>NZ_EQ973551.1 GCF_000158035.1 Bacteroides cellulosilyticus DSM 14838
ACACTATATTACAGAAAAAGAATCCGTGTAATCCGCGTAATCCGCGCCTAAAATTATATTCATACCGGAAAAGAAAAGAACAAAAGTGTTTAGTGATAAGTGATTAGCGCCATTCGGTATATTATTTTTTAGACGCGGATGACGCGGATAACGCGGATTTAAAAGGCTGCGCTATAAAAAAAGATCCGCGTCATCCGTGTCATCTGCGTCTAAAAGATTATTTATCATTTAGTTCATAACCCGTCCGAAATGAACAAGTTGCTCTCTGTTCAACTTTCCCTCACCTCTTTAAAGATATGGGATAATCGTAATATAAATACCCGTAATAATGGCCGAAGTGATAACCCCGGAAATATTCGCTCCCAAGGCATCTCCCAGGATAAACGAGTCCGGATTATCTTTGCTCACCAACTTCTGAGCCACTTTAGCCGTAGTGGGTACACAACTGACGGCGGCAATTCCGATCACCGGATTATAATTTCCCTTCTTGATAAAGTACATGATGTATCCACCCATGATGCCGCCGATACCGGAAAGCAATAATGCCACTATACCCAATACCAGCAGTTTCAGAATCTTCGGATCAAGTAACAAGTGCGCGTCACAAAGCACACCCAGCAATACGCCCAGCATAAATGTAGAACCATAAAGCAGCGGACCACTGACGAAATCATAGATATGCTTCATACCCGATTCACGTACAGCCACTCCCAGGAAGAGGGAGAAGAACAGCGGTGAAGCTACCGGGAACAGGAAACACAGCACCGCACACAGTACAGCCGAAAATGCCAGTTTCACTTTGGCATCATAATTCTTGGGAGCTTTCTTTGAAGTCATCTTGATGGCACGCAGGC
>NZ_EQ973550.1 GCF_000158035.1 Bacteroides cellulosilyticus DSM 14838
GCATCCTGTGCACGGGTGGAGGCATCCTGCACGCCACCGATGTACATGGCGCTGCCTTTCTCGCCGATGATGCCCACTGTGGTTGCCTTGATGGCTTCCCGCAGGTCGGCGCCTACGTTGAAGTTCACCACGATGGAGTTCTTTGCCGGATTCCAGGTGGAGTTTTCTATAACGCCGCGGAAAGCGACTGAGGCGTAATACAATCCCGTGTTCACACTCATGCCGGTCATCAGCATGCGTTTGATGACCCGTTTTTGCAGGTCGAAGACGTGACGGATGGTTTCTTCACGCAGACCGGAGTCCTCCGCTTTCAGTTCGGCAATGATGCGGTTTTCGTCCGCACTGCCGATGGATACGGGGACGAGGATCATGTCCTCTTTGTTGTCCACGGTTACGGTATTGTCCGCCAGTTGGCCGTTGATTTGATACTTGATTTCGTTTGCCATAATTTATAAATATTTATAATGAATACTATCGGTAAAACCGGAGTCTTGCCGTTGTTAATAATTCGAATAATTATGGCATGAGGAATGAGTCTCTTGGAGAAAAGCCGGGAGGGAGTTTCACAAAAAAAATCATTCCAACATGTCAAAGAACGAAAGCCCGTTTGACATGTTGGAATGATTTTATAAATATAGGGTAACGCTTAAAAGTCAGGCGTTAGTGTGCGATGTTATAATATGATAGTATTTGATATGCTTGTTCATCAATTAAC
>NZ_EQ973549.1 GCF_000158035.1 Bacteroides cellulosilyticus DSM 14838
CTGGAAATCAAACTACTATATACGCGCACGGGCCGCCAAAGTCAGCAACCCGCGCACACCGAAACAACAGGAACAACGCAGTAAATTCGCCACGGCATTCAGCTTCCTGAAAGCTATAAAACCTTTCATACGTATTGGCTACAAGGAATTTACACAGGATAAATCCGCATTCAACTCCGCTATGTCCTACACACTGAAAAGAGCCGTGACTGGCAGTGGAAAAGAAATCAAAATAGACTTTGACCGGGCATTGGTTTCTATGGGAACCCTGATGCCGGTATTTGAAGGGACAGCCACCGTCAGTAATCATCAAATGACTTTCAACTGGAAAGATAATAGTGGTATGGGGAATGCAGAGAGAACAGATATTGTGATGGTACTGGTATATAACAAAGACAGGGAAGCGGCTGTCTATGATACAGAAGCAGCCCTGCGCTCTGACTGTCATGCCGGACTACAGCTCCCGGAAGACTGGCAGGATGATGAGTTAGTCGCCTATCTCAGCTTTTGCAGTACTGACGGGAACTGTGTAGCCAATAGCATCTGTCTACCAATATCAGTAATAGAAATACCGGAAGAAGAGATAGACGTACAAACGGAATCCATTGATACAACGCACAAAAGAATATTACCTGATAAAAGAACAGTACACCAATCACGCATAACAGTACATTCGCTATCCGCTCCACCTAATGAAATTCGGACTTACAGATGCGAGACTTAACCCGCTATCACCACAATCCAATAACGAAAAAACCGGATGCCAGAGAAATAAATTCTCCGTATCCGGCTTTCAGTGGTGCCTATATCTTTATTTAGTGCTTGCCAGCATCAAAGTTGCGTCAGCATCGTTCAGTTCGTAAAAGCTCTTTTGAATATTGCTATCGTAAGCGTTACTCTTGGAGTTCCAACGGGCATAACTAAGTTCAACTTCACTATTGGTATAAGAAACATCCATCTTGAAATAAGGAACCCAGGCTTCTTTTGAACTGTCCCACTTAGCGGCTTCTTTGCTGGTCACACGATTTTCTGTATCGTAAGTATAAGTGTAACGGAGGTGGCGGAACAAGTGACCGTCTTCATTCTTAAAGATAGTCTTAGCGGTCATCAACTT
>NZ_EQ973548.1 GCF_000158035.1 Bacteroides cellulosilyticus DSM 14838
GGTTATTCGATAAGAAATGACTTTTTGCATGGACAAATGCAGAAAGTAGTTTATACGACTGCATAGGACATTTTACCACACTTCGATCTTCAAAAGTAAGCGTACACGCCTCTTCATCAAACAGGACTCCGCCTATTTGATATTTATTTTCGGAGATGCATATTACGAAATCATCCGGATCGGCCGCTTCATCGTCGTTATTCTTTTTTCGATTATTCCAAAAGAGAAGGACAAATATGCATAAACAGAAGACAACTACAATAGAACAAGAAACAATACCCGTCTTTCCCCAATCGGCACACAACCATGGGGAAGGAAGCGAAAGATAAGCCGTCAACTCAAGAAAATACATATCATCCAGATAGTAGGTTCCCAACTTAAACTTATCGGCCATCAGCGTTGAGTCTCCGGCCATAAACTTTTTTCCTTTTCTGTCACCCGGTAATTCCGATTGCAACATAAGAGCACTGGAACAATAGGTGTGGCTATCATCCAAATCTTCTTGCCATAATTCATTCAAAACACTGAAAACCGCTTTGTCCACCAAAAACAGAAAGCGAATCTTCGCACTTAGGCTATGTGAAGCAATCAACCGCTTTCCTTCTTTTATCGAATCGACCGCTACCACTGTCTCTCCTTCCGCCAGCACTATACGACGCTGCTTGCTTTCCTTATTCGGTTCGCCTCCTCCAACAGAATAAGGAATTCCAAGTTTATCAAATTCCCGATTTGCCCAAAGTTCCGTAGCGGATTTCAGTGAAACTTCCGCCTTTTGCTTACATATTCGGCGTTCTTCCATTCCACTCTCATATACCTGAAAAGCAAGCATTCCCACCACAAGGAACAAGATTCCCCCTAATACATATGAAATTTTCCTATAACGCTTCATAATACAAACTAAGTATTTATCCAATAATAAGTACACAAATATTTTTAAAGACAAGTACAACAAGCATCACCTCTACAGACAGAAGATATTGATTAACTCTTTTTTTACAGAATACAAAAATAGCTCATAAAAATTTAAAAAACGTCTTTCAACATGATTTAAAAGAAGATTAAGGCAATTGTTTTATTCATGTAC
>NZ_EQ973547.1 GCF_000158035.1 Bacteroides cellulosilyticus DSM 14838
TCAGGCAGGACAGTATCACCAATGAAAAGTGCAGAAAGAATTTAGCGAATGTTTTCATGCTTGTTACTTTTATGCGGTTATTACTTATTTCCATTCCTCGTTCTTTTTATTCTCTATTATGTTTTCTGTTTTTCGTTCTTTATTTTTCATTCTTCATTTTCTTCAGGTTCTTCCTCGCCTTTTCCGGTTCTACTCCCAGTGCCTTGCGAAACCATTCTTCCGCTTTCTTCCGGTCACCTTCCAGATAGGCCAGCACACCGAAATCATTCCATGCACGCGGGTCATCGGCCACCTTACTGAGATATTGCCGTGCGCTAACCGGATCGCCTGCCATGATTACCGCCGAAGCCGCATTGATATTGGCCAGCACGTCGTCCGGAAAGTGGTAGGCGGCTATCTCATAAATTTCACGGTATTGCTCTGTGCCGGGGCGATAGAATGCGGCTACCCGGTACATCTCCTGCAATGATAGCAGGCGGGGATGGGTATATATCAGACTTGCCGCCTCTTCGATATTGAAAGCGCGGGCCTCATAACCTA
>NZ_EQ973546.1 GCF_000158035.1 Bacteroides cellulosilyticus DSM 14838
ACTTTCCCAAGCCCGGGCTTTGTTATTACCCAAAGTTTATGTAACTTTAGGCATCAGTTTTTTCGTTATGGCAAAGTTACATTTTCGTCCTTACATTCCCAACCAAACCGTTCTTTTTCCACAAAGAATTGATGAAAACATAGCTGCGGACGATCCGGTCCGCATAGTCAATGCAGTTATTGATAATCTCAATCTTGATAATTTCAAGAAGCTTTATAAAGAAACGGGGCGCTCAGCTTATCATCCCAAAATGATGCTCAAGGTAATTATCTACGCTTATATGAATAATATCTATTCCTGTCGTAAAATAGAGAAGCTTCTTTTGCGTGATATCCATTATATCTGGCTTGCCGGTCATGAGCATCCGGATTTCATAACCATCAACCGTTTCCGTAACCGTGTAAAGGAGGAAATAAACAACGTCTTCACGCAGCTGGTTCTTGTCCTTGCCGACAAGGGTTTCATCAGTCTTGACGTGGAGTATATCGACGGCACCAAGATTGAGTCCAAGG
>NZ_EQ973545.1 GCF_000158035.1 Bacteroides cellulosilyticus DSM 14838
TTTTCTTTTCTTCTTCACTGAGTTTCATAATTCAACTCCTTCCTCTTCTACATTTTTAAAGAATGGTGTACCTTTTCGTTTCATCCATTCGGATAGGGTATAAAGTTTCATGCTGAAATACTCTCCAAGGTTCCACCCCAGTCTACAAAAGGATAAGCGTAAGTATCGAAATCTGAAGGAGCTATTTTTTCTTTATCTAAAAGTAATAACATATCCCAGTCAGAGTCGGTAGTAGCATCACGACGTGCCTGCGAACCAAAAAGAATAAGTTTACCTGATGGCAATACAGTTCCTTTCAACTCTTTAATTTTATCTATAATCTTTTCTGTAGTATGGGCCATAATCTTATTGTTTTGATGAAAGCTTTACAAAGATAATCATAATTTCTATTCTCAGCATCCCGAATAATAGGTTTTTACGTTTTTATCAAAATGTATATTCTATTTATAGAGACACTTTTGTGTATTATAAAAATCATTCCAACATGTCAAAGAACGAAGGATTCTAAATCCTAATATTAGAGGCAAGCGGATTACAAA
>NZ_EQ973544.1 GCF_000158035.1 Bacteroides cellulosilyticus DSM 14838
TTTCGAATTCAAGGATGGTGCCAAGCTTGCTACAGAATATATGTATGATGCCAATGGCAGCTTAATAAAAGATTTGAATAAGGGAATCGAAATTCAATATAATTTATTAAATTTGCCAAGTCAGGTCAAGTTCTCGGATGGAAGTACCATCACTTATACTTATGGTGCGGATGGAGTAAAGCTTCGCACGGTGCATAAAATAGGAGGTGTTACTACCACTACCGATTACTGCGACAATGTGATCTATGAAAATGGTACGGCTAAACAATTGCTGACCGAAGAAGGATATGTCTCTCTGTCTGATAAGAAATATCACTATTACCTGAAAGATCATCAGGGAAATAATCGGGTGGTAACTGATCAGGCCGGTGGGATGGAGGAAGCCAACTACTATTATCCTTTCGGAGGTGTCTTCTTAAGTAACGGGAATGATGTTCAGGCTTATAAGTATAACGGGAAGGAACTGGATACAAAGAAGGGACTGAACTGGTATGATTATGGGGCGAGAGAGTATGATG
>NZ_EQ973543.1 GCF_000158035.1 Bacteroides cellulosilyticus DSM 14838
AGAAAGCGATTGGTCAGCCATTTGCGTACCGGTTCGTCATAGAGCTTCAGGCAGGCATAAGCAAGAACGAAAGCTCCGACAAAGGTCAGTATCATATAAGGAAGACCTTCGGTGATGGTCGCATTATTATTGCATGCCCAGGCTGTATATGTGTATATCAGCGGATAATGAGTGATATAAACGGGATATGAGAT
The DNA here is from genome assembly GCF_000158035.1 of Bacteroides cellulosilyticus DSM 14838. Taxonomy (GTDB): domain Bacteria; phylum Bacteroidota; class Bacteroidia; order Bacteroidales; family Bacteroidaceae; genus Bacteroides; species Bacteroides cellulosilyticus. The sequence continues at coordinate 195 of NZ_EQ973543.1, forward strand.
ATCGCCCAGGAACTTACAGATACCTACAGAGCGTTTTCCCGTTACTTTGCCACCGGCTCCCATCGAAACAATGACCGGGAAGATAAAGATAATGCAAAGTGCCTCGTAGAGTCCGTTCATCCAGAAGCCATCTTCACCGCCAATACGGGGAACGGAAAGAACTATCACAATCATCAGGCTACACCACCAGAATGCGCGTTTCTTTACCCGTATGAGCCAGCCTAAGCGTGAAAGCAGCAAACCTGCAAAGAACGGATAGAGCAAACGGACAAAGCCCACATACTGCTGTTCCCAATTCAATGCCCATCCGCCCACGATATCACCATTGGGCGCCGTAAGACAGAGATGCAAAGTGGCACAAGCTGCCAGAAAAACAAGGATGGACAAGGCAACCTTGTTGAACTTACGGACAAACAGTGCGTACAGGATATTGCCGATATATTCATAATAGAGCGACCATGCCGGCCCGTTCAACGGGTGCATTTCCGTCCACCCGCGAATGTCCCACTTCAAAGGAAGG
>NZ_EQ973542.1 GCF_000158035.1 Bacteroides cellulosilyticus DSM 14838
AGATACTGACCTGACAATCATATCCTTGAAAGACAAAGTATACCCCTTTTATGTAAAGGTCTGCTATAAAGCCTATCAGGATGTGGATATCATAGAAACATGGACCGAACTCAGCCATCAGGAGAAAAAAAACGTGACACTCAATCAGTTTGCTTCCGCTTATCTGCCCATCCGGCGGGGAAATGTATGGTTGTCTCATCTTTACGGAGCCTGGGCCAATGAAGGGCGCTTGTTGCAAGAGCCTTTGGAGCCGGGGATGAAAGTCATAAAGAACAGAGATGGAGTACGCAATTCACATACGGCACATGCTGAGGTCATGTTTTCGCTTGATGGACAACCTGTTGAGAATAGCGGGCGTGTCATTGGTGCGGCATTGTGTTATAGTGGGAACTACAAATTGCGCATCGACACGGACGACAGTGAATACCATCATTTTTATGCCGGTATCAATGAAGACAATTCGACATATCACCTGAAACCGGGTGAAGTGTTCAGGACTCCTGAATTGGCTTTGACTTACAGTGATGAAGGATTGAGTGGGAGTAGCCGTAATTTTCACCGCTGGGCCAGACTACATAAACTGGCCAACGGGACAAAGCTCCGCAAGATACTCCTGAACAGTTGGGAAGGAGTTTATTTCAAGATCAATGAGACTGGAATGAGTCAGATGATGTCAGATATCGCCTCTTTGGGCGGTGAATTGTTTGTGATGGACGATGGCTGGTTCGGTGACAAGTATCCACGCAGAACAGACCGGTCTTCTTTGGGAGATTGGGTCGTTGATAAGGAAAAACTGCCTTCGGGTATCGGGGGATTGATTGATGAGGCTAAGAAACAGGGCATTAAGTTCGGCATCTGGATTGAACCGGAAATGGTGAATACCACCAGTGAACTGTATGAAAAACATCCGGACTGGGTGATCCGGGCTCCCGGGTATGAATTGGTTGCAGGCCGAGGTGGAACGCAGGTGGTGCTCGACTTGTCTAATCCCAAGGTGCAGGATTTTATTTTTGGTATAGTGGATAATCTGATGACAAAACATCCGGAGATAGATTACATCAAATGGGATGCGAATATGCCTATCATGAATCATGGCTCCGGTTATCTGGGTAAGGGAGAGCAGAGCCATCTGTATATAGCCTACCATCGGGGCTTCGAGTCAATCTGTAAGCGTATACGCAGCAAATATCCCGACCTGACCATCCAGGCCTGCGCTCAGGGCGGTGGCAGGGCGAACTATGGAGTACTACCCTATTTTGACGAGTTCTGGGTGAGCGATAATACCGATGCTTTGCAACGTGTGTATATGCAGTGGGGAACTTCTTATTTCTTTCCGGCCATGGCAATGGCTTCGCATATCAGCGCTACCCCTAATCATCAGACTTTCCGTACTATTCCACTGAAATTCCGTATTGATGTGGCTATGAGCGGACGTTTGGGAATGGAAATACAGCCCAAGGATATGACCGGTGAAGAAAAGGAACTTTGCAGGAAAGCCATAGCCGAGTATAAGGAAATACGTCCGGTAGTTCAATTGGGAGATATTTATAGGCTGGTATCACCTTATGATAAGTTGGGCGTAGCCTCGTTGATGTACACATCTCCGGAAAAAGATAAGGCTGTTTTTTATTGGTGGAAGACTGAACATTTCCGCAACCAACATTTACCGCGTGTGAAGATGGCGGGATTGAATCCGCAAGGTAACTATCGTATCCGTGAACTGAACCGCATTGATAATCAGCCGTTAATCTTTGAAGGACAGATATTCAGTGGAGCATACTTAATGGCAAACGGTCTGGAAATTCCTTACGATCATTTGGTGGATAGAAACAAGAAAAGTGATTATTCCAGCAGAATACTTTATCTGTTGGAAGTGAGCGTTTCAGATGTGAACAAATAACGTAAGTTTGGTACGCATCACTTTTT
>NZ_EQ973541.1 GCF_000158035.1 Bacteroides cellulosilyticus DSM 14838
CATTCCTTAGTTTCTGCAACATATAAGTCTTACCTCACTTATCGTTATTATTCTTTTCCTCAACTCTTGGAATATACATTCGAAGATTATGATTCGACTCATTTACCACGCTTTATATTGGCTTCATATTCTTTAGTTGTGGATACTTCATATGTTCCCAAAGGAACATTTATTAATCATATCCAACGCATTGATGGAGAAATATATTATTCCAATGTTTTAGATGAGTATTTTAAAGAAAACAAAGATAGTATACATAAGGACTTTTTTGCAGTATTAAATGGAAAAGATACACTTAAACTAAATATTGTAGATACGATAACACAGCATCTTTATTTTGAGAGTGCGAATAATGTTGCTTTCTTTAGATCGCTGACAAAGAATCCTTGGGATAAATTATACGATTTGTTTCGTGACTCGACTTTTTACTTTTGTAATGAAAAAGGAACATATACAAGGTGTTCCATTCCGTATAGTGACTTTTTTGGCCTTTTTAGTATAAGAATTAGTATAAGAGATGGCTCTTATATTGTAGATTGGCTTTATAGAAGGGGGATAAAGCAGAGTCTGAAAGATTTAGACGGTAGTTATAATGAATGGGATGCAAATTGATTTCATTTATAGGATTCAATGATGGTTTTGTTGGTATGATATCCCCTGTCTCTTACTCCGAAATATGGGTAGAGGCAGGGAATATTTATTCTCCTCTCTGTTCTACAATACGGACGGCTTGAACGGCATGAGATGTTACAACGGCAATATCTTTGGACTGAAACGCTACGGACGGACGGGCGCTTCGACCTACGGCCCGATTGACAATCTGACACTGACGCTGAACGGTAATTGGTCGAAAGCAGTGAATGATGCAGTTACAACTGCGGCCTACAATAATAG
>NZ_EQ973540.1 GCF_000158035.1 Bacteroides cellulosilyticus DSM 14838
TTCCAACTCTGATTTCCGATGCCGTGGACAAGGCATATTCCCGTCCGGCAGCCGAACGTTCGCGGCTTGAAAAGGACCTGTTGAAGCTGGACGAAAAGATTAATATCCTGTATTCCCTGCAACAAGGAAAGATGTTTGCACTATTCCCGTTGCCGGGAGATACGAGTGGCAAATGGTATTCTCCGGGAGATGATTTAAGTGTGTATTCCGGGAAAGACTCTCTGTTCGTATCGAAAATCATGCCGTGGTATCTGGGAGAAGCTTCTGATGCCTTGCGTACCGGTACATGGGAGAGCGCAGGAGAGGTGCTTTCCATGATGAACGTGTATCAACAGAAGCAGAGCGCCACACCTTTGCTGACGGAGAAGCAAGTGTCGTGGGAATTGTTTTATAATAAAGCACGTTTGTTCTTCTGGTCGGCTATGGGTTATATGGCGGTCGGACTGTTATTATTGATATTCGTGGTAGGGCAGTTGCTGAAACCCAGACGCTGGGTTAAAACCGTTATCATTCCCTTGGTGGCATTGGTCGTGCTGATCTTCTTGTTGCATACTTCCGGAATCGGCATCCGTTGGTACATATCCGGGCGTGCTCCTTGGGCCAATGCTTATGAGTCCATGATATATGTAGCCTGGGCTACAGCGTTGGCGGGACTTTTGTTTATTAAGCGTTCCTCCATGACGTTGGCTTTGGCGGCTTTCTTCGCAGGTATCATCCTGTTTGTTGCCAACCTGAACTTCATGGATCCCGAAATCACTCCCCTGGTTCCGGTGTTGAAATCTTATTGGCTGATGATACATGTGGCTGTAATTACGGCAAGTTATGGCTTCTTCAGTATCAGTTTCCTGCTCGGTCTGTTTACCCTTGCATTCATGAGTGCCGGCAATCCGTCGAAAGTAGCCTTGTTGCAGCCCCATATCCGTGAACTACGCATCATCAATGAAATGTCCCTGCATATAGGGCTTTATCTGCTGACGGCAGGCATTTTCCTCGGTGCTGTTTGGGCAAATGAGTCGTGGGGACGTTATTGGGGCTGGGACCCTAAAGAGACTTGGGCATTGATTACGATGGTGGTTTATGCTTTTATCCTGCATGCACGCTTTCTTCCCGCTCTTCGTTCGGATTATGCATTCAGCGCCATGTCCGTACTGGGACTTGCTTCGGTACTGATGACTTACTTCGGTGTGAACTACTACCTGTCCGGCCTTCATTCGTATGGTGGAGGTGATACACCGCCGGGACTGACTGCCGTCTTCATTACGTACGCCTGCGCTTTTGCGCTGATGATTTATGCAGGGTATAGTCAGCATAGGCAGTAAGTTTCTTATTCTTTCTCACCCCTTTGAGAATATTTGCTCAA
>NZ_EQ973539.1 GCF_000158035.1 Bacteroides cellulosilyticus DSM 14838
CAAATTATCATTTATAAAAGTAATCTTGAACTATCACTCAATATCATAACGTAATCAATATGAATAAGAAGATATCAATATCCCTACTTTACCTCCTCATCCTCGCTGGTACGGCACACGCAGCCTTGCGCGTCACCGACCTGCGAACAGAGCAATTGAAGAATCCACTGGGAATCGACATCCGCCACCCCCGTCTGGGCTGGCGTATCGAATCGGACGAACAAAATGTGATGCAGACCGCCTATCATATTCTTGTAGCCTCCTCCCCTGAACTCCTGGCACAAGGCAAAGGAGACTGCTGGGATTCGGGCAAGGTGAAAACAGACGCTTCCCAATGGATCACTTATCAAGGTGAAACGTTGAAGCGTAACACCCCTTACTACTGGAAAGTAAAAGTCTATACCCATACTAATGAAACCGACTGGAGCGAACCCGCCTTCTGGAGTATGGGATTACTGAATGAAGCAGACTGGCAAGGGCAGTGGATCGGCCTGGACCACCCCGCCCCCGGTGACAGCGAGA
>NZ_EQ973538.1 GCF_000158035.1 Bacteroides cellulosilyticus DSM 14838
TGTGGTGAATTAACTCATAACCGTACAGAAAGGAACCAATCCCATCACAAAAAACATGCCCAGAGCATTGCCCTGGGCTATAAATATTAAGTTTGTCAGTCTTCAGTCTGCACTGTTTGTTTTCAAACAAAGTCTTTCAGTTCTTGTTGTAGCCGTTGGCGGGTAAAGAAGATACGGCTTTTTACGGTTCCTAAAGGCAATCCGAGACGGTCAGCTATTTCACGATACTTGAAACCGGAGACATGCATGGAGAAAGGAACTTTATAATCGCGGGGTAACGAATTCACGATGCGATGCATTTCTTTTAAATCATAAGATCCTTCGGCATTTGCAAAACCGGAGTTTTGCGGCAGGTTTAAGTGATAAAGGTTATCTGTCTGGTCCACGAAAGTTTGTTCGCGAACGATTCTGCGGTAATTATTAATAAAGATATTCCGCATAATGGTGTACATCCACCCTTTGAAATTGGTATCGGGCATGTACTTGTCTTCGTTGTCCAATGCTTTGAGTGAGGTTTCCTGCAATAAATCATTCGCCTCCTCTTTATCGGCTGTCAACTTATATGCAAAGCGAAGCAGTTCTTCTTGCACACTAATCAAATCCTTCCTAAAACTGTAGGTATTCATACTTTGCTCTTTTAAATAGTTAATAATTATTTTAAATTCACGGTTGCAAGTATAGGGAAGTTTTGGGGTTCCCGAGGACCGAGTTTTGTTTTTATTTAGGGCAAAAACTATCAATTGACAGTTTTCACCCCCTTTTTGAGAGTTTTCTGGTGGTGATTTTTGTAAAAAGCGTATCTTTTTCCGAAGATTTCGTAAACTGTTTGTGATTTTTTTATAGTTTTGCCTACATATAGCAAAAACACTTTATTTAAAAACACTTTATTTTATGAGACGAATTATTAAATCAATCACTCTTCTGGCTATCATGGCTATCGCTTTGCCGTCATTCGGTCAAGGATTGAAAGCTTTCAAGCTGAAGAATGGCCTTTCCGTATATGTATGGGAAGACAACACGAAATCGGATGTGTACGGTATTGTGGCCTGCCGAACAGGTTCAGTGAACGATCCGGCAGAGTACACAGGATTGGCACACTATCTGGAACACGTGATGTTTAAGGGTACCGACAAAATCGGTGCACTGGACTGGGCTACCGAAAAGCCTATTTATGATAAAATCATTGCCAAGTACGATGAAATGGCCGACGAAGCTGATCCCGTTAAGAAAGAGGCAATCGCTAAAGAGATCAACGAGCTGACCATAGAAGCCGGAAAGGTTAGTGTATCCAACGAGTTCATGAACCTGATAGAAAGCATGGGTGGAAAGAGACTGAACGCCGGAACCAGCTTCGACGTAACTTACTATCACAACTCATTCCCTCCCTACCAGATCAACAAATGGTTGGAAATCTACTCACAGCGTCTTATCAACCCGGTATTCCGTACCTTCCAGACTGAGCTGGAAAGTGTATACGAAGAATATAATATGTATAAAGATAATCCGGGAAGCGTACAGCAAGAATTCA
>NZ_EQ973537.1 GCF_000158035.1 Bacteroides cellulosilyticus DSM 14838
GTTCCCTTTGCTTCACACACACGCGCGTAATATATAAGGTGTACACTCAAGAGGAAAATGTGGCAAATGACAGTAATCCGCTGTCATGGGCGGAGCTTTTACGTTTCGCCTCACCGACGAGCAGAAGAAGGAATTCAAGGCCTATGGGATCTCGCCATTACCTCCGCTTCCACTTGGCTGAAGCACTTGTGGAAATACGGTCTGTTGGAAAGCGTAGCCGTAAATGGAACTTATACAAAGTCGGATAAGCGGTGAGGAATGATCAGTGGTGGGGACAGAGTGGTGGGGATTCACACCTTATTATACGCGCACGTGTGTGTGAGGCAAAGGGAACGGTGAACCTCTGTACCAAGTGTACCAACCCCACCATTACAAAACCATACCTCAACTCCGCAAAAATGAATCTCAACCTTACCTCGCTAAACCTCAGCTCTGCAACGCTAAACCTCAGCTTTAGGTTCTCAAACCTTAGCTTTACACTTCCAATCCTCAGCTTTAAGGTTCTCCCAGTACTTTTCCCTGCCTCTGTCTACGCGCACATTG
>NZ_EQ973536.1 GCF_000158035.1 Bacteroides cellulosilyticus DSM 14838
GCTCGCTGTTTTGTCACGTCTGGTTCCTATGCGGTTCATGTGTTGCCCCATCGGACAAACGTAATAATCCTCCCCCGCATTGTAATGGAGACTTTCCGCATGGAACGGGTTGGGAGCATAACGGGGACGCTGCTCTTTATGGAAGTAGTTGTACTTGACAAAGGCCTCTATCCCATTTTCCTGCATGAACCGGTAATTTTCTTCCGAGCCGTAACCGGAGTCTGCCACACCGATACCCGGTAAGCGGTTATAGCGGTGCTGGAAGGAGTGGAAGAAAGGGATCAGGGTCAGCGTATCGGTGGGGTTGGGAAACAGCCGGAAGTCTATGATGAACTGGTTTTCAGTACCTATTTGTAAATTATACCCGGGCTTGGTCTGCCCGTTCTTCATAGCGTCTTCTTTCATACGCATGAATGTGGCATCAGGATCGGTCTTGGAATAGGAATTACGTTCTCCAAGGACTTCAAGGTGATTGTCGTATTCCATCAGCTTGTCACGATACCCTTCAAGTTCCCTGACCTGTTTTTTCTTTTCACGCAGAGCTTTCTTTTGTTCCTTGTCCTGTGTT
>NZ_EQ973535.1 GCF_000158035.1 Bacteroides cellulosilyticus DSM 14838
CTGTGATACGGATACGTCTCAACTGCGGGAAATAGCTTTTCAGAAGTTCCCGATATACGGCTCCTCCGTGCATATTCATCAATTGTTTTTCGCGTCCTTCAAAAATGCCGGTTCGGGCAATGAGGGACAATATTTCGTCACCGTGATTCATGGGGCGACGTTGCAGAAGTTCCACCAATCCGTCCCAGTCTTCGGGTATGGAAGAAACTTTATAAAGATCGTGCCCCGGTGCATACGTGGCACGCATATACTCCTTGAAACAGCGTGCGCGGTTGGAAGCCAGTATTTCATTGTCCTTGTATGTCCCGTCGGGCGAAGCGTAACCGCAGATGGAGATACTCGAAATATTTGCCAGATTCCCCTCGGTAAGTGGACGCATCAAGCTGTCCAGTTTCTCCAGTTCGGGGCGGTTGTTGTGGAATTCGCGGCGCACGTCATAAACTCCGGTAGGGTAGTCTATATATAAGGTGGCACTTTCCGAACGGTGTTTCTGAGTTTCCATATCAGGAGTGAGGTAAGTCACCATGGCTGTACACTCGGCACAGGGCATACAGTCCGGCCTG
>NZ_EQ973534.1 GCF_000158035.1 Bacteroides cellulosilyticus DSM 14838
CTTTGGGTTTCTTGCCGGTTGGCGGCATTTTCATGTCTTTCTGTAACTGCCTGCGGGATTGCCGTCTGCTCCGGCAGATTTACAGCCTGTCCTTGTGAAACGGCCATTTGCCTCTGTGAAACTGATATCTGTCCCTGCGGAACATGGAAAGGGCTTGTCAGGGCAAGATCGGTTATCACCGGCTCTACTCCGAGCATCTTCATCCGGCAGCAATCCCGTCGTTCGCGCATCAACACCAATGAAGCGTGTTCCATCCATGGGCTATAGGCAACGGATACCTTATAAATAATGCTATCTTTCCGGTTTCGGGCATAAAGCGTACGGTAAGGAGGCAAATAACCGGGAGATGGTTGAAGCGCCTGCTGCCTGTGGTCGGCACGGGCACGGCGACGTCCGCTCACTACCACAGCGGGCAGCTCTTGCAGACGCCCTGCGCCACGAAGCACGGGAGTGAACAGATAAGCCTCCGCATTCCCCGCTTTTGCATCACTCAGATTGAGTAGCAGTTCTATGTGAAGACTGTCTCCCTGTGTAAAGACATGCGAACCGAGTGTTAAAGTTCCGCCCGCCCATGCTTCCGCAGTCAGCAGTACCCCAACCAGACATCCTATTATTTTCTTCATCCTTTTCATCCAGCCTCTTTAATTTTTAATT
>NZ_EQ973533.1 GCF_000158035.1 Bacteroides cellulosilyticus DSM 14838
TGTGAAGATTATCTTGTAGCAAAAAGGTATGAGTACACTCTTGAACAGCTTGATAGTTTGAATTGGACGATTACATATCCATAATAGAATAATGAAATACTAAACTAATACATAATATGAAATACTTAAAATTTGTTTTGTTGTTTCTTATATTATTCTATTCGTGTGCCTATCCGGATAGGGATCCCGCTCCCGATTCAACGGTTTTTTTCGTGAACAATTCCGATAAATCGTTGCTAGAATATAGTGTTACGAATTATTATCCTGATACTTTAATACATACTGGTAACCCTTTTGCCAGATTGGTAAAATTATTCGTAATAGAACCATATTTTACAAGTAAAAGGGGAACCTGTTGGAAGAGTTATTTATCCAAATCTTCTACAGGTGTCATGACAATTTTCCTTTTTGATAAAGCTGTCGTCGATACTGTTCCTTGGGATAAAATTCGTGAAGATTATCTGGTTGCTAAAAGATATGAATATACTCTTGAACAACTAGACAGCTTAAATTGGACGATTACTTACCCATAGTAATTTTTACGCTAAGGAATCCATTCAGCCGGATAACATATCCGGCTGAATGAAATATCGTGAGTGAAGCTAAGAGGGGGGCAAGCAGAAGAGGAAAAGAATATTTTCAGAAATATTATGGTGTACCATGGGGTGAAGATGAAAACCCAACTTACAAACCGGTGAGTACTAACTTAAAGTATTAAACAGTATGAAAAAATATATATTGAGATCTGTATTGTGCTTATTGTTACTGGGTTCTTGCGATAGTTGTCTTGAAAAAGGTGGAGAGCGATTATGCTTAGAGAACGAATCAGCACAGGATATATCTGTATTGTTGGGAGGAATACAAACCACAGTAGATACGGATACGCTACTTCCAGATATAGATAATCCTAATATTCTTCACAAAATACCTAAAGAAAAACAACGCGATATGGGCGGAGTAGGGAGAATGGCAGGTTGGGATGAAATGTTTGCGTACTTGGGTATTGATACGATGCGTATTTTTATATTAGCTACCGATATAGTAGATATGTATGATTGGAATATAATTCAGAAGAATTATAATATCTTGCAGCGATATGACGTCAGTATTGAAGATTTGAGGTACTTAAATGGCTGCTTGTACTACCCACCTATTTCCACCATGCGTGATATCAGAATGTGGCCTCCTTATAGTAAGTAGGATTATTCCTTTTTTGAAAGTATTCATGGTGAATGAAATGTAAAACTAATACGTAAATATGAAAACCCAAATCAGACTATTAGCAATCAGCATATTATCTACATGTTCAAGAAAGAAACAATAGTTTGATACAATCTAAACGGGAAGTAAATTTACGACCGTGTAAGGGTACGGACTGGAACAAATAACATGAACTAAATAAATCAATAGATATGAAGTATTTAAAATTTTCACTAATTGCTTTAATCCCTTTTATTTTATGGGGATGTCCAGACAGAGATATACCATT
>NZ_EQ973532.1 GCF_000158035.1 Bacteroides cellulosilyticus DSM 14838
CAATAATGCTGGGTGCCAACTTTATGAACAAGGAGATAACTCCTCCTACGTGGTACTATCATACGTACAACTATTACCTGAATGTGACCTTTTTCCCCTGGTTGGAAGTGGCATACACATGCACACTTTTTAAAGCGGAAGCACTGGGCTTAAAGCCTTACGGTTACTCAGGTTTTACGAATCAGGACAGATATTTCTCTGTCCGACTGCGAGCTTTGAAAGAAGGACAATTCTGGAAGTATATGCCGGCTGTGGTTCTGGGAACATCAGACCCGTTTACTTCTTCCGGAGGCGGGGTAGTTGGTTCATCAAGCGGAAACGGATATTTCAGCCGTTTCTATATAGCTGCAACCAAACATTTACCGATAGGAACAGAAGAAATCGGAGTACACCTCTCTTATTTATATAATCAGAGAAAGGACTACAAACTGAACGGAATAGCGGCGGGTATCACTTACAATCCCAGTTTCGCACCGGATTTGAGGGTGATAGCGGAATATGATTCGAAAGATTTTGCGTTGGGTGCCACCTATTTGTT
>NZ_EQ973531.1 GCF_000158035.1 Bacteroides cellulosilyticus DSM 14838
GTTCAACCATTTGCATTTACAGGTGGAATTACAACGAATGCAATATTTCACTGGTGGATTGATGTTCAGGTTCAACCTGAAATAAGAGAAATGGTGAAGAATGAATAAGTAATAAAGAGTTAAATCTATTAAAAACTAAAAAACAATGAAAAGTAAATTAGTAATATTATCTTTACTGTTGTCAGGGGCAACCATTGCCAATGCACAGACTAAAGAAAAGTACTACAGTGAAAGCTGGAAGGACAATTTCTTTATCAGTGTAGGCGTGGGTGGACAAGTTGTGACCAACCCCAGCAACTTTGATTATGGATTCGGTGAATCCATAACACCTCTGGTGAATATATCACTGGGAAAATTCTTCAGCCCGGTATGGGGTATCCGTGGTCAGGTTGCCGGATGGTCTGGTAAACTTCATACTCAATACCCTTTTGAAAACGTAGGCAAAGACGAGAATTGGTATAACTATAAGAAGAAGTTCGTTGCATTGAATGCTGATGCAATGTTGAACCTGACTAACCTCTTCTGTGGTTACAAAGAAGGCCGTAAGTTTGAGTTTATGTTCTTTGTAGGTCCTACATTGAATATCTCAAATTCTTATAGTACTTGGAATCTTGCAACAAAGACCACTGAGGTTACTAACGCTGATGGTTCTTTGACTTATAAGCAAGAACTGGATCCTTCTAAGAGTTATCCTAAAGATGATAAGGTACGTCTGTTGGTTGGCGCAAGCTTAGGTTTGGGTGCTAAATACAACATTGACCAGAAATGGGCTATCGACCTCGAAGCTCGTGGTACAGTATCTCCTTCTGTTTTCGGTTCTGTAAGCGATGCTAAAACTGAAGGTATTTTAGGCTTAACTGTAGGTGCAACC
>NZ_EQ973530.1 GCF_000158035.1 Bacteroides cellulosilyticus DSM 14838
CCGTGATACGGATACGTCTCAACTGCGGAAAATAGTTTTTCAGAAGTTCCCGATATACGGTTCCTCCGTGCATATCCATCAATTGTTTTTCGCGTCCTTCAAAAATGCCGGTTCGGGCAATGAGAGACAATACTTCGTCACCGTGATTCATGGGGCGGCGTTGCAGAAGTTCCACCAATCCATCCCAGTCTTCGGGTACGGAAGAAACTTTATAAAGATCGCGCCCGGGTGCATACGTGGCACGCATATACTCCTTGAAACAGCGTGCGCGGTTGGAAGCCAGTATTTCATTGTCCTTGTAGATCCCGTCGGGCGAGGCGTATCCGCAGATGGAGATGCTCGAAATACTTGCCAGATTCCCTTCGGTGAGCGGGCGCATCAGGCTGTCCAGTTTCTCCAGTTCGGGGCGGTTGTTGTGGAATTCGCGGCGGACGTCATAAACTCCGGTAGGGTAGTCTATATATAAGGTGGCACTTTCCGAACGGTGTTTCTGAGTTTCCATATCAGGAGTGAGGTAAGTTACCATGGCTGTACATTCGGCACAGGGCATACAGTCCGACCTA
>NZ_EQ973529.1 GCF_000158035.1 Bacteroides cellulosilyticus DSM 14838
CGGTAAACAGATCGAGGTAAAACTCTTGCAACACAACGATGACTTTAAAGGGGTTGATATCGCTTTCACTTCCGCAGGCGCTGGTACCTCTAAAGAGTATGCCGAGACCATCACCAAACATGGTGCCGTGATGATCGATAACTCCAGTGCTTTCCGTATGGATAATGACATACCTTTGGTAGTTCCCGAGGTAAATGCTGCCGACGCAAAAGATCGTCCACGCGGCATCATCGCCAACCCTAACTGTACCACTATACAGATGGTAGTGGCACTGAAAGCCATCGAACAGCTTTCTCACATAAAGACTGTACACGTTTCTACGTATCAGGCCGCCAGCGGTGCAGGTGCTGCCGCTATGGATGAATTGTACACACAATACCGCCAGGTGTTAGCAGGTGAATCTGTTACTGTTGAAAAGTTTGCATACCAGTTGGCATTCAACCTCATTCCTCAGATTGATGTATTCACTGATAATGGATACACCAAAGAAGAAATGAAGATGTTCCACGAAACCCGCAAGATTATGCATTCTGACATAAAAGTAAGCGCAACTTGCGTACGCGTTCCTGCTCTTCGTTCTCACTCTGAAAGTATTTGGGTAGAAACAGAACGTCCTATTTCAGTGGAAGAAGCTCGTGAAGCTTTTGCAAAAGGTGATGGTTTGGTATTGCAGGATAACCCTGCCGAAAAGGAATATCCAATGCCTTTGTTCCTTGCAGGTAAAGACCCCGTTTATGTAGGTCGTATCCGTAAGGATCTGGCTAATGAAAACGGCCTGACTTTCTGGATTGTGGGTGACCAGATCAAGAAAGGTGCTGCACTGAACGCAGTACAGATTGCAGAATATTTGGTAAAAGAGAATGCTCTCTAAGCATTACTGATAAAAATAGAACCATTGGAGAAATGGTTGTAAACAAAAAAGAGGTTATCCAGAAAATGAGGATAACCTCTTCTTTTATGATAGAGGAAGATTACACCAAAGGATTCACTCCCACAATTTCTTTACCGAACTTATCGTCCACAATAATCAGAAGAACATATGGTTTATTGTTGTCTATAAGAGAAAAGTTTAATTCAAGGAGTTCAGTTTCCCGAAAATCTACGCTTTGCGAATTAAAGCCAACTTTCGCATTAAACGCTTTCACTTCTATCTTGTGGCATCCAACTCCTTTCATCGTCAACACTGTTCTATATCCATCAACTCCTGAATATCGCTTCTCCACATTAATCTGAATATTATTTATAACATCAGGCTTAAGTTGATTCATTCTTAAATAAGCGGCCATTCCTCCCATGAATCTATTGACTGGTTCAATCCAAAGTTCTTTGTAAGTGGCATAATTAGATGAAGACCAATACGGATCATCCCCTGTCATACAATCCATACCTACAGGTAGCGCTCCTACAATATTCTTGGTACAATAGGCATAAAGAGGAGCATAATCGTACCCAACTCCATACATCAGACTTTGTCCGAAAGGATTATTGCCAAATATCCATTGCAATTGTTTAGTTACCAACTGCATCCCCAAAGTATCGTTCCTAAGCAAAGAAGCTTCTGCTAACGCCCATGTAGCAGACAGGTGGGCATTGGTACTACCATGAAATAGTTCATTTTCCCAGATAGGAAATGTCCGCAAAGCATATTCTTCATTCAGGACCGTACCTTCATTATATTGCTTTAAAAGTTGCCTGCGTTGGCAAGAATCTTTTTCTGCAAGTATAGAAGATTTTGAATATACAGAATTTGGTAATAAATCATAAGGGGCGGCAACCCTGCTACCCCATTTCATGAAATAGTCACTATACAATACAGCCGAAGCATACCAGTTCATCCAATTTTCATCCTCTTTGAATTC
>NZ_EQ973528.1 GCF_000158035.1 Bacteroides cellulosilyticus DSM 14838
TACCTTCCGCCTTACCTTCGAAACGACCCGCAACCGCAATCAGAAACACCGTTCCGTCCTTCATCAGAGCCACGGCACTCCGTGGATGTTTAGTCTGAACGAATGACCGGTTACAAGCAGACAAGTCACAAGCTTTTCCATCCAGCAGCATCAACGGGCCGGAAACGAGAATACTCCCTTCTTTCTGTTCGCAAGTTTTCTCATCCTGTTTCTTCCAGGCTATGATGTCCAGTTTCCCTTTATCTATTTTCACGGCACCATTGGATACAGTGCTGAGTACACCGGTCGCAGTAGTATCCACCACCACCCCGTCTTTCCGCAAATAGCAGATAGAAGTTCCTTGCTTGATATCGAAATATGAACCGTTAATAGCCGCCACTGCACCGGAACGACGGGCCGCACTACTAGTTTCTTCTTTAGGAGAATGAATTAAAATGTCAAACCGATGTTGCTCCGGTTTGATTTCAAGAATAGCAACATGCTGCGGAACACCATACAAAGAAACGAACTCCGCTTCGCGACAAAGTACACCTTTTCCCATAGAAATTACATTCCAATGAGCAGTAACAAGTGCTAAAGAGTCTGCGGTGGTCTGTGCCACCACAACAAATACATTACACAGTATCAGCAATAGCGTGAAGACGGACTTTCTCAAATACATGTTTTGACTTTATTGAAAATTCTTCGCAAACATAAGCATTTAAAGCGAATGTCAGACAACAAAGCAAACAGAACTTTCTCCGTAAACAAAAAAAGAGTACTTTTGCGGCATGAAAACCCTTTATATGGCACTTGGTACACTCTCTTTA
The DNA here is from genome assembly GCF_000158035.1 of Bacteroides cellulosilyticus DSM 14838. Lineage (GTDB taxonomy): Bacteria > Bacteroidota > Bacteroidia > Bacteroidales > Bacteroidaceae > Bacteroides > Bacteroides cellulosilyticus. Next base: position 810 of record NZ_EQ973528.1, read on the forward strand.
GCACTTGGTATCCTCGGCATTTTTCTGCCGTTGTTACCCACTACCCCATTTCTGCTACTCACGGCTGCACTCTACTTTAAAAGTTCGCCTCGCCTATATAACTGGTTATTGAATCAAAAGCATCTCGGCCCTTATATCCGCAACTTTCGTGAAAACAAAGCCATCCCTCTACGCGCAAAGATAATTTCCATCTCGCTGATGTGGATCACCATGCTCTACTGCGTATTTTTTATCGTTCCATATATATGGGTAAAAGTAATACTCCTGATTATTGCAGCAGGAGTAACCTATCATATCCTTTCATTTAAGACGCTGAAGTAGATGCTTATTTAACCGCTCCACCTATCTGTTCAAAGAATTC
>NZ_EQ973527.1 GCF_000158035.1 Bacteroides cellulosilyticus DSM 14838
CGGTGCTGGGAAGATGGCATGTGATGGATCCTTCTAGTGAAAAATATTATGGAGTGAGCCCTTACACGTATTGTAAGAATAATCCAATTCTCAGGATCGATATTGATGGGAAAGATGACTATGTAGTGAATAAGAATGGTTATGTGCTTTTTTGGAAAAATACAAAATATGAAGATAAGGGAGATCGAGTTTATTATTTTGATGGAGAACATAAACCGAAGCAGGTAAGTGGAAAACCGATAACTATAATGGATAATAAATTAATGCCTAGAATGGTTGAAAATCAAGGTAAAGAAGGACAAACTACGACTTACGGACAAACCAGCAACATTCATGATGCTGCTAATCTCTTTAAGTTTGCAGCGGATAATAGTGTTGTTGAATGGAAATTGGACGTATATGAGAATGAAAATGATGGGTCAACAGCTATTATTATTACAGACCATAAAGAAGGCTCTGTGGAAAGTGGAAATAATGCAAAAAGAAGGACGGCTGTGAATGGTCGCAAAAAAATAGATATTCATTCTCATCCTGGCGATGAAAGCCAGGGAGCTTCTGCTTCTGATATGAAATATATTAATAGCAGAAATAATGCAGTTTATTTAAAGAGGAACCGAACGTTGCATGAATATAATTCAAAGAAAAGCAATATAACAACTATTCAAATAAATACGGTCGAAGATTTGCAGAAGTATATAC
>NZ_EQ973526.1 GCF_000158035.1 Bacteroides cellulosilyticus DSM 14838
CTACTTTACCGCAGTCCATAGCTTCGGACAGCACATTTAAATCTTCGACAATTTATTGGTGGTGTAGCGGGTTTTATCCCGGTTCACTCTGGTATATTTATGAGTATACTCAAAATGAAGCCGTGAAGACATTGGCCGAAAAGAATACGTTGAAGCTGGATCCCATTCAATACGTGACCAATGATCATGATGTCGGTTTCCAGTTAAATTGTAGTTATGGTAATGGTTTTCGTCTTACAGGAAATGAAGATTATAAGAAAGTTCTTTATCAAGGGGCACAATCATTGGCGACCCGCTTTAGTTCCGTAACTGGAGTAATCCGGAGCTGGGATTTTTTGCGTCGTGGTTGGAAATACCCTGTTATCATTGATAATATGATGAATCTGGAATTATTGATGTTTGCATCGAAAGCCTTTGATAATGATACTTTGGAATATGTAGCTCGTACGCATGCAAATACTACCCTTAAAAATCATTTCCGTAAAGATTATTCTTCTTATCATCTAGTAGATTATGACCCTGAAGATGGACATGTGCGTAGCCGGCAAACAGTACAGGGTTATTCCAATGAATCATCATGGGGGAGAGGGCAAGCCTGGGCGCTTTATGGCTATACAATGATGTTTCGTATGACCAGAGATGAAAAGTATTTGGAGCACGCAGAAAATATTGCCGATATGCTTCTTTCACGTCTTCCGGTTGATGGTATTCCTTATTGGGACTTTGATGCTCCTAACGGTAATGAATATCGCGATGCTTCAGCCGGTGCAATAATGGCCTCTGCTTTTGTGGAACTGAGTGGTTTTGCTACGGATGAGAAAGCAAGACAAAATTATCTATCAATAGCTGAAAAACAACTTCGAACTCTTGCTTCATCTCATTATCTTGCTGAACCGGGAACTAACTGTAATTTTATTCTAAAGCATAGTGTCGGTAATCTTCCAGAAAAGAGCGAAGTAGATGTACCACTTTCTTATGCCGATTATTATTTCTTAGAAGCATTGTTACGTTATAAAAAGGCTATGGGATAGGCTTGCATAGTTTTTTCTCTCGAAGAGTTGGCTTGTTTAAGGCTAACTTTTCGAGAGAAAAACGTATTTAACTTCTGTTCTTTTCCTAATATATTTCATCAGATATGCACGTTTCTTTTCGGTTTTGGACTAAATGAGTATTCCAATATAAATTGAGATAGTATTGCTCAGCATTTGATTCATTTCCATACCG
>NZ_EQ973525.1 GCF_000158035.1 Bacteroides cellulosilyticus DSM 14838
AATTCCTATTCCGGTTCAACCGTTTGCCACACCGGTTATGAGAAAGCGGATTATTCGGATCGTTCCTTCGTAACGCGCATGGACAACCTGGGTAATCCCGATGTTCTCCTGGTCTTTGGCGGTACGAACGACAGTTGGGCGAAGGCTCCTATTGGAAGTTACCAGTATGCAGACTGGACTAAAGCCGATCTTTACAGCTTCCGTCCTGCCTTCTGCCGACTGATGGACTATCTGACTAAACGCTATCCGGATACCCGAATCTATAATATCACGAACACCGAACTGTCGGAAGATGTAATTAACTCTATGGATGAAATCTGCCGCCATTATGGAGTAACCAATATCCACCTGCGTGATATTGACAAACAGTGGGGACATCCCTCCATAAAAGGAATGAAGAGTATTTGCGAACAGGTTTGGGATAAAATAGGAAAGCAAGATTAAGGTATGAGATGAGAATTATCCGGTGCCAAAATCAGTAACCATAAGTTAGGAACCATGAGAGATAGAATAATAAACTACATTCTACTGTTGATGTTTTGTATTCCTGTTTACTCTCAATCTTATATATTCCGCGGAGTGTCCGGTACAGAAGGACTTTCAGATTTGGTAATCAGTACTCTTTACAAAGACTCCTGTGGATATGTCTGGATGGGGACGGCTACTTCGGTAGAACGTTTTGATGGGGTACATTTGAAACATTATCCGATATATGCATCCAGTGAAAGATGGAAGTGGGTGAATGCCATTATTGAAACATCAGGGAATCAGTTATGGGTAGGAACTGATGGAGGATTTTGGCAGATAGGTCAGGATAGAGTGGATCGCATTGCTCCTGATGTGATAAGAAACGGAGTTCGCTCCATTGTGAAGGATGATAAAGACACCTTATATATTGGTAGCGAAACAGGGTTGCATATATATAAGGATGGAAAAATAGAAACAGTATTGCTGGAAAACAATTCCTTCTCTTCCGCCAATTTCATTGTCGGACTGCACCTGGAAGGTGAACGGTTGTGGCTCATAACCAGAAATGGGTTGTATTCAATGAATCTGAAAGATAGGAAACCGGTTCATTATGCAAATAACCTGACAGAGAAAGAAGCATTGTTTTCTTATCGGAATATAACCCGTATAGACTCCACACTCTATTTGGGAACTATGGAACATGGTATTCTGAGTTTTGATATCCGTACACACGAATTCCGGCATTATGTAGATGTGGGGTGCAATATTATCAGGTCCTTGTCTTGTGATGGGAAAGACGTATTATATGTAGGTACTGATGGAAATGGTGTGCATTTCATTTCTACAAAGCAGAATAAGATCATCCGTTCGTTTGATTACAATCCTGAAAATGGAAAAGGACTGCGTTCTAATTCCGTATATTCGCTTCTTGTTGATCGTGATGGATT
>NZ_EQ973524.1 GCF_000158035.1 Bacteroides cellulosilyticus DSM 14838
TAGGATGAAAGAAAAGCGTTCAGCCTTTCCGATACAGATAATTGAACGCAGGCTCCGGAAGTTTCAGGTAATCCGCTATTCATTCTGTCAATCACGAGGTCTATGCAGTGTAAGGAAACCGGAGAATCGGTTATTTCTCCTTTTATAGGAAGTTAGGAGTTTGTTGGCAAGAAGTTAACTTCCTGTCGACAAACTCCCAACTTCTTGTCGACAAGAAATTGGAAGTTTGTAATATATTGATAATCAGAGATGATTTTTTCTTGTATAAAAAGATATTCGTACATATATATTACTTGTTTTTTCATGCCTCGATCATTACCTGAAATTACATTGCTTGTTGTGGATGAGAACAAGCAATGTAATCACCCACAACATTACTTGTACCGGATCACATCATTACTTGTTTTCAGATTAAATATTCTTGAAAAAGAACTTGATCATTCTTCATAAAACAACTTGGTACATAAATGATCGTATCCCCTATTTATTTTTCCCCAATTAGAGAAATCATTTTCCTTAATTGGGAAAAAATATTTCTCCAATAGGGAAAATAGAACGTCCATTTATATCAAGTTATTTTTTAACATTACTGAGTCATAAAAAAACTTTTTCTTCTTTCAGTCTTTCAGTTTTTCCCGAGCTCCCTGTTCATCGGTATTCCGGCTGAAAGATGCCTGAAACAACATTCAGGTCGGAAGTTTCAGCCGGAATGCCGATGAACAGGGAGCTCGGGAGGGCTGAAAGACTGAAAGAACGGAAAGAGCATTTCTCTCAAAAAGGT
>NZ_EQ973523.1 GCF_000158035.1 Bacteroides cellulosilyticus DSM 14838
TTCCAGAATATTCAAACAAAGTCATTTGGATAAAACACATGAATTTTATAAAAAGTATGGAGGCAAGACCATAATTATAGCCAGGTTTGTCCCTCTTGTGCGCACTTTTGCTCCGTTTGTAGCAGGAATGGGTAAAATGCATTACTATTATTTCATGGTATACAATCTGATAGGAGGTGCAGCTTGGGTGGCACTTTTCTGCTATGCCGGATATTTCTTCGGAGACCTTCCGATTGTGCAGGAAAATCTTAAATTGTTGATTGTGGCAATTATAGTTATATCCATATTACCTGCCATTATAGAGGTGATACGGGCAAAAATGAAATCAAAAAAAACAGAAATAATTTGATATTTTTATTCTTATGAAAAATTCTTTTTTTAGCAGGTTTACTCCCAAAGAACCTAAGTTCTTTCCTCTGTTGAAACAATTGTCTGAGATTTTGTCTGCATCATCCACTCTTTTGGTAGAAAGTTTACAACATGATAAACCGGAGGAGAGAGCAGATTATTATAAAAGAATAAAAGACCTGGAACGTGAGGGGGATAAATTAACTCATTTAATCCTTGATGAGCTTGGAACTACTTTTATTACTCCTTTTGACCGTGAAGATATTCATGCGTTGGCTTCAACCATGGATGACGTTATAGACGGGATAAACAGTTGTGCCAAACGTATTAATATCTATAATCCTCGTCCGATTTCCGATAGCGGAAAAGAATTGAGTCGCCTGATTCAACAGGAAGCTGTATATATTGGCAAGGCGATGGATGAACTTGAAACTTTCCGTCAGAAACCGGCCGCATTGCGTGGATACTGTAATAAGTTGCATGATATAGAAAATCAGGCAGATGATGTATATGAACACTTTATCACGAAGCTTTTTGAAGAAGAAAAGGATTGCATTGAACTTATCAAGATTAAAGAGATCATGCATGAATTGGAAAAAACAACCGATGTGGCAGAGCAGGTAGGCAAGATACTAAAGAATCTGATTATAAAATACGCATAGAAGAAGTTGAGAACATGGAATTGTTAGTAATAATTATTGTACTGGCTCTGATATTCGACTATATCAATGGCTTCCACGATGCGGCGAATTCAA
>NZ_EQ973522.1 GCF_000158035.1 Bacteroides cellulosilyticus DSM 14838
TCGGTTTTTCCGTGTCACAAATCATCAGGTCACGATCAGATAATTTACGTTCCACGCCATCCAACGTGACAAACGGAGTACCTTCCGGCATTGTCCTCACCACTACTTCGCCACCTTTAATTTTATCTGCATCAAAGCAGTGCAATGGTTGGCCGAATGCATGAACAATGTAATTTGTGATATCCACTACATTATTGATAGGACGCAGTCCGATAATACGGAGTTTATTCTGCAACCATTCCGGACTTTCTTTTACTGTTACGCCCTTCACCGTTACACCGGCATAGCGAGGGCAAGCTTCACTGTTTTCAACTGTAACATTGATATCCAGATCATGATTTTCAACGGCAAAAGCATCTACAGACGGTTTCTTCAGAGAAGTCGGTTTGTTATTTTGCACCAGATAAGCATACAAGTCACGGGCTACCCCATAGTGAGAACAAGCATCGGCACGATTCGGAGTGATATCCACTTCCAGCACATAGTCGCTCTTGATATTATAATAATCTTTGGCAAGAGTTCCCGGAACTGCATCAGCCGGCAGCACGATGATACCTGCATGATCTGTACCAATACCGATTTCATCTTCAGCGCAAATCATCCCATTGGACTCAACACCACGGAGTTTTGATTTTTTAATCGTAAAACATTCATCTCCGTCATAGAGTTTTGCACCCAAAGTGGCAATTACCACTTTCTGACCGGCAGCCACATTCGGTGCACCGCACACGATCTGCACAGGTTCTCCCTG
>NZ_EQ973521.1 GCF_000158035.1 Bacteroides cellulosilyticus DSM 14838
GCTCAATTGTAAAACTAAATCCCATTGAGAAATAGTAAATACTACGAGGTTGAATTTAGTAATTCCAAATTCACTAAATTTGACCTCATTTTTTGTGTTTTTTTTGTGAATTAAGTATAAAATATCATTGAATATGGATTTTTACACGAAAAAAGAGTATAGGAAAGGTTGGGGTGAAATACTAATTTTTTTTGAATTGGTAAATCCCATCCCTGTTGTGTTATCCAAACAGTTTATCCGTAATGGGAAAAATCTACATGATTTACTTCCTTACTTTATATGGTTTTTCATTCGATAAAGCTGATCGCCTTTTTCAAAAAGTGTAGGGCGCTGATTCTTTTTATAAACTTTGAACCACATGGAAACTCCGTCCAGGCAATCAGGGCTGAAAGACTGGAGCAGAAGATAATTCCGGTCTTCATAAGCGTCAACTAGGCAGTATAGGCTGCCGTCAGGATTTTGACGAATGATGTACAGATCAAAGTTCTGTTTCGTCCGATAATCGAATGCCTGTATAAAAATAAAAA
>NZ_EQ973520.1 GCF_000158035.1 Bacteroides cellulosilyticus DSM 14838
TATCCCAGTCTTCCAGGGTGATGCTGCTGAGTTCTACGCCACTCTTGGTTACGCTGAGCTTGTAGGCGGTGGTTTTTCCGGCTACCAGTGTGGTTTCAACGGCTTTGTAGGTGTATGTCTTTCCTTCGATGGTGAAGGCAAGCACGGGACTGCACGTTTGCGGCGGGAGGATTCCCTCGAAGGTGGCCTGTGCGGCTTCCGTGACGTTTCCTGTACTGCGGGCTACGGTCTTTGGAGTTACTGCCACAGCCTGTGCGTCGGTGCCTGCGATGGCGATGGCGGGCACAACTTCACTGGGTACGGTGATATCGTTGCCGTCCTTATCCTGTGCGGTGCCGGTGTATGCCAGCGAGTATGTCGTCCGGGTGCCGTTTATGCTGAGGGTGGTTCCGTTGAGATCCACCTGGTTGTTTCCCGTAGGCGACTCGATGACTACCTTCAGTTGTGACAATACATGGCGGAACTTGAGGTTGAGTACGGTTTGCCGCTTCGGAACGGTGATGTAGGCGATGAGTTGGTCGCTGGTGGTGTAGGCGTTGCCGGTGTTTTGGTTGACGGATACGGCCGGCGATGTGGTGGGCGTTTGTGGTGATGCGG
>NZ_EQ973519.1 GCF_000158035.1 Bacteroides cellulosilyticus DSM 14838
CAATCTGGGAAATGCATATGTAGGTAAAGCCGGTGCATTGAAGGATTTGAAAAAAGACAGTGAGTATCTTGCCACTTTGAAAGAGGGTATAGAAGCAGCTCCGGAAAATAAGACATTGAAAAGACTTCATGCTAATTATTATCTGAACGCCGGTATTAAAGCACAAAAGGCTAATAAACTGGATGATGCTGAGGAAGCTTTCAAACAAGTACTTGCTGACGATGAAAAGAATACCAACGCATTGTACAGCTTGGGTACACTTTCTTATAATAAGGCAGCTTTAGTTCTGAAGAATGCAGCACCATTGGCTAATTCAGATAAAGCTAAGTATGATGCACAGAAAGAAATCGCTGACAAAAACTTCCAGAATGCTAAAACGTATCTGGAACGTGCACTCCCCTTACTCTCGGCAGACAAACCTCGTGAAAAAAGTATGATAGATAATATTAAGAAACTATTACCGCAAATTGAAGCGCAATTGAAATAATCTATCGAAAAGAAGAATGAAAAAGCCGTGTTGGAATTCCCCGACACGGCTTTTTATTTATAGTATGTTATTTATTTCGTTTTCTTCAATACTACTGCTGTACGGGCAGGAATATATAACTTCAACCATTCCTTCTTCTCTTT
>NZ_EQ973518.1 GCF_000158035.1 Bacteroides cellulosilyticus DSM 14838
AAAAGTAAAATCCGCTGTTTCTTATATTTCCGATTTTGAGGAGGAACTGGTGAAGTTTGCCCGTACACGTAAATGCGACGGTATCATTTGCGGGCACATTCATCATCCGGCAAATACTTATTATGATGATATACATTATCTTAACTCCGGTGACTGGGTGGAAACTCTTTCGGCACTCGTAGAGGATGAGGAGGGGAATTGGGAAGTGTTACGGTATGAGGATATGCTGATGAATGAAAAGTCTGAAGAGCGCCTCTGTAGTTAAAATCGTGAATTATAAATCGTAAATTACTAAATTATAAATATAAAGATGAAAGTTCTTTTTATTGTTCAAGGAGAGGGCCGCGGTCATCTGACGCAAGCCATCACGCTGGAAGAAATTCTACGGCGCAACGGGCACGAGGTAGTAGAAGTACTGGTGGGGAAGAGTAATACCCGTCGCCTGCCGGGTTTCTTCAACCGCAGCATACAGGCACCTGTGAAACGCTTTCTCAGTCCGAACTTTCTGCCTACACCTGCCAATAAG
>NZ_EQ973517.1 GCF_000158035.1 Bacteroides cellulosilyticus DSM 14838
AGACTATCGACAATATAAGACTGTCGGTAAGCGCAAAGTCATAGCCTGGACTGCTCAAAGCAAAAACGTATTCGGCGATGTACCCCTGACACAATATATCCTGACAGGAACTCCTTTTGACCTGCGGGGATATTACATGGGGCAGTATCGCGATAAATCGTCCCACGTAGTCATGGCCGAATACCGTCAGATGATAAATACCGATAAAAGCACCTGGCTGAAACGCATGCTCAATCACGTCGGCTTCGTGGCCTGGACAGGCTGCGGATTCATGGGACCCACCCCCGGCAAAATAGAAGGTGTGCTGCCTAATTATGGCGTAGGATTGCGCATCGAAGTGCAACCACGTATGAACGTACGCCTCGACCTGGGTAAAAATACGGTCAACAATCAGACGTTGTTCTATTTCAACATGACGGAAGCGTTCTGAAAAGTATGGAAATGAACTAAATACTGATAGTAATTTAGGCGCGGATTACACGGATTAAAGGCTGCGCTATCACACTATATTACAGAAAATAAATCCGCGTAATCCGTGTAATCCGCG
>NZ_EQ973516.1 GCF_000158035.1 Bacteroides cellulosilyticus DSM 14838
ATCTGTATTTTTGCACGTCATTAGCAATTAAGCGTTGTGCCCCGACAGCGCAGCCAAATTGTAAATTGTAAATTGTAAATTGTAAATATCAACATGTTTAGATCACACACCTGCGGAGAACTTCGTATCTCCGATGTCAATAAGCAAGTAACGCTGGCAGGTTGGGTGCAGCGCAGCCGCAAAATGGGAGGTATGACATTCATTGACCTCCGCGACCGTTACGGTATCACCCAGTTAGTTTTTAACGAAGAGGTGGACGCCGCACTTTGCGAGAACGCCAACCGCCTGGGACGCGAATTCGTCATTCAGATTACAGGAACGGTGAACGAACGCTTCAGTAAGAATGCCAATATCCCGACCGGAGATATTGAAATCATCGTATCGGAACTGAATGTGCTGAATGCAGCCCTGACACCTCCGTTCACCATCGAAGATAATACGGATGGTGGCGACGATATCCGCATGAAATACCGTTATCTGGATTTGCGCCGTCCATCGGTACGCAGAAATCTGGAACTCCGCCATAGAATGACCATTGAAGTACGCCGCTACCTGGACAGCCAGGGTTTCATCGAAGTGGAAACTCCTGTACTGGTAGGCTCTACTCCGGAAGGTGCACGCGACTTCGTGGTGCCCTCACGCATGAATCCGGGACAGTTTTACGCCTTGCCGCAAAGCCCGCAGACCTTGAAGCAATTGCTGATGGTATCCGGTTTTGACCGTTACTTCCAGATTGCCAAGTGTTTCCGTGACGAGGACCTTCGTGCCGACCGTC
>NZ_EQ973515.1 GCF_000158035.1 Bacteroides cellulosilyticus DSM 14838
CCGCCCCCGCCACTAAAGCCGATATCAAAGCCGACCTCACCGGAACAGCCTCCGCAGGCGGTAGTGGTACGGAAGCCATCAAGGGAACCGCCATGAGCATCTGGAAAAAAGGAGTCGGCAACACAGGAAGCACAACGAATGACGCACAGGCTGACAAGGCCGCGGCACACGCCTACACCTTCGCCGGCAGTGCATGGAGCAGCACGAACCCCATTTACGTGGACGACACTAACCTGACTAACGACCGTTTTTATGCTACCATCGAGAACGCCACCGACAGCAAGACCCGGGTGGTAGATCTGATAGGCGCCGGCCCCGCCACCATGGGACAAGGCATCCTGAACTTCGGCTTCCGCCATTTGATGGCACAGCTGGCCGTGAACGTAGTAGCCGGAACGGACTTCCCCGCAGGCATCTCCCTGACCGACGCCACCGTGAAGACCCCCGCCATGCTGACCACCTACACTCTGGGCTACAACACCGCTGACAACAGCCTCCTGCAAGTGAATTCCACCGTCGGCAGCACCAGCACCACCTACACAGATCTCGCCACCGGAGTTTCCGCCACTGACAACACCGGTACCGCCATCATCACGGGCGAGACCACCTACCTCGTAGTGCCGCAGACGCTTGCCCAAGGCGCATCGTTCACCGTCAGCGTGGGCGACAAGACTTACACCGGTACACTCAACGCAGCTCTCACTCTGCAGGCAGGCAAGAAGAATGTCCTGACACTGACCCTGAACCCCACCGCCATGACCGTGGGCAGCATCACGCTTGCGGAATGGGGAGCAGGAAGCAAGGGTAGCGGCAGCAGCGAAGTGGACGGAGTCACCATCACCACCACCACCCTGACGAACATCGACCAAGCCGGCACGCTCTACCTGGCAGCCACGGCAGAAAGTACCTCCGGCGTAGCCGACAACGGCACAGGAACTTATCCCGTGAAATACGAAAAGAGCCAAGCCTCCATCGACGATGCAACCGGTAGCGGATACTCCCCCATCATTTGGGACAATCTGGCAAAAGGAAACTACACCTATGCCGCCCTCTTCGTCCCCAAAGAATATCGGCACGAAGCCGTGGCAGGCAACAACCACGAGTTTGAC
>NZ_EQ973514.1 GCF_000158035.1 Bacteroides cellulosilyticus DSM 14838
AAGTCTCCACAATGAAATAGTATCACGATAAAGTCCTATATTAACCCCTCCAGGTGCACTAATAATATAATCTGCAGCTTTTATTGCTTTGTAATCTCTACGTATCTCTGAAAATAGAAAAGGTAACTTTTGTGTAAAGAAATTTGGATATTTCATAAAAAAGTCAATAATTCGACTAGTCCCTCTTATAATACCTTTCCTCAGCAAGTGTTTTACATTTTTATATTTATGAAAGCAACGCTCATCCGGTGTAGACATATTATATAAAACTGTTATATCAGTATAATTATTCTCATATAAACTACGGATAAGTGCCAAAGCAGCTGCCTCATCTCCATGATTTTTAGTATGCTGATTTATTATCAATATTTTCATAACACTTATTTATACGTTAAATATTTCCTTAATATAATCATATCCATTATTTATTCTATTATTTTTTGGGCTTTACAATGCAATTCAAACAAGAAAGGTATTGACTTAACAACCGATTTATATATACTATTCTTATTAACAAATAATAAAATCTTTCGAGTTATCAACTTATTCCTGTATTTTTCTTTACGATTTATAGTTCCTTGTTGGGAGGATACTGCCGTTCTCTCGTTTATATACTGCAATTGAATATAATTGAGTTGGCATGCTCTGATTAAAATATCACTACACACATTTTCAAAAATTAAGGTTTGCCCTATTGTTTCAGACGAAAGAATATCTTTTAACCAAGGATCCGCCAGCGTTATATCAGCATTTAGATTCAATGTATCATTACAACGAAAGCAACGAGGCATTATAAACAAACGAGAATGAAAAATCTTCGTCCAAATAGAAAAATTATTAGATACAAACTTCTCTTCTCCGCTTCTTAACATAATAGTGATACCACTTGGCCAACCATTTCCTCTATACTGTATGTTAGTAACATCTTTGCGATCAATATGAATACGCTTCAATAAATATTCTGTTGCCTCAATACTTTGTTGAGAAGAACAAGTCAACCCAATGATATAGCAAAAATGTCCAGTACGCTCAAGGTGATACTTAATAGCTCTACTTTGACAAGGAAGAGAAAAACAAGCAAATCCTCCATGGATATCATTCAAATGATTTTTAATAAATTGAATTAAATCTATCTCTTGATATATTGAACCTATCGGCATATAGTCATCAAAAGAATAAATAAGTTTAGGAATATACCGTAGTGAATTAGAATCAAATGTAAAAGTAATAGCTGTTTCAATTTGCTTTGTTTCAAA
>NZ_EQ973513.1 GCF_000158035.1 Bacteroides cellulosilyticus DSM 14838
ATTTTGTGTAACTGCGCACTGTGAAAGTGCTTTTTTCTTCTTTCATTTTCTTGTATTTATTGATTCTTAATGTGACGTAAATTTACTAAAAATAAACGGTCCGTGAAAGTTTTGGGACGTGTTTATTTCAATAATATTCGTAAAGCTTCATTGGCGACTGAGGGGTATCTGTCATCCGGTATATTTGCAGTGTAAATCGATGATTTACATTCATTTTAAAAAAATAATTGATATGGCAACATCCATGAATTATTCGGTGGTGGCTCGTAAAAATCCTTCTAAGAAGAGTGAGCCCGCAAAGTATTATGCCCTGGCGCAAGCCTCGGGCGAGTTGGACTTCGACGAAATGTGCGAAGCGATAACCGGACGTACCACGTGTACGGAAACTGATGTACGTGCTGCACTGGCGGGCATCATCTATGAGGCGAAGCGTGCCCTGAAAGCGGGGCGCATTGTCAGGTTGGGAGATCTGGGATCTATGCAGATGGGCGTCAGCAGTAAGGGCGCAGAGAAGGCGGAAGATTTCACGCTATCCATGATTAAGAAATCACGTATCAACTTCCGTCCCGGCAAGGGGTTGACGGACATTACGAAGACAATGGCGTACACACGTGTGGTGACGCGAAGCATGCAGTCATCCGAATCGGGTGGTTCTGCTGATGGAGGGATTGAAGAAAATCCGTTGGGATAGAATCACTAAATATTAAATCACTAAAAACTGATCGTTATGAAGAAGATTACCTGGGACACTGTATTGAAAGTTGTTATTGCGATGGCTTCTGCCTTATTGGGGGCGCTGAGTGCACACGCTATGACGATA
>NZ_EQ973512.1 GCF_000158035.1 Bacteroides cellulosilyticus DSM 14838
TTTAGTCTGGTAGATTGGCTGATCAGGAAATTCTATTAGTTAGCTGTGTAACTCATCCCCTTTGGGCAAAACTTTATAGAATAACATTTTGTGTGTTCTTTCCAAAACACTACCTTTGTGGCATACCCATTCAAAAAGGAGGATGTATGACAACTTTTGAATTAAAACATAGTATTTTGCAAGATATCAACGCATTAATGGATGATGAAGCGGCGATACGCCGTATAAGTCGTTATATACGTCGTTTGCGTAATTCTACATCAACAAAAGATGTAGCACATGAAGACATGATTCCGTATACAATGAATGAATTACATGAGCGAATTGATAAAGCAGAAAAAGCGATCATCGAAGGAAATGTAATTGATTCTGAAACAGAAGACGCCAAATTAGCAGACTTCATGCGCACACTATGAAAATAAAGACTTATCCTGAAGCTACTCAGGAGCTACGCAAGATTGCCGCTTTTTGTAAACAGCAATGGGGCATTGAGATTGCACACAGGTTGATTGAAACCTATCAGAGAAACAAAAAACGTCTTTCTTCCAATCCTTATATGGCTCCAATAGAGCCTTTATTAGCAAATCGGGAGTATGTTTACCGAGGATTAGTCATTCATAAATATTGTAAGTAATATATCGCATAGATGAAACTGCGGGCATAATTTATATCGTAGATGTATGGGATACCCGTCGTGAGCCCCACAAAATATAGCGCAGCCACTCGTAGCCCGTAGCTTGTAGCTCGTAGCTTATAATATTCCCCCAACAG
>NZ_EQ973511.1 GCF_000158035.1 Bacteroides cellulosilyticus DSM 14838
GTTATACCGGGCCATGAATATACTCAATGGCGGTCCTTACCATCACGAATAACGATCTTAATTAAGATCTTGACACCTGGAATCCTGTTCCCGACAACGCCATTTCTACAAATCGTGCGCGAGGGTTCGGTACATCCTGCGTCAGTATCTCACGGATGCGCAATGCAGCCTGCGGATCTTTCGCCACCATATACAAATAACCTCCCCCACCTGCACCCGGCAATTTATATCCCAGTGTGTAGTCCTTAATCTTATTGATAATTTCTTCTACTGCCGGAGGATTAGTACCGCAATCCAGAGCTTGGTTCTGCATCCACGTTTTACCAATCAATGCGCCATAGGTTTCAAAGTCGTTCCTTTGAATGGTTTCTGCCATATCCAATGCATGCGCTTTCATATTTTCCAATATAGCCAAATGCGCAGATGAGTTTAGGAACATGGAACGCACAATCTCTGCCAGGATACCTTTAGCAGTACGTGTAATTCCCGTATAATATAATAGGTGGCAGTCACGATATTCAGGATGCGTAAAGAGATGTTCAGGCAACCAGTGTATTAACGGATTCTGTACAAACCCGGTTTCTGTTTGCAACAGTTTGATGCCTTGTAACACTCCGCCATACTGATCTTGCCAACCACCGCCCGTTGTTAGTAACTGTTCCAAAGCAAGTGTACGACGGCATATTTCATTCTTATCCCACATCAAGCCACAGAAATCGCTCAAAGAGCCTAAAACCGTAGAAGCTAATATAGAACTGGTTCCCAAGCCCGAGCCTGCAGGAATAGCAGACAATAAAGTAATCTCTATACCTGTGCCGAATGCCTGCAACTGTTTCTCCAACGAAGGATAAACCACTTCTGAAAACGCCGGACCAAAACCAGCCAATGTCAACGCTGCTTTCGGAATAGAGAAAGGAGAACCTATCTTACAGTAATCCTGCAATTCCTCGAAAGTATTCACTACTTCCATCGCTCCCATATCAATAGAACGCAACACAACGCGATACTCTTTGCAAGGTTTCACATAAACCTGCAAAGGAGGTTGTCCATTCAGTTCAATCGCCAGATTCACTACATTCCCACCAGCAAAAAGAGAATATGGCGGAGTATCCGTCCAACCACCTGCAACATCAATACGTACGGGACTGCGCCCCCAAACAATCTGATCGCTGTATACATTCAGATATGGGCTGCTTTTCTTTTCATATAAATCAGAAAGTAATCCTTCGCGCAGTAATCCGAAAGCCTCTTTTTCA
>NZ_EQ973510.1 GCF_000158035.1 Bacteroides cellulosilyticus DSM 14838
CATTCTTCTATTTCACTAAGTTCCAGCCAACGCATGGTCTTTTCATCAATCAAATCCGTGATCTCGGGCAAACGCTTTGATTTCTCTGTGAGTTCTTCTACGGATAAGGTGCCACTGCACAGGGCAGCTTCAATGGTTTTCTTTTCGTCCTCCAATTTAGCAATTTCCTGCTCCAGCTGTTCAAACTCCCTTTTCTCTTTAAAGGACATCCGGCGTTTTTCATTCAAACGCACTTTAGCGGTTTTATCTTCCTGCGGTTTAGAGGCTTCTTTTTCTTTCTCCTTTTCCAGCCGGGCTTTTTCTTCCTTCCAGTCACGATACTGGGTATAATTTCCGGGGAAATCACGGATATCCGCCTGACCGTTGAAGACTAACATGTGATCTACGACTTTATCCATAAAGTAGCGGTCGTGGCTTACTACGATAACACACCCCTTGAAATTCTGTAAATACTCTTCCAGTACATTCAGGGTAATGATATCCAGATCATTGGTAGGCTCATCCAGCACAAGGAAATTAGGATTACGCATCAATACCGTACACAGATACAGGCGACGGCGCTCTCCACCACTCAGTTTATAAACATAGCTATGCTGGGTTTCGGGAGTGAAGAGAAAATGTTGCAGAAACTGGGAAGCGGTCAGCTTTTTACCATTACCTAACTCTATGACTTCGGCGATATCCTGTACCACATCAATCACTTTCATCTGCTCATCGAACTGTAAGCCATCCTGCGAATAATAACCGAAACGTACCGTTTCTCCGATATCAATCGTTCCGCTATCGGCTTTCTCCTCTCCCATCAGTATTTTGATAAAAGTAGATTTACCGGTACCGTTATTACCTACAATGCCCATCTTTTCATAACGGGCAAAAATGTAAGAAAAGTCTTCTAATATTTTAAGGTCACCAAACGACTTGTACAAATGGTCTGCTTCGAATATCTTGCTACCGATGTAGGAGGCCTTTACTTCCAGTTTCACATTGTCGTTATTAAACCGCTGTTTAGCTACTTTCTCCAGTTCATAGAAAGCTTCTTCGCGATAACGCGCTTTATGCCCGCGGGCTTGCGGCATACGACGCATCCATTCCAACTCAGTGCGATACAGATTGTTGGCACGGGTTATTTCAACATTCGTTGCATCAATACGCTCTTGACGTTTCTCCAGGTAATAGCTATAATTTCCCTTATATTGATAGATCTGACGATTGTCTATTTCAATGATTTCGGTACAGACACGGTCGAGAAAGTAACGGTCGTGCGTCACCATGAGCAGACTGAGGTTTGTGCGGCGCAGGTAATCTTCCAACCATTCAGTCATATCAAGATCGAGATGGTTGGTCGGCTCATCCAGAATCAGCAGGTCAGGCTCAGTGATAAGGGTATTGGCAAGCGCCACGCGCTTCAACTGTCCACCAGAAAGATGCTTTACTTGCTGATCGAAGTTTCTTATCTTCAACTGGGAAAGAATTTGCTTGGCCTTCTGTTCATACTCCCATG
>NZ_EQ973509.1 GCF_000158035.1 Bacteroides cellulosilyticus DSM 14838
CAATCGGCTTCTTCTTGAACCAAAGCAGGTAAACAGCCATCACGGTAGCCGCACCCAGCATAGCATAGGCAAACATATATACGATGACATGCGGCGTAAACCACGGGCTTTGCAAAGCCGGCATCAAAGTTTTGTTATGTATTTCCGGTTTGAAGATATTGATGCAGATAAATACCAGTGACAGAATAAAACTGAAACTGAGTATCCACTTATACCTCCAACGGCTGTATGTGATGAGTCCTGCCAGTGGAAGAAAGAAAGAGTACCACAGGCGAGTCTCTCCCATGGTCCGCATAGGCGGACGCTCCAGAGAAATCCACATTCCCACAATAAAGCAAAAGAAGATAGCAAGTCCTATCAAGGTAAGCCCGCCAACAACATACGGTTTTCTTCCGCGCCAGGCGGCAAAGGCACCGAATCCCCAGAAGTGCAGGGCGGCAATTGAAAACGGTACAAAATAATCCCACGTCATTCAGCGTCCTCCTCTTTTCTTTTTTGTGCGTTAACAAACAGACAGATAGCTCCCAGCACCATCATGATAATACCCGTATAGACAGCAGGCAACCACGGATCACGTACCAGTTCAAACACACTGATATCGCTCCAACGCCCTTGCGTATCATCATAACTCAATTGATAAATATTCCATCCGGCCACATTCAGAGGATGGTTCACTGCAATCGTATCTTCCACCTGTTTGCCGTCTTCCGTGTAAACTTTCACTGTAGAAGCAAAACGCTGCGGCTCGCGTTCCGGCATGATAAGGCTTGTCAACGAATCCAGACGCAATGCTTTATATGGGAAAATAAAACTACCGCAACTTACCCAGCCCTCCTTTGCAGTTTTCGTCTTTTGATTGATAGCCTGCAAATAAACGGCATATGTGGCTCCCATCGAATGGAATT
>NZ_EQ973508.1 GCF_000158035.1 Bacteroides cellulosilyticus DSM 14838
TTCATTCAATCTTAATAATACAGTTGAAACGGATGCTCTTCCTTATACGATATGGACAAATGCTTCTTTTGCAAAATGTGGTACAACTACGAATAAACTGCAGGAAGATCAGACCGGTGCTATTTTCCCCGCTTATCAGTGGACACTTGGAACATCGCTTACTTGTGCAGGCATGCCTGACGGTAAGGAGGATTTTGAAAGCTGGGTAATTACTTCTCCTGTCGATCCGAGCCAAGTGATTCCTGATTATGGTACGCTTATTAAGTCGTACAGCGAGGTTGTTCCGGGGTTCTATGATTACACATATTACAAACCGGGTAAGTTTACGGTGACCGTAGTGTCGCGTAATGCTACCGCTTTTGGAACTGAAGAATCTGTGCAAAATATAGAAATAGAAATAGTTGAAAAATAATTTTCTGAAAAATACATTTATGAAATATTTGTTTTCTACGTTACTCATTGCTTGTGTGAGTGTCTTGATGTCCGCTCAGCCCAAACTGAATCTTAATACGGGCAGTATTGATTTTGAATGGCAACAGGAGGAGGATGGCTGGCATATCTCGTGTATTAAAATCGACGGGAAGCAGATTCCTGCCCCCAAGGGATATTACACGGTTTTGTATATAGATCGTAATCCGGCAAAGGATTTGGTCGATCAGGATCTTGAGGGAAAGGATTTTACGTTCTATCCGTCAAAAGCAGAAATGCTTCCCGATGGTACTCTGAAATTTTCTCACAGTCTCCGTTTCGGAGACGTTGAAGCAATATGGAAGGTAGATCCATTATTTCCGTCTGATATAAAGGTCGATATGAAGGTCAGACTGTCGACGAACGGTTCCGTATCCATCGCCACCCCTACGATTACCGTCTTCGAAGAGAACAATATATCATGGGCGATGATTCCGGG
>NZ_EQ973507.1 GCF_000158035.1 Bacteroides cellulosilyticus DSM 14838
GTGACGTTGTACTTACTTTTTCTCCCATCGCTGTTGTGCATCGGGCAGTTCGTCCCATTCTTTATTTACATAGTCTTTACTGCTGTCCACTACAATCAAGATATGATCGTTTCCGCTGCTGTAGCCACTATCGTGCTGGAAATTGTGTATTCCGTTTTCAAACTCACCGATATATTCCAGTTTGCCGTCTTTGGTGGTATACCACCAGGCATTCTTCTTGGCACCGCTGATTTTGCTGAAATCTACTTTCATCGGACGTCCGGTGTAGTTGTACACCATCAGATAATCTTTGCCGCGTGTAGCGATGGCGCGGTCGTAGCGTTCCCCGTTTGTGCCGGCAATGATGGACTGGTCAGGTATACGTTCGAAGAATGGGAAAGTCAGCATCAGGTTTTTGAGATACTTCATTTGGTTGAAGCCCGGATTGTTCAGAGCATCGTACCAGGGTTCTTTTGCACCGTATGCACCGCCAACACCCGGTTTAATGAATTGCATGATGGAATTATTACCATAGGTATGTCCAAAAGAACCGGCAAAAACCGACCAGTAGGCATA
>NZ_EQ973506.1 GCF_000158035.1 Bacteroides cellulosilyticus DSM 14838
TTTAGCGGGTTGTTTCATTGATTTTTAGCTCTCCCGACATTAATTGGGGAAGTAATGTATTGCGCAAAGATGATAAATATTCTGTTTCTGTCTGTAATTCAACTATCTTTAAGACCATATTGGTAATAATTTTATTGAAATCGTTTAAAACTTTATCAGTTGGATAGACTAATTTAGTCATTGCCAATAGTTCTTTTGATAAATCAGCTTGTCCAGTACTACCTGTAGCGTATGATTCTAATAAGATTTGCTTTCCTAAAAAATATTGTCCTATGAACATTTTATCATTCTGTCGATTTGTTCGTACAATAGTTACGTGCGAATCCACAGTTACATTCTTTTTTTGAAACCATACTTGGGCGGGTCTGCCTAATGTTCCTATTCCTGTTGAATTAATTAATACATCTCCATATTGAACCCATTTTTCATTTATTTGTTTTGGAATGTGTTTTCGTGCTATAGATAAATCAATTTTCCTTCCTCGTATACATTTTTGGCCTATTACAAGTTGATTGGAACTTTCATCATATTGTGGAGTAATCCCTTTTGTAATAAGAGAACAGATCGATTTTAATTCTGAAATTTTCCATCCTTCCGGTATCATTCCAAATTCAGAGTTTACGAATTTTCCATCCTTGAACGGCTCGAAATCGACAAACCACGATTTGAACAACGCCTGTG
>NZ_EQ973505.1 GCF_000158035.1 Bacteroides cellulosilyticus DSM 14838
TATTTCCTCAATATTCTTACGGAGTTACAGGGTTGTTGCATTCTCCTTCGGCGGAAATGCAGCAAGAT
The DNA here is from genome assembly GCF_000158035.1 of Bacteroides cellulosilyticus DSM 14838. Lineage (GTDB taxonomy): Bacteria > Bacteroidota > Bacteroidia > Bacteroidales > Bacteroidaceae > Bacteroides > Bacteroides cellulosilyticus. The sequence goes on from NZ_EQ973505.1 coordinate 69, forward strand.
AAAACCGTTATGATTGGTGGGGGATTTTTAAATGAGAACTTAACTCCTCCTCGATTTAATTATAATACATATAATTACTACTTGAATGTAACCATTTTCCCTTGTTTGGAAATAGCATATACTTGTACCCTTTTTAAGGTAACTCCTCAATGGGGAGTACAATCTCAAATGGGAAAGTTCACTAATCAGGATCGGTATTTCTCTCTTCGGTTAAGGGTTTTGAAAGAAGAACAATTCTTTAAATATATGCCAGCAGTAGTTTTAGGCACATCTGATCCGTTTACAGAAAGTAGGGGTGGAGAGATAATGCCTTCGGGCGATGGTGGTAATGGATATTTTTCTCGCTTTTATGTTGCAATGACAAAACATATTCCAGTAAATAAAGAAGAATTAGGACTACATGTATCTTATCTTTATAACCGTCGTAATGATTACCATCTGAATGGCATTGCCGGAGGAATAACTTATTCCCCTTCCATGTTATCTGATTTGAGATTAATAGCTGAATATGATTCACATGATATTTTGATAGGAATGAATTATCTTCTCTTTCATCATTTTTTGGTACAAGCAATGATGCAGAAAGGGAAATATTTCTCCTGCGGACTTACATATTTGATTCATTTAAAATAATTCGATATAGTAGATC
>NZ_EQ973504.1 GCF_000158035.1 Bacteroides cellulosilyticus DSM 14838
GAGAAGCCTTGATTGTTAGTGTTATTCAGATTACCAATAATAGTAAGTTGAGAATTATCCCGGAAGCGGTTCAGGGTATTGGCAAGTTCATACCTCCCTTTGTTACCCGTACCTGCCATGAAATTATCCATCCATCCTTTCTTCATGTCCTTTTTCACCCCCAGGTCAAGTATCATTTCCTCATCCCCGTCATCAATTCCGGTCAGACGTGCCAAATCGGATTTACGTTCATAAGCTCTCAGCTTCTCCACCATTTCCACCGGCAGATTTTTCAAGGCAGCTTTCGGATCGTCCGCAAAGAACTCTTTGCCGTCTACCAATATCTTCTTAACTTCCTTACCATGAATCAACAGCTTTCCATCACCATCTATCTCTCCACCAGGCAATTGTTTTACAAGATCTTCGAGCATAGAACCTTCGGGGGTACGATAGGCAGAGGCATTGAAGACCGTGGTATCCTGTTCGGTAACTGCCAGAGGAGCTTTACCCACCACTACCGTTTCGCCCAACAAAATGCCATCGGAAAATAGTGCAATATCACCCAAGTTCTGCGAAGTACCTCTGAATGAAGAAGGAATAGATTTAGAAAAAGTGGTATAGCCAATGAAAGAAATCTCTAAAAGCAATTTCTTGTCTTTGGGCCAGACAACCGGCATCCTGAATTTACCGTCGTCCGTAGTGGCTACACCCGCCAGAAAAGTACTGTCCGGCAAGGTCAATAAACGTACCGCCGC
>NZ_EQ973503.1 GCF_000158035.1 Bacteroides cellulosilyticus DSM 14838
GACGCGTGGAAATGGTCTCTGTGAAGCTGCCTATTTTCTTGGATACGAAATCCTGCACCGCATTAAACTGGGGAGCAAAATGCTTCATGAAATCCTCACTTGCAGCATAATCTTTCATATCCGTCAAAGCACCGTCAATATGCTTCTCTATGACTTTTCCTTTTCGAAGTTTCAAAGTTACATCTGCGTTTGCCACAACAATTCCCTTGCTTGCGGGATCCATAATCAAGACAGAATCTCCGGCTATATTTTTAATCTTCTTCAATTCACGGGCATGATCGTGTCCCATCAGGACGATATCGAATCCGGGAACGTTACGAGCTACTTCTACAGAAGCATTTTCACGATACTTACCGCCCATCAGCAATGCATCCTGTCCGGCATGGAAAATACCGATCACCAGATCAGGCTTCTCTTTTTCCCGGATAATCTTCATCCATTTGCGAGCCGTTTCTTCCATATCATCAAAGCGCAGTCCTTTCCATAAGTTCTCCGACAACCATACAGGAATAGCAGGAGTAATCATACCCAACACTACGATCTTCACGCCATCTCGCTCCAATACTTCATAAGGTTTGAAATGAGTCTTTCCCGTAGCCGTATCAATAATATTAGCGCCTAAAATGGGAAACTTGCAGTCGTCTGCCCAACGGTCGAACACGGCACGTCCGGTCTCCACATCATGATTACCCATATTGCCAGTATTATACTGCATATAGTTCAACACTTCAGCTGCCAGATGCGGAGAAACAGTGTCAATATAATTGTAATAATAGGCACAAGGCTGGCCTTGCAGAATATCCCCGTTATCTAATAAAAGCAGGTTATCTTTATAGACTTCGCGCTCTTTCTGCACAAAAGCATGTATGCGCGCCAAACTTCCTCCAGCTTCATGGCGAAGTATGAAATCATAAGGATAATAGTTCCCATGTATATCACTGGTCTCTACTATTTTCAGCTTTACGATCTTATCCTGAGCTGATACAGCTACTATCAGGAGGAATATCCACCCTAAAAAAAAGGAAACTCTCTTCATAGTTATTAGTTATTTCTTTGGTTGTTCGATGTCTAATGGATGTGTAAATACAAATCTTGCCCCATCCGTATATCCCGGATCCACCCAGATCTCTCCTCCCCACTTCTCTACGGTCAACTTACAGATGGAAAGTCCC
>NZ_EQ973502.1 GCF_000158035.1 Bacteroides cellulosilyticus DSM 14838
TAGCGGTGATTGTGGTTTATCTCGATTAGGCTTCCGTCACCATCGGTCACACGTTCGAAAGGGATGCGATAAGATACCTCTTTCTTTTCATCCGTCAGGTTCATGGCATACAGTCCTTTCAAAATCAAAAATCCTGCATCTATGGCTTTACATGGGTAGCAATAGAAAGCTTTGGTGGTAGTTCCTGCATTGGCGTTCAGTCCGTCGAAAAGGCGGTAAGGGTATGTAATCAGTTGGCCGTTTGTGGCGGGAACATCGCCTGTCGGACGAATGGGGAACAGTGTTACACCCTGTCTTCCGTTTCCCATGCTGATATCCGTGATAGTAAAATGAGACTTCGTAGCATCGTTTACTATATCGAAGCGTGCCACGGCGCGAGTAAGTGAAACATTCAGTCGTACGTAAGTCCCCATTCTGTATTCGCGCAAGTCGGTGGGCTGACTGTTGGCACCGGACATGGGCAACGGGGCAAGCAGAACATCGGCATTAAAACCGGTCGGATTTAATAGCGGGGTATTCAGTTTAACGAAATCGCTTTCAGTAGGCGTTCCGGGGCTTGTTATCATGTCTCCGGGTACGCTGGACTGTGGTTGCGAACTTTGTTGTAACGGGGTATAATTCGTGTATATATTTCCTGCGGCATCATTCATTTCGGTTTGATTGGCTACGCAATAAAACTTGGTGAATAAACCCTTGCGGGGGTAGAACACTACATTTATTTTCCCGGCGG
>NZ_EQ973501.1 GCF_000158035.1 Bacteroides cellulosilyticus DSM 14838
CTGTGAATTCGTTGAGGAATATATTCAACAAACTGGATTTGGTGATGATAGGTGGTCCAGCAATAAGATTTATAGATACAGAAGTGTTTCATGTGTTACTTAAAGCAACTACAGGAAATACAAGCAATACTGCTGGATACACTACTGTGCGGAAGGTTGATTATGATAATGATGGAATGCTAACAGAAGAAGAATTAGCTGCTATAGAAACTCTTTCAGATCGTAATGACAATGCATATAGTATGTTTGTAAATGGTTATGGCAAAGGGAATAATGTCATTGAAACTTTTGACGAATTTAGATACTTTACAGGATTAACATATATAAATGGGGACGCTTTCGGTTGGTGTTCAAATTTAAAAAAAATAACTCTACCATCTAGTATTATATGGATAAAACAAGGTGCTTTTAGAGGTACGGCCATTGAAGAGCTGATTATAAATGAAGGATGTGAAGTATGTGATGATAATATAATAGATGGCAATAAGAGTTGTATATTAATAGATTTCCCAAGTACAATAACCTCAATAGGAACTCGTCCCACCAATAATGGTGGAAAGGAATTAGTAGTTATCTGTCGTGCAATTGTCCCTCCAACTTTTAGCGGTAGTTGGGGTTATACGAATGCAGGAAAACCTATTGCCATATATGTACCTGATGCAAGCGTGTTAATATATAAATCAGCAACAGGATGGAGCGAAAGCGCCAGTTTAATACAGCCTTTATCAATGTATGAAAAAGATTATTAGAAATCGTATCCATATATCTGAGATGCATACAGATTCCAGTTTGTTGCAGCTTTGTAAGTAGCAACGCTTTCGTGAGGAACGTAAATTTTGCATGGGTTATTATCAAATGCCCATGTACCAAGTGCTGGTGGTATCGTAGCCTTTATATAGCAACTTTCCATTGAAGTACAGTCTTGAAATGCCCTTTGATCAATAACTGTGATATTCTTATTTAGTATAACTATTTTAAGAGATGTACACTTCCAAAATGCACCATAATCAATAGAGGTATAATAATCACCAGCATCAACATATTCAATGGATGTATTTCCTTTAGCGGAATTTGCGCTAACACTTGATGCGTATTTACTATTACCATATATGACCTTTTTAATTCTTGTCAGATTTACAATATATGGCGTAATATTAGTATATAATGCTGATAAATCAAGAATTTCAATTTTTGCAGCATTATCGAAATTTTCAAAAGAAACAAGTCTATTTTCAGAAGCTTCCGCTGCTGTTATGAACCCGTCATGATCTGTATCCCAAAGACTAATAGCTATTTCACGCCAAACAGGATCGGCCAGATAAACAGCAGGCTCTCCTTTCATTATCAGTTCCAACTTATTGAATGCTCCCCGTAATTTATCAACG
>NZ_EQ973500.1 GCF_000158035.1 Bacteroides cellulosilyticus DSM 14838
GGAATTCGTATCTGCGTTCCATAAATTCGTTCAGTTGGAAGGCGATAGCCTGTTCCGGTGTCAGAGATTTCTTTTTGCCGAACCCCTTACACTCCTGATAGAGGTTGTGGACAGTTGTCCGCACGGTTTGTTCGTCCGCCTGCTTGAAATAGTGTATCATGACTTGGCGTACAGTCTCTTCCTCCGGTATGCCTGCCTTGAAGCAATGTTCTGCCAGACACACCAGCAGTTGCTGCAAGTCATCGCCTCGTTTCCATTCTTCCATTTCATTCAGTGCTTTGCTGAGGGTTGTTTCAAATAATAATGTGAAGGTCTGCGAGGTTTCGTAACCCGGTTTCAGTCTTAACAATGGGTTCTTTTCCGTCAATTGGCGTTGCCGGAAAGTCTCTTCACCGGGCATACCGAAGGGCTGTTCAAGGCAGAAAGGGATGGCTTGCCGGTTGAAGTAGGGATATGCATCCACTGTCATGCGGCAGCTTTGTGTCATAGAAGGCTCTCGCAGCGTGAGGGGAAACGGCAATATGGGCTGGTAACATTGCACGGCCATGCGGTAGGCATGTGCGTGAAAAGATTCCATATTTTCTACTTTCACCGGCAAATTCCCGTCCGGCAGGGCGAATTTCACCCAGATTTTCACACTTCGTCCGCTACTTCCGGCAAAAGCTGCCCAGGTTTGTGGTAACAAAGCCGCCTGCCGTTTCACCAGCTCCACTTCGGACAATCCGGCCAGATGGTTTACCTCCAACATCACTATGCCGTTGTAGTGTTTCAGTTTTCGCCCGTTGTTTCTGCTTCTTCCGAATTCCACGGAGGGATAAATGCGCGGCAACTTGTCAATGTGTTCGTAGTATCCTCCGCTGTCAGGATTCGTATAAAAGAGCATAGAGCGCAATCTTGTGACGTGTTCCTCTTTGGTTTCTGTTTTTATCCGGTCTATCCATGCGTCAGCTTCGCAGGTGCTGAGGGTTTCTTTTCCACTCTCCCGGCTTTCTCTGATAAGAGTTATTTTCATCAGTATATGTTTTTGAAATAATTGAGCAATAAGGGTTGTTCCTTAGCGGCTGCAAGGTACGCATAATATACGCTGCAAACAAATTATAAATGCCTTTTGTTATTCTATTCATCCTTAAAGATTACCCTCCTAAATGCATGAGAAAAATTAACGAATACTTAAGAGAATACTTGCTTTTGCCTTATTTATTTCGTATCTTTGCTTAGTCTAAAATTTCATCCTGCAATTGCGGACCCGACGGTTTCGATATGGGAACTGAACAGCCTGCAACTGCCCACCGGACAACCCGCAATTGCAAGACGAAGTTTTAGACTAAGCATAAGAACATTTATCCTAAGCCAAAAGTACAAAAACGACAGACTATCTGCACATTTTTCTGCCTTGTTGTAGCTTTCAATCACTTGGGAAGAACAGTATTAACCCTTTAAACAGAAACAAAAAACAATGGCAGCACAGTATGATTTCCAAAGACGACCTAACCCGAAGGGT
>NZ_EQ973499.1 GCF_000158035.1 Bacteroides cellulosilyticus DSM 14838
ACGCCGCGAGCGCCGGCGGAGCACGAAGAGAAATAGTCTGTTTTCCCCCTCCTTTTATCAAAGGCGACACCTGTTCTGCTTCCAGCACTGCCAGAAGTATTCGCATGGGGTGCAGATCTTCATATACATCAACCTCCGGAGCCTGGAAAGTTGACAAACGACCAATAACGAGAAGTTCGGATTTGGAGTGTGTATGTTTACCGTGAAACGGATGGGAGTGCGTAATGATGACTCCATTGACATAGTGAACATGAGTAAAAGCTGTAATACTTGTCTGATATGCCACAAACAGCACCAACAAGCATACAGCTCCTATAATTCTTTTCATCTCTTTGTTCACGTTCCTACCACCCTTTTAAAATTTGCGACTGCAAAGATAGCGATTATTTTTCCACTTTTCCAAACAAGTATTCATAATCCCTTTTGGCGGCAGGCTCTACCCATTCTTCGGGAATAAATTTCCATTGCCCTAATGCATGCGGTTCAATCACACCCTTTTTCTCTATATACTGCATCAAGTAATAACGCAGATCTTTATCTGTAGAGAACAAGATACGCCCTTTCAATTCATCTTGAGGAATCCCGGCTCCCTTAGTCAACAATTCTCCACCACCATTACCACGGTATGAATTCAGTGCTACTTTATACATCTTGTCCATAGAAAAAGGAGTACCATCAGCCATACTGATAATAGTAATCTTCTCCCCTTTCGGTTTTGTTACATCTACCGTATATATGATGCCGGCTGCCGAATCGAAGTTAAAACTAAAATTCTGGAAAGAAGCACGATCCGTTGCACCTTCACGACGCTGTTTGCGGAACAATAACAGATGGTCATCAGCTGATTTCATCTGATTCGTCCACAAGTTATATGACATTTCCAGCGCATCCTTCACCTCCTTACCGGACAGTTTCATGGTATAGAGCATGTTCTCATACTTATATAAGTTGAACATATCGCTCACAAACACATCCCCCTTGTTAATTTCCGTATCATACGACAGGGGCGCAGCAAGCGATATATCAGCATTGGTTATTTCAAGCTGCAACAAATGAATCAGG
>NZ_EQ973498.1 GCF_000158035.1 Bacteroides cellulosilyticus DSM 14838
TTCGTGCTGAAATCCAAATATTTGTATTGGCAGAAAAAGCATAAAGAGGCTATGGCTGTACTGGATAGCGGTATTGCGGCGGCTACGGCATGTAGAGATACTTATCTGATGGTCAATATGCTTTCTGAGAAAGCAAACAGGTATGTGTACGTTGAGAAGGATTATAAAAAGGCTATAGAAGCACATCTCAGAGCGATTGCCATTCGTGAAGATGAAGGCCTGTGCTATTCTTTGGGTATTGCCATGGGATTACAGGGAAATGATTCGGCTTCTTACTATATGGACCGAAGCATTGAACTGGTGGAGAAAAAGAAAGATACGACGCGCTTGGTGCATTATCTGCGAAACTACGCGCAGCTATTGTCTTATATAAGCAGTGATTATAAAAAGGCGGCGGAAGTGTCGAAACGTCTGCGGAGTTTAGCACCCGATGGGGGGCAGGTTGCCATGACCGACTTGGTGCTGACAGAATGTTTTCTGAAAATGGGAGAGTTGGATTCCGCCCAATACTATCTTGATCAGGGCAGAGCATTACTTGCCCGCCGGGAGAAGCTTCTGAGTACAGAAAATATGATGACTTATTATCAGGGATTGATAGATTATACACGTCATCGTACATTTGATTTCTTGAAGGTGATGCGTTATAATGATTCTGTTCACAATGCCCTTTATGCCTTACAAAGTACCATTCAGCGGAAGGATGAAAGTAAGGAATCACTTTCGAATGCTAATTTGCAGCTGACGGTAGAGCGGCAGGAAGCGCAACTGACGCTGTTAGCTTGTCTGCTGTTACTGGTTGTTACGGGTGGTGGCGCCTTTTTCTATATCCGGGCTCGTCGTCATCGTCTGATTGAAGCGGAAGAGCGAATCGAAACACTGAACCGTTTGCTGGCAGATGCTACGAAGGGGGACAGTGAACCAGGGACTACCGGAAATGTTAATCAGGAAGTGGAAGACGGACAGTTTTTCCGAAAAATACTTTTGCAACAGTTGGGCATTATTCGTTTGGTGGCTACGCAGCCTACATCACAAAATCAAGATTTACTTCGCCGCATATCTGGCATTACGAACCGGGAGTTGCCCGTAGAAAGTCTTTTGGTATGGGAGGATTTGTATCCCGTGATCGATCGTATATACGATGGCTTTTATACTCAAATGAACAGACGTTTTGGATCTGTACTAATAGATAAAGAACAGCAGCTCTGTTGTCTGCTTTGCGCAGAGTTTTCTACAAAAGAGATCAGTGTAGTGACGCAGCAAAGCATTCCGACTATTTATCAGCGGAAGACGAATATCCGGAAGAAATTGGGAATGGGGGAGAAAGAGGACATCGTCAGTTTTATTCTGGAGAAATAATACCTGCTTTTTACATATTCGTATGTGTATTCGTGTTTTTTCGA
>NZ_EQ973497.1 GCF_000158035.1 Bacteroides cellulosilyticus DSM 14838
TGTACCAACTTGTTTTTAAGCGTTACCCAATTCTTTTCCTGCTTTTTTCTTTTTTGCAATCAGCGACGAACTTGTCTATTTCTTTGCTGAGTTGCTTCAGTTCCCTGCATGCCTGGTCGCTTAGTTCGTGTTCCCTGTTCAATTTTTCCAGGTATTTTTTTATTTGTCTGATGGCTTGCAGTTCGGCTTTACCGGTTGTCTCGCAGTGTTTGTAAAGGATGTCTTCCTGTGTGTCAGTAGTTAGCTGGCTGTTCTTTTTAAACTCATGGTTATGTGTATTTAAAATATTTGATTCTGCAAAGGTAAATAGATTTATGCAGGTTGGGGAATAATCCGGGGTAAAAGTAAAAATAAATAAGGTAAAGTACGGATAAGTTCGCCCCGGTACGTCCCGGTACATCCCGTTTCGTCCTTTCGTTTTTGGTCTCTGAAGTACCTTTGTTGTGTCCTCAAAGTGGGGATCCTACGGAAGGTTTCGGGTAAGACGTCGCCTTGTATCAGTTTCCGTTCGAAACTATTTTCTTCTTTTTTAAACTCAAAAAAATTATGTCAGTAACATTTAAGAAAGTATTACGTAAAGACCCTTTCCATAAAGATGGTACGGGTAAATACTACCCTCAATTAATCGTTTGGGGAAAATCGGCGACACTGGAAAGTATTGCCGTTCAGATGAAAGAATCCAGTTCGCTCACTCTGGGTGATATACAGAGTGTGATAACCAACTTCGTTGGTGCTATGCGTCGTGAGCTTTTCAATGGCCGTTCGGTAAACATCGACAACTTCGGTGTATTCAGCCTTTCGGCTACTACCGAAGGTTCGGAGAAGAAGGACGACTGTCAATCTACCAAGATCAGATCCGTCCGTATCAACTTCCGTGCTTCCAGCAGTATTCGTCCGCAGGTGGCTGCCACGCGTGCC
>NZ_EQ973496.1 GCF_000158035.1 Bacteroides cellulosilyticus DSM 14838
AATTAAGGGCAGCGGAGCCTGGGGTGAAATATCGGTCTATTGTGGTGGCTTGAACTTCCATGTCCGAATGTCCTTGGGGGGAGCGTATGATGAATTTTGTTTTATCTGAATCTGAGTCCCTTTTTTCTTGATGGAGGTAGGATTTTTATAGTTTTTAGGAATTGGTTCTGTTAGTATTTCTATCTCATTTTCCGGTGTGTCAATTACAGAAACCGACAGTCGAATGCTATTGGCTATAGTATTTCCATCGGCACTGCAAAAACTGAGATAAGCTATTAGCTCATCGTCTTGCCAGTCGGAAGGAAGTTGTAGTTCAGCGTGTTGGGAAGAGCGCAGTGCAGTTTTCGTATCATAAACGGCCGTTTCTTTGTCTTTGTTGTATACCAGTAACATAGCAATATCTGTATCTTCTGCATTCCCCATACCGCTATTGTCCTGCCAGTTGAAGTACATCTTATTTCCGTTTTGCGTAGCTGTACCTTCAAATATCGGCATCAGGGTTCCCATAGAAACCAATACCCGGTTAAAGTCAATCCTGATTTCTTTTCCACTGCCAGTCACGGCTCTTTTCAGAGTATAGGACATAGCGGCGTTGAAGGCGGATTTATCCTGTGTAAACTCCTTGTAACCAATACGTATGAAAGGTTTTATAGCTTTCAGAAAACTGAATGCCGTGGCAAATTTGCCACGTTGTTCCTGTTGCTTCGGTGTACGCGGATTGCTGACTTTGGCGGCCCGTGCGCGTATATAGTAGTTTGATTTCCAA
>NZ_EQ973495.1:0-9254 GCF_000158035.1 Bacteroides cellulosilyticus DSM 14838
ACACAACCTCCTTCATTTTATACTGAAATAATATTTTAATATACCAGTTTCACATTATCGATCCAGAGTGAATTACCGGGAGAACCTATGTATGCTCCTCCATGGCTGGAAGTAAACTGCAATAATAAATGTGTAGGAGCATCTTCTTCTGTTCCCCATGCTACTTCTTTAACCGGAACACTTTCACCTTTACTGTTAATAGCGTAACGTTCTTCTACCTGCAAACGCATCATGTGGGGCTTATAAGCAGGATCACCGGTGATATCTCCATACATGATTGAATAGGTAGCATTATTACGCCAATCAGTGGTATTATAGTAACGAACCACCATAGTCCCTACCCGCTTAGCAAAAATATTGCCATCCTTGTCTTCCCAACGCTTCTGCAAAAACAAATTCACCTCCGGGAAGTCTTTACCTTCTACGTCCGTTATCCGACTGAAACCGGTAGCACGAATCCGCTTTTCCCTATCAGACATATTAACTTTATAGTCAAACTGCACAGCGATAGGTTTCTTGGTAAAGGGAATACCGGAATTCAGCATCTTTTGCGGATTCTTTGTGCCCTTAATCGGCTCATGCACTTCCCCCAAAAACATAGAACCTGCGGCAAGTACTGTGATATCAACAATACCCAATACTTTTACGCTTTCCATACGGGTATCCATACGGGCACAGTAGCCATCGCCACGCTTCTCGGGAAACACTGAAGTATTGGTTTTAGTAATACCCGCCACGCGCGCCATCACATTCGAAGTAGCCCATGGCGAACCACCCATGTTCTTATAGGCCTTATTCTCACGAATAGTCGCAGTCGGTCCAATAGCATATACATTCTTCAACGCACCACCGATAATGCCCGACTCTTTAATCTGACGGTCTATCCATTGATCCATGTCTCCGAACGGAATCACTTCCACAGTATGCTGTTGCTGCTGTGCAAGTGCCGTTCCGCAACATAAAAAAGCGGATAGCAAGCCGTACATACAAATTTTCTTCTGCATCATCTCATTAGCTTTTTTTTTAATTAAAGTTCATATTTCCACTGCTCCAATGCAAAGTTCCAGTTATCCTGAACCAATTGCACGGTACGATCATCATATTTATATTTATTCTTCTTATATCCCTTCTTTCCACCTACATACTTTTCTATATCATTGCGTGCTTCAGCAAATCCGGGAATAGACAAGCCACGATAAATCTGCTCAGTCATCCCCATAGCATCCGCTTCGAAGTCTTCGAACTTTACTTCCATCAGATTACCGGCAGGAATACAAGATTTATCAGCCTCGTATTTATGATACAGTTTGGCATAAATAGAAAGAATATTCTTTTCAATTTCGTCATTACTGATATCCTGCAACTTCAACGGCTGGATTGTATTCGTGAAGAAACTTCGGGTACTCTCGAACACCGTATAAGGATTACGCATCAGATAGATAAATTTAGCATTAGGGAACATTTTGACCAGTTCCTTCACACGTCCCGTATGGGGTGGATTCTTACTCAAGAACTGTGTTCCGTTAGTATTCCACAATGATATCTTAATCAGCTTGATAAACACTTCTTCAAAAACCTTCAGTTCCTTTTCCGTTATATCATCGAACAGCAAATATTTATCTGCATATTCCTGCTGATACTTTGGGAGGAACCAAAAGTTATAATAGGTATAAGGCATCATATTGGCAAGTGCAAACTCTTCTTCCTGTGGCAGATCTACAGCAAGTTCCATGTTATCTGTAGGACGCTTATCAGGCATCAACCAGCTCATGTTCTTCTTGAAGAAAGGCTGTCCCCACATCATCAGATGCGGAAATACAGTTTGGTAAGTAGTATTATAGCCAAAATGCTTGTCACATGAGAAAACATTATGCACAAAGGTCGTCCCGCTGCGCCAATGGCCAAGAATGAATACCGGATCATGCTCTAACGGTTGGGATGCCAACCGTTTCTCATAACGTCCGTTCTGCAAAGGAGCCAGTGTAGAAAGTAGACGACATACCGCCTTAGTCAAACGGTATTTGCCTTTGTATGCCGCATCAATTTCCCGCCCTTTCGTAATAGCATTAAATGTTTTCCAATCGGCTCCCACCAAAGTATTTATAGGGAGTTTGTTAAATTCCAGTAAACCCATAATTATGGTACATTATTTGATTATTTTCACTTCAATACCTTGGCGCTTCAAATCTTTCACCGCTTTTTCTATAGCTTCATAGTGTTCGGGAGCAATTTCTAACTTCGGTAAGTTCAAAACCGGAAGATCTTCAGAAAGATGCATATCCTTATCCTCTACCCTATCGATAATCATACCGACAGCACTGGTATTATTGGTAATCGGATCAATCAGAATGAATGCACCTGTTGCCTTATTTTTTTGATAAGGATCAAAGAATAATTCCTTGGCAGTAGTAAGAACAACACGAGCTATCTGATTTAACTGCATAGGCAGATCATCAGGCGTCAATCGTCCATTATCAACGGACAACTGATCCATCGTATTAACATCTACTTTATATTTAATGTTACTGATACGTGAACGACTCAAATTAGTAGTCTGCTTGATGAAGAAGGATTTATTGAGATCCATCGGCTCTTCATCCATCCACACCAGCATGGCCTCAAAATTGCGATCTACAACCGGTAAATTATCAGGATGTACCAACATCTCTCCTCTCGATACGTCAATCTCATCTTCCAGCGTTAAAGTTACAGATTGAGGCGGAAAAGCATAATCCAGTTCGCCGTCATACGTAACAATGCTCTTGACACGTGATTTTTTGCCTGAAGGTAACGCTATTACTTCATCCCCTTTACGTACTACCCCTGATGCAACTTTACCGCAAAAACCACGGAAATCAAGATTAGGGCGCAATACATACTGTACCGGGAAACGGAAGTCCGACAGGTTATGATCGTTATCAATATGGACAGTCTCCAAGAAATCGAGCAAAGAAATGCCATTGTACCATGGAGTGCGTTCAGACCTCTCCACTACATTATCGCCATCCAAAGCGGAGAGCGGAATACAAGTCACATCAGGAATACCCAATGGTGCAATAAACTGTTTATACTCTTTAACGATTTCATTAAAGCGCTCCTCAGAGAAGCCTACCAAGTCCATTTTATTAACAGCAAGCACCACATGCTTAATGCCCAACAAAGACACCAGAAAAGAATGACGACGCGTCTGTGTAATGACACCGGTACGGGCATCTACAAGAATGATAGCCAGATTAGCCGTTGAACCGCCGGTAATCATATTACGCGTATATTGCTCGTGTCCCGGAGTATCAGCAATAATGAATTTACGATTATTAGTAGAGAAATATCGATATGCCACATCAATCGTAATACCTTGTTCACGTTCTGCTTTCAGACCATCCAGCAGCAATGCGTAATCAATGTGATCACCGGCATTTCCCATACGCTTACTATCACGTTCCAATGCATCTAACTGGTCTTCATACAATTTCTTGCTATCAAACAACAAACGCCCGATCAACGTAGATTTTCCATCATCCACCGAACCGGCAGTCAGAAAGCGGAGTAAGTCTTTCTGTTCGTCTTTATCCAGAAACTCCTTGATATTTAGTTTAGAGTTATTCTCCATCACTTTTTACTTTTTAATTGTCACCTTTATCTTCTTAAACCTAAGCATTAAAGTTCTAAAAGTCAGGTTTAAGATTTCAATCCTCAGGTTTTAATTTTTAATTCTTAATTCTTAAAAGTATCCCTCACGCTTTTTCTGCTCCATACTGGCATCCTGATCAAAGTCGATTACACGGGTGGTACGCTCACTCTTGGTGGTAGTCATCATCTCCTCTACAATTGTCTCAATCGTATCCGCATTGCTCTCTACCGCACCGGTCAACGGCCAACAACCCAACGTACGGAAACGTACCATTTTCATCTTTATCTGATCACGATATTTTTCAGGCAGGCGGTCATCATCTGCCATAATCAAATTACCATCAATTTCTACGCACGGACGCTCCTTAGCATAATACAACGGAACAATAGGAATATTTTCCAAACGAATGTATTGCCAGATATCCAGCTCCGTCCAGTTACTCAACGGGAACACACGAATGCTTTCTCCCTTATGCACACGGGCATTGTAGATATCCCACAATTCCGGACGCTGGTTCTTCGGGTCCCATTGGTGGAACTTATCACGAAAAGAAAAAATACGTTCTTTCGCACGTGATTTCTCTTCGTCACGACGAGCACCCCCAAAAGCTGCGTCAAATTTATATTTATCCAAAGCACTCAGAAGAGCCTTAGTTTTCATCAAGTCTGTGTGTACTTTACTTCCATGAGTAAACGGTCCTACACCTGCATGAAAAGCCTCCATATTACTTTCTACTATCAGATTCCAGCCATGTTTTTTGGCATACTCATCGCGGAATTGAATCATTTCCTTAAATTTCCACTTCGAATCGATATGCATCAACGGGAAGGGTACTTTACCCGGATAAAAGGCTTTTTCGGCAAGGCGAACCATTACCGAAGAGTCTTTTCCAATACTATAAAGCATCACCGGATTTTCAAATTCCGCTGCCACTTCACGGATGATATGAATAGACTCTGCTTCGAGTTCTTTCAGATGGCTCAATTTATATTCTTCCATTTTTTATATAATCACTTTTTAATCTGTATTTTCGGTAAAATGAGGTCGAGCAGTTGGTTGACTGACTCTTCCAGGCTGAGTTTTGAGGTATCTAACGTCAATGCCGGATGAAGGGGTGCTTCAAACGGAGCGGAAATCCCCGTAAAATTTTTAATCTCTCCCCGGCGTGCCTTTGCGTACAGCCCCTTTACATCCCTACGCTCACACTCAGTCAAAGGGGTACTTACATACACTTCATAGAAGTCCTCCTGCCCGATGATATTAGCCGCCATTTCTCGGATATCATTGTTAGGACTGATAAAAGCAGCAATAGTTATAATGCCTGAATCAATAAAAAGTTTGGAAACTTCTGCAATACGGCGGATATTTTCTACACGATCAGCTTCAGTAAAGCCCAAATTATTATTGATACCACTACGGATATTATCCCCGTCCAGAATGCGGCAAAGTAAACCTCGCTTATGCAATTCGCGCTCCAAAGCAATAGCTATCGTACTTTTACCGGAACCGCTCAATCCGGTAAACCATATCATCACACTATGCTGACCGAGAAGTTCTTCTTTATCCTCTCTTGACAACATCCTATCAAAAATCGGATATATATTATTGTCTGTCATAATCTAATTATTAAAAGGGCCAAATTAATGGAATAAGGAATATGGATATCAAGAAAGCTATAATATTCAGCGGCAATCCGATACGGACAAAATCAGTGAACTTATAGTTTCCAATACCTTGCACAATCAAATTTGTCTGATAACCGATAGGTGTAGAGAAACTGGCAGAGGCAGCCATACAGATCACTACAAAGAAAGGCATAGGGCTGACACCCATCTGCGAAGAAATGGAGAGCGCCAATGGGAAAGCTAATGCAGCAGCGGCATTATTGGTTATCAATTCGGTAAACAAGTTCGTAATGATAAATACAGCTGCCAGTAACACCTGAGGACCGTAATGTTCAGTCATACCGATGATATAAGTTGCCACGACATCTGCCACACCGGAATTAACCATTGCTTTACTGATGGCAAAAGCACACGCAATTGTTATCAGGATATCCCATGAAATGTATTTAGTGTACTTACGGGCCGGAAAAATTTTAGTCCACGCCATAATGATAGTAGTCACAGAGACAAAGAAAAACATATCCAACTTGATATTCGGGAATGCCTCTTTCACAACCGGCAGCTCGCCTACCGTAGCCCCGGTAATCATCAATATCAGTAATAAAAGGGCAAACCAACGTTTCCCCTTTCCGGGAACCGGTTCGTTATCTTTGCCATTGGCCAACAAAACGAACACGGAAGACTCTCCCCAAGTTTGAACAAAAGAATCATCCGCCATCACCACTAATGTATCACCCTCACGCAAAACCTCATTATCCAGATTCGCAGTAATACTTTGTCCGCTCCGCTTTATTTCCTTAACAGCTGCTCCATAGTGACGCTGAAAATTAAACTCTCCCAACTTCTTGTTAATACCAGGAAAACGAGGGCCAAGTACAGCCTCAACCCGATGCAAACCAACATCTTCTTCCGGTTCGTCATCTTGCTTCACAGCATCCGTACGAACATCCGGCAAGAGTTTAGAAGAAAATAGCAATAAATAAATAATTCCTGCTATAGCTATGAAAATACCCACTTTACCTAATTCAAACATAGTAAATCCTTCATAACCTGCCTCTAATATCATGCCGTGTACTACCAGGTTAGTAGAAGTTCCGATAAGAGTACATATACCTCCCAAAATAGTCACATAAGAAAGAGGTATCAAAAACTTGGTAGCAGGCAATTTTACCGACTCTGCCCAACGCTTGATTATCGGAGCAAATATTACAACAACAGGGGTGTTATTAAGAAA
The DNA here is from genome assembly GCF_000158035.1 of Bacteroides cellulosilyticus DSM 14838. GTDB lineage: Bacteria > Bacteroidota > Bacteroidia > Bacteroidales > Bacteroidaceae > Bacteroides > Bacteroides cellulosilyticus. The sequence goes on from NZ_EQ973495.1 coordinate 6,491, forward strand.
AGCAGAAATAAAAGAGATAGTGGGAAGCATGCGAAGTTGGGCTTTAAACACAGTCGTCTTGCCCTGAGGAAGCAACTTTTTGATAACCTGTCCCAATGCTCCGGACTGACGAATACCCTCACTGACCAAAAATAGCATAGCTACGGTAATCATTCCTTTATTACTAAAACCTTCCAGCATCTCTTTGGGTGTCAGGATGCCGGCACATAAGAACAAAACCACAACGGAAAATAGCACCATGCCGGGACGCATTTTATCCAATGCCAATGCCACCACCATGCCCAAAAGTGCCAATAGCACAAATATTATCTCAAATGTCATACATTATACTGTATCTTGTTACTATTTCATTTGCTTAGGTTCCACCACAAACCACGGATTCAGTAAATTCTCTTTATTGTAACAAAGCGGCTCTTCTTTTCCAGCCTGATAAACTTCCAATCCGGCAGCACGTGCTATAGCATGTCCTGCTGCCGTATCCCATTCCATGGTAGGTGCAAAACGAGGATATACATCCGCCTTTCCTTCGGCTACAAGGCAGATTTTAATGGAACTACCACTAGATATAAGTTCTACTTCCGAGTGTTGACGCTTCATTTCTTCGATATAAGCCTCCGTCTCCGGAGTTAGATGCGAACGGGAAGCCACGATTACAAATTTTCCTCTTTCGGTAACAGAAGGCAGACGGGTAGCGGATGCAATCAGTTCATCCAGTGAAGCATTTCCGCGAGAAGTTACATTGGAGAGTTTGTATGCCCCAATGCTTTCTTCTGCAAAATAAAGTTCCTGTTTCACAGGAAGATAAATAACTCCCATTACGGGTACTGAATGATTAACCCATGCGATATTTACAGTAAACTCTCCATTTCGTTTAATAAACTCCTTGGTACCGTCCAGAGGATCTACAATCCACAAAGCATCCCATCCACAGCGTTCTGCATAGGGTAAATGTTTCCCTTCTTCACTCAGAATGGGAAAAGGAGTATCACACAGAAAACCTGTAATCGTTTCATGTGCCTTGCGATCCGCAATGGTTAAAGGGGAGTTATCCGCTTTTTTTTCTATTTCAAAGTCCGATGCCGGGTCATTATAGATGGAAAGAATGTCTGCACCGGCTTGCAGAGCAGCATCTATTGCGCTTAATATATATTTTTGTTCCATATATGGTATCTATACTTACACATAGTGTGCAAAATTAAAAACTTTTTCATCCTCAAAAGTTTCCGGGCTTCGTTTTATAACTTCTTTTAAACTACCTAATACATTTATAAGCACTTTTCACAATCAATAAATCGAAAAAGGAACTCCAAACGTTGAAGTTCCTTTTTCGTCTACTTTTACCTAATCTCTACTTACATCTACTTTTTATTTTCCACAGCTTCACCCGCCCATTCTACGGCACCTTTTTCTTTCAGCTTTGCCGTGATTTTTTTGGCTTTCTCCATGGCAACACTTTCATCTTCAGGGGAAGCATAAGCATGTTTATACCCCTTCACTTTATTCCATTCGCCACGGGTAAAGTCCGGGAAAGCAACGGCTGCACAATTGTTGTCCATAGACAATTCGCCTAACTCGGCCAGACAACACCATTCTGCCAAATCATAGACATCCATATCTAAGGGAAGTCCATTTTGCAGGCAATACACCAAACGGCTATCCATAATAAAGTCCATGCCACCATGACCACCAACTTCTTTTGCCATTTCACCGTATTTCTTCAGGATGGGATGCTGGTATTTCTGCACTAGAGCTTCCATATCTTTTTTAGGCATAAAACTATGGGAATTCAAGTTATCTACCTCAGGTACAACTCCCGACGCATTCAGCTGTTTTGCATCCAATGCATAACCTTCTATCGGATATTTATTTGCGAACCCCTTGGTACCGGTCAACTGATATAGACGGTTATAGGGTTGCGGAGTCATCACATCATGTTGTATCTCAATCACCTTTCCATTTTCCGTACGAATCAACGTAGTTGTATGGTCACCGTTACGGAAATTCTCACAAGGCTGTCCCGTTCTTTCTTCTACCAACGACTTACCTACTACCGATTTGGTATCCATAGCAACGAGTGTCTTCATACGGTCACCACGATGTATATCCAACGCTTGCGCTACAGGACCAAGACCATGAGTGGCATATACATCTCCCCGATGTTTCATATTATATTCCAGACGCCAACCCAGTTTGTCATTTTCACCATTCTTCCAGTAATGATCCCAGAAAGGTTCCAGATTATGAATATAAGCTCCCTGGGCACGAACGACCTCCCCAAACACACCCTGTTGCGCCATATTCAGAGTATTCATTTCAAACCAGTCATAACAGCAGTTCTCAAGGATCATACAATGTTTGCGAGTCTTCTCGCTCATATTTACCAATGCCCAACACTCTTTCAAGTCCATAGCAGAAGGAACTTCGATGGCAACATTTTTATTATTCTCCATCGCACACATAGCGACAGGGAAATGATGCAGCCAATCTGTTGCGATATACACCAGATCTATATCATCCCGTTTACACAATTCTTCGTATCCTTTTTCACCTGAATATATAGCTGCTTTAGGCATAGAAGCTCTCTGTAAATACTTCTGACATTTCTCTGCCCGTTCCTTTTCATAGTCACATAAAGCAACGATTTCTACACCCGGAATATACGTAAAACGTTCTACGGCTCCGGGACCACGCATTCCCAAACCTACAAATCCCACACGAACCACTTCCATTTTAGGTATCGTCAGCCCTATTACACTTGTTTGTT
>NZ_EQ973495.1:9477-11676 GCF_000158035.1 Bacteroides cellulosilyticus DSM 14838
TTCCATCTTATCGCCATCAGAATAATAGAACTTAGTTGTCGAGTAGTCTTTATACTCATATTCAGCACCTAAAGCCAATTGAGTTCCTACAGTATATCCCAAGCTCAGATTATAAGTCCATGGAGTGTTCATCTGATATTCTTGTTTCAAATCTCCATTATTCAAATAATCAAAGCTATCCACCGTTGTAGATACAACCTTATCTCCCTGATACAGATCGGAAACAAGACGGGCTGAAGTAGACCATGTCAAATTATAGAAAGTCGGGGTATGTATGGCAAGCCCGAGACGTAAAGGTGAATCCTCAAACGGACGAAGAATAGCACCAAGTTTAAAGTCAAAGCCGGCACCACTTACTTTATTGAAACTTTCCAAGATGTATCCGGAACCTGTCGGTTCTTCATTTCCTGTACGGAAATCTTCATCATATAATGTATACTTATTATAGTCCACATCATAAGCTCCTATCGTAAAGCCAAGATAGAAACGATCATTAAAGTTGAAAGAAACATTAAAATCAAATTGATTTACTCCTCCACTTTCCCGAGAACGGAATTCACGTAAATAAGGATAGTCACCGTCTCCTAAAATGCTTGTGTAGAAATTATAATTCTCATATAAAAGATTACCTTCCTCATCCTTTATTTGATTACCATCGGCATCATTATAAGGATAAGGTGTCTTATCAGTAGTTATTGAAGGATTTATCAGGTGTCCCTCCCATCCCAGTGCGGAAAGCCATCCGATATCATTTGCATTAAAAGGATTACTACCCTTCCACATTTCCGGTGTAATCCCATCGGACATAGCTGCCATCTGATAGGTCTGCGAATAACCATTCAAGTCTCCTGCCATAGTCATATTCCGATTGAAAGACTTTACTTTCTGATAATTAAAGGCAAAGTTTACATAACGTAATGACGTAACATTACCAACCTTGGTAGAAAACACAACACCTGCATTATCAAAGTTCCAACGGTTTTTTCCCATATTAAATGTCTGTCCGCCATATTTGCTTTCAACATCTGTAATCGAATAGCCGAAAGATGCTACTATATCGTTACTACGATAGATACCAATACCCGCAGGGTTCGTACCGATAGTGGAAATATCACCACCTAACGCTCCCATTGCGCCTCCCATACCTACGAAACGAGCAGTACCACTTAGATCTTTACTGGCTATATTCGTAGCATCGTATACCGTCTGTGCCCCTGCACCCATTGAGACGAACATAGCAAGGGCTGTTAGAGTCATTATCTTCTTCATAATTCATTCATTTTTGTGTGAAACACTTAACTTTTATCTTCTTCTGCTTGAGCCGCCACCGCCACCACTGGAACGTGTGGAACCTCCACCGCCACTGGAATAGCTACTGCCACTGGAACGGGAACTGCTTCCTGATGAATAACTGCTACTGGAAGAAGAACGAGTGGAAGGAGCACTATAAGACCGTGAGCTAGAAGAACGATTATTATCATTAGAGTAGCTGCGTGGAGCTGTTGAACTACCCCGGTTATAGGTACTGCTACTACGTGTTGAAGTACTTCTTACAGTGCCGCTACTTCCCGAAGATGATCTCGTTGAAGTACCACGAACCGTACTACCACTACGTACATTTCCTACATTGCTATTATAAGAAGAGCTGCTACGTGTACTACTTGGACGTGTATAGGTAGAACGTCTTGAGGAAGCTGCATCTGTGCGGGTTGACATTCCCGGACGTTCACCGGAAGAACGGGTTCCCACTACCCGACGGGTAGTTCCACTTTCTCCACGTCTTACTTGTCCACTTGTGCTTTGTCTGGTCGCACCTGTCACTCTACCAGTTCCGTCAGTACGCCGTGCAGTTGTCGTACTACGTGTTCCGCTGTAGCGCCTGTTCGTATATGTATCACGACTCCCCCAATGGTTGCCTCCCCAGTGTCCACCGCCACCGGGATACCAGCCACCGCCAGGATAATAATGATGGTGATGATGTCCCCATCCCCAACTCCAGCCACCGTAGAAACCGCCCCAGCCATAGGACCAGCCACCGTAACTGTAATAAGGTGAGTATCCACCCCAACCATAATAAGGATAGCCTCCCCATCCGTAGGAGTTATAACGCCAATCCCACCATAAGCGGTTAGAGAAAGTCGGGAAAGCATACGCATACATTCCGTCGGTATAAACGTTCCAGTCCCATGAATTCAGACC
>NZ_EQ973495.1:11934-17071 GCF_000158035.1 Bacteroides cellulosilyticus DSM 14838
GTAAACGATATCCCAATAATACGGGCTACTGATGCTCACCGCATAACGCGGGTTGCGGAAACGTACGATACGCATAGCATATTCATAATCATCTTCCGAACCATCGAAGCCATTTACCCATTCACCATCCGGATCGGGCACTGCTTTTTCCTTAATATATAAGGTATCATCTTCCATTACGAAGTCATTCTCACGAGAATCATAACGACGATTATATTCGTCTACATCACGTGTATTTCCTTTACGATCCTGTACTACAACAGTAGTATTACCTGGCGACGTATAAACCGTAGTTGGTGCATTCGACTTTACTACAATTTCTTCAGTCGGAGCAGAGCTTGTAACTTTCTTCTCCTGCTTCTTTTCCTTCTTATCCTTAGAAGGAATGTAGTAAAGGTCGTCATCTATGCTCTGCGCCGAAACCATCCAAGGGAGGCACAAGGCAAAAAGCGATAAAAAAACAATCTTTTTCATATGGGTGTGGTTTATAGGTTTTACATTAATCCATTTTATCACGTCACAAAGATAGCGATGGATTTTACCGCATACAGGAGAATTTCCCCAAATGATTATAGGGATTTCCCTATTCTATCATAACAAAAGAGATATTATTTTGGTTTTCAATGCACTAAATTAAATCTCCAGTGCAAGTTTATAACACATGAAACTTATCCGTTTGACGGATATAAAATGCCGGAGAAATCAGTGCGTGATATCTGGCTATCTACTGATGAGATAAAGGCTATACGAGATGTAAAAGTCAGCAGGGAGAATCGGATTAGGAAGTATCTCCGGAATTTGTATATGTTTATACATTTTATCTATCTGATCTTTTTTTATTACTTTTGCAGCAAATAAACGAACAATACTAAAAAAACAATGCAAGACATAAGAAAGCAAAACGTATATGACCTTGCCCAAGAAAGATTACGTGTCATTTTTCAGAATTTTGATAATATTTACATCTCATTTTCAGGAGGCAAGGATAGCGGTGTACTATTAAATTTATGCATAGATTATATCCGCAAACATAATTTAAAAAGAAAAATTGGGGTATTTCATATGGATTATGAAATACAGTACAACATGACAATTGATTATGTGGAACGAACTTTTAAAGAGAATCAAGACATCCTGGATATATATCATATTTGCGTACCTTTTCGAGTAACGACATGTACGTCCATGTATGAAGATTATTGGAGGCCATGGGATGAAGACAAAAAAGCAGTCTGGGTACGCCAAAAACCGGAGAGGGCAATGACATTACATGAGTTCCCTTTCTACACTACCGACATGTGGGATTATGATTTTCAAATGGAATTTGCCCAATGGCTACATAAAAATAAAAAGGCTACCCGAACATGCTGTTTAGTTGGCATTCGTACACAGGAAAGCCATAATCGTTGGCGTGCCATTTACAGAAAAACAAAGGAACGATATGCCAACTACCTATGGAGTACCCAAATTACTGAAGGTGTTTATAACCTCTATCCTATTTTTGACTGGAAAACAACTGATATCTGGGTAGCAAATGGTAAATTCAAGTGGGATTATAATCATCTGTACGATCTTTATTATCAAGCAGGAATTAGCCTTGACCGACAACGGGTAGCAAGTCCTTTTATCTGCGAAGCCATAGAGAGCCTGTCACTGTACAGAGTGATTGATCCCGATATGTGGGGACGGATGATTGGCCGGGTTAACGGAGTAAATTTTTCCGGGATTTATGGAAAAACCGGAGCCATGGGAAGAGATGAGATACATTTACCCAAAGGATATACATGGAAATCCTTTACAGAGTTTCTTCTGTCTACTCTACCTGAACATACCCGGAACAGATACCGGAAGAAATTGGAGACAAGTATCAGATTCTGGAAGAATAAGGGCGGTGTACTCAGTGACGAAGTGATACAGAAACTAAGAGAAAGAAATATTCCTATTCAAGTAGGAGAAAGTACAAACTACAAAACAGACAAGAAGCCTGTCAAGATGGATTATTTGGATGATATTGATATTGCAGAATTCAAGGAAATTCCGACTTACAAAAGAATGTGTATCTGTATCCTACGCAATGATCACGTTTGCAAATATATGGGATTCGCACTGACAAAAGAAGAAACACTCATGAAAAATATGGCATTAAAACAATATGGAAAGATTTTCAAAGATGAATAGAATTTCTTAAATGCCCCATCTTTAAATAAGACAAACTGCATCTCAGCATAACTTTTTCATGCAAGCATGAAAGTTCTACATTCGATTTGCATTATCTTTGCAGCTAATAAACAAATATACAAAGAAACTGGTTCGCTTCGCTAACAGAGGCTTTGCATTTAACAATAAATTATATTCCAATGAAATATTTAGAATTTACTTTCCGCACTTCTCCTTGTACAGAAGTAGTAAACGATGTGCTTTCCGCTATCCTGGGCGATGCAGGTTTTGAGAGTTTTGTTGAACAAGAAGGCGGTATTGCTGCCTATATACAAAAAGATTTGTATGATGAAACAACCGTAAAAGCAGCTATTGACGAGTTCCCCCTACCAGACACCCAAATCGAATATACTTTTACAGAAGCCGAAGATAAAGACTGGAATGAGGAATGGGAAAAGAACTTCTTCCAACCGATTGTGATTGGTGACCGCTGTGTCATCCACAGTACTTTCCACCATGATGTTCCCCGAACAGAATATGATATTGTCATCAATCCGCAAATGGCTTTCGGTACAGGACATCACGAAACCACCAGTCTCATCATCGGTGAACTACTGGACAGTGACCTACAAGGCAAGTCCCTTCTCGATATGGGTTGCGGCACTTCCATCCTTGCCATTCTTGCTCGCATGCGTGGTGCAGAACCTTGTACTGCCATCGATATTGATGAATGGTGCGTTCGTAACTCACTTGAAAACATCGAATTGAACCACGTAGACAATATTTCCGTATTCCAGGGAGACGCCTCTTCACTGGGAGATATAGGTCCGTTTGACGTAGTCATTGCTAACATCAACCGGAACATTCTGCTGAATGACATGAAACAGTATGTACGTTGCATGCGCGAGGGTTCCCAACTCTTTATGAGTGGATTCTATGTGGACGACATTCCTCTGATCCAGGCAGAGGCCGAACGTAACGGATTACACTTTGTACACCATCAAGAGAAAAACCGTTGGGCGGCAGTGAAATTTGAACTTTAAAGCCTACTTGTCCCGGGTAGCATCTACCGGATAACTCCGGCTGATGCTACCTGCTCAATTATGGACAAAAAAAATCCCGACAAGACAATAATTGTCTGCCGGGAACCAGTATGAATATTATTTTGGAACTTATAAATGTTATCAAAAATAAACATTTAAGCAGATATTACTTTTTCCATATATAATAAGGTATAAATAATACCTTTATACATTTCAACAGCTTCTTTACGAATGTACAATACTCCAAAATGTCAGAAAAATAATTTTAAAGTATTCTTTCACAGAACGGTGATTGATATACTTCATATTATATTGAATTTTATCTGGAAGAATTTGTTCCACATACGCACGATCTGCATCTTCTGTCTGTCCCAAAATCGTATTTTCATCTACATACTCTATAGATGCATAATCTGTAATTCCAGGACGAACAGACAGTACTCTTCTTTGCTCTTCCGTATATAGGTCAACATATTTCCGAACTTCCGGGCGAGGACCTACCAAGCTCATATCTCCTTTCAGTACATTGAATAATTGTGGCAATTCATCCAATTTGTACTTACGAATAAAGTATCCAACACGAGTAATTCGCGGATCACGTCCACCTACTGTTATCAAGCCCTGTTTATCCGAACCGATGCGCATTGATCGGAATTTGTAGACATAAAAATCTCCACCATTACGCCCTACACGCAACTGTTTATAAAAACCACCACCTTTACTTTCCAAACGAATAGTTATATATAACAATAAAAAACAGGAAAGAGCACAATTATGCCCAAAAGAGAAAAGAGAATATCAAAAAAACGAATCATCATTTATCACCAATCACTTTCCAATATGCTTCCTTTACAACTCTAATAATAAAACTCAATTTTTCTCCATCTAATTGTGGATAAATAGGCAAAGAAATTTCTCCTTTAAAATTTTCATAAGCTTGCGGATAATTTTTTATATCATATCCTAATGAGCTAAAAAATGAAAGCATCGGCATTGGAATAAAATGAACATTTACAGCAACTTCGCTTTTCGCAATTTCATCAATCATTCGATCTCGCTGTTCTTCCGTAAAATCTTTAATACGCAGAGCATAAATATGGTATGAACTTTCCTTTTCTCCAACAATAGAAGGCGGTAAAACAGCCCAATCGCAATCGGCAAATGCTTCCGAGTAAGCATTAAAAACTCTTTTCCTTTCCTCCAATAATTTTGGATATTCTCGTATCTGAGCTAGACCAATAGCAGCATTTACATCAGCCATGTTTATTTTCATACCTAAACCTACTATGTCATAACGCCACCCACCAGCTTTCGACTTAGAAAAAGCATCTTTAGTCTGACAATTCAAACTCATCATACGAAGTTCTTTATAAAGCTCCGTATTATCAAATGGTTCAGGTAAATTTAGACAGATGGCTCCTCCTTCAGCTGTCGTCACATTCTTTACAGCATGAAGAGAAAAGATAGCGACGTCTGTTTCACATCCTGTACGCTGATTTTTGCTGTAATAAGCTCCTAAAGAGTGCGCTGCATCATTCATTACAAGAATGCGTCCTAACTTTTCCTGTACCGGAGATGCTACCTGAAATAAGCTCTGCACTTCAGGCTCTTTAACCAATTTCATGATGCGATCATAATCACAAGGAAAACCTGCAATATCTACTGGAATAATAGCTTTAGTCCTTGGAGTAATCGCCTTACAAATAGCTTCTACGGAGATATTAAAATCCTCTCCGGAATCTACCATGACTGGCTTTGCACCAGCATGAAGCACCGCTAAAGCCGTAGCACTATACGTATATGCTGGTACAATAACCTCATCCTCCTCTGTCACTCCCAACCAACGGAGCATCATTATAGCACCCGAAGTCCAGGAGTTTACACAAAGCACTTCTTGAGCATTAGAAAATACTCTGATTTCTTCTTCCAATGCTTTC
>NZ_EQ973495.1:17273-29759 GCF_000158035.1 Bacteroides cellulosilyticus DSM 14838
ATTCTGCTATATAATTAAAAATAATTTTAATCATCTAATTGTGCCCTGATATACAATTTTTTAACAAACTGCATATCATGCATCACCATTATTTTCACCAATTCAGAAAAACCAGTCTTTGTTGGATTCCAGCCAAGCAATGTCTTCGCTTTGGTCGGATCTCCTAATAACTGTTCAACTTCACAAGGTCGGAAATACTTGGAATCAACCTCAACCAATGCTTTACCAGTTTTTACATCAACGCCCTTTTCATTTACCCCTTCGCCTTCCCAACAAAGGTCAATACCTGCTTCCTTGAATGCAAGCGTAGCAAATTCTCGAACCGTATGCATTTCACCTGTAGCTATAACAAAATCTTCTGGAACATCATGCTGCAATATAAGCCACATACATTCCACATAGTCCTTTGCATACCCCCAATCACGACGTGCATCCAAATTGCCCAAATAAAGTTTATCCTGAAATCCTTGTGCTATACGAGCAGCGGCAAGTGTTATTTTTCTAGTCACAAATGTCTCTCCTCGTCGTTCACTTTCATGGTTGAAAAGGATGCCATTAACAGCAAACATACCATAACTTTCACGATAATTTTTGGTAATCCAAAAACCATATTGTTTTGCAACACCATATGGGCTACGAGGATAAAATGGAGTTGTTTCTTTTTGTGGAATTTCCTGTACTTTACCAAATAATTCAGAAGTAGAAGCTTGATAGATTTTAGTCTTCTTTTCCAAGCCTAAAATACGAACCGCTTCCAACATACGAAGTGTACCTACAGCATCTGACTCGGCTGTATATTCAGGTACGTCAAAACTCACTTTTACATGGCTTTGTGCCGCAAGATTATAGATTTCATCCGGTTGTACCATCTGAATAACCCGAATTAGTGAACTACTATCCGTCATATCCCCGTAATGAAGATTGATCAGACGGTCTTTTTTCATATCTCGGACCCATTCATCAAGATATAAATGCTCAATACGTCCTGTATTAAAAGATGAAGAACGACGAAGAATGCCATGAACTTCATAACCTTTTTCTATTAACAACTCGGCAAGGAATGAACCATCCTGACCTGTTATTCCCGTTATTAATGCAACTTTTTTCATTAGTTTTCATTTAGTTTTTTAATATATCTATACATTTTTCTCTGAGGATAAGCTATAAAATCATAATAAATCTGATATCCCAAGGAAGAATAAAAGCCTTGCACCTTTTCATTATCATCATAATCGGTTGTCAATGAAACAATTCTGCCTCCTTTAGACAAGATCTCCTTTTCCAGCTCGCATAAAAGAGCCCTACCAATGCCTTTCCCTTGGCAGCCTGCATCGACCCCAATAGACAATAATTCCGCATAGTCACCTTTATCATTGACAGAAACAGACTTTTTAGTAAGATTCCGATATAAACGTATGATTGCTCCGGGACGGGTAAGCAGCAAACGAAAAGCTACGATCATATATGCAAGTAGGTTTTCCTTTATAAGTTGAGAGTGGAAAGAAGCTGATCTCATTGTCGCGGCGCAAAACCCCATCAATCTCCCCTCATCATAGTACCCTAAAAGAATCCCAGATTCATTTTCCCTCACCGTTCTATAATATAAAGACAAAAAACGATTGCCCAAACCAGTCAAAAAGAAATCGGGAAAAGCATGATTATGGACAGCTACAAGCGACAAAATATCCGCATCAGACACATTTCCTATTTTAACAGACATATTTTTCTATTATTTCAGTTATCAATGATAAATTATACCTTTTAGAGAATCGTTTCATTGCATAATCAAAACCATTTTTCCCTTTTCGATTCAGTACTTCTGAATTCCAATATTGAGTTGACACTTGTAGTGCATTAATCATCGCTTGCTCATTTTCCGCTTCTACAACCAAGCCACAATCACTTTCAATGATAGCCCTCGCAGTATCACTTTTCAAATCCAAAGAAGCTATTATCGTTTTTTGTGAAAACATATATGCCGGTAGTTTAGAAGGAATTGAGCTCATCGCCGCCCCTTTTTTTACAGGTAAAAGCATGATATCCGCCTGACTTTGCACCTCAGGAACTTTGCCGTCCGGTACATCCCAAAATTCAATGTTTACATGTTGGTAACTCTTCGCCAATTCCATACACGACTGCCTTCTCGACCCACTTCCAGCTATTATCAGTCTCGCATCATTCAATTGTGCTTTAGCAAAAGCATGAATCAAAAATTCAATACCCGCTACAGGTCCTATATTTCCTAAATACATAAAAGACAACATCGAATCACTCCTTTTTGCTTCATTACCGTCCATATATGCTATAAATTCACGCTCATCCTGCCAATTTTCCACTACAGTAATCATCTTCTTATCAATATTCCTGCTTTTTTCCAAGTACATCTTCATATTGGTAGAAATAGCTAATACATGAGTAGCGTTACTAAGGATGTACTTATCAACAGGTAGCAACATAGAGCATATGACACATGAAATAGTTTTACTTTTTATCTTATTAGTAAATGATTCCGGATAAATATCTTGTACATGCACAATGCATGGTATCTTATACTTTTTAGCAGTTTTTACTATCAAGGCCTGTGAAAATAGCGGCCATGAGTTTACATAAATACAAGAAAAGCGATTCCTATATCTCTCAATATATCTTCTACAATGTAAACCAAAACTAAAGCTTTCATAAAAACGGCCTGTCAATTTAGATTGTGGACACACATAAGAAGCAACTGTGACCTCTTCATATCGACTCGCTTTACTTGCTTTTTCAGCAAAAGAGAATCCATAAGGACGACTTGAACGGGGATGTAAAACCGTCACTTCATAAGTTTCGGACAACTTATCTGTAATATCAAACGATAATTTAGAAGAGACAATAGGTTCAGGAGGGAAAACTGCGGTAATAATTAATATGGCTTTCATTACTGTTGTTTTTATTAAATCTCATTATATGCTTCTTCATACAAAGATGCCAGTTGTTCATACATCTTATTCCAACTAAATCTCTTGGCATTTTCAAGTCCCTTTTGTATTACATCCAAACAAAGCTTTTCATCAGATAACAACTCCAGTTTACTACATAATTCCACTTCATCTAAACTATTCATCAATAAAGGAGTATCACCTATTATTTCCGGAATAGAAGAAGAATTATAAGCTATTACAGGGCAACCTGCCCTTTGAGCTTCTAATACAGGAATGCCAAATCCCTCATAAGAAGAAGGGTAGACAAAAGCCTTGGCTCCATTATACAGAATATTCAATTGTCTATTTGAAATTCTTCCCATATAGCTGTAACGCTGGTTACCAATATTTAAATCCAGAAATCTTATTTCTTCTTGAGTCAAACTAGCACCGACTATTACTATCTTCCAATCTTTTCTGCGAATGCTCTCTATAACCAATTTGAAATTTTTATATGCTTTCCGTTCTCCTACAAATAATAGATAAGATTTTACATCAAATGGCAAGTCTATATTTTCAATATTTTGCAAAGGGAAATAGTCATCAGAGACACCATTATAAATTACTCGCACCTTCTTTGAATCTACATCTGGTAAAAAGCGAAGCAAATCCTTCTTTGTATTTTCTGAGATACAGATTACATATTTAGCTTTTCGTATCGCATAATATTTCTGCCAACAATGAATCCATTTATGTAAACCGTGATAAAAATACTCATAGGTAAAATCGTGAACAGTTGTTATATTGATGGCATTCGGATTTGAGCTGATCCTAAAATAAGATGAATGAAAAACAAAGCGTTCGCTCTCGTCTGCACAACTTACAGGAAAATAACGTCTATATTTCAATGTTGATGCCGGATATTTCACTATCTGTTTTTTGGGGATCAAGAGTAATGCACGTTGAAGATTATCAATAAAAGTAAACTCTATAAATGATATTTTTTGCTCTGTACTCAAAAAGCGTTTTAGTATTTCATACCATACTACAGAAATTCCTCCTGTTCTCTGGAGTGAAAAAATAATATTATCAAAAACTATTCTTAACATAGCACTATAATTAATTGTAAGCACACAATTATATTCTTCAAGATCTCAATCATATCCTTAAAGTTGATTGTTTGTCTCTCTCAAAGATTATATAAGCTGTTTCTCAAACAAGAGAATTTACGCACTCAATGTAGTCCGTTAATACCTTTTATTCATACTATCGTACTAGACTTTCAAACACTTCTTCCCACTTTGCCATTATCGTTTCTTGTGAATATAATTTAGATTTTTGATAAGCTTTTGTACCCATTTGTTCACGTAATTCTTCACTTTCTATCAGCAACATTATTTTCTTAGCCAAATCATCAATATCGCCTTCACGAACTAGAAAGCCATCTACTCCATCCTTTATGATATCCTTAGGACCGCATTTGCAATCATAAGAAACTACCGGTAATCCACAAGACATAGCTTCTAAAAGAACCATGGGAAGTCCTTCATAACGAGATGAAAGAACAAATATTGAACTATTTAAATATTCCTGCTGTATGTCTGATGTAGGCTCATGTATCTCTATTACTTTCTCTAAATTACTTTCTATAATACGATTATTTACATAATCATATTTTTCCCCCGAACCAAAGATCTTTAAAACCCAAAAGGGATGATACTGAGTCACTATTTTCCAAGCATCAACAAGCCGTTCATAACCTTTTTGATAAGATAATCTTCCTACAGCAATAACAGTATGAGATTTTAAACTTGCACATTTTAATGGATATTGACTTATAAAATTAGGGATAACAGCCAAATTAGAGTTAGAAGTCCAATAGCCCTTATCTTCATAAGTAAGGCAAACAAACTTATCGTATTTATTTACGACTTTCAAATCTTTTGTTGACCTATACTTATCCGCTAAATTCCAAAGTCCCTTTCTATCAAATTGCATTCGGAAAAATCTTGAAAAATGAATTTCAGCGATTTTTTTACTACCATCCTTTATACTAGGCAAAAAAGTTACTTCGTTGCCAAATGTTGAAATAACAATATCAGCTTTATTAGCCTTCAAATAAGTTGCCAATCTTTTTCGATGAATAGCCCTTTTTATCAGAAACGAAAACATTTTCCACAAAAAAGCTCTATCATTGCCATTTGCATAATTAATGCGCAAATCAAAAAGAGTAATATCAGGATGAATCTCAAAAAAATGTTCACGCCCTTTCTGTTCAACTGTTACAATAGAAACATCATGGCCGACTTTAGCCAAATAATTTGCTTTATTAATAACGATTCGTTCCATTCCACCCGAATTGTAAGTTCCATGAAGACAATAAATGATTTTCATTATATTTTCTTTTTAAATAAACTTATGAGAAGCTTGATTTTGCACATATTTATAATTGCATATATTCCAGAAAAGCAACACCCAAATCAGATTTTTAAGACTATAAAAAAAAGAACCACGACACATAAAAATGGCTCCAGATAGCAGAATATAATAAATAATGAAAGCACTTTGACTCCCCATCCTGCTTTTCATTCTTGAAGAAGTAACAATTTTCCCCAAAAAATAGAACAAAAAAAGTACTCCAATAAAACCAAATGAAAGATATATATCCCCTACTATATGTGTACCCATTCCCAAAGGATTACCTTCACCTAATACCCAATTACTAGTAAGAGACTCTGATTTCATACTGTATGTTGGAATACCAAATAAAAAAGATACAAATGATTGCAAAAAAGGTATAGGAGCTAATATATAAGACAGGGAAGAAATGCCATAGGTAATAGACTCATTATTTACATGATCATAAATGGCATACAAATTCCTATTACAAATAATAAAGTCTCTAACATAATCGAATAATGCCAATTCATTATCAGACGTATTGGGCAATTCTTCACCACCCCGCCAATGTCCTATCAATGACAAAAATACAAAGGCTACAAAAAGAGCTACAAAAACTTTTTGAATTGACAGATGATATCGCAAACTATAATAGCATAAATAAACAGACATTATACACAATGGCAATGTACGTGTGCCCGTACCAAGAAGCAACAATATAATGAAGCAAATAACTATGCTATTTTTAAATCCTTTCATAGTACAGTCTACCAGACAACAAAAAAGAGTAAATGATAGAAAAAATGTATAGATAAAACGAAATAAAGCACTTGCATTCGCTTCCGCCTCACCTGAATATGTATCAGAGAAAAACTCAAGTCCCCCAGTAATCACAATTAGTACAAACAATACAATCTCCAAAGTAACTATTCTATCATTCTGTTTTGTAGAAATCAAATATACAGGAGTAACTCTCTCTCCTAAATTCACAGCTAAAAAATTCCTCGTATAACCTACGCTATAAACAGCATAAGCTACATTTACCAATGCTGTAGCTCTTGTTATCACGTCACTACTGAATCCGCCATAAGTAAACATTGAATAATTAGGCATTATTGGATAAATAAAAACTGGATAAATGTAGCTTACTAGAAAAAAACTAATAGTAAACAAAATATTGAATCCAAGCGGCTCATTTTTTCGATCTTGAACATACAGCAAAAATGCATTAGAAACAAATAGCAAAAATAAAACGACACAATAGACTTGAGAATATTTCATAGGAGAGCCGAAATACATCCCCAGAGAAATCAATAAAAAGAACAAGTGTAATCCACATTTCTTATTAATCAAACAAGCTCTCTTATTCATAACCCGCAACTAATTTTTACTAAATTTATGTTTCAAATCTGACAATAACATGTACAAGGAAAATGCATGCAACTTGACAGCCCAATAATAAAGTTTCAAATGTAGAGGAACTTTATTATTAAATAGAAAGTTCTTCGAATCCAGCTCCGGGTAAATAGAATGCCATATCATACGAGTTTTTCTATCGCGTACTTGAGTTGAGAAATTCGCTCTACAATACAATCTCAAGATTAATAGAACATCTAAATTCTTCTCAAGTACATTTTCACGTTCAAAGAACTTCTCGACGATATTTATATTAGCACAATGCTGTTCTTTTCTTAACAAATACTTATCAAGCCCAACCTCTTTTGTAATAGAGTTTGAGTTTACATAATAATAATACAATGGTTCACCAATATAAGCAAATCGCTGGGCATAATAGATTTGCTGAATCATTATCGCAAAATCCTCTCCATTATTAGCTGTCGGATAAATTATCTGATTGTTAGAAATGATACTCCTCCTCACTAATCCACCACATAAACTCCATAACATTCTACTGACAATCATCAATAAGATATTTTCCTTGTTTAAAGCATCTAGTTTGTTATGAATGTGTGAATAATTATCCCCATCGGTAGTGTAAAATTCACAAAATACAATATCACTATTGGTTTCAACGGCCTTTCTCCACATTTTGTCGTACGCTTCCACATCCACCCAATCATCACCGTCACAATGAATAACATAATCACCAGTAGCTAGTTTCATTCCACGCTTTCGAGCGGCAGCCTGTCCACTATTTATCGGAAGTTTTACGATTTGTACCTGTTTTTTTCTTTGAGGATATTGTTCTAACACCTCATATAAAACTCCTATTGAATTATCTTTTGTACAATCATCAATAAATATATACTCTATATCATCCAAGGTCTGTTCAAACAGACTTCGAGCACAACGAGAAATATACTTCTCCACACCATATACAGGTATTATCACACTAACTTTTGGCATATACAGAACGTATTTCTAACATTTAATCAATTTTTAAGTAAATTAGAGAGAATACATTTCAATCCCTAATGTATAACAGATCACAGGATACGCTTATCTCTGCTGATGCGCTTCTTTCAAATTACTCTCTATATAGTTAATAGACTGACGTTTCCACCCATCCAAGATTTTATTTACCGAAGTATAGTCTATAGGTCTTAAGTGTTCCTCTGACACCTCACCACCAATAGAAATCAAGTGATTCTCTAAATGAAAAATACTTAATAGTGAGATAAACCTTGAAGCTCCTCTTTCAGAATTCAGAATAGCCACAAATGGCTTATTAAAAATAATAGAGAACACAGTTCCATGGAAGGAATCTGTCACAACAAACTGAGTATCCCGAAATCCTGCCAACCACTTAGATACAGACGGATAAATACATTCTGATACATTATTTTCTATTATATTGGAAAAGTGGGTTGTAGGTCCATTCTCATAAGGGGTTAAATGCAAAGACTCACCTACATTTCTTATTATTTCATTTTTCTCCTGTGTTCTGTCCAACACATAAGTAAGAAGCATATCCGTCGAACAAGAACTATCCTCGCCTTCTATCAATTTCAAATAATCATCCTTACTTAAAAGCATCGTCGGATCTAAAACATGAACTGCATCTATTTTAAAATAATCTCGACAAAGGTGCACCCCAGACTCTTCTCTAACTGAAATCGCATCAAATAATTTGATAGACTCAGACGCTATTTTCATGTCCTTTTTTGAATATTCATTCAAGTCATCCGTGCCAAATGAAGCAGCATAAGCTATGCGCTTCACATTTATAGCCTTTGTAAAAGATAAGAAATAAGTAGGTATATCACTTATTGTAGCCCTCCAAACCTGATCACTACCTACTACTATTGCATCAAACTGCCTCACTGTATTGATTACATTTTCATTATTTCTTGTAAATAAATCAATTGTATCAACATGAATATTAACAAAGCGCTCTGTATTAGCAGTAATGCTTCTTTTAGCCTTACTTTCTTTATCAAATGAAAAAAATAAATAACGGTATGGATAATAACGATAATTCTTTAGTATATAGAATTGAGTTGCATGATATAAAAAACGTAAAACTCTATTCCATAAAGACAGTTTTTGTATAACTCCAAGTCGATCTGTAACAACATCATGTCCCATTCCCTTCAATATTTGTTGCAAAGCATAAGCTTGAAGTAACCCGCCATAATTAGTACGCAAAGGCTGGGTAAGAATTAATATTTTCATAAATACAAAGATACATTACTATCAAAAAGACGAGGTTCGATGATGACAACGCCATCAATCGAAGTCTTAATTACGTTCATTTCGATACGATTAAAATAAAATGATTGGATTTCATACGTACACGAGCGGTACGTATGCTTCTATCTTGTAAGCACTAACAATGCGGTCATGAACGCTTCAACGCTTCACAACCCGCTATAAAAAGTCTATAAGTATACTATTTATTTCAGGAAAATCTCAATTCTCGTCCTTGCCCAAAAGATGATTCAAAGCAACTCTCATCCGGAGTTCTTTCGCGGAAGGGCCACGAACTCCTTTATTGGCCATATCCAAGTAAAAAGCATAGCTATCCGCTAAAGATTCACGAACACAATCGGGCATCAGCATTTGCCACTCGTTGCGGGATTCGTCTTCATAAGTCAATACCAGTCCGAAATTCTGCAATTTATAGAATGTCTTGCGCATCTTACGGGTAATATAATGATTAGGGCCCGCTTTTTCAAATTCATCCACAATCTGAAGTTCAGCCTTGCTTAACTGGCAAAGTATAGATATAGGATTATCCAGCAATTCCCGAGCCACCCGACGGGCTGTTTCGTCCTTCTTCAAATTGGGACTTACGTAAAGGTCAAGCTTCTTGATAATACCAAGCATCTTTTCTTTGTTCATTGCAAAAAGAACATCGCAAAGAGCTACGTTGGAAGTAAACTGGGTGTTTTTAATAGTTACCATCTTGCACAATTCATTTTCTATATTATCAGATTTCTTCTATTTTCCACTCCCCCAGCGTCCTCCGCTCAGTATCGAAGTTAATCCCCACCTTCACCACCGGCAGTCCGCACAGCGCGAAGCGTTCGGGATAATTCTTCAGATCAATCTGTCCCATGGCGTCATCGGCCGTTTTGTCCAACTTCAGTTCCATCACGTAAAGAGCGGACAAACTACGCATCACCACATCCACACGCCCGCGCGGGGTACGCACTTCCACATCCACATACATACCTAACAGGCTGAAAATGGTATAGAACAACGACTGGTAATGGCCTTCATAATCGGTATTGTCGCAATAAGGTATTGTAGAAAGGAAAGCCTGCAACAAACGCAGTCCATCGTCCAGCCTCTCTTCGTAGATAGCCTCGTACAGCAGAGCCACCGTGGTAAGCCCATCCATCGTGTGTTGGTGCAGGTAACCGGGCAGCAGACTCTTCATCAAGCCCAAACGGACTTCTTTATTGGGGATATCCAACAAATAAAGATTCGTGATGGGAGAATAACCCTTTATCGTGATATAACCGCTTTGGTAGAGCAACGGAGTGATATTCGTTATCCGTTCGGTAGGCGCATCAAAAGATTCAGCCAGTGCTTTTCGATCTCCAATCTGTTGGGGAATTACATGATATTTGTTCAGCATCTCTATCAAATAGGTAGGTGTTCCACTGCCAAACCAGTAAGAATTCATCTTACCGTCGGCAAAGGCGTTCAACAGGCTGAAGGGATTGTAAATATCAGGTGACGGCCAGGTGAAATGATAGCCATCATAGTTATCTTTCAATTTCGCAAGCACTTCTTCGCGAGACACTTCCATACGCATGGCCAGTATATCCACGTCATTATCCATCTGAGTCAGCATTTCTTCCTCGCTGATACCGCAAACAGCAGCATACGGTCCATCCATACTGATGTTCTTGATATTATTCAGTTCGCTGAAGATGCTCAGTTGGGAAAACTTTGTGATACCGGTGAGGAACACAAAACGCAGATAAGGATCGCAAGCTTTCAACGGACTGTAGAAATTGCGCATCACATCCCGAAGGACAGGCAGATTCTTTTCTTCATGGACAACGTCGAGAAGAGGAGCGTCGTATTCATCAATGAGGACAACGACCTGCCGACCGGTCTGTTGGCAAACACGGCGGATCAGTCCGGAGAAACGATCATTCAATGTCACTTCCTCACTCACTTTGCCATACACCTCTTCATATCTATACAACTGAACACTCAACATTTGCTCCAGACGTTCCTTATCCACATGCTTCGCCATGCTCATGTCAAAGTGAAGAACCGGATACCGAGTCCATTCCGCCTCTAACTTATCAATGGCAAGTCCCTCAAACAGTTCCTTACAACCTTCAAAATAAGAATGCAGTGTGCTGGTGAGCAGACTCTTGCCAAAACGGCGAGGACGACTCAGAAACACATATTTAGAATCGAAATGCGTCATTCGATAAACGTATTCCGTCTTATCTATATACAAATAGTTCTTTCTGCGGATTTCCGAGAAAGTCTGTATTCCTATCGGATAAAGTTGTCTCTGCTGTTCCATATCTTTCAGTTTACTTCGAAACTATCTTCAATTTCCTTTACTTAGATTACAAAGTTACGATAAAATTTCATCTGAACCATACATCCAGCATGTATTTTTCCATAGCATAGCGGCATTCACTATATCGCTTTTCATCCGCATTTTCACGCAAATAATGAAAGATCCGGATGTAATAGCTTATGCTAACGTCTCACCAAATATGACCTGATAGTAAGTACGATTACTGATTCCACAGCCCTCACACAATTCTTTCACCGGAATTCCGGAAACTTCGCGGAGAAGGGCCATGCTATCCCCCAAAGCCTTGTAAGTGTAAACTACTTTTTTCATATTGTTCTTTAAATTAATGTTAATATTTAACACGGATTACCAACATGGTGGTAACGCCGCTATTTTCTTTCTCTATAACTTCACCGCAAATTTTAAAACAACAAGCGATGAAGGCTCTAAAAACAACCATCCCCGTCACGGAACTCCAAAAGACCCTCGGTCTGTGGAAGAGCCGCAAGATTACGGACTCCGTCATTCCCAAACTCCTGCACCTCTACCTCGGAATGAGTGCATACATGAATCAGGAAAAAGTATATCCCGTGGATAATTTTTACGAGATCAGCATAGCGCTGGCCTTTAAAAATGCAAAGTTCCTCACGGAAGCGGTCAAGCGTTGCGGTTCATTCGGCATTGTACCCGAAAGAAACACATACGGAATAAAATATTTCTACTCGCCTCTCTGGATAGAGAAGTTTTCATCGGAAGAATTACCGGAAAAGTTTCCGGAAACTTTTCCACAGGATAATATATATAATATATATACTAAAGGGAATTCTTCTGACGAAGAACTCTCGCCGGAAGGCGATAAACCTTTAGAAGATAATTCTGATAAGAAAAATATCGTTACACCGGAATCTTTGGCTACCGCCAAAGAATTTTTCCATCTCATCAACGAAGATTCCGCGCAGAAGGCGCAGATACTGACGCCGCTCATCAACTGGTTCCAACTGCACGAAAGGCTCACACGGAAACACGCGTGTGAAAATCTCGTGTATATGGTGAACGAATTGCTGATTCCTTATTTCGCGTCGCAGGCACGGTTTATGAAGTCCAACCACGCCGGAAGACTTTGCTGGCTGACCAATCTGCTGAAATCAGCTCACGGACAACATCTGCTGAACGATGCCGCAAAAGACAGCAGACTGAAACGGGAACAGACAGCTCAGGAAACAAAAG
>NZ_EQ973495.1:30023-58770 GCF_000158035.1 Bacteroides cellulosilyticus DSM 14838
GTTGGAACCGAAAGGGTTTGAATTCGAATGGACGGATCCCGAGTCGGGGATGCGATTCTATGATGATGAGGTGGAAGGCTCAGTGAATATACCCGAGGACGCACCTGCAAGACCGACAATGACGGCGATCTGGAATGTGCTGAGCCGGGAATGGACGTCACCACAATTGTAAATTACAAATTACAAATTATAAATTACAATGAAACCATTTTATTATCTATGTGACTTTCCCGATCGCAAGAATGCAGGAAAGAATTTCGTAACAGGGTGCCCTAAATGCGGCAAAAAACATCTTTATATCTCCAAAGAGACAGGAGCCTTTCATTGCTTCTACGGAGGATGCGACTTCAAAGGAAAGCTCAAGGACTTCTGGGAAGAACGAAACAACTATGACTCGACATCCGCAGGCAAGTCCCTCCACAGTACCCGCCGGGAAGGAGAAAATAGAACCGGAAAGACCACATCCGAGGTACCCATGATTCCCGAAGACTACAAAAAGCTGACGCCCGAAGTATTCTCCAAAATAAAACCACTGACAGATGATCCCGAGACTACCGACCGGGACCAGCTCACCGCCCGGCGCTATCTTGCCGACCAGGGCATCTCACTGAAAACGGCCATAGAAGCCCGTATCGGCTGCCTCACCCACCGCTGTTTCGGCAAAGACGAGGACAGCAAAAACACGGGAACCATGCATCATTGCGTAGCCTACGTCAACTACCTGAACGGTCAGCCCGTAAATGCCAAATATCGTTCGTGCGATCCCTCAACCGTCAAACCCACAGATGAAAGAGAAACAACTGGCATGGAAAAAGCCGCCGGATACACCAAATTCTGGAGCCAGGACTCGCCAACAACACCCTGTCCGCCTTATCACATCGACTGCATCAACCCCCTGAAAGTATCCGAAGCAACCATCCCCCGACTGATCATCACCGAAGGCGAAAAAGACGTACTGACACTCAATGAAGCGGGATATCCTTACGCCATCAGCGTGCCCAATGGAGCGGCAAGCGATCTCTCCAAAAGCTTCGAAGCCTTTGAACCCTGGATGGAGCAAGTACGAGACATCGTGATCTGCGGAGATTCCGACCTGCCGGGGAGAACCCTGGTGAAGCATCTCACCGACTATTTCGGAGCACGCTGCCTGCTCACCACGCTACCCGGCGACTGCAAGGACATTTCCGACGTACTCGCCACCTACGGTATTGAAGTGGTGTGCGAAATCATCGAGGCCGCCCGACCGCAACACACAGCCGACATCGTCACCGTAAGCGAACGCACAAACGGGATTCTGAACGTGCTGCACGGAGAATACGACCACGGATACGACGTAGGTTACGGCCCCTTGACCGACCATGTATTCCACCCCACTGACCAGGGAGGCCTGATTATCGAGACCGGAGTACCCAACAGCGGAAAGACCGATTTTCTGAACGACCTCACGTGCCGGCTCATGGCCAAGACCGGACGCTATGTATGCTATCTCTCTTTCGAAGTACCCGACAAGGATAAGCATATCGCCCATCTCGTACAGCTCATGCTGGGAAAAATGAACACCGTAAATTATACCCAGGAACAGTTGAAACCTATCGTCAGTTTCCTGAACAGCCACATGGTGCACCTCGACTTGCATGAAGTATCCCCCACTCCCAACAATATCATCGCGAGAGCGGACATGGTGCGGCGCACCCTTCCACTGAAATATCTTATTATCGACCCGTACCTCTTCATGGAGGTAGAAACCAACCGGTACAACACCGAAACCCAAGCCATAAAAGCCATGCTGACGCAAATGCAGGCATGGGGCAGAACCAACAACATATGGGTCATCATCGTAGCCCATCCGCGCAAACTCACCAAACTCAACGGAAAGAACGAGCTGGAAGAGATTGACATGTATACCATCGCAGGCAGCGCCAACTGGGCCAATCTGGCCGATTTCATATTTTCCATATCCCGCATCAACCGGCAGGACGGCAACTATACCCGACTCGACATGCTGAAGGTGCGCGACCAGGACCTGTGCCAGACAGGAAGCGTCCTATATGTCCGACAAGCCTGCGGACGTTACGATGAACGGGAGTCCGAAGAGCAAGTAATAGCGGAAGCACAAGGCAAAGTCATGAGCAAGGATCATTCACCATGGATCAATCTCATTGAAAAATGATAAAAAAGCACTTGCGGCTGTGAAGCCCGACGCTTGCGGCTCTGCAAGCCTACACTTGCACAAGCGTAGCCCGACGCAGCCGCAAGCGTCCACTCTCAACTCTCAACTCCCCACTTCCCTAAGGCCTTCCTATATACTCAAAAATCAGGCCGACCTGCTTGCTGGTGAAAATCTGTTGGGCGGGGCGGTAGCCCGTATCCAGCAAAGCTTGATACAGGAGCGCGTTCCCGCGCAGCCACCGTGAAAGGCGGTTCAGAGCCGAACGCTCTCCGATTTCAGGCGCGTAAGCGCGCGCCAACTCACTCTTGGAATAGGGACGGACAGGCCATTCCTCCACGGTCGCATCCACATCATGATCACATACGATTGTCTTCATTTTACGATAACTTTTAGAGTACTATTTATGCTATAAAGGTACGAAAAAGTCATCGGATATCACCTATTCCGAAACGGGTTTATCAGGTGTCAATGTCATTCATTTTCACAGGTGTGAGAGGTTGTATCTTTGTATTGTTCACCACGGAGGACACAGAGTTTCACTGAGGTTTTCCCGGAGTTGCGCCGAGTCTTTCCGTAAGAACATAATGCTTTAATTATTAACTATTTAATTTATTTATCATGGGACTGAATTACAGTATCGCAATGCTCAAGAATCCGCAAAACCAGGATGAAAGCGCAAAGGCTTATGCCAAGTCACAAATCACAGGGGAATTGTCCCTGAAAGAACTGAGTCGCCGTGTAGCCGCGCAGACCACTGCTAGTCGTGCCGACGTCACCGCAGTTATCATTGCTACCGTGGAAAACATGATTGACGGCCTGCGAGCGGGCGAACAGGTAGACTTCGGAGACCTGGGGAAATTTCGTCTTCAGATCACCAGCCGCGGAGCGGAAACCGCGGAAAAATTCACGTCTTCCAACATCACTGGAGTCAACATCCAGTTCATTCCGGGCGAAGATTTGAAAACCATATTCTCCGGTCTTGAGTTTTCACCCGTACCCACCCGTGCAGCCACCCGTCTGCTGCTCAAAGCCCAAAAGGCAGGACAGACCACGGTGGACTTTTCAAAAGCTCCCGCTTCCGGTGGAAATTCCGGCAGCAAGCCGGATGACGGTGGCAATACCGGTGGCGGTGGTTTGGACGAGAACCCGCTGGGATAGGCTCTAAAGGTGCAGCCTTTAGTAATTACTAATGAAAGGCTGCGCTGTCACCAATTACTAATCACTTATCACTAATAACTAATCACTAAATTACGTATGGAAAAAAAATCAAATTCAACTTGGAGTGTTATCATCAAAGTTGTAATTGCCGTAGCGTCCGCATTGGCAGGCGTATTCGGACTGAACGCCTGCATGGGCTTAGGCGCATGACGGCGGGCAGTTTCTATCAGAACTATCGGGAGGTGCGCCTCCTGGTAGTTCATTGTTCGGCAACACGATGCGACAGAAACTTCCCGGTAGAAGCTCTCCATCGGTGCCATCTGGCACGAGGATTTGCAAGTATCGGTTATCATTTCTACATCACGCGTGACGGCGAAGTACACATTTGTCGTCCGGTTCATCAGATCGGGGCGCACGCAACAGGCTGGAACGATAAAAGTATTGGCATCTGCTACGAAGGCGGACTCAACGAAGACGGAGAGACGGCTGATACAAGAACGTATGCGCAGAAATGTTCACTCCTTTATCTATTGAGGCAGCTGAAAACGGATTATCCAAAAGCGAAGATATTGGGACATTATCAGCTCAGTAAATCTGTGCATAAGGCGTGTCCGTGCTTTGACACGAAACAGGAATATAGAGAAATATAATTAAATCCATATTCTTAATAAATAGAGTTCCACGCCAAGAAAGCATGCGGGACTCTTTTTATAATATAGCCTTACCCAAGATATTCACATAGCCCCCTTCATACCTATAAGTATTGGACAATATTTCTGTGTATCTATTGTATAATTGCGATTTCTCATATCATCTATTTTTTATATCCTCAAGTACAACCTTACTAAATAATCCAGCACCTGTCCTGTTCAGAAAAAAGCTATTAAAATACAAAGTAGGATCCTTAAAACGCTTATCATCTAAATAGTTTAAAAATGGAATATCCAAAACGCCCGCTTCCTCCAGAAACGAATATATATAATTATTTCTAAATGTCTCCGAAAACTTTGAAGACAAATAATCTGTAACCGGTGGAAGGACTATCACCGGCTGAAACTCACGTTCTTTACAGAAAGCAATCATTTCTTTTAAAACAACTATACGCTTTTTTCGTCCTTCAACGATATGCTCCGGCAGGAAAGCATCCATATCCGTTATATTAAACTGTTTTTTCCAACCATCTATCCAGTGTTTTGAATCGGCTTCCAACTGTACCGCATTCATTGGCTGTTTATCCAATAATTCAGCAGGAATATGACGCCTTAACAATCTTACGATAAACATTTTAAAACCATTCAACAGCATTTGTCTCGCTGCATACCTGTATGGACTATTTTTAATTCGAAATACCGCCTCACATTTCTCCATTGAAAAGTTCTCAAATATTCCCGGATGCAATACCGTATAATACTTTTCCAATTCTATGTCCTTATAGTTCTTGAAACAAGAACTATAAGGACCCAAAGCGATAAGAATTATCGCTCTGGGTCGGAGATAACTGCAATACGTCTTCAATATAGCTAAATCCTGTGGAAAAGATTGGGGACGCATTGCCCAATTTGCTGCTTTCACAGGCAAATTCGAATAATCAAAACCATAAAAAGCAGAACTACTGCCTAAATTAACCACCTCCAAATTAAATGGAAAACGTTGCCAAAATTTAGAGCAGTCCTGATATTTATATTGATACCATGGGTTCCCGCTTATCAAAACTGTTTTTAACAAGTTTTTCAACCTTCTCACTATGCTTTTCATATACCAGGACAATAAATTGATTCGGGCAGATATTGCATATCTTCATTCAGAGAATACAACAATTCCACATCTTCCGATATCATTGAAACAGAATTAAAATTAAAATTTGCCTTCAATCGTTCAACATGGGCAGATTTGGGGATAGGCACAATACCCTGTGCCTTATTCCACATTAACAAAATATGCCCCAAATCGACACGATACTTATGCAATAGCGTCTTCATTATTTCAGATTCAACTAATAGCCTATTTTTTATCTGCATTAAAGGAGCGTAACATACCAACTGAATATTTTCTTTCCTGCAATATTCAACCAAAGCACGTTTCGTATCCAAAGGACTAATACATATTTGGTTTACCATTGGTAAAACTGAGAAATTCTGTTTCAACATTTCAAGATGCCTTTCCCTGCAATTGGAAACACCGATAGAACGTAATTTTCCCTCTTTATACAGTCCAATCATCGCTTCCCAAATGTCAAGGAAATAATCAGGATAAGGCCAATGAATAATCAGACAATCAACATAGTCGGTTTTTAATTTTCTCAAACTATTATTTACCAACATGTTTACCACATCTTTTGCTGAATGGGCTTTCATATAAGGCGATGTTTTATAGAAATATTTCCCTATAGAAGACCAGGGAAAGTTCATCTTCTTTTCATCACTGATTTTAGTCATAATGAAGATTTCATTCCGTATGCTACTATTTTTATTCAGAACATTGCCAATGGCATCCTCATTAAAGTAGTTATCTGCCGTATCGAACATTCTGTAGCCTATGGATAACGCCTCTTTCATAAGCCTTTCCAGATTTTCTCCGGCCAAAGGCCAAGTGCCCATTCCTATAATAGGCATCTCAACGCCATTGTACAGTTTATAAGTGTCCATGAATCTTACTTTTTATTATTGAAATAATTTTCTCCCTTTGATACTTATTCAGCGCTATGATCCAAGAAAGAGCGAAGACTGATATTATTGAAACAAATGTACAAACAAGCAATCTGTAAAAACCATCATCCATACTAAACGTAACAGGCAACACCACAGCAAGTGTTATCAAAGTTATAAGACAACACTTCAAATGAACTTTTTTCAGAAAGTCTGATATAGAGTATTGCACATATCTCCTCAATATCAGCAAGTTCGTCACGTCAGAAAGAATTGTCGTACCTAACATGCCCCAAAAGACAGCGTTGGGATTGAAACCCAACTTCATCAACAAATAGCCCAATGGCAGTGCAAAACACAAAATTGAACCTGTTACTAAATTAGATAGTTTAATATGACCTGTTGCATGAAATACAGTAATTCTGGGGCCCCTAAAAGCATTCAACAATGTATTGATCAGGATTATTACCGTAAACGTATCTGTGTATTCCGGATACTCCCCCAACCAAAGAGACAAGACCAAATGCACTTCAAGTGACAAAGGTAAAACTATCATCAACATCAATATATAAGTTAATATGGAACTCTGATAGACAAGCTTCATCATTGCTTCCACATCATTCCGGGCGTAAAGCTTGATAATCTGAGGGCGAACGGCAGTCAGAAAATTGCTAGAGAATTGAGTAGCCGCACTCTGTACCTGATATGCAATGCTACGAGCGGCATTTACTACAGGGCCACAGAATACATTAAGCACCATATTAAGTCCTTGCCCTTGCGCCATTACCGACATGTTTCCTATCATGTCATAACTACTGTACGTAAGCATACTCTTATATAAGGCTTTATCATGCTGCAACCTGAAATGAGTTTCCTTATAACGACGTAAACAGTAAAAACGATAAATAGATACAACCAGTATTTGGAGCAACATTAATAATAATCCATACCATATAAGTTTGTCAATCGGACTAAAAGTTATCAAATAAGCAATAGCCAACTTTCCAAAAGCCTCCAACAAGCCAACGTAAGCATAAACTGACATTTCTTCGTGAGCAATGATAGCTGCATTATAAGGAACTTGCATTATGGTAAACACAGCGGTTATTATGGAGAACTGAAAAAGCCATTGAGCCGCATACATGCGCTCCGGAGGAATATCCATTTGAGTGTTCAGAAACCATAGCCCGATTGATTCACAAACCAACATAATGCACAAGGCTATGACAAAATGAAGTGCAAGTGCCGTACTAAAGACTTTCTTCAGCTGTTCAAAATCATCCCGACCTAACTCTACTGTGAAAAAACGCGATGTAGCTGAACCAAACGCACCAACCAAAGTGGAAAATATAATAACCACACCGCCTACTACACCATATAAACCAAAATCAACTACACCCAACGAAGTTAGAATAATCCGGGATGTATAGAGCTGGACACACATAATGACCAGCATTCGTATATAAAGTAGAGAAGTGTTCCGCGCAATACGCTTGTTGCTACTTCCTGTACCCACTTACTTGGATTGATAGATATTGTATAAATCGCCTATAGTTTCAGCATTCTTCATTTCCGAAACTGTAAAGTTTTTGCTATACTTTTCAGCCATATCGGTCATAAATGCCAGACCTGTAAGCGAACTCCACTCATCCATATAGCGGAACTCCGTACTCATATCAATTGCTTCATTGAGCCCATCAAAAAGACCTTCGAAGAACTCTAAAAATTCTTGTTCGTTCATATTCCTTATTTCTAATGTTTCCACACAATATCTGTATCAATAATCCGGGCCGGTGATCCGGTCACCAACACATGAGCGGGCAATGGAGCGATTACCACGGAATTGGAGCCAACCACCGTACCATCACCAACTTTCACACCTGGCATAATTTTACATTCGGAACAAAGCCAGCAAAAATCACCGATAATAACAGGATTTGTATCTTTGAAACCTTGTTGGGCGATAATATGTCCACCATTGGTGTCGCGAATAGAGACATCACGACCATAAAACGTATGGTTGCCAATATGTATCTTATCACCACAAATCAGCGTCAATCCAATGTTCCCACCACTGGAGGCACCGCATACAAGCTCTGCATTGTCAAATACTTCCACGTCACAACCATAACCGAAACGAAAATCACCTTGGAATTCAACCTTAGAATTCTTGCCAAACAGGAAACGACTTTCCAGTTTAGATTTACGGAATCTTTTATTACCTAACAAAATCCTTCCCTCTACTATTACTTTAGCTGTTTTATCGATCTCGAAGACACAATAGGGAGTTGGAAAAAGTAATTTACCCTTTTTCCAATCAGTCTTTATAGCCGGATGAAAAAAATTCAGATGCAAGAACTGCCAAACTGCTTTAGGACGCAATTGAGTCATCCCAATAAAAGTGCGTACACAAGAAGCCAATGTCCGTACCCTATCGTACTTTCTTGTTGACACCGGAAAATATTTATCACCTAATTGGTCAAAACGCATACTCTCCAAATCCCTGAAAAATTGTTTCCTATCATAATCGGGGCAAACTGCCGCTTTTACCAAAGCCAGATTAAAAGGTTGAATATTTTCAAGTTTCACTTCTTTCTTTTGTAAACGCTTGCTTACCTGCTCAAAGATTTTTTTTCCTTTTTCTGAATTGATAAGAATAGCTGAAGTTCCCGTATCATTATCCAATTCTTTAGCAACTTTCTCCACCCCCCAAAAATCAGCTAAAGTGACATCGGCTATACGTGGATAGTCTTTGAATTGACATGAATAACAAGAAGGACGGTCTATCATACCACTGTGATAAGCTCTGCTGTAAAGGTCTTTACCTCTCACACCATAGTAGGACTTTCCATTGGCAAACGTAGATTTCTTGGTTAAGCTGCGCCAACCTAATTCTTTATTCTTGGCCTTAAAAGAAACGACTTGGGAAGCATTGATTTCTTCCAGATAATCAAAATATTTCCGGTGAGCTTTGGGCGATGCTATACTTTTACATATAAAATCTACGATTATCAAGTTCTCATAGTCTTTATTCAAATATCTACGCAGAGCAGCCATCTGACAAGGTGTACCGCAAACTAATACCGGTTTCCCTGTTTTTACTGCTTTCTTGACTTCAGTATAGAAGCCCCTAGCATCGCTCTGCAAATATTTGGAGCTACGGAGTCTTTTCAAATCCTCTTTGTTGTCTGAAATAAACTGATGGGCAAAAAAATTCGCATCATAAACAGCTCCGCCAACATAACCACCTTGCTTATATACACTTTCCGCCATTGCAGAAAAAGCTCCGCCGGAGGTACTGTCGAAGCGAATTTCCAAGTTCTTATGATAAGCTCCGTAACAAACCGGTGGATTATAATCATTGCGCTTCAATTCCTCAACGTGTAATATAGGACATACACGCTCGCATAACCCGCAATCAGTGCATTTATCCTTGTCTACCTCCGGATACCAGAACCCTTCAATATCCGTTCTGAAAGTAATTGCATCATGAGCGCACACATCGCCACAGGCGTTACAACCGCAACACATTGCTTTATCTGTAATATTAACCATATCAATGATGATTTTCTTACTGATTCATTCCTCGTTAATCTCTTCCCAAGGATAAGGATTATCCTCAATATTCCCCAATTCTTCTATCACTTCTTCCTGTTCCGCAGTCAATCGAAAAGTCCCCCAGCCATCAATAATAACATGAGCCTCTTTAGCCAACTCCTCTGCATAAACCTCACCATAGCAATAAGTCAGCAGACGAACTTTCAACAATGAAGCAGGGATCAGTGGAAGAACGTTAAGAGCACGCTCCAGAACCTTTTGAATATATTCCTGTTTATGACCATTATCATACATTGTGGCATTGAAAGCCACTAAAAGACCTAAACACAACTCGGCTTCAGCTTCAGGAGTTGAGCCATGTTTTCCATACGAGTTTAGGGCTGATTCATAAACATCACGATTCAGACGGGTGAAACTATCAACATAAATCGGACTGCCATCCTGACCTAGAGTGAGAAGACTGTGAGCCAGGGAAAATAAGGATGAAACTTGATCACTCATGTATTTTAATTATGATTTATAATTTATGATTTATGACGCTGAAATTAGTCGGCTATGGGCTCTACAAGCGAAGAGTGAATAAAAGTCGTTGCAACAGCCATGACGCCTTCAATATTGACAACTACACGACGGTCGCGACGGATACGAACAAATTCTCCCACAGCACCCTCAAAAACGCCACCCATGACACGCACTTTCTGGCCTCTTACCAGTTGAAGTTCAGCGGGTTCTACATAAATAACCGATTCTTCGTAAGTACCAGCAACAAGAATAAAACTACGCATCTGATCGTCCGGAACGATAACAGGAAGGTGATGTTCACGATTCATTATATAGCGTATAGGGATGTTCATACCGGCTTTATCCTTCAATGTATCGATACGCTTACGAGTAGAGCGAATGAAAACAAGGTTATGTACGGCAGGAACAAACTTACAAATGCGACGACCATCTTTCACGACATAATCACGACGCATCGGAATGAAATTCTCTATCTTCTCTTCATCCAGAAAAGCTTTCAGAGCCAGTTCACGGCCATATGTGACACGTACTGCGAACCAATGGAGGCGAGGGGGGATGTTCACGTCAGAATATTCTTTGGGGACACCGGAGTAGTGAAATACTTACCGATTATTTTATGTAATGCAGTTGTTTTCAACAACTTATTTAGCATTCATCTTATTCCAAAGCGTTCCGTCATCTCGATCAAAAAGCAGTGAAATAGTTATGTAAAAAGGTTATTAACGAAGAGATAAAAGAAAACGAAGTGTCTTTTAATCGTTCGTTTAATGTGCGCAATTTAGAGCGGGAAAAATAGAACCCAAGAATTATAAAAATGAGAAGATATTAAATCTATTCGCCACAGGCACAATATTACTGATTACCAACCATATACCATTTGGAATAAATTTTATTAGAAATATTTTTATTAAACACCTTGTACATTCGAAAAATACCCATTATCTTTGCGCACATTAAACGAACGTTTTTGGGACACCCCTACATTTCCATCATACATCACTGTATATAAGCATTTTATACACATTTATCATTTCTCAAAATTTCTTTTCAACTTTCTTTCCATTGCAAAATAATTTCCAGCCATTTATCTATCAATCAACACAATAGTCTTTACAATAAAACGAATTCTCAAATAATCCATTCATTGCTGTAGTATATTTGATAAAAACCGTACCTTTGCATCAAGAGTGCATGATTGCCATTTGTTTACTTTAGAAACAGATGCCAACCATTAATTATGAATACTAAATAAAAATGGCAGAAGTAGCAACAACAATAGATGAACAGATCAAACTCTTGAAAGACAGAGGCATGAATATAGAAGATGAAGTAAAAGCAAGAGAAAATTTAATGGACATCGGCTACTTTCGACTTGGCTTTTATTGGTTCCCATTTGAAAAGACATATCCAAGAAAAAACAAAAGAGATCACAACTTTAAAGAAGGTACAAAGTTTGACTATGCAATCAAATTATACTACTTTGACTTTGATTTGAGAAATCTTATATTAAGATATATAAGTCGCATAGAGGTGAATTTCAGAACGACTCTAATATATAAAGCCTCCAACAAATATAAAGAAGATCCGTATTGGTACATCAATCATAAATATGTTAAATCTACATTTATAGATGACAATCTTTTTATAAATGCCATTGCTGATGTCAGCAAGGAAGCTGTTATTAAACAAGATTTGAAAGAACACAAACGAAAATACGCTCCAGCATGGAAACTTATCGAGAACTTAACTTTTGGCGTGGTTATATCATTGTATGACAATCTGGTCGATGGAGGTTTAAAACATGAAATTTCTAAGGTATATGAAATAGAATCTCCGAATCAATTTTCTAATTATATCAACACTATCAGACGCTTAAGAAATAGTTGTGCACATGGCAAAGTCCTATTTGATATGAATCTGCCGGAAGCAATAAGTAGTGGACCTGCTGGAGATCTATCGACCAGAAAAACCATGTTGTTTGGTGCTTATCAAGTATTTAAATATATTCTTAATAAGGTATCCTCTAATCGTGTCAATGACATGATTATGGAACTAAAATCATCGTTCAATAGAACTGATTATCAAGACGTTAAGGATGTTATATACAATAATTCCGGGTTCAGAGAGAATAATATATAAAATCTAAAAATGAATTCAAGATATTGCAGTTTCAAGATTTTATTGTATCTTTGCAATAAGTAAAGTGCACTTGATTACTATATGTTTTCATACTGCACTATAAAAGGAACTGATGAAGGTCTGTCTATATGACAGGCCTTTTTTTTAAAATTTCATATTCTATATTCCATAAACACAAGCCTATTTTAAATTACCCTTCAGCATACATTTCTATATTTAACACACATTAAGCCCTCCTCAATAGGGAGAATATCAAATCCTCCTGTCTTTACTACACAGAAAACGAATTAGACATTTACTATAAACTATAAAATCACGAACAGAATGGAAAAGGATCAAAAAGATATGATCAGTGAGATCATAGAGGCTTTTGAGAAGTATGCAGGACATCAGGCATTTGTTATTAACAACATCACCTATACCTATCGTCAACTGTCTGAAACTGTATATAAAATATCCACTTTGATTAATAACAGGGAAGATAAAATCATCGGCATTATAGCCGAAGATAGATTGGAGACTTACGCCTCCATACTGGCAGTATTAATCAGTGGAAAAACGTATATCATTCTGCATCCAGCCTATCCCAGACACAGGAATAGAAAGATTGCAGAACTCGCCGATATTCATTTAATTCTATATACAAAGGACATCCGTGTATTGAACCTGGATACCGAACATATAGATTTTATATGTACTTCGGAGTTACAGGAAGTAGTTCCGTCTTCTTCTGGCATACATTCGGAAAAGAATGAAAATGCTTATATCATTTTCACCTCCGGCAGTACGGGAGAACCGAAAGGAGTTCCCATCTCCCGCAACAACCTAAATGCTTTCTACAACGCATACAGCCATTTGGACTGGCAATTGGATGAGAATGACCGTATGCTGCAAATGTTCGAACTAACCTTTGACGTTTCTATCGTTTCTTTCTTATTTCCCCTAACAATAGGTGCATGCATATATACAGTTTCTCCGGAAGGCGTAAAGTATATCAATGTCATTGAAATATTGGAAAAATATAACCTCACATTTGCTGCCGTAGCCCCCTCCCTACTCCAGTTATTATTACCCTATTTCTCTGAGATACAACTTCCTGAACTCAAATACCTGATAGTTACTGCCGAAGCATCGGATGTTGAATTACTATCTGCCTTCAGAGCCTGTGCTCCCAATGCCTCTTTTGTGAACCTGTATGGTCCCACAGAAGGAACAATTTATTGTACAGCCTACCAGATACCGACCACCTCATGCAAACATCATAACGGTATGATTGCTATAGGCAAGCCATTCGAGGGAGTGGATGCTCTAATCATGAATAATAACGGTATTCCCGTTGCCACAGGCGAAACCGGAGAACTCTGGATCAGCGGCAGGCAAGTGATGAACGGCTACTGGAACACTCCTGAAAAGACTAAAGAATGCCTCATCGAAGGGACAGATGGAAGGACTTATTACAAAACCGGTGATCTCTGCCAGATAGATACTGACGGCGATATCATATATTGTGGTCGCAAAGATTCGCAGATTAAACTTCAGGGATTCCGCATCGAACTAAGCGAAATAGAACACGTAGTGAAGAAGTATTTCAATAATGAATGTAAAGCTGTCGTCATCCCCAAATATGGAGCAAACAATCAATGCGAATTACATCTGGTAGTTGAAAAAGTCCATCTCGACAAACACCAGATAGAAGAACATATGAACAGCCGGCTGCCTTTCTACATGATTCCCCAGCACATACATTGCATGGAACATTTTCCACTGAATACCAGCAGCAAAACCGATAGAAAAAGAATACTGGAACTAATATAAAACTAAACTAATATGAATACGCAGATGATTTTAAATGAACTGAGCCTGATTTTTCAGGAGATATTGAAGAGAGACAACATCGTTCTTGCCAGTGAAACCACCGCCCAGGATGTGGAAGGTTGGAATTCATTAACCAATATGTTGCTGATAAGCAGAATAGAGAAAGATTTCAATGTTCACTTCACCTTCAGAGACATTGTCCGATTCAAGAATGTAGGAGATATTTGCAATGCCATTCTCACCAAAACCAAATAAGACATGTCATTCATATCTTTGAATTTTGTCACGCTGTTTGTATGTACCTTCCTTTTGTACTACACACTTCCACCTAAATATAGAAAAGCTATACTCTTGTTGTCAAGCTGTATTTTCATAGGCTATTACCACATAGCTTTCCTGATCATAGCCCTTCTCATTTCACTGGCAACTTTTTTTCTCGGAAAATGGGTGGGACAATCAAAACATGAGAAGGATACGAAAAGAATCTATATTTCGGGCTTGTGTTTTCTAATTACAGGCTGGTTGGCATTCCGATATGCCAACCTCCTGCCAGGCGTGCACTGGCTATTCCCCTTAGGTATCTCCTTTTATACCTTTCAGGCCCTTTCATACCTGACGGAAATCTATTGGAAAGAAGAAGAACCGGAAGAAAACCTTGCCGACTTCATGATATATATGCTCTTTTTCATGAAATTCCTGTCAGGGCCTATAGAACGGGCGAGAGATATGCTTCCACAATTGAAATCGGGTAAACCGGTAGCATATCCATCTATTGTCTACGGAATGAAACTGATCGTAGTGGGACTGATAAAGAAGTTGATTCTTGCCGATTATATTTCCCCTTATATAGATGGTATTTTCAACTCTATACATACGGCATCCGGTATCCAATTACTCATGGCATGCCTTTTATATCCTGTAGAATTGTATGGTGACTTTTCCGGTTATACGGATATTGCACTTGGAGGTGCCTGTATGTTGGGATTCAAACTCAGCCCTAACTTCAACCGCCCATTCATAGCACAAACCACTGCCGAATTCTGGAG
This sequence comes from Bacteroides cellulosilyticus DSM 14838, assembly GCF_000158035.1. GTDB lineage: Bacteria > Bacteroidota > Bacteroidia > Bacteroidales > Bacteroidaceae > Bacteroides > Bacteroides cellulosilyticus. The sequence goes on from NZ_EQ973495.1 coordinate 45,077, forward strand.
AAGATGGCACATGTCTCTTTCATTTTGGGTTAGGGATTACTTATATTTGCCTCTATCTTCGGGTATGCGCCGTTGGGGACAATGGGGAGTATTCCTGAGTCTGAGCCTGACATTTGCAGGATTAGGTGCCTGGCATGGCGCAGGATGGAACTATATTATATATGGACTCATCCAAGGGCTTATTATTTTCTATGAAATGAAGACCGCCATGATCCGTAACAAGATAAAGAACTGTATAGGTAATCCCCTGTTTACAACCCTGTCCATCCTCCGCACTTATCTGCTTTTCGCCTTTTCTTTGATCTTCTTTCGCTTAGAGTCGGTAAGTGATGCGCTCTATTACATCAGAAACATCTCGTTCAGTACCCATGCCAGCTGGAAAGAAGTAAGCATCGGAATTCCGGATCATAATTGTATTGTGGCCGGTAGCGCTCTTGTACTGATTTTAGTTTACGAATATTTTATGTCGAAACGAGATCTGTTAGAAGCGTTGGAAAAACAACCCATGCTTGTCAGATGGGGCATTTATTATCTGCTGGCCATTATGTTCTTTACCTTGGGACAGTTCAATTCCGACAGTTTTATTTATTTGCAATTTTAATCTAAAAACAAAGATAGCAGAATGAAGAAAAACAGTGAGCGAAGTGCAGTTATGCGCTTCACGATGAAACTATCTATACTCCTGACGCCATTTATAGCCTTACTAGTGGTGTATTTCCTCAATGATCCTTTTATGGTTTTAAGGCATTATAACCGTTATGATAACTCTCCCGTCATGTTAAATGAAGGCTATATCGGTTGGCAAATGTATATGAACAACCGGGATTCCATTGCATTTGATTCTTTTATTATGGGCAATTCCTGCACCATGGCCTATCAATGTCATGAATGGGAAAAATATTTGGATGGTGGCAGAGCAGTACGCCTGTTCGGAAATGCAGAAAGCATAGCCGCCATCAGTAAGAAGTTGCAGGCTTTGGAAAGAAATGGTGCAGAAATAAAGAATCTGCTCCTCATTCTGAATAAAGAGTCATTGGGGAAAGACCAGCTTTTAAGCAGCCATAACCATGTGTTACCTCCGGCTATCTCAGGAATCAGCAACTTTAGTTTCCAGGAGAAATTCTGTCAGGCCTTCTTCTTCCCTAATTTCCTGTTTCCTTATCTCGATTATAAAATATTTCATCAATATCGTCCCTATATGCAAGGAGTGATAAACCCTTATGGCGCAATCAGAGATGCAGTAACAAATGATGCAATCAATCCCAGAGAGAGGATGATCCGGGATGAAGGAGAAGCATATTGGGAAAACCACAAAAAAGAGTTTGTGAAAGCCAGAGACTGTAATTACAGAAATGGTGAATACCGGGAAGGTGAGCGATTCCTATGGGAAACACAGACCGAATTATTAAAGGAAATAGATCAAATCTGCCGGAAACATAACACCTCGGTTAAAATCATCATCAGTCCCGACTATAACCAGATCAGCATAAATCCGGCAGATGTGGAAATATTGAAAGACATTTTTGGCTATGAAAACGTATTCGATTTCAGTGGTATCAATGAATATACGAACGATATTCATAACTACTACGAAAAAGGACATTACAGACCGATACTCGGAGCACGCTTATTACAAAAAGTATATGCAAACCATAACTGATTTGAAATACATATTAAAAGTAACAACTTATTATGCGAAACTATTTCTGTAGAGTAAGCGCCCGCAATTGTTCCAAAGATCCGTTGAATACATTCAAATCGACCTCTTCTCTGATACCGGGAACATTACCCACATCAGTATGTTGCCAGAAGTGCCATGGACCTTCATATTTGACGGAGTCTACGTAATAGTGGGCAATCCAGTAGGGGTAAGTATTGAATACCGAATCACTAAGATAGCGGTTCTTGAATTTATAAGATGTGTAAAGAATCGGTTTCACACCATAATGTGATTCTATACGGTCGAGCCAGGTTTTGACAGCAATCCTTAAGTCATGGGGCGTACTTTTACCAATAGTTTCAACATCAAGCACAGGTGGTAGATCTCCGGGAATAAGCTGGACCGTACGAATAAAGAAATCGGCTTGTTTTAGCGGATCTGTTTTAGGAGAGAAGAAATGGTAAGCTCCGCGAATAAAACCATAACGATGCGCCTGATCAAAATTGAACGGGAAAGTATCGTCAGCATGATCACCACCTTCGGTAGCTTTCATAAAGACAAAATGGATAGGAAATTTGGTTGTTTTGTTGGTTGTCAGTTGCACCCAGTCAATACTGCCTTGATAATGGGAGATATCAATGCCATGCACTTCATAGTCGCAGGGCATACAGACCCCATATCCTTTCTGACCATAACAGGGTTTCCAACGATAGGCATACGGACGAATGAAAAACCAATAAAACCCGGCAGAGAATACGGCAATGATACAAACAGCAAGTATTGTACGTAACCATGCAGACATGATACGCGCTTCGCTTTTCTTTTTACCGCGACGTGCAGCAGATTTTCTTTTAGTTGCCATGTAATATTCAAAACAGAACGCAAATTACACAAATTACGCAAATAGATTATTCAAATTTGTGTAATTCGCATAATTTGCGTTCTTTTTATTAACTCTTCGCCAGTTTGCCGATTTATTTAGCTTGCTCTAACTGCAAAGTCTTTGTCGGCTGGTCACAAACTTCCGTAGGTCCGAAGTACTGGATCGGTCCCGGATATACATAATCTGTAGTGATAGCCCACTGGTCGCGCTGAGCAGCAAATGCCTTGAACGGAGCACCATCCAGTTTCACCAGAGCTTTCTGGATTACCGGTTTCATTTCACCGTGACGGCGTTCCATGTTCATCATCATCGTGATGGGCACACCACCTGCAATCCATTGGTCAGCAGGAGCCGTAGTGTTGCGTACAGAAGACATATAGCCTGTCTTGCCGTTAGCAATCAGAGAAGCAGCTGTATAACCCAGTGAATAGCAATAGTCAGCATCATAGTTAGACGGGGCAGCGCAACGGCCTTCATAACCGAAGAAGTGGTGTTGAGAAGCGAACTTACCTACGAATTTACCTTCTTCTTTCCATGCAGCAAGCTTAGTAGCTACCATTTCCGACAACAGTTTTTCTGTTTCGATCAAAGATACCTGTACGTTTCCGTGTGGGTCACGGTCCAGCGTCAGCTGACGTGCAACACCCTCAGGCAGGCTGGCATAGATAGCCGCATTTTCCGGAGACAGTTTACGGATGATATAATCACGTTGGTGAGACTTCTTAATTTGAGAGAATTCTTCAGCATTTTCAGCAAGGAAGTCGTTCAACTCAGCGATCAGACGTTTCATAGCCGGAATAAACTCGATCAAACCTTCAGGGATCAAAACCGTACCGAAGTTGTTGCCTTGAGCAGCCCGGTTAGCTACTATCTGAGCAATGTAAGTTACTACATCGTCCAAAGACATATCTTTTGCTTCAACTTCTTCTGATACGATACAAACGTTAGGTTGTACCTGCAAAGCACATTCCAATGCAATGTGAGAAGCAGAACGTCCCATCAACTTGATGAAGTGCCAGTATTTACGAGCTGAGTTACAGTCACGTTGAATGTTACCGATAACTTCAGAGTAAACCTTACAAGCAGTGTCGAAACCGAAAGAAGTTTCAATCATTTCGTTCTTCAAGTCACCGTCGATAGTCTTCGGACAACCAATTACCTGTACGCCGCACTTCTTAGCTGCATAGTACTCAGCCAGTACGCAGGCATTTGTGTTAGAGTCGTCACCACCGATGATAACCAATGCTTTAATATCAAGTTGCTTCAGGATTTCCAGACCTTTTTCAAACTGATCTTCCTTCTCCAATTTAGTACGACCTGAACCGATGATATCGAAACCACCCGTGTTACGGTATTCGTCAATGATATCTGAAGTCAGTTCCATATAGTTATGGTCAACCAAACCGCCGGGGCCAAGAATGAAACCATATAACTTGCTGTCCTTATTCAAACTCTTGATACCATCGAAGATACCGGAAATCACATTGTGACCACCGGGAGCCTGACCACCAGAAAGGATAACGCCCACGTTCATAGCTGGGAAGTTAACCACTTCGTCAGTAGCCTCAAACTTGATCAAAGGCATTCCGTACGTGTTAGGGAACAATTTTTGGATAGCTTCCTGATCGGCTACAGATTGAGTAGCTGCTCCAGCTACCGCCTTAACGGCACCCTTCAGCGCTTTCGGAAGTTTGGGCTGATAAGCAGCCCTTGCAATTTGCAATGCACTTTTTGTCATTTTATCTAATTATTTAAAGGTGTTAGTAAAGTTTCGTTCAAAAGCGTCGCAAATTTCGTGTTTTTTTCTGAATTATGAAAGGAAGCGCACATCAAAAAAAATATGAAATGTTGGTTTATACCGTGGAAAGTACTTATCTTTACCGGAAATATTTCAATTTATTCACTTAAAACGTAAAGATTATGGCAAGTAGAAGAGAACTTAAGAAAAACGTCAATTATATCGCAGGTGAACTGTTCATGGAGTGTTTGGTAAACAGCTTATACGTACCCGGAACCGATAAAACTAAAGCCGACGAGCTGATGGGCAGAATCCTGAGTGTGCAAGATGAATTTATCAGCCGAATCAGCCATACCGAACCCGGAAATGTAAAAGGTTTCTACAAGAAATTCCGCGAAGACTTTAATAAAGAAGTAGACGCAATTATTGACGCTATCGGCAACCTGAAGTAAGCACCGGGAATGAAAAAAGCAATATACAGCTTTATCTACTATCGCATTTTGGGATGGAAGACAAATGTGACGGTGCCGGATTATGATAAATGCGTGATAACTGCAGCACCTCATACATCTAATTGGGATTTATTTATCGGCAAACTATTTTATGGAGCTATCGGACGGAAAACATACTTCATGATGAAAAAAGAATGGTTCTTCTTTCCGCTGGGATTAATTTTCAAAGCCGTGGGAGGCATACCGGTAGATCGGGGACGCAAAACGTCATTGGTAGACCAGATGACGGAAAGATTCGCCAAAAGCAAGAAATTCCAACTCGCCATTACACCGGAAGGAACCCGTAAAGCGAATCCTAATTGGAAGAAAGGATTTTATTTTATTGCATTGAAAGCGCAAGTGCCTATTGTAATGATAGGCATCGATTATACCACTAAAACGATTTCTGCGACAAAGGCGATTATGCCGTCGGGAGATATAGAAAAGGATATGCGCGAGGTAAAGCTCTATTATAAGGATTTCAAAGGGAAGAACCCGAAGAACTTTGCTTTAGGAAACATTTGATAATAACTTTTAGGCGCGGATTACGCGGATTACACGGATTTTTATTACCTTGCGGCGTGGAAAGCCGGGCAAATAATCTTTGCCTGCAAGTATAGCGTAGCACATTAATCCGCGTTATACGTATAATCCGCGCCTAAAATATTTCAATGAAGTTATGCGTGTAACTCTATTACAAACAGATATTGTTTGGGAAGATAAACAAGAAAATCTCCGCCTACTCCGTAGGAAGCTCAAAGCGCTTCGTGGAGTAGCGGAGATTGTTGTCTTGCCCGAAACCTTCTCTACCGGTTTTAGTATGGACAGCCGAAGGCTAGCTGAACCGGTATCGGGTGTAACCATCGCCACCTTGCGCCAATGGGCGGCGGAATTCCAATTCGCCATTACAGGTAGTTATATAGCTTGTGATGAAGAAGTAGATGCAAATAAAAATGCGGTTCCCATTCCTGATAAGTTTTATTATAACCGTGCTTTTTTCCTGACTCCCGAAGGGGGGGCTTATTACTACGATAAACGACATCTCTTTCGTATGGGCCAGGAAACGGAGCATTTTACAGCGGGGAACCAGCGGCCTGTTATCTCCTACCGGGGATGGAATATACTGCTGTTAGTCTGCTACGACCTTCGCTTCCCGGTATGGAGCCGGAACGTAAATAATGAATATGATCTTCTGATATACGTTGCCAACTGGCCTGTTCCCCGCCGCCGGGTATGGGACATTCTGTTACAAGCCCGTGCACTCGAAAATATCAGTTATGTTTGTGGTGTCAACCGTATCGGTACGGATGGAAATCAAATGCTATATAATGGCGGCAGCGTCATTTATTCACCAAAGGGCGATTTGCTTGCCAGCGTACCCGACCATGAAGAAGGAACCGCCACCGCAACTCTCGACCTCTCTGTCCTGAGAGAATTCAGACAAAAATTCCCTGCATGGAAAGATGCTGAATGTTTCCAAATTAAGAATTAATAATTAACAATTAAAGCACTATGGGACGAATGAAAGCTAAACACCGCATAGCTGACAGGTTATTCTTTCTGTTACTGACCATCTTAGTTTTTTCCTCTTGCACAAACAGCAAAAAGGATATTATTCCTTCTGCCGAGTATGCACCTTTTGTGAATGCATATACGGGAGGAGTTATCTCGCAAACTTCGAACATACGTATAGAACTGACGCAGGATCAGCCTATGGTAGATTTGAACAATGAGCTGAAAGAAAATCCATTCAGTTTCTCCCCATCTCTGAAGGGTAAAGCATATTGGGTCAGCAACAATACGATTGAATTCGTTCCTGAACCAGGAACTTTAAAGCCGGGAGAGTTCTATGAAGGTACGTTCCAATTAGGCAGGTTTGTAGAAGTGGACAGTCGCCTGAAAGAATTCAAATTCTCTTTCAGAGTACAGGAACCCAATTTCACACTGTATATCGAACCACTGACAACCATCGACATAGATAGCCATGGCGACTTGGTGACATTGAAAGGAGAAGTACGTTTCAGTGATGCCACTCCCAAAGAAGCAGTTGAGAAAATGCTCTCTGCCAAAGGCGGAAACGGCCAAAGCTATCCGGTCAGTATCACTCCAACAGATCATCCGACGCGTTATCAGTTTGAAATAGCCGGTGTCATTCGCGCAGCGGAAGACTACCAGCTAGAAATCACCGCCAACGGCAGTCCTGCAGGAATTGACCGCAAACTGACAGAAAACGTACTGATCCCTGCCAAGAATGATTTCCGTTTCCTCTCTGCCAAACGCATTGACGAACCGGAGAATGGAATTGAAATAGTATTCTCCGATCCTGTTTCTACTACACAAGACCTGAACGGATTGATTGAAATCCCCGAAGTAGCTTCTTCCATATTTCAAGTGGAGAATAATAAAGTATATGTCTACTTTGAAGCCAACCAACTGAGCAAACTGACTTTGAAGATACACGAAGGGGTGAAAAACAGCCGGGATAAATCGCTCGGCACATCACACTCCATCGCATTCAGCGAACTGAATCTGAAACCACAAGTGAGCATGTCTACATCAGCCGCTATCCTACCCGACTCCAAAAGTTTGATCATCCCGTTCCGGGCAGTCAATCTCTATGCGGTAGATTTAAGTGTAATCCGTATTTTTGAAAACAATGTACTGATGTTCATGCAGACCAATACGCTCTCATCCGCCAGTGAACTGCGCCGTTCCGGACGATTGGTTTATCAGAACACATTGTGGCTGAGCAAGGACAGTACAAAAGACGTGCACCGATGGGAAGATTATTCAATAGACCTTGCCGGACTGATTCGGCAAGAACCGGGTGCTATCTACCGTGTCATACTTTCTTTCCGGCAAGAATACTCAGCCTATCCTTGCAGCGGAACAGAAAAACAAGAGATGAGCTTTGCAGACAATACTGCTTCAGAGGGATTGACGAAAGTCAGCGGAAGTAGTACTTTCGAAGAAAATGAAGCTGAATGGGATACACCGGAAACTTATTTCTACTACAATGGTAACATTAAGATGGACTGGAGCCAGTATAACTGGCGGGAACGCAATAATCCTTGTCATGCCTCCTACTATATGGACTCTGACCGGGCAGCATCGTGCAACGTATTTGCCTCCAATGTAGGAATGATTATAAAACGGAATTCACTGAACAAGCTGTGGATTGCCGTAAGTAACATCTTGGATACCAAACCAATGGAGAAAGCGAAAGTGACTGTTTACAACTTCCAGTTACAAGCCATAGGAAGCGGTGAAACCAATAGTGAAGGATTTACAGAAATCACTCCGAAAGGTGTTCCTTTCATTGTGGTGGCCGAAGTAGAGAAACAGAAAGCTTACGTTCGTGTGGCAGATGGTGAAGAACAATCTGTCAGCCGGTTCGATGTAGGCGGAAAAGATATTCAGAAAGGATTGAAGGGGTTCGTCTATGGCGAGAGAGGGGTATGGCGACCGGGAGATACGCTGCATGTAAGCTTTATTATGGAAGACCGTGAAAAAAGAATTCCGGATAAACACCCTGTAGCATTGGAATTATATAATCCGAGAGGACAATTCTATACCAAAATGATTTCCACGCAAGGTATAAACGGTTTCTACACATTTGACCTGCCGACACGCCCGGAAGACCCGACGGGATTATGGAACGCTTACGTCAAAGTAGGCGGAACCGCTTTCCACAAAAGCCTTCGCATAGAAACGGTGAAACCAAACCGCCTGAAAATTAATCTGAAACTACCGGAGAAAGCAATCCAGGCTTCTACCAAAGAAATACCGGTAATGCTTACTTCCACATGGCTGACAGGCGCCACCGCTTCACGGTTGAAAACCAAAGTGGAAATGTCCCTGTCAAAAGTAAATACGCAATTTAAGAACTACGGACAATACATATTTAATAATCCGGCTACCGAATTTACAACTGTAAAAAACGATGTATTCGATGGAACACTGGATGCGGAAGGAAAAGCTAACTTTATGTTGAAACTTCCGGCTGCCACCAATGCCCCGGGAATGCTGAATGCAACCTTAACCAGCCGTGTATTCGAACCGGGAGGAGACGCCAGTATTTACACGCAAAGCATTCCGTTCTCTCCATTCTCTTCTTACGTAGGGATTAATTTGAACCAACCGAAAGGAAAATACATCGAGACAGACCAGGATCATGTATTCGACATTGTCACCGTAAATGCGGAAGGACAATTAATGAACCGCTCCAATCTGGAATATAAGATTTACCGTATCTCCTGGAGCTGGTGGTGGGAGAACCGGGACGAATCATTCGGAACTTATGTCAACAGTAGTTCCATCACTCCCGTAGCCAGTGGCAATATACAGACTACAGGCGGAAAGGCAACTTTTAAATTCCGGGTAAATTATCCGAACTGGGGACGTTACCTGATTTATGTGAAAGATAAGGAAAGTGGACATGCCACCGGTGGAACTGTTTATATAGACTGGCCGGATTGGCGCGGACGTTCAAGCAAGACGGATCCCAGCGGCATTAAAATGCTCGCTTTCTCTCTGGATAAAGACTCGTATGAAATAGGTGAAACGGCAACAGCCATCATTCCTGCCGCTGCGGGAGGACGTGCATTGGTAGCCCTGGAAAACGGTTCAACCGTTCTGCAACGTGAATGGATTGAAGTTTCCAACAACGGAGACACAAAGTATTCTTTCAAAGTGACTCCGGAAATGGCGCCGAACGTTTACCTGCACATCAGCCTGTTGCAACCTCATGCACAGACGGTGAATGATTTGCCGATACGTATGTACGGTGTGGTTCCGGTATTGGTGACTAATAAACAAACTATATTGCAACCGCAAATTAAAATGCCGGAAGTGTTGCGGCCGGAAACGGACTTCACCGTTACCGTCAGCGAAAAGAACGGCAAGCAGATGACATACACACTGGCCATTGTAGACGACGGATTACTCGACCTGACTAATTTCAAGACTCCCGATCCGTGGAATGAATTCTATGCCCGCGAAGCATTGGGCATCCGCACCTGGGATATGTATGATGATGTACTCGGAGCATCTGCCGGACGCTACAGTTCATTGTTCAGTACGGGTGGTGACGAGACATTGAAACCGGCCGATGCAAAAGCGAATCGCTTCAAGCCGGTAGTGAAATTCATCGGTCCGTTTTATCTGGATAAAGGAAAACAGAAGACGCACACGCTGAAACTACCGATGTACGTAGGTTCTGTGCGTACGATGGTGGTAGCGGGGCAAGACGGAGCTTATGGAAAAGCGGAAAAGACTTCTTTCGTGCGGACACCATTGATGTTGTTGTCCACACTGCCCCGTGTGCTGAGCACACAAGAAGAGATTACTGTCCCGGTAAATGTCTTTGCCATGGAGAAGGAAGTGAAGAATGTATCGGTATCCATCCAGGCTTCAGGTGGAGGTGTACAAGTGATCGATCCCAATAAACAATCCATTACTTTCAGTCAACCGGGTGACCAGCTCGTTTACTTTAAAATAAAGACCGGAAGTAAAACAGGAAAAGCAACGATACATATCACTGCCAGCGGTGGCAGTCAGGAGGCGAAAGAGACCATTGAAATCGAAGTCCGAAACCCGAATCCGGCAGTGACTTTCCGCAATAGCCAATGGGTGGAAAAAGGAGAAAGTGTAACACTTCCTTATTCATTGAATGGTGCTTCTCCGGCAAATAGCCGTATGCTGCTGGAAGTCTCACGTATTCCTTCGGTAGATATCAGCCGCAGGTTCGACTACCTGTATAATTATCAGCATCATTGCACGGAACAGCTGACTTCCAAAGCTCTGCCGTTATTGTTCGTCAGCCAGTTTAAAGCTGTGGATGAGGAAGAAGCTCAAAAGATTAAGGCTAACGTACAGGAAGCGATACGGCAACTCTATGCACGCCAGCTTCCGAACGGCGGTTTTGTTTACTGGCCGGGGAATGCCAGTGCTGATGAGTGGATTACTTCTTATGCGGGCATGTTCCTCGTATTGGCACAGGAGAAAGGCTACGCTGTCAACTCGAATGTACTGAATAAGTGGAAACGCTTCCAACGTGCTGCTGCCCAAAACTGGCGGATGCCGGATCAAGATGACAGTTGGGGTTACTGGCAAACGGGAGTGCAACAAGCATACAGATTGTACACACTGGCATTAGCCGGTGCACCTGAGCAGGGCGCCATGAACCGGATGAAAGAACAAGCTAACCTGCCTCTGCAAGCCAAATGGAGACTGGCAGCCGCTTATGCCCTGACAGGTAAGATGAAACCGGCTGAAGAACTGGTATTTAAGGCAGAAACCACCGTTACCCCTTATTCCTCACAGAACTACATCTATGGTTCGTATGATCGTGACGAAGCTATGATATTGGAAACTTTACTCCTAATGAACCGAGACCAGGCGGCATTGCAACAGGCGAAGAAGGTATCCAAGAATCTGGCTGAAGAGAATTGGTTCAGTACACAGTCCACTGCTTTCTCATTGATGGCGATGGGACGCCTGGCTGAGAAGCTTTCAGGTACTTTGGATTTCACCTGGACTTGGAACGGAAAGCAGCAACCCGTAGTGAAATCAGCCAAGGCTGTATTTGCAAAGGAACTGTCCACTTCACCGGCTTCGGGTAATATTATAGTAAAGAATGAAGGTAAAGGTGCATTAAGTGTCGACCTCATTACACGCACGCAATTACTTAATGACACGTTACCCGCAATATCCAATAACCTCCGCCTGGACGTAAAATATACGGATATGAACGGAGCGACAATATCTATAGATGATATCAAGCAAGGAACAGACTTTATGGCAGTCATCACTGTAGGTAATATCAGTGGAACCACTGCTTACAGTAATTTGGCATTGACACATATTCTGCCGTCAGGTTGGGAAATTTACAATGACCGGTTGATGACTCCGGAAGCGACACCTACCCGTGAGTATACCTACCAGGATATTCGTGACGACCGCGTATTGACTTACTTCGACTTGCGTCGCAGTGAATTGAAAAAGTTCACCATAAGACTGCAAGCTACATATGCAGGCAATTTCATTTTGCCGGCTATCCAGTGCGAAGCCATGTATGACGGTTCGGCACAAGCACGAACCAAGGCGGGAAGAACGACTGTCAGTAAGTAACATGCCACTGAGCAAAACTATCCAAATTCCCCTCCTTCTAGAAGGAGGGGTGCCCAAAGGGCGGGTGTAGGTAAGAAAAGAGTTCCTTATTAATTCATAGGTATTTTTCATTCTACCTACCACCTCCCCCCCTATGGGGTACTCCTCCTCCCGGGAGGAGGAGAATTAAGATAGTCATATTTAAATATTGATGAAGATTCAAATTATAAAGTACTTCAAACAACTGTCTATCACCAGAAAAGTAATACTCATACTTATTACAATTCTGGTGATAGGCTATATCTTTTGCCTCCCCCGGCAACTTTTCCATGTGCCCTACTCCACCGTCGTCACTGACCGGAACGGTGAATTATTGGGCGCACGCATTGCATCCGACGGTCAATGGCGCTTTCCACCCCGGACCACTACTCCGGAGAAAATAAAGCAATGCCTCATCACTTTCGAAGACAGGCATTTCTATCGCCATTGGGGAGTCAATCCTGTCTCCATTAGCAGAGCCGCCTACCAAAACCTAAAGAATAAGCGCATTGTAAGTGGAGGAAGTACCCTCACCATGCAAACGATCCGTCTGGCAAGAAACGAATCACGCACTTTTGGAGAAAAGTTCATAGAAATGATCCTGGCCACCCGACTTGAGTTTCGCGCTTCAAAAGAAAAAATCCTGTCTATGTACATCTCACACGCTCCTTTCGGAGGAAACGTAGTAGGGCTCGATGCCGCTACCTGGCGATATTTCGGACATCCCGCCGAAGAACTGTCCTGGGCAGAAGCAGCCATGCTGGCAGTACTTCCAAATGCACCCGCCATGATTCATCTCTCCAAATCACGACAATTATTACTTAATAAAAGAAACCGTCTGCTAAAACAACTATATGCACGAAAGATTATAGATAACTCCACTTACGAACTGGCTATCAGCGAACCACTCCCCGACGAGCCTCATCCACTCCCCCAAACCGCTCCCCATCTAGTCAGTCGCTTCTATCAGGAACGAAACGGAAAATATTCCATATCAACCATCGACAGGGGTATTCAAACCCAAATAGAGAACGCAGCCGAACGTTGGAGCAATGAATTTAACCGGAGTGATATACGCAACCTGGCAATTCTGGTGATTGATATCCGAACCAATCAGGTTGTGGCTTATTGCGGCAATGTCAATTTCGAACGGAAGCAAGCCGGTAACCAAGTAGATGTTATTCAGGCACCCAGAAGCACGGGAAGTATTCTGAAACCATTTTTATATTACGCCATGTTGCAGGAAGGCAGTCTGCTACCTCATACGCTACTGCCCGATATACCGGTTAATATTAATGGCTTTACACCTCAAAACTTCAGTTTGCAATTCGAAGGTGCCGTTCCCGCTTCGGAAGCTCTTGCACGTTCATTGAATATTCCGGCAGTGACGATGCTACAAAGATATGGTGTTCCCAAGTTTCATACTTTTCTGAGGCAAATAGGCTTAAAAACAATCAATCGTCCGGCTTCCCATTATGGTTTATCACTCATTCTGGGCGGAGCGGAAGCTACCCTGTGGGATGTGACAAATGCGTATGCTTACATGGGGCGGAGTTTATTGCAGCTTCCACAAACAGAATGTAGTTTGCTGCTTGCGGACGCTGAAGGATCAGGAGAATCAGAAGTCTTCGCTTCGGGAAAATCGACGGATACTTTCCAATCGGGAGCCGCATGGCAAACCTTCAATGCGTTAACCGAGGTGAATCGTCCCGAAGAAATAGACTGGAAATCAATCCCCTCCATGCACCCCATTGCCTGGAAGACCGGAACAAG
>NZ_EQ973495.1:59036-67590 GCF_000158035.1 Bacteroides cellulosilyticus DSM 14838
AATGCTACAGGAGAGGGTAAACCTGGTCTTGTAGGAGCACGGACAGCCGGTCCGGTTTTGTTTGATGTATTTAGTCTGCTACCTCCGACACGGTGGTTCAAACGCCCGGGAGATGTCTTTGTCAAAGCTGAGGTATGCCGGAAATCCGGACACTTGAAGGGTAGGTTTTGCGAAGAAACAGATACTTTACTGATTCTTCCTGCCGGACTAAAGACGGAAGCTTGCCCTTATCATCACCTGATCACCCTTTCAGCCGATGAAACTCACCGTATCTACGAGAATTGCGCAAATTTGGAACCAACTATCCAGAAGTCCTGGTTCACTTTACCACCTGTATGGGAATGGTATTACAAACAACATCATCCGGAATACAATCCGCTTCCTCCCTTCAAAACAGGCTGCGGAGAGGATGCATTGCAATCCATGCAATTCATCTATCCACCCATGAATGCCCGTATTGTGTTACCCAAACAGATGGATGGAAGTCCGGGCTTTCTAACCACCGAGTTGGCTCACAGCAATCCAGGTACCACCATTTTCTGGCACCTTGATAACACTTATCTTACCCAGACACAAGACTTTCATAAGATCTCACTACAACCCACGCCCGGAAAACATTCACTAACAGCGGTAGACGAAGCAGGAAATACAGTAACCACTACATTCTATATCAATTAAGGTTATCTGTTGATGAAACCGGTCAGCATACCATCCCCCCCGAACAGGTGATGTTTTTGTACAAAAAGATTCCATTTTAGTCTTTTTAATGAAAATACCTAAAAGAAGTGAGTGCATAGTTACCAAAAAGTGGCTACATTTGTATCCCGAAACAGTGTCAGAAGAAAACACCTTGTTCCAAAAAACAACCCCAACACTAGAATTAGTGAACATTGTTTTTTGTATATTTGTTAAATCTTAGAAGCGACAAGCTTTAATCAATTTATTAATACCAATTAAGTTATGAAAACCAATCTTAGTTCTCAAATCACTCTCAACAGAGTCTCCCCCAGGTATTATAGGCCTGAGAATGCATTTGAAAGGTCGGTATTGACCCGACTGGAAAAAATCCCAACCGACATCTACGAATCGGCAGAGGAAGGCGCCAACCACGTTGCCTACGAAATAGCTCAACTTATTCGTGATAAACAGAAAGCCGGACGTTTCTGTGTATTGGCATTGCCGGGCGGTAATTCTCCCCGCAACGTATACTCAGCCCTTATCCGTATACATAAAGAGGAAGGCTTGAGTTTCCGCAACGTTATCATATTCAACCTTTACGAATATTATCCTCTTACATCAGATGCCATCAACAGCAACCTGAATGCCTTGAAGGAAATGTTCCTTGATCATGTAGATGTTGACAAGCAGAATATCTTTAGCCCGGACGGTACAATTCCTAAAGATACCATCTTTGAATATTGCCGCCTGTACGAGCAACGCATCGAAAGTTTCGGTGGATTGGATGCCGTATTACTGGGCATCGGGCGCGTAGGTAACATTGGTTTCAACGAACCGGGTTCCCGCCTGAACTCCACCACCCGTTTGATTTTACTGGACAACGATTCACGCAATGAAGCATCCAAAATGTTCGGTAGCATCGAAAGCACTCCGATCAGCTCCATAACAATGGGTGTTTCTACAATCCTGGCTGCCAAGAAAATCTATCTGATGGCATGGGGTGAAGACAAAGCCAAAATGGTAAAAGAGTGCGTAGAAGGTGCAGTAACGGATACCATTCCGGCATCTTTCCTGCAAACTCACAACAATGCTCATGTAGTTATCGACCTTTCTGCTGCCGGTAACCTAACACGTATCCACCGTCCGTGGCTAGTGACTTCCTGCGAATGGAACGACAAACTAATTCGTAGCGCCATCGTCTGGTTATGTCAACTGACAGGCAAGCCGATCCTGAAGCTAACAAACAAGGATTACAATGAAAATGGTTTGAGCGAACTGCTGGCTCTGTTTGGTTCGGCATATAATGTGAATATCAAGATCTTCAACGATCTGCAACATACCATCACCGGATGGCCGGGTGGTAAACCAAATGCAGACGATACTTATCGTCCCGAACGTGCGAAACCGTATCCGAAACGTATCGTCGTATTCTCTCCGCATCCCGATGATGACGTAATCTCCATGGGTGGTACAATCCGCCGCTTGGTAGAACAAAAGCATGACGTACACGTGGCTTACGAAACTTCCGGTAACATTGCCGTAGGTGACGAAGAAGTAATCCGCTTCCTGCATTTCATCAATGGTTTCAACCAGATCTTCAATAATAGCGAAGACAAGGTAGTTGTTGATAAATATGCAGAAATCCGTAAATTCCTGAAAGAGAAGAAAGATGGTGACATCGATACACGTGACATCCTCACAATTAAGGGCTTGATACGTCGTGGTGAAGCGCGCACTGCTTGTACGTACAATAATATCCCTCTGGATCATTGCCACTTCCTTGACCTGCCGTTCTACGAAACAGGTAGAATACAGAAAGGTCCGTTGACCGAAGCTGATGTGGAAATTGTGCGTAACCTGCTGCGTGAAGTGAAACCTCATCAAATATTCGTAGCCGGTGATCTCGCCGATCCACATGGAACACACCGTGTTTGCACAGATGCCGTATTTGCTGCTATCGATCTGGAAAAAGAAGAAGGTGCAAAATGGTTGAAAGATTGCCGTATTTGGATGTATCGTGGTGCGTGGGCCGAGTGGGAAATTGAAAACATTGAAATGGCAGTGCCCATCAGTCCGGAAGAACTGCGTGCAAAACGTAATTCAATCCTGAAGCACCAGTCTCAGATGGAAAGTGCACCATTCCTGGGCAACGACGAACGTTTGTTCTGGCAACGCAGTGAAGACCGTAACCGTGGTACCGCCGCATTGTATGACAATCTCGGTTTGGCATCTTACGAGGCAATGGAAGCATTCGTGGAATATATTCCGCTGTAAATGTTTGCTAAATAGAAAGAAAAAGGTTGCAATGTTTTGTCACTGCAACCTTTTTCCATTCTACATTTTCATTAATTTTATTTTCACGTCATCTCCATCTCATCAATATTTTCTTCATAACTATGATTTTGTTCCACAAGTCATTCAGAGAACATGGCAACAGTTCCTTTATATTCGCCTTCGGGCAATTTGATTTCTCTTTTATTTCCATTAAGGATCACTTCCATGGATGTTTCTGTCTGAGTTGGATCTGAAGCATACACTTTCCACTTTTTCTTATAAGTACGCAGAATAAAAAGCCCTTTTTTATTGCTTTCAAACTTTAGTTCACCGGATAAGGGAACACTTCCAGCTTCATACAATGCAAGTAAATATGTCTCTTTATTTAGTTGGACTGCCTGACATTGACTGGTATTACTAATTATTTTAAATGAAGATAAATCAAAGTGTTGTACTTCCTTAGGAGTGGTAGCCGGCAATATCACGTATTGATATGAGTCATTTTTTGGAAGAATTCCATGATTCATATAAATAGTAAACACATCTTTCGTCTGCAACTCGCTTTTAGGATATATCTTCATGATATCATTCCAAGAATTTGTACGCTGTTCAGAGAAAATACGCCCCTCGCCTTCCAACAAGATGTATCCGGTCTGATGGTGAAAAAAGCGCTGGGAATCCCCACAGGAAAATTTCAAATCTTTCACAGCTTCCCACTTTCCTTTATTCCAATACAATAAATCATCTCTTAGTACAGCCTGCTCCACAGAAGTATTCACCTGATAACTGCTATCAGAACGAATGCCCGCTCCTAAGCATAAGACATAATCTGGTGTAAAAATCCACGTCTTTCTAGCATAAAGCCCGTCCCTTACCAAATCCATCGAAGTAAGGCCAATAGTGCCATCATTCACATTTCCCACAAATGAGCCTTTATTTTGCTTTTCAAGCCATCCCATTACATGGACAGCCTTATCTTCCTGATAGCAAGTCACACCAGGCACTTTACGCCAATCCCAACAAGGAAATATATCCGTATATTCATCACCATCCACATAAGTGTAGAGAGCACCGTCTGCCAAATAATAACCTTTTACGTTATCCGTACCCGACTCTGTGCCGATCACCCTGTCCGATGCCATTCTTACAGATGCCATCCAAGTGGGACAACGATGGATTGTCATATCAGATTTCCAGAAATGGTATTGTCCCAACAACGCAGTTGATGTATTCCCAAGATTTTCATCAATCAACATATGATATACATTACAATCTTTACTATTCACTTGCGCTAATGCATTAGCAGAGAATAAGCTCGAAAAAGCCTTATTCCGCTGTGCCTGCCGATAAAGTTGCCTTCCAAGATTATTCACATCCATCTTGTTTTTCCACAAGATTCTCCGCACACCTTCATTCGTATAGTTAGTGATAAGCTTAAAACGCTCTTGATCCAACGCTAATGAAGTGCCGTCAAGAATATATGCCCAAAAACTCATAGTAGCCAAATAAGCTGCACCATAATTCCCGACCTGCTGTTGAGGTCCGTGTTGATGAAAACTATAATCGACCTTGATCCCTTCTGCTTTGCCATAAGCTATCTTTATCTCATCATTCATGGCATTCCTTGCTTCCTGTACCAGTTGAATATCATTTAGCAATAGTCCTTTCACCAATACATTGCCAGCTAGCCAAACTCTATTCTGGGCCGTCATCCCTATCTTTGCTTGGTTCATCACCTCAATAGCATGCTTCTTCTCTTCCGTCGACAACTGGTCTTCAAATAAAACAAATGCAGCTCCCAAAACTTTAGGTATACCTATTTCATTATACCACCAATTGGCAGCTACTGGCTTCATCCGGAACCAATACCCCATAGCCTTATGAATGGCCTCTGCAATCTCAGCTGATTTATAAAAGGTATGTTCCGAATTAGCATAAACTTTAGCCAACTCAAGCACACGGGCCGCATGAATCCGCGGAAGCCAACTGGCAGCCTTACTATTAGTGAAATCGAGCCCATTCCAACTACCTTGTTCACTCAAATCAGATAATAATTGACGAACGTATCCAACTTCTATCGGGCAACGTTCCATTAATTCTACAACCATCTGGTCACCGACTACTTTCTCATGGGACATCTGACACATCAGTCGTATCAACTGCTGTTCTGATTTATTCTTATATAATATACTCTCTATATACTTCTGCCTGATGACGGATAAATCATCCGCTTTCAGTCCCAAAGTAAATCCCCAAAGCAATAGGATAAAAATAGGACGTACTACATGTAATTCCATTTATTTTTTTATAAGTTCAAATTCCGTTGCTTTTAAATTATCCGAACTGCTTCCGACAAAGAGTTTAAAGTCACCCGGCTCTGTGACGAACTGTTTATCTGAATTAAAGAAACCTAGTTCTTGTTCAGACAAGGTAAATTCAATCTTTCGGGTTTCTCCAGGTGCCAATTCTACCTGCCGGATTCCACATAACTCAATAACCGGACGGGTCACAGAACTGACCACGTCCTGCAAATAGAGTTGAACGGTTTCTTTGCCCGTATATTGCCCCGTATTCGTAACAGAGGTAGTCAGCACTACTGGCTCTCCTGCTTTATATTCTTTTTTCGACATCACAGGAGCCGCTATTTCAAAAGTCGTATAACTCAAGCCATATCCGAACACATAGGCAGGTTTCACACTCTCATCCATATAACCGCTTACCCACGGATTGTTGGGCGCCCAGGCACGTCCTGTACTTTTATGATTGTAATATAGCGGGCACTGGCCTACGTGACGGGGAAATGTCATTGGTAACTTACCAGACGGATTATATTTACCAGTAAGCACATCCGCAATAGAATTGCCTGCTTCCGTACCAAGCCACCAAGTCATAAGAATAGCATCGGCATAAGGTTCCATATCGGAGAAAATCAATGGACGGCCTCCCATAACTAAAGTGATAACAGGTTTCCCTGCCTTCTCCTTTATTTGTTTCACCATCAACTGCTGATTAGCATTGATGTTGATATCCACTTTCGATTTCGCTTCTCCAGACTCCATCGCACGCTCTCCTACTGATACAATAATCACGTCATATTCAGAAAAATCCGGTAATGGTTTCAATTCATTCGTTTCCAAATCATAACCTTCAATATAGGTAATTTTAGCTTTTGGTAAGGCCGCTTTCAGACCATCAAAAACAGAAATTACTTCTTCAGCCTTTCCAATGGCGGACCAATTTCCCAGCATATCTTTTTTGGCTTTATTCAAAGGGCCGACTACAGCTATTTTACCAGCAGTGGATGTAACAGGCAAAACATTTTGGTTTTTCAGAAGGACGACTGAACCAGCCCCAGCTTCACGAGCCACTTTCCTGTGAGCAGCATTTACTTTCTTGTTTTCGATTTCCTTTTCACGATAGTTATAACGATAAGGATCATCAAACAAGCCTAATTCAAATTTCACTGTCAAAATCCGCTTTACAGCATCATCAATCAAGGTAATGTCTACAGCTCCCTGTTTTACCAAATTGACCAAATGTCTGGCATAAGTCATAGAATGCATATCCATGTCACAGCCTGCAATAGCGGCCAACCGACCGGCATCCTCATTATCTTTTGCCATCCGATGTTTGGCAATCTCACCAACAGAGCCCCAATCACTGACTACAAAGCCTTTGAATCCCCATTCTCCTTTCAGAATATCTCTCAAAAGAGGCTTATGGGCAGTTGCCGGAATACCGTTTATTTCATTAAAAGCATTCATGAAAGTACCCACTCCGGCTTCTACCGCAGCCCGAAATGGTGGTAAATATACTTGTAGAAGTGTATGTTCCGAGATATCAGCTTCAGCATAATCCTTACCTGCTACCGCTGCTCCATAAGCAGCAAAATGCTTCGCACAAGCAAGAACTGTGTTTCTATCATTATAATCAGTACCCTGAAAACCTTCTACACGAGCCTTTGCCACCTGGCTACCATACCAAGGGTCTTCCCCAGCTCCTTCCATCGAACGCCCCCAACGGGCATCCCTAGAAATATCAACCATGGGAGCAAACGTCCAGTGAATTCCATGGGCAGAAGTCTCCGCTGCTGCCACACTTGCCGTTTTTTTTATCAGCTCTAGATTAAAACTGGCAGCCTCAGCCATCGGTATCGGGAAAATGGTCCTCATCCCATGTACAACATCCAAACCAAAAATTAACGGGATTCTCAAACGGGACTGCATAGCCAAATCCTGATATTGCTTTGCACGCTCTACAGTCAATATATTGAAAATAGAACCTACCTCACCACGTTTGATTTCTTCCGTATGATTACGACTGTCAAGGGAAGGACCAGTCAGAAGCTTATTATTGGAATACTGAATCATTTGTCCTACTTTTTCTTCCACAGTCATAAGCTTCAGTACAGAATCTACCTGATGAGTATAATCCTTCTTCACTGTCTGGGCGGGCAAAGTAGTTGCCATGATACCCAAAATTATTGCACATAAAAGACTATTCTTTTTCATATCATCACTTATTATTATAGAACTCTTTCATCACATACCAAGCCTTTTTCCTAAATCCCTGATCAGAAATAAGCCCTTTCCGATTCCAACCTTCCTGATTCGTAGGATGAAAACGATACGGAGAACGGAAATCAAATAGTATCCAGGGAGAGATACCGGCCAAATTTTTCACATTGTTGAACATCTCCAGATTATCTCTAAACAGCTTTTCCTGATATTCTTCGCTCCATGAACTGGTTACCGTAGAATCTCCCGATTGCCCGTAAAGGGCTTCACCACCAAATTCAGAAAAAATCAACGGTTTACCAGGAGCCACATTCCAACACACTTCCGAAGGATCTGACGGCCAGGCATGATACCACCCCATATATTTATTAATCGATACTACATCCAACTCTTCGATAAAAGAATCCTTCATTTCAAAAGCCTTCGTTTCAGGATTTAGTTTCGGCAGGTCGAAAGCTGCTGTTATCAGACGGGTAGTGTCCATCTCGTGACAGTGCTCGACAAGACTCTTCAGAAAAGCATTGCGAGCTTCGGAAGGGGCCGTTTCATTGGCAACTCCCCAGAAGGCCAAGGCACACCTATTCCTGTCACGCATAACCATTTCCGTATACATTCTTTGCGCCTTCATACGCGTCCCGGCATTTTTAAAATCAATTCCTTGCCAGATAGGAATTTCTTCCCATAACATAATACCCATCTTTTCAGCCAGACGAACGATGTATTCATTCTGCGGATAATGTGCCAGACGTACTAAATTGGCACCTAATTCCTTTGCTTCAGAAAGTAATGCTACAGCATCCTGCTCTGAAAATGCTCTTCCCTGGCGTTGCGCTATCTCTTCATGGAAACTGATTCCTTTCATAAAGATCGGAGCGTCATTCAGATAAATCTTCGTCCCTTTCACACTAAGATTACGAAAGCCTATATTCTCTTTCACATGATCCGTTACAGAAGAAACTGTAACTTGGTAAAGTTTAGGTTTTTGGGGCGACCAACGTTCTAAGTTCTTTGCACGGAAAGATGTTTTCGCTATTCCTTGTCCATCAGTCTGTACTTCAGATGCGATTTTCAGTTCAGGAATTTCA
>NZ_EQ973495.1:67775-72262 GCF_000158035.1 Bacteroides cellulosilyticus DSM 14838
ACTTTCTGACCCGCTTTCCGCTCTGACAGTTGCAAGATCGCATGAATATAATCCGGCTTGTATTTATCCAGTTGTATAAAGTAATTGCTGATATATACTTTAGGAGTATGTACCAACATCACATCACGCGTTATGCCGCCATAATTCCACCAGTCAAATGACAGCGCAGGAATTGCATCTACCGTCCGAGTATTATTCACTTCCACAGCCAGAAAATTTTCTCCTTCTATTATCAAATCAGTGATATTGAACTGAAATGGCGTAAATCCACCTTCATGACTACCTATCTCTTTTCCATTCAGATAGACCCGGCAACGGTAACTCACAGCTCCGAAGTAGAGAAACAGATTCTCATCCTGATTTTTATTCACCTTAAATTTGCGGGCATACCACACCGTACCTTCATAATATTTAAGTTCAGGAAGCTGCGAATTCCAATCGGAAGGTACATTCAAACGTAACCCTCCTTCGAACTCATACTCTTTAAAGTCAGCCTTATTTCTCAAAGGTCTGTTCTTATAGATAGAGGTTCGCCGACCTTGCTGATAAGGATCAATAATAACATTCCACTTTCCATTCAAGAAAGTATATTGTCTGCCATATACATTTGTCAGTAACTCCTGAGCACCAACGTACTGGCCATTACAGATAGTTATCAGAAATAAAATCCAACCTAAAAATTTCTTCTTCATAAATATTTCTCTATTACTTTTTATAAATTTTCATTGCACATCCTCCACCTTCTGCCAAATTCACTGTTAGTTTACGATTTTGGGGAACAAAGATAACAGACTTCCGATAATCAGAAGCTATCTTATCCGCATTTATACCGTCCTTATAAAGCTCAATTGTCCATTTACCTTCACCCAGAAATGACAAATCAAATTCCATCGTACGCTTTTTCCAGTTAGTCAACGCTCCTACATACCAAACATCTCCTTTACGACGGGCCATTGAGATATATTCTCCTATTTTTCCATTCAAGGCCCTTGTCTCATCCCATACTGTCGGAATATCTGAAATATAAGAGGTACACTCAGATTCACGCTCATAGAGAACAGGACTATCACACAACATAGATAGCGGAGCTTCGAATATTACATATTCAGCCAGCTGGCGGCAACGGGTTCCCATACTCATAGGTTCTTCATTAACAGCACGAAAATTGCGTTTATTGCCATTTTTCATTGCGCCTTGAGTATAATCCACAGGTCCTGCAATCATACGAATGAAAGGCATAGTCACATCATAGGTAACCTGATCCACATTCTCACTGCCAGAAAACTTTAACTGTTCCAAGCCATGTACGCCCTCAAAATTAATCACATTCGGATAAGTACGATTCATTCCTGTCGGCTTATAAGTGCCATGATAATCTAACATTAAATGGTATTTTGCAGCTATCTCAGCCCCACGATAGTGAAAATCAACCATTGCCTGATCGTCACGGTCCATGAAATCTACCTTGAATCCTTTAATACCCAATTCCGAATAATGTTTGCAGATTCTTTCCAAATCACGTTCAAAAGCATAATAACCAGCCCACAAAATCAGCCCTACATGTTTAGAATCAGCATAAGCAACCAACTCTTTCAAATCTATTTCCGGCACAACCTGAAATAAATCAGCTTTTAGATTTACGGCCCAGCCTTCATCCAAAATCACATACTCAATACCATGCTTAGAAGCAAAATCAATATAGGCTTTATAGGTAACATTGTTCACACCAGCTTTGAAATCCACACCGGACAACCCACAACTGTTCCACCATTCCCAAGCCACCTTGCCAGGCTTAATCCATGAAGTATCCTCCAAGCGGGAGGGAGCAGCCAGTTTATAAACCATATCATTATCAAGGAGCTCTTTATCATCAGAAGATACAATAGCAATGCGCCAGGGAAAACTTCGTCTACCGGAACACTTCGCAATATAATCTTCTCTTGCAGTAACCAGTTTTTGTAATTTGTTGTGCCCACCTTGTACCGTTTCTTTCGGATACGGAGCAAAAACACCTTTCAAAGAATTAGACTGATTCGCATTGCGAACAAACATGCCAGGATAACTCTCCACGTCTGATTCTGCAATACAAAGCTTCTTTCCATCTTTCAACT
This sequence comes from Bacteroides cellulosilyticus DSM 14838, assembly GCF_000158035.1. Lineage (GTDB taxonomy): Bacteria > Bacteroidota > Bacteroidia > Bacteroidales > Bacteroidaceae > Bacteroides > Bacteroides cellulosilyticus. The sequence goes on from NZ_EQ973495.1 coordinate 69,887, forward strand.
CCACAACAACCGGAGTAAAAGCCAATTGATTAGTACCCATTTCACTTAGATTGACATGTGTATAGATATTCTCAAAAGAATTGAAGAACTGGTCTTCCACCTTTTTATTTTTTCCTCCTCTCACATAGGGAATATACACCATATAATCATCGTCAAAATTAAATGTAGCTTCTTCAGCTATTACATTAAAAGGCTTATTCTCCGTAACGACGAAGCGATATGCAACTCCTTCATCATAAGCTCTGAATTCTAATTGAAATCCATCCCTGAAAGTAAGAGACAGCTCATTGCAACGATTTCTTATCTCACTCCGTTTGTAAATGGCAGTAGTGATATTCTCATCAATCACACGCCTACGTATATTCTTAACTTTAGACTTCACGCCTAATATTTTATTATTGCTTAATGACATGGAAATCGGCGAAGAGACAATAATCGCTGTATTTTCATGTCTTAAGGAATAACAAATTTGATCATCGGCTTCGATACTTAGTTCAAGCTTCCCATTCGGTGACTTTAACTGATATTGTTTTTGAGCTATACTAAAACTCAAGAATGCACTCAGAAATGTAAGTGTCAGACAAAATCTTCTCATAAATCGATTTTATTGGTTTAAAGTGATATTTTGATTAATACTAAATTAAATAATGCGTCACAAATATAGACATTTACTTAAGTCCGGTTTACTGTTTATGTATGAAAACACCGGGAACGTTTGCAAATTCACTTTCACATTAAAACACTATATACAAGACGTTTATCTAATACATGAAGCACGAAATCGTTTCCGATAATTTTATCTGCACATCTATTGTATATGTTATAGCATTCACTTACTTTCGCATAAAAAATAATCTACCATGAAACATTTATTATTTATTTTTCTATTTGCCTCTTTAAGTGTACAAGCCAAAGTGACATTGCCAGCCATCTATTCCAATGGAATGGTACTACAAAGGAACCAGCCTATTCGTATATGGGGACAGGCTGATCCAAAGGAGAAAATACAAATTTTATTCGCAGAGCAAAAACAAACGGCAAAAGCCGACGCCAAGGGATACTGGGAAGTTAACCTGAAAGCTCTGGAAGCCGGAGGTCCCTATCAACTGCAAATCACCGGAAAAGACAACCAAATAAGTATCAAGGATATTCTTATCGGAGATGTATGGTTATGTAGCGGACAGTCTAACATGCAATGGGTAGTAAACAACGTCACTAATGCGGAAGTGGAGAAAAAGAATGCCAACTATTCACAAATCCGAACTTTAAACATACCTCGCCGCATGGAATTATCCCCTAAAGATACAATCAGCACAACATGGCTCGTATGTTCACCTGAAACCGTAGGTCGTTTCTCTGGAGTGGCTTATTTCTTCGCTAGAAAGGTTTATGAGGAAACAAATATACCTATTGGTATTATAAATTCATCATGGGGCGGTACAATCGTAGAAACCTGGACAAGTCTGGAAGCTGCCAATACACTACCACAAAAACGACTAGACCGATATAACAAAAACGAGAAACTATCCCCCCCTACAGAATACTTTACACGAACAAATAAGGAAGCAAAGCGTAATGATTATCCATCATTGGTATACAATGCAATGATCCATCCACTGCTATCCTTCGCCATTAAAGGAGTCGTCTGGTATCAAGGAGAGAACAATGTAGGAAATGCAGAACCTTATACCGATTGGCTCACATGTATGATCAGTGACTGGCGTAATCGCTGGAATTCAGAATTACCGTTTTATATCATCCAACTTCCCAACTTCGATTCTACTAACAAGACACCACTTTGGGCGGAAATACGAGATGCTCAGCGTAAAGTTCTAACAGTTCCTAAAACCCATCTCATTGTTACCAGCGACTTAGGAGATCCGCATGATCTTCATCCTCGCAACAAACAAGAAGTAGGTATGAGGGTAGCATTACAAGTGTTGCATCACGAGTATGGGCGTCCGGATATTGTCAGTGAAAGCCCCATGTTCGAACGTATGGAAATCAATGGTGACAAAATCATAATTACATTCAAAAATACAGGTTCCGGTTTAGAAATACGCAGCCGATATGGATGTCTGCAAGGGTTTACCATCGCAGGAGAAGATAAAAAATTCTACTGGGCACAGGGAGAACTCAAAGATAATCGAATTGTTATTTGGAATCCGAAAGTTCCTAACCCTATTGCTGTACGCTATAACTGGGAGAACAATCCGGACGGAAATCTTTATAATAAGGATGGCCTACCGGCTTGCCTATTCCGCACAGATAATTGGTAAACATTATCTATTATTCACATTGCTAACAAATCAAACGGAATTATCGTTTTAAGAGAACTGCTCCTAAAGTTTCGTGTCTAACTTTTGGGGGCAGTTC
>NZ_EQ973495.1:72533-77331 GCF_000158035.1 Bacteroides cellulosilyticus DSM 14838
AAATTGTGAGGTACAGTTTATTTTTAGACGGCCTTGTTAGCCCCAATATACATTTCCAAATCTTTGCACGCTGCAATCGACTCTATAAACGAATAAATCAGGTGTTCTTATACCTCTCCTTATATACTTTAGGAGAAACTCCATAAACACTCTTAAAATAATCACCAAAATGATTATAACTGCCAAATCCTGTTTGATAGGCAATTTCCGTTGCTGTCTGTTGAGAAGTACGAAGCATCTCAGCAGCACATTCCAAACGGATATTACGGATCAATTCTGCCGGAGAAAGATTAGTAATAGCCTTTACCTTACGATATAATTTAGCTCTGCTCACTCCCATTTCCTTGCATAACATTTCCACATCCAACTCTGGATTAGAAAGATGTGTTTTCACCACTGCCTCATATTGTTCAGCAAAAGATTTATCTGCAGGTTCCAACTCAATGCCTACACTCTTTAAAGAGAGTTGTTTTCCATAAATCTCCTTCAATTTCTTCCGACCGCTCAGAATATTATTAATACGGACTATCAAGGTAGAGACTTTGAAAGGTTTCACAAGATAGTCATCCGCACCGGCCTGAAAGCCTTCTTCAACATACATGGTCATGGATTTTGCAGTCAGCAATATGACAGGAAGATGGCAAAAAGAAGGATTCTCTTTAATATACGTACATAATTCCATCCCATCCATTTCAGGCATCATGACATCACTCACTACTAATGACATATTTTCTTTGCCTAATACCTCCAATGCTTCACGTCCATTCTGGGCTGTAATAACTTTAAAGTTTCGCGACAATTTTTTCTGAAGATAAGTCAGAATTTCAACATTATCATCCACCAACAAAATTGTCTCAGAAATTGAAGTAACTTTAAAAGAAGAAGCACTGTCTACTACATCCTCACTCTCATCCAATGTGTATTGAGCCGCCATTTCGTAACATTTATCATATCTCCACGGCAAATCAATGGAAAAACAAGTACCATGCGGTTCCCTGCGTCTAACCGATATAGTTCCCTGATGTTTTTCTACAATAGCTCTTGCTATGGTCAGACCAACTCCACTACCTCCCATCTGTCCATGCAAATCCTGATGAGACAGTGCAAAAGGTTTGAATATCTTGCTTATATCCTCATTAGATATTCCTACTCCTGTGTCTTTCACTTCAATGTGTATTCTCGGCTTCTCTCCTTCAATCAAAAAAATAGCTAAAATGACAGTTCCCCCCTCCGGAGTAAACTTCAGAGCATTGGACAATAAATTAAAGAACACTTTCTCTAATGCGTCCTTATCAAATGTAGCTAATATAGGTATCTCCGGTAGAGAAAGCTGCAATGCTATATCTCTTTGCCGGGCAGTAACCTGAAAAGAGTAATAAATCTCCTGAATAAAATCATTAAAATTAAAAGAAGATAATTCCAGTTCCCCATTGCCATTTTCTATCTTCCTCAGATCCATCAGATCATTTACCAACGTGAGTAATCGTTTGGCATTACGACGGATTAACAGCAAGTCTTCTTCTACTCCAGAAACATGTATTATCTTTTTCTGTATCTCGTCCAAAGGATTCAGAATCAGAGTTAACGGAGTCCTAAATTCATGCGCCACTTGCGTAAAAAAGGTCTGCAATTCCCGGTTGAACTCCTCAGATTTATCCTTTTCAATTTGTTTGAGGTACAGTTCGTGCTCTAACCGTTGTTTCCTTTGCTTATAGGCAATATAACGTTGCAATATGTAGAAAATAATAGCAGCATAAATAGCAAATGCCCACCAACGCGCCCATAAAGGGGGAAGCACTTCAATTTTCAAATGAGTTTCCGGCCCTATCGTTCCATCATTATTAAGTACTTTGATCCTTAAAAGGTAGTTACCGGAGGCTAGATTACTATAGAATACTTCGCGACGATTACCCGCATCCACCCAATCCGGGTCTACTCCATCCATCTTATAAAAGAACCGGTCGCTATTACCATATATATGGTTATCACTCGCATAGGCTATTGAAATGTTTGTCTGATTGTGTTTTAAACATAACATGGATGTCTCAGCCAAACATTTATCTAACACAGAACCTTCACAAGGTCTTTGCAATTTATTATTAATACGTAACGTAGTAAGAATCACAGAAGCCGGTATATCATTCAACATAAAATTCCGATTATCTACCATTATATAGCCGGTATTACCCAATATCCAAAAACGATTGGCTGAATCTATCAGACTGGAGGCATCCATATCGGTCAGACGCAAACCGTTGTTATTATCAAAAGTATGTAATTGTTCTTCTTTTGGATCGAACAAATACAATTTGTGTGCACCAATTACCCATAACCTCTCTTCATTCTGTTTGGCAACGAAATAAAGTTTATCCGAATGAACCTTGGTATGCGACAAATGTTGCTTTCGCATTTTCCAATGTTTATCTACAGATAAGAGTCCCTGTCTCTCAGTCGTCATCCATAGGTTATGTTCCGAATCACGGCAAAAAGAAGTTATACTAAGCGATTTATCTGCAGGAACCCCCAAATCTGCCGCACTTATCTGTTTCTTTTGTCCTGTATTCAGATTATAGACATACAATCCATCTTTCTGGGTGGCAAACACAAGTATTCCAGGATCTATCTCATCTATGTAATTCGAGCATGGGAATCGCACGGAATCCATATTCAGACAGAAAACGCCCTGATCCTGTACGGATATCCACCAATGTCCTTTAGAGTCTTTGAAAATATACAATATATTTGTATTATCGTATTTCCGCAATAATGAGAATTTATTCCTCTTTATAGAATAATTATAGACTTCTCCCCGTTGATTACCGCACATGATTGTATCACCGGATATACAGATCGATTTAATAATATTATCATTGTGATGCTTGTTTTCGTTCAACCAAAAAGATTCCACTTGGCCTGTTTTCGGACGATGACACAGCAAACCGTTACCTTCTGTTGCGAACCAAATATTATTATCAGCATCTTCTTTTGCCATCCTGAAGCGTCCAGCCAAATGAGAAGGAGCAAAGAATCTGAAGCGCTGATTATAGCTGTGACTGTAGTTCACACCACCGGCATATGTACCAACCCACACTATTCCTTGCCTATCCTTAAACAAAGAATATATAGAATAATAGCTCAAGCCTCCTTCTTCCCCGATTTCTCCTTTTTCTACTATCACTTCCTCCATATTATCCTTATGTAACCTAAATAGACCGTTGAAAGTGCCAATCAACATATAGTCCTTATTCAACTCTATGATATCCCTAATCTCCTTATTAAGGAGAGATGTAGAAGAAAGCTTATAAGTTTTCACTTCCTTGGTCTTAGGATTATATTTGTTAATACATATACCTACGATCACGCTCCAAAGACAACCTTCTGAATCCACCTGCAACACATTTATCAATCCGTCAGTCAAGGGGCCTTTCTCTATGGACTTGGGATAAATATGCTCAAGCAATTGCCAGTTTTCATTATATACAATAATGCCATGTTGGCGAGTACCTACATAATATTTCCCACCAGCCTGCACAAATGCAGAATATCGATATTCCTCCGGAGCGTCCTGCAGAACCACAAGAGTATCTTTTTCTATATCATATCTGAATATTTTCTTTTCCGTATAGGCTACCAAGCTCTCCTCTTTATCAACCCCAATCCCAACCCAACGGCTACTTTGGTTCTTGTCATACAGGAAACTTTTTACTTGCTGAGTAGAATATTTCATCCTGTCCAAACCATTTTCATGCAATATCCATAAATTCTTGTCCCTGTCCTGAATGATGCGGCGTATTTTATTACCTCCAAGAGTGGGTTGGGTATTAGTACTAAAAATATCGATACGCTGTCCGTCATAACGGTTTAAACCATTATCACTTCCCAACCAGATAAAACCATCCTTATCCTGATATATGGATTGCACATAATTATGAGAAAGTCCGTCTTCGGTAGTCAAATGTTCGAAGAACAATTTGTCGGTCAAAAGCTGGGCACTTCCACTCGACCAACAAAAAAAGAATAATATCAATACAATATATCGACTAAACATGCTGCAAATATACCTTTTATTCCTTAATGATACAAATCCGGGAGTTTCTGAGATATATCGTAAAGTCCTAAAATTCATTGCATTCTAACTTTGCAGCGATAATAAAGAAAATAATATTAACCCTAATAAAGTAAATACCATGAAATCTCAAGTAACACTTAAAACAATCGCTAAAGCACTAAATCTTTCTACTTCCACTGTATCCAGAGCTTTGGCAGACCAGTGGGATGTAAATTCGCAGACCAAAAAAATCGTAATGGAATTGGCTACCCAATTAAACTACAAGCCCAATATCATGGCAGTGAAACTTAAACAATGCCATAAGAATAACCCGAAAGTCAGTAAACAACCTAAAATTACCATTAAAGAAATGGCACGTCAACTCAATCTGGCACCATCTACTATATCACGCGCATTAGCCAATAAAAAGGATATTAGCCTAAGCACCAGGAAGGCTGTACAAGCTTTAGCCAAGAAGCTACATTATCGCCCAAATCCTATCGCTATCATCTTAAAACAACAACATACTAAACGTGCATCAGCATAATCTCATATTAATGCAAATCAGGGGTTGAATTTGGTTCATATAAGGAAAAGCAGAGAGTTAAACTCTAAAAACTATTCTTTTGTCATTTAATTCATCATCCGACAAAAACAAACCAATTTCAGCTACTGATTCGCATTACTAACAAATAAAGAAGCGGATAGATTTGACGAAATACAATATTTTTTCTTGGTGCAGAAAGGAGT
>NZ_EQ973495.1:78147-111776 GCF_000158035.1 Bacteroides cellulosilyticus DSM 14838
TAAATACACGTGCCGTCAATGCATCCATTGATTCCTGTTTCGAACACGAAATAAGGAAACCAATTAAACTTAATAAGAGCCATTTTTCTTTCATAAATCCTTTTTATAATTTAATTAATAAACAATTCATCTGATAAGATTTAATGTCACTTTCAACAAATTCTTCCTGTTTGCGGGAAGGTGGGTTTCAAAACCTACACGCATACTTCCCGGATTAGGTTCATCAAAAGCATGGAGAGGTTCATTGGACCAAAGTTTCATTTCAACATCACCTGGTGCAATCACGGTAAGCAACATTCGATGTCCATCCTTAGCCAATTCCATTTGATTCTTACCGATGATCTTTGCTTCAGCCGGTGTTACCATAATCCAAGTTACCAAAGCCTCTTTTTCTCCCGTAACCAGTTCATCTTTCACAATCAGATCATCTTCTTCATTCAGATAAATGATGCGGACAACTTTTTCCATATCATCAGCAAAAACGCTTATAAGATCTACTTCTGCCCCTTTCATATCTTCACTTTTATATATTCTGTTAATAGAAGCATAACTATTCACTAAATGCCGCTTATTGTTTATCGTAAGCGTATTATGTGCCATATTACCAAGACGGAACACTCCCCACCGTTGTCCTTCTTGAGACTGATCCCATAAATTTACTCCTCTACTCTCCAGACTTAAGTAATTTTGCATTCCAAGATCTATCGCCCAGCGTATTCCCTTCCTTTCATAAATAAATGAACCGGCATCCATATGTGCATGAGAAGTTAGAGGAGAACCTCCTTTTACGGCCAAATAGCTATCCTCTTTACTATTCCATCCGCCACGATAAATAAAAACCGGAGTCTTTCCACTATTATGCCAGAAATGGCAGGAAGGCGGTTGTATATTACTCAAATCCTGATGAGCACAAAAAATCAACAGACAGGGCAATAAACGATCTTCTGCAAAACAAACTGAAGGATTCTCTAAATATTGATTTTCTAACCATAGTAAAGATAAATCCCCCATTATCTTAGCAAACCAAAACATCATCATATTACATCTCACTCCATTAACAGCATCCGAAAAATTAAAGTATTCACCACTTGGAGCTGTCATAAATTCCATAAAGCGAGCTGATTCCAAAAAACCAGGATATTCGGACAATCCGGCATCCGTCCCCAATGCACTTTCAAGGGCAGCAATAAGTAACACCTGAAAACTGGTACCGTATCCCCAATAATGAAAGCCCTCTGGATATCCTCCGTCCGGTCCATAAGCCGATAAAGCTTTAGGATTAGTCAGCAAGCACCTCTCTATGATTTTTTTTGCCTTATCCGGCACATCCTCAAAAACTGCAAGTGCACCATACAATAAACCAGCATTACAAACAGAATTCCAATTAGAGGCTGCCCTGTAAAACCACTCATCAGGAGCAGCGGCATCCAAGCCTTTTTCTACAATTGCGTCACGTACTATAGAACGTGTTTCCGATTCCAAATACTCATAAAGCCAATCATAACCTATGGATAATGCCAATACCATTTCTCCCACATCCAAAAAGTGAGATGGATTCCAATCTGGAAAACGGCTTACCGAAAGCATTTCTTGTGTCGCACGATAAGCATACTTTTCTTCCTTCGTCATACGATAGGCATATGAAAGATAGAAAATACGTTTTAATGCCAAACGGGAAACACTCAGCAACCGCTTCCCTTCCATAACTCGTTCCGCCATTTGTTGGATGAGTATCTCATCAGATTCTTCCAATATACGCTTATGAACCTTCAATAACGATGGAAACGTTGCTATTGATTTCTTTACAGCTTCTTCTCCTCCTTGCGTTAATAATAAACGAGGATGAGGGGTTATTCTTTCATAATCCACAAACTGCGCACACAGAACTAAAGAATAAAAAGCTAAAACTAACAATAAGATTATTCTCTGTAGACGAAATTTATAAAAAATGGATAAATATATCATCATATTAATTACTTAAAAGTTCAACAACATGGCAAATATCACAATATTATAGAATAATATAGAATCATTATCTGCAAAATCAACGGGAACGTTTTCCTTAACAAAAGCTAACCATCTTTCTGAGCGAGGTATGCAAAAACATGTTTTTACATAGAAATAATCAACTATATAACAAGCCATTAACATTAAAAACCTACAAAATCGTTCCCGATGATTTTCATCATTCTTTGCATAAGTTATCATATTATTTCAGAGATTTGCAAGTGTAATCAAATGTATAACATAAAGCAAATCTAAAAAGAATAGAATAGAAACAATATTATTATCCAGCAATTTTGAGGTTGAAAATCATAAAGTTGCAATCAGTAAAGACTAATAAATATCTAAATACTAAATTATTATTCAGTTATATGAAAAACAATTCATCACATCCATGCATGTGGCAGCAAGGTCACAAACGATGCTATCGTCTGGCCCAATCAGTAGCTCTGACTGCTTTGTTGGGCATTGGTACAGTACAAGCTGGTCAGCCCTTCATTACGACATCCCTTTCAATGCAGGTTCATAGTGTTGCTCCAGAACAACAAACGGGCAATATATCAATAAAAGGGCATGTAGTAGATAACAAGGGAGAAGTCCTCATTGGCGTTACTGTCATGGTAAAAGGTACCAATAACGGTGTCATCACAGATATGAATGGTAACTTTACCATTGCCGCAAAAAACGGTCAAACACTGGTTCTTTCCTATATCGGATACAAAGATGTGGAAGTCAAAGTACAGCAAAGCAATCTAAACATTACAATGCAGGAAGACGCTCAAGCACTCGACGAAGTTGTAGTTATCGGATATGGTACAGCTAAAAAGAAGGATCTAACCGGTGCTATTTCAAACATTCGTCCGACCGACTTAAAAGCAGAAATGCCCCGTAATATGCACGACTTATTGCGTGCTAATGCTGCCGGTCTGAATATCTCAGTCAACAACGAAGCAAAAGGTGGCGGTGACTTCCTTATACGTGGTAAAGGTACTTTAAAAGCCGGCTCACAACCGTTACTTGTTGTAGACGGAGTTATTTATAATGGCGAACTTAGTGAATTGAACCCCAACGACATCATTTCAATCGACGTACTGAAAGATGCCAGTTCTGCTGCTGTATATGGTGCAAAAGCAGCAAACGGAGTCATTGCTATCACTACACAAAAAGGTATAGCAGGCAGTAAGCCAGTGATTAACGTCAATACAAGTTGGGGATTGGTCACTCCTATTAAGAGCCGCAAACTCAGAAATGCCGAGCAATTTCTTGATTTCCGCCAAGCATACGAAATCGGTAGGCAAACGGATGAATACCTTGAACAATATCCGGGAATGTATACCGATCCAAGAAAGCTTAATGGAATAGATAAAGTAGACTGGTATAATTATGACCAGAAGGATAAAGTTACGTCTGTATCAGAAGAAGAACTAATAACGAAATGGTTGTCACGTCTGGATCTATCTACCCCTGAAATCAATAATTATTTCAATGGTAAACTAACCAATTGGCAAGATTTGATGTTAAACAATGCAGTACAACAAAACTACAACGTCAGCATTAGCAAGAAAGGTGAAGATTACCAATACTATTGGTCTATTGGCTATATGGACAATGAAGGTATCAAAGATGGTGATGCATTTAGCCGTTTCACTACCCGCCTGAATCTGGAATCCAATGTCAGCAAGTATATCACAGTGGGACTGAATATGAACTTCTCCAGCCGTGACGAAAGCGCTATTGCTGTCGATACTAAAGCTCTGACATGGTTTTCTCCATATTGTAGTAATGATGTTAACAATCCAGAAAGTGCTAACCAGCACTATCCTAATGGTTCAAACACCATCGCCAACCCATTCTATGACCGTAAATATACAGATAAGAAACAAGTATACATGAATCTGGATGGAACTATCTACGGGCGTCTGAATTTACCGTTCGGTTTCTCTTACCAGATGAACTTTACTCCGCGTTTGGCTTGGAACGAAAGCTTTGAGCACAAATCAGCCAAGAACGATGCCTGGGCAGGAGAAGGAGGCTCTTCCTTCCGCCAGCATAATAAAGCTTTCAACTGGCAGGTAGACAATGTTTTCAACTGGAAATATGAGTTCCTCGATAAACATAAAGTAGAAGCAACTTTCCTAGTCAATGCCGAAAAGTCACAAAGTTGGATGACTAAGAGCACTAACAAAGGATACAATCCAAGTGACGCATTAGGCTATCATGGTATCCACTTGGGCAACAATCCTACTGCATTGAGTACTGACCAATATACTACCGGCGATGCTTTGATGGGGCGTTTGTTCTACTCTTTTAGTAATAAGTATATGTTGACCGCTTCGGTTCGTCGTGACGGTTACTCAGCTTTCGGTATGATGAACCCACGTGCTACATTCCCTGCCATTGCCTTAGCATGGGTATTCACAGAAGAAAAATTCATGAAGAAAACCTCCTCATGGTTAAGCTATGGTAAATTACGTTTCTCTTGGGGTGAAAATGGTAATAGAGACATCGGTATCTACGCTGCCCTTGCAGAGTTAACCTCTAACCCAACTTGCTGGATCGATGGAAATGGCAAATTCTATACCACCACTTATACGTTGAACCAAAAAATGCCAAATAGCAAGTTAAAATGGGAACGTGCCAAATCATATAATATAGGTTTGGACTTCGGACTCTTCGGAGATATCTTAAGCGGTTCTATCGAAGTATACAAGAAAATGACCAATGATTTGCTCATGGACCGTGCCATCCCACCCATCACCGGTTTCAGCAAAGTATTGAGTAATATGGGACAACTCCAGAATACAGGTTTTGAATTGACATTGAATGCCAACATCATGAGACGCAAAAACTTTGAATGGAGTGCTACAGGTAACTTCTCACTCAACCGTCGTAAGATTAAACACTTATACGGTAACATGAAGAATATTCTTGATGCTGACGGTAATATCATCGGTCAGGTAGAAGACGATGATATCACTAACAAATGGTTTATTGGTGAGGACCCAGACCGCATTTGGGATTATGTAGGAGATGGTGTATGGCAACAAGATGAAGCTGAAGAAGCGGCAAAATACGGCTGCCAGCCTGGTGACTTTAAATATCTGGACTTCAACGAAAATGGGAAATTGGACCAGGATGACAAGAAACACCAGAAATATACAACCCCTCGTTTCCGTTGGACATTCCGTAACAACTTCCAATTGTTCAATGATCTGGATATTTCATTTATGTTGTACTCTTTATGGGGTCACTACGGTTCATATGCTGATGCCGCCAACAATAACTTCGATGCTTCTATCAGTTGCGGTTACGATCAGCCTTACTGGACACCAGAAAATCCGATTAATGACTATGCACGTATCGGTTCAAAGAACTTAGGAACACATTACGTAAACAAGTCATTTATCCGTTTGGACAACATCACAGTTTCATATCGCCTGCCACAAAAATGGACAAAAGTTGTAGGTATCCAAGATTTACGCTTCAATGCATCCATTCATAATGTAGCAGTCTTTGCTCCTCATTACGACGGTTGGGATCCTGAATCAAATAGCCCAATGGGAAGAACATTCAATTTCGGTATTAACTTTACACTCTAATTTGAAAGAACAATGAAAAAGAACAGAATATTCAAAACTATCAGTGGTGTCGCTTTATGTACGGTACTACTAACCGGATGTAGCGAAAGTTGGCTGGAACCTAAGCCCCTCTCTTTCCTCACTCCTGAAAATGCATATGTTGATGCTGACGGTCTGCTCACTTCTCTTGCAGCAGCCGAACGTTCCATGCGTCATGAATACTTTGGAAACGGAAGCGGATATACTTGTGAACTTATCTTCTCCGATCTCTGTATCAGCGGAACAACTGATAAAGCAGGGCCCTTGCAGGATATGGATCGCCAATTAATGCCGGATGCTAACTTTAATAATGCGGAAAACTCCTATTTGACATCGCACAACTGGGATGAGAACTGGAATCAAATAAAATATACAAATGTAGTACTTTCACGTATGAAAGATACTAAATTCGTCAATGAAGCAGAAAAAAACAAAGTATTGGGTACAGGTTACTTTCAGCGTTGTTACAGATACTGGCGACTGATCAACCAGTTCGGGGATGTCCCCTTCATTGATGTTGAAGTCACATACCCACGGTATGATTTTAATACATGTGATCGTTGGAGTATTTTACGTCGTATGAAAAAAGAACTGGAATTTGCATACCAATGGGTACCCGAGCAAGTAGACCGTGGACACACCACCAAATCGGCCTGTGGAGTACTGTTGATGAAAGTCTATATGTCATTGGGGGAATTCGACAATGCTATCAAAGTTGGAAATGAAATCGTAGCTAAACACCCACTGATGGTAAACCGTTTTACTTCCACTAAAAACAATCACCCCAACCTGATGTTTGATCTGCACAGTGTAGAAGCCAAAAGTGATCCGACCAATACAGAAGGTATATTATATGGTGTATCCGAACCGAATAATGCCAGTGGTACAGGCTCTGCAAAAACAGAAATCATGGCTAACTGTGTTCCTATGTGGAATAATAACGTAGTAAAAACTCCGAGTGGAAAAACAGGTTTCGCCGTCACTCCCGACAGCAAAGACGTTGCAGCCGGTATTGTGGAGGACGTGAATAAAACATATGGACGAGGCATTGCCCGTGTACGCCCCACCAACTACTTCCAATATACCATTTGGACAGAGAAGGAAAAAAATGACTTACGTGGCCGATACAACCACGATAGTTGGAGACGTATGGAAGACTTGATCTATAATGACCCGGCCCTGAAAAAAGCCAATGATCCCTGGTATGGAAAGAAAGCTGTAAAGCCTGTAAATATGTCTTGTGGCGATTCCATTCGTTGCTGGTTTTCATGGCCCCACTACAAAGTATATATTCCAGATCCAACAGCAGGTAGCGGTCAATGGAAAGGTGGTTCAAGTCCTATCTATCTAATGCGTAGTGCCGAAGTTTATCTGATGCTTGCCGAATGTTATTATTGGAAAGATAATCTGGGTGAAGCTGCCAACATGCTGAATGTAGTACGCAAACGTGCAGGTGCCGATCTGTTGACTGCTCAGGACATCAATATCGGTGAAATTCTGAATGAACGCGCACGTGAACTTTATTACGAAGAACATCGTCACATTACATTAGTTCGTATCGCTTATACATACGCACTGACAGGTAAACCTTGTGAGATATTCGACGGACGTATCTACAAAATGGAAAACTTATGTGGTCCGAAGGGTGCCAACAACTTGAAAGATGCCGGATACAATTTCTGGTTCGACTGGATCAGCCAACATAACAATTTTTACAACAAAGGTGTAAAGAACAGATTTGCTGAATACACTATGAGTGTTCATCACATGTTATGGCCTATTCCTAACAAAGATATCAGAGCCAACACCAATGGACACATTAATCAAAATAACGGTTATTTAGGCTGTGAAAATAATGTAACCCCCTTGCAGGTACCCGAAGAAGGCCAGTTCATGAAAGATTAATCGTGGATATCCACTTTTATAAAGGATTGCCCCTGCCACATAATATTTGTAGCAGGGGTAAATTTTATAATTTACAAAGAATAAAGATATGTACAAGCTTTTATATAACATTTCATTTGCCGAATTGAAAAGAAAATGGTTATTATTGTTAATAATCAATTTCTGTATAACACCCATAGAAATGCTGGCAAATTATAAGATTGAATCTTCCAATTATATTTTAAGAATAGCATCCAAAGATAAAGGAAGATTGCTGTTGCAAAACAAACAATCGGAGACATTGGTACAACTTGGCGAGCTGAAACTTGGCCGGTGGCCTCAACTTGAACTCGAAAACAATTGCAAGTATGAAATAATAGAGGTGGATGGGGCAAGTGCCATTCGTATCAATTATTTTTTTTCTCCATCAGTACCGACTTCGATGAAACTTACAGGTACATTCATAGTACACCAAGACCGAGTGGACGTACAGTATTTGCTTTCAGGAGTTCCCGAAAAGTATAAGGTTGACTGGAAAGGATGTCAGTTCCGTTTCTGCCTGCCCGAAAACGCCGGTACTCAAAAACTTCCGGAAGCCAAATTGGGGATATGGCAGCGGGATACTAAAGGAGGACTTCCATTAGAAACAGCCGATGCCAAAATATTCCCGTTTTTGATAAAAAACCGCTTGCTTTGCCTTACTTATGGAGCCGATAACAAAGTCGACTCAAATTGGAAAAGCGAGGACTACAGGCATACGATTCTGTCGCGTCAGGAAGACGGCAACTATTTCACTCAGTTTTCAATCCTATTTCCTCCTTATGGATGGCCTTACGAAGCTATCAGTGCAAAATGGCAGAAACGTCCGTTTGCCTTGACACTTACCACTGATAAAGTCTATAACTGGTGGGAGGACGCAACTGCTCCAATCGGCGTACAAGCTAAAATCATCAATACGTCACCAGTTCCACAAAAATGTATGCTTAAGTATTGGATTCGCGACTATGCCGGAAATTACATAGTGAATGACTCCAAGAAATACTTCTTAGAAACAGGAGAAGTACAAGTTCACTCTATTGAATTTACAGCAAACACAGAACGGGAAATTTATTTTGTAGAAGTCTCCGTTGAAGACGAAAACGGAAAAGAACAAACTTTCTCAAGGACAAGTCTGGCTATATTGCCCCCGCATGAATTTAAAGCCACACCCGATGAAAATATTATGGGGCTTTCAGCCTATTGGGCCATTCCCGATTCCGTGAACCTAAAACGTTTATTAAACCGGATGGGTGTCCGATGGGTACGTAATGGAATTACCAGCAGTTTCAAAAATACAGAAGCTACATTTCACAATAACATAAACTGGAAGAAGAAGTGGAAAGACCCAGAGCGAGAAGAATTGATACGCTCCTTTTTCCGGAAGATTGTAAAGAACGGAAATAAGATATGGGAATTTGGCAATGAACTGAACATGAGTTCACCGGATATTGCCGGTGCCGGCGAAGGCATTGGCAAAGCTCGTTTAGCCGAAGCATATATAGAGTGGCTGAAAGCCATACGCAAAGTTCAAAAAGAACAAATTGAATGGCGGAACATTCAGATTATCTCATTCGGAATAGCAGGAGGAGATGAGGTCTTCCTGGAAAAAATTGTAGAATTGGGAGGATGGGACTTACTGGACGGAATCGCATTGCATCCGGGCAGAGGTAATTTTACACCAGATTTCCCGGTAGCCGCTCCTTGGGAAGATTTCAAGAAGCCTACTTCCGGATATCAATACTGGAATTATTACGGTTCTATCCGGATAGTCAAGAATTTCATACAAAAGCATGGAGGTAACAAAGATTTGTACCTTACCGAAATATACGCACTTGATTATCCAAATCATTCATGGAACGATACCCCTCGCGAAGCGGCAGAGAATTTATTATTATCGTATGTGCTTGCAGCAGCAGAGGGAGTAAAGAATGCGCTTTACTATCAGCTATTTAACTCCGTATGGTTCGACCATTTAGGAGTAAATGCCACCAACCGGGAGTATTTCTTTGGGATGATCAACAGAGATTTGAGTTTCAAACCTTCTTTGATGGCCTTTTGCAACACGGCTGAAGTATTGGATAAAGCTGTATTCAAAGGCTGGATACGGATGGACGAAAAGCATCCGCTTAGCAGAGGAATTTTGTTCGACACTCCCCAGGGAAGCATGGTTGTACTTTGGGATAGGACAGAAGGAAATATCCTGACCCATCCTAACGGAGATATTTTTCCGGAACCTTGGGTAAGCTCATGGAGAATAAAAAAGAAACTGACCTTGCCAAGCAGTGCTCCCGAGGTTACCTTACTGAATGCCATCGGACAAAAACAAATAGTACCCGCTATTAACAACCAAGTGACTATAGAACTGACTGGCGCTCCTTGCGTGATATACGGAATAGACGCGTCACGAATTCAGCTTTATCATTAATCAAGGATGCCATAAAGTTAAAAAAATAAGAATAATATAAACATTTTACCATGAATACTCTAAAAATGATTACAGGAATTTTATTCTTCTTACAGTGTTTTACGTTCACGGTGTTGGCTGAAAGTCTTCCCAAATTTGCTATGATTATTTCCAATTGTTTCAGTTGTGGAGGGGCCGCCCTTTCCCGACACACTTTCGGAGAGACTGTTCAGACTGTCAACTGGCAGTTTCCCCATTATTTTTATCGCAATTTCCAGAAATACAACGGCAAAGAAAACACGCTTCCTTTTGACCTGTATGAGTTGATAACTCTTTTAGCCCCACGTCCGGTTTATATTGCCAGCACCACCGAAGGCCAATGAGCCGACCCTAAAGGAGAATTCCTATCCGGAGTACATCCTCCGGTATATGAGTTTATATTCGGGCCTACCATATTCGTTCCGGAAAACATAATATCACTCTATATGACTGGAAACAGTATGTAAAGTTCGCAGATAAATGATTTAAATAAAACATCCGCCCACGGTTGTAAAATTCGATACAACTTTTTAAATATTACCAGAAATGAATAAAATACTTATTATCAGATTAGTATTGTTGTATTTATTAGAAATGAAGACAATATATGTTTTTTCACAGCCACCCTAAAACTGATAAAAGTTACTGTCTCTCCCGATCATGCAAACTGGCTATGCAAGACCGAAGAGAAAGCAACCGTCTCTATTTGCGTATGAAAGGATCAGGTTCCTATGCGAAATGTTTCCATACACTATGAAATTTCAGAAGATTTGATGAAGCCCCACAAAGTAGAAAATATGGTTCTGAACGACGGCACACTAAAATTACCATTAGAAACTTTTAAAAAAGATAATGCTCATAATGCAATGTATTCCATCCCGATATTCAATTTCAACAATATGGAACAGTTGCAGGCCATTGTGAAAGCTTAATAGCCTGTTTTTCCTTCCTTTTGAGTCCATGCCTCAAAAACTTTGATCTCTTCATTGTGCAACAATATTTCCGGCGGTAGTTTACGGTTAGCAAGCTTTAAGGCAATCTCGTCATAAATAAAAGAGTCATCAAAACCTATATTCCGCGCGGTGGTCTTGTTGTTTCCGTAATACATTCTGTCCAGTTTGCCCAATAGATAGCACCGAGGCACATGGAGCATGGCTAGCAAGATAGATAAAAGTGTTACCTAAGCAAAAAGATTGCTTCGGGTAACACTTCTATCTTAAGAATAATATAAACTGTTTTATTGCTTGATAATCTTCTTGGTTATGCGTTTGGCACCATTTATGTCGAAGACTGCGTAATAGATTCCTACATTGATTCCAGTCAGGTTTATGCTGTGTTCCAAAGTATTACCTAATACCGAAATTGACTGACTTGCAATCTGCTGCCCGATTACATTATAAATATAGAGGTGTATTTGCTCGATGTCCGACTGAAAATTACCTTTGATGAACAGTCGGTCCTTTACCGGATTAGGACTTATTTGTATATCTTTCCCATCGACATAAAGGTTCTCTATGCCGGTCGGGGCATCTCCGTGAAGCTGTATCTGAGAGGCATCCATGCCGTAAACAATAACAGGAGCTCCGGTTAGAGTTATTGTAGCTTTATGGTCTTTTACCGGGATTGATTCTTTTTGTCCGATGGCATTCAATACCGTAATACTTTCTTCTTTGCAAGGCAAAGTCAATTCCGTTTGTATATTCCATGAACTGATCCAAGGTTCCGGAGAACTATTCCCGTTGGGACGTGGTAGTATATCGCCTTCCATTCTGTCCCAAATAATACTCATAGGACCTTTAGGCGTATCGAACATGACTCCTTTGCTGAAAGGATTATTTTCACTGAACTTAATCCATCCTTTGAAACGGGCCCCATCCAATGCTTCGGATATATTGCAGTAGGCCATGAAGGAAGGCTTGAAACTTAGATCGCGGTTGATTAGACCAAAGAAATATTCGCGGTTGTCTTCTCTCACACCTAATTGATTATTCCATACTGAATTGAATAGCTGGTAATAGAGTGCATTCTTTACTCCTTCAGCAGCGGCAAGTGCAAATGAAAGGACCACGTTCTCGGCTGATTCGCGGGGAGTATCATTCCATGAATGGTTCGGAAAGTCAAGTGCGTAGACTTCCGTCAGGTATAAATCTTTATCATTTCCATGTGCTTTGATGAAGTTTTTGAGAATACGGATGGAACCATAGTAATTCCAGTATTGATATCCTGAAGAAGGTTTCTCAAATTCATTCCATGGAACTGTTACAGGATAATCGGGAGTAAAGTTACCTCTTCCTGGGTGAAGTGCTATTCCATCCAGCAATTCCCAACCTCCTAGTGTGACGAGTTTTTCCAGGAATACTTCGTCAGTACCGGCAAAACCGAAAGATATAATTTTGATTTTTTGCCATTCCGTTTTTTCCGACTGTATCTTGCGGATGGCTTTTAACCATTTCACATAAGGCTCGGCCAATAGTGCTTTTCCGATACCTTCACCGGCTCCACCTATATCAGGAGAACTCATATTCAGTTCATTGCCAAACTCCCAAATTTTGTTTCCATTCTTCACCATTTCTTGGAAGCAGGTTCGGATTTGTTTATCTCGTTCTGTATCAGTCCACTTTTTTGTCCAGTCGATATTGTTATGATACATCGCTTCGATATTCTTGAAACTGCTGTTAATTCCGTTTCTTACCCATCTGACCCCCATTCTGTTTAACAACCGTTTCAATTCTGTTGAGTCAGGGATAGCCCAGTAAGCGGAAAGTCCCATGATGTTTTCATCAGGAGTAGATGTGAACTCGTGTGGGGGTAGGAGCCCTAGATTCGTTCTGTGGAACACTTGCTCCTTGCCAGTTTCATCCTCAATGGAAGCCTCCACAAAGTAGATTTCTCTTTCGCTTTCAGGGGTGAACTCAATGGGATAGACTTGTAGCTGACCGGCTTCTATAGTAAGTGACCGGCTTTCATTGACAACATAATTTCCGGCATAGTCTCTGATCCAATATTTGAGTGTGCAATTTTTCTTCTCTTGGGAAGTGTTGGCCAGATTTGCCTTTACACTTAATGTTCCGGATGCATTTTCCCACCAATTGTAAGATTTATCGGTGCTGAGAGTTAATGCAAAGGGACGTCCTTTCCATTGGGCGCAGATGGCTTCGTACGGCCAGTCCGAAGAAGCCACCAGTACGGAGAACTTCGTGGAGTAGGAACCGTCCTTATTATCAATTAAGACAGTATGCCTGTACCAGTCGTCCTTCCAACTGGAATTAGCCTTATTCTCAGGACCATAGGCCAAACATATTATTTTATCTTTTATGAGGAATGGGAAGAAATTGGAGTCTGCGGCTTCAATGGGCAATCCTCCTTGTGCATCCCGTTGCCATAAGCCGAGTTTGGCCTCTGGCAATATTTGGGTATTTACCTTGTTGGAGAGTATGAAGCGGAATTGTGAGCCTCCCCAGTTGGTGACATATCCAGTAGGAACACCAGAAACCAAATATTGGACGTCTACTCGGTCGGGACGTGCAATAAAGGTTCCGGTCAGTGTAATAGAAGAAGGCACGGATGAAGGAAAAGTGTAGGTGGCTCGGATGGCCTGATATCCGTTTACTTCAATGATTTCATAACTGCATGTATTTTCCATTGTGATGGCAGGTGTCCATCCGAACTTTAGTTTTCCGAGTTGAATCAGGTTTTCAGATTCCTTGTTTTTGATATACAAAGTCTCTGTGTTTGTGCCTGATGCTTGCAGGATGTAATTAGGCATTTCAATTTTGTAAAAATTTTGTGCATTTAATGGTACAATGCACAGACTTATCAAACATAATATCCAAATCCGTTTTAATTTGTGAACCGATTGAAGGAGTAGTGTCTTTTTCTGCATAAATTTTAGTAATTTAGTGATTATACAATTACAGCCGGAAACTGGCTGGCAAGACAAAACTAATGATTTGAAGCAGGTTGTTCAAAGAAACAGGGATAAATCATCGGAAACGATTTCATGAAAAATGTAAGGATAAAAAAAGAGGATACATTTCTGTCTGCGCGTTTTCAACCAGATAATGCCATATTTTTTTCATAAGTATTATGTATGAATTCAACAACATTGCAAATATCGAATCTTTATCAAACAAAATAATTTACAACTAAATCATCGGGAACATTTTCTGAAATACAGATTTGCAAAATATATCAAAAAGAGAGCAATTCAAGAAACAATGCAATCTTCTTTTATGTACTTTTGTATGCACTACTTCCACATAGAAGCAGACATTACAAACTTGAATATTCCATAAGTATGAAAAAAATAATTCTAATCAGCATATTACTTTTGTTGTATGGGACATTTCTTCCGGCACAAGAAATCAAACAAAATGTAGAAGAACGTCTACAAGCTTTCTTTAAAGAATATACCACCAATACGGTAAATATAGGGACTTGCAAGCTGGACAGTTTCCGTATTGACTTCCGGGAAAAAAGGTTGCTCATCTATACAAACGAACGCTTTGCCTACCAGCCCTTACGACCAGCAACAGTAGATGCCATTTATCGACATTTGAAACAAATCTTGCCGGGACCGGTGAGTTATTTCAAAATAACCCTTTTTGCAAACGGACGAAGCATTGAAGACCTCATTCCAAATCTTTATCGGAAAGAGAAGAAAGACAAGACACGTCTGTTTAATAAGTTGGAATACAGAGATAGTCCGTGGGTATCCCGTATCTCACGTCCATACGAAATTACCCGTGGATTGGAAAGAAGACATATCGCCCTTTGGCAAAGTCATGGAAAATATTATATCAACAACAAAAATAAATGGGGATGGCAACGTCCGCGCCTGTTTTGTACAACGGAAGACCAGTTCACACAATCATTCATTTTACCCTACCTCATACCCATGCTGGAAAATGCCGGAGCCAACGTATTCACCCCCCGTGAACGGGATACGCAAAAACAAGAAGTAATCGTCGACAATGACGGAAACCTGAGCGGATATGGTGGACAAGGTTCCCTCTATTTAGAAGTCAAAAGCCGAAAAGCACGTTGGCAACAGACAAGCCAACCAGGGTTTGCCCAACAGAAGAGAGTATATCAAGATAACGAAAATCCTTTCATTACCGGTACAGCCCGCTATGCCCAAACCGAAAAGAAAAAAGATAAAGCCTTTGCCGAGTGGATACCCGATATTCCGGAAACAGGGGATTATGCTGTATACGTCTCTTATCAAACTTTGCCTAATAGCGTAAGTGACGCCAAATATATTGTTTTCCATCATGGAGGAACCACTGAGTTCAAAGTAAATCAGCAGATAGGTGGTGGTACGTGGGTGTATCTCGGTACTTTTTCTTTTGATAAGGGAAAGAACGATTATGGCATGGTGGTACTTAGCAATGAAAGCAAACAGAAAGGTGTAGTCTGCGCTGATGCCGTACGCTTTGGCGGTGGAATGGGCAATATAGAACGCGGTGGAGAAACCAGTGGAATGCCTCGCTATCTGGAAGGTGCCCGTTATTCTGCACAATGGGCCGGCATGCCTTATTCGGTTTATGGCGGACGTGAAGGTAAAGATGACATGTCTGATGACATTAATGTACGTTCCAGAATGATTAACTATCTGTCCGGCGGTTCGATATTCAATCCCAAAGACAAAGGTTTAGGAGTACCTTTTGAACTCTCAATGGCATTGCACAGCGATGCGGGTGCCAGCAAAGAAGATAAAATCATAGGTACGCTCGGCATATATACCACCGATTTCAATAACGGAGTACTCGGAGCCGGAACAGACCGCTATGCCTCCCGAGACCTTTCCGACATTCTGCTTACCCAACTCCAGCGGGATATCCGTTCCAATTATGCCATAGATTGGACTCGTCGCAGCATGTGGAATCGTAATTACAGTGAAACGCGACTGCCCGCCGTTCCTTCCACTATTATCGAATTACTTTCGCACCAAAACTTTGCCGATATGCGCCTCGGGCATGATCCCAACTTTAAATTCACTGTAGGACGCTCTATTTATAAAGCTATTCTGCAATACCTTTGCAATCAGCATGGCAAAGATTATGTAGTACAACCTCTTCCTGTAAGTAACTTTGCTATTCGCTTCGGTAATAAAAAGAACACACTGCAACTTTCCTGGAATGGTGAAGAAGACCTGTTGGAACCAACAGCCAAACCGCGCGAATACATCGTATATACCCGCATCGGTCGTGGAGGCTTTGACAATGGCGTACGTGTCAGCAGTCCCTCTTATACCGTAAAGATAGAACCCGGGTATTGTCTATTCCTTTAAAGTAACCGCAGCCAACCGGGGTGGAGAAAGTTTTCCATCCGAGATTCTTGCAGCTTATAAAGCAAAAAGAGAAAAAGGACGTATTTTGATTGTCAATGGTTTCGACCGCCTCAGTGGGCCAGCCGTCATTGATACCCCCACTGAAGCCGGATTCGATTTAACGAAAGACCCGGGTGTACCTTATTTATATGACATCTCACTTTGTGGTGCTCAAACAGAATTCTCCCGCAAACAGACCGGGAAGGAACTGGGACGTAGCGGTAGCGAATGGGAAGGAATGCGAATTGCCGGAAATAGCTTCGATTATCCGTTCATACACGGAAAGGCGATACAGGCATCCGGAGATTATAGTTTCGTGTCATGCAGTGATGAAGCCGTAGAAAGCGGACGTATTCCATTGGAAGCTTACGATATCGTAGACTATATCCTCGGACTGGAAAAAGAAGACCGCCAAAGCAATCCGGCAAGCAATGCATATTACAAAACCTTTTCCTCTGCCATGCAGCGAGCACTGACCGCTTATTGCCAATCCGGTGGAAATCTGCTTGTGAGCGGTTCCTATCTTGGCAGCGATATGAACGGTTCGCAGGGAGACCGGGAGTTCACACAAAACATTCTGAAATATGCCTACGGACAATCCATCACCGATAATCGCTCAGGAAATATTAATGGTCTGGGACGTACATTCAGTATTCCCCGCCTACCCAATGAGTACGCTTATCCCGTAACAGCTCCCGAATGTATTCTACCGACAGATACTGCTTTTCCAGTGCTCACCTATACTTCCGGAAATCAAAGTGCTGCCATTGCCTATCAGGGCAACTACCGTACCTTCGTTATGGGGTTCCCATTAGAAAGTATTGAACAGGAAACGGATCGCAACGCTGTCATGGCTTCTATCCTGCAATTCTTTCAAGCAAAAAAATAAAAAACAATGCGCCTAATTAAAAATAACGCTTATCTTTGCTCTCAGAGTATAAACCTTTAAAAATATAAAACACTATGTATACTATACAAGCAAACCCCAGCGGTACCCGCAGTTTAGAGATATCCGAAGAGAACCTGGCAACCATTGAGAAATACGGACTTTTCCGTCATCTTATCGACAGTAATGGTATTGTAGACGAATCTGTTCTGGAAAAACTGAGACTGAATATCCGCTCCCTCATCGCATCACAAGAAGAAGACAGCAAAGACTTGCTCGACCTCTGCATCGACGTGATATACCACAACAACATGAAAGCCTTCGGATTACAGCAACTGATTAAGCTCTATCTGGAATGGTTTTCAAAGCAGGAACCCATAGAAGAGGAATAATAAAATGAAAACAATCGACACGTGCGGTCAAAAACTTTACAGTCCTCTCATCCCGGCCGTCAAAGCCATGTGCGAAGCTACACTGGGTGAGAAACTGGAAATTATTATGAATGATACTGCTGCCTTCAATGATTTAAAAGAATATCTCGCAGAACAACAAATCGGCTTTCGTGAGATTTACGATGGCGAACAAATGACGGTACAATTCACCAAAAGATAAATTGTGCAGTAAATTGCAAATCATCATTCATGATCGTATCCGGAAATAAGAAATAAAAAAACGAATCCTGTTTCAGCATAAGAAAGCTTCTAACAGGATTCATTTTATATTATTTTCTCTCATTCAATTATACGGATCCATAATCAAGGGTACTACAAACCAAAATGTAGAACCTTTATTGACCTCAGATTCCAAACCAGCCCTACCTCCCAAATTTTGGATAATAATTTGTGAAAGTGTCAACCCCAGACCTGTTCCCGGTACTTCCCGATCCAACTTTTTAAAACTGGAAAATATTTCTTGCTGTTCTTCTTTCGGAATTCCAATTCCAGTATCAGATACATAAAAGTAAACCTCATCCGTTCCCTCCATACGGCAACTAAAGCGTATCTTACCTGATTTGGTAAACTTGATCGCATTATGAATCAGGTTTGCCATCACCTGAATGATGCGTTGGCGTTCAGAATACATGATAATAGATTGCACTGAGTCTTCACAAATCAAATCAACTGAAGGATTATTGAATAGTTTCACCTTAAACATACCTTCCAACTCTCTTAACAAGTCATTGGCATCAAATTCAGAATACTCAAAATTCAAAGTTCCGGCTTCTATCTGCGAAAGATCAAAGATATCATTTATCAAACGTAACAAACGCTCATTGTTCTCTGAAATAATATCCATATACAATTTCTTTTCCTCTTCATCAGAAGCGGTAGCTATTAATCCCGAAAAGCCGACAATCGCATTCAATGGTGTGCGGACTTCATGACTTATATTCGCAATAAAAGTGGATTTTAATCTCTCTGCAGATATCGAGTTCTTTCTCTCAATATTCAGCAACCTTTGAACATTCTGTAGTTCCGTCACATCATAAACCGTCAATACCATATGATCTTCCCCGTTAATAACAACATAAGCACCCGATACTGAAACATCACAAGGAATCACTTTGTCTTCTTTGTCATTCAGAAGATTCATAGAAGCATTTACTTTTTGGAAACTCTCTTTCTTATGAAAAGCTCTTCCAATAGCCGTGCGGATACCACAAAGTTTACACTGCTGATGCATACCACATTCGCCGGCTTCGGCAGCATTCCGGCAATGCAACAGGTCACCGAGCTTTTGTGCCATACCAACCTCAGGAGCTGGAAGCTTATTCAAGGAATAGTAATTGGTATCGCAGACTATAAAATCTTTATCTATCAGTAAAAAATAAGCATTGATATTCTGCAAAATCATAGTTGTCTGATCGAGTTTGCGTTGTACCACATCTTTTGATTCTTCATACGGAGGTATTTCCATAATATATAGATTGATTTATATTTTGCTTGTGCCATCTGCGTACAAAAGTATAAAATATAAGGATATAACAGACGATTCTTTGATATTTTTGTTAGCCTCCATCTCACGAGATGGATTTCATCGTCTCACGAAGCCGTTTTGCCCCGGACTTGGGGAAGAGTCGCAAGCATCATCAACAGCAATTTAACTACGCATTTTCTGGCTGAACCTCATTTTATGCGTATCTTTGCGGCATGAAAGAATATCGACTGACTGATTGGTTGCCCACAACGAAAAAAGAAGTGGAGTTGCGCGGATGGGATGAACTGGACGTTATCCTGTTCAGTGGTGACGCCTATGTAGACCACCCTTCTTTCGGGGCTGCTGTTATCGGACGTATCCTCGAAGCAGAAGGTTTGCGCGTGGCGATTATACCTCAACCCAATTGGCGGGATGACTTACGCGACTTTAAGAAGTTAGGGCGTCCCCGCCTGTTCTTTGGCATCAGTCCCGGATGTATGGACTCTATGGTAAACAAATACACTGCCAACAAGCGTCTACGTAGTGACGATGCCTACACACCGGATGCACGTCCGGATATGCGTCCGGATTACCCTTCAATTGTTTACACCCAAATTCTGAAGAAATTATATCCCGATGTTCCCGTCGTATTGGGAGGTATCGAAGCAAGCATGCGTCGCGTGACGCATTACGATTATTGGCAGGATAAGCTGATGAAAAGCATTCTCGTAGAAAGTGGCGCTGACTTGTTGATTTACGGAATGGGAGAAAAACCGGTGGTGGAACTGATAAGAAGATTCAATGATAAGCGGCTATCACTAAATACCATTCCGCAAATTGCTTACCTATGCAAGACAACGGATTTCATCAGCGAAGAAGGAGATATCCGTCTCTTTTCTCATGCTGAATGTCTGAAAGACAAGAAGAAGCAGGCTGCCAATTTCCGCCACATTGAAGAAGAGAGTAATAAATATACTGCTTCCCGTATTACACAGGAAGTAGATGGTATGACTGTTGTTGTCAATCCTCCTTACCCACCCCTGACGGAAGCTGAACTCGATCATTCGTACGATTTGCCCTACACCCGTCTGCCTCATCCCAAATACAAAGGCAAGCGAATTCCGGCATACGATATGATTAAGTTTTCGGTAAATATCCATCGTGGGTGTTTCGGTGGTTGTGCATTTTGCACGATCTCGGCACATCAAGGAAAGTTTATTGTAAGCCGCAGTAAAGAAAGCATTCTTAAAGAAGTAAAGGCACTAATGGAACTCCCCGATTTTAAAGGGTATCTGAGTGACCTTGGCGGTCCATCTGCCAATATGTACCGGATGAAAGGGAGGGATGAGAACATTTGCAAGAAATGCAAACGCCCCTCATGTATCCATCCCAAAGTTTGCCCGAACCTGAATACCGACCATCGGCCTTTACTGGATATTTATCATGCGGTAGATACTTTACCCGGCATCAAAAAGAGTTTCATCGGTAGTGGTGTACGCTACGACTTGCTCTTGCATCAAAGCAAAGATCCGGCAACTAATAAAAGCACTGCTGAATATACCCGCGAGTTAATAGCCCGCCACGTCAGCGGTCGTCTTAAAGTAGCTCCGGAACATACCAGTGACCGGGTATTGAGTATCATGCGCAAACCCTCGTTCGGCCAGTTCCAGGAATTCAAGAAAATATTCGACCGTATCAACCGCGAAGAAGGATTGCGACAACAGTTGATTCCTTATTTCATTTCCAGTCATCCCGGCTGTAAGGAAGAGGACATGGCAGAACTGGCTGTTATCACCAAACGCCTTGATTTTCATCTGGAACAGGTGCAAGACTTTACCCCTACCCCCATGACCGTAGCCACTGAAGCTTGGTATACCGGCTACCATCCATACACATTGGAGCCTGTATTCAGTGCTAAAACACCACGTGAAAAGTTAGCGCAACGCCAATTCTTTTTCTGGTATAAACCGGAAGAACGAAAGAACATCATCAACGAACTACGCCGTATCGGACGGATTGATTTGATAGACAAACTATATGGAAAACGATAAATATTAATCTAACAATGATGAAACGACTCTTTATTCTCTTCACTATCTTTTTGAGTTATGCAAGCACGACCTTGCAAGCACAAGATAACCTACCGCAAAACTTCAGTATCTCACTGGGTGGCGGAGTAACATTGCCGCGTGTAGAAGGAAACCGTAATGACTTTTTCAGTAAAAATGGCGACCGTGCGGGATACAACCTGATGACAGAAGGGCGCTACTACTTCATGCCCAACTTTGCCCTAGGGCTTCAGTATGATTACTTACGGGTAGCTCGTCTGCCGGATAAAATGCACCTCCATTATATACACCCCAATATTACTTACCGCTACTTGTGGAGTGAGGGAAATCAAGGAGCATTTCTTTCATTCGGCATAGGCTACATGAACTATCAGGAACGTACTTACCAACGAGGTGAACGGAACGGAATATCTTTTCAGAGAGGCTATTGCGGACTGTCATTCGGCATGGGTTACGAGTTCTACATTACCAAGAAATTATCAGGAGTGTTTCGTGCAGATATACTCACAGCCGACTGGTTTGCAAACCCCGACGCACGGCTTTCCAATCCATACGATTATGATGACGGAATAGACCACAGTTGGTTTAAAAACAATGTTACATTCTTTAATCTGGGATTTGCGATACAATTTGGACGATAGCTATCAGAAAACTATCCCTCTTCCACCTGCATCGCCACAATCTCCTGCAAAACACCAACTGCCGTTTCCACATTCTTCACATCCTTCACCAGCATACTACGACGAGTATTCTGTTCGCGCAAATCGCAGCGACGAGTATACTTCATCATGTATGCAATAACTTTACCGAATGCCTGACTCTGATAATAGGGACTTTCCGGGTTGGAAATAAAGAATAGCGACATACGCCCACCTTTAAGAAAAACCTTTTCCGCACCAAGGCGGGCAGCAAGACGACGCAACGGCACAATACGCAGTAACTCTTCCGTTTCTGACGGAACAGGACCAAAACGGTCAATAAGCCGGTTACGGAAAGCCTCTACATCTTTATCCAATGTCAGACTATCCAACTCGCGGTAAAGTAACATACGTTCACTACTACCCGTGACGTATGTAGCGGGAAGCAACAGTTCCAGATCACTTTCTACCTGACATTCATCAACAAATTGTTCGCCACTAATGACACCACCTTCGGCTTTCAACTCCTCAGCATAGAGATCGGCAAACTCATCAGTCTTCAACTCGTGAACAGCTTCCGTTAATATCTTCTGATAAGTTTCATAACCAAGATCGGCAATGAAACCACTTTGTTCTGCCCCCAACATATTGCCTGCACCACGAATATCGAGGTCCTGCATGGCAATATGAATTCCACTACCCAAATCGCTGAAGTTCTCAATAGCCTGCAAACGACGTCTCGCCTCAGGAGTCAAAGAAGAAAGAGGAGGTGCCAGCAAATAACAGAAAGCTTTCTTATTGCTTCTTCCCACGCGGCCGCGCATCTGGTGAAGATCACTTAAACCAAAGTTCTGTGCCTGATTGATAATAATAGTATTAGCATTTGGAATATCAATACCACTTTCTATAATGGTAGTAGCTATCAATACATCATAGTCATAATTGACAAAGCCAAAGATTATCTTTTCCAGTTCTGTCGGTTCCATCTGCCCATGTCCGATAGCTATTCTGCAATCCGGAATGTGCCGCTCAATCATTGCTTTCAATTCGGGCAAATTGGAAATACGGTTATTTACAAGGAACACCTGTCCGTTACGACTCATTTCAAAGTTGATGGCATCAGCAATCACTTCCTCGTTAAAAGTATGCACTTCAGTCTGAATAGGATAACGGTTGGGCGGAGGTGTCTGTATCACACTCAGGTCACGTGCCCCTATCAATGAGAATTGCAATGTGCGGGGAATAGGTGTAGCCGTCATAGTCAAGGTATCTACATTCACTTTCAGTTGGCGCAGTTTCTCTTTTACAGATACCCCGAATTTCTGCTCTTCATCAATAATCAGTAATCCCAAGTCCTTGAATTGTATATCTTTACCTAAAATACGATGTGTACCGATCAGTATATTCACATCTCCGGCAGCCAAACCTTTTATAACTGCTTTTGCCTGCGCTGCCGTGCGAGCACGGCTTAAATATTCCACCTTGCAAGGCAAATCTTTCAAACGATCCTTGAACGTCTGAAAATGCTGGTAAGCCAGCACTGTCGTAGGTACCAGAACAGCCACCTGCTTATTATCCGCTACCGCCTTAAAAGCTGCACGGACTGCCACTTCCGTTTTACCGAAACCAACGTCTCCACAAACCAAACGGTCCATCGGGCGATTACTTTCCATATCTGCTTTTACATCCGCCGTAGCCTTACTCTGATCAGGCGTATCTTCATAGATAAACGATGCTTCCAACTCCCGCTGCAGGAAACTGTCCACACTAAACTGGAATCCTTTTTCCTCCCGACGCTGAGAATATAACCTGATAAGATCGCGTGCAATATCCTTAATCTTAGTTTTGGTGCGCTCTTTCAGTTTTTCCCAGGCACCGGTACCTAACTTATTCAGGCGAGGAGCTTCACCATCCTTACCTTTATACTTAGATACTTTATGCAATGAATGAATGGAAACAAACACCACGTCTTCATTCTGATAGACCAGTTTCATCACTTCTTGTGTCGTATCTCCGTTAGGAATACGCACCAGTCCTGAAAAACGCCCTACTCCATGATCGGTATGTACGACATAATCTCCCGGAGTAAACTGGTTCAACTCTTTCAAGCTTAGAGCCACCTTACCGCTACGCGCTTTGTCACTCTTCAGATTATATTTATGAAAACGGTCGAACAATTGATGATCCGTAAAGATACAAAGCCGCAAGGCATTATCGGCAAACCCTTCATGCAACGTACGTTCCACGGCCGTAAATGCAATCTGATCCCCCCTGTCTTCAAAGATGGCACGAATACGGTCAGTTTGTTTCATGCTGTCGCTACAGATGTACAACGCATATCCCTTCTCCATATATTCTTTGAAACTCTCAGCCACCATATCAAAGTTCTTGCGGAAGATAGGCTGTGCAGACGTATCAAAAGTAATCGTAGCATCCGGTGTACCTGTCGGTTTATTACCAAATTCCATACGACGGAAATCCAATGCACGGAGTGTAAACTCGCTTCCGTCAATCAGCTTGCCATCTAAGGTTATACAGCCACTTTCTTCTGCTTCGCGGGCAGCAATTGCCTGTGGAGTAAGTGTTTCATCATGCACTGTTTGAATGCGCTCACGCAACCAAAGTAAATCACGCATTGCCAGTACGGCATCCGCCGACAGAAAATCCAGAAACGAAACCATGCCATTCGCACCACCCTGCTCCAGACTGCGGCTTAAATCGGGGACAATTACAATGCTATCTTTCTTTTCTTTGGAAAGCTGTGTCTCCACCTCAAACGTGCGGATACTTTCCACTTCATCCCCGAAGAAGTCAATACGGTACGGAAACTCGGAAGAAAAAGAAAACACATCGATAATGCTACCACGTACGGCATATTGTCCCGGTTCATACACATAATCTACATACTCGAAGCCATAGCTACGCAATACTTCCATGATGAAGTTCGTATCCACATTCTCCCCCGAATGCAGTTTCAGAGTTTTATCCCCCAATTCTTTCCGGGAAACGACCTTTTCGGCCAATGCATCAGGATATGTCACCACGCAAAGCCCTTCTTCACCTTTCTGCAAGCGACTCAACACTTCTGTACGAAGTATTTCATTCGCAGCATCTTTCTGTCCGTATTTTATTGCCCTACGAAATGAAGAGGGGAAAAACAAGACTTTATCTGTCCCCAGCACCTGCGTAAGATCATGGTAGAAATATCCCGCCTCTTCCAGATCGCCCAGAATAAAAACAAAAGGAAATTCTCCACGCTGCACCAGCACGGACGAAAACAGTGAAGCAGCAGAAGCACATAGTCCACCACAGAAAAGAGTGCGGACAGACGGATTCTTCAGTAAACCACTCATAGCTTCCACATTGGGATGGGCGGCATATCGTTGTTGTAGCTCGGTAATAGTCATCATAACGGGCGCAAAATTACTAAATAATCCTTAGTTTTATTCGTATGTGATAGAAAACACTTAACTTTGTTCCCAATTTAGAACCTCCTTTTATGAATATGCAGACATCGGACAGCATCGTTATCATTCCTACATACAACGAACGGGAAAACATCGAGAACATCATCCGTGCCGTTTTCGCCCTGGAAAAAGTATTCCATATCCTGATTATAGAAGATGGCTCGCCTGATGGCACTGCCAACATAGTCAAGACCCTTCAGCAAGAGTTTCCCGAACGTTTGTTCATGATAGAGCGCAAAGGCAAACTGGGACTGGGTACTGCCTATATCGCAGGTTTCAAATGGTCGCTGGAACATAATTATGAATACATCTTCGAAATGGATGCCGATTTCAGCCACAACCCTGCTGACCTGCCACGCCTGTACAAAGCCTGCGCCGAAGAAGGTGCCGATGTCTCCATCGGTTCACGCTACGTCAGTGGCGTCAATGTAGTGAATTGGCCTATGGGACGGGTATTGATGTCCTATTTTGCTTCCAAGTATGTACGCCTCATCACCGGACTGCCGATACATGATACGACCGCCGGCTTTAAGTGCTACCGTCGTGAGGTATTGCAGACAATCGATCTGGATGGTATCCGCTTCAAAGGTTATGCCTTCCAAATTGAAATGAAATTCACTGCTTACAAATGCGGTTTCAAGATTGTGGAAGTACCGGTTATCTTTATCAACCGGGAACTGGGTACCTCAAAAATGAACAGCAGTATCTTTGGAGAGGCCGTTTTTGGTGTTATCAAACTGAAAATGCATAGTTGGTTCCATAAATACCCGCAAGCAGTAAAAAACAATTAGTGATTAATGATAAATGATTAGTGAAGATGAAAAGAACACTGATACATAACGCAACAATAGTGAACGAGGGACGCTCTGTACAAGGTTCCGTAGTGATTGAAGGCGACCGGATTGCCGAAGTACTTACCTATGGGAAAAAGCTCTCTGTCCCTTGTGATGAAACCATAGACGCTACCGGCTGTTGCCTGTTGCCGGGTGTTATCGACGACCATGTACACTTCCGCGATCCGGGATTAACCCACAAAGCGGATATTCTCACCGAAAGTCGTGCAGCAGCCGCAGGTGGTGTCACTTCCATCATGGATATGCCGAACACCAACCCTCTGACTACCACCCTTAGTGCGCTCGAACAAAAGTTTGATTTGCTGAATGAGAAGTGTATTGTTAACCACTCTTGCTACTTCGGAGCCACTAATAATAACTATACGGAATTCAACCAGCTGGACAAACATCGTGTATGTGGCATCAAACTTTTCATGGGTTCCAGTACCGGAAATATGCTGGTAGACAAAACAAACAGTCTGCTCAATATATTCAATGGAACAGATATGTTGATTGCTACTCATTGCGAAAGCCAGGAAATCATCAAAAAAAACACCGAATACTATAAGAAGATGTTCAGTGATGCACCAGAAGTTCCTATCAGCAAGCACCCCAACATACGTTCTTCAGCCGCCTGCTACGCCTCAACAGAACTTGCGGTACGCATGGCAAGCTTAGCGGGTGCACGTCTGCATGTGCTTCACGTCTCTACAGCCAAAGAACTGCAATTGTTCAGTGATATACCGCTGGAAGAAAAGCACATTACAGCCGAAGCCTGTGTTGCACATCTGTTATACCGCCAACAGGATTATAAAGAACTGGGAACACGTATCAAGTGCAATCCTTCCATAAAGAAACAAGCTGATCGTGATGCTTTACGGAATGCCGTCAATACCGGCGTGATTGATGTGATTGCTACCGATCATGCGCCCCACCTGCTTAGTGAAAAGGAAGGTGGCGCACTAAAAGCCATGTCAGGTATGCCGATGATTCAATTCTCTCTGGTCAGCATGCTCGAACTGGCAGAAAAAGGAATTTTCTCTATTGAAACCATTGTAGAGAAAATGTGCCATGCCCCTGCCCAGATATATGGTATCTGTGATCGCGGTTATGTCCGCGAAGGCTATAAGGCCGACCTTGTACTTGTCAGCCACGGAGACCGTTGGGAAGTCAATTCTGAGAATATTCTCAGCAAGTGCGGATGGAGCCCGCTGGAAGGTAATTCTTTCCGCTGGAAAGTAGAAAGAACATTTGCTAACGGACACCTGATATACAGTGACGGACAAGTAGATGATACTTACCGTGGCGAAGAATTGAGATTCGATTACAAAGATAAATGATGAACAGCCCTGCGGATAAGGTGTTGACGTACGCTATTCATGACGTTACTCCATACATCAACTGGATATACTTCTTTCATGCGTGGGGATTTCAGCCCCGCTTCGCCACTATTGCGGATATCCATGGCTGCGATGCCTGCCGTGCTTCCTGGCTTACGACTTTTTCTGAAGAGGATCGTGCCAAAGCCGCTGAGGCAATGCAGCTACTTAAAGAAGCTAACCGAATGCTTAACCAGCTGGATGAGACTTACCATGTACACACCATTTTCCGTCTTTGCAAGGCTAATGCCGATGGGGATAATTTACTGCTGGACGGCACACGCTTTCCTTTACTCCGCCAACAGATCCCCCATCCGGATGGCAGTCCTTTTCTCTGCCTCAGCGATTTTGTCCGCCCTCTTGCTTCCGGTACACCTGATACGGTAGGTATTTTTGCAGCTTCCTGTGACGGAGAAGTTGAACTTCTCTATGAGGAGGATCCCTACAAACGTATGTTGGTACAGACACTTGCCGACCGACTTGCTGAAGCCGCTACCGAAAAGATGCATGAATACGTGCGTAAAGTTGCCTGGGGGTACGCAAAGGATGAGAATCTTTCCATCCCCGAGTTGTTAAAGGAAAAATTCCAAGGCATACGTCCTGCCGTCGGTTACCCTTCTCTGCCCGATCAGTCTGTCAACTTTCTGTTGAATGAATTGCTTCATATGGAGCAAATAGGCATTACGCTTACAGAAAACGGTGCTATGCGTCCACACGCCACTGTTTGCGGATTAATGCTGGCACATCCTGCCGCACGATATTTTGCAGTAGGCAAGATTGGAAATGATCAATTGGAAGATTATGCACGACGCAGAAGAATGCCAATTAATGAAGTAAGAAAGTTTTTGGCGGCCAATCTCTAACTTTCTCCCTATTAAAAAGAATAACATCAGCTTATAGTTGCGTTATTATATGCTTGCGGCTGCGTCAGCTCACACTTATACAAGTGTAAGACAACGCAGCCGCAAGTGTAAGCTGATGCAACCGCAAGTGTTCTATTTAGAATTTATATCCTATTTCAAACTCCAGATTCGTAAATCCTTCACTCCTACGCCACGAAGTCCAACCTGTACGTCCGGTTAGACCGAATGTGAAATGGCGTCCTTCTACCCCCATACTATAAGCTGCTCCACCGGTGAAGCGTTTACCAAAAGCTTCAGATTCTTCTGTTTCGTATGTATACTGAGAGCCATAGCCATCCGGGCTGGAATTATAAAGTTTTCTCACATCACGAATATCCCCATTAATACCGCAGTCTACATAAGGGCCGGCAGCAATTACCCAGTTCATCGAGGAACTTAAACGGAACTTATAAGCAAACAGCAAAGGAATTTCCAGATACGTCAATTTATAGTTGGTAGTTTCATCACTATAATACCAAGTATTGCCCTCCATTTCACGGTGCGCAATGTAAGCTGCCGGCTGGAAAGACCAATGCTTGGCCATTTTAATGTCTACACCTCCCCCGACATGAAAAGACACTTTATCTTTCGTCTCGTCAGCACCCAAAAAGCGACTAACACCTACACCTGCCTTCACAAACCAGGAAAAACGTTTATCTATAACCAACCGCCCCATCGAAATCTTCATAGGTGTGTTAACGGTGATGTCTTTCCGGCCTTTCTCCACCTGAATAGAATCAAGGTACAACGGTACATCTTCAATGAAAAAATTACCATCCTTATCAGAAGTAGTACTCAAATTTGTGCCTTTTACGGTTACTTTGGCATTCTTCACCGGATAATGATCCTTATCAATAAGTCTGCCTTTCAGTTTTTGTCCCTGCGCCATAGATGCTCCTGATATGCAGAGGCCTATAATTGCTAATATAATTATTCGTTTCATTATATATAGTATTCTTTATAAATTCAACATTTGATAAATAGGATCAGAAACGGTATGAAACACTGGCACCCAACACAAAGTTATGTTCCTTCACATCTCCCGGTCCTTCATCCTCCGCAATAATTCCCATATTCTTACCGGAAACGTTTATCATAAGCTTCTTATATTCCACACCTATGCCATAAGTCATACCGAACCCGAGCGGATGCAGCAATGCATGCTTATAATTTCCCCAGCTACTCTCATAATCTTTACTATAAATGTCATATTCAGCATCTTCCTTACCCGTTTCTGAAACTTTCACTTTACCGCTAAGTCCCCATGAAAATACCGGGCCGAAAGAAAGTACCAAACTCATATTACGAGCCAGGTCATAACGTACCAGAAAATTAAACGGTACATCCAGCATCAACGGATTCCAGGTCTCTTTATAAGAGTATGATCCTTCCGTGAAATTATATTCCGCGCCCCGATTGGCCAGTTGCACCATCGGACGAAATGCCCAACGCTTAGACATACGCACTTCCATACCTACACCAAAGTGATAACCGTTTTTGCTATCAGAGCCCTCTGCCGTATAACGGCTCCAGTCCATTCCGGCTTCCACTACCAGCGAGAGACGCTTCGGGCGAGCAGCCATCATTATCGGCCGATCAATCTTTGCATCGGTAGTCTCCATACCAATTGACTCTACGATCACTTTCTTAGCATCAACAGGTACGTCCCGCAACAGGAATTTACCGTCGATATCGGTTATAGAACTGATGTCGGTACCTTCTGCGGTGACCAAAGCACCTACTATCGGTTCATTTCTCTTGTCTGTTACCACACCTTTTATATCGTGCGTCTGCTGTGCCATGAGGGTTGTCAGTCCGGCAATCGTCATGAGCATGGTTATAATCAGTTTTTTCATCTTTGCTTATCTTGAGTATTGAATCCGTTGAACATATCCATAGATTGTATCATTATCTTTCGTTACTACAAAAGGACGCATATAATAAGCCTTCTGTAGAAGAGGACCAATAAAATGCATACCGTCAGCCGACTCAGAAACATACTTTTTATCATCAATGGTAGGGAGTTGATTTACATCGGAATAGCAAACTCCAACCTCTTTAATTCTTCCTTCAAATCCATCCACCCCAAAGTAAACTGATACTTCATTCTCATTAGCATATCCTAAATCTGCATAAGGAAGGTATTTCGTAGGAATCGTAAAGGACTTAAGATCATCCAAAGTAGCTTGCCTACCATCTTGCTGCAAACAGTCATGAAGGATACCGGGACCACTACCCCAACTGTTACTATAAGCAACCGCACGATAATAATAGGTACCGGCCTGCCAATCAGAATGATCAAAATACCAAATAGCTGTAGTACTTTGCCAACCATAATAATACTCGGGATAGACACTATATACATTGTCATAATCGAAGCTATATGACAACAAAGCCTTGTCCGTCAAATTGTCTTTATCAGGAGATATAAAGTATTCAATATGCCCGAATGACTGATAAGGAGAATCCAGCACTATATCAACTGACAACACATACACTCTATTATGGTAATTAAGATGCATACCATGAGTAGATTCTAAATTTTCCAGTTCGGTATATGAAAAATCCACCGCCTCTTTTACTTCACTCTTAACCTCAGAAGGCGGAAACTCCGGGCTATCAATATCACCACATGCCGACAAGCCCAGCAGCATTGCACAGCACACTCCCATAAAATATTTCATCATCGTTCTCTTATATTGTTGTTAATAGTATCCTTGCAAAGATAATGCACTCCTTTAGAATAATCAAACCCTTTTTTTATAATATTTAGCCAAAAAAGCAATTTCAACAGCCAAATAGCCTAAAAGGAATACTAAATGATTAAAATCTAATCACACCCTTGTGATTTTCTAATTACCTTTGCGACTAACAGTGCAAAAGCAATTCAAGAAGCAAGAAACAGACGATGGAGAATGTAGAACAGGAGTTCTTGTCCGTGATACGGGAGTATGAACGCGTCATATATAAAGTGTGCTATCTGTACACGACGCCGAATGCTACTCTTAACGACCTGTATCAGGACGTCGTGCTCAATTTGTGGAGAGCCTACCCCAAATTCCGGAGAGAGTGCAAAGTATCCACATGGATTTACCGCATCGCACTGAATACTTGTATTAGCTTTATTCGCAAAGAAAAGAACATTCCCGAAATCGTGACTCTAAGCCAGGACTCCGACCGAATGGAAGAATCGGACGAAACACAAGCCATGCTAAAGCAGCTCTACCGGATGATTAACCGTCTGGGCCCGTTGGAGAAGTCTATTATTCTGCTTTATCTGGAAGAAAAAAGCTACGAGGAAATTGCTGAAATCACCGGCCTGACGGTAACAAACGTCGCTACCAAAATCAGCCGGATCAAAGACAAACTTAGAAAAATGAACAAGGAGGAATAATATGGAATTGGATGAACTAAAGAAATCTTGGAACGCGCTGGACGAGCAATTGAAGAAAGAACCGATTGCCGATGAAAAGCAGATTGCGGGCATGATTGCCGAATACAAGGCAAACGCACGCAAAAGCATAGGGCGCCTTACGGGTTGGCAACGCTTCTCCATAGGTATTGGAGTCGTGGGACTGGCTCTCCTTCTGGTTATTTGGTTACTGCCGTCCATCTTTCAGATCAACGAAGAATGGCAACCCAAGATTAATACACTCGTAATATTTGTCGGCATCAGTATTCTGCTGGGGATCTGGTGGGATCACAAAAACTATCGCTGGATAAGAAACACGAAAATAGATGAAATGCCTGTAGCCATAGTAAGCAAACGTATGGCAAGTTTCCGCCGATGGACGAGATATGAAATTATCGCTATTTCCGTATGGGTGATTGTTTTCAATGTACTCAATTATTGGGTAATGGGCTATTACAAAGCTTCTTTCGGCGTTCAGGCCACTTTGATTGCATTCTTTGTGTTGTGTGACATTGCCATCATCTATCTGCTATACAAAAAAGTAGCTTACAAATTCCTTAACGACATCAAGAAGAATATAGAAGAATTAGAAGATATATGCACAGAATAACCCTACTCCTTATCCTTTTTTTATTGATCCCCGATTTGTACATCTACTTTATGTACATTGTTCGGAAAACCAAAAACATCTGGCTGCGCATTGCGCACTGGATCCCCACTCTTTTATTGATAGCAGGCTACTTTCTGTTGATGCAGGGCATAGGCGAAAATGCGATGGCACACCATGCACAAGCCATCGGAAGACTGGCTATCTGCATTTTCCTGTTTGCCATTCCCAAGACTATCTTTATGATATGCTCGTTGGTGGGGCTACCTTTTCACTATTTGCTGCGCTGGCCCCGTTCACCGTTTACGGCTGTAGGGTTAGTATTGGGTGTAGTCAGTTTCTTTAATATACTTTATGGCACCCTGGTGGGTATCAGCAAATTTGAAGTGAAGGATATCGAATTTCACCACTCCAATCTTCCGAAAGCATTTGACGGTTACCGTATCGTGCAACTATCGGATATACATATCGGCAGCTGGATAGACAATGAGAAACCCATCAATGAACTGGTAGAACTCGTAAACGCCCAGAAACCCGATCTGATAGTTTTTACCGGTGACTTGGTGAACCAAAGAAGTTGCGAACTGGAAGGATTTCAGGACATTCTGGCGCAATTGCATGCCAAAGATGGAGTATATTCCATTCTGGGTAACCATGACTACGGAAGTTACTATCATTGGAAAAACCTGAAAGAACAGGTTAATAACATTGACAATCTGGTTCGGATGCAAAAGACAATGGGATGGAAACTACTGAACAATGAGTATGATATATTACATCATGAGGGGGACAGCATCGCACTTATCGGTGTAGAGAATGATGGTGAACCTCCTTTCTCACAATTTGCCGACCTGAAAAAAGCGACTAAAGGTACAGATGGAATGTTCCGCATTCTGTTAAGCCATAATCCTACGCACTGGCGCCGGGAAGTACTGCCGGATACAGACATCGAGCTGATGCTTGCCGGACATACTCATGCGATGCAGGCTATCATGTTCGGTCATTCACTTGCTTCGCTGATTTATCCCGAATGGGGAGGGATGTACACTGAAGGAGATCGGGGATTATATGTCAATATAGGAATCGGTTATGTAGGACTACCGTTCCGCTTCGGGGCATGGCCGGAAATTACAGTGATAACGTTGCGTGATTAGGCGTAACGTTATCCGGCTCAAAACTAATCGGACAAATAGATTCAGTC
>NZ_EQ973495.1:111891-123014 GCF_000158035.1 Bacteroides cellulosilyticus DSM 14838
ATCCAGTACCAATTCCTCTGTTTTCTCATTCTCATCCAGCGAATTATCAACAAAAAGGGCAACTCCGTCATTGGTTTCCATCCATCCCGTGAAATAGTTATATCGATGAGACGGTAACTTAGCCTCTCCCACAACCACAAAGTCTTTATCAAAAAACGTCAGATAAAGATCACGATCATCCATCAAATTCAGTATATCTCTCATAGCATCAAATTCTATTCCTCCAAGATGTAAACGGGCATACATTCCCGTTTGCGGAAGATACATAAGATCATAGAAATGAGGATTCTCAATATTATGCCGTTCCCATTGCTCGTAGTTACCCGATTCGCATTTTTCCGCTACATTTTTCGTAAAACGACTATCTGCTTCAAAAACTTTTTGCTCTCCACTCTTACGATCCATAACATATACATGAGACTCGACCGGATAGTTATAAAGAACCTTTTCCGCTGTAAAGGTTATATTCAAATCACTCATATTGCCATAATCTCTGCCACTCACATTCGTAACAGCCACCGATGGCTGCAATAGATAGTCGACAGACGGAGTCATACTGTTCAGAAAAGTTTCCCGAACTTTAAAAGTAACCGGCGATGTAGAGAAATCCTTTATTCCATAAAGCAATGAATGACGTCCTCCGTCATAAAACAGTCGCGCTGTAGATATTGCATGATTAGTGTTTATCAGAATTTGTTCATTGTCTTTCAGTTCCGGACGTAAATCTACTGTTTTCAAAAGTTTCCCATCACCATTTATCAGGAGTATCCGTTGCGTATCATCATAAATCCAGATAGAGTCCGGAGTTTGTATAAAAAGCCCAGCTACAGAACGCATTACAGCTGATTTCCCCTGACTTGAAAGCAATATTTGCGATATCTGATGACGCTTCAAATCCATACAATCCAAAGCATGGGATTTATAATTGTATCCATAAATCAAACTCAGAGAGTCATTATGAAAATAAGAAGACAGATAATAAGACTTCAAATTCAAAACTTCCGAAACGGGGAACAGAATATCTTCCGTCTGCAACTTCACTTCATTAACCTCTTGTCCCGCAGATTGTTTCTTGCTCCCATTACAAGAAATAAAGAAGAAACAAAGTGGAAATATGATTAATGCCCAATGCTTTATACGATTACTAATAACCAAGATTGCTCTCGATACAGAAAACTTCGTTGTTTCATTTTTCATATACATTATATATTAGATGTTTTGC
Source organism: Bacteroides cellulosilyticus DSM 14838 (assembly GCF_000158035.1). Taxonomy (GTDB): domain Bacteria; phylum Bacteroidota; class Bacteroidia; order Bacteroidales; family Bacteroidaceae; genus Bacteroides; species Bacteroides cellulosilyticus. Next base: position 113,114 of record NZ_EQ973495.1, read on the forward strand.
CTGGGCAAATATAAGAACTATGTATACACTAAATTGTAATTTTCATATAATTTTCCAAGTTTTATTCAAAAGACCTTTCTCCATATCATACCGCTTTGTTCCATTTCTCTTCTCCCATCCACCCTATTCGCATCTCCTTCGCTCCTATAGAGAGAACAAAATAGCGAACTTGGTACGAAGAGGGTACGAAGAAGATACAAGGAAGGTACGAAGGAAGAATTATTGTTCTTTTTTTCGTTTTCCGATATTCCGAAAAAACGGAGAATATTTCACCGACATCTCCCTATTACCCCTCCAGAAACCTCTTGTGGGGGATATAAAAAATGGCTACACCCTTTGCCTCGGATGGCTACACCCTTTAGTGCAAATGGCTACACCATCCGGGACAAAGGGTGTAGCCCTGGCAAAAGCCGAATTACCGAATAATCTAAAAGTACGATAACCGGGTAGCATATCTAAATCAAATTATATATCTTTGCGGAAACAAAAATCCAACACCTATGAAGATACTTTATTATATTTACCAAATATGTTTTGCTTTACCAATTCTGTTGGTATTGACTATTCTCACGGCTTTGGTGACTATCGTCGGCTCTCTGATAGGCGGTGCACATATCTGGGGCTATTATCCCGGAAAAATATGGTCACAATTGATTTGTGTTTTCCTGCTGATTCCTGTAAAGGTGCGCGGCCGGGAGAAAATACATAAACATACATCGTACGTATTCGTACCCAACCACCAGGGAGCATTCGATATCTTCCTCATTTACGGATTTCTGGGGCGTAACTTCAAGTGGATGATGAAGAAGAGCCTGCGGAAATTACCTTTCGTAGGGAAAGCCTGCGAAAGTGCAGGACACATATTTGTAGATCGTTCAGGTCCCAAGAAAGTATTGGAAACCATTCGCCAGGCAAAGGCTTCGCTAAAAGACGGTGTATCATTGGTAGTGTTCCCGGAAGGTGCCCGTACTTTTACCGGACACATGGGATATTTTAAGAAAGGTGCATTCCAGTTGGCAGATGAATTGCAGCTGGAAGTGGTGCCGGTCACTATCGACGGATCATTCAAAATTCTGCCCCGCACGGGAAAATGGATACACCCATATCGCATGATACTGACTATTCACGATCCGATCCCGCCCAAAGGACAAGGTATAGAAAACATCAAGGCGACGATGGCCGAAGCCTACGCCGCCGTAGAAAGTGCTTTACCGGAAGAATACAAGGGAATGGTGAAAAACGAGGACCAATAATAAAATTAAAAATTGAAAATTAGAAATTAAAACGTTGCAATCCAAAAGATGAGTTTGTGAAACAGCATGATAACATGCCTTTAATTTTTAATTTCTAATTATTAATTTTTCCGCTCTCCTCCATACGCCGATGTTCCTCTATCAATTTCATATTCTCTTTAGCTTTATCGAGAAATTCCCTCACCAAAGGACTACTCTTGAAAGTTTGAGGGGCTGTACGAATGATATCCTCTATTTGCGGTGTCATGATGGGATAAGGCAGTGTACTGCACATCATCATGAATACGCTGGGACCAAGGACATTCTCATAATTGGTGGAAATGAACTCCTTGATATAGTCATTCATTTCTTTTACCAAGGATTCTCCCTCCTGAGTCAGTTGTTCGTGGATGTCATCCAATGCGGCGCCATCCAGCACCATACGTGCCTCTTTCTTTTCCAGTTCTTCAATCTTCAACTCAAGCGAATTACGCTTTTCGATGAATTCATACAAAGCATTGTTTAGCGGCGTACCTTTAGCGGTGAGTTGAGAGTTGGATATGGAGACTTCAATCTTACCGTTCTCAAGTACAAGAGGCATGATAGCCTCATCATTCATGTAGAGCGTCACCATCATTACAGAGTCCGACGGACCACTCGTAGAGAACAAACCGTGTACCACTTCGGCGGAATCAATTGCTATCCACTGCCCGTCGCGGAGCGTTTTCAGGTATAACATCTTACCATCGAGGCTGGTCACCGATGACACACCCTCCACTTTATACTTGCGACTGCACGAAGCAAAAAGCACGAGCAAAAGCATTAAGGGCAAAATACGGTTCACATTCATTCTAATCATGCAGGAAACGATTTTTATGAAACACGATACAAAGGTACAACCTATTCGGGCTGTAAAGAAACTTTTTATCAATATTTAATTTTTGCTCTCTTTTTTCCATTAATAATCCTTATAAGGAGGGAGAAAAGAAAGGATATTTCATTTAGTTTACTTATTTTTGCAGTGATAACTAACAAAATGTAAACCCTGTAACTGAAACAAGTTAATCTCCTATGTCAACTTATGCTCCTTTTGCCAAGCCTCTTTATGTTATGCTGAAACCGGTAGGCGCCGTATGCAACCTTGCATGCGATTACTGTTACTACCTGGAAAAGAGCAAGCTATACCAAAACAACCCCAAGCACGTAATGAGTGAGGAGTTGCTGGAAAAGTTTATTGAAGAATACATAAATTCGCAAACCATGCCGCAGGTAATGTTCACCTGGCACGGTGGGGAAACTTTGATGCGCCCGTTGTCCTTCTACAAAAAGGCCATGGAACTGCAAAAAAAATATGCCCGCGGACGCACCATAGACAATAGTATACAGACCAACGGAACCATGCTGACGGATGAATGGTGCGAATTCTTCCGTGAAAACAACTGGCTGGTAGGTGTCTCTATCGACGGGCCACAAGAATTTCACGACGAATATCGCAAGAATAAGCAAGGTAAGCCTTCTTTCGTAAAAGTAATGCAAGGCATCAATCTACTGAAAAAGCATGGTGTGGAATGGAACGGCATGGCAGTAGTGAACGACTACAATGCCGATTATCCTCTGGAATTCTACAACTTCTTCAAAGAAATAGGTTGTCACTACATACAGTTCGCCCCCATCGTAGAGCGCGTATTCGGACATCAGGACGGACGTCATCTGGCCTCACTGGCCGATCGTGAAGAGGTGGCCGAACTGGCGGATTTCTCCATCAGCCCTGAGCAATGGGGCAATTTCCTCTGCACTCTCTTTGACGAATGGGTGAAAAAGGATGTAGGTACCTATTACATTCAATTGTTCGACTCTACCCTAGCCAACTGGATAGGCGAACAACCGGGCGTTTGCTCCATGGCAAAGACCTGCGGACATGCGGGAGTGATGGAGTTCAACGGAGACGTATACTCCTGCGACCATTTTGTATTCCCCGAATATAAGTTGGGCAACATTTACCAGAAGACGCTGGTGGAAATGATGTACAGTGATAAGCAGCAGGCTTTCGGACAAATGAAGCAGCAATCATTGCCCACCCAATGCCGGGAGTGTGAATGGCTGTTTGCCTGCAATGGCGAATGTCCTAAAAACCGCTTCGCACGAACGGCAAGTGGCGAACCGGGACTGAATTATCTGTGCAAGGGATATCATCGTTTTTTCAGTCATGTAGCGCCATACATGGACTTCATGAAGAATGAACTGATGAACCAACGTCCGCCTGCCAATGTAATGAATTTCATAAAACAATAAATTGTATAAACAGATAACAATGAAAATTAGAACCTACTTAGTAGCGCTTGCAGCGCTGGCGTTCGGCTCTACAGCACGTGCCGACGAAGGAATGTGGTTACTGCAACTGATGAAACAGCAGAACTCCATTGAGTTGATGAAAAAACAAGGTTTGAAACTGGAAGCGGATGATTTGTATAATCCGAATGGAGTATCACTGAAAGATGCGGTAGGTATCTTTGGCGGTGGTTGTACAGGTGAAATCATCTCACCGGAAGGGCTGATTCTGACAAACCATCATTGCGGATACGCTTCTATCCAGCAACATAGCAGCGTGGAACATGACTATCTGACCGATGGTTTCTGGGCAAAAAACCGTGGTGAGGAATTGCCTACTCCGGGATTGAAATTCCAGTTCGTTGACCGTATCGAAGACATTACGGACATCGTGAACCAAAAGATCGCTGCCGGTGAAGTAACTGAAGTAAATGCACTCACCCGCCCGTTCCTCAATAAACTGGCTAAAGAATTGTTTGAGAAGAGCGATCTGAAAGGTAAAAAAGGCATTGAAGTACAAGCTTTGCCGTTCTATGCCGGAAATAAATTCTATTTGTTCTATAAGAAAGTGTACACAGACGTACGTATGGTAGCCGCACCTCCTTCTTCCGTAGGCAAATTTGGTGGGGAGACGGATAACTGGATGTGGCCCCGCCACACGGGTGACTTCTCCATGTTCCGTATCTATGCCGATGCTAACGGTGATCCCGCAGAATATGCAGCATCAAATGTACCTTTGAAGACTCCCAAATATCTGCCTATCTCTATCAAGGGGCTGGAAGAAGGTGATTACGCCATGATCATGGGTTTCCCCGGAAGCACAAGCCGTTACCTCACCGTATCGGAAGTAAAGGAACGTATGGAAGCACAGAACCAACCGCGTATCACTATACGTGGCGCACGCCTCGCCGTATTGAAAGAAGTGATGGCTGCCAGCGACAAAACTCGTATTCAATATGCCAACAAGTATGCCGGCAGCAGCAATTACTGGAAGAACTCCATCGGTATGAATAAAGCGATCATTGATAATGATGTACTGGGTACAAAGGCAGAACAGGAGAAGAAATTCGCAGAATTCGCTAAAGGTAAACCGGAGTACGAAGGTGTAGTAGAAAAAATAGATGCCATTGTAAACCAGACAATGCCAGTAACCGGTCAGTATTACTACCTGATGGAAGCATTCAGTGGCGCCATTGAATTCGGTAGCCCGTACATGGTTATGGATAACCTGAAAAAGGGATTGGAAGAAAAGAACGACTCTCTCATCAATAAGTCTCTCGAACAGTTGAAAGAGGTCTTTGCTGACATCCATAATAAAGACTACGATCATGAAGTAGACCGCAAAGTAGCCAAAGCTATCTTCCCGGTATATGCCGAAATTATTCTGGCAGAACAACGCCCGGCTTTCTATCAGGATATTGAAAAAGAGTTTAAAGGCGACTATAATGCTTATATTGATGCCATGTATGACAATTCCATCCTGGCAAACCAGGCCAACTTTGACAAGTTCATCAAGAAACCTACAGTAAAAGCTATCGAAAAGGATCTGGCAACTCAATATTCACGCGCCAAGATTGAAAAACTGAGGTCACTGGCACAAGAACTGAACAGTACTTCCAAAGAACTGGCATTACTGCACAAAGCATATATCCGCGGACTGGGCGAAATGAAAGAACCCGTTCCTTCTTATCCGGACGCTAACTTTACCATTCGACTGACGTATGGTAACGTGAAATCATACAATCCGCGTGATGCCGTACATTACAAGTACTATACTACTACGGACGGTATTCTGGAAAAAGAAAATCCCGAGGACCGTGAATTCGTAGTTCCTGCCAAACTGAAGGAGCTGATACTGAAAAAAGACTTCGGACGTTATGCTCTGCCAAACGGTGATATGCCGGTTTGCTTCCTCAGCACAAACGACATCACCGGTGGTAACTCCGGTAGCCCCGTGCTGAATGCAAACGGTGAATTAATCGGTACTGCTTTCGATGGTAACTGGGAGTCTCTTAGCGGTGACATCAATTTTGATAATAACCTGCAACGTTGTATCAATCTGGACATCCGCTATGTACTGTTCATCCTTGAAAAACTGGGAGGATGCGAACATTTGATTAAAGAAATGAAAATTGTAGAATGAGAAAAACAATCTTATCCCTATTCATAACATCACTTGCCTTCGCCGCACACGCTGACGAAGGCATGTGGATGCTGACCGATCTGCAAAAGCAGAACGAAGTCGCTATGACGGAACTGGGATTACTAATCCCGGTGAACCAGATTTATAATCCTGACGGCATCGCCCTGAAAGATGCAGTGGTTCACTTCGGTGGCGGTTGCACAGGTGAAGTGATCTCTGCCGAAGGATTGATACTGACTAACCATCATTGTGGCTATGGTTCTATCCAACAGCACAGTACAGTGGAGCATGACTATCTGACAGATGGATTCTGGGCAATGAACCGCGAAGAAGAGCTTCCCTGTAAAGGACTTACCATTACTTACATTGATGAAATCCTGGATGTAACAGACTACGTCAACGAACAGTTGAAGATAGATCCGGACCCAAACGGTACAAACTATCTGTCACCCAAATACCTGAAGGAAGTAGCCGAGCGCTTCTCTTCCGAACAAGGCATTGCCCTGACACCGGGACGCAAGCTTGAACTGAAAGCTTTCTATGGTGGTAACCGCTACTACCTGTTTGTTAAAACCACTTACAGTGACATCCGTATGGTGGGTGCACCTCCCTCTTCTATCGGTAAATTCGGTGCGGATACCGATAACTGGATGTGGCCACGACATACAGGTGACTTCTCTTTGTTCCGCATATATGCCGACAAGGACGGAAATCCGGTGGAATACTCCAAGGATAACGTTCCCCTGAAAGTGAAGAAACATCTTACCATCAGCCTTGCCGGATACAAAGAAGGTGACTTCACTTTCGTCATGGGATTTCCCGGACGCAACTGGCGCTATATGATTTCCGACGAAGTGGAAGAACGTATGCAAACCACTAATTTCATGCGCCATCATGTACGTGGTGTTCGCCAGGAAGCATTGATGGAACAAATGCAGAAAGATCCTGCTGTACGTATCCATTATGCCAGTAAGTATGCCTCTTCTGCCAATTATTGGAAAAATGCCATTGGTATGAACGAAGGACTTATCCGCCTGAAAGTACTCGACACGAAACGTGCCCAGCAGGAACAACTCTTGGCTCGCGGACGTGAACAGGGTGATGATTCTTACCAGAAAGCATTCGATCAAATACGCAGTATCGTTGAGCATCGCCGCCCTGCCCTCTATCATCAGCAGGCCATTCAGGAAGCATTGGTGACAGGCCTGGACTTTATGCGCATCCCCAACACTTCTGCCATGCTGGCTGCCCTGAAAAGTAAGGACAAGGCACAGATAAAGGCTGCCGCTGATAGCTTAAAGATTGCCGCTGACAAGTACTTTGCTTCCGTACCTTTCCCTGATGTGGAACGTACAGTTGCCAAGAAAATGTTGCAGACTTATATACAATATATCCCGGCGGAACAACGCATCAGCATCTTTGAGGTCATTGACAAACGTTTCAAAGGTAACAGTGATGCCTTTGTCGATGCTTGTTTCGACCACTCTATCTTCGGCAAGAAGGAAAACTTTGAAAAGTTCATCCGAAAACCGGGCTCGTATAAGTTGGGATTTGACTGGATGGTACTGTTCAAACATTCCATCACAGACGGACTGTTGCAGACCGCCATTGCTATGGCAGACGCCAACAAGAATTACAATGCCGCACACAAAGTATGGGTAAAAGGTATGATGGACATGAAACGGAGTGCAGGTACTCCCATTTATCCGGATGCCAACTCCACCCTGCGCCTCACCTATGGAAAGGTGTTGCCTTATGAACCGGCTGACGGAGTGGAATATGGTTACTATACCACCCTCAAAGGTGCCATGGAAAAGGAAGATCCCGACAATTGGGAGTTTGTGATTCCTGCCAAATTAAAACAACTGTATCAGTCCAAGGACTTCGGACGCTATGCCATGCCGAATGGTGAAATGCCTATCTGCTTCATTGTGAATACAGACAACACCGGCGGTAACTCCGGCAGTCCGGTATTCAATGCCAAAGGTGAGCTCATCGGTACAGGTTTCGATCGCAATTATGAAGGACTTACAGGAGATATAGCCTTCCGCCCCTCTTCACAGCGTGCAGCCTGCGTAGACATTCGCTACACTTTATTTATCATAGAGAAGTATGCCGGTGCCTCACATATTATCAAGGAACTGACTATTGCGGAATAAATAAAAGGAAGTATAAAAATATCACTCGGATATTCAAGTGAACCATAATTCGCCCCTGCAAATAAAGTGAATAACTAAAGTCAATCACAATGTTTGCAGGGGCGAAATGTTTTCATTCAACCATAGTACAACAGTTACCCACAGAGCACCCAGGAAAGAAATCAGAATCATTTGATTAAATTTTCCGATAGGAAAATTGTTTACAAAATTGAAAGTATTCTAAAAAATACCCAAATATGCCATTTAAATAGTATGAAAAGCAATAGATCGTGAACAAAAGACACCACAAACTGTTTCACTATACAGACAACAACACTAATATTGTATTTATAAAAAAAATGAATTAATAACAGAAAGGAAAAGATTATGGAGAAATTTGAAGAACTTATACAATCAGAAAAACCTGTTTTAGTAGACTTTTTTGCAACTTGGTGTGGCCCATGTAAGGCAATGCATCCCGTATTGGAAGAGCTGAAAGGACAAATCGGTGATGGTGCCCGCATCGTGAAAATCGATGTAGACCAACATGAGGAACTGGCTGCTAAGTATCGTATACAAGCGGTACCCACTTTTATCGTATTCAAGAAAGGTGAAGCCGTTTGGCGTCATTCCGGAGTTATTAAGGGCAGTGAGTTGAAAGGCGTCATTGAACAAAATTCATAAAGAACAAACATTATGAAGAAAGTACTAACCTTTGCCATTCTGATTTTTGCCAGCGTACTGACATTCGCCTGCAAGGATGGAGCAAAAGCACAACCCAATGAACCGGAACAAAAAGAAGCCAAGAGCGGAGAAGTAATCGTAATGAACAAGGATATGTTTATTAAAGATGTATTCGATTACGAGAAATCCCAGGACTGGAAATATAAGGGTGACAAACCCGCCATCATTGATTTATATGCCGACTGGTGTGGTCCCTGCCGCATGACAGCGCCCATCATGAAAGATCTGGCAAAAGAATACGCCGGAAAGATCGTGATCTACAAAGTGAATGTGGACAAAGAACGTGAACTTGCCGCATTATTCAATGCAAGCAGTATTCCTCTCTTTGTATTCATTCCGATGGAAGGAGAACCTCAGCTTTTCCGTGGTGCAGCTGATAAAGCCACTTACCAAAAGGCAATTGAAGATTTCTTGTTAAAGAAGAAATAATATATAAGAAAAAGTCACTGGAGTTATGTATGAATGAGGAGTGGCATATCTTTCCACTCATTATTGTACATCTCCGTGACAGTGTGATAACCGGACGCTTGCAGGGCCATCAAAGCTTGCAGGCGTCCGTTGTTTATACGCTCCGGGTAGTGGGAATCACTATTAACCTGTACACGGATTCCCTTTTCAAGCAATACAGGGAAGTAGCGTTCATTAGGATAGAAAGTACCCAATTCCAGATAAGATTTTGTATTAATCTCTACGATATATCCTTTTCGGGCAATAGCATCAAAATATTCCTGAATCAAAGCATCATACCAAGGCTCATCCAGTAAGCCGGGATGATAAGCAGATGCGTTATAGTGCATTTTGTCAGCATGACCGACAATATCAAAACCGCCCAGTTCCACCATACGCATCAAACGGTCATAATAAAGATGCACCACTCTCACCAGGTCACCATTGAAATGTTTATCCACAAGTCTGCGGAATTTATCAGCCGTCACATCCACATCCACTATTTCTCCCTTATCATCATAAAGCAAGTGCACAGAACCGATACGGTAATCCAACGGTAATTCGCGGAAACGGACAACAGACGGATTGCTCTCTTCATTCAGATAGTCAATCTCCAGACCGATATAGAGTTCTATTTGTCCGGCATACTTAGCCTTCAGACGATGGAATTCGGCCAAATAGTCATCCATAGCGTCCCACTCCATAGTCCACGCTGTAGAAAACGGCAGAGGGGCATGGGAAGAAAATCCATAAGAAGTAAATCCTTCACTCAGGGCAAAGCGGATAAAGTCTTCCATATTAGCACGTCCGTCGCAATATAAGCTATGACTATGATAGTTCGTTAAATTTCCAGTTCTGTTGCTCATAAT
>NZ_EQ973495.1:124013-162683 GCF_000158035.1 Bacteroides cellulosilyticus DSM 14838
TTCATACTCCCATGCTTTTTCATGATCCATGCGCACCAGGATTTCGTCCAAACCAGGATGTCCTTCTGTTTCCATGCAGCGTTCGTACTCCTTTATCAGTTCTACCGTACTGTTGCCATGATGGAAACAAGCTTCCAGAACGGTCAGTTCTTCGGGATATTGCGGGTCTTGTTCCAAATATCCGACCCTAAGGTCACGACGAAAAGAAATGGTTCCACTGTCATAGCCTTCTTTTCCGGCAATGATATTCAACAAAGTAGTTTTACCACTGCCGTTTTTGGCAATCAGTCCGATACGTTGCCCTTCGGCCACACCGAGCGAAGTATTCTCAAGCAATACCAAATCACCGAATGACTTGGTCAAATTTTCTATCTGAAGATAACTAATCACAGTTTAAGATTTATGATTTATAATTTATGATTTATGGCTGGTTGGCAAATGATCAGAATAAGGATTTGTAGGTTTCTACCAGATTACAAGGTTCCCCTGCCTTCACTTTGCTCCACACTAATTTCATGGGGTCAATCCATTCTCCTGTAGTAAGATTCTGCAATACAGGAGCTTCACGATTACCATCTATCAGAGTCATCCATTCTAACCCATCTACTTCATTGGCAAGAATCACACAGATGGCAATACCAAATGAAAGCCATGCTTCTTTCTTCTTCGGACCGATAGTTCCACTATCAATGACCTGTTGCATACTGTCCAAATCTTCTTCCATACCTTGGAAATCTTTTTTCAGTTGTTCTTTTACAGTAGTGGTCACCCACTCAAAAGCCTCATTAATCTGGTAGATTTCGGACAAGCGGACAGGTATAAGCTCTGCCGGATATTTCACTCCCTCTTTACGTATTTCCAACGAGGCGATAACGGCTTCGGCCTCTGCCACAGATGCTCCCTTGCTTACCGTAAAGGAACATTCAAAGGCAACATCATCCACACCTGTAATCCAAAGATGAGAAGTATAATAAGCCCCTTCTTCTTCAAACATCTCCTTACTGTAAGCACATGCCAAGCTTCCTATTTTAACGGAGACTGCCGAAGGATTGTCTTTCAGTTCCTGACGGGTAACTTCCCGACCATACATAGCGTTACCTTTATATGCAGAAATACGAAAATTTCCAGTCCATTCACTTGGATTATAGAAGAGAAAAGAGCCTTCCCCATCTTCAAACTCATTCCAATCCGCGGGATACAACATGGAAAACCATGCTCCCGGAGAGATAAATTTCTTGCTTTGTGCCATTGCTATTCAGAGATTAATAACGAGGCCACCTGACCTCGTTCGGCAAAAGTAACATTACATCCGTTGATATGCAAACAAACAGAAACAAAAAACAGCCGATTCTCACGAACCGACTGTCCCAATCATCATCTATGAATGAAGACCGTTACAGTCTTCAATATCTTATTAAATCTCTATGAAACTTCAAAGAAAATCATATTTCTGTTTCCGAGCGCAAAGATAATCAATGAAATATATAGATTCCCAATATTTTAAGATATTTAAATTAACGTTCTATAAACTATGGAATTTTATAGATTAATATGCAAAAAAGCAGCGATTCTTAATAACTAACCTCTTGGTATCTTCTATTTTCCAATAGGCTGTATCTTCCTTCTCACATCCTTAGAAATCTCCAAAAACATGTAATTCAATTTCCCGGAATGTATTCCTTCTTCATTTTGCTTATACTTATTATTAGCGTATTGCTTTGACTTATCGAATGTTAGTCGTGACATTTGATTCTGTGATTTACCTACCATCGTTGAATCCAGCTTCTCATCCGGAAAGAAATCATCCAGATCCACATCTCCAATCATAGTAGTTTCAAGGAAGTTCATATTCTTGCGACCGGCATCCGTGTAATATCCCACAAACATGTGTCCCGGAGTACGAACCAATATTGGTTCTATATTAATAGCACGAAGCAAGGAAGCAAACAGCACGCTACCATCCACACAGTTAATCTGCGAAGACTCCAGTGCATCATCAAATGTGCGAACACGCTGGGAAAAGACCACATTACTGGACAAACTGGTATTGGAAACAGAGCTGTAACGGAAATTACGCTTTTGAAGCACATTCCATAAAGCATAGACTTGCTTGTCCACCACTTCAGCATTGCCACCCTGATAGCCCAAGAAACGATTGACAATACGGGTGTTCAGTGCTTCACGCAACAGTTTATCAATCATCGGATTTTCCTCATTAACGTATGCCGCAAAGAAAATACCGGTATCATGAAATTTAGTTCCGTTCGTGACATACCCCAACAGACATTCATTAATGCTGCGAACAGAAAAAGTACGAACCCGCTGCCCCAAATCCTTATCATTCATTTCTACCTTAACAGCCACACTTACCGGTTCCGCCTGGTTATTATTCTTCAGCGCTTCGTAATTCCAGATAATATCGGGATAGATCGTATATTCCGTCCGTGGTTTAGCCAACACAAACTCAGATACGGAACGGGAAAAGAACGGAGTCTCGGCAACTTCAATACGCACCCTGCTATACGCCTTCCCCGAACGAATCCGGATAGAAATGCAGGATTTAGAATTACCCACATATAAGGAATCAGCCGGAACAATGACTTGCGCATCCGTCGTCGCTACAGAAAGAATACTGGAAGGAAAGATGTTGCCTCCCAACTCATCCGTTATCTCAAACCCGGAACGGAACGGAGCCGTATTCAGCCAAAAGGAACCTGCCACAACAACCACCAATAAAGCTATCAGAGCGGGCAAACGCCATTTATATCGCCGAAAATTTATATTAGTCAACTCTTTCATACCAATGTTATTTATATTAAGACAAAGGTAAGTATAAAAACTGAAAAACTGGAATGCAAAAGTAATAGTTTACAGTTCTTCACCTTACCAAAACCGTGTCAAAGCCTTACCAACTCCGCGTCAGGTTCGTACCATCTCCGTGCCTATACGCTTGAACCTGATACGGACCCAATACGGAGTTAATACGGACCCGGTACGGAGTTTCTACGGATCTGACACGGAGTTGGTACGGACTTGGTATGGACCGGATTACCTTCAGCACATACAAAAATGTAATCAAATTGTAACACGTGTTTCACTTTCCCGTAACAAAAACACCGCACCTTTGTCGCTGAAAAGAAATAAAGTATAACTTTGTGGTAGGAGAATTTGTTTTGAATACCTCATATTAATTAGAAAAAGCAATGAACGATTATCGTATTTTAGTTGTAGACGATGAAGAGGACCTTTGCGAGATCCTGAAATTCAACCTTGAGAATGAAGGGTATGAAGTGGACACGGCCAACTCTGCCGAAGAGGCGTTGAAAATGAATATCGGTAGCTACAACCTGTTGCTGCTGGACGTGATGATGGGAGAAATATCCGGTTTCAAAATGGCCAGCTTACTAAAGAAAGATAAGAAGACCGCTCAGGTACCTATTATATTCATCACCGCCAAGGATACGGAAAATGATACGGTAACCGGCTTCAATCTGGGAGCCGATGATTACATCTCCAAACCTTTCTCTCTGCGTGAAGTCATCGCACGCGTCAAAGCTGTATTGCGTCGCACCCAACAGGGAGAACCGGAACGGGCACCGGAGCAAATCAGCTACAAGACGTTAGTCATTGATATTGTAAAAAAGAAAGTAAGCATCGACGGGGAAGAAGCCCCTCTTACCAAAAAAGAATTTGAGATATTACTTTTACTCCTCCAGAGCAAGGGACGCGTATTCTCCCGCGAAGATATACTGGCACGGATATGGAGCGACGAGGTCTATGTGCTGGACCGCACCATCGATGTGAATATCACCCGTTTGCGTAAGAAAATAGGTATTTATGGTAAATGCATCGTAACTCGCTTAGGATATGGATACTGCTTCGAAGCTGAATAATACCACACATTTCCTGTCGTTCAGCCGGAAGTTATTTCTTTCGGTCATTTCACTGTTTCTGGTATTTGCCGGATGCTTCCTGGCGTATCAATACCAGCGTGAAAAAGAATATAAGATAGATCTGCTGGATATACAGCTACAGGACTATAATGAACGACTACACCAGGAACTTACTCACATTCCAGACAGTCTGTGGGATAAAACTTTGGAACGATATCTGCAAAAGTACGTCAAACAGGACTTACGTATTACGGTAGTGAACGTACAGGGTGACGTATTATATGACAGTTTCGAGAATCAGAAGTTAGGCAATCACGTCAATCGCCCGGAAGTACAAAAGGCACTGGCAGAAGGAAAAGGATATGATGTACGCCGTACTTCCGAAACAACAGGAGTACCCTACTTCTACTCTGCCACACTCTATGAAGGCTACATTATACGTTCCGCCCTCCCCTATGACTTAAACCTTGCAAGACACCTTGCAGCAGACCAGCACTACATCTGGTTTACCCTCATCGTATCATTACTATTAATTTTCATCTTCTATAAATTCACCTCTAAACTGGGGACAGCCATCAATCAGCTACGCGAGTTTGCCAAACGTGCCGATAAGAATGAGCCTGTGGAAACAGATATGCAGTCCGCCTTCCCACACAACGAACTGGGAGAGATTTCACAGCATATCATCCAGATATACAAGCGACTGCGGGAAACCAAAGAGGCGCTATACATTGAACGGGAGAAATTGATCACCCACTTACAAACCTCGCATGAAGGATTGGGCGTATTCAATAAGGACAAGAAAGAAATCCTGGTCAACAACCTGTTCACACAGTACAGCAACCTGATTTCAGACTCCAACCTACAAACAACAGAGGAAATATTCTCTATCAGTGAGTTCCAGAAAATCACGGATTTCATCAACAAAACTCCCAAGCGTCCGGGCAAGGAAGAAAAGCGTATGTCTATCAGCATCAATAAGAATGGACGTATGTTTATTGTGGAATGTATTATATTCCAAGACTTAAGCTTCGAGATATCCATCAATGATGTCACCCAGGAAGAAGAGCAGATCCGTCTGAAACGCCAGTTGACACAGAACATCGCACATGAACTGAAGACCCCGGTCAGCAGTATACAGGGCTATTTGGAAACCATCGTGAACAATGAAAACATTTCGCGGGAGAAGATGCAGACATTCCTGGAGCGATGCTATGCTCAAAGCAATCGGTTGAGCCGACTGCTACGCGACATCTCTGTATTAACGCGTATGGACGAAGCCGCCAACATGATCGACATGGAGAAAATAGACATCTGCCTGTTGGTAGGCAATATCGTAAACGAGGTATCCCTGGAACTGGAAGAAAAGCATATCACCGTAGTCAACTCCCTAAAACCGAAGATACAACTACGGGGAAACTATTCCCTGCTATACTCCATTTTCCGCAACCTGATGGACAATGCTATTGCTTATGCAGGCACGGATATACGCATCAACATCAGTTGTTTCCGCGAAGACGAGAATTTTTATTATTTCAGTTTTGCCGATACCGGCGTAGGTGTCTCTCCCGAACATCTGAACCGCTTATTCGAACGCTTCTACCGGGTAGATAAAGGACGCTCACGCAAACTGGGCGGTACGGGATTGGGATTGGCTATCGTAAAGAACTCGGTAATCATCCATGGGAGGTACCATTTCGGCCAAGAACAACCAAGGTGGCGGATTGGAATTCGTATTCACACTGGCAAAAGAAAAATAATCACTTATCACTAACCACTAATCACTTTTTTCCTTATCTTTGCGATGCATTGGTTTACTGTCTTTGTTCGGAGACGGTAATTAAAAGGGAATCAGGTGCAAATCCTGAACAGTCCCGCTGCTGTAAGTTTCATGATAGGTTGCAGGCAAACTACCAATAGCCACTGGAAGTCCGCTTCCGGGAAGGCGCCTGGCAACAGAAACAAGTCAGAAGACCTGCCATGCACTGTTTTTATCACTGCTTTCGAGGAAAAAGCGTTGAGTCTAATGAAACGGGCAAATCGTCCCATCATTTCATTCATCCACTCTGCTTCAAAGAAAGTAAGGAACAATAAACTCTGCCAAGTTTATTTGAATGGTGTCCGGTCGAAGGGATTTCGCCCGGACATTTTATTCTGTAACTTTCCCAAAACAAATTTCATCATCCGCGTGTTATACATACAGTAAACAATTAATACGAAGAGTTATGGAAGCAGATTATGAACTGATCGACAATGAAGAACGTCACCAATATGAGTTCCATGTCGATAAATATACTCCAAAGATTGAGTATATAAAATCAACGAATGGGGAGATTTACCTGACACACACCGAAGTACCCACTCAATTAGGTGGTAAAGGCATCGGCAGCCAGTTAGTAGAAAAAGCATTAAAAGATATAGAAAAACAAGGACTAAGGTTAGTACCTCTCTGCCCGTTTGTAGCGGGATACATTCACAAACATCCCGAATGGAAAAGAATTGTAATGAAAGGTATTCACATTCAATAATAAATAGTTATGAATATAAAGAAAGAATATACGAACGGGGAAGTGACCATCATCTGGCAACCCGGCCTGTGCCAACATGCAGGCATTTGTACCAAGACCCTTCCGAATGTGTATCATCCAAAAGAAAAACCGTGGATAACGGCTGAAAATGCAACGACGGAAGAATTGATCGCTCAAATCAAGAAATGCCCGTCGGGAGCATTAAGTTACAGAATGAATAACGAGAAAGAAGATAAATAAAAGAAATGAGGTTACCCCTTCAACATATGAATTCGGGTAACCTCATTTGTATTATGAAAAAGAAAGTAGTTATGTACGTTCCAATTGAACAGTGAAATGACGCATCAGGGGAGCCTCCCAAGTAATGCGGACTCCATTAGTAATACTTTCACGACGGTCGAAAACATTCTTCAACGCTACTGCAATCACGTTCATGTGATTATCCGTATATACGCGGCGGGGAATAGCCAGGCGCAATAAATCCAATCCGGTAAAACGGTTCTCACGGGTAACCGGATCACGGTCTGCCAGGATATAACCGATTTCACATCCTCTGATACCAGCTTCAAGATATAGCTCAACCGTTAGAGTCTGTGCCGGGAATTCATTCTTCGGTACATGCGTCAGTACCTTCGTTGCATCCACAAAGATGGCATGTCCGCCTGCTGGACGCTGATATGGAATACCATATTCATCCAACTTCTTTGCCAGATATTCTACCTGACGGATGCGGGTTTCCAGATTATCAAATTCCGTATTCTCATCCAGTCCTGTAGCAAGTGCATTCATGTCACGACCATTCATACCACCGTAAGTAAGATACCCTTCATATTGCACGCAAAAGCCTTTGGCACCTTCGTACCAATCTTTTTTTCGTGTAGCAATGAAGCCTCCCATATTGACGATACCATCTTTCTTGGCACTCATAGTCATACCATCCGCCAGGTCGAACATCTCTTTCGTAATTTCCTTTATCGTTTTACCGCTATAGCCATCTTCACGCATTTTGATGAAGTAAGCGTTTTCTGCAAAACGTGCGGAGTCAAATAATACAGGTTTATTATACTTATCCGCAAGAGCACGGACTTCACGAAGATTCTGCATGGATACGGGCTGTCCGCCGGCCGTATTGTTCGTAATGGTAACGATGATAAACGGTATGCGGTCACCATGTTCCTGCAACGCTTTTTCCAGCTTCACAGGATCGACATTACCTTTAAAAGGTATTTCCAACTGAGTATTCTTCGCTTCATCGATGGTGCAATCCAGAGCAATGGCCTTCCGGCCCTCGATATGCCCCTTTGTGGTATCAAAGTGAGAGTTCCCCGGAACGATATCTCCATCATGTACCAGATAAGAGAAAAGCACATTCTCGGCAGCACGCCCCTGATGGGTGGGAATGACATATTCAAAACCAGTCAGACGAGTGATCACTTCTTTCAGATTGAAGAAGGAGGAAGCACCTGCATAACTTTCGTCGCCCAGCATCATCGCTGCCCATTGGCGATCGCTCATTGCTCCCGTACCGGAGTCAGTTATCAAATCGATATATACTTGTTCGGATTTCAGCTGGAACACATTGTAATGGGCTTCTTTCAGCCATTGTTCACGTTCCTGGCGGGTACTCTTCCGAATGGGTTCCACCATTTTAATTTTCCAAGACTCTGCAAAAGGTAATTCCATAGTGCTTGCTTATTATTTTGACATTTAGTTAACAAAAAGACCCGTAGAAGAATTTCTACGGGTCGAATATAAGCATTTATACAGGATTAAGCAAAAGTTTCACTGTCTTTTTGTCAACAAATCATTCCTTTGACAGAAATTTCTTCTTCTCCTTCTTACTCATCTCCTTCATGATAATTTCAACAGGATGCCAGGACTTATACATCACCCGCTCTTCAGGTTTACCTGTTTCCTCGGGAGAAAGATAAAAATCAGGTACATATGAGTGATCCGGCCGATCGGGGCAATAAATACTGAAACGCAAATGGGAACCCTGCTTGTAGTTCTCTCCGCCAATGATGCCAAGCGGCTGGCCCGGAATCACCTCTTCACCTGGAGAGACAAAGATCCCTTCATTCTGAAATAATTTATAACGGGCAAAAGTTCCGTCCTTATGGAAAACTTCCAAATAATTTTCCGTCGAATGGAACGATGTGTTTTCAGAAGTGTAAGCGGAGTTGTCAACAACTTCCGTCACGAGTCCGCCACGGGCAGCAAAGATCGTGTCTCCGGCAGTCGTAGAGAAACCAAGTCCCGTGATACGCTTCTCCCCTTCCTTTCCTATAAAATTATCTAAAGACACCATCTTATTCACACGAACCACTTTCCCTTGTGCCAGAGGAAAGAGATACACAAAACTGGTATCCGTCTTCAAGCGGCTATTTCCTTTTTTATAGGTATAGCGATATGAAAATCCAATCGGAACATTTTCCGTAGACGGACGCAAAGTCAACAGACGTGTTTTGCCATAATGAATAACGGCATCATAAATTTCTCCTTCAGAAGAGGTCGTATTACTCAGCCGGGAAAAAGTCATAGATACCGTATAAGGCGTATGCGACTGAGTTTCGGAATAGAAAGTCACTTCCCCCTTGGCAGACCGTTCATAGCTTACCGTAACAGTCTTATCCGACTGTGCATAAACCAGTAGAGGCAAGCAAAAAAGAAGAGGACATAAATAGCGTTGTAGTTTCATAGTATCATGTTTTTAAAATTGATCGACTTGCCAAGTCAGCACAAAGTCCGGATGCAGGAGATATCGGATCTCAAATTTACGCTGTTCCGGTGTTCTGTACTCTTCAGCCGAGAAAACTCCTTTTTCAGTAACCGTAAAAGGAAAAATACGCAGATGCTCCCGAAAATCAACCTCCGGTGTATTCATACATTTAAACATCACTTCTTTGGCCGACCAATGGAGCAACAAAGCCCAGGTATCCGTTCCCTGATACGAAGACAGAGGTTCATCAGTACGCATATACTTATGCGCCACCTTATGTACCCGTTCACCGTATTGTTCTATATCAATGCCCACTTCCTTACCGGCTTCACCGATAATCACCGATACATACCCACGTGTATGAGAAATACTGATTGATGCAGATTTATCTGCCAGATACGGTTTCCCGCTGGGATAGTAAGCAATTTCCTTTTCCTCTCCCAATAGAGTGAATACCAACACACGAACCGACAACCATTCTAAACGACGATGTTCAGCAGAGAAACGTTGCAATCCCTCCAAGTATGTTTCCTGTTGCGGAAGCATGCTCAGCAATTCACCCAGTGTTTCATCCATCTTCCAGACTCCCCACTTATATGAAGGATACGTATGTTGTATGAAAAGAGACATATTATTCTATAAATCAATCTTTCTTATCGGAATCCGACGGAAGAGTGTTGATGGTGAACTTCACTTTAAGAATACGGCGGTTATCCATCTCCAGGACTTCAAATTCATAGTGATCATAGGTAACCTTTTCATGCAGGGCCGGAAATTCACCTTTCAGCTCCAGCAGTAATCCTGCAAGCGTATCAGAATCACCCGCCACTTCATCAAAGACTTCCTCGTCCACCTTCGTAATCTTATAAAAATCCGTTAACTGAGTTTTAGCTTCAAACACCCACGTATGATCGTTCAGCACTGCATACGTACGTTCTTCGTCATCATATTCGTCGTGAATCTCACCGACTATCTCCTCGATGATATCCTCCATCGTCACAATTCCCGACGTGCCACCAAATTCATCAACCACAATAGCAATATGAATCTTATTGGCCTGAAAATCACGCAGCAAATCGTCAATCATCTTAGTTTCCGGAACAAAATAGGCCGGACGTACAACGACTGCCAACGGAAATCCACCTTATTCAAATGGGGCAACAGGTCCTTGATGTATAAGATACCTTTGATATTATCCCGGTTCTCGGAATAAATAGGGATACGGGAGTAAGCATTTTCGATAATGCATTGCAATACATCCTTGAAAGGCGTGCGAATATCCAGATCGACTACGTCCAGACGGGAAGTCATCACCTCCTTCGCCGTTTCACCGCCAAAACGAATGATACCTTCCAGGATATTATTCTCTTCCTTCAACTCAGCCTTATCCGTCAGTTCAAGGGCATGAGAAAGCTCGTCTACCGAGATGTTATGGTTTTTGCGGGCAAAATGCTTGTTCAGGAACGAAGTGGAACGCACCAGCATAGAAGCTACCGGATAAAAAAGGGAACGAAACATCCAGATACCCGGAGCGGAAAAGCGGCAGAAAGCCAACGTCTTCTGGGCTGAATAAATCTTCGGCATGATTTCACCGAAAAGAAGCAGAAGGAAGGTCAGGATGACGGTCAGTATCAGAAATTCCGCAATAGGAGAATGAAACTCAAACACGCTCATGAAGAAGAAGTTACAGAGCATGATAATGGTCACATTCACAAAATTGTTTGTTATCAGGATGGTTGCCAGCAACCTTTCCGTGTCATCCAAGAGTTTACGAATTTTCTCGTCCGAGGGATGTTTCTTCTCGTCGATGGCATTCAGATCGGACGGAGAAAGAGAGAAAAAGGCTATTTCTGAAGCTGAGGCAAAGCCGGATACGAGCAACAGCAAGCCTGCCAACACAATGGCGATGATTGCCGAAATAGTAGGGCTATGTACGGATATACCATTAAAAACATTTGCCAACTGGCATAAATAAGCGTCTGGGTCCAAAGATCTTGGTTTTAGTTAAACAATTAGAACGGTAAATCGTCCGTTGTATTATCTTGTGCAGGGGTTGCCTGCGATTGCGCCATAGGTTGTGCAGGAGCACCTTGTGACATACCTGGTTGCGGAGCGGCAGCACCCGGTGCAGCAGTTCCTCTGGGACTCAGCATTTCCATAGAGTCCACAAAGATTTCCGTAACATAGCGCTTTGCGCCGGTCTGATCATCGTATGAACGGGTACGTATTTTGCCTTCCACATAAAGTTTATCCCCTTTATGCACATATTTTTCGGCTGTTTCTGCCAGTCCGCGCCAAAGTACCAGATTGTGCCATTCCGTCCGTTCGGGTACCTGCGTACCGTTAGCCAATGTGTATGCACGGTCTGTAGTAGCCAAAGGCAAAGAAGCCACAGCGATACCGGAATCAAGGTATCTTACTTCAGGGTCTCTCCCTACATTTCCAATCAATATTACTTTATTTACTGACATAAGCCTTTTTCTTTTTATTTGAATTTGCTGCCAAAATTAAACAGAATAATCACACAATGCAAGAGTTAGCGCAACTTTTATAGATATTTCTCCAGAAAGGCATGCACCAGGCGAGAGACTGCATACTGCTCCAAATCCTCTATTTTCACCCGCAGAAAGGCAGAAAAAGAAATAGAATTTTCCGGTAAAACAACTTCATAGAAATTGGTATAAATCACCCTGTGGGAGAGCACATGCTTCACATTTCCACTGATTAAACGCAATCCCGAAACCTCCCCATCTGCAAAAAATGCACGTACCTGCGGCAATTCACGAAACTCTTCTTCCGTCACAGGTGCTTCCGTTTCTATCAGTGGAAATTCGAAAAGATTTTTCCAGATATCATCCTCCGTCCGTTTATGTAAATAGGTACACGCGCCCACACGTACATATATATAGTTAAAATAACGATTGGTGGTTTTCGTCTTATGCTGCTTTACAGGCAACTTCGTTATCGTACCCTCCTTCAGGGCTGAGCAACTGTCTACCAAAGGACAAAACAGGCAATTCGGTGATTGCGGCGTACATTGTATGGCACCGAAATCCATTATCGCCTGATTGTAGACAGCAGGCTGCGATTTATCCATCATCTCATCTGCCAAAGCAGCAAACAATTTCTTGCCTTCCGTACTGTCCACCGGCGTATCGATGCCGAAATAGCGGGAAAGCACACGATAGACATTCCCATCCACCACTGCATAAGGCATACCGTAAGCGGATGAGCAAATAGCTGCAGCAGTATAGTCCCCTACCCCCTTCAACGCACGCACCCCTTCATAAGTAGCCGGAAAAACACCATTCATGCTTTTTGCCGCCGCATGCAGATTACGTGCACGGGAATAATACCCCAGTCCCTGCCAGCATTTCATCACCTCATCTTCCGGTGCTTCAGCCAAGGCTGTCACATTAGGAAAACGATGAATAAAACGCAAAAAATAATCATAACCCTGTGCTACCCGGGTCTGTTGCAGTATAATCTCTGAAATCCATATAATATAAGGGTCGGTGGTATCCCGCCAAGGCAATTCACGCTTGTTTTCGGCATACCAGGCTATCAATTTCTCACTAAATATATTCATCTCTATTACAGATAGTTATAAAAGTCTAAAAAGGGCAACGTCTTTCGCCTCGGACAGCTACCTTCTTTGTAATTCATGGCTATATCCCTAATATAAAAGGGTGTAGCCCTTCCTACAGCACAAAAATAGTTCTTTTTCCCCCAACAAACCTTAATCAAAAGACTTTTTTAGAAAATTGTCCAGAATATATTTTTTAGAGAGCGTAAAAAGCTATATATTTGCAGTCCAAAAAATTAGGAAACTATAGTAATAATATTTTTTTTTAAAGAAAAATGACTAAAGCTGATATTGTAAACGAAATTACAAAGAACACCGGGATTGACAAAGTAACAGTGCTTACTACGGTTGAAGCGTTCATGGACACAGTAAAAGCATCTTTATCAAAAGATGAAAATGTTTACCTCCGCGGGTTTGGTAGCTTCGTAGTGAAGAAAAGAGCACAGAAAACTGCTCGTAATATCTCAAAGAATACTACGATTATCATTCCGGAACACAACATTCCGGCATTTAAGCCTGCAAAAACATTCACCATCTCCGTGAAGAAATAATAAACAAGAGTATTAACCTATTAAATTATTGAAGCTATGCCTAGCGGAAAGAAGAAAAAAAGACATAAAATGTCTACGCACAAGCGTAAAAAAAGACTAAGAAAGAACAGACATAAAAGCAAAAAGTAATTTTTAGTCTGGAGGACAGAAATAAAGAACAAACTTGTGAAGCTATTTGTCTCGCGAGTTTGTTCTTTGTTTAAGTAACAAATTGTAGTCGGCAAGGCTATTTATATCCTCGCTGACTTTAGAACCTAAAAAAGTAAGAAAAAAAATTGTGACAAGCGAACTCGTTGTAGACGTACAGCCCAAAGAGGTCTCCATCGCCCTGCTCGAAGACAAGAGCCTGGTGGAACTTCAAAGCGAAGGAAGAAATCTTTCTTTCTCGGTGGGCAACATGTATTTAGGACGAATCAAGAAATTGATGCCCGGCCTGAATGCCTGCTTCGTGGACGTGGGTTACGAGAAAGATGCTTTTCTTCATTATCTGGACTTAGGTCCTCAATTTAACTCGTTAGAGAAGTACGTAAAGCAAACTTTAAGCGATAAAAAGAAACTACCGCAAATCACCAAAGCAACCATACTTCCCGATCTTGAAAAGGATGGCACCGTAGCCAATACACTCAAGGTGGGACAAGAAGTAGTGGTGCAAATTGTCAAGGAGCCTATCTCTACCAAAGGTCCGCGCCTGACTTCCGAAATCTCATTTGCCGGAAGATATTTGGTGCTGATACCTTTCAACGACAAGGTTTCCGTATCACAAAAAATTAAATCGAGCGAAGAACGCGCCCGCCTCAAACAATTGCTGATGAGTATCAAACCGAAGAATTTCGGAGTAATCGTCCGCACCGTTGCCGAAGGGAAACGCGTAGCCGAGCTCGACGGAGAGCTTAAAGTTTTATTAAAGCACTGGGAAGATGCTGTCACCAAAATACAGAAAGCTACCAAATTCCCGACATTGATTTACGAAGAAACCAGCCGTGCCGTAGGCTTATTGCGCGACTTGTTCAATCCTTCTTTCGAGAACATCCACGTCAACGACGAAGCCGTGTTCCACGAAATCAAGGATTACGTAACTCTTATCGCCCCTGACCGGGCAGGAATCGTAAAACTGTATAAAGGACAACTCCCCATTTACGACAATTTTGGTATCACCAAGCAGATCAAGTCTTCATTTGGCAAGACGGTTTCATACAAGAGTGGTGCCTACCTGATTATTGAGCATACTGAGGCGCTTCACGTAGTAGACGTGAACAGCGGTAACCGCACCAAGAATGCCAACGGGCAGGAGGCCAACGCACTCGAAGTGAATCTGGGAGCTGCCGATGAACTGGCTCGCCAGTTGCGACTGAGAGATATGGGTGGTATCATTGTGGTGGACTTCATTGATATGAACGAAGCCGAAAACAGACAAAAGCTTTACGAACGTATGTGTGCCAACATGCAGAAAGACAGGGCAAGACATAACATCCTACCGCTCAGCAAATTCGGACTGATGCAGATTACCCGCCAGCGTGTGCGCCCGGCAATGGATGTCAATACCACAGAAATCTGTCCCACCTGTTTCGGAAAAGGCACTATCAAGTCCTCTATCCTCTTTACGGACACTTTAGAGAGTAAAATTGACTACTTAGTCAACAAACTGAAGATTAAGAAATTCTCGTTACACATCCACCCGTATATTGCTGCTTACATCAACCAGGGACTCGTTTCCCTGAAACGGAAATGGCAGATGAAATACGGATTTGGTATCAAGATTATTCCAAGCCAGAAACTCGCGTTCCTGGAATATGTATTCTACGACCCGCAAGGGGAGGAGATTGACATGAAGGAAGAATTCGAAATTAAATAAGAAAGACGGCGAAGTAAATCAGAAACTTCGCCGTCTTTTTTGTTTTCCTCACCAACTTTTCAAAATCATTGGCCGATATCTAAAAGAAACTCACCCTCTATACAGAAGCGAACATCACTCCCCTACACATGCAAGGTGATAAATTTCTTTACTGTCCTGCTTTGTCAGCTTCACATAATTCCCAACCAACTCTCCTTTATTGCGATGCAGACTATCCGCCAGACGATCAATATCAGGGTTTTCAACACCCAGTTCTTTAAATGTCACAGGCAGACCAAGAGAAGTAAAGAAGGTTTTCAGCTTACCAATACCCTCCAAAGCAACCGCTTTCTTATCTTCTGATTCAGGAACGCCCCATACACGAACGGCATATTGAGCAATCTTTCCTACATTATGCTCTACCATCCACGTCATCCAGGCAGGGAAGATAACAGATAACCCAGCACCGTGGGTAACACCATAAATAGCACTGATCTCATGCTCCAGGAAGTGCGAAGCCCAATCTTCCTCACAACCTACGCCACAAGTACCATTATGCGCAATCATGCCCGCCCACATCAAGTTGGCACGCGCACCGTAATCTTCGGGATTTCTCATTACCTTGGGAGCTTCATTGATGATAGCCATCAAAGTGCCTTCACAAAGACGATCTCCAACTTCCACCTCCTGAGTGTTCGTAAAATAACGCTCCATGATATGAGCCATCATATCAGCCACACCACAAGCGGTCTGGAAGGGCGGTAAAGTATAAGTAAGTTCCGGATTCATAATAGAGAATACCGGACGCAAAACTTCCGGTACACGCAGACTGAGCTTCTGCAAACCGTCCAGTTTCGTTATAACCGTATTACCGGAACCTTCACTTCCGGCAGCAGGAATAGTCAGCACAACAGCTATTTTCAGCGCTTTAGTCACTTTAGCCTTTCCGATATAGAAATCCCAAAAGTCACCTTCATAAAGCACACCTGCCGCTATGGCTTTGGCCGTATCAATGACAGAGCCTCCACCCACAGGCAACAGCATATCAGCCTGTTCACGGCGGCAGAATTCAATGCCTTCATACACTTTCGTATCTACCGGATTCGGCTGCACGCCACCCATTAAACAATATTCAATCCCTGCTTCCTGCAAGGATTGCTTCACCCTATCCAGCAAACCACTCCGTACAACAGAGCCGCCGCCGTACACGATCATCACTTTCCGCGCACCATGCTTCCGCGCCAGTGCACCGACTTGCATTTCCGTAGCCTTACCGAATACAAATTCGGTAGGACTGTAAAAAACAAAATTATTCATAATTTATTATATTATTATATGCGAAATACCGGCATAAAATAGTATAGCCATAATAAGTGCTTACGTTTCTCCACAACCGAAGGGATAAAAGTTCCCACAACTACATCATAAAATTACTGAACAGGAAGAAGCAAGCATCGCCAATCTCCGGAAGTTCTTTCTTGCGGGAAAGACGAATGCCGCACCGGGAACAAAAATCCTTCAACAAGAATTCAGTTTTGTTATCTTCCACCTCAATGGCATGAGGTTTATTACCATGCTCGCGCAAAACATTGACTAACTTCAATAGTAACTCCTCTGGATCGTTGTTCAAAGCATTCTGAGTCAAAATGGGAAATACCAACTCGTTGGCGGTATCCAAACAAAGTAATACGGTAGGGAGGTAAGGAGCTTCATCCTCATCTGCATCTATGGGCATCGGCATATGCAGATACTTCATTTGTAATGTCCCAGAAACAGGCAACTTTTTCATCTCGCCTGCCAGTATGTCGTTGGCAAACTTTGGTGCAACGCACTCATCAGGCAGAAAAGCAGGAAGCTGAGTAATATGCCAATCGTATGTACCATCGGAATTGGGAATAAGGTACGGAACAGATTTTCCGCCCTTTGCGGTAGGATAGTTGCCATTTACATCAAAGCCCAGCTTTACGAAGTCAGAGGTTGTCACCTTTGCCGCCACAGCAATAGCGGCCCGAAGCGCCTCAACGATATCACGCGCATCCTCCATACAAGTGATGCCATACTGCATCTTTCCAGGCTGATGCCGGGTAAAGTCAGGCCAACCTTTAGAGCGTCGAATCTTCAGCTTATGGGCATCGGCATAATTACGGATGATTTTCTTTGTTTTCACATCCATGTCAGATGCTTGCATAAAGTCGCAATTGATGCAATCGAAAGTTGTTGTCATTTCAAACATTTCGATTTCTGAGAGATGTGCATTGCCTAAGCTGATAGTTTTCAAATAAGTAGTGAAACCTTTTCGCCCCCGATAGAAACCCAAGGCAAGGTGTTCACCTGCATTTCCCATCACGCAACAATATCCGGTTTCCCCATCGGATAGGCGAAATGCAAATACATCACTATCAGTCAACTCTTTCCACAATTCTGTGTCTCGATATTGAAATGCTACCGCAAGCATGTCGTCTACAAGAATCATTTTTCTTATTATTTATGGTTATAAATGTATTATTTTGTTCAAAGATAGGAAAAAAATTGAAACTTAGTGCAGGGCGCAGTAATAAGCCTGATAAATAGCACAGTGCTTTCATTTTTTTGCTAAATATCATGTCGTTTTCGGGAATAATCAATATCTTTACATGAAATATCAAGTTAAATCAGTTGAAATGAATCGCATCAATAGATTAAAAGTCGTTTTAGCAAAGAACGTTGAAACTTTCGATAAAATAGCTAATCTTCTGAATGTTGATATGAAAGAGAGATTCTATGACTCAAGCAGTTATATTGCCTAAATACCGTAGCGATTTGAGAATAGTTTTAAAAGAAATAATAATTAAGGAGTGAAGGGCAATTCTAACATTTAGAAGTATACATGGAACAACAAGACGAAATCATCATATATCAGTCTCAGGATGGTACGATAAAAGTTGATGTACTATTTCTCTGAGGAGACGGTTTGGCTGACACAGACACAGATTGGGGCTCTGTTTGGAAAGGCTAAATCTACTATAAGTGAGCATATCAAAAATATCTTCGAGGAAGGAGAACTGAATGAGAATATGGTTGTTCGGAAATTCCGAACAACCACTCAGCATGGTGCGATCGAAAATAAGACCCAAAGCCACGAAGTTAATTATTACAATCTGGATGTAATTATCCCAGTTGGCTATCGGGTGAAATCTGTGCAAGGTACGCAGTTTCGTATTTGAGCGACACAACGTTCGAGGGATTATATCATCAAGGGATTTGCTCTGAACGATGAGCGATTCAAGAGCGGCTCGTCAATGAACTACTTCCGAGAACTGTTAGACAGGATTCGGGAGATTCGCTTGTCCGAACGGCTTTTCTATCAACAAATCAAAGATATTTATGCTACAAGCATTGATTACGATCCGTCCGATGAAATGCCCCTTGCCCTTTATAAAGAAGTGCAAAACAAACTTCTTTGGGCGGTCAGCGGGAAGACTGCGGCGGAACTGATAATACTTCTGAATATTTTGATTATCAACAAAATCTCTTCATATATTTACATAGAGTTATTTGAGGATTATATTATTCAATATATTTACTATAACGTTCGAAGAAGCGCTTGAACGCTCCCCATTTCATCAATCCTTTTTCAAAGACAAAGATACCCAGGAGAGCACAAGATATTCCCAATAATACATCAATCAGATAATGATGCCCCGAATAAACAGCCGTACACCAGATCCCCACCATGATAAACGCAAATAATGCTATCAGCCAGCTCTTACAGCGATTCATTATAGCATAAGCCAATGCCACAACCATATATGCCGCATGCAGCGAAGGAACGGCTGCAAATACGTTTGCATTACGCCCATAGATAGAGTCGAAAACCGTGCATCCCAGCAGTTCGTCAAAGCGCCCCAGTCCGGCCACATTTCCCGGAGTATCCAGCATCGCCTCAAACCCATAGTTCATAGCGTACCAAGGGGGAGCGGCAGGATGAATATAATATCCGGCAAAGCCAATAAGATTAACCAACAGGAAGACCATAGCAAAACGGAGATACATCTGGCGATCTCCCTTCAGATAAAGCCACAAACCGAAAGCTATAGGCACAGGCACCCAGCAGAGATAGAACACTCCGGCAAAGAAATCAGCTATCGGCCAGTGATGTATGGCAAAGTATTCACAAGGAATCAGCGTATCTCCATTCACGGATATACCGAAAAGAGACTTTTCCGCTTCATACAAGCCCTGCACATCAATAGGGTTCACCTGGTAATTGGGATACACCCGCATCCAGTCATAGGAAACTGCAAAAACAACAAAAGGCAGTAAAGCCACTGCCAGCTTACGGGTTGTCTTTCCTGCAAAAAACAGAACCAGGAACAAGCCCGTCATTAGAAAATGCTCCGTACGAAGCCCGATACAAGTAGCTGTCAGCAACAGAAAAGCCAACGTAATGACTACCAGCAATACCGTCTCTCTTACCGGAGGGAAATATCTTTTTATCATTTATTCAAAAGTTTATAGCAATGTGCCAGACGGACAAAAGCCGTCAGATTAGCCAATACGGCAATGATTGCCAGAGGAACAATCAGGATCAACATCGGGTCGAAGAGTGTGCAATCGGAAAATATACCGCAGAACAGAGCTCCCAAACTGGTCAGCACCACTCGCTCAGGGCGCTGCATAATACCTACTTTACATTCCAGTCCCAGACCTTCGGCACGTGCGCGTACGTAACTTACCATCAGCGAACCGATCAAAGCAAGAAAAGTGATAATGGAACCCACGAAATAGCCCTGCAAGATGAGATAATAGGATATACCGAACAAGGTAAACAGTTCACTGTAACGATCGAGCACAGAATCGTACAATGCCCCGAAGGTGGAAGACATATTGCCAAGACGCGCCACACGGCCATCCATCATGTCAAACAACCCGGCAAAGAGTATCAGTCCGCCTGTCCATCCCACCAAAGAAAGATCCTCTTCCGAATCTGTCACTAACCCTGCATAAATAAATATACCGGCAGCCACAATGTTAAGTATCAACCCGGTAGTAGTAATAAAGTTAGGCGTAATGCCAATTTTAATCATGCCACGCACAACGGGATTGATAATCTTGTATATCACCTGTTGCAGCCAATCTCTGTAATTCATGTTCATTCTATTTTTTTCTCCAAACGTTGTTTCAGAAATCTTTTTAAGTTGTGGTTCCGGTAGACGAAAACCCGTTGCAAATAATAGTTCCAGAAAAATGCAACCAGCAAGGCAACCGTAATTTTAGACAGGATAAACACATCATAGACGTAATATCCCAGCAACCCGTTCACCCATTTCATTCCTGCCAGCCATTCTGTCAAAGCAAAAGTACCCCATGTGTTAATAAGGATGCTCCCACCCCAGACTATGAAATACTTCAGCCCCACATGTATCTTCTTGCAGTCTTCCGCCTTAAATACCCATTCATAGTTGATTACACAATTGACAATACCGCCAACCACAGAACCTATAAATGTGGCATACAAATAATATATACCAAATAATTTCACCAAAAGAATAGTTATCAGAAAATCGATCACCGTAGCTATCTGTGCAGAAAGCTGCGCCTTCATAAAAAGCCACACTTCCCTGCGCCAACCAGCAAACCGACTCTGTTCTTCTACTCCATCAACCATCTCGCCACAATTAAAACAATGAAACCATACACTCCTGCCAATACGTCGTCCATCATCACTCCCACTCCGCCCGGAAGATTTTCCATCCGCCGGATGCCCAGCGGTTTCAGAATATCAAGGAAGCGGAACAAAACAAATGCTGCCAGTCCATACCAGATATGACCTGCCGGAGCTGCCAGGAGGGTGATCCACACACCTACCATCTCATCCACCACCACACGCGACGGATCTTCACCCCAGTAGGGTTCCAGACGGTCGGTAGCCCAAATACCGGCTACGGTGAACAGGGATATCAATGCGACAGTCGTCCACAACAGACAAGTTTCTGATATGAGTAAAGAAAGTCCGAACCATATTAGCGTAGCCAGTAAAGCGCCCGCCGTGCCCGGAGCAAAGGGAGAAAAGCCTGAGCCGAAGCCCGTGCCTATCAGGACAGGGAAGAAGGAAGGTCTCCTCATAGAAAAAAGATATAAAAGAGTGATAAGGTGACAAAGTGGTAAAGCGGTAAAGTAATACTACATCACCACTTTATCACTCTACCACCTTATCACCTTATTATTATTTATTAATCCAGATAGCTCGGTGATTTTTCACCCACCATCGTACGGATTGTTTCTTTCACCATTCTCCATTGAGTGAACAGATCATGGATCGGTTCATGCTCAAAGTCGTGCATCGGGCTCTTGCAGAAGAATGACAACCAAGTCTGGATTCCAGACATACCTGCACGCAATGCCAGATCACTGAAAATAACGAGGTCGAGTGCAATAGGAGCTGCAAGAATAGAGTCACGGCACAGGAAGTTTACTTTGATTTCCATCGGGTAACCCATCCATCCGAAGATGTCGATGTTATCCCATGCTTCCTTATTATCTTTACGGGGAGGATAGTAGTTGATACGAACCTTGTGGTAAACATCACCATAGAGGTCGGGATATTTTTCCGGTTCGAAGATGTTATCGATAACAGACAACTTGCTGACTTCTTTTGTTTTGAAGTTTTCGGGTTGATCGAGCACTTCGCCGTCACGGTTACCCAGGATGTTGGTAGAGAACCAACCGCTTACACCCAGCATACGAGTCTTGAACATCGGAGCGAGCACTGTTTTCATCAGTGTCTGTCCACTCTTGAAGTCCTTACCGGAGATGGGCACATTCATCTTCTTAGAGAATTCCCACATTGCCGGAGTATCTACGCACAAGTTAGGAGCACCCATGATGAACGGAGCACCTTCTGCAATTGCAGCATAAGCGTAGCACATACTCGGAGAAATCACTTCCGTGTTATTAGCCTTCATTGCTTCTTCCAAAGCAGCAAGCGACTCGTGTTCTTTGCACAACGGAACGTAGATTTCAGTACTTGCAGCCCACAGCACAGCAATACGCTCGCAGTTGTTGGCAGCCTTGAAGTTACGGATATCCTCACGCAGTTGCTCCATCATTTCCCAACGGGTGGCAGCCTGCTTGATGTATGTACCATTCAGACGTTTTGCAAAGTTGTGGTCAAAGGCAGCAGGCATCGGTTTGATGGCTTGCAATTCCTCTTTTACCAGATTTAAATCTTTCTCTTTCAGAACTTCTGCATACATCGCAGCTTCGTATGCATTATCAGGGAAGATATCCCATCCGCCGAAAACAATGTCGTTCAAATCTGCCAAAGGCACTACGTCCTTAATCAGCTTTTCGTCGTTGTTCTCCATGCGTATTGTGGCCATCTGTGTAATAGACCCAATAGGTTTTGCCAGTCCCTTACGAGCAGCCAATGTACCCGTGATCATGGTGGTTGAGACCGCGCCACCCACTCCGACTACCAGTACACCCAAACGACCAGTTGCCGGCTTAATGTTTTCTTTCATTGCCATTGTATCTTTTAAAGTTTAAAAAATTGCTCAAATTTAGGCTATTTTGTTCAATTGAGACTCGTCATTTTATCCGATTTAATGTTCTGTTAGTAAGATTTAAGTTAAAATGTCATGTGCAGACTGATTCTAAGACCGGATTTATCAATTCCAGGCAGATTTCTGTAAGTTAATCGCCATACATAGTCGAGACGGATTACCTTCAAAATATTCTCTACACCGACACCCACTTCCATATAAGGGGTATCCCCCATATAAGAGGTTGTGACGGGAAAACGAAAAAGGTCATTGCTGACTGTCGGATTATTTTTGTCGCTCAAATTCCCGTACAATCCCCGAAACGAAAGGACTTCACGCCATTTCAACTTTTTCAGCAAAGGTACGCGGTTGAACAAAAAGCCATTTAGATAGTAAGTAACGTCCCACGAAGCATATTCATCATTCATAAACTCCATGGCATTCATCAGGGAGTAAGACTCCGGCTGAATGGTATAAGAGAGGTTGGCGTTCGGGATAATCAGTAACGGGAAAGGTACTTTATTCCAAACTTTTCCGGCTTTCAGGATAACGTCCGTATAGCCGAAGGCCGAAAACCAGAAACGTTTCTGAAAACCTGCCTCTGTATATTGATAGGTATAATCACCGCCCAACACTCCTTTTGCAGCCATCGTATGCGAAAGTGAGAAGACCGGAGCATCCAGCGATACCGGAAAGCGGTTCCATTGCGTCTGAAAGAATTTTTCATTCGGCGCATAACGCAATTTTACTTCAAACTCGGTATTCGATATATTCTTCACGGGCGTTGCCATCTCATCTTGTTTCAGGAAAGGGATAAGATACGAAGACTCATCCTGCCGAAAGCGGGAAGTGAGCTGAAAAGAGAAACCGGAATGGAACTCATTGGTGTAAGTCAGTTCCGCCTTGCGCTGATAGCCTATCCGGTCGTCCTTCTGGCGCTTCAAGCTCAGGAATACGTTGTCCTGACTGGTATAGAGGTAATGTTGCCCGTATTGGTTTACATCCGAGGTATATCGTGCTTTCAAAGAGTGAATAGGAAACTCGTTGGCATACTCCTTCTTCTTATGGAAAGAATATTCCACTTCAGCCATTCCCTTCATCCGATGGTCTTTGAAACCGTAAGCCATGTATCCTTTATAAAATAGGTGTGGATTGAGCCACGCCGTAGTCATACCTCCCGCACGCAGACGCACACCTTCCAGCGTATTACCGCTTATGGTGGTATTCATCATACCTATATAGAACAGGGGTTCTTTCTCTTTAGGCGCGGGTATATATCCGGTAAACAGCACTTTCAAGGTCTTCTCCGTCCAGTAATAGACAGGATACGTGCGAAGCTGCGCCATCATTTTATCAACGGAAGTTTCTTTCTTGCTGACTTCCACCTGACGGTTATCGTCCCAGTAAGCTTCCGTGCGATGCGTTGCTTCGGCCGGCTCAATCACTTTTTCCGGCTTCTTAAAGGCCGAAAGGGCATCCGCAGAAGGTTCATACACATAATTCCTGTAATATACATCCCGCTTGGCATAGATACCGTCACTGTTGTCCACCAGCTTGAATTCGGTAGTGATATGTTCGTCAGCCAACTGGCGCGTACCGTCTGCCCCACGGGTAAAGTTCTGTTCAAGAGACATATAATCCACAAAATTCAAATTGATTTTCTGTGGAAAGTTCATGGTGGCACGACGCACAAAATAGGTACTATCCAAAGTAACGTACAAGTGTCCCGTAAAACCGAAGGATTCGGAATTGAAGGGTACGAACGTCAGGTCCACACAAGGCTGGCCCGCTATCGTAAGCGTATCCATCAGATAATATTTATAGAATGAAGGGCCCAGTGAGGAGAGCGGACTTACGAACTTATTGGTAAACAGCGTGATGTTGTTCTCATAAATATCCACATCCGTCATCGTCACACTGATAGCTTGCTCCATGCCTTGCTGCGAAAGCATCTCATCCACACCAGCCTGTCGGCGGGCATGTACACGCTGTTTCTGGCTTTTGGGAGATTTGCGGTAATAGTCCGTAGCCAGCAGCTCACGGTTGGAAACGGCAAGCACGGGCTTTCCCGTAACGGCGGAAGTATCCACATAGTCCGTCAGGAACTTGAATTTACGATAAAGCCACTTCTGTTGCTTTACGCTGTCGAAGTTGTTGATGGCAAAGGTCATCTTCTCATAACGATCCCGTTGCCAGAAGTCCAACTCTTTGGGCGAATAGTCATCCCGATGTTCTATCATTTGTCGCACAAATTCCACGGCGGGATTATCTTTTTTCTTATATCGCTCCCGTTTGGGCTTTACCACCACTTCATTCAGGGCATACGTTGCCGGTGAAAGGGCGATGGTAAGACGGATACCTTGTGCCGGATGAATAAGACGGGTGTATTCATTATATCCAATGGCAGAAATAACCAGCACGGCTTGGGGGCGGTAGGTCTTGAAAGAAAACTGTCCTTTGTCATCGGTCATACCTCCTTCGGTAGTACCTTTCAGATACACAGATGTATATGGGAGAGGCTCACGGGTTAACGAGTCTGTAACAACACCTTGTACCACATATTGTGCTTGCAGGGGGAAGCTCATCCAGCAAAGGCTGATGAACAATAAAATCCTTAAAAAAGTAAACCTCATACCTATTTTTATATTAAGTGACAAGCTACGAGCTACAGGCTACAAGTGGCTGCGCTATACCGACAAGCGCAAGTTATTGCCACTTGTAGCCTGTAGCTTGTAACTCATCACTTCTTTCTTCCTTCTTTAACGCCCGCAAAGGTACGCAAGAAAACTATTTTAGAAAGTTCAGTTTTACTGAATAAATGTTCTAAAAAACCACTTTTGCACGAAACACTTCCTTTTGCAGGCTGTTGTATATATCTTAAACGACGCGAAAAGCATCGAAAACCAATTAATAACCTAAACAACTTAATTATGGAATGGATAATAAACCAGCTCAGGGAGCGCCCCGAACTTGCCATATTCCTCACCCTGTTTCTGGGGTTCTGGCTTGGCAAGCTACGCATCGGGAAGTTCAGCTTGGGGACGGTCACAAGCGTATTGCTTGTAGGCGTATTGGTAGGACAGTTGAAGATCGACGTACCAGGCCCCATCAAATCCGTGTTCTTTCTTCTCTTTCTGTTCGCCGTCGGGTATAAAGTAGGACCGCAGTTCTTCCGCGGACTGAAAAAAGACGGACTCCCCCAGGTAGGCTTTGCCGTGCTGATGTGTGTATCGGTATTGGTGGTAACCTGGCTTCTCGCCCTTGTAATGGGCTACAATCCCGGTGAAGCCGCCGGATTACTGGCAGGTTCGCAAACCATCTCCGCCGTCATCGGAGTAGCCGAAGACACCATGGCAAACATGGGACTGGACGAAGCGCAACGCCAAAGTTATATCAATATCATCCCCGTATCTTATGCAGTGACTTACGTTTTCGGTACGGCAGGCTCAGCCTGGGTACTCTCCTCCCTCGGTCCAAAACTATTGGGCGGACTGGAGAAAGTAAAAGCTGCCTGCAAAGAACTGGAAGCCAAAATGGGTAGTTCCGAGGCAGACGAACCGGGCTTCATGCACGCCGCACGCCCCGTAACCTTCCGCGCCTACAAGATAGAAAACGAATGGTTCAAGCAAGGCCGTCGGGTGATAGACTTGGAAATGTACTTCCAGAAAGATGGCAAACGCCTGTTCGTAGAGCGCCTGCGCAAGCAAGGAGTCGTTCGGGATGTGTCCCCGAATACCGTATTGAATATAGGAGACGAAGTCGTTCTCAGCGGACGCCGTGAATTCGTTATCGGCGAAGAGGACTGGATAGGCAATGAAATACAGGACGCACAATTGCTCGATTTCCCGGCAGAGACGTTACCTGTCACGGTCACAAAGAAAACGTTCGCCGGAAAGACAGTGGCAAATATCCGCCGGCACAAATTCATGCATGGCGTCAGCATCCGCAGCATCAAGCGTGCGGGAATTGAAATACCCGTATTGGCACAGACAAAATTGGATGCCGGCGACGTCATCGAAGTAGTGGGTACCAAGCAAGAAGTGGAAAGTGCCGCTGTACAAATAGGATATGTGGATCGGCCTACCCACCAAACGGATATGATATTCGTTGGATTAGGAATTCTGATAGGTGGTTTGTTCGGTGCATTATCCATCCACATCGGTGGTGTCCCCATCAGTCTGAGTACGAGCGGTGGCGCATTGATAGCCGGATTATTCTTCGGTTGGCTGCGCAGCAAGCATCCTACGTTCGGACGTATTCCCGAAGCTTCCTTGTGGGTACTGAATAATGTAGGGCTGAATATGTTCATTGCTGTAGTGGGAATAGCTGCCGGACCGAGTTTCATACAGGGTTTCCGGGATGTCGGGCTCAGTTTATTCATTGTAGGTGCCATAGCCACTACCTTGCCGTTAATCATCGGTTTGCTACTGGGTAAGTACGTCTTCAAGTTCCACCCTGCAATAACACTGGGATGCTGTGCCGGAGCACGTACAACGACAGCCGCACTGGGAGCAATACAAGATGCGGTGGAAAGCGAAACGCCTGCGCTGGGTTATACGGTAACGTATGCTGTGGGCAACACCTTATTAATAATATGGGGTGTCGTCATCGTACTGCTGATTTAACCTGGCGGATATAGCATACAACTGATATACCGTATGCAAGAAACTAATCACCGCTATGCGAAGAATTAATCTTCAGAATGCATATTATTATTCTTACAACAGCTATTGTAAGAAAGTAACATATCTATCGTAAAAAAGTAACACATCTGTTGTAAGATATAAAAACAATTATGGTATGAATAATTTTATGCATTTCCGAAAATAGATTCTTGCATCCCGAGAGTTAGTTTATCACACTCCCAGGATTAGTTTATTGAACCAAAAGATTATATGATAACAATTAAAACTTAACGATATGGATACCAAAAACTTAGAAAAGAAAATGGAAACGATCAGCCCATTCGAGCTGAAAAACCAATTGATCGATATGGCCGATGAAAGCCTGAAGAAAACTGCCCGCACGATGCTGAACGCAGGACGCGGTAACCCTAACTGGATAGCTACCACCCCTCGCGAAGCCTTCTTCCTCCTGGGACAGTTCGGACTGGAAGAATGTCGTCGCGTCATGAACCTCCCCGAAGGCATCGCCGGCATCCCTCAAAAAGAAGGCATTGCCTCCCGTTTCGAAGCCTTCCTCAAAAAGAACAACGCCGCCCACGGTGCCAAGCTCCTGGAGCAAACCTATAACTACCTGTTAATGCAACATGCCGCCGATCCCGACTCCCTGGTACATGAATGGGCAGAAGCCGTCATCGGCGACCAGTATCCTGTGCCCGACCGCATCCTGCATTTCACCGAAATACTGGTGCAAGATTATCTGTCGCAAGAAATGTGTGATAACCGCCCTCCACGAGGCACATTCGACCTCTTTGCCACCGAAGGCGGAACCGCCGCCATGTGTTACCTCTTCGACTCCCTCCAGGAAAACTTCCTGCTGGATAAAGGTGACGGCATCGCCCTGATGGTGCCCGCTTTCACCCCCTACATTGAAATTCCGCAACTAAGTCGCTACCAGTTCAACATGATAGAACTACATGCCGACCGCATGACGGACGACGGATTCCACCTCTGGCAATACAATGACAAGGACATCGACCGCCTGAAAGATCCCGCCATCAAAGCGCTCTTCGTGACCAATCCCAGCAATCCGCCCAGTTACGCCCTCAGTCCGGAGACGATGGCACGCATTGTCGATATCGTAAAGAATGATAACCCCAACCTGATGGTTATCACGGATGATGTATACGGCACATTCAGCCCGCACTTCCGCTCATTCATGGCTGAACTGCCGCACAATACGCTTTGTGTCTATTCCTTCTCCAAATATTTCGGAGCTACCGGTTGGCGTGATGCCGTCATCGCCCTGCACGAAGACAACATCTACGACAAGCAAATCGCCCGCCTGCCGGAAGATAAACGCAATGCACTGAATCGCCGTTACTCAAGCCTGACTCTGCATCCCGAAAAAATGAAGTTCATCGACCGCATGGTAGCTGACAGCCGACAGGTTGCACTGAACCATACCGCCGGCCTGTCATTGCCCCAACAGATGCAAATGAGTTTATTCGCTTCCTTCGCCCTGCTGGATAAGGAAAACAAATATAAACTGAAGATGATGGAAATCATTGAAAAGCGTCTGCATGCCTTGTGGGATAATACGGGATTCACATTGATAAAAGACCCGCTCCGCGTAGGATATTATACAGAGATCGACATGCTGGTATGGGCAAAGAAATTCTATGGAGATGATTTCGTAGAATACCTGAAACGTACCTACAGCCCGCTGAACGTCGTATTCCGCCTGGCGAAAGAAACGTCTCTCGTCCTGCTGAACGGCGGTGGTTTCGATGGTCCGGAATGGAGTATACGCGCCTCGCTTGCCAACCTGAACGAAAAGGACTATGTGGTCATCGGCCAGGGCATCAAACGGATTCTTGACGAATACGCAAAGGCATGGAAAAAGACTACGGAAAAATAATGCGGAACCGTGTCAACCCATCACTGTACGTACGCAAAGAGAACGTACACCCATGACGGGTAAGCACCTCGCGAATAAACACCAGACCGATTCCCTGCCCGTTCGGTTTGGTGGAAAAGAAGGGACTGAAGAGCTTTGCTTCAGTCTCTTTTGTTATACCGGGGCCATTATCTACCACTTCAATCGTGGTAGGAGCGATTGTACGGACTACAACCCTACCCTGCTGGATCGTTCCTTCGGGTGCATGTTCGATGCTTTCCGCAGCATTCTTGATAATATTCACCAATACCTGTTCCAAGAGTGCCGCATCAAAGCGTACCGGTTCCAACTTCGGATCACATTCCAGCCAGAGAAGGATATTCCGGTCGTTGCACATACCCTCCATAAAGCGCTTACACATGGAAGCCAGTTCATTCAGTTTGCCCGTAACCAAGGCGGGCTCAGGAATCTTCACGACATCGGCAAAACGAGTGATAAAGCGGCTCATAGAGAAGCAACGTTCTGTACAAACGCGCATTACATCGCAGATATCCTCCATATCCTCTTCAGTGGAAAGAGCTTGCTCCACGGTATCGAGGGTAGATGTAATACCCGCCGTCGTATTGTTCACCTCGTGGGCAATCATGCGGATCACCTTCTCATACGCTTTCTTTTCAGCACGCATCACCTCGTCCGTCATCTTCTCTATCAGATAGAAAGGATGATGAAAACCTCTGTCGATAAAGGAGGAATGGGTACACTTATAGATATTCGAGTCATTCAGACGCACCACTGCCGTCTGATCTTTTGAGATATTCGCCAGTTCTTCAGCCAAAGGAGAGTCTATATTCTCAATTTTCTTTCCCATAATCTCTTCCAGGCGTACTCCCATCATCTTCAATCCCATCGGATTGAGCTGGGATATTTCACCGTTCAGTGTGGTAATGACAACTCCCATCGGCGAAGCCTGGATAAGCAAGTCCAGGAAATGATTTTGCTCGCGCAGACGCAAACGTTCGTTCTTTAATTGCTCCATCATACGGTTGAACACATTTACAATGCGATCCGCCTCGTATTGCCCTACTTTGCTGAGCCTGCTGCTGAAATCC
Organism: Bacteroides cellulosilyticus DSM 14838; assembly: GCF_000158035.1. Classification (GTDB taxonomy): domain Bacteria; phylum Bacteroidota; class Bacteroidia; order Bacteroidales; family Bacteroidaceae; genus Bacteroides; species Bacteroides cellulosilyticus. Next base: position 154,276 of record NZ_EQ973495.1, read on the forward strand.
TGTTCGCGCAGCAATTCCATACCACTGCCGATAATATTCATCGGTTTCACAATCTTACGATAGAAGATAAACAGGAACACCAGGATAAATGCAATGATTCCCTCTACAATGTAGAGGTGCAACGGCTTCATCCCCTTCGCCAAGTAGAGAAGCACACCACCTAAACCCAGAAGGAAAAGGACAAGTATGGAGAAATAGAACTTTATTCTCACTTTTCTGTGACTGTTATATTAAACTTTTCCAGTCGGCGATAGAGCGCGGCACGACTGATGCCGAGCGTCATAGCTACCTGACTGAGATTTCCCTTATGGCGATCGAGCGCCTGCAAAATAGTCTGACGCTCTATTTCATCCAGCGTCATGCCTGCCAGAGACGATGCGTCCGAAGCCTTCACCGATTCATTAGGACGCAGATATTGTGCGTCGAAATCCGAAGCATCCAGCGTCGACTTTCCGCTGACGAGGATTGTACGCTCTACCAGATTCTTCAATTCACGGATATTTCCCGGATAAGGCAAGCGGGAAAGGAAGTTCAGGGCATCTGCCGAGAATTCCGTGCGGGGCAGTCCGTTAAGCTCTGCCTGGCGGTCGGCAAAGTGGCGTGCCAGCAAAGGAATATCTTCACGGCGTTCGCGAAGGGATGGCAACTTAACGGTTATCAGGTTGATACGATAAAACAAATCTTCGCGGAATGTACGTTCCGACACCATCTTGCGGAGGTCGGCATTGGTGGCGGATACCACCCGGATATCCGTCTTGCGGGGACGGCTGTCACCCAGCACTTCAAACGTCTGATCCTGCAATACACGGAGCAGTTTCACCTGACAGGAAGGATCGAGGTCACCGATTTCATCCAGAAAGATAGTACCCTTGTTGGCAAGTTCAAAGCGCCCTACACGGTCTGTTGTCGCATCCGTAAAAGCGCCTTTCTTATGGCCGAACATTTCGCTTTCAAAAAGGCTCTGCGAAATACCGCCCAGGTTGACCTTTACAAACGGCTGTTTCACCCGCTGGCTGTTGATGTGAATGGCTTCGGCAATCAGCTCCTTACCCGTTCCACTCTCACCGGTAATCAGTACCGAGGCATTGGTACGCGCAATGCGTGCCACCGTATTCAGCACTTCCATCAATCCCTGAGATTTTCCGATGATATGGCTGCGGTTCAGCGTCTCGCTCTGTTCTTCCGGTGCATCTTTTGGGACAGCAGTCAGTTCAAGGGCTGTCTCAATACGTTGCAGCAAAGCGGCATTGTTCCACGGCTTTGTGATAAAGTCGAACGCGCCCGCCTGCATACCCTGCACGGCAAGTTGTATACTTCCCCACGCCGTCATCAGGATAACAGGTACATCGGGGCGGAATATTTTCACTTGTTTCAGTAAAGTCAATCCCTCTTCTCCCGTTGTGGAAAGGGTGAAGTTCATGTCCATCAAAATGAGGGCAGGTGCCTCGGCACGCACCACATCCATTGCTTCGCGCGGTCCGGGAACAGTTTGCGCTTCATATCCTGCACGTTTCAGCATAAAACTGAGGGAAGAACGTACGGCACTATCATCGTCGATTATCAGTATCATAAGATTTCGTTGTTTTATGGTTTGCAAAAATAAACGATTTCACACAGAAAGCACAGAATAACACTGTTTTTTTCAATAACAAGCGAAAAACGGTTATGAGTTATAAGTTATTATTCATAACTCATAACTCAAACTCAGTCTCTCACAATTTCTTCAAAGTCCGCCTCCAGTTCACAATTCCGTTCAAAATCCCAAAGTGTCAGACTGCGGATTTGATAGAAATAGTACCAATAATAATAGAGCTCGGAAATATGTTTCTGCCTTGCTTCATCTTTTGATTTCTGTGCGTCGTTCAGGTCCAGCGTACTGATTTGTCCGATCATAAAGGTTTCCACACTGGTTTTATAACGTTTCTCGGCAATGCCGTCAGCTTCCTGTGCAATGCCCAATTGTTGTGCCTGATTATTGAAGTTCGCTACGAGCAAGAAAATATCCTGATTGAAGTCCATCTGTTCCTGCCGGATTCTGGAAAGCACCACTTCACGATTACTCTTTGCCACACGTACTTTTCCGCGACGTTTTCCCCAGTCCAAGATAGGAACTTTCACACCTACCTGCACAATCTGATTATCAAGCAGCCCCTTGTAAGCGGAAGTCAAATCACGATCCTGCCCTGTATAACCCACACTGGCAAACAAGTCGATGCTGCGCAAATTGCCGCGAGCCGTAGCCACTTCATAGTCCGCTTCCAACTGGCGACGACGGATATTCTGTGCAAACGAGTTCCGATCCAGAGCCTTGCTCAATACAAGATTATATTCCATTTTCATATCCGGTGCAGAATTCGGCAACATCGGATTCAGATTCTCATCTTCCGACAAACCGAGGAACGAACGCAACTGGAACATTTTCGCATTCAGGTTACTCTCCGCTTCCGTCACATCCGCCTTACCTTGCAAAGCATTCAGTTTCAACTGCAACAGGTCATTTTCAGAAATCTGCCCCATCTTACGCTTTGCCACTGCTACTTCATAGAGGCGGTCGGCATTCACTTTATTCTGGTGAGCAGTTTTCAAATTTTCTTTTGCCAGCAGCAGATTGAAGAAATAAGTGATTGTCTTCATCGTTACCTGTTCCGTAGCAGTGATAAAGGCAGCTTTTGCTTCTGCATATCTCACTGGTTCGATACGACGGTTCCATTTCAAGTTGTTCACTCCAAAAATAGGCTGCGACAATTCCAGGCTGACGGGGACGGACATAAACCGTTTATCTCCTCCGGATCCTAATTGCTTGATATATTCAAGAGAAGAAGCCAGTGACAGTTTACCACCCGTAAACCATAAGTTCTGGTCTATGGAGAGGGTTCCGGAAAGTCCCAGCGTATTGTTACGCACAAATGAGTAGGAACCATCCGAGTTTTGATATCTGCTGTAAGATTTATTGTAATTGGGTAAAGTACCGTTCAGATTCACTTCCGGTAACAGGTCGGCACGGAAAGTACGATATTCCCAGTATGAAGTCTTCAATTCATTCAGCGCTACGGCGGCATCCACTGACTGGGTACGTGCCAAAGCTATCGCTTCATTTAAAGTGATGAGACGTTCACGTTCGTTTGTCAATGTATCGTTCTGTGCAAAAGCGGCGAACGGAAATAGCATCCAAGCTGCGAGTAAAATATTCCTTTTCATGTTTATCAAAAAATAGTTGTAAACAGAAAAGCAAAGAGCGTGCCAAAGCGCCAGGATGCTTCTGGACAGGGGTGGGTGTTCATTATCGGACAGTGGGGATGTTCAGAAATGGACGGTAATTAGTGATTAGTGGGGTACTAATCACTTATCACTACCCCACTAATCACTAATTAAAGCACTCCCTTCGAACTCGGCAATTCAAAGTGATAGATATCCCTCTTCACCGCCATCTTTATAGCGCGGGCCAGCGCTTTGAAAATGCCTTCTATCTTATGGTGCTCGTTCTGACCTTCCGCTTTGACATTCAGGTTCATCTTGGCGGCATCGCTCAGGGATTTAAAGAAATGCAGGAACATTTCTGTCGGCATCTCACCAATCTTTTCACGATTGAATTCTGCATCCCATACCAGCCAGGGGCGTCCACCGAAATCCAGGCAAACCTGGCAAAGGCAGTCGTCCATCGTCAGGGCATAGCCATAACGCTCGATGCCACGCTTGTTGCCCAATGCCTGATAGATGCAATCGCCTAATGCAATCGCAGTATCTTCTATGGTGTGATGCTCATCCACTTCCAAATCGCCTTTCACATGGATCGTCAGATCCAGACCGCCATGCTTGCCTATTTGCTCCAGCATGTGGTCGAAGAAACCCAGTCCGGTATGAATGTCGCAGATACCGTTACCATCCAGATTCAGAGACACGAAAATATCCGTTTCCTTTGTTGTGCGACGTACTTCCGCTTTGCGTTCTCCGGCAAAAAGAAATTCGGCAACTTTATCCCAATCTTTCGTGACAAGGGCACATACATCTTCCAAACCTTCGCAGGCAGCAGTTCCACCTTCTGATTCCGGTTTCAGTAATGTAGTATCATCCTGCAAATAAATGGCCCGGCAACCCAGATTCTTAGCCAGTTCCACATCCGTCGGACGGTCACCGATAACGAAACTTCCGGCAAGATCGTACTCCGGATTATTCAGATACTTCGTCAACATCCCTGTGCGCGGCTTCCGGGTAGGTGCCATATCTTCCGGCATGCTACGGTCGATGAAGATTTCATCAAACGTAATCCCTTCACCCTCCAGCGTCTTCATCATCAGGTTATGCGCAGGCCAGAAAGTTTCTTCCGGGAAAGATGCCGTGCCCAAACCATCTTGATTAGTCACCATCGCAAACTCGAAATCCAATTTGCTACGGATGAAGCCCAGGTTACGCATCACTTTGGGATAAAACTCCAACTTTTCCAGCGAATCCAACTGGTAATCTACGGGCGGTTCAAGCACCAAAGTCCCGTCACGGTCTATAAATAATACTTTCTTCATGTACTCAAAAATTGTACTTTGTAAATTATCAGATTATAAATCCCTGCAATGCTTCTATCAGTTTATCATTCTCCATCCTTGTTCCTACCGTCACACGCAGGCAGTTGCCACAAAGCGATATAGAATTACGGTTGCGGACGATGATCCCCTCTCCTACCAGATAATTATAGATTTTCACCGCATCCGTCACCCGTGCCAGGAAGAAATTGGCATCAGACGGAAATACTTTCACCGTCAACGGCAGTTCGGAAAAACGTTTCTCCAAATCCTCGCGTTCCTCTTTCAATCTCTTCACCCAACGCTCTATCTCATAGTACTTGTGCAACATCTCTATTGCCTGTTTCTGAGTCAGTTGGTTCACATTATAAGGATACTTTATCTTGCTCAGGATACCGATGATTTCCGTAGAAGCAAACGCCATTCCCAGGCGGATAGCCGCACAGCCCCATGCTTTAGAAAAAGTCTGGAACACAACAAGATTCGGATATTTATCTAAATCCAGCAAGAACGACGGGGATTCTGAAAAGTCACTGTACGCCTCATCCAGTATCACCAACCCTTCAAACTCACGCAGCAACTTCTCTATCTCACTGCGCAACAGATCGTTTCCGGTAGGATTATTAGGCGAGCACAGGAAAATCAGCTTTGTCCGTTCATCCGCAGCCGCCAGCAACTTATCTGCCGAGAACTGGAAATGCTCGTCGAGCAAGACTTTGCGATACTCCACATTATTCACATCAGCACATACCTGATACATGCCGTAAGTGGGATCGATAGCCACCACATTGTCCACTCCCGGCTCACAGAAAGCACGGAAAACCAAGTCGATAGCTTCGTCGCTACCATTGCCCAGGAAAATATGCTCGGGAGCCACCTTCTTTATCTTGGAAAGTTCCGTTTTCAGTTCCCACTGCATCGGGTCGGGATAGCGGTTGTGCGGCAGGTTGTACGGATTCTCGTTCGCATCGAGAAATACCGATGCCGTTACACCTTTATATTCATCACGTGCCGAAGAGTAAGGTTTCAGCTTCCAGATATTCGGACGGGTCAGTTCTTGCAATGTTTTCATGATCTATAATATGATAAAGTATTGAACACTGATTACGCGAATTACACAAATTTCATCTTTACCCTTACTCGTGTAATCCGTGTAATTTGCATTCTATATTGTTTTTAATCTCACTGTTACCGCATTCTTATGCGCATCCAGATGTTCGTTCGCCGCCATCTCTTCAATAGCAGGACCGATATTCTTCATACCTTCCGGGCGGATTTCCTGGAACGTAATCTTCCGGATAAAACTATCCAGACTCACACCGCTATAAGCTTTTGCATATCCGTTCGTCGGCAAGGTATGATTCGTTCCCGAAGCATAGTCTCCCGCACTTTCCGGTGAGAGCGATCCCAAGAAAACGGAGCCCGCATTCACCACACGTTCTGCCACCTGCATATAGTCCGCAGTTTCCACAATCAGGTGTTCGGGCGCATATTCGTTCGTCAGTTCGATGGCCTCTTCCATATCTTTCACCACAATAAGCTTACTGTTGGCAAGAGACTTCTCCGCAATTTCCTTACGGGGCAGAAGTTCCAACTGACGTTCTACCTCCTCTTTCACAGCCTGTTGCAAAGCCTCCGAAGTGGTAATCAGCATCGCCTGACTATCCACACCGTGTTCAGCCTGGCTCAGCAGATCCGCAGCTACAAATACCGGATTCGCCGTTTCATCCGCCAGCACTTCCACTTCCGATGGACCGGCAGGCATATCAATCGCCACATCACGCAGACTGACCAACTGTTTCGCTGCTGTCACATACTGGTTTCCCGGACCGAATATTTTGTAAACCTTCGGCACGCTTTCCGTTCCGTAAGCCATCGAAGCAATAGCCTGCACGCCACCTGCCTTGAATATCCGGTTCACCCCTGCCACCTGTGCAGCAAAAAGAATAGCAGGATGCACCCTTCCTTCTTTATCCGGCGGTGTGCAAAGCACAATCTCCTTACAACCCGCAATCTTCGCAGGCACAGCCAGCATCAGCACCGTAGAGAACAGAGGAGCTGTTCCTCCGGGAATATACAATCCCACCTTTTCAATAGCCACCGCCTTTTGCCAACACGTCACGCCCGGCATGGGTTCCACCTTCTTGCCCTCAAAGCGCTGTGCAGCATGGAAAGTCTCAATATTCTGTTTAGCCAGACGAATAGCCGCCTTCAGCTTTTCATCCACCAGCGTCTCCGCTTCTTTCAGTTCCGCCTCCGTCACCGCCAGCGATGTCAGCTCCGCCTTATCAAACTTTGCCTCCATCTCCAGCACCGCACGGTCACCGTCCGATTTCACGCGGTCTATAATCCCTCGCACCGTATCGAACAGATTCTCAGTATTCATCACCGGACGTTTCAGTATCTCCGCCCACTGTGATCTATCCGGATTATTTATTAATTTCATACCCTATTCCATTTTTTATATTCATTCTACACCATCACCCCTACACTATCACTCCGAATGGTCTCCGGCCTCACTGTAGGAGCGTCAAACGCAGGTAGTATTTTCAGCGTCAAGAAGGGCAGGCTGTTTGAGCGTAGCGAGTTCCTGCCCTTTAGCTGAAAATGCTACCGGAGTAGCTCCGGAAGTGCAGCCTTGAGTTTTTCTTTTGGTATCTTTTCTTTTGTCTCAAGACAAAAGAAAAGTACATCACAATATCATTTTTTCAATCGGCAGCACCAAAATTCCTTCTGCCCCCAGCGACTTCAGTTTTCCTATAATCTCCCAGAAGCACTTTTCATCCAGCACCGTATGTACTGAGCACCAGCCCTCCTGTGCCAACGGCATCACCGTCGGGCTCTTCATACCCGGAAGCACCTGGATAATCTCTTCCAAACGTTCCTTCGGTGCATTCATCAGCACATACTTCTTATCTTCCGCCGTCTTCACAGCATCCATACGGAAAAGCAATTCTTTCAGGATTTCCTTTTTCTCGTCGCACAGATTCCTGTTACCAATCAGCAGTGCTTCCGATTTCATCACCACTTCCACCTCTCTCAACCGGTTACTCACCAACGTAGAACCCGAACTAACAATATCAAAAATCGCATCTGCCAGTCCGATGCCCGGTGCCACTTCTACGGAACCTGTAATCACATGTATCTCCGCATTCACATTCTGAGTTTTCAAGAATGTACTGAGGATACCCGGATACGACGTCGCAATCTTCCTTCCTTCAAACCACTGCACACCCGGATATTCGATATCCTTCGGAATAGCCAGTGACAAACGGCATTTGCTGAATCCGAGACGCTTTACAATCTCTGCATTTTCATTCTTCTCCACATATTCATTCTCGCCTACGATACCTATATCCGCCACGCCTGTTGCCACCGACTGCGGAATATCATCATCACGCAAAAATAACACCTCTACAGGAAAATTAGACGATTGTACCAGTAGTGAACGTTTCACTGCATTCAATTTGATATCCGACTCTCCCAAAAATGACATCGTCTCGTCATAAAGACGACCTTTAGCTTGTACTGCAATTCTTAATAACATAATCTTATTTATAATTTTACGATTTAACTACTCACAAAAACTAAACTAGACTTAACTAAACTCTTGAAAACAAAAAACGAGGCTTGCCATTATCCGGCAAGCCTCGTCGTTTATATGTTTATTCATTATGCACATACAATCATACGCCTACCGATTATTCGTCAGGTAATGATGATGGTGATGATGTGCAACAATATTTTTCATACAATTCTTTTGTTTTGATGCGACAAAAGTAAACTATCCGTTTGAAACTTCCAAAGATTTATCACAAAAAGTTTCGTTTTCCTATCATTTTCTTAGTTTACGTTACAAATTACACTGATTTGCATAGATCAATTTATTACGGG
>NZ_EQ973495.1:163162-170895 GCF_000158035.1 Bacteroides cellulosilyticus DSM 14838
TTTGTTCAGCCGGACGCTCGGGAGTTTCTACAACAATCGTTCCCTTGTCCCAACTCCATTTTGTCCCTTTGTCTGAAACTTGTTGTTCAGACGATGTTTTAGTTGTGCACGCAACTAGCGCAATACACGCGCTCAGCAATAAAAATTTAAATTTCTTCATACGTTATCTATTGTTATATTCCTCATTAAAGAGAAATGCGTTATTTCATGTAATCAAGTCATGTTAGATAAATTATTCCCAAAATTAACTTTTTCTCCAATAACTAGTACCTATTATCGGCTTTTTTCGCATAAATAATTCACAATAAAGACATCATCACAATTAGTCTATACTTTGAGAATGCCTGTCATACTAAGCTTGTCGAAGCATCTCATCACGATACAGAATATCAAATTCATAGATCAGGCAAAAAAATAAGAGTGCATTAAAATCTTTTAATACACTCTCATCTTGAAAGGGAAGTTTTCCTTTCTATCAATCAAATATCAAATAAAATCTAATGTTATTTGAGACGATACAGCAACCAGGCACTCTGGAAATCTTTACGATTAGAGTATTTAGACTTGAAAGCGTCACGTGCGTCAGCTGCAGAAGCTCTGTCAGCAAAAGTACTCACAATTACACGATACATTGCTGCATCCGGATTAAAGGCAATCACAGCACTATAACCTTCCTTATCCAAAAAATCTTTCAGGCTTTCGGCATTAGCCTTCACACTAAAGCTACCACAAACCACACTGTAATCTTTCAAACCACCCACGCCAGAAATTATGTCCACTTTTTCCTGACGTACACCGGCAGTTGCAACAGGCACACTTTCCACAACCTTTGCTTCAACCGGAGCACTCACTACCGGAGAAACTTCTACCGGTTCAGTAACCTGAGGTTCAGCCAGTTCTTGCTGTTTTGCTTTTTCATATGCTTTTTTATAAGCGCTTTCACTCGATTTACAAGAAGAGAATGCCAATGCAATGCACAATCCCATTCCTAAAAATGCTAATTTTTTCATAATCATATTGTTTTTGTTAGTAATTTCTACAATCTATCTATACTCAATATCTGCGGAATATATAACGAATTCCCTCATATTCCAGATGAAGGGATGAAGAAGTCAATTCTTCCATTGTAAATGTCCGTTCTCCATTTTCCCACCCCATATAGAATGAATAGTTTTCGTCTTCCATACTTTGAGGCAGCAAAATAATAGAAATTTTATCTCCTTTCAAAGAATAATTTCCAAAAAACGTTTGATAGCTACCATTTTTCAACAAACAAATGGCAGAAAAGCTACCTTTTTGGAAATTATAAAAGATGCTATCTTGCCGTTCAATTGAACCGTCGGCATATTGATATTGCCTCAACTGCCACTTATCATCCAAATCGCCGTCAACATTACTACAAGCTGCCAGCACAAGCACTATCAACCCGATAATCAGAAATATCTTTCTCTTTCCTATCTTCATGTAGCTAATATTCCGAATAATAAGACAAATGTACGTGGAACAATCAATCCAAAGGGCAGCATTATAGTTAAATTAAATTAATCACGTTTCTTTTCCTACCAGACAAAACCAGGTTCGAACTGTACCCGGGCATTACCTGAGCCGTACCAGCTCCGTATCTATACGCTTAGAGTAGCTACGGACCCGATACGGAGTAGCTACGAACCTAATACGGAGCAGATACGGAGCCAGTACGGAACAGATACGGAGCCAGTACGGAACAGATACGGAGCCAGTACATTCCGGATAGTTCTCGGATTAGTACCGAACTTGGAACAGAAAAATAAATATTTCGAAAAAAAAGAAGTTAAGCGAACAACTTTATAAAGAAAAATGTTAGCTTTGTAGTATAAACCTCTATAAATAGAAAGGAGAACAATTATGAAAGGATTAAATGTACTCGTAGCTTTTCTGGGCGGTGCAGCAGTAGGCGCAGCCGTTGGTATTTTATTTGCTCCCGAAAAAGGAGAAGACACCCGCCATAAGATTGCGGAAATTCTCCGTAAAAAAGGAATTCGTCTGAACCGTAGTGAAATGGAAAATCTGGTAGACGAAATCGCAGCAGAAATTAAAGGCGAAGGAGCCGAATAAAACAAAACCTACAAAAAAACAGAGCCACTATGATGTTCGCAGACGACAGAAGTATTGAAAATCTCCAGCAATTATTCGTTGAGTTTAAGAAATATCTGAAACTCCAAAAAGAATATACCAAACTGGAAATAACCGAAAAACTCTCAATCCTGCTTTCCGCCTTGGTACTACTATCGGTGGTTATCATTCTTGGCATGGTGGCACTGTTTTATTTGTCATTTGCATTAGCTTATATATTAGATCCGCTTGTAGGCGGACTCATGGTAAGCTTCAGCATCATCGCCGCTTTTCATCTTCTGCTTGTTTTATTAGTAATCACTTTCCGCAAGAAACTCATCATCAATCCAATGGTGAACTTCATTGCCGGACTGTTCTTTGAGAATGATAATGAAAAATGATATCATCATGAACAATATGCCTGACTCCTCTTCCATGACTCTGGAAAGTATCGCGCTACGAAAAAAAGAATTACGGAAGAAATTGCATGTACAGAAAGAAATCATGACGGATACGGCAAGAGAACTGTTTGCCCCCCTTGCACCCGCTGCAGACAAGGGCAACGCCATTATGCGCGCTTTCAATACGGGCATGGCTGTCTTCGACGGACTAATGCTCGGAGTAAAGATGATGAGAAAGGTCAGAAGCATGTTCGGAGCCAGAAGATAAACAGGCGCCATAAAGCAAAAAAAGCCGCGTTCTTCCATTGAGGGACGCGGCTCTTTTTATTGATTCAATTCCAATGATTACAGATACGTTTCGAGCAACTTCACGCCACCGTCTTCCGGAACAATCGTAACTTCTTGCGTAATCGCAGGCAGCAATATCGTTTCACCTGCACGCACAGCAATCTCATTCTGGCTGTCGTCCGTGATACGGCATGCGCCTTCCACACAAATAAAAATCACAAATGAATCCAATTCAGAATAGTCACATGTAATTTCTTCTGTCATGTCATAGAGAGAAGTAGTGAAGTAAGGACTGGCAACCAATTCCACCGGTTCGTTCTTCAGATGATCATATTCTGTACGGAAGTCATCCTGTACATCAGCAAAATTAATAGCCTCAGTAGCCTGAGTAGTGTGCAACTCGCGAGATTTACCCTCTTTGTCTTTCCGATTGTAATCGAAAATACGATAAGTGATATCCGAAGTCTGCTGAATTTCAGCAACAAAAGCACCGGCACCAATACCATGCACACGACCGGCAGGCACATAGAACACATCCCCCGGTTTTACATCGCACGTTTGCAGCACTTCAGCAAAGGTTCCATTATAAACTCTTTCCTTGTATTCTTTCGGAGTTATCTGCTCAGAAAAGCCGGAAATCAGTTTTGCCCCCTTATCTGCCGATACCACATACCACATTTCATTCTTGCCGAAAGAATTGTGACGTTTTCTCGCCAACTCATCTCCCGGATGTACCTGAATGGATAAATCCAACTTGGCATCAATGAATTTTATCAACAAGGGAAACTTTGTGCCAAAACGAGAGTAATTCGCTTCACCGACAAGTTCATGACGGTATTTTCCCACCATCTCAGGGAGCGTAAGGCCTTTGTCAGGCCCATTAGCGACGACAGACTCGTTGTCTTCTACAGCCGAGATTTCCCAGCTTTCGCCTACTCCGGATAGCGTTTCATTCAATTGCTTGAAAGCAATAATCTTGTCGCCTCCCCAAAGCGTCTGCTTCAGAATAGGCTCAAATTTCAAAGGATACATTCGTAGTTTTTGTTAGAGCTTTAAATAAAAATGTTACATTTTTTTAGATTAACGCGACAAACTTACAAAAAATATCAATTCGCCTCGTAAATGTTAAACGCTAAACTTTCCTAAAATGTTCTTCACATTTCAAGATAAACCCTTGGGAGTACGGAAGAATTTCTTTTTATTTGCAAGAAATTTAATTTTATACCATGGATATGATAAACACCGTGTCAACGGAAAGTAACTTGTCGGGTTTGAACAAGGAAGACTTTCAAAAAGATATAAATAACAAGAAGACTGATTTATTTATTCTTAAAAATGCTCAGGGAATGGAAGTTGCAGTAACTAACTACGGATGCGCTATCCTTTCCATTATGGTCCCCGACAAAAACGGGAAGTATGCTAACGTAATTTTGGGACATGACAGTATAGACCATGTAGTCAACAGCCCCGAACCTTTCCTCAATACCACTATCGGACGTTACGGAAACCGTATAGCCAAAGGAAAATTCACTCTTTATGGCGAAGAGCACAATCTGACAATCAACAATGGACCAAATTCTTTGCACGGTGGACCCACAGGTTTCCACGCCAGAGTGTGGGATGCAGTCCAACCGGATCCGACGACTGTTGTATTCAACTATACATCCGCAGATGGCGAAGAGGGCTTTCCCGGTAATCTGGAAGTAGAAATGACCTATCGTCTGGAAGATGAAACCAATGCACTGGTTATTGAATATCGGGCTACCACAGACAAAGCAACTGTTGTCAACCTCACCAACCACGGCTTCTTCAATTTGGCAGGTATTGCCAATCCCACCCCTACGGTTCTGAACCACATCATTACTATCAACGCTGATCATTATACTCCCATTGACGAAGTGTCCATTCCGACAGGAGAAATCCTGAAGGTAGAAGGTACTCCTATGGATTTCCGTACACCGCATACCATCGGTGAACGTATTGATGATAAGTTCCAGCAATTGGTGAATGGTGCAGGTTACGATCACTGCTACGTACTGAATAAGACAGAGAGTGGCGAATTAAGCCTTGCCGCTACTTATACGGAACCCGAAAGCGGACGTACAATGGAAGTATATACCACAGAGAATGGTGTACAACTCTATACCGGAAACTGGCTAGGCGGCTTTGCAGGTGCTCACGGAGCTACTTTCCCGGCACGCAGCGCTGTTTGCTTTGAAGCACAATGTTTCCCCGACACACCCAACAAACCACATTTCCCATCGGCCGTATTGCTCCCGGACGATGAATACCAACAAGTAACCATTTACAAGTTTGGTGTACAAGAATGAATATAACTAACCTAATTTTATAACTAATTTAATTAATTAAAAACCATGACACAACAAAAACAGAACGGTAATCTTGTCGCTATTATTACCATGTTCTTCATTTTTGCGATGATTTCCTTCGTTACCAATCTTGCCGCACCGTTCGGTACGATTTGGAGAAACGAATATGCGGGTTCGAACACTTTAGGTATGATGGGAAATATGATGAACTTCCTGGCATATCTGTTTATGGGAATTCCTGCCGGTAACATGCTCGTTAAGATCGGTTACAAAAAGACTGCATTGATTGCAATGGCAGTAGGTTTCCTCGGTTTGTTCACGCAATACCTTTCCAGTTTATTCGGAGCAAATGCCGAAGTTTTCGCATTCGGCGAATATGTTATCAAATTAAATTTCGTTATCTATCTGCTTGGTGCATTCATCTGCGGTTTCTGTGTTTGTATGCTTAACACAGTGGTGAACCCGATGCTGAACCTCCTTGGTGGTGGTGGTAACAAAGGTAACCAGTTGATCCAAACAGGTGGAGCCCTTAATTCTTTGTCCGGTACATTGACCCCTCTTTTCGTAGGTGCTTTGATTGGTACGGTAACTTCCAAGACAGCCATGTCTGATGTTGCTCCTCTCCTCTTCGTTGCTATGGGTGTATTCGTAGCTGCATTTATTATCATTTCATTTGTAGCTATCCCTGAGCCACATCTTCAGAAAAGTGGAGCAAAGAAAGAAAAATTCTCTCATAGTCCATGGAGCTTCCGCCACACTGTATTAGGTGTAGTTGGTATCTTCATCTATGTAGGTATCGAAATCGGTATCCCGGGTACACTGAACTTCTATCTTGCCGACGCAAGCGATAAGGGTGCCGGAATTATGATGAACGGTGCTGCTATCGGTGGTGCTATTGCTGCTATCTACTGGTTGCTGATGCTTGTAGGACGTACTGCAAGTAGCGCTATCAGCGGTAAAGTTTCCAGCCGTACACAGTTAATCGTTGTATCTGCTACCGCTATTGTTTTTGTATTGATTGCTATCTTCACTCCGAAAGATGTAACAGTTTCAATGCCCGGTTACACTGTAGGTGAAGGATTTATGATGGCACAAGTACCTGTCAGCGCATTGTTCCTCGTACTTTGCGGTCTTTGTACTTCTGTAATGTGGGGTGGTATCTTCAACCTTGCAGTAGAAGGATTAGGAAAATATACAGCACAAGCATCCGGTATCTTCATGATGATGGTTGTTGGTGGTGGTGTATTGCCGTTGATCCAACAAAGCATCTCTGACTCTGTAGGTTATATGGCCAGCTACTGGCTGATTATCGCAGCTCTTGCTTATCTGCTGTTCTACGGCTTGGTAGGTTGCAAAAATGTAAATAAAGATATCCCAGTAGAGGATTAACGCAATTAAAAGGTATAGGTAATTAATTTATTCACTTATAAATTTGAAAAGATTATGGATATAGAACACGTAAGAAGCCGTTTCATCAAGCATTTTGACGGAACAACAGGAGCAGTTTACGCTTCTCCGGGACGCATCAACCTCATTGGTGAGCATACAGACTATAACGGTGGTTTTGTATTCCCTGGAGCAATCGATAAAGGTATGATCGCTGAAATTAAACCGAATGGTACAGACATTGTGAAAGCTTATTCCATCGATCTGAAAGATTATGTGGAATTCGGTTTGAAGGAAGAAGATGCTCCCCGTGCAAGCTGGGCAAGATATATCTTCGGTGTATGCCGTGAGATGATTAAGCGTGGCGTTGATGTAAAGGGCTTCGATACTGCTTTCTCCGGTGATGTGCCTTTAGGTGCAGGTATGTCTTCATCTGCCGCTTTGGAGAGTACATATGCGTATGCATTGAACGATCTGTTCGGTGACAACAAGATAGACAAGTTCGAACTGGCTAAAGTAGGTCAGGCAACTGAACATAACTATTGCGGTGTAAACTGTGGTATTATGGACCAGTTCGCTTCCGTATTTGGCAAGCAAGGTAGTCTTATCCGTCTGGACTGCCGCTCACTGGAATATCAATACTTTCCATTCGATCCGAAAGGCTATCGTCTGGTATTGGTAGATTCTGTAGTTAAACATGAATTGGCTTCTTCAGCATACAACAAGCGTCGTCAAAGCTGCGAAGCTGCCGTTGCTGCAATTCAGAAGAAACATCCGCATGTAGAGTTCCTGCGCGATTGTACCATGGACATGCTACAAGAGTCAAAAGCTGAAATCAGCGAAGAAGACTACATGCGTGCAGAATACGTAATCGAAGAAATCCAGCGCGTACTTGATGTTTGCGATGCACTGGAAAAAGGTGATTACGAAACTGTAGGTCAGAAGATGTACGAAACACATCATGGTATGAGCAAGCTTTACGAAGTTAGCTGCGAAGAGCTCGACTTCCTGAATGATCTTGCATTCGACTGCGGTGTAACAGGTTCACGCGTAATGGGCGGTGGTTTCGGTGGTTGTACTATCAACTTGGTGAAAGATGAGTTGTATGATACATTCATCCAGAATGCAAAGGATAAGTTCAAAGAGAAATTTGGCAGAAGCCCTAAAATTTATGATGTAGTCATCGGTGACGGTGCTCGCAGATTAGTTTAAAATAAAAACAACTCAATCTTAAAAG
>NZ_EQ973495.1:172248-174995 GCF_000158035.1 Bacteroides cellulosilyticus DSM 14838
CGTCTAAAAGATTATTTATCATTTCACTCATAACCCGCCCATAGTGAGCAAACTTAAATCAGCGGCAGAATCTCCTCCTTCTCCACATCGCAGTGATGAAAGTGCATTTCCTGTTCCGCCTTCTCCTTCGGGAAAGTGAAGTAAGTGCATACCGCCTCCGAGCACACCTCTCCCGCCTCATTATAAAGTTTCGCATCGATGATCACAATATTCCGCTTCTGCTCGCGTATGGAAGCCCGCAACACGACATGCGAGTCCGTAGTCGATACCGGTTTACGAAAACGAGTTTCCATCTTCGAAGTCACCCCGCTTGTCTGCAACTTACGCACTACCACCCATCCGCAAATTTCATCCAGCAACACCGACTGAATGCCACCATGCAACGTATTCAGCCAACCTTGATACTCCGGACGCGGCTTCCAGATGCTCACCACTTCGTCTCCATCCTCGTAAAACTCCATTTTCACACCGGACTCATTATTGGGAGCACAACCGAAACAATTGTATCCTTCCAAATCTTTCCACGGGTTAATAATCTTCTTCATACAATTTCGTTTTTATTTTTAATTCAAGTTTCGCAGATTCTACAAAAAGATTGTAAATGGTACTTTTTTAGGCGCGGATTACACGGATTACGCGAATTTTTTAGTTAATCGACACAATAGCGCAGCTTTAAATCCGCGCAATCCGTGTAATCCGCGCCTAATATCCACACTAATAATATGTATATTCACGCTCTTCGTACACCACCGGCACATCGTCTATATACTTGATCCTGATTTTCCAGTTTCCTTGGTTATCATTATGGAATTTATAGACGTATTTCACTTCTTCGGTTTGCCCTTCCGGACGCTCTGTTCCGGAAATCAGTTCCCCTTTGGTATTGTACCGATACGTATGCTGGCTTTGAGATGTACCATCCGGTGAAAGATATTCCTCGAACACTACACGTCCCTGAAAATTATAGCCTCTCCGAACAGAGCCAACCGGATCAGATCCTTCAGGTTGCAACAACACTTTCCGCTCTATTTGCTGCCCATAGGAATCATATATATAACGGAACTCACTACATTTTGTTCCATTCGTCAGGTAACCGACTTCCTGTACCATATTACCTTCTATGTCATAGCGAAACACATCCCGCTGCATAATTTCACCCTTATCATCCAGTATTGAACAGTGCTTGAGACGCCCTTCCTTATCGTATCCATAATTCTTGTTTGCCGTCAGCACACCCGCCGGTGTATAATGACTTTCTTTCGACAAATTCCCATTCTCATCATATTCATACTGAATCTTTTCCCGACATACTCCCGCTTCCGTGAACCGTTCCTCTTTTACTTTCCGTCCGTTTTCACCAAACTCGTAAACGAAGAACTGCCCTTTCTTCTCTCCCTTATCCACCGCCTGCGGACCTTTGGCAATGGCAACGTACGACCTTTGCTGTACCTTCTTCACTTTACCGCGCACGGGTATTTTCTCCCAGTCATTTCCACCGCCTGCATACTCTATATCTCTGCGGATAATGAAATTCGGTTCTCCATATTCATTGCAACCTTCAAAACGTTCTGTCCAGTTACCCGCTTCATCTATCTTCCGAATCGGATTCTTCTGATTATCATCTTTCACCACCCGCATCTTACCTAACTGTAGTGCACCCCTTCTTTTCAGAGTCAGTGTATCCCCCTTTCCAATCGGGTATTCTCCCACGCGTTCCATCTTTTCATCCGGACCACCCATCAGGATAATCTTCTCCGGCGTTCCATCCTCATTGTACAGCACTTGTCTGCCCGATGACCTCTTTTTCACATAGTCTTTGGAGTAGATTTTCAACATCTTTCCCGCTTCATCGTACAAGGCAGAAGTAATCTGGAGTGTATCTTCCTGTCCGTTCATATAGGCAATGCAATTCAGCCGTCCTTTTTCATCATACGTATAGCCCCAACAATCGCTGACTCCTTCATCCGCAGTTGCATAAATCTCGCACGACACCTGTCCAGCAGGGTTATACACATACACCAGTTTACCATGCGGACTGCCGTCCGGCTTCAGCCTGTTCTCTACCATCTTACGGCCTTTGCTATCGTACTTCACGAATGTAATGTAATCCACCACCTTACCAGTCACCCACGTAGTATCCTTCAATAGCGGCTCATACACCACCGTACGTATGTTTTTAATGCCCGGCTGATCCTGGGCGCGAAGTGCAGCCGAACCGGCTGCCAATAGAAGAAGCAAACCAAATATTTTACATCTCTCAGAGATAAATCGGTGTCTCATATCCAATAGTGTTTTTCAATATGTTGCCACAAATATAACAATACTTCGACACGCACAAAAAAAGGCGGGGAGTTTTTTACTCCCACGCCTCCGCTTTTACTTCAAAACAAGGACACTCTTTCGTCCTTTCCCAGGGATCTACAATGCCGTTGTAGTTTTTATCAGGGCTCAGATCCCGGTGTCCCACCACCCGCGCCTCCGGATAACTCTGCAACAGATTGGCTATCAGTCGGTGCATGGCCTCTTTCTGCCGTAAAGTCCGCGTGTCGGCTGGACGTCCGTTCACATCCAGACCGCCCTCATAACATACTCCAAGACTATTCGCATTGTATCCACGGGCATGCGCCCCAGGCACATCTTCCGACCTCATCAATTCCACCTGTCCCGACTTCCGGATATAATAGTGATACCCCCACGATGAAAAGCCCCTGTAACGGTGCGCCGTATCCACGTCCTGCGCACTGAAA
>NZ_EQ973495.1:176878-181809 GCF_000158035.1 Bacteroides cellulosilyticus DSM 14838
CAGTTACACAAAATCGGAACTGGCTCATCTTTACAATCCACAACTAACCCTTAAAAACGCCACCCAAGTACTTCGTCGCTGGATACTCCACAACGCCGAACTTCACGCAGAACTGATTCATTTGGGTTATCAGGACCGGAACCACATTTTCACGCCCCGCCAAGTAAAAGTAATAGTTGACTACCTGGGCGAACCTTAAACTTAACTTTACGCGAAAAGCCAAAAGTTATTTCCTGTTATCGGACACATCTGTTAATTTGCAACAAAATTTATACAAACAATGAAGTATTCATATTATCAAAACAAAAAACAACCGCCCTGCGCCGAAGTAACCGACGAAGAAGTGGCCAACCTCATCCGCCACGATGAAAAACTGGCACACATGACTCTTGACATCCGACAGCATATTACTGCCAATGACATCGCAACCGCTGATTCCATAAAAGGAGAACTTCCCTCCGTCACCTTCTCCGCCCGCTTCACCGGTGGACGCCGATACGACAAACTAACTGAGTACAACGGAGAAATCGTCCTCGACCTCGACAAGAAATCCCCCGAAGAACTGGCGCGCATCTCAAAGGCAGTCACCGGAAATCCGCATACCCACATCAGCTTTACCAGTCCGAAGGGCAACGGTTACAAACTGACCACAATCACCAGCCTGCCCGACGGCACCCTGCCGCAATCCCCCGAAGAGGTCCGCAACTACCATGCGCATGCCTACGACCAGGTTGCTTCACTCTACGAAGAGCTTTGCCAAACGGACATCGACGAATCGGGCAAAGACATGACGCGCATCTGCTATCTGCCTCACGATGGGAACGTCTATCTGAACCCTAATCCGCAAGTTCTCATCGTCGACCTCAACCGCCCTCTCAGAGAAAAGAAAAAGAAGACTCCCGGACGGAAAAAGTCTTCCGGAACAACTACAGAAAAGCCTCCGTACCAAAAGCCTTCGGACAACATCTCTTATCCCCAAAGCGAAAGCCGTTCCTTGCTCGCCCTCCTTCTTTACTATCACGATCACAAAAACAAGTACGAAGAAGGCAACCGCAACAACTATCTGTTCCGGCTAACCTGCACATACAATGCTTACGGCATCCCCAAAGAAGAAGTCACCCCTTTCCTGCGCCTAAACTTCACCGATATGCCGCCCGAAGAAATAGATTCCCTGACGGACAGTGCTTATCAGCATACGGACGAATTTAACACACGTAAATTGAGAACCTCGCAATGGAACTTCCTCCGCATCGGACAGTATATCAACAGTCATTACGAAACGCGCTACAACCAGATGAAGCACCGCATGGAATGTCGCAAAAAGGGTGAAGAGGATTTCGTCATGCTGGATGACATGGTAAGTAACAGCATCTGGATGGAGCTGAACGAAGCCGGTTATCCTTGCAGCGTCAAGAACATGGAGAACCTGATCTACTCCGATTTCAGTTTCTCCTACCATCCCATCCGCGAGTATATGAATCACCTGCCTCAATGGGACGGTATCGACCACATCGGCCGCCTTGCCGAAAGTGTCCACACCATCCCTGCCCAAAGAGAATTCTGGCTGAAAGGTTTCAGGCATTTTCTGGTAGGTATGGTAGCCGCCGCCACGCAAGAAGAGGTAGTGAACCACCTTTGCCTCCTGCTATGCAGCAAGCAGAACCTGGGAAAAACGACTTTCATCAACAAAATTCTGTCAAATGACTTACGAACCGATTATCTCAGCACCGGCATCATCTCCGCCGGAAACAAGGACGACCTCTCCCGCATGGCGGAATTTATGCTCATCAACTTCGATGAGTTCGAGGGTATGACGGGGCACGAACTCAGTCTGCTGAAGGACCTCATCACCCGGAAGTTTATCAGCATCCGCCTGCCTTATGCCCGTCATACTCTGAACCTACCCCACTGGGCATCCTTTGCCGGTACCTGCAACTACCCGCAAGTGTTGTACGATCCTACCGGCAACCGCCGCTTCCTCTGCTATGAAATCGAAAAGATAGACCGCTACGAAATCGACTACCCACAGCTCTACGCCCAAATCAAGCATCTGCTGGACACCAGCTATCGCTACTGGTTCGAGGCCGACGAAAATGATGAGATAGAGCGCAACAACAAGCCTTTCATCTTTCAGACTCCCGAAGAAGAAATGCTACTGACGCACTTCCGCAAACCGGAGCGCTTCGAAAGCTTCAAGTATATGACGGTGAGCGAAATAGCGGAAGAAATCAGAAACAGAACCGGCTATCAATATAACCATGCCGGAAAAATCCTGTTAGGGAAGATTCTCACCAAATATGGCTTTCTGTATGTTACAAGCAAGAATATGAGGCGCTACGAGGTAATACTTCTGGAGGCGGAGAGTGTGAAGAATAATCAGTTGTATCAGTAACTTGTAACTTGTAGCTAAATCAAACTGTGCCAAAACGAACAATTCTGAAAAATAATAATTATCTTCGAAGCTATAAAAGAAAAAATGTGTGTTTTATGGAATATAATACATTGCTACGCAAGCTTCCTATCGGAATACAAACTTTTGAGAAACTTCGCAAAGAGAACTATTTGTATGTAGATAAGACTGCGCTTGTTTGGCGTATTGCCAATACAGGCAAGCCTTATTTCCTGAGTCGTCCGCGCCGTTTTGGCAAGAGTCTGCTCCTGTCCACTTTCGAGGCTTACTTCGAAGGCAAAAAAGAACTCTTTGAAGGCCTTGCCATTGAAAAAATGGAGACGGAATGGAAGAAATTTCCCATACTACATTTGGATTTGAATGCCAAAAAGTATGAAACTCCAGCCGACCTAATAGCAATGCTCAACCAAACGTTGGAAAAATGGGAAGTTGTGTACGGAAATGTAAAAAAGGATCGTAGCCCCGAAGAACGCTTTACGTATGTCATAGAACGCGCCTACGAACAGGCAGGTTGTGGTGTAGTGGTCTTAGTGGATGAGTACGACAAACCTCTGTTGCAAGCCCTCGATAATGATACCCTACTGGAAGATTATCGCAAAACTCTAAAAGCTTTTTACGGCGTACTGAAAAGTGCCGACCGCTACCTACGTTTTGTTTTCCTTACGGGAGTCACTAAATTCTCACAAGTCAGTGCATTTGGTGATCTGAATCAACTGAATGACATCAGCCTTGATTATTCTTATGCCACAGTATGCGGCATCACCCGGACAGAGTTGGCTGAAACCTTTACGCCCGAGATAGAAGAATTCGGTAGGGTCAACAAGCTGTCTGCAGAAGAAACCGTAGACAAAATGGCACGTCAATATGATGGCTATCACTTTCATCCGAAAGGAGACGGAGTTTTTAATCCTTTCAGTGTGCTGAACGCTTTCAGTAAACGGGAATTAGGAGATTACTGGTTTCAGACAGGAACCCCAACTTTTCTGGTTGAAATGCTCCGAAAGTCAGAATATGACCTTCGTATCTTACTTGATGGCATCGAAGCCCCGGCTTCTATGTTCTCTGAGTATCGTGTAGAAGCTAATAATCCGATTCCGTTGATTTATCAGAGCGGTTATCTTACTATAAAGGATTACAATGAGCGTTTTCGGAATTATCTGTTGGAATTTCCTAATGATGAAGTTCGTTATGGTTTCATGAGTTTTCTGGTACCATTTTATACCAGCGTAAATAATGATGATCAGGGTTTTTATATCGGCCAGTTTGTAGAAGAGTTGGAAAGAGGCGATTACAATGCCTTCCTCACCCGTCTGCAAGCCTTCTTTGCCGATTTCCCCTATCAACTGAACGCGAAGACCGAACGTCATTACCAAGTCGTCTTCTATTTGGTTTTCAAACTGATGGGACAGTTCACCCAAGCAGAAGTTGAAAGTGCCACAGGACGTGCAGATGCCGTAGTAAAAACCCCTAAATACATTTACGTCTTCGAATTCAAACTGAACGGTACAGCCGAAGAAGCCCTGCAACAGATTGAAGACAAAGGTTACCTGATTCCTTATCAGGCTGACGGACGTGAAGTGATAAAACTTGGAGTAGAGTTCAGCGCGGAAGAGCGTAATATCAACCGTTGGCTAAATGTGATGTAGGTTATCAATCTAAATATTATTAGCAGTTAGGTCAGGTTAGGTTACTTTTACAACTTCCCCTATACACTTAAATTTCAGAAAGTAATTACTTTCTATTTTAATTCTTTCTCACGAAAGTTTTAAAAGTAACCTAACTCTACCTAACTGATCTTATAAAAAAAATATCATGTTGTATTTTACTTTAGCATTAATTCCGTAATTTCGTGAGTTCAATCATTAATGACACATCAAAAATGACTCAAGAAATAAACAGTAACATCCGAATCATTCATGTTGTAAACGGTCCTATAACGGAGACCATCACCATTCGTCCTATCGAAGAAAAAGACAATAAGGAAATAGCTGCCCTAATACGCAAAGTCTTTGAAGAGTTTGATGCACCTAAAACAGAAAGTGTATATAGTGACCCACTGACAGACAGATTGTTCCAAAGTTTCTACCAACATCCCCGAGCCGGATATTGGGTTGTGGAATACAATGACAGCATAGTAGGAGGTTGCGGCTTTTATCCGACAGAAGGATTAGATACGGATTGTGCCGAAATAGTTAAGTTCTACCTTTCTCCTTTGCTCAGAGGGAAGAAAGTAGGTTCTGCCCTGCTCAATATGGTCGAAGAAAAAGCCCAAGAAAGTGGATATAAGCAACTCTATATCGAATCATTTCCTCAATTTCAAAATGCAGTCTCCCTATACGAACGTAAAGGCTTCCGGCATTTAGAATCACGATTAGGAAATTCAGGACATACCGCCACAACAATTCATATGATAAAAAACATATAGGAATAAAAGCAAGGAGATATCCTCCGGAAAATTGGCGGAAAGATTAAAAAAAGCGGCGAAAGATTTGAAAAACACCGTCATGTTTTTCAAATCTTT
>NZ_EQ973495.1:181999-195940 GCF_000158035.1 Bacteroides cellulosilyticus DSM 14838
GATTTGAAAAACACCGTCATGTTTTTCAAATCTTTCGCCGCTTTTTTAATAACTTCTTTATTGTCACACAAAAGCTGAAGCAGCATGCGTTAACTTACCAGCCACATCCTTCAATGCATTAGCCAAAGTAGTCAGCTCAGTTGGGGTAAATGTAGCTACTTTCCCATGTACAGCATTCCCATTAATCCGTTGATGTAACCATGAGGCAGATTTGCCAAAGTATCGTTTTGCAAATTCTGAAACTGAAATAAAAGGAAGCACCCCTTCCAACTGCTTGCGAACTTCGATACGCTCACGAAGTTCTTTACTCTCATCAATAATTTTATGGACATGGGCAAAGTCCTCTGCAACAGCTGCATTAACCAACTCTTTTTCTTCTTCACCAAGAGATTCGAAGAATGCATTCAGCTTACGTTCTGCTTCATCACGCTCGGAACTACTTGATTTTATCCACAGTTCCTTCAGTCTGAAATATTCCTTTTTTACATCCATACTATAACTGTTTAAATCAACAATCTAACTTTAATGAAGATAAGCCCACCGGCAGCTACCCCGGTGGACTTTCTTTCTATCGGAGGACTTCTTTAATTTTATCCAGTTCTAACTGAATAAGCTTAATTTCATCATCCAATACCTTTTTCCTATAACCGTTTGCAATGAGACGATGATAGTTCATAAGGAAGAAATTGAGATTTTCTAGAAGTTCAATTTCCCGCGCTTTTAGCGCTTCTTCATCAGCCATTCAAAGAGCTCTTCTTGATTGACACAACAAAGATAAAGAAATTATTATCAACCACAAAACTTCTCCGATAAAAAAATCATTATCAGAGAAAACTTACCATAAAGAACTATAACACATGCCTCCTCACCCCCTTATACAGCCCCCTTTTCCTCTTCAATATATGAAGTACCCCCAAAACACTTACAAAAATACCGATTCTATAATGCCACAACCCCAGCGAAGAGTTTGCACCATCAACGAAACACACCAGTAAGATCCCCGAAACAACAGCCAACAGAAAAACGATGGATAACAGCAACACAGCTTTTCTTTTTCCTTTGCACCCTACCGTTCTCAGCCCCTTATACCAAGCCCAATGACTCTTGACATGGTAATCCCCAATACATAAACAGCAGACTGGCATTCGTGTGAAATATCGCCCAGATATGCCAACTCTCATGATCGACACCTTGTCCTGCAATATGCAACTCGACGCCCGTGTAGAATGATAAAATAAATACGGGAACCAACATTAAATCCGTGAAGTAAATAAATCTGTTCCTATTCATCTTTTTTGTTTGCAAAGTTACAGTGCATTGATAAATAGAAGAATAGACTATGTAAGGTTAAGATTGTACTATTCGAGGTGTTTTTTCCGGTAAAGAGTGGGACTTATGCCAACCGCCTTTGTGAACACCCGTGTGAAATAGGCATAATCATCTATCCCCAGATGAATGGAAATCTCCCGCACAGTCAGAGAGGTATATACCAACATTCGTTTGGCATGCAATATAAGTTCATTTTGAATATATCTGCTTACGCTCACGCCTGTAACGTTCTTAACCACCTCGTTCAGATACACCGGTGAAATGTGCAAAGATTCTGCATAATGAGATACATTTCTGTTTATTTGCTCATTTGCAGAAAGTAATTCTTTGAAAGCCAATGTAATTTCAATGTGCCTTCTGTTTTTGGATTCCTGCCCAATTATTTTCCGGGCAGCATCCGTTATGATCCCGACAACGGTACATGCCAGATTCTGTAAAACCGTTTTCGATTCATCATTTTCCCGCTCGCCTATCCTGCGGAGAATCATAGTAAACAGTTGAATCAATTCGGTGCGTTGCGTATCGCTTATCTTAAATGGTATCGGCGATAAGGCATACTCGGCAAGGGTATGTTTGGTCGGAGCATCTATAAATACCCCGTCGATGAATAAGAGAAACGACTTTGCATCCCCTTTATCAACGATCCGATGCACCTGATGCGGCTGGGTGCAGATGACGCTACCTGCCGACAAGTCGCAATCTTTGAAATCAATACCGATACGACAGGTTCCACTCTCCACTATACCGAATATATAGTAACTATCCCGGTGCGTGTAATTGATCAGCCGGTTCGGGGAAAAAGGAGAAACTTCCTTTGCAAATATCCCGAAATCGGATTGTTGAACTGCTTTATGTAGAGGAATATCTGCCATGCAATGTTTTTTGCAAAGTTAGCAAAAAGGCGGATTACTCCGCCTTTTCCTCCTTATTCTTCCGGCAACTCCCCCGCCCGTATCCACTTTACATACGATACCAGAGACTCCCCGCTCATTATCTTTCCCGTCGATTCATTCACCACATCCACCACCGCAGTCAGCGTACGGATGATCCGTGAATAATTGTCCTCACCGTTGTAGCGCAGATTCCCTTGCTCTATCAACTTCACAAGAACCCGGGCAACGACTTTCGGGTTGCCGTAATACTCCACCCTCACAGGCGTATCATTTTTCTCTGTTTGCCTGATCTGTTTAATCAAACTTTTTTTTATCGACACAGACCAACAACTCTTCAACGAGAGCATACTCGTGAGCACTGGCTATTTTCAGTGCATCGCGCAATTCTTCAATTTCCATAATCTTTAATGTTATTAATTTATATAACACCTATTCAGGCTCTTTATTTCGGGCATTCCAAACCAATAATGCAAACAAGACTGATAATATTGCAGCCCCAATCCAAAACCAATTGATATACGTAAAATCATAAACATCCGCCCCATTCACCACCGTTTTGTTTCCTTCTATCAGCACACCACTCATCACGTCCTGCAATCCGGCACCTATGTAACTGGCAATCCCCACTACTCCCAGTGCTGCACCCGAAGCGTTACGCGGAGCAATGTCAACCGCCATTAGCCCGCCCAGGAAACACAGTAACACACCAATACTTGTTCCAAACAAAATCATAGCCGTCACATCTACCCAGGTATGCACACCGGGAACAAGGAGGAACAGACACAAAGCAGCTACATTCATCAATCCGAAAATCAATGCAGGCACATTGCGACGCCCTCCGAATAGTTTATCCGATATAAACCCGGAAAAGACTGTACCAACAATGCCGCAAACCGAATTGATAGAAATAATAAAACTGGCATCCAAAGTGGTATATCCCTTCTCCGCTTCCAGATAAAACACTCCCCAACTATTCACCGCATAACGACTGATATACATAAAAGCACTGGACAGAGCCAATATCCAGATAGCAGGCATCAACAAAACCTGCTTTTGCGCTTTATTATAATCAGCAGTTTCCGCAGCATTCATTTCTTTTTTCTCCTTCGGCTGATTCACCGCCGGAAGTCCTTCACTTTGCGGAGTATCATGAAGGAACCGCCATATAATCAATGCTCCGATAAGCCCCACGAGGCCTGCGCCCAGAAAACCATACCTCCATCCCAGAACACTAACCACAGAAGCAACGATGATGAAAGTCAAAGCCTCGCCTATGTTATGGCTGGCAGACCAAAATCCATAGAAAGATCCACGCTCTTTATCACTAAACCAACGGGAAAGTCCCACCACACATGAAGCAGCTCCCATAGATTGGAACCAACCACTAATCCCCCAAAGAATGGCAAATAGGATAAATGAGTTGGTAAATCCCAAACATAGATTAACCAATGCAGTAACCAGTAAACCGGTAGTCATAAAACGGTTTATATTACTACGATCAGCGAGAAATCCATTTGTAAATTTCCCGATTGCATAGGTAAAGAAAAGCACAGAACCGATAATACCCAACTCTGTTTCAGAAAATATACCCTCGTCTACAATCGGTTTCTTTACTACATTCAAACTAAGGCGACATACATAATACATTCCATAACCAAAGGTCGCCGCAAGGAAAGTAGACCATTTTAGTCGTTTATACTTCTTCTTCAACTCACCGGCATTATCACTTATCAACGGCTTTACCGGACTGACACTAAAAAATCTGACAATCTTATTCATTATTTCTATCTTTTTCAAGCATAAGATTACTAATCAGGAGAAATCAATGAAAAGATTTCTCCTGATAAACAAACAATTATATAAATACTATACCTATTTATTCGATTCTTGAAGTTGAGCTTTCAATGTCTCAATTTCTTTTTGCTGTTGAATGGTATATAAAGTAAGTTCCTCTATTTTTTGCAACAATATTTTGTTCATATCATGTTGAGAATAACCCTCTTCGCCCACTTGTTTAGCAGAAGGGACGTCCGGAAGATGATTGTTTTTCTGGATGAAAGCAGCCACCTCTGAAATCTCAGGAAGACTATAGTCCTTACTGAAGACAAAATCAGCCCAAGAAGATTTGGGCGCTATACTATAATCCTCAGAAAGAATACCCTTAGCAACAAATAGTTTATATTTACTCTTTAGTTCCTGACGGATCCTTTGCAGATCCTCATCTCCCAATCCGACATACATATTGTTATCCAATCCAAAATATGCAACAGACGATTGGTTCACTCCCAAATGCAATCCTTGAGCGGTATTTGTACCTATCCATCCATCTTTATGATCAGCCGTCGCACCCAAAAACAAGGAAACATTCTCTCTCTTTATAACTATGGGAACAATAGATTTGATTTCCGTACCCGAAACGTGAAAATGCGGATTGTCATTTGCCTCAACACCCGATGTTCCCCATATACCTATTCCTCCATTACTCCCGATACGCATCATTTTAGTATGTGCATTATTGATGGTTGGATCATTATTACGTCCGGGTCCTAAACTTGTCCAGTATTTATCATCAAAATAAATCTTATCATACAGATAAATCTTATGCCCGATGGCGGATCGGATATATAATCCATGCTCATCACCATTAGAAGTGATGGTAGACGTTCCATCAGCCGATAAAAGATCAAGAGTAGTAGTAACCCCATCCCAAAGTTTCCTTACAGAAACTCCTTCCGTGCAAACCCATCCTTCTACCCCCAATGTCAAGTTAGAAATTCCATCAATCACATTACTCAGGCTTAAAGGGAGGAACGTTGTCGAAGGTTTCAGAAAGCCCCATCGACCATGCTGATTAACAAATCCCCGGCACTTTTCGGATGTCGTAAAGTCAATACCCGTCACGTTATTATATGTTCTCATTCCTATATTCGCTACCCAGTCCAAACGGCCATAACCTGCACCACTCCACATATTATAATATGTCTGTGCATTTACTGTCCCCCAAAAGCCAATAATTACTATTACTGATAATATAATTCGTTTCATTCTTTTAAAATTTAATAGTTTACAAAAAGTTTTTTATTTATTCTATAATCAGTCGATTCAACCAGTACCAGATATATTCCATTGACCTTCAAACTGATATTCTTGTCAAGATCCTGTACACTAGTCATATACAACTCATTGATTAAAGCCCCCTGAGAATTAAACAGTTTTATCTTCACGTTTTCCGATTCGGGGAAAAGTATGTGAATCCTGACAACTCCCGCATCCTTATCATAATAAATCTCTTCCTTCAAAGGTGCCACATCAATATTTTCTATTTTGCTTTTCAGCAGACCGCTTCGTTCCCACTGCCCCATATACCATTTTTGAGAATCCGAATTATCCGCCACTTGCTGAATGACCTCTTCCATCACATTATCCAGATTCAACCCGGTTGCTACATTAGCAATGGTAAAAACAGTTCCTTTTGATATATCTTCCACTAAATTGAGTGTCCATTTCTGCTGTTCAGAATCAACATCAGCAACCATAGACAAAGCATATCCGGCATCGGCATTTAAAAAAGACATATCAGATTTTTTCTGTAAAACATACTCATGCAACCCTACACAATGGAAGTACCACGCAGAAGAGTCAAGAGAAAGATTTGTAGCCACATTGACCAATGTTTCTTCTCCCATACCCAATTGTGATTCCGATTGATATAACATGGCAATTTGGTCTTTAGACAATGCCGTATCATAAACTTTAAAATCATCCATCCCGGCTGCCGGTATCCCATCCAATGTTCCGATACATATCGATGATACCAAATTCCAATCCGGAGTAAAGGCAGAGTAGCATTCGGTCATCTTACCCGCCGGAGTAGCCATATAAAAATGAGTACCATTTTCAGAATAAGCTATTGCTACAAAATACCATCCTTCACCCTCACCAAAACTAGAATCTTCCCACATCCACTGTTGATCCGGTAACACATTTTGATGCCGATCTTTATGATAGATATTCAAGACTGCTCTCCTTCCCTTTTTTCTCATTCCCAATAACAGATTATCTTCATTATCCTTTGCCCAAAAAGCTTGAGCAATGGAGTCTTTGCCTGCATACATCCAGTAGGTTAATGTGAGTTCCCCATACTCTTTTTCATCGGTTGCAATTACCGGGAAATAAAAGTAACCACCTTCCCTATCAAAAGATATGGCTTTTCCATTTATCCCAAACCTATCTGTCAAAGCATGAACAGTAGCATGAACATCCGCTTCTTGCCCAGACATTATGTCCTCTGTATTTGTCCCATTTAAAGGAAAACATCTTTGTGGCAATGGAATCTCTTGACAGTAAGAATCAATTGAAAACCACAAGATTACTATTAACATGATATTTTTCATAAGTACTCTCCTTTCAATTATCTTCACAAAAATGCGTTTGTAATTCATCTTTCAACTCTGCGTATTTAAACTCATGGATAGCAATCTCATCAGGCATGGTAAATGTTGTAGAAGGATTCAAATCACCAAATATTATATAAGACGATGACGAGCGTCCCAAATAATTACCCATATAGTTCATATTGGGCAAGTTTATACCAAAAAAGATTGGAGCATGCCATTTATTATTAAGTATTTTACGAGTATCTCTTGTTTCAATCCATAGGAAGGAACCTGTAAAATACAAATGTACCTCCCATTGCGAAACTCCCTGGTCTACCGTAAACATAGGATCATACAGATTATAATCATAATAATACGCCGAATTAGGAGAGGTCTTTCTTCTGATGGTTATAGTTCCAGCATAATAATAAATTTCCAAATGAGAATTGGATTCTTCACTGGTGCTATTAAAAGAGACTAACTTCAAAGGACGGGTAATCTGACTCAGGTTTTGCTTCATATTAAAAACAAGAACCAATCCGTCTGTACCTGAAGTTATAGGTCCTACCTCACTCATCCTTAAAACTGTCCTATTAGCATCTCTAACCTCTCGATAGAATACGCTTTTACCCAAAGGTGTGGCATAATCATGTTTATCCTGAGAGAAGAGATTTACGATTGTCATCAGTCCGACTAAAGACAACAAAAACCTTAATTTAAAACTTTTCATAGGCTATTAGATTAATGGGGAATATTGTTGTAAATTTCAGTTATTCTTCTCCAAATATCAGGGCGATCTGTAGTAAGTACCATAATTTTTCCATAAGGTATGGTCATTAGCAGATAATGGTCTCCTCTGATATCTTGAGTTAAATCTTTAATTTTCCAGTCAGCCCATCTACTTACTATCCCTTTAGGTCCCATAGGTTCTTCAGGATAACATCCAGGCCTTAAACCTGTGCGAGCATATACGTAATGAAGAAAATTCTGATATGTTTTTCCCGCACGTGTTATAGGCTTCAAAGCTTGATCAGTAGATGGCTTAAAATTAGTTTCGTACGCTATCACCCTCTCACTGCCATGAGAGATCCAAGAGTCTGTAAAATCTAAATAATCCTGTCTTCCCGGTTGAATAACCGGCATAAATAATACTTGAGATAAAGTATCTTCTGACATATATTTTTTTAGTTCATCATAAGTATGAGGAACTTTAAAGGCAATATACTGTAAAGCATGCTTACTCGCTGCAATCCTTATACATCCTTTAAAAATATTCATCCAGCTCTCTTTTACCTTTCTTCTAGCTTCTTCACCATGTGTTTTAGGATCATAGTCACAATTATCAATGCAAACTCCATTTTTAATCCTCGCAATAATATCTTTAATATCAATTGTTAAGACTAAATCATTTGCAACCAATGCATCAACTAAATCGGCAAATTTTAAATATTTAAAATTAGAAACCTGCATATTCCTTCTTCTCAAATGCAAATTATTCAAAACATTGCCATTCAAGTTGAATAAATAATCTCTTTCAGACCCACTATAGTCAGATAACCGATCCATATTATAATCATGAGAAACAACCAATTGTTTGTCTTTGGTTATCATAATATCCGATTCCAAAATATCTGTAAATTGCTTAGTGCGCTGAATAGCCTCAATTGAGTTTTCTGGACTACCAGCTCCTAAGTTATCTCCCCAAATACCCCTATGGGCTGCTATTGACAAATCAATGGGTTTCGAGATATCCGGTTGCTTCATTCGTGACCAAACAATTGTGGGTAAAGAAGCGGCATTCTTCAAATCATAACAATAATGTCGTGAATCAAACAATGCATTTCCTCCATCTCTGTTCACAATCCCAATCCCAGGTATTTTACATACACTCATTGTTGCATTCGTTTCTGTTATCTGAACCTTTAATGTTATATCATTTTTAAAGATAGGATAAGGACGAATGGTAGATGAATCATATCTCTTCCTGTCGATTGATCCCAATGCCGTTTTTATGTCTTTACTATTCCAAACATTGGGATAATACGTAGCCCCACTTCCCAAAACTGACTTATTATAATTTGTACCTGTCCCTGAGAATTCTGTAGATGTGGACGTGATTGCAATCTGAAAAACAATAGTATTCGTATTTTTATCACGCACAGTAACCTCTATTTTTCCACCGGAATTCACTGTTCCCTTTATTCCACTTTCCGTACTTGTATGCGGATGAAAAAGTTCAGCTAAACTCATAGCAGCCTCAACTTCCTTCTGGTACGCATATAAAGGAAGGAAAAAGAAAAGAGTAAGGACAAATAATACAAATTTCAAAATAACCTTTTGATTATCCATATATTTATAATTTTACGGTGAAACAGTATTAGATGGCATTGAATTATATATCTGATTCACTCTAAGGCAAATATCAGGTCTATCCGTAGTCAAAACCATGATCTTACCATAAGGTATGCTCATCAAGAAGTAATGATCTCCCCGCATATCCGACTTAGCATCTTTCATTAGCCATTCACCGAAGCGATTAGCCACTCCTTTCGGACCTGCCGGTTCTTCAGGATATATGCCGGGACGTAATCCCGTTTTTGCATATACATAATGTAACAAGTTTTGATATCTAACACCTCCTCTGTCAAATGGAGAAAGATAACGATCTCCTGTTCTTCGGAAATTAGTTTGATATGCCACTACTTTTTTATCACCTTGAGTGATCCAAGCATCAATATACTCCAGATAGTCAGTCCTCGTTGGGTGCACAATAGGCATAAATAGAGTCTTGGCCAACGTATCAGCTGAAATATATTCTCTAATTTCTTGATACGAATAATTCACTTTGAAGGCCAGATACTCCAATGCATTTTTTCTCATAGCTATTCGAATACATTCTCGTAAGATTTCCATGAAACTATCCTTAATTTTCTTCTTGGCTATGTCACCGTGAGTTTTCGTATCATAGTCACAATTATCCATACATGTACCATCTTTATTATACCTGGCACGCACATCTTTGATATCAACAGTTAAGACTAACTGATATTTGACAAGTGCATCTACCAGATCTTCAAATGTTAAATACTTGTATTCAGATACTTCCATATTTTTCTTTCTAAGATGTAAATTGATAATCTGACTTAGATTCATATCAAACAAATAGTCCCGGTCTGATCCGGAATAATCCGAAAGTCGTTTTAAATTATAGTCATGGGATATAACCAAACGTTTATCTTTCGTTGTCATCACATCAGACTCCAATATATCCGTATACTTCTTAGTAGCAGCTATAGCTGCAATTGAGTTTTCAGGAAGCCCAGCTCCTAAATTATCTCCCCAGGCACCTCGATGAGTAGCTATTGAAAAATCAGCATTCAAATCCATCCTCGGTTGTTTCATACGCATCCATGCTCGGGTTGGAAAGCTTGCTGCATTTTTCAAATTGTAACAATAATGGGCAGGATCAAATAAAGCATTTCCTCCATTTCTATCAATAAGCCCCAAACCAGGAACTTTGCATACATTCATTGTAGCATTAGTTTCCGTTATCTGTATTTTCAAGTCAACATTACTTTTAAACATCGGATATGGACGTGTCGTAGAAGAATCATACCTTTTCCTGTCAATTGACCCTAAAGCAGTTTTTATGTCTTTACTATTCCATGTATTAGGATAATAGGTGGCACCAGCACCCAATTGAGCTTTACTGTAGTCTATTGATTGCCCCGTAAATTGCGTTGAGGTAGAAGTTATAAAGGTCTGATACACCAACGTATTTGTCGTTTTATCATAAATCTTAACATCAATCCTGCCTCCGGAATTTACAGTGCCCTTAATACCATTTTCCAGACTGATATTTGGGTTAAATAACTCCAGTAAACTTATAGTTGCTTCAACTTCTTTAGCTTGTATTTCATTATTGCCAATAAGGATAAAAAAAAGAAAAACGAAATAACATCTAAATTCCTTAATCACAAATAATTTCATACTATTAAATTTAGAAAGCTAACAACATAAAACGTAATTAATACCATAAAATCATGGTATTACATAAGGGTAATGTATAAATACTCTCTATATCTTATACATTAATTGTTCATAGATGCAAATCAGCCGCTTTATTCTGCTCCTTTCATTTACAGCCGTTTAATTAATCATGTAGTTTTCTCTCTCTCAAGTATTTCAATAATTGTTGTGGGCGATCCGTCTGAATCAATTTAACACCCTGACCAATGATCCACCCCCAACTTTCATCCGGTTCATTTTGCTCAACAGCCCGATCATCATAATGTCCACCGCATAATTCTGCCCAAAGCGAGTTTATAAAAACCTTAGCACCACTGTCACGTACTTTTTTTATTAATCTTTGTACTTCTTCTCCATCGTTATCAAAGACCAATTCATAGGCAACAGGTTTCAAATTCTTCATATAGCCATCAATAATAGTTTCCGCACCATCTTTATGCAGATTAATCACAGGCATAAAAATCATTTTCTCCAGTACTCCACCATTCTCCATTCTCACCTGTTCATAAGGTAAACCAGCTTTCATTATACACTGTTGAACAGTACCTGTTTTCTCAAGAATAGCATATGCATCTTTGAAGTAATCATAGCCTTTATCCACATTCACCAAAATCTTTCCTTTACAAAGAGTCATAACTTCCTCAAATGTCGGAATAACATGGTCCGTCTTATGACCAGCACCATTACGTAAACGAAATTGCCGTAACTCAGCCAAAGTATAATCTTCAGGTTTTCCCTTCCCGGTAGTAGTACGATCAATCGTCTTATCATGCAACAAAATAAGTTGCCCATCTTTTGTCTTCTTCAAATCAATCTCTACCATATCGACTCCCATTGCTATGCAATTCTTAATAGCTTGCAATGAATTTTCTGGAGCATTACGCCAGTCTGCACGATGAGAGACTACTAAGACAGAATGAGTATCATCGTGCAACAGATTATTACGTAATGAGGCTATTTTATCTTGGGCGTTCAAAACTCCGATAACAGTAAATAATATACCAAGTATTATATATCTTTTCATAACTTTCATTTTTATCTGTTTATTCTAATTTTCAAATATGATCTATCATCAAAAGAGAAGTTTCCTTTCTTTATTCCTTTAGTACTCTTGTACAATCGCATACAAAGTGGGTCATTATCTAATATATTCATCAAATAACATTCTGAGTCCCTCAGCGTAGAAAATAAATGTGGATATCCGTCTGAAGATAGGATAATTTCTCTGACATCACCAACTGGGAATATTTTAACTTGCTCCATCTGAATAGGAAATCCATCAAATACTGGGAATGAATAAAGTTGTCCTTTCTTCGGATTATTCTGTAACACCGCTTGCTGCTGAAGGAATGGATATATGAATGCACGCCCCGGATCTTTTTTTTCAAGGTCTTCCATTGTCATCCCGTTTAATAAAGCCACTTCATTAACTACGGAACGAGTATTAGCCATAATAGCATCTATCGGTTTTTCATTAGAAGAATATAAATGACCTACAATGCATTGGCAATCCCCTACTTGCCAGACCTCATTACGCACATAACTATAAATCACTCCATTAGCAGTAAAACGTTTTCCTGGTTGCTCTTCCAAATCAGCCAGCAAGTTGTGTTTTACATAAAAAGAATGTATTCTATTTGTTATGCGATTCATAGCTTCTTCAGCATCAATATCTTTCGGAAAATCCCGAATTGCTTCTAAAACTAATTCCATCGCTAACCTTCCTGTCTTCTTTCCATCTAATTCAAAATCTGACTTAGACGTTGCTCCATCTATTACGGCAGCAAAATCAGGGGTAACAAGTATACCATCCTCATTGCTATCTGGATTCTTCTTACCTTTCAAGAAATATTCCTCTACTACAAAATTCGGACTCTCAGCTAAGTGATACTCATTCTCCTCAGTCAGATAACTCCAATCTCTATCACAATCCATATTCTTCTTTACAGTTCTCTTTTTTAAATAATCAATCAGATAAGCAGGACGATCAGTTTGAAGAATCGTAGTTCCTAAATGATCTATTAAATAGCCATATCCATTATCCGGATTGACTAAAGAACAATCATCGTCATGACCTCCAGCATGTGTATCCCATAGTGTATTATACCAGATACGACTTTTCCCACTCATAATGTCTTTCACCTTATAAGGCAGTTTATTTGAATCGGATGCAAACTTAAATTCAATTGCTACCGGATTTAGTATCCGGAGATAGTCATTTAACTTCTGAAGTGCCTCATCTTCATCCAAGTTTACTTTTGGCATGAATATTACTTTGTTCAAATACTTACCATAGGTGCGTTTTACTTCTTCCGCAGGAGAATTGCTTTTCATGATAACTACATTCGCAGTACCAGTCTTCTCCAATAATTCATAAACCTGATCAAAATAATCAAAAGCCTTATCCAAATTAAGCATAACCCTACCCTTAGCCACCAAAAGTGCTTCTTCCAATGTTGGTACTTTATATATCGTCTTTATATGACAACCATTTCTTAGACGTAAATTCTTTATTTCAGCCAAAGTATGTTCACTAATTAATCCTTTTCCTGTAGTGGTACGATCTAATTTACTATCATGCATTAAAATCAATTGCCCATCTTTTGTACGAGCCAAATCTACCTCAACAATATCAACTCCCATTTTTATTGCATTCTCAATAGCTTCAAGAGAATTTTCGCAAGCATTACGCCAATCTCCCCGATGAGATGCAACTAGAATACTCCTATCGTTAGGATTAAACAATCGATCACGTATACTATCCACCCTCGTTTGAGAGAAAGTACCCAAGCATATAAATAATAAACCTATTAAAATCTTTAATCTTTTCATTGGATAATCATTTTGTTGAAATTTCAATATACTTCTCTGCATATCTATTGCCTAATATTTCCTGCGAGTTAGAATCAAAATGAAACTCATCAATATTTCCCAGTCCTTCGGAAGAAATCAAATAAGCCTTATCAATGCTATCCGGAATCATTGCTATCTGTTTAACTATATTAGTATAAGTTGGATTCCATCTTCCCATCTCTCCGGCAATGAATGGTAAATCCGGCAGATTCAAATCTGCCCTATAATCCTTTATCAAAGTTCTCAGGTGTACTATATAATCTTTATAATAGTCTCGATTTGATTCTCCTTGATGCCAAATAATAGCTCCTAATTCTAAGTCCGGGTATTTTTTTAAAGCCTGTTTAATACGAGAAATCGTACTCTCATAGTAACCAGTGGAATCATTCTTCATAAATCTCTCCAAAGACGTTCCACCTCTTGCGTTGACGACTATAAAAATAGTATCCTGATATTCTTCT
>NZ_EQ973495.1:196138-224099 GCF_000158035.1 Bacteroides cellulosilyticus DSM 14838
TCTTTTGGCAAAGGCATAGCCCGGTCCCAATTTCTGCATAGAGAGTTTCTTTCGAATATTGGAATAGCGATTTAAAGGGTTTTCTGCTACTTCAAAATCACCTTTATCATTTAATAATTTCACCATTAGTAAAGGCAAAGAATCTTTTTTCTCAATTGGCGCACGACCAGCCATATTGGATTGCCCCAAAAGAATAAATAATTTCTTTTTATCATCAGTTTTGTGATGTATCTGAGCACTTACAATAGATGACAAAGAAAAAAACATCACAAACATCAACAAACTCTTAATGCTGTTCATTACGTATACATTCATAAGGTCCACTTTTAGACAATAACTTATAATCACCAAATTTAGAATCATCTAAGACATATACCCAATATCGCTTTCCTCCCTCTTCAACACGAATTAGAACATGCCCCTGTGTTGATTTTAGCTTGTTTATCAAATTCCCCGTTACAATCTTTGCGGCAGGATGTACATTAGTTACAAAGACGTCTCTGTTATAGGGATATAGTCTTTTTGATAATATTCTATTAAGTACAGCATGATTCAGATGGGCAGCATTCCATGTTTGAGCTACAAAAACCTGAGGCGACAATGATGAAATAAATGTTTCATTAGTAGTATCCTCATACCCATGATGATTCAGCACTGCAACTTCAACATGCCCTACCTCTTGAGCAACAGCACTTTCAACATCGTGCCATGCCGGCATACCAACCTTTGGAAATCCAGGAATATCCCCTCCTGTATAATAAGTAAAATTTCCATAAGTCATTTTTATAACACAACTAAGCATATTTTCACGCGGAAAAAAGTCTTTTTTCAGTGTTTCCAATTCTGGAAATAAATATTTTTTCTTATTACCTATCCATAACTGTCCATTAGCATAAATATTCTGGATACTAAATTGAGTATCATATTCATCCGGTAAATAAATCAAGGAGAATTGCCGGAAAGTTCCCACATCAAAAGGTTCTACTTTAGTTCTATCATTGAGAGAAATATAATCTATAAATCTTTTATAGTTTGAAAATGTCTCATTTGTTTCACCAGGACACATGTATTGATATCCTCTATCAACTATCCTCCTTATCGGCAATAACTGATGCACCTCTGTTATACCTGTCAAATAATAATTTTTATTAGATACTTTCCGCTCAAATA
Source organism: Bacteroides cellulosilyticus DSM 14838 (assembly GCF_000158035.1). GTDB lineage: Bacteria > Bacteroidota > Bacteroidia > Bacteroidales > Bacteroidaceae > Bacteroides > Bacteroides cellulosilyticus. Next base: position 197,309 of record NZ_EQ973495.1, read on the forward strand.
CAGCACCTAAATGATCTGAATGGAAATGAGTAATTAGACAGTAATCTATATGTTTACCATGTTTCACCGGCATAAAATGTTTGATATAGTCTACAATGTACTCTGCCGCAGTAATTGTACTATCAGGCTTCGAAGACACAGCCCTTTCATCCACTCTATTATTATCACCGGCATCAATTAACATTGTAGTCCCATCCGGTAATACTAAAAAAGTAGAATTTCCGCGTCCTGTATTAATATGATGAATATCTAAATAACCTTCTTCCCAAGTAGGAAGTGTTTTTTCAGGAATATCTTGACCATACAACACAAATGCAGGAAACAAGATGAATAGTATATGGAATAATAGATACTTCATTTTTATCTTTTTGGGAGACTGATAAAAAAGCAAATCATTTTTTGAATTCAAAACCTCTCTCACTTTTCTATCAGTCTCCTATTGGCATTAATATTCCGGATTCTGAGGAAGTATATCAGGGTTATTCACCTTTTCAACTTCAGCACTTGGGATTGGAAAAATTAATCTGAAAGCGGGCACATCTATATCATAAGCAGCTTTAATAGCTTCTTTCACAGTACCTGTTCTGACTAAATCAAACCAGCGATTCCCTTCTAATGGGAATTCAAGATACCTTTCATGCAAAACTGCTTTTTTAAATTCAGCCTGTGAAGGTAATTCTGTTGAACTCAAAGCTGGTAAACCAGCTCTACTACGAACTTTATTCAGATAATAGAATCCACTCTCTTTTGAATTGATATCTGTATTAAAACTCAGTTCATTCAAAACCTCTGCATACATAAGAAGTACATCTGCATATCTCAAAATGATAAAATCATTGCCTACCTGCTTCGTTGAAGCATCCTGTATATCATAAAACTTCACTGGCAAATAAGTAGTTCCACTTTTCTTATATTGGATTAATTCAGCACGTTTATCACTACCATCATATGCTTCTTTTAATACAGAACTAAAATGGGCAAGAGTTACATCTGATAAGCTAAGCCACATCCCATGTCCACCATCCACTAATGTCTTACTGTATTTTACTGCAAATAAGATTTCTTTATTCATCTCATTATTTACATCAAATACATCTGTTATATTAGTAAGCAAATCGCAATCTCCATTAGTAATAATATTGTTTAGATAAACTTTGGCATCTGCATATTTTGCATTAGTCAGACAAACTTTTGCTAAAAGTCCTTCTGCTGCTTTTTCCGTCACACGTCCTAAATCTGAATTATCATATTTTTTAGGCAATTGAAGGGCAAACTTTAAATCTGCCACTATTTGTTCATACACTTTATCGATTTCTTCGCGTGGTGTTTTTAAAGCTTCACTATCCGTTATTTCATGGACTACTAAAGGAACTTTACCAAATAGCCGAACCAGATTAAAATAATGGAATGCTCTGATAAATCGTACTTCTGCCTCAAACTGCAACTTCTTATCAGCATTAATCCCGGCATTTTGTATTTTATCTATGACTACATTACAACGGGAAATAGCACTGTACGAGTTCTTCCATATATCGGCAATCAGGCTATTGGTCTTGTTGTCCTGAAAATGATTTATCTCATACTTATCTTGTGAACCAGAAGTAAAACTTGGCATATACATATTGTCAGAACGATATTCCAAGACATCTAACACCATTGTTGGATAGCTTCTAAATGTCTGGTAACAAGCAATAACAGCGCCATTAAAATCACTTTCCGTTTTATAAAAAGAATTAGCATTGGGCTGAGATTCAGGTGCTAAGTCCAGAAAGCTCTCACAGGAGCTCAAACAGAAAAACGTACATAATATAAATAATATATTTTTCATATCTTGTTTATTATTATTTATTATCGTTAGAAACTAACATTTAAACCGAATGAATAAGTTTTTGACAAAGGATAAGATCCATAATCTACTCCTTGGGTTAAAGCACCGTTAGAATTATAATTACTAACTTCAGGATTGTATCCGGAATAACCAGTAATTGTAAACAAGTTCTGTCCGGAGAAAAAGATTCTCAATGATTCTAATCCGGCTTTTTTCACTACTTTTTTAGGTAAAGTATATCCTAAAGTTATATTTTGCATTCTAAGGTATGAACCATTTTCCAAATGCCAGGTTGATGTTCTTGAGTTATTACCCGTAGATTTTCTATTTGCCCGGTTTACTTGTCCATTACCCGGATTTTCTGTTGATTGGAAACGATCCAAAGCAAGACTCATACTATTGACATTACCTTCCATATTTGCAATATATCGTCTTTGCAGATTAAGAATCTTATTACCCTGTACTCCTTGCAGATTAAATGAAAGATCAACACCCTTATAAGAGAAAGAACTCATAAAACCATAAGTGAATTTTGGCATATAATTACCTACAATGGCACGGTCATCATCTAAGTCCATTTTACCATTACCATCTGCATCTACAAATTTGAAATCACCCACTTTCGCATTTGAGAAATGAGGATATGCATCCAGTTCTTCCTGACTTTTAAAGACACCATCTTGTATCAATAGGAAATAGTTACCAATGGGCTGACCTACTTCTGTTTTAAAATAAGCATGGCTGACACCTGCCGAAGTAATGATTGGTGCGTCTTCAGGACCTAACTTCAATACTTTATTCCTGTTTGCAGAGATATTGAAGCTTGCATCCCACTTAAAGCCGTTCCAATTATTGTGAGTACCAACTGTAAACTCAACACCTCTATTACGAACCTCACCAATATTCTTACGCATATCAGAGAAACCTGTAATTTGTGGAATAGGAACATCAAGTAACAAATCGTATGTATTACTCTGGTATAAATCCAATTCAAAAGTTAACCGATCTTTGAATAGACCAACATCCAATCCTACATTGTACATACGAGTTTTCTCCCAACTTAAATCATCATTAGGCAGCTGGGACGGACGTAAACCTGAAACCAATGTTCCTTCTCCCTTACCCAAGACATATTGATTATAACTCAATAAAGCAATATGTTCATAATTACCGATATTAAAATTACCAGAGATACCATAACTTGCTCTCAACTTCAAATTACTAATCCAGTTTATATCCTCCATGAATTCTTCAGAAATAACTCTCCATCCTACTGATACAGAAGGGAAATATCCCCAGCGATTATTTTTACCAAAACGAGATGAACCATCAGCACGTATAGCAGCACTTAATAAGTATTTTCCTTTATAATCATATTGTGCTCTTGCTAAGAATGAAGCCAATGCCCAAGCTTGTGAACCTGCCCCACCCGTTGAGACAATTCCTCCTGCTACGTTTTGTACTAAATCATTCAAAAAATCAGTTGCCTCTACCGAATGCTTTTTCATCATATCTTTTTGAGCAGTAAAGCCTACAATTACATTCAAATTATGATCATTGAATCTTTTCTGATAATTCAAAGTGTTTTCAATCAGCCAATTCAAATAATACGTTCCACTTGATTTTGCCACAGGATTGGAAGGAGACTGAAAATATTTTTCTCCTTGCAATGGAAGTTCTGAAGAACGATAATATTCATTATAGAAATAGTTATAATTTGTAGCTGCTGAAAACTTATACTTCAATCCTTTGATAATTTCCCATTGGAAATAGAAGTTCCCCAATAAATTAGCATGGGTAACTTGATCTTTAGTCAAATTAGCCATAGCTACGGGATTCAAGACTGCATTGTGCTGATAGTCAGTACCTATTTTCCAGTATCCATTGCCCATATAATCATAAGAACCGTCTTCTTTATATACAGACCATACCGGTGGCATCATTAGGGCATTAATAACAACACCCTTATTATTATCACTATCTACTCTATCTTCAATAGAGTATGAAGGAGTGAAGTTTACTCCTAATTCTACTTTGTCCGTTTTATATGTAAAGTTTAAACGCGCTCCAAATCTCTCATATCCGGAATTAACTATAATACCTTTCTGATTCAGATAATTACCAGAAATAAAGAATTTAGTTTTATCAGTTCCTCCACTAACAGTTATAGAGTGTTTTGTAATAGGTGCGGTACGATATAGAGCATCTTGCCAATCTGTATCCACTAAACCAGACTTTCCTTCTAAATATGGGAATAATTCAGGCGGAATTTTATCATAAGACTTTTCACGTACATCATTCGGATCATCGGGACTGGCATTTGGATAAGAAGTTAGATAGGAACCATTATGTCCGTCTCTTGCAAAAGCAGCAAATTCATACGCATTCAGCATATCTATTTTCTTAGATAAGGATTGGAAACCGACAGAACCATTGTAGCTTACATGTGCCTTTCCACTTGCACCTTTTTTAGTCGTAATCATTACAACACCATTTGATCCACGCGAACCATAAATAGCAGCCGATGAAGCATCTTTCAAAATTTCAATTGATTCAACATCATTCATATCAACAGTTTCCAAGGCACTTGAAGCTCTTTCTAATGGAACTCCATCTACTACATATAAAGGGTCGGCTCCTGCTGTAATGGAACCTGTACCTCTTACACGAATTGAAGTTCCCCCATTAGGTTTACCTGTTGTTTGTGTGATTTGTACACCCGCCATCTTACCGACCAGTGCTTGATCAAATCCCGTAACTGGCATATCTTTCAATTCTTCACCACCTACGCGGGCTATAGAAGTAGTAACATCTCGCTTATTCATGCTACCATAACCTATTACTACAACTTCTTCCAGCATTTCTGTATCTTCCTTCAAAGTTATCTTTGATAAAGATTTATCATTAGCCTTAAAAGTCAGAGTCTTGTATCCAATAAATGAAACGGTTACCTCTGAGTTTTCCGGAACATTGGCTAATGTGTATTCACCGTCTAAGTTAGTAATAGTACCTAAAGTAGTACCCTGAACAGCAATACTGGCACCAATCACCGGCTCTCCTTTATCATCGACAACCTTTCCTGTTATAGTTCTTTTTTTTAGCGAATCACCGCTGGAAGTTTGTTCTTTTTTAGAAATCACAATCATCTTATTTCTTAGACTCACCTCCAATGATTTGTCAAGGATAGATGACAATGCCTCTACGACGGGAGTATTTTCAAAAGTTGCATTAACCTTTTTATTCTCGTTTATTTCGTTTTTCTGATAGATAATGGACAGCCCTGTCTGACTCTCTATTTCCTTCAATACAGTTTTCAATGTTTGTTCCTTAAAAACTTTGCTGACTGTCTGGGCATTTACAGATAATGAACCCAAGCTGAGCAAGAACAAAAGGAATAAGCATAGAATTGATTTTCGGTTGTTCATAGCTTTTCTTGATTTAATTAGTTGTTACAAAATTGATTTTATTCTCTGATATATATATCCTTTCCTCTGCGTTCGACAGCTATCGGGATGATCTCCTGCAAAGCAGCCATCACCTCTCCTATCGTCTCACGGTTTCTTAATGAAATGCGGAACCGTTTGGCACCTACCTGTTCCGATTCCAGACTGATATTGACGTCATACTGGCGGGATAGCTTCGCTACCAGTTCTTTCAACGTAATATCCTCAAATTCAATTCGATTCTCCGACCAGGCTTTCCATTGCTTCACATCATTACGGGTACGTGTGATTTTTCCGGTAGCCATATCCAACTTCACAAATTCACCGGGTGCCATCTCTATCCGCTGTTCCCCGCGATGGATTTCTACAATTCCTTCCATCAGTGCCGTAGTGACAACTGAGTCTTCAGGATAGGCGGAAACATCGAATTTCGTTCCTTTCACTACTACATCATATCCACAGGTTTGCACCGTGAATTTGGCTTTTTCCTTCTTCGTGACTTCAAAATAAGCCTCACCGCTAAGTATTACTTTACGATTCCGCTCGTTGAACTTATCCGAATACTTCAGTACGGAACCGGCATTCAGCCATACCACCGTACCATCTGCCAAAGTCATCTTGCTCTTTTCTCCGTAGGGAGCTTCGAATACGAAATAATCTTCGGTAGAAGATAAGGAAGCAATGTTCCAGATGCCCAGCGTAGCCCCGGCAGTAAGCACCACGATGGCAGCTACGGCAGCCACTCTGCGCCAGAAGCTGAAATAACGACGGGGCAACATCGGCATAATAGCCTCTTGCGTACGAAGGCGGCGTTGCAGACGTTGCCATTCATGCATGGTCTGTTCGTCCCCTTCATTAGTAACCTTCCATTCTTTTTCCCACTGACGAAACCGCAGGCGGTTTTCTTCCGCTTGCTCAATGTAACTGAACAAGAGTTTCTCTTCTGCCTTTGAAATGTGTCCTTCAAAGTAGCGGATCGCCAATTCGTGAATGTTTGTTTCTGTTTTCATAAATTCTCTTTCTATAGGATGTAACAACTAATTTTAATTCTACCCAACCTCGGAAAAAGAAAAAAGCAGAAAATTTTTAGTTCTCTGCTTTTTCTCCTCCTGGTTATTCTGTTTATTCGTTCATAATTACCCAAGCTAAAACCATTATATAGATGTCTACCGGATACTTATCCTTGAAGTGACGTTCAAAAAGGGCAAGGGCTTTAGAAATATGTTTCTCCACGGCTGTAGTGGATATTTGTAATTTATCGGCTATCTCCCTGTTCTTGAGATGGGTGAATCGACTCAGTAGGAAGACTTCGCGACAACGGTCAGGTAGCTGACCGATGACAAGTTTGATTTGCTCCTGCAATTCGTCATAGAGGAGTTTATTGTCTGCATCAAAGGTGAAGTCGGTATAGTAAAGCCGTTCTTCCCCGTCAATGGATGCCAGGTATTCAATCCGGTGTTTCTCTACAATGGATACGTGTTTCAGGTAGTTCAGGCATCCGTTGCGCACCATTGCAAACAGCAAAGAAGTTATGGAGACCGACGAAAGTAAGTCTCTCTTCTCCCAGAACTTCAGAAAACATTCCTGAATAATATCCCGAACGATTTCTTCATCTTCAATAAAGCGAATAGCATATCCACGCAAACGCGGAAAGTAATTTTTAAACAGATAAACGAATGCTTCTTCGTTTCCCCGTTTTATCTCCTCCAATAAATAGCTATCATCTGAAAAATCAGCCAAATTCTTTTCCATGCTTATATTTTAAGGAACAAAGATTGTTAGAAGTGAATAATTAGGTTTTGCAAACCTATTAAAATTTTGTTCCAATACAAAATGAAAAAGGGATTGTTTTTTTATTCGCTTACTGATTTTGAAGAATTCCCAATGATTCAGCATTACCTATTTATGCCCCTCTCAACTCCCAATGTCCTGATTTGTTAGAGCCGACACGTTTGATTAACCCTTTCTCTTTTAATGCTGCCATAATACGTTCACCTTGCCGTAAGGAAACCGAAAGCGATTCTGCAATCTCCTTTGCAGTGCTTCGGTTATTTATCCGGATAAGCTCTAATACACGTTGTTCGTTTATACCGACATTTATACCGACATTTATACCGACATCGACACGAGGTTCTAAACCTTCATCTTCTATGGATGCCTGATAATTACGAATCGTCTGCTCTAAATTGCGGATATGTTCATCGAACATAAAGTTGTGAAATAGTTCTATATCATCGTTTTCACGAGTAGCTATAAGAGATTCAATATATTCCGCTTTATGGTCTTTGTTAATATTGGTAGGAATGATTCCAAACTCAAACTGCAACTGATTCATCAGCAAACGAGACATCCTGCCATTGCCATCAGCCCACGGATGAATTGTTACTAAATGGAAGTGAGCGTCGAAACTCAACTTATAGCATTCAATAACATTCGTTTTTGAAAGAGCCTTTCGTCGCTGGTTTATACTTTCGCAAAGTTCTGCCAACTTTGTAGGTACCTTTGAGTAATTCATATAAGAGCGTCCTCCGGTTCCGGCTGTAACGTTCAGTAATCGCAAATCTCCATTCGCTGACGAAAATTCACCTAATGCAGTTTGATATATTGTTCCAGTATTCTTCAGAACGATAGAAGATAGTTGCTTAAGCATATCAACAGAAATATCACTATGACTCTTTGCAAAAGCAATAGATTGTTCGTATGCTGCTTTCAGGTCTAAGTTCATTAGTTGCTCAGTCATAGAACGACCTTTCGCACTGATACCCTCATCAAACAAAAGTTGATTCTCAATTTCAGTGACAGTAGAACCTTCAATAGCTGTTGAATGGGTAATAAGAGAATACAAATAGAATTTATCGTAATCTATCTGTTTGTCAATACCCAGCTCCTTAAACTGGGCTAACAAGGATAATATCTTCTGTTCTCTTGTCATAAAAATGTTTTTTTGATGCTGCCTTTATATGGCATAGAGGCATGCAATGTTTTTTGCAAAGTTAGCAAAAAGGCGGATTACTCCGCCTTTTCCTCCTTATTCTTCCGGCAACTCTCCCGCCCGTATCCACTTTACATACGATACCTGATCTGCTTAATCAAACTTTTTTTTATCGACACCGACCAACAGCTCTTCAATAAGAGCATACTCGCGAGCACTGGCTATTTTCAGTGTATCGCGCAATTCTTCAAGTTCCATAATTAATAAAATATTTAAATTTAGTTCCGAGTCCTGAATGAGCGAAAATAAAGAAATAAAAATAAGATACCTGGCTACACCCATTTCGGGCTTAAATTGAAATATGCACTATTCACTTCATTTTTATCCTCAAATAAGCACGGTCATCAAAAGAGAGATCGCCTTTTTTCATGCCTTTTGTACTCTTATACAACCGCATACACAGAGGATCTTTCTCCAGAATATCTGCAAGATAACATTCCGACTCACGCAAGGTGGAATATAAATGAGGGTAACCGTCAGAAGACAATACCACCTCCTTCGCATCGCCCACGGAGAAGATATTCACCTGTTTCATCTGTACGGGAAATCCATCAAACACTGGAAAAGCGAAGTACTGTCCTTCTACGGGACAATTCTGCAGAAGTGCCTGTTTTTGCAGAAAAGGATAGATAAACTCCCGTCCCGGATCGTGAGATTCCAAATCTTTCAGCGTCGCCCCATCCAGCAAAGCAACTTCATTGACCACCGCACGTGCATTCGCCATGATAGCATCTATTTCTTTCTCGTTAGAAGAATACAAATTTCCAATGATACATTGACAATCGCCTACCTGCCATACCTCATTTCGGGCATAACTATAAATCACTCCATTAGCAGTAAAGCGCTTTCCCGGTTCGGTTTTCAATTCATCAAGTAAGTTGTGTTCTACATAAAACTGGTGTATTTTTTCTGTAATTCTACGAAGTGCTTCTGTTGCATCAATATCCTTGGGAAATTCACGAATAGCCTCCAAAGCAAGTTCCATAGCCAGACGGCCTGTTTTCTTGCCATCATGAGTGAAAGTAGATTTAGCGGTAGCTCCATCAATAACGGCCGCGAAATAAGGAGTGACAATGATGCCATCTTCATTCGTCTGCGGACTTTGCTTTCCTTTCAAGAAACTCTCTTCAATAGTAAAATTCGATACAGAAGGAGCTTGATATTCATTCTCTGATTTTAAATAAGTCCAATCGCGATCACAATTCATAACTTTTGCTTTATATTTCAAATAGTCAATCAAGTATGCCGGACGGTCTGTCTGCAAGATAGTAGCACCCAGATTATTTATCAGGTAACCATAGCCTTTATCCTTATTTAGCAGTGAACAATCATCGTCGTGTCCACCGGCATGTGTATCCCATAACGTATTATACCATATATGAGATTTACCAGCCATGATTTTTTTAACCTCATAGGGCAACGGATTTGTATCGTAGGCAAACTTAAACTCAATAGCCATCGGTTTCAATACCCGAAGATAATCATTTAACTTCTGAATAGCGTCTTTATCATCCAAATTAACCTTTGGCATAAAAACTACTTTATCCAAGTATTTTCCATAATCACGCTTCACATCTTCAGCCGGAGCATTACTTTTCATTATTACCAGATTAGTAGTTCCTGTTTTTTCCAGTAATTCATAAACCTGATCGAAATAGTCAAAAGCTTTGTCCAGATTAAGCATCACTTTTCCCTTAGCCAGCAATAGAGCTTCCTCTAATGTGGGAACTTTATAAATAGTCTTAATATGACAGCCATTTCGTAAGCGCAAATCTTTTATCTCAGCTAAAGTATGATCTTCAACTTTTCCTTTTCCGGTAGTAGTACGGTCAAGTGTCTGGTCATGCATGAGAATCAAATGCCCGTCTTTAGTCCGGCCAAGATCTACTTCAACAATGTCAACTCCCATATGGATAGCGTTTTCAATGGCTTCCAGTGAGTTCTCGCAAGCATTTCGCCAGTCACCGCGATGGGAAGCTACCAATACACCCGAACTATTCGGATCAAACAGTTTAGCACGTATCTGTGCCAGTCTTGTAACCTCTATTCCGGATATTTCAAGATATTTCTTTGCGTAACGTTCACCTAATATTTTTTGTGACTTTGCATCGAAATGGAACTCATCAATATTAGTCAGCTCTTCAGACGAAACAAGACTCGCGTAAGAAATGCTATCAGGAATCGCAGCAATCCGTTTCACAATATGCGAATAATCCGGATTCCACTTTCCTATTTCTCCTGCAATAAAGGGTAAATCGGGAATACCTAAATCGGTACGCAAATCTGTAACCAATTTATTCAAATGATTCAGATAGTTCTGATAATCATCCCGGTTTGATTCTCCCTGATGCCATATTATGGCTTCCGGTTTCATATCGGGGTACGCACGCAATGCTTGTTTTATACGGCTTAATGTTTTCTTATAATAGCCTGCCGGATCCTTCTTCATGAAACGCTCTAAAGCTGTACCTCCACGTGCATTGACTACAAGATATATAGTATCCTGCAACTGCTCGGACAAAGTCTTAGCAAAATGGTAGCCGGGACCTAATTTTTGCATCGTAATACCCTTACGGATATTTGAGAAACGGTTCAATGGATTTCGGGCAACTTCAAAACGCCCGTCGGCATCCAGCAGCTTTACCAATGGTAAAGCTGCCGTATCCGCATTTTCTATAGGTGCCCTCCCTGACATATTGGATTGCCCGAGCAGAATGAATAAACGCTTATGAGTATCCTGCTGCGCATAGGTCAGGAAAGAGACCAATAGAAATAATAATAGTATCGGTAATTTTTTCATTCTTCTATCTATTAATAGTATCCTTCATTTTGTTCTTCCTCAATCTTGCCTGCCGGTTTCAAACGGTCGATATGATTTTGAGGAATAGGACGTAACTTATGGAAAGGTCTCATGGTTCCGGCAGCTTTGGCTTCTCCATTGAATTTCATAACCCAATCATACAGAACCCCGCAACGTACCAAGTCTTCCCATCGATAAATTTCACCTAACAACTCACGGCCTCTTTCATCCAAGATAAAAGTGACAAAATCGCTCTTCAATTCATCCGGTGTAACTTTTATCAAATCGTAGGTACTGTTCATGTCATTCATTTCGCCACCTTCTTCTTTCCAATATTGGGGAGCTTTCACTTCTTTATCGGCCCATGCTGCACGCTTCCTAACTACATTGATATATTTTGCTGCCAACTCATAATCTCCTTTTCTACCAGCAGCTTCGGCTGCAATCAGATAAGTTTCTCCCAAACGCATGCGTACCCATTCCCGTGCACCTGCTTGCGTATTTTTATCCGGACGTGTAGGATCAAGATGTTTAACCAGTACGGGATGACCTTCTATATCGTGCATCTCATAAGGCATATATACATATTTAAAGTTAGCGAGATACTTTTTCATCTCTAATGTTCCTGGTTGCAAGCCACATTTCTGTACTGAGAAATAGATAGCTGTATCTCCTAATTCAATTTTATTCTTACCTTCTTTTTGTCCTTTTGCCGGATCGGGAGTGAAATAAACCTCACCATTATAGGATAAAGTTTCCCATTTAGGCAATGTTTTTTTGTTATTCGCATAAAAAACCATTTTGAAACTCTTATAGAAACGAGAGTCGTTTTTACGATCGAAAAGAGTGAGTAAAGTCTTATCAGTCGGACGAATCATCCCATAAGGACGTCCATTTGCAATATCACGTATCATACCCGGTTGTAATTCATACATGGCTGCATTCCAATAAAGATGAAACCAGTTTCCGTCATCATTATACAACGGATTATTTGTAAATTGCACTGCATAAATTACTTCTGAGTTGCCCTGATTCTTCATATCCCATAAGTCCGCATAGTTGCTCATTAATTTGTGCGTACCTCCATTCTCCGGTAATACACTCTCTGCATAATAAAGACAACTATCCAGATCGGTAGGCTTCATGCCACGAATATCTGTTTCCGCACTGGCACGAGTCAAATACACCTTAGCAAGAATGTGTGCGGCTGCATCTCTTGAAGCCTTGCCTCCATTCGCGGGTTTTGTTGGAAGCAACGGTTCTGCAATTCTCAAATCACTAACAATCTGATTATAGATATCTGCTACAGGTGCCCGTTTATAATCAGTCCTCACTTCAAAATTACCTTTTGTTTCCAAAGGTATTTTGCCAAACTGCTGCACTAAATCAAAATAAAAATAAGCACGCAAAAAATGCAATTCTCCTAAACTCAGTTCTTTTTTAGCTTCGGATAATTCAGTACTTTTTTCTACTTGGTTTATAGCAATATTCGCCGTACTGATTGCTTTATAATGATTTTCCCAGAATTCATATAAAACCTTCAAAGAAGGATTCATAAAACCGGATTCATAACGATTAAAAGATTCGCGAGTCTTTCCGTCACGTGCTTCAGTAAACAAATCAACTCCTAATTCAGTCATCATATTATATCTGGCCTTATTGCCGGCTCCCCATCTCATATATGAATAAGTGGCAACTAATGCTGCATCTATTCCCTTCTCAGTAGCATAAAAATCATATGTCAGCTTTGAAGAATCATCTTCTTGCAGCCAATCGCTGCAACCCGAAACCAAGAAAGCAAACAACAACATAATACTAATATATCTTATTTTCATATCTCAACTATTTTAAAGATTTAGAACTCTGATTAATTTTAGAAAGAAAGATTTACTCCACCCATCCATGTCGAAGCACTTGGCGCTGTATAGCCTCTTGCTCCTTCAGGATCAATTCCAGAGAATCCGGTAATAACAAATGGATTGTTTGCAGAAAGATATACACGTATTTTACGAGCACGTATTTTTTTCAATAATTTCTCCGGTAAAGTATATCCCAAAGTTATATTTCTAACTCTGATGAAATCGGCCTTTTCATATTGAAGTGACTTCACATAAGCTGGTGAAGCATTGTCAACACTTGGGCGTGGATAGGCATTTGTCGGATTCGTCGGAGTCCAGTAATCAATAACAATACTGTTAGCACGTCCGGGTTTATTCAAATACTCAATATTATTATTAAGCATAGCTCCCACACTGGCATACAGGAAAATAGAAAAATCAAATCCTTTATAGCTGATACTATTCACCATACTTGCAATGAACTTCGGACTGGTAGAACCTAATATTTTACGATCAGCCTCCGTAATTTTCTTATCGCCGTTATCCCATATCTTTATATCTCCCGGTTTAAAGTTGGCACCATTCTTATTAAACTCTTCCATTTCAGCCAAATCTTCCGGTGTATTCTGCCAGATTCCTATTTTCTCATAATCATAATGCACATTAATAGGATGTCCGATAAACCACTTATTACCAATATCATCTACTTTCCCATTATACAGTGATTCGATAGATTCTTTATTTGCATAGAACATCACGTCGGTAGTCCACTGGAAACTTTTCGTATTGATATTCAAAGAAGAAAGTGAAATTTCAATACCTTTATTTTTAGTTTCACCTACATTGGAAAGGACACTCCCAAATCCGGACACGACAGGTATCTGACGTTCCAGCAAAAGGTCAGAAGTGTGTTGAAGGTATAAATCAACAGTACCACTTAGTCTGTTATTAAAGAAACCAAAGTCTACACCTACGTTCCATTGTTTTGTGGTTTCCCAAGTTAATTCACTATTTGCCATTATCTTAGGTGCATATCCTAATACTTCAGAAGCTCCATTATCCCATACATATGTAGACAAGCCAAGACCGCCTCTCGTCATATAAGGATCAATAGAAGAATTACCAGTCTTTCCCCAACCAGCTCTTAACTTTAAATTAGAAAGGAAATTCTGCTTCTTCATAAAAGCTTCTTCACTGACACGCCACGCCAATGCCACTGATGGGAAAGCAACCCATTTGTGCCCCTCTGCTAAACGGGAAGAGCCATCATAACGTACTGAACCGGTAAAGAGATATCTTCCTTTAAATCCATAATTGACACGTCCCATAAAAGACGCCATAGTCCACTTCGTCAAATTACTACCTATTTTATCTATAATAGAAGAAGATGCCAAGTCGTTGTACAGCAAATCATCTGAAGTAACATCCTGCACTCCAATCTTATTCGATTCTGTCTTATCTTCCTGAATAGATTGCAGCAAGGTCACCCCCAAAGTATGGTCTTTACCAAAATCGCGGTTATAGAACAGCATGTTCTCAAGAGTCATCATCGTGTACTTACTCATACCATTATAAGCATAGGATGTTCCTAACTGGCGGGTACTTGTGTTAGAGGAATAGAATTGATAATCTTGTTTAGTGCGGGCGTCAAGTCCTAAATTACTTTTGAACTTCAAACCCTTTACAGGAAAGGTCACTTCCACATAATAACTACCTAAATATCGACTAACTTTCTCAGGTGCAGATACTGCTCCTTCTTCAAGATTCATCAAAGGGTTCCACATCTGAGCATCAGAGGCTACCAACTGAGTAGGAGTACCATCCTCATTGCGTAATGAGCCCAAAGGACTGATGCGGTACATATAAGCATCACCTTCCATCCCACTACCACGCTCCTTTACAGAATGTGAGTATTGCGTTTGAAGTCCAAATTTAAACCACTGGTTGATTTCATGATTCAAGTTCAAACGTATAGAATAACGTTCGTAACTCTGATCTTTCATGATACCTTCATTCTTATTATAAGTAGCAGATGCCAAAAAGTTTGTTTTGGCATTTCCACCATTGACGCTTATCTGATGATCGGTTATAATACCGTTGCGTGTAACATGATCAAACCAATTGTCAGAACGTACTTTTGAAGGGTCATAATTTCCATTTTCATCATAAGCCATCATCAATGATTCAAGTACATAGGCGTCCTGTTTGAACATGGGATTTGCCATATCCGCTGTTTTATCAGGATAGTCCGTAGGATATTTGTTCGAACTATTTGTATTGCGGTAAGCCTCACGCACATATTCTGCATATTGGGCTCCATTCATTAATTCCAGTTTATTCTGTATAGTTTGAATACCAAAGTACCCGGAATAGTCAACCTGCGTTTTACCATCTTTACCTTGTTTGGTCGTAATCAAAACAACGCCATTAGCACCTCTTGAACCATAAATGGCAGTAGCGGATGCATCTTTCAAGACTTCCATTGAAGCAATATCCGAAGGACTTATTTCTCGAAGTCCGCCTGTAATAGGTACACCATCAACTACGTACAACGGTTCATTACTGGCATTGATTGAACGTTTTCCACGAATTAAAACTGTAGGTGAGGTGCCCGGTGCCCAATTATCCTGAGAAACCAATACACCGGAAGCACGTCCTTGTAAAGCTTCAGAAGCTGAAGTTACAGGAACTGACGCTATCTTCGCTGCATCTACAGAAGCCATTGCACCTGTTACATCTCTCTTTTTTTGCACACCATAACCCACTACTACTACTTCATCTATCAATTCGCTATCTTCTTTCAAAGTGATATTTGCTAAAGTTTTATCATTAGCAGCAAAGGTTAACGACTTATAGCCTACAAATGAAATAGTAATCATGCTATTCTCAGGGACATTAGCCAAAGTATATTCACCATCAATGTTAGTGATAGTACCTTGTGAAGTTCCTTCAATTATGATACTGGCACCAATCACCGGCTCGCCTTTATCATCAACTATGGTACCAGAGATTGTTTTAACTTTTCGGCTTTGCTGTACATCCGAAGTTGGCTTTTCTTTCAAATAGATTTTCTTCTCACCAATTTCAAAAGTCACATTCGTACCTTTCATTAATTGAGTAAGTACTTGGGAAAGTTCTTCTTTATTAGCTTCAATAGTTACAATTCGGTCAGGATCAACCGTAGGACGACTGTATGCTACAGTTAGCCCTGTTTGTTGAGTGATAGCATCAAAGACTTTTGCTAACTTAACTTGCCGAAATTGCAAGGTTACCTTCTGGGCAGAGGCTGTAAACGCAACCATCAAGCCTAAAAGAAGTACAAGTAAAATCTTGTGTTTCATAACTTAAATTTTAGATTAACATTAGTATAAAAATTCGCTTTATACTAAGTAGACACATAAGATTTCGGAGCGGGTGAGGGAAAAATACTTTTTTGTAAAATAAATTAAGAAAAGGTCTTCTAAAGACTAAGAATCGTCATTGGCGGTTCAAAATGTAGCTCGTCATCTTGCTTTTATTTATATTTGATACAGTCTGAAGCTATTTATTTGGTCGCAAACAGATAAAAAAGAATTCGCATGAGGTATAAGGCATGGATAGGAAAGCGGCTAAACAGCTCAAATTGTATTGCAAAGATAATGTGTTTTTTTTGATAGGATAAATTGTTCCTTATGATTTTTCCGAGAAAACATTGAGCTTCACAACAAATAAAAAGCAAATATAACTTGCTACCTTTGCAAAAATAAAAGGCTGACAATATGGAACAATTAGATGTATTCGATTGCTTGAATGTGCTTATAGCGAGCTATTTCACCGATGACCGGGGGTGTGCCCACGAAAACAGGGAGCATACGCTTATTTATCTATGCTCCGGCGAATTGGAAATAGAGGAACGGGGAAAGAAAACCGTTCTGCATCCGGGAAATTGCGCTTTCATGCGGCGTGATAACCGGATGTGGCTGCAAAAAAAGGTTGAGGACAATAAGCCCTACCGCTCCGTCGTGCTGAAATTCACAAAGCCTTTTCTGAGGGAGTTTTACCATACACTCAACCAACAACAGATACCGGCCGACTCCAAGCGTGAAAAAGCAAGTCTGCGTGTATTACCGAGTAACAGACCCGACATTCGGTCGCTGTTCGAATCGGTTATCCCTTACTTCGATGCGGGCGAAAAGCCTTCCGAAGATGTACTGAAGTTAAAAATGACCGAGGGGCTGTATGTACTGCTCAATACCGACAGGAACCTCTATGCTTCGCTGTTCGATTTCATGGAACCATGGAAAATAGACATTCTCGACTATCTGAATGAGAATTACATGTATGACCTCTCGATGGGGGAAATCGCGAGTTATACAGGACGCAGTCTGGCAACCTTCAAACGTGATTTTGCCAAAGTGAGCGATTTGACACCGCAGAAATGGATTATCAGACGTCGTCTGGAGGCAGCGCACGGCCTGATAAAATCGGGCAAGAAAAGAGTGACGGAAGCCTGTTTCGATGTAGGCTTCAAGAACCTGTCGCATTTCTCCAAAATATATAAGGAAGCCTACGGTGTAGCTCCGTCATGGTAAAATGAACTTCAGGACAAAATTAATTGAGCCTCGTAGCAAAGTTGTTACGAGGCTCTCTTCGTAACAACTTTGCACCAGAACATTAAACGAAGCATCATTATGAATGAAATTTTTGCAAGAGACTTGAACGGAGAAATTGTTTCCCCGTCGGATCAGGGATACGACGAGTTAATAAACTCCATTTGGGATACAATGAAAACAGCGGCCGAACTGAACAACGGCTACCATACACCGGATGAAGTCCGCCGGATACTGGGAGAAATCATCGGGCAGGAAGTGGATGAGTCCGTAACCTTACTACCTCCGTTTTATGTGGATTACGGCAAGCATATAAAGATAGGTAAAGGCTGCTTTATCCAACAGTGCTGTACGTTTTTCGGACGTGGCGGCATTACACTCGGCGAACATGTTTTGGTCGGTCCGAAAGTAAACATCATTACCATCAACCATGACTCCGATCCGGAAAACCGCAGTGCGACTTACGGCCGTCCCGTTGTCATTGAGGATAAAGTTTAGATCGGTATCAACGCCACGATTCTCCCCGGTGTCAGAGTCGGATACGGCGCTATCATAGGAGCAAACAGCGTAGTAACCAAAGATGTGCCGCCCATGACCGTTGTTGCGGGCAATCCGGCAAGAACAATCAAGGAACTAAAAAAATAAATAGCATGAAAGAAGAAAACAATAAAATGAATATCAGTCGTCGCGGATTTCTCAAGACGGCAGCACTGGCAGGAGCCGCATTGGCCATGCCCACCGGACTGGACAAGGTATTTGCCGCTGAAACGAAACAGACGGCAGCATCTGATAACAATAGCGATGTCGCCCACATTACGGGACATCGTATATTGGGTAAGGGCAAGGCAGCTTTCGAAGTGTCGGCACTCGGTTTTGGCGTGATGGGCATGACCTACAACCGTAGCCAGCATCCGGACAAGAAGCAATGCATCCGGTTGCTGCACGAAGCAGTGGATCGCGGTGTAACGCTCTTCGATACCGCCATCATCTACGGGCCGCTGACCAACGAGAATTTAGCCGGAGAAGCACTGGCCGAGTTCAAAGGCCGGATTAACGTAACGACTAAATTCGGACACGAAGTAATCGACGGAAAAGGCACGGGACGTCAGGACAGTCGGCCTGAGACCATCCGTCGCTATTGCGAAGAGTCGCTCCGTCGCCTCCGGCTTGATTCGCTTCCCATGTTCTACCAGCACCGTGCCGACCCCAACACCCCGGCAGAAGAGGTAGCATCGACTATTGCCGACCTGATGAAAGAGGGCAAAGTACAACACTGGGGCATGTGCGAAGTCAACGCCGAGACCATCCACAAGGCTCATGCCGTTTGCCCGCTGACGGCCATCCAAAGCGAATATCACCTGATGCACCGTCTGGTGGAGGAAAACGGAGTGCTCGACGCCTGTCGGGAACTGGGAATCGGCTTTGTTCCATACAGCCCGCTGAATCGGGGATTTTTGGGCGGCTGCATCAACGAATACACGTTTTTCGACCCAAACAACGACAACCGACAGACCCTGCCGCGCTTCCAAGCGGAAGCAATGCGGGCAAATACCCGCATCGTGAATGTGCTGCAAGCCTTCGGCCGCACGAGAGGCATGACCTCGACACAAGTAGCACTCGGCTGGTTGCTCCAGAAGGCACCGTGGATCGTACCGATTCCCGGAACAACGAAACTTGCACATCTGGAGGAGAACCTGCGCACACTGGAATTTACACTTTCTCCCGAAGAGTGGAAAGAACTGGAAAACGCTGTTGCCGCCATTCCCGTTGTCGGAGACAGATACAATGCCGAGCAACAACGGCAGGTAGGTCGCTAAAACAAAACACATTGAGCCTCGCAACAAAGACGTTGCAGGTCTTTGCTTTTATCTTTGCATCAAAGAAACAACTAAAAATAACAGATATGAAAATGAAAGTTTTATTTTAATATGTAAGAAGCCATGAAAAAGTACCTGTATTTATTATTCGCCGTTTTTGTAGCGGTGGAATTGAGCGCCTGCTCTACCGATAGTAACGAACCAGATGGTCCGCAGACCGAAGTTCCGACACCTACTCCCGATCCTGATCCGACTCCTGACCCCGATCCGACAACGGGTAAAACCCTTATCGTGTATTACAGTTTCACGAACAATGTGCATACGATTGTCTGTGACTTACAGACACAGATAGAAGCCGATGTGATAAGAGTTGAACCGGCCGAAGAGGGACTCGACTATGCCGCCAACAACTATGCCATCGGAAGCGCGTTGATTCAGGCAATCCGGAACCAGCCGAATGACGCGGCATCTTATCCTGCAATCAAACCTGTGGAGGTGAATATCGCCGATTACGACCGGATTATCATAGGCGCACCCCTTTGGTGGAGCAATATGGCCGCCCCATTGCAAACATTCCTGTTTCAATACGGCAACCGGATGGGAGGCAAAAGTATCGGTCTGATCGTATCAAGCGCAAGCAGTGGAATCAGCAGTGTAGAGTCTGATGCCAAACGGCTCATTCCGGAAGGCAACTTCCTGACTCCAAGTCTGTGGATACGCTCTTCACAAACGTCCAACTGCCATTCGCTAATTGCCGGCTGGCTGAATCAAATCAATTAAAATACAGATTATGAAACGGTTATTTATATCTTTATTGCTGTTCATTCCGGTAATGACTTTTGCCGGATGCAGATATTAGCACCATAAATAAAAAAATAATTCAAAACGGGGCTGAAACACTTGACTTCGCCTTTCTGATGTAGTATCTTTGTAGAAGTTTAAAATGAAACTCTAATATAAACTTAAAACTTTCGTAAATGGGAAAAATAAGACCTTTATAACGAAACATTAAACAGTGCATAAAATTGACAATATATTCAGCTAAAGTAGGAGTTAATCCATATAATCAACCGATGGTTTACTCCTAAGCTATTCAGGTGGATTATAGTTAATACGGGTGACTTTCACCCCAAACAAGACGGGTATAAAAGGTAAAAGGCGGTCATTCTCATGAAGAATTATCGCCTTTTTTGTATACATATATTCTATTTTAGTTTTAAGATCGATTTCTACGCTGTTAATAAATGTCGGCAACATTCTTAAAAAACATTCCTCTTATTCTTTAAAAACGTTGTTCACGGTTATTAATGGGGCATACAGAATAGTATTGAATTATTACCTATTTTCATATTTCCGAAATTGGTCCGACTTCCTCTTTAACGGAGATAAAACAGAACGTATGGATTAGCTCGTCATCAACCTTCCGACCAAGGATATTCGGAGCCAATATTTTCAAGTTAGTCAACCGATCGTCACCAAGCTGATATATTGACATCAGCCACACATTTTTTTCATATTACCGCTCTTCATAGACTTATCTCTTCATATTTACACTTTTATACACTACAAGCAGAAGGTCATATAGGCCGGTAAATAGACCACCCCTTCTTTCACGCTCAAGTTTTTAGGATGAATCACATAGCTCCCTCCTATACGCTGATGAAAACTCTCGTTGAAGCGGGTGAGCGAGCGGATGGTATATTTATCATTTGACTTTACCTCTATCGGAAAAATTTTATATTTCAATTTGCTTTGGTTCGAAAGAATAAAGTCTATTTCCACATCGTTGCGGTGCTTCTCCTCATTGTAGCGAGTGTAGAAGTAGAGCTTGTGCCCGGCAGCCACAAGCATCTGCGCAATTACGTTCTCATAGAACATGCCCTCGTTTACAGATAGTTTTCCCAACAAGATTTCCCGGTAAAGTTCTCCATCGGAAATTTCATTCTCGTCAAACGTATGGCTGATGAGCAGCCCTGTATCACCCATATAACACTTCACATATGTCCTATCTTCATTTAACGAGAGCCCCACGTTGGGGTCCGAACAATTAAAGCATTCGTTGGCAATCATCGAATCGGATAGCCAGAAGAAGGTATCGTGATACTTAGGGAAACTTGCACCTTTTTCAATGCGATTCATCACCACTCGTCTTTCCGAGCGCGACAAAAAAGCCGGAATCTGGTCAAAAATACTCAATACGCTCGACCTATAACCGGAATTTATCTTCATTATGTCATTGCGGTAGAGTGTCAGTATATCTCTTTTTTCCATATCGGCCATCTCGAAACTTCGGTTGTTCTCCATGTAGGCCGACAAACTTTTCGGCATACCGCCCACGATCATGTATTGCCGAAACAACAACATGGCCTTGGCGTGGAGTCCTTGTTCCAAAGGCACTCTTTTATCGAAGCATTGGCGGATATATGTCATCAATGGTTCCTCATCCATGGCCCAGGCAAACTCCTCAAAATCCATGGGATACATAGTTAGTGCCCTCTCTTCTGAGGGAATGGTTATGTCCTTTACATTTTCCTTTATGGAGATGAGCGAACCAGTCTCTATATAGTCGAACCGCCCGTCCGCCACCAGATACTTTATCGCTTGCCGTGCCTTAGGAAATTGTTGTATCTCATCAAAGATAATGACGGATTCTTTTGAATAAAGTTTCACTCCATATTCCGAAGAGAGAATAAGGAAAAAGGTGTCGAGGTCGTTCATGTAATTATTGAAAGCCGAAACAACCGAGTCGCTCACCTTATTGAAGTCTATCAAAAGATAACTCCGGTATTCATTCTTTGCAAACTCTTCCACAAGGGTAGACTTGCCTATTCGTCGGGCACCTTCTATCAGAAGTGCCTTAGTACCTGCTGCCTGATGTTTCCAAGCAAGTAGTTTATTGTACAATTTACGTTTAAATATCATGCAATTCAATATTTATCATATAGCCAATGCACAAAAGTAAGGATACTTTCTGTAATGCGCAAGTTTAATAAGACGCAAATCACCTGCAATGCGCACTTTACTGAACGGAATTTTACCTGCAATACGCACTTTTGCTTCACATATTGTTTACAACTCAAATCTACATAATCAATGCATTAGACGGGAATCCTCTTTTTTTCTTGTGACTATCACTTCCTTTTCAGCCTCTTTATATTCAAACCGTAACGGCGCAATCTTTTCCAGATCACCCAGAACTTTTTCGAGAAGCGTATTCTCTGATGTAATCGTAAAGTATACATCCCAAACTGACTGGTCTTCTATCTTGAAGTCCACATCATACCAACGATTCAGCACTTTGATAACTTCGGACAGCGGGGCATCCTTGAAAGCTATCACATTCTTTTTCCACAAGGAAGACAGATGAATATCAGCATGTCGGGTAATGGTACAACGCTCACTTTCTTTGTTATAGACAAGTTTCTCACCGGGTTTCAACGGATATTTCTTATCTGAAGCAAGTGTCAGATTAACACGGCCTTCGTCCAAACAGACTGTGATATCCTTATTCTCCGGATAAGCCTGAACATCGAACGAAGTTCCCAGAACATGCACGGCAGGCCCGTTAAGATTGACAATGAAAGGTCGGTGGGAATTCTTTGAGACTACAAAATAGGCCTCGCCCTCCAGATAGACTTCACGGCTGGACAGCGCAAATTTCTTTGGATACTTCAGGCGTGAATCTGAATTTATATAAGCACGTGTGCCATCCTGAAACATCATTTGCAGGCGCTCACCTTTGGGCACATAGATTTCTTCGTAACCGGAATCACCCAGCAGATCGACACGGGTATTCACCTGGACAAACAGCCCTATCAGCAGCACAAACGGAATGAGTACGGCTGCCACACGGAAGGTAATCCTGCGGATGCGTTTCTGCCGGATGTTGCGGCGGATACGGGCAAACATCTCTTCGGACGGGATTTCGTGATTGACATAGAGTTCTTCGAATCCTTGTTTGATCTGTACGGCATCACGGTCCATACTTTTAGCCAGATAGGCCGCACCCTCATCGGTAGCAAACCAAGCCGCTACGATCCGGGCAACTTCAGGAGTAGATGTCCCTGCCAGCACTTCCTGTATCTGTTTTTCTGTAGGTGTATTCATATTCTCTGTACTCATACTGTTAAATAGACACTTAAATACCTTAACAAGGTGAGGTACGTAACAAAAATTAGCAATTTACCCAAATGGGCGCGCAGCAGTTTCAGCGCATCAGAATAATGGGTTTTGATTGTATTGATAGAGAGTTTCAGGCGGTCGGCTATCTCCTGGTTGGAGAGTTCTTCGCGCACCTTCATCAGGCAGATTTCCCGCTTTTGGGGCGGCAACATATCGACTGCTTTATAAAAGATGGACATCAGTTCTTTCTTTTCCAGACTGTCGACAAGTGTATCTTCGTAAGCAGGCGCACCCTGAGCTATCTCATAATTCTTGGTAAGGGCGGTATTCTCATTGCGTATCACATTGAGTATATGATTTTTAGTCATTGTTATCAGGTAGTTTCTCAGGCTGATGCCTACCCGAAGCTCCGAACGGAATTCCCAGAAACGGGTAAATACGTGCTGCACAGCGTCTTCTGCCATCGCGGAACTCATCAAATAGCGATAAGCCAATGCGTAAAGCAATTTGTGATATTTATTGTAAACCGCAGTAAATGCCTCTACATCTCCCCGCTCCACTTTAGCAAAAAGTGTTTCATCGTCAATATCAGGTATTTGCGGGGCTTTACGCTGCATTTAAACTGTGTTTTTAAGGTTAAAAGATAGAATGATGCGGGCAAATATACTCATTTTGGATAAAGGTGGGGTATGGATGGGGGGTTTTTATTATACTTTCTAAAAAGAGAATACTATATTTGGTATTTTATATCAAGAGACTTGCATAATTAGCACATGTAAGTCTTTTTTTATGATAAAATGCGAAAATCCACTAAAAAAGAACAGCCTAAAAGACATTAATCTTCCTCTTTTCGTATATTTGAGGAGTCAAAATAAAAAACATCCAAAAAGGCTACAAAATACAGAGCTATGATAAATACACTTACCTCCTTACGGTTTATATTTGCTTTGATGGTATTTGGAGCACATTGCTATACTATAGATAAATTCTTTGACACCCATTTCTTCAAAGAAGGATTTGTGGGTGTCAGTTTCTTTTTTGTGCTAAGCGGCTTTATCATAGCCTACAATTACCAGAAGAGATTCAGTGAAAACAAGATAACCAAACGGGCTTTTTGGGTAGCACGCATCGCACGTATTTATCCCCTACATTGGCTGACCCTATTTATCGCCGTCGCCTTAGGAAACTATGTCATTGCATCAGGAGCGATAGATTGGCTCAAACACTTCTTAGCTTCACTCACATTGACAAATGCCTACATTCCAAAAGCCGACTACTTTTTCTCATTCAACAGCCCTTCGTGGAGCTTATGTTGCGAACAGCTATTTTACCTCTGCTTCCCATTCCTGATACCCATAGCAAAGGATTATAAAAAATTGCTCTGCGTTTTCTTAGTTTCTGCCGTATTGATTGTGATCGGCATGCATTTTACGCCGGAAACCGATATAAAAGGATATTGGTACGTCAATCCGATTACCCGGTTACCAGATTTTTTAGCCGGCATGCTGCTGTTTCAATTGTACGACCGTTTGAAAGGTAAAAACATCACTGCATATCAAGGAAGTATTATTGAAATAGCATCTATCGCTTTATTTTTAGCCTTTTATCTCTATGCGGCTGAAATACCCAAAGTGTATCGGTATTCCTGTTACTACTGGCTTCCAGTTGCATTTCTTCTGATCAGCTTCTCTCTACAAAAAGGTATAGTCTCACGCCTCTTATCCAACCGTATTTTAGTGATTGGCGGAGAGATCAGTTACAGCTTCTATCTGATTCATCTTTTTGTGCTGCTGTCCTATGCAGAATGGCAAAAAGGAAGTAACTTTCATATAGCATGGTATATTTCTATTCCGATCTTATTCTGTATCATCGTCCTATTAAGTTTACTCTCCTACTACTATTTTGAAAAACCGATGAATAAACGAATTAAAACATTACTAAATAAATAATTCATGGAACAACTAAGCAACAAGAATCCTCGTATCGAGGTAGTAGATGCCCTACGAGGCTTTGCCGTAATGGCTATCCTTTTGGTTCACAGTCTTGAACATTTCATTTTTCCCGTTTATCCCACAGATTCACCAACTTGGCTAAACATATTGGACCAGGGAGTATTAAGCGGTGTTTTCACCCTATTTGCCGGAAAATCTTACGCAATCTTCGCTCTCCTGTTCGGATTTACATTTTACATTCAGAGCAATAATCAGAAGAAGCAAGGCAAGGACTTCGGTTATCGTTTCCTATGGCGTTTAGTTCTGCTGGCTGTATTTGCAACATTAAACGCTGCTTTCTTTCCTGCCGGAGATGTATTATTGCTATTTGTAATTGTCGGGCTTGTCCTGTTCTTTACCCGGAATTGGAGTGATAAAGTTATTCTCATCACTTCCATTATCTTCTTGTTACAACCTGTTGAATGGTATCATTACATAGCCAGTTTGATCAATCCCGCACATCAGTTACCGGACCTGAAGGTAGGCGAAATGTATGCAGAAGTAGCAGAGTACACTCAGGCCGGCAACTTTTGGGATTTCATCTGGGGGAACGTTACTTTAGGTCAGAAAGCCAGCTTATTATGGGCAGTAAATGCAGGACGCTTTTTCCAAACAGCCGGATTATTCCTCTTAGGCTTCTACATCGGCAGAAAGCAGCTTTTCGTCACGACGGAAAAGAATCTCCATTTCTGGATAAAGATACTGATAATCTCCGCAATCTCTTTTGCTCCTCTCTATGCCCTGAAAGAGTTGATTATACAGAACAGTGCAATCATACAGCAAACAGCCGGAACTGCATTCGATATGTGGCAAAAGTTAGCTTTTACTTTCGTACTGGTAGCTTCATTCGTATTGCTTTACCAACGTGAAAAGTTCAGTAAAACCGTCAGCAGCCTGAGATTCTACGGAAAAATGAGTCTTACGAACTATATATCCCAATCCATAATGGGAGCACTGATTTACTTCCCGATTGGTCTGTACTTGGCTCCTTATTGTGGATATACGCTCAGTCTGCTAATCGGATTTTGCATGTTCCTGTTGCAAGTAAAATTCTGTAAATGGTGGTTAAGCAAACATAAACAAGGTCCATTAGAACATATCTGGCATAAATGGACTTGGATGGGGACAAATAAATAAGCAATAGTTCCCTATAAATAGCCTTCTGGTGAGTGCGAAGACGAAGTTCGTATCCGCCAGAAGGCTTTAATATGAAAGATGTCTACTTATGACAAGAGTTGTAAGTTTATGGGAAAAGATCGTTTTTAAATTGCCCCACACAAAATTGACGATATCTGAGATATTACCCTGTAAACTTTCTCATAAGAAACAGCTATGTTTTGCTTCATCATATGCTCAATAAGGCGGCTTTCT
>NZ_EQ973495.1:224346-242101 GCF_000158035.1 Bacteroides cellulosilyticus DSM 14838
TTCATGCTCCAATATGTTATGATAATACTCTAATTGTACAGGAGTGAGAATAGACACGATATCATACCCCAACCAGAGGGCACCAGCTACAGACAAATCAAAATCATCCATATCATAAACTTCCTGATGATAATTGATTTCAATGTAATGTTCCTGGCAAGCATCAAAATAATTTTCAATGATATACCATAGATCCTCACCATCTTTGCTTGTTTCCAGGTTACGTTCTATCCATGCATTCAATTTCAAAAGAAACAAACCCGGTAAAGAAACAACCCGTATATCAAATTCACCGTCCACCCTGACTATCATGAAATCTTTCAAGGCTTCATCAAAACCCTGAACTGACATTTTAAATTCTTCTTCAGGCGGCCAATAAATGCACTTATCTTCTTTTGCAACTTCGCCAAATGGGATAATATCTATCTCATATACTTTCTTATAATAAAAGCGTTGCTTTTGACTCAAAGACTTCTCAAAACCATCCATCTGCGCAATACCGTTTGAGATTTCCTCAAACTTTTGCCAATCGGCTATAGCTATAGCAATATCCAAATCTTGCGTATGTCTGACAGATCTCTGTTGCAACAGCTTCTGCATAATGATGTCACGAGCTGTTGCCCCTATCACATAAAAAGGAAGCTTCTCTTTTTCGAAATATCGGCTAAGTTTTTCTAACAACTCTTTTATTAAGAGATTATCAAACTCATCACTGGAGATATTGTAATTCATTATTATAAATTCTTTGAGCAGCTTCA
Source organism: Bacteroides cellulosilyticus DSM 14838 (assembly GCF_000158035.1). Classification (GTDB taxonomy): domain Bacteria; phylum Bacteroidota; class Bacteroidia; order Bacteroidales; family Bacteroidaceae; genus Bacteroides; species Bacteroides cellulosilyticus. The sequence goes on from NZ_EQ973495.1 coordinate 225,105, forward strand.
ATATTCCGGCTGTTGCCGCTTCCCATTAAATCTGCATAAATTAGTAATGCCGGAGTGACCAGACTTTGCTCAACACTACTCCAGAACTTCTTATAAACGAAAACTTCACCCTCATCATCCGGTCTAAGGCCTGCTTTTACCCAATCGCCCATAGTACCGCCATAAAGGGTAAATAACTCAGGATACAGATAACCATCAACCAAGTTAGCGGCAGGTTCTCCCCCCCAATATATGTCAAATGGCAATTTTAAATCAGCCCAATTCTTATGAAGCTCTGCATCTTTGAAAGTCATTCTCCTTATTAGCTGTTTAGGCTTCAAAATTTCATTGTAAGCAACCACCCAGCGTTCCAATAGCTCCTGCTTATTCTTTAAGAATTTCCCTTTGTTCGTCTTCAACAAATATCCTGATTCTAAAAGCTCGTTCATTATAACAGTTATTGAACCCAAGGAAACATTGGTAGATAGTTGCATCTGCCGATAAGACAGATTTAGCCAATCCGGCTCTAACAAGATACGAAATATGATTCTTATTCCGGCTTCCTGAAACAAACGACTTCTATTGGCAGATGTTGCCTGAAACTTAGGAGGTACTTTTCTTCCTTCAATATGCATTAGCAAATCACCGACCTTAATCCTACAGTTTCCTACACTATCTAAACAGTTAATTCCCTGATGGGCAAATTCATCCATCAAAAGAGGATAAATGTTTTGTGCTACAAGCAAAATCGGCTTATCTGTGTTTTCTTGCCATGTCCTCAACTTCATTTGTATGCTACCGAAATTACTTCTCGTAACCGTCTTTTTAACTTCACATAGAAATTCATAACCTCTGATACACAACATCCAGTCAAATTCCGGAATCGGACTTGCTTTTACATAAACATTGCTTCGACCTACTATTTCAACAAGTTTATTTTCAACTTCATGAATCAGTTCTTTTTCCATTTCAGTAGCATCTTTTGTTCACTAATAAAGCCTGTTCACAAACAATGAACATACAAATATAGTGAACGCATCGCATACCTACAAATAAATGAGTAAAAAGAAAGAGTATGAATCAGAATCGGTAAATCAACTCCCACCCCAGAATATGCCTGTCCAGATTACTCTCGTGCTGGTAGCAATAGAAAACGTCTGCCGACCAAGAGGACGACAGTTTAGCTTCCACCCCACCGCGGGCACGGAAGCGGGAGGCATGAAACCATTCATCTTTGCCCAGACCGTGATATTGCTCTAAAGAGACATACGGTGACCATGTAGTTACCTTATAAGCAGCTTTCAGGCGGGTGCGGAGACGGAATTCATCCGCTCCGCGTCCGTCGAAAGTATGCTGGAAACGCTCGCGCAGGGTGAACGTCCATTGTCGTTTTTTAAGAGTAAAAGAGACACCTGCATGGTAACGGTGCCGGGATTTCCAGCCGTCTTCACCACGGTTGCGGTAGTGGTATTCGTAACCGCCCTCAGCTTTTAGAAATGGAAGAAGAAGAACGGAAGTACCTACGCCGAAACCCCAACGGTCTATCTCATCCAGTGCATCACGGGTACGCATCTCGACATCTCCGTAAAGTTCCACTTTGGAGGATACATCGTGCCGGGCTTTCATCTTGTTCCAGGTCACGAAATCGCTGTCCTGTGCCTGCAAAGGAGGCAGACAGAAGCCAAGCAGTCCTACACATAAAATGACGAATCCCCGTAATACAGAATATTTCTTTAGCATATTATCCTCAAAGGTTTACTTCAACTTATTTTCTTAGAAAATGCAAAGCTAAAGAAAGATTCTGTAATAAATCTGTAATACTCCTGTAATATCAAGAAATCACTTGATTTTATCGTATTGCTGTTCGGCCTTGATTTCCGTATACTTAGGTGCGTCAATCATTTCCACCAATGCCCTCAGCACCGGGCCTTCTCCCATCGGATCATTCTTCCACTGGGGACGGTTATAATAGAATGACAAAGCAGGCATTATGCCCGTACCTGCACAGATAGCCGTTACATCACCTTTCGGAGTAATCTTGGTGAGCATGCCTTTCAACCCTTCCCATGCCACATAGATATAGTCGGGATGCAGCCACCCTTGTTTCACCCCTCTGGCAATGCCGAAGACGAACATGGCGGTTCCCGTGATTTCTTCATAGGAATCTTCCTTATCCAGAAGCTGATGCCACAATCCGTTCGCACCCTGATAACGAATCAGTCCGTCCGCCTGCATACGGAAGTTCCGAATGACATCTTCACGCATCGGATGGTCGGCGGGCATTCGTGCCAGCAAATCGGCAGTAGCCATGAAAACCCATCCGTTTGCCCTGGACCAATGGGCAACGCCATGCGCCTTGTTATCCGTGTGATAGCAATGATAGTACAGTCCTTTTTCGGGGCACCACAGGTAGCGGGTATAGTTCAGTATCTGATTGGCTGCATCATCAAAGTATTTAGCATCACCTGTCGCCTCTCCCATCCTGACGAGAAAAGAAAGGGCCATAAAGGCATCATCGGCCCAAATGGTATTGACATGCGGCCATAACCGGGCAATAGTGCCATCGGCAAGACGAGGTTCGGACACCATCAGGTGATGATCAGTCTGGTCGATATACTTCTGGAAAGCCTGTTCCGGATGACGGCGGTTGAGCACAATCAGACTGGCGCCCATAGGGCCATTATCATCCAGACGTTTATTCCGGTAAATCATGTGCCAATTCACATGGTTCACGGCTTTCCAACCTTCCTGCTCCAATGTTTGGTCATACAGGCGATGGAAGTAGTCCTGGTTTGCATCGTCGAAAATGAAATTCATATTCTTCAGAACATAGTTCTCGTACTTCGAAGTACCCAATTTATCTCCCAACTCCATCAGGGCTATGTTGGTGACTCCGTTTGTGTAATGCCAATCCAGGTATTTACTTTGTACTTTCACATTCTTATTTAAAGGTACGTTTTTGAGCGATGTGTAGGTCTTGCCACTTTTCTTATCTACAAAATCATAGGTTGTTGACTTCAGAATGCGGTCGGCAATCATCACAGCAGTTTCTCTGGCTTTCTCATTGGTCTGCGCAATCAATGAAGTGCTGCACAGCAGGGCGAATGAGAAGATCAAATAAGTATATATCTTTTTCATTTGTTTATCAGGAATATGTAGTTTTCAATATTAGTATATCCGTTGGAAGCTATCTTCATAGCGTCGGACGGATCATTTTTATCAAGTCCATATGTATCTTCAAAGTCGTCGGGCATACCATCATTATCCGTATCCAGTGGTTTGGTCCCCGACTTTATTTCACCGGGGCCTTGTGTAGGCAGGTCCATCTCTGTGAGAATAATTCCTCCCTTCTTACCCAATGAAGTTAATTCTTCAACAAGATAGCTATCTACCTGATCACGGGCGGGTAATGAGGCTCCTCCATGCTGCACGATCCATTCGTAAGCATCCCGAGCGGTCATCAAACCTTCGACAGTAGGATGCACATCCGACGGTTTATCCAGAAAAGTAGGAGTTATCACGACTTCAGTGCCAGACTCTTGTTTCCGTTTCGTACAATCTTCACGGGTCAGTTCGCGACCATTCAACACTCCATCCTTATTTTCATCATAATAGTTGCCGGATAAATGGGCACGGAAATGTTTGTTATAGCGCGTGAAGGGAGCAGTGGCTCCCAGCGTTTTCCCATCATAATTTAAAGTAGCACCCACTATGAAATAGTTATTCCGGATATCGGCTTCGGAAGTCTGTTCCGTATCACCCATGATATAAGCACCGCCATTACCCCAGTTGTAAACGACGTTGTTTACAAACTGATTCAGGCCTTTCACTTTCGGATTACGGGTTTTGTTGTCGATATACAGGTTACGGTATAAAGTCACTCCATTTTCAGCCGTAGTCTGGATAAGTCCACCGCAAGAATGTGGTTGCAGGCCTTGCCCTATAAAGGAGTTCTGGATAGTTATATTCCGGGGCTGATCGCCCGGTTTCTTCGGATCTCCATTGATGGAAAAACATTCATCACGTCCCCAGGTGACCGACATGTGATCAAAAATCATATTCGCTCCGTAAGCGACACCGGCGGCATCTTTACCGTCTTTCCCGTTCACTCCCATCCGTATGCGCAGATAGCGGCAAATGACATTGTCGGCCCCGGAAAAAGAAACATGATTTCCATAAACGACAATTCCGTCACCGGGAGCCGTTTGTGCAGCAATAGTCAGATTCCTGGAAAAAGCAAGCGGGGATTGCAGGCGAATGATTCCCGCAACATCAAAAACAACGATTCTTCCGGGTTTACTCACCGCATCACGCAAAGAGCCTTTTCCCGAGTCGGCAAGCGTAGTGACGTGATAGACCTCGCCATGTCTTCCGCCTACCGCATTGCGCCCGTACCCTTCTGCTCCCGGAAAAGCAAGTACTGCTCCATAATCAGGGAAAGGAACAGACGGACCGGAAACCTCCTCTTTTTCATCACAGGCCAACAGAACCCATGCCAGAAGAAGTATTCCAATTGTAGCATATCTCATTATTCTAATCTCCTATTTTAATAGTGTATAGTCAATAGGCGGCCCGTATGAACGAATCAAAATCCGTCCATACTAAGCACAGCCCTCTTACAGAATCTTACACTTTCTGTTTTTTATCAATAAGTTAGTATTCGGAAACCGTTATCCAGCGCGGGTCACCATATTCCTGGGTATAAACCGTAGACCCGGTATTGATAATCGTAAAGTCACCATCCTTAGCATTCCTGAAAAATGAAGAATCCGACATACCCAAATCTATCAACGTCAGTCCAGTATCGGCTGCCTGCTCAAAGTCTGTGGTGCAATAATTATTCTTTCCCGTCAGATTGACTTGTCCCGGAACCAGAGCCTTTCCTGCACTATATCCAAAGACACAGGCATTAACGGATAGAGGCAATGCCACAGACAGTTTAGAGAAATTGCCAATTGCCGTATACGACGACTTGCTTGTAGCCCAATTATAGAATGTACAATTCGAGATAGAAACCTTAGCGTTAGCTGAAACCGGCACATCGGCGGTAAGCACTCCAAAGACACCCGGTGAGATATAAAATTCATAGAAGGTGGAGTTCGTTACAGAAACATCATTCCAGATGTTGGAACCTTTATTGATGGCATGTATGAATCCGAATTGCTTCGTTACATATTTGGTGTCATTGATTCCGGTAACCAGACAATTATCAATCCGGATATGATTGATGGTCGTCATACCTTCGCTGGCATCGTTCATCATCAGAACGGTAGAAGGCAGGACAATATCGGAGTTACAGATTTCAAAACGGTCTATCGTGATATCAGTTCCGGCATCGTGCTTGCCGATATTCAACAAGCGTGTTTTGCTGCCGCCACTTCCTCCGGACACGATTGGCTCTTTGACATTCACATTCTCAACAATAAAATAGTTGATTTCAGGAATATTATTCACTTCCGGTTTAATGATGAAGCCACCTTTACGTATATAAAGTGTAGGGCGATCTCCGGGATTAGCCAAGAATGCAATGCTTTTCGTCAGTTTGATGTCACCGGTGCTACTTTCGGGAAGTCCGTCTGCCGACAGATAATAATCAACCCCGTTTTTCAATTGAAAGATCAAACTTGATTGGCTGTCATCAGCCATCCCCTCTTTTATCTTCGATAGTAAATCAACACCATCCGTCACCAGAACGGCACCGGAAGGCATACCGGCTGTTGTGAATTTCTGCCGGTTGTACTTTTCCGCACCTTCGGGAGCTTTACTATTGGTCAATGCAACATAGTAGGATGTACGGGGAGCCAATCCTGAAATTACATACTTACCTGAAGCTATTTCCGATCCGGACAAGTCAAAATGCTTTTCATCCGTTCCATTTTCCTGTTGCCAGATGGAAACACCGTCCACAGGATTCTGGTCAGAGACTCTCCATTCTATCACAGCCGAATTCTCCGTTATCTGGTGTTCATCCAATGCATAAAGTACCTTGGGTATGATACGCGTCAAAGTGGTGATAAGAGAAGAATATTCCGTCCAGTTTGAAATGATATCCAGACTCTCATTATTCGCTCTTACCCGTGCATAATAACCTGTTTCATAACGCAAATCTGTAAAAGTGCATTTACCGTTGTTTACGGTCTGCGTTGCAGCGGGTTCCGACTGAAAAGCTTGGTCACGCGAAAGCTCCACCGTATAAGAGGTCGCTTCTCCGGATGTTCTCCAGGCAAGGGTAATCGAATTACCTTCCGCAAAACAGGAGGAGGCTATGAAGGAAGGTCTGAACAGGCGGGGCAGCTCTTCCGCATCATCCTTGCATGAAGTAATATTCAATAGACAAAATGCCAATACAGGTATCAAATATATCAATAACTTTTTCATACTCTCTTTTTTAATATCCATAATAATTCTTCAACAGTCCCTGATGGCTTGACAATGCATCGGGAGGTATAGGTACCAGATAGCGGACCGGATCGGTTTCCGGATTCACTGTTGCGGCATTCGATTCATTGATATAGCCGTAAAAGGAAAACAAGACAGCAGGAGCAGGAACCCATTGACGCGGATTCGAGGTATTCTTGACCTGCGTGCAATATTGATTACACATATTGATAAGTGTATATCCCGTAGGTGCCTTTGAAGGATAGGATTCAAAAGCCTCATCATAAGAGTTCTTGCCTCCTTCTTTATACCAGTCTATGGTCTGCGATACACATACGGCAGCCGGATTCACGGCATCGACCATTTTGTAATAAGCAACTGCCGGATAAGATTCAAAACGTTCATCATAAGTAGGTTCCTCAAATGCAGTGGTCGTATTCTCATATTGCTTGGTACGGGCAACTTTTCCTAACGTAATCCAATCAAAATACAAGTTATAGAGGGTCTTTCCATACAGATTCCAACGCGCCAGATCATATCTTCTATGCTTTTCACCCCCAAACTCCCATGCGCGCTCTTTAACGATTGCATCAAAGAAATCTTCTTTTGAAGTAAGTTTATCGACATAGGTGTCTACCATTTCCGGCTGATCTTCCGCCGCGAAAGCACGGTTGCGGACTTTCTTCAGAGCCTCTTTGGCTTGGGGTGTAGGACCATTATGATTCTCATTGGCAGCTTCGGCATACATAAGTAGTATGTCTGCATACCGCATATAAGTGTAATTGATTCCGGTACCTTTATTGGAAGTACTGCCCAGAGGAGTTGCCATAAACAGGCGGTTCCATTTTCCGCAATAAACCGTAAGGGCGGCTATCGGTTTCTGAACTATATTAGTCATTCCTGAATTTTCATAGCGAAACATCTCGCACGTAAGATCGCGGCGCAAGTCCTTATTATCAAACGACAGCATATAGGTAAGTGCCAGTTTGGAACCTCCCGAAGAATATCCATGCGGAGCATTAGATGCATTCTGTCCCTCTGAATTCTTTTGCGAAACGATGTATGTCCCCCAGGAATATCCCAACTCTCCGGAGCCTCCTACCTTTGCCGGTACATCGAAGATATTATCATCATTCACCGGAACAATCCAACTACATTCGTCCACCCAAACCTGACGGAATGAGCGATTCAGCGAGTGTTTGCCTTCATTAATCACTTTACCTGCATATTTCTCGGCTATCTCATAATATTTCTGCCAGTCATCATTGCGCTGCATTGAACCGATAGCGGCAGGGTTCGAGTAATCCGGACGCAGAGTCCATCCTCCTCTATACAATGCCATACGGGCAATCAATCCCTGGCAAAACTCTCTTGATGCCGCTTCCACTCCCCTGTCCGATTCTTCCGCATACCACATGACCGGTTCAACTTCAATCAGGTCATTGATCATATCTGTCAATATGATGTCACGGTCAGTTGCACCGATAAACAGTTCATCCTTGTTTCCTGCCGGTTTCCGTCTGTAAGGAACGTCTCCCCAATTCCTCACCAACTCCAGATAGTACATGGCACGCAGAACTTTCGCCTCACCATAATAATGCATTAACCGCGAAGGCTTGGTTTTATCAGCAGCCTCAAACAGAGGACTTTGTTCGATACCTTCTATCACGTCATTCGTCCTGTTCACTCCATCATACATCCCTGTCCAGATGCTGCCGTACGAACTGATGTCACCTGCACTCGGTTCGAAAGCACTCTCTTTCAGATTGGACGACGTAGTGACCGTAGTAAACTCCACATCTGTATTAAACAGCATTTTCTGGGCCAGGTTGCCTACCCATCCCTTACCACTGACCATCGGTACGTACATGCCATTGACGGCAGTTGCAATCTCTGATTCACTGGTAAATATATAATCTTTATCAAAAGTGGAAGGCGAATTTACATTCAGATAATCTTCACAAGATGTAAGTATCATCAATATGATAACTGGAATATAAAATTTTCTCATGGTTCAATTCTATAGTATTAAAAATTCAAATTCATTCCAAGCGTATAAACACGACTGCGAGGAGTCACATTATTATCTATACCCGGCGTCAAACCTTTCTGTATATTCACTTCCGGATCATATCCGCTATATCCCGTCAAAGTGAACAGGTTACTACCGGAGAAGTACAGACGCAGACTCTTGACTCCCAGGCGGCTCAACCAGCGTTGCGGAAATGTATATCCCACAGTCAGCGTACTCAGACGCAGGAATGAACCGTCTTCAATCAAATCGCTCATTGTGATACCCTGTGTAACGGACATCCAGGAATAAGTGGCAGCATTCTGATTTAATGCGGCCAATGCAACCGGATCACTGGAGACATTGACACCGGCATCATCCACATAGCGGAAACGGCGTGCCAAATTCATATTGGTAGACAGATTGGAATAGTTGCGACGAACAGCCGAATTCAAATAAAGTTTATTGACGTTGAATACATCAAAATCGCACATATAATTAAAGAACGCGGTAAAATCCAAGTTCTTCCAACTGCCGGAAAGGCCAAAACCACCAGTTACCTTCGGATTCGTATTTCCAATGACCGTCATATCTTCTTCCGTTATCAGGTCTGAGTCGGAATCAGACAGTTTCTTGAACTTCATTGCTCCCGGTTTAAAGCTAAAGTTACCTGAGCTGAATGAAGAATTATCCGGAACTCCCGGTTTCAAAGTCCACTTCTTCGTCGTTTCATCAAAATTAAAATCGTCAACCGTATAAAAACCATCATTCACAAAACCATAGATGAGTCCCATACTTTTACCCACTTCCATTTTATAATTGTAGGTTCCATACCAGTTGGACAAGGAAGCTTTTGTTTTCCATTCCGTCTCACCGGAAGAAAGCTTATCGACTTTGTTCTTATTAAAGGCCACATTGAAACTGGCAGACAAATTAAAGTTCTTTGTCTGGACGATTTTACCGTTCAATGAAAGCTCAACTCCTCTATTGGAAGTCCGGCCTACATTTGTCATCTGTCGCGAGTAACCTGATGAATTAGGAATGATTGACGGCACCAGCAAATCTTTAGTTGTATTCCAGTATACATCGACTGTACCGGTTAAACGGTTTTTGAAGATACCGAAATCCAAACCAAGATTTCGTGTAATGGTAGTCTCCCATCTCAAATCCGGATCATACAAGTAAGTCTGGTCGGCAAACTGATAGTAATTATATTCTTCATTATTGAAACCGGGAGCACTTGATCCGCTATACACACGATAGATGTTATGCCACAAATCATCACTGATACGGTTGTTACCAGCCAACCCATAACTTGCTCTCAGTTTCAGTTCTGAAATAAACCTGACCGATTTCATCCATTTCTCTTTGGAAAGTCTCCAAGCTATGGAACCGGCAGGAAACACACCCCATTGCTTACCGGGTGCAAACTTCGTCGAGCCGTCTGCACGAAATGTAAAAGTGGCATAGTAAAGGCTTTTGTAATCGTACAAGCCACGGCCAAAGAAAGAGGCTGTTCTGTCCGGAGCAGCTTTATAACTGGTGCTCTGGTGTGGAGTGCCCAATGCAAAGTTTTCAAGAGCCGCTTCTGCCGTAATGGAAACCGGGAAATAACGTGCACTCATAAAAGTATTGTTATTCTGCGAATGGTTTATTTCCTGTCCAAGCATCAGGTTTACATTATGAATTTTGCGGAACAAGTTGCGATAGGTCAGCGTATTTGCCAGTCGGTACGACTCTTTATGTGTTTTAGTACGCTTAGCCGAAGGCATATTATTCATTCCCGCAGCAGACGCTGTGCTGGATAAAGCTCCATAAAACTGATCATCATTCGAGTCCGTTGTGCTGATGCCATATTCGGAGCGGAATTGCATTCCTTTAAACATATCCCACACCAAAGCTGCTTTGAGGCTGATTGCAGTTTCTTCCCTTTTTCTATAGTTCTGCTTATTTTCCTCCAACGGGGTGTATCTCTGATTTAAGGAATTACCATCTTCATCCAGATTTTCATCATCATCATCCGGATCAAGGGATGCGCCGGAAGTTAGTCCGTTTGTGGGACGGAAACGAAGAGCCGTGACAATGTTGGTTCCCGATGTACCTGCTCCGTCAATGGTACGGGTGCGATATGTGGCATTTGTCTCCAGTTTCAGGTTCCTGAACAGTTCATGGTTCAGCTTCAGAATAATATTGTTACGTGACAGACCGGAACCTATCAGCTGTCCTTCATCTTTATTACGGTTATAACTTAGATTAAATTTCGTCTTTTCACTACCGCCGCTGATAGTCAGATTATAGTATTGTGAAATCGGATTGCCTCCCAGCACTTCATCCTGCCAGTCGGTAGAGTCCGTATATTTGTATAAGTCAATATCGTCATAATAGCCAAAATTCTTAATAAAAGTATCAGCCGATCCTTTACGTATCATCTGATACTCGTACTCCGCCATCACAAATTCATAGTTGTTCATTACCGGTAACTTCCCTGCCAGTGTACGTGTCTGTACATAGCTATTGAACTGAACCGAGGTCTTACCCATCTTCGGGTTCTTCGTGGTTACGATGACTACACCATTCGCACCTCTGGCACCGTAAACAGCAGTCATAGAAGCCTCTTTCAAGACATCAATAGACTCGATGTCCGTAGGCGGAATACCACTCAAATCGTCAACCGGAAAGCCGTCGACCAGGAATAACGGTGAATTGTCCTGAGTGATTGATCCTCCACCACGTACACGAATACTGATTTCAGCATCCAATGCACCATCTGTTGTAGTGATCTGTACACCTGCCATCTTTCCCGCCAAGGCATCGGCCACGGAAGCAGAGGCTACTTTAGAGATAGATTCCGAGGAAACAGACGCAATAGATCCCGTCACATCACTACGGCGAATATTGCCATATCCCAAGACTACAACCTCATCCAATAATTCGCTGTTTTCTTTTAATGTAATTTTTGCCAGTTCCTTACTGCCGGACTTTAGTTCAACAGTCTGGTAACCGATATAGGAAATTAAGATAGTAGCACCATCAGGAACATCGTTCAACGTGTAATTTCCATCAAGATTAGTGGTTACACCATTAGTAGTGCCTTTCACCATTACAGTAGCACCGATTACCGACTCACCGGTTTCATCTACCACTGTTCCCTTTATAGTTCTTGTTTTCGACTTCGGGACATCATTCCCGATTTTTTGTTTGCCTACAGATATTGTATTATTATCCCTATTGAAAAACAAATTGGTTTGCTCCGTAATCTTGTCCAGAACAGTCTGTAGGGGACTATTCTTTACTTTGATAGATATGCGCGGAGCAGTGTTCACAACATTTTGATCATAAAAGAATTTCAAGCCTGTCTGCTTGCCCAACTGAACAAAAACATTCTCTACAGTTTCATTCTGAACGTTCAACGTTACAGTTTTTTCCTTCTGAGCTTGCGCCTGATCAGGCATCAATGACAAGCATACGAATAGTAAAAAAGCTAAAAACGAATGTATATTTCTACTTTTCCTTTTGGAATTAGGAAGATTATTCATTTATTTGTGCGTTTTAGTAATTGATAAAATTAATTAGAACAAAGGAGTAATTCGCGATACATGATTCACGCGGGTCGAAACGAATGAATACCTGTTCGCATTACGAGATAGGGGCTTCTCTGTGAGACAGCTCCTATTTTTCTTAGAGGAGACGCTAAGTGGGTGCTTTCATATTCTATATTCTCTTTTAATTAAAGGTTAAACATATTAATACTCACATATATTATAACACACATCCGTTTACCAGCCGGACGTATATCCATGCTTTTCTGCTACTTGAATAAGAAGATATGATTTCCTTCTTTTCTATACCGGATGCCACTGGTATATTCCATTGATTGGAGTACCGCCTCCAAACTTTTATTTTCATGTTCTCCGGAAATCAGGTTGTTGAACTCCTGTCCTTCCGCAAACGTAATGCGACAATTATACATGCGTTCAAGCTCTTTAGCCACATCGCGCACCGGAGTGCTGCTAAAACGTAATCCACCTTTGCGCCATACGGCAACATCACGTTCTTCGCGCCGTTTGCTGTATTCACCGGAAAGTGTATTGATCAACACTTGTTCCTTAGCCTGCAAACGCATCATCGCTTCAGGCAGATCCACCTGTACTTTGCCACTTTCCACATCTACAGAAACAACTTCATCCGAAGAATAAGCTTTCACATCAAAGCAAGTTCCCAGAACCCTTACATCAAAACGGGCGGTCCTGACAATAAAAGGTTGCTTTTCGTTTCGTTGAACCTGAAAATAAGCTTCGCCTTCCAGTTCTATCTGCCGTTCATCTTCTACAAAACTACTCGGATAGCGAACACGGGAACAGGAATTTAAGATCAGCTGTGTTCCATCCGGCAACCGGATTTGTCTGGATTCACCATAAGAGGTAGAGGCTTCCAAATAAGAAACCTGCCGTTTATCCATATAACCCAGTAGATTGATTCCCCCGAAAATGAGCAGTACAACAGCAGAAGCACTTGCCACCGTCAGGACTATCCGCCGAAACCAGGTGCGTTTCTTATGTTCGATGCGTTTCAGTAACCGACTGGCTTCTTCCTTATATTTTTCACGTTCCATGCCGGTGGTGAGCTCTTCCATAGCGGCTTCTTTCCAGACATCTGTTGCTAGTTCATCCAGCATTGGGGCATGAATATCATCTTTCAGTCGGGATAATAATCCACGGGCCTCTTCCTGGGTGTACATATCATCCAGATAACGGCGCATTATAGATTTGTCTGTTACATCATTCTTCATTGTGCGGGCTCTTTTAGTATAAAGGTCATGAAAACTTTTCCTTTACATAGAGTAATACACAGTAAAGGAAAACATCTAGGGTATGATTAACATTTATTATGTATTAAGGCAAATCAGCAGCAATAGCAAATCCACATATTCACTGCCTGAATACTTAATGAGATAGGTACGAATCAACTTAAGGGAGGTAGATATATGTTCCTGAACGGTGTTGATGGAGATGCCCAACTTATCTGCAATCTCTTTATGAGAGAGCTGGGCTTCACGACTCATCTCGAAAATCTCACGCTGGCGGGGAGTCAGCTGCTGCAAGGCATGGGAAATGAGGGATTTCAAATCATTCAGCATTACTTCACGTTTGGTATCTTCCGTGTAGTCCAATGCCTGTGAAAGAATACTCTCCTTTAGTTTTTCCTCATTAGCAGCATTGCGCAACTGGTTCAGTATCCGGTTGCGCATAATGGTGTAGAGATAGGAAGAAAAGGAAGCATCGGGATTAATGAAACGGCGGCTTTGCCAAACTACAGTGAAAGCATCCTGAAAAACATCTTCTGCATACTCCCGCGATTTAAGGAAACGCATTGCAAAGTATATCAGACGGTTTTTATAAGTGGCATACAATTCACAAAAGGCGTCCTCATCCCCCTCTATCAAGCGGAGAATGAGTGAACGTTCTTCTGAGAAATTATCTGCACACATATAGCAATCTTTAGCTTTTTCGGGAAACAAAAGTTTAATAGATGCTGCAAACGTATGTAAAATCCGGGAAATAAAAAAGGGAAAAGATAAAATAAGAAGAAAGCATAGCTTACTTATTCTATCAATTTATTCCCGTGAAATTCGTTTCAGGTGTTCTTCTATCTTTTGAAAAAATGATGCCAGATGCGAACCATCTACAAAGGCATGATTTACATAAATAGATAAAGGAAATACCAGACGCCCCTCGCGGGTTACCGCTTTACCGGAAGTCATCAAAGGGTAACTGCAACCATTGCCGGCTTCGGCCAGCGTATAGGTGGTGGCAGTGAAATACATTTTGGGGACAGCGCTTAAATGCACTACATCATAATCTCCCTGTTTTGCCAACTCCTCTTCGGCACCATAAGGATTGCCATCTTCGGGGATATTGGTTATCAACTCATACGCTTCGGCATAAAAGCGTTTGAAATCTTCGTGGTAAGGAATCCGAACCGTATAAAAGGTCTTTCCTGGAACAGCTATCGGAGAAATGATATCCACTTCATCATGAAAAATAACTTGTCCGTTCTTGTCGGTACGATAACGGAGTTCCGGAACTTCATTCGCTGAACGTACTACAGCATACAGATAATAAAGAAAAAAGGAATGGCCCGAGGCTCTCGCTGCGGCACTGGCTTCGGTACAATCAATCTCTGTGGTAATGGAATACCAGGAATTTACAAAGCCCCGGAAGAAATTGTAATTATCCCGGCGCTCCCATGTCTCGATGTCTACAATATGTCTCATAAAGTTATTGATTAATGAAAAATGCCCGGTCGCATGATATCAGCCGGGCATTCGTTCGTTTATTTTCCTTTCTTATAGTTTTCCAATCCTGTTTGCAAGAACTCGATATACTTAGGAATGTCCTCGTCATACGAATAAGATTTATTCAAAGGGCGACCTTCATTATCTATCAGCACATAGAAGGGCTGTGCATTGGCACCGAATTTAACGCGTTGGAGATAACTCCACTTATCGCCTACTGTACGCAATGTACGTTCCCGGCCGTTTTCTGTCACTTTAACAGGTGAGGTCAACGGGGTTTTATTATCTACATAAAGTGTAATAAGTACGTAATCGTTGTTGATAATGTCACTTACCTTGGAGTCTGTCCATACGGCAAGCTCCATCTTACGGCAGTTTACACAACCATACCCGGTGAAGTCGAGCATTACAGGTTTGCCATGCTGACGGGCATATTCCATACCCAGATCGTAATCATCGAACTTGGCATGCACTTCATTATTATAGAGATTGAAGTCCTGAGTCTGCATAGGCGGTGCAAAAGCACTGACCGCCTTCAACGGAGCCCCCCACAAACCGGGAACCATATATACGGCAAATGCCAGTGAGAAAAGTGCCATAAAGAAGCGGCCCACTCCCACTTTCGTATCGTCATCATCATGCGGGAACTTGATCTTGCCCAACAGGTAGAAGCCCAGTAAAGCAAACAGAACAATCCACAATGCCAGGAACGTTTCACGGTCGAGGATGCGCCAGCCATAAGCCAAGTCGGCTACAGAGAGGAACTTCAGAGCGAAAGCCAGTTCCAGGAAACCGAGGGTAACCTTTATGACATTCATCCAACCGCCTGATTTCGGCATAGACTTCAGCCAGGACGGGAACAGAGCGAACAACGTGAACGGCAATGCCAAAGCAATAGCAAAACCAAGCATACCGATAGCCGGAGCTACCACGCTACCCGTTGTAGATACCTGTACCAGCAAGAAACCGATAATAGGACCTGTACAAGAGAAAGATACCAGTGAAAGCGTGAATGCCATCAGGAAGATACTGAGCAAACCGCTTGTTGCTTCCGCTTTACTATCTACTGCATTGCTCCATTTAGAGGGCAGCGTCAGTTCGAAAGCTCCGAAGAAGGAAGCTGCAAACACCACCAGCATCAAACAGAAAAGGATATTGAACACAGCATTCGTGGAAAGTGCATTCAGCGCACTGGCACCAAAGATCAACGTAATGGCCAAACCTAAAGTTACGTAAATCACCACGATGGAAGCGCCATACGTCCAGGCATCACGAATACCTTTCTTTTTATCTTTGGAACGTTTCAGGAAGAAACTTACTGTCATAGGGATAATAGGCCACACACAAGGGGTAAACAATGCCAGCAGTCCACCGAGGAAACCGGTGATAAAGATATAGAACCATGACATATCTTCCTGTGAGGTGGTTTCACCATAAGATTGCAGATCATTGATGACAGGTTTCCACAAGTCAATATTACCTGCCA
The DNA here is from genome assembly GCF_000158035.1 of Bacteroides cellulosilyticus DSM 14838. GTDB lineage: Bacteria > Bacteroidota > Bacteroidia > Bacteroidales > Bacteroidaceae > Bacteroides > Bacteroides cellulosilyticus. The sequence goes on from NZ_EQ973495.1 coordinate 241,254, forward strand.
CATTTATATCCGTCGGACCATCTGCACCACCTATGATGCCAGTAGAAGCTGTGTCCGCAGGTGTTACAGTTTGAGAAACAGGTTGGGTTTCCGGTTTCGTGTCCTCTGCCGGAGCTGTTACCTTTTCAGCTGGAGTTGCAGCGGCTGCACCTTTAGCGGCTTCCGCTTTACCTGAAAAATTAAATTCTACCTGCGTAGGAGGCAAACAGTTTTCATCATTACAAGCACCGAATTCCAGAAAACCTTCAATCTTATAATCTCCTCCTGTGAGCTTCAGCTTCTGAACAAATTGTGCCGTAGACTCAAAATAGCGTACGTTCATCTCGAACAACTTATCATAAGAAGCTATTTCTTTTCCTTTCGGCTGCAACTTTCCTACAACTGTAGCACCGGAAATCTTCTCTACATTGAAGGTAGCCGAGATAGGGCCACCGTCACCCAGGTCGGTAGAATATACATGCCAACCCTTGTCGATAGTAGCGGTAAATACAATTTCCGCCTCTCCCGCTGCAAGCGTCTTCAGTTCCGACTTAAACTTGACGGGCTCCTGTATCTGCGCTTGTGCCACGACAGCAATCAGCAACAGACAAATGGATAGTATTTTTCTCATCCTTTAATCTATAATTTATTATTAAATCTCGTAGTCAACACAAGCGCGATTCTCCTTTACATCAGCAATCAGCTTGCCTGCTGCCACATGCTCGGGATGAGTAGCATAAAATTTCACGTCGTCCAGCGTATCAAATTCGCTGTAGAGGGCAATGCTCCAAGTTTCGCCGGGATTCATATTGAGTCCAACTTCTATCTTACGTATAACAGATATTTTAGCTGGTAAAGCCTCGATAGCG
>NZ_EQ973495.1:242188-257409 GCF_000158035.1 Bacteroides cellulosilyticus DSM 14838
GTAAAGCCTCGATAGCGGCCTTGAATTCTTTCATTGCTGTCAGCTTTTTGTCAGCCGGAGCTTCGTCTTTTAATTTAAATAATACAATGTGTTTGACCATAACTTTGCAATTTTAATGATTTATCTATATATTTGTCAACCGAAGCGATTAATATTAACCGCAAAAATACTCGTTTTGTTTTAAATATACACTTAAACGGATGTTAATAATAGGAATTGCAGGCGGAACTGGCTCGGGAAAAACCACCGTCGTACGTAAAATCATTGAAAGCCTGCCGGCAGGTGAAGTGGTACTGTTACCGCAAGACTCTTACTACAAGGACAGTAGCCATGTACCTGTAGAAGAACGACAGAACATCAACTTTGACCACCCGGATGCCTTCGAGTGGAGTCTTTTATCTAAACATGTAGCCATGCTGCGTGAAGGAAAAAGCATTGAACAACCCACCTACTCGTACCTTACTTGTACACGAGAGCCCGAAACGATTCATATCGAGCCACGGGAAGTAGTGATTATTGAAGGGATTCTTGCCCTGTGCGACAAGAAACTGCGCAGCATGATGGACCTCAAAATCTTTGTGGATGCTGATCCGGACGAACGTCTGATTCGTGTCATACAACGGGATGTAGTGGAGCGTGGACGTACGGCAGAAGCGGTTATGGAGCGGTATACCCGTATCTTGAAGCCCATGCATCTACAATTCATCGAACCGTGCAAACGATATGCGGACCTGATTATACCCGAAGGAGGAAATAATCAGGTGGCAATCGATATTCTGACGATGTATATAAAGAAGCATCTTTGAGAATTAAAAATTGAAAATTAAAAATTAAATGAGGGTAACTGCTAATCTTTTCCTGATTGCCTTGTTATGTCTGTGCTGCCTGTCGGGGTGCGGAAATAAACGGCATGGTTCCATGCCCGATGAAGCTGTGGGCGATTTGCAACAGATAAAAGATAGCGGTGAACTCGTTGTACTGACGCTATACAGTTCTACTTCTTACTTCAACTATCGTGGCCAGGAAATGGGGTTCCAGTACGAGTTGAGTGAACAGTTTGCCAAAAGTCTCGGGGTAAAACTGCGCGTAGTGGTGGCAAGGAATGTACAGGGACTTATAAAAAAGTTACTGGCAGGTGAAGGAGATATCATTGCCTACAATGTCCCCATCACGAAGGAATTAAAAGATAGTCTGATCTATTGCGGTGAAGAGGTCATCACACACCAGGTTATTGTGCAACGCGCAGGTGGGAAGACAAAACCGCTGACTGATGTAACAGAACTGATAGGTAAGGATGTATATGTAAAGCCCGGGAAATATTACGACCGTTTGGTAAATCTGGATAAAGAACTCGGTGGCGGCATCCATATCCACAAAGTGACTAATGACAGTATTTCAGTGGAGGACCTCATCACACAAGTATCCCAGGGAAAGATTCCTTATACGGTGGCCGATAATGACGTAGCCAGACTTAACACTACGTATTACCCCAACCTGAATATTAAATTATCCATCAGTTTCGACCAAAGGGCTTCCTGGGCGGTGCGCAAGGATAGTCCGGAACTGGCAGCAGCCGCTAATAAATGGCATGAAGAAAATATGACTTCTCCCGCCTACACTGCCAGTATGAAAAGATATTTTGAGATCAGCAAGGCAACTCCACACACTTCTATCCTTTCTCTTCGTGAGGGAAAGATTTCACATTTCGACGAATTATTCAAAAAGTATGCTTCGGAAATAGATTGGGATTGGCGGTTGCTTGCCTCTCTGGCGTATACGGAGTCTAACTTTGATACGACAGCCGTTTCATGGGCCGGTGCCAAAGGGCTAATGCAACTGATGCCTGCTACAGCACGTGCCATGGGAATGCCCGAAGGAAAAGAACAGAATCCGGAAGAGAGTGTGAAAGCTGCCATAAAATATATCAATGCTACCAGTAAGAGTTTCTCTTCAGTACCGAAAGAGGAGCGGCTCAACTTCGTACTTGCTTCCTACAATTCGGGTATCGGCCACGTACAGGATGCAATGGCACTGGCTGAGAAATATGGAAAGAACAAGTATGTCTGGAAAGACAATGTAGAAAACTTCATCTTATTGAAAAGCAATGAAGAATACTTCACCGACCCTGTCTGCAAAAACGGATACTTCCGTGGAATAGAGACATATAACTTTGTGAGGGATATTATGGGGAGGTATGAGACGTATAAGAAGAAGATAAAGAAATAGTGATTAGGGGGTTATCACTAACCCCTAATCACTAAAATAAGTTCAGCTTATTCTTCTGCGCCTCCTCCAACGAAACAGTCTTCGGTGCTTGCGTAACGCTCTTTTCACGCAACCGTTGATATTCTGAACTTAATTTTTCTTTTAATTCTTCTTTGGCTTTCGGATTCATCAAGCGGGCAGCTACTGTTGCATTCTGCGAGGCATCTTTCAGATGAACTACAGGAGCATGATAGACAGGAGCTATTTTCAATGCTGTATGCAGTTGAGAGGTAGTAGCTCCACCTATCAATAAAGGAATATCGGCACCTACCTTTTCCAGTTCCATAGCCACGTGTACCATTTCTTCCAATGATGGGGTTATCAGACCACTGAGTCCAATCATATCCACCTTTTCTTCCAAGGCACGCTGAACAATCGTTTCGGCAGGTACCATCACACCAAGGTCTATAATCTCATAACCATTGCAGGCCATGACCACAGAAACAATATTTTTGCCTATATCATGTACATCACCTTTCACCGTGGCAAGCAGGACTTTTCCGGCGGAGGTGGAGCCTTCTTGTTTTTCCGCTTCAATTACAGGCTGAAGAATGGCAACGGCTTTCTTCATGGTACGAGCTGTTTTCACCACCTGGGGCAAAAACATTTTTCCGGCGCCAAAGAGTTCACCTACATAGTTCATGCCTGACATTAAGGGACCTTCGATGATATCCACAGCTTTCGGATAAAGCTTCAGGGCTTCTGCCAAGTCTTCCTCCAGATAGTCACCAATTCCTTTTGTCAAAGCATGTTTCAAACGTTCTTCCACACTTGTTCCATTACGCCATGAAAGAGGGGCAACTTGTTTATCAGTGGCATTACCTTTCTGTTGTTCGGCAGCAGCTTTCAGTTGTTCAGCAGTTTCTATCAGGCGTTCGGCAGCATCGGGACGACGGTTTAAAACCACATCCTCTATACGTTCCAGTATATCGGCAGGGATATCAGTATAAAGTACAGCCGTAGCCGGATTTACGATTCCCATATCCATTCCTTCACGGATGGCATGATAAAGGAACACCGCATGCATGGCTTCACGGATATAATTGTTGCCGCGGAAAGAGAATGAAAGGTTGCTAACGCCACCACTGACATGCGCACCCGGCAGATTCTTACGTATCCAACCGGTAGCCCGAATGAAGTCCACAGCATAATTATTATGTTCGTCCATACCCGTAGCTACGGCAAGGACGTTAGGGTCAAAGATAATATCATGAGGATTAAAGCCCACTTTCTCAACCAAAAGCTGATAAGCGCGGGCACACACTTCAATCTTACGTTCGTATGTATCCGCCTGTCCTCTTTCATCAAAAGCCATTACTACGGTAGCCGCACCATATTGCCTGATCGTGCGGGCATGTTCCAGAAACTTTTCTTCTCCCTCTTTCAGAGAGATTGAATTCACGATGGACTTTCCTTGCAGGCATTTCAATCCGGCAACGATTACCTCCCATTTAGAGGAGTCAATCATCACAGGGACACGGGCAATCTCAGGCTCAGAAGCAATCAGATTGAGGAAAGTAGTCATTTCAGCCTGTGCATCCAGCAGGCCGTCGTCCATATTTACATCCACCACCTGCGCCCCGTCTTCTACTTGCTGACGGGCAATGCTGAGGGCTTCATCGTATTTCTTTTCATTAACCAGACGCAGGAACTTGCGGGAACCGGCCACATTACAGCGTTCTCCCACATTGATAAAGTTCTTCTCAGGAGTCACTTCCAACAATTCCAGACCGGAAAGCCAAAGACTTTCGGGTTTCGGAGCAGGAACATGGGGAGCAGCACCGGCTATCAAGGCAGGATATTCGGCGATGTATGCATCGGTCGTACCACAACAACCGCCAATGATATTTACAGACCTTCCTGAATATACTCTTTCACTTCATGCGCCATATCGGCAGGCGTCTGGTCATATTGTCCCAGGCTGTTGGGCAATCCCGCATTGGGGTATGCACTGATATAATAAGGAGCACGGGCAGCAAGCTGTTCCAAGAAAGGTTTCAACTGGCGGGCGCCAAAGGAACAGTTCAAGCCTACCGAAAAGATATTGGCATGCTGAACTGAGGCAAGAAAAGCCTCCAAAGTCTGTCCCGACAGAGTACGTCCGCCTGTATCGGATACGGTAACGGACAGCATAACAGGGACTTGAATGCCTGTAGCCTCCATCGCCTTTTCCGCAGCAAAGATAGCGGCTTTAGCATTCAATGTATCGAATATGGTTTCTATCAGCAGAGCATCTACTCCACCTTCCAGCAAGGCTTCCATCTGTTCCCGATAGGCATCGGCAAGTTCATCGTAAGTCAGCGCACGCATGGCCGGATTATTCACATCGGGACTCATGGAGCAAGTCTTATTGGTAGGTCCGATAGAACCGGCTACAAAACGTGGTTTATCAGGTGTAGAAAATTCATCTGCTACTTCACGTGCCAGTTTAACGGCAGCCAGATTCATCTCACGTACATATTCCTGCACATGATAATCGGCCATACTGACACTGGTAGAACTAAACGTATTGGTTTCAATGATATCGGCACCTGCCATAAGGTATTTACGGTGTATATCCTGTATCACATCAGGGCGTGTCAGACAAAGCAGGTCATTGTTTCCTTTCATCTGCCCGGGGATGTCAGCAAAGCGCTCCCCCCTGAAGTCTTCCTCCGTTAAGTTGTACCGTTGTATCATGGTGCCCATAGCACCGTCTAAAATAAGGATGCGCTCACGCACCAACTTTTCAATAGAAACCATTTGTATTCAGTGATAGAATGATATTATCTCTTAAACATCCGCGCCATATCGCGTTTATCATCTTTCTCTTTCAACGCTTCGCGCTTGTCGTATTGCTTTTTACCTTTGGCAAGAGCCACTACCACTTTGGCAAGCCCTTTTTCATTAATAAACATACGAATGGGAACCATTGTAAAACCGGGGTCTTTTGCTCCACGCGCCAGTTTATCAAGTTCTTTTTTAGTAAGTAAGAGTTTGCGCTCCCTGCGTGCCGAATGGTTATTATACGAACCGTAGAAGTATTCGGAAATATGCATATTCTTCACCCACAACTCGCCATTGGCAAAGTAACAGAAGGTATCCACAAGGCTTGCTTTACCCATGCGGATCGATTTAATTTCCGTACCCGTGAGCACAATACCCGCGGTATAAGTGTCTACCAATTCGTAATCGAATGTAGCACGCTTATTTTTTATATTAACAGGAGCTTGTTTCATGATTTCAAACGTTAATTAAGCACCATCGTCAGCTTGTTGAATATAAACTGAATGAGCATAGGACAGGCAATCAGTAGGATGGAAGAAATGATTGTAAACCGTAACCGGTCTTTTTCTTCTACTTTCATCAACGTGGAAGCCCCCTCCCACACCACATACACAATATAGAACTGCAACAGCAATCCGATGATATTAAAGTCCGGCAATATGCCGATAATAATCTGGAGCAAGAAAAGAACAACCAGCGCATAGCCCGCAAACTGTTGCGTCAATGGCATGTCACTGTCCATCATAAACATTTTAACGCGCATCCCATTTATGAGATACGCCGCCAGAAAATATCCTCCAAAGAGGGATACTGCCACCGCGCAACATTGCGTCATGGCATATTGAAAACTCTCGGGACCGCCCCATCCCTTCGCCAGCAAAGAACCGATGAAGACGGACAATCCACATAAACCAATCATAGGATAGACAAAAGCAGTAAATACTTTTCGCCTATCCTCTTCCAAACGAATTTCCTCCCAAGCCTTGGCCGGAGAGGAAATCAGTAACATTGCTATATGGAATAATGCTTTATAATCCAAATTATTTAACTGTATATTCCCACACTTGTTCAATAGCTCCTTCCAAAGAATTCTTCGAAGTGTTAACCTGACCAATTACTTTAATCTTAGTCGGCTTCTGCCCTGCTTTTAGTCCAAACATATTTAGTGCGGAAGTTAATCGATATGCCTTGCTTGTAGAAGTATATACATTACGTACAACCGGATCTTCACTCGTTTCAGTTATTACATGATTCAAAGTCAAGACAAATTCTGTATCTCCTTGCTTTACACTTTCCAAATCATAAGTAAGTACAAAAGCATGTTTTGCCAATTCTTCTTTCTGCTTTTCATCACTGCTTTCCTGCTTCACCCAATACACAGGAGTTACAATTATGTATTCATTATCAAAAACAACAATCGGATCTATATTCACAGTACCACTTGAAAAAGAGACATTACCGGAAAATGCATAGAAAGCTGAATTTGCCTTTGTAGATTCAGAAGCACTTACTGGTCCTTCATTACCCTTTGCATTTATAGAAACCGGTTCAATGCCATTATAAAGTGTCACTGTTATAGAAGCTGCATCAGGAGATTGCAATTCCGAATCAAATTGGTAATAGAAACCATAAATTTCCCCCATATTAAAAGTTGTTGTTGAAGAACCCGATACAACCAATTTCTGTCCATTAAATAATTGGAAAGTAGGAGGATAAAAATCTGTACACTTGCCATAAGCAAATCCTGTGACTGTAGGGTCATTATCGCTATTAAAGCATGAAGTTAAAGAAACACCCATTAATAAGGTAAGGGCAACCATCCAGATTTTAAATTTAGCCATTTTCATTGTTCTATAAATATTAGAGTTTGCAAATTTAGATAAAAGAATTGAGTAACACTGCACTCTCCTCATTTTTTCATTGTTTTTAAGAGTAAATGAAATATTAATCTAAATACTGCACCCCCTGCCTCCTATTTAACATCAATTCACAAACAACGTAATATCAGAGAAAGGAAAAGTGTAGCAACCAAACAGTGTACTTGTGGCGAACATCTTCCCAACAGCAGATAAATAGCAATAAAGTTAAAGTAAAACATTACTTTGCCTTAACCTTTTTATCACTATGCCTTATTCTAATCTTTGTTTTCCAATTGCGGGCTGTTCAGCCCACAGATGGAAAAACGGATAGCCCACAGATGAAAACCAACGGGCCCACAATTGGGGATAGAGTTTTAGTTTAGACCTAACCAGATTTTAAATTAAGGGTGTATACTTTTAGAAGTAAAGGAAAAGAGATCTTTCTTTAGTCATTTACGGATAAATCCTAAAGAAGAAAGGGGGGAATACGATTTTGATAAGAAGAAAGCCCTATATTAGAGATAATAAGACCCAAAAACGCTGCTTTTTCACACAAAATACCTCTATTCAGCATTTATCGAATTATCAACTGTCAGACAAGAAGATAAGTCTTTTTTTTGTAAATATTCTACAAAAAGTGGTGTAGACAAACAGTTTATCTACACCACTTTTTCAGCTTACCTACACATGCCTCCCCCTCCCATCAGCAAAGGGTTTCAGGCACATGGATGTAGGTGTGCAGACAAGATTGCCCAAAAACTCTCTTGTCAGACGATTTTAGCAAACAGTTCCAGATGTTCATCTACATAACTGGCTACCATAGCTGTGATTCCTTCCTCTTTTTCCAAAAATTCTTCTTCCAGTTCATCGAAAGCTTCATATTGCTCGTACATAGCCATGAATTCATCATCTGTACGTTCCCGTTCCAGATCTTCGCGATGGGCATCATAAATCTTTTTAGCTCTATATACCAGTTTTCCGAAATCTTCCGCTCCCCACAGACGCATCACTTTAGCAAATGGATTGGCAAAAATATAACCACCATACCCATTCTGTATCAACTGACAGAAGCCACCATCCATTACTTCATCACGAAATATCTGGTATGCAAGTAAAGTGTGCTGCTCACCTGTCAGTAATGGCATGGATTCAGCAGTTAGTTCACCACCTATCACTTCTTTATATCTGTCGGTAAATACCTGAATAAAAGTATCCATTCCCTCGCCTGCGGCTTTGCGCAAGGCGGCATCAGTAATTTCTATCATAGTCTTCTTATTATGCCTTTTTCTAATTATTACGACAAAGATATGGAATTAAAAGATAAAGGTATAACAAGAAGACTAAAAACTATGAAAAGTGTTCCTACAATTTCCGCAGGACACCTTTATCACCTACCACAAAGTAAGTATCCTTATCAATCAATAATGCACGGCCACGTTTCTTTTTCTGATTTTCTTTATTGTCTACATTGACACCGATAACCTTGCTATCATAAAAAGTAGAAATATCCTTAAAGATGGTATGCCCCACGATAATATGTTTGGCTTGATAGCGTTCCATCACCATTTGCAGGCTGTCCTGCGCCATTGGATGATACTTGGCATCCGTACGCACAAGACCACGATACCAGATGGGACCATCATTACCATATAGAAATGCGGTCAATGGAGAAAGAGCCCTGCGTTCTTTCTTATTCATGAAAAGGGCTTTGCTCATTTCTTCGTTCACGGTAGGAATACTTAAATTACGGTCATAGAAATTCTTGCCTAACCCGGCATGAACATAAAGGTCGCTGCCAATGGTCTGCATCGTATTACGAGTTCCTAACCATTTACCCAATTCCGTATCGGGTCCAAAAAGCTTAGGATAATCCATATTCAATTTCTGTGCCAGCACTTTATATTTATCTTTCGTATAGCGCAAGTCATTGGCCAATACCAACGGCTCATGATTCCCTAACAGGAAAGAAACCGTTCCACCTGCTTTTGCGGCCTCATCTTCCAACTTATAAAACAGCCAGAATATTTGCGGTACATCTTTTCCACGATCGAAAATATCGCCGATAACCATCAGGTGATTACTGCCGAAGCTCCAATTGTAGTTTTTATCGATAACCCCATTACCCTGCAACAAGCTAATAACACAATCCAACCTGCCGTGCGGATCGGACATAACAAACACTTTCTCCGGTTGCCGATATTGCCAATCGGGGCGTTTCACCGGATGCAATTTCACATCAAACGGAAACCGCCCTTTATGATCTACCACATGCAGAGTAAAATCTTCGGGTAGTGCAACATAAGTCGTGTCGGTAATTTTCCCTTTCTTATCAACACTGATGACACGCGTTTTACCATCAGGCTGATAAAGCACATACGGCCCGTCAGCCGATAACTCTTCTTTTTTCTCTTTGTCTTTCTTCTTACCGTCTGAACCAAAAGTTCCGGCGTTTAGGCCGGAACTCATGAACATTAGAGTAAATGCGATAAGAAAGTACTTCATGAAACTTGTCTTACTCGTCATATATCATTTATTTAAATTATCTTCCACCATATTCAGGATTCTGTTCCATATTAGGATTGGCATCCATCTCCTTCTTGGGAATAGGAAGTACAATCATATAGAAATTCCAGTCATACGTCATATACTTCGTGTCATGCTTGGTTTTACTCAGATTACTGTCTTTTACATCCTTACGTTCCACTGTCAATCCATTTCTGATAACATCATACATGCGGTGTCCTTCGGCAACCAGTTCTTTACGGCGTTCGTTCAGCACTCTCTCCAAAGTGATAGTCTGTCCTACCACTGTGTTATCCGGATTAGCACGCTTCACTATCGGATCGAGATACTTAACAGCAGCGTCATTATCATTCTCCTTAACAGCGGCTTCGGCTGCATTCAGATAAGCCTCGGAAAGACGAATTAACGGAATATTGGCATCTTCAATATTCTCTTCACGTTGCGGCTGATACTTATTTACATAAGCATAATATTTCTTATCGAAACTCAGCAACTTAAGACGTATATCCTTCGGGTCTTCCTTCAGGAACTGATAAAAAGAACAAGTGATACACATATCATCGTAACCGTCATAAGAGTTGAGATAACCCATACTTTCTTTACCCGGGCTGTCAGTAGTGAGATTTACGATTTCGAACAATACTTCACCCGGTTTAGAGGCTGAAGCATCTTCTCCCCAAGCAGTGGGGTAATCTTCATTGGTCCATAAAGCGTATTTATTCTTTTCTGCTCCTGTAATAGCATCGCTCGCCATTTTCAAAGCATTGGCATTTTCACCCTTGTAGAGATAAACACGACTGAGAAGTACCATTGCTCCCCATTTGTTTATTTTGCCCTTATTGAATTTTTCACCCAATAAAGAGAGACTTTGGGTAAGATCATCGATTATCTTCGTATAGCATTGAGCCACAGTGTTGCGTGTCGGCTTGCTATCAATAGTGGACAGACCTTCTATAATAGGCACACCCAGTGATGCCCCATTATCTTTTAAATACGGATAACCGAAGATACGGGTCAGATCGAATAATGCCAAACCACGGATAGCCAGTGCCTCTCCTTTCAAATCATCCCGATATGCCTTGTCGTCTTCATCAATCACCAGTTTATCAATGTTCATCAAAATCAGATTGCAATTCTGGATGATAGAATAAAGATAAGACCAATGACTGGAAGGGTTATCATCCTTGGTAAAGTTAAAACGGTAATAGTTAGCTACACGCTTAGTAGAGCTAACAGCCTGCATATCATCACCCGTCACATCTCCATAATATACCAGGCGTCCGGAGTAGGCATCCGAACTCTGCATCGTGCTGTAAATGCCATTCAGAGTGAACTCAACATCCGACAATATCTTAATGCTGGTTTCAGTATCTACCGAAGTGGAAGGTTCCAAATCCAACCAACTGTTGCCGCAAGAAGTAGCGACGAACAACATGGAACTGATAAATAAATATTTTAATGGTTTCATAATATCTCGTTTTTATCGGATTAGAAATTTACATTTATACCAAAAGTTACAGTCTTCAAAGGAGGAGTCCCCCAAATGGCAGTACCACCACTCACTGCTTCCGGATCGTAATAGTCGTATGCCGCCCATGTCCAGAGGTTATTGGCCGATGCATACAAACGTACATTCTCGATACCGATTTTCCGTGTCCAGTCCTTCGGAACGGTGAAACCGAATGTTAGCGTTTTCAAACGGATAAAATCAGTGCTGTGCAGACGGCGGGTAGTCGTTACTTTATTCATTGCTACAGAGGGTTTCTCGTAGAATAACTCATATTTTGTAACATCTCCCGGCTTCTTCCAACTATCTTTATAGTAGGACGGGATATTAGCTTCCAGGTCATTACCGCCATGTTCGGTTTTCTGTGCCCAGTTGTCATAAGAGTAACCACCAAACTGGTAAGAGAACATAAAGTTCAGATCGAACCATTTATAGCGCAACGTATTTGATAAACCACCGATAGCATTGGGCTCTGCATGTTTATCAAGCACAATGGCATGAGCTTTATTGATTTCTTCGGTGATGTCTTTAATGTAGTTTCCATTTTCGTCCACATCGTTTGTATAGAACTGGGGAGCACCGGTTTCCGGATTGATACCTGCAAATTCAATCATATAGAAAGTACGGTATGATTTTCCTACTTTACGAATTTGAGAACCGCTCTTGATTTCCGTCTGCATGCCATCCAGGGTTACAATTTTATTCTTGTTATGCGAAATATTGAATGTTGTATTCCATGAGAAATCCTTAGTCTGGATGTTGGTTGAGCTGATTTCCAGTTCCACACCTTTATTCTTTACTTCACCGATATTCATCAGGTAACTGCTGAAACCGGTAGTCATAGAGATAGGACGGTCCATCAACAGATTCTTGGTGGTACGGGTGTAATACTCCAAAGTAACATTAATACGGTTCCAAAGTGCGAAGTCCAAACCCAGATTCAGGTTATAGTTTGTCTCCCACTGCAAGTCGTCATTCCGGAGTTGCGACTGAATGATGCCCGGTTGTTCCAGATAACCGTTAGTCAGGCTGCTCAATCCCATATATCCGAAGTAATCGGAAGGAAGGGTACCATTCACACCATAAGACGCGCGTATCTTTAAATCAGTCAACCAATCCTTAGTTGGAGACATGAATTCTTCCTCAATAATACGCCAAGCACCGGATATTGACCAGAAACTACCCCAACGGTTATCTCTTTGGAAACGAGAACTGCCATCCGTACGGAAGCTACCACCCAAATAGTATTTATTCTTATAATCATAATTCAAACGAGTCAGGTAAGAAACCATACGTGTACGGGTATCATTACCACCAACCGATTCCGTCTTCATACCATTACTGATTTGATTTTTATCGTGAGTTGCAAAGTTAGTGGCATATCCTGACAGATAATCGCGGTATTGATCGTCTATTTCGTAACCTACCAGCGCATCAATGTGATGATCTCTGGCAATCGAAGTTTTATAGCTCACCTGATTGGCCCATACCATTTTGTTGTATTCATAATACTTCTTGCTCATACCACCGTTGATATCATCGCCGTTGGAAGTACGCGGGTCACTCCAGTCTTTACCCTTCGTAATTACATAATCATAGCTGAATGTAGACTTAAACTTCAGGTCCTTGATAAATTCATATTCACCATAGATGGTGTTGAATGTACGGGTCACATACTCGCGTTGATAATCGTAAGTTGCCGACAACAACGGGTTACGGTCACCAATACGGATCAAGTCACGATTCCAGCTACCGTCTTCATTGTATATAGGATCAGAAGGTACCACAGCATTGCGTGAAGTGTAGAAAGGGGAAGAATAAGAAGTCCCTTCACTATATACATCCTGGTTAACCGTAGCAAACAAGACATTGGCTCCCAATTTCAACTTGCTGGTAGCTTGGAAATCCACATTCAGGCGTCCGCTGATACGTTCCAGGCCTGAGTTGATGGCAATACCGTCTTGCTTCAGATAAGAAAGTGAAGAGTAATACTTGAACCGGTCCGTTCCTCCTGAAAGAGAAGCTTCATAAGACTGATGATTGCCTTTCTTAAACAGAACATCATCCCAATCCGTATATCCGCACCAAGGAACCGGAGCATAATCATCAATTTCTCCATCGGCATAAGCCATGGCGTCGGCTTCACTCTTACCTTTCTTTATCTGTCCGGCTACCAAACCATCATAGATATACTGACGACGCTCTTCTCCCCCCATAATCGGACGATAATCCATAGCAAAATCAGAACTACCCCAGTCGGCCTTCAAAGAAATAGAAGGCTTTCCTGCTTTACCTTTCTTCGTTGTGATCAGTACGACGCCATTAGCAGCACGCGAACCGTAGAGTGAAGCGGCAGCAGCATCTTTTATCACCGTAACACTTTCAATATCGGAGCTATTAATGGTAGACATAATATCAAGGCCGGCATCCGAACTCATTGTATTGATGGTACCTGAGCGCATTGGCACTCCATCTATTACATAAAGAGGTGAGTTACTGGCATTAAAAGAACCCATACCACGGATTCTCAAAGAAGAAGACGCCCCCGGCTGACCGGAAGAAGAAGTGAACTGTACGCCCGGAGCATTACCTTGAAGCAGGTCTTTAAAAGAAATTGCCGGAACATCTTTCAAAGTCTCTCCTTTTACACTGGCAGCAGAACCGGCATAAGCAGATTTCTTGAAGGTACCATAACCTGTAATGACAACCTCATCCATCAGGTTATTATCCGGTGCCATCTCCACTTTAATCGTCTTTGCAGAAGTAACCTTGATTTCCTGGCGGATATAACCGATATAAGAAACCATCAAAGTGGCAGGAAGGTGATCTACATCAAGGGTAAAATGACCGTCTAAATCAGTAGTACAACCGTTAGTAGTGCCTTTCACTATTACATTGGCACCAATAATGGCTTCACCAGTTTCGTCTACAACAGTACCATTCAGCTTTGTCTTTTGCTGTGGTGCTGCCATTTCTTCAACCTTAGAAACAGGTTTGATGGCAATGACACCATCATGAACCGTATAAGTCAGCCCACTACCTTTCAGGCATTTATCCAGCACATTAGCAATCTTTTCATGATTCACAATCAACTTTTCTACTTTTACATTTTTCACCTCTTCAGTGCTATACACAAAGGTGAAATCTGTTTGTCTCTGAACTTCCCACAGCACTTCGCTAAGAGTGGCATTCTTAAAGGTTGCTGTGACAGTGGTTTGTGCAAACACTGCATTGGCAGCCTGCATAAAACCGGTAACTGTGAAACAGAAAAACAGCAACGTTATCCATAAACGTCTACTGCTTCTTTCAGCTTGATTCTTGTGTCCTTTCTTGTTCATAGTAATCATTTTTGGGTTAATTATGGAATGTTATTGTATTACCTTCAATTTTCACATGCACTTCTTCCGTCTTTTCCAGCAACTTGACGAAAGGAGTTATTTCTTCATAACGATTCAGGTTACAACCGAAACGTATATTCTTAAGTCCTTCATTTTCATAAACCACATTCATGTCATACCAGCGGGAAAGTATCTTCATAATGTCTTCCAGACGCTGATCTTTGAAATTGATCTTTCCTTTTACCCATGAAGTATAGAACGAAGTATCCACCGTTCGCACTTGGATGGAATTGCCACCCGAAACGATGGTGGCCTGTTGCGACGGTTTCAGAATAAGGCTTTCACCCTTTTCGGCACTGACCCTCACCGAACCGTTGACCAAAGTTGTCTGATATTCTTCATTGGGATAAGCGGAGATATTGAAGGTTGTGCCCAATACTTCAACTTGCATGCCATTGACGTTTACAATAAAAGGCTGCCCGGTTTTACTCACTTCAAAATAGGCTTCGCCTTGCAGTTCTACTTCTCTTTTACCCGTAGTAAAAGCAACCGGAAAACGGAGGCTGCTCATTGAGTTCAAATGAACCTTTGTCCCGTCACTCAGCACCAACGCATACTCACCGCCACGTGGAATTTCCACCTTATTATATACAGGTTTCGGCCGGGCAGATGTGCTCTGTGCCAACTGATAGTTTAAAGTGGTCGAATCTACCTGAATATGCGTACCTTCTATCTTCCGCAAAGCATCTGCTGTTTCTTTATTCAAATTGATTGTTTCCCCATTGTCCAAAGTCAATATAGCTTTGGCAGCCCCCGGCAATATGGGCTGGGTAATCAGCACGGACTTATCAGAAGAATGGTCATGATCAGTATACTTCAGTGTAATGCCTACAAAAAAGACGGGGATTAAAACAGCGGCGACATAACGGAGTATTTTCATCATCCGTTCCCGGTTTATTGCTT
>NZ_EQ973495.1:257674-265842 GCF_000158035.1 Bacteroides cellulosilyticus DSM 14838
TCTCTTTACTGCATATTTTCTGGAAGAGGGCTTCGTGGGCAGAATCTTCCTTTCGCCAACTCTCCAATTGAACGCTCTCTTCAGGAGTGATTTCACCGGATAAGTGCCTGGCTATAATATTAGCTATATAAAAATCCTGTTTTATCATAAATTGAACTTTTTTCGTTGTCTTTTATAATAAAACAGGAGTAATTAAAATCATGGTGAATCAAAAAGCACTTTTTTTTTAATAAACCGGAATTTAGCTTATTTTTGCCACTTAAACTCAATACATAAATTTTATGCCGATATTCTTCATTATTCTTATTACCGTATACCTTGGCGGAAATACCTATATATTTTACAGGGGTATGCAAGCGTTATCCGGTCTTCCCTGTGGAATTAAAATTTCATTGGCCGTATTATTCTGGCTCGCGACTTTATCCATCGTAGGAACTATGCTAACCCGCAATATAAAAATGCCGGTTTTCTTATCCCATACCATGTATGAAGTAGGGACCGGCTGGCTGATCTTCACTCTATACATGGTTTTGTTCCTGCTCGCGTTTGATCTGCTGAGACTCTGCCGTGTCCCCTTCAACTACGGTTTCATCCTCTCTCTAATATTCACGGTCGTCTTATTAGGATATGGATACTATAATTACCGTCATCCTAAGACAAATACAATCAACATCGCCCTCGACAAACCTTTAGCCGGTGACGCCAAACCAGTTAAGATAGTTGCCGTAAGTGATCTGCATTTGGGTAATGGAACCGGGAAAACAGCCTTGAAACGGTATGTGAAAATGATTAATGAACAAAATCCCGATTTAATCTTGATCGCAGGAGATTTAATTGATAACAGCGTAGTACCTCTTTACACTGAAAAGATGATGGAGGAACTGTCGGAATTAAGAGCTCCATTGGGTGTTTATATGGTTCCCGGCAATCACGAATATATCAGTGGCATTAAAGCAAGCGCCCGATTCATACAAGATACACCCATACAGTTGCTGCGCGATTCAGTAGTCACGCTTCCCAACGGCATACAGCTGATAGGACGCGATGACCGGTCGAACACGGCCCGCCGCTCCTTGCAAGAGTTGATGACAGGGATAGATAAAAGTAAACCCATCATCTTGTTGGATCATCAGCCGTATAAACTGACCGAAAGCGAGGCAGCCGGTGTAGATTTACAGTTCAGCGGACATACACACCGTGGACAAGTATGGCCCATGAATTGGGTGACAGACTATATCTATGAACAAAGCCATGGCTATCGGCAATGGGGAAACAGCCACATATACGTCTCCAGCGGATTATCTCTTTGGGGACCGCCTTTCAGAATAGGAACGGAAAGTGATATGGCTGTATTCCATTTATCGACGAAAAAATAAAAGCTTCTCATAACCCGAACCGTATCTGCTCCGTATCATCTCCGTATCTATACGAACGGACTTAGTACGGACTTGATACGGAGATGACACGGAGATGGCATGGAGATAGTACGGAGCTAGTACGGAGATACGACGGGCCGGTTGTAGAAAGAAACCTGAAACGATGTTTATTTTTAACCGGCCGCTTACAAATAGAAAAGAATAAGGAAATAGTAATAGTCTTTCAGATATATACGAAGCTTTTTATAGGCAATCTTCTTAAGAGTATGTACCGTTTCAACGGATACATCTAGGTACTCAGCTATTTCTCCATTCTTTTTTCCTTCCATGGCCAATCGCATGATAGCCCGCATCTGATCGGGAAGCTTATCAATGGCATCCGTCAGCATCCGACAAGTCTCTTCTTCGACTACTGCATCATGGAAAAAAGAATCTTTCCTTTTCTCAATTACTTTCTGAGCATATTCAAATACCACTTTAGAATGTTCCAGTTCATTGAGAGCCTTATTACGTACGGCAGTATAAAGGAAAGATTTGACCTGATGCAAATAGAAAAAATCTTCTCTGATCTGCCACAACTTAGCAAAAGAATCCTGCACGATATCCGCAGAGACTTCCTCATTCTCTGTATATTGGTTTGCAAACAAACAAAGCGCCACATAATATTTATCAAAAACATTATGGAACTCCCGTTCATCAAGCCTAATACTAATAAATGTATAAGAAGTTTCTGTAACCACCAGCTTTTTATTTTCTCTATTCTAATGCGAAAATAGGAAAAATTTATTAAAAAATGACACAGTAAGACCTAAACTTCCACATAGAAAAAGAATTTATCGACATTCATTGCTCAGAAAACGCATACTTTTGTCCCATCAGAATATAAATCATAAAACCATGAAAAGAAACTACGCATTTCTATTTATCATTCTTTTATGTGCAGTCTTTGCACAAGCCCAAACAACTCCCGCCTTTCCCGGCGCCGAGGGATTTGCCCGTTACACCACTACCGGAGGACGCGGCGGAGATGTTTATCACGTCACAAACCTAAATGATAGTGGAAGCGGCTCACTACGCGAAGGACTCAAAAAAGGTAACCGTACGATTGTGTTCGATGTATCCGGCACTATCAGCCTGCTCAGTACCCTTGAAATTAAGAATGCTAATATCACTATTGCCGGACAAACAGCACCCGGTGATGGCATCTGTCTGAAGAATTACTCAGTGGCTGTGAAGGCCGATAACGTTATCATCCGTTTTATCCGCTGCCGCATGGGCGACGAGAAAAAGACGGAAGATGATGCTTTGTGGGGACGTAACCATCAGAACATCATTATCGACCATTGCACGATGAGCTGGAGTACCGACGAATGTTCTTCCTTCTATGACAACAAGTAATTTTACCATGCAATGGTGTATTCTCAGCGAAAGTCTTACCAACTCCGTACATGGTAAAGGCGGCCATGGTTATGGTGGTATCTGGGGTGGCGAAGGTGCCAGTTTCCACCATAATTTATTGGCACATCATAGCAGCCGGACTCCCCGTCTTTGTGGTAGCCGCTACACCGGTACTCCCGATGCGGAACTGGTTGACCTGAGAAATAATGTATTTTATAATTGGGGGCCTATCAATAGTGGTTATGCCGGAGAGGGTGGCAGCTATAACTTTATTAATAACTACTATAAGCCCGGTCCTTCCACTTCTACCAAAGACCAGCTTGTGAACCGTATTTTCCAACCGAATGCAGACGACGGTACACAAAAGAATGCCAAAGGTGTCTGGGGAATATTCTATGTAGATGGCAATTATTTTGATAATACCTGTCCTCAGATACAAAACCACAAAAAGAAAGATAAGTTGCTTGGTTTGATAGCCGATGCCAACGCTGATAACTGGGAAGGTATTCATCCCAATACCAAAAATACAGACTTACCGGACGGGAGTAAAGAAAGTATCAAAAGTAACGTCGAGTTCACTGTATCACCCGTAAGCACCCATACGGCCCCCCAAGCATATAAAAAAGTACTGGCTTACGCAGGTGCCAGCCTGAAACGGGATGCCATAGACCAGCGTATTGTTTCTGAAACCAAACAGGGGAATTATACCTACGAAGGAAACAACGGCAGCAGCAACGGATTAATTGACTCGCAAGCCGATACCGAAGGATATCTCCTATATAGCAGCGAAGAAAAGCCAGCTGATTCTAATAATGACGGCATTCCTGATAACTGGGCTGCTCAATATCTTCCCGTCGGAAAAAGCTATCGGGATATAGAACCGACAACCGGATACTCTTATCTGGAGCTTTACATCAATAGCCTCGTAGATCACTTGATGAAGGCTTGCTATGAAAATAGTAATAACTCCCCAAGTAGCAATGATTTCAATTTATATGGTACTACTACTGACATCTCTTTTCCCTCCGCCAATGCAACGGATGCAGTGAAATGTATCCGACAAGAAAAACGAATTGTCCTTAAAGGACTCTCCGCCGGAGCACGTATCGACATTTATGATTTATCGGGACGAATTATAACCTCACATCAAAGTCTTGACGAACAGGCCGAATACGCTCTTACTGAACCTGCCGTCATCAAGGTTTATTCCGGAGGGAAAAAGTACAGTTTCAAAAGTCCCCGTTAATTTTATTGTAATGTGGAGATTGCAATACACAGAATCACTGTCTCTTATTATTTATTTTTATAAAAAAAGTCAGATAACTCGATTTGCATAAATAAAGAAAAGGAGTAACTTTGCGAGCAATTTTAGAAAGTGGATTACGTTTTTTAATTTATATAACTTAAAAAAAGAGCTAATTATGACTTATTCACACGAAGTGGAACACATGTGTGTTGTAAAGAAGGGTCCTAACCACGGACCGGCTCCCATACCCGAAGAAGGCAAATGGGTAAAATCAAAAGAAATAGTTGATATTTCAGGTTTAACACATGGTGTAGGTTGGTGTGCTCCTCAACAAGGTGCTTGTAAACTGACTTTGAACGTAAAAGAAGGTATCATTCAGGAAGCATTGGTTGAAACAATCGGCTGCTCTGGTATGACTCACTCAGCTGCTATGGCTGCCGAAATCCTTCCGGGTAAGACATTACTCGAAGCATTGAATACTGACCTTGTTTGCGACGCTATCAATACAGCAATGCGCGAACTTTTCCTGCAAATCGTTTACGGACGTACTCAATCCGCTTTCTCTGAAGGTGGTTTGATCATCGGTGCAGGTTTGGAAGACTTGGGTAAAGGTCTGCGTAGCCAGGTAGGTACACTGTACGGTACTTTGGCAAAAGGTCCTCGTTACCTGGAAATGGCCGAAGGTTACATCAAGAATATCTTCTTGGATAAGAATGACGAGATCTGCGGATACGAATTCGTTCACATGGGTAAATTCATGGATGAAATCAAGAAGGGTACAGATGCTAACGAAGCATTGAAGAAAGTTACCGGTACTTACGGTCGCGTAACACCTGAGCAGGGAGCAGTTAAACATATTGATCCACGTCACGAATAATATAAGGAGGAAAGAAATTATGATTAGAGAAGTAAAATTTGAAAGTCAAGACCGTCGTATCAAAGGCATCATTGAAGCCTTGAACGCTAACGGCATCAAAGACATCGAGGAAGCTAACGCCATCTGCGACGCTGCCGGACTTGATCCTTATAAAACGTGTGAAGAAACTCAGCCGATCTGTTTCGAAAATGCAAAGTGGGCTTACGTAGTAGGTGCAGCTATCGCTATCAAGAAAGGCTGCAAGAATGCTGCTGACGCTGCCGAAGCTATCGGTATCGGTCTGCAAGCTTTCTGTATCCCGGGTTCTGTAGCCGACGACCGTAAGGTTGGTATCGGTCATGGTAACCTGGCAGCTATGTTGCTGCGCGAAGAGACTAAGTGTTTTGCTTTCTTGGCAGGTCACGAGTCATTTGCTGCTGCAGAAGGCGCTATCAAAATTGCTGCTAAAGCAGACAAGGTACGTAAAGAACCTCTGCGTTGTATCCTGAACGGTTTGGGTAAGGATGCTGCACAGATCATCTCTCGAATCAATGGCTTTACTTATGTACAAACTCAATTCGACTACTATACTTCTGAACTGAAAGTTGTTCGCGAAATCGCTTACTCTGACGGTGAACGTGCCAAAGTAAAATGCTACGGTTGCGACGACGTTCGTGAAGGTGTAGCTGTTATGTGGAAAGAAGGCGTAGACGTATCTATCACTGGCAACTCTACTAACCCGACTCGTTTCCAACACCCGGTTGCAGGTACTTACAAGAAAGAGCGCATGCTTGCTGGTAAGCCTTATTTCTCAGTTGCTTCCGGTGGTGGTACAGGTCGTACTCTTCACCCGGATAACATGGCAGCCGGTCCGGCTTCTTATGGCATGACCGACACGATGGGCCGTATGCACTCAGATGCTCAGTTCGCTGGTTCTTCATCAGTTCCTGCTCACGTAGAAATGATGGGATTCCTGGGAATTGGTAACAACCCGATGGTAGGTTGTACAGTGGCTTGTGCGGTAGACGTAGCTCAAGCTTTGAGCAAGTAAATAATTACTTAACTAAAATAATAAATCCCTATAATCTTATTGATTATAGGGATTTTTATTTTTAACACAAACACAGCAACTTAACATATTACATAACTCTAAAAGTGAAGTTCTATAATGAACAATACGGTAATATCTCTATTAAATTCTTGTAATTTTTGACTAAAGAAATCTCCCACACATATAGTAAAATTGTAGATTTTGACTAATAAAGAAGAATTTTCGAACAATAAAGCAAGAAATTAGTTGTATATTTAAGAATTATACAATATCTTTGCAGTTGTTTATTATGATCATTTTCTACGAACGTCAACCGAGCACTGATTTCTCTTGCATTTGTAAGGATCACACATAGACCGGAAAAAGAAAACGCGAATTATCTCTAAACACTAAATAATATGTGGAAAAAATTATTAGGAACTACTCTAATTGCTGCATTTGCATTAAGCAGCTGCACAGACAAAGATGTTTATCAAGGCCCTAAGGAAGATGAAAAAGAATTCAACACCTTCCCCTTCTCTACTGTACAAAAGGACGTAAACCTAAATGTAAATTACGTAAATGGTGCTGTACAATCAAATGTTTATTTTGAAGTGTATGATGAAATGCCTGTCGTCGAAAGCGAATATGGTACTTATACCAAACGTCAGGATGTAAATTACCTGTTTGCTGCCTATACCCAAGAAGACGGTACTTACCAAGGTAAACTGGAATTGCCTTCATACCTGACAAAAGTATATATCTATTCTCCCGCTTTCTTTGCACAAACCCTGATGGAGGCAAATGTTGTGGATGGAAGTATCGAAGCAACAGATAATACTAGTACTGATACTCGTACAATTACTAATACCAGTACTCCATACGACAGTTATCTGGTAAGTAATAGATACGGAAATGAGGTATGGAAAACCTGGTTAGGTACATACAATCTGTATAAAAACGGGGATATTAATTATAAGTACAAGGGAAAATTAGCAGCAACTAAAAAGGATGGTTTATATACTGCGCACACCCGTATTATAAACACTCATACAACTTGTCCACAAGAATATCGCGGTTATTCGGATATGTACGTCAACAAGGATGCTGAAGTAGTAGTTACATTTCTGGGACAAAATACTTGTTGGACCTGTTCATTGGGATATTATTATTATAAAGACGGAGAACAACCAAAGAACTTGAATGATGCCCATGTAATCATGTTATTTCCTAACACCCAAGATGGTAACTGGTCTAATAACCCCAATCAAGCAAAGAAAAGTGCCGGTATTGACCCACTGACTGCCGTACAACTGATGTATTATCCTAATATTGCAACCGGAAGTAAAGAAGGCGCTACTACAACCTTCCCCGCAGGTTACAGAATCGGTTTTGTTCTGGCAACCAATGGCTGGAGCAATCATGTTGGCAGCTTTAGCGGATACAAGAAATATCGCGCCGCCACCTCTAGCGGTTTGAGCTTAAACGATCAAGGCGTGAACTTTGAAGAACCGCGTACTGCTGTTTATAGATATGGTGATTGGATATTGACTTCTTTTGAAGATTATATGACTGACGAGAATTTCAGCGATGTTGTCATTACTTTAAAATCTAATCCGGTAGATGCTATCACCGATATTCCTGTAACTAATCCTGATGAAGACAAGACAAGCATTGACTTCCTGAAAGGTACATACGCATTTGAAGACCTTTGGCCCAGTCAGGGAGATTATGATATGAATGATGTGGTCGTAAGATATAACTATGGCAGCACTTTCGATGAAAAAAATCTAATATATTCCGAATCATTTACTTTCAAGACTTTCCAAAATATAGCCAGTAACCAGAACGGTTTAGCATTCCGTCTCAAAACGGAAGGAAACATAGAATCTACCACCTACTCTATTCGCCAACAAGGTGAAAAGGAATTTACAGAAACCACATTTGAATACGAGCCTCAGGATAATGTATATCTTTTGACCACAAATGTGAAAGAAAATATGGGAACAGAATATAAGGTTACCGTTAATTACAGTAAGCCCATTTCAAAGCAATCTGAAGCCCAAGCTTTTATATTCAAAAATGATGAAGACGGTTTGCGATGGGAAGTGCATATTCCTCAGGAAATGCCGACATCCAAAATAAACAAGAAGTATTTTGGGCAGGGAGACGATGCATCTAACCCCAATCAGAGTATATACTATGTACGTAAGGGTAATTACCCATTTGCCTTTTTCCTGAGCCGGGCAACAGAAAGCGATT
>NZ_EQ973495.1:266009-274515 GCF_000158035.1 Bacteroides cellulosilyticus DSM 14838
TTGGGTAAGCAGTAATGGAGAAAAGAACAAAGACTGGTATAAGAAATAAAAAAAAATTAAAGAAGAATTGCTCACTATGTCTCAAAGAAAAAACTGAGAACATATTAGAAAGTATAAAGAGAGTGTCTGCTTGCTAGCTGACACTCTCTTCATATTTACACAGATCATGAATTTCCCCCAAAGGACATTCTTTATTCAGCCTGGCTTATTCATTGAACCAATCAATTTTTTTAGAGAAATACATCACCATAGCCAATATCACAAACAATCCGAGACTACCGGCAAGCAATGCAAAAGTCTCCAACTGTATAAGAATGAAAACATAAATATAGAGCACACTGAGCAGACCTGCCATAATAAACGCCGGTTTCTTTCTTTTAATAATCCCCAGCATATAGCCTCCTACCAGCATAATCGTAAGCACTGATGCCACCAGATATGCCATGCTGAAACCTATATGCTCGGACATGGACAACAACAAACTATAGAACAGACAAAGCGCCAAACCGACTAACAGATATTGCAAAGCATGAATACGGGTTTTCTCCATTATCTCCGTAAAGAATATCACTGTAAAGGTCAACAGAATAATCAGGATAGCATATTTAGTGGAACGCATGGACTGCTGGTACTGTTCTACCGGCATTTTCAGATTAACTCCGAAGTTAGAGTTCTGAATATCTTTGATACTGGCATTCTGATAATTTATAAACACTTGCGGATAATTTCTGTTCAAGTTCAGCACTTGCCATTGAGCAGAGAAGTCTTTCTCCGTAATCTCCCGCTTCTCCGGCAGGTAATTACCATCAAAACTTGGAGTATTCCAGTTTGCTTTCAGGGCAACTCTCGTAGTTTTACCCAAGGGAGTAAAATAAATGGATTGAGATCCTTTCAGCTTTATCTTCATTTCATAGGGTAACTTCCGGTCATCTTTCAGAGCGGAAAGGTCGACAATGGCATGAACACCCATGCTTTCAATGCCGCGTCCATCCATCCCCGGCTCAAACATATAAACAGAATCGTTCAAAGTTATGCTAACCTGTTCGCTGAGACCACGCATATCAGTCAGATTCAAGCATATTGCCGCTCTTTGATATTGAAGTGCATCCATGTCTACATTACTCTTACGAAGTTCTTCCGAACTAAAAAATCCCTTGATTACCAACTCCGACTGATATACATTCACCTTGTAAATTCCTCGCTGAAGAATCTCCGTACTCAACTGTCCGTCTATTGACAATTCGTCAGGAAGCAATGTAACATTTCCCATAGTCACCTTCTTCGTACCATTATCTTCCTGTGTGATAGGATACTTCAGATTGATGTAAGGTCCTGTAATTGTCTGCGCCAGACTCCACTTCTGACCGACTTCGGCAATAGCATCCGTCTGTGTTCGCCCGCGTTCCGAAATCATGTCTTCGATCATAAACATCGGAATTAGCAGCAACAGAATAAGGAAAGCAATGACCACTGCCTTGATAGATTTAGAGAAACGACGCAGACAACCACTTGCCTGTTTTCTCGTTTCATTCAGATTCTCTGCAAGATCTCCATTGAAATCTTCGTTCAAATTGTCATTCAAATTGTCCATAATAAAATAGTATTAAGTAAGATATTTAGTATTGTCCGGTTTTGTGTGAAGCCAAACATCTATGTTGATTTCAGAAAATTCTCCAATGCTTCTATGTGAGTTTTGAAAGCTTTCTTTCCTTCGGAAGTAGCCCGGAAAGATGTTTTCGGCTTCCTCCCCACAAAGCTCTTCTGACAAACGATATAACCCAGTTCCTCCAAAGCCCTTGTATGACTTGCCAGGTTACCGTCCGTCAGTGAAAGTAATTCCTTAAGAGTATTGAAATCGGCATCTTCATTTACCATGAGAACTGCCATAATACCCAAACGGACTTTACTTTCAAATGCCTTATTTATATTTTGAAATGCTTCTATCATCTATTATTTCCTTCTTTCGTACTGTAAATAAAACAACATGCCATATAAAATATGAAATCCGCCAAAACCAATTGTCCAAAACATTAAACCATGCCCCTCAAAGAAACAATCTGCAATACCCAAGCAAAGAAAAGCATATCCTAACCATGCTACATTGGAGTAAGTGAACTTAGACACATTGACCAAAGAAAGTCCATAGAAAAGTAACATCACAGAAGATACCAGTCCGTAATGTTCATGTAGCAGTAAAGCTATACAGAACAACCCTCCCGTCAACAACGGCAATGAAAAATTCCATGCAATACGATAGGTTAGTTTACTGAATAGCTTTTGTTGCATCTTCTTGGCCTTATACCAGGACAAGATACAAGCGGTAACAATTGAAACAATCAAAACCAGTGAAGCAACCATTATCAGTCCTTCCCTATTATCTTCTGATCTTAATAACTGACCGGCCACATAAGCGCCGGCTAATGCATACACTCCGGCCAATACAGCCGTCATTCCACTGAGAGATACGAACTTAGAAGATCTTTCCATCAATTCTTTTATCTCATTTACTGATTCTATTGCTTTATTTCTATCCATATAAAAAGTACTTTGTGTTGCAAAGTAAAATATAAAAAATGAAAGGAGCAAAGAATATCGAGAAAAAATGTATTCAATGAGATTAAGCCGCATAAGAATCACTATATTTGCAATCAACCAATTATCAACAGTCATAGCCTAATGATGAAACAATTAATTGCTTGTTGCGGATTAGATTGCGAAAGTTGCGATGCCCGCATAGCTACTGTCAGAGATGACAATGAGTTAAGAGAAAAAACAGCTCAACTGTGGAGTAAGTTGAATAATATACCGGAGATTACGGCAGATACCATTAATTGTATGGGCTGTTGTGTGGATGGAGTGAAAACGATGTATTGCAGCGATATGTGTGCAATCCGCAAATGCGTAAACGAAAAAGGGTTTAACACCTGTGGTGATTGTAAAGAATTGGATAACTGCCAGATAGTGGGTCCAATTTTTCAGCATACTCCCAGTGCTAAAGAAAATCTTCTATAACATTTTATCGCATTCGTCAGCTTTACAACCTGTATATCATCTTATCTTTAAGATAAAAAAAACAGCATTTGAGACCCTCCTATGCT
Source organism: Bacteroides cellulosilyticus DSM 14838 (assembly GCF_000158035.1). Classification (GTDB taxonomy): domain Bacteria; phylum Bacteroidota; class Bacteroidia; order Bacteroidales; family Bacteroidaceae; genus Bacteroides; species Bacteroides cellulosilyticus. The sequence continues at coordinate 269,108 of NZ_EQ973495.1, forward strand.
GTTTCTTTTTCTCTTATTTGAATTAGATACTGTCTTATCGTGATACCCTCCCTGATGTATTTCCTTGCATCAGGCTCTCTACTTCTTCCACCATCACATGATTAAAATCACCGTATACGGTATTCTTTAATGCAGAAGCAGCCAAAGCATATTCCAACGCTTTTTGATCATTATCCGGATACGTTATAAGACCATAAATCATACCACCGACAAAAGCATCACCGGCACCTACGCGATCCACCTCGCACTCGATATCATAAATACCAGTATGCTTCAATGTGTTATCAGAATAGAGAATGGCAGCCAGTAGATTATGATTGGAAGTAATGGAATTACGAAGTTCCAGAAAAGCCTTCTGGCAACGAGGAACAAGCTCCACCACCCGACGACCAAAGTCTTCAAAAGCAGGAAGATTTGCTTCAAACGTAGTATCCTCAGCATCTACGGCTTTAAAACCGACAGGTTGTATGCCAAGTATCTCTTTATATTCCGGTTCGGCACCGAAAATGACATCACTGTATTGCACCAAAGGCTGCATGACTTCGGCAGCGGAACTCCCATAGTTCCAAAGTTTCTTACGGAAATTCAAATCACAGGAGATAGTCAATCCCATACGGTCAGCTATTTCAAGAGCCTCACGGCATGCATCGGCACCATCTTGTGACAAAGCCGCAGCAATGCCCGACCAATGAAACCAGCCAGCATCGGAGAATATCTTTTCCCAATCAATCATACCTGGACGCAATGTGGCAAAAGAAGAACCCTCACGGTCGTAAACCACATTGGAATTACGGAATGCCGCACCACTTTCCAGAAAATAAAGCCCCATGCGCTTACCACCAAAAACAATGCCTTCCGTGCCTAAACCGTTAGCACGGAGTGAAGCTATGCAGGCACGTGCCACAGCATTGTCCGGCAGGCGGGTTACGAATTCTGTAGGAATACCAAAGTTAGCCAACGAAACGGCCACATTAGCTTCACTGCCACCGTAAGTGGCTATCATTTGATTGGTTTGTGAAAAACGAAGGAAATCAGGAGCAGTAAGCCTCAGCATTACTTCACCAAAAGTGATTACTTTCTTATCTGTGGCAATTTGTTTCTTGTACATACGTTGTCAATAATAAAGTTTAACTAAACACCAAAGTTGTATTTTTATTCCAAGTAAACGCAAAGATATAATAATATTTATTGGCGGAAAAGCAGGGATAAAACATAATCATCAGATTTGTTGTAACTTTGCAAAGTTTTAACTGATATAACAAACAGAATGAGTTCATTGAAAAAAATTCCCTCTCCTTTAGTTTCCCTCCTGCCTATCGTGCTGTTGGTAGGAATGTTATTTGCCACCATACATACATTCGGAAGTGACGCACTGGAAGGAGGTAGCCAGATTTCCCTACTGACCACTACTGCTTTTTGCGTATTCATAGGTATAACATTCTACCGTGTCCCCTGGAAAGATTACGAACTCGCTATTACAAATAATATATCAGGAGTTGCTACAGCAATTATTATCTTACTGATAATAGGTGCACTGAGCGGTGCATGGATGATAAGCGGCATTGTCCCTACCCTTATATATTATGGTATGCAAATTATTCATCCTGACTTTTTTCTGGCATCAACCTGTATCATCTGCGCACTAATCTCTGTCATGACGGGGAGCTCGTGGACAACAATCGCCACTATCGGTATCGCACTGATGGGTATTGGCAAAGCGCAAGGGTTCAACGAAGGATGGATAGCAGGAGCTATTATCTCCGGAGCATATTTTGGTGATAAAATCTCCCCGCTGTCGGAAACTACGATACTTGCTTCCTCCATAACAGACGTTCCCTTGTTCCGGCATATACGCTATATGTTAATTACAACCACTCCATCGTTGATTATCACACTGATTATCTTTACAGTAATGGGATTCGTCATCGAAACAAACTCTACTGCGCACATGGCGGACTTTGCCACATCACTGAAAGATACCTTCACAATCACCTCCCTGGTTACTGATTGTTCCCTTGGTAACCGGAATACTTATTGCTCGAAAAGTTCCGTCCATCATTACCTTGTTCATATCCACTATGCTGGCAGGTATTTGCGCCATTATCTTCCAACCGGATTTGCTACGTGAAATAGCAGGAGAAAATAACATCTTCAAAGGGGTAATGATGACATTCTACGGAAGCACCGGTCTGGATACCGGCAACAGTATGCTGACCGACCTTGTGTCTACACGTGGCATGGCTGGCATGATGAATACAGTCTGGTTGATTCTTTGCGCCATGTGTTTCGGAGGTGCCATGACAGCAAGCGGTATGCTGGGCAGTATAACTTCAGTCTTTGTACGTTTCATGAAAGGAAGAGTCAGCGTTGTAGCATCCACTGTTTGCTCCGGACTGTTTCTCAATCTGACTACCGCCGACCAATACATTAGTATTATCCTCACCGGAAACATGTTTCGCAATATTTATGAGAAAAAAGGATATGAGAACCGATTATTGAGCCGTACTACGGAAGATGCTGTTACCGTGACCTCCCCTCTGATACCCTGGAATACCTGTGGAATGACGCAGGCAACGATATTGAACGTATCTACGCTGACCTATCTTCCTTATTGCTTTTTCAACATTATCAGTCCATTAATGAGCATCCTCGTTGCGGCCATCGGATATAAAATTGTGAAGCGTCCCGTGAACAATCCCGAATAAAGGTTGTTTTGCAATAAACGAACAAGAATCGTAAAACCTAAACATTAAAGAATTATGAAAAAGTTTATTGCATTAGTAGCATTAGTGATGATGAGTGCGGCAACAACCGCCATGTATGCACAAGAAAGTAGAGCGGAACGCCGCGCAGACCGTAAGGCTCAAAGAGACGCTGAACGCGCCCGCCTGAAAGCTGAAGAACAAGTAGCCGACGCAGTATCGTATGATGACGCTGTAGCCGCATTGAAAGCCCACCAATTCGTACTGGAAGCCGACCAGGTGATGTTCCGTAACGGACAGACAGCTTTCGTTAACTCTAACACCAACTTCGTACTGGTAAATCAAGGACGTGGTACCGTACAGGTAGCATTCAACACGGTATATCCCGGCCCTAACGGTATCGGTGGTGTAACTGTAGATGGTTCTACCTCGGATATGCAGATTACAACTGACAAGAAAGGTAACGTTAACTGCCAGTTCAGTATTCAGGGTATCGGTATCTCTGCACAGATTTTCATTTCGCTGACTAACGGTGGAAACAATGCTACCGTAACCATCAGCCCGAATTTCAACTCCAATACGATGACGCTGACTGGTAATCTCGTTCCATTAAGCCAATCCAGCATCTTTAAAGGACGTTCTTGGTAAAGCCCTTTACAATATATATATTTCCACTCCGCTGCAAATTGCCAGAAATGTGTACATTTGCAGCGGAGTTTTTATATTTTTGCATCCAAATATGAGAGAATTTATCATTGCAGACAACCAGGACATCACCAAAGCAGGTATGATGTTTCTACTCAGTAGTCAGAAAGACACAGCCTTGTTACTGGAAGCAGATAACAAAGCCGAATTAGTTCAGCAACTGCGTCTGCATCCGCAAGCAGTAGTAATACTGGACTATACGTTATTTGATTTTTCTGGTGCGGATGAGTTAATTGTCCTGCATGAGCGTTTTAAAGAAGCAGACTGGCTCCTTTTCTCTGATGAATTGAGTATGGAATTTCTCCGACAAGTATTATTCAGCAGTATGGCTTTCGGAGTAGTGCTAAAGGATAATTCAAAAGAAGAAATACTATCGGCATTGCAATGCGCTTCGCGAAAAGAACGTTTTATCTGTAATCATGTCAGTAATCTATTGCTGTCCGGCAGCAATGCATCTCCCGTACGCCACACGCTGAAAGATGATTTACTGACACCTGCCGAACGAAGTGTACTGAAAGAAATTGCTCTGGGAAAGACTACGAAAGAAATTGCGGCGGAGAAGAATCTTAGCTTTCATACGGTAAACAGCCACCGCAAAAACATATTTCGTAAATTAGGAGTGAATAATGTGCACGAAGCGACAAAATATGCTATGAAGGCAGGAATTGTGGATTTAGTGGAATACTATATATAAAAAGACTATTCAAATACCAATCTCTCCACTGCCGATACATATCCGGGAAGCTTCATCATATACGACACCGAATTGTCCGGGAGCAATGCCCTGCAAATTTTCAGAAGATACAATACGATAGATCTCCCCTTCCCGTATCAGTTTTCCTTTCATAAATTCCGGTGTATGGCGGATTTTAAAAGTTACATCGACTTCCTGATTATGTAACCAGGGATTTTCTGTAATGAAATGAAAATCATGAATCTTAAATTCACGCCCGTACTGCCATTGGGTATCATATCCCCGTGAGACATAAAGAACATTTGCCTCAACGTCTTTCCGAATGACAAACCAAGGACCACCACTCAATCCCAATCCTTTGCGCTGTCCGATGGTATGAAACCAGTACCCCCGGTGTGTACCGATTTTCTTTCCAGTCTCCAATTCTATAATATCTCCTTGCCGCTCACCAAGGAAACGACGCACAAAGTCATTGTAGTTAATCTTTCCCAGAAAGCAAATACCCTGACTGTCACGGCGACGGGCAGTAGGCAGTCCTGCATTGCGGGCAATGTCCCGTACTTCCTGTTTCATCAATCCACCAAGGGGGAACATCAGTTTGGAGACTTGCAAATAATCAATCTGCGCAAGAAAATCGGTCTGATCCTTTACTGGATCGACAGCTATGCCCAGCCATACCTTACCATCTTTATGGACCGTAGTGGCATAATGACCGGTAGCAATAAAATCAAACTCTTTGCCTACCTTCTGTTCAAAGCAACCGAACTTAATGAAGCGGTTACACATCACATCCGGATTAGGAGTCAATCCACGACGAATTTTATCAATGGCATAAGCAGCAACTTGTTCCCAATATTCTTTCTGCAAATCTACCATTTCCAAAGGTAATCCGTAACGATGTGCAATAGCCGTAGCCATCTCCCAATCTTCTTCAGCAGAACAATCCATATAATCGGTGCCGTCCATTCCTATCTTAATATAAAACAGAGACGGCCGATACCCTTGCTCACAAAGAAGGTGTACGACAACTGAGCTATCAACACCTCCTGATAATAAAACAGATATATTCATTCAAAATAGTTTAGAATATTACTTACAATAAATAAATATTAGAAGCACAATTGTATATTTAGCCTATCTCAGTCGTATACTTAGGGTACCTCAGTATCATACTTAGGGTATCTCAGTCCCATATTGAGATAAGAATATTACAACTACACTGATAGTCAAGTAATTACAAATCGTCTTTCCAATATCAATAAATCATAACAAACAATCAACAAAAAAAATAAAAAATAGACTCATTA
>NZ_EQ973495.1:274882-283428 GCF_000158035.1 Bacteroides cellulosilyticus DSM 14838
TTATGAACCAATTATATTTTATCCAACGCTTGAGCCAAGTCATCCAGCAAATCAGCAATATGCTCCGTACCGATAGACAGACGCACCGTTCCCGGCTTAATGCCTTGTTCTTCCAACTCCTGTTCATTCAACTGCGAATGTGTAGTGGTAGCCGGATGGATAACGAGCGACTTAACATCCGCTACATTTGCCAGAAGTGAGAAAATTTGTAGGTTATCAATAAATGTCTGTGCCTCTTTCACCCCACCCTTTACTTCAAAAGTAAAGATAGAACTTGCACCATTGGGAAAATACCTTTGATACAATGCATGATCCGGATGTTCCGTCAATGACGGGTGATTCACCGCTGCCACTTTAGGATGTTTCTTCAAGAAATCAACCACCTTCAATGCATTCTCTACATGACGTTCCACACGGAGGGAAAGTGTTTCCAGTCCCTGCAATAAAATAAAAGCATTGAATGGACTGATGGTAGCACCCGTATCACGAAGCAGGATAGCGCGAATTCGAGTAACGTAAGCCGCAGCACCCGCAGCTTCAGTAAAACGTATGCCATGGTAGCAAGGCTCCGGTTCCGTCAGTTGAGGAAATTTGCCCGAAGCAGCCCAATCGAACTTACCGCCGTCCACAATCACGCCCCCCAAGGAACTGCCATGGCCACCGATAAACTTCGTAGCGGAGTGTACCACAATGTCTGCTCCATGCTCAATAGGCCGTATCAGGTAAGGTGTGCCAAATGTATTATCAATGATCAATGGAATCTTATGACGATGTGCTATCTCAGCAACAGCTTCAATATCAATAATGTTGGAGTTTGGGTTACCCAGAGTTTCAATATATACAGCCTTTGTATTCTCCTGTATAGCCTTCTCAAAGTTCGAGAGATCAGCAGGATCTACAAAAGTAGTAGTCACTCCGTAGGCAGGCAGAGTATGCTCCAACAGATTATACGTTCCCCCATAGATGGTTTTAGCCGATACGATATGATCTCCGGCACGAGTAATATTCTCTAAAGCGTAAGTCACGGCAGCTGCACCCGAAGCAACCGCCAATCCGGCAACGCCACCTTCTAAAGCAGCTACACGTGCTTCGAACACACCTTGTGTAGAGTTAGTCAAACGGCCATAGATATTGCCCGGATCTTGCAAACCAAAGCGTGCAGCAGCATGGGCAGAGTTGCGGAATACATACGAAGTAGTCTGATAAATGGGCACGGCACGTGCATCAGTAGCCGGGTCGGGTTGTTCTTGTCCTACATGGAGTTGAAGCGTCTCGAAATGCAATTTCTTTGTTTCCATTGTCTTTGTATTTTTTAGGATTAATTGATTGAGTGCAAAGATAATGGGATGTTATGACATGGGCAATGACACAAGATAGGGAATTTTATACCACATTTATGGTAGATAAACAAACTATTCGCTAAATTTGCAACGAAAACCAAACGATAGATACAGATGAGAAGAAGGAATATACAGCTTTTCCTACTATTGGGAGTCCTTGCATTGACGAGCTTATTCTCTTGCGGAGTAGACCGTTGGCCGGAATATTACAAATGGACCGGACGCGATCTATGGATAGACAGTGTCATGAGAGAAGAATATCTATGGTTTGAAGACATACCCGACTCAAAAAACGTGAATTATTTCCTTGACCCGGAGGCTTTTTTAAAATCAATAAGATCATCACTTGATAAAGATTACTCCAGTGTCGATACATTGTATGCCACTCCTACACCGAGCTATGGCTTCGACTATTCCTTATATCGGATAAGCGGTAATGATACCGCCTATAATGCACTTATCACATACGTCATTCCCGAATCTCCAGCTTCCGAAGTCGGATTAAAGCGAGGCGAATGGATCATGCAAATCAACGATGATTATATCACCAAAAAAACGGAGAAACTACTGACTGAAGGTGAAAATCAGAAACTATTGTTAGGAAAATATGTTTCAGCTGTCAATGACGAAGGAGAAGATGAAAGTAAGATTGAATCTTATCGTGACGTAGTTCTTCCTGCTGCCCGTCCCGTAGAGGACGTCGCCATACCTGCTTACGACGTTTACTCCAGTGGAAGTATAAATGTAGGTTACTTGGCATACAACAGCTTCAATAAAGAAGATAATAGTGAACTACTCCAACTATCGCAGTTCTTTAAAGATAAGGATATAACAGATTTGGTTATTGACTTGCGCTACAATGCCGGTGGAGAAATGGAGTGCGTACAACTTCTGGCAGATATTTTGGTACCTGCCGACAAATTGAACAGTCCCTTCGCCTCACTGGAATATAGCCAGAAGCGAAAATATAAAGACCACGAACTCACACTCGACAGCAAGCTTTTGCAAGGAGGTGTGAACCTAAATCTATCGAAAGTGTATGTTCTGACAAGCAGTACAACTGCTGCTGCTTCGGAAATGCTCATTAATTGTTTGAGACCGTACATGACAGTAATAACTATAGGCACCACAACCAAGGGAGAAACCGTAGCAACAGAAAGTTTCCCCAGCAATCAATTCTTATGGGTGCTTCGCCCTGTTGTATGCCAAGTATTCAATTCAGAAGGTGAGGCGGACTACACCAAAGGTTTCACACCGAATTATGCAGTCAGTGAACTGAGTGATTTTGCAAAAGTACTGCCATTAGGAGATCCTAACGAGGCTTTGTTCAGTGCAGCAATAGGTATCATCGATGGTAGTATCGTGCTCCCTGAACCTAAACCAGAACCCGAAACTCAAATGACAGTAGTGAAAAGTGTGAAAGTAAAGCGCTATTTCCGCAATGGTCTTATCATTAAATAACCCAGAATGAAGAAGAATATTTTCATAGCTTTACTATTCATAGGAGGATTGACAGCTTGTAGTGACAATAACGAGGGCTCAGATATACCCGATAATCCGGGATATCCTGTAACTCATTTCTCTAAAATAGAATTAAAGGAAGTCAAGGAAGAGCCAGGTGCACCAGCTGTTACTGTTACTCAGACTTACGATTATAGTGCCGGTCGATTGATTAACTTTACATCTACACAAAGTTTCGTAGCTGGAGGAGAATTGTTTAAGATAGAAAATGCAACAAATGTTGTTTATGGAGATCATCAGGCTGTAGTAACAGATGAAATTAATAATATCTCGACCTACACGTTGGATGATAATGGCTATGCTATAAGTTGCGTGCGCCAAGAAATGGATGGTAAAATACGCTCTTATACTTTCGATTATCTTATCAATACAGAGGGAAAATACTTCCTGAAAAATATAACAGAAACATTAGACGGAAATAAGTCCTATTCTTCTATCAACATAGATTATAGTAGCTATAGAACACTACGCATCACCCAGCAGGTTGACAAGTCCGAACAAACTTACATAGCCAGCACATCTACCGGCAATGAAATAGCCAACACTTCAGAGATTCCGTACCTATTCCTGACAGATCTATATCCCCTTTCATTCCACTCGGTTGCCATTTATGGGAAATTCTTGGGAGATGCATACAATACTCTGATTACTGATCTCAGACCAGAGGATAACAGTGGAAGTAACGAAACCACCACTTACACTTATAGGTTCGACAAGAAAGATGTCGACATCTCATGCAGCGAGTTAACCAAAAGTTACGGTACGGACTATGCACGTACCGTAGATTATATCATGAAATAAACTAAGGATATTACTTCTTGAAGAATTTATCGAAGAAGAGAATCTGATAGTCAATAGAATTATTCCAGTATTGCCCGTTATGCCCACCGGGACGGGTAATGAAATCATGGCTGATATTCTTTTCCAGCAGAACCTTATGTAATGCTTTATTCACTTCCAAAAAGAAATCTTGTTCACCACAATCAATAATCAATGCCAGATCACCATCCTTGATTTTATCAACTTGAGTAATCACTGTATGCTGATCCCATAAAGTCTTATCAGACTCATAATCACCGAGTTGTTTGTTCATCTCCCAATTCTTCGGAAAAGGGCGAATATCCACTCCACCACTGGTACTTCCTCCTGCACCAAATATCTCTTTATGGCGGATTGCAAGCCACAAAGCACCATGTCCACCCATACTCAATCCGGTAATGGCTCGTCCTTTTTTCTCCGGAATAGTAGCATAGTTTTTATCTGTATATTTCACCAGTTCCGAAGCTACAAAAGTTTCATAACGATAAGCCTGATTTTTAGGGCTATCCCAATACCAACTGTTTTTACCATCAGGACATACGAAGATAATTCCTTTTTCATCTGCAATCTTAGGTAACTCCGGTTTCAATCCTACCCAACTACGTGCATTACCACCATAGCCGTGCAACAAATAAACTACCGGACAAGCCTCAGCTTCCTCACCCAATGCTTTATCAGGGAGTACATATACCACTTGTACTTCTTTATTCATGGATGGGCTTTTTACCATAATGGTATCTACTCGTGCCGCCTGTGTCGCAACAACTGAAAACAGCAATAAAACGCTAAATAAAATTTGTTTTCTTTTCATGTCTTTCATTCTTTAATAATCTCTATAAATAGGCAGCAATATTAGTAATAAAATTCAAAAAATTAGTAATTTTGCAATATAAACTATTCATAACCTATATGGAATTTATTATTATTCTATTTTTATTAGTGCTGAACGGTGTCTTTGCCATGTATGAAATAGCGTTGGTGTCATCCAGCAAAGCACGACTCGAAACCCTCGCAGGAAAGGGAAACAAAAGAGCCAAAGGAGTATTGAAACAGTTGGAAGAGCCCGAGAAGTTTCTTTCTACCATTCAAATTGGTATCACGCTTATCGGTATTGTATCCGGTGCTTTCGGTGGTGTAGCCATTGCCGACAATGTAGCGCCGTTATTCGCCTCCATTCCTGGAGTCGCTCCCTATGCTAAAGACCTTGCCATGATTACAACAGTGGCAATCATTACGTACCTTTCACTCATCATCGGTGAGTTGGTACCCAAGTCCATAGCACTGAGTAATCCGGAACGATATGCAACTCTACTTAGTCCGGTCATGATTTTACTGACCAAAGTGTCTTATCCATTCGTCTGTTTACTCAGTTTCTCAACCAAGATAGTGAATAAACTAATCGGCCTGAACAATGGAGAAGAACGTCCCATGACACAGGAAGAATTAAAAATGATTCTGCACCAAAGTTCAGAACAGGGTGTTATTGATAAGGAGGAAACGGAAATGTTACGGGACGTATTCCGATTCTCAGATAAGCGGGCCAATGAACTGATGACTTACCGCCGTGACCTTGTCGTACTACATCCTACATACACACGTGATGAGGTACTACACATTATCCGCGAACAACATTTCAGCAAATACCTGTTGGTAGAGAAAGGAAAAGATGATATTATCGGAGTAGTGTCCGTCAAAGATATTATTCTGATGTTAGGCAATGATCACCCCTTCGATTTACGCGGTATCGCGCGCTCTCCCCTGTTTATTCCGGAAAGTTTATATGCCAAGAAAGTTTTAGAGCTATTTAAGAAGAACAAAAATAAGTTCGGAGTTGTTGTAGACGAGTATGGTAACACAGCAGGCATTATCACCTTGCATGATCTGACGGAAAGTATCTTCGGAGACATCCTTGAAGAAAACGAAATGGAAGAAGAAGATATCGTCACCCGGCAAGATGGCTCGATGCTCGTTGAGGCTTCTATGAATGTAGATGATTTTATGGAAGAGATGGGTATCCTGAGCTATGATGATCTGAAAGAAGAAGACTTTACCACACTAAGCGGTCTCGCCATGTTCCTCATCGGGCGGGTACCTAAAGCAGGAGACTTGTTCAGCTACAAGAACCTACAGTTTGAAGTTGTGGACATGGATCGTGGACGAGTGGATAAACTGCTCGTTATCAAAAAAGAAGAGGAAGAATAGTGTGAATTTGCATTATATATTAACTTAAACCATTAAAGCAATGAAAAAAGTAATGATGATTGCAGCCATCGCTGCTGCATTGGTATCCTGCCAATCAAAAGGAACCCAGAACAATGATTCCGCCGTAGGTGAAGGAGTGTTGACAGTTGCCGGGAATGATTCTTCTGCCGTAGCCGTATACGAAGGTCTTCTTCCTGCTGCCGACGGCCCGGGTATCCAATACGTATTGAGCGTGGACAGTGTAGGTCCTGACGGAGAAAGCGGTTATACTTTGGTTACTACTTACTTGGATGCGGAAGGTCAAGGAAAGAACAAGAGCTTCACTTCCAAAGGTAAGAAACAAGTCATCAAGAAGACAGTGAACAACAAACAAAAGACAGCCTACAAACTGACACCGAGTGATGGTGACGCTCCCGTCTACTTCGTAGTAGTGAACGATACCACTTTACGTTTGGTTAACGATAGTCTGCAAGAAGCTGTCAGCGACCTGAACTACGATATTATTCAAGTGAAGAAATAATCAGCAAAACATTTCATGTGGGGGAGCCAACTTTTGTTTGGTTCCCCTTTTTTTATCCCTTTCCAATAACGCTGAACCAAGAATGTACTATTTTCATATAAAAATGGAGTAACTGAAACAATATATATAATGATTGGAATAATATTTTAAGTCCATTATCATTGTTACGCATATCTTTGTCCTATCCAATAAAGAGAGAGGCTCATAGAGAAACTATTATTCTTACTATATAAATAGAAATTAAATTCATAGGCTTTTTAAATTCATAGTTAGTTGGTAAATAGGTATTATCTCATAGGTTATTAAGGTAGATTGTTAATTGAAAGCGACTGTTGTGAGGCAGCCGCTTTTATTTTTTATAATGCTTCAGACAAAAGTGAAACGAAAATCAATTACCAATGTGCAGTTCACCCGATATCTGATAGCCTCTCACATCGGTTATATTGACATACCAGGTAGTAATACCTGCTGGCAGAGGAATTCTCCATTTATTCTTCTCTACCTTACTTTCTATTGCTTGCCAATGATATTTCTCCCGTTCCTGTCCTGAATCTGTAGTGTAATGCAAGGTGGCCTTCTCCACAGGAGTAGATGAAATGATCTCGCCTGATACAAGTCCTTCTTCTACTTTCTCATTTGTTATTTGGGCCAAAGGCTTCACATCACGAAGATATTGATCTATAAATGCAGCTATCTCTTCACTTTGCCAACCATATTTGTGACTATGGCGCAAACCTTGTTTTATCAATAACCCGGACTGTGAAGCCAATACTGCACTCCGTGCCATAGATGGCAGATAAAAATGTACGTCATTGGTTCCGTTTATAAACAATATCGGCCTCTCCATCCGGGGTAAATAGTTGGATGGATCATACTGTTTCAGCCATATTTCTCTTTGTTCGTCAGGCAAACCATCCAGTTGTTGTTTCATTCGCCCGCTTTCAGAAAGAAACCCACAACCGTAGACAGGAACAGCTACCCGAAACCGAGAATCTAATGAAGCTGCAATGCAAGTCAATACCCCACCCCAACTTATACCAGTAATGGCAGTACGCTCCACATCGACTTCCGGGAAGCTCAGAAGTAGAGAATGCGCATTGAAAATATCGCTGACAGCCTGATATACCCACTGTTCTTTTTGAGGTAAAGTGACATCAAAATAAGGTGTCTCCTTTTCATTTTCATCAAAGCCTCCATCAATGTGTTTTTTATCCGGACCATTACCACGCGTGTCTAAAGCAAGGGCTGCATACCCCCGCTTTGCCCACATTACAACCCATTCCCGGAAAACTGTCCCACCACCGCCATGTACCAGTATAATCCCCGGTAACTTTTTCTCCTGAGAGCTGTTGCCTTGTAACATAGCAGGGGTAGCATAATAGGCAAAAACAGATTTAGCCTGTCCTTTATAAGAAACAGATTCGAATATAAGAGAACGTATAGAATCCTCTTTTACTACCCGACAGGCAGGAGTACAAAGAAAATCCTCTCCATTCCATATTGTATTTCTCACTTGTACTTGTGCCGATACACTTAATCCACTCAAATACAAACAGAAATAAATGATGATAATCCTAAAACTGCAATTTATACTCATAACATCATTCTACCTTTAATACAACCTTTTGTTTCGGAAGCCCCTTAGATTCTACTGTAAGTACTACTTTTCCCTGCTTCATATACTGGCTACGCAAAATGACTAATGCCAAACCGTTATAAGCATCTCTTTCTGATAACTGGAATGGTAATAGGCTGGTTGCGTCTCCATTATCTGTAGCTATAATCTCAGCAGGCCCTGTTACAGAAAACTTCAAATGATTCTTAGAACGAGGAACAACACGACCTTGAGAGTCCACAACAGCTACACGGATAAATGATAAATCAGTACCATCATTTTTAAGCTCTGTTTTCTCTGCTGTCACTTGTAAAGCGGCTGGTTTTCCAGTAGTTTCTACAAGTTCTTCCGCCCATTTCTGACCGTTCTTATAAGCTATGGCTCTCAAACTTCCCGGCTCGTAACGCACATCATCCCAGGTCAAACGGTCATACGAATGAACTTTCTCTCTACGCCCCAGTGACTTACCATTCAAAAACAGCTCAACAGCATCTCCCGAAGTATAAATATGAACGGGAGTTATTTCACC
>NZ_EQ973495.1:283592-295400 GCF_000158035.1 Bacteroides cellulosilyticus DSM 14838
AAGTATAAATATGAACGGGAGTTATTTCACCAATCCGCTCTTGCCAGTTCCAATGAGGCAATATATGCACAGTAGGCACATCAGGACGCCAATAACTCTTATAGTTGTAATAACGATCCTTCGGAAAACCACATAAATCGACAATACCAAAATAAGAACTGCGGGAAGGTGTCTTAATTTTGCCTAACTCTTCCAATTCCTTTCGAGCCTTTTCTAATTCATTCGGATCACTGAAGTTTAACAAATTGGTCAGGTCTTTATTATAAGGAGTAGGTTCGCCCAAGTAATCGAATCCGGTCCACACAAACTCACCACTCATAAACGGATATTCTTCATTCATTTTAAATTGAACCTCAGGAGCACATCCCCATCCTATAGTTATCATATCATATGATGAAAGCTGGAAGCCGGAACGGCTATCGTTAACGTCAGTAGTTACAGGGAAGAAATATTCCCCACGAGAACTCGTTGCAGAGGAAGTTTCACTGGCATGATAACGGCGAGTAGGATTCTGCTCTTTAAAAACCGGATAAGTTTTATGGAAATAGTTCAGACCAAATATATCCACCTGATTCACAATATCACGGAAAACAGCATCCCGCTTATTACACCCTAAAGAAGTAGGCCGTGTAGGATCTTCATCGTGACAGTAAGCTGTCAGATTACGAGCTATTATGACTCCCTGATCAGTCGTCTGATCAGGCATTTCATTACCTATACTCCACATAATTACAGAAGGATGATTACGATAATGACGTACCAACGAGCGCATATCTGCTTCACTCCAATCATCAAAAAGAAGATTATAATCATTCTTGCGTTTCCCTTTTTGCCAAGTATCTGCTAATTCAAGCTGCATCATCAGTCCCATACGGTCACAGAGAGCAACCAACTCCGGTGCCGGTGGGTTATGTGAAGTACGAATGGCATTTGCACCCATCTCTTTCATGATACGTAACTGCCTTTCGGCAGCCACTTCATTAAAAGCAGCGCCCAAAGCGCCCAAATCATGATGCATACACACACCTTTAATAGCTACCTTTTGTCCATTCAGCATGAAACCTTGGTTATGGGTAAATTCAATTGTACGAATTCCAAAAGGAGTTTCATAACTATCCATTTCTTTTCCATCCATGAATACCCGGCTGACCGCTACATAGCAATTCGGAGTATCAATATCCCACAACTTCGGTTTATCTACTTTAAATTGAAAGCGGGCACTCGACCAGCTATCTTTTTTAATCGCAATATCCTTAGTCATACTTTGAGTCACCTCTTCCCCCACAGGACGTCCATCTTTCCCTTGCAGATATACACTTGTCTGCAACTTTACCTGAACATCTTTTCCAGCATGATTCTCAATATTCACTCCCATTTCCATAACAGCAATTTCAGAATCAACCTGCTGGTTTCGTACAAAAGTTCCCCATTGCTCCACGTGAACAGGAGACGTTTTCACTAACCATACATTCCGATAAATACCACTACCCGGATACCAACGTGAAGTATCGTCCGGATTATCCAATCGAATAGCCAACACATTCTTTTGTCCGGCCTTTATATAAGGTGTCAGATCAAGACGAAAAGAAGCATAGCCATAAGGCCATCCACCCACATATTGCCCGTTACACCACACGGAAGCGTATGACATCGCCCCATCAATATCAAGATAAATTTGTTTCCCGGCATCATCCTGCGATAACTCCAGTGTTTTACGATACCAGCGTATCCCCCAATAAGGTAACTTTCCAGTCGAACCGTTATAGTCAATATTGAAAGGCCCTTCAATAGCCCAATCATGGGGTAAATTCAGATGTCGCCATTCACTATCATCAAAATCAGATTTTACATAGGCTATATTTTCTCCCGGATTGCCTTCCGGTCTCTGATACCTCTTCCCAAATATAATAAAGTCATTGGCACAAGGTAATAAATAAGGCTTTAGTCTAGAGTAATGTAATGCAGCACCTACCCCATCCGGATCATCTATCTGATAACGCCAGTCACGATTAATGTTTATGCGCTCACGCACCATTGAGGTATTTGCACAAACAACATCTCGCCCCACAATGAGTACAAAACTCAATAAAATAAGAAATCTGTTTTTCATACTATTCTGTTAAATTGTTAGCACTACAAAAGTAAGGAATAGAAAGATAGACGATTATCAATATTATCTATGTTTCTGTTAATACTGTCTCAAATATCTTTTAATATGGACCTTATTTATCAACTTTGTATGCAAATAGCATGTTGCTAAATACAGTTTCAATTCATAGTTAATAACCAACAAATTTAAAAAGCCATGTACAAATATTCTAAGGATGGAGTTTCCGTACTCACAGTATTAGATAAAAGAAAACAAAAGATGAATGGATTATTTCCCATAAAAGTACAAGTTATCCACAACAGAAAACAGAAATATTACTCCACCGGGCAAGAAGTTTCTATTAGAGACTGGGAAGTATTACCACATACCAAAAATCGTCACTTATCTGAAGTACGGCGTAACATCGAAAATAGTTTTTCTTTAATCAGGCAGCAAGTCGAATTTCTATCTTTTCAAGGTGAATTTCATTTTGACATCTTAAATGCACGCTTAGGTAGATATTCTGATTTTTCAGTGAATGCTTTATTTCATAAGAAGTTAGAGGAGTTAAAGGAAAATGGACAAGCCAATACTTATCTGTCTTATAAAGGTTCATTAAACAAAATAGAACAGTTTGCAGGAAAGCACATTTCTTTTCATGAAATTACCATCAACTGGTTAAACCGTTTTGAACATCACTTATCCGCATTAGGAATCAGCTACTCCAGCATGGGATTTTATTTCAGAAATCTCAAATGTATTCTCAATATAGCACGTAAAGATGGTATCATCAAAGAAAGTCAGTATCCTTTTGGAAAAGGAAAGTATGAAGTACCCACTGGATGTGGACGCAAATTGGCATTAAACCTGAAAGAAATAAAGAAAATTATTACTTATAATGATGGAACCCAAAAGACTGAAATTTATCGTGATCTGTGGTTCTTCTCTTATTTATGTAATGGCATTAATTTTCGTGATTTATTATACTTACAGTACTCCAATATCATCAATGGAGAAATCTGCTTCATACGTGCAAAAACAGCCAGAAACACCAAACACAGTAAGATTATCCATGCAGTCATCACGCCCGAGATGCAAAAGATAATAGAGAAATGGGGGAATCCACCTAAGTCACCTGAAACTTATATTTTTCCTTTCGCTACCGGAAAAGAAAATCCGTTTGAAAGAGTAAAACTGGTAAGGGATGTTGTCACTGAATGTAATCAGATACTTTATAAAATTTCCCATAAGACAGGCATTCCACGCGTCACGACCTATTCAGCGCGTCATTCATTTGCAACTGTATTAAAGCGCAGTGGTGTCAACATTTCCTACATATCTGAAAGCCTTGGGCATTCCAATTTAGCTATTACCGAAAACTATCTCGCAAGTTTTGAAGCTGAAGAAAGGAAAAAGAATTCAATACTCTTAACAAGGTTCGATCTATAAAACAAATATGTATATGTAAATAGCATGTTCCGTAGTGACGGGCAAAAACTATTTCCATCTCTTTCTTTTCACAAGATCAAAATAATAACTGCTTTTCATAGACAGAGTTTAAAATGATGTATTGATATTATGTAAAAACAATCTATTATGAACAACTCAAAAAGAATTCTAGGTGAAATCCCTTGTTAATTTAAGTCTAATTAAAAAAAGTAGTTTAATGAAAAAGAAAGAACACAAATCGAAATCGCTGTTATGGCGGTTTTTCCTCGTTCTGTTTGCATTTTCTATGAGTTTTAATCTATATGCTCAGGAAATAACAACAACTGGTACGGTTGTCGATCAAAATGGGGAACCTCTAATTGGAGTAACGGTTTCCGTTATGAAAGGTAGTAATGGGACAATTACTGATATTGATGGTAACTTCTCTATTAAATGTAACAAAGGTGCTACATTGAAATTTAGCTATATTGGATATAAGGATGCAACGCAGGTAGCAATGGGTACTAAAATGAATATAGTACTAACGGAAGACGCCCAGGCATTGGATGAAGTTGTAGTCATAGGTTACGGTACGGTAAAGAAGAGAGATTTGACAGGTGCTATCTCCACTGTAAATGCCAAAACGATTGAAGAACGTCAACCGACTGATATCTTTCAAGCATTACAGGGGGAAGTGTCCGGTCTGCAGATTTCCAATAACTCAGGTGCTCCTGGGGATACAGGTACTATGCTGATTCGTGGTGCTTCTACTATGGGATCAGGTGTTACTCCGTTATACATTGTAGACGGTGTGGCAGTAGATAATATTTCTACTATCAATCCTGCCGACATTGAAAGCATGGAAATTTTGAAAGATGCTGCTTCAGCCGCTATTTATGGTTCCCGTTCGGCTGCTGGTGTAATTATCATCAGTACTAAACGTGGCAAAGAAGGTGCTCCTGCCAGAATTTCAGTGAAGTACAACCACTCAATGAAGAAGCTAGGACATAAGATTGATCAGGCAAATGCATTTGAACGTTATTTGAAAGAAAGAGCCGGTAATGCAGGAACTTCTTTATGGAAAACCAGTAATGACTCTTTGCATCCCAACTTCATGGCTGATAATGACTATCAGGATTTGATTACCCGTATGGCTCATTCCAACCAGGTTGATATTAATATCAGTGGTGCAAAGAATAAAATGAGTTATTATACAAGTATTGGCTATTTGAACGAGCAAGGTATTGTACTAAATAGTTATTTGAATCGTGTAACTTCCAGAACCAACGTTGATTTCGCTGTGTCGGATCGTTTCAAATTAATGAGCCGTTTCAATGTGGCTTATACTGATAAGAATAACATCAATACCGGTGGTGTAATCAATCAGGCATTACGTCGTCCGCCACAAATGGCACTTTACTTTCCTGATGGATCTTATGTATATAATAATGGCGGTCAGTTCAATCCGATAGCTGATGCTTATGAACGTGTTAATAAAAGTGTTTCTTACTCAGTTTCTTTGTATCAGGGAGCGGAATTTCAGCTTATGAAAGGCTTGATCTGGTCTGCCAATGTACAGGGTGAATTGAAAGTTAACCGTAATGACCAGTTGATCCGTGGAGATTTAGTTTCTTCAGGCATCAGTTCCGGTTCTAATGATGCAAAAATCCCTCGCAAATTATCTGCGGAAACTTACATTAACTTTGCCAGAGATTTCAAAGATCATTCAGTAGGCGCTATGTTCGGTACCAGTGTCGAGGATTGGCGTGATGAAACATTTCACTTAGAAGGTAGCGATTATGTATCAGAATCGATCCTTACTTCTAACGCTCAGCAGGTGAAAGACCTGACAAAAACTAAGACTACTTATGAAAGTCATGCTATGGCATCTTTTTTCGGACGTGTAAACTATAGTTATAAAGGAAAATATATATTTACGTCAAATCTTCGTTATGATGGTTCTTCACGTTTTGTTGGTAACCGTTGGGGATTATTCCCGTCTGCATCTGTTGCATGGCGTGCTTCTGATGAATTCTTCTTTGACTGGGCAAAACCTGTACTGACTGATGCTAAATTCAGACTTAGCTGGGGTACAAATGGTAATGAACGTGTAGGTAACTATGAATCAATTAACCAATATAATATTGGTTCATATTATAATGGCGTCATCGGAGTTACTCAAACGGATAAGTTGGCCAACCTTGATTTGAGTTGGGAATCGACGGAACAAACTAATATTGGTTTGGATGTAACATTACTTGACGGACGAGTTTCTTTAGTGGCAGAATATTATATCAAGAAGACTAAAGATTTGTTGGCCGATGAAGTTATCCCTTCAGAATTAGGTGTTAGTAGTATGCGTGTCAATATGGGTAATATTGAGAATAAAGGTATTGAGCTGACAATAAATGCAACTCCTGTTCAGCTTCGTGATTTTTCATGGCAGACCACTCTTACCTATACTAAAAACAAGAATAAAGTATTAAAGCTATCGGAAGGCAAGAGCTTTGTGGAAGATGGTAAATACTTAATTGAAGAAGGTTCGCCTTTGGGACAATGGTTCGGCCAAAAAGCCTTGGGTATTTATGCCACAGATGAAGCAAATGCATATATCAAGAATAGCGACGGTTCATTTGGTGACCGCTTGATTCCTGTGTATCAAAGAGATCCGAATAACTATAATAACTATATTTATGGTTCTAACGGTAAGCCCATTTTCTCACACTATGAGACAAAAGGTGGTCAGAAATATGCAGGTGATGTAGGTCAAATGACTACCGCTGGTTCGGTGAGCAAAGGTGGTGATATAATCTGGGATGATTTGGATCATGATGGTGTAATTGGCGATTCGGACAGACGTATTTTGGGTAATGGTATGCCTACATGGTATATGGGATGGACTAACTATTTGAATTACAAGAATTTTTCATTATCCTTCTCGTTCTATGGAAGTTTTGGCAACAAGATTTATAATAAACAACGCCGTGACCTGTTACAAAATTCATCATCGAATATGACTCCATTAGCAAGAGACTGTTATCGTTTGTGGAAATATCAAGGACAAATAACAGAAGTTTATAGTAGTGCCAAAGCAACAACTGGTGTAAACAATGCACGTGAACTTTCTTCTTTCTTCCTGGAAGATGGCGACTATATTCGCCTTACAAATACTCGTTTAGCTTATAGGGTTGACCGTAATCTTATCAAACGATTCCATATTTCCGATCTTCAGTTGTATGTATATGGAAACAACCTTCTGACTTGGACAAAATACAAAGGATTTGATCCGTCAAGTATTTCCAATAGCAATGTGTTGCGTCCGGGTATTGATAACGGACGATATCCTACTGCAAGAGAAATTGGTTTCGGACTAAATGTTAACTTTTAACTTGTAACAACTTATGAAAAGATTAAAATATTTACTGATCGCTGGTGTCAGTCTGCTGCTCACTTCTTGTGAGAATTTCTTAGACAGACAACCCGAAAGTTCATTGTCGGGCGAAACTTTCTGGACTTCGGAACAGGATTTGAAAACCTGGAATGCAGGTATGTATGACGGTCTGCAATCTACCTTACGTACAAACTGGTTCTATTGGGGCGAACTTCGTTCCGGTGTATATGCAGAACGTGGTACGGCTTACGACCGTAACTTACTATACAATGGTTTGAATTCTCAGTCGGGCTCTTCCAGTTGGAGTGATCTTTATAAAACAATTTATCGTGCGAATGCGGCTATTAAGCATATTCCCACCAGCCCTATAGGCAGTTCTGTATCTGCTCCATATTTAGGTCAGGCTTATGCAATGCGTGCATTGATGTATTTTTATGCTATACGTGTATGGGGAGGTGTACCTAAAATCACTGAACCCATGGAAGATGTCTCTTCGCAGGAACGATATTATGGAAGAACTTCTGTAGAAGAATTGAAAGCTTTTATTCTGGAAGATATAGAGAAAGCATTAGAACATATTGGTGCTTCTACAGATATGTCCAGTGCCAGTAAGTACTATTTAAACCGCGGAGCTATTATGGCATTGCGTGTAGATGTATTGATGTGGTATAAGGAATATGACAAAGCGCTCGTAGCTGCTAATGACTTACTGACAAACTATAAATATAGTCTTGAACCGGCATCTACCTATTCCAGTATGTTTTTGAATCCATCAAGTTCTAAAGAAATGATATTCAATCTTTTCTGGAACTATGAAGAAGACAGCAACGGCTTTGGATATGCTCAGGAACTTGCGTCAGGTTCAAACACGATCCGATATCATCCGACAAAGGCATATTATAAGGAATTGGTATCCCGTAAGAGAGAAGATAATCGCGTCACTATGATTATGGATACATTTGCTATCAGCTATTTCATTACTCCTGACGAGATGATAGACGAATCGTATGAAAAAGCAATGAACGGTGATTATGGTAATGCCGCTAATTTCCAGATTAAATGCCCGAAATTCACAGAATACGGAGCAACTGCTAATGATGGCAGGCCCGGATATTCCTATGTTGCTAACGGATCATGTTCTACCCATATGCCAATTTATCGCTTAGCAGATATCTTGTTGCTAAAAGCTGAAGCTTTAGTATTAGGTACGCATAAAGATTATCAAGGCGCGATTAATATCGTCAATCAAATACGTGAACGTGCAGGTTGGGAAAATACTGCAGTTTTAGAGGATTACCCAACCGAAAAAGATTTGATTAAGTTGATTATCGATGAACGTACCATTGAGCTTTGGGCAGAAGGTAAACGTTGGTTTGATTTGGTACGCAATGATATGGTAAAAGAATATTTAGATCCATATTTGCAGAATGAAGACTTGGGTGATCAGAGAATTCCGGAAGGTTTTGTTATTGGTGCTGAGAAAGAAGCTAATCAGATTGGCGGTTACGGCAGAATTTTGTGGCCTCTGAATCAGGATGTATTCCGTAAGAACCCATCTATGAGAGGGCAACAGAATAAACCTTATGAAGAATAACAATAATGTTTTAAACAATAATGAATATGAAAATCTTTAGATATTTTATAAGTCTGGCCTTATTTTGCATTTCACTGAGTTCATGCACCTTGTTTGACCTTGATTTTCAAAGCAACGAGGAATATGAAGCAAAAAAAGCGGATAATAAGGTAAATATGACAATCTGGGAATTTATCCAGAGCCGTCCTGATATATTCAGTTCTTTAATTGAAGGTATTCAGTATGCAGGAATTGAAGACTTGTATAAAGAAGCAGGAAATACGCATATATTGCTGACCAATAGCGCTCTTAGCAGTGGGGATAACTGTTTTTGGAAGAAAAATCCGGTGATGCTTCCAGGAGCTACGGAAGCCGCAGCTGCTACTGCGTGGGAGCAATATGACAAGAAAGTGGTAAAAGAATTGCTGACTTATCATATTGTAAGAGGAGAATGGTCATATTTTAATATAGATTCTTCGGACCGTTGGATTGGGACTTATGGAGAAGGTAGCTTTTCCTATAACAAAGATGGTCAGACACTTCAAGGAGATACTGCAGTAATGTGTGTCAAGGCCGGACATGACCGTAACCTGCCGCTTCAATTGAATAATTTTGAATGGAATTTTAGAGGATTGTTAGCTGCATCTTCCGGTAGTTGCCGCACCACTAACATTCATGCACGTGATGGTTATATCCATGTATCTGACTGGTGGCAACCTCGCCCATCGAGATATTTTTTGGGTCAAGAATAAATTAATAATATAGAAACGTATGAAAAAACTAGTATTCAATATTGCTATATTAATATGTGTGATCTTCACTTCCTGTTCAGACGATGACAGTGTAAATATTGTTTCATTGAACACTTTCGGCACAAAATTTTGCCGCAATGATGTGGTGAAAGTATTTGTTTCTGCCGAACTCAGTGATGATACAGATGTTAGTTATGAATGGGGATGCGATGGTGGAAGCATGACAAATCCTCAAGGACTATTTGAGAATGTATGGAAAGCTCCGAATGAAGCCGGAACTTATGAAATTTGGTGCACGGTGAAATGTGGTGGTAAGAAAGAAACCCGTCGTTCCAAAATGACAGTACTGGACGAACTGTTTTACTCTAACTTTGAGACTCCTTATTATAATGAAGGCTGGTCTAATGCATCTATGACAGTAGCATTTGACGCTAATAAGGGAACGAATGGTGCGGTTAAATTAACTTCCACTAAAGCTGACGGACGTTTTGCCCGTAGCTGGGATAATGTATCTGTTCCTTTCTCCACACAAGTGGACTATGCAGTAAATGCTTGTCCTTCAGATAATAATTTTGCAGAGATCCGTATTGAATTTGCCCGTATCAATAATGCCACGTTTTATGTAACTAAGGCATGCTTTACGACCTATCCCAAAACAGGAGCATGGAAAGCAACTTATACAACAACCAATGTGACAACAGGAAAGACGGAAGATATTACAATAGATGAAGGTACGGATACGGCAAACTTTAAGTTTAAAAAGGATGCTTTCAAAACTATTGCGGTATCAATCGATGCAAATAAGAAATTCATTATTTACTATGATGGCAAGAAATATTTTGAGAGCAGTGCGTTAGCTAGTGTACAGGATCAGTATTATGTATCCCGTTCTGGTTTCGGATTGGACAACAAAGTCGTTATTTTTGCCGATAATCTATTTGTATTTGATAACGGTACAATCTGCACAGCCGAACCTCGTGAAAGATAAATAATCAATTTCATTCATCGAAAAAGGAGAGAATATTGGACATACACATTGTGTTTGAATATTCTCTCTTTTTATTAATATTATAAAGATATGAAACATCGTATTCTGATTTTATTATCAGCTATTCTGATTTCACTGGTGGGAACAGCACAGGACAATGTGGCAGGAGTTATCTTGAATGAAAAGGGTAAACCGGCCAAAAAGATAAAAATGCGGGTAAAGGGGCGCATGAAGATGCTTTCCACTTCATCAAAAGGTATATTTGAACTGGATAATGTGAAAACAGGCGATACACTGTTGGTATATCCTAACAGGAAGTTGGTGGCTTATGTGCCTATGTCGGGAATTCCAACCTATACCATACATCTAGGGAAGAATTCATTGCGCTATGCCACGAATGACAAAACGATTACCTGCATGTATCAGGAAATACCGGAACAAACCTATAATAGCAATATTATCACTTATGAGAGAATCCGGCAATTAGACGTCAACAATTTAATAGATTTGCTGCGAGGTAATATTGCCGGATTGCAGATTAATTATTCAAACGGACAAATGAAGGCTTCAATACGGGGAAGTTCATCTTTTGCCCTCAGTACCGAACCGCTTTTCATTGTAGGCGGAACCGAATATAATTCATTGGAGGAAGCCAATAATGCAGTGTCAGTAGAAGATATACGAGAAGTCGAAATAAAAAAAGATGGTTCTGAGTACGGTATGAAAGGAGCGAACGGCGTTATCATCATACGGATAAAATAATCCTTCGTTAACTCTTCTGCCATGAAAATCCCTGAGTGGATACTTTATTCTCTCAAATTCTATAATTAATAGATATTAATTATAGAATTTGAGACATTAGTTATAATGCTATTTATTGCCTTTGCCTACTTTTGTCTATTGTTGGAATACAAAGTGTAAATCTGAAAATAAAACAAAGAATGAAGAACATTTATTATCTACTATGCCTTCTTTTCCCCTTATCCGTTATGGGGCAGGAACCGACAGGCAAAAGCCAGTGGGTTTATTCGGATGCTAACGGAAAGTTAGTGTATAAAACTACTAAGAGAGGTGACCGGATTATCGACTTTTCACATGCCGGATATAAAGGCGGTGGTGTAACCTTGCCATACGTTCCGGCAAAACTGACCGTACATCCTTTAGGAGAAAATGAAGATTGCACGGATTATATTCAAAAAGCCATTGATATGGTTTCCGCACTTCCCAAAGATGCCGATGGCTTTCGGGGGGCAGTTCTACTGGCACCGGGACGTTACGTATGTAACCGTTCTCTTCAGATAATGACGGATGGCGTCGTATTACGCGGTAGCGGAAGTGATCCGAGTGGAAGCGTTATCGTCATGACCGGAGATAAGCATACGGCAATCGTGGTGAATAACGGCATCCGCCAACGTGCGGGTAATCGTTTAGGCGAAGCTGCTCCGGATGAAAAAAGCATAAAGGTGACTGACAAGTACATCCCTGCCGGTTCATATCGTTTGACGGTAACTGATGTTTCTGGACTTTCCGTCGGCGACAATATAGAGATACGCAAACCCGTAACCGAAAAATGGATCAAATATATGA
>NZ_EQ973495.1:295491-304849 GCF_000158035.1 Bacteroides cellulosilyticus DSM 14838
TTATCTTTTTAGCCTTTTTCAAATAAACTAACTAACTAACCTAATCTAACCTTCAATATATTCTAATATCTAAACCTATTGTACTCCTTCTGTTGTCATCTGAATACGCTTCATGGTTCCATCTTCATTATAGTACAGGCGATCAATGCACACAGAGCGCCTATAGCTTCCCCCTGCGGGATTAATTCCGCCATTGTGATAGACAAAGTACCAGTCGCCTTTAAATTCGATGATGGCCTGATGATTGGTGTTGGAGTTACCGGCTATTTCATTCAGTATTCCTTTATATTCCCAAGGTCCGGTAATACTCCGGCTCATTGCATAGCAAATCTTCTCGGGAAACTCAGAAGCGTAAGAAAGATAATACCAGTCTCCGCGCTTATGTATCCAGGGAGCTTCCGTAAAACGAGGCAAATCTACGTAAACAATCGGGCCATCCAGTTCAATCATATTCTTCTTCAATCTGGCATAATAGCACTGGGTATTTCCCCAATACAGATAAGCTTGTCCGTCATCGTCTATAAAGACTGTCGGGTCTATATCGTCCCAATATATTTTAGTTCGCTCTGTGGTCATATCATTGGTAATTAAAGCAGAGCCACGGGCATCTATAAAAGGGCCGAGCGGTGAATCGGCAACAGCCACACCGATAGACTTTCCGGGAACATCCTTATGCTCCACAGTGACATACCAATAGAACTTACCATTGCGCTCAATGACCTGACTTGCCCATGCTTCCCCCTTCGCCCAGGAGAAATCTTTTGCTTTCAAGGGTACAGGATGTTCTGTCCATGTCTTCATGTCGGATGAAGAAAAGACACACCAATCATTCAGGAGATAATGCTCAGCCGGTGGCGGACATTCATCATGTCCGGCATAAATATACACCTTACCATCATGCACCATCGCACCAGGATCAGCCGTATATTTATATTTGATGATTGGATTTCCATTAGCAACAAAAGTGGTATCTTTTTGCGCTGATAGCCCTTGCGAGGCTACCAGAACAAAAGAAATCAACCAAAATCTAACCTTATTAACTCTAAATCTATCCATTAGTTTTATCCTTTTTTGAAAATATAAACAGCAAATGTCTTCGGTTCCAACTCTACACTCAACACTTGGCCATCAATTGATACCGAAGTTTCCTGAGGCTGAATAACAGACGGCTGCTCAATCGTATTGTCTTTGTCAGGATCAGCCGAACGAAGCTTGATGCAACGTCCACCGGACAGTACATCCTGTTTCTTCAATCCTTCAAACTTCAATGACAAAGGCTGGGTCCTATCAGAAGTATTGGCGACCTTTACTATAATTTCATTCTTATTCTTATCATAGACCGCACTTGCAAACAGTCCGTTCTGGCCTTCGGCACCTGTTACAGGCTTCTTGTTCATCATCAAAGAAAGCACATTAGTACCCTTGTGATGCCCATAGAGTTGCTGCACATAGTAACTTACAGTACGGACAGAGTTGAGATTATCAAACCAAATCATATCCGGACGCCATTGCCAGCCTTCCACATGAGCAAACAAAGGAGCATAAGTGGCCATGTGTACAATATCCGCATTGCGCTCCAATCCGGTCATAAATGCGGCTTCAAGCAGAGCGGCATTGAAATGGTTCCATTTCTTACCCTTACCATGACAAGCATATTCTCCTGCAAACACTTTCGGACCTTTACGGTCATAGTTATCATAGCGTGCTCCCTCATTCAGGAACCAGTTTTCGGGACGATAGAAATGTTCATCCACCAAGTCAACTTTCAGACGTTTCATTTCCGGCCATAGATATTCGAACTGTTTTCCTTCAGAGTCCGGACCGGAACTTCCAATAATCTTGATATCCGGATAGGCTTTACGAATAGCCTTGATAAACGGTTCGAGGTGCTCCGGATATTCCGGTCCCCACTGCTCATTGCCTATACCAATGAATTTCAGGTTGAACGATGCAGGATGTCCCATATCGGCACGCAGTTTTCCCCATTTCGTGGTCACATCCCCATTGGCAAATTCTATCAGATCAAGAGCATCCTGCACATAGCTATCCAAATCGCAAACAGCCACGTGTGCCTCTGCATCTGAATTCTGAAACTGACAAGCCAGACCGCAACTCAATACAGGAAGCGGCTCTGCTCCTATTTCTTCCGAAAGTTGGAAGAACTCAAAAAAGCCTAATCCATAGCTCTGAAAATAATCGGGATAGAAACGATGCGGGAAAGTATATTCCCAACGATTCTCATTCAGGGGACGATTTTCTACAGGGCCTACTGATTTTTTCCAATCATAACGCGTAGCCAAATCTGTTCCTTCAACGATACATCCGCCGGGGAAACGGAAAACACCCGGTTTGATATCTGCTAAAGCTTGCGCAAGATCTTTACGCAAACCATTCTCATGTCCTTTCCACGTATCGACTGGAAAAAGGGAAACGTGTTCCAAATCGACTGTTCCCCCTGAAGCAAGGAAAATACGTAATGTTGACTTTGGATCTGTTATACTGGGCTTCAGAATAACATGATACTTTTTCCATTCTTTCGAATCAATAGTCAATGTTGCTGTAGCGAAAGCATGATGTTCGCCCATAGATTGGGTATCTACCAACTCTATACGGATTTTTTCTGCTGTTCCTCCTTGAGGCAAACGTGCCCATACGGAAAAGCGATACTCTTCTCCGGCTTTTACACCGATGCCAAAGAATCCTTCATTGTCAAGCCCGGTGTGCTTATGCGGGTGTCCCGGATCAGACAAGCGAACATAATGAGGATTCTTCTCAAAAGGTCCGTCATCCTGCAAAGTCACATTACCAAAAGTTTTCCATCCCATCAAATTTTGAGGGAATTCAAACGAACGGTTCTTCACTAACTCGGCATATAGTCCGCCATCAGCGGCATAGTTGATATCCTCAAAGAACAACCCATACATAGTAGGCTGAATCTCTGCGCCTAATTTCTTGGTTTGTATCACAAACTCATTGGTTTGTGCCTGAAGCGCCATACCCGCAGTAAGGGTCAGCGCTGTTAATAATCCAGTGTATCTTTTCATGGTTTCAAAATAAAAATTATAATTGATTACTTAGTTCTTTTTCCCCAGACGGAACGTCCCCGGCTATCCAGACCAGTGAAAAGAACGGTTTCCGTTTCATTTTCCCAATCATGTCCGGCAAATACTATCAAGTCTTTTATATCTTCTCCATCAAGTGTCAACCGCAGAGATTGCTTTACATCTGCAAAATCCCAGGTTCCTTTATTCTCTCCCAGTTTTCCATCTTTCTCCAAATGTAGCAGACGAGACATGTTCCATTCTTCATCTTGCAGTTCACCCTCACCCCACAATATTTGTCCCGCTTCTAACTGGCGTTCATACAAAGGTTCCTGCACACGGATAACCTCCCACTCACCAGCCAAATCTGCTGCGGAGAACTTCCGGGATTTACTACCAGCATAACGCTCAGGAGATACTACAGGCCAACCCTCTTCCGTAAAGAACACCTGACGTATATGAAGATCCATCATTTGATTCTGTGGAGACAAACGCCCCTGATGAGCCATAAAGTACTGTCCATCATCTGAAGTAAACACCGCGCAATGCGCTGTTCCGGCCCAACCCGGATGATTTTTGAAACGGTAAGGCGCCGTTAGTATCGGAAAGTTATTGGTAGTATCTTTCAATTCCTTACCAAAGTAATCCATAAAAGGACCTTCTGCTTTATCTGAACGTCCGACACGCACATTATAAGTCGTCATCAGCGGATCGTAGGAAACAAACAGGAAATATTCTTTTAATTCAGGATTATAAATAATCTCAGGCGCTTCCAGATTATCCTTCTTGTAATTAGCACGACGAGCTACCAAGTGTCCTCTATCTCCTTCTGCCAAAGGAAGTCCGGTTTCAGGATTCAGTTCCACGCAGTACAAACCACCAAAGAACGAACCGTAGTGCATCCACCACTTCCCATTTGAAGGGTCTACAGTGATACTGGGATCAATGGCATTCATGGCTGTCGTATCATCTGTTTTAACAACACAGCCTGCCAATGTCCAAGGACCTTCAGGCGAATCAGATTCAGCTAATCCGATATAGGATGTCTTCCTCCCGAAAGCCGATACGCAATAATACAATCTATACTTATTGTTATAAGGAATAATATAAGGAGCCCATATATTTGTCGCCCCATGTCCATCAGCATGGGCACGCACCCACTCTACCGCTTCTTGCGGAATTTCAGGAAACGCCCAGCCAAGGAATTCCCAATTCACCAGATCTTTAGAACGCCGCATCTGAATAAACCCCAAAGGGACTCCTTTCTCTTTAGCTTCTTTACGGTTTTCACGGAATATTGCATCTGTAGAATACATATAGTAATACTCACCCATCTTCCGGCATGACGGATCATGTACATTATAAGTTCCCCACGATTGATAATTCTCCATAGAAGACAGTGAAGAATAATCATCCGTCCACGGATTAGGAGAAGAGACAGGCGTAAATACAGAGGAAGTACAACCAGCAAACAGGCTGCTCATCAACACAACAGCTATACATAATAAGTTTCTCATACTATCAGTAGATTATAAATTCTATTGCAAAAATACGCCCGGGGTAAGCATGGTAAGGTGGACAAATGAACATTTGAGGTGGACAATTCAGCAATTTAAATTAAAAACAGCTATTCTGATTTTAAACATTATAAATATTCTTCTAACTTTGCCTTTAATAATACAAATTATATGAAAAGACACAACCTTTTATACCTTATTATATATATCAGTTTCATTATACCGTGTGCTCTGCAAGCACAAGAGCGTTTCACCGACCAGTACAATGTCTCATACATCACCATGGATGATGGACTCCCACATAATTTTATTGATGATATTTATAAAGATACCCGGGGATTTCTTTGGATTTCTACGGCCGGAGGAGGGCTTTCCCGATATGATGGTTATGAATTCATTCATTTCAATCCCAATACCTCCCATTGTAAGCTAAAAAGTAACTTTATACTAAATGTACATGAAGATACCTTTCAACGCCTTTGGATTGTATCTGAAGGAGGAACTGACATTATTGATTTATTGACTTTGCAACCTATCATCCCGAATGATCCCAAAGGACTGCTAACTACCTTATTAAACCAACCGGCATATACTATAATGCGCGACTCACAGAATTCTATATGGTTGCAATGCGGAAATGCACTTCACCGGATTACCTTTAATATAAAGGGAGACGTGGAAAGCCTGTCTACATTAACATTGCCGCAATTAAACGAACCGGATCTCGTATTAAAGGATATTGATGAAGACGGGAAAATATGGACTGCAATAAATGGTACAATCTATAAAATCATTCCGAATAATCAGGGAGGATTAGAAGAAAGCCATATATCAGAGAAACTAACGTTCTTACCTGATACCTATCTGAAAGATATGTTGGCAAAAGAAAATGAGGTATGGATAGCCACGCATGCAGGATTGTACCGCTATAATAAAAACAGTAACGCAATAAAGATTTACGAAAATATTCCTAATGACCCACATTCCATTTCGCAAAATTATCTGACCAGTCTTGCTATCACCAACGATAAACAATTGATTGCAGGTACACTCCGTGGTGCGAATATTTATAATCCAATTACAGACAGTTTCGAACATCTCGCCCATAATTCTACTGGCAACAGCCTATTGAATAGTAACTTTATCAATTGTATAAAAGTAGACGGAAAACATATATGGATCGGCACTGAAAGCGGAGGAATCAACAAACTCGCACCCAAACGCTTATCTATACATAACTACATACATGATAAAGAAATTCCCTCAAGCCTGTCTGACAACCCGGTAAATGCCATTTATGAAGATAAAGAAAAAAACTTATGGGTAGGCACTGTGGAAGGAGGTTTGAATTTGAAGAGACAAGGGACTGAACAGTTTCTCCATTACAGATGGGAACGCGGTGAGATAAGCCATAATTCTGTCAGTAGCCTTGCCAGTGACAACCAAGGTCGGTTATGGGTAGGTACTTGGGGCGGTGGAATCAATATTATGAATCCCAAAGCACTGAATCGTCCCCTTCAAGTCATATATACACATCCTGAAACAGGCTTTCCATTATTCTTCATAGCAGTACTTGTTTATGACCCTATCAATAACGGAATGTGGGTAGGTGCCAATCGGGGGCTCTTTTTTTACGATATGGCAACTCAGAAATTCGTTTCCCCCTTTGCTAACCATATGGCAGAAAATGTACGTGGTTGCCTCGGTGCCCTCATCGATAAAGAAGATAAATTATGGATAGGCAGTACAGAAGGAGTATATATTATAGACCTTCATTCCCGCTCCGCTAAATCAGAGAAAGGAGAGTTCCAGTACCGACATCTCAATTATAAGCTGGACAATCCTCAATCAAAGTTAATAGAGAAGATTAGTTGCTTCTGTGAAACGACAGATGGAACACTGTGGCTGGGTAGCAACGGATATGGTATTTATAAAAGAGTTGTTGATGGCCAAGGCAAAGAAAAATTCATTTCTTATAATACCACCCAAGACCTAATCAACAATAATGTCCGGAGCATGCAAGAAGGCATAGACGGCAATATCTGGATAGGAACAAATAATGGACTTTCCTGTTATCACCCGACAGAGAACCGTTTTACGAATTACACGAAACAAGATGGGCTACCCGATGCTCAATTTTACTGGAACGCCTCATGTCATTCATCAGACGGAACCCTCTATTTTGGTACTGTCGCAGGACTCACAGCCATTGAAAGCAATTTTCCGCCTAGTATAATCCAGCCAGCCAATGTAAGATTCACTAAACTAAGAATCGGGAATCAAGATATTCTTCCCGGTAACATATATCTATCCCAAGATATTGCTGTCACTCAGGAAATAAAATTTCATGAAAAAGAAAAATCATTTTCTTTGGAATTCTCAGCCCTAAATTTTGAACCGGACAATACGGCCACATATAGCTATCGTCTTCTCGGATTTGAAGATAAATGGGTACAAGTACCCGGAAACCGACGATTTGCAAGTTACACAAACCTGCGTCCAGGAACTTATACCCTGCAAGTAAAATATACGCCCGACGGAGAAGATGGAGCAGAGAGCATCACACAACTAAAGATCATTATCCAACCCTACTTCTATAAGACCACTTGGTTTATCTTATTGCTTATAGGTTTCGCTTTATTAATCACCTGGCAAATTTATCAATGGCGTATACGGAACTTCAAGCAACAAAGAGAACTGTTGCATCGTACAGTGGAAGAACGTACATACCAGCTGGAACAACAAAAACAACTATTGGAGAATCAAACGGAAGAACTCTCCAGGCAAAACAATACACTAAAACAACAAAACGAAAAAATCACCCAGCAGAAAGCTCAATTAAGCCGTATGGCACGCAAAGTTCAAGAGTTGACATTAGATAAGATTGCCTTCTTTACTAATATTACACATGAATTCCGTACCCCGATAACCTTGATTATCGGCCCCATCGAACGTGCTCTTAAACTGAGTTATAATCCGCAGGTAATAGAACAATTAAACTTTGTAGAACGTAACTCCAAATATTTATTATCCCTTGTCAATCAGTTAATGGACTTCCGAAAGGTAGAATCCGGTAAACTGAATATAGTAAAGACTAAAGGAAACTTTCTGAATTTTATAAACTCATTACTCACTCCTTTTGAAGTGTTTGCCGGAGAGCGGAATATCGCGATCAAGCACTTTTTCCATATGAAAGATCCTGAAATCCGTTACGATGAGGAAGCCATGCATAAAGTAATTACCAATCTGCTAAGCAATGCTATTAAATTCACTCCCGATAATGGGGAAATATCCGTATATATAGCTACATTACCGACAAAAGAAAGTAAGGAAGTACTCTACCTCTGCGTCAGTGATAGTGGAACAGGCATTCCAGAACAAGATATAGAGCAGATATTCAACCGCTTCTACCAATCAAAGAAACAAGTGAAGTATCCTGTATATGGACAAACCGGTACTGGCATAGGGTTATATCTCTGTAAACGTATCGTACTGATGCACGACGGAGATATAAGTGTCCGCAATAACCCCGGTTCCGGCTGCTCTTTCCGCATCTTGCTTCCATTACCCAAGGAAGACATAAACGATCAGCTTATCATTGAAAATAACATTCCACCTACAACACCCGCAACAGCAGACGACGAGTTACCCAAAGAAAAAGTGGCTTTGAATATTCTGGTTGTAGAAGACAATGCTGACATGAGAGGATATATCCGTTCTATCCTCCGCGATTATTATAATGTACTCGAAGCTTGTAACGGTGCAGAAGCCATTGAAATACTAAACAGGCAATCGATAGATTTCATTGTAAGTGACCTGATGATGCCAGTAATGGATGGCATAGAGCTGTCACGTCGAGTAAAAGAGACTTTTGCAAACTCACACATCCCTTTCCTAATGCTTACTGCCAAGACATCACCTGAAGCCCGTCTGGAAAGCTACCGTACAGGAGTAGACGAATATCTTCTAAAACCTTTTGATGAGACTCTCCTATTAACCCGTATTGAAAATATTCTGGAGAATCGTAGACGCTACCAGAGACAATTCAGGGCGAATATGGATGTTGAAGTACTAAATATAGAAGAAGAATCAGGAGACAAGAAGTTCATCAACCAAGTGATGGAAGTAGTGAAAGAACACTATAAAAACCCCTACTTTGAGGTCAGTGATTTCAGTGAAGCCGTTGGGGTAAGTAAAAGTTTGCTAAACAAGAAGCTTCAAAACCTCATCGGACAGTCTGCCGGGCAATTCATCCGTAACTACAGACTGAACACTGCCCGGGAGCTGATTCTCAAAAACCGGGAAACAAAACAGATGAATATCGCTGAAATAGCATATGAGGTAGGTTTCAATGACCCCAAGTACTTTGCCCGTTGCTTCAGTAAACAATTCAATATGAAGCCCAGCGATCTGATGAATGAAGAGGGTAATAACTGAAAAATTACGAAAACAACGTACAGTAGATAAAATTTATAGTCACTATTTTCTGCTAATAATCAACCTTTTACAAAAAGTAAGTCTCTTGTCTACAAGGAATTAACTTTCTGTCAACAAAAAGTTAACTTCTTGTTGACAAACTCTTAACTTCTTGCATACAGAAACATTGTTATTTTCATGTTTTTTTTACAAGGAGAGGTAACTATGCCCATTTACGGCATTGATCGGGTGATTAAATAATCATTCATAAGAGCTCTCTTATATATCAACTACAATAATAATTGTAGTTTTTACACTCAAATACTCGTTTGTCCACCTCTAATATTCGTTTGTCCACCCCTAAAAGCATGTTTGGGCGTACTT
>NZ_EQ973495.1:305029-323113 GCF_000158035.1 Bacteroides cellulosilyticus DSM 14838
AAAATGAATGATTTGGTTCGTGACGGAAAACCTCAGACCTGGATAAAGGCAGGACGGCAACTGATTGCCGAACGGACCATTGCAGGTATTGAAGGAAATACAATTGTGCTGAGTGTCCCGCTGGTAGACTCTTACGATGCGAAATTCACCGATGACAATACTACATTAGTGGTGGCCAATAACGTACAACGACTCCGTCAGTGCGGTGTGGAGAATCTGCGTATCGAGTCGCCCGCACAAGCGGTCAATCACGGGAAAGCATTATATTATGCACTGAGAATCAACGGAGAAGACTGTTGGGCAAAGGACATCAATGCATTGGAAACCATGGAGAGTATAGGGGTAGGTGGGCGACGCATCACTTTGCAGCAGATTAATGTAATCAGAAGGGCTTTGCACCAAGGAGCTTCCAAGCCGGCGGAGTTTGCACCAAACGGAGGACAGATTCTGATTGACCGTTGTTCGGTAGAGGGAGATAATATCTGGTTTGTGGCACTTGGTGCAGGGCAAACAGGACCAATTGTATTCCTTAATTGTAGCTTCAAAGGGAATGGCCGTATAGAAGGACATCAACGTTGGAGTACAGGTTTATTGCTTGACAATTGTAATTTACCGGGCGGAGGTATTGATTTTAAGAACCGTGGTTCCATGGGGTCCGGTCATGGTTGGGGTACAGCCTGGTCTGTTGCCTGGAATTGCTTGGCGAAGAGTTATGTAAATCAGATTCCCCCGGGCACTTATAACTGGGTAATAGGCAGTAAAGGAGAAAGTACTCCGTTGCGTCGTCCCTTCAATCAGTCCGGTCCTACGTTGCCGGTAGGTATTTTCGATTCGCATGATACTCCGGTTGCTCCTCAAAGTCTTTATCTGGCGCAATTGAAGGAGCGTTTGGGCGAATCTGCATTGCAAGCCATTGGATATGGACCTACCGTGCAGCTACCTTCTCCTGTCCGTTCCGACTATACTTTTCAGGGAGGTATGCAAGCCTCTCGCGAGTTAGTGGGAAAAGATTATAGAGCTATACACGAATATATGCGTGCCTTGGGTTGGGACTATTCCGAGCATCCCAATAGCTCGAAAAACGACCATTATGACGGTGTGCATTGTGAAGTTCTTTTTGATGCTGCCCTGCAGCAATATGTTTTCAAATTCACCAATCATGCCAATGCCGGGGCTCTGGACAGTGATCGGGGAAGATTGCTAAGTGATCGTCAACGCAATGAGATGAAGAGCCAGACAAACCATGACTGGTATCATCTGAACGGAAACTGGAATGAGTGGCAACGGCTGGAATGGAAATTCCGCATACCCAAAGGTTTCCAACCCACCACCAAGTTCTGTCATCTTCACCAACTGAAGGCACAGGAAGGTAATAATGGCGCACCACTCATTACTATCAGTACCCGTTGTGATGAAGACGGAGGGAATAAGCGTGTACAAGTGATTCATACAGGCGATACACGGACGTCCGGCAAGGGTGTTATCATAGACAACCTTCCGCTTGCCGACTTTGAAGATGAATGGATACAAGTGGAGACAGAAATGCATTATACCCATCATGGTACATTCCGCATCAAACTGACCCGTATCAGCGATGGGAAAGTGCTTGCCGACCAATCTTTCGCAGATATAGACTTATGGAGGAAGGGGGCGACAAGTATCCGGAATAAATTCGGTATTTATCGCAGTCTGGGGCGGAAGATGCAAAGTGCATCCGACAGACCCGATAACGGACTTAAAGATGAAAGCCTACAGTTGGCTGATTTCAAAGTTTATGAAGCGCATACCAATCCGAATCCTCAGCCGCACGACTAATCGTTTTTTCAGAAAATAACCTTTAAAAATCATTTTGTCAGCCATGACAAAATGATAATCCTATTGTCTCAGATTCCTTTCTTTCCGCCCAATGGTGGGGGAAAAAAGAAAGAACGCAAGCATTCCCTATTAAATAAATGCGGAAAGAAAGGGAAAGGGGACAGAATCATAAAAAGGGACGTAACGGCTGTCATATCTTAGATGAAAATGATAGCCTTCATGTGTTCTATGCGTAAAAAGAACACTTTCCCTCCGGATCCTTTCCCGATACAACCAGAAAAGAGTATAACCCGATAAGTAAAGGGCTACACCTTATATCCGGGATGGTGTCACCCTTTATGCAACATGGCTACACCCTTTCGGGCATTAGGTGTAGCCTTATCACGAAAAAGAATGTTAGTTTTGCCCGAAAAGATGGTATGTTTAGGTGAAATACATGGTTTGTTGAGGGTAAACAGACTGTCTGTTCCGGTCAGATAGACCATCTGTTTGGGAGAAACAGATGGTCTATCTGGCTAAAAGATCGTTTTCTCCTCAAAGCCCTGTCAGAATAATCGCCTATAGAATGTCTTTGTGTTGATGAAATGCTATAATCTTTGTCACCTTGAAACAGAACGATACAATATTGCAAGGAAATGAGATAAGACTACAAAATGAAGAGAATAAATCTCCCTTTCTTTACATATCACAAAAAAATAATAAATACACATGAAATCACAACTTGTATCTTTATGTATCGGGAGCTTATGTTTTGTAGGCAGTTATTCCCTTAATGCCCAGGAAAGTTGGCAATCGCAACTTGTTATTCAAGATGAATCCGGAAACCTGACTTATAAGAAAGATAATGATGGTTTTGTTATCCCAGATTTTAGTCAGGCCGGATACGGGAATGGAAAAGACATTCCTGTGGCCAGTTTGCCGGAACGCACCATTACTATCAGTCCTTTGGAGGACAAGGAGGCTGACAATACGCAACATATACAGAAGGCCATTGACGAAGTAGGAAAATATGCTTTGGACGCAGAGGGTATCAGAGGAGTCGTATTGCTGAAAGCCGGACGATATAATGTAGACGGGACGTTAAATCTGACTTACGACGGAGTCATTCTGCGTGGAGAAGGTAATTGCTTCTCGGACAAAGACTCCACGGTTCTCTATGGTAGAAATGCTGCTGAAAAGGCTAAACGGCTTATTTTAATGGGAAATTCCTCTGCGCACAATTGGGGAAATGGGAAAGGAGATGCTCAGGTAAATATTGTAACACAAAAGGTGATGCCCGGCGACTATTCTTTTCAGGTGGAAGATGCAAGCGCCTATCAGGCGGGCGACTTGATTTGTATAAAATATCCTACTACAACAGCTTGGCTGGAGGCTGTCTGGTATGGCGGCAATACAAAGCGCAACACAGATGAAAGCAAGAAATGGAAAACTAAGGATATTGATATTTCCTATCATCGCTACGTCACCAAAGTGGAAGGTAATATGATTGAAGTGGATGCTCCCATATTTTATGCGCTCGACGTACAGTATGCACAGGCATATATCTACAAGATTTCAAATTCGGGAACAATCCGCCACAATGTAGGCATTGAGAATCTGCATATTTCTTTTGAAAGAAGTCCGGAGAATTCCACGGCTAACGTTGATCAGAATTGTATCTATATGAGTTCGTTGGAAAATTCATGGGTAAAAGGTGTTTCAATGTCCGGTTTTGTTCATGCGGGCATTAAAACGACTTCCACTACGAGGAGTACAATTGAAGATTGCTATGCTATTGATCCCTCCGGACTTTGTACAGGAGGTACGTATTATAATTTTGAGAATTACCATCGTTCACAACTCATCTTATTGAAAAACTGTTATGCCCGTAACGGGCGTCATCACTATATCTCCAACGGCTGTGCCTCTACCAGCGGCATTGTTGTGTTGAATTTTCGTTCGGAACTTTCTCTTGCACAAGCTGAGGGACACCGGTTGTGGTCGCAGGGGATTTTGTTTGATAACTGGGTGGAATTGGGAACTATAAAATCAAATGCCGGAA
Organism: Bacteroides cellulosilyticus DSM 14838; assembly: GCF_000158035.1. Taxonomy (GTDB): domain Bacteria; phylum Bacteroidota; class Bacteroidia; order Bacteroidales; family Bacteroidaceae; genus Bacteroides; species Bacteroides cellulosilyticus. Next base: position 308,886 of record NZ_EQ973495.1, read on the forward strand.
AAATAGGTATGTATCTGCGTGACAATATGGGAAGCGGCCACGGATGGGGAGGCACCAACAGCGTATTCTGGAATTGTGATGTACAGGACGGTGCCATTTATCTGGATAAAGTGCCTACGGGACAAAATTATGCTATCGGATGCACAGCTAAAACAATACGGAGATACCGCAACAATATGAGTGAATATACCAATGGATATATAGAAGGGCAGAATCGTAAAGGCTTGCAGCCCGCATCACTCTATGAGGCTCAGAGGGCGGCAAGAGGCATCTCTACGGGGCTAATGCCTGAAACAGGCAGAGAAGATATCCCGCATATTATTGTGGAAACAAATCGTGTGAGAGTAAAATCGCAAAAAGATGCATGGATATCTATTTACACGACTCATGGAAGCATGGTACAGATGCTCAAATCTTTTTCTGACAATTGGGTGGAGAGTATGCCACTGAACGATGATTTTTACGTAGTTCGTGTGCACGAAGCCGGTCAGAAAGCTTATAGCCGGAAGGTTCTGATAAGAACTGTCGGAAAATAACGTAACTATGTATTATATCAATAGTAATAAATTTCTTAATGATTATGACTAAAAGAACTTTTTTCTCACTCCTGTATGCGCTGATATGCATTGTCAGTTTCGGACAGGAGTTCGTACATCCCGGAATGTTACACACGACCTCTGATCTTGAATTCATGAAAATCAAGATCCTTGCAGGCGAAGAACCTTGGAAGGAAGCATGGAACCAGCTCAAGTCATCGGAAATTGCTTCGCTCAATTATAAACCGACTCCTTTTAAGATTGTAGATAACGGACCTTATAATAAACCCGATAATGGAGGGAAAGAGTTTGTACGTGATGGTGCGGCAGCCTATACCATGGCTTTACAATGGTATGTGGAAGGGGATAAAGCTTATGCGGAAAAGGCTATCGAAATATTCAATGCTTGGGCTCAGACTCTTGAGTCGGTCGTAAATCACAACCGTCAATTGAAGGTGGGTACGGCGGGAATCAAGTATCTCAATGCTGCCGAGATAATAAAACATACTTATAAGGGCTGGAATGCCAAAGATCGCAAAGCTTTTGAAGATATGGTCATCAATATCTGGTATCCGGTAATAAAGGATTGGACGCCTCGTTATAATGGCAATTGGGATGCTGCCAATGGACAAACACTTATGTGTATAGGCATTTTCCTTGACCGACGGGATATTTTTGATACTGCATGCAAGCAGCTTACCGATGGTAACACGAATGGGGCTATCAAAAATTATTTTTATGAAAGCGGGCAATGTCAGGAGAGTGGACGTGACCAACAACATGTACAGATGGGCCTTGCTTTCCTTGCTTGTGCTGCCGAAATTGCCTGGAATCAAGATATAGACTTATATGGAGCATTTGACAATCGCCTCTACAAAGGATTTGAGTATACGGCCCGATACATGTCCGGCGAAGAAGTTCCTCATGTGCAGTATATCACTTGGTTTGGAAAGCCGGTCTATGGACCTGAGATCTCATCCAAACAACGGGAGAAGATCTGTCCAGCCTGGGAACGGGCTTACCATCATTATCACGACCGCAAAGGAATGGATATGCCATACACTCGCAAGATGATTCAAAAAAGTCGTCCGGAAGGAACGGACAACCAATCGTTTATGCCTTGGGCGTCGCTGACTAGTATAGGTTTCCCTGTCCGATAAGACTTTCTTTTATATAATTACAATCTTTTTTTTAAGTTAGAAGCTTATTATTAATTGGAAAAGAAAAAAAGGAATTACTTCCGTTATATAGTATCAACCTTGTAAAAAAGAGCAGGGTTTTAAAAATTAAAGCCTGCTCTAACCAATAAACCTTTTCAGAGTGCTTTTTTAATTGCATCACTGACAATAATTCTATTTTAGGTGATTAATACTCTCTTACAGCAAAAACCCTCTATAACCAATTATTATAGTTTATAGAGGGTTTATATTTTAATATACTCTACTGCTTTACTTTACAAGGATTCACACTGTAAGGCAATAATAGAGCCTATTTTAATGGATCGAAATCACCACTTTCCCAACCAATAGTCTGTTGCAGTTTAGGATTTTGCTCAAAGTGTTTGCGAGCTAATCCCTGAAAGTAATAGTTGTCTTTCACATTCCATTGGTAAGTTTCGTCAATTCTCCAGGTTTGAGTGGTGAAGTACTTGAAATAATTTTTCGTCATTAATTCCGGATCGCTCTTTATCATAGTGATAAAATCTCTTCGTGCCATAGCAGCATATTCGTTCTTCACTTGTATTTCAATTCTGTAACGAGAATATCCTTGCATATCAGAGAATATTTTGCGACGAAGCAAATCCCAGAAACGTTTGCCTTCATAAGCCAATTCAATGCGGCGTTCATAAAGAACGGCATCAATCAATTCTTGTTGACTCATATTTGCTTTTAAACCATAGAGCCCGTCCGCATTGGCCGTTATGCCGGCTCGTTTACGAATATCTTTCAGGATTGTATAAACTTCATCTGACTTATTTCCCACTTCCGCTGCACATTCAGCAAGATTCAATAACACTTCTGCATAACGCATTTCAATCCAGTCCATGTCACCGTGATCCTTGGCTTCGGTAGCTGTCTTTTCAGGGATAGAGAACTTGCATGAATAAAATCCTGTGCCAGTCGGGCTATGAGTATCTTCGCCACCTTTGTAAGTGTACATGCAACCTTGAAACCATTCCGGCATACCATTCAATGGATATTCAGCGCCATTGTAAACGATGATATCATAGAAACGGGGGTCACGGTTCAACCAAAACATACCGGTAGCGTCAGTAGCAGTAGGATCAAAAGCTTCCTTCACACCATCACCATTTGCATCTACTCCCGGAGTAGTACCGTCAGCCATTGGAAAAGCAAGTGCCATATCCAATGTAGGATGGTGATTACCGGTAGCTCCTACCGAAAACTCCAACGGACGAAGCCCTGCCATGAAATTGTGTGTACGCACCGGATCAAGAAAACGGGTAGTGATTACAGTCTCAGAGGTAGTTTCTTTTGTCCATATCTCCTTATAAATAGGATGTAAAGCACGTTGTCCATTCTCTGACAGTTCCTTTTGGGCCGCTAAGCAGGCATTGTATGCTGTTTGCCAACGGATGCGATCATTGTTCGGATTAAATTGTTTACTAGCATAAGTCAGCAACACACGTCCTTTGAAAGCCATAGCTGCTCCTTTGGTGATACGTCCAAAGTCATTTTCACCCCAAATGCTGGGTAATGAAGCCGCTGCATCATCAAGATCTTTCACTATCTGGTCAATACATTCTTTTGCTGTATTCCGAGTAACATATAAATCGTCACTATGTCTGTCCTGCGGAGTTAAAATCAGAGGTATACCTCCATAAATTTTTACCATCTCAAAGTACTGATAAGCACGTAAGAAAAGCGCTTGTGCCTTTATACGGTTCCGGATATCCTCGGACAGGCTACCTCCATCAATACTGGTTAACAGAACATTGATAGTATATATTTTGTCATAAGGCCAGTGCTCTCCTAGAGGACCTCCAGCGGTAGCTACTGCCGTCAGTCGACCATGAATAAAATCACCACCTCCGTTACCCTCATCACTATATTTAGAATAATCACCACTAAATGACGGCAGATTATCTTTATAGCATTTATCCAAAAAAGCTGTAGACAGAATCTCACTATTCCATGTTGCCTTTTCGCTGACAGCTGTCAAGTCGTCTTTATCCAATACGGAAGTACAACTGGTTAAACTTGCAAATGCCAATGCTGTAATAGCTATTATATGTTTTGATTTCATAATATTCAAGTGTTTTTTATATAATTAGATCGTTATATTCAAACCAAATGAGAAGTTTCTCATAACGGGATAGTCTGAAATACTCGTTGCTTCGGGATCCATCCATTTTACTTTATCCTGTAATAAGAAAAGGTTTGTACCATTCAGGAAAAGTCTTGCTTTCTCAATACCTATCCGCTGAACGAATGTCTTCGGCAAATCATAAGATATGGATATATTTTTGCAACGCAAGAAAGAAGCATTGCGTACCCAGAAGGAAGAAGCTTCATTATTCTTATACTGTGTAGCACCTGGCATTGAAGCGTTTGTATTCTCCGGGGTCCAGTGATCATTATAATATTTGAATGTACTTGTATGGGCATTGATACCATTACCACGGAAATCCATCAACTTCTTATGACCGGCCATACCTTGGAAGAATATATCAAGCATGAATCCTTTCCATTTACCGCCAATTGTGAAACCATAAGTAATTGGAGCCACTTTATTTTCAATAATAACAACTTTGTCATCATCCGTAATGATACCATCCGGTTCATCACTCTCAGGGCCACGTACATCTTTGTATATCAACATACCTAAACCGGGTTTTTGTCCCTTAATGGTCATATTCGGATTTTCTTCCATATATTGCTGTAACTGTTCCTCGGTACGAATCATACCAATACATTCAAATCCCCATTCACGGCTCAATGACTGACCGATTTCAGATTTGTACGCCCGGATATTTTCTGCTTCATCTTTCTTGGACCACCAGCTGTTCGCAAAACTAAAGTTACCTCTTAAATAATAGTCCACCTTACCGATTCTGTCATTGTATCCCAGTTCTACTTCGAAACCACGGGATTTAACCTCCGAATAGTTTTCTTTTGGCAAAGATGCACCAAATGTAGTAGGTACACTTACATTCAGATTATCAAGAATATCGTATGTACGTCTGTAGAAATATTCAAAGCTGAAATCAAATTTATTTCTAAACCAACGGCTATCAAAACCGATATTATAAGAAGTTGACTTCTCCCAAGTCAATTTAGGATTAGGAACTTCTTTAGGTTCCAATCCATAAGATAAACCATTGAATACAGCACCTGTAGTAATTCCGTAGCGAGCCATCCATTGCCAACCGCCAATAGCATCGTTACCTAATGTAGCAATAGAACCGCGTAGTTTCATGTAATCGATAAACTTGATATTTTCTGAGAAGAAAGGTTCACTGGAAATACGCCATCCTGCTGAAACAGAGGGGAAGAAACCCCAGCGTTGATCAGGAGCAAATTTTGTAGAACCATCGACACGGAATGCAGCTTCCAGTAGATACTTGTCTGCATAAGCATAGTTCAGACGACCTACATAAGAAAGACGACCACTTTCGCTCACAGAACCAGCCCCAACAATAGATTCAGAAGCATCACCACTTGCACCAAAAAACTCCGGCATTTCCCAAGTGATTAGTTTGTTGCGCTGTGCATCAAATTTTTCACTATCACCTTCAGATTGTTCATAAACAAATAATGCACTCAAATCATGGTTACCAAACTTACGGTCATAAGTTACAAATAGGTTTAATTGATATTCTTCTGCCAACTGGTTTTCTTTAAATACATAGTTACCGTCATCACGAGTTTTAGTAGATACTACTACATTACTCGGATCAATATAATGATTGTTTGTTCCGGCAGTCTGGAAGTTGTACATTTCATACGGGAAGTTCACCTTTTTAATTAATCGATTATCCAATGTACGGTTATACTGTACTTTCAGTTTCAGACCTTTTACAAAGGGAACTCGATATTCCGCAGTCGCATTGACATTAACATTTTGCCATTTCTTAGTATGCAAACCCGATTCTTCACTAATAAGCATTAACGGATGCCATTCAATAAAGTTACCTACTGGCATTCCATCAATCATACTTGGAATCATCTTGGTACGGAGCAATAATCCCTTGTATAAGTCATTCATACGATCACGGTCACCGTCGGATTTCCAATTAGGTTTGGTATCTTTACGATTATCTGTACTGATATTCAAACCAACTGTAAAATTCTTACTGACATCAGCGTCAATGCTAGCTCGGAAATTATATTTAGAATATTTCAGATTATCAAATGAACCAACATTATAAAAATAAGAGCCACCAATAAAATAACGTACTTTTTCGGTTCCACCAGTAATATTGATAGCATGACGCGTAGACCATGGAGTTTTCCATGCATCATCCAGAAAACTATAATCAGTTGTTTTGAAATGTGCCAACTCGTCATCTGTATACCAAGAAGACTTGGTAGTCGGATCTTGCTGTTCTACATTCGGATTCCAAATGGCATTGTTAAGATAACCCTGTATAGCACGGTCATTCAAATAAACAGCATGTTCATAAGCACTAAGCGTCTCCGGAATCATGGCAGCTACATCAATACCTACCGTACCAGTATAATTGATAGTCGGTTTCGCATTTCCACCTTTCTTAGTAGTAATCAATACAACACCATTAGCAGCACGGGCACCATAAACCGCTGCCGATGCACCATCTTTCAATACTGATATATTAGCCACCTCACTGGCATCCAGTGCATCAAATGCCATCTTATCCCTTACCACACCATCAATAACATACAATGGATCAGAATTATTAGGAGTACCTTTAGCACGTACACTGAAAGAGGCTGAAGTTCCCGGTTTACCTGTTCCTTGAGTTATATATACACCTGAAAGACGTCCAGCTAACGCTGAAGACAGATTAGCTGACGGGAAATCTTCAATAGCTTTGGCATCGACACTAGTTACACTACCCGTCACACTTCCTTTTTTCTGCGTACCGTACCCTACTACTACTACTTCATCCAAGGCTTGTGAGTCCTCAATCAAGACAATTTTCAGTTTACTTTCAGTAACGACTTTGGTTACATCCTTATAACCAATGTAGCTGAATTTAAGAGTCGAGCCCTTAACACATTTAATAGAAAAGTTACCGTCAATGTCAGTGATTGCTCCGTTAGTAGTATTCAATTCTGCAACTGTCACTCCAATTAACGGTTCACCATTCTGATCCTCTACGCTTCCTGTTACTGTTATATTCTGAGCTTGTACTATAGTACTAAAAGAGAAGCTCAACAGTACCAACAAAATACGCCATAATAGCGATTTGTGTTCTTTCTTTTTCATTAGAATTACTTTTTTGATTAGACTTAATTAAACAAAACATTTTTTCTACGCTTTCTTGTTTTATTATCAAATGATCACTATTACAAACTCATTACATATACATATAAAAATAATGTTACAGCAATGAATTGGGTATTAGAACATTTTTTATAAATGTAGTTAGACTAACAACGATGCAAAAGAGGGAATATAATTATAAAACTAATATCACTATTATCTCAAAAGTTTGAAATTTTATGCAATGAATAATAAATCTAGCCCAATAACTTCATTTTACTGGAAAATCAGCATAGATTAAAAATATTCCAGGCTACAAATGGTTAATTGACTTCCTCGCCAGACATCTATTTTGCATTATTTCCAAATCTTATAGTTTTCTATTTATATAAAATTGGGGATAATACTGTATTTGGAAATAAAATGTGATCTTCTTACAAAAAGAATATTAGTTTTTATGATAATATGCTAGAGGGGTACCGATTATCATTTTCAACACTTCTTTCAATAAATAGTTCTCTCATTTCTTTAGCAAATAATTATATCTACATGGTATTCCCTGGGCAGTAATTCCCTCTATTATTACCGTATAAGGAGTAACCCTATCTCCCGTATAAAAAGAAATATTAGTCTGTCCCTGACTATCAAGCTTTAGATTTGGTTGCCAATGAATGGTTACCCGATTGTCCGGTTGAAGACTTGATTTTTGGGCGTCCGTTTCATAATGCGGCTGATAGAACTCTTGATAGCGGGCACACCCTAATGGAGTCTGGGTTGCAATTAAAGAAGATTCCCGGGGAAGCGGAATATTACCTGTTTTAGAAGTAAACATAATGCGTCCTCCATAGGAGCCAATATTATTCATCATAGAGCTTTGACCTAAAGTTGCATTCACGACCTTCTCATTTTGTCTTTCAGATACCGATGTTACAACATAACTATCCATTTCTTCACCTGTTATCTCTGTTTCTTCCTCACCACTGATCCCAAGTTCCCTTCTCATATCTTCCAATTCCTCATCAGATGCCGGATCAATACCTAAAGCATCTTCCACTTCCGGTTCCATTTTACTGATAGAACTAATCTGCTCTGCCTTTATCTGAGCTAAACTCTCGGGACGCACAATCAGCCGTCCATCCAAATAAATGCGTGCAAAAGGAATTCTAGGATCGACGACACTACGAGTATTTCCCTGCATTTTCCCCCCTGGTGAGAAAGGCTTATCCGGATGTACGGCAACAGCACGCACAGGACGGTAGGGGGAATATAGATAAGCTCTTCCCTCCACATAATAAACTCCAGGGTATTGCAATAATAAGTCTAATGCCGATTGAGCATCTTTCTGCTCCAGTTCATCTTCATCCATTGTCCGACTAATAAATGAAGCCATCGTGGTACGCTTTGCGTTAATCTCTACATCGGGGAGACGATACACACGGACGCCATCTTCTATGATAAAACCAGACTGAACTGAATCCATAAACTCTTTTGATGCTTGGACTACAGGTACATGATAGGGATGATAATTCACTGGTTTAGGAAATAAATCCGGATCCAATTCAATAGTCGGATATAATAGTTTATTCTTTTTATTGACTGATGCCATAACAGAGGTTCCATCAAAGAAAGCCAATTTATCTACGAGGAATCGCCCCTGTTTATCTGTCTGACAGAACCTAAAATATCGCATAGCAGGAATAGATACTCCAACAGTAGCATTAGCAAGAGGTTTCCCTGTACCTGTACGGACCATTCCAGATAGAGCTTGACCAATTTCCAGATAATGATCTAACTTAGGGGTAAAGTCTTTCTGCAATAAATCATTCACTTGAAAACGACTCCAGCCATGAGTAAGCATCAGATTATCCAAACGTATTTGCCGTTGACGGTTGGGACTACCAAAATAGTAACCAGGCGTTTCTACATTTCCTTTCAAATCAGAAGTAAGAAGCAATGCAGAACGAATATCTCCACTTAGACTATCTTGATTTACAGCATAATTATCAGTAATACTAATTGAAAAATCTCCTTGCAAAGGATTTCCGTCCGTATCTGTCAATCGCAGATTCAAACGGACAAGAGAACGCCTTGCATATCTGTCTTTGTCCTTAGTTATTTGCCACTTGGGATCTATTTGTGGGATAAATAGCAATCTTTCACTTAATGGAATACGTTGTTTATCTAATAAAACAAAATGGGCAATACCTCCTGGTAATGATTGAATTTGAAGAGTTCCTTGTTTATTACCAACAGGCAATTCTTGCAAAAGTTCTATTTTTCCACGTATATGTGCCATCAATATATAAGATTGTTCCGGAGTATCAGACGAAGTAAGTATCTGATAATATAGAAGTCCATTATTGCCTGCACGTAATGCCAATGCAACTTTATTTTTTTGGGGAACAGGAAGATTAAAAATCTTTTCTTGCTGTTGTAAATTTGTTGTTATAGCTTTATATCTTTTACCTTCCTGTGACTTCAGCATAAAACTTCCTATCCCATTATAATCGGTTCGAAAAGAAGTTATCGTATCATTTCTTTCATCTACCACAATACCTTCTACTGGGATAGATATCCCATTTGGTGACTCCGTTTTAAATGCTATTTTTTGCATCACTCCCTCTATCAAATCTCCTCCTTCAGGATAAAATCCCACATGATAGTCGTAAGAAGCAGGTACATAAAAAGTCTTTTTATGTTTTAGGTCAGCTTCATACAAAGTTATATCAACGGATAATAATCTATTCGTAACCGTTGGTAATTCTATTTTCAACTCCCCCTGAGCATTTGTTTTTCCTTCGCAAATAGGATTTTTCTTTTCTTTGGCTCTCACCATATATGTAACTTTCTCACCAATGAAAGGAGTTCCATTTGGGCGTCGAAAGCAAACGATCCCCCATTGACGATTTCTCTCATCAGTCAGATACCGAATCGTAGTTATACACAGTGGTACCTGAGAAGAGTATATAGATATATTGTGAGAGAAGAAATATTCATCACCCGCATTACACATATAATTCGTATAAGCCCGCAAGTAATACTCCCCTTCCTCCATTTTTTCATCTAAAGCAATATAACCACGAAAGCCTTCATTTTCATCTTTACGTATTTTCTTACGCTGACACAACTGATTCTTTCGATTTATCAATTCAACATAAAGAAAACGGCTCATAGCTTCTTCTTTATGTGTCACTGCATCTACCAAATATCCTTTCAACCAAATAGTATCTCCTGTCAGATAATAAGGTTTGTCAAGATGTAAGTAACTTTTTTCCTGAGGCATGGAAGCCATATTGGCAGTGAAAGTCTGGTAGATATCATTGATAAGTAAATTAGTCTGTCCATAAGTATAAACATTCAATGTTACTACACAAATTAGTAATACAAAAGATCGAAGTGCTTTCATAGATTAAATGATATGTCAGAGTTTCTTTGTGGTAATTACGATAGCTCCATTCGCTCCTTTAAATCCAAATGCTGAACCATCTTTGTAGACTTCTATTTTCTCAATATCATTTATATTCACACTACGGTCGGCTTCATTACTACTTTCATAATTAGTCCCATCAATGACAAAAAGAGGTTCGTTATCCAGTTCTAAAGATGTACCTCCTCTAAGGCTAATACGTTGTTCACCGTCAACAGCCTCTACATTCAATCCGGGTACCCTTCCTTGTAATAATTCATAAAGATCACTGGCTCTACTCTCCTCTATTTGTTGCCGAGTTATAATATTGTTATTTCTTTCTACCCGCCGTTTACCTGTATATTCTATCTTCTCTTCCTTATTTCCAATTTTCAGGATAAACGATTTTTTTTCCAATTTTACATACCACCCATCGGCTTTTCCTGCCATTGGTATAATTGCATCCTGACGTTTATTGACAGATATAACAATTGTATCAGACTCTTTAAGTTGCTCTATAAAGAAATCGCCATTTTTACCGGTTATAACACTATTCATCGTATTTTTCACCCAAAGCTTCATGCCGGCAATAGGCTTTTGTTTCTCATTCACCAGCACACCTTTCAAATCTTTTGCCACTAATGGCATGGTAAACATCCCTATAACCAAAATAGAATACAATACTTTTTTCATCATGTTATTATTTTTATAATGAGAAACCGATGCAGGAAACATCTATAAAAGGTGTTCCAGTATCGGTCTCTTCATTTTCATTATCCTAATTATTTTAAAACAGCTGTGGACGCATATCCATCATCATAGTACATCACGGGAGCATTATTACCTTTATCCCCATTAATATAGTAGATATCCCATTGTTTTATATAATGCTCACCGGTCCAACCGAGTTCCACTGTTTTGTCCTTCAAAACAGGTAAATTTAAAACCTCTACACCGGAAAGATACACCAATACATTATGTTCTTCATCTACACCTAATGAAACGGTTTCATAAGTACCATTCTTAAATTGATTCAACTTCTCTGAATAATAATAATAAGTATATGTATTTTTCTTCAAAGTTGTATTATTCTGATACTGGAACTGTATTTGAATGTTATACTCACCAGTTACTGCCGGAGTTCCGTCTAGAACTATTGTCTCAGCCTTCGTATTCAGACCAGACTTACAAATAGTCGGATACCAACGGAAATCCAAATAGGTAACATACCCTTCTCCATTTTCAATATTATAGTCAAATGTCCAACGATAGCGCAACGTATTTTCTGATTTCTTAGTGCCAACAGCAATACGATCTTCCGGCATGTTTTTCACAAAACCTAGTTTAATACGGGAATAGAAAGGTGTACATAATTCTGGGTCACCAAAAGTACGGCGAATATATCGTTCTACTTCAGTAGCAGAACTTGCATAAATCTCCAGATATGAATTTTTCGTTCCATCAGGAAGAGTCTCTTGTGCGATAGATGACTTACTACTACTCTGATAGCTAAATGATGAAGGTGGTTTTGCCGTCTCAAATTTCTCAAAGAAATAACTAGACACATAAAGACTATGTTCACGACGTTCCTTTTTATCACCTACCTTTGCTACACACCACACCTTATATGTACCAGGTTTATTCGGTGCTTGCCAAGTCATTTCATCAAGTCCCTGCGGTTGAGTCAATTTGCCTCCATCGCATCCCCATTCATAATCAGTGTGCCACAAATCGCTAGATTCCACACACATCCACAACTTTACTTTTTGATTGCAATAAAATTCATCTCCCATTGCACTTAGCGATTCAATGCGGATATATTCCTCATCACCACAACCTACTAAGAACAGAGAACAGAGAAATGTAATAATCAAACTATTTATATATCTCATAATCGTTTTTCGTTTAATGGTTACTTAATACCCAATATTTTTTTTGTTGGACGATCCATCCAAGAATCAATAACATGAATATATGATCCTCTAGCCGTCTGTAAATTACTACTACGAGGTTTTATATCATTTTTATAATGTCCCTCAAAATTATTAAATGTAATATTCGGATTACGATCTTTATAAACATACATATTGATCTTGGCTGTATCAGCTGGAGCAAATGTTTCAAACCAAGTTGGTTCTGCCGGTAAATTTGTAAATGTATATTTACCTTTTACAATGTGGTAAAGCAGAAACTCTTTCACTTGTTCTTTTGGATACATAGTCATAGAAATAGGTGCTTCATCCACATATACAATATTGCCTTCTTCATCGCGTATAGGATTACCTTCTTCATCCAAACTTTCTACTTTTACTTTATGAGTGTCAAAGTAACCTAAACTATTTCCAGTAGCTGTAAAGGCAGTGTTTGTTGGCAAAAGATACGTACAATCCTCTGATTGGAAAGTTTCCTCCATATCGGCATATTTGACAGCATCCTTCAACAAACTAAAGATATCAAGTCGTGACTGAATAAAATCCCATGCATTCATGTGAACATTATTATCTGGAATACCCGCTTTATAATCATATTCGTATGACTCTTGCATGTCTAAACCAAAGAACTCACAACCCGTCAATGTCAGGGTAATAGACATTGTCACGATCCATTTTAATCCTTTTATTTTCATTTCTTTCAAATTTAAATGTAATTACAATTATTCAGAATAAGGAGGATTTTGATGTCCACGTAAAGCGGCATTAGCCTCAAACTCTTTATAATAGATAGGACCATAAGCACGATTCATATCAAATGCTGTAGGGGTTTCTCCCATCATAACTTGGCGTTCTTGATAAACAGGTTCCATTACTTCCTTCAACTTGTCCGTACGCATCAAATCAAACCAACGCTTACCTTCTGCAAAGAACTCTAATTGTCTTTCTAACAAAATTTCATTTTCTAAGTCCTCTTTTGTAGTAGTAAAAGGTATTCCACCATTATAACCAACACGTTTACGTACAGCTAGAACAATATCGATAGCTTCTTCTTTACGTTCCATCTTATTTAATGCTTCAGCACGAAGTAACATAACATCAGCATACCTGTAAATTGGAAATGAGAATTCTGCATCTGTTGAACTATACACATAATCTTGTGACTTATAGACTTTATTTGCTGAATCATATTGACGATTCGGGTCAATACCTGAAAACTTAACACATTTATTAGTACCCCAGTTAGGATCGGTCCATGAAGCATTAGATATTGGGTTACGAGAACTGCTATAATACAGCTTTACCGTATCAACATTGCACCACAGGCGTGCATCATATCCCCAATCATTTCCTACGGCATCACCACGGCGCAAACGCGTTAATAATTCATTATATACTTTTTGAGACATACGCCAACTGTTATTTGTATTAGATGCCCCCATTGTTTTAGGCCATCCGTGCGCTTTTCCTGTCAAAGAGTAAGACCACCACATAGAAAATATACTTTCTTTAGAGCCTGCTGGGTCTGTAAATATTTTCTTATATGCAGTTTCATCTGCCACCCATTCAAATGAATTATTACCGATAAAATAGTCTGATGCATCAATAGCTTCCTGATATTCTTGAAACCACATATGTACATCTGTTTTCAGTGCATATGCCGCAGCTTTTGTTAAATAAAACTTATCACTTCCATCAGAGGAAAAATATTTAATAGCATTCTCTATATCACTCAATATTTGGGATTTTATTTCAGCGACAGAAGTACGAGGAAGCTCCATAGATGATAACTCTCCATCCCATACTGTAGTTGTTAAAGGAGCATCTCCCCAAACACGAATAATATAAAAATACATTAACGCACGCATAGCATAAGCCTGTGCAATATATGGCCCATATTCAGACTCTAGGATAGAAGGAATATTT
>NZ_EQ973495.1:323234-333185 GCF_000158035.1 Bacteroides cellulosilyticus DSM 14838
AGACTCTAGGATAGAAGGAATATTTGGATAATATTTAATAAGCCACATTACATCTACCAATGCAGGAATAAAGATCTTGCCAATTATACTCACCCCGTTCAGAAGTCAGAGCATTCATATAATAAACTGAATTAACGTATCCGGTATGATCACAATTGTCTGAACGTACTTCACTCCAATACATTAATTTCTCATTTAAAGCGGAGGCAAAAGCTGAGTAAATACCTGCATTCCAATATGTCATATCCTTTTTATCTCTGAAATAATTTTCAGGAGCTAAATCTGATTTAGGAGTTCGATCTAAAAAATCATCGCAACTTGTAAATAACAGAATTCCTGTTAATGCCAATAATATATATTTTTTCATATTATCTTCCTTCTTTAAAATCCAACATTAATACCAAAACCTAACTCACGACAATGAGGATATTTAGAATCATCTCTACCTGGAGTTAGAACTTTATTACCACTCACTTCAGGATCATACCCTGTATAATTAGTCCAAGTAAGAAGTTGATTGCCATAAACATATACCTGAACATTACGGAAAGGAGTCTTAGCTAACCATTCACGTTCCAGTGTATAGCTCAAACGGATACTTTGCAAACGAAGGAATGAACCATCTTCCAAATATTGACTATTCAATTGCTCACGATTCAATGTTGTCCTATTACGAGTGTTCAAAGCATACCAATCAGTAATTTGTCCAGGATATCTCCAACCTTGAAGTACATATTCCGGATGTTGTTTATGAGAGCTACCTCCCCAGGTTGTAGTATAACGTTTCAAATCATTATAAACTTTTCCTCCCCAACTCAAATAGAATTGGAAACTTAAGGAGAAATTCTTATAATTTAAAGAGTTACTCCATGAGGCATACCAAGTAGGGGTAGCTTTACCTAAAACTTGTTTATCAGACTCGTCTATATCACCATCTTCATTCAAGTTTTCCCAAATCACATCACCACCAGATGCAACAGTTCCGTTATGCTTTATTTTCTTTATTTCACCATGGTATTCACTTCCATCTGCATTTAAGTATCCTAATACAGTAGGTTGACCATCCAAACCTATAATTACGTTATTATGTTCGTCTCTCTTTAACACAGGAGTTAAGCGATTTTTCCAATCCGCCGTATAAGCATTACTACAATCATATTCAAATACACCTGTATTTTTCCATCCATACCACAGACCAGCTTGCTTACCTTTAGCAACTAACCAAATACTACTATCTACGTAATCGTCTTTAGCCAGGTCCAAAATCTTGTTTTTATTTTTCCACCAGTTAACTGTTGTGGTCCAACTGAAAGCTCGTGTCTGAACTGGGACTGCTGTAACGCTAAGTTCCAAACCACGATTTTCCAGACTTGCCAAATTCACACGAATATTATCATATCCCGTAGTATAGGGTAATTTTTGATCAGCCAACAGATCATGCGTTTTCTTTATATAATAATCTCCTGTAAAGTAGATACGACCGTCCAAGAAACTTAAATCTAAACCAAAATTAGTTTGCTTGGTCTCTTCCCATTTTAAATTTGGATTTCCATATTTAGAACTACCAACAACAGCACCTATATTATTATAATTACCATTTACAGTGTAAGTAGTCATTGCCTCATAAGCACTTATCTTATCATTACCTGTTACACCATAACTAACACGTATTTTCGCATCGCTCAATAAGGGTTTCGTCCATTTCATAAAGAATTCGTCAGATACCCTCCATGCTGCAGAGACAGAAGGAAACCATCCCCAACGATTATTTTTACCAAATTTAGAAGAAGCATCACGACGAAGAGTACCTGCCAAAATATATCGGCTCTTCCAACTATAATTCAGTCGACCAAAAAAACCGACAGCAGATGTTTCTTGAAGTCGTGTATATGTTTTTGCAATATTTAAAATGGTTGCCAGATTCATTGTGTATAATTCCTCAGACAAGAAATCGCTACCTTCAAACCGCAAATCGTCTGTTGAAACTTCCTCAAAAGAGGCACCTAACATTGCATTAATGGTATGATTTTTTGCAAATGTTTTATTATAGTTTACATATAAATCTCCTGTATAATTCTTCCTCCAAGTAGTAAAATCACCTCCCGTATTAGGATCAGTATCTTTTCCCATTAAATATTTAGACTTAAATTTGGATTCACGCTGTAATTGATAATTAGCAGCTAAGGTTCCATTAAGTGTCAACCATTTAGTCAGATTCCACTGTATTTTCTGAGTAAAATTAAAATTATAACGGTCAAACTCATCACGGTATTGTTCTAATGCTGCAATTGGATTAACACGACCTCCAGAACTGTAGTAAGGTATCAATTCACCATCTGGATACCAAATTATCATATCAGGGTCACGACGCATAGCTCCCTGTAATACAGTCTTTTCATCAGCCTTATTATATTTCGTATTTGTCAGACGAGCCAAAGTCGTAAATTTCACATTCTTCCATGGTTTAAAGTCTACATTTAATTGTCCTGTATAGCGTTTACTATATGTTTCCAACAAAATACCTTCAGTCCCATCATATCCTAAAGATACACGATAAGTTGCCTGTTTGGTACCACCACTTATAGTAGCACTGAATTTATCAACAGACCCAGTACGGAATAATAAATCCTGATAATAATAATTAGTACTATATTGTAGACCACACGAGTCAGTCCGAGCCGAGAACTTTTCCAACCATTTTGAAGCATTATC
This sequence comes from Bacteroides cellulosilyticus DSM 14838, assembly GCF_000158035.1. Lineage (GTDB taxonomy): Bacteria > Bacteroidota > Bacteroidia > Bacteroidales > Bacteroidaceae > Bacteroides > Bacteroides cellulosilyticus. The sequence goes on from NZ_EQ973495.1 coordinate 325,947, forward strand.
AAAGTCACCAGCTCCCATACTTAAACGACTTTCAAAAGCATTTACCTGAGGCAGTTTTCGTGTAGGACTGGAAAAACTGCGAGAATAGCTAAAATCCACTCTTGGTTTCCCTTCTTCACCAGATTTAGTTGTAATAATGATTACACCATTAGCAGAACGGGCACCATAAATAGAAGCAGAAGCTGCATCTTTTAAAATTTCCATAGATTTGATATCATTAGGAGAAAGATTATCTATATCATCTACCATCACACCATCTACTACATATAATGGATCTACACCACCATCTTCAAAAGTAGAAGCGCCACGTACTCGAATAGATTTAGATTCACCTGGAGCACCAGATGTTGCAGTAATAGAAACACCTGGTGCAGCACCTTGTAAAGCATCAAACACACTTACAGCATTACGTTCTTCAATAGCTTTAGCATCTACAGAAGTTATAGATCCGGCATTGTCCCTTTTTTTCATAGTTCCAAAACCTACAATAATAACTTCATCAAGCATTTTAGAATCTTCTTTCAAGATAACTCTCATCTTACTGGATACAACTTTGATTTCCTGATCCGCATATCCCATATAAGAGAATTTCAATGATGCTCCTTTCTTTATTGAAATTTTAAAATTTCCATCAAGATCAGTTACGGTTCCAGTAGAAGTACCAACAACAGAAACTGAAACACCAATTAATGGTTCTTCAGCTTCGTCCACTACCACACCAGTTACCGTTGAATTCTGAGCGTACAAATTGAAGCTCACAGAAAAAACAAACAGTACTAATGATAATCGCCATAATAGCGATTTCGAATTGTATTCTTTCTTTTTCATTAAACTACTTTTTAAAATTAGACTTAAATTAACAAGGGATTTCACCTAGAATTCTTTTTGAGTTGTTCATAATAGATTGTTTTTACATAATATCAATACATCATTTTTAAAGTTATACATTACTGTTTTCCATATCGCAAACAAACAACAATTTTCCCAAATGAGATTTAAAGATTGTATCAAATACTATCAATTATATCTCAAAGTATTATAGACTATAAAAGGTAAAGCTGGATAATACCCTATTATACAACACATTACCAAGCACGATGATTTTACAACACCAAATTACAAGCTAAATCCGACTTATTTAGTCAATATTCGCAAGTCCATATTCTTATGACGAGCCATCAGTTGTGCCACATAAAGTGAACGGGGGAAAACATTCTTCTCATTCTGTCCTTCCCAAACACCATCCGGACGATCGATAAAAACTCCCGGATATTTTTCACCCTTCATACCAAAGCTATAATTATGTCCTGATGTCCAAGGGCTCTGTACAGCAGCACGTTTCACACGACAGTTCCAAAGCACCTGAGTTACTCCGGCCCAGCCATGTCCACTTCCCATTTTACCACGATCCTGCACATTGATTTCTCCATCGGTAATCACATTATCATAAAGGGTTCCAACTGCCCAGCGATGGTGAGGACCTATATCTGCATAAGTTTGCGAAGCCGTACAATTATAAAATACATTGGGGCCACATACACGTGCACCCGTCACATAGTCATGACGCCCCTCTGTACTCTGACAGTTCATAAACAGATTTTGCTGTCCCCAATTATTAAAAGAATATCGCAGTCCACCGGTTATCAGAGATTTTGTTTCCAGGCAACGGCAATCCGTCACAGTTACATTCTTCGCATTGCGTTCACAACTTACCGCTGAATACCCGAAATAGCGACAAGTCAGATTACGCGCCCAGCAGTTTTCCACTTTATCGAACTGAACGCCAATCCAACCATGCTCGTTATCCTCATAATGTTCAAATTCAGATTCCAAACACATATTAGTCACCCCGACTTCACTGATACGACCGTCAAATGTATACTTAAATACTTCACCGCCGCCATATTTCTCTTCCATTTGCATTACTACCGGATTATCAATATAAATACGGTTACCTTCTACTTTTACAATTTCACGTTCGAAAGAAAGATTATATTCCCGTGCAGTCCATTGGCGGGTTCCCTGGCGTTCAACGATCTGATCCATCTTAATATCATGTATCCAATTCTCTGTTCCCGGACGATAAACAATGATACGATCACCCACTTTAAAATTTGCAGCAGAAGAAACCTGAAAAGAGTGTGTTCCCACTGGTACAAAAGCATCCGTAATCTTCACCCTTGTTCCGGATACTTCCTCCATTCTACCATTACCAGATACTTCTATCAATGAAAAACGCTGCTTACCGATAGCCAATAAACGGGTTTCATTCACATTATCTCCTTCTCCGGTCAAAATAACTCCACTTGCATTTATATGAATTGTTCCATGAACATGATATACTCCCCGTTTTAGCAGAACCGTTCCACGATGTCCGTCTTTATCCGGTTGCATACGAGACACTTCATCTATTGCATCCTGAATTCTCTGACGACTATCCCCTTTTTCCACAGGATATACAGTTTTTGTTACCGGATACTCAGGGATTGATTTATCACCATGATGATAACCAACCCGACTAAAATCCGGTATCGTATTTCCCTGTTTATCGGGATAATAAGCTAGCTCCCCTTCCGGAGTAATTTTCACATAGCTGGATTGCCAGCGCGGAGGTAATTTGGTCTGAGCAGATACACTCACACAAAGTGTTATCGCCAATATACCTCCCACAAGTTTCTTTACACGATTCATTCTATTCTCAATTATTAGTTTGTATATAAATTCAGTTCAACCTTCTCACCCGCCACAGTCGGTATCTGCAGATATTCTCCATAAAGTATGTCCGATTTTCCATTTTTCCGGATAACTTGCACAGGATGTCCTTTCCAGGGGTTCTCTATTTTACAGACACGTCCTTTCTCACTAACCAGAGTTACTCCCTGAATTAGTCCTTCTTTCAAAGTAGAAGTAACCAAAAACGCACCATAAGCTCTCAGATTTTCAAAAGATGCATCCTTCTTATGATTCCAATTGGGAAAAACACGAATAACACCTTCATAACTTTGTAGCAGCATCTCATTAATAGTAAGAGGAATAGCAGCTAAAGTTTCGATACCTCCCCCACCTTGTACAATCCAGGAATTGGGATATACATCCATCTCGATCCGTTTCTTCAAATAAGATAGAATCTTATCCGAGGGGTACCCCACACGTACAGCTCCGGGATAACAGGTTTCAATTCCATTATTAGATGTATTTCCCCAATCATTCGGGTCACGTTGCTTTTCCGACCAATGTGCCACATCTTCCAGCAAGATAGTATTGAAAGCCGCATCTGTCATGGGCCCCACAACACCAGCAGGGAGAATCAAACCATGAATAGAGACCCTGTTCAGCCCCGATGGACGTACTTCTTTATCCTGAGGTCCCTTCTCCATATTCTTCAAACTTTGACGTCCGTCTTCTGCAATTCCCAATGGGTATTCACTCAGTTTCTCCAAAATATCCTGCCAACGGGATTGCCGTATCTTATCAATGGAAAGGAAATCACTCATATCCATCACACCCTGAAACAGCATACGAACCAACCCCAACGAAAGAGTTGAATTAAAATCGCCTAACCGATTACGCCAGACACCTCCATTACGTTTATTGGGCATCACCTCATTGAAATGATCCATACGAATGACATAACGTCCATTCTCTAAAGAGAGATAATCTTCCCAAAAATCCGCACAGGCCAGAAGATACGGATATACTTTACGGGCATACGACTCATCATACGTACTGTAATATCGCATCAGCATATTTCCAACACTAAACACTGCATTGATTTTCTGTCCCAGAAACTTATAACCACCATCAATTGTATTTTCATGAGTCGAATACTTTTCCTGCATTTCTTCAGGAGTTAACGGCCACATAGCTGTACATAAACCTTTAGGACCGATGCCCACCGGATAATAGATACCTTTGCAATTCAGCAATTCCTGCGCATGCTTCCGTCCAGCCTCCATATAATCTAATAGAGGCTGATCAAAATTATCCGTCAGACTAATATGATTGGAAGAAAATGACGCCCAGTAAGGTGCCTGATAATTATAATTCAGATGATAATCACCTCCCCATGCCGCTTCGTCACGCGTAACAAATGGTCCCCAAATACCTGGCGCAAACTTACCCTCACGGGAAGAACAAGCAAACAAATATTGCGACTGATAGTAATACTTTTCAAAATAACTATCACCTATATTAATATGAGACTGTTTCCAAAAATGATTCCACCAGGAATGATGTTCTTTCCGTAATTGCTCAACACCCGCTTCCGTTACTTTCTCTGCTTCTGTTATTGCTTTGTTTTTCCAATCCGGTGTATCATGATTCGTATAAACAGATATAACCAATTGTACTTTCTTACCTGGAATCAAGGAGAACTCATCAGAATTTGAGTTTAAAGCCAATGCTACATGAGTAGGCCAACGCAGCAATTCCGTATTTTCAAATGAACGACTTACCCACATTACTTTATCTTTGCCTCCCGCAGTAATCGAAGTATTACCTTCCGCAGCCCATAAACGCAAATGGGCAGTAACGGCTTTGTCCGATTGTAATTCTATGATAATCTTATTATCCGTTGCAGCAACCCATGCAGACAAATTCAACTGACAATGAGGAGTTGTGAATTTAGTTCTGATTTCAGCAGATCCGGGCAATTGTTCCGCATAGTAAGTAGCTCCTTGCAGTTCTTTTATCTCAATATCCAGTCCGCCCGGAAGCGCAATACCGCCCGGATAAACAGGATAAGCCCTCCAAAAATCATTTTTACCAATATAAAAACAGAGTTTATCAGGAGTACCTCCCATTGTGATACCGATATCTCCATTACCGGCTAAAGGAGCATCCGGAGTTTTGGTAGTGGGAACATGCTGTGGGGATGAAGTAAAGACAGCTTTATAGTCATCAATGGCAAACTGAGCTTTCACCCCAATAGTGCTCAGCAATGCTACGCCCAAAATAAAAGCCTTGTGTGTATTCATAGTCTATAATCATTTATCTAAAACAAAAATAGACGTATCTTACCAACAAGGCTTGCAATATTATTTCAATCGTTTGGAGAAATGGCTCAAAATGCGTTTTTTAACGCATTAACCCACTATAGAAGTTGTTTTCCCTTTCTCTTTTCCTTCGGGAAGAGAAAGACGCACCTTTTTATGATTCAACTCAAGTTCTGCAACATTTCTCTGTTGAGTCGGATCGGCATAGTTTATTACGTACCGACCGGATTCATTTTTCCGTATCATATAGATTCCGGGAGTTTGAATATTCAATATCAAATCCGTACTTACAGTTAATTGTACCGGCTGATAAGCGGCCACCCAACAAGTAGTATTTCCTTCACTATAGACAGCTTGAGCAGTAGCATCATTACGGAGTATTTGTATATCTGATAAATTAAAAGCAGCCACATTTTCCTTGTCCATTCCGGGTAGTATCAAATATTGATATGTGTCTTGTTTAGGTGCAACACCATGCGTCAAATAGATGGCAGTCACCTCTCCATGTGTTTCTTCCGGGTGATACATTTGCATCACATCATACCATGATCCCGTACGTTCTGCTGTTTCAGCTACAACTTCATGAGTATTGCCCCATACAATATATCCCGTATTATTATGAAAATAGCGTTGTTCCTTTCCCTTGACAGATTGCTTTGTATTCACAACATTCCATCGTGCATTTTCCCAGGAAAGCAGTTCCCCATTTTTATGGCATTGCTCTATAGAAGTGGTAACAACAAGATTACTATCTGCTTGTATACCAGCTCCCAAACAAAGAATAAAGTCATCCGTACAAACCCATGCCTTATGAGCCTTCACTCCGGCACGATCCAACTCCATAACAGTCATACCTTGTTTTTCATCCGAAACAGCTCCTACAAAAGTTCCTTTATTACGAGGCTGATAACTTTTAATCAAGGGCATAGGTGCATTATCTTCAAAAGCTGTTACTCCCGGTAACTTCCGCCAGTCCCAAAGAGGAAAAATATCCAGATACTCCTTACCATCTTTATAAATATAAGTAGCTCCATCTGCCATATAATACCCTTTCATATTATCGCCATTCATCATTTCAGTACCGATAATACGGTCAGAAGCCATTTTTATAGACGCCATCCAGGAAGGACGGCGATGAATTGTATAATCCGACTGCCAGAAATGCTTATGTCCTGTAAGCACATTCACCGCAGGTGCAGGGTAATTATCACGAAACAGAGCTGTTGCCACAGCCATGCACTCATCTGATTCACCTCCACCTAACTCCGAGGCTGCAAATGCAAGACTCAGTGCTTTATGTACGGGAGCATGATGAAACAGTTGACGTCCCAAAGCATTCACATCCATCATTCCTTTCCAGATTACCCAACGATATCCCTTATCAATCAGTGTACTCAGAATACTCAACTGTTTATCATCAAATGCTAACGACGTCCCTGAAAATAACCCAGAGAAGAAACTCATTCCGGATACGAACGAAAGCCCATAATTACCAAACTGCTGCTGAGCACCATGCTGGTGAAAGCACCAATCGTCTTTTATACCTTCTGCTCCACCCGTGACTATTTCAGATGCAATGGTATCACGCGCCATCTTTACCAACTCATAATCATTCTGCAATAATGCACGCATCATCACATTTCCGGCAAGCCATACCTTATTCTGTCCGGTCATCCCAAACTTAGCATTCTCCATTACAGTTATAGCGTTCTGTTTCTCCACAGGGGTCAATTGCTTCTCAAACAAGATAAAAACCGTACCCAATGTTTTAGGAATACCTATTTGATTATACCACCAGTTCAAACATACCGGTTTAGCAGTAAACCAATAATTCAAAGCTTTATGAATAACCGCTTCCACCTCCGAAGAACGATAGTAGGAAGTCTGATCGGAGTTATAGAGCTTTACCAGCTCCAGAATACGTTCCGCATGAATTTTAGGCTCCCAGCCGGAACGCTTTTTGTCATCGTAATTAATATCCGGCCATGTTCCGGCTTCCGTGAAAGAAGACAGATAAGTTTCTACTTTCTTTAAATCAAAAGGATATCGCTGATGCAACTCTACCACAACCTGATCCGAAATCTCTGTTTCCGGCTGAATAGACGAAAGGATGGACAATAAACCAAACGGATCTTTACCGGAAGGAACCAACATTCGGGCATAATTTTGCTTGATACGCACCAACTCATCCACACCACTTGCCTGTACAGTAACAGATACAAGTAATACACTAATTATAATCAGA
>NZ_EQ973495.1:333598-336899 GCF_000158035.1 Bacteroides cellulosilyticus DSM 14838
AGTAAAGCCAGTAGTTCAGGTACCACCAAAGTGTACCACCCCATGCCTTCACTCCATACCTCCGGTGACAGTCCGGTAGTTTTATCCGCCCACACAGCCTTTTCAGGTTCTGTAGTCCATGCATGAAGGATAAGTCCATCCGGGCGTTGCAAATGACGGGCAGCAGTAATAATATTCCTACATGCCACATCATAGCAATAATCGGCTTCCCCCACATATTGTGCACAACGTATAAGGAACATCTGCATCATAAAAACACCATCTATCCACATATTAGGACTCCTGTTTCCGTGCCAGAACTGTCCATCGGAACTGGGATAGTGATCCACAGCTTTCAATATTTGCAAGGCAGCTTTCTTGTATTTCTCATCCCCCGTACGTCCGTATAATGTACAAAAGGCCGAACCTGTCATAAAATTATCGAGATTCGTTAATCCGCCTCCTTTGTAATTACCCGCTTCATCAACGAAATGATCCATATATTTCTTTATATATTCCAGATACCTGCTATCACCTGTTAATTGTCCCAAACGGTCCATAGCCTCAAACATGTATCCCTGCACATATGTATAGTCTTTCCAGTAAGCCATCCGATAATCCGGATATCTCGTCATCACTGTTTCCGACAAAGGTATAGCTAAATATTTCGGAGTAACTCCGGGTGTATATCCCAGTTTAGCTTCCGGCACTCCCTGAGAAGTAGTTCGCCGATAGCGGGTAGTAGTCTCCTGAGTAACCAGCATAGTAACCTCTCCTTCCACTACCGTACCGGCTGTATGTTGAGTTACTACCCGATTTTGAGCCATAGAAGAATGACTTGTACCAACTGCACATACGATACAAATTCCTACTATTATTTTCCGTGTTATTATCATAGCATCATCATTAATGATTAAATCCAAATCAACGGGTTACGTACAGGCAGATTACGCACCACTTCGTCGGTTACAGGAAAATGTTCTAACTTTTCCCACGTTGACTGCCAGCTTTTATTATGAGTCTGTAGTGCACCGAATATCAGGAAAGGATGTGCTACCGGCCATTCATCCCAATACATTACATCTTTCGTATAAATCCAGATTTCTTTATCAACGACATAGGGATAGATAAAATTAATGCCCTTCTCCATATTCTTACCTCCCTCTGCCGTATAAGTCCATAAATTATCATTCTTATCCGAAAGCGTCTGGCATATTGTTGCCATAGCATCCAAATTAAATAAAGAATAACCATAAGGTTTCGTACGTGCTGTCTCCAACGGAAAACTGCCGTCTTCTGCCATCTGCTTAGGTAAAAGTACTTCTTTATAACGCCGCTTACAAAAATCCATCATATCCTTATCACCGGCATAACGGGCAAATACAGCAGCCTGCATCACCCAGCAAGTTCCATGATTATTCTTAGCATTCATCTCGTCTATGCCATACTGATGTGTGAACATCCATTTCAAATAATCAGCAAACCACTGTTTAGTAGACTTTATATCATCCTTAGACAATACTCCAAGCTTTTCTAACTGCCATAACGATTGGGCTACTTCCATAAGATGTACCGTATCAATGATGCCAATACCACGTCCTGTAGCAATTCCCTTAATAGCTTGCGCATACTGCAAGTTAGGATTCATTTTCGTAGACTCATTCACAAACCAGGCACGTACATGTGCCAGTATCGCATCTACATATTCTTTATCCTGAGTCAACAAATAAGCAGAGGTCAGATTACCTACGATTGAACTAAAACGTATCATAGCATGACGATGAGCTACAAAATTATCCGGATTGGTCTCACCATCCCTACGCACATAAGGTCCGTCAGGATTCAAAGTATCTGGCCACCAATAATCACCCTCCGAATAAAAATCATGTATATCTCCTGCACTGCGTTCCGCTATAAAGGCGGTAACCGTTACCGGTTCCTCCTTTATATTCATAGCGGCACGTTCCAGTATACCCTGCTTTAAAACACACTTCACAAAATCTTTACCGTCTTTATCCGATGTACACGAAATAGCCAGAAAAGAACAGATCCCTAAAAATAACATACCTACCTTTTTCATAATCTTACTGCACCGTTATAAATGATGTTTGGACTTTATCAGCTTTTACAGCTACACAGGAAGTACCGCCTTGCGTACGAACCCGTATTTGTGCCCGCCCGTTACGTGCCTGTACTTTGCGGGAACCGGTTGCCGTGCCCTGATTCTGTATCAGTTCTCCGTCACCGGCAATATCGAAAGAAACAAAAACTCTGGAATCAAGACACCTGATACCATTACTATCTACCAACTGGGCTTCAACTTCAACAATTCCATCTTCTTTAGGAGTAGAAGTTACCCGGAATGCATGTTCCTTCCCCCACTTCGCGGTCTGATATTCAAAGCTCAATTCATCAGCAAGAGCTTCTTTTCCAGCAGCCACAGCACGCAATGTATTCTGCCCCTTAGCAAGCTTCACATTCCAACGCAAACCCGCTGCGGGAAAATCCTGACTATTACGCTTGCGTATCCCCTGGCTTTGTCCGTTCACAAACAGTTCCACCGATGGACAGTTAGAGTAAACCAAGACCTCTTTTTCTTCATCGGCATCTCCCCATCTCACAGGCCAACCATGCCCATAGATATGAACCATAGGCATTTCTGTCCAATAGGATTGGAATACGTAATAACTTTCCTTTTTCGTAAAGTCACGTTCCACCACTCCTTTCTGATTCATATATGGTACCGGATTATCCGGACGCACCGGTGTGGAAAAGTCCTTAAACGGCCAATAAGCAGCACTGGTCAGCCAAGGCATATTCTCCTGTTCCTTCAAATGCCAATCTATCAGCTTAACGATATAACTTTCCGACCAGTCTCCTTTCTTCAACACCAGAGCCGAACCGTTCAGAGCCGCATCGCCATCACTTTCACCTTCTTTTCGTATAGGAGCAGTAGCCTCCGCATGACGTCCGGCATGGCTATCACCACCCCACTCTACATGCAGAAAATGTTTCACCTTCTCCATTTCTTCTTTGGACATCTGCTGATAATCTGTATAAACCCCACGATACCAACCGGCCCAGATAGAAGGAGAATATACATCTACAATATCGCTACAGAATGCACAACGGCGAATTGCCGTCTTGCGTTCGGCATCAAGATGATGTGCCAGTGTATTCAACTCACTCATCAGACTCCGTATCTCGCGTTGTTCAAATTCAGGAAAGTCATTCGGCCAGTCATTCTCATTACCCAATCCCCAGATTATCACTGAAGGGTGGTTATAGTGCTGGGTTATCATATTCGTCAACATACGTTTCG
>NZ_EQ973495.1:337173-339549 GCF_000158035.1 Bacteroides cellulosilyticus DSM 14838
CTTGTCCGCGATAAGTTTCATTCCCCACACCGCCACGGCACCAGGGAATTTCTTCCCAAACCAAAATACCCAGTTCATCACAAAGATTCAAAATGATTTCAGATTGCTGATAATGTCCCAGACGGATGAAATTCACCCCCATCTCTTTCATCATTTTCATTTCCTGAATCATCTGCTCCTCAGTCATGGCAGCAGCTACTCCTGCATGATCCTCGTGCCGATGTGTTCCCCGCAACAAGAGACGCTTTCCATTCAGCATGAAAGGCCCCTTATCTATAAATTCAAAAGAACGGAAACCGAAACGTTCACTCGCTGTCATTTTCTGTCCATTGGCAGTTACAGTAACCTCGCAAGTATATAATACCGGATGATCTACATCCCAGAGTTGTGGTTTATCAATCTGAATATCCAGCATATCCAAATCTCCCAACGGAGTTATTTTATCCAGTGTGCGGGTAGATACCACTTCACCTTTAGCATTCTTCACAGTAACTTCCACCAGTGCTTCACGCACATCTGCAGGATTATAGAATGTACCGGATACCTTTAACTTGCCTTTTTTCAATTTAGCGTCCAATGCCGGTTCTATCCGGAGAGAAGCCACGGAGACTTCCGGAAGATACACCAGATTCAGATAACGGTAAATACCGCCATACAAATTGAAGTCCGATAAATCCGAAGGTATCATTTCAGCATCCCGGGTATTATCACAACGAATACTCAATGGAATTTCACCTCCAAAACGTTCAGCATCTTTGCTTGCCAGAAAAGCTCGCACGGCATCTGTTATATCTACATTCCAACTATCATATCCACCGACATGACTACCTACTTTGGTCATATAAACATATACATCCGTCTTCTGTCCCGCTCCTTCGAATTCCAATACCATCCGTCCGTCAGGATATGGATTATCCAGCTTCAGGCGTGTTTTATACCATCCCGGTCCCTGATAGTAATTCAAATCCGGATCAACAGCATCCTCCGCATTAAAGCAGTGGGGCAACGTAACTTTTGTCCATATAGGTTGCTCTTCCGGCTGGCCTTTCTTTATAGGGCGTACCAGTTCCCAGATATTGCCCACATCCTGACGGAGAAACTCCCAGTTATCCGTTAACCGGATCTTATTGCCCATCACAGGTACCTTCGCAAAGGTACCTGCAACAAAGCAACTCATCACTAACAATGCAATTATACGTCTCATACCTATTGATTCTCCACGTTTACAGAATAGCCGTACCTTCTTTCTCCAATTTAGCTTTCTTGAGCAAAGCTTCCAGGAAGTAATAGTCTGCATAAACCAAAGGCATATCTCTCTCAAAGTTGTGCGCACCTGTGCTGTGCAAGAGTAAGAATCCACGGTCACCATCCAATTGCGCACGATAGTTCTTGCTTAAGCTCTCAACAATCGTATCCGCCCATTTCTTGTATAATGATGCTTTCTCCGGATTGTACATGGACAATTCGTACATGGCACAAGCCATCACTGCGGCAGCAGAAGCATCTCTCGGTTCGTTCGGAATACCCGGAGCATCAAAGTCCCAATATGCAACCATATCTTCCGGCATGGTAGGATTGGTAAAGATGTAATTGGCTATGTTCTCAGCTTGCGACAAGAATTCTGGAAGTTTCGTTTCACGATAACACATGGTATAGCCATACAAGCCCCATGCCTGACCTCTTGACCAGGCAGATTCGTGATTGTATCCCTGGTGTGTATGCTTATGAAGCACGTCTCCGGTGATTGTATCATAATCGATTACATGATAAGAGCTATAATTATCGCGGAAATGATTTTTCATTGTAGTGTGGGCATGTGCATTTGCAATGTTATAATACACAGAGTCACCCGTTTCCTTAAATGCCCAGTACAGCAATTCAAGGTTCATCATATTATCAATGATAACCGGACATTGCCACTTGTCACGGCTATGATCCCAGGAACGGATACAACCAATTGTTGGCTTATAGCGGGTAATCAATGTGGCTGCAGATTCCAACAGGATATCTTTGTAGTTTGCATCATTGGTCAGGCGATAACCGTTACCAAAGCTACAGTACATTTTGAATCCCATGTCATGCGTTCCGCCATTCGTTTTCTGGTCTTCTATATTAGCAGTAAATGCCTGTGCCTGCTTCTTCCAGAAATCATCTTGTGTATACTCATACATATACCACAACTCACCGGGAAAGAAACCACTGGTCCAGTCTCTTGATGCTACCAGGCGCAAGGCACCGTTATCTTCTATCGTGCGGGGAGAAACCGGTTTTCTTTTCAGTTGTTCCTCCGGCATGCTTGCTTTAGCAGAGTCTATTTGCGTAAATGCATACTTCAACTGCTGTCCGGCAAAATCAAAACTGTCTTTTACGACATCC
>NZ_EQ973495.1:339787-345471 GCF_000158035.1 Bacteroides cellulosilyticus DSM 14838
CGACCAATAATGATACTAATCCTGTTTTAAATTTCATAATAGTTATTCTTACTAATGTTGATATTGATTTAAAGATAAAATTCTCCATAAAAAGATTGCGCTAAGATAGGCGATTTATCTTAGCGCAACTTTCAATATTGTCTTATTCATTTGAGATTCTATTCCAAACGATATGCAAAACAGAAGCTATTTGGGAGTTTCTCCCTTATCATTATGCCTTTGTACCCACTCTGAAGGTGAATAGCCATAAAATGACTTGAAGCAGTTGGTGAAATAAGCATGACTATTGAAGCCTGTGTAGACCGATATTTCAGAAACCGTATAACTGGATTCCAATAAGAGTTTGGCAGCTATCTCCAAACGTTTATTACGTATCAACTCTGTTGGAGAAAGTTCCGTTACCGCTTTCAGTTTCCGGTACAGGTTGGCACGGCTCAGACCTAACTCCTGGCTCAACAAGTCCACTCCAAGCTCCGGATTAGAGATATTCTTCTCTATAATCTCAAAGAAACTCTGCGTAAACCGATCATCCCCCGAAACAATCTCAATACCCATCGCTTCCGGAGAGAACTTCTTTCCATATAGTTTCTTCAGTTTCTCACGGGATTCCAGCAAACTGTTGATACGGCAAATCAGCACATCCATACTGAAAGGTTTCACGATATAGTCATCGGCGCCCACCGAAAAGCCTTCCTTGATATGAACCACCATGGACTTGGCTGTCATCAGTACTACCGGAATATGCCCAAGCTGTAAATCCTGCTTCACACGTGAACACAGTTCCAGTCCGTCCATCTGCGGCATCATGATGTCACTCAGTATCAAATCCGGATATTTTTCCATACTTAGTTCCAGTGCATCCTTACCATTATTTACATCCAGCACATAGAAATAAGGATCCAGACATTCTTTGACGTAAGCTCTTACTTCATCATTATCTTCCGCCAGAAGTACAGTCCACTTCTTTTCTATCTCAAAGTGCATTTCTTTGCCCGATGGGATGACATCCTCCACGACCTGTCCTTCATCATCTTCCACCAATTGCTCCTTGCCGTAGGCAGAATTACTGATCGGAATATAAACCTTGAAGATCGTACCCGTAGGCTGATTATGGGATACGGAAATAGTGCCTTTATGCAAAAGCACGATTGAGCGTGTCAGACTCAGACCGATGCCCGTACCCACATTCTCTTTATTGTCATCTTCACCCTGATAAAAAGGTGCAAATATATTCTTCATATCTTCCTCCGTAATACCCTTTCCGGAATCGGTAACCGAGAGACAGGCAAACCTGGTATCGGCAGGCATCTTATTCAATTCCGCCTGCTGTTCCGACGGAAGTTCGGCAAAGGTACACCGGGACAATGAGAACACAACTTTACCATTATTCGGAGTAAACTTCATCGCATTGGACAAGAGATTAAAGACCACCTTTTCCACGATAGACTTATCAAACCATGCCGACATTCTCTCTTCACTCTTCTCAAAAGTAAATTCTATGGATTTCTTTGCTGCAAGATGGTTAAAGGCATAGTAAATCTCTTGTAAGAACAGATTCATATCCGTTTTGGCAATATGCAATTTCAATTTACCCTCCTGGTTCTTGCGCAGATCCATCAACTGATTCACGAGCAGCAATAGGCGTTGAGCATTACTGAATATCAGGCTCAGCTTATTCTTCACACTGGAAGAGAATTCCGGCATAGACACCAGATCCTGTAAAGGTGCAATAATCAATGTAAGCGGAGTGCGGAGTTCATGGGAGAAATTGGTAAACATACGTATCTTCGCCTGATGGAACTCTTCCAGTTGCAGTTTCTCCTTCTGCTTGAATTGCAATTCACGCTCCAGCTTTTGCTTCTTCGATATATAATACATGATGAGTGTCATTATAAAGACAAAAGCAATGGCATAAAACAGGTAAGCATACCAGGTTTTCCACAAGGGTGGATGCACAATGATGCGTATCTTACGTGTCTGTTGACTCCAGACTCCATCATTATTAGAAGCCTTCACTTCAAATACATAGGTTCCCGGACTTAAGTTCGTATAGTAAGCTTCCCGACGATTGCCAATATAATTCCAATCTTTATCGTAGCCTTTCAGGAAAGTGGCATACTGATTCTGCCGGGCAAAAACAAAGTTCAGTGCGCAGTAACCGATAGAGATATTATTCTGATTATAACTCAGCTCTATTTCTTCCATACCGTCCAGCACGGTGTCCAATATTCCGGTTTCATCTTCCGGTTCAATCACCTGGTTATTCACTACCAACTTCGTGAATACCAATGGCGGTACAAAAGAATTTAATTGCAACTCCTGCGGACTAAATGTCACAAAGCCATTATTACCGCTAAAGCAGATTTCTCCATTGGGCAGTAATAAACCACTATGGGGAGTAAACTCATAGACTCCGATGCCATTCAGAGAATTGTAATTGGTAAACTCCTCTGTCTTCAGATTGTATTTCGAAATGCCATTGCTCGCACTGATCCATAGGTTATTGTCGCTATCTTCCACAATGGAGCAAATATCATTCTCTATCAATCCCTGTTCCTTCGTTACGGTCTTTACTATTCCTTTTTCTTCCTCGTACAAAGCAATACCGCCGCCGAACGTACCAATCCAGATACGACCAGAACTATCACGCACAATACCCGTCACATAATTACTAAGCAACCGATGAGGCTCTTTCTCATCCGTATCATAGTAAACCACCTCTTCCCTATTTACATCGTACTTTATCAGACCATCATTACGACTACCAATCAACATTACCCCATCACGCAACTTCAGTATGCAGCGCGAACTGGCAAACAGACAACTGTCCTTTCCGCCATTAATAGGAAAGTGTTTCTGAAGTTCCTTTTTATCCGACAAGCGCATCACTCCCATACGTGAATCGGAAGTTATAATCCACAGACTATCATCCTTATCACGAAGCATGGAGTAAATGGACATTTCCCCCGGTAGCTGATAATAGAACGTATATTTCTTTGTACGGGTATTGAATTGATAGATAGATCCCTTATTCGTTCCGCACCAAAGTATATCATCTTCCAACAGAAGCCCTTTTATAATATTCTGGCTGTACTGCAACTTTGAAGCCTTATCTATCGGATAATACGCATACTGTCTGTTTTCCAGATTATAATCGAGCAGCCCTCTACCCTCCGTTGCCATATATAAAGAACCACCGGGAGTGGAAACCATACAACCGTATATCCCAAACAATGCATCAAACACCGTAGCAGGATCATGGAAATCAAAGCGGTTGTTAAAGCGGCTGGAGAAACTCACTCCGCCGGCATACGTCCCCACCCATACCGTCTGACTCCTGTCTACAAACAATGAATAAATGGAAAAGTGGCTCAGATTCCCCTTTTCAAGGGAAGCATCCGTATGTTTCCAGAAAGAATTAGTGGAGAGGTCGATGGTATATAGCCCGTCGAATGTACCGATAAGCAACATTCCGCGCAACTCTGATATGGCTCTGACGCTATTGCTCGTCAGAATACTGTTACCCTTATGGTAGGTTACCATTTCCTCTTTCTCAAAGTTTATGCAATACAATCCGCTCAGTCCGCTTCCCACCCATAACGTTCCGTTTGAATCTTCATAGATAGTAGAGATACTATTGCCAAGCAGATGAAGTCCCGGCGTCCGGGTAGTCAACTGCCGTTGCACTTTCATGTTCATATCGCAGACAAACAGGCCTTTCGTAGAAGTACCTATCAGAATCTGATGCTGCTTCGTTTCGTAGACTACAGAGATGAATTCATCTTTGATCTTCCCGTTCAGGTCTATGCGCTGAAATACATCCATTGCAGGCACATACAGGTACAGCCCCTTGGTAGTTCCTATCCAAAGGCGATTACGGGAGTCTACCGTCAGGCAGCGTACTTCACTTTTGGCAAAAGCACCGTATCGTTCGTCAACAAACGGCTTGATACGGTTGGTTTTCAGGTCGAGTTTATTCAATCCGCGTGCCGTACCAATCCACAAATTGCGGTCGTTATCTTCGGCCAAACTCCAGATATGATTATCACTCAAGGTCAGAGAGTCTTTCGGATCATGTTTATAGATCACGAACTCACTGCCATCATAACGATTCAATCCGTTGCGCGTACCAAACCAGATGAAACCTTTGGTATCCTGGAATATTTTAAGCACAGAGATCTGAGACAAACCATCTTTCAGATTCAGGTTTGAGAAATAGAAGTTCTCATTATTCTGCGCAGTCACTTCCAAGGTTGCTAACAAGGTTATCAGCAAAAGAATATGTTTTCTCATAGGTCAAAAAAAATGTGATAGGCTTATTTCGTCAACAACTCCGTAGCGCACCATAACAATGGAGCATGAGCGTGCAGGTCACCGGTGATTTGTTTGCGGTTCATGTAATGGTTCTTGTCATTCTTGATATTGGTTCCCTCGCATACGTTTGTTACCTCGTCTTCATCATTGATATATGAAACCAATGCCAGCCATCCTTTTGTGGCGGCAGGAGCATAGGTTTTCTTATCGAGCCAACCGTGTTTCACACCCACCAGCATGGCATAGGTGAACATTGCCGTGCCGGAAGTCTCTTTGTACGAAGCGGGTTCATCAATCAATTGGTGCCACATTCCATCAGGGTCCTGATTTTCGAGTAAAGTAACCATCATCTTTTTATAGGCTTCCATAATAACCGGACGGTTCGGATTATCTTTCGGAAGTACGGAAAGCAGACGGGACATTCCGGCAGCCATCCAGCCATTGCCACGTGCCCAGAAGAAAGGGGCTGTGGGAGCGTGATAGAAAAGACCGTTCGGTCGTTGTATCTTCTCCAGATACATCGCCATTTCAGCAGCGGCGCGGTCTATATACTTCCGGTCACCCGTAGCCAGATAGGCTTGCGACTGTATGGTGGTTATCATAAACATGTCGTCAATCCATACACGCGTTTGCCAGGAATAGCCCTGCTCGGCATACGCTTTCTCCTCCGGCTTGGCATCGGCAGGAACTTCCCATTGGGTATCGGCATATTTCATTCCGAGATCGAAATATTTCCGGTCGCCCAACTTCTGCATATAGATTTCGAGGGGAACAGCACCCACCACGTTATAGTCTACGTGCACCATGCGGGGAAGCATATTCTGTTCTGTAGTAAACAAGGGGTCAAAGCGTTCCTTCAGCCGTTGCTGCATATCTTTATTCTTCACGGCTTTGCTGAACCATAAGGCGCCCAACCAGGTGCAGGCATCAGGATAAGTCACATAATTGGGAGCTTTTTCCGCCCGCGGATTTCCAAAGCGGGTATGAGGGGTGACCAGGAACTTATTGACTATACGCGTACCTATCACTTTCGGATCGGCATCTTTCATACGTTTCTTCAAATCGGCATCCTGGGCGTTCATTGTTCCACACCAGCCTGAAAAGGCGGCAAATAGGATAAGTAAGATCTTGTGCGTCTTCATTCCATAGTATTGTTAGCAGATTAATAACTATGGCAAAATTAGGGAATTTGGGTCTGAAGGGTTTGAAAGATCGTTCCAAATGCTTGAACTATTAGCTCAAAATAGCGTATATAGACCTCTCAGACAGGATAGTTCAGCGATAGAATTAGAGATTGACAGACAGATTCACCACAATCATCAAATTCTCGCTTTATTGAGATCAAATACTCACCGTAGCGAGAGTTTTTT
>NZ_EQ973495.1:346191-400294 GCF_000158035.1 Bacteroides cellulosilyticus DSM 14838
CCGCGAACGTTCGGCTGCCGGACGGGAATATGCCTTGTCTACGGCATCGGAAATCAGATAGCTGCCATCTTCACTGAATACATCAAAGAAACGGATGTATTTACCTTCGGGCAGAGAATAGGCTTGCGGCAATTCTTTATTAGTCTGGCGGATAAAAGGAATATTTCCCCAGTAAGACGGATTCATAAGAAAACCGATAATGACTTGTTCGGAACTAAGTCCTTCGAAAGTATCGCTACGGTAGATCTTGCGCAAGAGTTTGTCCGTATAAGTATCTACAGGTTCAATACGGCCTGTAGGACATTGTATCTGCATTCGTCCCCATTGCTCAGCCTGTTCGGCAGGGATGGTGTTCTTCAGCAGATGTTCCGTTTCTGCCTTTTGCGCAAAGGAAAGGGTGGGAAGAAAAGCCAGTAACAAAAGAGGAGTCACCCGTTTCAATTGTTTTGCCAGTTGGCGGAAACGGGACTTTTTATCTGCCAGGGTCAGCAGCATACCGGCAAGCAGCAACAGATATCCGGCATACGTAATACCTGTTCCTGCCGTATCATTATTGACGGTCAAGATGGTGCCCTGTTCATCGGCATCATAGGAGGACTGGTAGAGCCGGTATCCCTGCTCATAAATCACCTTATTCATGTAGATGTGTTCGCTCCGTTCTCCCTCTTCCGTATGAATGGTAAGGAAACTCTCAAAAGAAGAAGGGCTGTGAGAACCGGGATAACGAACTAACTTAAAATCATCCAGGCGGATGGAAAAAGGCAACGAACGTTGATCTTCCATTGTACGCATTTGGGACACGGTTTCTCCTTCCCTGATATGCACAATGCCCTCAAAACCAAACATATTGGTCACCAATGCTCCCAGCAAGATTACAATAAAGGAGATATGCAACAGTAAGACTCCATATTTGCGCTGGCTCCACAGACGGGCTTGCCAGGCAGTAGCACAGAAATTGAGAATCAAAAGAAATTGCAGAAGATAGAAAAGCGGATTGTTATAGATTATTTCCCTTGCCATCGCCGTCCCTTGCGCCTTCTCGACAAAAGTTGCGGCAGCCAGCAGGATCACATAATGCACCAGCAATATCAATGTTATCTTCCACGAAGTGAACATTGCTTTCAGGGAGGAGCTTACTTTTTTCATGTGCGGATATATCCTTTCAATTGTTTTATGATCTATCTGTCATTCTATTGAAACATTCAACGTAGCCAACAATTCCGCCAGTGCCGGTGGCGTCAGTTGCTGGGCAGCATCAGAAAGAGCTTTCTGCGGACAGCAATGCGACTCGATAAACAGACCGTCGGCGTGCAAAGATATGGCTTTCTCGCAAATAGCCGCCAATAATTCACATTTTCCTCCGATATGGCTCGGATCACAGTAGAAAGGCAATTCAGGAAAATGAGTATGAAAACGTCCCGCCAACTCCCAAAGGGGGGCATTGCGGTAAGGAGAACTATCTACCGTGCAGAAGCCACGATGAATAATGCGGATGTCTTTCAGTCCGGCCTGTTGAAGGCGTTCTACCGCACCAATCCATAAGTCTACGTCGGGACATACAGGATTCTTCACCCATACCGGCATATCGCACCCGCGCAGGGCTTCTGCCAGTTCGTGCATCATAAAAGGGTTGACCGTAGTACGCGCACCAATCCAGATCATATCCAGACCAGCTTTCCGTACAGCTTCCACGTGGCAGGGAAGTGCCACCTCAGTCATAACCCGAAGTCCCAGTTCCTGTTGTATCTCTCGCATCCAGTCCAGTCCTTCTTCGCCAACTCCCTCAAATGTACCACAGCGCGAACGGGGCTTCCACAAACCGGCACGCAGAATGCCAACGCCCATTTCTTTCAATCCTCTTGCTGTTTCTAACATCTGTGTACGACTTTCCGCACTACACGGACCGGCCACTAAACCTATAGTTTTCATATTTCCATTCTCCACTTAATATTTAGTGATTAGGGTTTAGTGATTAGTGATTAATAGGCTGCGCTATCATACCGCATAGTGTTAATCACTAATCACTAAACCCTAACCACTAAATTAATCTTCGATAATCACACGGAAGCCTACATTATATACTTTCTGCCAAGGCAAATACGATCTACGGTAGTATGTGGTGGACGCTTTCGGATGATCATTCCATGATCCGCCTCTAACCACTTTCTCCGTACCCGTACCTTGCGTCTTTTCATTGTAAGGATAAGGCAGATAATCAGAGGATGTCCATTCGGCAACATTACCCTGCATATCATAGAGTCCCCACGCGTTAGCCTGGTATTCACCGCCTTTCACCATCAGCATATTGCCGTCATCCACGCCATTCTCCTTGGGTTGATAAGTATAGTACTTATACCAGGGATCATTCTCACGCATCGGCATCGGATTCACTCCCTTCACCGCCATCTGATTCAGGTGCTTGTCAGCCAGATTCTCAAACTTACCAAAGTCTGTGTTTAAAGAACCATACCAGAACTCACCGTCGCTACCTGCACGGCAGGCCCACTCCCACTGAACCTCGGTAGGAAGAGTAACAGTCTTACCGGTCTTTTCACTCAGTTTCTTGCAGAATGCCATTGCCTCTTCCCAGCTCACACGGATAGCAGGCTGTTCAGGGTTATTGGCAGGATAGCCTTGGTGTACATGGTCTTTCCATAATTGGCGGATGAAGCGGCTGTCATGTTCCGGGAAGATTGTGCGGAACTGTTCATTGCTGACTTCGATCTCACCCATCCAGAATCCTTTCTTCACAACTTGCTTATGAGCAGGAGAGTAATCGGAATGACCTCTGTTGCTACCCATCACAAACGAACCGGCAGGAACACGGACAAAATTCATCTTTACGCCCGGAGCCAATTCAATGCTCATCTTCGTTTCTCCCTCATTGGCAAGCATAGTCTGGGCAGCGGCTTTATCAAACGGCCAGCCTTTGACTTTTACATCCTTGTCTTTATACTCCTTCTTTGCCGGTTTCACTGGAGCCGGTTTCTCTTGTCCTTCCAGGTATTTGGCATACGAACGGATCTCAGCCTGCCAGTCTACACCGGAACGGGCATATTTCTCCGTCAATTCCGTACGGCGACTGATTTGTTCCACTCCCTTAAATTCATTGGCTTTAAACTTGCCATGATAAGGAGCATTGAAGTCAATCCAGTTGTACAGAGCTTGCCATTCTTTGTCAGTCAGTTCCACTCCATGATGTCCCGTCTTCAATATCTTGATCAACGGACTCACGGAAGCATGATATTCATACGGATCGAGCACTTCAATCTCCGCTTCCGGACCTTGACGATACACATAAGGATGCAGATTCAGATAGCTGACTCCGAAACCGGAGAACTTATCTATCTTTTCACCTGTAAAGTCAGCCAGTTTATTGGAACCATCATGGCAGGCAATACAAGCACGATCCAGCACAGGCTGTACTTCCAAATCAAAAGTGAAAGAACGTACTCCACCTTCCGGCTTCGTAATTTCATGGGGCGCCATAGCCGAAGCTTTCACACGTTTCGGTATAGGTAATTGATTCTGGTCTTCGTGGCAACCTACACAAGAAACAGTTTCTCCCGGCATACCGGTCAGCCAGCTACGCATCCACTGAATGGCACGTCCTTCCGAATCCAACGGCTGCAATGAGATCGGGGTATTGGCAGGAATCTTAAATATCGCAGAACCGTCTTCTTCTACAGGAACGGTACCCAACAAACGCTTGATATCCCAACCACTCTGAACACCTTGCGCCCAATGGTCGGACGGAGTTCTGTTATAAGCATATTCATAAGCAAGCACACGGAATGCTTTTACTGTACCACGGGGCACACCTTCCAGGCCTTCACCCTCGTATATATCCTGAATGAATACGGTAGCCTCTTTACTGGCCAGATTAATCTTTTCAGGAATCACCGGAGGTACCGGACGCTGCACAACCGGAGTCGGGCAAATAAGACCTTCCCCTTCAAATTCGGCAATCAACGTGAGGTTATCGTATATGTCAATCAGATAGACTCCCCACAGGGCACTTTCATTCAGCTTAGCAGTAACCAGGAAATATTTATCCGTCAATGGATAAGGCTTGATAAACTGAGGCCATACGCCATCCACCAAACGGTCTTTTACAATCGGTTCTATCTTACGGTCGCGGAAAGGCAATTCCTGTAACATACCTTTCTCTGATTTACGGCTCTTTGAAGGATCAAACAACATCAAACGGCCGGAACGTGTCACACCATGATGACCGGAAATCACACCGATAAACTGTGATGAACCACCGGGCAACGGTTTGGCATCGAACGTACTGTTCGGGAAGTAAGAACCACTACCGTACAAAGACTTCTGTTCCGTTCCGTCCGGATTCATGTGCATTACAAAGCGGGAGAAATAGTGAGTCAAATCCGTATATTCCCAACGTGTGTACATGATACGGCCATTATTCATAACCGTTGGCGCCCAGTTAGCATCCTGGTCAAAAGTCAGACGACGCAAAGAACCATCTTTCGGATCATACAGGCACATATTACCGACCTCATCATTACCATTCACGCAAGGTACACCATTATAACCGATATTGGATACAGCGATAAGTTTACCGGAAGGCAAATAAGTGGCATCAAAGAATTCCAGATCTTTTTCCGGGGTTTCTATGAGCTTCTTCAAACCAGTACCATCCAGTTTCACTTCAAATACTTGCCAGCGGCGGTCGGTATCTACCATAGAGAACATCAGGCGTTCAGCATCCCAATGTAGTTTCAAATCAGGAACAGAAGAACCGTTGGTAGGTTTAAAGATAGTACGAGTCTTAACATCTCCACGTAAGTTGGATAACTCTGCAATCTCAGCATTAAAACCACCGCGTGGAGCGGAAGTCTGGTTAGACCAGTTGTTATTCTGAGTACCCAGAGCACGCGGATTCACCTGACGGGCAGAAGTACCTATCTTGTAACGACCGACAATGATCTTATCCATATCCAACGCTGTATTTGCCAGCAAGATATCACGCTTCAGTTGCAAAGCTTTGTTGGCAGCTTCCAGGGCAGAAGCCTCATTCTTATAAATGCCGGAGAATCCTTTTCCGGTCAGTAGCTTCAGTTCAGCAAGCTTGGCCTGATTCGCATTTTTATCATAACCGGCATCTTTTGCCATATCATTATAAGCTTCTTCAATGGCACGCATATTCAGCCAACTCAAGGACTCCTGCAACTGATATACTTTCATAGCCTCCTGTGCCAGATTCAAATAGCCGATAACCTGATCGTCCAAAGTAGGTTTAGAAGCAATCTGGGCAACTTGTGCTGTAAAATAGGATTTATCATTCAGCAAATTAATAACTTCCGTCGCTATATGCTTTTCGATACTGGCATCATGGGTCGTAACCAGTGCTTTCATATCGCTTCCGCCGAATGGCAGAAACAAAGTTGCCTCAGTCGGATATTTAGCAACGATATCCGAAGCAGCTTCCGCACCGGTAATCCCTTGGAGACGGAAAATCACCGTACCCGCAGAAGAGCGGTTCTCCAATCCGATCTCTGCCTCAAAGCGGGTATATTTCTTATCCAGAGGAACCACGATTTGCGCATTGGCATTCGCCATGATCGTGCGTTTATAGGTTTTGCCTTTCATGACTACATCCTGTCCCTTGGCATTCTCATTAAAACGCAGACTGCCGCTACCTGTTTTCTTGAAAGTACTTTTCAGGTCGTTCAACCAAACAGAGGAGCCATCTGCCGCCACTAATTTAGCATTTGCCCATACAGCCTGATCATCTCCTGTACCATCTACAGTACCCCAGGTATAAAGCACCATTTCATCCAGTCCGGTTATATCCGCCGAGAAAGGCACTGCCGCCTCTTTTGCCTTAATCACCTTCGATGCAATCGGCAAACAGGTCTTTTGCATTTCCGCATGGGCCTGATTCTTAGCCGCAGCAATGCTTTCCGCCCACGTAGCAGGCGCTTTCACCTTCGCACTCGCCCTTCGCTGTGCCATAGTGGGAAGCGACAAGGCAATGCATACAGACATTACTAATAATTTCTTATTCATAATACTTTGTTCTAAAGTTAATCTCCTATTTTAAGTCCGGTAAGCGGAAATTGTCTATATAGCAGGCAGCGGATATCTTGCCGACATTCTTCTTATCATGCAAGCTCCACACCACTTTACCGTTTTTATCTATCTCTATCAATTGCGGTTCATCCACCGTGGTATCTTTCGTATGTCCGTACCAGTTACAAATCAATAGATTCCCATTCTTCAATTGCAGGATTTGCCCTACAAACAATAAAGCAACTCCTTCAATATCCAGTGCATTCACCCGTTTCAATTCTTTGCCTGTCTTGCGGTCGATTACGATGTAATAATGGTTGTCTCCACAAGGCAACAGCAGATTTCCGTTAGGAAGTTCAAGAGATGAGAATGCCTTGCCTTCAATCTGATGTTCAGCAATGATCTTCCCTTTACGGCTTACTTCCAGCACTTTCTGTTTCGCCATTACCGGTATCAGATAATTGCTGTTCCGGAGCTGGAATACTTGTCTAAACTGACTGTGGGGTCTTTCCACTTCCAGATTCAATGTTACTTTGTTTACTTCTTTGCCTTTCTTATCCAATTCTATGAATTGGGCAGGAATACCACATATTCCCAATAGTACGCCACCGTTCTGCAACAAGGTGGCTGATTGTAATTCCGTCTTATCCGGTGTTTTATAATCCCAGACCACCTGATGGTCCCATGTCACGAGTTTTGCTCCCCGCTTATACGAATACAAGATTTCTCCCTTTTTAGTCAAAGCAACTGCATTACATTCTTCCCCTTTCTCCAGAGCATGCTGCCATTCCACTTTTCCCGTTTGTTTATCCAACAGCAGGATATTCGGATTTCCGGAACCGGCAACCAAGAGTTTATCTTGTGCTGCCGCCCGAAATCCCATGGAAAGAATGATCCCAATAATTATATAAACCCTCATCATTCTTCTTGTAATCAGTGTTACTTATTCTTCAGTTCATTGAACAGTTCGAGTGCTTGTTCCGGTTTCAGATTTTCATGTACTACCGCATGAACGGCCTGTATCATAGCAGCGGGAGCTTCCGACTGGAACACATTACGTCCCATATCCACACCGGAAGCACCTTCGCTGATTGCCTTATAGCACAATTCCAACGCTTCCAATTCAGGAAGTTTCTTTCCGCCTGCAATCACTACAGGAACAGGACATGCTGCCACCACTTTTTCAAAACCATCACAATAATAGGTCTTCACGATATTCGCCCCATTCTCGGCAGCGATACGGGAAGCTAAACCGAAATAACGGGCATCACGTGCCATATCTTTACCTACAGCCGTCACTCCCATCACCGGTATTCCGTAACGGGTACCTTTATCCACTGCCTTGTACAGGTTGGCAACCGTTTTTGCTTCGTGAGCTGCATCACCGATAGACAACATGATTGCCATGGCCGATACATTCATACGTATCGCATCTTCAATGTCAATCAAGACGTTGTCATTCAATTCTGTAAGAATAGAAGTGCCGGCATCCGAACGAAGACAAATAGGTTTATTGGTGCTGGGCGGTATCACCGTACGAAGAATGCCGCGTGTACACATCAGGCAGTCCGCATATTCTATCAACGGAACGATGTTCAAATCGATACGTTCCAAACCGGATGTCGGTCCCATAATGAAACCATGGTCAAATGCCAGCATCACGGTTCTGCCTGTCTTCGGATTGAAGATACGTGATAAACGATCCTTCATCCCCCACGGAAGATGTTCCGCTCCCTTCACATGAAAACTATTATTAGTAGAAGCTACCCCCAAACCGAAATTGCAGCCTTCTCTTAAATCATCTAAATCAGCCATTTCTTATCTTTTCATTAGTTATTTACTATAAAGCTTTTGCAAACGCATCAAACATGCACGACCAGGATGAAGCCCCTGAATCCGCATAACCGATAGAGCGCTCACCGTAATTACGGGCACGTCCGAAGTTTGCCTTCATATCTTTAGTAGCTTCAGCACCTTTCACAGCAGCTTCGGCACCCGCTGTCAGGATAGCCTTCACATCAGCGGAATCACAAGCCTGAATGGCTTCCACCGCTGGTATCAGGGCATCCATCATTGTTTTATCCCCCTGTTTTGCTTTTGTTTGTTTCCTCACACCTTCAAGCCCACCTGCAAACATAGCCTTTACACCCGCCACATCCAGTTCGGCACCTTCCGCATGGTCGCTCATTCCCAGGAAGAATCCACCCAGTAATGTGCTGGTCGAACCGCTGATCTCAAGCATCAGGTTAAAACTCATGTCATTCAGCATCGACTTAAATTCAGTGCCCTTATCAGCCGTAGCAACAAGGGCAGACATGGATTGAACGATAGCTGTTCCATGGTCGCCATCTCCCAATACCGCATCCAGTTTTGAGAATTCGTCGGAGCGCTCCGTAATGCACACCAGCGCATTACGAAGCATCTTCTTGAAATCATCTATAGTCAGTTTATCCATCTCTTATTTACCGATAGTCGTCCAATAAGGAGCATTAGACATTTTATTGTTCAGATAATCGATATGATCGTCATCCAGCAAACCAAGAATCATCTGGAAACCTGCCTGTTCCTGAACGGTCAGCAACTCACCGATACGGGCAGCAGCCACTTCGATGCCGGCATTTTCCAACACCTGATGCGCTTTACGATAAACGATATTCATCTCCATGTGCGTAGTTGCCCCTACACCGTTAATGATTAATAAAGCCTTGTTACCGGCTTTCGGCTGCAGCTTCTTCATCAGCAAACCGATCATTTCTTCGGCTGTTTCATTGGCAGAAACCAATTGCTTGCGACCGCCACCGCCTTCTCCATGCTGCCCCATACCGATTTCAATTTCACCGTCCGGAAGATCGGAGATGGTCATGCCGTTTTGCGGATGGGTACAGGACTTCATAGCCACTGCCAACGTAGCCAAACGTGCATTGAAGCGTTCACCTATTTCAATAATCTCGTCCAGTGACTTACCTTCTTCAGCAGCAGCTCCAACGATCTTAATCAGAGGAACACAACCTGCCAGACCGCGACGATCTTCATCCGGTGCATCCAGTCCGGCACTGATATCATCGTGTGTCAGGATAGTCTTTACCTTAATGCCTGTACGTTCAGCCAACTGGCATGCCATGTTTGCACTCATGATATCACCGGAGTGGTTCAACACCACAAGCAAGATACCGGCCTCACGTTTGAACATCTGTAAAGCCTGGAACAAACGTTGTGCACCCGGAGCAGCAAAAATATCACCGACTACAGAGCAGTCCAACATTCCGTCGCCCACGAAGCCGCTTAATGCAGGTTCATGACCGGAACCACCCAAAGTGATCACAGCTACTTTATCTTCAGCTTTCGCATGTGCACGCACAATAATATTTTCTCCGCCGATGGCTACCTGATTACTATAAGCCATTACATATCCTTCCAGCAATTCAGCTGTCAGATTATCCGGATCATTTATGAATTTATTCATCATAGTTTCTTTCTACTAATTGATTATTTATCAAACTGCATTAACTCCAAAGCAATACCTTCTTCTTCAATGAAAGCAATTGTCAGATTCTCTCCGCCCGGCATCGGTTCAACCAATACTTTTGCACCTTTCAGTTCAGACGCCAGATCATCTACTTCGTAAGCGATATGTGCTACTTTCTGAATCAGCTCAGGCATCCAACTACCTTCTTCAAAACGCAAATATTCTATCTTATTGGGGCTTTCATTAAAGTTAGTCAGCCATACCTTCAATCCTTCCGCATATACCTCACCCGGTTGCGGTGTGGTGGTCGGTACTCCAAAATGATTAATCTTTCTCATGGTATTCTTAATTATTGAATGATTTACAAAGCAGCCTGTCCATTAGTAAAACGCAGACCATCATTATCATGATAACATGCCCACTCATCTACAATGGCTCCCTCAGGACCGGCCATCATAAAGTGGAAAGTACCCAGTTCTTTCAGACGGAGAACATCACCCACATTCTGTTTCACGAAATTCTTGCTCTTGATAGGACCGTGAGATGCCGGAACCGCAGGAGCATTCGGTGTTTCATCTCCTACTTCGGAGAAGTTATAAACCCAACCGTGATTTACCATCCACGACTCATGTTTCGCAGGGAATGCCGTTTTTACATGGGCATGTTCCGGAATCATCTGTCCCGGCAACAAGTAAATAGCATGTGCAAAGTAGCCATATTCCGGATCGTTTACCCAGAAGATGCCTCCCATACCTACATTCTCAAAGTCGCCCAAACCGAAATCTGTAAACCAGATATCTTTCTCCATCAGCGGAGTGTAAGGCACGCCATAAAATTTAAACATATCAAGGAATGCTTCTTTAGCAGCTTCCTGGTCAAACTTTCCGTCTTTGTAGAAGTCAGCATTCGTGTACTTCTTCTGATACGTTGCCTTTTCCTGTGTCATAACTTGTTCTGTTTTTTTAGATTCTGCCGTACAAGAAGCGAGTCCCATACCGCAGGCGGCAATTAATGCCAGGGTTAATACTTTTTTTAATCTCATGTATTTATCTGTTTTAATGGTTAATAATCAGCCTCAGCAAAGCACTCCCATTCCTTCTATCTCTATCAATAGTTCTGAACGGCATACATCGGTTAAAGTATAGATGGCAGGTAAATCGGGGTATCGCTCTGTCACTACTTGCCTTGCTTTTTCCATATCTTCCCAACGTTTCACATACACGCGGAAGGTGATAAGGGTAGCATTCTCCGTAGCAGGAATACCGGAACGATTGAGGTTATCATGGGATACCAAATATTCTATATTCTCCAAGGTAGTCAGTGTTTGCTGTTCAATACCAACGCCTTCCAGACTCTGCTCACCACGAATAGCGGCTGTGCCCGATACATATACGAAACCATGATCCTCTTTCCATACAGCCTTGGCACGTTCGAACTTCGGGGTAGTCTTTTGAGGAAGAGCCATATCTTTTTCTCCCAATAATACATTCTGTGAATAAGCATGAGCGGCAATCTGCAAAGGATTATCCACCCCAAGGACCCGGACACTTCCATCTTTGCAGAGTAAGGCATCCACATCAATCATAATGCCGCCCCACTGAGTTCCGATACCGGTAGCAGCCGGATAACCGGTAGTCCACTCCACACCATTATAGAATAGCGAACGTGCATCATTGAAATCCTGATAATGCTGGTGGCCGGTTGCATCGCAAGCTGTTATCTTTTCAATATAGTTCCATTGACGTATGATCGAAGAAACCGGCATACCTTCCGTTTCCAATACCCTGGCTATCCTGGAGAATACTTCATGAGATTGCTCACGAATACTCTGATGCAGTACATCTCCTGTCACACCACTCAGGAACAGGCGTTTACAACCTTCTCTTTCGATAGTGATATAAGGCAAATCTCCCAGTATCCGATATTCAATGTGATCTTGCTCTGTCAGCTGCACTTCATGCACTTCCATCACCAATCCCATACGCTGAGGAGGTTGTGCCACATAGCTTACGGAAGGTTGTTTCTCTTTGAAAAGCTCTTTCACCGCTTCCCTGATGCAAGCAAAACGGGCTACATATTCTTCATTATCCGCCGGCGCATCGAATATCACTATACGTACAGGAGTATGAATAGCTTTATATTCCGCCAGAAGTTGCGCCAACATCACCTTAAAGAGAGCTTTATCAACTTGCAGGAAATAATGAATAATCTCTATATTTTCGTGTGTAATCATGGTCTTCTTATTCTATTAAAGTGAATTCACATATTCGGCAAGTTCTTCCGCTTCTTTAGCTGATATTTTCTTTTCAATGCCATGCTTATGTACCGTGAACACTTCTTCCATAGTGGCAGCACGTCCGTCAAACAGATAAGGAGCCGTACGCCAGACTTCACGCAGTGTCGGAGTATCCCAACCATTCTCAAATTCGATATCTTCGCCGATACGGTGCATCTTCATATCCGTATAATAGGGACCGGAATGACATTCGTCACAATTAAACTTTTCATAAACCTTACGTCCCCGTTTAGCCTTCTCTGAAAGTTCGCCATTTACCAGATACGGACTGGGAACCGGTTTCAATGACATCAGATACTCATCCACACACTCTGCAAATTCTTCCGGTAAATCACTGAACTGAATGAGCTTATATCCTGCACGAACGGCAACCTCCGCTTTAGCACGAATACCGGAAATCATACACGGTGGAGTGACATGGGAAAATAGCATACTCTTGCAGTTTTTCGAATTACCAATGCCATCATTCATCAAATCCCAGTTCATGGCATCCATACGTGCATCGCCCGGATGGCATCCGTTACACGACTGCCAGTTCTGGAAACAATGTGCCGCATCATTAAAGTATTTCTCACCACGCTGTATTCTGTTTTCCGTACGATTCTTCACCATGGCAACCGACTGAACATTTGCCGTATTCAAGTCCACGATATTCAATGTATCAGAGAAATAAGTAGGAACAACAGCCGTTCCGTCCTTCAGCATCATGCAACGCGGTCCATTGCCTACCAATGCTACACGTTTACGCATACCATATAAAAAGCGTAAATCATACGCCAAAGCATCCTTTTGAGGATACTGCTCAAATTTCTGAATAAATGCAGGATAATCTATCACACTGACCTCATGGGTACCGGAGTGACTGACCACAATCTTATCATCCGTACACTTCACGTCCCATATACCTGCCGCACCCCGTTCCGGTTCATCCAGCAACACGGCACCCTCAAAGTTCAGAGTAGTCAGATTTACAATACTGATAGCACTGGTATTCATCCAGCCTTGTTGCAATTGGGATGTCGGAACCTGGAAACGGCCCAGATTATGAGTAACCAGCAAATAACGCCCGTCCGGAGAAAGCGACATTCCACGCAAGGCATTACTTCCGTTGGCCAGTTGAATATCCTTTATCTTCCGGAAACTGTTCATATCAATCACAGATACGCAAGCTGCTACAGTATCCACATCCGCCCGCTGCATAGGCAGGAAATTAGTAACAAACAAGTGTTTTCCTTCTTTATCAAAGACAGTTGATTTCGGTTCACGCAATACCTTCACCGTTCTTACCACATTCTTTCCATTCTTATCCAATTCTGATACTGTGCCGGCAAACTGGTTGCAAATATATAACTTGCCGTTACCCGCATTTACCAACGGAGCGCAGGCACCGGATGCTGTTTCCACAAAGACTTTTTCCGAAGGATTGGAAGCAGACAGGAAATAAACACCATTCTTATGTTCACCTGCCACCGTTGCATAAATCTGTTCTCCATCTGTAGCAACTCCGGTAGGGACTTCATCCAGTTCCCACTCTTGCAAGCGTTCTTTATAATCTGATGAATAAATAGAAACCTTCTGAACGCCTTTCTGAGATACGATCATTCCGGATTTATAAGGAGTGATACCCGTTATAAACAATGGAGTTCCTTCCGGCTGTTCCGTGGTATGAGTAGTAAATGCAAATAGAGATACCACTAAAAATACAGGTACTATAACCTTTGCGATGCTACGACTTTTATACTTCATAGTGATTGAATTAAGCTTGTTTTTCACATCACAAAGATAGGGCATCACCGGTCTGAGGGTTATAAATCGTGTATCATTGACTTGCAATAATGTCTCAAAACAAATGTAGTAAGCATTTTGAGACGGTAGTGAGAACCGTTTGAGACAAAAAAGTCGGAAACTCCTTTCCGCCTTAAATTTTATTTTTCGTCTTACATCTTCTCTTTGTTCGCACTGTTCATCTGTACGAACTCGGTAGGTGTGAACCCATAGAATGCTTTAAACGAATTAGAGAAATAGGAATGACTGTTGAATCCCAACAAAGTTGCCACTTCCGAAACACTCATATTCGTTTCCTTCAGATAACGCAAGGCCACCTCCAAGCGCTTATTACGTATCAGTTCCGTGGGCGAAAGCTCGGATATAGCTTTGATTTTGCGATAGAGATTGGCGCGACTAATACCGATCTGGTCACAAAGCATCTCTATACCCAGATTCTGGTCAGATATATTCTTCTCTATAATCTCATACAGTTTCTGTGAGAAGCGTTCATCCGCCGAGGTAGTACTTACACCTACCACTTCGGGCGAGAAGCGTTTGCCATACAGTTTCTTTAATTGCTCTCTCGACTGCAACAGGCTCTGAATACGTATCCGAAGCACATCCATACTGAAAGGCTTAATCACGTAATCATCCGCCCCTGCCTCAAAACCTTCCCTGATATGCATCACCATGGAGCGTGCAGTCATCAGTATTACCGGGATATGTCCGATACGAATATCATTCTTAATCATGGAGCAGAGTTCAAGCCCATTCCGCTTAGGCATCATAATATCACTCAGCACTAAATCAGGGAAGAATTGTACTGCCTTATCATATCCTTTTACACCGTTTGCCGCTTCAATGATTTCATAGTCATTTTCCAAGGACTTATGCAGATAATCCCGTACGTCCTTGTCATCTTCCACCAAGAGAACCACCGGCTTTTTAGGTGCGATTTCTCCAATAGGAGATGTTTGCGGTTTCTCCACCGGCTGTGCAAATGCCGTATCGCCAATTGTTTCCACAGGCATGGAATCCGTCTCTTCCTCAGTGAAAGCTTCACGGGAAACGGGCAGCAAAACAATGAACCGCGCTCCTTCCGTCCCATCTTCCCGGTCTTCAATACGGATCACTCCCTTATGCAGCTTCACAATGGAATACACCAGACTAAGCCCGATACCTGTACCCGGTACATTTACCCCTGCCGTTTCAGGTACCCGGTAGAAAGGTGTGAACACCTTATCCCGTTCCTGCGGTGGGATTCCACAACCGGCATCCACAACCTGCAACATCATATACAGGGCAGAAGGGGCAACATCTTTTCGATACAATTCTTCCAACTCTCCCGCCGGAATACATTTCACCAACATACGTATGTCTTTACCGGAAGGAGTATACTTGAATGCATTGGATAATAAATTGAATACGACCTTCTCAAGCAGCACTTTATCATACCAAGCCTGAAACTCCCGGTCCCGGCAATCCAGTGTAAAAGTGATTTCATTGGTTTGCGCTATTTGATTAAACGCACAATAGATCTCCGTGACAAATTCATATACATTATTCTCCGTGACTTGCAATTCCATCGTACCACTCTGGTTTTTCTGCAAGTCCATCAGTTGATTGACCAATAAAAGGAGCCGCTGGGCATTCTTATAAATGACCATCAGTTTATCCCGCAGTTCCAAAGTCATATCCATTCGCTTCACCAACTCTTCAAAGGGAGTGATGATTAGCGTCAAGGGAGTACGTAACTCATGGGCAAAATTCGTAAACAGATGCATCTTTGCCTGATGAAACTCTTCCTGTTGCAGTTTCTCTTTCTGCTCCATTCGCAACCTTTCCCTCAAGCGGCGACGGGCATTGAAATAATGGAATATTGCGTAAAACACTCCTATCAGCAATAGTCCATAAATCAGGAAAGCATACCAAGTAGCCCATAAAGGCGGTGTAATCACAATCTTCAAAGTCTTCCCTTCCTCATTCCATACCCCATCGTTATTACAAGCCTTGACATGAAAAAGATAGGTGCCGGGACGCAGATTGGTATAGTAAGCCGTGCTGCGTTCTCCCACATGATTCCAGTCTTTATCATATCCTTCCAACTTATAGGCATACCGGTTCATCTCCGAATTGATGAAATTCAACGCTTTATAGTCTATTGACAGATTATTCTGATTATACTGCAGATTGATAACCTCCGCTTCATTAAGCAATCCACTTAAGATTCCAGTTCCATCATCTGCACGCACCACACGATTATTCACCAACAGGTCTTCCAATACGATTGGCGGTACAAAACGATTCATCGGCATCTCCGGTGTGTAAAAAGTGATAAAGCCATCATTACCGGTAAAGCACAATGTACCGTCCGGCATGGCTACCCCACCCCGATATGTAAATTCACGCAAATGAATACCATTATTGAATGGAAAGTTTTTAATCTCCCCGGTGGACGGAGAATAAGAGGAAATTCCCTGCAACGAGCTCATCCATAGATTTCCGTCCGCTCCTTCCAGCAATTTACAAATATCCCCTCCCATCAGCCCTTCTTTCTCTGTTACCCGGCGAAGCACACCTCCCTGTTTGTCCAGTTGGAAAATACCGCCTCCATAGGTAGATACCCATACATCCCCGGATCTGGTTGATAATATAGAAGATATATAGTTACTTGGAATTTGCATTTCCTGTTCCGGGCGCGATGTACGAAATACGGTCATTTCACCTGTACGGGTATTAAAACGGTACAGTCCGGCAGAACGCATACCTATCAGTAGCACACCGGGACTCTCTTCCTCCATGCAACGGACCGAGGAAAAATGCAATTTCTCCCCTTTCGGTCCGGTAAACTCTGTCTTCCGCTCACCGGTAGGAGTAAAGCAAGTCAGTGCATATCCGCCTTTTGAAGTTCCTACCCATAAATTACCGTCTGCATCACGCACAATACCATAAATAGCAAGTTCTATGGGATATTTATAGAATAAAGAAAAACGCCGGGTAGCAAGATCAAAACGATAGACCTCACCCAATACCGTACCGCACCAGATACAGTCATCCTCAGCATATACCGTCTTGATAACATTCGAATTATGCACGGAATAGCTATCCTTATCAATCAGATAAAACTGCCCTTCCCCTGTCGAAATTTCATATCGCAGTAATCCATACCCCTCAGTAGCTATCCATAAGTTTTTCTGTTTATCAACACAAGCCGTACCATAGATTCCCGTTTGCTGATTCACCGTCTTCCCCGGAGTATGATGAATGAAGCGGTCGGTAAGCGAGCTCAACCAAGTGACACCACCGGCAAAAGTACCAATCCACAACGTACCGGTATGATCACGGCAAAAAGCATAAATGGAAAAGTGCCCCAAGCCACGCCCGGGTTCGTCATAACTGCTCACTTTACGAATCTGATCCTTCAGCGGTGCATAAGCATAAATACCATCAAAAGTACCAATCAGCATCTCTCCATCCCATTCGGCAAGGCAACGGACATAATTATTTTTCAGACCACTGTTGGCAGATACATAAGAAGTTATTTTATGATTACGGACATCAATACGGTTCAGTCCGCCAAATTGACAACCTACCCAGATGCGATGATAAGAATCTTCATAAAGAGTGGAAATACTATTGTCAGGTAAGCCGGCACGACGGTCATAGTGATTAATCACCTGCATCTGTTTGTTACACTGGTAAACACCATTCACTGCCGTACCTATCCAGAAATTGCCTGCCTTATCCTCCATCAAGGCAGTGACGGAACTATTGAAGTTCTCTACAAATTCCACCCTTTTAAAGTTGTCTTGTTCGGGAATATAACAACAAAGCCCACTGCGGGTACCCACCCATACTTTGCCGGAACTATCAACTAAAAGAGAAAGAATACTTGCACTGGAGAGTCCATCTACATTAAAATAGTTGCGGATACGTTCGGTGCGAAGACACATCCGGCTTAGTCCGCGACTGGTACCTATCCATAAATTCTTGCTATGATCTTCGCGTATTTCATTGACTTCATTGTCTGCCAAACTCAGAGAATCTCCCGGGTGGTGACGAAAAACAGTATATTCACTTCCATTATAACGATTCAGTCCATTACGTGTCCCCAGCCAAAGGTATCCCCGGGTATCCTGGCAAATGGTCATCACGGAGAGTTGGGAAATTCCTTCATTCAGTTTCTGACTATAGTAGAATGAATATTTAGAATGCTCAGCCCATAAACACAAGACCGGAAATGAGCAAATTAGAAAGATCATCAATATTTTCGTTTTCATCAGTATAGATATGTTTTGCACACAAAAATAAGAAAAGCCCGGAAATAACATAGAATATTAAGGTGAAATAAACAATATAAGGAGAAAAGAAAGGTTAGTCCGGCGTCACTAAATAGTTACAGAATAATTTTATAGTACAGATCAGTCGTAATCTTATCCTATTTCAGTCGTACACTGAATAGGGTTCAGTCGTATACCGAACCCTATTCACTCGTATACTCATTATGTGCTACCTTAACGTTCTTGATAACCAAGTAGTTAAAAATCGCGTTTTCGAAAAGAGAAATTGACTATAAATTTATACAAATAGATTATAAATTCACCTTTATCGTTGCCCCTTCCGTCACGCTCTTCTTCAGCACTGACTTGCCGCCTTTCAATACTTCTACATGCAACTTCTTTCCTGCACGGGATACCCGAATATCAAACTCCGAATTGAAAGCACGTACACGATTCAGATTCATATACTCCCACTCCTGTGGCAAACGGGGAGTCATCTCGAAACTGCGTAATCCTGTGGGGCGAATGCCGAACAGACCTTCGGTATAGATACGGCAATACAATCCGCTTTCAGCAGAAAGATGACGCTGATCTCCTTCGGGCCACGCTTCAATGGCATAAGGCACATGATCGCCCAACAAACGGCGATGTGAATACTTCTTGAGGAAGTTCATACCTTTCTCCACTTCTCCGGCAGCAATGGTGCCACGCAGAGCATAGAGGGTACTACGGTCCCAGAAGGTTTCAGTACCGGCTTGCGTCAATAATCCGTCATCCGTCCAGAGGCGAGGCGAAAAGAGAGCATCGATAGTGCCTTGTGCGCGAGTGTAGATACCCATAACAAGAGGCATACAAATCCAGGAACGCAGGATATCATTACCTTCATAATAGCGGTAACTGTGGAAACCTTCTATCTCATAACCAAAATGTTTTTCTATGGCTTTCTCTAAAGCATTTGCTTGATTACGATACATGTTCAACTGCTTTGCCGATACTCCCAATTCACGCCCCAGCATAACGGCTGAACGCAAAGCATCGTAGTAAAGCGTAGAGGTACAGAGGTTTGCATCACCAGCCGGGAAGCGGTTCTCCAATTCATCTGAATTCGATGCAACCACGCCGGCAGGAGTTAGTTTACGGTTGCAATACTCCAGACACCACTCAATCAGAGGCCACAATTCACGCGCTTCCGCCTTATCTCCACGGGCCAACGCATAACGTGCAGCACCGTAAGCAATCATTGCACCGTCCCCCCTATCTTTGGCACCATGCCAGAAACTGACACCTTCGGAGATGATGGAACTCGGAATAGGTTTATACTCCGGATTCATATAGCGGGCAAAGTGGCGGAAAGAATTCAATGCGGACTCATTACCAATCTCATAACCCAGAAAAGGGAAGAAGGGGTTGATATACTCTGCCTGGTCGTTAGCCCAGACAGCCGCATAATAGGCTTCACCACCGGGACCATGCATCAATCCGCCTTTCGTGCGGTAGATACTTTCAGCGCCACGCAGTTTGGCGAAAGCAAACATGCGATTGAGCACGGGATCGGGTGTGTCCAAAACCAAATTGCTCCACCACTGACTGATAAGCGCTTCACGCGCGGCACGTTCACTAAGAATATTGATGTGTGAAAGGCCGGCATCGTTTCGTCCGGACGAGGCATCCGCCAGTTTCCTTCCGGAAAAGACTGCATAGAACTCAAGCGTCTCTCCCGGTTTCAAAACAAAGACACCACTTTTGGAAAGGGCGGCTTCGATGCAATAAGCACCATATACACCGGCTTCCTCAGGAGTAGTATATGTTACGTTCCACTCAGGCACTCGCAGCGTTATCTGATTCGGACTGCTATTCTTGAAAGTATATTCCTCACAATAGCGCGCGGCATTGGTGGAGGGATAGAGTACACGCGTCAATTGCACGGCATCTTTCAGTTCCTTACGCCGGTAAATATAACCGAAACTACTTTCCACACGCATAATGCCATTGAAGGTAACATCACGTACTTCTTCATTCAGCAGGGTTTGATCGTCCACTGTCACCAAAGCGGGAATATTCACATCGAAACGTTGCTTCAGATTGTTCTGTGTCTTATTGGGATGCATGCGAAGCATAGGGAAAACAAGACTTCGGTTCAGGTGGAAACGCTTTTGTGCATCCACACCGTAACGAAGGACAACGGAAAGTTGTTGCCCACTCATTTCCAAATGATCGTCATGTGGAATATTATCATTGATATTCCAGCGAATGGCTCCATCATCCTGAATAGTCCAACGATCCTTCGGTTGTGCAATGGCCAGCGAACTGGCAAAGATGAAAGAGAAAAGTAATAAGGTTCTTCTCAAGTTCATAAGGTTATTGTATTTAATTGTTAGCTACTAATATCAATACTGCACTTTCAAACTGGGTATTCAATGGATTCTCCAGACCTTTTTCCATCAGTTCTGCTCCCGTAAATACCTTACCATTGGCAGGGAAACGAGAAGTCACTCCCTTTGCCAGACTTACTTCCTCCACACGGTATTTTTTCTGGGCATCCAGGCCACCCAGCATTACCCGGGGTTCATTGCCATCTTTAGTCTGGTAGAAGTAAACGACTGCCTTTTGTTTATCTGTTGAAACATAACTCAAAGAAGCCAATGGGGACTCATAAGGAGAAACCAGGCGATAAAGCTCACCATGCATCACCAACGGACGGATACGCTCTTTGTACAATTTCACAGCATCGGCAATCTGCGCACGCTCTTCAGCCGTAGCCTTATCCAATGCTAGGTCTATTCCGAATGCACCGCTCAATGCCACATCGATTGCCATCTTCAAATGACGCTTACCCATACGAGTGACATGAGCAGAGATCGTATTTGCAGGGAAGAAATGCGAGAAGCCCCATTGTATCTTGATACGCCCCAACGGGTCTGTGTTGTCACTGGGCCAGAAGGAATGGAAATAGGGCATTGCGCCATAGTCCACACGTCCCGATCCACCGGCACAAAGCATGGCCATCACATTGGGGAAGCCTTTGGCAAAGCGATCCATCAGACGGTAAAGCG
Organism: Bacteroides cellulosilyticus DSM 14838; assembly: GCF_000158035.1. GTDB lineage: Bacteria > Bacteroidota > Bacteroidia > Bacteroidales > Bacteroidaceae > Bacteroides > Bacteroides cellulosilyticus. The sequence goes on from NZ_EQ973495.1 coordinate 367,093, forward strand.
CCCAATTATAGTCTATCCAGAGATGACTTTGATCGGCAGGCTGCAAATAAGAAGATCCGGGTTGGGTGATGTAACGGTTACAGTCCCACTTCACATAAGTGATATCCGGGTTAGGCCGCAAGGTTTTGTCGATAATATCCCATTCAAAAGCCTGTACTTCGGGGCGGGTGAGGTCCAGTATCTCCTGATGGCGACCCAATATCGGTTCACGTTTGGATTGAGTTATGATCCAATCGGGATGTTTCTGATAAAGTTCACTCTGAGGATTCACCATCTCGGGTTCCAGCCAGATACCGAAGCCAACTTTACGCTTCAATGCTTCTTTGGCAATATATGACAGACCTTTGGGTAACTTCTTGGTAGAAGGGTTCCAATCTCCCAGACCGTGCTTGTCATCATCACGGGAGTAAGGTCCGTTACCGAACCAGCCATCATCCAATAAGAAAAGTTCAGCTCCCACCTGGCGGGCACCATCAAAGAGTTGTTTCAAGCGGTCTTCATCAAAATCGCAGTGGGTAGCTTCCCAGTTGTTCAACAATACAGGGCGGTCTTTCTCTGCATCGCGGATGGCATTTGCCATAGCCCAACGATGGAAACGACGACTGGCTTCTCCCTTACCCTGCTTACTATACGTGTAGAGAATGGCGGGTGTAGTAAATGTGCCGCCACGCTCCAGATTGTACTGTGAACCCAAAGGATTCATACCAGTCAGCAAACGCAGGTTCTTGTTCCAGTCTACATCGAAAGCAAACTGGAAACTGCCGCTCCAACGCAAAGAAGCAGCCAATACTTCACCTTCATTCTCTTTAGCCGGTCCGTTCAGGGAGAGGATAAAAGAAGGAATACGCATCTGATGTGCACGGATGCCTAATTTGGAATCCAGAATCTTGACTCCTTCCGAAAGGCGTTCTTCATTGAGGGTTGCTTCGCGTTTATAGTTACCGGAGAATTGAGTGAGCCAGTATTCTTTCGCCTTTACCACCGGGGCAGCAGAAGCAAAACGATGCAGAATGACTTTACCTTTCTCATTATGCGTAACGGTATTCCAGATTTCCATCATGCTATTGTCTGCATAGCATTTGATATAGATATCTACGGTGAAAGGATAGGCAGGGTCTTTCAGTGAAATAACGGTTTGTTCAATACCCGGTGCCAGCGCTTCCGTACGATGTCCGGCGTAGTGAAGCTCCGTAGATGTATTTCCATCTACGTGAGTTGCCTGGATAGCCGGTTCAGTCAGGACACCGTTTCCATAAGGAGGAAGAAATTCCCATTCACGCGAGGGCATCTTAGCAGGAGGCTCTACTTCACGGGCAGCATCTCCAAAGCCCAATTGGTAAAGGCGATCGTCCGTACCTACCAAAAAGGTCAGTTTCAGTTCGCCGGATGTAACGGTGAAGAGCTTCTTCACATTTGGATTGTCCGCCGCATGCACCGTGAGGAGAAGGCAGAGAAATAAACAGGTCGTCAATATATTCTTCATAATCTTATCATTCTTCTGTCATAAACTTCCAGGTAACATTGGCAATACTGTTCGGTTTTCCCTTTTCAGCTTTGGATATAGTGCCTTTCAGCTTGCCTTTCTTATCGCGTGTCACAGTGATATCACGCCAGGAATAGGCGCCTTTCTCATAATCGAATGTTTCACCGTCATCATCATACAGTCGGTAAGCACCATCTGCTTTTCCATAATGACGGATTTCCAGATTCACCTTCTCTCCTGCTTTCGGTGCATGCAGGCGGGCCTCCATAAATGGCAGGATAGCCCCATCCTTTACATATACCGGAATACGGTCCAAACCCGGTGTAACAGTAATCTTCTCGCCATTGCCCACATATTTACCTGTATAGAAATCGTACCAGTCTCCTTTAGGCAAAACCACCGTACGCTCTTTCTGGCCTTTGAACATGGGGGCCACCAACAGATATTCACCAGCCATATACTGATCCTTAATTTCTTTGGAAACTGCTTCCAAATAAGGATTATCTTCCAGATTGGCATCCGACAGTTTCGCTGTAGTTCCTTGTTCAGGGTTGAAACCCGGTTCCAGATTCATGGCGCGGAACGGAGGAATACCATCAAAATGATAGCGTGCAAATTCACTATACCAGTAAGGCATCATCTGCATACGCAGCATAGCATACTCTTTTATCTGATTCTCTACTTCGGGGAAAGTCCAGGGTTTCGTACCGCTTGCCCAGGCATTAATCATTGCCATCGGCGAGAATACTACAGATTGGAAACGACGCAACCAGTCTTCCGATGAACTGGAACTACGTACTTCCGGAGTCCACAATACACCACTAAAGCCTGAATTAATCAAAGCAGTAATAAAGTCCGGATGGCTGTAATAGTCATTATAAATCACATAGGGGAAAGAAGTTGCACCGGCATTCGATGCACGAACCAATCCAAAGGTACGTTGATTACGCTTCTTGTACAATTCCGCAGTAGTGCGTTGTACCCACAAACCATAAGTCTGGCGCATCTGCTCAGCGGCAATTCCACTGGGGAAAGTAGCCACATCCGGCCAGACATAACGGTCGTATCCGTCTACTTCGTCCACTTTATAACCGCTGACACCAATATTCACGTGTTCCTGTTCCAGCTTATCCATCCAGATTTTGCGGGCTTTCTCGCCTGCCAAGTCGGGCACGATACCACACCATACGGTGTGTGAACCGCTTACCGGATACATTTCCTTATATATCTTTGAATCGGGAGATACGTATGGGTTTGTCCATAAGTTGATGCGTACTCCTTTAGCCAACATATCTTTCACAAAGCCGGCGGGATCAGGATAGCGGATAGCATCCCACTCAAAGGTACAAGGATACGCTTTGCTTTGCCAACCCGGTTCCAGTCCGATGAAGTCCAACGGGAAACCACGTTGTTCAAACTCATCCGCTTCGTTCTTCACGTCTTCAGCTGTATAGAGCTTCTTTGTACGTTGCGTAAAGCCCAGCCCCCAACGCGGAGGCAATGTACCTCCTCCACAGAGCAGGTTATAGCGACGGACAACATCCATAGGGGTAGGCCCGGCGAACAGATAAATTTCTGCACCCGGAGCAGGAACCAAGATCGAAACGGCATCCGAATAAGGCGCCGATGTCCAGGTCTTATCCATATTACGGTCTTTAGCCACCGGAGCATTCGGACTGTCCTTACGTGCGCCGCTACCTGCATATACTGTCAGATAACGTGCCGAATTAATCAGTACTCCATAACCGGAACTGGAAATATAAAAGGGGACAGGAGCATGTGTACGCCCGTTATCACGTCCACCATAATGGTCTACATGCAGGTTCAGGATCTTGCCACGCTGATGTACCGTCTGAAAGTTCAGCCCAAAGCCGTACAACTGTTCCTTGCGTTGCAAAGGAATGCGGAGACTTGTTTTACCATCTTGTATGGAACCCACAATTTCATTCGCCAATTCAGGCAATGTCACCTCCGGCAAGCGGGCAAAACCTTCCTTTTGCGGCGTAACACCGGCCACACCCAATAATGAATATTCTTCAGGAGTGCCTACCACGCCTTTCCAGACGCCGGGCTCCACCTGCTGCCACGCAATCTGTGCTTTGGCAGGACATAGCATCAACAGGGTCATCGCCCCTGCAATCAAAATTTTCTTCATTCTTTCCATTTTGTTATAATAGTGTTATTATCATCGAATCATACCGGCAAAGCCACCGTTCGGAAGAACTTTCACTTTTACCGTCCCATTTATATTTTCTACAGGCATATAATCAAAACTATCCTTATCTTTTCCATCTATAATCATAGTGAATGATTTACCTTCACATCCGGCGGGCAAAGTAAATTCTATTTCACGCCCCTCTTCCTTACCACTGATACCGCCGATATACCATACATCACCGGAACGACGTGCCACAACAGCATAATCAGCCGGATAACCAGCCAACAGAATGCTCTCATCCCAGGCAGCGGGTACTTCTTTCAGGAATTGTTTGGGTTGTTCCGGCAAAGAAAGATAAGATTCCGCCTTATCAGCAAAACATTGAAAACCGGATTCAAAGACTACTGCCAGAGCCAGCTGATGCCCCATAGTTGTCTTACGTATAGCAGGTATCCCCTGACGTACTTTATCAGAAAAAGTCACCGGAGTATAATCCATAGAACCGACCACATTGCGTGTGAAAGGTACAGTAGCATTGTGTTTTGCCGCCTGGTCGCAACGTTCCTGACGTCCCAGAGTTTCTGCACCCCGGATAGCTTCCGTGGTCAGCATATTCGGATACGTACGTTCAAAGCCACGGGGTAAAGTGGCACCATGAAGATCTACCAGCAAATGACTGTCTGCCGCATCTTTCAGTAAAGCCGGATAAAGTTGAATAATACGTTGTTTGTCTGTATCAAAGAAATCGACCTTGATTCCTTTCACTCCTACTTCACTGATGCGTTTCATTTCTGCACGACGTAATTCAGGATCACTCATCAGACGATGTGTCGATACAGAATCTTTTTCACGTCCTGCACCGGAATGGTACCATAACCAGACCCCCACTCCCTTTTGCTGTGCGTATTTCACGACATCTTCCATAGTGCCACCGTTGCCCATGTTTTGCCAGCCGGCATCAATCAACATGTATTCCCAACCCATTTCAGCACTAAGATCCACATACTTCAGCTGTGCTTTATAATCACGGGGAGTACCGCCATTAGACCACCAACTCCAAGATGCGCGTCCTGCCTTTATCCAGGATTCATCATTCACTACAGACGCGGGATTCAGGTGTGAAATCATTTGTGTCTGGAATATAGTATTTAGATCATCTCCTATGATAATAGCACGCCAGGGAGTGAACCACGGTAATTCCGATACCGGTTCTACTGCATCCGGTACAATTGGTTCATCCGCCTCTGGGAAACGGATTTTATATGCTTTATCGGTTCCGGCATTATCAATATGAGTAGCAGGATATGAACCATCCAGATGGGCTTCCGTTATCATCATCCAGACTCCGCTGGTGTTGAATAGCATAGGGAATGCCCAACCACGTCCATGTCCACATTCCGAACGGATATCTATTTCGCTCCGGCAATATTGTTCATAGCTTGGTTTGTGACGATCGTTCCAGTCATACGGATGTATCCACGCTTTTCCATTTACGGGTACGGCAAACTCTGTATGTTCGGCCTGGATAGTGTGCATTTGTCCATCTTCTCCGGGTAGTTCATAGCGGAAAGCCACCCCGTCATTATATACCCTTACGATCAAATTAAACTGCCTATTCTCTTTAGTACGGAAAGTAAAAGTCTGTTCACGACACTCATCCGTAGTATTCATCTTCTTACCGGATTTTAGCTGATAAGCATTAGAGATATCTTTCACAGCAGAAGCGGAAACAAATTGTGCGTCTTTTCCATACTCACAATTATCCATAACCAGCCCTAAAAGAGATTTCTCCATCGCCACTCCATCTTTATAAAAGACAGAGTAACTAAGCATTGTACTTCCATTTTCTTGTTTATTCTCCAAAGCAAACCGGACGTTGCTGTCTTTTGATACTAATTCCCAGGCATTAGGAGCCGTACAAGAAGTCATTAATACTGCAAACAGCAATAATGCTGTATTCAATAGTTTTTTCATGGTATTCATCTTTTTGTATAATCACTAATTATTCTTTAGGGGTAAACATCACAATATATCCGCCGCCTACACGCATACGCCCTGTAAGAGTATCCGTATTCCGGCAGAACACACGTTCTATCTTAATAGAAGCCGCATCAGCAGGGCGATCATTCAACACCATCCCTTCATACCAGCCATCACCCAAAAACGACAAAGGGAATTGTAAGGAATGCTCATTTTGTCCATTCAGAACTGCCAGAAACCAAGTCTTGCCACTTCTACGTGCAAACGCAGCAACTTCACCTATTCGACTAGACGGTAACACTACTGTTTCATCCCAAGTTGCGGGTATCTGCTTCAGTAATTTTACCGCCGGATTATCCAGCATTGTTTTCGGGTGCGAACCGAAGAATATGACAGAAGAATTAAATACAAGGGCAGTAGCAATCTGATGTACCCACGAGGTTTCCAGGCGGCGCTCTCCAAAAACAACAGGCGTATAATCTCCTGCTCCTGCTATCAAACGCGTAAAAGGTAACGTAGTGTTATGTGTACTCCATTCATACTGGTTTTTACCATATTCTAAACCACGAATACCTTCGCGACTCATTTCATTCGGCCATGTACGTACCTCTCCTGCCGGTTTATTGCTTCCATGAATATTAAGCATCAATTTATACTCTGCTGCTTCCTTCAAACAAGCCTGATATAAGTCAATGAACTCTTTGGATTCGTGTGAGAAAGCATCCAACTTCAGACCAACAACCCCCAAACGATGGCAACGTTCAAACAATTCTTTCCGTTTCTGAGGATCACGCATATCCCGACCATGACGCCATAGCCAAATCTTCACTCCGAACTGAGAAGAATAATCTACCAAATCTTTTAGCTGCTCATCCGTCCAACGATACCAGAAAGCATCTACCGTATTATATTCAAATCCCAATTCTCCTGCAGCTTTAGAAAATTCTTTCATTCCTTCCACAGTTCGTACTCCACCATCCAACCAGCACCACACGGAACGTCCCGGTTTTATCCAGTCTGTCTGTATTCCTTTAGGAAATAACCGTTTATCAGGCACAGGGGCTAAATTGGTAATCAAATCCGAATTTACCAGCTCATTCAAATCACCGGCTATTATAATGGTACGCCAAGGAGTGGTAATCGTACCGGCAAGAGTAGCCGGTTGTGACAATCGCTGTGCCTCCGCCAAACTATAATCATGAGCAAAAGGATATCCGGCTGGTTGTGCATGCCCTAATTTTGTTTCAAAACCATTCTTGCCATTTGCCTGCAAAGACATCCCTGCATAATTCATTAAAGCAGATTCCGTAATGCAAAGATATCCGGTCTTTCCAGGTAATTGCACCGTTACGGGAGGAGCCGCCCATTCTCCCTGCATTATCTCAGAGATTTCTTTCTTCTGGTGAATACCTTCATAATGACAGTACATATCATGATACCACACAATACTTCCCTTTGGCAATGTAAATATAGTGTGCTCATCGGGAACTCTCATCTCCCCTTGCTTCCCGGGAAGTATTATCCGAAAAGCAACACCATCATTATAAACTCTCGCCTCTATAGTAAAATTTATCTTTAAAATCGTATTCTGCAATTTGAAAGTCCGTCCATTACTCTTGTCTACAGCAAGAGAATGGCTTCCCCGAATAGGATATGTATTATCTGTCTTATAACTATCCGATGATAATATATCCACAGAATTACAGAGTTCTGAACCATCGATAGTAAAACGTATGGGTGCCTCATCCAATACATTTACTCCGTTTTTTTCTACCTCATAATAAAGCGACTTTTCCTTCAGTTTCAATGATAAAGAAACAGAACCATCCGGACTGGTAACAGGAAACAGTGTCTGTGTCTGAGCATTGACAGAAACCAATGCACAAATTCCAACTAATATTGCACTAATAGTCCTTCGCATATTCATCATTTATATATTTGTATATCCCCATCTTCACAAATAATCTCCGGACGGGCATCGGGGTTCTTCAACTCAAACGTAATATTCTTCAGTTTCAACCCTTTCACGTGGCGTGCCCATACTCCGTATGCCGGAATCTTAGGACCGAAAGTCTTTACCTCCGGGTATTTATCTATAGCTTCAGGTACCTGAGACAAGGCATCCTCAGGAGTTCCTGTACCCAATAAACGAATATGAATATTTTCCAAAGTCAGGTTTGTAATATAATGTCCCGGAATACCCGTAATCAGAATACCGGAAGGAGGTGTCAGTTGAGCCTTATCGGCAGCCACCGCTTTTACATTACGGATTATCACATTTTCAAAGACACCGATAGGCTGCTGGGTGTCTTCCTGTTTACGGAATACACTCAGACGGGCACCCAAACGAAATAGCATCGGCGTACGTACTTCGTCCATTGTGATATCAGAGATTTCCACATTACGTAAATGGGCTCCATCTACGGAGAATAACTTAATACCTCCATTCTTAGTGTCGTAAATATGACAATTGCTGATCTTGATGTTCTCAAATCCTGCCATAGATTCTGTTCCCATCTTGATACCTGCCTGATTACTTTTCAACTTCATGTCCGTAACAATGATGTCATCACATCCCATTTTACTGGCAGTAGTCTTGAAGCATAGAGCATCGTCACCACTGACAATATCACAATTACTAATGCGTACATGTTGGCAACCATCAATATTAATTCCATCGTTGTGAGCTACTCCAAAGCTACGTATCGTCACATTATGGATATTCACATTCCGACATTGGAAATAATGGGAAGTCCAGGCACCTGCATATTTTAAAGTAACTCCTTCCACGCGTACACCTTCGCAACGCACCCAGCGAAGCAAGAAAGGACGCAATCCCCAACGCTGTCCTTCCGGACGGGTATCTACTTTTATATGCCGTTCTTTCAAAGCCGAACCTTGCCCATCGATAGCACCTTCGCCCTCCAATGCCACATTTTTAGCATCCACCGCTACCAGCAATGCCCAACCGACATCGATACCCAGGCCTTCCGTAAAAGGATCAAGGTTATCATAAGCTTTATAATCGGTAGTACCTAGAATAAGGGCATCTTTCTCCAAATGCAAAGTCACATTATCTTTTAGCACGATAGTAGCCGACAAATAGGTTCCGGCAGGCACAAGTACCGTTCCACCACCCGCTTTATGACAAGCATCAATTGCTTTCTGGATGGCAGGCGAGTCCATCTTTTTGCCATTTCCCCGCGCACCGTACTTCTTTACATTAAATGTTTCAGCCTGCAACGTAAATGGCAGAACAAGCAACATCAACAACAGTAATAAGTTCTTTTTCGTTTTCATGATTAGTATATGTAAGTTAACTATTTAATTTCCTTTGCAATATTCACTGTATATATCCTATTACTTCGCCGCCCGGGGTGTTCTAAACGCAACTCATTGGTACCTTTTGCCAACGCTACAGGGAACACAAACTCTCTGCGTTTCTCACCAAATGTAGCCAAATAACCGATATTCTCACTGATTTTCTCCCCATTAATATATAAGTAAGAGGGAACCGGATTGCCACCCGCATAAGATACTATCAAATAATATTCACCTTTATGTGGAATATTTACTTTCCAACTCACACTTCCTTCAGAACTGCCTTTTTCACCTTTGAATTCTACCGAACCATCCTCATTTAGGGATGCAGATCCCTGTCTTTCCATATCTTTAGCCTGGCATATCTCTATATTCTCCAAACGACGTACCACTACACGTTGTGAAGACGTTACTTTTCCATTTGCCAAAGTTTTCAGATCAAACTCAGTCGTCTTAGAAATTGACAAAGGAATAATACCTTCTGCATCTTCCAAACGTTTACCATTCAATCGCACTTCCTCTGCATGAGAGGTTTTATAATGCAAAGCATTCTCATCTGCGTAGAAGTATTCTATTGCCGGACGTTTTTCATTCAACGGAACTCTGTATAATTCGATTCCTTTACCTGTACCCAAATTACGGCTGTACATCCGATGCGTCGGATTATTCCAATGCTCATGTACGCCCAAACTACCTTGCTCTTTTCCAATATAAGCTATCCCCGAAGGAGGATTCCCTATATTTGCCGCCTCATGAAGAAAATTGTCGGCATTGGCACATAAAGGAAGTTCCGAATAAATGAAATCAAGTACCACTGATTCGATAGCAACCTGATCATTGGAAGCCAGAAAACTGGAAGTCCAGCCATTATTGAACGGAGGAAGCCGGAAACGTACCGCTTTCCCATTATGCTTGGGATTTACGTACATAGCATCCACCAGATACACCAAGGTATTTCCACCTATACGCTCGTGAGCCATCAGATCGACAATGCTATTATAAGTGCCCATACCACGGAAAGAAGACCAGTCACGAATAGAAAGATGCAAGGGCGGCACATTGCCTATGGAACCGAACTGATTCTTACCGGTAGCAGTTATAGCTGTCTGTCCGGCACTGTCCCGCCATTTATCGGTCGGTTCAGAGTGTCTTTTCATCAATGCCATGTTAATCATATAGTCGGCCTCGTAAGCCGCACGTGCCAAGCTTCTGGCACCTGCATCGGTAATCTCACTGGAATAACGAATTACATCGGGAACAAATCCTCCCCAATTCTGATAATTGACATTTGGATAAACCGGCTGTACATAATCGTAAACAGCCGAAATGCCTCGACGCTGTGCATCATATACCGTAATACAGTTCTGAGGAACCTTCATGATATCTACCAATTGATGCAACAAAGAATACACTGACTGTGGAGTAGCATCAATGATATTAGTTCCACCATTGTCATTCAGATTGATTTTGATAGCAATCTTCTCACCTTTCTTATACTTTATTGCACCTTTACCTTTCTTATAATTAAAAGTCCTGAACAGTTCATCCCATGCCTTATCAATCGTATTCTGGCGGGTCAGCGCAATAATCACTCCCTCCATCATATCATCAACCCGTGTCTGGCTATTATTATCCGGATCCGAATAAAGTCCTCTTTTTCCATCCCAGGCAGCCGCCTTCGGATCATGTGCCCATGCCACCCGCCCCGGATGAATTCCTCTGGCTACTCCCATCGGAGTGTTGGGGGCATCAATAGGCACAAAACGTCCCATATCAGTACCATTATCTATCTGCTTACGAATGACCTGCCCCATCAGAGAATTATCCACTGACATTATATATAATGTACCCGATAATAATATACCGACCGCCAATACGGACACCCCCATATAGAACCGACGGGAATGCCACAAAAGTTTGAAACGTTTCCATGTACCAAATCCAACCAATGTGCTACTGATAAAAGCTACAAAAGAAAAAGCGATAGGAGCAGCGATTTGCTGACAGGGATATTCTATTCTGGAAGGTTTGGGTACAACACGTATCAGAAACCAAATCAAAGCTGCTAACCCGAACAGAGGAAAGCAAATCTTCAAAACAACATTTTTCTTGTTGATTCCAACAATCCGTCCACTCTTCGGACAAGTCTTAAAGAACCATTTTTTTATTTTTGTATTCATTTCATTAGATATAAAGGATCATCTTTCATGGTTACAAAAATAGGCAGATAAAAAAGAGACGATTATCAGTATTCCATCAAATACTTGAAAAATCGTCTCAACCAAGCAGACAGTATCTTATTTATGTAAATAGACTAACTCTATTCCAATGTCTTTCCCCATATTACGGCTATATTTCTTTTCTTCCGGATTGTTCCAATGTTCCAAGACTCCAAGGCTGCCTACTCCTGTGCCATCTCTTTCCGGATCATAGAAAGTAGTGGACAACGGGCGGTCTGCCAGAGCAGCTTCCACCAGATACATATCGCAATAATCCACATCGGCCATACGCGGAAACTCTGCACTCAAGAAATCAATACCCACCGCATCAATGGCTACCGGATCCTGGGAAGCCAGCAATGAGCAAGGCCAGTCTCCATTAAACGGTGACATCTTCCATTTACCTGAAGGCGTCCCATTCACCTTTTCCGAACCGTACAAGCCATCTATCAGAAAGAGCATTGTCTTTTGTCCCAGATCCTTATGTGCGATATAATCGGTAAAGGTCATATAGCGCGGTTTTCCACCGCGGTCCTGATTGAAATTGTTATGCTGATTTTTACGGAAGTCCCGGTTGATGTCCGTCACTCCATACCAGTTTTTCGCACAGAGTGTTACCCCCTGCCCGCCATGTCCTTTCAGCAATGCCATATTTATCAGATAATCAGCCTCAATTGCACAGTTTGCCAATCCTCTCGCTAAACGGCCATTATCAGCTGAATACGGAATTGCATCTGCTGTATAAGTCGATTGGGTACGCCCGTTTCCTCCTTCATTATCCAGATATACAACACCGGGGAATTCGGCATGACATTTATCATAAAGAGCTTTCGTAATAAAACGACTGGCATCAAATACTGTGATTTGCTCCTGAGGCACTCCACCGTCATTCACCAAACTACGAAGCAAGGCAAGCGTCAGATGCGGAGAAGCATTCAACTGTTCACAATCTTCATGGGAGAAAGTATTATTCTGATTAATCTTGATAGCAATCCTTTCTCCTTTCTTATATCCACGTTTTCCTCTACCATGCTGCTGATTGAAATAAAGAAAAAGAGATTTCCAAGCCACCTTTTCTTTCTTTTCTCCGGTCAAAGACAAGAGAGACTGGTTTAGAAGCCAGTCGGCATCTGCCTGATTATTCCAGCGATCTTCAAACCAAAAACCGTCTCCTTTCTCCCATGTAGCGGCACCCGGTGCATGAGTCCATACCACCCGTCCCGGATAAATACCTTTCGCCTCTCCTACCGGATTATTCTTTCCCCATGCCATACGGGGTTCTCTCACCGGAAGAACAGTTTGAGCTAACAGTTCAGTACTGTTTTCTACCAACATCAAAGTTCCGAAAAAACAAAGACCTGCAAATGCAAAGACTCCTATTGCCATTTTCCGGTTATGAAATGCTTCACGCAACTTACGCAGACTCACCCAAACTCCCGTGAACGAGAGTAAGTACATGACAAATGCAGACATCAGCGGCGCCGCTGTCTGCATACATGGATAGTTGGCACGGGAAGGCTTCGGAATAACCCGTACCAGAAACCAGATAGTAGAAAAAAGACCGAGTCCCCAGAAGAGGAAGATTCGCATCCCCCTGGAGGAAAATTCCTCTTTCTCGATCTTTTCTTTAAAATATAAATAGATACGCTTCATCTTTATTTCTGTATATCAATATCTTTACTACGAAGTACTTTTACGTTTTCTTTATCCGTAATGCCTTCCTTCACTTTCAGATTTTTAATCTCGCCACCGATCACATCGTCCAGTACTACTGCATAACGCCCATCTTTCTGCTCAGCATTAATACTGCAGTTATCTAACAGGAAGTCTTTCACATGACGCGCCCAGAAACCAAAAGAGGGTTGTATTTTCAAATCACCTACATTATAACGTCCTACCCCGATTTCAGGCGGATACGCTTCTGCATCTTCCACCGGATGACCACCTTTCACAAGTAAATTTACATCATGGAACTGTACATTATTAATATACCCCGTATGCTGACCATTCGGCAAACGGAATGTCAGTCCTCCTTCTACAACTTCCGTATCCGGCAGTTTGAAACCTGCGATGATTGGAGTTGCCGTACTTTGAGAACCATCGTATGCCTTCCAGCGCTCTCCCCGGAAAGAACTTCCACCATAAACCTCATCAATGTCTACTCCACAAATCACAATATTCTCCACCTGCCCGATATCAGAGTTAGTTACCAACAATTCCTTACGTACATTTCCATTTTCCGTGAAAGTAAAAGGAGCGACATTGGCACCCAGCACACGGCCTCTATTGGATATAGATATGAAGAACGGAGCACGCGTACGATGCATCACCGAGCGGGAATGTATCGCTCCTGTCTTTCCACTATTCAAATAAACATTTTTTATATGTCCACCATCATTGGTAGATATGGAGAAACCTGCTTTATTAGCACCCAGTACATAAATATTATCCACATATAAATCCTGAATATCATCCGCTGTTTCCGAACCTATCTGGAACAGGTTACAATTGGTATCTCCAACTATATTGCGTACCATATAGTTACGTGCCGGACGGGTAAAACCTAATGAACAATCCGAACCTGGTTTCACAATATCATCCGAACTGACACGCGAATAAATGTTCGTCACCGTTACGTCATTGCACGCCATAAAGTCGTAGATATCACGAGCATTCCGGGTATTATGTTTGGCAAAGTAAGTATCGTGCACATGGATGCCATCGGTACCTGTAGCCAGCAAAACAAAATGGCCTCCCTGATCTATATGCAGCATATTGCTGACGTCATAATTCTTCTGCCCATCCGCATCTATATAGTAAGGTTCATCCTTTTGCGGATCATACCACATATCTTTATCTATGTTCCAACCTCCAATCTCAATATTGGTACAAAGTTTCAAAGAAAACATTTTGTCACAGCGTTTCTCGGGAGCATTATTCATTACTTTATCAGAAGTAACCAGATTACCATTGCCCGTGATACGGCCCGTACCCACAATTTTCACATTATCAATGCGTTCTCCAAAGAACATTGCATTACGGAAAAATGTATGTCCCACATCCTGCTTCGTCAGATAGTTCTCCGGATCAGCATAAGGGCGAGGATCGGTAGGAGAAAGTCCCGAACGGTAAGCCCGGTCACTAAACCAAGTTGTTTCCGGCGCATCGCCACCCGGAAGCCCCTGAATGGTAGCATCTGCATCCAGATGTAGCCAGACATTGCTTAATAGATGAACTGTCCGTACATTATAGGTACCTGCCGTAAATCGTAGAATACCCCCGCCCAACTCATTCATCTCCTTAATAGCTTGGTTTATGGTTTCCGTATCGTCTGCTATTCCATCTCCTTTTACTCCTGCAGTCTTAATATCCTGCAAACCGGAATAGAACCAAGCAATATTTGATTCTCCCTGATTATCACCTCCTTTTACAAGCAGTTTAAAAGCATACAGTTGATTAGGATTCAGCCGACCGGCAGCAGCGAAATCATCGTCCGGCAATATCGCTGTTCTTACAGGTTTCCAGGTTCTTCCCTTATCCTCAGACAATAACAAAGTCACAGACTCCGCATTACGAGGAGCTGTCCAGTAGAAAGAAGTGAAAGATAAATCCCAATTCTTTTTATATGTAAATGCCTGTAAGGGAGTACGGGTAAAATCGGAGACAGTCGTCACTCCTTCAAAAGTTGCAGTAGCAACCGGACTATGCAGAACTTCCGGCTGAGAGGTTATATAATCAGCCTCAAATGTATAATTACCTTTTTCCGGTATTACTACTCCGCGAAAACAAAGACGGATATCAGGGCCGTTAGAGGGACGAAAATCCAAATCTTTAAAGATTAACAGGGTACCTTTCTTCCCATCTTTACGAATTTCCACATCTCCAACCTTTTTATAAGAATAGTTAGTTCCGGTTCTTCCGATAGATTGTTTGTGCAAATCACGAAGAATCACTTCTCCACGACCTATTACATTTACCGTTGTATTGTCCAATGTTACATCAATCCCTTCCGGCACACGGATAGTGACAGTAGTCATCGGACTGCGTTGTCCGGCATAAAAATCAAGTGTCAGACTTCCCGCAGTCTTTATCGTGAATGCAGTACGGTCCAACTTTATCACAGGCGGCAATGCCCCTTTACATACCCCTACCAGCAAACGCTTTTTAGAAGTTGATTGCAAATAATCTCCATGAGCCGGAAAACCTTCTGTTTTCTCCTGTCCGGCAGAAGCAAAAAGACGATAAATGCCCGAACCGGAATGAGCCAATTGCTCTTTCAGAGCTTCAACTGACGGCAAGGTAGAACTTAAGCCCTCATTCTCAGGAGTATCTACAGTATAGCGATAAGTAGAGCCTTCGAATAATAATAAAGAGTCACGAGTCAGCTGCCAGGGATACAATTCCCCTGCCTGAATGCTTGCTCCTGCCACTCCCAGCAACAGAGACAAAAGAAAAGTTTTTGATAATATAGACCTCATATCCAATAGTGTATTTCTCATAAATCAGCGATTCGTATCGATATGGTTAACATTTTCTTTCAACGCCTTATGCCATGTCGGACCGACAGTAAAGATACAGGCATCTATCCGTTCTTTTTCCTCTTGGTTCAAACCGTCAGGCATATCAACCGGCTTAAAACCTTCTCTCACCTGTTCATAAGAGACACTCGAAAGTGATTTTTTATCAGAAAATGCCCACTCATTATCCAGAAACAAGAAACCGGGAAGTACTTCATCCGCCCTTACTATTTTCAAATCAGGAGTTTGTCCTGCAAAGAGATTATGGGCAAAACGAACATTGCGGGGCATCTTTTCTCCACGGCCTGATCCCAACTCCAATGAACTATTCAGAAAGGTATTATAAGCGATATCCACATTCTCCACCCGATGGTATGAAGTTAACGGCTCTAGTTTCACATCCGTTTCTGCCGTAGGACGTTCATAAACTCCTACACGTACCAACAATCCGAATGACCTTACATCTTTAATATAATTATCGTAAACCGTATGTCCCTGGTTAATAATACGAATACCGGCGGTTCCACGCAGATTATGTCCTATAAATGTATTCGACTCTATCACATTATAATGCCCATGACGACAAACCAATCCACCGGCGGATTCATAAAACAAGTTCCTGCGCAATACATTATGACAAGATTTCACAGAAATAATCTCATTTTCTCCGCTACATCTGAAAAAGACATTATCCTCGACAATCGTACGTGATTCCAATTGAGAAGACCAGGAATGCCCGATACGAATAATTTCTGCTCCATTGCCACCGTAAGGCTGACGTTCACCAAAGAAATTATGATCTATCAAATGATTATTCAAGTGGTTATCAGCACTCAGCCACACCTGCAACACCAGTCCGCCTACTCTTTTATTAGCAAAGTAACAATGGTCTATCCGGTTATTGGTTCCCCGTAATCCAACCCAATATTCATCTCCTTCATTCGGTCGTTCACCTTTCTGAGGATCGTTGCACTCATCAATCACACAACGAGTCATCCGACAAAAAGAAGCATACACACCTTTTTCTCCTTGAAAATCAATCATATCATGCCCTATGGCCCATGCCTTATAAAAGAGCAAGTCTTCCAGTTGCAAATACTCTCCATATATCTTCAGCCTTAACTTACCGGAAATAACAGCCTTTCCGGGATTCTCAGCCCGCCAGACAATCGGTTTACCGGAAACACCCTTACCGGTAAAATTTATTTCTTTCAGATTATGATACGTTCCGTCTTTCAGTACGACGGCATCCCCCGGCTGCAAATTTCCACTACCCAGCAACTGTTTCATTGCTGGAACATCTTTCGGTGAAAATGTATACTCTTTGGCATTAGCAAAGAGTGACACTGTTAAAAGCAAAAGAACACAAAGTTTTTTCATCATGTTTTCCGATTAGAATTAAAAATCACAGAGCAAATATAGATGATTAAAATATGAACGGAAATAGCCTCCTCCCCTCCGGAAGTAGTTTGAGAAGATAATTCAAAAGAATGGTACGTTTTTATAAACCAGAAGTGCAGATATACAAAAAATCGTCCCCTTACATTGTGATACAACGTAAGGGGACGACCCTATTCTAAATCGAAATTATTTATTTCTTAGCCGGAGAAGAATATCTTGCATTCAATCCGTCTACGATTTCTTTTGTAATATTATAAATGCTGTCAGCATACAACAGGTTATCAAAACCGGTATTACTGATAATCATGCTGTATCCCTTTGTCTTATTATACTCTTTCAAGAAAGCATTGATAGAATCACGCAATTGCAAGCTGTTCTTTTCGTTTTCGCTCATCAGCTCTGATTGCAATTTATTACCCAAAGCCTGCAAGTCTTGTTCCAGTTTAGCAATACGGTTGTATTCCTGCTGTGCTCTTTCCTGAGAAAGATATGCATTGTTCTGTACTTTAGTCTGGAAATCCTGTTTCTGTTTTTCTAATTCCCGAGCTTTCTGGTTTATTGTCAAACGAACATTTTCACTCTTCTTTACCATACCTTCATTCAGGTCGATGCAGAAATTATATTGTGCCAGAAGCGTGTCTATTTCAACATAAGCAATCTTCATTCCAGTAAGTTCACCTGAAGCTTGTCCTGACGTAGTTGCCGTTTGATTATCAGCTTTACCTGTACACTGAGAAAATAAAACGATAAGTGCAAGGGCAGCCAAACCGTTTACGAGGTAGTTCAATCTCTTCATAACTTGTAAAAAATATAGTTTTAAAATTATTAATTCATACTATCATTTAAGGCTTTTTCCAATTCGTCAATGGAGAAACGGGGTTTCTTCTGTGCTTCCCGGTCCTGCGACTGGGCACACCCAATACCTCTCTCCCGCATTGCTTTATTACCGCTGACGTGCCCGTTCGGGAACTTTCCGCCTTTCACAAAAAAGACTTTTACACCTAATAATGCAATGCAAATAGCAACTATTAACAAACTTATCAATACTGTATCGAGCATTTCTACTATTTTTGTAATACGAAAATAGACTGCATTTCAGCAAAATGAAAATAAAATTTTCTTTTGCATTCAATTTGCTCTATTTTTGTGGGTGCAAATATAGGGCTTTGTATGGACTAACCCACTTTTTTTACCATAAAAAAAGAGAAACGGTAATAAAATAGCCAATTGATTTAACCATATTTAGCAATAAGAGGTTAAATACGAACATTCATAAAGGAATTAATATGGAAAAGAATGAACTGAAACCGGCAGGCGTTTTTCATTATTTCGATGAAATCTGCCAAGTGCCGCGTCCTTCGAAGAAGGAAGAGAAAATGATTGCTTATCTGAAAGCATTCGGTGAAAAACATAAGTTGGAAACACTGGTTGACGAAGCCGGCAACGTCCTCATCAAAAAGCCCGCTACACCGGGTATGGAGAACCGTAAGACCGTAGTGCTGCAATCTCACATCGACATGGTGTGCGAAAAGAACAACGATGTGCAGCACGACTTCCTCACCGACCCGATAGAAACCGTAATTGAAGGGGAATGGCTGAAAGCCAAAGGTACAACGCTGGGAGCTGACAACGGTATCGGTGTAGCTACAGAACTGGCTATCCTTGCAGACGACAGCATTCAGCACGGACCTCTGGAATGTCTGTTTACGGTAGACGAAGAAACCGGACTGACAGGTGCCTTCGCCCTAAAAGAAGGTTTCATGAACGGTGATATTCTGTTGAACCTCGACTCGGAAGATGAAGGAGAACTCTTTATCGGCTGCGCAGGAGGTATAGACTCCGTTGCAGAGTTTACATATAAAGAGGTAGACGTACCTGCCGGATACTTCTGCTGCAAGGTGCAGGTGAAAGGATTGAAAGGCGGACACTCCGGTGGAGATATCCATTTGGGGCTCGGCAATGCCAATAAGATATTGAACCGTTTCCTGAGTCAGACTTTCCAGAAGTATGATATGTACTTGTGTGAAATAGACGGTGGTAATCTGCGCAACGCCATTGCACGCGAAGCACACGCAGTTATCGCTATACCGGAAGACTACAAGCATGACTTGCGTGCCGATCTGAATATTTTTGCGGCTGAAGTACAAGCTGAGTATGCCGTAGTCGATCCGGGGCTGCAACTCATCTTAGAATCGGAAAATACCCGTACGAAAGCCATCGACAAAGATACTACGAAGCGTCTGCTGCAAAGCCTCTACGCTTGTCCTCACGGGGTGTATGCTATGAGCCAGGACATACCCGGACTGGTAGAAACGTCTACAAACCTTGCATCCATCAAGATGAAGCCGGGCAACATTATCCGCATCGAAACCAGCCAACGCAGTTCTACCGCCTCATCCAAGCAAGATACAGCCAATATGGTACGTACCGTATTCGATATGGGCGGTGCCAAAGTTACCTTCGGTGACGGCTATCCGGGTTGGAAACCTAATCCACATTCTGAAATACTGGAAATCGCTGTCGAGTCATACAAACGCTTATTCGGTGTAGATGCCAAGGTGAAAGCTATCCATGCCGGACTGGAATGCGGTCTGTTCCTCGATAAGTACCCGGCACTGGATATGATTTCCTTTGGTCCTACTTTGCAGGGTGTGCACTCTCCCGATGAGCGAATGCTGATTCCTACGGTAGATAAGTTCTGGAAACACCTGCTGGATATCCTGGCTAATGTTCCCGTAAAGAAATAACTCACATCCCTTATTCCTCTTATACGGATGGTTAAAGGGGAGTATGTAAAAGATGGCATCTTTTGATGTAAAAGATGCCATCTTTCGTAACATAAGATGCCACCTTTCGCTGCAAAAGATGGCATCTTTTGCATAATAGCCTATAGAGATGTAATTCCTTTCAATATACCATCGTCTCATCAAGGTAGTAAGATAAAAGCGAAAGATATAATAAAGCGACAGAAATACCGTTATTTAGTAAAACCTACAGAACGTACGGTATGAAATCGAAAGCACTATACCTTATATATATATTCCCGATACTTTTCCTGTTGTCCCTTGCCGCCTGCGACGACATGGATGATTATTCGTCCGATCCAAAGCATACACTTTGGTTCTCACAGGACACGCTGCGTATGGACACCGTACTCACCGGTATTCCCACTTCCACCCGCCAACTGAAAGTTTACAATCCACATAAGAAGGCATTGCTGATATCTTCCATTATTCTTGCCGATGCCGGCAAATCGGGTTTCCGTATCAATGTGGATGGTATTAGGGCAGATCAATTCTCCGACATAGAAATTGCAGGAGAAGACAGCCTATACATTTTTGTAGAAGCGACTCTGCCTCAGCAAGACAATGCCGACATCAGGTTGATAAAAGACTCTATTCTCTTTCAACTGAATGGCATCCGGCAAGAAGTTAAGCTACGGGCATATGCACAGGATGCTTTTATTTTCCGGGGGAAAGTGATCGAGAAAGATACATTGATAGCCTCCCAACGGCCGATATTGATTTATGACAGTATCAGTGTAGCCCCGGATGCGCACTTAACGCTGACGGCAGGTACCCGCCTGTATTTCCACGGCAAGGCTGGAATGCAGGTACACGGACGCTTATCAGTGGCAGGCAGCCTATCCGCCCCGGTCGTTTTCCGGGGAGATCGCACCGACCGTATGTTCCCTTATCTTCCTTACGACCGATTACCGGGACAATGGGGCGGCATACGATTCTACAAGACCAGTTACGAGAATCATCTTGTTTATGCAGACATTCATGGAGGAAGTTTCGGTATTCGCTGTGACTCTTCGATGACAGACCGCAGGAAACTAACATTGGAGTCTTCCATCATACGGCAGGTATCAGGTAATGGACTGGAGTTGACATCGTGCCAGGTGGTGGTAGGAAACAGCGAAATCAGTAATGCGGGAGAGAATTGCGTCAGTTTGTTAGGGGGAGATTATACATTCACTCACTGTACGCTGGCTAATTATTTCAGTTGGAACGTACGGAAAGGAACGGCATTGCAAGTCCGGAATGAACAGGATGACATGGCCTATCCGCTTTCATCAGCTATCTTCCGCAACTGTATCATTGCAGGTTCGGGTACGGATGAAATCAACGGAGGACGCTCCAAGAATGAGGATATAGCTTTTAATTATTACTTCTCACACTGCCTCATCAACTCAGTGAAAGAAGAGAATGACAAGATAGTCAATGTGATTTGGGAGAAAGACGATAACTTCTTGCTGATGGATAGCCGTACGCAAGAATACAGCTTTAGCCTCAATGAAAAGTCTAAAGCTATCAATTTAGGAAAGCAAGAAGATGCTATCGCTTATCCGACAGACAGAAATGGGAACTCCCGACTACAGGATACAGCACCGGATGCGGGATGCTATGAAAAATCGGCTTCAAAAGATGAATAATAATTGCTATACCTTAAAATGGCATCTCCTCTTCTTGCTGTTCTTCCCTTTTTTTACCCTCTACGGACAAACGAAGAAAGATACTCTCTCTTTTCGCGTTGTCAGCTATAATGTTGAAAACTTATTCGATTGCCGCCACGATACGCTAAAGAATGATTACGAGTTTCTGCCCGATGCGATGCGCCACTGGAATTATACGAAATATAAAAAGAAACTGGATGCCATAGCCCGCGTCATTACGGCCGTAGGCGGTTGGACTCCTCCTGCACTCGTAGCCCTTTGCGAAGTAGAAAACGACAGCGTATTGCGCGACTTGACCCAACGTTCGGTTCTTCGGGAAGCCGGATACCGCTATGTAATGACCAACTCACCCGACCAGCGCGGAATTGATGTGGCACTGCTTTATCAAAGAGATCAATTCAAGTTGATTTCCCATCAGGGTATTCCCATACCTCACAGATCCGGCAAAAAGAAATTTCGCCCTACACGGGATATACTGCACGTCTGCGGAATGTTGCTGAACAGCGATACCCTGGACATCTTTGTTGTACATCTTCCATCCCGTTCAGGAGGTGTTAAGGAGAGTGAACCCTATCGTCTATTTGCTGCCGAACAGCTGAAAGCCGCAGTAGACAGTATCTGCTCCTATCGGTATCATCCGCAAATTCTTATCATGGGAGACTTCAATGATTATCCCGATAATGCATCCGTCAACAAAATACTCTCAGCAGAAGCACCACCCCAGAACGGTGACAGCCTGCAACCACAAAAACTCTATCACTTACTTGCCCGCAAGAGCGCAATTCGAAAGCACTTCGGCAGTTACAAATATCAGGGTGAATGGGGATTACTGGATCATATCATCGTGTCCGGCACTCTTCTTCAACCGGATGCGGATTTCTGCACCGGCGAGGATAAGGCTGATGTATTTCATTCTTCGTTCCTATTGACGGAAGATAAAAAGTATGGCGGTGTACAGCCATTCCGCACTTACTACGGAATGAAGTATCAAGGTGGTTACAGCGATCACCTCCCAGTATGGGCGGATTTCCGGCTCATTTATTAATCCGAATACTGATACAATTTCAAATCAAACTTCTGTACCATCACCAGCAAATGATCGAATATATCGGACTGAATACGTTCGTATTCCTTCCATACCTTGTTTCGGGAAAAGAAGTAAACTTGAATGGGAACTCCATAAGTGGTCATTTCCTTCTGGCTGATAATCAAGTCCAAATCCTGGTTCACGACAGGAAGGCTGCAAAGATAACGTTCGATGTAAATACGGTAGAGTTGTGCATTGGTAGGTACCTCGCCTTCTGCCGGCTGATAGTCTGCCATCAAAGGAACTTCCTTACGGATGGTATCCAACATTTCGGGAGTGCAAAACTTCAGGGTCGTCATGTCCAGATAGATATTCTTATCCACACGCCGGCCACCACTCTCCTGCATACCGCGCCAGTTCTGGAAAGAGCCGTTCACCAAGGTATAAGGCGGAATGGTAGAAATCGTATTATCCCAGTTCTGTATCTTTACGGTGTTGAGGGTTATCTCTTTCACAATACCGTTGGCGGAGCCATTGGGTAAGGCAATCCAGTCGCCGATACGCAACATCTCGTTGGCAGAAAGTTGTACTCCGGCCACAAAGCCCAGAATACTATCCTTGAATACCAACATTAATACTGCCGCCGAAGCACCCAGCCCGGCAAAGAGGGTTGCGGGAGACTTATCTATAAGAATAGATACGGCAATGATAGCCGCCACAAAGAATAACAATACCTGCAATACCTGAACAAAGCCTTTCATCGGATGATTCTTACTGTTGTCCTTCTGATTATGAAAATCCAGAAAAACGAGCAGTAGCCCATTCAGCGCAAAAGCTAAAGCAGCCACTATATACACGGCACAAACTTTCTGCGACAACTCCAACAGTTCTACTCCGTGTACAAAAGTATGAGGCAACAGGAAGTAAATCAGAATTCCCGGTAAGGTATGTATCAGATGAGGAACCACTTTCCGCTTCATCAGCAAAGTATTCCAGCGATGGGGTGAACGATTGGTATAATGCTTCATTCCCCCTACCAATATTGCCTGAAACAGATAGTCCAGCCCTACAGCTACGGCAATGATTAATATGGCGATGATAGTTTCATCAAATGTATTCGCAAATTTAGGGTCTACTCCCCACCCTATAAGGGTTTTATTCATCCACCCTCCTAATGTCGTCATATATTTCTCCGATTTTAATTGCTTATGGGAATAATAACAAATAAAGGGGAGCTGTTGTTTAATAAAACTTTTTCCGGCTTCATCTTCTACTTTTCCGGTTTCAGTAAAAAAGTCCCGGTATATCTGTCTGGAACAAATTATTTTCGCCCCCGGATTAAACAAAAAAAGTATGAACCGAAATGTAAAACTTATCAGTATTCTCAGCCTCGGACTAATGTTGGGGGCCTGTGGTGGTAATTCGTCTTCACAAGAAGAAACTATCATTGTAAAGACTGCTACAGCGAGTACCTACAGCAACGAAACAGCCAAAGAATTCCCCATTATCACCCAACCGTTCCGCACCACAGAACTGTCCTTCCGCGTCAGCGGCCCCATCGACCGGCTGGATGTCTATGCCGGAAACTATTACCGCCGCGGAGATATTATTGCAGAAATCGATCCACGAGACTACCGCATCCGGCGTGAACGTGCTGAAGCCGTCTATCGCCAGTCAAAGGCAGAGTATGAACGTATCAGTGCGCTTTATCAGAAAAACAACCTTTCTGCCAGTACTTATGAGAAAGCACGTGCGGAATATACTTCCGCCAAAGCTGCTTTCGACACTGCCGTCAATGAACTGGAAGATACCCGCCTTGTAGCCCCCTTCAACGGATATGTAGGGGAAGTCTACGTAGAGAAATTCCAGGATGTCAAGGCCAGCCAGCCCGTATTGACATTTATCGATATAGACCAACTGAAAATAGAAGCTTATGTAACGCAAGATATAGCCTATCGTGTTCAACCAAGGCAGAACGTGCTATTGACGCTGGATGTGCAGCCCGACACGGAGCTGGAAGCACAGATTGCAGAAGTATCCAAAGGAACCACACAAAACAATCTCTCTTATCTGGTAACGGCATTGTTGCCCAATAAAGAAGCCCGGTTACTGGCAGGTATGTCCGGAAAGATACGTTTCGAAGAAAGTGCTTCGGAATTATCAGATAGTACCGCCACCGGCGAACATTTGGTTTGTATTCCGCAAACAGCCTTGTGCAATCGCCCCACAGTGGGAAGTTATGTATGGACGGTACATCCTGAAAGCGGGATAGTCAGCCAACGTAAAGTTAGTGTCAGCAAACTGCTGCCGCACGGCAATGCAGGCATCACTGCCGGACTGCAACCCAGTGAAATAGTGGCTACAAGCAGTCTGCGTTTCTTATCAGACGGAATGAAAGTAAAAATCCAATGAAACAGCAAGTATCATGAAACTAATCAAATATTTTCTGCAACGCCGCTCTGTCACTATTCTACTGCTGGTACTGGTACTTGCCGGCGGACTATTCTCGTACGTCAAAATGGGAAAGCTGGAGGATGCCCCTTTCACCATTAAACAAGCATTGGTGCTGACTTCTTACCCCGGCGCATCTCCTTCGGAAGTACAAAGCCAGGTGACAGATGTATTGGAAGAAGCCATCCAGTCATTGGGCGAACTTTATTACCTGAAAACCGAGAACCGTGCCGGGCTTTCCAAAATCACTGTATATGTAAAGAAAGAGACACGGGCAGATGAGATGCAGCAACTTTGGGATAAACTACGCCGTAAGGTAGGTGATGCGCAGAGCAAACTTCCCGCAGGGACCGGACCTTCGGTTGTGAATGATGACTTCGGTGATGTGTTGGGCGTCTTCTACGGACTAACAAGCGAAGGACGCAGTTACCGGGAACTGGAAGATCAGGCCAAACTTATCAAAAATGAATTGTTAAAGGTAAAGGATGTCGCACGTATCGAAATCTATGGAACGCAAACACCTACAATTGAGGTAGTGGTCAGTCCCGCCGTTATGTCTCGCAGCGGCATTACGACAGCGGACATAGCCAATGCATTCAATGCCCAAAACAAGGTAGTGGATGCAGGTGGAATCACAGCAGGTACAGGACGCATCCGAATCGAATCCACCGGTAACTTCTATTCTTTGGATGAGATACGGCAACTCACCATCGTTTCACGTAGTGGGGAACACTTCCGACTGGGAGATATTGCCGACATCAACGAAAATTACCAAACACCTGCCAGCAACTTGATGCGCATAGACGGAAAACCGGCTGTGGGTATTGCCATTTCCACCGTACCTACCGGTAATGTGGTAGATATGGCTGAAGCTATCGAAGCACGCATCGAAGAACTAAAATCTGATATGCCGGAAGGTTTCGGCCTCGTCTCTATCTACGATCAGGGGCATGAGTCTGCCATAGCCAACCAAGGCTTTATCATCAATCTGATAGTTTCCGTAATTACCGTAGTGGCTATCCTGCTTTTCTTCATCGGTTTCAAAAATGGTTTGCTGATAGGTAGCGGACTTGTATTCTCCATATTTGCTACTCTGATTGTGATGCTGGCAGGAGGAATTGCTTTGCAACGCATGTCACTGGCAGCCATTATTATTGCCATGGGAATGTTGGTAGATAATGCCATTGTAGTATCCGACTCTGCACTGGTAAATATGCAACGGGGAATGCGGAAACGGGTATCCATCATGAAAGCATGTTCCGGGACTGCCCTCCCCTTGTTGGCTGCCACGGTCATAGCGATACTGACATTCCTGCCTATCTACTATTCACCACATATCACCGGAGAATTATTATCCTCTCTGGTTATTGTCATCGGTGTATCGCTCATGTTCAGCTGGGTATTTGCACTGACACAAACCCCGTTCTTCATCCAAGAATTTGTACGCCGCCCGCGCCCCTCGGAATTGAGTGGAACCCTCTTTTCCGGCAAGGCTTACGACCGCTTCCGGAGCACATTACGTTTCGTCATTCGCCATCGTTATGCCACAGTGGGGTTGATGGTTATATTGCTTGTCGTTTCCGCCTGGAGTTTCAAGTTTATCCCGAAAGTCTTTGTACCTGCTCTGGAGAAACCCTACTTTACATTGGATGTATGGCTACCCGAAGGAACCGACATCGCTGAAACCGACCGCACGGCCTCAGAAATGGCTGACTATATCCGCAGTCAGGAAGAAACAGAAATGATTTCAACTTATGTAGGACGTACACCACCCAGATATTATCTGTCTAATGTATCTTTCGGCCCGCAACCCAACTATGCTCAGTTATTGGTAAAGGCACGTTCCTCCAAAGAAACCAAAGCGTTGCGCACCAGACTGCAAGACTCTATCCGTACGCTTTTCCCGGGTCCACTCATCAAAGTGAATAAATTCGAGCTGAGTCCGCTAACGGAAGCTGTTATCGAAGCACGCTTCCTGGGTCCCGATCCTGCCGTACTCGATTCACTGGCAGGTATGGCTATCGAGATTATGCGCCGCAACCCGAAAGTAGCGGATGCCCGCAACGAATGGGGTAACATGACACCCATTATCCGACCGGTTTATGATCCGGTAAAAGCCAGTGCGCTGGGAATAACAAAGTCTGCAATGATGGAGTCAGTTAAATCCATCAATGACGGACTTACAGTGGGAGTCTATCGTGATAATGAGAAAAAGGTCCCTGTACAATTGAAATCTGCAGGTACCGATATCACAGATGCACAGGGACTGGGAGACTTTTCTGTATGGAACGGGCAGAATTCCGCCCCATTATCACAAGTCACCGAAGATATTGAAGTAAGCTGGGAATGGCCACAGATGCGTACTTATAACCGACAACTGTCCATGGCTGCCATGTGTGGGGTAAAAGCCGGACACACTATGGCAGAAGTGCATGGTGAAATCCGCCAGGAGATAGAATCCATTCAACTTCCTGAAGGATACACCTTCTTCTGGGATGCCCAATATAAGGATCAGCGCGAAGCCATGCAAGCCATAGCAAAATTCTTCCCATTGGCATTTCTGGCATTAATAGTCATACTTGTAGCCCTGTTCGGTAACTTCCGTGACCCGCTAATCATCCTATGTGTATTGCCGTTATCTCTTATCGGTGTCGCCGTAGGTATGCTGATGACCGGTTTCGAATTCGGTTTCTTTCCTATTGCCGGTTGGCTGGGATTACTGGGAATGATTATCAAAAATGTAATTGTACTGCTGGATGAGATACAGGTACAACGCCGGGCGGAAGTACCGGTCTATACTGCCATTATCGAATCTACCGTGTCGCGTACCCGACCTGTACTGATGGCTGCCACCACCACTATTCTGGGTATGGTTCCCCTATTGTTCGATGTGGCCTTCGGTGGTATGGCGGCTACTATTATCTTCGGATTGACATTCGCAACGCTACTGACTCTGTTCGTCACTCCGGCACTCTATTCATTGTTTTATAAAGTAAAAGAGAAATAGATTATGAAGAAAATATATATCCTTTTTATTCTATCGTTGTGTGATCCGTTCGCTTTTGGCCAGCAGAGTGCGATGCTGGAGAAGTATAGGTCGATGGCTCTTGAATATAGCCACGACCTGAAAGCGGCGGAGAAAAATCTGGCTGCCAGCATTGAACTGGAGAAATCCGCCCGTGCAGACCTGAAACCCAAACTCTCCGGTGATGCAAACTTTCAGTATACCGGAAATCCCTTAGAGATTAATCTGAACCTCCCCGGTATGGATAACCCGCTACAGATACAAGGACGTGATACCAAATATGGTGCTTCCCTTACCCTATTACAACCTATATATACAGGTGGACGCTTACTTGAAAGTATCCGCATGGCACAGCATCAACACGCTCTTGCTTCGCACCAGAAAGAACAACTTTTATCCGAAGTCTGTTTTCAGACGGATATTCAATACTGGAATACCGTCGCCCGCCAGGAAATTGTGAGTATCGTCGCAGATTACCGGAATTCGATAGCTGCGCTGACTCAAACAATCCGTGAACGGGTGGAGGTCTCACTCGTCAATCCCCAGGATTTGCTAATGGCCGAGGTAAAATTAAACGATGCCGAATTTCAGTTACTCCAAGCACAAAAGAACTTCGATACCGGACTTATGGCCTTCAATTCCCTCATCGGATTACCTCTGGAAGAGCCTACACCTATAGATACGATCATTCCACAAGTGGACACTTCGGACAGTTCACGACTGACACTTGCGATCCCACGCCCTGAAATCAAGATAGCGCATGACCAGATTAAAATGGCGGAAAGTTCATTAAAGTTGAATGACTCAAAATACAAGCCTCAACTATACGTAGGAGTAGACGGAAGTTATTCTTCTCCGGGCTATGACCTGCGTGCCGACCTGGACCCTAACTATGCTGTATATGCCAAAGTCAGTGTCCCTCTGTTCGAATGGGGAAAACGACGAAATGAGAAGCGGGCTTCCAACCAAAAGATCGGTATAGCAAAAGATAATCTGAATCAGATTCAGGATAAAGTCAACCTGGAAATACAGACGGCACGCCTCTCTTTGTCACAGGCACTGGATCAGGTACAACTAAGTCAGCAATCGCTGGAAAAAGCCCATGAGAATGAACGTCAGGCTATGGAACGCTATAATGAAGGCGAAATATCCATTGTAGAAGTAATAGAGGCACAGACTTACCGGCAAAATGCTGAAATAAATCATGTACAAGCCAAAGCTTCCGCACAAGGACAGTATTCGGCATTAATAAAAGCATTAAACCAATATAAATGATAAGTGGAAATTCGTAACTTTGCCTTTATGAAGTGGAACACTCTTTTATACAGCCTACTCTTTTCAGGATTGGGAATTTTCTCATTCCTGTTGCTGGCCAATTATACCAACCTTACTCCGCAGGTTACGAATACCATCCACACTCCCGGTGCATTTGTTTTTGTTGTTGCCACTTTCAATATATTGGGATATTGTACCCTCCGCATAAGTTCGTGGATGAACCGTCTATACTCCAACAATTTACGTTGGAAGTGGAAATTCATAGCGGTATATATAGGTGTTATGCTATTGTTTCTGCTGTTGAACTACGGTCTGTTGGTGGCTGCCAAACTGATGGGCAGAGCGGAAAATCCATTCACTTTCCAGATAGGGGGAATACGTATTCTATTAGTAGTGTGGTTGGTGGAGCTTGTAATCCTGGGATTATTGCTTGCCAACCGCTCCATAAAGAATGCCCTCCGTCTGCAACAAAAAGCAGCGCAACTACAGAAAGAGAATAATGCGGCCCGATATACTGCCCTTCAAAATCAGCTGAACCCCCACTTTCTTTTTAATAGTCTGAACACGCTGATAGCTGAGATAGAATATAATCCGTCAAATGCCGTACGCTTCACCCGGAATCTCTCTGATGTATATCGCTATGTACTTCAATCGCAAGATAAAACCCTGATCACATTAGGCGAAGAATTAGAATTCATTCAATCCTACCTTTTCCTGCACGAAGTCAGATTAGGCAACTGCATCGCTTGCAACATCACAATACCAACCGAAGCTATGGAGTATCAGCTTCCCCCGCTAACCCTGCAACTATTAGTGGAGAATGTTATTAAACACAATTCAATTAACAGCAATAAACCGATGGATATCACGATACAAATTGTCGACCACTTTCTGGTTGTCAGTAATCCGATACATGCCAAAAAGAGCGATACCACTTCAGGTGTAGGGCTACAGAATTTATCGAACCGTTGCAAGCTAATGATAGGTACTGACATTATTATCAATAATGAAAATCAGATATTCACCGTAAAAGTTCCCTTAATCTATGAGTAAACTAACTGCTGCCATTATAGAAGACGAAGTACCCGCTGCCCGTCTCCTATCTTCCATCATCACACGTCTGCGTCCCGACTGGGAGGTTACCGTACTACCCGGAAGTGTGGAAGAAGCCATTGTTTGGTTCAGGACACATTCTCATCCGGATATTCTGTTTCTGGATATTCAGTTATCGGACGGTAATTCATTTGACTTCCTATCTGCCGCACAACCTTCTTCATTGATCATTTTCACAACAGCCTATGATCAATATGCCATTCGCGCCTTCACCGTGAACAGCATAGACTATATACTTAAACCGGTAGATGAGAAACGTTTGCTGGATGCTATCGTAAAGTATGAAACTCTGAAAGGAAAAGACTATAAACAAGAAAATTACATAGGAGATTTAATTCAGAGCCTGCAAAAACAGGAAAAAAGCTACCGCACCCGCTTTCTTATTGCCGGAGTGGATAAATTCTGGGCTTTGCAAGTCAGTGACATTGCCTATTTCTATTCAGAAAATAAAATCACCTTTGCCGTCACAAAAAGCGGACAGGAGCATATTATAGACCTGTCTCTCACCCGACTTGAAGAGCAATTGGATCCCAGACGTTTTTTCCGCGCCAATCGCCAGGTAATAGTTTGTATTGATGCCATTGTGCATGCTGCACCTTATTTTAATGGAAGAATAATACTTCACGTAAAACCGATTCATAAGGATAAGATTACTGTCAGCGAAGAAAAAGTATCCTCTTTCAAGATGTGGCTGAACTTTTAACACTAAAAGTTATAACAAGTTACCTATTATCTTTCGCGCCACTTCATCTGTTTTATAACCGGATAAAGTGGCGCGAAATAATATATTACACTTCTAATATCCTTCGTTTTGCGACATACTTGGATTCACAAGAATCTCGCGCATGGGAACAGGAAACACCTGTCTCCAAATCGGTATATTCAAAGTACTCACTGCAATATTATTACGCTTTAGGAAAGCAAAATAAGTACCTGTCCCTCTTAATTCTGATTGCCATACATTAGCCAAACGATTAATGAACTCATCAGAAGTACGAGTGGTAAAAGCTGAAGAAGACAGCGATACATTTGAAGAATAAGCCGGAGATCCTATATTGGCTGTCATCACCTGATTCAAATAATTCTCAGCCTGCGCAGAATTCCCTAAACGAGATTCACATTCAGCCAGATTAAGCACTACCTCCGTATAACTGAAGCAAATAAGCTGAATATCGCTATACATATCGGAAACAGGGAATTGATAGATTAAATCTCCTAATTGATATCTACCACTGTTTACAATTCCAGTCAACATAGATTTAGCCTCAGCAAATTTTCCCTGTTCCATATATATACGGGCCAATAACAAAGCGGGAAAGTCACGGGAAGGAAAGAAACAATCATTTATCGCCGATTGTCCACTTATCTCTCCCGGCAGGCGTTCACGTAAGAACAGTAATGGCTCTACAAAAAGCTTTAGCACTTCAGCTTGTGAAATAGCGGGCATACTTGTTATTATATCTGATGGGAACTCAGACAAGCACACTGCTTTTCCCCACAAATTAACCTTCTCATAAAACAAGATAAAACGTTGCATGTCCAGCAATTTCATTACAGTCGTACTATCCGAAGAAGCCAACTCTTCCTCGGATGAACGTGGTATCTGATCCTTTATAAATAGAATCATATTTACAGAATTATAAAAAGAGCTCCATGCAGATCTTACTTCTCCGTTATTTGCATTCAAAGTATGATTTATAAAATCAAAACGCCACTCATAGCCTTCTTCCTTTTCCGACTGTCGGGAATAGAGTTCTTCTTGCGTATACATTTGTTGCAAAACCAGATAGAATCCCTCAAAAAATCTCACAAATTCTTGTTCACCGTATTGGGTCAGGCACAAACGTACTACCTTTGTCGGATCAGTTTCTTGCTTGATTGTCAGCTTCGCTTCCTTGTTCTCATGCGCTCCATAAATAGTAATCGTAGCGGAACTTGCTTCCGCACTAACTGCTGGCTCCACCTTTATTTCCAGATATTGTCCATCGTTAGACAAAGTTGCCTGATAAGGAATCTGAGGTTTGTTTTCATACATAAACAAAGCCTTCTTGAAAATAGTTTCTTCATGCATACCATAAATAGGATCCTCCTTCTTATCTTCCGGCCACAAGAGATTCCACTCCGTCATCTTCACCGGTACATTAGCATCTACTTTGATACGATAGGTTCCACCTGCCATAGGTATATCCAAGCTTGTCTGTTCTAACTTCACGGCTGTAGGTTTTCCTGCTTGCCAGATTTTCAAGGTATCACATTCCTGGCCATTCTTACTCTTTATCAACACCCTTCCTCGACGGGGAGCAAACCCGTCATTCTTGGCAGCTTTCAGATAGATTTTGCGAAGTTGCAATCCACGAGCCGCGGTACTTTCTGTAATCCACTGGCAGGTATCCGCCGGATGTATTTCTACATCGACATTGGCATTTACGTCTATACCCATAATTGTATCATTAGAAGTCTTCAGTTCGATATTCTTATTATCAATCACTACTGCATCTTTCTGTGCTTGTATCACAGTCAGTGTGTCAGCAATCGCAGTATTATCTTTATTATAGAAAATAATTTTGGCGCGGCGACTCTCATTCGCATCATTGGGACTGATTGTATAATAAATGGTGTGACTGGACATTCCCCGACTCATTGTGGCCTCTTTAATCCAACTCACATCCGGCATAGTTATACCATACTCACAATTGCTACGTAACTCTACCTTAATCGTCTCTCCCTTGTCACCAACAGGATATTCATTCTCATTCAACAATATTACATCACC
>NZ_EQ973495.1:400633-403802 GCF_000158035.1 Bacteroides cellulosilyticus DSM 14838
GCATTAATAGTAATAGCAACGCTACGTTCATCATAACTATCATTATCCTCAACACTGATAGAAATTTCTGCCTTTCCGGGACCTCCACTAGTGGGATAAACTTGATACCACTTTTCACCATTCCGAGTGGTTGCAGCGGTTATGTTCCAGTTTTCTGTAGCCGTAAACTCCAAAGACTGAGTACCCGCAGATGTTGTGAAATTCACACCTTTCTCAAACAGGGTTTCTGTTTCAGGTGGCAAGGTAATTGTAGTTTCATCTTCTACTTTATCATCACTACAAGCAACCAATAACATCAGGCACGCAAGTAGATGCCATGTGTTTTTCATAAACGATTTTACTTTCATATATTATTGTTTCATTAATGATCAAGATTTCAAGGTTTTATTCTTCGCTCTTCCTCCTGCTCCGGTTCTCTTCAATGCAGAGGACAAAGATATAAAGACTTCCATGAAATAAGGTTAAAAGGGGGTAGAAAACGTATTTTGACACCCATTTATTCATCTATTGCATGGCTTTCTCCTGTTTCATAGCCTGATAGAGTTGCACGAAGCACCTGTATCATATCCTGTCGGAATGATTCCGGTGAAAGTATCGCCAATTTATCCCGATACCAAAGTAATTCTTGCTTTAGATCATACGTAGGTCGCACGAACATTTCAAAATCCGTATAATCTTCCGTATGGTTCACTTCTATTTGGGATGCGTGGAGCGGAACATCTTTTAGATAAGCATCTTGGGGCCAAAATGCACGAAAACGAATAGTTATTGGCTCAAACTGTCGTATAATTCCAAAACAATGTTCAAAATAAACTTCCGGCTTCAAGATTGCCCGCAATTTAGGGGAGAATTTCACCTTACTCCCTTCCAACAATTCTATTTCTTTCACCCGTTCCAGTGCGCAAGTCATGGCGCGCTCCTTGCCTCTAACTTCGCCTATCACATACCATCGTTGTTTGAACAGGCGAACAAAAGCGGGCAACAGAATGATTTCTTTCTCATCCTGATAATGTGATTTATACACTATCCTAAGCAGTCGCTTCCCGTCGATAGCCTCCATCACATCCTGTAAAAGATTGGCAGCCGGTGGTGCAGGTTCTATCATCACTTCCTCCCGTTGATTCACACGTTCAGCAAGACTCGATACACGAAAAGCACTTAAAAGCCACTGCTGCAACTCGTCATTTTTAAAACCATCCGGTCGAATAATTTTATATAAATTCCCGTCACGTTTATCACATTTGATGTCTACGTACATCAATGATTCCGCTTCCCGCCGGTAACGGTTGAAAGTCCGCTCCGCCAACGGGTCTCCATCCTCATTAGCCGATGCATTCAACCATTTTTTCTGTATCTCAGGCAAAGTTAGCGGCTGGATACTCAAGGTATCAATCAACCACAAACAAAATTTATATTTGAATATCATTGTTCATCCTCCTTACCGAAAAGAAAGTCACATATCGAATTACTCAACATTCTACTGACCTTCACTATTATTTTTATAAATACAATTAAATAAACCAAGAGAATCACATTGGTATGCCACTGCAATTCAAATATGCTGGGTGCATCAGGATCAAGCAATACCGCAATAAAAAATGCACTTCCAAACATGAAAGTTGATAAGCCACTTGTTATCAATAAGAACACAATAGTTGTTAGACAGCCTCTCATAGTCCTTATCTTATTTAATAATGAAATAAACAAGTTTACCCAGAACCCACGAGGTAAAAAGTAAAGCTATCAACCCCACTATGGCGCACAAAGTTACTGCCAGAAAGTTAGTAATATGCCATGCCTCACGTATTTCTCCTGCCACAATGAGAAGAAACATAATTACGAACGGCGAAGGCAACAGGCAAAGTATGATAGACACCCACTCGGCTACACCTTTCTTTGTCATCACTTTCCCTCCTTTCTTTTTCGTTCTTCTTCTCTCCTATCCTCTTCTGCCAGTTCTTCTTTACTTTCCCTGACACCTTCCCAAAAACTTTTGGAAAGCAATAACCATCCAAGGATATAGCCAATGACAGCAAGAATCCATTCGTTCCATCCGAAAGCAGTGGCAAAAGCCGCACCAACAATAGCTCCGATGCCTCCGTTAATGAGGCTCTTAATCAAACCTTTAATTGTCTCCATAACTAAACGATTTTAATGTTTATATTCCGTTTGTTTTATGGAGGCAAAGTTAGGGGGAGGTTCGGCCAAGGGCAGTCGGCATCTCATTTATTTTTCAGAATCTTATTATCTACTGTTTCTAACAAATATCTATTCATCCATTTCTCCTTTTCAGCTCTCAACTCATTAACCGTCTGTCGCAATTCAGTAACCAACAAGCCCAATCGTCGACCCTCCCCTTCCTTTTTCCAAACTCTCCTTTCTTCCGAAGTCATTAAATCCTTCTTACGCAACTCGCTCACCAAGCGTTTGTTTTCTCTCTGTAACCAATCTATTTTTTCCATCAGTTCTTCTATATTGCGTTGCTGTCGATGTAAACAGACTTTGTCTGGAATATAGGGACCCAAATTGTTATCATCCGTCACATAATCCATCATCCATGTCACTCCACGCATGAATGCATCCATTTCTTTCTGTGAAGGGTCGAATTCCTTTATGTAATCTTGGAGAAGGTGTTCTCTCGCTTTAGATAAATCGTTCATTTAAATATGTTATTGATTCATTTCACTTAACATTTTTGAAACATATCCATCATGGCGAAACCACTTATGAGCCCAGTTAGGCACCATAAATATATATCCTGAACCATCCTCATGAGGAGCACAATCCAATTGATTTCCTATAGCAAGTCCGGCTTCCTCCTTGGATATTCCGCAGCAACGTCCCAGCTCCTCACGCAGCAAGTCATAGGTGACAGCCCGTATCATAGCGGCTGTAACTCGATGTTCCTTTACCGCTTGAGCTGTTTTGGGATTCTTCAGCAATATCTGTTTCATTTCTGATGTAGATGGCGTTCTGACTACCGGCCCCACTCTTAATCCCCAAAAGCAGTACTCACCTTCGACTTTGAACATACAGAAACCTTCCTGAGAATTACGAGAATTACACTCTTCAGCATAGTGCTTCAATTGAGAATTCGTTATGTTCCTCATTAATTCAGGAATGATAGGTTGATGACGTAGCTGACCGTAAGTATAGCGTTCGCCATTAA
>NZ_EQ973495.1:403906-427727 GCF_000158035.1 Bacteroides cellulosilyticus DSM 14838
ATTCATCATCCAAATCCTTTTAAATTTCTTCAAAATCAGCATCTTCTGCATCTTCCTTAAACCAATCTTTCAACGACCTTCCATAATCTTCCAAATTTGCAACTTTATGCCTCATAACACTAATCTCCTGCATCCGTGCATGCAAACGTTTAGTCATCTCTATATAGGAAGAAGCAAAATTCTCATAATATTTATCATCCTTATCAAACATTTCAAATATACTTTTAAAAATCTTATCTACTTCTCCAACAATATCCGCCTTCAAATCCTTCAGCTTCTTCTCATTCCGAGCTGCAGAAATGAAGCTCACCACTTCTATTGCCAACGCCAATGCCGCTCCGCCTACTTTGGCTAATTTGGTCATCGACTTACCCAAATTAACAGCCCCCCATGGCTTAAACTTATAGCTCTTGGCAAATATATCACGAGCTGCTTTCACCATTTCACCGCTAATATTTACTTTCCCTAAGTAAGAGCCTCCTTGTTTCAATACATCCTTCAACATTGAATCTTGCTTATCAAATCTCAGGTTGAAATCTATCTCTTTCATAGACAAAGTAGCATTATTCTTCTCTGCACATTCCGATAATATCTGATTCACCTTCCTCAAAAGAATGTATCCAGTCACTTTTTTATCCTCCATTCCAAGATCATCATCTATTACAGTACCGAAAGAATTCTGCGTTGCATTATTGATGTCCATTTTAATAGATTTTTTCAAATCATTCAAACGTTCCGTCATTATTGCCTTGCTCTGATTTAACTCTCCTTTGAGAATATTCAAATCATTATTCATATCCTTCAATTCATCATCATACCGTCGCAATGCTAAAGAGAGCGGTCCAAACACCGCATCCACCCGTTTTGACATGCTCAGCAATACATCCTTTATCACGGCTGTCTTCGCATTATTTTTTGCAGCATCTGTATCCAAAGTATCCGTTATTGAAGAAATATACTCACGCAACACCTCAATATGCGATCTCTTCAAATAACCATCCATATCAGTAAACCAGTGCTTCAAACCTTTTCCTTTTGGATCAGCTGCAACACAAGCGATTCTCATCTTACTCTCTTCTTCGGCTGTCAGACCTATTGTATCTCGCAATCGTTTCAGCAAATTATCCTTCTTTATGGAAGACATTTCATTGTAATCCTCCTCATCCAGCATATCAGTGCCAGCTTCATCCATCTTATTAATGACAAAAATGGTAGATTCTAATTTATTGAAATCGCGCATCACAAGTTTGATAATATCCTTATGACTCTCTTTTAGTGGAGTAACAGCATCGCATACGTAAATAACAACATGAGCCTCAGAGATATATTTCTGTGTTAGTTCGGAATACCGTATATTTTTTCCATCCACTTCTTTCTCCTTCGTACCAAACAATCCCGGAGTATCAACAATTTCAAAGCCCTCTTTCAAACCATTAGGACGATATACCTTCAATTCATCTGAAGATTCATCCTGGTCTATTTTCATTGAATCCTCCAGCTTACCCAAAAGCCCGGCCACCACACTTGTCTTTCCATCCGAAAATGTACCTAATAATACCATGCGTATGATATTATCCTTACTGCTTTTAATTACATTTTCTATTTTTTCAAGGACATCCGTCAAATCCAGCCCCAGTGTTATGCCTTTTTCAACCAATGACTTCAAGGCTATAAGCCGGTGCTGTTTTTCATTTCCACTATTCTTAGATGTTTCCATATTCTTTGTTTTTTACATTTGTTGCAAAATTCTTTATTTTAATATCTGCTACATTGATTAACTCAGTCAACTTACCCAGATTATTCTTTTCTCTAGTGATATTCGTTACAATTTTCTCTTGTTCCATTCTTACACGACTTGCTAACATATTTAAAAGTGGAGATAAATTCTTATGTTCACTTTCTGTACAACACTTATTTATCTGTTGCCGAACTTCTTCTTTGGCCTTTCCGCGACCGCCATCGCCAAATAGGCCTTTACGCAGCAAATGTATAGCCCCACCGGCAACTCCTCCTATTATCGCACCCATAGGACCGCCAAAAGGAGATCCAGCTAGTGCACCACTACCCACTGACGCCGCAAAACTGGCAACATCCCCAAGAGAAATATTCATTTTATCCAAAGCTGCATCAAAATTTATTGATGATATATTAATGTCAATCCCTCCTATGATAGGAAAAGTTATAAAACCCACTTCATCCAGTTTACGTTTCTTGATTTCAATCTTTTCATTCAATATTCGAAGCTCTTTACCAACAAAACTTTGAGCATCTTTTGAATAGCAAGCGGAGAGTTGTTCCAATTCAGACTTAATTTTCTTCTTCTTTTCTTCTTCATTATAGCTATCACAATCAATAATATGGTACACACTTTCTTGCAACTTATCGAAAGTCCGCTTATGAATGTTACGAATGCCACTTGACACACTTGAGTTAAAAGAAGAAAACAAAGCAGCAATATCCCGTTGGAAATCGGATAAACCTTTATCCAATTGTTCCACATTTTGCCGCTGCTTATCAATATCGTTCTCTATATTCATATATATGCTTTTTGCTAAAGCTACTAACTTTTGCTTGTTAGCCTCTACTATCTCATCTGTAAAGTTCATGGATTTTTGATCTACTACTTCAACGATCTCATTGAACCGGCTGAAGCTAAACAAGACATCTACTTTTCCAAATAAATCCAGCAGTTTTCGCTGAGTGCGTAGTAATTTCCTGCATTGAGGAGAAAATTGAGCGTATGCGCACAAAGCCAAAAGTCCCTGTATAGTGATATTTCCTTTATATACATTCCCCAGTGTTTTCTGAAAAGTTTCTTGAATTAATTGCTCAACCCTACACACGGACTCTATTCGTAACGAAACTCTTTCTTCACTTTCATCATAATTCTCACTTCCGCCACGCACATTATAAATAGAATAAACATTCACCCAGTTATTAAGATATTTTTTAATTTTCTGCGCAGTAGCCCCATCCGGTTGCCGATTATGCCCCTGTACATAAAACACACAATGCGCTTGGGTCAATGCTTTCTTTATTTCATCTTTAAAATCATCCTCATTCCCTTCTATTCCAGGTACATCTATCAACGTAAATGGCTTTCCTTTTACTTTAAGTTTATACTCTTTATATACTTTCGTAAAGTCAGCTTGTCCATCACCAACAATCAATCCATCAACACCTTCACCCTTTTTGATCATCTCTTGTTTACGAGTTTCATCTTCAAATAAGATACGAAATGTCTCTATAATCGTACTCTTACCAGCATTGGTTTCACCAAAGAATGCAATTACCAAATTATCCCAAACAGTTCCGGTCTTAGCTTCTTTCAATCTTTCTTCAGACTTGATTATACTATTTTCCAATGAAGATAAAAAATGATCCTTTATCTCAACGAATTGAGAATTTCCCCCTTTTAGACTATCTATCTCCCCTGCTGACTTATATAAAAAATCAATAAAGGATTGGTATTTTCTCTCAACTCTGTCTCTCGCAGTATTCATAATATCAAATTTCTAATTATTAATATTAGCTGTTCACATATATCCTAAATACTAAAAAAGAGCGCGAACCCACATCACAAATTTCTTGAAGGTTCGGCTCTGGTAAGCCTTGGTCATGAAATAAGCGAAGCAGCTCCACGCCCTGTACGGGTGTGAACAATGCTCAGACTTATATTATTCATGACCAAAAGTTCAATTTACCAGATTTAACCTTCAGAATAATACGTCTTCGACGTTCTACAATATTCTATCTTTCGTCCTCTTTTTCTTACTTTTTATATTTTCGTTCTTTAATACAGGCAAAATTATAAAAGTTTTCTGTAAAAGAAATACTAAAGCATATAAATATTGGGAGCTGCCCGCTTTTTTTATTCCATGTATGGGGACAAATATAGGGTGAGATACAGCCAATAACTGACGGTATCTCTAAATTTCTTCTTTCAGTTCTTTCAGTCTTACAGTTCTGTCCCAATCTCCCTATTCATCGGCTCTCCGGCTGAAACTTCCGGTCTCCTTATAGTTTCAGCCACATTCATGTCATACCTTCTTTCCAGTCTTGTGTGCCACAACAATGGCACTTAAACTCAACACATAAGGCTGCAGGCCTACCCTCCCGTTCATATACACCCTATCATACTTTTTAGCTAATGACCGACTGGAGTCATTCACTCTACCAACTAGAGTTGTTCAATCGACCGACTCCAGTTGTTCACTTTACCAACTAGAGTGGTTCATTTATCAATCAGTATCTTTGGAACAACTTATAAGTCTCTGATTCGTATCCTGCCCGTGTCAAGTCCGTATCAAGTCCGTATCTAAGAAATCAGATAAAACATTGAGCCGATACAGACCCAGTACGGAGCAGCTACGGACCGGATACGGAGACTGCATGGAGATTGCATGGAGAAACTACGGAAATACTGCATAAATACAACAAAACAACACACAAAATTGAAAAATAATTTCTACTACGCAAAAACATTGCGCACCTCCATGCAAATCTTTGCAACATCAACTTAAAAGACATCGAAATATGAAAGTTATTGCAATGAACAATGTACCCGTAAAACTCTGGGTAGACCAACTGGATGCACATGCCTGGGAAGAAGTAAACAACCTGACAACACTACCTTTCCTTTTTCATCACCTTGCACTGATGCCCGATGCACATGGGGGTAAAGGTATGCCGATAGGTGGTGTACTGGCAACAAAAGGAGTAGTAATCCCCAACGCGGTAGGAGTAGATATCGGTTGCGGTATGTGTGCCGTGAAAACAAATCTTCTTGTTGAAGAAATACCGCAGGATGTACTTCGCAAAGAGATTATGCGAGGAATACGTAAACGGATTCCCTTGGGAAGAGAGCATCATAAAGCCGCGCAAGATGAACAATATATGCCAACCGGTTTCGATACAGAGAAAATGACAGTCGTAAATCGCCAATTAGTATCGGCACGAAGACAAATCGGTACATTAGGTGGTGGCAACCACTTCATCGAACTGCAACGTTGCAACGACGGTTACCTGTGGATTATGCTGCACAGCGGCAGCCGAAATTTAGGAAAGATGGTAGGCGATTACTATAACCAGATGGCCGAAACACTAAACACCCGCTGGTATTCCAGTGTAAAGCCGGATATAAAACTCGCTTTCCTCCCGCTGCGTGCACCGGAATTCAAACAATACTGGGCGGAAATGGAATATTGCGTTGCTTTTGCCCTTGCCAACCGTAAACTTATGATGGAACGCATTGAAGAAATTATAGCCGAAGCATTACCTAACGCCACTTTCGAACCAATGATCAACATTGCACACAACTATGCTGCATGGGAAGAACATTTCGGAGAGAATGTAATTGTACACCGGAAGGGGGCTGTACATGCCGGCATCGGAGAAATAGGTATTATTCCGGGATCACAAGGCACACATTCTTATATAGTAGAGGGATTAGGTAACCCGGAAAGTTTCTTGAGTTCTTCACACGGGGCAGGACGCGCGATGAGCCGTTCTGAGGCTGTACGCAGCCTATCACTCGAAGAGGAAATTGCCCGTCTTGAATCGCAGAATATCATACATGCCATTCGTGGACGTCAAGACTTGGAAGAGGCTGCCGGCGCTTATAAGAATATTGATGAAGTAATGGCCAATCAGGCTGATCTGGTACGTATTCTGACTACCTTATCGCCCATTGCAGTCATTAAAGGATAATATATATCCTTTCTTCATCAACGATTCTATCTTCACTGAAGGATCATTGCGAAGTGCCTTACGCAAATAAGTAATTTGTACATTCAACGCCAGAGAGTTTGCATAAGAGGTACTACTCCAAACTGTATTCAACAGCAAGTCACGGTCTACAGCCAAGTTGAGATTCTTCGCCAACAAGCGGAGGATCTCTGCCTGACGGGAGGTAATAAGTACTTTATTATTTCCCGTTCGTATTTCATTGGTACTGTAATTGAAGACAGACTGACCAAAACGGTAAGTCTCCTCCTCCACCGTATCGGAAAGCTGGGAAGTGAAACGTTCATGGATACGGGCTATAAGTTCTTCCGGATAAAACGGCTTGGCAAGATAATCGTTCGCACGAAGCTGGAAACCTTGCAGACGGTCGGCCTTATCACTACGGTCGGAAAGGAAGAAGATCAGGACGTGTTTATCCGTCTCGCGGATACGTTCGGCCACTTCAAAACCATTATAACCGGGCATATTGATATCGAGCAAGACCAAATCAGGCTTTATGAGCGGAAATTGTTCCAGAGCAATTTTCCCGTTTCCGGCATAAGTCACTTCATAGCCTTCCTTCTCAAGAAAGCGCTTCAGCAGCATTGAATATTTCAAATCATCATCGGCAAAAAGTATTTTCAAGGCTTTCATATCATTGGTTATTTTAGAGTATGGATTATGCGGATTAGCACAGACTTATTGGGGAATAATAATTTCAATCGTTGTCCCCTTGCCTGCCTGACTATTTAAAGAAATACTTCCATGATGCGCCTCTACCAACAACTTTACATAGCTCAACCCCAGACCAATACCGGGCAACGAACGATCGGGAAGATTACTGCCCCGATAGAACTTATCGAATACACGATTCTGTTCGGAAACCGGAATACCGATACCATCATCAGACACCCGTATCATCAATTGGTGATCCTGCAAAAGACAATCTACAACAATATGCACAGACTTACCCGAATACTTCACGGCGTTTTCTATCAAATTACTGATAATATTAGAAACATGCACCGGGTCTGCCGTTACCAGAGTCTCCGAACTAAAATGGGTTTCAATAGCAACATCCTTATCCTCAGGCACATGGTAAAGCCGGACAAGCTTTTCCAAACTCGTCTTTATATCAAAGGTACGGACGGAGAGCTGCGTGTGTTCATCATCGGCACGCGTCATATCACGTAATTTCGAAAGATAGGCCGACAGGTTATCCAGCTCGGACATGGAATCGTGAATCACTTCATCCATTGCTTTCTCATCTGTTCGCATAGATTTGTCATTGAGAAAGGCTATACACATTTTCAGAGCCTGGACGGGACGTTTCAGTTCATGTATCATAGTGTTTACAAAGCTTTTTCGCAGTTCGTCTATCCGTCGTTGCTTCAAGATGGTTTTTATCTGAAACAGCAGACAAAGCCCCAGCAGAAAAATCAGACAGGTACTGCCCACTAACTGCCAACCCATACGCACAAGTACCGCATGAGGGGAAACCTTCACGGAAACAAGCACAAACTGACGTTTCAGGGGATTATAAGGATACATTACTTCTATATATGGATTGAACAATGTACCTTGCCGTTTCAGTTCCGCATTCCACTGGTAAATGGAATCTTCGGAAACCACCAGATGCGTAGTAAACGGCTGATTGTCCAGGCGCATGGCAAGCAAAGAATCAAATTGCTGCAATGCGAAAGGTACATCCAGTTCAAGACGATAAAGATTAATCACCGAATTCAGATTAGGAGCATCCTTATCGGACATATTGATCTTAAATGAATCCATAACGA
The DNA here is from genome assembly GCF_000158035.1 of Bacteroides cellulosilyticus DSM 14838. Lineage (GTDB taxonomy): Bacteria > Bacteroidota > Bacteroidia > Bacteroidales > Bacteroidaceae > Bacteroides > Bacteroides cellulosilyticus. The sequence continues at coordinate 411,427 of NZ_EQ973495.1, forward strand.
TGATCCTTTCTTTAGGAATGATACTATCCAATGCCCATTGCTCACGCTGTGTGTGTTTTGTTTGGTCATCCACCTTAGCCGAATCTCGCGTCTCTATCTTGAGAGTTTCTACATTCCCCCCCATGTTCTCCAACTCTCTTCCTTTCAGAGCACCCAAAATCACTTCATCAATGGTGGTGCGGTGTTCCAAATCAATGGATTTGCTCAGTTGATAGAAGAACATATTGGCATTGTTGAGCACCTTTTTGGGTTGAGGAGTACGGATAGAGTCATACTGTTGAGTGGTCTGCAAGATGCGATCATAAATATCATTGATCTGTTCATCATTCATATATTGATACTGATTACGCAACCAGTAAACCTGTCCGCAGGTAATAAGCAGCATCGATACGATGGAGAATATCCAAACGATCTTAATCCGTTGTTCCATAATTGTTCTTTTTTAGTCTCGCTTAGAAAGACTTTCATTTAGTACCGGCAAAGGTAAAAGTTAGCTTGCAAATATAGGTACGTACGAGGCAGATATTATGCATTGAGTAATATTTCAGTAATAACTTTCAGCCTCTTCTGAAGTAAAATCCGCATAGTTTTGCACTACAATATTTGCTGGCAACAGCATGTCAAACCTCTAAAAAGTAAAACTATGAGTGCAAGAATTATCTTTTTTAATCTGTGTCTCGCTATATTGTTCGCATCACAAGCGAAGGCACAAATCATCGTTTCCGATGGAACGAAAATCCAAAATGATACCATCGGTGAGGCACAAATCCTTGTGCAATACGAAACGCGCTGTATCAGTAATACAGAAAAGCCGGAAAATGTTACGGAAGAAACTATGATGTTGGAAGTCGGTAAAAATCTCTCTAAGTTCTACAGTTACACCAAGTATGTTTGCGACTCTGTACTGGCAGTAGACTTCGCCAATAAAGCCTCGCAGGAAACGATTAATGAACATCTGAAACAATACGGAACAAGCAAACTGAGTGAACGTACCTTCAGAGGTTATCCTGCCGGAAAAGTAACGACCCTCGATGAAATAGCAGGCATATCCCGCCTACGTTGCGAAGAACCGGATGAACGTCCGCAGTGGAAGATACTGGCAGAAAACGACAGTATCCTCTCCTACCTCTGCGGCAAAGCCGAATGTCGGTTCAAAGGACGGACATGGACAGCATGGTTCACTACAGAAATTCCTGTTAGCGAAGGTCCCTGGAAATTATGCGGACTGCCGGGACTGATACTGAAAGCCGTAGACAGTGAAGGGCATTATTCATTCATCGCCACAGGTGTAGAGCAATGCCATACTGACAGACCTATACTCTTCGATGGAAAGAAGCATGAACCGATGAATCGTAAAGCATACAATAAAGTACATGAACGCTATTATGCAGATCCGGTGGGATTTATCACCGGAAGTATGCCGAACGTTACCATTAAAGTAAGTGATGAACACGGCAATGCAACCAAGAACCCGAAAAACGTTCCTTATAATCCACTGGAACGGGGTGAATAAGTTACGAGACCGCATCCTTGTATTCAATCAATTGAATATAAGTGTCCCGATCACAATTAGTTTATATTATGTTAAATGATAATTTAGCGAAGCGAAGCTTCGCAGTTGACAAGGTAATCAGTTGACAAGGGGACAAGGGGCTGCGCAGTGTTAGGCTGCGCTGTAAAATGATAATTTAGGAGTGTAGTTATTGATATTCTGACTATCTCAATTCCCGAGAGGAGGAGAATTTAAGATACTTCGCGTAACAATAATTATCATTTCACCGCGCAGCCTAACACTGCGCAGCCCCTTGTCCCCTTGTCAACTTGTTCCCTTGTCCCCTAAATTATCATTTATAGAACAAGTTAACTTTGCATGATTATGAACAGATTACTTCTCCTTATGGCTTTCCTCTCTTTTCTTTGTTTTTCAACAATTAGTCGTGCTCAAACTCTGAGTGGGAAAATAACAGATGCAGAAACCCATCAACCGCTGGAAGCTGTAATGATCAGTGTGTTACGCGGAAACATGATGATAGATTACACACTGACCGATGCCAAAGGGCAATATTCTCTACCCTGGAAACATAATGAGATATTGCAGCTTAATGTTTCCTTGTTAGGCTATAAGAGAGAGATGCGCAATATCAGTGCAGCAGGAACTCTGAATATCAACCTACAGGCAGAATCGATCATGCTAAAAGAAGTACAAATACGTCCCGGACGTATCAATACCCGAAAAGATACGGTGAGATATGACCTGGCACAATTTGCCTCATCCAAAGATGTACACATAAAGGATGTATTAAAGAAACTTCCGGGTGTGGATGTAGATGAAAAGGGACAGGTAAAGTATAAAGGAAAAGCCATCGACCATTATTTTGTGGAAGGAATGGATGTGACAGGCGGACGTTATAACCAAATCAACAACAATCTGAGTGCCAAAGCCGTAAAGAGTGCGGAAATCATGGAGAACTATCAGTCAGTAAAGGCCTTGAAAGGAAAAATTAATTCCGATGAAGTGGCATTGAACCTGAAACTGGACCCGAAAGCACGTGACCAATGGATAACAAACGGTACCCTGGGAACCGGATGGAGTGACAACAACGAAAAACTCCTGTGGGAAGGCGGACTGAATGCCCTTCAACTGAGTAAAGGAAAACAGAGTGTCTATAATTACAAGACAAATAACAATGGCAAGGACCTCAGCAACGAGCAAACAAGACTGACCGGAAATAACCAGCAACAAGTTCCACTTTCCGGTTTTCTCTCCCAACCGGGCATCAGCGCACCATTAGACAAGAATCGCTTGCTATTCAATGAAACCCACACCCTGAACGGCAACCGTATGTACAAATGGAATGATGACCGCAGCTTACGCCTGCAAGCCGGATATACTCATGATATAATACAACAGCAACGGGGAAATACCCAAATTTATTATCAACCGACAGATACCATACAAATAGATGAAACCTACCATTATCGTCTGAGAAGTGACATCGCTAATCTGGAACTGCGTTATGAAGATAACAGCAGCCGGAATTATATATCCAATCGCTTCACCGTAGACGGAGAAATAAATCGCGGACGTTCGGAGGAACTGGGACAAACTCTGCAAACTTCACAACTAAGTGCCGGAAACTACTTCAATCTTATCCGGAACCGGGAAAGCGGAACCTGGGAATTTCGTTCGGTGACACAGTATACTTACCAGCCTGCATCCTTACTACTCGAAGAAGGAAAAAGTAAATTCAACCAGCATAACTTCTACACAGATAACAGTGCCGCATATCTGCGAAAGCATAATGGATTTACCCAACAATATAAGGCAGGAATACAAGGAGAACGGGCTACCCTGAAATATACTCCGACAAGACAGCCTAATGATTTCAATGCTTCGCACCTGTCATTGTATCTTACCCCCTACTTCCAACTGGAACGTGGAAAATGGCTGACAACACTTTCCCTTCCTCTGAAAGCAGAACGGTATTTCTCACAACAGCGTTCGTTCCTGTTCTTCAATCCGTCCACGTATTTGCGCTATAAACTGGATTATCATTGGACGTTCTCCCTTTATGGCAGTCTGAAACGTTCGGCAGGAGACTTCTCCGACTTGTATCCGGGACTCTACCAAACCGATTACCGCACCTGGCGAGACGGCAACGGACTTTTCCCAACCAACACCACGCAAACCTACAATCTCTACGGAGAGTACAAAAACACTGTACAGGAATTTTTCATCACCGCCGCACTAACCTACAGCCGCAGCAATCGGAATACCCTTTTCGAACAGAGTGTTTCCGAAGATGCCATTGTCTACACTCGTCGTGAACTACCGAACCATAGTGACAGCTGGAATCTCAGCGGTACTTTGTCCAAAGGTATATACGACTGGCATTTGAAAACCTCACTCACCCTACTACTCAGTCGCAGCAATGGCGAACAGCTTACCCGCCTGGCTGACAGCAAAGGTAATCAGCAAAGTCTTCTGCAAACCTATCGTTATGATTATCTGAAAGCAGAGCCTAAAATAATCTGGTCGCCCGCAGATGTTTTTGAAGCGGAATATCATGCCACATTAGGCTATGGTGGCAGCAAGATAGGAAGTGACACTCGTCTCACCCCGTTACTGGACTTCGTACAACGATTACATCTCACATTCAGTATTGGGCAAGTGGACCTGCGGCTCTCCGGCGAACATTACCGGAATGACCTGGGAGGAAACACACATCTCAACACAGTGTTCGCAGATGCATCCCTTATCTATAAAAGAAAAAAATGGAGATTGGAAGCAACCCTTAACAATCTCTTCAACAAAAAAGAGTATGCTTACACAACGTATTCCGCCACGCAAAGTTACACTTCACGGCTAAATATACGTCCGAGGGAAGCAATGGTGACAGTCAATTATCAGTTCTGAATCTATAAGATCATCACCGTGGAATATATCAGTATCCCCACTATCGTCAATCCACCCACCAATATAGGAGCATAAATATGGGGAACTTTCTTCATGGTCTTATACCCGCTGACTTTCAAGAAAAGGCGGTATACGATATATGCGGCCAATAATCCGATCAGTGTTCCCACTATGAGATCTCCCGGATAATGTACTCCCAGGTAGATACGCGAATAGCAGGTCAGCAACGCCCAGCCCATCATAAATACGGTGAGCCATCGCTTACGGAAAAGAAACCAGACAAAGAATGCCAGGCCGAAAGTATTGGCAGCATGGCAAGACGGGAAACCATAACGCCCTCCTCGACGTCCGTTTACAATATGTACCATATCGGATATAGGATTTTCCAGATTGGAAGGGCGGAGACGTTCCACATACGGACGTATCAATGTCGCCCCCGTCTGGTCGGCAATGGTAATTACGAGTGCCAGGCCGACCATGCAGAACAAAGTCACTTTCCAATGGAAATTACGTAGCATCACGTACCAAATGGCAGCATACATGGGTATCCAAATCCATTTACCACTGTAGGTACTCATGAAATAATCAAAGAACGGACTGTGCATCCGGTTGAGGGAGAGGAATATGTCAGTATCAATGTCAACAACCTCATTCAAAAGTTCTAATAGCATCATCTTGTTTTATCTTTTAGCAATGTCATCATACAATTTCTGCAAATAGGCCTTGCCCGGTAGCAAGTTCTTTCCTTTCGTACTGCCTTCATCTACCGCCACGGCATTAGCTTCGCAATTAAATATCAACTGATTGTCCGGTGTCACCATCCCAAAAGCATCTGGCACGGCAAAGAATGCAAAATGTGGAGAAGCCGGATTCAGCATATCTTTACTGAACACAAAATCCTGATGCGGCAATGATAATTGTGCCAATAAAGTAGCTGCAATATCATGTTGGGAACCATATATATCAATGCGTCTTGGTTCGCTAACCGCACCTCCTATCAATAACAGGGGAATTTGGTAACGATCTACCGATAGATTATTCAGATGTTCAGGATATGCACCCAGATGGTCGGGAACCAATACCAACACTGTATTCTTCCATTGCGGCAATTCGCGGAAACGCTTCACAAAGTCGCCTACACAACTATCGGTATAAGCAAAAGCGTTTAAACGATCATTCGCCAGACGGCGATACGGAACTTCAAAGGGTTCATGACTGCTAGAGGTTTGCAATACCTGGAAAAAAGGACGGGCATTTTCTGCCGAAGCTGTGTCTGCCGCCTCAGCTTTCATATCTTCCAGCAGACGGTTGAAAACAAGATGGTCATGCGCTCCCCATTTACTCAAGCGCTCTGATACGGGAAAGTCCTGATCGGAAATAATATTCTCGAAACCGGAAGACATCAGATAGGAACGCATATTCGTAAAGTCGGCATCACCTCCATAATAATATTTAGTACGGTATCCGGCATCACGCAGACTACCTGCAATGGCAGGAAGATTCTGTGTCTTACGGGGATACTTCATGATACTCGTGGTAGGCTGTGCGGGATAGCCACTCAGAATAGCCACCAGTCCACGGTCTGTGCGGAAACTGTTGGCATAAAAGTTTGTAAAGAGTACTCCCTCCTTTGCCAGACTATCCATCTGTACGGCAACATCCGGCTCACCGCCCAAAGTTGTCATCAATCTGGATGAGAAGCTCTCCAATATAACAAAGATAACATTGGGGCGTTCTGTCTTGAATAAAGTCGTACGTAAAGTATCGGGAACCATTGCAGTACTGTCCAGCACTGACGGATCTACCAGATTCTTTATCAGCTCATCCGCCTGTGCCGCTTCCATAAAACGATATTGCTTGCCGAAATCTTTTTGCTTGGATAGAGATTCCATCAGGCTGAATGCCGGATTGATAGCTGCATGGTTCAAGCGTTGGTTGGAACTGAAATAAACTTTGCCGGTGTTCATTGTAGAAACAGTAAAACCACCACGAATAGGAATAAAGAGCAAACCGGTCAGTAACAGCATTACACCTGACACCGACAATCGGCGATAAGGCAGTTTCATCCTTTTCCAGATACCTTTCTGTATCCAAAGAAAAAGAACGTAAAGCAATGATGCATACAGGATCATGGCTACTATCCCTCCCAGCACCTGCCATATACTGATACTTGCCAGCGCATCTTTGGGAGAAGAGAAGAAATAAAAGAGCGGTGTAGCATCCAGGCGGAAGCCCCAATACTCATATAAACCTATATCAACAATGAAAATGACAGCGAGCAAAATAGCGATGAAGAAGTAATAGCCGTTCCAGATACGGCGGAGTGTCTTGGAAAGTGTCCAGGCGGACGCTATGAAGAATAGTCCGGGAATAGCCGTTAAATATCCGGCAAGCGAGAGGTCGAGCGGTAAACCATTCCAGATAATCTTGAAAGGGTCTGTCCAGGAAGTTCCTGCATACAAAGAACTGTAGTAGAGTATAAATAACGGTTTCTGTAGTATAAAGATACAGACGAAGAGAATGTACGTCTTTATCAATCCAATAAGCCTTTCTTTCATCAGCTTTTTCTCTTTTTATATTTATATTGAGCGCAAAAATAGTTGTTTTATTCTATTTTACGCCAATATTATTCAAGAAAACCGTGAAAGATAGGCTTATAGAGTATTTTTTATTATCCGTTTACACGTTTATAGTCTTCAAGGAACTTTTTCAACCCGGAATCCGTCAACGGATGATTAAGTAGACCTTTGATGGCAGACAACGGACAGGTTGCTACATCAGCCCCTACTTCAATACATTGCATGATGTGCGCTGTATGACGAATGGAAGCTGCAAGTACCTGTGTAGTATAACCGTAATATCGATACATTTCTACAATCTTGCCTACCAGTGCAATACCGTCTTCACAGATGTCATCCAGACGCCCTACAAACGGAGAAACATAAGTAGCTCCTGCCTTGGCAGCCAGCAATGCTTGTCCTACGGAAAATACTAATGTGCAATTGGTACGAATCCCTTTGGAAGTGAAATATTTGACAGCCTTGATACCGTCGGCAATACAGGGAACTTTTACTACGATATGCGGATTGAGTGCGGCAAGTTCTTCACCCTCCTTAATCATACCTTCATAATCCGTAGCAATTACTTCGGCACTGACATCGCCTTGCACGATGTTGCAGATTTCTACATAATGTTTCCGCTGGTTATCTACTCCTTTGATACCCTCTTTCGCCATGAGCGAAGGATTAGTTGTCACTCCGTCAAGAACGCCCATATCATAGGCTTCCCGGATTTGATCTAAATTTGCAGTGTCAATAAAAAACTTCATGGTATAAACTGTTTATTATGATTAAAAATAGAATGTTACATAAAATGAAACCTCAAGAAATGAGGCATATATAATTAGAAACAGATAGTTAAGTTAAATGTTTTCAGTTTATACCGTTTTATCTTGATAAAGAGGAAAAGAGCCCAATGGAGAAACCATTATTAGACACACACATGAAAACTATTCCCATTGGGCTTTCCTCATCCCATATAGAAGCAATAAGTAAATACAGTTTGCCTGAAATCACTTCGGTATGTATTTTACTTCTATACAGCTTTTCCCGTTTCACAACGGAAAGCATATATTATAATTATGGATTCAATATTCAGAGGGCATGTTGTTCAACTGCGCTTTTGTAAACACAGGCCCGTCTTTACAGACATACAACTTCCCGACATTACATCTACCACACTTTCCAACACCGCATTTCATCCGGTTCTCTAAAGTTGTGTAAATGTCTTCATCCTTAAAACCTAACTTTTCCAATACAGGAAAAGTAAACTTAATCATTACCGGAGGGCCACAAACAATGGCAACAGTGTTATCACTGTCGGGAGCAACAGCCTCCAGCACAGAAGGAACAAAGCCCACCTGCCCTTTCCAATCCGGTGTTTCTCCACCCGGATCAACCGTAGTAACCAAACGGACATCCGGACGATTATCCCACTCCCTCAATTCTTCTTTATAAACCAGATCAGCCACAGACTTCGCTCCATAGATAATCGTGACATCATTGAAATTTTCACGCAAATCCAAAGCATTCCAGATTACGCATCGCATAGGTGGAAGTGCTATTCCGCCGGCTATGAACAAAAGATTCTTTCCTTTCCATTCATCCAAAGGAAACGTATTGCCGAATGGTCCGCGAAAACCGATTGTGGCGCCCGTTTCCAATCTGGATAAGCCTGTTGTCACTCTTCCGGCTTGTCGGAAAGTACATTCTATATATCCTTTGCGCGTAGGAGAAGAGGCTATACAAAAAGTAGACTCCCCCTCACCGAATGCAGAATATTCACCAAACTGTCCGGCCTTGAAATGAAAATCCTCACCTTCCCGTTCTTCCTTGAATTTCAGGCGGAATGTCCGGACTCCGGGAGCTTCATCTGTTATTTTTTCAATTATCATCCGATATGGAAGATAAAGGGAATCTTTCTGTTTATCCATGATTTTCTATTGACATTAAATGTTCAACGATATTCATATCGACCGGACAGGCACGGGAACAACGTCCGCATCCGGTGCATCCCGTTTCATCAATACGATCCGGCATGTATGAAAACTTATGTAGAATACGCTGTCTCCAGCGGGTACTTTGAGTAGGCCGGGGATTATGTCCGGACGTATGTTGAGTAAATAAAGAAAAGCCACAGGAATCCCAGCAACGAATCCGACTACCGGAACTTCCCCGAGCATCTTCCTGAATATCAAAACAAGCACAAGTGGGACAAACAAATGCGCAAGCGCCACACCCCAAACAACGCTCGGATTGTTGTTTCCAAATAGGGCTATCAAAAGCTCCTTCCAGTTTTTCACGGAGCTGTTCTAACTTGAAACGAACCGGAACAGAAGCCAAATATGTCTCTTTATCTATTCCGTCCGCTGGTGTAGTTTCCTGTACAAAACGTTCTATCAACGATTTACCTTTCGGAGTCAATATCTCCACCAAAGCACTCCGATCCGGTAATTCTGTTACTTGTATATCGCTGCCTTCCGTGTTTCCCGGACCACCATGGACAGAAGTACAAAAACAATATTCATCACATCGGGTACAACTGAAACTAACTAAAGTTATTTTATCCCTCCGCGCATTATATATATCGTCTTTATAATCCCAGTTAAAAATACCGGTAAGTGGAGCAAAACCAGCCGCATCACAAGGACGCACCTTCCAAAGCACAATTTCCGGAAAATCATTCAGATCCCTTTCCTGTAAGGTTACGTCTTTCCCTTCTTTTCTGTATGAGAATAACTTTTCTGCCTTTGGAAAGGCAAAACGCTTCGCGGATTGGGTAGTCTGTACATAATCATCAGCAACTTTATCACCGAAAGCCAATAACCGGAAATCTGTTTTTTCTCCATCATGTACAGGGGCAAACACTTCTATCTTACTGTTTACCATCTGATAAAGCCATTGCTCCAAAGCATGCTGGCTGATATGTAAATTAGTCATTGTTTCCATTAATGTATGAAGTCTTCTTTATCTTCCACTCTAAAAGTGGCAAGTACATTTCCCTTATTCCCCAGATTACCCGGTTGTTTTTCAAACTCATGCCGGATAGTTTCCATCATATTCTGTGTCAGCAAATGAAGAGGAATACCTACAGGACAAGCTTTTGCACACGCTCCACATTCTACACAACGCCCAGCCATATGCATGACCCGGTTTACCTGCCACTCCATATTAGTCAGCGGAGCCGACCATGCCTGTATCCACTGGGGACAGTTCACTTCAACAATGCATCGATTGCAATAACACAATGGGCAAGCTGCACGACAGGCATAACACTTAATGCATTTTGACATTTCATGAATCCAATATTGCCATCTGTCTTCACGAGTCATGTTTTGTATCTTCTCTATCAGTTGGCGGTCTTCTTCACTCGTCAGCATCGGATAGTCAGCCATATAAGCATAAATATCTTCAAAGTTGTCGAACTGAATAACTTCTTCCTGAGCATTCAATGTGAGAATAATCCATTGCTCCTGCTTCAATTGATTTTCTGACGCTAGTTGCAGAATAGTACGCAGTGCAGGGAGATTAGCAAACAAGGCTGTTTTATCTGTACCGAATAATTCTGTTTTAGTCAAATAAACTGCAATATTATTCGTACAAAAGTCATCCCAAACCAGTTTATCTGCCTCCTCTATATTTCTACAAAAAAATGGACGTACTCCGTGACTCCCCTTCTCAAAGCCAATAACCAATTTCACGAGATCCTCGGTGAAAAGTGACTTTACTTTTTCGGCCAATTTATTCATAAGCCACCTCCTGTTCTAAATATGCAGCTACCTTCTTGTATTCTTCGTAAGGTCCTAACTCTCGAATAGCGGCAACTGTCTGATTGACTAACTCTGCCCATTTGGCTCCTTCGGCTGCCGATACCCAAGAATAACAGATTCTCCGAACATCAATGCCCAGGAAATCAAGTAGTCCGCGAAAGACAATCCAACGCCGGCGGGCATGAAAGTTTCCGGATGTATAGTGGCAATCATTCGGATGGCAACCAGATACTATAATACCATCGGCTCCACCAGCAAAGGCTTTTAGCAATAACATAAAATCAATTCTACCCGTACATGGAAAACGTACAATTTCCACATTGGTGGCATATTTCAAACGACTTGTTCCGGTTAGATCGGCCCCGGCATAGGTACACCAGTTACAGACGAAAGCAACAATCTTCGGTTCAAATTCAGATTTATTCTCATTCATATCTAACTTCCTTTTAATTGTTCAACAGAGCCATTACTTCAGCATATACCTGCTCATTGGAATATCCCTGTATGTCAATTGATTTAGAGCGGCAAAAAGCAACACATGTTCCGCAACCCTGGCAAAGCCCCGGATTAACTTTAGCTACTGTTTTCAAAACTTTGCCTGTCCGATCTTTTATCTCTTCACGCTCAATAGCCTGATAAGGACAAGCGGTCTGGCACATAAAACACCCTACACAAGTACTGAACAAGGGAGGTGCAGTCCGGTTGACAACAGCAATCATAGGCTCACGCACCAAGTTGGCTTGTGAAAATAAGCTTGCTACTTTCACAGCTGCACCGGATGCCATCCCCACTGTCTCGGGAATATCTTTTGGAGCCTGACAGGCCCCCGCCAGAAAGATACCGGCAGTATTCGTTTCTACCGGCTTCAACTTAGGATGCGCTTCTGCAAAAAACTGATATGGATCATAGGAGATATGCATCTTCTGAGCCAAGTCTTCTGCACCTTTATTTGCTACTCCTGCTGTAGCCAGTACCACCATATCCGCTTCTATCTCAACAGGAGAAGCACCGAGCAAAGTATCTACTCCCTTTACAATCAACTTGCCATTTTTTTCATAAATCCGTGCAACACGTCCCCGTATATAGTTCACCCCATCTTCTTCAATCGCTCTACGCACAAATTCCTCATAATTCTTACCACCTGCACGAATATCCATATAAAAGACATAAGATTCACCATCGTGTACTTTATGCTGATAAAGCATAGCATGTTTGGCAGTATACATACAGCATATTTTGGAACAGTAAGGAATACCTTTTGCCGGATCGCGTGAACCGGCACATGCAACAAACACAATTTTTTGAGGGATTTTACCATCTGAAGGACGACGGATTTCTCCTAAAGTAGGTCCGGACGCAGAAGCCAGCCGTTCAAACTGAATCCCGGTAATAATATCTTTATATTTTCCATAGCCATATTCCGGGAAAAAGTCTGTATTCAGTACATTAAATCCGGTAGTAACCACAATAGCTCCGACATTTTCTGATATAATACGGTCCTCTTGGTCAAAACGAATAGCTCCGGTCGGACACACCTTTTCACAAACACCGCATCTTCCTGTCCGAAAATGAGTGCAATGTACTCTGTCGATTACCGGCTTATTAGGAACAGCCTGAGGAAACGGAACATAAATTGCAGTCCGCATTCCCAAACCTGCATTAAATTCGCTCGGAATCTTCTTTGTGGGACATTTCGTTGTGCAAAGTCCACAACCGGTACATAGCTTTTCGTCAATACTCTTTGCTTTTAAGCGAATACTTGCTTTGAAATTACCTATAAATCCTTCCAGACTTTCCAATTCTGCATAGGTATAAAGCGTAATATTAGGATGCTGAGCCACCTCAACCATACGTGGAGTCAAGATACATTGAGAGCAGTCTAAAGTCGGAAATGTTTCTGACAACTGTGACATATGCCCGCCTATAGAAGGATCTTTCTCTATCAAAATCACCTGATATCCACAATTGGCAATATCCAGACTTGCTTGGATACCAGCTATTCCGCCACCTATCACCAAAGCTTTTTTAGTAATAGGAACCTGTATCGGATTCAGTGGACGATTCCGCTTTACCTTCTCAACCAAACTTCTCACAATGTCAACAGCCTTACGTGTAGTTGCTTCTCCTTTATCATGCACCCAAGAACAATGTTCACGAATATTGGCAATTTCACACAAATAAGGATTTAGGCCTGCTTCGGCACATGCCCGACGAAAAGTCGGTTCATGCATACGGGGAGAACATGCACCTACCACCACACCATCCAAATCATATTCTTTAATTGCATTCTTTATGAGTGTCTGCCCCGGATCCGAACACATATATTTATAATCAACAGCGTATGCCACGCCTTCCATATTCGCAGCCAGCTCAGCAACTTTTATACAATCAACAGTAGCACCGATATTTTCTCCGCAATGGCATATAAAGACACCTATTCTTGACATAACTCAGCCTCCTTTAAGTTTACACCCACAAAATGACGCTTCAACCCTAAGTCTTTAGCTGAAAGTCCGATAGCCAATCCTAACACTTGAGTTACATATAGCACAGGTATTGTTATCGGTTCCATCAAATGCCTGTTGATAGTAGAACGACGCATATCCAAATTGGAATGACACATCGGACAAGCCACAATGACAGCTTCCGCTCCTCTGTCGCTGGCATCTTTCAAGATATTTCCAGAAAGACGCCCAACCAAATCTGTGCGCGATACGGACAAGCCCGCCCCGCAACATTCAGTCTTAAATGCCCAGTCTATAGGATTAGCCCCCAATATTGACATAATCTTATCCATACTTTGCGGATCCTCCAAACGATCAAACTTTAAAACTTTATGCGGACGAAGTAATAAACAGCCATAATAACAAGCCACCTGATGAGCAAATGGCCGTACAATCTTATCCGGCAATATATCCAATATATATTTTTCTATAAATTGAAGGACATTCAAGACTTTTACTGTTCCCAGATAAGGCAAACCTACCACCGTCAGCACATCATCCTTCAACTTTTCATTATTTTCCAATTCATATTGTGCCACACTCAGACGATTATAGCAGGAAGCACAAGGAACCACTATTTCCTGAAAGCCTTGTTTCTCGGCCAATGCCAATATACGAGTAGGCAGTGCTAAAGACAATTCTTTATTCATGGAATGTGCCGCAGTAGCACCGCAACAATTCCAATCTTTCAACTCTACCCAATCAATCCCCAAAGCCTTTCCTATTGCCTTAACCGACTCATTGTATTCACGGGAAGTACCATTCAGCGAACATCCCGGATAGAAACCTATTCTCATACTTTTCTACTTTTCTTTTTTGTCAATAGTTTGGGAAAATATCTTCTTTATCTTCTGCCTGCTCTCAATACATTCCGGCAAAAGGTTCAATTTTCCTTTCTTCAACATACCGGGAACCAAGTTTACATCCTGTAGCATGCGAAAGGTACGCATTTTAAATCCGGCAACTAAACCTATCTCATACAACCTTCCGGTATATCTCACTGATTGTAGGAAAGCACTGTGGAAAGCAACCACAGGCCGGGATTGTTTATTTATACAGTTCCGGTGGCGGGACTGCTCCCGTAGATAATCCATGATTTTAGGAATATCAATTTCTTTAGGACACCGTGCAATACAATTCTCACAATTCAAACAAATCCAGATAGCATTGGAACCAAGCACACGATTGTCATTTTCAGGGGTTCTTGTCTGAAGCAAACGTACCAAGAAACTGGGAGGAAAATCCATTTCTTCCGCTAAGACACACCCTGCCGTACATTTACCGCACTGATAGCAGCGCGATATGATGACACCCGCCTCATGCTCCAATCCATAGGAAATACATTTTTTGTTTTCCATGTCAGCATGAAATTAAATAAGAAATAATAAAGATAAATGAAGCAATAGATAGGGCCTGCAGAAAAGAAGCTGTTGCTCCTCACCCTATCAACAAGTTAGAAAAGAAATGTGAATTAAATAAGAATATGTCCTAATGTATAGACATAGTATCCGTTAGAATATTTAATATAATTGGTATCCGGAGAAAGTCCTCTCCATTTATTTTCCGGAAGTTGAGTATCTGAAAGACAAAGCATCTGCACGATTGTAGCAGAACAAAATCTCAAGACTTTAGAAGGTGTTGTGGTATTTCTGAAAGAAAACAAACCACCTAACAACCCGTCACTAATTGTATAATCGGATGTTTCGCTATCGAAAGCGTGACTTCCTCCATATGATTGTCCGGCAACAGTCACAGAAATCTTCTGTGCCAATCTGGTATCGGATTGCACATCCATGGCAACAACCCCGGCATTGGGTTGAGCCTCTTGCACTTTTTCATCAGGAGTATAGTGAAATCCTAACATTAAAAGTGAACCAAACAATATGCAAAAGATATACTTCATCATAACGGGTGCAAACGTAGTAATTATCTTTAATATGAATACATTTTTATCAAGAAATTAATATTTATTTCACACTTTCCAATAATAACAAAATCATTCAAAAAAAGCATTAGAATACCAGATGAACTGATTTGTAGCCTCTTATCATTTCAAATTGATGTGAATTCCAATTCATAACCTCATTATTAACTAATTGCTACTTGTATTTGATTTAGGAAAGAAGGGTAATAACCCAATAAACTCCGGCTGCCAAGAGCCCACTCACCGGAATAGTCAGTACCCAAGCAGTCATCAGACTTCTTGTTACTCCCCAACGTACAGCGGAGAGTCTTTTAGTAGCACCGACTCCAATAATAGCTCCGGTAATTGTATGTGTAGTACTCACCGGAATTTTCAAGAACTCCGTAAGATATAAAGTAAAAGCACCGGCCGTTTCCGCAACAACACCTTCCAAAGGGGTTACTTTGGTAATCCTGGTACCCATCGTTTTCACAATCTTCCACCCACCGGACATTGTACCAAGAGAAATGGCTGTAAAACACGAAAATGCCACCCAATCCGGTAAATCCTCAATACTGTTTATTCCCATTCCCAAGCCTTCCGAATGGGCTGCTATCATGGCCGCCGCTATAATACCCATTACCTTTTGCGAGTCATTCAAACCATGCCCTATACTGAACATAGCCGAAGAAACAAGTTGCAATTTCTTAAACCAGACTTCAGCTGTATGGGGATGTGCACGCCGGCAAGCATAAAGAACCAACAATGTGAATCCGAAGGCAACAATCATTCCTATCAAAGGAGCAAGAAATATGAAAGCCGCAATCTTCAGAATGATATTGAGTTGAATAGCATCGAAACCATGAGCCATAATGGCGGCTCCTGCAAATCCGCCAATAAGGGTATGGGAAGAAGATGAAGGAATACCTCTCCACCAAGTAAACAGATTCCATGCTATGGCAGCAATCACTCCGGATAATATAATCGGCAGTGTAATAAACTGTTCCATCACAGTCTTGGACACAGTATTGGCTATACCGAAACCACCGATTAAATATTTGGCAATAAAAAATGCAACAAAGTTAAAGAAAGCCGCCCATATTACTGCCTGAAAGGGAGTAAGAACTTTGGTCGATACAATAGTGGCTA
>NZ_EQ973495.1:428449-432476 GCF_000158035.1 Bacteroides cellulosilyticus DSM 14838
TTGGGATTATTGAACAATTTGCGCCCGAAGAGATGCCCTATCATATAATTACAAGAATCTCCCAAAACTGCGGCGAAAAACAAGATCAAAACAAGAATATTTACCTCAAGAGGCGTCCCGGGTAACGAGGCAATAGCTCCCGTCACAAAGAGTAATGAATCTCCCGGAAGAAAAGGAGTAACAACCAATCCCGTTTCACAAAAAATGATTATGAACAATATTATATAAGTCCAGGCATGATATTCCTGCACAATGTTTATCATATATTGATCAATGTGAAGAATAAAATCTAATATAAATTCCATTATCTATTGAGTATTAACATATAGGTATATACATATTCCACAACAGAGATACGACTTTTCAGTTATTCTCAATGAAAGAAATACATATGAATTGAAGTAATAAGGAGATATAAGACACACTTAATGCCTTATAGAAAAGAGAAAGATTAAATAATAATATGTCTTAACGCATAGATATAGTATCTACTGGAATAGTGAGTAAGAGAGAGTTGATACGGAAAAGACATTCTTTTTTCTTCGGGAAGTAGCACCTTTATGGATTTGACGATCTTTGCTACAACTGAAAGGGCATTAAATCTTAGAACTTGTGAAGAAGGAATATTACTGCGCGAAACGGATGTTGCTATATTACCAATAGCCTTACTCGCATATTCTCCGCCATAGACCACTTTCCTACATTGCTCTGCACCTGCCTCAGATATATTACATTCCGTCTTACCCTGCTGCAAGCCTGTTACACGAAGTTCCTTATACTCCTTCATATCGCCGGATACAGATTCGAATCCCGATACAAGAAATACACCTAATAATATGCAAAATAAAAATATATACTTCGCCATAACGGCTGCAAATATAAAAAGTATTTTTTAGAGATGAATCATTTTAGCCTTTTATCTTGCAAACCTCTTTTATTCTTTTCCGGGTAATGTATACAAAAAGAGCGGATCGTCATACATATAACATACCTGATACAATCGCTTCCCATCTGATACAACCCTGCCCCAATGGTCAAGTTTATAACGTGCTACCGGATTACCGCCCCAATCATATTGCTCCACAAAGATATATCCGTCACTTTTACCGTTTTCACGTGATACCTGAAGTGGAGTACGTCCGCTATAAGTCAGGATGTTTTTTACTAAATGCAAGATTATATATCTGCTCTGTATGCAAACTGTCCCCTTGATAAACAGCACGAATAATGGCTTTTCCTCCTGATACATTATCAGCATAATAGAAAGTATTCCAGGAAACTACACATATCTGCCGGTCAGAATAAGAAGAACCTTTTTCTGACTTAAAAGTAAAGGGTAAAGGTTTCAAGACACCTGTCGTATCGGTTTCAAACAGTTGCATAGTGCTGGTTTCATATACATACGTATCGGGAGTAGATACACTGGAAGGTACCAGATGGGGTTTCTGCAATAATCGTGTCGTTCGCCTCCCGATGTTTCTGCTCTGCCCGCAGCTTGCAGGCAGAGAGAAACGATAGAGACAGCAATATAATGTAAAGTAAGTGTTTCATTTATTATTTCAACTTAGCATACAAAATATAGTTATTGTCATTCTCATGAATGCTATCTGCCAGCTTTTGTATACGTTCCCGGTCGGCAGCAGAAATGTCTTTAGCGTCTACCAAATATTTTTCCAATGTTTCTTTCAGAGTTACAGGCTCCATGTTGGCCGTATAATATCCGTTTGAGCAACTGTACGAAAACCAGGAAATAGGCAAATTGCCCAGATAGTCATTCTCCACTTTATAGAAAGCACCTTTTAAAGACTGTTTATCCATAATAAAATCAGCAGGGGCCTCCGTCGTGAAATTGTTTTCATCCAATTGTTTTTCTATGGATATACTTCCCAAGAAATGATGTGGAAATTCTTTGTAATCATGAATAGGGATTTCTTTCTTTGCAAAATTCATAGTGAAACGAGGATTCAAACGTCCGTTGGCATAATGATAAAGGCTATCCGGACGGCGTTCCCAGAATGGAGAAAGAGATACATCAAAATCAGCACCATTCTTATTACTATGTACCTCATTGCTGAAATCTGGTTTTAAGGCCAAATGGCGTGAACGTATCGTATCTTGTATTTCTCCACTGAACTTCTGAGTCCATGCCACATACGGCAAATAATCAAAAGGCAGAAGGAATACAGACAAAAGAGAATCCTTTGTATTTGCCTTGAAGACACCTTTCGGCACCAAACCGGGTAGTGAAATGTTCTGGACAGACTGTCCTTTCAAATCATAGGCCAGCAGAGATCTTGCATTCCACGGAAGCAAATATATACGCCCACCAGCCTCGTCTATTTGGACATCATAGATCAACTGATACTCACCGGGACCTTGTCCAAAAGCCCCCACATTGCCAAGAAACTTACCAGATTTATCGAAAAGCTTAAAAGGAGTTTGGTCTTTGCCCCATACCAATATATAATTGTCAGAAACAATCACATTCCGCACAGGCACCAATGCTTCATCCCGGTTATCCAACTTCACAATCTGCAATTCATCTGCAAAATAACTCAATGGAAGTACTAATGTATCTTTCAGTGCCGATAGGTTGCAAACCCATACAGAATCTCCGTTTAAAATCTCCACCGAACCAACTATCGGTTGTGTGTCTAATGCATCACCTTTTGATCCTTGTCCACCATTTGTACAAGAACTCAACCCTCCAATAAACACCAGGCATATCAATCCTTCACTTTTCCATTGTTTGCTTTTCATATTTTTATTTTTTACATGAAACAATGAGACAAAGATAGCTGGACAAGGAAGGAAATACAAATTATCTTATAGACAAAAGGTATAAGTTATCAAGCACATAAACACATGATTATAAGCTATATATAAATTAATCAATCGCAATAAGTATAGACAAAAGCTCAAAAACGGCGCAAAAAATCATCCAAAGTCTCATTATTCTCCGTCAATCCCAACTTATCTCGTTTCATCCGCTGTTTCTTACGACTTATCGAGGTACGACTGATACAGTAAATGTCAGATAGATCTTTAATACTAACGTTTATTTTCACCAGGCAACAAAAATACACATCCTTCATGCTCAATCCCGGAAAAGCTTCCAGTAATCGCACTGAAAATTTATCATAACTTCCATCCACCGTTTGGCGTATATCCTCCCATTCTTCATTAGACAAGGCTATACGTCGATTTTGATTATCATTTCCCTCTTCAGCACTCTCCTCTTCTTTTTCCAAAGAGGGAATTTTATGAAACGACTTCATCCGTCGAAAAAGCGATTCACGAAGCTGACCCTCTTTTTCGCGCAATATACTCAACTCTTCCGACTGCTGTAACAATTGTTCCGTCTGACTCAGTCTCAGGGATTGCTCACGCCAAAGCTGCTTATACATCTGGCGTTTGCGACGTTGCCAAACAATATAACTCGCAGCGAATGCCACAACAAAACAAAGTCCCAGACTTAACAGCCAGATTTCCCGCCTCTGCTTATCTATTTTCAACCGGTTCAGTTCATTTTCCAGTTTAGCCTTTTCATACTTCGTCCGGCTTTCAACTCCTTCCTCTCTTCTCAGTTCATTTACAAGATGTTCATTAGCAGCAAGTGCTGAATAGAAAGAGCAGCTGTCTTTCCCCAGCGAAGAGTATAGTAACTTCAACCTCCGGGATGCCTCGGCTGCAACCCAACGGTTCAAGGACATCGACGCAATACGATAATAGGTAGAAGCAGAATCATATTCGTTGATACCGGCCCAAAGATTTCCTTTAGCTAAATGATAATAAGGTACCATCTGCCTGTTATCCATATTCTTCCGTATAGAATCTAATCCAGATACCCCCTCCCGGAAGCGCCCGGCAGCAGTATAGGCATCAGCTATTCCCTGACAGATAAAACTATACTGCCATTCTTCTGCCGTACGACTGGCCCTCAGAAAATAACGGATAGCCTCATCCGATTCTCCTCTTGCCGAATAGACAGAAGCAATGTAACGGTTCACCTGCGCTTTATGCCCAT
>NZ_EQ973495.1:432796-434789 GCF_000158035.1 Bacteroides cellulosilyticus DSM 14838
CACGTATGAAGAAACCTTCAGCCAATTGCATATAGAATAACATACTGTCCATGTTATTGGAATGATGATAAACTGCTCTTCCTTTATTATACAAATTCAAACCGATTGCGAAAGAGTCGGGTATTATCCGGGAACTTTCACTTATCGGTGCCTTCCCTCTCCCACAAGAAAAGAAGAAAAAAAGTATCAAAAACAGGAATAACAGTTTCTTCATAATTTTGACTGATTACCGATTACGCTTTAAAGCTATGCGATCTGTAATAGTAGCAGGCAACTCCCTTTCATAATGGGTAACCATAATCATGGTTTTGTCCTGCCGGCGGCAAAATGCTTCGATTATCTTCTTTACCCGCCGACGATTGTATGTATCCAGACCATGCAAAGGCTCATCCAGTATCAATAATTCCGGATCTTTTACAAAAGCACGTGCCAGAAGTGCCAGACGTTGCTCACCGCTGGATAATTGCAAGAAAGGTTTGTCCTTTAAGGCAGCAATACCGAAAATATCCATCCACCATTCACAAACAGACATCTGTTCCGCTTTCGGGCGCTTGTATAGTCCGATACTGTCGTGCAGGCCGGAGGCAACTATTTCAATCGCCGGTAAATTCTTCAAATAAGCACGGTGCATTTCAGGGCTGACATAACCAATATGTTTCTTTATTTCCCAAATGCTCTCCCCCGTCCCTCTCTTTCTCCCGAACAGACTGATATCGCAAGCGTATGATTGAGGATTATCGGCACACACAAGACTAAGTAGAGTAGACTTTCCCGCTCCATTCTCACCACTCAACGCCCACTTCTGTCCGCGCATCACTGTCCAGTCCAGTTCTTTCAAAATAGTACGGTCACCATAGCGAATACTGACTTTATTCAATCGGACCACTTCATCGGATACATAATTGGTATTATCATAGGGAAGGTCAATAATACGCTGCTGTAAATCTTCGGGTACAAGTATATCTGCATTCCGGAATATGGTAAGATATTGATCACGTTGCATCATTTGCCCTACCGTACGATTAGCTATCGGCAGCACTTTATTAATATATGAGGGAATATCATCCATCATAGAAAGTATCAGGATAAGTTGTACGGCAGAGCGTTTGGCTAGTCCTGCCAACAAAGTATTCAGCAATTCACGGGTCTGGGCATCCAGTCCAATGAAAGGATTATCCATAATAAGAACACGGGGAGCTGTAAGTAGTGCTTTCACTAACTGAAATTTACGCAACTCACCACTGGAAAGAAGAATCATCGGCTTATCCAGCATAGGTTCAATACGGAATAATTCAAAAAGTTCTTGTTTCAGTTTCTCATCCCTGACTTCTCCCAACATATCCCTGACTAACGGAACATCATCATGATCATGGGTGTTCCAGCGCTGCTGATAATAGTAATTGGCATCCGCCGACCCATACGTATCGCGAAAAGCAATATATTTGATATTCTCATAGACTGTCTTTAACGTTGAAGGAGAAAAGTCATAGGTTATTGCTCCTTCCTTCAAAGGGTATTTTCCGATAAGCATATCTACCAAAAGGCTTTTTCCAGAACCATTAGGTCCGACAATGGCAATGTGTTCATCTGCCGGAAAAGATGCGGAAGCAGGTGCAGCTAATCGCACAAGTGGATTACGAGCCACACCACCCGTCAAACATATAGTATATGGTTGCATTATTTCAGACGTATTTTGTTTAGTGATGCCACAAAGATACCAAGTTTTCCTTTTAAATGCTCAAAATGAGAGCAGTTTAATCGATTCTTCCTTTTTTAAGCAACTAATATGAAAAATAATCCATATATTGGGAAACAATTTCCCTAGGAAATCTGTTTCTTTAAAAGACATGTATCAAAAGTATTAAAAAGGATGGAAAAAACATTCGCTAAAAGATATTGGCCTACAATCGTAGGTGCAATAGTCGGGGCTATTGGCGGCTATCTATATTGGAGGTATGTCGGCTGTAGCACGGATACTTGTCCAATTACCTCA
>NZ_EQ973495.1:435202-448786 GCF_000158035.1 Bacteroides cellulosilyticus DSM 14838
ATTATGAAGACAAGAAAATGGCCGGCCATATGCCTGGCAATTCTTACAATGTGTATGGGGTCTTGTCAGGATTGGGGGCAAATGGACCCAATCCCTGGAAATCAAGTTTTACCTAAACTTGAGCTGGTTGCCAATCTGACATTCGATGATGAAGAATTGAACCCCGAAGAGATTCAGACTTTCGCCTACCCTGATGGCGACATTCCTATTTTAGTTACTGATGAAGCATTAGGACAAGTACTGGAACTATCCGGTGGCTATGCACGCATCTTTAATCCATTAAATAAGGTGAAAGTGCAAGACGGAGTTTCACTCACTTTCTGGATGAAACAAGCTGTCCCTGAAGAAGATGAAGATGCATCCGCTTTTGAACAGGATGTAACTGGTGCTATTTTTTCATTTGAAAATGCAAATTCTACTCAACGTATGTTTTTTACAGCCAACGGTTGGTTAAACTATGAAGGTGTAGATGGTAGTTACGAAGACAATAATCCAGCGGATGCCAAAACCGGATTGATGAGTGCTGGTGAATGGCATTATGTAGCAATATCTGTTAAGAATAACGGATATTTTGTGTATGTAGACGGATTAAAGAAAATAGAGAAAACTGTCTCTGACTTCGATTGCTCAAAAATCGTTCAGTTTATGGCGTCCGTACCTTATCTATATATAGGATACGGTTCGAACACCGAGAATCAGAAGTGGCAACTCGACGACCTGTCCGTTTATCGGAATACGATAACAAGCACAGAAATTGCAGTGCCGAAGAAAGGTGGAGACAGCAGTGTTGAAGGTGGCGAGCTTTATCCCGGCCAAGTTTTCTTCAGCGATTTTGAAAGAGAAAACGATGGCACAACTATTTATGGTAAGGGTAACTTCACTGATTTCGGAGGTAATTTTGGTCGCGTATTCCAAAATGTGAGTGGCGCTCAACGCTCCAATTATTTAATACTGCCCGAAGATGTCCTTTCTCATTCAGCAGAAACCAAAGAATTGAGCATCGGTGTATGGGTGAATGCTGCCAATGCAGGTGCTTCTTCCGACTATATGTGGGCCCCACTATTTTCAGCCTATGCCTCTGGTCCTGCTACAGATAATGGTACTCCCATGTTTGTCTGCCAATATAGAGGTATTCTGCAAGTGAACTGCAATGGTTGGTGTGACTTTACAGATGCACAAAATACAAACCAGGTCAATGGAGTCTATCACGATGCAACAGACTGGTTAGCCGATAAAGGTTGGCACTATTATACAGTTACGCTGACTGAGACCAATGCCAAAGTATACTTTGATGGAGTACTAAAAAATGAATGGAATGTTAGCGGTTCCGGTGACGGAAATGTCATTGGCGGCTTATTCTCCAACGGAAGTGATTTAAAATATATCTGTCTGGGAGGTAACCAAGCATGGAATTGGGGAGATAATGACGCAGGATTCATGTTCGACGATATTGCCATTTATAATAAAGCGTTGACTAAAGCAGAAATCGATAATATCATTGCTTATAAAAAACTACCGACTCCAACGTATTTCAACGACTTTGAAAAAGGTGTAGGCAATGCCACAATCTACGGTGCAGGAACTATCGAACGTCCTGGCGGCGCATGGGGGAATGTATTCCAGAATGTAGGAGGCGCACTACGCTCCAATTATTTAGTGTTGCCCGAAGATGCCCTCTCTCATACTGCTGATACAAAACAATTAACTGTAGCCGTTTGGGTAAATTCTGAAAATGCAGGGACTTCTGCTGATTACATGTGGGCTCCGTTGTTCATGGCATACGGTTCAGGACCAGCCACTGATAATGGTGCACCGATGTTGGCCTGCCAATACAGAGGGGTACTGCAAGTTAACTGTAGTGGTTGGTGCGACTTTACAGATGCACAGAATACAGCAGGTGCCAATGTGGCTTATCATGATGCTACAGATTGGCTTGCCGATAAAGATTGGCATTTGTACACTGCCGTGTTCACTGAAACCAACGCTAAAGTTTACTTCGACGGTGTGCTGAAGAATGAATGGAATGTTTCAGGCTCAGGTGACGGAAATGTTATTGCAGGTTTGTTCTCTAACGGAAGCGACTTGAAATATATCTGCCTGGGAGGTAACCAAGCATGGAACTGGGGAGACAATGATCCGGGCTTTGCTTTCGACCACATTTCTATTTACAACGTAGCTTTAACTCAGGAACAAATTAAAGTTCTGGTTAATCGTAAGAAATAACCTTTATTCTAATATAAATTAACGCAATATGAAAGAAAAGAAACATCAAACAACACCAAGATTCAAGTGTATTGGCATGTTGTTGACGCTTGCCCTGATACTGATAGGCCAGGTAGCCCAGGCTCAATCAAAGCAAGTAACAGGCGTCGTGAAGGATGCCACAGGAGAGACTGTCATAGGCGCCAGCGTACTTGAAAAAGGTACACCAAGCAATGGTACTATTACCGATATGGACGGTAACTTCAAGTTAACTGTCAGCAGTGGCAATGCCACACTACAGATTTCGTTTGTTGGTTATCAGACACAAGAAATCAGCCTGAACGGAAAAAGTTCCATTGCTGTAACATTGAAAGAAGACTCAGAAATGCTGGAAGAAGTTGTGGTAGTAGGTTATGGCGCACAGAAAAAAGAGAGTGTTATTGGTGCCATCTCTCAGGTATCATCCAAAGACTTATTGTCTACTCCCGCCGCCAACGTATCACAAGCCATTGCCGGTAAGATTCCCGGTGTAATCACTTCACAGACTTCCGGTGCTCCGGGTGCTGATGATGCCCAAATCTTTATCCGTGGCCGTGCCACCTTTGCAGGCGATGCGCAACCGCTTATCTTAGTAGACGGTGTGGAACGTGCTTTTTCGCAAATAGCTCCCGATGACATTGAAACCATCTCTGTACTGAAAGATGCTTCAGCAACAGCTGTTTACGGTGTGCGGGGTGCAAACGGTGTAATGTTGATTACTACTAAGCGTGGTAAGGAACAGAAACCGGAAGTGAGCTTGACTGCTAACTGGCAGATTCAAAGTCCTACACGTGGAGATACTTACCTGAACTCATATCAGTCTGTTGTACTGCTTGAAGAAGCTTTGCGTAACGATGGAATAAACTCATGGTACAGCGACAATGATATTGAGATGTATCGCAAATCAGTAGCCGGACAACTGAGCGGAGTAGACGCCATGCTCTATCCTAACGTAAATTGGTATGATGAGGTACTTAACAGTACAGCTCCTGCACAACGCTACAACGTAAGTATTCGTGGAGGTACGAAACGTATGCGGTACTATGCTTCCGGAGAATTCTACGATCAGACTTCTATGTATAAAAACCTGAGTAACGATGCGTATGGAAACAAATCAAGCCTGAACTTCCGCCGTTACGCTTTCCGTGCCAATACTGATTTCTTCTTGACGAAAGATTTGACTTTCTCAGTAAACTTCGGTACACGCTTTGAGGAACGCAGAGGCCCCAAGACTACAGAAAGAGGCGACTACAGTGAAGTGTTTTATGAAATCAATCATACTCCGGGCTGGATATTTCCTGTAGCTTATGAAGTACAAAGTGGTGAAACTACCCGCTCACTCTATGGCGGTAGTTCACAGTATCAGAATAACATAGTAGCTGCATTGGCAGAAGGAGGTTATTATCGTTCAGTAAACACTATTAATGAAACAAACTTCATTGTAGATTATAAATTGGATTGGCTCACTGAAGGTTTAAGTGTGAAAGGCATGTTGTCGTTCGACTATGAAAACGAACATCGCAGAAATTATACCAAAAATTTCGCCACCTATGAATTAAACAATCGTGATAATTATAATTCTATTGATGCTTACAATAAATTCAACACTGATACCGAATTAGCTTATGGTTCTTCTTTCACCTCTATCTATAAACTCTATATGGAGGCTCAGGTGAATTATGCACGTAAGTTCGGTAAACATGATGTAACCGGTATGATGCTATATATGCAGAATGATTATCGTAACAAAGCTGAACTGGCAGAACGTTATCAAGGTATCGTGGGTCGTGTTACTTATGGTTATGATGACCGTTATTTGTTTGAGTTCAATGCCGGTTATAACGGTTCCGAGAACTTTATGAAAGGTAAACGTTTCGGTTTCTTTCCTTCCGTATCTGTGGGCTGGCGTATCACCAATGAAGAATTCATGAAAGGTACACAAGATTGGTTGAACAACCTGAAGCTTCGTGCTTCTTACGGCCAGGTAGGTAATGATATTTATAAAATAGGTGGTGCCAAGCAACGCTTCCTGTATGAACAGAAATGGAACCAGATTGGTAATGACTACCGATATGGAGAAACCTGGCAATCCGGTATTTATGAATCTCAATATCCTAACTATGGTGTTACATGGGAACGTGCCCATAAATATAACCTAGGTTTGGAATTTGGATTGTGGAACGGTCTGCTGAGTGGTAATCTTGACCTCTTCTACGAGAAGCGTAACGACATTCTGACACAGTATCTCACTCGTCCGCAATGGGTTGGAGTGGCCATGGCAGCTGCCAACCTGGGAAAAACGAAGAACAGCGGTTACGAAATCGAACTGAAACATGCCAACCACATCGGTAAGGATTTCAACTACACAGTGGGACTGACTTACTCTCACGCCAAAAACGAAATCCTCATGATGGACGAACCAAACTTGAAAACAGATTATCGCAAGCGTGAAGGTCATCCTATCAATCAGTACTTTGGTCTGGTATGTGACGGATTCATCACACAAGCCGACATTGATGGTGGAAAGCTTCCCGTGTCCAAACTTGGTGAAAACGTAGGAATAGGAGATTTGAAGTATCGTGATATGAATGGTGACGGACTGATTGATGAAGGTGACGAAACCTTCATCGGTTACAGTGATATTCCGGAAAACACGTACGCGCTGTCATTAGGAGCTAACTACAAGAACTGGGGATTTAGTGTTATGTTTCAGGGCGTGAATCACGTAAGCCGCTATTATGACGCTGAAGCAATGTTCGCTTTTGTAAATGGAGGTAAGGTGAAAGAACATCATCTGGACCGTTGGAATCCTTCCAAGAGTGAAGCTGAAAACTTAGCAAATGCCAAATATCCACGTCTTCACTATGACAGCTACGGCAATCATAACCAACGCGGAAACTCATTCTTCCTGAAAAACGGTGCATTCATGCGACTGAAAAATATAGAACTGAGCTACACCTTGCCTACTTTGTGGGCCAAGAAAGTAGGGATGAGCGACTGTCGTCTCTATGTAAATGCCAACAACCTGATTACCTGGGATGACTTGGATGGTCTGACCGATCCGGAAAGCAACGGTTCAAACCGCTATCCGATTATGAAAACCGTAAACTTTGGTGTAAACATTAAATTCTGATAGAAATATGAAGAAAGCATTATTATACAGTATATTCGCTCTTGGTATTGCCTCCACTACCCTAACCTCCTGCGAGGATATATTCGGTGGCTTCCTTGACAAACAACCCAGCAATGAGTTGACCGGCGAACAAGTGTTCAGCGATTGGAATCTGACTGTACAGTTCCACCTCGACACTTACAATTTCCTGCGCCACGGTGCAGGCCGCATCAGTACTACTTGGCTAGATGCAGCAACCGATTTGGCCGAGACTTCCTATGGGAATGGTGTAAGAACCTCTTTCAATATCGGCAACTTCTATGGAGGTTCGGGTGCATCCGAACTGGTTGATACTTGGGAACACTACTATCGCGGCATCCGCAAATGCAATATGCTTCTCACCCGCATAGAAGAAGTGCCCCAAAACCCTGCCGTCAGCGAAGATAAATATAATAGAGACAAAAAGAACTATATAGCAGAAGCCCGTTTCCTGCGCGCATACTTCTATTGGGAACTGTTCTTACGCTACGGTCCTATCCCCATTGTGAAAGAAGTGCTCGACCCTAACGGCGATTTGATGAGTAAATATACGACTCGTCCCACGACAAAAGAGTATGTAGTAGACTTTATTTTAGAGGAACTCAAAAGCTGTGAAGGCAATTTATTGGATTATGAAACAGCATGGAAATCAAGTTCCGCAGGACGCATCGGTCAGCCTATGGCATGCGCACTCCGGTCACGCATTATGCTTTTCATGGCAAGTCCACGCTATAGTAGCGAATCTGGTATCACCTGGCAACAGGCTGCTGATGTTGCCAAAGAATTCATTGACACCTATGGAGCAAACTTTGCATTGTTTAATGCTAAAGATGCTACTGGTGCCACTTTAGGAATAGAGAACTATACCAATGCACTGTTGAGAACCGCCTATCAAGGTAGCAACAAGGAAGTTATCTTCTACCGAAATGATGACAAGCAGAATTGGGGCAATATAAAAAATGACACACCGGTAGGTGAAGGAGGCAACGGTGGCCTTTGTCCGTCACAGAATCTGGTGGATATGTATGACATGGCGGACGGTTCTTCTCCCTTTAGCGAGTATGATGCTACCGGTGCCCCGGTATATACCGGCAATTCAATGATTCCCGCCATCAATCCTGCAAGCGGCTATAATGATGCCCAACCGTGGAGTAATCGCGATCCGCGTCTGGCTGCCACAGTTCTCTATCAAGGAGCTGAATGGGGTAACGGAAGCATTGACGTAAGATTTGGAATGCGTGACAACCCAAGAGGTAATGCAAACTCTACTCCTACAGGATACCATGTACGCAAGTATATTCCCGAATCAATTCTTAGCGTTGAACATTCCGGAACAGCCTATCGCCTGTGGACTATCATTCGCTATGCTGAAATCATGATGAACTATGCAGAAGCTATGAATGAAGTGAACGGCCCTTGCAGTGAAGTGTATTCCATGCTCGACCAAATACGCCAACGCGCAGGCATTTCGGGTAGTGTGACCGACCGCACCGACTTGAATACCAAAGACAAGATGCGCAACTTCATCCATAAAGAACGCACCATCGAATTTGCATTCGAAGAGCATCGCGCATGGGATGTTCGGCGCTGGAATGTAGCAACTGAGGCGTTATCACGTGACATCTACGGAGTGAATGTGACTGAAAATGGAACCATCACACGTAAAGTAGCCCAAAAACGCGTATTCGAAGATAAAATGTATCTCTATCCGATACCTGAGGGAGAATACTGGAAGACGAACATTGAAAATAATCCAGGCTGGTAATCTTAAATCGAATATATTATGCATAACAATATGAATCATATAATGAACAAACTGGCAGGAATCAGCAAATTCCTGTTGTTGGGAGTCCTGATTATCCTATCCGGTACAGTCCGGGCGCAGGACGAACAGACATTAAAAGGGCGTATCTTAGATCCTGACGGTACCCCAATTCCGGGAGCTATTGTGAACGTTACCGAGCAGAGCCGCATAGCTCTGTCTGATGATAACGGTTTCTTCAGTTTGAAGAATGTAAAAGCAGGCGATGAACTCTGCGTAAGCAGCATAGGTTACAAGAATACTACGGCTACAGCCGAATTTAATGATAACTTCAAAATTGTGATGGAACCTGACGTAGACGAATATCTACACACAATGCCAATAGCTTTCACCCGCAAACCAAAGAAGTTTATGACTGAATCCACCTCGGCAGTAGCTGGTGAAAAGTTACAAAAGTATCCCATTACGGTGCTCCAGAATGCATTTTCTTCTACTGTTACCGGTATGGAAACTTATGAGTGGTCCAGCGAACCGGGATGGACGGAAACAGCCATGTATATCCGCGGTATACGTACCATGAACTCCGGTGCCCGCAATCCGCTAATAATTGTAGACAATGTAGAACGCGACCTTTCATTTCTCGACGCTTTCCCCATTGAGAATATTACTATTCTGAAAGATGCAGCTGCAACAGCCATCTATGGTATGCGCGGTGCCAACGGTGCCATTCTGGTAACCACGAAACGCGGTGAAACAGGAAAGACGAAGATAGACTTCACGCAAGAAGTAGGTTTCCAAATGTTGAGCAACAAAATGGAAAATCAGAATGCATATAACAAAGCACTGACAACCAACCGGGTACTCTATCTGGACGGAAGCGATCCACAATACTCGGATGAACAAATTGAAATGTATCGTCGTGTCACTGCCGGTGAAGAACTGGAAGGTATAGACCGATACCGGTATTTCAATACGAACTGGTTTGATGAGTTGTATCGCGACATGGCTCCTACCTATAAAACAAATATGCAGATCAGTGGCGGAAGCAGCCGTGCACGTTACTATGTATCATTCTCATATCTCCGCCAGGAAGGTATGTGGAATTCCAAATGGACGGAATATAATGATAAATTCAGCACGCAGCACGTTTTGAACCGCTATAACCTGCGCTCCAATCTGGACATCGATGTAAACAAATATCTGAATGTATCATTGGATTTGGGTGGACGTATCGATAATATCTCTCAGCCTCGTACCGGTGTATTCTCATTGGTAACGTTCGGTGCAGTAGAAGCCGACCCGATGGCTCCTGTTTACACCCCTAACGGAGAATTGTACTCCAAGAGCACAGCTCAGAATCCTGCACGTTTGTTAGGTTCATCTGGACAGGACAAAAACCGTCGTCGTAACTTGTATTCTACCGTTAATGTGACGGGCGACCTGTCCGAACTGGTGAAAGGACTGAAAGCAAACGTAACAGTTAGTTTTGATGCCTTTGATGTATTTCAATCAACTCAGGATAACAGTGTGAATTCTTACGAGTACGATTACATGAATATGAACGTAAAAGATCCGTCACAGTTTGAATACAAACAAACTACCAAGTATTCTGCTTTGACCAACCCATCTGCCAATGAACGTGCCAACTACTACAATTTTAATTTCAATGCCGGTTTCAGCTATAACCGGTCATTTGGAAAACATGCTGTAGATGCCCGCGCCTTCATACGTACATATCAGAATATGGAAAACGTACGCGACGCTAACAACCATGATGTAGGCAAGCTTTCGTCCAACCGTTTCTTGTCATACAACGGACAGGCAACTTATATATATGATAACAAGTATATCCTTTCTGGAAACTTTTCGCGGATGGCCAGTGATAACTACGCACCGGAAGACCGCTGGGGTAATTTCTATGGAGCCTCTCTTGGTTGGGTAGCTTCAGAAGAGGCATGGTTGAAAAACAAGAATATCAGCCTGCTGAAACTACGTGCTTCATTTGGTCACGTTGGACAATCTTCTACGGGCAGTAATCGTTACCCCTACCAAAGTACTTTTGGAACAAGTACCGGTTATAGCTTCGGAACTTCCAATACAGGCGTAGGAGGTGTTGCAGAAACCCTCTCCGGCAACCACAACAATAAATGGGAACTCTCTGATATGCTTAATGTTGGCGTAGATTTCGACTTCTGGCATAAGAGGCTCTACGGCTCATTCGACGCGTTCAAAGAATGGCGTTCCAATATTCTGGTAACCCGTTCCAATACTCCCAGCCTTTTGGGTATCGGTGTAGCACAAGATGCCTATGGAAAAGCCGAAACCAAAGGTATGGAGTTAACAATCGGACATCGTAACCGCATTGGTAAAGTGACTTATTTCTTGGAAGGCATGCTGACTTGGAATACCAATAAGATTACCGAAATGGACGAAACAGAACCGAATGTAGAGTGGCAGCGCAAAACCGGTAAACGGATATTCGAATACACTTCTGTAGCCGGACTTTATGAAAATGTATTTAACGGAACAGTAGGCGGTTGGAATATTTACAAGTTCCAACAATGGGCAAGCGATCCTAATCTGATTGCTACCAGTCAACAAGACGCTATCGATCATCCGGAAAAGTATCCGTATAATACGGCTGCAGGTAGTGCAAAAAGGCAAGATCTCGGTACAGCCGTTTTCAAAGATTTGAACGGTGACCGTCAAATTGATGAAAATGATATGATTCCAAGTGGTTATACCATTATCCCCGAAATGACTCCTTCCTTGTCTTTCGGTGTTGAATATGCAGGTTTTGATTTACAGGCAACGCTTACGGCATATCTGAATCGTTCAGTATTCATCTCACCTGCCATGACTTGGTCTCCTTGGGGACATCAGGCAACTCATGAAATCACCAAAGCATGGGGATACTACACGGATGATCCGAATGACCCTCGAAACGTAAATGCAACCTATCCGCGTCCCACGTATGCTGGGTTCAATCCTATTGACAGCGAAAGAAGTACTAACACTTATATGAATGATATCTGGATAGTAAATGGAAATTATCTGTCACTACGCAACATTGAACTTGGATACTCTTTACCCAAAAGGCTGATTGCAAAAGCCGGTATGACCAAATGTCGTATCTACTTTAATGGATACAATTTATTCAATTGGAGTCACTTGCCTGATAATCTGGATCCGGAAAAGCCTATGAGTTACACATGGTGGTATCCTAAGACCCGCACATTCTCTTTTGGTATAAACGTTGGTTTCTAACCTTTCAATAAACAAGATTATGAATACGAAAAAGATTATAAAATATATAGCAGTAGCGCTGTTAGCATACGGAACTTCTTCCTGTAGCGACTTCCTGGAAAAGGAAGTGGACTTGACCCTCTCCGAGGAGCAAGTTTTCAGAAGCTACGAAAACACCCGTGGTTTCTTAGCCAATATTTACACTTATTTACCAGACGCTTTTGTTGGCTACACAGATGGACAATTCCGAAGCGCATCCCGCGATTGCATGACCGATAACGCTTTAGGTTGGTGGTCAGTATTGTATTATGGCAGTGTACTTACAGATGGTTATTCAGCTATTAACCACCCATTCGCCAATGACTTTTGGCCCAAAAACAGCAGAGCTATCCGGGCATCGAACCTATTCCTAAAGAATGTTCGTGAAGAAGTTGTTGGTAACTATGATAAGACCGGTGACGATAATCATT
Organism: Bacteroides cellulosilyticus DSM 14838; assembly: GCF_000158035.1. GTDB lineage: Bacteria > Bacteroidota > Bacteroidia > Bacteroidales > Bacteroidaceae > Bacteroides > Bacteroides cellulosilyticus. Next base: position 446,073 of record NZ_EQ973495.1, read on the forward strand.
TGTATGATCGCTATGTAGCCGAAGCCAAATTGCTTCGTGCCATCTTCCACTTCGACATGTCTTCTTGGTTTGGCGACATCATTATTGCAGGTGATGATGAAGAGGGTGTACCCATCGTTTTTCAGCAGAATGACCCACGCATGAATGTACCGCGCAATAAATGTGCAGACGTTATGAAATGGGTTGCCGACCAATGCGACTTGGTGAAAGATGTATTGCCGTTCCGCTACAGCAACGAAAATGAGAATTGGGGGCGCGTGAATGGTGCTGCCGCTTATGCTTTAAAGGCAAGAGCCCTGCTTTACAGAGCTTCCCCACTAAACAATCCGACCAATAACATTGAATGGTGGAAAGAAGCCGCTGAAGCAGCACGTGCATTCATAACCAAAAACAATCAGCAAACGAAGCCATACAAGCTATACAGAACATCTGATAATGACCCTACACAGAACTATTATCAATGTTTCGTAACAACCCCATATTTCAACGACGAATATATCTTGACTCGTTCTGTATGGACCACTCATACAGTGGAGGATTATCTAGCTCCTGCCGGCTTTACCAATTCAAGCGGTCGAACGAATCCAACCCAGAATTTAGTTGATTCTTATGAAACAATCAATGGTTTGCCTATTGACCAAGACTCAAGTTACGATCCTCAAAATCCGTATGCCAACCGAGATCCGCGCCTTGAACAGACAATCCTGCATCAGGGCTCCATCTGGGGAGACAAACTGAATGAAGAGGAACGCGCCATTGACGTATCTTATCCTAGCGGAGCAGACTATGAGACACAAAACGGTGGTACCTTAACAGGTTACTATACAAAAAAGTACTTGAACAATATGTCATTCAAGAGTCCGTCAAACTATAATCATGTGTGTCCCATTTTCCGTTTTGGAGAGGTTTTATTGAACGCAGCTGAAGCCGTAAACGAAGCCTATGGACCATCCGAAGCTTATCAATATATCAACGAATTACGCGATCGCGTAGGTATGCCTGCTTATAGCGGCATGAATCAGGAACAACTCCGTGAACGCATTCGCAACGAACGACGTATTGAATTGTGCTTTGAAGACCACCGTTTCTTCGACGAACGTCGCTGGAAGCTTTTTGAAAACCAAACACCATCCAGCGAAAAAAATCTGCCATACTACAAGCAGGTCTATAATCTTTATGGTGTCACTGTTACAAATCCGGAAAATGCAGTGTACACATACGGCTCTGCCAGAAATTATCCCTCACGCACATTCAATGTACCTAAGAATTACTACTTCCCGATACCCGATGCGGAAACTAAGAGACTGCCGAGACTGGGACAAAATCAAGGTTGGGAACTCAGTACTTCTACAGGTGGAGGTGAAAACGATTCGAATGAAGAAGAAACTCCGGCTGAATAAAGGGAAAATGTTATAGAACAAAACATCTAAAGAATTAAGTTATGAAACAATATAAATGTCTTATTACCTTGTTTGCAGCCGCTCTCTTTATGGGAGCGTGCAGCGACGATGACAACGACTATGGAACCGAGGGAGTTGCCATAGCAACGCCTGCCATAACCGGTGAAACAAGCACTTCGTCTGCCTCACTTAGTGTGGCAGTCAACATGCGCGATGATGTACGCTATAGCGGTGCCGGCTTTTGTTACAGTTTACAATCGTCTCCTACCATCCATAGTGCCACAGTCAAAGCACTTATCAGTAATGGAACATTGTCGGCCACTCTCACAGATTTAGCTCCGAAACGCACTTACTATGCACGTGCATTCGTATGCATCTACCAAGGTGATGTAGTCTATTCGCCAGAGTTCATGTTCAGTACAGCCGATGGTACATTAGATGAACAGTTAGCGGCTTATCAAGCTCCCATCTACCCCGACAATTATATCGCTATAGCAGACTGGAACATGCGTGGTCAATGGAATCTTGCCAATGTACACGATCCTACGGTAGTGTTGGGTGAAGACGGATACTATTATATGTATCAGACTGATGCTTCATACGGTAATGCTCATGGAGGACATGGGCACTTCCATGCACGCCGCTCCAAGAACCTGATTGACTGGGAATATTTGGGCAGAACCATGAAAGAACTTCCCGGTTGGGTAGTTCCCAAGCTAAATGAGATTCGTCAAGGAATGGGATTGCAACCCGTTGCTACCGCTGCTGAAATCTCCTATGGTTTCTGGGCTCCTTGTGTACGCAAAGTTAGAAACGGTTTGTATCGTATGTACTATTCTATCACTTGTCCGGGATTACTCAACGGTGAAGGTACCTGGAGTGAACGTGCATTTATCGGAATGATGGAAAATACCAATCTTTCTAATAATGATGGATGGGTAGATAAAGGGTATATAGTGACAAATGCTTCAGACAAAGGACTTGAGTTTAATGTTACAGCTGGAGACTGGGCAAACTGTTACTACAAATGGAATGCTATCGATCCTTCCTACATCATCACTCCTGAAGGTGCACATTGGTTAATTTATGGTTCTTGGCATAGTGGCATCGTTGCCATGGAACTAAATGGAATAACTGGTATGCCCAAACAAAATCTGAGTATCCCTTGGGCAGAAGGTAATGCGCCTGCCGAATATGGGCAGTTAATTGCCACCCGCCAAGCTGGTAATCGTTGGCAAGCAAGTGAAGGTCCTGAAATCATTTACAATCCTCAAACAGAATATTATTATCTGTTTATGGCTTACGATGCTTTGG
>NZ_EQ973495.1:448806-459787 GCF_000158035.1 Bacteroides cellulosilyticus DSM 14838
TCTCCACTAAACAGCACATTGTGGGGAACTGCCATGGGTGGCCTATTAGGGAACATTTTGCAGCCAAATATCATAAAAAAGAACAATCAAAATAAATAATACAGGAGTCTATGGAGAAAGAACCAACACCAGAACGCCCGTCAGGCCAGACCTATGACCTTTCCGGTATGTTTTCGCTGGCTCTCCGCCTGGTAGTCGGATGGACTTATTTTTCTGCATTCTGGCGAAGATTAGTTCTTTTCCGGTGAGCAATATACGTAATAAATATGTTGCAAAAGTAAAACCCGGGGAACATAGTCTCGTTATTCCATTAGGGGCTAAAGCAGAAATTAATATTGAAAAAAACACTAGCGATATACCAACTGGAATATATAAACTTGAATTAATGGATATAAGCGGAATTACCTGGAAAACGGATATCGCTAAAGAATAACACAAACTATAATATAATGCCCAAACTCTCAATTTTTATGTATCCGGGCGAATACAGATGCGCCCCTACAAGTAACACAACTCGTAGGGGCGATATTTTATTATATATACGCTATTCTTATTTATAAATAATCAACGCAGACTGTGCAGGAACGATCACTTCTGATCCGTAAAGTGTACCCAATCCTTTTTCACTGATGAAACCATCCTTGCAAACAACCGTATACTTACCTTCGGGAACTGTCAGTTTAGCAGGTTCTTTACGTGAGTTCAACGCTACTATAATATCTTCCCATGCATCACTGTTGGCATGTTCCTTCAAACGGTAGGCTATCAAGTTACTGCCCTCCACAGGAAGGAATTCCAAATGCTTACGTACCAGATCCGCATCTCCCATGCGGAAAGCAGGGTGATTCTTGCGTAACTGTATCAAACCTTTATAATAAGCGAAAACATCTGCATGTTCTGCTTTACGTTTCCAGTCAATAGCATTTATAGAGTCAGGACTTTGGTAACTGTTATGCACGCCCTTCTTATCACGCATCACCTCTTCACCGGCATAAATAAACGGTATGCCTTGTGAAGTAAATACAGCCGTTTGAGCCAATTTATCCAATTTTATCAACTCCTGTGGCGTAATACCCGGAACACTTGCATTCAGTCTGTCAACCAAGCACATATCATCATGGCAAGAAACATAACTGACCATTTGTGTCGGCTGTTCAGCCCAGGAAGCCTTACTATAATTCACCAAATCATTGTCCACTTGCGGATGCTTGACAGCACCGACAATACCGAACTTGATACTCTCTTCGCCTCCCGGAATTCCGGCAAGAAAAGCACCTTGATGATTGTCATTGAACGGACCACGCAATCCGTCACGCATTTCGTCAGAGAATGCAGCAATGCCCGGCATCCGGTAAGTATTCGCTTTCATAGCCAACGAGTCTTCCGGCATCTGGGGAGCTTTAGCCGCCCAACCTTCACCATAAATAATGATACTCGGGTCAACTGCCGTAGCTGCCTTCCGAATTTCATTCATCGTTGCTATATCATGAATACCCATCAGATCAAAGCGAAAACCGTCAAGGTGATATTCATTAATCCAATGCAACACGGATTCTATCATATATTTCCGCATCATAGGGCGGTTACTTGCCGTTTCATTGCCACAAGCGGAAGCGTCAGCAAAGCTACCATCCGGCATCTGGCGATAAAAATATCCCGGCACTGTACGTTCAAAGTTGCTTTCAGCCGTATTGAATGTATGATTATACACCACGTCCAACACTACACGAATTCCTGCTTTATGCAATGCTTGCACCATCTGTTTGAACTCTTTAATACGAACAGAAGGATCATAAGGATCGGTAGAATATGAACCATCAGGCACATTGTAGTTCTGAGGATCATATCCCCAATTGTATTTGTTTTCATCCAATCTGGTCTCGTCTACGGAAGCATAGTCATAAGATGGAAGAAGATGTACGTGCGTCACACCCAGTTCTTTCAAATGATCAATACCGGTTGCCAATTGTTCAGGACTCAACGTACCTTCTTCTGTCAATGCCAGGAATTTACCTTTGTGCTGAATACCGGAAGAAGGATCGATAGAAAAATCACGGTGATGCATTTCATAAATAATCGCATCTGCCGGAGAAGCCAACGCAGGGCGTTTATCAGTTGCCCAACCTTCGGGATCAGTCGCATTCATATCTATAATTGCGGCACGCTTTCCATTTACTCCTACGGCTTTGGCGTTGATGCCCGGAGTATCTCCCATCCATTTATCCTTAATCTTTACATTGAATGTATAGAATTTCCCAATCAGGTCTTTTTCCACCTTTGCTGTCCAGGTTCCTTCCTTATCGGCCACCATTGAAACGGTTTCATAAGCATGACCACTGTCACCGGTATCAAACAACATCAGACGCACTTCATCGGCAGTGGGTGCCCACAAAGTAAAATTTGTAACTTCAGGAGTATACTCCATCTCTGTCAGGTCACCCGAGCGAACAGGATACAGCTCATAAGACGCGTACTCTTTTTTCGCCGGAGAACAGCTGACAATCGTAGCAGCAGCCACTCCAATCAAGGCAAGTTCATTCAGTTTCATGGTCGTTATTTTAAGTATTAAATGTCATGTATTAATTATTGAGTATCAAGCATTAAGTATTAGATATGAGATATTATCGCTTTACTTTGTCGGGATTCTTGGCTATGAAATCTTTCCAGCCATGATATCCTTTCTCTACTGTAGGGCGTCCCATTTGCAGGAAATGACAATAAGCGGCAGCAAGACCGTCCGTGGCATCCATAAATGTAGGCATATCCTCCTTTGCAAAATGCAACATACGTTGCAACATATCTGCTACCTGCTCCTTGGAAGCCTGACCGTTTCCGGTGATAGCCATTTTAATTTTTAAAGGAGCATATTCCGTGATCGGTATATCCCGGCTGAGAGCGGCCGCCATGGCAACACCTTGTGCACGCCCCAACTTCAGCATAGACTGTACATTCTTCCCGAAAAAGGGTGCTTCAATGGCAAGTTCATCAGGCAGATAGCTCTCGATTATACTCAACACCCTCTCGTGTATATGACGTAATTTCAAGTAATGGTCACCCATTTTACGCAGATCAATAATGCCCATAGCTATCATCTCAGGTTTTGTTCCCTGTACACGCAAAACTCCGTATCCCATAATGGTCGTACCGGGGTCAATGCCCAGAATTATCTTTTCCTTGACAGGCTGTATCACTCTATCACCTCCATCAGTGTAGGAAACCCTACCACTTTATCCTGGAATATCTTAACCAGCTCTTCGTTCAACTTTGTTCCCTGTTCCAGATGCCAGCGATGCAAAACACCGGAATTTTCCACTTCAAACTGAAGGGAATAACAGGTACTGCCCTCTTCACGGTGACTGAGTACACGAACAATGCGCGGTGTATGCAATGCACCAGCCTTTTCTACTTCGGGTAAATAGAATTCTTTGATCCAGATTAGGAAGTTATCTTCCTGTCCTTCTTCTACTTGATAGGTTGTATTATAAATCAGCATATTTTTTCTTTCACTTTGTTTCGCAAACATAGCAATTATTTCAGAATAATGCATTATATTTGCGCCACCAAAAAGAGAGAAACCTCGCAAACGTTAGCGAAGGATCAAAAAAGGGGGGTTAGCTCATCTGGCTAGAGCGCGACACTGGCAGTGTCGAGGTGATCGGTTCGAGTCCGATACTCTCCACGATAAAAAGGAATATATCAGAAGCAGGATATATTCCTTTTTTTACTCTATCTCCCCACCTATCCTTTATAAATCCAAAAAGATTCCACAATAGAATACTTAGGAACAATAAGAAAGATGAGTAAAAGGTCGTATGAAAACCACGCTTTGCTTTATTACTTTTCTTCTTTTGCCCGTAGCAAAACTTCGTCCTACAGTTGCGGGCTATACGTTTTCCAATTGTAGGCTATGCAGCCCGCAATTGCGGGACAGACAGCCCACAATTGGAAAACGAGGTTTTACTTATAGCATAATGACATTAACATGAAAGCTTTAGGGGAAAAAGAAAGGGGCATATCAAATTTTGCATCTATAATTCAGCCTTCTATACCATGAGAAGATGGTGTTTAACTCCAGTAATGAATAATTGCAGGCTAAAAAAAGATATTTGTACGAATCCGGGCAAAGTTTGTACAATGCACATTAAGAATCTGTGAATTAGTAAATTACAAGTATAAAAACGTTCTTTATTGTCTGTTTTATGGTGTAGGATGAAGCTTTTATGCATCTTCCTACACCGCTTCATACATCATATATACACCTGATAATCAGATAAAAATAATAAATGGTGTAGGATGTAGGAACTATTGATGCAAAGTGAAATGGTTCATTCAAGCATCCACACTCAAACAAACCATTTCACCTTTAATCAAACAATGTAATGATTTTAAAACTTATCCTATTGTAACTTAAACGTCACAGGCACTGTAAACTTGCAGCGTACGGGTACGCCACGTTGTTTTCCGGGCTTCCATTTCGGCATGGTAGAAATAACGCGAACCGCTTCTTTGTCCAGATAAGGATCAACGCCTCTTATCACGTTCACATCCACGATGCTACCATCCTTGTTCACAACAAACTGTACTGTTACACGCCCCTGGGTTCCATTCTCTTGTGGAATGGTGGGATACTTGATATTCTTACTCAAATACTGTAAAAGACCGACTGTACCACCATTGAGAAATTGCGGATTTTCTTCCACTACTTCAAAAATCTCATCTTCTACCGGTACATCTTCGTCCACAGTGACAGGTATGTGTTTCACTACCACATCCTCACCGGTTTCTTCCGAGGAAGCGAAATTGGTTTCTTCTACATTAGCGTCATCATCTATTATTGTCAAAACATCATTAATAGGAGTAACTTGAGGTGGAGGTGGGGGAGCAACCTCAGGCTGCCTTGTAAGAGGGATCTCCATGTCCTGTTCAAATACATTTTCGACGATACGACCACTCGTGTCAATCTTAATATCACGCGTCCATTCAAACGCTACGAACATGAAGGCAAGTACGACTACATAACCTACAAGTAACCACGTGGGTCTCTTGCTTTCCAAGTTTGCTTTGGGTGTTTTTTTGGTTTCCATAGTTTACAAATTAGTTACTATATAATGCCTTCTGTTAAGAATCTGACACTATATAGATATTGTTAGTAATACGAAAACACTTGTGGCCACTATTTTCTGTAATAAAGATAGTTGAATAGCTATTAAGTTGTTATCAGAGAGGCCTATTAATATATTTTTTTAATATCTGTTCGAAAAAATTGCTTAGCAAAAAGATTATTTGCGCCGGAATACTTAAGAATACTAAAAAAGCAGTTACCTTTGCCGAATAAATCAATCATAAAAGATGAAACAAACTAATTTAAGGAAAAGCGACATTATACTGCATACGCTTAACCCCTATGACCCTGAAATGCAGCGTTACCTTTCCCTCTCTAAAAGAATCGAGCAATTGATGAACAATGCGGAAGATGAAAACGACCCATGTGTTCCTGTTGAGCTCATGGCAGAATTCTTTGTTTTGCAAGAAGAACTTTATCAAAAAGCACTGAAAAGGAACAAAGAAGAAGCTAATTAACCTCCCACAAAGATAAGGAGGACAGTGCATAGCTGACAAGGATAATGATTATCCACAATCTATACGATACGGAGATCGCATAGAGATGCTACGAAGATTTACACCTAACCAGCCACAGACTTTTTCCCCGCGACCGATTAATTTTATAAAGAGATTGGGAGCGAAATCATGATAAAGTTGTATCTTTGCACCGTTTTATGTATTTCGGAAATAAATAATAACGACGATATGATAGATAAAATCAACCAGCTTCTGCAAGAAGTGGAAGCACTGAAAGCTGCCAACGCCGAGGAACTGGAAGCACTCCGCATCAAATTCCTCAGTAAAAAAGGCGCTATCAATGACTTGATGGCAGACTTCCGCAACGTGGCTGCCGAACAGAAGAAAGAAGTCGGCATGAGACTGAATGAACTGAAAAACAAGGCGCAGGAAAAGATTAACGCCCTGAAAGAACAGTTCGAAAGCCAGGATACGGGTTGTGACGATATTGACCTCACTCGTTCCGCTTATCCGGTAGAACTGGGTACACGCCACCCGCTCACCATCGTAAAAAACGAAATCATCGATATATTTGCACGTCTGGGTTTCAGTATTGCCGAAGGTCCGGAAATTGAGGATGACTGGCACGTGTTCTCCGCATTGAATTTTGCTGAAGATCACCCCGCACGCGATATGCAGGATACTTTCTTCATCGAAGCACATCCCGACATCGTATTGCGTACGCACACTTCATCCGTACAAACACGCGTTATGGAAGTCTCACAACCTCCTATCCGCATCATTTGCCCGGGACGCGTATATCGTAACGAAGCTATCAGCTATCGTGCACACTGCTTTTTCCATCAGGTAGAAGCGTTGTACGTAGATAAAGACGTATCTTTCACTGATCTGAAACAGGTGTTATTGCTCTTTGCCAAAGAAATGTTCGGCGAAGATACCAAGATCCGTCTGCGTCCGTCTTATTTCCCGTTCACGGAACCCAGTGCCGAAATGGACATCAGTTGTAACATTTGTGGCGGAAAGGGCTGTCCGTTCTGCAAGCATACCGGCTGGGTAGAAATCCTGGGTTGCGGTATGGTAGACCCCAACGTATTGGAAAGTAACGGCATCGACAGTAAGGTATACAGCGGATACGCCCTCGGTATGGGTATCGAGCGTATTACTAACCTGAAATATCAGGTGAAAGACCTTCGTATGTTCTCTGAAAACGACACAAGATTCCTGAAGGAATTCGAAGCCGCTTACTAAAATAAGTGGAGAGTTGAGAATTAAGAGTTGAGAGTTGGGCTGCGCTATCATGCCACAGGCAACTCTCGATTCTCAATTCTCAACTCTCAATTTAATAAGAATGAAAGATAAACTTGTTACTTCCAGTTATTGTTTTATTCTCGCAGCCAACTTCCTGCTGTATTTCGGATTCTGGTTGCTGATACCGGTACTTCCCTTTTACCTGTCCGAAGTATTCAGTGCCGGCAATTCCACAATCGGTATCATTCTTTCCTGCTACACAGTAGCTGCATTGTGTATCCGCCCTTTCTCCGGTTATTTTCTGGACAGTTTTGCACGTAAACCTTTATATTTGATGGCTTACTTCATCTTTATGACGATGTTTGCCGGATACATTATTGCAGGCTCTCTTACACTGTTTATCATGTTTCGTATCATACAGGGAGTATCGTTCGGAATGGTAACCGTAGGTGGTAACACAGTCGTGATTGACATCATGCCATCTTCACGACGCGGAGAAGGATTGGGATATTATGGGCTTTCAAACAACATTGCAATGGCAGTGGGTCCGATGTCAGGATTATTTCTGCATGATGCAGGAATGAGTTTTACTACCATATTCTGCTGTTCACTAGGGTCCTGTATGGCTGGGTTCGTTTGCGCTTCTCTTGTAAAGACTCCTTATAAACCACCTGTGAGACGGGAACCGATATCTCTCGACCGATTCATATTGCTGAAAGGTATTCCAGCAGGTATCAGCCTCTTGTTGCTTTCCATTCCTTATGGAATGACGACCAACTATGTGGCTATGTATGCCAAACAAATCGGGATTAATGCCACCACAGGTTTCTTCTTCACTTTCATGGCAATAGGAATGGCTATTTCACGTATATTCTCCGGAAAGATTGTGGACAGAGGTAAGATAACGCAGGTTATTTCCGCTGGACTGTATCTCGTGGTGTTCAGTTTTTTCCTGCTTTCGGCCTGTGTATATCTTATCAGCTGGAACAACATGGTATGTACGATTGTTTTCTTTTCCGTGGCCTTGTTGCTGGGAGTGGGGTTCGGCATTATGTTCCCCGCTTACAACACTTTATTTGTCAATCTCGCCCCCAACAGCCAACGTGGTACCGCCACTTCCACCTACCTGACCTCCTGGGATGTAGGCATCGGTATCGGTATGTTGACAGGAGGCTATATTGCAGAAGTCAGCACCTTTGATAAAGCCTATTTATTCGGAGCCTGCCTTACCATTGTTTCCATGCTCTACTTCAATGGCAAAGTAGCTCCCAATTACCATAAAAATAAATTGCGATGAGAAAGAAAGAACGTTATGAAAAAGTCCTTGCCTGGTTTCGGGAAAATCGTCCCGTAGCCGAAACGGAACTACACTATGAGACTCCGTTTCAACTGCTGATAGCGGTCATCCTCTCCGCCCAATGTACGGATAAACGGGTGAATATGATTGTTCCGCCACTGTATCGCGACTTCCCGACTCCGGAAGTTCTCGCTGCCAGTACTCCGGAAGTGATATATGAATATATCCGTAGCGTGTCTTACCCCAATAACAAGGCAAAACATCTGGTAGGCATGGCACAAATGTTGGTGAAAGACTTCAACAGCGAAGTGCCCGGCACACTGGAAGAACTCATAAAACTTCCCGGTGTAGGACGTAAGACGGCAAACGTCATCCAATCCGTTGTATTCAACAAAGCGGCAATGGCAGTAGACACTCATGTGTTCCGTGTAAGCCATCGCCTCGGACTAGTTTCGGACCAATGCACCACCCCGTTCAGTGTAGAAAAAGAACTGGTGAAAAACATTCCGGAAGCCGACATTCCCATTGCTCATCACTGGCTTATTTTGCACGGACGATACGTCTGCCAGGCACGTACACCACAATGTGACAACTGCGGTTTGCAATTGATGTGCAAATATTATTGCGAGAAGTATAAAGTTAGCAAAGAGAAGCCGAAAGATAAAGAATAAATGACGGTTTCATAGCAAAAGAAAGAAATAAATGCTAACTTTGCGCTCACGAAAACAAATTAATAACACTTTTAAATAAAATAGAGTATTATGACAATTGATCAATTCAACTTTGCCGGTAAAAAGGCATTCGTTCGTGTGGACTTCAATGTACCCTTGGACGAAAACTTCAACATTACAGATGATAACCGTATGCGTGCTGCTCTTCCTACGCTGAAGAAAATTTTGGCTGACGGTGGCAGTATAATTATTGGTTCTCACCTCGGTCGTCCGAAAGGTCCGGCTGACAAGTTCTCTTTGAAACATATCCTGAAACATCTGTCAGAATTGTTGGGTGTTGAGGTGCAATTCGCTAACGACTGTATGGGCGAAGAAGCTGCTGTAAAAGCTGCTGCTCTGCAACCGGGTGAAGTGCTGTTGCTTGAGAATCTTCGTTTCTATGCTGAAGAGGAAGGCAAACCCCGCGGTTTGGCAGAAGATGCGACAGACGAAGAAAAAGCTGCCGCCAAGAAAGCCGTAAAAGAAAGCCAGAAAGAATTCACCAAGAAATTGGCTTCTTATGCTGACTGCTACGTAAACGACGCTTTCGGTACAGCTCACCGTGCACACGCTTCTACGGCTTTGATCGCTAAATATTTCGACAAAGACAGCAAGATGTTCGGTTACTTGATGGAGAAAGAAGTGAAAGCTGTTGATAAAGTATTGAATGACATCAAACGTCCGTTCACTGCTATCATGGGTGGTTCTAAGGTTTCTTCTAAAATCGAAATCATCGAAAACCTGCTGAGTAAGGTTGATAACCTGATCATCGCCGGTGGTATGACTTATACTTTCACTAAGGCTATGGGTGGAAAGATCGGTATTTCCATTTGCGAAGATGACAAACTGGATCTGGCTCTTGACCTGGTAGCAAAAGCTAAAGAAAAAGGTGTAAACCTGGTATTGGCTGTTGACGCTAAGATCGCTGACGCTTTCTCTAACGACGCCAACACTAAGTTCTGTCCGGTTGACCAAATTCCTGATGGTTGGGAAGGTTTGGATATCGGTCCTGAAACAGAGAAAATCTTCACAGACGTTATTAAAAACTCCAAGACTATCTTGTGGAACGGTCCGACTGGTGTATTCGAATTCGAGAACTTTACTCATGGCTCACGTGCCGTAGGTGAAGCTATCGTAGAGGCTACCAAGAACGGTGCTTTCTCACTTGTAGGTGGTGGTGATTCCGTAGCTTGCGTAAACAAGTTCGGTTTGGCAAGCGGTGTTTCTTACGTTTCAACCGGTGGTGGTGCATTGCTCGAAGCAATCGAAGGAAAAGTTCTTCCGGGTATCGCTGCTATCAACGAATAAAAACAGACATTATCATACCCAAAGGCAGCTCTTTGAAAAGAAGGGTTGCCTTTTTTAATCTTATATCTTCACATCTATAAAAAATAATGAAACGAATACTGTTATCCTTCGCTTTCTTGTTCTCTGTCCTGATAGCAACGGCACAAGATGCTTGTTTAAACGACGTAGTAAACACTCTGAAAGACCGTATCAGCCTTGCCGGTTATGCACAGGTAGGATATACGTATGATGATGCCGACGATGGCAGTAATACCTTCGACATCAAGCGGGTTATCTTCATGGCACAAGGTAAAATCACTGACCGCTGGCTATGTTACTTCATGTACAGCTTTGCCAATACCGGGAAAATACTTGAAGCATACACCGAATACAAATTCCTCCCCCAACTGACCGCCCGCATCGGACAATTCAAAACGATGTATACCATTGAAAACCCAATGTCTCCCTGCTATGTAGAGTTGATCAATTGCTACGCGCAGTCTGTCAATTATCTGGCCGGTATCAACGGCAGCGATCCGTTATATGGTTCCAGCAGCGGACGCGATATGGGTCTTCTGATTTATGGAGACCTGTTCGGCAAACTGGTAAATTATAATCTTGCATTGATGAATGGACAAGGCATCAATCTGAAAGACAAGAACAACCAGAAAGATATTGTAGGCAGTCTGATGGTTCATCCGCTCGACTGGCTATCCGTAGGTGGTTCTTTTGTTAAAGGAAAGGGATGCGCAGTAGCCACTTCCACTCTTAATCCGGATATACAGGTAGGTGAAAACTATACGCGTAACCGTTGGTCGGCAGGTGCAGTGATTAAGACCAAACCGGTTGATGTACGCAC
>NZ_EQ973495.1:459807-491825 GCF_000158035.1 Bacteroides cellulosilyticus DSM 14838
AGAATACCTGGCCGGAAAAGATGGACACGTGAAAAGCGACGGCTACTACGTAACGGCATCTGCACATGTATTCCCCAAAGTGGATGTCATTGCATCTTATGACTATTTTAACAAAAGCAAAGTGCTGGATGACAAGCAAACCAATTACGTAGTGGGACTGCAATACTGGTTTTATCCTAAGTGCAGAGTACAGGCACAATATACGTACTGCAACCGCCATATCGGAGAAAACAGTAATTTATTACAAGCACAGTTGCAAGTGCGCTTCTAAAGAAAAACCTTACATGCTATGGAATACAGCCGAATTCTGAAAGAAATATACGAAGAAATACAGCCATATGCACAGGAAGGCAAACCGGCAAGTTATATCCCTGAACTGCTGAAAGTCAATCCTGATCGTTATGGCATCTGTCTGCGCACCATCGAAGGCAAGGAATATGCCCAGGGAGACAGTGATGAACGTTTCGCCGTGCAGAGTATTTCAAAAGTATTTTCTCTTGCCATGAGCTTTGGCCGGATAGGTAACGAACTTTGGAAACGCATAGGCGTAGAACCGTCCGGCAATGCATTCAACTCCATCTTTCAGCTGGAAATGGAGAAAGGAATCCCCCGCAATCCACTCATCAATGCAGGGGCATTGGTAATGGCAGACGTCTTACTCTCAGTACTTGAATATCCGGAAAGGGAATATCTCTCTTTTGTGCGGAAACTCTGCGGCAATGACACGATTCAATATAATGAAAGCATGGCTGCTTCCGAACGGGAGTATGGATATCTGAATGCCGCCATCACCAATATACTAAAATATCACGACAATATAGAAAACGACATCGAGCGGGTACTTCGCTTCTACTTCCGTCAATGTTCCATAGGTATGAATTGCCGGGAACTGGCACATTCTTTCCTCCCCTTTGCCGATCACACAAGACCGTTCAGTTTTGATGGAACCGAACTGACGACTTCGCAAGTGAAGCGTATCAATGCCATTATGCAAACATGCGGTTTCTATGATGAAGCCGGCGAGTTTTCTTATCTGGTAGGATTACCCGGGAAAAGTGGTGTCGGTGGTGGTATCGCTGCTGTATGCCCACGCAAGTATGCAGTAGCTGTATGGAGTCCGCGACTCAATTCCAAAGGCAACTCCGTAATGGGCATGAAAGCTCTGGAATTACTGACAACCAAAACTGCAGTCAGTATTTTCTAAGAACCCGAACTTTTTTGGCATCATTTTTGTACCTTATACTAATAAAGTATTAAAGAAAGGACTGAATATGAATGAACAATCCATCCAAAAACAATATAATCAGATAGTCAGTTTACTGGAAGATAAACGGCTGAAAGAAGCTCTCGTTCAGCTGGATGCTTTCTTATATAATAGTAATGACTGGACTTTGCGTAACCGCCTGGAACAAATCCAGACTTCCTATCAGTATATGCTGCAATACATGAAGCTGGGAATGAAAGATCCGGAACGGCATAAATTGTATCGTCAACTATTAGCCGATACCTGGGAAATTGCCGATCAGACGCGCATCCTATTGCTGGATGAGATATCTACCCACTACTATCATTCTTTGCGCAGAAATCCCAACCAGTTGCCGAAGGCTTATGACCTCTCTGCCCAACAGAGGATACTGGAAGGATTCTCGGACGAAATGGCCGTATCGCAGTTGGCAAACTATCAAGGCTTGGACGCTATCTTAAAACGGCATGAAGAAACACACCAGGTTATGTTTCTTACCACTTGGAGCAACAATAACTGGACTTTGGAAGAATTTGCCGAGGCAGAAGATATGCTCCACTCGGAAACATTACCAATCAATGATTTATGTCTGTTTGTCAGTGCTGTCACACTTAGTTTAATGGAGTGTTTCGACGAACGTAAGATCAATTGGCTGCTCGACGGACTCCGCCATACCCATCCGCAAATCAACCAAAGGGCTTTGGTAGGACTTGTCATCACCCTGCATCTCTACCCCACTCGCATTACACTCTATCCGGAACTGGAAGCACGCATTTCTCTTTTCAGAGAAGATCCGGACTTCAGTAAACAGGTGAACCGTGTTTACATCCAACTGCTTCGCAGCCAGGAAACCGAGAAAATTGACAAGAAGATGCGGGAAGAAATCATTCCCGAAATGATGAGGAACGTGAATATCATGCGCAACATGAAATTCGGTTTTGAAGAAACTGATGAAAACGACCGTAATCCGGACTGGGAACAGGCTTTCGAGCAATCAGGACTGGGAGACAAAATACGAGAAATGAACGATTTACAGTTGGAAGGCGCTGATGTCTATATGAGTACATTCGCACAACTGAAAGGCTATCCTTTCTTCCGCGAACCACACAACTGGTTCTATCCTTTCGACCGGATGCACTCCAGTATTATCCACCAGGTCGGCTTGAACCAGACAAGTGAAAGTTCTGTACTCTCTATTATTCTGCAATCCGGATTCTTCTGCAACAGTGATAAGTATTCATTCTGTTTCACCATTGCCCAACTTCCGCAAGGACAGCGGGATATGATGTTAAGCCAGATGACGCCCCAGGACCAAAGTGACTTTATGGAAGAGAAGAATAGCGCCAGTCTGAAGCAATACGCAGAACGGCCTGACGTTATCAGCAACCAGTATATTCACGATTTATATCGTTTCTTCAAACTCAGCCAACGTAGAAATGAGTTCCACAACATCTTCCAGGAAGAGATTGCTTTGCACCGTAATCCTGTGCTGAAAGAATTGCTGAGTGCTCCCGAACTATTGGTGGCTGTTGCCGATTTCCATTTCCGCAAAGAGCACCCTGCCGAAGCATTGGAGCTCTACCGGATATTGATAGACCGGAAACAGGCCAATGCGGATATTTTCCAGAAAACAGGCTTCTGCCTGCAAAAGGAGAAACGCTATCAGGAAGCTGTGGATGCTTATCTGAAAGCCGATATGCTGAAACCTGATCATTTGTGGACGCTCCGCCATCTGGCTACCTGTTACCGTCAGATGAAGAAATTCGATGCCGCTCTGGAATACTACCACCGTGTGGAAACAATTCAACCAGAAAACCACAATGTGTTATTCTATACCGCAAGTTGCCTGGCAGAGCAGAAAAGATACGAAGATGCACTACAATACTTCTTCAAACTGGACTTTCTGGAAAACAACTGCATGAAAGCATGGCGCGGTATCGGCTGGTGCTCATTTGTCAGTGGTAAGCATGAACAGGCTATGAAGTATTATGACAAACTTCTCGCCTCCAAACCTCTTGCAACAGATTATCTCAATGCCGGACACGTGGCATGGGTATTGGGAAATATAGAAAAAGCTGCCGGACTCTATGGTAAAGCTATGGCAGAAAGTGGTAGCAAAGATGCATTCCTGGACATATTCGACAGAGACCGGAACAGCCTGCTCAAGCAAGGTATCGCAGCCGAGGAAATTCCATTAATGCTGGATATAATTGAATAAAGGCATAAATAAATATCTGATGAAGAAATACTGCATTCTGGCTATACTCTGTTGTTTCAGCTATTTGGCAGCAGCACAGACTCCCGTGGAAAAAGGACTGGAAAGCATAAACCGGGCATCCGCCGAAGCGTATATCGGTTTTCTGGCACATGATGAATTACAGGGTCGGGAAGCCGGATACCACGGTTCCAAGGTAGCGGCGCAATATATCGCTTCATTGCTACAGGCAATGGGAGTACAGCCATTAGGAGACAATTATTTTCAACCTTTTGAAGCCTACCGGAGAGAACGGCAGAAAAAAGGACGGTTGGAAGTACACCCCGATTCGATTGCTTTATTCAGCAAAGAAGTTCATCAGAAACTCCCAATGAGTAATGTCCTGGGAATAATTCCTGGTAAAAATGTCAATGAGTATGCAATTATCGGCGCACACTTCGATCATTTAGGAATAGATCCGGCTCTGGATGGTGATCAGATTTATAACGGTGCCGATGACAATGCTTCCGGAGTATCAGCTGTCCTACAAATAGCCAAAGCATTCATTGCCAGCGGAAAACAACCGGAAAGAAATATTATTTTTGCTTTCTGGGATGGCGAAGAAAAAGGATTGCTGGGTTCAAAATTCTTTGTACAAACCTGCCCATTCATTTCACAAGTCAAGGGTTATCTGAATTTCGATATGATAGGCCGTAACAATAAACCGCAGCAACCGATGCACGTGGTTTATTTCCATACAGAAGCCAACGCGGCTTTTGGAAAGTGGCTCAAAGAAGATATAAAGAAATACAATCTCCGGTTGGAGCCCGACTATCGTCCATGGGATAACCCCATAGGCGGTAGTGATAACGGTTCCTTTGCCAAAGCGGGAGTTCCTATTATCTGGTATCATACGGATGGACATCCGGACTACCACCAGCCCTCCGATCATACCGACAGATTGAATTGGGAAAAGATTGTGGAGATAACCAGAGCATCTTTTCTGAATGCCTGGAATCTGGCAAACGAGAAAGAGTATTAAACTATACCTTCAGTAATTCCCTGTATAGTTTTTGCACAGGAAGCCCCATGATATTATAGTAACTTCCCGAGATATTCTCCACCCCAATAAAACCGATCCACTCCTGCACTCCATAGGCTCCGGCTTTATCCATCGGTTTGAAGTTATCTACGTAATATATAATTTCATCTTCGCTCAATGTGGCGAAACGTACTTCAGTCTGTGCTGTAAAACTTCGCTGCCAATCGGTAGTGGTTATGCATACGCCGGTGAAAACTTCATGGGTACGCCCCGACATAGTCCGCAACATCTGCAAAGCATCTTCCCTATCCCGGGGTTTGCCAAGAACCTTACCATCCAGCCATACAATCGTATCCGCCGTAATTATCAGTTCATCTGGTTGCATCATAGGTATGTAGGCATCCGCTTTTTCCTTAGCAATGTAGAGCGGTATTTCCTCCCCCTGCAAAGTATCCGGATAAGATTCATCCACATCCGGAAGAATCCGCACTTCATAATTCACGCCCAAACCTGCCATCAATTCTCTCCTGCGGGGAGATCCCGAGGCAAGAATCACCTTATATTTCTCTAAATTGTCCAACATAACGATTTAAAGTATTAATTTTTAAGCATTAAGTATAAGAGGAGATTACCAACCAAAAGCTTTATCATCCATCCAAAGTCCCTGAACTTTCAAGACTTGTTCTACAACGTCCCGACCACAGCCATAGCCACCATTGGCATAGGAAATGTAGCGGGAGACGGTCTTCACTTCTGCTGATGCGTCTTTAGGACAACAAGGTAATCCGCACTCACGCATTACTTCAATATCCGGAATGTCATCACCTACATAAAGAATCTCTTCGTTTTTCAAGCCATGGCGGTCACGAAAATCATGATAATCATGGATTTTTACGGAAGAAGCCATGTAAATATCCTCAGAAGGAATTCCCAAGGCCATAAAGCGTTTGCGAACAGCTTCGGAGCGTCCACCGGTAATGATTCCCAGTAACAAACCCTGTTTGCAGGCAAGGTGCAAAGCGTAACCATCTTTAATGTTCACGGTACGCATCGGTTCTCCATCCGAACTCATCGGTATGACGTTAGCACTCAAAACGCCATCAACATCAAATACAAGTGCTTTTATCTTTTTCAGATCGTAATTGATAGTACTCACTATATTCGGTTTTTAAATTAGGTTACCTTTCAAAAAAAACATTGCTTGTTATGCATCGAAACATTACTTGTTATGCAAACGATGTATATTCTCGCTCACAAGCTGATACAATTCCTGCATCTCCGGTTCATCAGCAAGCATCTCCAGATGCTTATTGATTACATTTTCATCATAACGTACAGCCGGACCTGTCTGAGCCTGCTTTGGTTCCAGTTCATGCACTTTACGGGCTGTTTCATCAATCAGGGGTAGCATCGCATCGAATGGAAGATTATATTTCTTCAATAATTCAGCCGCCAGAGCATACATGTGATTCGTAAAATTACAAGTGAACACAGCTGCCAGATGCAGACTTCTACGCTGCTCAGAAGTAGCTTCATACACCTTTTCCGAAAGGACAGAAGCAATTGCCTTCAACAATTCCGTATCTTCGGATGAATTGCTCTCTATGAAGAAAGGAATCGTACGGAAATCCACCTCGCGCTGTTTGCTGAAAGTCTGCATAGGATAAAACACACCGTAACGCGAAGTTTTTCCTTCCCAAATGCTCATCGGAATGCTCCCGGCTGTATGTACCAGCAAAGCATCTTCCTTCCCGGCAACAATCTCGGGTAATAATTCCACGAAAGCAGCATCCTTCAAAGAGACAATATAGAGCCGGGCATCCCTGGATACTTCCGAAAGTTCAGTCGTATATTCCGCCTCTATCGCTTGAGCCAAGGCACATGCTGCCTCTTTTGTACGGCTGTAGACCTGTACTATACGAAAACCATTTTGATATAAAGCCTTGGCCAGGTTCGTTGCGAGGTTTCCGGCACCGATAAAGACTACCGGCGTATCTTGTACACTCCTTTTCATCTTGTAGCCAGCCAATATAGAATAATTCCGAGAACCAGCAAAGTCACAGGCAGCAGATAGGCAGACATCGTGCCGAGCAATGCCGTTATCAATCCGAAATTCAGTATCAGCCACAGACCAATCAACACCAGTCCCACCGATTTATCACGCTTGAAGATGAGAAATATCACCGCCGTATAAAGCAGAAAATTATCTTTATTCATCACCCACGGCAAACCAATACTTGAGAAATGTATCAATTTGTCCACCAGATAAAGTATACCGAAAACAATCAACGTAACCGCTGTGGCCCTGTAAGTATCGCGGTTATTGTTTGCTTTTGCTGCACCCACCGTTACTTTCCTCCGTATTTATTGATATGAACTTTTTCCCATTGCAGATGTTCTTCACTGAAAGGCTTACGTTCCATGCCTTTGTGTCCGATAGCAACGACACTGAGCACTTGCAGTTGTAAAGGAATATCGAGCACTTCGCGCACATATTCATCGGACGGCATACCGGAAGCGGTGAAACGTTCGCGCACCTGCACCCAGCAACTGCCTAAGCCCATATCTTCTGCCTGTAATTGTATAATAATCGAAGCAATGGAAGCATCTTCAATCCACACATCACTCACTAACGGATCAGCCGTCACTACAATTGCCAACGGTGCATCAGCAATAAATTGCGACGCTTGCGCCTTGCAATGTGATAGTTTTTCAAGCAACTCCTTATCGTCTACCATAATAAACTGCCATGCATTTGTCCGCTTGGAAGTGGGTGACATCAGCGCAGCTTTCATCAGGGTAACCACCTCTTCCTGCGTCAACTCTTCATCCGTAAATTTCCGCATACTGCGGCGCACTTTTAGCAATTCACTGAAATTTTCCATATATCATATTTTATTAGTAACTTATTTAGCGCATTGCGCTAAATAACCATTTAGGAACGCAAAGATACAAGATTATTTTCTAAATTTGCAGTCAATGCCTTTGAAACTGACGACATATTACCACGGGAGTGACATCCCGGAACTGCCGGGCAATAATACATTTCACTCCATCGAGTTGTTTCATATCTACGAAGCAACCCCGGGTTATACGCCCCTTCTCATCGTTGCATCAGAAGCCGAAAAGCCTGTCGCCAAGCTATTGGCAGCAGTACGAAAGAGCGCCCGTCTGTTCCCGCCCGCCATTATCAAGCGATGTGAGGTTTATGGAACAGGAGAGTATTTTGATGAAACTATCGACAAAGAATTTGTCTTTGGTGAGATGTTGCAACGGTTAACGGCTGAAGCGTTACGGGAGGCATTCCTTATTGAATTCCGTAACCTGGAAAACTCCCTGTTCGGTTATAAATCTTTCCGCAAAAACCATTACTTCGCCATAAACTGGCTACGGGTACGTAATTCACTACATAGCATTGAGCATGTAGAAAGCCGCTTCAGTCCCTCGCGCATCCGACAAATCAAAAAAGGATTAAAAAATGGTGCAGAAGTAAAGGAAGCTCATACTCCGGAGGAAGTGCATGCATTCTCCCAGATGCTGCACCATGTCTATTCTTCTAAAATACGCCGTCATTTCCCCAGCAGAGTGTTCTTCTTACGCATGGAAGAAGAAATGATGAAAGGGGAACAAAGCAAAATATTCATTGTCACTTACAAAGATAAAATAATAGGCGGCAGTGCCTGCATCTATTCCGAAGACAGTGCTTACCTTTGGTTCTCTGGTGGTATGCGCAAGACGTATGCCCTTCAATACCCGGGTATACTTGCCGTATGGTATGCTCTGTTCGATGCCAAGCAGCGGGGATACCGTCACCTTGAATTTATGGATGTCGGTCTCCCCTTCCGCAAGCACGGTTACCGCGAATTTGTCTTACGCTTCGGCGGTAAACAAAGCAGTACCCGCCGCTGGTTTCTTTTCCGCTGGGAGTGGCTGAATAAATTGCTGAATAAGATTTACGAATAGAATTATTCCACACTCTGATACGTCAATGGCGGATCAAAGTAACGGGACATACTCTTCATATTTTCTCTGTAAGAAGGCTTTGCAAAATGAGTATTCATAAAATAATCATCTTGTTGTTTCTTCTGTTCCTGCTTGAGTGCATCCCGTTCTGCTACGTAATTGGCTGTCTTCTTACCGGAGGCATCAGAGACATCCACTGTCATACGTGCTCCCTCTGTCCTGATACTTACCGAGTGATCTGTTGAAACCGGAACATCCAATGTCTGATAAGAATCGATATCCAGTTTGAGAGTTACGGGTGTACCGGTCCATTCATAGCGGTAAGTTCCGCTCGCATCGTTTTTAGCAATAATCATACGTAATGTACCATCTCCTATATTTACCCGACTATCCACTACCTTCAATTCAGAAGGAAGCTGCGGATCAATGGTTATGGAATGATTGAGCATATCAGGACGAATTCCCAGGAAGTATTGATTCCACACGCGGATATGCTCGCTATTACTCCACGCCTGCAGGAAAGTTCCACTTCGACGCACCCATGTCTGCCCGGCACGTGGCCATGCATCCGCATTCTCTGATAAACTGCCGACAGCACCTTCCGCAAGTGCCTGGCGGTTCATGTTCCTGAACAAAGTATACGCGATGTCAGCTTGTCCGTTTTCTATCATCCGCTGCATGGCCATACCATTATTCCAAAGCCATATCGTGCCATTATGATAAGCATCATCTTTATGATAACGATACCATTGCTCATGATAAGGATGAAACTGTTCGTCGGACTGATCGAGTGAAGACACTCCCCACGGATATACCAGACGTTCCCAAACTTCTTTTGTCTCATGCATCTTCAAGTCAGGATCAGAAACCAGATCCAACGCATAGATAGCATTGGGGCGGAATTGCGCATCCCCACTTCCATCTGTATTCAGATGATCATAGATTGACTGGGCGGCTGTGTCTACAAAATCCTGTTCAAAATTTGAGCGGAGACGCTCCGCGGCAAGATTCCAACGCTGAGCATCTTCTTCACGGTTCATGTAGCGGGCAAGATCCGAGGCATTCGTCAATTGGGTATACCACAATGCCTGCACATCCACAGCACGATTGCCACGTGGTGAACAGGGATACTTGCTTTGACGTTTGGCATCCATCCAAGTGTCCGCATCCGCATGGGTAAGATACCCTTTTTCGTCCGTATACAGGCGGAGAGAAGCATCTGTAGCAATCTTCACTGAAGGATAAATTTCTTTCACGAAGGCGGTGTCACCCGTATATTTCAGATAATCGTGCACCTGCATAACGAAATGAGGGGTTCCGTCAGTGGTATTATAAAGAATACCTTCCAGATTCAAACGATTAGGTACACGTCCGTAAGTAGGAGATGTGGAAATGGTATCCTGATAACGTGCAAATGACGCAAGAATATCACGTGCCGTATCAAACTGCCCTGTACAAAGCACTGCACCCGGCATAGAAATAAACATATCCCGCCCCCAGAAGTCCGTGAACCAGGGTAAACCGGCATACATACCATAACCACCGTGCTGATGAGTGATCAACTGATCATTGGTAAGCATAATCCAGGCAAGGGCATGATCCAAAGAATCCAGATTGGTCTTTAAAGGATTATGGTTCAGTAAGGATTGAATACGCTGACTACGTGCAGCCAACCACTTCTCTCCTTCTTTACGGAAACCATCTATTGCTTGCCGGCTATCTTCTTCCGTACCAAAAGCAATCAGGAAACCACCTGCAGCTACCGGAACAGTTATCAGATTATCTGCAAACTCAATTCCTGTCTCCGCTACGGGTGCTATACGTATTACATTTTCCGGTGACTCTTTCGTTGTATAGAGTACAGAATTTCCATCCTTCCGTGCATCCACCACATTTTCCCCCATCAGCATGAATGAGATCTGCTTCCCTTGTACACTATCCATACGAACATACAACAGCTTCGGTTCATCCACCAGACAGAATGTTTCCACAGCCTTTTCATATCGGCGAACTAATTTGTCAGGATATACCGATGTGCGGGCATTTTCCCGAAGCAATCTTTCTCCATCCACATACAAACGGTAATCGGCAAAGATACGTTTGGCATAAATATTCCAACCTGCATACCAATCTCCCCAATCATCCGTAGAGGTCATTCCATAATAGAAACCTCCGTTTTTGTCTGTATAAGAATATTCACGTGACTGTCCGTCAGGTATGGTAATGCTTAATTCGTTCGTACTTAACGTAGGCAATTCTTTTACATTTTCACTACAAGCCATCACTAAAAAAGAAGTAGCTGCGAGTAATATACCCGCAGCTTTCTTCGAAAAGCATAAATTCACTTTGTTGTTGATCATATTTACAGCAACTAACCTATTTTATCGTAACTAATCTATTTCATTATTTTGCAAACCTGTACTCTGCCATCTTCCATATAAGCCCGTGCCATATAATAACCAACAGGCAAAGCAGACAAACCGACAGAAGTACATTTTTCCTGTGTCATCACCAACATTCCATTCACAGAATATACTTCTACGCGTTTAGCTTCTCCGGCAGGCAGCACCAAAGTATCCATACCTCTATTGTAATATATTAAAGGCTTTTCGGCATCAGGAGCAGTAGTCTCGATACCTGTCAGAGTCGGTTTAAAGTTAGTAAAGAGACGGAATTCATGGGCAGGAACAGCAATAGTCTGTGTAGTGCTTGACACATTCAAAGGCTCATTGTCTTTCAGTAACTCATACCATGTACCAGTTTCCTGGAAAGTTACAGAAAAGTTCTTATCTGCCAACGTAAAGTTGCCAACAACTACAAGAGACTTGCCGTCAATGGAAGTAGCCGACAAAGTACGTCCATTGTCCCAGTTAGCAGTACCTACTTTCCAGCTAAATGTAGTATTTGAAGCAAACAGTTCAGGATAGGAATGACGTAAATCTAAAAGAGCAGCATACGTCTCATACAATTTCTTTCGATCAGCATCTTCAAAGTAGTCCCAACGTATCGGCTTGGGGTCGGTACGAAAACCACCTTGATCATCATATCCAGAACCGTCGCTATTGTTGTTTATAGAGAAATCATATCCTAACTCACCAAATTGCCAGATCATCTTTGGTCCGGGTACGGTAAGGAAGAAGGCCGCATTGGTGGCTAAACGTTTGGTACGGGTAGAGAGATTAATATTACTTCCTGTTGCAGGGCTCATTCCGGCATTTGTACTCGTAGTTGATGCTATTACTCCGGTATTTCCCCATTTCCAGGCTTTAAACCCTGTACGTTCTTCATCATGACTTTCCATATATCCCACTAAACTACCGGCAGGCATACTTGTTCCCGCATATAAACCAGAAAAATCGGTTTTTGAACCACTCCATCCCATAGCTGTTTCACAAAATGCTTCATTTTTATTACACCATAACAAGATACCCGCATCTCCTAACTGCCTTTCTTCACTAGTAGCTGCCAAATGTTCAAAAATAACATAAGCACCCGGTTGCCGCTTTTGTACGGCAGCCGACATACGCTTCAAGTTAGCAATACGTGCATTATCCGGTCCATTTGCCCAGTCATTCTCCCCATAAGGAGTATTAGAAAAGCCCTTTGTAAAGTCATAACGGAAACCATCAATTTTATATTCCGACATCCAAAAACCAGCTACACTATCCACCAGAGCACGAGTATACTCACTCTCATGATTAAAATCATATCCCCATGAAAGGCTCGTATTCTTGATATTTGATTCTTGATTATACCACGGATTATCAGCAGAGGGCTTCCCATCTGCATCCTTATACAGAAGATAGAAAGGAGACTGACCAAAGCTATGATTCAGCACAAGATCGATAATAACAGCCATCCCTTGACTGTGACATTCATCCACAAAAGCTCTTAAATCATTCTTTGTACCATAATACTTATCTACGGCAAAATAGAATGAAGGATTATATCCCCAGCTCGTGTTTCCTTCAAATTCATTAACGGGCATTAGTTCTATTGCGTTTACCCCCAGATTCTTCAAGTACTCCAGTTTTTCTTTTGCAGCATTGAATGTATGTTCTTCAGTAAAATCACGAATCAACATTTCATAAATAACCAATTGCTCAGAAGCCGGACGTTCGAAGTTTTTCACTTTCCAATTATATGCAGTCTGGCCAGTCTGTAGAACCGAAACAATGCCTTCTGCCTTTCCGGTCGGATAAGGTTTCAAGTTCGGATATGTCGTACTTTCAATATACGAATCATTCCATGGGTCCAGTACTTTATCAGTATAAGGATCTGCAATATAAATAGAACCATCTACTAAATACTGGAAAGCATATTCTTCACCTTTTGTCAACCCGGAAAGAGTTATCCAGAAATATTCACCATCTTGTTTCAACTGATAATCCGATTTAGGAGTCCAATCATTAAAGTCCCCCACTACATATACATACTCCTTTTTGGGAGCCTGCAATACTAAAGTTGCTTCTGTATCACTAATATAGTTAATACCGGGACGCACTCCTTGGGGCATTTTCTCCGAGGTGCTTGTCCCATTCAGTACTGTTACTTCTTGTGTAGCAGAAACAGTTTTACCATTGGCTGTAGCTTCTGCTTTCAACGTATATCTGCCGGCAGTTGAGAACGTGTGAGATTTAGAAATTGTAGTAGCATTAGCTTCCATGGCTATTTCAGTAGCATCTACATAGAGTTTCAAAGCAGAGGCAACAGAAGCGGAAGCTTGAATTGTAAGAACAGTGTTGGTAATCAAATTTTCTTTCTCGGCAGGTTGATCAAAACGAACGGTTAAACCGGCAGTATGTACATCAACAAAGATATCTTTGTTCCCCGTGTCCTTACCTTCTTTTGATTTATCTGCACTACGAAAAACAAAAGCTAACTGTGTTACAGTTTCTCCATCTTTGACACCATAATATTCACGAATATTGGGGGTTATTTTCAGCTGCCATTTATCATTTCCTAATGGAGTCAATTTATACTTCGTCGAATTATCTCCCCAAGTGGGGGCATATTGCCAAACTGTGTTCCCAATTGTCACTCCCGTATGCGCATATACATCACCGGTAAAGCCTTTCAACCCAGCCGTACCTTTCGTTGCATCAAAAACAATGGTGACTTCATCATTCTCCGTTGGAAAATCCGGAGTAGTAGTTACTATTTGCGCCTGCATAGCTAAAATAGCTAACAAGCAAATAAAAAAAGCGTAGAGTCTTTTCATTCGGTATCAATTTATAGTTAATGGTTCAAAAGTACAGTAGTTATTCCGGATTATCAAGTGCTTGAAACAGAAGAGGAAGAAGAAGTAATGCAAACGGTTGCATGAATAAGAGCATACACTCCTGTTGTGAATACAAAGCAAGAATATATCAGATTTTGTTTCTTAAAAAGGAAACTTCTTTGTAATTTTGCATCGATAAACATAAAACCATGGAAGAAAATGCAAGATTTAAAGTAGTGCTGTCTAAAGAGGCTCGTCTATTTTTAAAAGGGTTGAGTTCTAAAATAAGCGACAAAATAACCTATAATATTCGTAAAGCAACATCTGTAATAGATCCTGTGCTATTCAAGAAACTGGATGACACGGATATTTGGGAGTTCCGAACCCAATACGGAGGCATACAATATAGACTATTAGCCTTTTGGGATAAAGTGAACGGCACGGATACATTGGTCATAGCCACCCATGGTTTTATCAAGAAAACGCAGAAAACTCCACCCAAAGAAATAGCGAAAGCTGAAGAGATAAGAACCAGATATTTTAACGCTAAAGATAAGTGATTATGAAAGAAAAAGATTTCTATACCCTTGAAGAAATAGAGGATGAATTTATAGGTGTAAAAGGCACTCCGAAACGTGATAAATACGAAGCTGACTTGAATGCCTTTCTCATTGGTGAAGCCATTAAACAAGCCAGAGAGGCAAGGAATCTTACTCAGGAGCAACTGGGTGAATTGATGGGAGTTAAAAGAGCACAAATATCGAAGATTGAAAGTGGAAAAAGTATATCATTCTCCACTATTGTAAGAGCTTTCAAAGCTATGGGAGTAAATACCGCCAGTTTAGATTTAGGATCTTTGGGGCGAGTTGCTCTTTGGTAAAAGGGGAGATTTAAAATAGCAGACTTTTGCAAAAATTTAGAACTAGTCCAAATCTTTTCTCTCCTAATTGAGAAAAGATTGGTAATGGAGATATGGTAAAATGAGAGGGGCTATCCAGCACAACAAAAGCCTGTCCACGGAAATAATGCTCTGGTGATAACACCTCAACAAGTTATCGGTTAAAAAGGAGTTTTTAAACAGGCTTTAAACTTAGTAGTAATGACTCGATTACTACTAAGTGGTTGACCGCCCTACTAAGGTATCCTCTCCTTTAGTACAATCTCCTCATCACCCTTTATCAAATAAGTATGGCAACAGTTTGCTGAAACAACATAGTTTTTAGTAACTACTATTTTTTCTCCTATTTTACCAACAAACTGCAACTCAATCTCTTTTCCTGCAAAATCTCCTCTATCAAGATCTGAAGCGATGGTATATGTGTTAAATTCTTTCCCCCAGTTAAGAACATCCCGCACTTTTCCTGTAGCAACTTCTATAACTTCATAACTATCCAATACGACAGATGTATCATCTTCGTATTTTATTTTAACTCCAATACTGCAAAACTCGTCAGTACAAATAACCTCAGAACAATCCTCGGCATCACTGTTATCTTTATCTCTACTACACCCGGTACATAAAATTGCAAAAAATAAAGAGGCAAAAAATAATAAGTTTTTCATAAGTAATATATTTTTAGGTTTCTACTTATATAGTAAATGCTCTCAAAGCAACAATACTGCATTCTATAAGCAAAAAAATGCCATTCTCATAGCACACATTCTTGCTATAGAATGCATTTATTGTATTTTTAAGTCTACTTTCCTACTGTTATTTTCTCAGTCAAAATTTCATCTCCGATAATGACACGAGTTACATACATACCAGAAGTCCATCCTGAAGTATCCATCGTATAAGATAAATCTGTCATACCTTTAACTTCTAAAACTTTTGTCCCATAAGCTACATTGTATACTTCCAAATTCCAGTTCAGACCATTCCTCGCATTTATCACATCATCAGTAACTAACCGTATTTCTTTAATATTCTCTGAAGAAGAAAGCACTTTCAATGAATAAGCAGAAGCTGGTGCATTTCCGTTACCAGTATAGGAAAAGAATATTATTCGTTTCTTTTTACATACACCTTCACCATCAAGTATAAAAGCAAAAGGTAAACCACCAGAACGATATGGTAATTGAAATTCTAAAGTCTTTGTTGGCCGATGATAGTTCCAAAATAAAGGTTTATGAGTAATTCCACCTGAAGAGTCATAATAGATATCTTTATCATAGTCACTGTTAAAAGTTACACGGACCATACAACCTTGATGTACAAATGTAGAGTTCTCTACTCTGCCGCTTATGCTCGGATGATTAACCCCATAAAAAGGACAAGCCTCTTGTATATAGGTTGCATAAGGATAGGATTTTGTATCAGATATAACTTCTTTTGATAAAGTCAATAAAGTATTTCCATTATAGACTATCTTAGCTACTAAATTTGCATTGTAAGGATAATAATATTTATTTTTTATGGTGCATTGATTAGGTACTGGATAATTAGTATAAAACTGTGGTCGTGGTGCACTATTTGCTTCAGTTGGATATTCCCATACCACCATTGCGTTAGCTGGCAAATTCTTTATATAATAAGTACTACTATCACAAATAAATTTAGTTCCTACTATTTCTGGAAGCAATTCTCTTGCTTCTAACTGCATCATACCTGTATTATTCGCATCTAACCAATCTTTTAATCTTCTCGTCGCTACACTTCCATAATCCCACGATACATCAAAACGACCATAATTATCTGATATATTACAGCCAATACCTCCACTATGCAATTGACCAACAACTAACTTATTTTGATTAAGCAGTGGAGCTCCAGATGAGCCTCTTTCCGTCGTTCCAACATCATATGTAGCTTTCCAATGAGTATTATTAATAGCCTTTCCTAAAGTATTATTATCAATAGCTATTTTCTTTATATCACCCCGAGGATGATGAATTACAGTCCCTTTAGTGGGAAGAGAAGAACTCCTAGTCCATCCTAAATAGTATGGAATATATGCAGGTATATTACGAACTGATTCTACTAATTTAAGCAATGCAAAATCTGAATATTCATTATTAGCAACCAATTTAGCTCCACTTGAGGTTGGAGGATTAAAATTTGTTCCATTAGAGCAATCTTTACTCTCATAATTCCAATAAAAAATCATTTGATTTATTTGGCTGTTACCTTGAGCATCATAGTTTGAAAAACAATGATTAGCTGTCAAAAAATAGTCTTCTCCAGAGGTGTTATTAATCAGTGCCCCAGTACACAAATATCCATCATAATATATACATGCAACAGCCCTTTTTTCTTTCTGCCATCCATCGCCTTCTGGACAATTTACATTCACATTACATGACAAAGCATCTCCAAATCCCAGAGTTCTAGTATTTCCCGAATAAGTTAGGATATCTTTATAAGCATAAATAACCTTATCTATTGAGATAATGCCCCTAATAGCATTTATCGGTTCATAGTATTCCAATATTATATCACTTCCGGCAACAAGTCCTGTAGCAAAATTAGCTGGATTTTTTTTTGCCCCTTTATTATTTAAATCAGTAAAGCCTCCTATACAGAAAGTTTTATCTGCACTATATACGAAAAATTTAGCCTTTTCTGGAAGCCAGAATCTATCATAGTTCAATGATAAAGCCTTTGCTTTATCAACATGCAACCGCAAACGCCATACTCTTACACTATCACCTAATACATGCCAATTCCCTGAATTCTCTAAAGTATAATTTACAGTAATAGGTAAGCCTATTCTATAAGGTATATCTTTCATATCCGCAAACAAACTATCCTCATGTAATGCTTCAGCTACATCAGGAATAGGCAAATTAATCACATCACCCGAACGGACAGAGAATAAAGCAGATGAAAAACTTGGAGGTAATTCATTGGTGCTAATTTGAGCATGAGCACTAATTGTGAAGATTGCAATAAGGCATAATGCAAAACTCTTCAATAAAGCTTTTGTTTTCATAGTATTATATTTTTGTTCACTAACAAAAATAACACATTTGTATAATATAACAAAGAAAAAGATGTGGACAAAAAGCGACATGATAAAGCAATACAGATCAATAGATTAAATCAAATACAGAACTTTTTAGTGGACAATTACCATACCTTTTTACAGCAACAATACAGCATTTATTTTTATTTACTATCCATATGAGGATAAAAAAGCTCAATACTTTCACCTCATTGAACATCCGCATATCTTTTTTCAATATTCATAAAGTTCTCCACTACCCTCCAATATTCTTCCTTATCATGTGGACGTGGTTGCCAATCAGGATCAGGGCTATTACTCACAGCTTCATTCCAATTAGTATCATCCATAAACTTATAGTCAACAGTACAAGAGGATAATTCTCTTATTGGTTTAAGGAATATATATCCATCGAACAAATCGGATAGAATAAAATCTTTATGCCCCATTGAATAATAACTATAATCGTGCAGTTCACCAATATGAGAACCTTTCAAATCAAAGCCAATGGGGTTATTCTGAGATTTTTCCATTATTAGTTCTAACTTTCCAGCCGCTGGGGAAATTAATGTTGGTTGCTGATTAGGATAATTAAAGAAAGGCTGGTGCAAAGCTACAGATACTACTTTATTGCCATATTTATCATACAGCAAATTTCCTAAAAAACGATTCTCATAACGTACAAAACCAGGAGAAGTATAATCATAATAAGGAAAACGGTAGGACGTAAATGCATGAATAGTCCCAGTCAGAACCAATATTTTCTCGTGAACAGACAACACTTCACGTTCCAACAATGTACACCGAAAGTCTTCTGTATTCCCTAAAGGAAACACTTGCTTCATATTTTCCGGAGTTCTAGCTCCTTCAAACTTTTCCCAATTGTAGCGATAACTAATATTTAAAACACGAAACTTTTTCGCTTGCTCCGGTAATGAGTGATTCCATTCCCAAGCTGCTTTATAGAGATTCATATACTCAACTATAGCCCAACGGGTATTATAATTGAACATCAGTTGACGAGCTAAATTCTCATTATATCTTGGTGCATTTATCAATGAATCCAATTGCTTCTGATCCTCATATGCTCCAAATTCCATACCTAACATATAGATACCATTCGCATACAACTTCGGTATCATTTTTCTAACGAAGTCCAAGTTTTCCTTAACACCATGGTCTTCAGCCAATAACACGATGTCAGCATCTTTAAACTTAGAAATCAAATAATCATCAGGCGACACATCTGTATCCTTTTTGTCACAAATACAATCTTTTCTATCAGTTCCTAAAAGAAATAATAACGGATTATCTAAACGTTTATTCCAATCCACTTCCGTATGTGCAGCTCCCGGAAATACTCTAGACACCCACATTGGTCCTTTCCAGCCTTTCTTCCTCATCAATTTGTCCAGTTCACCCTGATAAAGAGAATAATAAGCATCTAAGGTAGCATCTCCTCTATCCATATAAATTATACGACTGTTAGCCGTCGGAAGGTTCTCATCAAGATAATTCCTAAAAGCTCTCGACCATTGGTCCGCTTTTTCTTTAGATAGTTCCTTACTTAATATCATGGGAACATGAGTCGACATACATGCAGCCCCTCCAAATACTTCCGGGTATTCACAAAGTGCATATAGTGAAATTAGGCCACCCATACTGGAGCCCATCACAAAAGTATGCTCAACACTCTTATTCGTAGAATATTCTTTATCAATAAAAGGCTTAACTTCTTCTACCAGAAAACGAAGATAGTTATCTGCATTAAAACTAATATCTTCCGGCAATTGTTCATCCGGTAAATAGTTTAATGCTTTTTGGGGAAAATAATCTTCATACCTCGTTTCCGGAATACTCGCTATTCCCACAACAATACATGGTTCCATTTTCTTCTCAGACAAAAGTTTTCCTACAATTTCATCAATTCCCCATTCTTGTTTATTCCATGTAGTATTTGCATCAAAAAGCATTTGCCCATCATGCATATAGAGGACATCGTATCTTTCTTTTGTTGAGTAACCTGTAGGTAACCATACGAAAACATTGCGAGAGGGAACAATGGTAGAGTTAAATCGAGAATATTCTATAAGTTTCCCTGATGATACAGTTTGTTGAGCAATAGTCCATTGGCACAGCAACAGAGATAATAGTAGAAAAAAAAGTCTTATTTTCATACGCTAAATTATAATCATCTCCTATTAAACAGAGATTACTAAATATTTATAAAACAATCTATTCACAGTCCCTCCCATTAAGAAAAAGAGAGTATCTTAATAATCACTCTCTTTTTCTATATTCTCCTGTAGCACCTATTTCTTCTAAATTACTTCAATCCAATTCAAGCATTAAAAATATTATGAGGGTAATACTTTTTCATAACTCAACATTATAATTCAAGTACAAGCACTTCTTTAGGTTGTAAATGAAGTATTCTTCCTAAGGACACATTACCGTTCGTCAACACATTCTTCGAACTAGTCTTATCTCCTATTACTTCTTTATAAGGAGCCAAGTCCAAATCAACTTCTTTATTTATTCCATTCATTATAACCAGTATACTTCTTCCATCACAAGAACGCTCATACACATATACATTATTACGAGGCATAAAATGTTTCATCTTACCTTTAGAAATAACATCATTTCCTTTACGCCAATGCAGTAACTTACTCATAAAATCAAAAGCTTCCTGCTGCATAGCCGTTCTTCCATTTTCCTGGAAAACAGAAATTGCATCTCCTTTCCAACCTCCCGGCATATCCGGACGTACATACCCAAAGTCTATTTTATTACTACCAGACATTAGTAATTCCTGCCCATAATACAATTGTGGTATGCCCGGAATTGTCAACAACAAGGTAACTGCCTGCTTATAAGCATTCAAATTTTCCGGGGTCTCCAATAAGAAGCGATCCGTGTCATGATTTTCAAGTAGACGCATCACATTGTTAATGTCAGGATAGCAAAAATCATAAGCAAAATGTTCGAAAAGAAGCTGCAAACCAGTATCCCAAGAAGTTTCTTCATGGAAAACTTTACCAGCTATTGTTCGCAAACGAAAATCCATCACAGATTTCAGCTTTGTATTAGCTTTCTCATTAAGCACACTATTTTGTTGCCAATATGCAGTACCTACAGGGTTATTAGGAATCATTACTTCACCTACAATATTGAAATTTGGATATTCCTCAAAAACTTCTTTACACCAACGAACCATCATATCCGGATCCGGATATACATATGTATCTTGGCGAATACCATCTAAATCTGCATATTCAATCCACCAGATTGAATTCTGAATCAAATAATCAGCAAGAAAACGATTTCTTTGATTTAAATCGGGCATTGTAGGCACAAACCAACCATCCGTCAGTTCCTGCTTATCTATATCCGAAGCATAAGGATCAAAAAATACAGTCTTATTATGATTGGTCTCGATATATTTATGTGAATTATTAAACCAATTCTGCATTGGTGGATCAAGCAGCCAAGGATGATTGGTTCCACAATGATTAAAAACCATATCCATTATCAGTTTCATTCCACGTTGATGCATAGATTCCGCCAAACGAACATAATCTTCATTAGTTCCCAAACGAGGATCTATTTTATAGTAATCCGTTGCAGCATAACCATGATAAGAGCCTTCACCCATATCATTTTCCAAAACAGGAGTTGTCCAGATTGCCGTAATCCCCAAGCTATCCAAATAATCAAGATGTTGCATAATACCAGCTAAATCACCACCATGACGAGCATTTACATCTCTACGATTTACTGTATAAGGATACTTCATCTGTATATAGTCATTGCTTTCATCACCATTGGCAAAGCGGTCCGGCATTAATAAATATACGACATCAGAAGAATTAAAGCCAATCCTATCTTCTCCTTTACGTTGGCGTTCTTTCAATTCATAAGTATAATTCAGCTTACGTTTTCCTTTAACGAATTCTATCTGAAATTTACCCGGTGCCGCATCTTTTACATCTAAATACAAAACCAGATAGTTTGGACTCTCCATTGGACAGACTTCCTTCAAAACAACTCCCGGATGATTTATTTCAGGTTTATATGTTGCTATATTTGAACCATATACCATCAACTGTAAACGGGTATTCTTCATGCCAGACCACCAAAAAGCAGGTTCCACTTTTTCTATCTTCTCATTTTTCTTTCCTGAATGATGTGAAGAGAGCCAATCAGAATTATCCTGTGAAGGAATAATAGAAGATTCAAACTTAGAATATTCAATAAGTCTTTCTGACGACATGATTTGTTTAGCAAATCCCAATTGACATAGCAATAAAGCAAAAGATAAAAATAAAGTTTTAGTTTTCATCATACATAAAATAAAAGATACTATTTACAAAGGTTGAACAAACAGACTAAACTCTTTCATTGCAGGAAGAACTTTGCCTGTATGATTATCAAAAAGCCCACGATTAATCCAACCTTCTGTTACATTATTACCGCAAGCGTTTTCCTCGGGGAACCACCAAAATAATCCCGTCACGTTGGCATGACGACGTAATTCAGCCACAAGTTCGTGAGTGAATATGCGCTGTCCTTCAGTAGTTATAGGATAGAATTCAGAATGTTCATCCGCACTTTTTGCCCATTGGTCATTCTCATGCGAATAGTAGGCGGCAGTCTCCACTATCATCACCTCTTTATCAGGAAAGTCAACAGCGAGAGAATCAAGCGTAGCAGCAAGTACCCCCACGGCTTTATGCCACATAGGATAATAACTAAGCCCTATAACATCGTAATCAAGCTCTCGTAAATGGTTATAGTAAGTTTTAGTTTTGTTCCACTCTCCTGCTTGCTCCGTATGGATGATTATCTTTGCTTTAGGACAAATTTCCCGACAAGCTTTGGCACCACTTTCCAGCAGCTTCACAAGCAAATCCCAATTTTCCATTCCAAGCGGATCCACCTTTGCTACTGGCCACAACATGCCGTTGGTTATTTCATTACCCACTTGTATGAGGTCAGGAGAAGCTCCCGCTTTCACCATAACCTCAAGACTATTTTTAGTATATTCATATATACTATCCGGCAATGAAGCTACATCAACATTCTTCCATCTTTCAGGCATAAATTGCTTACCGGGATCAGCCCATGTATCAGAGTAATGAAAATCAAGCATAAATTGATAACCTTCTTTTTTTATTTGCTGTCCAAATTTAGTCACATAATCTAAATCTTGGCACACTCCTTCACCTTTGTGTTCAGCAGAAGCTTTTGAAGGGTCAACAAAGAGACGAACACGAATGGCATTCCAGCTTTGCTCTTTAAAATATTCAAGAGGTTTTATTGCCTTTCCCTTTTCATTACGATATATGGTTCCAGCTTTTTCATAACTTGGCAACAAAGAAATATCACCACCCAAGAGACGTTGTTGAGCATGAATTCCAACACATAAAGCAAACAAAAATAAGATAACGAATACTGATCTAAAATTCTTCATAACGATATTAGTGATTGTTTCAATGAAAAAGTAAAAGCCCTCTTCCCCGTTTTTCAATGCGAGAAAGAGGGCTTCTATAAAGTGCCAAATAGTCTTAAACTTTAAAATTATTATAAATAATCTACTGTTTACCTTAACTAGTTAGCGGCTTCAATCGTACAATAAGCTTTGCCTTCACAAAGGGGATATAGATTGATAGTATATGTACCAGCCGTTGCAATCTTCAGATTAGCACCATTATTGGTCGTTAGATTTTCGCTAGTACCACCCCAACTAATATCCCAATCATCATTGGCACGGAATTTTAATTCATCTGCTTTCAACTCAGTAGTGATGGTCCAATAATGTATTGTACCCTTGCCTTCTTCAGTATATTCTACCAATTCCATGTCCGTGTCTGCATCCCAACCACTGGGAGTAGCAGGGCCAATAATACCTATCGCAATGGGGGTCAAAGTATAAGTTTTCTCATTCAAGTCAACAACTATCTGATAGAAACCTGCCTCTTCGGTCATCATTATATTGGCAGCATCAGCGGCAGTGCTAAAATCTGCACCATAGTTAGTACCATTCCAACTGTCCTCCGAACTGAACTTGAAACCTTTCTGATTAAGGTACATATACCCCTTATAGACATTATTGAATTCAGGACTTGCCATCACATCAATATGTTTCCATCCGTTTGCATCACCAGCCATATAGAGATAAGCAGTAGCAGGAGCAACTGAATAAATGTAATTTACAGCATCAAATGTAACTATAAAATGTCCTTTCCCAGTAATGACAGGAGTTTCCACTTTATATACGTCACCCGTCCAAACTGCAAAGTTTTCAGTCTTGTCATCACCATTCACACGACAACCAATCTGTCCGGCATTAGCACCATCCCAACCAGCAGCTATGTCATAAGCTTCATAGAGTTTGAAATAGTTAGAGCTTTCATTCTTAGTTTCCACTGTAGCTTGAAAAATTCCCTCTTTACCTTCAACTGGTTTCATGATTACAGGATTTTCAACATCCCATCCATTACTCTCTACTAAATCTCCCAACAACATATACCCATCAGCTGAAATTTCCGGAGTAGTAATCGGAGTAAGTTTAGCTTGAGAAGTACCTGAAGTGTTTACCGCTTCACCGTTTTTCAATTTAACAGCAACATTCATATTTACATTGAGTACACGCTCTACATGAGCACGGCTGAAGAAAGCATCACGAACTACAGAATCAAGTTCAAGAGTATTCACCTTCACAATATTCCCTTCTTTAAATGCCGCATTGATAGTCACACCGTTAATATTTATGCTGTTCATCTTAATAGAAGCCACCTCTGAATTCGATGAAGAGAGAACGGCAATTTCCACAGAGTCTGTCTTTTGTTCTTCCGCTTCGATAGTACTGTAAAACTTATCCATATCCACAACTGCATCGGAACCTGCGGCAAAACTGATTTCATATTTAGCGGCCGCTTCTTCAGGAGAATTGGATTGGGGGTCAGCCCAATCCGTATAATCTTCCGTACAAGCACCTAAGGTAATTCCGGCGAGGAATATACCTGCGAGTATTTGATTTTTCTTCATAATGTTTTTCTTTTAAAATAAGATTATCATTCAGGTTATTTTACCTCACCCCTATCTACACCGTCTTCAGTAGCACCTACAGTAAGATAGAGTTTCTGGCCCGCTCCAGCATTTACGCTGTATTCAGAACCCATATCAGTGTTCCAATTGCTGGCGATATTTGCATTCTCACGCCAGAAAACTTTACCCTCCAAAAGCGTAAATTCAGTTTTCCACCAATCAAAATCACCTACTTGAGCATAGGCACGTAGTTCACCTCCAGATACAAATTCAGCAGATATCCATTGACCAGTATTATCAGCGGGAGCGATCATCGGAGCTGAAGGAGTGCCTGGAGTAAATCCTCCATTAGCATCACCTGTAACCAGAAGTTGTGCAGGATAAAAAGTCAGTGTGTAATCAATAGCTTCACCATTAATCTTACCCTTAATGTAGAGTGTATACCATCCACCATTTTTCACTTTCACATTACCACCATTGTCAGAAACATCCGCACCGGCTTGATCATCAATAGTTTTAAAATCGGCATGACCCAGCCATTGTTGAGGATAAGTTCCCCATTTGAATTCGGCATCATTAGGAAGGTAAACTATTGTAAAGAAGTTACCAGCCATACCATTAATAAGCGCCATTGGTCTCCAAGTTGTCCAAGCAGTTCCTATACTCGAACCGCATACATAGATATCCTCAGGCAATGTAATACTCGGAGCCTGATAAGTAGCTATCACTTGGATCTTTATAACATTAGAGTAACAACTCCCCAACTCCATACCATTAACATTGGCATGTAAGCGTACATAGAGGTCTTTCACTTCATTAGAAGGATATGTCACACCTTCATTGGCATCCTGAAACATAGTAATTACAGCATCATTCAATCTACTACCCGATACTTTAATGGTAGCAGAAGTCGAGCTTGCCACAACTTTGTACACAGGTTCTTCCGCACTGAAATCTTCAAAAGAAATCTCCACATCATAGTTAGTACTCAAAGGTATGCCACCATAATCAGGTTGGCTGGTAGTAAAAGTGAGTTGATCAGTAGTCAGCAAGTCCAATACATTATTGGCTGCGTTGGCAGGCATATTCAATACAAATCCTGTAGTATTTTCGTGGAATGTAGGATTGCTATCCATATCTTTCTCACATGAGGTGACCAACACCAAAGTAAGAACGGGCAGCAACATTCCTAGCAGTATCTTTTTCATATTATTGTTTCGATTTAAAAAAAATTCGATAATAAATTCTATTAATAACGCGGGTTCTGAGTCAAGTTCTTATTACCATTGATGTCATCAGCCGGAATAGGATACACGTTGAAGAAATCTTCCACGCTCTTTCCTTCTGCTACACCACCCTTGAAATCCCAAATGTATTTGTCACCTGTGAAAAGACCAAAACGGATCAAATCACTACGACGACGACCTTCCATATAGAACTCACGACACCATTCATCAATAATATATTGTTCGGTAATAGTAGCAGGAGTAGAAGCACCTGCACGGCTACGCAAAACTTCAATATCAGCACGCGCTTGTTGCGGGTCACCAGTCAAACGGAACTTAGCCTCTGCACGAGTCAGATACATTTCAGCATAACGTATCAAAGGAATATCCACATCGGGGAATTCATTATGTGAAGTCGCTGCACCATCTGTACGAATGTTACTCCACTTCACAATAGAAAGACCGGAGTTAAAACCTGCAATCTGTTCAGCCTGTAGTTTGCGAAGTCCACCGCCGCAACCGGAATAGAACAATGCACGATGATCGTTGGCTTTCTTCTGCACGTCTTTTGTAGTAGTACCAGCAGCCTCATCAAGCGCGATAATTTCTGCCTCGGTAGCTTTATCCGGCGCTTTTTCTGTAGCAATCGGACAATCTTCAAGCGTAGAGAAGAATTTCTTAACCAAAGCTGCACGGGAGAAGTTACAGCTCCAACCATTGGAAGTACCCATATAAGGCATTCCGGTGATACGGGTAGAACTTACCAGATAATTGGCGCCACTATAACATTTTGTTTTTGCACCATCCTGACGGATAGGCAGGATAATTTCTTTCATAGCTTGCGGATTTTGGTCATTATCAGCCATAAACACTTGCTCATAACCAGTATAGCCATTCTTTTCAGCTTTAGAAAGTTCATATTTCCCATCAAGCAGATCGCAATAGTCAATAGCCTTCTGATAGTCTTTTACCGCACCTTTGGTATAAACAGCAGAGTTCAGAGCCAAACGGGCATGGAGCATATAAGCGGCACCTTTATCGGCACGTCCAAAGTTAGAAGAGTTATTGAATGCACCCACTTCGGCAAGATCCGGTTCTATTTCGGTCAACTCCTTGTCAATCCAGTCATAAAGTTCTTTACCAGCTTTCTCTACAGGCAGTTCATAAATATCGTACGTAGTCTTGAAAGGAGCCTTTCCCCAAAGATCGAGGAAGTACCACATATGGAGGGCACGCAAAAAGCGGACCTCGGCACGATACTGTTTATAGTCAGCCTCTTCAGCCTTATCCTCGGTGTTGGTAAGATAGAAGTTACAGAGCGTCACATCGAAAGCCAGACGCTGGAACGTCCATTGCACGCGAACAGATGAAGCCGTCCAGTCAATATTGGTGATTTGAGGAATATCAGCGTCAGTCTGCCAAGCCCAAAGGCATTCATCGGTACAAAGTTCTTGTAGATTGAATGTAGTACGGTAGAATCCGCTTTCACCTTCATCACTACTGATATCTCCACTACCGGCAGGACCTTTCTGGCCTGTCAGACCCAGTGTACTGTAGATTTTCGCCAACAGTTCCATATCTCCATACGATGAACTGGACTGCGGATCGATAGACGAAATATTCAAGTCGTTGACACACGACGTTGCCACTCCACCCATAAGGAGGGCTGCAAGGGCTGTTTTCAAAAATATATGTTTCATCATTATATGCATTTAATAGGTTAAAAATTCAGGCTTAAGCCAACTTGAATGCTGAAAGGACGCGGATAAGGATTGGAATCAATACCGCTTGCTACCTCAGGGTCGATGCCTTTATATTTAGAAATAATAAAAGGATTTTGAGCAGTAAGGAATGCACGACCAGAGCATGTTTCATGACCAGCTACCTTAAACAATGCAGGGAAAGAGTAACCTAAAGTAATGTTTGAGCACTTCAGATAAGAAGCATTACGTACGAAGTAATCGCTCAAATAATTATCGTTACCTACTCCTACACCGGTAAAGCCCAATGCTACAGCCTCGGCAGTAGAGTTATGCAGGGCACTGTTAGAATACAAGCCGGATTGGCTGACCATTGCACGATTCGACAAGAAATCGTAATAAACATAGTTACCAATAGAAGCACGGAAAGACATACTCAAATCCCAGTTCTTATAGAGGAATTTAGTTGTAAGACCCATAATAACATCAGCAGAGGGTTTCTTGTAGAAATAACGGTCACCATTGTCAATACGTCCGTTACCATCACGGTCTACGTACATACCTTCAATAGGTTTACCATTCTCATCATACACTTGCTGATAAACAAAGAATGAGTTAGTTGCTTTACCTACAGTATTTGCCTGAATCAAGGTATTGTTACCACGACTGATCTTATCTCCCGACCATGCATAATAGCCTGCATCACCATCCACCAAGTCAGTAATTTCATTATGGTTCCAAGCAATATTATAGCTTACATCCCAAGTAAAATCTTTAGTTACAATAGGTTTGGCATTAATAGAGAATTCCACACCGTAATTCTTCAGCGAACCGATATTCTTTGTTAACTGAGAACCAAACTGCATACCTACAGGAATAGTGATAGAATTCAGCAAATCTTTGGTTTCGCGGTAGTAACCATCAATATTGGCTGTGATGCGGTTATTCAGGAAGCCCAAATCGATACCGGCATTATAGGTAGTTGTAGTCTCCCACTTCAAGTCAGGATTGTAAGCCGACGGACGCATCGTACCATAGTAAGTATCGCCAAAAGGATACTGAGCGAAAGAGTCGCTTGAAGTATAATGAGTTTCATAACCGAAATCAGAGTTAATATCCTGCTGACCTGTCATACCCCATCCCAAACGAAGTTTGAATTCATTCCACCAAGTAAGATTCTTCATAAATGCCTCTTCATTGATTTTCCACGCCAATGCCACAGAAGGGAAGTAACCCCATCTATTGTCTTCAGAGAAACGAGAAGAACCATCGGCACGGAACGTAGCCGTAAGCATATATCTGTTGAGCAACGTATAATTTAAGCGACCGAAGTAAGAAACTAAAGAGTTATGCGTAGCCCATGCTTGTTCTTCTCTCAATTTGGCATCATGAGGAGTACCATCGTAAGGATCGGTACCTTGACCATAGTCGTAACCACTGCGGTGGAAGTGACTTTCTTCGGCACCAACCATTATATCAAAATTATGGGCGCCTATTTCCTTAACGTACTGAGCATAAGCATTAGCTGTGACACTATATTTATAAGTCTGCGTTATGCCATTCCAACCAAAGTAGTTGTTAGAATAAGAATACTTGGAGATTATATCGTCCTGCTTACTTTCAGTATACTGTCCGCCATAGCTGGCATGCAGACGTAAATCTTCAAAGCCATGTACCTTATAGTCTACATCAAAGTTACCTGTAAAGTCATTGGCAACAGCCTGTACATCCTTAAGTTTCAACAGAGCTAAAGGATTCTGAGGAGCATTGGGATTATTAGTATATTTCCATTCTGCATTGAAATCTTTAGGTGACTGCGAATGTTGAAAATAACCATCGAAAAATGGAGCACGGGCATCATCAGCATCAAAGTATACCGGCTGAGTGGGATCCATTGAAAGAGCAGAACCTATTGCACCGCCTGCATCAGCATAACGGTCTTTC
Organism: Bacteroides cellulosilyticus DSM 14838; assembly: GCF_000158035.1. Lineage (GTDB taxonomy): Bacteria > Bacteroidota > Bacteroidia > Bacteroidales > Bacteroidaceae > Bacteroides > Bacteroides cellulosilyticus. The sequence continues at coordinate 489,338 of NZ_EQ973495.1, forward strand.
TCATACATATACTTAGCGTTAATCTTCAAATTGAGGTGATCATCGAAGAAAGAAGGAGAAAGATTCAAGCCGACATTGGCACGGCGCATCCATGAGGTTTCAACGATACCGTCAGAAGCGTTATATCCCAAACTCAAACGGTAAGGCATATTTTTCAAACCACCGGATACTGATACATTATGACTATGAGAGATAGCAGTGCGGAATATTTGATCTTGCCAATCAGTATTAGCGTTACCCATACCTACTTCACCGGCTTTATCGCCCCAGATGTTATTAACAAGTTCACGAAACTCATCACCATTGAGTACATCATACTTTTTCTGGATCATAGAAATTGTCATGTCACCGTTGTAAGAAACCTTAGGGGCAGAACCACTCTTACCTTTCTTAGTGGTAATAATGATAACACCGTTTGAAGCACGGCTACCGTAAATGGCAGTAGCAGAAGCATCCTTTAAAACTGTAAAAGTTTCAATATCATTCGGATTAACCATAGCCAAGGGATTACTCATTCCTTTTGGAGTATTGTTATCAATGGTCAAACCATCAATAACAATCAACGGATCGTTTGAAGCATTAAGAGAAGATCCGCCACGCACGCGAATCTGAGCACCTGCACCCGGAGTACCACCTGCAGTGATAACATCGACACCGGCCACTTTTCCAACCAACATATCCTGCGCATTGTTGGTGATACCTTTACTGAGTTCATCCGGTTTGATTGCCGTTACCGAACCTGTAAGATCATCTTTCTTGGTACGACCATACCCCACTACTACTACTTCACTCAATAATTCTGCATCATCTTTCAGTGTCACCATCACCATAGGAGCAGCTGCTACTTCTTGTGTCTGATAACCAATAAAAGATATTGTTAATGTAGCACCTTTAGGAACACTCAAGGTGAAATTTCCATCAAGGTCGGTGATTGTACCATTAGAGGTATTTCCTTTTTCTACGATATTCGCGCCTATCACTTCCAATCCCGTAGCATCTTTTACATGCCCTTTCACGGTAATGTTCTGTGCATAAACGCCAACAGACAAGAATAACCCCATCAATAGGGGAAGAATCATTCGATAGATTCTAAGATTAACTTGCTTCATGCATTTAAAAAATTAAAGTTAACAATATTAATTACCTATATTATATATTCGAAATTATCTTTCGATTACTTTCTCTTTTATAAGGTATCTATAACATGACGCAACAAAAATATGCTTTATTAAAATATTAAAATATAAGAAATATAAGAAATATGCAAATGCAACAGTGCAAACGATTGCACAGAGTTGCACCGTTGCGCAAGATAAAAATCTTCATTTTAAAGAGCCCCATACACAATCATTTTCAAGAAACTAAGAGATAAAAAATATCAAAACAATAGTACCTACACCCATCCAGCATCCACAATGATAGTATATTCCTCATTTTCGCAACATACTTTAGTTTACAAAATCACAAACCAGCATATTCAGTGAATAAAGAAAGGATAAGAATACACTATTATTGCATATAATTGCAGCTTTGATAGCTACTTATGCAGAAAAGGGTTACTACTTACGGGTGAAAGGGTTACTACTTATAGGTAAAAAGGTTACTACATATAGGCAAAAGGGTTACTACTTATCGCCAACGCACTTATTTGTGTCAGATTTTTCACCTATAAGAACAGTTTTAGAGAGCTATTTCGTTCCAGAACAAATGTAACAATTTCGCTATCCAACTATTATTCTGACATTTACCGTTTTTCATTTCCACATTTCCATCTCGGTAGACATACGGACAGAAACAGTGCATTCTCAGTCAACTAAAAATACAATTTGTCACAATGACACTTATCCCTATTTCCCGTTTTTTCATTATCCACTCTCCTAATTACCCCGAAATCATTGCAAACCGCATACTGCTGTTCATTAGGTTCAGCCGATATTTCCGGTGCATGAGTTAAAACCTTCCCGACGATTGCATCTATATACCCAACGCCACCCATATATAGATGCAGCCTCCTAGTGTTTCGTGTCCTTTATGAACGTTTTTCGGAGGAAAAGCCACACTATTCTATACCTGTCTGATGCCACTTCTTTACGAATAATACCAAGTATTTATTAAATTCACATTGCCAATTTACGAGTGACCACAATTGTGGTACAACTGCTTCACATTGATGGAGCACATGAATCACCATTATAAAACAAGTGAACCACAATTGTGGCCATTCTAAATAAAACGTATATTAATCAAAAGAACATTGTATATCAGCGGAATACACACGTGTCATTAACAGAAAGAAGAGTAGGCGTTATCCCTGACAAAGCGTGCAAGCAACTTTTTGCTTACACGCAAATAAAGTTGCTGCCACCACGTTTTTTTCAACTATTTATCAGCAACTTACAGCAAATAGTGCAAGCGTGCAAGTAAATATGACGTTAAACTTATAGTAAGCCAGGCGGGCAAAGAAGGTAACGAGGGGACAAGTACCTTC
>NZ_EQ973495.1:492013-513375 GCF_000158035.1 Bacteroides cellulosilyticus DSM 14838
AAATTTTGATGCGGTTGCCCTGATTAAATTTCCCTTTTTAATACTGAAAATAGAACATAAATAAGTACTTTTGTGTATTGATGTATAAAAACAGGCAAATATGAGCAATAAGATTTATCCCATAGGAATACAAAATTTCGAAAGTCTCCGTCAGGATGATTATTTCTATATTGATAAGACGGCATTAATTTATCAAATGGTAAAAACCGGCCGTTATTACTTCCTGAGCCGTCCACGTCGTTTCGGTAAGAGTTTGCTCATCTCAACACTGGAAGCATACTTCCGGGGGAAAAAGGAACTGTTTATGGGACTGGCAATAGAAAAGTTGGAAAAAGACTGGATAAAGTATCCGATACTGCATCTCGACCTCAATATTGAGAAATATGACGCACCGGAGAGTTTGGATAATATACTTGAGAAGTCATTGGTAGCGTGGGAAAAACTCTACGGCGCCGAACCATCCGAACGCTCCTTCTCCCTGCGCTTTGCAGGTATTATAGAACGTGCCTGCGAACAAACCGGGCAACGCGTAGTAATTTTGGTAGATGAATACGACAAGCCTATGTTACAGGCTATCGGTAACGAAGAGCTACAAAAACAATTCCGGAATACTTTAAAGGCATTTTATGGCGTACTCAAAACGATGGATGGCTGCATCAAGTTTGCCCTGCTGACGGGAGTGACAAAGTTTGGAAAGGTCAGCGTATTCAGTGATCTAAACAACTTGGACGACATATCAATGCGGAATCAGTACATTGAAATCTGTGGGGTTAGCGAACAGGAGATTCATTCTAATTTGGAAAATGAAATCCATGAATTTGCAGCTGCACGGGGAGTGACGTATGACAAACTCTGTGCCGAACTCAGAGAAAACTATGACGGTTATCATTTCACTCATAACTCTATCGGTATATACAATCCATTCAGCCTTCTTAATGCCTTCAAATATAAGGAATTCAGCAGTTATTGGTTTGAGACAGGAACGCCTACCTACTTAGTGAAGTTACTAAAGAAGCACCATTACGACCTGGAGCGGATGGCACATGAAGAGACCGATGCCCAAGTGCTGAACAGCATCGATTCTGAATCAACCAATCCCATTCCGATGATTTATCAAAGCGGATATCTTACCATCAAAGGATACGATGAACGCTTTGGTATGTATCGCTTAGGTTTTCCCAACCGTGAAGTAGAGGAAGGTTTCATCCGTTTCCTATTGCCTTTCTATGCAAATGTCAACAAAGTAGAAGCTCCGTTTGCTATTCAGAAATTTGTTCATGAAGTGGAATCGGGAGATTATGATTCCTTCTTCCGCCGCCTGCAAAGTTTCTTTGCAGATACCACTTACGAAGTAATCCGCGAACAGGAACTGCACTACGAAAATGTACTCTTCATTGTTTTCAAATTAATAGGTTTCTATACCCAAGTGGAATATAAGACTAGCAACGGGCGCATCGACCTCGTATTAAAGACAGACAAATTCATTTATATCATGGAATTCAAGTTGAAAGGTACTGCCGAAGAAGCTTTGCAGCAAATTAATGACAAGCGTTATGCACTTCCTTTCGAGATGGATGAACGAAAACTATTTAAAATAGGAATAAACTTCAGTGAGAAAACCCGGAACATTGAAAAATGGGTGGTAGAATAAAAAGAGGGCATCACCTCATTTGAAAGTGACGCCCTCTTTTCTTTACTCTCTAACAGACCTCAGCACAAGCTTACCAGATTTCACCCCTTTAGCCTTAGCCTCGAAAATAATTTCACCGGGCTGTTCGGTCATTTGAACAATGGCTGTCAGCTGACCACTGAAAGCGGGCATCTTCGGCAAGTGGAATAAATCAAGTGAAGTTGCATCTCCATTAGCGGCAGCACGATAACGCCCCGCGCCTTTCACCGTAAAGTTTACAAGACGATTATCAGCAGGACAAAGGTTTCCGTCTTTATCAACCACACGAACAGTGATGTATGCCAAATCTTTACCATCGGCAGTGAGTTGGTCACGGTCAGCAATGACTTCCAGATGATGAGGTTTGCCGGAAGTACGAACTACTTTTTCTTCAGCAGGTTTGCCGGAAGCATCGTAAGCCACCACTTTCACTTCACCCGGCTCATAAGGAACGTCCATCCACATCAGGCGGTAACGACGCTGGAGGGCAAGTGTATCTTTGTCCTGAATAGCTTTACTCTCTTCGGCTGTCAGTTTATGCTGTTTACCATAGCTTTTTCCATTAACGAAAAGTTCGGCAGCAGGATAGTTTGTGTAAACAAAGACAGGAGTATTCTCTCCTTCCCTACCCGGCCATGTCCAGTGAGGAAGTATATGGAGTGTATTCACATTCTTATTCCAAAGACTACGGTACAGATAGTAGCGGTCTTTTGGCAAACTGGCAAGGTCAATGATACCAAACAAAGAGCTATGACTTGGCCATGCATCCGTATCATAAGGAGAAGGCTCACCCAGATAATCGAATCCTGTCCAAACGAATTGACCGATAGTCCAGTCATAATCATCCGCTAAAGCAAAATCTTCATCTGGAACATTAGACCAGGCACAATGCTCCAAGTCATATCCGGAAGACTGGTGATCATCGTACTTCGCATCCCCGCGTTTCTCTACAGGAAATTTATATACGCCACGAGAACTAACGGTAGAGGATGTTTCAGAACCAAGTACTATATTCTGCGGCAACAGTTCATAAGCTTCCAGATAACGGTGTGCGCGATAATTAAAACCGGGCACATCAATCATGGCGGCAAAACCATTAGCAAGAACACAAGTCACCTGATCCATGCCGCAAGTAACAGGACGTGTCGGATCTTCACGATGACAGATATCCTGCAAGAAAGAAGCGACTTTATAGCCTACGGGACTACATTGGGTAGGAACTTCATTACCGATACTCCACATTACGACACAAGGATTGTTGCGGAACTGATGCAACATATTTATCATATCACGTTCTGCCCACTCGTTGAAATAACGGTGATAGCCATTCTCACATTTGGCAATGTCCCATTCGTCGAAAGGTTCCAGCATCATCATAAAACCCATTTCATCACAAAGTTGCACTAACTCCGGTGCCGGCATATTGTGAGCGGTGCGGATGGCATCACAACCCATATCTTTCAGCATCGTAAGTTGACGGCGCAATGCAGCAACATTGATGGCAGCGCCTAACGGACCAAGATCGTGGTGATTGCACACCCCCTGGAACTTGCGATGCTTACCGTTCAGGAAAAATCCTTTGTCGGCAATGATTTCTATGCTGCGGATGCCGAAACGAGTAGTGTATTCATCCGTTTGCTTGCCATCGGCATAGATTTTAGAAACAGCTTTATATAAATAAGGTGTCTCCGGCGACCACAAGCAAGGAGCATTCACCAGGAAGTTTTGTTCAAAAGGCTGACCATGATTAATCTTACGGGTATTATCCTTCGTTGCAACGACTTTCCCATCGGGAGAGATTATCTCTGTCACGATACGGATATCTCTTTCTTCATCATTGGCAATAGTGGTCAACAGACGTACTGAAGCATACTCATCAGAAACATGAGGAGTAGTCAGCTGAGTACCCCATACAGGAACATGTACTTTATCGGTACTCACTACACGCACATTGCGATAAAGTCCTGCGCCAGGATACCAACGGGAAGATTGTGGTTTATTTTCCAAACGCACGGCAAGCGTATTGTTTTTACCGTCTTTATTCAAAAGTCCGGTGACATCACAATGGAAAGAATTATAACCAAATGGCCAGAAGCATGCTTCTTGTCCATTGACATATACACGGGCTTCGCTCATGGCACCATCAAAGACAAGTGTCGTCTGTTGATTGACGGGGGCATCGAACCTAGTACGATACCATCCGATGCCAACATAAGGAAGTCCACCGGTACGTCCGGTCTTGACGGAAGCTTTCTTCTCGAAGTTCTGCGTTACCGCCACTTCCTGCAAATCGTTGCTGCGATCGAAGGGACCAAAAATGGCCCAGTCGTGAGGCACGGTTACGGTTTCCCACTTCCGGTCGTCAAATTCCGGCTTCATGGCTTCCGGAGCTTCCCCCTTCATGAACTTCCAGTTCTTTTCAAGTAGATACTCACTGCGCTGAGCATGCAGGGAGGCAGCGAGTAAGGTCATTAAGAATAAAGTCGATAGTTTTTTCATTATGGTATATTATTGATTAAATGCGTCCATTGCAACGGTCGGTTTGCCACTTTCATCAAAAGCACCTAATGTATAGCCATTCCAACCACCATAAGATTGAGGTTCCCAGTAGAAGACACCCAAACACTCATCTATAGCCTTCGATTGAGCTATCAGTTCGGTCAGGAACTCTTTCGACGTTGCGGCCTCATCCCATGACATGCCGACTTCACAAATCATCACTTCCTTGTTGTAGCGACTTACCATATCTTTCATATTGGCGATACAAGAAGAAGTCATCGTCTTCCAAGTATCCGTACCCGGATAAAGGGACATGCCGATCACGTCATATTGAGCATTGTTCTCTTTCAGTACATCGAAAATCCAGCGATACAGATTGTTATCGTCTCCTCCTTGCAAATGAACAATCACTTTGGCATTAGGGAACACTTCTTTCACAGCCACACAACCGGTAGTAATAAAGTCTGAGAAATTCTTTTTATTCTCAACATATTCCACGCCATTACCACCCATGCCACCACTTACAGCAGCATCCGTATCCCACAACATACCGGGGCCTGTTTCATTCCCCACCTGCACCCATTCGGGAGTGATGCTTTTATCTTTCAGGGCACTCAGCACATCCTTAGTATGAGCAGTCATTGCCGCTTTCAATTCATCCAAAGACAATCCTTCCCATGCGGCAGGTTTGTGCTGACTTCCCGGATCTGCCCAAACGTCACTATAGTGGAAATCAATCATCAACCGCATCCCCAGTTGGTGAGCACGCCAGGCTTTCGCCAGTACGTCATTCTTATTACACCAACCATCCGAAGGATTCACCCATACACGCAGACGAATAGAGTTCATTCCCAGATCGCGCAGTAAAGTCATGCACTCCGTTTCACGACCGGAGGCTGTATAAAACTTCTTTCCTGATGCTTCCATCTGTGTCAACCAACTGACATCGGCACCTTTGGCAAAGCCGGTCATATCATAAATCGGTTCTTCGGGGAATGTCGGTTTATCGTCGTCACTGCAAGCGGCGGCTCCCAATAGGAGCAAGCCGGCTACTAATATATTCATAAGTTTCATAATTTCTCTCTTTTATTCAATGGTATAGGTTGCATGAATTAAATCTACGGTCAGAGTATATGTACCCGGAGCCAGTGTGGCATCATCTGTAATGCCATTGCCTTTGTAATAAAGCTTTCCACCATTTCCGCCATATACATAATCCCAGTTATTATCGAACAGGTAAATCTTAAAGCCCCAGGCTGACGGCTGTGTAATAGTGATACTGCCACTGAACACACCGGCGGTAGTTGCGGCCGGCAGTGGTTCGAAAGTCCACGTTTCATCTTCCAGTTTATTAAGACCGGCAACGTAAATTTCACTACCTAAAGCCGTTAACTTATAAGTTAATGCTTTCAGCGATACATCAAAGAAATAAAGACCGCCATCGGGAGCCGGGATATTATTCTCAGTACCAAAAGCCAATGTTCCGGCATTAGCATCTCCTTCACCCAATTTATAAACATCTCCCCAATTTCCATCTTCAATGGCAATCTGATATCCCCAGGGGGAATTGACATCCGCCACTCCTGCATATCCCAAATTATCTTCATCGTAAAGACGTAGATGATTATCGAACGTCCAGCTATCTTCACCCTCACTGATACCCAGCATATAAAGGGTTTCTCTTACCGGTTCGGGTTCGGAACTGCCACTGGTCACTTCCGCCTTCCACTGTTTCGGATTACTCAGGTCGATAACCAATGTGCACTCTCCCGCAGTAGCAACATTTACCGTAATATCACCTGCCTGCCCGCCAAAGGTAAGATTTTCTCCGCTTTGTACAAAGCCTACAGGAGTTTCTATTCCGGGATTCTCATCCGTATCAGACTTTTCCGTCCCGGTAGAATAGTCATATAGTCTGCCGATACCTGAAACTTTCAGATTTACATTTCCGGCTTGCGCAGCATTGAAAGTAAGCGTCCACTTCACATTCGCACGGTCGAAAGTCATTTCACCTGCAACGTCACCTGCAACGGTCAAGGAAGGAATATAAAGTGCCGACCAGACTTTCTTACTGGTATTTACATCTACATAGTAGCAGCCGCTCCGTCCCGGGAACCAGAAGTTCCAGCGCTTGTCAGAATCATTTTCAGAAGACATCAGGAAAGCTGTTCCGGTTACACCGTCATTTCCCCAAATAGTACCGTCACCTTCTTTCAGATAGTAATTGTACCAACCGGAGACTCCCATAAAACCTACATAATCACCATTGGAAGCAGCCGAATAAAGTGTCAGTCCGGTATCAGCCTGTTTGGTATCGAGAACGTAACCCACACTCATATCAATGGTGTAAGGGGTAACGGATACAGTAACCGTATTACTGTAAACCGGCTCCATATTGCTTCCGGTCTTCGACATCAGACGGAAATAAAATGTATTGGCTACATCCGGAGTAGCCCCTAGATTCTTGGCTACCGTATTTAAGTCAGCACCCGTATAAACTTTAGAAAGGGAAGTTTCTACAGACTCCACCACCGCAGACGAAAAGTCACTGGCAGTAGATGCCTGTAAAGTCATCGTTATCAAATCGGGAGTTGATACATTCGGATCGCTGACAGCCAGATTGTCCCGCGTCCATGCCAGTGACAGAACAATATCCTTACTGTTATCCTGTGACAGAACGACTTCACTTTCCGAAGCCATCAGATCACCGGCTTCTATACTATTCAGATATATTTTGTCTCCATCCTTCTCGCAAGCGACAAAGCACACAGCCGCTACCAGCAAAAAGAGGAAATTAGTTATTGTCTTCATAATCTTCATAAGGTATTAATAGTTTTCATTGTATAAATTAGGATTTGCCGTAAGGTCTGTAGTCGGAATAGGATAGATATTATACTTACTATTAACTGCACGACCGTCTTTCACTCCACCTTTCCACTGCCACAGATAACTGGAAGTAGTAAATTTATCATAGCGAATCAGGTCCGTACGACGTGTACATTCCCAATAAAGTTCACGGGCGCGTTCATCAAGGATAAAGTCCGGAGTCAGTTCGCCGCTGGTGACAGCACCTGCATCGCTACCGAATGCACGCTCACGCAATTCGTTCACGTAGCCCAGTGCAGTAGTAACGTCACTACCGGAACCACCGCGTACCACGGCCTCAGCCAGCATAAGATATACATCGGCCAAACGGAACAACGGAAAATCTGTATTCACTCCACCGTCTACTGTATTCGAAGCAGCTTCTCCGGCATCAGTCAGGTTCGTCCACTTCTCCACAAAATAACCATTACTCTGGTTGTCTATCACATCTACTGTCTGAGTTTGCCCTTCGGTAAAGAACATGGCACGGCCATCACCCTCCTGAAACAACGCAGGAACTTCGCCACGAATGCGGAACATTCCCCATGCACTGGTCACACCGTATTTCTCCGGTTTCTGATAATCGGAAGCATTGCTTACGGCACCGCAGATAATATAGGTAGTACTTCCCCAGGAAACTGTACGTGCAGCATCTACCGGCAATGAGAAAATGATTTCATTGGTACGTTTGTCATTATCAGCATTGAAAAGCTTTGCATAATCATCTTCAAGAGTATAACCCGCCTTAATTACCTCTTTACAATAGGTGATGCAATCCGTCCAATGTTCATTACCCGTATATATTTTCGCATTCAGATAAAGTTTAGCAAGCAAAGTGTAGGCAGCTTGTTTACAGGCGCGGCCATACTCGCAAGCATTGCGGTCCAGCAAATCAGTATCGATATCTTTCAGTTCGGACTCGATGTATTCAAACACTTGTGTTCCGGTGTAACGAGGCGGAAGGAAGCTACCCACCGGATCGTTTTCTGTTACGAACGGGATATTGCGGAAAAGATCGAGTGCATGATAATAGGCCAAAGCACGGATAAAGCGAGCCTCAGCACGGTAATGGCGGATGTCTGCCTGTTCGCTTTCAGTGAACTTGGCAATCTGATCATCACCCGCATTGCGCAGGAATTCGTTACACAAAGCGATAGTATAATAGATACGGTAATACATATCCGATACCCAGGTATCATTAGCATCCCAGGTCAGATAAGTAAGATCACCTACCTTATCACCTTCAAGCCAGGTAGATGCCAGTTCATCGGTGCCACACTCCTGCAAATTGAAATAGCAACGCATATAATCCTGACCGTTATTACTACTGAGATCAGCATTGCCACCGCCTTTTTCCTGTCCGGCAGTAACAAAAGAAACATAGAGTTTGCCTAATACGGCTTTGTAGTTGGCGGCTTCTGCATATACATCGGCAGAAGTGGTTTCTTTGTGCGGCAACTGATCAAGATCGCCCACACAAGAAGAAAAAATGAAGGTACTTATGAACAGTACGGAATAAAATATCTTTTTCATTGTTTTTTCAGCTTTAATGATGACTTAGAATTCAAATCCCAGACTCAGTGAATAAGTGCGCGGACGCGGATAGAAAGATACATCCATACCGTTAGGCACTTCCGGGTCGACACCTGTGTACTTGGTAATGCAGAATACGTTTTGTACCATTACACTGGCATTCATACTGAACCACTTGCAAATACGACCGAAGTTGTAAGCCAGTGACAGATTATCCATTTTCAGGAAAGAAGCATTCTCAATGTAGTAATCTGACAGATACTGGCGATTCTGAAAACCAGTCTTCAGGTAACTGCTATTAAGATTATTCAACTGATATGTATTATAGCTGACAGTACTCCATGCCCCGGTATTCATAGCCATACCATTATACACATAGTTTCCTACATTGGCACGAAGACTGGTGCTCAGTGTCCACTTCTTATAACGAAGCGAGGTACTGAAACCATAGATAAAATCGGGAGCCGGAGACTTGTAGCGATAGAGATCATTACTGTCTATCACACCGTCATCATTCAGGTCGGCATAGGCACCTTCAATGGGTTTACCGGTTTTCTCATCATAAAGTTGATGATATACATAGAACATATAGGGTTCATAACCTTCACTCAAGACCTGGAACTGATAGCCGTCAATCCACGGACCTACCGCTGTGTTGGTAACGGCACTGCTTTCTACAAGTGAGAGGTTCTTTACTTTCATCTTCTGCCAGGTCATATTGAAGCTGATATCCCAGTTCCAATCCTTAGTTTGTATCGGAGTGGCATTCAAGGTTACTTCAATACCTTTACTATCCACATTTCCCACATTGGTCAATATAGTCTTATCGAAAGTACTTCCGGCAGGGGCAGCTACGGTAGCAAGCAGGTCTTCGGTCTTACGCGTGTAGAAATCAAAACTACCACTGATACGGTCTTTCAGGAAACCAAAATCAAAACCGGCATTCCAGGAAGTAGTGGTTTCCCACTTCAGATCGGAAACATAGGCTTCGGGACGATAAGTATTGATAAACTGATTACCAAACTGTACTTCCGCACCAGTTTGACTGTAAGTATAGACAGGCAGATAATTATAGTTGCCGATGCCATCCTGTTGTCCGGTGACACCATAGCTGGCACGAAGTTTCAAATTACTCAACACAGTGTTATCTTTCAGAAAAGCTTCTTCGCTCACTCTCCACGCCAGAGCAACGGAAGGGAAAGTACCCCAGCGGTTATCTTTGTTGAAACGTGAGGTTCCGTCACGGCGAACAGTAGCTGTAAGCATATAACGGGAATCGAAGGTGTAGTTCAAACGGGCATAATAAGAAATAAGTGCATGCCGCTGGTCGGTAGCTGCGGAAGTACTTTGTACAGCTCCCAGAGTGTTCAGTTCACTATACAACGGGGAAGTACTTTTCCAGAACTGATAATCATAACCGACAGTGGCATCGATATTGCTTTTCCACGAGTCAAGGTACTTATTATAGTTAAGATAAGTAGTCAGCAAGCGGTTGGTGTTCTTTTGCGGTCCATAACTGTAATCACGACCACCGGTAGTGTAGTACTGCATAGCCTCAGCAGGAACGTAAACCTTTCCCTTACCTTCTGCATAATCGTAACCCAATGTAGCATGAAATTTCAGATCAGGCAGGAAATGTACCCGGTAATCCACATCCGCATTGCCCACAAAGCGGGTAACTTTACTAGTTGATTTATTTTGCTTGATATAGCCCAAAGGATTGAGAACAGCAGCATTTACCGGCTCACCCACATTGTCGAGTGCTTCCAGATATCCGCCAAAAGCATGGTTACCGGAATAAACAGGTAAAGTGGGATTATAGGTAGCAGCAGCCCAAATAGCACCGGTTTCGGCAAAACGGTTGTTATTGACAGAGCCTTTTACATTAACATTTACTTTCAAGTGGTCGTCAAAGAAGCTGGGAGACAGAGAAACACTACCCGTGAGACGTTCCGCCTTGTCAGTTTTCAATAAACCGCTCTGGTTATAGTAGCCGATGGAAACTCGTATCGGAAAATTCTTTGCCAAACGTCCGGCAATGCTGACGTTATTATCCGTTCCGAAAGCATTCTGGTAAATCTGATCGTTCCAGTCGGTATTGGAAGTACCCAGCAAAGCACGCTGTGCATCTGTACCACGACTGTTGATCACATCTACAAACTCGTCATGCGAAAGCATATCGGCAAGTTTCGTACGAGTTTGTATGGAGTTGGTAGTACTGAGACTTACTTTCATACGGTCATTGCTGCCTTTCTTGGTAGTGATAATGATGACACCGTTCGAAGCACGTGAACCGTAAATGGCAGTAGAAGAAGCATCTTTTAAGATGGTCATACTTTCAATGTCACTCGGATTAATCAAACTAAGAAAGTTTCCGGTATTGCCACTGATACCTCCTGCTTCGAGGGGTACACCGTCGAGGACGATAAGCGGATCGTTCGAGGCGTTCAGCGAAGCACCGCCACGGATACGGATGGTACTTCCGGCTGTGGGTGAACCACTATTACTCATAATCTGTACACCGGATACTTTACCGTTAATAAGTTGTTCAGGCGAGGAAATCAGTCCGGAATTAAAATCCTTACTACTGACATTGGAAACAGAACCGGTAAGGTCGCTCTTGCGTTGCGTACCGTAACCAATGACAACGACGTCACTCAACATCTGTGCATCGCTTTTCATTTTCACATTTACAGTGTTACCGCTTGGCACAGGTACAGTTACAGTTTCATAGCCTACATAAGATATTTGTAAGGCGGTAGCTCCCGAAGGAACAATGATGTTGAAATTTCCATCAAGGTCGGTGATTACACCCGTACTGGTACCTACTACCAGGATACTGGCACCGATTAGTGGTTCGTTCGTGTCGTCTACAACATGCCCGGTTATTTTCTTTCCCTCTTGTGCGAAGGCCGGGCTGACAGTTCCTAACAATGCGATACACAGCAGGCAAAAGAACGCTGTGACGCGAAAACTTAAGATTTTGTTTCTCATACGTGGTATTTGTTTTAAAGTGTTACATAATCAAATCTAAAGAGATGTGTCATCTGCGGATGAAAAATTGTAGTTATTTTATTCAAGCCAGATACTCCCTATCTCTATTTCCGCAGTCTTTTCAGCAACTCCGTCAAAAGAGAGTTCAAGAGTTTCAATCCCCTCTACCCTGAAAGGTATTTCAGTCTGCGGACGGAAATAATGATCAAGGAAGACCGGATAGGCGTGGGGAAGCAAAGCGGTATTCGTTTGTTTTAAATCCTGCAAGGGTACACGAATGATACCATCAGTCGCAACGGCACACGAAGCAAGATAGGTATACCCGTCAGAAGTAATGAAGCCGGCTTTTAGTCCTTCGGGAATCTTTTTTGCATGGATACACAAAGTATGGCAGGAAGCGAGTCGCTCAGGGCGTCCGTTTATATCATCCTTAATATAGCAACGAAGAACAAAGACGGGTACCTTATCTTTAGACTCGAAGGTGATGCGCAGGGTAGGCTTCTCTGTCGGTGCATTTTGTATTAATTGCCGGTTCGTACGGCTCCATTCGGGCATAGTATATGTTTCCAATTTACTGTCAGCATCCACTATTTCCAGCAGAGACAGTGATTTTTCAGGAGCGACTATGTTGGTTTCCCACAGGGTAGCCGAAGTATAGTCCCAATCCAGTGGACTCCTGGCTACTCCCGAAGGAAACGTTTGTCGCTTATCGCCTTGACAAACAACGATGTTATACCTAAAACAACCCTCTTTTATCTCTGTAGCAGGTACGGTAGCACAATAAGTGTAACCGCCTGTATGATTCATTTTCAGATAAGGATTCTTTTCATTCCAGAAAGATATCTTATCTGTGTAGATAATAACGGAATCGGGCATTTCATGGCCTGCCACAATGGCCTCTATCTGTAGTTCTTTACCGGCATCTACTGTCTTGGCAGGAGAATGAGTAACAGTAAAACCTTTATTATCAGAAATGGATGGACGTACATATTCACCAAGAGTAATATTCTGCCAATGGACATCAGCAGTCCATTTACCGGAAGCAGATATACCTTCACGCTGTAACAGATAGACACCCGGACGAAGGGTAGAAATCTTACCATTCGCAGCTTGTGTACTGAATGTATTTCCATTATTCAAGCCGTTCACCCGGAATTGCTTACCTAAATCAGGTAAATTCAGAGTCATATCCCATGCACCGGAAACAATGCGCATTACTTCTTTATCCAAAGAAGGCTTTGTAAACGGATCACTAACCTGTACGGCATCGGGCATTACTTCCAAACGCCAAACACCCTCTTCCAAACGATCCAGCCAATAAACTCCCGTACCTTCATAATTCACCACCGGAGATTTGCCACAACCTGCAATTGCGCGAAGCTGAGAAATATCTTTCGGACGGGTTTGAGTTGTATTGGAATAGTAGAATTTCTCTCCGTCATTCAGTTCGCTTAAATCCTGCACATAGCTGACACGGAAATCATTGAATAATGTATCTGCCGGATAATTGCCAAAACTCTCTCCTCTGCCCACTTTCTGCGCCGCTTCTGCGGCAATCATCAATCCGATAGCCTTATTCGGGGTGTATGCTACATTCAGGTAATGAGTCTGGTATTCAGTATTGTAGGCCGCCATGTCGATAGGATCATAAGCAAACTGAGTAATCCACTGGAAACCGGCTGTACGGAAAGTGCGTACAGTGGCCGGATACATATAGGAATAAAGAATATCAGCGGGATCAAATTCATAAACCATACGGGCCTTCTTATCGAAACCTTTCAGATTAGAGAAAGGAATATCATAACGGTCAACGAAAGGCAAGAAGTTCCCCTTGCGGGTATGTCCGGATACAAGCCCAATGGGATACCATTGATAGGTAGTACCTTGTATAGCTGTAGAATAATAAGCCTCTACCACATGCTGGTTATGGCTGACATTGTAGAACACCGGTTTGCGGTTGCCTGCACGTTTCAGGGCGGACAGCATCTTATTTATGTAATTACGCGTTTCGACTACAGTGCCGGGATGGCAAGGCTCATTGTTTATTTCAAAGCCTACGATATAAGGATCGTCTTTGTAAGCATAACCTGTATAAGGATTCACGTGGCGTACAAGAGCAGCAATATACTTTTCCTGTGCAGCAATAGCTTCAGCATCGTTGTGAACGGCACATTTATCATAATGAGATGAAAAGCCACCGGTGGGTTGGTTGCGTTCCGGATAACCGTTGCCAAAATCAGTCTGTGCCGTGATAACGGTACGGATACCACGTTCCTGTAATTTATGGATAAGGTAGTCCAATAATTCCAGGTGTTCATTTTCCAGCAAGTTACCTTCTGCATCGGAAATTTCTACGTCCCAGATGTGAATACGGTAAGCATTCAGTCCCAAACGTGCCATGTGATAGACATCACGGTCGATAGCTGTTTTACGGTCCACTCCCAGATAGCCCATCGCCCGATAGGCATGTGCAAAGGGTAAGGTATAGTTCACACCAAAGAAAGAAGCTTCTTTCTTCGTATCCGACCAACGCATGACGCCGCTGGCATCTACATAAATAGTAGGAACGCTTTTTTGTACTTTGTTCTGTGCCGGAGCAACTACTGCCAGCAAACAAATAATCAAGGTAAGAATGTGTCTCTGCATGTCATCAAATTCAAGTTGGTTTTTCTTGACGGCAAAAGTAATGGAGGGCTATTATTTGTCAAAGCAGATATCGGACATAAAACAACACAAAAAGGACATGCATTGATTATCAGTGATATCCATAGGCAAATTCCGAATTAGAATATAATAACAACCAGAAACAATTAATCGGACGAACTGGTATTTTTTCTCCAGATTCTTGTAATTATTAGGCATAAAGAAGTATCTTTGGCGCATTCTTTATACAAGAGATTAAATGAGAAGACACACCAACATACTAATTTTGCTGCTCCTCACAGGACTCTGCATTTCTGCAGGGGCGCAAAATAATCCCTATAAGATAGACGACTCATTATATCCCATCTTCCAACGTGCCATCAAATGGCGTACTCAGCCCCAAGGACTACTTATTGCTGATACGCTTTATGCGGAAGCCACGCAAAAGAAAGACAAGAAAGCACAATGCCTGGCGTTAACAATCCCTGTCAGCTTTTATCTGAGTACCAATAATTATGAGAAACTGGAACAAGCAGCAACCCGAGCTAAAGAAGAAGCAAGAAAAAATAATTATCTCCAATATTATTATTCTGCCTGTACCAACGAAATAAACTGCCTGTTGAATAACGGACATTCATTGCGAGCCCTGCAAAAAGCTGAAGAAATGAAAATACAGGCTTTCAAAGATCAGCACGAGTATGGGATATTTTCGTGTATCTTCACTTTAGGGAACATTTACTACATGCGTCAAAACAGGGAAGTAGCCACAGAGTACTACAAAAATGCGTTGGAATATATGCTAAAGAACCTACCCGATCAGGACCCGACATATATGTATATAAACCTTTCTGAATATTATCGGGATAAAGGCGAAGGTGAAGTGGCTTTGGAATATGCAGAGAAAGCTGACTAAAGCCGACTAAAACCAATGAAAGTCGTGTAGCCTCCCTGCTAAATAAATGCGAAGTATTGTATTCCATGAAGCGTATTAATGATTTTAATGCTTGTTATGATGAATGCACGCAGGTAATAGAACAATATGGTGTCATTCGCAAGACAGCCGTACAACGCCTGCATATCTATAAACTCATTCTAAATAAAAATTACGATCAGGCACATACTGAAGCGGATTCCCTACGCAATTTATTGTCAGCCAACCAGATGCATCATGAAATATATCTGAAATCAGGAAACTATGAAAAAGCTTATATCTATAATAACTGGCTCCACAATTATCAGGATTCTGTCAACCGTCAGGTACAGTCATCAGACATCGCCGAACTAAATGCACGTATAGGTACTGAACGCATAAAATTGGACGCCAAAGCCCTGGAATATCAGAATACAGCACTCAACCTGAAGAATACCCAGCTGGAACTGGACCGGACAAAGTCGCAGTCTGAACTGGAAATGATGAATATCGAGAATAGTAAGTTAGTACTGGAAAACCGGAATCTGGATCTGGCACGCCTCAATGTAGAAGCGGAAAAGCAAAAAGCCATTTTAAAAGAGCAACAAAGCGCCTCCCAACATTACATCGTAACCCTCAGTCTTGTGCTCTCATTCTTGTTTCTTTTCACCTGCTTCCTGATATTCTACCTGTACAGACGCCGTAAAACAATGGCTATCCTACAGGAGAAAAACGAAGAGCTCACCGTTGCACGCGATCATGCTGAGGAATCGGACCGGATGAAAAGCTTCTTTATACAGAACATGAGTCACGAAATTCGCACACCACTCAATGCCATAGTCGGATTCTCACAGGTATTATCTACTCCGGACATAGAAGTTGACGACGAAGAAAAGGAAGAGTTCAGCATGCTCATCCAGCAGAATTCCGAGTTGCTGACTACACTGATCAATGATGTCCTCGACCTTGCCAGTCTGGAAAGTGGTAAATACAGAATGCATTTGGCGCCCCACCGTTGCAATGAATTATGCCAGGTAGCAATGGTTTCCGTTGTGCATCGTAATCCGAAAAAAGTGAAGTCTTATTTCACTTCCGATGTGCCGAATGACTACCTGTTTGTAACGGACAAAGAACGCTTGCAACAGGTACTTATCAATTTCCTGACCAATGCGGAGAAACACACGGAACGGGGTGAGATTCACCTTCATTGCTCTCTTACGGAGAATCCGGGAAAGATAACCTTCTCCGTTGCAGATACCGGTCCGGGGATTCCGGCAGACCAGGCAGATTGCGTTTTCGACCGGTTCAGCAAGCTGGATGAATTCAAACAGGGCACAGGACTCGGATTGAACATCTGTTCCATCATTGCCGGACGCCTGAAAGGGGAAGTGAAACTGGATAAGAATTATACCGGAGGAGCACGTTTCCTGTTTATACTTCCGCTCGACAGTGTGCCTGATAAATAAAGTTCTGCTAAACAAAACTCACCACTCGTTGTTCTTTTCGAAACGATAACAATCTAATGAAGGAACAATGAAAAAGTTGACGTATCCTTTCTTGCTTCTGATGCTCCTGACATCAGTTCCGGCCCTGGCCGATTATGCGCCTGTCAATGTGCAGACAGCACTGAAAAAGATGTATCCTGCCGCCAAGGATGTTGCCTGGTCACGGGATGAGACTTACTATGTAGCGGACTTTATACAGAATGGTTTCGACACAAAGGTCTGGTTCAACTCCGAAGCGCAATGGGAAATGAGACAGATTGACTGGGAAACAATGGATGAAGTGCCCAATGCCGTGTACAATGCTTTTGCTGCAAGCGAATATTCCGATGGAATGGTGCAGGGAGTCACCTTAGTTCAGTTTCCCAAACGGGAAGCGGTGGTTTCTGTAATTGTGGGAATGGCGAATACACAGACCAGGTACCAACTACTGTTCACCCTCGACGGTGGACTGGAGGATGAACGCAATGCAACCTATTTCAATAACCTGCTTGGCGCGGAAGTCTTCTTATAAAAGCCCCCCCTTCAGACATACTGCTTCGGCGTCACCCCAAACTCTGCCTGGAAGCATTTAGAGAAATAGGAATGATTGGAGAAACCGACCATATACATCACTTCAGCCACAGTAAACTTCTGCTGTTTCAGCAGCATAGCCGCCTTTTTCATACGGATGGACTTAATGTATTCCACAGGTGTCATACCCGTCAGTTGCTTTATCTTGCGATACATCTGCTTGTTATTAATATCGGTCCATTCACAAAGGGCATTCACATTCAGTTCGGAGTCCGAGATATGTTCTTCAATCAGATGAATCACGTTTGCCAGAAACTTCTCATCATAAGAAACCGCCTCTATCTCCTTCGGAGTGGAAAGAACTTCCATACGGGCTTTCGCCTCATGCGTCTCCCGGCTATGTAATAACTGCTCCACGCGCGAAAGTAAAATATCCGGTTCAAAGGGTTTAGGAATGAAAGCATCTATATGTAACTGGATACTTTCAAGCTCTGTTTCCTTATCACTTTTTGCCGTCAGCAAGATAATGGGAATAGTAGATGTGGGAATATTCTTCTTGATATGACGCACCATTTCAAGTCCATCCATTACGGGCATCATGACATCAGCTATAATCAGATCGGGCATTAATTCCATAGTGAGTTCCATACCTATCTTACCATTATCCGCTAAACGGCAACGATATTTGGTATGCAGTATCTGATAGATAAACTCTGAAACCTCCGGAGTATCATCCACAATCAGAAGCAATGGTGCGTCCGAAGCGGGCATACCTGTATCTGGAACCACAACTTCAACTCCGGCAGCGACAGGTTCGATATCAGAAGAAACAGTTTCCGGAGAAACCTCTACGGCAGAGTGTTCCATAGCAATCACCGGAAGGGTCAGCGTAATGGTAGTACCTTTATTCTCTTCTGAAGAAAGTTGAACATTACCACCATGCAGTTCCGTATAAGTCTTTACCAAATATAGTCCGATACCCGTTCCCTCCTTTTTGCCTGCCGTCTTGGGAGACTGGAAGAAACGCTGGAAAACATACGGCTGATCCTGCCGGGGAACACCTATACCTGTATCGGATACAGAGATATGCACCTCTTTATCAGAAGCCTGCAAACGAAGCGTTACCTCACCCTCTTCCGGAGTGTACTTCACGGCATTGGACAAGAGGTTATCCAAGATAGATTCCAGTTTTATGGCATCCATCTGTATGTATATCTTTTCACGGTCGGTATGAAAATGGAAAGTTAGTTTCTTCTCTTTCGCCTTCTCCTCTGCATACAAAGCAAATAAGCCACGCGCAAAAGATACCAGTTCGATTTGAGAAAGTATCAACAACGTATTGTTGCCACTATCCACCCGGTTGAAGTCTAATCCCTGATGAATGAGTGAATTCAGCTTCATGGCATTTCGATGCACCTGCTCCAGTTGTTTCTTCTCCTGCTGATCCTTGATACCGGGCAGCAACTTGCTGATAGGGGCGATAATCATGCTCAACGGAGTTTTTAGGTCGTGGGAAAGGTTGGTGAAGAACTCCATTTTCGCCTGCGATTGTTCCAAAATTTTCTCCTTCTCCATACGCTCCAGCTTCAAACGATTCTTAACGCGGAAGAAGTTGATGGTCCAGACCACCAGTATCAGACAGAGCAAGACATAAAGCGCCTTGGCCCACGGAGTATAGTACCAGGGGGGAATGATATGAACCTCCAGTGTATAAGCCCGGTCCGATGGTTTTCCATAAGCGTCCAACTTACTCACCAACAGACGATAGTCTCCATAACTCAGGTTATTGTAAGTGATACGGTTCGTATTCGCTTTCAGCAAGTTCCACTCACGATCCACACCTTCCAGACGATATACAAGTTTGCTTTTTTCTTCAAGAGAATAAGGCAGGTCGGAAAGTTCAAAGGCAAGGTTATTCTGGTCATAAGCCAGTTCTATTCGTTGCGAGTAGCGGATACTTTGTTCGGGCAATGAGGAAGTGCCGGAGCGTCCGGTACCGGAATGTGAAAGATCAGTTTGTGAGATATTGGGCTGATACAGTTGGTTGTTGATATAAATGGCAGTCAGGATAAGCGGCTTTTCGGTGTGTTCCGCCAGCAGAGCTTCCGATGAAGATATGGCAAAGCCATCTGCCGTACCCAAGTAAAATTCTCCGCTTGTCCGGTCGAAGAACATACTGGTGAAACGTTTATCAGTGATATTCAGCCGACGGATTTCCAGCGTTTGCTGGTCTGCCACCCAGAAACCGTCGGTAGTAGATATCCATATTTTTCCGTCAGCCTCAGCCATGGAAAGTATTGCATAGTGATTGTACTCATCGAAAGGAAGCATACGGATACTATTGTTATCAGGCTGTACACGCATCACACCACCGGGAAAGCCTATCCAGATATGACCGTCTTGGGCAGAGAGGATGAAGTTGGGGGTTCTTTCGCCTGTCAGCTCGTCCGGGGCAATATGGGTTATCTCGCCTGTGCGGGGATTTATCTTCTCGATGCTATTGGCACTGTTGTACAGCAATGCCCATACATTCCCCTCACGGTCGGGGATTAGCTGGTTGATGAACATACCCGAAAGACCGTTGTGTATGGAATACGTCTTCTCTGCCATATAGGGACCACCGGAAGAACGCATTAGGTTCTGTTTGTCTACCACAAAAATTCCACCGAGACAAGTGGCTATCCAGAGTTTCCCTTCCCGGTCTTCAAATAAATGATACGCCCAGTTGGCATTGTAGCGACGGGTGCTATCCACAATGCTATAATGGACGAACTGGCGGTTCTTCGGATCATAACGGCTGATGCTGCCATCGGTAGCCACCCAGAGTTGCCGCTCCCGGTCTTCATAAAGATGGCGTACCCGGTTGTGCGACAAGGGATATTTCCGATCACCCATTTTATACCAGGCCACATCTTGTTCTTCACCCAGGGGCTGGGTGAAACGAATCAGTCCGTTAGTTCCGCCAAACCAGTAAGTTCCGTGTGTATCGCGAAGCATGGAATAGAACTGGTTCCCCTCTCCCGTTCCGGTGATTTGTGAAATGGGGATATAACGCAACGCATTGTTATTCCGTGACATGGAAATTCCGTAATCCGTACCCAGCCAGATGTTATGTTCCCGGTCGGCAAAGATAGTCCAGATGATATTATTGGAGAGTGATTGCAGATTTCGGGAGTCGTGGACCACGTGCAGCAAAGGTTCTCCTTCCTGATATACATACAAACCGTTGTCCGTACCCACCAGCAACTGCCCACTGCCATCCAGTGCCAATGACTTGACGGAATTATCGTGGAAAGCATCAATCCGCTGAGTACGGCCGTCGGCAGGCGTATATCTGAAAAGACACCCTTCCGTACCGATCCAGATGCAGCCGCGTGCCGTATCTTCCAGTAGGGAATTGACAAACTGATTGCTCCGGTTGCCACTGAGAGGCAGGTCTATTTCTTCAAAATGCCGGGTAGCGGGGATATAGCGACAGAAGCCGTTATAGGTACCGATATAAAGAAGCCCGTCCGAAGAGCGGATCAGGGAATAGATGGTCTGGTGTGGAATACCTTCGGTAACGGCAGAGAGTTGGTGGTCGTTCAGCGAATAGGTATAGAGGCCGTTCAATGTTCCCAACCACAGCATACCGTCGTGTACAAGCAATGCACGGATATCGGTCGGAAGTTGCGTTTCCGGTTCTTCGTAGGTATCTGTGCGATAGTTATAAACCAGCAGACCATTGTCGGCACCCAGATAAAGATAGGTACTGTCTACCACTGTACCGCAATAAATCTGCGTATTGTTACGCTTGGCGAAAGTGAAATGTGGCTGCGTGGAATAACCGTCATAACTGAACAACCCTTTATTGGAACCGATCCATATCAGTCCCTGTGTATCTTGCAGGAAGCAATTGATTACAGAGGCTTCCGTCCCCAGACTGATATTATCGAACAAGCGATAATCCGGTTTCTGTCCGGACAGCTTAACGGGAAGCGTTATCTGCAAAAGTATAAGTAGAAGAAGAAGAAAAACAGGTCTGCGCATACACTTCGGTTTGTTAAAGGTCGGGGACAAAGATAAAATTAATCTGTAACAAACGCCCTGCACCTTTCTAAAAAATTACCTAAAACCACTGGCATACAAAATTCATAATGGTGGGGAAGCAAGGCGAAAGCCCCATAGCCTACGAAGAAAATTCATTGGCTACAGGGCGGTATCGCATACTTTATAAAAATTCTACAAAGTTTCA
>NZ_EQ973495.1:513605-568871 GCF_000158035.1 Bacteroides cellulosilyticus DSM 14838
CTTTACTATCACGTCAACAGGAATACCCAGTTGCTTCATGTTGCGGGCTATGGAAAAACGTTCTTCATCTCGTCCTTCCGCACGTCCTTCTGCACGTCCTTCCGCACGTCCTTCCGCACGTCCTTCAATCTTTCCCTCCAGTTTGGCAGAATCCAGCACATCGTTCTGAATCATCACGGCGCTCAGATGCTCGTCATAAGCCATGCGCTCTTTAGGGGGCATGGAGAAGTATTTCAGTTTCTCGCGAGCCTCGCTCAGACCGGGAGCGGTGGTATCGGGGCGAATGGTACCGTCCTTCAAATATTTCATCCATTCTTCAAGTGGTGTGACAGCCACTTTGTCGAACTCATTCACACGGATAAGGACATATTCGGGAAATATCTCGGCTGGCATGGGGGAGACAATGGCATCACGCTCCTTGACATTCACCTGAAGGTGGTCGCCCGTATGGACGCCTACGAAATGGTTCTGACCGTAATACAGGTAGTCGTTTCCCTTTCCGATATCGAAGTAGAGAACGCTGATGGAGTAGATTTTCTTCACCTTATAGTACGTTTCACCCAGCGAGATATGCTCAGTGATAGCCTTGGCAACGCCATAAAGAATCCGCTCCAGATTATAAAGTTCGCGGGTATTCTGTATCTCGATAATGATGATCTCGTCCTTACTGTTACGGGCCTTGATGTCCACACGGTTGAATTTATCTTCAGCGGACAGTTGATTGCTTTCACTCTCCAGAATTTCCAAAATAGTGACTTTCTCACCCAGAAACACGGTGAGGAAACCTTCAAGCACGTCGAAGTTTGCCTTCTGGCGTAACAGGCGCTTAATGGCCCAGTCGAAACGTACATATTTGTCTTGAAGTTCTTCCATTTCTCTAATTATTAATTTGGAATACATAACTTTACCCACAAAGGTACATCTTCTTGCGGAAAAGGGCAACAAACATACGAAAGAAAGTGAAAGGGACAGGATAAAAAGAGACGCCGGTTGGCATTCCTTGCAAAGTCAGCTTCAGTGCGGCTGTCAGGTATTGGCACGAAATAAGAAGGTACAAGGATATTACGGGCTCTACGAAGTTTAGCCAATCCGCTTTCCGGCAATATCGTTGTGGTCGCCAGCATAATGGCAATCACAAAAGCCGAAGCACTTGTTAAAAATTCATATATTGATAACATCTTTCCCTACCGGTTCAATACCGGCATAAAGACAACGGGACTTTCTGTAACGTTTGCAAACGTTTGCGCAAATCACTAACCCGATAACTGTCAATGAAGAAGCGATATTTCATGTATTCAGCTATTTTTGCAACCGGATAAGTCAGTTCAATAAGATAAGCTGCACCTCAGCAATAAAAAAACAAGCAAGCTTATTTTGTATTGTTTTTGGTTTGCACTACCTTTGGATAAAGGAATACTTAGAGAATACCATGAATAAACCGCAGATTACCATCAAGGACATAGCACGGGCGTTGAACGTCTCGCCCTCTACCGTGTCAAGAGCGTTGAAGGACAACCCGGATATCAGCCAGGAAACCCGCAACCTTATACATGCTTACGCCCGCGAGCATAATTATAAGCCTAACGTACTTGCAGTAAATCTTCGAGCCAGCCGTTCGAATACAATCGGTGTAATTGTGCCGCAACTGGTACATCACTTTTTCTCGTGCGTGCTGAGTGGCATTGAAAAGGCTGCCGCCGAAGCAGGATACAATATTCTGGTAGCGCAGAGCAACGAATCTTATGAACAGGAAGTGAAAATCGTACATTCATTCCTTGCCGCCCGCGTCTGTGGTGTGATTGCCTCATTAGCAAAAGATACTTCCCAATACGACCATTATCAGGACTTGCTGAATAACAATATTCCCATTGTGTTCTACGACCGCATCTGCACCGGATTGAAAACAGAGCGGGTGGTAGTGGACGACTATGCCGGTTCTTTTGCTGCTGTAGAGTATATGATACAGACAGGCTGCAAGCGTATCCTGTTTTATGGAGCAGCCCCGCATTTGGAAATCACCAAGAACCGCCGGAATGGCTATCTGGATGCCATGAAGAAATACAAGATTCCCGTAGACGACAGCATGATTATGTTGTGTGATACCCGGGAACGTGCCATATCCATCACCCCTGACATACTGGAAGGTTCCGAGCATCCCGACGGTTTCTTCGCCATCAATGACGAAACAGCTTCAGGCATTCTGTATGCCTGCAAACTGGTTGGAAAGAAAGTGCCCGACGAAGTATCGATCTGCGGATTTACCGACGGTGCCATCGCCCAAAGCACAGATCCCAAACTGACCACCGTAGAACAGCATGGAGAAGAAGTTGGAAAAAGCGCTTTCAGCATTCTGACAGGTAAACTGGAAGGGGGCGATGATAAGAGTAGCAACAAGATTGTGAGAACGAATCTTGTAGTGAGGGGAACAACGAAATAACTGAATAAATATCTAATACATAAAATAAAGAATGAAAGTAAAACCTGATTTGAGCTTTTGGAAGCTGTGGAATATCAGCTTCGGCTTCTTTGGCGTACAGATTGCGTATGCTTTGCAGAGTGCGAACATCAGCCGTATTTTTGCGACATTGGGTGCAGACCCGCACAATTTAAGTTATTTTTGGATATTGCCACCATTGGCAGGTATCATCGTGCAGCCCATCGTAGGTGCTGCAAGCGACAAAACGTGGACACGCTTCGGACGACGTATTCCTTACCTCTTTGTCGGTTCACTGGTAGCCGTACTGGTAATGTGCCTGCTGCCGAATGCCGGTAGCTTCGGTATGGCAGTCAGCACGGCAATGATATTCGGATTAGTATCGTTGATGTTTCTGGATACATCCATCAATATGGCGATGCAGCCATTCAAAATGATGGTGGGCGACATGGTAAACGAAAAGCAAAAAGGCCTTGCCTACTCTATCCAGAGTTTCCTGTGCAATGCCGGTAGCTTGGTAGGTTTCCTGTTCCCGTTCATCTTTACATGGATAGGCATCAGCAACATAGCTCCCCAAGGTGTAGTTCCCGACTCAGTTATATATTCCTTCTATATCGGAGCAGCCATTCTGATACTTTGCGTCATCTACACCACAGTAAAGGTGAAAGAAATGCCACCTGCCGAATATGCGGAATACCATGGCATCACCGAAGAGGAAAAAAAGGAAAAGATCAATATGGTGAAACTACTGGTGAAAGCACCGAAAGCTTTCTGGACAGTAGGTTTGGTCCAGTTCTTCTGTTGGTTTGCCTTCATGTTCATGTGGACCTATACCAATGGTAGTGTAGCTGCCAATGTATTCGATGCTCCTACTGTTGAAACTGTGGTGAACGGCGCAAACAAAGTAGTGCTGGACACTAAGAGTATCCAATATCAGAATGCTGCCGACTGGGTAGGCGTATTGTTTGCCGTACAGGCCATTGGTTCTGTACTCTGGGCTGTATGTATCCCGATGTTCAAGAACCGCAAACTGATCTACTCACTCAGTCTTGTTTTGGGTGGAATAGGTTTCATCTCCACGTATTTCGTTCACAATCAATATGTATTATTCATCTCCTTTTTGCTTATCGGTTGCGCATGGGCAGCTATGCTGGCATTGCCTTTCACCATCCTGACCAATGCTCTAAGCGGCGGACACATGGGTACCTATCTGGGACTGTTCAACGGAACGATCTGTATTCCGCAGATTGTAGCTGCTACGCTAGGTGGTAGTATTCTGGCTCTGTTCACCCCGAAAGGCATGTTACCGCCTGAAATAAATATGCTTGTCATGGCAGGCGTGATGTTGATTATCGGTGCCGTTTGTGTATATTTAATCAAAGAGACCAAAGGAGAACAAGCAAAAGCATAATCCGTGCGAAAACATACTTAAAAGGAGATATCTATCCCTCTACGACAAACAACTCTTTTCTCTACGATAATCGCCCCGTTCCTTTAAAAAGATCGGGGCGATTCTTATAAAAGAACCAAACACATCTTATTCTTTAGATATTCTTTGTCTTCTTTTTTTCCTCATCATTGCCGTTTATCCGTTTATTTGTTTATCTTTACGGCCATAATCACCATTGAGATACACACCATGAAAAGATACCTTAAAACCGATGAATGGAATATTATTGAAGATAACTTTCACGCCGACAACCTGCGAATGTCAGAAAGTATATTCAGTCTTGGGAACGGTCGCTTCGGCCAACGGGGCAATTTCGAGGAACCTTATTCAAGCGACTCATACCGTGGTTCATTCGTTGCCGGTATCACCTTTCTTGATAAAACGCGTGTAGGCTGGTGGAAAAACGGTTTCCCTCATTTCTATACCCGTATTCCCAATGCAGCAGACTGGAGTCGTGTCAGTCTGCGCCTTATCGACGAAGAACTGGACCTGGCACAATGGGACGTGAACAGCTTCAGCCGCAGGCTTGATATGAAAGCGGGTATCTCCTACCGGGACTTCGAAATCACATCTCCCAAAGGACACCAAATACGGGTACATGTGGAGCATATCAACAATATGGCTCACCCCGATTTATGTCTGATAAAATACAGCGTCACCTCCATCAATTATACGGGAAGAATATCACTGATTCCCTCCTTGGATGCAGTCATAGTCAATAAGGATGATGATCCAAACGAGAAGATATGGAATATCCTCCGTTCCGGCGTCACAAAGGATTGTGCTTATCTATGGACGCAAACCCGACGTGAAGATGCGCAAGTGTGCTATGCCATGACCTATCAGTTCTTCAAGAACGGCAAAGAAACCACCTCGAACCCGATACGCATTGAAAAGGAGAAACAAACCGGGTTCAGCATCGGGGCAGATGTGAAACCGGGAGACAATGTAATGCTCATCAAATATACCGTTATAAGTTCGTCGCTCTATGATGAACGCCAGGAACTGATAGAACATTCCGTCACCAAAGCCCGTCAGACTAAAATAGACGGCTGGGATAAGCTGGAAAACGATCATCAGCAAGCCTGGGCCAATATATGGAAAGAAATGGATGTGGTTATCGAAGGCGATCCGGAAGCACAACAGGGTGTCCGGTACAACATCTTTCAACTATGCCAGACGTACCGCGGTGATGATCCGCGCCTGAATATCGGTCCGAAAGGATTCACTGGTGAAAAATACGGTGGAAACACATACTGGAATACGGAACTTTGTTGTGTACCGTTCTTCCTACTCTCTACTCCGAGGGAGATTGTGAAAAACCTGTTGATATACCGCTATAACCAACTACCGAAAGCGATAGAGAATGCCCGCAAACTGGGTTTCAAAGAGGGTGCCGCCCTCTTCCCGCAAGTTACTTACAGCGGTGAAGAATGCCACAGTGAATGGGAAATTACCTTTGAAGAAATACATCGCAATAATATCATCGTCTATGCCATTGCACAGCATGCTGCAATCACTGGCAGTAAAGATTATGTAGCCAAATACGGACTGGAAGTAATGATCGCCGTCTCCCGTTTCTGGAGCCAGCGTGTATCTTTCTCCAAACCAAAACAGAAATATGTGATACTGGGTGTCACCGGACCGGATGAGTACGAAAACAACGTAGATAATAACTGGTACACCAATTACTCGTGTGTGCAGTGCCTGCGGATGACACTTAACTATCTTGAGATCATTGCCGGAGAATACCCCGACGAATATGCGCGTGTACGCCGTGTCACCAACCTCCGCCAACAAGAAGAGGCTGAACGCTGGCGCGACATTATCAACCGTATGTATCTGCCGGAAGATAAAGAACTGGGGATCTTTGTACAAAATGACGGTTTCCTGGATAAGGAACTGAACAGTACCGATGCCATTCCACCCGAAGAACGCCCCATCAATCAGCACTGGTCGTGGGATCGTATTCTTCGTTCATGCTACATCAAACAAAGCGATGTATTGTTGGGCCTATATCTGTATTATTTCAATTTCGATAAGGAAACAGTCCGCCGCAACTTCGACTTCTATGAAACAATGACGGTGCATGAATCTTCACTTTCCCCGCACATCCACTCCATTCTTGCCGCCCGCATCGGAGAAGTGGAAAAGGCTTACCAACTCTTTCTGCATGCCACCCGTCTCGACCTGGATGATTACAACAACGAAACTCACCAAGGACTGCATATCACCAGTATGCCGGGCAGCTGGCTTGCCATTGTACGAGGCTTTGCCGGGATGCAGATTCTGGAGGGCATACTCTCTTTCTTCCCAGTCATTCCCGAGAAGTGGAACAGTTACTCCTTCCAGATAAATTATCAGGGACGTACACTTCATATGCATGTAGGCAAAGAAATAAATATTTCACTTATTGCCGGAGAAGAACTGAACATACAAGTATATGAAAACGTTTATAAGCTCAAATTGGGCACCGATTTGTTGCTCAGGATAGAGGAGTAGAAGCCTGTATCATTAACAACGCGTAACAAAATAAACCGGGAGAACAATTATCTGTTTTTCCGGTTTTATGTTTTTTATACCTAAACGAACAACTATACATTAGTATGAAGAAAATCTATTTGTTCGCCATCAGCGTGATGCTGCTTGCCACATCATGCGGGCACAAGAAAGAGGGCGATGCCACGCTGATCCGACCTGTCAAGACAGCTACTGCCAGCTCCCAATCGGTCATCCGGAAAGACTTCTCCGGTATTGTAGAAGCCGTAGAATACGTGAAACTGGCCTTCCGTGTCAGCGGACAGGTCATAAATCTGCCTGTGGTAGAAGGTCAGCGGGTAAAGAAAGGACAGCTGATCGCCGCCATTGATCCGCGTGACATTTCCCTGCAATACGCCGCCGACAAAGCCGCTTACGAGACTGCCGCAGCACAGGTAGAACGTAACAAACGCCTGTTGGGACGCCAAGCTATCTCCGTGCAGGAATATGAGATCAGCGTTGCCAATTATCAAAAGGCAAAGTCAGCTTATGAATTATCCAGCAATAATATGCGGGATACCAAACTTACCGCTCCCTTCGACGGTTCTATTGAAAAACGTCTGGTAGAAAACTATCAGCGCGTGAACTCTGGGGAAGGCATTGTACAATTGGTGAATACACAGAAGCTCCGCATCAAATTCACCGTACCGGATGATTATCTCTATCTACTTCGGGCAAAGGACGTAACATTCAAAGTGGTATTCGATACCTATCCGGGCACGACATTCAATGCAAAACTGGAAGAATATCTGGATATTTCTACAGCCGGAACAGGTATCCCGGTAACTATTACGATCGAAGATCCTGCTTTCAACCGTTCCCTATACGATGTGAAACCGGGATTTACGTGCAAAATCAAGCTGGCTTCGGACGTAGCTCCCTTCTTGGAAGAAAAGCTTGTGAATATTCCGCTCAGTGCCATATTCGGTGAAAGCGAGAACCAGAGGACCTATGTGTGGGTAGTAAAAGACAATAAGGTAAGCAAGCGGGAAGTAACCGTATACTCTCCTACCGGAGAAGCCAATGCTCTTATCTCTGCCGGTATACAGCCGGGAGAAACTATTGTAATTGCCGGAGTGCACCAACTGGTGGACGGACAAACGGTGAAAGTTATCAATTAGACTACCAACCACTGCGACCTTGAGGTCGCCCAAATATAAATCATATGAATTTAGCTAAATATGCATTAGACAACACCAAGATTATTTATTTCTTCCTGGCTGTGTTGCTAATCGGTGGTATACTATCATTCGACCGGTTGGGAAAGAAAGAGGATGCACCCTTTGTCATCAAGTCAGCGGTCATAATGACCCGCTACCCGGGGGCGGAACCAGCAGAAGTAGAACGACTGATCACTGAACCGATCTCCCGCGAGATACAGTCGATGAGTGGTGTATATAAAATTAAGTCGGAGTCCATGTACGGACTATCCAAGATAACATTCGAGCTTCAACCTTCCCTTTCCGCAGAGTCGATTCCGCAAAAGTGGGATGAATTGCGCCGTAAGGTGCTCAACATACAACCGCAACTACCCGCCGGCGCTTCCGTTCCCACGGTATCGGACGATTTCGGCGATGTATTCGGCATATACTATGGCTTGGTAGGCGATGACGGTTTCTCTTACGAAGAAATGCGCAACTGGGCAGAACGTATCAAAACCCAGGTTATCACTGCTGACGGAGTTATGAAAGTAGCCTTGTTCGGTACACAAACCGAGGTGGTAAATATCTATATATCCGTCAATAAACTGGCCGGTATGGGTATAGATCCGAAGCAAGTAGCAAGTCTGTTACAATCGCAAAACCAGATTATCAATACAGGTGAAATCAATGCCGGTGAACAACAACTGCGTATTGTAGCCAACGGAACCTATACTACCGTCAATGACATCCGGAACCAAGTGATTACCACTCCGGGCGGACAGGTGAAACTGGGTGATATTGCCGTCATTGAAAAAGGATATATGGATCCTCCCGGCAACATCATGCACGTCAACGGAAAGCGTGCCATAGGTATCGGTGTTTCCACCGACCCGACAAAAGATGTAGTAAAGACTGGAGAACTGGTAGATCAGAAACTGGCTGAACTTCTTCCCCTTATTCCGGTAGGGTTGGAATTGGAAAGTCTGTATCCGGAAAATGTCATAGCTCAGGAAGCAAATAATGGTTTCATCATTAACCTGATAGAATCCCTCCTCATTGTAATCGTTATCATCATGTTGGTAATGGGGTTGCGTGCAGGTATACTTATCGGCAGTTCGTTGATATTCACCATTGGCGGTACGCTGCTCATCATGTCTTTCATGGGAGTAGGATTGAACCGTACTTCACTGGCAGGTTTCATCATTGCCATGGGTATGCTGGTGGATAATGCTATTGTAGTGACAGACAATGCACAAATAGCCATTGCCCGAGGTATAGACCGGCGAAAAGCACTGATAGATGGAGCTACCGGACCGCAATGGGGATTACTTGGCGCTACGTTCATCGCCATTTGTTCATTCCTGCCGTTGTACCTCGCCCCTTCTGCCGTAGCGGAAATCGTGAAACCCCTGTTTGTCGTACTTGCCATTTCTTTGGGATTAAGCTGGATACTGGCACTCACACAAACCACCACTTTCGGTAACTTTATTCTGAAAGCCAAATCCGGCGATACCAATAAAGACCCGTATGATAAACCTTTCTATCACAAGTTCGCCTCTATCCTTGGAGTACTTATCAAGAAGAAGACTCTTACACTGGGTAGTATGGTAATCCTGTTTATCATCTCACTGGTCATCATGGGAATGATGCCGCAAAACTTCTTCCCCTCACTGGATAAGCCCTATTTCCGTGCCGATATATTCTATCCGGACGGTTACAGCATCCGTGACGTAGAAAAGGAAATGAAACAGGTGGAAGCGCACCTCCTGCAACAACCGGAAGTGAAACGAATATCCACCACATTCGGAAGTACGCCGTTACGTTACTATCTGGCATCTACTTCCGTCGGTCCTAAGCCCAACTTTGCCAATATACTTATCGAACTGACTGACAGTAAATATACAAAGGAATACGAAGAGAACTTCGACCAGTATATGAAGGCAAACTATCCGAATGCCATCACCCGTACCACTTTGTTTAAGCTATCGCCTGCGGTAGACGCCGCCATTGAAATCGGCTTTATCGGTAATAATGTCGATTCACTGGTGATGCTGACCAACAAAGTCCTGGAAATCATGCATCGGGATAATAATCTCATCAACGTACGCAATTCATGGGGGAATAAGATTCCTGTATGGAAACCCGTTTACAGTCCGGAACGTGCCCAACCGTTAGGTGTCTCCCGGCAAAGTATGGCACAGAGCATTCAGATCGGTACAAGCGGTATGACATTAGGCGAATATCGTGAAGGCGATCAGGTGCTGCCCATCCTGCTAAAGGATAACACAGTCGATTCTTTCCGCATCAACGACCTGCGTACACTACCCGTATTCGGAACAACACAGGAAACCACTACCCTGGAACAAGTAGTCAGTGAATTTGATTTCCAATATAAGTTCTCGAATGTAAAAGACTATAACCGTCAGATGGTAATGATGGCGCAAGCCGATCCACGCCGGGGAGTAAATGCCATAGCAGCATTCAATAAGATATGGAAAGAAGTACAAGAAGAAATTCAGGTACCGGAAGGATATACCATGAAGTATTTTGGTGAACAGGAAAGTCAGGCAGAAAGTAATGCAGCATTGGCAGCTAATATGCCACTAACGTTTTTCTTAATGTTTATTACCCTGTTGTTCCTATTCAGAACCTACCGCAAGCCAATTGTCATCCTATTGATGTTGCCACTTATCTTTATCGGAATCGTACTGGGATTAATCTTGCTTGGTAAATCATTCGACTTTTTCTCTGTTCTCGGTCTACTGGGATTGATTGGTATGAATATCAAAAATGCAATTGTATTGGTAGATCAAATCGACATAGAAGTTGCTTCCGGAAAAGCGCCGCTGAATGCGGTAATCAGTGCTACAACCAGCCGTATCATACCTGTAGCCATGGCGTCCGGAACTACGATTCTGGGTATGTTGCCGTTGCTATTCGACGCTATGTTCGGTGGTATGGCGGCAACCATCATGGGTGGTCTGCTGGTAGCCTCAGCATTGACGCTGTTCGTGCTTCCGGTGGCATATTGTGCGATACATAAGATCAAAGGATAAACTCCGGATACTCTTAACTATTCGCTTAAATAAGAAATAAAGAGATAATTATGAAAAAGATAATAACCATACTTACATTACTTTGCAGCTTCGGTCTGAAAGCCGGAGCCCAGCAGTTCTTAAGCCGCGAAGCATATCGTGACAAAGTAGAAGCCTACAGCCAGGTGCTGAAACAGCAGCGTCTGAAAACCATGGCAAACACCGAAGCGCGAAAAATAGCAAATACCGGCTTCCTGCCACAAATAGACATCACAGCCGAAGGTACCGCCAACCTCAACCACCTGGATAAGTGGAACAGTCCGAAAGGTGAATACCGCCCCTACACCTATCAGGCACTCGCAACTTTGGCACAACCCCTCTATACGGGTGGTTCTCTAATAGCTCAGAAGCGTATGGCACAGGCTGACGAAGAGTTAAGCCAACTCACCACTGAACTAACTCTCGACCAAATTCATTATCAAAGCGATGCTGTTTATTGGAATGCCTCAGCCGCCTATGCCAGTCTTGAGGCTGCTGCTACATTTCAGGATATCATAAAGAAGCAGCACGATATTATTCAGGATCGCTTCAATGATGGCGCTATCAGTCGTACAGACCTGCTGATGATTTCCACCCGCCAGAAAGAAGCTGAATTGCAGTATATCAAGGCCCGTCAGAACTATACCCTTGCCTTACAACAACTGAACATTTTGATGGGAGTAGCACCCAATACTCCCGTAGATAGCCTAAGTGAAATCAGTATAGCCAGTGAACCCGTCGACATTCTTGGACTTGACGATGTACTTCCACGCCGCGCCGATTATGCCAGCACAACGGTAAACATTGCCCGGAGTGAGGCACAACGCCATGCCGCCCTCAGCAAGTACAATCCTCAGGTAAGCATGTTCCTTGCCACAGGTTGGGATACCGGTATCACGTACATGGGACAGGAAATCCCTCATACGCCTGTAGCCGGAGTAAACGTCAGTATCCCCATCTTCCGTTGGGGGGCGCGTTTCAAGACAAACCGGCAACAGAAAGCATTCATTGGTATCCAGAAGCTGCAACAAAGTTATATCACTGATAATATTCTTGAAGAGCTCTCCGCCGCCACTACAAAACTGACGGAAACGGAGCAACAAGTAAAGACAGCAAAGGAAAATATGGCTCTTGCCGAAGAGAACCTGGACCTTGTCACTTTCTCTTATAATGAAGGGAAGTCCAGTATGGCAGATGTATTGTCCGCACAATTGTCGTGGACACAGGCACATACGAACCTGATCAATGCGCATCTGGCAGAGAAAATGGCAGTGGCAGAATACAAGAAAGTGATTAGTGAATAAAAAGTCGGGCGCGGATTACACGGATTACACGGATTTATTTCTTTATTGTAATGAAAGAATCCGTGTAATCCGCGCCTAAAAAGTCTGCGTTCGTCCGCCTCAATCCGCGTCGTCCGCGTATCTATTCTCCTTATCCCAAGAACGAGATCAGCACACCCGCAGCCACCGCCGAACCGATAACACCGGAGATGTTACTGGACATACAGTAATTCAGCACATGGTTCTTCGGATCATACTTCGTAGCAATCTCATTGCACACACGGCTTGCCATAGGCACAGCACTCAGTCCAGTTGCACCAATGAGCGGGTTGATCTTCTTCTTGCTGAACAGGTTGAACAGCTTCACAAAGAAGATACCACCTGAAATAGAAAGTGCGAATGCAAGGAAACCACCCACTACAATGCCGATAGTCGTCCAATTCAGGAACGCTTCACTCGTCATTGTGGCACCTACACTCAGTCCTAAGAAAATAGTTGCCGCATTCATAATACTGTTCGCTG
Organism: Bacteroides cellulosilyticus DSM 14838; assembly: GCF_000158035.1. Classification (GTDB taxonomy): domain Bacteria; phylum Bacteroidota; class Bacteroidia; order Bacteroidales; family Bacteroidaceae; genus Bacteroides; species Bacteroides cellulosilyticus. The sequence continues at coordinate 526,049 of NZ_EQ973495.1, forward strand.
CCGCATCGAATAAACGACTGGTATCCGTACCGATTTCTTTTATCAAGTTACCGAACATCAACATACCAATCAAAGGCACTGCCGTCGGCACAAAGAGAGCAACGATCGTAGTTACTGCAATCGGGAAAATAATCTTCAGTACACGCAGGTTCCTTGATTTCGGTTTTCGAAGGATAGAGTTTCTCTTGTTCCTTCATATTGATCATCAATTCCTTCTTCGAACAGAGTAATTTCACCACTAACGGAATAATTACCGGCACCAATGCCATGTAAGAATATGCTGCGATAGCAATCGGTCCCAGCAAATGCGGAGCCAGCTTGATAGTGGTAAAGATAGCCGTAGGACCATCGGCACCACCGATAATACCCAATGCAGCCGCTTCTTGCGGTGTGAAACCAATCAACACAGCCACCAGCAATACAGTAAAGATACCCAATTGCGCTGCCGCCCCAAAGATAGAGAGACGCAGGTTACGAAGCATCGGTCCGAAGTCGGTCAAAGCACCCACACCCATGAAGATGATAGGCGGCAGGAACCCTGTCTTAATCAACATATAATAGATGAAGTTCATCAGTCCCAAATCGTGTGCAATTTCATGCAACGGCATTTCCCAAATGTTCTTCATTACTCCATTTACCAAAACCATTCCATTCTGATCTGCCTGGATGACGCCCATCTCTCCACCGGGAAAGTTAGCAATGAGCACACCGAAAGCGATAGGTACCAGCAGCAAAGGTTCGTAATGCTTTTTGATACCCAAATACAGCAGAATGAAAGCAATGGCATACATCACCAGAAACGACGGATCAGCAATGATGTTGCTGAAAGCCGTCATATCGTAGAGTCTTGCAAATATTTCTTCCATCGCTGTTTATCCTATCTTCATTAATACATCATCTTCTGCAACAGAGTCACCCGAAGTAGCACAAATAGCCGTCACAGTACCGTCAAAATCGGCACGAATGGCATTGTATGTCTTCATAGCTTCAATGTAGCAAAGCAAATCGCCTTTCTTCACTTTATCACCTACCTTTATCGGGGTTTCCTGGGCATTCTTCGTCAGGAAGAACTTGCCTTCCAACGGAGCAGGTACATCTTGTCCTTCGCCTACGGGAGCTTCCACTTTCGCTGTAGCATCTGCCGGCAAATCAATATCACCGTAAGCGACCGTTACGCGATAAGCCTGTCCATCTACCTGAACGGTAAGTGTTTTCGGTTTGGCGTCGTCCAACGGAGACTTATTAAGTTCCGCCTTCCGTTTTTCCACGTCTGCCAGGAAGTCTTCTTTCGCCTTGCCACTCTTGTATGCTTCGTATTGTGCCGGATGCATGGCATATTCGAAAAGTTCTTCATCATCTTCGCCCAAATCCCATTTGTTCTCTTTCATCATCTTGCGATACTTATCAAGCGCATCCGGATAATTATCCTGTGGGTTTCCGGTAAAGAACTTACGGCCTTCACGTTCGGCTTTCTCAATGATTTCGGGAGCTAGCGTACCCGGCAATTTACCAGCTTTACCCAACAGCATATCCCAGATATCATCAGCAATCATACCCCAACGTTCCTTACCTTTTTCCATAGCAATCACGTTCATCATCGCCAGATTCTTAACATACTGGCTGAACGGAGTTACCAACGGAGGATAACCTACGCGCGGCCATACATAAGCCACTTCATTGAACAGCTTGATAAGCAACTGATCCTGCGTCATAAACGGCAAGTTACGTTTCGCCTTATATTTATTGATAGATTCCAGATTGGACTCCAAGTCAGCCATCAAGCTACCCATCATACCCCCCGGAAGTCCCGGACCGATCAACAAAGAGTTCATCAAGCGGTTCTTCGGACTGATATACAAACCGAGGAAGTCATCCATAAATTCCTGAATCAAAGCACGTACCTTCATGTATGCTTCCATATTCACCTCAGGAACCTGGAAACCTGCATCTTTCAGCATAGCCTGCACACTCAGCAAGTCAGCGTGTCCCGTACCCCATGACAACGGTTCCATGCCCACGTCAATATAATCGCAACCAGCCTCGCAAACTTCGAGGATACTTGCCATATTGAAACCGGGACCTGCATGACTATGATATTGAATAGGAATTTCAGGATGTGCAGCCTTGATATTTGCTACGATCTTGCCCAATGATACCGGACGTCCGATACCTGCCATATCCTTGACACAGATTTCATCAGCACCTGCCTTGATCAGCTCTAACGCCATATTGGTGTAATATTCCACCGTATGGATGGGAGAATGAGTGATACAAAGCGAACACTGGGAAATCATTCCTGCTTCCTTTGCATAAGTGATGGAGGGAGCAATGTTACGAACATCATTCAATCCGCAGAATGTACGTGTGATATCTGTTCCCTGAACTTTCTTCACTTTATAAAACAGCTTACGCACATCGGCAGGTACGGGGCTCATGCGAAGACCGTTCAGTGCACGGTCCAACATGTGAGTTTGTATACCAGCCTCGTGAAACGGCTTCGTCCATGCACGTACAGCTTTATTAGGATTTTCACCAAACAATAGATTTACCTGTTCAAAACCTCCGCCATTGGTTTCTACGCGGGCAAAACAGCCCATTTCAACAATAGCTGGAGCAACCTTTACCAGCTGGTCTACGCGGGGCACATATTTTCCGGCACTCTGCCACATGTCCCTGAAAACCAGGCTGAACTTAATTTCCTTTTTCATACTAAATAAATAGGTGTGTGTTTTTTATTAAAGATTATCATTTTATTTTCTCGACCTTGGCTACTTTACCCTTGCCTTGTGTCACCACTGTTACAGCGGCACTGATAGCAGCCAAAATGTTTCCAGGAATTGCGGCAGGACCTTGCGCACCTTTCTTATCCGGCACCACCTCTTCAGGGGCGTACTTGTTTACCAGAAGAATAAGTCCTTTACCTAAGTAGATTACAATCAGCAGGATAGCGAACACTGTCGTCATACCTACCACCATCAGCAAAAGCGCTGTGTTGAGATTTTCCATATTATAAATTATTAGTTATTCGGTCTGTTTTACAAAAAATCGTCCGAAATTACGGATTATCAATGAAATAAAATAGAAAAATAACACTAAAAGATGCTAAAACGAAAGTTTCCATGTTCTCCCTTCAAGCGGAGGGATTGCATGGAAACCATAAAGATATTAACGCCTACCATAGAACTGATTACCAATATATCTTGATCCAGTTCATTGAAACAAGTATTCGGATAACGAATCAAAGTATAATAAAGAACTTTCAGGCTTCAGTTCTTTCAGACTTTCTCTAATTCCGTATTACGGCTGAAACAACTTCCCATCTCATCTCTGCATGCCACAATACGGCTCCCCCTCTTCCGGATAGCTCTCAACATTTGCAAGAAGTTCATACCTTATATAAAATCTTATTTCCTGATGCATGGAATCTCCTTACTTTATTACGGCAAAGGTACTTATTAATAAACGACCCACTCCAGTTGGTAGAGTGAACAACTGGAGTGGGTCAACTGAACAACTCTAGTCGGTAGATTGAACAACCCCAGTCGGTCATTCATTAAAAAGTATGCAAGGATGTCTATAAAAGGGAGGGAAGACTTACAGTATATACAAAAAAATATAGGGATACAAAGTTTCTACCCTTTGCATCCCTGTATCTCTCAATCCCAATTCAGAATACGAATCAGAACTCGCTTGTAAAGTGGAATTTTATATTCTTGAAGTCCATCTGAGCCATTTGCAGAACATATCCGCTATCCGCCAAGAAGACATCCCTCCCCTCACGGTCTTTCGCCATATACTGATACTTACGCTTCTTGAATGCTTCCAGTTCTTCAAGATTATCGCTCTCTATCCAGCAAGCCTTATAAAGGCTCAACGGCTCCCAACGGCACTTCGCACTATATTCATTCTCCAGGCGATACTGGATAACCTCAAACTGCAACTGCCCTACCGTACCGATAATCTTCCGGCCGTTGAACTGGTTGACAAACAACTGTGCCACACCTTCGTCCATCAACTGATCGATACCTTTGGCAAGCTGTTTCTGTTTCATCGGGTCAGCATTCTCGATATACTTGAACATCTCCGGTGAGAAACTCGGCAGACCACGGAAATGAAGCATTTCTCCTTCTGTCAGCGTATCACCGATCTTAAAAGAACCATTGTCCGGCAAACCGATGATATCACCCGCCCAAGCCTCGTCAACAGTCGTCTTACGCTGTGCCATGAACTGTGTGGGCGAAGAAAAACGCATCGTCTTTCCATGACGCACATGCAGGTATGGAGCATTACGTGTAAATTTACCTGAGCAAATCTTACAGAATGCGATACAAGAACGATGATTCGGGTCGATATTCGCCGTAATCTTAAAGACAAATCCGGTGAATTTAGGCTCTTCCGGTTCCACTTCACGTTCTTCCGCCTGTACAGGACGAGGGCTTGGAGCTATCTCTACAAAGCAATCCAGCAACTCTTGCACACCAAAGTTATTCAGAGCTGAACCAAAGAATACAGGTGCCAGTTCGCCCTTCAGATATTCTTCTTTATCAAATTCAGGATAAACTCCATCTATCAATTCCAACTCACCACGCAACTTATCAGCCAATTGCGCACCGATTTGCTTATCCAGTTCTTCGGTATTGATATCTACCTCCACCTTTTCCGTCACCACTTGCTTGGAAGGCTGGAAAAGATTCAGATTGTTTTCGTAGATGTTATAAACTCCCTTAAAGCGCACACCACTTTCGATAGGCCAGGTCAACGGACGTACATGAATGGCAAGTTCTTCCTCCAGCTCATCCAACAAATCGAAAGGATCTTTGGCCTCACGGTCCATCTTATTGATGAATATAATGACCGGCGTATTACGCATACGGCACACTTCCATCAACTTACGCGTCTGTGTTTCCACACCTTTGGCACCATCTACAACGATGATAACGCTATCTACAGCAGTCAACGTACGATATGTGTCTTCAGCGAAATCCTGGTGACCGGGAGTATCGAGGATATTAATCTTATACTCTTTATAGTCGAACTCCATCACAGAGGTGGTTACAGAGATACCACGTTGCTTCTCTATATCCATCCAGTCCGATGTAGCGGTTTTCTTTATCTTATTGCTCTTTACAGCACCTGCCACTTGGATCTGTCCACCAAAAAGCAATAGCTTTTCAGTCAAAGATGTTTTACCGGCATCCGGATGCGCGATAATCGCAAAGGTTCTTCTCCTCTCAATTTCGTTATTATTGGCCATATATAAAATTTGGTATAATATTATTATTGGGCATTCAGTTTTTCAATACATACTTTCAGACTCTCTTCCCAATGAGGTACTTCAATGCCGAAAGTCTTCTTAATCTTCGTCTTATCCAATACGGAATAATGCGGACGTGGTGCCTTTGCCGGATACTCATCCGTATGTAAGGGACTCACCTTGCATGTCGTGATATCCGCAATGCGATGTATAGCCACCGTAAAATCATACCATGAACATACGCCTTCATCACTGAAATGATAAATACCCGGTACAATACCCTGATTAATGGCAGCATAGATAGCTTGTGCCAGATCATTTGCATACGTCGGCGTACCAATCTGATCAAAAACCACACCTAAAGACTCACGCTCACGTCCCAGACGAATCATCGTTTTCACAAAGTTATTTCCATAAATAGAGTATAACCATGCTGTACGAATTACCATCGCTTTCTCACAATTCTGCATAACTTCCTTTTCTCCCCCCAGCTTGGTAAAGCCGTAAACAGAATTAGGACAGGGTTCGCAATCTTCTTTATAAGGTATATGCGCTGTTCCATCAAAAACATAATCCGTAGAAACCTGTATCATAGCAGCACCATGGGCCTGCGCAGCACGTGCCAGTATTCCCGGAGCTTCCTGATTCAGTTTGCGGCACAATTCTTCATTATCTTCCGCTTTGTCAACTGCTGTGTAAGCAGCACAATTCACTACAACATCAATCTGATTCTCTGCAATGCAAGCCTGTACAGCTTGTTCGTCACAGATATCCAATTCCTGTACATCAGTAAAAAAATAAGTGTGTTGCGGATTCTCTTTTGCAAGAACTTGCATCTCGTTGCCAAGTTGTCCGTTGGCTCCGGTTACTAATACTCTCATGCTTTATCTATTATTTACAATTTACTATCTTCGAAAGTTATTCCGGTTATTCATCCAGTTTCAACTCCCCTTTCTTGTCCTTTTCGTAATAATTGGCAAGCAAAGAAATGAAACTGCTGATAGTCTCTATCGCCTTTGCGGTTCCCTCCGTGACTTCTTTCTTCTGCAAACGCAGCAATAAAACACCATACAAAGCCTCAAAACAGGTTTCCAGTTCCGGTTCCTCCTGCTTCCCACTCTTCTGACGAAGTTCTACGATGAAAGGCAATGCTTTGAAATAAGCCGCACTATAATAAGGATATTTCGGTGATGCCAGCAGTTCTACGTGCAATTCCGTCAAATTCACTATTACATTACGATTGATTTGCAGATGTCCCTTTTCCTTCACTCCTTCTGTACGCATCATGTCTACCAGATTACCATACCATTCTTCGAGTGCCGGATGTTCTTCTTCCGGATAACGGGAGATAATGTTTTCGCGGATCTTATCGATATCGCACTCATTGGCACGTATCAAATCTTCCACTTGCCACATATATATAAGGTATTCCGCGATATTTTTCGCTTTCAGTTGTTGCGCTATCTTCATGATTCTATGTTTCTGCTCAGTAAAGTGACTCGCCCATCAACGTAAACACCAACCCAAACACAGACACGACAATGACAATGCCTCCGATGATACGATTCAATATCCAGATGCCACGCAGGTTGAATTGCGTACGGACTTTATTTACAAAGTAAGTAATGCCAAACCACCATGCCAACGCCCCCAGTGCAATAGCCAGGTATCCGGTGACCGCTTCAAACACCAATACCCCCTCACTGACGAAGGCAAAGCGTGCAAAGAGGCCGATAAAGAGGAATATAATAAGTGGATTGGATAATGTGACGGCAAAGGCGGTAATGAAGTTATGAAAATAAGAACCTTTGTTGGTTGAGACGGGACGGATGGACTGGACGGGATTACTGCGAAACGTATAAATGCCAAACGCTAACAGCATGATGCTTCCGAACAACTGCAAATAAAAGATATTTTTATTTACGTAATCGAATACGAAGCTCATTCCGTACCCTGTCAGCAAGGCGTAAGCAATGTCACTCAACGAGGCTCCCAGACCTGTTATGAAACCATACCAACGCCCCTTATTCAACGTACGCTGGATGCACAACACACCCACGGGTCCTAATGGCGCAGACACAACTACCCCAATAATAAAACCCTTCCATAATATATCGAATATGGTCCTTATCTCAATCATGGCTGCAAATATCGTACTTTTTTATGAGACGAACCAATTGTGTTAACGTTTTTTCGACCGATTATCATAAAACACTCAATACTTTACTTTTGACACCCTTCTATTTTTTATTCCTTTTCTTTCTCTGCACCAACGATTTTATGTATCTTTGCGCCAAAGAACGAAAAATCAAAAATATCAGTATGATTCTTTTTTTCAGAACCCCATCCAAGAGCGTGATGGCCGTAGAATGTGACCACGCACTCACCCAGGCAGAAAGCGACAAACTCTGCTGGCTTTTTGGAGAAGCCACCCCCGAAAGTGAAGAAAACCTGAAAGGACATTTCGTTGGTCCGCGCCGCGAAATGATTACTCCTTGGAGTACAAATGCTGTGGAAATCACCCAGAATATGGGCTTGAGCGGTATCTCACGCATCGAAGAGTATTTCCCCGTAAAGGACGAAAACGCTGACCGCGACCCGATGCTGCAACGCATGTACAAGGGACTGGATCAGGAAGTATTCACCACCAACCGTAAGCCGGAACCGATCGTCCATATCGAAGACCTGGAAGCTTACAACGAAAAAGAAGGTCTGGCACTCTCTAAAGAAGAGATGGACTACCTCAAGAAAGTAGAACAAGACCTTGGACGTAAACTGACTGACTCCGAAGTATTCGGTTTCGCCCAGATCAATTCCGAACACTGCCGCCACAAAATCTTCGGCGGGACATTCATCATCGACGGTGTAGAACAAGAGTCTTCCCTCTTCCAAATGATTAAGAAGACTACACAGGAAAATCCGAATAAAATCATTTCAGCTTATAAAGATAATGTAGCTTTTGCCGAAGGTCCGGTAATAGAACAGTTTGCTCCGGCAGACCACTCAAAACCCGACTACTTCCAGGTAAAAGATATCAAGAGTGTTATCTCACTGAAGGCTGAAACACACAACTTCCCTACTACCGTAGAACCGTTCAACGGTGCATCTACCGGTACAGGTGGAGAGATTCGTGACCGTATGGGCGGTGGTAAAGGTTCCTGGCCAATTGCCGGAACTGCCGTTTACATGACTTCATATCCCCGTACAGACGAAGATCGTCCCTGGGAAGAAATCCTTCCGGTACGCCAATGGTTGTATCAGACTCCCGAACAGATTCTGATCAAAGCATCCAATGGTGCCAGCGACTTCGGCAACAAGTTCGGCCAACCGCTGATCTGTGGTTCTGTACTGACTTTCGAACATAAGGAAAACGACGAAGTTTACGGTTACGATAAAGTAATCATGCTTGCCGGCGGTGTCGGTTACGGTACGAAACGTGACTGCCTGAAAGGTGCTCCGGAAGCCGGTAACAAAGTAGTCGTGATTGGTGGTGATAATTACCGTATCGGCTTGGGTGGCGGTTCCGTATCTTCAGTAGATACCGGACGCTACAGTAGCGGTATTGAGTTGAACGCCGTACAGCGCGCCAATGCAGAAATGCAGAAACGTGCCTACAACGTGGTACGTGCCCTCTGCGAAGAAGACAACAATCCGGTGGTATCCATCCACGACCATGGTTCAGCCGGACACGTAAACTGTCTCTCCGAATTGGTGGAAGAATGTGGTGGCGTGATAGACATGAGTAAATTGCCCGTAGGTGACAAAACCTTGTCTGCCAAAGAAATTATCGCCAACGAAAGCCAGGAACGTATGGGATTGCTGATTGAAGAAGAAGCTATCGAGCATGTACGTAAAGTGGCTGAACGTGAGCGTGCCCCAATGTATGTGGTAGGTGAAACTACCGGTGACCATCGCTTCGCTTTCCAACAAGCTGACGGTGTACGTCCGTTTGATCTTGCCGTAGAACAGATGTTCGGCTCGTCTCCCAAAACTTACATGGTAGACAAAACAGTGGAACGCCACTACGAAATGCCTAAATACGAACAATCCAAGTTGCACGAATATCTGACGAATGTATTGCAGTTGGAAGCTGTTGCCTGCAAAGACTGGTTGACCAATAAGGTAGACCGCTCGGTAACCGGCAAGATTGCCCGCCAACAATGTCAGGGTGAATTGCAATTACCGCTAAGTGACTGTGGCGTGGTTGCTCTCGACTATCGTGGTGAGAAAGGTATCGCCACTTCACTAGGACATGCTCCGCAAGCTGCACTGGCAGATCCGGCAGCTGGTTCAGTACTTTCCGTCAGCGAAGCACTGACCAACCTGGTATGGGCTCCGATGGCTGAAGGAATGGACAGCATCTCCCTCTCTGCCAACTGGATGTGGCCTTGCCGCTCACAGGAAGGTGAAGATGCACGTCTCTACACCGCTGTAAAAGCATTGAGCGACTTCTGCTGTGCACTGCAAATCAATGTGCCTACCGGAAAAGACTCTCTATCCATGACTCAGAAGTATCCCGACGGTAGCAAAGTAATCTCTCCGGGAACCGTAATCGTTTCTGCAGGCGGTGAAGTTTCTGATGTGAAGAAAGTGGTTTCTCCCGTACTTGTTAACAACGAAAAGACAACGATTTATCATATCGACTTCAGTTTTGATACATTGAAACTGGGTGGCTCTGCCTTTGCGCAATCATTGGGCAAGATTGGCGACGAAGTACCCACTGTACAAGATGCCGAATATTTCCGCGATGCTTTCCTTGCCGTTCAGGAACTGGTGAACAAAGGACTGATTCTTGCCGGGCACGATATTTCTGCCGGTGGTCTGATTACTACCTTACTCGAAATGTGCTTCGCCAATGTAGAAGGTGGTATGGAAATCAATCTCGACAAGATGAAGGAACACGACCTCGTGAAACTCCTGTTTGCCGAGAACCCGGGTATTGTTATCCAGGTAAGCGACAAGCATAAGGAAGAAGTAAAACAAATATTGGAAGATGCCGGAGTAGGTTTTGTGAAGATTGGTAAGCCGACCGACGAACGCCACATCCTCGTATCTAAAGATGATGCTACTTATCAGTTCGGTATCGACTATATGCGTGATGTTTGGTATTCTACTTCTTACCTGCTCGACCGCAAGCAATCTATGAACGGTTGCGCCAAGAAGCGTTTCGAGAACTACAAGATGCAGCCACTGGAATTCGCTTTCATGCCCAGCTTCAAAGGTAAATTCTCTCAATATGGTATCGACCCGAACCGCCGTACACCGACAGGCATCCGCGCAGCAATCATCCGCGAAAAAGGAACAAACGGTGAGCGCGAAATGGCTTACTCCCTGTATCTGGCAGGCTTTGATGTGAAAGACGTCACCATGACCGACCTCATCAGCGGACGTGAGACACTGGAAGACGTGAACCTGATTGTTTATTGTGGTGGTTTCTCCAACTCAGACGTACTGGGTTCTGCCAAAGGTTGGGCAGGAGCTTTCCTCTTCAATCCGAAAGCTAAAGAAGCACTCGACAAGTATTATGCACGCGAAGATACGCTTTCATTGGGTGTTTGTAATGGTTGCCAGTTGATGATGGAATTGAACCTCATAAATCCCGAACATAAGAAAAACGGTAAAATGCTGCATAATGAATCTCATAAATTCGAATCGAGATTCCTGGGACTTACCATTCCTACCAACCGCAGCGTAATGTTCGGCTCTCTGAGTGGCAGCAAACTCGGTATATGGGTAGCTCACGGAGAAGGAAAATTCTCTTTGCCTTATGACGAAGATAAATATAATGTGGTAGCCAAATATAGTTATGACGAGTATCCTGCCAATCCGAATGGCTCCGACTACTCCATAGCAGCCATAGCAAGTGCCGACGGGCGCCATCTGGCTATCATGCCTCACCTAGAGCGCTCTATCTTCCCGTGGCAGAACGGTTGTTATCCTGCCGACCGCCTGCACAGCGACCAGATCACTCCATGGATGGAAGCCTTCGTCAATGCACGTAAATGGGTAGAAGAAAAGGTTAAGTAGTTCTGACTACAATCTATAAGTGAAGCACAGGCGCAGGTTATAATATACAACTTGCGCCTGTTGTCGTCTAAACAATGCGAGGAATCGAACACTATTCTTCTTGCTTTCGTGTTGCTTTTATCAAACAAAATGCATATTTTTGCGTTAATTTCACAAATACCCCCAATAACGAACGACCGTAACTGTTATGAGAAAATTTATCATTTTCTTTTTATTCACATACATTTCCTCCTTCTGCATCGCCCAAACTTATAAATATCTCGGCGTGGAAGATGGCTTGAGCAATCGTAGGATATATGCTATTCAGAAAGGGCCGAAAGGATATATGTGGTTTCTTACGCACAATGGCATTGACCGCTATGACGGAAAAAATTTCAAGCAATACCGACTTATAGACAGCGAAATAGAAGTTAACTCCATGCTCAATCTGAGTTGGCTATATGTTGGTGTGGATGGAACACTGTGGGAGATAGGCAAAAAAGGAAGAGTATTCCGCTATGATGCCAAACATGATCGCTTTCAACTTGTATACAAGCTACCTGATGAAGTGGTAAAAGGAAATCCGACTCCCGTAAGCTATGGATTTATTGACAGCAACAATATTGTATGGCTCTGTAACGAAGAAGCATTGTATCTCTACGATACGAATACTGAAAAAACCACCGTTATCAAAAACCATATCGGAGAAAGTATTACGGATATCGAGCAAATCGGCCCTGACCATTATTTCATCGGTACAGACGTCGGTATACATCATGCCGAATTAAAAGACGACGTTCTCAACCTTTCTCCATGCAACTGGCTTGATAAACTGAAGATGCAAGTCAACGAGTTATATTTCCACAAAGCAAACCGCAAACTATTCATCGGTACATTCCAGAAGGGTATTTATCTGTACGATATGAATATTCATCAAACTGTAGAGCTGAATGTCGGTTTGCAGGATGTCAGCATTACACGTATCAAAGCCTTCAATGACAAAGAAATATTGATAGCTACAGATGGTGCCGGCATATATAAAATGAATGTGGAGACCTATGAGTGCGCCCCCTATATCGTGGCGGATTACAATAGCTATAATGCCATGAACGGCAATAGTATTTACGACTTCTATGTAGATGATGAACGCATCTGGATAGCCAATTACCCTATCGGCATCACAGTACGCAACAATCAATATGCCAGTTATGAATGGATCAAACATTCTATTGGCAACAAGCAATCGCTCGTCAACGATCAGGTAAATGCCATCATCGAAGATCACGAAGGTGATCTTTGGTTTGCTACCAATAACGGTATCAGCCTCTACTCTACCAAAACAAAACAATGGCACTCATTCCTCAGCGTGTTTGACAATGGTAACGTAACCAAAAACCATGTTTTCATTTCTTTGTGCGAGGTATCACCCGGCATTATCTGGGCAGGTGGATACACTTCGGGCATCTACCAAATCAATAAAAAACAGATGAAGGTGGAGTTCTTTACTCCTTCTACATTTGGCGATTGTGATATCCGTCCGGATAAGTACATACGCTCTATCATAAAAACTTCCGATGGCAGTATCTGGTCCGGTGGCTATTACAATTTAAAGCAAATAGACTTCAACCGTAAAAATATACGTGCTTATCCGGGACTTAGCGGAATTACGGATATTAAGGAGAAGGATGCGCAACACATGTGGATAGGTACTGCCACAGGACTGTATCTGCTGGACAAAGAAACCGGCAAGTATCAGTGTATATCGATGCCGATAGAGTCTTTCTACATTAACGCGCTTTATCAGACACCAGACAGTTTGCTGTACATCGGGACCAGCAACTCCGGATTACTCATTTATAACCATCAGCGAAAATCGTTTGAGCATTTCCACAAAGACAACTGCCCGCTGATTTCCAATAACATATATACCATTCTTCCGGACGGAAACAAAAGTGTCCTGCTGAGTACGGAAAACAGTCTGACAAGCTATTACCCGGCTGGAAAGATATTTCATAACTGGACTAAAGAACAGGGACTGAAGAGTGATCATTTTAATTCAACATCAGGCGTACTGCGAAAAAACGGAAACTTCATTCTTGGAAGTACGGACGGAGCAATAGAGTTCCACAAAGATATGATGATTCCACGCAATTATGAGTTCAAAATGATATTCAGCGATTTGCGCGTATTCTATCAAACCGTTTACCCCGGCGATGAGGGTTCACCGCTGGAAGTGGACATAGATGAAACTCAAGTGTTAAAGCTGAAATACAATCAGAACATATTCTCTCTACGGATATCTTCTATCAACTACGATTATCCGTCATTGATTCTGTATTCCTGGAAACTGGAAGGTTTCTATGACGGATGGAGCCGTCCTGAGAAAGATTGCATGATCCGGTTCACAAATTTGAATCCCGGAAAATATACATTACGGGTACGTGCCATCTCCAGTGAAGACCGACGAATCGTTCTTGAAGAGCGTGACATGGAAATCATGATAGAACAGCCCTTATGGCTCAGCATATGGGCATTAATACTTTATGCCGCCGTGATAGCCGCAATTGTCATTATCACATTGCGTGTCATTATCCTGCGCAAACAGCGTAAGGCTTCGGATGAGAAAATACGTTTCTTCATCAATACAGCGCATGATATTCGTACCCCGTTGACACTGATCAAAGCGCCACTGGAAGAACTCAGTGAAAAGGAAAATCTGACACCGAGCGGACGAAGCAATATGAATACTGCCATACGAAATGTGAACGCCCTGTTGCGACTGACGACCAATCTTATTAACTTCGAACGTGCAGACACTTATTCCAGTGCCCTATATGTATCCGAATATGAGTTGAGCACCTACATGGAGGAAATGATCAATGCTTTCCGGGCTTATGCCGACGTAAAACGTATCAGCCTGACTTATGAAAGTAATTTCCGCTACATGAATACCTGGCTTGACAAGGATAAGATGGATTCGATTCTGAAAAATCTGATATCCAACGCCTTGAAGTATACACCGGAAGGTGGAAGCGTACATATCTATACAGCAGAAACAGAAGACTATTGGAGTGTGGAAGTAAAGGATACGGGTATCGGTATTCCGTCCTCAGAACAGAAAAAACTCTTTAAAATACACTTCCGGGGTAGTAACGCCATCAACTCGAAAGTAACGGGTAGTGGTATCGGACTGTTACTGGTATGGAAACTTGTTCACCTGCATAAAGGCAAAATCAACTTTACAAGCACGGAAGGAAAAGGCTCCTGTATTAAAGTCACATTCCCAAAAGGTGAAAAACCTTATCGAAAAGCTATTCACAGTCCGAAACCGGGAAGTGAGAAAGTTGCTTATGCTGAATCGGGAGTGCCTAAGAATGTTACGCCAAACATTGCTTATGATGCAACTAAACAGAAACAACAGCAAAACAGTGATCTTCCGAAAATCCTGATTGTGGAGGATAATGATGAGTTGAGGGAATATCTCCGCAATACACTGTCGGACGACTATAACATACAAGTATGCAGCGATGGCAAACAAGCACTCGAAATAGTCAAGGAATATATGCCTAACATGATTATTTCGGATATCATGATGCCGGAAATGCGTGGAGACGAATTGTGTCATGTCTTAAAGAATGATATTGAAACCTCTCACATCCCCATCATTTTGCTCACAGCACTGAATAATGACCGCAACATCATTGAAGGATTGAAGACCGGAGCAGATGAGTATATTGTGAAGCCTTTCAATATAGGTATTCTCCGTGCTACGATATCCAACATCCTGACGAATCGCTCTTTGCTGCGACATAAATATGCTAATCTGGAACTGAATGATGATGAAGATGCCACAACTTGTACCAATTGTTCCACCGACCTTGACTGGAAATTCATTTCTTCCGTCAAGAAGCATGTGGAAGAAAATATGGATAACGGTGCACTCAATGTGGAAATGCTCTGTTCATTACTGAATATGAGTCGTACCAGCTTCTATAATAAAATAAAAGCCCTGACCGACCAGGCTCCGGCAGACTATATCCGATTGATACGTCTGAAACGTGCCGCACAATTACTGAAAGAGCAGAAATACAGCATAACTGAAGTTGCAGAAATGACTGGTTTCAGCGATGCGAAATACTTCCGGGAAGTATTCAAGAAGCATTTCAGTGTCAGCCCGAGCCAATATGCGAAACAGAAAGAAGAAGGTGAAGAAGGGGAATAAAGTGGTAGAGTGATATCATATTATCACATTATAACATTAAAACTATGAATATTTATTTAGAGGCATTCGGCCTTTTTTCTAAAATAGGAGTTTTCACTATCGGAGGTGGCTATGCCATGGTGCCACTCATAGAGGAAGAAATTGTAGAGAAACGAAAGTGGATCGCCAAAGACGATTTTATAGACTTGCTTGCCATTTCCCAATCGACTCCCGGCATTCTTGCGGTTAACATTTCCATTTTTATCGGATATAAGTTGCGGGGAATTCGTGGAAGTATAGTCACTACTTTAGGGACAATTCTACCCTCATTCCTCATTATTCTTGCCATAGCTATGTTCTTCCACAATTTTAAGGATAATCCGATAGTGGAACGGATATTCAAGGGTATCCGCCCGGCAGTAGTTGCACTGATTGCCGCTCCTACATTCAGTATGGCTAAGTCAGCCAAAGTCAACCGTTACAATGTCTGGATACCCATTGTATCTGCACTAATCATCTGGCTACTGGGATTCTCACCTATCTGGGTAATTATCATCGCCGGTGTAGGAGGATACTTATACGGACGGTTACACCATCCCAAAGTTGAAAGTTGAGAAAGTTGGCTGCGCATCATAAATCATAAATTATAAATCATAAATCTCCTATGCTTTATTTTCAGTTATTCTATACATTCTTCAAAATAGGCCTTTTCGGCTTTGGCGGCGGATATGCCATGCTTTCGATGATACAAGGTGAAGTAGTCACACGCTACGGGTGGTTGACACCACAAGAGTTTACAGATATTGTAGCTATCAGTCAAATGACTCCCGGACCTATCGGAATCAACTCGGCAACGTATGTAGGCTTCACGGCTACCGGAAGTATATGGGGTTCTGTCATCGCTACTTTTGCCGTAGTACTTCCTTCATTCATCCTGATGTTAGTTATCAGTAAGTTTTTCCTGAAATACCAGAAACATCCGGCTGTTGAAGCAGTATTCAGTGGATTGCGCCCGGCAGTGGTAGGGCTACTGGCATCAGCGGCCCTGGTATTAATGAATACAGAGAATTTTAGTTCACCTAAAGAAGATATGTACTCGTTTATCGTCAGTTGCATCATCTTCCTGGTGGCTTTTGTGGGTACCCGGAAATATAAAGTCAATCCGATAGTGATGATTATAGGCTGCGGAATAGCAGGTTTCATATTGTATTAACAAAAAAGGTGAAGCTTATAGCTTCACCTTTTTTGCCACTATCTTCGACTCATTATGCAGTCGGTCGAGTGCTGTTACCACATAGCGATATTTAGTCTTTCCATTTTCATAGGGTAACTTATAGAAGTTATCCCGCGTGATGGCTACAATATGAGAAGGATCACTGATGTCCACTTTCTCTTTAGCATCGAAACGGTAAATCACATACTGTACGGCACGATCCATTTCATCCTTATACTTCGGTGC
This sequence comes from Bacteroides cellulosilyticus DSM 14838, assembly GCF_000158035.1. GTDB lineage: Bacteria > Bacteroidota > Bacteroidia > Bacteroidales > Bacteroidaceae > Bacteroides > Bacteroides cellulosilyticus. The sequence continues at coordinate 542,969 of NZ_EQ973495.1, forward strand.
TGTCCAGAACAAAAGATACCCATCTTCTGTCCACACCGGTTTCATCTTGCGCACTTTATCCGGCGCTTCATTATCCATGAAATCAAAAACAGGAGGCAAGGCGGGATATTTGTGGTATTCAGCCATCAAAGCATCACGATACTTTCCGGCATTCTCCACCACTGCACTTGCAGGCCACTGACAACTTCCGCCAATCGTCTGATAAGCACGTTGCAACGCCATCTTACGTGGAAGCTGGTTCATGGAAGGAGTCTGCGGATCAGCATTCTGCACCGTATTCATTACCGACTGACCGATGAACAAAGGACGATTTTCCGTATTCTTTGCCCACCACTTCACCAATGTCTCATAATCAGCTACCGGATGACCTATCTGCCAGTATATCTGCGGAATGTTATAGTCTATCCAACCTTCACGGGCCCAAAGAAGCACATCAGCATAAAGATCATCATAGTTTTGCAAACCATTGGTCTTACTACCCAGCGGATCACTCTTCTGATTACGGTAAATACCAAACGGAGAAACACCGAACTTAACCCACGGCTTCAATTCGCGCACTGTCTCATGAATTTTCTTTATCAACACATTGACATTACTGCGACGCCAATCCGCTTTATTAGAAAATCCACCGCCATAACGGGCAAAGCTGGCATCATCCGGGAAGTCTACTCCCTGTTTAGGATAAGGGTAGAAATAATCATCCATATGAATAGCATCAACATCGTAGCGGGAAACAATATCCGTAATCACCATACAGATGTGGCGACGGCTTTCCGGCAATGCAGGGTCGAAATAGACTTGGTCACCGTAAGTAACAAACCATTCGGGATGGATATTATAAACATGGCCCGGCGCCAATTCATTCTTCAGTGAAGTCTTCACACGATAAGGATTAATCCAGGCATGAAACTCCATACCACGCTTGTGGCACTCTTCAATCATAAATTCCATGGGATCCCAATAAGGATTGGGTGCTTGTCCCTGTACACCGGTCAGAAAGCGGCTCCACGGTTCCAGTTGCGAAGCATAAAGAGCATCGGCTTCGGGACGTACCTGAAAGATAATGGCATTAATGCCTGCCTCTTGCAGGGAGTTCAACTGACTGATCAGGGTCTGTTTCAACTTCTCGGTGGGAATTCCGCGGAATTGTCCGTTAACAGCTTGTATCCAGGCTGCACGAAATTCACGTTTGGGGTATCTTTCGGGTTGGAATTGCGCTGCCACTGTCAGAGAAAAGAGCAGGGCACATACGCACAAAAGGGTTCTTACTTTCATTCTTTATAAAATCTGATTAGGGTTTATCAATTCATTGGCCATTCAACAACTACACGGACACCACTATTGTACGAAGTATCCAGGTAAATCTTTCCATCTACAATATCCATCACCTGACGGGCAATGGAAAGTCCCAGACCTGTACCGGGAGTAAAGCTATCTACTTTAAAGAAACGCTCGAAAACAGTTTCCTGATATTGCGGTTCAATGCCGATACCAGTATCTTCTATTATGAAACGTATGATATTATTCTCCTTATCTTCCTCGCATTGCAGACGGATCACACCCTTTTCGGTAAATTTCCCGGCATTATCCAACAAAAGGGTAAGCACACGTTTCATCCAGGCTCGTACCGTCTGTATCACCGGGACATCCGGAGAGGGAACCCATTGCAGTTCCACACCTTCTTTCTGCTTCCCACCCAACTCATCTATACATTCAAGACAGCAGGCATTCACATCCACCGCTTCTTTGGGCATATCCGCAGTCTGTGAGTCCATATCGGCAATATCTATAATATTATCAATCAGTTCTAACAAATAAGCACTGTTCTTCTCTACCTGACTGGAATATTCACGGGCATCTTCCACATCCAAGCCTTCTTCGGCAAGCAATGCAGAAAAACCTACTACAGAATTAAGCGGTGTACGCAACTCATGCGTGACGTGCTGGATGAACGAACTCTTAATGCGCCCCATCTTTTGCAATTCCTTACGAGCAACATCCAGTTTCCGGTTCATGGAAAGAGTACGAATATAAAGGTAAGTAACCAATATCAATAGCAGCAATATCACACAACCCGCCCCAAACACAAAAGCCAGACGCTCACGGCTCATTTTCTCACTCAGTTCCAGCTTCTCCATCTTCAGACGGTCAACCTCAAACTGAGCGGTATATTTGTTCAGCTGTTCATCCATCTCTGCCGTACGCACAGAATCATTCAACTGAGAATACTCTGCAAAAGCACGACATGCCTCCTTGTAATGTCCGGTCTGTTCCAGCATAATGGCTTTTTGCCGGTAGTTTCCCGGATAATAATTGCCTATCGAACGCTGGTAATCAATCAGAGAATCCATATAAGCCACGGCATTGCCTATGTTACCCAAGATCTGACTGCACATAATTTTATAGCCGAACCAGCCCTCCTGTGAAATAGACTCTTTATTTTTAAGATAATAAGCATTTGCTTCACGAATATAAGGTGCTGCCGCTTTCTCTCCTTTTATCCCCAAAATAGCAATAACCCGGAACTGATAATAGCGCATATACAAAGCTTCTCCTATTACAACATCCTTCCCCTCTACTGTCTTCCCCAACTGTCCCAACCGGTCCAGATAAGGCACAGCGTCACTATATGACTGACGTGCCAGATAAGTTTGAATGATATTGAGGGAAACGACATAAGCATCACGGTAATATTTGCCTTCTTCAAAGTGCTTCAATGCACTGTCATAATATTCAAGGCATAGCTTTATATTCTGACCGAACACACGGTGATTATAACCTATACACATTTCACCGGATGCCATGCCGTATTTATCTTTCCGTTTCTCGGCGTCTTTGCAGAGTAAATCCGTCTCCTTCATCACCTCTTCCTGCATCCCTTTTTCGGTCATTCGCTGGATGTACTGCCTCCATGCCTGATAGCGATCGGTATTACGGTGGCAACGATCTGCCCAGTCCATATATTCATAAGTCACCAGGCGCAAACTGTCCGTATCTCCTAATTCATAATAATGACTGGCAAGAATAGCATAAGCGTCACTGATATTAGCCGTATCCTTCCGTTCTTTTGCCAATTCAAGGAAGTGCATACCCAAAGGCAGAAAATTCGGTTTACCATTCGCTTTCCGTACACTGTCGGCAAGCGATTTCAGATCAATTGTATCTTGTCCCATAACTGTCCCGAAACAAGAAAACAAGCATACCAACATGGCACACAGGCATATCCGAGGGTATTGCATAAGGATGATTGGTTTTTAAAATGCGCATAAAAATAGTGCTTTTCCCGCTTGTATGTCAGCAACTATTTAAAAGTATAACAAATCTTAACCTGCCAATCATTATACATATTTGAATTGCAGTGATTATCTTTGCAACTTAAATTCACTTTAGTGACTCAGATTATGACCAAAAACAACTCCATACTCATCAAAGGCGCACGCGTCAACAACCTGAAAAATATAGACGTAGAAATACCCCGAAACAAACTTGTTGTCATCACCGGGTTGTCCGGTTCAGGTAAATCCTCCCTGGCATTCGACACACTTTATGCTGAGGGACAACGTCGTTATGTAGAAAGTCTGAGCAGTTATGCCCGCCAGTTCCTGGGACGTATGAGCAAGCCTGAATGTGACTTTATCAAAGGGATTCCGCCTGCCATCGCCATAGAACAGAAGGTGAGCAGCCGCAATCCACGCTCCACTGTCGGCACCTCTACCGAAATATACGAATACCTGCGATTATTGTATGCCCGTATCGGACGGACATTCAGCCCCATTAGCGGAGAGGAAGTAAAAAAACATTCCACTGAAGATATCGTAAACTGTATGTTAGGCTATCCGGAAGGGACAAGATACACAGTGCTCGCTCCGATACTACTGCGTGAAGACCGCACAATGAAACAACAACTGGACATTGATATGAAGCAGGGCTTCAACCGTCTGGAAGTAAATGGAGAGATGATACGCATTGATGAATATGAACCCAAGAAAGGAGATACCGTTTTTTTATTGATAGACCGTATGGTAGCATCCAAAGAAAAAGATGCGGTCAGCCGACTGACGGACTCTGCCGAAACGGCGATGTACGAAGGCGACGGTGCCTGTCTGCTCCGGTTCTATCAGCCTGACGGAACCACCAGCCTGTATCGCTTCAGCACCAAATTCGAAGCAGACGGTATTGCTTTTGAAGAGCCGAGCGACCAGATGTTTTCCTTCAACTCCCCCATCGGTGCCTGTCCTGAGTGCGAAGGTTTCGGTAAAGTAATCGGTATTGATGAACATCTGGTGGTTCCCAACCGTTCGCTGTCCGTTTACGACGGTGCTGTTGTCTGTTGGCGTGGCGAAGTGATGGGTGAATGGAAAGATATGGTGATACGAGGTGCCGAAAAAGCCGGATTCCCCATCTTTACACCTTACTATGAGCTGACGGACGCACAACGCCGGATGCTATGGGAAGGCACTCCTTACTTCCAGGGTATCAACGCCTTCTTTAAGATGGTGCAGGAAAATCAGTACAAGATACAATATCGCGTGATGTTGGCACGTTATCGTGGCAAAACACTGTGTCCGAAGTGCCATGGCACCCGCTTAAAACCCGAAGCCAGCTATGTACGAGTAGGAGGACGAAATATTTCCCAACTCGTAGATCTGCCGATTACGGAGTTGAAAAACTTCTTCGATAACCTGCAACTGGATAAGCACGACAAAGATGTTGCTACCCGTATTCTCATGGAAATCAACAGTCGTATCCGCTTCCTTCTCGATGTCGGATTGGGATATCTGACACTGAATCGTCTCAGCAACTCGCTTTCGGGTGGTGAGAGCCAACGTATTAATCTAGCCACTTCACTGGGCAGCAGCCTGGTAGGTTCACTCTATATCCTTGACGAGCCCAGTATCGGACTACACAGTCGCGATACCGACAAGTTGATACACGTATTGCGTCAATTGCAACAACTGGGTAATACGGTTGTCATCGTGGAACATGACGAAGAAATCATTCGTGCAGCGGATTACATCATAGATATCGGGCCGAAAGCCGGCCGCCTGGGCGGACAAGTGGTCTATCAGGGAGATATGAAAGATTTGCAGCCGAACAGCGACAGCTACACCGTTCGTTATCTGCTGGGAGAAGAAGAAATTCCTGTCCCGGAACATCGCCGCCCATGGAATAACTACATAGAACTGACCGGGGCACGCGAAAATAACCTAAAAGGGGTAAACGTGCGCTTTCCTCTGAATGTAATGACTGTAGTGACCGGCGTCAGCGGATCGGGAAAGAGTACCCTGGTACGTGATATCTTCTTCCGTGCCCTGAAACGCGAACTGGATGAGTGCAGCGAACGTCCGGGCGAATTCGCTTCTATCGGCGGTGACCTGCAAAACCTGCGAAATGTAGAATTTGTAGATCAGAACCCTATTGGCAAATCCAGTCGTTCAAATCCTGTAACTTATATCAAGGCTTACGACGAAATCCGCAAACTATGGGCAGATCAACCACTTGCCAAACAAATGGGATACACTGCCGGCTACTTTTCATTCAACAGTGAGGGCGGACGTTGCGAAGAATGTAAAGGTGACGGAACCATCACAGTAGAAATGCAATTCATGGCCGACTTGGTGTTGGAATGTGAAACCTGCCACGGGAAACGCTTCAAAGCTGATACACTGGAGGTTAAGTTCCATGATGCTAACATCTACGATGTACTGGAAATGACCGTGAACCAAGCTATAGAGTTCTTCACTAAACACGGACAGAAGAAGATAGTAAAAAAACTCGCTCCACTACAAGATGTAGGATTAGGCTACATCAAACTGGGACAGTCTTCCTCTACCCTTTCAGGTGGTGAAAACCAACGCGTGAAGCTGGCTTATTACCTCAGTCAGGAAAAGGCAGACCCTACCCTGTTCATCTTCGACGAACCGACCACAGGACTACATTTCCATGATATTCGCAAATTATTGGAAGCTTTCGATGCCCTGATATTACGTGGACACTCCATCGTAATCATCGAGCATAACATGGACGTTATCAAGTGTGCCGACTATGTGATAGACCTCGGACCGGAAGGTGGTGACAAAGGTGGAAATCTGGTAGCGGCAGGTACACCGGAAGAAGTGGCAAAATGTGCGGCAAGTTATACAGGACAATTCCTGCAAGAAAAACTGCACATGAAATAATTGAGTGAAACTCATCTCATGAGACGGATTATTCTGTCTCGTGAGATAAAAATATCCGTCCCATGAGATAAAAAAAATCGTCCCACAAGACAAATTGTTTTATCTCATAGGACAATTTATAATAATCTGCAAAGCGGAAAAATCTTAGCTTGCTTTATTCATAGCAGGAGTTATGTAAGTTAGAAGTAGAAACCGAAACCAACCTTCAGACCAAATACCGAACGGTCACCGTTTACGTTCCAATACACAGCCGGCTCAAGTGTCACCGTCCTCGACAGAAAGAAAGCGTACCCTGCTTCCGCACCGAAAGAAAACTTGGTATCATCGCTTGTCCCCCAATCCCAACGGTCTACGTTGACATCAGCACCCAGATATAGACCAATCTTACTGAAATAATAACGACCGCCCACACCGAGTGTATAAACATCCGTATCACCTCCTTTTTCATTCCATTTGGCTCCTGCATGTATCAATAACGCCACATTATCCAGCAGAAACGCACCACCTTTGGCTTCAATGCCAAATGAAGTCTTGTCTGTCTCTGTATTATGCGACAAACCTAAGCCGGAAATCGACGGATTCAAGATCCACTTTCCTTTTTCAAATTGTGCCTGGGCAGCCACTGTGGCCACAAGCAGACAAACGAGTAATGCTAATTTTTTCATTGTTACTTATTAGTTTTTGGTGTTATTGTACTTTTCATCTTCCTCTCTACGTTTTCGCTGCAAGTCTTCTTTCTTACGCAACACCAACCAGAGGATAAACACAATGATATAGGATGCTGCAACAGTGACGTATTTTTCCGTATCACTGATAACAGTGTTGCGCGGCAGGAAATAGGCTGCCGTAGCACTCACATAGATAAGCAGAGCAATCGTGATGCTTGTAGATTTTTTAAATCTCTTCATTACCAAAGTTTTTTAGTCGTTTTAAAATACCAGATACTAAACCAGAGCACAGCTACCACAGCAGCCAGAATGGCAACACCGAGAGCAGTCTGAGGTCCTAAGCCAAAGCCTTCGGGGGCTATACAGATGTATGTTATACAAACAGTTGTCATAAATACAGCCGGAACATAAGTTACATAAAAGTAATGCCCTTTCTTTTCACGTACCAGATAGACGGTAATCGCCCAAAGCGTAAAGACGGAAAGCGTCTGATTGGTCCATGCAAAGTAACGCCAAATCATGTCAAAACCCTCTTTGTCGCTCAAACTGTAGAGCAACAAACCGATAGCAGCGAGAAACATAGGAATACATATATACAAACGACGACGCATGGATTTTTGTTCCATTCCGAGGAAGTCTGCCACAATAAGGCGGGCAGAGCGGAAAGCGGTGTCACCACTCGTGATAGGCGCGGCAATCACACCTAATATAGCAAGGAATCCTCCCACAGTACCGAGCCAATCTTTGGTGATAGCATCCACTACTACGGCAGCATTCGTCTCCCCCATTCCGTTTTCATGAAAGAAATAGGTGGCAGCTGCCGCCCAAATCAGGGCAACAATACCTTCGGTAATCATAGCACCATAGAACACAGGGCGACCGTGACGTTCACTCGTCATACAACGAGCCATTAACGGACTTTGCGTAGCATGGAAACCACTGATAGCACCACAGGCTATGCTGACAAACATAATCGGGAAAATGGGTAGTTCAACAGCATTAGGGTTCGTATTCTGTAATCCGTCCCAGAATTCCGGTAAGACAGGATGCTTCACATAAAGCATCACCAGTATACCCACCGCCATAAAAAGCAATGCAACAGCAAAAAGCGGATATATCTTACCTATGATTTTATCAACCGGCAACAAAGTGGCAAAAATATAATAGATAAATACTACTATTATCCAGAACGTAACATCCAAAGATTCCGGTGTCAGTTTTGCCAGCAATCCGGCAGGGCCGGCCACAAAGACAGCTCCTACCAATATCATCAAAAGAACTGTAAAACCGCGCATCACCTGCTTGGTAGTTACTCCCAGATAGCGACCGATGATCTCCGGCAAGCTTTCACCGCCATTACGCAGAGAGAGCATACCTGCCAGGTAATCATGTACGGCTCCGGCAAAGATACTGCCGAGCACAATCCACAAATAAGATGATACACCAAATTTAGCCCCCATAATAGCACCGAAGATAGGACCCAAACCGGCAATATTAAGAAATTGTATCATGAAAATCTTCCAGGTGGGCAAAGGGATATAATCCACCCCATCGGTCTTAGTCAAAGCAGGCGTCTTACGATCGTCAGGGCCGAAAATATGTTCGATGAAACGCCCGTAAAGAAAATAACCTGCTATTAATGCCAACAGGCAAAGCGTAAATGTAATCATGGTGCGTTATTCATTATTTTTAATGGACGCAAATGTAATAGTTTCTAAGGAAACTGCACAACATTCTCAAGTGTTTTACTTATCTTCGCCGCTAAAAATGACAGAAATAAAGAAGGAAAAGAGAATTTGTTTAGAATAAGTATTAGGTATTACAATAAAATCTCTATCAACATGAAACAGTTACTTCTCACTATATTATTTATCACATTCGTTCTGCCCCTTACCGCGCAATCCGCCGGTGAGATGGTTACCCGTCCTCCAAAATACGAAGTGCGCGCTGCCTGGGTCACCGCCGTCTATGGTTTGGACTGGCCCCGTACCCGTGCCACCAGTCCCGAAGGCATCCGAAAACAAAAGGCAGAACTAGTCGAGATACTTGACCGACTGAAAGATGCCAACTTCAACACTGTGCTCTTCCAGACGCGAACGCGCGGTGACGTGCTCTACCGCTCGAAGATAGAACCGTTCAACTCCATTCTGACTGGGAAAACAGCTGCTGATCCGGGATACGATCCACTGGCTTTTGCCATAGAAGAGTGTCATAAGCGCGGTATGGAATGCCATGCCTGGATGGTAGCCATTCCGTTAGGCAATCGCAAGCATGTTGCCAATCTGGGCAATGCCTCCGTAACCAAACAGAAATCCGCTATTTGTGTGCCTTATAAGCGTGAATACTTCCTCAATCCCGGAAATCCGGCAACCAAAGAATATCTGATGAGCCTTGTACGCGAGGTTGTGGAAAAATATGACGTGGATGGCGTCCACTTCGATTATCTGCGTTATCCGGAGAATGCTCCCCGATTCCCAGACACCTATGATTTCCGGAAATATGGCAAAGGACGCGACCTCGCCCAATGGCGCAGGGATAACATTACGGAAATCGTCCGACACCTCTACAAAGGTGTGAAAGCTCTGAAACCCTGGGTAAAGGTAAGTACCTGCCCTGTAGGAAAATACCGTGATACCTCTCGTTATCCTTCCCGCGGATGGAATGCTTTTCATACTGTTTACCAAGATGCACAAGGTTGGTTGGGTGAAGGCATACAGGATCAGATATATCCCATGCTTTACTTCCGGGGTAACCATTTCTATCCTTTTGCTCTCGACTGGCAGGAACAAAGTAATGGTCGCCAGATCATTCCCGGACTGGGTATCTATTTCCTCGATCCCAGTGAAGGAAACTGGACACTGGATGAAGTGGAGCGTCAGATGCACTTCATCCGTACCCACAAACTGGCAGGTCAGGCCCATTATCGTGTGAAATATCTGATGGACAACACACAAGGGTTGTATGATGTATTGGAAGAGGACTTTTATACCGCTCCTGCCCTGCAACCTGCCATGCCCTGGATAGACAACGTGCCACCGACAGCCCCTACCCACCTTACTGTCACTCGACTGCCGGACGGATACATCCACCTCAGTTGGATGCCCGCCACGGACAACGACAAACGTAATGTACCGACCTACGTCATCTACGGCTCGGACACTTACCCGGTGGATACCTCCAATCCGGAAAATATTATTGCCCAGCGAGTACAAGGAACGGAATACACGTATGCTCCCGTCCGCTTCTGGACGGCAAAGAAGTATTTTGCTGTCACTGCCGTGGACCGTTGTGGCAATGAAAGCGAAGCGGGCAGATGACCCTCCCAAATGCCACACTCCAGCGTCCCCAATGCCACACTTGAATGGGTGAAACGCCACACTTGAACAAGTGTGAAGTGCGGCATTGGGGACGCTGAAGTGCGGCACCGGAAGCGGTGAAGTGTGACATTGCGAACGCTGAACTGTGGCAACCGTACAGCAAGCCGCGGCATCCGTACGACGAGACTCGACATTGGAAAAATCAGCAGCAGCAGTGTTTCTTTCTTTTTCTTCTGCTGCTGTTGTTAGTATATCTTTTATATTCTCTTTATTATCCGTATCAACACTTTCACTAATAACACTATCATTCAGCGTTTTATCTGATTTTTCGGTGCGTTTTTCCGCCTTTTCCCTCGACGTTTTTTGTCGTTTTTCGTCATTTTTTGACCAGGAAACCGACGATTCCGATACATTTCCGGTCGTTTTCGGAACCGTTTTTCGAACCGAATCTTCCGGTTTTCCCGTTTTATCCGCAACTGTTTCCTCCCGCTTTTGAACCGGTTTATGCAGTGGGTTCAGTTCGGCAGGCGCAAAAGATCCGTCCTCTTCAAAATCGAAAAGCTCGTAACCGAGAATGATCTTCTTGACATAAGCAAAAGATATCTTATGCATCTTGCAGTAAGGACGCAAAAACTCCATATCGACACATGAGCCGGGCAACATAGCCAATTTCTCGATAACGAACCAATAAGCCCCTGTTCCCTTGAGCTTTTCCATTTTCAACAGATATTTCATTCTGGGATCGTGCATAGCCATCAGCGGATGCTGCAAATAGAAATTCCTTTTCATCTTTCTTTATGTTTTAGTTTAAAGCCATAAAGATAAGAATAGCATGTGAGACAGTCGGAGGTTACGTGAGGTTCCGCGAGGTTAAATGAGGTTCCGTGAGGTTAACGCACCTCCACCCGCACGTAAGCCCGGTACCTGCTTTGAGGAGTAACCGGCACCAAGGCCAGATAGCCGGAGACGATTCTTCCTTCCTCCACTATCAATGGATAATCCCTCATGTCCTGTTCATGTTGCGTCCGCAAAGCCTCGGCAGAAGGGAAATTGTCGACATTAAAAATTCCTTTGCTACCGGGAGCGACGAAATTATCATAAAGCTGACGGGCAACCATCCCCATAGTCATGCGCACATTAATTTCAACATGTGGATAAATGGCGTACGGATATCCTCTCTGATCCGGACAGATCATCATATCTATCCCCATAGGACCGGAATAATACCTACCATAAATTCCTTCTATAACTTTCTGTAAATACTCACGAATGCACACAAAGGCTTCTAAAGGGATATACCGTAGAATCCACTGTTCCACTTCTTCATTAGAAACCAGCATATTACCACGATAAACACCTTTCTCATCCGTAATAAAATGCGAGTAGCCGCTAAACAGTACCTTCCCCCTACCATTGGAGTAGAATTCCATGGCAAAATCCCCCTCCTTTTTATATATAGGTTCCAGTATAAGAGCCCCGTGGTTCACCAGTTCCCGACGACACCAATCAGCCGTAGATTTCGTCAGACCACGGCGACACCAACGCAACCCCTTTCCGCTGCCCGACCACACGGACTTGAACAGGTAACCGTCCTTAAAATCATCGACTATATCCGGAACGCAGAATTCCTTGCCCTCCCCTGATATCAGAAAATGACGTCCACAAACACATTTGAGGGTTTTATTCAGTTCAAACGTCATAGCAAGAGCCATCCCATACGCACGGGAAGAAAGCATACGACACTCGCGCAACTCTGCTTCCGTAGGAAGTTTATGTTGGGCAATACCGGCCTTCTGCATACGCTTGCGGAAAGCGCGATTCCATCCCCAAGGTACAATTTGGGATTCCGCATAATCGGGTAATTCCGGTTCAGTGACCAATTGCACGGAAAGGGGGAACAATTGTTTCATTTTTTGCAGGTAATCAGCGTTATAGGCCGAAGGAGCAAGTACTGCACTGCCGGGTTGGGCATACCAAACGGGTAATAAAGCAAGATCTTGGGCCATGCGACAGGCAGAAGCGGGAGCCATATAATTTTCTTCATTATTAGCAAGTGCCATGTCCGTGTCTGGGTTAAATACATAGAGTTTCATACTATTACAGTTCTTTATTATTTAAGGCCGCAAAATTACAGAGAAAAACAAGGTAAAGCAAATATATAAACTTCACTAACAAAAAAGATATTTTGCCATCTCTACTTTGCAATTCTATAAAAAAGACGTATATTTGTCGCCCGATAAACTGAATTTAACAGCATGGAAGCATTCTACCGCACACACGCCTATCTTGTTGAGCATACCAATGCCCCCGTTCGCCGTGACCTCATGGATGAGATCAACTGGAACGACCGTCTTATCGGTATTAAAGGAACGCGTGGTGTAGGTAAAACCACGTTTCTGTTGCAATATGCTAAAGAGAAATTCGGCACTGACCGTTCCTGCCTCTTTATCAATATGAACAATTTCTACTTTTCTTATTTCAGCATCGTTGATTTCGCTTATGAATTCCAACGCCGCGGCGGAAAAGTATTGCTGATAGACCAGGTATTCAAACATCCGGACTGGAGCAGGGAACTGAGAATGTGCTACGACCGCTTTCCAAACCTCAAAATCGTGTTTACCGGTTCGTCCGTGATGCGACTGAAAGAGGAAAACCTGGAACTGCGCGATATAGTGAAGAGTTATAACCTGCGTGGCTTCTCCTTCCGTGAGTATCTGAACCTGCAAACAGGCATGAAGTTCCGTGCTTATACACTGGAAGAGATTTTGAGCAACCACGAACAGATTGCCAAAGGTATCCTTTCGAAGGTACGCCCACTGGATTACTTGCAGGACTATCTGCACCATGGTTTCTATCCGTTCTTTCTGGAGAAACGCAATTTCTCGGAGAATCTGTTGAAGACCATGAATATGATGGTAGAAGTGGACATCCTGCTTATCAAACAGATTGAACTGAAATATCTTTCAAAAATCAAGAAATTGCTTTATATGCTGGCAGTAGACGGTCCGAAAGCCCCGAACGTAAGCCAGTTGGCAAACGACATACAAACATCCCGTGCCACGGTGATGAACTACATCAAATATTTGGCAGATGCACGCCTTATCAATATGGTATATCCGAAGGGAGAAGAATTCCCCAAGAAACCATCGAAGATTATGATGCACAACTCCAACCTGATGTACTCCATCTATCCCGTGAAAGTGGAAGAACTAGATGTGCTGGACACTTTCTTCGCAAATTCCCTGTGGAAAGATCACAAGGTGAACAAAGGCGACAAGAATATGTCATTCCTGGTGGACGATGTGATGCCTTTCAAGATTTGTCCGGAAGGTATGAAAATAAAAAATAATCCCGGCGTCACCTATGCCCTGCACAAAGCGGAAATAGGAAGGGGGAATCAGATTCCACTCTGGATGTTCGGCTTTTTATATTGAGATTTATTCACTTAATAATAATTCAATTTAGTTATGACTAAACAGAAGAAATTCATTACTTGTGATGGTAACCAGGCTGCTGCGCATATCTCGTATATGTTCTCTGAAGTAGCTGCTATCTATCCCATCACTCCCTCTTCTACGATGGCTGAGTACGTAGACGAATGGGCTGCCGCAGGACGCAAAAACATCTTCGGCGAAACAGTATTGGTACAGGAAATGCAATCGGAAGCCGGTGCTGCCGGAGCCGTTCACGGTTCATTGCAAGCCGGTGCGTTGACTTCAACGTACACTGCATCTCAAGGTCTGTTGCTGATGATCCCGAATATGTACAAGATTGCCGGTGAATTCCTGCCTTGCGTATTCCACGTATCAGCCCGCACACTGGCTTCTCACGCGCTGTGTATCTTCGGTGACCACCAGGATGTTATGTCAACCCGTATGACAGGTTTCGCCATGTTGGCAGAAGGTTCTGTACAGGAAGTTATGGACCTCTCCGGTGTTGCTCACTTGTCAACTATCAAAGCTCGTGTACCGTTCGTTAATTTCTTCGACGGCTTCCGTACTTCTCACGAAATCCAGAAGATCGAGATGTTGGAAAACGACGATCTCGCTCCGCTGATTGACCAAAAAGCTCTGGCTGAATTCCGTGCTCGCGCATTGAATCCGATGAATCCGGTTGCCCGTGGTATGGCTGAAAACCCCGACCACTTCTTCCAGCACCGTGAATCATGCAACAACTACTACGAAGCAGTTCCTGCTATTGTAGAAGAATACATGAATGAAATTTCTAAAATCACAGGACGTAAATATGGATTGTTCGATTACTATGGTGCTGAAGACGCAGAACGCGTAATCATCGCTATGGGTTCTGTAACCGAAGCTGCCCGTGAAGCTATCGACCACCTGATGGCTAATGGCGAAAAGGTAGGTATGGTTGCCGTACACCTGTATCGTCCATTCTCTGCTAAGCACTTCCTGGCTGCTGTGCCTAAGACTGCTAAGACTATTGCAGTTCTTGACCGTACGAAGGAACCGGGCGCGAACGGCGAACCGTTGTACCTCGATGTTAAAGACTGCTATTATGGTGCAGCTGATGCTCCGGTAATCGTAGGCGGTCGTTACGGTTTGGGTTCTAAGGACACTACTCCTGCTCAGATCATTGCCGTATTCAAGAATCTGGCTATGCCGATGCCGAAAAACCACTTCACTATCGGTATCGTAGACGACGTAACCTTCACTTCACTTCCTCAGGAAGAAGAAATCGCATTGGGCGGTGCAGGTATGTTCGAAGCTAAATTCTACGGACTGGGTGCTGACGGTACAGTAGGTGCTAACAAGAACTCTGTGAAAATCATCGGTGACAATACCGACAAACACTGCCAGGCTTACTTCTCTTACGACTCAAAGAAGTCAGGTGGTTTCACTTGTTCTCACTTACGTTTCGGTGATACTCCGATCCGTTCTACATACTTGGTAAACACTCCGAACTTTGTGGCTTGCCACGTTCAGGCTTACCTGCACATGTATGATGTAACCCGCGGTTTGCGCAAGAACGGTACATTCCTGCTGAATACAATCTGGGAAGGCGAAGAACTGGCCAAGAACCTGCCTACCCGTGTGAAGAAGTATTTCGCTAAGAACAATATCTCTGTATACTATATCAACGCAACTCAGATTGCACAGGAAATCGGTTTGGGTAACCGTACCAATACAATCCTGCAATCTGCATTCTTCCGTATCACAGGTGTAATCCCTGTTGACCTGGCTGTAGAACAGATGAAGAAATTTATCCAGAAGTCTTACGGCAAGAAGGGTGAAGATATCGTAAACAAGAACTATGCTGCCGTTGACCGTGGTGGTGAATACAAGCAATTGACCGTTGATCCTGCTTGGGTTAACCTGGCTGACGACGCTAAGACTGAAAACAACGATCCTGCATTCATCAACGAAGTAGTTCGTCCGATCAATGCACAAGATGGTGACTTGCTGCCGGTATCTGCATTTAAGGGCATCGAAGATGGTACTTGGTATCAAGGTACAGCTAAATACGAAAAACGTGGTGTAGCTGCTTTCGTTCCCGAATGGAATGCTGAAAATTGTATCCAGTGTAACAAGTGTGCTTATGTTTGTCCTCACGCTTCTATCCGTCCGTTCGTTCTGGATGCTGAAGAGCAGAAGGGTGCAAACTTCGAGATGCTGAAAGCTGTAGGTAAAGTATTCGACGGTATGACATTCCGTATCCAGGTTGATGTTCTCGACTGTCTGGGTTGCGGTAACTGTGCCGATATCTGTCCGGGTAATCCGAAGAAGGGTGGCAAGGCTTTGACTATGAAACATCTGGAAAGCCAGTTGAACCAAGTTCCTAACTGGGATTACTGTGCTGAAAAGGTAGCAAGCAAGCAACATCTGGTTGATGTTAAAGCTAACGTAAAGAACTCTCAGTTCGCTACTCCGTTGTTTGAATTCTCAGGCGCTTGCTCCGGTTGTGGTGAAACTCCGTACGTGAAGTTGATCACTCAGTTGTTCGGTGACCGCGAAATGGTAGCCAATGCAACAGGATGTTCTTCTATCTACTCCGGTTCAGTACCTTCTACTCCTTATACTAAGAACGAAAAGGGTCAAGGTCCTGCTTGGGCAAACTCTTTGTTCGAAGACTTCTGCGAATTCGGTTTGGGTATGGAACTCGCTAATGAAAAGATGCGTGACCGTATCGTGAAACTGTTCAACCAGATTCTGGAAGGTGACAATGCTCCTGCTGAGGCTAAGGAAGTATTGAAAGCATGGATTGAAAACATGTACGACGCAGACAAGACTAAAGAACTTGCACCTCAGATCGAGGCTATCATCGAGCAAGGCATCGCTGCCGGCTGCCCGGTTAGCAAGGAACTGAAAGGCTTGACTCAATATTTAGTAAAACGCAGCCAGTGGATCATCGGTGGTGACGGTGCTTCTTACGATATCGGTTACGGTGGTCTCGACCATGTAATCGCCAGCGGTAAGGACGTTAACATCCTGGTTTTGGATACTGAGGTTTACTCTAACACAGGTGGTCAGTCTTCTAAGGCTACTCCGGTGGGTGCTATCGCTAAGTTTGCCGCTGCCGGTAAGCGTGTACGTAAGAAAGACCTTGGTTTGATGGCTACTACTTACGGTTACGTTTACGTAGCTCAGATCGCTATGGGTGCTGACCAGGCTCAGACTCTGAAAGCAATCCGTGAAGCTGAAGCTTATCCCGGACCGTCACTCATCATCGCTTATGCTCCGTGTATCAACCACGGTCTGAAGCTGGGTATGGGCAAGAGCCAAGCTGAGGAAGAAAAGGCTGTTAAGTGCGGTTACTGGCACTTGTGGCGTTACAACCCGGCTTTGGAAGCTGAAGGCAAGAATCCGTTCCAGCTGGATAGCAAAGAACCGGATTGGTCTGGATTCCAGGACTTCCTGAAGAGCGAGGTTCGTTACTCTTCTGTAATGAAACAATATCCTTCAGAAGCTGCTGAACTGTTCCAAGCTGCCGAAGACAATGCCAAGTGGCGTTATAACAGCTACAAGCGTCTGTCTAAAGGAAACTGGGGTGCTGATGCCGAATAATTTCGATTATTAAAATAGTAAATAATAAACTCTGAAAAATGAAGGCTGCACCGTGAACCGGATGCAGCCTTTATTTGTTTTCAAACAAAAGCAACGAACATTATGATTGGATTTATTATTTGGATTATAGGCCTGATACTTGCTATCAAAGCCGTATTGGAAATTATGCAATGGAAGGTAGATGGCGTCAAGAAACTATTGGTCGCTATTCTTGTATTGCTCACCAGTTGGATCGGACTGATCTTTTATTATTTCTGGGGAAGAGACAATTTACCTTCAATGTTGAAATAAACAGATCTATCTGTATAAAAAAAGAAAATGCCGTACTTAAATTACGGCATTTTCTTTTTTTATTAAGCTATGTACGTCTTCCTCCGTTCCACCGAACGGACCGTAGCTCTGTAGTTTGACGGAACACATGGCAGCGGCAAAACAACCGGCTTCCTGATAAGATGCTCCTCTTTTACGCATATACAGATAGCCCGCCATATACGTATCCCCACAACCGGTAGCATCGGCAACATTCTCTACCGGATATGCCGGAATTTCATAGAATCGTTCATCAACATAAATAAGTGAGCCTTTGTCTCCCAAAGTCAGCAAGACTTCCTTCACTCCCCAGTCCGCCAATTTAACAGCAGCATCATAAGGATCTGAACATTGCGTAAGTACCTCCATTTCGTGTTCATTAGCTTTCAAGATATGGATATATTTCAAGGCTTCTTCTTTTTCAGCCCAGTCCACCGCCAATACTTCTTCGTTCTGCACTTCACGCAAATAACCCTGCACATCAAGAGAAAGTAATCCTTTCCCGGCAAGATATTTGATAACATCCAGTGAAAAATCATCCGCCAGTAAACTACCCAAATGAAAAATCCGGGCATTTACATCCTGCAAACCTTCAATCGTAAAAGGATCAGCTTTAGCAGTAACCCGCTGCTTTCTTTCATTGGTATCCTCGCCATAAATATTCTCAAAGCAGATGGAATGGATGCTGGGGAGTACTTTCACTTCAATGCCGTCTGTCCTCAAATCATCCACCACCGGCATCTCGCTATCAGCCAAGGCGGTGACAAGTTGGAATCCTTCCGTACTCAGGTGTTTGATGGCATGCGCAAAATAGAAAGAGGTTCCTCCGGGCATGTGCACAGTTTTCTGCGGAGTAACTACTTTATCCAAAGTAATATATCCGATACAACAAAGATCGTATTTCATAAAATATTCAGTTCCATTTTTCAGACTGCAAAAATAGCCAATAATTATCGTTTCTTCCCCCTGCAACGCTATAAATTCTTCCGTTTTAAGAAATCCGTCGGACTTTCACCGAATTGTTCCTTATAACACTTCGTGAAATAAGACGGAGAAGAGAAACCGACTTCATAAGCAATTTCCGCAACCGTCATTTCTGAAGAAGCCAACAGGGAAATTGCTTTTTTAAGGCGTGCCTGGCGGAGCAATTCATTGGGAGCATAGTTAGTAAGTGATTTCAGTTTACGGTAGAGTTGCACACGGCTCAGTCCCATATCTTTGCCTAAGTCTTCCACATTCAGTTCCGGATCTCTCATTTTCTCCTCTACCAGAGATTTAAAACGAGAGACAAAATCTTTATCAATATCACAGATATTCTCTTTCGCCAATGTCTGATTATCACCGAAGAACTGGCGAAGCTGCCGACGGGAATCTATCAGATTCCGGATACGGGACAGTAACAACTGAGAATTGAAAGGCTTGGATATATAAGAGTCAGCACCACCATTATACCCCTGAATACGTTGTTCATCAAGTGAACATGCTGTAAGAAGAATCACGGGAATGTGGCAAGTCTGCAATTCGGTTTTCAACCTCCGGCAACACTCTATCCCGTCCATACCAGGCATCATGACGTCGGAAACAATCACATCGGGAACATATTTCATTGCGAGACGAATCCCTGTAGCAGCTTCCGGTGCATCCAGCACATGATATTCTTCAGCAAGTAGTGTTTTTACGTAATTGCGAATATCGGCATTATCGTCAATAACCAGCACTGTCGGGCGATCTGCAGTTTTCGTGTCTTCCTCATCCAAGGGTAAATCTGTTTCTATCAATGTAGCAGAGACTTCCGCTTCCTCAGTGGGAAGAGTAACAACCGTAGGATGATACAGAGAAACACTCTGCGCCGGAAAAAGAACGGTAAAAGTCGCTCCTTTTTCATTGCTATGGGCAGTGATCTGTCCGCCATGCATCTCTACGAAGGCACGGACAAGCGCTAATCCGATACCTGTACCGGCCTGATGTCCGTCTATCTGGTAGAAGCGTTCAAAGATAGCATCCACCTCTTTTGGGGAAATATGGCTACCTGAGTTAAATACAGAGAAACGGTAATTAGTCGTTTCCGCCTCCAGCTTAACCACTATTTTTCCATTCTCGGGTGTATATTTCACAGCATTGGATAGCAAATTGAAATAGATACGTTCCATCTTCTCACTATCTGCCATCATGCGGAAATCTGTGTCAGGTGTAACTTCAAAAGAAAAGGAGATATGCTTTTTCAGCAACGCCATACGGAAAGAATCATTCCAGCCGCGGAAACTACTTAAAAGATCGAATGGTTCCAAATGAAGTTCCATCCGCCCGTTCTCTACCTTACGGAAATCAAGAATTTGATTAACAAGACGAAGAAGGATGTTAGCGTTCTTCTTCATCAGTTCCAGTAGTTGATGCGGATGCTCTCCAAGAGACTTATCGGCAAGAAGCTGGTTGATAGGATCTGCTATCAATGTCAACGGAGTACGGAAGTCGTGAGAAACATTCGTGAAGAATACTAGTTTGGCATGGGTGGCCTCTTCCAGTTCGCGGGAAAGCTGTTCCAACTGTTCTTTCTGCTGAATGAGCAGCTCCTTCTGCTGTGTTAATTGTTGCTTCTGTTCCTCTAACTTCTCCTTCTGCCGGGACAGTTCACGATTCAGGCGATTTTTGGTACGCAAAGAAAGATAAACGGCAACCAGTAAACCGATTACCAATAAAAGTACCAATAAGCTGCCATATAATATGACTTGCTGCGTAGCGTAACGATCAAGGAACTGACTCATCTTTCCATTCATCGTTTCTATTTTTTCATCAAGGGTAGCAATATGCGAGGTCTGCATTTGCATAATCTGCGCATTGGTAGCATCTACAACAGAAGTACTCAATATGGTTTCACGAGGAAAGTCCCGCTTATTCAGGATATCCATCGCCATCTGTATCACACGGTCACCACCGGTAGGATAAATAAACGTGGCATCCAGTTGACCATTCAGCACTTGTTCTACGCCATACCCTTCACCGGGCAAAGCATCCGTACCGATAAAGCGCATTTCTTCTGCCCTACCCTGCCGCTCAGCAACATCATAAGCTCCTGCCGCCATTCGGTCGTTCTGTGCATACACTACATCTATTTCAGAAAAGCGCGCCAAAAGAGTATCCATCTTCTCTCCTGCCTCAGAGCGTAGCCAGCCGGCATCTTCACGTGCCAGAAGCTGAATGCCGGGATAAGGAGATATGGCAGCAACAAATCCCTGATGACGGTCCATGGCCGGTGTAGAACCTGTCAAACCGGCTATCTCCACAACGTTGCCTTGTCCATGAAGCATATTAGCAACATAGTTACCTATTGCTTTTCCTAACTCATAGTTGTCAGCACCTATATAAGCAGTATATTTATCAGAAAGTATCTTGCGGTCGAAAACAATGACGGGAATTCCCCTGTCGAAGGCTTCCTCCACTACCGGAGTGATAGGTGCAGCTTCATTGGGTGCAACTACAAGCAAGTCCACTCCTTCTTTGATGAAATTACGGATATCTTTTATCTGTTCTGCATTATCATCTTTTACCGTACGAATATCAATTTCTACTCCGTCATAGAAAAGTGCCTCGCGCAACATTTCATTGTTCATCTGATGTCGCCATTCATCATCGCTGCACTGGGAAACTCCAATACGGAAACGTGCTTCGCGATGGGTACACGAAGTGGTCAACCAAAACCAGGAAAGTGAAACAAGTAATAATTGGATAGTATATCTTCTCATCTTTTCCGTTATTAGTAACGCAAATATAAAAATATTATCATAGGTATCGTTATCTGTTTCTTAAAAAAACTCCCTATTCCACCGATTTTTAACTCGGACAGAATAGGGAGACTACTATTGCCGGAAAGAAGGACAGACAAACCAGATAAGGCTATTATTGAGCTGTAAGCTCAATAACATGGCTCTGAGTCGCTGTAAAACCAAATACATTCAAACCAACTTTCATCAGATAATCACCGGAATAAACTTTCCCGCTAGATTCTAATTTAGATTCAGTAGAGGGCATCAAATTGATTTCTTCCACTTTATATTGCTTGTTCGGATTTAATCCCTGAAGTTTGACTGTCATCAGTTTCTCCTGGAAACGCGGATGGATATCATAAGCAAATAATACAGCTTTGTTTGCATCCTTGCTTACATAATTCAGTGCCATGTGATTGCCCTCATACGGAGACACCAAACGATATTGATCACCATCCATAATGGCACTTTGCAGACGCTTCCAGTTGGCAACAGCCGTCTGGCAGTAAGTCAATTCATCAGCCGTGAGTTCTTTCAGACCTATATCAAAACCAAGCTTACACATAGAAGCTACATCCGTACGGAATTTTACAGAAGTCGCTTTATTCCAACTGGTCACATGGGCATCCATAGCTTTCGCAGGGAAGAACTGGGAAAAGCCCCACTGGATATAAATACGTTCTACAGGATCCGTATTGTCGCTGCACCAGAACTCTGTGAAATATTTAAGCGCTTCGTAATCGCAACGGGCACCACCACCGGAACAAAGCATCATCGGGACATCAGGATAATTCGCTTTCACACGCTTCAGAACATTATAGATGCCACGGACATGATCAATATACAACTGTCCCTGTTTGTTCTTCAGATACGGAGAATAGATATTGGTGATAGGACTGTTGCAATCCCATTTGAAGAAAGCAACTTCGGGATTCTCCTTCATTATATTCTCTACAACACCATATACATAATCCTGCACCTTTGGATTGCTAAGGTCAAGTACCAATTGGTTACGGTAATAATATGTTTCACGATTAGGCAGTGTGATCGCCCAGTCCGGATGTTTCTCGAAGAGTTCGCTCTTGGGATTCACCATTTCTGGTTCAATCCAGATACCGAACTTCACATCTGCATCCTTGGCAGCTTTCACCAGCGCCGGAATGCCACCGGGCAATTTATCGTGATTCACATCCCAGTCTCCCAAACCCGCATGATCATTCTTACGGGGATATTTGTTCGCAAACCAACCATCGTCCAACAAGAACATATCTACACCCAGATGCTTGGCTTCCTTCATTAACTCGGCCAGTATCTCCTGGTTAAAGTTAAAGCCTGTATTTTCCCAGTTATTCAGAAGAGTCAGACGACTCCCTTTACCATCTTTCAAGCTGTAGTTGCGTGCCCACTCATGAAGGTTACGGCTTCCTTTCCCGGCACCGTCATTACTCAAAGTAAATATGAATTCGGGAGTGGTAAACACTTCATTCGGTTTCAGTTCATAATTCGAAGCGTAAGGATTGATACCGGGAATCACACGAAGATTCCCAACATTGTCCACTTCAAACGTAAAGCGGAAATTACCGGTCCATCCCAACGTACCCATCAATACATTTCCCTGATGTTCGCTGACCGGCTGATCCAACCCTACTTCAAAGAAAGGATGCGTATGCATGGCAGCACGACTTCCCAACTTCGTATCAATTACTTTCTTGCCAAATTGCAATTGCTGGCTGCTCATTTGCGCTTCCTTTGCCCAGTCACTACTGAACTCAGTCAGGTAATAAGCGGAATTATTGAAATAAAGCATGGCAGAGGCGTATGTAGAAAGCAGGACAGGTTTCTTTTCCTGATGCTTGATTTCACTCCAAATCTTGATAACATTTTCTTTCGGATAAGCCACATAGTGCAGAGTGACGTCTACCGGATACTGATCGTCACGGAGATTAACCACAGTTTCCGTACCACCCTCAACCGCCTTGGAGGAGGAAGAAACATAATACAACATAGTGGACGGATTGCCATCATTGTGAGTGATAGCGATAGCCGGTTCAAAGTAATCTTCATTACCCGAACCACCATACACTTCCCAACCGCGTTTACTTACACTACCATCGGCACCGGCATGGATATTCCACTGAAAGTTATTCAAATCCTGCTCATGCAGCAGTTTTTCACCTAAGTAAGTTTGATACAGACGGCCGTTGTCGCCTACCTGAAGCACCAGGTCGGTGTTATCCGTAGAAATACGGATCGTTTTGTTTTCCGCTGCATTGGCATACGACAATGTAGCACATGCAAAGAGAGTTACAAGTAAATTTTTCATGGTGTACAATGAATTTAGTTACAAAAATATATTAAATTAATTTAGAATGAAAGGCTTGCACTGAATTCCAGTGTAAATGGACGCAAGTAATTACCACTCATATAATGATCTTTGAATTTACCTGCTTCTTCCTTGCCCAGTAGTTCGGCGCCGCTGATAGTTCCGCTTGCACCCTTTTGGTTCAGGAAGTTCACTACCGTTGCCCCCAGTGAGAGGTGCTTATTCACTTTCCAGTTCACACCACCGAAGGTTTCCCAACGACCGTTGAAATAGAGGGCATTAGTCAGATTGGCATACGTCTTCCCGAAATAACGGAAACTGAGCCACAAGCGCAGATCGGGAGTTATGTTATAACTGGGATCTATTTCAGCCAGTATCTGCGGAATTTCTTTCACTATGTTGCCATTAGCATTCAAGTCAGGCACTCCTTCAAACGGAGATTTGATGAAGTAGTTGTTATAAGTCGGTTTCTGATAAGTGAACAGGGTATGCAGATGGAAACCCTTGAAAGGATTGATTTCAGCGGAAGTGGTCCAACCCAATGTCTTGATATCGTAAATTAGCAAGGTCGTCTTGGACTGCGTTGTTCCCGGTTTGGTTACATTCTGCTGGTCTATATTATTCGACTTGGAAATATAAGTAATCATCGAAGTCAGGTTTATCCAGTCATTCTGATAAAACAATCCGCCACGCAGCAAAGGGATAGTCACACGCTTATATTGCTCTTCGGTAGGTCCTGTTCCGGCATATTCATTGATACGTGGGAAGCGGGTGGCGACGGTTCCGTCGGCAGTCAGCCCGAAGTTCTTGGTCAACTTATAAGTAAATTGTGCCGTTGCAGCATAGTTCAGCTTATCTTTTACTACTTTCTGCGGCTGTATCTTTTCAGTAGAAAGTATATTCCCTTGATTGTCCGTATATTCGTGAGTATCACCGATGTGGAAGCCGGAATAGCGACCATAAGGAATCTGATCGGCAGACATACGGTAATATTCCAGACGGGCACCATAATAGACAGTGAATTTCGGACTTACCTGCCAGTTATCCGTAAAGTAGGCAGCCAGTTTGTTTTCGGTCCCTTTGGTATATTCCGGACTCAGCTCATTGAAACCACTGAATTTAGCAGTAGTCCCGTCAGCTACCACACGATTCAGTATCTGCGGATATTCAGTAACCGTGCCTACCCATTGAAAAGAAGAAGAGTGATAATCCAAATGATAAAACCATTCATTCAGCCCCAGGCGTACGTCATGGTCGCCTATCTTCTTTTTCAGTTCGGAAGTAAGCAATGCATTCTTCACTTTGCCAAGATGCAACCAGGTACGCCTGCCTTCGACCAATCCGGTATAGGCATCCTCCGAACCATCCTGAAAAAGGCCGTCCGCCACCGTGGCTTTGTTGATATTGCTACCACCAAAGTCCACATAGTTAGCTTCGGGAGCATTCATAAACTTGGCATTCAGCGTCCAGTTCAGATTGTTACGGAAGGTATAATCAAACAGCATAGCCACTTCATGCGCCTTATTGCCTGTAAAGTCACCAAACCGACCGCTCTTCATCTTTCCGTCCATCACATCCATGTACTGAAAACGTCCACCTTCGGGAGCATACGAAGAAGTTCCTAACTTGAAGCCAGGAATTTCTTTCACACTGCCATCTCCCACATAGATAAACGGAGCAGCGTTAATCATCGAACCCAATGCACTGCTTTTTGAGAACTTATAGATAACTGAGAACCTTCCGCGATTATTGTTGAAAAGGCGCGTCAGCCCTGCATGATAAAGTTGGGTACGGTCACTGAAGTTTTCAAACTTAGGAGAGAAACTACCCGGATCGAAGTTCTGATAGATGCTGGCTGTATAGAGCCAGCGGTTTCCGATGCCACCGGACACATTCATGTCTATATTTTGCCACCCAAAATGGTTGGTGCGGTAATTCAAGACTCCTTTGAACTCCTTTTGCCCCAATTTGGAGAAAGAATTTACGGAATAAGCGATGTTTCCGGTAGCAATAGCAGATTCAGACGGTGTCATCAGCCCTAATTCGCCCAGGCTGGCATCGCTGCGCCAGTGAGTAGCCAGCTTATGCACAGCCGAAGAATAGACAGCGGGTAATCCGTTTTCATACACATTTACATCTTCACAGGGAAGTCCGATCTGAATTTCACGGGGCTTGTTTGCATCCGAAGCATTCAGCATTACATTGCGTTCGCTGATCTCCGTTTTTTTACTACTGATAGTGTCATTCTCTACCGGTTTGCTCGCTGTTGCAATAGTAGCGAATGATAAGGCTGCCGATATGACATAAGAAAAGAGACTTGC
>NZ_EQ973495.1:569025-577261 GCF_000158035.1 Bacteroides cellulosilyticus DSM 14838
GAAAAGAGACTTGCTTTCATACTATTAATGGATTTAAAATTAAACTTTCGGTTCAAGGCATCAGATAAGAAATATTCCCCTTATCTTTCAACGAGGGCAAAGTTAACAGGTATAATAATGCCCGGTTTCCGCAAGTAGCCGTCAGGTAGATTGGCGTGAGAGTATCATCTACAATACAGCACTGATAACAAGCCATTTACATCATTCCGTTTTATAAAAGCAAGTAGACATACCCGTTTACCGGAAAGTTTTAATATCTTTGTATTTGTCTACTTTTAATGAACATACCCTATGAAAAAATACTTGTTATCGGTATTATTCCTGTTGTTCGTGCTTGTCCCTTTTCGTGCGGCGAATAAGACTGACTTATCCAATGAGTTGGAATCAGCTTTAAAACTGCGCAACCAATACTCACTCCGAAAAGAAGCCCGAATTGACAGTTTAAAGCGTTTGCTATATCCATCCATGGACGACAATGAACGTTTCCGATTATACAATGCTATTTACGAAGAGTACTATACTTACCGTTTCGATTCAGCCATGCTCTATGTAGACAAGGAAGAACAGGTGGCTATGACACTATCTCACCCCGCTTATCGCAACCTGAGCATCATTCACCGCTCGGTGCTTCTTTCCACATCGGGTTATTTCAGCGAATCCATCCAGAATCTGGAACAAATAGATTCACGTACATTGAATGATGCGACACGGATAGAATATTACACCGCCTATGAATGGGCTTACAGTATGTGGGCGGAATATTCCAACGATAAGGTTTATGCTCCCCGTTATTATGAAAAAGAAATGCTTTATCAGGATTCATTGATCAGTGTACTTCCCACTGGCTCGTCACTATACAATTACTGGAAAGGAGAAAATCTATATCGTCACCAGCGGTACGCCGAAGCGGAAAAGTATTATCAAAAGGCACTGGAAGGCGTTCCAGTGAATGTTCGATTGTATGCTATGGTTACGTATGGTTTAGCATTGATCTATTCAAAACTTGGTGACTGGAACGAATATGAGCATTATCTGATCAAGGCCGCCATATCGGATCAGGTATGCCCGCTTAAAGAAAATCTAGCCTTACAGGAACTGGCCCTGTATATCTTTAAAAACCGAAGTGGGGAAGTATCCCGTGCCAATCGCTATCTGAACTACTCCATGGAAGACGCTCAGTTTTATAATAACCGGCTCCGCATGCTCGAAATAGCGAAAAAATTCCCTTCTATTGTACTGTCTTATCAGGAACAGAATCTTATCAAGAGCAGACGACTGCAATGGTCACTGATATGCATCAGTATATTGTCCATCGGACTGGTCGTCTCCCTGATCTATATTTATCGGCAAATGCATCAACTCCATAAACGCAGGAAGATACTGGCGGACATGAATCAGGAACTGCAACATCTGAATAAGGCATTAGTAAATACAAATCATACGCGTGAAGAATATGTAAGCCTGTTCATGGACCTGTGTGCCGCCTATATAGACAAGCTGAATAAATATCAGGATTTGGTAAAGAGAAAAGTGAAAGCAAAGCAGACAGATGATCTATTGAAGTTAGTCAATGCCACCAAACTGTCAGATACAGATGCGAAAGAGTTCTTCGTAAACTTCGATACGGCATTTTTGAATTTATACCCTAAATTTATAGAAGAATTTAATGCACTATTGCGGGAGGGTGAAGAAATCATACCTAAAAGAGGAGAAATACTGAATACAGAACTTCGGATATTTGCATTGATACGTATGGGGATTCAAGATAGTTCCAGGATAGCTACCCTCTTGTTCTACTCACCACAAACAATTTATAATCATCGGAGTGTAGTGAAGAATAAGGCAAAGATGAGGGATAGCTTTGAAAAGCAGGTGGAGGAGCTTTGTGCAGTGATGTAGATTCACTTACATTATAAAATAAGACACTTTTTCTTAAGAAAAGAATGTGTATCCATTGCCCTTTCAAATACTTCTGTTACTTTTGTCGACAGCTACAAGATAACTACTAGAAAAACTATTATATTATGAAAAATCTATTCTATTTTATCATTTCGATATGCACGTTATATGCATGTTCCTCGGATTCTGATTTCAACCCGGAAGATGAAAATCCCACTTCTTCTGATTTTTATGAACTTAAAGCCATTCCTGACAAGAAAGTCATTTTCAAAGCCTATCCGGCAAATATGAAACAAATTCTTGGCGCAGGCTACGATGTTACTGCCGACCATTTAAGTCCCGAAGCCATAAAAGCTCCTATAATAGATTTGGAAAAATTGGAAAACAGCGATGAAGATTATATCTATCGTATGAAAGCCACTTCTTCCGAACCCAGAGACTACGCCGGAGAAAATGCAACAACATTCCTGACTGATATTACCAATAGCCTGATATTGGGAGACATAAATTCCAGAAATGCTCTATCGGTCGGTACCATTCTCAAGCATAAAGAGTTCGAGTCTGATTACAACCATTCTTCACAATATTCTTTTGCCTCCAGCGAACAACTATTTACAGCGGAGCGTTGGTACTTTTCGTTTTTCTATACCTTAGAGAAATATAAATACAGATACCTTACGCAGGAATTTGAAAATGATGTAACCAGTTTGGCAGCAGAAGATATCATAAACAAATATGGCACACACCTTTTAGTGGATGTCGGTATAGGAGCACGATTCAGAGGACTTTACCGGACAGCAGTACCTACAGCGACATCAGCTACCAGCACCACAAAAATCACCTTACTCAGCGCTTTGGAAAAAATAGGCCAGCAAGGTCTCTTTACCGGAAGCGGTGCCGGCGGATGGGAAGAAGAAGTGGCACAAAGCATAGGAGGTCAGCTTATACTGGAATTCTATGGAGGAAATACAAGTTTATTGACTTCACAACCGATAACCGATGGCTTTAATGCCTGGTGGAACTCGTTCAATGAAAAGAATTATACTTTGACGAAAATCACTCAAAATAAAGTCCTTCCTATTTATGAACTAATAGCGGATGCCACCAAAAAAGAGCAAGTGAAAGATGCGATAGAAAAATATATATCCAACCAAAAGTTATCGTTAGTTTCTACCACTCCGTTACTTCAGGCCTGGAATGGCAAAAATCACACATACGACACATCTTACTTAGATATTGCAATGCACTCCAACAAAAAATATGAAGGAGCCATCTGTTCCATCTACAAACAACAAATCACGAGTACCGTACCGTTGTATTTATATAGTAACGGAAAAAAGCAACGTCTATCTGTAGAGCTATTGCCAGCCGACACCGAATGGCAACTGGAAAAAGAATTAGGATATGTATACGCTTCGCCCGTAGAAGGAGCCATCCCGCTATACGAAGCCGAAAATAAGAACGATTATTGTTATACTACAGAAGACAAGCAGGAATATGGCACAAAAGGGAGTTGGAAGCAAAAAGGCATTGTATGTTACACAATGCCCCTATAATATAAGATTGCCTGCCAAGTTGAAGCAATTATCAGGATAGGTTCAACTCATACACCGGAGATATCAGCTGCTCCCAACCGACTCTTAAAAGCAGACGGCAATTCCGGCATGGCCCCACTCTGTGTACAAACATAGGCGGAGACTTCCACTGCCAGTTTATGCGCTTCGGGAACAGGTTTCCCACTAAGTATAGCCGATGTAAAAGCAGCAGTAAAAGAATCACCTGCCCCCACAGTATCGGCAACAGGAACTTTCGGTGTATCCTGATAAGATACTACACCCGGAGTAAATACATAACTGCCATTGGTTCCACAAGTCAGAATCAGCATCTTCAGATTATATTTAGCCAAAAGTATCCAGCATTTATCCTGTAAATCAATACCCGGATAACCGAAGATACGGCTGATAGTAACCAGTTCCTCATCATTTATTTTAAGTATGTTGCAGCGGCGCATAGATTCGCAGAGTATTTCTTTCGTATAGAATCCCTGACGAAGATTGATATCGAAAATCTTGATCTGATCTTCTCCATCAGGCATGGTGTCCAGAAAACGTTGAATAGTAGCACGACTCACGGGACTGCGCTGAGCCAGCGAACCGAAACAAACAGCACGGGTGGAAAGGGCCAGACGTTTCAAATCATCCGTAAAAGGAATGTTATCCCAAGCCACCCCCTCTTTAATCTCATAACAGGGAACCCCCACAGCATCAAGAGTAACCTGTACCGTACCGGTAGGATAATCCACTTGCTCGATCTCACAAGTCAGTTTCTTTTGAGCAAAAACATCCAATATTTCCTGTCCGTCAGCATCACGTCCCACTGCACTCACTACACGGCTATCAAAACCAAACTGTGATACATGATAAGCGAAATTGGCAGGCGCACCACCTATCTTCTTTCCTTCGGGCAGCACATCCCAGAGTGCTTCACCCATTCCTACGATGATTTTATTCATGACACTAAATTTAATTACAAATTATAAATTACAATTAGACATTAGGTTATTTCTTTATCTTCAAAGTATAGTACAGCAAATAAAGTACTCCGACAGTCATCACGGCTACTGCACCGCTTTGTCCTATGGCATCACTTGCCAATCCCATTGCCAACGGAAAAACAGTTCCACCAAAAAGTCCCATTATCATCAGACCGGAAACTTCATTCTTCTTGCCGGGCATATACAGCAACGCCTGTGAGAAGACAATCGAAAAGATATTCGAGTTTCCGTAACCTATCAGCGCAATGCAAATATAAATAGATGTTTTTGAATGGAAAGCAAAAAGTCCAATCATTGCCAGTAACATCATAAAACTACTGATAGCAAAGAACGATTTAGCATTCATCCTCCTCAAAATAAAAGAACCTGTGAAGCAGCCTGCCGTACGGAAAATGAAGTAGAGACTGGTAGCAAACGCAGCGTCATCCAATCCCATCCCCAAACGCTCCATTAGAATCTTAGGAGCAGTAGTATTCGTACCTACATCGATTCCTACATGGCACATGATACCGATGAAAGAAAGCA
Organism: Bacteroides cellulosilyticus DSM 14838; assembly: GCF_000158035.1. Taxonomy (GTDB): domain Bacteria; phylum Bacteroidota; class Bacteroidia; order Bacteroidales; family Bacteroidaceae; genus Bacteroides; species Bacteroides cellulosilyticus. The sequence goes on from NZ_EQ973495.1 coordinate 574,004, forward strand.
AAACAAACGGTTTACCCAATAAAGCCAAACACTCACCGAACGTAGAAGGTTTTCCTTCCTCTTTCTCCTCGGCAATCTGTGTCTGTCCCAACAATAAAACGGCTATCACAGCTATCACCATATAAATAGGAAACAGCACACGCCAACCCAAACCGAACGACGGAATGACCTGTGTAGCTCCCCACATAGCGATGTAAGGTGCAAGAAACGAAGCAATCGCCTTTACAAATTGTCCGAAGGTAAGGCTACTTGCCAGCCGGTCACCTCTCACGATGTTGGAAAGCAGCGGATTCAGTGAAGTCTGCATCAATGCATTGCCGATACCTAATAAAGAGAAAGAAAGCAGCATCAACGTATAGCTATCACCAAAAACAGGCAATAACAACGAAGCAAAGGTCACAACCAAACTAAGGAGTACCGTCTTTTTTTGTCCGATACGGCTCATCAACATACCTGTCGGCACAGAGAAGATCAGGAACCAGAAGAAAACCAGCGAAGGGAAGATGTTAGCTTGAGAGTCTGTCAAACCCAAATCTGCTTTTACATAGTTGGAGGCGATGCCTACCAGATCCACAAATCCCATAGCGAAAAAGCAGAGCATCACAGGGATCAGCTTGGATAACGAAGAATTAGATTTCATTGTTGTATGGTATTAATTTAAGTATTTCTTGCTCGGAAAAGCACGTTGCAAAGGAAGCGAATATCAGAACAACAGGATAACAATCTTGTTACAAAGAGTGGCAATTATGATACAAGAATGTTTTTTAAGCGCATTTCAAGGGCATTATTTCTCTTTTTAGCTACATTTGTGGAAAATTATCCAAAGAAACTTTTTAAACAACAATATGGAAACACTCTTTAATGGACGACTCAGCATTGAAGTCTCTGCACATGGAGCAGAGCTATGCAGTATTTTTTCTAATGGAAAAGAATATCTATGGCAGGCAGATCCTGCATTCTGGAAACGCCATTCGCCGGTACTCTTCCCGATTGTAGGAAGCGTATGGGAGAATGAATATCGAAACGAAGACACCACCTATGTCCTCACTCAGCATGGATTTGCCCGCGACATGGAGTTCACACTGATATCCGAGGAAAACGATGAAGTCCGCTACCAGCTTGTCAGCAACGAAGAAACACTCAAGAAATATCCTTTCCCATTCCGTCTCACCATCGGATATCGCATCCGCGAGAAGAAGGTCGATGTCATGTGGGAAGTAGAGAATACCGGGGAGAAGGAAATGCACTTCCAGATTGGTGCACATCCGGCATTCTACTATCCGGATTTCGATGCCGAAACGCAAGAACGGGGATTTTTCGGTTTCAATAAGAAAAGCGGACTGAAATACATACTTATTTCTGAAAAAGGATGTGCCGACCCGGACACCCAATATCCTCTGAAACTGACAAACGACTTGTTGCCATTGGACACACATACATTTGACAAAGATGCACTTATATTGGAGGGAAGCCAGGTGCGGCGGGTTACTCTATATAATAAGGAGAAAGCTCCTTATCTTAGCCTCCATTTTGATGCGCCTGTTGTCGGACTGTGGTCGCCACCTGCCAAGAATGCCCCGTTTGTCTGTATTGAACCATGGTACGGTCGTTGCGACAAAGCACATTATACAGGAGAGTATAAAGATAAGGATTGGGTACAGCATCTGCAACCCGAAGAGGTATTCAAAGGAAAATATACCATTGAAATAGAAGAATAAAGGAGAAGCCGTACCTGGTCCGTATCTGGTCCAAACGCTTAGGTACGGACCAGCTACGGAGCGGGTACGGCTTTGATAAAATTCGGGTACAGAAAAGGAGGAAATATAGACCAATCTTATTTCAACTTATAAACCTTGAATGAACTTACCGCATAGCTACCGCCTTTGGCATAGAAACTGATACGGTTGTAAGGTTCCGAAGGAAACACAAGGTTTGTCATTGCGAAACGTCCGTCATCGCCAAACGCTTCAATACTTGATTTATCAACGAAAAGACGCAGCGTCATTTCCGAATTGCCTTCTATCGGAGCAAGAGTCAGCACCGGAAAGTCCGAACTGAATGATACGACTCCGCTCTTACTACGATCCATCGCAAACTTCTTCTCTACCAGATTATAGTAAATATCCACTTCTTCTCCTTTTGAATTGAAAAGTTGGAAGCCAATGACTTCTGCATTTCTGTTCTTAATCGTCATTTCAATTTCATACGTACCTGTATTATCCGAAAGCAGTTTGTCCATATTATAAGTACGGTCCACCTTGAAGGAATGCTTCTTTTCTTCTTTCCCACGCAGTTTCAGCAGTTCTCGCGAAGGGGAAGATTTCAGATAAGTTTCACCCGCCGAAGTATAGAGACTCAGGTCACGGGGAACAGAGTTACCACTGCGATACTGAGTAGTAGGTACATTGTTAGCATATTGCCAGTTGCTCATCCATGCCAGCGCTATATGGCGTCCTTCGGGCGCATTACTCCAAGTCACGGTAGCATAGTGATCTTTTCCCCAGTCCATCCACTTGGTGTTTTTCGGTGATTCATTCACAAACTTCTTTCCATCGAAGGTACCTACAAAATATTGAGTGGCACTTCCACCGAAAGGTCCGCCGGGATTAATATTACAGATTAGAACCCATTTCTTCAGTTCCGTACCTTCAATAGGCAGTTCTATCAGGTCGGGACATTCCCATACACCACCATGAGCCCCCTGACCTTCACCGAAACTACTTTCATAAGCCCAGTCCTTCAGATTAGCTGAAGAGTAGATTTGCATTTCCTGACCTACGGCAAGAATCATGATCCATTTATCGGTAGCGTCATGCCAGAAAACTTTCGGATCACGGAAATCACGTTGGGTGGAAGTCAGTATAGGATTACGCGCATACTTCTTGAATGTCTTTCCGTTGTCCAGACTGTAAGCCATACTCTGTACCTGGCGATCGCTGGCCGAAGTATAGAAAGCTATGATCGCACCGGCACCAAAGCCTGCCGTATTATCCTTATCAACCACACAGGAACCACTGAAGATAGTTCCCAACGCATCGGGCGCAATGGCTATCGGCTGATGTTCCCAATTCACCAGGTCTGTACTGGTGGCATGTCCCCAATGCATATTTCCCCACATAGAACCGTAAGGATTGTATTGATAAAACAAATGATAAACACCATCTTTATATACCATACCGTTCGGATCATTCATCCAGCCATATTGAGGAGTGAAATGATAAAGCGGACGGAAACTCTCGCGATTGGATGTATCAAACT
>NZ_EQ973495.1:577479-594078 GCF_000158035.1 Bacteroides cellulosilyticus DSM 14838
AAACTCTCGCGATTGGATGTATCAAACTCATTGGAAAGTTTCATTTCATCCCAGCAAATAGCCGTATCGGGTATCAACTGGAAGTTGAAAGAAAGTGATTTATTATCAAATCCGGAGAGATCTACCGGAACAAAATAGTCCACCTTATTTATAGCCAGACGAACATTCATATTGCGCACTACGTCATTATCGGCTATCATATATAGCTTTGCTTCCGGAGCAGCCTCTTCCACGGGAAGCAACAGAAATTTCTTCTGGTTCTCAATCTGGACAATGCTCTGTCCGTCACCTAAATGTTTAATCACAAAAGGAGGATTAATAGCCTGACACGAAAAGACAGACCAGATTGTACCTATTATAAAGGTAAGGGTCCATCGCACAGTCAACAAATTGTTTTTTAAATTCATGATGTTTTTGGGTATTACATTTAATTAATAATGAGTTGCTCGGGAAAGCACTTTGCAAAGGAAGCGAATAAAACAGAAATAGCCTGCCATTTATGTTTCATAAGCTGGCAAATATGATACCTGCCCTTTATTTTGTTACAAATATACCAGCTTATGAAACATAAATTACAGCATATTTTCACTTAATTCCCTTTCTTTGCAACATCAAAACATCACTCGGGAAAGCATGTTTTGAGAGGTAATCCACAGCGATTACAAAATGAAAAGCATATTAATTAAAATCTAAAAACATGGAAGGCATAAAAAGATCACTTCTATTTGCACTCTTTCTTATAATGTGTACACTAGTTCAGGCCCAACGCCTGACGGTACAAGGAAAAGTGGTTTCCAAGACTGACGGAGAATCCATTATCGGTGCAACTGTCATAGAAACCAACCAGACAAGTAACGGCACCATAACAGACATCGACGGTAACTTTACATTGTCTGTACCACAAGGCGCAGAACTCTCCATTTCGTATATCGGATTCAAGACTGTGAGTGTGAAAGCTCAAGCTACACTGAATATCGTTCTGGAAGAAGAATCGGAATTGCTACAGGAAGTCGTAGTCACAGGTTATACTACTCAACGCAAGGCCGACCTGACCGGAGCCATCTCCGTAGTCAGCATAGACGAGATTGCCAAGCAAAACGAAAACAACCCGATCAAAGCATTACAGGGACGCGTCCCCGGTATGAACATCACAGCCGACGGTAATCCCAGTGGAAATGCCACTGTACGTATTCGCGGTGTCGGGACTTTGAATAATAACGATCCTCTTTATATTATTGACGGTGTGCCTACCAAATCGGGCATGCACGAACTGAACGGCAATGATATCGAATCTATCCAGGTATTGAAGGATGCGGCTTCTGCCTCTATCTATGGTTCACGCGCTGCAAACGGTGTCATCATCATCACTACGAAGAAAGGTAAAGAAGGACAGATAAAGATTAACTTCGATGCTTCTATCGCCGCTTCCATGTATACCAATAAGATGGAAGTACTGAATGCGGAAGAATATGGCCGTGCCATGTGGCAAGCTTACGTAAACGAAGGACAGGATCCCAACACCAACGCACTGGGTTATAAGTATAGCTGGGGATATGACGCAAACGGTTATCCTCAACTGAACAACATCAGCATGTCCAAGTATCTGGATTCCGCCAATACCGTTCCGGCTGCCGACACCGACTGGTTCGATGAAACAACCCGTACAGGTATTATCCAGCAGTACAATGTATCAGTAAGCAATGGTTCTGAAAAGGGGTCATCTTTCTTCTCCCTGGGCTATTATAAGAATATAGGTATCATCAAGGACAGTGACTTCGAACGTTTCTCTGCCCGCATAAATTCTGATTATAATCTGATTGGCAAATTCCTGACCATAGGAGAGCACTTCACACTGAACCGCACTTCGGAGGTGCAGGCACCGGGTGGATTTTTGCAAAATGTATTGCAATTCAATCCCTCATTACCCGTTTACGACATCAATGGAGAATATGCAGGTCCGGTAGGCGGATATCCCGACCGTGAGAACCCGGTAGCGAGACTGGACCGTAACTCTGATAATCGCTATACTTACTGGCGTATGTTTGGTGATGCTTACATCAACCTCAACCCCTTCAAAGGATTCAATGTCCGCTCCACCTTCGGATTGGATTATGCACAGAAATCACAACGCATCTTCACCTACCCCATCACCGAAGGCAATGTGGCAAATGATAAGAATGCCGTAGAAGCCAAGCAGGAACACTGGACGAAATGGATGTGGAATGCCATCGCTACCTACAATCTGGAAATCGGCAAACATCGTGGAGACGCCATGGTGGGTATGGAGCTGAACCGTGAAGATGATATCAATTTTTCGGGTTATAAAGAAGATTATTCTATTCTGACACCCGACTATATGTGGCCGAATGCGGGTTCCGGTACGGCTCAGGCTTACGGTTCGGGCGAAGGCTATTCACTGGTTTCTTTCTTCGGAAAGCTGAATTATACATACGATGATAAATACCTACTCTCGATGACAGTACGCCGTGACGGTTCTTCACGTTTCGGTAAAAATAACCGCTATGCCACATTCCCTTCCTTCTCACTGGGATGGCGCTTGAACCGTGAAAAGTTCATGCAAAACCTCAGTTGGATTGACGATCTGAAAGTCCGCGGTTCATGGGGACAGACCGGTAACCAGGAAATCTCGAACATTGCCCGCTATACAATTTATGTTCCCAACTACGGTGTAACGGAATCAGGCGGTCAGAGCTATGGTACTTCCTACGACATTGCCGGAACCAATGGCGGCAGCATCCTTCAATCCGGATTCAAACGTAATCAGATCGGTAATGATAACATCAAATGGGAAACAACCACACAAACGAACCTCGGCCTCGATTTCTCACTGTTTAAACAATCTCTTTACGGTTCATTCGACTGGTTCTACAAAAAGACAACGGATATTCTGGTACAGATGGCAGGTATCGCCGCTATGGGCGAAGGAAGCAGTCAATGGATCAATGCGGGAGAAATGAAGAATGTGGGTGTTGAATTGAATCTCGGTTATCGCAATCAAACGAGATTCGGACTGAAATATGACCTGAATGCCAACATATCCACCTACCGGAATGAAATCACGAAGCTACCAACTACAGTAGCAGCCAACGGCACTTTCGGTGGTAACGGTGTACAAAGCGTAATCGGTCACGCCAATGGTTCGCAGGTGGGTTATGTAGCTGACGGTATCTTCAAATCACAGGAAGAGATTGATAACCATGCCACTCAGGAAGGTGCCGGGATAGGCCGTATCCGCTGGCGTGACTTGGACGGCAACGGTATCATCAATGAGAAAGACCAGCAATGGATTTACAATCCGACTCCGGACTTCAGCTATGGTCTGAACATCTACCTTGAATACAAGAATTTTGACCTCACCATGTTCTGGCAAGGTGTTCAGGGAGTAGATGTTATCAGCGACCTGAAGAAAGAAACCGATCTTTGGAGTGGACTCAATATCGGTTTCCTGAACAAAGGTAAGCGAGTACTCGATGCATGGTCACCCACCAATCCGAACTCTACCATTCCTGCATTGTCACGCAGCGATACGAACAATGAGAAACGTGTTTCCACTTACTTTGTTGAGAATGGTTCGTTCCTGAAGTTACGCAATATACAGTTGGGATACAACGTTCCGAAAAACTTTGCCCAGAAGATGAAGATGGAGCGCCTGCGCTTCTACCTGAGCGCACAGAACGTATTCACCATCAAGAGTAAGGAGTTCACCGGAGTAGATCCTGAGAATGCCAACTATGGTTACCCCATCCCGATGAATATAACTTTCGGTATTAATGTAGGCTTTTAACAATAAAATCAGTTACTTATGAAAAAGTTAATATATACAGCAGTCTTAGGTCTTTCACTGATGTGCAGCAGTTGCACCGACTTTCTGGAAGATCAGCTCCCCCAGGGAACCATCAGCGATGAACAGCTGAAGAACCCGGCATACATCGACAATCTGGTAATCTCTGCTTATGCAGTATGGATTACTGCCGAAGATATCAATTCTTCCTTCTCCATGTGGAACTATGACGTACGTTCGGATGACGCTTACAAAGGAGGAAACGGTACGGAAGACGGTGATGTATTCCACTCACTGGACATCTCACAAGGTATCATGACTACGGCATGGAACATCAGCGATATGTGGCAGCGCCTCTACAACTGTATCTCACGCGTCAATACAGCTTTGCAACTATTGGAACAAGTGGATGAAAGTACTTATTCACTAAAGCAGCAGCGCATTGCCGAAATGAGATTCCTCCGTGCACATGGTCACTTCTTGCTGAAACGTCTGTACAAGAAGATCCCGTTTGCCAACGATGCCAACTTGTCACCGGAAGAATATAACTATCTCTCCAACACCACTTACAACAATGACGAAGGCTGGCAACAGATTGCAGCTGACTTCCAGTTTGCTTATGATAACCTTCCCGTGAAGCAGGCAGACAAAGGTCGCCCCGCCAAAGCCGCAGCAGCCGCCTATCTGGCAAAGACTTATCTGTACAAAGCTTATCATCAGGATAATGCAGACAGCCATGAAGTGACAAGCCTCAGCACGGAAGACCTGGTGAAAGTAGTACAATACACAGACAATGCCATTATGTCGGCAGGCGGCTACGGGCTGGAATCAGATTTTCACAATAACTTCCGTCCGGAACCTCAATATGAAAATGGCGTGGAATCCCTGTGGGCCATGCAATACTCCATGAACGACGGTACCAACAACGGTAACTGCAACTGGTCTTATGGTCTGATCGTTCCCAACATTCCGGGAGTTACCGATGGTGGTTGCGACTTCTACAAACCGAGCCAGAATCTGGTAAATGCATTCAAAACAGATGCCAACGGACACCCGCTGCTGGATTCCTTTAACAACACCGATTACAATTCGCAATCCGATTATGCTGACCCACGCCTCTTCCTGACGGTAGGTATGCCGGGATTCCCTTATGAATTCAATAAGAACTACATGATGGACCAGTCGACTACCTGGAGCCGCAGCAACGGACTTTACGGATATTACGTGACCTTGAAGCAGAATGTGGATCCGGATGGCGATTACCTGATAAAGGGTGCCTGGTGGGGTTCTCCGATGAACCGCATCGTACTGCGCTACTCGGATGTATTGTTGATGCGTGCCGAAGCACTGATCCAACTGAACGACGGACGTATAGCTGAAGCTATCAGCCTGATTAACGAAGTACGTAACCGTGCTAAACAAAGCACAGCCATGATTGCCGACTACGAAATGGAATATGGCGTACGTTTCAACATTCAGCCTTATACGGGAAGCTACTCACAGGCAGATGCCTTGAAATTGTTGAAGTTTGAACGTCGTGTAGAGCTGGCTCTGGAATCAGAACGCTTCTTTGACCTGGTAAGATGGGGCGAGGCTGCCGAAGTACTGAATAAGTTCTATGCTGAGGAAGCTGCCGACTGCACCATCTACACGAATGCCTCGTTCACTAAGAATAAAAATGAATATCTGCCTATCCCGTTTGCACAGATGAGTGCCAGCAACGGAAACTATACGCAGAATTGTGGTAACTGGTAACCTTATAAAAAAGAAGAACATTATGAAATCAATACTGAATAAACTAAATCTGCTTGTACTGGGAACTGTCCTGTTGTTTACATTCCCGGGATGTAGCGATGATAATACTTCCGACCTGAAACTGGACGGAGACACATGGCTCACCGCCCTTGAACTGAATGATACCTATACGGGGGTGATAGACCGGACCAATAAGACCGTAACTGTGGCAGTGCCCGAAGTATACGACACTAACGCAATGAAAGTTACCGGTATCGAAGTATCCGAAGGTGCCGAGGCCTCTGTTAAGGCAGGCGATGTGCTGAACTTCTCATTCCCCCAAGTGATAAAAGTGACTAACGGAAACGTATTCCTGGACTACACCGTCAACATCAAGCATGATGAAGCGCGGATACTCTCCTTCAAACTGAATGACGCTTATGCCGGAGTTATCGACCAGACTAAACATACCATCACCGTACGTGTGCCGAGTTCAGTCAATATCAAAAACATGGTTCCGATCATTACAACTTCGGCAGGAGCCACCGTAATGCCGGCATCCGGCCAAGCTATTGACTTCAGCAATCCTGTAGAATTCACCGTTTCATATAACACCGCATCTGCCGTTTATACGGTAACGGTTATCCCGACCGATGCACCGAGTGCCGTATATGTGGGTCTGGCAGCTACACTGAACGAACTGAATCCGGAAGAAAAGGAAGCGGCAACCTGGATGCTGAACAATATTGCCAATTCGCAGTATATCTCATTCGAAGATGTGCAGGCAGGAAGAGTAGACCTGAGCGAATGTGAAATCATGTGGTGGCATCTGCATATAGACGGCGGCATCGACAACATGGATAAGTTTGAAAAGGCAGCGCCTGCAGCAATCAACGCATTGGTGAAGATGAAAGACCTTTATAACAATGGCATGAACCTGCTGCTTACCCGCTATGCTACTTATTATGCTGCAAAACTGGGTGCTACCCTGGACGGCAACAACCCGAACAACTGTTGGGGACAATCGGAAGAATCCGGTGAAATAGTGGGTGGTGCATGGAACTTCTTTATCCAGGGACACGAGTCGCACGCCCTCTACCAGAACCTGGTGATGAACAGCGGTGAAACAGATAAGGTCTATACCTTCGATACCGGTTACCGAACCACCAACAGTACGGCACAATGGCACATCGGTTCCGACTGGGGCGGCTATGCTACGAATGAAGTATGGCGTACCAATCATGGCGGTGTTGACCTGGGTTATGGTGGCGATGGTGCTATCGTGGCATGGGAATATCTGCCTAAAGACTCTCGCGGAGGTATCGTATGTATCGGCTCAGGATGTTACGATTGGTATGCTTATGGCATAGATGCTTCAGCAGACAAGTATCATGGCAATGTAGCCAAACTGACAGAGAATGCAATTGACTATTTAACGGGTAAATAAAACTAATATATGAAAACAATGATATATTCACTCACATTGGCTGCTCTGATGATCACTTCTTTCAGCAGCTGTAGCGATGACAATGATCCGGTTTTAACTCAGAAAGACTGGGACGGAACCACCACTTATTTTGCTTCGGCAGATGCCATGAAGTTCGATACATACTACAAGCCATCTGTCGGTTATGTAGGCGATCCGATGCCTTTCTATGATCCGCAGGCAAAAGATTTCAAGATTATGTATCTACAGGAATACCGTCCGAACCAAGCAGGCACTTACCACCCGATATGGGCGGTAAGTACTCAGGACGCCGCTTCATACACATCTATGGGTGAACTGATTTCTTGCGGAGGATTGTCGGAGCAGGATGCCGCTATCGGAACGGGTAGTACTATTTATAATCCTTCGGATAAATTGTACTATACCTTCTACACAGGTAACAAATATCAGCCTACTTCTTCCGAGAACGGTCAGGTAGTGATGTATGCCACCTCACCCGACTTCAAGACCTGGACCAAGAATCGCACTTTTTATCTGAAGGGTGACACTGACGGGTACAGCAAGAATGATTTCCGCGACCCCTTCGTTTTTGAAGGTGAAGATGGAAAATACCACATGCTTGTTTCCACTACTAAAAGCGGCAAAGGGGTACTGGCCGAATATACTTCTACAGATATGAAGACTTGGGAACATGCAGGTGTATTCATGACCATGATGTGGGATCGCTTTTATGAATGTCCCGATGTCTTCAAGATGGGAGACTGGTGGTATCTGGTCTACTCGGAGATGCATGCAGCCGTACGCAAAGTTCAATATTTCAAGGGACGTACACTGGAAGAACTGAAAGCAACCACCGCCAACGATGCCGGTATCTGGCCCGACAACCACGAAGGTTTCCTTGACTCACGTGGCTTCTATGCAGGCAAGACGGCTTCGGACGGAACTAACCGCTACATCTGGGGATGGTGCCCCACCCGCTCGGGCAATGACAATACTGCCGTTGGAGCTTCTCCGAACGAACCGGAATGGGCAGGAAGCCTGGTTGCACACAAAGTAGTTCAGCATACGGATGGCACTTTGACTTTAGGCTTAGTAGAAGGTATCAGCCAGAAATATGCCACCGCCTCTACTGTAAAAGTGATGGAAAAGAGTAGCGGAGTATCAGAAAGCAACGGTAACTATACTCTGACGGATAATGCTTATATCCTATTCAATCGCTTAAATGTAAACAACAAGATTTCGTTTACCGTAAAGACGGCAGGCGATGCAGATAGATTCGGTATCTCTCTGGTACGCGGTACGGACTCCAAAAAGTATTATACCATTGTAGTGAATCTGGAAGACAACAATAACAAGCGAAAGATAAACTTCGAAGAAGAAGGTGAAGAAGGTAAAGGATTCATCGACGGAATAGACGGGTATCTGTTCGACAGACCTGCTGATAATACTTATCATGTAACTATCTGTACGGACAACTCTGTCTGCGTGGTTTATATCAATGATAATGTGGCTTATACAAACCGCATATATGGTATGCAGAAGAATCCATGGTCTATTAATAGTTATTCGGGAACGGTGGAAGTCAGCGCTGTGAAGGTTAGCTATTACTGAGTTAATTCACCACAGAGTAACACTGAGTTTCACAGAGTTCTATAAGAGTTTCACATACCACGTAACCATCTGTGTGACAACGCACTTGGTGTTCCATCACGATCAGTCGTAATGAAACACGAGTTCAGTCCTAGTGGGAGGTACTTTCAGTCCTAGTGGGAAGTGCCTTCAGTCCTAGTGGGAAGTGCCTTCAGTCCTAGTGGGAAATACCCTCAGTTTAATATAGTGAACGAATCATTGGATTGTTCATATCAGACTTACTAAAGTTTGTAGGCCAACAAAGATTAAGAATAAAAAAACGCATTGCCAGATAATGATTGCCACTTTATAGCAATCATTATTTGGCAATGCGTTTACAATCTTTTGATTAATCACTGAAAGTCATACTTCGCCGCACATGCATAACCTTCTTCATACAAATCAGTCAATTTCCTGATATCCCGTTCGATACGGTCGACTGTTACAGGTTTCTGCGGACGGATTACAGTAATCTCTCCTGCCGCTTCCATACGTTCCACCATTTCCAACTGCTCGTTGTACACACGGCAACGACGGCTTAAAGCCTCACGCACTTTCGGGTATTTACGGTACAGGAAAGAAGGTATATGTATGTCCTTTGCTTCTTTACGATAACCATGATTACGGGTAAGCACTACCACATTATAGGTAAATCCCTCACTCCTGGCACGCATCAGCGGAATACTGTCGACAATACCTCCGTCAAGCATCGGCTCATTATCCACATAAGCAATAGGGCAGACAAAAGGCAGACTGCTTGAAGCACGCACAATGTCAATCACACGATGCTTGTCCCGTTTCTCCTCAAAATAGTTAGCCTCACCCGTCACACAATTTGTAGTCACCATTTCATAGCGCTCCGGACAAGAGAAATACGCTTCATAATCATAAGGAAGAATGTGTTCGGGAAATTCCTGGAACAGCAGATCGAAGTCCATAATATTACGTTTCTTCAACAAATATTTCAACCCGATATACTGATATTTCTCCAGTAAGTCAATGTTACTGTACTTGGCACGTCCGCGCTGGCCGGACATATAAGAAAGTCCATTACATGCTCCGGCACTGACTCCGATAGTATAGGGGAAGCGGATGCCACGGTCCATAAAGCTGTCCAGCACGCCACAAGTGAAGACACCACGCATGCCGCCGCCTTCAAGAACCAATCCTGTCTGGGGTTTGATATGTATCTTTTTCTCCATAATTATCTGATAAAACGCTCCAAAGATAGCTTTTGTTTCCGAAATCTCCCTATCTTTGTGCCAGTAACAATCATTTAATATCAATTTAATTATGATGAAAAAGTCAATACTTATTGCCACTTTAGGCTTATTGAGTTTCAATGTGTCAGCACAGGACACTCCGAAAGCGGAAGAAGGCTTCATCTTCACAACCGTTAAAGAAAACCCGATTACTTCCGTTAAAAACCAAAACCGTTCCAGCACATGCTGGAGTTTTTCGGCTCTTGGTTTCCTTGAAAGCGAATTGCTGCGTATGGGCAAAGGCGAATATGATTTATCAGAAATGTTTGTGGTGCACCACACCATGATGGACCGCGGCGTGAACTACGTACGCTATCACGGTGACAGTTCTTTCTCACCCGGTGGAAGCTTCTACGACATCATGTTCTGCCTGAGAAACTACGGTCTTGTTCCGCAGGAAGCTATGCCGGGCATCATGTACGGTGACACATTGCCGGTACACAACGAGTTGGATGCCGTGGCCAGTGCTTACGTAAACGCTATTGCCAAAGGCAAACTGACCAAACTGACTCCGGTATGGAAGAAAGGCCTGTGCTCTATCTATGACACTTACCTCGGCAAGTGTCCCGAAAACTTCACTTACAAAGGAAAAGAATATACTCCGAAGACATTTGCCGAATCCCTCGGAATCAATCCGGACGATTACATATCTCTGACTTCATTTACCCACCATCCATTCTACACTCAGATGAACATCGAAATTCAGGACAACTGGCGCAACGGCCTTTCTTATAACCTGCCTTTGATGGAATTCATGTCTGTTATCGACAATGCCGTTAACAACGGTTACACTGTAGCTTGGGGTAGCGACGTCAGCGAAAGCGGTTTCACTCGTGACGGTATAGCCGTTATGCCCGATGCGGATCGTGGTGCCGAACTCACCGGTTCTGACATGGCACGCTGGACAGGTCTTACTGCCGCCGACAAACGCAAAGAACTGACTTCCCGTCCATTACCGGAAATCACCGTAACTCAGGAAATGCGCCAAACAGCATTCGACAATTGGGAAACTACTGATGACCACGGTATGCTTATCTACGGTATAGCCAAAGACCAGAACGGTAAGGAATACTACATGGTAAAGAACTCCTGGGGTACCAACAACAAATACAAAGGTACTTGGTATGCTTCTAAACCTTTCGTTGCTTACAAAACTATCAATATCCTGGTACACAAAGATGCAGTGCCCAAAGCATTGCTGAAGAAGCTGGGAGTTAAATAAGTGATTAGTGGTGAGTGATTAGTGCTGTGCTGTCATTGCCGCATGGTACTAATCACTTATCACTCACTACTAATCACTATTTCATCATCCTACTGTTAATATATTCCGTAAACTGATCCTTATAATTCTCTCCTACCGGAATATAGGTCTCTCCAAAAACGATGCGCAGGCGAGAAACTTCCGTTATCTTTTTCAAATTGACAATATAAGAACGATGTACCCGCATAAACTGAGAGGGGGGCAAAGTTTCTTCCAGACGCTTCATGCTGAGTAAAGGCATAATGGGCTTAGCCTCTCCTTCTACAAAGATACGTACGTATTCGCTCATTCCCTCAATATATTTAATATCTGCCAAGTTGATACGCGTAACGCGATAATCACTCTTCACAAACAGAGTACCGTCATTGAAAGAAAGTTCGGACGGAGTTGACGGTGGAGCAACTGTTCCATGACCTTTGGTGCGGAATTCCCACCATTTATACGCTTTGTCCACCGCCTTCAGGAAGTCTTGAAAGCCAAACGGTTTCAGCAGATAATCCAGTGCATCTACTTTGAAACCTTCGACGGCATACTCCGAATAAGCTGTTGTGAAGATAACCAACGGCTTTTCCGTCAGGGAACGCACAAAGTCCATCCCATTCAGGTCGGGCATATTGATATCAACAAACATCAGATCAATCTTCTGTGCGGAAAGAACACTCATAGCATCGAAAGCGTCTTGGCAGGAAGCTACAAGATTCAGAAAAGGTACACGGGAGATATATCCCGTCAGTTGGGTAAGAGCCAACGGCTCATCATCAATAGCTATACAATTTATCATAATATACCTCCATTCTGTATTAACTCACCGGCACAAGCAACTGCACATCAAAACAATCGGCCGTATCATCAATAGATAGTTTATAACGCTCACCGAACAACAGACGCAAACGCTTGCGGATATTATCAAGACCGATACCGTGGTGCTGATCTTCGGACCTATAATAATTACTGTTGGAACAAACGAAATGAATTTCCTCTCCCACCACCTGCAAACAGACTGATACGAATGAAGCATGCTGATAACTGACACCATGCTTAAAAGCATTCTCTACAAACGAAACGAACAATAGGGGTGGTACTTGTACTTCGCCCGTATCCGTAGGAAAAGACACATCTATCCGCACTTTATCCGTATAGCGGATGCGCATCAGCTCTATATAATGATTGAGGAACTGCAACTCCTTGGAAAGCGATATCAAGCGGTTATTCGATTCATAAAGCACATAGCGCATTAACCGTGAAAGTTCGACAATGGTTTGTTTGGCCTTCTCCGTATCAATATCCACTAATGCATGTATATTATTGAGAGTATTCATGAAGAAGTGCGGATTTATCTGGTATTTCAGATAATCCAACTCCGTCTGAAGATTGTTGTGCTCCAGTTCTTTCATAGCCTCCTGATCGCGTACTGACTTAAAAAACAGCTTAACAGCAATGTTGAAACTGAACATAAGCAAAGCTATCAGCATGCGCCCCAGAAAAGGACCACGAAACAGGGGCACAAAGAAAGGCATCTCTTCGAAAGGCGGACGTGGGAAGTCAGAATGCCGAGGATCAGGACGTCCCCCCCGTACAGACGGTATATCCGGCCCCGAAGGCTTACCGGGAGCATCATGCTCTCTCGGCCCGGGCCCTTCCTTTCCCCGGTCGCGCATTCTCTGTTCTATTTGCTGCCGCTTCATGACAGGACGACTGGGAGACACCATATCCACTACCCAGAAAGTGAACGTAGATAATAATATGGCAACTACTACATACACTACCACTTTCTGCTTCAGGAAAAGGAAAGGAGCAAGCACACGATTATTCAATAAGAAAAGGAAAAAGAATGGCAACACATTGAGCCATAAAATAAAAACTCCTTTCCATCGCATCACTTCTACCTTACCCGATAAAAGTTCGAAGAAATTGCTTACCACCGGCACCATCAGTACGATAAGCCACACAGCAATGTAGATCATCATTTCCGGCAGGTAACGTTTATAGGTAGCACGGGCAAACACTTTCTTCATGGTTTGTTTCCTTTTTAGAGATGTCATGGCAAATATAGCCGACTTTCGATTAACTGACAAAAGAAATAGACGAGGAGGAGCTTTTCATCGGCAAAGTTCTCATTACCAATGCCAACCACCTCCGCCACCACCAGGACCTCCGGAAGATACGTTTCCTACCGAAGTCACCATACTGCTGGGCGTAAAAGTCGCTACCTGTGAACCTGTTGTATAGGTGCCACCAACAGTCAGTCCATAGAATTCAGTACCTCCGGTCACCGAACCGCCTGTATAAATCGTATAAGTGGTGCCCGATGCCAACTTCGAACTGCTGAACAACAATGTCATTTGCGAATAAGCACGGGGAATAGTGTAAGACATCACCTGATCAGAACCTTGAATACTCAAAAGCGTACCTTTACTACCCGAACCGCCATAGATAACCGTGCGTTGTGTACAAACGCTGGACGTGGGAGTACTAGTGCCGCCACCAATTCCCAAGATAGTTCCTCCTGTTATCTTAAAAGTATTCTGATCGCAGTCAAATCCTTCCTCGGGAGATGTAGTACCGATAGAGACAATCGTACCACCGGTAATAGTCAGAGTACCGTTAGAATCGACACCATCATTTCCACTGCTGTAACAATAGATATTACCGCCGTTGATAACAATGCTTTTAGAAGCATTCATGCAGTCATCATAAGAATAGACACTGACGTCACCACCATTCACCGTAAGGGTACTTTTACTTTCAATCCCTTCACTTCCTTCACCACCCGGGGTCTTCACCCAGATAGTACCGGAATTGATAGTCAAATTACCGTCTGCTTTAATGCCTTTGGCGGAGGAATCCAGACGATTATAGACATACTGTTTACCGGTAGTAATAATCTTCACCGTACTATTATCGATACTCAGAGTTCCGTCGCAATTAATACCTTTACCGGCAGCACCCGTACTTTTGACTAAAAGAGTAGTACCATTCATCACTAGGTTACCATCACATTTGATACCTGCGGCAGAACTCAGATCATTGTCTTCATAGACCCCAGAGCCCGAAGTCAGCAGAATCAACTGCCCCCCACTGAGCGTGATGTCCGTTTCCGCCTTTACCGCTTTAGAGGCATCCCCAGAGATGTCAGCCTTGATAAGTCCGCCTCGTATATCAATGAATCCTTTTTCACAGTCCAACCCATCACCGGATGCCTTCACCTTCAGGATACCACCACCAATAATGATTTTATCATTCGTATGAATTCCATCTTTCACGGCAGAAGCTACGGTAATATTGCTGCCGCTACGCAAACGCACATAGTCGTCACTACAAATACCATGCTTGTAATTACCTGTCACAGTCAGTGCACCCGTACCGCTAAAAATAAGTTGTCCTTCACTAAAAAAGCATCCTTTTTCATCTTCGCCCGTTACGGTGGAGTAAGAAGAAGCATCTGCCAGATAGTTCTCCGTTTCCGTCTTCACTTCTACAAAAACACGCTTGCCGGACTGGATATTGATTGCCGCCCCGCTGTCATTAGTCAGCGAAATACCCGCAAGAGTCAGTTTAAACTTCTTATCACTGTATACCTTGAAAGAACCGTTGGATGCCGAACCACTAAGCACATATTCTACACCTGCTACGGATGCATTTACTGTGACATGTGCTCCGTTTGTGGTTACTGTAACCCCACTCACAGAGCCTGTCACCGTTGCCGAACCATTAGCAAATGCTATTTGTATGGAAGAAGCGAATGATGAATTCTCTATAAAGTCATCATATTCGTCATCATTCTTGTCGGTTATGATAGTTTCAGCTATTTCAACATATGAATTATCAGCTATATCTTCCCACGAAACATCAAAGTCAAGTAATGTACCCGAAGCATCCGAACTGCCTGAACTTCCACCGGGGTTCGTTCCCCCATCCGTTCCGTTCTCTCCCCAATCATCAAAAGGACTATCAGCACTACACGCGACACACAAGCAGAAACACACTGCATAAATCCCTATTTTCTGTATTCGTTTCATTTCCATCATTTATTTATGTGACTAATAAATCATTCACTTAAAACTTAAACGTATATCCCGCACCTACTACGTGCCCGTTCGTCTCATCATCATCTGCATGATTCTGATACCGATAGAAAAAATCGAGCGAATTCTTCTTATTGATTTTGTATCCGGTACCCAGTGTCCAGCGAGTTTTATCCAGAGCCCAACTATCGGACATGGAATGATATAATTCACAAGAAGCATAAGGTGCAAAACGAGATTTCTTAATATTCCATTCAGCCTGCAAGCGTGAACGAAGTACATTCTTACCTTTGCCGGTAATTTCCTCATCTGCTTTTTGGGAACCATCGTCCCCATCGTACTTGGAAACAAGCTGCGAAGTACGATACGTATACTGGTAACGTTCGCGCAAGGAAAATTCAAAGCGTTGCCAGTTCAATTTACCTGTCAAAGACAAGTACATACGATGACGGGGTGACCAGTAGTCAGAAACATAATTGCCTTTCTTGGTCATCTCTCCCGGACGATGGCTATAAATAAAAGTATATCCGCCATCCGCTTTCAAAAAAGAAGTGATGCGATAAGCCACACCCGCCCCCGCAGACCAGCGTTCAACATTATCCACACCATCACGAGTACGGAATTCACCTTCCACCGAAGCATCAAAGCCCGGGAAGATTTTCTTCTTTACCTCGGCACTGGTCCAAATGCCGAAGTCATCACTTTGGGCATATACTCCTGCAACCATTGTGCAGAGAAAAACAGCCAGTAAGGTTATTCGTCTATTCATTTTCTTCATTCTCCTTCCCTCGGTATCCGTCTTAGTGTATCAATTGTATTTATCTCTTCACTCTCCGGTTCATAATAAACCTTCAGTATCGCTGCATCTCGTAGGAAATCAATATGGCCCACTTCTACTTTCGTGATGTTAAGTCCTGTTCTATTTTCCAGATCCATAATCAATTCTGCCCTACGTTGCGGGGTAATCAATTCAATACGATCATACTGTACCAGCTTGCATGAAATATGTTTCAGCCAACGATTGCTTTCGCATAACCAGATACACAGAATAAATAATAAGTTTGTTGCCGTCAGTTCGGCATAACTCAACTGTACAGACAGAGCGTTGATGACGGAAATAGCTATAATCACAAACAGGTAGGTCATCTCACGCACAGGCATCGACTCTGTCCGGTAGCGAATTATGCCGAAGATAGCAAACAATCCAAGTGCAAACCCTATTTTCAGTTTCACACTGCCCAACAGGAATATCATCAGAAAAATGCTGATACTGATAAGCGTAAATGTGAAGAAGTAATCGCGACGACGGCTCTTCGGGTAATAAAAGAAACGAATAATGGCCACCACCACTACCATGTTGAGAACGAAGCGCAATATCAATTCCATAAATCCAGCCGCATCTATAAGCGGCGTCTCCATAAAGGCTAATTCAGCAAAAT
>NZ_EQ973495.1:594220-605501 GCF_000158035.1 Bacteroides cellulosilyticus DSM 14838
GAAACGATTCTGTTTCAAGTTTTCATCCGTCAGTACACAACCCATGCAATATTTACTAAAACCTGCAGGATGTACATGCAAGCGACTTAATATATCGCGGATGGGCGATGATGTACGCCCGTCTCGCTTTAACTCCACCACAGCAAGACGTGGCAAGGCAGCATAATTCCCGTTCACCAGATTTCGGAAGCAAATATCCGTATCAATAGTAAGCCGTTCCGTCATTGCCCGGTTGACAAGAGTAATGCGCTGAAAACGATTCTCCAACTGTGGAGACAATTGCGGCAGCTTGTACCAGGCATACAAAGACAAGAAGTCATCCACACCTTCAGCAGACAGTTCATCAAGAGCAGTGATGCGTATACGCCGCTTGTCCGTGCGACCTTTATTATTCTTATTTTTGACTTCAAGAAAAGTTAATTGGGAAGCAACATAGGTACGTACCCTGATTTTCTCACGTACCGCCCGTCCGTTTTGATGTGCCCGATACATTGCTTTGTCTACAGTATCCAGATAAACAGTATGATAGACAATGTTCCGTTCTCCCGCCACTTCCTGTACACGATAATCGGCGGCAGCATAATGCAAAAGCACAGCCAGCGTTTCCAAGGGCAGCAGATATTTCGTATCCGTCCTGTTCATCAATCGGATACCACTCATTTCTTCCAGCGTGACAGGACCGAATATATCCAGCATTTCCACTATATCC
Source organism: Bacteroides cellulosilyticus DSM 14838 (assembly GCF_000158035.1). Taxonomy (GTDB): domain Bacteria; phylum Bacteroidota; class Bacteroidia; order Bacteroidales; family Bacteroidaceae; genus Bacteroides; species Bacteroides cellulosilyticus. Next base: position 594,930 of record NZ_EQ973495.1, read on the forward strand.
TTCAATATTTCTTCTGTTATCATACCTGCTTCGTTTCTGCGACAAATGTAACCGCAGGAGTGAAACAAAGAAAATAGATTCAACCAACAAGTGATTTTTAACGATAAACACAATCAAAAACGATGTAGTTCTTCTGCCCTATTTTGCTCAAAACCGTTCTGTATGTGCATTTTTTGCCCGCATTTCTTGTCAGAACGAACAGTTTGACTAATTTTGCACGCTGATAATTAGTTAACCGGATAATTTCAGTAGCTGGACACTATGTACCTCCTACTCCTATTCCCGGCACTGACGCTCCAAAGAAATACTAATACTAATAATTAATAACATGAGTTTGAAAATCGTAGTATTGGCTAAACAAGTTCCCGACACACGTAATGTTGGGAAAGATGCCATGAAAGCCGACGGAACCATTAACCGTGCGGCACTCCCCGCCATCTTCAACCCCGAAGACTTGAACGCTCTTGAGCAAGCCCTCCGACTGAAAGATGCACATCCGGGCTCTACCGTAACCATCCTGACAATGGGACCGGGACGCGCAGCCGAAGTTATTCGTGAAGGAATGTTCCGCGGTGCCGACAACGGCTATCTGTTGACCGACCGTGCTTTTGCAGGTGCAGATACCCTTGCCACTTCGTACGCTCTTGCTACTGCCATCAGGAAGATAGGCGAGTATGACATCATCATCGGCGGACGTCAGGCTATCGACGGTGACACGGCTCAAGTGGGTCCGCAAGTTGCTGAAAAGCTCGGTCTGACACAGATCACTTATGCCGAAGAAATTCTGAATGTGGAGAAAACTACCGGACGTGTTGTCGTGAAACGTCACATTGACGGCGGTGTGGAAACAGTAGAAGGCCCTCTGCCCATCGTTATCACTGTGAACGGAAGTGCAGCTCTCTGCCGCCCACGCAACGCTAAGTTGGTACAGAAGTACAAACGTGCTCTCGGTGCACAGGAAAAAGCAGCTATCACCAAAGAAGGTGCTACCCTGCCTTATGCCGACCTCTACGAGAAGTACCCTTATCTGAACATCACCGAATGGAGTGTGGCAGACGTGAACGGTGACCTGGCACAATGCGGTCTCAGCGGTTCGCCCACTAAAGTAAAAACCATTCAGAACATCTCTTTCCAAGCCAAAGAGAGCCGTACACTGACCGGAAGCGACCAGGATGTAGAAGATCTTATTGTTGAACTACTCGCTAACCACACCATTGGGTAGTTAACAAGGCGACAAGAGACAAGGTAACAAGGCATGTCCTCGTCAACTTGTCAACTCGTCACCTCAAAAACTTAAAAGAAATATGAATAACGTATTTGTATATTGTGAGCTTGAAGGCACCGTAGTTGCCGAAGTAAGTCTCGAACTCCTTACCAAAGGACGCAAGTTAGCTAACCAACTGGGCTGCCAACTGGAAGCCGTTGTTGCCGGTACTAACCTTGCAGGCATCGAAAAACAAGTATTGCCCTTCGGCGTTGACCGTCTTCACGTCTTCGACGCTCCGGGCTTGTTCCCTTATACTTCACTGCCCCACTCTTCCGTACTTATCAATCTGTTCAAGGAAGAAAAACCGCAGATCTGTCTGATGGGCGCCACAGTTATCGGTCGTGACCTCGGTCCGCGCGTTTCTTCTGCACTGACCAGCGGCCTCACTGCCGACTGTACTTCACTGGAAATCGGTGAACACGAAGATAAAAAAGCAGGTGTGGTATATGAAAACCTGTTATATCAGATCCGTCCCGCATTCGGTGGTAATATCGTGGCAACCATCGTCAACCCCGAACATCGCCCGCAAATGGCAACCGTTCGCGAAGGCGTAATGAAGAAAGAAATTCTTAACGATAAGTATCAGGGCGAAGTTATCAACCATGACGTTGCCAAATACGTACCGACTACAGACTATGTAGTGAAAGTAATCGACCGCCATGTAGAGAAAGCGAAACACAACCTGAAAGGTGCTCCTATCGTTGTAGCCGGTGGTTATGGTATGGGTAGCCGTGAAAGCTTCGACATGCTGTTCGAACTGGCTAAAGAACTTCACGCTGAAGTAGGCGGCAGCCGCGCAGCTGTTGATGCAGGCTTCTGCGACCATGATCGTCAGATCGGCCAGACTGGTATTACGGTACGTCCGAAACTCTATATCGCCTGCGGTATCTCTGGACAAATCCAACACATCGCCGGTATGCAGGAAAGTGGCATTATCATCTCTATCAATAATGATGAAAATGCTCCTATCAATACCATCGCTGATTATGTAATCAACGGTACGGTAGAAGAAGTGATTCCGAAAATGATTAAGTACTACAAACAGAACAGTAAGTAAGCTATGGCTAATTTTTATACCGAAGTTCCTGAATTGAAGTTCCAACTGAACAACCCGATGATGGAACGTATCTGTGAGCTGAAAGAGCGCGGATACCAAGATAAAGACAAATTTGACTACGCTCCGCAAGACTATACGGATGCAATGGACTCTTATGATAAGGTGCTCGAAATCACCGGAGAAATCACCGGAGAGATTATCAACCCGAACGCCGAAGGCGTGGACGAAGAAGGTCCTCACTGTGCCAATGGTCGCGTAGAATATGCCAGCGGTACGAGACAAAACCTCGATGCTATGGTGAAAGCCGGCCTGAACGGTATGACTATGCCCCGCCGCTTCGGTGGATTGAACTTCCCGATCACTCCGTATACCATGTGCGCTGAAATCGTGGCTGCTGCCGATGCCGGTTTTGGTAATATCTGGTCTTTGCAGGACTGTATCGAAACACTGTATGAATTCGGCAACGAAGATCAACACAGCCGTTTCATTCCGCGTATCTGCGCTGGAGAAACCATGTCTATGGACTTGACAGAACCCGATGCCGGTTCCGATTTACAGAGTGTAATGCTGAAAGCTACATTTGATGAGAAAGAAAACTGCTGGCGCCTGAATGGTGTGAAACGTTTCATCACAAACGGTGACGCTGATTTACACCTCGTACTGGCTCGCTCGGAAGAAGGAACCAGAGATGGCCGTGGACTTTCCATGTTCATCTATGACAAGCGCGAAGGTGGTGTAGATGTACGCCGTATCGAGAATAAGTTAGGTATTCACGGTTCTCCTACTTGTGAGCTTGTTTACAAGAATGCAAAGGCTGAACTTTGTGGTGATCGTAAACTCGGTTTGATTAAATACGTAATGGCGCTGATGAACGGTGCCCGTTTGGGTATCGCCGCACAATCCGTAGGTTTGTCACAAGCCGCCTATAATGAAGGTCTGGCATACGCAAAAGACCGTAAGCAATTCAGTAAAGCTATTATTGAATTTCCGGCTGTATATGACATGCTGGCTATCATGAAAGCTAAGTTGGATGCAGGTCGTGCTTTGTTGTACCAAACATCTCGCTATGTGGACATTTACAAAGCTTTGGATGATATCTCTCGCGAACGTAAACTGACTCCGGAAGAACGTCAGGAACAAAAGAAGTATTCCAAACTTGCTGATGCCTTTACTCCGCTGGCCAAAGGTATGAACTCCGAATATGCAAACCAGAATGCCTATGATTGTATCCAGATTCACGGCGGTTCCGGTTTCATGTTGGAATATGCTTGTCAACGTATCTACCGCGACGCCCGTATCACCAGCATCTACGAAGGTACGACTCAGTTGCAGACTGTAGCCGCCATCCGTTATGTAACAAACGGTTCATACGCTGCTACTCTCCGCGATTACGAAACAATTCCTTGCAGCGAAGAAATGCAACCGTTGATGGATCGCCTGAAAGAGATGACGAATAAGTTTGAAGCTGTCACCAACGCAACGAAAGAAGCTGCAAACCAAGAGCTGCTGGACTTCGTAGCTCGCCGTCTTTACGAAATGGCTGCTGTATGTGTGATGTCTCATCTTCTCATTCAGGATGCAACAAAAGCACCTGAACTGTTTGCAAAGTCAGCTGTTGTCTATCTGAACTACGCTGAAGCTGAAGTAGAAAAGCACTTCAATTTCATCCGCAAGTTCAAAGCTGAAGAACTGGATAACTACCGTAAGTAATTAACCGATTAACTATATTCAAAGAAGGCTGTCTCAAACGAATGGGACAGCCTTCTTTGTCATAAATAGCACCTTTACCGGAACAACCTCAACTGACTGCGCAGCTCATGAAGTTCATTCTGCATCTCCTCCATACGCTGTAACAGATGATGGATAGCATCAATCCCTTCAATATTGATGGACAAGTCATAATACATGCGGCTGTAACGTTCTACGTCCGGTAATTGAGTAAACGTCAGATAACGTTCTCCACCTTCAGTCATTACTTCTATCAAGCCACCTTCCTGTAATAAGTCGATAAACGACGGTTCAATGTGGCACTTGCGACAATATTCGCTGACTATGATTAATTCATTCTGCATAGTGATACCTCCTTTTAGTTCATACTTTGAAGTTTACGGAACAACTCTTTCTGTGCTTCCGTTAAGTTCGTCGGCAGTTTCACGGAATAAGTCACAATGAGGTCACCGAACTGTCCTTCTTTCTTATATACAGGGAATCCCTTGCCTTTCAGACGGGCTTTCGTACCGTTCTGTGTCTCGGGTTTCACTTTCAGCTTTACCTTTCCATCCAAAGTATCTACCAGCTGGTCTCCACCCAGGATAGCGGTATAAAGATCAATGGGAACATCTACATACAAGTCATCTCCCAAACGTTTGAATACCGGATCATCCGCAATCACAAACGTTATGTACAAGTCTCCGGCAGGTCCACCATTCACACCTTCGCCACCGTAACCTTTCAATTTAATGACTTGCCCGTTTGCCACGCCGGCAGGAATGGTAATACGTACATTCTTCCCGTTTACAGTCAACACTTGTTTATGAGTCTGGGCTGCATCACGAAGTGACAGATTCAAATCTGCATGGTAATCCTGACCACGAAAACCTGCATTAGAACTACCACGTCCCCGGTTTCCGAACATAGATTCAAAGAAATCGGAGAAGCCACCACCATGCCCGGAAAATTCCTGTCCATCGGACGAATACCAATAAGATCCGTTACCATCCGTACCATAGCCTGCACCCGAACCGCTACCAAAACCACCAAAGCCACCTGCGCCTGCTTCCTGACGGGCACGCTTCTGCGCTTCAAATTCATCGGCATGCTTCCAATGTTCACCGTACTCATCGTACTTTTTACGTTTCTCAGGGTCACTTAGCACTTCGTTTGCTTCATTAATCGCCTGAAATTTATCCTTGGCAGAAGAATCGTTCGGATTCAGATCAGGATGATATTTACGTGCCAACTTACGGAACGCCTTTTTTATATCATTCTGACTTGCCGTCTTGTCCACCCCAAGGACTTGATAATAATCTATATAAGCCATAGTCTATTAATTTTGTTATTCTTATATACCCTATCACAAATAACGCACCAATCAGGAGTTTTGAATACTAAAATACGTAAACGAAAATTAAAAAGAAGTATTAAAAACAATAATATAAAGATAATCAACATATTAACCAGTAGTAATAGCTTTTACCCATGCTACTCAATTTTCAAAATAATGTAAACGACACATAACATCAATTAATTATTCATACTAAAACTTCCTAAAATAAATAGAAAACGCTTTATTTGTATGTGAGTAATGCAGTCACAGAAAACAATTTTCCCCCAACCTTAATATATTGACTTATTATGAAAAGTAACCATTGGCTACTTACGGTAGCACTCACTTTCATCGTTCTGCAAGTAAAAGCGGATTCATGGATACGTATTAACCAACTTGGCTACTTGCCGCAATCTGTAAAAGTGGCAGTATTTATGAGTGAAGAACCAGCTGACATACAAGAGTATGCACTGATAGACGCCTTCACGGGACAAACCGTCCGAACTTTCAATTCTACCAAAGCAACCGGAAAAATGGGACTCATGAAGAGTACCTATCGTCTGGACTTCAGTGATTTTAACCAGCCAGGAACTTATTATCTGAAAGCGGGAAAAGCGGTCTCACCTCGTTTTCCCATCAATAATCATGTGTACAATGGGACTGCTGACTTCTTGCTGAACTACATGCGTCAGCAACGTTGCGGCTATAATCCCTTTTTGAAAGACAGTTGCCATGTGCACGACGGCTACATCCTGTACCATCCCACCAAAACAGGACAACGCATTGATGTTCGAGGCGGTTGGCACGATGCAACTGATTATTTGCAATATACCACAACTTCCGCCAATGCCATTTATCAGATGATGTTTGCCTATCAGGAAAATCCAAACTCATTCGGTGATTTCTATGATGCTGCCGGGCTCCCCGGCGCTAACGGCATTCCCGACATTGTGGACGAAATCAAATGGGGACTGGACTGGCTGAATCGTATGAACCCTGCTCCCGGTGAACTATATAATCAGATTGCCGACGACCGCGACCATGCCGGTATGCGCCTGCCCAATAAAGATGAGGTAGATTATGGTTACGGTCCGGGTAAAGGACGCCCCGTTTATTTCTGTAGTGGCGAACCTCAGGTACGCGGTCAATTTATGAATGCTACCACAGGCGTGGCAAGCACAGCAGGTAAGTTTGCTTCCTGTTTCGCTCTTGGTGCCCGCCTATTAAAAGACTTCTATCCGGAATTTGCAGCGGAGATTGGTGCAAAAGCGGATGCAGCTTATCAGGAAGGTGTAAAGAAACCGGGTGCTTGTCAGACAGCCTCCGTCAAGTCTCCTTATATTTATGAAGAAGATAATTGGGTAGACGATATGGAACTGGGCGCTATGGAACTTTTCAAAAGTACCGGAGATTTTAAATACCTGGAGCAAGCCGTTGAATACGGACGTCGCGAACCTGTTACTCCATGGATGGGTGCTGACAGTGCCCGCCATTACCAATGGTATCCATTCATGAATATGGGACATTATCATCTGGCAAAAGTACATAACGACCGCCTTAGCAAAGAATTTATCCGAAATATGCATGCCGGCATAGCACGCACCTACGAGAAAGCCGTTGAAAGTCCTTTCATGCACGGCATTCCTTACACCTGGTGTTCCAATAACCTGACAACTGCCATGCTGACACAATGCCGTCTGTATCGTGAAGCAACAGGTGACGAAACTTATAAAGAAATGGAAGCCGGCATGCTTGACTGGTTGTTCGGTTGCAATCCCTGGGGAACCAGCATGATTGTAGAACTCCCTCTATATGGAGATTACCCTTCTCAACCGCACTCTTCATTACTCAACGCAGGTGTAGGAAATACTACAGGCGGTCTCGTAGACGGCCCTGTATACCGCACTATTTTCGAAAGCCTCCGCGGAGTAAACATGACAGGTATTCCCGGTACTCCCGGACAGGATTATGAACGTTTCCAGCCTGACCTGATGGTATATCATGATGCCATTCATGACTACTCCACGAACGAACCGACCATGGACGGAACAGCTTGTCTCACTTATTATCTCTCCGCCATGCAGAAAGAAGGTATGAAGCAGGCGGACATTCAGAGTGATAAGAATGTATATGTAAATGACGGTATCATCCGCACTGATCCATCAAAGAAACAAATAACGCTTGTCTTTACTGCCGCCGATAAAGCAGACGGTGCTGATGCTATTATCAGCACACTGAAGAAACATGGCATCAAAGGCGGTTTCTTCTTCACCGGCGAATTTTATGAGCTTTATCCCGATGTAGTAAAACGACTGCGTGCAGAAGGCCATCTGGTAGGTAGCCACAGCTATGGACACTTGTTGTATATGCCATGGGAAAACCGTGATTCATTATTGGTGACACGCGAGCAATTTGAGCTGGATATGCTGAAGAGTTACGAAGTTATGCGCAAAGCAGGTATCGAATACAAAGATGCTCCGGTATATATTCCGCCTTACGAATATTATAATAAAGAAATTGCCGCATGGGCAAAGAATATGGGTATACAACTTATCAACTATACACCCGGCACGATGAGCAATGCGGACTATACCACTCCGGACATGGGTGCCAAATACCGTAGCAGTAAGTTCATTTATGACAAAATCATGGAGGTAGAGAAAAAAGAAGGATTAAACGGGCACCTGATGTTGATACACTTCGGTACCGACGACCGCCGTACAGATAAGTTCTACAATGGTTATCTGGACAAAATGATTAAAACGCTGAAACGGAAAGGTTATACTTTCGTACCCGTCCTTGAAGCAACAGGAATATAATTCATACCCATAGTTATTATAAAAAGGTTAGTTAAAGGTTATCATGCAAAGGTATTTAAGGTAATATTCAATCGGTTTGTTTTCAGTAGACTTTTTCCCACCCCCAAGGGAAAAAGTTGCAAACCAAAGCTCCATACCTGCGAAGGTCCGGAGCTTTTTCTATTGTCAGATTTAAATAAATGCGTGATAACGAAGAATCAGAAACTATCCTTCACTGCCTGCAACAAAGACTGAATATCTTCTTCTGTCGTATCAAAAGAGGTCACAAAACGAATTTCATTTTCAGCTTCATTCCAGAAATAAAAGAAGTAAGACTTCATCAATCTATCAATAACCGGACGAGGCATAGTCAGGAACAACTGATTACTCTCCATCTTTTGTGTGAATTGTACATCCGGCAATGTTTGCAACCCTTCATATAGTTTACGTGCCATCGCATTGGCATGTGCAGCATTCTTTTTCCACAAATCATCCGTAAGATACGCTGTAAACTGACAAGAAAGGTAACGCAATTTAGAAGCTAACTGAGCCGACTGTTTCCGTACATAGAGCGCTTCCTTTTTCAGGTCCGAATTGAAGATTATTACACTTTCACCTAACATCAATCCATTCTTCGTTCCACCGAAACTAAGAATATCAATGCCACAATCCACTGTCAGTTCCTTGAAGCTGAGATTCAACGCAACACAAGCATTCGCTAAACGTGCCCCATCCATGTGCACATACATACCATATTCATGCGCCAAGGTAGTCAGCGCTTTCAATTCTTCCGGAGTATAGACAGTACCTAATTCCGAACATTGAGAAATATAAACAGCACCCGGTTGAGAATGATGCTGTTCCCCGAAGTTCTTCAGATAAGGACGTATCAACTCCGGCGTCAGTTTACCATCCGGCGTTACAATAGGACGTATCTGGCATCCCGTCATACGGGCAGGTGCCCCACATTCATCTACGTAAATATGTGCAGTCTCCGCACAAAGAATTAAATTATAAGGGCGGGTAGCCAACTGCAAAGCTACCGCATTACTTCCTGTTCCATTGAAGACAAACAGTGGCTCACAATCAGGCGAAAATGTCTCTTTAATTTTGCGAACGGCTTCCTTAGTCCAAGGATCGTCACCATAGCCAACTGCGTGATTTTGGTTTGCCCGGTTCAGCGCCTCCATCACCAATGGATGTACACCGGAATTGTTGTCTGAAGCAAAACTTCTCATAATTATATTGATTTTATCGATAAATAGTTATAGCGTATAAATAATCCTTTAGCTCTAAAAAATATGCAAAGGAACGAAATAATTCGTTAGTAGAAAAAAAGAAGCGTGGATTTTACAATCCACGCTTTCGTTTAGGTTTTCAATCGGTTTTTTCGTTCTTACCCGATATAAACATTCACGCCCAAAAAAATGTAGAGCTCTCCGTCCTCCTGGTGCAATACGATCTTGTCTTCACAAGCTAACCATCCCAGGGCCGCTCCCAGTTCTTTGTCCTTCAGCCCGGACTTTCTCTTCAAAGTCCCATAGTCCCACTTGGCATAATTGCTAAGCAACCTCCAAATTTTGCCTGCGTTCAGGCCGATGTCGCTTTTGTTCATCTCTTTTCGTCATTAAAAAGGTTAAATAATTGATTGGTGATTTGTTTAGGTTATCCTATTATCAGCCTAAAGGTATCACTTTTTATTTATAAAACATAAAAAACGAACAAAAGATATTCTTTTTAATCAAAATTGTAACAGTTTCGTAATAATATACAGGTAATATAAGAAGAAACAGGCCAAAAAAGAGAAAAAAAGACCACAGCCCCTTCAGAGAGATGCTGTGGTCATTTATTATAATTATAAATTCAGGGAAAAACGGGTATTACATCATGCCACCCATACCGCCCATGCCGGGAGCACCCATTGGCATTTCAGGTTTGTCTTCCTTCTTCTCAACAATTACACATTCAGTAGTCAGGAACATACCTGCAATAGAGGCAGCGTTTTCCAAAGCTACGCGAGCTACTTTTGCAGGATCAACGACACCGGCAGCATGCAGATTTTCATATACATCAGTACGGGCATTGTAACCGAAGTCACCTTTACCTTCGCGTACTTTCTGTACAACTACAGCACCTTCTTTACCTGCATTGGCTACGATCTGGCGCAACGGCTCTTCAATAGCACGCTTGATAATGTCAACACCTGTAGTCTCATCGATGTTATCACCTTTGAAACCTTCCAATGCATCGAGTGCACGGATGTAAGCTACACCACCACCTGGTACAATACCTTCTTCAATAGCAGCACGTGTTGCACGTAAAGCATCGTCTACACGATCTTTTTTCTCCTTCATTTCAACTTCAGAAGCAGCACCTACGTAAAGAACAGCAACACCACCAGACA
>NZ_EQ973495.1:605654-612819 GCF_000158035.1 Bacteroides cellulosilyticus DSM 14838
CCTACGTAAAGAACAGCAACACCACCAGACAATTTAGCCAGACGTTCTTGCAATTTTTCTTTGTCATAATCAGATTTAGTAGCAGCAATCTGAGCTTTGATTTGTTCACAACGTTCCTTGATATTTTGTTTGTCACCGGCACCGTTTACGATGGTAGTGTTATCTTTAGAAACTGTGATCTTATCAGCAGTACCCAACATTTCGATGGTAGCTTGTTCTAGCTTCAGACCTTTTTCCTCGCTGATCACTACACCACCAGTCAATACGGCGATATCTTCCAGCATTTCTTTACGACGATCACCGAATCCCGGAGCTTTCACAGCACAAATCTTCAACTGAGAACGCAGACGGTTTACAACCAACGTAGTCAAAGCTTCACTGTCCACATCTTCTGCGATTACCAACAGAGGACGTCCGGTTTGTACAGCCGGTTCCAGGATAGGCAAGAAATCTTTCAGGTTAGAAATCTTCTTGTCGTAGATCAAGATGTATGGTTTTTCCATTTCGCACTCCATCTTCTCCGTATTAGTAACGAAGTAAGCGGAAAGATAACCACGATCGAACTGCATACCTTCTACCACACCAATAGTAGTATCGGTACCCTTAGCTTCTTCGATAGTAATTACACCGTCTTTAGAAACCTTACGCATAGCATCAGCGATCAACTTACCGATAACCGGATCATTGTTTGCAGATACAGAAGCAACCTGTTCAATCTTATCGTAGTTGTCACCTACTTTTTCAGCTTGTGACTTAATTGAGTCAACCACTTTGGCAACAGCCTTGTCAATACCACGTTTGATATCCATAGGGCTTGCACCGGCAGTTACGTTCTTCAAGCCTTCAGCAACAATAGCCTGTGCCAATACAGTAGCAGTAGTAGTACCGTCACCGGCATCGTCACCAGTCTTGGAAGCTACTTCTTTCACCAACTGTGCACCCGTATTCTGGTATGCGTCAGACAGTTCCACTTCTTTAGCTACAGTTACACCGTCTTTCGTGATGTGAGGAGCACCGAATTTCTTTTCGATAATCACGTTACGACCTTTAGGGCCGAGAGTTACTTTCACTGCATTTGCCAGTGTATCGATACCTTTTTTCAATTGGTCGCGGGCATCGATATTGAATAATATTTCTTTTGCCATAATGATATTTACAATTTAAATATTTTATAATTACTATATTAACCTAACACAGCGAGTACGTCACTTTGACGCATAATCAGATATTTAGTGCCTTCAACTTCCAGTTCGGTACCAGCATACTTGCCATACAAAACAGTGTCGCCCACCTTCAATACCATCTCTTCATCTTTCGTACCGTGACCAACTGCCACAACTTCACCTTTCAAAGGTTTTTCTTTTGCTGTATCCGGAATAATGATACCGCCAATTGTTTTCTCTTCTGCAGGTGCAGGGAGTATCAGCACTCTGTCTGCCAATGGTTTAATGTTCATAGTTCTTTTGTTTTTTATATGTTATACATTTATTATAGTAATGTCTTGTCTCATTTTAGTGAGACGCAGAACAAATTGCGAAAATCGTGCCAAACAGTAAAGCGAAATTTCTGTCAGTATTAAACTGCCAATTTGGCAAAGAATAAGACAATATACCATTATTTTTAGAGAAGATAAACGGCATCTCAGCATAACTTTTCTATGCAAGCATGAAAGTTATGCTTTCTATTTGCATTATCTTTGCACCCTCAAAAAACGTTTTTAGAACATGAATGCAGTCTGGATTGTTTTGCCTATTCTCACATTATTAATGTTTGAGTTGGGACTAACACTTGAAATTAAAGATTTTAAATTATTTCGTCAACGTCCCTATCCTGTTTTTGCAGGATTGATAGGACAGATAATCCTTTTACCAATATTGGCTTTTGCATTGGGTTATCTATTTCATTTGGAACCTCTGTTCTTTATCGGCCTGATACTTATTGCTTGTTCTCCGGGTGGGAGTTCTTCCAATATATTCTCTATGATAGCTAAAGGTGATGTCGCACTTTCCGTATCACTGACTGCACTCAGCAGTATTATTACTTTGTTTACTATTCCTGTCATTATGGAGTTTGCTACGCAAATTGCAGGAAACAATAGTGGAATAACAATACACCTACCTGTCGGCAGCCTCATTATCCAGAATCTACTACTCATGTTGCTCCCTATCGCAATAGGCGTTTTAACCAAACGCTTTTGCCCTAAAACAGCCGAACGGATACACAAAGTATTATCCAAGGTTGCCTTCCCTGCCTTGATTTTATTAGCTACTGTTTTCTTCATACAACATCACGAAACGATAGCTGCACAGATCAGCCGATTAGGTCTGTGCATCACACTAATGATATTATTGGCTATGGGTGGAGGATATTTAATCTCCCAGTTAATGAAATTGAACAGGAAAGAACAGCGTACGCTTATCATTGAAATAGGCATGCAAAATGCAGCCCAAAGTATTGCTATTGCAAGTAGCCCGTTTATTTTCAATAATGACATAATTGCCATACCGGCTATAATTTATGCACTGATGATGAATATAATTCTATTAGTATATGTGGGAATAGTGAAGCGGAAATAACACAAACTTGTAAATTAAAGTAGTATATTTTTCTATATTCAGACTTAAATTACTATATTTGTGAGAATCACCATAGTAAGGTAAACCTAAAACAATATTAATATGAAAAATAAAAGTTTCCTCGGACTGTTGTTATTCTCCTGTATCTGCTTAACTGCTATTGCACAAGAAACTACAAAACCAATTAAGGCCATTTATGTAAACGCTGACCAGAATACTCTTTTTGACAAATTGATTGACTTCGTACAGAATAATGAATATTTCATTCTATCGCTGGACAAGCAAGCAGGTTTCATACAAGCCCAGAAACCTGTTGAAATAAAAAAAGTATTCAAACCAAATGAACGGAGAACTTTGAATTTTGTCATCAGGCCTATTAATGAGAATTTATCGCAAATAACTTTAAATATTCGTTGCGAAGAAAAGCACTGGGGAGGCAGCGAATCCGGTCATGTCTATTACTACGATGACAAAGGTGTCAGTCAGAATAGCGATTTATACCAGAATATATGGGATGAACTAAAGTCTGCATTAGTGCCCTATCAGCAAGTTATATTTACAACAGTAACAACGCCCGCTCCCACCAAAGCCCTTCCTGCTGAAACAACCCTTAACTCTCTGCCTAAAGCATTCTTAAAAAACGGTTTCCCATTGTTGGTAGAACGTTGCCGCACAGTGCTTGCATCAGCATACATGACCCAGAAACTACTAAGCGAACATACAGATATCCCCGGTTGGGAAGGGTACCCGGTGAAACTCTATGAATATTACACCGGGAAAGATATAAAAAAAGGAGTAGCCAAGCGCGGACTGGTATACTTGCTGAACCCAAGTGCAGAACAACTTGCCACATGGATTGCCACCACTTGCTGGGAAGTTAAGCAAAGTACAGATACCACATACCTGTATAAACTCGCAGAATTTATCAAACGGCAATCAGGGGCACAATTCCCTGTACAAGGAGTAGTATACGAGGATATGTATACCAAAAACTTCTATGAACCATATATTTTCAAAGACGGAGTAACTGTATATGTAGCAGATAGTACTAAAATGCCGACAGATAAGCATTGCACCGATGAGCAACTGGAGTTTTACCTGCATATGACAAATGCCGACTTAAAACCAAACACCGGCAGATATGCCCGCATTTGCAGTACAAACCGTACTCAATATTACAAAAATGGAGGTAAAACAGATGTGGGAGATAATGATGAACACCGTAACCAGTCATGGTTGAATGTAGTTCGCCAACTTTATCAACTGGCTTGGCTTTCAGATCGCAACGAATTAATGATTGCCTGGGCAAAAGAACAACTGTAAATAGCCGGTTTAAGGCATACCAATCCTATTCTTTTTACCCCAAAATCCCCCATACAAGAAGTTAAGACTTTGCATACAAGAAGTTAACTTCTTGTCAACAGGGAGTTAAGTTCTTATCAACAAGCTATTGACGACTGATAAATAACAAAACTAAGAAAGTTTAGTCAATATCCAAGTCTGTATCACAACTCAATTCAGTCGAATATCCCTGCCAGAAGCTCTTGGTAGAATGTACTAAAGCACTCCCCATCAAGAATAGGAATATTACGGCTATTAACGTCATCACCATACCGATGGCTGCGTAATACTTTGGTTCTAAAACATCCATAATAGTTATCTTTGTTAGGTTAGTACTACAAAGATAACCAAGATGGATTACAAAGAGCTTACTCTTTTATGAAGTTTTTATTTCTTTAAAGTTTGTATCAATTCTTCGGCCGAAACCAGGGTCTGTTCACCAGTCTCCATATTCTTGAGTGTCACCTTATTCTCGTTCATTTCATTCTCTCCTACAAGAGCTACAAACGGAATATTTTTGGCATTAGCATAGCCCATCTGTTTCTTCATTTTAGATGAATCCGGGAAGATTTCCGCACGAATACCTTCTGCACGTACTTGGGCAAGTACATTCAAGGAAAAAGCAGCTTCTTTCTCACCAAAGTTGATAAATAGAAGTTGCGTACTGTTTACAGCTTCCTTCGGATAAAGATCAAGCTGGTTCAGCACATCAAAGATACGGTCCGCACCAAAGGAGATGCCTACACCGGAAACTCCTGCCATACCGAATACACCGGTAAGATTATCATAGCGACCACCGCCTGTAATACTACCGATTTGTACATCCAATGCTTTTACTTCAAAAATGGCACCGGTATAGTAATTCAACCCACGGGCAAGTGTCAAATCAAGTTCCAATTCATTCTTCAGACCGAAAGCCGATAGAGTTTTCAAGATAAATTCGCTTTCTTCCACTCCCTTTTGACCAATTTCACTTCCGGCAAGTACTTCTTTCAGGGTAGCCAGTTTCTCCTCGTTGGTGCCGCTCAGTAGAATGATAGGTTGTAATTTGGCAATAGCCTCATCGCTGATACCTTTTTCTTTCAACTCGGCATTCACATTGTCCAGACCGATTTTATCTAGTTTATCAATAGCCACAGTGATATCCACGATCTTATCTGCCTCACCGATAATCTCCGCAATGCCCGTCAAAATCTTACGGTTATTGATCTTGATGCAAACACGGATACCAAAGCGAGTAAATACAGTATCGACAATCTGCATTAATTCCACCTCGTTCAGTAAAGAATCACTACCTACCACGTCAGCATCACATTGATAGAACTCACGATAACGGCCTTTTTGTGGACGATCTGCACGCCACACAGGTTGTATCTGATAGCGTTTGAAAGGGAAAGTTATTTCATCACGGTGCATCACCACGTAGCGGGCAAATGGCACTGTGAGATCATAACGCAAACCTTTTTCACAGAATTTACTTGCAAGTTTGGCTGCATTACGGCTCAGCAATTCCTCATCGGTTAGTCCGGAGAAATAATCACCTGAGTTCTGTATTTTAAACAGAAGTTTATCACCTTCTTCACCATATTTCCCCATCAGTGTGGAAAGCATTTCCATTGCAGGCGTTTCAATCTGTTGGAAACCATAGAGATGATATACATCGCGAATGGTATTGAATATATAGTTACGCTTCGCCATTTCTACCGGCGAAAAGTCACGGGTTCCTTTAGGAATACTGGGTTTTGCTGCCATAATTGTTTCAATTACTATTAAAATCGGAGGGCAAAGTTACAGTTTTTTATCGAGATAAGAAAAGGGATAAGGCGGTTTTATATAAAACAATACCCGTTGGCGGAATTAATTTCTTTCTTGTAAAGGTTACGGGCTAAATGAAAAAAATCAGAGAATATGTCAGCGAAGCTAATTGAGATAGTATTACTTATCATTTACTTCATTCCTACACGCAAGGAGCTAACTCCGCCAACGAGTAAAACAATAATCAGACTGGCACATATCTGACACTCCGCACGTTGACACCAAATGTTTCCCCTATTGAAACTAAGTGTTTCTCGGTGTGAAACAGAGTGTTTCAAGCAATGAAACAGAGTGTTTCCCCTATTGAAACAGTCGGTGTCACCTGCTGAAACGGAAGACAGTGTGCGCGGAGATCTTTGCGAAGTCTACGGGAAATTATTCACATTTAGAGTAAAAAAGAGTTAAAACAGCACATTTTTCGCATAGATTCGTGTAGAAAAGCTCAATCCGGTAATTATCGGGCTACTCACTATAAATCAATCAGATAGATGGAAACATTGTAAACATTCACTGCAAAATTAGTGCTGGCAAACAGTTTACCAGCACTAATTTTCAGGTTGCCAGCACACCTTCAAATGCCGATCAATAAAGGGTTTGAGGTACACCTGTGCAGGAGTGCTGGCAAAAAACTCTTTTGTATAATTGAGCTTTTTGAGTTCACCCCTTCCAGACAATTAGATTAATTTATCGGACATGTTGTATCTATACATCGGACGCGCAGCATCTATATATCTAACACCACCCATATATTAATGCTGATATTTTAACTCATGCAGCGTGCATTTTGGGTAATCCGTTCTTTTAATGGAATTTTTGCATGCTTCATGAAAAGAAATCGTATTTTTGAAGCCTGATTGAGGAAGGAAACAATGCAAAAAGAGTAAAGCCATGAATATTGAAGAATATCGGGAATATTGTTTAAGCATCAAAGGAGCAACAGAAAGTTTCCCCTTTGGCGAAAATACCCTTGTCTATAAAATCATGGACAAGATGTTCACTTTTGCTCCATTAAATCCTAAAGATGGACGATTTTGGGCAGACACAAAATGTGACTCCACCAAGTCGACAGAACTGATAGAGCTATATAATGGCATTGCATTCGGCCCGTTTTCCGACAAGAAACACTGGATTACCATATATCTGGAAAGTGATGTGCCGGATAGCCTTATAAAGGAATTAATCAATCATTCAATAGAAGAGGTAATCAAGAAATTACCTAAAAAGAAACAACAGGAATATCGCAGTACTTTGGGAATAAAAGATGAAAATTAATACAGAATGAGATATGGAATGAGCATGCTTGATAATCTCCATTATATTCAAAACAATGGAGAAAAAGCTTTCTAAGCAAATCAGAATAAAAAATATGCCTGTCCTGAATGTAATAAGCCAAGAACTGTACACTACGATTATTGTATTTATTGCAAACAGGA
>NZ_EQ973495.1:613067-621624 GCF_000158035.1 Bacteroides cellulosilyticus DSM 14838
CTTTTCAGATACAGATAGGAAAGCAACAGCAACATACCCCCGTAAATATATTCACTTGTCCACGCTATAGCGACATCCACTTGCAGGTACATAACCATAACAACCACATAAACAACATAAATGGAAATGGTTATCAACATGATTTTCATAGACCGGCTTGTATTTCCTGTGTCGGAAACAGCATTAAACAGCACCAGTCCGGGAGCTGAAAGGAGATATCCTAATAACATGATGTACATAGTAGGTAATGCTGCCTGTACCAACTCCTGACTATTGGTATATATCTGCAATAATACGGTAGGGAACAAAGCGGACAGCAATAGGAACGGTATACCTATCATATAAGTTAATCGTATGGCACGTTTACAGGCAAGCCAGATTTCACTCTTCTCTTTTCCACTCCCTAATAGATTACTTACCATAGAACTGGTAGTATCGGAAAAAGCAAAAATAGCCATAAAGAAGCAAGTATTGATACTCCTCATGATATTGGCTATCGCCAAAGGACGCTCTCCCAAATGTTCGATAGCAATGAAAAACAAGAACCATTGTGAAGGAAACAATATGGACTGAAGCATGGTCCAACATGAGATATTCCAAATGCGTTTAAATTCGGACAGTTTGAAACTAAACTGTTGGAATAAAGCATATTTTTTCTTATCCACTTTCAGCCAGGTGTATGCCACATAAAACAGTAACGATACCAACTCTGCCAGCGAAGAACCTATTGCCGCACCTGCAATACCCAAAGCCGGGAAACCGAATTTTCCAAATATCAAAATATAATTGAAAACAATATTACTGAGCACCATTACTATAGAGTTAAGCGTAAGAGTGCGCGTCTCAGTGATACCAATGTAGAAAGCCCGGAACAGAATTGCAATAAAGGAAAAGAAAAGCCCGTACCTCCTCCACTCCAAATAAGAAGAAGCAGCGGCATAAACCTGATCGGAAGATATCAGACGGCTGAGAATATGTGTTGTAATAGAGTCACACAAGAAAAACATGACGGCTGCCAATGCCAGCAAGAAAAAGGCACCTTGCATGAATATTCCACCTATTTCGCCATACTTCCGCTCGCCATTTTTACGCGCAATCAGAATTTGGACACCGATGCTGAATCCAAAACCGAGCATATAAATAGCCATATACAACACTCCCGCCAACGCGGATGCTCCCTACTCCACTTCACCTACGTGACCTAAAAAAGCTGTATCCGTAACATTTATCATGTGCTCCATCAGTAAACTGATAAGAATAGGATACGCTATTAGCCAAATTTGCTTATAACTGAAATTCATAGATAAAGTCGATTACCACCAATTATGCTCTGTCATTCAGGTGAATAATATGACAAGACAAAAAGGTGTGCCAAAATAGGAAAAGTGAACATAAATTACGCGAATCACGCAAATAAGTAGTTCATTAATCATTGATTTTCAACAACATGAATCTTATATTATTTGTACAATTTGCGTAATTTGTGTTCTAAACTTCATTTTGACATACCTTCTCTACTTATGTCAGAAGTCAAACTTCTCCAACTTCATGGAAGCCAGTCCCTGTATTTTGGGAACCAATGTAACAAAATGCTCCGCTTTCTCATGAACAGACAGCGATTCCACATCTTCCCAGGTTTCGCAAATCATCAGGACATCATTACGGGTAGCGCTTTCGAAAACATCATAGGCAATACAACCTTTATCTTTCAAAGAAGATGCTACCAACTCTTTTGCAGCTTCCAACACCGCAGCACGGTTACTTTCACTTACTTGAATAAAAACATTCAGTCTAATCATATTTGTACAATTTAAAAGTGTGCTGCAAATGTAAACAGAAAAATCAGAAATGCTGATTATTTATCTGCATAAATACCGACGCGATTTCCCTCCGTATCAACAAAGACAGCGAAATATCCCCTACCTTCTGCCTCAATCTTTGTTCTGGGAATAACGACTTTCCCGCCTTTTTTCAAAATTGTTTCAAGAGTAGGCTCAATCTCATCTACATTGAAATGAATGAGCACCCCTTTTTCAGAAGGAAGGAAATCAGAAGCATAAGAAACTGCTCCGACAAATTCATCCCCTTCAGTGAAAAATGCCATCTTCTCTTCCTCACATTCGCAAGTCGGAAGTTTCATATTCAACACGGTTTCATAAAAATCGATTGCCCGGTGGAAATCAGCAGCTGGAATTTCAAAAAATGCAATTAGTTTTTTCATTTTGTTTTCTTTTTATGGTTATTACTATGCCTTTGCAAAGACAATGCAAAAATAGGGCAAGCCTGTAACCCTCAATAGAAGAAAACAGACATCTTTAAAGAGTGGAAAAATAATCGGAGACAGGGGCACAGACAGATAGGTATTCGGCAGGGGTATAGCCGGAGAAGAGTTTAAACTCCTTGATCATGTGAGATTGGTCGGAAAAGCCACACTCATAAGCTACCTGGGCAAAAGGTAACGCCGGATCTTGTTGCAAAGTATAAAGAGCACGCTGCATGCGCACAATACGAAGGAATTCTTTAGGAGTAGTACCGATATAATCAGCAAATATACGGCCAAACTGCTTGGAACTGAGGCACGCTACATCAGAAAGCTCTAATGTGCTGACCTGTGGATGGAGGTTTATTTCACTCAAAACCGTAGAAAGTCTTTTCAGATTGTATTCGGAACAGGAAACCAAACGATGGAAGAAAAAGTCTTCAATCAAGTGGATACATTGGTCATTATCCGGAGTATCCACGATTCTCCGGGATAAATCAGAGAGTTCCGTATCTTCCACTTCATCCGTAGAGATATTCTGTCCGAAGAAAAGATGCAGCGGGATTCGCAGGAAAGTCTTTGCCGCATAGGGCTGGAAAACCACTGTTATCATTTCAATCATTCCCGTCGACATAACGTCGGAAAAGCCGAAAGACTGACCGCAAATAAAAGATTGTGGTTGTAATTGTGAATTTTGCAATGATACTAATTGCCTACCCTTATGAAATACCAATTGCATACAGCCAACAGGCAATGTCCGTTCCGACACAGGAGTAAAAGCATCATCCCGTAATATCCAATAATAACGGATATAAGGAGCCAATGCAGGAGCAGGTTTTACGATACGAAAAGTTTGCATACGACAAATATATGATATATCTCATGAATTGCCGCAAAAGTAGACAAAAGGAATGGGGAGAAATAGTAAAAAAGGGACATTCCCTACTTATTATTCACCCCATAGCCAAACAAAGCAAAATCACCGTAACAGGGATCATCCGGAAAGACTTCCGCTAATGCGGCAGTTATCCTTTGTGCATTTTTCAAGGAAAAAGTTTCCGTCTCGGTAAGTTCCAACAATCGGGCTACGCGACAGACATGCGTATCCAAAGGAATGATTAAATCCCTGCAATCAAAACTTTCCCAAATTCCAAAGTCAACTTCCGGTCCTTTACGTATCATCCAGCGGAGAAACATATTCAGCTTCTTCTGAGGACTGCGGGAAGATACTTCCAGAAAAGCACAGAGTTTCTCTATTGGTAGTCCGGAATACACTTGGAGCGCCTCTTCCAAACTTTCAAAACGGGAATAAGCAGCATACAAGCGTTCAAAGTAAGAATAAAAATCGGCATGCGAAAGCATGCGGTAGAAGCTACGTTTTTCCTCAGCAGGAAAATCCTTCTCCCAACGACGGGAAAGTACATATTGATAAGGAGACGTCCCCATACAATCGTGTAATTCATCAGCCTTCTTCAGAATCTGCTTACGATTGCCAAAACTCATAATAGCAGTCAGCAGACCGCTAATTTCTATATCCTGTTTCTGTCGGTAACGGTGCGGGAATTGTACCGGATCATTTTGAATAAAATCCGCACAATGATAGGTCTTTGCCCACTCCTGTAGTTTCTTTTTTATATCTTTGGTCATTTCTTTAAAATCATGGGGGGGTACAAAGATATTGAATTTATAGCAACTTTGGACAAGTCCCCTATTCTATTTACCCTTATTTTTGCATCGTGAAATTCAAAGAAGAACTTATGGAACATAGCAAGAAGACCACGCGTGAAGAGTATCAGAAATGTGTAAATGCAGTAGTAGATTACATCAACCTCCATCTTGGAGAAGAGATTGATCTGAAATCGTTGGCCAAGATTTCTCATTTCTCTCCATTCTACTTCCATCGCATCATGAAAGCATTTCTGGGCGAGCCAATCGGGACGTTCATAGTCCGGACACGAACAGAATCTGCCGCCCGCCTGTTGCGTTACTCGGATTTGCCTATTGCAGATATCGCTTATCGCATCGGCTATTCCTCACCATCGTCACTGTCGAAAGTATTCAAGCAGTTCTATGGAATTTCACCTAATGAGTATCGTAACAATAAAAACTTTGTAATTATGAAACCAGCAATTATCAGACCCGATTTAGAGTTAAAGAAAGAAATAAGAGAAGTGCCTCTCAGAAATGTAATTTATATCCGCCTGTTCGGAGACTATAAAATGAATGATTACGGAGGCACATGGATGCGTTTGTTCCAATTCATCAAAGAAGAAAAACTGCCGATGGGTGACATGGCCCCTTATTGCATGTACCACGATGATCCCAAAGTGACGCCTGCTGACAAGTTGCGTACCGATGTTTGCATGGTGATGCCTGTAACCGTAACTCCCAAAGGGGATATCGGCTTCAAGCAATTGCCTGCCGGACGTTATGCAGTGTTTACCTACAAAGGATCTTATGAGTATCTGCAAAGTGTATACGACACGATTTACGGAAAGTTCATTCCCGAAATGGAATGTACGATGAGAGACGAGTCGAGTGCCGAGCGTTATCTGAATGATCCGTGCAATACGAAACCGGAGGATTTGTTGACAGAAATCTTCATTCCGGTAGAATAATCATCTTATATATTGCGGGCAAATAGTCTTTGTCCGCAATATATAACTATTCCCTTATCTCTCTTTTCATCGGCACATACTTCAGTCCATTCGTAATCTGTGGTTCCTTTACCTGCTCAAATCCCAGACTTTTGTAGAAAGGCACTGCATATGTAGAGGAATTTACAGTCATTTCCGGCACAGAAGTCTCTTCGATAAAAGCATCGAATAATCTTCTGCCTATACCTTTCCGGTGATATTCCTCCCGTATGAAAAACAGGGAAATATGTTTCCCTTCATTTTTGACCGCCATCACACCCACAAGTCTTGCCTCATCAAATGCACCGTAAATGACCAAGCTATTTATCATCGCCTCATCATTGACGAAGCTTTTGAAAGTTTCCAATCCTTGTTCATCAAAATCCTCTTCACCCGTCTGAAGATATATTTCCAAAGAAAGAGATGCGGCCTCTTTATATTCAGATAAGTCTAATCTTCGAACGCTTATCCCTGGGGTTAAACTCAAAGTATTCATAATAGTTAAGTTACTGTTCGCAACAAAGATATCAAATTTCTGGAAATGATGATTAAGACATTCCCATTATTCCATCCGGAAACACTATCTTTGTACAGGACATTTAACTAACCCAACTTTATTCAAAGATATGGAAAGACTTATCGACAAATATCTTCCGGCAGATTATCATGATACATTCATTGTGAAAGCCCAAAAGCCTGCAGAACAGATAATTCCCAAAGAACTAATCAAAAAAATATTCAATCACTCCCCGGCGTGGCTCAATTTTTTAATGAAGGTCAGGAATATTCTGGTAAAACCTTTGGGGCTTGAAACCGGAAAAGTGTTGAAAACAGAAGATTGCATAATAGAAGATACGGAAAATGAGGCTATCATGAGGAAAGATGATAAGCACTTATTGTTTTATGTCTCCATTGCCAAGATAGGAAACGACCTGATAGATATAACAACCGTGGTTCAATATCACAATGCATTAGGAAAGGCTTATTTCTTCTTTATTAAGCCTTTCCATAAAATGATTGTGCCACGTGTAGCGAAAGAACTTATATAATACCCAATCCATAGCTACTGATTTCCTCAAAGTCTTCATCAGCATATGAGTTCTTCTGACGGGCATCTTGTACTATTTTCAGAAATCCTTCTGTTTTAGACAGGAAATCCTTGAATTTCTCTGATTCTTCCTCGTGTCCTTTTACTACCGGTAGTTTCTCTGCCGCATCCAGTTGAAGTCGCAGTTCCATAATCTTTAAATCCAGGCGGGATTTATCTTCAACATGCTTACGGGCATACAAATTGATGATGCTCTGCATAGTCGTACTCATGCTTTTCATTGCAATGATCTGCTCTTTCACAGGATTTTCTGCCAGAAGAACCCGCTGGGCATTTGAAGCAATCGGACTCAATATATCAAATATATTCTGCTTACATTCAGACATTACCACACTCAATTCATAGTTATCATTCAGCAAATCGACCATTCCCTCGGTCTTTTTTTCTTTCAGAAGAGACAAGTATTTATTGAAATTAGCATAGAATTGATTTCTCGACTGAAAAAGCTCCGCATAATTCTGTATCAGGTTCTGCCTGACATCTGCACCGAAGCATTCACCCGGTAGCATCACCTCCGCAGAATCTTTTTTCGAAATGACGGGAGACATGATATATGAAAACATGGGTACTTCCGTTTTTTGTTCCATATAACCCAATACCGCATTTACATCCCTCTCCTTTACCACATTTTTCAACAGAGCCAATGAGGTGTCGTAGTATTTCATCACCTGCCCTGCATCTGCTATTTCTTCAGGAGTATAAGTCACCGTTTCTTTCTTGCTACCTACACATGAGGCAAGCATCAGGACGCTTACCCATACACTTAAGACTAATAAATTCTTTCCCATAAGATTTTTATTTTAAAGTGAACACCAACCAGATTTAACCGGCATTGTGCTAATAACAATATAAAAGCGATTTTGCTCTCAATTATAGTTTTTTTCACCTTTGCAATTTGTACTTTTGCACCGGATTTCAAATTCGATCTATAATTTCAATCAGAACTATGGACAACATAAAAGGTTATATATACGCAGCAGCTTCTTCTTCAACATTTGGATTGGCACCTTTTTTCACCATATCCCTGCTATCCTCAGGTTTTTCTTCTTTCGAAGTATTAGCCTATCGGTGGGGAGTCGCATCATTTACACTAATCATATTCGGCATCTTTTTAGGTGAAACATTCTGTATCAACCGGAAGGATTTCGGAACAGTGTTCATATTGAGTCTTTTCCGTGCCGCAACCTCATTGAGCCTGGTCATCGCATACCAGCACATAGCCAGCGGAGTAGCATCAACCATCCACTTCATGTATCCATTGGCTGTTGCCCTCGCCATGATGTTCTTCTTCCGGGAAAAAAAGTCATTCTCAATTCTATTTGCTGTAGTGATTTCGCTGATAGGAGCAGCATTGCTATCATCGGGAGAGATTGACTTTAAAGGAGGCAATACAACCATAGGATTGACCGCTGCTATATGCTCCGTTTTCTTTTACGGCGGATACATTATCGGAGTACGCAAAAGCCGTGCTGTAAACATTCCATCTACAGCACTGACTGCCTATGTTATGGGGCTGGGAGCCTTATTCTTTATTATAGGAGGATGTCTGACGAGCGGTATCCGCCTGACCACAGACGGATATGCATGGCTGAATATTCTCGGATTGGCACTGCCCGCAACAGCCATTTCAAATATAACTTTGGTAAAGGCTATTAAACACATCGGACCCACTCTAACCTCCATCTTCGGAGCCTTGGAACCACTTACTGCCGTAGCCATCGGATGCTGGGTATTCAAAGAAAATTTCACGGTGCACAGTGCTTTAGGCATTCTACTGATACTGTCAGCAGTGACGGTAGTGGTGTGGCATGAAAAGAAAACAGAAAGAAAATAAGGATTATTTGCTCTTCTTATAATCAGTAATGAAACCTTCCATCATCCACTTCGCTAACGCCTGACGATTGGAACTCATAACAAACCGGCGCTGGTCGAAAGTATTCTGAATATTACCCAACTCTACAAACACTCCAGCAGGACTGGAATTGGCCAGCACATACAAATTGCGTGGGCTGACAGTTCCCGAAAAGCCACGGTTAGGTTGGTGGCGGTCGTATTTAGATTCGAAAGTATTCTTCATTGTAGTTGCCAACCGTTTACCATTCACACTTTTGGGAGCATGATAGAAGAATACATCCGTCTGGTGACTTTTACTACGGCTATCTACATGCAAGAAGATGGAACGGCAATACGTATAACTCTTGCGGTCTTTCTGATAGAGCGCATTTATTTTCTCACAACGCTGGCGAAGGCGGGCAACCTGGTTCAGAGGAATAGGAGCACCCATACAAGTTTCGCGTTTACTGTTATTAAGGTATTGATCGTCACGGATACCGTCTTTGGCATCCTGAATAATAATATAAACTTTAGCGCCTTCCTCCATCAGATTCCGGGCAAGACGGAGAGCGACATCATAGGCATATTCATCCTCATGCAGTTCCACGCTTCCTATCCTGCCAATAGCACCGGGATCAGGGCCACCATGCCCACTCACCACGTAGAAACACGCACCTTTGAGGCGGTTTCCCGTCACTTTAACTTCAGCAAGACTTTTTC
>NZ_EQ973495.1:621850-656872 GCF_000158035.1 Bacteroides cellulosilyticus DSM 14838
GACTTTTTCCGAAAAGAGGTTCACGAATCGTTTTGTTGCCAGAACGGGCAGAAGAATTTGAAGCAGAAGAGTTTGAAGCAGATGAATTGGATGAAGCAGCCGTATTGCCACTCCCCTTTTTCAGAGGTGGAAGCAAATATTTCACTCCCAACCGCAATTCCTCTTTACCTCGCAATTGTTTCTTATTCAGTTCCAGGAACTCCTGATAGTACGCTTTTCCGGTACGCCCGTTACGCTGTAGAAAACCAGATATCCCCTCACCGCTTTTCGGCGTAGCCCGCTCTTCCTGGGCCAACGCTTCGTAAGAGAATGACATGCAAAAAAGCAAAATAAGAAAGCAAAATAACTGTTTCATTTTCCATTTATTCATCTTGCGGACAAAAATACAATTATTTTCTCTACTTTTGCGTCCACAAATGCGTTAATTGATAAAAAACTATAAAAACTGATAGCATTATGGCAAAGCAATTTAAACCGGAAACCCTCTGCGTACAGGCAGGATGGACTCCTAAGAAGGGCGAACCCCGTGTACTCCCCATTTATCAAAGTACCACTTTCAAATATGAAACCAGCGAGCAAATGGCACGTCTCTTTGATCTTGAAGAGAGCGGTTATTTCTATACTCGCCTGCAAAATCCTACCAACGACGCTGTTGCCGCCAAGATAGCAGCTCTTGAAGGCGGTGTTGCCGGCATGCTGACGTCCAGCGGACAAGCTGCCAATTTCTATGCTATATTTAATATCTGCCAGGCAGGCGATCACTTCGTTTGTTCGTCCGCTATCTATGGTGGTACATTCAATCTCTTCGGGGTGACTATGAAGAAATTGGGTATCGAAGTTACTTTCGTTAGTCCGGATGCCAGCGAAGAAGAAATCTCCGCAGCTTTCCGCCCGAATACGAAAGCATTGTTCGGTGAAACCATTTCCAACCCGTCACTGGAAGTATTGGATATTGAAAAATTTGCCCGCATTGCCCATAGTCACGGTGTACCTTTGATTGTAGACAATACGTTCCCGACTCCTATCAACTGCCGCCCGTTTGAATGGGGTGCTGATATCGTAGTACACTCTACGACCAAATATATGGATGGTCATGCCACCAGCGTAGGTGGTTGTATTGTAGACAGCGGCAAGTTCGACTGGGATGCACACGCTGACAAATTCCCCGGATTGTGCACACCGGATGAGTCATACCACGGACTGACTTATACAAAAGCTTTCGGTAAGATGGCTTATATCACTAAGGCTACTGCCCAGTTGATGCGTGACCTCGGCAGCATCCAGTCTCCGCAGAACTCTTTCCTGCTGAATCTCGGTCTGGAAACTCTGCACCTGCGTATGCCGCAACACTGTAAAAATGCACAGGCAGTTGCCGAATATCTTTCTAAAAATGACAAAGTAGCTTGGGTGAACTATTGCGGTCTTCCCGACAATAAATACTATGAGTTGGCACAGAAGTATATGCCGAACGGTTCTTGCGGTGTTATCTCCTTCGGATTGAAAGGGGGGCGCGAGATTTCTATCAAGTTCATGGACTCACTAAAGTTGGCTGCCATCGTGACCCACGTTGCCGATGCTCGTACCTGCGTGCTGCATCCGGCCAGCCATACACACCGCCAATTGTCGGACGAACAATTACTGGAAGCCGGAGTACGTCCCGACTTGATTCGTTTCTCTGTAGGCATTGAGAATGCAGACGATATCATCGCAGATATTGAGCAGGCTCTGAACGCATAATTTCATAAAGTACCTATAAAACAAATAATATATCCCCGTCTCCGCAACCGGAGTACGGGGATTTTCTTATCTTTGCGCCCAGTAAACATTTAATAAAGAAAGATTTATGAAACGTACAAAATTAGCTGCATCCTTTCTGTTGGTCGCAACTCTATTCCTGACGGGATGTGTGACCAAGAAGGAATTTGTGAATCTTCAAACAGATTATAACAAACTGAAAGACGAAAAGTCTGCTCTCGACAAGTCCTATCAGGACGCACAAATCCAGCTTGCCGAATACCGCACACAATCTAAAAGTTTGGAGGATCGCCTAAGCGAAGCCCGAAAAAATAATCAGGAATTGCGTAACAGTTACGCTACCCTGCAAGGATCGCTCGACAAGAGCCTCCAGCAGAACTCGCAAGGGAATATCAACATCTCCAAACTCGTAGATGAAATCAATGCCTCCAACCGCTACATCAAGCAATTAGTGGATGCCAAGAGTAAATCAGACTCACTGAACGTTATGCTAACCAACAATCTGACCCGCTCCCTGAGCCGCGAGGAATTGAAAGAAGTAGATGTGAAAGTACTGAAAGGTGTGGTTTACATCTCTTTAGCAGACAATATGCTCTACAAGAGCGGCAGTTACGAAATCAACGAACGTGCCGGCGAAACGTTGAGCAAGATTGCCAAGATTATCACCGACTACAAAGATTACGAAGTACTGGTAGAGGGTAATACGGACAACGTACCCATCTCACGTACCAATATCCGCAATAACTGGGATTTGAGTGCCCTGCGTGCCTCATCTGTAGTACAAGAATTGCAGAATAAATATGGCGTTGACCCTAAACGCCTTTCTGCTGCCGGACGTGGCGAGTACAATCCTATCACAGACAATGATTCCGAACTGGGCAAACAGCGCAACCGCCGTACACAAATCATTGTTACACCTCGACTCGACCAGTTCCTGGAGTTGATAGATAAGGCTCCGGAAGCTGAAGGAGAAGCGGCTACGGAATAAAAGAAAAACCATCTACTGCTGTATTTTCACAGGTAGAGGCATTTAAAGCAGTCTATACTCAGACTATTTTATAAACAATAAGGCGAGAGACTTTCCAGTCCTTCGCCTTATTGTTTGTTTCCACCCTCATCCTTGCTTTGACTTCCGACAGATTAAGTACTATTTAATAGTTTTTATTGCACACAGACTTACACTTTATCACATTTATTCCTACCTTTGCGGCAAAATTATAACTTTTAACTAACAACTCATAATCAACTACCATGGCTAAGATAACTAAAGAAGCTGCCTTGCTGTATCACTCACAAGGCAAACCAGGTAAGATAGAAGTAGTGCCTACCAAGCCCTACAGTACCCAAACCGATCTTTCACTTGCTTACTCTCCCGGTGTGGCGGAGCCGTGCCTCGAAATAGAAAAGAATCCGCAGGATGCTTATAAATATACAGCGAAAGGAAACTTGGTTGCTGTAATCTCCAACGGTACTGCCGTACTCGGTCTTGGCGACATAGGTGCGTTGAGCGGTAAGCCCGTAATGGAAGGTAAAGGACTTCTGTTCAAGATTTATGCCGGCATCGACGTATTCGATATTGAAGTAAACGAAAAAGATCCCGAAAAATTCATCGAAGCAGTAAAGGCCATTGCTCCTACCTTCGGTGGTATCAACCTGGAAGATATCAAAGCACCTGAGTGCTTCGAAATAGAGCGTCGCCTGAAAGAAGAGCTCGATATCCCTGTGATGCACGATGACCAGCATGGTACGGCCATCATCTCCAGTGCCGGACTTGTGAACGCTTTGCAGGTAGCAGGCAAGAAAATCGAAGATGTAAAAATCGTTGTGAATGGTGCCGGTGCATCTGCCGTATCTTGTACAAAACTGTATGTTTCACTGGGTGCCCGCCTGGAAAACATCGTGATGCTGGATAGTAAAGGTGTAATCAGCAAAGCACGTACCGATCTCAACGAACAGAAACGCTACTTCGCTACTGGTCGCACAGATATCCACACACTGGAAGAAGCCATCAAAGGTGCTGACGTATTCCTGGGATTATCCAAAGGAAACGTTCTGTCGCAGGACATGGTACGCAGCATGGCTCCGTCTCCTATCGTTTTCGCATTGGCTAACCCTACACCGGAAATCTCTTACGAAGATGCCATGTCAGCACGTCCCGATGTACTGATGGCAACCGGACGGTCGGACTATCCGAACCAGATTAATAATGTAATCGGTTTCCCCTATATCTTCCGCGGTGCCTTGGATACTCAGGCCAAAGCCATCAACGAAGAAATGAAGATTGCCGCCGTACATGCCATTGCCAACCTGGCAAAACAGCCTGTACCCGATGTTGTGAACGAGGCTTATCATGTTAACAACTTTAGTTTCGGTCCGGAATACTTCATCCCGAAACCGGTTGACCCGCGTCTTATCACTGAAGTTTCCTGCGCCGTAGCCAAGGCTGCTATGGAAAGCGGTGTAGCCCGTAAAGATATCGAGGACTGGGATGCTTACTGCGTACAGCTCCGCGAACTGATGGGTTACGAAAGCAAACTGACTCGCCAGCTTTACGACACCGCCCGTCGCAATCCGCAACGCGTGGTATTTGCCGAAGGTTCTCACCCCAATATGCTGAAAGCCGCTGTAGAAGCCAAAGCCGAAGGTATCTGTCATCCGATTGTATTAGGTAACGATGAAACCATCGAAAAACTGGCAAAAGAACTCGACCTCA
Organism: Bacteroides cellulosilyticus DSM 14838; assembly: GCF_000158035.1. GTDB lineage: Bacteria > Bacteroidota > Bacteroidia > Bacteroidales > Bacteroidaceae > Bacteroides > Bacteroides cellulosilyticus. The sequence goes on from NZ_EQ973495.1 coordinate 626,319, forward strand.
GCCTGGAAGGCATCGAAATCGTCAACCTGCGCCATCCGAACGAAGCCTCACGCCGTGAACGCTACGCCCGCATTCTTTCCGAAAAGCGTGCTCGCCAAGGTGCCACCTATGAGGAAGCCAACGATAAGATGTTCGAACGCAACTACTTCGGTATGATGATGGTGGAAACAGGCGATGCAGATGCATTCATCACCGGTCTTTATACCAAATACAGCAATACGATCAAAGTTGCCAAAGAAGTTATCGGCATACAACCGCAATACAAGCATTTCGGTACGATGCACATCCTGAACTCCAAGAAAGGTACCTACTTCCTGGCTGATACACTAATCAACCGTCATCCCAATGCCGAAACATTGATTGACATAGCCAAACTGTCAGAGCATACCGTACGTTTCTTCAACCATACTCCGGTAATGGCCATGTTGAGTTACTCCAACTTCGGTGCAGACACCGAAGGTAGTCCGGTAAGTGTACACGAAGCCGTGGAATATATGCAGCAGAACTATCCTGATCTTGCCATTGACGGTGAAATGCAGGTGAACTTTGCCATGGACCGCAAGATGCGTGACGCCAAGTATCCATTCACCCGTCTGAAAGGTAAAGACGTGAATACCCTTGTATTCCCGAACCTCAGCTCTGCCAACTCTGCATACAAACTGTTGCAAGCTATGAATACGGAAATGGAGCTAATCGGCCCGATACAAATGGGACTGAACAAGCCTATCCACTTCACCGACTTCGAAAGCTCCGTACGCGACATTGTGAACATCACCGCAGTAGCAGTCATCGACGCCATCGTGGATAAAAAGAAAGCTGGTAAATGAGACGCCCGTTATCGAAATCACAAAGTGTTTGCATTGTACTGCTTTGGGCAGCACTTTGCTACATAGTTCTAACAACTGCCGAACGAATTGACGGTCCAGTCATTATGACACTTGTCATTTCGGCAGCGTTAGTATTCATTCCGGTAATAAAATCATTAAAGAGAGGATAAATAATATCTTTTTATTCCTTTTTGCGGGATAAAACAATATTTTTGTTGTTTTATCCCGCATTTTCTTTATAAATTGTTTGTTTGTCTCATTTTTATGTGTACTTTTGCAACCGCAACAGAGAAAAAACAATCTAAAGAATACTTTGTTAAGACAATTATATTTAGTAGCAACCAATAAAAGAAATAGATTATGAATGCAGCTAAGGTATTAGAAGATTTGAAAAGACGGTTCCCCAACGAACCAGAGTATCATCAAGCAGTGGAAGAAGTACTTTCTACAATTGAAGAAGAGTACAACAAACACCCGGAATTTGACAAAGTCAATCTAATTGAGCGTCTTTGCATCCCCGATCGTGTTTATCAATTCCGCGTGACTTGGATGGACGATAAGGGTAACATCCAGACAAACATGGGTTATCGCGTTCAACACAACAACGCTATCGGTCCGTACAAAGGTGGTATCCGTTTCCACGCATCTGTGAACCTCTCAATCCTGAAGTTCCTCGCATTCGAACAAACCTTCAAAAACTCTCTGACTACTCTGCCTATGGGTGGTGGTAAAGGTGGTTCCGACTTCTCTCCGCGTGGCAAGTCTAATGCTGAAGTAATGCGTTTCGTACAAGCATTCATGCTGGAACTGTGGCGTCATATTGGTCCTGAGACTGACGTTCCTGCTGGTGACATCGGTGTAGGTGGTCGTGAAGTAGGTTTCATGTTCGGTATGTACAAGAAGCTGACTCATGAATTCACAGGTACATTCACTGGTAAAGGTCGCGAATTCGGTGGTTCACTGATTCGTCCTGAGGCTACAGGTTACGGTAACATCTACTTTCTGATGGAAATGCTGAAATCTAAAGGTACTGACCTAAAAGGCAAGACTTGCCTGATCTCCGGTTCTGGTAACGTAGCTCAATATACTGCTGAAAAAGTATTGGAACTGGGTGGTAAAGTACTCACCATGTCTGACTCTGACGGTTATGTTTACGACCCGGCAGGTATCGACCGCGAAAAACTGGACTACATCATGGAATTGAAGAATCTCTACCGTGGACGTATCCGCGAGTATGCAGAACAATATCCTGGTGTGAAATATGTAGAAGGAGCTAAGCCTTGGGGTGAAAAAGCTGACATCGCTCTACCTTCTGCAACTCAGAACGAACTGAACGGTGACCACGCTCGCCAATTAGTTGCCAATGGTGTAATGGCAGTATCCGAAGGTGCTAATATGCCTTCTACTCCGGAAGCTATCAAAGTATTCCAGGATGCTAAGATTCTGTATGCTCCAGGTAAGGCAGCCAATGCAGGTGGTGTATCAGTATCCGGTCTGGAAATGACTCAGAACTCTATCAAACTGAGCTGGAGCGCAGAAGAAGTAGACGAGAAATTGAAGAGCATCATGAAGAACATTCACGAAGCTTGCGTACAGTATGGTACTGAAGCTGACGGTTATGTGAACTACGTGAAGGGTGCTAACGTTGCCGGATTCATGAAGGTAGCCAAGGCCATGATGGCACAAGGTATTGTGTAAGAAGCTATAGTTGTTATATATGGGAATCCCCTTCATACTGTATGGTGTGAAGGGGATTTTTCTTTATAATTCAAATGTTGGAAACACGCTTTATATAAAGCCGCAAACAGGAAAAAGGTCATACAAGAGAGATCTCCCATTCAAAGAGCTTTCAATGCAATAGATACTGATTCTACGAATTTATGTAACCGGTCCTCTATCTTTTTCTTTCTTGCTTCAGAACCTTCTATAGTCAATACCACATCATATATCCTTTTTACATATTGTATCAATTTCACACATTCATGATACTCTCCATACACATACGACAAGTCTATTTTAATGAAATTTTCTTCAATTTCTTCAAACAAAATGTTTTTGTCCGGATTTTGCATCTGCTCTATAGCCTCAATGCCCATCCTAAGATTATTCTTTGTTCCGATTATCTTGATACGTTTATTCAATTCTTTCTTATACTGTTCATCAACAACATTAGCCACAGCATTCCGAACATCTTGCAAAAGTTCATTAGCAACCTCATAGTTTCCCATATCATATTGCATCTTAAGCTCTTTCAAGTTAGATTCTGCAGCTAAACTTTGCATTGCGCTTACTGGAATAATAAATGTATCCAACATTCCACGATCTATTTTAGTTATCAGCTTTCTATAACGTAAAAATAGACTTTGCTTATATTTAATGATATCATCCGTATCAGGAATACGCTGAAATATGCTATATACTTCTTGGAAAAGAGAAACGCATTGCTCGGGATTTTTCTCTTTTATCAACTTTGCAATATCAGCCATTATTTCATCAGCCCGTCTCAGTAACGCTCTATCACCGGAGAGCAACTTCATTGGAAGAGTTGCCTTATAAGCGTCAAGAACTTTATCAGTTAAAGAAGGTAGCCTATCATCATATTCCTTCTTACTGGTAACATGCCAACCAACGCACGAACGACAATAATAACTCCGGTTAGGGGCATGACCACTACACGCTTCTATCTCTTCATGATTGAATTTAATAAAATTATCTGCTTTTGACTCTGACTCAAATAGCGTTTTATATTTATTGCAATCGCGGCAAAATATTCTGTTCTTTTTGGGTTTCATATACTCACTTGGTTTATTACCTTTTCGCCATCCTCAATTTGATAAATTATAGTAAATGTTGTCTTTAGTGTGTTCCGGCTTAATCTTCCTGCAAAGGTAAACAGAATAGAACAGAAAACGAAGGAAAGTGGCCAGCAATAACAAAAAACCACAACCTATATAAAACTAAAATCAAAGAGTCTAAGAACTAATCCCGGCATCGCAAGAAATTAATCTTTCATTACCTAAAAACTATTCTTACAACAATTATTGTAAGAAAAATATATAACTATAGTAAGAAAATAACATAACTGTTGTAAAAAACTTCTATATTTGTAGTAAGAATACTTTTTAGTATAAACGATATTAGTCTGTAACACATCCGACATTAACCTCTCGCAGTTCCAGTACCAATTTGTTTCTACGAAAACAGAAACCTCTTAAAAACAATGTATATATGAGTACTTATTATGACCTTTACGAAACACCGGACCCCAGTGGCGAAGGTAAGAAGAAACCACTCCATGCACGCGTCCGCTCCAAAGGCACTATCACTGCAAAGGAGTTTCAGGAGCGGTTAATGAAAGAACAGCACATGCCACACGCCATGGTCGTGGGAATTATGCAAGCCATCAGCAATGCACTGGGCGACTGGCTCGCCGAAGGTTACAATGTAGAACTGGATGAACTGGGATTTTTCAGTACTACACTGAAATGTACGCGTCCTGCCATACAGAAAAAGGACATACGTGCTGAATCCGTACGCTTTGAAACGGTAAAATTCCGCCCCAGCAAAGCCTTCAAAAAGTACGTGAGACATCAAATGGAACTGGAGAGAATAGACAAAAAAGCCTCGGCAAAGAAACCGGCAGTTGCCAAAAAAGATAGAAGACAGATGATGCTGACCTTTCTGGAAGCAAATGTCTGCATCACACGCGCCGAATATGCCCGACTCACGCGCGTAACGGACAGATGCGCCAGCTCTGATTTACAGGAATTTCTGACAGAAGGTATTATCCGCAAGCGAGGTGGAGGGCGTTCAGTGGTTTATATAAAACATCAGGTATAGTGTATCGCTTTCCGTAAGGCATCTGCTCTGTATCGGGCAGGTGCCATACCTGTATTTCTTTTAAAAAACTTCCCAAATGTAGATTGATCCGGAAAATTCAGTTCAATAGCTACCTGACTGACATTCATATCCGGTCGGCGCAACAGGAGTTTTGCTTCTGTCACCACGGCATTTGTGATCCATTTCAGTGCCGATTGCCCGTCACACTCCCGTATTATCTTCGACAGATAATCCGGAGTAACACACAATTCCTGCGCATAAAATCCGACATCACGATGTTTACGGCAATTTCCCAAAAGCAATTCGTGGAAACGCTGCCGAATTATTTCATTACGCGAAAATGAGATTTCTCTTTCTCCATATTTCTTCCAACGGCTATTGGTTATATCGAGCAATAGATTTATCACCTCATTTTTAATTACAGTGGCCCGATACAGATGATCCGAGTCCGCTATATACTTCTTTATACGTTCTATCCGATTCAGCACAATTGCACATTCATCATCGGTCAAACTCTGTTCTGGATATAGACGTTTTAAGTTTCCTGCTTCCGGCAAACGTATGCTGGAAGTTAATGACATGATTTCCTGCTTCAGTTCCGGTGAAAACAAAAGCAAGTATCCTCTGAAACCGGGAGTATACGATACATTTCCTATTATATTATCAGCCAGTAGCTGCATCACGGTACTTCTTTTAAGAGTATAAGGCAGATAATCCACTTCAATTTGCATTTCACCTGACACGACCAATATTAAAGAGGAGGCTTCAAGCTGCATGGGATACCTCCCAACCTTATCTTCTTTTGTCACCGAATCGTCCAAGTAGATAACCACCAACTGCTCCTGAAAGGAGGATTGAGGATTCATTCTTTCAAGATAATCCTGAAAACTTAAATCAAGTACTGTATCTTTCATCACAATTCTGATAAATGACTAATTTTAAAATGCAAATTTAATAATTATTCTTATTATAAACAGATACGTTTCGGATTATGACTAATTATAGTAGTAAAATGACCTTGTCAATTCATCTATTCTGTCCGACCTTTGCGTCACAGAAAAAACTTAATATTTAAGGAATATGGAATATTTAAACTTATCGAAAGAGAAAACAAGCAACTTCATGCTTTCGCGCATAGGCTTGGGAAGTATGAGAATGGGAGACGTAAGTGAAGGTATCAACACGATACATACAGCTTTGGATGGAGGAGTTAATTTCCTGAATACCGCAGACTTCTACGGAAACGGACAAAGTGAAATGCTGATAAAAGAGGCATTAAAGACCCGCAAGCGGGAAGATGTCTTTATCTCTGTAAAGTTTGGAGCCATGCAGGGTGTGGATGGCAGAATGTACGGAATGGATGCCCGCCCGGAAGCTGTGGAAAACTACCTGCGCTATACACTAAGCCGTTTAGGTACTGACTATGTGGATTTATACCAACCCGCCCGCATCAATCCACATATACCCGTAGAAGACACCATCGGCGCTATATCCGATCTGGCTACAAAAGGATATGTGAAAAATATAGGAATCTCCGAAGTGAATGGAGAGATACTTCGCAGAGCAAATGCAGTACACCCGATCAGTCTGGTCGAAGTAAGATATTCGTTGGCAGACCGGCATATAGAAGATGACCTTTTACCGACAGCAAGAGAATTAGGTGTCGGCATTGTAGCCTTCGGCGTACTCCTTTCGGGACTGATTGGCGGAAGTTCACAAGAAGAAAAATTAAAATCTATCGGTCAGAGAATTTCTCCAGAAGCATTGGCAACAATGAAAGCAAATCTTGCCCGCACCGATGCACTGAAACAGATTGCAGTTGAAAAAGGAGCTACCCTGGCACAACTTGCCATAGCCTGGGTGTTGGCGCAAGGTGAAGATATCATAGCACTGGTAGGTTCAAGAACAGCCTCACAAATCAAAGACACGATTCAAGCATTAAATGTGAAACTAACGAAAGAGGATCTGGGCAGAATAGACCGGATTATGCCGAAAGAAGAGGCTACCAGTTCATACATGTTGGATGTGGATATCGATTCCAAAGGATTATTCCATGCCAAACAGTAGCATTATTTAGCGAGGAAACTCAGATGAGAGTGCCTCGTAAACCGCCGGATGGAGGAAGTAACGAACATCTTTCCCTTCCTCCATCGCCCGGCGAATAAAGGTAGAACTGATTTCAAAAGTAGGCGAAGAAGCTACTTTTACATTCTCCGAAAGGGAATCGGAAGAAACCGGATAACCAGGACGGGGATATACAAGAATATGATTTTCGGCAAGAATACGTTCCGACTGATACCAGCGGGGAAAAAGCGCCCAGTTGTCCGAACCGATAATCAAATGAAATTCCCGGTCGGGATAGGTTTCTTTCAGTTTATCCAGCGTATGGATGGTATAGGACGGACGGGGCAGATTAAACTCAATATCAGAAGCTTTAAACTTAGGATACCCCGCAATGGCAAGTTGAGCCAACTTCAAACGGAAGGTATCATCCATCAATTCATCTTCTTCCTTCAACGGATTATGCGGGGTTACGAGAAACCACACTTCATCCAGCCCTTCATATTCGCAAAGATAATTGGCAAGGGCAAGATGTCCGATGTGAACCGGATTGAAGGAGCCGCTGAAGATACCCGTTTTCATTCTTTTGTTTTCATACGTTTCCAGCAAGTATAAACATTGATGCAACTTGAAAGCAATACCAATGTCATACCAAGAACTATTGTCCATTGGCTATAATACAACGCCATCAGACCTGACACCAAAGATATAAGTGCCAGGAGTGTGTTGAGAATCAACAATGACTTGTTCTGTTTAGGAGAAACAGGTTTCGGCTGATACATGACAGACCTTATTATTTCGATAAAAACTCTGTAATTACCTGCAAAGCTTCTGCCTTAGCCTGCTCCAAGTCATCATTTACAATGACCTTATCGAATTTAGGGGCAAACGTCAGTTCATATTCCGCCTTAGCTACGCGGGCTTCTATCACTTCGGGAGCATCCGTTCCACGTCCTACCAGACGTTTACGAAGTTCCTCTACCGAAGGAGGCTGAATGAACACCGACAGAGCACGGTCGCCATAAAACTTCTTTATATTGCAGCCACCTACAACGTCCACATCAAAAACCACATTTTGTCCGGCAGCCAACTGAGCTTCTACCTGAGACTTCAATGTACCGTAGTAACGGTCTTTATACACTTCTTCATATTCTAGAAACTCGTCATTGGCAATGCGGGTACGGAATTCTTCGGGAGAAAGAAAGAAGTACTCCACTCCATGCTGTTCTGTTCCGCGTGGCGGACGACTGGTAGCAGAACAAGAAAAAGCCAGATTCAGGTTCTGCCCCAATAAATAGTTGATAATGGTTGATTTCCCTGACCCGGAAGGGGCTGAGAATATAATAAGTTTAGCCAACATAACATTTACAATTTAGCAAAGTACAATGTACAATTTAGTAAATTACAATAATACAAATTAAAGGAAAAACTTGATGAGAGGTACAATTTAGCAAAGTACAATCTAAAGAAAAGCACAATCCGGCGCACACCTCAATACGGCAAATTGTACATTGTAAATTGTACATTGCAAATGTCTCTACATCACGTTCAATACCTGTTCTTTGATTTGTTCCAGCTCATCCTTCATCTGCACTACAATCTTCTGCATCTCAGCATGATTGGACTTGCTTCCCAACGTATTGATTTCACGTCCCATTTCCTGAGCTATGAAACCCAACTTCTTACCTTGCCCACTTCCATCCTCCATAGTATTAATGAAGTATTTCAAGTGGTTGCTCAGACGTTGTTTTTCTTCGTTGATATCCAGTTTCTCAATGTAATAGATGAGTTCCTGCTCCAGACGGTTCTTGTCATAGTCCACGCTGATGGTCTTTTCCAAAGCATCCGTGATGCGTTCTTTGATTTTCTCTACACGCTCTTTTTCGTACGGATCAACAGAAGTCAGCAACTTGGCAATATTAGAAATCTTTTCGCGGAACTTCTTCTCTAAAGCCGCGCCTTCCTGGATACGGAAATCAACCAGATTTTGGATAGCTTGAAGCACAGTGGCATGAACAGCTTTCCATTCTTCCTCGCTCAGTTCCTGAATATCGTTCTTTGTCATCACGTCCGGCATGCGGAGCAAAGTAGAGAACCAGTCTTCGGGTGCAGGGATACCGGTAGTTTCGGAGATAGTGCGAATTCGTTCGTAATACGCCACTACCACATCCTGATTAATGGGAGTAATAAGTTCACAGGCATCTTTTTTATCAATCCACAGACTGAAATCCACTTTACCACGTTCCAGTGCCTTAGCAATTTCGTTACGGATTTCTATTTCTTTTTCCCGGTAGAGGGGAGCGATGCGGGTTGACAGATCCATCGCTTTACTATTGAGCGATTTGATTTCTACATTGATTTTCTTATCGGACAGTTCAGCGGTCGCTTTACCGTATCCGGTCATGGATTGTATCATAAGATTCTTTAGTTTTCCGCAAAATTACATGAATATTTTCATTAGTGAAAATTATTCAAGAAATAAGTGATGTATTTATCGCTTACTCTTTACTCCAAATACGTGTGTTCAAGTTTAGTTCATCTACAATATCCAGTAAGGATTGGAGCACTGCAAAGTCCGATTTAAGGATACTCATATCACTCAAAGAACTCCACACATCTGCTTCAAACCGGTTCTTTGAATCCGGAATGGCGACCAGAATCGTAGAATTCCGGAAACTGATGGTAATTCCTTTCTTAAAATTGCTGTCCAACTTCAACATTCTTTCCATCATGGAAGGGGTAATCAGATAGCGGGCTTCAATCTGGTTCGTGGAAAAGACATCAAAGACTTTTTCAAAATCGGGATTTTCCATTTTCACTCTTGAAGCTCCCATCTTAATTTTGAAAAAGCTGTCCCGCAAAACGGTCGTTTCTCCCTGAAATTCTTTATGAAAGTCAGCAATGAAAAGAAATCCTTTGAAAATATCTTCCCAATAATACTGCACTCCATTCTTGGTAGAACGAGCTCTGCGCTCTTCAGCATGTACCTCGGAACAGATAAAGCTGGTTTTATCCAGACATCCTTCTATCAAATCTTCGGCATGATAACGGTCGGGAGAAGTAAACAGTCCGCTATTTCTAAAAAGATCCTCACTCACTCCATTATTCGGAGAATAAGTCGCATTCGGACAAAAGGCATGGATTATTTCATCTACCACTTCTTCTTTATAAAAAGAGGAGAATATTTTCGACTTATTATTGATACAAGTAATAAAGATGATTACAGAAATAACAACAATAACTATCGGACCAAAGATCCCTTCCAATTTAAGTATCAACAAAGCGATCACTCCTACTACCAGAAAAATAGCAGCATAAATCAAACCCTCCGAACGCCCTTTCCTCAGGAGTTCCTTACGTTTATTTTCCAGAACTTGCAATGTGGGGGCCAGCTTCTGCGCCAGAGAGTCAAAATCTACATAATCCATTGCCGGCTATTTTATGAATTAAATAAGTTCTTTACATCCGGAGTTGCACGTTCTGCTTCCGGAATTGTCAGCACCGCTTTTCTTGTAAAGCCAAACATACCTGCCAACAGATTTGTAGGGAAAGTCTGGACGGCATTATTGTAATCGGTTACAGAAGCATTGTAAGTGCGGCGGGCAGCAGCCAATTGTTCTTCCGTTTCATTGAGCGAACGCTGCAATTGCAGGAAATTTTCAGAAGCTTTTAGTTCGGGATAGTTCTCCGCCACTGCAAAGAATTGAGTACGCACTTTAGAAAACATTTTGTCAAAGTCCGCCTTTTCGCTGTCATTAAGAGAAGTATAAGTCTTGTTGCGCATTTCCGTTATTGCAGCAAATGTATCAGCTTCATGCTTGGCATATTGCTGAACGGTTGCAACCAGATTGGGGATCAAATCGAAGCGGCGTTTCAACATGACATCGATAGTGGAAAAAGCATTTTCTATCTGATTTCTCTTTCTCACCAATGAGTTGTACATCGAAATCACCACCAAAATAAAAAGTACAATAATAATAGCTACGATCATAATTACAGATACAACGACCTCCTTGTGCCGGTTATTTTATGTTAACGAATTCAGTATTTATTCCTAAAATCAGATAGCAAAGATAGAAATAATCTAAAAACCTGCCAATAATGCCGTAAGAAAGATACCGAACCCTTTTTGGATTCGCTTGTGTATCTGAAAATAAACCTGTAAATTTGCCACAATTAAACTAACAAAAGACTATGTCGTGTATCTTGCATATTGAAACGTCCACCTCGGCATGCTCCGTTGCTGTGAGTGAAGATGGACAAAATGTATTTAACAAAGAAGATCTGAACGGCCCGTCTCATGCCGCTCTGCTAGGAGTATTTATAGACGAAGCTCTGTCGTTTGCCGACAGTCATGCCATGCCGATTGATGCAGTAGCGGTGAGTTGTGGACCGGGTTCTTACACTGGGCTACGTATCGGTGTATCTATGGCGAAAGGAGTTTGCTACGGACGTAATATTCCGCTGATCGGTCTTCCGACATTGAAGGTACAATGCGTGCCAGTATTGCTTTATCATGATGAATTGCCCGAAGACGCATTGCTATGCCCAATGATTGATGCACGCCGCATGGAGGTATATGCTGCTATCTACGACCGTGCCCTGAAGCCTGTGCGCGACATAGCCGCTGACATTGTAGACGAAAACTCTTATACGGAATTTCTGGATCAACATCCCGTCTATTTCTTTGGAGACGGGGCAGCCAAGTGCAAAGATAAAATAACTCATCCCAATGCGCACTTCATTGACGATATTCGTCCATTGGCAAAAATGATGTTCCCACTTGCTGAAAAAGCAATAGCCGAAAACGACTTTAAGGATGTAGCTTATTTTGAACCATTCTACCTGAAAGAGTTTGTAGCTTCCCAACCGAAAAAACTTTTATAATATATGCAATATAACACTCAACAAAAACGGATGCCTTTGCCGGAATACGGACGCAGCATCCAAAACATGGTTGACCACGCGTTGACAATCGAAGACCGCGCTGAACGCCAACGTTGCGCAAACACCATTATCAACATCATGGGTAATATGTTCCCGCATCTGCGTGATGTACCCGATTTTAAACATAAATTATGGGATCATCTGGCTATCATGTCCGACTTCAAACTGGACATTGATTATCCTTATGAAATTATCCGCAAAGATAATTTGAATACCCGTCCGGAAGTGATCCCCTATCCCAGTACAAAAATTCGTTACCGCCACTACGGCCGTACACTGGAAGTATTGATAAAGAAAGCAATTGACTTCCCCGAAGGAGATGAAAAGCAGAATCTGATTGCCCTGATCTGTAACCATATGAAGAAAGACTACATGACCTGGAACAAGGATACGGTAGACGACCGCAAGATTGCAGAAGATCTTAATGAATATTCGGGTGGCAAATTGCAGATGACGGATGACATCATCAAACTGATGGCTGAACGTATCAATCAGAACTACCGTCCGAAAGTAAACAATCAGAATAACCGGAGAGATAACCGGAATAATAAGAGAAAGTACTAACAGATTTATGATTTCAGATTTATGATTTATAAGCGGCAGATCCGTTCATAAATCATAAATTATAAATCATAAGTCATAAATCCCAATTTATGGCATCATTCGTAATTGAAGGAGGACACAGATTATCCGGCGAGATTCATCCGCAAGGCGCAAAAAACGAGGTATTGCAGATTATCTGCGCCACGCTGCTGACAGCCGAAGAGGTGACCGTACATAATATTCCGGACATACTGGACGTCAACAATCTCATTCAATTGATGCGTGACATGGGCGTTACGGTATCCAGAAAAGGGCTTGATACGTATTGTTTCAAAGCAGAAAAGCTGGATTTGAGTTATCTGGAGAGTGATGAATTCCTGAAGAAATGTTCCAGTCTGCGAGGTTCGGTTATGTTAATCGGCCCGATGGTGGCACGCTTCCATAAAGCGATGATATCCAAACCGGGTGGGGACAAGATAGGACGCAGACGTCTGGATACTCACTTTATCGGTATACAGAATCTGGGTGCAGATTTTTCGTACAACGCAGAGCGCGAAGCGTATGAGATTTCAGCTTGCGAACTGAAAGGCACCTACATGTTACTGGACGAAGCTTCGGTTACCGGAACTGCCAACATCGTGATGGCGGCGGTACTGGCCAAAGGAACAACCACTATTTACAATGCTGCCTGCGAACCGTATCTGCAACAACTTTGCAAGATGCTGAACCGCATGGGCGCCAAGATACAAGGCATTGCCTCCAATCTATTGACCATTGAAGGAGTGGACGAACTACACGGTACCGAACATACAATACTTCCCGATATGATTGAAGTCGGCAGTTTTATCGGTATGGCAGCCATGACGCAAAGTGAGCTCACCATCAAGAATGTTTCTTATGAAAACTTGGGCATCATCCCTGAAAGTTTCCGCCGTCTGGGCATCAAACTGGAACAACGGGGAGACGATATCTATGTACCTGCACAGGAAACGTATCAGATAGAGTCGTTCATAGATGGTTCTATCATGACTATTGCCGATGCTCCCTGGCCGGGACTGACGCCGGACTTGCTGAGTGTAATGCTCGTAGTTGCCACTCAGGCAAAAGGCAGCGTGCTTATCCATCAGAAGATGTTCGAGAGCCGCCTGTTCTTCGTGGACAAACTGATAGATATGGGAGCACAGATTATTCTTTGTGACCCTCACCGTGCCGTTGTCATTGGCCATAACCATGCCATGCGTCTGCGAGGCGGAAATATGACTTCACCTGATATTCGTGCCGGTATTGCATTGCTGATTGCCGCCATGAGTGCGGAAGGAAGCAGCCGTATCCACAACATTGAGCAAATAGACCGGGGGTATCAAGACATCGAAAGACGCCTGAATGCTATCGGAGCAAGAATTACGAGAATATGATATGGGATGGTAGAAGATGATTAAGAATGGTAGGATGATAAGATGATAAAAAGAGAAGATGTATATAAGATAGGAGTATTCAACAAACCGCACGGCATTCACGGTGAGTTGTCATTCACATTCACCGATGACATTTTTGACCGGGTGGAAGCTGAATACCTAATCTGCCTGTTGGATGGTATTTTCGTACCTTTCTTCCTGGAGGAATACCGTTTCCGCTCCGACTCCACTGCATTGGTAAAGCTGGAAGGAGTAGACACGGCAGAACGTGCGCGGATGTTCACCAACGTGGAAGTTTATTTTCCCGCCAAACATGCCGAAGATGCCGGACCGGGAGAACTGACCTGGGATTTCTTCGTAGGTTTCCGCGTGGAAGAAGTTAACCACGGAGACCTAGGAGAAGTAACAGAGGTGGATACTGCAACCATCAACACCTTGTTTGTTGTTGATCATCAGGGAGAAGAGTTACTGATTCCTGCACAAGAAGAATTCATCCAGAACATTGACCAAAAGCACAAAGTAATCACTATGGATTTACCCGAAGGATTACTGGCTTTGGATGAAACAGAGGAAGTGTAAACAAGTGATTAGTGATAGAGTGATAAGTGATTAGCGCGTATGGTGAAAAAGAAACGACATAAAGCATTCTGGAGTAATATCAAATTCAAATATAAGCTGACTATCATCAACGAGAATACACTCGAAGAAGTAGTCGGTCTCCGTGTATCCAAGTTAAACGGCATCTCGGTATTACTTTCTGTGCTGACTGTTTTGTTTCTGGTTGCCTCAGTTATCATTGCTTTCACTCCGTTGCGCAACTACTTGCCGGGATACATGAACAGTGAAATCCGTGCCCAAGTGGTAGAGAATGCTTTACGAGTAGATTCACTTCAACAGTTGGTAGATCGCCAGAATTTGTATATCATGAATATACAGGATATTTTCAGTGGAACCATACGGGTAGATACTGTGCACAATATGGACTCACTGACTACCGTACGCGAAGATTCGTTGATGGAACGCACACAGCGGGAAGCGGAGTTCCGGAAACAATATGAAGAAACAGAAAAGTATAATCTGACAAGCATTACAGCCCGCCCAGACATAGAAGGATTGATATTTTATCGTCCCACGCGAGGCATGATTACAGACAAATTTGATGCTGACAGAAAACATTACGGTACGGATATCGCCGCCAATCCCGGAGAGAGCGTACTTGCTACGCTGGATGGTACAGTTATCTTGAGTACTTATACGGCCGAAACAGGATATGTGATAGAAGTACAACATAATCAAGACTTTATATCCGTATATAAGCATTGCAGTTCCTTATTGAAACGTGAAGGAGACACTGTACAGGCCGGAGAGGCTATTGCTTTGGTAGGAAACAGCGGACAACTGACAACCGGTCCTCACCTGCACTTTGAGTTATGGCACAAAGGACGGGCGGTAAATCCGGAACAATATATTGTATTTTAAGTGATAGATAAATGAAAAAACAAATTGCTATACTCGGTTCTACCGGCTCCATAGGTACGCAGGCTTTACAGGTGATTGAAGAACAATCCGACCAGTACGAAGCGTATGTGCTGACCGCCAACAACCGTGTAGAAGAACTCATTGCCCAGGCTCGGAAATTCAAGCCTGAAGCGGTAGTTATAGCCAACGAAACGAAATATGCCCAACTGAAAGAAGCCCTCGCCGATCTGCCTATCAAAGTATATGCAGGAACGGATGCTATCTGCCAGATTGTGGAAGACTCGGAAATTGACATCGTACTGACTGCGATGGTAGGTTATGCCGGACTGAAACCAACCATGAATGCTATTCGTGCCCGTAAACCCATCGCTCTTGCCAACAAGGAGACGCTTGTTGTGGCAGGTGAGCTGATTAACGATATGGCACGCCTATCCGGTACACCTATATTACCGGTAGATTCCGAACATTCAGCCGTTTTCCAATGTTTAGCGGGGGAACTCGGCAATCCGATAGAGAAGGTGATCCTTACGGCATCCGGTGGTCCGTTCCGCAATTGCACAATGGAACAACTGGCTACGGTAACCAAAGCCCAAGCCCTGAAACATCCTAATTGGGATATGGGAGCGAAAATTACGATTGATTCCGCTTCAATGATGAACAAAGGGTTCGAGGTGATAGAAGCAAAATGGTTATTCGGTGTACGTCCGGATCAGATTGAAGTGGTAGTACATCCGCAATCTATTATACATTCGATGGTGCAGTTTGAAGACGGTGCAGTAAAAGCACAACTGGGTATGCCGGATATGCGTCTGCCTATTCAGTATGCATTCTCTTATCCGCAACGCCTGAAGGCTTCATTTCCCCGGTTGGATTTCAAGATGTGCACAAACCTGACATTCGAACAACCGGATACTACCCGTTTCCGTAATCTGGCTTTGGCTTACGAAGCTTTGCATAAAGGTGGAAATATGCCTTGTATCGTGAATGCAGCCAATGAAGTGGTAGTTGCCGCTTTCCTGCGGGATGAGATTTCATTCCTCGGCATGAGTGATGTGATAGAGAAAGCAATGTCTATCGTATCGTTTGTGGCAAAACCGGAATATGAAGACTATGTAGCTACGGATGCGATGACACGCCGTATTGCACAAGAGTTGATAAAATAAAAATAGTACAGGTATTAGAGTATCTCAACTCCCTTCTTCCTCGGAGGAGAATAAGAATAGTAAATAGTAGTTAATAGTAAAATAGAAAAATTATTAGATGGAAACATTTTTGATTCGTGCCCTGCAACTCATTATGAGCCTTTCGTTGCTCGTTATCGTTCATGAGGGAGGGCACTTCCTCTTCGCCCGTCTTTTCAAGACACGGGTAGAAAAGTTTTGTTTGTTCTTCGACCCTTGGTTTACCCTGTTCAAGTTCAAGCCGAAAAATAGTGATACGGAATATGGTATTGGTTGGCTGCCGTTAGGTGGTTATGTAAAGATAGCAGGTATGATAGATGAGTCTATGGATACCGAACAGATGCAACAGCCAATGCAACCGTGGGAGTTCCGGGCCAAACCGGCATGGCAACGGTTGTTAATCATGGTAGGTGGTGTATTGTTCAATTTCATATTGGCATTATTCATCTATTCTATGATACTTTTTACTTGGGGAGATGAATACGTACCGGTACAAAAAGCCCCGTTGGGTATGGAATTCAACGAAACGGCAAAAGCTATCGGTTTCCGTGACGGTGACGTACTTATATCTGCTGATGGTGTACCCTTTGAACGTTACGGTGGTGACATGCTGACAAGCGTTGTCGATGCCCGCCAAGTAACAGTACGCCGCGATGGGCAAGAGGTATCCGTTTATATTCCTGAGAATTTTATGGAGCGTCTGCTGGCTGACAGTGTACGTTTTGCCTCATTCCGCTATCCGTATGTTATTGATAGTATTTGTGCCAACCGTCCTGCTGCCCTTGCCGGCCTGCAAGCGGGTGACAGTATTATGCAATTGGACGGAAAGAACATTGCTTATTTCGATTTCAAAGAAGAGATGTTACGCCGTCAGAAAGCGGATTCAGCTTCTCATTATATCACATTGACTTATGCACGTGCCGGAGTGATAGATACTATAACTTTTGCTACAGATTCAATCTATGAGATAGGTGTAGTAGTACGTACGGCAACCAATCAGTTACTGCCGGTTGTAAAGAAAGAATATAGTTTTCTGGCCTCTTTCCCCGCTGGTGCAGCATTGGGAGTACAAACTCTGAAAGGCTATGTAGGACAGATGAAATATCTCTTCTCTAAAGAAGGTGCCAAGCAATTGGGTGGCTTTGGAACTATCGGAAGCATCTTCCCTGCTACATGGGATTGGCATCAGTTCTGGTACATGACAGCATTCCTTTCTATTATCCTCGCCTTCATGAATATTCTGCCTATTCCGGCACTGGATGGCGGACATGTACTATTCCTTATTTATGAGATTGTGGCTCGTCGCAAACCAAGTGATAAGTTTATGGAACGTGCGCAAATGGTCGGTATGTTCCTGTTATTCGGATTGCTGCTTTGGGCAAACTTTAATGATATTCTGCGGTTCCTGTTCTAACGCAGGTTCTACTTTATAAAAACAAATAGACCATCTATTCGAAGTGAGTAGATGGTCTATTTATTATATGAAATATCTATCGTAT
Organism: Bacteroides cellulosilyticus DSM 14838; assembly: GCF_000158035.1. Lineage (GTDB taxonomy): Bacteria > Bacteroidota > Bacteroidia > Bacteroidales > Bacteroidaceae > Bacteroides > Bacteroides cellulosilyticus. Next base: position 644,111 of record NZ_EQ973495.1, read on the forward strand.
TTTCTTACACTAAGTGTCCGATCCACTCTTCACGATCTCCCGGCAAAAGATCAATAACCGGAACCTCTACCATCGTGTAACAACCAGGTTGTTGACGCATGGAAGCGCGAGCTACACAAACCAATACCTGAGCAGTAAGTGCAGGATTATTAATGCGCATATTGAACTCAAATAATTGATTCTGAGTTTTACCGGAAACACCTTTACGAGTGAGGTTTACACCATGTCCCATATCAAGCAAAGCATCTACGCTGGGAACTAATTTCACATGTGTCTCGTCATTTACAAAGTATGGATCTGCCTTGATGGCAGCAGATACTTTATCAAACTCATAACCGTCTTTCAATTCGATATAAACCATACGGCGGTGAATACCAGTTCCGGTAGGAATAGTCATGGAAAGAGCTGCCTTTACACCATCAATAGCTTTTACAGCTACTGTATGTCCCATACTCATTCCAGGACCAAAGTTTGTATAAGTAATTCCTTTCGGAGCAATAGCTTCCAACAGGGTACGTACGATAGAATCGCTTCCCGGATCCCAACCTGCAGAAATAATAGAAACTGCATTGTGTTCTTTTGCAGAAGCAGACAGTGTGCGACGCAAATCTACAATACCGGTATGAATATCGAAGCTGTCAACCGTATTGATGCCAAGTGCAAGGATTTCTTTGGCATAAGTCTCTACACTGCGGGTTGGTGTACAAAGAATTGCAACATCAACGCCTTCCAATTCCTTAATATTCTTTACAACAGGGTATTCACTCAGTTCTGCGGGACGGTTTTCAGCTCCGGCTCGGCGTACTACACCGGCAATTTCAAAGTCGGGAGCCGCTTGCAACGCTTCGAGCACGTATTGCCCGATATTGCCATAGCCAACAATGGCTGCTCTTACTTTTTTCATTCTTTTATTGAATTTATTTATCAGTTTTCTATTTTATCGGCACAAAAGTAATCATTTTCATTCAATTTAACCACAAAACGATTCAGTGTTCCACAGAGTTTTTTCTTTATTAAGACTTCTTTCAAACTTATGTACCTTCAATGACTTATCACTCTAAAACAATTTCCAAAGGAAAAAGTTCCCCGAAACTCTTCTGAGTCTGTAATGAAGAAACACAATATTCCTCGCTCGCGCGCGTTATAGTAAGTATTATGATAGAATACATCAGAGGCGGACTTGCCGAGCTCAGCCCGGCAACCGCAGTTATCGACTGTAACGGATTGGGATATGCCGTTAATATTTCATTAAATACGTATGCTGCCATCCAAGGCAAAAAAGAGTGTAAACTGTATATCTACGAGGCTATACGTGAGGATGCATATGTACTCTACGGCTTTGCAGATAAACAAGAGCGTGAATTATTCTTGTTGCTGATTTCCGTTTCGGGCATTGGCGGGTAATACTGCACGAATGATACTTTCAGCACTTTCACCGGCAGAACTGGTGAATGTTATCAGTACTGAAAATGCCAATTTACTGAAGACAGTGAAAGGTATCGGACTAAAAACAGCCCAACGGGTGATTGTGGATTTGAAAGATAAAATCAAGACAGGTGCAGCAAGTGCAGGAAGTACGATAGGAAGTCTCGGCGGAATGTTATCTGCTGCTAATGCACAGGTGCAGGAAGAAGCCATTGCTGCATTGACAATGTTGGGATTTGCACAAGCACCATCACAAAAGGTAGTTTTGGCAATATTGAAAGAAGAACCGGATGCACCGGTAGAGCAGGTTATTAAGTTGGCGCTGAAAAGACTTTAGTAAATGATGATTTAGGGGAGAATAACCTATATTTTTTTATATGTAATTTTTACTTCCTTTCTTTCTTGTCTTGTCACTTTCCCCACCCCCTCTCAGATACCTTCTGAATGGGGATACAATGAGTCAGGAACTGAAAGGTATTCAGTCAGGGAGTGAAAAGCATTCAGTCCCTGACTGAATCAGGTTCACTCAACGAGTCGGAGGAGTAGCTACGGGAAAGGAAGAAATTTACGCATTTTTTATAAGTATAATTACTAACCGATGAAATATACGATGAATTATCATTCATAAATTAATTAAACACATATGAAGTCTCCCCGTATACGACATATCATCTGGTTATTGCTGCTATGGCTCATGCCTGGCAGCTTTGTCGTTATGGGACAGAATGTAAATGGGAAGAGTACACAAGAAGCAGAAAATGTACAGGATACAATAGCTCCGCGATATTCCGTTCGCAAGACCGTGCCGGGCACACTAAAAGACCTTTCTCCCCACCCTGCCGACCTGCAATCGCCCATGAACCTGCGAACCGAGGCAGAATATGATGCAAAAACAGACAAATACTACATACGCACAAAATTAGGGAATACCGAAATCGGTGTACCGATGGTACTGACCCCCGAAGAATATCTGGATTGGACGTTGAAACAATCCATGCAATCTTATTACCGCCAAAAGAACGGAGAACAAATCGGCAAAGGAAAAGAGGCTTTCGACTTTATGGATATGAAGTTCAACCTTGGTCCGGCAGAGAAGTTGTTTGGTCCCGGTGGGGTACAGATACGTACACAAGGTAATGCAGAACTCAGCTTCGGCATGACGTACAAAAATGTGAAGAACCCCTCACTTCCGGAAAGTCAACGCAAAACACTCGGTTTTGACTTTGACGAGAAAATTAATATCAACGTCAATGGAAAAGTAGGTGACAAGGTGAATATGAATATGAACTACAACACCGATGCTACCTTTGATTTTGACACCAAACGGCTGAAACTGAAATATGAGGGAAAAGAAGATGAGATCATCAAACTGATTGAAGCCGGTAATGTGAGCATGTCCACCAATAACTCACTAATACGCGGGGCATCCGCACTGTTCGGTATTCGTACAGACCTGCAATTCGGCAAACTAAAGCTACAAGCTGTTATCAGCCAGCAAGAAAGTGAAGCAAAAACAGTGACAAGCCGCGGTGGTGCACAAACCACTACGTTCGACTTCTCCGCAGATAATTACGAAGGAAACCGCCACTTCTTCCTTGCCCATTATTTTCGGGATGTCTATGATAAAAATCTGGCACAGCTTCCGAATATCCTTTCAGGAATCACAATTAACCGGATCGAAGTATGGGTAACCAACAAACGAAATAACTATGATAATCCGCGAAACATCGTAGCACTAACTGATCTTGGAGAGGCCTTTCACATAGGCAACACTACCGCCTGGAGCGGAGTGGGAAACCCGACCAACCCCAGTTCAAACGTCAACGCTCCCGCCAATAGTGCCAATAACCTCTATGCGGAAATGCTCAGCCGCTATGCAGCCGCACGCGATATCAGCCAGGTAAGTAATATCATGAGTACAATCCCCGGATCCGAACCCGGCATGGATTACGAAAAAATAGAAAGTGCCCGTCTGCTCACTTCCTCAGAATACACACTAAACAGCAAACTCGGTTATATCTCACTGAAGCAAACCCTTCAACCGGACGAAGTACTGGCAGTCGCTTTTGAGTATACACTCGGTGGACGAAGTTATCAAGTAGGTGAGTTTTCTTCAGACATCAAGGAAACCGGGCAAAGTTTGTTCGTAAAATTATTGAAGAATACGGCAAATTCCCCGGACGCAGCCTGCTGGGGTCTAATGATGAAGAATGTCTACAGTCTCAATGCCTACTCTGTGCAAAAAGAAAAATTCCAGTTGAACATCACTTACCAAAGCGATACAACAGGTGTATATCTACGCTACATTCCAGAAGGAAAGATTGCCAAAACACCCCTGTTGCGTGTCATGAACCTCGACCGCCTCAATAGCCAGAACCAAACAGGTGCGGACGGTTTCTTCGACTTTGTCGAAGGCTATACGGTGACAGCTTCGGACGGACGTATCTATTTTCCCGTAGTAGAACCTTTCGGCAGCCACCTGCGCAAAGCCATCGGAAACGATGCGCTGGCAGACAAATATGTGTTTCAAGAACTGTACGACTCCACTCGCACCGTAGCGCAACAAACAGCAGAAAAGAATAAATTCCGGCTAACAGGTGAATACCGCGCCTCCAATGCCAATGAAATACGGTTAGGGGCTATGAATATTCCACAAGGTTCAGTACGTGTGACGGCGGGCGGTATGACACTGGTAGAAAACTCTGACTATACAGTAGATTACACATTGGGAGTAGTTACCATTCTCAACCAAAGCATCATTGATGCCGGTACAGCCATCAGCGTAAATCTGGAGAGCAATACGCTCTACAGCATGCAACGCAAAACGATGATGGGACTAAACTTCACCTACGATTTCTCACAGAACTTCTCTTTCGGAGGAAGCATCATGCACCTCAGCGAGAAACCACTGACAAGCAAAGTTGCAATGGGTGACGAACCACTCTCCAACACGTTGTGGGGAGTGAATGCTTCATGGAAAAAAGAAAGCCAGTGGCTGACAAACATGCTGGACAAACTACCGTTTGTCACCGCAACCGCCCCCAGCAGCATCAATCTCGGTGTGGAATTCGCCCATCTCATTCCGGGACATGCCAAAGGACTACAACAAAACGCTTCGTACATCGACGATTTCGAAAGTACACAAAATGGCATTGACCTTCGTCAGCCCTCATACTGGATGTTGGCAAGCACCCCCTCTCCCCTCTTTCCCGAAGCAGCCCGCAGCAATGATATCAGTTACGGAAAGAACCGGGCACTGCTGGCGTGGTACCATATTGACGGACTTTTCACCCGCCGTAACTCTTCATTGACACCTACACACATCAAAAACGACCTAAACCAGCTTAGCAACCACTATGTGCGTGAGGTCTATGAGCAGGAACTGTTTCCAAATAAGGAAACTCCCTACCAGGAATCGGCTTCCATGAACGTACTGAACCTAGCCTATTATCCACAGGAACGGGGGCCATACAATCTGGATACAGACCTGAATTCCGACGGTACTCTGAAAAATCCGGAGAATCGCTGGGGAGGCATGATGCGTAAACTGGATACCAGTGATTTCGAAGCGGCGAACATTGAATACATCTCTTTCTGGTTACTGGATCCATTCATCTACGAAGAAGGCAATATTGAGGGAGGAATAACACGAACAGGTTCGGAAAAGGCAACACGAGCAAATTCCCCCAAAGGTACTCTCTACATAAACCTTGGCGAAGTATCTGAAGACATCCTCAAAGATGGCAAGAAGTTCTTTGAAAACGGTCTGCCCATTGATGGAGATGCAACAAAGACCGAAGAAACAGTTTGGGGGCGTGTTCCCCGCGATCGTAGTGTGGTATATGCCTTTGATAATGCAGCCGGCGCACGCCGTAAGCAAGATGTCGGACTGAACGGGCTCTCTACTGAAGACGAACGTACCTTCTCCACTTATCAGAAATATCTGGCAGACGTACAGGGCAAAGTGGACGCCTCCACTTACGAGAAATTCTACAACGATCCGGCAGGCGACAATTATCATTATTTCCGTGGCTCGGACTATGACCGGGAAGAGCGTAGCATTCTGGAACGCTACAAATACTATAACAATACCGAGGGGAACTCCACCGCGAGTGAAGACTCTCCGGAACGATACGATATATCTTCAAAGACCGTGCCCGATGTAGAGGATATCAATCAGGACAATACACTGAACGAGACTGAGAAATATTTCCAATATCGCATCAACCTGACACCTTCCGACCTGAAAGTAGGACAGAATTACATCACGGATAAACGAACCGCCAGTGTCCGCCTGCGCAACGGACAAACGGAAGAAGTGACCTGGTATCAGTTCAAAGTTCCCGTACGCAGTGGCGAGGCGGTGGGAAGCATCAAAGACTTCAAGTCCATCCGTTTCATGCGCATGTTCCTGACCGGATTTGAGAAACCCATCGTGCTACGTTTTGCAACCTTAGAGTTGGTACGCGGCGAATGGCGCACCTATACTGATGCACTGAATAATACACAACAAGGCGCCTCTACCACCAGCTCTGCTGCACTGGACGTTTCTGCAGTCAATATCGAAGAAAATGGAGACCGTACTCCGGTGAACTATGTAATGCCTCCGGGCATCTCCCGTGTCATCGATCCGGGACAACCGCAACTTCGTCAACAGAATGAGCAAGCCATGAGCCTGAAGCTGGAAAAGTTGGCTCCCGGCGATGCACGTGCCGTCTACAAAAATACCGGTATGGATATGCGACAATACCGCCGGCTGCAAATGTTTGCTCATGCCGAAGCTTTGCCCGATCTCTCCACAGATCCGCAAAATGGCGAACTTTCCGTATTCATCCGCCTCGGCTCAGATTACCGCAGCAACTATTATGAATACGAAATTCCCCTCACACTCACTCCGCACGGAGAATACAACGGAAGCACCGTTGCAGGTTGCCTTGCCGTCTGGCCCAAAGACAACAATCTTGACATTGACCTCAGTGTACTCACCAATGTCAAGAAGGCCCGTAATCGCTTGAAGAATATCTCGAATAGTGGTGTCAGCTATGCAAAAGTGTATTCGGAATACGATCCGGATAAACCCTCCAATAAGATAAGCGTGATTGGTAATCCTTCACTGGCAGAGGTCAAGACTATGATGATTGGTGTGAGGAACAACTCACGCACCATTAAATCGGCAGAGGTCTGGGTGAACGAACTACGCCTAACCGAATTCAACGAAGACGGCGGTTGGGCTGCACAAGGCAATCTCAACTTACAGCTTTCCGATATCGGTAGTATCAACCTGGCCGGTCATGTGGAAACAACCGGTTTCGGTGGACTGGAACAGAGTGTCAGCGAGCGTCGACTGGACGATTATTATCAGTATAGTTTCACCACTACATTCGATCTGGGACGTTTCTTTCCTAAAAAGGCTAAATTGGCCGCTCCTATTTACTTCTCTTACTCCAAAGAGGCCACTACGCCAAAGTACAACCCTTTGGACAAAGATATGCTGCTGGATGATGCGCTGGATGCCTGTACCACCGATTGGGAACGAGACTCGCTGATGAATATCGCCCGTGAAATTACTACCTACCGCAATTTCAGCCTCAGCAATGCACGACTGGGTATTACAAGTAAAACCCCCATGCCTTATGATCCGGGGAACTTTACTTTCAGCTATTCCCGTTCCCTCCGCCACAATCAGGGTAGCACCACAGCTTACGAAAACGAAACGGACTGGCGCGCTGCAATGACTTATAATTATGCTCCTGTCTATCGCCCGTGGGAACCTTTCAAAGCTATGGAAAGCAAATCTCCATGGATGCGTTTCATCAAAGAAATCAATCTGAACTGGCTGCCTCAAAGCATCTCATTCAATACCGATATGACGCGTCACTATTATGAACTTCAACTCCGCGACCTGGAGGCATTGACTGCCGGAAGCAGTTCCATCGGCAGCGGGGATCTCAGTATCGAAGGCATCCCCATCTCCGTCGCTAAAGAATTTCTATGGAACCGTGACTTTGCCCTGCGCTGGGACCCTACAAAAAACCTAAAACTGAACTTTACCTCTGCTACCCACGCCGAGATTGAAGAACCTTACGGTGTAGTAAATAAAGACCTTTACCCCGATGAATACTCAGCCTGGAAAGATACAGTACGCCGCAGCCTGCTCTCACTCGGCCGCCCTATTGATTTCCAGCAGACATTCAATGCCACTTATAAGCTCCCATTCGACAAGTTCCCCGCTACCGACTGGGTCAGCGCTGACCTTCGTTTCGCCTCTTCTTACAACTGGGACCGGGGTGTTTCCCTTTCCGATGGCATAGAGATGGGCAATACTGTCAGCAATCAGCGCAGCATCGACGTAAACTCGCGTTTCAATCTCGAAGCACTCTATAACAAGGTGCCTTATTTAAAGAAAGTAAACCGCCGCTTTTCTGCTTCCTATCGCAAACCCGCCTCACCCAAAGAACAAAAGCCCCGTCGCTTCGACAAGGAAGTACAATTGCGTACAGACACTACAGTTACCATTCAACACGGTATGAACTCCCGTCGTCCCAAAGTCACCGCTCTCACAGTGGACGGACGTCGCTATCCCGTACGTTATAAAGTTATAAATGCTAATTCACTACGTATTGATACGCAGGACACGGCACGCATAAAGCTCACTGTAATCCCCGGTCCCGATCCAGAAGATGGTTGGTGGTATAAATTCGGCCAGCATGCTACCCGCATTGCCATGAGCGTACGCAATTTCAGCTTTACCTACAAAAATACGTATGCCATGACCCTTCCCGGTTTCCGTCCTGAAGTCGGTGACATGTTCGGCCAGAAGAAACACGGAGGCTTCCTTGCTCCGGGAATGGACTTTGCATTCGGTTTCACCGGAGACGACTATATCGACCGTGCCTTGCAAAACGACTGGCTCATCTGCAGCGACTCCGTTGTCAGCCCTGCCAGCAGCAATGCCCTTGAAGATCTTCAATTGCGTATCTCCCTTGAACCGATACGCGACCTCAAAATAGACCTTACCGCCAATCGTACCCGAAACCGCAGCCGCGAAATACAATATATGTTCGAAGGTATGCCAGATACCCGCAGTGGTAACTTCTCCATGAGTATCATTTCTATCGGTAGTGCTTTCGAACGCCCCAGCGCCGGTGACGGTTACCATTCCGGTACATTCGAACGTTTCCGCCGCAACCTTGACGTCATCCGTGACCGTGTGGAATCCCAATTCCTCGGTGCACAGTATCCGCAAGGCAGCACTCTTGCCGGAAAGACATTCGATCCGGCAAACGGCACAATCAGCAAGCACTCACCGGATGTCATGATCCCTGCCTTCCTCGCCGCCTACACCGGAAAGAGCGCTCGGAACTCCGCTCTCGACTTCTTTCCCAGCCTGTTCTCCATGATGCCGAACTGGCGTATCACCTACACAGGACTTACCAAGATAGCCTGGTTCAAAAAGAACTTCCGCAGTGTCAATCTGAATCATGCCTATCGCAGCACCTACAGCGTCGGCAGCTACAACACTTTCCAGAGTTTCATGAGCTATATGGGGGATATAGGCTTTGTAGAAGATGTGCAATCAGGAAATCCTATCCCTTCATCGCGCTTCGACATCAGCATGGTATCCATTAATGAGCAATTCTCCCCCCTTATCGGTATGGATGCCACCCTCAAAAACGGACTTACCGCCAAAGTGGAATATAAAACCAGCCGTATATTAAATCTCAGTATGAGTGCTTGTCAGCTGGTAGAAACCGCTTCCCGCGATTTCGTTATCGGTTTGGGATATAAGATTGTAAACTTCAATTTATTCAGTGGCCGGAATGTAAAAGACAGCAAGAATCGTGTCAGCCATGACCTTGCTCTCCGTGCAGATATTTCATTCCGCAACCAATCCGCCCTCTGCCGGGACATCCAGCAAGGTTTTGCACAAGCTACCAATGGCAACAAAGCTCTGAAAATATCATGTTCAGCAGACTACACCCTGAGTCGCTTGTTAACCCTGCGCCTCTACTATGACCGCCAACAGAATACTCCGTTAGTGTCCTCTAGCTCATATCCGGTAGTCAGTGCCGACTTTGGTTTCAGCATGAAATTCTCTCTCACGCGGTAAATATACTCGACTATTAAGGAGCAATTCAAGGGAAAGTCCTATCTTTGTGAGATAAACAACAAGCAATATGAAACAAGCAAGAATTTACATGAAGCGTTGGTTAGGAATTAACGAACGCAGTAAACAGCTCTCGACCGACACCTGGTATTTGAACTTTGCCAATCAACTACTATCTTTGATCGATGAATCCCCTTTATACAGTAAAAAGTTTGAAGCAGAGAAAGTAGATGCTGCCCTTTCATTGGCTATTTATCTGCAAGACGCCATCGCCCAGTCCGGTGGTTGGAAAGAGTTTTCCAATGCCTATTACGGATTGTACAAGTCCTATCTTCCTTTCTATACGCTGACCGACGAGTATCTTCCCGACGAAATCAATGTAGAGGATATCTCATTCATTCAGTGGACGCTCCTCTCCCGCTATGCCATCTTCGAAGAGGACGAAGTTATTATCCAGAATCCTCATGATTCTGACCTGATAGAATTCAGCCAAAAGGTATATGATGTGATGGATACCGCCTTTGAAGAAGCTCCCATCTGCGATGAGCCGTCTTCTCCCATTTGGGTAATGGGACTTGATTTACTGGAAATGCCATTAGTACCACTTCCCGAAATCACTCCCGGAATGACACTTAAAAAAGATGTGGAGAACTGCTTGTCATACAGCAAAGGAGAACCACTACTTTATTTTACCACCTACGATGAATTACGCCGTTTCTTTGTGGAAGAACTAAAATGGGAAGATAAAAATGAAAGTCTGTTACCAGAATTAAGAGATGAAAGAAACTTTGTGATCTATGCTAATGCCAAAGGTATGCTGATAGCCTCTAATGTTTCTTATTGCTTCTGCGATCCACGCAATCCGACTTATAATGCAGAAAAGGCAGCTGCCAAAGGATACAAATTATTCACTTATCCGGGTACCTGCCCCTTTGATCTCCTGAAGTATGGTATGGCAAAAGGGCTGCTTCCTGATATGCAACTTCCCTTCCCTGGTGGAAAAGAAGTATTGCACGATAATTGGGACTTCATTGCACGATATTTCTTGTGTGAATATTACGAAGGAGAGTGAAAATAAGTGATTAGTTGTTAGTGATAAATTGTAAGCATAACATTAATCACTTATCACTAACAACTAATCATTATTTCTACATTTCTATAATCTCTTCCTTGCACAGTGTCAACTTCTCTACCCCGTCTGCCGTCACTACCCATGAGTTTTCAATACCCAGGGGGCCGACACCCGGCAATACGATTTTGGGTTCGAGGGCAAATACCATACCCGGTTCTAATTCCTGCTTCATACGCGGAGCCAGTACAGGAGCTTCGTTGATTTCCAAGCCAATGCCATGACCAATAAATTTCGCCTTCTGTCCTACTCCCATAAAGTAATCGGCAAATCCGGCTTTCGTTACGATATCAATAGCTGTATTATAGAGATCTTCGCAAACAGCACCCGGTTTTGCCTTTTCAATCACAGCTGCCTGTACATCCAGACATGTTTGATGCGCAGCATAAGCCTTCTCCGGTAACTTACCGATAGAGAATACTCGGCTCATATCACCCATGTATCCATAGAAGTTTCCACCCATATCAACCATAAAACTCTGACCGGGTTGCAACAGTGCACCATTTGCACCGATAGGTATAGACGGATCAAGTCCTTCACCACCTAAAGCAAAGTCATAAGGTGCAGGAGCAGTGGCATTATCTCCCGCCAGCAAGCTACCCATAAATATCTCCATACTCTGACCAAATGTACGGAAAATACCCAGACAACCTTCCAAACGCATCAAGCGTTCTATTTCAATAGACAACTGACGATCTGTCATTCCCGGTCGATACACAGAAGGAATCTGTTCATAAGCCTTCGTATGAGCAATACCCGAACGACGGAACATTTCAATTTCAATATTTGTCTTTACACTACGTGCCTTACGGATCAGGGGAGTACCATTCACAACAGTAGTTTCTGGGAAGCAAGCTGCCAGACGGGTATACTCCGTATAAGAGAGTTCGTCTCCCTCCAACATCAATTTCGCAGGCAAAGGTAGACCGCACTCTTTCAATAAATCGGGCAATTGTTCCGGCTTACGGATAGAATGTATATGTTCTCCTTCAATATTATTAGGACGTTTGATAAATAAGCGTGCCGGAGCATTCAATGGTAAATACAGATAGCCGCTGACAACGCGTCCGTACGTATAAATCAAGTTTACATTGCAAGTGATAAGAGCGGCATCAATCTCTTGTTGAGCCATCAAGACACGTATCTTATCGCGTCTTAATTTTAGTTCCGGTTGTAACATCTCTTTGTTATTTAATGATTTTCCGGGTGCAAAGGTAATAATTTTGGTATTAAGTACGAGGTATTAAGTATTAAGTTTGACTGATAGTTGCGCTGTAGAAGTGAATATACCTAATTGTTGGTATGCCTATAAAAAAAGTACTGCCCTACACCTTCACAGGCAGGACAGCACAAACCACAAATACAAATACAACTAAACAAAGTTTTCCTTTAAATAATTCCCTGACCCATCATTGCGTGAGCCACCTTCATGAAGCCTGCAATATTGGCTCCCTTCACGTAGTTGATGTAACCGTCAGGTTCTGTCCCATATTTTACGCATTGTGCATGAATGCCGTGCATAATAGCGTGCAGTTTCTCGTCCACTTCGGCAGCACACCAACTGAGGTGCATTGCATTCTGTGACATTTCCAATCCGGAAGTAGCAACACCACCGGCATTGACAGCCTTACCCGGAGCATACATCACCTTATGTTCGATGAACAAGTCGATAGCTTCCGGCGTACAGCCCATATTAGATATTTCACCCACACACATCACTTTATTTTCAATCAACTGACGGGCATCATCACCATTCAGTTCATTTTGCGTAGCACAAGGCAATGCAATATCAGCTTTCACTTCCCATGGACGCTTGCCGGCAATAAATGTAGAACCGGGGAATTCGTCTGCATACGGAGCTACTATATCATTACCCGATGAACGGAGTTCAAGCATATAATCTATCTTTTCGCCACTGATACCATTCGGATCATAAATATATCCGTCCGGTCCGGAGATAGTAACCACCTTGGCACCCAACTCGGTTGCTTTGGTAGCGGCACCCCAAGCTACATTTCCGAAACCGGAAACAGCAACGGTCTTACCTTTAATATCAATACCTTTAGTTTCTAACATCTGGTTCACGAAGTACAATCCACCG
>NZ_EQ973495.1:657196-678375 GCF_000158035.1 Bacteroides cellulosilyticus DSM 14838
CCTTTCCGGTAAATGTGCCGGTAAATTCACGGGTTAACTTCTTATACATACCGAACATATAGCCCACTTCACGACCACCTACACCGATATCACCGGCTGGAACATCCATATCCGGACCAAGGTGACGCCATAACTCCAACATGAATGCCTGACAGAAGCGCATGATTTCACCATCACTCTTACCGCGCGGAGAGAAGTCGGAACCACCTTTACCACCACCCATAGGCAGAGTAGTCAGTGCATTCTTAAACGTCTGTTCGAAGCCTAAGAATTTAAGGATGGAAAGATTTACGGAAGCATGGAAACGAATACCGCCTTTGTACGGGCCAATGGCATTGTTGAATTGCACACGGTAACCAAGGTTGGTTTGTACATCACCTTTGTCGTCCACCCAAGTAACACGGAACGTAAAGATACGGTCGGGTTCAACCAAGCGTTCTATGATTTTAGCTTTCTCGAACTCTGGATGCTGGTTATAGATATCTTCGATGGAAAGAAGTACTTCCTTTACGGCTTGAAGATATTCAGACTCGCCGGGATGCTTTGCCTCTAAAGAGGACATAATTCGTTCGATATTCATAATATTACGTTTTAAAGGTTTATTCCTTCGTGACTTTAAGGTTATTCGAACAAATTGTCAACGAATAACACTGCAAATATAGGAAAACTTTTGGATTCACCTATACTTTTCAGCGATATTTTGATTAAATAATGATAAAACGTCAGATAAGTTAAAAGTGGAGAGTCGAGAGTTACCATGCGGCATATAGTCGCAACACAGCGCAGTCACTCTCAACTCTCAACTCTCAACTCTCAACTTATTCAAACTTCATTCCCATATTATACATGATAAAGGCATAAGTGTCAGCCTGTTCTTCAAGAACCTTAGTCATAGGTTTGCCTGCACCATGTCCGGCTTTACTTTCGATGCGGATGATAGTGGGATTCGTACCGTCATTACATTCTTGCAGGGTAGCAGCAAACTTGAATGAGTGTGCGGGAACTACACGGTCATCATGATCGGCAGTAATCACCATGGTTGCAGGATATTTGGTGCCGGGCTTCAGGTTGTGCAACGGAGAGTAGCCTTTCAGGTACTCGAACATTTCCTTGCTGTCCTCACTCGTACCGTAATCGCTTGCCCAGTTCCAACCGATAGTGAACTTATGATAGCGGAGCATATCCATTACACCTACCTGCGGAATGGCTACGCGGAACAAATCGGGACGTTGTGTCATACAGGCACCTACCAGCAAACCACCATTAGAGCCACCTACGATAGCTATTTTATCTTTGTTAGTATACTTATCATTAATAAGGTATTCGGCAGCTGCGATGAAATCGTCGAATACATTCTGTTTCTGCATCTTCGTACCGGCTATGTGCCAGTCTTCACCATACTCGCCTCCACCACGCAGATTAACCTGTGCATAGATACCTCCATTTTGCAGGAACGGAATACGTGATGTAGAGAAACCCGGATTAAGGCTGATATTGAAACCACCGTAACCATAGAGATACACCGGATTCTTACCGTCTTTCTTAAGATCTTTCTTATAAGTCAGGAACATCGGTATCTTTGTGCCGTCCTTGCTGGGGTAGAATACCTGCTCCGTTATAAATTCATCGGAGTTGAAGTCAACCTTCGGAGCACGGAAGAGCTCATAGGTATTCGCATCCATATCATATTTATACGTAGCACCGGGGATAGTGAACGAAGTAAAACCGAAGAAACATTCTTTGTCATCCTTGTCGCCACTGAAACCTACGGAACCGAGCGAAGGCAACTTAATTTCCTGTATTTCCTTGCCGTCCAGGCCATATACATACGCATGATTGGCAGCATCTTTATCATACGTCAGGAATAACTTCTCACCTATCACACCGGCATCCGAAAGTACATTCTCACTTTCCGGCACCAGCTCCGTCCAGTCTTTCAAAGCGGGTTTATTGATATCCGCCGTCATGAGGCGATATTTCGGCGCATTGTAGTTCGTAAACATATAGATTTTGTCACCGATCACCTCTATAGGAGCATAAGTGTAATCCATATCCGTAGCCATTGCAACGAACGGTGCATTCGGTTTACGCAGATCTTTCATATACAAGGCATTGCCACGTCCGTCGCCACTCTCATACAGGAACAGGATGGTTTCATCCTCATTCACACTGGCAGTATAGAAACGCTTGGGATATGCCTGATTCTGGTAAACCAGCTTATCCTGCGATTGCAGTGTACCCATCTTATGATAGTAAATCTTATGATTCTCGTTCACGTTAGAGAACTCCTTCCCTTTCACCGGAGCATCGTAAGCGCTGTAGTAAAATCCATCGCCCTGCCAGGTAGCTCCTGTAAACTTTGCCCATTCAATATGATCGTCCAGCAACTTGCCGGTTTCGGTATCCATTACATAGATTTCCTGCCAGTCTGAACCACTACGCGCAATGGTATAGCCGGTATATTTTCCATTATTCGAAAAATAAATGCCTGTCAAAGCTACCGTACCATCATCCGAGAGTTTATTAGGATCAAGAAATACACGTGGTTCACCGTCCAAGCTATCCTGTACATACAGTACACTCTGGTTCTGCAAACCGTCATTCTTATAGAAGTAATACTTGCCGTGTTTCTTGAACGGTGTACCAATCTTTTCATAATTAGCCACATCCGTCAGTCGCTTCAGCAGAGCATCGCGGAAAGGTATCTTAGACAAATAGTCGTTCGTTACTTTGTTCTGAGCTTCCACCCATGCAGCAGTTGCAGCGGAAGTGTCATTCTCCAACCAACGATACGGGTCGGGTACTTCTGTTCCAAAATAGACATCTACAGTATCCACCTTCGCGGTTTCAGGATACATAAGTTTCTGTTGTTGTTGTGCACATGACATCATGATGATACCGGTTGCAAATAAAGTTACTTTTTTCATATTATACATATATAAGAGTGTACGAGTTACGAATTACAAGCTACGAATTACAAATTGCTGCGCTGTGTGTTGGTGACAAATTACCGCACGGCAACTTGTCACTTTGTAGCCCGTAGCTCGTAACTTAATTTAGTTTGGGCGTTAAAATTACAAAAACGACCAATAACAAACAAGGATTTCTACCATAATTATACTTCAAATAGCATTTCCTGCCGGATTCATTCATTATTCTACACTGAGAAATGTTCGCACCAGGACTAAGAGTACTTCCCATAACGACAGAAATAGTGTTTCACTACGACTGATCATGGTGGAACACCGAATGTAAGGGGTTTAAATATCATCAACAGAAGTCGAGAATCTATCATTTTTCTTCATTTTGATGGTTTTCAAAGGTTTTATGGCGGTTATCAAACCTTCTTTTGCCAAATTATGGCTAACCTTGCATCAGAAACAAAAGGTTATCATAATCATGAGAAAGAAATCATTCATATTACTCTTGTTGTTCATAAGCAATACTTCCCTATTCAGTCAAAATCCTCTGACGGAGGATGCCCTATTAGAGAAGCAAATCTATGAAACAGGACTGATCCATGCCCCGCTGCCTTTGAACACCTCCCGTTCTTTCGAAGAGAATGCTTTGAAGAAAGAGGTGTTATCCAGCCAGCCGCTTGCGGAAATTGAAGGAGCAGACGGGTGGACTCATTCCGGAACCGGAAAAATGTCTTTCTCAAAAGAGAAAACCATATCGGGCAAAGGGAGCATCCGTTTATCTTTTCCTACTTATACCGGAAAAAGAGCCGCTGGTTCTCCTTCCGATCCTGACTATGCAACTTATGGAAATAGCCGTATCACCTATCACGTCGATGGTAGGAACTGGGAAAAGTACAACAGAATCTACTTTTCCATCTATCCTGATTGCGACGGCGCACGCGTAGTCAATATGAACCTGACTTTTACAAACGACAGTTCCACACCCAAACAAGGTTATAATCTCCCCAGCGGTTCCCATCTCATCAATCTGGTAAATAAGCAATGGAACCATTGCTTTCTGGAAATAGACGAATATCAGCGGGATAAGGTAATATCCATCAGCTTCGACACCGCACTGAAAGGGAAAGACCGGACAACAGGAGACTCTGCCATTTATTATGTGGACGATATCCGGTTGCAGCAAATCAAAAATCCGGAAAAAGTGAGCGGATGGGAACCGGCGGAGCATACCATCATATATTCTACAACAGGCTATGCCATAAATAGTCCGAAAACAGCCCTCGCTCATACCAATTCATGCAAACAGTGGAAACAATTCCAACTGATAAACTCCGTCAGCAAAGAAGTGGCATACGAAGGTGCGCTGAAACAGGAACAAACCACCATCGGAAAGTTCGGAGTCATGGACTTCACCGACTTCAACCAACCGGGAGACTATCAACTGAAAGTAGGTAAAAACATCACTCCTGCCTTTCGGATCGGTGAAAAGTTGTGGGATAATTCTCTCTGGAAAGTACTGAATTTCCTGTTTTGCCAGCGTTGCGGACATCCCGTCCCCGGCAAACATGCCGCTTGTCATACTGATCTATTCTCCCGGCATGACGGAAAAAGCATCGCCTATTCAGGCGGATGGCATGATGCAGGCGATTTGTCACAGCAGACGTTGCAGACCGGAGATGTGACTTTCTCCCTACTGGAAGCATACAACCGGCTCAAAACCAGAAATACTCCGTTGGCAGCCCGTCTGCTGGAAGAAGCGGAATGGGGGATCGAGTTCATACTGAAAAACCGTTATGGAGACGGCTATCGTGCCAGCAGTATGGGACTGCTTATCTGGCAAGACGGCATCCTGAATACATTGGATGACATTCATTCCGTACGCGTTCAAAACATGGCATTCGATAATTTCCTGTACGCAGGATACGAAGCATACGCGGCAATGACCATAAATCGTGACCCGATGCTACAAGAGCATCTGCGAAAGGTAGCGGAGGAAGACTTTGCTTTTGCCACAGAAAAATTCGAAAGAGAGGGTTTCGACTTATTCAAACAGATGTACGAACATAGCTACAACACCTCCGAGAGCCAATATATGGCAACCATATCCTGGTCTGCCAGTATGCTCTACAAGCTCACGGGCAAGGCATATTATGCCGAAAAGGCTGCCGAGACCATTCGATATGTACTTGCCTGCCAGCGTACGAAGCCTTTACAGGATCCGGAAAAAACCTGCGGATTCTTCTATCGGGATCAGTCTGGAAAATCCATCGTACACTATATCCATCAATCACGCGAACAAGTCTACATGCAGGCAATGACGTTGCTTTGTGAAACACAGAAACAGCACCCTGATTATCAGAAGTGGGTGAACTCCATACAACTATACGGAAACTATCTGAAAGGTCTGATGAAATACACCCGGCCTTATGGAATGATTCCGAGTGGAGTATATCATGCGGAAGAGTACAGTGATTCAGCAAGTTTCTACGCGCTTCATCTCTTTCCGCCCGCCAATGCACGGCAGCTATACACGGAACAGGTGAAACGGGGAGTCAAACTCGACAAGGAACATTACCTGAAACGTTTCCCTGTATGGTTCAGTATCTTCAATGGAAACACAGCCATACATCTCTCCACCGGAAAATCCGCTGCCATTTGCGGCAACTTCCTTAAAGACGAAGAGTTGCTGAACATCGGTCGGGAACAGCTCTACTGGACAGTCGGAAAGAACCCATTCGGACAATCCCTGATATACGGCGAAGGGTACAATTATCCGCAGATGAACAGTTTTTCTTCCGGTGAGATGACAGGCGAAATGCCCGTAGGCATCCGCACCCTGGGCAATGATGACATCCCCTACTGGCCACAGACCAACAATGCCTGTTATAAAGAGGTCTGGGTGACATCGGCAGGAAAGTGGCTATCACTGATTGCCGAATACTAACAAAAGAAATTATTAATTACATAAAATCAAAAAAGCTATGAAAACTATTAAGTTTTATCTTGTCCTCCTATTTACAGCATGCACCCTTCTGGTAAACGCTCAAACTCCCGAAGGCTATCCTGCCAATTATGCCCGGGGCCCCCGCTTCAAGGCATTAGTCTACTATACGCAGCATGCAGAAGAAGCACATTATCAGTTCTCCCTGCAAGCCGTAGAGTTCTTCAAGAAACTGAACTACGGTGACGGTTTCGTTCTCGATCTCACAATGGATTTGTCTTCCTATACTTACGAAAAGCTAAAAGAGTATAGCGTAGTGGTGATGCTCGACGGCTACCCCAATACAAAAGCCGAACGGGATGCTTTTGAGAAGTATATGGAAAACGGTGGTGGCTGGGTAGGCTTCCATGTAGCCGCCTACAATGACAAGAACACCCAATGGCCCTGGTTCGTCAACTTCCTGGGCGGTGGAGTCTTCTATTGCAACAATTGGCCTCCCCAACCAGTCCTGGTTGAAGTGGACAACGAGAACCATCCAGTCACCAAGAACCTACCCGCCTCTTTTGTGGCACCTTCCAGCGAATGGTATCAGTGGAATCCCAGTCCGAGAGCCAATAAAGATGTGGAAGTTCTGCTGTCCCTCTCTCCCAAGAACTATCCCCTGGGCATCAAAGATGTAGTAAACTTCGGTGATTTCCCCATCGTATGGACCAATACCAAATACAGAATGATATATCTGAATATGGGGCATGGCGATGAAGAATTCATTGACGCCACACAAAATCTTTTGTTTGTCAATGCCTTCCGCTGGGTGGTAAGTACGGACAAGCAAGGAGATCCTTTCAAAAAATAGACCCTTAAAACAAAAACCAATTTATTAATCTTATTAGTATCTTTTGTATGAATGAAAAACATGAAGTTCTTTCGTTCAAGCCCTTCTTATGGCTTGTTCGAACAGCAGTCATCATGCTTGTGTTAGCATCTAACTGCCTGACTGCTACAGCTCAAACAGAAACGAGAGTCCACGGAACTGTAAAGTCTACCACAGATGGTTTGCCCCTGATTGGTGTAAACGTAGTTGAAAAAGGTACCTCCAACGGTACGATCACCGACATCAACGGAAGCTATACGCTGACGGTGCCCGGTAACTCAGAACTGGTATTTACATACATCGGCTTTGTAAACCAGGAAGTAAAAGTGATCAGTGGAAAAAACACTTATGACATCACCTTGACAGAAGACTCCAAAGCCCTGGAGGAAGTGGTAGTCATCGGCTACGGTGTACAGAAAAAGAGTGTGGTAACAGCCGCCATCAGCCAAGTATCCGGCGACGAACTGACAAAAGGCAGCCCCACCAATTTCCAGAACGCCCTGAAAGGGAAAGTTTCAGGCGTACAGATCATGAGCGAGTCCGGAGCACCAGGAGCCGGTTCTACTGTACGCATCCGCGGTGTCGGTACCATCAACAACTCCAATCCACTCTATTTAGTGGACGGTATGCCGGTGGATGACATCAATAATATTAACCCTTCGGACATCGAATCCGTGGAAGTATTGAAGGATGCTGCCTCCGCTGCCATCTATGGTACACGTGGCGCCAACGGTGTAGTACTTGTCACTACCAAGAAAGGATCGGTTCAGAAACCCGTACTAACTTATGAAGTCTCTTACGGCTGGCAAAGTTCTACAAAGAAACTGGATTATATGAATGCGGCCCAATATCAGATGATGGTGAATGAAATGAACAAGAACGAAGGGAAGGAACTGAAGTTCCCCAACTTCGACATCAACAACCCTTCCACCTATCCCACCACGGAAACCGATTGGCAGGATGAGCTGCTGAACAACCATGCGCTGGTATACAACCATAAAGTATCCCTTTCGGGCGGTACGGACAGAGGCATCTACTATGCTTCCTTTGGTTATCTGAACCAGAACGGCGTGGTTGCCAGTGAGAACTCTTACTACAAGAGGTATAATGCCCGCTTCAACAATACCTACACGGTAATGGAAGATAAAAACCGCTTCTGGCTTCCCAAAGTGACCTTCGGTTCAAACATCAGTTATTCGCACACGGAATCTATGGGTATCGGAAACAACAGCGACGTATCCGGTGTACTTACATCCATGGCACTGACTCCCCCTAATGAGCCTATTTACCAGACCGATCCGGAACAACTGAAAATCTACGACCAACTGTACGCCGGCTATGTGAAAGACGCAGATGGCCGTGCCTACAACATTATTAACTACATGCGTGAAATGGGTAACCCGCTGGCAGTACGCGACGTCAGCAATAATACACTTAACACAGCCAACAATTTCAACGCCAACCTGAATTTAGAAGCAACCCTGCTGCCGGGACTTAAATTCCGTACCAATGTAGGGCTTGCTTGGGCATTCTGGGGTTCCAGAGGCTACACTCCGGAATATTACATTACGACCAACAACCGTAACGAAACGTCCAGCGTGTTCCATAAAAAGAATGAAAGCTATAAATGGCAGGTAGAAAATGTGTTGAGTTATGAAAAGACAATCGGCAAACATGCATTCTCCGTATTGGTGGGGCAGTCCGCATTGAGCGAAGAGAGCACCGGTCTGACCGGTGAAGACTACAACCTGTTGCGTTTGGGCATGGAATATGCTTATCTCAACAGTGCCGCCGCCGAACGCTCGCTGGAAAGAACAGATGATTACATCAACCAGCACCGCCTTTCTTCCTTCTTTGCCCGCGCCACATACAACTATGCCGAAAAGTATATGTTAAGCTTGGTGTTCCGCCGTGACGGTTCTTCCAACTTCGGTCCCAATAACAAATATGCCAGCTTCCCTTCCATATCTGCCGGATGGAACATGACGGAAGAGAAATTTATGAAAAACCGTCCCGGATGGTTGAACCTCATTAAGTTGCGTGCCAGTTGGGGCCGGAATGGTAACGAGTCCATCGGCGCTTTCCAATACACCAGCCTCCTGAACATGGGTAGCAATAACCTGGCTCTGGGTAAAGGCAGTAAGGATCAGATATATGTAGGTATCGTATCCGCCGGATATGCCAACCCTTCCATCCAATGGGAAACTTCGGAACAGACGGACCTGGGTATCGACCTGCGCTTACTGAACAACAGTTTATCCTTCTCTGTAGACTACTTCGACAAACGCACCAAGGATATGATCCTCTGGTTGCAAACTCCCAAATATCTGGGTTATTGGGGTATGAATGCCAACTCCGGTACTATGAGCAACAAAGGTGTTGAAATGGATGCCACTTACCGCTTCAAAGCCGGTGGCGTGAACTTCTCAGTAAACGGAAATGCCTCCTACGTAAAGAACGAAGTAACCGACCGTGGTCCCGGCTTCTCATCTATCGCTACCCTGGGTGCCGGTATGGCCAATCCGAACGTAGCCATCGTGGAATCGGGAATGCCTTATGGATACTTCCGCGGATATGTACACGACGGCATCTTCCAGAACTGGGATGAAGTCAACGCTCATGTAGGCCCCAGCGGCAAGCCACTTCAGCCCAATGCAAAGCCGGGTGACATCCGTTTCAAGAACTTATGCAACGATGACTTGCTGGACGACAAAGACCTTACCATGATCGGTAATCCAAACCCCGACTGGGTTTACGGTT
The DNA here is from genome assembly GCF_000158035.1 of Bacteroides cellulosilyticus DSM 14838. GTDB lineage: Bacteria > Bacteroidota > Bacteroidia > Bacteroidales > Bacteroidaceae > Bacteroides > Bacteroides cellulosilyticus. Next base: position 666,690 of record NZ_EQ973495.1, read on the forward strand.
TCTCACTGAACATAGACTGGAAGAACATTGACTTTTCTGTTTTCTTCCAGGGTGTAGCCGGCAATCAGATATTCAATTACGACCGCCGCGCCAATGTCCCATACGCCAACTGGCACCGCAAATGGCTAGACCGCTGGCACGGTGAGGGCACTTCAAACTGGTGGCCGCGTGTTGTAGAAGATGATGGTGCCAACCAGAACACTTCACGCGTCAGCAACCTCTACGTTGAAGACGGGGATTATCTGCGCCTGAAAGTATTGCAACTGGGATATACCTTCCCCAGCCTGCTGACCAAGAAAGCTCTTATCAGTAACCTGCGTATTTATATCCAGTGTGATAACCTGCTGACGTTCAGCAAATATCGCGGCTACGATCCGGAAGTGGGTTCACGTAGCGGTCTGGATTCAGGTTCCTATCCTCAGGCACGCGTATTCACTTTAGGTGCGAGTGTTAGTTTCTAATATCTTAATATATCAATGATATGAAAAAGAATCTTTTATATATATTGCTTTTTGCAATGTCGCTCACCTCTTGCGGCGATTTTCTGGAATTATATCCCAAGACGCAACTGAACGACGGAGACTTCTACAAGACAGAAGACGATGTTAAGATGGGCCTGTACGGACTCATGAACACTCTGCAACATAGTGTAGACAATATCTATTCCACCTTTATCTATATGTCGGACGAAGGCGATACAGGTGGCGGACCGGGTGAAGGTGGCTATGGCCTCGATCTTTTTCAGTTCGACTCCAACAACTGTCCCAACTGGTGGGGTGGTGAATGGAACCTGGGAATGTACGAAGGTATCGCCCGCGCCAACCTTCTGTTAAGCAAACTGGACGGAGCCACCATGACAGATGCCGCACGTACACGCCTCAGGGCTGAAATCACTTTCGCACGCATGGTATTCTACTATTATATGTTTATCGGTTATGAACAGTTCGTACTGATCGACCGCATCATTTTGCCGGACGAAATGTATTCCGTACCCAAAGCATCGCGCGAAGACTGCTATAAGTTCATCATGAACGATCTGGACAATACCATCATCGGTAACTTACCGGTAACAGTACCCGATGAAGAATGTGGACGTTACATCAACGATGCGGCTATCGTTATGAAAGCCAAGATGATCCTCTTTGCACGTGACGAATCACGCTATGCCGAAGCTCTAAATGATATGCGCCAGATTATCAATAGCAAGCGCTACGACTTGCTGCCCGACTTTTCCCGGATCTGGTTGCAGGAAGGCGAATTCTGCCAGGAATCCATCATGGAATTTGTATATACCGAGAAAGCAAACTCCAATGACTGGGGCGGCTACATCAATGGTGTTTGTAACAACTTGCCGACGTGGTGTAGCGGTCGCGGCATTGTCGACCCGCGTAGCGCCGAAGAGGGCGGTTTAGGCGACGGCTGGGGACAAGCAACCGTAAAGCGTAACGTGTACGACTGGTACGAAGAAGGTGACACCCGTCGCGAAGGTACTTTCATCGACTATGCGGTGGAAGCACAGAAAGTCAGGGACCTGGGTTATGAGGTAGATTTTCATGTAGACGACAACCAGATGTCTTTTGACGGATTCGGTAACTATAAGTATCACGCGCGTAAAGGATATACTTCCGCCACTTCTTATCTGAATTATAACAATAACTTCCGTTTCCTGCGTTTTGCCGACGTACTCCTATTGGGTACGGAACTCGACATCCGCGCTAATGGAACTGCAAGTGCCGAAGGACAAGGCTGGTACTCACGCATCAGAAAGCGTGCCTTTGGGGATGACAACCACACCCCTGACCTGACAAAGATGAATAAACAGGAAGCACTGGATGTGATCTTCAATGAAAGGGGGTTAGAATTTGCATACGAACTGCATCGCTGGATAGACTTGATGCGCTTTGATAAGGGAGCCGAAATTTTGGGTGAGAAGGGATGGACGGAAAAGTACAGATACATGCCTATCAGCCAGATGGATTTGGATGAAGCGGATGGTAACCTGACACAGAATCCGGGATGGAGCAAATAATCTCTATATTCACATAGCACATTCAAAACAGTTAAAAAAGATGGCGAACCTTGCTGAAGGGTTCGCCATCCCTTATCTTTTCTCACGCAAACTTAACTTGACCAATCTCATTTGCAAAATCATGCAATGATTGCTCTATTTTCTCGACAGTGGATTTAGAAGGTCTTCTGCGTCCTGTAACATAGTGGCTTAACTGACCTTGATTGACACCTGTTATTCTAGCCAAACCTGCTAAAGAGAAGGCGTAGGCATAGTAATTAAGAAAAGATGCCATGTCGTAAATGAAATCAAACTCCACATCAGGAAATTTAGATCCTTCTTCAGCATACACTTCTTGCATTTCGCCAACGGCTTTCATAAAATCAGCTTTGGTTTCTTCAACGCTTTTCCCTTCGCCGATGCAACCAAATTCACAGTTGTCATCTGCAATATAAGCGGAGAAACTGCCGTCAATTCCTCGCTCAATAACAACATTGATTTTCTTACTACTCATCTTTTACACTTTATTAATGGTTTCGTTTTTTTCTAATTATCTTCAAGAAATGGAGAATTATTTAATCCCTGCATCCCTTAGAATGCTTCTTAAAGTACCGGGTTTAACTTCTTCTGAACCGTGGTGGCTGGTTTGAAATCTTTTCCCAGTCTTGGGGCTGAACCAAATAGGATACCCTCCTTTCCTTGTTATTTCATATTCTTTCCTTTTTCATATGATGCAAAGATACGAAAATTAATATCACACACAACCCTTACGGTATTAATTTTAATATCATTTGGATTTTACATTGTACATGAATACAGCACCCGCATGAACAGCATCATTAAAAATACCTAATTAATATTGGGAAAAAGGAGGAGCAATAGTTCCTCCTTTTTGTTTTTTCCTTCCCTCCTATCCGGAAAAGAGGAATATTCTGATTTTTCCGGTTTTAACAAATGGATACCAGCAGGAAACAAATAAAACAGATTGCCTTATTTTTTGTCGTACATAATATATATTTCTATAAATTGATAATAAAACTATGGCGACTGTAAAAGTAAAATTCAGAAAATCATCGGTGGAGGGGAAAAGCCGGTACGATCTATTACCAGCTATGCCACAAGCAAAGCAACAGGCAGATAACCACCCGAATGCGCGTACTTCCCCATTGGTGGGATGCAGAAAAAGAAACATTCATAGCTGAAGCGGACAACAATGGGTTGTCGGCCCGCTACCAACAGCAAATAGAGAAAGACTTGCTGTGCATCCGTCGGATTCTATGCGAATGGGACGGAGAAGGAAGAGACTACACTTTAGCGGATGTCATTGACCGCTTTCGTGCTTTGAATGAAAACGGAGACACAGTGCTGTCTTGTTTGGCAACCCTGATCGATGAGCTTAAAAACGATGGCCGGTGGGGAAATGCCCGCAATCTCCAACGGGCATTGAACAGCTTCTCCGACTTCCTGGGAGGCTTAGACAGACCACTCAAGCAGGTAGACGAAAGACTTGTCATGGAATATGAACAATGGCTCCGGATACGAAAAGTGAGCAAAAACAGCAGTTCTTTTTATATGCGGACTTTGCGCTCTGCATATAATAAAGTGATAAGCCGGAATCAAATGGAACAAACATTTCCTTTTCGAAATGTTTATACCGGTGTAGAGCGTACCCGCAAACGTGCCGTACCCGAAGATATCATGGTTCGTTTACAAAAACTAGACCTGACACATTCTGCTCCGCTTGCCTTTTCTCGCGACATGTTTATTTTCAGTTATTGCACCCGTGGAATGGCTTTTGTAGACATTGCCTATCTGAAAAAGGAGGATGTAAGCGGAGGAATACTTAGTTATGTCCGCCATAAGACGGGACAGCGCCTCACAGTTCGCATAGAGCCTCTTATTGAAGAGATTATCGAGCGCTACGAGCCATTTGTCCACAACAGTCCCTACCTTTTTCCAATTATTACATCTAATGATCCGGAAGAGGCTTTCCGACAATATCAGACGGCGCTGGGTTATCATAACCGGAAATTGAAGAAACTGGGGAAGTTGACAGGAGAAAATCTACATCTCTCCTCCTATACCGCAAGGCATAGCTGGGCGACGGTTGCACGCAAACACAACGTCCCGTTGTCCGTCATAAGTGCAGGTATGGGACACACTTCCGAGAAGACTACACTCATATACTTGGATTCTGTAGAAAATTCACTGATAGACAAGGCCAATGAAGAAATTTTAGAGGCATTATGTCGTAACGTTTCTAAGTAAGAAACCTTAAAATTACGGCGCAAAGATATAACAAATAAAAGAATAAAACAACATAATGCTATAAATATTTGTTTATATTTTACTCTCAAAACAAGTATAAAATATTGATTTTTAACACAATAAGTAACTACTTATACAAAAAAGAAATGAATAGATATTTAAAACAGATGCTAATATAGAACTCGATAGATATATTCTAAAAAAATTATCCATACATCGTACCGAATCTACAAAACCTAAAAAAATAGGATAAAAAGATATTTTTTATCCTACAGGAATTCAACGCATTAAAACGTCGTACCGTTTCTTACTTAGAAACGGTACAATTACAGGGTTACGGATACCTTCTCCTGGGTCAGGAGAAGTTCCGAGTTCCAAAAATCGACAGACAAAACGAAGAATTGGATTAACCTTGCTTGCTGCGCATCAGAGTTGCTTTAAAGATCAGAAATACTCCGATACGCAGGAATGGAAGGAATATCTTTTAGGTGAGATACGACAAATATGGAAGAGGTATCTTCAATTATGCATTGGTATGCATTCAAAGTCTTTTACAATAAGGTATTTGAGATAGAAGACTCGCTGAATAGAGACAAAATCGAGACCTATATTCCTTGTGAAAGAATTCTTGTGGAACGTGGCGGAGTGAAAAAGTACGTGCGAAAACCGATCATTTCCTCCCTGCTGTTCTTCTATTCCACAGAGAAACAAGCACTGGCGTTACAGCAGAAACTGACAGACCGAGTCCTCCTATATACCCGTCTTGTCAATTGGCAAAAACTGCCAATAGCTATTCCTGAACGGGAAATGAAAATTTTCATGCTTGTCACTTCCTCCGGCGAGAAAGGGCTGGACTATTTCGGCGACGTCCCCATGGAGTACAGCACCGGTGAACGGGTGCTTGTTACGGATGGTCCATTCAAGGGAGCAGAAGGCTGTATACACCGCATCAAAGGAAATCGTCGCCTGATAGTGGCAATACAAGGTGTGTGTGCGGTGGCAACTGCCTATATTCCCCAATGCTTTCTCAGGAAGATATAAATCAATACATTTAAACAAGCTCTCACCTAATCAAATCCTTCAGAAATGACAACCTGCTATTTTGAAACTTTGGCGGCATTCGCCGTCAGCTGCCTGCTCAGTGCAATGATTATTCCCAAGATATCGCTGATAGCTTTCAGGCGGCGACTTTTCGATCCGTTGGACGACCGAAAGTTGCATACGACGCACATTCCCCGTCTGGGGGGAATCGCTTTTTTTCCGTGTATCATTATGCCCATTTCGCTCGTCATTGCCTGCCATAATCTCTGTACAGACAGCAATTTACTCAGTTGGGAACAATCCACTTGTCTGCTCACCCTATTCAGCTGCCTCTTCATGCTCTATCTGATGGGAATGAGAGACGACCTGATAGGTATGCGCTACCGTGCCAAATTTATCATCCAGACACTTTGTGGCCTTCTATTGGTAGCCTCCGGCTTTTGTTTCGACAATCTCTACGGACTGTTTGGCATCTACGAATTACCCTATTATGTGGGCATACCATTCACAGTCTTTATCATTGTCTATATCATGAATGCAATTAATCTTATAGACGGTATCGATGGCCTGGCTTCCGGATTGAGCATGATAGCATTCTTCGCTTTCGGTTGCATGTTCGTCTGTCTACACTGGTGGTTGTATGCCTTTATCTCCTTTGCAGCTTTGGGGGCACTGATACCATTCTTCTATTATAATATGTTCGGACAGACCCGCCGCGGACGGAAAGTGTTCATGGGAGATACCGGCTCATTGACTATCGGTCTGTTGCTGGCTGTAATGGCCATTCATCTCAGTATGTCCGATCCCGTCAAGGAAGAATTCTTTCCCGGTGCTATCGTGACGGCTTTCTCTTTCCTGCTGGTGCCGATGCTGGACGTGGTTCGGGTAGTGCTTCACCGCCTGCGCAACCATCAACCTCCGTTTCTCCCCGACAAAAATCATATCCACCATAAATTCATCGCCTTGGGTATGTCTCAACATCAGGCACTCTGCTTCATCCTGAGTATCGCCTGGCTTTTTATTATTGCCAATACACTCTTAGCCTCTTACCTGTCCGTCACCGTACTGTTCCTGCTGGACGTAGCGGTATGGACAGCGATGCACTTCTACATCACAGCAAAAATTACAAAAAAACACCCAAAAAATTAATACTTCATATTTCTATTTTATATTAAAATTAAAACATGAAAAATCATCTTTTATACTTGCTATTTTCGTTGGCCTTGCTCTCATCGTGCAACACATCGAAAGAGATAATCTATTTTCAGGACGTGGAGGTAAACAGCCCCGAAGCGGTGGCCCCACCCCAGGACATCACCGTTCAACCCAAGGATCAGATATCCATCGTAGTGTCGAGCAAGGACCCCGAACTGGCGGCTTTGTTCAACCTGACACGCGTGCAGCAGAGGGTAGGTTCCACGGGACTGAACAACAGCAACAACAACGGAGAAATTTCCGGATATACGCTTGATGACAAAGGTGCCATCGACTTTCCCGTATTGGGAAACCTCACTGTGGCGGGCATGACCCGAAGCCAGATTGCCGCATTGGTAAAACAAAGACTGAAGGAGGAGAACCTGGTGAACGACCCGGTGGTCACCGTGGAGTTTATGAACCTCAGCTTCTCCGTCCTGGGTGAAGTGAAGACTCCCGGAAAATACAGTATCTCAAAAGACTATATAACCTTGCTGGAAGCTATCAGCATGGCCGGTGACCTTACCATCTACGGCAAGCGGGATGCCATCTTCGTGATCCGTGAAGAAAAAGGAGAACGGGTGACGCACTGGGTGGATCTCCGCTCCTGCGATCTATTCAAATCTCCCGTTTATTACCTGAAGCAGAACGACGTGGTATATGTGCAGCCCAACAAGGTACGTGCCGGACAATCCACACTGAATGAAAACAGCGTGAAAAGCGTAGGATTATGGATTAGCATCGGATCATTCCTCACCTCCCTGGGTGTATTGCTGTTTAAATAATTACTTATTATTATGGTTGAAAAGAAAACGCCTGTCGGCAAACCCGCCGATGACTTTATACGGATACAGGATCTGTGGAGCATGTTCGTTCCCAAATGGTACTGGTTCGCCATCTCCCTGTTCATTACCCTGACTATAGCGGTGTTGTACCTGCTGAGTACTCCCCCTATTTACACCCGTACCGCTGCCATTCTCGTCAAGGACAACTCGAAAAGCAGCTCTTCTACCAGCGCTATGAACGACTTCTCCGATTTGGGTATCTTCAAGTCCAATACCAACATCAACAACGAGTTGCTGACATTAAAGTCGCCCACACTGATGACAGAGGTAGTCAACCGGCTGGGATTGAACGAAACCTTTACCATCCGCAAAGGATTAAAGAACGTAGATTTGTACAAAGTATCTCCTGTCACCATTACATTCTGCGACAAAATAGAAGTGCCATTAAGTTTCACCATCAAGTTCTCTTCAAAAGAGGCGTTTGCCATCTCCGAACTTGAAATATCGGGAGAAGACATAGGCGAAACACTCTCCGCCCAAATGGGCGACTCCATACAGACCTCTGCCGGGATCATGATCGTATCCCCTACACAAGAGTTTACCGACGCTTTTATAGGCACATCTATCCGGTACGTCCGGGGAAGCGTGCGCGCTGCCGTCGATACCTATTCAAATGCACTGGTCGCTGAACTGGGTAACGAAGATGCCACTATCATCAACCTCAGCATCAATGACACTTCCATCCGGAAAGCGGAAGACATCCTGAATACCCTGATCGAAGTCTATAATGAGAACTGGATTCGGGACAAAAACCAGATTGCCGTCAGCACTTCGCAGTTCATTAGCGACCGCCTGGGCGTGATAGAGAGCGAATTGGGGCATGTCGACGAAAATATCTCCAGCTACAAAAGCGAGCACTTGCTACCCGACGTACAAGCGGCATCCAGTCTCTACATGGCGCAGTCCGCTGAGAACAACAAAGAACTGTCGACGCTGAACAACCAGCTCTCCACCGCCCAATATATCCGCAGAGAACTGAATACAAAACAGTTGGACCAAACGTTGCCCGCCAATTCAGGTATTGTCAGCGCCAATATAGAAACGCAAATCAGTGAATATAACAATCTGGTGCTGGATCGCAACCGACTGATAGCCAACAGTAGCGAAAAAAATCCGTTGGTAAAGAACATGGCCAGTTCCCTACAGAGTATGCAGCGAACCATTATCCAGTCGGTCGATAATCTGATCGTTTCACTGAATACCCAAATACGTAGTCTCCGCCGTCAGGAAGAGGCTACCACCAACCGGCTGGCATCCAACCCGAACCAGGCAAAGTATTTGCTGTCGGTGGAACGCCAGCAGAAAGTAAAGGAAGAACTTTATCTCTATCTGCTACAAAAGCGTGAAGAAAACGAACTCTCACAAGCATTTACCGCCTACAACACCCGCCTGATTACCGCTCCGCGCGGCAGTATGTTTCCTACCGCTCCCCGCAAGATGAATATCCTGTTGGTGGCATTTGCCGTAGGATTACTGGTTCCGGCAGTAGGTATCTTCATGAAGGAGAACATGAATACCAAAGTGCGAGGTCGGAAGGACCTGGAAAATCTGAGTATCCCATTCATAGGCGAGATTCCCCAATACTCCGGCACAAAGAAAAAATGGTGGGAATTCAAGCACCGGAAGCGGCAGGACATGAAAACCATAGTGGTGAATGAGGGTAACCGCAACATCATCAACGAGGCATTCCGTGTGTTACGTTCCAACATGGATTTCATGGCAAGCAAGGACAACAACCAACATGTTTTCGTATTAACCTCATTCAATCCCGGCAGTGGAAAAAGTTTCCTAGCCATAAACATTGCCATAAGCTTCGCCATCAAAAAGAAGAAAATCCTGGTCATTGACGGAGACCTCCGGCACAGAACCGTCTCTTCTTATGTCGATTCTCCGAACAAGGGATTAAGCGACTACCTGAACAATCAGATTGAAGACTGGAAGGAAATCATAGTGTCCTACAAGGGATACACGAACCTGCACATCCTGCCTATCGGAACAATACCTCCCAATCCAACGGAACTACTGGAAGACAGCAAGTTGTCTATGCTGATAGAGGCATTAAGACCGGAATATGATTATATCTTCATAGACTGTCCTCCTGTTGACATCGTAGCCGACGCACAAATTATTGAAAAATGGGCGGACCGCACCATTTTCGTAGTCCGCTCCGGCTTGCTGGACCGGTCCATGCTTTCCGAACTGGAAAATATGTATACCGGAAAACGATTTAAAAACCTCTCCATGATACTGAACGGAACGGAAAGTACCGGAGGACGTTACGGCTATCGCTACGGATACCATTACGGTTATGCTTCCTATTATGGCAGTAAAGATAAATAAAACTCATGTGGCCATTTTCTAAATCCCAGCCCGTCGCGGCAAGCGGCATCCTTTGCGAAATGACCGACTACCACTCCCACATATTGCCCGGGGTAGACGATGGCGTGAAGACAATGAACGAGTCACTTCAGATTCTTGCGGAGATGAAACACCAAGGAGTCCGCAAAGTGTGGTTTACTCCCCATATCATGGAGGATATACCCAATACCAACGCCGGGCTGAGAGAACGATTTCAAGAATTGAAAGAGAAATTCCGGAAGCCGGAAGATGCCTATTGCGGTACGGTGGAACTGAATCTGGCCGCTGAATACATGATGGACAACCTCTTCGCGGAGCGTCTGGAGGCCGACGATCTGCTTCCGATCTACGAAGGCGGTTACCGGTATCTGCTGGTTGAAACCACCGGTTTCACTCCGCCCATGAACCTGCTGCCCGTCCTGAAACGCATTCAGACGAAGGGCTACCGGCCTTTACTGGCACACCCCGAACGTTATCTATATATGGGCACGTCCTACTACTGTATGTTGAAGCAAGAACAGGTTGCTTTCCAGTTGAACCTTCCGTCACTGACGGGAGCATACGGCACATATATACAAAAAAAGGCCGTATCCCTGTTGAAAGCAAGGATGTACGACCTGACAGGAACCGATATGCATTCTTCAAAACATTTCAAAGAATGGCTCGGAACACGGATTGGCAGTCGAGACAGGGACATGCTTTGGGCACACTTCCCGGCATGTCGCGATGGCCTCTGAGTTGCGCCTTCGGGAAGAGTTTCAGCAACTTTGTCAGAAGTTGTTCCAAGTTTTCGAACTGCTCCGGGGTAAGCGTGTCAGCGGGATGTCCTTCCGAGTCCAGTCCGCCTTCATAGCATACACCGATGGAGCACCGGTTGAAAGGACGGCAGTGGGCACCCACTTCGAGTAGTCGGCGATGCTGACTGACGGTGCCATCGCGACGGACGTAAAAGTGATAACCGATAGTACGGAAGCCACGGGCACGATGGTCGCGCAAAAGTTGTTCTACGGTGTAGTCGCTGTTACAGCGTGTGGCGGAACAGTGCAGAATGATATAGCATACGGAGTCGGTGGAGTCCATCATCAATCCGCTTTCCACCCGGACGAGGAGTTCGCGCTCATTAAGCACTTCCTCCTCGCCCACAATCATGGGAAATGTTTCCTGTATCATGGCAACAGACATTCGATGGCGGTTGAACAACTGGTTATTCCCAGTGCCGTAAGAGCCGCAATGGCTGCCTGGATAATGGCATTGAGCAGGGACACCCAGGTGATTTTATTCTTTTTTGCAGAGTCGGTCATGAGATTTATTATTTATAATTTATGATCTATAATCTATAAGCTGCGCAATGTGCGCTTGCGAAACCTCATACGCTTCGCCCACGCACCGCGCAGCCTTTAATTGTTAATTATTAATTTTGAATAATTCTATCCCAAAGGATTTTCGTCCAGTCCGCCTCCGCCGGGATTGTCGGTTCCGCCTTCATCATCCACATTGCCCGGGTCGGACGAAGTCACCTGTTTGATGACTTTTCCGTCCTTGTCGTAACAAGTGATGTTGATGGAGGTATCCTTCAGTTCCTGCTTGATGGTGGTACTGGGAGTGAAAATGACCTTGCGAGTGGTGATGAGTCCCGTACCTACATCTTCCACTTTGGAGACAGCCGCGGCTTGCAGGCCGAAGCGCATGGTACCCACTCCGGGCAGGGCAACGGAATGTCCCTCGGTGGTCCATGCCTTGACAACCTCACCAATGGCTTCCCAGGCAGCCTGAAGGCTTCCCTTCGGGATTCCCGAGCGGATGGAGGCTTCGGATATGACTTTTTCCTGCTTCAGCGTGCTGTAGATTTCTGCCTGCATGATGAAACGATACTCCCCTTTCGAGGGACCTACCGACAGTTTGGTCTGACGGGCTTTTACTTTGATTCCCATAAGTTTAATAATTTAGTTAATCAGTTGGCGAAATTTATTTT
>NZ_EQ973495.1:678663-692172 GCF_000158035.1 Bacteroides cellulosilyticus DSM 14838
AAATACCTTATAACACACGTGTTGCCCGTTCAAAAAGTATCACTGGTCCCTATTTAGGCATTGACGGTGCCAATGTTACCGAAGGAGCTGATATGTATCCAGTTGTTACTCATCCATATAAATTTGCCAATAGCGATGGATGGGTGGGGATCTCACATTGTGCTATATTCGATGATGGCAATGGCAATTGGTATTATGCTTCACAAGGACGTTTACCTGAGAGTGTAGACAATGCTATCATGCTGGGACATGTACGCAGTATTCGCTGGACCAAAGACGGATGGCCTTTGGTGATGCCTGAACGTTATGGTGCCGTACCTCAAGCAGCTATCACTGAAGAAGAATTAATTGGTGATTGGGAACATATTGACTTATCATATGCAATCGGTCAACAAAAGGAATCTTCAATAATGACATTAACTGATGATCATAAAGTATCAGAAGGTAATTGGAGAGATGCTTCCTGGAGCTACGATGCAACTACCCAAATTCTAACCATCAATGACATTGATTTATATCTGCAACGTGAAACAGACTGGGAAGCTAAACCCAGAATGCATACTATCGTTTATGCAGCTTATGGGAACAATAAAACTTATTGGGGTAAAAAAGCAAATAAATGAAGCAACAAGCAGTAACTATCCTTGTGGCCCCAGTTTCACCAATGTTTCAGCAAAAGTAGTTTCTTGTAGCCTAGCAGAAATAGAAGGATACAACATTAATTGCACATGCTATCTTGGTGAAGTAGTTATTAAGTAAATGTATAATAATCGCTCATTCTCATTCTGAAAAACTGCCTTGAATATCACTATATTCAGGCAGTTTTTTTACTTTTATGTTACATAACATATACAAGTGTTACTAATACACTCAATAAAAGTGTTACTTTTACACCCAAAATCGGATAATTATCTCATTTACATTTAAAATAGAACCATGAAAAACAGTTTTCTACTTGCAGGAATTGCCGCACTGATGTTATCTGCGTGCAATAATAAGCCAGCTCAGGAGTTGACTTTGTCCGGTCTGAATCCGGTGAATTTTCAAACAGAAGTGAACAATGCCAAAACAGGTCTTTACACCTTGAAGAACAAGTCGGGCATGGAAGTGTGCATTACTAACTTCGGTGGCCGTATTGTTTCCATTATGGTTCCCGACAAAAACGGGAATATGCAGGACGTTGTTCTGGGTTTCGACAGCATTGCTGACTATGTAAACATCCCGAGCGATTTCGGCGCTTCTATCGGCCGTTATGCAAACCGCATCAACCAGGGAAGAATCGTATTGGACGGAGAGACGATCCAATTACCGCAAAACAACTTCGGACACTGCTTGCATGGCGGTCCTAAAGGCTGGCAATACCAAGTATATGAAGCCAATCCGATTGATGAAACTACGCTGGAACTGACTCGTATCTCACCGGACGGTGACTCTAACTTTCCCGGCAACGTAACTGCTAAAGTTCTTTTCAAACTGACAGATGACAACGCTATAGATATAAAGTATAGCGCTACTACAGATAAGAAAACGGTCATCAACATGACTAACCACTCTTACTTCAACTTATCCGGTAATCCTTCAAAAGCTGCAACAGATCATATCTTATATGTAAATGCAGACAATTACACTCCGGTAGACAGTACTTTCATGACCACTGGAGAAATCGTAACAGTGAAAGATACTCCGATGGACTTTACTACTCCTAAAACAATAGGACAAGACATCACAAACTTCGACTTTGTTCAGTTGAAAAACGGAAATGGCTATGACCACAACTGGGTGCTGAACACAAATGGAGACATTGCTCAATTAGCAGCAAAACTGACTTCACCTGAAAGCGGTATCACTCTGGAAGTATATACCAACGAACCGGGTATACAAGTTTATACCGGCAACTTCCTTGATGGAACTGTAACAGGTAAAAAAGGTATCACTTACAACCAACGTGCTTCCGTATGCCTGGAAACACAACACTATCCCGACAGTCCTAATAAACCGGAATGGCCCAGCGTCGTATTGGAACCGGGACAAACCTACAACAGCGAATGTATCTTTAAGTTCTCAATAGAAAAGTAACTTCAAATTTAACAACTATAAAGACATCGAATTATTATGAATTGGAATTCAAAAGAATTTATTTGGCTGGATTGGACAATTCTCATTGTGGGAATTATCGCAGTAATATGGGCTGTATGGCGTGCCGTGCAAAAGGACAAACGCATGCAGCAAGGAGAAAGTAGTGAAGATTATCTCTTCGGTAAAGGAGAACCTTGGTATATCATTGGTGCGGCTATCTTTGCCGCCAACATCGGTTCAGAACACCTTGTAGGTTTGGCCGGTACCGGAGCAAAATCAGGCGTAGGCATGGCCCACTGGGAAATGCAAGGCTGGATGATTCTGTTACTGGGATGGCTTTTCGTTCCGTTCTACCAATTACTGAACAACAAGATGGGTAAGATCATTACCATGCCCGACTTCCTGAAATATCGCTACACACAGCGTACCGGTTCATGGCTTTCCATCATCACACTGATTGCCTATATTCTGACTAAAGTAAGTGTGACAGCTTATACCGGTGGTATCTTCCTGGAATTTCTGTTGGGCCTGCCCTTCTGGTATGGTGCTATCGGCCTGATTGTACTGACTGGTATTTTCACCGTATTAGGTGGTATGAAAGGTGTAATGACGCTCTCTGCTATCCAGACCCCGATTCTCATTATCGGTTCTTTCCTCGTTCTTTTCTTAGGACTTGCGGCTCTCGGCGGTGGTAGTATCTCCACCGGTTGGACAGAAATGATGGAACACGCACGCAGTGCTATGAATGTCGGTGCCGACGGACATGCTTACGGTGCCAACCACATGTTCCACTGGACCGAATCTGACCCAATGTACCAAGATTATCCCGGCTTCTGGGTATTTATCGGAGCCTCAATCATTGGCTTCTGGTACTGGTGTACTGACCAGCATATCGTGCAACGTGTACTCGGACAGCGTAAAGGAGAAGCCAACGATGTTGTAATGAAGCGTGCCCGCCGCGGTAGCATCGCAGCCGGTTACTTCAAGATTCTTCCGGTATTTATGTTCCTTATTCCGGGTATGGTTGCAGCTGCACTGGCCGCAAAAGGTGAGTTCGACATGTCGAACACGGATGCTGCCTTTGCCGTAATGGTAAAAGACGTATTGCCTGCCGGTGTGAAAGGTATCGTAACTATCGGTTTCATCTGTGCATTGGTTGCTTCATTGGCAGCTTTCTTCAACTCATGTGCAACGCTCTTCACTGAAGACTTCTACAAACCGATGTGCAAGGGTAAGAGTGAATCTACATATGTAATGGTAGGACGTATCGCTACTGTAGTTGTGGTAATCCTGGGTATGGCTTGGATTCCTGTTATGATGAGTTTAGGTAGCCTTTACGACTATCTACAAGGTATCCAATCACTGTTGGCTCCTGCCATGGTAGCTGTATTCGCACTCGGTATCTTCTCCAAGAAGATTACGCCAAAGGCTGGTGAATATGGTATGATCATAGGTTTCATCATCGGTATGGTACGCCTGCTGACCAATATCATGACCAATACAGGTAAAGATGTCATGACAGGCTGGTACTGGGAATATACCACATGGTTCTGGCAAACGAACTGGCTTATCTTTGAAATCTGGTTGTTAGTATTCCTGATCGTAATGATGGCGGTAGTGTCTTGTTTCACTCCGAAACCAACAGCTAAGCAAATAGAAGCCATTACCTTTACTGGCAGCTACAAACAACTCATCCGGGAAAGCTGGAACAAGTGGGATGTTATCGCTTCATTAGGAGTAGTAATTCTCTGTGCTTTGTTCTATGTTTATTTCTGGTAAATATTGTTCCAATAAAACCGTGCATACATCAATGAGCAATTATTATAGTATAAATCCCAGATTCTATATTTCAGTAGACTGTATCATCTTCGGCTTCAACGAAGGAGAACTAAATCTGTTATTGCTGAAGCGAAACTTTCAGCCGGCAATGGGAGAATGGTCTCTGATGGGTGGATTTGTGCAACAAGGTGAAAGTGTGGACAATGCGGCCAAGCGTGTACTGGCAGAACTCACTGGTTTGGAAAATGTATATATGGAGCAAGTAGGCTCGTTCGGCGAAGTGGAGCGTGACCCGGGAGAACGGGTTATCTCCGTCGCCTACTATGCATTGATCAATATCAATGAGTATGACCGTGAGCTTGTGCATCAACATAACGCTTATTGGGTAAACATCAACGAATTGCCACCTCTTATCTTCGACCATCCACAGATGGTGAAGCAGGCACGGGAATTGATGCAACAGAAAGCATCCACAGAGCCTATCGGCTTCAACCTGTTACCGAAGTTATTCACGCTGTCTCAACTGCAAAGCCTCTACGAAGCTATTTACGGTGAACAGATAGATAAGCGTAACTTCCGTAAACGGATAGCCGAAATGGACTACATTGAAAAAACAGATAAGATTGATAAAACAGGTTCCAAACGCGGAGCTGCCTTATACAAATTCAATGAAAAGGCATACCGCAAGGCACCGAATTTTAAATTATAAATTATGCTGGAAGAACTGAAAAAAAAGGTATTCCATGCCAACCTTGAACTGGTGAAGCATGGACTGGTTATCTTCACCTGGGGAAATGTATCGGCTATCGACCGTGAAACGGGACTGGTAGTCATCAAACCCAGTGGTGTAAGTTATGACGATATGAAGGCGGAAGACATGGTGGTGGTGGACCTCGATGGCAAGGTAGTGGAAGGACGCTTGAAACCGTCTTCGGACACTCCAACCCACGTGGTACTCTACAAGGCTTTCCCAGAAATCGGCGGTGTGGTACACACCCACTCTACTTACGCTACTGCCTGGGCACAAGCCGGATGTGACATTCCGAATATTGGAACGACACATGCAGATTACTTCCACGATGCCATACCTTGCACGGCAGATATGACAAAGGAAGAAGTGGAAGGAGCGTATGAAATGGAAACCGGAAATGTAATCGTGAAGCGCTTTGAAGGGCTGAACCCTGTACACACACCGGGAGTACTGGTAAAGAATCACGGCCCCTTCTCTTGGGGAAAAGATGCGCATGATGCTGTACACAACGCAGTGGTAATGGAACAAGTAGCTAAGATGGCAAGCATTGCTTATGCCGTCAATCCGAAACTGACCATGAATCCGCTGTTGGTGGAAAAGCATTTCAACCGCAAGCATGGACCTAACGCCTATTATGGACAATAAACAATTGATAATTAAAAACTAATAACTTAAAATTAAAGAATTATGAACGCATTTGATCAATATGAAGTATGGTTCGTAACCGGAGCACAGCTCCTGTACGGAGGTGACGCAGTTATCGCAGTAGACGCACACAGTAATGAAATGGTAGCTGGACTGAACGCCAGCGGTAAATTGCCGGTAAAGGTGGTTTATAAAGGTACAGTAAACTCTTCTAAAGAAGTAACTGAAGCTTTCAAAGCTGCTAACAATGATGAGAAATGTATCGGCGTTATCACCTGGATGCACACTTTCTCTCCTGCCAAGATGTGGATTCACGGTTTGCAGGAACTGAAGAAGCCGTTGCTGCATTTCCATACTCAGTTCAATAAAGAAATTCCTTGGGATACCATGGATATGGACTTCATGAACTTGAACCAGTCTGCTCACGGTGACCGTGAATTCGGCCACATTGTAACCCGTATGCGTAAAAACCGTAAGGTAGTGGTAGGGCACTGGCAAGATGAAAAAGCACAGGGTCAGATTGCAACATGGATGCGTGTTTGCGCCGGATGGGCTGATGCACAAGATATGCTGATTATCCGTTTCGGTGACCAGATGAACAACGTTGCTGTTACTGATGGTGACAAGGTATCCGCTGAACAAGTTTTGGGTTACCACGTAGACTACTGTCCGGTAAACGACCTGATGAAGTACTACAATGCAGTGGAAGACAAAGATGTACAGGCAATGGTAGATACTTACTTCAAAGAATATGACCATGCTCCTGAACTGGAAAAAGCCGGAACAGAAGCTTATACCAAAGTGTGGAACTCTGCAAAAGCAGAAATCGCTCTCCGTCGTATCCTGAAAGATACAGGCGCCAAAGCATTTACTACCAACTTCAACGACCTCGGTGACTTTGACCAGATTCCGGGATTGGCTTCTCAACGTTTGATGGAAGAAGGTTATGGTTTCGGTGCAGAAGGTGACTGGAAAACCGCCGCTTTGTACCGCACCACATGGTTCATGAGCCAGGGTATGCCGAAAGGTTGTTCTTTCTTAGAAGACTACACTTTGCATTTCGACGGTGAAAAGAGCGCTATCCTCCAGGCTCACATGCTGGAAGTTTGTCCGCTGATTGCTGAAGCAAAACCGAAACTGGAAGTACATCGCCTGAGCATTGGTATCGATAGCGAAACTGCACGTCTTGTATTCACCAGCAAACAAGGTGAAGGCGTAGCCGCTACTATCGTTGACCTGGGTAACCGTTTCCGCCTCATCGTAAACAAAGTAGAATGTATCAAGAGCAAACCGCTGCCCAAACTTCCTGTTGCCAGCGCATTGTGGATTCCGATGCCGAACCTCGAAGTAGGTGCTGCTGCATGGATTCTGGCAGGTGGTACTCACCACACCAGCTTCTCTTATGATCTGACTGTAGAATATTGGGAAGATTATGCAGAAATGGCAGGTATCGAAATGGTAGTTATCGATGAAAATACAACTATCAGCGAGTTCAAGAAAGAACTGCGCATGAATGAAGTATATTACATGTTGAACAAAGCGCTTTGTTGATTATGAAACTAGACGCAAAATCAACCATCGAAGCAGGCAAGGCCATTCTTGGTATAGAATTCGGTTCCACTCGAATCAAGGCTGTTTTGATTGACCAGGAAAACAAGCCCATCGCTCAAGGAAGTCACACCTGGGAGAACCAGTTGGTTGACGGACTTTGGACATATAGCGTTGAGGCCATCTGGTATGGACTGCAAGATTGTTACGCCGACCTTCGCTCAAACGTGAAGAAGCTCTATGACATAGAAATAGAAGCTTTGGCGGCAATTGGCGTCAGCGCCATGATGCATGGTTATATGGCGTTCAATGATAAAGAAGAGATTCTCGTGCCCTTCCGTACTTGGAGAAACACCAATACAGGTCAGGCTGCGGCTGCTTTATCAGAACTGTTCGTTTATAATATTCCTTTGCGTTGGAGCATTTCTCATTTGTATCAGGCTATTCTGGACAACGAAGAACACGTAAAAGATATCAATTATCTGACAACGCTCGCAGGTTTTATCCATTGGCAGATAACCGGTAAAAAGGTATTAGGCATAGGCGATGCATCAGGTATGCTCCCTATAGACCCGGTTACCAAGAACTACTCCGCTGAAATGGTGGCCAAGTTCGACGAGTTAATCGCTCCGAAGGGATATAACTGGAAATTGCTGGATATTCTTCCCAAGGTATTGTCGGCTGGTGAAAATGCTGGTTTCCTGACACCGGAAGGTGCTAAGATGCTCGACGTATCCGGCCATTTGAAAGTTGGAATACCGGTTTGCCCGCCCGAAGGAGATGCAGGTACCGGTATGGTTGCAACCAATGCCGTTAAGCAGCGTACAGGAAACGTATCGGCAGGTACATCTTCATTCTCCATGATTGTATTGGAGAAAGATCTGTCAAAGCCCTACGAAATGATCGATATGGTTACTACTCCCGATGGAAGTCCCGTAGCCATGGTACATTGCAACAACTGTACATCTGACCTCAACGCATGGATCAACCTGTTCAAAGAATACCAGGAACTGCTGGGTATACCTGTAGATATGAACGAAGTATATGGAAAACTCTACAACCATGCCCTGACAGGCAATGCAGATTGTGGCGGTCTCATTTCATTCAATTACATCTCAGGCGAACCTGTAACAGGATTTGCAGATGGAAGACCGATGTTTGTACGTTCGGCCAATGACAAGTTCAGCCTTGCGAACTTCATGAGAACGCACTTGTATGCTTCTGTCGGTGTCCTCAAGATTGGTAATGACATTCTTTTCAAAGAAGAAAAGGTGAAAGTTGACAGAATCACAGGACACGGAGGTTTGTTCAAGACTAAGAATGTGGGTCAGAGAGTACTTGCAGCAGCATTAAATTCACCGATTTCCGTAATGGAAACTGCTGGTGAAGGTGGTGCATGGGGTATTGCGTTACTGGGTTCATTCCTTGTGAACAACGAGAAGAAGCAACCTCTCGACGCTTTCCTGGATGAGCAGGTGTTTGGTGGAGATGCAGGTGTTGAGATAGCGCCTACAGCTGAAGATGTAGCAGGCTTTAACGCATACATCGAAAACTACAAAGCAGCACTGCCCATCGAAGAAGCAGCAGTGAAATTCAAAAAGTAATTCCTACTTCAAGGAATAAACGAATGTAATAGTAGAGGGAGAAGCTTCGGCTGCCACGTGGGTGCTGTTGGCACCGGAGCAACTCCCTATACATTCGTTCTACAAGCTCGGACAATTCATTGAATCCGGCAAAGCATCGTTACCAGCTTAGGCAAAGTACCGTTGCTCGCTCAGGCAAGGTATCGTTGCCCGCCCTGACAAAGCATCATCGTCAGTTCTGACGAAACATCGTCGTCAACTCTGACGAAGCACCTTCGTCAGTAAGCAAATAATCTCTATACCTCAAATATAATATAATATGAAAACGATCCTTATTACTTACCTGTCCCTTTTTTGTTTTCTCCTGACCGGGAAAGCTCAAACCCAACAAGAAGTTTCCTATTTCCCTTTGCAAGATGTTAAGCTGTTGGAAAGCCCCTTCCTGCAAGCTCAACAGACTGACTTACATTACATCATGGCCATGGAGCCCGACCGCCTGCTCGCCCCTTTCCTGCGCGAAGCCGGACTGACGCCCAAAGCGCCAAGTTATACCAACTGGGAAAACACCGGACTGGACGGACACATCGGCGGACATTACATTTCCGCACTCTCCATGATGTATGCCGCTACCGGAGACACAGCCATATACAATCGTCTGAACTATATGCTGAACGAACTACATCGTGCACAGCAAGCCGTAGGCACCGGATTCATCGGAGGAACTCCCGGAAGCCTGCAACTTTGGAAAGAAATTAAAGCCGGGAATATCCGTGCCGGAGGTTTCGACCTCAATGGCAAATGGGTACCCCTATACAATATACACAAGACTTATGCCGGACTGCGCGACGCTTACCTCTATGCCGGAAGCGACCTTGCCCGCCAGATGTTGGTAGCCCTCACCGACTGGATGATAGACATCACCGCAGGACTCACCGACCAACAAATGCAAGACATGCTCCGCAGCGAACACGGAGGACTGAACGAAACTTTCGCTGATGTTGCCGAAATCACAGGTGACAAGAAATACCTGGAACTGGCACGCCGTTTCTCCCATAAAGTAATTCTGGACCCTCTTGTGAAGGATGAAGACCGCCTGACAGGCATGCATGCCAACACACAGATACCGAAGGTTATCGGCTACAAACGTATCGCCGACCTTGCACAAGACCAGAACTGGGATCACGCTGCCCGCTTCTTCTGGAACACAGTGGTAAATCATCGTTCCGTCTGCATTGGTGGCAACAGTGTACGCGAACATTTTCATCCGGCAGACAATTTCACATCCATGCTCAATGATGTGCAAGGTCCGGAGACTTGTAATACTTACAACATGCTTCGCCTGACGAAGATGCTTTACCAGACTTCTCCCGACATTCGTTTTGCCGATTATTACGAACGTGCTTTATATAATCATATCCTTGCCTCACAACAGCCTACAAAGGGTGGATTTGTTTACTTCACCCCTATGCGTCCGGGACACTACCGCGTTTATTCGCAGCCGGAAACATCCATGTGGTGTTGCGTCGGTTCCGGATTGGAGAATCACACCAAATACGGAGAGTTTATTTACGCCCATGCAAAGGATACACTGTATGTAAACCTCTTCATCCCCTCCCGTCTGACCTGGAAAGATAAAAAGATAACCCTGGTACAGGAAACCCGTTTCCCCGACGAAGAGCAAATCAGATTCCGCGTGGAAAAGAGCAAGAAAAAAGCATTCAGCCTCAAACTCCGTTACCCCTCCTGGGCTAAAGGCGCCAGCGTTTCCGTTAATGGAAAAGTACAGGAAACGAATGCCCAACCGGGAGAGTACCTGACCATTCACCGCAAATGGAAAGCCGGAGATGAAATTACACTGAATATGCCCATGCAGGTTGCCTTAGAGCAAATACCGGATCGGGAAAATTTCTACGCATTCATGTATGGCCCTATCGTACTTGCCAGCCCCACAGGGACAGAGAATATGGACGGGCTTTATGCAGATGACAGCCGTGGCGGACACATTGCCCATGGCAAACAGATTTCCATGCAAGAAATACCGATGCTGGTAGGTTCCGCCGCATCTCTGCCCCAATCACTCCGGAAGATAGACGATGACTTGGTTGCATTTACTTATACCGGTAGCGTCTATCCGGCACAGAAAGAAGCGCTGAAATTGATTCCTTTCTTCCGTCTTCACGATTCCCGTTATGCTATTTATTTCCATCAGGTAACCGAAGCTGAAGTAGAAAGTATCCGCAAAGAAGTGGCATTGAGCGAACGTAAAGCAATGGAACTTGCCAACCAAACTGTAGATCTCATTTTCCCCGGTGAACAACAGCCTGAATCGGATCATGGCATTCTATATGAACAGGCAGAAACCGGAATCAATAAAGACCGTCACTTCCGACGTGCCAAAGGTTGGTTCAGTTATAACCTCAAAGTAAAAAAGGAAGCCAGCCAGCTGATGATCACTGTACGGAAAGAGGATTATACCAAGGTAGCCATCCTTCTTAACAATGAAAAACTGACCGTTAGTCCTACGATCAGCAAACCTGATAAAGAGGGTTTTATAACGATCTGTTATTCTTTACCCCAAAAGTTAAGTGCAGGCAGCTATCCGATACGCTTCAGTCCCGACGGAACAGAGTGGACACCTACTATTTATGAGGTCCGCTTACTCAAATAATAACATTACGAACATCATATAACTAATAACCATTATGAGAAACAAACTATTATTCAGCAGCGTTCTTTTAGCTGCATCCGTATCGCTGTCCGCACAAAAGAGTGCAACGATCACGCTTCATGCCGACCAAGGCACACAAGTTATTCCCAAAGAAATTTACGGCCAGTTTGCCGAACATCTCGGTACCTGTATCTATGGTGGACTTTGGGTAGGAGAAAATTCGGATATTCCCAATATCAAAGGTTATCGTACCGACGTATTCAATGCATTGAAAGAACTCCAGGTTCCCGTACTTCGTTGGCCGGGTGGCTGTTTTGCCGATGAATATCACTGGATGGACGGTATCGGTCCGAAAGAGAACCGCCCCAAAATGGTAAACAATAACTGGGGAGGTACAATTGAAGACAACAGTTTCGGTACACATGAGTTCCTCAACCTCTGCGAAATGCTGGGTACTGAACCTTATATCAGCGGAAACGTAGGTAGTGGTACTGTAGAAGAACTGGCAAAATGGGTAGAATACATGACTTCCGAAGGAGATTCTCCGATGGCAAGACTTCGCCGCCAGAACGGTCGTGACAAAGCATGGAAAGTGAAATACCTCGGTGTAGGCAACGAAAGCTGGGGCTGCGGCGGAAGCATGCGTCCTGAATATTATGCTGATTTGTATCGCCGTTACTCCACTTACTGCCGCAACTACGACGGCAACCACCTGTTTAAGATTGCCAGTGGTGCCAGCGATTACGATTATAACTGGACTAAAGTCCTGATGGATCGCGTAGGCGGACGTATGAACGGACTCTCTCTCCATTATTACACCGTAACCGGCTGGAGCGGAAGTAAAGGAGCAGCCACTAAGTTCGACAAAGACGATTATTACTGGACAATGGGTAAGTGCCGTGAGATAGAAGATGTTATCAAAAAGCATTGTGCCATCATGGATGAATATGATCCTAAAAAGCACGTAGCCCTCATGCTCGATGAGTGGGGTACCTGGTGGGACGAAGAACCCGGCACTATCCCAGGACACCTTTACCAGCAGAATACCTTGCGTGACGCTTTCGTTGCCTCTCTTAGCTTCGACATCTTCCACAAATACACCGACCGTCTGAAAATGGCAAATATTGCCCAAATAGTAAATGTATTGCAATCCATGATCCTGACAAAAGGTAAAGACATGGTACTGACTCCCACTTATTATGTATTCAAGATGTACAATGTACACCAGGATGCCACTTACCTCCCACTCGATCTGAACTGCGAGGTCATGGATGTACGCGATAATCGTAAAGTACCTATGGTAAGTGCCACAGCTTCTAAAGACAAGGACGGCAAGATCCACATCTCAATGTCTAATATCGATGCCGACAATGCACAGGAAATTACTATCAACCTGCCGGATGTAAAGGCAAAGAAAGCCGTTGGTGAAATCTTAACTTCTGCCAACCTGACGGATTACAACTCTTTTGAGAACCCTAATAATATAAAATTAGCTCCGTTCAAAGAGGTAAAAATCAATAAAGGCGTACTGAAGATAAAACTACCAGCCAAGTCTATTGTTACTATAGAGTTACAGTAAATCAGTCGAAAAGACTTATTGTATTTTAAACAAGAAGCTAGCGGAAGTACAGCAAAAAAAGAGGCTCTTTCTTTGTTGCGAATTACGCATAAAGAGTTATCTTTGTCGCTGTTAAAATTAACAAGTGACACTTCAACCTGCTTTATTATAGTATTCAAATCAAATAAATATCAATATGAACGACAACAAACTTATGAACCGTGCAGCGGATAATATCCGTATCCTCGCTGCCTCTATGGTTGAGAAAGCTAATTCCGGTCATCCGGGCGGTGCCATGGGCGGTGCCGATTTTGTGAATGTACTCTTCTCTGAGTTTCTGGTGTATGATCCCGAAAATCCTGCATGGGAAGGTCGTGACCGCTTCTTCCTGGACCCGGGTCACATGTCACCGATGCTCTACTCTCAGTTGGCATTGGCAGGTAAATTCACACTGGATGAACTGAAGGAATTCCGCCAATGGGACAGCCCCACTCCGGGACACCCTGAACGCGACATCATGCGTGGTATTGAAAATACTTCCGGCCCGCTCGGCCAAGGCCATACTTTCGCAGTGGGTGCAGCTATCGCAGCTAAATTCATGAAAGCCCGTTTCGAAGAAGTGATGCAGCAAACCATCTACGCTTATATTTCGGACGGTGGTGTACAGGAAGAAATTTCTCAGGGTGCAGGCCGTATCGCAGGTGCACTGGGACTGGATAACCTCATCATGTTCTATGATGCCAATGACATCCAGCTTTCTACTGAAACCAAAGACGTAACTATCGAAGATACTGCCAAGAAATACGAAGCTTGGGGCTGGAAAGTGATCAAGATCAACGGTAATGATCCCGACGCTATCCGTGGCGCTTTGAACGAAGCGAAAGCAGAAAACGAACGTCCT
>NZ_EQ973495.1:692404-712144 GCF_000158035.1 Bacteroides cellulosilyticus DSM 14838
CATCAGAAAGAATAAATCCCGTCAACTGATTCGGTTAATAATCTGTGGCAAAGATAGGACGGACCGGAAACCGACTTATGGGTTTCGATGGGTTCCGATGGGTTTCGCCTTACGGGTCGCCCAAATGGCGGACAATCAGCGACACTTGCCGGGATGTGAGCAACTTCTGCGAACGATGATAACCGACGGTTTCCAGTTCCATCATCAGCGGAGGACAATCATAAATCCAGCGCATCAGGCGGTTGGTGGCCACAGCGGATGTTGAATCCGGAAAGTAAAGTAGAGCCAGTTCGCTCTTCTTCATGGAGATGGGATGGAAGGACATGGTGGGAGAAATTAAAAATTAAAGAATTAAAGGCGTTCCGGATATGGGAGTTTTTTCTTCCTATACTGGGAAAATATTTTTTCCTAACTGGAGAATTTTTTTTTCCCAGTTGGAGAAAAAAAAAGCGGAATCTTGCAAACTTGCATTTCTTGCAGCCCCCTCACACCCACACACGTACATACACGTGCATGAAGCGAATGAGATCCTTTTTCCGAACGACGTTTCATTTGAACCTGTATTCTCCGCGCCCGCTTTTCACCAGCTGCCCTTTGTTCAGCATTCGCTTCAACAGCGAGTCGAGCGTGTTGGCAGGTATTCCATACCGTTCACTCGCTTGAAGGGCCTGGCTACGGGTGAAGTTGAGAGGCAACAAATCCAGGAATGCCTCCTGCGACGTTTTCTGCTGCATGGAGTCGCCCGCCGGAAGGAACGACAGGATATGACACGAATGCAGATACAGAGGTTCCGTGAGTGACAGTACGGCATGAAAATCATCGCTGTTGACGGTGAGATCGAACTGAGGTACCACGCCATCTTGCACGTTCTCATGCGGAATGTGGGGTGAAGGCAACAAGCCCGGGCATGATTTCAGCGCATTTACAAGGTCGTCCGCCGGCTTTTCCGCAGCAGTACGGCCGATGCCGTCCGTTGCCATTAACAAGGCTTCGAGCGAGCGCATCAATGCCACGATGCCAATGATACGGCAGATGTTGATGGCGATACGTGCCACCGCACTTTTCATGGGATCGCCATGAGCCGCACCCGCACGACCGAATATGCGTGAAAAGTGAACGTTGAATTCCTCTTTCTGTTCTTCGGTCAGTTTCAGGTTGATGCCGCTTACGACAGCCGCCAAGGCATCGAGCAGGCATTTCCAACGTTCTCCCCAAAGGGTGAACATACGGTCGTAGTCGATACCGGATTCGCAGAACTGATCCACCCATTCACGAATGGGAGGCATGCAGTAAAACAACTGGCGCGAGAACAGGCCGTTCTCCGCCGAGGGAATGAGCGGCTTCACTTGGGCAGGCGTACCGCTAAGCAATACGCTAAGATAGGATATTTTACACTCCCGGTATTCGTGGTTGGTGCGGCGGTTGTAAGCTAGGCGTTCGTGGTCGAAACTCTTTCTCAGGGTATCGCTCCAGTGTCCGTAGTCGGTACCGATGGCAGTGCTCACGGTGTCCGCTTCGGTTTCGCATATCAGTCCGGCACCGTTGGCATCCATCAGGTTCTCCAGCATGCCGGCTCCGGAGTTATCACCCGCAATAAGGAACATCTTCATGCAAGGCTGTTCGGGTTCGGGCTTGCTTGCCTTCTCCTTGCCCAGCGTGTCCCATTGCACCTTCTCAAGGCGGTAGGCTTTCATCTTTTCGCTGTACGATTCCATCAGCGCGTCGTGCAGGGGTTCCGCCAGCCGGCGCACCCAGGTCAGCGCTCCTTTGCCGGAAGCGGGCGGAGCGATGACAAAGGTTTGCAGGCACGGAAATTTGATCTTGCGGCCATAGACAAAGCTCAACAGCCGGTTGAGGGTGGCTCCGAATACAGTCAGTGCTCCCAGCAGCAGGATGTCCCTTTGGGCGGGCGATTCGCCGCAGTCCACCACTTGTTGCAGGAAGAGCGGCCACCGATATTCCGGGAAACAGGGCAGCGAAACAGAGGTTTCCACATCGTTTTCTCGCACGTACGTGTGTGTGGGTGTGAGGGGGGCCTGCAAGTTTTGCAAGTTTGCAAGTTTCTTGTCGAAGCGCACGCCTGCCAACTGGGCCAGGTGGAACACCGTTCCTAAGGAATTGCCCCCTCGCCCATTCTGCAAGGTGTGGTCGTAAAGTTTGTCAGCGTCGGCCTGCCGATACTTCGCAGACAGACTGCAAAGCCGGTGAAAAAAACTGCGTCCCGCCTCGCCGCAACTGTTGGCAATGGCGAAGGCAAGTGGCATATATTCCTGATACGTAGGTGCAAGGTTGGCTCCGGCCTGTTCTGCGGCAATAGTCAACTGTTCGATAATGTCAAGTTCGTTCACGATGATAGGATTTGTAATTTGTAATTCGTAATTTGTAACTTACCCTAAATTTTGCACTTCGCTTCTTCATCGTATGCCAGGAAGCAGGCTCTCGACATATCGGCATTGGCAGTATCGGCCTTTAGTCCGTGACGCCATTCCAGATAGTCCCAGGCGGTGTGTAGAGCATTGTCGAACGAGTGTTCCAGTGTATCTGTGAGATTCAGCCGGTAAGGTACAAAGAGTTTCACTCCTTTGGCACCGGGGCTTACGAAGGCAAGATCGGGTTGTAGCACTTCGTCAGTAAAGAGTCGATCGCGCCACATTGCGGCTTCTTCGACAGAGGCAAGGTGGTCGATGTCTATTACAAAGTCTCCGGACGGCACCATGATGCACTGCTCCCGACAGTACGAAAAAATTCCGGCAGGCGTGACGTAGGGCAGCAAAGTCTGCTTTTTTCCACGGAATGCTTTATCGTTTTCCGTATCGGCCCTTACTCTTTGTGTCAGCTCCTTCAGATGGGAATCAGAGGAGATATAGGCATGAAGCCCCGCTACGCTACTCACTCCGGAAGGCACTTTGTTGGTGATGGGAGCGTTGAAAAAAGACATGATAGATTCTTTCATGATATTGATTCTGATTTAATTAAAACTATATTTTATATTTAACTGATTTATGTCAACAAAGATACAGGATATAATTCATCCTATACACTGCATTAAAAGCCATTTACTAAGCATTTATAATCATTGAGTGCTTATTGATTTATCATTAAAATAATTAAATAGAATGGAGAGAGAAAATATAAATATGAACGACAAACCGGAAATAGAGATAAAGATATTCGGCGGTACGAACATGATAGCCCCGACAGGCGCTACCGCCGTTCAGAATTTTTACGGCGATCAGTTTGCCGAGGTCGCCATCCGTCCCGAAGAAACCGAGGGCATTGAAAGTCTGAACGATGCCGAGTGCCTTCTCTTCACCTACGTGCCCGACGTGAAAAAAGTGCATGAGTACACCCGACTTCTGGGCGAATGCGCCACCGCCCACGATCTGGCGGGTGTAGTGAGCATCATGCTCAGCGAACCCCGCGTGGGCAAGGACACGGTGGTGAAAGGCACCTTCATCGAGGTTCTTCTTCCTTTCGCTTCCCGACTGACATCGGGGGCAAAGGTGGACAATGTGAGACAACAGATTAATAATATGCTGATGAGGCAAGGGAGAGGAGGAAAATAAAGGAGGCAGTTTAGAGAATGTAACCTTTTAGTATTTAAAACTATTATAAGAAACAATGCTTATACAAAAAACAAATGTAGAGGGTTTGGTCATCATTGAGCCACGCCTTTTCAAAGACGAACGCGGCTACTTTTTCGAGTCTTTTTCCCAACGGGAATTTGAAGAGAAGGTGCACAAGGTGAATTTCGTGCAGGACAATGAGAGTATGTCATCATACGGAGTACTTCGAGGGCTTCATTTTCAGAAGCCGCCTTTTGCGCAAAGTAAACTGGTGCGTGTCGTCAAAGGCCGCGTGCTTGATGTGGCGGTAGATATTCGCAAAGGATCGCCCACATACGGTGAGCATGTGGCTGTAGAATTGTCAGAAGATAATCATTTGCAATTCTTCATTCCCAAAGGTTTTGCCCATGGTTTTGCCGTATTGAGTGAAGTGGCTGTATTTCAGTACAAATGTGACAACTATTATGCTCCACAAGCCGACGGTGGAATCAGTATCTTGGATGAAGGCATAGGAATAGACTGGAAAATACCGACTGATAAAGCGATACTGAGTGAGAAAGATACGAAGCATCCGTTGCTGAGGGATTTTGAGAGTCCGTTTGAGTATGGGATGGAGCATTATGAATGATGAAGACACTTCTAACAGGGTCCCATGAATAATTGAATTTGCATCTCTTTATCTATATATTGGTGACAAGACACTCTACATTCCCACATTTCACTTTTTGTCGTTTAAGTCGGTAAGTTACATGTGGTTGATTTGTAATACAGAGAGGATTTTTATAAACTGAATGTCACTCGAAAACCTCTTAACAATCTTAATTTCGAATATTTCTCTAATATTTTTTTGTAAATCATAGTGGGAAGCCTTGTAAATACTGAAAAAAAGCGTATCGCCCAAAATACCTTGTATCTATATCTGAGGATGCTGATTAATTTGATGGTAGGACTTTATACCAGCAGAATTATTCTTGACGTTTTAGGAGTAAGCGATTATGGACTATATAATGTTGTTGGCGGAGTAGTTGTGCTTTTTAGTTTCCTAACGGGAGCCTTGGGAGGAGCGACATCAAGATACATAACATATCATGTCGGGAAGAAAAATGTAGAAGAGCTAATAAAAGTCTTCGGAAATCTGAAAACTCTTCATATTCTATTAGCCTTAGTTATATTTGTTTTGGCGGAAACTATCGGATTATGGTTTTTAAATACTCAATTAAATATTCCGGCAGGTCGTGAAGCAGCATCATTTTGGGTCTATCAGTATGCTATGTTCTCGGCACTTATCGGAATTCTATCCCTACCATACTATTCGGATTTAATTGCCCATGAGCGATTGGGCATATATGCAGTATTTACCACTATAGAAACCGTATTGAAATTAGTGATTGTCATAGTACTGCCATATATTCAGTATGATAGTTTAATTGCCTATTCCTTTTTGTT
This sequence comes from Bacteroides cellulosilyticus DSM 14838, assembly GCF_000158035.1. Classification (GTDB taxonomy): domain Bacteria; phylum Bacteroidota; class Bacteroidia; order Bacteroidales; family Bacteroidaceae; genus Bacteroides; species Bacteroides cellulosilyticus. The sequence continues at coordinate 697,417 of NZ_EQ973495.1, forward strand.
TTTATTAATTACAACAATAACCAGACTTTTATTTCTTACATATTCGAGAATCAAGTTTGTAGAAGCTAAAACAAAACCTTTATTTGATAAAAGCTTACTGCATGAAATTTCACTATTTACTATCTGGACGTTAGTTGGCCATTTTGCTGTTATGGGAACGACTCAAGGACTTAATATTTTGCTTAATCTCTTTTACGGTACAGTAGTAAATGCGGCGAGAGGAGTGGCAGTTCAAGTGCAGGGCGTTATTATGCAATTCTGTTACAATTTTCAAATGGCATTGAATCCTCAATTGACTAAAAGTTATGCTGACGGGGACTTGATAAATATGCGTAGGTTATTAATAATCAGTTCCAAATTCTCTTTTTATTTATTGTTGTTGTTGACTTTACCTATAGTATTGGAAACTGAAATTGTTTTGGATTTATGGTTGAAGAGTGTTCCTCAACATACGATATGGTTTGTGCGTTTGATTCTCTTCCAAAGTTTAATGTTGGCTCTGTCCAATCCATTATCTATTTCTATTCAAGCCACCGGTAAAATAAAGAAAATCAAAATAATAGAAGGCCTCTGTCAGATACTAACCCTTCCCATTTCTTTCCTAGTACTAATGTTTTCTAATTATCCGCCTGAATCTGTATTCATAATCGGTTGTTTGGTAGAAATATTCACTCAGATTATAAGAGTTAAACTAATCTTACCTATTATATCAATCAAGGTATCTAAATATATAACTGAGGTCATCATACCTATAATCAAAGTTTTGTTTATGGCATCATTACTGCCGTTCCTGTATTCTATTTGTAGAGAAAGCTCAATCCTAAACTTTTGTATATCTATGCTGTTCTGTATGATTTCCGTATGCTTGTGCTCTTACTATTTAGGATTAAGTCATAATGAACGTCAATATATAAACAGATTAATAGCTTCGAAATTGAGTCTTAGCAGTGTAACTCGAAAATTTAAATCATGAAAAATATATTGGTTGATTTGACATATATAAATCCTGATGTAATGGCAGGTGTAAGTGTATATATTTATAGGCTGCTAAGTGGATTTGCTCAGTGCCATTATACTGAGAATATAATATTATTATGTACCCATAATAACATTCATGCTATTAAAAAGGAGACAGGAAATTCATTTCAGCTTCTTGTTTTTGACGATATTAATATTTCAAAGATTCCTCATATACATGGTATGTTGAATCTATATAGAATGAATAGATTGATTGCAAAAAACAAGATTGACAAATTCTTTTCGCCATTTATCAATATAGCAGGGTTGTATACTTCAAAAGTCCCATGCATAGGAGTATTTCATGACACTCAAGGATTTAAGTTGAAGCATGGTCGATTGAAGAGACTTTTATTTAAAACCACTTTGAAACATATACTCACCCGACAGCAAAGGTTGGTTACGATTTCTAACTATGTTAGAAATGATATTCTTCATAAATGCCCTTACATTAGAGTGGAAATAAGTGTAGTATATAATAGCATTCCCAATACTCAATATTTCCAGGAGCGTACAGTTTCATCAAGTTCACCCTACATTCTTAATGTTAACACCCTTGAACCGTATAAGAATATAATTACGCTTATAAAAGCCTTTGCTTTAATAAAAGAAGAAATTAGTCACAATTTAATAATCAAAGCAAAAAGATTACCATATTGGGATGAACAAGTACTCCCTTTAATAAAAGAGTTAGGAATAGATGGTAGAATAAAGCTAATTGATAATAAATATTCTGAGGCTGAGATGCATAAATTATATAGTAATGCAAGCTTATTTGTTTCTCCTTCGCTAATGGAAGGCTTCGGCTTTACACCTATAGAAGCGGCTATTCATTGTGTTCCAGTTGTTTGCACCAAAGAAACAGCTCTTTATGAAACAACAAAAGGCCTCCTCAACTACTATGAACCCGCTATGTCCGCAGAACATCTGAGTAGAAAAATGTTAGATGTACTTAACACTGAATATGAGCCGGAATATCTGAAAAATATAGCTAAAGAATATATTCAAACATATTCCCCTCAAAAGCAAGCAGGCAAATTTATCGAACTTTTTAATCAGTAATTTCATTATGGTAAGTGTTATAGTCCCAGTATACAACTCTTCACAATATCTCGCAAGATGTATTGATTTCATCTTAAATCAATCATACGATGATTTTGAACTATTGCTAATAAATGATATATCCCAAGCCACAAAGGATGGGAATAATTCATAAAATGATACAAGAAAGATATAATATGTGGTCGCCTGAGAATCAGAACAATGAAAGCTAAATATCCTTTTACGCCTTTCTGTTTAAGGCGATTCCTTATGCATGTATTATAGATTTTGTAATGAAATTATTGAAATACTTACATTTGTATTGAAGTGAAAAAAATTGGTATTGTTACATGGTACGGAGGCAGTAATTATGGAACTTCGTTACAGGCCTTTGCATTGGCGCATGCGGTTGGCAAGTTGGGGGCTAAGCCCTATCTGTTAAAGAAATATTTCACATGGAGAAACTGGGCTGGTAACATTCTTAGAAGTTTTGCGACCTCTTCAGAATACAATCGGCTGCATGGATATAACTTCAATAAAGCAAAGAAAATTAGACACTTTAAGAGTGAGACATTCAATGAGTTCTGTCGATGTGTAGGATATTTAGGACGCTTCCTATATAAGTCGCAGATTTCAAGTATGAATGCAGTAATATCAGGAAGTGACCAGTTATGGAATCCGGCACACACAGAGCCATTCTTAATGTTACAAGGTTTGAACACTAAAAAATACTCTTACGCTTCCAGTATAGGGGTCGGAGCAATACCGAAAGCCCAAGTTTATCTGTACAAAAGTTGTTTGTCTTCATTTGAACATATTTCCGTACGAGAAGATACCGCAAAATTCATATTAGAAGATATCGTTAACAAGCCTATCAAGCAAGTGGTTGACCCTACTTTCTTGTTAGATATGAATGAGTGGGTATTTTTTAGCAATGGTTATACTCTTCGAAAATTTGACACCCAAAAACCATATATCCTATGCTACTTTATAGTGGACAACATAACCTATTGGAAATCAGTAAAAATGATTAAACAGGAAACAGGCATTCAACGTATAGTAGTATTGCCTATGCAACCGGGCCATTTTCAAAAATCAAGCGAAACGATAGAGGATGCTGGTATTCAAGATTTTATTTACTTAATCCTTCACTCTTCAATGGTGTGCACTGATTCTTTCCACGCAACAGCTCTCAGTATAAATCTAAACAAGGAATTTGTTACTTTGATGCGTTTTGCTAACGGAGATATTCAATCGCAAAATTCCAGATTGTCTGACTTACTCAAACATTATCAGTTATCTGACCGTTTATTCGATGGCACAAAGTTTCCTCCACCAATAGGAGAACAATACATAAAAGTAAATCATATTTTAGAGAAAGACAGAAACGATTCTTTGGAGTATTTGAAAACGATTATTGATTGTTGTTGATATATGATGAATATATGTGATTATCATTTATGTACTGGATGTGCAACCTGTATGAATGTCTGTCCGCACAAAGCGATATCTATGCAGTCGGACAAACATGGCGAGTTACACCCTGTTGTTGATATGGCAAATTGTGTTGGTTGTGCTCTCTGTATAAATCGGTGTCCAGTTAATCAAGATACTGAAAGGTTGGAGCCGCGTAAATGCTTGGCTGTATGGGAGAAATCTTTGAACGATAGAAAATATTCAGCATCCGGTGGGGTGGCTGCGGCTTTATATAGAACCGTGGTATCTGCGTACAAAGGAATTGGATATGGGGTTGAATGGGGAGATGAGTTAAAGGCACATTTCGTCCGGGCGAATGAATATCATTTGGATGCTTTAAAGGGATCAAAATATGTACAGGCAATTGTAGGTAATATCTATGGTCAAGTAAAGATGGATCTATATGAAAAACGTACGGTATTGTTCATAGGACTCCCCTGCCAAATAGCAGGTCTTAAGAACTATCTTCATAAAGAATATGCCAATCTGATTACATGTGACTTGCTGTGTCATGGTGTGCCACCTCAAGACTATCTGGTTAAAGAAATAAAAAGCCTTATTCCCTCAAAACATTTGAAGAACATTACCAATTGTAGATTTAGAGGGAATGACAAATATAACTATTGGCTGACCTTATGGAATGGCGATAAGCTTTTATATGGGAAAAAGGCTGTACATTCTTACTATCTCACTGGCTTTTTAACTTCAATTACCCTTAGAGAAAGCTGCTACCATTGCAAATACTCAGATAGAAAAAGAGTGGCAGATATAACAATTGGAGATTTTTTAGGATTAGGAGAGTTGCAATCACATAACGGAACTCCTCCCCAAAACATTTCGGTGGTCACCCTTAACTCCGATAAAGGTGTTAAGTTTTGGGACAAAGTGAAATCATCATCATTACAGCAAGAAGAGCGAGCAATTGATGAAGCCGTAAGCGGAGGAGGTAGTTTTAGGAATTGCGCCACACGCAATCCCAAAAGAGAACAGTTCTTATATAACTATGAAAAATACGGTTGGAAAAAGGCAATAAGAAAAAGTTTATGGAAAAGCATATTAAAGGCGAAGATTCAAAGCGTCTTCAATCATTGAGCAATAACAGTGGTATTGATGTAAGTATAATCCTTGTCAATTACAACACCACAGAACTCTTGGTAAATGCCATCCAATCCGTGTATGATAAAAGTAGAGGGTTTACTTATGAGATAATCGTGGTGGACAACAATTCCCAATCCAGCCCCGAACAGGCTTTAAAGGACTGCTTTTTAGGCCGTGTCATCTACATTCCATTAGCAGAAAATGTGGGTTTCGGCCGGGCAAATAATGAAGGGATAAAAATAGCTAATGGTCGTAATCTATTCTTACTCAACACTGATACTTATTTGGTTAACAATGCTATCTACATATTAAAATGTTATATAGATGAGCATCCTGAAGTCGGCAGTTGCGGCGGTTCACTTCTCCATGCAGATATGACACCAACTTATTCCTATCATCGCATACCATTTGGTATAATGTCGTATGAACTATCCGAACTTACTTTTGGATTAAGCAGAAAATATGTCAGCTATCCTTTTTATAACACGTCAGAAAAGCCAATCCCGGTTGGAAATGTATCTGGTGCAAACTTTATGGTTAGGCGAAGCGTGATTGAAGAGGTAGGTATGTTCGACCCCGATTTCTTTATGTATGGAGAAGAATCGGAACTATCCTGGCGAATACGCAAGGCAGGATTTAAGAATATGAATGTGCCCCAAGCACAAATCGTACATTTAGAAGGTAAAAGTTCACAGGTAAGCGAGCGTAAGCAACTCATGGAATTGGATGGGAGGAAAAAGAATTATTGTAAAACAAGAAATATCTTTTATTTCCATTTGGCAAACATCATGCTGATTACGGCGTGTTGCCTCCGCATTCCATTTTATTATATTAGGAGTAATAAAGGGGAAGTGTTGCGTTACAAACAATTGTTGAGGTTGATTTTTGTTGCTTACTATAAATGATTGAAGCATGAATTTTCGCTCGGTTTTAAAATACAGGTCAGAGATTATGGCTATTGCGACATTATGGATAACGGGTGGGCATTGTCTGTCTTTCTGTTCTGACCAATGGACTTTTTTGAATTATTTTCGCCCAGTGTTGGCATACGGATATGGTGGTGTAGAAATATTTTTGTTTCTTTCGGGCGTTGGCATTGCATTATCACTATCCAAGTCGCCAACTTTTATGAATTTCGTTTTTCGTAGGGTTAGTAGAATACTACCTGCCTATTGGATTATTCTGACTTTTTTCTATTTGTTGATTAATGGGTCATTCAGAGATTATTTTGGCGAATTTTTGACATTAAGTTATTGGTACCCGCTAATTATTGGCACTACGGGGGGGGGAGTAATGTAACATTTTGGTATATCAGTGCGGCATTTGCATTCTACCTGTTATCTGTCCCCCTTTTCCCTATACTAAAGAAATATCCACGAACCATAACAAGTCTAATTTTATTGATTGACATTTCTTTGTTTTATTTGGGTATAATATGGTGTCAGGATACGCTTGGTCGCATTCATCTGTTTTTGGCACGTATTCCCATATACTTCAGTGGATTATATGTGGGTTCTAAGATAACAGATATACGATTTAACACCTTTACAATATGCCTTATCTCCTTACTGACATATCTTATTTTAGGAATCGGAAGTATGGTATTAGGTGGTAGGGTGATTACCTCGTATGGGCTTAATTTTGTCTTACTATATTTTATTGCCCCGGGGGTGATTATCGCTTTGGCAAGTTTATTTCGGTGGATGGAACAGCGGAAAATAGGGACCTATTTAAGTCGTTCTTTAAGGTACATAGGAAAACACAGCCTTGAATTATACCTTACGCATATAACGCTAATAGATTTAATGTTTCGTTATAATACGAAAATCAGTTTTCTGTTTTTTTTCGTGGCATCTGTTGCAACAGCAGTCGCATTAAAAAAGTTGGCATCATTTTTTCTCATTCTGATTAAATTATTTTCTAATGCACTATAAATGAAAGGAATCAAAGTATTAAATGTAGAGATACTATTTTAGCCCGAATCCTTGAACGCTATATTTTTAGCAAATTACCCTAATGAATTTGATGAATAAAATAAAGACTTTATTGGCTCTGCCAATATCCCTTTTCTTTTGTCTTTGGTATTTACCGTTTAGTCAAGCGATAAAGATACCTATCATATTGTACAACCCCAAATTGTACTGTATAAAAGGCAAGGTTATTATAAATGCAACAAAGGTTCGTTTCGGAATGATACGATTAGGATTGTTCATTACAAACCAATATCCCAATAATGGCATCAGTTTTTATAACAAAGGCACCATTCTGTTCAAAGGAGATGCCTGCATTGGAGCCAACAGTGCAATTACAGTGTTGCGCAATAATTCTTATGTGGAGATTGGCGAACGATTTGGTAATTCTTCAACCCTAAGAATAAACTGTGACTACAGGATAATACTGTACGGTGCAGTGCGGTGTGGTTGTAATGTACAGATAATGGACAGTGCTATGCATCGCCTAAAAAATAAGCAAGGATTATTTGTGGGACGTGGCTATGATGAAGTCATCATAGGTTCACATACTTGGTTGGCCACAGATGTAACTGTTATGCAAGGAACTAAGCTTCCCCCTTATTCTGTAGTTGCGGCACGTTCACTTTGCAATCAAGACTATTCGGAGCATGGTAGTTATGGCCTTTATGCAGGAATCCCTGCAAAATACAAAAAATCGGGGAGCTGGAGAGATATAAACGATGATAGCATAATTATTGAAAATGAATAAAATGAATATAGCCTTTATTTTTTCTTATCCGCATATAGTGCCATCGGATGGCGTATATAGTCAGGCTATGACTTGGAAAAAAGGACTCGAAGATTTGAATCATGTTGTGACACTCGTCAATATGTGGAACAATTATGATTGGAAGTCGTTTGATGTAATCCTCTTCTTTGGCTTCAATGAGTATATGCGAGATATAATAAAATGGATTTACCCAATCAATCCCAATATTGCGGTAGCACCCATTTTAGATCCTAACTATAGCTTATTGGCTTTACAGTGTTATGCCCGATGGGGATGCTCAAAGCTCAGGTTAACTAATCCTTATCACTCATTACGGTCAATAAAAGACAAGATAAAAGTCTTTTTAGTGCGGTCTAATTTCGAAAAACGTTTTTTATCGAAAGGTTTTGGAATATCGGGCGAAAAATGTAAGATTGTACCTTTATCATATAGTATTCCAGTTATTGGTGAAATAAACCATAATCGCGAGCCTTTCTGCCTTCATATCAGTTTGCTTTGTGACGCGCGGAAGAATGTAAAGAGACTTATTGATGCGTCTGTAAAGTATCAATTTCGGTTAGTGCTTTGTGGATTATTGCGAAGCAAGGAGGAAGAACAGACTCTGGCAGATTGGATGAGAGGTAAACCTAACGTTTCATATTTAGGCTATGTGACGAAAGAGAGAATGATTGAGCTTTATTCTAAAGCCAAAATCTTTGCCCTACCATCCACCTATGAAGGTGTAGGCATTGTGGCTCTTGATGCAGCGACGATGGGATGCGACATTGTTATAACAAAATTAGGCGGTCCCAAAGAATATTATTCAGGAAAGGCACTAGAGGTGAATCCATATGATACGGATGAAATAGGAACTGCCGTGAAATCGTTTATTGACGGGAAGTCATTTCAGCCGCAATTGAGCAAAATGATAAAAGAAACAAAATCGCCAAAAGTATTGTCCTGCTTGCTGGAAGAAACTTTGTCATTCGTACTCAAATGATAGTCAATAATATTCCTTCTCATATTACTAAAGTTATGCTATTCTTTGGAATAGCCATTTTAGTAACTTCACCGGCATTTGCATTAGGCGCAGGTGCCAGAAATATGCTGTTAATAGGCGCAATGGCTATTTCACCTTTATTGTTAGTCCAGTATCCAATATTCAACAAGAGGGTTGATTGGCCTTTGATGCTATTTTTGCTATGTACTATTTCGTTCCCCCTAATATTCCATCCTTTAACCATGCGATGGAGTACGGCTTTGTATTCTGGAATGTTTGGTGTCTTTTTTATGGCAATGACTCGATTATTCCATTTTTCGGATGCCAAGTTAAATGATATGCAGATTCTGTTTAAGTCGATAATATATGCTTATCTGTTCGTTTTGCTAATACAACAGACATGTGTGTTATTCGGATTTCCAATATTCAATGTAAGCAATTACTCTCCTTTAGAACCTTGGAAGTTGAATTCACTGATGTCAGAGCCTGAACATAGTGGCAGAATGGTGGCCTTACTTATGTATTCATTTTTAACGATGAAAGAAATAGAAAAGGGTTCTGCATTGTCATTCAAAGAATCATGGAATGAAGATAAGATTTTGTGGTGTGCTTTTTTATGGGTGATGCTGACAATGGTAAGTGCTGGTGCTTATTTATTTTTGCTGGTTGTACTATCAAAATTGCTAAATAGGAAAACCATAGTTTCGCTCCTTGCCCTTGTTCTTGTTTTAGCATTCATTGTTACAATAATGGGAGGCGAGACTTTTATGAGAACATACAAGCTGGTTCTTTCAGTATTTACCTTTGACACTATGAAGATGTTTCAAGCCGATCATAGCGGTGCATTGCGTTTTGTTCCATCCATAATCTGTTGGCAGCATTTAGATATGACTTCTTTGAATGGGTGGTTCGGATACGGAGTTGACTATACTAGTACATTTTTGTACAGGTATATTCCTGGAGTTGTAAAAGGATATACTGGTGGCGGCTTAATGTTATATGCCCTTGAGTATGGTTTTCTGTCATTCCTAATATTCGCCATATCTTCATTTAGGTATTGTTATGACTCTGATAATAAAATAGCCACCATCACATTTTGGACTTTTTCAATATTGCTGTCTGGAGTGAATCTTCAAATCACTTGGTCTACAATGATGTTGCTATATATAAACAAAAAAATGAAAGAAAGTTCAGTATGAAAGAGAAAATATTTATTTCCGCATTTTCTTGTATGCCACATATGGGGTCAGAACCAGGAGTGGGATGGCATTGGGTCCTGGAGATGTCAAAGTACTTTGAATTGTGGGTCTTAGTTCATAAAGAACAGATAGATGATATCGAAAGTTTTGTCATCCAAAATGGATTAAACAAAACTATTCATTTTATATACTATGACATACCTCTTAATTCTCTATTTTTCAAAAATGGAAATTTCAAGTGGGTTCGTACTTACTATTATATTTGGACGATTCTTTCCAATAAAATAGTAAAAAAAACAATGCAAGATAATGGTATTAATATCTTCCATCACTTGACCTTTGGAAATGCCATTTGGCCAGTTAGTAAATTTGGTCAAACACAGAAGTTCATTTGGGGACCGATAGGTGGAGTGGAAACAATACCTGAAGAATTCACTAAACACTATGATATTAAAAGTCGTATTTTAGAAAGCATTCGTCGAATTATGGTGAAAAGTCTGAAGTATCGAATCGGATTTAATCAAAGATGCAAGAACGCTTATTTGATACTGTGCAAAACAGAAGCAATGAGAATGGCTGTCCCAGAGAAATGGCGACAGAAAGCTGTGCTTTTTACAGATGTAGCTGTAGAGGATGCAGACACTAATTGCTCGATTTCTTCAAACAATTCTCCCAATAAAACAATAGAACTTCTATCCGTCGGTAGGCTGGATGCTTGGCGAGGATTTGACCTTCTGCTGGAAGCATTTGCTATCGCGTACAAACAAAACCCTCAAATGCACCTTACTATACTGGGCAATGGTATGTATAAGGCAGAATTGCTTAATATGCGTTCACGGTTGGGTATTGAGAAGACGGTAGATTTCTTAGGAAATATCCCCATGGATGAATATCGTCAGAAAATAGCTCAATGCGATTTTGTGGTGAATAGTAGTCTAAAAGAGGGGGCGGTGACTGTGAGTTTCGATTCTATGCGATACGGTAAACCACTAATTTGTGTAGATACAGGTGGATATACCCGATATTTCAACAATGATTATGCAATGGTACTTCCTCAACAAAACCGTGAATCACTGATTCAGTCTTTGGCTGATGCTATTATACGATTAGCTTCCGACATAGAATTGCGTAAATTGATGGGCGAAAAAGCTCAAAGAACAGGCAAACAGTTTCTGTGGGAGACAAAAGGGGAGCAAATTAGAGATGTAATCTATCGTTTAGATAATAACATACATCTATAGCAATGAAACAAATAGTTTGTTTCCATCTCTTCAACGACTACAGCGGCAGCCCAAAGGTGTTGAATATGGTGCTGAAAGGGTTACTTGAGAAAGGGGAAAACATAGAGTTAGTCACCTCAAAAGGGGGAGTGCTGGACGAACTTAATTCGCATCCTAACATGAAGCGGTATTCTTATTCGTATCGTTTCTCCACGAACCCGGCGCTAACGATGTTGAGATATAGCTGGGTACAACTCTACACGTTCTTCTATGCTTTCCGATATATCTTCCGCAAGAACACAGTATTTTACATCAATACGTTGTTGCCCGTAGGTCCGGCACTGGCCGGAAGGCTGATGGGAAAGCGAGTGGTGTATCATTACCATGAAAATGCTTTTGCTAAAGGGGTGTTCTATAAGGCATTGGCCTTCTGTATGCAAAAGTTGGCACATGAGATAATCTGTGTGTCGGCTTATCAGGCTTCTTTTTTGAAGAGGAAAAAAGGGGTGACGGTGATACCAAATGCGTTGCCTACAGAGTTTGTTAGCAGGTTGCATCCTGATGCGGAAGCGGCGTTTAACCGCAAGACGGTGCTAATGCTATCTTCTTTGAAAGAATATAAAGGTACGCGTGAGTTCATTGAATTGGCTGACAGGCTACCGCAATATAAATTCGTATTAGTGATTAATGATACGCAAGAGAACATAGATAAATACCTATCCGATAATAAAATAACAAATATTAAGGGGCTGACGATTTACCCAAGACAAGCTGACGTAACTTCTTTCTATAATGCTGCATCGGTAGTGGTTTGTCTAACCAATCCCCAACTGGCGGTAGAAACATTCGGTCTTACTACATTAGAGGCCATGAGTGCCGAGCTTCCTGTGATAGTACCGACTGAAGGCGGTATCGCTGAAATGGTGGAGAACGGCGTTAACGGATTTAAGATGGATGTACAGGAACTGGATGAAATAGAGGAAACGATAAGGCGGATGCTGACCAACTCCGATTTATATCTATCTTTGTCTGTTGAGGCGTTGAGCCATTCGGCTGCATTTAACGAGCAAGCTATGTTGCAACGCATAGAGGACGTCGTGTATGGCAATAAATAAAGTATTTGAAACATTTCATGCTTTTTTCATTAGGAAAATTTGCAATTTCTTTTTTGGAAGCCAAATATGTCAGGAGCTTCAATAAACTCAAAATTTAATCAACTATTTTTATATGAAACACGTCGCTATCGTTGGCATTCAGGGAGTGCCGGCTCAATACGGTGGTTTTGAAACACTGGTAGAGAACATTATCGGCAGGAATTGTGCAGACACGGTAAAATACACGATTTTTTGTAGTGGTAAGGATTATACCACACGCATGAAAACCTACAAAGGAGCACAACTGAAGTACATCCCGCTATTCCATGCCAATGGGGTACAAAGCACTCCTTATGATATTCTGTCGATGCTTAGATGTTTGCGAGGTTATGATACCGTAATCATATTAGGCGTATCAGGCTGTATTTTTTTGCCCGTCTTCAGACTGTTGTATCGGAAGCAATTAATAGTGAACATTGACGGATTGGAACACCGGAGGGCCAAATGGGGTAAGTTTGCCAGATGGTTTCTGCGAACAAGTGAAGCGATGGCCGTACGCTATGCTGACGTAATCATAGCCGACAATAAAGGAATACAGGACTACGTATGGAATACGTATCATAAGAAAGCCGAATTAGTAGCCTATGGAGGAGATCATGCACAAAGAAATGTCACCGAAGAAAGGCAGAACGAAATTCTGAGGCAATACGGAATCGCTCCCGGAAACTATGCCGTCAGTGTATGCCGTATTGAGCCGGAGAACAACTGTCATCTGATCCTGAAAGCCTTTGCTACTTCTGGAAAGAATCTGGTGTTTGTGGGAAATTGGGAACGGAGCGAATACAGCCGACAACTCAAAGAAGAATATTGTGGTCGGAAAAATATACAGATGGTAGATTCTGTGTATGACCTTGATATACTCTATGCACTGCGCAACCAATGCAGGTGCTATATCCACGGACATAGCGCAGGCGGCACAAACCCTTCGTTAGTGGAAGCTATGTTTTTCGGCAAACCGATTTTAGCTTACGACGTGATTTATAATCGTGAGACAACAGAAAACGAAGCTCATTACTTCAAAACAAATGAAGAACTGGTAGAATTGCTACATGACAGCCCCGAGGACGGATACAAGATGCGGGAGATTGCAAAGCAACATTATACCTGGGCTTTTATAGCTCAACAATATAAAGCATTACTTTCATCTCACAAATAACTAACCATCTTCACAAAAGAAAACTCATCAGTAAAATATTTTATAAGCTATTCGTACTGATCGAATTATTTATAGCAGCAAAGTGCCGGAAACAATCACCCTACCTGGCGATTGTTTCCGGCACTTTCTTTATAGAAGAGCCATAAGAAAGAAAACATTCATCATTTTCCTAACGTCCAGTTAATAGCATTCCTGAACATCTTCGTGAAATCTTCCGTCTCATACAGCCTCTTGCTGTGCCCTATCTGGAAATAAACATTGCGCGCTTTTTTACCTTCGTTCACCCATACCACAGGATGATCGCCCATCTTGATATCCGAAGCAGGCGTATAGGTAGCCTCATCAACACTGGCTAACACACGCACATTCGGACGTGGACTCTTGTCATAAGTGTACCACTCATCATCAGGCACCACGAAAGAAGCCTGTACTCCCTTCATCACCGGGTGTTTCTTATCCTCCACAAGCACCGTACCATCAGCAAGCGGCGCTATATAATTCTGGAAACGTACACCACCCATAAAATCAGAGAACCATTGCCACAGTGGAAAACCGTCAAACTCACCCAACAAAGTGGCATGATGGAAACCGATCCAACCACCTTTACCTTCCTCTATATATTTGACGAAAGCATCTTCCGCTTCTTTCGGCCATGTATAAGGAGGATAATCCAACTGGATAATCAGATTGAACTGGGACAGATAAGTCTCCGTAATAGGTTTGGCATTGTTTATCTCGGTAATACTGAAATTCATCTTTCTACTTTCATCAGTCAGCCACTTCAGACCCGCATCCGTAAATCCACCATGCTGACCACCTCTTTCCGTCAAGACCAGCACCTTAGTTCTATGCTTCTTACCAAGCAGATTCTCAGCCACCGTACGACGCAAATCTCCTTGCTCATTATCACCACTATAGTCCCAATACATACCACCCAATAAATCTCTATCCAAGATATATTGACACTTGATTGCCAGTGAACGGGCATTTTCAAAACCGAATACCAGCGTATCATTTTTATTAACCAGATAAGGAACCTGGGCAACCGTATCCCACTTTTCAGTATAATCACCACCGGTACTTCCTACTTTATTAAAATCCTGGAAACTGGGGTACCCATCTCCGCCACGACCATAAAAAGGCATCCCCATCACCAGCATGGAAGGTGGCACACCGGCTTTCAGATGCGCAGTAACAGCCTCATCCGACGTAATGCCTCCACTGTTTGCAGACCGATAAAGTGCCGAATGGTGTTTCGGTGCAGAGGCCATGTCATAAGCCATGATATTCACAAAGTTAATAAAAGGAAGAATAGCTTTGAAGTCGATATACTTCGCTGAAGCCACAGTGGCAAGTGTCAATTCCTTCTGATCACCTATCGCTGCCCTGATATCTTTCATCAGAAGTGTAAAGTTCTCCGTGTCATCGGGTGAAGCTGAAATGTTCGCCATTGAACTCGTGGGATATTCCCAATCGATATCGATGCCATCCAGATCAAATTCCTTCACTACCCGGTCGCAATCCTTAGCAAATGCCCGGCGATATTCATCATTGGCAGCCATTTCACTGAAACGTCCACTCCCCCATCCGCCGACAGACAGAAGTACTTTCAATTCGGGATTTTGCTTCTTCAGGTCCACAATTTG
>NZ_EQ973495.1:712490-719870 GCF_000158035.1 Bacteroides cellulosilyticus DSM 14838
ATATGCGTCATGTACTGGGGTTCTGGCACAATGTTACTCCAAGAAGTTACATACGCCACAATCACTTTGGAACTCAAGGGGTTCGCTGTGCTTTCCCCCGACTTGGTGGTGCTGCATGAAGCCAATATGGCTAAAGCAGCTGCCATCATCATTCTAATCTTTTTCATAAGTATTATAATTAATCAGCTGTTTGACGAATACGTGAACCTATCAATGCGTAATAGAGCATGAATATCTCGCCCAAAAGTACAATAAACCAAGACCATCTCCAACTTCCGAGCACATCAGCCAGTATTCCCTGCAACAAAGGCAGGATGGCACCACCCACTACACCTATCATAAATACCCCGGAAGCCACAGATGTATATTTGCCCAAATGGGCTACGGACAGGGTAAAGATGGCTCCCCACATAATAGAATGGAACAATCCGACTGCCGTCAGCAACCACGGATTATTCAGAAGGATAGCCAATAAAGCAAGTGCTCCTGCCGAAACCGTAGTTACAACCAACTGCACACGAGGAGAAATCTTACTCAAAGAGCTTCCTACCAACCGCCCCACGAGCATCCCGCCCCAATACAGTGTAGCCATTAATGCCGGAGATGCATAATTCATTTCAATGGCATACAGATTGATATTGGCACCTATACAGACTTCCACGCCCACATAACAGAATATAGCACAGACTCCTAAAGTGAGATGCCGGAACGACCAGATACTCTTTTCCAGCTTCTCACCTTTCTCTATCCGAGTTCCCTGTATATCCGGCAAAGATAGTTTCATTAACAGGAAAACAATCAAAGAAATCACCACTATCAGCACCAGGAACGGAATCATTAACTGATCTATCCGGATATCTTCCATTGCCAGGCCACCGAAAACAACACCCGTAACAAAATAAGGTGCCAAAGTGGTTCCTACAGAATTGGCTGAGCCACCAATGGCAAGACGTTGAATGGCTTGCGTACCTTTCACATGGCAAGCCGTGAGATAAGGATTGATAACCACCTGCAAGATGGTAGCAGAAGCTCCCACCACAAAAGACCCCAAAAGGAAAATAAAGAAACCACCGGGAATAACATTTCCTCCAGCATGCCAGTTGGCTTCCGGAAAGAAAACCGTAAAATAAGAGGAAGCGAAAAATAATCCCAAACCAACCACCATTACCAACAGTCCGCGCATCAGCGTACCTTTATAGCCATATTTACTAATCCAGGACGACCCTACCCGACCACAGACCGGATAAGCCAGGAACCAGGAGAAGGTAATCAATGTGGCGAATGTGTTTTTCAGGCCACCCACTTCGGCAAGGAATGTTTCTTTCAGCGGTCCCTGGAACTGAGTATTGGCAGTAGTGAGGAAACCTACAATGAAGAACAGGAATACCATTGTGATAAATGGTCCCATATAGTTCACTTGTTTTTCTTGTTGTGTCATAGTATCATGTATTAAATAAAAGAAATTCGCAATTTGGGTGAAGCTGAAGTACCGATGCAGGAACTTCCGGTGTAACGGGTCCCTCCAGCATTTTCCTGACAATATCCGCCTTGTTCGCACCTTTGGCAACCAATACGATTTTACGGGCCTGCATGATGTTCCGGATTCCCAAAGTAGCACCACCCAGTTCTTTCTCCGGCGGTGTATTCGTTTCCCGTCGGATACGTTCTTCCAGTTCAGTATTCATTTGAGTCACCCATGTTTCTCCTCCTAAGGGAGAACCAGGTTGGTTAAAACCCAGATGGCCATTCTCACCCAATCCCAAAATCAATAAGTCAATGCCTCCACGGTCCTCTATTTCTTGCTGAAAAAGCTTGCAAGCTTTGTCAAAATCATCAGAGACTGTAGGTAGCATCAAGAAGTTGTCTTCTTGGATGCCCAGCATATCGATCAGTTCTGTCTTCAGCATTGTGTAACATGCACCTGCATACTCACGGGGTACATTAGTCACCTCGTCCAGTCCGAAGAATGTAACAGAAGAAACATCAAAAGGATATCGGGAATAGATTTCTCCAACCAGGCGATGCAGGTTGCCGGTAGTACGCCCTGTAGAAAGTCCGATAACACTTTCCGGCTTATTCAGAATTTCACCAATAATGCGCCATGCAGCGATACAATCAAACTCTTTTTCACTCTTTGCTATAGTTATTTTCATGA
The DNA here is from genome assembly GCF_000158035.1 of Bacteroides cellulosilyticus DSM 14838. GTDB lineage: Bacteria > Bacteroidota > Bacteroidia > Bacteroidales > Bacteroidaceae > Bacteroides > Bacteroides cellulosilyticus. Next base: position 714,646 of record NZ_EQ973495.1, read on the forward strand.
GCCCACTTTCTTATCACTAATCATTAATCACTATTTACATATTCATCGCCACTGCGCCCGCACCCAACAAACCTATAAAACCCGGGTTAAGTTTAGTGATAACCACGCCATTGGTTACAAAGCGCATCGTAGTAGGATGAAGTTTCTCCAGTATTTTCTCATGAATATATCCGTCGGACACGATGCCGCCACCCAATACCACTGTATCAGGATCAGTAACCCGTACCAGATTCATGATAAGATTTGCCAAAGCTTCCGAAGCATTTTCAACCAGAGCCACACACAAAGGATCTCCTTTCTGGCTTAGCGCAAAGACTTCGCTGATTAGTACTCGTTCTCCCTTTTCTGCCGGGATATGCAGATTGGTTTCATACCGGTTGCGAAGAAGACGGGCGCAATTATCAAAACCGATACCGGCAGCAATGGCCTCCACACAATCCATTCTTCCACAACCACACTTAATGCCAAGATTCACTCCCACACGCACGTGCCCTACCTCACCCGCATTGAAGTGACTGCCACGTATCTGCCTGCCATTGATAACCGTACCGACGGCAATACCTGTACCTACATTAATATAAATAAAGTTCTTGGATATTTGTCCGAATCCCCAGACACGTTCAGCGCGAGTGGCACTTTTCACATCATTATCTATATGGCAGGGGATACCATAAATATCCGACAATTCCTTTGCCAGCGCTATCGGTTGCGTCCGACTCGGATCAATCTGTAACCAAATGCCCTGATTAGGATCTACACGCCCTATCAGCCCGACTCCCATACCGACAGGTTTCTGGTCACACCAACCCACCGTACGGATATAATCATCGAGTGACGACTTTATGATTTCCGAAGCTGCTTGCTGGTTAAAATATCCGGAGTCATATTTCTTATACCTTAAAATATTACCATGGCTGTCCACCTCACCAATCAGTAGCTTGGTTCCACCCAAATCAAGACCTAAATAAGTTTCCATTCTTTATTGCGTTTTTAATATTGTTTACTGTCCACAATATTACGCACTATCAGGAAAACGGGAGTTGATTATCTAACAAAAAAGGTTTGATACCTGTCCGTGGTGGTTAAAAAGCTATCTTTAATACTTTAAATCTTGCTGGGACTCGTACCAAACTGCTTTTTAAAGCAAGTACTGAAGTATTTTGAATCAGAAAATCCAACCATGGAAGATACTTCACCAATCGAAAATCTTCGGGAAGCCAGAAGTTCTTTCGCCTTATTCAGACGGACAATACGGATAAAATCATTAGGTCCCTGCCCGGTCAAGGTCTTGATCTTATTATAAACGGAAGTACGACTCATGCCCAGCATACGGCAAAAGTCGTTGATAGAGAATTCTGAATTAGAAAGTTCTTCATCAATCACTTCCATCACTTTATCCATAAACTCTTTGTCCAGCTGGCTGGTATAATCCGTATCTTCCGGTGGAGTATCCATGGACAGCACCGTATCGCGAAGATGCTGCCTGTTCTGGAGGATATTCCGTATCCGGACTTTCAGGACAGAGAGGTCGAAAGGTTTAATTATATAATCATTCGCCCCGGCTTCGAGTCCGAATATGATATTCTCCCTTTCACTCAGAGCCGTCAATAGTATCACAGGAATATGGCTCGTATCGACAGAAGACTTCAGTATACGGCACAATTCATCACCTTCTAACACGGGCATGACAATATCCGAAATAATGATATCCGGATTGATCTCCCTTGCCATCTCCAAAGCCTTCCCGCCATCGGGCACTCCGATTACTTTATATTCTGATGACAAACTGTTCATCAGATACTCCCTCATATCTTTATCATCCTCAGCCAGAAGCAACACATTCTTACCGGCATCTTCCTGTTCCGGGAAGGTATCAACAGTGGGTATTTCCTGCGTATTTTCTTTTCGCTCAACAACTATCCCCGACTTTATCTTCAACGGGAATGTAACGGTAAATGTCGTCCCTTTACCTTCCGTACTGCTAAACGAAATATCACCGTGATGCTGCTTCACAATCCTCCGTGTAATCATCAGCCCGATACCTGAACCTGTTTCCTGAAAGTTCATGGCATTCTGTGCCCGATAATACTCATGAAAGATATTTCTTTGTTCTTCTTTTGGAATGCCGATACCTGTATCTTTTACTTCAATCGACCATTTCTTCTTCGTTGTTCTTACCGTAATATAGATAATCCCTTTCTCCGTATATTTCAAGGCATTCGAAAGGAGATTGTCCACAATATGATCCATCTTATCCCGGTCCATCCACACCTGCGGCATGTCCGCCTCTGCCTTCAACTGAATTTCCACTCCCTTTTGCAGGACGGCCATGTGGAACTCCGCTATCTTTTCTTCCAGATAAGCTTTGATATCGTAAGGAGAGACTTTCAGACATTCGGCATGCAGTTCCGTTTTCTGTAAGTCCAACAACTGAGTAACCATACTCAACAGTTTCTCGGCATTCTTCACAGCTACCGCCACTGTCTTCTTACTTTCTTCCGGAAGTTCCCGCTGTGCTTCAAGTTCGCTCAGAGGTGCCTTTATCAAGCTGATCGGGGTGCGTATATCATGCGCTATGCTGATAAAGGAACGTATCTTCTCCTTTACCCGGTCTTCATTGGCTTTATGCCTCCGATACTGCACAAAGATATAAACAAAGACAGAAAGCAATATAAAATAAAACAGCAATGCCCACCATGAAACCCAGTAAGGACTACTGATTACCACCTTCAGACTGCGCTCCCCTATCTGTTGCCCGGTATATTTATCGAATGCCCGTAACCGGAATGTGTATGTACCGGAAGAAAGGTCCATATAGTTCACGCTCCGCACCGAATTGGAATGTTCCCATTCTTCATTATGCCCCTCCAACATATACTCATACCTGATTCTGTGCGGAGCCGTAAAATTGATGGCAGAGAAAGAAATGGAGAATGAATTCTGGTTATAGTTCAAGCCGATCTTCTGCGTGTCGTTGATATTAGTCTTTAAAAGGGAACCTTTCATACCCGCCTTCACCGATTCATAAAGCAATTTAAAATCTGTCAGTATCAGTTCGATAGGGCCATGCTGTCCGAAGTTCAGCGAAGGAGAAAAGGTTATCACTCCCTCCGCCGTACCAAAAGCGAGGCATCCGTCGTCCAGCTTAAAGGCTGAATTAGGGTTATAATATCCCCAGGTGATATCCAGAAAATCGTTTGCGCTGATCAGAATATCGTTTGATAAGTCCAGGCAATAGAGTTCTTTTTCCGTACTGAACCAGATACGGCCATCGTTATCTTCCAACAGGCTATTAATGGAATTGGAAGCAAGACCGTCATCCGTAGTATAGGCACGCGCCTCTCCTCTATCAGGCTTGAAACGTACCAATCCTTCTCCGTCGGTGGCAAGCCATATATCCCCGGATGAAGATTGCAATAAGCATCGGATAGGATAGTGCAGGGAAATATCTCCGAACTTCTGATGCCACTGTGCTTTTCCCGTAGCTTTATCGAAAACAGCCAGACCACTACATCCTGCTATCAGTAATGAACCGTCTCTACCGGACTTCAAGTCTCCTACACAATCAATCGGATAATAGGTATAAGTATTCGTCAGCATATTGTAGCGTGTAAATTCGCCTTCAATACCACCTATCCAAAGATAATCACCTTCCGCATGGATAGCATAAATGTAATCGGTGGCCACACCCTTGTCCGAACCGGTTTTCCGTTTTTCCATCTTTTGCACCTTGCCTGTTCCCTTATGGATAGCATAAAGACCGATACCATATCCACCTACCCAGATGTTTCCTCTTGAATCTTCAGCAAGAGCCAATACAACTTTAGAACCATGCTCCGTACCATCCAGAAAGTGCTTCCATTGACGTTGTTTGTGCCGGTAAAGGCTGACTCCATTGTTTGTGCCATACCAGCAATCTCCCTCGGAATCCTGAAATATGACATTGATATGATCCGATTTCAGGGAATTAGCATTATTCTGTTCATGCTTCATTCTCCTTACATCAGGAATATTGGGGTCTAAATAGCTGATGCCATTGGTAGAGGTACTCACCCAAATGCCGCCAAATTCATCTACACAAATATCAGAAACGGTATTGCCGTTCAGACTTCTTTCATCATCTTCATTGGTGATATAATGCTTCAGAAGCCGTTCCGTAGTTCTGTCTATCTGGAAAACACCGGCACCGTCAGCTCCTATCAGCAAGGTATTATCAGGAGCCTGTGCAAAAGTGCGAATGGGAACATGGGGAATGAACTCTTTGAAAGACCGCACCTTCCTTGTCGATTTATCCACGACAAAAGCCCCGTCGGAAAAGGTACCTACAAATAATTTATCTTCGAAAGCACACAATGATTCGACATGCATTTCCGCGGGAAGAGGTATCGCTTCCTCTGAAGAAAAACCGGTTTTATTCGCTCGCTTCAACCGATAGATACCTTTATTGGTTCCGGCACAGAATTCAGTATCATCTATCTGCACAATGCAATTGACGCATTGTCCTTTCAACCCGGCAAGCAATAAGCCGGACTTTTCTTCCCAACAGTAAACCCCCGTTGACATACACAGCCAAAGGCGGTTATCCACATCAAAAAGGATATTATTCAAGACCGGAGAAGAAAGATATCCGGATGCATCGACACGCAGTTGAAAAGCATCCGTCCGATTATCGTACGCGTATATCTTTCCGTTCTTCAAGGCAATCCAGATATTCCCCGAATAATCACAGGTCATGGTAGTGGAAGACAGGATATGATCTTTGGACTCCACCGTTTCGTCCAGCTGATAGTGTTTTATTTCATTGCCGTCATACCGGTCTACCCCCATATGGGTATAGGCCCATATAAAACCGGCAGAATCTTTACTGACCTGAAATACCTGCCGGCTGCTCAACCCTTCTTTTATACTCAGGGGACGAAACGAACCGGCAAATAAAGTGAAGCATTGAAGGAGAAATATAAGTAAGGTGAAAATGTATTTTATCATAATATCGTTATTATCTGTCCGCATTACACATTTATAGGTTTCGCGGATGCAATATTAGACACAAATATAAAAAAAGTGGTTTAAAAACTATCCAAATAGGTTTGATTTCTATTACTTTTGTCCATCAAACCAATAAACCGTGATAGGCCATGCTCAGCAAGCTTAAATTAAACCAGCTCTATTTCAAAGACACGCAGTTCGCTAACCTGATGACGCGACGCATCTTCAACGTCCTTCTG
>NZ_EQ973495.1:720084-731841 GCF_000158035.1 Bacteroides cellulosilyticus DSM 14838
AATCCTTATGATGCTTTCATGCTGGAAGACGACGGACGCATTGACGAAAAAATCTTTAATGAATATACTTCACTTTCTCTGCGCTATCCACCCCGCTTTACCCAGGTATCGACTTGCGAGGAAGCCTTGGCACAACTCTCTACCGTACCATTCGATCTCATCATCTGTATGCCGGGAACGGGAGATAACGACAGTTTCGATGTGGCGCGACACATCAAGAGCCTTTACGAACATATTCCTATGGTGATACTGACCCCTTTCAGCCACGGTATCACCAAACGCATCGCCAACGAAGACCTGAGTCCTTTCGAATATATCTTCTGCTGGCTGGGAAACACGGACCTACTGGTGTCTATCATCAAACTGATAGAGGACAAGATGAACCTGGAACACGACGTAAATGAAGTAGGTGTGCAGGTGATTCTGGTTGTGGAGGACGGTATCCGTTTTTATTCATCCATATTGCCCAACCTCTATAAGTTCGTATTGAAACAGAGCCAAGAGTTCAGCACCGAAGCATTGAACGCCCACCAGCGCACGTTGCGTATGCGTGGACGTCCGAAGATTGTACTGGCCCGTACGTATGAAGAAGCTATAGGCATTTACGAGAAATACAAAAATAATATATTAGGAGTCATTACCGATGTCCGCTTTCCACGTGTGGAACGTGGTGAAAAGGACGGACTTGCCGGTATCAAGCTTTGCGCTGCCATCCGTAAGGAAGATCCCTTCGTACCGCTCATCATTCAGTCGTCCGAATCGGAGAATGCGCTTTATGCTTCAAAATATGGTGCCGCCTTTATCGATAAGAATTCCAAGAAGATGGACGTAGACCTGCGCCGCATCGTATCGGACAATTTCGGTTTCGGCGACTTTATCTTCCGCAATCCCGACACACTGGAAGAGATAGCCCGTGTAAAGAACCTGAAGGAATTACAAAACATCCTTTTTGCCGTACCGGCAGAGTCATTCCTTTATCATATCAGCCGCAACCATGTCAGCCGTTGGCTCTATTCACGCGCCATGTTCCCGGTAGCTGAATTTCTGAAACCTATCACCTGGAACAGTTTGCAGGATGTGGACGCCCACCGTAAAATCATCTTCGAAGCAATTGTAAAATACCGTAAGATGAAGAACCAGGGTGTGGTAGCCGTGTTCAAGCGTGACCGTTTCGACCGCTACTCCAACTTCGCCCGCATCGGTGACGGCTCATTGGGAGGTAAAGGGCGCGGCCTCGCTTTCATCGACAATATGGTGAAGCATCACCCTGAATTCGAAGAATTCGATAACGCCCGCGTTGCCATTCCCAAGACCGTAGTGCTCTGTACTGATGTCTTCGACGAGTTTATGGAGACAAACAATCTGTATCAAGTAGCCCTTTCGGATGCGGAGGACGATGTGATCCTGCGATACTTCCTGAAAGCGAAGTTACCCGACCGACTGGTAGAAGACTTTTTTACCTTCTTTGATGTAGTGAAGTCTCCGCTTGCCATTCGTTCGTCTTCTTTGCTGGAAGATTCACACTATCAACCTTTTGCCGGAATATACAATACGTATATGATCCCCTATCTGGATGATAAATACGAAATGCTCCGTATGTTGTCCGATGCCATAAAAGGCGTGTACGCTTCGGTCTACTTCCGCGACAGTAAAGCATATATGCAGGCCACAAGCAATGTCATCGACCAGGAAAAGATGGCGGTCATTCTGCAAGAGGTAGTCGGCAACCAATATGGTGACCGTTACTACCCCAGTATGTCCGGTGTGGCACGCTCGCTGAACTATTATCCTATCGGTGATGAAAAAGCCGAAGAAGGTACTGTGAACCTCGCCCTCGGTTTGGGAAAATATATCGTAGACGGTGGTATGACACTCCGCTTCTCTCCCTATCATCCCCACCAGATATTGCAGACCAGCGAAATGGAAATAGCACTGAAAGAGACGCAAACCCGTTTCTACGCTCTCGACCTGCGTAATGCCGGACACGATTTCTCTATGGACGACGGCTTCAACCTGTTGAAACTGCACGTGAAAGAGGCGGAAAAGGACGGAGCACTGAATTATATAGCCTCTACCTACGATCCCTACGACCAGATTATTCGCGACGGTCTATATCCCGGCGGGCGCAAAGTCATCACCTTCGCCAATATCCTGCAACACGACGTTTTCCCGTTGGCACGCATACTGCAACTGGTACTGAAATACGGTGAACAGGAAATGCGCCGCCCCGTTGAAATAGAATTTGCCGCCACCATGAGTCGGGAACAGGACAAATCGGGTACTTTCTACCTGTTGCAGATACGCCCCATCGTAGATACGAAAGAGATGCTGGACGAAGATCTGACAGCCATACCTGACGATAAAGTACTGCTTCGCTCCAACAATTCCCTGGGACATGGAATTATGAATGATATCTATGATGTCATCTATGTGAAGACGGATGATTACAGCGCATCACACAATCAAGAGATTGCCTGGGAAATAGAGAAACTGAACCAACAATTCCTTGATGAAGGCAGGAACTATGTTCTCGTTGGTCCCGGACGTTGGGGTAGCAGTGACACATGGCTGGGTATTCCTGTAAAATGGCCACATATCAGTGCTGCCCGCGTCATTGTGGAAGCCGGATTGACGAATTATCGCGTAGATCCCAGCCAAGGGACCCACTTCTTCCAGAACCTGACTTCTTTCGGTGTAGGCTACTTCACTATTAATGCCTTTATGAATGATGGCGTGTATGATCAGGACTTCCTGAATGCACAACCGGCCGTACACGAAAGCAAGTATCTGCGGCATGTCCACTTCGAACAACCTGTAACAGTAAAGATGGATGGCAAGAAGAAGCTGGGTATTGTGCTCTTACCCGGTGAGTGAACATGCAAAAGATGCCATCTGCATCAGTAGGTATTAGTCTTTCTGCTGATGCAGTATGATCATCACCACTTCGCTGGGCGCAAAGAGCCGGATGTTCTTATTGGATGTACCGATGCCATTGGTTATAATCATCGGTATGTGATGCGAGTTGTATTTCAATCCGGTGCGGAAACGCTTGCCATAATGGGATGGAATGATTGGTGCGTACAAGCCAAATAGAGTGACCTGTCCTCCATGAGTATGTCCGGCAAGTACGAGATCGGTATTCGTAATGGGAACATCTTCCGCATAGTCAGGCGTATGCGTCAGCAGAATGACAAAATCATCGGGTGAAAGTCCAAGTGTGGGAGATGTGCCATTCTTCTTTAAATTGAAAGGATTACGTACGCCGGCAATCAAAATTTCTTCTCCGTCCCGTCTCAAAGTATCTACTTTATGTTCCAGCAAGTGCATACCGTACTTCTGCAATCCACGTACAATATCATCATAACAGGCTTCATAGTCATTATTGCCCAGTACGACATACGTCCCCATCGGTGTTTTCACCCCGGACAGGGCAGCCAAAAGGGGCTGAACATATTCGCAACCTTCATGCAAGTCACCACCTATCAACAATGCATCTGCATGCTGATTATTGAGCAACTTGACTAAATTAGCCAATCCCTTCTCTTTGAAAAGACTTCTATAATGCAAGTCGGATATAAAGGCAATACGAAAACCATCGAAAGCAGTTGGTACATCGGGATGGGTAAATTCATAAGTCCTTACCCGACTGATGCCTTTATATCCGGAACCGGACTTGGAAGACGAAAACATACTGCTACCCGACTTACAGGAAGAAAAGAATAGTAAGGAAAGGATACATATATAAAATAAATTCTTCATCATAGGCAAGTATATTATTCATCGCAAGTGAGCACATTATTCATCATAAACGAATACAAAGATAGGCATTTTCTGTATCTTTGCTACAAAATTGGTAAATGATAACTTACTTCTAAAACCGGAATATGAAAGAGATCAAACAGAATTCCCCCCATGCATGGCTCCTTGCAGCCCGTCCCAAAACCTTGACGGGAGCTATCATTCCTGTGATGATAGGTACTTCACTGGCATTTGCCGACGGACAATTCAAAATTGTTCCCGCTCTGCTGTGTATGCTCTTTGCCTGCGGTATGCAGATCGCCGCCAACTTCATCAACGACCTCTTCGACTTCCTGAAAGGTACCGACCGTACCGACCGCCTGGGCCCGGAACGTGCCTGCGCACAAGGCTGGATTACACCGGGAGCCATGAAAGTGGGAATCGGTGTCATCGTCATTTTGTCCTGCATTTCCGGTCTCGGATTGCTATACACAAGTTGGGGAGAACTGCCTCACGGAGGATGGGAACTCATTGTGCTGGGAGTATTCTGCGTAATATTTGCCTTCCTTTATACCACCGTCCTCTCCTATCAAGGTTGGGGCGACTTACTGGTGCTGATATTCTTCGGCTTTGTTCCGGTAGGCGGCACATATTATGTGCAGGCATATACATTCACCCCAAACGTCATCATTGCTTCGCTCATCAGCGGACTGGTAATAGATACCTTATTAGTTGTGAACAATTATCGCGACCGTGATCAGGATGCCCTCAGCGGAAAACGTACGCTCATCGTCCGTTTCGGAGAACCTTTCGGCAGATACCTTTACCTCTGGCTCGGCATCATCGCGACATTGCTTTCCTTCTGGTTTGCCCAAGGCTGGAACTATGCAGGTATCTTCATGCCTTTCACCTACCTTTATTTCCACGTAACTACCTGGAAACGTATGGTAAAGATACGAAGCGGTAAAAAATTAAACAGCATACTGGGCGAGACTTCGCGCAATATGCTGTTTATGGGGATTCTTCTTAGTGTTATAATAGCAATCACTAACCGTTAATCACTAACATCATCTCTTTCCGTACATCTTCTCGTAATAGTGCTGATAATCACCGCTGGTTACTTCTTCCACCCAGTCCTGATTATTCAGATACCACTCGATAGTCTTCACGATACCGTCTTCGAATTTCGTTTCGGGATACCAGCCTAAAGCGGCAGTGATCTTTGCCGGATCAATGGCATATCGCTGGTCATGGCCGAGACGGTCTTTCACGAAGGTAATCAAGTCTTCATTAATCCAGCTGATATCAATCTGACCGTCTTCATCCTTCACTTTCTTCTTTAGAACTTCACGATATTCCGGTTTCTCCGTCATCAATCGGTGGATAGTGGCAATAGTTAACTTCACGATTTCGAGGTTGGTCTTTTCATTATGACCGCCTACATTGTAGACTTCACCTTCTACGCCTTCGCGAACTACCAGGTCGATAGCTTTGCAGTGGTCTTCCACATACAACCAGTCGCGCACATTGCTACCGTCACCATAAACAGGAAGCTTCTTGCCTTCCAGAATATTCTTGATAATCAGCGGAATCAACTTTTCGGGGAAATGATACGGACCGTAGTTATTGGAGCAGCGGGTAATGGTTACCGGCATCTTATACGTATCATGATAAGCCATAACCACCATATCGGCACTTGTTTTGGAAGCACTGTAAGGACTGTGCGGACAAAGCGGAGTTTGCTCTGTGAAGTATCCTTCGGCACCCAATGAGCCATACACTTCATCGGTAGAAACCTGATGATAGCGTACACCCTTGCGCCAGGTAGGATAACCATTTTCATCCTTACCCGTCACCCAGGCACGACGCGCTGCATCCAGCAGGTTCTGCGTACCCAGAATGTTAGTAACCAGGAAAAGCTGCGGATTTTCAATACTGCGGTCTACATGACTTTCAGCGGCAAAGTTCACCACATAGTCGAATTTGAACTTGGCAAACAGTTCGTCAGCCAATACACGGTCGCAAATGTCACCCTTCACAAAGATACAACGTTCATCATCAATGTCTTTGGCGATGGTACCGAGGTTGCCGGCATAAGTCAAAGCATCCAATATCACAAGCTTGACATCATCATGCTTTGCCAGAATGTGCTTGATATAATTCGCGCCAATAAACCCGGCTGCACCGGTTACGAGATAAGTCTTCATTGATTTATGATTTATAATTTATAATTTATGATTTTCTCAACGGTGAGAATTGGCAAGTTCCATCAGGTATGTACCGTATTCCGTTTTGCCGAGTTGTTCACCAAGACGATATAACTGATCGGCATCTATCCAACCTTTGCGCCAGGCTATTTCTTCGATACAGCTGACGCGGAAACCTTGTCGGTTCTGTATGGTAGCCACAAAGTTGCTTGCTTCCAGCAGACTGTCGCAGTTACCCGTATCGAGCCATGCGAAACCACGGCCGAAGATTTCTACTTTCAGTGTGCCTTCATCAAGATACAAGCGGTTAAGATCGGTGATTTCATATTCGCCACGGGCAGATGGTTTCAAAGCGGCAGCCTTGGCAGTGACAGTAGAGTCATAGAAATAAAGACCGGGCACGGCATAGTTGCTTTTGGGTTGCGCAGGCTTCTCTTCGAGCGAAATGGCTTTGCCGTCGGCATCGAATTCCACCACGCCATAGGCACGTGGGTCCTTTACATAATAGCCGAAGATACATGCGCCTTTTTCTATCGAAGCGGCACGCTTCAACATAGCAGAGAAGCCCTGGCCGTAGAACATATTATCACCTAGGATAAGACATCCCGGTTCACCATTTAGAAACTCGGCACCCAGGACAAAAGCCTGTGCCAGTCCGTTAGGTTTCTCCTGTATCTTATAAGAGAAGGACATTCCGAGCTCTTCACCCGTACCGAGCAATTCGCGAAACATGGGTAAGTCACGTGGAGTGGAAATAATCAACACTTCGCGTATCCCCGCCAACATAAGCGTGGAAAGCGGATAGTAAATCATCGGCTTGTCATAAACCGGCATAATCTGCTTGGAAATAGCCTTTGATAAGGGGTAAAGGCGGGTGGCGCTACCACCGGCAAGAATAATTCCTTTCATATTTCAGTTCTTTTTTCGGTTGATACAAATATAGAATAAAATAAGAAGGAGGACCAAGCCCCACGGCTCTCAATTTGCTATTCAAGTCGCAAAGATAATGCAAAGCAAATGTAGTACAAAATAATTTAATTTATTTTTAGGAGCTTTCTCAACCTGCCAACTCTATTACTTCAAGATCCTTGAACACTCCATTGTCAACAATGAAACGGACCATTGTGCGTACCTTATGGAATCCGGAAATACCTGCGGCACCCGGATTAATGTGCAGCATATCCAGTGTTTTGTCATACTTCACCTTCAATATATGAGAATGTCCGCTAATGAAAAGTTTGGGCGGACGCACCAGAATGCTTCCCCGTATGGAAGGATCGTAATTGCCCGGATAGCCGCCAATATGTTTTATCAACACTTCGGCACCGTCAATAGTAAAACGATTGATTTGCGGATAGACCTGACGGATGTCTTGCCCGTCAATGTTGCCATACACGGCACGGAAAGGACGGAATGCCGCCAACTTCTGCGCCACTTCCAGCGAACCGATGTCACCGGCATGCCAGATTTCATCACACGTTTCGAAATATTGCAGATACTTTTCATCCCAATATCCGTGTGTATCGGATAATAAACCAACTTTTGTCATCTTTCTTTTGTTTATCTGTGCAAAGGTAACTATATTTGGGAAAATCTTGATGAGTATGGAAAACCAATATCAATATTTTAAACGGGACATTAGTTGGCTGTCATTCAATTACCGTGTTCTATTGGAAGCAGAAGATGACACCTTGCCTCTGTATGAACGCATTAACTTTATATCCATTTATTCTTCCAACCTGGAAGAATTCTACAAAATACGCGTTGCCGACCATAAAGCTATAGCTACCGGTGCTGCACAAAGTGACGAGGAAACCGTACAGTCTACCATCGAACTGGTGGATGCGATAAACCTTGAAGTAAACCGCCAAATGGAGGATCGTATCCGTATCTACGAGCAAAAGATACTTCCTGCCCTGAAGAAAAATCATATCATTTTCTATCAGAGCCGAAATGTGGAACCCTTCCATCACGACTTCGTACGTCGTTTCTTCCGGGAAGAGATTTTCCCGTTCCTGCAACCTGTGCCGGTGTCCAAGGACAAGGTCATTTCATTTCTGCGCGATAATCGTCTGTATCTTGCCGTCCGTCTTCAACAGAAAGGATTGCCGCCCGGTGCTCCGGGACGTACGCAATATTTCGTAATGAAACAGCCGTACAGCAAAGTTCCACGTTTCATAGAGTTGCCCAAAGTAGGAAACAACTATTATCTGATGTTCATAGAGGATATCATCAAGGCTAATCTGGATGTTATCTTCCCGGGCTATGATGTAGAAAGCAGTTATTGCATCAAGATTTCTCGCGATGCGGATATACTGATAGACGATGCCGCCAACACTTCCGAAATCATCGAACAGGTAAAGACTAAAGTAAAGAAACGCAAGATAGGAGATGTATGCCGCTTTGTGTACGACCGTGCCATGCCGCAGGATTTTCTTGATTTCCTGGTAGACGCTTTCCATATCGACCGCCGCGAGTTGGTTCCGGGAGACAAACACCTCAACCTGGAAGACTTACGCCATTTGCCTAATCCCAACCCCAATATACACCCTATACGGAAGCCGCAACCGATGAAACTGACCTGCCTTGATGAACGGGAATCCATATTCCGCTATGTGGAGAAAAAGGATTTGCTACTACATTATCCTTACCATTCATTCGAACATTTCATCCACTTCCTGTACGAAGCCGTACACGAACCTACCGTGCGTGAAATCATGGTAACACAATACCGGGTTGCCGAGAACTCAGCTGTAATCAACACTCTGATAGCCGCCGCACAGAATGGCAAAAAGGTTACTGTTTTTGTGGAACTGAAAGCCCGCTTCGACGAAGAAAACAACCTTGCCACTGCTGAAATGATGAAAGCTTCGGGCATTAATATCATATATAGTATTCCTAAATTAAAGGTACATGCCAAGGTTGCCCTCGTTCTTCGGCGCGACGCAGAAGGGAAAAAACTAACCAGTTATGCCTATATCAGCACCGGTAACTTCAATGAAAAGACTGCTACGCTCTACGCAGACAGTGGTCTATTTACCTGTAATCGGATCATCGTGAACGATCTGTACAACTTGTTCCGTACCCTGCAAGGTAAAGAGAATCTGAAGTTCCACCGCTTACTGGTAGCCCGTTTTAACCTGATACCGGAACTGAACCGTCTGATTGATCATGAAATGGAGCTGGCGAAAAAAGGAAAAGCCGGTCGCATCATACTAAAGATGAATGCACTGCAAGATCCTACCATGATAAACCGTCTGTATGAAGCCTCGCAAGCCGGTGTGGAAATAGACCTGATCGTCCGGGGCATCTGCTGCCTGATACCGGGGCAAACATACAGTCGTAACATTCGTGTCACACGTATTGTGGATACATTTCTGGAACACGCACGTATATGGTATTTCGGTAATGGAGGAAATCCGAAACTATTCCTCGGCTCACCGGACTGGATGCGGCGTAACCTGTACCGTCGCATCGAGGCCGTCACCCCCATACTGGACCCGGATGCAAAGCAGGAACTGATAGATATGCTTTCTATCCAGCTCTCAGATAAGCGTAAAGCCTGTTTTGTAGATGAGAATCTGCGTAACTGTTGGAAATCAGCTCATCCACAAAAGGAAAAAGTACGTTCACAATATACTTTTTATGAATACCTGAAGGAGAAGACTGAATAGTTTTGTAACATCTATGTAATATGTATGACATTTCTCTGCAACACGATTTACGTTCCTTTGCAGCCAGAAATAAAATACATTATTATGGAAACTATTTATCTATGCATTGTCATCTTTCTGTTCGTCCTTGCGGTGTTCGACCTCATTGTGGGCGTCAGTAATGATGCTGTCAATTTTCTTCAATCGTCAGTCGGAGCAAAGGCTGCTTCTTTCAAAACCGTACTGTTTATCGCCGGTTTAGGCGTATTCATCGGTGCAGCGTTGTCCAATGGAATGATGGACATCGCCCGGCACGGTATCTATCAACCACAGCATTTCTACTTTGCCGAAATCATGTGCATCCTGCTTGCCGTAATGCTGACGGACGTTGTGCTGCTGGACGTCTTCAACACAATGGGTATGCCGACTTCCACTACCGTCTCCATGGTATTCGAGTTACTCGGAGGTACATTCGCATTGGCACTGATCAAGGTGCAAGGCAGTGATACGCTGGGACTTGGCGATCTCATCAATACAGACAAAGCACTATCCGTCATTATGGCAATCTTCGTTTCTGTCGCTATCGCTTTCTTCTTCGGTATGCTGGTACAATGGCTGGCACGCGTGGTGTTCACTTTCAACTACAAGAAGAAAATGAAATACAGCATCGGGATATTCGGAGGTATCGCCGTTACGTCCATCATCTATTTCATGCTGATAAAAGGTTTGAAGGACAGCTCATTCATGACCCCCGACAACAAACAATGGATACAGGACAACACAGTTATGCTGATCGGTTTCTGTTTTATATTTTTCACGATACTCATGCAAGTACTGCACTGGCTCAAAATCAATGTATTCAAAGTAGTGGTTTTGTTGGGTACTTTCGCCCTGGCTCTCGCTTTTGCTGGCAATGACCTTGTAAACTTCATAGGTGTACCTTTAGCCGGATATTCTTCTTTCATCGACTTTACCACTAATGGAGCAGGCAGTTCGCCGGACGGTTTCCTGATGTCCTCACTTCTCGGTCCCGCCAAAACACCCTGGTATTTTCTCTTCGGAGCAGGTATCATCATGGTATACGCTCTCTGCACTTCTAAAAAAGCACATAATGTAATCAAGACTTCCGTCGACCTTGCCCGCCAGGATGAAGGAGAAGAGAACTTCGGAAGCACGCCGATTGCCCGCACACTGGTACGTTTAAGTATGACAATGTCCAATAATATTTCTAAAGTGATGCCTGAAGGTATGAAGAGTTGGCTCGACACCCGCTTCCGCAAAGACGAGGCCATCCTTGCCGATGGTGCTGCATTCGATCTGGTTCGCGCTTCAGTAAACTTGGTATTGGCAGGTCTGCTCATTGCATTGGGTACTTCATTAAAATTACCTCTTTCCACCACTTATGTGACTTTCATGGTTGCCATGGGTACTTCCCTCGCCGACCGTGCCTGGGGACGTGACTCTGCCGTATTCCGTATCACAGGTGTACTTAGTGTGATTGGTGGCTGGTTTATTACAGCCGGTGCCGCATTTACCATCTGTTTCTTCGTTGCCATGATAATCCACTTCGGTGGTACATTTGCCATCATCGCGCTGATTGGCTTGGCAATATTCTCACTGATTCGTAGCCAGGTGATGTACAAGAAACGCAAAGCTAAAGAAAAAGGGAATGAAACCATCAAACAGCTGATGCAGAGTAGCAACAATGCAGAAATTCTGGAACTGCTGCGTAAACATACCCGTGAAGAGTTAGTGAAGGTACTGGCATTTACCGAAGAAAACTTAGAACGTACCGTAACGGCATTCCTGCACGAAAACCTTCGCGGATTACGTCGTTCCATGGGTTCTGTGAAATTTGAAAAACAACTCATTAAGCAGATGAAACGTACCGGCACCCTCGCCATGTGTCGCCTGGACAACAATACGGTATTGGAAAAAGGTCTTTACTACTATCAAGGCAATGATTTCGCCAGCGAACTGGTATATAGCATCGGACGTCTCTGTGAACCTTGTCTCGAACATATCGACAATAACTTCAAGCCATTGGATACCATTCAGAAAGGTGAGTTCTCTGACGTTACGGAAGATATTATCTACTTATTACAAGTTTGCCGCCACAAGATGGAAAACAATGATTATGATGAGTTTGAGAATGAACT
>NZ_EQ973495.1:732012-734321 GCF_000158035.1 Bacteroides cellulosilyticus DSM 14838
AATTATCGCACTTGAAGCGTGAAGAGTTACAGCGCATTCAAAGCCAAGCCGGCAGCATCAAAGTCAGCATGGTTTATCTGACAATGATACAGGAAGCCCAAAACGTTGTCACTTATACAATCAACCTGATGAAAGTCAGTCGCAAGTTCCAATTGACGGAATAAGATTTCACCACAGAGTAAAAGAGGAGTCCCACAGAGTTTAATTTCAAATTGATTAAACTCTGTGGGACTCCTCTTTTACTCTGTGGTGAGAAACAAAATTTAGTCTCTGCGTCCCATAAATATCATAATGTAGTAAATCAGCGTTGCCAATGAACCCAATGCAGCCACCACATAGGTATAAGCAGCGGAACGAAGTGCATCTTCGGCTTGCTTATGATTGTAAGAGTTCGTAATGCCCGAACGGCTCAACCATACCAATGCACGCTTACTTGCGTCTATTTCCACCGGCAAAGTGACGAAACTGAACAGTGTGGTCATAGCAAACAGGATAATACCTGCCAGCAATAACTGCGGGAACGTGTTCAATAGCAAGATACCACCCAGCAACAACCAGGTCATCCACTGTGAAGCAAACGATACCACTGGCACCAACTTGCTACGCATAGTCAGCGGAGCATAAGCCCGTGCGTGTTGCACTGCATGTCCACACTCGTGAGCGGCAACGGCAGCAGCCATGATACTGTTACTTTCATATACACCTTCACTCAGGTTTACTGTCTTATTGGCAGGGTTATAGTGGTCTGTCAGTTGTCCCGGCGTATGTGTCACCTGAACATCATAAATTCCATTGTCATGTAACATCTGAAGGGCAACATCACGGCCCGTCATTCCATTACCGGTAGGGATCTTGGAGTACTTCTTGAACTTGTTCTGCAAGTTCATTTGCACCAGCCAGCTAACTACAGCTATACCAATAAAGATAATCCATTGTATTCCTATCATTCCTTCCATAATCTTTTTCTGTTTTTAGTAATTAAAAATGTGTCGTTTGTTATATATAATACAAATTGTTTGCCAAAAATAAAGGGAAACCGTGAGCTTTACTACAGTTTCCCTTATATTTTAGGAAGAATTAGCGAAAACCGACTATTGCCCAACAAGTTGTAACTCTATCACGTAATCCGTATCTGCGGGAACTTCCGGTAATTGCAACACCACTCCCTGTCCGGTACGGGTAATTCGTATCGGGGATTGATCTTTAAACAGAAAACCCTTCTTCACCATTTTTCCATCCAATGGAAGATAAAGCGCATTATCCTTCAAATTCAAGATGTGAACAAAAAGTCGGTTTCCTTTTTGTGTTGTCACTCCCCAATCATGTGGAGGAATAATACCGCCACGAGTGCCATAAATCGTTTCACCATACACTTTCATCCACTCTCCCACTTCCTTCAGCCTCTGAACTGCCACTTCTGGCAGACACCCGTCCGGCTGAGGGCCGATATTCATCAGAAGATTTGCATTCTTTCCGGCAGCCTTCACCAGATAATGTATCAATGTTTTCGTTGACTTATAATCTTGATCGGTAATCTTATATCCCCACATCCCGTTCATGGTTTCACAAGTTTCCAGAGGCAGGTGACTGACATCTTGCCCAGATAGTCCGGCACTGTTTTCCCCCGGCAGATCACGCTCGAAGATTTGTATATCTTCCCCTGGGAAAGGTACCTGATGATGGTTGTTCCCTACCAGACAAGCAGGTTGCAGGCGATGTATCAGCGCATATTGTTCCGGTAGCTGCCAGTCAAAATCCGGATTAGCATCCTGGTCCCACCAGCCATCGAACCAGATAGCACCTATCGGACCGTAGTTCGTCAACAACTCCGTCAACTGGTTATTCATAAAAGTATAATAGCTTTTCCAGTCTCCTTTCGGATTAGGCCTTCCGGTTCCACGCCCTGTACGTCCCCAAGGTGCGTCTTCACGATACCAGTCGATATGGGAGTAATAGAAATGAAGCCGAATACCTTGTTTATGACATTCGTCTGCCAATTCTTTTACTACATCGCGCTTGAAAGGGGTTGCATCTACAATATTATAATCGGAATACTTGGTATGAAACATAGAGAACCCTTCATGGTGGCGACTTGTAAAGCAGATATATTTGGCTCCCGATGCCTTAATGGCACTTACCCATTCAGCCGCACTAAACTTGGAAGGATAGAAACCTCCGGCAAGTTTGGCATATTCTTTATAGTTCAAATCTTTATTGGTCATCGTCCACTCACCGGTAGCCAACATACAGTATAGTCCCCAGTGCAGGAATATTCCAAACTTATTGTCTTGAAACTCCTGACGGGCTTT
>NZ_EQ973495.1:734563-752061 GCF_000158035.1 Bacteroides cellulosilyticus DSM 14838
CTGCAAACAAAAGGGATAAAAAAAGGTGTGTTTTCATCATAAAGTATGCGGATGGGTTAATAAAAAATGAGATTACATCAGCATGTATATCTGATGTAATCTCATTATAATATAGTTAGACTTACTCTTCTGTATAACGTTCAATCGTCTGTCCACGGTCAGGACCTACGGAAACAATCTTGATGGGCACACCAAGTTGTTCTTCCAGGAATGTCAGGTAAGCATTGAATTCTTCTGGGAATTCATCTTCGCTCTGCATTCTTGTCATGTCAGTTTCCCAACCGGGCAACTCAACATAAACCGGCTCAAGACCTTCGCTGATGTCATACGGGAAATAATCAATTTCTTCACCGTTTACTTTATAAGCTACACAGGCTTTGATTGTTTCGAATGAATCGAGTACATCGCTCTTCATCATGATCAATTTGGTAACACCGTCTACCATAATGGCATACTTCAACGCCACCAAGTCAATCCAACCGCAACGACGTTTACGACCTGTTACCGAACCAAACTCATGTCCCAGTGTACAAATCTGGTCACCTGTCTTATCAAACAGCTCCGTAGGGAACGGACCTGCACCTACACGTGTACAGTATGCTTTGAAGATACCATAGACTTCACCAATCTTATTAGGAGCCACACCCAAACCGGTACATGCACCTGCACAAATAGTATTGGAAGAAGTAACGAACGGATATGAACCAAAGTCGATATCCAACATCGTGCCCTGAGCACCTTCACAAAGTACTGACTTATTATCGTTCAGCAGGTTATTAATCTCATGCTCGCTGTCTACCAACGGGAATTGCTTCAGGTACTCAATACCCTCCATCCAGGCCTTTTCAATCTCTGTCAGGTCATACTCATAATTCAAACCTTTCAGAATTTGCTCATGACGAGCTTTGGCTTCAGCATATTTCTGTTCGAAGTTATGCAGGATATCACCTACACGCAGACCGTTACGACTAATCTTATCGGTATAAGTCGGACCGATACCTTTACCCGTCGTGCCTACTTTAGCATCACCTTTCGCAGCTTCGTAAGCGGCGTCCAATATGCGGTGGGTCGGCAAGATGAGATGCGCTTTCTTAGAAATATGCAAGCGCGCTTTCAGGTTATGACCGGATGCTTCCAATGCTTCAGCCTCTGCCTTGAAGAGAGCCGGATCAAGCACCACGCCATTACCAATGATATTCACCTTGTCACCTTGGAAAATTCCCGAGGGAATAGAACGGAGCACATACTTCTGCCCTTCGAACTCGAGTGTATGTCCGGCATTCGGTCCGCCTTGGAAGCGAGCCACAACATCGTATCTCGGAGTTAATACGTCAACGACTTTGCCTTTGCCTTCGTCGCCCCATTGTAATCCTAATAGAACATCTACTTTCATTTTTCTTTCTTATGGTTATTATTTTTCTTCTTACGTTTGTTAGCGCGGTCGCACTTACTGCACAATCCATACAGATAAAGCGAATAATGTGACAGACTGAACCGACTCAACTTAGTATTCCCAATCGCCTGCTGTAACTCTTCGTTCTGAAATTCAGTCACCTTGCCACACTGCGTACAGATTTGATGGTGATGCGTATCACGGTTATAGCTCTTTTCGTATTGGGAGGAATTTCCGAACTGATGTTTGATTACCAGTCGTGCATTGATGAGAAGGATAATAGTATTGTAAAGAGTCGCGCGGCTCACACGGAAATTCTCCTGGTCAGCCATCAGCGAATAAAGCGTATCGATGTCAAAATGACCATCAATGGAATAGATAGTATCGAGTATGGCATAGCGTTCGGGAGTCTTGCGATGCCCGTTCGCGTTGAGATATTCAGTGAATATCTGCTTTACCGTATCTTTCACATTCTGACTTTCCATTTTGGCGGCGCAGTTTTTTACAGCCAACAAAGTTAAGCCTTTTTTGCGGAAAGCAAATGAGAAAGGGGAAAAAAAACAAAAAAAGAGTGATAGAGTAATCACCCTATCACTTTATTCTATTTCTTCTCTTACAAGATTATATAGCAACTGTTCGGCTTCCGATTCGGAATGTTCCATCTCTTCCACCCGACGGCACACTTGGAAAGCATGTTCTTCACTATGCTGCATGAAGCGGCGAATGGCCGCCATAGCTGCATTGCGCACATGGTAGGAACCGGAAATAAAAGCGCAAACCGCCTGGTCGAGAAATTCGTTCGCAGTACGTTCATTCATATCCCCCTTCTTCATCAGCAAGCGGGCAATGGTGAGAAAACCGCACGTCTGTACATACTCCCGCTCATCGGCAATCCATTGAAAAGACTTCGCAGGAGCATAAGGAAGATGCTGGAATAGATTCATAGAAGTAAGTTCCGCTATTTCAATATTCTGAATGCTTTCCACCCAGATATCAGCAATCTCCGGAAAGAAGCTGTCTACCGGCTGCAACAGCCCTGCCAGAATCTTACATTCACGGATATCCTCTTTCCACAAAGCTTGCGCCAATGAGTGCTCTTTTTCGTACCCTTCGGCGATTGCCTTGATACGGGGAAGTTCTACACCGAAATTCAATTTATAGACCAGTCCCTTTTCACGCATACTTTGAGACACAGCCCCGTTCATAGAGAGGCGGAGCTGTGTCTTTATTTCTTTCAGTTGTTCATGTAAATCCACAAAACAATGATTTATAGTTAATTATTAATAGAAGGCAGATTAGAATAATCCTTACTGTAACGCAACATTTGTTCTGCATAACCTTCGTCATAAGTCACCTTCACATCGGTTATCTTACCGGCTGCATCTACCACTGCTTCATATTTCGGATTTACAAATCCCTTGTACGGAGCCAGATTCAATTTCTTATAACGTTCCAGAACTTCGGCATGCAAAGCCGGATCTACCTTCACTGCATAGTTTTCTACCAAATCATGCGCACTTTGATAGTCGCCTGTTGATTTGATACGTTGGATCTCAGACAGTAATTCACCGAAGAGTGCACGCAATTTTTCGTAATCGTTCACTACTACATAAGTCTTACCATCTTTCTTCACCAGCTCTACTACTTTATCCGCCGCACCTTTCTCAAACACCCAGCGGGCAATGAGCTGACGATTACGCATGTGGGCTTCTTCCACATTATTCCCCGGTTCAATGCGAACCAACTGTGTCATCAGGCCGTTCATCAGATAAGTATAATATTCTGCTTTGTAAGCATCTGCATTGGGTGTCAGCCCCAATTCTACCAACTTAGGATCAGCTACATAATACAGACCGAACAAGTCCGCACGTGCTTCCTCAATCGTGGAGCCATAGGCTTTCAAAGCATCCGGATCAACTCCCGGAAGCAACTTTCCGGAACCATGTCCCAAACATTCATGCAAGTCCGTATGGAGTTCGCCTGTCAGATCGGCATATTTATCTATCAACTGCAATTCGGCATCGCTATATACAAACTCTTCATTGAATCCGTTGCCATGAGCCGCCTTATTATATGCATCCGTAATATTACCGATAGTCACAGATTTAGAACCATGATGGCTACGTATCCAGTTGGAGTTAGGTAAATTGATACCGATAGCCGTTGCCGGATAAAGGTCACCGGCCAGAATAGCAGCAGTAATCACCTTGGCAGAAACACCTTTCACTTCATCTTTCTTGAATTGTTTATCTACCGGAGAGTGATCTTCAAACCATTGCGCATTGCCACTGATAATCTCAGTACGATGCGTAGCTTCCATATCCTTAAAGTTTACCAATGATTCCCAGCTTGCCTTCATACCCAACGGATCACCATAGCTTTCAGTAAATCCATTCACAAAGTCCACAAGGGAATTCAAATCTTTCACCCAAAGGATAGCATATTCATCAAAAGTCTTCAGATCACCGGTCTCATAAAACTTTATCAGTTCGGCAATCACAGCCTTCTGTTCCGGATTTTCAGCTACGCCTTCCGCTTTCTTCAGCCAGTATACAATCTTATCGATAGCCTGTCCGTACAGACCACCCACTTTCCAGATCTTTTCCTGAATCTTGCCGTTTTCCTTCACCAGACGACTGTTCAGACCGTAAGAAACAGGCGTTTCATCTTTCGGGTCTTTCATTGCATTATAGAAGTCTTCAGCTTCTTTCTGCGTCACACCGTCATAATAGTTGCAAGCAGAAGTCAACACTAAGTCCTCTCCTGCTGCCTGGTTCACGCGTTTCGGCATCACAGCTGGATCGAAAATAACCGGAGACAGTTCATCGCATAATTGTTCTGCGGTTTGTCCTTCAGCCAGCGGCAATGTAGAGGTATCTACACTCAGCACAGCCTCTTTGAAAAATTCGGGAGCAAAACCAGGCACGAACTTCTCAGAGCCATAATGATGGTGAATGCCATTAGAGAACCACACACGTTTAAGGTACACTTCCATCGCCTTAAAATCAGGCGTATTTTTGTCTCCTTTATATCCTGTATAAACAGCTTCCAACGTTCTCCGAATGCGCAGGTTATATTTTCCATTCTGATCGAAGAGAATGTCACGGCCCTGCAAAGCAGCTTCCGTAAGGTAATACACCAGCTCTTTCTGTTGGAGCGACAAGTTCTCGAAACCGGGAACCCGGTAACGTAATATTTGTAAGTCTGCAAATTGTTCCACTGTATAATCAAATTTATCTGCCTCGGCAGTTGTTGTCTTCGAGCCGCTACAAGCTGTCAGCAATGCAAAAGCGGCACATGCTATTAGTTGTTTCTTCATGTGTCGGGAGATATGTGAGTTGGTATTTAGAAAAGACGAAAAGGAAGTATTCCGAAACAGTTGCTCCGGAATATTTCCTTTTTATACATTGTTCTACGCAGAATTATTGTTTTTTATCTGCGTGTTTTTTGCGATATCCGTTAGGAGTTTCACCTACATTTTTGTAAAATGCAGCGTAGAAAGACTGACGGTTGGCAAAACCTACCATCGTGCTAATTTCCTCTACATTCTTGTCGGCATATCTCTTGTCCGTCAATAAATGCTTAGCATCTTTTACTCTGTACTCATTCAATAGGCATGAATAGTTCATACCAAAACGAGAATTTACTACAGCAGACAAATAGCGAGTGTTGGTTTTCAACTCTTTCGCCAAGTCTTTAGCCGAGTAATCGGGATCTTTGTACTTCTTCTGCACAACCACGATATTCAATATCTTGTCATACAATTCATCTGCCAATTCCGGACGAATCAACGAGCGGTAAGCAGCATTCTTCTCTTTTTTCTCTCTCAGGTTATAGGGGCGCTTCTTTGTAGCCGCTTCCTGATTCTTGTTTTCTAAATCACTCATTTGAATTAACTGGTTAGGGTTTGTTAAAAAATGAAAGCCCGAAGGATTTTCCTTTAGACTTTACAAAAGTCTGACATTTTTTTCTAATACGCAACTTTTCTCGTACATATTTTTGATCTATAAACAACGAAAAAGGTTGAAAAGTAGTCTTTAAGCCGATTTAATAAGAAACTTTAACTTTTGCAAAAGAGGTTATGATATAAAATGAATACGTTTATCAGCTTGTTTTATATACAATAATTAATGTACCTTTGCAGGATAAAACTTTATCAACGAAAATGATACAGACGCTTAAACGATATTTTGGTTACGATAGTTTCCGCCCCTTACAAGAAGAGATTATCCGCACATTACTGGCCGGAAAAGATTCCTTGGTATTGATGCCTACCGGAGGTGGAAAGTCCATTTGTTACCAGCTTCCGGCCCTGTTATGCGAAGGAACTGCCGTCGTAGTTTCCCCTTTAATTTCCCTGATGAAAGATCAGGTGGAATCACTTTGTGCCAACGGTGTAGCTGCGGGTGCTCTGAACAGCAGTAACGACGAGACGGAAAATGCCGCCCTACGCCGTTCTTGCATGGAAGGAAAGCTGAAATTACTCTACATTTCGCCTGAGAAATTAATAGCAGAAGCCAATTATCTTTTAAGAGATATGCACATCTCATTATTTGCCATCGATGAAGCGCATTGTATTTCACAATGGGGACATGATTTCCGTCCGGAATATGCACAAATGGGATTCATACGCGAGATGTTTCCAAATATTCCGGTCATAGCTCTTACAGCTACAGCAGATAAAATTACACGTGAAGATATTGTACGGCAGTTACACCTCAACCAGCCGAAGGTTTTCATCTCTTCTTTCGACCGCCCCAACCTGAGTCTTACCGTAAAACGGGGATACCAACAGAAAGAAAAGAGTAAAGCCATACTGGATTTCATTGATCGCCATCGCGGTGAAAGCGGCATCATCTATTGCATGAGTCGCAGCAAAACGGAGACAGTAGCACAGATGCTGCAAAAACAAGGGCTCCGTGTAGCCGTTTATCATGCCGGATTATCCTCCGCCCGAAGGGATGAAGCACAGGATGATTTCATCAACGACCGTGTACAAATAGTTTGTGCCACGATTGCTTTCGGTATGGGAATTGATAAAAGTAATGTGCGCTGGGTCATCCATTACAATCTGCCTAAGAGTATAGAGAGTTTTTACCAGGAGATCGGGCGTGCCGGACGAGATGGGTTGCCAAGTGATACTCTCTTATTTTATTCTCTGGCCGACCTCATTCTATTAACCAAGTTTGCGACGGAAAGCGGTCAACAAGGTATCAACCTGGAGAAGTTACAACGTATGCAACAATATGCTGAAGCTGATGTTTGCCGGCGTCGCATCCTGTTGAGTTATTTCGGTGAAGCCACTACAGAGGATTGCGGGAACTGTGATGTCTGCAAGAATCCACCCCAACGTTTTGACGGAACTGTGATTGTACAAAAAGCTCTAAGTGCTATCGTCCGTACGGAACAGCAAATCGGCACGAGTATTCTTGTAGATATCTTGCGCGGAAATAATACTCCGGATGTATCGGAGAAAGGCTACCAGCAACTGAAAACTTTCGGTGCCGGACGTGAAGTTCCTGCCCGTGACTGGCAGGACTACTTGTTACAAATGCTACAACTGGGTTATTTTGAAATAGCATACAACGAAAACAACCATCTGAAAATAACAAGTAGCGGTAGTGATGTCCTCTTCGGGCGGGCACAAGCACGGTTGGCAGTAATCCGGCGTGAAGAGTTCGCACCCGCCAAAGGGCGAAAGAAAAAATCAACCATTCCGGTCAGAGAGCTACCATTGGGGTTACCGAACACGGAAAGTGAAGAACTTTTCGAAGCCCTACGTGCGTTACGGAAAAGGCTTGCAGATCAAGAAGCACTACCGGCCTATATTGTACTGTCCGACAAGGTATTGCATTTACTCAGCACTGCCCGCCCTATTACAATGGAAGCATTCGGCAATATCAGCGGAATCGGTGAATATAAAAAGAAGAAATACGGGAAGGATTTTGTCGAGTTAATCAAGAAATACGTTTAACAACCCGTTTGCGGAATTTCTTATGGTATAAATAATATACTAAAGATGTAAACCACTTATCATTTGCATTGCTGTAGCAATCCCCTGAGATCCGCCTGCGGCACTCCAAGAGACATTGCTTTCTCAAAATCCTGCTTTGCCAAATTTTTCTTCTTCTGGGACAGATAAATCTGTCCGCGCATCAGATAGGCTTCCGTCTGCGAAGGATTCAATTTTAGAGCTTCTTCCAGATCAATCATTGCCAGATCAACATGCTGCATATCCTGTTCTATCCCCGCACGTGCTACGTATAAGGCTGCATCCTGCGGATCTTCTACCAGCATCTTATTCAATATCTCCAAGGCTTTCTGTAAGTTTCCATCTTTTTGCTCCAGAGTGGCGAGTCCTAAACGGGCATTATAATTCTGAGGATCGAGCTTCAGTAATCGTTCATAATCTGCCCGGGCAAATTTGAGATCGCGCTGGGTCACATAAATATAGGCACGCATCAAGAGTGCTTCCCGGTTATCCTTTTCCAGATCCAGCACTAAAGAATAGTCTACACGTGCCTGCTCATTCCGTCCCATTTCGAGATTCAGTGCGGCACGATTCAAGAGAATGGGAACAGCCCGTGGAGCAATGTTCAAGGCATACGTGTAAGATTCTAAAGCCTGATCATAATCCCGTTGCCGACGTTGGATAGTACCGAGATTAGAAAACAATAAGGCATTATGAGGATTAGCAGGTTCCAGTTTCAAAGCCTGGCGGATATAATTTTCCGCCTGTGCCAGACTATCTTGTTCCGTACAAGCAATGGCACGGTCCGAAAGTTCCTGGTAAGTTTGGGCAAACACAGGAGATACACCTATTATATATACAAGGAAAGAAAGAATAGACTTCTTCATTTTTAATTTATTTAAAGATTATGTTTCAAGGAAGGGAATCATTTGTTTCATTACTTGAAACCGTTAGTTTCATTACTTGGAACTATTAGTTTCATTGCTTGAAACTCCTGGTTTCACACCGAGAAACTGCTTGTTTCATCGCTTGAAACTATTTGTTCCACACGAGGAAATATTTTGTTCCCTAATATGCAACGAAACGTTTAATAAGGATGACTAATCCAACGGATAAGTTTCAAATGCAAACAGCTCTGTCGACAGATAACGCTCTCCCGTATCAGGCAGAAGAACTACAATCTTCTTATCCGCAAAATCCGGACGTTGTGCCAGCAAACGCGCTGCATATACAGCCGCACCGGAAGATATGCCCGCCAGTAATCCTTCGGTAGACGCCAACTCGCGTCCGCCACGAATTGCTTCATCATCGGGAACAGGAAGCACTTCATCTACAACGGAGGCATCATAAATAGCAGGAATAAAATTGGCTCCGATTCCCTGAATACGATGTGGTCCTTCCACTCCGCCTTCCAATACGGGAGATGATTCCGGTTCTACGGCAACAATATACACATCCGGATTATGTTTTTTCAAGGCACGTGCCACTCCACAGATGGTTCCGCCTGTTCCCACTCCGGCTACAAAGACATCCACTTTTCCGTCTGTATCCGTCCAGATTTCTTCACCTGTAGTGAGCGTATGAATCTGTGCGTTAGAAGGATTTTCAAATTGTTGAAGGATGATTGAACCGGGAATAGACGCCCTCAACTCCTGCGCTTTTGCAATGGAGCCTGCCATACCGGTCAATCCATCTGTCAGTACAATTTCAGCACCCAGTGCTTTCAGCAGATTACGACGCTCTATACTCATGGTTTCGGGCATCGTGAGCATCAGGTGATATCCTTTGATTGTAGCAACCATCGCCAGTCCCACACCGGTATTTCCACTGGTAGGCTCTATAATCGTCGCACCGGGCTTCAGTGCTCCGCGCGCTTCTGCATCTTCGATCATGGCAAGCGCCACACGATCTTTCACACTCCCAGCCGGATTGAACGCTTCCAACTTTGCGATAATATTCTGTTTCAGTCCATATTTACGACTGTATTCCGCTAATTCCATAAGCGGAGTGCGACCGATAAGTTCCGTCAGATTCTTTGCTATTTTTGCCATAACAATCTAATTATTAAATATCCTCACTTGCAGGTATCTTTGTACAAAGATAATGCAAACCGAAAGCAGAATAAAATGAACTCGTTCATTTTTTATGCAGAGGTACAGCTTATCTTCGTTTCTAAGCAAAGATAGATAAAAAACTATTTCGCTGCTCAAGTGTTACATTTCTATCACGTAAATTTGCATAATAAAATTTATATAACTCTTACACCTTATTAAATATATGTCACACGAACATTCACATCAGCATAGCCATGCCATCAACGCAGAGTCGCTGAACAAGGCATTTATTATAGGCATTGTTCTCAATTTAGCTTTTGTCGTCATAGAGTTTGCAGCCGGTTTCTGGTTCGATTCCCTCGCGCTGCTTTCCGATGCAGGACACAATTTAAGCGATGTAGTCAGTCTCGTGCTGGCATTGCTGGCTTTCCGTCTGGCCAAAGTCAAAGCCAATGAACGATATACGTATGGTTATAAAAAAAGTACAATCCTGGTATCCTTGCTTAATGCAGTCATTTTGCTGGTAGCTGTAGGCGCCATTGTCATCGAAAGTATTCATAAGCTGAATAATCCGGCAGTTGTTCCCGGTGGAGCTATTGCTTGGGTAGCGGGTGTGGGGGTACTTATCAATGCATTCACGGCTTTCCTCTTTATGAAAGATAAGGAAAAAGACCTGAACGTAAAAGGAGCTTATCTGCATATGGCGGCAGATGCTTTGGTATCAGTGGGAGTATTAGTGGCAGGTATCGTTATCAGCCGGACCGGCTGGTATATTATCGACCCGATTATCGGTCTGATTGTGGCTGTTGTCATTCTCATCTCTACGTGGAATTTACTGCATGACAGTCTTCGCCTAACGCTGGATGGCGTACCCACAAGTATAGACAGTCAAAAAGTAGTAAAAGCCATCCGTGCCCTTCCCGGTGTTGATGACGTTCACCATATACATATATGGGCCATCAGCACCACAGAGAATGCACTGACAGCCCATATTGTTTTAAAGCAACCGGAAGGTATGCAAGAGGTGAAACACCTTATCCGCCACCGGCTTGAAGATTTCGGTATCGGTCATGCCACCCTGGAGTTCGAAGTTCCGGGCGAACATTGCGAAGCCGTATTTGCCGAAGATTAGCTACGTTTGATATAATCTACCACCCATGCTCCTACTTCTTTGGTACCATACTTCGCACCACCTTCTACCTGAATTTCCGGTGTACGGACGTTAGCATCCAAAGAAGCATCTACAGCTTTGCGAATCAATGCGCCTTCTTCCAGCAAATTGAAATATTCGAATAACATGGCAGCCGAAAGGATTTGCGCCAACGGGTTAGCAATATTCAAACCTTTAGCCTGTGGCCATGAGCCGTGGATCGGTTCGAATACAGGAGTGCTTTCGCCTGTAGAAGCCGAAGGAAGCAATCCCATAGAGCCACTGATTACAGAACCTTCATCCGTAAGGATATCACCGAATGTATTTTCGGTAACCATTACATCAAAGAATTTAGGCTCCTGAATCATCTTCATGGCTGCATTGTCCACGAACATATAGTCCGTAGTCACTTCAGGATATTGCGGTGCCATTTCCTGGGCAATCTGTCTCCACAGGCGTGAAGATGCGAGCACATTGGCTTTATCTACCACCGTGAGGTGCTTATTGCGTTTCATGGCATACTCGAAACCAACTTTCAGAATACGTTCAATCTCTGGACGAGTGTACATATTGGTATCATACGCTTTGTCATTGTCCTGATACTTCTCACCGAAATACATACCGCCGGTCAGTTCGCGGATACAAAGAAAATCTGCGCCATCCACCAGTTCTGCACGAAGCGGTGATTTATGGAGCAGACATTTGAAAGTTTGTACCGGACGGATATTGGCAAACAATCCCAGTTTCTTACGCATAGCCAGTAGACCCTGTTCGGGACGTACTTTGGCAGTAGGATCATTGTCGAATTTCGGGTCGCCTACAGCCGAGAACAAAACAGCATCCGCGTTTTTACAAACTTCATAAGTAGCTTCGGGGAACGGATCGCCCACTTTGTCGATAGCATCTGCACCGCAGATGGCATATTCGTAGTTTACTTTATGTCCGAACTTCTCACATACGGCGGTCATTACGTCCACACCTACGGTGGAAATCTCCGGGCCAATGCCGTCACCGGCTAATACTGCAATTTTAAAATCCATTGTTTTCTTTATTTTTTAGGTATTCTTCTATTTTCTTTCCCTCAGCGGGGTTCATCATTCTGATTTTTTAAGTTCATAGTCATCCTCAATGATATTCAGCATCTTCATTGTCGCTTTAATCGCTGCCTCCGTCTGGTCGGCATCCAGTCCGCGTGTACGGAACACTGTGCCGTCATAGCTCCAGGTAATCACTGTCTGCACAAAAGCATCGGTACGCCCACCGGGAGGGATGGTTACGGCATAGTTCGTCAGCATGGGGAATTTGCGTCCTAACGTCACCTTATAAATCTTACGCAGAGCACGTACAAAAGCATCATACTGACCGTCACCGCTGGAACTTTCTTCAAACTCCTGTCCGTTGATTTCAATCTTCAGCGTAGCCATCGGCTTCAGACCGTAAGCAAGGTTCACGATGTATGTCTTCAGCTTCACTTTCTCATTCATCACTCCGTGCTTCAGTACATCCGAAACGATATAAGGCAAATCTTCCTGGGTAACCAGTTCTTTCTTGTCACCCAACTCGATAATCCGTTCCGTCACCTTACGCATGGAATCCTCATCCAGTGTCAGTCCCAGATCTTCCAGATTCTTACGGATGTTCGCCTTACCACTGTTCTTACCCAGTGCATACTCACGCTTACGTCCGAAACGCTCGGGTAACAGGTCGTTGCAATAAAGGTTACTCTTATTGTCTCCATCTGCATGTACCCCCGCTACCTGCGTGAATACATTTTCACCTACAATCGGTTTATTGGCGGGTATGGCAATACCGGAATAAGATTCAACCACCCGGCTGACTTCATTCAGACGACCTTCGTCAATGTTAGTGATAGCATTGAAATGGTCTTTCAGAATAGCCTGCACACTGGACAACGGTGCATTACCGGCACGTTCGCCCAGACCGTTGATCGTAGTATGAAGTCCCTTCGCACCACTCAGCACGGCAGCCAGCACATTGCTCACTGCCAGGTCGTAGTCATTATGCGGATGGAAATCGAAGTGAGCATGCGGATAGCGCTTCACCATCTTCCGCATATATTCGATGACCTGCAAAGGATTCAGCACACCCAATGTATCAGGCAACATATACCGTTTGATATTTGTGTGCATCAGTGCATCCACCATCTGGAAGACATACTCCGGAGAATCTTTCATCCCGTTGCTCCAGTCTTCCAGATAAATATTCACCTCCATATCCTGCTCATTGGCATAATTCACTACGCCAATAATATCCTCGATATGTTCTTCAGGGGTCTTTCTCAACTGACAGGTGCAATGCTTCAGCGAACCTTTGCACAGAAGATTAATGACGCGGCAGCCGGTAGCGTGTATCCAGTCTACCGACGTATGCCCGTCTACGAAACCCAACACCTCCACCCGGGGCAATAAATTACGCCGCGCCGCCCAGTCACATATCATCTTGACTGCGTCGAACTCACCGTCCGAAACCCGTGCCGAAGCTACTTCCACCCTGTCTACTTTCAGTTCTTCCAGTAGCAGACGGGCTATCATCAGCTTTTCATGGGGGACGAACGACACACCGCTGGTTTGCTCACCGTCGCGGAGCGTGGTGTCCATGATTTCTATTTGGGGCTGTTTATACTTCATTTTTATTTTCCCACGCTTCTATTTTATCTTTATTCTCTACCAGGAAATCGATGTCATCCAAGCCATTCATCAGGCAATGTTTCTTGTAAGCATTGATTTCGAAAGTCTCACTTTTGCCTGTTGCTTTGTTGGTGATTGTCTGTTCCGGCAGGTTCACCACTACCTCTGTTTTCGGATCGGCGGCAATGGAATCAAACAATTCTTTCAGGAACGGTTCGCTCACCACTACAGGCAATACGAAATTATTCAGTTCATTATTCTTGTGAATATCTGCAAAGAAACTGCTAACTACCACGCGGAAACCATAATCTGCAATGGCCCATGCTGCATGCTCGCGGCTACTGCCCGAACCGAAGTTCTTTCCGGCTACAAGCACCTGTCCGCTATAGGTCGGATCGTTCAGAACGAAAGAGTCGATTTTGTTTCCTTGTTTGTCATACCGCCAGTCGCGGAACAGATTCTCACCGAAGCCCTCTTTAGTCGTAGCTTTCAGAAAACGTGCAGGAATGATCTGGTCTGTATCTACATTCTCCAACGGGAGAGGCACACAAGTACTGGTGATGATATTGAATTTCTGTTTCATTGTTTCTTATCTTTGATTTTGAAATACTTATTATTAATGACTTCTGCCAGGAGGACTGAAATTACATCAGTTCTCTCGGGTCCGTAATCACTCCCGTTACTGCTGCCGCAGCTGCTACCAGCGGACTGGCAAGCAATGTGCGTGAACCCGGTCCCTGACGACCTTCAAAGTTACGGTTACTTGTAGAAACCGCATACATTCCGGCGGGTACCTTATCATCATTCATTGCCAGACAAGCCGAACATCCCGGCTGGCGGATAGCAAAACCTGCTTCCTCCAATACCTTATCCAGACCTTCTTCACGAATCTGTGCATCTACCATCCACGAACCGGGTACCAACCAAGCAACCACATGTTCCGCCTTCTTATGGCCTTTCACTAACGAGGCGAAAGCACGGAAATCTTCAATACGTCCATTCGTACAAGCACCCAAAAACACATAATCTATCTTCTTTCCCAATACTCCCTCACCGGGTTGGAAGCCCATATAATCCATTGATTTCAGGAATGAAGCTTTTGCAGCCTCTCCCATTCCATCAGTCGTAGGAATGTGCTGCGTGATACCCATACCCATACCCGGATTTGTTCCGTACGTAATCATCGGTTCGATATCCGCTGCATCAAAATGCACTTCTTTATCAAACGTAGCATTCTCATCGCTCTTCAACGTCTTCCAGTATGCCAACGCCTTCTCCCATTCCTCACCCGCCGGAGCATATTCACGGCCTTTGATATATTCGAATGTCACTTCATCCGGTGCCACCATACCACCACGTGCACCCATTTCTATACTCAGGTTGCACAGCGTCAGGCGTCCTTCCATGGTCAGACTGCGAACTGCTTCTCCGGCATATTCCACAAAATAACCGGTTGCACCGCTCGTTGTCATTTTAGACATCATATAAAGAGCAATATCTTTTGCCGTCACACCTTTACCCAGTTTTCCGTCCACTGTGATGCGCATTGTCTTGGGGCGTGTCTGCAAAATACATTGTGAAGCCATTACCATTTCGACCTCACTTGTACCGATACCAAAAGCCACTGCTCCCATCGCACCGTGGGTTGAAGTATGCGAGTCACCACATACAATCGTCATTCCCGGTAATGTCAATCCTCTTTCCGGACCTACCACATGGATGATGCCATTCTTCTTATGCAACATGCCGAAATGTGTCAATCCGAAATCTTCCGCATTCTTGGCTAGTGTATCCACCTGTGTTTTGGAGATCGGATCTTCAATCGGCTTGTCCTGATCGTGGGTCGGCGTATTATGGTCGGGCATACAAACAATCTTTTCCGGACGGAAACATTGGATACCGCGTGCACGCATTCCCGCAAAAGCCTGCGGACTGGTTACTTCATGGCAATAAAGGCGATCTATATATAACTGTGTGGGACCATCTTCCACTTGCTGAACCACGTGAGTATCCCAGATTTTATCAAATAATGTATTCATCAGATTTATTACGATTTTACAATTTATAATTGAGGTTAGTCTTATGATTTGAACTTATTGATACAATCGATATAAGCTTCTACCGATGCGGCAATAATATCCGTATTCGCACCGAAACCATAATAGATATGATTATCATATTCCACCTGCATGTGCACCTTACCCATATCGTCACTACCTTTGCTGATAGCCTGAATAGTAAATTCCTTCAGTGTCATGTGGCGGTCGATGATCTTCTTTAAAGCCTTTATCGCTGCATCTACCGGACCGTTTCCACTGGCAGCCGCTTCAAACTTTTCACCGGAGATATTCAGTCCCAGACTGGCAACCGAACGCACACCCACTCCACTGGTCACTTGCAGATATTCCAGTTTCACGCGGTGGTTCTGTGTGCGGTCTGCACCGGCAAGCACCAGGATATCATCATCATTAATATCTTTCTTCTTATCCGCCAATTTCAGGAAAGCTTCATATACCTTGTCCAGTTGTTCCTGTTCAAGCTCCACGCCTAATACCTGCAAACGATTCTTCAAAGCAGCACGTCCGCTACGGGCAGTCAATACGATAGAATTATCGTCGATACCCACATCGTGCGGGTCGATAATTTCGTAAGTCTGCACATTCTTCAACACACCATCCTGATGGATACCCGATGAGTGTGCAAAGGCATTACGACCTACGATAGCCTTGTTAGGCTGCACCGGCATGTTCATCAAACTTGAAACCATGCGGCTTGTCGGATAAATCTTCTGTGTATTGATATTCGTTTCAATTTCAATATCTTTATGGCATTTGATAATCATAGCCACTTCCTCAAGCGAAGTATTACCTGCGCGTTCACCGATACCATTGATAGTAACCTCTACCTGGCGGGCACCATTCAGTACACCGGCCATCGTATTTGCAGTAGCCATTCCCAGGTCATTATGACAGTGTGTAGAGAGGATTGCTTTTTCAATACCACTCACATGCTCCATCAGATACTTGATCTTCGCTCCATACTCGTCCGGCAGACAGTAACCGGTCGTATCCGGGATATTCACTACTGTAGCCCCCGCTTTAATTACAGCTTCCACCACACGAGCCAGATATTCATTGTCCGTACGACCTGCATCTTCTGCATAGAACTCTACATCATCCACGTAGCGACGGGCATACTTCACGGCAGCTACTGCACGCTCGATGATTTCCTCACGATTGGAATTGAATTTATACTTGATATGCGAATCCGATGTACCGATACCTGTATGAATACGTTTGTGCTTGGCAAACTTCAGAGCATCCACAGCTACATCTATATCTTTTTGTACCGCACGGGTTAATGCGCAAATAGTAGGCCATGTCACCGCTTTGGATATTTCAATAACAGAGTTGAAATCTCCCGGACTGGAAATCGGGAATCCGGCTTCAATAACATCCACGCCCAGCAGTTCCAATGCCTTTGCTACCTGAATCTTTTCCACTGTGTTCAATTGGCATCCCGGAACCTGCTCGCCATCGCGGAGCGTTGTGTCGAAAATAAATAACTTGTCACTCATTTCTTATAGTTTTTATAAATTATTGCCATTAAAAAAAGCCTTTCACACTTGGAAGTGAGAAAGGCTTTCGAATATTCTAATCGTTACATATATTCACGCACAGCACTCACTTCCACTAAACCTTGCCAGTAGAATAATAATACCACACAGTAGAATATATGTAAAGTTCTGTATCATTTTTATCTTCTTGTTTTTATTATGACGGTGCAAAGGTATAGATAATTTCGTAGCACACAAACAAATTCGTAACTTTTTTCTCTAAAAAAACATCATTTTATAAGTTTGCTATCAAATAACTCTATAAAGTATAACAAAAAAGGGGGATACATGATGTATCCCCCTTTTTATATGCTCCTATGTGATAAGAATTACTTCTTGTCGCAAGCTTTATCACATTCTTTTTTCTCTTTGCAGCAAGCTTTTGTGCTATCGCAAGCAGCAGCCTCTGCCTTGCAGCAAGCTTTTGTTGAATCACATACCTGTGCTTCTTCTACCACTTCAACTTCGGTAGCTTCCACTTCAGTATTAGCAGCTTTTTTGTTACCACAAGAAGTCACGGCGAAAGAAAATGCAACTGCAACAGCTGCCAAAAATAACTTTGTCTTCATCTCTAATTTTGCTTTAAACATTAATAATAAATAGTGCGGCGCAAATATAAACAAAAAATTAGAATTATACAAACACAAAAAGCCTCCATATCGAAAT
>NZ_EQ973495.1:753061-772835 GCF_000158035.1 Bacteroides cellulosilyticus DSM 14838
CGAAAGCAGAAAACGAACGTCCTACCCTGATTATCGGTCATACCGTAATGGGTAAGGGTGCACGCAAGGCAGATGGCAGCAGCTACGAAGCTAACTGTGCTACTCACGGTGCTCCTCTAGGTGGTGACGCTTACGTAAATACCATCAAGAACCTCGGTGGTGATCCGACAAATCCATTCGTAATCTTCCCCGAAGTGAAGGAACTGTACGCAAAGCGTGCTGCCGAACTGAAGGAAATTATGGCTAAGAAATATGCTGCAAAATCAGAATGGGCAAAGGCTAATCCTGAAAAGGCTGCCAAACTCGACCTGTTCTTCTCTGGTAAAGCTCCTGAAGTAAACTGGGCAGCTATCGAGCAAAAAGCAGGTGCTGCTACACGTGCTGCATCAGCTACCGTATTGGGCGCTCTTGCTACTCAAGTAGAAAACATGATCGTTGCTTCCGCCGACCTTTCAAACTCTGATAAGACAGACGGCTTCCTGAAAAAGACGCATGCTTTCAAGAAAGGTGATTTCAGCGGTGCATTCTTCCAGGCTGGTGTTGCCGAGCTGACTATGGCTTGCTGCTGTATCGGTATGGCACTGCATGGTGGTGTAATCCCTGCTTGCGGAACATTCTTCGTATTCTCTGACTATATGAAACCTGCCGTACGTATGGCTGCACTGATGGAAGTTCCCGTGAAGTTCATTTGGACGCACGACGCATTCCGTGTAGGTGAAGACGGTCCTACTCATGAACCGGTAGAACAAGAAGCTCAGATCCGTCTGATGGAAAAACTGAAAAACCACAAAGGACACAACTCTATGTTGGTTCTCCGTCCGGCAGATGCAGAAGAAACAACAATTGCATGGAAACTGGCTATGGAGAATACTACCACTCCGACCGGTTTGATCTTCTCTCGCCAAGATATCGCTATGTTGCCCGCTGGAAACGACTACTCTCAGGCAGCCAAGGGTGCTTACATTGTAGCAGGTTCTGATGAAAACCCGGATGTGATATTGGTAGCTTCGGGCTCAGAAGTATCTACACTGGTGGCAGGAACCGAATTATTGCGCAAAGATGGCGTGAAAGTACGTATCGTATCTGCTCCTTCCGAAGGTTTGTTCCGCAGCCAGGCTCCGGGATATCAGGAAGGTGTTATCCCTGCTGACGCAAAAGTCTTCGGTCTGACAGCCGGTCTGCCTGTAAACCTGCAAGGTTTGGTAGGTGCTCACGGTAAAATTTGGGGATTGGAATCTTTCGGTTTCTCAGCTCCTTACAAAGTACTGGATCAGAAGTTAGGTTTTACTGCTGATAACGTTTATAAGCAAGTAAAAGCAATGTTATAAAAAGCCCTGGTGCATACCGGGCGAATGATTATTCGCCCCTACAGGTTGTAACAGGCTTGTAGGGGCGAAATATTTTTCACCTGATATCCCATTATAGAGCCTCTAAATCAATCATACTACAACAGAAAATGAAAACAATTGGAATTTGTTCCGACCACGCCGGATTTGAATTGAAACAATACATCAAGGGGTGGTTGGAAACTAAAGGATGGGAATACAAAGACTTCGGCACCTATACAACGGAGAGCTGCGACTATGCAGATTTTGCTCATCCCCTGGCATTGGCCGTTGAAGCCGGAGAGTGTTACCCGGGTATTGCTATCTGCGGAAGTGGTGAAGGTATCAGCATGACACTGAACAAACATCAGGGTATTCGTGCTGCACTTTGCTGGACTGCGGAAATTGCTCATCTGGCTCGCCAGCATAATGATGCCAACGTACTCGTCATGCCGGGACGTTTTATCAGCACAGAAGAAGCTGATATGATTATGAGAGAATTCTTCAGCACACAGTTTGA
This sequence comes from Bacteroides cellulosilyticus DSM 14838, assembly GCF_000158035.1. Lineage (GTDB taxonomy): Bacteria > Bacteroidota > Bacteroidia > Bacteroidales > Bacteroidaceae > Bacteroides > Bacteroides cellulosilyticus. The sequence continues at coordinate 754,907 of NZ_EQ973495.1, forward strand.
GGGTGGACGCCATCAGAAGCGTATTGATAAAATACCGGTGAGATAATCATCCCAACTCGAAATTACACTTGCAGGTGCGGGAACTGGTACTTGCAGTAGTGTAAGGTGACGCTTGCGGATGTGTAAGGCAACACTTGCAGTAGTGAAGGCTTACACACCCGCAAGTGTTTTTTAGTTTAGTTTATACACCTTCCTCAGAGCTAAGAAGTATAAACACATCAATTTTTACACCTTTTATGCCAAAAACTCTTCCCTATAATAGAGTCACTTTCCGTACTTTTGCCTGCATATCTAATAACCATTTAAAGTAAAACTGGAAACGCATGAAAAAAGTACTCGGAATTATTTCCCTGCTTCTCTCGGCCACATTGGCAACTGCCAACTCGATAGATTTCGATAAGGCTTTCAAGGAGAGTACAAAGATTGAAAAGCAAATCAAGAAAACATCTTTCCCCAAACAAACGTACCTCATTACGGACTTCGGCGCCAAACCCGACACCCCGGATGCTCCCTGCCATGAAGCAATCAACCAGGCTATCGTTACATGTTGCCTGAATGGTGGTGGTACGGTTGTAGTTCCAAAAGGTACATTCTACACAGGTCCCATCACACTGAAAAGCAACGTCAACTTTCATGTAGAAGAAGGAGCCGTATTGAAATTTTCAACCGATCAGAGCCTCTACTTTCCCGGAGTTATCACCCGTTGGGAAGGAATAGACTGCTATAATGCCCGCCCGTTGATTTATGCATACGGTGAAACAAATATCGCCATCACCGGTAAAGGAACTATCGACGGACAAGGCTCCAACGAAACCTGGTGGCCTATGTGTGGCGCTCCCCGTTATGGCTGGAAAGAGGGCATGGTGGCACAACGCAACGGAGGACGGGAACGCCTGCTGATGTACGGTGAAACCTCCACTCCTATTTATAAACGTGTAATGACACCTGAAGACGGATTACGTCCGCAACTTATCAACCTGTACTCATGTAATACAGTGCTGATAGAAGATGTTACTTTATTGAATTCCCCTTTCTGGGTTATTCACCCGCTATTCTGCGAAAGTCTCACTGTACGCGGTGTATACGTTTATAATCGCGGTCCCAATGGCGATGGCTGCGACCCCGAATCTTGCAAAAATGTATTGATAGAGAACTGTACCTTCGATACCGGAGATGACTGTATTGCTATCAAGTCCGGACGTAACCAGGACGGACGTAAATGGGGTGTTCCCAGCGAGAACATCATTGTACGCGGTTGCTATATGAAGAAAGGACATGGAGGTGTAGTCATCGGTAGCGAAATCTCCGGCGGATACCGCAACCTGTATGTAGAAAACTGTAAGATGGATAGCCCAGACCTCGACCGTGTGATCCGCATCAAGACCAGCACCTGCCGCGGCGGACTGATTGAAAATGTATTCGTGCGTAACGTCACCGTAGGACAGTGTCGCGAAGCCGTGCTGCGCATCAACCTGCAATACGAAAACCGGGAGAACTGCAACCGCGGTTTTACTCCTACTGTCCGCAACGTTCACCTAAAGAATGTAACCTGCGAAAAGAGCAAACTTGGTGTCCTTATTATCGGTCTCGACGACGATGATCATGTGTACAATATCAGCGTTGAAGACTCCCACTTTAATAATGTTGCCAAAGATGGAAATGACATAAAAGGAGCAAAAGACGTTACGTTCAAAAATCTCTATATAAATGGAAAACTTGTAAAGTAGCAAAACCCATTTTACATCATATACGCCCGAAGTTGTGACATTCTGACAGAATTTCATTTAACTTCGGGCTTCATATTTCCCCATTTTTCTTATTTTTCACAGAATACTTGTTCGTTGTCTCTAAATAAAAACTATCTTTGTATTCCAATAATCCGGAACTCAATACGATATGGAGCAACTGAAAACTATCAAAGAGCTTATCAATCAAGGAGATGTAGCAGAAGCTATCCGGCAGCTCGATGAATATCTGATCACCGACTCTACCGACCGGGACGAAGCTTTCTATCTCCTGGGAAATGCCTACCGTAAACAAGGCAACTGGCAACTGGCTTTAAACAACTACCAGTATGCTATCGACCTCAATCCCGACAGCCCTGCCCGTGAAGCCTATCGTATGGCAATGGATATCCTGAATTTCTTCAATAAGGATATGTACAATCAATAACATATAAAAGTAACGTAAATTATGGCAAAGATTAAAGGAGCAATCGTAGTGGACACCGAACGGTGCAAAGGCTGCAATCTATGCGTGGTAGCCTGTCCTCTGCATGTAATAGCCCTCACCAAAGAGGTGAACGTAAAAGGGTATAACTATGCCCACCAAATATTGGAAGATACCTGCAACGGCTGTGCGTCGTGCGCCCAGGTTTGCCCGGACGGATGTATCTCTGTTTTTAAAGTAAAAGTTGAATAAATCTGTAAATCAGTAGAATATGGCAGAAGAAGTTGTATTAATGAAAGGAAACGAAGCCATCGCCCACGCCGCTATCCGTTGCGGTGCTGATGGATACTTCGGTTATCCTATTACTCCGCAATCGGAAGTATTGGAAACTCTTGCCGAACTGAAGCCCTGGGAAACTACCGGCATGGTAGTGCTACAGGCAGAAAGTGAAGTGGCAGCTATTAATATGGTGTACGGCGGTGCCGGAAGTGGAAAGATGGTATTAACCTCATCGTCCAGCCCCGGTGTCAGCCTGAAACAAGAAGGTATCTCCTACCTGGCAGGTGCCGAATTACCCTGTTTGATTGTAAACGTAATGCGCGGCGGCCCCGGATTGGGAACCATCCAACCCAGTCAGGCAGACTACTTCCAGACTGTCAAGGGTGGAGGTCACGGTGACTACCGTCTGATCACTTTGGCTCCCGCTTCCGTACAGGAAATGGCTGATTTCGTTGGATTGGCCTTTGATCTTGCCTTCAAATATCGCAACCCGGCTATCATTCTTGCCGACGGTGTTATCGGTCAGATGATGGAAAAGGTTGTATTGCCTCCGCAAAAGCCCCGCCGTACAGATGCAGAAGTTATCGAGCAATGCCCGTGGGCTACTACCGGTAGAGTAAACGGACGCAAGCCCAATATCATTACTTCTTTGGAATTGAAACCGGAAGAGATGGAAAAGAATAACATCCGCTTCCAGGCTAAATACAAACTGATTGAAGAAAACGAAGTACGTTTCGAAGAAATCAATTGTGAAGATGCCGATTACCTGATTATCGCCTTCGGTTCTATGGCCCGTATCGGACAGAAAGCAATGGAACTTGCACGCGAAGAAGGTATCAAAGTCGGTATACTGCGCCCCATTACCCTTTGGCCCTTCCCCACAAAAGCCATTGCAGCCTATTCTGAAAAAGTGAAAGGCATGCTGGTTACCGAATTGAATGCGGGACAGATGGTTGAAGATGTACGCCTCTCTGTGAATGGTAAAGTAAAAGTAGAACACTTCGGGCGTCTCGGCGGTATCGTACCCGATCCGGAAGAGATTGTAAGTGCACTGAAAGAAAAATTAATCGAGAAATGAACCCTGATAAGATAAGAAGCGTATTGAATATACTCTTTATGATACTTGCCTTGGCAGCTATCATCGTATATTTCGTTGCAAAGGATGACTTCAAACTGTTCATCTACGTTTGTGGCGCAGCAATATTCGTCAAACTGATGGAGTTTTTTATACGGTTCACCAACAGATAAGGAGAAGTGATTATGACAAAAGAAGATATTATCAAGCCTGAGAATCTGGTTTATAAGAAACCGACTCTGATGAACGATAATCCCATGCACTACTGTCCGGGATGCAGCCACGGTGTGGTACACAAGCTGATAGCCGAAGTAATCGAAGAAATGGGCATGGAAGACAAAGCAGTAGGTATCTCCCCCGTGGGATGTGCCGTGTTCATCTATAACTATCTGGATATTGACTGGCAAGAAGCCGCACACGGACGTGCACCCGCTCTTGCCACTGCGATCAAGCGCCTGTGGCCGGACAGACTGGTATTCACTTACCAAGGAGACGGTGACCTGGCATGTATCGGTACGGCAGAAACAATCCATGCACTGAACCGCGGTGAGAATATCACCATCATCTTCATCAACAACGCCATTTATGGTATGACGGGTGGACAGATGGCTCCTACTACCTTGGTCGGCATGAAGACTTCTACCAGTCCTTACGGACGTGATGTTCATTTGCACGGTTATCCGCTGAAGATGGCAGATATCGCCGCACAACTGGAAGGAACCGCTTACGTTACCCGCCAGAGTGTACAAACAGTCGGTGCTATCCGCAAAGCAAAGAAAGCCATCCGCAAAGCATTCGAGAACTCCATGGCAGGCAAAGGCTCCAACCTGGTAGAAATCGTTTCTACTTGTAACTCCGGTTGGAAACAGACACCTGCGCAATCTAACAAATGGATGGAAGAGCACATGTTCCCGTTCTATCCGCTGGGTGACTTGAAAGACAGATAAATCAGTTAACAAGGAAACGAGGGAACAAGTTAACAAGGAGGAGATGCTTCCTCGTCAACTTGTCAACTGCAACCTCGTCAACTAAAAGAAAAGAACAATGAAAGAAGAAATCATTATAGCAGGCTTCGGTGGACAAGGCGTATTGTCTATGGGAAAGATTTTGGCATACTCGGGACTGATGGAAGATAAGGAAGTGAGCTGGATGCCCGCTTACGGACCGGAACAGCGTGGTGGTACAGCCAACGTTACGGTGATTGTAAGCGATGAGAAAATCTCTTCTCCTATTCTGAGCAAGTATGACGCTGCCATTATTCTGAACCAGCCCTCACTGGAGAAATTCGAAAGTAAGGTAAAGACGGGCGGTATCCTGATTTACGACGGATATGGCATCATCAACCCGCCGACGCGTAAAGATATCAAAGTGTATCGCATCGACGCAATGGATGCAGCCAATGAAATGAATAATGCCAAAGCATTCAACATGATCGTACTGGGTGGATTGCTGAAACTGAAACCGATGGTTACGCTGGATAGCGTACTCAGAGGCTTGAAGAAGACCTTGCCCGAACGTCATCATCACTTGATACCGATGAATGAAGAAGCGATTAAAAAAGGAATGGAATTGATTAAAGAGGTATAATTCCATTGACTCTTACGATAAATCAATAAGCCCTTGCAATAGTTTCTTTTTGCAAGGGCTTATTTTATAAGTTACCATATTTATATCAAAGAAATAAAAAGTACGTTTGTAAAAATAGGCAAAAAAGGCTGAATTCCGCAAGCGAATAATTTTTTATTGTATCTTTGCGCCTAATTATGAGACGCATTCTACTGACATATATACTTCTATTCGTATTGGGATTGCTGGCAGCACAGGCACAGCGGCCACTCAATACATTGGATAATCGTGACCGCTATGGGAATCAGGTTGACCCGTCAACACAACCAGATAGCCTGGATACCAGCACTGACGTTCAAAGTATTCCGCCTAAACTCTATATGTGGCAATTAAGCGAGACTCTGGGTAACCGGACCATCGTTCCTGCCGACACTCTTTCCTTGAATTTCCAGAATACAAACCTGGTAGACGGTATGACGGGACAATATAATTTCCTGGGTAACCTCGGCTCTCCCCGTCTTTCACGTATATTCTTTGATCGTGAAAGCACCGAACCGACTATTTTTATGACGCCATTCTCCAGTTTCTTTGTTCGTCCCGATCAGGTATTCTTCACCAACAGTAATGTTCCTTATACAAATCTGACTTATTATAAAGCGGGTAATAAGGTAAACGGTGAAGAGCGATTCAAATCTTATTTTTCTGTCAATGTAAACAAACGGTTGGCATTTGGCTTCAATTTCGATTACCTGTACGGACGTGGATACTACTCCAATCAGTCTACTTCGCACTTCAATGCCGGCATATTCGGAAGTTATATTGGCGAACGCTACCAACTGCAAGCTGTCTACAACAACTTCTTCATGAAGATGAATGAAAACGGCGGTATAGCTAATGACGGTTACATTACCCGCCCCGATACAATGGCTGACGGTAAGAAAGAATACGAATCCACCACTATTCCTGTAAAGCTGGAGCAAACTTCCAACCGTAACAAAGACTTCTATATTTACCTTACGCAACGCTATCGGTTAGGATTCAAGCGGAGAGTATTGAAAGAAGTAGCCCAAAACAATAGCGTTAAACAGAACTTCGCTCCCACGGCAGCATCTACTGCCATGATTCCCGACACTGCCATTACAGACAGTTTAGGTATGGATCGTTTAGGTGCTGACAGTTTAGGCACCGACAGTCTTTCAGCAGAAAGGCTTGCAATGAAAAAAAGCCTGAGTCTGGATAGCCTTAACAACGCCACTGCCTTGGCAGAAGATACCAATTATGTTGAAGAATTCGTCCCTGTCACAAGTTTCATTCATACTTTTAAAGTGGAGCGCTCACGCCATCGTTTCCAATCATACAGCGAACCGGAGGGTATGTATGAAAACACTTACTTCAACAAAAACGGAAGTGTCAGTCGGGACTCCACCACAGCATTCAGCATAAAGAACATCTTTGGCATAGCCCTGTTGGAAGGTTTCAACAAATATGCCAAAGCAGGATTAACCGCTTATATCTCTCATAAGTTCAGCCGTTATGACCTGATGAATGCAGATTCCATGACGGTAGACCGCTTCACAGAACAAGAAATATTTGTAGGCGGTGAACTTGCCAAACGACAAGGTAAAGTCCTTCACTATTCCATAGATGGTGAAATAGGTATTATGGACAAAGCGCTGGGGCAATTCCGTGTACATGGTAATATGGATTTGAATTTCCGATTGGGAAAAGATACAGTAAACCTTATCGCACGAGGTTTTGTGACGAATACACTCCCATCTTTCTATATGCGGCATTATCACTCCAACCATTTCTTCTGGGACAATGATAATATGGAGAAAGAATTCCGTACCCGTGTAGAAGGCGAATTAAACATTGACCGCTGGGGTACTAATCTTCGTGCCGGTGTAGAAAACGTCAAGAACTATACTTATTTCAACCAGAAAGCTGTACCCGAGCAGTATAGCGGTAATATACAAATACTTTCAGCAACTCTGAAACAGAACTTCCGTGCAGGTATTTTCCATTTGGATAACGAAGTAACCTGGCAAAAGTCAAGCAATGAAACAATTCTCCCATTGCCACAACTTTCACTATACTCCAATTTATACATCCTGACCAAGTTAGCGAAGAAAGTTCTTACGGTGCAATTGGGAGCCGATGTGCGCTATTTCACCAAATATAATGCACCGGCCTATACGCCTGCCGTTCAGCAATTCCACCTGCAACCGGAAAACGATCAGGTAGAGATAGGTGGTTATCCTATAGTGAACATTTATGCAAACCTGCAACTGAAGCGTACACGGTTATTCGCTATGTACTCTCACGTAAATCAAGGCATGGGTACACGTAACTCTTTCCTCGTACCGCATTACCCCATCAACCCGAGCCTGCTAAAGATAGGTGTTTCATGGAACTTCTACGATTAAAACTCTTTCCACATGAGAATCTCGAAAGCCAGAATACTGAAATACGCAGCTATGGGTATAATAGCCGCTTTCATTGCTACCTTCTTTTTAAAGAAGGAGAAGCAGCAAGGGCATCCGCGTGACTATGCAGAAATCGCAGCCGAGAAAATAATCCGCGCTGCCACAGAATACAACTCCATCAGCTTCTATGTTGACGGAGATACCTTATCGGGCTTTCATTATGAACTGATAGAAGCGTTTGCCCGTGACCATGGCTGGAAGGCTGCCATCACTCCCGAAATGAGTTTTGACAAACGGCTGGAAGGACTTGCAACAGGCGAGTTCGATGTTATCGCTTATGGTATTCTAGCCACCAGTGAACTGAAAGACTCTTTGCTCCTTACTACTCCGATTGTACTTAATAAACAGGTTCTCGTACAACGCAAAGCCACATCTCCCACTGACTCTTTATTCGTTAAAAGTCAGTTAGACCTGGCAGGTAAAACCCTGCACGTAGTGAAAGGATCACCTTCCATCCTCCGTATTCGCAATCTGGGAAACGAAATTGGTGACACTATATATATTAAGGAAATAGATAAATACGGTTCGGAACAGCTGATATCACTTGTAGCTCATGGGGATATAGATTATGCCGTATGCGATGAAAGCATCGCCCGTGCCGTAACGGACAGTATTCCACAGATAGATATCAATACCGATATCAGTTTTACCCAGTTCTATTCCTGGGGAGTCAGCAAACAATCACCTGTTCTATTGGACAGTCTTAACAGCTGGCTTCAGACTTTTCGGAACAGTGATGAGTTTAAATCTATCTACCGTAAATACTACCGGACTTCGAATCAGAGATAAGTTCCTCTCAAACAAGCTTATACAATAAAACCGGAAGTTCCCTGTGCGAAACTTCCGGTTTTATTCTTTTCCATTCTTAGTTTCATGCCTTGGAACTGTCAGTTTCATTGCTTGGAACTGCTAGTTTCATCCGGTGAAACTACTGGTTTCACACCGAGAAACTATTAGTTTCATGCCTTGAAACTAATAGTATCAAGCAAGGCTCTCTACTTCCCGAAGCCACATCTCTGATGATGCATCGCTTGGCATACGCCAATCCCCGCGCGGACTGATGGAAATACTACCTACTTTAGGTCCGTCCGGCAGACAAGAGCGCTTAAATTGTTGATTGAAGAAGCGGCGGAAGAATGTCTGCAACCATTTCTTGATTGTCTCTTCATCATACACGTCCTTAAATGTACGCACTGCAAGGAAGAATATCTTGGAAGGACGGAAACCACAACGAAGGAAATAATACAGAAAGAAATCATGCAGCTCATAAGGACCTACCAGATCTTCCGTTATCTGTTTGATATTGCCGTTTTCATCTGCCGGAATCAATTCAGGACTAATCGGAGTATCCACAATATCCAGCAGCGTCATGCGCGAAGCTTCGTCCATATCATTCTCGGCTACCCATTTCACCAGATACTTAACCAAAGTCTTAGGCACACTTCCATTCACACCATACATGGACATATGATCTCCATTATAAGTAGCCCAGCCCAATGCCAGTTCCGAAAGATCGCCCGTACCAATTACCATTCCCCAAGTCTGGTTGGCAATATCCATCAGTATCTGCGTACGCTCGCGTGCCTGAGCATTTTCATAAACTACATCATGCACATCGATATCATGGTCTATATCTTTGAAATGCTGAATACAGGCTTCCTTGATGCTGACCTCACGAACGGTGATTCCTAAAGAATTCATCAAATCCAGAGCATTCGTATACGTGCGGTCTGTTGTTCCAAACCCCGGCATTGTTACACCGATAATATCTTTACGAGACCATCCCAATTTATCGAAGGTTTTGACACACACCAGTAATGCCAATGTAGAATCCAACCCACCGGAAATGCCGACTACCGCACTCTTGGCAGCAGTGTGTACCAGACGCTGAGCCAAACCGGAAACTTGTATGGAGAATATTTCCTCGCAACGCTCGTTCAACTCAACTCCTTGCGGCACAAAAGGATGAGGGTCAAAACAACGCGTCAGGTTCAGCTCTTTGCTATTTACATATTCTGTGGAAACACGTACCGCCTCTCCCGGTGCGCAATGCGCCCGACAAGCGGAAAAAGTTGTATTAACTCGACGTTCCGTGCGCAAATGTTCCACATCTATTTCACTGATAATCACCTGTCCCTCGAAAGAGAAACGCTTGCTGCGAGCTATCAGGCTGCCATTTTCGAAAATCAGTCCGTTCCCTGCAAACACCACATCCGTAGTAGACTCACCGAACCCACACGAACAGAAAACATAACCGGCAATGCAACGAGCCGACTGCTGGCTGATCAAAGAACACAAATAGTTGTGCTTACCAATCCCTTCATTATCCGCCGACAGATTAAACAGAATTTCCGCACCTTGCAATGCCAGTGAAGAACTGGGCGGAATAGGTGCCCATAAATCCTCACAAATTTCAATGCCGAACGTCGTATCCGCAGTTTCGAACAATAAGTCAGTTCCCATTGGAACCACCTGTCCACAAAGGCGCACGCTCCTTTCACTTACATCCACAGCGGATGTAAACCAGCGTTTCTCATAAAATTCCTTGTAGTTGGGGAGGTAAGTCTTGGGCACTACTCCCAACACCTTTCCTTTTTGAATTACGACTGCGGCATTCAGCAATACTCCGTTCATCGCTATCGGCATGCCAAGTATGGCTATGATATCCAACTGCCTTGTATTACTTACAATCTGTATCAATCCCATTTCCGCTTCTTCAAGCAATAATTGCTGGGCAAACAAATCACCGCATGTATATCCCGTCACACACAACTCCGGAAAAGCAATGATCTGCACACCTTTCCCCTCGGCTATGATTATTTCCTTTTCAATTTCCCTGGCATTGAACTTACAGTCCGCTACCTTCACACGGGGCACAGCCGCCGCTACCTTTACATATCCGTAATTCATAAGGATGTCATTTAAAAATATGGCGGCAAAAATACGGTTATTTATCCATAAACACAAAATAATCACTTCATTCACCTCAGATATCCAAGATTATTTGTACTTTTAGCAACATTTTTAAAGCACGCCATACAAAACTCATGAGAGCTCCTAATACAGTCCATAAATGGTTACTTTCCCTGATACTTCTAATCGGGTGCCTGTCAGTTTCCGCTAAAGAAAAAGAGTATATATTATTCCTCAGTTCTGTCAATGCAGAAGAAGCATGGATTCACGGTTTCCAGAACGAACTTCAAAAGCGCTTCCCTTATGAAGGAAATATCGAATTACATGAATACTTCCTGGCAGTCCCGGTGCTTACCAATGAAGAAGAAGTCAAACAAGCCCAAGATAATCTTCTGCAAACATTTCCTACACCACCTAAAGTTGTCATAATCGTAGGAGATCCGGGCTGGTTGGTCAGTGCGCCCATTTTCGACGGCCCCTGGAAAAATATCCCTGTCATACTTTGCTATTCACGCGGACGAGTTCCCTCTACTCTGCAAACATTATTGGCAAAAACTCCTTTGACAGAAGCAAACAGCATCCCTATCGAAGAATTTAACAAGAACTACAATATCACCGTACTGAAACAACCTTATTACATCAAGGAAACTCTGACACTCATCAAACAGCTTCAGCCGGAAGTCAACCGGATTGCTTTTATTTCCGACAACCGTTATATCAGCACAGTTACCCGCCAAGCCGTGAGTGCGGTGATGCAAAAAGATTTTCCTGATCTAAAACTGGAACTTTTATCTTCAGAGCAAATAAGTACAGAAGAATTACTGGATACACTTACCAGTTACAAGCAAACCACCGGCGTCATCTATTACGCATGGCTCCGGCAATATGGAAATAACAAGAATTACTATCTGTCGGACCATCTCAAAAAGATACTCCCCAGCTTCCTGGAAGTTCCCGTATTTACATTAGCTGACTTAAACCTGCAAGAAAATCTCTATGCTGGCGGACATTATATCTCTATCCGTGACTTCACGGATACGGTAATGTCCACAATCAGTCGCATCCTATCGGGAGAAACAGCCTCTTCCATTCCTTACCAGAATGGCGGAGTTGCACATACCTATCTGAACTTTGCCGACCTGAAATGGTGCAAGATACCAGAAAATTTATATCCGAAAGACGCTATTTACTTTTTCCAGCCTCCTACTTTCTATCAGCAGTATAAGACTTACATCTGGATGACAATCCTATTTATCGCTTTATTCTTCACCCTATATATCTTCTATTATATTCATTCCCAAAAGCATAAAAAGGAGCTGATTCTTGCAAAGGAACGTGCCGAAGAATCCGACCGTCTCAAATCAGCTTTTCTTGCTAATATGAGTCATGAGATACGCACTCCCCTCAATGCTATCGTGGGCTTTTCCAGTATTCTTGCCGAAACGGCTGATACCCCTGAAAGCCATGAATATATCCGGATTATTGAAGACAACAACTGCCTGTTGCTACAACTCATTAACGATATACTCGACCTGTCCAGGATAGAAGCCGGTTTGCTGGACTTCTGTTATACCGAAGTAGACATCAATGGCTGTATTCGTAAACTTGAAGATGCTTTCCATTTTAGAATGCCTGCAAATGTGGAATGTATTGCAGAGTTTGGCATGAAGAAATGCCACGTCTATACAGAAAAGAATCGTCTGGGTCAAGTACTTGGCAATTATCTCTCCAATGCCATTAAGTACACCACAGAGGGAAGTATCACTGTCGGCTACTATCCACCCAAAGACGGAAACATGCGATTCTATGTGCGGGACACCGGTTGCGGAATTTCTCCCGAAAAGCAGAAAGCTATTTTCCAACGTTTTGTAAAGCTGGATAACTTCAAACAAGGTACCGGCCTTGGCTTATCCATTTGCCAAATGATTGCTGAAAAGATGCATGCCACCGTCGGAGTTTCTTCCGAAATAGGTAAAGGTTCCGAGTTCTGGATAGAAATACCTTACCAGCCAATTCACACTGTTTAACAAAAAGGAGGAAAAAAGAATGGAAATCTTTTGGTAAAATCGAATAAGTCTTTATCTTTGCAAGCGAAATAAAAATGTAATTATTACAAGTTTGAATTAAACGAATATGGAAGTAGTAGTAGAACGATTGCAAGGACATAACATTAAACCCTCGGTACAGCGTATTGCTATCATGAAATATCTTATGGAGCACCGCACACATCCGACGGTAGATGAGATTTATACGGCATTATCTCCTACTATACCGACACTCTCAAAAACTACAGTCTACAACACGCTGAAGATTTTGAGCGAACAAGGAGCCGCACAAACGCTTACCATCGATGAGCGTAACACATGCTATGATGCCGACACCACTCCACATTCACATTTCTTGTGCAAGCGTTGCGGAAGAATCTATGACTTGCCGTGTGACGACGCAATAAAAAAAGTGGTAGATACGGATATGGATGGACACGAAGTGCAGGAAATCCATTATTATTACAAAGGAATCTGTAAACAATGTAAAGAAGACTAACGTTTTTTATAAAACGAACGAATAACTAATTCAATTAAATCAAAAAGAAAATGAAAAAATTTAGATGTACTGTATGCGGTTACGTATATGAAGGTGATGCCGCTCCTGAGAAATGCCCGTTGTGTAAAGCTCCTGCCAGCAAGTTCGTAGAAGTTGTAGAAACCACAGAAGACGGTCCTCTGTCTTTTGCTGACGAACACGTGATCGGTGTAGCTAAAGGTTGTGATGATGAAATGATTAAAGACCTGAACAACCACTTCATGGGTGAATGTACAGAAGTAGGTATGTATTTGGCTATGAGCCGTCAGGCTGACCGTGAAGGTTATCCCGAAGTAGCTGAAGCTTTCAAGCGTTATGCTTGGGAAGAAGCAGAACATGCTTCTAAGTTCGCTGAACTGTTGGGTGACTGTGTATGGGATACCAAAACTAACCTCGAAAAGAGAATGAACGCTGAGTCAGGCGCTTGCGAAGACAAGAAACGTATTGCCACTCGTGCAAAAGCTCTGAATCTGGATGCTATCCATGACACTGTTCATGAAATGGCAAAAGATGAAGCTCGTCACGGTAAAGGCTTTGAAGGTCTGTACAACCGTTACTTCAAGAAATAATCCTTTTTAGTATTGTATTTTTAGGGAAAGAGGTTACCATTACGGTAACCTCTTTTTCTATAATACGATTCATCCCCTCTCAAGTTATCCCACGAAATGTAACACATCATTTGCTATACGTTACATTCCCCTTTTATAAAGGGGTTTTCCTCCATATTATGTTTGCGAGAATATCTGTTTTCAATTACTTTTGTATCACAATTGCTAACCCCAACGTAATTATGAAAACGCTATTATCCATCTTATTCCTTTTCTTTGCAACCTACGGATACAGTCAATCAGAGAAACTATTTACAGTAGACCGTGAATTATCAAACAGCAATATCAATCAGATCTATCAAGCCAAAGACGGAGTTATCTGGATAGCCACCGAAGACGGACTTAATCGTTACGACGGCGCCAAGTTCAGTGTGTACAAACACAAAGAAGGAAACGACAGTTCATTGGTAGATAACAATGTAAGGATACTCTTCGAAGACAGCAAAGGGAACTTCCTGATAGGTACTCAACGCGGGCTACAACTTTATGACCCGTCAACAGACCTCTTTAAAGAAATCCCCATCCTGTACGAAACTGGAATAAACATGAGCGCACATATCAGTACGATCCTGGAGCGTAAGAATGGAGAGTTATTAATAGGAACGTCCGGGCATGCCGTTTATTCACTAACATTAGGAGGAACAGAACCTCTTATCAAAGAGGCGCAACTGCCGGTTCCCAGTTTTTTCATCACCTATCTATTCGAAGACCAAAACGAAAATCTATGGGTTTCTACAGAAGGAAAGGGGTTATACCGCATTGACACGTCAGGTCAAATATATCACTATTTCATCGGAAAAGAGAATGCCTGGAATATAGTAACTTCTATTTGCCTGGATGAAAAAGGGAATATCTATGCCAGTAACATTAACAAAGGAATATTTGTCTACGACCAGCAGAAAGATACTTTTATCCCTATCTCCTGTCCGATACTTCCTAGCCTGCCTATCAATACAATATATGCTGCCGGACAAGGAAAAATCTATATCGGAACCATAGGGTACGGCATAAAAGTATATGACATACATACACAGAAGATAAAGGAAAGCGAGTTCAGTTTCAGTACTTTCGATTTCAGCAAAGCCGATGTACATGCCATCACAAAGGATCGGGCAGGCAACTTATGGCTGGGTATCAACGGCAAAGGAGTCATGCTTCTTCCGGCTACAACAAACCAATTCAAGTACATGGGCTACAAATCTGTAACAACCAATAAAATAGGTTCTAACAGTATAAAAGCAGTATGTAAAGACAATGAAGGAACCTTATGGCTCGGAACAGCCAATGACGGTATATATGGTATAAAAGGAAAGAATAAGCCTTCCCTGCACTTTGAGCACAAAGAAACATCTAATTCCGTGCCGTCCACAATCAACCATATCCACCAGACAGCAGACGGCAGATTGTGGCTGGCCTCACCTTTGGAAGGGCTGGCAGAGATGAACCCCAAGACCGGCCTGTGCCGATACTATAAATTACAGGACCATTATCAGAATGAAGTAAAAAACATATCGTATCTGACTTCAGACAAGAACGGTGAACGATTATGGGTAGCCGTTATGGGCGGAGGCGTGTTTTACATCGATCTAAAAACCGGGAAAGTCAACAGATGCGATACTTTTGAAAGCGGAAAAGAATATCAGGAGAATTACAATGTACTCCACAACCGTTGGGTAGCCTCATTGCTGTACACCAGCAATAATAAGTTATATATCGGCACCTACGATGGCTTAGGATGTCTGGATATACCCACAATGAACTTCGCCTCAACCTATGGGAAAAACAGGATATTCAGCGGCAGTATCATACTGACCCTCTTTGAGGATGAACAAGGCGACATCTGGGCAGGTACCACCAAAGGACTCATTCATATAGACGGAAAAAATGGAAGCTCTAAAACTTATACTACACACGATGGATTGCCCAATAATACCATTTGTGCCATTCAAGGCGACAAACAACATGGATTATGGATAAGTACCAATTACGGTATCACAAACATGGACCCGGAAACAGGTACCTTTATCAACTACTATGCAGGCAATGGGTTACAAGGAAATGAATTCAGCAAAAATGCAGCCTGTACAGATAAAGATGGATATCTCATCTTTGGAGGTATCAATGGTATCACCTTTTTCCGACCAGCAGAAATCACTACAGAAGTCAAAAAGCCCGAGGTTAGAATTGCCGACTTCTACATCCATAATAAAGCTGTAAAGAAAGGTACACGTTCCGGTAACCACGAAGTTATAGAAACAGCAGTACAGGAAGCCAGCCGGTTCCGTTTATGTCATAGAGACAACTCGTTCAGCATCGAATTCTCAGCCATGGAATTCTATAATCCGGAACGGATCACCTATCTTTATTCCATGAATGGGGCAACCTGGGTGGCATTAGCTCCGGGCGTCAACAGAGTTTCTTTCAGTGATCTGGCACCGGGTACTTATCACTTCAGGATGAAAGCCAAAGACTATACAGCCTACTCGGAAGAGAAAGAAATCATCATCCAGATAGATCCGGCATGGTGGGCATCGGGTTGGGCTAAATTAATATACGTCCTATTGATATTATCAATCATCGGATTCATTGTGATGCAGGTGCATCATCGTTACCGTATGCATCAAAAGATGTTGCAACACATCCATGCCGAGCAAATTAACGAAGCAAAGTTACAGTTCTTCATTAATATCTCTCACGAAATACGAACTCCGATGTCGCTTATCATCAGTCCCTTGCAACAACTGATGGCAAAAGATAAGGATGCAGAATGTAGAAAGCTCTACAGTACTATACAACGGAATGCCGAGCGCATCCTGCAATTGGTAAACCAATTAATGGATATCCGAAAAATAGACAAAGGACAAATGTCCCTCATGTTTAAAAAGGCTGAAATAGTTAGTTTCACCCGTGACCTGTTAGAAACCTTCGAACAACAGACAAGGGTAAAGAAACTCGACTTAAAATTCCACACCTCTGCTCCTGAAATAGAAATGTGGATAGATCCTAAGAACTTTGACAAGATCATCCTGAACCTACTGTCGAATGCTTGTAAGTTCACACCTGAAAACGGACAAGTGGAAATCAGCCTCAGCACAGGTGAGGATACCCACCTTCCCCAAAATGCACCCCTGCGCCGATATGTTGAACTTACAGTTGCGGACAGTGGCATCGGCATTGCTTCCACTGAACGGGAACATATATTCGAGCGATTCTACCAGATACGCAACAGTCAGAACAACTCAAATATAGGAACAGGTATCGGGCTTCACCTCACGCGCTCTTTAGTGGAGCTGCATTACGGAAATATTCACGTAGAGGACAATGGCGAAGGCAGACCGGGTTCCCGGTTTATCATACGGCTACCGCTGGGAAACGGGCATTTGAAAAAGGAAGAAATAGAAGAAGCAACAACCGCCGACACCCTAATAAATATCCCGGCGGCAGAACCGGCTACCATAGCCCCCCCGCTGCCTTATGATGACGATGAAGAAGCCAGCGGTAAAGTCCGTGCACGCAGTCGTCGCCATGTGCTTGTGGTAGAAGACGATGAAGAGATTCGCCACTACATTTGCCGCGAACTGAGCAATGACTTTTACATGACCGAATGCAGTAACGGAAAAGAAGCATTAGCATCGATATTATCCCATACGCCCGATCTGATAATCAGCGATGTGATGATGCCTGAAATGGATGGCTTGACACTCTGCCGCAAGATACGACAGAATGTGAACATCAACTATCTACCCATCATCCTGCTTACTGCCCGTACCAGCGAGGAGGACAATCTGGAAGGGTTGGATACCGGTGCCGATGCTTATCTGATGAAACCATTCAGCATTGAGTTGCTGAGAAAAACTGTCTTAAACCTCATCCGCCGCCGGGAACAATTGCGTAATGCTTTCAGTGGCCGTCAGAATCAGGAGGAACAAATCTCAATCCCAGAAGTAAAATCTCCCGATGACCGGCTCATGGAACGTGTCATGCGCGTTATCAATGAGAATTTAGGCAATCCGGCATTAACCGTCGAAATGATCAGTACGGAAGTAGGTATCAGCCGTGTACATCTGCATCGCAAGCTCAAAGAACTCACGAATCAGACTACACAACAACTCATTCGTAACTTACGTCTGAAGCAGGCAGCTACCCTGCTGGCCGACAAGCGGCATAGCATAACAGAAGTAGCCACATTAACCGGTTTTACGCATCCCACTTACTTCGCCACGGCATTCCGCGAAATGTATGGCATATCA
>NZ_EQ973495.1:773173-775367 GCF_000158035.1 Bacteroides cellulosilyticus DSM 14838
CCATCAGAGTATATGGAACGCCATATAAGACAAGATAAAACGAAAGATGGCATCTTTTGATGTGAAAGATGCCAACTTATGCAACAAGAGATGCCAACTTTTGATGTAAAAGATGGCATCTTTTACATAGCTATTTTAAAGTTCTTGTCCGAGGGCTTTCCGTTAGGTTAAGCCTACCGGACATATCGCCTCCGCAATCTACTATGATCTTATGCAATACTATCGCCGGACTGAGAGGGCGAATAGTCAGAGTATGTACCCCGGCCTCCAGAGTGACACCTGGAAAAGTTACTTTTGACTCTATCACCCGTGCCGCTCCCGCAGGATACATTTTTGAATAACAGTTGGCCCAAGTCAGGTCTGAATTGTAATTCACGATTTGTTCCTCACCGTCATCTAAACGAATGGCATAACTATGCCCTCCTTTAATAAAAGGCAAAGTACTATCCAATATCAGGCGTATACGCACACCGGACAAGTCAGACTTTAACCGCATTTGATAGGTCAACGAAGCACCGGATACCGGCTTGGTATATGGCATCAAAGAAAGTCCGGAGAGTGTACGTCCCAAGTCCGGTATAACAGTCCATTGTGTACCGGGTTCCTGCACGGATGTAGCAAAACGTTCCGCTTCCATTACCACTACCCCACTACTCTCTTCGTATTCATAACCACCCATTACCATATTTCCGTTCCGGGAAGCATCCACACGGGTTACTTTCGGCATTATATTTCCTCCTTTCGGTTCATCCCATGAAGTATAGCCTATATGGGTCTGATCCATCATCTGTTTCCATTTGCCACCGGCAATATTATTATTATAATCGGCGCATAGTTCCGCATCTCTCCGGAAGCAATACTCTACGCGATCCGCCCAGGCATTGGCACGTACATCATTTTCAGCAGCCAACTGCCGATTCATGGCGGTAGCACAGTACATTTCATAAAGATTGGCCATAGCTTGCACAGGGAATAATATCAGCTCCTTATAAGCATCGCGCCTATTCTCCGGCAGCAAAGCAAACTGACGGACAGCATGTGCTTCCAATGCCAGAAACTCATCGGCCACAGCTTTAAATTCACCACTTTGCAAATTATAGGTTTTGTGATCTAACATCTCTGCCGTCACACGAGCACAATACTTACAATAAAGATTTAAAATTCGTGCAGCTTCGTCAGCATATTCATTACCAAATTGCTGGCGGCAAAATTCTCTTGTATAATCCATCAGATTACCCGCATTAAAAGCATCAGGATTCCATGCCATTTTCAAGAAGAAATCCGTAGGAAACTCATTCGGTTTCAAATCACCTACATTCAATATCCACATCTTATCCACACCATAAGCATACGTCAGATAAAGCTGTTCCCACATATGCTGGATTTGAGTCATATTCAACCACTGATAAGCACGCGGAGCACCATGCAAATCCACATGATAGTACATGCCATAACCACCGGGATGACGTTTAACACCCGGTTCGGGCAGACGGCGAACATCTCCCCAATTGTCATCACATAACAGAATCATTACATCATCCGGTATCTGCATACCTTGATCGTAATATTCCAGTACCTCACTATAAAGCGCCCATAATTGTGGAGTCTTAGAAGCAGATTTTCCCGTAACCTCGGCTATGATACGACGCTGTTCTTTCACTATATTTTCCAACAGTTTTGTATCCGTATCAGGTCCCATCGGCGCATCACCGTCACCACGCATCGCAATGGTCACCACTTCTTCTTTACCCCGCATGCGCTCTATACCTTCACGGAAAAAGCGGTCGATACCATCTTTGTTTGTCTGATAGTTCCAGGCTCCATACACTTTACGATTGCGAGCATACTCCTGATGGTTACGCGCCATAGGCTCATGGTGGGAAGTACCGATTATGATCCCCATCTCATCAGCCAATGGACTGTTCATGGGATCATCCGCATAGAAAGCCGCACTCCACATAGCAGGCCATAGGAAGTTGGCTTTCAGGCGAAGCAACAATTCATACACATGCACGTACATTTTACTATTGAAGCCACCATAACGTTCCGTGGTCCAACCTCCCATGCAAGGCCATTCATCATTAATAAAAATACCGCGATACTTCACTGCCGGTTCTCCGTCGGTATATACACCTTTTTTTATATAGAGTTCCTCATGCCGTTCCGCCGGAACATCCGCCCACCAATACCAGGG
>NZ_EQ973495.1:775570-778794 GCF_000158035.1 Bacteroides cellulosilyticus DSM 14838
AGATACCCCTATCTGACGGGATAACTCATAAACTCCATAGATAGTTCCACGCTTATCGCTACCAGCAATTAACAACACTTCACCCGGTATTCCTTCCACCGGATCTTTTACTGTGGTGATTATAAACTTCTCATTCTTGCCTTTCAACTCGCGGGCATCCAGTTTCTTCGATTTCACCAATTGCTTTATGAATGGAGACTCATCAAAAGAACCAATAAGAATACGTACATTTTGCCCATCCGCACTTCCCTTCTGTTTTGCATCGGCCACTAATGCAGGACGTATATCGGCCACTTTATAAAAATCCTCCTGTAAATTATGTACAGCCGTTAATACTCCTTTATGTTCCTCATCAGCACATAAAATAC
Organism: Bacteroides cellulosilyticus DSM 14838; assembly: GCF_000158035.1. GTDB lineage: Bacteria > Bacteroidota > Bacteroidia > Bacteroidales > Bacteroidaceae > Bacteroides > Bacteroides cellulosilyticus. Next base: position 775,939 of record NZ_EQ973495.1, read on the forward strand.
TGAAACTCCTTTGTTGAGATGTTACAAGCTCCAACGTACCTTCTTCCCGAATGAAAGAGACAAACTTATCCGCCGCTTGCAGTGTCGAAGCCAGAGTGAGACAAAGTTGCAGGCAGACAATCCGTGTTTTTAATGATATTCTCATCATGTAGAAATAAATTAGATTAATAATACTATGAAACAAAGGTACACGGCTTCCAGAAGCCTGCCAAAGATCACTGTTACAGATACTTTCGAGCATATTACGAGTTAAAAGAATAAGGCTGTGTTACATCAATTAAAGTCTATGATACACCCCTAATATAGAATGCAACATCAGTTAATCTTTCTGCAATAGCAACATATTTATTACTATTATTATACTTCCTACTTTTGCTTCGGGAACAAAAAGGTTCTTTATCATTATTTATTAATCTTAAAACTAAAAGAATTATGGAAAGCATGTATGACAACAGTTAATCCTGGCTTTATGACATCAGAGAAAACATAGTTATTAACTATCTTAAACTAATGGTAATGAAAAATGTAAAAAAGAAAATTCAAAGGATTCCTTACTTGTTTCTTTTGATGCTTTTTAGCTGCCTGACAGCTTCGGCACAACAAGGAATAACAGTGAAAGGAACAGTCGTGGACGACAATGGCGAGACTATAATTGGAGCCTCGGTAGTTGTAAAAGGAAATAATTCAATAGGTACGATCTCAGATATAGACGGTAATTTTGTATTGACCGTGCCCAATGAAAAGTCAGTTCTTGTCGTTTCGTTTGTAGGTATGGAGCCTCAGGAAGTGAAGGCTTCTTCAAAAGGGACAATCAAAGTAGTTCTGAAAGATGATACACAGCTACTGGACGAAGTTGTAGTAGTAGGTTACGGACAGCAAAAGAAAGCGTCGGTGGTAGGAGCCATTACACAGACTTCCGGAAAAACACTGGAGCGGTCTGGGGTAAGCAATTTAGGAGCTGCCTTAACGGGTAACCTTCCGGGAGTCATTACTTCCAGTTCTACCGGTATGCCCGGTGCCGAAGACCCGAAGATTATTATCCGCACACAGAGCTCGTGGAATAATAGCGAACCCCTGGTACTGGTAGACGGCATCGAACGTGAAATGAGTTCAGTAGACATTTCCTCGGTAGAGAACATTTCCGTATTGAAAGATGCATCCGCTACTGCTGTTTATGGTGTGAAAGGTGCCAACGGAGTAATCCTTATTACTACCAAACGCGGTAAGGAAGGAAAAGCCAACGTACAGATCAAGGCCAATATGACCGCTAAAGTAGTATCAAAACTCCCTGAAAAGTATGATGCTTATGACACATTCTACTTGATGAATAACTCCATTGAGCGCGAAGCTTGTCTCAATCCTGCCGGATGGGCAAACTACACACCAGCAGCCATCATCGATAAGTATCGTCATCCGGCCAATGCCGAAGAGTGGGACCGCTATCCTAATGTGGATTGGGAGGATGAGCTTTTCAAGAAAGTCGCTATGTCCTATAATACCAGCGTCAACGTATCAGGTGGTACTAAAGTTGTAAATTACTTCGCAGCTGTAGATTTCGTAAACGAAGGTGACTTGTTCAAGAGCTTTGAAAACGGACGTGGTTACAACTCCGGCTTTGGCTATAACCGCATCAACGTACGCAGTAACCTGGACTTCCATTTGACAAAAACGACCAAATTCTCTACCAACCTGTTTGGTTCGAATGCACAACGCCAGCTGCCTTGGGAGATGAGCGACAATGACACCGGTTTCTGGAACTCAGCTTATAAATCCGCTCCCGACGCCATGCGTCCCATCTACTCCAATGGTATGTGGGGATGGTATGCGCCGCGTGATGCCGATGTACCCAACTCAGCCTATTTCCTGGCTGTAGGCGGTAAAGAGAAACGCACCACCACCAAAATGACTACTGACTTCATTTTGGAGCAGGACTTGGCTATGTTGACCAAAGGACTGAGATTCAAGGCGAACTTCTCTATGGACTATACTTTTGCGGAGAACAAGCGTGGCCTCAGTGACCAGTACAACGATGCACAACGCATCTGGGTGGATCCGGATACAGGTAATATCTCTTATAAGTTTGACCCTGATACAGGAACCGGACTCGACAAAGTCACCAATCCTATCTATTGGTTACAACAATCCGGTAGTGCAAACATTGGTGCCACTTATCGTAAACTATACTACTCTATGCAGTTCGACTATGCCCGTACCTTCGGCAAACATGAAGTGACCGGCCTTGGCCTTTTCAGCCGACTAAAAGAGGCACAGGGAAGTGTGTTCCCCATTTATCGGGAAGACTGGGTATTCCGTTTTACCTATAACTACGCCATGCGCTATTTCTTCGAGGCCAATGGTGCTTATAATGGTTCCGAAAAATTCGGTCCTGATTATCGCTTCGCCTTCTTCCCCTCCCTCTCACTGGGCTGGATGATCAGTGAAGAGAATTTCATGAAAAAACTGAAGTTCGTCGATATGTTAAAGCTTCGCGCTTCCTGGGGACGAGTAGGTGATGATGCCGTGGTTGCCCCGTGGAAGAGATATACAGATGGTCGTTTCTTGTACAAAGATCAATTGGATTATGGTGGTAACACTGTTATGGGTAGCATCAATCCGGACAACTCACCTTATACCCACTGGAAAATCTCTTCTCTGGGTAACCCGAATGTCTCTTGGGAAACTGTGGAAAAGCGTAATATCGGTTTAGATTATGCTTTCTTTAATGGACTGATAGCAGGTTCAGTAGATATATTTAACGATACCCGTACGGACATCATAGTTGCCGGTGGAGACCGTGCCATCCCTTCCTATTTCGGCACAACAGCTCCCCGGACCAATTTGGGTAAAGTAAACAGT
>NZ_EQ973495.1:778981-794779 GCF_000158035.1 Bacteroides cellulosilyticus DSM 14838
AAAGTAAACAGTCATGGTTATGAATTAGAATTACGTTTGAATCATGTATTCAACAATGGTCTACGTGCCTGGCTGAACACCAGTATGACTCACGCCATCAATGAGATCAAGTTCAGAGACGACGCTCCTTTGCTACCTGCTTATCAGAAGGGAGCCGGACATGCCATCAACCAAGTATATTCATATATCGACCATGGAAACTTGGCTACCTGGGACGATGTGATAGGTAGTAGTAATTGGACAACCGGAAATGACATGAAGTTACCGGGCGACTACAATATTATAGACTTCAACGGTGACGGTATAGTTGACAACGACGACCGTGCTCCTTATCAGTATGCCAGTACACCGCAGAACACCTATAATGCCTCTCTCGGTTTTGAGTGGAAAGGCTTCAGTTGCTTTGCCCAATTCTATGGCGTAACCAATGTAACCCGTGAAGTCAATTTCCCGACATTCCGTTCTACAGCCCACGTAGCTTATGCAGAAGGTTCATACTGGACACCGGGAGGTAATGCCACCCTACCCACTCCACGCTGGGGAACTACTGTAGACGCAGCTGCTACCGGAACACGTTACTGGTATGATGGTGCTTACCTTCGTCTGAAGAATGTTGAATTTTCCTATACATTCAAGAACAATTGGCTGAAGAAAATGGGCATCAATTCCTGCCGTCTCTACTTGAACGGCGATAATCTCTACATGTGGACCGACATGCCGGATGACCGTGAAGCCAACTACGGTACAGGCTCTTCGGACGGTGCCTACCCTACGGTACGCCGCTTCAATTTTGGTATCGACATAACCTTATAATAACGAAGAGATAATTATGAATAAATATATAAATAAACTATTTATGATGTCGGCTATTGCAATGGCTGGCATAATGGGGATGACCTCATGTACAGACTATCTGAATAAAGCTCCGGAAAGTGACTACCAGGATAATGACCCTTACAAGAATTTTATGAACTTTCAGGGTTTCACTGAAGAACTCTATAATTGTATCCCGGTAGTTTCAAACAACAAAGATGCCGGACATACTTGCTTCAACTATGGTGAAGATGAATACTGGGAACCACAGGAAATGCGTATGCAAGCCCGTAGTGTGGACAACGGAGACTTCTGGGCCTGGACTACTGTTTACTATGGTTACCCGAACAATCAAGGCTCGGCAGGTTCAAACAACCGAACTGATAAAGGTCACTTATGGGCCAACTCCTGGTATGCCATCCGTAAAGCCAATATCGGTATCGCCAACCTCAGCAATCTGATAAGCGCCACCGAGGAAGAACGCAATCTCATAGAAGGACAACTTTACTTCTTCCGCGCATGGTACCACTTTATGTTAATGGAATGGTGGGGCGGCATGCCGTATATTGATACAGTGTTGTCTTCGGATGTAACTCCCACGTTAGCCCGTCTTACATGGCAAGAATGTGCGGAAAAATGCGTAGCCGACTTTGAACATGCAGCCAGTCTACTTCCTGTTGATTGGGATGCAACCACCGCCGGTAAAGTGACCTTAGGCAAAAACAATATGCGTATCAACCGTATCATGGCTTTAGCTTATAAGGGCAAGACCTTGCTTTGGGCAGGCAGTCCGTTGATGAACTGGGCTTCCGGAGGTGCAAAGGAATACAATGCAGAGTTGTGCAAACGAGGTGCCGATGCTCTCGGACAAGCCCTTGCCCTCACCGAATCGACCAACCGTTATGAACTGGCTGACTTCTCCGAATATAACGACATCTTCCTGTTGCATAACTCAAGCGGCAAGCTGAACGGAGTAAAAGAGTCCATCTTTATGGAGAATATCAAGGATTATAGTGGACGCTGGCGCTGGAATATGGTTAACGACTTCCGACCTCAATCCATTGAGTCTTCCGGTATTAAATGCTATCCTACCGCCAACTACGTAAACTACTATGGCATGCAGAACGGTTACCCTATTAATGACATGACAAAGGCAGATGCCGAATCAGGCTATGATCCCACACATCCCTGGAAAAACCGCGACCCACGCTTCTATAAAACCATCATGTTCGATGGTGTGAAGTGGAAAAGTACCGGTGGTGCAGGTGGAACGGCAGAACTTTTCACCGGAGGTAGAGAGAGTGAAGAAGCAAATGAAAAGAAAGGTTGCTTCACAGCCTATATGAACAGCAAACTCTGTCCGCAATTGATGAATACGGTTGACGGTTATAAAGAAAATAATATCATGATCCTCAGCCTTATGCGCTTGGCAGATGTATATCTGATGTATGCTGAAGCTACGGCTGTAGGCTACAATGGTCCGAAGGGTAAAGCTGCGACCTACTCACTCACAGCCGAAGAGGCATTGAACAAGATCCGCGAACGTGCCGGGGTAGCTCCCGTACTCGACAAGTTCCTGGGTAGTACTGCTGACTTCCTGAGCGAATTACGCCGTGAACGCGCCGTAGAACTGTCTTTCGAAGGTTTCCGTTTTATCGATCTTCGCCGCTGGATGCTTCTCACCCAATATCCTTACACACTGAAGACCAAGATTGAGTTCGACCGTGCCGATCCTAATGACTATAATTATGACGAACCGGAAGAAAATGCTATCAAGAACTTGCGTGAAGTAGTATTGCTTGAGCGTAAATATACCGACAGACACTATTGGTATCCGCTCCCTAAAAAGGATGTTAGCATGTATGAAGGGTTCTACCAGAATCCCGGATGGTAATCTTGACGTATTAACTAATAATGACGCAAAAAATGAATAGAAAGTTTATATATATTGGCTGTACTGTTTTCGCCATGTCTCTGTTTCATGCAGGAGGTATCCAGGCGCAAGAAGAAAACAAAGATAGCCTGGTGAATGTGGCTTTCGGTACGGTTGCCCAGGAAGACTTGACGCATGCCATTTCTACGGTCAACACGTCCGAACTGACCAAAAAAGTAAATAGTTCCAGTAGCTTAGTTGGACTGGAAAGTCTGATAGGTGGATACACCGGCAACGTATGGGGGCAAGAAGCACTTGTCCTGGTGGATGGAGTACCCCGCAGTGCAAGTAATGTACGCGCTTCGGAAATAGAAAGTGTTTCGGTAATGAAAGATGCTGCTGCCGTGGTACTTTATGGTAGCCGTGCGGCAAAGGGTGTTATCCTGATCACTACCAAACGCGGTAAAAATGAACCGATGCGCATCGACGTACGGGGCAATGCAGGCATTAATGTTCCCAAATCTTATCCAAAATATTTGGATTCAGACTGCTACATGACCCTTTACAATGAAGCTTGCCGTAATGACGGGTTATCCCCCAAATACAGCGCATCAGATATCTACAACACTGCCATGGGAACCAATCCTTATCGTTATCCGAATATTGATTTCTATAGTTCGGACTATCTGAAAAAGGCATATTATAATGCAGATGTGACAGGTGAAGTATATGGAGGTAATGATCGCACACACTATTACCTGAATTTCGGTATGGATTATAGTAACGACTTGCTGAAATATGGTGAATCAAAGAATGCCTACAATATGCGTTTCAATGTACGCGGTAACGTAGACATGACACTTGCCTCATGGCTAAAGGCTACTACCAATGCGGCAGTTGTCTTTACCAATCAGTATGCAGGCCGCGGAAACTTTTGGGGAACCGCATCCACCTTGCGTCCCAACTGGTTTGCGCCGTTATTACCCATCGACATGATGGATACCAGCGTCGCTCAAATACAGGAATATATTACCAACAGTAATCACCTGATTGACGGCAAATATCTGCTTGGAGGAACTTCTTCCGACATGACCAATCCTTTTGCTGATCTTCTGGCTGCCGGATATGTTAAGGAAAAGGCACGTATGTTTATGTTCGATGTCAGCCTTGCCGCCGATCTGGGTTCATTCTTGAAAGGCTTGACGTTTAAGACTTCTTATAGTGTAGACTATACTTCTTACTATTCGGAAGCTTTCAGCGAGACCTATGCTGTTTATGAACCTACATGGTCTCAGGTGAATGGCAAAGATATGATTATTGCCTTGAAGAAGCACAATGAAGACAAAAAAGATCGCAATGAATATGTCGGCAAGTCCACTTACGATCAGACCATGACGTTCAGTGCACAGTTCGACTATGCCCGCACTTTCGCAAAATACCACAATGTAGCAGCCACATTCATAGGTTGGGGTTATCAAACGCAGAATTCTGCTGACGAAAACCATGAAAGCAGTGATTATCACCGTACCAGTAATGTGAACTTAGGCTTACGGGCATCCTACAATTACAATCATAAGTATTATGCCGATTTCAGTGGTGCCGTGATCCATTCGGCCAAATTACCCGAAGGCAAGCGTAACGCTTTCTCTCCGTCAGTCACTTTGGGCTGGAGGATCAGCAAAGAGAAGTTCATGGAGAATGTAAAGTTTATAGATGATCTGAAAATCACAGCTTCTTATGCCAACCTGCATCAGGATCTCGATATCACCGACTATTATCTGTATAAAGGCACTTTCTCCAAAAGAACAAACGAGGGCTTCTATGTACAATGGCATGATGGAACAGCCGGCGGATGGACTCCGGCTTCCAAACGCGGTGATAACCCCAATCTGGGTTTCATCACACGTGAAGAGTTCCGTGCCGGCATTGATGCCACACTGTTCAACCGTCTGCTGAAAATAAATGCGAATTACTTCAGACAAGATACGAAAGGCTTGCTCACCCAAGGTTCATCTTCTATCTATCCTTCCTATTTTGCTTTAAGCAGCAATTCCACTTTCATGCCCTGGATCAATTATAACGAGGACAGACGCAGTGGTTTTGACTTCGCGCTGAGTGCCAACAAGAAATTCGGCGACTTTGACGTAACACTCGGTTTCAATGGTATGGTATACTCCTCTGAAGCTCTGAAACGTGACGAACTTTACGACGAAGATTACCAGTATCGCAAAGGTCGTGCACTCGATGCTTCCTACGGTTATGTATGCGAAGGTTTCTTCCAGGATCAGACTGACATAGACAATCATGCCCGTCAAACATTTGGTACTGTAAAGCCCGGTGACCTGAAGTACAAAGACATTAACGAGGATGGTGTAATCGACAGCAAGGACCAAATTGAATTAGGAAAGAACGGTTGGTCAGCTCCTCCTTTCTCCTTCGGATTGAACTTAACTGTGAAGTGGAAAAATTTCTCGCTATTTGCCATGGGATCAGGTCAGACCGGTTCTGTAGACTTTAAAAGCAGTTCCTACTACTGGAACCGCGGTACGAGCAAATTCTCAGAAGTGGTATGGGGACGTTGGACCGAAGATACAAAGGATGTGGCCACCTACCCACGTCTGACCACCACCAATGGTGACAATAACTACCGCAATTCCACTTTCTGGATGTATAAGCGTAACTATTTCCGCCTGAACCAAGTGCAGTTGACGTATGACTTCCCTGAAAATACTTTCAAAGGAACGTTTGTTCGTGGTTTAAGTGTTTATTGCGGAGGTAGCAATCTGCTTACCATCTCTAAAGAGCGGAAGCATATGGAGCTGAGTACCGGTTCCCCTCAATGCCGTAACTTCTATGCAGGTTTCAAGGCTGCATTCTGATTTTATTGATTAATAAAGAAGAAGATTATGAAAAAGAAAATTATACCTTTTATAATAGGTGCCCTGATGCTCACCGGTTGTGATGATTTGTTTTCACCAGCCATCGAAAACTTCCAAGGCGTGGAAAACATGTACAACGATGCGGAATACGCACGGGGAATATTGCACAATGTATACAGTCTGATTCCGGGCTATTACGATAACAGCGAGTATGGCACGGATGACGCCGTAACCAACCAGCCAAGTAATGTGTATCTGCAAATGGCCACCGGTGCCTGGACTACAAGTTCATATAATCCACAGAATCAGTGGACCAATTCCTACGGTGCCATTCAATACATCAACCTCTTCCTGGAGCATGTGGGAGGCGTAAAATGGTCGGATGATGAAGAACTGAACAAATTGTTTGCGCAACGCCTCACTGGTGAAGCTTACGGACTCCGTGGGATGTTCTATTTTTATCTGCTTCGTGCCCATGCCGGTTTTGGTGCAAATGGCGAACTGCTCGGTGTACCCATATTTACAGAACCTCAGACAATAGAGTCGGATTTCAATCAACCGCGTGCTTCGTTTCAGGCTTGTGTAGAACAAATCTACAATGATCTTTCCGAAGCAGAGAAAAGACTTCCTTATGAGTATGAAGATGTTTCAGGAAGCGTTCCTGCAGATTTCCAGAGTCTCACACAAGACGTCGGTAAATACAACACCGTTATGGGTGCCAAAGCACGTCAGTTGTATAACGGAATCATAGCCCGTGCCTTCCGTACACGCACAGCCGTACTGGCTGCCAGTCCCTTCTTTGAAGATGCTTCCAACGCTGCCACATGGGCGGATGCCGCTAATGCCGCAGCTGCTGTAATAGACTATAAAGGAGGTCTATCAGGATTAGCATCCGACGGAGTGGAATATTACTCACCTACTATTATAAATACAATTAAGGATGGTGCCAATCCAAATGAAATCTTATGGAGAGGAAACAAAGGAAGTGGTGATAACGACCAGGAATCACAAAATTTCCCACCGAGTTTGTACGGTAATGGTTATATGAATCCGTCGCAGAATCTGGTCGATATATTCCCTATGGCCAATGGATACCCCATCAATGACGCAGCCAGCGGATACGATGCCAACAATCCTTATGCTGGACGCGATCCCCGCTTGGGCAAATACATCTTTTACAATGGAAGTACAATCAGTGAGAAGAGTATAACAATCAACATCAATGAGGGAAATCAAGACGGTGTTAACGTGACCGAAAACCGCTCGACCCGAACAGGCTATTACATGAGAAAACGCTTGCGCATGGATGTGAACTGTAATCCGGCATCCATTTCCAAACAGCCGCATTACACACCCCGTATCCGTTATACTGAAATGTACCTGAATTATGCTGAGGCAGCCAATGAAGCTTGGGGACCGAAAAACGCCAACGGCAGAGATTACTCCGCTTACGATGTAATCAAAGCCATCCGGAAACGTGCCGGCATAGGTGGTACCAATGATGCCTATCTGGAAGCATGCGCTGCCAGCAAAGACAAAATGCGCGAACTGATCCGCAACGAACGTCGATTGGAACTCTGCTTCGAAGGATTCCGTTTTTGGGATCTCCGTCGCTGGAAAGCCGACCTGAACGAACCGGTATATGGCATTAGCTGGAATGGTAACAGCTATCAGAAGATAACCGTAGAAGAACGTTCGTATGAAGATTATATGTACTGTTGCCCTATCCCCAACTCTGAGATACTGAAGTACAGCAACCTCATCCAGAATAAAGGATGGAAATAAACAAAATTGTGAACACTATTAATAAAATAGCATGATATGAAAAAGAAATTAGCATATATCGGACTGACTTCATTACTCTTGTCTTTCACCGCGTGCGAAAGCTCTGACAATGAATTCTCCGACTTCGATTATCAAACTGTATATTTTGCCAATCAATATGGTTTGCGTACCATTGAATTGGGAGAAGACGAATTCCTCGATAACTCTTTGGATAATCAGCACAAAGTATCCATTAAAGCAGCTTGGGGTGGTGGTTATACCAACCGCAAGAATGTAATTATTGATACTCAGGTAGATGAATCGCTTTGCGAAAACCTCTATTTCAAAGGAAGTAACACTCCTGTTACCCCTATGCCCACCTCCTACTATACCCTGGCCGCCAACCAGATCAATATTCCCAAGGGTGAAGTTATAGGTGGTGTAGAGGTACAGTTTACCGATGCATTCTTTGCCGATAAAAAGACTCTTGATAATTATTACGTGATTCCTCTGAAGATGACAGGCGTACAGGGTGCAGACTCCATCCTTCAGGGTAAGGCAGTCGTAGCAAACCCCATGTTGACAAATAGTGGCGACTGGAGTGTACAACCCAAGAATTTTGTACTTTATGCTGTAAAGTATGTCAATCCCTGGCATGGTGAGTACCTGCGTCGTGGAGTGGATCAAGCTGTGATAAACGGCGTTTCTTCGCAATTGGTACGCCATCAGCAATATGTAGAGAAGGATGAGAAAGTAAATATTACAACTGAAAGCCTGAAAGACAATATTCTATCCTTATCAACCAAGGATGCGCAAGGTAATCTTTTCAATTACAACCTCAGCTTGACTTTTACCGAAGATGGTAATTGCACAGTAGGTAGTACTTCCGATGATCTTATCATTTCCGGTACCGGTAAATTTGTGAAGAAGGGCGAAAAGAACAGCCTTGGCGGTAAAGATCGTAATGCTATCTATCTGGACTATACAATTGACTTTAAAACCAAAAACATGCAGTACGCCACCAAAGATACGTTGGTGTTAAGCAGTCGTGCCGTACAAGGTGGCAAGTCATTCGAGATAGAAATAAGATAGTATTATCTGGTATAAACGTTTAAACAAAGAAAACATGAAATACTTTAATCATAAGATAATCGGTATTGCCATGATGTGTGCAACGGTTATGGCATGCACCGATAAGTATGACTGCAACCTTCAGGTAGAAAAGCCTGAAGAAGTGGCCAACAGCGAATACCTGGCCAGCTTTGATTTGCTGAAATCGTACATTACCCGCGATGCCAGTTCTCCGTTCAAGTTTACGGCAAACTTGTCTTCAACAGACTTTTTAAAGAAAGACATTGCTTACAGCACCATACTTAGCAATTTTGATGGCATAGATATTGGTGGTTCTATCACTCCCGTCAATTCATTGAAAGAGGATGGTTCCTTCGATTTTGGCGGAATGCAATTAGTAGCTGATGCTGTCAAAGGAACGGACATAACGCTTTATGGTGGTACGCTCTGTTCCAATCAGGGACAACGCACCGCTTATTATAATGAACTGATACAGCCCATCATTATTCCCTTCGTACCCGAGAAAGGTAAAACTGTGATTTGTGACTTCGAGAATGATGAACTAGGCAAAGCTTACGGTATGACCGGAGGAAGTCAGGCTGTAGTAGAAAACGATCCGGATGGGAAGAGTGGTAAAGCACTGCATGTAGGTACCGACGATAACAAGGCTGCCTATTCACATCCTAAGTTCAACGTCAAGTTACCGGAAGGTCGAAAACTGGGCGATTACGTCAATCTGACCATTGATATGCGTATTGTAAACAGTGATGGTATATATGGAGCCGGTATAAGAGTCTTTATCAATGGACAAGAATTTAACGTAGGTACAAATGCTCAAGGACTTGGTTGTAATCCCAACACTTGGAATCGTGGAGCGGTCATCAGCTTAAATAGCGCTACAGCTCCAGGCTTCATATTGCCGGATGAAATGAAAGGACTTACTGAATTTGAGCTTGCCGTTGGTTCCGCTTCTGGAGGAGCACAATATTTTCTCGATAACATCGTGATGAATTATGAGCTTCCCGGAACAGGTGTTACTAAAATTGACTTTGAAAAAGATGAACTTGGAACGTCTTATCCGATGACTAACGGAAACTCTTCCGTTGTAGAAAATGATCCTGAAGGCAGTGGTAAAGTATTACACGTAGGTACAGCTGCTACCCCTTGCAATAGATCTTATCCTAAATTCACAGTAAAATTGCAAAACGGAAGAACGTTAGGTGACTACATAGGTCTTTCTCTCGACATGTACCTGATAGATGGTAAAGGTGGCTGGGGCGACGGCATGCGGGTAGTGATTAATGGACAAGAATTCAACTGCGGCCAAGGACCGTTCAACTTCGGTTGTGAAGCTAACAAATGGGGACGAGACAAGATTTATATTACATTCCTGAAAGAAGGTGAAGCTACGGGAGGAGGAAAGATCGCTATACCTAATTCCATGAAAGATCTGACCGAGATAGAATTGGCCGTAGGTTCAGGCTCGGGTGAGTGGCATGCTTACATCGATAATATCAACCTCCACTGGAAAGCTGATGATACCATCATCGAGAAAACTCCGGAAGAGAAAAAGAATATCTTCACTGAAGAGATGAATAAATGGATCGGCGGTATAGTAAATGCCGGTGGTGAATCTGTAAAAGTATGGAATATTGTAGGCGAACCACTTGACAAAACCATGGATGCCAACACCTTCAACTGGGGTGAATATTTGGGCGAAGTAGAATATGCACGTACAGCCGTGAAACAAGCACGTGACACAGCAAAAATTGATCTCAATCTCTTCGTCAGCAATACTTTCAATCAATCTGATGAGATGGGACAGAAAGCCGATGAATTGATCGCATTGGTAAAATCCTGGGAAGCAGATGATGTAACCCGTATTGACGGATACAACATCCTTCTTCATGCGGTTTATTCCAAAGACGCCACTTCTCAGAAAGCCAATGAAGAGATGATTTCCGAATTGTTCGACAAGCTGGCACAGACCGGTAAACTGATACGTGTATCCGACCTCAGCATGATGGTGGAAGATACAGAAGGTAAGTTCATCCAGACCAGTAAACTGACCGCCGATGAACGGAGTGCCGCAGCCAACTACATAGCTTTCATCATGAAAGAATATCGGAAAACTATCGCATCGGACAAGCAATATGGCATATCCATTTCAAGTATGACCGAAACCAGTACCGGTAACAAGATTTGCCCTTGGACTTCGGGATACAATCGAAATGGAATGTATGAAGGAATAGTTGAAGGATTGAAATAACCCGAAGTATAATGAAACTATTTATTAGAAATCTATGCATTTTTCTGATGGGAATGTCATGTTGGGCATGCTCTGATAATAATAATGCGGAGACTGATGATAACGGGAAGGGCGCATATGCGCTCTTCCTAAAAAAGTCAATTACAGTGAGTGCCGGTGAAAACCAGACAGAGGTCGTTATAGAATGGGCAAAAACCTCCTGGGAGATAACCTTCGAACAGGGAGATATTGTAAAAAGTATAACTCCGATGTCAGGTGGAAGCAGTGATGGAGAAAAGCAATACACAAAAATTCAAGTGGTTTGCAATGCTAACGCTTCAATGAAACAACGTACACAGACTATTCACATTACTGACCTAACCAACAAGCAGACTACCGATTTATTGATAGAACAGGAACCGGCGTTCAAGTCTGTTACACTTAATATTGACCCTACAGTAAAATATCAGCCGATAGCAGGATTCGGTGGAATGTACAATCCTAAAATTTGGTGTGGCGGAAACCTCATTTCTGCCCGACAATTAGACCAAATGTATGGTGAAGGCGGATTGGGCTACTCCATTCTTCGCCTGATGGTTTATCCCAACGAATCTGATTGGAATGCTGATGTAGAAGCGGCTAAAGCGGCACAGGCCAATGGAGCAATAGTTTTTGCATGTCCGTGGGACTGTACTGATGCTCTCTCCGAGCAAATCAAGGTGAACGGCAAAGAAGTAAAACATCTCAAAAAAGAGAACTATGGAGCATACGCCGATCATCTTATCCGTTACATCAATTTCATGAAACAGAATGGAGTAGATCTTTATGCCATATCTGTTCAGAATGAACCGGATATGGACTTTACTTATTGGACTCCTCAGGAAGTGGTAGATTTTGTGAAACAATACGGTGCCAAAATTCGTGAAACCGGAGTCAGACTGATGTCTCCCGAAGCATGTGGTACACCACCCGAATACACGGATCCGATCATCAATGATGCCGGAGCATTTGCACAGACCGATATTATTGCAGGACACCTTTATCAAGGTTTTACAGACCTGGATAATGGATACGTCAAAAATCGTCACGATTACATCTGCGGTCTCTACCCTCGCATCCATGGAAAGACCTGGTGGATGACGGAACATCTCTTTAATGACGGAGAAAAATCAGATGATCCGTCAGCATGGGAATTCCAAAAGTGGCAATACTGCCTCAACCATCTTGGCAAAGAAATCCACATGTGTATGGAGGGCTATTGCAGTGCATACGTATACTGGTATTTAAAGCGCTTCTATGGATTGATGGGCGATAATGACAAGCGCAGCCCGGTGGGTGAAGGTGAAATTGCTAAGAATGGTTACATCATGGCCCATTACGCGCAGTATGCCACAGGTACTACCCGTATTAAAGCTGTCACGAATAATACAGGAATATGTGCCACAGCCTACATCAATGAAACAGGAAATGAAGTAACGGTTGTATTGCTGAATTTCACCGGAGCCACCCAGTGTATAGAAATACCGTTGGCAGGAATGAAGCGTGCAAATGCCGTTGAAACCAATGAAAACAAAAATATGGAAGTTATCAGTACTGAGATGCTGGAATCTGGCGAGGGTGTATATGTACTGTTATCCGGTAACAGCATAGTCTCTGTCCGGTTGACCTTATAATTGCATGAAGTGATATGGAATCACTCAAGTAGTTCATATTCCCCCAAATGGTAAGTGTTGCCAAAGCAAAACAAAAAATTGCTTTGTGCAACACTTTTTTTTATTTTTGATGTCACGTTCGCCTTACACGTTCGTCTTAGTAATGTAAATGGAACTCAAACAATTTAAAATATCCGTTCTACCCCTCCGCAATAAGCTATTGAATTATGCGCGGAAGTTGACCGAAAGTCCGGACGATGCAGAAGATGCCGTACAAGAAGTCCTGCTCAAGCTATGGAACAAAAGACTTGAACTGGAACAGTACCGTAACATTGAAGCATTCGCCATGACCATGACACATAATCTCTGCATGGATATGTGGCGCACCAGGCATACCACCAGCGTACCGTTAGAGTATGTACAGGATGCCACTCCCGGTGGAACACCGGAACGGTTGCTTGAGATAAAAGACGAAATCCGTCTGATGCATGAAATTATTAATTCATTGCCTACCTTGCAGCGCACCATCATGCGGATGAAAGACATCGAGGAGTATGAAACGGAAGAGATCGCCGACATCACAGGCTGTAATCCGGAAGCCATCCGAAGTAACCTGTCGAGAGCGCGAAAAAAAGTGAGAGAAATTTACCTGCAAACCGTACAAGAAAAAATAAGGAGGAAACAAGTATGAAGATAGAAGAATTAATAGACCGCTATTTCGAAGGACAGACCTCATGTGAGGAAGAACGCGAATTACGCAGTTTCTTCACGCAAGAAAATGTACCGGAATCGTTACAAGTATATCGTCCCTTGTTTGTCTGCCTGGATCAGGAAGCAAAAGCATTCCGGCAAGAAAGTGCTCCTGTTAAAAAGCCTTCCTTCCGCCGTCGCTTTATTTACACAGCGGGAGGAATAGCAGCCGGAATTTTATTAGTGATCGGCATTGCCGGTACGCAGCGATACCTTCACCCCACTCCGGAAAATTACGTCATTATCGACGGCAAGCAATACACGGATGCAAACCTGGTGCATGAACAAGCCCTTGCTGCTTTCCGAGATATGCGAACTACGGAAGATGAAGTGCTTGATCTGATGTTTGAATAATAAAAAGAACTAATAGATACAATTATGAAAAAGTTCACTCATACCCTGCTATGCTGCCTGCTGCTCTTGTTCAGTACCGGTATGTACGCCCAGAAAGGGCTGCAAATAGCATCCGTATTTCAGAAATACGGCAATGAGAAAGGGGCCACTTACGTGGAACTGTCCAAGATGTTATCCAAGAATTGGGACATCACCCATTACCAAAGCCTGAAACTGACAAAGGCAGAAAAGGCATTACCGGACATCTACCGGTGTCTGGAATCCGACCGGGAACATGCCAGGAAAATAAAAGAAGTGGTGACAGACGGGCATATTCAATCGGGATACTACCAGTTGCCTCCGGTAAAAGATAAAATAAACCGCTTCATACTATTCCGGCTCGGCAAGAAAGGAGAAGCCACACTTATCTATATCGAAGGCGAAATAGACAGTGACGACCTTGTTACACTGATATTCAGCAAAGACTAATTCTGAAATTTATAAATCACAAATAATAAAACTTATGAAACGAATTTTCTTTTTATTCCTTATCATGACTTCCATGACAGTCGTGGCACAAGAAAGCATCCCGCAAGATACAACTCTCTATCTCAACGGACGGAAGATCATCATTAAAGAACATGATGGCAAAATCAAAGTGAAAATGTATGAGGCAAAAGCCGACAATGACACCATCGAAAACACCCAGGTATTTGAAGGTGTGTATCTGGACGGCCGCAGCATTGAACGAACCACAACGGTTTCCGTACCTTTCGTGAAGAAGAAAAAAGGCTATTACCGCTTTGATCCTCACTACCCTGCCATCTACTTCGGCTTTAACAAACTGGCAAGCAATACATTTCAGTACTCTGCCAAAGTACCTCAACTTGGCTCGAAATCCTGGGAATGGGGTATCAATCTGTTTAATACCGGAGTTGCCATAACCCGTAACAATCATTGGGGATTGACCACCACCCTCGGTTTAGCACGTATCGTCTATAAACTGGATGACAATTACGGCTTTGAGAAAGTAGACGGCATCACCGTTTGCCGGCAAGCCGAAGATGTGGATTACCAAAAGAGCTGGCTGCGCTATTGGGCTTTCCGTCTGCCTGTCAGTCTGGAATGGCAAACCAAATTCGGCAGTCGCCGTGCTTTCATTGCCGCTGGTCCGGAAGTGGAATGGCGTGTAGGGGTTAAATCCAGAGCCAAATATGATGATAAGAAACATACTTTGAGTAGCAAGCTGAATACCCATCCGCTTGGCATGAATCTGCTGCTACAGGCCGGTTATGGTTGCTTGGGATTCAATGCCCGTTTCGCTCTCACTTCTCTGTTTGAAAAGAATAAAGGACCCGAACTCTATCCGGCTTCTATAGGCATAGGTTGGTATTGGTAAATACAGAAAACATTGTTATCTTTGTCAGTAACTCTAAAAATAATCATTTTTATTATGACCAAAGAAGAACTTATGAGAAAAGCGATTGAGCTCTCCACGGAGAATGTCGCTAACGGTGGCGGCCCATTTGGTGCCGTCATTGCCAAAGATGGAGAAATCATAGCTACCGGAACGAATCGTGTGACATCCTCATGTGACCCGACAGCGCATGCCGAAGTCAGTGCCATTCGTGCAGCAGCCACGTCACTAGGTACTTTCAACCTCAGTGGTTGCGAAATCTATACCTCTTGTGAGCCCTGCCCCATGTGCCTCGGCGCTATCTATTGGGCTCGACTGGACAAAATGTATTATGGAAACAACAAGACTGACGCCAAAAATATAGGTTTCGACGACTCTTTCATATATGATGAAATCGCTTTAAAACCTGCCGATCGCAAACTACCCTCAGAAGTATTGCTACACAATGAAGCCATCAAAGCTTTCGAAGCATGGGCTGAGAAAGAAGATAAAATAGAGTATTAAGAAATTAGACAAGAAAAGTCCCCGGAGTACTGCTATCTCTCCGGGGACTCGAATTTAATACACAAGGTATTTGCAATGAAAGGTTATTTGCTTATATTGTTATTCTTTTAGAAACGCATACCTAAAGATAATATCACCTGGCTGCGAGTATTAGTCAGCTTAGCAGCAGTAAGTCCTACTTCGCCATCTTGAGAAGAATCGAAAGGATAAAAATCACCTTTCTGTACTGAATATTTGTAAGCTAAATCGGCATAAAATGCAGAGCCTCTGTAACCGATACCCAGTGTGTAATTACTCAATGACTTAAGATTAGCATAATCCGTATCAGTATTAATGGACTCTATAGGCAATGCCTTAATAGCATCCTTCTTGAAAGCAGAGCTACTATAATTATATCCGGCACGCAAAGCAAACTGTGGAATTACTTTATACTCAGCACCAATGCGGAAAGTATTGACGCCCTTCAAACAGAGTTTAGACTCATTACTTTGCCA
>NZ_EQ973494.1:0-2216 GCF_000158035.1 Bacteroides cellulosilyticus DSM 14838
TACGGTGCAGATAACAGAAGCTGACCCTTTTGAACTGACAGCCAATATCCGTCTGGTGGATTGGGAAACGGGTGACTATATAGATGATTACGAGCCCGACAACGGATTGGAGACAATCGCAGTAGCTGATTTGCTGCCTGTGGGTGAAACCACTTACGACATCAGCACCAATATTGTGACACTGGCGCTCAAAGCAGGAAGTAGTTTTACTATCTCCACAGGTTCCAATGCCGGGGTAAATGCACAACTGACTTATAACGGTAACAGCCCTACTGACGGCTGGTTGAAATTGGAAGAAGTCCCCGTCACCACAACACGGGCAGAAGCCACGCAACAAGTGAAGTACAAAATTTCTTTCAATGAAAGTTACACAGGTAGCAGTTATCCTCGTGGTATCCTGCACCTGACAGATAAAGCAGGGGGCAGTGAAGAAGTGATATTAATAGATACGACCTTTGGTACTCCTGTCGTAGAACCCACAGGCGGAACAATGAATCCCGACGGAGTAAATAAATGGGATGCAACGGACAATATACTCTATCTGGTACAGGTTATCGGCACCAATACATCTACAGGCACGATAAATATCACTTCTATTGGCGGCAGCAAAGTGGAACTTCCAGCCAATTCGGGCATTACCGTTAATCCTACTTCAAGTGTAAATACTACACAAGAATATACTTTCCGGTGGGCAAGCACGGATGATGTCAATCTTACTGAAAAAGAAATCATCGTAGCCTTGAAAAATCGTTCGGAAGAGATAAAAGCCGAGAATATCAAAGTGAAATTACTCCCCAACCGAATCAATAACTTACAAATAACAAGTCCAAGCGCAGGAATCAGTCTTTCAGCTATAACAGCCACTACTGCCACGCTTACTATGCCTATCATCAAGGACAAGCAATTCACCCTAACGATGGATAGTTACAGTAAACCTACTATAAGCAGGTGCCCGTCATGGTTGGAGAACATTACCCCAGCGTCTACACGTAGCACACCGGAAAGTAAAACAGTAAGTTTCACTTTTAAACTGATAGAAGACGCAGCAAGTTTCGATGATACGCAAATCGTGTTCACTAATGCAACAGGAGGCATGGGAATGACGGTGAATATTGCGAGAGAATTCCAAGCACCGACAATAATACCTGTAGGTTCTCCATTGCCTAAAACCAATACTTACAATGGAACCAAGATGACTGCCAAGCAAGTAAAAAGTGGAGCGACTTCCACTTATCAAATAAAAGTATATTCGCTGGGAGGAAACGATTTCTACTGTAGTAATGGATACTTTACATATAGCCTTGTTAGCAGCGAAAACAACTCTACAAAAGTTTACCGGATAGGAATCAGATCAGGTACTTACAACGATAGCGGAACGTTTAACTTCGATATTCGTAATTCCAAAGATACAAGTAAAAAAGTGACTCATACTATAGAATATGTTTCTTCACGCCCTAACCTGAGGTCTAGTACTCCATATGATTGTATATACTACAATGCAACCGGAGATGCTAATACTAATTTATTTATAAAAGATGAGGAAGCGTTATATGGAAAGCAAGAACTATCTTTTTCAATCAATTCTCCCGGCGGATTAAATACACCTGCTTCCTTCAACAGTAAGTTTACTTTAACCAATACACATACTTGGAGCATCACCGAGCCTTGGGATACATTCAAACTTGCTATAGCCGGAGGCAGTAATACGAATATGGATGGTAGTTCTTCTGGGGCATCATTAGGTTCGTATACTTTTACATCAAAAGAATCCACTTATTTCCAAAATCTAACTATTACATTCTATAACCGACTACCTATTGGACGCGGACAGTGGGCATATAAGATCAACAACGTATATTGTATACGGGTAGCAACATATGTCCACTATCAATCAGCCGTTAGCGTAATAAATGGTATGGGAAATGGTTGGTTCATACTTGGTTGGCCTGGTTTAAGAGATTTATTTAATATTGGTGACTGGAGCGTAAATAGAGAGCAAACTCAATACTATCCAAGATTTTTTACCAATGTTTTCATTGAAGGCAGATTTTATAATACAGACTTTTACGGTGGAGATGAATGCGGCCTAAAAATAAGTAATATAAATACGACATCAGGCACAGCTCTGTTTAAATGGGTAACAATGAATAAATATACAGCAGAATCTGACTATTACGCAGTTGCTTTCCATTACTAAATAACCCCGTTCAAGCGGG
>NZ_EQ973494.1:3386-4637 GCF_000158035.1 Bacteroides cellulosilyticus DSM 14838
TTCAGCCACGGCAGGACGTGCTTTCACCCTCACAGGCGGCAAGCTGAAAGTGGTGGGAACCGACCCGTCAGTGGGTATCACCCTGAAAAGCAGTTCAGGAAAGGAAACCAAAGTAGCCGAAGACCTTTGGGTGACAAACGATCCCTCGAAACTGACGTTCATCATCCCTGCCGATCTGGCGGACGGGACGTATGAACTCAAAGTAACCACACAATTCGGCAGCAACAGCAAGACCATGCTGAAAGTGCCGCGCAGCGTGATGAAAACCATCTATATAGGCAAAGCACCCGATGGAGGCGGTCTCGGTCCTGATGGAGGTCTGGAAGAGGACCCGTTAGGATAGTCCGGCGGCAACCGTACTGCTACGGCAGGCGTAGGTGGCCACCTACGGATGGCATAGACGGCCGTCTACTACCGGCGTAGCTGACCGTCTACGCCACCCGTAGCAGTACACCCCCGGAAATGCCTCACAATAAGATTATTAACTTTCAAAAACAAGTATAGACAAATGATGAAAACGAAAAACATGCTTTGGATGTCGGCTCTGCTGGCCCTGCTTGCAGGATGCAGCCAGGGGGAGCTTGGCACCGACGACGCTCCGGGAAAAGGAGCGGGCAAAGAGATCCGTCTCGTATTTAGTGGCGGAGGAGAGTCGCAGGAATACACCCGCGCCATCGCTTCCGAAAGTGAGAACCAGATTGACAACCTGGACATCTATGTATTTGCAGCCACCGCCGACGGCGGAGACTACCAGTATCTGGAAACGTGGAAAGCCGCCGCACAGGACGACACCGCAGCGAAAACCTTCAAACTGAGCGGTGCCGGAACTGCCCGCAAGGCCTCCATTTTCCCGACGGAGCTAAAGGGCATCCCCAACCTGAAGCTGTATTGCGTAGCCAACAGCACCACGCTCTACAAAGCCGACGGAGACCCGATAGACCCCTCCTGGTAGCGGTGAAAACCAACGCCGCCACCGGAGCCATAGAAACCGACGGCACGAAAGCCACGGACTTTGAGAAGTACTGTACCGCCAAACTGGAGCCGGCAGGCACCGCCCTGGGCACTCCATTAGTGATGACCGGAAGCGGCACAACGAAGATACTGGGCAATATCGCCACGGTGAACATCGAACTGAAACGCCGCGTGAGCCGCTTCGACATCGACAATGAATCCGCCAAGACGGGACTGATTATTGAAAGTGTCGCGCTGGGAAATGGACGCAACCAGGCTACCGTGATGCCGGGGACGCTG
>NZ_EQ973494.1:5069-7605 GCF_000158035.1 Bacteroides cellulosilyticus DSM 14838
AACACCCGTTACACCCTGCACATCAAAGAAGTGATGGAAGCCACCATCACCGCCTTCTTTGAAATTGTGGACTGGACCAGTGGCGGCGGAGTCATCGTAAAGCCCGACAATGCCGCGCCCGTAGTGACCGCCCTGAATGTGGAAGGAACTGATACAGACGTCGCCACCAAAGAAATCAGTGTGACGGCCGACGGTACGGAGAAAGTCATCACACTGACCGCTACGGCCAGCGGCAAGGTACAGCCGAAGTTCAGTACCACAACGGGATGGGACATCGACTGGCTGGAGCATGATGATGCCAGTTACAAGTCGGAAGTCGTGGACGGAGTGACCACCACTACCATGACCTTCAAATATACGCTGACTGCCGCCACTCCTTATGTTCCCGTTACACTGACCCTGGCCAATGAATCGGCTTCACAGGATGAATCGGTTTATACTACGCTGGCCATTGTACCGCCCGCTACGGCACCGGTACTGGATTTTGCCACACCGGATGCGGCTACGGGGAACTTCAACTTATACGATCAGGCAAATGGCAAACTCACGATGTACAAAACAAGCAAGAGCAGCATCACACTCGGGGCAAGCTGTCCGTTCGGGACGAAGCTGGCGCTGTCCAATCAGCTTCCCTGGCTGGAAGTTTCGAAGAGCAAATCAGGCCCTGCGCCAAGCACGACGGGTACTCCCGCCACGGATGTTTCTGTTTCGACTCCGGTAGAAGAGTACTACACGCTTATGCTGAAAGACGTGACGGCAACCAGCGATGCAAACAGCAAGTTCGAGATTATCAATCTGGGAGATGCAACTCAGACACTGGAATTGACGGTGGAATTGCTCGATCCTGCCATTACAACGATTGAACTGACGGGGACAACAGGCGGAGCCGCTTACAATAACTATAAGATTACCGATGTGCCCCGCACTGACGGAAGCACCGTTGAGGTAAAAATGACTTCTCCGCAAGGCGTGACGGCAAGTACGCTGTCGTCCTGGTTCACCATTGCCGAGACTGCCGCCTTTACAAGAACCACTCCGACGGATGCTACCGGCAGCCAGACGTTCACCCTGACCGTGAAGGATGCCGTAACCGACTTCACAACCGCGCCGATTGTGCTGAAAAACAACATCTCGGGCATGGAAGACGTGACAGTGCTGGTGAGTGCGGCGGCCGTGGCTCCTTAATTCAGTAACCCATTAATAACAATAAGATTATGACTAAAAATAGAAAACAGTTTTCTGCATGGGTGATAGGCCTGCTTGCCCTGTCCCTTGCGGGGTGCAGCGAAGCGGAAGTGCCGTCGGCCACTACTCCCGGTGATGACCCGCTGGTCAATGACCCGACGCGCCGCGAAATCATCCTCGCCTTTCAGAACAAGCTGAACATAAAGACGGCAGGCACCACCCGCGCCGATGCCCCCATCGCCACGACCGAAGAGAATGAAATCACTTCGCTGGATATTTATGTGTTCTCTTCGGACAAGGAGGAAGGGCCATATACTTATCAGGAACGGTTCTGTTACCGTTCGGACGGTTCTACGATACCTAACGCTACGAAAATTATATTGACCGTGGAGGGTGACAACGTAGCACTCGCCACCCTGCGCCCCAAGAAAGGCCTGTTCACCAAATTCTACTGCATTGCCAATCAGCCGAAATTGCTGAAAGCCGGAGCGGAATACACCAATTTCGTAGCGCTGGAACAGAGTTCACCGGGTGCGGACTATAACATTGTGACCAAAGCGGGGATTCCCACCGAAACGGATTTTCTCACCTTTACCACTCCGTTGCTGGACCCCACCGAGGATACGGACATCTTGCTGACACCCCTGCCGATGGTAGGTTCCTACAGCCCTGCGCTCGACCTGCGGGATATCAGTATGGGCTCCCGTACCCGCATCAATATGACGCTGTCGCGTATCGTCTCCCGTTTCGATATCATCAATGACGAGAAATTGTCACATCTCACCATCACCGGTGTATCGATGGGGCACGGCCGCAAAGGCGTTACCTTCTTCCCGGTGGTTCCCGTGGAAGATGCCGATCCGGACAAGACACTTATCACCTACCCCGACCGTGACTTTGACGGCGCCAATGCCAATAAGGGAACACAAACAGGGGCTTTCTACAGCTATCCCAGTCCGATTGCCGACAAGGGGTATCTGATTATCAAGGGAAAGTATGCGCTGAACCAGATGGATATACCGCAGGAGGTGAGTTACATGGTAGAGTTTGAGCAGTCGGTAGCGGGCACGGGCGGTTACATCGAGGTAAAGCCCAACCACCGCTACACGGTGCGCATCACCGATGCCGACCCGTTCAAGCTGGATGTGAACATCACCGTTTCGGACTGGACGGATGGCGGGGACTTTGAGTATCAGCCGGAAAATGAGCTGGCTATCGGGACACTGACAGGAGTGGGAGCAACCACTATTGCGGGTAACAATACAGCCACCGTCTCCCCGGATGAGACTGAATATTTCAGTATTCCTTTCACCAGCAATTCGGAAGCGGAATGCAGCATTGTCTATACAAG
>NZ_EQ973493.1:0-2190 GCF_000158035.1 Bacteroides cellulosilyticus DSM 14838
CACGGTGCAGATAACCGAAGCCGACCCTTTTGAACTGACGGCTAATATCCGTCTGGTGGATTGGGAAACGGGTGACTATATAGATGATTACGAGCCCGAAAATGGGCTGGAGACTGTCATCGTAGCAGACCTGCTACCCGCAACAGAAACGACTTATGACATCAACGCCGGTATCGTCACGTTGGCACTTAAAACAGGAAGTAGTTTTACCGCTACCACCGGCTCCAATGCAGGAGTCGAAGCGCAATTAAACTACTATGGTAATAACACTGCTGACAACTGGTTGAAACTGGAAGAAATCCCTGTTACCACAGCACGAACAGGAGCCACGCAGAAAGTGAAATACAAAGTAACTCTTAATGAGAATTATACAGGCGACAACTATCCCCGCGGCATTCTCTGCCTGATGGACAAGGCAGGAGGCGGTGAGGAAGTGATACTTATAGATATAGACGCTACTTTGAGTGCCCCCATCGTAAAACCCACAGGCGCTGCAATGAGCCCCGACGGGGTAAATAACTGGAATGCAGTAGACAATACACTCTATCTGGTACAGACAGTCAGTTCCAAAATTTCCACAGGTACGATAGTAGTCACTTCCGTGGGCGGCAGCAAGATAGAGTTTCCTGCTGATGCGGGCATCACAGTCAGTCCGGCTTCGAGCCCGCACACCACGCAGGAATATACTTTCCAATGGGCAGGTACGGATGCTACCGACTTGACTGAAAAAGAAATCACCGTAGCCTTGAAAAATCGTTCGGACGAGACAAAAGCCGAGAACATCAAAGTGAAATTACTACCTAATCGACTCAATAACTTACAAATAACAAATCAAAGCGCAGGAATCAGCCTTTCATCTATAACAGCCACCACCGCCACGCTTACTATACCTGTCATCAAGGACAAGCAATTCACCCTAACAATGGATAATTATAGTAAACCTACTATAAGCAAGTGCCCGTCATGGCTGGAAAACATTACACCGGTGTCTACACGTAGCACACCGGAAAGTAAAACAGCAAGTTTCACTTTCAAACTGATAGAGAACGCAGCAAGTTTCGATGATACGCAAATCGTATTCACAAACGCTTCCGGAGGAACAGGAATAACAGTGAATATTGCGAGAGAATTCCAAGCACCCACAATTGAGGTAGTCAGTACAGACCCTTCCGCTAATTCATATATATCAAGTAGTAAATCACTGAACTTGTATCAGTTGAAATCGTCTTATTATTCTACAGCAACGTTGAAAATATACTCTTTGGGAGGAAGTGTATTACAATTACCCGGAGGAGTAGAAGCTGACCTTGCGGAATCTAATACGAAAGAGCATAATTATGTAATAAAGTACCAAACAAGCAGTTTCTCACTTAGTGATGCGAACGGTGGAACACTCTATGTAAAAAACTTATCGGATGATACAAAAAAAGAAGCAATTGCGGTTACTTTTAAATCATCATTGCCCACGTTTACAGCAAACAAATCCGGAATAACCTTCACACGGGCAGCAACAGACGTAGACATGAAATTATCTACAACAGATACAAACCTTTGGGGAATAACTAATTTTACGGTGACATTTAAAGGAGGTACAACTTATAGTTATGATGAAAGCTCAACAGATTCACGTGCAAAAGACTATCAGACCGTAAACCAGGAAAGTAAAACGTCGGGAACTACTACCACTTTCAAATTTACATTTAAGAATGTCACTATCAATGAAACTGCAAAAAATCTATACTATTTTAAGTTTAAAGCAGATGATGTCAGATTTCCCGACTACCAAATTGATGAATGGACAGGTTCACCTGTTGTGTACGGAATGACAACTTATGCACTGAATAATTACTGGATTTATTCACCGCATACAGAGGCAACGTGGAGTAGCATCAATAGTTCCGTACCTTCAGGATGGAGCTTCGTAACAATGGATCAATACAGACTTTTTTCCGGTAGATCTCAAACTAATTATGATGACATTGCTTCTTACAGCATTAATTTTAATTCTCTTCAAAAACAAGTTTTTAACATTGGACGACATTGGTCAAAGGATGGATACGGTGGTGATTTATCAGCACGGACCCTTGACATTTATAGTGGCTTTACATCGTCAGCTTATGGCTATCCCCATAGAACAGAGAATCATTATTATTTCTATTGCAGACCTTTTTAAAAAAACATTCAAGCGGA
>NZ_EQ973493.1:2580-5084 GCF_000158035.1 Bacteroides cellulosilyticus DSM 14838
GTCACTAATGACGAATCGTATGAATCGGGCTCTTGAAACCTGGGAGGAGACAAAAGGTATTATCAATAACAAATTTTGGTATGCAGCTGCTAACCGTATGTATTATGCCTGTTATTACATGACTACCGCATTGCTGATAAAACAGGGCTATAGTGCTTCTACTCATTCGGGAGTTATCCGTTTGTTCGGACAATACTTTGTTAGTACAGGCGTTGTTTCACGCGAAATGGGTCGTTTGTACAGCAAAGTTTATGAATTGCGTCAGTCTGGTGATTATGATGACTGGATAAGTATCGGTGAAGAAGATATCTTACCTTTAGTAGCTTATGTAGATGAATATCTAACGGTGCTAAAAAGGTTAATTGATGAATAAGCCAAATACTATCATATTATAACATCGCACACCAACGCCTAACTTTTAAGCGTTACCCCATATTATAAAATCATTCCAACATGTCAAACGGGCTTTCGTTCTTTGACATGTTGGAATGATTTTTAATTCAAGTTTCGCAAGTAGTCTGAAAGCCTTTCGGGCTACTTGCGAAGCCTGAATTTTAGTAAGTACAAATTATATAGATTGCTCTATTTTCATAGTATGAACAAATAATGAAGTGGTACTTATGTTACAATGCCCGCTGTACCATCTTTTTTCCCCTTTTCTTTGTTACTTCTTCAATAATCAGTTACTTTTGTTCTATTCTTTTCAGAATGACTCATAAAATACATATCCTCATGGAAGAAAATATAAAAAGAATCCCTTATGGTGTCTCCAACTTTGTCTCAGTAGTGGAGCAAAACCAGTATTACGTAGACAAGACCATGTACCTGCCCCTGCTCGAAGAACAACCGGTGAGTTTGTTCTTCATCCGTCCCCGGCGCTTCGGCAAAAGTATCTTCCTGAGCATGCTGCGGGCCTACTACGATATCGCTCAGAAGCCTAAGTTCGAGGCACGGTTCGGAAATTTGTGGATAGGCAGTCATCCCACGCCCCTGCAAGGCGTTTACCAAGTGTTGCATCTCGACTTTTCCCTCGCCACCGACGGCATCAGTTCGCTTGTCGAAAGTTTTGACGAATATTGCGGCATGGAGATGGATGTGTTCGCCCGGAAATACGAATCCTATTACTACCCCGGCTTCGTGCAGGATATCAAAGAGAAGGGCAGCTTTGTCGCTAAGCTCAATTTCCTGAGAACTCTGGCCCAGGAGTACGGTGCTCGTCTGTATCTCATCATTGACGAGTACGACAACTTCACCAACGTGGTGCTCAACGAACTTGGCGATGAGGTCTACCACTCCCTCACTCACGCCAGCGGCTTCTACCGCGAGGTGTTCAAGAAGTTTAAAGGTATGTTTGAGCGCATCTTCATGACCGGCGTCAGCCCCGTCACACTCGATGACCTCACCAGCGGATTCAACATCGGCTGGAACCTCAGCGTCAAACCGGAGTTCAATCAAATGTTGGGATTCAGCGAAGAAGACGTGCGCCAAATGTTGCAGTACTATAAGGATGCCGGACGGCACAATGGCGACGTCGAAGCGATGATTGCCGACATGAAGCCTTGGTACGACAACTATTGCTTTGCCAAAGACAGTTTGGACAGCGACCCCAAGATGTTCAACTGCGACATGGTGCTCTACTACCTGCGCAACTACATTGATGGGGGCAAAGCGCCCGAACAGATGATTGATCCCAACACCCGCACGGATTACAACAAGATGAAGAAGCTCATCCAACTGGACCGCCTGGACGGCGACCGTAAGAGCGTGCTGCGCCGCATCACCGAGGAGGGACGGATCGTAGCGGATTTGGTGACCACCTTTCCCGCCCGTGATATCATCAAGCCGGAGATATTTCCCAGCCTGCTCTTTTACTACGGTATGCTTACCATCGTGGGTACGGACGGACAACGTCCGGTACTGGGCATCCCCAACAACAACGTGCGCAAGCAGTACTATGACTTTATGCTTGAAGAGTATCAGGAGAAGCACAACATCAACCTCGAACGTCTTATGGACCAGTTTGATGCCATGGCCTACAAAGGCGAGTGGCGTTCAGGTCTTGAATTCATCGCCCGGGCTTATAAGGAAAATTCCGCCGTGCGCAGCGCCATCGAGGGTGAACGCAACCTGCAAGGGTTCTTCACCGCCTACCTCAGCATCTGCAACTACTATCTGGTTGCCCCTGAAATGGAACTTAACCACGGTTTCTGCGACCTCTTCCTGATGGCAAACCTTACCCATTACGCTGTTGCCCACAGCTACATCATCGAATTGAAGTACCTGGCTGTGAAGGACTCTGATTCCAAGGCCGAAGCCCAGTGGCAAGATGCCGTAAACCAGATACGCCTCTACGCTGCCGCCCCACGTGTGGAGCAACTGCGACAGGGCACGCAGCTCCATTGCATCATCATGCAGTTCCGAGGGTGCGAACTGGAGAGAGCAGAGGAAGTACAGGTGTAAAACAAGGAATTAACCTAAGTATAATCAGGTAAAATGAGAGATGC
>NZ_EQ973492.1:0-16000 GCF_000158035.1 Bacteroides cellulosilyticus DSM 14838
TATGAAAACAAGCAATCGCAGAGATTTTTTGAAAAAGGCGCACTGGCAGGAGCTTCCGCCTTAGTAGTTCCTGGATTGCTGGCAACTGAAGAGAAAGAAGTGATATCTTTCTCTTCATCGCCCGGTGGTGAAACTGATAAATTTATTATTCCTAAGAATAATGGATTGAAAATAACAGGAACCTTCTTAGATGAAATTTCTCATGATATTCCTCATCAGAATTGGAGTGAAAGAGAGTGGGAGCAGGATTTTCGCCACATGAAAAGTATTGGGATTGATACTGTTATTATGATTCGTTCCGGTTATCGCAAGTTCATTACTTATCCTTCTAAATATTTGCTTGGTAAAGGATGCTATATGCCATCTTTCGACTTGGTCGATATGTATCTCCGTTTGGCGGAGAAATATCAGATGAAATTTTATTTCGGTTTGTATGATTCCGGGAAGTATTGGGATACGGGTGATTTATCTTGGGAGATTGAAGATAATAAATACGTTATTGATGAAGTCTGGAAACAATACGGTGAAAAATACAAGAGTTTTGGCGGATGGTATATCAGTGGCGAGATCAGCCGTAAGACTAAAGGGGCTATTGATGCTTTCAGGGCAATGGGAAAACAATGCAAGGATGTCTCTGGAGGTCTTCCTACTTTTATTTCTCCTTGGATTGACGGAAAAAAGGCTGTGATGGGGACTGACAAGTTAACTAAAGAAGATGCAGTTTCAGTTCAGGAACATGAAAGAGAGTGGAATGAGATTTTTGATGGGATTCACGAAGTAGTTGATGCTTGTGCTTTTCAGGATGGGCACATTGACTATGATGAATTGGATGCTTTTTTTACAGTGAATAAAAAGCTGGCGGATAAATATGGTATGAAATGTTGGACGAATGCAGAAACATTTGACCGTGATATGCCAATCAACTTCTTACCGATAAAGTTTGATAAACTCCGGATGAAGTTGGAAGCTGCAAAACGGGCCGACTATGATAAAGCCATAACTTTTGAATTTTCTCACTTTATGAGTCCACAATCAGCTTACTTACAGGCGGGACACTTGTATGATAGATATAAAGAATACTTTAATATAAAATAAATATGAAGTCGACAATTAATTTAGGTTATTTAGTTTTCCTTTCGGTAGTAGCGGCTTTGGGCGGTTTTCTGTTTGGATATGACACTGCCGTAATTTCCGGTACCATTGCGCAGGTAACAGAACAGTTCGGGTTGGATGCTTTGCAACAAGGATGGTATGTAGGATGTGCATTGATCGGTTCTATCATTGGGGTGCTTTTTGCTGGTATTTTGAGTGATAAGTTTGGGCGAAAATCTACTATGATCCTTTCAGCTATTTTATTCTCTACATCGGCTATTGGTTGTGCCGTATCTACAGACTTTAATCAACTGGTTATCTATCGGATTATAGGTGGTGTTGGGATAGGGGTTGTTTCTATCATTTCTCCACTTTATATTTCAGAAGTGGCTGTAGCGCAATATCGCGGACGTTTGGTTTCTCTGTATCAATTGGCGGTTACAATCGGTTTCTTAGGAGCTTATCTCGTTAATTACCAGCTTTTAGGCTATTCTATGAGTAATCCGGATGTTAGTACAGGATGGTGGAACCTAGTATTTGTATCGGAGGTGTGGAGAGGTATGTTAGGTATGGAAACATTGCCTGCAATCATGTTTTTCATTATAATCTTTTTCATACCTGAGAGTCCTCGCTGGTTGATACTGAAAGGGAAAGAAGAAAAAGCTACAAATATTCTTGAGAGAATTTATACCTCTTCTAAGGAAGCTTTATTTCAATTGACAGAGACTAAGTCTGTACTATCATCCGAGTCTAAATCAGAATGGAAGCTCTTGTTGCAACCTGGTATAAGGAAAGCTGTTATTATCGGTGTATGTATTGCTGTGTTGGGACAGTTTATGGGTGTGAATGCCGTTTTATATTATGGACCTTCTATTTTTGAAAATGCAGGTTTATCCGGAGGTGATTCTTTGTTCTATCAGGTTTTAGTGGGATTGGTGAATACATTGACTACTGTATTGGCTCTTGTTATTATTGATAAAGTAGGGCGTAAAAAGTTGGTTTATTATGGCGTATCAGGTATGGTGATTTCTTTAATACTGATTGCAACTTACTTTATTTATGGTGAGTCCTGGGGTATCTCCAGCATTTTCCTTTTAATCTTTTTCCTCTTCTATGTATTTTGTTGTGCAGTGTCTATATGTGCTGTGGTATTTGTGCTTCTTTCTGAAATGTATCCGACCCGGGTACGCGGGCTTGCCATGTCCATTGCCGGCTTTGCTTTATGGATAGGTACATACTTGATTGGACAGTTAACCCCCTGGATGCTCCAGAATCTTACCCCCGCCGGAACATTCATTCTGTTTGCAATCATGTGTGTACCCTATATGCTGATAGTTTGGAAACTTGTTCCCGAGACCACAGGAAAGTCTTTGGAAGAGATTGAACGCTATTGGATGAAAAATAAAAATTGACCTTAATATTATATATAATGAAGATTAGAAATTATTTATTGAGTGGCTGTCTTATAGCAGCATTGTGTTCGTGCGGTACTTCTCAGAAGGAGAACCTGAACCTCACCCTATCGAAAGACACGTTATTCGATAAGGTAAAAGGGGCTTGGGCCGGACAAATCTTGGGATGTACCTATGGCGGTCCAACAGAGTTTCAGTATTTGTCAACCATGATTCCTGATTCTGTGGTTATACCATGGGGAAATGGGGAAATCAAGAAATGGTTTGATGGTGGAGGTGGTCTTTATGATGATGTTTACGTAGATCTGACATTTGTAGAGACTTTTGAAAGGTGTGGATTGGATGCTCCTGTCGATTCTTTTGCGGCAGCATTCTTAGCTAAAGAATATCCGTTGTGTCATGCAAACCAGCAGGCTCGTTATAACCTGTTGCAAGGTTTGTCCCCCCATGCCAGTGGATATTGGAAAAACAATCCTCATGCCAATTGCTTGGATTTTCAGATTGAAGCTGACTTTGCAGGTATTATGTCGCCGGGTATGGTGAATAGTGCAGTGGATTTTTGTGACCGTATCGGACATATCATGGCTTACGGTGATGGATGGTATGGCGGAGTATACGTAGCTGCCATGTATTCTTTAGCTTATGTAAGTGATGATATTGAATACATCGTGACGGAAGGTTTGAAAGCGATCCCCCAGCAAAGTCGTTTTTATGCATGCATGACCGATGTTATAAACTGGCACAAACAATATCCAGATGATTGGAAAAAGTGCTGGGAAGAGATTGAGAAAAAATGGGGAACTAATGACATAGCCTGCCCAGATGGTGTTGAAGTACCTTTTAATATTGAAACCTATGTAAACGGAGCCTATATCATTTTGGGATTGCTTTACGGTCAGGGCGACTTTGAAAAAACAATTGATATTTCTACACGTGCAGGACAAGATTCCGACTGTAATCCGGCTTCTTCCGGAGGCATTTTAGGAACCATGCTTGGCTATAATCGCCTTCCGGAGAAATATAAGGCCGAAATGGCAATTGTTGAAGATATGCCTTTCAATAATACTGTGAGCTTCAATAAAGGTTCTGAGTTGAGTTACGGACAGGCTTTGCAGATGATAGAAAGAGAAGGTGGAAAAGTGGGTGAGAATGAAGTTAAAATTAACTTTCAGAAGCCTGTTCCTGCTAAATTGGAAATCAGCTTTGAAGGTTTGAAACTTGATAAGAAGGTGACTGTGGATAATTGGATTGCTAACTTTCCGACTGTGGAGTTCGACGGTATAGGGGCTGTTATTAAAGGAGAACTCAAGGGTGATAATGTTCCTGAAGATTATGTTGCAGAGTTAGAAGTATATTTCAATGATAAATTGGTAGAAGTCTGCAAGTTACCGTTGAAGTATAACCATCGCAAACATGAGCTGTTTTTTAATTACGAACAGCCTTACGGAAAATATAAAGTGACTTGTAAATGGACTAATCCAGTGAAAGGAGCAGATATTTGGGTAAGAGATGTAATTACTTATACAACAGATAAATAGGTATCAATATATTGAGGAACTGGTTTATATGCATGCCGGATAAAAAACGTTTCCAGTTTCTCATCTAAAAAAATAATAGAATTATGGATTTGAAGAAATTAGCGGATCAGTATAAGGATGAACTGTTGGATAATGTTCTTCCTTTCTGGTTAGAGCACTCCCAGGATCACGAGCATGGTGGGTATTTTACCTGTCTGGACCGGAAAGGGAATGTTTTTGACACAGACAAATTTATTTGGTTACAGGGCCGGGAAGTATGGTTGTTTTCAATGCTTTATAATAAGGTAGAGAAACGCCAGGAGTGGTTGGACTGTGCTATTCAGGGAGGTGAGTTCCTGAAAAAATATGGTCATGATGGAAATTATAACTGGTATTTTTCTCTTGATCGTACAGGACGTCCCTTGGTGGAGCCTTATAATATCTTCTCATACACCTTTGCTGTAATGGCATTTGGACAACTTAGCCTGGCTACGGGAAACCAGGAGTATGCGGATATAGCAATGAAGACTTTCGATATTGTATTATCGAAGACCAACAATCCTAAGGGAAAATGGAATAAGCTTTATCCGGGCACACGTGATTTGAAGAATTTTGCCTTACCGATGATCCTATGTAATTTGGCTATGGAAATAGAGCATTTGCTGGATAAGGGTTGTCTGGAAAAGACGATGGAAGTATGTATCCATGAAGTTATGGAAGTCTTTTATCGTCCGGAACTTGGAGGCATTATTGTAGAGAATGTTCTGGCAAATGGAGAACTTTCCGATTCTTTCGAAGGACGTCAGGTTACTCCGGGCCATGATATTGAGGCCATGTGGTTCATTATGGATCTTGGGAAACGTCTGAACCGTCCGGATTTGATTGAAAAGGCGAAGAACATTACTTTGACGATGCTTGATTATGGTTGGGACAAAGAATTTGGCGGTATCTACTATTTCATGGATCGTAAAGGATGTCCACCCCAACAATTGGAATGGGATCAGAAATTGTGGTGGGTTCATATTGAAACTCTGATTTCATTGCTCAAAGGTTATCAACTGACCGGAGATAAGCAATGTCTTGATTGGTTTGAAAAGGTACATGAATATACATGGAGCCATTTCAAAGATAATGAATATCCGGAATGGTATGGTTATCTGAATAGAAGAGGTGAGGTGTTATTGCCTCTGAAAGGTGGAAAGTGGAAAGGTTGTTTCCATGTTCCCAGAGGACTTTACCAGTGCTGGCAAATTTTAGAAGATATAACTAAGGTCGTATGAAACGAGAATAACAATTCCTAATTTTAAATTTTGGTAATATGAAAAACAAGTATCTTTGTTTGCTATTTTTATTATTCTCTCTAGTAAGTATGAGTGCACATGCTCAGATAAAGGTAGAGGGTAATGTGTTTGATGAGAATGACACTCCGTTGATTGGTGTATCAGTTGTTGCCGAGGGAGGGACAAATGGTGCTATTACTGATTTAAATGGTCATTTTTCACTTATGGTATCTAATGCGAATTCGCATTTGACTTTCTCTTATGTGGGCTACATCACTCAGAAAGTGCAGTTGAAAGGAAAAAAACTTCTGAAGATCATTCTGAGGGAAGATGCTAATTTGTTGGATGAAGTTGTAGTAGTAGGCTACGGTACACAGAAGAAAATAAATGTGACTGGTGCTATTGCACAGGTGGATAACAAGGAACTGAAGATGGCACCGAGCGGAAGCCTTTCCGGTATGCTGGCCGGCCGTTTGCCCGGTTTGATTTCCAAACAGAGCAGTGGACAGCCAGGTGCCGATGGTGCTAACTTGTACATCCGTGGTAATGGTGCCGGAGATGGTAGCCCGTTGATTGTAATCGATGGTGTTATTACCGATTACTTTCCATCATTTTCTCCTGATGAAGTAGAATCTATCACTATTTTGAAAGATGCGACTGCTGCGGCTGTTTATGGTGTGCGCGCTGCTGCTGGTGTAATCTTGATTACGACGAAGCGTGGTGCTGTTCAGAAGCCTACCGTAACGTATAACGGATCACTCACATTGAGTCAGAATACTGATTTTCCGAAGTTCCTGAATGGACCGGATTATGCTTATTGGTATAATAAGGCTCAACTCTTGGACGGAGTTGCAGAGGAAAACTTGAGATTCTCACCTGAAGAAATAGACCGTATTACTAATCCGGGAGAGAATGAGCACATTTATGGAAATACAGACTGGTTTGATTTGTTATTCCGTAATACAGCTCCTACTTATACAAATAATGTTTCAGTTTCCGGTGGTACGGAAAAAATTAAGTTCTTTGCTTCAGTCGGTGCATACAATCAGGAGGGTATTATTAAACGTACTTCTTATGATAAGTATAATTTCCGCTCTAATATGGATGCAAAGATTACTGATAACTTTGATTTGTCTCTTGATTTATCCGGTTATGTTTCCGAGCAGGATGAGCCAGGTGCTTCTGCGGGTGTAGGTTCGTATGCTTCTATTTTCCAGCAAGCATTGTTATCATATCCTTACTTGAAGCCTTATACGGCTGATGGAATGCCTATAGCCAGTATAAATACGGCTGGTAATGGAAATAACAATCCTATTGCGGCAAGAGATTTGTCTGGTAACAATAATGTTAAGAAGACATATTTCCAGGGCAATATTGCTATGAAGTATCAGCTGCCTTTTGTGAAAGGGCTGTCTGTTAAGTTGAATGCTTCTTATCTGAAGAATTATACTATGCAGAAGAAGTACTTCTTGACTTATGATGTGTACGGTTGGAATCAGACTACCCGTCAAGGTAATGTAGAGACTGGCCGAATTGCTAATAAAGTTTCTTTGAATCAGTGGTTCACGGAAAGTGAAGGTTATACGATTCAACCGGCTCTTGAGTACTCAAATAAATTTGGTAAGCATGCTATATCCGGATTATTCTTATATGAATTTTCCAGAACAGACGAGTCCAGTATGTCTGCCGGTAGAACGGATTTTCCTATAACTGATATCATGGATTTGAACTATGGTCTTGAGGTGAATAAAGATTTGGTAAAAGGCGGACACAGTCAGGCTAAACGTGCCGGCTATGTAATTCGTCTGAACTATTCTTATGATGATAAGTATTTATTAGAGTTCACCAGCAGAATTGATGCTTCTACAGCACTTCCCAAAAAGTACAGATGGGGTGTATTCCCGGGTGTTTCAGTAGGATGGAGACTTTCTCAGGAAGATTTCTTTAAGGAAGCCGTTCCTTTTATGGAAAACCTGAAGATCCGTGCATCTGTAGGACGTTTAGGTAGCGATCGTGCCATTAGTAATACGATGACTTATTTCTCTACAGCCACTTTATCGGCTGACCCGACAGTATTATTCGGTACCAGTCCCCAGAAATATTTGGGATTGAGTAGCCCGGTAAATCCTTTTTTGAAGTGGCAGTTGACTGATACTTATAATGTTGGTATCGAATCTAGTATGTGGAATGGTTTATTGGGTGTTGAATTGGATGTGTTCTATATGAAGACCACCCGTTCATTGGAGTCTCAGTCAGCAAACTTCCCGCCATCGCTGGGATCTTACTATCCAACGTATATCAATTATGGTTCTCATGATAACCGTGGTTTTGAGCTCGTATTGTCTCATAATAATCATATAAGAGATTTTACTTATCATGTAAGAGGTAATCTTTCCTGGGCTCGTAACAAAGTGTTGAAAATGACGGAAGATGCCAATGTGCCTGATTATAAACGTGCTACTGGTGGCCCGATGGGAAGATACTGGGGATTTGTTGCAGATGGTTTATTCCAGTCGGAAGAAGAAATAGCTCATAGTGCTGTTTTCGGTCCGACATTACCCGGTGATATCAAACTGAAAGATATTAATGGTGATGGTAAGATTACCTGGGATCAGGATATGGTTCCAATTGGTCGTAGCAATACACCGGAAATGATGTTTGGTTTGAATCTGGGTGCTGAATGGAAAGGTTTTGATTTCAATATGTTGTTGCAAGGTGCAGCTCTGTTTGATGTAAATTTATGCGGATTGTATAGTAGTGGAATTCGTGATGATACATTCTATACACGTCCTTTCTATGCTGATGGAAATACTCCTTATTATTTGGTGGAAGGTGCTTGGCGTCCCGATCATACTGATGCTAAATATCCTCGTTTAGGAATCGAGTCAAGATCAAATGGTGGAAAATTCTCTTCCTGGTGGGTAGAAGATGGTTCTTATGTACGTCTGAAATCCATTCAGTTGGGATATACTATACCAAAGAAATGGAGTAAAAAGGCTGGCTTTGAAAGAATTCGTGCTTATGTAGCCGGTGGTAACCTGTTTACTTTATCTCATCTGGAGCATATGGATCCTGAAATGCCAAGTGTAAATCAGGGATACTATCCTCAACAGCGTACGTATGAATTTGGATTAAATGTAACTTTCTAAAAAACTAATACAATGAAATCAGTAAATAAGATAATAACAGTATTTGCTTCTGCTTGCTTCACGCTGAGTAGTTGTGATATTGATCCTGTTCTGACAAGTAGTTATCCTGACGATATCACTTGGTCGAATGAAACGAATCTGCAATTGTATATTAATGGCTTTTATTCTTTGATCGGAGGATATTATTCAATCACTGATGATGCATGCGCTGATCTTTTGAAAGCCAATAATCCGGCTGCCAATACTAATTTGTTTGTATTCGGTTCTACTCCTATTACTTCTGCCAGTAATCTTTTTGACAACTGGAATAATAGGCATTCCTGGCAATTGACTTGTTGCCGTGCTTTGGAAGGATTGGAAAAACACCGTGAAAACTTTACTGAAGAGGTTGCCAAACGTGCAGAGGCGGAATTCCGTTTTTTCCGTGCAGTGGCTAATTTTGATTTGGCGAAGCGGTATGGAGCTAGTTTTATCCTGTACAAGCAGTTACCTGAACTTGGACAAAAGGAGCATGCGCGTTGTACACCGGATGAATGTTGGGATTTCATAGCAGAGGATTTAGACTTTGCAGCTAAAAATTTGCCTCTGAGAGGTACTGTAGAGGCTGGTAAGTTGACAAGTGGTGCAGCTTATGGAATGAAAGCTCGTGCTATGCTCTATGCTGAGCGTTGGAAAGATGCTTCCGATGCTGCTGCCGAATTGAAAAAGCAAGGGTATGAACTGTATGAGGATTATGGGAAGTTGTTTCTGAATAGAAGGGCGAAACCGGTTGCAAATAATGAAAGTGTCATAGAGTTTGGCTATGTTTACGAGACGTTGGATTATTCTTTTGATTATTTCAATTGTCCGCCCAGTGATGGTGGTTATGCTGAAATCAGTCCGACAGAGACGTTGGTATCGGCTTATCAGATGGCTGATGGTAAAGAGTTTGATTGGAACAATCCTGAAATGGCTGCCAACCCCTATGAAGGCCGTGAACCACGTTTCTATGCTTCCATCCTTTATAATGGTTGTCAATGGAAAGGAGAAACACTGTACACATACGAAGGTAGTGTGGATGGCTATGGTTTAGGTGGTGGTACTACTTGCACAGGTTACTATATGCGTAAGTTGTTTGATCCGGAAATTAGTAAGAGCCAAATGCGTAGAACTGACCTGACTTTCTATTATATGCGTTATGCTGAAGTTCTATTGATCTATGCGGAAGCAATGGCAATGCAAGATAAACTTACTGAAGCATTGGAAGCATTGAATGAAGTAAGAGACAGAGTTGATTTGCCGGCAGTATCAGCCAGTACAAAAACTGAATTCATGAAACTTCTCCGCCACGAAAGAATGGTAGAGTTAGCTTTTGAAGGACATCGTTTTTGGGATCTCCGTCGTTGGGGATTGGCAACTACAGTCCTGAATGGTACCCACATGGAAGGAGTGAAGCCGACAAAAGTAGGTGATGGATATGAATACAATGTTGTGGATTGTGATGCTGGTAAAACGCGTGTTTATCTGGAGAAATACAATCGCTTCCCTATTCCTATTGCAGAAATTCAGCAGAACCCTGCTTGTGAACAGTTTGACGAATGGAAATAATTAAAAAAATGAAGCTATGAAAATACTTAATAGAATTGCAGCAACAGCGTGTTTGTTTGGGGCAGTGCTCTTGGTTTCCTGTGAGTCTCCTGACTTGAGCACAGCACATGAAAGCCAAGTGAATGGTCTACTTAATGTAACCATTCAGATACCTGATAATCCGACGGAGTTTTATGCTACCAAGAAAGGTCCTTATGAAGAGGGAGAAGAAATTACGGTGAAAGTTCCTACCACGGATGAAGACCCGCTCGATGTAAGCCGTCTGATTTGCACCGTAAGCGTGGAGCATAATTGTTATGTTGTTCCGGGAGTTGGGGGTGAAATGGATTTCACTGAGCCTTATAAAATAACAGTAATCGATGCATTGGGAAATCGTCATAACAATACGATTCGTGTGGTACCGACACCGCCTAAAACCAAG
The DNA here is from genome assembly GCF_000158035.1 of Bacteroides cellulosilyticus DSM 14838. Taxonomy (GTDB): domain Bacteria; phylum Bacteroidota; class Bacteroidia; order Bacteroidales; family Bacteroidaceae; genus Bacteroides; species Bacteroides cellulosilyticus. The sequence goes on from NZ_EQ973492.1 coordinate 10,459, forward strand.
TTCTCCAAAGTGTGGGAAAAGAACTGTACCGATCTGGGATTGGCAAGCCGCAATAATACAGGCTTAGCAATATACGGTCAATATCTGGCAGTTCAGGAATATAATGGTCCTATCTACCTGTATGACATGAAGACGGGAGCAGCGGTTAAGACTATAGATGCAGCAAGATCGTTTATGATGAAGGCTCGTACGGATGATGCCGGCCACTTGATTACTTCCCGTGAAAATATTTACGGTGCAGGTTTCATGGTCTTCTATTATTCTGAAGCAGATCAGGAACATAAGTTGCTGCTTGACTATACTGCCGGTGATGGTTGTCCGGGAGATTTGGGATATAACATGAGCGTGGCAGGTGATGTAACCAGCGGTACAGCTTATATTTATGGTACAGGTCCTAATGATATGACTATTTATTATTGGAAATTACAGGATGGTCAGTTAGTAACTCCTGCCAATCAGCCTAATAAATTGCGTTACGGACCGGCCGGAAGTTCTTGGACTGCCGCACCTGCCATACAGCGTGCTTCATTGGCCGACGATTCGGATCATTACATCAGTTATACGAAGTGGGTAAACGGAAACAGTGATGAGGCTTTGAAGAGTCGCTTCAATATCTTTACGACATCCATGGAAGTTACAGCTTTGAATGCGGCTGCTCACGAATACCGCTTGCTTGGCTTCAATGTATTTAAGGTGGAAAATGATACCTATTTGGCACTCAATGACCAAGGTGCTGACCAATGGGCCGGTGGTGGTGCTACCCTCAAGGTATTCGACATTACCAATACCTCTAAGATGGAACTGGGACCGGACGATGACGGATATGGTGACTTCTGTGTATTTACAAGCGATATGTCCGCATGGGGGCAGAATTACTTTAGCTGGGGAGACGTTGCTGTCTACAAAGAAGCAACCTCAACCGGATATGATGTGTACATTGCAACCTCTGTTGTTGGCTTTGATTTATCACAGTCTATTGTAAGAATGTATAAGATGAGTTATTTCCGTCAATAATACACATTGATTAATTCAAATCGGGAGTGCCGCTAATCCGGCGGCACTCTTTTTTAAAACTAATGCCTTATGAAAACAACTGCTATATTGGTAAGTCTGTTCTGTTTTATTTTGGCTTCCTGTGGAAGTGATGATCATAACGGAGGAGGAAACGGTCAGGATGGTGACTATAACCTGCAAGAAGAGATACGCAAAATATTGAATAGCACGAAAGCTACTAAAAATATTAACCCTTTCGATGAATTGGGGTGCGAAATTTATCGTACTGGTCCTACCAGTGCCGAAGAACCTACCAATGCCACTATTGACTATGATTTAGGTGATGACTATAAAGAAGGAGTGGGAAGTTTTAAGCTGAAATACAGTTTTTCCGGTAAGCCTATGACTTCAAATCCTGAGTATGTCTATTTCGAAGAAACATGGGGAGATTATCGCCCCGACCTGTCTTTCTATCCTTTGGGACTTTCCATTTGGGTGAAAGGTCAAAAAGGTAACAAAGGTGTTTTCCGCTTCATCATTATGGAGGATGAGAAGCAATTCAGCGCCGACAAACCGCATGACAGTACACGTAAGAGATGGCAATATTATGCTTTCGAAGACGAAGAAATATTATCCAAAGAAGGTTGGAACCGTCTGGTTATGCCCTACAGTGCGTTCAAATTGTATAAAAAGGGGCAGGGGGCTACGGCTGACGGCTTATTGCTAAACCGTTTTGAAGGATTCAGGATTGAAATCGTAAATACGAAACATGAAGTTTGCACCGGCGAGGTAAGTATCGACGCGTTGGAGCAATTGACCTCTTATGAACTGAAAAACGGAAAGCCCAAGTTCTCCAGTATTTTTGTACAATTGAATACCGCTTATGTCAACGAAGACTGGGATAAACAGTTTCAGGATAGCCGTGCCATCGGCATTGACACCTGGATTATCCAGTACGCGGAGCAGTTTACAGACGGAGAAAACACCAGCATTTCGTTCTATAAGAATACCAACATGCCTTGGATTACCGAGAAGTATGACTTTGTCGACCAAATGTTCGAGGCTGCCGAGCGCAATGGCATAAAACTGATTGTAGGCCTTTATCCCGGTGATTACAGTAAAACGAATACGGCATCACCGGAGAAATATAATCTCAATTTAGAGAGAAATAAGATGGTGTTCGATGAGCTGTATGAGCAATTTGGCAATCACCCTTGCCTTGAAGGCTGGTATATAACCGAAGAATTTCACGACGGTTCTTATCCTGTAGGCTGGCAGCAAGAACCCTCTTTATCCATGTTGGCTAAATATCTTGAAGGAGTGGCATCTTATATCAAGACAAAATCGGATAAGCCCGTTTCTATTGCTCCGGCTTTATGGCGAGGTATGCCAGCTGATCTTTGTGGCCAATGGTTCGGACGGATTTTCGCCCAGACGCCCAATATTGATTATTTATACATTCAGGACCTTGGCGGACGTTGCCTGGTGGATGTGGATGTAGACCTGCCTAATTGGTTTGCTGAGATTAAAAAAGCATGTGATGCCAACGGCGTACATTTTGGTGTTGATATAGAATCATTCCAGAGTTGCTGGTGTCCGAATGTCCCTTATCGGGAAAAGAACTGGAGTGAACTAAAGGAGCAACTATTCGTAGCAGGGTTGTTTACCGAATATATCACGAATTTCAGTTGGGTTACTTTTAAGAAAGGTACAAACAATTACACAAGTTATAAAAAGTATCTGGAAGATAACGGACTTTTGTAAATAAAGGAGACTCTAATACCCGAAGGTGTAGTGGTAAATAGAAAAGGGCTACACCATAAGGGTGAAAGGGTGTAGCTATCCGGACAAAAGGGTGTAGCCTCTTCATTAAAAGGGTGTAGCCCGCTTAAATCATCGCCACAACTATATATGGACAGGGGTGTTGTTCGCAATCTTTATCCGGATATCTAATATGGATTTTATTTATGTATATATTTATTGTAGACTAAAATAGAATGAAAAATGCAATCTTTATAGCAGGAATGCTTCTTAGCTCCTTTGTCATAAGGGCCGGAGATATTTCGAAGTATGTGCTGGATAATTATCTGATTCCCGTGGGACAGTCGGGGAGTGTGGTGGGCCGGATATATCCCACGCCCTCCAATGTTCGTTTGTTGAGTGATACTTCTTCTCTTTTCCGGATTGATCTTAAAGAGAAATCAATCTGTCTGAAAAAGAATAGGGCATTATCAGCAGGGCAGACGAGTTACAGATACGGCATAACCCTTTTGATTGATGGGCAGCAGTGTGAGTTTGAATTATTGAAAGATGGCTTCAGTAAGAACAGAGTGGTGGCTCATCGGGGTGCCTGGAGACAAAAAGGGGTGTTGCAAAATTCTGTTCGTTCTTTTCAGAATGCGGTAGAATTGGGATGTCAGGGGTCTGAATTGGACGTCTGGTTAACTGCTGACAATAGAGTTGTTCTTTCTCATGATCCGCATGTATATGGATTGGAAGTTGAAAATATCACCTCATTGCAGTTATTTCAACAAACGATTAATGAGAAAGACCCGGTACCTTCACTTCAGGAACTATTGATAGCTGCAAGGGCACAGAATAGTACCCATCCTATTATTGAAATAAAAGATTCCCAAAAAGGTTTGGAACGTACGTTGCAGTTGACAGACTCAGTGGTGAATATTGTTCATCGCATGAAAATGCAGGGATATGTGGAATATATCAGTTTCAATTATGAAGTCTTGAAACGTATCCGCGAACTGGACCCTACAGCCAGAACTCTTTACTTATGGGAAGGTAAGAAGGAACTGAAAGACTTGGTGAACGACCGCATCTCAGGAATTGATTATTCTTACTATGCATACAGGCAGGATAAGAATCTGACCCAAAAAGCCAGGGAAGCCGGTTTGCTTACCAATGTCTGGACGGTGAATAATGCGGAAGAGCTACAACAATATTATTTGTTGGGAGTAGACTATATTACTACAGATGAACCTGAATTATTATTGAAGATTATAGACAGTTTAAAATAAAAGATATGATGTGTAAGAAAATTGCTTTATGCTTAATGGTATTATTCAATGCTCTTACGGTTTTGGGCCAGAAAGAAGTATTGAAATTCAATCGTGACGGTAAGTTTAAGATTGTACAGTTTACGGATGTTCATTATAAATATGATGATCAGGCGAATTCACAAATATCTCTGGATCGTATAAACGAAGTATTGGATGCCGAACGTCCTGATTTCGTCATGTTTACGGGAGATGTGGTTGTTTCTAATGAAGCTTTTAAGGGGCTGGACATTGTTTTGGAGCCTTGCATCAGACGCAATATTCCGTTTGGAGTGATATTTGGCAATCATGATGATGAGTATGATCGCACCCGGGCGGAACTGTATGATTATCTCTCACAAAAGAAAGGCAGTATGATGCCTGCACGTGAGGGCGAAGTTGCTCCCGATTATGTTTTGACGGTGAAGTCGTCAAAGGATAAGAATAAAAATGCGGCTCTTCTATATTGCATTGATTCTCATGCATACACGCAGATAAAGTCAGTACCCGGATATGACTGGATTAAGTTTGACCAGATTGCCTGGTACAGAAATCAAAGCAAGGAGTTTACGAAGCAGAATAATGATATCCCTCTTCCTGCATTGGCTTTCTTCCACATTCCCATACCCGAATACAAAGATGCTGTGATGGAAGATAAGAACAGATTGTTTGGAGTGAGAGGTGAAGGAGTTGCTTGCCCTACCACTAATTCAGGTCTGTTTACTTCTATCAAGGAGTGTGGAGATGTTATGGGGACATTTGTCGGTCACGATCATAACAATGATTATGCAGTTATGTATAAGGAGGTACTACTTGCTTATGGACGCTATACAGGTGGAAATACGGTGTACAATAATTTGGCTAACGGTGCCCGTGTAATCATATTGCAAGAGGGAGAGCGTAAGTTCGATTCCTATATTCGTCTGGCCGGTGGCGAGATTGAATCACGGATTTCTTATCCGGGTAGTTTTAACTAATTCTAATTTAAAAAGATGATTATGAAACGTACTTTTTTACTTCTTTTTTCTTTGTTCAGTCTGGTAAGTTTGCAGGCGGAGAATAAAGTGAGCTTAACTTTAATACCTCCGGGAAAAATCACTAATAAGGTCGATCTGGATATCCGCGGTGGTATTGTGAACGAAAGTGCTTCACAACAGACTTATCAGGTAGCTTTGTATTGGAATAAAGAGAATAAAAATGCACTGTTATACGAAACGGTTGTGACAATCCCTGCCGGAAAGGCCGAAACGGTTAAGGTGGTTATACCTACCAAGGACCGGGTAGGGAAGAATAAAGTGATCTTCAAAGTGGCTAATGAAGGCAAGGCCTATCGGAAGACAAAAGATATAGAAGTGATTGAATCGGATATTCGCTCTATCCAACAGATATCCGGTGCCTGGACGGGCATCTATCACTGGAGCGAAATCGAAGGAAAACATTGGAATCAGGATATCAAGAAGATGACCGACGATCAATGGAGAGAGTTGATCCGTTCCATG
>NZ_EQ973492.1:16278-17868 GCF_000158035.1 Bacteroides cellulosilyticus DSM 14838
AAGTAAAAGCTAACAAAGTATTGAAAGTATGAAAATAGCTATTGAGGCTCAACGCATTTTCCGTCTCAACAAACATGGAATGGACTTTGTAGCTTTAGAAACCATTCGTGAGCTACAAAAGAGAAATGACGGTAACCATTATTTTGTAATCGTCGCTCCAGGTGAAGATCATTGTCTAAAAGAATCGGCAAATCTGTCTATCATTGAATTAAAATGTCCGTCCTATCCACTTTGGGAACAAATAGCTCTTCCTAAAACCGTAAAACGTTTAGGAGTAGACTTACTACATTGTACTTCAAATACAGCTCCTTTACGATGCCCAGTTCCTCTTGTACTGACACTCCATGATATCATATATCTGGAACCCAGGCAATATCGCACTCCATCTCTCTACCAAGAGATGGGGTGGCACTATCGCCGCTTAGTAGTTCCGCATATCCTAAAAGTATGTAAAAAGATTATCACCGTATCACAATTTGAATGTAATCGAATTCGCCATACTCTAAATATTCCATCTGAACGTATCACAGCCATCTACAACGGCTACAGTACCCATTTTCGCCAGTTATCAGACATAAATATGGATATTGTTCAGAAATATATTCCTCAAAAAGATTTTCTCTTTTTTTTGGGAAATACCGACCCTAAAAAAAATGCAGTACGAACCTTAAAGGCATATAGCCTTTATTTAAAGCGCTCCTCAATCAAGCGTCCACTGCTTATCGCTGATTTGAAAGAGGGATACATCGATAGTCTATTACAGAGAGAAGGTATTTCTGACATCAAATCACATCTATACTATCCAGGGTACATTGATAACCATGATTTAGTAATGCTCTATAACGCTGCCTTTGCTTTTCTTTATCCTTCGCTTCGCGAAAGTTTCGGTATTCCAATGATTGAGGCTATGGCATGCGGAACTCCCATTATAATTGGTAATACTTCTGCAATGCCAGAAGTTGCGGGGGCAGAAGCTTTAATGGTAGATCCACATGAACCGGAAAAGATAGCGGATGCTCTGTTGAAGTTAGAAACAGAAAATGTATTATATCAAAAACAAGTAAACTACGGGCTAATGCGGGCGCAGCAATTTTCATGGGAGAATACAGCCAACGAGTTAGTTCAACTGTACCGTAGCTTACAATTATAAACTTGTATAAGCAACCCACGTATATGAAAGCTCTTTTTCTTGTATTTTATGGTTTTCAAGAATATAACGGCATCAGCAAAAAGATAAGATACCAAATAAACGCCTTGAAAAAATGCGGTTTTGACATTCAAACCTGCCATTATGAAGTCACGCCCAATGGAAACAGAGAATGGTTAATAGATGGTAAAGAATTGGTTAATCTTGGAAGAGGAATAACAGCCAAATTGAAAAAGCGTATTTTTTTTCATCCTATCCTCCAATACATAAAAGAAGAGAACATTTCGTTTGTATATATACGTTCCTATCATAATGCTAATCCTTTTACAATTCATTTTGTAAAGGAACTGAAAAAGCTAAAAGCAGCAGTCTTTCTTGAAATACCTACCTATCCTTACGATCAGGAATATTTCTCCGCCATTGATAAATTACAACTCTGCACC
>NZ_EQ973492.1:18035-20794 GCF_000158035.1 Bacteroides cellulosilyticus DSM 14838
TCTTATCTTTCTGCATTTCTGCCGAAGGGGCATGCAACAAACCTGTAGTACCGTAAGTTAATTGAGCCGAAAGTACAAACGCACAGCATAAAAACAAGTACGTAACTATTATTCGCTTCATCTGCATCTGCCTTTCTCTATACACTTTATACTTTCGGGTCAATTATGATCTATTGTTCTTAACAATCAGAATTATTCAGCTTCGATGATACCACCACCAGCGTTGCCTGTACCATGACCGTGGTCATGACCATGATCGTGAGAAACCTTAATGATTTCCATATCGTCATAGTTAACGGTAGCTGTACCTGCAGCTTGGTATTTAGCATATACTCCAGACAGATCCATGTTTACATCTGTTGTTGTTTCAACCGGTTCTTCATCTCCTGAAGTAATAATAGTAGTAGAAGTTACCTTTGTTACTCCTATAGTGAAATCAACGAATTCTTGTTTAGAAGTGATACTCTTAACAGCAGTGTAAGGTGCCAATTCGAATTTGTATCCCTTTTCTATAAGTGCGTTTTTGTATCCATCAGCAACGATTGTATCAGTAGCTGCCTTCATAGCTTGAGCAACTGCTACACCTAATGCAGTTTCGCTGCCAAGGTTACCTCCCTGTATGTCAATAGTCTTCATACCTACTAATACTGGAATGTCATAAGTATATTGTTTAACTCTATCAGTTCCATTTACAATCATAGGATCGAAAGTATCTACTGTCGGTAGAAGAGTAGGAGCAGCATTAGTTCTCGTAACTTCAACATTGAATGAGAAGTCAATCTTCACTTCAACATTCGGTTCTTCTCCACCCGGTTCTGTGCTAGCTGTAGGTTTAGCAATCTTCTGAACTAAAGTCATTTCAATACCATTCTCATCAACGATCTTGAAAGTAGCACTAAAGAATTTAGAAGAAATAGCTTTGGTTGTAGTCTCTTCTACGAATTCAGTTTCAGGAACATTAAACTTATACGCATAAGTGTTGGAGTTACCTTCACCGTAGAATTGAGTACCCTTGTCATTGTACAAACGTACAACTTTTGCCAACATCCATCTGTTACCAAACTTCAAGTCACCTGCAAGAACTACTGTTCCTGTAGCAGTTTTAACCAGAACGATTTCTGTAGTGTAATCTTCAGTAGCAAATGCGTCTGCGAAGTCAATAGCTACTTCTTTCTTAGCATTCGGTAAAGAGATGTATTGGATAGTAGATACAAATCCGTCTTTGCTTGCTTTAATCTTATATGCACCGGCAGTCAGAGGAGTAGTTTCATAATCTACTTCTTCGGTACCTTTACCATATACAGTTACGTCAGCATCGTTGATTTCATTCATGTCTTCATCCAAAACTGTTACTTTGAGGTTATATCTCAATTCAACTTCTTTGGTTGTAGCTGTTTTACCTAACACGAAATTAACAGGATAAACGGCAGCTTGTCCCGGTTTCAATTCAGCAATGTTCACAGTAGTTTCTTGTTTCTCGAAACCTGTGCATTTAGCTGTAACCTTTACAGCACCGGCTGACAAACCTGAAATAGTGAAAGAACCGCTGCTTTGAGTAACAGTACCTTTATCTGATTCAACTGTTGCGGCAGTCAAGATAGTACCTTCAGCACTGTAAATTGTACCTGTAATTGTGTACTGGGCAGCTGGCAATGTTACACTCTGATCGGGATCGATGATATCCAATCCTTCATCTTTGTAACATCCAGTGAGTAATGACCCTGTTAAGGCCACTACGGCTAATGCTAATTTAGCATTGTAGCCGTTAAAGAAACTTTTCTTTTTCATCTCAATAAAATTAAAAATTTAGTAATTCTGATTTAATAAAATATGGATTAAAACTATTATTACTCATTATGTTCTCGCTTGCGTTAGCCCGGAATCCCTTATAATAATAGCGTTCATTGCCTGCATTATAAGCTATCCCCATGTTCTTTGAGGGCGTCACCCGCGGTATATATCCTTTTCTCTTATATTTATAAGGTGGGAGCGCTATTTGAAATCTAAAACCGCCATTTGACTTTGCCCCTTGCGCTTTCATTGCATAAAAGCCAATCGAGCAATAGCGGAAGTGGCGAATCAAATCGAATCTTACGCCTTTTTCACCCAATAGATATTGTTCACCTTTCAAACTTGCCTGAACATTGTATTCGGGCCAATAAAAATTAGCTCCTAAACTCCACGTCAAGCGTGTCTTTGTTCCATAGTAAAATTCAAATCCATCCCATTCATACGCAGCAGTTAATCCAATGCGTCCTTCAAACGAAAAACGTTCATCGGCTTTTAACACATGAAGCAATTTCAAATCACCTCCATACCGGCTTGCATTAAATGTTCCGACAGTTCCTGTAAGCCATGTATTATAAGGTAAACGAACAGTTTGTTGCAATGTCAGAAATCCAGGACGTACTTTATCAGCTAAATCACCATACCCGTCATTATAAACCGGAAAAATAACCTGTGCGGTCAACTTCATTCCCTTCCAGAATGAAACCTCAACTGCCGGTGACAAGTTAAAAAGCACTTGGTATACCTGCGTAATCACCAGATTCTTTAATGAAACTTCCGGATACACAACTACATCCACCTTAAACAAAGAACTATTTTTTCTCTTTTCTTTCCGAACCAGTTTCCATGAGTCACCTAAATTGTAACTAACGTCCCAATCCGCACGACTTGCTTCAGGGACGCTGTCACCGATTATCGGTTTATAGTAAAGAGAAATTTGAGGTATATTATTATCTAGAACAATTATTCTG
>NZ_EQ973492.1:20811-39444 GCF_000158035.1 Bacteroides cellulosilyticus DSM 14838
AAATCTTCGGGCAACGTACTATACGTATTTCTAATGGCATAGACTTCAATAGTATCCCGATACGGAAGACAATACACGATATTAGCAAAGAACTTCACCTGATAGGTGTGGCTGAAATACACTTCTGGCATGGCTTCGATCGCTTGATTAAAGGACTTGGAAAATATTACAAAAATCATCCGAAATACAAAGTATATTTCCATCTTGTCGGTAATATGAGCGGCGAAAGAGAACGTCGGGAGATAGAAACCCCTATTCGAGAATACGGAATAGAATCATACGTCATCTGCCATGGTGCAAAACATGGCGAGGCCTTAAATACCCTTTTTGAACAAGCTGATTTTGCTATTGGCAGTTTAGCACGCCACCGTAGTGGCATATATGATATCAAAACTTTGAAGAACCGGGAATATGCAGCACGTGGTTTTGCATTCACTTACTCTGAAACTGATACCGACTTCGACCATATGCCCTATGTATTGAAAACAGTTGCTGACGAAAGTCCCATTGATATATCACAGTTGATAACTTTTTGTCATTCTCAAGCCCTTTCACCACAGGAAATAAGAGATTCTATCCGACATCTATCATGGGAAGAACAGATGAAAAAAATATGTAAAGATAGTAGCTTACAACAAACTTCCTACTCATAGTGTTATGGCAAGTATAAAGCAACAAATTTTTTCAGGAGTTTTCTACACAGCAATAGCTAAATATTCGGGAATATTTATTTCCTTAATAGTTACTGCCGTACTTGCTCGCATGTTATCACCCGATGATTTCGGTGTGGTGGCAGTAGCTACAGTTATTATTAATTTTTTTAACGTTTTCACTAATATAGGCTTCTCATCTGCCATCATCCAAAACAAGGAGTTAACTAAAAGAGATCTTAGTAATATCTATATTTTCACAGTTTGGTTAGGAATTATCTTAGGTGTTCTTTTTTTTCTTTCCTCATGGATAATAGCAAACTATTACCAAAACACCCAGCTCATCTTTATCTGCCAGTTACTATCAGTCAGCCTATTCTTCTCAGCCGCCGCTATGGTTCCTAACACACTCTTCTATAGGGACAAAGATTTCAAATTCATTGCCTATCGTACTTTCTTCATACAAATCACAGTAGGAATGTTGTCAGTAGCTGTTGCCCTGTGCGGGGGAGGTCTCTATGCGCTGACTATCCAGCCCATCTTGTCGAGCCTACTCCTCTACCTGATATCGCTAAAAAAATACCCTCAAAAGTTCCGTTTCACTTCTGGTATAGTAAGCGTAAAAAAAATATGGAATTATTCTGTATACCAATTTCTTTTTAATATAGTCAATTACTTCACCCGTAATCTTGACAAACTACTAATAGGTAAGTATATGGGCATGAGTCCGCTTGGTTATTATGAAAAATCTTATCGATTGATGATGCTCCCTTTACAAAACATCACCTTTGTCATTACCCCTGTAATGCACCCTGTTTTGAGTGACTATCAAAATGACATGGGCAAATTGGGGAATGCTCACGAACGTATTGTCCGCCTATTGGCTTTCATTGGCTTTCCCCTTAGCATATTGCTATACTTTTGTTCCGATGAATTAATTTTACTTTTTTTCGGAAATCAATGGTTGCCATCTATTCCTGTATTTAGAATATTATCGCTCACAGTAGGTATTCAACTCATTCTTTCCTCTTCAGGCTCCTTCTATCAGGCAGGAAATGACACCCGAGGCATGTTCATTTGCGGAGTCTTTTCTGCTACAGCAAGTGTAGTCAGCATCCTCATCGGTATCTTTTATTTCCGTTCATTAGAAGCCACAGCCTGGTCTATTCTCATTTCTTTCCTTTTGGGCTTCGTGCAATGTTATTGGCAGTTATATCGAAAGATGTTACACCGCAGTCTTCGTCTTTATTATTATCAACTTTTATCTCCTATTATATTAAGCTGCATTATAGGCACTGCTTTATATTTTGTAACACCTTATATTAAAGAGGATACTATAATTTTATCTTTAATTATTAAAACTCTTATCTGTCTAGTTTTATGGACAATTTATATACAGTATTCCAAAGAATATAATATATTTGCAAAAGTCAAAAGCATCTTAAATAAAAGGAAAAAATGAGTGATAATATTCTAGTAATTCCGAAAGTATCTATTATTATACCCATATACAATACTGCACCTTTTCTACGTGAAACGTTAGATAGTATTTGTAATCAAAGTTTAAAAGAGTTGGATATTATCCTCATCAATGACGGCTCTACCGATGAAAGTCCTGATATCATAGAAGAGTATGCTCTAAGAGACCATAGAATAAGATATATGACTCAACCTAATCAAGGGCAAAGCGTTGCACGCAACAATGGCTTACAACTTGCAACTGGAAAATACATTTATTTCATGGATAGCGATGACAAATTAGATACAGACGCCTTGAAAGAATGCTACAATATATGTGAAAAGGATAAACTTGATTTTGTATTTTTTGATGCGACTGTTATCTCAGCCCCAGATACTTCAAATACTTTCACCTATTGCAGAAAAGGGATCATTAATGAAAATAAATTATGGAATGGAATGGAACTTTTTAACTATGAATTAGAACACAATATATTTATAGTTTCCCCATGCCTATGTTTCACTAGCCATCCATTCCTCAAAAGTTGTTTCAGTGGTTTTCCCCCTGGAATTATTCACGAAGACCATGCATTTGCTGTGCAAATCAGACTGAATGCCCAACGTATTCGTTATATTTCTCAACCATATTTTAAACGTAGAGTGCGTGCTAATTCAACAATGACCAATGATTTCAGTATGCGTAATATTGACGGTTATACCACGGTATGCGCTCGAATACACAATTGGGCGCAACTAAACGATGGGTGGAGATCTGTTATTAATTTATATTTAACAAAAACATATAATTCAGTTATTTGGTTAGGACACAGAATGACTCTGCTTGAGAAGATAGAAACCGCATGCCGTTTCCGACGTATGAATATCTCCCAATATGTTACATATAAAAATTGGATTGTATTTTGGTTTAAATAAAAATAGAGATTTAAAGATGAGTAAATACTATATAAAATTTGGGATTTCAGCAAATCCCAATGCAGGTTCCAAAGCAATGAAAGACATTATGGCTTTGTTAGATTCAAAAGGCTATAAAGCTGTTTTGGCTTTACCTACGAGGACAAATAAAATTATTAAATTAATAGATATCCCAATTCTGTTGTTTACCTTATGTTTCAGGGTTGGTAGAAACGGAACAGTTCTCTATTTTGTACCAAGTAATTTTCAACGCATAAAGCTTCTAAAGTTTTTCAATAGAATCATCCGGTTCAAGCTAATTTGTTTTATTAATGATATTGAATCCATGCGAATGGAAAAAAGCAAAGAATATGCTCATGCTGAGATGAACAGTATTGCAGTTGCTGACATCATATTGGCACCTAATGATAACTCAATTCAGATTTTACAGAATAAGTACCATTTCACTAATCATTTAGTTTCTATAGGAATTTGGGATTACTTAAATAACTTTGAACCTATCGCTTCTGAGCATACTACTAATATGGTTTTTAACGAGAAATCTGTAGCATTCGCTGGAAACTTAAATAAGGCTCCTTTTATTAATGAATTATCTTCCGTCAATTTAAATTTTAAAATTTGGGGAAGCAATACTGAAGAAAAAAAAGATAGAAACATAGAATTTATGGGGAAAAAAGCTCCTGACGAACTAATTGAAAATATATCCCAATGCACATGGGGACTTGTTTGGGATGGCATTTCTATCAATACTTGTTGCGGTCTTTTAGGCACCTATTTGCGGTTTAATAATTCACATAAATGTGGGCTGTATTTAGCAGCAAGAGTTCCTGTTATCGTTTGGGAAGAAAGTGGCATGGCATCATTTGTAAATAAATACAAAGTTGGAATATGCGTATCCTCCTTGCACGATGCTGCCGATATCATTAACTGTATGGACCAAAAGGTTTATAATATATATAAAAAGAATGCACAATCTATTGGTCAGTTGATTAGTGAAGGGAAATTTTTCTTAGAGGCACTAGAAAAAGCGGAAAAAATTACAAATTAAACAAATGGAACAAAAAAAGAACATTACATTGCTTTGGAGGAAACTTAACTCTTTAGAGTTCGGTAAAGATGTTGTATTAGTACCTTATTATTTGGGGCAAGCTTTAGGATACCAAGTAGAAATCTGTTGTGGCTATTCCGAAGAAATTGCAACACAAATTTCCAAAAGACAGAAAAAGGATTTGCACTTTGTAAGAAGACCATTAGGATATAAACCACTCCAGCGAATTCCCATTTATGTAAAGTACTTGTGGCAAAATGCTTCACGCATCAACCTATTGATGTGTTTCCACTGGCGATTAGAAACTTTCGTAAACATCCTACTTTATAAAATTTTAAACAGAGATGGGCTTATTTATGTAAAATTAGATACAGAATCAGGTAAAGAATGGGATTTGTCCAGATGTTCTTTTATAGGTAGAACTATACGAAAAATAATATATAACAGTTGCCTAAGTAAAGTAAATGTAATTTCATGTGAAACGTCACAACCTTATAATTCTCTATGCCATAATAAGTACTTTGGAGACCAACTGAGAAAAAAACTTGTATTGATGCCCAATGCATTTGATGAAGCACATCTAAACATATTAGGAATTAAGGAGCGAATGTACGATGAAAAAGAAAACCTAATGATTACCGTAGGACGGTTGGGAACTTCACAGAAAAATACAGAAATGCTTTTAAAAGCATTAGAAGATGTAGATTTAAAAGAATGGAAATTTTGCTTTATAGGTCCTATTGAAAATGATTTCAATAGCATTATAGAACAATTTTACAAAAATTATCCTTCCAAAAGAAAACAAATTATCTTTAAAGGAAAAATCGACAATAAAAAAGAATTATGGGAATGGTATAACAAAGCTAAAATATTTGTGTCCACCTCACGTAGAGAAAGTTACGGGCTGGTACTGAATGAAGCGAAACGATTTAGAAATTACATAATCAGTACACGTACCGGTGCTGCTGAAGACCTAATAGAGCAAGAAAAATACGGTTATTTTATAGAGCAGGAAGACAATATCGGTTTAAGCAATATTCTTTCCCAAATAGTAAACAAGCAAATCAATATTGATGTATATCATAACTATGATAGCCAAAAACTATCATATCAAAATATGATTGAAGTACTTTTAAAGTTTTTACATAACTAATATTATGGTCTCCATCATCACCGTCAACTACAACGGCCTTGCCGACACCTGCGAAATGATCGCCTCATTCCGCAAGCACGAAACCCACCCCTATGAAATCATTGTAGTGGACAACGGCTCCCGCATGCCCGAAGCCGATGAAATCAAGCTGCGCCACCCCGAAGTAAAAGTCGTACAAAATACCAATACCGGGTTTGCCGGAGGCAACAACGCCGGACTGACAGTAGCTGAAGGCAACTATCTGTTTTTCCTCAATAATGACACGATTATCAAAGAACCGATACTGGAAACGTTGATCCACCGGCTGGAAGCAGCCCCCCAAAACGGCGGTGTATCGCCCATGCTAAAATACAGCTACGCACCCGACACACTACAATACGCCGGCTTTACCCCATTCTCACGCATCACACTACGCAATGCCGCCATCGGCTTCAACGAAAAAGACCAGCCCAGCTATCGGATAGCATGCGAAACCGCCTCCCTGCATGGCGCCGCCATGATGGTGCGTCGTGACGCCCTGCAACAAGCAGGCACAATGACAGAAATCTACTTTCTGTTTTATGAAGAATTTGACTGGTCGGCACAGCTACACCGGGCCGGGTATAAATTATGGTACGAACCCGAAGCCGTAGTCTACCACAAGGAAAGCATGACTGCCAAGAAAGGAACCCCCTTAAGAGAATTCTATCTCTCACGCGCCCGCATCCTGTACGCCCGTCGAAACATACCGGGCGGCGAAAAGATCCTGTCCTGCCTATACATTTCTCTCATTGCCGCGCCTAAAAAGGCAATGGTATATCTGCTACACGGTAAATTTCGATTGGCAGCGGCCGTTATCCGAGGCACCTTCCGCGGATTTCTTTCATCAAAACAGTAAACACCAATTATATCCCAAAAATTGCCAGACTCCCTCTCCGGGTATTTCTACCTTTGCCGCCATTTATTTTATTAATACAAAAATCATGAAAAAAAACATTTGAGCTATCCGTTACTAACGGAGATCATGTAGAAATCTTCAACGTTCTGATCGAAACAAACCATGTAAAACTGGAATTTATCGTACTGGAGCTTTTCGCCCAAGGCATGAAGGATCTGCTTGAAGGCAAAGGCAATATCAGCGTACGCCTGAAACTAGCGCTGGGACACATTCGCGAGGTCACTCACAGATACAGCCAGGCCCCGGGCAAAAAGAAGCTAAAAAAATGACCGCCAGATGATTGCATGTAATTATCGTAATGCTCTCTTCGGTGTCAGGGCTCCCCCAATTCATAATAAACCTTAATTTTAACAATGAGTAACCATTCATTTCTAATGTACGGTCCAGGCCCACTAAACCTTGTCCGGAAGCTATTCTGACACGGACAAGCAGTGGACAGACCGTACATATAGAATCTTTGGGCTATGCTTACCTTTGACGCCGTCAAGAGAAAACGCTACGAAAAAACGCCGTCGCCGCCACAACAGGCTACTCCGCCTTACGCAACATTTTCCCACAAGTAATTAATCAAATTTAAAGCAATTGTAATGAAAAGAAATTTTTACCTGCAGCACCCGCTCATGGCCATGCACGACCCACGAATGCAAGATCTGTTCGACAAGGAAGGCCCCAGAGGAACCGGAGCCTACTGGATCATCATCGAGAAACTCTCCATACTGCCTACCCCCAGAGCAAAACTGGAATATCTGCGCCCTTACTGCAAGAGCAAAAAGATGCCGCTCAGTTACCTGAAGAAAATCATCTCCGAATTCCAACTTTTCAATCTTGAAGAAGACGGCTTTTTCAGCCCCGAAGAACTGAATCCGGTGAAGAAGCAGGAAAAAGAAACGGCAAAAAATGCTGGAGAAAACGCCGGTTCCGATGCAAAAAATGATGAAATTCGGCAAAAAACGTCAGAGCTGAATCCGGAAAATCAGGTCAAAAATCAAGGTAACACGCTAAAAGACAGCACCGTTGAAGAAATAGTCTGCAAAGTATTTAAAGAGAATATAAAAGATATAATAACAGCAGCAGCAAAAGAAAAAGAAACTACTGCTGATGCTGATAATGATGCCAACAATTCTCCGACTACGCTTACCGTCTGCGACGACTTCGGTCGGCCGCAAGCACCGCTGTATCCCATACGTCCCTGGCGGGAATTGGTGGACGGACTGGTCGAAAAAACGCCCTGGCTCGAAGCAACCTGCATGCACAGCGGCTACGGTGCACTACTGATGCGCCACATCAAGGTGGCTGTGGATTGTTTCAAACAACATGTCGAAGTCTACGACAAATGGCACGACTTGCTGAATGAAAGCGATGCGCGCCGCTATTTCGCAAACTATACCAAAGGCGGACAACGCACTTCGCAAGCCCTGTACGCAACCCTACTGGCACTTGACGCCAAGCAGAAGTCCGCCGCCCCGCCCGATCCCTACCGCTACGAACAGCGCATTGACGGCCGACGCACCTATCTGGGCTGCACTATTCCCGACAATGCCCCTCCCCGACCGGACGCCACCGCTTTCTGGAATGAATCCACACGCTCATGGAGCTCGCAAATGCCACACTTCATGGGGACAAACGCCACAGTTGAACAAGGCAAATGCCACAGCTGAACAAAGCAAATGCCACAGATCACGCTCATCCAAGTGTGGCATTTGCCCCCACGAAGTGTGGCATTCGAGACACTGAAGTGTGGCATTTCCAAACGACTTCACAAATGACTTTCCAAAAATAATTTTCAACAATCCAACAAACAATGAGAAATTTTCATAAGTACGGAATCGACACCCACGGTCGTACCAGCGGCAAAATCAAAACCATCTGTCCGGAGTGCAACGCCACCCGCGGACACAAAGGCAACAAATCGTTCTCCATCGATCTGGACAAGGGCTTATGCTACTGCCATCACTGCGGTCACAAGTTCTACGTGCCCGATGATGCCGAAGAGCGGGAACGGCAACAGTTAAAAGAAAAATACAACCGTACCAGCAAGCTCCCCTCCCACTTCCGCCGCCCCGTCTTCGACGCCGCCAAGGCAAAGCTCAGCGAGAACCTGGAACGATACTGGACACAGGAACGCTGCTTGGCGCAACATCTACTGGCCGAACTGCGCATCACTGAAGAATGCATCATGCTGCCCGAAAGCCACGAACTGGAAAACTGCCTCTGCTTCAACTATTTCGAAAACGGCACGCTCATCAACACCAAGTACCGCAGCGGCCGTAAGCACTTCATGATGGTGAAGGGCGCCGAGCTGATCCCCTACAACATCGACGCCATACTGGACACTCCGGAATGCATCATCACCGAGGGCGAATTCGACGCCGCCGCCTTCATGAGCGCCGGACGAAAGGACGTGATCTCCGTGCCCGCCGGCGCGCAGAACAACCTCACCTGGATGGACCGCTTTGTGGATACACACTTCGAGCCGAAGCAACTCATCTACATCGCCACAGACGAGGACAACTCCGGCCGGCTGCTGCAACGGGAACTCGTGCGGCGCCTCGGAACCGAACGCTGCCGCCTGGTACACTTCGGGCCGGAATGCAAGGATGCCAACGAGCATCTCATCCGCTACGGAGCCGAAAGTCTGCTCATCACCTTGGCGCAGGCCGAAGAAATCCCGCTGGAAGGCGTCTTCACCGCCGAAGACCGCCAAGATGCCTTCCGCACGCTCTTCGAAAACGGCCTTCAACGGGGCGCTGAAACGGGCTGGGACAATCTGGACGAGAACTGCACTTTCGAAACCGGACGTTTCGTGGTAACGAGCGGCTTTCCCGGAGATGGAAAGTCAGAATTCATCGACGAACTCGTCCTGCGCCTCTGCTTGAGGCACGGGTGGAAAATCGGCTACTTCAGTCCCGAAAACATGCCCATGGAATACCATCTGGCCAAGCTCTCCGAAAAGCTGACCGGGCATCCCTTCCGCCCCGGAGCGGGTATGACGGAAACCCTCTACAACCGGGTGGTGCGCTGGCTGACGGACAATGTGACGCACATCTTACCGGACACGGGAAGCTACACCGTGGACTGCATCCTTGAGAAAGCCCGCCAACTGGTACGTCGCCGCGGGATGCGCATCTTTGTCATAGATCCGCTAAACCGCATCGACCAGCAACTGGAACCGGGACAAACGGAACTGCAATACATCACCTCGCTGCTGAACAAGCTGAGCCGATTCGCCCAGCAACACAAGTGCCTCATTATCCTCGTGGCGCATCCGCGCAAGGTGAACCGCAACACCACCAACGGCGAACGGCGGCGTGCAGAGATGAACGACATCAACGGTTCCGCCAACTTCGGTAACATGGCCGACTACTGTCTTATCGTAGATCGCAACGACGATAAGGAAATCGTTACCATCCACATCGACAAAGTCCGGTTCAAGCATTTGGGCAGCGCCCACACCAACGCCAAATTCGTCTACAACCGCATCAACGGACGCTACTGGCCCTGCGAAGAAGCCATTGTGCACGGACCGGACGGTGACAAACCGGGACCGATAAACACGGTATTCGACAATGAAAATTGGCTTGAAAATACTTCGGGACAAGGTTGCTTATTTGATTAATTTTCAGTACATTTACATACAATTAAAAGCATCCAATATAAACAACAAAACATTCATTTTTGAATATGCAAAAAACTGATGATTCCATTTTAGAAGTCTGCTTTGTGATACGCAGCTACGGGAAAGGCGAATTGGCCATGTGCTACATCCGCGGAGTAGCCCAGCAGACAGCCGTCAACCGCTTCAACACGTGGATACGAAAAGCTCCCGGGCTGGAGCAGCGCCTGCAGGAAACAGGACTGAGCCGCACCGACAGGTGCTACACACCTGCCCAAGTACGTTTGATCGTCAATGTTTTAGGGGAGCCTTAGGGCTCCCTTTCCCTTTTTCACACTGTTTCGCACCGTCTGCCCGCATTTCCCAACGTTTATCCTCCAAAAAGCTCTTTTTTCCTCCGCAAACCTCCACGAAACTCTCCGAACCTCCATACACACTGATGGCATGCTCTATCTTTGTTGAACCAAACCGGAAGAAAGGTGTCTTCCTTACTATCGGAAAGGTTATGAAATAATTCACCATTTATTCACTCTAAATTATTTGTAAAATTATGGCAAATGCATTAGTAGTGCGCACACAGCGCCACAAGAAAATCGGAGATAAAACATCTCCCATGGTTTACACTCTGAAACGCAAACCGAAAGACGCGAAAATGTTCGATCTTGAACGTATCGCACAGGACATCGAAGCCCTGGGCGGAATGTCGGCCGAGGACGTGGTACATGTAGGCAAGGCCATCGTGCGTCAGATGCGCCAAACAATGACTGACGGTAACAGTGTCCGCCTGGACGGCTTCGGGATTTTCCACACCACCTTCAAATGCCTTGCCACCGATGCGGCCAAGGATTGTACAGTGAAGAATATCAAACGTGTCAACATCCGCTTCAAGGTGGCCAACACCCTACGACTGGCAAACGACAGCATCGCCACTACAAAAGGTGGACCGAACAACATCGTCTTCGAACTGGTATCGGAAGATGGCAACTCGTCCGGCAACGGCGGCGGTTCCTCTTCCGGTGGCAGCGGAGAAGGCGGAGACGGAGGCCTGGATGAAAATCCGTTGGGATAAAGGTTGCGCAGCCCGCTAATCACTAATCACTAATTCACTAATCACTAATTCACTTATCAATATGAAAAAAACGACTTGGGACAAGATCCTGAAATTAATCATCGCAGTGGCTTCAGCCGTAATAGGCGCTTTTAGCGCAAACGCGATGAATCTGTGAGAAGAATTGATCTAATTGTGATCCATTGCAGCGCCACTCGCGAGGACCGCCCCTTTACCGAGCGCGACCTGGATACCGCTCACCGCCGCCGTGGTTTTGATGGCGCAGGCTATCATTTCTACGTCCGCCGCAACGGCGATATCCGATCCACACGCCCGGTCGAGAGGGTCGGTGCCCACGCGAAGGGCTACAATGCCCATAGCATCGGAATTTGCTATGAGGGCGGCTTGGACTGCCATGGGATAGCAAAGGATACACGGACGGAATGGCAACGGCATTCATTGCGAGTGTTGGTGCGAGTCCTGAAGATGGATTATCCGGAAGCGAGAATTGTAGGGCACCGGGACTTGAGCCCGGATGTGAACGGAAATGGAGAGGTGGAGCCAATGGAATGGACAAAAGAGTGTCCGTGCTTCGATGTAGGAAAAGAGAGGTGGTAACACCTCTCTTTTTCGTTTACCATTTTATCACTTCTATTATTTTCCGATAAAAATTGCCTTCTGACTAAAAAAGCGCGTTTTTTCACTTATTCCACCCCATGCGCCGTATGAATGAACTTCTTATTCGCCTCCTTCAGCCGGAATAAATTAAAAAACATCAGCAGAAATGAGTATGGGACAAAACATATTGCCTTGGCCAAACGCCATTTCCAGAACCGACGGGGAATAGCAATCACCAATGCCAACAACAACAGCCCGAATATCCCCCACCACTTATAAGCCAACGCAGGAAACCATATTGAAAAGCACACCGAAAATATAAAAGTGAATCCTAATAACAACAACCGCGAGAAGGAAGCTTGCTGAAAAAGTTTATCACAAAAATCCCATTTTCGGTCACGAATGGCCGGGATCAAATGATGTACAAATTCACCCAAACTATAATACTGTGCCGACAACCAACGACGGCGTTGCTGATAAAAATTCTTCGTTTTCTGTATCTTCTCGTCCAGCACATACGTATCGGGCAAATAGTGAAAAAATACGCGATGGAAAAGCAGCTTCATCTCCAATACCCGATCAAAACCTCCAACCGAAGTATTACTCATCATAGCTTTATAAAATAAAGGGTACTCAAATGCCATACCGGAACCTATCAAAGCAGCTGACATCCCCAGATTCACATGTCCAAGACGAAATATGGAATTATTTATCTCCTCACTAATTGCATCCAAATAAGCCATATTTGTATTTAAATTCTTTGCGATCCGATGCGTCTGTACCACCTGTACTTCCGGATTGCCAAAAGCATTATTCAACTCTACGAGATAGGACGAATTTATGACATTATCAGCGTCTATTATTAACGCTACATCATAGGAGTCCTTATCCAAATACTCAAGAGCAGCCTTCAGCGATTTCGTATTCGTGCTCTTTTCAAAATCCACCTGAAGCAGCTTGATTGGCAACGCACGAAGTTTATTGTTTGTAGAAGGCTGCATGTGATCTGAAATCACTACTACGTCATATTTATCACTTGGATAATCCTGTGCCAGGCAAGCCTGCACTGTATCCATGATAACGACATCCTCCTTATATGCTGCTATTAATAGCGCAAATCGCTTATACTCTTTCGCAAGAACCGGCTTATCGGGTTTCCGTCGAAGTGACGCCAAACTATAAACCAGTAAATACAGTATGTTTATCGCAAACAATACGTATAGAATCCAATCAAATATAAGCAGTACCTGTTCCAAAATTAATATTTTATGTAGATAATGCCACAAATATACAAAGAATGACTGAAAAAATCATCACTTCTTAAAAAAAATAAAATGTCCCATTTTTCATGACGGAACATAAAAAACGTGCAGGCTCTCATGCGACATACATATCGTCTGATTTCATATTCATGGCACTGAATAAATGCAAACTCCAATTCTGTCAATATGCTCTTTCAATGCCAAATTTTTGATATGTCCATAAACCACTATATCTACAAAATAAGGCAGAACTGTTTCATCGAAAGCGACAAGCAATGCCGACAGCACATCTTTTGAAATGGTTCCTTTTACAGCAATGTCAATATCTGATCCCCGATTATAATTGCCCTTGGCGCGAGAACCGAACAAAACAGCTTCTTGCACCTCTGAAAAACGAGAAAGAACATCAATGATTCGCTTCCCGTTTATTTCACTCAATCCATATTGTTGCCACAGAATCTTATTCATCTGCTTTTTCTTTAAAAGAAACATAGAAGTCTTGAAGCAGAAAAAAATAACGCTCAAAGATATCATTCAGTACCCGAATAATAATTTCATCATCATAAATATGAGTGGTCAGATTACGGTCGGCCAATGCCTGCAACCAATCTTCGCCATTCATGATATATCCACTCTGGAAGCCTTGGCGAATCGTTTCACGGGGGGAACGCACCTCAAAACCTTCTAACGTAAGATAATCCTTCAATGTTTTCCATGCCAGTTCAAATGTGTACTCATAGGTCTGAACGAGCCCGGATTGCAACAAATCATCATCAGGAGCGGATTTTACAACTTCTATGGCACGAGATAAACGTTTGAATCCCTTCTCGTAATTCTGAAAACGCTGTTTCCAACGTATATCTTGACTGCTTATTTCTTCCATACTTGCCTATCTTTGCTTTAAAGTATTCATTTGAATACAATTGCAACAAAGATACGAAAAAGAAATAAAAACCGAACAAAAGTTATAGAAAGAGAAGTATATAACAAAAAAAACGAGTAAGCTCTCACGAACCTCTCGCCTCTGTAAGAAAAGCCATAGAGGCTTTTCTTTTAAACTGCATCATTGTTACCTAAAAATCAATCTTCTCTTTACCCAAAAATAAAACTTCTAATTACCTATAAAAACAAACTTTCTTTACCTTCTATACCTAATTACCTAATTTCTAAATCCAAATTTTAGCCTATGAAAAAAACTATTAACGAATCTTTTTACCTAACTAATCCTTTATTGAAAACTAAAAAACTAATTTATTTAAAAGTCAAAATCATGAGCAGTTTCACAACTGCGATACAAAGATAAGAAGATTTTCCGTGTGCGCAAACAGCAACACAAAAAATCTTCTTATTTATAACTTATTTTCGGATATATTTAATTCTTCTTATACCAATCACTGTTTGACGCACCGTGAGATCTCACCCAATCTTTAAATCCCGGATAAGTATCGTATATCTTAACGGTTTCCGCAGGAATGTTAAAATCATGTGTAGGTAAATTGATTCCGTATGGCATAAGGAGTTCTATATCATCCTGATATCGAGATATATAATAAATTCCTGATGAAATATTGGATTGATCATCAGCCGTATTAAATAGTTCCATATTTGCCTTGTCAGTGGGCGGATAGTTGACTAAATGCACCTCAACCTCTCTACTTCTCGCAAAAATAAACGGATTGTAAGGAGGTTGCACCTGGGCCTGATCCACATCCGCCAATTCAAGAGTAACTGTAAATGTCTGATTCAAGACAGTTCTGAGATTGTCAAACAAAATAATTGTGGGATAAGATTGACCAGTTTCAACCCTCCAGCCTTCAGGACCTGACACATCAACGCTTCTTACCCTATCCGGTAACACTTTATGCAGTTGATAACCAAAACCACAAACATATGAGGCTCCATTATGAACAGGAGTAAATTCATCAACAATCTTATAAACTTTATTCGTCAACACATTCCGATAAAGAGTAGACTGATATTTCACGACCATATCATTCATATCGTAATCTCCGCGTGAAGGCCATAAATCCTCATAAGCAAGAGTTCCCTTATATGTCACTGTATTATCCAAATCGCTAGGAGGACCCACAGGAGGCAATTCCGGTCCATCCGTATCTATAGCTCCCGATTCAGCAACTTTCAGATAGAACACAGCATCACAATAGTCATAGTCTTTATTATCCTCAAAACCAATAGCCACAATCTGGTCAGAACTTTTCTCACGCAATGCTACCACACGCTGAGCATTATCCGAATTCATTGAACTATAAGAGTAACGAATTCCCATACCATTCACAATATTCCCCTTATTAAAGCCCATCGCCTGCAAACACCATCCAACAGTAACACCTGCCGGAAACTTATCTTCAAATTTTTGTTCTGCTTCATTCCAGTATTTAAGTTTCACTTCGTGACCACAAAGCAATGAACCATTACCATTATCAGACATTTTAGTAATAGGAGACGCATTAGGGAATGCCAATACCTTCTGAATAGAAGCTTCTGTAGGAATAGTTCCCGTGGTATAAGTAAAGAATCCTACTGTATTATTAAACTGGGCTCCACTTGTGACGAATACAAGGCTTAATTCCGTAGCTTTAGTGATTTTGATTTCAGAAGTGGTATTATTATTTAGCCATTCCGGATGCAACTCCGTAATTTTCTTACCATTAATTTTACTGTATGTGTCCTTTATACTATATAAAATATCAGCAGACGGCATACTCAAACCATCTTCCATATTATTAGGATAACCACGGCCATCCCAATCAACTCCGGGCATTAACTTCCAGCTATCCAAATAAGTATATCCTCCGGATGTTGTTCCTCTTGTCTTAGTGCTTAATGAGGCAACATATTCTGCCTGATTGAAGTTTATTTCACCACCGGCAGAAACTGTCAACTTAACCGGAGAAACCGTTCCTAAATAGTCCGTATAAAGCCATACCTCCGTAATAGCCGTAGGAATCTGTATAGTACCCGAATATTTACCTTTTTTATCGGTAGAAGCAGAATAGACAGGAGCCAGTGTCTCATCTTTCACCCATGAATCTCCAACTTCCTTCAGAGGATTCTGATCATAGAGTCCGAAAATGACATAATAGTCATTCGTAAATCCATAATCTACATTTACCTTTACCTGTTTAACCATACTGAAGTCGAAAACTTCTGTCGGATTAAGAGGCGTGTTCTTGTGTTCTCCCTGATACACATCTTTGTCAGCACAACTACTCAACGAGAATGCGCCAATGAGAGCTCCAAGAGCCACTCGTTTCATTTTTTTCCTATCCATAATGCTCAATTTGTTTGTTTTGCAATTCTATGAAAACTGAATCGGTTACAAAGATAGGGATAAATACCAATATTTACAACTTTATATCAATTAAAATAATAGAATACACAAGTTGTTAGGAAATTCATAGATCAAAATATACAAGTTTATAAGAAACCGGAGAAGATTAACTCAGAATTCATCAAAAAAGAAACCGAAAACTAACAAATCCCAAGATTATTACCTCAAAAAATAATTCGCATAAAAAAACAAACCACTGGAGTGGCACGATCTGCCAACTCCAATGGTTGTCCCCTTTAAACACCTTTAAACAAAATGAAATATCTTATTTTCTAGCTTCTGCGATATAAGCCAGAGCTTCTTTACATTTTTCTGTTACATAAGTCCAGTCTTCCGCAGCAACTTTATCATTCGGGAAGAGTTTAGATCCCATACCTACACAGAACACACCGGCTTTGATCCAAGAAGTCAGGTTTTCCTGAGTAGGTTCTACCCCACCGGTCACCATCAGCTTAGACCATGGCATCGGAGCCAACAAGCCTTTTACCAGTTTTGCACCGAGCACATCACCCGGGAAGATCTTGCAAAGATCGCATCCTGCCTCTTGTGCGAAGCCCACTTCTGAAACGCTTCCGCATCCCGGAGTATAAGCAACCAGGCGACGGTTACAAATCTTAGCGATTTCAGGGTTGAACAACGGACCTACAACGAAATTAGCACCCAATTGCAAGTAAAGGGCAGCCGTAGCCGGATCAACGATAGAACCTACGCCCATAGCCATCTCCGGACATTCTTTCGCTGCAAATTTCACAACTTCTGCAAACACTTCGTGAGCAAAGTCACCACGGTTAGTAAATTCGAAGGCACGAACACCACCTTCATAACACGCTTTCACTACTTTTTTTGCAACTTCTGCATCTTTATGATAGAAGACGGGCACCATTCCGGTAGAACCGATCTTATTCAATACTGCTATTTTATCAAACTTAGCCATCTTATGATTTACAATTTACAATGTACAATGTACAATGTACAATTTAACCATGCGGACATTATACAGAGACATCTGTTATTATTACTTTATTTCTATATTCTGCTTATTGCGCATAGTGATTATAGACTTTACAATTATGCTAACCAGTTCCTTATTTTCATGATGCAAATCTTGCAGCAATTCGGGTTTCACAAGTTCAAGTTCCATTATCAACTCCAACCAATATGCAGTTTCATCAAGTTCTTCTTCTACCATTTTCAATTTATTCAGAAAATCCTTATCAGACTTTCCAATGCAAGCGGCTCTATAGTTTGCTCCGGGAGAAGTTCCTGAACGAACTACTTGGTTTCCGATAGCTCTTCCTGCCGGAGTATTAGGAAGTTTATCTACCAACTTTATAACTCGTACCGCAAATACCTTTAAGCGGTTTTTCATCTCCTCTCTCGTCATTTGCCGCTATTTGTACATTGTAAATGGTAAATTGTACATGAATTTATCTCTGTACACGTCCGCTTGCATCTCCACCTGCCAATGCTTCAACTTCTTCTACCGATACCAGATTGAAGTCTCCATTGATAGTATGCTTCAAAGCAGAAGCAGCTACGGCAAATTCAAGAGCCGCACCCTGGTTAGGCTTCGTCAGCAGACCGTGGATGATACCACCGGAAAAAGAATCACCACCACCTACACGGTCGACGATCGGATTGATATCGTAACGTTTAGATTCGTAGAATTCTTCACCGTTATAAATCATTGCCTTCCAGCCATTATGACTTGCAGAGAATGATTCACGCAAAGTAGAAATAACATATTTGAATCCGAATTCTTTAGCCATTGCCTTGAAGATGCCCTTGTAGCCTTCAGCATCAGTCTTTCCACCTTCTACATCAGCGTCGGGTTTGAAGCCCAGACAAAGCTCTGCATCTTCTTCGTTACCGATACAAACATCAACAAACTGCATCAACGGCTTCATGATGGATTGTGCTTTTTCTTTCGTCCAGAGTTTCTTACGGAAGTTGAGGTCAACCGATACCGTAACGCCATGACGTTTTGCAGCTTCGCAAGCCAATTTTGTCAGCTCGGCAGCCTTATCGGAGATAGCGGGAGTGATACCGGACCAGTGGAACCAATCGGCACCTTCCATGATTGCATCAAAATCGAAGTCAGCTGCATCTGCTTCAGCAATGGCAGAATGTGCACGGTCATAGATTACTTTGCTGGGACGCATAGAAGCACCTGTTTCAAGATAGTAGATACCTACGCGGTCGCCACCACGGGCAATGAAATCTGTTTTACACCATATTTGCGCAGTGCGTTCACAGCTGATTGACCGATTTCGTGTTTCGGCAATTTAGTCACAAAGTAAGCGTCATGTCCATAGTTGGCACAGCTGACAGCTACATTTGCTTCACCACCACCATATACTACGTCAAATGAATCAGACTGAACAAAACGGGTATTTCCCGGAGTGGACAATCTCAACATGATCTCGCCTAATGTAACGACTTTCTTTCCCATAATCTTATTATTTTTTTAATATGTGATTAATTTATAACTTTCAATTTGTCATTTTAAGGTTAAAAAACCACCTTAACAACTTGATACTATGGAGAGTAAACTAAAATAA
>NZ_EQ973492.1:39687-46369 GCF_000158035.1 Bacteroides cellulosilyticus DSM 14838
TACAACAATTTTCGTAATTACAAAAATTGTCATATATTTGTGTCGAAAATATTAAGATTATTATTGTGTGCGGACACAACAAAAAGTACAATTCACCATTTACGATGTACAAACGGGCTGAATAATCCCCTTGAAAACATAAAAAAGGAGGGAAATGTACAAAATCTGATGCACACAATAAATTGTACTTTGTAAATTGTCAAATTATAAATTGATATGGGGTCTGAAAGAATACGCATTAAAGATATCGCCAAAATGGCGGATGTATCGGTGGGAACAGTAGACCGGGTGATACACGGACGCAGCGGAGTATCGGAAGCCAGCCGGAAACGGGTGGAGGAAATTCTGAAACAGCTGGATTACCAACCCAATATGTACGCCAGCGCACTGGCATCGAACAAGAAATATACATTCTCCTGCCTGCTGCCGCAACATGAGAAAGGCGAATATTGGACTGCCGTAGAAGCCGGTATCCAAGACGCACTGGTAGCGTATTCGGACTTCAATATCTCCGTGAACCTCTCCTATTACGATCCGTTCGATTATCATTCATTCGGAGATGTTGCCCGGAATATCCTGGAACAGAAACCGGACGGGATTATGTTCGCCCCTACCGTACCGCAATATACGAAACCGTTCACAGAGGAACTGAACAAACGTTCTATACCTTATATATATATAGACTCTAATCTGAAAGATCAGCCTGCCCTCTCCTTTTTCGGACAGAATTCGCACCAGAGTGGATATTTTGCCGCACGAATGATGATGTTGCTTGCAGGCGGGGAACGGGAAATTGTAATTTTCCGCAAGATAAACGAAGGTATTGTAGGTTCTAACCAGCAAGAGCGCCGGGAAATCGGATTTCGTGAATACATGCTGAAGCATCACTCCGATTGCCGCATCTGGGAACTGAACCTGCACGCCAAGCGAGACAGTGATGACGCACAGATGCTGAACGATTTTTTCAGAAAACATCCGAACGTAAAGAATGGCATCACTTTCAATTCGAAAGTTTACATTGTCGGAGAATATTTATTGAAGCAACAAAAAACAGACTTTAAACTGATGGGATATGACTTGCTGGAACGCAACGTGAAATGCCTGATGGAGGGCAGTGTATCCTTTCTCATCGCCCAACAGCCTGAATTGCAAGGATTCGATGGTATCAAAGCATTGTGCGACTACCTGATCTTCAAAAAGGAAGTACCAAGAGAAAACTTTATGCCGATAGACTTGCTTACGAAAGAGAATATTGAATTTTATTCAAATAAATAATAAAGTAATTATGGAAACTAAGTACCTTAAAATCAACCCTGCAGATAATGTAGCTGTCGCTATCGTGACACTGCCGGCAGGAGAAAAGCTCACGGTGGACGGGACGGAAATCACTCTGAGTGAGGAAGTGCCCGCCGGACATAAATTTGCATTGAAAGACTTTGCAGAAGGCGAAAACGTCATTAAATATGGGTACCCTATCGGTCATGCACGCACGACTAAGAAACAGGGGGATTGGATGAATGAGAATAATATCCAGACAAATTTGGCTGGACTGCTGGATTATACATACAATCCGACAAGCGTTACGCTGGATATTCCACACAAAAACCTGACATTCAAAGGCTATCGCCGTAAAAATGGCGAAGTGGGAATTCGCAACGAGGTGTGGATTATACCGACCGTAGGCTGCGTGAATGGTATCATCAACCAGCTGGCCGAAGGTCTGCGTCGGGAAACCGGCGGCAAAGGAGTGGATGCGATTATGTCATATCCGCACAACTATGGCTGCTCGCAACTGGGAGACGACCACGAAAACACTAAGAAAATCCTGCGGGACATGGTATTGCACCCCAATGCAGGTGCAGTGCTGGTAGTGGGCTTAGGCTGCGAAAACAATCAGCCGGATGTGTTCCGTGAGTTCCTGGGAGAATATGACGAAGACCGTGTAAAATTCATGGTAACGCAGAAAGTAAGCGATGAGTACGAAGAAGGTATGAAACTGTTGCGGGAGCTGTATGAAAAAGCCAGCAAGGACGAACGTGTGGATGTACCCCTGAGTGAATTGCGAGTAGGCTTAAAGTGTGGCGGATCGGATGGTTTCTCCGGTATCACAGCCAATCCGCTGTTGGGTATGTTCTCCGATTTCCTGGTGGCACAAGGTGGTACGAGCGTATTGACGGAAGTTCCGGAAATGTTCGGTGCAGAGACCATATTGATGAACCGTTGCCGCAACAAGGAATTATTTGAAGAAACTGTGAAACTGATTAACGACTTCAAGGAATACTTCCTTTCACATGGCGAACCGGTAGGTGAAAATCCGTCTCCGGGAAACAAGGCGGGCGGTATCTCAACTTTGGAGGACAAAGCCTTGGGATGCACCCAGAAATGTGGCAAAAGCTACGTGGAAGGTGTATTGCCGTATGGTGAACGTCTGAAAGTAAAAGGATTGAATTTGTTGTCAGCTCCGGGAAATGACCTGGTGGCAGCAACAGCACTGGCCTCCTGCGGTTGCCACATGGTATTGTTCACCACAGGACGTGGCACACCATTCGGAACGTATGTGCCGACCATGAAGATTTCCACCAACTCCACACTGGCAAAGAACAAACCGGGATGGATTGATTTCAATGCAGGAGTTATCGTGGAAAACGAGCCGATGGAAAAGACTTGCGAACGGTTTATCGATTACATTATCCAGGTGGCAAGTGGTGAATTCGTGAACAACGAGAAGAAAGGTTACAAGGAAATCGCAATCTTCAAAACGGGAGTTACTTTGTAAATTAACAATTGACAATTATAGAGATAGAGGGCGGGCAAAAACTATTTTGCTCCGCTCTTTGTTTTTTATAATTTTGCAGCGAATAAATGGCTTATCCTGGTACAGTAATTACTTCACCACAGATTAACACTGATTCTCACAGAGTTTAATCAATTAAAATCAGAGAAATAAAATTCTGTGGAAATCAGTGTTAATCTGTGGTGAAGTAATTCCGTATTACAATATATATATATTAAAATGACAAATACAGCGAATAAACGAAAAGGTGGATGGTGGGCACTGAGCCCGCTGGCGGTATTTTTATGCCTTTACCTGGTGACTTCATTGATTGTAAACGATTTCTATAAAGTACCTATTACGGTAGCATTCCTGTTGTCATCTTGTTATGCCATCGCACTGACGCGCGGATTGAGTCTGGAAAAGCGGGTGTATCAATTCTCGGTAGGAGCCAGCAATAAGAATATCATATTGATGATATGGATATTCATCCTTGCCGGAGCTTTTGCACAAAGCGCCAAACAGATGGGAGCAATCGACGCTACAGTAAACCTGACTCTGAGTATTCTGCCGGACAATTTATTACTGGCAGGAATTTTCATCGCTGCCTGTTTCATTTCACTTTCCATCGGCACCAGTGTGGGAACAATTGTAGCACTGACGCCCGTAGCCATCGGACTGGCGGAAAAAACCGGTATAGATCTGCCATATATGGTTGCCATTGTAGTGGGCGGTTCATTTTTCGGAGATAATCTCTCTTTTATTTCGGACACAACAATTGCATCCACCAAAACACAGGATTGTGTGATGAGGGATAAGTTCCGGGTGAACTTTATGATTGTGGTTCCGGCAGCACTGGTCGTATTATGTATCTATATATTCCAGGGATTATCAATATCAGCCCCTGCACAGACGCAAGCGATTGAATGGATAAAGGTTATCCCCTACCTCATCGTATTGGGTACGGCAGTGGCAGGTGTAAATGTAATGTTGGTTTTACTGCTGGGGATTCTCAGCACAGGCATCATAGGCATCATTACAAGCGGAACAGACATAAGTACAGCTTTCTTCGACTGGTTCGGCGCCATGGGAACAGGCATCACGGGAATGGGAGAGCTTATCATCATCACTTTACTTGCAGGCGGCATGCTTGAGACCATTCGGTATAATGGAGGCATCGATTTCATAATCTCCCGCCTGACACGTCACGTAAAAGGCAAGCGAGGTGCAGAACTGAGTATCGCCGCACTCGTCAGCATTGCCAACCTATGCACCGCCAACAATACCATCGCCATCATTACCACCGGACCGATAGCCAAGGACATCGCCCAACGCTTTCATCTGGACCGCCGGAAGACAGCCAGTATCCTGGACACCTTCTCCTGCCTGATACAAGGTATCATTCCTTACGGGGCGCAACTATTGATTGCCGCCGGATTAGCGGGAATTTCTCCCATCAGCATTATCGGTAGCTTGTATTATCCGTTTACAATGGGAATATGTGCATTACTGGCAATATTAGTGAGATATCCACGGAAATATTCGTAAAAAATCTCCCATATCCAATAAAAAATGAAAATATCGAAAAAAAATATGGTAAAAGATGATGCATTATTAAAATAGAATGCGTTACTTTGTACCCGAACAATAAGAAAGTTTATTCGATTTGATTATTTCACGTATGTATTTCCTCTACATTGAGTATTTCCATCTCTGACCTAACAACTTCCAAAAACTTTGTTTATTGAATTATTAATTTATTATTTTATTTAGATTTATGAATTTGTATGTAGGTAACCTTAATTACAAGGTTAGAGAATCAGATTTGAGAGAAGTTATGGAAGAGTACGGAACAGTAGACTCAGTAAGAATCATCACTGACCGTGAAACAAGAAGATCTAAAGGATTCGCATTCATCGAAATGCCGGATTCTGCAGAAGCATCTAACGCTATCAATGCATTGAACGGTGCTGAATACGGAGGCCGTCCGATGGTAGTTAAAGAAGCATTACCGAAGAATTAATCATTCTCAGATAATACGTTATTAAAAAGAGGGATGGATTTCTAATGAAATTCATCCTTTTTTTATAGTTGATTTACTGAAAATAATAAGCAAACTCTTTGTCAATCAAAATAAAAAGTCCTACCTTTGCAGCCGCTATTACGAGATAGTAGCATAATTCAAATCATTTATTTAAAACATTATTTAAAATGGCAACAAAAATCAGATTGCAAAGACATGGACGTAAGAGCTATGCTTTTTACTCTATCGTTATTGCAGATGTAAGAGCACCACGTGATGGTAAATTTATTGAGAAGATTGGTACGTACAATCCGAACACCAATCCTGCCACAGTAGATTTGAAGTTCGACCGCGCACTTGACTGGGTTATGAAAGGTGCACAACCGACTGACACTGTTCGTAACATCTTGTCACGCGAAGGCGTTTACATGAAAAAACACCTGTTGGGTGGTGTAACTAAAGGCGCATTTGGCGAAGCTGAAGCTGAAGCTAAATTTGAAGCTTGGAAGAACAACAAACAAAGCGGTTTGGCTGCCTTGAAAGCTAAAGACGAAGAAGCTAAGAAAGCTGAAGCAAAAGCACGTCTGGAAGCCGAAAAGAAAGTGAACGCTGAGAAAGCTAAAGCATTGGCTGAAAAGAAAGCTGCTGAAGAAGCAGAAAAAGCTGCTGCCGAAGCACCTGCTGAAGAAGCAACAGAGGCTCCCGCCGAAGAAGCTCCCGCAGCCGAAGCTGCTGCTGAATAATAGTAAGCACAGCACGATTACAAAAAATGGGATTAAAACTATAAAATCCTCTCCGGTTATGCCGGAGGGGATTTTTTATTGATTATCTTTGTAGCTACATATTTTTACTTAATAATAAAAGCAATGAAAAAATTTATCTATCTGCTCGCTGTGGCCGCCATCGTTGCTGCCTGTAGCGGAAACAAAGGTTACGTGGTAACCGGAACTGTAGAGGGTGGAGCTGACGGCGACACCGTATTTTTGCAAAAAGTAGACGGAAGAAATCTTGTAAAAGTTGACTCCGCAGTTATCACAAAAGGCACATTCACCTTCAAAGGTGTACAAGATACTGCCGTAAACCGTTACGTGACTTACAGACCGGCAGGAAAAGAAGGCATATTAATGGACTTTTTCCTTGAAAACGGTAACATCAACATCAACCTGACGCGTGATAATGATTCCGCTACCGGTACGCCAAGCAATGATGCTTACCAGGAAATCAGAGCTCAACTGAACGGTCTGAACAAACAAATGATGAGTATATACGAGTCTATGTCAGATACTACACTGACTGACGAACAGCGCGAAGCCAAAATGAAGGAAATGAATGACCTACAAGAAAAGTCAATGGAGATCACCAAGGCAGGTATCGCTAAGAATATCACAAACCTCGTAGGTGTTCATTTGCTGAAGAATAACTACTACTACCTTGAAGTAGATGAACTGGATCCGTTGGTACCGCAGATACCGGCTGAATTTGCAAATGATGAAGTAATCATCAAAATCAAAGAAAATGTAGAAAAGATGAAAGCAACTGCTGTAGGCCAGAAGTTTACAGATTTCGAAATGGAAACTCCTGACGGAAAACCAGTGAAGTTGTCTGACTATGTAGGTAAAGGCAAAGTGGTACTCATCGACTTCTGGGCAAGCTGGTGTGGTCCTTGTCGTCGTGAAATGCCCAATTTGGTAGAAGCTTACGCTCAATACAAAAACAAAGGTTTTGAAATCGTAGGTGTATCTTTGGATCAAAGCGGCGAAGCATGGAAAGATGCTATCCAGAAACTGAATATCACTTGGCCGCAAATGTCCGACCTGAAATACTGGAACTGCGAAGGTGCCCAACTATATGCAGTAAGCAGCATTCCTCACACTGTATTGATCGAC
>NZ_EQ973492.1:46665-52241 GCF_000158035.1 Bacteroides cellulosilyticus DSM 14838
AACCATCATCGCACGCGGGCTGCACGGTGAAGGTCTACAGGAAAAATTGGCTGAAGTATTGAAATAATCTTTGTCCGGAAAAGAATAATCACAATCGAGAATTTATTCTTATAGCATAAACTCCCTTGTTACAAATAGGTGTAGCAAGGGAGTTTTTTTGTATCTACCTACTACACAGAGTTTTCCATTTTGAACAACTTTTCAAAATCGGCTAAAACAAAAAGTTATCCACTTTGCAATCATACATTTCTAAGAATCAACTGATTAACATATTTTAGACCGACAAAAGTTTCCCAAAAACAAAAACTTATAGATAAGTTTATACCTTTGCAGTCCCAATTCTAATGGATAACTAAAAAATTAAAACGAGACCATGATACAGACTGTAATCAAAAGAGACGGACGTGTAGTAGGCTTCAATGAAGAGAAAATAGTAACTGCTATCCGTAAAGCTATGTTACATACGGATAAAGGCGAAGATTTGCAATTGATACGCCAAATCACAGATCATATATCTTTCAAGGGAAGTGCACAAATGACGGTGGAAGCCATTCAGGATGCCGTAGAAATGGAACTGATGAAGAGTAGCCGGAAAGATGTAGCACAGAAGTATATCGCTTACCGCAATCAGCGCAGCATTGCCCGTAAAGCCAAGACGCGCGACATGTTTCTGGAGATTATAGAAATAAAATCCAATGACGTGACACGGGAAAATGCAAACATGAATGCCGATACCCCGGCAGGCATGATGATGAAGTTTGCCAGTGAAACGACCAAACCCTTTGTGGATGACTATCTGCTAAGCGACGAAGTACTGGAAGCCGTAAGCGGCAATTACCTGCATATTCATGACAAGGACTACTACCCTACCAAGAGCCTGACATGTGTTCAGCATCCATTGGATCGTATTTTGACCTGCGGCTTTTCTGCCGGACACGGTGAATCCCGTCCTGCCAAACGTATTGAAACCGCAAGTATCCTGGGGTGTATCTCACTGGAAACTGCACAGAATGAAATGCATGGCGGCCAGGCTATCCCGGCATTCGACTTTTATCTGGCGCCCTACGTGCGCAACAGCTATATCGAAGAAATCAAGAATCTGGAAGAGTTGAACGGAAAGGATTATTCACATCTATATCAGAAAGAACTTACAGACTACCTGCAACAACCGCTGGATGGACTGTCCGACGAGAAACGCATTGTGCAACATGCCATTAACAAGACTGTAGCACGTGTACATCAGTCAATGGAAGCATTCATCCATAATATGAATACCATTCACTCACGCGGTGGCAACCAGGTAGTATTCAGTTCTATCAATTACGGCACGGATACATCCGCCGAAGGACGCTGCATCATTCGCGAACTTCTGAAAAGCACCTATCAAGGTGTAGGTAACGGCGAAACAGCCATATTCCCTATTCAGATATGGAAAAAGAAACGTGGTGTAAGCTATCTGCCGGAAGACCGGAACTATGACCTTTACCAGCTTGCCTGCAAAGTGACGGCCCGCCGCTTCTTCCCGAATTTCCTCAATCTGGACGCTACTTTCAACCAAAGCGAAGAGTGGAAGGCAGATGACCCGAAACGCTATCAGCACGAAGTAGCCACCATGGGATGCCGTACGCGTGTATTCGAAAACCGTTTCGGACCGAAAACTTCAATCGGACGTGGAAATATCTCTTTCTCTACCATTAATATCGTACGCCTGGCTATCGAGTGTATGAAGATAGAAGATAAAGAACTGCGTATAGCCAAATTCTTCGCAAAACTGGATGCAATGCTCGAAGTCACTGCACGCCAACTGCACGAACGTATGGAGTTCCAGAAAACCGCATTTGCCAAGCAATTCCCATTGCTGATGTCTGCCCTATGGGTAGGTTGCGAAAAACTGAAACCAAACGATACAATCGCCTCTGTTATCAATCAGGGAACGTTGGGCATAGGTTTCATAGGTTTGGCAGAATGTCTGGTTGCCCTTACCGGCAAACATCACGGAGAATCGGAAGAAGCACAAAAACTGGGAGTGAAAATAGTAACTTATATGCGCGACCGCGCCGACCAATTCTCCGATCAGTATCACCATAATTACAGTGTACTGGCTACGCCTGCCGAAGGACTATCCGGTAAATTCACAGGGGCAGACCGTAAGAAGTTCGGTGTATTGCCGGGAATTACAGACCGGGATTACTATACAAATTCCAATCACGTACCTGTGTACTACAAGTGCAGCGCCCGCCATAAGGCAGAAGTGGAAGCTCCGTATCATGAACTGACACGTGGCGGACATATTTTCTATGTAGAAATAGACGGTGATGCGACACACAATCCTGAGGTCATCATGCGTGTAGTGGACATGATGGATCAGTACAATATCGGATACGGCTCAGTAAACCATAACCGCAACCGCTGTCTGGAATGTGGATATGAAAACTCTACTCCGAACCTGGAAGCCTGTCCGAAATGCGGCAGTACGCACATCGATAAGTTACAACGTATCACCGGTTACCTGGTAGGTACTACCGACCGCTGGAACAATGCCAAACTGGCGGAACTCAACGACCGTGTCATTCATAATTAAAAATTATAAATTTAAAATTAAAGAGCTGCGCAATAACGAAGCAGCCCCTTAATTTCATTCCCTCCCACCAACCTTTAATTTTTAATTCTTAATTTTTAATTGAATCATGCTTTCTATCCTTGACATTATAGAAGATACTACAGTGGACGGTCCGGGCTTCCGGACCTCCATTTATGCTGCCGGGTGCCCGAACAGATGCCCCGGTTGCCATAACCCTGAATCCTGGGATATCAACCGGGGACGCTGGATGTCGACAGACGAAATTCTGGCGAAAGTGCTTGCCGACAATTTTGCAGACGTAACATTCAGTGGCGGAGATCCGATGTACCAACCTGAGGGATTTACAGAACTGGCATGTGCCATCAAGGAAAAAAGTAGCAAGAACATCTGGTGCTATACAGGATATACTTTTGAGACTCTGCTACGTAACCCACTACAGGCCAAACTATTGCAGTATATCGATGTACTGGTAGACGGGAAATTCAAACAGGAACTACGGGATGAAAGCCTGTGCTTCCGCGGAAGCAAAAACCAACGCTTGATTGACGTACAGGCTTCATTGCAGGCAGAAGAGGTAGTGACATACAATTATAATCCCGTACCTCGCATTGCTTAATAATCAGTATGCTTGAGATGCCGCCATCATCTCAAGCTCTCCTTTCTTTC
This sequence comes from Bacteroides cellulosilyticus DSM 14838, assembly GCF_000158035.1. Classification (GTDB taxonomy): domain Bacteria; phylum Bacteroidota; class Bacteroidia; order Bacteroidales; family Bacteroidaceae; genus Bacteroides; species Bacteroides cellulosilyticus. Next base: position 49,913 of record NZ_EQ973492.1, read on the forward strand.
CTCCCTCCTTTCAGAAATTCCCATAATTATAACTTATTATCATTTCTTTCTTTCCTCAAAAAGCCTTACCTTTGCGGCGCTTTTCAAGAATAGATAATATTAGGATAACATTTTAAAGTATGAATTCGCCAAACGAATTAAAAGAAATTACCCGGTTTTTACTGGAGTATGCTAATCGTCTTATGGGGTCCGGCGTACACACTTCACGCGTGATACGAAACACCCGTCGCATCGGAAAGTCACTGGACGTAGACGTGAAAATGAGCCTTTTCCAAAAGACCATGGTGGTAAGTGTATGCGACATTGACAGCACGGAAGTCTACAATGAAGTAGCCATTATTCCCGCTTTCCCCATCAGTTTCGAACTGAATGCTGAACTGAGTGCGCTTAGCTGGGAAGCCTACGACAATCATTTACCCCTGGAAACACTTTGGGACAAGTATGAGAAAATAATATCACGACCGAAGATGGACCCGCTTTGTACATTGTTTCTGGTGGGTTTTGCCAATGCTTCTTTCTGCGCCCTGTTTGGTGGCGACTGGACAGCGCGTCTCATTGTATTCTCCGCAACACTCATCGGTTTCTACATTAAACAGATTATGCAGAAGAAGAAAATCAATCATTATCTTGTTTTCATTGTATCTGCATTCGTAGCTTCCATGGTTGCTTCTTCAGCGCTTACGCTGGAAACGACAGCCGAGATAGCCATTGCCACAAGTGTTCTTTATCTGGTGCCCGGCGTCCCCTTGCTGAATGGTGTCATTGATATTGTTGAGGGGCATGTACTAACCGGCTGCACCCGTCTCATCCAGGCATTGTTGCTGGTATTATGTATTTCCGTAGGACTCTCCTGCACTCTTATGTTAATTAGAAACAGTTTATTATGATACTCGTTGATATACTTACGGACGGCATATTTGCCGCAGTTGCCGCCATCGGTTTCGGAGCGATTTCAGATCCTCCCTTGCGCGCTTTTCCTTCCATTGCCTTACTTGCCGCTATCGGCCATGCCCTGCGTTTTTGTCTGATGACCTATCTGGGAGTAGATATCGCTACTGCATCCCTATTTGCTTCTTTCAGTATCGGTATGGGAAGTCTTGTTTTGGGAAAACGTATCTATTGCCCCATGACTGTGCTCTACATCCCTGCATTGCTGCCTATGATTCCGGGTATGTACGCCTACAAAATAGTATTCTCACTCATCATGTTCATGCAGAATATGAAAGTACCGGAATTGCAAGAAAAGTATCTGATAGACTTATTCACGAACACAATCGTTACTTGTAGCGTCATTTTCATGTTGGCAGTGGGCGCCACTATACCGTTGTTCTTGTTTATCAAACGGGCTTTCTCCATGACAAGACACGAGAAAAATTAAAAGTTGAAAATTAAAATTTAAAAGATTGCGTATGGAAGTTTTTTGGAAAACAATCGCACAATATAATGAAGCAACCTGGATTTTCCAGATAATTATTACGATTGCAGGTATCCTGCTGACCGTACTACTTTATCAAAAACCGACACTGCTGATAAAGCGGTTGATGAAGGGATATATGGTATTTTTAAATAGCTGGATTTCTATCGTCTACTACATGATCTATTGTGGTGACCGGAATTACAATTATATACTTGCCATATTCTGGGGTATAATTGCACTTATCTGGCTATGGGACCTCATTACAAACTATACTCCGTTTGAACGTTATCACAAATATGACAAACTGACTTACATACTGTATGCCATGCCATTCCTTTACCCTCTCTTGTCATGGGCACGGGGCATGGAATTCCCAATGATGACCACCTGTGTGATGCCCTGCTCCGTGGCCGTATTCACCATCGGGTTGCTACTGGCATTTTCACGCAAAGTGAATCTGCTTGTAATACTTTTCCTTTGTCACTGGGCATTGATAGCGTTTTCTAAAGTGTACATCTACAAAATTCCTGAAGATTTATTGCTGGCAAGTGCAACCGTTCCTGCCATTTATCTCTTCTTCAAGAATTACTTCGACCAGAATCTGCATAAAGAAACAAAACCAAGTGCCAAATATACCAACTGGATTCTAATAGCACTCTGTGTAGCAATTGGAGTATTTCTAAGTATCACGATATTGAACGAATTAGTGGGCTAGAGAATTAAATATGAAGTATTAAGTATGAAGTATTAAGGGCCACGCATCATTAATACCTGATACCTAATACTTCATATTTCATACTGATTTCATTCTATTTATTCTTTCCTTGATTTGCTACTGCTTCCATCAACTTCTTTATTTCCTCTGGATCTCCCAAGAAATAGTCTTTCTGCAAATTCAGGTCATCATCAAAT
>NZ_EQ973492.1:52691-57106 GCF_000158035.1 Bacteroides cellulosilyticus DSM 14838
ACATAAGGTACGGCGGTGGGCAGGTTCAGCTTTACAATATCTTCATCGGAGATATGTTTCAGGTGCTTGATGATTCCTCTTAAACTATTACCATGTGCCACAACCAACAGCTCATCGGCTGTTTTCAGATTCGGGAAGATCACACATTTCCAGTAAGGCATGATGCGTTCGATTGTATCTTTCAGAGACTCGGTACGGGGCAGTTCCGCATCGGGCACTTCATTATAACGTGCTTCAAAGCGCGGATTACGAGGGTCATCCTCAGTCAGTGCATGCGGAGCAATATCATAGCTACGACGCCAGATCAACACCTGCTCTTCACCATATTTGGCAGCAGTTTCCGCCTTATTCAAACCTTGAAGCTGTCCATAATGCTTCTCATTCAGGCGCCAGGATTTCTCTAACGGTATCCAGTCCTGATCCATACGATCCAATACCACATTCAGTGTTTTCACTGCACGTTTCAAGTAGGAAGTATAGGCTTTATCAAACTGGAAGTCATTATCTATCAATAACTGTCCCGCCTTTTCAGCTTCGGCAATACCTTTTTCTGTCAAATCTACATCGGTCCAACCAGTGAAACGATTTTCCTTATTCCATGCGCTCTCGCCATGGCGAAGTAATACAATTTTCTTCATACGAATTATTTTTTATTAGTCGTATAAATAAAACACGCATCTATCGGAACTTGTTCAATAAAAGAGAGGGATCACTATTTCAGCAGCGAATCAGCATATATACACAACTTCAGCATTTGTTGAGCATCATCAAAGCACACATTATTTTCCTTAATATACTTCTCCAATTCCTCCTTATGAGTAGAATTCAGCTTCAGAAATTGCTTCATATTACGAACCTCCTTCTTTTTCCCTTTTTTCTCCACCCAATACACATTATACCGGCTTCCAACTTCCAACTTAACAGGAGCATCAGGCGAGAATCCCGTACTGTTGGAAGAATACGTCTTCACATTACCCAACGAAGAGGTGCCGCCATATCCCACAGACTTTGGTTTATCACGAACAGTAACTTTGTATTGTACATAAAATGAAGGCTCCGAAGAAAGAATTTCAACTCCACCATCCTGTTCCGGGTAAAATACCCGTGCACCAAACTTTATAATATTCACCTCATCAGCATTCGACAATATTTTTGCCTGATTTCCATCCTGCTCATCAATAAAATAGAATTTTTCGCTCGGAAGATGATAATTCATCTTGCCACGAATTTCCATACCATTTCTCATATAGACAATAGCATCCTGATAAGTATCAAAGAGAAAAGGCGATAGTTCCGTTTGTGAATATCCGCCAGAAACTATACCAAACAAACAACTCAATGAAAGAAGTAAATGTCTCATAGTACATATATTATAAGGTGAATAAAAAAGCGAAAAGCTGCCCCGAGAAGTTTAGTAAACCTCCCGTGAGCAGCTTCTCTATATTGTTAGATTAAACTCTTACACGAACCAACGAACGTAGCAGAAGTCCTGACGGTGAGGCAGGTCAGAGTTTTTCGGGAACATACGGTAGGATACTTTAAAGCTACCTGCGTTCTCTAATTTATGTTTCACCTGGAAGGTATAAAGATTACCCTCTTTCTTCACTACACTGAACGGTTCAACAGAATAAACGTGCTGTTTACCGTCTCCGGCAGTATAAGTAGTTACCAGTTCCAGACCGATAGCATCATTCAAGCCTTTCTCATCGATTACATAAGTAATGGTATATTCCTTACCGCTTTCGATAGTAGCTTGAAGCAATTCTTCACACTTGTCATAAGACACTACCTCAATACTGTCCCACTTAGACACCACTTCTTCTTTCCAAGCAGCAATTTCTTTTGCTTTGGCGTTGTCATTAGCCGACAATGCGCTGAAACGCTTAGCCAGCTTAGTGTAGAACTTGCTATAATAGTCGTCCAACTGACGTTTCATGGTATAGTGCGGTGCAATCTGTGCAATAGAATTCTTGATAGTCTTCACCCAACCTTCAGAGTATCCCTTCTTATTGCGTGCATAGTACAACGGCAGGATTTCTGTTTCAAGAATGCTATAGATAGTAGCTGCATCGAGCTGATCCTGATGTTCCTGGTTCTGGTAAGTACGCTTTTCAGTCAGCGCCCAACCTGCACCTTCACGATAGCCTTCCAACCACCAACCGTCGAGTACAGAGAAGTTTACAACACCGTTCATCAACGCTTTCTCACCGGAAGTACCGGATGCTTCGAGCGGACGAGTCGGCGTATTCAACCAGATATCTACACCGGATACCAGACGGCGAGCCAGCTGCATATCATAGTTTTCCAGGAAGATAATCTTACCTAGGAATTCCGGACGACGGGAAATTTCGATAATTCTCTTAATCAAACCTTGGCCTGCTCCATCATGCGGATGAGCCTTACCTGTGAACAGGAACTGTACCGGATAGTCAGGGTTGTTCACAATCTTAGCCAGACGGTCGAGGTCAGTGAACAGCAAGTGAGCACGTTTGTAAGTAGCGAAACGACGACCGAAACCGATCAGCAACGCATTGGGATTGATCTTATCCATCAGAGAAACGATACGTGAAGGATCACCCTGGTTCTTCAGCCAAGTTTCACGGTATTGCTTACGAACATAGTCGATCAACTTATTCTTCAAAGCCATACGTGTTTCCCAGATTTTTTCATCGGGCACATTATAAATAGCTTCCCAAATCTTCGGGTTAGACTGATCATACAAGAAGTTTTCATCGAAGTTAGCAGCATAGAGATGTTTCCATTCGGTAGCGCTCCAAGTCGGGAAGTGTACACCGTTCGTAACATAACCCACATGCATTTCTTCGGGGAAATAGCCCTTCCAGATAGTAGAGAACATTTCCTGAGAAACTTTTCCGTGCAACCAGCTTACACCATTCACTTCCTGTGAAGTGTTGCAAGCAAAGACGGACATACAGAAACGTTCGCCTTTGTCGCCCGGATTATTACGACCAAGATCCATCAGATCCTCCCAGCTGATACCCATTCTGGCAGGGTAACCACCCATATACTTACCGAAGAGACCCTCGTCGAAGTAGTCGTGTCCGGCAGGAACCGGAGTATGTACAGTGTACAGTGAAGAAGCACGCACCAGTTCGATAGCCTGGTCGTAAGACAAGCCTTCAGCTACATAATCACAGATACGCTGAACGTTGATCAACGCTGCGTGTCCTTCGTTACAGTGATAAACATCTTTCTTGATACCCAGTTTCTTCAGTGTCAAGATACCACCGATACCAAGCAATATTTCTTGTTTCAAACGGTTTTCCCAGTCACCACCATAGAGTTGGTGAGTAATAGGACGGTCGAATTCGCTGTTCATTTCATTATCCGTATCCAACAGATAGAGAGAAATACGTCCAACGTTTACACGCCATACAAAAGCATGAACAAAATAATCCAGATAAGGAACATCTACAATCACCTGATTACCATTCTCGTCCATCACTCGCTCGATGGGCAACTGACCGAAGTTCTGAGCTTCGTAGTTGGCAATCTGCTGGCCATCCATTGAGAGGGTCTGCGTGAAATAACCGTAACGATATAGGAATCCTACTGCGCAAAGGTCAACATTGCTATCGGAAGCCTCTTTCAGGTAGTCGCCGGCAAGAACACCTAAACCACCAGAATATATCTTAAGTACCTGGTTCAAACCATATTCCATGCTGAAATAAGCAACGGAAGGGCGCTTCTGATCAGGTTTCACGTCCATATACGTTCTGAACATAGCATAGACGTCATTCATTCTCTTCAGAATTACTTTGTCATTTGCAAGCGCCTCGAGTTTAGCATAACTCATTCTTTCCAACAGAAGGACGGGGTTATGACCAACTTCTTTCCACAAAGCAGGGTCAAGGTCTTTAAACAGTTCAGTAGCTTCATAGTTCCAAGACCACCAAATGTTATGTGCCAATTCAGACAATTTCTCCAACTCGGCAGGAACATGAGATTTCACATTCACATCTTTCCAGTTCGGAGTGTTTACATTACTAACTTTAATCTTCATTGTATGATTACTTGATTGATTAATAATTCATATTTATTTTAACCTAACTGACGTTCCATCGCATGACGAAGGGCAAAGTCATAGGCTTCATAATAATATTCAATAAAATGCTTCCACAAAGCCTGTTCAGCCACTTGCCCGGCACGCTTGCGAATGTTTTTCACTTCTGCATCCGTCTTTGCAGAGAATGCCGAAATGGTGTCTTTGATACCGTCAGCCACTTCAGAATAGTTGTAATCCGAACGGTGAAGTACCTCTACCCCATCATCGATGCCATGCTGGTTCTTCAGGCTGTTCACCCAAAGTCCGAAACCTGCCAGATCGGTCGTGACGGTAGGAACATGGAAAGCAACACTTTCCAACGGGGTATAGCCCCAAGGTTCGTAATATG
>NZ_EQ973492.1:57264-66753 GCF_000158035.1 Bacteroides cellulosilyticus DSM 14838
ACTAAGATCTTCTCCTAATATCAAATCGTAATATTGCTTGTTTATAATGCCATCTTTTCCGTCGAGATAGCAGGGAACAAAAATAATCTTCACCTTATCCTCAGGACGGTTGCTCATGCCCATATACTTCAGCATGTCCAGCACTTGATCATGCGTCATGTTGTGCAGCCAGTGAGTAATCAAAGGTACTTCCAGCGGAGTAGTGAATTTCTCCTTGCTCTTGAGACGCTGTTGCAGGTCTTCACGGGCATCACCTACCCATCCTGGCACATTGATAAACGCCAATACATTCTTCTCCAGGTTCTTATCACGGTTCAGCCGATTCAGTGATTCAAGAAAGACATCGATGCCTTTGTTCTTAAACTCATAACGACCGCTGGTACCGATAATTAACGTATCATCACCCATATCCGTACCCATCAGGCAATTGGCAACGCGCAACATGGTAGATCTCGCACGTTTGCGTTTTCCGGTAAACGTCGTTCCTTTCGGCACAAAATCATCTTCAAAACCATTCATAAGCACTACATCGGCAGGCTTATCAAGCAATTCCTTGCACTCGTTATTTGTGATTTCACTCACAGTCGTAAAACAGTCTACATAGTGCGCAGTCTGTTTTTCAATGGAGTGTTTGGATTGCATATTGAGCTCTTCCGCCATCTGATCGCCATTATAAGCGAAGAGATAATCGTAAAGAGGCTTATTGTTACCTGCAATGGAACGTCCGATGGACGTGGCATGCGTGGTAAATATCGTAGCGATTTCAGGAACAGCAGTCTGCAAATAGAGGGCTCCCATACCGGTCATCCACTCATGTGCCTGATAAATCACTTTATCTGTCTCCGTCAGGTTGTAGCGATAAAAACTCTCTACTACTTTTCCGGCAGCATACGAAAACATGGATGCTTCATCATAATCACCGTATGCATGCAGTGAATCCACCTGATAGCGGTTCCACATTTCTGTATAGATATCATTCTTCAGTGCGAAAAACGGTTGGAAATCAACCAATATAACGATCGGATTGCCCGGAATGTTCCAGCGTCCTACACGGACGGAAAGGTTATCTTGCTCAGCTGCATGCTTTCTCCATGCTGCACAAAGGTTATCGGACTCGATAAACAAAGGATTCTCTTTACCCTGCCAAAAATCAGGCCCTATAAAAAACAATCTATCATGAAATTTTGCCTGCAAGGTATTTGCTCGCGTGGACAAAACCGTATAGATACCTCCAACCTTATTACATACTTCCCAGCTTGACTCGAAGATGTAGTCGGGGGTTAACAGCTCTTTAGTCATATTACTTTTAATCTCTATTACTTAATACCGGCTGCAAAAATACACATTATTCTTTGAAAAATAGCCTATTAATCGAAAAAACTAATGAAATATGCATAAACAATCGTTTGCGAAAAATAGTTAGAAGGGCAGTTCACTGTCTCAAATGCCACACCTCGTTAAGTGAAATGCCACACTTCGTGTCTTGTTAAGTGTGGCATTTCACTTAACGAGGTGTGGCATTTGCCTTGTTCAAGTGTGGCATTTGGAAACAATAAACCCAGGATCATCACCGGAATGACAACCCTGGGTTAGCAAATTATTCAGAAATAGATTCTTATGCAACCAGTGCGCTACCAATCAAGAATGTTGCAGCCAAAGCAACGATAGCATAAAGTTCCGGGAATACGGCAAGGATCAATGTATTGCTGAATACATCGTGACCTTGTCCGATAGCTGCGATACCATTTGCACAAACCTGTCCCTGACGGATAGCTGAGAACAAGGCAACCAATCCCAAGGCGATACCTGCACCAAGAATAGCGGCAGCCTGGATGGCTGTCATTTCAGGAGTAAGGATACCGAAAATAGTCTGGAACATAAAGTAACCGGCAAAACCATACAAACCCTGCGTACCGGGAAGTGCTGTCAATACGAGGAAGTTTCCGAATGCACCGTCGTTCTTCTTCAAAGCACCGATAGCTGCGTTACCGGCAATCGTCACTCCATAGGCACTACCGATGCCAGACAAACCAATCATTACTGCGATGCCAATGTAGGCAATCAATAAGTTCATTTCCATAATCTTACGTTTTTTATTGTTTTAATTTTTAATTCTATAATTGTTATTTTTTAAATGGCTTATATTCTTTTCCGCCTCCTTCATAACCGGAATTCTTAAAGAACTCCACGAAAGTCAGACGCATGGGGTGAACCATCGCACCCAGTACATTCATAAACATGTTAATGGCATGTCCGATAACGAATATCAGTACCATCACAATCGGACCGACAATCACATTGTCAGGGCTCATGCCCACAGCCAGACTGTTGAATACTCCCGCAAGGATACCTCCCGACAGACCGAGGGCAAACAGACGAACATACGAAAGCACGTCGCCCAGCAAACCCGTAGCCATGTTGTAAGAATCCCACAAACCCAGTCCGATATTCATAAACACGTTCTTACCGGGACTGTTGAAGAGAAATATCATAACGGCAGCCACACCAAGAATGCACAGATGTACCGTACCACCCAACGGCATCACTTCGGGCAACATGAATCCTACTCCGCAGGATATCAGCAACACAATCCAACCGATAGTGGCTACGGCATACTTAAAGCCGAACTGTATAGCCTGATTGACTGCTTTCAGTATCATACCGAAGAGAATCTGAATCACACCGAGTATCAGTGACAACTGGAACATGGCATTATTATCCATGAACAAATGATCCTTCATATACTGCAAGAAAGGTATGTTTATGTCATAGAGGCTCACTCCGAAGAACGTACCCGTCAGCATTCCACAGAGGAATGTAGAAGCAGCCAATATCTGTATCAATGAAAGAATCGGCTTCATCGTAGCACTGATATTCTTGGCGAACATACGGTACAGCGTAGCAGCAAGGAACAGGAACAACCCGTAACCGGAGTCGCCCAGACACAACCCGAAGAACACCATAAAGAACGGTGCAAAGAACGGTGTCAGATCCAACTCACTGTATTTCGGAAGCATGTAGAGTTTGCATATCGGCTCAAACCAGGCAAAGAACCCCTTATTGTTCAATTGGATAGGCACATTATCTTCCGGTGTCGGATTCGTAATCTCATAATAGATATGCTGTTCATCCAGCCATGCGGCAATTTCCTTTTCTTTGGAAGCCGGCGCCCAGCCTTGCAGCAACATTAGTTTTTCTCCAGCTGTAGCCTCTGTGTTCAGTATCACCTGAGAAAACTCTATTTCAGTGTTCACCTCCTTCAAGGCTGCTTGTAATGAAGGTTGTTCCTTCTCAGCAAGCACAGCCAGCTTTTGGTCATTGTCCGCCAAAGCCTGTTCAGTCTCCTGACAAAGTATCTGCACACGGGTCAATGAATAAGGAGGTAACTTTATCTGCTCTGCATCCAAATCTACTTCCACTTCATTCTTAGTTACAGTAATGAAATAGATACGTGAGGATACACAATTGATAATCATCGCATTATAAATCTCCTCCCAAGCTTCGTCATAGCTACCTTCCGAGCAACAGTAAAAGTTTACCGTAAAGCCGGCATCATGCAGAAGATTCAGACTTTCAGGCTCGAAATCACCCCAGGGTTCCAGGGCAGCTTTCTCCTTCTGATAGTTTTGCAACTGTTGTTGCAGCTTGGTCTTTTCACTTTGCAACACATCCACTTCGTCCAGCACTTCCAGCCCGCGGGCAGCAGAAGCGGGTGTAGTTTCCTTCGCTTCGCCCAAGCCATGCAGCATTTTCAATGTTGCCTGCAAACGCGAAGAAAGCCGGATGCTGTCCTGCAACTCTGCATTATCAGCTACTCCCTGCTGTTTTTCAGCCACGTGCACTACTCCAAGTTCGCGCACTCCGTTCAGAAATGCCTCGTACTCCTTATGATATACAAGGAATGTGAGCTTCTTCATTTTTGTAATCATGCTTCTGCCTCCTTCCTACTCTCTTGATGGGATTTCATGATTTTCTGCGATGACTTGGAGAGGTTCTCCTCGTCTTCCATGAAGCGCTTGATCTTTCGCAGAGCATCCTGATAGCCTGGAATCTGCACTTTCTCAAAGAGGTTTACCTTTTGGGTAGTCTTTTTACGTGCATGTTCCAGCAAGCCCAGTTTGGCGACGATAAACTCCCGTTCGATAGCCGTCTGTGCCAACACCTTGAGCAAATGTATGCCGTCGGCATACCATTTGGGGGCATTGAACAGGCTGTAGGGGCGTATTTCGAAATCAACGTTTTCGAGCAACGGCACCCGTACACCGGCAATCTTCTTCACGCCGAGATGTACATCGCTCACCTTTATCAATGAGGAGTCAAACTCATTCCAAAGGGCGAACATCGCTTCGTAGGCCTGGATTTCCCGTTCCAACTTCTCATCCAGCGCGGCAGCTTCTGATTTGCAGCGCTTCACTTCCATGCGTAGTGCACTCTCCTTATTCTTGATAATAGGGAGTGTACGTACCCGCACTTTCAGTTGCTTTTCCAACTGCTGGAGGGAAGTTTTATTATATTGAAACTTTATAGCCACTTTATTAGTGATTAGTTGTTAGTGATTAGTTATTTGCTTTTGGCCAAAACTCGTCAACCAATTCTTTCTTGATATTCACTTCTTCCGGACGGAAATACTTACCGAACAGGCTCCAAGCCACGTCGAGCATCTCAGTTGTATCGAGGTTCACATCAATAGCCAGCAATTGGTTGGAGTAATCCTTGGCAAATGCAAGGGTACGTTCGTCATAATTTGTCAGGTCGAAACCGTTCTCCAACTTCGTCTTGGCGTTGGCAGCATCGGCGTACAGACGTACAGCAGCATTCATCACCTGCGGATGGTCTTTACGCGTCTTCTTACCTGTAACGAGCTGTTTCAGACGGGACAGTGAACGGAACGGGTCAACGATAACCTTACCGATATCTGTATCACGACGCAGGAACAACTGACCTTCCGTAATGTAACCCGTATTATCAGGCACAGCATGCGTAATATCGCCACCGGACAATGTTGTCACTGCGATAATGGTAATGGAACCACCACTTGGGAACTGTACTGCCTTCTCATAAATCTTAGCCAAATCCGAATAAAGAGAACCCGGCATAGAATCTTTTGAAGGAATCTGGTCCATACGGTTGGATACAATCGCCAACGCATCAGCGTAAGAGGTCATATCAGTCAACAGTACCAATACCTTTTCATTATTGTTCACAGCGAAATATTCGGCTGCCGTCAACGCCATATCCGGAATCAGCAAACGTTCTACCGGAGGATTCTCCGTTGTATTCATGAAACTGACGATACGGTCGAGCGCACCGGCGTTGGAGAATACATTCTTAAAGTACAGGTAGTCATCGTTCGTCATACCCATACCGCCCAGGATGATCTTATCCGTCTCGGCACGAAGTGCTACGTTCGCCATTACCTGGTTAAACGGCTGGTCAGGGTCGGCAAAGAACGGAATCTTCTGTCCGGATACCAGCGTATTGTTCAAGTCGATACCTGCAATACCAGTCGCAATCAGTTCCGACGGTTGCTTACGGCGTACCGGGTTCACAGACGGACCACCGATTTCCACTTCCTGACCTTCGATAGACGGACCACCGTCAATCGGATCACCGAAAGCGTTGAAGAAACGTCCCGCAAGCTGTTCGCTCACTTTCAGCGTAGGCGACTTGCCCAGAAATACTATCTCCGCATTGGTCGGGATACCTTCCGTACCCTCAAATACCTGCAAAGTCACATCGTCACCGGCAATCTTCACCACCTGGGCGAGCTTGCCGTTTACGGTTGCCAACTCATCATACCCTACCCCTGCTGCCTTCAGCGAACACGTAGCTTTCGTAATCTGAGTGACCTTGGTATATATTTTTTGAAATGCTTTTGTTGCCATCTATTTATTTACAATTTAGCAATTTACAATTTACAATTTTCGCATTCTAACTTTTTACCACCTACACACACATGCCGAACGGCAAATTGTACCTTGTAAATGGTAAATTGTACTTTTCCTTAGGCTTTACGTTCTTCAATCAGTTCCTGCAACTGCTTACGGAATCCTTCATATTCTTCTGATTTGAACTTCGAGTAGTTCATCTGCTTACAGATATTGATCATTTTCTTAAAATAATCCATTACTTCATTGAAGTTATCGAATTCAAACTCCGTATGACAGATATCAATAATCATGTTCAGGATATCTTCCTGACGCTCCATCGGCGTTACAGCGTCAATTTCGTCGAAAGCATCCTGTTGCAGGATTACGAAGTCGATCAATTCTGATTTCCAGAATGTTACATGATATTCTACAGGTACACCGTCATCACCCAGGATATTGATCTGTTCGGCAATCTCCTTACCGCGTTGCAAGCGGTTTTTGATTTCATTCACCTTACCGATCCACTCGCCATTGATGTGAGTTTTGATATATTCCTCAAATTCAGGATATTCGATATATTTAGAATAAGAATCAATCGGATTCACGGCGGGATAACGCTTCTTGTCGGCACGATCCTGCTCAAGAGCGTAGAAACAGCGGGCTACCTTCTTCGTATTCTCCGTTACAGGCTCTTTCAAGTTACCACCGGCAGGAGACACCGTACCGATAAAGGTAATAGAACCCGTTTCACCGTTACCCAGCACCACATATCCGGCACGTCCGTAGAAATTGGAGATGATAGAAGACAAGTCCATCGGGAATGCGTCAGGTCCAGGCAACTCTTCCATACGATTGGACATCTCGCGCAAAGCCTGTGCCCAACGGGAAGTGGAGTCAGCCATCAACAATACCTTCAGACCCATGCTACGATAATACTCTGCAATCGTCATAGCCGTATATACAGATGCTTCACGGGCAGCTACCGGCATGTTCGAAGTATTAGCGATAATGATTGTACGCTCCATCAACTTACGTCCGGTATGCGGGTCAACCAGTTCCGGAAATTCCGTAAAGATTTCCACAACCTCATTGGCACGCTCACCACAGGCAGCAATGATTACGATATCCGCCTCCGCCTGCTTTGAAATGGCGTGCTGAAGCACCGTTTTTCCCGTACCGAACGGGCCGGGGATAAATCCCGTACCACCTTCTACGATAGGATTCACGGTATCAATGACACGTACACCCGTTTCCAACAGTTTGAAAGGACGCGGTTTTTCTTTATAATTCGTCATGGCGCGTTTCACCGGCCATTTCTGTATCATGTTCACATGGATGTCATTCCCTTCTTCGTCAGTCAGTACGGCTACGATATCTTCGATGCTGTACTCACCTTCGTCTACGATGGATTTCACGGTACATACACCCTTTTGAGTGAAAGGCACCATGATTTTCAGGGGTTGGAAGTTTTCATCCACTTGGCCCAGCCAGGCAGCAGCTTCCACTTTATCACCCACTTTCACCAGAGGCATAAAGTGCCATCTGCTTCCCTTGTCCAGCGGATAGGTATATTGTCCGCGTTTCAGGAAGACTCCATCCATCTTATCGAGGTCATTTTGCAGACCGTCATAGTTTTTCGAAAGCATACCCGGGCCTAATGTCACCTCAAGCATGTGTCCGGTAAATTCGGCTTCAGCCCCTACTTTCAGTCCGCGGGTGCTCTCAAACACCTGCACGTACACATGGGTACCTACCACCTTAATCACCTCCGCCATCAGTCGGTCACCGCCGGTCGAGATGTAGCAAATCTCGTTCTGTGCCACCGGGCCGTCAACGACGAGGGTTACCATGTTGGCGATAACGCCACTAACAGTTCCTTTTGTTGCCATATAATTATGTTATTTATTTTATCTGAATTCTGCGGGAATCTGCACTTCATCCTTCAGCGTTGCTATGATGCTGCGGAACAGCTGATTACCCTTTTCCTTATCCAAAGAAATCCACCGTTCTATCATTTCCAGTTGCAGCAGAAAAACGAACAGACGCTCTACGGTGAAATAGTTGAAGAAGGTAGCTTCTTCCATCCAATTCCAACGTAACTGGTCAATTTTCTTTTCCCGTTCCACTAACTCTTCGGTTTCACTGATCTTCACCAACTGATCCAGGAAGTCCACCTCTCCTGTCAGCCCGAAATCACGGGCACCGGATGTACGCAAAGCCTCGCACACTTCCATATCTCCCACTATCAGCGGAGCGATATCCATCTTGAATTTCCGGGCAGTCAGTGCCACCAGCACATTGTTCATTGTCAGATTGAACGCAAACCAGGAAGACACGAACTTATTCCTACACTTCATTGCATACGCATAGTAAAGCGCAGCCAGACGATCCTCATGCAGAAAATCATCCTCGGCAGGAGTATTGAAATATTCTGAAATAAAAGTGGAGAGATAGGAAGGAAATACGGCATCAGCCACCTCGTCACCATCTTTAAGCGATGAGATAAACTCAGCCAATTCTTCTGCGGAATAATTTCCACGAGAGTCAATGGCAGCGTCTTTATCCTTTAGTAATTTCAGAACGTTCGCATTGTCAAACTTCAGATAAAACAGGTCAATCAACCGTCTATCTTCGTCGGACAAATCCGGATACAGTTCCGCTTTGAAATCAGCTACCGTATAGCTCAGTTTGCTATCCTCCAAAGTGAGTTCGGGCAAACCGGCTACCAAGTAGTAATAGTATTTACTCATATCCTGTGGTTTTAGAACAGCATTTCCACTAATTGCGGACGCAGGAATTCTTTGAAGTAATTCATAAATTCTTCTTCACCGAAGTTTACTTTGTACGAACCATCGGCAGGCGAAACGGTGAACAACGTCTTATTACCATTTACCTGTTCTATTTTCACACCTTTATCCAGCAACGCTTTTGCTTGTGCGGCGAAGTATTTCTTCAGGCCGTCGGCATCGGCGGTAGAGATCACGATAGGCTCGTTCACACTCCATTTGGAAGCTAATGCAACTATGAAGGCGTTCAGATAATCCTTATCGGCAGCAAATGCTTTCACATCCGCATTGACAATCTTATCCGTCACAAGTGTAGCGATTTCAGACTTCAGTGCATTCACTGCCTGGCCGGCGAATAATTTTAATTCCGACTTGGTATTTTCTGCCAGTTCATCGGCAGACTTACGAGAGGCAGCCACAATTGCTTCAGCTTCTTTACGAGCGTCTTCCACAATTTTCTTGGCTTCATCTTGAGCGTTAGCGATAAGTTTCTGGGCCTCAGTGTTACCTTTTTCGACCCCCTCGCGGTAAATCTTATCAGTCAACTCTTGAATTTTGTTTTCCATATACACAGGAGTAATTTTAATAATTATATAATTGCGATTTTTTCCCTTTTTATTAGATTCGAGTCCAAAAGTACTAAAATCCCTTAGAAAAAAGGGGGAAAGAATGGAATAAAAACGTCCTATTTTTCAAAAAAAGCCTTTTTATACCATTTTTATTCTGTAAAGATAAGGATGAAGTTTCAAACTAAAAAGAAATTGCTTGCTGAAAAAGGAAAATAGAAGGTTCAAAGAGGAAAAAAAGCTACTGAAAGTAACCATTATACAAAC
>NZ_EQ973492.1:67753-70268 GCF_000158035.1 Bacteroides cellulosilyticus DSM 14838
TCCGTTCCATGAATAAGCTGGAAATGAATATGGTGGTCATTCAGGAAGTTTTCCGCAATGAAGAATATGTAGGCAAACATACTACCAATGTGGATAACTATGTAGGTAAAGCCTTCTATCCTTCCAAACTGTATCCCGGCCGTATGGAACTTACAGCCAAAGACCCGATTGAAGCCATCCTGACGGAAGCCGATAAACAGGGCATGAATGTACTGATGGGAGTGGGTATGTTTGCCTGGTTCGACTTTACCCCCGAATCTCTGGAATGGCACAAACGGGTGGCTAAAGAACTGTGGGATATGTATGGTCACCACGAATCCTTTTATGCCTTCTATGTATCCGAAGAGAGTGGCGGCGGTCTGGATAACTGGGAACAACGCCCCGAGATGCGTAAAAAGAGAAAAGACGATATCGTGAATTTCTTCAAAGAGTTTAAGGCTTACTGTAACGCACTTGCACCGGACAAACCGATAATGCTGGCTACCAACAGTTTTGAAGTTCCCAACGGAATGGATACATATCCGGCACTTATGGAGCATCTGGATATCTTGTGCCCATTCGGATTTGCCCGTATGCCGGACGGTGATCTGACCGGTAAGGAAGCGGCTAATATGTTGCAGAAAGTTTGTGATGAGGCTAAAGCTCATTTGTGGTTCGACCTGGAAGTATTCCTATTCAATCCGGATAACTCCCTCTATCCCCGTCCGGTAGAAGAAATCATCCGTGACTTGAATCTGTTTGATAACTTCGAGAAGATTCTTTGCTATCAGTTCCCGGGGGTATTCAATGATCCGAAGATGTCTATCCGTGTGGGCGAAGCACGTACTATCGACTTGTTCAACGGATACATGAAATACCTGAAAGAATTGAAAGCTAAAAATAAGAAACGTAAATAAAGAAAATGATGAAACGTTATTGTCTATATCTGTTTATCCTGATAGGGATAAGTTGCTCTGCGGAACTGAAAGCTCAAAAAAATGGAACTGTTTACAAAGGGAATGATCCTGCCGTGCGATATACCGGCAGAACGTTGGTTTCCCCCGATGGTTCGGTAGCTTTCGACTGGGTAGGCACTTATCTGGAAACCCGCTTTACTGGTGGAAAGCTGTCAGTGAAAGTTTCTGAAACAGGAACGAGCTATTATAATGTATTTGTTGATGGCAAACTGCACAAAGTTGTGAAAGTATGCGGAACGGATACATTGATTCATCTGGTATCGGGCATAGACAAGCGCATTCATAGTTTGAAGATACAGAAACGTTCCGAAGGCGAATTCGGCAAGACAACTGTCCATCAGTTTGTCTTGTCCGGTTCGGGACGCCTGGCGGAAGAGCCGGCAGTGCGCACACGGCATATCGAGTTTATCGGAAACTCACTCACCTGCGGATATGGCACAGACGGGAAACATCGCGATGAACCTTTCCTGGTAGAGACGGAAAATTGTAATCTCACATTTGCCTCTATGGTAGCCCGTTATTATGATGCGGACTATACACTGATTGCCCATTCCGGTAGAGGAGCCGCTCGCAATTATGGTGATTCGGTACGCGTGTCGAAGGTTACGATGAAAGACCGGATGCTGAATACCTTTGACGAAGACCTCACCCATAAATGGAATTTTAAGGAATATCGTCCGGATCTGGTAGTTATCAATTTAGGTTCCAATGATTTCTCAACGGAGCCTCATCCTTACAAAAGCGAATTCACCAAAGCGTACAAACAGATTCTTGCACAACTGCGTGAGCATTATGGAGATATTCCCATATTGTGCATTTACCCTGTAGCTATGCAGGCCCCTGTATTCAGTTATTATGAAGCGATAATAAACGAAGTGAATGATCCGAAAGTCTTTCTACTGAAACTGGATAAGAATCTCTATAACCGGACTACCGACCTGGGGGCTGCATGGCATCCCGGATATTCGGGACATAAGAAAATGGCGATGTGGATAATTCCTTATATCTCTACGATTATGGGCTGGGATCTGACGGATAAAGTGATTGAGTAAACCTGAAAAAAACAAGAGATGCGAAGACGTGACTTTATAAAATACCTGGGATTAGGGGGCGTTGCCATGCTAGCCATGCCTCAATCTATACGTGCAAACTCTTCTGCCGTTGCAGTGCCATCTTCATGCAAAAAGCTGAAACCCATTTCCGGTTCCTGGTTTGAGTTCCGGCATTCGGCTTCGGAAGGGGGAAACTGGAATAAGGCATTGACGCATTTTACTGCCGACCAATGGCGGCGGAAGATTTTCGAAATGCGTGAGATTGGAATGGAGTATCTGGTTATGATGGGTGTAGCTCTGGATGGAAAGCCGTTCTATCCTTCACAGATAGCTCCTCAAATCCCGATGGGATGTGAAGATCCTTTGGAGGCGGTACTTGCTGCCGCCGATGAATGTGGCATCAAGTTCTTTGTGAGCAATGATTTCTGGGGAGAGTTGGATGCTTATACCATGATGATAGACAAAGGCGTGCAGAAGTTACGTTTTCGTTCTATGGAAGAGGTGGCT
>NZ_EQ973492.1:70432-88448 GCF_000158035.1 Bacteroides cellulosilyticus DSM 14838
TATGGAAGAGGTGGCTACAAAAATATTCCCATCACGAAAGTTTCTACGGGTGGTATTTCCCGAACGAAGCCCAGTTGCAACCCTATTTCATTGATGAGTGCGTGAAGTACGTCAATGATTGTGCGGACTTTGCCCAAAGGTTAACTCCGAACTGTGTCAATCTGATAGCCCCGTACTTCATTAAAGAAGCACGTTTCGATGATTATTTTGTCCGCCAGTTAGAGAAAATGAATATCGATATCATTGCTTACCAGGATGGAGTGGGAGTGAACCATACCGCATTGGAAGATTCCGCCAGATTCTATGAAATCTTGTACAAGGCTCATGAGAAAGCTTCCAGAGCAAGACTATGGGCTGATATGGAACTGTTCTATTTTGAAGATGGGGACGGAGGCAATCTGTTGCCTGCCGACTTCAACAAACGCATTATCAGGCAGATGGAGAATATCTCTCCGTTTGTAGATAAGATTCTCTGTTATCAGTATATCGGTATCATGAATAAGCCCGGTACTGATATTATTGCCGGACATCCGGATTCCCTGCGTCTGTATGAACAATACAGTGCGTGGTACAACCAGTATAAAAACAAGAAATGAGTATGTCGAAAAGAAATATAATATGGCTCCTGATGGTTTTCTTCTTTATAGCCGATCTGGCTGCCGCCGTTCATAAAGGAAAGAAAGAAGTGGTTCTGTCCGAGCAGAGCCTGCGTGATAAAGTGAAAGGTGCCTGGGCGGGTCAGACCTTGGGATGCAGTTACGGAGGACCTACTGAGTTTAAATTCCTGGGAACTATCATTCAGGATTATATTCCCATTCCCTGGGATAAGCATACGGTCAAGAATTGGTATGATACCTTTCCCGGTTTGTATGATGATGTTTATGTGGATCTGACTTTTGTGGAAGTCTTCGAAAGATGCGGGCTGGATGCTCCGGTTGATTCTTTTGCGACGGCTTTCGGACGGACAGAATATCCGTTGTGGCATGCCAACCAGGTAGCCCGCTACAATCTGTTGCAGGGAGTGAAAGCACCCCAGAGCGGTTACTGGAAGAATAACCCTCATGCACATTGCATCGACTTCCAGATTGAAGCGGATTTTGCCGGGATTATGTCACCGGGAATGCCTAATCAGGCCGCTGAAATCTGCGATAGGGTGGGGCATATCATGTCCTATGGTGAAGGATGGTATGGCGGAGTTTATGTGGCAGCCATGTACTCTCTGGCTTATGTCAGCAATGATATAGAATATATCGTAAAAGAAGCGCTGAAGGTGATACCGGAAGAAAGCGATTTCCACAAATGTATGTCGGACGTAATTCGCTGGCACAGGAAATATCCGAAAGACTGGAAACGAACCTGGTTCGAGTTGCAGAACAAGTGGAGCGAAGAAATCAGCTGTCCCGAAGGCATTCATAATTCCTTTAATATCGGTACGAAGATAAACGGTGCCTATATACTCCTGGGCTTGCTTTACGGACAGGGGGATTTCACAAAGACCATAGATATCGCTACGCGTGCCGGTCAGGACTCTGATTGTAATCCGGCTTCAGCCGCAGGCATCCTGGGAACCATGATAGGATACAGCAACATCCCCGAATCCTGGAAAGAAGCTTTGTATGAAGTAGAAGACATACCTTTCTCCAATACGGATATCAGTCTGAATAAAGCCTATGACATGACGTACAGACATGCCAGCGAGATGTTGCAGAAGCATGGAAACGGGAAGGTAGGAACAGACTTCATAATCAGACGGGAGAACATCAGACCTGTTGCTTTGGAAGTAGCTTTTGAGAATCTGAAAGTGAGCGATAAACTTACAATAGAGAAATCCATAGATGATGTAAATCCCTTCTCTTTCGAAGGAACCGGACTGGTTGTAAAAGGATATGTGGCAGGTGGGCTTCCAACGGACTATACGGCGGAGATGGATGTATATATCGATGGACAGTTCTATGAAACAACAGCCTTGCCCCAATATATCAATCACCGGAAGTGTGAATTGTTCTTCTGCTATGACCGTCCCGTAGGGAAGCACACTGTAACTTTTAAATGGAAAAATCCCGTATCGAACGGGAAAATATGGATAACCGAAGTAATAATCTATACAACGAAATAAATATGAAAAATATACTATCCCTAATCAGTATTTCTTCTCTGCTGCTTGTGTTGGCGGCTTGCGGTAGTAAGCAGGCCCCCACAGCAGAGGAGATAGTAGCGAAAGCACGTGCGGTAAAGACTTTGAATGCTTACGACGAGATGAGCTGTGTGGTGTACGAAATGAAAGGACTTCCCGAGTCACCGCAAACCTCGATAGACCGTTTTATCAGCGATGACTGTGTGGAGGGAACGGGAAGCTTCGAGCTTAAATACTCTTTCTCCGGCAATGCGTCCGGAACCGAATCCGTATATATCCAGCAGAGTGGGGGAGACTATCGCAGTGATTTGTCTTTCCATCCGTTGGGACTTTCCATCTGGGTGAAAGGTAATAAGAATAATAAAGGTACATTCCGTTTCATGCTTATTCAGGATGTGGATCAGTTTACGCAGGATGCGCTTCATGAAAAAGATCGCTGGCAGTTCTTCGAGTATGTGGATAAGGATGTACTGACCAAGGAAGAATGGACACGTGTAGTGATGCCTTATGAGGCTTTTACTTTTGCCAAAGGGCGTGATCTGGGCGAAAACAAACTGGTTCTGAACCGCCTTGAAGGTTATCGTCTTGAAATCACGAACGATGATAACAGCACATGTACAGGTGAGTTTTGCATCGACAATCTGGAGCAACTGACCTCTTATACTCCTGAATTCAAGGGAACTCCCAAGTTCTCCAGTGTTTTCATTCAGCTAAATGGCGTCTATAAAGAGACCAACTGGGATGAAGAATTCAAAGCAAGCCGTGAAGTGGGCATTGACACTTGGATTATCCAGTATGCCGAAGGTTTCAATGACCGCACGAATGAAAAATCTTCTTTCTATTCGCCGACAAATCTGCCGTGGGTGACCAAGCAATATGATATCATGAACCGAATGTTCGATGCTGCCGAGCGTAACGGGATGAAGCTGATTGTCGGACTATATCCCGGTGATTACAGTAAGGAAGATACCACAAAACCGGAACAATATGAATTTCTGGTGGAGCGTAATAAACAAGTATTCGATGAACTGTTTGCCCTTTGGGGGAATCATCCCAGTCTGGCGGGATGGTACATAACCGAAGAATTTCATGACGGTTCGTATCCGGTAGGCTGGCAGCAGGAACCTGCTTTGTCTATGCTGGCTAATTATTTGCAGACAGTGGCGGCTTATGTGAAGTCGAAGTCTCCGAAAGAAGTCTGCATAGCTCCTGCTTTGTGGAGGGGAATGCCCGCTGACCTCTGCGGAAAATGGTTTGGTAAGATATTTGCCCAGACTCCCGATATAGATGTGCTTTATCTTCAGGATATAGGCGGACGTTGTCTGGTAGATTTTGATGTAGACCTGCCCAACTGGTTTGCCGAAATAAAGAAAGCCTGCGATGCTAACGGAGTGATTTTCGGAGTAGATATAGAGTCGTTCAAAGAGTGCTGGTGCCCGAGAATTACCATGCGGACCAAACCTTGGACCGAGCTGGAGGAACAGCTGAGAGTAGCCGGAATGTTTACTGATCATATTACGAATTTCAGTTGGGCTACCTTCAAACCGGGAACAGATACCTATGAAGGATATAAGAAATACCTTGAAGGAAAATAAGTAATCCTATTAAAAGCAAAGTTTCATCGGATGGAACAAAGAGTTTCAAGCAATGAAACCCTTTGTTTCAAGGGATGAAACTCCTGGTTCCAAAGCATGAAACTCTCAGTTTCACCCGGTGAAACTGAAAGAAACTCGTGGTATGCTCAATCAGTAAACGGGAAATACTTTATTATGAATAAGTTTTTAGAAGAAATACAGGAACAACCGGAAGCATTGAAACAGACTTTCTGCTATTACCGTTCGGAAGAAGGGAAGAAAAGCTTGAAGACTGTCTGTGCCTTATGGAAATCCGGTGAATATGACAGGATCGTATTTACCGGCATGGGAAGTTCCTACTTTATATCGCAGGCAGCTGCGACAATGATCTCATCTGCTTCCATACCCGCTTCCGCGATTAATGCCGGAGAATTGCTTCATTTTCAATCTCCTTCGTTGACGGAACGCACTTTGCTGATTGCCGTTTCACAGTCGGGTGAAAGCTACGAAGTGATTGAATTGCTTAAAAAGCAGCGCTGGTTGCCAATAACGGTGATCGGAATCACGAACGAATCCGGAAGTTCTTTGGCCGTAATGGCTACTCATTGCCTGCTGTGCAAGGCAGGCAAAGAAGAGATGACCTCCACGAAAACTTTTATTACAACCTATCTGGCGGTTTATCTGCTCGCAGAATCCCTGAAGAGGCATGAAGTGAATGGGGAGGCTTTAGACGGAATAATCCGTGAAGTTGAACGTCAGCTGGCGGAAAGAGATACGTATTTATCCCGTTCGCTCACTTTCCTGAAAGGACATTCGTTTGTGCAAGTGATAGGCAGGGGAACGGTTTTCGCTGCCGTTGCCCAAACTGCCCTGATGTTTATGGAAGCCACCAAAATTCCCGCTTCCGCCTTATTGGGCGGGGAGTTTCGGCACGGTCCCTTGGAAATGGTAGGACCTGATTTTATCTGCATTGTTTATGCTCATTCACAATCCGGCGCTTATCATCCAAGTATCAGACTTGTGGAGGATGTGTTGAGTTTTAAAGGTAAAGTGATTCTCATATCGGATGCGGCTTCCGGCATTGAAAGTCCGGACTTGCTGGAAGTACACGTTCGTTGTGAGCGTTCTGACTTATTTGCTATTCCATCCATTATTCCCGTGCAGCTGATGGTAAATGCGTGGGCGGAGGAAATGAAATTAGTGCCCGGTAGTTTTACGCATGGTGCAAAGGTTACCGCAATAGAATAACAGAAATTATGAGAAACATATTATTTATCCTGCTACTTTGCAATGTCATGTTGCTGAAAGCCCAATCTCTGGAACTGGAGCATTGGAGAATTATAAACTCATCCGAGATAGCCGATGCGGATGCCAAGGTTTCGCAACCATCCTATCCAACAACCGGGTGGTATCAGGCTACGGTTCCCACTACTGTGCTGAATGCTTTGGTGAAAGAGAATGTATATCCCGACCCGCGTATCGGACTCAATAATTATTTAATCCCCGATGTTTCGGACGAGTTCAATGCCCGGATGGATCTGGATAAATATAACTATCTGAAGAGTGGAAGAAACCCTTGGCAGGACCCTTATTGGTATCGTACGGAAATCACTCTGCCCAAATCTTATAAAGGTAAGAAAGTATGGCTGACCCTTTACGGCATTAACTATCGGGCGGACGTCTGGGTTAACGGCCGGCTTGTAGCCGATAAAAATGATATTGTGGGAATGTTCCGCCGTTTCAAGCTCGATATTACGGACTATGCCCTTCCCGGAGCGAATAATTGTGTTGCGGTGAAGATATATCAGGTGGATCATCCGGGTGTTCCTACTCCGGGTACCCAGCTGAAAGTGTTCGGCCCTGTGCGTGGACATTCTTATGACATCTTTAAAGATGAGACTTTAAAGATATCCGGTGGATGGGACTGTGCTCCGGTGGTAAGAGACCGGAATATGGGTATCTATCAGAAGGTAACGATAGAGGCTACCGATGAAGTCGTGATCGAGAATCCTTTCATTGTTACTACTTTACCCAAACAGGATACTTCGCTGGCGGATGTGAACATCAAACTGGAGGTAAAGAATACCTCAGGAAAAGCGATAGAGGGAAAAGTGAATGCTTTGATTACCCTGGTAAACGATGTGAAGTTCCCCACCTATACCAAACACATGGAAGGTTATCTGAAGCCTATAAAGATTACAAAGAAAGTTAGCCTGGGTGCAGGTGAAAAGAAAGTCGTGGAACTGACTTCCGAAGATTTCCCTTCCCTGTTGATAAAGAATCCCTACCTGTGGTATCCCAACGGATATGGTGAACAATATCTGCATCACATCAAGTTGTCATATAATACAGGTGGAAAAGTATCCGATACAAAAGAGTTCGACTTTGGCATCCGTGAAGTTGAGGTTGGGCTGAACAGAGTTGAGGTTGACGGGGACAAAGCTGAGGTTGAGTACGGCCGTGTCTACTATGTGAATGGCAAAAGAGTGTTCTGCAAAGGCGGCTGGATTCAGCCGGACATTCTGCTGGAGGAATCGGATAAGCGTATTTATGATGAGGCACGCCTGATGGCGGAGGCTAACATCAACCTGATAGGCAGTGAAGATATGCCTTCTCCTTCCGAAACGTGGTTTGAGAGTTTTGATAAGTACGGCCTTATGTGGTGGCATGTTTTCTATCAATGCTATCGCATGACTCCCGGTACTGAAACCAAAAACAATCCCCTGGATCATAATCTGGCGATTGCTTGTGTGGAAGATATGATGCTTCGGTATCGTAACCACCCTTCCATTATTTCGTGGGTAGGCGTCAATGAAGTATTGATGAATGAAAACTTATACAGGCTGACGAAAGAGAAAGTGAAGAGCCTTGATACTACACGTATATACATCCCTACCACCAGTTACCACTGGGATGTGGATGCTCTGACTCCCTATCTGAAGGAAGACCTGCCCACCGGAACCACGGATGACGGTGCACCCGACTATAACTGGGCGCCTTCCTCTTACTTCTTCGATAAAGTACGTGAGGTTTATTTGCAGATGTTCCGCAATGAATTGGGTATGCCTTCGGTGCCGATGTACAACAGTCTCCGGAAATTTATCCCTACCGCAGAGAGTACAGCCAATGTAAACAGCCCCATCTTCCCGTTGGATAGCATTTGGGCGGAACATGGCGCCTGGGATGTGAGTAATTATTGCTACCGTTCTTATGACAATGCCATCCGCACGATGTTTGGTGATCCGAAGACGGCGAAAGAATATGCCGATAATGCCCAGTTCCTGAGTGCTGACGGTTATCGTGCTATGTTTGAGGCAGCCAATCATCGGATGTGGGATATAACTTCCGGTGTGATGATCTGGAAGATTAATTCCTGCTGGCCCGATGTGTGCTGGCAGATTTATGACTGGTATCTGGCGCCGAACGCTTCTTACTATTTTGCAAGGAAAGCGATGGAGCCGGTACACGTACAGTTGAATGCCAATGATTTTAAGATATCGGTCATTAATGCGTCCCACCGGGTGCTGGATGATGTAAAGGTGACGGCGAAAGTAATCAATAATGATATGAGGGTGGCTTGGCAACATTCTCAGCAGCTGACGGTTTCTCCCGATTGCTATAAAGAGATTATTACGGTGCCTCAGCATGGCAAGTATTCTTATAACTACTTTGTGAAGCTGGAACTTCACGATAAAGCAGGAAAGCTGTTGTCGGAGAATTTATATTGGTTTTACTCACAGCACATGGACTTTTTCTGGTTTACTTCTATGGAAAAACCGGAATTGAAGAAAGAGGTTAAAGTAAGCAAAGAGGAAGGAGAATATGTCTTTTCTATTTGTTTGAAGAACGAATCTGCCCGATTGTCACACTTCAACCACCTGACTTTGCAGGATGCCCGGGGAGAGGAGATTAATCCGGTGTTCTGGAGTGATAACTTCATTACACTCTTTCCGGGAGATGAGAAGGTGATAACAGCCCGTGTAGCAGTATCGGATGCAGGGGGCGTTGCTCCTACGTTCGTTCTGTCACGGTGACACATACATGCATTTATTTATTTAAAATATAGTACCATGAAGAAAATTATAGTAATTGGCAGTTCCAATATAGATATGGTGGTGAGGACCTCTCATCTGCCGGCTCCCGGTGAAACCATTCTGGGTGGTGAATTCTTTATGAACCAGGGCGGTAAAGGAGCCAATCAGGCAGTTGCAGTGAAAAGGTTGGGTGGTAATCTGATCTTTGTAGCGAAGTTGGGGAATGATATACTGGGACAGCAGTCAGTGGATTATTTCAAGAAAGAGGGAATAGATACAAAATATATCACTCTTGATGAAAACTCTGCTTCCGGAGTTGCTTTGATCAGTGTGGACGATCATGCGGAGAATAGTATAGTGGTGGCTTCCGGAGCCAATATGCTGCTGAACGAGCAGGATGTGGATAAAGTTGTGGAGGAAATGTGCGAAGGAGACATCTTGTTGATGCAACTGGAAATTCCGATTCAAACGGTGGAATATGCTGCCAGGAGAGCTTTTGAAAAAGGGGTGAAGGTAGTCTTGAATCCGGCCCCTGCCCGGAGCCTTCCGAAAGAGTTACTCAGATACCTGTTTATGATTACTCCCAACCGGATTGAAGCCGAAATGCTTACCGGTATAAAGATTGTGAATGATGCTGATGCGGAACGGGTTGCAAAAGAAATCAGTGCGATGGGAGTACAGAATATAATTGTAACCTTGGGTTCGAAGGGATGTTTGGTGAGAGAAGGCGATACTTCATATTGCGTGGATGCTTTTAAAGTGGAACCTGTTGATACAACGGCTGCCGGCGATACTTTCAATGGTGCTTTATGTGTGGGACTGGCAGAAGGCATGAACTTGAGGCAAGCTGCTGTAATGGCTTCTAAAGCTTCATCTGTTGCCGTGACAAGAATGGGAGCGCAGTCTTCTATTCCTCATCGTAAAGAACTGGACCTGAATGAATAAATTAACCTCTAAAAATACCGATTATGTTTATAGTTGAAAGTTACGGATTGGCAGTGGCGTTGTGTTGGGTTACGATGCTTTGCTGGGGATCGTGGGGAAATACTCAGAAGTTGGCGGCAAAGACCTGGCGCTACGAGTTGTTCTATTGGGATTACGTGATTGGCATCGTTCTTTTCTCTCTGATCTGGGGATTGACTTTAGGCAGCACGGGAGAGGCCGGGCGAGGATTTATACAGGACTTGTTGCAAGTGAGTCCGGAGAACTTCTGGAGTGCTTTCCTGGGTGGTGTGATATTCAATGCTTCTAATATTCTGCTATCGGCTTCTATGTCATTGGCAGGGATGTCGGTTGCTTTTCCTGTAGGGGTGGGGCTGGCATTGGTGCTGGGTGTATTTGTCAATTATTTCAGTGTTCCGAAGGGAGATCCCGTCATTCTTTTCCTGGGCGTTTTCCTGATTGTGCTGGCTATAATCTTTAATGGAATAGCATCTGGAAAAGTTTCCAAAGCATCCGGTCAGAGCACCCGTAAGAAAGGTATCCTGGTTGCTGTATGCGCCGGTATCCTGATGGCATTCTTTTATCGTTTTGTGGCGGCAGCTATGGACTTGGAAAATCTGGAAGCACCCACAGCAGGCATGATGACTCCTTATTCTGCTTTGTTCGTGTTTGCAATAGGTATCTTTATCAGTAATTTCCTGTTCAATACACTGGTGATGAAGAAACCTTTTATGGGAGAACCTGTGTCCTACAGCCAGTATTTCAAAGGAAACTTTAATACGCATCTGGTGGGTGTGTTGGGCGGTATAATCTGGGCATTGGGAACTGCTTGCAGCTATATCGCTGCCGGAAAAGCCGGTGCGGCTATTTCCTATGCACTGGGGCAAGGGGCAACGATGGTAGCCGCCTTATGGGGCCTCTTCATCTGGAAAGAGTTTAAGGGGGCATCAAAGTCTACCAATCTGTTGCTTACGCTGATGCTTATTCTTTTTATCTCCGGTTTGGTACTGATTATAGTGTCCGGAGGAAGTTGATCACTTAATTATAGATTTATATATGTGTACTATGAAGAAGAAATTTCAAATGATAGGATTTGCTCTGTCAGTTTTATTGGTTACGCTGCCGGTAGTTACGGTAGGTGCGGATAATGCCGCTTCCGGCAAGCAGAAAAAAGAGAAAACCACCGAGTCGGCTTTGGGTGTGAAACCTGTTACAGGTAGCTGGATCAATCTGGCATACAAGGATGTACGTAATAAATATACGAATCCTCAGAGCTTCGATAATATGGACCCGAAATTGTGGGAGGCTAAAGTACGTGAATTGTCGGCTATGGGTATCGAATATCTGGTATTAATGGAGGTTGCCAATGAAGGAAAATCTTATTATCCTTCGCAAATAATGCCTTGGTGGTATAATAAGGATAAGAAAAGTCCTGTGGATGCTATTCTGAATGAAGCGGCCAAACATAATATGAAGATTTTCATGAGTAGTGGCTGGGCAAAGGATCAGGATGATAATCTGCTTGATCCGGCAATTAAGGAACGGCAACTCCGGATTATGGAAGAGTTGGCATCCCTTTATAAAAACCACAAGGCCTTTTATGGCTGGTATTTACCGGTAGAAGATTGTCTGTGTCCTATTTTTGCGGAGCATGCGGTGCAGTCGGTAAATACTTTATCAGAGAAGGCTAAAAAATTGGCTCCGGGCAAGAAAACCCTGATTTCTCCTTATGGAATCGGATTGTCAGAATTTGATAATCCGGAATATGAGAAGCAAATGCAAAAACTAAAAGTGGATATCATTGCCTATCAGGATGAAGTGGGGTGTGTACGCGATCAGTTCACACTTCCCCGTCTGAAGAAGAACTGGCAGAGATTGCGTGATATTCATAACCGCCTGAATATTGAAATGTGGGCAAATTGTGAGACTTTCACTTGGGAAGAGGGTACCAATGACCGTACTTCTGCCTTGATTCCGGCTGCCTATCCGAGGCTGCTGTCCCAGCAGGTTGCAGCATCTGCGGCGGGGGTTGATAAGATCATTTCATTTATGTTCTACGGTATCATTGAGGATCCTGAGTCAAAGTACCAACTGGGGCAACCTGTTTGGTCGAACAAAGTGTATACTGACTATATGGACTGGAAGAACGGAAAGGAATATTGGAAACTGATGGAAGCGGCTTTTATGGAGAAATTAGTCAATGGAGCGACTCCGGAAATGATGCTTGGAAAGGCAGGTTTGCAACCGTTACTGGATGGTAAGGTTGCTGAAGAGGACAGTAAGGATGCCCGCTGGGTGAAGTTTGAGGCCGGCTATCATGAATTTGTAGTGGATCTGCAAAAGAAAACCCGTGTTCAGAAAGCTATGTTGCGTATGCTGAATTATAATCCGGAAAAGATAGGTATGCCGGTGAAGACATATCTGTATACTTCAATAGACGGTAAAGAGTATAATCTGTCTTCCATAAAAGACGCCCCTTATTTCCCGAACAACAAGCATGATGCCTGGATTGAAAGCATATTGTTTGACCAACTGGATGAAAATGTACGCTATGTAAAGGTGGCTTTTGAAGCTCCGCAACAGGTATATATAGATGAGTTGTTTATTAATCCGGTCCTGAAATAAAAAGCAAAGTACTATGAAATTTGGAACAAAAGTAATTATCGCATTGGCTCTTTTGGCAAACTTGTGGTTTGTTTCCTCTTGTAATAACGGGCCGAAGCGTGAACTCTGGTTGGATGAAGTTTATAAGGACTCCTGTTTTGTGCAGGATTGGGGAATACCGCAGATAAATCAGTCTGTGGTATGGACTCCGCTTACGGTAAATGGTGTTGTGTATGAACGGGGGATCGGAGCTCATTCTATCAGCCGTATGCTGTATGATTTGGGTGGTAAAGCTGTTTCAGTGAGTGGCTTGGTTGGAGCCGATGATAACAACTTGTATGCCGGTAAATTGCAGTTCAAGATAATCGGAGATAAAAAAGAACTTTGGAAAAGCGGTGTGATGCAGAAGGGCGATCCCGTAAAAGAGTTCAATGTCAACCTCTCCGGCATTGATAAAGTGTTGCTATTGGTGGAAGAATGTGGCGATGGCATTATGTACGACCATGCCGACTGGTTGAATGTGAAGTTTGTGACTCGTGGAGAGATTACCCCGATACCTGCCTGGCCGAAGCCTGTAGCTAAGGAGAAGTACATTCTGACACCGGAAGCTCCGGAAACTCCACGGATTAATAATCCTCTGGTATATGGTGCCCGTCCGGGAAATCCGTTCCTGATGACGATTATGGCAAGTGGTAACCGGCCTATGACTTTTGAAGCGTCAGGACTCCCTGCCGGACTGAAATTAGATACTTCCACCGGCTTTATTACGGGAAAGACCGAACTTAGAGGAGATTTCAAAGTGCTTCTGAAAGCCATGAACGAAAAAGGTGTAGCCGAAAAAGAAATTACCTTGAAAATAGGAGACCGGATTGCTCTGACTCCTCCGATGGGATGGAACAGTTGGAATTGCTGGGGACTTTCTGTAGATGATGAGAAAGTGCGCGAGGCTGCCCGCATGATGAATGAAAAGTTGCATGCATACGGATGGACGTATGTGAACATTGATGACGGCTGGGAAGCTGCCGAACGCACCAAGCAGGGAGAGCTGCTCTCTAATGAGAAATTCCCTGATTTTAAAGGCCTGGCTGATTATATTCATTCTCTGGGATTGAAATTCGGTATTTATTCTTCACCGGGACCGACAACATGCGGTGATTATCTGGGCAGTTATCAGCATGAGGAAATAGATGCACGGACTTGGGGCAGATGGGGAGTAGATTATCTCAAATATGATCATTGCGGCTATCATGCGGTTCAGAAGGATTCTGAAGAGAAAACAATCCGGGAACCCTATATTGTTATGCGTGATGCATTGGATAAAGTGAATCGGGATATTGTCTATTGTGTGGGATATGGTGCTCCCAATGTCTGGAACTGGGCAAGGGAAGCAGGAGGTGAACTGTGGCGCACCACCCGTGACATTACCGATGAATGGAATGTTGTGACAGCCATTGGTTGTTTTCAGGATGTTTGTGCTCAGGCTACTGCACCGGGGAACTATAATGATCCCGATATGCTGGTGGTAGGAAAACTGGGTAAGGCTTGGAGAGAGAAGGTTCATGAATCGGCTCTGACTCCTGATGAACAATATTCTCATATCTCTCTATGGTGCATTCTCTCCGCTCCGTTATTGATCGGTTGTGATATGTCCGATATAGATGATTTTACATTGAGTTTACTGACAAATAATGAAGTGATTGCTGTGAATCAGGACCCGTTGGCAGCACCGGCCACAAAATTGCTGACTGACAATGGGCAGATATGGTACAAGAAACTATATGATGGCTCGTATGCAGTAGGATTCTTCCAGATAGATCCTTATTTTATCCTGTGGGATCAGGATGAGGCTGAAACTATCCAGATGAAGACGTATGATTTTGAATTAGCTCTCAAGCAACTGGGAATTACAGGCAAAGTGTCTGTTCGCGATCTGTGGCGGCAAAAAGATTTAGGGGAATACAATGGGGAGTTCCGGACACAGGTTCCCTATCACGGAGTTTCTTTTGTGAAAATTACTCCTGTGGAGTAAATTGTGTGTATCTTAGAAAAAACCTCCTTTCTAATCTTGTCATGGGGATTGAGAAAGGAGGTTTTATATTTTATGAATGGCTGATTGGCTAATTAGACAACTCCGGATTCGCCGCAATCGCTTCTCTCGGAATTTGAATCGTATAGCGTTGGTCATCCTGTTCCAGCACATAGGTTCCTCCTTTGAGAACTTTCTCAATACGAGGTCGGGTAGTGCGGCGTAAGTCGAACCAACGATGACCTTCGAAAGCGAGTTCACGGGCACGCTCATTCAGAATCTCTTGTATCAAGGCTTCTTTATTCATTGCGTTGACCGCAGTTGCTTTAGCTGCATAAGCTTCTGGGGTATAGCGTTTCTGCATTAGCTCCAGCAGTCGGGTACGTGCCTGGGGCAGTTTGTCCGATTGTGCTGCTGCTTCTGCCGAATTCAGATACATTTCACCTACACGGAAAGAACAACGGAAATCATCTTTTCCACTCTTCTGGCTGAAACGGTAGCCGTTCTTGTCAGCCGGTTTGAAGTAAGCATCCAGACGCAAATCTCCTTCTCCGTATGAAGACGCTAAAGCTTCGGACAGAACCGCTGCTTGAGTGTAGTTGGAGCTCATGCCGCGTTCCAAGGCTGTAATATTCTCTACGGATTGGTAGTTGTTTGGCAGAATGAACGCTTCGTCATTGAAATCTTCCAGTGTATTCTTTTCTGTAAGAACAGCTTCGGCGGCTTTATACGCATTCTCCCATTGCCCCATATACAAATATACACGGGCGCGCAGAGCTTTTACAGATAGGGTTGTGAAACGATAAGAAAACTTCTGTTCCCAGGATTCTTTATTAATCAGTTTTTCAGCTTCATTGATATCTGAGAGTACCGCCTCGTAAATCTGTGCAACGGTATTTTTCTTCAGAATTTCGTTGATATCGCTGTTCAGCTTCAGTGGCACTGCTTTCGTTTCTAACGCTCCCGGACGGGTATAAGGCTGTCCGTAGAGATTTACTAACAGGAAATGCATGTATGCGCGGAGCAGATAACATTCACCGATCAATTGGTCGATGTCCTCTTCGCTTCCTTCATTGATTGAGTTTCGCTCTTCTATGGTATAGTTTGCGGTGAACATGATGCTATAGAAATTCTTCCATTCAAAGGAAGTAGTCTGTCCCGGAGCACTGAAGTCATCCCAACATTCTATTTTACCATAACGGTCCTGTTCCCAACTATCATCTTTTACATACAGTTCATCAGAACGGAAGCAGGCGAGTCCTCTGGCATCGGGAACGTTTTTATATGCTGTGGCAATCAGCGCTCTGTACTCAGCTAAGGTCTGGGGGATCACTTTTCCCGTAGGCTGGATATCCAACATATCGCAAGCAGTCAGCAATACTACACTGCTCATCAATAACATGATATATATTTTTCTCATTGTTGTTACTCTCTATAAAATTAAAAAATCAAGTTCAGGCTTAAGGTCACGGACTTGGGAGCCGGTGTTGCATAAGCATTGGACATGGTTTCCGGATCGAGATAATTTTTGTAGCTTGAGCCGAATACCAATAAGTTGCGTCCCTCTATGGCAACTGTGGCGGAAGTCATTCCCAACGTGCGGCTGAAGTTAGTAGGCAATGTATAGCCCAACCGGATATTTTGTAGTCTCACATAGTTCAGGTCTCTGATCCAAATATCCAGGTTACGGTATATTTCATTCTGATTTGAATACCACATATATTCGTCCAGACGTTCGTTCTGACTCAGCAGAACCGGGAAGATCGTTTCCGTATTTTCCGGAGTCCAACGATTCAGAATATCACGGTTCGTGTTACGTCCTTTGTCGAAATCAACGATAGAGTAGGTGGGTTGACTGCGTACCTTTCCACCGAAGTCGAAGCTGAAGTTGACACCCAGTTCAAAAGCCTTGTAGGTGAAAGTATTATTGAAACCGCCTGTATAAGGGCAGTCAGCAGTACCAACATACGTGTAAAGTTCACGACGCTCGCGGGCTGTCAGGTCGGTTGCTCCAAATCCCCATTCCTGAAGTTTAAAGAATTCCATGGCCGATACGGCTTTTCCGTCTTTGTCCTGGAACATCGGATAACCTTCTTCATCCAGCCCGGCTGTTTTCAGGGCAAACAAGGCTCCCGCGGGATATCCTTCACGACCCGGTTCTAAGGCATCTTCACGCAGTGCTTCTTTCAGTACCTTATTGTTATTGTATGCGAAGTTGAAGTTAGTGGTCCACATAAAATTCTTGGTGTGGACATTGCGTGTGCTGAGAGCGACCTCGACACCTTGATTTCGCATGCTGGCCCAGTTGACGGTCAACATTTCAAAACCTGTTTCCAGCGGTAACATCTGGGTTCCGATCAAATCTACACCTTTTCTGTAGTAGTAGTCCACACTCAGGTTGATAGCCTGATTCAATACAGCAAAATCAAATCCTGCATTTACGGAATGTGTTTTCTCCCAGCGCAGCTTTTTGTTCGGTGCACCGGAAACGTCAATCATATCTTCTGAACCTCCCGGCAGGATATTTTCAATTCTGTAATTTCCCAAAAGGAAAGGAGAGGTGTTCTTGTCAATGTTTCCCTGCAAACCGTATGATGCACGGACTACCAGGTTGTCTATCCATTTGGCACCTGCCATAAAAGGTTCTTGGGAAATGCGCCACAAACCACTGACTGAATATAATGGCAGATAACGGTACTTCTTGTCTACACCGAAAAGGTCGGAACCATCGAAACGGATACTTCCTCCCAATGTATAGCGGTTCAGTAAAGAATA
Organism: Bacteroides cellulosilyticus DSM 14838; assembly: GCF_000158035.1. Taxonomy (GTDB): domain Bacteria; phylum Bacteroidota; class Bacteroidia; order Bacteroidales; family Bacteroidaceae; genus Bacteroides; species Bacteroides cellulosilyticus. Next base: position 86,522 of record NZ_EQ973492.1, read on the forward strand.
GGACAGGGTTGAGAAAGCGGACACGTATGCATTCTCCACATGAGCCTTCTCATGCAATTTGAATGCCTGACTTTCTTCCGGGAAGATGATCGGCTTTGTTGTCAGCGTCTTCCGGTCAAATCCATAACCGGCACTGTATAGCTTTTCTTCCCATGTCTTCCGGATTTCCGTTCCTACCATTGCTTCGAACTCATGGATGTCGTTGTAGGTATCGCGATATTCTCCCATCGCTTTCCAAGTGAGTTGGGACAATGAATTTTCATTGGCCTTGTGAAATCCTCCGGCGGGTAGGTAAGTTACGCCATTGCTGCGATGGTTCTTCTTTTCTTTACGCATGGCAAAAGATTCTTCATCGGCAATCTTCTCGATGGATGTTTTGTCAAGTTGTAAACCGAGCTGGGTGGTAAACTTGAACCGGTCGTCAAAACGTAACTCTGCATCAAAAATAGATGAGAGACCATTGATAGTGGTTTCGTTGGTAGTGTTTTTTAGTTCTTCAAAAGGGTTGAATCCAAAGTCCATATCCACATCATTCTCCACGTCAATGTCGTAGTTGTAATTACCGTGTTCGTTGTATGGCGTGAAGTAAGGGTTAGCCAGGCGAGAATAGAATATCGGATTGGTTAAACCATCCGAATCCGGCAGATAACTTGAATTCTTACGGCGGTTGGCAAACATAGAAGCACCTACTTTCAGAATGCTGTTCACTTTATAACTGGTCTTCATCACTAAGTTCAGACGTTCGGCAGATACATTCGGAACGTTACCATTCTCTTTCATATATCCGAAAGAAGTATAGTAAGTTGCCTTTTCACTACCACCGGAAAGAGACAGGTTATACTCTTGTGTGAATGCGTCGCGGAAAAGGATATCACTCCAGTCTGTGTTTGTTGCCTTCAGTTTATTTATTGCACTTTGAGCGCTGGATGACAAGGCGTTCCACCCTCCGTCTTTGAAATTGTTGAGTTCTCCCAACCCGGAAATAATGCGGTATACCTCGCCTTTGGTTTCCCTGTATGGATAACCGGATGCCAGTAAGTCAAGTTCCAGACCTACCTTCTCTTCTGAGTTCAACAGGTTCAAACGGTCTATATTCAACTTCGGAGAATAGGTCAGTTTAGTGGAGAAGTTAATAACCGGTTTGCCCACTTTACCTTTCTTGGTAGTAATCACGATTACACCATTGGCAGCACGGGCACCGTAAATGGCAGTTGCGGCAGCGTCTTTCAGAACGGTGATATTATCGATGTCGGCAGGATTCAGACCGGCAATAGCGGTTTGACCTATGTTATCGATGTCTTTCAATACTTCCATATTGGGAATGTTCGTTCCTTCCAATGGAATACCGTCCAGCACCCACAAAGGGTCTTGCGTACCATTCAGGGAGGATGTACCGCGAATACGGATTTTGGCAGGAGCACCCGGAGTACCGGAAATGTTGCTTACGGAAAGTCCGGCAATCTGTCCGGCCAATGCTTGGTCTATACTCTTGGTTGCACCCATCATCTGATCCGAGATATCGATCTTCGATACGGCGGCCGTCAACTTACGGCGTTCCACAGTCTGATATCCCGTCACAACTACCGCATCGAGCATGTGGGCGGAAGGTTGGAGAGTAATATCATATTTATTCTTGCCTGGTATGAGCTTTACTTCCAGCACATCATAGCCGACGTAACTACAATAAAAACGGGTAACTCCCTCCGGAATGGAGATGGAGAATTGCCCGTCAATATTAGTAATGACACCAATGGTGGACTGATTATTCCCAACTTTCTTCAAATCATCGGCTGTCACATAGACAGAAGCGCCGATGAGAGGCAAGTTATCCTCAGAAGAGATGACTACACCCTCTACCTGCCGGTTTGCGGCAAGGGCGTACGTGAACGTTCCTATTAGTAATAGGAATGCGACAGATAAGCGTCTT
>NZ_EQ973492.1:88663-96248 GCF_000158035.1 Bacteroides cellulosilyticus DSM 14838
TAGTGTGATAAAGTGGTAATGTGATAAAGTGGTACTTTATCACATTACCACCTTATCACCCTTTAGCGTGCTTTGCGCGCTAACTTAAAGCCCTAATGCCGTGTTAATACGGAGAATCATGTCTTTATAATGATATTTGGTTGCCACATCCGATGTTCCCAGGCGACTTTGAAGCAGATCCTTGATCCGTAACAGTTCACCTCGCTTCACGGAAATGGCATCTGAGATGCGGTTCAGTTGAGAGCCGTAGAAGTTCAATTCGCGACGGGCACCCATCCGGTCTGCATCCAACGAGCGATGAGCATGTTCATCACAACTGCAAAGCGGTAACTGGTTATCCAGCAGGAAATGATTGTCCATAAGCTTCTTGTTGATTTTTACCCCTTCGCTTTCGGCAGCGGCCGTAATCAAGGCATCCAGGAAGTTTTTCTGCAAGGTGCGTGTCATGACGTCAGGCAATGCTCCCCGTTCTGTTGTGGCAAAAATGCTGCGATGTAAACCATCCATCAGTTCTACGGCAGTAAAAGCCTTTTTGCCATTTACCGCTTCGTTTTCAAGCATACGTACCAGGCGGTTGTTGGATAAAAGATCCCACAGAATATAGGACTGGGCATTCTTCAGTATCTGCGTCGGTGCATTTTCTACCACACCCAGCGGAGTGTTACGAAGCAGATAGGTATATTCACCTACTTCTGTGTCGAATAACCACTTCGGATAAGTCAGTACCTCATCCAGTAAGAACTTCAGGGCAGCTTGTTGCTTTTCTTTTTCTACAAAAGTATAAGTCTTCTGTCCGTCACCCACAATTGTATTTTCTATATAGATACCACCGATGTTGGCGAGTACATGGTACAGATAATTATTCCATTGATTGATTACGACATAGTATAAGCGGGAAGCTTCTTCATAAGTCTGTCCTTTTTCTCCGGTCGTCGTCCATTTTATAATTTCGGGAACGATCCGCTTCAGGTTTGCAATACCATATTGTGAAGAACGTACAGCATCATCACCCAGATCTTCGTTCTGTGCACGGGGATCTACGGCATCACGCACATCCTGCGCTTCGCTGTATTTATACAGACGGTCGGTATGGCGACTCAGGAAATCATAAAGTAAATCCTTTTCTTCTTCCGGATTTTCTTTTCCATACCAACGGTAACCGTATTCGATGGCGAAGATATCGTAAGGACCGATATGCGGTGAAAGAGCGGTTATTCCGTCACCGGGTTGTGCCACGTAGTTGAAACGGGCATAATCCATGATGGAAGAAGAGGTAGAATTCATCCGGTCGGTGAATGACTTGGAGCGCAGGGAATCGGTGGGGAATGCCCATGATCCCATCATATTGTGGCGTAACCCTAAAGAGTGACCTACTTCGTGGCAGGCTACAAAACGCATGGCGTCTCCCATCAGTTCATCGGATAACTTGATGCCACGGGCTTCCGGACGTACAGTACCTGTTTGTACGGTGATCCATTCCTGAAGCATATTCAGTACATTGTGCCACCACATGATATCCGCTTCCAGGATTTCCCCTGATCGGGGGTCCAGAATAGACGGTCCCATAGCGTTTGCTTTGGTGGAGGCTGCATAGGTCAGTACAGAGTAATTCACATCATCCATATCTACCGTCATGCTGTCGGTGATTTCTTTGGCGATAATGGCATTCTTGAATCCGGCACGTTCAAATGCCACCTGCCAGTCTTCAATGCCTTGTTTGATATACTTACGCCAACGATACGGAGTAGAGTTTTCTATATAAAATACAATCGGTTTAGCCGGTTCCACCAATTCGCCACGCAGATAACGTTCGCGGTCTTCCGGTTTAGGTTCCAGGCGCCAGCGGGTAATGAACTGTTGCTTGCTGACCCGTTGTTGTCCGTCGCTGTAACTGAGCAAAGGATTGGTAAAATACCCTACACGAGCATTATCCAGTCTACCGGTCATAGGTGTTTCCGGCAGTAGCATCAGTGAAGAACTAACTTCAACGGTTACGTAGACGGAAGTCGTTCCTTCGGTCACTTTCGTTGTCAGTTCGGACGTGGCCACTACATTATTCTCGAATGCTTTGATGGAAAGAATACGTGAAAGGTTTTTGATGGAAGACGTTCCCAGATTAATATTGGTAAATACGTTGTTGATACTCGTCTCCGTTCCATCATAAATATCATTCACCTTGATAACCATCGTTGTAGAGTCATTATTGAATGCCTCAATCTTGAAGCCGGCTATCAATGGCGAGATGTAGTTGTCACGTACTGACTGGCTGATTGCGTCTCCGGCAGGAGCGAGGGGGGAGAGGGCGGCTTTGACGGATAAGCAACTTATTCGTCGCCTTATCCTGTTCGAAGCGTACCATTTGGTTTTCATAATTCGTACCACGGTTCACTCCGGCCTCGTTCAGTTCGGAAGGAACGCGTTGAAGCTTGTTCACTACCAACATATCCCTACCGAGTAAGTTCACCGGTACCTCAAAATAATAGTCGTTCTTTTTCTGGTACACATTGAACATACCACGGTGAATGATGCTACCGTCTCCGGTCAGTTTCTCGTACTCGTTTTTGGATTTAACACTGTCGTTTGGTTCACTCTTCTTTTTCTTTCGGAACCATCCCATAGAATCGGGTGTAGAATCTACAGCATACGCCATCACAGGTTCACACATCAAGGTGCCTGTAGCCACTGTAGTTAGCAGAATTGTTTTTAGTCTCATCAGTTATATCAATTATCATCAGGTTACCTATTCTACTCATAGAATTAAGTGTCGGCAAAGATAGTAAAACTATACTATGCTACCAGATGAATAGGGTTAGTTTTGACGTTTTTTCTTTTATAACGCAAAGAATCTTTCAATTATAAAAAAACAGTATCGTTTAAAACGGTATAGTTATGAATTTGCTCACCACAGATTAACACAGATTCTCACAGAGTTTAATTAATTAAAAATCAGAGAAATAAAATTCTGTGGAAATCTGTGTTAATCTGTGGTGAGCAAATTCATAACCATACAGACATGAATCCATTTTCAGTTTAAAGTCAGTTTAGTCAAACAAACTCTTGAACTTCTTGAAAATCTTTTCCTTAATCGAAGTATTGGGCTTGAAGTTATCCGAGCTTTCCATTTCTTCAAGTGCTTTTTTCTCGTCTTTGTTAAGCGCTTCCGGTACATATACGCTGACATTTACCAATAAATCTCCCGTACCGTATCCGTTTACACTTGGCAGACCTTTTCCGCGTAGGCGGAGCACTTTGCCCGGCTGTGTACCCGATTCGATCTTTACTTTCACCTTTCCGTCAATGGTTGGTATTTCTACCGCACCACCTAAAGCGGCTGTCGGGAAGCTGAGAAGCAGGTTGTAAATCAAGTCATTTTCGTCGCGAATCAGTTCTTTGTCTTGTTCTTCTTCTACAAGAATCAGTAAGTCGCCCGGAACGCCGTTGTGTTTTCCGGCATTTCCTTTGCCGCTCATAGAAAGCTGCATGCCTTCCATTACGCCTTTAGGAATATTTACGCTTACCACTTCTTCGCCGTAAACGATACCTTCTCCGGCACATACCTTACACTTATTCTTGATGATTTTGCCTTCACCGCCACAAGTCGGACAGGTGGCACGTGTCTGCATCGTACCAAGAATAGTCTGTTGGTTACGGATTACCGTACCGCTACCTTTACAGGTCGAGCAGGTTTCCGAACCGCCGTTACCCTCAGCCCCTGAACCGTGACAGTGATCACATGTAACGTACTTTTTCAGTTTGAATTTCTTTTCTACTCCGGTAGAAATCTCTTTCAGATTCAGTTTTACTTTTACGCGCAAATCCGAACCACGGAAACGCGGACGTTGTGAACTTCCACCGCCGAATCCGCCTCCGAAACCACTGAATCCGCCTCCGAAGCCACCGCCACGTCCACCGAAAATATCTCCGAACATAGAGAAGATATCATCCATAGACATGCCCTCGCTGAAACCACCGAACGGTCCACCGTTTCCGGCAGCACCACTCATTCCGGCATGACCGAACTGGTCATAACGGGCACGCTTGTCCGCATTGCTTAGTACATCGTAGGCTTCTGCCGCTTCTTTGAATTTTTCTTCCGCCACTTTGTCACCCGGGTTCTTGTCAGGATGATATTGAATGGCTTTTTTGCGGTAGGCTTTCTTAATTTCTTCTACCGATGCTGTCTTTTCGACTTCCAGTACTTCGTAGTAATCTCTTTTTTCCATATATATTATGTTATTCTCCTACCACCACTTTGGCATGGCGGATTACTTTGTCGTTTAGCGTGTAGCCGGTCTGTACGCAATCCAGAATTTTTCCCTTCAGGGATTTGTCCGGTGCAGGGATAACGGCAATTGCTTCGTGAAAATCGGTGTCAAGAGGTTTTTCTTTGGTCTCAATCACCTTCACGCCGTCCTGTCCCAATACAGACATGAATTTATTATAAATCAATTCCACTCCTTCTTTCACGGCTGCTACGTCTGTGGCAGTTTCCATGTTTTTCAGGGCGCGTTCGAAGTCGTCTACAATAGGAAGAATGCTGCTGATGGTTTTTTCGGCACCGTTCAGAATCAGCTCGGCCTTTTCCTTCATGGTGCGTTTGCGGTAGTTGTCAAACTCGGCGGAGAGGCGCAGATATTTATCTTTCTGCTCTTCTATCACTTTGTTTGCTTCTTCCAGTTCCTGGGCAAGCTTTTCCTCTTCTGTCGGAGCTGCACTGTCCTGTACGTCCTCCTCTTGAATTTCTTCATTTTCCGCGGCTTCATCCTGCGTAGCTTCGGACATTAACTCTTCTTCGTTGATGTTTTCTTTTTCTTTCGGGTCCATATTTCTATTCTTATTATACTTGTAAAAAGGATTTGTTTTCATTGCTGTCAAGGGTTTAAGTTAGTATATCGCTCTACTAACAAAAACTTTGCCAAATAGGCGGCATTTGTCTAAAACGCCGCAAAGGTAATACTTTTATGTCAGATTGACAGCGCATTTCTACGAGTATTCATGGAAAAATGCCTATCTTTGCACCCGCAAATGAAGTTTTCACCACAGAGTGGCACAGAGTCTCACAGAGCCTTATTTATTTGATTTCAATTTGACTCAGTGAAACTCTGTGCCACTCTGTGGTGAATAAAAAGCGATTCATTCGTATAAATTGTAAATCGATAAATAGTAAATAAATCAATGATTACAGTCTCTAATGTTTCCGTACAGTTTGGAAAAAGGGTGTTATTTAATGATGTAAACTTGAAGTTTACAAGTGGAAACTGCTATGGTATTATCGGTGCCAACGGTGCCGGAAAATCTACCTTCCTGCGTGCCATATCCGGTGATTTGGACCCTACGACCGGTTCTATTATGTTAGGTCCGGGCGAACGCCTCTCCGTATTAAGCCAGGACCACTTTAAGTGGGATGCACTTACGGTAATGGATACCGTGATGATGGGGCATACTGTTTTGTGGGATATCATGAAGCAGCGCGAAGTGCTTTATGCCAAAGAAGATTTCACGGATGAGGACGGTCTGAAGGTTTCCGAATTGGAAGAAAGATTTGCGGAACTGGACGGCTGGAATGCAGAAAGCGATGCGGCGGCTTTGTTGAGCGGTCTGGGCATTAAAGAAGATAAGCATTATGTGCTGATGGGTGACCTCAGCGGTAAGGAGAAGGTGCGTGTGATGCTGGCACAGGCTTTGTTCGGTAATCCGGATAACTTGTTGCTGGATGAGCCTACCAATGACTTGGATATGGAAACCGTGATGTGGCTGGAAGATTATCTGGCTAATTTTGAACATACGGTGTTGGTTGTGAGTCACGACCGTCACTTTCTCGACTCTGTCTGCACGCACACGGTGGACATTGACTATGGTAAGATTAACCTGTTTGCCGGTAACTATAGTTTCTGGTATGAATCAAGCCAGTTAGCATTGCGCCAGCAGCAGAACCAGAAGGCTAAGGCAGAAGAGAAGAAGAAAGAGTTGGAAGAATTTATTCGCCGTTTCAGTGCCAATGTGGCGAAGAGCAAGCAGACTACCAGCCGTAAGAAGATGTTGGAGAAACTGAATGTGGAAGAAATCAAGCCTTCTTCGCGTAAGTATCCGGGTATTATCTTTACTCCCGAGCGCGAACCGGGTAATCAGATTCTGGAAGTTTCCGGGCTGACCAAAACTTTGGAAGACGGCACTGTGCTTTTCCGCGATGTAAACTTCAATATAGAGAAAGGGGATAAGGTGGTATTCCTTTCTCGCGATCCCCGTGCCATGACTTCATTGTTTGAGATTATAAATGAAGAAATGAAGCCGGATGCAGGAACTTTCAGTTGGGGTGTCACTATTACCACTGCATACTTGCCGCTGGACAATACTCAGTATTTCAATACGGATCTGAACCTGGTGGACTGGTTGAGTCAGTTTGGCGAAGGAAATGAAGTTTATATGAAGAGTTTCCTGGGTCGTATGCTGTTCTCCGGTGAAGAGGTTTTGAAGAAAGCAAGTGTGCTGTCGGGAGGTGAAAAGATGCGTTGTATGATTGCCCGTATGCAGTTGCGCAATGCCAACTGTCTGATTTTAGATACTCCTACCAATCATCTTGATTTGGAGTCCATCCAGGCATTCAATAATAACCTGAAGACGTATAGAGGGAATATCCTGTTCTCTTCTCATGACCACGAGTTCATACAGACCGTTGCCAACCGTATTATCGAGCTGACTCCGAACGGTATTATTGATAAGATGATGGAATATGATGAATACATCACTTCTGACCATATTAAGGAATTAAGAGCTAAGATGTATGCACAGTAAATATCTGCTCTTTCAATAAAAAAATGTCGCCTTGCAATAACCGAATATTGCAAGGCGATGTTTTTTCTATGTTTATTTATAAATCAGCTTATTCCTCCCGTCCTCTCCGAACAGGCTATCTCCCAAAGTCGTAATCTTGTTTCCTGTAGCTACAACATAACGCAGGTTGTCACATCCCATAAACGCACCATATTCGATGGCAGTCACTCCAGCTGGCAATTCAAGCGTACCGCACAAGCGACCGCATCCACTGAATGCACGTTGTCCGATGCTTTTCAAACCTTTGGGAAGCTGGATGCGCAACAGATATTTTTTCTGGGTAAATGTATATTCGGGAATAACCGTAGTGTTACTTTTGCTCAGATCAACAGCCACAAGATTGGGCATATAATCACGTATTACGGTGAAGTCAGCTTCGTCCAGTTTCCCTTCTACGGTCAGGAAATTCACATCTTTCGGTTGCAAGCCCGCAGCCACTAATTCACTGGCAAGACTTCCCATTAAGCCTACTTGTACGAAAGCCTCTACAGGTTCTCCCTCTATCACGGCAAAGGTGTCCCAATGCTTCTTGCCACGGTAGGAGTCGCTGCTACCCAACGGAACGAAAATGGCCGTTATGCTATCCGCCAAAGCGGCCGGTAACAGGTTGGGAGCAGTCTTCTTTCTCAATTGGCATATTTTCAGATTTTCGCAACCCTTGAAGGCCGCGTCTTCTATGTTCTTGATTTTCTCTGAAAGAATAATTTTCTGGAGAGTTGCTTTTCCGGTGAAAGTACTGTCGCTGGTCTGCTGG
>NZ_EQ973492.1:96426-109576 GCF_000158035.1 Bacteroides cellulosilyticus DSM 14838
TTTTCCGGTGAAAGTACTGTCGCTGGTCTGCTGGCAGAATGCATAAGCCGGTACACAGTTGGGCGGATAAATATAGAAACGGTCGGGGTAAGTGCCGCTTTTACCTGCGTATGTACTGATGGATGCGTTGGAGATATCCAGCACTTTCAGATTCTTGAATTCATCGCGCAGATGTTTGAAGTCAATGGCATTTAGTTTTCCGGTCAATGTAAGATGGGTGACGCTGTTGGCTTCATCCTCAGTGAGCATGGATACCAGAGTGCCGGGCTTGGCTACAAAAAAAGTTTTATTATTAGCTGGTGTGCCTGCATTTTGTGCAACTGCTGCGTAAGTACATGCAGCCAGCATTATAGTGGCTAATGTTCGTTTTAGTTTCATGACAGTAATAGATATGTTTAGACAAATATACGCTTTTTGCAGGAATTTGCTTTCTATTTTTAATTTTATAGGTATTTTTGCTGGGGTATTAACATATAGAAACTAAGGATATGGAATCAATGAACGAAAATATAAATATTGCCCCGCAAGAGTCGAAACTTGTCATTTATCTGGTTGTTGCAGCAAAAGTTATCGTTTATATACTTTTGATGCTGGGATTTGCCGGAGTATTGGGGGCTGTTTGCATCAAAGCGGTCTCTTTTTTTAAGATAGATGGAATTTTGAAAGAAGTTGTCATGCAAAGTAGTTTTCTGGCGGGAACTTTCCTGGCGGCTTGGGTTCTGCTGAAGAATTGGGACCACCTTCCGATTACAGACTTGGGTTTATCCCTGAAAGGACGGGCTAAAGACATCTTCTGGGGTACATTCGTTGCCTTGGCTATCTATACTGTCGGATTTGGAATATTATATGGGTTGGGAGAGGTTGAAATTACTGCCGTACACTTTAGCGCGTACGATTTTCTGCTGTCTTGGATATTAATGTTGCTGGTTGCCCTTGCAGAAGAGATTGCCTTTCGCGGTTTTGTCCTGGGGCATTTGCTGACCGCAGGTGTCAATCGTTTTGTGGCATTGTTTCTTTCGTCTGCATTGTTTTCCCTGATGCATATTTTTAATCCCAATTTTTCTCTGATTGCTTTTCTGAATATTTTGTTGGCAGGGATTTTAATAGGTTCTACCTACATATATACGCGTAATTTATGGTTTCCTATCGCTCTTCATCTTTTCTGGAATTGGCTGCAAGGTCCGATTCTTGGTTTCGAAGTAAGCGGAGGACGATTGGGCGGTACTTTATTGTCTTTAGAATTACCGGAAGAGAATATCATCAACGGCGGTGCATTCGGGTTCGAAGGTTCTGTTCTGTGCACCGCGTTGATGATTATTGCTATTGCGATTATTCTGAAGATACAAAGCCGGAAAGTGAATCAACGATTATAAGTCATCTTCCAGCGCTGTACTCTTGGCGTAAGCCGTACTTTTGGCTTCAAAGAAATCGGTTTTCACCATATTGGCGTTTGAATACTGCAACACCCAGTGCATACTTTCCGGTTCTTTCCGGTTGTGCTCGTATAGCGGAGGATTTCCCAGACTGCTCCAGCGTAGGTTGCCCAGATAGTGAATATAGTCAGCAATCATTTGCCGGTTGAGTCCCTGTATGTTGTCGCCTATAACGTATTGTCCCCATTCAATTTCCTGTTTCACTCCTTCGCGCATCATATTCTCGTATATCTGCACTTTATCGGGGGTAAATAATTCCGGTTCTTCTTTTTTCAGTTCCAGGATGATGCTGCGAAACAACCAGAGATGCGTGTTCTCATCTCGGTTGATATAACGGATTTCTTGAGCGGAGCCGGACATCTTCCCGTTCCGGCTCAGATTATAGAAAAACATAAAACCGCTATAAAAATAAATACCCTCCAGAATATAGTTGGCAATTAAAGTCTTCATTAGCGTAAAGCCATCCTGACTTTCCTGGAATTCATTGTAACAGTTACCGATAAAGGTATTTCTTTTTAATAAATGCTCATCCGTTTTCCATTGGTAAAGAATGTCATTGCGTTTCTCCGGACTACAGATTGTATCGAGCATATAGCTGTAACTCTGACTGTGCACACATTCCTGAAAAGCCTGGATGTGCAGGCAAAGATTTACTTCGTTGGCCGTGATGTATTCGCTGATAGTGGGCAGATTGTTGCTTTGCAGGGAATCCAGAAATACCAGAAAACTTAGGATTTTGTCGTAAGCAGTCCGTTCGGCTTCATCCAGCAGGGGATAATCCTTCGTATCCTGAGTGAGATTGATTTCTTCGGGAATCCAGAAATTGTTCATAGCCTGGCGATACCAGTCGCTTACCCATTTGTATCGCATATTATTGAAATCATTCAGGTTTGTCGTATTACCACCGATCATTTTTCTGAGGCGGATTTCCGTATCACCTGAAGGGTTGAACAGGGCATTTCTCTTTAGTTTTTTTGCTTCCATATTATTTTAGTTTTTAAGTTTTTATGATGCGCAGCTTTCACACTCTTCTACTTCCAGAGATTTGCTACGGACGTAATAGACTGTTTTCACTCCACACTCCCATGCCAGCAGGTAGAGATTCAGCACCTGGCGCATGGTGAATTCATTGGTGATGTAAAGGTTCAGGCTTTGTGCCTGGTCGATATGCAACTGGCGGACACCGGCGGCGCGGATGCTCCATTGCTGATCCGTCAGATAGGCACCTTTGTACAACCAGAATGTTTTGTCAGACAGTGACGGGGCTACACGTGGCAACATGGCTCCCTTCTTCTCTTCCAGGAAAAAGCGTTTCATCACCGGATCTGTTCCTGCGGTGGTTCCGGCTATGATGCTGGTGCTGCTGGTAGGGGCTATGGCCAGCAGATAGGCATTTCTCATTCCGGATGCTGCAACCTTTGCGGCCAGTGCTTTCCATGCGGGTGAGTCATAATTGCGTTTTGTAAAGTAAGCTCCGGTTTGCCAGTCGCTTCCTTCAAAGTAGTCGTACCGTCCTTTTTCTTTGGCCAGTTCGGCACTCGCTTCGATGGCGGCGTAATTGATACGTTCAAAGATCTTGTCCATGAAGCTAAGATGTTCCTCGCTTTCCCAGCGTATGCCACGGATGCAAGTGCATGGTGATATCCGCTGACTCCTAAACCGATGCTGCGATAATGATGGTTGGTTATCTGTGCAAAAGGGATCGGATAAAAATTGAGGTCGATGACATTGTCGAGTGCACGGACCACTGTTGCCACTTTTTCTTTCATCTGTTGCTCGTCTTCCAACGGTAGATGTCCCAATGAAAGACTGGCGAGATTACATACCACGAAGTCGCCGGGACGGACTGTTTTCACCACTACCATATCCCCATCCTCCGTGCGTATCTCAGTAGAAACTGTCTCTATGGCCGACATGTTCTGTGCAATCTCCGTACAAAGGTTGGAACAGTAGATGATTCCCCGGTGATTGTTGGGGTTGGCGCGATTCACGGCATCACGGTTGAAAGTGAAAGGTGTGCCTGTTTCTACTGCTGACCGTAGCACCAGTCTGACGATATCCTTAATGCTCATGCTGCGTTTGGAAAGACGGGAATCGTTTACGCAATCCAAATATCTTTTCTCCCATTCTTCTCCGTAATAATCTTCCAGGCAATATCCTTTGATGGTCATTATTTCATTCGGACAGAATAAATACCATGATTGGTTCAAATCCTCTTTCGCCATCCGCCAGAATAAATCCGGATAGCATACCGCCGGAAATATGTCATGGGCTTTCATGCGGTCATCCCCGTTGTTGGTGCGCAGTTGCAGAAATTCAGGCAGGTCCTTGTGCCATACGTCCAGGTATACGGCTACTGCTCCTTGTCTCATTCCCAACTGATCTACGGCAACGGCTGTGTCGTTCACCAGTTTCATCCACCGGATAACTCCTCCTGCCACACCTTTGAAACCCCGTATATTTCCACCGGCCGCACGTACTTTGCCGAAATACATTCCCATACCTCCACCGAACTTGCTGACCATGGCGAAGTTGTCAATGCTTCGGTATATACCTTCCAGACTGTCGGGCACGGTGTCGATGAAGCAACTGGACAATTGATGATAAGGTTTTCGGGCATTGGCAAGTGTAGGAGTAGCCATGGTTACCTCCAGTTTACTCAGCAGATCATAGAATTTTCTTACCCATTGCAAACGGTTGTGCCTTTCCGGCATTGCAAGATGAAGGGCAATACCCAAATACATTTCTTGTACGGATTCAATCGGTTCATGGGAGCGTGTACGGATAAGGTAGCGTTTGACAAGCAGATCCAGTCCGGAATAGTTGAAGAGCTTGTCACGCTCCGGACATATAAATCCTGCTACTTCTTCTATTTCTTCCGGTGAATAGGAGGCTAAAATATAACTGCCGTATAATCCTTCGTCCGTGAGATAACGCAGCTTTTCATAGAAAGACAGGACACCGGCGAACTCTGCCTGTTCAGTCAATTTCTTGCTTAACTGAAAATTGAGTAATCGGGCGGCAATAAACTCCCAGTCGGGGGCTTCCTGGGTAGTTAGCTCTACAGCCGCTTTTATAAGAGCCGTTAACCGTTCGTTCGGTGTCATTTCCGGTTTGTAGAAACTGGAGAATTTTTCGGCAAGCAGGGTCAGGCTGTATTCATTGCGCGGGAAGTCTTGCCCGATACCTTTCAGGGTGTCCGTTATTGTTTCGTCGCCAGTTTCATTTACTATGTGGTTGAGGGCTTTTCTCCGTTCTGTCCGTTGCCAGCGATAAAGGATATAGTTTTTGGCTTCGGCATAAAAGCCATGTTCCATCAGGGACCGCTCCACTTCATCCTGGATCCGTTCTACGTGGCGATTGCCGGTGTCACTGAGGATGAAATTTTCCACTTCATTTACCAGCGTGAGTATTGTTTCATCCGTAACACTTTGTCCGGTGCTGGCGAAGCTTTTTCGTATGGCAATGGCTACCTTCTCCTTGTTGTAAGGCTCTGCCATTCCATTTCTCTTGGTTATTTCCATGAGATGTTTATGTATAAAATTATTGTATTATTTCGCACTGTTTCCCTAATCCCACGAGTAGAAACAGCCTTTGATGAATGGTAGGTCTTCTGACTGACTCTTTGTTTTCAATGCCTTCCCGATGTCTTCTTTTCTACTGCAAGACATTCAGTGGCTATGGTGTTATTGAAAAGTTGTATAGAGCTTCACAGCAGCGGGACTGTCCGGGATTTTCACCCGATTCCCTTTTAATCCGAATGGCAGAAGAGCCATTCGGAACCAATTCGGGAACAAAGATAATTAATATTGTAATGGTTACAATATTGAGAAGGTTTAAAAATGGAGAATTATACTATTTTATTAGATAGCGTGATCTGGATATGATTGTATCATGAAGCGTCACTAACCAATTTCAAAGCAATCCGCTTGCGGTCCATATCCACACTCAGCACCTTGACCCGGACATGCTGGTGAATAGAGACAATCTCATTCGGGTCTGAAACGAAACGGTCGGCCAGCTGCGAAAGATGGATCAGACCATTCTCTTTGATACCTATGTCGACAAATGCGCCAAAGTTGGTGATATTGCCTACGATACCGGGGAGTTCCATACCTTCGCGCAGGTCGTTGATGGTGCGTACATTCTTGTCGAACTCGAAAATCTTTATCGGACCTCTCGGGTCGCGTCCGGGTTTTTCCAATTCTTGCAGAATATCTTTTAATGTCGGCATACCCACGGTAGGAGTGAGGTATTTCTCCGGTTTTATTTTCAGGCGGAGCTCCTTGCTGGCGATAAGTTCTGCTACGCTGCATCCCAGGTCTTTTGCCATCTGCTCTACGATGCAATAACTCTCAGGGTGTACGGCCGTATTATCCAAGGGGTTTTCAGCCTGTGGAATACGAAGGAAACCGGCGCATTGCTCAAATGCTTTGGCTCCCATACGCGGTACTTTCATCAGTTGCTTGCGGGAGGTAAATGCACCGTTTTCCGCACGATAGTTCACGATGTTTTGTGCCAGCTGAGGGCCTAAACCGGAAATATACGTCAGCAGGTGGCTACTTGCCGTATTCAGATTTACACCAACCAGATTTACGCAGCTTTCTACGGTCAGATCCAGTGATTTTTTTAATTTCGTCTGATCCACATCATGCTGGTATTGTCCCACGCCAATGGACTTCGGATCTATTTTCACTAGTTCCGCCAATGGGTCCATCAGGCGGCGGGCAATAGATACGGCTCCACGTACCGTGACGTCGTATTCAGGGAACTCATCCCGGGCAATTTTGGATGCGGAATAGATAGAGGCGCCCTGTTCGCTCACCACAAATACCTGAATGTCCTGTCTGAAAGTTTGATGTTTCAGAAAATCTTCGGTTTCACGACTTGCGGTTCCGTTGCCTACGGCGATGGCTTCTATCTGATAAGCTTCCACCATTTTTTGTATTTTGGATACAGCCTCTGCGGTTTTGTGCACCGGAGCATGCGGATAGATGTTCTCATTGTGGAGCAGGTTGCCTTGTGCGTCCAGGCATATTACCTTACAACCTGTACGGAAGCCCGGATCAATGCCCATTACCCGTTTTTGTCCCAGCGGAGAAGCGAGCAATAGCTGGCGCAGGTTCTGGACGAATACCCGGATAGCTTCTTCATCGGCCTGCTCCTTGCTTTGTGCGGCAAACTCAGTTTCGATGGACGACTTCAACAGGCGTTTGTAGGCATCTTGTACGGCCTCCGCCACTTGTTCTCCGCAAGCGTTGTTGCTACGGACAAAGCGGCGTTCCAGACGCTCTACACATTCCTCGTCATCAGGACTTATGCTGACTTTCAGCAGACCTTCGGCTTCGGCACGACGGATGGCGAGCAACTGGTGCGAGGTACATTTCTTCAGTGGTTTACTGAATTCGAAATAATCCCGGTATTTATCTGCTTCAGTTTCTTTTCCTTTCACTACTTTGGCGGTGATGACGGCTTGCCGGGAGGAAGGCAAAACGCACGGTGTTGCGTGCCTGTTCGTCTTCGCTGACCTGTTCGGCAATGATGTCCCGTGCCCCTTTCAGTGCGTCTTCGGCATCTTTCACTTCTCCTTTGACGTATGCTTCCGCACGTTTCTCAGGGTTGGGTTCCCGTTGCAGCATCAGTAATGTCGCCAGTGGTTCCAGTCCTTTCTGGCGGGCTACTTCCGCACGTGTGCGGCGTTTGGGTTTATAGGGTAGGTAGATGTCTTCAAGAATGGTGCTGTCCCATGTTTCATCAATACGTTTTTGCAGTTCGGGAGTCATTTTCCCCTGCTCGCTGATGGTGTTGATGATGGTCTCTTTCCGTTTGGCTGTTTCGTTCAGCTTCTCATAGTGTGTTTTGATGGCTTCAATTTGCACTTCATCCAGTCCGCCGGTAGCTTCTTTGCGGTAGCGACTGATGAAGGGAATGGTAGCTCCGTCTTCCAATAAATCAAGTGTATGGCCGATTTGCTTCTCGGAAATGCCGAGGGCGGCGGAAATCATGCGATGGAATAACTGTATCATGTTGAGTCGTTTTTTGAATAATGAGGGCCAAAGATACGAAAAATAAAGGAATCAATCCAGGAAGGGTTAATTCTTTTTGGACGGGTTATGAACTAAATGATAAATAATCTTTTAGACGCGGATGACACGGATAACGCGGATCTTTTTTTATCCACTTTTATAGCGCAGCCTTTTAAATCCGCGTTATCCGTGTCATCCGCGTCTAAAAAATAATATACCAAATGGCGCTAATCACTTATCACCAAACACTAATCACTTTTGTTCTTTTCTTTTCTTTTCCGTTATGAATTAATTCACCACAGAGTAACACAGAGTTTAATCAATTTGAAATCAAAAGAATAGAACTCCGTGAAACTCTGTGTTACTCTGTGGTGAAAACTCATTACCTATCCCGTTTCGAACCCCAAAAAGGGAGCCTTCTTACAGCCCCCTATATTCCCTTTCTGCCTTGAAGCAAGGGCAAGGTTTCATGGGATTCAGGTCATGATGACCTACAATCAGAGCGTGTGGAAAGATGCGCTTCAATTCGCGGAGTAGTGCAAGCAGCGATGTTTTTTGCTCTAAGGTGCGAGTGTCGGATGGCTGACTGTCGGCATCCAAACCTCCTTCATAACAGATACCGATGGAGTGTCGGTTATGATTGAGGCAATGCGCTCCGACTTTTTCCGGTGGGCGGCCACGGTGAATCTCACCGTCACGGGTCACGTAGAAGTGATAGCCGATGTCACTGAAGCCGCGGTGGCGAATGTGATCGCGGCGGCAATCTTCGAAGCTCAGGCCCACGCCCTGAGGCGTGGCCGAGCAGTGAATAATGAGTAGGGTAATCGTGCGCATGTCTACTGGCAGGCGCCTAACCCTAAAGCTCCCGCAATGGCGGTGGCTACGGTGATGATTACTTTGAGGACAATGCCCCACACGTTTTTTGACTTCTTTTCTTCATTCATAATGATTGATGATTTATAATTTATTATGTGAATCAGGAGTTATCCCAACGGATTTTCGTCGAGACCACCGCCGTCTCCTCCGGAACCGCCACCGGGAGTATTGTCGGACGAGCTGCCTCCCACGGTGTACATGGAAGACTCTTTCAATTGTCCTTCCAGATTAATCTGAGCATTACTCAGCTCACCCGTGGCACGGGCGCGGAGTTTCAACCCCTTTACGTTGTTAGCCAGTGAGAAGTCGGCGGCAGATTTTGCGCCTTTTTTGCTGACAATTCCTACGGAAAAAATTGCCAGATCATCCATTTTTACATTCTTTCCATCCAGAATAAGTTCCTTGGTGCAGGAAACCATATCCGTCAACACTCCCTTGATGACACCACTTGAGTAGGGAGTATTGTGGTTAGACATGTGTTTGGCAAGTTTCTCAATGTCGAACGTCTCTTCAATTACGGGACGCGCATACCAGAAACCTTTCAGCGGGCTGTTTTCGCCCGTCACTTGATACTTTTTGTAACGAATCATAGTTTGTAGATAATTTAAAAATTAATACTTGAAAATTCATGCTGTTGAACTCAACAATGCAAAGGTAATACTGCGGGTATGGGCGTTTGTCTCTTTCTGGTTGTTAGAGCCGATTAGGGGCGGTTTTAGTCTGTTATTTCTATGTATATACTTGATAATGTCATGATTTATCGCTACCTTTGATGAAATATAACACATGAATATCAGATATGAACTCTTTTGAAATCCGTACCTATGGGCGTACTGAACTTGCCCAACTCTATTGTCCCGATCTCTGTCCGGAGTCTGCCTACCGTAAGTTGAAACATTGGATCGATCTTTATCCCGGTCTGCGTGCCGGTCTGTCCGCCCTGGGGCTTTCTCCCCGTTCACGCTCCTATACGCCCGCCCAGGTGAGCCTGATAGTAGGCGCACTGGGGGAACCTTAAAGCTAAGGTTTGGGGACGTAAAGCTGAGGTTTAGCGGTGTGAAGCTGAGGTTGGGAGATGCAAGGCTGAGGTTGAGGGATGCAAGGTTGAGATTGAGAGATACAAAGCTGAGATGAGGCTTTGTAATGGTGAGGTTGGTACACTTGGTACAGAGGTTCACCCTTCCCTTTCGCTTCACACACACACGTGCGCGTATATAATGTGTGAGTCCCCCTGCTAATCACTAATCCCTCACCACTTCTTACCGCTTACCCGGCTTGCGATAAGTGCCGTTTCTGTCCGTACTTTCCACCAGACCGTGCTTCTGCAGGCGCTTCAGCCAGGTGGAGGCGGTTTCGGGCTTGATACCCATCTCTTCGGCTCTATGTATGAATTCAGCTCGTGTAAATCTCTCCCCCATGCATTGCACAAGCGCATCGCGGTCGGCATTTCCCCGACTGGTCACTTGGGTGGCGGGCAGGAAGGAGAGTATGTGGATGGCGTGGCTGTAGAGGCTTTCGGCGAGCGACAGCACAGCGTGGAAATCGTCGGAGGTGATGCTGAGATCCCATAGGGTGATGATATGGTCTTTCAGATTGTCGGGATTGGTGCCGGGATCGGGCGATACATTGGGTGAACGGGTTATCTCCCCTTGTTCCAATGCGCGGAGCATTGCCACTACCTCCATGATGCGGCAGATGTTGATGGCCAGACGTGCCACACTGCTCGACATTTCACTGCCGTTTGACAGTTCTGAACGGGTGAATAGATTGGAGAACAGTTGGTTGAAATCCTTCTTCTGTCCGTCGGTGAGGCGTAGTGTGAAAGTTCCGCCCATGACGATAGCCTTTAGTTTTTCTTTCCATTCCATGCCCAGCGTGTTGAAAGTCTCTTCGAGATTATTGTCGTTGAGATCGAACTGGTCTTGCCAGTGGTGTATACCGTGCATGTAGTAGAATAGTTCTCGGGAGAATAGCCCGTTTTCGGTAGTGGGTATCAGTGGTTTTACCTGTGCGGGGGTACCGGACAGGAGTACGGCAAGAAACACCTTTTTCACTTCACGGTATTCCCGGTCAGTGCGTCGGTTGTAGGAGATCCGGTCGTGGTCGAAAGCCTTTCGCATGGTGTCGCTCCAATGTCCGTATTCTGAGCCGATGGCGGTGGATATGGTGTCGGCTTCGCTTTCGCATATCAGGCCTGTTCCGTCGGAATCTATCAGGTTTTGCAGGATGCCGGTTCCCGTATTGTTACCGGGGATGAGGAACATCTTGTCGGGAGGCATCATGGGCGCTTCGGTCTTCGCCCGTTCTTTGCCCAACGCTTCGTACTTTGATTTTTCACGCCGGTAGCATGCCATACTTTCAGCCGTCTGCTTTCGGATCTCATCATGAAAGGGCTCTACCAACAGGCGTACCAGTGATAGTATACCTTTGCCCGATGTGGATGGTGCCACGACAAAAGTTTGCAGGCAGGGCGACGTCATTTTTCCTCCATAAGCACACCGGACGTTCCGCCCCATACTTGCCCCCAGCACAGTGACCGTTCCCAATAGAAGAATATCGTATTGTGTGCGGGAGGTAGCGCAGCTCAGGATACGCCCCAGGGGATAAGGCCACCGGGTGCGTTCGTCGAAAGTGGGTAGAGGTGATATCGGGTCGCTACCCGTTGCCGTGTCTTCTTCGCATATGCTTACTTCTTCTCCTTCTTTACGTGCGCGTGTGTGTGAAGCGGAAGATGAGGGTGAACCTTGTGTACCAAGTGTACCAACGCCGGATGGAATTTCGGCTTGAATTTTTACGCCGCACAACTCGGCCAGGTGGAAGGCTGTGCCTATATGTACGTCGTTGTGTCCGGTTTTCAGCGCGTTGCTGAATAGTTTTTCGGCTGCCTGCGGGTCATACTTTGATGAAAGGCTACACAAGGCGAGAAAATCCTGACGGCCTGCCTCTCCGCAGTCCGTGGCGATGGCAAAGGCAAGTTGTATATACTCTTGATAACTGGGAGCGATGTCTGCTCCCGCATTCCTGACGGCTTCGGTCAGGAGATGCAATGAAGATATTGGTTCCATTGAATGCTTAATTTGTAATTTGTAATTCGTAATTTATTACTCGCCATTTGTAATTCTGATCAACGCTCCCGGATCATGGCATAGGAAACAGGGCGTACGAGGTCTTTTCCCGACCGTATCCACTCCTTTTCCCGATTGCTGGTGGTCGGTGTCGTACATACAGTGCACATAGTTCATGGCCCAGCGGATTCCATCTGTAGCACTTTGCCCTATGGCGCAGGGCACGAAGGCTTTCACACCCTGTCCGGTGGGGCTGACGAACACTAAGGCAGGGCACAGATAGGGATCGTCGAATAACAGTTGGCGCAGTTTTTCGGCTTCTTCGGTAGATTCAAGATGGTCGATGTCCACTACTACCAGTCCGGAGGCTTCTTCTATGCAGTCACTTCGCCGGCGGGTGAAGACTCCGCAGGGAGTCACGTAGGGCAGTGTCTGCTGCTTCAGGAGGCGGCAGGTATTGTCATCACCCAGCAGTGCGGCGTTTCGTACTTCGTGGGTGAGTGCGGCAAGTTTCGCGTTTGAAGTGATAAGTTTGTGTACTTCGTTCACATCCACTGTGCGTAGTGGGGTTAGTGTGGCATTTCTCAGGTTTTTTCCGGAAATTTTATCTCTTATCGGTGAGATAGGAGGCATGAATAGCGACATTCTGAAAATGTTTTCCATTGCGTTGTTTCTTAGTTGAGTAACTTTCATTTTTTTTATTTTACTTCGGCAGTCTGTCGGGCATAAAAAAGAGAAGATGTCACTTTGGGATAAAGCGGCATCTTCTCATAGCGGGGCTTAATCTTTGCTAAAGCGAGAGCAAAGATAGGCTCTTTTGCAACATGTTATTCAACACTAATTCATACCTGTATTTTGTTATTATTTTCTCTTTTTACCTCTTGGGTTTTTGAAGTCGCATTCTTTGGCAATATCTGTCAATTCCTGTCTTATGGTATTGACAGCTATCTGTTTACCATTATTTTTCAAAAACTTTTCGTTTTTATATAAAAAACGTGCAAGCGTTGTCAATCCGTTTTCCGGCGATACGTCCAGACAGTTTGTTATATAGAGTTCCAAATATGCTTTTTCTATAATATCCCTGCGGTCGATTATTCTCGTAATGGTAGCTCCTGTTTTGGGACCTCTTTTCAACCTAATCCTTTGTTTAATTGATTGTTTACTGTTGTTTTCGTTCTCTTTTGCAGTTTTTTTTTGCTGCTTTATTAGCTTTATTATTTTTCATACTTCTAATGATTTTATGTCAGAATTAGTGATGAAAAAATATGTTGCAAGTTACGAAGGTAAGTGTAAAAAGAAGAGTGGACAAGAATATTGGGATAATATTGATTTTATATACTGTTTTACGACGCTTAATTGACTGATATATAATTTGTTGGAGTGAAAACGGATAGGTGTTCAAAAAACGTTCGTTTAATGGACACCAATATTTGTAAAGAAAATGTTTCTTATAAAAACATCAAGTTGAATAGATATTAATGATATTTTTTTAGAATATAAAATCTTATATATGAGATGCTTACATGAGGAAAAGAGAGCCTGAAAAAATATTTTTATCAAACATTTTGGTCATTCAAAAAATACCTTTTACCTTTGCGCCCATTAAACGAACGATTAAAAGACAACTAATCTTCCTTAATCACCCGTTTATAGCTTTTGGCTCCAGAAGCTCCACATAGATGTTTCACAGCTTCTTTTTCCGCGATGGTAGGAAGTTCTGAAATGAAATGAATGCAGTATAAGTTATTAA
>NZ_EQ973492.1:109749-124386 GCF_000158035.1 Bacteroides cellulosilyticus DSM 14838
GACCGGTAGGTATTTCACTACTCCGGTGTCCCTAAAAAATGTCCTTACGCGAAGTTGCTTTGCGAAAATATCATGACTGAAAGTACTCACTCTCAGCTTTCAACTTTCAACTCTCAAAATCTCCATTGGTTTGCTGTTCGTGTCTCTTATAGTCGTGAACTGACCCTTAAGTCTATTCTTGATAAGGAGAACATAGAGAGCTTTATTCCTATGTGCTATGGAATGGTGATGAAAGGTGGTAAGCGTGTCCGTAGATTGGTGCCCGCCATACATAATCTTGTCTTCGTTCATTCTACGCGCAAACGTATTGATGCTTTGAAGGACGAACTTGAGGGAACGATGCCTATACGTTTCATTATGAATCGTGAACATTGCCGTCCGGTAGTTATTCCTGATGTGCAGATGCGCAGTTTTATTCTGGTAGCCGGTAGTCACGATGAGCCAATTCTTTATATGGAAGCAGCCGAACTGAATTTGGTAAAAGGTCAGAAGGTTCGTATCACTGATGGTGTTTTCAAGGGCGTAATCGGTGAGTTTGTCCGTATTCGCCATGATCGCCGTGTGGTAGTCAATATTGAAGGTGTCATGGCTGTAGCTACTACCTTTATCCCGCCTTCGCTTGTTGAGCCGTTAACTGTTGATTGACACTCTGTTGATTGACATTAATCATTGATTGGCATTGTTGTTGATAATAATCGTTAGTTGATACATAAATATTGTGTCCTCTTAAATCTTTCGAAGTATCTTCTCTTTTTGAAATAAAACATTTAATAATATGAATTCTAATTCTTCATCATTATTTTCCTTAGCCCATGATCTTCTAACCTACGGGCTTGATGGAAGTCCCATTTATGCGGACCAATTTACACGTTTGAACCGTGATGTTTACGAACGGGCTATCGAACTTTACAACATTCATGGAGCTACGGCCGAAGAGGAGGCTGAACTTTGCCTTGCTTTGTTAGTGGCTTTCGCTGCAACGATTTATGATAATGGCTGCAAGCAGGAATATATTCAGAATGTCCTGGATCGTAGCTGGGAGGTGCTTCCGAAGCTTTCTGCGTCATTGCTGAAGGTGCGTTTGTTAACTTATTGTTATGGGGAATTCTATGATGAGAGTTTAGCAAAAGAGGCTCATGAAATTATAAATACTTGGGATAAGGCAGGGTTGAGCTTGGAGCAGGCGGAGATTGCAGAGGAGTTGAAGGGGTTTGAGGAGAATCAGTATCCGTGGGAAGAATTAGAAGAAATTGGAAGCTGACAAGAGACTTCTGATATATGGAGAATCTTATCAAAAGAAGTGAATTGTGACAGAGAGTGTAAAAGATAAGACTGTCAAAGGTGTTGGTTGGAGTTTTATTGATAATATCTCCAGTTCAGGCATTACTTTTTTAGTTGGTCTAATTTTGGCTCGTCTGCTTACCCCTGCAGAGTATGGCATCATGGCTATGATTACGATTTTCATAGCTGTGTCTAATTCCATTATAGATAGCGGTTTCTCCAATGCTTTGGTTCGTAAGATAGATATACGGCGTGTAGACTATAATACAGTATTTTTCTTTAATTTGGTAGTCAGTTTGGTAATGTATTTATTGCTATACATTGCCTCTCCCGCTATCAGTGCCTTCTTTAAGGAGCCTATATTAGTAGAGGTTGTTCGTGTGATAGGCTGGGTACTTGTCATTAATGCATTGGCCATCATACCACGTACTATTTTTGTTCGTAATGTAGATTTTAAGACGCAGACCAAAGTTTCTTTAATATCTTCCATTGTCAGTGGTATTATCGGTATTGGCATGGCTTTAGCTGGTTTCGGTGTATGGAGCTTGGTAGGACAGCAGCTTTTTCGTCAATTGTTGAATACTGTCTTTTTGTGGGTTTATTGTAGTTGGAGGCCAGTAGTAGAGTTTTCTAAAAGCAGTTTCAAAGAACTGTTTGGTTTTGGATCCAAACTTTTATTATCAGGTTTGTTGGACACTATTTATAAGAATGTTTATTATATTATTATCGGTCGTTTTTATACTTCTGCTCAATTAGGACAATATACCCGTGCTGAACAATTTAATACGATATTTTCAAGTAATTTGACTTCGGTCGTTCAGCGTGTCAGTTATCCTGTATTGAGTTCCATTCAGGAAGAACCTGAACGTTTGCGTGAAGCTTATCGGAAGGTGATTAAAAGCACAATGTTAATAACTTTTGCCTGTATGCTTGGACTTGCTGCCATTGCCAAACCTCTGATTTTGATATTGATAGGGGATAAGTGGTTGCCTGCTGTTTATTTCTTGCAAATCATCTGTTTTTCAGGTATGCTCTATCCGCTTCATGCTATTAACCTGAATATCCTTCAAGTAAAAGGTCGTTCCGATTTGTTTTTGAAGTTGGAAATAATCAAGAAAACCATAGCTATAGGTCCTATTGTTATTGGCATTTTGTACGGAATCGAATATATGTTATGGGGTAGTGTTGTAACTTCTTTTGTCGCTTATTTCTTGAATAGTTATTATTCGGCTTATTTGATTAATTATCCGACGATTGAGCAAATCAAAGATATACTTCCTACATTTTTGATTTCTTTGGTGACAGCGTTTTTTATGTGGAGTTTCACTCTGTTGGAGTTGTCAGAGTTTCTTCTTCTTCCTCTTCAGATTATAGTGGGAATTATAATTGCTTTTATCATTTATGAAAAAACTCGTTTATCAGAATACATGGAGCTAAAGCAGTTGGCCTTGTCTCTTCTTTGTTGTAAGAAATAAAATCAATCTATATATTGAAGATGGAAAAGAAAGTAATTACGGTTACTTCTCCCTTGCTTCCTTCACTTGACGACTTTATGCCTTATTTACAGGACATTTGGAATCGTAAGTGGCTGACTAATAACGGTCATTATCATCAGGAACTGGAGAAGGCTCTATGTGAATATTTGAAAGTACCCTACATCAGTCTTTTTACTAATGGTACTTTGCCCTTGATGTGTGCCCTGCAGGCACTTCGCATTACAGGTGAGGTGATAACAACACCCTATAGTTTTGTGGCTACTACCCATTCTTTATGGTGGAATGGCATCAAACCTGTGTTTGTGGATATTGATCCGCTGACTTGTAACATTGACCCAGAAAAAATAGAAGCTGCTATTACTCCTAAAACCACGGCTATTATGCCTGTCCATGTTTACGGTAAGCCTTGTGATACGGAACGTATTCAAGAAATAGCCGACAAGTATGGTTTGAAGGTGGTCTACGATGCCGCGCACGCTTTCGGTGTGGAGGTGAACGGTAAGTCCGTTTTGAATGCGGGTGATATGTCCACATTAAGCTTCCATGCTACGAAAGTCTATAATACCATTGAAGGGGGGGCTTTAGTATGTCAGGATGAAAAGACCAAGAAACGTATTGATTACTTGAAGAATTTTGGTTTTGCTGGTGAAACAACTATTGTTGCTCCTGGTATTAACGGTAAGATGGATGAAGTGAGGAGTGCTTATGGATTGTTGAACTTGAAGCAAGTGGATGTAGCGATTGAATCTCGTCGGCAGATAGCTATTAGATATCGCAAAGCGTTGAGAAATGTGGAAGGTATCAGTTTTATGGAAGATATTCCGGGTGTTCGTCATAATTATTCCTATTTTCCTATATTCGTGAATGCCGATAAATATGGTATGACGCGCGATGAACTTTATTTCAAGATGAAAGAACAGAATGTTTTGGGGCGGGAGGTATTTTTATCCCTTGATAAGTGAGTTCTCTACTTATCGAGGATTGGAATCTGCCAAACCTGAGAATTTACCGGTGGCGAATCGAGTGGCGGATAGTGTTATTTGTTTGCCGATGTATCATGGATTGAATGATGAAGAAGTTTCTAGAATTCTTTCTACAATTATGAAGAAATGAAACAAAAAAGGTTAATGTTATTGGGAGGGCTTCGTTATCTTTTACCTGTAATTGAAGAGGCCCATAAATTAGGGGTCTATGTCATTACAGCGGATTACCTTCCGGACAATATTGCTCATGAATATAGTGACGAGTATTGTAACGTCAGTATTGTAGATAAGGAAGCGGTTTTACAGGCTGCACTGACTTTGCAAATTGATGGTATCTTATCTCATGCTGTTGATCCTGGTGTTGTGTCTGCAGCTTATGTGGCAGAGAGAATGGGCTTACCTTTCCAATGCTCTTATGAAGTGGCATGTATATTGCAAGATAAATCCAAATTTCGTAATTTTTTGTCAGAAAACGGTTTCAACTCTCCTCGTGCAAGGGGGTACAATAATCTGGAAGAGGCGTTAAGTGATATTGATTTTTTTACATGGCCTGTGATTGTTAAACCTGTTGATTCGGCTGGCAGTAAGGGAGTGAGTAAAGTGGAGTCTTTACTACATTTGCCAGAAGCTATAAAAATAGCTTTGGATGCCTCCATATCCAAGAAATTTATTATTGAGGATTTCTTAAAATTGAAAGGGTACCAATCTAGTGCCGATGTCTTTACGATAGATGGTAAGTTGGTATATCCTACTTATTCGGATCAGCTATTTGATGAGAGTGCTGTAAATCCTTATACTCCTGCTATTGAAATATGGCCCGCTACAATGCCTCAATGTTATCAAGACGAATTGACGGCTGAATTGCAACGTTTATTTACGGCTTTGGGGGTCAAGTCGGGTATTTACAATGTGGAGAGTAGAGTGTGTACCAATGGAAAAACTTATATAATGGAAGTATCTCCACGTGGAGGAGGAAATCGAATTGCAGAGTTACAGGATATGGCAACAGGGCAATCTCTTATCAGAAATGAGATACTTAAAGCACTTGGTATGCAAATGGATGAAATGGTTAGTCCGGCGTATGAAGGTGTGTGGTGTAATTATATATTGCATACTAATGAGGCTGGTATTCTCCGTACCATAGATATTGATGAACAGTTCAGACGAAAACATATTCGCAACATTGGTTTTACAAAATCTCCAGGTGATAAGGTCGAAGTGTTCATGGGGGCAAATCAGTCATTAGGTACTCTTTTTTTGCAATTTGATACCCGTGAACAACTAAATAAGGCTTTGGAAAATCAAGATGAATGGTTAAGAATATGCCTGGAATGAGACAGGAAATAGGAGGTTATTTCAGTTTCGAACTGAATCAAAGAGAAAAAACTTCATTCCATTCTAATGGAATATACTTGAATAGTGGTAGGAATGCTTTAGAATATATATTGCTTTCTTTGCCAAGAATCAGTAAATTATGGATTCCTTATTTCACTTGTGATGTAATCTTGGAACCTTTGTTAAAATTAGGTATCTTGTATAATTTCTATCATATTAATGAACGATTAGAAATCTGTGAGGATATACAATTAGAATCTGATGAATATCTTTTAGTAACTAATTATTATGGTATTAAGGATAAATATATTCAGGAACTTTCGTCGCAATATTCATCGAAATTGATAGTTGATAATGCACAAGCTTTATTTGCGGAACCGATAAAATGGGTAAAAAGTATTTATAGTCCGCGGAAATATATTGGGATTCCTGATGGTGGTATTGCATATATAAAAGATGGTATTGATGTTCATCAGTTCGATATTGATGTGTCTTACGATCGTTGCAGCCATCTTTTGAAAAGAATTGATTTGGGAGCTGGTGAGGGGTATATGGATTTTAAAGAAAATAGTTATAAGCTACAAGGACAACCAATAAAGAGAATGTCGAGACTTACGCAGAATTTGTTTCAAGCTGTAAATTTTGATCAAATTAGAAATATACGTAGAGATAATTTTCGTTTATTGCATGGTAGTTTAAGTCAAACGAATAAATTGCCAATTCCAGATTTAGATTCTTTTTCTTGTCCAATGGTGTATCCTTACTATACAGATGATTGTACGTTAAAGAAAAGACTGATTGAAAATAAAGTTTTTATTGCCACCTATTGGCCAAATGTATTTGAATGGTGTTCTTCAGCATCATTAGAATATAATTTAGCTGATGGAATTATTGCAATTCCGGTGGATCAGAGATACACATCTAGCGATATGAGTGAAATCAGTTCACTAATTTAAGTACATGACAAGACTTTGAAGACATTGAATTTTGATTGATAGAGTGGGTACGTAAGTGCATGGAGATTTTCTTTAAAGTTACTGATTTTTATAACCTTTTTGGATAGATAAAGTTGCAATTATCAGTATGAATAGCTGTTTTTTTATTTGCGAAATAAATATTTATTTTATACAATTATGGAAATTTCAATTCGACCATTAAGAGTAGAAGATGCATACACCTCTGTGAAGTGGAGAAACGACCCTGAGGTTTTTAAATACACAGGAAATACTTACAATCGTGAGATAACCATTCAGGATGAATTGTTGTGGGTAAAAAAAGTGATACAGGATGAGGATGGGTATAGGTGTGCTATTTTAGCAGATAATCAATATGTTGGTAATATTTATTTGACGAATATTTGTAACGATTCTGCTGTTTATCATATATTCTTAGGTGAAAGGAGTGTATGGGGAAAAGGTGTAGCTAAACAAGCATCTCGATTGATACTTAGGTATGCTTTTGATTCTTTAGATTTGAATTTGGTTGAATTGCGTGTAAAGATGAAGAACGAAAGAGCGATAGAATTATATAAAAGAATAGGATTTCAAGAACATTCTCGTGATGAAGAGTGGATACATATGACAATTACTAAAGATAGTATGTAAATATCTTGTTTGTAGATGGTAAAATTATTTACAGTTGCTTTGCTGGTTGTTAGCTGTTATGAAAACTGCTTAAATTAATAGTTTTAAAGAAATATCCAATGTACCTGTGTGTTCGTTCTATCAACCAAATTCTGTATTTTCAAAGTCTTTTTCATATACTTAAAATATTTAATAAAAAGGCATTTTTATTTATGGAGAAATGATTTTTTTAGAATAATCTTAGATTAGTAGTTGAAGTGAATTTTATGATGTAGCATTTAAATATAGTGATGAATATATCTCAACCTACTGTTAGTATAAGTTGTATTACTTATAATCATGCGGCTTATATCCGTAAATGTTTGGATGGATTTATTATGCAAGAAACAACATTCTCATTTGAGGTGTTAATTCATGATGATGCTTCAACGGATGGGACAGAACAAATCATTCGTGAATATGAGCAGAAATATCCTAATATAATAAAACCTATTTACGAAAAAGAAAATCAATGGAGAAAAGGAATTGGTGGATCAGCAGTGTTCAATTTTCCTAGAGCAAAGGGTAAATACATTGCTATGTGTGAAGGTGATGATTATTGGACAGATTCATTAAAACTCCAAAAACAGGTGGAAATGATGGAGATGCATAACAATTGTGCTTTATGTTTTCATGCAACTAAGTGCGTTAGAGCTAGTGATACCGATATTGTATATAATATTATAAGTAAGAGTCAACAACGTTTTAATATTCATGATTTGATATTGGGTGGAGGTGGTTTTATGGCGACGAATTCAATGTTGTTTAAATCGGAATTTGTTCGAAATATACCTCAATGGATGCTTGATTGTCCTGTTGGTGATTTACCTTTAATGCTATTAGTTGGTTGCGGAGGAGATATATTTTATATAAATGATATAATGAGTGCTTATCGAGTAGGAGCAGGGGGATATACTTCTATTGTTGGACAAAATTTTCTTAAAACAAGCAAACATTATAAAGGCATATTTAGAATGTTTGATGGATTTGACGAATGGTCAAAAATGAATTATCATGATACGGTATTACTGCGAAAAAAGCAATTAAGAAAACAATATTATAAAGAATTAGTTATGTGTTTCATGAAGAAATTTTTAGGCGAAAATTTCTATTTTAAAGTACATTCAATTTATAGAGAACATAAGAAGTGATACAAACTTTTATTGTGTATTTTTTCATTCTGTTTATAGCAGTAGGATGTGGATATGTTGTATCGTGTAATCATATGAAGTTATGTCTGTACAATAGGTTCGTTTTTTTTCCTATTATTGCAATTTCGATGCTTGCTGGATTTAGATATTTTGTTGGTACGGATTGGGAGAATTATTACTACATATACGATTTAGCTCTTCAGAATAATCTTTCAATAGAAGATGTTACTGTTTCCACAATGGAACCATTGTATCTTATATTGAACTTGATTTTGTCTTTCTTGAAAGCACCTTATCAGTTTTTTTTTGCGATTGTAATGGGTATTCACTTGTGCTTTTTATATAAGTCATTTAAAGACTATACATGGCTTTTGCCGTTTGGCCTTTTCTTTTATATTGTATCGGTTTTTACAACTTCTTTGAATATACAAAGGCAAACAATGGCTTTTTGTATATTTCTTATGGCAACACATTATTATAGAAATGGTAATCTTTTTAAGTATGTGTTTACTATCTTTATAGCAATCTGTTTTCATTTTTCTTCTATAGTTCTTTTACCTATTTATTTTTTACGTTCTAAGTACTTTTCTTTTTTAGACAAAAGATTAGTTGGCATAGTGTTGTATGTCGTTTCATTTTTCCTTTTTAGCTATTGTCTTAATCTTATTAATGCTGTTTTGGAAAATTATGTTACAAATGCAAAGTATTTAGGTAATATGGCGTCATTGGGAAATTTAGATATGGAAGTAAATTCTGGAATGGGTATATTAATCTTTCATATGTTGGATCTATTAATTATTGTATATAGTGGAAAACTCTCTGTTTATTTCAAACAAATAAAATTTAATCTTTTATATAGAGTGTTTTTGACAGGTGTTATACTTTCTAATATTTTTGGTAATGATGTTTTTCTAAGTAGAATACCATTTGCTTTAGAGAATGTTAGATTTTTGATGTTGGCATTTTTGGTTTATTATTTATTTGCTCGTAAACGTATGTTCAGTTATGTTCTTGCAGTTATGTTGCTGGGTATAAATTTGTGTACGTTTATTATGAGTATTTTGAATGGACATTCAGGTTGCTCTCCTTATACTTTTGCTCAATTATAAGATATGAAAACGATAGGAATAATAACAATACATCGTATAAATAATTACGGATCTGTATTACAAACCTTTGCTTTGCAACAAAAACTTATTGACTTGAATTGTAAGACTTTTGTGATAGATTATTTGTTTCCTAATGATTTCCATAAAGAAAATGGCAGGAAGAGTAGCAGTGCTAAAAGAAAGTCTTTTTTTTCTATGTCTTTTTTGTGGAAGATATGTTATGGAAGGGAACTCTATTTACAGCATAAAAAAATTAAGCAGTTTATATCAAACTATTTAAAGCTGTCTCAGATTACTTATAATTCTCCGGATGAATTAAAAAGGGATCCTCCGATTTATGATGTATATATGACAGGAAGTGATCAAGTATGGAATCCCAGATATTGTAATGGTGATCCTACTTTTTTTTTAGATTTTATTCCGGAGAATAAAATACGAGTAGCATATTCTGCAAGTTTTGGTGTTAGTGATATTGATAGCTCTTATTATGCTGATTATGCTTTTTTCTTAAAACGGTATAAATTGATTTCTGTACGAGAAAAGTCTGGACAATATTTAATAGAAAAACTTATTAATAGAAAAGTTAGTGTTGTTTTAGATCCGACATTGTTATTAACAGCAACAGAGTGGGAAAGTATTGCCACTAAAAAAAGAATTGTATCAAGAAAATATATATTATGTTATTATTTGAATTATTCA
This sequence comes from Bacteroides cellulosilyticus DSM 14838, assembly GCF_000158035.1. Taxonomy (GTDB): domain Bacteria; phylum Bacteroidota; class Bacteroidia; order Bacteroidales; family Bacteroidaceae; genus Bacteroides; species Bacteroides cellulosilyticus. The sequence goes on from NZ_EQ973492.1 coordinate 119,426, forward strand.
TTTGATGCTCATCCATATGCTGACGAACTGGCTTTATATGTGCAACAAATTACAGGGTATGAAATTGTGTATGTGGCTAGACCTCCTGTAGATAAACATTATAAATCGTTCTATTATAAAGTAGATGCTTCCCCTCAGGATTTTATAGCTCTTGTCAGAGATGCAGAGTTAGTTCTTACAACCTCTTTTCATGGAACAGCTTTTGCTGTCAATTATAGTAAACCTTTGTTTTCTGTAGTTGAGGATAAATTAGCTTTAGATTCTAGGCAAGCAGATTTATTAAAAAGTATAGGATTGGAGTCGCGAATATTATCTATAAAGGATTGTTTTCCCAGTACGAGCGAATTACCTTGTGATTATGAGGAAGCTAATAAAAAGCTTTCAGAATTAAGGGAATATTCTTTAAAATATCTGTCAAAAGCGGTCTTGGATGAATAAAATAGATTTGTGTGATTTGACAAAATGTACTCAATGTTTGTCATGCGTTATGAAGTGCCCGAGGCAATGTATTGCTATGGAAACTTCAGAAGCAGGTTTTTCCGTACCCTCTATAAATAGACAGGAATGTATAGAATGTGGAGTTTGTATGCAGGTATGCCATCAAATTACTCCTGTTATTGAAAACAAAAAAAATCCTTCTGCGGTATATGCTGCATGGAATTTAGATGATAAGATACGATGTTTAAGTTCTTCAGGAGGAGTTTTTTCTGCATTTGCAGAGAAGATTATAAAAAAAGGAGGTATCGTATTTGGAGCAGCTTATATTGAAGGTTTAAAAGTTAAGCATATAGGGGTTGATACTATTGAAGGATTACAACAATTACGTGGTTCCAAGTATATACAATCTAATATCGGAGATTGTTATAAAGAGGTGAAGAGCAATTTACAGAAAAAACGATTGGTTCTTTTCACAGGTTCTCCTTGCCAAGTTGCTGGTTTGTTTTCCTTTCTGAAAACGCGTTATGATAATTTGTATACTTGTGATTTTGTATGCCATGGAGTTCCTTCACAAAAAGCATTCGATATATATAGAGAAAAGATAGGATTATCTCAATCTTGTATAAAAAAAATCGGATTTAGAGATACCGAAAGGTGGGGCTTTAAAATGTCTTTAGATGGTGTTTCTATTCCTTTAATAAATACTTATTATTTAAAAGCATTTACTAAAGGATATATGTTTATGGAAAGTTGTTATTCTTGTCAGTATGCTACAGAATATCGTATCAGTGATATAACTATGGCTGATTTTTGGGGACTTGGGGATAGAATACCATTTAATCATTCTAAATATAAGGGAGTTTCTTTGTTGTTGATTAATAGTGAAAAGGGGGAAAGATTAACTTTTGAGTGTGCAGATTCTCTTTTTTTGGAAGAAAGAACTTTGGACGAAGCAATACAAGGTAACTACAATTTATCTCATGCTTCATTACGTCCAATAGAGAGAAATACATATTATGAGGATTCGATAAGAATGTCGAAATTCAGACTTATAAGGAAGTATAGATTATTTCCTTCATGGAGAGATTATTTACGCCCATTGAAAAGATGTTTACAGAACTTATGTCAAAAATAGTATGTTAGTCAGTGTTATTGTTCCGGTTTATAATGTCGAAAAATTTATTCATCAATGTATAGATAGTATATTGTGCCAGACCTATAAAGCATTTGAAGTTGTATTAGTAGACGATGGGTCGCTAGATTCTTCGGGTATAATTTGTGATGAATATGCGAAAAAAGATTGTAGAGTATCTGTTATACATAAAGAAAATGGAGGGTTGTCTGATGCACGTAACGTTGGATTAGAGTGTGCAAAAGGTGAGTATGTGATCTTTGTGGATAGCGATGATTTTTGGATTGATAATTGTCAATTAGAATTGTTAATAGCGGAAATAGAGGAAACACCTTCTTGCGATTTTATAGGTTTTAACTGTTGTTACTATAATTCAAGTACTGGCGAATTTTCACCATGGTTTTCATATTCAGATGAAATTATGAAAATGACAGAGCGTGATGTTTTGATTACAAATTTAGTATGTACTGGGGTTTTTCCTATGAGTGCTTGTTTGAAGATTATAAAACGTTCTTTCTTAATGAATAATAATATTCGATTTATTAAGGGTATTGTATGTGAAGATATACCTTGGTTTATAGAATTGTTACATTATTCACATAAATTTCGTGTTGTTAATCAATATATGTATGCTTATAGACAGGGTGTTCAAGGTTCCATCACTCGAAATTTTTCTGAAAAATCATTTAATGATTTGTTTAGTATATTGAAAGAACAAACCAATTTTATTCAATTGTCTGATTTCTCATTGTTTGCAAAATCTGCATTATTATCTTTTATGGCTTATGAATTCTGTATCTTATTAGGATATATAGGAACTTTTGATAATAATTTTCAAAGGCAAAAAAGACAGGAGTTGTTGTCCTATAAATGGCTGCTTAAATATACAGAGAATCCGAAGGTGAAGAAAGTTTCATTTTGTAAGAGTTTGTTGGGGATTTATGTGACTGAGATACTATTACGAAATTTTTTAAAGATAAAATTAAGTTGATTATACTTGTTGTTTTGATTTTTTTAGGAAAATATAGTTTGAAATTTCTATTTATATTTGATGAAGAATCTACTACATGTGGTGAATATTTCGTTTGTTCTTCCCTATTTTATAGGGAAGCAATTTCTTTATTTTCATCAGAATGGATATAATGAGTATGTTATTTGCAGTCCTTCTGATGAGTTATCAGAGTTTGCTCAAGAATATCAATTCAGATATAAAGAAGTTGATATTTTGCGGAAAATATCAATAAGGAAGGATATAAGAGCTATAGTGTCAATTATGAAATATATTAATCAAAATCATATTGATATTGTTACCGGTCATACTCCTAAAGGGGCATTGTTGGCTATGATTTCCGCTTATATCATGCAAGTGCCTATTCGTATTTATTTCCGTCATGGTTTGGTATATGAGACTTCAAAAGGATTAAAACGTTTTCTTTTGATTTCAATGGATAAACTGGCTGCAAAATTGGCAACAAAGATAGTTTGCGTAAGCCCGTCTGTCTGTAAGCGGAGTATAGAGGATAAATTAAATCCGGCTTCTAAACAAGTGCTGCTGTCTAAGGGAACATGTAACGGTATAGATATAAGTCGGTTTGACCGACAGAACATCCAAAGTGAAGCAGTGCAAAATTTGAAAGATAAACTAGATTTACCGGAGAAATGTTTTGTAGTGGGTTTTATTGGAAGATTAGTTCGAGATAAGGGTATTATAGAATTGGTGCAAGCTTTTACCTTATTGCGACAGAAATATAGTGATGTGAGGTTGTTGTTAGTAGGGATGTTGGAAGAAAGAGATGCTTTGCCTGAAACTATCGTTGAGGACATACGGAAAAATCCAGCTATTATCACTACCGGATATGTTCAAAATTCTATCATCGAAAATTATTATGCTCTGATGAATGTTTTTGTACTTCCTTCTTATAGAGAAGGCTTTCCTACTTCTGTATTGGAAGCTTCTTCTATGGGAATACCTGTCATTACTACTAAGGCTACAGGATGTATTGATTCCATAATAGAGGAGAAGACAGGTGTTTTTGTGTCGCATGATCCTGAATGTTTAGCTACTGCAATAGGAACACTTTACGGTGATAAAGATTTGTGTTTACGGTACGGAAAGAACGGTAGAAAATTTGTAGAGGATAATTTTGAACAGCATATTATCTGGAAAGAAATAGAAAAATTGTATATAAAATCTCTGTAATTATGTAAACTTGAGTCACCATTAGCAGAAAGCCTAAGCCTTGAGCATTTTCTTTCACTTACTTCTTTGTGAATAGTTACATCTCCTATTAGTATATTTTATAGATTATTTTCATGAATATTCTTATTACGGGGATCCATGGTTTTGTGGGTTCCAATCTTGTTATTGCCTTGAGAGAATATCATACTCTTTATGGTTTAGATATCACTGCCCCTGAAAAGGAGGGAGTGGTAAAGACTTTTTCTTGGAAAGATATTGAAACAACTTCTTTTCCCATGCAACAATTACCAAAGTTTGATGCTATCATTCATTTGGCAGGCAAAGCGCATGATACAAAGAATCGGTCTGCTTCTCAGGTATATTTTGATATCAATACAGGGTTGACACAGAAGATATTTGATTTCTTTTTAGAATCATCTGCGAAGAAGTTTATCTTTTTCAGTTCTGTGAAAGCTGCCGCAGACAGTGTAGTGGGGGATATGCTGACAGAAGATGTGATACCGACTCCGGTTGGTCCTTATGGAGAAAGTAAGATTGCAGCTGAAAGTTATATAAAGGAGCATTTTATTTTACCTACCACCTCCTCCGGGTACTTACCCCCTCTTAACTCTCCCGTTAATCGGGGAAAAACAACCTCTCCGGAGGAGGAGAATGTAAGATACTCTGATAAGCGAGTGTATATCTTGCGTCCTTGTATGATCCACGGTCCTGGTAATAAGGGTAATCTGAACTTGCTTTATAATGTGGTAAAGAAAGGTATCCCCTGGCCTTTAGGCGATTTTGAGAACAAGCGTTCTTTTACTTCTATAGATAATCTTTGCTATGTTGTGGAAGGTTTGTTGACAAAAGACGTAGCGAGCGGTATTTATCACATGGGTGATGACGAAGCTTTGTCTACGAATGAACTGATTGCTCTTATGTGTGAAGCTATGGGTAAGGAGCCTCACATCTGGAAAATGAACAGAAAAATGATGGAAGGTTGCGCAGGCTTGGGTACGCTGCTTCATTTGCCTTTGAATACAGAACGGCTGAGAAAACTGACTGAGAATTACGTGGTAAGTAATGAGAAGATAAAATCAGCTCTTGGCATTGACCGGATGCCTGTCCGTGCGGCGGATGGAATAATGAAAACAATACGGAGTTTCTAACCTATTTATAAATTGTAAATCGTGTATTATATCATTATATTAG
>NZ_EQ973492.1:124560-127513 GCF_000158035.1 Bacteroides cellulosilyticus DSM 14838
TTAGTTCTGCTCTTTGTAGCAGAACTTTTTTATTTTAGAGTAGCTGATAAGTGTAATATCATTGATAAGCCCAATGAGCGTAGTTCTCATTCACGGATAACTTTGCGTGGTGGCGGTATAATCTTCTATTTTGGAGCTTTAGCCTATTTCCTGAGTAATTATTGGGAGTATCCATGGTTTATGTTGGCATTGACTCTGATCACTTTTATCAGTTTTGTAGATGATGTCCGTTCTACTTCCCAAGGTCTGAGGTTGGTGTTTCACTTTACTGCTATGGCTCTAATGTTTTACCAATGGGGCTTGTTTTCGCTTTCCTGGTGGTGGATCATTATAGCTTTGATTATTTGTACGGGTATCATCAATGCTTATAATTTTATGGATGGCATCAATGGCATCACAGGTGGTTATTCATTGGTTATCCTTGGTGCATTAGCTTATATCAATTCTGAGATCACTACGTTTGTTGAACCTGCTTTGATTAATACTGTTTTATGTTCTGTCTTGGTCTTTTGTTTCTTCAATTTCCGTAAGAAGGCGAAGTGTTTTGCGGGTGATGTCGGTTCTGTGAGTATCGCTTTTATTCTCCTTTTTCTGATAGGGAAGCTCATCATTAAAACAGAAGATTTCAGTTGGATAATTCTGTTATCCGTTTATGGTGTCGATAGTGTTCTGACTATCATTCATCGCCTGATGCTTCATGAGAACATCGGTTTGCCCCACCGAAAACACATGTATCAATTGATGGCAAACGAGTTGAAAATACCTCATGTTGGGGTATCATTAATTTATATGGGGGCACAGGCTTTGGTCATATTAGGTTATTTCTGTTTCGTGAGATATGGTTATTGGTATTTGTTGGGAATAATTGTATTGTTGAGTGGCATTTATGTGTTGTTTATGAGAAGGTATTTTCATTTGCATATTCAAAAGGGAAAATAAAAATGAGTCTCCGGCTTTAGGAAACAATGCGATGAATATCTAAATAAAAATATCCTGTTTTTTTTATAATAACGGGCGGTAAGACGGTAGCTTGATAAACTATCTCTTACCGCCCGTTTCTTTTTTTATAGTTTAAAATTCTACAACTTTTTTTCTATCCTTATAACTTTATTGTATATTTGCCGAAACAATTCTATATTCACTGAATGGGCTTATTTAGGAAAATAATATATAGTTTTTTTCTTTTCTTACTGATATCCATTTGGGGGCTTTCATCAGCCTTTGCGGTGACTGGAGAACACCCAGTACTGATTATCAGTTCGTATAATCCGGATGCTCGTCAGACTTCCGGAAATATATACGATTTCATGGAAGAGTTTGAGCGTCTGGGTGGAAAAGCTCCGATAGCCTTGGAAAACATGAACTGCAAAAGCTTCTCCGAGTCGCCACAGTGGAAATCGAAAATGGCGGAGATACTGGATAAGTATGAGGGAAAGCGCGCGCCTGTATTACTTGTTTTAATTGGTCAGGAGGCATGGGCTGCCTATCTGTCGCAAGCAGATTCTATACGTGGAAAGTTCCCGGTACTGACTTCGTTGGCAAGCCGCAATGCCATTATTCTTCCGGATGATTCTGTAAATCTGAAAACATGGATGCCTGGTGCAGTGGATTTCTTTAATGACTTTACTGATTCTTCAGTCAAAGCCGGTTTTGTTTATGAATATGATGTGGAAGCCAATATCAATCTGATAAAACACTTATATCCGAATACTAAGAATATAGCTTTTGTTTCTGATAACAGTTATGGGGGCGTTTCCTTGCAAGCCCATGTAGTAGCGGAGATGAAGAAACATCCGGAGTTAAATCTGATTCTACTGGATGGACGTACCAATACGATTTATACCATCAGTGATAAACTTCATGAATTGCCCCCGAATACAGCTTTGTTGATGGGTACCTGGCGTGTGGATATGTACGACGGATATTTTATGCGTAATGCAACTTATACCATGATGGAAGCTGCGGGTGATGTACCTACATTTTCCATTAGTTCTGTCGGTATCGGTTATTGGGCTATAGGTGGAGTGACACCCTCTTATCGGCCATTGGGCAAGGATATGGCGTATCAGGCAGTCCGTCTGCTGCAAGGAGCTGACAGTGATCGTATAGAAGTAGAAGTCATCCCTAATAAAGTGATGATGGATAGTAAGATTGTGAAGGAAAAGCGTCTGGATCTGTCTTTTATTCATCAGCCGATAGAAATGGTGAATGAAAATCCATCGTTCTACGAACAATATAAATATCATATCTGGACTGTTGCAACCATTTTAGTCGTGTTATCTGCGGGGTTGTTTGTTTCATTGTACTTCTATTACCATACCAAAAAGCTGAAAGATGAACTGCAAGAGTCGGAGAGTGCTTTGAGAGATGCGAAAGATCGTGCAGAAGAGTCCAGCCGTCTGAAGAGTGCCTTCCTCGCAAATATGAGTCATGAAATCCGTACTCCGCTGAATGCAATTGTGGGATTCTCGGATGTGTTGGCTTCCGGGGGAAGTTCGGAAGATGAACAGCAGGGGTATGTTGATATCATCAAAACCAATTCTGATTTACTGCTCCGCTTGATAAATGATATTTTGGATGTTTCCCGTCTGGAGGCGGACCGGGTTACGTTTACATTTGAGGAATGTGATGTAGTGCCGTTGTGCCAACGCGTTTTGGCTTCCGTCAGTCAGGCTCGCAAGTCAGAAAATGAATTTATCTTTGAGTGTGACCGTGAAAGCATGGATATGCGCACTGACACTCAGCGTCTGCAACAGGTTATCATAAATCTGCTTTCCAATGCCGATAAGTTTACCCGGAATGGTAAGATTACTTTGGGACTGAAAGTGGATGAGAAGCAGAGAGAAGTCCTGTTTTCTGTCTCGGATACGGGTACAGGTATTCCTTTGGAAAAACAGAAGCTTGTATTTGAGCGATTCGAAAAACTGAACGAGTACGTACAGGGCACAGGATT
>NZ_EQ973492.1:128882-136664 GCF_000158035.1 Bacteroides cellulosilyticus DSM 14838
GCTTACTCTCAGAACTTGCTTATGCACCAAGTTCTTTTTTAAGCGTTACTTAATTTTTATCAATACATACATTTTTTGAGCGCAAATTAATGAAAAAACATATACTTGCGCTGGTGCTTACGGTGGTTTGCATCAGCCTCTATGCTGTAAATCCTATAAAGGAAGGCAACATGATTTCCGGTCACGTGATTGTGAAAGGAACAGAAGAAAATATACCTTATGCAACTATATTGATTAAAGAAAACGGCCAGGGAACAGTCTCAAATGAAGAAGGCCAGTTCGAATTTCGCAAGCTTCCTGCCGGAAAATATACGCTTCGTGTATCAGCTGTAGGTTATAAGACACAGGAAAAAGAAGTAACTGTCAGTAAGGATTTTACCGCAGTTGTGCACTTCCCGATGGCGGAGGAAAGCTTCATGACTGATGAAGTGGTTGTATCTGCCAATCGCAATGAAGTGAGCCGGAAGAATGCCCCGGTTGTTGTGAATGTGATGAGTACCAAACTTTTTGAGATGGTGAACTCCACCGACTTGGCAAAGACTCTGAATTACCAGTCCGGCTTGCGTGTAGAGAACAATTGTCAGAATTGCGGTTTTCCCCAGGTGCGTATCAATGGTCTGGAAGGCCCGTATTCTCAGATTCTGATTAATAGTCGTCCGATCATTAGTGCCCTTAGCGGCGTGTATGGACTGGAGCAAATTCCTGTAAATATGATAGAGCGGGTAGAAGTTGTACGTGGTGGTGGCTCTGCCCTGTTCGGAGCGAATGCAGTGGGAGGTACTATCAATATTATCACCAAAGACCCTATCAGTAATTCCTTCCAAGTTTCCAGTATGTTTTCGTGCATGGACGGACAGTCGTGGGAGCAATATATGGGCGGTAATGTCTCCTTGGTTGCTAAAGATAATTCCTATGGTATTGCCTTGTATGAAAGCTATCGCAACCGTAATCCCTATGACCGTGACGATGACGGCTTCTCCGAACTCGGTAAGCTGAACATGAATACCTTTGGTTTCCGTGCTTACTATCGTCCTACGCACTTCAGTCGCATCAATTTGGAATATCATACAACCAACGAGTTCCGACGCGGTGGCAATAAGTTTGATTTGCAGCCCCATGAGTCCGACATCACAGAACAGACCAAGCACATCATCAATAGTGGAGGTGCCAGCTACGATCTGTTCTGGCGTGAATATAAGCATAAAATATCTCTTTACGGCTCTGTGCAGCATACAGACAGAAACAGTTACTATGGGGCTCAGCAAGACCTGAATGCTTATGGTAAGACTGATGATCTGACCTGGGTTGCCGGTGGTATGTATGTTGGTAATATGAATAACTGTTTCTTTGCTCCGGCCACTTTTACCGGTGGATTGGAATATCAGAATAACTCCCTGCATGATGTCATGACCGGTTATCACCGTGATATGAAGCAGGATGTACGTATTGCCAGTGCTTTTGTTCAGAATGAATGGAAGATGAGTCAGCTTACCATGTTGGTAGGTGCCCGCCTTGACAAGCATAATCTGATAGACAAACTAATTTTCAGTCCGCGCGTCAATTTCCTCTATAAGCCGACTGAAGATTTTCAGGCTCGTCTGACGTATTCTACCGGTTTCCGTGCACCACAGGCTTATGATGAAGACTTGCATGTGACCGCTGTAGGCGGTGAGGGCGTTCAGATTAAGCTGGCTGACAATCTGCGTGAAGAGCGCTCTAATAGTTACAGCGGTTCTATAGATTGGAGTACATACCTCGGACACTGGCAGGCAAACGTTCTGTTGGAAGGTTTCTACACAGATCTGCGCCATGTATTCGTGTTGGAAGATATCGGTAAAGATGAGAACGGTGACAAGATAAAAGAACGTCGCAATGGTAGTGGAGCACGTGTATACGGTGTCAATCTGGATGCAAAGCTGGCTCATGGCAAAGAAGCGCAGTTCCAGTTAGGTTTCACGGCACAGCGTAGCCGCTATACGAAAGCTGAAGTTTGGACCGAAGTAGATGATGAAGAGTTGACCACCAAGCGTATGATGCGTACACCGGATTACTACGGTTATTTTACTTTCTCTTCTGCGCCGTTGAAGAACTTTGATTTCTCTTTGTCGGGTATCTACACCGGTAAGATGATCGTTCCTCACTATGCACCGGTAGATGCTCCTGAAGGAGCTTTCTGTAATATCGAGAAAGACCGTATGGAGAATACTCCCGATTTCTTCGATCTCAATCTGAAGTTGAATTACACTTTTGTTTTGCATGACCATATCAAGTTGCAACTCAATGCCGGTGTACAAAATATCTTTAATAGTTTCCAAAAAGACCTGGATAAAGGGGAGTTCCGCGACTCCGGTTACTTCTACGGACCTACACAGCCGAGAACGTTCTTTATTGGTTTTAAGATTATGAATTAGATTAAGGTCTAAATTTAATATTGCGGGGGCTTCCGAAATTATTGCAAGGGCTTATGAATTTATTGTAAGAGCATAATTTCAGAAGCCCTTTCTTATACAAATGTTCCTTTTTTCTTTTTTTTAGGAGATTTCGGACGGTTTTCAGCGAAATATTGCTTATGTTTGCCGCGTAATTAAGAAAGGGAGATGAAAAATATAAAGAACGTAGACATAGCAACTATTCGCCGTTTTCCGGCAATGGATTTTATCGGGAATGATTTTGCCATATTCGACAATATAGGAGATATTCCCTTGTTTGGTTACCCTACGCGTCTGAATGCGTCTTGCCTGACACTTTGCCTGAAAGGGCATTGCCGGATACGCATCAATCTGAAAGAGCATGAACTAACCGCAGGTGTCCTAGTGGTCACGCTGCCCGAGCAGATATTGCAGCAAGTGGAGCGCTCGGATGATTTTACCGGAGTTTTCATTGTAGTATCCGGACAGTTCATTGATGATGTACTTCCTACGGTGCAGCAGTTGTTCCCTTTGTTTTTCATGATTAAGGAACAGCCCTGTGTACACCTTAAACCGGAAGAGATGGATGCCATTCAGGAATATTATTCTTTCCTTCAGAAGAAAGTAAAACTGAAGGACAACCCTTTCCGTAAAGAGATTACACAAGGATTGATTCTTTCTTTGTTTTATGAGATATATAGTATCTATCAAGGCAATGAGCCTGCGGTCAGAAAAACGAAAACTCGGAAAGAAGATCTCTTTGAACGTTTTATTCGTTCGATTTCCGAATCATATAAGGTAGAACGAAGTGTGGCTTATTATGCCGACAAGATGTTCCTCACAGCCAAGCATCTTTCTACAGCTGTAAAAGAAGTGAGCGGAAAGACAGCCGGTGAATGGATTGACAGTCTTGTTATTCTGGAAGCCAAAGCTCTGTTGAAATCTTCTGAAATGAGTATTCAGGAGATCTCGGACGAGCTTCATTTTGCCAATCAGTCTTTCTTTGGCAAATACTTCAAGCATCATACAGGTATGTCTCCGAAAGAATATCGTAAGCAATAGTACACAGTGTCGGAATATTCTTTATTTTTGCAGCTATCAAATACTCTCAAAAATAAGAAAGCATGGAAAAAAGAGAAATTGATCTTACTGTATCCTGCTATGGAAAAGTAAAGGATGTGAAGTATGATGTTGTCATACTCCCCTGGGGCGCTACGGAACCCCATAATCTGCATCTTCCGTATCTTACTGATTGTATTCTGCCCCATGATATAGCCGTAGATGCCGCTGCTTTGGCACTGGAGCATTCAGGTGTGCGCTGTATGGTGATGCCTCCCGTACCTTTTGGTGTTCATAATCCCGGACAGCGTGAACTTCCTTTCTGCATACACACCCGCTACTCTACCCAGCAGGCCATTCTGGAAGATATTGTAGCTTCCCTGTATGCTCAGGGGATGCGTAAATTGATTATTATCAGCGGGCATGGAGGCAATAACTTCAAAGGCATGATACGTGACCTTGCTTTTGTCTATCCGGATTTCCTGATTATAGCCACTGACTGGTTCAGTATTGTTTCTCCCAAAGGCTACTTTGAAGCTGAAATAGACGATCATGCCGGTGAATCGGAAACTTCTGTGATGATGCATTACCATCCGGAATTAGTGAATCTGGATGAAGCAGGCGATGGAGAATCCAAGCCGTTTGCCATTCCTTCGCTGAACGAGAAGGTGGGCTGGGCACCTCGTCATTGGGATAAAGCTACGATAGATAGCGGGGTAGGGAATCCCAGGAAAGCTTCAGCAGAAAAAGGAGCACATTATGTAAAACCAGTAATAGAAAAGCTCGCCCAACTCTTTACGGAAGTTGGGCAAGGTGAGCTCTACTAAGCAAAAAGAAAAGCTTACTTATCTACTGACATTAGCCATTTGCCATCTCTTTTTACCATTGATTGTGTACCATCCTGCGTTTCTCCGTTTCCGTAGGTTTGCTTAATCTTTACGGTTGCGGTGTTTCCATCTTCCGATATTTCTTCTGATATGATCTCTATACTTTTCAGTCCGTCCTTTTTTTCATATTCTTTGGAAACTTTCTCTTTCAGCATGGACACAAGCCCGTCCTTTTGCTCTTTCATTTTCTCCGCACCTACGCTCTCATCGAATGCAAGTCCGTCTACAAATTTCTCATAGTCACCTTTGATGAGGTAATTACCATACTTTTTCATAGCATCTCCCGGGCCACTTGAAGAGCAAGCTGTCATTAAAAACATAGTCATAACCATCAGACTAAAATAAAATACCTTTTTCATACGCTTTTTTTTAAAGTGATTAATGTGTATTTAAAAATAGTATATCAAACAGAGACGCTTGCTCTGCGCAATATCGTTGGGCAGGAGATAATCTCCTCTGAATCCGGGAATATTTACGTGGCTGACACGCCCTTCGGGTAAATCTATTCCCTCTTTTCTGTATACAAAGTCTATCAACTCCGTGCAATACATCTTGGTGGTGTCTGCCAAATCATAATCATGATCGAATAACACATGGCTCTCATAAAGATGTTCCGCGTGAGTTGCTGCCCGGTATCTGGCTACCGAATCTCCTGATACACGCATGATAGCTCCGTTAACAGCTTTTCTTTTCTCAAAAAACACTTCTACGGTTTCCATTTTTACACGATCAGGGTCGTCCTTAAAATCCGGTTCACCAGGCACGGCATGTATCACGTACCATTGTCCGGCTTTCTTTTTCAGGATGCCGGTATGCGAATAAGCACCTTCCCGGTCTGCAGCCAACACTACTCTACTGGTAATCCCTGTTCCTCTTCTGAAAGCGATATCCCCATCCCGGAATAGTTCTTGTGGTAGCTCTACCGGAGGTGTCTCTTTATCTGAACTTCCCTGGCATCCGACCAGTACAAGGGTAAGAAACAATATTGTTTTCAGTAGTGATACGTGTGTCTTCATTTCCATCCGTACAAATATATAAATTAATTTGCATCATTACATGTTTTTTAAATGATTTTTGTAGTGTAAACGAAAAAAGAGGCAACAACCTTATTCAGTTGTTACCTCTTTTTTAATTTATACCCTAAAAACTAATCTCTTTTACCTATAAAAACTAATTCTATTTCTTTTCTGATGGCGCAAAGGTAGAGAGTTTCAGGGAAAAATGATTTGATATAAATCAAAAACTAAATATTCTTATCGTATTTCTTACAATATCCCCGAGCGTACACGGCTGAGAGTTTCGGGTGTCATTAGCAAATAAGATGCGATATGTGACAATGGCGCCCGCTTGATGACTTCCGGATGGGTGTGCATCAGCATATTGTAGCGTTCACGGGCTGTCTCGAAACGCCATGAATCGGCTTTCACCTGGGATACGATGAGTGAGTATTCCAATATCTTGCGATAGAACATATTTATTTCCCAGGAGATTTCGGTCAATCTCATGAATTTGTCGTAGGGGAGAAGGTAGACTGTACAAGGCTCCAGGGCCTCTGCCATCAGGCGGGTAGGTTCTTGTTTCAGAGTGCTTTCGATGCAGATGATGACACAACCCTCGTAGGAAAAGTGTTCGGTGACGTCCTTACCGTTTTTATAATAGAATTGACGCATCATGCCTTTTCCGACAAATACCATGTGGTGGCAGACTTGTCCCTCCTTGAATAAGAGTTCACCCTTTTCCAGCTCTTTGCGGATCAGAATATCTTCTATCAGTTTTCTACCTTCAGGTGCCATGCCCGGATAACGAGAGTTCACAGTGGCATCAACTGTTTCTTTTAATAGTGTATCCATAATTGTTCGCTGGTTTCTGTAACTGTTTCCGGGGACAAAGGTATAAAAGATTTGATTTATATCAAATCTTATTAAGTGATTAGTGGTTAGTGATAAGTGATTAGCATTGTTCAGGCTACTAATCACTTAACAAACCCTTTTGTCGTCCATTTCATACTGTACCAGCGTTTTACGAAGATGGCTCCACGGATGTTCTCGTCCAGCAAGAAAGCGACCCACATACCGCAGATTCCCCACTCCAGAGGGATACCGATGATGTAGCCCAAGCCGACGGCAACGCTCCACTGAACAACCAGACCGACATAGAAGGGGTAGGTGACATCCCCGGCGGCACGCAAGGCATTTGTTGCGAAAATATTGATGGGACGTCCGATTTCAAGAATGACGTCGATGATGAGGATGGTGGTTCCGAGCCGGATGATTTCTTCATTGGTGGTAAGCCAATGGAAGATCGTGTTTCCGAATATAGCAAGGATGGTGGAGAGTATAACGGTGATCATGACGGATTTCTTCATAACATATTTACCCATGAGGAAAGCGGCATGAGGTTTCTTTTCTCCGATGAGATGCCCGATGCAAATGGCACCACCCTGCGCCATGGAGATGCTGAACAGATAGGCAAACATGATGATATTGACACAATAGGTGCGTGTGGCAAGAGCTTCGACTCCCAGCATATTGATGAAGAAGGTAATCACTACTTGCGAAGAACTGTAGGAAAGTTGTTCGCCGGCGGAGGGAAGGCCGATTTTCATCAGGTTCTTTAGCTCTATCCATGGGAACGGGCGGAAATAGGCAACGGGGAAGCGATGGATATGTTTGCGAAACAGGATAATGAATAAAAGTATCATAGATACACCCCGGCTGAAAGCAGTAGAGATGGCAGCTCCTTCTACGCCGAGCTCGGGAAAACCAAAGCGACCGAAGATGAGTGAGTAATTACCTATTATATTTAGGATATTGACAACAACGGTTACTAACATCGGATAAATGGCTTTGTTGGCACTGCGCAGGGAGGCGGAAAGCGTTAATGAAATGGCTTGGAAGAAGGCAAACGCGCCTACAATACGCATATAATCCATGCCGTCAGTCATCAGTTCGGAAGTCAGTCCCATCAGGCGCAGGATAGGTCCGGCACCAAAGAAAAGGAGCAGGCTGATGGATACGCCTACCACTATGTTCACAAGGATTGAAACACCGACCACTTGCACTACTTTCTTTTGCAGGCGGGCACCGAGATATTGGGAGCAAAGGACGGAAGTTCCGAGATTGATGACCTCGAATACGAGAAAAGTGAGCATTATAATCTGGTTGACCACCCCTACAGCCGCAACACTACTATCGGAGTGGCGACTCAGCATAATGGTATCTACAGCACCCAGCATCATAATGAGCAGAGTTTCTATAAAAATAGGGGCGGCAAGTTTGGCAAGCCTCTTTTTTAAACTTTCCTGATGTATCATTTCGTATGTGTTTGAGACACGGTGATGAAAAATCGCGCAAAGGTACGCAAAGGGAAGGATAGGGGAATTGATATGAGTCAATTTTCAGGGGCACCGCATCAAAATTAATTCGTTT
>NZ_EQ973492.1:136830-165878 GCF_000158035.1 Bacteroides cellulosilyticus DSM 14838
GAAATAAATGGAACTTTCAATTTGAACACAAACTCTTTCACTCTTTCATCTTTTTTTTCTATGCTTTGCTTTTGACTTTTAACAGATTACATCTTTTATTGAAAAAAGTCAGAAAAAAATATGATGGAAAGATTTGCATAGTCCAAAAGTTTCCCATACATTTGCACCGCATTTGAGAAACAATGCAGGTTTAAGGAAGTGTGGGTGAGTGGCTGAAACCACCAGTTTGCTAAACTGACGTACGGGTAACTGTACCGGGGGTTCGAATCCCCCCGCTTCCGCAAACAGCCGGTGGATTCGTCTAACGGTTAGGACACATGCCTCTCACGCATGTAATACGAGTTCGATTCTCGTATCCACTACGGTAAAAAAAAGCATAATGCACTCTTAGCTCAGCTGGTAGAGCAATTGACTCTTAATCAATGGGTCCAGGGTTCGAGTCCCTGAGGGTGTACAAGGTATAAGGCGGTTATCAAATAATGATGACCGCTTTTTTTATGCAATTAATTCTCATTCTCCGGGAATACTTCCTATCTTTGCACTCCGAAATCAATTAAAAGCGTAAACACATTGGATTGGTTATACAGTTTATTCGTTGAACATTCCGCTCTACAGGCGGTTGTGGTACTCTCGTTGATCTCCGCTATCGGCTTGGGACTGGGAAAAATACACATCTGCGGCATATCGTTAGGCGTGACGTTTGTGTTTTTTGCAGGTATCATTGCCGGACATTTCGGGTTGTCTATCGACTCGCAAATGCTGAACTATGCGGAGAGTTTCGGGTTGGTAATCTTTGTGTATGCGTTAGGCTTACAGGTTGGCCCCGGTTTCTTCAGTTCGTTCCGTACGGGCGGCGTACAACTGAATATGCTGGCTGTGGGGGTAGTGCTGATTGGTACGGTGATGACACTCTTAGGAAGTTACGGACTGGGAATATCGCTGCCGGATATGGTGGGAATTCTTTGTGGTGCTACTACTAACACACCTGCGCTGGGTGCTGCACAGCAAACTCTGAAACAGATGGGTATCGAAGCAAATACGCCGGCTTTGGGATGTGCGGTGGCATATCCGTTGGGCGTAGTGGGAGTAATTCTTGGTATTCTGATGATACGCAAGGCGTTGGTTCGTAAGGAAGATTTGGAGATTAAAGAGAAAGACGATGCGAACAAACCGTATATCGTTGCATTTCAGGTCCACAATCCGGCAATTTTTAATATGAGTGTGAAGGATATAGCTCAATTGAGTTATCCTAAATTCGTCATATCCCGTTTGTGGCGGGATGGGAATGTGAGCATTCCCACTTCTGAGAAAGTGATAAAAGAAGGCGACCGCCTGCTGGTCATCACCTCGGAAAAGAATGTGCCTGCACTAACCGTACTGTTTGGTGAGCAGGAAAATACGGACTGGAACAAGGAAGACATTGATTGGAATGCCATCGACAGCCAGCTGATTTCACAGCGCATTGTGGTGACACGTCCGGAACTGAACGGAAAGAAATTGGGTTCGCTTCATCTGCGCAATCATTATGGAATCAATATCAGCCGTGTATATCGTAGCGGAGTATTGCTGCTGGCTACGGCAGAGCTTACCTTGCAATTGGGCGACCGGTTGACGGTAGTAGGTGAGGCCGCTGCTATACAGAATGTGGAAAGAGTACTGGGAAATGCAGTGAAGAGCCTGAAAGAACCTAATCTCGTGGCTGTATTTGTTGGTATTATCCTGGGACTTGCCCTGGGTGCTATCCCTATTGCTATTCCGGGTGTAAGCACTCCGGTGAAGCTGGGATTGGCAGGCGGACCGATTATCGTAGGTATCCTTATCGGTACTTTCGGCCCCAGAATGCACATGGTTACGTATACTACACGCAGTGCGAACCTGATGCTTCGTGCACTGGGTTTGTCGCTTTATCTGGCTTGTCTGGGCCTGGACGCGGGCGCTCATTTCTTCGATACAGTCTTTCGTCCCGAAGGATTGCTGTGGATAGCTGTGGGCTGTGCGCTGACGGTAGTTCCTGTATTGATTATGGGAGTTATTGCTTTTCGTTGGATGAAGGTGGACTTCGGTTCGGTAGCCGGTATGTTGTGTGGAAGTATGGCGAATCCGATGGCATTGAATTATGTGAATGATACCATTCCCGGTGATAATCCTTCAGTTTCTTATGCTACGGTTTATCCTTTGTGCATGTTCCTGCGTGTGATTATTGCACAAGTGCTGTTGATGTTCTTTTTAAGTTGATAGTGAAGAGTTGGGAATGTAGAGTTGAGGATTGGGAACGTAGAGTTGAGGATTAGAAACGTAGAGTTGAGGTTTGGAATGAAGACACAAGCCCATATATAATTTGTAAATTGTAATTTGTAATTAGATATCATGAGTAATATTACCCCTGAAAGCATCATGAGCGACTTGCGTTATTTGCAGTTGCTGTCACGCAGTTTCCCTACAATTGCGGATGCCAGTACAGAAATAATCAATTTGGAAGCTATACTGAACCTCCCGAAGGGGACAGAACACTTCCTGACCGATATTCATGGTGAATATGAAGCCTTTCAGCATGTGTTGAAGAACGCTTCGGGAGCCGTGAAGCGAAAAGTGAATGAAATCTTCGGGCATACCCTGCGTGAAAGTGAGAAGAAAGAGATATGTACGCTGATTTACTATCCCGAAGAGAAGTTGCAACTGATTAAAGAACAGGAGGCTGACCTGGACGACTGGTATCTGATAACATTGAACCAGCTGGTGAAAGTTTGCCAGAATGTATCTTCCAAATATACACGCTCAAAGGTACGCAAGGCACTTCCGGCAGAATTTTCGTATATCATTCAGGAATTGCTGCATGAGTCGAGTGTAGAGCCTAATAAGCATGCCTATATCAATGTGATTATCAGCACTATCATCTCTACCAAGCGTTCAGATGATTTCATCATCGCGATGTGTAATCTTATCCAGCGGCTGACGATTGATTCCCTGCACATCGTAGGAGATATCTACGACCGTGGTCCGGGAGCGCATATCATTATGGATACACTCTGCGATTATCATAACTTTGATATCCAGTGGGGAAACCATGACATTCTTTGGATGGGAGCAGCGTCGGGTAATGACGCCTGTATTGCCAATGTGATCCGTATGTCGATGCGTTACGCTAATCTGGCGACATTGGAAGACGGGTATGGCATCAACTTGCTGCCGCTTGCCACGTTTGCCATGGATACCTATGCGGATGATCCCTGTACAATCTTTGCACCGAAGATGAACTTCGCAGATGGTAACTATAACGAGAAGACTTTGCGGTTGATTACCCAGATGCATAAAGCCATTACGGTGATACAGTTCAAACTGGAAGCGGAGATTATAGATCGTCGTCCTGAGTTTGGCATGCAGAACCGAAAGTTGCTGGAAAAGATTGATTTCGAGAAAGGCGTTTTTGTGTACGAAGGAAAGGAATATCCGCTTCGTGATACCAACTTCCCGACGATTGATCCGGCTGATCCGTATCGCCTGTCAGATGAGGAACGGGAGTTGATTGATAAGATTCATGCTTCGTTCATGAACAGTGAAAAGCTGAAGAAGCACATGCGCTGTTTATTTACGTATGGTGGTATGTATCTGATTTGTAATAGTAACCTGTTGTATCATGCTTCGATGCCTCTGAATGAAGATGGTAGTTTCAAGCGTGTCCGCATCGGAAAGAAAGAATATTGGGGTAAGAAATTATTGTGTAAAACGGATCAGCTGATACGTACAGCTTATTTTGATGAAGACGGTACGGAGGAGAAGAGTTTTGCGCTGGATTATGTGTGGTATATGTGGTGTGGCCCAAATGCTCCATCGTTTGACAAGGATAAGATGGCAACGTTTGAACGCTATTTCATCGGAGATAAAGAACTGTCTAAGGAGACCAAAGGATATTATTATACTTTGCGTAACCGTGCGGATATTTGCGAGCGTATTCTTGCGGAATTTGAGGTTACAGGTCCTCATTCACACATTATTAACGGGCATGTGCCTGTGAAGATTATCAAAGGTGAGAAGCCGATAAAAGCAGACGGTAAACTGCTGGTGATTGACGGTGGATTCTCTAAAGCATATCAGCCGGAAACCGGAATTGCCGGATATACGCTGGTATATCATTCACATGGCTTACAGCTAGTGCAGCACGAACCGTTCCAAAGCCGTCAGAAAGCAATAGAAGAGGGACAGGATATCAAATCCAATACTTTCGTCGTCGAGTTCAATTCACAACGCATGATGGTGAAAGATACCGATAAGGGAAAAGTACTGGTAACGCAGATACAGGACCTGAAGAAGTTGTTGGTAGCGTATAGGACGGGATTTATAAAGGAAAAGAACTGAATACTGAGTATTAGGTATTGACTGCTACACATAATGTATTGACAAATGTTTAAGACCTAATAACGTAAATGACTCATTATTTCGGGTTATGAGGGAAAGTTGACAAGGGGACGAGTTGACCAGGGGACAAGGTTCCATGCGGCATAGGAGCATTGCGCAGCCCCTTGTCCCCTGGTCAACTCGTCAACTTGTTTCCTTCCTTTCTATACCGTTATACGCCAATTCTTATATCGAATTTACGTTAATACTTAGTATTTAAACAGCACCACTCCTCCTTCCAGGATCACTCCTTTATCGTAAGTAACTCCCTTGTTGTAGTAGCGGCTGCCGCCGTAACCACCGGTGACAAATATACCGAGGCGGTCTGTTATGCGATATTCCAGATTGACGCGTGCCTGGAGGGCATAGAGGCGTGCAGGGAAACCGTAATCTTTATTCTTGAAGTTTTCGATGTGTTGGAAGCCTAGGTCACCGCTGATGAACAACTGCTTGTACAAAGGTAATTCGAGACCGGCACGATAGAAGAGGGAGGCGGAAAACTTATCGCTGAAATCCAGATAATGTGTACCACCGCCTAAGATGGTATAGAACAACTTGTTCTTGAAACGGGCACCTACATTCAGCTTTGTAGTGTTTCCTCCGAAAAGCATTAGCTGTACTTTCGTATCCGGATTGGCATTTACCAGACCTAACTGGAAACCATCGAAGTTCTCCTTATAGTAATTGAATAATCCAATTTGCAATCCTTTTCCGCTTTTTGCCATGTTCATGGGGGCAAGTTGTGCACCGGTAAAACTTCCGCCTACCACGTTACCGAGTCCGGATATTTGCATACCGTGCATGTCTTCTCCTGTGATGTTACCCAAGCCGCTGATTTGTATGCCTCGCAGACTTTGGCCTACAATATTCAGAAGCCCGGAAGTGGTGATGCCATTGAAACTCTCACCCGCAATATTGGCTAATCCTGCCAGGTGCACACCCGAAGAGTTTTCACCGCTAATGTTCAGCAGACCACCTATGATAACACCACTGGTGTTGTCTCCTGTTATATTGGTGAGCCCTGAGAAAATGACACCTTGTGCATGATTTCCCGTGATGCCGACTAAACCGGATATGGATACGCCACTGAGATTATTCCCATTCACGTTACTGATACCGGCAATCTGGACGCCTCGCATACTGCCTCCTACTAAGTTGGCAAGTCCTGTGATTTGTACACCGTTCATGTCACGCAACACCACTCCACCCAGTAGATTGATACCCACGCCGTTCAGGCGGTTCATGGAGGAAAAAAGACCGAGGTTGAGGCAGGTACTGCCGACAGTATCAGTTTGCTGTGTAGACATGTTCTTCCACAAGGATAGGTTGATGCCGACAGGCTCTCTGTCTTTCTTTGTTGTTGACGGACTGTCAGTGGTCTGTGCAGGGAGTGTACCCGCAACCATCAGTAATGCAATAATGGATGGAAATAATCGTCTCATTGGTTTCAATCTTTAATTTCGTCCGGCCAAGGGGCTAATTTGCCGGTGGCACGAAGCGTAGGACGCTGTGCATCTACCGACCGGAGATAGTTACTTAATTTCTGTGCTAATTTCTTTACGATACGCGGATTCTTTATAGCCACGTCGTTTTTCTCGCTGATATCTTCCGGAATATTAAACAGTTCACGTTTACCGTCCGCAAAGTAATATACAAGTTTCCAGTCACCGGAGCGGATGGAGCAGGTAGCCCCAATACCCGGGCCCGAAGGTCCCCAACTATGGGGATAGTGCCAATAGATATCACGATCCTTGACTTTACCCTTTCCTGTCAACAACGGCATAAAACTGATACCATCCCGTTTTTGCACGGTAGTGTACTTCTGGACGCCTGCTATCTCAAGAATAGTCGGGTAGAAATCTTCAATCATCAGATAATCTCCACATTTCGTGTCCGGAGCTACTACACCGGGCCAGCTCACGATCATCGGTTCGCGTACACCGCCCTCGTAAGCGGAACCTTTTCCGCTGTTAAGCGGGTAATTCTGTGTATGCAGTTCTCCGGCACGGGTATGTGCAGCCAGTCCGCCATTATCGGACATAAAGAGAATGACTGTATTTTCTGTCAGATGGTTGCGTTCCAGATAATCCATCAGATCTCCCAGACTTTTATCCATCCCTTCAATGAGGGTGGCATAGGCGGCCTCTACGGGTGGAAGTCCTTTATCCAGATATTTCTGATAGAAGCGATAGTCCGGTTGTATAGGCGTATGAATGGCATAATGAGCCATATATAAGAAGAATGGTTCATCTTTCTGTTGTGCGCTATCCAAAGCCTTCATCGCTTCCAGTGTAAGTGCTTCGCTGAGGAAGGTGTCCGTGCCATGATATTTTTCCAATCCCGGAACTGCTGCCAACGGACTTTTCCCGTCCGGCTTATTACCGAAATTATTCTTGCCGTAGTAACTGGCCGGTGAACCGGCAGCGTGTCCGGCTATGTTTACTTCAAAGCCCATCGTCAGCGGATCAGCTCCGGGAGTATCATTGGCTCCAAAGTGGGCTTTACCGCAATGAATGGTCTGGTATCCGTTCTCTTTAAGCACTTGTGCAAGCGTAGTGACTTGTGTAGTGCGTTCGATTCCCGGTTCCTGACAAATACCATTCACATTCCATTCCGGATAGATCATCACAGAGTCCGGTTGTTCATGCGTTGTATTTTTGCGTAATGTCCAACTTGTCACACGATGCCGCGCGGCATTCATCCCTGTAAAAAGACTGACCCGGGTGGGGGAGCTGATACTACAAGCGTATGCTTGTGTGAACATCTTCCCTTGTGCTGCCAGGCGTTCCATATTCGGCGTGTGGTAAGTGTCGTTGTAATGCGTTCGTTGAGTCCAGAAAGGCAGCGAAGTATCCTGCCATCCCATGTCGTCAACCAAAAACAGAACTATGTTCGGACGTTGCTTTTCTTTCGGCGCTCCCTTTGCCGGAGATGCCGCAATCGCTTCTCCTGCCATACCACACATGGGCAATATGGCAGCAGATAGTAATAATTCGTTTTTCATTTGAGATGATACTTTATAAAGGTTAGTTTCTTTTTCTTATCCCTTCGCCTCTTGGTATAAGAACCGTTTAATGGAGCGTTTGGGCGTTTTCTCAAATTCTTCGGGATAGATTTTCATTTTGAATATCTGGCTGTATGCCGGAAGCTCTGCGTTTAACGCAACGCGGTTTTCTTCCATGACACGTTCGATGTCCGTAGTGGTCAGACCATGCGCAAAAGCATCGTCAAAGTCAGGATATACCAGTCCGACAAGCTTTTCATTTTGCTGTACGATGATGCTTTCGGCAACATACGGCAGGTTGTTCAGCTTGTCTTCTATTTCTTCGGGATAGATATTCTGTCCGCTGGCACCGAGCAACATGTTCTTGCTGCGTCCCTTGATGGTTACATTGCCCTCGGCATCCATCAGCGCAAGGTCACCGGTGTGCAACCAACCGTCTGCATCAATAGCCTCACGGGTGGCTTCTTCATTTTTATAGTATCCCAGCATGACGTTAGGTCCGCGGCATACGATTTCTCCCGCTATGTTTTCCGGATCAGGAGAAAGGATTTTCACTTCCATACGGGGGACGGCCTTACCGCAGGAACCCGGTTTGAAGCGTGACCAGTCTTCGTAACAGATGATCGGCCCGCATTCTGTCATTCCGTAACCTACCGTGTAGGGGAATTCTATCATGCGAAGGAACTGTTCTACTTCCTGGTTGAAAGCGGCACCCCCTACAATAACTTCCGCAAAACGTCCACCGAAGGCACTGACTACTCCTTCGCGTACGGTTGTCTTGATCTTGTCGTTGATGATGGGGACTTTAAGCAATAGTTTCATGGTTGGTGTTTCCAGTTTCGGAAGCACGTTCTTCTTGATAATCTTTTCTATAATAAGCGGTACGGCTACCACCAGGTGCGGCTTCACTTCTGAGAATGCCTGGAAGATAATCTTCGGGCTTGGCATACGGGTGAGAAAGTATATCTGACATCCTGCGGAGAACTCGTACAGGAATTCGAATGCCAGGCCATACATGTGCGCCATCGGTAGCATGGAGATAATCTTATCCCCGGCCTTCAGTGGCAATACCTCAAATGCAAATGCTGTATTCGACCACAGACTGCGATAGGGTAGCATTACGCCTTTGGAATAACTCGTCGTACCGGAAGTATAGTTGATTACTGCCAGTTCTTCAGGCTGGTCCTTGTGATATTCGATGTGTTCCTTACGGAAATTCTTGGGGTATTTCTTGCCGAACAACTCATTCAGGTGTTCGCGGGCATAATCCAACTTTTCCGTACGGGATATTAGGATAGAGAAATCCGTCATCAAGATGATGCCTTCCAGAATGGTCATGGCGGCTTCGTTCAGATTCTCCCATACTTGGTCGCCCACAAACAGTAATTTGGCTTCGGAATGGTTTACGATGTTATGTATATTATCCGCTTTAAATTCGTGCAGGATAGGAACTGCAACGGCTCCGTAGGTCAGTGTAGCGAGGAAAGTAACTCCCCAGTGTGAACTGTTACGTCCGCAGATGGCAATTTTATCTCCTTTCTTGATTCCGCTTGCTTCGAAGATTAAGTGTACTTTCTCTATTTTGCGGGCTACGTCTTTGTATTGCAGGGTAGCCCCATTATAATCGGTCAGGGCATCCAGGTCCCAATTCTGTTTAATGCTGTTCTCAATATAGGCGATAAAACTTTGTTCCATGATATTATATATTGCACATTTAGTTGAAATTTGTGCAAATATAAGGCTTTATAGAAAGAATGCAAATTTTTAACTGAAAAAAGCGGAGGGGATGTACAATTTAGCTTGACGGATGAATCTCACCACAGAGTAACACAGAGTTCCACAGAGTTTTATTTTCCTTGAGTTCAAATTAATAAAACTCTGTGGAACTCTGTGGTGAATTTAATGCATTACCGCCCTAAGTACCAGTTGTACATGCGTTGTACGCCTTCTTCAATCTCCACTTTGTGATGCCAGCCCAGAGCGTGCAGTTTCGAGGGGTCAGTCAGTTTGCGCATGGTTCCGTCCGGTTTGGTGCTGTCGAAAGTCAGCTGACCTTGGTAACCTACGGTGGAAACTATCAGTTCGGCCAGTTCGCGGATAGAGATTTCCTTGCCTGTACCTATATTAATATGGCAGTTACGAATATCTTTATCACCTTGTTTGTAGGTGTCTTTGAAGTCTACATGCTCCATGACGAAGACGCTGGCATCTGCCATTTCTTCGCTCCAGAGGAATTCGCGAAGAGGTGTGCCTGTACCCCATAATTTCACTTCGCTGTTGCTGATACCGTATTTGGCAAGGATGGCAAGGATGTCTTCCTTACTGCTGTTGCCGTCGATGCCTTCTACCGGACGCTGGTTCAGGTCTTTGCATATTGCATCCCAGTCGCCTTGCTTCAGGCAATGAGCCAGATGTATCTTGCGAATCATGGCAGGGAGCACATGGCTGCGTTCCAGATCGAAGTTGTCATTCGGACCATAGAGGTTGGTAGGCATTACGGCGATGTAATTCGTGCCATATTGCAGGTTGAAACTCTCGCACATTTTCAGTCCGGCAATCTTGGCGATGGCGTACGGTTCGTTGGTATATTCCAGCGGAGAGGTGAGGAGCACTTCTTCTTTCATGGGTTGTTCGGCATCACGCGGATAGATGCAGGTGCTTCCCAGGAAGAGGAGTTTCTTCACATTGTGGCGAAAACTTTCACCGATGACGTTTTGCTGTATTTGCAGGTTTTTGTAGATGAAGTCGGCACGGTAAATGCTGTTTGCCATGATGCCGCCGACGAAAGCAGCGGCAAGGAATACATATTCCGGTTGTTCTTCATCAAAGAATTTACGTACGGAAACGGCATCTAGCAAATCGAGTTCTTTGTGGGTTTTGCCAATGAGATTGGTATATCCTTTATCTTGCAGGTTTTTCCAGATGGCGGAACCTACCAGACCACGGTGTCCGGCTACGTAGATTTTGGCGTTCTTGTCTAACATTATAGTTCTGATTTTATATATTATTTTTCAAGTGATCTCAGATATAGCTTCTTCACAAACTTCATATCGTGTGCTGCCATGATTTTCACCAATTCTTCAAAACTGGTTTGTCTCGGGTTCCAGCCTAAAAGAGTTTTGGCCTTTGTCGGATTACCTAACAGCTGTTCCACTTCGGCAGGGCGGAAATATTTAGGATCTATTTCTACAAGCGTTTTTCCAGTTTGCACATCGATACCTTTTTCTTCTACGCCTTCACCTTCCCAGCGCAGTTCGATGCCTACTTCCTTGAAGGCAAGGGTGGCAAACTCGCGGACGGTATGCATTTCGCCTGTGGCTATCACGAAGTCTTCCGGTGTATCGTGCTGAAGAATCAGCCACATACATTCTACATAATCTTTCGCATATCCCCAGTCGCGACGTGCATCCAGATTACCCAGATACAGTTTGTCCTGGAAACCTTGGGCTATGCGGGCGGCAGCCAGCGTAATCTTACGGGTTACGAATGTTTCTCCTCTACGTTCGCTTTCGTGATTGAAAAGGATACCGTTTACGGCAAACATACCATAACTTTCGCGGTAATTCTTTGTAATCCAGAAGCCGTATTGTTTGGCTACTCCGTACGGGCTGCGGGGATAGAAAGGAGTTGTTTCCGATTGGGGGACTTCCTGTACTTTACCATAAAGTTCCGAAGTGGAGGCTTGGTAAATCTTTGTCTTTTTCTCCATGCCGAGGATGCGGACAGCTTCCAGCATACGCAGCGTGCCGATGGCATCTGCCTCTGCGGTGTATTCCGGTACGTCGAAAGATACTTTTACATGGCTTTGTGCAGCGAGGTTATATATTTCGTCCGGCTGTACCTGTTGGATGATGCGGATCAGCGAGCTGCTGTCCGTCATGTCACCGTAATGCAGGTTAATGGTGCGCTTTTGCTTCATGTCGCGTACCCATTCGTCGAAGTACAGATGTTCGATGCGCCCTGTATTGAATGAAGAAGAACGGCGGAGAATACCGTGTACTTCATATCCTTTCTGTAATAAGAATTCGGCGAGAAACGAACCGTCCTGACCTGTTATTCCGGAGATTAAAGCTGTTTTCATATTGTAGGCTTCTTTATTGATTATTTTTTGCGGGGGCAAAATTCGTTATTTTTTACGAGAATACAAAACTTATTGGCTTGTCACTTATATATCTTATCTACTATCAGTGCAATAGCCCCATCTCCCGTTACATTGCAGGCAGTACCGAAGCTATCCATTGCAATGTAGAGTGCGATCATCAGTGCCTGTGCCGATTCATCGAAACCGAGCATGGATTGCAGGATACCCAGGGATGCCATGATGGCACCACCGGGAACTCCCGGAGCGGCTACCATCGTGATTCCCAGCATGAAAATGAAACCGGCAAACAAGGGGAAATCAAAAGGCATACCTTGCATCATCATCAGAGCAAGAGCACATGCTACAATCTTCAGCGTGCTGCCGGATAAATGTATCGTGGCGCAAAGAGGGATAACAAACCCTGCAATATCAGAGGATACGCCGTTCTTCTTTGTCTGTTCCAGGGTAACAGGGATAGTGGCGGCAGAAGACTGTGTACCTAAAGCCGTGAAATAGGCGGGCAGCATCTTCCCTAACAATTTAAAAGGATTCCGGCGGACAAACAGCGCAGCGATACAATATTGAAATACCAGCAGGAAGATGTGCAGCAGGAAGATTACGCCGATAATCTTTATAAATACCATTAAGATAGAGAATACCTGTCCCGAATGTGTCATATTAAGGAATATGCCGAATATATAAATAGGAAGTAACGGCAGGATCACTGCACTGATCATACGGACAATGATATCCTGAAAATCACGTGCTGCATTCTTCAGTGTATCGTTTTTCAGTTGGGCAAGTCCCAGCCCTAAAGTGAAAGCCAGTACCAGTGCCGTCATCACATTCATGAGCGGTGGAATGGCGACTGAGAAAAACGGCAATATCCCTTGCGCTTCGCTGACCTCTTCCAGCGGGGCACCGGACTCTATCAGGTGAGGAAATATAGTTACTCCTGTAAAGTAAGAGAGGAAACCGGAAAACAGGGTTGCCCCGTAAGCTATCAGTGCGGTAATCAACAGCAGTTTCCCGGCACCTTTACCGATGTCGGCAATAGCTACGGTAACCAGTCCTACAATAATCAGCGGTATGGAGAAATTCAGAAATTCGCTGAAGATACCGTTGAATGTAACGAACAGGCGTACCAATTCTCCGGGAAGAAAATTACCAAAAAGAATACCGAATGCGATGGCTATAAGGATACGCGGCAGTAAGCCGATATGTAGTTTTTTCATAAAACTGAATTTAAGTTTCTCCATTGAAATAGAGTTATGTTTGCAAAAGTACGATTTTTATTCGAAATTCATACGAACAAATGCCCTTGACATATTGTTTCCATTTCAATGAAACAATAACAAAAAAATGCAAGTTATGACAGAAAAAGGACAAAAGACAGACATCGGCTTAATCGGACTTGCCGTGATGGGGGAGAATTTAGCTTTGAATATGGCGGACAAGGGATGGCATGTGTCCGTGTTTAACCGTACTGTTCCGGGAGTGGAAGAAGGTGTGGTAGAACGCTTTATCAACGGTCGTGCCAAAGGGAAAAGTATTGAAGGATATACTGAAATTCCTGACTTTGTAGAGTCCATTTCCACCCCGCGCAAAATCATGATGATGGTGCGTGCCGGCAGTGCCGTAGATGAACTGATGGAACAACTCTTTCCGCATCTTTCTCCGGGAGATATCTTGATAGATGGAGGCAACTCAAACTATGAAGATACCAACCGTCGTGTGGCATTGGCCGAATCGAAAGGTTTCCGCTTTGTCGGTGCCGGTGTTTCGGGCGGTGAAGAAGGAGCGTTGAACGGTGCTTCTATTATGCCGGGCGGTTCCGTTACTGCCTGGGATGAGGTAAAACCCATCCTGCAAAGTATTGCTGCACGTGCTGCCGATGGTACTCCTTGCTGTGACTGGATTGGTCCGGCCGGCTCGGGACATTTCGTTAAAATGATACATAATGGTATCGAATACGGTGATATGCAGTTGATTGCCGAAGCCTACTGGGTGATGAAGAATCTTCTGCAACTGAATAATGAAGACATGGCTTCCGTTTTTGCCCACTGGAATGAGGGCAAGTTGCGTAGCTATCTGATAGAAATTACAGCCAATATTCTTCGGCATAAGGATAAGGCGGGCGGTTACCTGATTGACAAGATACTGGACACTGCCGGACAAAAAGGCACCGGTAAATGGTCCGTTATCAATGCAATGGAATTGGGTATGCCCCTGGGACTGATTGCAACGGCTGTTTTTGAGCGTAGTCTTTCAGCGCAGAAAAATCTGCGTGAGGCAGCTTCCAAACAATTCATTTGCCAGCGCTCACAAGTGGTCTATAATAAGCCGGAACTGGTGAAAGATATTTATTCCGCTTTGTATGCTTCTAAACTGGTATCCTATGCACAAGGTTTTGCCGTGTTGCAAAAAGCGTCCGAATCTTTCGGCTGGGATCTCGATCTGGCATCCATTGCCCGTATGTGGCGCGGAGGCTGTATCATCCGCAGTATATTCCTGAATGATATAGCGGCTGCTTTTGAGGCACAGCAGAAGCCGAAACATTTGCTACTCGCTCCTTATTTCCGGGAAGAAATCAAAGAGTTGCTCTCCGGTTGGAAGCACCTTGTAGCCCATGCGATGAAAGAGGAACTGCCTGTTCCGGCTTTCTCTTCCGCATTGAACTATTTCTATTCGCTGGTATCTGCGAAGCTCCCTGCTAATATGATTCAGGCTCAGCGTGACTATTTCGGCGCACATACCTTTGAGCGTACCGATGAACTTCGCGGACAGTTTTTCCATGAAAACTGGACCGGACATGGCGGAGATACAAAATCAGGTACCTATAATGTATAAAATGAAGCCCTGGTAATAAAATTATGAAGCAAGAGCTAATGAATTTATTGCAAGGGCTAATTTGCAGAAGCTAATCAAAAAAAAACAAGATTCTATGAGTAAATTTGTAATGATCATATTCGGCGCTTCGGGCGACTTGACGAAACGCAAACTGATGCCGGCACTCTACTCGCTCTACAAGGATAATCGTTTGCCCGAAGGATTTGCCATTCTCGGTATCGGCCGTACCGACTATGCGGATGAAACTTATCGCGATTATATCCTGAACGAGCTGGAACATTTTGTCACACCGGCCGAAGTGGGAATGAAAGAGTTCTGCACTCATTTGCACTACCTTAGTATGGACCCTGCCATAGAAGAAGGTTACGGAACCCTGGACAGCCGTTTGCAGGAAATCACCGGTGAAAAGGAACCGGACAATTTACTGTTCTATCTCGCTACGCCGCCCTCACTTTATGGCGTCATCCCTCTACATCTGAAAACAGCCGGATTGAATCGTAAACATACCCGCATCATCGTCGAAAAGCCTTTCGGCTACGACCTGAAGTCGGCACAAGAATTAAACCATATCTATGCTTCCGTTTTCGAAGAGTCTCAGATCTATCGCATTGACCACTTCCTTGGTAAAGAGACGGCACAAAATATCCTTGCTTTCCGTTTTGCCAATGGCATTTTTGAACCGTTGTGGAATCGTAATTACATCGATTATGTAGAGGTTACCGCTGTCGAGAATCTCGGTATCGAACAGCGTGGCGGCTTCTATGACGGTACAGGCGCTTTGCGCGACATGGTACAGAACCACCTTATCCAACTGGTGGCCCTCACTGCCATGGAGCCTCCCGCTGTCTTCACCGCCGATAATTTCCGTAACGAAGTGGTAAAAGTCTACGAGTCACTGAAACCTCTGACGGATGAAGATTTGAATGAACATATAGTCCGCGGACAATATACCGCTTCCGGTTCTAAAAAGGGCTACCGTGAAGAGAAGAACGTCCCCGCCGATTCGCGCACTGAAACTTACATCGCCATGAAGATCGGTATTGATAACTGGCGTTGGAGCGGCGTACCTTTCTACATCCGCACAGGAAAGCAGATGCCTACCAAGGTGACGGAAATCGTAGTGCACTTCCGTGAAACGCCCCATCAGATGTTTCATTGCCATGGCGGACACTGTCCGCGGGCTAACAAACTAATCCTCCGCCTGCAACCCAACGAGGGTATTGTGCTGAAATTCGGCATGAAAGTTCCCGGACCGGGATTCGATGTGAAGCAGGTAATGATGGACTTCAGTTACGACCAACTGGGCGGACGCGCCACGGGCGATGCTTATGCCCGCCTGATTGAAGACTGCATTCAGGGCGACCCGACACTCTTTACCCGCAGTGATGCTGTCGAAGCCTCCTGGCGTTTCTTTGATCCTGTGCTGCGCTATTGGAATGAATATCCTGACGCGCCTCTCTACGGTTATCCTGTCGGAACCTGGGGGCCGCTGGAAAGTGAAGCTATGATGCACGAACATGGTGCCGACTGGACCAATCCGTGTAAAAACCTTACGAACACTGATCAATATTGTGAGTTATGAAAACTTATATCTATAGTACAGCTGTTGAAACGGCGCGCGCTCTCATCAAGCACCTTATTAGTTTGATGGAGGAAGAGCCGCAGAAGATTTTTCACATAGCATTCAGTGGAGGCAGCACGCCCTCGCTCATGTTCGATTTGTGGGCGGAAGAATTCAAGGATGCCACTCCGTGGAGCCGTATGCGTATTTATTGGGTGGACGAACGGTGTGTACCTGCCGAAGATTCGGAGAGTAACTATGGCAATATGCGCCGGCTGTTGCTGGATGAAGTGGGAATACCTGAGGAGTCTATTTTTCCTATTGACGGCAGCAACGATCCCGATGATGAGGCGAATAGCTATTCTCGCATAGTGCGTTGCAATGCGCCACTCTGGCATGGCTTCCCGGCTCTTGATATTGTTCTGCTGGGGGCGGGAGAAGACGGGCATACCTCGTCCATTTTCCCTGGTCAGGAGTATTTGCTTTCTTCTTTCCATCCTTACGAGGTAAGTGTTAATCCTTACAATGGGCAGAAGCGCATAGCCATGACCGGCTGTTTGCTTTTTAACGCCAAGCAGCTGATTTTCTTTGTGACAGGCAGAAACAAGTCTAACGTTGTGCGCGATATTCTGGATTCGGGTGATACCGGTCCGGCTGCCTATGTGGCGCATCATGCCTGGAATGTGGAAGTGTTTATGGATGAGCTGGCGAAACCCCAACCCATCCATGAGAGTGATTTATAAAAAAAAGAGAGTGATTTATCATCAATTGGACGTTCCGCTTTCCAGAATGCTGACGATGGAGAACAGCGTGAAACAGATGCCGCCTAATCCTGCCAATACGCGTGCGGGAACAAAGTAGACATCATTCAGTGTTGTCATTTCAAACAGAAAAGCAGAGAGGAAAAGACAAGTAAGCGCGGTGAGCACCGGAATGAGCGGAATTCGGTTCGCCAGCTTAAAGACGTTCCGCCAAATAACAGCCAGCAGAATTACTTTGCTGGATATGCTGTAACAAACTAAACCCAGACCTATCATAATGTATCCGGTGGAAGACTTGCCCGGGTCGGCATTCGTCAGCACCCAAAGTCCCCACAGGATACTCAGTGTACCCATCACCAATACGAGGGCGGGCCACCATTTCCGTTCGGCACCACTATAAGAGTTACGTATCTGCCGGACAATGGTAGCAACCAGTGCAACCAGGCTCGTACAGATACATGCCAGTCCGGCCATTACGTGTCCGGCCACATAGTAAGCGGTGTGGATATCGCTTTGTCCCAATAACCAGAATGCCCAAACCCATGTGATGACGGCGAACACAACAGCCAGAATGATGAGTATGTCCGCCTGTGCCGAAGAGAATGACTTGGCAGGTACGGCATGGTCAGTCTTCTTGGAATTTTGCGTGATGAAGGTGAAGCGGGTGGAAGAGGTGGCGGTAGTGGCTACACATGCAGTGATGAAAGCTACTCCGCAGATGACATGTCCCGCAACGAAATGGGCCACCGTACTGCCGTCATTAATGTATGTCATTCCACCGATGAAACACACCACGGCAGCCAGATAGCCGATGATGGGCAGGGCATATTTTGCCGCCGTACTATACGTGTGGATAATTTGCCGGATGATGGTACCTGCCGTAGCGAACAGCGCAATACATATCATTCCTAAAGAGAAGACCACGGGCCCCGCAACGAATCGGTTCGTGTCCGTCCCCATGTCGAGCACAAAGGCTCCGTAGCCGAAACAAAAAAGGGCCATCAGCAATGGGATAGCCCTGAAAAGGATACTAATACCGTAATTCATAACTGTTATCGTTTTTAAGTTTCCCCTTCCAACAGTATTCCTTACGGTTTGTTTTCGGTTTTAATATTTGTTCACCACAGATTTATTTCTCAAAGATGGCATTCCTGTATTCGTTGGGCGTCATGTCATAGCGTTCGCGGAAGAGGCGGTGGAAGGTGGACGCATTGGGCAATCCACATTCTTCGGCGATGTGACTGATGATATATTCGGGGTGCTCGCGGATGAGCTCAACTGCGTGTTCCAGGCGCAGGTTGTTGATATAGGCGGTAGAGCTTACTCCGGTACACTGCATCAGGATGACGTTGAGGCGAGTTCGGTTTGTGCCCGATAGCATGCACAAGTCGTGGCGTGAGAATTTAGGATCCAGATAAGGAGACTGTTTGCTGAGTATGCCTTCCATTAGATCAAATATCCGGCGGTTTTCTATCTGTTCCAGTGTGTTGTATTCTCGCTTCGGTTCATTATCTTTTTCTTCATCATCTTCCGTTCCATGGTCTTGCAGGTCCGGCATGTTGTCTTCTTGTCTGCATTCGGCAGCGGTTTTCATTTGTTCTATCTTCTGTTGCAGGGCGTTGATGGTGTCGCGGCTTTCGCTCAATCGCTTTTTGCTGTTCATTTCTTCGTTGATGCTGCGTGCCATTGCCCGGTTTTTGCGGCGTATGTTGAGGGTGTATCGGACAATGAGCGCCAGGCCGGCGCATAGCAACAGCATGATGCAGATGGCTGAGATGAGGAGGATATTTCGTTCGCGCAGTTCGTTGGCCTGTTGTTGCAGCAGGGCTTCCTTTTCGGTGGTGTCGTATATGGCGGCGAGCTCTAGGGCGGTGTTGCGTTCTTCGCGTTTTTTGATGCTGTCGCACAGTATGGACAGTTGTTTATAGTAGTGGGTTGAACGGCGGTAGTCGCCTTTACTTGCGTAGGCTTCGCCTAATGTGCGCTTAATGGTGACCATGTGATAGTTCACGCTGTCTCTCTGACTGATCAGGAATTGCTCGCGGGTGGCATTCATACGGATGATTTCGTCGTACATACGGCGATCAAAGAGGTAGGGCATGATGAGGTAGTTGTCGCGGCTGTGTACGTGACTTACGGTGAGGAATTTCTTGTAGAATTCTTCTGCTTCTTTGTGGCGTCCCAAGCGTTGCAGAACTACGGCGCGATGGGCGTAGAGGGCTTTGAGTTCTTTCTGTTCGAGCCCTTGCATCTGGGGTTCGCCGCCCTGTTTACGGGTGACTACGGACTGGAGGGCGTCGAGTGTGCTGAGGGCTTCTTCGTACAGTTTGTCCCTTTGCAGCATCACGAGCAGGGTGTTGTAGTTGTAGCGCAGGTTGTCGTACTTGTATTCGTAATCGGTGTGGAGCATCAGATCGACGGCTTGGTGCATGTACTCGTAGCCTTGGGACTTGTTGCCCTGGTAGTAGATCATCTTTCCCAGATTGAAGAGGGCAATGGAGTGCATGGGTTGGTTTCCGGTGGCTTTTGCTTTGTCCAGCAGGAGATTGACACATTCGGCTTTCCCGACTTCGTTGTGCAGGCAGTCGTAGGTGGAGATAAGGCGGTGGAGCTGATCCATATATTCATCGTCGTTCTGGCGTATGGAGTCGCTTTCGAGGGCACGGCGATAGTTTTTTAGGGCGTGGCGGTAGTGACCGTTGTTGAAGTAGAGGTCGCCTTCAGTGATGTCTAAGCGATGGGTGGGGAGGAGTTTGCGGATGCGCAACTCGTCCATGATACGGCAGGCCAGGGGAAAGTTGGAGAAAGTATAACGATAGACATTGTCATCGGTGAGGAGGCTGTCGGGCAGGGCGACGTCAGCGGCAATGGTGTCGTTAAGGGCGTTAAAGTTGCTTTCGGACGCGTGCAGAGTGGTGCGGGCCAGACAAATAAGGAGGCAGGACAGCAGGCAACTGCCGAGTAAACGGTAGTCAAGAAAGCGACAGTGGAATTGTTCTTGTCGTTTCATTAAAAGTTTTGATTAAAGTTGATGTTGTTGTCTTGCGGAGACAAAGATACGTTTTGTGTGGGAGAAAAGCAAGGGAAGAGGAACTTTTTAGAGTCCCGTTCCTCCCTCGTTCCATCCGGGTGTCCAAGGTATGATGGTACCGCTCACTTGGTCTATACCGAAGTTGAGGGTGGCTGCCAGGCGTAGGGTAGTGGCTGTGGCGGGCGGGTTGAAGCCGGAGAAGAGGGAGGTGACGTCTTGCTCGTAGCTCAGGGTGGTGCCGTCCGCGAGGGTGGCGGTAATGAGGATGCGTTGGCCGGTGGCTGAGGAGTCCGTGCCCAGGAGGCGGAAGGTACCGGTGGCTTCGGGGTCGGTGGGGAGGGAGGCGTCCAGTTGCGGGTTGGTGAGGAGGTAGTAAGGGGCCTTCGCGTTGGCACGTAGACTGGGGGCCGGGGAGTTTGTTTGGGTTGGGGCTTCGGCGGTGGTTTGGGTTGTGACGGTCGTGTAACGTTGTTCCAGCCGTGCGGTGCGGCTGACGCCTTCGAGGCGGGCGGTGATGACGGTAATGGATGATGCGTCGGCTCCCTGCAGGCGGACGTCGAGGCGGACGAGACGAGTGCGGGGTGCGGGGGTGAGGGCGGTTTGAATGGTGCGTCCCGAGGTGACGGTGACGGGCGTGGCGTCAGTCAGCACATCGGGGGCTTGGGGAAGCCGGCCGTCTGGGTCGAGGAGGGGGAGGCTGATGGTGGTGCCGTTGAGGGTGAAGGCGTCGGTGCCGAAATATTCAGTGTTGCTGCCATCGGTGGGGAGGGCGCAGAGGAGATTGTAGGTGCCGGCTTCTACGTCGACAGGTTGGCCGTGGAGGACGGTGGCAACGATGCGATCCTCACGGGTGGGATCGGTGAGGATGGCGGGTAGCAGAGGGTTGGCGACGCCGGGGGCGCTGAGCAAAATTCGGCCGGGATTTTCGATGGGTTCGCCGTCTGGGTCGAGGAGGAGTTCGAGGTAGTGGTGTTTACTGCACGAGGTAAACAGGAGCGCCGACAGGAGAGCTATTGTAAGTGCGGACAGGATTGCCGACGGTAGTTCGGATTGGGTGGTGAGCGGGTGGGTGGCGTATTGTTTTGTTTTCATATTATTTTTCTTGCTGTTTTCGAGTTATTGTTTTCTTTTTGTTTTCCGGCTGTTGCTTGGGGTTTTCCGGTTATGGCTGTTGTATTCTTCCGCTGCTGAGAGGGGCTCGGTGGGCGGAATGGGGATGTTTTCAGAATCGGTAGACGAGTGCGACGTCGAGTGCCGTCAGTGTGAAGCGGTTGTGGGTGCGGGTACCGAGTAGCCGGTTTTGGGCGGCGGGGGCGTACCAGGTGTATCGGTCGTAGTCTTGGTACTGATATCCCAGGGCAAGTGCGGCGTCAATGGCCCAGCGGCCGCAGGGGTCAAGTGCGAAGGAGTATCCAAGGAGGATTCCGGCTGATATGAGGTCGCCCTCGCGTCCCGGGGTGCCGGCGGTGAGTAGCTGCTCGTTGAAGTGGGTGTAGCGCAGGTCGATGCCGAGGTAGGCGCCGCGGGAGGAAGAGATGTAGATGTCAAGATTTGGGTGGGAGGCGGAGTTTCTGTTGGTGAAGGGGCGGAAGTAGCGACGCAGTTGCAGTCCGGCGGTGCTGAGGCGGGCGGCGTGGGTGCGGTGGCTGAGCGACCAATTTCCGTATGAGCCGTCGAGGCCTACCTGCCAGCGGCGGCCGAGGGTGAGGTCCATGCCGAGCGAGGGGCTGCCAAAGGCCCATAGCAGGAGGTTGCTGCGCAGGGAGAGGCGGGGAGAGGGCGAGGAGGTGCTGATTGTTTCGCTACTGCTGATTGCTGTACTGTTGCTTTGTGCTACGGCACAGTTGTTGCCTGCTGCTAGAATGATGGCGGTGGTAGCGGCGATGATGAGTTGTTGGATATTCTGCTTCATATTGTTTTCATTTTCTAATGATTATAATTGGTTTCATCCGGGATTTTTAATCCGGTCAGTTTCCCGGATGCTGCTGTGCTGTAGCGATGCTACTGCTCCCCTTGATAGCTCCATTGGATGATGGGCGGGGCGAGGATAACCTTCTTTGTGGCATCCGTGCTGCCTACGGTGTTTCCGGCTGCTGCGTCGAGCGTGGCACCCCAGATGCCGGCAGCGGTCCAGTTGCGCTTCTGCGCATAGATGTTACCGGTGGTGTTTACCATCACCGTGGAGACATTTGTGAGGGTGGTGTTGCCTGCGGTGGTGACTGTACCGTTTTCTATGATGGGGGCGGTGATATTAAAAGTGCAGTCATTCCTTATTTCATTGTCCAGTGCAAAAAGAGGCTTAGTGGTGGTGGTGACGCCTTCGGCTGTATCTTTATCGGCACCGGTGACGAGCAGTTGCTGATAGCCTGTACCCCAATAGAAGCCGAATCCGGTGGGCTCACCGTTCGTGTCGGTGTTTCCTGTGCTGCTGCTTTCCTTGAAGGGGGAGACGAGGCCGGAGAGGGTGGGGGAGAGGTCATTGTTACTTTTTTTGTTTTCTGTGATTAGCCCGATGGTAGTGGCATCACCGGAGTTATCGTTTTTTGTAGCGTTTACAGCGTAGGCAGAGGCGATGATGCTGCCGTAGTTGCTGCCGACAAGGGAAGCGGAAGTGTTACTACCGAACGTGTTGCCGGAGGTATAGCAACCGAACAGGATGGCGTTAGAATAGCATCCTACCAGACCGCCATGGTAGCCGGTGCAGCCGCTGAGGTCGCAGTTGCGTACGTAGCATGCGGTGATGACGGAGCTATTGTAACCTATCAGACCACCACTGTAGCTGGTGCCGGATACTTTGCAGTCGGTGGCGTGACAGCGGGTCAGAGTAATATCAGTCTGAGAGGTTTCACCTATCAGGCCACCGG
Source organism: Bacteroides cellulosilyticus DSM 14838 (assembly GCF_000158035.1). GTDB lineage: Bacteria > Bacteroidota > Bacteroidia > Bacteroidales > Bacteroidaceae > Bacteroides > Bacteroides cellulosilyticus. The sequence continues at coordinate 159,375 of NZ_EQ973492.1, forward strand.
TCTCATTGCCGCTCACTGCGCAGCCGGTGGCGCTACAGAGAGAAACGGTGGTGCCATTAGCGCAGCCTCCGATAAGGCTACCGGTCTTATTATTGTTGTTCATATTCTTCACCCGTGCGTCCTTCATGTGGAGGTTGTAGATGACGGCTCCGGAGGTATAGCCGAAGAATCCGGCGTTTTTCAGTGTTGATGTGTTGATAGTCATGCCGGTGATGGTATGACCATTGCCGTTGAAATGGCCTTTGAAGGAGGTGCTGGTACCCTCGTTGCCAATGGGTGTCCAGAGTTCGGTATTGCCTTCGTCTGGTATGTCATTGAAATCTTTATCGGGCAGTGTGCCGCCAGTGCCGGTGGCGGGATCGTATCCCGGAGTGAGGTTGATGTCGGTCATGAGGATGTAGTTGGCAGAAAGGGAGTACTCATAATTTTTACCGTCGGAGTTGGTATAATTATAGTCCCCGTCTGTATTTTTCACACCTATCTTGCGCAGTTCTTCCTCGTTGTAGATGGGGGTGTATCCTTGCGGCACGGTGAGTAAGTTTCCCTGGTCGTCCCACTTCATATCCTCGTCGTTGCCGTCGAGGTCTCCGTTGGCAGGGATGGCGGTGCAGGCACCGGGCAGCAGACTGAGGCGGTAGGTGTATTGGCGGGCTATGTAGAGCCTGCGTCCGCGTGCGGAGGGATCGGCTGCGTCGGGGGCGGTGTCGCCTGCGGGGATGGTGACAGTGACTTGAGTGCCTCCCGTGACGGTGTTCAGACCGGTGTCGGGATCACGATTGACGGTGCCGCCCAGGGTGACGGTGAGTGAGTGGAGGTAGAAACTGCTCTGATAGCTTGCGTTGAGATTGAGGCGGGAGATGGCTTGCCATTGGCACGCGCCGTTGCCGGCTTCGGTTGCATCGGCAATGGGGGTGAGGGGCAGGGTGTGATTCAAGGCGTCTTCCGAATAAATGGTTGCCCGGATGGCATTGACGGGGGCGCTCAGCTGATTAGTGATGCCGGAGATGTTGATGATGGCGTTGCGGTGCTGGAAGCTTGCGGTGAGAGTACCGTCGGAGGCGAGGTTGAGGGCTCCCGGTGAGGGCTTGAGGGGATCGTTGGCGAGGGTTTGATTACCGGACTGGCTGCTGTATAGGGCTGTCAGTGCATCGACATAGGGTGGGGTGTCGGGGGTGTCGGGGGCGGTGGTGAACAGGGAGCCGCGTTCGGCTTGAATATAGGCCTTCAGGGCCGCTTCGGGGGCGGACTGGGAACTGCTTGCGATGTAGGGGGCAGTCTGCCCGTTGTAGAAGGCGAGGAGCTCGAAGTTGCCGTTTTGAGGAGTGGACATGGCGGGGCTGATGATCCACCGGGCGGTGGAGGTGGCGCTGCCGTCCTGCTGTTGCAGGGTGGCGGTGGAGTAGGCGATGGCATTGCTGTTGTCGGCATCAGTGAGTACGATGTGAATCACGTCATCGGAGATGAAACGGGTCTTCACGAGGCCGGTGTAGCCCTTGTCATCGGTTCCGTCGGAGCGGGTGCGGGCGGCGGTGGGGATGGTGGTAATCCCGTCTGTTGGCGTCAGGATTTCTGCCAGGAAGTGTGTGAGGGCGATGCCGCTGTCGTTGTCACCGTCGAGGTCGTCGGGGTGGCAGGCGCTGAGGCTTAAGGCAAGGCTCAGGACAAGGCTCAGGCTCCGGTTGAGGATGAGGTTGAGGATGTGGGCGTGGCGCCGTTGGGTGAAAGGGGTATTCTGTTTCATTGTGATGCAATTAATTCTGGGGTTATCGATTTTTTCTTTTTTCACCACGGAGTTTAACAGAGTTCTTCGTCTTTTCTCTTTTTTCTCCCTCTGTACCCCTCTGTGGTGAATGCTGATTATTGTGCTCCGTTCGCGGTGGTGACGCTTTCGGCCTGTTCCTTTTACTCGGTTTTTATCATGTTCGCTATAAGGAGCTGAACCGAGTTGTCTTCATCTCTGCTGTCATTTGAAAGTGATGCTGCGGAAGGTGAAGGTGTAGGAGTCGGTCTCATCGGAGCTGTTTATCTTGGTCGGTATCTTGAGGTTGACCAGTGGACCGTTCTGCGAGGTACCGTCGGTGTCGTAGCAATACTGCTTCAGGGCGGAGTTCAGCAGGAGGTCACAGTTCTTGAAGGTCTCGGGGTCAGTGGAGTTGTCGAAGGCGGGGAAGAACATGGAACCGTAATCAGTTCCCAGCTTCTCTATCTTCGTGACGCTGGAGATGTCGAGGCTCTGAAGGGCGATGCAGCCGTAGAAGGCTCCGCTCCCGATGCTTGTCGCCTGCGGCATGCTTGCTGTGGTGAGGGCTTTGCAGTCGGAGAAAGCTCTGTTCCCGATGCTTGTCGCTTGTAGTATGTTTACTGTGGTGAGGGCTTTGCAGTTGTTGAAGGCATCGTTCCCGATACTTGTCGCCTGCGGCATGCTTGCTGTGGTAAGGGCGTTGCAGCCGGAGAAGCCATAGTTCCCTATGCTTGTCACCTTCGGCATGCTTACTTTGGTGAGAGCGTAGCAGGCGGAGAAGGCGCCACTCCCGATACTTGTTGCCATTGGCATGTTTACTGTGGTGAGGGCAGCGCAGTTGAAGAAGGTATAGTCCCCGATGCTTGTCGCCTTCGGCATGCTTACTGTGGTGAGGGCATAGCAGGCGGAGAAGCCGCTACTCCCTATGCTTGTCACTTGCGGCATGTTTATTGTGGTGAGAGCTTTGCAATTGGAAAAAGCTAGATCTCCGATGCTTGTCGCCTTCGGCATACTTGCTGTGATGAGGGCGTTGCAGCCATTGAAGACGCTGTGCCCGATGCTTGTCGCTTGCGGCATACTCGCTATGGTGAGGGCTTTGCAGCCGAAAAAGGCGTTGTTCCCGATGCTGTTTGCCATTGGCATGTTTACTGTGGCGAGGGTAGAGCAGCCACTGAAGGCGTATCCCCCGATGCTGTTTGCTATTGGCATGTTTGCTGTGGTGAGGATTTTGCAGTTTTGAAAGGCGCCTTCTCCGAGGGTCTCTGTCAATAGTATGCTTGCTGTCTTGAGGGCATCGCAGTTATTGAAAGCGTATCTCCCGATGCTTGTTATTTGTGGCATGCTTACTGTGGTGAGAGCTTTGCAGCCGGCGAAAGCAAAGTTTTCGATGCTTGTCGCCTTCGGCATACTTGCTGTGGTGAGGGCTTCGCAGTAGTAGAAGGCTTTCTCTCCGATGCTTGTTGCCGCAGATAATTCCACGCTACGTAGCTGGTGGTATTTCTCAAGAGCACCGGTGCCGGTGTTTTGCTTCGGCAGTGTGGTCACGTCCTGCAGTGTCAGGTCGATGTAGCCGTTGACGCCGTTGTAGTTGCTGTTGCTCGGGGTGTAAATCACGTTCAACGCTGTGCGCACGTTCGTCAGCACAGTGGCGTCTTTCGTGGTGCCACTGAAGTTATCCGTTCCGCCTTTTGTCACCGTCCAACGGGGATTGACGTTGGTCAGCTTTCCTGTTCCATGGATGGCGTCATCCAGCAGACCGTCGGCTGTCACCATTCCCTGCAAGTCCACTTCGTTACCGCCGGAGGTGAGGGAGTAGTCGAGTGTGAACTTGTCCTGTGCTTTGGTTAGCTTGGCTTGGGCAACGAGGTTGTTGTCCAGTGGCAGGCTGTAGTATATATAGAAAGGTGTCTCTCCCACTATGGCTTCCAGATCTTTCACGTTGTCCGTGGCTTCGGTGGGCTTCTGCTTCAGTAGGGGCAGGTGGAAGAGAGCGGTGCCGTCCGTGGCGGTGGCGGGCCGGGAGGAATAGTCGGCGATGACGTCGATTTCTAAGTCATATTGGTTGGTCTGATTGTTATATCCCTTTCCCCATCCGGTGGTTCGTAGCGTTAGGTAAGTTCCCTGAGGGATACCAGTGACTTCTACGAGTGCCGTCTGTCGCTTCCATTGGGGGGCGGGGAGGTGGACGATGTAGTTTTTCTGTGCGAGATCGTCGGCCGTCAGTTTCAGGTCGAAGGGGATAGTGCCGGTGGTGGCGCTGATTTCTTCGGAAGTGCCGGTCAACGGATCGGGGATGCCTCGGTAGGTGTATTGGGCGCGTATGGAGCGTGTGCCGGTGGGGACGATGACGAGCGAGGGCGTGGCGGTCCACTGTGAGGGGGTGGTCGGAGTGGCTCCGGTGGCTTCAGCGGTGCAGGTCAGGGTTTGTTGTGAGGTACTTCCGGAGGTGTCGCCGGTGGAGAGCTGGGCCAGGATGAGGCGTGCTTCGATGGCGGCGGTTCGGGCCTCGTCGTCGGCTGTGGAGGGAATATCGGATTGAGCTTCCTGGGCGGAGATGCTGTAGTAGGTGAGGTTGACGGTGACTTGGTCGCCTGCCTGCCAGCATCCGGTGGTGGTGCTGGTGCGGGTGGCGGGGACGGACTCTCCCGACTCGACGTTTTCTCCTGCGTATCTGGGCTTTTGGCCGAGGGAGATGAGGAGTGCGGGGGCATCGGGGGTGCCGCCGTTGGAGGGTGCGGGGGCGTCGGGATGGACGGGTGTTATGAGTTCATCCCGGGTACAGGCGGTAGGCAGTATGAGGGTGAGGCTCAGGGTTGCCAGTGCGAGGGTGAATGTGGTGGGTATGAATTTCTTTTTCATTGCTATGCTGTTTATTGGGTTATGAGTTCAATGGATACGCGGACGATGCGGATAAAGCGAACGTGCTGCTGTCTTCATCTCTGTTGCCGTCATTTGAAGGTGATGCTCCGGAAGGTGATGGTGTAGCTGTAAGGGGCGCCACTACTATCATGGCCCTCTATCTTGAGTTTTACGAGTGGACCGTTCTGCGAGGTGCCATCGGCGGCATAGCAGTATTGTTCCAGGGCGGAATTTAGCACGAGGTCACAGTTGGGGTAGGCGCCGCTGCCAAAGGCACTGAGCAGGTAGTTTTGTTCTGAAGTTCCTAAGTTCCATATTTGGGTAACGCCGGAGATGTCGAGGTTTGTTAAAGCTTGGCAGCCAATAAAGGCGTTTTTCCTGATGGTCTTTGCTGATGGTATACTTGCTGTGGTGAGGGATTCGCATTTGTAGAAGGCGTATTCCTCGATGTCGGTCACTGCAGGCAACTCTATGTTGCGTAACTGCTTGTAGCTTTGGAAAGCGCCATCGTTGTTGTATGTTGGCAGTGTGGTCACATCTGTCAGCATTAGGTCGATGTAGTTGGGGCCGGTGTAGCTGTCGTTATCCGGAGTGTATATCTTGTTCAGCGCCGTGCGCACATTCTTCAATACTGTCACGTCTTTGCTGTCGGTGTTGCTGCTGGAAGTGGCCTCTGTGCCTCCTCCGGTCACCACCCACATTGGATTTGCAATGCAGAATATGTCCGGATTTAGCTCCGTCAGACCACTGGCGATGCCCGGGCTTCCGCCTGCCGTCTCTCCTCCTTCTCCGTTCCCGTCCTCAAATCCGGAGATTGTGATGCCGTTGGGGTCGATGTAGGCCATGTCTCCCTTCACGTGTACGGTGAGCGTCAACATCTTTCCGGGCTGTGGCACGGCGTTGATGGTAGCGCTTGTAGGCCAGGTAACGGAAAGCAGTTCGCCTGTGGAGGTGGTAAGTACTGCCACGCATGTGCTGCCCGGAGTGAGCCGGTTGGTGCCTGTGGAGCTTTCACTGGTGTTCGTGCCGGGTGTCAGTTCGCCGAAGATGACGATCTGCTGGCTGACGGCTGTGTATTGGCAGGTGGCCGTGGCGTCGGTGTAGATGATACTGCCGGGATCCGTGCCGGGATTGGCTTGGATGCCGTGCGTCACAGTAGGGGCGTATTGAGTGGTGGGGCTGTCGCCTGTCATAGTCAGGGGGCAGGATGCGTTGTTAACCACGGTTCCTTGTCCGGCGTTGTAGAGTTTCAGCACCAGGCGCAGGGCAGCTGTGGTGTAGGCGGGGTTGATGGTGGCGATGCCTGCCTTTTTGTCTGCGGAGAGAGTGATGCCGGTCCGTTCTTTGTCCGTGGCGGAGGGGATGCTGACGTCGGGATTTGCGGGTACTTCGGCACCGTACTTCATCCGGGTGCGGAAGGGGACGTAGACATTGGTCGTGGCATCGTCAGCAGTGCCGCTTGTACCGCTGATGTCTGCGGGGACGTTCATCAGTACCGGTGCGGCGGTTTCCTCGATGCGTAGGTCGGCTTGTTCAGTGGGGATGACGGGGATGTGGGTGTTGGCGGAGGTGCCCGTGGACGTCTTCAGCTTGAAGTATTGCGAGCTGGTGCCGCTGCCGGAGGTGTTGTCGTTGCGGTCTGCTATTTCGTAGTCGGCGGAGGCGGTCAGGGTGGTGGTGCCGTCGGGTGCCTGGTCGTAGCGCCTCAGGGTGAAGCTGCTGCCGCTGACATCGAACTTGATGCTGCCGGTGGTGGCGTTGGCCCGGGTTACCGTGCCCGTTGCGGGCAGGCTGACGGTTGCGGCCAGTGGCACCGGTGTGGCGTCGGGGTTACTGTTGTCGTCGTCGTCCAGTTCGCCGGGGGTACAGGCTGACATCAGTCCGAGGGCGAACAGGATGAGGGT
>NZ_EQ973492.1:166372-171459 GCF_000158035.1 Bacteroides cellulosilyticus DSM 14838
GGGCGAACAGGATGAGGGTGGCAAGGTATGTTGTTTTCTTTTTCATAATCATTCTATTGTTTTTGGACTTTCGTTACTGTCTTGGGTTGCTTGGTACAGGTCACTGTTCCCACCATAGCTTCAGGTTTCCGGTCACGCTGTCGCCTGCGGGGTTGTCCGTCCCGTTTACGATCTGTGCAAAGAGTAGCAGGTCTTGGGCTGAGGAGAGTTCATAGATAGGTTGGCCGTTAGTACCTTTCTTTTCTGTATCGTCCGGATTCGTGGCAGGTTTCAACTCTATTGTCTCCGTTCCCGTATCTCCTGCGTCTATTTCTTCCCAGGTGTTGAGCGTTGCCGTGGCGTCCAGGTTTTGGGAAACATTGAAGGGTGCCATCACTGTGATGCGCGTGCCGGTGGTGATGGTGGGGGGGACGCCGGCATTCTTGGTGATAGAATATTTTATAATCAGCGTCTGCGGTGTGCTTCCGGTGTTGGGGGTGAAGGTGAGGGTACCCAAGGTAGAGCCGTCGGGGACGGTGCCGCTCTGTTTTCCTGTGCTGACGTCGGTAGTGGTCGTAATGCCCGGCACGTCCGTTAAGTACATATAGGCACGGAAGGTGGTGACGGATTGTTGCCGACCGTTTATCGTTTCCGTAGCCTTACCGGTACGCCAGCAGACGATTTGGTTGTTTTTGCTGTTCTCGTTGGGGCCACCGGTCAGTGTCAGCTTCACAGCATCGATATCGTTGGCGTCGGTGCCGTCGAGAGTGGCTTCACCGGTGGTGGGTAGCACGTTGGGCATTGTTTGGTCTATTACCCGCACCACGATGCTGACGCGCCGGTGAAGGAGTTCGGCGTACAGTTGTCCGCGCTTGATGCCGGGGATTTCATTGTCGGCTTCGGCTATCCGGGCATTGTCGCAGGATAGGTAGTTCTGTAGACAGTAGTTCTTCCGGGTGGTTTGATTCGTGTATGTGATGCTGCCTTCCCAATGGAGGTTGCCGCCGTAGGTTTCTACGGAAATCGTTTTCCCACTGTTGCGGTCGATGTCGTCGATGTAGAGGGGATAGATGTCGGTAGCTTCAGCTTGAGCTCGGTATGGGTCGCTGTTGTCATTCGGGTTTATCTGCCGCCAGAGGTTGTCCGTTATGCCGGTATATACATAGGTGGCGGTGAGCGTCTTGCTTCCCATGTCGTTGTTTCCCAGTTTGGGGGCACTGACGGCGATGCAATCTCCCGCTTCCCAAGCGTTGTCTTTGCCTGCGGGGTCGGTCGCCATGCGTGTGGTAGCGGGTACTGAGCCGTCGTAGCCATCGTTACCCTCGATGGTGAGGAGGCCGATGGTGAGGGGAGTGCGCAGGCCTTCGGTGCCGGTGCCTTCGGGGGCGGTAACAGACAGAGGGTCGGCTGTGCAGCTCGTCAGCAGGAAGATGAGGAAAGAGATGCAGAGGAGAATGCACAGTGAGAGCAGTGGAATGGTGATCCGGTCGCCCAGTGAGTCGCCGTAGCGTATGGTGTACCAGACGTTTTTCCAGAATTCATCGCTGTACCTGCATGTCTTTATTTTCTTTTGTTTTTTCATTGTTTCTTGTTCTTTATGTCTTTTGGTTCTTCGTCTCGTTATCGTCTCCCGTGCGGTGGGAGTATGAAGGATGATATACCGGAAACAAAAAAATCGCCCCGGCTCTGTTTGGGAGTCGGGGCGAAAACTATTGTGCAGGATAAACTAATTTGGAATCTTGCGGATTATAAATCCGATTGGACGGTCGCAATGGCCGAAAATGCTTTTCGGATTTATACTCGTTGCAGCAGTTCCTTCATCAGGGATGCGGGGTTCTGGCGGGTGTTCCACAGGAGATGAATAAAGATGTAGTCGTCATGCATTGTGTAAACTATCTTTGTCATTCCTGAGAGTAACGAACGGTATATGAGCGGTTCATTTTCCGAATTCAGATCATCTTCGGGATGCCCAAGTTTAGGGTGACTTGCCAATAGGGATGCATCATGCTTCAACTTGTCGCGCACTTTGCGAGCAATGGATTTTCCGAATTCTTGCTGGCAGTAGGTTATTGTCATTCGCAAATCCTCCATAGCGAGGGGATGCCAGATTATTTTTGTCATATCATCTCTTCCATAAGTCGCTCTGCTTCTTCCTGACTGATGCCGCGTGCGTGCAACGCATCGTCTCGGGTGAGTTTCAGGCGTTGCTTAACTTGTTCTGCTGTATAGCAGCAGGGCGGTTCAGTATGGCGGGTTTCTTTCTCCTTCTTCAGTGCCTTTACGGCGCTGAGCACTTTCCGCAGCAGACTTTCGTCATTGCCGATGGTGCCGAGTTCGCTCAGTAGTTCGGCATATAGATTCATTGTTGCCATATGGTTTCTCCTTTTTTCTTTTAGGTTATTGACCTGACAAAGATACGGATTCGCTGCCGGAAAAGCAATGCTTGTCGAAGGAAAACCTCACGGTCTTCGAGTAATAGTTTTCGTTTCCAGTATGTCAAAGAGCACTTCTTTTGATTGCTCCGCCCGAAACTAATGGTTGCCGGCGGAGCGTGTAGTAGCGGCTATTGCCACTCGAAGTTGCCTTCACCCGATTCTTCTTTCCATGCTTCCACCGCAATGGTACCCGGATTGAGTTCGGATTTTATCAGGGTGGCGGTGAGGGTGTACTGGCTGCCGTACTTCAGCGTTAGCCCATCCTTGCCGGCTGCTTTCAGAGTGTAGGTTTTCTCTGTTGCCGTACCGCTGCCTAAGGTCAGGATCAGATAGTCAGTACCGATAGTGGCGCCACTTGCACTGTTTGCTCCTAAAGTTTGTGGGGCGATAATGGCAACGAATTGGGCGGGTTTGGCTTCAGTGGCGCCGGAACCACTGTTGGTGGCATCCTCGATCTTCACCAGGGTGACGTCGGTGGACTCACCGGATGTAAGCGTGGCGGTGGTGATACTGGGCCAGCCATCGCTGATGCTGTTCCATGCATTGTTGCCAGAGCCTGAGATGGTCATTTTCTTGTTGCGCTTCAGCTTGATTGAGGCAGAGTTCAGAGTGGCGGCATCGTAGGTACCATCGCTTTTCAGATTCATGATGAACCGGACGGTCTGATGCTCCAAGCGCCGGTCATCGCCGCTGCCGGAGCTGTTTTCGGTGAACTTAGGTGATTCGCCCCATTCGGTTGCTGCGTTCCGGCCTTCAAGATAGTCCTTCTCGTGGTTTTCTTTGTTTCTATCCGCACCAGTGTTAGTGGCGTGGCGGTAGTTGGTGGGGATAAAGACGGCATGAAAATAATACTTTTGCAGGGTACCGGTGGATGCATCGTTATCCCACTTGTTCAGGTTGTCCCATAGGATGGGGGCGTAGGCGGCATCGGCGGTATTGATGCTGGCTGTACCTCCTGTGGAAGATGTCTGGTATTGAATGGGGTATGTACCGATGGTGCCGTCAGTGACGCTCCTCGTCGAGGTTGTAGCCCGCAGATACAGTGTTCCTGTCTCCGTGATGTCCGAGAGATCAATATCCTGAGGTGTCACCACTCCGTCCGCCGTCACACTCTGACTGGCGTTGGTCGAGGTGTCCCAGTCTTTCAGTTGGATGGTACCGGGGATCAGTACAGACTTCCGGGCTACGATGGGCTGGATGGTGTTCCGGCCTGCTGTTAGCTGGATGCTATTTTCGGGTTTGTCGGGCTTGAAGGTGTAGGTCTTTCCGTCGATGGTGAGCACGATGCCGCCGTCGGTGCTGCTTATTGTCTGAGGCGGGGCGATGAGGCGGAAGGTGACACTCGTCACGTTTCCGGCCGTCTCTTCGGTGCCCGACTTGTAGTGCAGGGTGCGCTGCATGGTGAAAGCGGTGCTGGTGGTGCCGCTTGCAGTGGCGGTGGCGGGCGTTTCTTTAGCTTTATCAGCATTCGTGGTGTTGGCCACGTCAGTATACACCAGCGTGTAGGGCGCTATCAGCGAAGCTTCGGCTGTGGCTCCCGCCAGTTGTGTGGGGCTGAATCCGTTGTTTCCTTCGAGCGTGGTCAGTGTGACGGTGAGCTGTGCCATGAGGTGCTTCAAGGTGAACTGGAGGTCCTGGTGCCGCTGGGTGGTGTAAGTATAAGCCGTCAGCAGGTCAGCCCGCTCATAGGGAGAAAAAATCTCGGAGCCGATGGCTGGGTCAGCCTGGTTGGTGGGTATGCTGTAGACGGTATTGTCGTTACTGCCTTTTCCGGAGGATGCGTGCGCATTCACCACGGCGTAGAAGCTGTAGAACTTGTTGCCGTCGGTGCCGATGGCATCGTCCCAGTAGAGAGGAGACGTGCCGGGCTTGGCCTCCCAGGTGGCGTTGGCGGCTTGGTCACCGGCGGTGTTGTTGTATACGGCCGTTATGGAGCTGCCCACGGAGTTGCTGTAAAGATGTAGGTCTACGTTCTGATCGGGGATATATGCTTCGGTGCTACCGGTGGTGACGCGCGTCTGCGGGTTGGCGCCATCGGTGTTCACGCTGAGGGTGACGGCGTCTGCCGGGTCACGCGTGTCCGATGCGTCGTCGATGCTGTCGGTACAGGCTGTCAGGGTGCATAGTGCCAGGCAACCGGTCAGGAATAGATTATTTTTCTTCTTCATATCTTTCTTTGTTTTGTTTAGGGATCTACTACCACTCCGCCTTCCGTCATCGAGGCTTCGGTCCAGTTGGTCACAGCTGCCGAGAAGCCCAGCGGCGTGCGGCTTACGGTGACTTCGAGGCTGAACTTCTGGTTGGCTGTCATCGTCAGTTCTTTATTCAGCGTGTAGTTGTTCCCGTTGATGGTGATGACTATCTGCTTCAGTTGCTGCGGAGCAATAAGGGCGCTGAAGGTGGCGTTGGTACCGCTAGCATCGGCTGCATCCATGGTCTTCTTCAGGTCTACGTTCTTGGCAGTGGTGAGGTCGCTGATGTTCAGTGTAGCGGTGGTGCTGCCGACAGATACTTTCTTTTTACTGTCTGTCTTTACAGCGGCGGCGTTCAGTTCAGCGTTTGTGAATCCGTCTGTACCCGATATTAACTTCACGTCCAGCTGTGCCATGGCGTGTGTTAGTTTGTGGCCTTCGGTGCTGAAACCGGGCTGTGTGCCCCATGCGGTGACGTCGG
>NZ_EQ973492.1:172500-179303 GCF_000158035.1 Bacteroides cellulosilyticus DSM 14838
TAAACCCATTTTTTGAATAATGTCTACCGCTTTGCCAATGCCGACTCCATTCAGACGATACGCAGAATTTTGCAAGACGTATACACGTTCTTTGCCATCTTCTGTCCACCCTACATTTTCAAATCCCATTTCTACTAAAGTGTTCACCGTACTTTCTCCTGTTTGGCAAATTCCTTTTAAAGGAAGCAAACAGAATAAAAAGAGCGCCGCACATCGTGCTATTGTTTTAGTAGCTAGACACTTTCTCATGTTAGAGTTTCTATACCTCATTTTATTTATTCAATTTTCATATCTTTACGACATAAAATATGGTGCAAAAATAGACACATTTTTAATAATACCAAAGAATTTTACATGAAAAAATAAAATAATGTAGCTTTTTCTGCATAATTGTTCTCATAAAGCTAATATTCTTTGTCTATGAGCTTATAATGCGTGATAAAGAGGTTAATAAATGACTAATAAATACGACATTTATATGAAAAATATACCCTCAAACGTAATTTTGATTATATATACCTTTCGTAAAAAACGAATTATTATTTATTTAAGAGTTCCGCAAGCTTGTTCTACGTGTGTATAATGATAATTTATAACCTCTTCTATAAACATACGATATGTTTTTTAGGTTCGGGAGGTCTAGCTTTCAATATGCAGAGCTTCAAAAAAACAAGTTGGTAATCATTTTGACATTCTGTACTTTTAGTTAGCTGAGAATCCGTTGTTTTGACCCGACAGTTGTGATGATGAAAAGAAAGAACTAAAGAGTAGCGAAATGCAGGCTATTAAGTGTATGTCGCAGCCTCCCAGAAGGAGGGAAATTAGGATAATATCAGTTATTTCTTGTTTCTTGCTCAATTGGATTATAAATTCTAAGCAGGGAACGAAGTGAGAGCAAGGTAAAGTCATGAATAAAATCACTCACCATGGGGTGATACCATTTTGTTTCATACCGTGAAACCGATAGTTTCAAGGCATGAAACCGTTAGTTTCACCTATTGAAACCGGGAGTTTCACGGCATGAAACTCACAATTCCAAATGGAGAAACCAGAGCATCAAACAGGCAATCTGTACGTATCAAGAACAGTGATGCTAAAGTTATCCGATGCAAACGGCGGATAGTAAACAAAATAAGATGTAAAAGAAGAACAACAATAGAGACTATATTTTCAGAAAGAAATGAAATCTCTCGCTTTATCGCATCATCACAATTTCCGAGTAGGGATAGCCGATGCCGGGAACTTGTCAGCCCGGACAGTGTTGAATAACGCGACTTGTTTGTAAAGCGCCATACGGTGACAAAAAGCACTTGCAAAGGGTATGCAGCGTGATAAATCGGCTGCGACGGGCATATTCACCGTTTATGCGGGGAAAAAAGCTGAAAAATATAGGATTACAGACTTGTTCGATATATTCGTTAAATGTAAGTTAACATAATGTAACAGAATGAGTTAGGACGTGAGAAAGGACGAGACAGAGTGAGAGTAGCCCACTTACTCTCACTCCCGGATTTTACTCTCACTCACACTTAATATATTAGCTATCAACGATTCGTACTTAAAGTGAGGGTAGTGAGAGTAACTTGAGCCAACTTATTATTGAGTCCCTGAGTTCACAATTATGTTATATTGGGTATGAGGTCAATTGCCTTTTTCTTACTCTCATCAACAAGTTTGGCATAAATCTGTGTAGTCTGTATGTTGGTATGTCCAAGCAGTTTGGAGACAGTATACAGATCGACGCCTAAAGTTAACAACATAGTTGCGTGGGTATGTCTGGCAGTATGAAATGTGATATGCTTCTTAATCCCGGCCTGTTCAGCCCATTTAGGTAAAATTTCATTAGTTCTTCCCAATGTTATTAACTTTTTGAATATTATATCGTCCTCCTTAGCATCTTCTCGCTTCGGTAACTGTTTTATAGCTTCCTGACTTAAAGGCAAAGAAATGGCTTCCTTGGTTTTCTTTTGTATGATATACAATCGGGAATTGCCATCATCATCCATTTCTATGTCTCCCCACGTAAGCGCTATGATATCGGAATGCCTCAACCCGCAAAAACAACTGAAGAGAAAAGCTTTCTTTAGTAAACCATTATAAAAAGGGGTTTGAGCCAGCTTTCGCAATTCGTCAATAGTGAGATATTCTCTTTCCGTACGGTGTTTATGTGGCTTTTCTTCATTTTTTATTTTATTCATAGGATTAGCTGATATCAGTTCTTCTGATACTGCATAATTCAGGCAATACCTCAGCATTTTGTAATAATAGACTTGGGTATTGACATGCAGCAATTTCTCTTTCTTGGTATGAGTTTGTTTTGCTGTCTTTAGGTAATCCAGAAATCCCAAAATATAATCTTTATCTATCCTGCTTAATTGGATATCATTAGGGTTGTAACGTCTAAGATGATAGACTACAGCGTGTAGTACCGTTTTGCGAACTTCATTCTCCGACTTCTTTTCAGCTACACTTTGTATATAATCGGTTAGTTTAATGTGAGATGTCTTATTGATCTTAAAACCGTGGCTCTGATTTTGTAATTCAATAATTCTTTGAGCCTTAATGGCATTTGCCAATTTTAGCGTTTCACTATTACGCACCCTGTCTGACTTATTATATTCAGGTATAATATATAATTTCAGAAACTCGTATTTTCGTTTCCCATTCATATACATATCAAGATATATCGACTTATTGCCATTAGCCAGATGTTTGACTCTTAGCTTTATTGGCTCTTTTATTCTTAGTTCTTCTTTCATATCTCTGTTTAGAATCTCCTGTTTATTAAAAATAATATACACATTTATTTATACGGTAACAACATGGTAACAAAAACCGGTTCCAAATGATTTCGCATTTGAGTTTTATTCTGTTCTGCTACTTCTATTTGAATTTAATTTATTGAGTACTAGAAAAATAAAAGGAAGGTCCATTTGCTCCAATGATGTATAAATAGTAACAAACCAGCAACAAATATATAATATTAATGTTCTAAAAAAGAAACAATAAAGGAAAGTAATGATATTGTTTAGTATTATGCAATTCGCTAAATACTAGCTAATTGTATGTTTAATTTATCTAAGATTTCTTTATCCTGATTTCCGGATAAAAAGCCATGTCGGATTGTTGTTCTGGATAATAACGTACCCCAAATTTCATTATTTTATAAACCAATTATAGGCGACAGTGTACCAGGGGTAGCTCGACGGGATTGGGATGTAAGCTATAGTTTGGGCAGTAACTGGAAAAAGGCTGGTAAAGTAAAAAAAAGAATAGTTCTTTGTTCAAAGTGGACGTGGTAATATATCCGGAATTGTCATTAAAGAACTTAGTAATTACGCAGATATATCAAGTTCTGTTCAATCTGGCACCGGCAATAGAAGTTTCTTTCTGGAAAGGAATGAGACTGACAGCACAACTGGAAGTACCTATTTATAATGACGGATATCCAGATATGTATAATAAAATACATCCTGGTTTTATTGGCGTGTCACAAACGGTAAGACTACCCTATAATATCTGGGGAACACTTACAGTAGGGCATTTCAGTAGCGAACGTTATGGGGTAGATATGAAAATTAGCCATCGTTTCATTCGTGATAATAGATTTGGAATCGAAGGACGTGTTGGATATACAGGAGCGGCATACTGGGATGGATTTACTTGCCACTTTGGAACACAGAAAAAAATGACATGGTCAGTTGGGAGGTTATTTCTATTGGCCACAATATAATGTAGAAACGACTATGAAACTTGAACAGTATTTATTGGGTGAAAAAGGGGTACGGATAGATATTATCCGGCATTTCCGCTATGCTTCAATAGGTTTTTATGCAATGAAAGCGCAAGGAGCGAAGTCCAATGGTGGCTTTCGTTTTCAGATTGCCTTGCCACCTTATAAATATAGAAGAAGAGGATATATTCCTCGGTTTACCCCCTCCAGAAACATGGGGCTGGCGTATAATGCAGGAAACGAGCAATATTATTACAAGAACTATCGCTCATCACCCGGTGACAATATAATGCAATCAAATAGTTTTAACCCATATTTTATTAAATCAGAATTATTAGTTTATTAATTTTAATTTTATTGAGATGAAAAAGAAAAGTTTGTTTGGTATTAACGTGAAGTTAGCGTTAATGTTAGTAGCAATCTGCGGCATGTTCGCCAGCTGCTACGAAAAAGAAGAATTAACGACAGAGGCACCGAGTACAGTGAAACCGGTATACAAAATTACAGGTGTCGTTTCTAATGCTTCTACCGGAGAACCGTTGTCTGGTGCCAAGGTTAATGGTGCTACAACTGCTACCGATGGAACTTATGCTTTAGATGCAACAGAAGGGTTGAATGTTCTGACTGTTACTAAAGATGATTACAAGACTGTCACAACTTCTGTGTATGTAGAAAAGATTGAAAATGGCAAAACTGCTGTCTACACAGTAAATGCAGCTATGTATCCGGGATATGATACTCCGACATACAAAACTGTAAAATATACCATAAAAGGTACTGCAACAGATGAAAGTAGCGCTGCTGTAAAATTGTCGTCAGTAGTTATACCTGGATGTACAATTGCAGTTGTTAATAACACATTCACAGTAGAAGGGGTACAGCCGGGCACTTACTATGCTGTTCTTAAAGCTGAAGGTTACAAAAACGCTTACGCTACCATCGCTGTAGCTCCTGTTGCTGCTGAAGAAGGTGAAGGCGACCAAATTGTAACCTCTACAGTTGCCGTATTGATGCAAAAGGAAGAAACTGCAAAGGTGTCTAAATACTATGTGTGCGGCTTCGTTACCAATGAAAAAGATGCTGCTGTGCCCGACGCTACTGTAAAAGTTGAAGTTGGTGAATTCAAAGCTGATCTTACTACTGACAATCGTGGTTATTTCAATATAGAAGTGGCAGCTGAACATATCACTCCTACAACATTGGCTATTATTACAGTTTCAAAAGCTGGTTATGTTGCACAAGCAAAAGCCACAGTTGTGAAACTGGTTGAGACCGGTGCTACTTCTGTGACTTCCATTGAAGTTGTATTGAAAGCTGAAAGCAGTGATATCCCTGATGAAGATCCGAGTAAGGGTGGTGAACAAACTATCGAAGTGCCTGTAGATAAAGCAGAGCCAACGAAAGTTGAAGATATTAAAGAACCTGAAGTTAAAGCAGACATCGAGAAAGTTGCCGAAGAATTAGGTATTGAGGATATTACTAAAATTGATATTCCAGTGGTAAAAGTAGAAGAGGCTCTCGTAGTAGAACTTGTATCTACAGAAGCTGTTATTGATGAAACAACAGGTGAAACAACTCAAGAGACTAAAACTGTTGCCGACCAGATCACATTGCCTGCTAACACACAAGTTTATTATGTAGGTGGCCAAGCTCAAGCAATCAAACTAACTCGTGATATACAAACTGAAAAGGCAACTGCTGCTGTACGTACTTACGAAGGACAACCCAGCGGTACTGTATTCTCTCAACCGCTGGAAGTTAAGTTCCAGGCTCCGATTACTGTTACTGTAGAGCCTGACTATGTATTAGGTGTTCTTTATCAAAATGAAAAAACCGGTGTATGGTCAGCTGATGCTAATAATTATGCTGAATACGATATGACTTCAGGTACTTTCGTTGGTAAAATCAATCACTTCTCCAAGTTCCGTTTCGGTTTTGAGTCAGCCATCGTTCCAGTAGACAGCGTTAAGTTGGATGCCGAAATCATCAATAAACCTTGCTATACAGGCTCTGCAGCCGCTGTAGTTACTGTAAAAGGAAGCTACATGGGTGGAACCGCTTATGATGGAAACACTCCTGCTTTGGCTGTTGAAACTGCCTTGTCTGGTATGAATGCAGAAACGAAATCTTACGTAACAATGTTACTGAAAAATATGATTCTAAAAGACAATGCTAATATTGCACCGAAGAACAGCTACTCAAAAACTGCTCTGTCTGTAGATATATCAGTTCCTGCATACAAGCAAATTGATAACTTCAGTATGGTCAGAAAACAAGTAAGAAGATCATATACTGTTCATGTAATTGATAAGAACAAAAAAACTACAGACGTAACAGTGGTAGTTAAAAAGATTATCTCTACAACTCTGACTGCAAATTATGCTATTGGTCACACTCATGGACATGGCAATGGTGAAGATTTGAACGCAGGTGGTGGTATTATCGATTTTGAATAGGCCTGTTTTTAAATAATGCAATTGAACCTAAAGCATGAGATTATACATAATGAGAATAAAGCGAATGTTTATTGCGATACTGCTTATCAGTGTATCATCCATGCTTTCGGCTCAATTGACTTATGGAACTACCGGTTTGCTGCATGCTCCTTCGGCAGAGATGCAAAAGGACAAAACAGTGATGCTGGGAGGGAACTTTATGAATAAGGAGATAACTCCTCCTACGTGGTATTACCATACGTACAATTATTTTTTGAATGTTACCATTTTGCCGTGGATGGAAGTTGCTTATACTTGCACCCTGTTTAAGGCAGAAGCTTTAGGGTTAAAGCCTTATGGCTATTCAGGATTCACGAATCAGGATAGATATTTTTCTATCCGGTTACGGGCTTTGAAAGAAGGACAATTCTGGAGGTATATGCCAGCTGTTGTTTTCGGAACATCGGATCCATTTACTTCATCCGGAGGAGGCTCGATTGGTTCTACAGAAGGAAACGGATATTATAGTCGTTTCTATGCAGCGGCCACCAAGCATATCTCTATAGGAAAAGAAGAAATAGGGGTACACCTTTCTTATTTATATAATAAAAGAAAAGAGTACAAGCTGAATGGAA
>NZ_EQ973492.1:179505-183598 GCF_000158035.1 Bacteroides cellulosilyticus DSM 14838
TGATGCGGCGAAGAAGGGGTAGGCTTGCACGTCTCCTACGGTTACGGACGTCAGGTCGTCCCAGTAGAGTTTCCGGGTATTTTCCCATTTGTTGTTCGTGTAGGTGAAGGTGCCGTTGTCGTCGGCATTGCCCATCTCCTTGTAATAAAGGAAGAGTTGGGTACCGTCTGTTGGTGCGTAGGTGCCTTCGGCCGTAGCCTCGTTACCCGCATTCACGCGAGTGCTGATGTCTACTTGTCCGTCAGTTTCGGGCGTTAATGTCTCGTCATTGCTGCACGCGGCAAAAAGAACTGCAACTGCCAGCAAGGTGCTGATTTTAAAACTTAGCTTGTTCATACTGTTTTTGTTAATTTATTATTCACGTCCTGCATATAGCTTGTCAGCCCGAAAGCCCCTACGCAATAGCTCTAAAGCCTTTGAGGCTATATACAAAACTTATTTATTATTATATTTCTTACTATTTAAGTTGTTCTTAATCTAAAGGGTGGTGCGGCTCTAATCTACCGTTACATCCCCCTCGGTGGCCTCTTGCGAATCATCCCAGTCCGTCAGGGTGAACACTGCGCTCACGCCCGCCTTGCTGACGGTGAGCACCAGTTTATTGTTCTGTCCGGCACGGTAGACGAATCCGTTACTTCCCGCACGGTAATCGTAGTTCAGGCTGACGGGTGTCGTTCCGTCCGCCTCCTGTGCAGTGAGGGTGATGCGTGCGACGAGATTTCCCTGGACGATAGTCTGCGGAGCCACAAGGGCAGTGTACGTGAAGTTTCCTTCAACGTTTGCTTCTGCCGCCTTGTTCATCTTTAATGGAGAAGATGCGGCCTCTTTGCTTAGGATCAGGGTGCCGTCAGTTTCCACGCCTTCGTCGGTCAGGGTATGCAACCCGTACAAGTGTACGGTGACGTTTTGGCTCAGGTCTTCCGCCGTATATCCGATACCCGGTTTCAGTGTCACGCTGATTTGCGCCATGAGATGGCTTAGCCGGAAACTGAGTGGTGTACCGAAAGTGGTGGCAGTGAGCGATCCTTGCAGGTAATCTTTCACTGCACCACAGGCTATTCGTGCTTCCGTGGGTGTGACGGCGGGAGTGATGAGGGCGTCAAAGCGGAAGGTGCAGGGCGTGTTGCTGTCTGCATTGCCTGTATTGTCGCCTGCTGCGTCTGCACTGCCGCCTTTTGCCTTTGCAGCGGCGAATTGGCTGAAGCTGTCCCAATAGAGAGGGGCGTTGGAGTTCCATTGGTTGTTCACCTTATTATATATGTAACTGGCGGTATACTTTTCGGTGGGGATAGTCTCGTTGGTGCCGGTCAGTACCAGTAAGTCTTTGTCTGCGGACTCATAGCTTCCCGTGGCGCTTCCTGTCTCTATTCCTTCGATGGTGATGTTTTGGGCGACGGCATCGGTGTCTGTCCATGGATTCACTGAAACGCTGATTGCCGTTTGCGTCGGGCTGATAGTGAGGTTGATGCTGGTTTTGTTACCTGCACTTAATGCTACGGCCTTGCCCAATGTTGTCTTATAGGTGTTTCCACCGGTTAGTTTTACGCTGATTTCAGTTCCTTGGGACAACGTTTGCGGAACTACGGTGAGGATGGCTGTCCGTCCCGAAGTTACGGTTATGTTTTTGTATCCGGTCTTCTTTGTATCGTCTGCCGTCAGGGTAATGCCGTCCAAGGTGTATCCTGAGATCATTTCGGGCAAGATAACGGTGGCTCCTTCCGTTGATACGCCGGTGGGGAAGTCCTTGCCGGGTGCCAGTGTTACGGTGAGCTGCGCCATCAGGTGCTTGAAATTGAGGGAGAGGCTATTGGCGATACTTCCCGTAGCGGAAGGCTGTAGTGATGCGGGGCCGGTGGCAAGGAGGTCTTTCAGCCCGGTCAGACCATCTTTCCGGTCATCGGCGGGCGTGTGAAGGGCGTAGAAATGGTCGGTTGTGGCGATCTCTTCAATGTAGAAAGGCTTTGGAGTGGCAGTCCAGGTGCCGGTTCCGCTGTTTCCGTTGTTGCTGAAAGTATAGATGCGTGTATCCGTCTTCTGTGCCTGGTTGCGCCACATTTCGAAGGTGGTCAGTCCGTTGGCGGTGGCGTCAGCGGGTACTTCTATGTGCAGGCTTTCCAGTGGCACGGTGGTACCGTCTGTCCACGGTGTGATGCCGGCAGTGATGCTGGCCTGGTTGCGGTGCAGTGTCATGGTGTATGTGTTCACTGTTCCGGCGGCCAGAGCGAGGTTGGCGGCAATTGTGGCGGTGTAACTCTTGCCGTCAGCGGTGGTCACGGTGATGCTTTTTCCGTCTCCGGCTTGGGTGGGCATCACGATGGCGGTAGCAATGGTTCCATTAGCAGAGAGGGGGAGTGTCAGGTCTCTTGCTTCTCCTTCCATGCTGAGTTTTTCCGTTATCAGGTTCCAGTTTCCGGTGGTGGCTGTACCTGCCAGTATGGCTGTGGCACCTGTCAACGTCACGTCGGAAGTTGTTTCGTCTTTTACCACTTTCAGCACGAGTTTGCATAGGCGGTGTGTGAACATGAGTGACACGTCCGGCGCCTTCGACGAGCGTCCGGTTACTTTCTCGGCTGTCATTAGGTCGATAGCTGCCAGATTACTCTGATCGCTTACGTCCACAGGAATATTCAAACTGCCTGCTGATATGGTTGTGGTGTAGGGATAGTAAGCCAGTACGTCCACCTGGGCGCCTGCGGTGGGATAATAGGCGGTATGCTCCTTTCCGTCCGGGGTAAAACTGCCGTTTCCGGTTGTGGTAATATAACGGTAATTGGCCTTTCCTTCGGTCACAGTGTTGGTTCCGGCATCCAGCATCACTATACCGATGGCATCATTCGCTTGCCAGGAAGCATCTGTGGCACGGGTGGTTGCAGAGGACGTGCTGGCAGGGATAACGCCGATACCGGCGTTAATACTCAGTGCTGTTCGTTCGTTCGCACCGTCCTGTTCGTTTTCTTGATCCGAGCATGCGGTCAGCACTCCTGTAAGCATCATGATTGCTGTGAGTAATCTGGAATATTTCATATGTGGGATATTTAGAGAATTTGTCAGTTGCGTTAGCCTAATTTTCATTTGCTTGTTTTTTATTTATTATTTTATAGTGCGAATTTACTAATTATACATGCGCGTATGAATATTTGATTAATTGGGGATATGTGATTCTGACATAAATTTGTGTGAATTATGCTTATTTGTTTGATTAATAGATGATTGAGGTAATCTTGTATTTAGTATTGTCATTTTGACAATTTGTATTTTTAGTTGACTGAGAATGTACTATTTCTGTCCGGAGGTCAATAGGATTGGAAGCGTGCAAACGAAAATGAATAAACGTCAGATAGTTAATGTGGTATCAAAATACTTACATTTATTCTGGATGAAATAAACGCACTAATAAGTGGGAAATATAATATCAATAAGGCAAATTCTGATATGTAGTAACCCTTTTGTTGGTATGTAGTAACCTTTTTGCCCATATCTAGTAACCATATCAATCATAAGTAGTAACCCTTTTCTGCATAAAAAGCAGTTAAAACTGCAAATATATACTGAAATAGCGCATTGTTATAATCATTTTATTCATAGAATATGCTGGAAAGTAAATATGTGAAATATAGTATGTCACTAAACATATTGAAATGCTACCATGATGAGTGTATATTAACTGTTTTGCTATTATTATGATGTTTTGCTTTCTAGTCCTTTCAATTTCCTTTGATCTCATGTCTGAGAAATTTGAATATGTATCTATTCATTTTAAGAACTTTGCAATGTGATTGTTTGTTTATACTGCAAATTAACTAACAACTTAACATGAATCAATTATGCGAAAAGTGAATGTTCTTTATAGTATGGTATTCATGATTACACTCTTTGGAGTATCTGTAAATCATTTGAATGCTTGTACCCGTGTAGTCTATCAGGGGGATAATAATATGATAATAACCGGTCGTACTATGGATTGGAAAGAAGATACCCGTAGTAATATCTGGATTTTCCCGCGAGGTATGGAGCGCAACGGAGAGGTAGGGAAGGACCCGATGCGTTGGAAATCTAAATACGGCAGTGTGATAACTTCGGCTTATGACATCTG
>NZ_EQ973492.1:183796-191872 GCF_000158035.1 Bacteroides cellulosilyticus DSM 14838
AAAAAGGACTCGTTGCCAATCTGTTGTGGCTGGCAGAATCATCCTATCCCCAATGGAACGGTGAGAGACCGGCTTTGTCCATAGCCGCCTGGGTGCAATATATGCTTGATAATTTTGCAACGGTGGATGAGGCTGTTGCCGAGGTAGAAAAGAATACTTTCGATGTGGTGTCGGATATGATGCCCGACGGTACGCGTATGGCTACCCTTCATCTTTCCATTTCGGACGCTATGGGTGATAATGCTATTTTTGAGTATGTGGACGGAAAGTTGGATATTCATCATAGCAAAGCATATCAGGTAATGACAAACTCACCTGTGTTTGACCAGCAACTGGCGCTTGATGATTATTGGAGGAATATCGGAGGAACCACTTTTTTGCCGGGTACCAATCGTGCTGCCGACCGTTTTGTGAGAGCTTCTTTCTATATAAATGCTATTCCTAAAACAGAAGATACCCGTACAGCTTTGGCCAGTGTATTCAGCGTGATACGCAATACTTCCGTTCCGTTCGGTATCAGCACTCCTGATCAGCCGAATATTTCTTCAACCCGATGGAGGACCGTTTCCGATCAGAAGGATAAAGTTTATTACTTTGAGTCTACTTTATATCCCAATGTATTTTGGATTGACTTCAAGGATGTGGATTTCTCAGAGAAAGCGCCTGTCAAGAAGTTGAATCTTCTTTCCGGTAAAACGTATGCGGGAAATACTGCCAAAGAGTTTGTCGCTACAAAACCTTTCCAGTTCTTGGGAATCAAATAGTATAGATTTTACGCTCATAAAAAAAAATGAAATGCACCCTGACTACGCTTAGAAAGGGTGCATCTCTGCAAAACAAACAAACAGTTTCAACCTTTTATGACCAAAACTGAGATATACTATATATACTACAAATATATCTTAGGTTTTCTATCCAAAAACCTTGTAACTGCAAAGGAAGCTAATTTTGAAAGAAATGTCTCTATTTCTTTTTTACTTGTTATAAATAAAAGTCTCCGGGTGTATTAAAAAAAGTGCAAATCATTTGGATATTAGATATTTATATACTTCATGATTGGCATCAATCATTTTTAGTGAACAGTATAGAAAAGAGCATTTATTTTTGGCTCTGGTAGCATCTTTCATAGTGCTTATTGATTACTTCTTTATTTATTTTGTTGGTAGCTTCTTACTTTTTTGTATTTTTGGTGCGTATCAAAAAATAATTTTTCAGAAAGTGTTATTGATATTAATAAGTTCCCACACTTTTTATTTTTATCCGTTGTATCCGGGAAGCTGGCAACATAAATTTTCTAATACTATGAGCAGGAAAGATATGAAACGGATTTACATACTTTTCGTTCTTGTGTTCACTTGTATGGGCGTGTTTTCTCAAGCAAATTATGATGCTTTCGTAGGAACATGGATATATCAGAAAAATGATACTATCTTTAAAATTAAACTGCAAAAAGGTGTGGTGAAAAGCCATGGAAAAGATAAGCGTACTGGTATTTTTGGAGGTTATTATCTCAGCGTAAAGGGAATAGTCAAAGAAAACTATATTAAAACATTACCAACAACATGGGATATTTATACATTTGCACCATTGTGTAATATTTATATTGAGGCTTATAGTACAACCCCTAATTATTTAGGTTTCACTTTTTATGACCAGCGTAAATTGCACTTGAATGGTGAAGGAATACTTGGTGGGACAATGGATTTGACGGCCTCTAACAAGCTCCACTGGAAGTTAGATGAGAAGAAAGGTCTGTGGTATGCATTGGAAGGAGATTATGCGGAAGATATGGTTCCTGCTCCAGAAGAATGGATTCCTCGTGGCTTCTCAGTGCCCACAGACGTAATAATGACCAAGGAATAGCAGTATTCTAAAATAGGTTGTGTTAGCGAAGTATGCTCAATTTATAACTATACTGCATAAAGTTCTTGTGTGTTGAATATAGATTTTAATTTTTTGAAAATCAATAAAACAAAAAGCACTTCCTATCGTTCGCTTACGGAGGAAGTGCTTCACACAAAAACTAAACTAGACTTAACTAAACTATTCTATTGGGGGAAGTTTCACAACTTCCTTTATCTGTTCGATGCAAAGGTAAAAAAACATTTTTTAATATGCAATAGGAAATTATGTTTTGTCGACAGATTCGGATATTTTATCGACAAATGAATGTTATTTCCTAGCTCCTTTTATCCAGGAAAGTTTGAAATACCTGTTTATAACTATCGCTGACAGGGATATACGTTTTATCAAACACAATCCGTCCCCGATCAATAACTCTTATTTTTTCTTTCTGTACAATATAAGATCTGTGAACCCGCATGAAACGGGATGTTGGTAATAATTCCTCCATTGATTTCATACTCATAAGCGATAAAATAGGCCGGGCGGTATCTTCTGTATAAATTTTAACATAATCCTTTAAACCTTCTACATAAAGTATCTTTTTAAGTTCTATTTGTACCAGCTTATAGTCACTTTTTACAAATATACTTTCTATTTCTTCTTTAGGCTGTTGTAAGAGTTCAAACCATTGTACGGCTTTATTAGCTGCCTGCAAAAAATCCACGTAAGAAATAGGTTTTAGCAGATAATCCAAAGCATTTACTTTATAACCATCAATGGCGTATTGTTCAAAAGCGGTACTAAAGACAATGCGGGTATGTGTATCTACCATTTTGGAGAATTCCAAACCGTTAAGTTCGGGCATCTGTATATCAAGGAAAAGCAAATCCACTTGCTTATCCGGCAGTTCCTTCATAGCCTGTACGGCACTGGAATACTTTCCCTTCAATGTCAGGAACGGAGTTTTGTTGACGTAGCTTTCCAGTAAATCTAAAGCTAAAGGTTCGTCATCTACTATGGCACAAGTTAGATTCATAATGTTGAATGTTAAAGAGTGATAAGATTGATTTATATTCTTTCCCATCGTCGCTTACTCCTTGGGTCCATTCATATTGGCCGGGATAAGTTAATTCCAGGCGTTTCCGCACTTGCTCCAGTCCTATGCCACTTCCACTTTTATCAGTCTGGCTTTTGGGGTGGTAGCTGTTGGTTATTTCGCAGCATACCCGACCGGGGCTTTCACTGAAATGGATGTGGATAAAACTGGGCTCGGTGGGAGAGATGCCATGTTTGAAGGCATTCTCTATGAGGGAGATGAAAATGAGCGGGGCTATTTCCGTACGACTATCGGCACGAACATCTATTTGTGTCTCTACAGTTACGTTTGCGGAGAGGCGGATGCGCATCAGTTCAATGTAGTTGCGGATGAAATCCATCTCTTTGCCAAGAGAGACAAAATTCTGTTGATTGTCGTAGAGAACGTGACGCAGCAGGCGACTTAATTCCTGAACAGCGGCTTGTGCTTTATCGCTGTCGAAGGCGATAAGAGCATAGATGTTGTTCAGGGTGTTGAGTAGGAAGTGCGGGTTCAGTTGATTACGCAGGTTTTTCAGTTCCGCTTCCGTGCGGCTTTTCTCGGCTTCCCGGCGTGCGGCTTCTACTTTTACCCAACGGCCACTCATACGGATGGCAGCGGCCAGTCCTACGGTGAGAACCATTGAGAAGACATCTCGCAGGATGAAGATCCAACTGGGAGGTCCGGGACGTTTGTGAGCTTCGGGTTTCACATACGTATGGAAGATGAAATCTTGCCAAAAGTGTACGCCGACAGCTGTGCAAAGTATGAGCAGGAGATTCAGTAATACATATTGCTTGATGCGTCCCTCAAATAAGAAACGGGGGATGAAGAAACAGTAGTTTAGGTAGAACACGATCAGGAATGATACCGGAACCGCACTGCCATGACGTAAATAGTCTACCCAGCTTACCGTAAATCCGCTACGATTCATCAGCAGAAATGGGAAAGCGAAAACGATTCCCCATCCGATGATATGGATGAGAACTTCTACAATCCGGCGAGTTTGGGAGTCTTGCATAATCATGTTACAAAAATAATTAATTTTAGTGATTAACGTTTAGTGATTAGTGATTAATTGCTGTGTAGCATATTGGAATTCCCAACTAACCACTAATCACTAACCGCTAATCCCTTTTATTCGTATCTTATTGCCTCTATCGGGTCCAGATCCGCTGCCTTCTTAGCCGGATACCAGCCGAAGAACACACCGGTGACCGTACAAACGGCGAAGGAGAGGAATACACTCCATGCCTGGATGTAGATAGGCCAGTGGGCTACGTTCTTTACGATGAATGAGGCTCCGCAGCCAATGACAACTCCGATGATACCACCTGTAATACTGATAAGGATGGCCTCGATTAGGAATTGCGAGAGAATATCCACCCCACGGGCACCGACAGACATGCGCAGACCGATTTCACGGGTACGCTCCGTCACGCTGACGTACATGATGTTCATGATACCGATACCACCTACTACCAGAGAGATGCCGGCGATACATGCCAGGAGTGTTGTCATCAGGTCGGTAGTGGAGTTCAGCATGGTGCTGAGTTCCTGTTGGCTGCGAATGGTGAAGTCGTCGTCATCACTCTCTTTCAGCTTATGGTTGCGGCGCAGGATGGTGGTGATTTCATCCGTTGCATAATCCGTCATATCCTCGGAGAGGGCAGAGGCGAAGACACCTTGCAGGTATGTGACGGCAAGCATACGTTTCATTACCGTGGTATAAGGTGCCAGTACGATTTCGTCCTGGTCCATACCCATGGAGTTGTAGCCTTTGGCTTTAAGTACACCCACTACACGCAGGGGTACCTGGTTGAAACGGATGATATGTCCGATAGGGTCCTGTCCGTCCGGGAAAAGATTGTCCACAATGGTCTTACCGATGATGCAGACTTTGGCGGCACTCTGAATGTCCGCTTCGGTAAACATCTCGCCACTCTCTACGCTTAACTGGCGGATTTCGAGATATTCGGTACCTACACCATTTACAGAGGCAGGATAGTTGTTGTTTCCTGCGATGAGCTGTCCGCTGGACGATACATTGGGGCTGACGGCTGCCAGGAAGTTGGTTTCATCCCGCAGGGCTTCATAATCAGTCAGCTTCAGAGTCTGCATGGACGAGGCATCCTGACGGACACCGCCACGCATATCACCGCCCGGATGAATCATAATCATATTCGAACCCATTTCCGCGATCTGTGCCTGAATGCTTTTCTTCGAGCCTTGCCCGATGGCGAGCATGGTGATGACGGATGCCACACCGATGATGATACCCAGCATGGTGAGGAAGGCGCGAAGCTTATTGTTGGCAAGGGCGCGGAGGGCTATTTTGAAAAGGTTTGTTCCGTTCATAATTTATATTTATTAGTCTTCATCACTCTTTGGCAGCGCTGCCAGAGCTTCTGCCGCTGAGAGGATTTTCGGGTTCACCGTATCTTCCGTCACATGCCCGTCGCGTAGACGGATATTCCGGCTACTGTACTGAGCTATTTCGGGGTTGTGGGTGACAAATATAATCGTACGTCCTTCGGCATGCAGTTTCTGGAAGAGAACCAATATCTCAAAAGAAGTACGTGTATCCAGATTACCTGTTGCTTCATCGGCAAGGATTACCGCAGGGTTGTTCACCAGGGCTCGGGCGATGGCTACACGCTGCATCTGTCCGCCGGACATCTGGTTCGATTTATGTTCCAGACGATTACCCAGTCCCACTGCTTGCAGGGCTTGGATGGCGCGTTGCTTACGTTCGGCTGCTGAGACGGAAGCGTTGTACATCAAGGGTAACTCTACATTCTCTACGGCAGTGGTCTTTGCCAACAGGTTGTAATTCTGAAAAACAAAGCCGATCTTCCGGTTCCGCAGGATGGCTCGTTGAGGTTTGCTCATGGTGCGTACGGATATGCCATCCAGCAGGTATTCGCCGCTGGTGGGAGTATCTAGGCAGCCCAAGGTATTCAACAGCGTTGACTTACCGGAGCCGGACGTACCCATGATGGTCACGAACTCTCCTTCGGTGATGGAGAAGGAGACGCCACGCAGGGCATGGACCGTTTCATCGCCCACCTGAAAGTCGCGCCGAATATTTTGTAATTCTATAACTGTTTTGCTCATTGTTTCGGAATTGTTTCGTTGAATAAATGAAAAATTACTTGCATGCCGAAAGGAAACTTTGCTCCAGCGCTACGCTGGTTATTTACTATTCTTTTTCTTATTGTTTCCCGGAGGGCCCGGCATGAAAGGACTTCTTTCGCCATCTCCCTGGCCTTCGGCTACAGCGGTTTCGGCACCTGTGCTAATCACCGCATCGGATACTATTTGTGTGCCTTCGTTGATACCGCCTGTAATTTCGGTGACAATTCCGTTAGAGATACCTATGCTAACCGGATGTGCAGTGAATGTGTCACCTTCACGAGTCCAGACTTTATGTTCACCTTCGCAATCTTTACCACTGCATTCGATCCTACCAGTGGAACGGCAGGCGTAAAGCGCAGCGCTTTTGCCGGAACGCTCAGTACTCCTTGTTTATCCAGAGTGTAGATAGTGATGTTTGCCGTCAGCCTCGGTTTCAGTTTCAAGTCCGGATTGTGGGCGGAAATGACTACTTCATATGTAACTACCGTAGTGGTGGTAGTGGTGCTGCTTGAACTGCTTGTGGCTCCCAGGCGAATCTGTGTCACTTTTCCTTCGAACACATCATTCGGATAAGCGTCTACCGTGAAACTTACACGCTGTCCTTCTTCCACATCGCCTATATCGGCTTCATCCACGTCAGCTACTACCTGCATCTGTGTCAGGTCGGCAGCGATGGTGAAGAGGGTCGGGGTTTCAAAACCGGAAGCTACTGTCTGTCCTTCTTCCACGTCGCGGCTGATGACAACGCCGTCGATAGGAGAGGTGATGGTTGCATAGGACAGATTGCGCTCTGCTTTGGCCAGAGAGGCTTTACTACTGTCGAAGGCGCTCTTTGCTTTCTGGTAGTTATAAAGACTTTGCTCGTAATCCGTATCACTGATGAGTTGTTTCTCATGCAATCCTTTGTTACGCTCGTAATTTTTCTGTTGATATTCATATTCGGCTTTGGCACCGTCGTAAGTAGCCTTTTGCGATGCTAATTCGCTTTGCAGGGTTACTTTGTCCATTTCGGCAATGAGCTGCCCCTTGGTTACTACTGAGTTATAGTCTGCGTACAATCTATCGATGATACCGCTGACCTGTGTACCTACTTCCACTTCGGTCACCGGTTCGATAGTGCCTGTGGCCGTCACGGAATTGGAAATGTTGGCGCGGTCTACGGTGGCCGTCTCATATACCACTTTCCGCTTTTTGGCTTGTCCGCCAAATGCCCAAATAGCTATGCCGGCTACAATAATGACTCCGACCGCTAAGCTGATAATTTTCTTTTTACTCATACCTTATATTTCTTATCTCGTTTATTTCTTATCTCGTTGAATGATATATTATATATCTGAATTATGCTGACATACAGGCTTGTTTACGTCATGCGGTTACAACTGTATACCTTCGCCCTGGTAGAAGCGGAGCAACTGTGCATTCAGTATTGCCATGTACTTGGCTTGCAGTGTTTCCTGCTGTGCGTTGAGCAGATTATTCTTCTCAGTCAGCAGTTCCACGGTATTCTTCATGCCCAGGTTGAATTGTTCCTGAATCAGATCGTAACTGGTCTGCGTACTGCGCAGTTTCTCGGCAGCGGCAACATATTGCTGCTGTGCACTGTTGGCATCCAGCCAGAGGCTTTCTATGGTCTTGTATAAAGTTTTCTGCTGATCCTGCAAGTCCAGTTCACTGGTCTGCTTTTGCAGACGGGCCTTTTGCACGGCACTCTTGGTCTGACGGTTGGTGAAGATGGGGATGCTTACGGTCAGTCCCAGTGAGTTGTTCCAATTATTCTTTACCTGTTCGGAGAAGGAAAAATCGTTGCCATTGGCATTCGTTGTACCGATACCTGCGCTGAGGCTTAATGTCGGAATATATCCCGCTTTAGCGATGCTGATGTCAAGGTCGGATGCCTTAACATTCAGTTTGCCCGACTCTATCTCCGGGCGGAAAGTGAGGGCGGCTTGATACACATCCGTCTTGGTGGGTAGGGGTATCAATACATTCTCATCTCCCAGGGAGGGCAGATAGAGGTT
>NZ_EQ973492.1:191995-207546 GCF_000158035.1 Bacteroides cellulosilyticus DSM 14838
GGGCAGATAGAGGTTCATTTCCTTTTCACCATCCAGTTCAAGTAGTTGTTTCAGTTGTAGTTTGTAGTCTTGAAGGGTGGCTTGTGCCGTCACTAACTGATATTTATCTGTGCTGACCTGTGCATCCAGTTGCGCAAGATCACTCTTGGCGATGCTTCCGGCTTCCAATAATTGCTGTCCGCGGTCACGTTCGGCCTGGCTGACGGCAAGTGTATTTTCGTTCACTTTCACAGCTTCGGCAGCATAGAGTATCTGCACATATATCTGTGCAATGCTTTCCTCGATAGAATTTTCACTCTCGGCAACGTTGAGCTCGGCGATGCGATTGTTCAGTTGCTGTTGCTTGATGGTGTTCAGACGTTTGCTACCGTTGTAAAGGGTCCAGTTGGCATCAATGCCATAACTGCCGTTGTACGAGGTCTTACTGCTACTGCTGGTGATGTTGTCGCCACTGATGATGGTACCGCTTTCACTGTTCGGGCGGTTCACAATGCGCTGGCTGATACTTGCCGAGAGGCTGGGAAAAAGAGCAGCCTTGGCCGTTTTTACATCTACTTCTGCGCTTTCCGCACTGATACGGTTACGCTTCAGGGTGATGTTGTGTTGCAAGGCATAGTCGATGCAAGTCTGCAAATCCCACTGAGCGGGAAGTGCAGTGTCAGCTTTGGGAGCGGCATCGGATGCCGTTAACTCTTGCGATGCAATGGGAGCGGCGTCCTGTGCCCGCAGTGTCGTGCTGCCGACACAGGCGCTTGCTACGCAGAGTGTTATCACTGTCAATCTTCTTACGTTTCTCATATCTTCGTTATGCTATATTGTTTAACGCTTGCGAAGATACGGTGTCGGAAAATGCCCCGCAAAAGAGATAGACAGTTCTGAATTTTTCGTCGTCGGAATGCTTTTTTGTGTCGATGACTAACTTTTTGCCCTTTTATTTGTTATTTAATATATAAAAGTTTTATATTTGTAATGATTATAAATTTTCTATTATGAAGAATACAGTCCTGAAAATCTGGCGTTTTTACGTCGATGGTTTCCGAGGTATGACACTTGGGAGAACTTTATGGTTCATTATTCTGGTGAAACTCTTCATCATGTTCTTCATATTGCGCCTTTTCTTCTTTCCCAATTATCTGAATACGCCGGCCGTAGGCGGAGATAAAGAAGAGTATGTGGGCAGGGAACTCATCCATCGTGCTATTGGTGATCCGCCTTGAGTAAAGCAATAACTCCTTTAACTTCTGAGTAAAGCAACTAACAATTAATAACTATAACTCGATTTCTTATGCTTGAACACATCGACACTTCTCTGATTGACTGGTCGAGGGCACAATTTGCACTGACCGCTATTTATCATTGGATTTTTGTGCCGCTCACGCTAGGGCTGGCAGTCATCATGGGTATCATGGAGACTATGTATTATCGTACGGGTGATGAGTTTTGGAAACGCACCGCCAAGTTTTGGATGAAACTATTCGGTATCAACTTTGCCATAGGTGTGGCGACGGGACTGATTCTGGAGTTTGAGTTCGGAACCAACTGGAGCAATTACAGCTGGTTTGTGGGCGATATCTTCGGGGCGCCGCTTGCTATCGAAGGCATTCTGGCCTTCTTTATGGAGGCTACTTTCATCGCAGTCATGTTCTTTGGCTGGGATAAGGTGAGCAAGAAGTTTCACCTGGCATCTACCTGGCTGACGGGACTTGGTGCTACGATTTCGGCCTGGTGGATACTTGTGGCAAATGCATGGATGCAAAATCCGGTGGGGATGGAGTTCAATCCGGATACAGTGAGAAATGAGATGGTGGACTTTTGGGCAGTGGCTTTGTCGCCTACGGCGGTGAATAAGTTTTTCCATACGGTGTTGTCTGGCTGGGTGCTGGGTGCCGTGTTTGTGGTAGGTGTGGCGTGCTGGTTTCTGCTGAAGAAGCGGAATAAGAAGTTCGCATTGTCCAGCATAAAGATAGCTGCCTGGGTAGGTTTGGTTTCGGCCCTGCTCTCTGCATGGACGGGAGACGGTTCGGGCTATCAGGTGGCACAGACGCAGCCGATGAAGCTGGCTGCCATGGAAGGATATTATGAGGGGCAGCAGGGGGCCGGATTGGTTGCCATCGGTATGCTGAATCCTGAAAAAAAGACTTATAATGACGGACAGGATCCTTTCCTGTTCAGAATAGAGATACCAAAGATGCTTTCATTGCTGGCGGAAAGGAAGTTGGATGGATTCGTGCCCGGTATCACGGACCTTATTGAGGGTGGTTATCAGTTGAAAGACGGAACGCAGGCACTTTCTGCCGAGGAGAAGATAGAACGCGGGAAAACAGCGATTGGTGCGCTGGCAGCTTATCGTGCCGCACAGGCTGCGGATAACGATGCCGAAGCTGTGGAAGCTGCCAAGGTGTTGAAGGAAAATGTAGCTTATTTTGGTTATGGATATATTAAGGATGTAAATGACCTGGTTCCTAATGTGCCACTGACATTCTATGCATTTCGTGTGATGGTGATGTTGGGCGGATACTTTATACTATTCTTTATAGTTGTATTGTTCCTGGCATACAAGCGGGATTTGTCAAAAATGAAATGGATGCACTGGGTAGCTCTGCTGACTATTCCGTTGGGTTATCTGGCCGGACAAGCCGGATGGGTGGTTGCCGAATGTGGACGTCAGCCATGGGCCATACAGGATATGCTGCCTGTAAATGCAGCTATCTCAAAGTTGGATGTCGGCTCCGTGCAGACAACATTCTTCATCTTCCTGGTATTGTTTACCGTCATGCTGATAGCCGAAATCGGTATCTTGCTGAAAGCGATAAAGAAAGGACCGGAAGGAGAAGATTTATAAGATTTATGATTTAAGATTTATGCCATGCGGAATTATGGCGTGGTATAAATCATATTCTATTCTCTATAAATCATAAATCATCCCCCATAAATTATAAATCATAAATTATAAATCTTATGACCTACGTTTTTCTACAACAATATTGGTGGTTCGTGGTATCATTGCTGGGAGCCCTTCTTGTATTCCTGCTGTTTGTGCAGGGTGGTAATTCGCTTATTTTCTGCCTGGGCAAGACGGAAGAGCACAGGAAAATGATGATTAACTCTACCGGGCGGAAGTGGGAGTTTACGTTCACTACGCTGGTAACGTTTGGTGGTGCGTTCTTTGCATCTTTCCCATTGTTTTATAGTACAAGTTTTGGTGGTGCGTACTGGCTTTGGATGATTATTCTGTTCAGCTTTGTGTTGCAGGCTGTCAGCTATGAGTTCCAGAGCAAGGCGGGAAATCTGCTGGGAAAGAATACATACCGTACATTCCTGGTGATTAATGGAGTAGTAGGTCCGGTGCTGCTGGGCGGTGCGGTGGCTACGTTTTTTACCGGTTCGGAGTTTTATATCGATAAGGGGAATATGACGAATACGGTGATGCCGGTTATCAGTCATTGGGCAAATGGTTGGCATGGTCTGGATGCGTTGACTAATCCATGGAATGTAGTGCTTGGGTTGGCAGTGTTCTTCCTGGCTCGTATTCTGGGAGCTCTTTACTTTATTAATAATATTGATGATAAGGATCTGGTGGCACGTAGCCGGCGTTCGTTGATAGGTAATTCCGTGCTGTTCCTGGTGTTCTTCCTGTCGTTTGTTATCCGCACGCTGTTGGCAGATGGATATGCGGTGAATCCGGAGACGGGTGAAGTCTTTATGGAACCGTATAAGTATCTGACGAACTTTATCGAAATGCCGCTGGTACTGGTGCTGTTTCTGATAGGAGTGGTGCTGGTGCTGTTCGGTATAGGAAAGAGTTTGTTGAAGACAAAGTTTGATAAAGGTATCTGGTTTACGGGCATAGGTACGGTGCTGGCGGTACTTGCATTGTTGCTGGTTGCAGGATATAATAATACGGCTTATTATCCTTCTACCAATGATTTACAGAGTTCACTGACGTTGGCAAACAGTTGCTCCAGCCAGTTTACACTGAGGGTAATGTTCTATGTTTCCTTCCTGGTTCCGTTTGTTCTTGCGTATATCTTCTATGCTTGGAGAAGTATTGATATACATAAGATTAGTGAAAAGGAAATGAAAGATGGAGGACACGCATATTAGATAGTTACGAGTTACGAGCTACAAACTACGAGTTGCTGCACTGTTACGCTGAAAAACACTCGTAGCTTGTAGCTCGTAACTATTTCACCTGTTGCATCCCGATCAGCCTGTCGTATCTTTCTCCAAAGGCCCGGTGGTAAACAAGGATCAGATATTCATTCTCTGTCTCATAGAAATTCCCCTCTGCCTGTGCGGTACTTCCTACGGTGGTACCGGGAGCCACATATAAGTATTGATAATTATACGCTCCCTGTTTCAGCAATTGCGTGCATTCATAAGCATGCGCTTCTGCATTATACTTCAACCGACTCTCTTCATTAAAATTATCATAAGTAAAAGCTCCTTGCAGATAGAAGTTCCCTTCAGTTAGCGGGTTCTCCCATAGCAGAGAGAAATGAACGAAGAAGTAATCTGCTTCCGTAGCATTATCTACTGCCTCGTCATATCGTATTACGAAGCGTCCGTTCTGATCCTGATCGTAACTGTAGTTTAGTAAGCGAGGCTCGTCCGGGCGGAGTGTGACATGATAGTAAGGAGCATGATAACGAATACTCTCCACACCCTGCGAGGCATAGCGGGTACTCACCATTTCAAAACGCCGGTATTCGTTTCCCGCAGGAAATATCAAGGCCCGGTTATGTTCGTAACGTAGCTGATCGGGACCAATATAGGAAGGATGCAGATTTGTTACCCAGTTATCCGTACGATTATCCTGTAAAACGTGTACTTTGACTTCATTCTGCGGATTGCGGATAGGATATCCTTTATACTGAATGCTAAAACTCACCTGCTGGTGCGTCTTATTCCGGTCTATCTCAGTGTCACTGCTGACTTGTGCCGATACGTTCACCTCCTTTTGCAATACCCGGAAACAGGTAGTGAAAGCCGGCTTATCCTTTCCATCCGCATCGTCATAAACAGTCAGACGGTAGTTACCCGAAAGTTTCAGTTGTACCTGGTCGTTAGGAAGTGTCAGACGGTAATGCGTGTAGGGCAGGGTAGTATTGACGGAAATATCATGATCTTCTATCGGATTGTCATTGAAACCATCCAGATATTCTGTTTCGGAAAGATCCGAAGGTGTCCAGTCCGCATTGCAGTGCGTGAGGATGTACTGGTAGCGGTGGTAATCGTGAGTCAGGTGGTCGAAAGATATTTCTACAGTTTCATTCTCTCCCAGCCGGATGACGGCAGGCGACATATAATCATTGTTGGCAATGACCTGCACCGTATGTATATGCTGATTATAAACCTCCGTACGCTGGGCATGCACCCCGCAACAGATGATACAAATCAAGAATAGCGACAAGATTTTTTTCATTCCTTACCATATTAAGCATACAAATATACACAGATTATTTCTTTTTCCTCTTCTCAGTCTTCTGCTTCTTGACTTCTTTCTTTTCTACCGGAGGGAATTTGGGAACCAATTTCATCAATCTAAGGATTTGCGACTGTCTCCGCAGAATGTAAGCTGACGGATGCGCTGAATCAAAACGTATCGGATTGGGGAGTGTTGCCGCTATCAATGCACATTGTCCTGCAGTCAGTTTGGCGGCAGTGGTATGGAACTTATATTTGGCGGCAGCTTCTGCTCCATAAATACCTTGTCCCATTTCGATGGAGTTGAGATAGACTTCCATAATCCGTTCTTTCGACCAGCATAGTTCTATCAACCAGGTGAAATAAACTTCGAATCCCTTTCGTACCCATGAGGATTGCGGCCAAAGGAATACATTCTTTGCGGTCTGTTGGCTAATAGTACTGGCACCCCGTTTCCGTTTGCGGGTTTCATTCTCTTTCATGGCTTTTTTTATCTCTTCGAAATCGAAGCCGTTGTGGGTGGCAAAGCGATTATCTTCCGAAGCGATAACTGCCATCGGCAAGTGAGGGGAGATCTTATCGAAAGAAACCCAAGTATGATGCCATACCGGCTTTTCGCCTTTGAAGAGTTGCTGGGTACTGCGGATTACCATGAGGGGAGTGGTGTAAACAGGGATAAAGCGATACAGCACCACTGCCAGAATAGTGGAAATAAAGAAAAAGAGTATCAGGTTGCGGACTATCCGCAAGACTTTCTTTATACTCATTGTCGTGGTTTTTAATGTTAAAAAGCTACGAGTTACAAGTTACAAGCTACAAGTACCTTTCGGACTGATAGCGCAATAACCTGTAGCTCGTAGCCTTTTGTAGCTCGTAACTTACTTGCCTGCTTCTGCATTCTTAATCATCTGCTCGCTGGCGTACATATAAATATCTACGCGGCGATTCTGGCTGGCCGACATGCTGTCGTCATACTGATTGTAGCCTACGCCTTCCACCTTCTTGAACTGTGAAGGAGACACACCGCAATCTTGCAGATAATTCTCTACGGTATATGCACGGTCTTTTGAAACCTTCATGTTAGCTTCATATGTACCTACTTTATCCGTATGGCCTACGATTGCAATATCTGTTGTAGGGTCTTCTTTCAATATCTGGGCCAGTTCGCGCAGAGAAGACTTGGAAGTATTGCTCAATGTAGATGAATTGAAGCCAAACAGGATACCTGATTCAAAAGTAACCTTTACAGCGGCAAGGCCATTGGTATCTGTTACTTTCTCTACCTGTGCGCCTTCAATCTTGGCAGCTTCGGCAGCCTTCTTGTCCATCTTATGACCGATGGCAACACCTGCACCCGTACCTACTGCTGCACCTACTGCTGCACCAATAGCCGCACCCTTACCTTTACCGATCAATCCACCGATAATGGCACCGGCAGCAGCGCCCGATCCACCACCTATCACACCACCTTTGGCAGTGTTATTCATTGTGCTGCAACTTCCTAATAATATGGCACCGCTCAATAGCAGTACACTAATCTTAATCTTTTTCATACTTTATTCTTTTAAAATGTTACTATGTTTGTAATGCAAAGTTAGTTATATAACAATTCTATTGTAATTATGTTTAGGTCTTTTGTTCTGCATTTTTAGAGTATTTTTCTCTTTATCAATATAAACCACGCGGTAAGGATAATTCCTTTGGCAATAGTTGTTGCACTTACAGCCCACCATATGGCGTCTACGCCCATTCCCATGTGTACCAGGAACAGTGCTACGGGAATACGCATATAGTTGCATGATATACTGATGATGGCAGGAGGAATCGTTCTTCCTAATCCGTAGAAGACCCCTTGCATGGTGATTTCCAGCATCATGAAGAGTTGTGAATAACCGTCTATGCGCAGGAAGTCACCACCTACGCGAAATGCTTCCGGTTCGGGTACGAAGATAGAGAATACTTCGCTTCCGAAAAAGATAAACAGCAGCGAACATAGTGTGCCGAATATGGACGTCATCCATAATGTAGTGTACCAGGCTTTCTTTACCCTCGACTTCTCTCCGGCGGCATAGTTTTGTGCAATGAAAGTGCTTAGTCCGGTAGAGAAGCCTTGTGAAGTATTCCAGGTGATGGCTTCTATTTGTCCTCCGGTGGTAAAGGCCATAAGACCAATGTGTCCACCTTGTTCCGAAGCTGTACGTGAAAGGAACATATTGACAAAAGCGAACAAAGTATTCAGTGTGGCAACCGGAAGTCCCAACTTGAATATACGCCGGGTATATTTCTTTTTGAGACGTGTCAGGAAGGGAAATCCACCTAACAGATCGTCTTTATAGCGTAGCTTATAGATGAATATACCGAATACCGTAGCCTCGGCCAGCCATGTGGCAAGTGCTGCACCTACCGTTCCCCAGCCGAAACCGAAGATGAAAAGCGGATCGAGTATGATATTCAT
The DNA here is from genome assembly GCF_000158035.1 of Bacteroides cellulosilyticus DSM 14838. Classification (GTDB taxonomy): domain Bacteria; phylum Bacteroidota; class Bacteroidia; order Bacteroidales; family Bacteroidaceae; genus Bacteroides; species Bacteroides cellulosilyticus. Next base: position 199,878 of record NZ_EQ973492.1, read on the forward strand.
AATCAATCCTGTGCCGCTGATATAGAAGGGTGTTTTGCTTCGTCCTGCCGCATTGTATATTCCGGTGAAGGCTGCGGACAGAAACACGAACGGTAGTCCTGTTGAGACAATACGCAAGTAAGTCACGGCATTTTCCGTGATATGTTCTTTCAGCTCGAATATACGTAGGATGGGATTGGCAAACAAGAATAGCAAAGCAGCCCAGCAGATGGAGATGAGCAAGGCAATACTGATGTTGTGCGAAGCAAACTGCCGGGCATCCTGTTCGTTGCGCGCACCTATGGATTGTCCTACGCTGACTTCCGAACCTACTTTATTTAGCAAGGCTATGGAGCCGGACATCCACGTCAATATTCCCACTGCACCAACGGCGGCAACAGCTTCACTACCTATACGGCCTACCCATGCCATGTCCGTCAGGCTGTATGCCATCTGGATGAACGAGGTAGCCATAATGGGCATCGCCAGATTGAATAGTTGGCGGTTAATGGGACCTTTAGTCAGATTCTTTGTTCCTTGCATTCTTTACAGTCTCTAAATTTCGGGCTGCAAATTTACGGATTATTTGTTAATAACCACGCTGCCGGTCGCTTTTCTGTCTATTGAGTTGAATTCCTTCGACAGGACTCCATTAAACTTTCTTGTGGATGAACTTTCCGTCAATCCAGTAAGTGGCGTGGTTTGCTGTAAATTTCAGTATTACATAGTTGGGATCGGTCGGTCCGCCGGGAAAATGATTGATGAACCAGTCTTGCCAAAGCTCTTGTTTTACATTTTGGTCTGTGATTACTTCCACATCACCTGTCATGCAAACACTGTTTCCCTGTGCATAGAAGCATAGTCCGCCTTTCGGATTCTTGCGAAAATCCTCGGTCTTCATGGAGTCGCTTCCGGTTGACATCCATACTGTTGAAATGTCTTCGGACTTAACCATACTCATAGGCACGGGGCGTGGATATCCTTCTTTATTTACTGAGGTCAGAACGACTACTTCACTTTCGCGCAACATTTGTGCGGCTTTTTCTCTCATTGTTTCCATAATGCAGAATTTGTTTTGTTAATTGAATGGTGCAAATATAGGTAGTCGGAGATATTCCTGCATTGTACAAAAACGACATTTATGCTTCTACGTAAGTCAGTGTGACATCTTCTTCTGTCAGAGGAATAGAAAGGAAAGAGTAGGGAGTATTGCCGGATAACCTTTTAATTTCTCTTGAGAGGTGCGGCACGTCATAATAGCCTGCATGGATAGCAGTAGAGAGCAGATTGTCACTGGTAGTGCCCCTTAATAAATCCACCGCGTTCTTGAATTTCATGATTCTGCTGTATATTTTCGGGGTATAACCTGTGTTCATCTTGAATTTGCGTTCAAATTGTCGCTGGCACAGACAAATATTCTCCATCAATGACTGCACGGACAGTTTTCCCTGATGCCGGTTAATCTGTTTTATTGCAAATACAATCTGCGGATCTGTCGGCAAGTCGTGTTTATAAAGAGATTTGATAAATAATTCTTCTATGATCTTTACCCTATTTTCTAAACAGTCTTCTTCGCATAGCCTTTCTGCAAAAGAAGTATCGAAAAAGCAGGTTACCTCGTCTGCACTGATTCTCAGGTTAGTCAGTTCGTGCAGTGGCAGACGGATAAAGCGGGATAGTCCGCAAGGTAGGAAGCGAACCCCTAACATGTGAACCGTTTCCGCATACGCTACCAATTCCGAATAGCTATTCATCGGACCTATAAAATAAGCACGATAAGGCTTCATGGTCAGACTGCTATTTACCGCTTGTGTTGCTTCCCCAAGGGTGAAGATAAAGTCTGTACATCCATCAGGAAGTATGTTGATACGCATTCCGTACTCCGGATTCCCTTTGAATTCCCAATACTTGTCTATATAGGGAGAGAGTAGTGCGCAGGGTTGGTATTCTTTATACATAAATTTAAAAAGATATCATGTACAAAGGTAATCATTGGTTGATTTCTTCCGGCATATCCAGTTCTCCCTGGAAACTGATGGACTGACGGTTCTGCATATTCACGAATATCGAAGATGATCCGTTACTGAAAACGTCTATACTGAAATCGAACTTATCCTCCTCACTTCGTGCAGAGAACTTTATCTTGGCTGTTTCCTTCTTGTCCCACTCCAACTTATAGTCGGTGAGTGGAGCTTTGAAGTTTAGCCCTTCTCCACCGCCATAAGGAATAGAGTAAGCACGCCCATAGTAAGGCAGATAAGATATAACGGAATCATTTCTTATTTCCACAGAGTACGGTGAAGTTAGTGTAACAGACCGTCCTCGTGCAGGAAGAGCTCTGTTTACATTTATTTTATACTTCCCGGATGTGACCAGTTTTTCAACGGCCTGCTTCTTCAGTTCTTTTTTCTCTTTCTTAGTTTGTGCCGAAAGAGTAGGCATACTCATTGCAGTTATCAGCAATAAGGAGAAAATAATTCGAATCGTTTTCATACTATACTTTTTTATCGGTTATGTATATGAGTAACAATCAATTTTCCTTCTCAATACCCAGCAAATTCATCAAGTGAAAAAGAATATATTGCTTCCACTCCAGCATAAAAACCGAAAAATCGGTAGTATCTTTCAGGAATATGCTGGTGATCAAATTTTTTGTAATCAAAGGAAAAGTAAGCAAACCATAGAAAGTTATGAATACTGTATGTATGGGTACTTTCTTTAGTCTGCCTGCTTCCATTTCCATGAGCAGTCGTTCCTTTATAATCAGGAACGTTTCTTCAAACTGCATTTCCTTAGCTGCATCAAGCAGGTGGTTGACATCGCGCTGTATTTCCCCGCATATAAACTTTGGCATGTCAGGGTTTTCGGTGAAGAGTGTTATATACTTATCCAATATAAGACTTACGCGATCTATGAACGGCAGTTCCTGCTGTATTATTTCCTGTACTTTCGGTAATAGCGACATCACTATCGAACCGAATACAGCCTGAAACATTCTGTCTTTTGTCCTGAAATAGTAGTGTAGGGTAGGACGGTTTATTCCTACTTTTGCGGCAATATCACTCATGCTGGTTTCAACGAAGCCTTTTTCTATAAAAAGCTGTTTCGCTGTTTCAATTATTTGATATTCCAACTCATTGTTTTCTGTAGCTCCCATGGTCTTATTTATTTTATGTTATCAACAAAAAGTAACAGGCGATTGGTGATATTCACATCGCTGACGCTACTGTCAAAATCTAAAGATAATATATTTATCTGAGGGTAGACAGACTTTATACGTTTTTCTATTCCCTTTTCCACAATATGGTTAGCTATACACCCGAATGGTTGCAAACTGATGACATGATTAATACCCTGACTGGCAAAAGACGACATCTCTCCGGCAATCAGCCAGCCTTCACCGAACTGCGTGTTCAGCGATATAACCTGTTTGGCTTTTTCCGCTTTCTCGTAAATATTTTCAAAGGGTTGAAAGTACAGGAAGGCTTTTCCTATCTTGTTGATTTTATCAATTTGTTTCTGAACTTTTCCATAAAGCCAGTCGATAGCGAAATCAGGAATATATTTCTTTTTTATATGACTATCCTGGTTTACTTTCATATTGACGAAGCTTTGCATGAAAAAGTCTGTCATCAATGGAGGAACCACCTCTATACCTCTGTCTATGAGCCATGTGGTGATATCTTTTTGTGCAAAAGGATTGAACTTTAGGAAGATTTCTCCTACCACACCCACCTTGGGGCATGATTTTTGCTGACAGATCTGATTGAATTCGTCAACTGCCAGAGATAAATAACTGAGCAAATCTTCCGGTCTGTTTTTTAGGATAAGAGGCTTTGCCGCTTCCAGGTACATATCTTTTAATTTAGCTGCCTGTCCCGGCTTTTTCTCACGAACAACGGCGGCGTAATAGAATTTAGCTATGCAGTCGCTGTATAGAACAGCGGCAAGCGCTATTGGCAATACTTTCAGCCAATTTACTTTGAAGCCCGGTTGCTGATTATCTATTCCGCTGCCGAATGCTATTGACAGAATGGGAGTATGAGTGTATCCGTTTTCTATTAATGCTTTTTTTATTAAAGAGATGTAGTTGCTGGCACGGCATTGCCCTCCCGTCTGCGTAATGGCTACACAAGTGTTGTCCGGGTCATATCGTCCTTCCTTAAAAGCTTTCACGATGTCACCCACAATCAGTGTAGCCGGATAGCAAACTTCATTGTTGGAATACTTCAAACCCCAGTCGCACGAACATTCATCGCTTATGGGCAGAGTCTCCATTTCATATCCTGCCACTTTAAAAATGGAAGGAATAAGTGGTGATATAAAAGGGGTGAAGAATGGGGCGATAATCTTCTTCTTTCTGTCCTTTTTGGTGAAAAGAGGGAGGGATAAAGGTTTCTGTACCTGTCTCTCTTCAGCTTGTTGCAAACTGATGTGCAGACTCTCTACCAGCGAACGTACACGCAGTTTGATGGAACCGGTGTTACTAACGTCGTCTATCTTCAATAAAGTAAGATTTTTATTGTACTGCTTCAGTAAAGTGCGTATTTCGTCTATCAGAAAGGCATCCGGTCCACATCCGAAAGAAGTCAGCTGCATATATTGCACGTGATTTCCCTGCTGCGCTGCCCATTTGGCTGATTTCAAAATACGGTTGGTAAATGCCCATTGAGCCAGAAAATTCACCTCCTTCAGTGGAATATCCTGATGACGGACGATATCATCTGTAATTACATAAACGCCCATAGCGCTGATCATATTCGAAATCTTATGTTGTACCAACGGGTCCGAATGATATGGACGTCCGGCAAGGAGAATAATCAGCTTCTGCTTTTTATTTCCTTCTTCAACTATTTGCCGGTTATAGGCGATAAGCTCTTTTTCAAAAGCGTCTTGTGCTTTCAGTGCATGGTCGAATGCTTTCTTTACTACCTGCTCTTGTACGCCCAGTGTGCTCAGGTAGTCACGGCATTGCTTATACAGTAATCCTGTATCTTTGAAAGTGATGGCCGGATGGTCAATCGGTAAGTTATCTGTCTGGACATTCTTGATAACCTGTGAGTATCCGGACACAATGGGGCAGTTGTAACTGTTCTGTTGTTGCTTATCGATTTCTTCGAATATGACAAACGGCATAAATATCCGGTCTACTTTGTATTCGATAAGGTTTTGGATATGGCTGTGCACCAGTTTTGCAGGGAAACAGATATTGTCGGACATTACCATATTGGCCGCCTTCTCATATTTATTGAATGTCGAAGCATCCGACAGGCATACCCGGATGCCACACTCTGTGAACAAAGAATGCCAGAAGGGATATTCTTCATACATATTCAGGCAGCGGGGAATACCTATGGTCAGTAGTGGAGCGGCTATATTTACTTGCCGATCAAACAGAAGTTCGATTTTCTTTTCATAAGCATTTACGCCTTTCTCCGAAACATTCCCTTTATTGGTAAACACCTTTTCGCATTTATTGCCGGAGAAATAATGTTCTCCATTACCGAAAGTATACCGGGTGATGGCACATTGGTTTTCACATCCGTTGCACTGAACCTGTCGGGAAGTGAATTGGGCCTGATGCATCATATCTTCCAGATTTGTAACTTTGGCCGTCTTAAGTTGCTTTGCATAAAGTGCACAGCCCAGAGCACCCATTAATTCGGGACAATCGCTACGGAATACTTCTTTTCCTGTCAGCTTCTCCAGACCTCGTACGATGGCATCATTGCGCATGGTTCCACCTTGCACCACGATATGTTTTCCAAGTTCATCCGGCTTTTTAAGTTGAAGCACTTTGTACAGGCAGTTCTTTACAACAGAGTAAGAAAGACCGGCCGCTATATCCGCCACGGATGCCCCTTCACGGAGCACTTGTTTCACTTTGGAATTCATGAAAACGGTGCAGCGTGTTCCCAGATCACACGGAGCTTTTGAGAAACAAGCCGCTTTGGCGAAGTCCTCCACTTTGTAGTCCAGTGACTGTGCAAAGGTGCTGATAAAAGAACCGCATCCGGATGAGCAAGCCTCGTTTATTTCAATCCGGTTGATAATTCCGCCATTTGTGAAAATGGCTTTCATATCCTGTCCGCCGATGTCCAGGATGAAAGATACATCCTTATTTATATGTTTGGCAGCCATGTAATGGGCTATGGTTTCAATGATACCGGCATCCATCTGGAAGGCAGCTTTTATCAGATCCTCTCCGTATCCGGTGGAGCATCCTCCTTTGATTTGCAGGATCGTCCCTTTTTCCTGACATTCTTTATGCAGTTTCTGCAATCCTTCTTCCACGGCTTTTATCGGATTTCCTTTGTTGTCGTGATAGTAGGAGTACAGGATACGGTTATTTTCATCAAGCACTACTATTTTGGTGGTGGTAGAGCCGGAGTCTATTCCTATGGTAGCCTGTTGTATTCCGGATGTTAATTCCGTCCGCTGCACATCATATTGTGCCAACCTGTCCTTCCATTGCAGATATTCCGTTTCATCCTTGAAAAAAGGTGGAAGGCTATTTTGTGGCCGGTATGCCTTTTCTGATAGATTTTCCAGAAGTCCGGTTAGCTCAGTTATTTTCATTTTCCGGGAGTTCTCTGCCAGTGCTGCTCCCCAGGCTGGAATAAGATTACTTTTCTCCGGCAGCAGAAAATCGTTCTCCTCTGATAACTGCAAATAGTTGGCGAATGATTTCCTGAGTGCCGGAATAAATGTCAACGGTCCTCCACAAAGTAATATCGGAGCAACAATATCACATCCATGCGCAAGTGTAACGATGGTTTGCACCGTTACAGCATGGAAAATGGAAGCCGCGATATCTTCTTTCGGTATATTCTTGGCTATCAGATTCTGAATATCCGTCTTACAGAATACACCACATCGGGAAGCTATCGGATGCACTCGTGTTGCCCGGAGAGCCAGTCCGTTCAGTTCATCCATCGATATTCCCAATAATATGGCCATCTGATCGATAAATGCCCCTGTTCCTCCGGCACAGTTTCCGTTCATCCGTAAATCGGTGGCTTGATTATTCTGGAAGAAGACGACTTTGGCATCTTCTCCTCCGATGTCGATCATGGAAGATATTCCGGGATGATTCTGCCGAATATATTGGGCTGCCGCTACCACTTCCTGCACGAAAGGCAGAGAGTATTTCTCTGCGATTCCCATGCCTACTGAACCGGTGATATTGATTGATAAAGTAACATCGCCCATCTGTTCTTTCAACTGGTGGAAAAATGCCAGTAGGCATTCCTGAACTTTTGCCTGATGCCTTTCATATTTGTAGAAAAGGACATTTCTCTCACTCTTATCCAGCACTATTATTTTAGCGGTAGTAGAGCCGATATCCAGGCCGACTTTGTAAATATCCATAATAGAATTCTGCTGATTTGGTATATAAATAATAAAATCAGATATATTAGTCTGACACTAATGTCAGACGCTGCAAATGTACGAAATCTTTTGGAAAAAGTGAGCGATTGTCTTTATTTAACTTTTTGCCGACAACACGACTGATTTTATTTCGAAGGTGCAATAGGCTTGGTAAGGATGGTAAAATTCGAGTTTTACCAGTCGAAATGATTTCCTTGGTTGGATATGGATTAAATTAAAGGCATCTGTTATTTTCGTGGAGATTGAAATTGTTGTCAAAAAGAAAAAAGCCTCTGACTTGCAGAGGCTTTTTTCTTTT
>NZ_EQ973492.1:207822-213186 GCF_000158035.1 Bacteroides cellulosilyticus DSM 14838
CGCAAAGATAGAGACAATTTTTGAAAATGCAAAAGAATATCTCTTTTTTTGTTATCTTTGCCCAATATTCATCGGATGGGAATAGCATATACATTATTAATATAATACACTTAAAAACTTTATGGCAACAGTTGACGATAAAAAGATTATCTTTTCTATGGTAGGGCTGAACAAGACCATTCAGCAGAACAATAAGCAGGTGCTGAAGAACATCTACCTTTCGTTCTTTTATGGTGCAAAGATTGGCATCATCGGTCTGAATGGCTCCGGTAAATCTACCTTGCTGAAGATTATCGCCGGGTTGGACAAGTCTTATCAGGGCGAAGTGGTGTTTTCACCGGGTTACTCAGTGGGCTATCTGGCTCAGGAACCTTACCTGGATCCTACGAAAACCGTAAAAGAAATTGTGATGGAAGGTGTACAACCCATTGTGGATGCACTCGCTGAGTACGAAGAGATTAACCAGAAATTCGGCCTGCCGGAGTATTACGAGGATGCCGACAAGATGGATAAGCTTTTTGTCCGTCAGGGAGAACTTCAGGATATCATCGATGCAACTGATGCCTGGAATCTCGACAGTAAACTGGAACGCGCTATGGATGCCCTCCGTTGTCCGCCCGAAGACGCAACTGTAGACCATCTTTCGGGAGGTGAGCGTCGCCGTGTGGCACTTTGCCGCTTGCTGTTGCAGAAGCCCGATGTGCTGTTGCTGGACGAACCTACCAACCACCTTGACGCTGAATCCATCGATTGGTTGGAACAACATTTGCAGCAATACGAGGGTACGGTGATTGCCGTAACCCACGACCGTTACTTCCTCGACCATGTGGCAGGCTGGATTCTTGAACTCGACCGTGGCGAAGGTATCCCCTGGAAAGGTAACTATTCCAGCTGGTTGGAACAGAAGACCAAGCGCATGGAAATGGAAGAGAAAACCGCCAGCAAGCGCCGCAAGACATTGGAACGTGAGTTGGAGTGGGTGCGTATGGCTCCTAAAGCACGTCAGGCGAAAGGTAAGGCACGTTTGAATTCTTACGATAAATTGATGAATGAAGATATCAAGGAGAAAGAAGAGAAACTTGAAATCTTTATCCCTAATGGTCCGCGTCTTGGAAATAAGGTTATCGAAGCGAAACACGTGGCAAAAGCTTATGGCGACAAACTTCTGTTCGATGATCTCAACTTCATGCTTCCGCCTAACGGCATTGTGGGTGTAATCGGGCCTAACGGTGCGGGTAAAACAACACTGTTCCGATTGATCATGGGGCTGGAAACAGTAGATAAAGGTGAGTTTGAGGTAGGAGAGACCGTAAAGGTAGCTTATGTCGACCAGCAACACAGCGATATCGACCCGAACAAGAGCGTGTACCAGGTTATTTCCGGTGGTACGGAACTGATTCGTATGGGTGGACGTGATATCAATGCACGTGCCTATTTGTCACGTTTCAACTTCTCAGGTGGAGATCAGGAGAAGCTTTGCGGTGTACTTTCGGGTGGTGAACGTAACCGTCTGCACCTTGCTATGGCTCTGAAAGAAGAGGGCAACGTGCTGTTGCTGGACGAACCTACCAATGACATCGACGTGAATACGCTTCGCGCACTCGAAGAAGGTCTTGAAGACTTTGCAGGATGTGCCGTAATTATCAGTCACGACCGTTGGTTCCTCGACCGTATTTGCACTCATATACTTGCATTCGAAGGTGATTCCAATGTCTTCTATTTCGAAGGTTCTTATTCGGAATATGAGGAAAATAAACAGAAACGTTTAGGGAAAGAAGAACCTACCCGTGTACGTTATAGAAAGCTGATGAATGACTGATAACAGTAAGAATCTGATAGCATAACTAATATTTTTATGACAAATAGAAAGCCCTGCAAAAAACTTGTAGGGCTTTTTTGTTATAAAAAGTTTCAATAACTCCTATATACCCTGAAATTTTGTAGCAGAAATGTAATACAAATCTAAATCTTATTAATTATATTTGCGTCTTAAAACAGTATTTAATACTTAATTAACATTCGTAATTAACACATTTAATTAACAAAAAACAGAAGTATGAAAAAACATCTAATTCATTTCCTGTTGGTGGCTGTGCTGTCTATATGCAGTGCTGCGGCATTTGCCCAGACTACAGTGAAAGGTCAGCTTGTTGACTCAGAAACAGGAGAACCGTTAGTGGGCGCTGCTGTTATGGTAGAAGGCACTTCACAAGGAACTGTGACTGACATTGATGGTTATTTTAAGCAAGGTGTTGCTCAAGGTGGAACATTGGTGTTCAAGTATGTAGGTTTTAAAGACCTCAAGAAGAAAATAACACAGAAGGGCGCTTCTGTTGATTTGGGAGTTATCAAGATGGATCCGGATGCTGTGATGCTGGCGGACGTTACAATTACTTCGTCGGTGGCTGTGGCTCGTAAGACTCCTGTTGCTGTTTCTACGGTAGATCCTGTATTTATTGAAGATAGATTGGGTTCACAGGAATTCCCTGAAATTTTAAAATCTACTCCGGGTATCTATACTACTAAAGATGGTGGTGGTTACGGCGACGCTAAGACTACTGTTCGTGGCTTTAAGAGTGAGAATGTAGCTATGATGGTCAATGGTGTACCAATGAATGGTATGGAGAATAATAAAGTCTATTGGTCTAATTGGTCAGGTTTGTCAGATGTAACTCGTAGCATGCAAGTACAACGCGGTTTAGGTGCTTCTAAAGTGTCTTCACCCGCTGTTGGTGGTTCTATTAATATCATTACTAAGAGTACAGAAGCTCAAAAAGGTGGTTTTGTTTCTTACGGTATGGGTAACGATGGTTATAACAAAATCTTGTTTGGTGTTTCATCCGGTTTGTCAAAAGACGGATGGGCATTTACTTTGTTAGGAGGTAAAACTTGGGGTGATGGTTATGTTCAGGGAACTGAGTTTGAAGGATATACTTGGTTTGCCAGCATTGCTAAGCGTTTTAATGAAAATCATCAGTTGACTTTGACGGCTTTTGGTTCTCCACAGTGGCACAATCAGCGTAATAATCAGAATGGACTGAGCATTAAAGAATGGCAACGTGTGAAAAAATATATGGGAGATGACAGTCCTTATAAATATAACCCTACTTTCGGTTATGACAAGAACGGCCAAGTACGTAATTCTTCCAGAAATGAATATCATAAACCTCAGATTTCATTGAACCATTTGTGGCAGATTGATCAAAAGTCAAGCTTGAGTACCGCTCTCTATGTTTCTATTGGGCGTGGTAATGGATACAGCGGTACTGGTGACAAGACGAATCGTAGCGGTTGGTATGGTGCTACAAACGGTTTGGTCAACAATACCTATCGCAATGCGGATGGTACATTTGCCTATGATCAGGTTCAGGATTTGAACGAACAAAGTACTACAGGTTCTAAAATGATTATGGCAAAGAGTATGAATAATCATATGTGGTATGGATTGCTTTCTACATATACTACTAAGTTCGGAGAATATTTCGATTTTTATGGTGGTATTGACCTTCGTTACTATAAAGGGCTACATCAGAATATTATTACTGACCTTTATAATGGCGCATATTTTGTTGATCCCAACCGTTCTGATATCAAGGCAGATAACAATCCGTTGGCTAATGATCCAAACTATGTAAACCAGAAGTTAGGTGTAGGTGATGTGATTTATCGCGATTATGATGGTTTCGTTATGTCAGAAGGTGTATTTGCACAGTTGGAATATAATCGTGATAAGCTTAGTGCATTCGTGTCGGGTGGAGCATCCAATACAGGTTATTGGCGCTATGACCGTCTTTATTATAGCAAAGATAAAGCTAAATCAGATACTAAAAATTATTTAGGTGGAAACATTAAGGGAGGTGTGAACTATAATCTTACCGAAAATCATAATGTGTTTGTTAATGCAGGTTTTATCAGTCGTGCTCCTATGTTCGACACTTCATTTATTAATTCGCAAAACTCACATGCACGTAATGGTGATGCTAAGAATGAGAAGATTATGTCATTTGAAGCTGGATATGGTTATCGTAGTCGTTTCTTTACTGCTAATCTGAACGCATATTATACTCGTTGGATAGATAAAGCTCTGTATGATTCGGATACTATGGAGTATAAAGTTGATGATGTAAATGTAACTGACCGTTATACATTAAATATGACCGGTGCAAATGCAGATCACTGGGGTATTGAATTGGACTTTATAGCTAAACCATTCAAGTGGATTGATGTTACTGGTATGTTCTCATGGGGTGATTGGCGTTGGAATGGTACTGCTACCGGTTACTATTTTAACTCAGCTGGACAGATAATGACAGATTTCAAAGGCGGTATTATTGAAGATATGGCAAATGCTGGAGATTATAGAGCGAACATCAAGATGGATAATGTACATGTAGGTGGTTCTGCTCAAACTACTGCTGCTTTGGGAGTTAATGTTCGTCCGTTAAAAGACTTGCGTATTTCTCTTGACTGGAATTTCTTTGCACGCAATTATGCTGATTATGATATTGATACCAGCAATACTGGTTTAGGTAAGGAAATCGTGATAGGTAATCCATGGGAAATACCTTCTTATAGCACATTTGATTTAAGTGCAGGTTATTCTTTCGACTTTGGTAAAGTACGTGCTACATTGAGTGGAAATATTAATAACCTCTTTAACCAGGAATATATTGCTGATGCACGTGATGGAGCGAATCATGATTGGGAAAGTGCAACACGCGTATTCTACGGTTTTGGACGTACATATAATGTCAGACTGAAATTCAATTTCTAAACCTTTAAGAATTGTAATTATGAATAAAAAGTTAATATATAGCTTATGCGCGGCTACGTTACTTGTTACGAGTTGCGATTATAATGAAGACAACTTCCCTGGGTTCGATAATAATCCCGTGACAGATGTTGTGTACTATGAAGGAGAATATACCGGTAAATATCCGGCTGAGGGTTATTTCAGCCTGACTCAAGGAGATGAAGAAACAGGTAAGGCTGTTATTGAAACCGCTTTGGTCAGTTTGTTGGAAACTACCTATCCGTATTGCGATAAGGGGTCTTCAGCTAAACTTACAGTTAAGGTGGCCACTATTGTTCCAGGGTTAGTAGAGCCGGAATTGGCTGATAGTTATGAACTACAGAGTGCTGACTATGATGCTATGGGTACTGAAAAAGATGAACCGGGACAGTATGACAACTTTTCTTATAAAATGGATGTTAATGCTTATTTAACGGTATTTTGTAAATCGAAGTATCCTAATGCAGCTGATGGAGATGTGGTGAAAATTACCTATCAGTATTATTCAAACTACGTGACTTCTACCCTTTCTAAACTTTATAAGAAAAGTGCTGGTGAATGGGCGGAATTCA
>NZ_EQ973492.1:213345-224635 GCF_000158035.1 Bacteroides cellulosilyticus DSM 14838
GTTGGAACCGAAAGGGCTTGAATTCATCAACTTTGCTCCGAGTATTACTTATACATTAGTTGATGAAGATTATGATTCAATGGGTACTGGTGATGGTGAGCCGGGTAAATATAATAATTTTGATAGTAAAATTTCTGCAGAGAAAATTACTTTCTATTTAACTACCTTTGCCAAGGTAAAGTTCCCATATGTGGAAAAAGGAAATACTATCGAGTTGACTTATAAGTATTACACGGAGGATAAGAAAACAGAAAATAGGACTGTACTTTATCAGTATAATGGGACTGAATGGGTTGCTTATGATCCCGAAGAACCGATTATAGAAATAGCAGATCGTATTACCGTAATGAAATACGATGGTACCTCATGGAAACTGACCAATTTGATTAGTGGCGTTATCAGACAGAAGATGGAATCTGAAGGATATACAGCTTTGGTTGCTTGGGTGAAAGAAAATAAACCCGCATTTATGAGTGATCAGAAAGATAATGAAGAATATTATTTTGGTGCTTCTGCAGGATACAATAATATTAATAATAATTATAGTACTTGGTCTAAATATTATAATGTAGATGGTTATCTGACCGGATTAGATAATGATGCTATTCAAGCAATTATGGATCAGCGTATTGCTGAGGGAATATCAGGTATTGTATTGCCTCTGATGGTAACTGATCCTGATCCTGACATGAGTTATGAGATTACCTATAATGTTTATGCAGGACGTGGTAAAGGTGATTATGCTATGTCATTCTATTATAATGCTGAAGAAGATAAGTATGAATGGGATGAATTGACACCTGTTCTGAAATAAAACTCTTAAGATTATATTTTATTGAAAGAGGCTGAATTCTAACTCCCTTTCCAAATAGAATCTATTTATTCTTACCCAAGTTTACGCTTTTTTGCGTATTCTTGGGTAAGTTTGTATTAGTAGGGGACCGTTATGGTAGTAGCAGCTATGGTAATCTGTTTCCACCGTTCCCTCTTCACCTCAAAGCACGGGCATTACTTCGTCCACTCCATTGGCTCCACCTCCCTGTTCCCATTGATGTCCGGACTTAAATCCGATGCCCCACTATTTACGCTTCGGGATAGCCCATCTTCAACGTCCCTAAGCGGGTGGCGGAACAGTGGACGACAATCTGATTAATTTTTCTCATAGAAACAAGTCTTATTTTATGTTTTTGCAGATTTATAGAAACCTACGTTTGCAGAGGCATTCCGCTATGTAAGCACTAATGAACTTCATATAGGGTTATTGTTTCTTGCGGGACTCCGCATTTTTTCTAACGCGATTATGTATTTTTAACATATATAGGTGATGTGCGGTTTAAGATGAAAAATCCTTTTCAGGAGCTCTCTGAAGGGGGATAAAGATCATAAGACCGTACATTTTGTCAGTTTCTTCAATGCTTATCTTTGTAGAGTCAAATGAAAAAATAAGAAATATGAAAAGAAACTTCTACCTTCAGCATCCACTAATGGCGATGCATGACCCCAGAATGCAGAATCTGCTGGCTAAGGAAACGCTTAAAGGAACTGGTGCCTATTGGTTTATTATTGAAAAACTGGAGTTATTGCCCGAGTCGCGTGCTCAGGTGGAATACCTGCGCTCTTTCTGTAAGGTCCATAAGATTTCTTTTGCTTATATCAAGAAAATCATTTTCGGATACCAGCTTTTCGACTTTGAAGAGGATGGCTATTTTATGCCTGCGGAACTGAATCCGATACATGAACGGACGGAACAAACGATATGTGAACGGCAGGTAAACTGTATTGCGACTGATGCGGATTGTATCGGAAGCTCAGAGAAAAAGGTTCGAAAAACGCTCAAAAACAAGCGAGAATCATCGAAAAAAGAGCAAAAAATGGCTGAAAACAGTCAAAAAGTGCTTAGGAATGAAGGGGAAAAAGAATGCTTATCGTCTGGTAAATCGCTGAAAAACAATAGTATTAGCTCAAATGAATATACTGCTAATAAAGAGAATATAAGAGATATAATAACAACAGCAGCAGCAAGAAAAGAAAAAAAGACTGCTGTTGCTGTTGTTGATGATTTATCTGCCGTAGCTTTGACGGAGAGAAACCGCACATTGTCGCCTGGAATATCGAGCTTTGTCATTCGGAATGTCGGCCTCATCATCCCGAATGACACACTTCAACGCCTCAATTGCCACACTTCACTGCCCCAACTGCCACACTTCAGTGCAGTAATTGCCACACCTCAGCACAGTAAATACCACACGTCACGCCTGATTGGGTGTGGCATTGGGGACGATGAAGTGTGGCATTCGAAGGCTGTTTCTGAAGTTCACATTTGCGGGAGGAATTTTGAAATTGTCAGGGGAGCACTGCCTTATACCGTGTACACCTGCCTTGTGCATCGTAAACACGTATCAGGTAGAAGCCACGCACCAGACTATTTACGGGCAGGGTGAAACGATTTTCTGCATTTTCGGTATTGCTAATGTCGTATGTGGCAATGATTTGCCCACTGATATTGACGATTTCGGCACGGCTGAGGCTGGTGTTGCTTACTAAAGTGAGGTAGCCGCTGCGTGGATCGCCTGTCAGGCGGATAGCGGGGCGGGAAATTGTCGGGGTTTCGATACCTGTGCTGCCGTTCCCCAGATTCAGGAAGGTGACGATGGGGCTGTGGTCGGAGCAGCGGTACATATTGTCTTTCTGTACGCCGCTTTGATCGACGTCCATTTTCTGTGGTTCGTCAGCGTTGATACGGAAGGGACGGGCATCGGTTACTTGCTTTTCAAGGGTACTTGTGGCCAAACTGTGATCCAGATAGCCTACTGCGTAACTGCCATTGCTGAAGTAAGCGTAACTGTACTGGTTTGGGGCGTAGGTGGTGAGCAGATTGACCAGACCACCGTTTTCGAGGGTACGGATGGGGTCTTCACAGGTATAGGCGTTCAGGTCGCCTACCACCAGGACGTCGGGATCATTGTAGGTTTTCGTGATTTCTTTGATGAACTTCAGAGTGGCTTCGGCTTCCTGCACACGGCGGGGATTATAGGCGCCTTGGCCGTCGCCTTTATCTTTGTATTGCTCCGGAACATTGCTGCCTGATTTTGATTTCCAGTGATTGCAGCAGAGGATGAAACGCTCCTGATTGCTGTTCAGTTGGAAACCTTGGGCGGTTTTGCGTTCCGGCAGGTAATTGTCGGCGAGTTTGTTCAGACTGATGGCGCCCACGGGGGTAACTGCGTCGCTATTGTAGATGAAGCAGGCCATGCCCTGCACGTTGTCTTTATAATAGCGTGTCTTGTATTTCTGGGTGTTGCAGTTCCGGTTCAGGAGCTGGCAGAGTTCTTCCAGTCCGGCGGCTCCTTCTACTTCCACAAGGGCGTAGATGTCGGCTTGCAGTGCTTGCAGGGCGAGGGCTACTTTGGGCAGCTTGAGGCTATAGGTGTTTACGTTTTTGCCGAAGTGTTCCAGGTTGAAGCTGACCACTTTCAGGTTGTACGTTTCCGGGGTGTCGCAGGAGGTGGGGCGTTCGTTGCCTTTGAATTCGGGTTTCCGGGTCAGGGTGATGGTGTATGTGCCGTTGCTGTAGCTGGCTTTTCCGGTCAGCCCTTCTATGGTTTGTCCGATGCGGCAGGTTCCGTCTGCATCGACGATGGGGAAGGAGCCTTGCTTTACGGTGAGTTGGTTTTTCTGGTTCTCCAGGTTCTTCTGATTGAACATATCTACACCCGGTTCGAACTTTTCGGTAGGAGTCCATAGCTGGCCGTTGGAAAAGGTCAGTGTGCCATACGTGTAGCTGTAGTTGTTTGTCAGCGTCAGGGTGTTTGTAATGGTTACTTCTTTCCCGTTCAGGGCGCTTGTTTTGAAGTCGTCAGGGAAAATAACCGGTTGCTGGGCAAACAGTAATATAGGGATCAGATCAAGAAGTAGAAGTAGCGGTCTTTTCATAAGTAGTTTCATTAGGTGGTTGAAATAATTTTCTGAAATTATCCTACTTTTCCTGTAAGCAATTCTTCTTTCAGGAAACTATATACATAGCCGGAGCTTTGATAATAGAGTCCGCTTTGTATATTATTAAGGCGTTCGAAAGTATCTGAATTATAGAAAATTTCAAAAGCTTTATCCATGTCATACCCGAAGTCTTGCATCAAATATATGATGATTTCGCGAGTCATTTCTTCTATTAAGAATTGAATTTGTTCTTGCTTTATCATAACTTCTTCAAATAATTGAGGGCTTTTTCTGTCCCGAAGAAATATTGAATTGTTTTCCCTTTGTGAAATTTTAATTCTTCTCCGAAGCTGATCTACCTTATGCATAGCCATTTCCTCTGCCTGTAGATAGTTGTCCGATAAATAAAAACCTTGTCCGAAATCCTTGTACGGTTTTGAACGTGATAGATCGGGGACATGTATTTCAATATTTGAACCATGAAATAATTTCATTTTAGCTTTCCTCCGTTATGTTGGCATACGGTGAGAATTTCATCTATAGCATCATCAAATGATTGAGTGTGCAGACTTTGATAGTGTTTACGAAGAAACTGCATACCTTTGAAACGGTTAATATAATTGAACGCTTGTTTCTGTCCCAAATTGAATCGCTTGGAAAATTCGGAAATGAGGGCTATTGTAAAGTTTAGCTCATTTACATCGGGTATCTGTATATTTGTTTTCTGTTTATCCATAAACGATGCTTTTTTATGTAATAGACAAATATAATTCTTTTCTTTGAAAGTATCCATAAGCATTATTTTAATTTCCTTATTTAATTCTTATAGATACCCCGCAGTTTGTACGGGGTATCTATGATATTACAGGGATTGTTCAATCAATTATTTTAGTTATCTGACCTGCTCCAACAGTGCGACCGCCTTCGCGGATAGCGAAACGAAGTCCGACATTTACAGCAACCGGATAGATAAGTTCTACATTTATTGTAATATTATCGCCGGGCATTACCATTTCAACACCTTCCGTCAGCTTAACCTCACCCGTTATATCGAGTGTCCGTATAAAGAATTGCGGGCGATAGTTATTATGGAATGGGGTATGCCTTCCGCCTTCTTCTTTTCTAAGAACGTAAACTTCGGCTTCAAAGCGGGTATGAGGTTTTACCGAACCGGGTTTGGCTATTACCATACCACGCTTTACATCGTCCTTGTCAACACCACGCATAAGTAAGCCCACATTATCCCCCGCACTTCCCGTGTCCAGTAGCTTCTTAAACATTTCAACTCCTGTACAGGTGGATGTAATGGTTTTGCCAAAGCCTATAATCTCGACTGGATCGCCAATGCTGATTGTACCTGTTTCGATGCGTCCGGTAAGCACCGTTCCACGACCTGTAACAGAAAACACATCTTCAACAGGCATGAGGAAAGGTTTTTCATTATCACGGGGTGGAATAGGAATATAATCATCTACTGCATCCATTAATTCTGTGATTTTATCTTCCCATTTCGGATCGCCGTTAAGTCCACCGAGTGCCGATCCGCGAATTACCGGAGCATTATCGCCGTCGAAATCATATTTTGTCAGCAACTCCCGAACTTCCATTTCCACAAGGTCTATTAATTCGGAATCGTCCACCATGTCGCTCTTATTAATAAATACAACGATCTTAGGAACATTCACCTGACGCATAAGTAATACGTGTTCATTTGTCTGAGGCATAGGGCCGTCAGTAGCAGCAACAACAAGGATTGCACCGTCCATTTGTGCTGCACCTGTTACCATGTTTTTTACATAATCCGCATGACCTGGACAATCAATATGTGCGTAATGTCTGTTCGCTGTCTGATATTCGACGTGCGAAGTATTAATTGTGATACCACGCTTCTTTTCTTCCGGCGCATTATCTATTGAATCAAACGAGCGAAGTTCAGAAAGACCTCTTTTCGCAAGAACTGTTGTTATTGCAGCAGTAAGGGTTGTTTTACCATGATCTACGTGACCTATAGTGCCAATATTTGCATGAGGCTTTGTTCTTTCAAATTTTTCTTTTGCCATAATTGAAACTTGTTAAAAATTAAACTATTTATTCTCAACTGATCAGATTGATTTTAATTGGTAGTGATTAGGTACAAAAAAGCCCCTCTCGTTTCCGAGAGAGGCTTTCGTATGTATTTTTGACATCTTATATCTACATAACGATCTTGTTCTCTCGGAAACATTCCAATAGATGCGACGATGAAGATGCTATATAAAGATTTGTATTCATTTCTTGTTTTTATACCTTACTTAATACCAATTTTATTGTTGATTATGCAAATATAAAACATTACTATATATTTGTCAAGTACATACTTTAATGTAAGGTACTAACTATTAAGTTAGTTTTGTTGGTTATATGATAATTAAGAAAGCAAATTTTATGAAAATATTTTAATCATAGTATATTTAGGTTTATTTCTTTCTTATCAATGTAATTAGGATAAATGAATTTAGGCATACCGAGTGCCATTCCGGCATGAATCTTTCCTTTTATACGAAGGTATTTCATTATGCGCTTATCCTGTCTTGCGGCCATATTTAAGAAACCTGTATATACCTGACTTACGTTTAAACTTTCAGCCATTAGCGAACCGTTTTGATAAGCTATGTTTGAATTTTCTATCCCGAAACGGTCAGATTCAGGTGTATGTATAAGTATTAATGCAGTAGCGCCACGCAATATAGGATCACTACCATTGTTCATTGCTTCCTGCATTGATATAAAAAGTGGAAGGCTTTTATATGTATTAGGCATCAATTTACTCAACAGAGGTTTAAGTAACGGATTTTGAAGTTTTTTAATCATACGGCCAAAAACATTCATCGTAATTTCAACCAGGTAACGCAGTTTTACAGGATCAGTTACAAGGGTAAATCCTACTTGTTGAAGGTTACCACCTGTTGGCGCCCGGTGGGCTGCTTTGAGTATCATATCGAGATATTCAAAAGGAACGGGCTTATCTGTAAAGGAACGGTTTGAACGTCGTGCTTTACAAAGCAACATAACTTGTTCGGGGGAAGGCATGGTTGCCCGATCTATGGCATGAATCTTTTCTTTGGGAAATAAGGAATGTACTATAGAACCGTTAGGGCATACTGCAGCACAATGCCCGCACCCTATACAAAAGCCTATATTATCAACTTGTGGAACGGAACCTCGATCCAACTTTAACAGAACACCCGACGGGCAAACTTTTACGCACTTACCACATTGTGTACAAGCGCTTTTGTCGATTTTTAGCGAAACACTCATTTGGTTAATATTTATATTTCTATTTTTTAATCCTTGCAAAAATAAATATTATACCATATATTTGTCAAGTACATACCTTAATGTAAGGTACTAACAATAAAGTTAGAATTACTGATAATCAATAGATAAAATAAATGAGATAATGAAAAAAAATCCGAGATGTGAAACCATACGCAGGGGTATGGATATTATAGGTAGTAGGTGGAAACTTATTATTATAGAATTATTAAGAGGTGGAACAAAGCGATACGGGGAGATAAAACGGCTTATGCCTGACACCAGCGAGAAAATGCTTATCAGCGAATTGAAATCCCTCACTGAGCTCGGATTTATTGAGCGCAAGTCTTACCCGGAAGTACCACCTAAAGTTGAATACTCTATAACTGAAAAAGGTAAAGGAATATATTCTGTAATAGATGTTATTTCAGAATGGAGTTTAAAACATATTGACCTGGAAGATTAATATGTCGTTTAATTCTTTTGTTATCAACAAGAGAATTAATTGTTATTCCTAAATGCTATCGGACTTATCCCCGTTTTGTTTTTGAAAAGCCGGGTAAAATATTGCGGGTATTCAAAACCAAGAGAATAAGCGATTTCGTTAATTGTTAATTCGGTTGTTGAAAGCAACACTTTCGCCTTTTCAATCAGGCAATCGTGAATATGTTGCTGTGTAGTCCTGCCCGTCAACGTCCGTAACATATCATTCAGGTAATGAACGGAAACATTCAGTTGCGACGCCATATCATTGACAGCCGGAAACGTGTTCGACTCGCTATTGAAATATTCCGTCAGGATGTTTTCAAACCGGGTTAGCGTATCGGATTCGACAATTTGGCGAGTGATAAACTGCCTATTATAAAACCTGTCGGCGTAGTTAAGCAATACATCTATTTGCGAGACAATGATTCCCTGACTATGTTTATCAATAGGGCGTTGGTACTCCTTATTGATATTACCGAATATTCCGTCAATCATTATTTCTTCCTCCTCAGAAATATGCAGTGCTTCGTTTGTCTGATAGGAAAAGAAACCATATTTGGATATAGCCTTACTCAATGGATATTTCCGTATAAAATCGGGATGAAATACCAGGAACCAACCCGTCATACCGGATATGTCGGGTTGTTCTTCAAATGAATAGATTTGTCCCGGAGCAGAAAAAGTCATTAGTCCTTTATTGAAGTCATATTGCCGATAACCATACCGGACTGTGCCAGTTATGTTTTTCTTGATAGCTATGCAGTACAGATTAAAAACGACCGGCCTTCCGTCGGGAGTACCCCGATTTTTCCCGGGGACAAACTCTATAATATCTATTAGAGGATGTCTTGATTCGGCGTACCCCATTAACTTGCTTAGATCGCTGATGTTATTTATTATAATCGGCTCTTTATTTTTCATATAACGACTTGAATTATTGCATAAAAATAGTCATATTCAACTTCCGGAACAAGTCTTATTACAGGTTTACCATTGCCATACCGCTGTCGTCATAACGTCCTCCAGTTACACTTCCGAGGGGCACGATAGATTCCAAGCGTTCTATTTCAGTTTGGGCAAGCACAATTTCCGACGCTTTGATATTTTCTTCGAGGTATTTCCTTCGTTTCGTTCCCGGAATAGGAACTACACCCTTAGAGAAAAGCCATGCTAAAGCAAGTTGCGTGGAAGTAACACCTTTTTCCAATGCCATTTTATTTATTTCCTCTACCAATTCAAGGTTTTTATAGAAAGCGTCTCCAATAAATCTGGGCAATGCCCTACGTGTATCTGTCGGACTAAAATCATCCGGAGATTTAATCTCTCCCGATAGGAATCCGCGTCCTATCGGAGAATAGCTTACAAAGCCTATTCCCAGCTCTTTCAGCGTTTCAAAAATGCCGAGTGTTTCTATCTCTCTCTCGAAAAGTGAATATTCGGATTGCAGGGCAGTAATGGGATGTATATTGTGCGCTCTACGGACTGTTTCTGCGGAGGCTTCGGAAAGACCGATATAACGTACTTTGCCGGATTTAACCAATTCGGCCATTGCCCCTACTGTTTCCTCGATAGGCGTATTCGGATCGACACGGTGCAGATAGTAAAGGTCGACATAATCTACACCTAAGTTTTTCAATGACCTGTCTATTGCCTTTTTGACATATTCTGGCTTACCGTTGATTTGCCATGTTATCTGGTCGTTATCGTCGATCTCCCAACCAAACTTTGTAGCAACGATGTATTTGTCCCTGTTGCCTTTTATGCCCTTGCCTACTAAACGCTCATTGAGTAGAGGGCCATAAAGGTCTGCCGTATCGAGAAAGTTCATTCCCAACTCCAGTCCCCTGTGAATAGTGCTGATAGCTTCGTTTTCGTTCACCGGGCCGTACATATCATTACCGACTATTCCGGTCATACCCATACAACCTAAGCCTTCCATTGGAATGACAAGTCCCTGGCTTCCTAATTTTACTTTCTTAATTGTGTCCATATCTTCTGATATTAATTAATACTCGTACAAAATTAGTCGGTAGTCATTTGGTTGTCATTAAACATTTCTGAGGTTTTTCTATACAAAAAGTATCTTATCCTTTTTTATACCCCCTTATCTCATAACCTTTCCGTTATCTGTTTTTCCAGAGATTCCAGTTTATGAGAAAGAATTTCCATATCTTGACTGATTTTTTCATTCGTTATCTTGGCATATATTTGGGTCGTTTTAATGTTTGTATGCCCTAACATTTTACTGACCGTTTCTATCGGAACTCCCTGTGACAGAGTAAGTGTAGTCGAGAAGGTGTGCCTTGCAAGGTGGTAGGTTAAGCGGGTTTTAATCCCGCATTGTTTGTCTATCTTTTTTCAGAATGTTATTGCAAGTACCATTGCCCGGTACAGGAAATAGGCGGTTATCCCGGCAATAGCCTTTGTATTTCTCTATTATCCGCTTCGGAACTTCCAACAGCCTGATACTTGAATCGGTATTGGTTTTCTGTCGGCGGGTTATTATCCATAAATGACCGTCAAACGAGGTTTTAAGATGGTCTTTTGTTAGATTCTTCACATCCGAATAACTAAGTCCCGTAAATACTGAAAACACGAATAAATCCCTTACTAATTCATATTGGGCGTTCTTCATCTCGGCGTTCACAATCGAGTTCAGTTCTTCTTTGTTCAGAAATCCCCTGTCTGTCTGCTCCGGCTTTATCAGGTATCCCGCAAACGGATTAATCGTTATTTGACCGGAATTTCGGGCTATGGCTACTATATGTTTAACCCCTATCATATAGTTCCATATTGTGTTAGTACAACATTCCCTTTCTGTTCGCAAATAATGTTCAAAACCATTGAAAAAAGCAAGATTCAGTTCTTTCAGGTAAACATCATCCCGCTTGTATTCATGCCGGATATAGTTTTCCATATGCTTATAAATCGTACAATAATTGGAATAGCTTGATTGCGACCTGCTATAACCTACTTTCCGTGAAAATTCTTGGTTATGGTTAGCAAACAAGACTAAGAACGTATCTTGCTTTACATCTAAACCCAGATAGGCATTCTTTACCTTATCGGCGGTAACAAAGCCGTCCGCTTGCATTACTTCTTGATAGTGGCGGTTAATATCCACACGGATTTTATCCAACGCAAGATTGGTCTTTACTGCTAATGTGCTTTTACCCGTCAGCCGTCCGGTTTTGGTATCCCAAAGGTCAGGCGGTATGGTCATTTTACAACTGAACTGACTGATTGTTCCGTCTACTGTGATTCTTCCCATTACTGGAACTGTTCCGTCCGGTTTGGGGTTGTTCCGTTTGAGATAAAACAGAACCTTAAAAGTACTTCTCATGTTACTCAAAGTTTAATTCGACAAAATTAGTTTACTCTGAGTTATAAGAGGTTATGAGCGATAGCGCAAGAGGCAGACAGACAATGCCTTATGAGCAATTGCGCTTTTGTTGCGAGGTAATGATGTGGTAATCGAACTTTGTCGTATCTTTGCCTATGGTCGGCTTTGAGTGCCATAAAAGAATAGTCAAACAAAGGACGTTATCCGCACATTATCAATCGGTTGTCCTCG
>NZ_EQ973492.1:224838-238846 GCF_000158035.1 Bacteroides cellulosilyticus DSM 14838
TTTTAGAATATTCTTCAATGGTATATTCCACCTCATTATCATTTATATATTTACTATATACTCGTAGGGTATCATCGTTCAACACTTTATAACCTTCATGATAATTAGTAACAAAATCCTTCTTATGCCGTTCAAATGTGGCAATGTCAAACCTTTTGGTACATACTTCAATAGTATCATTTCCTTTATTGAAACTGACAATATTACCTAACGTATCAGTGTCAAGATAGGACTTACTTTTCTCCACCTCAAATTCATTCAGGGCTGAACCTTCTTTCTTCGCCAACCTTTCTTTTCTGCCAGTACAAGAAGCAAACAAACCCAATATTCCCATAACCATAATCAGTATTTTCATGATACATATGTTTTATATTCCAAGTGGCGACAAAGATACCCCGTCACCTTCCATATCCTTTTTTGCTTCCTATCCATTCTTTTTCGATAGTCGCTCACAGCAGGAATATATAGTGGTTTTCTTTGTCGTTGGTTACCTAAAATGCCGCAACTGGGAACAAACTTGTTTGATTACACCGGGTACAGTCCATTTCTCCCAAATATAATACAAACTTTTATAAAACACAGCAAATGCTGTGTTTTATTTCATGCAGACACAAAAAAAGCACCCCGAAAGGTGCTTCATATATCACATAAAAGATTGAATGATGTTCAATTGCCGTTCAAAAGAATCATTTCAGCAGTTTATATACAGCATCAAACTGCCGTTTCAGCCGTTTGGTATCAAGTCCCGTGGTAAAAGCCAGCACGTATGACATTCCCAGATGTGCCATTCGGAACATATCGACGATCTCTTCCGTGGTAATATCCTTTCTGATTTCCCCCGTTGCGATTGCCCTCTCAATAATCTTCTGCCACATTTGCTGGTCTTTCTCAAAGATAGCATCCATTTTATCCGCAAAGTTCGGATAATACTTGTATGCTTGGAACAAGAACTGAAAATAACATTTGGCACATTCCTTTCTATCCACCCCCAGTTCATTGCTTAGATAATCCATTGTCCTTTCCACCCCTTCGATATAGCTTTGCAGGAAGTCCCGCAATGAAATATCTTCCGTAAACACGAACTTGTTTTCCACCTTGTGCGGTTCAAAGATATAGGTATCTACAACCGCCTTGAACAGTCCCAGTTTATCCTTCGTATGATGATAGATACCCCGGCACGACAATCCGATAGCTTTCTCCAGTTTTACCACCGTCACCTTCTCGTAATTGTCCTGTAAGAACAGCCGGAACGCATTTTTATATATTTCAGCCTTATTTGTTTTCATATCAGCACAGCATATATTTATCTTTGGTTTCCACGAAGATAATACATTTCTTCCGAACAGCCATAACCCCACCCGTAAAACCTCACATGCACCCCCTTTTTAAGACAAGTCATAGGGCAAGTGCAGGGTGCAGCTATATTTATATATATAGCTGCACCCTGCACCTGTAAAATACACTCTGAATATCAGCGATTTACAATCTCATAAAAATGCACAGTGCAATCCTCTTTTTGCACCCCTTTCATTTCCCGTCCATCCGTCCACCCTAAAAAATCCCCTCAATAAAAAAACACCGCATTTATTTCCTATTTTCAGTCTATTTTTGTACATTTGTATCAAGTTATCAGAGCAGAGCGAAGAAACGCAAAGAACCCCGCACCGTTACTAATCCGTTACCTGTTACCTAACTTTCTACTCTTTTCGTCTTGACAATTAGTTAATTAAACTTTTCCCGCAGTTTTTTCATATAAAATATATACCTTTCATTTCTTAATTTTCATTTCCATCAGCACCGGATTATGGTCGCTGCACAGGTCCAGATCGGGCGAGTAGTAACGGTATCCCTGGATGCCGGGCGAATGGAATATGTAGTCGATGCGCAACAGACGTTTGAAGTAGCGGTAGGTGTACATATAGCCGCGACCGCTGGTGCGGAAGCCGTCTTTGAGGACATCGGACAGTTCGGCGTAGGTGTAGGAGGATGGCAGGGAGTTGAAGTCACCGCATGCCAGTACGGGGTAGGGGCTGGCAACTACCAGTTGGCGGATGCTGTCCGTTTGTTCGGCGCGTTTCACGAAGTTGTTGTGCAGGGAAGTGATGGCGCCTTGCACGACTTCTGCTTCACGACGGGTGTCGTTACTGTTGGCAAGTCCGCGTTCCCATTTCCGGCGGTTCTGGCTGACGCTGGTGGTCTGCAAGTGGTTGTTGAGCAGACGGACGGTGTCGCGTCCCAGGACAATGTCGCACTGCATGCTACAGTTGGCGCTTTGCTGGTAGGAAATGAACTGGGGATTGACGAGCGGGTAGCGGCTGAACACGGCGATAGGAAGCACTCCGCGGATAGAATCCTCGGTAGGGATCAAGGCGTAGCGCCAGTAGGAAAATACGTTGCGGATGCTGTCCATCGGGAAGTATTTGTTGTCGCCACATTCTTGGAAGCAGAGGACGTCGACTTCCTGTTCTTTCATGTAGCGGGCGATTTCCTTGCAGGAGTAGCCTGTAATCTCTCCTCCGAAATTGCCAACGTTGTAGGTGGCTATTTTCAGATATCCGTCGGCATAATTGCTGCTGTAGTGCCCTTCGGGAATCTTCTTGGTGAAGCTGAACTGGAAGATGGCAAGGATATATCCGTAATTGAAAACTAATGCTGCAAGGGGAATGAATGCCCAGCGCCTGCGGGCGAATGCCCAACAGATGGCGACTAACAGATTGCATAGCAATAGTGCGGGCAATGCTAATCCCAGTACGGGCATGTACCTTGAATTGGCGGGGTCGAAGTTCCCGGAGAATGCAGCAATCATCGTGACAAGGGCCAATACGATGCTCAGGAGGACTGGAATGCTGCGGAATAAACTTTTGATTTCTGATTTTCCCATGTTGTTGTAAAGCTACGGGCTACAAGCTACAAAGCTACGAGTTACGAGTGCCTTTCGGTATGATAGCGCAGCCACTCGTAGCCCGTAGCTTGTAGCTTATTTTATTACATTTACCGGTTTTCCGTCAATATATGCTTTTAAGTTACTGATAAGAATATGTATCAGCCTTTGGCGGGCTTCAAAGTTGGCCCATGCGATGTGAGGGGTGATGAAGCAATTCCGGGCGGTGAGTAACGGATTGTCGGCACGGGGTGGTTCTTCAGAAAGAACATCCAGTCCGGCAGCGTAGATGATGCCGGTATTCAGGGCATTGGCAAGATCTTGTTCGTTGATGAGCGGGCCGCGTCCGGTATTGATGAGGATGGAGGTGGGTTTCATCAAGGAGAGGCGGTTGGCGTTGATCAGTTCACGGGTACTGTCGTTCAGCGGGCAATGCAGGCTGATGATGTCACATTCGTGGA
The DNA here is from genome assembly GCF_000158035.1 of Bacteroides cellulosilyticus DSM 14838. GTDB lineage: Bacteria > Bacteroidota > Bacteroidia > Bacteroidales > Bacteroidaceae > Bacteroides > Bacteroides cellulosilyticus. The sequence continues at coordinate 228,181 of NZ_EQ973492.1, forward strand.
ACAATTGGTCGAGTTCCGCTTTACGGATTTCGGGAGGAAGTTGGAGGCGCGATTTGGAAGTGTAGGCCCATACCTTCATACCGAAGCCGATGGCTATACGGGCGGTGTTGTAGCCGGTCTGTCCCAGTCCTACGATACCGATTTTTTTTCCGAGCAGCTCGATGAGTGGAGTGTCGTAGAAGCAGAAGTCGGGATTCTTGCTCCAGTTTCCCTTGCTGACTTCTTCGGAATAATGGCGTACTTGCTGGGTGATGTTCAGGATATGTGCAAATACCATTTGTCCGACAGAGGGAGTGCTGTATGCAGGGATATTGGTGATGATGATGCCGCGTTCGCGGGCAGCGTTGATGTCTACCACGTTGTAGCCTGTAGCCATCACGCCGATGTATTTCAGATCGGGCAGGGCAGCCATTGTCTCGCTGTTGATCACTACCTTATTGGTAAGGATGGCTTCTGCACCGGCAGCACGTTCAAGAACTTCGCCGGGAGCGGTGCGATCATAGATCGTGCACTCGCCTAACTCTTTCAACTTATCCCAGCACAGATCACCGGGATTCGTGGTGTAACCGTCTAATACTACAATTCTCATTTTGTATATATTTAAAGTGAGTACGCAAATTTAGGGAAAAGATTTAGGATAATGCAAATAATGGTCTGTTTTGTTGAATTTGCCTCTCTTACTTTGCTTTCTGACTATCTTTTCATATCTTTGTATAGATATAAAATTATAGTAATATGAAATCTACTCCTGAAATATTAGAATTATTGAAGTTGTATAAGCAGGTAAATGCCCGTAAATATGGCTTTAGCCGTTTAGGAGTGTTTGGCTCTGTAGCTCGTGGAGAACAAACGGAACATAGCGATGTCGATATTTGTTACGAAGGTAACGCACCTTCTCTTCTTACATTAGATCGTATTCAGAGTGAGTTGGAAGAACTTCTGGGATGTCCGGTTGATTTAGTTAGAATACGAGAACAAATGAATGTCCGTTTAAAGAACAGAATCAATAGGGAGGGGGTTTATGTTTGATAAAGAGTTGGCATTGGATAGTTTGCACACTATTGCTTCTGCATTGCAATTAATAGTTGAGCGTGCATCTGTGGTAAGCACTCCTGATGATTTTTTGTGTTCACCGGACGGAATGCTGCGCTTGGATGCTATTTGTATGAATTTGATAGCTTTAGGAGAAACGGTGAAAGGTTTAGATAAAATAACGCATGGAGATTTTTTGCCTCATTATCCTGAAATTTATTGGAGTGGAGTGATGCGTATGCGTGATAAAATAGCCCATCACTATTTTGAAATTGATGCGGAAGTTGTTTTTAATACAATAGAGGAAGATATACCTCAAATGATACCGGTAATCCGAAGAATGATAAAAGAGCTGGAATAAATATCTCACAGCTCTTTTTTTATATAGTTACGATTTTCTGAACTTATCCTCACCCCACAACGCTCTCATCCGTTCCGCATGTTTCTGTTCGGCAGCATTGTCTTGTGCTTCCCACAGACGGCGGTCTTTCAGCTCGTCGGGCAGAAATTGTTGCTTGACGAAGTGCCCGGGATAATCGTGCGCATACTTATAATTGTCTCCATAACCCAACTGTTTCATCAGTTTGGTAGGTGCATTGCGCAGGTGCAGGGGTACGGGCAGATTGCCGGTCTGGCGTACAAGTTCCAGGGCATTGTTGATGGCCATGTAGGCGGAGTTACTCTTCGGGCTTGTGGCGAGGTAAACGGTGGCTTCCGCCAGAGGGATACGTCCTTCGGGCCAACCCACTTTCATTACAGCGTCGAAACACGCATTGGCAATCAGCAAGGCGTTCGGGTTTGCCAGTCCCACGTCTTCCGAAGCGGAAATGACGAGGCGGCGGGCGATGAATGCGGGATCTTCTCCGGCTTCCACCATGCGGGCCAGCCAATAGATGGCACCGTCGGGATCACTGCCACGGATGGACTTGATGAAGGCGGAAATGATATCATAATGCATCTCTCCGTCTTTGTCGTAGGCAAGCGGATTCTGTTGCAGGCGTTCTGTCACCATCTCATCGGTGATGACGACGGGATCTCCGGCTTCGGAAGAAACAACGAGATCCAGGATGTTGAGCAATTTGCGGGCGTCTCCACCACTGTAGCGAAGCATGGCGGTGGTTTCTTTTAGCTCGATGGTACGCTCTTTCAGTATATGGTCGGTGGTAATGGCACGTTGCAACAGTTCCAGTAAATCATCTTTTTCCAAAGATTTCAGCACATAGAGTTGGCAGCGTGACAGCAGTGGGCGGATTACCTCAAAAGACGGATTCTCCGTGGTAGCGCCTATCAGTGTCACTGTGCCTTGTTCCACGGCTCCGAGCAGTGAGTCTTGCTGTGACTTGCTGAAACGGTGTATTTCATCGATGAACAGGATGGGACTGCCTTGCGAGAAGAAACGGTTGCTCTTCGCGCGGTCTATCACTTCGCGCACATCTTTCACTCCGCTGGTCACAGCGCTCAGGGTGTAGAACGGAGTTTCCAGTTTGTTAGCGATGATCTGTGCCAGAGTGGTTTTACCTACACCCGGAGGACCCCATAGTATGAACGAAGAAATACGTCCTGCGTCAATCATCTTGCGCAGCACCGCACCCGGTCCTACTAAGTGTTTCTGACCGATGTAGTCGTCTAAGGTTTTAGGGCGAAGCCTTTCTGCTAATGGAGTCATGTGAATAAGTGTTTAACGTTTAGTGATTAGTGATAAGTAACTATGCTAATCACTAATCATTCATCACTAAGTCGCTATTTTAGAATATCATTAATATCATGAAGCGTATGCCATCTTTCTTCACTCCCGGTATATCGGTGTAGGTGAGGCGGCGTACATATTCGATATGCAACAGCTTGAATATGTTGTAGATACCTACACTGGCTTCCAAGTAGGGAGTGCTGCCCATTACGTGGCTGGTGGGGACACCGTCGCGCATGGGGAAAAGGAACAGTTCGTTGTTATGGCTCTTGTACGGGTTGTTTTTGTCCGTCAGGGTGCCGTACATACCACGGATGCGGAAAGTTTCGCGCCACTTCAACTTCTTGATAAGCGGGATGCGGTTGAACAGCTTTCCGTTCATGTCATAGGTCAGGGCGAGAGAGGCGTAACGGTCGTTCAGGAACTCCATGTTGTTGATCAGGCTGAATGACTCGTTGTGCTGGGTGATGTATGACAGATTTGCCATGGGCAGGTTCAACAAGGGGAACGGTACAGTGTTCCACTGCGCGCCGGCACGGGCGGTAATATCCAGTTTACCCCACGAACCGAACCAGAAACGTTTACGGATACTGGCTTCCGTAAGGTTAAAGTTGTACTCGCCACCTAACACGCCTTTCAGACCGAGGGTGTGGGAGAGAGAGAAGATCGGGGCATCCAGCGATACGGGCACACGGCGCTGCTTCGTGTTGACATACGTCTCACCCGGTGCGTAACGCAGAGTGACGCCGAGTTCGGTGGTGGTGATGTCCTTGATGAAGGTATTCGTATCATCCCATATTCCGGCGATGTTACCATCGTTTTTCCAGTATTGCAATACACCTCCGGCAGGCTGGTCGTTGCGGTGGCGTGCCATGGCTTTGATGGAAAAACCGGTATTGGTTTCCAGTTCGTAGGTCAGGGTAGCGTCGCGCATGTACGACATTTGGTCTACCTTGGTCCACTTCCAGCCCACAAACATATTATCCTTGTCCGTTGAGAGGTATTTATCCATGGGAGACATGACGTCGTAACTGTAATCGAAGGCCAGGTAGTGCTTGGGAAATTCCCACAATACATATTCGCGCTTGTTGAACGAGTAGGCTGCCTGACCTTTATAGAACCATTTCTTGTCCCTCGTACCGTAGGCCGCATATCCGCTGAAACTCCAGTGCGGATCGAGGTTACCGGTGGTCATACCACTGAGACGGAAACGTGTGCCATTCACGTAATTGCTTGTGATGGTGGTATTGATAGGCCCGAAGTCGAACTTGCTGGGGTGCTTCTTGGTGCCCGTTTCCACGAAGTTCTCAATCAGGGCTTTCGCACCGAAGATGACATATTTGAATCCGGGAATTTGCTCAATGCGGTTCATGAAGACGTCCATGTTACTCTCTTTCTTTGTGAGGGGAACCTGACGCACACTCGCCCAATATTCATCACTCTTGTTGAGCATGTTGGCTTCTTTGATGACGTTGCCTTTCAGGCGGAAGAGACGAGGCTCAATGTCTTCAAAGTTGTAATTGGAGTATTTGGTAGTACGCTGCACTTCAAGCCCTTGTATGCCTTTTACGAATTGCAGTTCCACGGTCATGTCATCGTCCGTAAGTACCCAGTTTCCGTCCGGCATCTGCTCGAATTGCTGCACTATGTCGAGGTTGTCCACAAAGTTTACACCGGTCTTTTTTGGCAGGTTCATGGTACACTTCTTTACGGCATAAGTAGAATCCTTCACTACGTAGAGGTGTCCCGTGAAACCGAAATCCTGTGAGTTTTGAGGCACGAAGGTGAGGTGCACACACTCCTGACGGTCCACCATGACGGTGTCCATGAGGTAGTATTTATAGAAACTGATGGCCCCGCGACCGATGGGGCTGACGAAGCGGCGTTGCAGGAGTCGGATGTCATCGTCGTAGATATTGACATCGGAGAAGACATCGGTCAGGATGGTGCCCAACATGTCTCCCGTATTGAAAAACTCCTCTATACCGCTGGAATTCACACCTTCGATGATGGTTTTTTCGCTTTTGGGACTTTTGCGGTAGATGGTCTTCGAAGATGTCTCCTTGATGGAGATGGGGAGGATCATCTTGTTGGTCTTGGGCGATACTTCCACCTGGTCTTTGAAGAATGAGAATTTCTTGTAGATGCCCTTTTCCATCTTTTCGGGGGTGACGTCGTTCATGGACATCTTCATCTTTTCGTATTTCTGATACTGGTAGAAATCGTTGGCTTCCAGTTTCAGTTCTTTCTTATTCTCGATAACTTTCCTCATAAAATCCACGGCGGGATTGTTCTTACGGGAGTATTTCTCTTTCTGGGGCTTCACCACAACTTCGGAGAGCATGACGTCGGCAGGTGCCAGCTTCACGTTCAGTACTTTGGTGGTAGGCTTCAGGGTGACTTTCTTGGTCACGTATCCGATGGCGGAGAATGATAATTCATTCCAGCCTTTGCGGGTTTCCACTGTGTATTCGCCTTCGGCATTGGTGATGGCACCCACGCCTTTTCCCTCGTATTGAACGGTGATGTACATTAATGGTTCATTGGTGAGGGAGTCGGTCACGACACCTTTAATCTGTGCGGATGCGCTGTGTGCGACGAATAATGACAGCAGAAAAAGGATGAGAGCTATATATTGTTGTTTCATATTTAAGTCAGTATGAGGCCGCAAAGTTAACAAAATACAGTTAAATAAGAAGTAAATATAATCTAAAGAAATAAGAGGAATGTTTATATCTGCTTTAACTTTCATCTGATTTGTGCTATATTTGTCGCGTAAAATTCACAATATGCTGTCCATACTCATTCCGGTATATAATATAAATTGCGTCTCGTTGGTTCGGAAATTATATGAGATGGCCTTGCTGACGGAGTTTCCTTTCGAAATTTTGCTGGCGGACGACGCGTCGTGCCGGAAAGTGAGGGAAGAAAATCGTGTGTTGAACCGGTTGGACGGATGTCGTGTGCTGGAACTGGAGACGAATCATGGTCCGGCATTTATCCGCAATTATTTGGGTGAACAGGCGCGTTATCCTTATTTGCTTTTTCTGGATACGGACACAAGTCCGGTAGGTGAGGACTTTCTTTCTTTATACCTCAAGAATGTGGGCGGACAGGTGGTTTGCGGTGGCTTTTGTTATCCGGAGGAGGGGGACTCCTTTCTGCGCAATAAATACGGAGCGCAGGTGGAAGCGCAACCGGCTGCCGAACGTCGTAAGCATCCTTATCAGCACTTTATAAGTATGAACTTTTTTATTCCGAGAGAGCTTTTTCTGCGTGTCCGTTTTGACGAAACGTTTCATCTGGGATATGAGGATACCGCTTTCGGAAAGAGGCTGGAAGATGCGGGTATACCGGTGTTGCATATTGAAAATCCGGTCTGGCATCTGGTGGAGGAAGATGCGGCTTCTTTTTTGGTGAAAACACGCCGTTCTGTGAAAAACCTCTTGGGCCGTGAACGGGAATTGCTTCCTTATGTCCGCTTATTGCGCTGGTACAATAGTTTAAAGCGGTTTCATGCTGTTGCACTAACCGCTTTCCTATTTCGTATATCTGAGAGTCTTTTAGAAAAGAACCTGACTGGAAAACACCCCTCTTTACGGCTTTTTGCTTTCTATAAGTTAGGTTATTTCTGTTGGTTATCTGTTTAACTCCTCTAACTTAACTCCTAATTCAGTAATGCTCCTTTAATTCTCCGTTAATCAACGTCTGTACGATACGTTCCGCTGTACGTCCATCCCAACGGTCGGGCAGGGTAGTATGTTTCCATTCGCCGAGCATTAATCTTTCCAGAGCATTGGCAAGAGCCACGGAATCTTCATTCACTAACTCATTGGTACCTACACGCCAGGTTTCGGGATGCTCGGCGTAGGAGTTGAGCGTGATGCAGGGGACATCGAGGAAGGTAGCTTCCTCGGCAATGTTTCCGGAGTCCGTCACAATGCCTTTTGCATGGTTGATGAGGTAACCGAAATGCAGATAACTTTGAGGCGGCAGGATGTGCAGATTAGACGCGGGGATGTCCAGCGATTTGATGGCTTTTTGCACATAAGGGTGCAGGGGCGCAATGATGGGCATGCCTTCGGATTTCTCAATCAATGTTTGTATCAACGATTTGAGCACATGTTTCTTGGTCAGCAGGTCGTGCCGGTTGAGGGTCAGCAACAGGTAACCGCGCTTTTCCAACCCTATGGTGGAGAACCATACAGGCTGCAACAGACGGTGACGGTTGTAGCGGACGGTATCTATCAATATATTGCCTACATAATGGATGTATTCGGGAATCATGCCTTCCTGGTTCAGGTTGCGGTTGGCTACCATGCCTGCGGTAAACAGATAGTCGGAAATGGCATCTACGATGGTGCGGTTCACTTCGCGGGGCATATTCATATCGAACGAACGGGTTCCGGCAATGAGGTGCGCAACTTTCAGACCGCGCTTTTTGGCAACGATGGAACAGCTCATGGTGGCGGTAAGATCGTCTACAACGAGTACTACCTGCGCGGGATGATTGTTCAGTTCCTTCTCGAAAGCAAGCATGATGGCGGCTGCCACTTCCGAATGGTCGTGTCCGGTGACTCCCAGATAACCGTCCGGCCGCTTCATGTCCAGGTCGGAAAACAAGGAGGCATCCAGACTGGTATCATCCTGTCGCCCGGTGTAGATGAGACGGTATGAAATCTTCTTTCCAGCTTCCTGCGCGGCTTTGATGGCCCGGGTGATGGGAGCTATTTTCATGAAGTTGGGGCGTGCGCCCGATACGATTGTTATTTTCATTGCATATAAATTGATGAGACAAAAATACGTTTTCTTAGGGAAATTATTCGTTACTTTGCCCATAATTTTAATGAATACCGATTATAAATCATTAAACATTTAACGTTAATCATTGATTATCATGCCTACATTTGTTCAAATTCTCGATTTTATAGGTACGTTCGCTTTTGCCATCAGCGGTATCCGTCTGGCATCGGCAAAGCGGTTCGACTGGTTTGGAGCGTACGTGGTAGGTTTTGTGACGGCTATCGGCGGCGGTACCATCCGCGATGTATTGCTGGGAGTGACACCGGGGTGGATGACTGATCCTATCTATCTGATTTGTACGGGACTGGCTTTACTTTGGGTCATTCTTTTCGGAAAGCATCTCATCCACTTGCACAATACGTTTTTTATCTTCGACAGTATCGGTCTGGCACTGTTTACGGTGGTCGGTGTAGGGAAGAGCATTGCATTGGGATATCCGTTCTGGGTAGCCATCATTATGGGTAGCATTACAGGTGCTGCGGGTGGAGTGATCCGTGATGTGTTTATCAATGAGATACCGCTTATTTTCCGAAAAGAGATTTATGCGATGGCATGTGTGGTAGGCGGTACGGCCTACTGGTTGTGCGATCTGCTGGGAATGCAGTCCTATGCTTGCCAGGTGGTGGGCGGAGTATCGGTCTTTGTGACGCGCATTCTGGCAGTGAAGTATAATATCTGTCTGCCGATTCTTACGGGAGGCGGAGAAGAGGAGGAAGACAAGGAGTAATAAAGAAAGAGCTACGAGCTACAAGCTACAAGCTACGAGTGCTTTTCAGCATCATAGCGCAGCAACTTGTAACTTGTAGCTCTTTCAGCGTTACAGCGCAGCAACTCGTAGCTCTTTCAGCGCAGCAGCTTGTAGCTTGTAACTCGTAGCTCTTTAGAACAATGCGTCTTTCGTGTTGAATAATTTTCTCTCATTCAGTTTCACTACTTTGCCGTATTTCTCCAGTTTCTTCAGATCAATATCTTTCGGGTTACCCATGACGCCGATGCAGTAAGGTTTGCCCTTAATATTCTCTTCGTAGAACTTCACGATATCGTCAAAAGTCAATGCGTCAACCTTTGGCAGGTTCTCCTTGGCAGGGTCTGCATTGTAACCTATGCGCTGCAATTCTCTCATGTTCTCTGCTTTATCGCGGAAAGAAGGATGAGTTGTCAGCATTTCCTGGCGTATGTAACTCTTGATGTTATCGATACGGTCTGCATTCTTAGGCATATCCGTTACCAATCCCATGAAGACATCCAGCGCGTCATTGGCTTTGTCGTTCTGCGTACCGATGTTACCAAACAGGTAAGTGGGGTTACCGGGCAATGCAGGAGTTCCGATGTAGGCTCCGGCTGAGTAAGCCATAGAACGTTTTTCACGGATTTCAGTCATTACCAAACCGTTGAAACCACCGGAGAAATATTGATTGAACGCATCGCGTATTGCATCATCTTTCTTATCATATTTTGCCATCGGCAGGTAGAAATAAATCTGTGCCTGTTCCGCATCTGTGTTAGGCAGGAAGTAAATGGTATTTTCCGTTACTGAAACCATCGGCTTGTCCTGCGGAGATGTAGATGGCTTTTCGTTGGCAACCAGCGGCAGATTCTTGCTGAGGACGTCGTAAGCATTATCGAAAGGCATTGTTCCGCAATAGAAGATTTCGGCTTCATAGTTGGATGCGCGGTTGATATCACCTGTCAGCTCGGAGATCTGCAATTCGTAGATTTCCTTATCTGTCAGTTCGTCAATATAGGATGACTTATCCTGGAAGATCATGTATTGGAGGAGTGCGTTGGATAAGGTGTTTACATTCTCCTTACGTTGTTGGCGGCTGCCCAGCATGGAACCTTTGATACGGCTTAACTGTTTTTCGTCCAGTTTCGGCATCAGGATTTGGCGGGCAAGAAGCTGGCAAGCTTGCGGCAAGGTTTCTTCGTAGCCTTCCATGGTGATGTAGAGGTAGTTTTGACTGGCGCTTACGCGGCAAGTTGCATTCAGTCTGCTAAGTTCCTCTTTCAGTTGTTGCGGCTCATAAGTACCCATGATACCGGCGTTGTTCATCAAGTCCGCTGCAATACCCAGTTTCGGGAAATCACGTACTCCGACACCATAACGGAGTGTAAGGCTGAATACGTTGTTTTCCGGATTCTGCGAATAATACATCTTGGAGCGGTCATTCAGTTGTTTGCTCTGTATCTCGCTGAAGTCGAGGAATTTCTCTTCCACTTGTCCGATAGGCATATTCTTGAACTGTGTAGCATACAAAGATTGTTTGCCTACAGGCGGTTCGATGGGTTTGTAACCCGGTTTTTTGATTTTTGCATTCTTGTCCAGCTTGCCTTTTTCAATGTAGATGGCCAGGTAATCGTTGGTCAGGTATTGTTTGGCAACACGCTTGATATCTTCTGTGGTAATAGCCATTACCTCATCTTTGTAGTTGAGAACTTGTCCCAGGTCTTCTTCACTGATAAAGGCCTGCATCAGCGTGAGGGCTTTGGAAGTATTCGATTCCATCATCAGGTCGAAGTCACGACACATGTTGTTCTTGATAGCATTAATCTGCCATTCTTCGAATTGTCCGTTGGCGATTTTCTCGATAGCTTTCAGTGCTTTCTTTTCAGCGCTCTTGTTCGATTCGAAACGACGTTGGTTTTCATCGTACAGTGGTGTGCAACGTACGATATTGCGGCCTTGTTCGCGGCGGGTGTCTGCATAGGCATAACCATTGGTCAGTTCACCGTCGATGGTCAATTTGTCCAGCGTACCGGTGCTGCTGCTGTTGCTCAGCAAGGACATGGCGATTTCCAGAGGTTTTTCATCGGGGTGTCCGGAAGGTACGCCTTTGTATACGAGGCATACATTGGGGTAATAACCGATTTTAGCATTATACTGCTTGCGACCTTTAATTTCAAGGTCAGGATAAGTTTTACGTTCGGGAGTAGCCTTAGCCGGTAAACGTCCGAAAGTGGCGTTGATACGTCCGCTGATTTGCTTGGCATTGACGTTACCCACAAGAATGAGTACCATGTTTTCGGGAGTATACCATTCGTTGTAGTATTCGATCAGTTTGCTCAGGCGAGGGTTTTTCAGGTGTTCCGGCAGACCGATGATGGGGCGTGCGTACGGATGTCCTTCATAGGCGACACTCGAAA
>NZ_EQ973492.1:239877-244359 GCF_000158035.1 Bacteroides cellulosilyticus DSM 14838
ATAATTACTCCCCTCCATCCTTTCCGATAAATTATCGTCTGAATCATAGAGGAATGAAATGACGAGAAATGTTATAAAATGAAAAATAAGTTTCAATATGATATTAAACATATCTTTTATACTAAATAATTCAAATATAAGTTTGACTATATGTCAGAATAAACCTTTATATTTGTACTTGTTAAGTTAACCGAGTAATTCATATATGTTAAACCGCTAACTGTTGACTGCGATGAAAAAGGAAATTAAATTCAGTCTTGTTTACCGTGATATGTGGCAATCTTCCGGTAAATATCAACCCCGTGTAGATCAATTGGTACGTATCGCTCCGTTGATTATTGAAATGGGGTGTTTTGCCCGTGTGGAAACGAACGGGGGAGCTTTTGAGCAAGTGAATCTGTTGTACGGTGAGAATCCTAACAAAGCCGTACGCGCTTTTACCAAACCTTTCAATGAAGTGGGTATACAAACGCATATGCTGGACCGTGGTCTGAACGCTTTGCGCATGTATCCTGTGCCTGCCGATGTACGCCGTCTGATGTATCGTGTGAAGCATGCGCAAGGGGTGGATATCACCCGCATCTTCTGTGGACTGAACGAGACGCGGAATATAATTCCTTCTATTAAATATGCATTGGAGGCAGGGATGATACCGCAGGCAACCCTTTGTATCACACACTCACCTGTGCATACGGTGGAATATTATGCCCATGTTGCCGACCAGTTGATTGAAGCGGGAGCACCCGAAATCTGTCTGAAAGATATGGCAGGCATCGGTCGTCCGGGTATGCTGGGACGTTTGACGAAGACAATTAAGGAAAGGCATCCCGAAGTGATTATCCAGTATCACGGCCATAGCGGACCAGGGCTGTCGATGGCTTCTATTCTGGAAGTTTGCGAGAATGGCGCCGACATCATTGATGTGGCTATGGAACCGATGTCCTGGGGTAAAGTACATCCGGACGTAATCTCCGTACAAGCCATGCTGAAAGATAAGGGCTTCCAGGTGCCCGATATCAATATGAAGGCATATATGAAGGCACGTGCCATGACACAGGAATTTATAGATGACTTCCTGGGCTATTTCATGGATCCGACCAATAAACACATGTCCTCTTTGCTGTTGAAGTGTGGCCTTCCGGGTGGTATGATGGGTTCCATGATGGCTGATCTGAAGGGAGTACATTCGGGTATAAACATGATATTAAGAGGGAAGAATGAACCGGAACTCAGCATTGACGACCTGTTGGTGATGCTCTTCGACGAGGTGGAATACGTATGGCCTAAGCTGGGGTATCCTCCGTTGGTAACGCCTTTCAGCCAGTATGTGAAGAATGTGGCATTGATGAACCTCATGCAGTTGGTGAAAGGTGAGGAGCGCTGGACGATGATAGATAATCATACGTGGGATATGATTCTCGGTAAGAGCGGACGTCTGCCGGGCGAGCTGGCTCCTGAAATTGTGGAATTGGCGAAATCAAAAGGATATGAATTTGTGGATACCGATCCGCAATTGAACTATCCGGATGCTCTGGATGAATATCGGAAAGAAATGGACGAGAACGGTTGGGAATATGGAGATGATGAAGAAGAACTCTTTGAACTTGCCATGCACGACCGTCAGTATCGTGATTACAAGTCCGGCACAGCCAAGAAGCGTTTCGAGGATGAATTGCAACGTGCCAAAGACGCGTCTATGGTGAAGAATGGATATTCGGAAGAAGAAATCCGGAAACTGAAACGTGCCAAGGCCGATCCGATTATTGCACCGGATAAAGGACAGGTGTTGTGGGAAGTATCTGTGGAAGGTCCTTCTGTGGCTCCGTTCATAGGGCGTAAATACCAGCATGATGAAGTGTTCTGTTACCTTTCCACCCCGTGGGGAGAATACGAAAAGATATTGACCGGATTCACCGGACGTGTCGTAGAGATATGCGCCAAACAAGGCGATACTGTGAATAAGGGCGATGTGATTGCCTATATTCAAAGAAGCGATATCTTTGCGTGATTAGTGATAAGTGGGTTAATTACTTATTAACCCACTTCTTTATCGTCTCCTTCAATTTCTCCTGTGTGAAAGGTTTGGTCAGGAAATCGTTGCAACCCGCTTCGAGTGCGGCTTTGCGGTCATGATCGTAGGCAAAGGCAGTCAGGGCGATGATAGGGACGCCGGGCGATAATTCCCGGATGATTTTTGTTGCGTCCAGTCCGTCCAGGTTCGGCATCTTCATGTCCATCAGGATGATATCCGGATTTATTTCTACAAACATATTGACGGCTTCCATACCATCTTTGGCACGTTCCAGATGGTATTCCTTCCCCAGAATAGCTTTGGTCAGGATATAATTGCTATCCGTATCTTCGGCTATCAAAACGGTTTTCAGCGAGACGGTTTCTTGTGGCGATGCCTGTACATTTTCCGTGCTTTCGCTGCCTGCACTTTGTTCTCCGGCTGCCGTTTTGTTTTCTTCGGGGCTGTTTTCAGTTTTTTCCTTATCTTCGTCTTGGGTGGTCTTGGCGGGCAGGGTAAAGATGAAGGTAGTTCCTTTCTCCAGTTCGGAGGTCACGGAGATTTTTCCGCCCAGACGTTCGATGATTGTTTTGCAAATGGCTAAACCCAATCCGGTGCCCTGTGCAAAATTGTTGGCTTTTACAAAACGCTCGAATACCTTTCCTATCTTTTCGGGGGCGATGCCTGTGCCCGTGTCAGTCACATGGAATACGATAGTTTCCCCTTCCCGGTGGTATCCGTAGCTGATGCTGCCTTTGGTGGTGAATTTGAACGCATTTCCTATCAGGTTCGATATCACTTGGAAGATGCGGTTCTTATCAGAATCTATCAGAATATCTTCGTCGGATGGATCGAATCTCAGCTCTACATCTGACGGACAGCGGAATACATGCGCATCATGGATTTCCTTGCACAGCGGGTGCAGGCGGACGGCGGCGATGCTGAACTCCACAATTCCGGCCTCTATCTTCGAGAGGTCGAGAATTTCATTGATGAGTTGCAACAGACGTTCGTTGTTGGCTTCCACAATGTTGTAATATTCTTTGCGCTCTTCCGTATTTTCGCTTTCGGCAATGATGCGTGAAAAGCCTACGATGGCATTGAGCGGTGTACGTATCTCGTGGCTCATGTTGGCAAGGAAGGCTGATTTGAGTTGGTCGGAGGTTTCGGCTTTCTCTTTGGCTACCATCAGTTCCCGTTTCATCAGTTCCATTTCTGTGATGTCCCATTCTATGTTCAGCAGGATGGGGGAGAAGTCTTTGCTCTCTATTTTCATTTTCCGCTTGTCCAGGAAAAGCGGATTTCCATGACCGTCACGTTCTTCTGCAATCCAGTGCATCTCTTGTCCGGTGGTGGCTATATCTTTGTCCTGCCGGCGTTTTTCACGGGCTATTTCGAGAGGATAGAAATCGAAGTCGTCTTTGCCCAAAGCCTCTTCCATAGGGACGTCACGGTTGTACGATTCACGATTGCGGTACAGGTATTTGAAGTTGTTCCTGATATCTTTCACAACAATTCCTGCGGGCAGATGCTCCATGGTTTTGTCCAATATCTGGTTGAACCACTTGATCTGTTGTTCGTGGCGGATGCGTTGTGAAATGTCCCGGCCGAAAGCCCAGATGGTTCCTACGCCTTCATCGCTGGTCACCCAATAGGCATTGCCTTCGTACGCCAGTATTTCCGGGAAGCGCGGCAAGGGGTTGTATACCATAAAGGACTGGTGTTTCTCTCCCTCCTTGATTGAAGCTATCATCTTTTGCCAACCCTCCAGGGTACGTGTATACGAGCCGATTTCGTATATTTTTAGTTGGCTGATATCATCCGTACTTCCCAGTTCATGGTGCAACTTGAAGAGGCGGTTGGCAAAAATCAGGGTACCGTCTTCCTTGGCGGCGAAGATATCTTCTGTGGAATTGTTGATGGCGTGCGTCAGCAGGTTGATGTCATTGCGGCTTTTTTGGATGTCAGTAATGTTCTGTATGTATCCTTCCAGCGAGATGTTGCCGTCTTTATCGCGTTCGCGACTGAATGTTTTCAGGCGGATATAATGTACATCTTTGTTGTAGAGAATGCGGTAGTCCACAGTATTTTCCATGTTACCTTTCAGATTATCGCCGAGCCAGTTCTCAAAAGTATTTCTGTCTTCGGGCAAGATCAGGTTCAGGTATGCATCCAGTGGAATGGCTTGTTCATCCGTCTTACACATGATGCCCGTATGTCCGGCATAACCGAATTCGCGGGTGACTGTGTCAAACACCCATCTGCCGATGAATGCGGCTTTCTGTATCTCATATAGTTCCCGGTTTCTTCTTTCCAGCTCCAGTTTGCGCTGGCTGCGTTCGGTGATATCCCGGTATTGGCAAAGCACGAGGTCACCGTAGGGTTGCATGATGCATTTGAAGAAGTAGGTGTCATCCCGCAACATGAGTTCGTAATTGCGGACAGACTTTGTTCTCCGGAGCAAAACTTTC
>NZ_EQ973492.1:244665-246293 GCF_000158035.1 Bacteroides cellulosilyticus DSM 14838
GGAACCGAAAGGGTTTGAATTCAGGATAAAACTCACTGTATGTCACCGGAGGTAGCAGGTTCAGCAGATTCTTTCCGAGCAATCTCTCTTCGTTCATAAACCATAGGTCTACGTTGTGTACGGCCATGTCTACACAAACACCGTCCTTGTCCATGAGTATCAGGGTGTCTGATACCATGTTCAGTAGTTTTTCGGAGTTATTTGTGTCTTTCAGAATGCTTTTCATTATTTTCTTTGTATTAGATTTTTGTCGAGGTATTTCCGTCTTAACTTGCCCTTCGTGCTTTTTCCCAGGCTCCGCTTTTATTGCCTTTGCGCTTACTCAGGTAGCGGAATCCTCTTAGCACATTGATGTTCATGAAGAGGAAGTAGTAAGGGATGAAAAGAATTTTGTTTTTGATGTGTTTCCTGGAGAGGATATATCCCCAGATTCCCATCAGGTAAAACAAGATTTGCAGTCCCAGTATAACGGCGTAGAACAATGGTTGTGCGGTGGTGAAAAGTAGCGCTACGTTGAGAGGGAGCAACAGGAACAATAGGATAGGAGTGATGGACCATCGCAAGACACGATGGGATACGTATTGGAAATTGAGCAGACCGTAGCGGAAAGGATTCAGCAGCGGGCGCAAACGCCAGATGGACTGTAAGCCTCCGGCGGCGATGCGTACTTTGCGCTTTTCTTCTTCCTGCATATCGGCGGAGCCGCTTTCGGTGGCATAAGCCGCGGCACAGTAGGCGATGGTGTAGCCACGCATGGCGATGCGGAGGGAGAGGATGAAATCATCGAGTAGTGTGTCCGTCCGCATGTCTTCGAACAACTCCCGGCGTACGGCAAACAGCTCTCCGGCAGCGCCTACGGCTGAGTAGAGCCGTGAGTCGAGTGCTTTCAGGGTGGATTCATATTTCCAGTAAATGCCTTCTCCTCCTGATGCGGCATTGTCTTTGCTTTGCATGGCAATGCGTTTTTCGCCTGCCACGCAGCCCACTTTGGGGTTGACAAAAGCATGGACGATTTCGCGCAATGCTTCCCGGTTCAGGTGGGTATTGGCATCGGTGAATACGACGAGTGGTGTTTTCACGAACTTCATTCCGCGGTTGAGGGCGGCGGTTTTTCCTTGTCGTTCGGGTTGGTGGAGGACGGTGGCACGGGGCCAGTGGGAAAGCCGTTCGTTGGTGTGGTCGTTGCTGCCGTCCGTGACCCAGAATATTTGCAGTTTGTCTGCGGGGTAATCCAGCGCCAGGCAGTTCTGCATCTTTTCGTCCACCACGTCTTCCTCATTGTAAGCTGCGATGAAGAGTGTGACTTCGGGCAGTTCCTCGTCAGCAGGCATGGGGTAGTGTACCGGTTTGCGGAAAGTTTCTTTAATTTTGACCAGAATGTATAGCACAATTCCGTATCCTATATAAGTATAGAATACGATAAACAGGCTTATCCAGAATAATATCTCGAAAGTTCTCATTGTGTAATGTCCTCAGAGTTGTTTGTTCAAGGTAAACAAAATATTTCTCAAAAGTATGGATAATCTTTTACTGATGCAAGAAAAGAGAGAAAAATAAATAACGGAAAGGATAAGGGGGGGAGATGCTGGCGGGAGTTGTTTGTTTGTAAACGGGTCATGATAATAATT
>NZ_EQ973492.1:246765-278246 GCF_000158035.1 Bacteroides cellulosilyticus DSM 14838
CCAGACGATAGAAATTGTCATCAACTTCCAAGAAATTTAGTATACATCATTCCCCGGAAATCCAGGTACGTGCCGCGATAGGCATTGGCGGGAATGTCTCTGCTGTCATAGGTCAGCAGGAAGCCGACACCGGAATTGAAATTCTTGTATCCTTTGTCCGTTCCTCCGGCTGCTTTGTACGACGGTTCGTCCACCAGATATTTGGCTGGTTTCGTGATGTCGTCGTAATTTATATCTATCTGCGGTCCGGCGAATATGTTGCTGTTGCCCAGGCGGAACAGGAACCAGGGGTTGAACTGGATGCCGCTGTAGCGATACTGACTGGTAGTGTCGCTCCGGACATAATTCTTGTTCGTGCTGTAGCCCAAGCCATAGAAGTTATCTTCCGTATTCTTGTAGGCAAACTTTCCGAAGATGCGGAAACGGTCACCTTTAAAAAAGAGTTGGGGTTTAGAGAAAAGGTTGATACCGCCATTGAAGAGGAAAGCGATGGCTACGGGAACCACGGAGCGCAGTTGTGTGGTGTCACTTGGGTTCATGCGGAAGGTCATCAGGGCGCTTCCACCGAGTACGGCACCAAAGTCGGGGGTGTAACTCGGACCACCCAAAATGTTGTAGTGCAAATTTCGTTGCGCTACCTTCTGTTTTCGTAGTTCACGTTTAGTCAATGCCGGTGTAGTGTCACTGATGCTAACCAAATTTGTAGCTTCCTGAGCGGAAAGGCTTGTTACTGAAAGCAGTAACGTCATAATACCTATTATATATTTCTTCATATCGTGCGAATGAGGGTGCAAAGAAAACTAATTTATTTGGATAAGTTTTCAAATTGATAGACAATAAATCTAAAGATTTCACTAAAAGTTTCAAAAAAACGGCTATTTTTGCATGTAATCTGAAGCTTGGCTGTGAGAAATTCTAAATAAGTTTTTTCGACATATCGGATAATTAGACCAATATTCAGAACCCTTCCGTACCCGGTCCGTGTCTGGCCCGTACCTGGTCCGTACCTGGTCCGTACCAAGTCCAAAGTCTTGGATACGGAGCAAACACGGATTTGGTACGGTTCGGGTGACAGGAAGCAAGAGAAACAGACCAATTACTATAAAAACCATATAATTTATGAATAAACGAATTTTATCCGTTTTTGTTTTCAGCGCCGCATTACTTTCCATACAGGCGCAAGATAGGAAAGGCGGTATCAGCGATGCGATGCTGAACCAGATCAAACAGAGTTACGAGGGAACCAGTGCCGACAAAGCTCTGCGTAATGCCATTGGCAACAATGACATCCGCAAACTTGCCCTCAACCAGGAGAATCTGACCGGAATGGATACTCATTTCTCCGTAAAAGTAAATTCGAAAGGCATCACCGACCAGAAATCATCCGGTCGTTGCTGGCTTTTCACAGGACTGAATGTGATGCGTGCCAAAGCCATCGGTAAATACGGTTTCCAGTCTTTTGAATTCTCGGAAATTTATCCTTTTTTCTGGGACCAGCTGGAGAAGGCAAACCTCTTTTTGCAAGGCATCATTGATACCCGTGACAAACCCTTGAACGATAAAACCGTAGAATGGCTTTTCCAACATCCGCTAAGCGATGGAGGAACTTTTACGGGCGTTGCAGACATTGTAGGTAAATATGGTTTGGTTCCTAAAGAAGCCATGCCGGAAACGAACAGCAGCGACAATACGTCGCGTATGGCAAATCTGATTTCTTTGAAGTTAAAGGAATACGGTCTGCAACTGCGTGATCTGGCTTCTAACGGGGCAAAACCTGCGGCGCTGGATAAGGAAAAGACTGCGATGCTCGGTACCATTTATCGCATGCTGGTGCTGAATCTTGGCGTTCCTCCTACGGAATTTGACTATGTGCGTAAAGATGCCCAGGGCAATCCTGCCGAAACAGAACATCACACTCCGATGTCATTCCTCAAGAAGTATGGCGACGAGAATCTGTTGACCAATTATGTGATGGTTATGAACGATCCCTCGCGCGAGTACTACAAGTGCTATGAAATAGATTACGACCGTCATCGCTACGATGGGAAGAACTGGACGTACGTCAATCTGCCTGTGGAAGATATCAAAGAGATGGCTATCACTTCTCTGAAGGACAGCACCATGATGTATTTCTCTTGCGACGTAGGCAAGTTCCTGAATTCCGAGCGTGGCTTGCTCGATGTGAAAAACTATGATTATGAATCGCTCATGGGCACCACTTTCAATATGGATAAGAAACAACGCATCCAAACCTTCTCCAGCGGCTCGTCTCATGCCATGACCCTTATGGCTGTGGATCTGAATAAAGACGGAAAACCCGTGAAATGGATGGTTGAAAATAGTTGGGGACCTACCAGCGGTTATCAGGGACATCTGATCATGACCGATGAATGGTTCGACGAATATATGTTCCGTCTGGTGCTGGAGACTAAATACGTTCCTGCCAAAGTAATGGATATATTCAAGCAGAAACCCATTCGTTTGCCCGCTTGGGATCCGATGTTTGCAGAAGAATATTAAACACAATAACTCATCTTGTTGTCATCGTGTTCGTTAACGAAAGGAATTACGGAAATTTATCCGTAATTCCTTTCTTTTTTGCTCTTTATTCACGTTCTTTTTTGCTACTTTTGCGGCAAATTAATGAAACCATTATTTTATATAAACGCATGGCAAATGTAATTAAGTTACGTAAAGGCCTTGACATCAACCTGAAAGGTAAGGCTTCTCAGGAGTTTATGTCTGTGAAAGAACCGGGATTCTACGCATTGGTTCCTGAAGATTTTACGGGTATTACTCCGAAGGTAGTAGTCAAAGAACAGGAATATGTGATGGCCGGAGGACCCTTGTTTATCGACAAGAATCATCCTGAATTGAAATTTGTTTCGCCCGTTAGCGGCGTAGTGACAAGTGTGGAGCGCGGCGCACGTCGTAAAGTGCTGAACATTGTCGTTGAAGCTGCGGCTGAGCAAGACTATGAAGAATTCGGTAAGAAAAACGTGAGTTCCCTGAACGGCGAGTCAGTGAAAGCCGCATTGCTGGAAGCAGGTATGTTCGCGTTCATCCGTCAGCGTCCCTATGACGTGATTGCTGACCCCACGATGTATCCGAAA
Source organism: Bacteroides cellulosilyticus DSM 14838 (assembly GCF_000158035.1). Lineage (GTDB taxonomy): Bacteria > Bacteroidota > Bacteroidia > Bacteroidales > Bacteroidaceae > Bacteroides > Bacteroides cellulosilyticus. The sequence continues at coordinate 249,879 of NZ_EQ973492.1, forward strand.
GCTATCTTTGTTTCGGCCTTCGACAGTAACCCGCTGGCACCCGATTTCGAATTCGTTCTGAAAGGCGAGGAAGCAAACTTCCAGACAGGATTGGATGCTCTTTCCAAGATGGCAAAGACGTATCTGAGTATTAGTGTAAAACAAAAGGCAACCGCGTTGACGCAAGCTAAGAATGTAACGATTAACGCATTTGACGGACCGAACCCGGCCGGCAATGTAGGCGTACAGATCAACCACATTTCTCCTATCGTGAAAGGCGAAACTGTGTGGACAATCAGTCCGGAAGCCGTTATATTCATCGGACGCCTGTTCAATACAGGACGTGTGGACATGACGCGCAAGGTGGCCGTTACAGGTTCCGAAGTGTTGAAACCTGCATACTGCAAACTGAAAGTAGGTGCTTTGCTGACAAACGTATTCAGTGGAAACGTGAGCTCGGGCAAGGGAGACTTGCGCTACATCAGCGGTAATGTGCTTACAGGCAAGAAGGTTTCTCCGAACGCTTTCCTCGGCGCATTCGACAGCCAGCTCACGGTGATCCCCGAAGGCGATGACATCCACGAAATGCTGGGTTGGATTATGCCGCGTTTCAATCAGTTCAGCGTGAACCGTTCTTACTTCAGCTGGTTGCTGGGCAACAACAAGGAATATGTGCTGGATGCCCGCATCAAGGGTGGTGAACGCCACATGATCATGTCCAATGAGTACGACCGTGTATTCCCGATGGATATCTTCCCCGAATATCTGGTGAAAGCTATCATTGCGGGTGACATCGACCGTATGGAGGCTTTGGGAATCTACGAAGTAGCTCCCGAGGATTTTGCCCTCTGCGAATTCGTTTGCTCTTCGAAGGTAGAAGTTCAACGTATCGTTCGTGCAGGACTCGACATGCTTCGCGCCGAAATGGCCTAATAATTAATACTTATATAATTAATACTTATAAATGAAAGCGTTAAGAAATTATCTCGACAAGATAAAGCCGAACTTTGAAGAGGGCGGCAAATTCCACGCATTCCAGTCTGTGTTCGACGGATTCGAAACATTCCTGTTCGTCCCCAGCACGACTTCGAAATCGGGAACGCACATTCACGACGCTATCGACAGCAAGCGCATTATGTCGATGGTGGTCATTGCGTTGGTACCGGCGTTGTTGTTCGGTATGTATAACGTAGGTTATCAGCATTTCACGAATACCGGTGCTACAGGTAGCTTCATTGAAATGTTTGCCTACGGTTTTCTGGCTGTATTGCCTAAAATCATCGTTTCTTATGTAGTAGGTTTGGGCATTGAGTTCGTTGTGGCTCAGTGGAAGAAAGAAGAAATCCAGGAAGGTTTCCTCGTTTCCGGTATCCTGATTCCTATGATTGTTCCGGTAGATTGTCCGCTGTGGATTCTGGCGGTGGCTACTGCATTCTCTGTAATTTTCGCTAAAGAAGTATTCGGTGGTACGGGTATGAACGTGTTCAACGTTGCCCTGGTCACTCGTGCATTCCTTTTCTTTGCATATCCTACGAAGATGTCCGGTGATGCCGTTTGGGTATCAGGCGACACAATCTTCGGTCTGGGACAAGCGGTTGACGGACTGACCGTAGCTACTCCGTTGGGTGCGGCTGCCACATCGGGGGCTGTTCCGCCATTCTCCTGGGATATGGTGACGGGCTTGATACCGGGTTCTATCGGTGAGACCAGTGTAATTGCTATCGCTCTGGGTGCTATCCTGTTGCTGGCAACGGGTATCGCAAGCTGGAAGGCGATGTTCTCCGTATTCGTGGGCGGTGCGTTCATGGCTTGGGTATTCAACGCTATCGGTCCTGACACTCCGATGGCTCAGATGCCTTGGTACGAACACCTCGTGCTGGGTGGTTTCTGCTTCGGTGCCGTATTTATGGCTACCGACCCTGTAACTTCGGCACGTACCGAGACGGGTAAGTATATCTTCGGTTTCCTGATCGGCGTCATGGCAATCGTGATCCGTGTGCTGAACCCCGGTTATCCCGAAGGTATGATGCTCGCCATCCTGCTGATGAACATCTTCGCTCCGCTGATTGACTACTGTGTAGTACAGGGCAATATCAGTCGTCGCGAGAAACGTGCAATTAAGTCTAACAATTAAAATACCGAAGAAAATGAATACTAATAGTAATAGTTATACTATCATTTATGCTTCGGTAATGGTTGTTATCGTTGCATTCTTGCTGGCATTCGTTAGTTCCTCACTGAGAAGCATTCAGGATAAAAACGTGGAACTGGATACGAAGAAGCAAATACTCGCTGCATTGAACATCAAGAATGTGGAAGATGCCGAGGCTGAATATAATAAGTATGTAAAAGGAGATATGCTGATGAACGTAGACGGTACTCTGACCGAGAACACCGGAGCATTTGCTACCGGCTACGAAAAAGAAGCTAAAGAACACCAGCGTCTGCACGTATTTGTTGCAGAAGTGAATGGAGAAACCAAATATGTATTCCCTGTTTACGGTGCTGGTCTTTGGGGTGCTATCTGGGGATATGTTGCACTGAACAGTGACAAGGATACCGTTTACGGTGTTTACTTCTCTCATGCCAGTGAAACTCCGGGTCTGGGTGCCGAAATCGCCGGACAACAATTCCAGGATGAATTCCTGGGCAAGAAGACGCTGGACAATGGTGAAGTTGCCCTGGGGGTTGTGAAGAACGGTAAGGTGGAAAAACCTGATTACCAGGTGGACGGTATCTCCGGTGGTACGATTACATCTGTAGGTGTAGACGTTATGTTGAAAACCTGTCTGAATAGTTACAAGAGTTTTTTAACCAATAATGATGAGGAATAAAGGATATGGGACAGTTATTTTCAAAGAAAAATAGAGAAGTATTCTCAACCCCGCTGGGTATGAACAACCCTGTTACCGTACAGGTGCTGGGTATCTGTTCTGCACTGGCTGTAACTGCCAAACTGGAACCTGCCATCGTAATGGGGCTTTCGGTAACAGTGATTACGGCTTTCTCTAATGTGGTTATCTCGTTGTTGCGTAAAACCATTCCCAACCGTATCCGTATCATCGTTCAGTTGGTTGTGGTAGCCGCTTTGGTAACCATCGTAAGTGAAGTACTGAAGGCGTTTGCTTATGACGTAAGTGTGCAGCTTTCTGTTTATGTAGGTCTGATTATCACAAACTGTATCCTGATGGGACGTCTGGAAGCGTTTGCCATGCAGAACGGTCCGTGGGAGTCTTGTCTCGACGGTATAGGTAACGGTTTGGGATATGCCAAGATTTTGATTATCGTAGCTTTCTTCCGCGAACTGTTAGGTTCCGGTACATTGCTCGGTTTCAATATTCTGAACCATGAATGGCTGACAAACCTGGGTTATGTGAACAACGGCTTGATGCTGATGCCGCCGATGGCTTTGATCATCTGTGCTTGTATCATCTGGTATCAACGTGCCCGTCACAAAGAATTGCAAGAAAAGTAAGTAGATTTATGATTTCAGATTTATGATTTATTTTCTGCTACTTACAGTGCTGATAAATCATAACCGATAAATCATAATTCATAAATCAATAAAGATTATGGAACATTTAATAAGTTTATTTGTCCGCTCCATATTCGTGGACAACATGATATTTGCGTTCTTCCTGGGTATGTGCTCTTACTTGGCTGTATCTAAGAACGTGAAAACCGCAGTAGGACTGGGTATCGCCGTAACTTTCGTGTTGGTGGTTACGCTTCCGGTCAACTACTTGTTGCAAACCAAGGTACTGGCTGCCAACGCTATCATTGAAGGCGTTGACCTCAGCTTCCTGAGTTTTATTCTTTTCATCGCGGTAATTGCCGGTATCGTGCAGTTGGTAGAGATGGTTGTGGAACGTTTCAGTCCCTCCCTCTATGCTTCACTGGGTATCTTCTTGCCGCTGATTGCCGTAAACTGTGCCATCATGGGTGCTTCGCTGTTCATGCAGCAACGTATCAATGTGGGCGAGAGCGATCCGAAATACATCGGTGACGTATGGGATGCCATCTCTTATGCACTCGGTTCCGGTATCGGCTGGTTGCTGGCCATTGTAGGTCTGGCGGCTATTCGTGAGAAAATGGCTTACTCTGACGTGCCCGACGCGCTGAAAGGCTTGGGTATCACGTTCATTACAGTAGGTCTGATGGCAATGGCATTCATGTGTTTCTCTGGTTTGAACATCTAATAAAGAAAGGAATAGAACAATGGATATGAATTTAATATTAGCGAGCATTGGAGTATTCCTGGTGGTTATTCTGCTGCTTGTTGTTATCCTGCTGGTTGCCAAGAACTTCCTGGTACCTTCAGGTAATGTAAAACTGACTATCAACGGCGATAATGTACTGGATGTAGCTTCCGGTTCCACGTTGCTGAATACGTTGTCTGTGAACGGTATATTCCTTTCTTCCGCTTGTGGTGGTAAGGGTTCTTGCGGACAGTGCAAATGCCAGGTACTGGATGGCGGTGGCGAGATTCTGCCGTCTGAAGTTCCTCATTTCAGCCGCAAACAGGTGCAAGATCATTGGCGTCTGGGTTGCCAGGTGAAAGTGAAGAGTGATATGGGCATCAAGATTGATGAGTCTGTACTGGGTGTAAAAGAGTGGGAGTGCGAGGTTATCTCCAACAAGAACGTGGCTACGTTCATCAAAGAGTTCATCGTTGCGTTGCCTAAAGGCGAACACATGGACTTTATCCCGGGATCTTATGCACAGATCAAGATACCTAAATACTCAATGGACTATAATAAGGACATTGACAAGAGCCTGATTGGTGACGAGTATCTGCCGGCATGGGAGAAATTCGGTTTGTTTACACTGAAGTGTGACAACAACGAAGAAACCATCCGTGCGTATTCTATGGCTAACTATCCGGCAGAGGGCGACCGTATCATGTTGACAGTACGTATCGCAACTCCTCCGTTCAAGCCGAAAGATCAGGGACAAGGCTTTATGGATGTACCTGCGGGTATCGCTTCTTCTTATATCTTCACACTGAAACCGGGTGATAAGGTAATCATGAGTGGTCCTTACGGAGACTTCCACCCGATATTCGATTCTAAGAAGGAAATGATGTGGATTGGCGGTGGTGCCGGTATGGCTCCGTTGCGTGCCCAGATCATGCACTTGACGAAGACATTGCATACTACAGACCGTAAGATGACTTACTTCTACGGTGCACGTGCGCTGAATGAAGTGTTCTATCTGGAAGACTTCCTGCAAATCGAGAAGGATTTCCCGAACTTTACGTTCCATCTGGCTTTGGACCGTCCGGATCCCGCAGCAGATGCAGCAGGCGTGAAGTATACTCCGGGCTTCGTTCATCAGGTGATTTACGAAACTTATCTGAAGAATCACGAAGCTCCCGAAGATATCGAATACTACATGTGTGGTCCTGGCCCGATGTCGAAAGCTGTCGAGAAGATGCTCGACGATCTCGGCGTTCCGGCTCAGAACTTGATGTTCGACAACTTCGGCGGATAAGGCATACGCTAAAATTGGTAAATGACTTCGATATTTTTGAAAACTCCTGCAAGGCTACGGCTGAGCAGGAGTTTTTTTATTAACTTTTTCATACATGCATGAAAGTTCTACGCCCAATTTGCATTATCTTTGGCTCGTCATAACAAAAGATTATTATGGAAATTCAAGATATACTGCGTAATCTGCAAATAGAGCAACTTACCCCGATGCAAGAGGCAACCCGGGAAGCTTACCGTGAAAATAAAGACTTGGTGCTGCTTTCACCCACAGGATCGGGTAAAACACTGGCTTTTCTGCTTCCGCTGGTGCAGACTCTGAAAACGGATGCGCAAGGCGTACAAGCCGTTGTTCTGGTGCCCTCACGAGAACTGGCATTGCAGATTGAAACGGTATTCAAATCCATGGGGACCCCGTTTAAAGCTATGAGTTGTTACGGCGGTCGTCCTGCAATGGAAGAGCACAGGACGATGAAGGGGATTCATCCTTCCGTCATTATCGGTACGCCGGGACGAATGAACGATCATCTGCGGAAAGAGAATTTCGATGCGGCTACCGTCACCACATTGGTGATAGATGAGTTCGATAAATGCCTTGAGTTCGGTTTCCACGATGAAATGGCGGAAGTGATCGGACAGTTACCGTCATTAAAGAAGCGTATTCTGCTTTCGGCTACGGATGCTGAAGAAATTCCCCAATTTGCCGGAGTAGGAGGCGAGGACCAACTTTCTGCTGACGGTTCTCGACTTGTCAAACTGAATTTCCTGGACCCTGATGCCCTTGCACCGCGTCTGAAACTTCATAAAGTTGTTTCTCCCGAAAAAGATAAGCTGGAAACTCTCTATAACCTGCTTTGTGTGCTTGGTTATCATTCTACCCTTGTATTCTGCAACTATCGTGAAAGTGTGGAACGAGTCACCGGATATCTGCAAGCAAAGAAATTCCCATGCGATATGTTCCATGGCGGTATGGAGCAACCCGACCGTGAACGGGCGCTCTATAAGTTTCGTAACGGCAGTTGTGCCGTATTGATCTCTACTGATCTTGCTGCCCGCGGACTGGATATCCCCGGTATAGAAAACGTAGTTCATTATCATCTTCCTGTCAATGAAGAAGCCTATACGCACCGTAACGGACGTACGGCTCGTTGGGAAGCTGACGGAAATTCCTATCTCATCCTGCACAATGAAGAACGGGTTCCTGAATACATTCCCGAAGATATTGAAGTCTTTGAGTTTCCGGAAGTACTGCCGAAGCCGGCCAAGTCCCGATGGGCTACCTTATATATAGGTAAAGGAAAGAAAGATAAGCTGAACAAAATCGATATTGTCGGCTTCTTATATAAGAAAGGTGGACTGGTGCGTGAAGATGTGGGACAAGTGGATGTGAAAGAACACTATGCTTTCGTAGCTGTGCGCCGTAGTAAGATGAAACAGTTGCTCACGTTGATACAAGGTGAGAAAATTAAAGGAGTAAAGACGATAATTGAGGAAGCTAAGTAAGCTTTCTTATAAATATTCACTTTTTTTGCGTCTAAACTTCTGAATGTAAAGCAATAAAATCGTATTACTATTAGATTCTTCTAAAAGTCCGTTCTTGATAAGTATGGATAACAAAATGGTGCATATATCCTGTATAAACCATAAAAAAGTAAGCTAAATGCGCTGTTAAAATAGAATTTCATTATGAAAGGTTTGTTTTAAAGAAATATTTCCGTAATTTCGCAAGGTCTAAAGACACTAATGAACGAAATTGTATAACCAAAACAAACTTCAAATGAAAAAGCATAATTTCAATGCAGGACCTTCTATTCTTCCTCGTGAGGTGATTGAGGATACGGCAAAAGCTATTCTTGATTTTAACGGCTCAGGCCTCTCACTGATGGAAATCAGCCACCGTGCTAAGGACTTCCAACCTGTTGTGGACGAAGCCGTAGCACTATTCAAAGAATTACTCAATATCCCTGAAGGGTATTCGGTACTGTTCTTGGGCGGTGGTGCCAGTTTGGAATTCTGCATGGTCCCCTTCAACTTCCTCGAAAAGAAAGCTGCTTACCTGAATACAGGTGTATGGGCTAAGAAAGCCATGAAAGAAGCCAAAGCTTTCGGTGAAGTAGTTGAAGTCGCTTCTTCCGCAGAGTCTACTTATACTTATATTCCTAAGGATTATACAGTGCCTGCTGATGCTGATTATTTCCACATCACGACCAATAACACTATTTATGGTACTGAACTTAAAGAAGACCTGGATGTAAACGTTCCGATGATTGCCGATATGTCTTCCGATATTTTCTCCCGTCCTATCGACGTGTCTAAATATATCTGTATCTATGGCGGTGCACAGAAGAATCTGGCTCCTTCAGGCGTAACCTTCGTTATCGTGAAGAATGACGCTTTGGGTAAGGTATCCCGCTATATTCCTACGATGCTGAACTATCAGACACATATTGACAGCGGTTCTATGTTCAACACTCCTCCGGTGGTTCCCATCTATGCTGCATTGCAGACTTTGCGTTGGATCAAGGCACAGGGTGGTGTGAAAGAAATGGAACGTCGTGCCATAGAAAAGGCAGATATGCTGTATGCTGAAATCGACCGCAACAAGATGTTCGTAGGTACAGCCGCACAGGAAGACCGTTCACGCATGAACATCTGCTTCGTGATGGCTCCCGAATACAAAGAACTGGAAGCTGACTTCATGAAGTTTGCTACAGAAAGAGGTATGGTAGGTATCAAGGGACACCGTTCAGTGGGTGGTTTCCGTGCATCTTGCTACAATGCTATGCCGAAGGAAAGCGTACAGGCTTTGATTGACTGCATGCAGGAATTTGAGAAACTTCATTAATAATATTTATTCACCACAGATTACGCAGATCCCACAGATTGTTTTATGATTAAAATCTGTGATAATCTGTGTAATCTGTGGTGAGTCTTTTTTTAATATCATAAGAATCATGAAAGTATTAATTGCAACCGACAAACCGTTCGCTAAAGTAGCTGTAGACGGTATTCGCAAAGAAATTGAAGCGGCAGGTTATGAACTTGCCTTGTTGGAGAAATATACAGAAAAAGCCCAGTTGCTGGACGCAGTGAAGGATGCCAATGCCATCATTATCCGTAGCGACATTATAGATGCCGCAGTATTGGACGCTGCAAAAGAACTGAAGATTGTAGTACGTGCAGGTGCAGGTTACGATAATGTAGACCTGGAAGCTGCTACTGCTCATGGTGTGTGCGTAATGAACACTCCGGGACAGAACTCTAATGCCGTAGCCGAACTTGCTTTCGGTATGATGGTGATGGCTGTCCGCAATATGTATAACGGTACTTCCGGTACGGAATTGAAGGGTAAGAAACTGGGTATTCACGCTTATGGTAATGTAGGTCGCAACGTGGCTCGCATAGCCAAGGGTTTCGGTATGGAAATCTTTGCTTTCGATGCTTTCTGTCCGAAAGAAGTGATTGAGAAAGACGGTGTGAAGGCTGTTGACTCTGCTGATGAGCTTTATTCTGCTTGTGACGTAGTTTCATTGCACATCCCGGCTACTGCTGAAACGAAGAATTCTATCAACTATGCTTTGGTAAATAAAATGCCGAAGGGTGGTGTATTGGTAAATACTGCACGTAAGGAAGTTATCAACGAAGCGGAACTGATTCAGCTGATGGAAGAACGCGGTGATCTGAAATACATGACTGATATCATGCCCGCAGCTCACGAAACATTTGCTGCCAAGTTCGTAGGCCGTTATTTCTCTACACCGAAGAAGATGGGGGCACAGACTGCTGAAGCTAACATCAATGCCGGTATTGCCGCTGCACAACAGATTGTTGGTTTCCTGAAAGACGGTTGCGAGAAATTCCGTGTTAATAAGAAATAATCAGATTTATGATTTATAATTTATGATTTATGAAGGAAAAACTGACGTATGATAAGGCGTTGAAGTATGCTGTTCGCGTAGTATTTTCACTACCAAGCAAAAGTCTTCATAGTTCATGAGTTATAAATCATAAATCATAAATCATAAATCTAGCCATGGCAATAATTAAACCTTTTAAAGGTATCCGTCCACCGCAGGATCTGGTGGAGCAAGTAGCTTCCCGTCCGTATGATGTGCTGAACTCAGCAGAAGCGCGTGAAGAGGCAAAAGGAAACGAAAAATCGTTGTATCATATCATTAAACCCGAAATAGACTTTCCCGTAGGTACCGACGAACATGATGAATGTGTTTATCAGAAAGCTGCCGAAAACTTCCAGATGTTTCAGGACAAAGGATGGCTGGTGCAGGATGATAAAGAAAACTACTACGTCTATGCGCAGACCATGAATGGGAAAACGCAATACGGTTTAGTAGTAGGTGCCTATGTACCTGATTATATGAACGGTGTCATCAAGAAACATGAGCTGACCCGTCGCGATAAGGAAGAGGACCGTATGAAGCATGTTCGTGTGAATAATGCCAATATCGAACCGGTATTCTTTGCATATCCTGACAATGCTACTCTGGATGCTATTATCGCTCATTATACAGCCGAAAAGCCGGTATATGATTTTATTGCTCCCGGTGATGGCTTTGGTCATACTTTCTGGATTATTGATAAGCAGGAAGACATTGATGCCATTACGAAGGAATTTGCTAAGATGCCTGCTCTTTATATTGCCGACGGACACCATCGTAGTGCCGCTGCCGCTTTGGTAGGAGCGGAGAAAGCCAAGCAAAATGTAAACCATACCGGTAATGAAGAATATAATTACTTCATGGCCGTTTGTTTCCCTGCTAACCAACTGACCATTATTGATTACAACCGTGTTGTAAAAGACTTGAATGGCTTGACGCCTGAACAATTCCTGACTGCTGTCAGCAAGAATTTTACGGTAGAAGAAAAAGGCACTGAAATCTATAAACCTGCCAGTTTGCATAATTTCTCCCTTTATCTGGATGGCAAGTGGTACAGTCTGACCGCTAAACCGGGTACTTACAATGATAATGATCCGATTGGTGTACTGGATGTTACTATCTCTTCCAACCTTATTCTGGATGAAGTTCTCGGCATCAAAGATCTGCGTTCGGATAAACGTATTGATTTTGTTGGAGGTATCCGTGGTCTGGGTGAGTTGAAGAAGCGTGTGGATAGTGGTGAAATGAAAGTGGCTTTGGCACTTTATCCTGTCAGCATGAAGCAATTGATGGATATTGCAGATACGGGCAATATTATGCCGCCTAAGACAACGTGGTTTGAACCGAAACTACGTTCGGGGTTGGTGATTCATAAGCTGGATTAAAATATGGAATAAAAAAAGTGAAGCGAGGATGTTCCTGCAAAGGATATCCTCGCTTTTTCTTTAAGGGTGATGCTTATTAAAATATCGTTTCCTCATCCAGCGGTCAAAGATAAGGAACAGAGGCATTGCGATAAGTATCAGTAAATAGAATGAGGGAATTTGAATCTTTTCCGTTTCCAGTATTTCGGGGCGGGTGAAGGCTTCCCTGATTGTATTACCGAAATAAATCACTAATCCGGCAATGCAGCATCCTATTAAAAATATGGAAGCGGCTATCGTAGCAAACAGCGTTCTTCGTTCCGATTTCTTTTCGCGTAAGCGTATGGTTTCTTCCACCTTCCTCATGGTATGGTAGGCGAAATTGGAAGGTAGACGAAATCCGTTTTCCTCTTTTATGGCTTTTTTCAGCCCTTTGTCTTTTTGTTCTTCGTTCATACTTCCTCTTGTTTTATGAGTACATATATCTTTTTGCGTACGCGATGCAATTTTACTTTTGCATTGCTTTCCGTCAGGCCCAGAATCAGGGCAGTTTCATTCAATGACTTTTCTTCGTAGTAGAACAAGGTAATCAAGGCACGCTCGTCTGAGTTAAGTTTTTCTATGGCTCTGTTTAATCTGATAATCATTTCCTCACTTTCATCATTAAGCGTTTCATCTACTTGTTGGTCGGAAATGTTGGCGAGCAATGTATCATCCATGGCAAAGGTATCGAATTTCTTCTTACGGGTTGCCGAAATCGCCGTATTATAAGCAATGGAATAAATCCATGTTGAGAACGAACTTTCGGCTTTGAAAGAGGAGAGGTGCTGGAACGCTTTTAGAAAAACGTCTTGCGTCAACTCCTCGGCATCTTCCTGGTTACAGATAATGCGGGCAATCAGAGAAAAGACCTGTTGACCGTGTTGATTCAGGAAGTATTCGTATAGAGCAGTTTCCCCTCTCAGTATGCGTTGGATAATATGTGTTTCGTTATTCTCCATTCTGCCTTTTAGACGCAACTCTTTGTAGGAGGTTACATTGTTTCTGAGAAATATTTTTTTTCGATGAAATGTGTAACCTTACACAAGACACTGCGTCTAAAGTGTACAAAGGAACAAAAATACTAATTTAAAACGAAACGAATATGATGAATTTTATTATGGTGCCTGCGATAATGGCAATCATTACTGTAGGGATTTACAAACTGTTTGAACTGTTTGTATGTAAGAAAGAGCGGTTGATGCTTATTGAGAAAATGGGAGATAAATATGAACCGGATGTGGCATCTATACCGAGATTTCACAGTAATTATTCTTTTTCGGCGTTGAAGATAGGATGTCTTCTGCTGGGTATGGGGTTAGGTCTGTTGATAGGTTTTATTATCTGTACTTCATCGGTTCCCGGATATTTGGATAAGAATATGGATGATTGGCGTGTGTATAGAGAAACAGTTTCCTTGGTTTATGGAGCATGTGTACTTGTATTTGGTGGTATAGGGCTTGTTGCCGCTTTTATTACGGAGCTGAAATTGAGTAAGAAATAATACTCTATTCTGAAGAATTAAAAAAAAAGAGTTGGCAATGTCCCTGTCAACTCTCTTTTTTTGCAGCAAAGTAGAACTTTAAGGAGCATCTGTTTGTTAGTATATCAGTAAATAACCTAAACCAGATAACGATATGGATAAAAAAGATGAAAAGGCTCTTGAAGAGAAGAGCAAGATACAAAAAGATGCTGAAGGAACATTACCTGGACGACAATTGGGCTTATATTCCAAAGTCGATAAGAAAGAAGTGCGCAATATGGTTTCGGAGATAAATCCGGATAAGAATAGTTTGGGCAGCAGAGGATAGTTTCGGCATAACTTTTTCATGCAAGTATGAAAGTTCTGCGCTCAATTTGCATTATCTTTGCAAAACATTAGCCTTTCAGCTATATTGTAATGTATAAAAATTGTAGAACAATGAAGACGAAAAAACGTAGGGATGCCCTGTCGGCATTCAAGGAAGCGAACCGCTTGATAGAGATGGAACGCAATGGTGGACGTTGGATTGCAAAAGATCGTCCGCATAAGAACAAGAAAAAGTATTGTCGTAAAGATAGTAAGAAAGAGTTGTCACGTATGATCGATGGCAGCTCTTTTGTTTTATATCACTCTTTTTGCTAACTTCGTCCTCTCTAAAATAAAAAACTATGTTTCGTAAACTTGTAGCAATAGAACCCGTAAGTCTGATTCCGTCAGCAGAAAAAGCACTGCATTCGTATGCAGAAAAGGTAGTGATGTTCCCTGATGTTCCGGCAGGGGATGATGAAATAGTAGCCCGTATCGGAGATGCCGATGCTGTGCTATTGAGTTATACTTCACAAATAAACAGGAGTGTGCTCGAGAAGTGTCCAAATATAAGATATATCGGTATGTGCTGTTCGCTGTATTCGCCGGAGAGTGCCAATGTAGACATTCGTTATGCGAACGAACGGGGGATTACTGTAACCGGTATCCGGGATTATGGGGATGAAGGTGTGGTGGAATATGTAGTCAGCGAATTGGTGCGTTGCCTGCATGGATTTGGTCAGGAATCCTGGGAAGAAATGCCCCGGGAGATCACAGGGCTGAAAGTAGGTGTCATAGGATTGGGTAAATCCGGTGGCATGATTGCCGATGCATTGAAATTCTTTGGGGCGGATATCGCTTATTTTGCCCGTAGTGAAAAAGAGGATGCGGCTGCCAAAGGATATCGTTTCTTACCCTTGGGAGAACTTCTTTCTCAGAGTGAAGTCGTTTTCTGTTGTCTCAATAAGAATACAGTCCTGTTGCATGAGGCTGAGTTCGAACAACTCGGAAATAAAAAGATATTGTTCAATACCGGGCTGTCTCCGGCGTGGGACGAACCCGCGTTCGTTAAGTGGCTGAAAGGTGATAACCTTTGTTTTTGTGATACACTGGGAGCTTTGGGTGGAGCGCATCTTTTAAGCCATCCGCATGTCCGCTGTATGCAGGTGTCTACAGGCCGTACCCGTCAGGCGTTTGACCGCCTGAGCGAGAAAGTACTGGCCAATATAGAAGCATATAACCGATAATGTAATCAGAAGAATACAATCGGTGATGTTATGTTAATCAGGGTGTTCACAACAGACCACCCTGCAATTTCAGCGGTGGCGCTGTACACATCAATTACGGCATGCACCTGATCGTTCTTTATTTCCACTCTTTGAGTGTCTCCCACGAATCCGGGAGTGGATTGCATGGACATTTCCATATTCTCCGGGCCGATGGAGGCCAGTGAAGCAGCAACGGCTACATTGACTTTTGTTGGGAACATGGCTATGGCTTCAGTAGCATTTCCTGAGAAGACAACACGTTGCTCCGTTTGCAATGTCTCATCATATACAGCTGTTCCCTTCAAGGCATCAGGACCTTTTTCATTAAAGAATTTAGCTTTTGCATTTCCCATTAAAGAAGCTGTCCGCAGAACATCGAAACCGCCCGTAGCACCGGAAACGATGTATACACGCGTACCGTTCGCTTTGGCAGTCTCCATCACTTCCTGATAGAATGCAGTGTCTGCCAGAGCACCGATAGACAAGGTGACGATGGAAGTACCGTTCTTTAGGGCGGGCAATGCAAACTCTTTCATGGCAGCAGGAGAGGCTGCTTCTACCAGATAATCCGGTTTCAGTGCCAGTAAATCTTCCGGGGTTGTACATGCTACGCAGGATTTCCCGTGTTGCTGCATTTTACTAACTATACGTTCAGCTTTTTCTGCTGTGCGTGAGTAAACTCCAACTAAATCATATTCCGGCAATAAGCCATTAACAACTGCATCCGAAACTATTCCGGCCAGTCGTCCACATCCGACAATAACTAATTTTTTCATGGAGCAAAGATACCGCTTATTCATATAATCTCCAAAAACGCACGATGAGCTTATTCCATATTTGGGTGGATAGCATAAATGTTGTACTTTTGTGGGAAAGAAGAATCATTTATAACTTTGGGACGAAAAGAAGAATATAAATTGCAGAATGAGCGGTACCTGGAGGCTTTGCGTGCAGAGAATGATATCCGGGAACTGCCTTGCGGAATTCTATATCGGGTATTGGAAGAAGGGAATGGCGGCAATACTCCCCGTTTGAATAGTATCGTAACTGTGCATTATAAAGGCACTTTGATAAATGGCCGCGAGTTCGATAACTCCTGGAAACGGAATTACCCTGAGGCTTTTCGTCTGAATGAAGTCATTGAAGGCTGGCAGATAGCCCTGCAACGAATGCATGTAGGAGATCATTGGATTGTTTATATTCCTTATGCAATGGGATATGGTACACGTAGCAGTGGCCCTATTCCTGCTTTCTCTACTTTGGTGTTTGACGTCCAGTTATTGGGAATTGCGTAAATACGGACTAATTATGAAAATACTGATTATCAACGGAAGTCCCCGCAAGCAAGGACATATCTTGAAAATGCTGCAATTGATGGAAACGGAAGCCCGGGCGAATGGGGACGAAGTTACCGTGATTAGAGTGGCTGACCTGCAAATCAGTCCCTGCATCGGCTGTATGAGTTGCCGTGAGAAACTGAAATGTTGTTTGCCCGAGGATGATGCACAACGTGTGCTGAAGCAGATAGAAGAAGCACAAGCACTGATAATCGGCGCTCCCTGTTATTGGGGAAACTTGCCGGGACAACTGAAAGTGATGTTCGACCGCATCGTTTACGGAATGATGGGAGAGACCTCACGAGGTATTCCTATCGGCCTGCATAAAGGTAAAAAGGCAGTTATCGTAAGCACTTGCACTACTCCATATCCTTTCAATATATTCTTTAATCAGACAAGGGGAGTAGTAAAAGCGCTGAAAGAAATCCTGAAATGGAGCGGCTTTAAAGTTGTTTCAGCCATCGAGAAAGGCGGAACGAAACAACATCCCGGACTGACGGAAAGGGAAATGAAACGTTGTCGCAGAGTGATACATAAACTCTGATACGGAGACACACTTGCATCTAATCATTTATTTCTTGCAAATAGACTCGACTGTTTGCTGTATGTTTTTGCGTGCAACTTCCAGTCTCATGGCTTCTTCTAACGATATGAATGGAGGGTTAACAGAGAAGACCCCTTCAAACCCGGCTTGTTGTAATTCATCTGAATCTTCTATGTTGCCGGCTAACAGGATTACCGGAATATTTTGTTTCCGGGCTTCAGCAAGTATGCCGGAAGGAACTTTTCCCATCAATGTTTGCCGGTCAGCTTTTCCTTCTCCGGTAATGATCAGGTCAGCGCTTTTTATTTTATTACTGAAGTCAAGAGCTTCCAGCATCAGTTGTATGCCGGGTTTCAGTTCCGCATTCAGGAAAGCCAGCAGACTACCACCCATACCTCCGGCGGCACCGGCTCCGGGGTGATGGGAAATATCTTTTCCCGTCGTATGACGGATGACTTCTGCAAAGTTTTGCAGTCCTGCATCCAATGCCTCCACCATTTCCCGGTCTGCTCCTTTCTGAGGTGCAAAGACATAAGCCGCTCCTTCGGGACCATAGAATAGATTTTGTACATCGCAGGCAACAGTAAATCGGCAACTGTTTAAAGCCGGATGGACAAAAGTATTGTCTATATGCGCTACTTTTATTAATACTTCTCCACGGCCTGTCCCTACTTCTTTACCCTTCTTGTCTGAAAAACGAAAGCCTAATGCCTGAAGCATTCCTAACCCCGCATCATTGGTTGCACTGCCACCAATGCCAATGATAAAGTTGCGGCAACCACGTTCCAGAGCATCACGAATGATTTCTCCCGTGCCGTAAGTGGTAGTCAGCATCGGGTTTCTTCTTTCCGGTGGAACTAAAGGCAATCCGCTGATGCTTGCCATTTCTATGAAAGCTGTTTCCCCATTTTCGGAAATGCCGTAATAAGTATTGCGCCACCTCATCAATGGATCGTGGGCGGAGATCGGAACTTCTTGACCGCTGGTTGCCATAATCAGCACATCCAGCATTCCTTCGCCCCCATCGGCTATGGGCAGGCAGATAACTTCACATTCCGGGTATACGGAACGAATACCCTCGGCAGCTGCTTTTCCAGCTTCTGCCGAGGGTAAACATCCTTTAAAGGAGTCAATAGCTATGACTACTTTCTTCATATATTTAGATTTCCTCTATATCTTCTATATCTTCCAGTTTGGCTTCGGCTTTTGCTTCTGTCTTTGTCAATTTCTTGGTGTTGTTGGCAATGACGGCCAATGCGCGATACAACTCGGCAAGCAGGCGTGCGAACACCACAATCAGGAAGCCGTATATAGGCATCAGGAAGAACATACCGGAAGGTATCGGCAGTATGTATCTGATTTCATTGGCAGCAAAGATTGCAATAACCACCGAACACAGTGTACCGATGACACCGATATAAAGTCCCAGCCATTCACCCATCGTCTGCGTCAGGTGCGATACAACAGGAATGGCAATGAATTCATTTTCTTCCTGAATAGCTTCTTTCAGCTTGTTTTTCCGGTTCATCCAGAGCAGATAGCTTCCCCATGCTCCTGCGCAAAGGATAATGAACAGCAGAATGAAAGCAAGGATTAATTTCCCTTCGGCATATTTGAAGAAGTCCATCTCGATGACCTTTGCCAGTATAAAAATAGGAAACAGCAAGTTCAATACGGCAAAGATGACATAGAGCCAGCGGAAGGGTTCGCGGAAGAAACGACCATTGTCGATGTAACCCAGCAGAGGGTCGAGAAAGGTAAACAGCTTGTTGTTCATAGTAATAAATGTTACTTATGGGAGGACCTTGCATGCTAAGATTATCAGTATGAGGCCCTGATACATACTCATAATCAGACTTTTTTCTATGGAATGCGCTGTACTTTTGACAAACTTACGAAAAAACTTCTAAAGTCTGCCTGTTTCGTCTGAAAAAGAGAGAGGATTAGAAACTATTTTCTCATAACAATAAGAATACTTATCTTTGCAGCATGAGTGAAGATACCTACAAAACCATAAACGCCCCTTCCGAAGGGATTTACACTGAGAAGCGCAGCAAGTTCATTGCTATCGCTTTGCCCGTGCGTACTGTCGATGAGGTAAAATCGCATCTGGAAGTTTATCAGAAGAAATATTATGATGCCCGCCACGTCTGCTACGCCTATATGCTGGGGCCCGAACGTAAAGATTTCCGCGCCAATGATAACGGAGAGCCTTCCGGTACGGCAGGAAAGCCGATCCTGGGACAGATAAACTCCAATGAACTGACGGATATACTGATAATCGTTGTCCGCTATTTCGGTGGCATAAAGTTGGGAACAAGCGGACTGATTGTTGCTTATAAAGCTGCCGCTGCTGAGGCGATAGCTGTTGCCGAAGTGATAGAGAAAACGGTGGACGAAGCAGTGACCTTCTTGTTTGAATATCCCTTTATGAATGATGTAATGCGTATCGTAAAGGAAGAAGAACCGGAAATTCTGGAACAGTCGTATGATATGGATTGCCGTATGACACTTCGCATCCGGAAGTCGATGATGCCGAAGTTGAGGGCGCGTCTGGAAAAAGTAGAGACATTACGCTTCGAGGAAGTGTAATGTCTCCGGCTTTCTGGTGATCCAGTACATTTATTTCAAAGATAAATCATTATAGTGGATTTTCCGGTGTGTACCATCGCAAAAGGGTTGTTTATAGGACTTACCGCACCGGCATAAGGCAATTCTGCCTGTTCGTATTTCCGCTTTTCCTTCTCTGTCTATCAGTTTAAAATTGCCTTCCACAATGAAAGGCCCATTCGGTGTAGCTGTGATGGCTACTATATTCTTTTCATTTTCCATGCTATAGGGAGTTAAATGTTTGATGTTTTAAGTAGAACGTTTCTACATGGAAATAGTTTGTCCATTCACTTTCTTTTGGGGGGATTTCCTTATCTTTAGATAAAATAAGCTGCACTTCAGCATAACTTTTTCATGCCAGCATGAAAGTTCTACCTTCGATTTGCATTATCTTTGCACACTTGTTAATTAGGAAAAAAAACAATTTATTATGGCATTCGAAGCTACAAAACGTGAGTTGGGCGAACTCTACACATTCTTTCGCCTCCTGGCAGACGGAAAGGTTTCACTGGGTACACCGCAAGTCCGGAAGGATGAAACGAAGTGTTGGCCTGTTGCGCTGATACAGAGGGAGGAACATGACGGTACGCGTCGTTATTATATAGAGCAGGGCAATGTCCGCATTGTCAGTGGTGTGATAGAGAAGGAGGGGGCATTTGTTGCAGCCGATAAGGAGGAACAAGTCATCCCCCGTGAAGATTTTGGCGGAGCGGCCGAGTTTATCCTTGAGTTACTGAAGACTACCAGTGGCACTGATGCCATTGAAGTTCCCGAAGGACTGGAGGCATTTCTGGATGCGGTCAATATCTACGACTTGGAAGCGAAGACGGAAGACCGTACGGATTTCTCAGTAGCTTTCTGGCATCCCGAGGCTCCGCTGACGGGATTCAATGTCCGTTGTCGGCTCAGTTCAATGAATCCGTTGCTTGATGGCGGACGTACGGCAAATCTGAAACTGGAACAGTCGGGTGTTAAATTTGCCACGCCTACGGTGAATAAGGTGAATGCTTTGCCGGAGTCTCCTACGGAGGTGGCTGAGCGTATGCTGATGATTGAACGTCTGGGCGGAGTACTGAAATATTCCGATGTAGCCGACCGTGTATTCCGTTGTAATTTGCTGATGATTGATTTGCATTTTCCTCGTATGCTGGCTGAAATGGTGCGTATGATGCATCTCGACGGCATAGCCCGTATCAGTGAACTGACGGAACGCATCAAAGAGATAAATCCCTTGAAGATAAAAGATGAGCTGATAAACAAGCATGGTTTCTACGAGTTTAAGATGAAGCAGTTCTTGTTGGCACTTGCCTTTGGCATGCGTCCGGCAAAGATTTATAACGGTACGGACTCTGCCGTAGAAGGTATTCTGCTGGTGGATGCAGAAGGAGAAGTGCTTTGCTATCATAAGTCGGAGCACCGGACATTTGCCGATTTCCTCTTCCTGAATACCCGTTTGGAGAAAGGCTCGGTAGACAAGGACAAGTACGGCTTTCTGGAAAAAGAGAACGGCGTGTATTATTTCAGACTGAATGTAAAGATTGGATTGACAAAAAAATAAAGAGTATGAATGAAGTTTTAAAAGCCATCAAGTCGCGTCGCAGTGTACGCGCTTATACGGAACAACAGATTTCACAAGAAGATCTGAATGCTATTTTGGAAGCGGCAACCTATGCGCCCAGTGGTATGAACTATCAGACGTGGCATTTCACAGCCATTCAGAATGCCGCGGTGTTGGAAGAACTGAATGAGAAGATCAAAGGCGCTTTTGCCAAGAGTGAAGAGCCCCGTTTGCAGGAGCGTGGACACAGCCAGACCTATTGCTGTTATTATCATGCGCCTACGCTTGTCATCGTATCCAATGAACCGACGCAGTGGTGGGCAGCTATGGATTGTGCCTGTGCCATGCAGAATATCTTCCTTGCTGCAAAATCTCTCGGAATAGGTTCCTGCTGGATCAATCAATTGGGGCAGACTTATGATGATCCTGAGGTACGTGCTTTCCTGACGAAGCTGGGTATTCCCGAAAATCATCGTGTGTACGGTTGCGCTGCTTTAGGTTATGCGGCAGCTGCCCCGGTTAAGGAAAGGCAGCTTGCAGAAGGCACTGTGACTATTATTAAGTAATACCGGACCTGCTTTTCAGGAGCTATCAACCTGATAAAATTCATCTCCATGTTCCCAGATTTGTTTCATGGCTTGGAACTCTCAGTTTCATGCCGTGAAACCAGTAGTTTCATTGCTTGAAACTGACAGTTTCACACCGAGAAACTGCTGGTTTCATCCTTTGAAACTGGAAATGAAGAATAAGGATGAAAAAGGGATCATGCGGAAGAAAGATTTTTCTTCCCGTTTATAAATAGAAAAAGTCCGCAGGGGAGGCGGCAGTCAGGTAATTAATGAATTATACATGAAGCAATTTGTATAATCCGCCACCTCGCCCTTTGGACTTCCTCTTTTCACAAAGAGGGCTGAAATGAAATTATATCCGGATCTTTATCTCTGCATGTCAATGATGCCACTGTCCGTATCACTATTGTTCAATCCCTTGTTTCCGGCTTTGTGCTTGCGGCCGAACTCGAACGTATAGCCTATGCGGAGTATGAACATTTGCCCCGTCTCCTTCACAAAAGTTTCCGAACGGAAGGGAGCCACCTCACTGATGCGTTCTTTTCCCACCTTATAATTATTGGTGAAAGGAAACAGAACACCAATCCCTGCCTGAAAGTTCTGCTTGGCGTACATTGCCATAAATGCCGTCTGATTTTCATTCTTCTTGATGGTCTCACCGAAGAAGTTGTTCTGCACCTTCCTGAATTGCCCGAGCAAAGAGAAGCCTTTGTATTGCAGTTGCGCCATCACACTGTAGTAAAATTCATCGTACGTGTGGCTGTATTCTAAACCTTCCGACCAACTGCGGGTGTATCCTCCCGAAGCATAAAGAGTCAGGAAATCTTTCAGTCCGAACAGTGTTGCCCCGTTTGTGCCGATCATCAGTTCCGCATTCAGGCTTTGAAACGAGCGTTGGTTTTCATCTTTCAGTATCAGTTTTCCATCCTCGACGAAGATACTTTCCATGATGGGACTGTCGTAATACTGATGGCGCAGGTTCAGATTGGCATTGAACTGTTTCTTAGAATAACTGTAGGACAAGGAATTTGTGAACTGCTGGTATGTTTTCAGCAATGGGTTACCACGAACAATCTGTATGGTATCAATAGCCTGTTCCACATCCGTCAGCGAACCGAGTGAAGGTATGGCGGGACTAATATTGAACCGATAGCGCAGGAAACCCGCTTTCTTCAAATTATAACTCAATCGTACGGTAGGCGTGAAAGTATAGTAAGCATGGTCTTCGTCACTTTCCTTGAACCAGGCGCGCGTCATGCCTACGCTGCCTGCATAACTGAACTCCTTTACCTTGCCCTGCACCTCAAAGAAAGCGGAGGTCTGTGCCTGATCCATCTTCGAAGTTGTGGGGTTGGAGCCTTTGTACTCATTTTCCGTCCTCATCTGATAGTGGCGGGCACCGCCGCTTAGTTTTACATCCTTGAAACTCTTTTCATAAATGGCCTCACCGATGATGGAGCGTTTGTCACCGTCTACCAGTGTCTGAATGTCTGCCAGTGGCGTATTTTCGTTTTTGTACTCCTTATATTTCCGGTTGTTTTTGGTATGGATGAGCGTTCCCGTCACATTCATCTGAATGCTCTGCTGATGGGGCAGGGTATGCTGGAAGTAAAGGTCGAGTGCCGGAGAATAGCTGGACGAATGGTTGTTGACGTACGAATAAATAGATTCCGTATCGCCTGCCGCCCACATTTTGTTCAGTTCATTCTGATAGGGAGCGTTGTTGAGGTTATTGCGAAAGATGGCGTTGAATACATACTTGTCCGCTTTTGTCAGATTGTAAGTCAGATTCAGGTTGTTGATGAAACTGAGTGCGGGAGATTCATCTTCGATACCTTCCTTGATGCGGTCGATGGTACGGTCGCCCAGATAGAACGTTTCGTGAGATTCGAGGCGGCTGTGGTATTTGCCATTCTTGTTGAAGTAGTCGATGCCCCATTCGGAGTTCTTGTAGTTGAACTTCGCACTCAGGAAATTCTCTCCCCACAGGGTATGGGGCGAGTCGGAAAGCTGGAAGTTCACCACACCCCCCGTTTCGCGGCGACGCAGGATAATATTGACTACGGCACCCAGTTCGTCGTCACCGTATTGCTTGCCCGGGTCTTCGATGAACTCCACGCGTAGCACGTCTTTGGCTCTGACGGCGGCTATTTCCTTGTCCGTCACTTTGATGCCGTTGATACGGGTTTGTACGGCTCCGCCACCGCTGATGCTCATGCTATTGGTGAATTTGTCCACTTGCAGACGGGCGATGCCGAGGTTATTCAGCAGATCGTAGGCACCGAACGAGCGTTTTAGCTGGCTCTCGGTGGGCAGGATAATCTGACGGTCCACGCGTTGAAGTACGTTGCTGGCGGATACGGTCACTTCACCCAGGCTTACGGCATCTTCCTGCAACTGTACATCGCCCAGGTCGAGGTTGTTGTTCAGTTTCAGTAGGATGACTTCACTTTGATAGCCGATAAAAGTAATGGCCAGGCGGTAATTACCCGCCTTGATTTTATTGAGGGCAAACTTACCCTGCGTGTCCGAAGTCACTCCGGTCACCAGAGTGGAGTCCGTGGTCCATAGCGATACATTGGCGGCTATGATGGCTTCTTGAGAAGTATCCGTAACACGTCCTTTGATTGTAAGGTGCTGTGCCTGCGTACTGAGTACGGAAAGGACAGTCAGTAGTAAAAATAGTTTTGTTTTCATATTCGTTCCTGTTAGTAGATTACTGTTTGATTAGAGATGTAGAAGGCACTCCTCCCTGTCAGGGAAGATTCTATAATTTGTATTTCAGATGTTTATACTTTCGGCGTCGAGGCTGTAAAAGTTAAGACTGTACAGCGGAATTCAGTTCGTACATCAGAGTAAAAACTTTGACTATGATGAGCACGAAGAGGAGTCCGAAGGTAATCCATAATGCTGTCTTTGCGTATCTCTTCATGAACTGCTGTTTTTAAGTTTATTATATCGTTCTATCACTTCATCTATGCTGATGCCGAGCAGTTCCATATTGAGGAATACATCGGCCAGTTGGTTGTCGAAGAATTCTTTCTTCTGTGTCTTCATCACTTTCTTCACCGCATCCTTTGCCAGATAGAAGCCCATACCCCGTTCCGGATAAATAATGTCTTCCGCCTGTAGGTATTCGTAGGCTTTCATTACGGTGCGCGAATTCACGGCAAGCTGTGTAGAAAGCTCCCTGACCGAGACTACCCGCTCTTCCGCCCGCCATTCCCGGGTGAGTATCTTGCTGAAACAGAAGTCTACGATCTGTTGGTATATTGGTTTGTTGGTTTTAAACTCCATAGCTTACAGTTGTTTTTCTTTGAGCAGGAAGTAGACTGATACCCATGTTCCGATGATAAACAGCGGGGGAGTGGCATAGTTGCAGAAAGCGATGATGGCTTCTCCCGTACTGCTCATCGGAAAGTTATATATCGGATAGGATATGTTTGCTATCCAATATCCGTGGCTGTTGTCGGCCGGTTCCCATAAACTTATAGAAAGTATGATTCCGAAAAAGGCAATAAGGCAGGAGCATAAGACAACAAAAGAATTTATTAGTTTTTGTTGTTTAAAGGCTATGCAACCGATAAAAAAGGTACCTTGTAACAGGCTATATGTCAGGATCTGATCTTTTTGGATTATATAAAGTTCCATGTGATTACCGAAGTGTGACAGATAGCCGGTACCTGATAGGGTAAGTACCCCTTTCATTCCTAATATCAGTATTATACAAAATATTGGGAGTATGAGTATATATTTCATCCATAAGTGAAGGAACTTCTCAAAAGCAGAAGCGGGCAGCAACAAATAAAGGGTAGAATTGTGCTTGGTCATACTTGGCTCTAATAGGCAAGGAGCAATGCAGATATACCACAAGATATATCTACAAAAGTAATTGGCTTGTGTATGTTCGGTATAATAACTCATTCCTTTATTAATATCATACATCATACAGAGAATACAAATCCCCAGAACGACACCTGCACTCCATAACAAGTGTTTTCCGGTTTCTTGCTTCTTGTATTTCTCCAATAGGAAGAAACGTTTCAGATTAAAAGTTGTATTCATAATTTCTTCTTATGATTTATTCGTTCCATATCATTTTAATTTTCTCCGGTACTTGCAGCACTGCCTTATACAGTAGTTCAATGTCCGGTGTATTCTCTTCTCCCTCTTCATTAGGCAGGATGGAGAAGTAGCCATGCAGGTCTTGTTCGCTATAAAGGCTATCTTCGGGTAGATAGGCTGTGCGGACAAAAAGCAGCCGTTCGCTGATTTCATCCAGTGAGCGGTTCAGTAAGATTTCGCCTTCGCTGAGGATGATGAGGTGATCCAGCAAGTTTTCGAAATCGTGTGCCTGATGAGTGGAGATGAACAAGGTGCTTTCATCATCCACGGTGCGACTGATGATACGTTTCAAGGCTTGCCGGGAGGTGATATCCAGGCCGTTGGTAGGTTCGTCGAGCAGGGTGAGGGGAGTGTGCAGGGCTAAGGCATACGCCAGCATCGCTTTCTTCTGTTGTCCGTAGGAGACGGCGGAAAGTTTCTGTTTTCCATCGATGTGCAATTCTTCCAGGTTCTGTTCGAAATCCTTGCGGCTGAAACGGGGATAGAATACGGAATGGCGGGCGGCGAACTGATAGATACTTTCAGTAGGCATTTGCATTTCTTCCGGTAGAAAGAAGTAGCGGTTCAGCAATTCCGGACTTCTTCGGGCGGAGTTACTGTTATCGATGCTGCATTCACCTTTCCAAGGGAAAAGAAGTCCGCAAATGAGATGTATCAGTGTTGTTTTTCCTACACCGTTTTCTCCCAGGAGTCCGTATATCCCACTGCCTACTTTTAGAGATATATCACTGAAAATAGGTTGTTTAGGCTTATAGCCGTAGCTTATATTCTCTATCTTTATCATAACTTTATAGGTGTTGCACTGATGTACAACACTGCAAACGTAAATGATGCTAAGGAGAAAAGCAAGGAAGAGAGACTTTAATTAATATATTTTAGCAGATGGATGTTTATAGGATAAGCCACACCGCCACCATGTGACATGCCGACCCTGCCAGTACGAAGAAGTGAAAATGGAACATGCGTTGAATTCGATTCAGGATAACTTGTTGCATAAATATCTTGTGAAATGGTGATATATTTGGGTTGATAAATATTCTGAGAAATATTTGTTTACTTGTACAGAAGCAGTAACTTTGCGAGAAATACACAGACAAGGAAATAATGGAAGTAGAATGGTTTGAGTTGTTGCCAGAACAATGTCCACCAGAAGATGCTCAACAGTGTGATGGTTATTATTACAGAATAGCAAACGGCAATCCTGCGCAATCGGTAGATTTTTTTTCGCAGAGAAGACTGCAACCGGACAAAGTGTTTAAGGGGCTGGGCGTAGATGAGTGTATAACAAGAGCCGTTTCTTTGTTTTCTGACAGAAAAGAGGCTGAGAAAAGATTGAAGCTTCCAAAGTTCAGGAATGCAAATATTGCCTTGGTTGAATTGAAGCCTAAAGATGGGATGATAAAGAAAACTTTCGGCATTGCACATTATTCTTGGTGGAGAACGAAAGATTTTGATGTTTCACAAGCTAAAGTAATCTGATTATGGAAAATGTATTAAGGATAGAAAAGATATTGGATTTCTGTGATGTACCACAGCTTTTTGTGGCACGTGATGCCTTTGATACTTTGTATCTTTGTTTGCTATATGAAGATGAATTGCTTTGTCGCTATACAGGTATTCGTATTTCTGCCCGGCGTTTGGAAGACTTTTTGAGTGGCGGTATAGATTTACGCTCACTTTTCATTCATCCTGAAAACAAACATGAATATTTTGATGTAGTGTTTCAGATGGGGCAATATCAACACGAGAGGCTCATGGAGAAATCGTTGCCTGAAGATAAATTGCCTGCTGAGGGATATATATTGTCAGGAGATATGCGTGAGAATGTGGTAATTAATCTCCCTGTAAAAGACCGTAGCCTGTTGGCGGAACTTGTGCGTAAATTCGGATGGGCGTGTATGTGATGTGTTGTAAGGGGATTAATGTAATTTCCTGCGTATTTATTTTATAGGATAAGCCATACCGCCACCATGTGACATGCCGATCCTGCCAGTACGAAGAAGTGGAAGACAGAATGCATATATCGCTGTCGGAAAGAGTAGAATACGGCTCCGGTGATGTAGCAGACTCCTTCGGCAATCATCCAGTAGCAAGTTCCTGCGGCAATGGCATATAGAGGTTTGAAGGCAACCAGTACGGACAATCCCATGACAATGAAGCAAATGGTTTCCACATTGCTATGCTCCTCCATCTTGCGGAAACTCACGATAGTGCCGATTATGGCGCATAGCCAGACGAATCCGAACAATCCCCATCCCCAGGCACCTTCATTCCGCAGTGCAATCAGCGTGACGGGTGAATAACTGCCTGCAATGTGCCAGTAAATAGCTGCATGATCCCAATTCCGCAACCGTTTCTTCCAGGGATTATGGTATTTCAGCGCATGGTAGAGGGTAGAGGAGACGTAAGAGCCAAGCATACCGAAGAGATAGAGCCAGATGCCAAATACAGCCCAGAAGTTTCCACTCTGATAGCCTTTCACGAGAAATATCGTACCGACAATAATCCCCATCAGGATACCTGCGGCGTGCGAGAGGGTATTTATTCTCTCTTCGGCTTTTGTGTAGAAAAGTCCGTTTTGTTTCTTTTTTCGGGTGATGCTCATTTATAAAAGTGCGATGGTTATACGTTCCAACCTACGATCTGTGACGCTTCCGCAAAGGTATGCTTTTTGGGCCAGAAAGCAAAGATTTACCATTCTATATTTTAACCATCTCCCCTTTGTAAGGTGTGTTTCTATTTGCTTGTCTTTCAAGATTATTCGTTGTGAGGTAAAGGTACACCGGACGGTACCTTTACCTCATTCAACCTGTGCCGATTCTTATTTTATTGTAATTTAAGAGACAATCGAATCAAAGTTTCGCTTCTTTTCCGGTGGGTTATGAATTATATCGGTTTATTTATTTACATAAACACCTGTACGTCCAAATTCTCCGAGATTTGTGTTGCCTTGTACATTGCTGAGGCATGCACTAGAGAAACAGTCCTTACACAGATTTGTGTAGTTTTTATATATTTCTGTCAATTGCCAGAGCTTTGGAGCCGGTCCTCGGCTCTCGGCTGCGCTACCTATATTGTAAAAACACATGGAGATATCTGGGCGGGTCGCAAATCTGGTTTTAAGTGCGGATGAACTACAGAATATATCTTCGTTCGGAGCCAATACTTCGCAATTTTGAAAGCATGCTTTGAAAGTTGTTACTTGCAGATTGGTGGCGAACAAGAATCTGGGCACGGTTTTCAGCTTTCCATAGCTGAAACAATAAGAGAAATCTGTCGCCTTCGTATTGTAGGTGAATAAATTGTCCGGCAATTTCATCAAAGTTTCGCAATCTCCGAAACAATAAGAGAAATCTGTCGCCTCCGTGTTATGGATAAACAAATCGTCCGGCAATTCCGTCAAAGCTCTGCAAGATACGAAACAGTGGGAGAAATCTGTTGCCTTCTTATTGTTGGCGAATAATTTGTTCGGCAATTCCGTCAAAGAGCTGCAAGCTTCGAAACAGTGGGAGAATTTTGTCGCTGCTTCGTTTCGGCTAAACAGGTCGTCCGCCACTTTGGTCAGTGAGGAGCATCCCGAAAAGCAATTGGAGAAGCTTGTGGCCACCGGGCTGGCGAACAGTCGGGTCGGCACTTCAGTCAGTGTTCGGCATCCCTCGAAGCATCCCTCGAAGCTTGTCACTTTCAGATGCTTGTCGAATAGGCCTTCGGGAATCGTTGTCAGGACCGTGCAATTTTTGAAGCAATTCTTAAAGCTGGTCACATCTAGGTGTTGATCGAATAGTCCTTCGGGAATTGCTT
>NZ_EQ973492.1:278400-314799 GCF_000158035.1 Bacteroides cellulosilyticus DSM 14838
CCAGCTTGTTCCATCCGGAGAAGAATTCTTCAAAACTCGTTAATCTCTTTAAGTTCGTGAACAAATCACTGGGTATGGCTGCTATTTTCGAGCATTTCTCGAAGCAGAGTTTCAGTTCTGTTACCTTCGGGCAATTGAACAGGCGTTCAGGAAGTGCCGTCAAACCGGTACACCCTGAAAAGCACTGGTAGAAGCTGGTTGCCAGTGTGTTCATCTCGAACAGACCTTCCGGAAGCTGGGTCAAAGCCTTACATTCATAAAAGCAGCGTTTGAAATTATCTGCCCTTAGGGCATCCTTGAACAAACCTTCCGGAATTTCTTTCAGCTTGCTACACATATTGAAGCACTCGCTGAAATCTGTGGCGCGGTAGTTGCCTTCGAACAGATCTTCGGGGATTTTTTCCAGTGCTTCACATTCCCCGAAACAGAATACGTAGCTTTTGACACTTTCGCTTGCGGGAAACAAATTTTCCGGAATTGTCGTCACTTTGTTACAAAACATGAAGCATCTGTCGAATCCTGTCGCACTCATACAGTTTGCGAACAGTCCTGCCGGAATCGTTGTCAGGGCCGTACAGTTCCTGAAGCAGCCGTTGAATCCTGTCGCACTGGTACAGTTTGCGAACAGTCCTGCCGGAATCGTTGTCAGAGCCGTACAGTTCCTGAAGCAATTGTTGAATTCTGTCGCACTGGTACAGTTTGCGAACAGTCTTTCCGGAATCTCTGTCAGGAGATCACAAGAGTAGAAGCACTCGCTGAAATTTGTCGCACTGGTACAGTTCGTGAACAGTTCTTCCGGAATCTCCATCAGAGCCTTACAATTGTAGAAGCATCTGTAGAAATTTGTTGCACTGGTACAGTTCGTGAACAGTCCTTTCGGAATCTCTGTCAGGAGATCACAAGAGTAGAAGCAATTGCTGAAATCTTTCGCGCTGGTACAGTTTTTGAACAGTCCTTCCGGAATCGCCTTCAGGGCCCTGCATCCAATGAAACACCTGTTGAAAGACAATATGTCTTCATTATACATGAATAGATTTTCGGCAACCGATTCCAGTTTAGTACAATATGAAAAAAGTTGATAGCCACTACCATTATCCATCTTCAGCAACGGTGTGTCTATGCTCACAAGATTTTTATTGAAATTTTGTCCTGTATATAAATCGAGGGATGCTATTTGCGCCTTTCCTGCTTCCACTTGACTGGATTTGATGGTGATCTGATAGGTGCCCGGTTCCTTATAGGTATGTTTGAAGTAGTTGGTTGCATCGTGGCCACTGCTACAAGTTAGTTCAGGATAATACGCCCTGTCTCCATCATTAGTGGCATACTCATCTCCCCAGTTCACTGTGCATGTGCTGGGCGTATAGCCTGAAAACGGCAGGATGACGTCTGTATATCCACTTGTTATTTGCAGGGTCAGTTTCATTTCGGTGATGGGAGTCGGGGGGACTTTCGGTTCTTCCGGTACTTCCGGTTCTGTCGGTGTGGTCACCTCTTCCCAACAGCCTTTATACTTATTATCCATAAGGTCAGCGGTGTAGTATTTTCCCGCTTCGTACTTCTTTCCGTCCGGCAGCGTTGTGGTGAATTGAAAGGTTTTCACTGTATATTCATCACTTGTGATCTGCACCTTGAATTTTCCTCCGGGTTTCACGGACATGGAGTCGGGCATGAATGCTATATAAACTTTGTCTATAATGTCCTCATCTAAATCAATGCGTAGTCCAAGTTTCAGGCTTATCTGTTTATCACCATTTTCCGTCTCTACCGTCCAGATGAGATTTTTTACATTCTCAAATTGCTTATTCTCCGTGAACTGGAATACCATTATACTGTTCACCGGCTGCATCTGGAATCGCTTGTTGTCTTCGTCCGTACCTTTCAGTATCATATTGGCGGAAAGGTATTCGGTGCTGTTTTTTCGTTCTTGAAATTGTTGCGTCGGTAAATAGAACTTCACCTTCCCTTGATTGTCTACGGACACCTTCTCGCTGGGATAATAGACTTCACGTTTGATGGCTTGCGGGATGGAATATCCTTCAAAGGTGGCTTGTCTCCGGTCTGTTTCATCTATCTCTTTTACGTTGTACAGTTCAAGGCCTTTGAACCGGTCGCTTTCATCGAATCCTACCACCGTTATCTCGTCGTTTTTACTCCAGTACAGTTTGTAGTTTGTCCGGTCTACCGTCACTCTGGTTTGCACATCCTCATCTTCGGACGGTATGTCCGCGCAGATGGTGGTCTTCACTTTTTGTTCGGGCCGTTCCCATTCTTCTTGCATACATCCTGTTGCGAGCCATGCGCACGTTGCCGCCAGCATCAGTTGCACGGCTTTCTTTTTTGTTATGTTCATCATATTACCTTTGTTTTTTGTTATTTCTCAAACGTCAGAATATCTTCTATCATGCTTTCCAGGTCGCTGCCCGAAGCCGAGTTATAGCTGCGTCCCCCACGGCCCGAACGTCCTGTGCTGAAAGCAGAGCCGCCGTCAATCAAATCCCCCAAGCTTCCGCCACTTGCGGCAATCACGCCTTCATTTTCCATTTTGATAACCTCGATGGCGGGTGCCACATACATTTGTTTCTTTTCTTGTTTCATACTGTTTCTGTTTTATTGTTATTAATTGAGTTTGGATCTGTTTTATCTGTTCAGGCTATTTGGGCTCTTCCGTCTTTCCGATACTCTGGATCCAGGTGTCCAGTTGTTGGTCCTGGGGTAGTCCCAACTTTCGTTTCAGACGGTAGCGGGCGGTAATGACGCTGTTGGTGGTGATGGATAGGATGGAGGCTATTTCCTTATTGGGATATTCCAGTTTTATCATCATGCAGAGCAGTTCGTCCGAGTTGGTCAGCTTTTCGGAGGTATTGCGGGGCAGTAGTTCCATAAAGTCGGGATGATAGAGCTTGATGTAATGGCGCACCATGTCTACGCTGTTCGGAGTGGAACTCTCAGATAAAGTAGGGCGGGGACGCACAAGAGTCTCTACCTGATGTTTCACTGGACATGTTTGTGGATGCTGACGTATTTCTTCCTCAACCTTTGTCAGGCGTATCCGTATATTCCGGATATCGGCATACCAGACTAAAGCATAACGCACTAGCAAGGTTATGCAAATAGTTATGATTAGGAGGCTTCCTCCGATGATTTCGTTAGATAGATTCATGCTTGTTTTGTCTATTTATATTTCGGCGAAACAGTACATCTGTTTTGCGGTCGCTAAAGTAATGTTTATAGGTATAATAGGCTGTAGATAGGGTATAGACAAAACTCTCTACAATATAGAAAAACATATAGACAAGCCCTGTACGCGGCTTTGTACAGGGCTATAAAGATTGTCTGGAATGGGATTAATGATGAATTCCTCTTGTTTCCGGTGAAAGGTTTCCGGTTTCCCATTTGTTGTCCACATTCACGTTGAATGTCTGGTCGGAGACAGTGGTATAGTGTCCTTTTATATTTGTGTTGTAATTTGCTTGAAGGGGAACGTTGGATACCATCACCTCGCCTTCATCGTTGCATTGGAAGGTGATATTCCTGAGAGAGGCTCTGGTGACGGGCGCCAGCACAAAAATGTCCTCGTCATTCAGTTGCACGGGGGCATCCGCTGTACCGGATTTCGCTGTGGTAGTCCATGTGAGGGTATGAAGCACCTGATCGCCTGTATCCGTATCGTCCCGAACGGTGTAAGCGGTATGATGGTTGATTTTCACCGTTATCGTGTTCCCGGCGGGTATTTCACCGGTTTCTTTCAACGTAACCTTTGCCACCGCCCGTTTCAGGTTGGCGGTGTAAGTGGTCGATGTTCCTGCCGGAATCTGGGTCTTGCCGCAAAATGCCTCGCTGACATTGTGTCCCTCTGTAAGGGTAACGTTCCTCAGGGTGTTGTCGCCAAGGGCGTAGCCTGCGCCGTTGTCCGCCCAGAAAAGACAATAATAGGTTTTCGTACTGTTGAGAATCATGGCGAACGTGCCGGTAGCGTTGCTCGCTGTGTTGTCATTGCCGGTCATAAACACGCCTTCAGCAGGGACTGCGTACTCTTCATCTTCCCATACGGAGATGGCATAGCGGCTGATTGCCGGTGCCGTTGCACGAGTCGCCGGGGTATTCGTCACTACGTCGATGGTCACTTGCCGCAGGTCGGAATGGTTCGTTGTGGGCAGGCTGTCGCTGCTGCATGATGCGAGGACTGCTATGAGCGCCGCGCAAAGGATAGGAATATAATTTTTCATACTGCGTTTATTTTTCGTTAAATGATTGATTCTACTATTCGGACGGCACAGGATAAGGCTTTCCCGTATCAGTTACCGGAACACCGTCCACAGTAATGGTTCCATTGATCACACTACAGTCAGCAATAACTATATCTGCGGGTGTACCTCCCGCTATGCTGTTGTCCTTCAGCGTGATCGGCAGATTCGCTGAAGGTAAAGCACGACCTATAATACCTCCTTTATAATCTTCCTCATAATCGGAGGATATGTTTCCTTTGTTTTGATTGCCGCTTACCGTAATTGAACCTTCCTTACTGAAAGCAAAAAGATTTCCTATAATAGCTCCCAAAGTATTATAGGTCACATGTTCTCCGGAGGAGGCGGCGACCTCTCCGTTATTCACGTTATTGCTCACTATGATTGTTCCCCAAGCATCGACCCACCCGGCAATTCCTCCTATTTTTGCACCATTAGATATGGATGTATAGACAATCTTCCCTTTATGCACATTCCCGCTTAATATCGCGTCAGCGATCATTCCGCCAGCCCAGTTTCCGACAATTCCTCCTATTACGACAGCGCTACTGTTTCCTGTGTTTTTAATGGTTCCGTCGCTCGTGCAGCTTTGAATAGAGGTATCATCGGCCGATCCTACAATACCTCCGGCATAAAAGTTTCCTTCTTCTCCTCCGACTGCAAGAGTACAGGCATTGTTGCAGTTCTCTATGACCGATTTTTCTGCACATCCCACAAGACCTCCAAAATAATACCATTGCTTAGTAGTATTAGTTCCGCTTACGTAGCCACGGACGGTCAGATTCTTTACCGTTCCTCCTCTATTCAGATAGTTGATAAATCCAACATACTTTTCCGTACCTCCGTTGTTGGCATATATCCCCCGTACCGTATGCCCGTTTCCGTTCAGTGTACCTTGAAATCCGTTTTTGCCATGCCCTATCTGCTGCCACAAATGACTCCTCAGGTCAATGTCCGTAGTCAGCGTGAAGGTATAATCCTTGAAAGTCTTCTGATTGGTGGCATTACTCTGCTCCGCCAGCCATGCCAGTTCAGCGGCAGAGTTAATCAGCACTTCGCCCGGCGCATCGGCCGAATAGCCTGCCGGCTCGGTGACTGTCTTTCCGTCCCAGATGGAAATCAGGTCTTTTTCGGTCTCCGGTGTGTCCCATTCCTCGGTAATTTGGCAATTCATATCGCTGTTGTAAAGGTCGCTGTATGTGCCTTTAATGTTGGTGTTATAATTTCGTTGCAGGGGCACATTGGAAATGGTTTTGGGCGGTTCCTGATTCAGCGCGACAGTGATGTTCTGCATATCTGCCGTAACCGATGGTGCGATGACGTAGCTGGTGGCAAGCCTGTCGCCGGCCACCACCTGACTGATACCGGTAAAAGTATGGGTAATTGTAGCATCGGCAATCTCATTGACGCTCCAATCAGAAACATTGAGTTGGCAGGTCTTGGGAAAGATGACGGTTAGCGTATTCCCTGTCGATGTAAAGGGACGCTGGTCTTGTATGTAGCTTACCTTGGCTACAGCGTGCTTCAACGTTACACTGTAATCGGCGGAAGAGGAAATACCTGCGGTAACCTGTGCCATTCCTCCATAAGCCGGGCTGGTGGGTGGTATGTCAGCCTTAGCCTTTACCGCTTTTAAGTCGGCAGTTTCATACTCATCGTTTACGATATTGTCCGGCGTTCCGTTATCTGCCCAAAAGAGGCAGGTATAAGTGGTGCCGTAGGTTAGCGACACATCAAAAGTTCCGCTGTCCTGCTCTATGTGCATAAGGGGAATGCCGGTAGCCGCTTTATCCGGATAGACTTCCATGATATAGCGCGTAGGTGTATAAGTGTCGCCTGCCGTACGGGTTGTCGCACCGGGCAGTTCAAGTCGGAAACTTGCCATACTGTTACCATCTGTAGAAGAGCTTGCATCGTTCTCATTGCTGCATCCCGTCAGCAAGATTATCAGGCCAAGGGAAAAAAGAAAAAGTTTATTCTTCATCATAGTTGAAATATTAAATGTTTTCTGTTGCTAAAATTCTATTTCGTATTCACCGCTCCATTCTGTATCTATTTGTATGCCGCCACCTGTAGAAGCGGTTAGGAAGTTACCTCGTACAGTGGTGAGGTATCCTATACGGTAGTCTATTTGCAGGTTACGAATACTGCTGATGATCTTGCCGTTATTGTCACGAAAAGTGATACTCACCTTGACAAACGATTCCGTGCCGTTGACGAAAACGTAATCTTTGCCTACGGTTGCTTCCGTTTTTCCCGGTTCAC
Organism: Bacteroides cellulosilyticus DSM 14838; assembly: GCF_000158035.1. GTDB lineage: Bacteria > Bacteroidota > Bacteroidia > Bacteroidales > Bacteroidaceae > Bacteroides > Bacteroides cellulosilyticus. The sequence continues at coordinate 284,913 of NZ_EQ973492.1, forward strand.
TCCATGCGGAAACATAGCTGTAGCCCACCTCGGCACCGGCAGGACTGGCATTGGGCACACTGTAGGCATTAGGCCAGAAGCCCTCATAAACAATTTCTATATTTAGGTCTTCCAACGGTGCCCAGCCTTGTTTCGGGCGGAGTTCGTTGTATTTTGCCACATCTGTCGTCACAAGGCGGTATTTCGCCAAAGGGCGGTACATAGTCACAGTTTCAGTTCCGGTTCCGTCTGTTATGTCGAGTACGATATGTTGTGAAAAAGCGTCTCGTGTATCGGTATTGGCAATGTAACTTTCACGGGGAAGGATTTTCACCAGATTGAGATCGTTGGTGATATAGTGATGGTCCGTGTTGGCATCAGTGGCATAATCTGCCCAAAGGTTTATATCATATTCGCCGTTTTCGAGTGAAAGGTCGAAGCGATAAATTCCCTCCGCATCGGTTGGTATCAGCATGGCCCGTTGGGTAGTGAGCCGTTTGGAACTTCCTTTGAGGTAGATGTCGGCAATTCCTCTAAAAGCGGGTACGGATATTATGCGTGTGGGTTGATAAGCAGGCAGGTAAGGGGAAGGTATGTGTAACAATAACTTTACGTTCATTGGTTCTGCCATTTCGGGTATTTCATAAGATGACTTGTAGTAGCATCCCGCAAGTATAAACAGTGATATGAAAAGGAATAGTAATTTGCTCATCGTTTTACATTTACCAATTGTTGCCGATTAGTAATTTCTATCAGAGTTGTTGCCAGAATGACATATCTGTTTAGAAGTTGCTAATTTAGCGTATATATAGGTAGTAGTTGGTAAATGAGATATAGACAAAATTCTCTACAATATAGAAAAATAGATAGACAGCCCTGTACAATGTTATTGCATAGGGCTGGAGAAAGTTTTATAGTTGTAGTATGTTTTTGCTTAGTTGATGTCAGTAAGCAGCCGGCGTATTTCAGTGTCAAGGTCACTGCCTTCGGGCAGATTGAGTTTGTTGCGCAGGCGATAGCGGTTTTGCAATACACTGGCGCGGCTGATGCCGAGTGTACGTGCAACTTCTTCGTTGGTTTGTTTTAGTATAATAAGCATGCAGAGCAGTTCATCGGTACGAGTGGCGCGGGAGCAGATGGAACGCAACTGATGTAATGCCGAAGGATATAGTGCGGCGAATGCCGTACGGAATTGTTCTTCCTCTTCATGGGTAAGCAGGCGGGGTTGCAGTTTCTCCATCACGCGGTCCAGATCGCAAGTTTTCTCATGAGTGCTTTGTACTTCGGCAAGTTGACGGAGCAGTTCCTCGTTGTGGTTATTCAGTTCCTGCCGGGAGGTGATAAGTTGTTGCAGACGTTCGCTTTGATCGCGTAACTGCTGTTCGGAGAGTTTCTTCTCCTGTTCGCGCAATTGAAGACGTAGTTTCAAGGCACGTTGGCGCATTAATATCCATCCGGTCAGGCATACGACAATGAATGTCAAGGTTATGCCTCCTAAAGCATAACTTTTCAGTTTGTTGTCCTTCAGTTGCACTTCGGCAGCAAGCAAACGGTTCTGTTGTTCTTTCTTATGAGCTTCAAAACGGATGTTGGCAGCGGCGAGTGCGCGTATTTCATTGTCATGCTGCATGGAGTCGAGTACACTTTTGTAATAATGATAGTTGCGGATAAAAGACTGCTCCATTTTGTTGTCAAGATACGCTTGCATTAGTTTTTGGATGCATTGGCTACGCATATTCTCCATACCTAAGTGTATATATCCCCTTGCTGCATCTTCCATAAGCCGGATGCCGGGTCCGAGTTTTCCGTTTTTGGTGAAAGCTTCTCCCAAGCTTTGCTTGAATTGAAGTTTGACGAAAGGGGGCATTTTGAGGGTGTCGGTACGTAGCCCAAGCAAAATATCCAGAGCGCGTCCGGCAGAATCGGGGAAGGTGAGATAAAAGTCTGCTAATGAGAGGCGGTTGTAGAAAGCACCCTTAAAACTGCCCAGTGCTACAGAAACATCGCAGGCGCGATGCAAATAATAGGCAGCAGAATCACTTTGTCCTTTATTCTTATAGATTTCGCTTTGGAAACGATACAGGTCGCTCAATCCGAAACTGTCCTTTTGAATGGAATAGCGGCAAGCCAGCCGGTTCAGCTCCAATGCCCGGTCGTACATATTGAGAGCAAGATATAGATTCGACTGTCCGCCATAAGCCATAATAATACCGTTTCCCACCTTTTGCAGACTGTCATTTTCATAAAACTCAATAGCAGCCTGATTGGCTTCGGCAGCTTGCCGGTAACTCTTCTCTTCTTGATAATAAGAACCGAGCCTTGACAGGATGCGTCCCATATAGGGAGAAATACCCCCTTTCCGGTAGACTTCGGCAGCCTTTTCAAGTTGGGCAATGGCTTTTCTGATGTCATGTCCGGAGTAGAAATAAACACTGCCTGCCATTTCCGAATATTGTATAAGCCGTCCGGCATCATCTGGATTGGGCATGGCGGCAAAGGAATCGATTAGTGCGACAGCCTGTTGATTATCTCCTGCCATTTGATGAAGGTGGGCACGAATGGCAAGTAGTTCGTATAGGCTGGTCTGCTTGATGAGAGGATTCTGTAGCGTCCGGAGATATTGCAGCGGTTGCCGGAAATTACGTGAGTTGATTGCTATTTGTTTGTATTCGGATAGGGATAGACGGATGTATTTCAGCAATGAGTCATCGGGGACAATGTCAGAGGGTAGTGCATTGAGGGCATCTTCGATGATATGCAGGGCTTCGTCGAAACGGTGCCCCTGGTTGGCAGCTTTGCCTTTGGTGTATGCTGCGGTTAAAGTAGTAGTGATACTTGTGTTTTTGTTTGAACTTGGGGTGTTGCCTGAGGGATGCGTGGTACAACATACTAGGAATATCAGCAATAGTAATATTGCAGGTAAATGTTTCATGGATTATTTGATTTAGGAGTGTTGTGTTATTATATGCGGGCGAATACTCTATTCGCCCGCATGCACAAAGTAATTGTTATCCAAAGCATCCGTAGCACGTCGGTAACAGCTTACGGTCGCCCAACGTGTTATCTACACGCGCTACATTTATCCAGAATTTATTTTCACGTACGCTTTCTATCGGATAAGCAGCCTTTTCACGGGTATAACTATGTTCCCAGTTGTTGGCTACCACCTCATATTCAGGGTGCGGAGCATTTACCAGAACATTGTCTTCCTTATCCGCTTTTCCTTCTTTCACTTCCTGAATCTCTTCCCAGATATTGAGCATCACCTTCACGAAGTTTTCCAATTCGCTGAAGCTTTCACTTTCCGTAGGCTCTATCATCAGTGTGCCGTGGACAGGGAAGGAGAGGGTAGGAGCATGATAACCATAATCCATTAATCGCTTGGCAATATCATTCTCACTGATGCCCGTTTCTTCGTGAATCTTACGACATTCCAGGATCATCTCATGACCTACGAACCCTGTAGCTCCACGATATACAATGCCGTAAGTATCCTTCAGACAAGCAGCCAGATAATTGGCACTGAGGATAGCGATTTTCGTTGCACGGGTCAGCCCTTCCGTACCCATCATGCGGATGTATCCGTAAGTGATAGGCAGAATACCTGCACTACCGAACGGAGCGGCAGACACTGTATTTACAGGATTACCGAACAACGGATGTCCCGGTAGGAACGGAACCAGATGTTCCGCTACGCAGATAGGACCCACACCCGGACCACCACCGCCATGAGGTGAAGCAAAGGTCTTGTGCAGGTTCAGATGGCAAACGTCGGCGCCGATAACCCCGGGGTTCGTCAAGCCCACCTGCGCATTCATGTTTGCACCGTCCATGTATACCTGTGCACCGCAATCATGGATGATGCGGCAGATTTCTACGATTTCCGTCTCAAAAATACCGTGGGTGGAAGGATAAGTGATCATCAGTGCAGCCAGGTCGTCTTTGTTCTCTTCCGCTTTGGCACGCAAGTCAGCCATATCGACATTTCCTTGCTCATCGCATGCACAAGTCACGGTAGTGAAACCGGCCTGGATGGCAGATGCGGGGTTGGTACCATGAGCAGATGCGGGAATCAGCACTTTGTTACGATGTCCCTGTCCGATGTTCTCCAGATAAGCGCGGATCACACGGAGACCGGTATATTCGCCCGCAGCACCGGAGTTCGGTTGCAGACTGACACCTGCAAAACCTGTAATGACTCTCAGTTCTTCGCTGAGATTGTTAATCAGTTCACGGTATCCCTCTGCCTGGTCTTCGGGTACAAGCGGATGCATACACATAAATTCCGGACGGCTGAGGGGCAACATTTCTGCCGCAGCATTCAACTTCATGGTGCAGGAGCCAAGGGAAATCATGGAGTGGGCAAGGGAGATATCCTTACGGTCAAGGCGCTTGATATAGCGCATCATCTCCGTTTCCGTATGATATTTATTGAACACTTCATGTGTCAGATAAGCGCTCTGGCGTTTCAGAGTCTTATTAATAGTATTGCTTACGGGAATATCATCCACTTTGGTGTAGTCTTTTCCTGCGGCAATGGCAAAGATGGAAAGCAACACATTGGCAGCGGATACATCAGTTGTTTCGTCAATACTCATACCTACGTCTCCATTATCAAAGTAGCGCAGATTGACTTCCTTGCTCAATGCGATGGTACGTACCTGTTGGGCAGATACGCTGTCGGGCAACACAAAGCGCAGGGTGTCGAAGTATTGGTCATTCACTTGTTTGTATCCCAGTTTCTTGATACACTTTTCCAGATATGCGGCGATGCTGTGGATACGTTCTGCAATGGCATGAATACCTTCCGGACCGTGGTACACGGCATAAAAGCCCGCCATGGTTGCCAGCAGAGCCTGTGCGGTACAGATATTTGAAGTAGCCTTTTCCCGTTTGATATGTTGCTCGCGGGTTTGCAGTGCCATACGGTAACAGAGTTTTCCGTATTTATCTTTTGACCAACCGATGATACGTCCCGGAATATTGCGTTTGTATTCGTCGCGCGTAGCGAAGTACCCGGCTGACGGTCCGCCATAGAACATCGGTGTACCGAGGCGTTGGGTGGTACCGAATACAATATCAGCTCCCCATTCTCCGGGAGGGGTGAGCAGGGCAAGACTCAGGATATCAGCGGCAACGGCTACTTTGCAGTTAGCGGCATGGGCTTTCTCTACAAAGGCACGGTAATCTTCTGCGTTTCCGCTCGCATTCGGATATTGCAGTATACAGGCAAAAATATCCGGTGTCAGTTCCAGTTCGGAATATTTTCCCGTGCGTATCTGAATACCTTGCGGGATAGCACGCGTAGTCATTACAGCCAGTGTCTGTGGGAAAATGCTCTCGTCCACAAACACTACGTTTGCACCGGACTTCTGCATATCACGCGGACGCAGGGCGTACATCATGCTTACGGCTTCGGCGGCAGCCGTAGCTTCATCCAGCAGAGAACAGTTGGCAAGTGGCATACCTGTCAGGTCGCATACTGCGGTCTGGAAGTTCATCAACGCTTCGAGGCGTCCTTGCGAAACTTCTGTCTGGTAGGGGGTATAAGAAGTGTACCATACCGGATTCTCGAATACATTCCGTTGAATAACGGCGGGGGTAATGGTGTTATACCAGCCGAGGCCGATATACGTTGTGTAAAGTTTGTTTTTGCACGCCAGCCGGGTGATGTGTTGTCCGAACTCATATTCAGTCATAGGCGCGGGCAATGCCAACGGTTCTTTCAGGCGAATGTTTGCAGGGATGGTTTTGTCTATCAACTCATCCAGACTGCCGACTCCTATTTTCCGGAGCATTTTCTCTTCGTCTTTTTCGCTGATGCCGATGTGGCGGCAAGCTAATAGGTCGTTTTTCATATCTATATTTTGATTAAAAGTTTATGCTTTCTTTTTTCACCACAGATTACACGGATTATCACAGATTAATAATTTCTTTTACTGATTGTCGGATAAAGAAATCCGTGTGAATCTGTGTAATCTGTGGTGGACTCTTACTCTTATCTGAAGAATGGATTTTCTGCCTTTTCAATACCGATAGTGGTCGGGGCGCCATGTCCGGGATAGACAATCGTTTCATTGGGCAGTATGAACAGGCGGCTGCAAATGTGCTCTTTCAGTTCGTCGAAATTACCACCGGTAAGGTCGGCACGTCCGATGCTGCCCTGGAAAAGTACGTCACCGGAGAACATGCAATGATCTGCGGCACAGTAGTAAACAAGGCTACCCGGTGAATGTCCCGGTACGTGGATAGCTTCTAACATAGTGTTACCGAAGTTGATGATATCTCCGTCATGAAGATAGTGTCCTATCGGTGCGGGCAGTTCGTTCCAATGAAAACCGAACATGCGGCTTTGTTTCGGAGCTTCGTCAATCCAGAATTCATCGGCTTTGTTGGCTTCCACCGGCAGACCGAATTCTTTGACCATGAAAGCATTTCCAAAGATATGGTCCAGATGCAGGTGCGTATTAAGGAGGTGCTTTACGTTCAGGCCATTTTTGTGAATGAAGTTCTTCAACGCTTGTTTTTCCTCCTCATAGTAGCAACCGGGATCTATCACGGCAGCTTCAAGAGTGTCGTCCCACAGAACATAACAGTTTACTGGGAACATATTAAACTCAAACCTTTTTATTTTCATGATAGGTATATGTTAGTCATTATTTCTGTGATTAAGGCGTCACGTAAACTACTTTCTTCGTTTCAAAGAATTCTTCTTCGAAATAGTCTTTCAGATCATACATCATGGTCTTATTCTTGAAAGGCATGGCTTCATTTGCCAGCTCACCACCTTTCAGGCAGATCAGTCCGTTTGGCATAGCATTGTGTTGCTCGGAGGCGATGTTTTTGCGGATGATTTTCAGCAAGTCGGCCAACGGCATCACGGCACGGCTTACAACGAAATCGAAGAGTTGCTTTTCCTCCTCAGCACGTGCATGGCGGAAAGTCACGTTTTTCAGTCCGATGCTGTTGGCTACTTCCGTTGCTACACGTACTTTCTTCCCGATGCTGTCAACAAGATGGAACTTCACCTCGGGGAATAAGATGGCAAGGGGAATACCCGGAAAACCACCGCCCGTTCCAAGGTCCATGATGCGGGTGCCGGGGGTAAAGCGAATCACTTTAGCTATACCCAATGAATGGAGTACGTGGTGTTCGTACAGGTTTTCAATGTCTTTACGTGATATGACGTTTATTTTTGCATTCCAGTCCGTATAGAGATCATAGAGGGACGCAAATTGCTGCTTCTGCGCCTCTGTGAGGTCTGGGAAGTACTTTAGAATGATTTCCATGTGAATAATTTATGAATTATGATTTATAATTTATGATTTACGATGCGGGTGGAAGTCCTAAATCATAATTAGTTCTCGTTTCTTATTTCGTTCAATACCATAGTATCATCACTCAGCAGATGCGACATGATCTCATAAGGCAAGGTAATTTCTACCGGGCCCATCACATAAGGAGCAATTTCATAAATGTTATAATAGAAGGTGATACCTTTGGGACTTAGGTAGAAGTTCTCAGTCGGTTCCAGGTCTCCTGTACTTGTATAGCCCATATCCTCCACTTCCTGGCGTGTAGTAACTTTATTGTCTGCCATGAGCTGGTTCCATAATAAATCGGTGAGAGCTTCCTGATATTCTCCTACAAAAATATCATCCAGACGTATCGGGCTCAAGGTGCGCAGGTCTATATTCAGGAAAGTAGACATATAAATACCATGTGCGCCTCCGGTATATTCATTGTAGTTGATGCGGTAAACCAGCAGATGTTTTTTATAATACTGCACGTGGCTTTCAATACCTTTATAATAAGAATACCAAGCTAATATTGAAGCAGAGTCTTCTTTTTCAGCTTCATCTTTGGCATACATTGGTTCCAAATCTTTCAGGTAATCCTTGATATAGTTTTCCTTGTAAAGCTTTACCGCCTCTTCAGGCTTCAGAGTCATGTATTTATCTCCGAAACAGGCTGAAAGGAAATAGGTGTTCAGACTGTCTTTCAGCTTTTCGTCGGACGACTTATTAGCGTATGCAAAGTTGATGATGATGTTGCAGCCGGGCTTCGCAGTGTCTCCGAAGAGGTGGGCTACCTCATTTACCTGTATACTGTCGAACTCCAGCGCACCCGCGCTTTTGTTCACAGTGTTACCGCAAGAAAATAAAAAGCCACTTGCCGCAAGTAGAATGACAAGTAGGCTGACATATTGCTTTTTCATTTGGACTTTCTTCGTTAAATTCAACATTTCGATATCAGTTCGTTATCGACAAATATAGAACATATTAACGAATAGAACATATAAAAAATGAAAAAAGATAGGTATGAATGCTTTTATCTGGCTATCTTTGCACCGGATATGAAGAGACTTCGTTACATATTGGCAGTTTTATTGTCCCTGACGGTTGTTTATGCAGGGGCAGGAGTCTCTATTGTCCATTATTGTTGTGCCCGCTGCGAGACAGCACAAGCATGTTGCACCAATGGCTGTGCCAAATGCCATAAATCTCATAAAACTTCTCATAAACCGGAAAAATCTTGCAAAGACGAAGGCTGTACGGCTACTTTTTATAAAGTGGATTTGGTGAAATATTCATGTGAAAGTCCTGTTATAACCGTACCTGTCATTCAACTTTTCTGCGAAGTATTGCCGGATTTCCAATACTCCTTGCCTACGAGGGAATTGAAAGAGGCGTCGTATGCCGTACCTCCGCATCCTGATAGTTCGAGGCAGTATCTGGCCTTATATTCTGTTCTCATTATTTAGAATCAATTAGTGTGCAGGAGAAGTGTTTTCCTTCCTGCCCGGTTCTATCCAAAGCTATATCTGAACCGTGTCTGGTCCGTAGTTTGTCCGTATCTAAGAGTACGGAGATGATACCTTTGCACGTTCTCTTTTAAAGAATTGATAGCTGGATAGTCTTGCAACCTTGTTGCATGAAATATATCCTATTTTTGTACCCTTAATAAATGAATTCAGATATATGAAATATATATTTTTATTAATTTCACTTTTTACTTTTAATTTTTTGCAGGCGCAAGTAACAGGTGTCGTAAAAGATGCTGCCGGAGAACCTATTCCGGGAGCGAATGTATTTTGGATGAATACAACCAATGGAGTAACTACCAATGAAGACGGTAACTTTTCAATTCATAAGCCTGCTCGTAGCCACATGCTTGTGGTTAGCTTTATTGGTTTTGAGAATGACACGATACATGTAGACAAAGGAAACCAACAACTTGATATTGTTCTTCGTGAAGGAGTGGAACTGAGTGAAGTAAATGTAGTGACCCGCAAATTGGGAACTATGAAACTGCGCACCAGTGTGATGAATGAAGATATGATCAGTAGTGCCGAACTGACACGTGCGGCTTGCTGTAATCTGGGAGAGAGTTTTGTGACGAATCCTTCTGTGGATGTCAGCTACTCGGATGCAGCTACGGGAGCCAAACAAATTAAACTGTTAGGACTTTCCGGTACGTATGTGCAGATGATGACTGAAAATATTCCCAATTTCCGGGGGGCTGCCGCTCCTTATGGTTTAGGATACGTACCCGGGCCGTGGATGCAGAGTATACAGGTCAGCAAAGGAAGTTCGTCCGTGAAGAATGGATATGAGTCCATAACCGGACAGATCAATGTAGAATTCAAGAAGCCCCAATTGCCGGAAGCGGATTGGGTGTCGGCAAATCTTTTTGCCAGTAGTACGAACCGCTATGAAGCCAATGCGGATGCTACGGTAAAGTTGTCGAAGCGATGGAGCACTTCTTTGTTGGCACATTATGAGAATGAGACGAAATCTCATGACTCTAATGATGATGGTTTTGTAGATATACCTCGTGTGGAGCAATATAATGTCTGGAACCGATGGGCATATATGGGTGACCACTATGTATTCCAGGCAGGTATAAAGGCGTTGCATGAAACTCGAAACAGCGGTCAGATTGCACACGGAAATACTCCTTCGCATGACCTGTATGAAATAGGTATCAAAACAAATCGTTACGAAGCGTTCACGAAGAATGCTTATATCTTCGACAAAGAGAAAAATACGAATCTTGCTTTGATTTTACAGGGAACGTTGCATAATCAGGATGCCAATTACGGGCGTAAACTGTATGATGTGGATCAGAGTAATTTTTATGCTTCGCTGCTGTTTGAAACGGAGCTCAGTAAGCAGCATAGTCTGTCTGCCGGATTAAGTTTCAACTATGATGGTTACGATCAGAACTATCGGCTGACGAATCAGGCAGAAGAAGGGCTGACGAAGAAATTTGTGAAGGAGTCTGTTCCGGGAGCTTATGTCCAATATACATTCAATCTGAACGATCAGTTGATGCTGATGGGAGGTATTCGGGGAGATTACAGTAGTGAGTACGGCTTCTTTGTGACACCGCGTGCCCACGTCAAATATAATCCGAATGAATATCTGCATTTCCGTTTGTCTGCCGGTAAGGGATATCGTACGAATCATGTATTGGCGGAGAATAATTATCTTCTGGCAAGTAGCCGCAAGATGAAGATTGCTTCTCATCTGGACCAAGAGGAAGCGTGGAATTACGGTGCGAGTGTTTCGACTTATATCCCCCTTTTCGGTAAGACGCTGAATGTGAATGCAGAATATTACTATACGGATTTTCTGCAACAGGTAGTAGTGGATATGGACAGCAATCCGCATGAAGTGGCTTTTTACAATCTGGATGGGCGTTCTTATTCGCATGTATTCCAGGTAGAAGCCAATTATCCGTTGTTCAAAGGCTTCACTTTGACTGCGGCTTACCGTTTGACGGACGCGAAAACTACCTATAATGGTAAATTAATGGAGAAGCCACTTACTGGTAAATATAAAGGCTTGTTGACTGCTTCTTATCAGACTCCTCTGGGCTTGTGGCAATTCGATGCTACCTTGCAGTTGAATGGTGGTGGAAGGATGCCCGATCCTTATGAGCTGTCTGACGGAAGTCTTTCGTGGGAACGTCGTTACGGTAGTTTCCAGCAACTCAGTGCGCAGGTGACGCGCTATTTCCGTCGCTGGTCTGTTTATATCGGCGGTGAGAACCTGACGAACTTTAAACAGAAGAATCCGATAATCGATGCTTCTAACCCATGGGGAGAGAATTTCGATGCTACCATGGTGTGGGGACCGATGCACGGGGCGAAAGCATATATCGGGTTGAGGTTTAACCTGGCAAGAAACTAATTACTAATAACTAATAACTAAATTGATTATGAAAACAAAAAGAATGATGGCTGCCCTCGTAGTAGCTTTGTTGAGTGTAACGGCAGTAATGGCAAAAGATATCCGTACAGCTGTCTTTAAAGTTTCACAGATGCATTGCGAAAACTGTGAACGGAAGGTGAAGAATAACATTAAATTTGAGAAAGGAGTAAAAGAATTCTCTACAGACTTGAAAACGAAAACAGTTTCCATTACTTATGATGCTGAAAAGACAACTGTGGATAAACTGAAAGCCGGTTTCAAGAAGTTCAACTACGAAGCCGAATTCGTGAAAGAAACGAAACAAGAGGACAAGAAGTAGTCGAACAAACGGCCTGTAGAGATTGTTTTGATATAAAACTTGAAATAAAAACAATATATGGGTAATTTAAAAAAACAGACGTTTCCCGTGCTGAACATGCATTGTGCGGGATGCGCCAATAACGTAGAAAAGACAGTTCGCAAGTTGATGGGCGTTGCAGATGCTTCGGTCAACTTTGCTTCCAATACACTGTCTGTCTCCTATGAGACGGACAAACTGACACCCGGAGAAATTCGTGCTGCCGTACTGGCTGCGGGCTATGACCTCATCATGGAGGAAGAGCATGTTGAAGAACGCCAGGAAGAAGAACAACAGAAACGCTATCACCGCTTGAAAACGCGGGTGATAGGAGCGTGGATTTTTGCTGTTCCCCTGTTGTTGCTTTCCATGGTCTTCATGCATGTACCTTATTCTAACGAGATACAGATGGTACTTGCTATTCCTGTATTGGTATTGTTCGGTACGCCATTCTATACCGGTGCCTGGAAACAAGCACGTCTGGGACGCAGCAATATGGATACACTGGTGGCACTAAGTACATCCATTGCTTTCCTGTTCAGCGTCTTTAATACTTTCTTCCCCGATTTCTGGTATAACCGTGGATTGGAGCCTCATGTCTATTACGAAGCTGCTGTGGTTATCATCGCCTTCGTTTTGACAGGTAAACTCATGGAGGAACGTGCGAAGGGAAATACTTCCACTGCTATCCGCAAACTGATGGGTTTGCAACCTAAGAAAGCCCGTGTAGTACGCGACGGTAAAGAGCTGGATGTACCTTTGGATCAATTGAACATCGATGATCTGGTGAGTGTCCGCCCCGGTGAGCAAATCCCTGTGGATGGTTTTCTGACCGAAGGTGACTCTTATGTAGATGAAAGCATGATAAGCGGTGAGCCTATTCCGGTAGAAAAGAAGATTGGCTCGCATGTGTTGGCCGGAACCATCAATCAGAAAGGATCGTTCATTATCCGTGCCGAGAAAGTAGGTGGAGAAACAGTGCTGGCGCGTATCATCCGTATGGTGCAGGAAGCGCAAGGCAGTAAGGCTCCCGTGCAGCGTATTGTAGATAAAGTGACGGGTATCTTTGTTCCTGTTGTACTGGGTTTGTCTGTCCTGACATTCTTTATCTGGATGTTCTTTGGTGGTGTGGATATGCTTTCACATGCCATGCTGTCAGCGGTTTCCGTATTGGTGATTGCTTGCCCTTGTGCATTGGGACTGGCTACTCCTACGGCTTTGATGGTAGGTATCGGTAAGGCTGCCGATCATCATATTCTGATAAAAGATGCTGTGGCACTGGAACAGATGCGAAAGGTAAATGTTGTGGTATTGGATAAGACCGGTACATTGACTGAAGGGCATCCTACCGTTGCCGGTTGGTTATGGGCACAGCCGCAGGAAGGACATTATAAAGACATTCTTCTGGCTGCCGAGCTTAAATCGGAGCATCCGCTGGCTGGTGCTATTGTCACTGCCTTGCAAGAACAAGAGAACATTGTTCCTGCAACTCTGGATGGTTTTGAAAGTATTACCGGTAAGGGTATTAAAGTGACTTATCAGGGTGCTGAGTATTGGGCAGGCAGCCACAAGCTGTTGAAAGATTACCATGCCACCCTGACTGATGTTTTGGGAGAAATGCTGGCTCAATACGAATCGGACGGTTGTAGCATCGTTTACTTTGGCCGCAAGGATGAATTGCTTGCGATTGTTGCTATCAAAGATCAGATAAAGGCGACTTCCGCTGAGGCTGTTCGCGAACTCCGTACCCAGGGTATTGAAGTTTATATGCTGACGGGAGACGGTGAACGTACTGCTTCTGCTGTTGCCGGACGATTAGGCAATATCCAGTATATTGCCGATGCTTTGCCGGATGATAAGGAAGAGTTTGTACGCCAGCTTCAACTTCAGAGAAAGACAGTAGCTATGGTGGGTGATGGTATCAATGATTCACAGGCTTTGGCTTGTGCCGATGTAAGCATTGCCATGGGTAAAGGAACGGACATTGCCATGGATGTGGCAATGGTCACTCTTATGACTTCGGATCTGTTGCTGTTGCCGAAAGCATTCAATCTCTCCCGGCAGACGGTGCGCTTGATTCATCAGAATCTGTTCTGGGCATTCATTTACAATCTGATAGGTATTCCTATTGCTGCCGGATTGCTTTATCCAATCAATGGATTATTGCTGAACCCCATGTTGGCAAGTGCCGCTATGGCATTTTCCAGTGTATCGGTAGTCTTGAACAGCCTTCGTTTAAGATACTAACTATTTCTATATTCCAACGGACTCATCCCCATGTGCCTCTTAAAGTACTTTCCGAAGAAAGAGGCACTGGGGAAGTTCAGTGAATAGGCTATTTCCTGAATAGTCATGTCTGTGGATTTCAGCCGTGCTTTGACGTCTGTAATCACCACATGCGAAATAATTTCGAGTACATTCCTTCCTGTTACTTGTTTTACGGTAGTACTGAGATGCTGCAATGAAATTCCCAGCTTGTCGGCATAGAATTGAGCACGTCTCTCAGTCATATAATTTTCAATAACCAGTTGTACGAATTTTTGGCAAATTTCCTCTTTGCGGCTTTTGGCAAGAATGCTTTGCGGACGATTGGCATAAAGGGCATTAATTCCAAGCAAAATGCTGTGGAGCACACTTTGTGCCATTGCGGTACTGGTGGCGGTAGGATGGGAGATTGATATACGTGTCAGTAGTGCAAAGTAATCCACGAAGTAGGATGCTATTAAGTCGCTGACATTTACAATCGGATTATCCCATATTTTGGAGAAAGATCCCATCGTAGCCTGCAATAGATTAATACCGTTGACGCAGTGACTGGAGAAACCTACGAAGCAAAGCCGTACTTTTTCTACTTGCTCATTGAGCTGTAAGATAGTTCCCGGCATCAGAATGATCAGATCATTCTTTTTTATTTCATGTTCCATCAGATTGATGGATGCTGTAATGGTCCCTTCAGTGCATAATGCAAAAATACATGCCTTCAGACGGCATGACTGGCGATAGAGATTCAGAATATCTTCTGTAACATCTCTCCATGCCAGCATTTCAACCGGCAAATCTACTTGTGGGAAGTTATGTTTCATCTTTTTTCATTTTGCTGTCGGCAAATATACGATTTTATCCCTAAAGTCTTAACTTTGTCGGCATGAAACTGAATGTAACAGACTGGAATATTATTCCGTATGCCGATGCATGGACCCGGCAAACGGAGTGGTTTGATGCTCTTATTCGTGCCAAGCAGGCAGGGGAAGAGTATGAAAATCACATCATTTTGTGTGAACATCCGCATGTCTATACTTTAGGTCGTAGCGGTAAAGAAGGAAATATGCTGTTGAGTGAGGAACAACTTCAGAAGATAGGAGCTACGCTCTATCATATAGATCGTGGAGGTGATATCACATATCATGGTCCGGGACAACTGGTATGTTATCCTATCCTGAATCTCGAAGAATTCTCGTTGGGGCTGAAAGAGTATGTACATTTGTTGGAAGAAGCGGTCATCCGTGTATGTGCCTCTTATGGCATTGCTGCCGGGAGGTTGGAGAAAGCAACCGGTGTTTGGCTGGAGGGAGATACGCCGCGTGCGCGTAAAATATGCGCTATTGGCGTGCGTAGCAGTCATTTCGTTACCATGCATGGATTGGCGCTGAATGTGAATACTGATTTACGATATTTCAGTTATATCAACCCCTGCGGCTTTATAGATAAAGGAGTCACTTCGCTGCAACAGGAGCTGAAACGGGAGGTGCCGATGGAAGAAGTAAAACAATGCTTATGCCTTGAATTACAGGGCTTGATGCAGAGATAAAAAACAGGAAGATGTGTCATAATGCAGTACTATCTAAAGTTATATGTTTGTCTACCACCCCGCCCTTTGGGCACCCCTCCTCCCCGGGAGGAGGGGAGATTAAGTTACTTTCCAGTTTTGACACACCTTCCTGTTCGTATCAAATAGACGGTCTGTTCATCCCTAACAGATGGTCTGTTTCAGGAGACTTCAATCGTCTGTTTTTTTATTTCAACCATTTGTCCAGCCATTCAAAGAATGTGCGTTGCCAGAGGATACCATTCTGAGGTTTCAATACCCAGTGATTTTCATCCGGATAGATCAGTAGCTCGGCAGGAACACCACGCATTACGGCGGCATCAAAAGCAGCCATTGCCTGGTTGGCTAGAATACGGTAGTCTTTTTCGCCATGAATGCAAAGGATAGGTGTATCCCATTTGTCTACAAACTGGTGCGGAGAGTTGGCAAATGTGCGTTGAGCTACCGGATTTTGTTTTTCCCAGTATGCACCACCCATATCCCAGTTGGCAAACCATTTCTCTTCTGTTTCCAGATATTGCATTTCCATGTTGAAGATGCCATCATGTGCAATGAATGCTTTGAAGCGCTTGTCATGATGTCCGGCGAGCCAGTAAACGGAGAAACCACCGAAGCTGGCACCTACACAACCGAGACGGTCTTTGTCTACAAACGATTCTTTAGCCATCTCGTCGATAGCTGTGAAATAATCCTTCATGCACTGACCACCGTAATCACCACTGATGGCTTCATTCCATTCCACTCCAAAGCCCGGAAGTCCGCGGCGGTTGGGAGCTACGATGATATAGTCGTTGGCAGCCATAATCTGGAAATTCCAGCGATAGCTCCAGAACTGGCTTACGGGGCTTTGCGGACCACCTTCACAGAACAGGAGGGTAGGGTATTTCTTATTCGGGTCAAACTGTGGCGGGTAGATAACCCATGTCAGCATCTGTTTACCGTCTGTAGTTTTCATCCAGCGAGCTTCAACCTTACCCATTTCCAGTTGGTCGTAAATCTGTTTGTTTTCGAAGGTCAGTTGTTTTGCTTCGGCAAAAGCATCCCCGTTGCGGGTGGCAGATACGGCATAGATTTCATCACCCATACTCATTGAATGGCGTAAAGCGATTACTTTATCTCCTGCAAGGGCGAGGGAAGCATAATCATACATACCGTCTGTCAACTGCGTAACCTTATCGTTGGCAGCAAGATTGATATTGTAAATCTGTGTTTCACCATGCCAGACACCGATGAAATAAATACTCTTAGGGTCTCTATTCCACAAGAAACCATCTACGTTCGATTCGAATTCCTTGCTGACGAAACGTTTCTCACCTGTTTCCAGATTCATGATGAAGAGACGGTTTAGGTCAGCTTCATAACCGTCACGTTCCATGCTCTGCCAGGCAATGTATTTACCATCGGGAGAGTACTGAGGATTTGTATCATAACCTTTGTTTTCTTCGGTGATATTGTCTGTCTTCTTGGTTGCAAGATCGTAGATGTAAATATCCGAGTTGGTGGAGATGGCATAAGCCAGACCGGTCTTCTTACGGCAAGTATATGCCACCTTGTCTCCGGCAGGACTCCATGCCAGTTGCTCGATGCCACCCCAAGGTCTCATCGGGCTTTCGTAAGGTTCTCCTTCCAGTATATCCTTTATATTGCTGATACCGTTTCCATCAAAATCGGCTACAAAAGGATGCGGAGCACCGGTTACCCATTCATCCCAGTGTTTGTACATCAGGTCGGTAACGATGATACCCGTCGCTTTAGGGAGATCGGGATATTTATCCGCAGTACTTTGTTTAGTTTTCACCTGTGCAATGAAAAGCAACTTCTTGCCGTCGGGAGAGAAAGAATAACCTTCGATGTCACCATCATATTGAGTTAACTGCTTACGCCCGCTGCCGTCCGGATTCATTTCCCACAACTGGCTGCTGCCACCTTCATTGGAAAGGAACGCCAGTTTAGTGCCACCCTTTATCCAGTTCACTTCGTTTTCCTGCCAGGGAGTGTGGGTGATTTGTTTGTTGCCTGTTCCATCTGTGTTCATCACGAAGACTTCACGGTTACTCTTGTTCTCCGGTACACTGTAGTAAGCTACTGTGTAAGCAATTTGCTTTTCATCGGGGGATACGGCTACACCACCGATACGACTCATGGCCCAGAGAGCTTCGGGAGTCATGCGTTTGCCTTCAATCTGAATGTCCGACCGCTCGATAAGCGGTACCCCGGCTTGCCCTGCGTCTTTAGTTCCGCCGCAGGCAGCCAATGTCATAGCTGCTGACATAAGCAATAAATTTACTTGTTTCATGTATGTTGTTCGTTACGGTTATTTTGCGACAAATATACAAATTATATGCGTTTTTCTTGCCATCGTCCTCCTTTAATATACCACCAGCAAAGTAATAGTATAAAAATGGAGTATACCATTTCCGATGTCCAACACAGAGCTACATCAAGTTTCAAGTAAAGAATGATGTATGTGATGTAGGCAACATAGAAGACGAGCGTTATTAGTTCCATGACCAGAGCCGTGCGCGTGTTTCCCGTTCCTGATACTGCCTGAAAATATACATTGGCAGGTACGAGAAACAGATATGCCGAGCACATTACCCAAAGTGAATGTACGGCTGCATCCTGTAAATCGGGTATATCCGTATAGATTCCCAGTATAAGTTTTGGGAACAGTGCAAAAAACAGTGCTAGCGGCAATGTGAACAGGTATGCAATGCGTATATGCTGCCGGATAGTGCCTGCCACGCAGTCTTTGTCTCCTGCACCGATGAGATTGCTGACCAATGAACCACAGGTTGAGGCAAATGCCATCATTACCATGAACAGAATGCCGGATATGCTCCGGACAATGTTCGTGATGGCGAGCGACCGTTCTCCCAGATGCTCCACATAGAGGAAGAACAAGAACCAGGTGGACAAGGAGAAGACGTTCTGTATCATGGTCCAGAAGGAAATGTTCAGCATGCGTTTCAGTATCTCCGGGCGGAACTTCGGAATACGGTCCAGTCCAAACTTACGGCAGTCAATGCGGTAACGGGTGTAGAGGATAAAGAATATCAGTGAAACCAGCTCTGCAAGTGATGAACCGATGGCGGCACCTGCAATGCCGAGCGCAGGAAAGCCGAATTTACCGAAAATCAGTATATAGTTGAAAACTACGTTACTCAATACCATGACTATGGAATTGAGTGTCAGTGTCTTGGTCTGCGTAGTTCCCAGGAAGAAAGCACGGAAGATGACTGCACTGAATGAGAAGAAGGCTCCGAAAACCCGCCAGTTCAGATAACTGATGGCAGCCTCATAGATGTGTTCGGAAGAAACGATTCGTTTCAGTATCATTGGTGAAAGGAAGTAGGAGAGCAGGAACATTACTGCCGCCAGTCCTATCTGAAAGTAAATTCCTTGATAGAAAAGGTCGCCTATTTCCCGGTATTGCTTTTCACCGTTGCGCCGGGCAATGAGTATCTGCGCTCCGATACTGAAACCGAAAGCTGCCATGAATATTACCATGTAGAAGACACCTGCAATGGCTGATGCTCCCAGTTCTACTTCGCCTACCCGTCCCAGGAAGGCTGTGTCTGTCATACCTATCATTTGCTCCATCAGTAGACTGATGAGGATCGGATAGGCTATCATCCAAATCTGTTTGTTGGTATATTTAGTTTTCATTTGAGTTATAGTTATAGTCGTTATAAGAGAAAGAAAGCCGGACAATTACATCAATTGCCCGGCTTTTATTATCAAGTGATGAAAAGCGGAGACTTACTTTTTATTCTGTCTCTCTTTCAACAACTGTTCCTGTTGTTTCTGCATTGCCTCCAGGCGGGCGGCAAAGCCGGTTTTCTTAGCTTTCTTCGGATCTTTCTTTCGGGCTTCCAATTGGGCAAGAAGTTTCTCTTCATTCGTAGTCTTACGCAGAATGAGAGTAGTCACCACACTAATCAATGTCGATATGAAGTAGTAATAGTTCAGACCTGAAGGATAACTGTTCAAGATGAACAACATCATAATCGGCATGAGATACGTCATCCACTTCATCGCCGCCATCTGCGGGTTGGCTCCGGTATCCTGTTGCTGCATCATGAACTTGGAGTTCAATATATTCACAACCGTCATCAGCAAACAGAACAAACTGAGGTGGCTACCCAGGAACGGGATATTGAACGGGAAGTTGATGAATGCATCGTACGTTGAAAGGTCATCAGCCCACAAGAAGCTTTGCTGACGCAATTCAATAGCACTTGGCACAAACATGAACAATGCAATCAGAACCGGGAACTGTACCAGCATCGGCAGACAGCCACCCATCGGACTCACACCGTATTGGCTGTACATTCCCATGACCTCCTGCTGTTTTTTCATCGCATCTTCCTGTTTGGGGTATTTCTTATTGATCTCATCGATTTTCGGTTTCAACACACGCATCTTGGCAGAAGAAATATACGTTTTCCAGGTAGCGGGGAATACGACTGCTTTTACAATCAAGGTCATCAGTAACAATACAATACCCATGCTTAGACCCCAACCGGACAACCAGTCGAAGATATTGATGGTGAACCACTTGTTGACCCAGCGTATCAACGGCCAACCCAGATAAACCAAACGGTTCAGTTCCCATTTCTCATCACGTCCCTTATCCAGCGCAGTCAGCGTCTTGTAATGGTTCGGACCGAAGTAGAAGAACATTTGCGTAGGCTGTTTACCTGTCGGGTCAAAGCTCGTGCTCATCTCGGCGGAGTAGTCTTTGATATATCCGCTGCCTTCTCTTTCCATTTTGGAGACTAGCTTCGTTTTTTCAAAGTCAGCGTCTGCAATGAATACCGAGGAGAAGAATTGATTTTTGAAAGCAATCCAGTCCAGACGTTCGGGCACTTCTTTTTCATCATCCTTATTGGCTGACAAGTAGTCTGTGCCATTTCCCAGCATTTTATAAGTCAGTTCAGACAAACGGTTCTCATATACATAACCTTTTTCGATCTGGCGGGCGCGTTGTGCCCATTCGATGTCTACATAGTTATTGCTTGCTGCCAATTTATCTGCCATACCTTTAGCATCGATGCTGAAGTCTACCAGGTAGGTATTGGGATGCAATGCATACTTGAAGTCTATATAACTTGCACTGTCAGCTGATAAACGCATTGTTACGGTGCTGTCCGTACGGTTCACAGTGGTGAAGTAATAGTCCTTAGTCTGTATTGTTTCCTTTTTATTATAGAAAAGGAAATTCATGGAAACATCGTTTCCGGTGAATAGGGTTACAGGAGTTTTCTTGTCCTGTTCCATATACTCTTTCAATACAGCGGAGAATATGGAACCGCCTTTGGTGCTGAGGGTCAACTCAGCCACGTCGTTCTGAATCGTAATAAGCGAATCTGTTCCTTGGCGGGCATTGAAGAAGAGTGAAGTGGAATCCACAGTTTCCACATCTTTTTCATTGGCCAATGCTGCATCCGCTTTGGCTTTCAGCGCTTCTTCACGTTGCTGTACCAGCGCAATGGAATCATAATAACGCTGCTGTGCTTCCAATTGCTCTTTACTGGGGCGACTCAGAAAACTGAAGCCGACTAACAAAATTGCTATTAAAACAAGACCTGTAATGGTGTTTTTATCCATGAATAATTTCTAATTTACAATTTTATAATTATTGAAATAATCTTATTTCTTTGCTTTCTCCTTCTCCTCGAAACTTTCGACAGATGCTTTGATGAAAGCCACGAACAACGGATGGGGATTCAGTACCGTACTGCTGTATTCCGGATGGAACTGAGTTCCGACAAACCACTTCAACTTCGGTATTTCTACGATTTCCACCAAATCAGATTCCGGATTGATACCTACACATTTCATGCCGGCAGCTTCGTATTCCGCTTTATACTGGTTGTTGAATTCATAGCGATGACGGTGGCGCTCCTGGATGTGTTCCGTTCCATAAGCTTCATAAGCCTTGCTACCTTTCTGCAAGATACATTCGTAGGCTCCCAGACGCATTGTTCCACCCATGTTTGTGATGGATTTCTGCTCTTCCATAATGTCGATGACATTATGCGGAGTCTTTTCGTTCATTTCGCGTGAATCTGCATCGGTATATCCCAGCACGTTGCGTGCGAATTCAATGGCGATACACTGCATTCCCAGGCAAATACCGAAAGTCGGAATATCATGTGTGCGTGCGTATTTGATAGCCACGAACTTACCGGAAATACCACGTTCACCGAATCCCGGACCTATCAATACACCTGCCATGCCTTTCAGTGCTTCCGCTACATTTTCTTCTGTCAGCTTTTCACTGTTCACAAAGTCTACGGATACCTTACGATCATTGTATGTACCAGCTTGTGACAAGGCTTCGCGAATGGATTTGTAAGCATCCTGCAAGTCATATTTGCCGACTAATGCAATGTGCAGTGGTTCTGTATTTTCTGCTTTATGGCGACGTTCGAGGAAAGCACGCCATGGACCCAGTCCCGGTGTGTCTCCTACGGGCAGTCCCATTTTCTTCAATATCGTTTCATCCAGTTTCTGAGCCTGCATCAGAATAGGCACTTCGTAGATGGTAGGAGCATCGATGCTCTGTACTACTGCGTTTTCATCCACATTACAGAATAATGCTACTTTTTTACGCAGGTTGGTACCCAATTCGTGTTCTGTACGCAATACCAATATATCCGGCTGTATACCTGCACTCTGCAATTCTTTTACGGAGTGTTGTGTCGGCTTGGTTTTCAATTCACCGGCTGCCGTGAGATAAGGTACATAAGTAAGGTGCACGCACAAAGCATCACGTCCCAATTCCCACTTCAACTGACGGATACTTTCCAGATACGGCAATGATTCGATATCACCCACCGTACCACCGATTTCTGTAATTACAAAATCGAATTTATATTTGTTACCCAGCAACTTCACGTTTCGTTTAATTTCGTCCGTGATGTGAGGGATAACCTGAATGGTCTTACCTAAATAATCACCACGGCGCTCTTTGTCGATAACGCTTTTATAGATACGTCCGGTTGTGATGTTATTGGCTTTAGTAGTCTGGATCCCAAGAAAACGTTCGTAATGACCTAAGTCGAGGTCAGCTTCATGTCCGTCTACAGTCACATAACATTCTCCGTGTTCGTAGGGGTTTAAAGTGCCCGGGTCAATATTGATATACGGGTCAAACTTCTGAATGGTTACTTTGTAACCTCTTGCTTGTAGCAATTTACCAATGGATGAGGCGATGATGCCTTTACCTAATGATGAGGCAACGCCACCGGTGACGAAAATATACTTTGTTTCTCCCACAGCTATACTGTTTTAATATTATTGTTTTGTTTGGTCGATGTACACATTTGTGTACCTACCTGTCTACAGATGAGACTTAAAAAGCGCAAAATTACAAAAAAAAGAGGAAGTACATAAAGTTTCGGCGAAACAATTCTAAAAAAAGTGATGCTGCAATGTTATTAAGTCCTTATCATCTCCGTACTATCTCCGTGTTATCTCCGTACTATCTTCGTATCACCTCCGTGTCATCTCCGTATATATATGTTTGGACTTGATACGGACTTGGTACGGGGCTGGTACGGAGCTGATATGAACTTGTCATCCTAAGTACCGGCTATTGCTAATCTTTTCTTTACTCTTTTCTATGTTTTCTAAACATTTTAAATTACTTTTGCAGTCAAAACATAGATTTTAGGGCGTTATGAAGAATAGATACTTATCTTTATGGGCAGTTGCTGCGCTTTTTTCTTCGTCGATAGTGGCGCAGAATTCAGTAAAGACTGTCTTAAAGGCCGGAGAGGAACCGGCTGCCGCACAAGTGGATACCTTGTCGGATGTGATGAAGCAATATTTTGTCTTAAAGTTGAAACCAGCGAATGATACTCTCAAGTTGGACACAGTATCCATACTGCATGAGAAGTATTTTGGAGTATTAAACTACCTGAATGATCCGTCTACTCCTGAACGTTACATTCCTGATAATCCCGATTACTACCGTCTGTTTCTTAAGCCATTTACATATTATAATTCTCCTATAAAGCGTGTTTCGACATTGAATTGGAAATTTGAACCTTTTGATACGGTTGAATTGCCAGTGAAAGAACTTTTGCCATTTGATGAAGCCCGCTTTACCTCGAAGGAACGCGCGAATGAAACAGTGGATCGTGCTTTGCTCTATCTTTATGTTAATGATGATCTGCATAAGATTGTGGCATGGGAAGATGATATTATGCAGGTGAGGGTATTCAAGGATAATATTGAAAAAGAGGTATCTTCTAAACCTTCTGTATTGAAGTTGTTTGCTCAGGAGAGTATGGCAAATGTGAAAGAAGATGCGGAAGTGCTGATTCGGAAACCTAACTGGTGGGTGACCGGTGGAAGCGGTTCTTTACAGATTACGCAGAACTATATTTCGGATAACTGGTATAAAGGTGGTGAAAGTACGAACTCTTTTCTGGCTAACTTACAGTTGTTCGCTAACTATAACGACCGTGAGAAGATACAGTGGGAAAATATGCTGGAAGCTAAGTTAGGTTTTGGTTCAACTCCTTCGGATAAGTACCATGATTATCTGGTAAACACCGACTTGCTCCGTATTTACAGTAAGCTGGGTGTTCAGGCTGCTTCTAATTGGTACTATACCATTTCTACTGAATTCAAAACTCAGTTCTGTCACGGTTATAAAGCAAATAGCGAGAAGTTAGTTTCTGCTTTCTTTGCTCCGGCTGATTTATCCACCAGTGTCGGTATGGACTATAAACTGAAGAAGAAAAAGTTCAATCTTTCTGTCTTTATAGCTCCGTTGACTTGGACAATGCGTTATATCGGTAATAAAGATGTAAATGAGGTAGACTTTGGTTTGGAAAAGGGCAAATGCGTGCGTCATAATTGGGGTTCGCAAATACAACCGACATTTGACTGGACCATCATTCCTTCTATTGTGCTGAATTCTCGTTTGAATTATCTGACCAGCTATGAATGGACACGTATTGAGTGGGAAAATACAATCAACTTTATATTGAACCGTTACCTCTCTACAAAACTCTATGTACATGCCCGTTATGATGACAGCAGTAAGCCGACTACGGGAGACAGCTACTTTCAGGTGAATGAAATTTTGAGTTTCGGTATTAATTATAAATGGTAAGTCTATACTATCTGAATATAGATATTACAAGTAAGGCTGTTTCTTTTAGGGAGGCAGCCTTACTTGCTTTTAGGAGAAAAGAATTATTCATAGTATCATTTTGTTATCTTATACTTATCAATGGTGCAAAGTGATACCTTAGTCTGTGTTATAAAACAGGTTTTCTTGCTTGTTCTGTGGAAAAAGTGAAGAAAAATAGTTAAAACGGGGAAAAGTACGTTGGCGTACACATAAAAAAAGCGGGTGAAAGCCTTGCAGTTCACAAATAATGCGTAAATTTGCCGCAATTTGTAATGCACAGTTTGCAAAATGGCAGATATTATAAAACATCAAGGTATTGTGGAAAACATAAACAGTTCTCATATAAAGGTGAGAATTGTCCAAACGTCAGCTTGTGCGGCATGTAGTGCGAAGGGACATTGTGCCTCGGCTGATACCAAAGAAAAAATAATCGATGTAACTACCGGCGATGCGTCTTCCTATCAGGTGGGTGACCGGGTAATCGTTTTTGGCGAACTCTCTATGGGAATGATGGCGGTGTTGTGGGCCTTTATAATACCTTTCTGTATTCTGGTGATTTCTCTCTTTGTATTTATGGCTATCTGGAGTGACGAACTTCTCTCTGCACTTTGTTCGTTAGCTCTTCTTATTCCTTATTATTATATATTGTGGCTAAATAAAACACGTATGGGAAAGAAATTTTCTTTTTCAATAAGGCCAATTGACTAACTCTTGGAACATTAAAACAAATAATTAAATAAATAACTAATTTATGAATGTAATTCTGATTGCAGTGATTTCATTGGGAGCCATAGCGCTGGTTTCGGCCGCTATATTATACATAGCTTCCAAGAAATTCGCCGTGTATGAAGATCCGCGAATTGCACAGGTAGGAGAGGTGTTGCCTCAAGCAAATTGCGGTGGATGTGGTTATCCGGGTTGTAGCGGTTTTGCCGATGCCTGTGTAAAGGCAGGTTCGCTGGAGGGCAAGTTCTGTCCGGTAGGCGGACAACCTGTTATGACGCAAATAGCGGGAATCCTTGGTTTGGATGCCGTTGCTGCCGAACCGATGGTGGCAGTTGTGAGATGTAATGGAACCTGCGCCAACCGTCCCCGTACGAATATGTACGACGGTGCGAAGAGTTGTGCTATTGCGGCCTCTCTTTATGGCGGCGAAACCGGTTGTAGTTTCGGATGTCTGGGGTGTGGTGACTGTGTGGAAGCTTGTCAGTTTGATGCTATCCACATGAATCCAGAGACGGGACTTCCGGAAGTGGATGAAGCAAAATGTACGGCTTGTGGAGCTTGTGTCAAGGCTTGTCCGAAGAACATTATCGAGATTCGTCCGCAAGGTAAGAAGTCACGCCGTATTTATGTGCAGTGTGTAAACAAAGACAAAGGCGGCATAGCGCGTAAAGCTTGTACAGTTGCTTGTATTGGTTGTGGCAAGTGCGTGAAGGTTTGTCCGTTCGAAGCGATTACACTTGAAAATAATCTGGCTTACATCGATCCGAACAAATGTAAATCATGTCGTAAGTGCGAAGAGGCTTGTCCTCAGAACACGATTATCGCACTCAATTTCCCGCCGCGTAAACCGAAGGCGGAAGGTGCTGCTTCGGTTGCTGCTCCTAAGGTAGCCGTTGCACCGAAAGCTACAGAAACGCCTAAGGTTGCAGAGGCTCCTAAAACTGTAGAGACCCCTAAAGCTGTTGAGACTCCTCAGGTTGAAACTCCAAAGGCAGAGGCTTAATAATAAAGAAGTAATAAACGACTAAAATACAGAATTGTATGTTGAAGACATTTTCAATCGGTGGTGTTCATCCACACGAAAATAAACTTTCAGCACATCAGCCGATTATAAAGGCGGAAGTTCCTGCCAAAGCTGTGATTTTGCTGGGTCAGCACATCGGTGCGCCTGCAAAGCCGATTGTAGCTAAAGGAGATGTGGTGAAAGTCGGCACAAAGATTGCCGAACCCGGTGGTTTCGTATCCGCGGCCATCCACTCGTCTGTCAGCGGCAAGGTTGCTAAAATCGATACGGTTATCGATGCCAGTGGTTATCCGAAACCTGCCATCTTTATTGATGTGGACGGTGATGAATGGGAAGAAAGTATTGACCGCACCGAAACGTTGGTGAGGGAATGTAACCTTACATCCGAGGAAATAGTAAAAAAGATAGCCAATGCCGGTATTGTAGGTTTGGGTGGTGCATGTTTCCCTACTCAGGTGAAACTCTGTCCGCCGCCTGCATTCAAAGCAGAGTGTGTGATTATCAACGCTGTGGAGTGTGAACCCTATCTGACAGCTGACCATCAGCTGATGCTGGAACATGCCGAGGAAATTATGGTAGGTGTATCTATTCTGATGAAAGCTGTGAAGGTGAACAAGGCATTTATCGGTATTGAGAACAATAAGCCCGATGCTATTCAGTTGATGGCGAAGGTGGCATCCAGCTATGCAGGTATCGAGGTAGTAGCCTTGAAGGTGCAATATCCGCAAGGAGGTGAAAAGCAGTTGATAGATGCTATTACCAGTCGTCAGGTAGCGAGTGGTGCTTTACCAATTTCTACAGGAGCCGTGGTACAGAATGTAGGTACTGCATTTGCGGTATATCAGGCCGTACAGAAAAACAAGCCGTTGTTTGAGCGCGTGATTACCGTTACTGGTAAGTCAGTAGCAAAACCGTCTAACTTCCTGGCACGTATTGGCACGCCGATGAAGCAATTGATTGATGCTTGCGGTGGTCTGCCCGAAGATACAGGTAAGATTATCGGTGGTGGCCCGATGATGGGTAAGGCATTGGTCAACACGGAGGTTCCTACCGCTAAAGGTAGTTCCGGTATTCTGATAATGAATCAAAAGGAAGCCAAACGTGGTGAGGTTCAACCTTGCATCCGTTGTGCAAAGTGCGTGGGTGCTTGTCCGATGGGATTGGAACCTTATTTGCTGTCGGCACTTGCCGAACATACAGAATTCGAGAGAATGGAAAAAGAAAGAATTATGGATTGTATCGAGTGCGGTTCTTGTCAGTTTACCTGTCCTGCCAACCGTCCGTTGCTGGACTATTGCCGCTTGGGTAAGGGCAAGGTAGGAGCGATTATCCGTGCACGTCAAGCTAAATAATAACGAAGTATGGAAAATAAATTAGTAATATCACTTTCACCCCACGTCCATGGTGGTGACAGCGTGAAAAAGAATATGTATGGTGTGCTTATTGCATTGATTCCTGCATTTCTTGTATCGCTCTATTTCTTCGGACTGGGTGCGCTGATTGTCACGGCTACATCGGTAGCTGCCTGTTTGTTCTTCGAATGGGCTATTGGTAAATTCCTGATGAAGAAAGAAACCACAACAATCTGTGACGGTTCTGCTGTAATCACAGGTGTGTTGTTGGCATTCAATTTACCTTCCAATCTGCCTATCTGGATTATTATTCTGGGTGCATTGTTTGCTATAGGCGTAGGCAAGATGTCTTTTGGCGGGTTAGGTAATAATCCGTTCAACCCTGCATTGGCAGGCCGTGTGTTCCTGTTGCTTTCTTTCCCTGTGCAAATGACGAGTTGGCCGGTGGTGGGACAGTTGACTTCTTACACCGATGCTACGACGGCTGCTACTCCGCTTAATCTGATGAAGCAGATTGCCGGTGGAAATATAGAGGCTCTGAAAGATCTGCCTTCCTCTTTCGATTTGCTGATTGGTAACAATGGCGGTTGTCTGGGTGAAGTCAGTGCATTGGCGTTACTGCTGGGATTAGCTTATATGCTTTGGAAGAAAATTATTACCTGGCATATTCCTATTTCTATATTGGCTACAGTATTTGTATTCTCGGGTATTATGCATCTGGTAGATCCGGAACTGTATGTATCTCCCGTGCTTCAGTTGCTTACAGGTGGTTTGATGCTGGGTGCTATTTTTATGGCTACTGACTACGTCACTTCTCCGATGAGCAAGAAGGGGATGCTGATTTATGGTGTATGTATCGGATTACTGACAGTGATTATCCGTCTGTTCGGTGCTTATCCCGAAGGTATGTCATTCGCTATTTTGATTATGAACGCCTTCACTCCGCTGATTAATACATATTGTAAACCTAAACGCTTTGGGGAGGTAGCGAAGAAGAAATGAAAAAGTTAGAATCATCCTTGAAGAATATGTTGCTGGTACTCACGGGCGTTACTGCCATCTCTGTGGCTTTGCTGGCATATGTGAATGAATTGACGAAAGAACCTATAGCACAAGCCAATGCAAAGACATTGAGCGACGCAGTCAGTGCAGTGGTTCCCGGTTTCGATAATGATCCGATTGCAGAAAAGAAGATGCAGACTGTGAATGGTGTAGATTATGCTGTGTATCCTGCTACGAAAGGTGGAGAGTTTATTGGTGCTGCCGTAGAAGCAAGTTCAATGGCATTCGGTGGTGAGCTGAAAGTCTTGGTCGGCTTTGATGCGGAAGGAAACATTATAGATTATTCCCTGTTGTCGCATGTGGAAACTCCGGGATTGGGGTCCAAGGCTGCCGATTGGTTTAAAGAAGGAAATAAAGGAAGTATCAAAGGAATGAATCCGGGTAAGACTCCGTTGTCTGTAAGCAAAGATGGAGGCCAGGTAGATGCCATTACAGCTTCTACTATTACTTCACGAGCTTTCCTGAATGCTGTGAATGCTGCTTATGCAGCTTATGCCGGTCAGAATGAATTGGATGCCACTACGGGAGCTACGCAAAAAGTTGTTGAACCTGCTGAAAATGCCGCCACTGAAGCTGCGGACTCTATCAGCGCTAAATAAAGAAAGGAGTAGAAGATATGAATAATTTTAAAGTTATGATGAACGGGATTATCAAAGAGAATCCTACGTTTGTACTCCTGCTTGGTATGTGTCCTACGCTGGGTACCACCTCTTCCGCTATCAATGGTATGGGTATGGGACTGGCAACGATGTTCGTGCTGATCTGTTCTAATGTCGTAATCTCGGCAATCAAGAATGTAATTCCTGATATGGTACGTATTCCGTCGTTCATTGTGGTCATTGCTTCCTTTGTGACTTTACTGCAAATGGTCATGCAAGCTTATGTTCCTGCTCTATATGCTACGCTGGGTTTGTTTATTCCGCTGATTGTGGTAAACTGTATTGTATTGGGACGCGCAGAAGCTTTTGCTGCCAAAAACACTCCGGTAGCTTCTTTCTTTGATGGTTTAGGAATGGGCCTTGGCTTTACTTTGGCTCTTACTTTGCTGGGTGCCGTACGTGAATTTCTGGGAACCGGTAAGATATTTGATCTGACTATCCTTCCTGAAGAATACGGTATGTTGATATTTGTACTTGCACCGGGAGCTTTCATTGCACTGGGGTATCTGATCGCATTGATAAACGGCTTGAAAAAGAATTAATAAT
>NZ_EQ973492.1:315047-330106 GCF_000158035.1 Bacteroides cellulosilyticus DSM 14838
CTTTTAGTTTTTAATTTTTAATTCTTAATTTTGGAAAGTATGGAATATATATTGATATTTATTTCGGCAATCTTTGTCAATAACATCGTATTGTCGCAGTTTTTGGGTATCTGTCCGTTTTTAGGTGTATCCAAGAAGGTGGAAACTGCATTGGGTATGTCGGCTGCCGTGGCATTTGTGCTTACGATTGCAACTATAGTGACATTCCTTATTCAGAAATTTGTGCTCGATGCTTTTGACCTGGGTTATTTACAGACTATTACTTTTATTCTGGTGATTGCTGCACTGGTTCAGATGGTAGAGATTATTTTGAAAAAAGTATCGCCTTCTTTGTATCAGGCACTGGGTGTGTTTTTGCCTCTGATCACAACTAACTGTTGTATTCTTGGTGTTGCCATCCTTGTAATTCAGAAAGATTATGATCTGTTGACCGGTGTGGTTTATGCATTTTCCACAGCTATCGGTTTTGGCCTGGCGCTGACTCTTTTTGCGGGCTTGCGCGAACAGATGAGTTTGGTAAATATCCCGAAAGGAATGAAGGGAACTCCGATTGCTCTGATTACTGCCGGTCTTTTGGCTATGGCATTTATGGGTTTCTCCGGTGTTGTGAAAATCTGAAAAATAGAACATTAACTAATAGGTTAGGGGTAGAAGAAATTCTACCCCTTTCTTTTTTAGACTAAAAAAAACACTCTTTTTTTATTTTATCTAAATTAAATTTCGTAATTTTGCGGGCACAACGATGATAACCTAATAGAATAAATCACTGATGAAGGAAAGAATTTTGGTTACAGGTGGAACTGGCTATATTGGTTCACACACTGTAGTAGAACTTCAGAACGCAGGTTTCGAAGTAGTGATAATAGATAATTTGTCAAACTCTAGCGCCGATGTAGTTGATAACATCGAAAAAGTATCGGGTATTCGTCCGGCATTCGAGAAGTTGGATTGTTTGGATTTCGCCGGTCTTGACGCTGTGTTTACTAAATATAAAGGCATTAAAGCCATCATCCACTTTGCAGCCAGTAAGGCTGTAGGCGAATCGGTTCAGAAGCCGTTGCTTTATTACCGCAACAATCTGGTTTCATTGATAAACCTGCTTGAACTGATGCCGAAGCATGGAGTGGAAGGTATCGTATTCTCGTCTTCTTGTACTGTATATGGCCAACCGGATGAATTACCGGTGACGGAGAAAGCGCCGATCAAGAAAGCTGAATCTCCTTATGGTAATACAAAGCAGATCAATGAAGAGATTGTTCGTGATACTGTGGCTTCAGGTGCTCCTATCAATGCAATATTGCTGCGCTATTTCAATCCGATTGGTGCGCATCCTACAGCATTGCTTGGTGAATTGCCTAATGGTGTGCCTCAAAATTTGATACCTTATCTGACCCAGACCGCTATCGGTATCCGTGAGAAATTGAGTGTGTTCGGTGATGATTATGATACGCCCGACGGCTCTTGCATACGCGACTTCATTAATGTAGTCGATTTAGCAAAAGCACATGTGATTGCTATCCGCCGCATCTTGGAAAATAAACAAAAAGAGAAAGTGGAAGTGTTCAACATTGGAACAGGACGCGGTCTTTCAGTATTGGAATTAATTAATGCTTTCGAAAAGGCAACCGGCGTGAAGCTGAATTATCAGATTGTTGGTCGTCGTGCGGGAGATATTGAAAAGGTATGGGCCGATCCTAAATTCGCAAATGAAGAGTTGGGTTGGACAGCTGTTGAAACCATCGAAGATACGCTGCTCTCTGCTTGGAACTGGCAGTTGAAGCTTCGCGAAAGAGGTATTCAATAAGCATTAAAAGCGATTTTTGTTTTTATTAACAAATAGGACATGAACAAATGCTTCCCCGCATTTGTTTATATGTTGCAAATCAGCCTGACGCTGTTTATGTATATGTGAATATCCGTAACTAGTACTTATGCCTCCCCGGCATAGACAGGTAAGATTGCATAGTAGTTTTGTCGTGTTTTATTTTGTGTTTGTGTTGTGAATAAGCCTTGTCGGGAGACAGGGCTTATTTTTTTTGTTCACCAGTGAACAAAAAAATATCAGGGTCTGATAAAGGTTCAGTTGTAGCTTCTGGAAAATGGCATAAAAAAAGAGGCTGAATTTAGCCTCTCCAATATAGTTTTAATCAAGGTCGTTATTTTAATATTCCGCGGTATATAAATGTCTTCTCTCCAAAAGTATTGCTGGGTAATATGGCACTTGGTTCGAACAATCCAAAAACAGACGAACCGGAACCTGTCATGGAGGCATAAATAGCTCCTTGTTTATACAGGTCTTCCTTAATTTCCCTGATAGCTGGGAACTGGGGGAATACACTTTCCTCGAAATCATTCATCATCCATTCTTTCCATTTTTCTACAGGACGTTTCACTATCTCTTTTAGTGGCATTTCTTGCCGATGCGGTTTTATTTGAGCAAAAGCTTCCCGGGTGGAGACAAAAATATCCGGTTTAACTAAAACAATCTGATACCCTTTTAGGGATAAAGAGATAGGGGAGAAGACGTTTCCTATTCCTTCAGCGTATGTTGGGGCATTCCGAATGAAAAAGGCGCAATCTGCTCCCAATTTTGCGGCATATTCTTCTAAGGTCTCATCCGTGAGTGCCAGATTGAATTTTTCATTCAATAATTTCAGCATATAAGCTGCGTCAGATGATCCGCCGCCTAAACCGGCACCGGAAGGAATATGCTTGAACAGGTGAATATCCACGGGCGGCAGATTGAACTTTTCATCCAACAGCTTATAGGCTTTCACCACTAAGTTATTTTCAACTTCTCCTTCGATTTCTAATCCTGCCTGGTGCAATCGAAACTTCTCATTGCCTTCGTGCAGAATATTCACTTCTAGCGCGTCTTCTAGGGGAACAGGATAGAATACTGTTTCCAGATTATGATACCCGTCGGGACGCTTCTCTACAATGTTCAGTCCCAGGTTTATTTTGGCATTCGGAAATGTTATCATGATATTTAAAACGGTTTTTGTGTAGCAAATATACGAATTTGTTTAGAGTGGAAAGAAGAAAGCACCACAGATTTATCCAGATTCAAATAAACAATTGTTATCCAGTATAGATATTCTGTGAGAATCCGTGTAATCTGTGGTGGAAGAAGTGTAAACACCCTCTTTAGTTCTTTTAGTTTTGCAACAGCTTCAGAATATATTTTCCGGGCATCACAATCCTTGCTTTCATCTGCGGTGAGTTGTTGATGTCATAGAGTATTTTCCATATCTTTCCTTTCAGCTTTCCGAAATCCGTGAGTCTGAGGATGGCATTGATTTCCTTGATGACCGTTACTTTTTGACGTTGCAACTCTTCCATCAGTCCTTCATAATTATGCGTATTTTTGTTGAGTGCATACTCCGGTGGAAGAAGAAGAATCTCCTCATTCTTTCCTGTCTCCCTTTGGGGAGATATAGAGGGGGAGTTATTTATATCATTAGTCTGATTGATAGGTAAAGCGTCGCTTGCCATGCCTTCCCTGATTCTCTGTTGGTTAGCCAGTCCTCCACGTCTGCCCGATTCTCTGTTCGCTTCGCGCTTGGCTTCCAGTGGCCCCATGCGCCGTGTGAGTCCGGGCGATGAAAAGGTTGTGTCGTTCACCTCAAATAGTCCTGAATCGAAGATGATTCTCTTTAAGGTTGCTACTGTCACTCTCATTTTTCTTGCCAGTACGGGCAGTATTCTTACGTCTGCCTTATATCCATTCTGTACTCTAAGAAACTCCAGTATCATCCAGTAGATACCGTATCCTTTCATTCCTTCTTTCTGTATCATCATCATTATTTTAAAATTACTGCTTGCATTGGCGTCATGTAATAGATATGATTCCATAATCTCCTGATTTTTAAATTCTCCACTCTCAATTAACCACCGGTTTCCACTCCAGAAAATTCTCTATCTGGAATGTTCTCCATCCCTGCTGTTCTATATCCCAGTATACCACATGGTTCTGGATACGTTCAATGTCGTATTTTCGGTGGAAACAGGCTTCATAATATACGAGTGTGGCTCTTGCCATATAAAAATCTCCATTCTGCTTGCGATAGGCTATTAGTGCACATCCGTATGCCATATACTCAGTCAGTAGTCTAATTCGTCTTGTCATCCATGTGATGGTTTCATCTGATAAATCTGTTTCTTGTCTGATAAGTTTCTTCCATAGATTTTCTACTCTTTCGCTTTTCGTTACATGATTCGATTGGTGCCCCAACGTTTGTTTCTTCATTTTAATGAATTTAGTAGTTTATAAATGATTAATAATCAATCCTCTGCGATGGCTACACCCTTTGCTCCGGATAGCTATACCCTTTTTAGGTTAGGGCTACACCATCCGGGTGAAAGGGTGTAGCCCTTCCACAATCAGATTGACGGGGGCAAAGTTATGCCCTTTCTTTGTAGTAAACTATCAATGATTTATTGTTACATCATAACCATACGGATCTATGTGTTCGGTATCTTCCTTTTGTATTACTGCCCACATCTTTCTTAGTTCTGTCATAAAGCTGCTTATTTCCATTAAGTTATCTTGCCCTTTCTCGTGTTTTATGGCGTCGCCCGATTTGTACAAATGCATTCCTAAATCGCTTATGTTATTAATATTTTGACCTTTAAAATAGCCTAATTTGAAGCTTCTTAGAGCTCCTACACACAGATGAGTTTTTATACCTGCATAATACCGTTCAGCCAATAAATCCTCATCAACTATACTGATTTTACTTACTGTTCTGGTACTGCTTGTACTCTGATTTTCAACTTGATGAGATGTTTTCTTTACGTTAGATTCATTTTGAACCTCTTTTTTTTAATTTTTCCATATTGTATAATTTTTAATTATTGATTTAACTGATATTCACAGTTAAAAATGTTACAAAAATAGGAAATTAAAATTAGAGGGATAATAGAGTAGGGGGAAATACAGTAAATATAATCTTTTATGAGTAGTAAATAATTGTATACTAGATATATAAGTTTTAATTTGGAAAGTGTTCAAAAAACGTTCGTTTAATGGGCGCAAAGATAAAGGTGTTTTTCCGAATGACAAAATGTTTGATAAAAAATCTTCTTTAAATTGGATAAAAACAAAGCTAACTATCTGATTATAAGGAATAAATGAGGA
The DNA here is from genome assembly GCF_000158035.1 of Bacteroides cellulosilyticus DSM 14838. GTDB lineage: Bacteria > Bacteroidota > Bacteroidia > Bacteroidales > Bacteroidaceae > Bacteroides > Bacteroides cellulosilyticus. The sequence continues at coordinate 320,188 of NZ_EQ973492.1, forward strand.
CTGGAAATATCTGTTAATATTTACTCATTTTATTCTTTTTCTATCTTCCGCTTTAAAAAAATATTGACGCCCATTAAACGAACGATTAAAAAATACTTTTTGACTGTAATCTGCTCGTTTATAGCTTTTTACCTATAAAGCATTGGACTGCTGTAGAAAACTCGTTGACAAGAGGAGCACAAAGCTTGTTGTATTTTACATAAAGTGCTCGCAAGTGATTGAATTTCAAGTGTATGCAAGAAGTTCAAAGCCCCGGAGGAACGCACTTTTCTGAAATAATCATAGAATGGAAGTGGAGAAAGAAACCCCAATATGGTATGCTATGCGTGCCACTTATCGTAGAGAGCCTGATGCTATGCGTTTGCTTGAAAAGGAAAAATTGGGTTGTTTCGTTCCCATGCAATACAAGATCAGTATAAAGAAAGGTAAGAAAGTGCGTGTTCTGGTTCCTGTCATTCATAATTTACTTTTTGTTCATGCTTGTCCTTCCGAGGTGAAGCGTATCAAATCACAAGTAACCTATTTACAATACATAACCGATACCCGTAGTGGTCAGAAGATTATTATCTCAGATAGCGAGATGCAGCGTTTTATTGCTGTAGCCGGTACTTACAATGATCATCTCATGTATTTTCAACCTGATGAACTGAATCTATCTAAAGGTACAAAAGTTCGTATCACGGGCGGTGACTTCGAAGGTCAGGAAGGTATTTTCCTGAAAGTAAAAGGGGCTCGCGATCGTCGTGTAGTTGTTGCGATACAAGGTGTCATAGCCGTTGCCATGGCTACTATCCATCCTGACCTTATAGAGGTAATTGACAGTTGATAACTCCAAAATCATAATTCTTTATGACTCTTTCCGAAGAAATAGTTTCTCTTCAGCGTGCAGCGCACGAGCTGATGTATTTGGGCATGGACGGGAGTCCGGTCTATAGCGATGACTTGTCCCGCCGTAACGGTGAAGTTTACCGCCTGACCACGGCTTTGTATAATTCCGGTGTCAAAGGTTCTACTGTGGAAGAACAGGCTAATGTTTGTCTGGCTCTTCTGATGGGTTACAACGCTTCATTTGTCGATCATGGTGAAAAGCAAATACATGTTCAGGAAGTTTTAAACCGTTGCTGGAATATCCTCGATTCACTTCCTGCTTCTTTATTAAAACTTCGTTTACTAACTGCCTGCTATGGTGAGGTTTTTGACGATCCCTTGGCTGATGAAGCTCGTACCATCATTGCTTCCTGGGATTCCGCATCACTTACTCCCGATCAACAGGAAGCTATCGCCGAGTTCCAGAATGTAGTGGATAATCCTTATCCTTGGGAATATATTGATGAATGAGAAAATCATCATGAAGAATAATTATCTTTATATATAAACTATGCGTCGATTATTATTATTTATCTTTTGTCTTTTTACTTTATCCGGTTTTGTTCATGCCCAACGCATGTCTGATGAACAGGTTGTTGAGTATGTAAAGAATGCACAAGCAGCAGGAAAATCCCAGAAGCAAATGACTACTGAACTGCTTCGCCGTGGTGTGACCCAGGAGCAGGTATTGCGGATTAAGTCCAGGTATGAGGCTACCAACAGTACTGCTGAAGGTACAGGTAATAAGCCCAACCAGATGCGTAAACACGCCGTGGCTTTGGATTCATCTTATGAAGCTGCAGAGTTGGAAGACCAGAAGGCTGTTATTGATGAAAAGCAGGATAGCAAAGCTCATCTGGAAATGTCTGCTAGGCAGATTTTCGGTCACAATTTATTCAGAAATACCAATTTAAGCTTTGAACCCAGCGCTAATCTTGCCACTCCGATAAGTTATCGTTTGGGTCCCGGTGATGAAGTGATTATAGATATTTGGGGTGCTTCGGAAAATACAATCCGCCAGACGATCAGTCCTGAAGGTGATATTCAGGTTAAGGATCTGGGTCCGGTTCATTTGAATGGGATGACGGTGAAGGAAGCCAACCAATATCTGCAACGTGAATTTTCTAAGATTTATTCGGGTATCGGTGGCAATGAGCCTAACTCTCAGATTCGGTTAACGCTTGGAGACACGCGTACTATTCAGGTAAACATCATGGGAGAGGTTTCCGTTCCGGGTACTTATTCTCTTTCTGCTTTTTCTACTGTTTTTCATGCATTGTACCGTGCGGGTGGTGTTAATAAAATCGGTAGTTTGCGTGGCATAAAGTTGGTGCGTAACGGAAAGACTATAGAAAATCTTGATGTCTATGAGTTTATCATGAAGGGTAAGATGAATGACGATATACGCTTGCAAGAAGGCGACGTTATCATTGTGAATCCCTATGAATCTCTGGTGGAGATTGTTGGAAAGGTGAAACGTCCAATGTACTACGAAATGAAGCCTACGGAGACTGTCGCTAATTTGCTGGAATACGCCGGCGGTTTTACAGGGGATTCCTACAAGAAAGCCATTCGTCTTATCCGTAAGAGCGGACGTGAGCATCAGGTTTTCAATGTAGATGAAATGGATTATTCCGTATTCCGTCTGGATGACGGTGATCTTGTAACCGTTGATGCCGTACTCGACCGCTTTGAAAACAAAGTTGAGATAAGCGGTGCTGTTTACCGTTCGGGACTCTATCAGTTGGATGGAGAGGTAAACACGGTAAAACAGTTGATAAAGAAAGCTGAAGGGCTTCGTGGCGATGCCTTTTTGAATCGTGTATTATTGGATCGTGAACATGAGGATCTTTCTCATGAAATTATAGCTATTGATTTGAACGGTTTACTCAATGGTACCGTTGCAGATATTCCCTTGCAAAAGGATGACCATCTTTATATCCCCAGTGTGAATGATCTGAAGGAGGAAGAGACCGTATCAATATATGGTGAAGTTCTAAATCCGGGAACCTTCCTATATTCGGACAAGATGACTATAGAGGATTTGGTTGTTCAGGCTGGCGGTTTGCGTGAGGCAGCGGCTACTACGCGAGTGAGTGTGACGCGCCGTATTAAAAACCCTAAGAGTACTGCTTACAGTAGTAAATTGGCGGAAACGTTTGCTTTTGATATAAAAGACGGTTTGGTGATAGGGGATGCGGATTTCTATTTGCAGCCGTTTGATATGGTTCAGATCCGCAGGAGTCCGGCCTATAAGGTGCAACGTACCGTTTCAGTATCGGGAGAAGTGTTGTTTAGTGGAAGTTATGCGCTTTTGAAAAAGAACGAGCGTTTGAGTGATTTGATAAAACGTGCGGGTGGTATAACTCCGGATGCTTACATAAAAGGCGGTCGTCTTATTCGCAGAATGAACGATGAAGAGCGTCGCCGTGAGAGGGATGCTCTGCGTATGGCACGTAATGGTGAGGGCAAAGACAGCATATCTGTTGCTAAGTTGGCTATAACAGAAACATATACCGTCGGTATAGATATGGAGAAGGCTTTGGCTAATCCGGGTAGCGACTATGATGTTGTTTTGCGCGAAGGTGATGTGATCTATATTCCTGAGTTTGTCAATACTGTTAAGATTAGCGGTTCGGTTATGTATCCGAATACGGTGGCTTGGGAGAAAGGTGCGAAGCTGAAGTATTATATCAATATGGCAGGTGGCTATGGTAATATGGCAAAGAAGAAGAAGGCTTATATTATTTATCTGAATGGTACTGTGGCGCGTGCAAAACGTAGTAGCGGTAAGCTTATACAGCCGGGTTGTGAAATCGTAGTACCCAGCAAGGCTGAGAAGCAGCACATGAAATTTGCAGAAATACTGGGTATCAGTTCCACTACTGCTACAATGGCGGCTATGGTGGCCACTTTGGTAAATGCTTTTAAATAGAATATGAATTATGAGTGAGGAACTTCAAAAGAACCCTTCTTCTCAAGAAGAAGAAATAGATTTGCTGGAGCTTGCATTAAAGGTCTGGGGGGAACGTAAGTTTATACTGAAGGCTTGTGGATATGCTGTACTGATAGGCTTGGTAATTGTATTTAGTATTCCCCGGGAGTATACAACTGAAGCCATGATTGCACCGGAATTGTCTGATAATAAAGGTACAGGTGGACTTTCTTCATTGGCCGCAATGGCGGGTCTTAATCTTAATGCCACGTCTGGTGCGGATGCAATATATCCTGATTTATATCCTAATATCGTTAGTTCTACTCCTTTTATTACGGGACTTTTTAATGTTCGTGTTAAGGATTTGGATGAAGAGGTTGATACTACACTTTATTGTTATTTGAATGAATATCAGCGTATGCCGTGGTGGTCATTGATAACTTCTGCCCCATTTAAGGCACTTGGTTGGGTTGTTTCATTATTAACAGATGAAGAAGATGATGGTATTTTTGATCCTTTTCATTTAACGAAAGAAGAAACTGATACTGCGAAAGAGTTAAGTGAGCGTATAAATGTTTCTGTTGATAAGAAGACGGGTGTTACGACTTTGTCTGTGACAATGCAGGATGCCCGTATTTCTGCTTGTCTTACTGATACTGTAGTACGTCGGTTACAAGACTATATCACAGAATATCGAACAACTAAAGCTCGTCAGGATTTTCAGTTTCAAGAGAAGCTTTTTGAAAGAAAAAAGAAAGAGTATGAGAAGGCTCAGGAGAACTATGCCAAGTTTGCTGATGCTAACAAGAATATTATTTTGTTGAGTTATCGTGCTGAACAAGAAAGGTTGGAAAATGAGATGCGTTTGGCATATCAGGTTTATACCTCTGTAGCGCAGCAATTACAAATGGCAGAGGCTAAAGTACAGGAAATTACTCCTGTATATACCATTATTGAACCATCCACTATTCCGATAAAGCCTTCAAAACCTCGTAAGGCTCTAATGCTTATAGGGATTGTGTTTTTGACGGGATTAGGTTGTGTCAGTTGGATATTATTTGGAAGGGATTTCTTTACTGAATTGAAGAACAGAAAAGAAGATAATAAAGTGAAATTGAAAGAAAATGAAATAGGCAGATAAATATGCATATAACTAGGGGTGAGAGATAACGCTATTTCTTAATGTAGATCTATGCGAAGATTCCTATAATTAATATAAATCAACTTAGCGTTTCTTTCTCCCTAGTTCTTTTTATGTATGGTTACATTGAATTGAATTTTATATATAATACATTTTGTTTTTTTATAAGCGTTTGGAAATAAGATCTTTGACGCTAATGTTTTTCAAATTCACTCAGGTCTTATTGGTTATTGTATGCAGGAATCTTTAAAAGATAAAACAGTTCGTGGTGTTGGTTGGAGTTTTATAGACAATATAGCTAGTTCGGGCATTACTTTTCTGGTCGGTCTCATCTTAGCTCGTTTGTTAACTCCTGAGGAATATGGGGTTATGGCTATGATAGCTATATTTATAGCTGTATCAAATTCAATTATTGATAGCGGTTTTTCTAATGCCCTGATACGTAAAGTACACATAAATCGTATTGACTATAATACCGTTTTTTATTTTAATATAGTAGTTAGTATTGTTTTATATATTTCTTTGTTTCTTGCATCACCGGCTATAAGTGTTTTTTTTAAAGAACCCATATTGATGGAGGTTATGCGAATAATAGGCTTTATTCTTATTATTAATGCATTATCCATTATACCTCGTACGATATTTGTACGGAATGTTAATTTTAAAACACAAACTAAAGTTTCATTAATCTCGTCTATAAGTAGTGGATTTGTTGGTATAGGTATGGCGCTTGCCGGAATGGGGGTATGGAGCTTGGTCGGTCAACAGTTATCCCGGCAATTATTGAATACTTTATTTTTATGGATTTTCTGTAAATGGCATCCTAATTTTGAGTTTTCAATAAAGAGTTTTAATGAGCTTTTGGTTTTGGATCCAAGCTGCTGTTATCCGGGCTTATAAATACTATTTATAAGAATATTTATTATATCATTATTGGGCGTTTTTATGCTTCTTCCATATTAGGACAATATACACGTGCAGAACAGTTTAATACAATATTCTCCAGCAACTTGACTACTGTTGTCCAACGTGTTAGCTATCCTGTATTAAGTTCAATTCAAGAGGAATCAGAACGATTGCGTGAAGCTTATCGCAAGGTTATAAAAACTACTATGCTGATAAGTTTTGCATGTATGTTAGGACTTGCAGCTGTTGCAAAGCCTTTGATTCTTATTTTAATAGGTGCAAAGTGGCTTCCTGCTGTTTATTTTTTACAAATAATCTGTTTTGCCGGTATGTTGTACCCTCTTCATGCTATTAATTTGAATATTTTACAAGTAAAAGGACGCTCTGATTTATTTTTAAAATTAGAAATAATAAAAAAAATAATAGCTGTAGGTCCAATTATGATAGGCATATATTGCGGTATTGAATATATGCTTTGGGGAAGCGTAGTAATCTCTTTTATTGCTTATTTTTTGAATAGCTATTATTCTGCAGGATTGATAGATTATCCTGCTATAGATCAATTGAAAGATATATTGCCTACATTTCTTACATCCCTTACCGTAGCTTTCATTATGTGGTGTGTCTCTTTGTTGGATTGGTCGGTTTATCTCCTTCTTCCGATCCAGTTAGTATTGGGAATTTTATTGGCATTTTTTATCTACGAGAAAATAAAGTTACCGGAGTACCTTGAACTTAAGCAACTTGGCATCTCCCTGTTAAAACGAAAGTAAACATGATTCGGGATAGAAAATAATATATCAGTAATAATTCAAGAAAAAATAGTACAATGGTAATTCGTTCTTTATTAACCATTCAGGGTACTTTGCATTCGCTGGATGAAATTCGTCTTTGGATTGAGAATCGCAATCGTTCAATCCATGTCTCAATCTCTCCTGTTCCTTTTTCTTCCCTGGATCACTGGTCTCAGGATGAAGATGGTACTTTAAGACATAGTTCCGGTCGTTTTTTTTCGATTGAAGGGATTCGTGTAGAGACAGACTATGGCTCCCTTTCCAGTTGGACGCAGCCTATAATTAACCAACCGGAAGTAGGCTATCTGGGGATTTTGACCAAGGAATTTAATGGTGTCCTTTATTTTTTGATGCAAGCAAAGATCGAACCCGGGAATGTAAATTGCGTGCAGATTTCTCCTACCTTGCAGGCTACTAAGAGTAATTATAGTCAGATTCATAAAGGGAAACAACCCCTGTACCTTGATTATTTTGTAAATGCAAGCCCTGACCAGATAATTCTTGACCAACTTCAATCCGAACAGGGAGCACGGTTTCTTCGTAAGAGAAACCGTAATATAATAATAAAAGTGGAGGAGGATGTTGAGGAGCATGATGATTTCCGCTGGATGACGCTCGGTCAGATAAAAGAGTTGATGCGTTATGATAATATGGTCAATATGGATACCCGTACCGTTCTTTCCGGTTTAAAAATCAGCGACTATTTATCTCTTGCAGATGATACGAGTCGTTTGTCTGTTTTTGGTAAGGACTTGCTTCTTTCTTCCGTAACGAATCACTGTCATTCTACGATATCCGAGCATCTTTCCTGGTTGTCTTCTTTAAAGTCCCGTTATGATTTGAAGGTACATCCTTTTCCTCTCCGGAAAATGACAGATTGGCGGGTATTGGCCGGTGAAATATCCCGTGAGGATGGAAAATACTTTAAAGTGGTTGGTGTGAAAGTTACCATATCTAACCGTGAGGTCTCTTCGTGGTGCCAGCCGTTGATTCAGCCGATGCAGCAAGGCATATGTGCTTTTATCATCAAAAAGATAAATGGAGTTTATCATTTTATGGTACAGGCAAAACTTGAATGCGGTAACTTTGATGTTATGGAATTGGCTCCTACAGTGCAATGTCTGACAGGTAATATTCCTTCTTCCCGAAGTGCCCGTCCGCCTTTCCTTGACCTTGTGCTTGAGTCTTCCGGATCTCAGGTGCTTTACGATACTTTACAATCTGAAGAAGGGGGGCGCTTCTATCATGAGCAAAACCGTAACATGCTTGTTGAGGTGGATGATTCTTTTCCTCTCAAACTCCCTGAACGTTATCGCTGGATGACTTTAGGACAAATCTATCAGTTCTTGCGTTTCAATAATTATCTGAACATTCAGTCCCGCAGTTTGATAGCGGCTCTAAATTATTTATCTTAAATACCAAATGATTAAAAAGTATAAAGTGGGTGTGCTTGGATGTGCCCATATTGCGATCCGCTCCCTTCTTCCCGCCTTTTCATCATCTGAACGCTTTGAACTGGCTGGCATTGCCAGCCGTGATTTTCACAAAGCCCAACTTGCAGCTGCCCCTTATCATTGTGTTGCTTACGGTAGCTATGAAGAGCTGCTGGATAATGAGGATATCGAATTGGTATATATTCCGCTTCCGACAGGTTTACACTATGAGTGGATCCATAAAGCTTTGGAAAAAGGAAAGCATGTGATGAGTGAGAAATCTCTGTCGTGTACTTATGATGAGGTTCGGGAGCTTGTTGAACTTGCCTGTGACAAACATTTGCTTCTGATCGAGAACTTCCAGTTTCGTTTTCATTCCCAGCATGTTTGGGTAAAAGAACTTTTGGAAAGGCATGAATTGGGTGATCTCCGTTGTTTCCGCTGTTCCTTCGGCTTCCCCCCTTTTGAGGATCGGAATAATATCCGCTATTCGAAATCTCTTGGCGGCGGATCTTTGCTTGATGCGGGAGCTTATACCTTGAAAGCTATGCAGTTTATACTTCCTGATTATAGTTTTAGTTTGCGTTCCGCTTCTTTATACCAACCTTCTGATATGGATGTTGATTTGTATGGTGGGGCGTACCTTGACAGTCCTCAAGGTGTCATTGCAGAGCTTGCTTTCGGTTTTGATAATTATTATCAGTGCGGCTATGAAATTTGGGGCAGTCTTGGTAAATTGACTACCACCCGTGCGTTCACTGCTCCTGCCGGTTTTACTCCGAAAGTAATCTTGGAAAAGCATGGACGTTGCGAAGAGATTCTCTTACCTGCTGATGATCATTTCTCAAATATGCTGGCGCATATTGCTCACAGTTTGGATACAGGAGAGTTCTCAGGTGAATATATACAGAATTTGAATCAGTCCCGGTATATCGGGCAAATAAAAGAATATTGTTATGGCAAATAAAAGTATCTATGTAACGATGCCTACTTTGGCACCGTTGGAAGAAGTGACTCAGCTTATGCAGGGTATTTGGGAGCGTGGTATTATGACGCATAACGGTCCCCTTGTACAACGTTTTGAGAAGGAAGTTGCTGATTATCTTCACTTGCGTAATATTGTTTCAGTGACCAATGGTACTATTGCCATTCATATGGCTATCCGTGCCTTGGGGCTTAAAGGCGAGATCATTACTACTCCTTTTACTTTCATCGCTACAATCAGCTCCATTATTTGGGAGGGTTGTACGCCTGTCTTTGTTGATATTGATCCTGATACATTGAATATGGATCCGTCTAAGATTGAGGAAAAGATCACTGAACATACTTGTGCAATTCTTCCCGTACATGTTTTCGGTAATCCCTGCGAAGTCGATCAAATTGATGCTATAGCTAAGAAGCATAACTTGAGGGTGATTTATGATGCTGCGCATGCTGTGGGGGTGAATTATAAAGGCAGGTCAATATTTGAGTACGGTGATATTTCCACAACGAGCTTTCATGCCACTAAGATGTTGAATACGGCTGAGGGAGGTGCCTGCTTTGCCTTGGACGATGAATTGCATGAAAAGTTGAAGCGTTTGCGTTTCTTTGGTTTTGATGATCGTAAGGATGTTGTGGATGATGGTACTAATGGAAAAATGACCGAAGTTCATGCGGCTATCGGCATTGCCAATTTGCGTTATCTGCCGTCTGCCCTGGCTGATCGTCAAGAAAAGTATATGCTGTATAAAGAGATACTTTCTCAATGTCCTGAATTGAAGTTTCAGCGTATCAATGAGGCTTGTAACTATAGTTATTTTCCAGTGATATTTCCTTCGGAAGCAACGCTTCTCTCTGTTGA
>NZ_EQ973492.1:330381-331497 GCF_000158035.1 Bacteroides cellulosilyticus DSM 14838
AAGCTGAATGGAATAGCGGCAGGTATTAGTTATAATCCAACTTTTGCGCCTGAATTAAGAATGATTGCAGAGTATGATTCAAAAGATTTTGCACTGGGAGCCACTTACTTGCTTTTAAAACATCTGCATATACAGGTGGAACTGCAAAAGATGAAATATTTCACGGGTGGATTGTGTTTCCAGTTCCGGTTGAAATAAAGAAACTGGCAGAAAAAGCATAGAGTTAATCATTTTAAAATAGAAAAAACAATGAAATGTAAATTTGGTATAGTATCTATCATGTTGGCGGGATTAGCTCTTACAGCTACTGCACAGACTAAAGAGAAATACTACAGCGAAAAATTTAAAGATAATATCTTTATAAGCGCTGGTGTAGGAGCTCAGGCATGTGTTAATCCTGATAACTTTGATTATGGCTTTGGACATGCCATCACGCCATTGATCCACGTATCAGTGGGTAAACTGTTCAATCCTATCTGGGGAGTTCGCGGACAAGTTGCCGGATTATGGTCGACACTGTATACAGAGCGCGGACAAATAAAAGGCGCTTATGCCGAGGTTAAGAACAAGAAGTATTTCACTCTGCGTGCAGATGCTATGTATAACCTGTCTAACTCTGTTTGCGGATATAATCCGGAGCGCTTATTTACTTTATCTGTGTTCGCAGGTCCCGGATTGACTTTTGCAAAGGCTTATGGTGAGCAAGATAAATTAAATGCTTTGATTAACGGTTCTGTAGGTTTGATGGGACAGTTCAATGTGAACAAGTATTTAGATATCAATATTGAGGCAAGAGGTGAAGTATCTCCTTCTATGTTTGGGAATAAGAGCAGCGCCTACACGGATGGTGCAGTATCTCTGACTGCAGGTGTTACTTATACTTTTGGCGGTAAGAACTTTATATCTTGTGGTGCAAAAGTTGATCAGAATGCCATCAACAACGAAATCAATAAATACAGAAGCGAACTGGCACAGGCTCAGGCTGACCTGGCAAGTGCTAAAAATGCCATGGCTAACTCTAAGCCTGTAACTAAGGAAGTAGTGAAGGAGATCGAAGTTGCCGGTCCTCGTGCCATCTTCTTCAAGATTGGTAGCGCTCGCATCGATGATTACGGC
>NZ_EQ973492.1:331994-343727 GCF_000158035.1 Bacteroides cellulosilyticus DSM 14838
GAATGCTGAAGACATTTATCCAAGACGCTATTTCTATCCTTCAGTGAATACCTTTACACAGATACTTCCTTATGTAGAAATGCCTGTTTCCGAGGATATTTCGAAAAGAATACTTTGCTTGCCTTTGTACTATGGTTTGGCAAAGGAGGATATTGAAAGAATTGCTAATGAAGTATTATTATTTTCTCTATAATATAAAGTCTTATTTTATAGACCTATACTATTTCTTCTAACATGCTTATTACTAAATTTAATAAGGAACAGCCAGCTATCTATTTTCTAATATTAGCTATGTGTGTGTCCATGGAATTGTATTTTACATGGCGATTTCCACAGTCTCTTGTTAATTTTGCATGTGCACTTGTATTACTTCCCTGCTTATTGAAAGTAAAAGTTCCTCAACAATCATTGTGGGTGATTTTTTTGCTTATTATAAATTTTATATATAATTATACTCATAATACAGTATCATTTTCATTTCTTTCTTTTCTAAACCTTAGTTCTGTTATAATTATTTCAATATTCATTGTTTTATCGAGTATTGCTTTTAAAATTAAGCTTTGGCATGGATTTGATTGGTTTATGAAATGTATTTGTTGTATATCTTTGATTGGCTGGTTTCTGTATTTGGCAGGAATTCCTTTGCCTCATTATTACTCAGATACAACGGATTTTTATACTCATGAAGTTTACTATTTATTTATTGCGGGGGCAGATAATATATTGGAAGAGTTACTCCCTCGTTTTTGTGGCATGTTTTTAGAACCGGGACATGTTGGAAGTACTTGTTGTTTGCTTTTGTTTATAAATAGATTCAATTTTAAAGATAAATCTAATTATATATATCTTCTATCAATTATATTTTCTTTGTCATTGGCTGCTTATGGTCTCCTTTTTATAGGTTTGTGTCTTCATTATCTTTTAAAAGGGGTACATGTTCTAAAATATATTTTATTTTTAGGAGTGCTTGCATGTGCTTTTTACATTTTTGGTTTAACCTATAATAATGGTGATAATATATTTAATGAGAAAATATTGAGTAGACTGATGTTTGTCGATGGTGAACTTTCAGGAAATAATAGGACATCTATGTTGTTCGATGCTTATTATGAAGATTGGTTGAAACATGGGGATCTAATTAATGGTTATGGGAGAAAAGCCTATGGTGATGGCACTGAGTCTACAAATATATTACATGGATGTGCAAGTTATAAACGTTTCTTTTTTATAAATGGAATTATTGGTTTTATATTAGTTTCCATTTTATATTGGTCTTTATTTTATAAATATCGTTCAAATCAAACTTGGGGTTTTTTGGTGTTGTATGTGATTTGCAATATGATACGAGACTATCCTTTTAGATTAATGTGGCTTTATCTATTCATATTAGGTTCTGTTATATTGTCACTTCCCCCAAGTGCTATAACATCTGCAAAAGTTAATTCTCCTGATACAGATTAGTATACGATATTGATATTTATAAGACGATTTATATACTTGAAAGCGTTGTGATATATTGAAATTACCTAAGTATATAACGTTATAAAAAAGTTGTGCAATATTCTTATGTATAAAAATATTGTATATCATACTTCTATTATGAGAGTGATTGTTAGTATTCTTTTGATTTTTTATACTACTCTGGGATTTACGGCAGTAAATGTATCTATTCGTGTCAGTACGGTTCTTCAGCTTTCAAAAGATAATATTTTATGTACGGAAAAGTTGCCTAGAGTTTATTCTAAATTGATTGTCGATGTTAAATGTGAATTGGATGGACGACACTTAGTTTTACCATCAGGAGCAGAGTTGGCGATAGAAGGAAAAGGGTATATTGATAATGGTATAATTGAGGGAAATAATAGTGTTTTGACGGTTAAAAGTCAAGGACCTGTCATAGGTTTGAATATTTTGATATTAGGAACGTGGCATAATGATGAAGTCTATGATTCATGGTTCTATTTTGATAATTCTCCAGACTTCGTCTCAAATTGTATTATCAAGAATGCATTGTCATTGACTGACGATTTTCATTTTTGTCACATTTATTTTCAGGCTGATAGAAACTATTTTTTTGAATTACCTTACAAAGGTGAAGCAAATCTTGGTGATAAATTACCATATTCAATGGTGGGAAAGGTGAAAAAGAGAAAATATGCGGATTTGTATAAAGATGAATATTCTTTTTTGAGGATATTTACTATACCATCGAATACTCATCTTACTATTCAAAATCATTTTAGGATGCTTCCGACCAATCAAGGTGCATATTTTGTTTTTTGGGAGTATGGAAAGGATAATGTAATAATTGATGGTAAAGGATCTATTTCTGGAGATGTAAGAGAACATATCTATAACTCACCTTTCGTTAAGAGATCAAACTATTATGGTGAGTGGGGGCATATTTTTTGTTGTAGAGTTTGTTCCAATTTTCGCTTTAAAGATATTACGATAGAGAATTCCTTTGGAGATTGTATATTGTATACTTCAGATTATTCAAATGAACATATCTCAAACAGATGTTCGAAGGGATTAATAATTGAAAATGTGAAAATTAAATATGCTCGTAGAAATGGGATAACGATAGGTGCGCAAAATGTAGTGATTCAAAATTCATTATTTGAAAGTTGTGGGATAGATTCCATAAAAGGGACAGCTCCCAAAGCCGGTATTGATTTTGAACCTGATGGAGTAAGGGTCTATCCTGAAACAGGAAATGACAATGTATATATGAGAAATTGCATTTTCATAAATAATGAATATGATGTGTCATCTACATTTAATAACCTTGGAACTTTCAATAAGATTGCAACTCATATTTTAAATTGTGAATTTACGGCTCCTTTGCGTCTTAATACCACTAATTGGATTGAATTTAACAATTGTGTTATACCAGATATAACTAACTATCAAGATAAAATTACAGAGAAATGTCCTGTAAAGCATGTTACATTTAAAGATTGCATCATTAAGAAGATGCCATCAATTCTTCTAACACCTTCTTGGAACAATTTGTTTCTTCAATGTAATATCATTGAAATAAAAGAGGATATAATGAGTTTTTCAACAAATGACAAATAATGAATTGCATATATATGCTCCTGTTGTCATCCCTACGCTTTGTAGATATGAACATTTGAAACGGTGCATCGATACATTGTCGGAATGTACCGGAGCAGACGAGACGGAATTGTATGTTGGGCTAGACTTTCCTGCAAAGGAATCTCATTGGGAGGGATATAGAAAAATTTGTAATTATCTTCCTACCATTACTGGATTTAAAAATGTAGTAGTCATCCGTAGAGAAGAGAATATGGGAGCAACCAGAAATGCACGTGATCTCTTAGATATAGTACATCAAAAATTTGACTGTTATATCTTCAGTGAAGATGACAATGAGTTTTCGCCAAATTTCCTTGACTATATTAATACTGGTTTGAATAAATATAAAGATAATCCTGAGGTGATTGCTATTTGCGGCTATACTGAATTAGGATATAATTATAGCTGTATGAAAACATATCCATTCAATGCTTATCCGATTGTAGGATATAATGCGTGGGGAGTAGGCGTATGGTTTGACAAGAAGCCTACATTTACTACTACTGTTGCTGACGAAATTCTCTCTTCTTTTAAAACAGTTTTTAAAGCAGTAAAGCTTAATCAGGGGATTGCTATACATAGGATGATGTATAGAAAGCGGAGTAATGCTACTGGAGATTTATTATGGAGATTATATTGTGCTTTCAATAAGAAATACTGTATTTATCCGAAGGTTTCAAAAGTTCGGAATTGGGGCTTTGACGGAAGTGGAAGCAATTGTGCCGCTTTGACATTCTATTCGGAGATGGAGATTGATAAAGATAAAACGTTTGAATATGATAATTTCGAGATAAAAACATATCCCGAGGTGAAGGTTCTACAAAAAAAACTTTATGGTTTGAGTGGAATTAACCTGTTTGCTTTCTTATTTGAATATCTTCTTTATAGAATGACAGGGGGAACCTGTTTTCGTGATATAAAATTAATTAGAAAAATAATGCAACTAAAGGTAACTTTAAAAAATATTACGAAGTAGTATAAAATAATTATGAAGCAACTAATTATAATTGGAGCTGGTGGTATGGGACGTACCATGTATTCCAACGCTTTAGAGTGTGTAGGGTATGGAACGGAATTCATTGTAAAAGGATTCTTGAATGACTTTCCCTCATTGGACCAGTTTGAAAATTATCCTCCTATTATTGGAACAATTGAAAACTATCAGCCACAAGATGAAGATGTTTTTGTATGTTCAATAGGAGATAAACAACGTAAACAGTGCATTGAGAAAATTCAGGGTAGGGGTGGTGAATTTATTAATCTGATTCATCAGACAGCTCGTTTCTATACTAATGCAAAATTGGGAAAAGGTAATTTTATCGGTGCGTATACAGTTATTGGTAATGATGCTCAAATAGGCGATTTCAATATGATTCAATCCTATACTGTTATAGGGCATGATGATAAAATTGGCAATTGGAATCGTATTGATACTCATGTTACGTGTGTTGGTGGTATAATAATAGAAGATCATGTAAATATCCATACTTCGGCTGTGATAAGTCATAATGTAGTGGTAGAATCAGAGGCCAATGTTGGGGCTTGTAGTTTTGTGATTAGAAGGGTCAAATCTGGTACAACCGTATTTGGAAATCCAGCCAAGAAACTTGTATAATATTATTTTAAAATCATAATAATTATGGAAATCAAAGAATTCATTGAGAATTTTGCTGATCAGTTCGATGAAACTGATGCAAGTGTACTCACTCCTGAGACAGTGTTCCACGAGTTAGAAGATTATTCATCACTTGTAGCCTTATCTATTATAGCCATGATAGATGAGGAATATGGTGTAACATTAAAAGGTAGCGATATGAGTGCGGCTATCACTATTCAGGATTTGTTCAATACGATTCAAGCAAAGTCGGAAGAATGAGTTATAATCCTTTTTCGCTTGTAGGAAAAACAATCCTTGTTACTGGAGCAGCTGGTGGTATTGGTAGAGCCACTTCTGTAGAATGTGCCAAATTGGGTGCAACACTTATCCTTACAGATATTAATGTGGAAGGGCTTAACGAAACTCTTGGTATGTTGGAAGGTGAGGGGCATACAGCGGAGGTCGCTAATTTAACCAGTCAGGAATGCCTTGACGATCTTGTCGCGCGTTTGCCCAAATTGGACGGTTTTGTCAGCAATGCCGGTGTTACTAAGCCAATGCCGGTGAAGTTCATTAACAAGGATGATATGGAACGTATTCTGTCCATTAATACGCTTGCGCCAGTGTATCTGACTCAAAGACTTTGCCGGAAGAAGAAACTTAATGAGGGGGCTTCAATTGTTTTCACCATATCTGTGGGAGGGATCTATACTACTGCTCCTGGTAATGCAATGTATGGTGCATCAAAGGGGGCTTTACAAGTATTTATGAAAAATGTGGCGTTAGAAATGGCGCCTAAAGTGAGATGTAACAGTGTAAATCCGGGTATGGTAAATACGAAGCTTGCAGGTCGTTCCTATTCTGAGGAGGACATGTTAAAGGATATGCAGACATATCCGTTAAAACGCTATGGTGAACCTCAGGATGTGGCTCTTGCTATTGTTTATCTGTTGTCTGACGCTTCTGCGTGGGTAACAGGGCATTCATTAATAATAGATGGAGGTAAAACATTATATTGATATGAAATTACTTGAAAATAAGATAGCTCTCATTACAGGTGCCGGTCGTGGTATCGGTCGTGTTATTGCAGAGCAGTTTGCACAGGATGGTGCTACTGTGTATGTCAATGACCTTCAAATTGGAGATATGGAGGAGTGGGCTGCTGATTGTTCTGCTCGTAACAAGGTGAAAGTCGTTCCAATTTGCTTTGACGTAACTGATAGTTCAGCCATGAAGAGTGCGTTGATGACTATCTACAAGACTGAGGGACGTATAGACTGTGTAGTGAACAATGCGGCCATTATAGCTAATCAGAAGTTAGGTATGGTCACAAAGGATTTGTTGGAAAAAATGTATAGTGTGAATGTCTTTTCTTTGATAGATATGTTACAAATAGCATCTCGTCTGATGACACGTACGGGTGGTGGATGCTTTGTGAATATTGCATCTATTACAGGTGTGGTAGGTTCACCAGGTCAGGTGGCATATTCTTCTTCTAAGGGCGCTGTGATAGCTATTACTAAGTCGGCTGCCAAGGAGCTATCTCCGCAGCAAATACGTGTGAATGCAGTTGCTCCCGGTATCATTAAAACGGAGCGTTTTGAAGAACTATATGAAGCAAACGGTGACAAGATTGACAATCGTATCAGTCGAATAGCTCTCGGACGACTGGGAACTCCACAAGATGTAGCCAATGCTGTCTCTTTTCTTGCTTCTGACCGTGCTTCATATATATCAGGGCATATCCTTGGTGTGGATGGTTGTGCCTCTATTTAAAATAAACAGACATATATGATATTACATTTAGATAGGCAACCGCATGATGCAGTTGCTGCAATTGATTCTTCAGGACATATCTTGAAGTATAGTGAATTATTGTCTTTTTCGGAAGAAATCAATAGCTTACTTCCTGAACGTTCTTTACTTTTTTTACTTACGGAAAATAATGTAGGTGGAATAGCGTGGAGCATAGGAAGTATCAATTCGGGTAATGTTCCGCTAATACTGAATGCGCATACAGAACAAGGATTGTACCATAATTTGTTTGATCTCTATCGTCCTGCATTTCTTTGTGTTCCTTCCAGTCAAGTAGCCACTTTTACCTATGAGACGGTGATGGAACGCTATGGTTATACGCTTTTACGTACGGGAATGGATACTTGTCCTCTGTACGAGGAACTTTCGCATTTACTACCCACTTCTGGATCTACAGGTAGTCCCAAGCTTGTGCGCCATAAATATAGTAACATAGAAGCGGCAGCTTTGAATATATCAACGTTCTTCGGTCTTACAGAAGCAGATCGTCCTTTACTGGTTCTTCCTTTGTACTATACTATGGGGCTTTCCGTGGTGTTCAGTCATCTTTATGTTGGTGCAACAATCCTCATTACAAACTTGAGTATGACTGATAGAAACTTCTGGGATTTTATGAAGGGACAGCGAGCTACTAGTTTTACAGGTGTTCCTTACAGTTTTGAAATATTAAATCTGATGCGTTTCTTTCGTATGGATCTTCCTGACTTGACATTACTTACTCAAGGTGGTGGCAAAATGCCTCGGCAATTAAATTTAAAATTTGCAGAGTATTGTCGTGACCATGGAAAGCGTTGGATTGCTACTTACGGACAATCGGAAGGTACTGCTCGTATGTCTTATCTTCCACCGGAGTGGGCGATTTCAAAGTGTGGTAGTATAGGTCAGGCGGTTCCGAATGCTGAATTGTCCTTGATAGACAGCGACGGGAGTATTATTGATACGGCGAATACAGAAGGAGAAATGTGCTATCGTGGTAAGAATGTGACGATGGGATATGCTCGTAGGCGCGAGGATTTGTTATTGGGTGATGAACGCAACGGATTTATGCGTACCGGTGATCTTGCCTATCGGGATGAAGATGGATGTTACTATATTGTAGGACGTATGGGACGTTTCTTAAAGCTGTATGGAATGCGCATCGGACTAGATGAGTGTGAACAGATTATTAAGGGAAAATATCCGATAGAGTGTGCTTGTGTGGGTACGGATGAGAAAATGACAGTTTATTTGACAGATGAGAAATATGTGAATCTGGCTAGGGAAGAGTTGGTGGAGAAAACCAAACTTGTGGCATCTGCTTTTGATGTGAAGATAATTGATGCAATTCCCAAAAATGAAGCTGGAAAAATATTGTATAGTAAGTTGAAATCATAAAATAGAAAATATAATGACTGATATTGAAAAATATAATGACGCTTTTGTAGAAGTGTTTGGTGTAGATAACTCTGTATTAAACAATGGTTTTTCAAAAGAAAGTGTAGAAGCATGGGACTCTGTTCATCAGCTGAACATAATTGCTTTACTGGAAGAATCTTTTGATGTAATGTTCGATCCGGAAGATATTATGGAATTTACTTCTTATGGCAAGGGGCGTGAAATCCTGAAAAAATATGATGTTGAACTGTAAAGTTTAATTTTATGGCAAGGTGGAAAATTAAGAATGTCGGAATGAAAGGAGTGGCTATGGCTGTTCCGAAAAATGTAGTGAAGACATCAGATTTTGATTTCTTTTCTCAAGAAGAGGCAGAGGTGTTTGATAATGCGGTCGGTATAAAAAGTCGTCATATTGCTCCAGATAGTATGTGTGCATCTGATATGTGCCAGGCTGCTGCGGAAAAGTTGATTGAAGAGTTGGGATGGGAGAGGGATAGTATTGATGTACTCTTGTTTGAGTCTGTGACAGGCGATTATCGTACTCCTCCTACTTCTTGCATATTGCAAGATAGATTAGCACTGTCGGAGAACTGTTTCTGTATGGATATCCCTATGGGATGCTGTGGATGTATGTATGCAATAACGGTTGCTGGCAATTTGTTGACGACTGGTAATGTGAGGCGTGCTTTATTACTTATAGGTGATACTGCATTACGCATGGGGTCGATGAAAGACAAGAGTCGTGTGCCATTATTTGGTGATTGTGGTACGGCAGTTGCTTTGGAGTATGATGAAACCGCTAATGATATTGTTGTTGATTTTCATACTTATGGTAAGGGCTATGAGGCATTGATGACTCCACATGGAGGCTTTCGCCATCCAGCTAATCCTACTTCTTTTGAATATGAAGATTTTGGGAACGGTATAGTTCGGGCTCCTATTCATACTCTCATTAATGGAATGAATGTCTTTTCTTTTGCCATATCTCGTCCACCTAAATCCATTGAATCTTTTCTCGCAGATTATAATCTTGATCGTAATGTGGATATTGATTATTTTCTAATACATCAAGCAAACAAGATGATTGTTGACCGCATTGTTAAGAAGTTAAAGTTTCCTCAGGCAAAGGTTCCTTATAATTTGGAAGAATTTGGTAATCTGGGAGGTGCCTCTATTCCTTCTTTGATGGTAAGTCGATTACGTGATGAACTGATGACTAAAGAATGTTCATTGCTTATGTCTTCCTTTGGACTGGGGCTTACATGGGGGACTATGTGGATGAAGAGCAAACCTATGTATATATCAGATGTTATTAAGATTTGATATGGAAAAATTATCTTTAAGACAAAAAATTAGTCGATATATAAATCTTAGTTATTCATTTTATCTACGTAAGATAAAGGGAGTTGATTTGGGTAGAAATTGTCAGATTTCTTGGAGAGCTGTTATTGATAGGGCAAATCCAAAGGGAATTCATATTGGTGATAATACTCGAATAGCTTTGGAGGCTTTGATTATAGCACATGATTATTCACGAGGAACTCATATGTGGTGTGATACTTATATCGGGCACCATTGTGTAATCGGTGGACGTGCAATAATATTACCTGGAGTAACTTTAGGTAATCATGTTTTTGTTGGTGCAGGTAGTGTGGTGACAAAGAGTTTTCCGGATAACTGTTTAATTGCAGGTAATCCTGCAAGAATAATAAGAACAGGAATTGAAATTAGTGATAAAACTCAAATTATAAAATCTGGAGAATTAATTAAGAATAGAGCTTCTGTACAATAAATGAAGTGACTACTTGATGACTGAAAGGAATATTTATTTATGTATCGTAATTTTCTTAAACGCTTGATAGACTTTTTCATAGTTCTTTCTGCCTTACTTATCATTTGGCCAATCTTACTTATTATTATCATTTTCCTTCATTTTGCAAATAAAGGTGCCGGTGTCTTCTTTACCCAGGCTCGTCCCGGGAAAAATGCCCAGATATTTAAGGCTATTAAATTTAAGACCATGACGGATGAACGGGACGCGGAAGGCAATCTGTTGCCGGATGACGTTCGTCTGACAAAGGTTGGAAAAATAGTTCGTTCTCTTTCCATAGATGAACTGCCGCAGTTAATCAACGTTCTAAAGGGAGATATGGCATTAGTAGGACCTCGTCCTTTGTTAATCAAATATCTTCCTTTATATTCGGAAGAGCAATACCGCCGTCATGAAGTTCGTCCTGGAATTACGGGTTGGGCACAAGTGAATGGTCGGAATAGCATATCCTGGACTAAGAAATTTGAACTGGATGTTTGGTATGTGGATCATATCTCTTTCTGGCTGGATATAAAAATCATCTTCCTTACAATCAAAAAAGTATTTATTCGTGAAGGAATAAATATGGAAGGAAGTGCAACAACAGAACCATTTAATGGACATAATTAAATGTATATCCATCGGATCGTAAACAGCGTATTTACTTCAAATACGTATATTCTTACAAGTGAGGGGAAGTCGGCTTTTTTAATAGACATCGGCGATGTTCAGCCTGTAAAGGAGTTACTGGATAACGATGGGAAAGTTGTGAAAGCAGTATTCCTGACTCATACTCACTATGATCATATTTATGGGATTAGGGAACTGATAAAAGCATATCCGGATTGCATCATTTATACTTCCTCTTTTGGAAAGGAAGCTCTAGGTTCCGACAAGTTAAATTTCTCACGTTATCATAATGATCCCATTGTATGGACTGAAAATAATATCAGCATACTGGGAGAGGGTGATAAAATAGAGATTACTACTGGAAATGTTTTGGAAGTACTGGAGACGCCGGGGCATGATAAAAGTTGCTTAACTTATAAATTGGGTAATGATGTTTTTTCAGGCGATTCATATATTCCCGGTGTGAAAGTAATAGCTTCATTTCCGAACAGCCATAAAACGGATGCCGTAAAATCAAAAGAGCGTATTGTCCGCTTGGCGGATGGACGTAACTTGTACCCCGGACATGGAGATGCTTATATCCATTATAACGGTTGTATTGAACAGGGAGGCAACGGTTGAAGATACGCTTCGATCTGTTCTGGCTCAAACTTATCCTCACATAGAGTGCATTGTTGTTGACGGAGGTTCCGTAGATAATACCGTTTCTGCAATAGAAAAGTATGTTCCTTTGTTTGAAGGACGACTGAAATATATCAGTGAAGCAGATTCCGGTGTTTACGAAGCCATGAACAAAGGTTTGCGGATGGCTACGGGAGATGTTGTCGGTTATCTGAATTCTGACGATGTTTTTAAAGATCGGCATGTAATAGAAACAATAGCCCAAACTTTTGAACAGCCGGAGATTGATGCTGTATTTGGGAATGTGTTGTATAGAAGAAGGAATGGCGAACGATTGCTTCGTAGATATTCGGGTAATCATTTTAACCCCGGGATGTTGCCCTATGGCATAATGCCTCCCCATCCTTCTTTTTATGCAAGAAAATCGTGTTATATAAAGTCCGGAGGATTTAATACGAGTTTCCGGATTGCCGGTGACTATGAATTATTTTTGCGTTTTTTCCAGAAGGAAAGGATTTGCTACCGGTATCTTGATCTTGACGTAGTAGTGATGCGCTTCGGTGGGATTAGCAATAGGAGTTTTTATAGTGTATTATGTGGGAATAGCATTGAACTTATGAAGGCATGCAGAATTAACGGTATATATACGAATTGGCTTATGCTTTTTTCCCGCTTTTTTATGAAAGTGGGAGGAGTTATCCGATGGTTGATAGTGCCTCATTATATTTGGCGGAAATAGCCATCCCTCTTTTTCGATTTATAGTTTTATAATCACATAATTTTA
>NZ_EQ973492.1:344685-346762 GCF_000158035.1 Bacteroides cellulosilyticus DSM 14838
GGCATGTTGTAAAGGGTGATAGTTGTTATTTAGAGGTAATGACTATTTAAAAATAACTTTGATAGAATGTAAAGAGCTATTTCTGAATTTCAGGAGTAGCTCTTTTTTTGTTTGGTAGAATAGGGATGATTTTGATTAATAAGCATTATCTTTGCCATCCCTTTAATAATTCATAGTATTAAAAAATGGCAGAACAGAGAAAAGCTCCCCGAAGCAATAGTAAGGCAAAAATACAGCCCGTAAATGACTACGGACGTATCCAGCCGCAAGCGCCGGAACTGGAAGAGGCTGTATTGGGAGCATTGATGATAGAGAAAGACGCTTATTCGTTAGTAAGTGAAATTCTTCGTCCGGAGTCTTTTTATGAGCACCGGCACCAGTTGATTTATTCCGCTATCACCGACTTGGCTGTGAATCAGAAACCGGTGGATATCCTTACGGTAAAGGAGCAACTTGCTAAACGCGGTGATTTGGAGGAAGTGGGTGGTCCGTTTTATATTACTCAGTTAAGTAGTAAGGTTGCCTCTTCGGCGCATATTGAATATCACGCCCGCATCATTGCACAGAAGGCATTGGCTCGTGAATTGATTACATTTACCAGCAATGTTCAGAGTAAAGCTTTCGATGAAACTCTGGACGTAGATGATTTGATGCAGGAAGCTGAAGGAAGATTGTTTGAGATCTCCCAGCAGAACATGAAGAAGGATTATACACAGATTAATCCTGTTATTGCCGAAGCGTATCAGTTAATTCAGATTGCAGCTGCCCGTACGGACGGTTTAAGTGGTTTGGAGAGCGGTTTTACCAAACTTGACAAAATGACTTCCGGTTGGCAGAGATCCGACCTTATTATCATTGCTGCCCGTCCGGCCATGGGAAAGACAGCATTCGTACTTTCTATGGCAAAGAATATTGCGGTGAATTATCGTAATCCGGTAGCTGTGTTCTCTCTTGAAATGAGTAACGTGCAGTTGGTGAATCGTTTGATCTCCAATGCGTGCGAAATTCCGAGTGAGAAAATTAAGAGCGGACAACTGGCGGATTATGAATGGCAACAGCTGGATTATAAGTTGCGTGATCTTTTGGATGCTCCGCTGTATGTAGATGATACACCTTCATTGTCAGTGTTTGAACTTCGTACAAAAGCTCGACGCCTGGTACGCGAACATGGAGTAAGGATTATTATTATCGACTACCTTCAGTTGATGAATGCGAGCGGAATGTCATTTGGTAGCCGTCAGGAAGAGGTAAGTACGATTTCACGTTCGTTGAAGGGATTGGCGAAAGAACTGAATATTCCGATTATTGCCTTGTCACAGTTGAATCGTGGTGTGGAAAGTCGTGAAGGTGAAGAAGGTAAACGTCCGCAGTTAAGTGACTTGCGTGAGTCGGGAGCCATTGAGCAGGATGCCGATATGGTGTGTTTTATTCACCGTCCTGAATATTATAAGATTTATACCTCACAAGATGGAACCGATTTACGCGGTATGGCAGAAATTATTATTGCCAAGCATCGTAACGGTGCGGTAGGTGATGTCCGTTTGCGTTTTATCGGTCAGTACACCCGTTTCCAGAATCCGGAAGATGATATGGTGATTCCGCATCCGGCAGAAGGTGGTGGAGCAACCTTTGGTTCTAAAATGAATGCAGTAAGTGATGGCAGTGTGCCGCCTCCGACTGAGTTTGCCCCTCAAACAGACAATCCGTTTGGTGGGGTAGGATCGGATGGACCGTTGCCATTTTAAATTAATGGTAAAATTACATAAGCATTTTAATATTGCAGCCGGAATTACTTTTTATCATGTAGTTTCGGCTGTTTTCATTATTTTCTTGATGGATAATTCCCTGTCATCCAAAAAAACTTTGTAATTTTGCGGGTCACTTTTGGAAACAATAAAAAATTAATGATATGAATATCTCTTATAATTGGTTGAAGGAGTATGTCGATTTCGATTTGACACCGGAAGAAGTTGCCGCTGCATTAACTTCTATTGGCTTGGAAACGGGAAGTGTAGAAGAAGTGCAAACGATTAAAGGAGGACTGGAAGGTCTCGTAATCGGTGAAGTGTTGACATGC
>NZ_EQ973492.1:347237-352625 GCF_000158035.1 Bacteroides cellulosilyticus DSM 14838
GGAAACTACCAAAGATGTCTTCATTGAAAGCGCTTATTTCCATCCGACATGGGTTCGTAAGACAGCTCGTCGTCATGGACTGAATACAGATGCTTCTTTCCGCTTTGAAAGAGGTATTGACCCCAATATCACTATTTACTGTTTGAAATTGGCTGCCATAATGGTGAAAGAACTGGCTGGCGGTACTGTTTCTTCTGAAGTAAAGGATATTTGTGCTGCTCCTGCTCAGGATTTCATCGTAGAGTTATCTTATGAGAAGGTGCACTCGTTGGTAGGTAAAGTGATTCCGGTGGAGACAATCAAGAGCATTGTTACCAGTCTGGAGATGAAAATAACCAATGAGACGGCAGAAGGATTGACTTTGGCGGTTCCCCCTTATCGTGTAGACGTGCAACGCGATTGTGATGTTATTGAAGATATCCTCCGTATTTATGGATATAATAATGTAGAAATACCGTCTACGCTGAAGTCTAGCTTGACTACGAAGGGCGAACATGATAAGTCTAACAAATTGCAGAACCTGGTAGCTGAACAGTTGGTAGGTTGTGGTTTCAATGAGATTCTGAATAACTCTCTGACACGTGCCGGCTATTATGAAGGTATGGAAACTTATCCTTCTAAAAACCTGGTAATGCTACTGAATCCGTTGAGTACAGACCTGAATGCCATGCGTCAGACTTTGTTGTTCGGTGGATTGGAAAGTATCTCTCACAATGCTAACCGTAAGAATGCCGACTTGAAATTCTTCGAATTCGGAAATTGCTATTATTTCAATGAAGAAAAGAAGAACCCCGAAAAGTCATTGGCAGCTTATACTGAGAATTATCATCTCGGGTTGTGGGTAACGGGTAAAAAAGTATCCAATTCATGGGCGCATGCTGATGAAGAAAGTTCTGTATATGAGTTGAAGGCTTACGTAGAGAACATTTTCCTGCGTTTAGGGTTGAATATGAGAAATTTGGTTGTAGGTAATCTGACGGATGATATTTATGCTGCTGCCTTGTCTGTACAGACTAAGGGCGGAAAGCGTCTTGCTACATTCGGCATCGTAACGAAGAAGATTCTGAAAGCTTTCGACATTGACAATGAAGTATATTACGCTGACCTGAATTGGAAAGAGCTGATGAAAGCCATCCGTTCTGTAAAGATCAGCTATGCGGAAATTTCTAAATTCCCGGCTGTGAAGCGTGACCTTGCCTTGTTGGTTGACAAGAAGGTGCAGTTTGCTGAAATAGAGAAGATTGCTTATGAGACAGAGAAGAAATTGCTGAAAGATGTATCTCTCTTCGATGTTTATGAAGGTAAGAATCTGGAAGCCGGTAAAAAATCGTATGCAGTAAGCTTCTTGTTGCAGGATGAAAACCAGACACTGAACGATAAGATGATCGATAAGATCATGTCGAAACTCGTGAAGAATCTGGAAGATAAGTTGGATGCAAAACTTCGCTAATTGATAGTTAAACAATTAATAATTAAACATTAAAATATAATTCCAATGGGAAGAGCATTTGAATATAGAAAAGCTGCCAAATTGAAAAGATGGGGTCACATGGCAAAGACCTTTACAAGACTGGGTAAACAAATTGCTATTGCGGTAAAGGCTGGTGGCCCGGAACCGGAAAATAATCCGACTTTGCGTTCGGTTATCGCTACTTGTAAGCGTGAGAATATGCCGAAGGATAACATTGACCGTGCTATCAAGAATGCAATGGGTAAGGATCAGAGCGATTACAAAGGAATGACTTATGAAGGATACGGTCCTCACGGTATTGCTGTATTCGTAGATACGTTGACTGACAATACTACCCGTACAGTTGCCGATGTACGTTCCGTATTCAATAAGTTTGGCGGAAACTTGGGTACTATGGGATCATTAGCTTTCCTGTTCGACCATAAGTGTATGTTTACTTTCAAGAAGAAAGACGGCATAGATATGGAAGAACTCATTCTTGACCTGATTGACTACGATGTAGATGATGAGTTCGAAGAGGATGAAGAAGAAGGAACAATCACTATCTATGGCGATCCGAAGAGCTATGCAGCTATCCAGAAACATCTGGAAGAATGTGGTTTTGAGGATGTCGGTGGTGAATTTACTTATATTCCGAACGATACGAAAGAGGTGACTCCCGAGCAACGTGAAACTTTGGACAAGATGATAGAACGTCTCGAAGAGTTTGATGATGTGCAAACTGTTTATACCAACATGAAGCCGGAGGGTAGTGAAGAGTAATGAAGTATACTTATAAGACTCAAGGTACATGTAGTTCTCACATTGAATTGGAAATAGAAAATAATATAATAACGGATATTGCGTTTTGGGGAGGTTGTAACGGAAATTTGCAAGGTCTTTCCCGTCTGGTGAAAGGAATGTCGGTAAATGATGTGATTTCCCGTCTGGAAGGAGTACGTTGCGGAAGGCGTTCGACTTCTTGTCCGGATCAGTTGTGCCGGGCGCTACATGAAATGGGATTCTAACTAAATCCCTGTACTTTAAAAATATAGGTTGGCCCTCGGTGTTGTACAATGCCGGGGGCTTCTTTTTTGAACTGAAAGTGTGGCTCGCTTGTTATTATTTCGTAATTTTACGCCATTAAAAGAACGAACGATGAAAAATATTCTGAAAGACTTGAAACGCAGAGACCACAAGCGTTATTTAGGTGGTCTGGACGTTTTTAAATATATTGGTCCCGGGTTGCTTGTTACAGTTGGTTTTATTGATCCGGGAAACTGGGCTTCCAACTTTGCGGCGGGTTCCGAATTTGGGTATTCCCTGCTTTGGGTGGTAACTTTGTCAACGATCATGTTGATTGTATTGCAGCATAATGTGGCTCACTTGGGCATTGTTACAGGTTTGTGTTTATCTGAAGCAGCCACAAAATATACGCCAAAGTGGGTCTCACGTCCTATTTTGGGCACTGCGGTGTTGGCATCCATATCGACTTCCCTTGCCGAAATATTGGGAGGTGCAATTGCCTTGGAAATGCTTTTTGATATCCCTATTATATGGGGAGCTGTATTGACAACCGTCTTTGTCGTCATCATGCTTTTTACGAATTCGTATAAGAAGATAGAGCGTTCCATCATTGCCTTTGTTTCCGTTATCGGATTATCCTTTATTTATGAGTTGTTCCTGGTGAAGATTGACTGGCCGATGGCTGTGGAAGGATGGGTGACACCTGCCTTTCCGAAAGGGAGCATGCTGATTATTATGAGCGTGTTGGGAGCAGTGGTGATGCCGCATAACTTATTCCTGCATTCGGAGGTGATTCAGAGCCATGAATATAATAAGCAAGATGATAGTTCTATTCGTAAGGTTTTGAAGTATGAGTTGTTTGATACGCTCTTCTCTATGATTGTGGGATGGGCTATTAATAGTGCTATGATATTGCTGGCTGCTGCTACTTTCTTTAAGAGTGGTATTCAGGTTGAAGAGCTGCAACAGGCGAAGTCTTTGCTGGAGCCTTTGCTTGGAAACAGTGCCGCGGTTGTCTTTGCTCTGGCTTTGCTGATGGCGGGTATTTCATCTACCATTACAAGTGGCATGGCGGCGGGTTCTATCTTTGCCGGTATCTTCGGAGAATCCTATCACATCAAGGATAGTCACTCGCAGGTGGGTGTGATCCTTTCATTGGGTATCGCCTTGTTGCTGATATTCTTCATTGGCGATCCTTTTAAAGGACTGTTGATTTCTCAAATGGTGTTGAGTATACAGTTGCCTTTTACCGTTTTCCTGCAAGTCGGGTTGACATCTTCGCGTAAGGTAATGGGGCAGTATGTCAACAGTAAATGGAGCAGTTTCGTACTTTACGCTATTGCGGGTATCGTAACCGTCTTAAATATTATGTTATTAATATCTGAATTATCATGAAACAAGAACGTTTGAACAGCCGCTTTTTGAAAGTACTGCCCATGAGTGCAGAAGAATCTGGGAATGGAGGTCGCAATCTGAACATTGCCTACTCCTTTACTGAAACCCCTTTTGGGGAAATACTGATGGCTTCTACCTCTAAGGGAATCTGTTATCTGGCTTTTGTTACTGAAAGCCGGGATGCTGTATTGGATGAATTGAAGCATATCTTTCCGCATGCTGCCTACAGAGAGCACAGAGATGAACTTCAGCAAAAGACGGTTAATGCTGTCCTGTCTATAGATAAAGAGAATATTGATGTGTTGCCATTACATCTGAAAGGAACAGAATTTCAGCTGAGTGTATGGAAAGAGCTGCTGAATATTCCCTTGGGTGGTATTACCTCATACGGAAAAATAGCACAGAAATTGCAAAAGCCGAATGCCTGTCGTGCTGTTGGTTCCGCTGTGGGCGATAATCCTGTATCGGTACTTATACCCTGTCACCGGGTGTTGCGTACGGATGGTGGATTAGGAGGTTATCATTGGGGGCTGGAACGCAAGGTGAAACTTCTGGAATGGGAGAAAACTCTTAATAAATAAGATAAAAATAAACGATCATATGAAAATTATTACATATAATGTAAACGGGCTGCGTGCAGCTGTTAGTAAAGGTTTGCCGGAATGGCTGGAACAGGAACAAGCTGATGTGGTGTGCATTCAAGAAACTAAATTGCAGCCGGATCAATATCCGGAAGAAGCATTGAGTACATTGGGGTATAAACATTATCTCTATTCTGCGCAGAAGAAGGGGTATAGCGGGGTAGCCATCTTGACTAAAAAAGAGCCGGACCATGTGGAATATGGCATGGGAATAGAAGAATATGATAATGAAGGCCGTTTTATCCGTGCCGATTTTGGCGATATATCTGTCGTAAGTGTTTATCATCCTTCAGGAACGAGTGGTGACGAACGCCAGGCATTTAAGATGGTGTGGTTGGAGAAGTTCCAGGAGTACGTGACGGAACTGCGAAAATCACGTCCGAAACTTATACTTTGTGGAGACTATAATATCTGCCATGAACCGATAGATATTCATGATCCTATTCGCAACGCTACTAATAGTGGTTTCTTGCCCGAAGAACGGGAATGGATGACGCGTTTTCTGAATGCCGGTTTTATCGATACTTTCCGTTTGTTGCATCCCGAACAGCAGGAATATACGTGGTGGAGTTATCGTTTCAACTCCCGCGCAAAGAATAAAGGATGGCGTATTGATTATTGTATGGTGACCGAACCTGTTCGCCCGTTACTGAAAGAGGCGCGTATTCTGAATGATGCTGTACATTCTGATCATTGTCCCATGTTGTTGGATATAGAAGGCTAAAAAAGGGATAGGGTAATGTTTGAAGAAAGAATAGAGAAAGCGGTAGAGTTTTTTAAGAGTGGTTATAATTGCTCCCAGTCTGTGGTGCTTGCTTTTGCCGACATGTATGGATTTACGCAAGAACGGGCGGCGCGTATGGCAGCTTCCTTCGG
>NZ_EQ973492.1:352976-357416 GCF_000158035.1 Bacteroides cellulosilyticus DSM 14838
TATGGCAGCTTCCTTCGGTGGAGGTATCGGTCGTATGCGTCAGACTTGTGGCGCTGCATGCGGTATGTTTCTGCTTGCCGGACTGGAAACCGGAGCAACTGATCCCAAAGATCGTGAAGGAAAAGGGGCCAATTATGCAGTAGTACAGGAATTGGCTGCCGAGTTTAAGAAACGGAACGGCTCTACAATTTGTGCTGAATTATTGGGGTTGAAGAAGCCGGAAGGAGTGTCTACTCCCGAAGAACGCACCGACCAATATTATGCTAAACGTCCGTGTGTCAGGATGGTGGAAGAAGCTGCCCGCATTTGGGTGGAATATCTTGAAAACAGACCGTCTATTTAATGTAAACAAACCATCAGTTTCGCTTGAATGAATCATTCTTTTTGGTCTGACCTGCTGAAAAAATGCTCTTTTTATGACATATAACATAAAAAAGCAGAGAATAATGTGTTATATAACATAAATATAACTATCTTTGCCGCTGAAATAAAATCTGAACCTCGCTAATGAGAGAATTTAGATTAAAGCATGTATAACTAAAAACAAAAGGAAAATGTTAAAAGAAAAAGCTGGTGAAACTGCAGGAAAAATTTGGAGTGCTCTGAATGAGACTGAAGGTTTAACTGCTAAACAAATCAAGAAAGCAACTAAGTTGGTAGACAAAGATTTGTTCTTGGGCCTTGGCTGGTTGCTGAGAGAAGACAAGATCTCTACTCAGGAAGTAGAAGGCGAACTGTTTGTTAAGTTGGTTTAAGAGAGAGATTGACATTTATCTTATAAAAAGAAGCGTTGATACATTTATATGTTATCAACGCTTCTTTTTATGTTCCAGTCCATTGACAAGGGATGTTTAGGGAGCCAGTCTTTCCTGTTTCCAGCTACCATCTTCTTGAAGTATATACTGAATGCGGTCGTGCAGGCGGCTTTCCCGCCCCTGCCAGAATTCGAAGCGGGTAGGAGTTACGGCAAAACCACCCCAGTTGTCGGGACGTCTGATTTCATGTCCCGCCAGTTTGAAGACCTCTTTTACGAAAGCCCGCATAATCTCCATACGACTACTTATCACCCGGCTTTGCGGAGAAATCCTTGCACCTATCTTGCTTTTATAGGGTCTGCTGGAAAAATAAGTATCCGACACTTGGTCGAGGCATTTTTCGGCTTTACCTTCAATGTGTACCTGTCTTTCCAATTTGTGCCATACAAAAGAGAGGGAAATATATGGGGTATCAGCCAATTGTTTTCCTTTTCGGCTTTCATAATTAGTAAAGAATATAAATTTGTTGTTTTCCACTCCTTTCAGCAAGACGGTGCGTGTAGAAGGATGTCCCTCGGCCGAGACAGTTGCTACTATCATGGCGGTGGGCTCGTCCGCATTGTGGACAATAGCATCATTCAACCATTCTTCGAATTGCTCAAAAGGATTGTCATTGATGGTGCATTGTGTCAATTTGCCTCTGGTATACTCTTTTCTGATCTCAGATATTTTAGTTTCCATATTTTCTACTTTGTTGTTGTATTTGGAGGATGCAAGAGTGATCCTTATTATTTCTGTGTCGGATAAAGTGGGTTACCGGATTCATCTACTTCGGTCCAGTCTTTGATACTGACATTGGGGAACGATACGGAATTTCCGTCTATAATGGCACTGAAGACGTACGAAAACCCTCCTGCCAGTTTGCCCGGAATGGGAATGCCTACGGTATAGGTACGTGGAGTCGTTTCTCCGTCTGCCAATATCTGTAGCGTCAAAGACATAGGATTGGTAGCTTTTGTCGGTAGAACGATGGCCTGCGTGAGAAAACCATTTTTCCCCATAGTGAGCGGAGCAGTATCATAGGTGTAGGTGGATTCAATAATTCCAGTCTGTATATCGAGAGTGGCACCCGGAGTGGGAGGAAGTATACTTGCTGAAATCAGACTGTCCAGTTTTATACCGTCGCCGGCTGATAAGTCTACTACAACTTGGGTGGCTACATGCTGGAATACAATGGGCATGTGGATTTGTGAAGTTGTGACGTCTTGATCCAGATTTTCCCACCATAGATAGTCAATGCCATTCTTTAACGGAGCGGATATTCCATCTATCAGGTCTGGAGGATAAACGGAGGAGTTTTCAGAAAACGCATACATATTATATGATCCGTTACTCAAATACATTTTGTAGCCTTTCAATCCGGTCAATACACCTGCGGAAGCGGTTGAATACAGACCTTCGGCAAAAGGGTCATCGAAATTCCTGTCTGTAGTTTCAAAGGCATAAATCTGACTTACCAGACCTTTAGGCATGGGCGACATAGATCTGGTTACTTTACGACTTTCGAGTGAAGCGGAAAAGGTGATGAGTGCGTCTTCTTTCTCCGAAGGCTGACTGTTGTCGGATTCATTGTTTTCGGGCGATGAGCCATAAATGATTATCTCATTCTTGGAGCATCCGGCCAATAATAGGAGGGAACACGCAAAAATAATAAATTTTTTCATTTCAGTTATGCAGTTTAGGTTATTATGCATACATAACAGTGGGATGATAGAATAGTTTTAGGATATATAGACATTTACGACCTCGGATATTGAATAAATCACTTTCAAAACCTCATATTTTTCATTATCTTTGCGCCCGCAAAAGGAGGCGAGCCCGTTGCGAGATATTACCATTTTGTTTTGCGACTGTACTACGAGTTATTCAGCCTCATTTTGTAATATACTTATTTATAGATAGATAATTGTAGAAAATGAAGAATATACGTAACTTTTGCATTATTGCCCACATTGATCATGGTAAGTCTACTTTAGCTGACCGTCTGCTTGAATTTACCAACACCATACAGGTGACCGGAGGACAGATGTTGGATGATATGGATCTGGAAAAAGAGAGAGGTATCACCATTAAGAGCCATGCTATTCAGATGGAGTATACGTACAAAGGCGAAAAGTATGTTCTGAATCTGATTGATACTCCGGGACACGTAGACTTTTCGTATGAGGTTTCCCGTTCTATTGCTGCTTGTGAAGGTGCATTACTGATTGTAGATGCTTCGCAAGGTGTACAGGCGCAAACGATTTCCAATCTTTATATGGCAATTGAGCATGATCTGGAAATTATTCCGGTCATCAATAAATGTGATATGGCGAGTGCCATGCCCGAAGAGGTGGAGGATGAAATCGTAGAGTTGCTTGGCTGCAAACGTAGTGAAATCATCCGTGCTTCCGGTAAGACTGGTATGGGCGTAGAAGAGATTCTGACTGCGGTTATTGAGCGTATTCCCCATCCTGAAGGGGACGAGGAAGCACCGTTGCAGGCTTTGATCTTCGACTCCGTATTCAATTCTTTCCGTGGTATCATCGCTTACTTCAAGATTGTGAACGGGGTGATCCGTAAGGGAGATAAGGTGAAATTCTTCAATACCGGTAAAGAATATGATGCCGATGAAGTCGGTGTACTTAAGATGGAGATGGTGGCGCGTCAGGAACTGCGTACAGGTGATGTGGGATACATTATTTCCGGTATCAAAACTTCTAAAGAGGTAAAAGTAGGAGATACGATTACTCACATTGCCCGCCCGTGTAAAGAAGCCATCGCAGGTTTCGAGGAAGTGAAGCCGATGGTTTTTGCCGGGGTATACCCCATTGAGGCGGAAGACTTTGAAGACTTGCGTTCCTCTTTGGAAAAGCTGCAATTGAACGATGCATCACTGACCTTCCAGCCTGAATCCTCGTTGGCGCTGGGCTTTGGATTCCGTTGCGGATTCCTGGGACTGTTGCACATGGAGATTGTGCAGGAACGCCTTGATCGTGAATTCGACATGAACGTGATAACTACTGTGCCGAACGTTTCTTATAATATTTACGACAAACAAGGTCATATGACAGAGGTGCATAACCCCGGAAGTATGCCCGATCCTACTTTGATAGACCGCATTGAAGAGCCTTATATTCGTGCTTCCGTTATCACAACTACCGATTATATCGGTCCCATCATGACTTTGTGTTTGGGCAAACGCGGTGAACTGGTGAAACAGGAATATATTTCGGGTAATCGTGTGGAAATCTATTATGATATGCCTTTGGGAGAAATTGTTATCGACTTTTATGATAAACTGAAAAGTATCTCGAAAGGATATGCCTCTTTTGATTATCACGCCAGTGGTTTCCGTCCATCCAAGTTAATAAAACTGGATATTTTGCTGAACGGCGAACCGGTGGACGCTCTTTCAACACTGACACATTTCGACAATGCGTATGATTTGGGACACCGTATGTGCGAGAAGCTGAAAGACCTGATTCCAAGACAACAGTTTGATATTGCTATCCAAGCGGCTATCGGAGCTAAAATCATTTCTCGTGAGACGATTAAGGCGGTGCGCAAAGACGTTACGGCAAAGTGCTACGGTGGTGACGTCAGTCGTAAGAGAAAGTTGCTGGAGAAGCAGAAAAGAGGAAAG
>NZ_EQ973492.1:357436-363464 GCF_000158035.1 Bacteroides cellulosilyticus DSM 14838
AAACGTATGAAGCAGATTGGTAATGTTGAAGTGCCGCAGAAAGCGTTCCTTGCGGTGTTGAAATTAGATTAATATAAAAAAGCATAAAAGCTGATTCATATTAGTCCGGGGGATTGTTCTCTTTCTGTAGGACTGTCTTGACAATCCCCTTTGTTTTGAAAATTCTAACTAATAATAAATGAGAAAAGTTCTATCGTTTTCGGCCTTCCTGGTGGTAGGTCTCTTTATAGCGCAATATCTGCCTGCATGGTCAGGAAGTGATTATGGTACGGTGAAAACTGTATCTAATGTGTTACTATATATTTGTCTGGGATTCATTATGATCAATGTGGGACGTGAGTTTGAGGTGGACAAGTCCCGATGGCAAACGTACGCAAAAGATTATTTCGTTGCTATGGCTACGGCCGCCATGCCTTGGTTTCTGATTGCTATTTACTATATTTTTGTTTTACTTCCGCCGGAATACTGGAATAGTTGGGAGGCATGGAAAGAAAACTTGTTACTGAGTCGTTTTGCGGCTCCTACTTCCGCAGGTATATTATTCACTATGTTGGCTGCTATCGGACTAAAGTCCAGCTGGATCTACAAGAAGATTCAGGTGCTGGCCATCTTTGATGATTTGGATACCATCCTCTTGATGATTCCTTTGCAAATAATGATGATCGGACCTCGCTGGCAGTTGCTGGTAATTATCCTTATCGTCTTTCTGTTGCTTTCCTTCGGTTGGAAGAAACTGAGTAAATACAATATGCGGCAGGATTGGAAAGCCATTCTGTTTTATTCCGTTTTGGTGTTTGCCGCCACTCAATCGCTTTATCTTATTACAAAGAACTTATATGGAGAAGATGCCAGCATTCATATTGAGGTGTTGCTTCCGGCATTCGTTCTGGGTATGGTCATGAAACATAAGGATATTGATACGGCTTGGGAACGTAAAGCTTCAACCGGAATTTCATTTATCTTTATGTTCCTGGTTGGTATGAGTATGCCTCCGCTTCAAGGAATCAGTCTCCCTGGTGATACGGGGCTGGCTTCTGTAACCGGTTCTCAGGAAATGATGCCTTGGGCATTGATTATTGTACATGTGGTTATTGTATCGTTACTTTCCAATGTCGGTAAGTTATTTCCGGTATTCTTCTACCGCGACCGTAAATTGAGCGAACGTCTGGCACTTTCCATTGGTATGTTTACCCGTGGTGAGGTAGGGGCAGGAGTTATTTTCATTGCGTTGGGTTACAACTTGGGTGGTCCGGCATTAGTAATTTCTGTGCTTACTATTGTGTTAAATTTAATATTAACAGGTGTATTTGTACTTTGGGTTAAAAAGTTAGCGTTAATGAGCTATCAGGAATAGCTCGTTAACGGTGTCGGGATATCCCTTTGGAAATCTAATACTTAAATCGAATATATGATTATTCTACGTACTGTGAAAAACTTTTCGGCACTGAATGTGGCGGCGAGTATTTTATTATTCCTGACTGCTATTCTGGCAGCTATTGTTGCCAATTCTTCATTGGCTCCTGTGTATCAGAGTTTCCTGTCGCAGGAGTTGCATTTGCGTATAGGTGATTTTAACTTGCTTTCGCATGGCGGTCATAATCTGACCATGATTGAGTTTATCAATGACTGTCTGATGACGATTTTCTTTTTAGCTGTGGGGTTAGAGATAAAACGCGAGTTACTGGTAGGAGAGTTATCCTCTTTCAGGAAAGCTATTCTGCCGTTCATTGCAGCATGTGGAGGAATGATATTTCCGGTTCTGGTTTATTATTTTCTGGTAACTCCCGGTACTCCTGAAACACAAGGCATGGCTATTCCTATGGCTACGGATATTGCCTTTTCATTGGGAGTGCTTAGTCTGCTGGGCAAGCGCGTACCGTTGAGTCTGAAGATTTTCCTGACTGCTTTTGCTGTGGTAGATGATATTGGTGGTATTCTGGTGATTGCCATTTTTTATAGCTCCGAGGTTGCTTACGGTTATTTGATTGTAGCTGCCATACTTTATACGTTCTTATATTATATGGGAAAGTTTGGTATGACACAGAAGATCTTCTTTCTTTTCTTTGGCATTATTATCTGGTATTTATTCCTGCAATCTGGCATCCACAGCACAATATCCGGTGTGATACTTGCATTTGTGATCCCCGCCCGTCCACGGCTGGATGCGGGTAAATATATCCGGCGTATCCGGGCTATTGTCAGTTCTTTCCCGGTGGTACAATCTGATAACATTGTATTGACAAACGAACAGATTGCTACATTAAAGCAAGTGGAGCGGGCTTCGGATCGTGTGATAAGTCCTTTACAATCTTTGGAGGATAACTTGCATGGAGCTGTGAATTTTGTCATTCTTCCTTTATTTGCTTTTGCCAATGCAGGAGTTGTTTTTAGCGGTGGCGGAGAAGTTATAGGAAATGTAGGTCTTGCTGTTGGCTTAGGTCTTCTTTTGGGTAAGTTTTTGGGAATTTATCTTTTCACCTGGCTGACTATTAAAAGCGGGCTTGCCCGTATGCCCGAAGGTATGAACTGGAAAAATATTGCAGGCGTGTCATTGCTGGGTGGCGTTGGATTTACGGTGTCATTGTTCATAGCCAATCTTTCTTTCTCTGATGCTTATCCGGAACTGCTGAATCAAGCTAAATTCGGTGTGTTGTGTGGTACTATTATTGCCGGAATACTGGGATATGTGGTACTGAACCAGGCATTGCTAAAGAAAAAGAAAGTATAAATAAGAGTACGAAACCTATCTTCGTATTGCAAAAGAAGTTTCATTGCTTGAAACCATTAGTTCCAAGCGATGGAACTCTCAGTTTCAAGGCATGAAACCTTCAGTTCCAAACGGTGAAACTGTTGGTTTCAAATGATGAAACATCTTGTTTCTTATAATGAACTTACATTCAGGACTGAATGTATTTGATTTCTCTTCTGCTGCAAACAATCCTTGCCCTTATACTTCTTCTCTTTTTCTATATATAATAAGGTGTATTTACTATCTACTAATAATATTAGTTAAACTACTTGTTTTGTTAGTTGAATAACTAATAGTATTAGTTGTTTGTTTAAAACTAATTCCTATCTTTGCGTTGTTCACCCAAATAAACCTGAAAATATTATGAAACGATTAACTGCTAAAGAAGAGGAAATCATGCAAATGTTCTGGGAACATGGTCCGATGTTTGTTCGTGAATTGCTGGCTTTTTATGAAGAGCCGAAACCTCATTATAATACCGTATCTACCTTAGTTAGAGGATTAGAGGAAAAAGGCTTTGTGAAATACAAGGCCTATGGTAACACGTATCAGTACTATGCGGCTGTTTCCGATAAAGAATATAAGCGTTCTGCACTGAATGACGTAGTAGCCCAATACTATAATAACTCTTATACCAATGTTGTATCTACATTTATTGAAGAAGAGGGTATGTCGGTAGACGAGTTAAAAGCGTTGATAGCAGAGATCGAAAGTAAAAAGTCGAACAGATAGAAATAGAGTTATACCCGGCAAATAAATAGATCATGGGAACTATATTGTTTTATATATTTGAGTCTACCTTATGCCTGACAATCCTGTACTTTCTGTTCAGATTGTTTTTCAGGAAAGATACGCTGTTCCGTACGAACCGTTTTTTGTTGCTGGCAGGAACGATGGCATGTACGTTACTTCCATTGCTGCAAATAGATGTTCCTCAATATACAACCTTGCAGTTGCCAATAACTACTGTAAGACATTTATTGACTGAGAAGGAAATAGATGTTCAAAGAGAAGGAGGAACGGGTGAAAAGCATTTGTCTGAAGAAGCAAGTCTTTTGATGGCAGAGAAAGGGGAGGGTATAGAGGGAGATCGTACGAATGTGATTCATACTATTCCTGTGATCTGGCTGTTGGGCAGTTGTTATTTTATCGGGGCTTTGATAGTGCTTGCTTTCCTCTTGCTTTCTACCATCCGTATGCGCCGGCTTATCCGGAGCTATCCTGCCTGTAATTACGGGAAATACAAGCTGGTCATCTGTCCGGAGAAGATAGTCTCTTTCAGTTGGGGGCATACCATTGTCCTGTCACAGGAGGATTACGAACGGAACCCCGGAGAAATCCTGTTGCATGAGCAAATGCACCTGCAACATAGACATACATTGGATTTACTTTGGATGGAATGTATCGTTATATTCCATTGGTTCAATCCTGCCGCATGGCTCCTGATGCGTGAACTTCGTGAAGTGCATGAATATGAAGCCGATAATGGCGTTATTAATAATGGCATCGATGCAACAGAATATCAACTCTTGCTAGTGAAGAAGTCCGTGGGTACAAGGCTCTACTCTATGGCTTGCGGGTTCAATCACAGCAAACTTAAAAATCGTATCACAATGATGTTAAAAAGAAGAACAAACAATTGGGCGCGTTTGAAGCTATTGCTTTTTGTGCCCGTAGCTGCCGGAACGCTTTATGCATTTGCGCGTCCGGAAGTTAAAAAGACAGTGGAGCAGGCGATAAACGCGTCTGCGAGTGTGAAACAAAATTCAGTTCAGGAGAGCGAGTTGCAACAGTTGGAGGCTTTCTTCACTCGTAAAGCGAACGATGCTATGGGCGGAAAGATGGAGTCTCAGACTGAGAAATCAACGGATTGTTTTTATAGTTTCTTTGTAAATATGAGAAATAAGATGATGCTGAATCAGGAATTGATTAAGGAATATGATGTGGAAACCTTATCAGCCCGTCTTAAGGATCTCTTGAGGAAAGAATATAGGAAAGTTGCAAATACGGATAAAAGGCAGGTTCCCGGTTTATTTGTGAGATATGACCGTGGTTCGTCATCCACCGCTATCACTTCTTACCTGCGCACCATAAAAGAGGCTTATCTACAAGTTCGTGGAGAAATTTCCGGAGAGTTAGGCGGAGTTTCCGAAGCTCGTTTAGATAGTTTGCTTCCTATATTCGTTTCTTTTGGAGAACCTAAGATTTACAGTTCTAAATATAAGACGGCTTCGGATATATTTTTACCCATAGAAGTATCTTTGTATCCGAAAGGAGGTACAAGCTCAGTGATAAAGAATCCTTCTCTTCAGGAATTGGAATTGAAGTTAAAGGATTACCGAACGGTTGCCAACAGCGATGGATTATCAGTGGGACTGAAGTTTGATAAAGATGTTACTATGGGAATCGTGGAAGATGTGAAAGAAGTTATTTGGACAACTTTGTCCCATAAATAATGCTTTACTGAATAAAAATAGATACTCGGATTATAACGAAACAGCCGACTTGTTGATTCATCAACAAGCCGGCTGTAAGTTTATAGATGTATGATAAATACTTTTACCTGATTTTAATTTCGCAATTGTCAAGGCTCTCAATAATCGCCAGAGACTCCACATGAATACCTTGCTCACGAAGTTCGTCACCTCCATGCTGAAAGGCTTTTTCTATGATGAAGCCCATGCCCACCAGTTCGGCTCCGGCCTGTTTCACAAGCTCCATGATACCTTTGGCAGCATTTCCGTTGGCCAGGAAATCATCGATGAAAAGTACCCGGTCGCCCGGACGGAGAAAGTCTTTACTGACACATACATCATAAGAGCGTTGCTTGGTGAAAGAATAGACAGAAGTAACCAGCATGTTCTCCATAGTGCTCGGCTTTTTCTTTTTTGCGAAGACTACGGGTAATTCCAATAAATAACCTACCATAATGGCGGGAGCGATACCGCTGGCTTCTACCGTGATAATTTTGTTGATTGGGGTGGAGGCAAAACGTCTGACGAACTCCACACCGATGGATTTCATCAGGATAGGGTCCATCTGGTGGTTGATGAAGTTATCTACTTTCAGTATACCTCCGGGGTAGCATCTTCCATCTTTCAGGATACGGTCTTTTAGGATTTTCATGTTTTATATATCTTAATTTGGATTGTCTATTTGTCCTGTCCGTTTTCTTCCTCCTCCGTTTCCTCTTCTTTGGGCAGCAGTCTTGCTGATATTCGTTTTTTAGGAGTCAGACTCATATTACGCAGCAGTTCGGCCTGTCTTACCACACTGCCG
>NZ_EQ973492.1:363776-370868 GCF_000158035.1 Bacteroides cellulosilyticus DSM 14838
TTTGCAATCCGCTCAGATTGTCACCGATGCGCAAGAATGTATCTGTAAATCCGGCAATCTTTTCGTAAAGCAATGTACCTCGTTTGATAATATCCTGCACATTCTTCACTTGGTTTTCCCGTTTCCAGAGATCGAGGGAAAGGCGGAGCGCACTGATCAGATTGGTAGGACTCATCAATACCACCTTTTTATTATAGGCGTATTCCCATAGATTGGTATCCGCTTTGATCGCCGTCAGGTAGGCAGCTTCGGTAGGGATAAACATCATCACAAAGTCCGGCGCTTTTGCATCATAATGCGAATAATCCTTCTGACTGAGTTCATCCACATGCGCCCGTACCGATTGCAGATGTGCTTTCAGCCAGCGAGCCTCTTCCTCTTTGTTTTCGGCGGAATTGTAGGCGGCATAGGCAGTCAGGGATACCTTGGAGTCGATAATCATTTCCCGCTCATCCGGATACCTGACAATAATATCCGGCTGCATTCTCTGACCGCTTTCTTCGTTGGTCAGCATTTCACCCTGTTCGTTTTTCAGGAATTCCTGGCGGAAGTAATGTTCGCCTTCTATCAGGCCGGAAGCTTGCAACAGACGTTCCAGTATCATTTCTCCCCAGTTGCCCTGTATCTTGGAATCACCTTTTAGCGCACGGGTCAGGTTGTTGGCATCTTCGCTGATCCGGTTGTTCAGTTCTACCAAATCTTTGATGCGTTCTTCCAGCGAGAAACGTTGTTTCGACTCTTTGTCATATACTTGTTCTACCTTTTCCCGGAAATCTTTCAGGTTTTCCCCCAATGGGCGGAGTAAATTGCTGAGATGCTCCGAATTCAGCTTGGTGAAGTCTTCTGTCTTGCTTTTGAAAATGCGGTTGGAGAGATTCTCAAACTCCGTGCTCATGCGTTTGTGCAAGGCTTCCGCTTCTTCAGTTTGCAATTTCAGACGCTCTTCCCATTGCTTCTGCTGCTCCGCCAGTCTCAGATTGAAAGATTTTTCCTGCTCCGCCAGGCGCTCGGCTGTGATGGTTCTCTCACGTGCAATCCGTTCTTCTACCGTACGATTCAGCAGTTCTTCCCGTTCGCGGGTGGCTTGCAGTTGTGCGGACAACGC
This sequence comes from Bacteroides cellulosilyticus DSM 14838, assembly GCF_000158035.1. Classification (GTDB taxonomy): domain Bacteria; phylum Bacteroidota; class Bacteroidia; order Bacteroidales; family Bacteroidaceae; genus Bacteroides; species Bacteroides cellulosilyticus. Next base: position 364,882 of record NZ_EQ973492.1, read on the forward strand.
GGCACTTTTTCGTCCGGCTATCAGATACCCTACGCCGACACCTACTATAAGACCGATAATTAGAAAAACAATATCCATGCTTATTCAGTCAATATCTCGTTGCCGTTTTCGGTAATCAGAAGCATACTTTCCCATTGTGCCGAAGGCAGTCCGTCGTCTGTGCAGACGGTCCATCCGTCGGCTTCATCAATGAAGACTTCGTAAGTTCCCATATTGATCATCGGTTCGATGGTGAATGTCATTCCCGGAACGATAAGCATACCTGTACCGCGCTTGCCGAAGTGCTCAACGTCCGGTTCTTCATGGAACTTGATTCCTACGCCGTGCCCGCACAGGTCGCGTACTACACTGTATCCGTTTTTCTCCGCATGTTCCTGAATGGCTGCACCGACGTCTCCAAGCCGTGCCCACGGTTGTGCTGTCTGTACGCCAATGTCACGGCATTCCTTTGCCACCTGTACCAGGCGTTGCATTTCCGGCTTCACTTCTCCAATCATGTACATTCGTGACGCATCCGAGAAATATCCTTTATAAATGGTGGAAACGTCCACATTCACAATATCTCCGCTGCGCAGGAACTCTTTCGTGCTTGGGATGCCATGACATACCACGTCATTGATACTTGTACATACACTTTTGGGAAAACCTTCGTACATGAAAGGGGCAGGTATTGCATCATGATCCGTTGTAAATTCATAAACCATGTGGTCAATTTCCGCAGTGGACATTCCTTCGCGGATGTTTGTAGAAATGTAATCCAGCAGTGCGGTGTTGATTTTGGCACTTTCGCGGATGCCCGCCAGTTGTTCTTCGGTGCGCAATAAGTGGCGCGACGGTAGTTTATAACCTTCCTTTTTATAGTGTTGAATCTTCACTTCTACTTCGTCGGAATAGTTTTTAGGAGCAAACCGGACTCCTTTTATGAACTTCTTCATTGTCTTTTTTTATTAATAGTTGCTACAAAAGTACACAATAAAATTCATAGTGTCCTCACTGTTGTGATTTCACTTCTCGAATTATCAATTCGCTTCACCTGTATCTGGGTCTTGATCCGCTCGCGCAGTCCTTCTACATGGCTGATGATACCCACTTTTTTGCCGCCCATCTGGTGCAGTTTCTCCAGTGTGTCCATTACTGTGTTCAGATAATCACTGCTCAGGGTTCCGAATCCTTCATCAATGAACAATGTATCTACAGACAGGCTATGCCGGCTGAGTGAAGACAAACCGAGTGCCAATGACAGAGAAACCAGGAAACTCTCTCCGCCGGACAGTGTACAGGCCGGACGTGCCGCACCTCCCTGATATAAATCGCGCAACAGAATGGTGAGTGAACCTGCCTGACATTCCAACTCGTAACGTTCGGTCAGGCGTTGCAGGTAGAAGTTTGCTCCATTGAGCAATTCTTTCAGTACGAAGCTCTGGGCAATATTTCGGAAATTCGTTCCTTTCTCGTCACCAAAGTGATGGCAAAGGCGGTCCCATTTCAGATAAACCTCCCGCAATTCGTCTGCACGTTTCTTCTCATCTTTTATCCGGGCAATATTTTTCGCATTCTCTTCCAATTGGATTTTCAGTCGTAAGAGGGTCTGATTGCCTGCTGTGATCTTTTCATCCAAAGCAGTGATAAGACTATCCAGACTTTCAAGGGTTTCTTCTTCTTCCATTTCCGGCTTCTTACTTTGGTGTTCTTCCAGTTGGCTGGTTGTAAGTCTGAAGGCTGTCTGTGCTGCCACTTCTTCTTCTCTAAGCTTCTGCTGTCCGCTACGCAGAGATTCTATTTGTTCGTTGGAGTAGGAGGAAAGAGCGATGAGGCGTGCTTCGTCCATATCCGGGTGTGTGGTATAGAATGCTGTCAGGCTGGCTTGTAGCTCATCGAGATTCTTCCGGACAGACAGGATGTTCTGTTTCAGTCCGCTGACGTCAGAATTCAGCGTATTCCACGCCATTCCCAGATTCTTGATTTCCATTTTTTCCTTTGCCGTAAGATACCTCCATTCAGGGAAAGCCGTACAGATCAGTTCTTGTGTGGCGGATATGCTGCTCAGTTCTTTATCGATGAGGGCGATGGCAGTTTTTAATTCCGCCTGTCTGTTCTGTGCAAGTTTATAATGCTCTGCGGATTTCTGTAGGCGTTCGATAAAAGCGGTAGGGGAGGTCTGCCACTCCGTTTGCCACCCTTCCCAAAGAATCAGTGGACTGACGCGTTCCAGCGTAGTACGAACAATCTCTTTTTCACTTTCCGCCAGTGAATGTTTATTGGTGATATCGTTTTTCAGCTTCGTCAGATTTTTGTCGGCGGTGTCCAATGCATTCCGGGCGGCTTCCACAGCTTTCTGGTGATTATCCTTCAGATGTTGCAGCCTGGAAATATGGTTGGAGAGGGTTTGTATTTCATTTAGTTTGGCATTGACATTCTCCAGATTCAGTTTATTCTCCTGAAATAACTTTTCCAGTATTTCTTTGGTATTGTCGGAGATGCTTGAAATAGAACACCGACTGCATTGCTCTTCTGCTTCCGTTCGGGCAAGATCATGACCTTTTCGGGTCTTTTCTGTTGCCAGGCGGCTGTTCGCTATCATATTCTCGTAAGTTTTGACCTCTGCCCGGTTGCTGTTTAATGCTTGTTCCGCTTCCTTGTATTCTTTCTCTTTTGCTTCCAGCGACTGCCGGATAGGGGCAAGCATCGACTGAAAATCTTCGTCCTTGCTGAGTACCTCTATCTTTTGGCCGCATACCGGACACATATCTCCTATGGACAGACGGGCACGGGCTTCTTTGGCCCATTCCTCCACAGCTTCTTTTTGTTTGTCATAAAGCTCTTTGAGGTCATCGTACGCCTTCTTCTGAGTGTCGAATTCGTTTTTAAGTTTCCCGTTCCGGTTCTTGCCGGCTTGCAGATTGGTTTCCAGTGATTTCTCGTTTTCCTCTGCTGTGGCCAAAGCCGCCTTTTTATCTTCCAGTACTATCAGGGCATTTTGAGCTTTCTGCAAATTCTCTTTGATAGTCTCCAATGTACTTTTCTTTTCTTGCAAGGCACTCCGGTTCATGGAATCAAGCTGTGCGTTCAGTTGGTTTATTTCCTGTTGCCTGATTTGATTCTCTTTGCTTTTCAGATTGAAGTCATTCTCCTTATTTGTGCGTTCTTGCTCTTGGGCAGGTTGCTGCCGTACCAATTCCACTATCTGCTTTTCGTAAATGGAGATGCGGGAATGTGAGGAGAGCACGGCATTCAAATCGGTGACGATAGACTGGCTCTGCTCGAACATGGGCAGGAACGGTGCATGGGTTTGCAGATATTCTTCAGCAAGAATTAGTTTTGCCTGTTGCTCTTTCATATTCTCCTTCAGCCAAACGCAGCCACTGCTGAGGCGGATGAAATTCTGCTTCAAGCTTTCGGTTTGTTCGGCATTGATTTCTTGTTGCCACTGCTGCTGTTTGAAAGAGGAGAGCCAATTGCGAGCATCCGCAGTGTGATTCCAATCCTTTATCAGTAGTTCTTTCTGCCGGAAGTCATCCGATTGTAACTGTTCTTTCTTCACTTCCCAGATTTTCTGTTGACTTTCTTGAGTAAGGGTGAGTTCAGTATTTCTTTTCAGCCAGTCACGTTTCAGTGCTGCTATGTTCTTTTGCCCGGTATTTCCGTTGATTTCGCTACTTAACGCAGCCATTGTTTCGTTAATTCCGGTCATTTCTTCTTCAGTCAGCACATGGATTCCTTCCAGTTTCCGGTTCTGATTCTCATAGTCTACGCGCTTTTCTTTCGTTATGGCATAAATCCCTGCACCTATTTCAGAATAAATTCCGGTACCTGTCAGTTTCTCCAGGATGTCCGATTTCTCACTTTCTTTGCTCTGAAGAAACTTAGTGAAATCTCCTTGAGCCAATAGGGTGGTGCGGCAGAATTGCTCGAAGTTCAACCCTACGGCTTCTTGTATTTCCGCTTTGATTTCGTTTCTCTTGGTGAGTTGGAGATTGGTTTTGCAGTTTTCCAGCGTCCATTTAGTGTCTTGAATGGCACCGGATGCTTTCCGATGTGCGCGGGCTACGTACCATTTGGCGATGTAAGGTATTTCGTTTGATCCGATAAATTCCAGTTCTGTCCAAGCTTCACTGGTATTTCGTCGCATCAGTTGGCGGCTGTCGTTTATAGCCACATCTTCCTTTTTAGAAGAAAACGTTTGCCCTACATCCCGGTACTTTTCATTTGCTGTGCGTTCCATGCGGGGCGTTTCATTATAGAGTGCCAGGCAAATGGCATCGAGTAATGTTGTTTTACCGGCGCCTGTTTCACCACAGATCAGGAACAGGGATTCTTCACTTAAGGGGCCGTTCTCAAAATCAATGACGGCATCTTCTATCGAGGCCAGATTCTTTTATAGTCAGTTTTTGAAGTTTCATAGTTCACCACAGATTACACGGATTAGCGCAGATTATTCTTTTCTCTCACTTTCTGTACGACACTGCTCATCAGTTCACAGAGTTCCTCGTCCATCTCTTCTCCTTCTGCCTCCTGATAATAAAGTCTGGCTATTTCCAGTGGAGACATTTCCTGCATTTCCTGGATGGAGATGTGCCGGGCTATGTAGTCTGAAGTTTGTTTTTCGCGGTTGGATTTGATATAGCAGTATTTACAGCTTTTTCCTCTTACGGCATTCGATGCCCGTTCATTGCAGTCGGGTGACAGATAGTCTTTTATCAGAACATTCAAGCGGATATAAGCCGGCTTATCGTCCGGATATTCTTCCAGTAACTTTATGGCTTCTTCAAAGACTACCGGTTCCTTGGGGAGGGTGACGAGTGGTATTGGATTTTCTATTTCTATTGTCCTTATCTGTGGCGCTTCCCGTCCTTTTAATTCGACGATAGATACGGAGTGTGGATAAGCTTCGTCGAAACTGACGGGTAGGGGGGTACCGCAATAGCGTGCATGCCGTCCGTTTCCTTTGATGTTCTGCGGACAATGAATGTGTCCGAGTGCCAGATAATCGTATCCTTCGCCCATGGAACTGATGGGGACGTATTCTATTCCACCCACGGTTTCGTCATGCCCCGTCCGGTCGCTGCCTTCTATGGAGAGGTGTGCCATTAATACAACGGGCAATCCTCCCGTGTTCATTTTTCCTACTTCGTCCAGCAATGCCTGGAAGAAACGTGCTTGCCGTTCTTCGCGTGGCGTTTCAGTGTCCAGCATCGGGAAATTCTGTGGATAGACGTGGGGGACGGCAATGATATATCCTTTCAGTGCTGCTGCTTCATCTATTACTTCCACGATATGTTTTTCCAGATTCACCTCTTCCCGGGTACGTTCGATGTTTCCCACGACTTTCACACCAAAATGGTTCCATAGACTGCTGTCTATTTCCAGTTTAGAACTGCTGTCGTGGTTTCCGGCAGTTACCACAATTGTCATTCCGGGACATGCCCTGTGAATTTCGAGCATACCATCCGTGTACATCTTTTGTGTGGCTGCCGATGGGGTGGAGTAGTGATAGATGTCTCCGCTCACTACCATTGCATCCGGCATTTCTTCTGCTACGATGCGGGTTAGTTGTTGCAAAAATGCTTGTTGCTCGTGGCTACGGTCATAATTATATAATGTATGTCCCAGGTGCCAGTCGCTGGTATGAAGTATTTTCATTGATATTATTGTTTTATGCTTTCAAAAGTACGCAGAATATGGAAGATACGCAATCCTCTTTAAAAATCTCTTTTCCAAAAACTGGGAATTCTCTGATTTTTAATTAGTTTTGCAGTCTAATTTCTCTATGATGTAGACCTTTTGTTCCTTGTGTGGTAAAGAATGGGTACACTTGGAGACTAAACTGTAATTTCGATGAAATATTTGCAAATAATAATCAGAGTGTTTATTATATTAGTTGCTTTCCTTTTAAATGCTGTTAATGTATTTGGCGAAGTATCCTCAGCATTTAAACCGGGAAATGAAGATAGAATATTGATTCTCAACGCATACAGTGGCTCTTCCCG
>NZ_EQ973492.1:371043-375923 GCF_000158035.1 Bacteroides cellulosilyticus DSM 14838
CTCTTCCCGATGGAGTAACGACTTTATCATCCCTATTTATAATTCCTATCAGCATAAAAATTCTCCTTATGTAGTGGATGTGGAGCACATGGGCAGTCAATTTATGCATTTACAAAATGCAGAAGAATTATTGGAATATGAAGAAGGTCTCTTTGGAAAATATGCAGACAATCCTCCAAAACTCCTGATTCTTTTAGGTAGTGCTTCCTGGGGTTTGCTGAGAGATGATATAGAAAAACAATGGAAAGATGTCCCTGTGATTCTTTGTACGGAGACGGATTACGTCGGTCCGCAAGAGGCTTATCTGGAGAGGCGCGCCATTCCGGTAGAAGAGAGAACTCCCTTGAAAGATTATAAAGGAGATTTGTCGCTGACTGTATTCTATGTACCTGCATATCTCAAAGAAACAGTTTCGCTAATGCAGGATTTGATGCCTGAAATGGATGAGTTGATATTTCTGTCGGATGCCCGGTATATAAGTGCCCAATTCCGTTCGGATTTAAAAGAGATTGTGGGCAAGAACTTTCCCGAACTTGAAATAAAGGATTATGTTGCCGGTGTAATGACTACCGATGCATTGGCGGATTCATTGAGCCATGCAGAGGCAAACAGCGGAGTTCTCTTTTGCTCATGGCATCAGGATACTCAAAAAGGGAATGTCGTATTAACCAATAATATTTCCAGAATTCTGAGCTATTATTCCTCTTCACCTATCTTCTCATTAGATAATACCGGATTGCAGCGGAACGGCCTGGTAGGCGGCTATTTCTTTGATGAAAAAACTGTTGGAAGAAAAGTGGTTGAGATTACCAATGGTGTTTTATCCGGTGTCAACGAGAAAGGAGCCCGTATCGTAGACTGTGGTGTGCCTACTCCCATGTTCAACTATTACGATCTTATGGAAGCCGGATTATCGCCTGGCTTGTGTCCTCCCAATTCAGTCTTTTATATGATGCCGCCCTCTTTCTGGGAACAACATAAATATAGCGTCATAATTGCCATTGTAGTCATCATGCTCTTGTTTATGTGGCTGCGGATGGGGTGGCTGTCCAGAGCAAGAAAAAAGCAGGAAGAACAGATCAGACTGATGACCAGTTATCACAGTTTGTTTGAGAATATGCCCATCGTTTATTTGAAACAGCAACTGATTTACGACTCTGCGGGAAAGATTGTGGACTATATCACTGTAGAAGCCAATCCACGTTTTGAGAAATACTTCAAATCCATGGGTGAGGTCATCGGTAAAAAAGGAAGTGAGGCGGATCCGAAAGGTTTTGAAAGGATGTGCCACCTCTATAGCATGGTTACTTCCACTCAAAAGGAACTTTCTTATCAATACTATTACGAAAATATAGGTAATTATTTCAATGTGATTCTGACGCCTTCCAAGCATAAGGGATTCATTGATGTTTTCTGCGTAGACAATACCGAACTGGCCGAGACACAACAGATGTTGCGTTCCGCTAATCATAAATTGTCAATGTCGCTGGATGTGGCGAATATCGTTCCCTGGAAATGGGATCTGGAAAAGGGTACCATGCTCTGTGATGTGAACCGTCCGGTGGAGCTTAGCCATGACGACAGCATGATGAACGAAGATCAGCTTTCCGTACCCGATTACCAATATTTTGCCAAAATCTGTAAGGAAGATAGGGAACGGGTAAAGAAAGCCTATAAGGAACTGACGGAAGGTAATGTTTCTAAAATTAAGGAAGAATATCGTGTGATAGTCCGCAAGAATGGCGTGGCGCGTTATGAATGGGTTGAGGCTCAGGCCACGGTTGATAAGCGGGATGAAAAGGGCAATCCGATTACTTTGATCGGTTCTTCTCTCGTGATCACCGGGCGAAAGAAAATGGAAGAAGATTTGATTACGGCAAAAGAAAAAGCAGAAGAATCCAATCGTCTTAAATCAGCTTTCCTGGCTAATATGAGCCACGAAATACGTACCCCGCTCAATGCCATTGTCGGTTTTTCCAGTATTCTGGCGGATGCGGAAGAGCCGGAAGAAAAAGAAGAATACATCAATATTATCGAGAACAATAATACCCTGTTGTTGCAACTCGTAGGAGATATTCTGGATCTTTCCAAGATTGAGTCCGGAACACTTGAGTTTGTCTATTCTGATATAGATCTGAATGCCTTGTTTCAGGAGTTGGAAGAATCCGCCCGGCTCCGCCAGAAAAATGATGCGGTTGTCATCCGATATCTGCCGGAAATGCCGGATTGTTTTGTAAACATTGAGAAGAACAGGCTGACACAAGTGGTAACCAATATGATGAATAACGCTATGAAGTTTACCCCCAGTGGAAGCATCACTTTTGGTTATCATCTGAAAAATACTGATTTTCTCTATTTCTATATCACGGATACGGGATATGGAATTGAAAAAGACAAGAAAGATACTGTGTTCGGTCGTTTTGTAAAGCTCGATTCGTTCTCGCAGGGTACAGGACTGGGACTCTCTATTTGCCAAAGTATTGTAGAGAATCTGGGTGGTGAGATTGGTGTGGAATCGGAACCCGGCAAGGGTTCTACTTTCTGGTTTACTCTTCCTTATCGTCCCGTTGAGCTCAAATCAGTGAGGGAACAGAAGGAACACCGGTTGAATAAAGTGGAGAGTAAACTCACAGTTCTGATAGCTGAGGATAATGAGAGTAATTTCCTGTTGTTCGAATCTATCCTGAAGCGTCAGTACAACATTCTCCATGCCTGGGATGGGGAAGAGGCGGTGGAGCTATTCAAGCAATACAACCCCCATCTGATATTGATGGATATCAATATGCCTAAAAAGACCGGTTACGAAGCTACACAACTTATACGTGAAATGTCGCCGACGGTCCCGATTATGGCAGTGACAGCTTATGTCTATGCCGAAGATGAAGAACGCATTCTGAACAGTGGTTTTGATGCGTACACTTCTAAACCTATCAATGCGCAGAAGCTGCAAAGCGATATTGTGGACTTGCTTAAAAAGCAGTTGATATTTATGTAGGATGATCAGGGGAGGTATGTCATAATTAGCTTATACTTGCAAAGTATAAACTAATTATGATCATCTACTTAATTTTGCAACAGCTTCAGAATATATTTTCCGGGCATCACAATCCTTGCTTTCATCTGTGGCGAATTGTTGATGTCATAGATGATTTTCCATATTTTGCCTCCCAGTCTTCCAAAGTCGGTCAGTCTGAGAATGGCATTTTTCTCTTTTAAGGATGTCACTTTTTGCCGTTCCAATTCTTCTATCAATCCTTCATAGTTGTGTGTCTGTTTGTTGAGTGCATACTCCGGTGGAACAAGAAGAATCTCCTCATTCTTCCTCGTGTCTCCCTGGGGAGATCTAGAGGGGATTGTTTCATTCTCTTTATTCTCTTTGTTTGTAGCTAAAGCGTTGCTTGCCTTGGCATTTCTGATTTTCTGCTGGTTAGCCAACCCTCCACGACGGCCTGACTCTCTTTTTGCGTCCTGTTGGGCGTCCCATGGTTTCATGCGCAGTGTGAGTCCGGGCGATGAAAAGCTTGTGCCGTTTACCTCGAAGAGTGCATAGTCATATATGATCCGCTTCAGGGTGGTTACCGTAACTCTCATTTTCTGTGCCAGTATGGGCAATACTCTTAAGTCTGCCTTATATCCGTCCTGTAATCTTAGAAATTCCAGCAGCATCCAGTAGATACCGTATCCTTTCATTCCCTCTTTTTGCATCATTATCATCATTTTAAAGTTATTGCCTGCATTGGCATCATGTAATAGATATGAATCCATAATCTTTTGTTTTTTAATTTTCAACTCTCAATTTTCAACTTACCACTGGTTTCCATTCCAGGAAGTTCTCGATCTGGAACGTTCTCCATCCCTGTTGCTCTATATCCCAGTACACTACATGGTTCTGAATACGCTCGATGTCGTATTTGCGGTGGAAATCGGCTTCGTAATGTATCAGTGTTCCTCTTCCCATGTAAAAATCTCCATTTTGTTTTCGATAGGCTATCAGTGCACATCCGTATGGCATGTAGGCGGTTAATTGTAAAATTCGTCGTGCCATCCATGCGATGGTTTCTTCGGATAAGTCTGTTTCCTGCCCAATCAGTTTCTTCCATAGATTCTCCACTCTTTCGTCTTTCGTTACATACTTTTGTTGGTGTCCCAACGTTTGTTTCTCCATCTTAATGATTTTAGTTGTTTATAAATGGTTTATAATCAACCGTCTGTGATGGCTACACCCTTTGTCTTGGATAGCTACACCCTTTTTAGGTTAGGGCTACACCATCCCGGTGGAAGGGTGTAGCCCTTTCACTATCCTGTTGACGGGGCAAAATTATGCCCTTTCTTTGGAGTTAACTATTACTGATTAATCTTTACATCATATCCATAGGGATCTATATGTTCTGTATCTTCCTTCTGTATCACCGCCCATATACTCTCTATCTCGGTTCTTAAGCTGCTTGTTTTTAGAGGTATATGCTTTCCTTTCACATGCTTTCTGATTTTGCCCGTACTGTCCCACCACTCTATAAAATCACTGATTGTATGGACTTCCGTACCCTCAAAACCGCCTAATTTGAAGCATCTCAGGGCACCTACCAACAGATGGGTATTTGCTCCGTAATACTTTCTCGAAGCTAATAAATTTTCATTTATTACATTCGCTTTGTCTTGTTCTATACTATCGTCTTCCTTCTGATTATCAGATTTGTACGATTTACTTCTCAGCTGATTTCCGTTCAGCTTCTTGTTTTTTTAAATTCTGTCATGACTTAAATGATTAATTAACCGTTAGGTAATATTAACGTGGTTAAAAAATGCGAAAGTAGATAATTTAATTGGAATGGGAGGGGGAGTAGGGTGGAAAATGATGGATGAAAATTTATTTCTGGGTG
>NZ_EQ973492.1:376384-380662 GCF_000158035.1 Bacteroides cellulosilyticus DSM 14838
AGTTCCGGTTGTACATAACTTACTTTTTGTCCATGCCCGTCCTTCCGAGGTGAAACGCATCAAATCACAGGTAAGCTATTTGCAATACATTACGGATACCCGTAGCGGTCAGAAAATCATTATCTCCGACAGTGAGATGCAGCGTTTTATTGCTGTAGCCGGTACTTACAATGACCATCTTATGTACTTCCAACCTGATGAACTGAATCTATCTAAAGGTACGAAAGTTCGTATCACGGGCGGTGACTTCGAGGGTCAGGAAGGCATTTTCGTGAAAGTAAAAGGCGCACGTGATCGCCGTGTAGTTATCGAGATACAAGGTGTTATTGCCGTTGCGCTTGCTACGATTCATCCGGATCTTATAGAAGTAATCAAGTAATTGATAGTTGCCCTTTCTTCTCTTTAATTTTTAACTTTTAATTTTTAATTCATATTATGTCTCTTTCTGAAGAAACACTTGCTCTTCAGCGTGCAGCGCACGATCTGATGTATTTAGGTATGGACGGTAATCCGGTCTATAGCGACGACCTTTCCCGTCGTAACGGTGAAGTTTACCGCCTGACTACGGCTTTGTATAATTCCGGTGTCAAAGGTTCTACAGTTGAAGAACAGGCTAATGTTTGTCTCGCTCTTCTGATGGGCTATAGTGCCTCATTTATTGATCACGGTGAAAAACAAAAACATATCCAGGAGGTCTTAGATCGTTGTTGGGATATTCTTGATGCTCTTCCCGCTTCGTTACTGAAACTTCGTCTGCTTACTGCCTGCTATGGTGAGGTGTTTGATGAGCCTTTGGCGGATGAAGGCCGTATTATCATTGCTTCCTGGGATTCCACATCACTTACTGTTGAACAGCAAGAAGCTATTGAAGAGTTTCAGAACGCGATTGATAATCCCTATCCTTGGGAAGAAGTGAAAGATTAATCTACATGCTAACAGATTGTACCTTAGAAAAGAAGTTGTGGACGTTTCTAACAGTTGAGATGTTCCAAATAATGGGTTTCAATTATGCCGCTTGTGACGAAGATAGTAAGGAAAACTTCGTGCAGAGCATGTGTGAAAGCGAATACAAACAACTACTTCTTTTTGTGAATTTCATCAAAAACAATTCCTCAATGCTCTGTGTCTAACAATCCAAAGATTGGATGTTGTTTACTAAATTGCTATAATGGTCTGGTGTATGCGGAGAATAGGTATGATGTGAAGTTGGAAGCGGTGTATTGGAAATTTAGGGGGCTATGAATATCATTTTTGAATCAATATGGAAATTATAAAAACTGCCATTGAAGGAGTCGTAATCATTGAACCTCACCTTTTTAAAGATGAACGCGGGTATTTTTTTGAATCGTTCAATCAGAGAGAATTTGAAGAAAAAGTCTGTAAGACAACGTTCGTACAGGATAATGAATCCAAATCGTCTTACGGTGTCATTCGTGGTTTACATTTTCAGAAACCTCCTTTTGCTCAGAGTAAGTTGGTGCGTGTAGTAAAGGGGGCTGTTCTTGATGTTGCTGTAGATATAAGAAAAGGTTCTCCGACTTTTGGAAAGCATGTTGCTGTAGAATTGACGGAAAATAATCATTGTCAGCTTTTTATACCAAGAGGCTTTGCGCATGGATTTAGTGTGCTGAGTGAGGAAGTTATTTTTCAATATAAATGTGATAATAAATATGCTCCGGAGAGCGAAGGTGCTATTGCGTGGGGTGATCCAGATTTGAGGATTGATTGGAGAATACCAATGGATAAGGTGTTGTTGAGTGAGAAAGATAAGCAGCATTCGAATTTGAAAGAAGTTAATTGGCTATTTTAATCTTTACTTATGACCTTTTTGTCTTTGTGCTGTAATTCTAAAAACAAATGAAATGGTAAGCGATATAGGCTTTCTAAAATCTCATGATCTTTATCAATCCGAATGAATTACTAAAGGTCTTTCTATTGATGAATAGCATTGTTGGCTGAAGTAGTTGATAATAATTCTTTGTCTATTTTATGTATTTTTTGAGTTGTTTTTTCTATTGATATGATGTCTATTCTTGGTATTCATTTTTCGAATGGACTTGTACATTAGGATGATTTGAGTTATGCTTCCTTGCGTGGTCTAATTGAAAAGTTGGAGGTATTATATTAGACTTGGTCGGCGCTTTTAAAATACCTTACATAGTCAATATTACTGATATGCGCCTTAGTATGTTGTTTTTTTGAGATTGCTAAGTGTAAATAATCACAAAATTATTTTATATGATATCAGTTATGAATGATGTTATAAGTTCATGAAGCCTGTTTATAAGGATGATGATTTGTGGTATCAACTTGACTATAAATATTGGGTGCCTTGTTAAATTGTTCAGATTGTAATCATTTATTGGATTTTAAAATTATTTAATTATTAATCAAAAATATAACTCAATGTGGGCTATAATACCTTTACTGGTATGATAATCATATAGTGAGTGTTTACCCAATGTCATTAGTCGATAAAATAATCAATAGGTTGAACTTATCACCTACGAAAGCCAAAATTATGAAAAATATTTATTGGGCGATGTTAGGTAAAGTTGTTACTCTTTTAGGTGGTTTATTTGTAGGGATATTAGTTGCTCGTTACTTAGGGCCAGAACAGTATGGTCTTATGAACTATGTGATTAGTTATGTTTCTATATTTCAAATACTTGCTTCTTTTGGGTTTGATGATATTGAAATACGTGAAGAGTCTAAATACAATGGGTTTAGAGATAAAATTATAGGAACTGCATTTTTATTAAAACTTGTCTTGGCAGTCATTACAATATTTTTGGTAATTGGAACTGCATTATTGTTTGAAACTAATACTTTTACTAAGGCAATGATAATACTCTATTCTTTTTCTATGCTATTTAATAGCTCTAGCGTAGTGAGGAATTATTTTACATCCATTGTCTGGAACGAATATATAGTTAAAACAGAAATATCACGTACTCTATTAGGTGCAGGTGTTAAAATAGTTTTGTTACTTTTACATGCTTCTTTGGAGTGGTTTATTATGGCTACTTTATTTGATGTTTTTTTACTAGCAAGTGGCTATGTGTTTTCATATTCAACAAAAATAGGGAAAATATCGTTATGGTATTTTGATAAAGATTGGGCAAAATATTTAATAAAACAATCTTTTCCACTATTGTTATCTGGAGCTGCTGTTATTGTCTATCAGCGTATTGATCAGGTCATGATTGGTAATATGATTGATAAAGCTTCTGTAGGAGTATTTTCTGTTGCAAGTAGATTTGTAGAAATTATAATTTTTGTGCCTGTCGTTATGTCTCAGACCATTACTCCTTTGCTGATTCGAACTCGTGAAAAAAGCCAAGCTGATTATGAACAAAAATCGCAGCTATTTATGAATATAACAGTTTGGATATGTATTCTTTTGGCAATACTAGTTTGTTTATTTTCTTATTTCTTGATAAAGTATACTTTTGGTAAAGAATATATTCTAGCGGTTCCTGTACTTCATATAATGGCTTTTAAAGTTGTTGGGATGGCTTTGTCTAGTACAGCGGGACAAATGATTATTATTGAGAAGCAACAGAAATACGCCTTTATTCGTAATTTAATGGGATGCTTTGTTTGTGTTGGTTTAAATTTATGGTTAATACCTATATGTGGTATCATTGGTTCTGCTATAGTAACTATATTGACTACAACATTTGTTGGTTGTTTAGCTAATGTGTTTATACCTCCATATCATCGCTATCTACGTTTTCAGTTAAGAACACTGGCTTTTGGTTGGAAGGATTTAGTGAAAATTAGAGATTTGAAAGGTTTACGTCCTAAAAATGTCTAATAAGATAGAATGATGTTGATATGTGTTGTTGTGAAATATTTCATAAAAACACTTGTGTGCATTAACACAGATTTTGGATATTTTTTATTTGCTATAAAGCCGAAACTGGACTTTCCGGTGAGTCCATATAGAATTTTTCTTTCGTAACAAGATTTCTTATAACGAATTTGAAAAATGCTACAAGGGCACTTGTAAAAGTGTTTTTCCTGTCCGGGTGCATGATGTACAGTAGATTCCGAACAGCGAATCACCATCAAAGGGGACTGGAAAAGAAAGTGTGAATTCCAAAAGACAGATAAGAATAACGATTATACTAAAATCAAAGAGGAGTTTGGTGGTATACCGGAGTCAAAAGCCTTTTTAATATCCGTAAACTTAACAAATGAAAAGATGAAAACTTATATTGGTTATTCTCTGGATGAAAATTTACGCTGGAGAGCTGCCTCAGGAGGAGTTGG
>NZ_EQ973492.1:381797-393677 GCF_000158035.1 Bacteroides cellulosilyticus DSM 14838
TTGCAATATATTCTCCTTCAATTGGTCCATTTAAATCAAAGGATCATTATACAAAATGGGCTAAGTTTGTTTTTGACAATGTTAATTTTCTTTCTTTACGTGATATGCAGAGTTATGTGTATGCAGAGAAGTTGAATGTTGCTTATCAGAAATCTATTGATACTGCATTTTTAGAGGACCCAGTTTGCTCCATCCCGTCTGAAGTTGAAGAGTTATTGCCTAAGAAATATGTGGTTATAGTACCGAATCAACTATATGTGTGGCATCCTCTATTTGTTCATAAAGAGGAGCGATTGATTGATGAATTTTATGAACTGTTAATCCAAAAGTTTTTGGATAATTTAGTAAATGTTTTATTGCTACCACAATTATACTGTAGTAAGCATAATGATGAAGATTATTGTAGATATTTATCTAGGAAATTTTCTAATAATGTTATAGTGTTTTCTTCGAATTATACTTCAGATATCCAACAGTATGTAATAAAAAAATCGATGTTTGTAATAGGTGCTCGGTATCATACAATTGTTTTTTCTATAAATAACTCGGTTCCCTTCGCTTGTCTTTCTTATGAACATAAAATGAAAAATATGTTAGAACTTTTAGGAGTAGAAAGTTTAAATGTTGATATAAATAATTCATTTGCTTCACCTGATGAAATTATAAAATTAATATATAATGGTTTCCTGAATAGGCATATTGTAAAAAATGATATAGAAAAAGCGAGAGAAAAAGCAAAATCACTAGCAATATCTACATTTCAGCAACTGTTGGTTTCCTTAAGCATTGAGTACTATACTAAAAAATGATACTTTTTTAATAAAATAATACCATTGGGATTATGTTTGTTGAAATGAGTGAATAATAGCTATGAGAAAATTTTATATTAATTACTCTCTTTGATATAAAGTGAAATCTAACTTATCTTTTTAATTTAAGTCTTTTAAATTTAAGTAAACTTGAGCCTTTTAAATAATTAATGAAAAATTATATCATTGACATTACTCATAATAGACCGTTTAATGCATTCTATTTATTGCTTGGCTTATGTTCAACCACATCTTTATTATCTATTGGTATATTAGGAATATATATATCTTTGTTCTCAATAGTATTAATACTGGTGTTTATTGATCTTTTTATCAACCAAACTTCCTCTTCTATATATAAAAATACTCACGTTGATAAAATATTTTATTTTTGGATGTTGATAAGTATTGCTTCAAGTTTATTTGGCTTTTTCTATTTTTCAACAGATTCATTTGAATGGCAACTTGCAGCATTAAGTCATATTCCTAAAATGATTATATATACATTGTTATTCTATTTGCTGAAGAAGCAAGTGAATACAACAATGTATGTTAGACTAATAGCAGTTGGAATATTATGGGGAGCTATTTTGAATTTAATTTGGGCGTTATTTGATGCTGCAATATATTACTCTAATGGCTACTCTATTACTAATGAATTGTTTAGTGGCTATATTAATGCTTTAGATGTTCGTTATGGAATGATTTCGCTTACTATTGGTGGAACAATACGTTCGTGTGGTCTAAATATAGATCCTGCAAATATTGGTTTCTTGGCACCTTTACTTGCTAGTTATGCTTTGAAGAGTAGAAAATATTATCTATTCCTATTGTCTTTTATTAGTATTTTTACATCTTTAAGTCATACTGCATTTGTTGGCATTTTATTAGTTTCAATATTGTCAATGTTGACAAATGTTAAAAAGTTTTTAGTCGGATTATTGTTGTTATGTATTATTGCAGTGCCTATTGGTTTTATCTCTAACAATGATAATGGTGTTTCTGCAGCGATGATAAATGCCTTTGTAGAACGGACAGAAGCCAAAGAAGATTCTTCAAGTGAAAGTACGAGAGCTAATTATATATTAAATTTTCCAAAAGCAGTTATGTTGCAGCCATCTTCTTTTCTAATAGGTACTGGGTACTTTACCTCTTCTTATCCGTATGTTAAAAATAAATTGGCAAGTAATTATGAACCATATGACCCTGAAAATACATATATAGCTACATATTTTGATTGTGGAATGATTGGTTTTATTGCTTTTTTGCTGCTTTACTATTCATTATTTAAGAAGTTGAGGTTTAAATGTTTGAACTATAATGATAGTCATTGTTACATTCTATGTGCAGGGATTGAAAGTTCGCTTCTTGTTTTCTTATTTTATCATTATACTATTTATTCTGTTATTATGCTTTTAACGATAATTAGTATAATCGAATACGATAAAATTAAGATCGGCAATTTTAACAACTATAATGTTTAATAATGAAAGCTTCCTTTAAGAATAATAATCAAATAGCAATTATTTTATGCACTTATAATGGGGCACAATATCTTTCAGAACAGTTAGAGTCTATTATAAAACAAACATTCTCCAATTGGACTCTCTATATTAGGGATGATGGCTCTACAGATAATACAATAGAAATAATTCATAATTACCTATTGCTAGATAACAGAATTATATTCTGTGAAAAACTAGAAAAGCATATTGGCCCTCAAAAAGGTTTTATTGGAATGTTGGAATGTGTAGAATCAGAGCTATATATGTTTTGTGACCAAGATGATGTTTGGTTACCTACCAAAATTCAATTATCGGTTGATGTTTATAATGACATATATGTTAAGAATCCTTGCAAACCAATTGTAGTACATACAGATGTGGCTGTTGTCGATGAAAATTTAGCTGTTTTAGAGTCTTCTCATTGGCTAAGTTGTCGACTTAACCCAGATGAATTAAAAAACTATAACTATTTGGCAATTTGTTGTTATACTCAAGGTAATACGATGCTTTTTAATAATGAAGCTAAAAAAATCTCTTTTCCTTACTCTGGTGAATTTATGCATGATTGGTGGATTTCAACAAGAGTAATCAAGTCTAAAGGTATAATAAAATCAATATATATACCAACACTATTATATAGACAACATAGTAATAATGTATTGGGATTTAAATATGGTAATAGTAATCGTATCTTTTATAAAATATTAAATATAACCAATGTTATAAATGATAATCTAGAGTTTTATAAAAATATTCGTAAAGATAACTATGGTTCGGTACTTAAATTCGTTTGGTATAAGATAAGGCTGCTAATAAAACGTTACTCTAAGGTTGATAAAATTGGGATATTGTGAATGTTTCTCTATTATCGATTAGGATAGATATCTCTTTTTTTTGAACTGACATAAATGTCGTTGAGACGCTAATTCATATAAAATATAGGATTCTTGAAATAGAAAACACTTTTTTAATATGTTAGCTTTGTTTTTTTCTTTGAATTAACAAAGGATACTTTTCGTTGATTGCTTATTATATTAATAATGAAATAAGATGAACATATTACACACTGTTAGTTCTTTGGGGAAGAAGTCATATGGTTTGGGGCAAATAAGCATGAGTCTTGCTTCAACCCAAAGCAAACTTAATTTAGATGTTAACGTACTGTCTGTTGATAATTCTGAGGAAGAATTATTATGGAGTTCTACAAAGTATAATTTTCCTCTTGAAAAAATTAGAAATATCCAATGTTCTTACTCTCAGATATTAAATAAGAGTAAGAAGAATGATTTTATTTATTCCTTGAAAGATCTTTCACATATTGACATTGTCCATCAACATAGTTTATGGGGAAAACATTCGCTTTTACTTAGTGAATTTAGGAGTAGACAGATACCTTATATTGTTGCACCTCATGGGACTTTATCTCCATATGCATTGCGTAATGGTTTATCTAGTAGAATAAAAAAGAAAATAGCTTTGAATTTGTATGAGAATGAAAATCTTAAAAAATGTTCCTGTTTGCATGCAACCTCAGAACAAGAGGTTGAAGATTTTAGACAGTTTGGCTTAAGAGCTCCTATTGCTTATATAAAAAATGGAATTAGTGAAGCTGAATTATCACTAACGGGGAATGGTTTTCGTTTTAAAGAAAAATATAATATAGATAAGAATAAACGTGTTCTTTTATATTTGTCAAGAATTACGCCTAAAAAAGGGCTTGATATGCTGCTTTCAGCATTGAACAATTTAAGAGCTTTATTTAATAATTGGCTTTTGGTCATTGCTGGTAATGATGGTAATAAGTATGTAAAAGAGGTATTTCAGATGATTAAAGATTTTCAATTACAGGATAAGGTTGTTGTTATAGAACCACAATTTGATCAAAATAAATTGGATATTTTTTCTGCTGCAGATTTTTTTATTTTACCCTCATATTCAGAGGGGGCACCAATGGTTATACTAGATAGTTTGTCATATGGAGTTCCTGTTATAACAACAAAATCCTCCTCATGGAAAGATTTAGAAAATTTTAGTTGTGGTTATTGGGCTGATATAAATTTGCAATCAATAGAATTAGCTCTAAAAAATATGTTGGATTTGTCAACCGATGAATTGAAAATGATGAGTAGAAATTCGAAACGTTTAATTGAAATGAAATATACCTGGGAAATTATAGCCCAAGATACACTTTGTTTGTATAACTGGTTGCTTGATAAGGGCGAAAAACCTGGATTTATAATAACTGATTAATTATGAAAGTTCTAGTATTAGGAGGAAACGGTTTTATTGGTTCTCATATTGTTGATTTTTTCTTTGCGGCTGGAAATGAAGTGGCCGTTTTAGATATTGCTTATGAGAAATTTAGAGAACCTTTGTCTGGGGTTAAATATTATATAGGTAATTATGGTGATAAGTCATTGATAGATGTAGCATTGAGAGGCGTTGATCTTGTTGTCCATGCTATTTCTTCCACAATTCCTGTTACTTCAAATGAAAATCCAATATATGATGTTCAGTCTAATTTAATTAATACTATTGCTCTATTACACGAATGTGTAAATAAAAGTATAAAGAGAATAATCTATTTATCTAGTGGTGGAGCTGTTTATGGTACAGTCAAATCGTTACCTGTTAATGAGGAACATGTCCTATTTCCACAATCCTCTTATGGGATTGTAAAGTTAGCAGTAGAAAAATATCTTTATCTCTTTAATCATTTGTATGGATTAGAATTTAATATCATTAGACCTTCAAATCCTTATGGTGCACGTCAGAATCCTTATGGAACATTGGGATCGTTATCTGTCTTTTTAGGAAAAATTAGTCGGAAGGAAAATATTCAGATTTGGGGAGATGGTTCCGTGGCTAGAGATTATATTTATGTATCGGATTTAGTGAAAGCCATTTATAGTGCTGCAATCACTGAACATACAAATCAGATATATAATATAGGTTCTGGAAAGGCTTACACACTAAACCAGCTATTGATAAAAATAAGGGACGTCTTAAAAATAGATTTTAATGTTCAATACATGCCTTCAAGACCTTGTGATGTTCCTAATATATTTTTAGATTGTCAATTAGCAAATAAGAATTTAAATTGGTATGTGGAAATACCTTTGGAAGAGGGTATATTACGCACATGGGATTTTATTAAAAAATAAATATATGCCAGCTTTTAGTGATAAAGTATTATTGATTACCGGAGGCACAGGTTCTTTTGGTAATGCTGTCTTACGCCGTTTCTTAGATTCAGATATCAAAGAAATCCGTATTTTTAGTCGTGATGAAAAAAAGCAGGATGACATGCGCCATCACTTGCAGAATCCTAAAGTAAAATTCTACATCGGTGATGTACGTGACAAACGTTCCGTTGATGGTGTCATGAATGGGGTGGATTATATTTTCCACGCTGCGGCATTGAAGCAAGTACCTTCCTGTGAATTCTTTCCAACACAGGCTGTACGCACTAATGTGCTTGGAACAGAGAATGTGCTTGATTCGGCCATTGAACACGGTGTGAAGAATGTCGTAGTACTTTCTACCGATAAGGCAGCCTATCCCATCAATGCTATGGGAATCAGTAAAGCTATGATGGAGAAAGTTGCCATTGCCAAAGGGCGTCAGTTGGGTGAAACCGGTTCTACTACGATTTGTTGTACCCGTTACGGTAATGTCATGGCCAGCCGTGGTTCTGTAATTCCCTTGTGGGTTGAGCAGATGAAAGATAATAAACCGGTGACTATAACAGATCCTAACATGACCCGTTTCATGATGACTTTAGATGACGCCGTTGACCTGGTCATTTACGCTTTCCAACATGGACATAATGGTGACCTGTTTGTCCAAAAAGCTCCCGCTGCTACGCTAGATGTCCTGGCCACTGCGTTGAAAGATTTGTATCATAGTGATGCCGAGGTGAAAGTCATTGGTACTCGTCACGGTGAAAAGTTATATGAAACGCTTGTGACCCGGGAAGAGATGTCCAAAGCCATCGATATGGGGGATTACTACCGTATTCCCTGTGATACTCGCGATCTGAACTATGACAAATTTTTTGTTGAAGGTAGTGAGGAAGTCTCTCGTATAGAAGACTACCACTCTCATAATACTCACCGCTTGGATGTGGAAGGGATGAAACAACTTTTATTGAGACTTTCCTTCATTCGTGAAGATCTTCACCTTTAATCTTTCCTTTTTATTTTAAGAAACATATAATTTTATGATACGAGTTGGCATAACGGGCCAGCCTGGTTTTGTAGGGACTCATCTCTATAATGTACTTGGTCTGTCCCCTGACGAATTCCTTCGTATCCCCTTTGAAGATTTTTATTTTCAGAGTGAGGACAAATTGCGCTCCTTTGTGCGTGAATGTGATGTAATCGTGCATCTGGCAGCCATGAACCGTCATCCGGATCCCCAAGTTCTTTATGATACAAATATCGGTCTGGTTAGCCAGCTGATATCCGCTATGGAAGCCGAAAAGGTTACCCCCCATGTGCTGTTTTCTTCTTCTACCCAGGAGGAGCGTGATAACGAATATGGGCGTTCCAAACGTGAAGGACGTAATCTGCTTGAAGAGTGGGCGGGACGTAATCGTGCCAGTTTTACCGGCATGGTTGTTCCTAATGTGTACGGTCCCTTTGGACGCCCCAATTATAATTCTTTCATTGCCACTTTTTGCTATAAACTGACTCATGGAGAAATACCACAGGTTTTACAGGACAGTGAGGTGTGTTTGATTTATGTGGGTAACCTTTGTAAACATATAATTGGTAAGATACGCGAAGTTTCTTCGAATGCCCTTCCTATGGTTGAACGTGATGTAGTCTCTTATGACTTTGAGAAGAAAGTAACGGAGATTTTGGCTTTGTTGGAAAACTATAAGTCTCTTTACTTCGAACAGGGCATCATTCCTGTCCTGAAGGATAGGGACGAAGTGAATCTCTTCAATACCTTTTGTGGCTATATTGATTTCTCTTCCGTCTATCCCCGTAAACTGGTGAAGCATGAAGATCCCCGTGGTATGTTTGTAGAAACTGTTAAGCTGGGTATCGGTGGTCAGGTTTCTTTCTCTACCACCATTCCCGGTATTACTCGTGGTAATCATTACCATACCCGTAAAATAGAACGCTTCACGGTCATTCGTGGTAAAGCCCGGATCCAGTTGCGTAAAATTGATACAGATGAAGTCCTGAACTTCTATCTGGACGGTAAAGATCCCTGTTATGTGGATATGCCCGTCTGGTATACTCATAATATCACCAACGTTGGAAATGAAGACCTTTATACTCAGTTCTGGATCAATGAATGGTATGATTCTTCTGACGGCGATACCTATTTTGAACCTTGTGATAAAAATGAAAACTATAAATTGAAATGAGCAAGCTTAAGTTAATGACTATCATAGGCACCCGTCCGGAGATTATCCGCCTGTCTGCCACCATTAAGTGTTGTGACCAATACTTTGACCAGATACTTGTACATACCGGTCAGAATTATGATTACTCCCTGAATCAGGTGTTTTTTGAAGACCTCGGTCTTCGTGAACCTGACTACTACCTGAATGCGGTGGGTAAGGACTTGGGTGAAACTATTGGCAATATCATAGCTAAATCTTATCAACTTATGGTGGAAGTGCGACCTGATACGGTTCTGGTTTTGGGAGATACCAATTCCTGCCTTTCCGTTATCGGTGCTAAGCGTCTTCATATCCCCATCTTCCACATGGAAGCCGGTAACCGCTGCTTTGATGAATGCCTCCCTGAAGAAACTAACCGGCGGATTGTTGACGTAACAGCTGACGTAAACCTTTGTTATTCGGAACATGCCCGTCGTTATCTGAATGCTGCGGGTACTCCAAAGGAGCGTACTTATGTTGTTGGCTCTCCTATGGCTGAAGTCCTGCATAATAATCTGGAACAGATCAAAGCTAGTACTATTCTGGAACAGCTCAATCTAGAGAAGTGCAGATATATCCTTCTTTCCGCCCACCGTGAAGAGAACATTGATACGGAGAAGAATTTCTTCAATCTGATGAATGCGGTCAATGAACTGGCTAAGAAATATGATATGCCTATTCTTTATTCATGTCATCCGCGTTCAAAGAAATTCATAGAACAACGCGGTTTTGTATTTGACGCTCGGGTTATTCAGCACCAGCCTTTGGGCTTTCATGATTACAATCATCTTCAGATGAATGCCTTTGCTGTCGTTTCAGATTCGGGTACTTTGCCTGAAGAGAGTAGTTATTTTCTCTCTATCGGTCATCCTTTCCCAGCTGTTTGTATTCGTACGAGTACAGAACGACCGGAGGCTTTGGATAAAGGTAATTTTATACTGGCTGGCATCACAACGGAACAGGTTCTTCAAGCGGTTGATGTAGCTGTGGAGATGAATCGTAATGGTGCTTTGGGTATTCCTGTTCCGGATTATACGGATGAGATTGTATCGGTTAAGGTCGTGAAGTTGATTCAGAGTTATACTGGGGTAGTGGATAAGATGGTCTGGAGAAAATATTAATTACTGTTGAAATGAATATTTTATTTTTGACATTAAGTCGTATGTCCGATATTTCTATGCGGGGAATCTATACAGATTTGATGCGTGAATTTATTCGTCACGGGCATAATGTATATTTGGTTGTTCCCAGTGAACGCCGTTTGCATCAACCAACAGGAGTCTTTGAGAGTGCTGGTGCTAAAATATTGCGGGTAAGAACACTAAATATCCAGAAAACTAATATAATTGAAAAGGGCATTGGTACGTTATTGTTAGAATATCAATGCCAATATGCTATTCAGAAATATTGGAAAAATATAAGGTTTAATCTTATCTTATATTCTACACCTCCGATTACTTTTAACAGAATTATTGCGTCCTTGAAAAAACGATATAATGCAAAATCATATCTGTTGTTAAAAGATATATTTCCTCAAAATGCAGTTGATTTAGGGATGTTTTCTAAAAATAGTCTACTTTATAAGTTTTTTCGTAGAAAAGAAGAGCGTCTCTATCAATTGTCGGATTATATTGGTTGTATGTCTCCTGCTAATGTTGAGTATTTGCTAAAACATAATCAATTTATTAAGGCAGAGACTGTAGAGCTCTGTCCTAATAGCATAGAGTTGCAGAAGAACAGTGAATGGTTAGAGTCTGATAGAAAAGCATTACTCCGAAATCTGAATATTCCTATAGATAAGCTTCTTTTTATTTATGGCGGTAATTTGGGACGTCCTCAAGGTGTGGATTTTCTTATGAAAGTGATTGCTGCTAATGAAAATCGCGATGATACTTTTTTTGTCATAGTAGGAAATGGTACTGAATATGGTAAAATGAAACGATGGTTTGAAAGTAATACTTTACGTAATGCCTGTTTGCTTTCGTCTCTTCCTAAAGAAAATTATGATAAATTAGTGAGGAGCTGTGATATTGGTCTGATATTTCTTGATAAACACTTTACTATTCCTAATTATCCTTCGCGTCTTCTTTCTTATTTGGAAAATGGTATGCCTGTATTACTTGCAACTGATGTAAATACAGATATTGGTCGAATAGCGGAAGTTAATGGTTATGGTCTGTGGACGGAAAGTGGAAATTTGGATATGTTTATGGAATTGGTTGCTTGGATGTCTGAGAATAGAGAACAGAGAAAAGTCATGGGCGAAAAAGGATATTCTTATTTATTATCCAATTATACAGTAGAAAATGGATATCGAATTATAATAAAACATTTTGTATAGTTCATAGTTATGTATTCTCATTTCTTTAAACGATTGATAGATTTTATTATTGCATTTTTTGCATTGGCAATTGTCTGGCCAATTTTATTGCTCATTAGTATTTGGTTGCATTTCGCAAATAAAGGGGCCGGGATTTTCTTTTTACAAGAACGTCCCGGTAAGGATGAAAAGATATTCAAGATCATTAAGTTCAAAACAATGACAGATGAACGGGGAACTGATGGAAATTTATTGCCGGATAAAGAACGATTGACCAAGGTTGGTAAGTTTGTTCGTTCTACTTCTATTGATGAATTACCACAATTAATTAATGTATTGAAAGGTGATATGGCATTGATTGGTCCCCGACCACTTTTAGTACGTTATCTTCCTTATTATACGAAATGTGAAAAAAAAAGACACTTTGTACGACCTGGCATAACAGGATTAGCTCAGGTTAATGGACGCAATAACTTAGATTGGAATACTAAATTAGAGATGGATGTGCATTATGTTGAAAATTTGACATTTTGTTTGGATTTGAAAATAATTTATTTAACTATTTATAAGGTTATTAAGCGTGAAGGTGTAGTTGTAGACAAGAAAGAAAACTATTTAGATATAGAACGAGAAAAATTAACAAGAAAAAAAATGAAAGTAATTATTACAGGAGCTTGTGCCGTTTCTGCACGAAGTGTACTGCGTTCATTAAAAATGAGTCCTCTTTTTGAGAGTACTGAGTTCGTGGGTTGGGATATGTGCAATCTGCTTTATGGTGTATATGAAGGAATATTTGATCGTATCTATAAAGTTCCTGCTGTATCAGATGTATCGTATAGGGCTGTAGTTGAAGATATTTTAAATAAAGAGAAACCTGATGCAGTGATTGTTGTACCTGAGGTAGAGGTATTATATTGGTCTGAATATACATTTGATGTTCCATATATTGTACCTCCCTAAGGAGTTTTCTAAATTGGTTATAAGTAAGGAACGCTTATTTGATGCACTAAAAGATACCAGACTCGTTCCTAAACATATAACTCTGACTGTTAATGAAATAGAAGATCCTAGTTTTATAAATCCATTAGGATTTCCTGTATGGATAAGGGATGGTGCTGCGGGAACAGCTTCAGGTAAAGGTGCATTTAAAGCTACATGTTACGATGATCTTAAAGCATGGGTAAAAATAAATCAAGGTATTATGCAATTTCAGTTGTCGGAATTCTTGCCTGGTGGTAATTATGGCTGTTTTTGTTTGTTCAAAAAAGGGAAATTGATAAAAATAGCGCAGGCTGAGCGCATTGAATACATAATGGCTAAGGTTGCAATTTCTGGAGTTACGGGTAATACTTCAAAAGGACGTTTACTTAATGATGAATTAATAAAGAATACTGCATTGGATGCTATTAGTAGACTTTGCCAAATAACAGGAGAAGAGATGAATGGTTTAGTAGTGGTGGATATGAAAGGTGATACTAATAATATTCCTATTATTACAGAGATAAATATTCGTCATGTTGCCTTTAGTTCATCATTTGCATCTGCTGGCTTTAATATTTCTGAGTTCCAACTATTACTTGCTTTAGATAGAGATAATGAAATATCCCCAGAAGTAGAAAAGTTCTTTCCTCCTTATAATCTAATACTTAGAGATGTAGATGGAGCACCGATTTATATAACTGAAGAGAAGGCATTTAATATAGGAGAGAGTATATAGATGATACTTGTAATCTTTTACTAGATAAATATTATGAAATGATTAGGTGTATCATATTATTTTTGAAAAATAGCTACTCTTTCGTGTTTCTTTTTTATTTATCATTTTCTTTTAATCACATAATTCAA
>NZ_EQ973492.1:394307-396968 GCF_000158035.1 Bacteroides cellulosilyticus DSM 14838
TCGAGTAATTGTTTTGGACAATAATGTACCTCAAATTTCTCTCTACTATAAACCGATAATCGGTGATAGCGTTCCTGAAGCGAGCCGTCGGGACTGGAATGTTAGCTATGATTTGGGTGGAACGTGGAAAGAAGCGCGTAAAATAGGGAGGAAGAATAGCTCTTTGTTTAAGGTAGATGTCGTTGTATATCCAGAAGTTTCATTAAAGAATCTGATAATAACGCAGATTTATCAGGTGCTGTTTAATTTGTCACCGGCAGTTGAAGTTTCGTTTTGGAAAGGGATGAGACTTACGGCACAAGTGGTTATTCCAGTTTATAATGATGGATATGGACGAAGAGCTGGTAAAGTACATCCGGGCTTTTTGACATTGCAACAAACAGTTCGTTTGCCCTATAATATATGGGTTACCGGAACTTTGGGAATGTTTAATGCTGAACGCTATGGAGGAGACCTTCGACTACTACATACATTTAAGGATGAAAGGTTTTCAGTAGAAGGCCGGATTGGACTGACTGCTACACAACGATGGGATGGATTTGAATGGACCTATGGCACAAAAACAAGAATGACCTGGGCTTTAGGGGCGAATTTTTATTATCCGCATTATAATGTGCAGGCAAGTCTGAAAGTAGAACAATATCTGTTAGGAGAAAAAGGGGTGAGGTTCGACTTGATTCGTCACTTTCGTTATGCTTCAATAGGTTTCTACGCAATGAAAGCGGAGGGGGCAAGTGCTAACGGAGGATTTAGGTTCCAAGTGGCATTGCCGCCTTATAAATATAAGAGAAAAGGATATATTCCACGAGTTACTCCATCTAAAAATATGGGAATTGCCTACAATGCCGGCAATGAACAGTATTATTATAGAGGATATAGAGCGAACCCGGGGGAGAATATAATGCAGAATAATAGTTTTAACCCATATTTTATTAAATCAGAATTACTAAATTTTTAATTTTATTGAGATGAAAAAGAAAAGTTTATTCAGTGGTTTTAATGCTAAATTAGCATTAACCGTAGTAGCCTTATCTGGGGCTCTTTTAACCGGATGTTATAAGGATGAAGGCTTGGATGTAAATGGTCCTGCCGGTGAAGTTACACTCCCGGCTCCAGTTTATACGATTGCCGGTACAGTAGTTGATGCTGAAACCTTGGCTCCCATTGCAAGCGCTAACGTAGCAGGAGGTGTTACCGCAACTGTTAGCAATGGCGGATTTACAGCAAAAGTTACGGATCCCAAAGCTTATGAACTCACTGTTAGCGCAGCTAACTATGAAGATACAAAAGTTACAGTGAATGTTGTAAAGATTGAAGCTGGTCAAACTGCTGTATATCCTGCTTTCGTTGCTATGCAACCTAAGTATGAAGGTACTTATAAGCTTGCTGTGAAAGATACTGAACTAGGTAATCTGACTTTCGGTACAGATTATACGATTCAGACTGTATCTGGAACTGAAGTTACAGATGTCAATGCTGTTCTTGGTGGTGAGACTTATATAATCAAAATTACAAAAGAAGGCTATGTAACCAAATATGTAACTGCTGAGTTGCTGAAACTTAGATCTTCTGAAAGCGGAAAGGATAAAACTATTATCGTTACTTTGACGAAAGCTCCCGTTGGCGTAGTAAAAATCTCTGGTGTATTGACTGTTAATGGCGCTCTATATAATGCTAAAGCTATTACCTTATATAATGAGGAAAAGTCAAAGGTACTTGGAGTTGACGAAGGCTATACTTATAATTTTGAGGTTCCCGCTGACTTGTTCACTGTTCTAACAAGAGCTGACTCAGAAAAGAAATCTGCAACATTTGTCTTTGAGATTGTAGGGCCGAATAATGAAACAATTACATTCAAGAAGAGAATAGAGATTCAAGACGATGGCACAAGTGATAGTGAAGTTGATTCACCGATCAACTATGCGGTAAATCTGGTTGATCCTGCTCAGACTAAAAAACTTGAAGAATTCTTTAAAACAGTCACTGTAGATATCTGTAATGATGATGAACCGGCCGGTTTACCATTTAACATTACTTATATGGATTATATCGGTACTGTAGAAGTAGAGGGTAATTATAAGACTAAGCTGAAAGAAGCAGGACTGACAGCTGGTAATCCAATCTATGAGCAAATTGTAAGTTTGATGACTGCTAATGTAATCGCGGAATTCGGTAAAGAAGAAAAAACATTAAACTCAAAAACTGATTTCGATTACGTAATTCCTTATGATAATTGGCTGAAAACACTGGATGTTACTCGTGTATATAATCAGATAACTCGTGAAGTGGCAAGTATCACAGTTAATGATGTTCCGGTTGAAGGTACATTAACGAATTTGAATGGTGCTAACAATGTAGTAAAAGAAGCTAATGGTATTGAACTTAGCAACTATATTGTAGATACTGTATCTCATGCTCACGGTCACGGTCATGGTCATGGAAGTGGTAATGCTGGTGGTGGTATTGTAGTTCCTGAATAATCGCGAGATAGCAACCTATACAATTAAGTCGAAAGTATAAACGAATTGAAAAGAATGCAGATAAAGCGATTTATAACAACGTGCATATTTTTATGTTGTGCGTTTGTACTTTCGGCTCAATTAACTTACGGTACTACAGGTTTGTTGCATGCCCCTTCGGCAGAAATGCAGAAAGATAAAA
>NZ_EQ973492.1:397712-422393 GCF_000158035.1 Bacteroides cellulosilyticus DSM 14838
ACAGATAAAAGGATGTTGCAAAAAGTAGTTGTGGAATCTTGCGGATTGAATAAATAGTGGCATCTTTGTAGTAGAAAGGAGAACAAGATATGACAACGAATTTAACAATAGAGTTAGACAATAACTTATTGGAAAGCCTTAACCAATACGCTAAAAGTAGAGGAAGAACTGTATCTGAAATATTAGAGGGACAGTTGCGCAAATTGGTGCAGATTCAATCAAAGAGAAAAACAACTCCGGTTTCTTCTAAACTACGCGGAGTTGTAAAGTTGCCTAAGGATTTTGACTATAAAAAAGAGATGGAAGAAAGAATCTGATGAAGCACTATTTTGTAGATACTAATGTTGTTATTGACATGTTAGCAGATCGCGAAGGATATGCGGATGCTGCTTGTGAACTCTTTGATGCTGCAGGAAGAGGAGAGGTGCATTTGTCTATCTGTGCTCTTTCTTATTCGACTATTTATTATATTCTACGTAAATATGCGGGGAAAGAAAATGCGATTTCAAGTTTGCGCGATTTGACTGACTATGTCTCTATTTTGCCAGTTGATGCAGAGGTTATAAGAAAAGCATTGTATTCTGAATTTTCGAGGCTGTAATTTAAACTGTGTCAGCAAAGCAAACAAAAAAAGTATTAACTTTGCTAACACAGTTTTTTTATGAGTGAAGAATTTGATTTTGAACGGATCAAGAACAAGGCAATCGAGCAGCTCAAGGCTGGCAAGCCCTTGTTGGGTAAGGACGGAGCTTTTGCCCCGTTATTGGAGAGCATTTTAAATGCAGCCTTAGAAGGTGAGATGGATGCCCATCTTTCCGAGGATGAACGCATGAGTGGCAACCGTCGTAATGGCAAGATGCAGAAGCAGGTGCAAACTTCTATGGGTGAGGTGACCGTTTCTACACCCCGTGATCGTAATTCCAGCTTCGATCCTCAGTTTATAAAGAAGCGGGAGACCATTCTTGCGGAAGGTGTTGCTGACCGCATAATCGGCCTTTATGCCCTTGGTAATAGTACACGTGAAATAAGCGACTGGATGGAAGAGAATCTTGGTAACCGTGTGTCTGCCGAAACAATCAGTTCCATCACTGACCGGGTACTTCCGGAAATAAAAGCGTGGCGTTCGCGTAGCCTGGACTATATTTATCCAATAGTTTGGATGGATGCCATTCATTATAAAGTCATGGATGAGAGAGGCTGTGCCATTACCCGTGCAATCTACAACGTATTGGCTATAGATAAGGACGGTCGTAAGGATTTGCTTGGGATGTACATCTCTAAGAATGAGGGGGCAAACTTCTGGTTGAATGTGCTGACCGATTTACAGAACCGTGGTGTACACGACATTCTCATAGCTTGTGTCGATGGTCTGAAGGGCTTCCCGGATGCCATCCAAAGCGTATTCCCTGATACCATAGTGCAACTTTGTATCGTCCATCAGATACGTAACTCCATCAAATATGTCGGCAGTAAACACCAGAAGGAGTTTCTTAAAGATCTGAAACGGGTTTACGGTGCAGTCAGCAAGGATGCCGCTGAAACGGAGCTTCTTGATTTAGATCAGAAATGGGGAGAGAAATATCCTATCGTCATCAAGTCGTGGCAGGACAACTGGGAAAAGCTCACTGAATACTTCCAGTTCACATCCGATATACGTCGTATGATTTATACGACGAATACCGTTGAAGGCTACCACCGGCAAATACGGAAAGTTACAAAAAACAAGGGCGTGTTCCCTAATGACACCGCCCTTGAGAAGCTTGTCTACCTCGCTTATCGCAACATACGCAAGAAATGGACTATGCCACTGGCTAATTGGGGCACAATTGCCCAACAACTGGCGATAAAGTTTGGAGATAGATTTAAGTTGTTGTAATTTTACGCTCGTCGGGAGTGCTGGTGCACCCCCTTGGCGCTGGCCGATCCCCGACCGATGAGCTTGAAAGAAAAACAGCGCATGACACAGTTTACTTTACGCCACCGAGCCGCTATCCGGAAGTCATTCGGATGGTGGCTTTTTTGTTTGTGGGCAGATTTCCGTTTTTCTTTGCTACATTTCGTTTTACGAAAAATAAGAGTTTGAAAGTACTTCTCATAATCTCACTCTGTGAGGATACCAGAGTAGGATTATTCAATCCTTAATGATGAAGTTCGTTATGGTTTCCTGAATTTTTTAGTACCATACTATACCAAAAGACCATCTTTTAATGATCTGGCTCATTGTTACTTATAACTTTTCTCAGAAAAACTGCTCTCACTGCCCTTTTTCCTTCTTTTATTAGAGATTTAATCCTCACCTTTGCATTATCGTTGATCAGCGAAGTGAATTAAAACAGAATTTAAATCTCTAAATGAAAAAAGTAGAATGAGTGTAATTTTTAGAACGGTGGAGAGACCGTCTGACCCTCGGGTTGAGAATTCTCCCAAAAAGTATTTCCCGCAATTAGTAACTTTAGGACAAAGTGTGAATCTGGCATTTATTGCCCAAAAGATGCAGGATCGTTCATCGCTGTCTATCGGTGATATCAGAAGTGTAGTACAGAATTTTGTAGAGAAATTGAAAGAACAGTTGCTGGAAGGTAAGACGGTGAATATTGCCGGGTTGGGCGTATTTATGCTGGCTGCCAAGTCGAAAGGATCGGATAAGGCGGAGGATATTACAGCCAAGAGCGTGGATAGTGTCCGGATTTGCTTTCAAGCCAATAAGGAGTTGAAGATAACCAAGACTGCTACCCGTGCCGGTGAAAAGTTGGATCTGGTCAGCTTGGACGATTATCTGAAGGGCCTATCGAATGTTCCTACGGGAGGTGGTTCGGATAGTGGTTCGGGAGATGACTCGGGCGACGGAGGACTGGATGAGAACCCTCTCGGCTAATGAAAACTAATAATTAAAGCTAAAGAAGATCTTTATGAAGAAAACGAGTTGGAATATGATATTAAAAGTGATTATTGCCGTAGTTACTGCCATTGCAGGTGTAATTGGAGTACAGGCAATGACGCAAGTATAAGGGCTGTTTAAAATAAACCGGGAGTGCAAAATGTACTCCCGGCTATTTTTTTTAGTAGACTGGAAAGCTACTTTTCAATCCATTTCACTATTTCCTCCGATAATGGATTGGTACTTGAACCATAGGAAGCTACCCATTTCCCGTTTTCATCAATCAGGAATTTATGGAAATTTCAACCGACTTTTGCGTCTTGCACACCGTTTTCGCTCTTCTGGGTTAACCATTTATACAAAGGAGCAATGTCTTTTCCCTTTACAGAGATTTTAGCCATCATAGGAAAGGTTACTCCATAATTCAATGTACAAAATTCTTTGATTTCCTCATTACTGCCCGGTTCCTGACTCAGGAAATTATTAGCAGGAAAGCCGATTATTACAAAATTATCCTTTCCATACTTCTCATATAACTCTTCGAGCTTAGCGTATTGCGGAGTAAATCCACATTTGGAAGCGACATTAACTACCAGCACTTTTTTGCCTTTAAAGGTGGAAAGTGATATATCTTCTCCATCAATGGTCTTGACTGTAAAGTCGTAGAAACTCTTTTGCTGTGCCTGAGCAGCTATTGCCATCATTGCCATAAAAATACTTATAATAATTGTTTTCATCTTTATATTCTGTTTATCTATAAAAACAAAATGGAGACTTAAATAGTTTATCATTGAAATAAAAAAACACTACCTTTGCGCCCCGGTAAAAGATTAGTTTTTTGTAGGTAAAATAGGTATGAAGAAGAGTCTTATCGCATTAGCATTCGGCACCTTGGGATTAGGGATTGCCGAATTTGTCATGATGGGCATCTTGCCCGATGTGGCTAAAGATTTAGGTATCAGTATTCCTGTTGCGGGACATTTTATTTCCGCATACGCTTTGGGAGTTTGTGTAGGTGCACCTGTATTGATCTTAGCTCGTAAGCATCCATTAAAACATATCTTATTGGCATTGGTTACTTTGATGATGGTGGGAAATACCTGTGCGGCACTGGCACCTAACTACTGGGTGTTATTGCTGGCACGCTTTATCTCCGGACTTCCTCATGGTGCATATTTCGGAGTGGCCTCTATTGTGGCGGAAAAGTTGGCTGATAAAGGAAAAGGTTCCGAGGCTGTATCGATAATGATAGCGGGGATGACCATAGCCAATCTGTTCGGAGTTCCACTAGGTACTTCTTTGAGTAATTCCATTTCCTGGCGTGTCACTTTCTTATTGGTAGGTTGCTGGGGTGTGATTATACTTTATTATATCTGGCGTTGGGTACCTCATGTGGAAGGATTGAAAGATACTGGATTTAAGGGGCAATTCCGATTCCTGAAAACACCGGCTCCCTGGCTGATTTTGGGTGCAACGGCTTTAGGAAACGGAGGTGTTTTCTGCTGGTATAGTTATATCAATCCGTTGCTGACGGAGGTGTCCGGATTTACTGCGGAAAGCATTACCGCGCTGATGGTATTGGCGGGCTTTGGTATGGTGGTAGGTAATCTGGTTAGCGGACGGCTTTCCGACCGTTATACTCCCGGGAAAGTGGGGACTACTGTGCAGGCTATGATCTGTATTGTATTGCTGTTGATATTCTTCCTGTCTCCTTATCCGTGGTTATCTGCATTGTTGATGTGTCTGTGTACGGCCGGTCTGTTTGCGGTTTCCAGTCCGGAACAGGTGCTGATAATCCGTGTGGCAAAAGGGGGAGAGATGCTGGGAGCAGCCTGTGTACAGGTAGCATTCAATCTCGGAAATGCTATTGGAGCCTATGTGGGAGGATTAGCCATTAGTGGTGGATACCGTTATCCGGCACTGGCTGGAGTGCCTTTCGCTATGGTAGGTTTTATCCTGTTTCTGACCTTCTACAAGAAATATCAGGCGAAATATTAAAACATTTCAATATCTTTTCGTATTTTTGTCCGCAAGTATTAACTAAACGAAACGAATTATGAAAACTTTGAATGTTGGAAAAATATTACTGCTATGTGCTTTTGTTATAGGATTGGCGTCTTGTGGAGATGATGTATATTATACAATGGAGAATGATGATAAGAAGCTATGCGACAGGACTTGGATAGATGAATATGAAACGGAGGAGGGCTTACCCTGTACTTATCAGCTTCGATTCTACAAGGATAATCAAGGGCAGGAAGTCACAACAACGTACGATGCCGGTGGAAAGGTAATAATTGACAGAGGATTTACTTGGCGCTGGACCGATGGGAAGTAAGGAAGCCTTGAGGCTGACTTTTAATGATGGGAAAGTTAAGTACTTCGAAAATGTATGGGTACGTGATCATTACCTCAGTGGTAAAATGGATGGAAAGATTGTAATGATGACGGATGCCAGCTATACGCAGAATTAATTAATAACTGAATAAAATGAAAAAATATCTATATATTATATTTGCATGGGCACTGACTATGAGCCTGACATCTTGTGAGGATGATGATCAGTATAGTATAGAATCAGTAATCATAGGACGTGCATGGACAGGAGATGTCGGCATGAATGCAGAAAACGGGGAGCCGATTTTTAGCACGTTTACTTTTGGAGGTGATGGATTTGGTGAAGAATATCAGTATTACTCATATGATGGAAAACTGTATGATCATTTCCGTTTTCAATGGATGTGGGAAGATGGATATAACAATAATCTTGTATTAGATTATGGTAGAGCAGGTATTTCATATATGGATGATGTTTTCGTAACTGGAAACAGATTTAGGGGTACATTCCATTTGTCGGCTGATAGTCCGGGATTTGATTTTGTACTTGAGATGGAGTAATTGCCAAAGTATATAAATAAAACAGGTCACTTCGAAAGAGTGACCTGTTTTTGTATTATTCATTATTTCTTCAAAAATAACTTTTTGAATTCATTCGGATAAGGCGTTTCAAACTTCATCAACTCTCCCGTAACCGGATGGTAGAAACAAAGCTTGAAGGCATGAAGCGCCAAGCGTCCAATGGGGTTTACGTCTTCTATTCCGTAGCGGCCATCACCAATAATAGGATGCCCTAAGTCCTGCATGTGCACACGAATTTGGTTCTTACGACCGGTCTCAAGATCCAACTCTACAAGGGAATAACCATTGGCACGCTTAATTGTGCGATAGTGTGTGATTGCTTTCTGCCCTCCGTCATCTGTTGGACTGGAATAAACATAAAGCGTACGATCTGTAAGCCAGGATATGACACAACCTGCATTCTTTTCCATTTCTCCTGTGACTACGGCTACATAGCGACGGTCGGTTACAATCTCATGCCAGTTGTCACGCAATGTGCGTTGCGTTTTTTCATCCTTTGCAAACATCATCAGTCCGGAAGTGTCACGATCGAGGCGATGAACGATGTACACGTTGCTACCGCGTCCATTAGAGCGCTGAACATATTCATTTAGAATATGGTATGCTGTACGTTCCTTCTGACGTTCACTGCTGACTGACAACAGGCCTTGCATCTTTTCCACCACTATGATATATGCATCCTCATATACAATCTTCAGCAGGTTGTTATGGAATTCTTTCTTGCCTTTATCACGACTGATTTGTACTTTCATACCCGGTTTTAACGGGAAATTATATTGAGTGGTGATCACACTGTCTACGAATACCACTCGCTTGCTGAGCAATGATTTTAGTTTGGTACGGCTGGCATCCGGCATCTTGGCTGCCAGAAACTCCATAAGTTCCATCGGTTCGTTTACTGTGTAGTCCGTATATTGGGTGCGGGCTCGCGCTACTATTTTTCCTTTTGCCATGTTGATAGTGATTAATGGTTAGTGATTAGTGATAAAATTCTCAGTCTTCATTTCTTAATTCCAGAAGCACTACGTTTTCTACGTGGTGGGTGTGGGGGAACATATCTACCGGTTGTATGGCTTTTACTTTATATTTTACGTCGAGCAGTTGCAGGTCGCGTGCCTGTGTGGCAGGATTGCAGCTTACATATACGATACGTTTCGGTTCGGCAAACAGGATAACATCTACCACATCCTGATGCATTCCTGCACGTGGAGGATCGGTAATGATAACATCCGGGCGCCCATATTGATTGATGAAATCCTGAGTCAGCATGTCTTTCATATCACCGGCAAAGAATAATGTATTCTTAATCCCGTTGATTTCTGCATTTACTTTTGCATCTTCGATAGCTTCGGGTACATATTCAATACCAATAACCTGGCGGGCTTGTTTGGAAACAAAGTTGGCAATGGTTCCTGTGCCTGTATAAAGGTCGTAAACCAACTCTTTACCGGTCAGTCCGGCGAAGTTGCGTGCTATCTTATAAAGATTGTATGCTTGTTCGGAGTTTGTTTGATAGAATGATTTAGGACCTATTTTGAAGCGTAATCCTTCCATCTCTTCGAAGATGTGATCTTTCCCCTTGAAAGTGTACACATCCAGGTCGGTAATGGTATCATTACGTTTATTATTAATAATGTATAGGAGAGAGGTGATTTCAGGGAATGTATCTGCTACATATTGCAGGAGTTGCTTGAATAATCTCAATTCTTCTACCTCTTCTTCTATTTTAGCTATGAGGATAACCATTAATTCTCCGGTGGTAGATGTGCGGATGATCATGTTGCGCAACATGCCTTCCTGCGTGCGGAGGTTGATGAAAGAATAATTGTGTTCGTAAGCATAATCACGTACGGTATTGCGGATACGGTTGGATATGTCATCTTGCAACCAGCACTTCTCTATAGCCAGTACTTTATCGAAAGCGTTGGGGATATGGAAACCTACGGCATTCATCTGTTCGTATACCACATTCTGTTTTATTTCTTCTTCCGTCAACCAACGTTTGTTAGAAAAAGTGTACTCCAGTTTATTTCTGTAGAATTGTGTTTTCTCGGAACCGAGGATCGGAGAAATTTCCGGAAGTTCGATTTTTCCGATGCGGGTAAGGTTGTCCGTTACTTGTTTTTGCTTGTACTTGATTTGCTCAGAATAGGGAAGAACTTGCCATTTGCAACCGCCACATACGCCATAATGTTGGCAAAATGGGACAGCTCTTTCACGAGAATATTCGTGGAACTTCACTGCTACAGCTTCAGCATAATGATGCTTTTTTCTCTTAATTTGCAGGTCTACTACATCTCCGGGAACGACATAAGGTACGAAAATAACCAAATCATTAACCTTTGCGATGGCTTTTCCTTCGGCAGCCACATCCGTTATTGTCACTTTCTCCAGTAGAGGAAGCTCTTTTCTATTTCTTGCCACTTTTACACCAGTCTAATAAATTATTCTGCAAAAATAGACATTTTTTCGGGAATTCTCTCTATGAAGTGAAATATTAAAGATTGCAATGTCGAAATTGCATTTTGATAGAAAGTTTTTTCTCAAAAAGTTTTCTAGTATGCGAAATATACTTAGATTTGCGAACAGAAAAAAATCACAATTGAGAAACTTAAATTTATATTATGGACAAGAAAAGAGTTTATACCTTTGGTAACGGTCAGGCAGAAGGAAAGGCTGACATGAAAAATCTTTTGGGGGGTAAAGGTGCCAACCTTGCCGAGATGAACCTTATTGGGGTTCCGGTTCCTCCCGGTTTTACAATCACGACTGAGGTTTGTACCGAATATAATGAGATGGGGCAGGAAAAAGTGGTTGCTCTGTTGAAAGGCGAAGTAGAAAGCGCCATAGCAAGAGTGGAAGAATTGATGTCTTCTAAGTTCGGTGATATAGAAAATCCCTTACTGGTTTCGGTACGTTCCGGTGCTCGCGCTTCCATGCCGGGTATGATGGACACAATCCTTAATCTGGGTTTGAACGATGAAGTGGTAGAAGGATTGACACGTAAAACTGGCAATGCCCGTTTTGCATGGGACTCTTACCGTCGTTTCGTACAGATGTATGGTGACGTGGTATTGGGTATGAAACCGACTAATAAGGAGGATATCGATCCGTTCGAAGCTATCATTGAAGAAGTGAAGCATGCGAAAGGTGTGAAGCTGGATAACGAATTGGAAGTGGAAGACCTCAAAGAATTGGTGAAGAAGTTTAAAGCTGCCGTGAAGG
The DNA here is from genome assembly GCF_000158035.1 of Bacteroides cellulosilyticus DSM 14838. Taxonomy (GTDB): domain Bacteria; phylum Bacteroidota; class Bacteroidia; order Bacteroidales; family Bacteroidaceae; genus Bacteroides; species Bacteroides cellulosilyticus. Next base: position 406,735 of record NZ_EQ973492.1, read on the forward strand.
AGCAAACCGGAAAAGATTTCCCGGCTTGTGCTTATGAGCAGTTGTGGGGTGCTGTTTGCGCAGTATTTAACTCCTGGATGAACGAACGTGCTATTCTGTATCGTAAGATGGAAAGTATACCCGATGAGTGGGGTACAGCTGTCAACGTACAGGCAATGGTATTCGGCAATATGGGCGAAACTTCAGCTACAGGTGTTTGTTTCAGCCGCGATGCCGGTACGGGTGAAGACTTGTTTAATGGTGAATACCTGATCAATGCACAGGGTGAAGACGTTGTGGCAGGTATCCGTACTCCGCAACAAATTACAAAGGTCGGTTCGCAACGCTGGGCAGAACTTGCAGGCGTCAGCGAAGAAGAGCGTGCAGCCAAATATCCGTCCATGGAAGAGGCTATGCCGGAAATCTACAAGGAACTGGATATGCTGCAAACTAAACTGGAAAACCACTATAAGGATATGCAGGATATGGAGTTTACCGTTCAGGAAGGTAAGCTTTGGTTCCTTCAGACGCGTAATGGTAAACGTACCGGTGCAGCTATGGTAAAGATTGCAATGGATTTGCTGCATCAGGGCATGATTGATGAAAAAACAGCTTTGATGCGCTGTGAGCCCAATAAATTGGATGAATTGCTTCATCCTGTATTTGATAAGACTGCTTTGAAACAAGCTAAAGTTCTGACTCGCGGTCTTCCTGCATCTCCGGGTGCTGCTACTGGACAAATTGTGTTCTTTGCAGATGATGCTGCAGAATGGCATGCTGCCGGTAAGCGTATTATAATGGTACGTATCGAAACTTCTCCCGAAGACTTGGCCGGTATGGCAGTTGCAGAGGGTATTCTTACTGCCCGTGGTGGTATGACGTCTCATGCAGCAGTAGTGGCCCGCGGTATGGGTAAGTGTTGTGTGTCGGGGGCCGGTGCTTTGAATATTGACTATAAGGCTCGTACGGTAGAAATAGATGGTGTTCTGCTGAAAGAAGGCGATTATATTTCATTGAATGGTAGTACAGGTGTGGTTTATAAAGGTCAGGTAGAAACGAAGGCTGCTGAACTTTCAGGAGATTTCGCAGAACTGATGGATCTAGCTGATAAGTATACGAAACTCCAGGTTCGTACCAATGCGGATACTCCTCATGATGCTGCTGTGGCTCGCAACTTTGGTGCTATTGGTATCGGTCTTTGCCGCACGGAACACATGTTCTTTGAAGGTGAAAAGATTAAGGCTATGCGTGAGATGATTCTTGCGGAAGATGCAGAAGGACGTCGCAAAGCGTTGGCTAAGATATTGCCCTACCAGCAAGCTGACTTTAAGGGCATCTTCCAGGCTATGGAAGGTTGTCCGGTAACAGTTCGTCTGCTTGATCCTCCTTTGCATGAGTTCGTTCCCCACGATCTGAAAGGTCAGCAGGAAATGGCGGATACTATGGGTGTTAGCCTGCACTATATCCAGCAACGTGTAGAATCGCTTTGCGAACATAACCCGATGTTGGGACACCGTGGATGTCGTTTGGGTAATACATATCCTGAGATTACTCAGATGCAGACGCGTGCCATTCTTGGTGCTGCTTTGGAACTGAAGAAGGAAGGCGTGGAAACACATCCGGAAATCATGGTTCCGCTGACTGGTATCTTGTATGAGTTTAAAGAACAGGAAAAGGTGATTCGTGAAGAAGCTGCTGCACTTTTCGCTGAAGTGGGTGACAGTATTGACTTTAAGGTGGGTACAATGATTGAAATACCTCGTGCTGCCTTGACTGCCGACCGTATTGCTTCTTCTGCTGAGTTCTTCTCATTCGGTACGAATGACTTGACACAGATGACATTCGGTTATTCACGTGACGATATTGCTTCCTTCCTCCCGGTTTATCTGGAAAAGAAAATCTTGAAAGTAGACCCGTTCCAGGTTCTTGACCAGAACGGTGTGGGACAGCTGGTGCGTATGGCTACTGAAAAAGGTCGGGCTATCCGTCCGGATTTGAAGTGCGGCATCTGTGGTGAACATGGTGGTGAGCCTTCTTCTGTGAAGTTCTGCCATAAAGTTGGTTTGAATTATGTGAGCTGTTCTCCGTTCAGAGTGCCTATAGCACGGTTAGCGGCGGCGCAGGCGGCTATTGAAGATTTGAAGTAAAATACTCTAAAATCTTATATTTATAGGCTGTAAACCTTTTTTAAATAGGTTTACAGCCTATCTTTTTGGAAAAACATGTATCTAATAATCAAATATTTGTTTTTTCTTTATTATCTTTGCCATCACTTAAACTGTCTGATTACCTAATATTTTAATCACCAACTTTATGAATCTGGATTTTTCTACATTATATGCTCTTTGGGCTACTGATTTTTTTCAGAAGAATGAAATACTGCTGCTTTGTTTTGGGGTTATTATTTTATTGCTTCTGGTTATTATGATTGTTGTGTCCATCAATAAAACCAAGCGTTTGAAAACATTGCAGCAACTGAATGAAGTGGCTGAGGAAAGCAATCAATTGAAGAATGCCTTTATTGCCAATATGACGCATGAAATACGTACGCCGCTCAATGCTATCGTAGGATTTACAAATGTGCTTGCTGAAACTGATAATTTAAGTAGAGAAGAGCGGATGATTTTTCTGAAAGAAATCAATGATAATAAAAACTTCCTGGTTCAGATGATCAATGATTTATTGGATTTTTCGAAAATAGAGGCCAATACAATGGAATATAAAGATGGAGATGTGGATGTAAATGCATTGATTCAGGAAATATGTGCTGCGGAGAATGCACATCCCAGACCATCGGGTATTCAGATCGAGTTTGTAGAAAAACTGCCTCAATGTCGTTTAATGATTGATCGGGTACGTTTTGCGCAGGTGATTAATAATCTGGTAAAGAATGCATTGAAGTTTACAGAACAAGGTAGTGTCAGAATTGGATACCGTCGTCTGAGTAATGATAGTTTTTATTTTTACGTAGCTGATACAGGTTGCGGTATTGATGAAGAAAGCCGCCGTGCTATTTTTGAGCGCTTTGTAAAGATGAACTATAATATTCGTGGTACAGGTTTAGGTCTTTCCATCACAAAATCCATTGTAGAGCACTATGGTGGTGGCATTGGTGTAGAGTCAAAAAAAAGGGGAGGGATCTACTTTCTACTTTACTTTACCTGCCAGTGCAGAGTATAGGGAATATGGGAAATTTTAATATAGATGTTTTTTAAACTTTTTAATCCGCCATTTCTTTTAGTTTCTTAAAGTGGCGGATTACGCCCAGATAATCCCGGTCTGTACAGACATTAAATTTGTTCCATAAATCACCGAGTACTACCGCACCTCCGAATCCAAAATCTTTTATTTCCAGAATATTGTCGGGAGTAATTCCACCTAAAGCCATGACTTTAGTATCGATGATTCTTTCTTTTCCTGCCGCACGCAATTCTTCGGGTGTGTAGCCGGAAAGAATTCCTTCCTTGGATATGCAGTCATAAACGGGACTCATGAATACATAGTCGTAAAAATGTTTTTTACTTTTTACTTCTTCTACAGAATGGCAGGTATAACTGACATGCCCTGAATAGTCATGCGGTTCATGTGGATTGCGCGTATTTAAGTGAATGCCCATGAGGTCGAATTCTTCTTTTAGATAAAAGTGCTCATGAGTGACGATACGCCTGTGATATTTTTCTGGTATCAACGTTAAGAGTCGCTCGGAATACATTGCAGGTGTTTCCGGTTTTCGCAGATGTAGAATATCCAACCCCTCTTCAAAGAGTGCCGTGATAATCTTGTCTTCTTCCACAAAAAATGTGGGTGCTGTGACTACAATGAGCTTCATTTCTTTTGATAAACGTTTATGTTAGCAAAGTTAATGATAAAAGCTTTCAGTAGCCAACGTTTTTCTTTAAAATATGTTAGATAGGATATGCAAAACGCACCTTTGGGACTGATAATTCCCGCAGGTGCGTTTTTTTGAAAAAGAGTTTATGATGTTGTTGTTATTTCATCCGGCTGCCTACTACATTCCAATCAATGATACCCCAAAGAGCATTTACATGATCGGCACGGCGATTTTGGTAATCGAGATAGTAGGAGTGTTCCCAAACATCAAAGCCTAGCAAGGGGGTAAATCCTGAACGTACAGGGTTACTGCCATTGGCTTCTTTGGTAATATGTAATTTACCATTTTTATCTACTGATAACCAAGCCCAACCTGATCCGAACAATCCTACAGCGGCAGCTGTGAATTCTTTCTTGAAGTTGTCAAAGCTTCCAAAGTCGCGTTTGATGGCTTCTGCTAATTTTCCTGTAGGCTCGCTTTGAGCGGGTTTCGGGGAAAATTGCAGGAAGTAGAGGGTATGATTTAATACTTGTCCGGCATTATTGAAAATTGCTCCATCCGGTGCAGTGGCTACTATAGTCACTAGATCTTTGTTTTCATACTCTGTACCCGGTACCAGGTTATTGAGGTTATTTACGTATGTCTGTAAGTGTTTACCATAGTGAAAATCTATGGTTTGCTGACTGATTACAGGTTCCAATGCATTATTTGCATACGGAAGTTTCGGCATTTCGTGAGTCATAATTATAAGCATTAAAGATGTTAATAACGTATTCATAATTTGTCTTGAATTATGGTTTTGTTAATATAACGTTTGGTATCTTATAAATGTTCTCTCAGATTCTATTAATTTTTCCAAAGTAAAATATAGTTTGTCACGGAAAACCGTGAGAAATAGGCATATATGAGTGAAAAAGTCGTGAAAAGAGTTGTTTTGGTGAAAATAATATGTATTTTTAGAGACTTTTTATGAATTTGGTATTATGAATAGAACATATTTGTTGGATGAGATAACTAAAATCCGTCGGGTTATTATTGAAAAGAGTGGAAAGTTTACTTTAAAAGAGTGCGAAAGCATTGCTGCTGCTTTGGAGGTGGATAATGTTTCATTGGTGGCTATGCTGGAGGCAATCAGGAAAGATCTGTTCCCTCAGAAGTTTGTTTTAAACTTGAAAGATGCAGAACGCTTTCAACTTTTGCGGTCTACCCTTCAGAAGAATGTGGAACATGTTATTCTAAAGAAAATAGCTCCGGAGCTGGCTGTACTTGCTGAAAACTTCAAGAAGCCTCAGGCAGATAGTGAGGTGTGCCAACAGGCTATCAACAAGCTGCGTATTCAAATAAAACCTTATGCAGAAAAGGTGCCTAAATTGGTGAAGTACCTGAATGAATATGCTGATTTATGTGAGGCGAATTTCCTGAATGTACTTAGACTGAAAGTGCTTCGAATCAATTTACGTTTCTTGCCTTTATTGAAAGAAGCGAATAATTTGTTTGATACTTGTGACAATACTTCTGATAAAGAATTGTATTGGAAGATGGCTGAACAGTTGTATTTGAATTTTCCATCACTGTTTAAGGAGGAAGTTTATTACTTTAGTATTATTCGGGGTATTTTAGATGCATTTTATAGAAAGTCAGGGCAAGAGACTATTGTACTGGATATTCCAGCAGAAATATCATTGATTGAGGAAGGTCAACCAGAGGAAGTAGAGGCTATTGAGGAAAAACCGGAAGAAGTCCTTGAAGAGATAGAAGAGAAAAATACTGAGATTGCGGATGAATTGGTTGAACCGGCAATAGAACAAGCGGAACCGGAGATCGAACAAGTAGAACCGGAAATAGAATCGGCAGAGAGTGAACCTGCTGAAGTTGTTTCCGAACCTACTGAAGCAAAACCGGAACTTGTTGAAGCAAAATCAGAACCTACTGAGGATAAACCAGAACTTGCAGAAGCAGATGTAAAACAGGTTGAACCGGAAGTTGTACAGGCTGAACCGGAAATGAAGCAAAGTGAGCCGGTTGTTGTTGAATCAAATCAACCGGAAATAAAATCGCCAGAGCCTGAAGTGAAGCAGCCGGATCCGGAAAGAAAAGAAGAAGCCCCTGCTATTCAAAAGAAATCCAGAAAATCTATATATATAGTAGGTGGCTGTATATTTCTGATCTTGGTTTTGATCTGTTTGTATTTTGTGTTTGCATCCAAACCTAAGCCAGTTGTTGCACCTCCGGCTGTGGTTACTGACACTATTACTGTGGTGCAGGATACCACGACTGTGGCGCCTGTTGCTACTCATGAGGAAACTCCGGTTAAGGCTGTAGGGCAGCAAAAGCAGCCTAAAGTTGAAGAACAACCTCAACCTAAAGCCCAGCCGGAGGCAAAGACTCCTGTTAATGAACCTCAACAACAGGCCGAACCTGAGAAAACAGAGAAAAAAGCTCAGACTAACTCTTTGGAAGCAGCTCGGGAAGCAACGCAGAATGGTGATTACAAGAAAGCATTCGATATTTATAAATCTTTAGCCAATGCCGGAAATGCAGAAGCACAATATTGTCTGGGTATCATGTATGAAACAGGAAAAGGCGTTGATATCGATATCTTCGAAGCTGTTATGTGGTACCGGAAAGCTAAAGCGAAAGGCTTTTCAATGGCCGAGCGTAAGCTGTTGGAGCTAGGCTACAATTAGAAATTAAATTCTTATTTATTTACTATAAAAACATATCTGGTTATGAAAGGAAAGGTTTTTTCTTCTTCGCAAGATTTGTATCAGGATCAAGCGAAAATCCTTTTTGATTTTTATAAAGATGCGGCAGAAAAAATAGTGTCGCAAGAAGAAGAATTAGAAAAGGAGATGGGAGAATTAAAGAATTCGTTGACTATGAATGCTACGGGTAAGAAAAAAGCCCAGACGCAGATGTACGTAGGAATTGGAATTCTTGTTGTCGGTCTTGCATTGATAGCAGTAATTGGGTGGCTAAGTATTGCTATTGCAGTAGCCGGTCTTTATTGGGGGATGAAAAACTACAAGCTGTTTAAATCCAGCGGTAAATCCATCGATGATGTCGGAGTGGCGTTGAAAGAACTGGAAAACAAGCATCAGCAGATTTTCAGAGACTATAAGATTGAAAAGATGGGGGTGGTTTATGTCCCCGTTGCCAGTCAGGTTCCTTTCGAGAATAAGAGCTTTGTGATAGATCATACCGGAAATAGTTCAGTACAGAACTTTGAACTGCAATTAGTTAATAACCAGGGAGCACTTTCCGAGAAATTGAGAGAACTGGATGAACTCTCCACTACGGCTCCTTTGGTAGAAGAAAGTAAAGGAGTGGAAGAAGTTTCCACAGAGGATTATTCAACATCTATACCTAAAGTGAAGTTCTATGATTACTTTGGACGTATGGATCGTAATCTGCGTGACAGTGCTTATTTCTTGTCGGACTTGCATACTGTTTCTGTAGGCATGCCTGTCATTCCTCCCGATTCGCCGGTTATTTCTTATTTGAATGAATATGGTACGGCCAATCCGTCGGGAGCGCCTGTGCTGAATGTATTTGATACGGCAGCGTATGATAAAGAAATAGAGCAATTTAATTCGCTGAATGCAATGCGCCATTCATTGTCTGACCAGAGCGAGCAATTTGAAGATGTATTACGCCGTTTGATTTCAAACGTGGGGTATGCAGTACAGACAATTGCGGCAGCGAAGGTTAAATCCACTAATTCGCTGGTGGAAAGTTCTAATCAATTGCTGTTCACTATTCTGAAAACCTCTTATAATCACTATTCACCGAAGTTGGAGAAGGATGAGCTAGAGAAAATCCGCCAGACGAATTTCAACTTCCGCGATACGGTGGAGAACTACACACCTTTCCAATTGAAGGAAAGTTCACGAATGCGCTATGATATGAAGGATCATTCGTGGGTTGCAGAAGACGGAAGCCGTACGACAATGCCTTATGGTATCAGCCAGATACAAGAAGAAATCGTAGCACCTATCGTACAGAATCTGTTAGCGGAAACGCGACTGAACCGTTTGGATATCTATAATGACATTGATAATCAGAAGCGTGATTATCTGAATCAATGGCACCGGGAAACTCAAGACTTTTATGGGCGTAACCGGACTTCCGGAGATGATTTGATTAATATTATGCGTAGCAACTTGACAAAATTCCTTGCTGCACAATCCACTTTTGAACGTCTGGATCGTATGAAGGCACGGATGTTGCAACAAATGATGGATGGAGATGCTCAGGAGTTGGAGGAGAATGCAGGAGATAAGCTGGAAAGTAATTTGCAGCAATTTGCCGAACAGTCTGAATCATTCAAACAAACTCAGGAAGAGTTCAAGGAATATATGAAAGCTTTGCAGAGTGATATTAATGAACGGGCAAAAGTTTATGGATTCATTGAATTCTTTGATGCCAGTCTTCGCGATAAAATGGCAAAGGAAATCGTGGATGCTAATGATAATGTAGCTTTGTTGGATGATCGTCGCCGTCCTTTGGCAGGCATCAATCCTTTTTATGCATTTGCTTCGAATATTCCACCTGCTCCTGCTGTTGAGGATTGTGTGGAAGAATATATGACTTTGGATATAGCTCAGGTAGCTACCGACTCATTGCATGAAATTGCTGAGCAAGGACAGGATGTTGTGTTCAATCATCATGCTGAATTAGTGGATGACAGCGAGGCTATGGACTATTCGGGATATGCTCCTCAAAGCGCAAAAGTGACTGAAGCCGTAAACGTGGATGAACCGGCGGCACAACCCGAAGTGGCGGAAGAAGCGGAAAAAACTATTAGAATGGCTCCGGTGGCTGAAGCTGTGGAACCTGTACAGCCGGAAGTTCCGGAAAATACAGAGACAACAACGGCTCCGGAAGTTCATGAGACTTCTAAAGCATCGGAGACAGCGGACGAGTTGGACGATCTGAGTGATTTGGACGACTTGGATGATCTGGACGATTTGGATGACTTTAGCGATCTGGAGAAAGAGAAATAGCATTCATAAACTTGAAAATGAAAGATTATGGCAAAATATGATGTTACAGTGGATACCCGCGACATGGCCAATAAAATAGATACTGTATCTAATAAGGTCTCCGGGGTCACAACAGCAGTGGTTGCTATGGAGGCGGCTGTTATTGCTGCCGAAAGGGATGCTACGAACAAACTGTGCAAACGGCTTAATAAAGGCTTTTTCTCTCTGGTTACTTCTCAGATAGAACAGAAAAATGCCACAGCGTTAAGCTCGGTAAATGCGTATGCGTCCGAATTGATACAGCAACAAGAGGCGTTGCTTGATTTGAAAAAGAGAATGGGAGATGACTTTGTGATTCTGACAGAGCGCTATTCTAAGTTATTCCGAGGACTTGATGTAGCTCTGCATAATCGTGTTCATGAGTTGGACAAACCTGTTATTCGATTCTGTGAGTGGGATGTTGCCATTACTTTGAACCGCCTGAATAATCTGATTGGTACCGTTCCGGTTAATCAGACGGAATCTCTGGCTACTACACAAGCTATTGCCGCCGCCCATATTAAGCGTAATGCGCAAGCTTTAATTGCACAAATGACTAATTTTCTCACTACATGCAAGCAGCAAAGCGCTAAAATGCAAAGAATAAAGCTGAACTCCTTTGTTGGCAAGTCTGTTCTTCGCTATTTGCCTGCTATCATACTGGTGAAAAAAGAAGATAGAGGAGAAGTGGTGGAAACAAAACTGCCTTCAGGACTTGAACAATTGATTGGACAACGCTCATGCACGAAGATACGGGAAAATATGGAACGCACGGTTGAAGGTTCCGGATGGGAAAATGTTTCTATAGAATCGCAACGGATGGTGGCTGGAAAGCTGGAACGACTGATTGCAACTTCCGATCTAAATGAAAGAGTGAAGGAGAATATGAAGAAACTTATGGCCCGGAATGAAACCTGGCTTAATGTGAAGGAGGGTTGATTATGGGAGGACGAAGACATATCTTACATGATGTGATCCGGAAGAGCGAAACGGTGACACTCACCGTAGGTGATAAGTCAGCTTCCAAGACTGTAGTTCTGGAAGAGCCGATTGATATCTATCTGGAAATAGACGATAATCCTTATAACAGTAGCGTACACGATTGCAGTAAACATATTGAAAGCTTGCGTAACTCTGTTGTGGCATGTAATGCAGCTGAAGTTGCCCATAAGATAGCCAGTACTCAGCAAATCGGTAAACATATATCCAAAGGCTTTTTGGGATATATCACTGCCAGTCTGGATATGCAAAATATGGAAGAGTGCTCGAATGTGGAAGCCGTAGTTGCCGAATTACAGTCTCAGTCTGATGAACTTGCCAATCGTAAGTTGGTGATGATAGACGACTATGATATTCTGACTACCCGTTACTCCGCTGTTTTTGAGAATTTGGACAGAGAGTTGGTGCAACGTATTCACATGTTGATGGAACCTTGCTTCCGCTTTGTGGAAAGCAGCCGCAAGGAACAGTTGCGCAATACGGACTCATCTCTGTCGGCAATGGCATTAGTTGGGCATAAAGAGCAGTTGGATGTACAGGCACGTATTTCTGCTATCACAGTGAAGCAGCGGGCTGCCGGATTGATAGAGAGTGCCAAGCAATATCTGCTTGGGCAAAAGCAATTGGCCAGTCATATAGAACATGTGTTGATTGGCGGATGTAAAAATGCCCGTTGGATGTTGCCGGTGGTAGTAGTAGAGAAGACTGTTGCTGGTGGCAGTAAAGAAACTGAGGTCGTGATGAATGAACAGACTGCACGTATGGGAGTCAATGACTGGAAAGTACGTCAGAATGTTCAGCAAGCGTCCATGCCTGCCATGACACAAGAAGATAAGCAGCGCATTGGAAAGCATCTGGAGAGAGAGATTCAAAGATTAGGTTCTTCAGAACATGAAAAACGGGTAGCCGGAATGATGAGGAAACTTGCCGGGAATTTTTTATCGTAAATACCGTTACTTATGTTCTATAAAATAGAAGTAGAGTTATGAAAGAATTGAAAGTAATAAGTTTGGAGAATGGAGTGATTTTAAGTGAGAATCTAGTAAAAGGTTCTATTCTTCCCCGTACATCTGCTGAACTGGAAAGGGATGTGCTGATACAGAACGATACCATTGTAGAAGGGGCTATTTATGCCCGCAAGCTGGAAATACAGAATGGAGATGTGGAAATACTTGGTGCGGTGTTCACTAAGCTTGAATTCCATATCAGCAATAATGCGAAAGGGGACATTATCTTGCGTAAGACGGTAGCCACTTCGGATTCTCTGGTGTCGTATGCTCGTGATTGTCGTCCGATGTTCATGGCTGACATCAACGGAAAGACTGTAAAATTGTGCAATGCTTTCGTTGCCGGCAGTATTTTTGCGGATGAAGTGATATTGGAGGACTGTATAGTATTGGGAGGAGTTTTTGCTACGGCTAAGTTGACCATGAAAGACTGTATAGTGGGAACTTTCAATGCGAAGAATGTAGCTGTTAGTGGGGATATAAAGTTGCTGTTACCCAGCGCATTCAGTGGCGAAGAAATGCAAGTCACGAGTGAAGCCCGCCTGTTCAATTTAAGTCTGGCGGATTTGGGCGCTCTTTATAAAGGAACTCCCGAGATGGAAAATACAGGTATTATAGAGATGAATACCTATTCTGACGAACAAGAATCTCAACTGTTTGAAGGAGACGAAAAGGTACTGGTGCATTGCTATTCGGTAGTAGGAAAGGTGTTGGCTGCGGATCTGGTCAATGTGGATAAATTGAGAAATCATTTCCTGATAGGAGCTACGGCGTTGGGAAGTCAATTGCTGAAAACCTATGATCTGGGAGTTGATGCGAATGGAGAGCTTTGTGAAATTATTCCGGAGAAGGTAGCTGATTTCTTCTTTAACTTGCTGCATGGAAAGATACAGGTTCGTACTTTGGAAGGCTCTTTTTCTATTCAGGAAATTGCGCAACGATTATCATAAAATAGAGTGATTATATAAAAATACCGTCCGTATTTCATTATGCGGACGGTATTTTTTATGGTTATTGCTGATAGATAATCTGAATCTTTTCTGTATTCTTGGCATCTCCCCGATCTGTCTTTTGTATCCAGCGTCCGGTACTGTCATATTCATAATAGGCATTACTGTCTATTTGGTTACCGAATTCGTCATATAAGAATATGAGTGAACCGCTGGTCTTATCACTATTGACAAGAGTCTTTTCAAATGTGATCTTTGTCAGATAACCATAAGTATCGTATTCATATACATCCACTTGTTTACTTACCTGGGTGGGTAACGGATCTTTAGGCAATGGGAATGTCTCTTCTCTCTTGATGATCTGTCCCTTCTTATTATATTGGTTGATTACGGAAGATACCGGAATGTTTTTCTCGTAAACTGTCTCTCCTGCCAGCAGACCGAGTTGTGGATGATATTTTCTTACGATCAGTTTTCCGCTCTGATAGAAAGCAGAATCCGAAAGAATGACACCCAGTGTGCTGAAAGCACGCAGGCGTTTGTACACCTCCTTCATGCCTCTTTGGTTTACCTGCACTTCTTCTACGCAGTTACCTTGAGAATCATACAAGAAATTAGTCTGTAGGGTAGTGGTTCCCTTATCTTCCGTAACTTCCTTGATACTAACCAGTCTTCCGTTTTCATCATACGTATAGGTTTTCTGAGTACTCTTTCCATTCTTCGTCTCATTGGATTTCATCAATAATCCATGGGTGTATGCCTGGATGGTAGTAGGATTACTCCATACTAATTGTTGCTCAAAAGGTACGCGTAATTTGTTGGCTTTATCACGGAATTCCTTGTATTTATGAGTTAGGAGGTATTCTTTGATGAGTCCCAGTTTGCTTGGAGAGTTCACTTCCAGCTTTAGTGTCTCATAGTCAATACTGTCTTTTTTGTACTCCAGAGTATTGGTATATTTTTTATCGTCTGGACTCAAATAAGGGGCCTGCTCATATTCTGCAATAGCCTGCTTAATGGAAGCTATGGCCTGCGCTTTGCAGATGTTACCGTAAAGATAATCATCATAAATGGAGAGAGCCTGTGCCATAGACTCCCGCTTGGAACGCCCGTTGAAGAATGTGTTGAGCCGGTCATGATCGAAGAATCTCTTAAAGTTACTGGCAGATGGTGATTTCTGTACGGTTTGGAACAGCAGACGATTGTATTCTATCATAGCTTCTGTTTTATACTTACCATCAGCATATTCTGTCAGATATCTTTCGCATTTCGGAATGTTCTTGTTGCGTACGAAATCTTTCCATAATTCCTCTTCATGTACATCATACAGATGTTTTCTGCTTTCATCGGACAATTCATATCCTGATGCTTTTACGGCATCTACCAGAGTGCTGGAATAGACTAATTTATTGGGATATTCATCTAATATAGCACTGATGTTATCTTCCATACGTTTACGGATTGCGGCCGGATCAGCACCGGCTTCCTGACAGATGGAAATAAAGTTGGCTTTGGTAGCATCTACATAAGCCTGGAAAAAATCTTTGGCAACGGTTACCTCTTGCTGATTCCAGATTTGATCGCACAAATCGATTAGTTTGACTTCTGCTTCAAAAGCTGTTGCTGTTTCAGCATCTAATTTGTCCCGGTTTTTTGTAAATTTCTCATTCTCATTGTTTACAAGAAATTTCAAGAGCTTTTCTACTTTACTTTGCTTTTGCGCCATTACAGGCGAAGCACATGAGAAGGCCAACAGGCAGATAAAAGAAATGTAAAGTCGCATATTTTTAATTTGTTCCATAGTTTCTTATGATTTTAGTTTGAATAACATTGTACAAATATAAAAAGATTCTTTTAATTTTGCATACATGAATGCGAATTATATCGAAGAATTGAATGAAGGACAGCGCGCTGCAGTGCTCTACAACGAGGGTCCGTCATTGGTTATAGCCGGTGCAGGTTCTGGAAAGACACGGGTGCTGACCTACAAGATAGCATATTTGTTGGAGAATGGTTATCAGCCATGGAATATATTGGCTTTGACCTTTACTAATAAAGCTGCCCGTGAAATGAAAGAACGTATTGCCCGGCAGGTGGGAGATCAACGGGCACGCCATTTATGGATGGGTACGTTCCACTCCATATTTCTACGTATTCTGCATGCGGAAGCTGCGAATATTGGTTTTACCTCACAGTTTACCATCTATGATACGGCAGACAGTAAAAGTCTGGTACGCTCTATCATAAAAGAAATGGGGCTGGATGAGAAAGTCTATAAACCGGGTAGTGTGCAGGCACGTATCTCGAATGCGAAGAACCACTTGGTTTCTCCTGCGGGATATGCCTCTAATAAGGAGGCTTATGAAGGTGATTGTGCTGCCAAGATGCCTGCGATCCGGGATATTTACCATCGTTATTGGGATCGTTGCAGGCAGGCGGATGCCATGGATTTTGATGATTTGCTCTTTTATACTTTTATTCTTTTCAGAGATCATCCCGAAGTACTGGCACGTTATCAGGAGCAGTTTCGCTACATTCTGGTAGATGAATATCAAGATACCAACTATGCCCAGCACAGCATTGTGTTGCAGTTGGCAAAAGATCATCAGCATGTGTGTGTGGTAGGGGATGATGCGCAGAGTATCTATTCTTTCCGGGGAGCAGATATTGACAATATATTGTATTTTACAAAAGTGTATCCCAATACGAAAGTATTCAAACTGGAACAGAACTATCGGTCTACGCAAACTATTGTCTGTGCTGCCAACAGTCTGATTGAAAAGAATGAGAGACAGATACGCAAGGAGGTCTTCTCTGAAAAGGAGAAAGGGGAAGCCATCGGGGTGTTTCAGGCATATAGTGATGTGGAAGAAGGAGATATTGTAGTCAATAAGATTGCTGAGTTGCGCCGTTCGGAGCATTATGCCTATTCGGATTTTGCCATACTTTATCGGACCAATGCGCAGAGCCGCGTATTTGAGGAAGCTATGCGTAAGCGGGGTATGCCTTATCGCATTTATGGCGGTCTATCCTTCTATCAGCGTAAAGAGATTAAGGATGCGATAGCTTACTTCCGGCTGGTGGTCAATCCTAATGATGAAGAAGCATTCAAGCGTATTATCAATTATCCGGCCCGTGGTATCGGAGATACGACAGTAGGTAAAATTATTACTGCTGCTACGGAAAACAATATCAGTCTTTGGGCTGTGCTTTGTGAGCCGCTGACATACGGATTGAATTTCAATAAAGGCACGCACTCTAAATTGCAAATCTTCCGTGACCTGATTGGTGGATTTATAGAAGGAACAGTGGAGAAAAATGCCTATGAGATTGGTACGGAAATCATCCGTCAGTCCGGCATTATTAATGACGTCTGCCAAGATAATTCACCGGAAAATCTTAGTCGCAAAGAGAATATTGAGGAATTAGTGAATGGTATGAGCGATTTCTGTGCTTTGCGCATGGAAGAGGGTAATCTGAATATTTCATTGACGGACTTTTTATCGGAAGTATCATTGCTGACTGATCAGGACTCGGACAATGGGGATGATGAGAAAATAACGCTTATGACCGTTCATTCTGCCAAAGGATTGGAATTTAGAAATGTATTTGTGGTGGGAATGGAAGAAAATCTTTTTCCCAGTGGTATGGTCGGAGATTCTCCCCGTGCGCTGGAAGAGGAGAGGCGTTTGTTTTATGTGGCTATCACTCGCGCAGAAGAACATTGTTTCCTTTCGTACGCACGTACTCGTTTCCGTTATGGGAAAATGGAATTTGGTAGCCCCAGTCGTTTTCTGAAAGATATCGACATCCGCTTCCTCCGCTTGCCTCAGGATGCAGGGATTGGTAGTAAAATTGATGAAGAGGC
>NZ_EQ973492.1:422555-424354 GCF_000158035.1 Bacteroides cellulosilyticus DSM 14838
CCGGATCTTTCCGTAGGGAACATAGCGGCGGTTTCTCTCGCTCACCTCATGTTCGTGAATCATTGTATAATACGGAAAAAGAAACTCCGCAGCGTTCCAAACAGCAGATTATAGCTCCAAGCGTTCCGCGCAATCTGAAACGGGTGACTCCGGCAACCTCTTCTTCTACACCCACTTCTGCTTCTGTAATGGCTGTGCAGCCGGGACAACTGATCGAGCATGAACGTTTCGGTCTGGGAGAAGTGATGAAAGTGGAAGGTCAGGGCGATAATGCCAAAGCTACCATTCACTTCAAAAATGCGGGCGACAAACAACTTTTATTGCGCTTTGCCCGTTTTAAGATCATTGGTTAAAAAAGAAAATATGATAGATTTCAATTATTTTCCTTCTCCGTGCTATATCATGGATGAAGAATTGTTGAGAAAGAACCTCACTCTCATAAAAAGTGTTGCTGACCGTGCCGGAGTAGAGATCATTCTGGCATTTAAGTCTTTTGCTATGTGGCGCTCGTTTCCTATATTTAGGGAGTACATAGAGCATTCTACAGCAAGTTCTGTTTACGAGGCACGTCTGGCACTGGAAGAATTCGGTAGTAAGGCACATACTTATTCTCCCGCTTATACGGAAGCTGATTTTCCTGAAATCATGCGTTGTAGTAGTCATATAACTTTTAATTCTTTGTCGCAGTTCTGTCGTTTTTATCCAGAGGTAGTGAAAGAGGGAAGTGGCATTTCTTGCGGTATTCGCATCAATCCGGAATATTCCGAAGTGGAAACGGAACTTTATAATCCCTGTGCTCCCGGCACCCGTTTCGGTATGACGGCGGATTTATTGACTGAGGTGCTGCCGCAAGGTATTGAAGGTTTCCATTGTCATTGTCATTGCGAATCTTCATCTTATGAACTGGAACGGACATTAAAACATTTGGAAGAAAAATTCTCTCGCTGGTTTCCGCAAATCAAGTGGTTGAATCTGGGAGGTGGTCATCTGATGACGCGTAAAGATTATGACGTGGAGCATCTTATTCAACTGCTGAAAGATTTGCGTGCTCGTTATCCTCATTTGCGTATTATCCTTGAACCAGGTTCTGCCTTTACTTGGCAAACCGGCGTATTGGTTTCTGAAGTAGTAGATATTGTAGTAAGTCGTGGTATCCGTACTGCCATTCTTAATGTGAGTTTTACCTGTCATATGCCCGACTGTCTTGAAATGCCTTACCAGCCTGCCGTACGTGGTGCTGAAATAGGAAATAATGGTGGTTGTCATGTGTATCGCCTGGGTGGAAATTCATGTTTGAGTGGTGACTATATGGGCGACTGGAGCTTCGACCATGAATTGCAAATCGGAGAGCGTATTGTTTTCGAAGACATGATACATTATACCATGGTGAAAACAAATATGTTCAATGGAATTCACCATCCTGCTATTGCTATGTGGACCAAAGAGAGGAAAGCTGATATTTTCAAGCAATTTTCTTACGAGGATTATCGCGACAGAATGAGTTGATAATCAAAAGCCTGCCGCTTTCGTATGGTAAATGTGTATTTTTCTTCGCGAAAAAAATAAGTAGAATGTTTGCAGGTTTGGAGAAAATATCTACCTTTGCAACCGCAAACGCGGAAATAGCTCAGTTGGTAGAGCATAACCTTGCCAAGGTTAGGGTCGCGAGTTCGAGTCTCGTTTTCCGCTCAAGTACATAGATTGCAATTACCTAATGCCCAGGTGGCGGAATTGGTAGACGCGCACGTTTCAGGTGCGTGTGTCGAGAGGCATGCAGGTTCGAGTCCTGTTCTGGGCAC
>NZ_EQ973492.1:424873-443026 GCF_000158035.1 Bacteroides cellulosilyticus DSM 14838
ACATAATGTTTACGGGACTTTTTTATTGATATTCCGTTTTATTCTTTCTTCTCAAGTGAGAAGCCTAGCATCATGCCGTCGTAACTGTTTGCTAGTGAACTGATTGTTTTCAGTGTGGCATTGCTGCTCTTGCTGGAAAGGAAAGTGATTAGCTTCAGTAGTTTGTCCGACTCAAACAGTAAATCCATGCTGCCGGATGTACAGTTAACTTTGGCATTCATGTTTATCAGTCTGACGAACTTCATGGTTACATGCTTTTCGGTAGCGTTATACATATAAGTCCCGTTCAGAGTTTTGGTTCCCAGTTTAGCATTGAAAGTGCTGTCGGCATTGAAGGTAAAACTCATTTGTCCGGGTTTGATACCCACTTTGCTCAGTTGCTCATTGAGTTTGGCTTCGGCAGTGGTAGCAGCAACGGCTCCGCCGGCTTTCATCAACAGGTTGTCTGATTCGAATTCGATAGCGGCACCGGTGTACGACCATGTACCTGTCATATCAACAGTATTCTTGCCGGTAACGGCGCTGACTACTTTTTCTACATTTTCTTTGTTGAATAAATCTTTTAGCGATTGTGCCTGGCTATTGGCCGACACAAGAAGTAAGGTGGCAATAAATGCCAGTGAAAATACACTCTTTTTCATATTTACTATTACTTTATTTGGTATTTAATTCTTTATTAATACTCTCTATATAATCTAATAACTCTTTTTTGCCCATTCTGTTCTCAGAAGAGGTCACAAAATAAGGGGGAAGTTCTTCCCATTGCTCTTTTAGTTTTTTCAGATACTGCTGGATATTGGTGTTCAGCCTGCCGCCTTTCAGCTTATCCCCTTTGGTAAAGACAATGGAGAAAGGTATTCCGTGCTCGCCCAGCCATCCCATGAATTCGATATCGATGACTTGTGGTTCAAGCCGTGAGTCAATAAGCAAGAAGAGATTGGTCATCTGTTCACGTTCTAGAATATAATCTTCGATGATACGCTGTATTTGTGATTTTCCTTTTTGTCCGCGTCTGGCATAACCATAGCCAGGTAGATCGACGATGTACCAGCTTTTATTAATAAGGAAATGATTGATGAGCATAGTCTTTCCCGGAGTGGCGGAAGTCATGGCAAGTCCTTTACGCCCTGTTAGCATATTGATGAGGCTGGATTTTCCAACGTTGGAACGTCCGATAAAGGCATATTCAGGAAATATTCCGGGGGGACATTTTTTCACATCTGTGTTACTAATGACGAATTCAGCGCTTGTAATCTCCATTTTTATGTCAAATTTAGAAAGTTTCTTACTCTTTTTCTTTTTTTCTGCGTATGCAAAGGTAGTACTTATTTCAAAAATCTATGTTCGGAATGCGGAAATCTAATTATCTTTTAAGAAGATAAGCTGCATTTTGGCATAACTTTTTCATGCTTACATGAAAGTTCTGCACTCAATTTACATTATCTTTGCCGCCAATAGTTGATTTTTTAGTATGAACGGACAATTTTCCTCGATATTATTGGAGAAGGCGGTGAGCGAGTTTGCCAAACTGCCAGGAGTGGGGCGGAAGACCGCTATGCGCCTGGTACTACACCTTCTGAGACAAGATACGGCAGTGGTAGAAGCCTTTGGTAACGCTATTGTTACACTGAAGCATGAAGTGAAATATTGCAGGGTTTGCCACAATATTTCAGATACGGAAACTTGCCGTATTTGTGCCAATCCGCAGCGGGATGCATCTACAGTTTGTGTTGTAGAGAATATCCGTGATGTCATGGCGGTGGAAGCGACGCAGCAATTCCGTGGACTATATCACGTCTTGGGTGGTGTTATTTCACCAATGGACGGGGTAGGGCCGGGTGACTTGCAGATAGAAAGTCTTGTACGGCGTGTGGCTGCCGGTGGAATCAAGGAGGTGATCTTGGCACTCAGCACTACGATGGAAGGTGACACAACAAACTTCTATATTTATCGTAAGCTTGAAAAGATGGGGGTGAAGCTAAGTGTGATTGCCCGTGGCATTTCAGTGGGCGATGAGTTGGAATATGCGGACGAAGTCACTCTGGGACGTAGTATTGTAAACCGGACGCTTTTTACGGGAACGAATTAAATTATTGTTATTAAGTCTATTGTTTATAAGAGAATGGAAGAACAGATAAAACACGTTGCGAGTCGTTTAAAAGTAATATTTATCAGTTTCTGGTTGCTGCCGGTGATATGGATCATAGTAGGTGAAACCGGTGGAGATTGGGTAGGTATATATGCCGCTGATGTCCGTACGACTTATTTTGCAGAAACTTTGTCTATTTTGCTGGTTGCTGCTTGCGTGCCGGTTTCTTTGAAACTTTTCGCCTGGGTGCTGACGCGGAAGATTGATAAAGTTAGTTTGCCTGAAGCTTTACGTTTATATTCTTTCTGGAGTAAAGTTCGGGTAGCTATGCTTGCACTGCCGGTATGGGTAGGTCTTGCAGTTTATTATCTGACATTGAGTAACAAAGGTTTGCTTTGTGCTTTTATTGCTCTTACGGCTTCGCTGTTCTGCTTGCCCGGTGAAGGCCGTTTACGTAAAGAATTGCATATCAATAAAGAGGAGGAAGCATGAAATTCTCTGTTGTCATAGTCAATTACAATGTAAAGTATTATCTGGAACAGTGTCTTTGTTCCTTATACAGGGCTATTGACAATCTTTCAGCCGAAATTTTTGTAGTGGATAATGCGTCCGTCGATGATTCGGAGGCATACCTTACCGAACGCTTCCCGCGTATTACCTATATATATAATAAGGAGAATGTTGGTTTTGCCCGTGCTAATAACCAGGCCATTCGTCAAGCGAAGGGAGAATACGTACTGTTGTTGAATCCTGATACGGTATTGCCGGAGCAGACTTTGGAAGAAGCGCTTCTGTTTATGGACACGCATCCTTGCGTCGGAGCTGCCGGTGTGAAAATGCTGACGGATGACGGACGTTTTCTGCGGGAATCAAAGCGTGGATATCCTACTTTGGCAGCCACTTTTGGTAAACTGTCCGGCTTGGGAAAACTTTTCCCCCGTTCTAAAGGTTTAGGTGGGTATTATTGTAATGCCTTGGATGCGGATGCCATTCACCGGGTGGAAGTATTGGCAGGTGCATTCATGTTGCTGCGCCGTTCTGCATTGGAAAAATCCGGATTACTGGATGAAGACTTCTTTATGTATGGTGAAGATATAGATTTGTCCTGCCGGATTGAGGAGGCGGGATATGAAAATTACTACTTGCCTTATCCTATATTGCATTATAAGGGAGAAAGTACATCGAAAGATACCTATCACCATGTGCGCGTATTTTGTGGAGCAATGGATATTTTCTTTCGCAAGCATGGTGAACGTTATGGGCTCTTGGGGCGTTGGCTTGTTCGGATCGGTATCCATTTACAGATGTATATTCGTTTGCTGATGCTTTCCTTGAGACGTATATTCGGTTTTCCGGGAAAAAAAGCGAAAGTTCCCTTTCTTAAAGGACAAGCTTTCCCTCGTTTTCTTGTTTTCGGTGAAGAAGCCACTATTCATAGTTTGCGTGGACTTTTCAAACGTAACGGGCTGATCGGAAAGCATCATTTCGTTGTGGCAAACGAAGCATCTGCCGCCGACGGACATGCCGGTCCATTCATCTCGCTGAAAGGTTTCACGCATGTGGTGTATGATTGCCGTGCCTTTTCTTTTTCTACAATTATCCGCTTGCTGTCCCGCCATCGGAAAATGGGATTGCGTCTGGGAATTTATAACCCGGAAAGTCGCGTACTGGTGACTTCCGAAAAATGTTATCTCTGATCATGAAACATATTTATTTTGTAAACGAACGTATTCGCCTTCGTGCTATGGAACCGGAGGATCTGGAATTGATTTGTGAAATGGAAAACGATCCGCAACAGTGGGATATCAGTAACTTCACCGTACCCTATTCACGCTATGTGATGAAGCAATATATGGAGAACTCACAATGCGATATGTTTTCCGATAAGCAACTGCGTATGATGGTGGTGCGCCTTGAAGATCATGCTACGATAGGAACGATTGATATTACAGACTTTTCTCCGATGCATGCACGCGGAGAAGTGGGTATCGTTATCCGGAAAGAGTTTCGTGGCGCAGGCTATGCAAAAGATGCATTGACACTACTTTGTGACTATGCTTTTGACTTTCTGCGTATGAAACAGTTGGTTGTTCATATCGCCACCGATAATGAGGCAAGCATGCGTTTGTTCGCCTCTTGCGGCTTTGTTCAGTGTGGGTTGTTAAAAGATTGGTTGTGTGTAGAAGGTTATTTCAAAGATGTTGCATTACTGCAGTGCATCCGGGTTGATTAATTCAATGTGGGTATCTGCGGGAAGCGTGACCATGTTTGATATTTGCCTCCCAGTTCTCCCAAAACATTTTTCCAAAGTTCTGCGCTTCCCTTTTCATCCATAAGGGAAGCGATGTTTGTCGATCCTATCAGCCAGGTGTTTTCTTCAATTTCCTGGCATAGCTGGTCATGTTCCCAGCCTGAATATCCCAAGAAGAAGCGTATTTTTCCGGTGATGTCATTGCCTTCCAAAATATAACGGCGGATGGCATCAAAATCTCCGTTCAGATAGAATCCTTTTCCTATTTGCAGAGAATCTTTTATACCTTTTAGTGTATGAAGGTAAAACAGCGTATCGGTACATAACGGACCGCCTTTATAAATAGGTATATTTTCCACATCTTTGAAGTCTTTCAATACGTCGTTGAGATATAGTGGGAGAGGTTTATTCAATACCAATCCCATTGTACCATCCAGCGTATGGTCTACCAGTAGGATAATAGAACGTCCGAACATCTCGTCATAGAGGAAAGGCTCGGATATCAGTACTTTTCCACGTGAAGGTAATACGTGGTTCGTTTCAATTTTGAATATGTCTGTGTTAATATCCATGCCACTAATATACAGACAAATCCTTGAAAAACAAATATTATTTCTCTTTTTTCACTGATAGAATTTTCATATATGTTATATAACAGGTTTTTATTAGGAAGAAATTGGTTACTTTTGCAAATTGTTATCTCTTTATTGTAAATCATGAAATTGACTATCTATAATTATATCTGTTTTTTTGTTTTTGGTTATTTTTTTTCGTATAGTAGTTCTTGTTGTGCTTTTGTTGCAGACGATGTGAACCATCGGCTTGAAGTACTTATCGCTCGGAAAAGTATAATGGGGCGTGTTGTAGATGGAGACGGTGTGCCTTTACCGGGAGCTACAGTGTTGGAAAAAGGTACTTCGAATGGTGCAGTGACGGATTTGGAAGGCAAATTTGCACTGACGGTTGCTGATGATGCGGTGCTGAGATTCTCTTTTATGGGATATAAGACGCAGGAGGTAAGCGTAAAAGGACATACATTTCTGGATATTGTATTAGAAGAAGATGCGGTGGAACTGGATAAAGTAGTTGTGACTGCCTTGGGTATCGAAAAGAAGGAGCACTCTCTTTCCTATGCAATAAGTCAGGTGAAAAGTGAAGAATTGACACGGGTTAAAATGCCTAATCTGATAACTTCATTGACCGGTAAGACTGCCGGTGTGCAGGTTAATCAGGTATCATCGGGACTGGGTGCTTCCGCTAAAGTAAACATTCGCGGAATCCGTTCGGTAGCCGGGGAGAATCAACCTCTTTATGTAATTGATGGTGTTCCTATGTTAAATTCAACTTCGGAACAGGCTTTCAGTGCCATTGGCGGAACTGCTAATGCAGGTAACCGCGATGGCGGTGATGGTATTTCAAACTTAAACTCGGAAGATATAGAAAGCATAAGTATTCTGAAAGGGGCTCCTGCAGCGGCACTTTATGGTAGCCAGGCAGGTAACGGTGTGATATTGATTACGACCAAGAAAGGTAAATCACAAGGACAACGGAGCATATCATTTTCTACCAGTCTGATGTTCGATAAAGCATCTTCTTTACCCGAAATGCAAAATCGTTATGGAGTAAGCGATGGGGTGGATAGTTGGGGAGAACGAAAAGACTTGCCGAAATACGATAATCTGAATGATTTCTTCTCTACCGGAGTGACTTCCATTACTTCCGTATCCGTAAGCCATGGCAATGAGAAATTGCAGAATTATTTTTCATATGCCAATACTACCGGTAAAGGGATTATTGATAAAAATCGCTTATCCAAGCATAATATTACATTTAGGGAAACTTCTGTGATATTCAATAATCGTTTGAAACTGGATGGTAATGTGAATTTGATGCGACAAGTCTCTAAAAACAAACCGACAGTAGGCGGATTTTATATGAACCCGTTGGTGGGGCTTTATCGGTTTCCCCGTGGAGAGGACTTGTCGTATTATAGGGATAATTTCGAAGTGTACGATGAAAGTAGAAACCTGAATATACAGAACTGGCATACTGCCTATGAAGATTTTGAGCAGAATCCGTATTGGATAACGAACCGCATACAAACTAAAGAAGTGCGTATGCATGCCATTGTCTCCTTATCGGCAAACTTGCAAGTAAATGACTGGTTGACGGTACAGGCCCGTGGCAATGTGGATTGCATTGACGATAAAGTCCGTCAGAAATTTTATGCTTCTACAGCTCCGGCGTTAGCTGGTACTAACGGACGTTACCTGGAAATGGATTATCAGGATCTCCAGTTTTATGGTGACCTGATGCTTATGATGAAGAAGAAATGGGGCGATTTCTCAGTAAATGGTGCATTTGGGGGAAGTATTACTGATAAGACTACTAATTCTACCCGTTATGATTCCAAAACAGCTTCTTTGTACTATGCCAATGTATTTACTCTGGCAAATATTATAATGAACGGTTCAGCAGCTCTTGACCAGAAAATTGATTCACACCGTCAGCTGCAATCGCTGTTTGCTACGGCGCAGGTGGGTTATAAAGAGAGTGCCTATATAGATTTGACGGCCCGCAATGACTGGTCTTCCACTTTATCACATACCAAGCACGAAGGCAGAGGATATTTTTATCCTTCAGTTGGTACTTCGTTGATCCTAAGCCGTCTGCTGACTTTACCTGAATGGGTGTCGTATGCAAAGGTGCGTGCTGCTTATAGTATGGTGGGGAATGATATTCCTTTGTATATTACGAATTCCGCTTCCCATATCACTGCCGGTGGTGAATATCTGGCGAATGATGCGGCACCTTTCAAGGAAATGGAACCGGAGATGAATTATTCGTGGGAAATTGGTGCAGAAGGACGTTTTCTGAACAGCCGTATCGGGTTTAATATCACTTTCTATAGAACAAATACTCATAACCAGTTTTTTAAATTGCCTACGCTGGCGGGTGACAAATATGCTTACCGCTATGTGAATGCCGGTAACATTCAGAATCAGGGATGGGAAATCGCATTGGACGCTACTCCTGTGATGGCAAAAGATTTTATGTGGAGCACTACTCTTAATTTTGCTTCTAACAGGAACAAAATAGTTGCTTTGCATGAAGATTTGAAAGAATTTGTTTATGGCCCTACCAGTTTCTCTTCCAGTTATGCCATGAAATTGATAAAAGGTGGATCGATTGGCGATATTTATGGAAAAGCTTTTGTCAGAGATGCTTCCGGTAATATTGTTTATGAGACGGAAGGGAATAATGCAGGATTGCCAAAAGTAGAAGGTGACGGGAATACGGTAAAGGTTGGAAACTCCAATCCGAAGTTCCAGCTGGGATGGAATCATACGCTTTCTTATAAAGACTTATCTCTCTATTTCCTGATAGATTGTCGTTACGGCGGTAAGGTGCTTTCGCAAACTCAGGCAGATATGGACTTGTACGGTGTATCGGAAATTACCGGAAAGGCCCGTGATAATAGTTATGTTATGCTGGAGGGGCAGCGGATAGAGAACGTGAAGGGATTCTATAAGATTGTAGGCGGACGCGCAGGGACAACGGAATATTATATGTATGATGCGACCAATATCCGATTGAGAGAACTTTCATTGTCTTATCAGTTACCTGCTTCCTGGATGGAAAAATCTAAAGTTCTGAAGAAAGCTCAGGTTTCTTTTATAGCCCGCAATTTGTTCTTCTTTTATAAGAAGGCGCCTTTTGATCCGGATCTGGTGTTATCTACCGGTAATGATAATCAAGGCATTGATGTGTATGGAATGCCAACAACGCGCAGTTGGGGCTTTTCATTGAAGTGTGAATTTTAATGGGAGAGGGGAGGATTGATATGAAAAGATATAGTTGGATATTCGGTGCTCTGTTAGTTTTAACTTCTTGCACGGGTGACTTTAAGGATATCAATACGGATTTATCCGGAATTACGGATGAAGATTTGCAAATTGATTATAATGAACATGGTATTCGTCTGGGAGTGATTCAGCAGGGCATTTACTTCAATTATGATTATGGAAAGGGTAAGAACTGGCCTTTCCAGTTGACGCAGAACCTGAATGCAGATATGTTTAGTGGATATATGCATGATGGAAAACCATTGAATGGAGGTAGCCATAATTCGGACTATAATTTGCAAGATGGTTGGAACAGTGCAATGTGGGGACATACCTATTCGTATATTTTTCCACAGATATACCAGTCGGAGAACGCAACGCGTGAGAAACATCCGGGTTTCTTCGGAGTCACCAAGATTCTGAAAGTGGAAGTGATGCATCGCGTTACGGATTACTATGGTCCTATCATTTATTCACGGTTTGCTGATCCTAACGCAGAATATATGCCCGATACACAAGAAGTGGTTTATAAAGAGTTCTTTTGTGAATTAGATACGGCTGTGAGTACTCTTACCGGTTATGTCGAGTCAAATCCGGAAGCTGCTGAGTTTTCCCGTTTTGATATACTGATGGATGGCGAATACATTTCGTGGATAAGGTTTGCCAATTCATTGAGAATGCGGCTTGCAATGCGAATAGCTACAGTGGATGAAGAGAAAGCCCGTTCAGAGTTCCTGAAAGCCTTTAATAATGAATATGGAATGTTGGAAGCGGAAAATGAACCGGTGGCGGTATCTACAAAGAAAGGGTATGCCAATCCGTTGGGAGAACTCAATCTGGTGTGGAACGAAACTTATATGAGTGCTCCAATGGAGTCTATCATGAACGGTTATGAAGATCCTCGGCGTACTGTCTTTTTTGCCACATGCCAGGATGAGTCGTTTAAAGGACAGTATCGTGGAATCCGGCAGGGAACTTGCTTCTCTCATAGCAATTATATGGGTTTGTCGAAGCTGAAGACTACTCAGTCAACGGATGCGGTTCTTATGACTGCTGCCGAGGTCTGGTTTCTGCGTGCGGAAGCCGCTTTGAGGAACTGGACAGATGAAGATGCCGGTATATGCTATGAAAAAGGGATTACTTCCTCTCTACATCAGTATGGTATCATGCAGACTGATTCATATTTGAATAGTGATAAATTGCCAATTGATTTTGTGGATACATTTGATGCTGAAAATAATATAAAAGCCTATTGTAAGGTCTCACCGAAGTGGATTGAAACAGCAGACCGGGATACGAAGTTGGAGAAGATCATTACGCAGAAATGGCTGGCAATGTTTCCTGAAGGATGTGAAGCCTGGGCGGAGCAGCGCAGAACCGGATATCCACTCCTTTTTCCTGTTCGTTTCAATCATAGTAAGGATGGCTGCGTTGATACGGAAATCATGATTCGCCGTTTAAACTTTCCCGGAGGATTACAAACGGAAAATCCGGAGCAATACCGTGCATTGGTGAAAGCTTTGGGAGGAGATGATAATGCCGGCACCCGTTTGTGGTGGGATACCGGCACTAATTGGTAAGTTTATTCTATTATATCGGATGGTTTTCTGCAAAGATTGCCATCCGTTCTTCTAATTGTGCATATTGATGATCCTGGATGAATGAAGTACAGGCACGCAAACCTTCCTGATGGCTACCGGTAGTAATCAGAGATATGGCGCTGACACCATAGTACATCAATTCCTTAGCCAATTCGCCGCTGGTCATCCCCGGATAACCGATAGTAAAGTAGAAGCCATCGGCTACGGGATCACCAAGGTCATTGTCATATACCAGATGAAAACCGTGGCGCAGAAAAATCTCTTTTAGCCTGTGAGCGCGTTCACCATATATTTTCACTTCGTCAAGGAAGTTGTACTGCCCTTCGTTAGCAGCCTTCAGCATGGCGGCAAGCGCGTATTGTGCCGAATGACTCGTACCGGAGGAGAGGGCATAGAGTACACGGTGAATGAATACTGTACCGAATGTGCCGCCACCATAGCGTTTTGTCAATCCGGGATAAGAGCGGTGATAGAGCTTGTTTGAAATGCAGCTGACACCAATACGCTGTCCGGCATAGCTGAATGCTTTAGAGCCGGAAATGAGCAATACATAGTTGTCTGTATAATGTGCCACTGATGGTTGATAAGGTGCTTGGAATGGTTTGCTCAAATCTTGCCGGAAGTCCATAGCGAAGTAAGCCAGGTCTTCCAGAACAATAATATCATATTGCGTAGCAAGTTCTCCGATGATACGTAGCTCTTCTTCTTTCAGGCAAATCCAACTGGGATTGTTCGGGTTGGAATAGACGATAGCAGAGATATTCCCTTTCTTGAGGTAACTTTCCAGTTTCTCTTTCAATTTGTCGCCACGGAAATCATATACATCGAAAGTCTCGAACTTTTGTCCCATAACGACTAGCTGTTGCTTCTGTACAGGAAATCCCGGGTCAATAAACAATATCGTATCTTTCTTTTCATCACACTGACTGCAAGTGAGGAACGAAGCAAAGGTGCCTTGCATGGAACCGGTAACAGGTACACAACCTTCCGGTTGCAAATCTACATTAATAAATGCTTTTATAAAACGCGAAGCTTCTTCTTTCAGTGCAGGCAATCCGTTGATGTCAGGATAAAGACTGGCAATTCCTTTTTGCAGAGCTTCTATTTCAGCTTTTACACCTACAGCCGAAGGGGGAAGTCCCGGCACACCCATTTCCATTTTTATAAATTCTATACCAGATTCAGCTTCTGCCTTGGCGGCAATCGCCTTTACTTCGCGGATGGTTGCTTTTCCAAAGTCTGCAATCTGAAATGCTTCGATGGTTTCGTCAATCAGTTTACGTTCAATAGGAGTATTTCTCATGGTTTTTCTCGCTTTTAATTGATTTTGATTTGTCATTCGATTTTTTTTTTGCCACACAAAGGTAATATAAATATCTTATAATCAAGCCTACTTTAAAAAAGATGAAAAATATTTCTTTCAAGCTATTGCAGGTTTCAAAAAAACACCTACCTTTGCAACCGCAATCGAGAGAGAAAGCGATAAAAGAAATGAAATTATGGTGCGTTAGTTCAGTTGGTTAGAATACATGCCTGTCACGCATGGGGTCACGGGTTCGAGTCCCGTACGCACCGCGAAAGCAAATAGTAAATTAAAGCAAAGCTCTGAAATTCAAGGATTTCAGGGCTTTTTCTTTTTCCCCGCTTAGGCAAAAAATAGCGGTTTAAAGCAGTTCTCACGTGGCTTATTCGTGGGACTTTTTGAAAGCCGTTTTTGCTCCCACGAATTGACGCATTTGTCTTTGATTGTCAGCTTTTTGCGTAGCTGGTTTTTGAGTGTAACAAACTAATTTTGTACAACTTTAAAATCAAAGAATTATGGGAGCAGTGAAAAGAAACACACTAAGCGTATTGTTCATCATCAAGAAAGCGAAACTTCTGAAAAACGGTGAAGCTCCTATCTGTATGCGCATCACCGTAAACAAGCGAGTAGCCGAAGTTATGATTAAACGGAGTATTCCCGTAGATTTATGGAATCAGAAAAAGGAATGTTCCAAAGGAAAAGACCGTGTAGCCATCGAACTGAACCACTATATCAATACGGTTCGTGCCAAAGTATTGCAGATACACCGTGAATTGGAGATAGACAACAAACCGCTAACAGCCGATATTATAAAGGATTGTTTCTACGGACGGGATAAAGTACAGCGCACCTTGCTGGAAGTGTATGCAGAGCATAACGAAAAATGTCGTGCCCTGATTGGCAAAGAATATACAGAAAGCACCGTAACCAAGTTTGATACTTCAATAAACCGATTGAAAGAATATATCCGTAGTTGTTACCACCGTGATGATATAATGCTGGCAGAACTGGACGGGCAATTTATCCGTGATTTTGATTTTTGGCTGAAAACAGAGAAGCATTGCCAAAACAATTCCGCATTGAAACATTTGAAGAACTTGAAAAAAGTTGTTCGTATTGCTTTGGCTAACGACTGGATAAAGAAAGCCCCGTTTTACGGCATCCACTTCAAGCAGGAGGAAGTAAATGTAGAGTTCCTCTCACGTGAGGAACTGGATATTCTCATGAACAAGGAATTTACTATCAAACGATTGGAGCAGGTAAGGGACATTTTTGTTTTTTGCTGTTTCACCGCACTTGCTTTCGTGGATGTACAACAGTTAAGCCGTGAACACTTAATAAAAGACAATAACGGTGCTTTGTGGATACGCAAGGCACGACAGAAAACCAGTCAGATGTGCAACATTCCTGTTTTGTCTATTCCTCAAAGGATATTGAGGAAATATGAAGATAATATAGAGTGTATAAAGAAAGGTGTACTTTTGCCTGTAATCAGTAATCAGCGCATGAATGCCTACTTAAAAGAAATCGCTGATTTATGCGGCATTACCAAGCGCCTAACTACGCATGTTGCACGCCATACTGCGGCTACCGTAGTTTTTCTCGCCAATGATGTATCAATGGAAAATGTATCTAAGATTTTGGGACATTCCAATATCAGAATGACACAGCATTATGCAAAAGTTTTAGATAGCTCTATCATGCGAGATATGGTGAACGTAGAGAAATGCTTTGGTTGTTAATGAAAAAAAGATTAGATGTCTTGGATATTCACACAAAAAACAGTATTTTTGTCATTGGTGGAATAATATTCCTAATAAAATACGGATTATCTATGCTAAAAGTATATTCTATTTATTAAAATATGAATTGGAAAAATGATTTACTAAGTACTCAGAGACTTAGACCATCACGGGTTGATAACCAACGTGCTGTTTTATCTGAAAATACAGACAATCGAAATCCATTTGAAAGCGATTTTGGGCGTGTTATATTTAGTTCTGCCTCTAGGCGATTGCATGACAAAACCCAGGTATTCCCTTTGACGTCAGATGATAATATTCACTCACGTTTAACACATTCAATGGAAGTGATGAATATTGGTTTGTCTTTCGCTATATATCTAAGTGGCAATGACGAGTTTAAGAAAAAGACGCAATTAACTAGTGAGGAAATTTTGCGTAAGATAGATCCTATATTGAAAACATCTTGCTTGGTTCACGACATTGGAAATCCCCCATTTGGACATTTTGGAGAACAGGTTATACAAAATTACTTCTCAGAATTGTTTAAAGATATTAAATGCGGAATTGAAAATGAAAATATAGGCAGTTCTTTAAGTAAATATGTTATTAAGGGAGTTAGGTATACAAACTATATTGGGAAGTGGGAAAAAGACACTGGGAAGGACATTAACACAAGAAGAAAACAAAAAAGGAATATGGTTTTAAAACATTTCTAAATAATAAAAATTTAA
Source organism: Bacteroides cellulosilyticus DSM 14838 (assembly GCF_000158035.1). Lineage (GTDB taxonomy): Bacteria > Bacteroidota > Bacteroidia > Bacteroidales > Bacteroidaceae > Bacteroides > Bacteroides cellulosilyticus. The sequence continues at coordinate 438,439 of NZ_EQ973492.1, forward strand.
TTCAAGATTATGTTGAATTTGATGGGAATGCAGAAGGATTTAGAATTCTTACCAAGCTCCAATATTTAGGTGATTTATTTGGACTAAACCTTACATGCTCTACCTTGGCTTCTACCTTAAAATACCCTAATTATGGCATTCCTATAAAAACAGAAGATGAAAATGATAAAATAAGTCTTCATAAACATGGAGTTTTTTTTACAGAAAGAAAAACTTTAGATGATATAGCTAAATATTGTAAATTGGAACAGTCAAATGGTATGTATAAGCGCCATCCATTAGCGTTTTTGATGGAAGCAGCAGATTCTATTTGCTATTTAGTGATGGATCTTGAAGACGCTAATCAAAAACAATGGTTAACCTTGAATGACGTAAAAGACAAGATTGCTAATGACCCTTATATATCAGATGAAATAAAAGAGAAGCTAGACGATAATTTGCGAACAACACAAGGAGATAATATTTCATCTAAGAAAGAATGGGTTAGCTATCGGACTATCTTATTAACTCACTTAATGGGAGTTGCTACTAAAAACTTCGTTCAAAATTTGGAGCAGATAGAGGAGGGAACATATAATAAGGAGTTGATCGAAGATAACGATGGAATTGCAAAAGCCTTAAAAGATTTTTCAAAGAAGAAGATATTATCTAAGAGAGAGATAACTTCCTTAGAAATAACTGGTGATGCAGTAATTGTTGGGATATTAAATTCGTATATAAGACTTCTATTTCATACAGATAAAAATTATCGTGATAGAGGGAAATCTCTATTCTCCCGTTCTATATTTATGACTGTTTTACATGAGCATTGGGAAGAGTATTGTGCAGATGAAGATTTTGAAAATAAATATGGAAAAGATATAAAAATAGGCGATTTAGATAAACTATATGATAAATTTGATGTTTGTGATTTTACGGTAGAGGAACGATTCCGTCTTATTCGTGATTTCGTTGCTTGTATGACTGATAAATTTGCATTAGATCATTATCAAAAAATAAGTGGACAGCGAATATAATAATATAAAACAAAAAATCGACCAGCAAGCATATTCTTTTAAAATATATTTGAAAGAGTTTTTGTTGGATCAAAAAACGTGGGAATTATTGAATTTAATTGCTTTGCAGACGGATATTTATATATTTAGTGGAGTAATTCGAAATTTTCTATTAGGATATTTAGAAAATCGTGATTTAGATATTGTAGTCCGAAATATAGATAAATTGATTTTACCAAAAAATTATTGGAATCATATACAACTTGAAAAAAATAGTTTTGGTGGATATAAAGTTAAAATCGGACAACTAACTGTTGATGCTTGGGATATTAAAAATACGTGGGGAGTTCAAAAGTTACAACTAAGAGATACCCCTTATAGCTTGATCAATACTGCGTTTTTCAATTTTTCAGCTATTATATATGATTATAATAGAGAGAAATTTATTTACGATAAACATTTTCTGCAATTTTATAAAAATCATGCTATGGATATTGTTTTTGATGAGAATCCTAATATCCCTTTGTGCATTTTAAATACTATATATTATAGTTTTAAATATGATTTTCCAATAAAATATTGTCTATGCAAATGGATTGTGCAACATTATCGAAAAAATTTTGATTTTCAGAAAGTTCAAATACGACATTTCAAGCATGTATTCATTTCTGATAACCAGATTGTTAAGTTTATCAATATATGCAGTGAAGTGTTGCCACGAATGGGAGAAGACAAAAAAAATAGTGTTTTAATAATTAAAAATCATCCAGTTTGATTTTTTCAAATTAGGCTAAAACATTAACAAAGGTAAGCTCCGTATTCCGTCCGTTCAAGCCCAAGCCCTACGGGTTTGAAAGAAAATCTCCACACCTGCGCTGCGCTCCGGGTTGTATTTTCTTCCAAAGGCTTGCACAGACGGACTACTACACTAATAAAGTTAATGTTCTTAGTCAGTTTCGGAAAAAATGTGTTTTTTAAAGGATAGTAGGTTATTCCTGCCGTTCTTTATTGTAGTAGGTCTGCAAAAGCCGTTCTATATCGCTTTGACGGTAGATTATTTTGCCTTTTATCTGAATGTACGGGATAACGCCCGTATCTCTCCATTCTTGCAGCGTGCGAATGCTTACTTTCAAATATTTAGATGCTTCCCGGTTGCTTAGAAACTTTTCACCGTTTAAATGCGGTCTGCTTTCCTTTGCCAGTTTACCAATACCACCTAATATTTTTTCCATAGACTGAAAGAAATCCTTAATTATTTCACTGTTGCCGTTTATCAGTTCCATATTGTTTTATCATTTTATTGATTTATAATTGGTTTGAATGATTGACTTATATCATCTGTCAGTTACGCAAATACTCGCCATAATAAGAAATGGAAAGGCTATCTTTTACCTTGTCATAGCCGATATAAAGCCGTTTAAAGGCTGAAACGATGAAATAACGGCTATCTTCCTTTTGTATCTCGTAAGTGGCTGGTTGCGCCTGTCCATTATCCGATACATGAAGTATCGAAAGGAGATATTTCCTCTTGCTTTGGTATATCATTACCGTAGGATGAAGATTTAAACTTTCCCATGTACCTACAATAGCCGGGAGGGTAAAAGATTGGTTTGCTTCTAAATTGCAATCTTGTTTTCTTGTCATAAGGCGATACTTATTTATTGGTTGGTACATAGTTGTTTTTCTTTCCTGAAAGATGGTTTGCCGTACATTCGGCAACCATTCTCTCAATATCGGCAGATTTATAATATAGCTTATTCCCGATTTGGGAGTAACCCAGTTTACCGCTGTCCCGATAGTTCTGCAAACTTCGGATGCTGATACCGAGCAGGGCACACACTTCACGACCTGACAACCATTTATCGGACTGATGATTGTTCTATCTGCAAATGCGTTCCACCTGATTAGCAAAGTTGGCGAACTGACTGCATACCTGTTTAAAGGTCTGTTCCTCAATAGTTACGATATTCATTCTTTATTCTCTTTTGGCTGGTTGAATATTCTTTTTTGCATTTCTTCCCGGTAGAGAGCCGAAAGGACATCATTGTGCGTATTAAGATGTTCTTCCAGTACGTTATCAATGAAATTCCCGATGCTTACCTTTTTGCCCGTAATCACTCCTACAATCTGCATGATACGTTTTTGTATCTCTCCACTAATGTACACGCTTTGACGGTTACAAACCGACTGCTTTTTAAGGAACACCGATTTATAGCTTTCCCGTTCCTTACTTCCTGTTTCCTGTAATGATTGTTTTACTTCTGCCATACTTTCAATTTTTAATGGTTTATGAATAGGTTGATTGATTTTTGATAATGATTTAAAAGTGGTAAGCCAGTTTCATGGCAGTATTGCCAAATCGTTAAACGCCTTTCAAACATGTTTTAAAGCCATATTCAAACCTTGTTTGACTGTCTTATAAATTGCCACCATTCAATCAATTTTCAGCAAAGAAAAGGGTAAAAACAGATGCTTTTTAAAATGGGGGTACTTTGTCCGTTTGTGTCGCAATTTGGCGTAATAGCCCATCTTTCAGGGGCAAACTGCTGTCTGTAATTTTGTAACCGATAAATAGACATAGGAGGAAGCCGAACCGTTTGCTTTGGCAATCTGACTGTAGGGAAGATTTTTATGTTCATTGGAACATAGCAAGTTGTGTTCTAAGGCACGCACTTCGTTTTTTGTGCCTCAAAACCTTGCCACCTTTGAAGGTGGTTAGTTTTACTCCAAAGTCGTAAAACCAGTAAATAATTATCATTATGGAACAGAAAAAGAAGCCATTTAACAAAGGTGGGCGCAAGCCTAAACTTGACCCACGAACACACCGCTATTCACTGAATTTGGATGATGTGGAGAACGCCAAGTTCTTAGCCTTTTACGACCAGTCTGGCTATAAGGTAAAGGCACATTTCATTAAGAACTGTATTTTTGGGAAGTCGTTTAAAGTGCTTAGGATTGATAAAAGTAAGGTTGATTATTATATTCAGCTCTCGCAGTTATTCACCCAATTCAGGAGCATAGGCAATAACTATAATCAGGTAGTGAAAGAACTTCATTCCAACTTTGCAGAAAAGAAAGCACTTGCCCTGCTTTATAAACTGGAACAATATACTCTGGAACTGGTAAAGACGAACCGGCAGATTATTGCGTTTACCAAACAGTTTGAAGCATCTTATAAGGAAGAGGGAATAATATCGGTAGAGAAGTGAATACGGACTTGCCAAAAGAAAAATATCCCGAAGCTGCCACGCGTACAGCTTCGGGATATTTTTCAGTGTTACTTATTTGCTCCGTGTTCTTTCTCAAACTTACGGAGCGTACCCACATCGAACCGTTCCTTTATGAACTCACGCACATCCGAAGCCCGGTAATAGGCTTTTCCACTAATCACCATAAAGGGTAGCAGTTTCTTGCTTCTCAATCTCTGCAATGTTCGGGTACTTACTTTGAACAACAGGCATAAATCCTGATTATCCAATAACTTATCACCCGGCATCACTTCGGGGTTGGTCTGCAAACTCTTTACGTCTTTGCCAACTTCTTCCAGTTTATCAAGTAGTTTTTGCATCCAGTCTTTGAACTCGTAATTATCT
>NZ_EQ973492.1:443212-448266 GCF_000158035.1 Bacteroides cellulosilyticus DSM 14838
ACTTCATTTTTCAAGTTATATATAAATGATTACCAATCGATTGATGAAGCAAAGTTCGGCAAAGGAAAGCAAACAAATTACAGGGTAGCATGCGCTACCCTGTATAAATTGATGCTAAACGCCTGATTATCTATACCCTTTGTTTTCGTGTTCTTTGCGGATAAGGTTTGCCAGTTCATTAAGGAACTCCGTTAGTTTGGCTGGTTTTCGCTTGATGACATCCATGTATTTTTGGTGATAATCACCTAATTTGATGTTAAAGAGCCATTCAAAGGCTTTTCCTAAGTCCGTCAGGTGAACAGTTTTTTCATTTTGATATATTATACGCTGGGAGAGAAATAGACCGCTGACTATTTCCATGATACTAATAAGGCTTGTTTTGTCTGCTAAATGGAGAGGGGAAAGAAATAGTTTATTTGCGTGTTGCTGAAACTGTTCCGGATATTTTATGCGCAGTTTGATAATACGCATTTCATTATTTAGTAATCCTATTGCTTCCTCAATTAAATGCAAGTAGGGCATTTTTTTCTTGCTCAAACCGCACACGATACGATTTAAGTCGATGCAAACCAAAGGAGAAATAACGAAGTAAAACGCTATAATCCTGTTCGTTGCAACTGAAATCAGCTAAATGTGTAGCCAATTCCTCAATAGCTTCTGTAAATTCTGTTACAGAAACTTTACGCTGCGAGCATTCCAATAATAATTGGAAAAATCTCTCTTGTAATATATCTTTCATATACTTATATTTAATGGCTATCGAATTGATAGCTTTATTCACTTACTTTTATTAGTTTGGTTAGAAGTTTTAATTGTGTCAGATTAGAAGTTATAACAGCATATTTTACACCACTATCTATTATATCATCTATCATTTGCCTTATTTCAGTAGGAGAATGATTTATATGTCCATCAAACATAAGTTGCAGAGCATCATTACTATAAATTTTCTTAGCTATTGGCACACTGATAAATAGAGGTAAAAGATATAATCTGTTTGCTTTTTCTGTTTTAGGATTGATGCCCATTCTTTCACAAATAGCTAAGCCTTCCCGAATAGCTTTCATTGTAGTTTTGATAATAGCTGTATTCTCTATAAATTTAGAGGCACTTCCGGCACTCATTATTCCCGCTGAAAGACCGGCAGCGACAGCATAATGTGTGATTAGCCATACTAATATTTGATTAGAAATGACAGGCTTTAAGTTTGCTTTATCCAGTATTATAGAAAGCTTTTCTACTCGTGGAGTTATCCGCCCGTCTTTTTCACCTAACGGAGTATTGGAATATTTTAGACCTGAAATGGCACAATGTATGCTTTTATCTTCTTTTCCGCCCCCGACCATAAAGGGAAAGGCAAAAAAGTATTGTTCAGGTTTTAGATATTTATCTATTTCAGTAAAAACATCCCAGTTATTTTGGAAAAATACAACATTTGCTTTTCCTGCTGACTTTGAAAGACTTGGCAATATAGTTGATAATTGCAATTTATTGGTGGAGACAATAATGTATTCAAAATCATTGTTTGACGAAAGTTCGTCTATTACTGTAGGCTTAAAGATTATATCTGTATCTTTTCTTGCTTTCTCTCTAAAGTCAGAACAGATAATGCGAATACCATCTTTTTGTACAAGTTCTTTTTGCTCCTTACGCACTAATACAGCAACGTCACATCCTGCTTTGGATAATTGCCAGCCATAAGTACAACCCACTACGCCAGCACCGTATATCAATATTTTCATAAAGCGATGTTATTAAGTTTTTTATTGTCGTTGATAAATACAGAGTTGAATACCGATAGATTCTCTGTATAAGTATCACAAATATCAAGTAGTTGTGTAGGGGTATAACCCGTGAACATTTTGAACTCCTTTATTAAATGTGATTTATCATAATATCCACAATCATAGGCAACTTTACTTATACTGATTTGTGGAGTTGATTGCAAAATATTGAATGTCTTTCTAAATCGTGTGATTTGGATAAAATCTTTTGGATTTAGTCCTACATATTCAGCGAATATCCGTTTGAATTGCTTATATCCTAAACAAGCCGTTTGAGATAAAACGGATATATTTCCTTCACCTTCATTGATATTGTGTATAGTAGCCATCATCCTATTAGCGTTGCATGATATATTTTCGCATAGTCTATTTAATAAATATTCTTCTATCAATCTGACTATTTGATAATTATCTGATGCTTCATTTATTTTCTCTTCCAATTCTACTAAACAGGTGTTATCTAACAAATCAATACCTATATTCTGATTAGTAAACTCTTCCATAGGATATGGAAAAAACATCCTGCATCCAATAGGCTGGAATAAAATAATGACCATATCCAAGAAAGAAAATTCTATGTCTGAATAAGTACTGATTTGCCCGCTTATATAGGATTGTGGTTGCGTTCCCTTATGAAAAGAAGAAATAATTTTATTTCCTTTATGAAAAACAAGTGCTACACAACCCGCCGGGATAGAACGCTGAAAGCCTTGCTTTACATCATCTATCCTTAAAAACCAATATTGCTTTATATAAGGAGCGAGCAATTTGGTAGGTTGTATTACTTGAATTTTCTCCATTTTGCCTTAACTATCAGGCAAAAGTAAGATTTCTTAGATTGATAATAGGTGTAAAAAAGGGACATTCTAACAAAAATGCAAAAAAACACAGTAGAGAAGTTAGAAGCATGATACTCTGTTAATAAATCTTTAGATAATGTTCCAAATGAACTATTTTACTATTTTTGCACCAACTCAAACAACCACCGCAACACCAAGCAATCTAAAGAATTGCACACGTGGGGTTATTAGTGGGAGAAAGAATTAAGAGCTTGCTAAGATATTGAGTACGTGAGGAATAGAAATAAGGTTCATCTTCCGTACGCACCGCTCAGTTCTCAATAAAAGGTCCTAATTCTATTAAGAATTAGGACCTTTTTTGTTATAAAAAAATATGATAACCATTCTTATTGCGTGATAAATTATCCCTCTAATAAGCACCAGGCTTTAAATGTGTCGGTTTTCTGTCAAAATATTGTTCAATATATTAATGAATCAGTATTTGTATTTATTAAAAAGCTTATCAGATGTTACTAATACTTTTACCACTGATATAAATATCTTTTAGATTTCCCTCAATAGAGCCATTAGCTCCCAGTTTCACATTATATCCTTGTCCATCAAGGACAATATTGTCAGGAAGAGTCAGTGTTTCTGTTAAACTGCTCCAGTCGATATTTATAAAAAGGCGAATTACTTTCTTTCCATCCTCCATTTTATAAAAAGCTTCAGGGATTGGGATTTTATTGGGTGTTTTTGATTGCAATGCCTCAAGCAACTTCTCAGCTTCTTCTTTTGTATAAATACCGGGAATAGGGTGATGGGGAACATCAGCCTCTCCCGCAGTACTCCATTCTGTAATAATCGATCCGTCACCACCGCCCGTTGCCGGACCATCTTTCAATGTAACATTCAATCTAATAGACTCACCGGCAAATAGCTGTATTCTATTGTTGTTATTGTTGATATTTCCAGTATAAGTTTTGATGCCATTGGCTGACTTACGTTTTATGACAAAAAAGCCAGATTGATTTTCAGGCCTGTTATTTTCTGTATTATCCCAGAAAATAAATGGAGGTACATAAATAGCTTGTAATATATCTTCTGCAATCTGAATTGACCCTGTTTTCTTATACCAATTTTTTACGACAATGCCTTTCTGAGAATCTTCGTAATTTAGCGTAATCCAGTCATGGTTATCTTTCAATACGCCATCATATTCCTTCTGTTGTTCACGAAAATGCCCCATATCGAATGTGGCGTTAGCTGGCAGGTTAGGAAATATGATGTCGCAAGAATCTGTTATGTATTCTTCTTTCTTTCCATTGATATCTATATGGTGTATCCCTCCAAATATTACTTTCGCCACTTGCCTCTGCAGTGTTATAACTACTTTCGGACCATGGGGAGACAATTGTTGCGGCCCGACGGTGGCACCTACGAAATATTCCAATCCAGTTTTATATCCTCCGAATGTCACTTTACCATTTCCAATTTCGTTATTAGGATTATGGGTGAATTCCACTCCTGCAGGGTCTCCATTCGCATTGATAGGTACGGATAAAGCTTGAAAAAAATAACTAGTCTGACTACTATTCCATTTTAATGGTTCTATATCTCCTGTGGTTTCCAATTGATCTCCAGTGCCTGATGCCACTTTATAATGGCCCCAAGATATTGTCCCTTCGGTGACTTTTCCGTTTGTGTCAATTTGTTTAGCTTCTATTTGCCGTATATAGATAGTACCATATAGAGGACCATTCCCATCTTGCCCTATGGGATAATAAGAACGTGTTTGTGCAAAAACATTTTCATTTCCTGCAAAGGTTATTTCAACTGGATGCTCTGGTATACCCTCCATCTTTTCGTTGTCGCATCTGGCAAAAAGGAATGTAGACAAACACATATATATTATTACTCTAACTAGATTTTTCATAAATGATTCTTTTTATTTAGTTTTTGTTTTCTGTACCGACAAATGCACCTGTACCTTCGGCTGTATTTTCTTTCTTCAAATCTGTTGTTGTTCCGCCGCCGCCACAAAATGTACCGGCATGATAGTGATAGGCCTTATAGAAGTCGGCATTGAATTTGTCCCATCCTTCATTGTTGCTAATATGCACAGCATTCTTCATAGAACCTATTACGCCACCTATGGTGTAGTAAGTATAGTCTGAAACATTATAGTTCGTGGCAATGGATACTTTGCTAAAAGTAACTCCTCCCGTTACTGAAGCTGCTTGCACATGTCCCACAATGCCTCCGGTAGACGAATGGGAGGTTATAGTCTTGCCCTCTTCATTGGGTTCATATTGGGGGATTCTTCCTCCTATCACACTTCCTACAACGGATATATTCATAATAGAAGGCGTATTATCTATAGTTGTATTCTTCTCGGATAATGTTGTCCTTGCTACTCCTGCTATTCCCCCAACATAATTCCATGTTCCAATGGATTTACTTGCATCAACCATTACATTCACTTCGCAAT
>NZ_EQ973492.1:448472-460339 GCF_000158035.1 Bacteroides cellulosilyticus DSM 14838
AAGATGCCCGATTACTCCGCCCGTATATCGTGTAGAATGTCCCTGGCTGCTATTCGTCACATGTATTACTGATCCTCCCGTGAGGTTACTCATTTTCATTAACGTACCATTGAACTGACCAATTACTCCACCTACGGACAAGATATAATAACTATTCTCATCTTGAGAATCTACTGTAACAGATATGTTATCAACCAATTGAATGTTGGATATATTTCCAGATTTTACCCAACCTATCAGTGCACCGATATTATATGCTGGATCATTTGTAGTTTGTGGAATAGTAACCTTCAATTCAGAATTTATCAAATTGACATTACTAATTATTCCTCCATCGCATTCACGAGCTAATATTCCCCATTCAGTTTTGATACCACTATCTTTACTATCTATTTTTGCATTTTCTATATCAAGTTCTTTTACCGTTCCATACAGGGTACTGAACAATGGGTGTGCCACACCTAAAATGCTTTTGCCTCCACCATCAAAAGTCACTGTATTGGGCAATTCTACTGATTGGAAAGTCCCATATTCGAAATCTACATCAGTCATGAGGTGCATTTCTTTCCGATACTCGTCTTTCTTTAAGACTGTTATTGGATCGCCTTTTTTCGTATTGCAGATATAGTCCTGCTCACATTGTTGAAGGGCATTTAGAAAATCCTGAATCTTGAAATCTTTATAATCAGGAATTTCCGGATCTCGATCATTCCACCACTCGTCATCCGAATCGTCTGGATGGATATTTCCTGTCAGATTTTCCAATGAGATGACATATTCCTTATTTGCCTCTAATTTATTTAATTTATCTACTTGAGAGATGGTAATGTAGGGATAGTCGTTACGCCGTCTCAACATAAACGTACTGTAATTGTCCGGAGCCAGATGAAAAGTGACCGTTCTTTTTCCGTTCTCTTCATTTGTAAATACTTGAGCGGAAACTTTATCGCTCTCCTCATGTACGAATTCAAATTTTAATGTATTATCTTGGAGAGTCAATTGGCAGGCATTCAGTAAGACTTGGGAATTCTCTTCCCCAAGAAATGTTTTATACTTCAGCCAATATTCTTCTTCATCGCCAATATCCTCTATAGTGAGCCGGGTGCAAAGGTGGCGAAACTTCAAATGTACAGCATGTCCGTTTTTTACATCTGCGACTTCGGCTTTCAGAGGGTCAGGATTGTTCTCTTCTGTTGTCTGGTATACGAAGCGATCTAATACTACCGGTTTCAAGGGGGTGTTGTCTGTAATAGGTCCATTCCATTTTTCCAGATAATAAGCAGTAAATGTCGCATTTACGGCATTCCATGGCCAGTTCATTGGAAAATCCGTTTCATTCACCCAACCTTCTTCTGTCAGCGTAAGAGTGGCGTATTGCTTTTCACTTTCACCCTCTTTATCAAGTTTGAATACTGCTGATACATGTATTACGTCTCCTGTTTTAAATTCTCTCTTGTCAGTAATGGATCGAGTTGTCTGCATGTCATATTGCGGACACTCAACTGTGAACTGTACCGGTACTCCTTCTCGTATATCTCTGCCGGATAAGGGTGCTAGTTCATTGTGGCAACTGCACAACACCAATAATAGCATACTATATATTATTCCTATCTTTTTATTCATACTATTTCTTTTTTATTGAAACTTTACTCTGCCTCTATAAAAATCACATGATTGGTTAAATTGTTATCAATAATCGTACCAGCATCTATTTTACCCACAATACCTTTATATTCCTCTTTCGGTAGCGGATAAAAAGGTGCTTGTACCATACCATGAAATTTGCAGTTATCTACTGAGCCATTTGTCATTTCTCCTGCCAAGATTCCCGAAGTACTTTTACAAATCATGATTGCTTGCCTCACCGTGCAATTAGTTATCTGTCCGCCACTGATCCTGGCAGCGATGCAACCGGAAGGTTTATCACTACTTTTACTTCTTACTGTTACAAATTCCATACGCAGGTTTTGCAAATATCCGCCATCAGTAATTTCACCAATTAGTCCCATTCCTTGCTCAGGTTCACTGTCTTTTAAGTCTAGCATAAGATTTTTCAGAATGTGATTACCACCATCCAATGTTACTCCTTCTACCAGCCTTTTGATAAGCGTACCGCTTGTACTCTCTATTTTGGAGCAGTCTATACTATCCCTAAGGTAGAATATCCATTTCTTTTGTTCTGTATAATCTCCATACTTTTCTAATGAATCTTGTTTTTCCTCGGGGATATCCTTCTTATCAGCAATATATGTGTTATACAGAGCAAGCCATTTCTCAAAATCATCGGGAGTGTAAATTCCCGGCAATTTGTCTACTTCTATTTTTGTCGGTTCACCCCATGGCTCTATTTCATGGGGGTACACTGTGGGTACGATACCATCCATCCGAATGGTCATTGGATACTTCCATCCGGATTTCAATTCAGGCAGTGTTTCTTTTACTGATCTAATTTTTTGTATATTGCCGTTTACATCAGTAGCCTCAATATAATCTATTTCCATCCCAGAAGGCAGGATTACCGGATATACAGTTCTACTTTCCTTTTCGGTTTCAGACAACTTATAATTTTCTATTTTGCGGGTTTTGAAGGCAGAAAGTCCAGTCGTTTCATTATCTGTTGGTACTTTATCTACTGTGAATGTAAACTGTTCGGCGTTTCCGTTCCACTTCCGGGTGATATGTGCACCGATAACTTTTTCAGTGAGATGTACGGTCAATGCTTTATTTTTTTCTGGAGTGAACCCTTTTCCTAAGAATATCAGCACCATCGAAAATTGATGGCCAAATGTATAATTCACATCTGAATATTGTCGCTTGGTAGCGGTGAGTATATCTTCTATTTGATAACCTCCATTTTTTTCATAATCTTCATTGAATATATGGATATAGTGGGTATGATCATCAGCTGGCAGGTAATTATCTGCTGGTTTTGCATCAGAATAGGGGTAGTAGGCGAATGTTAAACCTAATGTGTTCATTATTACATTTTGTACATTTTCCGATATGAATACAAATTTGCTTGTTCCAGAAGATATGGAATAAGATAAAGGTTCATTTTTCAGATATTCTTTATCACATGTTTCGCTGTCCGGATGACTACTTTGTGTGCCTCCTGCACATTTGTTTTTATGAAACGAATAGAAACCTATCTGATCACCTTCCGTAAAACGGATGTTTGTTCCAAGGTCGTCACCTGTTACTTTGGTTACCACATCAGTCCCCGCAATCTCTCCTTCTATTTGTAGGTACTTATTTGTGCCCACAATATTTTCCCATCCGCTTTCTTCGCTGCAAGCGGTGAGAAGAATGAGGAGTAAAACTCCTGTTATGGAAATGTACTTGATATCTGTTCTCATCTTTTACTTAATTTTTAGAGCACAAGAATATTTTATAATTTTCAGCATTTACTTCTGTATTTTGTATAACAATTATGTGTTCTCCAAAATCAATTTCAAATTTGTCGGATTCAAATAGTGGCATTGGCACATTGGTCGGTATTTCTATATCTTTCCATAATTTGAATTTCCACTGATTTTTATCCCAATTTCCATATCTCATCAATCTGTAGTTTGTCTCTGAGGAATTTTCATTGAATTCTTCCACCAGTGCCACAAGGTCACTCCAATCATTTATTCCACTTTCGTTTATCGTAGGATTGTCGGTCATTACTCTGCTCCATGGCCATACTTGAATATCCCCGAAAAGTAATTCAGGATTACCAAAATCTTTAACCAGCTTTACATCGATTATGAGGTGATACCCTGACATGAATTCCAGGGAGATGTTATCAAAAACGTTATCTTTTGTATAATACTTCATTCTTGCAGGCAGGAAGCCTGCGTATTGAGTCTTTTGATTCTCATCTTCATCTTGTATTTCGATTATCACTTTTAGCCAATAAGTGCTACCAAAAGGATAAGCACCGAAACTATGTGGTGGGAAAATCCACATAGGAGTAGAGTAATACGTTGTTGTTTGGGTATCCTCATTATTTGATTTCGTCAGTGGTTTGTTTTCAACAAGGCATGCATTATCAAAATTATATCCACCAGTTCTACCAATCACTCCATTATTTCTTCTGAAGATAGTGGAAGATGGGGTAACTGGATTATTTAGCGGTACTTTCACACTATTCAACCAGACATTAACTTCCTTCTTGAAAGCTTGCTGAATAGATTCATCGTCACTGTAAAATCGAAATGTCACTGCACTCATCTTGTGCACTAGCTCAAATCGGAGCGGTTGACCTATTTCCGGATTGAGGATCATTCCCCAGATTATATCCACTTCTTTAGCCTCCTCACTATTCGCGGGCGCTATCATAGCTTTATATCCACTATTCGTACTCATATTCGGATCCTCCGGACCAAAATAGAAATATGTAAAGTTATCAATCCATACTTCTATCTCATTATTTTTTTTATGAATGGTTGTCAGTGTAGGGTCTTGTACAGGATAATTCACAAGATTATCCAAATAGATAGTATCTTTTCCCGTAATATTTATATCTTTCCATCTCAACTTCTCCGTTTTGCTGTTATTGGTATATACATATCCGTATCCTTTTTCATCGAACTCACATATTGCACTTTGTATCTTTCCGGCAGATAACGACGGATAAGTGAAAAGCATAGTTCGGCTCTTTATCTTTTCATGCTCACCAGCCCGGGTGGCGATACTTGTTCCATCTACCGTAGCATAAATCATAATCGGGTCATCGGGATTAAATACCGGAATAGTATTTTCGGTTTCCTCTGTTGTACATGCTCCTGTCAGCAGAAGCACTGCAATGAGTAAAAATCCCGATAAAATAGAATATAATTTTCTTTGTGTATTCATATGTATATCTATCAGTTTGTGGGTGTAACAGGTCCTATTTCCATATCATCAACCGTAGCTGTATTCCAGGGTTTAACTTCTGCTGTCAGAACGATTATTTCTAAAGTATTGCTGTCAATAGACAGTGTCAAATTAAGTATGTGCGATGATTTCAATGTCAAAGTTTCTGTTTTAAACTTATATAGTACCTCTTCAGCATCATGTCTCTTTACTTGGAAATAGAGAAAATCATTACCTTCATTTAAAAAATTCTGTTCTGGTACAATTCCCTGAAAAATATATTCTTGATAAATAACTTCCTTACCTGTATTATCAGTTTCCGGTGTGGGGGCTGTCCTTGATGAGCAATACATTTGGATATTCTTTCTTTTCGGGTTATTGACGGGAAGTGCTTCATCATTTTTTGGGACTCGTACCGTACGGAGTGCGTCATTATCTATCACTCCTGAATAATCCACTTCATAATTCCTCAGCATTGCACGCATATAAACACCCTTTAAAGCATTTTCTGGAAACATTCCTTGATCGGGAAATTCGCTGACCGGGAGTTTTACCTTTACCTGTACCATGGCAAATGCGTGGTGAAATTTTAATTTTACGGTTTTGTCTTGTTCACTGATGAGTTGGCGGTGATGGGTAAGCAGTAAATCGGCATTTTTGAAGTTTTCCTTTGTACTTTGATCAAACGGTACTTCATTGAAATACTTATTGCCGGGGAAGTATGCTGCTTCAAACATATAATAAATAGATGTAGGATTCAAATTCTTCCATTTGAAACCCTTATTGTTAAAGGGAATAAACTTGTACGGATATTCTTCATCTAATGCAGTCCTTGCAGAGTCGCATTCGTAGATGTATGCTTTTTGGGAGTCATCTGTAAAGTCCGGAGTCGAATAACTCACCGGATTGTATAATCGGATTTGATCCCCTTTTTTGAAATAGGGAACCACATTCACTTCATCACTATTGTCTCCATTCATGGCAACACTGAATGTCATAGTTTCCGTGTCCTGCTGTGGAATGGTCACCGGAACTTCTTCTGATGAACAGGCACCAAGCACCGAGCACAGTGCTATTAATATGTATTGAATCTTATTATTCATCATTTTTTTAAGTTTGTTAGGGTATTTCAGTAGTGGAATTTACTTCTTCCCAGTCTCCTTTTATCTCTGGCTCTGAAATCCAGTCTACCACTTGTGCTTCGAGTTCCACTTCCCCTTCCGCTCCGGGTGATACGTCTGAAATTTTAGCATGAACCTTGACATGTGTGCCACGTACCAGTGATTCTAAGTTTGGGAATTGCTTGGGTGTTAGTTCATATTCTTGGCCATTTGATTCTACGGTTAACGAAAGCATATAGATTTGCTTGCCAAAGTCCGAAATCCAGTTCTTGGTTTCAGGCAAATAATAAGCGGTTGGATCTATCCATTTATTTTCTTGAAACTTTAAGTTAATCTCTTGGGAAGATTCATATGGTGATAATGCTGTTCCTTCCGGCATTTTATAATCTGTAACCCAAATTGTATTATCATCATCTTTAGGATCCACTTGTCCTTGAATTTTTATTAGAGTTTCCCAGGCATTATCGGTTATATTCGGAATCAGATAAGATTGCTTTGCTATATCTCTGATAGTCCATTTTTTTATCGTAATATTATTATTCATCTCAAAAGTAAAATCAAATTTCACAGCTGCGTAAGCCATATATATAGTTTCTTTTACAGTATATATGGATGATTCTCCTTCTTCCGGTTTCCAGCCTTCTGGTTGTGTAAGATCTACTTCGTATTTCTTGGAAGTAATGGGAAGGTATCCGTCGCTATTTGACTGATATGACTCCTTGATTTCTGAGTCAAGTACTAGCAGGCTCAGATTGTCTATAATCATTGTTTCATTTTCCCAATTCATCTTGTCTTTCAATATGTTTTCCACATTAGCCAGTGCATAGATACACTTCACACTTTGTGTAGTCTTCAGTCGCGTCCGATATTCAAAATTGTCTGTTGTAGTTTTATAATCCAATAACCTGTTTAACTCCACTTTCTTACTGTCTTTATCTATTACAATAAGACGCAATGTCTTTACCCGTTCACACTCGGGCTTATTGGAGTCGTCTTGAGGGGCAGCCAGCATCACATTAAGGTCCAACAACACAGGTTTGGGCTGTTGGATGAACTGTTCTATGTCCTCATTGCTTTGACAGCTGCAAAGACTGGAAAGTAGTAGGGTGAACAGAAGGATAATATGTGCTGTTTTGGTTATCATGGGTTGTTTTTACATTTCTATATTGTTTATACGTACGGTCCAGCCGTTAATGGTGATTCTTACATTAATCATGTTGCCGTTGGAGCTTTGCGTGAAGAAAAAGACGATAACGTATTCGTCCTCACGGTCCAGGTATTCTTGTTGGGGATGTTCACGGTCAAGCATTTTGTCCAGCGAACCTTCGGTAGGCATTAGCATGATATACTCTATGAGGTCTACATTGAGCCATACCTTGTCGGTGGTCTTATGCCGGATGGTAAGCCGTGGATGCGTACCATAAATCAGTCGATTGGTATTAAGTTCAGCACAAGTAGTGGTTAGTACTACGTTGCCTTCGGGGTCGTGGATATCGCCATCACCCAAGTAATAAGGGGAATAGGTGAGGGGTAATTCTTCGGTAACCGCTGTGTTGTTATAGGCTAATAGGGCGTTGTTGTCCGTAATGCTGAATTCAAACTCATCGGAGGGGACGCTGGAGGATGTATTGTTGGCGTCAGCCTGTATGATAAGACGGAAGGTATTGGTATCTTTCATTAGTGGAAAGCGGATGTCTGATGTTGCAGCATCGGGTATGGTTACGGTTTGCATACCGTAGAATAGGGGCACGAGATCACGGTCTACGTTTTGTGCTTCGGCATTCATCCGAACGCTGTAGTCCTTGATGCGTGAATTTGTTCTGTCGGCAGGAGCCAGGCAGAGGTAATCGTCGCTGTTCAGTCCGGTCCATGCCAATATCTGGTAAGTTCCCGGTTGTAGATCCAGCAGAATATTGTTTCTTCGGGCTTCTTCAGCGGAGATATTCATCTCCTTCAGATAGTTTCCTTCCTCGTCAAAGATAAATAGAGAGACTTGATCCGCTTCGTGTTGCCAGGCGTCGGCAAATTTCATGTTGTAGTCATAAACAAAATGCAGATAGTGCTCGCAGGGAGGAAGAACCTCGTGCACAAAACTGCACGCCGTCAACAGCAGGGAAAATGCCAGACCCATGACGGCTGAAACGGAATGTATATAAGCAGAACGTCTCATAATGAACTGTTTTTTTCAAGTAAAGGTTAGGAAAAAACAGCCGGAAGGCGGATGCATGAATGCCTTCCGGCAGAGTCTTCCTTATTTGTATGCTAAAGGATTAAAATTCAATATCGTTTACACGAACGGTCCAGTCTAAAATTTGAACATCGACTTCCATATAGGCTTTGTTCTGTTCGTCCGGCTTAGGAGGATTAACAGGATCTGGATCCGGTTCTTGAGGATCGGTCGGATTAGTCGGGTCATTAGGATGTCCGAGTTCTGAGATTTTTGAAATTGACAGTTTATATATATTGTTACGCACTACGGCAAATTCCATAATTCCCATATTAGTATTCTGTCCATTATCATTGTGGCGGTTCCAATAGATGTAATAAACATTGCCATATTTGTTCCCATCCACTCCCTGAATTGGGATTCTTTTGGCTTTACCGTTTAATGTCTCCCTGAGAGTCTTCAATTCTTCGCTTGTGGTGGGTTCGTTAACAGCTTCTAATGAAGTATTTCCCGAAATATTCCATGCTTCTTTGAATGAATTCCAACTGTTATAGAAACTTCCATTATATTCATAAAGAGCTGCAGTGCTTGCCTCATTGATAAAATCACCGCTAACTTTAGCCTTGAATACTACAGCTGTAGACAGTCCGTTTTGTTGAGAAGCTACGCTAGGAACAGTGTTTTCGGTACAGTAGCCCATGATATAATACGCAGGATCTGCTGTATTCTCTGGTTCTTTAAAATCTAAAGGTAAGTATGGCTCGTTATTTTCTTCTTTATCAATCTTGCTGTTGGCCAGTGGAGTGAAAAATAGCCCTTTTCTTATAGCCAAAGCTTCTGATGACTCTTTTCCGCCTTCTGTGATTTTTGATAACCAGGTCTTTTTACCGTTGGTACTATTCCAGTCACAGTCCACAACATAATTATTTACCGTTTCTGCACCACCATAAGTTATTTTAGTCTCATCCGGATCAGTACTGTCTCCTTCTTTCTTCGCTGCAACTCGTTTCAGGTGATAGAATGATTTGGAGACATTCATTAATTTATATCCTTCTAGTGTAACAGTCAGTTGAGTGGCATTTGTATTTCTATCTTTGATTTCATATTCATTTTCATCATTCGCGGCTTTGTAGTCGAAACGTGCTACAGCTCTTTCTACTTTGGCTGTGGCTGCCAGTTTATAATTTCCCTCTTCAGCTACAAAATGTACAGCCTGCTTTCTGTCGGGGCCACTATAATTTCCAGTTCCTACGTTGGTATCGGTCATAAAGAAACGTCCTTTGGCTTTATCGGCATACTTTGTTATAAACCCAGTTACAGTTTCTGCAGTAGCCATTTCAGATTGGTCTTTCCATCCTGTCTGTGTGAGCTTTCCGTTATAATAGTTGTATATCTCGGGGGTCGGATTAACAAACGCATAAACAGCATAGTATTTATCTGAATTTGTGTCTAATGTCACATTGTTTATACGGGCGGTATAAGATTTATCGTTTCCGTGTACACCCTCCGTTGTTTTATCTGGACTTTGTGCTATACCCACTGATTTCACAAAGCAGATTTCTCCTTCCTCTTTCACATAATATGTATCTTCTTGTTGCTCCTTATCTTTCACATTTACTACAACAACCAGTACTTCTTTCACAGAGTTTTCGTAATCTTGTCCATCTTCTGTTTCAGTCGAAGGACTGGCAGTTCTCGTAGTTATCGGCATCTTAATACTAACCTCCATATAATTCTGTGACGCAGTAGATGGAGGAGTATTCTCACCACCTTGCAATTTGTCGTCACTGCACGACCATGCCAATACAGGCACCAATCCTGCTAATAGTAAATTCCTGATTTTCATAATTGTTGCTTTTTATTTATACGTTAATTAAATATATGATCGTAACTCTTTTTAATTTATTGTTTATCAACTTACTTTCTCTCTTTCAGCTGTTTTTCCAGTTCTTTCAGCGTCTCTTTTGCCAGCTCTTTCTGCGGGCCTTCCATTGCTTTTTGCAGGTAGCGATGTGCAGCCTCTGCATCACGACGCATTAACGCTGCATTTGCAGCATTCAGGTTAGATACCGGATCGTCGGGATACATGCGTACGGCAATCTCAAACACTTCGTTGAATTCGGGTGTACCCGGTTCATAGCTTTGTGCCACCCGGTACATCTCTTCCAGACTTAATTGGCGAGGGTCAGTATATATCAATTCTTTGGCCTCCTCTACGGTGAAATTACGAATGGTATATTTCACCAGGTAATCCGAATGGCGTAGAGCAGGGAACCACTCACGCAGCATGAATCGGTAGACATCCCCACCACTTATCTCCATCAACTTCCGCTCTCTGCCGTCGAAGATGTCCGTTCCATCTATGATGGCGAGTATTTGCTCTTTTTCCGGAAGGTCCGAAGTTTCTGTCATGCGGCGTAATCCTTCCCAATCTTCGGGTTCGGATGACACGGAGAATTCGGCGTTGCCAAAATCATACAGCCCACGCACATAATTGCGCAGGGCTGTGGCACGTCCCTGCGCAAGCCGTGCATTGTTGCTATAGCTACCCTCAGGCGATGCATATCCTTTGATGTCGACGGCTGTGATGGTGGCGAAACGGTTGTTGCGTACCGAGTCGATAGTGGCCTGTATCTTTGCCAACTCGCGCGGGTTGTTGCGATATTGGGGATGAATCTCTGTCCGGTTGACGGGAAAATCGAGGAAGGCACTTCCTGCCAGTTGGCGTGTCTTCACTGCTTCATGCTTCGGAGCGATGTATTCTACCAGTAGTTGAGGCTCTTCCGGTTCGCGGAAGTCCATCTGTGCTACCGGTTCGGTACTTTGTTGCAACACTTCCCAACCGCAGCCACAAAGATCAGTAATGAGCTTTAGTTCAGACTGTTCCATCCAAGGGAGGTAGGGAATACGTACGTTGTATTCCATTGTCTGAGCGGTCTGTCCCTTACGTTGTACAACGTAACTGGCATTGCGTTTTTTGGCCGGAAGCCGTTGGTAAAGCAGATGCCGGGTGCGTCCATTAA
Source organism: Bacteroides cellulosilyticus DSM 14838 (assembly GCF_000158035.1). Lineage (GTDB taxonomy): Bacteria > Bacteroidota > Bacteroidia > Bacteroidales > Bacteroidaceae > Bacteroides > Bacteroides cellulosilyticus. Next base: position 459,623 of record NZ_EQ973492.1, read on the forward strand.
TCAGCATTGCGGGCAGTGTATCCTGATGTCCGCCACCCGAAAGTAGGGGAGTGAGCTCTACTGAACGGGAAGATTTTACAATGAGAGGAGTGAGGTCCAATGTCAGGTCTATCATCAGGAAAGAATCCACGCGTTGTACAGACTGTTGCCGTACAATCACTTTTCCTGAATTTTCTCCTTCGTCATGGGTAGCAGTCTGTGTTTGTGCCACAGATGTGTTAGTGGCAAATAGACAGGCTAGTATATAAATTGTTGGTTTCATTGATTTTGTAAGTATGTTGTTTGCTATTAGGAGATCAGAACATATAAACGAGGCTTACTGCCGCTTTCGTGGGACCCACATAATTCTTGTGTCCTTTATCGAGGCGTGTTCCACAGCTTGCACACGGATATTTGTCATACTTCACGTAAAGGTAGCCAACGCCCACTGAGGCTTCCAGATTCCAGTGCCTGTTCAGCAGCCATTGGTATCCGAAACTGATGCCGCCTCCTGCCATCCATCCTTGAAACCGATAATCGGCCAGCTCTGGAAAAATATCGAATGGCAATTCTATTCCGGCAGCATTAAACTCACCACCCAGTGTGTGTACACCTATAAAACCTTTATAAAACGGTTCGCAGAACCAATAACGGTATTCAGGTTGTAATAACCAGTGTTTCCATTGTTTGTGATTGCCAAATTCGAAAGGATTGATGCTTCCAAACAGAGAAATGGTA
>NZ_EQ973492.1:462019-464819 GCF_000158035.1 Bacteroides cellulosilyticus DSM 14838
TTATTTTCCCTATATTTAAAACAAACTTCCCGCTCTACTGTTTTTTCAAGAGTTGAAACTATTCAGATTATTAACAGTATAAAAGAGAACATAACAAAATGCTATGTGTCTCAATACTAACGCATGAACAAGGACTTCAGGCCATCAAACATACCTGGAAGGGCTATTGTACCATGCACTTCGTCCGGGAACTTTTTGTATATAGCACGCAGATGTTGGCTCTTCATCTCTGGAATGATTCTTTCTCCTAAACTGTCAGCCAATGCGAACTGGTCCAACTTCACATTAGGACGTTGGCGGGTAGCAAAGGCAACATAGAGTTGTTTTCCCGAAAAGTCCTTCTGACCAACTTCTTTCTCGGCTTGCTTCAGGAAAACTCCCCGGTCCCACCATAAGCTGGGATCTATTGCCATGAAGGTATCAAACGACTCAGGATAGTCGAGTAGAACCTGTAGGGTAAATAAACCTGCGTATGAATGTCCTACTAAGAAATTGCGGCCGTTGGCAGAAACTTTTTTTTCTATTTCCGGGCGCAGTTCTTCAGTTAAGAAACGATAGAAAGCCTTCATCCCTCCACCTTTTGGAGTATCTTCAGGCTGAATACTGCCATCCCGTCGTGCAGCCGAACTGGTAGGGGTGAAATCTCTGGTACGGTCTGTATTCAAAACAGCGACTACAACACAAGGGGGTAATGAAGAAACCCTTGAAGAAGCAAAGAAACGGGTAAAACCTACTACGGAATGGAAAAATACATCTCCATCCAATAAGTAGAGAACCGGGTAGTCTTTTTCTTCTTCACCCGGTTGTTTTTCCGGTTTATAAATCCAGTACATCCTTTCTTCATTCAGTATGTTGGAGAATAAAGAATGGCGGGTTCCTATATTAATAGAGTCCTGCCCTTGTACCGGTAGAGAAGACGTCCAAGCTATCGTAATAAGCAATACTATATAAAAACTTTTCATTTTATCTGATTCTTGTTACAAAGTTGGAAGAAAATATTGGTTTTATCAATCCCTACTTGTGGGTATTTTGGGTAGGATTATTCGCCAAAGTTGGTCATAAATCTCTATCTCTTTCTTCTTTTGTTACAAGCTTCTGTCATTATCCCAATTCAGGTTTTTTCTTTTTGACGAATAAGTCGTTTGTAATCGGTTCTATTTCAATCGTATAATAAGGCTACACCCTTTGCTCGGAATGGCTACACCCTTTTGTGCTCAGGGCTACACCATCCTGACCAAAGGGTGTAGCTATCCTGATGTTTGGCTAATGAGATAAAATCATAGCTTCTCTTTGAAGTAAAAGTGTGTGATTTACTTTTACATCGTAATTGAATGAGGTACATAAAAATAGAAAATCCCCGGAACTGATTAAAATTCCGGGGATTCTCTATTCTATTCTCTCTGTTACTTCTTTATCTTTATCACTTTTTCTATTTCTTCCAAATTATACCGGGCTGCTTCGTTACCATTCCGGGCAGCTTTGGTAAATTCAACAATAGCTTGATCCTTATTGCCACTCAGCAGGTAGTAGATGCCGTTATTATTTGCATATTCGGCTGTCTGTTTATTGGATTTATCCAGATACTTCCGGGCATCGGGCAAATCTTTTTTAGACAAGGCTACAGCGGCAGCATTCAAGTTGGCTACTTCGTCATCAGGATACATACGTACAGCGATGTCGAAAACCTTGATAAAGTCGTCGCCACCTTTGGGATAGCTGTTGGCCACCAGATACATCTCGTTCAAACTGAGATATTGGGGCTGTGTCTTGATAATCTCTTTTCCTTCGTCTACTTTGAAATTGGCAATCGTATAGTCTATGCGGCAATTCACTTTACGGAGTGCAGGGTATAATTCCTTTAGCATTGTACGATAGGGAGCGCCACCACCTACACGTTTTATTTCCTCTTTCCGGCGGGCTATATCGCTGGTGTTTCGGATGATATTGAGGAATTCGGTTTTCTCTTTCGTGTTAGAGGCTTCCAGAGCTTTTACCAGTCCTTCCCAATTTTCACCGCCAAAGGAGACATTGTAGAGATTGGCAGGAATCTGTTCGTGTACGGACAGATATTTCTTCAACGCTTCGGCACGGCTCTTAGATAGTTGCTCATTGAGTTTAAGCGGTCCTTCGGGGGAAGCAAATCCTTCAATGTAAACACCGGTAATGGTTAACTTCTTGTCATTCTGTACCTTATTGAACATCTCCCGGATATTCCGCAACTCCGTCTGATTGTTCATGAAATCCGGTAGAATAACGGACTTGCCTACGGGGAAATCGAGATGAGCTTCATATTGTTCGCTACGTGCTTTTACTACTTCTGCTTTCGGCTGAATGTAAGAGGGGACAGGTTGCAGTGCAGCCAGACGTTTGGTCTCCGTAGAAACTCCGTTCATAATCATTTCCTGTGTCAGTACCTCCTGGTGTCCTCCGCATCCGCATAAATCTTCTTCCAGATTCAGATAAGCATTTTCCATCCATGGTTCGTAAGGAATGACTTGTGTGTAGTTCAGAACTTCCTGAGTATTGTAAGGTATCTCCATATTAGTTGTTTTATCCAAAGCCATGGCGCGGAGATAGGCCTTTTGCCTTCTGCGTCCGTTGATAACGATTTCTGGCAATACGACATTATTGTCCGGACCTGTCAGTATGGGAGTTAGCGTTAGGGTGCGGTCATTGCTGACTTTCAGGTTCCGCACATCCATCTGCATATTTATGTAGAGCGACTCTCCCTGTTGCCATAGGGAGGCATTGGTGATGTTGATGGCATCTTTATAGAATTTTTGCGCGCTGACCGGAAGTG
>NZ_EQ973492.1:465077-471039 GCF_000158035.1 Bacteroides cellulosilyticus DSM 14838
GTGCGGCTATGAGGCACAAAACAGAGTATATCAGTATTTTTTTCATGACTATATTATTTTATGACGTATATGATGTTTAATGCTACCTTGGTAGGACCAATGTAGTTTTTGTGTCCGCTGTCGAGTTTGCTGCCGCACTTGCCGCAGTTGTACTTATCGTAGTCTATGCGGGCGTAGCCTACACCGATTTCCGCTTCCATGCTCCAGTGCTTGTTCAGTATCCATTGATATCCATAAGAAATGCCGGCTCCATAGATATTGCCCTGATAGCGTTCGTGTCCCAAACCTAATATATTCAGGTTGCTTACATTCGCTTCTGCATAATGGGCGTGCAGACCGAAGAAATGTCCGTAGAAGCGCTCGCACAGCCAGTAACGAAGTTCAGGCTGTACCAGCCAGTGCTTGATTTGTTTGTGATCCGAGAATTTCCAGGGATTGTAGTTACCGGATACATCGAGGGTCAGCTTCTTGGAGAGTCCGACCTCAAATCCAAGGTTAGCCGTAGTGGTAGCCCAATACAATGCATTGGTCTTTATTGCAAATTTAGGCATGTAGTGGCTTTTGTCCTGTCCGTACGTACTGATGGTGTATGTGAGCATCAGGGCTGCCAATAAAAGGAATTTAATCGTTTTCATATTTTCATTACATTATATTATCGTAAAACAATAGCCGGATTTTGCAGTAACTCTTCCACTTTATATGTGGCGGAATAGTTATAATTCCTCAGAGTGAAAGTAACCACATCATTCAATTTGGCTCCGGCGTATATAGTAGTTGAATAAGTGCTGGTGCGACTGACAGTAAAACCGGATGCAATGCCGGTATCTGATGAGGTTACCGTATAGCGGGGGATATTGAGCAAGCCGTTATTCTGATAAACCTTTATCGTATTACCCACCGTTATTGACTGCGCCAGAATATTCTCAAAGCCAATGGTCGTAGGACTGAATCCGGGAGCGGATATTATCAGCTTTTCACTGCTTAAAGCCTTCTTAGAGGTAAACGTGACGGTTTGTCCTCCTGAAGGCTGCGAAGCGTAAGTCCGTTGATAACCACCTGCAACTGCTGTCCATCCGCTTTGGGTGGTTTGCAGGTTTTGGGTTGCAATAAACACCGTTAACGGGTATGTGGGTGGATAATCCGGGTATGATGGAATGGTAAACATAAAGCTGGCTGTATTGTTCACACCGTAATTTACCGTATTGTCTCCGTTGACGGAAACATTGGTAAAGTGCCGCGATTTTACTTCTACGCTCTTTGTCTGGAAGATTTCATTGGCTATCAGAACGGTTTCATCGCTGTTTTCAAGACTGGTACGGAAGTTCAATACTTTGGTTCCGGGACCGGTGGCCCAATAGACATACTGATACCCTCCGTTAGTGTACTCCAGTTGCAGGTTTTTGTTAGGCTCTACCGGATAGAGGTTGCCTGTGGTAATGGTGCACTTCAGCGGATACAAATAGTAGGGTATTGCCGATGGAATAGTGAAGCTCAGTGCTACGTCCTGGTCACGGGCAGTGTATATTTCGGGTGATAATCCGGCGGGATCGAACAGATATAATGCACTGGATATGACCGTGATGGTACGTGAAAGTACACCTGCCTTAACGGTAATTGTAGCCTCATATTGTCCCGTAATGATGCGGGATACATCGGCAGAAATATTCCCATTTCCGTCATAAGAGAGATTATGAAGTATGCTTCCCTGATCTTCGGCTATGGATACGCTGATTTTAGAGTTATCAGTCACGCCGTTGGCCGTATATTGGGCTGATACCTTCAAGGTACCTGCCTGGGTGAACAGGAAGTGCAGTCTGCTTACAGTCAGCACATTATTGTTATTGTCGGAGATAGAAGGAGATTCCTTGAATATCTCGGCATAGATATTATTGGAAGGTTCTGAGGTTTTAGCATCGGCAAATTCAGTACTTCCGTTTGCACTCTCGCTGAAGGATTTTATCACAACTTTGTAGTGGTAATTCCTCATGACAGGGTAGGGCTTCTTGTCCGTATCAAGAAGCTGTATCTTGTAATAAAGTTCTTCGGTCTTTCCTGTCAGTTTTCCCTTAATGATGATATAGGTCTGATCGTTGGAATAGTTCTCATTCTCGAACATATATTTGGCATCCATGTTACAGTCTGTTTCTGTCTGATCGATTTTGGAGACGGGACTGCGAGGCAAGGTCGGCGTGCCGTCTATCAAGGTGAACGGGGTAGCGGGGGCATTCGGGTTGAATGGAGCCACTGTTCCGTTACTTGCATAGTTACAGAGCGCATATCCTGTTACTTCGAAATTCGTAGCTTCGGTTTCTACAGTCACTTTGGCCAGGTTGCGGTAAAGTGTGACATTGGGAGTGTCATTGGCGGAAGAGATTGTTTGTCTTCCCCAGAATACTAAATTGCTGCTGTTCAATGAAGGTATAATCTCCCTTTCATCTTTCTGCATGGCGGCACGTTCGTCAAAACTATCCCATTGGGAATAATTGGCAATGAGGTGAATGATTCTTGCGTCATCGGGTATATTTGCCTGGAATGTCCCGGTACCATTACTGTTACTGCTTAGGAGCGAGGCATGAACCCGCCCTATGAATAGTCCGTTGGCATCGAAGGTCATCAACCACAGGTCGTTAACAGCATTCTCATCCGTGGCGGCACGGGTGAGTGCCGGTATATATTCAGGCATGTTTACCGAGAACTGAAAGGCGGTCTTATCGTCATTTCCAGTCAGGGGAGTGCCGAGAGCATCTTCATCTGTACACGAAGCCAGAAGAAGACCGAGGAGTGTTATAAGGTAGGTTAATCGTTTCATACTTTTCTAATTTTAATCCATCAATACTGTTTACCGGATGTCGCGGACGCATCGGACGGATGCATTCAGCGGACTAAATTTACCACCTTCTCCAACGCGAGGGTCCATGAAGTTAACAGCACCGGAAGCATTCGAACTCCAATAATAATTTCCTTCAAGGATGCCTTTTACTTCGCATATCCGTATGTTCTGTAAGACATCTATCAGGTAGATTTCCGCTTGCGTGGGCATACGCCAGTCGGAATAGGTTTCTCCGGTAGTGGCATCCCGCTCTACATAATCCCGGCATTTGATTCTGGATGCGGTGTATGTGCTTGCCGTTGTCGTACCATGTTGTGAGGCAAGCATGAAGTGCGGAGAGATTCTCCGGTTGTTTTCTTCCGTATCTATGGCTGCGTGTTCACTGTCTGTCAGCGGATAACCGAGTACGGCATTGTCACGTATGTACGAAGCGTAAGATGCGCCTAATGCGGGATTGGCTGCATAATGGGAATATCCGCTGCCGAAGTCTTCGTCAAACTCGTCCGGATTGGGAAGAGTAGAGAAGTCGGCGACGAAGGAATTCATTATATACATCTTCGTATTATTTTGCCCTTGGCTTCCTCCGGGGACATCGGCTGAAATGTCAGAACCGATGTAGAGGGCCGGATATTGGGAGACAGTGACAGGTTGTGTAAGTCCGGCACCATTGACTACCTGAAAGGTGATATCTTTGGCTAGGAAGTTTTCAGGAAGAGGACTCGTTATGGTTATGTTGCCGGACTTTACATTCGGGGTAGCGGTGATGGTTATCTCTTTTCCACCGTTGGAAACCGATACACCATTTACAGTAATCTTCTGTATTTCTACATCCGGTGTGGATGACTGGAAGGTAGTGGTGAACTGCGTACTGTTGGGCATCGAAATCTTGGTATCTTTTACATAGATGAAATTGATCCCTTCTACGGAAACAAGTACTTCGTGGGTGCTCCAATCCTGTATGGTGTATCCGGCATTCAGCGGAACTGCGGAATGCGGGTCAGTATCACCTTTCTTGTCTATGTTCACGCGGATATCATACAGGCGGTTACGTTCCAGTTTATAGAGATTTTCAGCCTGGCCCGTGCTTCCGTCTGATAGCCGGTAGTTTACCGGTATTTTGTAATAGTTCTGAGTAGTAGCGTTACCATCAGCGTCCTTTACAGGGACATTGATGAGTACATAACTTTCCCTGTTCGTATCTTTGGTCCAATCATTGGCATACGAATAGAGGATGAATTGATTGCTATTGCCTGCACCCGTATTTTGTTCCGTAAATGAGTTCATGCTTTGCAGAGTGGGGGCATTTACACTACCGTCTGCAATGGATGAGCCACTGGCGGCATAGTTGACCATCTTTTTTGAAGGTATATTATTGTTTATGGGGGTGAAACCGTTTACATAATTCAGGCTTATTCTGATCTTGGCGGCCGCGCGTTTAAGAACAACGGGAATCTCTTTGTTGACGATGATTCCGTCATTCAGCACCATTGTATGCTTTCCGTCCATTAAGAATGCATCTTGTTTTTTATCTGCATCCAGAGTAGGGGCGGTGAGCGCCTTCAGTTCCGGAAGAGATAATCCCGCAGCCGGAATGGTTGCCGTATGGTTGGCTACTACATAAATGGTATGGTTGATGTTCTGATCGAATTTCTCCTGTGCGGCATCCAGGGTAGCTGTATGTTCCCCGGTTCCGGTCAGTTCGGGAGAGAACGTAAAATGCTGGTAGAACAGACATTCGTCTGCTCCTTCACGGTAAACGAAAACATCTAATGATTTTATCGTATTTTCATTGAGCGCTTCTTCGCCCGGCTCTTCTACGGCACGCGAAGCCACGGAGCTGGGCATAGACAGTTTCAGGGTAATTCCGCTTACCGATCCTGTTCCTGCCGATTCGATGGAGGAATCATCCTCGCAAGAGGTGAGTCCCCAGAATAATGAGAGTATCAGCGGGAGGATATATAGTTTATTTCGTTTCATAATTCATCTTATTTATATTCGGTTTGGCGGATTAAAATATCCGTGTCGTTGTCGCCCGGAAACTGGCGGTTGCCATTGCTTTGCTTCGGATTGATCTTGAGTTTCACGCCTCCTGCGGTTATGTAGAAGTAAGTGCTCTTAGGATTCCCACTCCAGCGTTTGGTGGCTCCTACCTGTATCGTATATGCTTCATCACGGGCTATTCCTTTGGAAACGTTGAGACCGTCGTTCATGCCGAACGTAAAGTCAAGTCCATTGGTCAGAGTAGCGGTCCAGATGGCACCGGCAGGGGCTGTCAGACTAAAACTGTAGTTGGCGTAGGAAGTCTCATTATGGGCTTCTCCGTTCGCTATGTAGGGAAATTGCACGATGCCTGTAGTGGCACCGGCGTCATCTCCATTGTACGGTTGAAGCTGATGGTCGTCCTCCGTGATCTCTTGTCCGATTTCAGACGAGGTAAGCTCCCATGGATAGGGAGTCGTTTTTATTATTAACTGGTTGTCCGGATGGTCGAGCATAGCCATGACGCGGTAAACTGTATTATGCAGCAGACTGTACTTATGGGTTGTCTGCCCCTGATCGGTAAGATATCCCCTGTACGTATAGCTGATCCCGTTGAACAGTGCCTTTATGCGGATATAGGGAGTGTTAGCGTCCGGTGTAGCGTCAGGAGCTATATTTCGATATGTATAGAATGAAGCATGTGCATTCTCCGGTACTATTTCAGATAAATCAGACGGCATAAGTTGCAGAGTTGTTCCTCCAAGAAATACCTCCGAAACATTCTTCTTGCTAATGGGCGTCGGCATTGATGTTACCTCCGGACTACTATTTGTATTAAGTATCTGATTGACAAATTCTATGGAGTTGACAACTACACTCGAACTCTCCAATCCCTGATTCTTGAACATATAGATGTCCAGCCGTGCTACCAGGCGTTCCATAGGAACTTCCGCTACTACATATTCACTATTGATTGCAACTTCCTTTTTTCCGACCATCAGGATATTGCTGTCAGTAAAAGCGTTGCCGGATACCGTCAGGCTTTCCAATTGCTGCAATGTAAGGTCGGGAGACACCGGAACAGAAAAGGTCTTATCGGGATCGTTATAATTAGCAATCGCATAAATTACTTTTGTCTGTGGCGACACATTG
>NZ_EQ973492.1:471293-484019 GCF_000158035.1 Bacteroides cellulosilyticus DSM 14838
ACAGAGCGTGAAAACTCTTCCAGTCTCTGCGGGGTGAATTCCGGAATCAGTTCCGAATATTCACAGTGCTGGTCTGCTTTATTGAAAATATAGAGTGCCAGACTGGAAAAGCTGCCATCGTCTCCATGAATCAAAGCTTTGTTTGTAGGAGCCGTTTTGATCAGAAAGTTTAGCCGGGCCTGATTATCGGTTGTATCGGATATCGGCGTCTCGTTTTCACTGCAAGAGTACAGCAGCAGTGCCATGGCAAACAACTGCAAACAGAACCGGTATTTTAATTTTAGCTTCATATACATTGGGGGTTATATCCCCGGTCTGATCACTTCCTCGTCCCAGGGTTTTACTGTGATGGCGGTTCCATTGAAATAGATGCGGATGCCTACCGCAGCTTCATTGATGCCATTTACAGTAATATTATTATCTTTCATGAAGTCCTTTAATTGCATGGTGTATAATTCTTCATTGCTCTGAAGGTCGCGCAATCGCAGATATACTTCATTATCATCATTAAATCGTAATACGTTGAATTTTGAACCAAACTTTTGTACGTTGGAGTCAAAAGTTACCAACGGGAAATAAGAGACGCGTTCGTTTGAAAACGTTTTGGTGAAGTCCACTGTTGAACTTAATTTCCCCATTTCTATACTGACGGGGGAAGTGGCTGCACGTGTACTGCCAACATCCAGTCCTTCCAGCTCTATTTGCATTTTTATATGTGCACTGCTGAAATAAACGGTGTCAACCTTATAGCTTTCATTGACAATTGTAATCTCTCTTTCTCCAAAATACAGACTGTCATTGGTCGATATCAACTCTTTCGTAAAATAATGCGGGGCTCCGACAAGGTTGTTTTGCAAGGATGAACCTTCGTTTATCCGTGTGTCGTTGAGGGAGTTTCCCCAGCATATAATGTGATATTGACCGCTTGGCAAATTCAAGGTAGTGCCGCGTTGGCGGTTGAGCTCTTTCCGGTTGAGAACTGTTTTCTGTACAAATACATTGTTCTGATTGTATATATACATATCTACCTTTTCTATTTTCTGAGGAAAGATTTCCTTTGTTCCATCACCCAGGTAGCTGAAGTACAAAGTTGTCTCACAATCATCAAGGTTTTCTTTTATACACCCTGTCACTGTTACCAGTAGCAGGATGTATAGAATTATTGCCTTTTTCATATTTCAGGGTTTGTTGAGTCTGAAACTTATTGTTCCAGATCAAATCCCGGAGTGATTGTTTCTTCATTCCACGGAGCGACTGTGACGTGTACCAGTACGTTGTATTGTACATTTCCTAAGTCATTGTCGAGCATCGGAACTAACTCTATCTCCATATTATAAAGGGTACCGGGTTTGAAGTCGGCTGCTGTCAGTTCAGTGTTTACTTCTTTATAATACTTCACCAGGTTGGCAAAGCGTGCGCCATTTGCTAAGTCCGGGTTAAATACTTCCGTATCGGATGACTTCAGGCCGGTAATGTTCAAATCAGAAAGATCTAAATGCAATTGCGGTATGGCTGTACCCGGGAAGAAATTGAAAGCATAACATTTGCCGGCTAAATCCAGTGGCAGGTTACCGTAGGTTCCGTCTTCATTATATATAATGTAGCTGGCAAACGGAGCTGCGTCTATTATCGGAGTCGTGTCAAAAGTCCACATACCATCATGGATATGTCCTTCGAAAGTTGAGTTCAGAAGCAGGTTGTCCATTGTTCCCGGATTTTTGTAAGTGTTATAGAAGTTATTCATATAGAAGCCTTTTACATTTCCTGAGAATCCTGTCCAACTAACTGTTGCTTTCTTATCTGTTCCGTCAATGGTTCGCGTAAAATCGAAGTTACCTGAATTCTTGAATGAAATCTTGGTAATTTGCAGTCGGGCTACAATAGGGGCTATGGTCACTTGTGCCGTATAAGTCTTACCTGCTGTCGGAGTCGGATCTATCGGTTCATTAACGATAGGTTTCAGATCATCGTCCATACCATAGTAAAGCACTTCGCTACCCTGTTGATTGGCTAACTTGGTATTAACTACATTGTTAGTTACGGCATTCCCGGGATTTCCATAAATATACACTTTAGAAACGGATTCGGGAATGTTTATGAACTTCAATCCTTTTGCTGGATCGGTCAATTTATTCCAGTCGGAGTTAAGCACTTCATCTTTGGTGACGGCTTTGGAAGTTATGATTTTTCCATTTACGTCAGTCAGATTGATTAATACACTGTTCACATTCTTAATATCCGATGTGATGATATCTGTTGGAGAAGAAGCTCTTGTCTTGATCCCGCCTAATGATACTGAAATGGATTTTATTTCGTCCTGTGAAACAGAAACATCGTCTTTGTCACTGCAAGAGAATAATGCTATACTTACGACTCCTGCTAATAATAACTGTTTAATTTTCATGTCTTATAAAAATAATTGTTTATAAAATTTCCCAATACTAATTTTGGTTGCGTACGTCCTGTTGGGATCATAACAACAACAGTTGCATAGGAAAGTTTTGAGTGCAGGTAGTATTTTCTACAGGAAATAATCAAAACAATGATATTTTTATGAATTTTATCCAAAATTGTATCAATTACAACTTCTGTTAACCATGTTGGAGAGCGTGAGCTCCGTTATAGGATGTTGTATTGCGCAACTGGGCTGTTTGATAAATAGGCTCTAAAGTTGATTTCATGAGATAGAATATGAAGCAATGTTATGTCGCATATAAAGCAATGCTTTTGAATAGAACATTGCTTCTTTCAGGACAGAACATTGCTTCTTCTAATACTATTGATATAGTATTGGAAATATATTTACTAAATCAATCCTGGTCGGCAAGGTTCTGGCGAGTGAATAGGTGTCATTTTTGGTGTCAGTGTCACCTATACACGTATTTTGGAGAGTGTGTGGCTTGAATTTATTGGCAACTTGTTGATTAATAGTGTATTATTTTTAATTTGTATTTTGTGTTTATACTTTTTTATGTCTTTTAGCATGTTCTTCAATTCTCTTTCTTCTGCACTGCAAGAGTAGATATTTAGATTGTGAAATATGTATACATGTACCGTCTGTGCGGAATTTTTTGCCGTAAATTGAGCTTGTTCTCTTTTTATCTTAAATATAAACATATCGATACTTCCTTTTTCTGTTTTTTGCTTCCAAATGCGTGTATAGGTGACACTGACACCAAAATGACACCAATATGATGTTTTTTCTCTTGCTTAATATATTGAATATCAGTAAATAATGCTTTCCTTAATTCTTCCATTCAGGATTTGTCTATAAATGGTTTTATATCAAAAACAGAGCTGAATATTTCCATGCTAATGTTATGAAAATACATTACTTCTATTTACTCTTTTGGGTAATCGGTTGAAAATGAAATTTTCTATTTTCATATAATTGATACGGAGCGAAGCGGCACAGATGTGAACCACGGTATCGCCGGGCAATGCGTTAGGTTGTGGCAACGATTTTATCGGCTAACTCAATAAGCAATTTTATAGAAATATACTGTAGTTTAAGATTCATATGTTTAATAAATATAATTTTATTAATTTTCTCCATTCTTTATTGTCTCTATTCTTTTTTTATTTAATTTTGTCTGCACTATTTTATGTGGGAATGTAAACTCAAACCATAATAAATAACAAATCGATAATGACACAAATAGTTGAATTAAAAGGCACGGAGAAACGGTTGTATCAACTGGTCGCTCCATTGGTTATGAATCCTGTAGTATTGAAACAGAACTATAATTATCCTTTTCGCACTTCAGAAAACTTTATATGGTTTGTTGCGGTGGAAGGAAAAGAAATAGTTGGCTTTATACCACTGGAACATAAGAAATCGGAAGCAATTATTAATAACTATTATATAAAGGAGAATAATGCAGAAGTATTAAAAGCTCTTTTGGAGAAAGTTATAGACAGCACGGATGAAGATAAGCAGTTGAGCTCGGTTACATTTATTGAGCATCAAAAAATATTCCAGGAATTAGGCTTTTCTGTGGAGAAAGAATGGAAACGCTATGTAAAAATGAATAAGGAGAAATAGAATGGGGGAGGTTCAGAAGAATGTATATGAATTAGCACAAGAACGGTTACACATTATATTTAAAGAATTTGATAATATCTGTGTATCCTTTTCGGGAGGGAAAGATAGTGGTGTGTTATTGAATTTATGCATTGATTACATCCGCCGCAATAATCTGAAGCGTAAACTTTCTGTTTACCACATGGATTATGAAATTCAGTATAGCATGACTATCGATTACGTGGACCGTATTCTGGAAGCTAATAAGGATATTCTGGAGGTATATCGCGTGTGCGTACCTTTTAAAGTAACCACCTGTACGTCTATGTATCAGAATTATTGGCGTCCTTGGGATCCGGAAATGCGTGATATATGGGTGCGGAACATACCGGAAGGCAGCATGACCGTAGAGAACTTCCCTTTTTATACGGATGCAATGTGGGATTATGAATTTCAGATGCATTTTGCCAAATGGTTGCATGCAAGGAAAGATGCGGTTCGGTCCTGCTTTCTCATAGGTATTCGTACGCAGGAAAGTTTCAATCGCTGGCGCAGTATTCACCTTGCCCGGAAATATCAGATGTATCATAATTACCGATGGACTTCTAAAATTGGAAATGATATATTCAATGCTTATCCTGTTTTCGACTGGAAAACGACAGATATCTGGGTAGCCAATGGAAGGTTTGGCTGGGACTATAATCATTTATATGATTTATATTATAAAGCAGGTGTAAACATTGAACGCCAGCGCGTAGCAAGCCCCTTCCTTTGTGAAGCTCAGGAAAGTCTTCGCCTTTATAAAGTGATTGATCCAAGTACATGGGGCAAGATGGTAGGCCGTGTTAATGGGGTGAACTTTACCGGAATTTATGGCGGAACCCATGCTATGGGCTGGCAAACCGTCCGTTTACCGAAGGGATATACCTGGAAAGAATTCATGCAATTCCTGCTTTCTACTTTGCCCGAAACTACCCGACGCAATTATTTGAAGAAACTGACTGTCAGCATTGAATTCTGGCGTACGAAAGGCGGGTGTCTTGCTGAGGAGACCATTGAGAAACTAAGAAAAGCCGGTGTGTCATTGGAAGTGGTGAATACGACCAATTATAAAACGAATAAAAAGCCCGTTAAAATGGATTATCTGGATGACATAGACATTTCTGAGTTTCGTGAGATCCCCACGTATAAGAGAATGTGTGTATGTATTCTGAAGAATGATCATGCCTGCAAATATATGGGTTTTGCCTTAAATAAGGAGGAAGCATACAAACGAGATAAAATAATGGAACAATTCAAAAATATGATGTTATGAGTGTAGATCAAAGTCCGGTATATGCTGTAAAAGCTGTGCCGTTGGAGAAAATAGTGGCGAATGATTATAATCCCAACATAGTGGCACCACCTGAAATGAAATTACTGGAACTTTCTATTTGGGAGGATGGTTTTACGATGCCTTGCGTATGTTATTATGATAACGAAACCGACCGTTATATACTGGTAGACGGGTATCATCGTTATAGTGTATTGAGAAGCTCCAAGCGAATTTATCAGCGGGAAAACGGTTTGTTGCCTGTAGTGGTGATTGATAAAGAATTATCTAATCGAATGGCATCTACCATCCGGCATAACCGTGCACGAGGTTCGCACAATATCGAACTGATGTGCCACATCGTGGCCGAACTGGATAAAGCGGGTATGTCCGACCAATGGATTATGAAAAATATAGGCATGGATCGTGATGAACTTCTTCGTTTGAAGCAGATTTCCGGCTTGGCGGATTTGTTCTCGGACAAAAGTTTTAGTATTCCAAATCCGGTTGAAACGCCGGTTCCCGAAGAATAAAATGCCCGTTTGGGGCATTTTTGTTTCTATTATGTTCTTTTGTTATCATTAACAAGTGAAATATCTTGTTACAAACTTGCATAAGTTAACCAAATCTCCTACTTTTGCCATCATAAACAAACGAACAGGTTTCATAAGCCTTCGGACATTATAAAAAACTTACATGAAAAATATATTGGTTAGCGGTGGTGCTGGTTTTATAGGGTCGCACTTATGCACACGGTTGATAAATGAAGGACATCATGTGATATGTCTTGACAATCTATTTACCGGCGCGGAAGCAAATATCGAGCATCTGAAAAGCAATCCTCTTTTTGAGTTTGTGCATCACGATGTGGAATTTCCCTATCATACCGAAACTCTTGATGAAATATATAATTTAGCTTGTCCGGCATCACCGATACATTACCAATATGATGCGATCAAAACGATAAAGACTTCTGTATTGGGAGCCATTAATATGCTGGGATTGGCAAAGAAGACGAATGCCAAGATTCTACAAGCTTCTACCAGTGAAATATATGGTGATCCGGTAGTGCATCCTCAAGTAGAAAGTTATTGGGGAAACGTAAATCCAATAGGCATCCGTTCTTGTTATGATGAAGGGAAGCGTTGTTCTGAAACTTTGTTTATGGATTATCACCGGCAAAACAACATTCGTATTAAAATTATTCGTATCTTTAACACGTATGGCCCACGAATGCTGCCGAATGATGGAAGAGTGGTTTCCAATTTTGTGGTTCAGGCATTGCAGGATCATGATATAACTATCTATGGAACAGGAGATCAGACGCGAAGCTTTCAATATATCGATGACCTCATAGAGGGAATGGTGAGAATGATGAACACGGAGGATGAATTTATAGGTCCGGTGAACCTTGGAAATCCGAATGAATTTTCCATCCTCGAGTTAGCGGAAAAAGTGATTCAGTTGACAGGATCGAAGTCGAAGTTGGTGTTCAAACCACTTCCGCATGATGATCCTAAACAACGTCAGCCGGATATCACGCTGGCAAAAGAGAAGCTGAACTGGAAGCCTGCCATTGAACTGGAAGACGGTTTGAAGCGGATTGTGGAATATTTTAAGGAATATCGTAAATAGATTATATAGATAAACGGGAAAACAATATTGTATAAGATGAATATGGAAATTAATCCTTCTGAGTACAAAATTCTCATCGTCGACGATGTGATGTCCAACGTATTATTGTTGAAGGTACTCTTGACAAATGAAAAATTTGCAATCGCTACGGCAAGTAACGGTCGGCAAGCATTAGAGCAGGTAGATAAGGAAAACCCGGATTTGGTGTTGCTGGACGTGATGATGCCGGATATGAGTGGTTTTGAGGTGGCACAACATTTGAAAGCAAATCCCAAAACCGCAGATATTCCTATCATCTTCCTGACTGCACTGAACAGCACAACGGATATTGTAAAAGGTTTCCAGGTGGGAGCAAATGACTTTATCTCCAAACCTTTTAACAAGGAAGAGCTGATTATCCGTGTAACCCACCAGATTTCGTTGGTAGCTGCCAAACGTATTATTTTGAATAAGACCGAAGAACTGCAACGTACCATTGCCGGACGTGACAAACTTTATTCGGTGATTGCTCATGATTTACGTTCTCCTATGGGCTCTATCAAGATGGTGCTGAATATGTTGATATTGAATCTGCCGTCCGAGAAAATCGGTGATGAGATGTATGAACTGCTGACAATGGCAAACCAGACGACAGAAGATGTGTTCTCTTTGCTGGATAACTTGCTGAAGTGGACCAAGAGCCAGATTGGTAAGTTGAATGTAGTATATCAGGACATTGATGTAGTGGAGGTTGTAGATGGAGTGATTGACATTTTCAATATGGTAGCCGGTATGAAGAAGATTACAATCCGTGAAGAGAAACCGGAGAAGTTAGCTGTATCTGCCGACATCGATATGCTGAAGACCGTAGTACGCAATCTGATAAGCAATGCTATTAAGTTCAGTAACGAAAATTCTGAGGTGCTGGTGAAGCTGGAAGCGAAGGATGGCATGGCAGTAGTCAGCGTGCAAGACCACGGTTGCGGTATTGATGAAGAAGGACAAAAGAAATTGCTGCATACAGATACTCACTTCAGTACATTCGGTACTAACAACGAAGAAGGTTCCGGCTTGGGATTGTTGTTGTGCCAGGACTTTGTGGTGAAGAATGGTGGTAAGTTGTGGTTTACTTCGAAGAAGGGTGAGGGTTCTATATTCAGTTTTTCAGTTCCGTTGAAAAAATAAATGATACAATAAAGAAAAACAAAACAGACCGTCTGTTCCAGGTGAACGGACGGTCTGTTTTTTTATTAGCGCCTGCACAGGTCTCTGAAATCACAGAACTCACATTTCCTTTTATCTTCAGTTTGTGTGAAGGGTTCTTCCGGATTGTATATTTCTTGTAATAGGTTTTGCAGGCGTTCGCGAAACTCATCTTCATAAAAAGCGAAGTTGTTGACCGGTATTTTTGGTTGGCGGGCTTCCCCCATTTCAATTACAGGAGAATAAGTTTCTGATGCTGCACGGTGAATGTAGAGCAAGGAAGGGGCAACCTTCAACGATTGTTTGCGGCACATGATGGAAGCGTACAGGAAAGTCTGGAAAATATAATTCGGACGTCCGTCGGCAGGAGTGAACAGTTGCTCTATATTCTCAGGAGTTTTGGGGCTACCACCGGTTTTATAGTCTACAATACGCAAAGTATCGCCCTTACTATCCATACGGTCGATGGTACCACCGATATTCAGTGCCAGTTTTCCTTGCGGAGTTTCTATTTCCATGATCTCGTTTACAGGTTCTTCCATACCTTCCATGGTGAAAGGAGCATATTGCAGGTCGTTGCGCAACAATTGGCGGAGATAGGATGCAATCACTTTGGCATTGATAAGTTGCGTACCATTATATTCAGGCCTTTCTGTGGGGAGAACGTGGAAGAACTCTTCTTTGAAAGCTGTATCTACATAATTCTGTAGCTTCACGTCATTGCGTAACAGTTGCTCCAGGTCTTCTTTTCGTATTTCTTTTCCATTTGCAGTCAGATCCTTATATGCCAATTCGGCTGAACGGTGGAAGATAGTACCGAACAGTGCAGAGTCTATTTCAGCACTCACTTCATCGGGAGCTTTTAATCCGGCCACATAACGATAGTAGAATTTCAAACGGCAATCCAGATAAGCATTGAGTGCGGAAGGAGAGAACAGTGCTTTGGGATGGCGGACGAGACTGTATTTCTCATACATTCTCGCAATGATTTCCGGTGTTTTCTCTATACGGATTTCTCTGCCGCTTTGAGGAGATTGTCCGGCTTCTAGGTATTCGCGTGAAATATCGTGCGGCGATTCAACAAGAAATTGCAGCATGAAACGGGACATTTCTCCACGGTTCAGTCCATCAGAAGATGTATTATATAATAAGGTGATATTTTCAGCGCGTTGTATCAGTCGGTAAAAGTAGTATGCATAGACCGCATTCTTATGTTCGATGGTAGTCATGCCGAAAGCTTTTCGCAGATTGTAAGGGATGAAGGATGATTCTCCACCGGCTTTGGGCAACTGACCTTCGTTGAGGGAGAGCATGATGAGGTTTCGGAAATCGAGGTTACGTGTTTCCAGCACTCCCATTACTTGCATACCGATGGCTGGTTCACCGTGGAACGGAATATTTGAGGTTGCAAGCAAGCGGCAAAGAAGACGTTTCAAAGTGTCAGTTTGCAGATTAAGTTCGCCACTGTCAATAAGACTGAGCAGACGGTTGATGAGGGTATAGCTCTTGAATAAGGACTCCCGGTAAAGCTGATTGAAAATATCATCTGTTTCCTGTTCTTGCCGGTAGAGGATGGAGACTTCGCGAAGTGTATCCGTCAGATATTGGCAGAGGGCTGAAATGCCGGTCTGCGGAGTGAATACCTGTTCCAGAAATTCATCTTGCTTTAATTCGGAAGGCAGAGGGTAGAAGCGATTGTCTTTCGTCAGCTGTTTCTCCAGTTTTTCTGCGGAGGGGGACAATTGGCGTGTATAGGGATGTTTCAATACAGCCTGGACGGCTTCGTATGAATAACGTCCTGTATCTCTGCGATAGCCATTGGTTTGCAGTTCTATGAGTGCGCTGATGAAACTGTATACAGGGGTCTGTGCCAGCGGAAATCCCATCGTGATATTGACATTCTTTACTTCTGATGGTATGGAGTGGAGTACGGGTAATAAAAGAGATTCATTACAAAGTACCACAGCATTCTCTTTTTCCTGGGTTGGTGTACCTGATGGATCATTTTTCATTACGGCGTGTACCCATTCCGGCAAATAGCGTGCCTGTGCATTTTCGGTAGGGGCGGAGATAAAACGTACATTTTTAGGATGTCTTAATACATCGAATGCGGTTCCGGGTAGTTCGTTGGGGAAGATTTTCAGGTTGCGGAGAATGAATTCGCCGGCTTCATGTGTGTAAGGCGGAGTCTTTTCACGAGGCAGACGGGTGTAAAACAAGTCATAATCCCAATAGAACAATGCTCTGCCGGCATCACGCAGACGCTCAAAAAAACGGGTTTCCACTTTATTCAATACATTGAAACCAACGAAAACATACCGGTCATATTTCAGCTTTTCCGGTTGCAGTTCTTCCATGACGTAGCGATACATCATACCCTCATAAGCAATGCCAAGTTCTGCGAGATTGTCGCGGTAGCCGTGATAAATATCGCCTAATTTATCCCACAAGGAGATGAACTTCTCTTTCAGTTGCGTGCGTCGCTCGATGGAGAAGTTTTGAAAGAACTGACGGATGGCTTCTTCTTGTTCGGAGTCAAGGAAGTCGTAATCATCCATGATATTTTTCAGGTCTTGCAGATTAGAGAATAGACGGTCGGCATCAACAAGATTTTTATCGACATCATCGAAATCGCTGATAAGAAGTTCTCCCCAGAAATAGAAATCATCAAGTGTTTCTTCACTATGGGTTTCTTCACGAAATACTTTATAGAGCTCACAAACCAAGCGGATGGGGTCGCCCAGCTTCCATGGAGAAAGCTGTCGGAACAGTTCACTGATGCTGACGTAAGCGGGAGACCATAAAGGGCGGTCACTTTGTGCCGCCAAATGCTCGTTGAAGAAAAGGCTGGCACGTTTGTTCGGAAAAACAATGGCGACCCGTGAAAGATCGTTTCCTATTTTTTTGTATAAGTCTTGGGCAACTAATTGAAGAAAAGTTTGCATCTTAATCTTTTGTTTTTTGATAACTATTCTGCACTGAATATTATGGGTACGGTTACTCTGTATCTAAAGCTTGTGTGCCTCTGGGAAATTCCGGTGGTGTTGTTTCTATTGTTTCGTAATCAACATCTCCTTCCAGTATCTCTCCGGATTCTATTGTTTCCGTCGGACATTCTCCCATTGTCATGTTACTTTCACGCAGTGCAACCTGAATGTAAGTTGCTCCCTTCTTATTTATTTCAATTTCCTGTGTTTCCATTCCAACGTATTGGATGATTAGCGGATATTTACCGGAAACTTTTAGTGTAAACTCACCATTCGCATCTGTTAGAGTACCGTTTGTAGTTTCTTTTTCAGAGACATTGGCCCCGACAATTGGTTTTTGAGTCAGACTGTCTGTAACTGTACCTTTGATTAAAAAGAGTGAGTCCTTATCCGTCGGCACGCTCTGACACTCAAGTTTGATCTCTGAGGTGTTCTTTGCTGACTGGCCTGGTGAGTTGGCGCAGGCATTCATTGCGATAATCCCTGCGGACAATCCTAATAGGGTGATCGCTTTTCCCGCCATGCGCCGTCGTTCCAGTTGATGTTCCAGATATCGTACTTCTGATTCACATTTGGGACATGTGCCTGTACAATCTCCTTTGTATTGACATTCGGAAGTGATATATTCGATATCATTTGCTTCGGCAATTTGCCGGCGAATGTCTTTTAATATCTTGCATGTTTGCTTTCCTCGTACCATAATTATTCTGATTTATAATTGCCTTATATCTACTGCAATCGAAACATGACCGGGACAGTATATTCCACACGTACAGGTTGTCCCGCTACCGTACCGGGTTTCCATTTAGGGAATTCTCTGACTACGCGCAGAGCCTCTTTATCTAAATACGGATCAACGCCTCTGAGGATTCTGGCATTTGTGATACTCCCATCCTTTTCGATGACAAATCTGACTGTGGTTCGTCCTTGGGTTCCGTTACCTTGATAAACGGGGAGTTTCAGATCTAATTTTTTGCTTATGAATTTCATCAGTTCGATCATGCCCCCGGGAAATTCGGGCATTGTATCCGGTGCATCGTACTGATTTGTGCCATATATGGTAGTATCTTGCGGAATAACCTCCTGTACGAGAGAGTCCGGCGGGAGGACTCTTATTACCGGTTTTTCCTGTATTTCCGGAGTTACTATATAATAACCATGCGGAGCTTCGGAATGGATCGGCTCCGCACAGGCAGGTTGTGGCATCATTGTTGCCAATCCTGCGGATACTCCAAGTATGGTAATCGCTTTTCCTGCCATGTGTTTACGTGCCAGTTGTTGCTCCAGATACTGCACTTCTGCCTCGCATTTGGGACATGTACCCGTACAATCCCCTTTGTATTGACATTCGGAAGTGATATATTCGATATCATTTGCTTCGGCAATTTGCCGGCGGATGTCTTTTAAGATTTTGCAAGTTTGCTTTCCTCGTACCATGATTCTTTATACTTTTTCTATTAAATCTTCTTCTACGTACCACAGGTATCCTTTTATGTTTTCTTTCGGGTATCCCATGCGTGTGAGCAGTTGCATATATCCCTGCACTTGCTTATTATATTTTTTATTCTGTTTTCCGAATTTGAAGT
>NZ_EQ973492.1:484299-529777 GCF_000158035.1 Bacteroides cellulosilyticus DSM 14838
TTCGATTTCATGCCTCATGCTCTCCATGTGTACCGGGAGCTTGTCAGGCTTTTGAGCAAGGCGGTTGACTGAGGTTTGGGCGGTCGTCGTCGGCTTGCTATCTTCCGATGGGCAGAGTATTCCGCTTTCGTAAGGTTCTTCCTCGTCCCAGTTTTCATTACCTTCCTGGGAGGCTACGTGTGGCAGTGCATTGGCAAGCAGTTCGGACATTGTTCCTTTCTGGCCTTTTTTACTCCAAAGGATGAGATTTTTTCCGGCACGGGTAAATGCTACATAAAGCAGATTCAGGTTATCCACCCAAAGTTGCAGACGCTCGTTAAGATACTCTTGCCTGTATACTGATTCTGCCATGGTAGAGGAATAATTGACCGGAACAATGTCGAGTGCGCTGAAAGGTGATTCGGAAGGTGAACACCATATTAATTGATTATTGGTCTCATTCTCCAACTTCCAGTCGCAGAAGGGGATTAAGACGGTATGGAATTCCAATCCTTTTGATTTGTGAATGGAAAGGATACGAATACCATCCATTTCTCCGCTGGGGATTGTTTTGTTGCATAAGGTTTCGTCCCAATAGCGGATAAATACATCCAGATCCGATGAGTTGTTTTGCAGGTACTCCGTTACGGCATCGAAAAAAGAAAAGAGATACGCATCCTGTTCTTTGATCCGGTTCATCTCAAACAGACTGAACAGTTCTTCCAATAATTCGTATAGCGGCATTAGACGAAGAGGCTCTATGCGGTTGACAAATGCCTCGGGCAATACATCCTCCGGTCGGGAAGTTAGTATATCATCCCACTTCGTTTCAGGCGCATTTGCTCCTTCCTTCTCCATTCGCCCTTCTTTGTTTTCGTTTGTAATTTGTAATTTGTAATTTATAATTAATGAGGCTCTTGTTACTTTATCATCAGGATTGGAAAGGTAACGTAAAGCATCCATCAACATGCACAATGCTTGTGAAGCATTCAGTCGGAAAGCTTCGTCTGAAACAATAGGCAGATGCATTGTTTTGTCGAAATAATCGGCAATGGGAGGAATGTTTTTATTCTTGCGAACGAGGATGGTGATATCGTTTAGTTTTACACCGGCAGCCAGTAGTCTCTGTACTTCTTCGCCTAAAGAGATGATGGTCAGTTCCGTATAATCGTGTTCTTCGTCCGGTTCCAGGAAAGTAGCCTTGATGTATCCTTTGGCTTCGGTTCGTGGAGATTCCTGTTCCACGTCGGCATAAGCTTGCTGCAACGGGCGGCAGTCTTCCTGTAATTCTTTCAGATGGAGCATATTCAGGTACTCCACTGCGGCCGTAAACAAACTGTTGTTAAAACGGATGATATTTGTTTCGCTTCGACGGTTTGTTTTTAAAGTTTCTACACGTACAGGGTAGGGAATAGGCGTTTCTTTGGTACCCAGCGCATTCAATATTCCCCAGTCTCCATTTCGCCAACGGTAAATGGATTGTTTCACGTCACCTACAATCAAGCTGTCGGCTCCTTGTGAAAGACCTTCAAGCAATAAGATTTTGAAGTTATCCCATTGCATACGGCTGGTGTCCTGGAATTCATCGATCATTACGTTCCGGATATTGGCACCGATTTTCTCGAATACGAATGAAGAGTCTCCATCTCGTACCAGGTTATGGAGCAAGGCATTGGTGTCTGACAACAGGAAACGGTTGTGTTCGCGGTTCAGCTCTCGTACTTCTTCGTCAATGTGGGCAAGCAATTGCAATTTGTTCAGGTGTTGCAGTGATAACCGGCAACTGTTTACGGTCTTGTTGTTGCGGGGTCTGAATGTTTCTGCATCCTGCAATAAAGGGAGCAGACTTGTTTCTGCCAGATGGATGATATCGTTCTTTCGGGGCGAAGTCTTGGTGGCCCAATTCTTTGCGTCATCCAAGCTATTCTTCAGAGTGGTGTTCAGCACATCTTTGTCTGATAGCCGTCCGTCACGCAATTTACGGAAATAACTGCCTATGCCTCGCGTTCCGCCTTTCAGGTCTTCGGCGGTGAGTGCATGTGATTCCAATTCTCCGATGAACTGGTCGTAGAAGCTTTTCATTTGTTCCAGAGCCTCGGTCTCCATTTCCCGCAACACATTACGGTACAGTTTGATTATATCCGGTTCTTTCAGTTGTTGCCGGAGTCCTTCACCGCGTTCTATGTAACCTTCGTCGAAGATGTTCCAGCCGAATCGCTTGATCTCATCGGATACATTCCAACGTTTGTCATCGGCAATGCGTTCGTTGATATAATCCAGCAACCAAGCCAGAACAGGGGAGGAAGGTGTCAGTTTTTCAATGAGGCTGTCCACGGCATCGCTCAATACGTCGGCATTGTTCAGTTCTATATTCAGGTTCGGACTCAGTTCCAGTTCCCGTGCCAGATTGCGCATTACGGACTGGAAGAAGGAGTCGATGGTTTCTACACGAAAACGGCTGTAATCATGCAGCATGTATTGCAATGCTGTTCCTGCTGCCCGACGGATGTCAGAGTCAGATAAGTTTTTCTGTCGTAAATCTTCCCGGATACGGTTCAGGTAGGGCTCTGATGCCGGATCACTTAACCAGATACCGTAAAGTTGTTGCAGAATACGTTCTTTCATTTCTGCCGTAGCTTTATTGGTAAAAGTTACGGCCAGTATTTGCCGATAGGCCCTTGGATTCAGTATCAGGTGCTTGATATACTCTACAGCAAGGGTGAATGTCTTTCCTGAGCCGGCTGAGGCTTTATATACTAATAATTCCATGTAGATTTGCTGAATTGAACTTTTGTACAAACATACGCAAAAATGTGAAATTATTGGGATTGGTGGGGGAATTAATTTGTTTCTATAAGGTTATGAGTTAAATAATAAATAATCTTTTAGACGCGGATGACACGGATGACGCGGATTTTTTTATACTTCTTATAGCGCAGCCTTTTAAATCCGCGTTATCTGCGTCATCCGCGTCTAAAAAATAATATACCGAATGGCACTATTCGCTAAACCCTAATCACTTTTTGCTATTTCACCTCTTCCAGCCAAAGCACCCTGCTTGAATAATCATTCTGCTTATGGTAATCTACCTTATGATTATAAGGTATCTCCAACCCATTCGCCATCAGATAAGCACCACTAAATGTCTTTCCCTCAAAACTCAGCGGATCATTATCTATCCGGTTCAGTTCATGCACTTTGTAAAGTTTATCGGGAGAGAGTCCTGCCATTTTCACTCGTGGCAGATGCTGGTTGACAAAGTGTTCTGTCTTCCACCAATAGAACACCGACTTATCTTTTTCGGGCGTTACATACATCATAGAAGCTACTCCCAATTTATCATACGGAGACATTAAACGATAGATATCACCTAGTTGCACTACCGGACGGATCGTTTTATATTCAGCGATGGCATTCTTGCAAAGTGTCTTCTCTTCTTCTGTCATATTCTTTGGTTGTATTTCCATACCCAGGCGACCACTCATCGCTACGTCAATGCGATATTTTAAAGGAATGGTGCGGAAAGTCTGGTGGTTGGGAGCGGCACTGATATGCGATGCCATGGCAATGGCAGGGAAGAAATATGAAGTTCCCCATTGCATATAGATACGTTGCAGAGCATCCGTATTATCACTTACCCAAAACTCATCGAAGTAGGGCAGGATGCCATAGTTGACACGACCGCCGCCGCTGGCGCAAGCCTGTATGGTGAGGTCCGGATATTTAGCGCGTATTCGCTGACATATTTTCTCAAAGCCACGGTGGAATTCAATATACATGTGGCTTTGATTGTCTTTCGTCAGATAATTGGAACCATGATTTAAGATGGACATATTGGCATCCCATTTGATGTAGTCGATTTCCGGGTAGTTACTCATAAGATCATCTACAATCTTGAAGATAAATTCCTGTACCTGCGGATTGGCAAGATCCAGCACTACTTGTGTACCACCACGTCCCTGCACCACGTCACGTTCGGGAGCCTTAATCACCCAGTCCGGATGTTTCTCATAAAATTCACTGGTTGTATTGGCCATTTCCGGCTCTATCCAGATGCCGAACTTGACACCGTTCTTTTGTGCATCTTTCAGCAGACCTTCAATGCCATTGGGTAACTTATTCTTATCCACTACCCAATCTCCAAGAGAAGAACTGTCATTTTTACGCGGATATTTGTCGCCAAACCAACCATCATCCATCACGAACAATTCACCACCCATGGAAGCGATATCACTCATCATCTGATCCATACCCGCCTGGTTAACGTCGAAGTAGACACCTTCCCAGCTATTCAGTAAAATCTTGCGGGGAACAGTGCCATGAGCAAGCTTGTGCAGGCGTGCCCAGCGATGGAAGTTCCGGCTACTTCCGCTTAATCCCTCATTACTGTAAGTTAAAGCAAGTTCGGGAGTACGGAAAATCTCATCTTTCTTTAATGAGTAAGCTGAATTTTCCTCATTGATTCCGGCAAAGAACCGGTGATATTCATCGTCGTGCGTATCAATGCGCAGTTTGTAGTTACCACTGTAACAGAGGGCGGCGCCAATGACACAACCCGCATTTTCCTGTGGCTTTCCATCCAGTGAGAACATGACTTCGGCATGTGAGGTGTGCGAGTTTCGTACCCCGTCCTTATTCTTTATTACCTTCATGCCGGGTTCCAATGCCTCTTGGCACAAACGTCCTTCGTTCGCCCATGATCCGTAAAGATGAGATAGCCAGACATTGCCCCGGCGAATAGGTAAGAAAGCAGAGGCAAACTGATTGAGTATAACCGGTTTCTTTTCCTGATGTCGGATTTCTGTCCATATCTCGATGACATCTGCATCTTGATAGGCTTTATAATACACGTTTACATAGAAAGGATATACCTTGTCTTTCAGTTCGATGGCAGTGATTTCCGCATTTTCTTCTTTGCTCGTTTTTACTTGTACGATTTCCATCTGCAAAGTCATGTTGCCGTCGGCATGTTTTACGGCTAAAGCGGATTCTCCGGGACAGTTAAGTCCATACACAGGATAAGCGGGCATGTCCGGAGTTCCTGTAAGATTTATATTCTGCAAATCTACCTCCGAGAGTTTATCTCCATAATATACATGTTTTAGCTCACCACCGACAGGTGCCGAGAGTACCAGGGAGGTTTCAGGAGTAGATACGCATACATTTTGTGAAAACAGACTGCCGGTCAGCAGTAACGTTCCAAACAATACATTCATTCGTTTTCTGATGCTCATGTTTTTCTTCTTTTTAGATTTCTGAATATTGATAAGTGCGGCAAAGATAGGCAATTCCGATAAGATGAATTGATAGTGTTTTATCATATACTGATAGTCTGCCTATAACAGCCTGATAATATCTTGCCAGCCCGATACTCTGTGATAGTTACGGTCCGGCACACAATATTATGTGGTTGTGCAAATAAATACCGTTCTCCATCGAATGTAGAAAGATTCTTGGGATGATCATCGATCATGATGTTTCCTCTGATGCTATCCTTACGGCCGCAAAATATCATTTGTTCCCACGTGATGAATGGAAAATGCTCGCTCAGCCATTCTTCCTTTTCATTCAGACTTTGTGGAAACTCGGTGGCCGAAGATACAATCAACACGTTGTATTTCTCATTCAGATATTTCAATCCCTCTATGCTTCCGGGAATAAGAGGAGCTGTTCTGAAGAAGCCTTTACTTCTCACATGTTTCTCGAAAGAAGGAAAAGCTTCCTGTTCGGTTTTTCCATACATGTTTTCAATGTTCAGTTTGATCCCTGAATCCCTGTATTCGAAAATGATCAACTGGGCATATACATCTGCCAATACTCCATCCATGTCTACCAAGATCTGTTGTCTCATACTTTTAAGTTTTATTAATAATTAAACATTCGTTTTTCTTATAAAAAGCGAGCTATTACTTATTTTACTACTATGCGGGGTTTTCTTGTACTTGCGGTTTTTATATATTATCTATTTTATAAATTGCAAAACTCCGCATAATTTCAAATAATCGTTCAGTATTTATTGTTTTCATGCTTAAATATAAGTATATTTGCGGTAATATGCAATGTTTAAACACATGGAGATATGCTTAAAGAAGAAAGACATCAGTACATTTTAAACCGTATTAATCAGAATTATCGGATTTACATTACCGCATTAAGTTCAGAACTGGGAGTGTCAGATGATACTTTACGGCGAGATCTGGCAGAATTGGATGAGCTTGGTTTATTGACTAAAGTACATGGAGGTGCCATTGCCCGGTCAGGTATTCCGGTAGAATTTACCGATAGGCTGAATACGGGGATAGCAGGAAAGCAGCAGATGGCAACCAAGGTGATTCCATTGTTCAGTCCCGGAGATATTGTGTTGATGGATGGTGGTACATCCAATCTGGAAGTAGCCCGACAGATTCCTGTAGATGCGGAATTAAGCATTTATACCAATAGTTTTCCTATTGTAAATGTCTTGATGCATCATCCTAATCTGGAATTGATTTTCCTTGGCGGAAAAGTATTTCCTTCTTCTCAAGTGACAGTCGGAGTTTCTGTTTTCCAAGCATTACAGACTATACGGCCGGATTGGTTGGTGCTGGGTATCAGTAATGTACATCCCCATCAAGGACTTACCGGACCGGATAGGGAAGAGGCTATGATGAAACGCCTCATGATGGAACGTGCGCAAAAAAGGATTATACTGGCAGACAGCCATAAGTTGAATACGGCTGAAGCTTATAGCGTTGCTTCTTTAGGAGACATTGATTATCTGGTGACGGAAGATAGTAAAGTTGATTACATCAGGCAGAACTGGCCGAAATCTTCCTATCAGGTACTTTGAGTATCTGATCTTATCCAATGAAGCCTTATTCTATTTCCATTCCCTCAAACCGGCAATCTTTTATTCTAAAATATAATTCTTTACTTTGCCGTGTGCTCCATGGGAAAAGTCGGATATGGAGGCGTTCATGAGGCTTTAACGTTACATTGACAGGGAATATCTGTTTACCGGGAGCTTTTGGGGCATGTGGCTGTTCTGCCAGATCGGTACGTGGATAAAAGTCTTTTCCGTGTGCATAGGCGAGGCGATAAGAAATTTCCCCTTCCAGAGTGAAAGAAATCCGGCGGATTATAAGTGACTTTTCATTGCTTTGTATGATGACTTCTGCATAACGTTTGCCGTCCTCATCAATATCGGCAGGCCATTTACCGGTTTCTATCGTGATACCTTTTTCTGTTTGTATCAGGCTCTTTACGGCAATGTCGGGACATTCCCGGATTACAGGACTTTGGTGACTGATCTTTTTGCTGATAGCCGTCACTGGAAGAAACCGCTTATTGCTTCCATATGTAATAGGTATAACAGTAGAAACTTTTTCCGTATGTTTAGGAGAGAAGTGAAGATAAAAACATTGATTCCATAATCTGCCATTTGAATAGGGTAATTCGATAACCGTTTTAGGTGAAGATTGGGGAGCATCGGAAAGTGTCATGCCTTGTGGAGCTTCCAAACGTAAAATACCACTGGAGGGAGTTAGTTTTAACCCGGTGAGATCAAAACACAAAGTTGCTTTATCTCCTATATAGATAGTTTGAAAATCAAGTGAGGTGGGATTTAGAATAAGTGGTGCATCTTCCTGGATATAATCGGAAAGTATGCCTTGTTGTTTCAATTCCTGAGCGACGAGTGCGGCATAACATGCAGCACCTGTAGCCTGTGTATGCGTGCCGTCTGTTGGTACGTATATGCATTTTATGGTAGTTTCTTCTCCCAGTTGCTCTGCAAAATTCTTGGTCAGTGTGGTCATGTCTACCAAGGGGACTTGTTTCTCACACGCCACGTGTTTCATAACTCGTACATAGTTTAAGGTTGAGTCATCAGGGGCAATGCCAATGTCATGACAGCCTTTAGGACTGATCGTTCCCGCTTTGGTGAAATAACGTCTCACGATTGGAGTGATGAAAACCGGATTAGCACCCAGTGCTTCAGTTTCGTCTACATACTGTTCAAGAAAAGTCTTGTAAGTAGTCCATGGAGCCGTTCCCCGTCCGTCTGCTCCATCTTTTCCCTGTTCTTTTTCGTCATTATGTGCAAACTGGATGAATACGTAATCTCCTGGATTCAGATTACTTTTTACTTTATCCCACAGTCCTTCTTCTGTGAATGAACGTGAGCTTCTTCCTCCACGGGCATAATTGATGATCCGTACATCCGAAGTAAAGAATTCCTGCAGCATTTCTCCCCATCCGCGTGTACGGGTGGTATTTTCTACATAGTCGGCCATTGTGGAATCTCCGATGGTATGTACTGTTAGTTTCTGGGCATGGATGTGTGCTGTACTGATAAGAGTTGTAGCAAGTAGTAGTATTATCTTTTTCATGGCATTTTTAGAGTTTCATATGAATGCCTGCAAAAATAAATATATGTTTTGTTGGGAGCAACAGGGGGAACAAATAATGCACTAAATGTGGCAAATACTCCACTAATTTAATGCCGTTTTCTCTTCTTTTACTGATGTATGGGCATAAAAAAAGGAGTACCGCTGTACTCCAACCTTTGTTAACCTTAAATCTAATACTATGAAAAACACAGTGCAAAGATACGTACTTTCAGGATAACTACAAATTATCCAAGAAAAAAAGTATGTTTAATAACACTTATTAGTGAAAATCCCCGCTTTCTCTATTTATTTTAAGAAAAGGCGGAGACTATTTTAAGAAAAGTGGTATTAGACTTTTTCTTTCAGCATATCTTCCATTTTCAGTAATTCGTCACGATATTGTGCCGCTTCAATGAAGTCAAGTTTCTTGGCAGCTTCCTGCATAAGCTTTCTGGTACGTTCGATGCTCTTTTCCAATTGCGGGCGAGACATGTATTGTACAATTGGGTCGGCGGCAATATGAGCAGAGCTTTCTTGTTCGATGTAGGGGCGGGGAGTGATCGTCGCTCCTTTTTCGATATAACTGTCTTCTGTTGGAGCATTTGATGCAAATACATTCAGATTCTTCCCTTTCTTGATTTGTTGAGGCGTAATGCCATGTTCTTCATTATATTTCAGCTGCTTTTCGCGGCGACGGTTCGTTTCATCAATTGTCAGTCGCATACTATCGGTGATACGGTCGGCATACATGATGACCATTCCGTTTACATTTCGGGCGGCACGTCCGGCAGTCTGAGTCAGCGAGCGGTGAGAACGTAGGAAACCTTCCTTATCTGCATCAAGAATGGCTACAAGTGACACTTCCGGTAAATCCAGCCCTTCACGCAGCAGGTTGACACCAATAAGGACATCATAGATGCCTTCACGCAAATCACTCATAATCTTTACGCGCTCCAAGGTATCTACATCGCTGTGGATGTAATTACACTTCACATCGTTATTCAGTAAGAATTCTGTTAACTCTTCCGCCATTCTCTTAGTAAGCGTTGTTACCAGCGTGCGTTCGTTCTTCTCGATCCGTATCTGGATT
The DNA here is from genome assembly GCF_000158035.1 of Bacteroides cellulosilyticus DSM 14838. Taxonomy (GTDB): domain Bacteria; phylum Bacteroidota; class Bacteroidia; order Bacteroidales; family Bacteroidaceae; genus Bacteroides; species Bacteroides cellulosilyticus. The sequence goes on from NZ_EQ973492.1 coordinate 493,738, forward strand.
TCCTCCATGAGATCATCTATCTGATTATGGCTGGGACGTACTTCGATTATAGGATCTAACAATCCGGTAGGACGAATCACTTGTTCCACAACTATACCTTCCGACTGGATAAGTTCATAGTCGGCAGGTGTTGCACTCACATAAATCACTTGTTTTGCCATTTCCGCAAATTCTTCGAACTTCAACGGACGATTGTCCATGGCAGCCGGAAGACGGAAACCATATTCCACAAGGTTTATTTTACGTGCGCGGTCACCCCCATACATGGCTCGAATCTGCGGTACACTTACATGGCTTTCATCAATGACAATCAGAAAGTCTTCCGGGAAGAAATCCAATAAACAGTAAGGACGACTGCCGGCCTTACGCCCATCGAAATAGCGCGAATAGTTTTCTATGCCTGAACAGTGCCCTAATTCGCGTATCATTTCCATATCATAGGTAACCCGCTCCTGAAGACGTTTCGCTTCAAAGGGACGTCCCTCATTTTCAAACCATTGCACTTGCTTGTGCAAGTCGTCTTCAATCTCGTGAATAGCTCGCAGAGTGGCTTCCTTAGTGGTCATGAACAGATTAGCGGGATATATCTTATATGCATCAAAGCGGGCGATGGTAACACCGCTTATCGGATCGACTTCTTCGATGCTGTCTACGTCATCTCCCCAGAAAATGATACGCAGCAGATTATCGGCATACGCCAGATAAATGTCTACCGTATCTCCTTTCACACGGAAGTTACCACGATTCAGGTCAATGTCATTGCGTACATAAAGACTGTCCACCAAACGACGTAGAAAAACGTTCCGGCTGAATGCTTTTCCTTGCTGTACTTCTATCACATTGTTATAGAAGTCGGACGGATTTCCCATACCATAGATGCAGGATACAGAAGACACGACCACTACGTCTTTCCGGCCCGAGAGTAGGGAAGAAGTAGCGGCAAGACGCAGTTTGTCTATTTCATCATTGATGGCAAGGTCCTTTTCTATATATGTATCAGAAGACGGAAGATAAGCTTCCGGCTGATAATAATCATAATAAGAAACGTAGTATTCTACGGCATTATTGGGGAAGAAAGACTTAAATTCACTGTAAAGTTGTGCGGCCAACGTTTTATTATGGCTTAATATTAACGTTGGTTTATTGATATTAGCAATAACATTAGCTATGGTGAACGTCTTTCCCGAACCGGTGACACCAAGTAACGTTTGTGCCGGAACTCCCTGAAGTACGCCCTCAGTGAGCTCTGCAATAGCTTCCGGCTGATCACCGGTGGGCTTATAGGCGGATGTTAATTCAAATTTATTCATTTTCTCTCCTTATGGTCGGCAATATTCGGGAAAATACTTGAGATAAACAAAATTTTTTTATTCCTTTGCAGGAAATAAGAATTAATAATAACCATCAATGTAATACAACAAAGACATGATTTGGAATGAAAGCATCGAATGTATGGATCGTGAAAGTCTCCGTAAAATCCAAAGCATTCGCCTCAAAAAGATCGTGGAGCATGTTTATCATAACACTCCTTTCTACCGTAAGAAAATGCAGGAACTGGGGATCACTCCGGACGATATTAATAGTATAGATGATATCGTAAAACTTCCTTTTACTACCAAATATGACTTGCGCGATAATTATCCTTTCGGACTTTGTGCCGTGCCTATGAGCCAGATCGTACGTATTCATGCCTCGTCCGGTACTACAGGTAAGCCCACCGTAGTAGGATACACCCGCAAGGACCTTTCGTCTTGGGCAGAATGTCTTTCGCGTGCTTTTACAGCTTATGGTGCGGATAGTTCCGACTTTTTTCATGTAGCCTACGGGTATGGCTTGTTTACAGGCGGGCTGGGTGCTCATGCAGGCGCTGAAAATATAGGTGCTTCCGTAATTCCGATGTCAAGCGGAAACACGGAAAAGCAAATTACTTTAATGCATGATTTTGGTTCTACGGTACTTTGTTGTACACCTTCTTATGCTCTCTATCTGGCTGATGCCATTAAAGATTCCGGTTTGCCCCGCGAAGAATTCAAACTGAAAATAGGGGCTTTCGGTGCAGAACCCTGGACAGAGAATATGCGTAATGAGATTGAAGAAAAACTGGGCATTAAAGCCTATGACATCTATGGATTGAGTGAGATTGCTGGTCCCGGTGTAGGTTATGAGTGTGAATGTCAGCATGGTACTCATCTTAACGAAGACCATTACTTCCCTGAAATTATCAATCCGAATACCTTGGAACCGGCTGCTCCCGGTGAGACAGGCGAACTTGTATTCACCCATCTGACCAAAGAAGGTATGCCTCTGTTGCGTTACCGTACCAAGGATCTTACTGCCTTGCATTATGACAAATGTACTTGTGGACGTACGCTGGTTCGTATGGATCGTATTCTTGGCCGTAGTGACGATATGCTCATTATCCGTGGTGTCAATGTATTCCCGACTCAGATAGAGTCTGTCATCCTTGAAATGGAGGAATTTGAACCGCATTATCTTTTGATCGTGGATCGTAAGAATAATACCGATACCATGGAATTACAGGTTGAAGTGCGTCCGGAATACTACTCTGATGAAATCAATAAAATGCTGGCATTAAAGAAAAAATTGGCCGGTCGTCTTCAAAGTGTCTTGGGACTGGGTGTGGATGTTCGTTTGGTAGAACCTCGCAGCATCGAACGTAGTGTGGGTAAAGCTAAACGTGTGATTGATAATCGGAAACTTTAATAATTACGAATTACCGATTACTAATTACAGCGATTTTGTAATTCATAATTGGTAATTCGCGATTTGTAATTCATAATTAGTAATTTGTAATTCATTTATTATGGTAGCAAAACAACTTTCTATTTTCCTTGAGAATAAGTCCGGTCGTCTGACAGAAGTGACTGAAGTGCTTGCGAAAGAAGGTGTCAATCTTTCCGCTCTCTGTATTGCCGAGAATGCTGATTTTGGTATTCTTCGTGGCATTGTGTCTGAACCGGATAAGGCATATAAAGCTTTAAAAGATAATCATTTTGCTGTGAATGTGACGGATGTGGTGGGCATTAATTGTCCTAATATTCCGGGCTCGTTGTCAAAAGTCCTGCGTTTTTTGTCCGATGAGGGTGTTTTCATTGAATATATGTATTCATTTGCCAATGGTGAAACGGCGAATGTCATTATTCGTCCCAACGATATGGAAAACTGTATTCGTGTACTGACTGAAAAGAAAGTAGATTTGCTTGCGGCGAGCGATTTGTATAAATTATAATGACTGTTTTTTCAGACTGTTCATTATCCCGGTTCGTCGTGAATTGATTGGCGTTTGTCGGTCATTTCCTGGTTTTTGAAAAATTAAGGTTCGTATCATTGGTTTATTCGGTGCGAACCTTTATCTTTGCACATTATTTGAAAAGCTAAGAATGAAGAAGAATATCTTAATAACTTTGCTTGCGGCAGTGTTGCTCTCCTCGTGTGGAGAATACAATAAGCTGTTAAAGAGCACCGACTATGAGTATAAGTATGAGGCGGCAAAGAACTACTTCGCAAAAGGACAGTATAATCGTGCTGCAACATTGCTTAATGAGTTAATTGCTATCCTTAAGGGTACGGACAAGGCAGAGGAATCCCTCTATATGCTGGGTATGAGCTATTATAATCAGAAAGACTATCAGACAGCCGCCCAAACATTCGTTCAATATTTTAATGTATATCCTCGCGGTACGTTTACCGAACTGGCACGTTTCCATGCAGGAAAAGCATTGTATCTGGATACCCCTGAACCCCGTCTTGACCAGTCTGGTACTTATGCCGCTATTCAGCAATTACAAATGTTTATGGAGTACTTCCCGCAAAGTTCAAAGAAGGAAGAAGCTCAGGATATGATATTTAAGTTGCAGGATAAATTGGTGATGAAAGAATATCTTTCAGCCAAATTGTACTATAACTTGGGTAATTACCTAGGAAACAATTATCAGTCTTGTGTAATTACTGCGCAAAACGCTTTGAAGGACTATCCTTATACAAACCTTCGCGAAGACCTGTCTATTCTTATTTTGCGTGCCAAATATGAAATGGCCATATATAGTGTGGAAGATAAGAGGGCAGAGCGTTATCGTGAAACGGTGGATGAATATTACGCTTTCAAGAACGAGTTTCCTGAAAGTAAATATATGAAGGAAGCCGATAGAATCTTTAAAGATTCAGAGAAGATATTGAATGAAGATAAACAGAGTTAGGATAATATTAATTTAGATATTTATGGATTACAAAAAAACTAATGCTCCCAGCAGCACGGTTACCCGTGATATGATGGAGTTGTGTGCAGATACCGGTAACGTGTACGAAACCGTATCTATTATAGGTAAGCGTGCAAATCAGATCAGTGTGGAAATCAAAAGTGATCTTTCCAAGAAGCTGTCAGAATTTGCTTCCTATAATGACAACCTGGAAGAGGTATTCGAAAATCGGGAGCAGATTGAAATTTCACGCTATTATGAGAAATTGCCGAAGCCGACATTGATCGCAACGCAAGAGTACGTTGAAGGTAAGATCTACTATCGTAACCCGGCTAAAGAAAAAGAAAAATTACAGTAAATGAAATTACTGCAAAGGTGTGCCCGAGTAAAGTTAACTTAGGCACACCTTTGTTGCTTTAACAAAGAAAAAGAACTATGATACAACGAATTCAATCTGTCTATTTATTAATTGTGACAGGCTTGCTGATAGCAGCTATGTGTTTGCCGGTAGGGCAATTTATAGCTTCGGATGGAGTTACTGCATTTGTTTTTAAGCCATTGGGTGTAACGCTGGCAAGTGATGCCTTTCAATCTACGTGGGGATTATTTGGAATTTTGTTTTTGAGTACTGTTGTGGCATTCTGTACTATTTTCCTGTTTCGTAACCGGATGTTGCAAGTTCGTATGACGGTATTCAACAGTATTTTATTGATTGGATATTATGCGGCATTTTTCGTATTTATGTTTATGTTGAAAGATGATTTGGAGGCAATGTCTTTCCAATTAGGTTGGGCACTGTGTCTCCCCGCAGTTTCTATTGTTTTGAATTATTTGTCTTTCCGGGCTATTTATCGTGATGAAGTAATGGTGAAAGCAGCGGATAGTTTCAGATTGAGAAAATAAGAGAAAGCAGATAAAAGAGAAACGTCCCGGGATTTCGTACAGAAGTCTCGGGACGCTTTCTTTTATCTTGTATTGGGGAATTTCTTTTTTCTGTATTGAGTAATTTATTCTTCTGTATTAGGGAATTTATTTTTTGAGATCAAACAGATAGGTTATTTTCGCTACTATAGTGCCGTGTGCTGAACGGGAGAAATAGTCTTTCTTGGTGCTTTTGTAGAAATCGGACAGAGCATAGTAGTATCTGCCCTCTACTAGGAAATTGCCGGCTTTGGTACGTAGTTCCAATCCGGCACCACCGGTAATACCATAATCGAATTTGTTTTCTACATTCTTATCGTGTTGCTCAGGAGTAGAGGTATAGTTGTTCCATGCGTCATTCTTCTTCCTGGTATCACTGATAAAAAAGCCTATCTGCGGACCTGCATGGACGAAAAACTGCACTCCACGGTCTCTGCCGAATGCCAGATGTGCCAGAAGCGGTATTTCTACATAATTCATCTTGCGTATATATTCCAGTTCGGGGTGATCTTCATCAAATTCACTCCAACCATGTTGAGAAAAGTTTAGTTCGACTTGTGCACCACAAATCATGCTGAAGTATTTCTCGGAGATATAGCGTGCTGTTAAGCCTCCGTTGATACCCATCAGGCTTTTTTGCCGGACCGTAGGAGAGAAGCTGACGCTATTGATATTGATACCACCGTTGAAGCCTACTGCAAAGTTCTGGCGTTGTTCGCCAATCTGTGCATGACTGGGCAAAGCCCATGCGGCAAGCAACAAGGCAGCCCCTATACTATTTTTTATCTTCATTGTCTTTGGATTTAAAACTTCTGTAATCAATCATAATCCAGTTTTACCAACTCATAATTCTTGGTGAAATGTACAAAGAATACTTTCTTGTTGATGAATCCACCCCAATTGTTTACACGTTGGAATTTGAATCCGGTCTGGATAGGTACCAGATCCATGCGTTGCATGTTCTTTTCTAATTCAGAACCATAACGCGACAGACCTTTCAGGAAGAAATAGCCGGTATCGAAGCCCAACATTCCGAATTTGGGATAGCGTTCGTCCATTTCCTTACCATACCATCTGCGATAACTCTTTGTGAAATTGATGGCGGCAGGTAACAGGTTGTTGGTATAGAATGATGAATAGAAGTAAGTATCCAGTTCGAAGAATGCTTCCAAGTGATCTTTTGTATAAGTTTGCCATTCCGGATAACCGAACAAATGAATATTGCTTTCCGGATTATCGCGAACCAACAAAGTCAATTGGGGAAGTATCTTTATCAAAGTCATGTTGTTTCCCGAAGTGGGAATGAATATATTTTCCCGGTCGGTACGTAATACAGTTTTCAGAGATTCTACCGTTGCATCCTCTTTCAATGATTTCATAGGAATGGAACGGTTTTTCAGTTCATCTTTCAGACCTTTGATAAATTCTACTTTATCTTTTGTGCCCGTGCTGGCTTCTATAAAGATTACGTTAGCATTTGGGAACTGACGTACAAAGTGATCGTACACTTCAGAATAAAGGTATGATTGAGGAGTATTAATCTGATAAATGGATGGGTTGCGGAATACGTTGTTGTCTTTGGAGGTAAATGGTACTACCAGGCGGATATCATTCTTCTGTGCAAAATCTGCCAAAGGTTTGACTTGCTGCTGGTGTAACGGACCAAAGATAATATCCATATCTTTCATTTCTTTTTTGGAAAGAATGGGGTTCAGAGACGCATTCTCAGGACCTGAGTTGTAAGTGTATAGATCAATGGAAACTCCACTGCGTTTCAAACTGTCTACAGCTATGAGGAATCCTTCGTAGTACTCTACCATGCGTGCTGCTTCACTTTTGGAAACATCCAGGAAAGGAAGGATAAGAGCGGCTTTGATAGTGCTGAAGCGTTCTGTTTCTTTTTTATTTTCGCTGAATAATTCACTGTTGCTGGGTGCTACCTGTGGTTGCGCGGGTTTCTCTACTTGTGCGGTAGGATAAGGAATACATAAGAAAGTACCTTTTTTAATCTTATCTTCACCTTGCAATTCAGGGTTGGCAGCTATTAATTCTGCCTCTGAGATGCCATATTCACGACTGATGCTGTATACGGTTTCTTTCCGTTTTACCTTGTGCATATCCCGGCAACGTGATTGTACGGGGCCTTGGATAGTGGGGATGGCAGCTTCTGTAACATTTTCAGTGGTGACTACATCGGCTTCGCTGGCAGAAGGTATGCGTATTACCTGTCCGATGCGGAAGTTTTCCGCACTCAGTCCGGGATTGGCATCACAAATGGCTTTGGCAGATACACCGTACTTGACGGTTAGCCGATAGAGCGTTTCACCTTGTGCTATGGTGTGAAAGGTCTCTGTCTGAGTATTGGCAGCTGTCCGTGGAATACGGAGAGTGCGTCCTACGAATATTTTTTCATCACTTCCTGGATTTAACTTTACGATGTCCGACTGTGTGACACCATACATACTGGATATGGAATAAAGGCTTTGGCCTTTTTCAATGGTATGCAGAAAATATGACTGGTTCTCTTGCGCAATTGCACCGAGACTGCATGCGCCGGCAAGCAGCAAGGAGCAGAAAATCCGGTTAATCGTTCTCATTCGATATCGTTGGTTTACGTTTACAATTTCCCAAAGTAGCTGCAAAGGTAAGAATTTTGCCTAAAATTAACGAAAGGAATGCGTTAAGAAATAATATTGTGCATTTTAAAACTGAAAAATCCCATGTATCCGCTGATATTCGCTTGGAAACCGTTATTTTTGCAGGTATTATGCGATGCGGATTGTTTTCATATATCGGTTGTGCAGCAATGTTGCTGCTTGGATATTTACCGGTGTGGGCTGACGGGGGAAAGACAGAACTGTTGGATATGTCTCCCGTGGCAATCTTGCTTTCTGAAAACGGAACAATTCCTGAAGAGAAAGTTACCATTTCGCCAGATGATACATATACCGGTGCTGCTCCTCTTGAATTCCGATTCGTGTGGAGAGACGAAGATTCCGGAGGAGAATCGGACGAAACGGTAAATCTGCGTTATGAGTGGAATTTTTCTCGCGACGCTGCTTTCAACGATATCTTTCTGACACGTTTTGATGCTGAAACTATTTATAGTTTTCAGGAGTCAGGTATGTTTTATGTTCGTCTGATTATAACGGATATTGAGACGGAAGAAACGAATATTTCCGGTACTTTTATGATCCGCATTACTGAATCGGAACTTAAAGTGCCGAATGCTTTTTCGCCTAATGGCGACGGAGTGAATGATGTGTTTCGTGTAAAGCACAAGTCGCTGGTTCGCTTCAATGCGTATATTTTCAATCGTTGGGGACAAGAACTTTACCGCTGGGGATTACAGAATATTGATGCAGGATGGGACGGTACTGCGCATGGAAAGAATGTTCCTGAAGGTGTTTATTTTATAGTGGTAGAAGCGGAGGGAGCAGATGGAGTTAATTACAAGATTAAAAGTGATATTAATATATTAAGATAAATGACAGAAGAAACAGAATACATCAATGTATATGGTGCGCGCGTGCACAATCTAAAAAATATCGATGCAGAAATTCCCCGTAACAGTCTTACCGTTATTACGGGACTGAGCGGAAGCGGTAAGTCATCCTTGGCATTCGATACGTATTTTTGCCGAAGGACAACGTCGGTATATCGAAACCTTTTCTGCGTATGCCCGTAATTTCCTGGGAAATCTGGAGCGTCCCGATGTCGATAAGATTACGGGATTGAGTCCGGTAATTTCTATTGAACAAAAAACGACGAATAAGAATCCCCGTTCTACAGTCGGCACAACAACGGAAATTTATGATTATTTACGTTTGCTTTATGCACGTGCCGGTATTGCTTATTCTTATCTTTCGGGTGAAAGAATGGTAAAATACACTGAAGAGCAAATTCTTGATTTGATCCTGAATGATTATAAAGGCAAGAAAATTTATATTCTGGCTCCATTAGTCCGTACTCGTAAGGGACATTATAAAGAACTGTTCGAACAGGTGCGTAAGAAAGGGTATCTCTATGTTCGTGTAGACGGTGAAATCAGGGAGGCATTACCCGGCATGAAGTTGGACCGTTATAAGAACCATGATATCGAGGTAGTTATCGATAAACTGATTGTGACGGACAAAGATGATGTCCGTCTGAAAAACAGTGTGGCTACCGCTATGCAGCAAGGTGACGGTTTGTTAATGATACTTGATTTACAGTCCGAAAATGTGCGCCATTATAGCAAGCGGTTGATGTGTCCCGTTACAGGCTTGTCCTACCGTGAGCCGGCACCCCACAATTTTTCATTCAACTCTCCGCAAGGTGCTTGCCCTAAATGTAAGGGATTGGGAGTTGTGAATCAGATTGATGTGGAAAAAGTGATTCCGGATCGGGAACTTTCTATATACGAAGGAGCTGTCATTCCATTAGGTAAGTACAAGAATAGCATGATTTTCTGGCAGATTGCCGCTTTATTGGAAAAATATGAAGCTACCTTGAAGACTCCTGTTAAGGAGTTGCCAGATGAAGCCATTGATGAAATTCTCTACGGTTCGGATGAGCGTATTAAGATTAAAAGCTCTCTTATCGGCACTTCCTCCGATTACTTTGTAACGTTTGAGGGAGTAGTGAAGTATATTCAGATGTTACAGGAAAAGGATGCTTCCGCTACTGCGCAAAAGTGGGCGGAACAGTTTGCTAAAACTACTGTATGCCCTGAATGTAAAGGGGCAAGATTGAATAAAGAAGCCCTTCATTTCCGTATCCATGATAAGAATATCTATGAACTGTCTTGTATGGATATCAATGAGCTTTACGACTGGCTGATGAATGTCGATCAGTATCTGGATAATAAACAGAAACAAATTGCTGTCGAAATATTGAAAGAAATCCGCACCCGTTTGAAATTTCTGTTGGATGTGGGACTGGATTACCTTGCTCTTGACCGTGGTTCTGTAACCCTTTCCGGTGGTGAGAGCCAGCGTATCCGTTTGGCTACTCAAATCGGTTCGCAATTGGTAAATGTACTTTATATTCTTGATGAGCCGAGTATTGGCTTGCATCAGCGGGATAATCAGCGGCTTATTCATTCTCTGAAGGAGCTGAGGGATATCGGTAACTCTGTCATTGTTGTGGAGCATGATAAGGATATGATGATGGCTGCCGATTATGTGATTGATATGGGTCCGAAAGCCGGGCGCTTGGGTGGTGAGGTTGTTTTTGCAGGAACTCCGAAGGAAATGTTGGAGACGCATACATTGACATCGCAATATCTTAATGGTGAACGTGAGATAGAAATACCCCAAAAACGTCGTGAAGGTAATGGGCATAGCCTTTGGTTGCGTGGTGCACGGGGGAATAACCTGAAAGGGGTGGATGTGGAATTTCCTCTTGGTAAGTTGATCTGTGTCACCGGTGTATCCGGTAGCGGAAAATCTACGCTTATCAACGAAACATTACAACCTATTCTTTCGCAGAAGTTCTATCGCTCGCTTCAGGATCCCCTGGAATACGATAGCATTGAGGGATTGGAAAACATCGATAAGGTAGTAAATGTGGATCAGTCTCCGCTGGGACGTACACCGCGTTCTAATCCGGCCACTTATACGGGAGTCTTTTCTGATATTCGTAATTTGTTTGTAGGATTACCGGAAGCCAAAATACGCGGGTATAAACCGGGGCGCTTCTCCTTTAATGTGAGTGGCGGACGTTGTGAAGCGTGCCAGGGAAATGGTTACAAAACTATTGAAATGAACTTCCTGCCCGATGTATATGTACCCTGTGAAGTCTGTCATGGTAAACGCTATAATCGTGAGACATTGGAAGTGCGCTTCAAGGGAAAATCTATTGCTGATGTACTGGATATGACCATTAACCGTGCGGTGGAGTTCTTTGAAAATGTGCCGCAGATTCTGAATAAGATTAAGGTGATACAGGAAGTCGGTCTGGGATATATAAAGTTGGGGCAATCTTCCACCACACTTTCCGGTGGTGAAAGCCAACGTGTAAAATTGGCTACGGAACTTTCCAAGCGAGATACGGGAAAAACCCTTTATATCCTTGATGAGCCTACTACCGGACTTCACTTTGAGGACATTCGTGTACTGATGAATGTACTTAATAAACTGGTGGACAAAGGTAACACAGTGATTGTCATCGAGCACAATCTGGATGTTATCAAGATGGCTGATTATATCATCGATATGGGTCCTGACGGTGGTAAGGGTGGGGGGCAACTCCTCAGCTGCGGCACACCGGAAGAAGTGGCGAAAAGTAAGAAGGGATATACTCCTAAATTCCTGAAAGAAGAATTAAAAGGATAAATTATGAAGATCAATAAAACAAATGCGGCAAGGCTTTTGGACAAGGCCAAAATTGCATACGAACTGATTCCCTATGAAGTGGATGAAAATGATTTGAGTGCTATTCATGTGGCTGATAGCTTGGGGGAGAATATCGAGCAGGTATTCAAGACCCTTGTACTGCATGGTGACAAGAATGGTCATTTTGTTTGTGTCATTCCTGGCGAACATGAAGTGGACCTGAAGCTGGCTGCTAAGGCTTCCGGTAATAAGAAGTGTGATCTTATTCCGATGAAAGAATTACTTCCTTTGACGGGATATATTCGTGGGGGATGTACTCCTATCGGCATGAAGAAACCTTTTCCTACATACATTCATGAATCTTGTCTCAATTATCCTTATATCTACATAAGTGCAGGTCAGCGTGGCCTGCAGCTTAAACTTGATCCAAATGATTTAATTAAGGAGGTTCATGCTGAAGTTTGCATCCTTTTTCATGACTAATTTCACTTTTTTACAGGTTATTTCAGCAAAATGTATATATTTGCATTTAATAAACGAAAATCAATCTAATTACTAATTTAAAAACTTATATCTATGTTCAACAAACATCCTAAAGGTCTGGTCGCCGCAGCACTCGCCAATATGGGCGAACGTTTCGGATTTTACATTATGATGGCAGTCCTTACTCTGTTTATCTCAGCGAAATTCGGTTTGTCCGAAACTGTGACCGGATATATTTATTCTGCTTTTTATGCATCAATTTATATATTGGCATTGGCAGGCGGTCTGATTGCGGATAAAACTAAAAACTTTAAAGGTACTATTTTGGCAGGCTTGGTCTTAATGGCTGTCGGTTATTTGATAATAGCCATACCCACTCCTACGCCTGTTCCCAGTATGGCACTTTATTTAACCTTAACCTGCTTCGGACTTTTAGTTATTGCTTTTGGTAATGGTTTATTCAAAGGAAACCTTCAGGCATTGGTAGGACAGATGTACGATAATCCTGTATATTCTAATTTGCGTGATGCTGGTTTCCAGATTTTCTATATGTTCATTAATATCGGTGGCTTTTTTGCTCCTTTCATTGCTATTGGCGTAAGAAACTGGTGGTTGAAAGTGAATAACTTTGATTATGATGCAACGTTACCTGAACTTTGTCATCAATATATAAATCACATTGATTCAGGAGCTGAGATGCCGGCTCAGGCTATGGAAAATTTGACAACTCTTTCTAATAGTGTGATTCTGGATGGACAAGCTGTAACAGATCTTCATGCTTTTGCAAACAGTTACCTGGATGTTTTCAATCGTGGTTTCCAATATGCATTTATGGCTGCTATTGTTGCGATGTTGATTTCTTTGGTAATCTATATTATCAATAAGAATCGTTTCCCAGACCCAGCACAGAAAGCTGTAGCAACTAAGGGTAATAATCAAGCTGTTAGCAAAGAGGAAATAACAATGAGTGCAACTGAAATCAAACAGCGCATTTATGCTTTGTTTGCAGTGTTTGGAGTTGTAATCTTCTTCTGGCTGTCTTTCCATCAGAATGGTTATTCGCTGACTTATTTTGCAAGAGACTATGTTGATTTGAGTGTTATTAATATTGATTTGGGCTTTACACAAATAAAAGGTGCTGAGATATTCCAAAGTGTTAATCCGTTCTTTGTGGTCTTCCTGACGCCATTTATTATGTGGTTATTCGGCTCATTGAAGAAAAAAGGCAAAGAACCTTCTACTCCTATGAAGATTGCTATTGGTATGGGGATCGCTGCATTAGCTTATGTGTTCCTGACAGTATTCTCATTCACTTTGCCGACTAAAGAAGTATTAGGTACAATGTCTGCTGCTGAAGTAAGTGCCATTCGTGTCACTCCTTGGGTTATGGTAGGTTTGTATTTTATCTTGACGGTTGCCGAATTGTTTATTTCCCCACTGGGATTATCATTCGTATCTAAGGTAGCTCCACCGCATTTGCAAGGCTTAATGCAGGGTTGTTGGTTGGCTGCAACAGCTGTCGGTAATTCATTGCTGTTTATTGGTGGTATTCTGTATACTACTGTTCCAATGTGGGCTTGCTGGCTGGTGTTCGTAGGTGCTACGGGTGCATCCATGATTGTTATGCTCTCTATGGTGAAATGGCTGGAACGTGTGGCAAAATAGTGATAGAATAATATAAAAAGTTAAAGGCTGCGCAAGGTTCTCTTTTGAACTGCGCAGCCTTTAATTTTTTATTTTCAATTTTTAATTGATCTCCAGCCCCATTATAAAGTCATTCATATAATATCCGTTTCCTATCGGAAAATCCCCTTCCCTCAATTTCTTCATTCCCATACGTTCATAGAAATTCAGCGCTTTATTGTTACGGTTCACATTCAACTCCATCAGGCATGGACTAGGATGCACTTCCTTGATATATTTGACGGCTTCATGGAATAAGAAGCTACCGCAATGTAATCCTTGAAAGGAGGGGAGTACATATATTTTCTGTAAGTGAAATAGATCTTCACCTTGTTGTTGCACAGATACATAACCACACACTTCTTTGTCCTTGTATCCAATGAAATAGACATGTCCTTCTTCTTCCATTTGCTTGCGGATGTTCTCTATGGAGTACATCCATTCCATCATGTAATCGTTTTGCTCCGGTGAAAGGATTTCCTTATAGGTTTCCGGAAATATCTGCCATGCAAGTTTATGAATCAGCTCACAATCGGCTGTAGTTGCTTTTCTGATAGTTAACATAGTTCGTTGTATTTACAGTTTGGTCGCAAAGATACATTTTTCTCTTATATGTTATTCTCCCCCTTGGTGCTTTATTAATAAGGTGTGAATAGATAATAGTGTTAATTAAATAAAATACAAGGTACTTTGTATTGCATAGTACTAAGATAATACATATATTTGTGTCATACAAATAAAGGCTCTATTTCAATCAGTTGCTATCTTTGCTGTAAAATAGAAAATTGTCGAATCGTAAACCAATAAGAGATGGACGTAAATAATGTAAAGTCGCAAATGCGTAAGGGCATGTTAGAGTATTGCATCATGCTACTGCTTCACAAAGAACCGGCCTACGCTTCGGATATCATCCAGAAACTAAAGGAAGCCAAGCTGATCGTAGTGGAAGGAACGCTTTACCCGCTGCTCACTCGTCTGAAGAATGACGATTTATTAAGTTACGAATGGATAGAGTCCACACAAGGACCACCACGTAAATATTACAAGCTCACTCCGAAAGGGGAAGTTTTTCTTGGAGAGTTGGAAATCTCCTGGCGTGAGTTGAATGAAACAGTGAATCATATAGCCAACTATTAGATTCAAGATATTAAAAACCTCGTATCAGTATAAATTTTAAAAACAAATAGCAATGAAAAAGACATTAACAGTAAATTTGGGCGGAACTGTTTTCCACATTGATGAAGACGCCTATCGCCTTTTGGATAACTATCTATGCAATCTGAAACTGCACTTTAGAAGACAAGCCGGTGCTGACGAGATTGTAAATGATATCGAACTTCGCATCTCTGAACTTTTTTTAGAGAAGCTGACTGCTGGCTCTCAGGTGATCACTATAACTGATGTAGAAGAAGTAATCAATCGTATGGGGAAACCTGAAGAGATGGAAACAGGGACTGAGGAGAATGCTGCTTCCGGTTCCGGAAATACGAAGGGCGCCTCCGGTGAAGGTTATGGTTCCGGTTCCTGGAATAGTGATAATAATTCTTCTTATACTTCAACCCGTCGCCGTTTGTATCGCAATCCGGACGATAAAATGCTGGGTGGCGTGATAGGGGGACTTAGTGTTTATTTAGGTTGGGATTCCACTTGGTTCCGTTTGGTTCTTGTTTTTTGCGCAATCTTTGGTTTCAAGTTCTTGATCCCTATCTATATCATTTGCTGGATAGTGATTCCCGAAGCTCGTACGGCGGCTGAAAAGTTGAACATGCGTGGTGAAGCTGTTACGGTAGAGAACATTGGAAAGACTGTAACTGATGGTTTTGAGAGAGTTACAAATAATGTAAACGATTATATGAAGTCTGATAAACCTCGTACTTCTATGCAAAGGACCGGTGATACGTTGTTAATGATTGTCGGTTGGTTCCTGAAGATTTGTCTGATTATTGTGGCTATCATTTGCAGTCCGGTACTGTTTGTTTTCGGTATTGTATTTGTGGCTTTGCTCTTTGCCGCTATTGCAGTTGCTATTGGTGGTGGTGCAGCGTTGATGTCTTGGTTCCCGGCTATTGATTTTGTATTACCTACATCTCCTTTGTCAGCCATCGTACTATATATTGCAGGTATCCTCGTAGTGGGTATTCCTCTGGTTAGCCTTGTTTTCGCAATCTTCCGTCCGGTGTTCAATTGGCAACCTATGGTTTCCGGGTTGAAGTGGACATTGCTTATTCTGTGGATTGTTAGTGCTACCATTTTCTTTATCTGCTATACCATGCAAGGATTTACATTCCCGGAATTGCTGATGCGAGGGTAACAGATTGTTATTTTAGTTTTTCTGGGGGCTTGGAGATATTTTCAAGACTATCTCCAAGCTATTTTTATTAATCATAAATATAAATACTATGAATCGGACGCGTTTTTATTATCTTGACTTATTACGGGTTTTCCTTACTATGCTGGTGTTCTATCATCATTCTGCGGTTGCTTTCGGAGCTTCCGGTGGATGGTATTACATATCGAAGGAAACAACTACCGGCCTAACTCAAGGCTTGCTCTCAGCATCTATGGGCATTGACCAATCCTATTTTATGAGTCTTTTCTTTTTTATCTCTGCCTATCTGATGCCCTTTTCTTTTGATCGTAAAGGAATGAAATCTTTTATATGCGATCGTCTCAACCGTTTGGGTATTCCTCTTTTGATTTATAGTTTTCTAGTCAATCCTCTATTAATATATTGGATATACGGTGTATGGGGTAGACCGGGTTTTGGACCGATGTGGTTTGTATTTACACTGTTGATTTTTGAATTGAGTTACGCTGTTTATCGCCATTTTTGTACAAAGCGGTTGGTACTGAAGTGGAAATATCCTGCAATAATGGGTATTCTTCTATTTATGCTAATGACGGGTGCCGCAGCATTCCTCATTCGGCTTTA
This sequence comes from Bacteroides cellulosilyticus DSM 14838, assembly GCF_000158035.1. Classification (GTDB taxonomy): domain Bacteria; phylum Bacteroidota; class Bacteroidia; order Bacteroidales; family Bacteroidaceae; genus Bacteroides; species Bacteroides cellulosilyticus. Next base: position 510,291 of record NZ_EQ973492.1, read on the forward strand.
TGTTCCTGTAGGAAGTGAAGTTTTAGGATTGCAGCTGGGGTTCTTTCCTTTATATATAGGTATGTATTTGTTGGGAATTGTGGCGCATCGTAATCACTGGTTGGATAAAATCTGTGTGAAGAATGCACTTCCCTGGTTTCTTATAGCAATTCTTTGTGGCATTCCTTCTTTATTGATTGTAATGAGTAGTTTTTCAGAACAGATGGATTTATTCTCGGGTGGATGGAATTTGCAGGCTTTATTTTATGCCCTTTGGGAACCTGTTATGTGTGTGGGTATTTGCTATTTTCTGTTAGCATACGGGAAGGCTCATTGGAACAAACCGATGCCTTTGGTCCAGAAATTGTCCACTGATAGTTACGCGGCTTATTTTATTCATCCGGTTGTTGTGGTAGGTTGTATATTTGTTATGGAACTTTTGCCGGTCTCTCCATTGATGCGATTGGCATTGGTTTGTGTGGTGGGCATTCCGTGTTGTTTTATTGCGGCAAGAGGAGTGAGGTTAGTGCTGGGAACGGTTGGCGTGAAGATGTAACAAAAAAAAGGGAGTTCGAAAAATTCGGAACTCCCTTTGTGTATAATCATCTCTGATTTATTTCTTCATCCTTAGTACTCTGATTCCTGTCCAGTTATCATTATTCTGTAGCATTTGTCCTAAAGCCACTTTGGAAACCACCACTTTCTTTTCTTTAGAAGAAGCATGCAGCAGACTCAGTTTGCCGTTTACATAGAAAGCAATACCCATATGAGCCACATCCAATCCCGGAGTATTCGTTGTAATAGCAATGATATCACCATTCTTTATCCAAGGCAGACCATTAAACGGTAGCTTATCTTTGGGAACATAATGAAATTCCTGACCACTCAATGACTTCTCGATCTCTTTCATTTTTGCTACATTCTCCGGAGAATTACTCAGCTGCTTGTACAGTTCCGGATGAGAAGACATGTAAGAAAGAGAAACTTTCTGGGTATATGGGCTGTAAGCTGTTGTTACGTCTTCCAGGAAACCGTTACGGATACCATTGTTTACCCAGTCTGCAATGTAGTGCAGGCGTGAAGGATAACCGTTGATTTTTCCATCACGGTAGCGGATTTTTTGCAAATTGGTAGCAAAATCGCCTTCAGCTACCTGTCCGTCTTCGGTAGGAGAGAGGGCCATAGCAAGAGTATATTCTACAAAGGTGGTGCAGTCTACTTCATCACAATTGATGATAAGTTCTTCTTCGCCATCGGTAACTTCCAACGTATGTGCTACGTAAGGAATATCCAGAAAATTTATTCCATTGTTCAGCATGGCGTTGTCTTTTTCATCTGTCTGAGCACTGACAGTAGCTACACAAAGCGCACTGAACAGGAGGGTAATCATTGTTTTCATTGTTCTTTCGTTTATTAATATAAATAAAAAAGGATGTCGCAAAAGTACGACATCCTTTTCATAAATCCTTAATTTGGACAGATTAAATTTAATATTGATAGATTAAATTTTTGTAATCCGCCTTTTTGTCAAATGGTACGATGGAGAAGCCGTATTCAATGGCATTTTCTACACCTGGACGAATCAGATACGGTTCGTGTGCTATAGCTCCCCAACTGTTATCACCACCTACACCCATCATACGATAGTCGATAAACATATCTACCTGTTTTACAGGTTGTGGGTCGGTGAGGTGACGATGATTCGTTTCGTTGGTACGTGGAGCACCATTGTCGATGGTTTCGCCGCTATCCAGACTTCCAAGCAGATAGTTGGAAGCATTCAGTTCAAACGTACGGTCGGCAATGAAGAGTAAACCGGCTTTTTGTTTAGTGGTGAGTGCACACCAGTAAATATCCGTACGATGCTCATTTTCTTGCGGACGGATGTACGGTTCGTACAAGTCCTTTATCGGAGTAGTATATTCTCCGATAAACTGGGAAGTGCGACGATCACGATAGTTCTCTTCCGGACCACGGCCGTAGTAAGTAAGGTCGTTTAATATTTCCGATAATTGCATGCGCAAACCTACACGGGGTATCATCGGAGTTTCCGTACCTTCGGCTACAAAGCGATTATCCACTTTGATAATACCATTGGCAAATACCTTATAGGTAATTTCCCACTGCGCATCTACCTGCGGAAAACGATAGGTAACCTTTACAATGGACTTGTCACCATCTTTAGAAACATTGAATGATTCTGCCTTAGGTGTCTGGTAACTGGCCTCGCGCCATGCTTTCAGACGAGTGGGAAGTTTTGCTCCGTAATCATTATCGGTAGGTGCACGCCAGAAGAAAGGCTGCGGGCCCTGGCCGTTATGGATATACTCTTGTTTCTTATAGATATAAGAGGTCAGCAAGCCGCTTTGTTTATCAAATGTAGCCTTGAAATCATCACCGCTGAAAACAACCTGTGAAAAGACTTCATCTACTTTCGCGGGATCCATGCGTACCACTTCTTTCTTAAAGAACGGATGAACATAAGTTTGTTCACGTGCGATTACCGTACCAACCGGTAAGAAAGGTTCTGCATTACGTATGGTTGCATAGAACTCGATGCGTACATCTCCCGTAGTATTCTTTTCTTTAGGAATACCTTGCAGGAATGCACTGGTAGCTGTCTTACCCGGAGCAGCATTGATATTGTCCATCTGACCTTTATAAATCTCTTTTCCATGATCGCGAACGACATAGTGGAAATCATATTTATTCAGATCAGTAAATGAGAAGTCATTGCGTATCTGCACCGTGCAGGTTTGCGGATCGAACTTAATGAATTTAATGTTCTGATAAACCTTACCCATTTCAATAGTCTGGGGCTTTATACTGCGGTCGGGATAAACTACACCATTGATACAGAAGTTGCCATCGGAAGGAGTTCCGGTATCGCCATAGTCACCACCATAATTCCAGTATTTGCGTCCGTCGCTGGTCTTGGCGGCAAAGCCTTGATCTACCCAGTCCCAGATGCAACCACCTTGCAATATCGGATATTTCTCAATCACATCCCAATAATCCTGGAAGTTGCCAAGACTGTTACCCATAGCATGAGCATATTCACACAGGATAAGCGGACGAGTCATTTCCTTATTCTGGGCATACTTTTCAATAGATTGCGGAGAAGAGTACATCGGACAGTAAATATCCGTATTCCATTCTAATCCGGCACGTTCGTACTGAATAGGACGGCTATCGAGCATCTTCAGCGTATTATAAGTAACGTAGAAGTTCAGTCCGTTTCCGGCTTCGTTACCCAATGACCAGATGATTACAGACGGATGATTCTTATCGCGTTCGTACATATTCATGGTACGGTCGAGGTGAGCATTCATGAATAACGGATTGTTACCCAAAGTACCACCTACATTGAGGTTATAACCCATACCGTGGCTTTCAATATTTGCTTCATCAATTACGTACATGCCATATTGGTCGCAAAGTTCGTAGAAGCGTTCCTGTTGCGGGTAGTGGCAAGTACGTACGGTGTTCACATTATACTTTTTCCAGAGTTCGAAATCCTTAATCATAAGATCTTCCGGAACGTAATGTCCCGTGTATTCATTATGCTCGTGTACATTCACACCTTTTATAAGGATAGGCACGCCATTCACAAGCAGTTGCTTATCCTTAATCTCTATCGTACGGAAACCTACCTTGCAACTGGTAGCTTCTATTACTTCGCCATTGGTGCGCTTCAGGCTGATGACGAGTGTATAAAGATTAGGCGTTTCAGCTGTCCAATGCTTTACACCACGGAGGGTTTTCTTTGTGAATTCTACTTCATTCTGATCACCTTCCACACGGGTAGAGGATTGGGTCACTTGCTGATCCTGATCATCGAGTAAACGATAGGAAACTACATAAGGAGACTTTATATCACTTTCGTTCGTAAGCTTCACTTTCAGTTGCAGGATACCATCCTTGTAATAAGGATCCAGTGGAGTCTCTACCTTGAAGTCTGCAATATGGATTTTGGGCGTGGCATAGAGATAGATATCGCGCTCTATACCGCTGATGCGCCAAAAGTCCTGACATTCCAGATAATTGGCATCCGAGAAACGGTGTACCTGAATGGCAATCATATTCTTGCCTTTTTTTACCATGGCGGTAACGTTGAAGCGGGCAGGAGTTTTAGCATCCTTGCTCATACCTACAAACTTGCCATTCATGTAATAGAAAGCAGCACCGCGCACACCGTCTGCACTGAGGAAGATTTCTTTTCCATCCCAGTCATTACCTACAACGAAATCACGGCGGTACGTGCCTGTCGGATTCCAGTCTTTGGGTACATAAGGCGGATTAGGCTTGTCCCAATAAGGTTCGTAACCCTTAGAACAGAACTCGTAAGGCTGGTTGACGTAGATTGGAGTACCGAAGCCTTGCAATTCCCAGTTACCCGGCACATTGATGTCCGGCCAACGGTTCACCTCAGTACGCACGTTCATGAAGTCTGTGGGACGGTCGGCAAAGTTTTCCACATAGTTGAACTTCCATTTCCCGTTGAGGGATAGGCGGCTGGCTCCGTTCGTCCGGTCGTTGACGATAGCATCTTCTTCGGTGGCATAAGAAGTGAATGTACTCCGGGGAGCCTCCTTGTTGATACTGGTCAACTTCGGATTGGTCAACTGGTCGTAACGGTCTTCCTGTGCCTGAAGGGCGAGGGGTAGTAATACGAGACAGGTGATAAAAGTCAATTTTTTCATGAGTTGATATATTAATTATTTTTTCTCGAATTTCACCCCGTCACGCAACCACTTCTCCAGTTCTTCTGTCCACTGGCGTTTGTAAGTGAAGTTATCGCGGAAGCCCCAGCCATGTCCGCCAATGGGGTAGATGTGCATAGATACGGGAACTTTCTGTTGGTTGAGAGCAAGGAAGTAGCCGATACTATTCATGGGCGGCACAGCGCCATCATCAGCAGAAAGTACGATGAAAGCTTGTGGAGAGCGGGGAGATACACGACGTTCCAGAGAATACGCATCTTCCAGTTCCTTGGTCGGGTTATCACCAAGAAGGTTCTTGCGCGAACCTCCATGAGTAATACCCGGTACCATCGAGATTACCGGATAAAGTAATATCTGAAAGTCCGGACGCGTTTCATCACTACTGTAAAGTGTAGAGAGAGAAGCGGCCAGGTGTCCTCCTGCCGATGCTCCCATAACGCCTACCTGATTCGGATTGATACCCCATTCTTTGGCATGCTGGCGAATAATGCGGATAGCCTGTTCTGCATCTGAGAGGGGTACTTCGCGGTTTCCGTTCGGCATACGATATTTCAGGACGGCATACGTGATTCCCTGTGTGTTGAACCAGGATGCCATGTCATGGCCTTCGTGATTCATTGCCAGGCGGGCATATCCGCCGCCCGGACACATCAAGATAGTCATGCCGTTCGGCTTTGCCGGACGATAAACCGTGATGGTGGGATTAACGACATTGGCCACACGGCCGCCGTTCAAATCTTCCTGATCTCCTGTCAGGCCATTTGTATTAGGAGCACCGTTGGGCCACAAGGGTATCTCAACGGGCTTCTGAGCAGATAGCAGAGTTGACATAAACAGTGCTGTGATAAATAAAATTGTTTTCATTGTATTTCTATTATTTGGTTTTCATCGAAGCCTTGATAAAGTAAATTATCAGCAATGCATAAGCACCCAATGCCAGTACTTCGGACCACGTATTGTTTACCCAGGCATCATTCACCAGGTTGATACCTCCGAAACGCATTGCTGCGCTGACTACGCCCATAAGCGCACCACCGGCAATGAAACCGGATGCCAGCAACGTACCTTTTTCGCCACGTTCTGCATTAAGAGCAGCATCCTTGCTACGGCTGGTTACGTACCAGTTCACAGCACCACCCACAACGAGAGGAATGTTCAGTTGTAACGGAATAAACATACCCAATGCAAATGCCAATGCGGGAATTTTGAATGCATTCAGTACGATAGCAAGTACTGCACCAATGCCGTAAAGCAACCAGGGAGCACCCACGCCATTCATTAACGGTTCAATAACTGCCGCCATCGCATTAGCTTGTGGAGCAGCCAGTTGTCCGCTGGTAAATCCGTATGTCTTATTCAGGATAATCATTACACCACCTACGGTTGCAGCTGAAACAATCGTTCCGAGGAACTTCCAGGCTTCCTGTTTGGCGGGTGTACTACCCAACCAATAACCGATTTTCAAGTCAGTAATGAAACCACCTGCCATAGACAGTGCCGTACACACAACACCACCCATAACCAATGCGGCTACCATTCCCTCCGGACCTTTCAAGCCAACAGATACCATCACTACCGATGCCAGAATCAATGTCATCAGCGTCATGCCGGAAACAGGGTTCGTACCTACGATTGCAATAGCATTGGCAGCCACAGTCGTAAACAGGAAAGCGATACCTGCCACCAACAGAATAGCTACCACAGTATGCAGCAAACTGCCTTGCATCACATCGAAGTAGAAGAATAAGAATACCAGTAACAGCGTTATAATAGAACCGATAGCAATAATCTTCATAGAAATATCGCGCTGAGTACGCTTCATGCTGGCTTCTACATTGGATTTTCCACCCATCTCCTTAGCTGCCAGTCCTACAGCACTCTTGATAATGCCCCACGACTTGATGATACCGATGATACCTGCCATAGCGATACCGCCGATACCGATGCTCTTGGCATAGTAATTGAAAATTTCTTCGGGAGCCATGCTGCCTACGGTAGCCACAATTGACGGATTCCACTGGTTCAGCACGCTGTCACCCCAGATCATGGACATTCCCGGAATGATAATCCACCATACAGCCAGTGAACCGGCACAGATGATAGAAGCATATTTCAGACCTACAATATAGCCCAAACCGAGTACGGCCGCACCTGTATTCACTTTGAATACCAGTTTTGCTTTATCAGCCAACATCTCACCAAAGCCGCATACACGTGTGGTGAAATTTTCGTTCCACCAGCCGAATGTGGCAACGATGAAGTCATATAAACCTCCGATAATACCTGCCAGCAACAACGGTTTGGCCTGGCTTCCGCCTTTTTCGCCCGATACCAGTACCTGTGTGGTAGCTGTTGCTTCGGGGAAAGGATACTTGCCATGCATATCACTTACAAAATATTTACGGAACGGAATGAGGAAGAGAATACCCAACACACCTCCCAGCAGAGAGCTGATGAATACCTGAGTGAAAGTAACTGTGATTTCTTCCGGATAAGTTTCTTGTAGAATGTATAAGGCGGGCAGGGTAAAGATGGCACCTGCCACGATAACGCCGGAACTGGCGCCGATGGATTGGATAATGACATTTTCTCCTAACGCATTCTTACGTTTGGCTGCGCCTGATACGCCCACGGCAATAATTGCAATAGGAATGGCTGCTTCGAACACTTGTCCTACTTTCAATCCCAGATAGGCTGCCGCAGCCGAAAAGAGGATAGCCATAGCGATACCCCATAATACAGACCAAAGGTTAACTTCCGGGTACTTCTTGTCAGGGCTCATCAACGGGTTGTAGACTTCGCCCGGTTTCAGTTCACGGAATGCATTTTCCGGTAGACCGGTCAATTTCTCTTCTTCTTGTTTCATAGTTTCTTAATTGCTTTTATGTTTTATAGTTATTATGTCGTCAATTAATTGTTTATTTTATCCAAATCAGCTTCAAAGAAAGCAAAAAAAAAGGAGAATTGAAAAATTCTCCTTTATTCTTATATATAAAGATGCTTATTTTGCATCTTTCGGTGTCATATCTCCTTCTACAAAGAGTCGCATCATTTCTGTTTTGGCATTCGTGCGCAAAGTGATGGACTTTTTGAAGTGTCCCGGATACTTGCCTGTTCCGTTGTAAGTAATCTTAACGGTTCCGGTTTTGCCCGGCAATACGGGTTCCTGGGTATATTCGGGAACTGTACATCCACAGGAAGCTACGGCTTGATGTATAACCAGCGGAGCATCGCCCACATTGGTGAATGTGAATACACAACTTACTACCGGATCATTTTCAGAAAACGTGCCGAAGTTATGTGAGGTCTTATCAAACTTAATATCAGCTTTCCCCTGTGCCGAAACGTAACCAATGCTCAGTACGAGCATAAACATATACAATGTAAGTCTTTTCATGTCTATAAATCTTTTGTATTACACAGTGGGCAAAGGTAAGGCATTTTTGTGAAAATTAATCCAATGATGTGCGAAATAGTATTAAATGCGCCTCAGAAGGTGCTGTGGCGTATGATTAATAGTGAAAAATAAGGGAAAGAGAGTGCCGAAATCAGCTCTATATCATGCAAGTATTTCTCTTTTTCCGTGCCTATATTCTCGAAATAATGATAGTTATATTCGGGATGGAGATGGATGCAACGGTGAACTTCTTCGGTACATTGAGAAAGTTTCATGATGACAATGGTAGTCTTTTCCTCCATATATTTCTCTATTTCTTCGGCGGTAATGATACCGGGAATGACGGTCAGGCGTTCCTCCTGGCTGGCAATGTGGAGTCCTGCACAAGCACCTGCTGCAATGAAGGCGGGGATACCGGCAATGTGTTGCACAGGAATATTGTCGGCTTGCAGTTTCTCAAAGATATAGTGTATGGAAGAATAGAAACCTGCGTCTCCTTCGGCAACGATACAGACTTTTTTATTTTCTTTATGAAGCAGGGAAGCTTCGTTATACACTTTATCGTAAGCTGCGAAAGCCTGTTCCCGGTTCTTACTCATAGGCAATGCAAAGCGGGAGAGGGTGGTATTTGGAATATCCAGTGCATGCAGTATGTCGGCAGCACGCGAGAATATCCGTCCGTTTGCAGTGCGAGTTTCAGGACAAAAGATACAATCGGCATTTTGCAGGGCTTTCAAGCCTTTCAGGGTGATAAGTTCCGGTTCGCCGGGACCGAGGGATACGAATATGACGGGGTTGGACATTTTGTTAGTGATTAATGGTTAGTGTTTAGTGATAAGCACCCTCATAATAACTTTTATGGGGAGTGCAAAATTGGGGATTTTCTGAATATAAAACAAAATAAAACCCGATTTCTTGTTTATCTATCTTTTCTTGCTTACTAAAGTCAAACGCTCTGATGTAACGGTACTTTTTAATGAACCGAATGCAATAATAGCTTGCTTGCCAAACTGATGCTATCAATATACTTGTCTGTCGATCAATGAAGAAAATGACCTGTACCAGAAAAGGTTAGCATGTAAAGTCTGAAAACTGTTGGAAAAAACGGTTGAAAGACTTGATTTCTCCTTCCTGATGTAGTATATTTGTAGGGCTTTGAAGAGAACATAACTTTAATAGTAAACCTAAAAAACTTAGCAAATGATAAAATCTAATCTTTCTTTTCCGGACTTTGGCGGATATGTATTATTACTGCCGGTTCTCTTACTTTTTGTAATATAATTTTATTGTTTTAGAATTGGGGATATCCGTTCTTGAAATAATAACATACGAAAAACGATAAAGGCGATACTTCCTCATAAGGATTATCGCCTTTTTTGTTTGTATTTATCGCTTTTTGCTTTTAAGTACCCCTTTTACGTTTTTAATAAACGTTGGATACATTCTTTAAAAACGTTCCTGTTATTCTTTAAAAACGCTGTTTATCGTTATTAATAGGGTTGTTGGTTTTGTTGTGATTTATTCTTGATGGTTACAATTTGTTCATCTCTTCTGTTTTCACGGGAATGGTAAATAAAAAACGACGAAAAAAAAGAGAATAATAAGCTGTTTTTGTATACAATTCCTATGATTTTACAATAGAGTGTTTTTAAATTAATGCGGATCAAAGGCAGTTGCGTGGTTTCCCTGTTTCCGTGAAATGCTGTACATGGAAAACCTTTGCCGATTTGTCGGGTTCAGCGCCGAACAGACCGTCTTATTTCATTGAAAAACAATAAAAAGTGGACTCATCACCTCCCATGAATGGCACTTTTTGTATATTTGCAAACTGTTACAAATGTATATGAATAAAAATCAAATACAAAGTTATAGATACGATATATATGCTGAATAATAAAAATCAAGATTTTCATAATGCACGTAAACTGGCACTGACAAAAGCATTTCCGGTAATGCTTGGTATAGCTTTTCTTGGTGTCGGATATGGGGTGTATATGCGTTCCTGCGGTTTTGACATGATATGGCCTATCTGCATGGCGGCTACTATATTTGCCGGTTCAATGGAGTTTGTTACCGTCAGCTTATTGCTTAGTACGTTCAATCCCGGTTATGCCTTGTTGCTGACGCTGATAGTGAACGGAAGACATCTGTTTTATGGAATATCCATGTTGGAAAAGTATAGGGGAATGGGAAGAAAGAAACTATGGGCTGTTTCCGGATTGATAGACGAAGCGTTTTCGTTAAACTATATGACAGATGTGCCTCCGGGAACAGACCGGAATTGGTTCATGTTATTTGTTTCGTTGTATCTTTATATATCATGGATAGGGGGTACTGTTGTTGGTGCAGTTTCTGCTTGTAAAGCTGTTGTGGACATCAAGGGAGTGGGTTTTGTAATGACAGCCTTGTTTATCGTGATATTTATTAGCCAGTGGCAAAAAGAACGCACACACGGCAGTTCCATATTAGGATTAGTGGTTGCGGGGGGATGTCTTCTACTTTTTGGCAAGACATATTTCATGCTTCCTACCATTTTGATTATCACTACTATTTTTACGGTGCGTTGGTTGACTACAAAGGATAAGGAGAAATTGGTATGACGGTCACAGAACAAATTGTTACTATATTCATCGTGGCGCTTGTCACACAGCTTACCCGTTGGATTCCTTTCTGGGTTTTCAGGTCTTCTGCGCACACTCCCCAATATGTAAACTATTTAGGTAGAGTACTACCTCCAGCCATATTCGGTATGTTGGTAGTCTATTGCTATAAAGATATAGATTTTCTATCACCTTCATACGGCACTCCGGAAATACTATCGGGTATCTGTGTAGTCGTTATTCAAATGCTTTTTAAGAATATGGCTTGCTCTATTTTATTAGGGACGGGATTGTATATTCTACTCATAAACTGAAATATAGTTATAACGAAATATGACCTTACATGGGGTAGGGCGTTACGAAAAGCGGAGATGATGAAATAGATTGCTTTTTTATTTGCATTAGCTTCCGGAATAGCGTATATTTGTACTTCGGCATACGACAAAGAACTCTAACTTTTTAACATCATGATAGATTATCAATTAAATACCCGCCTGAACGGGAACTTGGCAATGACCTTTTGTTTCCACGAAAATAAAGCACTGCAACAGGATACTACTTTATATAAGTTCATTTGGGTACGGAGTGGAAACTTGTCTATAGAGATAGATCATATTCCCATACAGTTGGAACAGGATGAAATCATAAGTCTTACTCCTTTGCAGCATATTGAAATTAAATCAGTGGAGGGAGAGTACCTCACTTTTCTGTTCAACAGCAATTTCTATTGTATATTCGGTCATGACGATGAAGTATCCTGTAACGGTTTCCTATTTCATGGTTCTTCCCAGGTGATGAAACTGAAACTTTTGCCGGAACAATCCGCCAACCTGAATGACATTATTCGTATCTTCCGGCAGGAGTCCGCCGTTCGCGATAATCTGCAAGAGGAAATGTTACGTATCATTCTCAAACGTTTTATCATCACCTGTACCCGCATTGCCCGTGAAAAGTGTGGCGTCACGCCGGAACAAGAAAAAGCTTTTGATATCGTCCGCCGTTTTTATATTCTGGTTGACCAGCACTTCCGCGAAAAGAAGCAGGTGCAGGATTATGCCGACCTGTTATTTCGTTCCCCAAAGACACTCTCCAATCTGTTTGCCTCTTGCGGAGTGCCTTCCCCGCTGCGCATTATTCATGAACGGATAGAGTCGGAGGCCAAGAGATTACTGCTCTATACCCCTAAAAGTGCCAAGGAAATCAGCGAACTGCTGGGCTTCGAGGATTTGTCCACTTTCAGCCGCTTTTTCAAGAAAATGACCGGTGAAAGTGTATCGAATTTCCGTAAATTGAACACAACGGGAAATATTGCCAACTGATACGGCAGAATTGCCATTTCATGCTCCGACATGAACCCCGATTTTTGCATCAGGAAAACAAAACAATTAATTAATGCAATAATCGTATGGAAACAAAATTAAAATCTATGTTCGTAGCAGCCCTGACACTGGCTGCATCTACTCAGAAATTAGGTATCAATCTTATCCGTGTATCAATTCTTATTATTTTCGTTTGGATCGGTGGGTTGAAGTTCTGGAATTATGAAGCGGAAGGCATTGTGCCTTTTGTAGCAAACAGCCCTTTCATGAGCTTCTTCTATACACACGATGCTCCCGACTATAAAGAGTATAAGCTGAAAGAAGGAGAATTTGATGCTGTGAAGCATGAGTGGCACAAAGAGAATAACACATATGGCTTTTCTCATGGACTGGGTATTCTTATCATGAGCATCGGTATCCTTACATTCCTTGGTATCTTCTGGCCGAAAGTAGGACTGGTAGGAGCTGGGCTTGCCATTATCATGACTCTCGGAACGCTTTCTTTCCTCGTCACCACGCCCGAAGTATGGGTGCCCAACCTGGGCAGTGGCGAGTTCGGTTTTCCTTTATTGACCGGTGCAGGAAGATTAGTTATAAAAGATACAGCCATTTTGGCCGGCGCAATTGTTATATTAGCAGACAGTGCGAAGAGCGTACTGGAACAATTAAAAAAAATAGAGATATGAAAAAGTATGATGCCATTATCATTGGTTTCGGCAAGGGTGGGAAGACTCTGGCTGCCGAATTTGCAAAACGTCAGAAGACGGTTGCCATAGTAGAACGTTCGGATCGCATGTATGGAGGCACGTGTATCAACATCGGCTGTATTCCTACAAAGACGTTGGTACATCTGGCTAAGGAAACTCCGGTAAAGGCTACGTGGGAAGAGAAGAAGGACTATTATCGTCAGGCCATTGGTCGTAAAGAAGAGGTGACTTCCTTCCTGCGGAATAAGAATTATCATAATCTGGCTGATAATCCTAATGTGACGGTGTATACAGGTGTCGGATCGTTTGCCGGTCCTGATGTGGTAGAAGTGCGGACGGAGACGGAAGTAATTGAATTGCAGTCTTCTCAGATATTTATAAATACCGGTGCAGAAACCATCGTACCACCTATTGATGGAATAAAAGAGAATCCCCGCGTATACACCAGCACTTCCATCATGGAACTGGAAGAACTTCCCGAACGGCTGGTGATTGTGGGTGGAGGCTATATCGGCTTGGAATTTGCTTCCATGTATGCCTCTTTCGGTTCGAAGGTGACGGTACTCGAAGGGTATCCCGAACTGATTGGGCGCGAAGACAGGGACATTGCCGTTAGCGTACAGACCGTATTGGAAAAGAAAGGTATTGCTTTCCATCTCAACGCAAAGGTACAATCCGTGGACGGTGCAACAGTGATTTATGAGGATGCTGTAACTCATGAAATCCATCACTTGGAAGGAGATGCTATCTTATTGGCAACAGGGCGTCGTCCGAATACTTCGGGGCTGAACCTGGAAGTTGCCGGCGTGAAAGTGAATGAACGGGGAGCCATTATTGTAGATGAGTGGCTGCGTACTACTAATCCGGCCATCCATGCCATTGGCGATGTAAAAGGCGGATTACAATTTACCTATATTTCATTGGACGATTACCGCATTATCCGTGAGGATTTATTTGGTGCAGGAGAACGGCGTACGGACGACCGTGAGCCTGTGAGTTATTCGGTATTTATGGACCCTCCTCTGGCACGTGTGGGGCTGAGTGAGACGGAAGCCCGTAAGAAAGGACTGAACATAAAGGTGAATACACTTCCGGTAGCAGCCATTCCGCGGGCACGTACTTTAGGCGAGACTGACGGGTTGTTTAAGGTAGTAGTGGATGCCGATACAAATAAGATTCTGGGCTGTTCCCTGTTCGGACCGGAAACAAGTGAGATCATTAATATCGTATCTATCGTGATGAAAACAGGACAGGAATATACTTTCTTGCGTGATTATATATTTACACATCCCAGCATGAGCGAAGCATTGAATGATCTGATGAATTTTTAGACGTTCTTATATAAGAGGTGTTCGGGCACAAATTCGGTTAAATTATAGGACGGGTATTTGCGTATCTCCCCAAAAATGACGAATATTGTGCTCGAATTCTATACCTTTTTATTGTCATGAAACGAACTACTGCAATAACTGTCTCCCTTTTAAGTATTTTATGTGTGGCTTGTGGCCCGAAAAACAAACAAAATTCTACTGATCTACAGGCTACCACAGCTTCTGCATCAGCCACAGATTCTATTTATCCGGTCTATGCCCAAGGGTTTGAAGTGAAATATCTTCCCAATCATGTCCGCTTGGTGGACTTGCGCGATCCTCAAAATGAAAGTAGTAATACTTTCCATTATGCATTGGTGCCCCGGGGAACAAAACCCGAAGGGATTCCTTCTGATTATACCGTGATTGAAACACCGGTACGCAGTGCCATTTGCATGACTTCTTTACAATTATCTAATTTCATCAAACTGGAAGCCTGCGATAAAGTAGTAGGGATAACCAGTACACGGCATTTGTTCAACAAAGAGATGAATGAGCGCTTGAAATCGGGTAAGACTGCCAAAATAGGAATTGAAGGTAACTTTGATAATGAAGTGATCATGAGTGTGAATCCGGATGTCATCTTTATCTCCCCTTTTAAGCGTGGCGGATATGATACGATGCGTGAAATCGGAATACCTTTGGTTCCGCACCTGGGATATAAGGAAATGACTCCGCTGGGACAGGCGGAATGGATTAAATTCATCGGCTTGTTTATTGGACAGGAAGAGGAGGCAAATGAAAAATTTGCTGCTATAGAGAAGCATTATAACGACCTGAAACAACTGGCTGCTGATGTGAAGAAGCGTCCGGTAGTCTTCAGCGGTGAGATACGTGGAGGAAACTGGTATGCAGTAGGCGGTAAGAGCTTCTTGGCGGAACTGTTCCGTGATGCGGGAGCCGATTACTTCTTGAAGGACGATCCCCGTTCCGGTGGCGTTACACTGGATTTTGAAACAGTATACAGCCAAGCGGAGAGTGCCGATTACTGGCGTATTGTGAATAGTTACGACGGTACATTCTCATATGACGCTTTGAAATCCCTTGATCCCCGTTATGCCGACTTCCGTGCATTCCGTGACAAAGGCGTTATTTATTGTAATATGCGCGAGCAACCTTTCTACGAAAGTATGCCGATGGAACCGGAAATAGTGTTGGAAGATCTGATCCATGCGTTCCACCCCGATTTATTACCTGATTACCAACCGAAATACTACGCACGTTTGCAATGAAAAGACCGACACTGCTCCTGATGCTGGTGATACTGGCATCCATATTCCTGTTTTTTCTGCTGAACCTGCTGTTAGGCTCTGTCCATATTCCTTTTCGTTCCGTCTGGAACATCTTATGGGGGAATACGGATGAGTCCATTATCTGGCAGAACATCATTTGGAAATCCCGTGTGCCGCAGGCATTGACGGCGTTAGTAGCGGGAGCAGGGCTATCGGTGAGTGGTTTGCAGATGCAGACGGTTTTCCGGAATCCGCTGGCAGGACCGTCAGTGTTGGGTATCAGTTCGGGTGCCAGCCTGGGAGTAGCCTGTGTGGTATTGCTATCGGGAGCGATGGGCGGTGTGGCATTGAGCAAGCTCGGATATATGGGAGAAGTGGCGTTGTCCATTGCAGCTATAATCGGAGCACTGTCCGTGATGGCGCTTATCGTATACGTTTCACAGAAAGTAAAAGGAAATGTGACGCTGCTGATTATCGGTGTGATGATTGGTTATGTGGCAAGTGCCATTATCGGCGTATTGAAATATTTCAGTGTGGAGGAAGATATTCGTGCATACGTCATTTGGGGACTGGGAAGTTTTGCCCGTGTGTCGGGGGATCAGATGATACTGTTTGTCTGTATCATGGCGGTCTTGTTGCCACTCTCGTTTTTGCTGATAAAGACAATGAATCTGTTGCTGCTGGGCGATGGGTATGCACGGAACTTGGGGCTGAACATCAAGCGGGCACGCCTGTTGGTGATCTCCTGCTCAGGTGTACTGGTGGCGATTGTGACGGCATATTGCGGTCCGATTATGTTTATCGGTCTGGCTGTTCCCCATCTTTGCCGGGCTATATTTCATACATCCGACCATCGGATACTGATGCCTGCCACATTGTTGGTAGGGGCTTCGTTGGCGTTGGTGTGCAACCTCATAGCCCGCATGCCGGGATTTGAAGGAGCTTTACCGGTGAATTCGGTGACTGCTTTGGTAGGTGCTCCGGTAGTGGCATCCGTGCTCTTCAGGAAGCGTAAAGGGGAACTGGAAGAATAATTGAGAATTGAAAATAAAGAGGTCTTGAAACAGGAAACTATACATATTGAGAAACTATCCATTGGCTATCCCGGTAAAGGAGATGTGAAAGTCGTGGCAAGCGATATTTGTGCCGGAATCAATAGCGGGGAGTTGACTTGTCTGCTGGGTGCCAACGGGGTGGGGAAGTCTACATTGTTGCGTACACTTTCCGCATTTCAACCGAAGTTATCCGGCGAAATACGTATACAGGGAAAAGAGATCGGCTCTTATACGGACAAACAGCTTTCAAAAGTGATCAGTGTAGTCCTGACTGAAAAGTGCGACATCCGCAATATGACTTCTGTGGAACTTATCGGTCTGGGACGCAGTCCATATACCGGTTTCTGGGGAACACTCTCCAAAGAAGATAAAGAGGTAGTGGATCATGCTATCAATCTGGTCGGAATATCTCACCTGGCACATCGCATGGTGCATACACTGAGTGATGGTGAGCGGCAGAAGGTGATGATTGCCAAGGCACTGTCACAGGAAACTCCGGTGATTTTCCTGGACGAGCCCACTGCCTTTCTTGATTTCCCGAGTAAAGTGGAAATGATGCAATTGCTCCATCAGCTGAGCCGGCAGACGGATAAGACTATTTTCCTGTCTACCCATGACCTGGAACTTGCCTTGCAGATTGCGGATAAAATCTGGTTGATGGATAAGGTGAACGGGGTGACTATCGGAACTCCCGAAGACCTCTCATTAGATGGAACGCTCAGTGGTTTCTTTGCCCGTAAAGGAATTGTGTTTGATCTGGAGACTGGGTTATTCCGGGTGAACAATGAATATACTTCCCGGATTCGTATTGTCGGGCACGGACAAAAATACGCTATGGTGCGAAAAGCTTTGCAAAGAAATGGTATTCTGGCAAACCGAAACGTGGAGTCGGACGTTTATATTGAAACGGGAGATTTGAAAGGGGACGGTACTTTTGTACTGCACCCCGTAAACGGCGAAGCGGTGACTGTGCAAACCATTGATGAACTGCTTGCAGAGATTGTGAAAATTCTATGAGACATTCGACAAAAGATAATTATCTCTATCTGACTACCACCCCGGTGCCCCGTCTGATAGTATCATTGGCTGTACCTACGATTATCAGTATGTTGGTTACGTCATTCTATAATATGGCGGATACGTACTTTGTGGGGAAGATCAATACCCAGTCGACGGCGGCTGTAGGTATTGTGTTCTCGGTCATGTCCATTATTCAGGCGGTGGGCTTTTTCTTCGGGCACGGTTCGGGGAACTATATTTCGCGGAAACTCGGTGCGCAGGAGACTGGGAATGCAGAGAAGATGGCGGCTACCGGTTTCTTCTGGGCGTTGTTTATGGGTATATTTCTGGCAGTGGTGGGACTTATCTTCCTTACCCCGTTGTCGCTTGCATTGGGGTCTACACCTACTATCCTGCCTTATACGGAGAAATACCTGGGCATCATATTGCTGGGTGCCCCTTTCATGACTGCTTCGTTAGTACTGAACAATCAGATTCGTTTTCAGGGAAATGCAGCGTATGCGATGGTAGGAATCGTATCGGGCGCGGTGATTAATGTGATACTGGACCCTATTCTGATTTTTGTCTTCGATATGGGTATATCGGGTGCTGCGTTGGCTACGGTCATCAGTCAGATATGTAGTTTCTCCCTGTTGTTGTATATGTGCAGAAAGGGGGGCAATATCCGTATCCGTTTCAAGAACTTCACGCCTTCACTGGCTTTCATAAAGGAAATTATCGGTGGTGGTACTCCTTCGCTTGCCCGTCAGGGGCTGGCGAGTGTAGCTACTATTTTGCTGAATGTGGCTGCCGGGGCTTATGGAGATGCGGCTATTGCAGGCATGTCTATTGTCACCCGTATCGCAATGTTCATTAATGCATTTTTGATAGGTTTTGGGCAAGGTTTCCAGCCGGTATGCGGTTTCAATTACGGTGCAGGATTGTATGCGCGTGTCCGTCAAGGATTCTGGTTTTGTGTAAAGGTGGGATTCATTTTCTTGTTGGTGTGTGCGTTGGCAGGCATGGGATTTGCAGAAGAGATTGTTTCTTTGTTCCGTAAAGGAGACCCGGATGTAATTGCAGTAGGTGCTGCTGCCTTGCGTTGGCAGTTCATTACTTTTCCGTTGGGTTCATGGATTGTGATGAGCAATATGATGTTGCAGACGATTCGTAAACCGGTAAAGGCTACCATTATTTCTTCTGCCCGCCAAGGATTGTTCTTTATTCCGCTGATTTTTATTCTGCCTCACTATCTGGGGTTGCAGGGTGTGGAAATGTGTCAGGCCGTTGCTGACCTTCTTACGTTCATTCTTGCCATACCGTTGACATGCAGTGTACTGAATGAAATGAAACGAAAGCAGGCGGAACAGTTGTAAATCAGAACCGGTATCCTACGGTGAAGAACGAAGCGAGATTCTTGGGAGAGAATTTCTCAATACCGGATGATTGCAATAGGTTATCCAGCTGGTCGTTTACCTTGATCATTCCTAATTGAAGCTCTGCTCCGAATATGAATTTGTGATATTCGATGTTGAGGCCGAACATAAGGCCGGCGTCAAAGCGTTTGTTTCCCATTTTGTCATCTATCCGGTTACCGAAAGTATCTATGCGGAATCTGTAGCTTCTGTTAGGATTGTATTCACTACTGTAATCATATTCCTCCATCTCGCCGGATGTCTTTCCGCCTACGCCATAGGCAATATACGGGCCGGCACTCAGGGAAGCACTGTAATTCTTTCCAAGGTTGAGGCGGGCGGCCATCATGATGGGGAGCTGGATATACAACTCGTTCATGTTCACTTTGCCTACATATTCCACTTCTTCACGGGCACCTATCGATACGAAGTTCAGTGACGGTTGAACCACCCATGTGCGGTTGAGCTCATAGTTCATGCCGACACCTACTTTGTAGGCGATGCGTGTGTCACTTTCTACATTTTCTCCATAGAAGTTGGAGGTACCGACTCCGGCTTTTACCTGAAAGGAGATAGGGGATTGGGCATTTGCTCCCAATGCTATGATTGCAAAGAAAATAGTGAGAATAGTCTGTTTCATTACTTGAACCTTGTAAGGGGTTGATGTTTATTTGCTCGCAAAGATATAAA
>NZ_EQ973492.1:530466-532760 GCF_000158035.1 Bacteroides cellulosilyticus DSM 14838
ACGTTGTATCTCTTCCTCGGTAGTGAGTTCGATAGCTCCGCTGATACCCATCCCGGCATTGTTGACAAGTACATCAATGCTACCTTGCTCTTTCAGAATTGTCGATATGGCATTGGATACTGATGCAGGATCAGTAATATCCAATTGCAACATTTTGAAGCCGGGATTATCGGATACTGCTTTCCGACTGGAGCCATAAACGATATGTCCTTGTGCAGCCAACTGCGTAGCAATGACTCTTCCAAAACCGGAAGAAGCGCCGGTGACGAGGATTATTTGAGGGTGTTTCATATTTGAGATTTTTAATTTAAGTTTCGCATATAGCCTGAAGGGCTTTCATTATATAGCGTAGGACTTTCAGCCTGATAGACTACAGGTAAAACTTGTTTTTTTATTCTATGTAATTATTTTCCCTTCTTCGCTAATGAGCAGAATCGTCAGTTCTCCTTCAGGTAGCAACGGGTCACAATATTGATGGCACAGTTCGAGCAAACGGGAGCAAAAAGCTTGCAAATCTTCAGCAGAGAGCAATGTCCATAACTCACGGGCTAAAGTTATCTTTTCGATAACTGCAAGTGTTTTTCCTCCGCATCCGGCAGAAAGGGCCACTTCACGTAGGAAATCCTTATTCATCGTCACCTGTTTGCTGTGCGTATCCAGATTTCCTTCTGCCAATTTCACGGCTTTTCCTATCATGATACCCAAAGTCACCGCTTTGATTTCCAAATCTGCGGCAATCTTTATCGTATCTCCAATGAAATTTCCGTAATGAATGAATGCCTGTGCAGGCAGTTCGGGATAGTACCCCCGGACATACTTTTCACTCTTTGCACCGGAATTAAGGACGATGCGCGGGCTTCCTGTTGCCCGACCTACTTCCATGGATTTGCGAATGGAATCTACAAATGCTTCAGAAGAGAAAGGTTTCACAATGCCCGAAGTTCCGATGATAGAAATACCGCCTTCTATACCCAGACGGGGATTAAAAGTCCGCCGGGCTATCTCTTCGCCACCCGGCACGGAAATAGTGACGGCAAAAGGATTGGGCTGTTTGGAAATGCCAAGTCGTTGAAGGCATGCCTTTACATTGTTTTCAATCATTTTGCGGGGAGTAATGTTGATGGCAGGTCCTCCCACTTCCAGCCCTAAACCGGATAGGGTGACAATGCCTACGCCTTCGCCTCCACAGACGATAACGGTATAATCATCAGCTCCAAGTTCTGCGGGTGTTGGATCGTCAAAGCGGAAAGGCACAGCAACATTGGCCTTGATCTGCATGCCATTAGTTACATCGGGGTCATCACCTGCATCTTTGATGACTGTGGCATCTGCTTCCAGCATCCAGTCATCGTTCACACAGCTGGGATGCGGGTAGAGTTCTTGCTCTTCGACGGGAACATAAATGGTTTCTCCGTTAGGGAGAATAACGGGGAATTCTGCGGGTCGGGGCTGGCGTTGAACGTTGAAAATATCCCAGGTTGCAGCTACAGCGGCTGCGGCTGCACAAGTACCCGTAGTCAGACCACTACGCAAAGGATAAAAATCTGGAAAATGTTTTTCAATCATCCGGCGCAAACCATGCTCACCGTTCACTATCATAAAACTTCCGGGCATTGGCGGACGACGGATTGCAAAAATGCGGATACCTTCTTGAAGGGCAGCTTCCACTTTTTCATTGAATCCTCCGGAAAGTCCGCTTTCCTTTATCAATATGGCTTCGGGGTGAAGTTGCTGTAACAGGATGCGTTCGTCTTCGCCTGCATGGTAGTAATGCAGATATTTTTCGGGAAAACCTTCACGTTCGGCCAGGCGGCGGGAGCTCTCACGGTTAAGGATACGGAAGTAGCAACAGGTACTTTCCTGCCAGAGAGGCTTTAGCTTGGCAATGCTTTGTACGCCTGTCAGTGCCAGGAGGGTGAAGATATCTTCTTTCCTGATTTGCCGGATGGCATCTTCAAAATCATCGCACCAGATAATGTGTTCTTCATCGCGTGGCGGGTAAATACGTTCGAATCGGATGACAAGCAGGTTCAGGGTATGGGCTACTTTCTCTACGGTCTGGTGCAGTTGTATGGCAAAGGGGTGGGCGGCGTCTACCAGTAATTGAATGTTATGTTCTCGGCAACAGTGTTCCAGGTCCAGTTCGTCCATGGCACCTTGCAGGCGGATACCGTGGTGCATGGTTACTTCCTGCTCGTCTCCTTTGGTAGAGTAGTAAAATGGTTTTCCAGATTCTTCAAGGGTACGGGCAGCGATACGTCCTTCGGTGGTTCCGCCTAATATTAATATCATTG
>NZ_EQ973492.1:533235-538450 GCF_000158035.1 Bacteroides cellulosilyticus DSM 14838
GAAGATACACATGGTGCTTTGCGAGCGTGCCAGCAGGTGGAGTTGTTCGCGTTTCGGCATGGGGGTGCGTCCTTCACCGCGGGTAAGGATGATGCTTTGCACTTTCTCAGGAATGGTAAACTGAGATTTCAGCGCAGCGGCAGCAGCCTGGAAGGAAGAAATACCCGGAGTGATGTGATAACTCATGCGATGCTGGTCGAAATAGTTCATCTGTTCCTGGATGGCACCGTAGATGCAGGGATCTCCCGTATGCAGGCGGACGATGAATTTGCCTTCATCATAGAATTTCTTCATCAGTGCAAACTGTTCTTCCAAGTCCATGGAAGCCGAACTGCGTACCGTAGCACCCGGTTTGGCACAGAATGTCAGTTCGCGGGGAACGAGACTGCCGGCGTAGAGGATGAGATCTGCCTTCTCCAGCATTTGCCTTCCACGCACGGAGATGAGATCGGGATCACCCGGACCTGCGCCGACGATTTCGATATGTCCGTAGTAACGGAGTACTCCTTCTTCGATGGCTATGGCCATGGTGTAGTTTCCGCCTTTTTGCTTGTCCAACAGAAGTTTACCACCGTTCGCGGAAAGAAAGGCGGCGGCTTCGGAAACGCTGGGCGTACCCATATGCTTCTCTACCACCGGACTGGGGTTGGGGACGGAGATTTCTTTCAGTTCCTCCGCACTGTAATAGCGTATCTGATAGGCACGTTCCAGCTCCTTAATGACCGGTTCGTTGCGTTTCTCATTAATGGTGGCGATGTATTTTACGGCACGGGGCATGAAGGTACTGTTAATCATCGTACCAAGGATGTTTTCAACGATGTCATGCACGGGACCTGCCTGATGTGCCAGACCTACGCCGACATGCAATACCTTGGGCACATAAAAGAGTGCAGGGGTGTCATGCGTATTGTGCAGGAAAGGAGTGACGAGTATAACCAGCTGGTAACGGCTGAGGTCTACATCCCGGAATAAGCCGTAATGTATATCCACGTGTGGCGGGCAGGTCTTTTCCAGATATTCCGTTCCCTGATCACGCACTTCAAGGAAGAGGGCGGTGGGAACTTTCTTCACAAAAAGGCTGATGATGTTATTCATCATACCAAATTCCGTCTCACCGGGGATGGCAGCCCAGTCAAATTTATCACCCAGGGTGTCCAGTGCCCAGAGGCCGGTGCGGTCGCTTTGGGTGGTGATAACAGGTTCAGCGCCGAGAATATGGGCGATGTTTTCTGTCATTTCGTTGGCCTTTCCGATGTGTCCCGAGAGGACGGAAACGGCATAGCGGCCAGTGCTGTCTACACAGATCACGGCGGGATCTGTATGTTTATCTTTCACATGCGGGGCGATGGTGCGGACGCAGATGCCCATGGCACCTATGAAGATAAAGGCATCGTAGCGATGGAAAGACAGAGCCATAAATTCTTCGTAAAAAGAAACGTATGTGCAGTCGGGTGCAGGAGTCGTAGTGATTATTTCGGAGTCGGGAAACTCGTTACTCAGCGTTCGTGCAATGGGCAGACTGCTTTCGGAAATCAGTATAATAGCTACCTTCATAGGGTGGCTCTCATTATTCTTATTCATAAGGTTACTTTCATTATTTCTATCGGGTTATAATCATTGAGTGCGATGTGCAGGGAGGGTTGCAGAGACATTCCTGCATTTTCTGCCCCTTTACGGAACAATTCCCTGCTATTGGGGGATACGGAGTTGAAGACGATGCAACCGCCGGGCTGCAATACTTCTTTCAGGCGTACCAGTATATCGTCTAATTTTCCGCTGTGCCCGCCGATAAAGACAGCGTCGGGGCGGGGGAGAGCTTCCAGATCAGTTTGCAGGAAATCTCCGATTAAGGCTGTGATTCCCGGCGCACCGAAACGTCGGGAGTTGATGCGCATCAGTTCTTCTCCTTCGGGACGTATCTCGAACGAAACAACCGTAAGATGCGGGAATTGCAGGCGGGCTTCGATGGAGACAGAGCCTGTGCAGAAACCTATGTCCCAAAAAACGCGGCGGCGATTCAATTCCAATGCCTGCAAGGTAAGGAGGCGGATCGGAGCTTTGGTAATCATGCGGGCACGTCCGTCCAAGTGGGCAAATTGTTCGTCGGGAAGACCGAAGGGGCGGGGCTGTTCAGTTATAGAGGGCTGACTATCTATAGGGAGGAGAGCTTCCTTGCTATGGGTGTCGTAGCTGACCATATACGGGTACCATAGCTGATCGTCTACGGGTGTCGTAGCTGACCGTCTACGGGTATCGTAGCAGAGCAGCAAATTATTCGGATGCTCAAATGTCTCTTTTTCAGCTTCTTCAAGACTCATCCGGCGAATGCGCTCGCGTTCGGGATTGCCGAGGTGCTCGCCTACGTACATGGTGTAGGAGTTGTATCCGTATTCCAACATTCGCGCGGCGATAGTGGCAGGGGTATGCTCCCGATCTGTCAGTACACCTATTTTGTGGGCACGTTCTATGAGTGCTTTGTCTAGTTCCTGCCACGGACGTCCTGTCAGGGAGACGGTACGCATATCGTCGTAGGGCATCACCAGTCTGTGCGCTAATGTTTGCAGGGAATTGAAAGCCGGGTAGAGGCATATCTTTGCATCGGGCAGTTTTCGTTTTACCGTATTGGCGAAGCCGAAAAACAGAGGATCTCCGGATGCAAATACGACAATCGATGCATCGGAAGCCTTCTTCTCAAAGTCTGCAAAAATGTTTTCGTATTGGGCAAAGACGTTATCCAGTGGAACTGTTATGGAAATCCATTCCGCACCTTCCGGAAGTAACTTCTCTACAATCTCCCGATGCCGCAAGCCGCCGGAGAAAACTTTTCCTTCCCAGATATGCCGCAGCACTTCGGGCGGGAAGAAAGGTTCCCGGTTGTCGTCCATGCCTATGATGATAAAGTTTCGTATCATAGTGTATCTATTTAAACATCCCGTCCCGGCCTTAACTGTTCCGCATCATTGTAGCACAAGATTGCATTCACCAGCGTTGCAGCCAAATTACTTCCTCCTTTTCGTCCTTCCACTATCAGTTTGGGTATTTCCATGAACGGCTTCACCATGTGTTTGGATTCCTGTACATGTACAAAACCCACAGGCGCGGCAATAATACCGCTTGGTACAGCCTTTCCTTTACGTACCAGATCACAAAGTTCCATCAAAGCCGTCGGCGCATTACCGAATACAAACAAGGCATCCGGATGTTCCTCCACTGCCAGACGTATACCGGCTTGTGTACGGGTGATTCCTTTTTCCGCTGCCATTGCCGCTACCCGTTCATCGGAAAGATAACATTTCACTTCTACCCCCAGCCGTTGTAAAGCTCCTTTGCGGATACCACTGGCAGCCATCGTCACATCCGTAACAATCGTTTTCAACCGACCGTCCGCTATTTTCTGATAAAGCTTTTCCACAGCACCTTTGTCCGTATACAGCAGCTTTTCCATTTCAAAATCAGCCGTAGTATGGATGGCATGCAGCAAAGCCCATTTATGATCCAGAGGAATATTCTTATTCTTTAGTTCCGACTCAATGGTCCGGAAACTTTGTATCATGATGTCCTGACCTATCCCCTTAGTCGGTTGTTCATCCTTATCCGGACGGTTATAATATCCCCGGGGAGTAATGAACTTACCGTTCCACACATAAGATTGCGAGTTACCGATCAGGATGACTGTAAACATGTCCACTTCTTCGGGATTGAAATCGGCGAGTGTCGTCAGATGCACTTCCTGTTCATCCCGTCCGGCCTGGCGTACATAACCTACCGGAGTCTCCGGAGCGCGTCCTTCTGCGAGAAACAGCTCTTTCAATCGATAGAGTTGCCAATACCGCCCTTCGCTTTTCGGATTGTATACAGCCGTTACGAAATCAGCCATGGCTGCCGCACGGATGCGACGCTCGATCCGTTCCCACGGTGTCATCAAGTCGGAGAGGGAAATCACACAGAAATCATGTCCCACAGGAGCACCCAGCAGTGAAGCCGCTTTCTGAAAAGCACTGATACCCGGCAAGGCAATTACTTCGACGTTGCTGTTCCGTTCCCGCTTCATCTCGTAAATCAGCGGAGTCATTCCATAAATTCCCGCATCACCGGAACTGATGACACAAACCGTTTTTCCCTGTTCCGCCAATTCAAATGCCTGTTCCGCACGAGTGCGTTCCCGCTTCATGCCCGTATCTATACATTCTGTTTCAGGGTGGAGATAAGGCTGGATAAAACGGAAATAATATTTATATCCCACTACTACATCCGCTTCGCGAACCGCCTCCAGAACCGCAGGCGTAATGTCTTGTTCGCTGCCCGGTCCGATGCCGGCAACTATTATCTTTGGCTGTTTCATATCGCTTATATTTCTATCATGCAAAGATACATTCTATTCTCTAAATTTCGGGTATAAAAGGGTGTAAAAAGGGCTACACCCTTTGCCTGGAATGGTGTAGCCATCCGGGGCAAAAGGTGTAGCCATAAGAGGGAAAGGGTGTAGCTATTTCAGCAACGCCTCAATGTGTTCCATATATAACTTCCGGATAGCGGGTTGTTCGCCCAGTCCCTGCATGCGGACATTGGTCTGATAACCTGCTTTTTCCATTTCCGGTTTCCATACTCCGACGATGTCTTCTTTTGTATGATTACCGCATACCAGCAACAACGGTATCAGTGTCACTTGTTTCGGGCGTGTCTCCTTCAACTGTGCCAGTGTAGCGTCCAGTGTAGGATAACCCTCGATGGTGCTGACGTGGAAGTTTTTCAGTCCGTGGGCTTTCATCATATAGTCCAGCATGGCGTAAGTGGCGGTACTTGGCAATTGATTGCCGTGTCCCACATAGATGACGTCTTCTTTCTTTCCGGGCTGTTCTTGTGTCAGAATTTCGATTACCTTTTCGCAATCTTCCACTGTATAAAGCAATGGATTACCTACTTTTATTTCTTTAAAGAAGGGCTTCACGCTCTCCGCATCGCGGCGGACGGAAGTCATTTCACTTCCTTCAATCAGTGTTGTACTCTGTATCAGTACATGCGAATATCCTTCGCTTCTGAGTTTCAGCAGTGCGTCTACCGGACTGTCTTTATGAACGCCTTGCTTCTCCAGCCTGCGCCGAACAATGGGAGAGATATACGCTTCGCGCACTTCAAACTGCGGAAAAGTTTCTTTTGCCTCACGGGTGATTACATCGAGCGTCAGTGCACGCGTATCAGGGTCCGAACTTCCGTA
>NZ_EQ973492.1:538696-539549 GCF_000158035.1 Bacteroides cellulosilyticus DSM 14838
TTCAACCATTTGCATGCGCAGGTAGAATTGCAAAAAATGAAATATTTTACCGGCGGACTCATGTTTAGATTTACGTTGAAGTAAGTTTCGCCTGAAAAGTGAATAAGTATAAAGAGTTAAACAATAAAAACTAAAAAACAATGAAAAGTAAATTAGTAATATTATCTTTACTGTTGTCGGGAGCAGCTGTTGTTGCCACTGCACAAACTAAAGAGAAGTACTACAGTGAAAGCTGGAAGGACAATATCTTTATCAGTGTGGGGGTAGGTGCACAGGCTGGTACGAATCCTGACACCAAATTTGGTAAGACGGTGACTCCGCTGATCAACCTGTCAGTGGGTAAGTACATTTCTCCTATATGGGGAGTTCGTGGACAAATCTATGGTTGGCAATCAAAGCAGGAAACTGCTTATCCGTTCCTGGATTTGGATAATCGCAAAGAGCGTAAAGAAAACTATGTAGGTTTGAACGCCGACGCTATGTTGAACCTTACCAACCTGATTTGTGGTTATAACCCGGATCGTTTGTTTGAGTTGAGCGTATTTGCAGGTCCTTCGGTTAACATTGTGAAAAATTATGCAGATTGGCAATTGGGATATAAAACCGATGCAGGAGTAACGACTCCGAATGGAGATACGAAATATACTACAACGATTGATCCTGCAACTACTACACCTGTTAATCACGATTTACGTTGGTTAGTTGGTGCCAGTGTAGGTGTAGGAGCTAAATTTAATGTAAATAGATCTTTGGCTATCGACGTAGAAGCTCGCGGTCAGGTTACTCCGTCAATCTTGGGTGCTTATAGTAGCGCTAATACCGATGGTTATATTCATCTGACTGCAGGTGTTAC
>NZ_EQ973492.1:540163-544196 GCF_000158035.1 Bacteroides cellulosilyticus DSM 14838
GATGCTTCATATCAATAATAAGTTGTTATGCGTTAATTCTTTAGTTTTAAAGTCAGACTCACTACCAACATACGTCCCGGTGAGTACAGGGTGAAGTTCTTCGTCAGAGGTCTCATATCCTTCTTGTTGAAGATATTGTCGATACCGATACCGGGTTCCAGGAAGAAACTGCTGAAACAGTCGAAGGAGTGGCGGGTGTTCAGGTTCCAGATACCGTAACCCGGAGCATCTCCGTCGGCATCTCCCGGATAGTAGCATTTGCTTTGCAGACGGCCGTTCAGGTTCAGGTTCATGGTGTAGTCACCCCATGAATGTGCATAGTTTCCGCTGATGGTTGCCGTGTGGCGGATGCTGCGTTGAATGTTTTGCCAGCCTTCTTCACCTTTACCGCGGGCATAAGCGTAGGTATAGTTACCATTCAGGGTAAAGCCGGCGAACGGATTGCCTGACAAACTCACCTCAAAACCACGGACGGTAGCCTTTTCAAAGTTGATGTATTCTTTCAGGTTCACATTCTTGGTAGATGATAAGTCTGCCAGTTCGGGGAATTCTTCTTTCAGTTGCTGCTGGGCCTCAGCGGACAAATCATTGAATGCGGTTACTTTGGAAGACACCATATCTGTCAGATAATTCAGATATCCCGTAACGGAGGCACTGAAACGGTTGGTGCGGTATTCCATATTGATGGAGTAGTAGTTGCTGTGTTCAGGCTTCAAGTCAGCGTCACCGATGGAGATGGTGTATTTGCTACCCATTTTCTTGAACATACTGTAATACAATTCGTCTACGCCGGGAGCACGGAAACCAGCTGCATACGTGGCACGTACGTTGAAGTTTCCAATATTGTACATGGCTGCCACTT
Organism: Bacteroides cellulosilyticus DSM 14838; assembly: GCF_000158035.1. Classification (GTDB taxonomy): domain Bacteria; phylum Bacteroidota; class Bacteroidia; order Bacteroidales; family Bacteroidaceae; genus Bacteroides; species Bacteroides cellulosilyticus. The sequence goes on from NZ_EQ973492.1 coordinate 541,026, forward strand.
TCGGGGTGAAACGTCCGCCTGCCTGTTCATGATAGTCATAGCGTGCACCGACGATGCCCGTGAAGTGATCCCACAGTTTTACCTCATGCTGTCCGTAGCCCGACAAAGTATATACTCCCTTGTCTACATCGGCATCGGGACGAACAAGAATGTCCTTGCGGTAGTCCACTCCGAAGACAGTAGTACTGTTGGTGGTGAAACCGAAGATACCTTTCAGTTCGGCATCATGGAACTTCTGTCTTTTGGTGAATGCGTAGTCACCCGGTTGGTAATCACCGGCTGCCAGCATGTATTTGTAGCGCGAAGTATAATTGTTGCCTACATAATCCAACTGGATGGAGGAACGTTTATTCAGTCTGTACTTGGCTCCTGTACCCCAGTTGTAGCCTTCGTAATGCGTATTATAATCATTTCCGCCTGTCATGCCGTCGCGTTTGGCAGGGCGATCGGTCATACGCCAGTAATATCCGCCATTGGCATAGAACGAGAGTTTTTCCGTAGCATCGTAGGTGAATTGCTGAGAAAAGTTATTCATGCTGTAGCCGATGGAAAGCTGATCGAGGGTTTCAACCAAGTCATCATTCTTGTCTACGGTCAGACCACTGTTCTGCCAGCCATCCGAGTGATCGTACTTATAAGCAGTATAAGAGGCGAGCTTTCCTTTGGCAATGTCCAGGTTGAGGCCTTGTGAAAACTGATTCTTTCTTGTATAACGGCTGTTGGTGGTGAAGGAGATTTCATCTTTCGGCTGGTTGGTGATGATGTTGATAACACCGGCAATCGCATCCGAACCATAGAGTGAAGAAGCTGCACCGTTTAAAACCTCAATACGCTTCACACGGCTCATGTCTATCTGGCTGATGTCGATATTACCGCTGATATCCCCCGTCACTTTACGTCCGTTAATCAGTATCAGTACATATTTATTGGAAAGTCCGTTCATCATCAGATATGAACCCATCGCATTCGGGGAGAAGGAGAGAGAGGGGACCATCATGGTCATGGCTTGTTGGAAATCCGTGATTCCGGCACGTTTTATTTCGTTGGCGGTGATGACGGATACCGGTGCCGGAGTATTTTTCAGTCGCTGGTGCGTACCCGTACCGGTTACTACTACAGGATTCAAATCCACAGTTTTATCTACGGAAGTTTCACCTTTATCAGCCTGTGCCCATGCACCGGCAGCGATACTTCCCATTAAGAGAGTCGTTAAGAATCTTTGCTTTATCATAAAATTATCGTTTGTTTGGAAATGCAAAGATATGGGGAAGATGAGGGCAAGAAAATACCCACTGATGGGTATTTCTATTGTTAAAAACCCTTGTTTATAGGTATGGACTCTTTAACTTTTATTCAAAGGGTGATGGATGTCTATCATTATTCCGGAACATAGATAATTTCTCCACTTTCCAGTTGGTAGGCTACACCGACTTTTTTCCCTCGCTTGCCGGAAGTTTCCTGTTCCTCGCTGGGAGTGTATCGCTTGATTTCCTGTCCTTCTTTCGTAATGATTTCCATATTCTCTTTTCCGGGATTCTTCACCATAGTGAAGTCTTCTTTGGAAAACATTTCCGTCATGTTGAAGCGGGAGACGAGGGCAACCATCAGTGCGACGGCAAAGACCATGGCTACATCAAAAAGGTTCGCTACCGTACCCATCGGGTCGGAGTCCGTTTGGTTGTGAAGCAGTCTGTTTCGTTTCATATTTTTTTATGAGGCTGAGAGTTATTCATTGGTTTTGTTTCGCAGGGTCTTGTCCAGATATTCCAGATCATTTATTTCACGGGCATACCAGCGTTGTTTCACTTGCAGAGTGATGACGCCGACTGCGGCAATCACCATACCGACCACGGTGGTGGCAAAGGCTACCTGCATATTGTAAGCCATTGAGGAAATATCTCCTGTAGCCAGTCCGACAAGGGCGGGACCCATCGGAATCAGTGTTCCCATCAATCCCAGCATCGGGCCGAGTTTGATGAAAGTGCGCGAGCGTCCCAGCTCTTTTTCGGCGTCTACTTCGAAGTTGGCAAGCAGGCGTTCGCAGTAGGCGGCGTTATCACGGTGCTCGGCAAGCTTTTTCAGGCAACGGAGCAAAGGTTGTTTCCCGGCTTGGGGCAAGCTCTGCAACTGTTCGTTAATGTTTTCAGGAGTGATGGTTTCCAACATCTCGGAGAGTTGCTTTTGTAGTTTCATCCGTTGGTAGAATTCTCCGAAGAAACCTCCGGCAAGGATAATGGCGCGGAGGAAGAACAGGAGTAATAATACGATGACCGGAACAAGTAGTCCGTTGGATATCCAGAAGAGTGAGTTTGAAATGGTTTCCATAATGATATTTATAATTTTAGTAGTTACTGTTTATTTAGTAGCCGGTAGCTATGATGCTCAGTACGACTATGAATAAGTTTACAATAAAAAGGATTTCGAGGCGCAAGGCTTTATCTCCCAAGAGGATTTGTAGCAATCGGGCACCGACACCGATAAGTAAGAATGTGGTGGTAGCTACTGTCCACGAGAGCATATTGAAATCAATGCCTGGAAAAGAGAATAATAATTCAGCCAGTATATAGCATAGTACACCACCTATCAATAAACCGGGGTAAAGGTGGAGCAGAAAGGTGACGCTTCGTTTGAATGCAGTGTCTCTTGTACGCATTTCGGAGAAGCAGTCGAAGCAAAAGGTTATCAGGATGGCGGCTTCCAGTGTGATGCAAATAGATACATCCAGCATTTTTTCCCGGGAAGCAAAAAAGGCTGCTATTGCTGTCTTAGATTGCTCGGTTACCCAAGGGGTAATGAGTAAAACAAATAGGGCACAACATAGTGCTGTCAGCCACGTTCCCCAACGGGGATAGAAGCCGACCTTCAGCAGGAAGCTGAGGGTGATGAAGATTGCTAATATGGGGATGACGTAATCCATAGTTATATTTTTGTTATGGGGTTACCAGCATAGCCATTAATATTTAGACTATCTTAATTCCCCTCCTCTCGGGAGGAGGGGTGCCCGAAGGGTGGGGTGGTAGGTGAGAAAAAAAAATCCTTATTTTTTAATATTAATAGGTATTTTGTTGTTTTACCTACCACCTCCCCCTACGGGTACTCCACCCCCTCCGGCTCCCCCGTTATCGGGGGAGAGCAATTCCCGAGAGGAGGAGAACTAAGATAGCATACCGA
>NZ_EQ973492.1:544464-566758 GCF_000158035.1 Bacteroides cellulosilyticus DSM 14838
GGAAACCTTGCTCCAGTACTATGCTGGCTATTTAATTTTTCTTCTTTTAATTAATGCAACCAGTCCAATGAACACCACCAGTACCACGCCTCCAATCACTAATCCGTTTGTAGTACGTTTCTGCGCTACCTGTTCCGGTGTCAGCTTCTTTTCTTTCAATACTACATCTTTTCCATTGGCCGAAGCGGCTTCATATATTGCTTTCATATCCTGATTGAATTTCTGATTCTCTTTCGCATCCAGATTATCTGCAACGAACGACTGTAATTTGGCATTATCGCATACAAACTCCGTGCAGGCGGCACCCTTCTCACGGGTTATTTGTGCATGTAGTGCAGCTGTTGCTTTCAACTGTTCAGGGCTTGCTTTCCAATAGCCTTTCCGTGCACTTTCCAGCATCACCGCAGTCATAGCCTGATAGGATGCCGGATTCACCCGGAGAAAATAATCTTGTATTCCGAGTTTATTTTCATCCTGAATGTACATCCGGTACAGGTCATTAAAAATCTCCTTATCCATTGCCGACGGACGCATTACATGCCAGCCAAAGATATTGCGGAAAATCTCTCCGAACATTTGTGCCGAACCTGCACCGCCTTTCATCCGTTCTTGTATGAATGTCGGATTCAGTATCGTAGCCCGCGTCTCCACAGCAATCGCCTCCTTGGTCTCCTGCATGCGGCGGTTGGTACGATTACGGTAATCGGCCATATAAGCATCCGGTTCTTTACCTGTCAGTGTTTTTACAGTAAGAGATAATCCGCCGGTGAATTCATATACATGGTCCAATGAAATAGCTCCCCATGTATTACTCTGCCGCGGCTGAATCACTACATCCGTTTCGGAGAGGGCGGAGGCAAACAAATCTTTTTGAACTTCGCCCCAGTTATTCTCATCACCATAAGCGGCACCCATATTATTGAGATATCCTTGGGCGATTTCCTTTTCATCCTCCCATGATCCGCTATGCTCGGTATATCCCATGATTCCTGTACTGTATCCACTATTAACAGGACCGAATACACGCATCACAGACATTTCCCGTGCACGTTTTGGGGAAGTCCCTTTTTCCACCAGTAACTTTTCCTGTAGCACTGTTCCCGATGCCACATAGTTGGGATATGCTTCGTCCTTTGCTTCCGACGCCAGGCGAACCGCATCCGTCAGTAACTTCAGACGTGATCCGGCTATGTCACGAAGCTGTCCTGAGACTTGTACCACTACATTAATACGTGGACGCCCCAGTTCTTCGCTGGGCACAAGTCTCAAATCTACTACACGTCCTTGGCCATCGCGTACAGGCTCCACACCCAGCATCCAGAAGACTTGTGCCAGCGTGGCTCCTTCGGTTGTGATAAATTCACCCGCCCAGAAAGTATAACTCACTTTCCGCGGATATTCCCCATGTTTGCCAGTGTATTGTTTCAGGGTTGCTTCCGCCAGTCGTTTTCCGTCTTCCCATGCACGTGGATTAGGGGTTGTTTCAGCATTTACGCTATACATATTCCTTCCTGTGGGCAATACATTAGGGTTCAATACCGGATCTCCACCCGGGGCAGGCAGAACTGTTCCTCCATTCAGACCGCGCACCATTGCGTTGAATTCATTGGCAGTAGAAGCTATTAGTTGTTCGCGATAGCGCAATGCGGGGCGAAGGTCCGGGGCAATGGTAGCCGTATCACGAGGCGGATTCTGTAACATAGCCGTCAGTCGTTTCTTTGCCGTTGGCAGATAATGGTGGGCTATATATGTAAAGTCTTGCAATTGTTCCGTAGTAATCTTGCCTTTATCCCGGTCAGCTTTGGCCGTTTCGTAAGCCAGGGCATCTGCACTGACGGCAAGGGTGGTTTGCAGTAAGTCACGTTCCGAATAAGGCTCACCCATCGTGTAGTATGCACCCAGCATCTTCTCATTAGCTATTTCTTCGGTAAAGGCATCCAGACGTTCCAGTTCTTCGGCAGTGTAGGGTTTGTCCGGTACGGAATCCAGTTCCAGGTCCCGGTGAAGTCCCAGGCGAACAGTCTCTTTCTTGACGCGCATTCCCAGCATGCGATGTCCTTCCGTTCCTTCATCCAGAAGCTTATGAATATCTTCCAGTAATTGGTTATATCGCTGTCTCATGCCACTTTCCGCATAAGGCGGAGTCAGATGAGTGACGAGTACAGCATGTGTACGCCGTTTGGCAATAATACCTTCTCCTACATTTCCCGTAGTATAGAAATAGAAATGCGGCAGATTACCTACCAATGCTTCCGACCAGTCTGCCTGTGATAAACCCACATTCTTTCCCGGAGTATATTCCAGGTTTCCATGTGTGCCGAAGTGTATCAGTGCATCCGCTTTAAAACCTTTCTGCATATACAGATAAGGTGCCAGATAGCTGTGAGGCGGTGCTACGGGCATGCCATGTACCAGTTTGAAATCGTCGTCTCCCAATGCCGGACGGGGTTGTGGAAACATTAACACATTACCGAATCGCAGGCAAGCAATGGCGATACTGTCTTTTGTGGCTAATAAATTGCCGGGAGCGTCTCCATAACGGTCAGTTACTTCCTTGTACTTTTCCGGCAGGATCACTTCTTTTGCCCAGGTTTCATATTGTCCGGTAGACAGCCATACAGGGTGTGCTGTTTTCAGGAATTGTTCCTGTGCCCCTTTGGCATACGAACCCATGACAGAGCCGTCACGATATATCCTGTTTCCGAATTCTTCTACGGTGGCAGGCAGGTTGCTTACGTCATATCCTTCATTGCGCAAGCGTTTCAGGAAGTTATAAAGAGAAGGAATCACCTCCATGCCGCTTGCCAGCAAGGCATCTTTACCGGGTGTCTTGAAGTAGCAGATAGCGACGCGTTTGTCCTTGTTGGATTTATCGCGAAGAGACATATATTTGCTGATATGCTCAACTAAGGCATCCATCCGTTCCGGTTCCGGTGTGTGCAGAATATATCCTTCTTCATTCTCATTTTGTGTGGAAATACATAAGGGGGCCATGCCTCCGTCTATTTCGGGTACTACTACACGTGCCGTCAGTGTACCTCCACTTACAGGTACGTTGGGGTTCAGCCATTCTTCACGCGGTTGTACCAGTGGGAAAGGCATGAAGAGGGGAATATTTTCCTGATGTAACCAGTTAATGAGCGAGTCATTTCCCAGACGTCCCATAGGCAGATAAATCAATCCGTCGGGATGAAGGGTACGTATCAGGTCTTCGCGTCCCTTACCGCTACCGGTGATGGGATAAATGTTGAAACCTGCCTGTGTCAGACGGGAGATCAGGGTATCTACATGGGCGCGGGTACCTTCTACCGGAAAACTGATGCCTGAGATAAAAGCAAGATTGCGCCCACCTTCGTGATAGAGCTGTTTTTGTCTCAGATATTCAGTCAATTCTTGCGGAGTTTTGAAGTATTGACCGTATTCCTGATGATAAAACAGGTTGTTGGGTAATTCTATGGGATTTTCAAAAGAACGGTCACCCAGTCGATGGGGAGTGGAGATGTGTCGCAGATAGCGCAAAGCATTCCTGTAGTTCTGTCTGCAAGCATTTTGGAAATACATTTGCAGGGTCTCCTGTTGTTCAGGAGTGATATTGTGGTTGACGATGAAGTTGAAGTGTCTTAGCGCATTGGTAAAAACTGGAATACCTTTGGCAGCTACCCGTTCCAGTTCCGCTACTTGTGTTTCGTCCAGAAACAATCCGCGTCCGTACATCATGATGGCATCATAGCCGGAAAGGTCTTTCACTTCCTCCATCTTGATGCACTTCACGCGGATATGGCTGCAATCATTATTCAGTGCGATGTCTGCTGCTTGTGCGGGCAGGGGATTGATGATGAGGATGCGGGTAGGTGCCCACCAATAATTGTAGGCTGCAAAGCAAACGATGACCACGGCGATTATGCAGCCAAGGATTATTCCTGTTCTTTTCTTGTTCATAGTAAGCGTTTTTGTTTTTTGCGACATTTTCTTCGAACATAATTTATGCTCAACACTATACCGGTTACTGAAGTTACTGTTCCACCCAGTAGTAATATCCATAGTACTGTCTTACGTAAAGTGGTATTTGAATTCAAGCCCGGAAGACGCATCCGGTGCATAGCCGTATAACTCCAGTATTTCCAACGGGAAGAGGTATTGACATAACGGATGATACCTGTTTCTGGATGAATATAGAAAACACTCCGGTCAGGATCATCCACCGTTATTTTCCAGACGGGAAGTTGACTTCGTCCACGATACATACTACTCATATCGCGGTAATAAGTTTCAAAATGGTTCAGTAGTGTCATGTGTAGCTCCGGACGTTGATGTGCCGGAATACTGTCGGCAGCATATACACTTTCCACACCTTCCCGAATCTCTTTTTCCTGAAGTTGCAGAGTATGTGGTACACTATCCGTAGCATCAATATATTGTTCTCCCTTTCCATCTTTAACGGTATAGTAGGGATGTTTCCGGAAATTGCTCCATTCTATCTGCCGCACTTCCGGGAAACTGGTAATCACGGTGCGATAATCCAGCGTGTAATCTTCTGGTTGGGGCGCCTTTGCTTGCAGTGTACGTAGCGGACTGCTCTTCAAAGCCGGTTTATGAATCCATTCCGGAATATCGGCAACGGACATCATGCCACTGAAAGTAAAGGTCAATACGAATATTCCGAAAAAAATGCCACTGACATAGTGCCAATGATACCATTTCTTCCGGTAAGGTGAGAACCCTTGGCGATGACTCTTACGTGTCCTGTGCCATACGTCGACTGTAACCCATATCCCTGCAATTGCCATAAGGCAACCTATGCCGGATAACCAAATAACGGTTTTACTCCACAACGTGGCGTCTTGCCGTAGCCAAGTGAAGTACACCCAATGGGGAATAGCTCCCAGCCATGCCCAGAAGCGTTCGTTCCTGTTGGAAAGTTGTAATACTTCTCCGCTTTGTGAACTTATGTAAAGCTGTGTTTTTGCATCATCAGCAAAATGTATCTTATAAATGGGCATTTTCTTTTTCAGTTCACCGAAAGGTATCCACTGATCCAGTGTATGTAGGGTGTCAATGTATGCAATGGGGGAGGCGGACCATAAGGTAGCTATTTGCCGGATGCGTTCATTGTCGATTATCGACAATGTGTCCGATGGGTCCAGGTGAAGTTCATGTATTCCTTTGTTGGTACGGATATGGAAGATTGTTTGCCCCAGGCTGCGGTCTAAGGTGAGTTTTCTCACTTTTTCTCCTTTGGGCAGACGTGAAAGGACAGAAGTGATATCAGGCAGTGAGTCGCCTGAGGCGGAGAGTAATTCTTGCTTTTGTAGTTTTTCCTTTGCACTGACACGTGGAAAGCGGTGGTACATCATCACAAAAGCGGAGAGGAACCACATAAGAAATAGGATACAAAGCAGTGTGCCCAGTATCCTATGTAAAGAGTACATTAATTTGGTAATGATATTCATCTGTTATTCCACATCTTTTCCGGCAGCATATCCGGCTTTCTTTTCCATGATATTCAGCATGCGATGTTTCAGCATAAAGCGGATATGGTTGATGAAAATTTCCTGTATCTCGGGTACTTGTCCCAGTCCTTCCATACGGACATTCACGGTGTAGCCTTCTTTTTCGAGTGCTTCTTTCCAATCTTCGGCGATGTCATTCTTGGCATGATCTCCGGCTACGAACATAAATGGTACCAAGGTAACTTGTTTCGCCTTTCCGGCTTTCAACTGTGCCAGCATTGTCTCAAATGAAGGATACCCTTCGATGGTACCTACGTGGAAGTTATTCATTTCGTTAGCTTTCAGCATATAGTCCATCTGGCTGTAAATGGCAGTGCTGGGAGTATAGGTGCCATGACCGACAAGTACGAAATGCTCACCTTTCTTAATGGATGCTTTTTGATTTTGCGTATCAGTGAGTCTGTTATTCAATATTTCAACTATCTTTTCTGCATCTTCCACTGAATAGAGCAGGGGAGTGCCGATACGGATTTCCTTAAAAAAAGGTTGTACACTTTCCATATCTCGACGAAGTGACTCCATTTCTACGCCGTCAATGATGTTCGAGCTTTGCACAATAACATGTGTGTAACCTTCACTACGCAGACGGAGCATAGCATCTAGCGGAGTTAGTTTCTCGATGCCGCGTGCTTTAAGACGACGGATAATGATACGGGAAGTAAAGGCTTCACGTATTTCCAGATCAGGGAATGCTTCGCGGGCTTTCGCATTGATAGCGTCAATGGTCAGGGCACGGGTATCATCGTGTGTAGTACCGAAGTGTACCATCAGCAGGGCGGCTTTATCACCGGGTTTCATACTTGCGAGCATATCGCTTGCTACGAAGTTTTCCCCCTCGTGCGCAGAGCATAGGAAAGTGAGGTTGCAAAGAAATAAAAGGATAAATAGCTTTTTCATAAGGTAGAAATGATGCTTTTTAAATATTTTGAAAAAGGTTATGTGTCAATTTATATTTTAAGTACAGATTATACGAAAATTACAAGAAAGAGATTAATGATTCTTGTTATCGTATAACCTGTACCTGAATATATGATGATTAATCGTTTTCAACGACACGTATCATGTCGAAGTAGAATTTACCTTCCACTTCTGCTCCCTTTTCTACGGTACCGGTCTTAATGTCGTAGATATAGATAATAGCATTGGCATCCTCTTCTGTATCTACACCGATGTAGGCTTTATCGTTAAAGATAACGGAACGTTGCGAGAAGCGGCCACCGCTGTAAGCAATTTCTTTGCCATTGTAGCTCAGGCGAGTTTTGGTTCCAGTAGTAAGGTCAATGATGGCATAGTAATGTGAGAATGCATCAATAGCTGTAGGTTTCTTTATTCCTGCAGCAGCAGCTTTGTCGCTAATAGGTGCATTATCGTTGCGAGCATATACCAGAGCTTTGTTATTTCCTAAATACTGAACAGTCATCAACTTACCATCTGCATTGGAATAACCATTGTAAGAGGTATCAAACTCTGTTTCACCCGCTTTGATACGCAGCAACATTCCTTTTTCAAGACCGCTTGCTTCTTCATGGAAACAAGCCAGATAAAGATTACCAGCTTCGTCATACGCTACACAGTCCTGCATCAATTCTCCGTAAGCACTTCCTGCCATTTCACCTTCAACGGGAGAAATAATATCTTTTTCCACCTTCATAGTTGATGGGTTGATGATGGCTGCATGAAAATTAGGCTCTTGTTCACTTGCAACAGTTTGGCCTGCCTTTTCTTTCCAGTAGTAGAAGTAATATAATTTATTGTCTGACTTGCGGTAGGTGAGAATACCTGAACTTGTCAGCTTTTTCCAGTCGGTAGGAGCGGGTATAGTTACTTCACCTTCATCAAGGATAGTTAAATCGTCTGCTGTCAGTTTCGTATAAAGAACTTTATCCTTGTCGCCGTTGGTAGATATGATAACGAGTGTGTTATCGTCAATCCAGGCATGTGTGTAGGCACGTACTTTATAAGTATTAGTCTTGAAAGGGCGCTCTGCAATCACATCGATTTTATTATTCTTGATCTGATACTTTACGAAGCGGTCAGCGGAACCAGGGATTTGATAATAGTATTTCCCTTTTGAGATAGACTCCATAGAGTAATCTCCGAGTTCCGATCCTACTCCTTCAACGGTGATGACACCTCTATCAGCCGTCAATGTACTGGTACTAGTGACAATAGTAGTGTTTTTACTGCTCATACCGCCATGCTTACCTACGGTTACAAAAAGGTCGAAGTGATAATCACCTTCATTGATACCCGGATCTGGAGTAGGAGTAGGATCATCATCAGAACAAGCCGTAAATGAGATTGCCATCATGGCTGCCATAAAGGCCAAGAGTGTAAATTTGAATTTTTTCATCTTGAATAATTATTAATGATTAGTTAATGAATAATCGGAACTTGGCAAAAAAAGCACGTCCGGGTTTTTGCAACTTATAGTTATCATAGGCTGTCTTGTCGAGGAAATTGGTACACTCTAAAGCAATGTTGTAGCGTCCGCGTTTCCATGAGTAGGTAATATCAGCATTGCAGATATGTTGAGTCGGAATGCGTGCCTTGCCTTCAGTGGCACCATAAGCCTCCCACAAAAGGTAATACCAGTGTATCCACTGATAAGTGCAACCTAGGCGTAGCTTGCTTTCTGGTAATGCCACGTTACGGAAAGTATAGTATGCTTCCGCACTACCAAACAACCAAGGACGGTTGGGTACACGGTTGTCGTAGGTAGCCGATGGTTTTCCGCCATTCTTGTACTTCTGTTGGTCGCGGGCATCTTGATAGCTGACGTTGCTGGCAAGTTGCAGCTTACCTTGCCAATCGTAGCGTACCTCTCCTTCCACACCCTTAATGTGGACTGCGGGTACATTGGTATATTTCATTGTACCTTCTTTTTCAGCAACTTCGCTCTGAATATAGTTGTCAACCTTGCGGAAGAATCCGCTTGCTTCGTAGTAGAAGGTATGTCCGGTACCCGGATGCCACGTACCGAATAGACCGGCATTGAAGTTATCACTGTTTTCCGGTTTCAGTGCTACGTTGGCGTAGACATTAGTACCGTTTCCCAATAGTTCGCGTGCGATGGGAAGTCTCACACTATGCTCATAGGACACTTTCACGGCTAAAGCTTCCGCTACAGTGTACCGAAGTCCGACACCGTAGCCTAGATAGTTCTTGGTTGTGGAACCTTGTACCGCTTCAGAACCGGTCACGCTAGGCTGATCGGTCTGCCGGATATTCGGGTGATTGATATAATCCTTTATGAAAAACACATTCTCCATCTTGCCCTCTAATAACGACTGATTGTAGGAAAAGCCCAGGATATGTTTGGACACAACATCGTTGGATGGCTCGAAAGTGGTATCTAAATCATCATAACGGTCGTTGCCGGTACGACTCAGATGATAGTTCAAGTTAAAGTTATGATGATTGTTCAGTTTATAATCCAGATTGGCACGGACCACAGTCAGTGGACGCTTATAATGACGCATAGATCGTTCTTTGCCCATAATTTCATTACGCTGGCCATCTATGTATCCACCATCCCAGTAATATTTTCGGTAGGTGGTGTCCACGGTCAATGAGTGATCCCAAGTATGGGAGAGGGCAGTATTCAGCTGCATATTCTTCAGAATGAAATTACGCTTCTGGTAATGTGCTGAAATATTCCAGGCATCTGAATTTCTTTCCGCCATTCCATATACTTTGGTCTGGACAGCCCCCGTCTGTAATTCTTTATCTGTCTTGGAATAGGAAGCGGAAACGAAGAATGCATCTGCCCATGACTTGTTGGCAACTCCTACCTCTATTTGCCCCAGTAAGGAGAAATAGTCATCGTGGAAGCGTTTAGGATTACCATATATGAAATTGTCACCACTCTCATCCCGCATTTGCACATCTTTCATCCTATAATCATTCTTTGAATAATTTACTCCCACAGTAGGTCGGATAATCAGTCCTGTTTTAGGTTCTACAAATTGTGCATTCAAGTCTGCTTTGTGCGTATGGAATGAACCGATGCCATAAGAGACATCCAGATAATTTTTCTTTTCTTGTTTGGTTATAATATTGATGGCACCACCCAATGCATCCGTTCCCAAGCTGGCAGGAACCACACCTTTATATATTTCAATCCGGTCTATAATATTCACCGGAAGATTAGCAAGTGAAACTCCACTTCCTTTAGTGTCCAACGGCATTCCATCTAAAAAGTAGCGAATAGAATTGCCAGATAAACCATTTATAGACAAATCAAAGTCTGAACCGACACCTCCTTCTTCTCTCACCTTAATGCCTGTTGTACGGTTTACCAGGTCATTGAGGTTGTTTAGCGAATTTACTATAGGTTTTATATCGAGAGCATTGACGGAAAAAACTCCTTCTTTCACTTTCTGTGTCTGTGTCTTTCCATAAACCTCAACGGAGTTCAAAGTAACAGCACTTTCTTCCAATGTGAAATTGAGCGTTTTGTTTTGTTGGATATTAGATGTGGACCTTACAGTTTGATAACCTATTAAAGATACGACAAGTGTACATTTTCCAGGTGATACATTCAGGGAATACCGTCCGTTATCATCCGTATAAGTTCCGGATGTGGTATTTTCTACTGCAATTGTAACTAATGATAAAGGGGTACCGTGTTGGTCTGTAATTTTTCCCGATAGAGTAATCGTATTTTGCGCTATTACACCTATCTGCGATAAACAGGTTAACATAAATAGTACACATGAAATAATTTTCATTTCAATCTCTTAGTTAAAGCATTTATGACTTACTTTACGGGAGTATGTGCATAGAGAAAAAGAATTCTTTATGAAAGATAAAGAATTACCAGCCTCGATGTTTTTCTGCTTCATTTCCCGAAAGCATTAAAACTATGTTGTTCTTGGCAGGTATTCTGACTTATCCATCTTTGAATGCCTTCCCATCCGACCAGCAGACAGTGGCTATTGGAGTATATTCAAGATTTTGAAAGGATTTTACAGCAGCGGGTCTGTTCAGGACTTGCACCTGATTCCCTTTTCATCGCATTCCCATAGAGCCAAGGAGATGCGAAACCAAAAACGCTGCAAAGATATATAAAAAGTCAGTCTGAACAATGAAAATATCTGAAAATGTTTTTTATAACATAAATAGAGGTGCAGGCTGAAAAGTAATGTATTTGTACGTTTATAAAGCGAAAGATATGAAATTCAGAAGAAAAAACAATGAAAGAGTGTATAAAAAGGTATCAAAAGAATAAATGATAAATAAAAAAGTTCTATATTGGGGGTATAAGAAACACTTACGGCTGCGATAGCCTACGCTTGTGCAAGTGTGAACGCTCACTTGTACAAGCGTAGGCTATCGCAGCCGCAAGTGTTCAATGGCAATTATTAGAACGACCGTCCCTTAAATATATTCGACTCGGACAGTTGAATGAGCTTGCCATCCAGCGTCAATCTATTCGAGTTGAAATTCGGATTTACTGTGGCGGATACGTTGTTGCTGCCATGAGTGAGTCTGATGGAAACTTGTGCAGAGATTCCTACACCTGTCACACTGAAATTGCAAGTTACATTCCCTTTTTTGTCAGTGGTGGTTTTTACTTCACCTACAGTGCCATCTACTGTAACACCTCCAATTCCATTAGGACCTGCAAAAGCACCGTTGAAAGCAATTTGTACGGATGCCCGATCTCCATTTAAAAGGATAAAATTGGTATTGGATGTAACAAAAGCACTACGGCCTCTTTTGAATGTCACACGATCCGCTTCCAATACAAACTTTCTATCCTTTATGGCTTGTGCAGCATTAGCGTATGCTCGTTCTTCTTCTATTTTCTCCCGAGCTTTTTCTGCATCACGTTGGGCTTTACGTTCAGCACGGCGACTTTCACTTTTACTTTCCTGTGCATAGATTGTTGTAGATGCACCTATAAAAACTAACATCAATAATACGATAATTTTTTTCATAACTTATTCTTTTTTTTGTTCCGTTTGTTTCAATATCACTTGAATAAACAATCTGAAAATTAAAAAGATGCGTGTAATCTATATTATTATGGCGCGCATTAATATTTATTAATGAGATTTAGTGCCTGAATTAATAATAAAGAGAAGGTGCATAACGAACAGTAAACTGCCGCCATACACCTTCTCAAGAAGTAATTAAAGAGAGAGATTAATGTTTATTCTTCTGCGTCCGGGTCATACATCGGTTCACTCTGTAGGGCTGCCGACATGTGGCTGATCCATACGTTTACAATTTCAGAATAGTCGGCCAGTCCTTTGATATCACAATTGCTGAGTGGACAAGTATATCCGGCTTTGTTTAGTTCGTAACGCCAGCTTCCTTCTTCGGGATCGTTTTCGCTTACGCCGCCTTTCATGTCATTGTTGGCATGATCTCCGGCAATGGACATCAATGGATGGCAGATGACGTCTCCCGATGCTTTTCCGGCTGCTTGCATGCGGGAAATCATGTTATCTACATAATTATCTTCCATATCAACCGTTGCCACAAAATAATTGGAACTGTAAGTCTTCTGAAGTTCTTCTTCCAACATGGTGTAGCGGGAGTTACCGTTTCCGTAGTTCCAGCCTTCGGGGTTACCGTGCCCCATGAACGTAACAATCTTGCCTGCATCTACTTTTGCTTTATAGTTTTTGTGCAGAATAGTTGCCACTTCCTTCACATCATCTTCCGATTCCAGCAACGGACCGGCCAAGTATACCTTTATATCTCCAAATTCAGGGTGGTCACCGCTGTAGTGAAAGTCTTTCACGGAATTTTGCACCCGGAGATATTCTTCACCCGGGATAACGTGTAAAGACTGTACGCAAACTGTTTTATAACCTGCAAGTCCGATAGCTTCCAGATAGAAAGACGGAGCATAATAGTTCCAGCCTTTGGCTGCGCAACGGGTCATACAGATTTCTGAAGTGAAAGAAAAATAGACATCCATGTTGGAGAACTTTTTGGCGAATTGTTCTTTCATGCCTTTGAAGGTTTCCTGCGGTGCGTCCCAAGTACTTCCGAAAGTAACAAGCAACAAAGCAATGTCATGCTTTTTGTTAGCTTTTACTTCGGCAGATACAGCTTCCATTTTCTTATCATGTTTGGATTGTGCCGAGTCATCGTCATCGTCCGAGCAAGATACTACGGAGAAAGACATCAGAGCAGCCAGTGCCGCCATCATCATTAACTTGAATTGTTTCATGTCATTAATTGTTTTTAAAAGGGTTAATACTATGTGGTTTTTCTCTTTTTCTGTCCAAATTGTACCATCAATGAGACGTAAAAGGTTCTTCCTGCCGTGTTTGTTCCGTAGTTCAGTCCATGGTAGGTCGTTTCATAATAATTCAGTATATTGTCAATGCCTGCATTGATTTCTGCATCCCATTGCTTGCCCAGGTTGAACTGGTGGCGTGTGTTCAGGCGCCAGAGGTGATAGCTTTTGCCGTTACCGTCATCCTGATAATAGCGTTTGCTCTGGAAACGGCCATACAGACCTACGCTGAGTCGATAATTGCTGTTTTTCCGATCATAATTCCAGACGGCACTGACGGTGCCGCGATGGTGAGCCATACCATCTATGACGATGTGTTTCATCACTTCGTCTTCTTCATCGTACTGATTCGCTTCTGTGTCCAGATAGCTGTAACCGCCCGCCAAGGTAAGCGTTTTGAAAGGTATCCACTTGGCGTTGATATCTATGCCGCAGGTGCGTGCGTCATCCATATTCTGGTATTGGCGAACACGAGCCGGGTCGTAGGTGACGACGAGGTCACCTGGAGCCTGAGAGGTCGGAATCGTCACAAGAGTTATCATGTTGTCTAACCAGTTGCAGTAACCTGTGGCACTGATACTAAAGTCAGTACCATTGTATTCTACACCACCGGAAACATAACGGCTGGTTTGAGGTTCCAGGTCTTTGTTACCTAAGTTTAGGATAACGAGAGACATTTGGCGAATATAACGGTAGTGGAGTTCTTTCAGAGTCGGAGTCTTGAAGCCTTCGGAATAAGTGGCGCGCAGGTTAAAGTCGCCCAGCTTGTAGAGAGCCGACACTTTGGGCGTGGCGCGCATACCGAAATTGTTGTTCAGTGTTAATCGTGCACCGGCTGTGATGTTCAGCTGACTAAAAGGCGACCACTCATCCTGAAGATAAAAGGAACCTGTGTTGTCGGAAACATTCTTTTCGTCCAGTCGGCGGGGAGCATCCAGCCAGTTTATTTCCATATCAACTCCTGCACTCAAACGGTTGAAATAGGGGAGGTTGAATATTCCTTTAGTCTGGATGAGCAGACGGCTTTGGTCACTCTGCAGACCCTTGTCACCGGGAGAATACGGGAAACTGATTTCCTTGCCGTTATCGTCATATTCTTTGTCCCAGGTTTCGTGGGTATAGGCATAATAGTAGGCATGACTGTCATAATGTATATCGGCTGTAATGCTATTATTATTTTTTAGCTTCATTTTACCACCTGTTGAGGCTGAAGCGTTGCGATAAAGGAAATCGTATGTTTTGTAATCGGGTATTCCGCAAGGGCGGTATACGCGTTTGCGGTAGAAACTACCGTCTGCATACAGGCTGAGTGTCTGGGTAGCCTGATAGCCGATGTGTTGTGAAACTTGCCAGTCGGTATATCGGTTCACGGTTTTATTGATGGAATTGGTGACAGGCTTTTCATATCGATTTGGGTCTTCGTAAGTAGTGTTCTGCCATCCGTTGGAATGTTTCAACTGAAAGTTGGTGGCAAAGGTCCATTTATCCGACTTGAATTGGAAAGCATTGGATTGTCGGAATTCGCCGTATGATCCGCCACGTGTGGTGTTTGTGACCAGAACGTTTTCACGATGTTTCTTGGTGATGATGTTTATTACACCTGCAATGGCATCGCTGCCATAGAGTGCCGAAGCGGCTCCCTTTACAATCTCGATACGTTCGATGCGTGCCGGATCTATCAGTCCTAGGTTATTTTGCCCGCCTACGTCACCATGTATCTTTTTGCCGTCGATGAGGAGCAAGATATAGCCGTTTCCCAATCCGCCCAATTGCATATTCGACCCCATGTCACTGGAACTGAAGTCGAAAGAGGGGCATAGCCCACTTAGTATGTCTTCAAGGGAGGAGGCACCGTAGCTATCCAGCATTTTACGCGAGATAACCTCGGTTTGCACAGGCGCGTCTTTCAGGTAATGTTCGGTACCTGTACCAGTCACTACTACTTCCTGCAACATAAGTGACAGTTCTTCTTCATTCTTGTTTTCGAGGATGCTTTGGGCGGAGGCAGAATGCACCGCACACACAAACACCGCTCCAAGTAAATACTTGTGCTTCATCGTTTGCCGATTTTCTGTTTAATAAAAACGTAACGGCACATCGCTTCTGTATGCGAATACTAATGACCCGGAAGAATAAAAATAGTTTTGCCTATAATTATAGTATAGGGGTGACATCGCTTTTAATCCTGAAAGCTAAGTGCTCAAGTAACGGAAGTTGGTAGGTATTCTGGCTTTCCCCTGTCTGTATCGCCTTCCCATCGCATTGCGGCGTCAGTGGCTTTTGTGGTTACAGACTTTTTCTTAATGAGGATTACAGCTGCAGGTACAGCTCCGGTTTTACACCGGATTCCCTTGAGTCGGACGCATTGATATACTTTCCGATTGCCAATTCCGATTGCAAAGATAAAGATATTTTTAGAAATCAGAAGGTATTTGTGAAAATACTTTAGCAACTATTCTAATGTGATGAATTATCTGTCAATAATGGAACATACCGCTGCATCTCCGGTTACATTTACTGCGGTGCGCAGCATGTCCAATGGTCGGTCCACCCCCAATATCAATGCCAGACCTTCTACCGGAATGCCTACGGAAGTGAGCACCATTGCCAAGATGACATAACTGCCTCCGGGGATACCCGGGGTACCGATAGAAGAAAGTACGGTCATAGCAACGATGATACAGAGTTGGGAGAAACTCAGATCGATCCCTAAAACTTGTGCGATGAAAAGAATGGCAATGGTTTGATAACAGGAAGTGCCGTCCATATTTATGGTAACGCCTACAGGCAGGACAAATGAACTGACTTCTTCTGAAATACCTAATTTTTGTTCTACAGTCTTCAGGGTTACGGGCAAAGTGGCGGCACTACTACTTGTTGTGAAGGCAAACAGTTGTACGGGGTACATGGCACGGATGAACTGTTCTTGCAGATGGGCTACTTGTTCGTGGTTTACCAGTTTGCCCGGTTGCACCAATAGCCCCATTGCAAGACCTATGAGGATAGCGACTACAGTCGTACAGATATATGTTCCGATGGTCTTTCCGCCGATACGGGAAAATTTACTGATGTCCTTCAGTCCGGTCATTCCCTTTATCAGAGATATAAAGACCAGGGGAATGGCGATCAGTTGGAGAAGGCGGATGAAGATTTATCCCCAAGGCTGTATCCAGTGGCGGATGAATGTATCACCACCGTCTACCTGTAAGGCGATGAGGCCGATGATAATACCGGTAATCATTCCTATCAGGATTTGGAGATACAGGGGAATATCAGATATTTTCTGTCTTAGAGTCATAAGAAAAGCATTATTCTATTATTAAGTTTCGCCCTTTAGGGTACTTCACTTTATAGCGTAAAGCTAAATCACGTTGTTCGCCGGGTTGTAAGGTAATTTGCCAGGTGATGATACCTTTCGCTTCATCCAGACTGCCGCCGCTGATTTCTTCTGCTGTTACGGTAATGTTATTGTTGCGTGATACGGGCAGTTGGTCGTAAAGCGTAAGATTGACAGGTTCGGGACGCGTATTGCGGACAGAAAGTTTCCATGCAATGGATTGCGTCTGATTGGAACCCATAAACTTGCGTGAGGTATATTCGTTCTCTTTCGTACGCTGTATCATGATACGTTTATCACGACCTAAAGAGAAGGATAGTGTGTCGTTCTGTTGGGTGACATTCATAATGGACTTGCCAATGAAAGTATTCTCAAAGTAAACATTTGCTTCGCCTTCAAGTAAGTTTAGCTTTTCCCAATCGGTTACCTGGGCAATCAGGAAAGCATCTTTATCTATCTTCGGAGTACTTTGGTAAGTATAGGAAGCGGGTAATTCGTAATGACCGATTTCAGCAACTACAGGCTTGTTATCAGAAGGAATGGTGTAGGGCACTTTTATTTCAAATTCGTAGCCCATCTGTCCCTGGCTTTGTTCAACTTCAAGGGCCATGCTGGTTTCTTCTTCGTATTGAATATCTTTTTTATGGTTTACCTTAAGCCCGGAGACAGCACCTGCCATAAGAGATTTTCTTTCAGCGCCGTAGCCTACTACCACTACTTCATCCAATGCCTGTGTATCTTCCTGAAGGGTAACATTCATAATATTTCCTTGTATATCTCTGGTCTGAGTCTGATAGCCAATATATGAAAATTGAAGTTTGTTTTGCCCATTGGGAATAGTTATGGAATACTTACCGCTTATGTCGGTGATGGCTCCTATCGTAGTCCCCGGAATGGTAACGGTAGCACCTATTACGGGCGTACGTTCATTATCAAGAACGATTCCTGAAACAGTGTTTCCATTGAGATTCAAATTGTAGCGTGGTGCTGCAAGTCCGTAATCCAACCAGTAAGTAGACAGAGTGGGGGCTACGCTTCCGGTGGAAGGATTAGAGGAGGAAAGGGATAATTCTACGTTCTTCCACTCTTCCTTGGTATTCTGAAAGATGTTGGCTTTGTAAATGATGGAGATAGGCTCGGCCAGGCTACCGGAACGAACATCATAGGAAGGGAACCAACCGGCATTTTTTACATAATAGTTCAGAGTGAATGTAGCTTTGCAAGCTGCTGGCGCATTTACATTGACCATAATTTCACTCATAGGGGTTAGAGATTTACCACTTAGTTGTGCCAGTTCAGAGTTTAGTTGTCCCTGTTTGATGGCAAGTTCGGCTATCTGTTCATTGATAGCCAGTTCTTTTGTTTTCAGAGTTTTCAACTGTCCGGAGTAATATTGATTCACTTCTTTGATAGTGGCCAGAGAAGTAGCGGTATTCTTATTACTGACGGAGCAATTTGTTTTCAGCATTTCATATTCGGCATTGATAAGTCCAAGCTCGGCATTCTGTTCTTTTTGCTGTTTCTCTATTTTTTTAAGCTCCTTTTGCAGGCTTTGTTGTTTTTCGCTGACGGCAAGGCTGTCTATATAGTTGTATTGCCGGTTGACTGCCGTAACGGTGAGTTTTCCCTTGGCACTGACCTGCATACTTTGTGCATCCATATAGGGGGATAATCCGGTAAAGATGAGTGTTGAATTTCCTGCCGGAATATCTACTTGTTTGGTACGCGTCACTTGGGCGCCGTCAATGAACAGCATTACCTTTTCGGTAGTTGTTTTCACCTTGTTTTGTCCCATAAGGGTGGTGGCTGCACAAAAGCAGAAACATGCCCATAGTCCTAATCTCAGTCGTTTCATAGTCAGTCTTTTTAATGTTATGTCACAAATATATGGATATTTCATTAACAAATGCTTTTATATATTGTCTTTTTTGCTTGCATCTTTACTGAAAAGATTGTTCTTTTGTACAATGTGTTTGTTTACTCAATCTATCTGGGCTTTATGAAAATCAATCAATGGATATTTTACTCTTTGTTTCTGGGACTCATCAGTTGTCAATCGCAAGAACAAACTTTTACCGTGCACTATACCGGACTGGGCGCTTACGAAGGAGATACGGTCTACCTGTGGCGATATGGCGCCGACCGTATGACGGGTGACCGTGATTATGGGAAAGCTCCCTTGGACTTCGCTATTATCAGAAACGGAGAAGTTTTATTTTCCGGAAAAGAAGATACGTTGCATATCTATGGAATGGAGCATCCCGGTAGCATGAATTTCTTTTATCCCGAAAGAGGAAAACTGACGTTGATAAATGTAGTCCCACCGGCAATACCTGTACCGGATAAAAGTACCAATCTCCATTCACAAAACGTACGTCTTTGGAAACTTTGGCATGAAGATGATTTTCCACTGGAAGCTACGCGGCAATTTGTATTCGACAATGCCCGGAACGCAATAGGGTGGATGGTGTTTGATCGTTGGGCAGCGATCTATCCGGATGAACTGGAGACATTGTATCAGAAAACTCCTTCACAAATGCACGACAGTACATCTGTATTGATAGGACTGAAACGGATGCTGGATGCTACCCGTAGCTTGAAGCCGGGAGATCATTTTATTGACTTCAAACAAGTGGAGTATGGAGAGAAAGACAGTTTGCTCTTTTCGGACATTGCAGGGCAGGGACATCCCGTGTGTTTACTCTTTTTTCTGAAGCCCAATGAAAAAGATGCTGTCCGTACAGAAATTAAAAATCTGCGAGAGCAATATCCCGATATACGTATTATTGTCCCCACTTATAGATACCCGGATCCGGAATCTAAAGAGTTCATTCATGAACTGGAGACCGTCTATCAGGCGACCATCCTGGATGACAGTCGCCGTTTTGAGAAAAGTGCCCGCTGGAAGTATCGTATTTACGGTTCCTTCAACTACGAATACTTATTTGATGCCCAGGGGCAGTTGGTGAAGATGAAACCTGTTTTATAAAGACGCATAATAGGCTTCTGCCTTTGCCAGTGTCTCTGGCTTGCCCACATCAAACCAGTTTTCGCTGTCTATAGGAAATCCTTGAATGCGTGCTTTCGGGCAGATATCCACATAAAACGGAATAATGGAAAATTTCCCTGTCCAGCGTTCATCTTCCATATAGCGGAAAATAGAGGGAGAAAGAACATGGACGCAACCAAAGGCTTGCAACTGATAATGATCGCTGGGATAATCGAGTTCTTTGGTGAGTACTTCGCCTGTAGAAATATTCGTCCAACCACAAAGGCGGTTATCTTGATCCATCAATAGATAACGGGATGTTTTCCGGTGATTCGTGAGCAGAGTGGCATCTGCATCACTTTCCAGATGGTGGTGGTAGAAAGCATTGAGATCCAGGTCTGTCAGGATATCGGCATTATGTATAAGAAAAGGCTCGTTGCTCTCCAGCAGAGGACGGGCTTTTTTGATACCACCACCGGTATCCAGCAGTTCACCCCGTTCGTCACTGATATGAATATCCACACCGAAGTTCTGGTTTGCACGAAGGAAGTCTATAATCTGACTTCCAAAATGGTGGATGTTTATGGTGATATCATGGAAGCCGGCATCTTTTAGTTTTAAGATGACACGCTCCAGCATCGTTTTGCCTGCTACGGAGACAAGTGCCTTGGGCATATTGTCTGTCAGTGGGCGCAGGCGGGTGCCGAGGCCTGCGGCAAATATCATTGCTTTCATTGTTTTAAATTCTTGAGCTACTGATAAATTGAATTAAGATTTTAAATGTAAGTTTCATAAGCGGATTGAAAAAGAAGGAGATTTATGCCCCAACTCCGTACTATCTCTGCATGATCTCCGTACCATCTCCATATCAACTCCGTATTAGGTTCGTATCAACTCCGTACTATCTCCGTATAAAGGCTGTTTGTATAGATACGGAGCAGGTACGGATTTGGTACGGAGCGGGTTATTAGGAGATAGTCTTTAGCTTTTCGCTTTAAATGTCTGTTCAATGTTCTGTTCCCGATGCATCAGATTTACCTGTACTCCGAATTTCTGGTTCAGATGTTCTGCCAGATGTTGTGCTGAATAAACCGAACGGTGTTGTCCGCCAGTGCATCCGAAACAAATGGAAAGGTTCGTAAATCCACGTTCCATATATCGTTTCACGGAAGCATCTACCAGACCGTATACATGTTCGAGGAACGTGGTTATTTCTCCATCGTCTTCCAGGAAGCGGATAACTGGTTCATCCAGTCCGGTGAAGGGTTTATAACGGTCGTACTTACCGGGGTTGTTTACGGCACGGCAGTCGAATACAAAGCCACCACCGTTGCCACTGGAATCCTCAGGGATACCTTTTTTATATGCAAAACTGGTGACCTTTACTATAAGGCGGCGCTTCTGGAGGTCGTCAGTAAATTGTTTCAGCTCGGTAAGTTCTTTCAGCACATGGCAGAGGTACGGATATTCGGGATAGGGTTCCTGCAATAGCTGTCGCAGGTTTTCAATAGCGAAGGGGACGCTTTGGATGAAATGAGGTTTCTTCTCGAAATAGCCACGGAAGCCATAAGCACCCAGCACTTGCATGGTACGGAACAATACGAAATGACGTAATTGAGCATAGAAATATTTCTCGTCCACAGGCTGGTATTTACACAGGGAGTCCAGATATTCCTTTAAAAGCTCTTTGCGAAGGCTCTCAGGATAATTGGCCTTGGCTTGCCACAGGAAGGAAGCTACATCATAATAAACCGGACCTTTACGTCCGCCTTGGAAGTCGATGAGCCATGGTTCACCTTCTTTAATCATAACGTTCCGGCTCTGGAAATCACGATACATGAATGTAGCCGAACTACTGCGCATCAATACATCCGCCATCTTCTGGAAATCATCTTCCAGGCGGTCTTCCTGAAATTCCATTCCGGTAGCTTTCAGAAAACAGTATTTGAAGTAATTCAAGTCCCATAAGATACTGCGGCTGTTGAATTCTGATTGTGGGTAGCAATATGAGAAGTCCATTCCGTCTGCACCGGAGAACTGTACGGCTGGCAACAGGCGCATTGTTTTGCGCAGAAGCTGCTTTTCTTCTTCATCAAAAACACTGGTCTTGCGTCCTTTTTCGATGGCATTGAATAGGAGAGTGTCTCCCAGGTCTTCTTGCAGATAAAATGCATCGTTATCACTCTTTGCTACGACTTGTGGCACGGGCAGTCCTTTCTTGCGGAAATGGTCTGCCATATAGAGGAAAGCCTGATTCTCTTCGAGGGAAGTCCCGCTGACACCGATAAGGGTAGGGGTGCCCGTAAGGCGGAAGTAACGACGGTTGGAGCCGGATGAAGGAAGTTCTTCAATAGCTTCCGGTTCGTGTCCGGTATACGTACAATATAATTTCTTGAGTTCTTCAGTAATCATAGTAATTTACTTTTATTTGGGCAGCTAAGGTAAGAGTTTTGGGGAATATATACTACCTTTGCGGGAAAGAAATTTAGTTGACAAGGATTTCAGATACGAGTTGACAAGGCTTTTGCCCTTGTATCTTGTTACCTTGTTAACTCGTTAACTCAAGTATGCATGATAAGAAATATTCCCCAATTTCTGATAGCGGCGCCTACTTCGGGCACTGGAAAAACCACTGTCAGCCGATTGCTGATGACGTTATTGACGCAGAAAAAACTACGTGTACAGCCCTATAAGTGCGGGCCGGATTATATCGACACGAAGTATCATGAAAAAGCTTGCGGAATTCCGTCTTACAATCTGGACCTTTTTATGGCTTCCGAGCATCATGTATGTAAGGTATATAATCATCATGCAGTAGATGCGGATGTTTGTATTGTAGAAGGCATGATGGGAATGTTTGACGGATATGACCGTAGTAAAGGCTCGTCGGCAGAGATAGCAAAGGTGCTTCGTCTGCCTGTGGTGCTGGTGGTAAGTGCCAAGGCGGCGGCTTACTCATTGGCGGCAATGATAAAAGGATATGTGGATTTTGATCCGCAAGTGGAGGTGGCAGGTGTCATTTTCAACCAGGTGGGCGGTGACCGGCATGAAGAGATGCTGCGTGAAATCTGCGAAGATCTGAATATTCTTTGTTTCGGGTGTTTGCGGAAGTATGATGTGCTGAAAGAAGAAAGTCGTCATTTGGGACTGGACTTTAGCCGGAAAGAGAAAGGAAGTATCACCCAAACAATGATGAA
>NZ_EQ973492.1:566965-571700 GCF_000158035.1 Bacteroides cellulosilyticus DSM 14838
GAGTTATTGCTGGAGATGACAAGACGAAGTGTGGATGTTCCTGATAAACCGGAGAGAAGAAAGAGAGTGCTTGCCAGTATGAATATATGGATTGCCCGCAATAAGGAGAGTTTTTCATTTATTTATGCAGAGCATCTGGAGTGGTTGAATGGCTTGGGGAAAGTTACTTATTTTGATCCGGAGGATAATAGCGTCGTACTACCGGATGATGTGGATATACTCTACCTGCCCGGAGGTTATCCGGAGAACCGTGCCAGGCAACTGAGTGCGGCAACGAATGTGATGAACTCCATCAAAGACTATATAGAGCGAGGTGGATATACACTGGCAGAGTGTGGGGGGATGATGTATCTTACATCTGTTTTGATGACAGGTACTGATACCCGTATGGAGTACAATATGGCAGGTGTACTGCCCGTCAAGGTATCCGCATTTAAGGGTGATATGCGTTTGTCACTGGGGTATAGGAGCTTTGAATTTAGAGGAATGAAGATACGTGGGCATGAGTTCCATTACTCGCAGGTCATTGAATCGGATGAGGAACTAACCTCGGCAGCACAGGTATATAATGCCAAGGGACAGCCGGTGAACACACCGGTCTATCACTATAAGAATCTGATTGCAAGTTATACACATTTATATTGGGGAGAGACTGGATTCATGAGACTGTTTGAACCGGTCCCGGGAAATCCGTTTTTATTCTAAAATTTTAGTATCATGAGAAAGATTTACACCAGAACGGGAGATAAGGGAATGACAGGTATCCACGGTGGAGAACGTGTTCCGAAGGATGATATCCGTATAGAGGCTAACGGCTGTATTGATGAATTGAACACTGTAATAGGTATTGTCAGGTCGTTGCTGCCGATAGATGATGTTTGGCAGGGATTGTTGCATGATATACAACGTGAGTTAATGGTAGTGATGAGCCACGTTGCTACTCCTTCTGCATTGCGGGATGCAGATCCTGAACGTCCGGGGAGCGGTAATCCGAACCCACTGCATGCAGCGGAAATGACTGTGCAGTGCGAACAGGCTATGGACGCCATGATGCTTCAGTTGGAAGATAATGATTATTTCCTCTTGCCGGGGGGAACCCAGATTTCAGCGCAATTGCAATTTGCCCGTGCCGTGGCACGTCGTGCCGAGCGACGGCTCTGGACTTTGAATCGGGAAGACTCTGTACCGGAAGATATTTTGCGCTTTATCAATCGTCTTTCTGACCTTTTCTTTGTCATGGCACGCATGGAGATGCAGCGACAAGGATGGGACGAGGAACGATGGCAAGCGTTTGCTTATAAGAGAAAGAGAAAACAGCCTTAATGCCTAAAATAGAATACCTTCTTTTTGAAGACCCACAGACTCAACAGGAAATATACTATAACTTGTATCCACAGTGTTATCATTTCCGGACGAATATCCGCCAGGGTTCCTCCCATTGAATTCAATTTGACAAAGGCCAACACGGCAGGGGCTGCCGGAACTACATAGTGTGCTGCCTGCCAGTACCATGGCATCAGTTCAAGCGGGTAGGAAACTCCGGACAGGAAAATATATCCTACGGAGAAGAAAGCAATCATCAGCAGGGGAGCTTCTGAATCAGTGAAGTAGCGTGATGCCGCCAACCCAAAGAAACTTGTCCCTAACAGAAAAGGAATCATCATCGTAATAATATCCCTGCCATTTCCTATATTGGGAATGCTGAAAAAGTGAGGAAGCAAGCCTAACAGGAATAAGGCAAAGATGAAGTAAAGCATAACGTAAACGAAAGTTCTTCCGGAAATGTTATATAATGCTTGAAGCCAAGTAAGTTTTTTGTGTTTACCTACCATCTTCCCCTTCGGGTACTCCTCTCCCGTCACCATTCCTATCACCATTAGTAATGTCTGAAAAATAATGATAATCATGACAGCGGGGATGAGGTACGAACCGTATCCTTCGGTATAATTATATAAGGCTGTACCCGACACGTTTACAGGTGCCGATGAGGCTACTGCCAGCAGTCCCTGAGGAGGTAAGAATACAACACCTTCTGCACGATGCGCATCGTTTACGGCAAGCATTACACGGGAAGAAGCTTCTTGTAGATTCTTAAAATTCAAGAAAGCATCCGTGGAGGCATAAACGGTAAAGACTGATTGTTCACCGCGACCGACGCGGGCATCAAAGTCAGCGGGGAGGTAAAGAATACCATCTACTTTACTCTGTTTCAGCCATTCTTTTGCTTCAAGATAGTTCGGAGTAAGTGCATAGACTGATGCTTGTGGGGTGGCATTGAGCAGACGGATATATTCGCGGCTGAGGGCGGAATGGGAATTGTCGACGATGGCAACCGATGTTTTCCGCACAAGGTTGGGAGCATACATCAAGTTATATAAAAGTCCGTAAGCGAAGATACCTCCCATTAGTACTAACAGTATAGCCGCATTGGTGCTGATGGAGCGCCATTCGCGGAAAATGACAGTTGCTATTGAGTAGTGAGGAGTGTTGTGTACGCGGGGAAGCGGTGTTTCATTCTCACAAATACTAAGTTCTTCCTTATCCTTCAGAATCCAATGTTTCAATCTAGGTAGTATCAGTAGCGCCACCAACGGAAAAAGCCAAAGTATGGCTGCCGATTGCCAGTAATACCCGAATCCCGAATCAAAATAGAGCATGGATTGTGCTATTTCCGTGAAATGACGGACAGGAAACAGGTAGGATGCGGCATGTACAGGAGGGTACATACTCGTCACTGGGAAAGTGACTCCGGAGAGTGTGGCACCAAGTGAACCGACCATGGATACAATGCTGATGATATAAGCTATCCGTGGAAAAATAGAGAAGATGAATACGGCAAGTGTCTGTGTGGCAATAATAAAGAGTATTGTCATAAGGTTCATCATCAGCAGACTTCCATGGAAGGGAATATGCAGTACACCGTATAGAATATAGTTAGCCAAAATACCGATTACGGAGAAGATGAAAGTATAAGGCAATAACTTCCCGACAACTGCTGTGAGGATATTTTCCCGCGCTGTTGTCAGCCATTCCTGTGCCGTATGGAACTTCAATTCACTACCTATGATATAAACCGTTATCAATAGAATAAGTATCTGGAACAAGACATAGAAGAAAGGCTGGCTCAGATAAATGGAGTAATCGAGGTCAGGGTTATAAAGAGGGTGCATACTGGATTGCACGGGTAGGAGAAATGTGGTGATTTGCTCCTGGCTGACTCCCAAAGAGACGGCTTCCATAGCAATGGGAGAGAGGGCGACAGGTGTCAGTGCCGTTTCAAAAGCTGCCATCAGTTCACTACCTACGGAAAGAAGGGCATAATGATAATAATAAGAGAGTGTGGCATTCATTCCTGTCGTAGCCCGTTGGGTAAAACCCGTGGGGATGGACAAGTAACCATAGATTTCTTTCCGTTGCACGGCTTGTCGGGCGGCTGTTTCATCGGTGAAGTGCCGGGTTACTTTGAAGGTTGGTACAGCGGAAATGTTTCGCACTATTTGCCGGGATGTGGCGGTGTTATCCTGGTCGACAATGCCGATAGGGATATTCTCCATTTGTCCGCTGCCGAAAATGGTTGCCATGAAGAACAGGCAGAACAGGGGCAGCACGAGACATACCCCGAAATAAAGTCGGCGGGAAGTCATGCGGTGAAGTTCGCGACAGAGTACGTTATATAATGGATGTTTCATCATTTACAAAGTTATTTCAATGATTACACATATTAATCATCTATGGTCAATAGCACTGACATTCCCGGGCGCAATCCTTCTACTTTTTGGGTAGGACGGGCGTGTATCTCAAATGTCTGCATGTCATAGCTTCCTGTCTGTTTAGTTGATTTCCAGGTAGCAAAACTGCCCAACGGACTGATATAATAAATACGGAATTCCACATCTTTTTTGCCGATAGCTGGGACTTCCGCACGGAATGTTCCGTCCATTTTGAATTGGGGCATCAGATCTTCGCGTATATTGAGTACAACATGTGCATCGTTCATGACGACAAGATTCATAATAGGGGTACCCGGTGCCACAAGCTCTCCGCGTTTAGGAAATATGGTTGCAATCTGTCCGTCTTCCGGTGCTGTCAGGCGTGAATCGACAAGGAGGGCGGAAACTTCGTCCACTGTGCTTCGTGCTGCATCTACCATGCTTCGTGCCGATGCACGGTCCTCACTTTGTGCACCGTCTACTGCCATCTGATACTGTTCGTAGGCGGCACGTTCGGCGGCTTGTGCAGCACGGTACATGGCTTCTACTTCGTCCTTTCGTTGCGAAGTGACAACACTGTCTTTGTACAGTGCCAGGATGCGTTGGTAGGTTGTTTGTGCCAAGGTCAAGTCACTCTTGGTTTTATTCCAGAGTTGCCCGGCAGTGGCAATGATTTGTCGGCGGGTACCGGCATCGATTTTCTTATTCTGTTCCTGGGCAACTTGTTCCAAGGCATTTACTTGCCGGTATTTGGCTTCTATCGTCGGACTATTGATGACGACAAGTGTATCACCTGCCTGCACCCAGTCGCCTTCGCGGACAAGGAATGAATCTACACGCCCGGGAAGTTTACCGCTGATACGGATTTCGGTTGTTTCTATCTGTCCTTGGAGCACAAGGGGCTGATGACTCATGAGCAACATTCCCAAGAGAGAGACTAATATAGTGATTGCCAATATGATGACAAATGCGATGCTGATGCTTTTTTTTGATAGTTCCATAATTGTTATATATTTGTTGTACAG
>NZ_EQ973492.1:571936-576170 GCF_000158035.1 Bacteroides cellulosilyticus DSM 14838
AACAGCATAGTTTCTGAATTGTTCCGGTGTACCACAAAGTGCCAACAGGTTCATTAGTGTTACATCATATTCATAATAAGCCGCCAAGCGGGCTACTTTAACGGTGGCAAGCATGGTTTCAGCATCTATTACCTCGGTACTGGTTGCCATGCCTTCGGCAAAGGACTTCTTACGAATTCGTACAAGTTCTTCACTCAGGGCAATGGTTGAGTTGAGTGCCTGTACATTATCCTGTGCCTTTTGTAATCCTGTGTATAGTTTGTCTATGCCTACTGAAAGGTCATCTTGTGCCTTATCTTTTCCCAAAGCAAGAGTTTGTTCGGTAATTTTCGACTGGCGGATACGTTTCTCCCTTGCCAATCCGTCGAAAAGGTTCCAGGTGAAACCTACTCCGACAATCGTGCGTGGCACGAGGTTGCTTTGTATCCCGTGGGCGTAAAGCGTTTGTTTGCCGAACAGGGCAATGTCAGGCAGATAACCACTTTGGTCTATACGTAATTGTTGTTTAGCAATGCTCTGTTGTAGTGACAATTGGTTCAGGATATAGTTTCCCGAACGCATAGTCTGCTGAAACTCCTCTTTTGCCGGGAGTGTGGAATTGATAAAGAGAGGAGACGTAGGTTCAATTTTGCAGGTGTCCTCCAGATTGAGCAAGGTACGTAAAGCACTTTCCACGACTGTTACTTCTTTCTGTGCGGCTTCCAGTGCCCGCCAGGCTTCGTCCATATTCACTTGTGCAAAGAGGCGTCCGGCCTTGTCAATCATTCCGGCAGCTTCAAGTTTAAGAGCATTTTCATAATGCTGTTTCAAACCATTATAAGTGTCTTGGCGGACTGCTGCAACTTCTTTGGCGAGGCTGAGACCGTAATAGCTTTCTGCCAATAGGGTTCGTTGTGTGGCATCTGTCTGTGCACGGTTTTCCCGGGCAAGGTCAATCAACCGATTTCCGATTTTGCCTGCCCGTATACGCTTTCCACCGGAAAAGACCACCCATTCGGCAGTTAAGCCTACAGTGGTCAAATTACGGGGAGCAAGAGGAAAAGCCAGAGTGTAGCTACCTATCTGATCCAGTATTCCGCTAATGAATTTATCGTCCGGTATGATGTCGTGTACAAAATCCTTTGCCGGATCTGTGAATTGGGATAGGGGTTGTTTCACTTCTATCTTTTCGGACATGTGGACATACGTACCGGCTCCCTGTAGGCTCGGATACCACAAAGCATTCAGTTTATCCCGCTCTGTGCGGGCTGTTTCAATACCTTTGTCCGCAATCTTCAGGCTTTGATTGCCTTTTTGCAGCATTTGTAGGGCGTCATCGTAGCTGAGGGAGAGTTTCGTTTGCGCCGTCACAGATAGGCTTGCTCCCAACAGAACGATCAATAAAATATGTTTCATACGTCAAGTTGTTGGTTTAGGTTCGTTTATCTCAAACACTCGTTCGTTTCTATTGTTCAATGGTGGCGTGAAAATGAAAGCTTCTTTTTGTTCGGATAATTACCAAGACCGTTTAATACCTATTAAAGAGACCGTTTAATATCTATTAAAGAGATCGTTTAATACCTATTACCAATACCTCAGCATAACTTTTTCATGCAAGCATGAAAGTTCTGCACTCGATTTGCATTATCTTTGCCCTCTCTAAAAAACATTTTCTTATGGAGAAACTTCATCCTATTATGTTTGCCGGTACCGGTAGTGATGTGGGTAAAAGCATTATTGCCGCGGCTTTCTGCCGTATTTTCCGTCAGGATGGCTATCATCCGGCACCATTTAAGGCACAGAATATGGCACTTAATTCCTATGCTACACCTGAAGGGCTGGAAATAGGTCGTGCCCAGGCTGTTCAGGCCGAAGCGGCAGGAGTTCCCTGCCATACAGATATGAACCCGTTGTTGTTGAAGCCCTCTTCTGATCATACCTCGCAAGTGGTACTTAACGGACGTCCCATCGGTAACCGTAGTGCCTATGAGTATTTCCGTGTTGAAGGTCGTGAAGAGTTGCGTCACGAGGTCTGTTCAGCTTTCGACCGTCTTGCCACCCGTTATAACCCCATTGTGATGGAAGGTGCCGGAAGTATTTCCGAGATAAATCTTCGGGATACGGATCTGGTCAACCTACCTATGGCCTTACATGCCGGAGCAGATGTGATCCTCGTAGGAGACATTGACCGGGGAGGGGTTTTTGCCAGTGTCTATGGTTCGTTAATGTTGCTGCGTCCTTACGAAAGGGAGCGGATCAAGGGCATACTAATCAATAAATTTCGTGGTGATATCCGTTTGTTCGAATCCGGAGTAAAGATGCTTGAAGAACTTTGTGGTATCCCTGTGGTAGGCGTTGTTCCTTATTATAAAGATATTTATATTGAAGAAGAAGATTCGCTGGCCCTTGCCACGAAATCCGTGCAGACAGAGCAGGGTAAAGTAAACATAGCGGTTGTATTGCTGCGCCATCTCAGTAACTTTACCGACTTTAATGTGTTGGAACGCGATCCCCGGGTACATCTTTTCTATACGAATAATGTAGATGAATTGACGAAAGCCGATATCATTTTATTACCCGGCAGCAAGAGTACCCTTGCCGATTTGCACGAATTGCGTCGTAATGGTGTGGCACAAGCTGTGATACGTGCCCATCGTGAAGGCGCCACCGTTATGGGCATTTGTGGCGGCTATCAGATTATGGGACAGGAAGTGTGTGATCCTGACCATGTGGAAGGAGAAATAGAACGTTTACCCGGTTTAGGGCTTTTACCTGTCAGTACACATATGACGGGAGAGAAGATTACCCGGCAAATAAAATTCCGCCTTTCCGTTGTTGCAAGGGAAAACAGCCATTTGTCTACTGACGGAATGCAGGCAAATTTGGAAGGTTATGAAATCCACATGGGTACCACCGTTCCTGTTTATGATGCACCGGTTTCCCCTCTGAATCTTTTGGAAGATGGCGGTGCAGACGGTTATTTCCTGGATCGTACCTGTATAGGAACCTATATCCACGGTATTCTTGACAATCCCTCATTCATCGACTTCCTTCTGGAACCTTTTGCCGACAAGATTGCCGATGCGGGAAAATCTTTCGATTATCATCAATTCAAAGAAGAACAATACAATAAACTGGCCGACCATGTGCGTAGTCATGTTGATCTGCCACTTATTTATAAAATACTGACAACTCATGATTGAAGGACACGGAGATGATTCCTATAAATTCGAGCGGCCTATAACGGCCAATTTCAGTTCCAATGTGTATAATCGTGTAGATTTATCCGGACTTCAGGCTCATTTGTGTAGCTGTATCAGCGGTATTTCTTCTTATCCGGAACCGGAACCTTATACTCTGGAAGGTCGTCTGGCAGAGAAGTATCACCTTACTGCTGCCTCTGTTTGTGTGACGAATGGTGCTACAGAAGCTATTTATCTTATAGCACAAACTTTTCGTGGTACTAATACAGCCATTTTTCAACCTACATTCAGTGAGTATGCTGACGCTTGCCGCATGCATGGTCATCGGGTGACGTCACTCTATAAGCTTCCGACAGCAGAAACCAATTATCTCTTACCGCCTGATATCCGTATGCTATGGCTTTGTAATCCTAACAATCCTACCGGTACGGTCATAGAGAAAGCTTATCTGAAAGAATTGATTACCCGTAATCCGCAGGTTTGTTTTGTTATCGATCAGTCTTACGAGTTCTTTACTGTACAGCCTTTGTTTTCGCCGGATGAAGCAGTCAACTTTCCGAATGTCCTGCTGCTTCATTCCATGACGAAACGCTATGCTGTTCCGGGTTTACGACTGGGATATATAACTGCTGACGAAGGCTTGCTCAGTCGTTTGCGTACTCATCGTATGCCTTGGTCTGTCAATCAGTTAGCTATTGAGGCCGGAATCTATCTGCTGGCTTACGATGTGCCTAATCCCTTGAATATTTCTGTTTATTTGCAGGAGACGGCTCTTTTACGTCATGCTTTGGAGAGCTTGGGCGGTCTTGAGGTATGGGAGACGGAAACTCATTTTATGTTGGTTCGTCTTCGCATTGGCAAGGCTTCTGCTCTCAAGAATTACCTCGCCAATGAACACGGCATACTAATTCGCGATGCTTCTAATTTTGAAGGTCTGGATGAACATTTCTTTCGTATTGCTGCCCAGACAGCTGAGGAAAATGATCGGCTCGTACAGGCTATAGAACAATGGTTTGCGACTTATTGATAATACATATCGGCATAGGAATGAA
>NZ_EQ973492.1:576417-589909 GCF_000158035.1 Bacteroides cellulosilyticus DSM 14838
TTTATTTTGCGGCATACTATCTATTTCACTGGATAGCGTCATTTTCTCCGGGACTACTTCTGGCACTACAGATACTTACCATTTTTTTCTGTCTGGCGGGTACCACACTTATCCGTGAAGTTCGTATGGTATTCGAAGCTGTAGATCGTTCGTTGGAAGAAGGCAGGAAGCAGGTAGCTCGTATAGTCGGTCGTGATACTTCCGGACTTTCTGCACAGGAAGTACGTACGGCAGCACTTGAAACGCTTGCAGAGAATCTGAGTGATGGAGTAATTGCTCCCCTATTTTGGTATATGTTATTAGGTATTCCCGGTATGCTTGCCTATAAGATGGTGAATACTCTGGATTCCATGATTGGCTATCGTAACGAGCGTTACCGTGCTTTCGGCTGTTTTGCCGCTCGCCTGGATGATGTCTCCAATTATATTCCTGCCCGTTTGACAGCTTTTCTCATGATACTTGCTTTTCTTCCTCGAGGCCGGTTTGGGGCTCTGTTGAGATTCGTTGGAATATATGGCAGTCAACATGCCAGCCCGAATTCCGGTTATCCCGAGGCTGCTCTTGCCGGTATTCTGGATTGCCGTTTCGGAGGTCCGCACAATTATTTCGGTGAAGAAGTCTGGAAGCCTTACATTGGTAGCAATGATCGTCTTTTAACCACGGAAGACATGAAAGTAGCTGTTCGTATCAATCGCCGTGCCGAAGGAATAATGATAGTAATTCTGATAATAACTACTACTTTGATTTCTTTTTTCATTTAGTCATTCACAATTTTTGGCTTCTTGGGAAATATTGAATATATTTGCCAGCGTATGCGGTGAATGGCAGCACAAACACCACACAGCACGAAACAAACAAACTTCATGAGAAACTTACTGAAATATTTCGTTCTCCATATAGTATGCTTTGGATGCGTTTTCCCATTATCAGCAGGGGAGGATAGCCTGGCAGAAGTCGAACGTGCTACCATTCAAGATGAAGTGATATCTGCTTTTCACAACAGTATGGGCTTTGATTATCTGACCAAGGAAGAAAGCTCGGCTATCAATCTGGATAGTATCCTCAATTATCTGGAATCTACCAAGCAATATAATACGTACTTTGAACTGGAACGTATACTTATAAAATCATATCTTTTTCGTGGAGAAATACGCCTGGCCATTGATTGGAGTGAGCAGATGTATTCAAAAGCAAGTGCACTCTCGCATGCTTTGGGAACAGCTCTTGCACTGAATGCCATTAGTGAGGTGTATTCTTATACCGGACGAAACCAGGAAGCAGGAAGTGCTCATGTACAGGCATTAGAGATGTTCGATCAAATGTCCGGTGAGGGAATACATGTCCGGATGTTATTGTTGGAATTAGTAGAGCACAATCTTCGTATTCGTAATTTTACGGAGGCAGCATATTTCATGACCCGCCTGAATCGTTTTCCCGCTGATAGTCTTTCCGAACAGGAGCAAGCTGTCCGACATATATTCAATGCCTATTGTCAACTGTTTAAGGGTTCTGTGAAGACAGCTCGCCAACACTTGGATGAAGTGGAGCCTTTGAGGGAAAAACTGATTCCGGGTATTATGCAACATTTCTTGATAGCCGAGGCTATGTATTGGGAACGTATCGGTGAATATGAGAAATCTCTGACAACTTATGATGCTTTTTTACATACGGACTATGCTGAAATCAACAGTAGCTTGTACAAGGAAGTCCTGCAAGACAAGGCTGACCTGCTTGTGAAAATGGGGCGTAAGGAAGAAGCATATAAGCAATACGGTTTGGTCTTTTCATACATTAAATCGTCTTTTGAGAAAAATTATCCTAAAGAGATAGATCAGTTGACCACCCGCTTCCAAGCCGACCGGCTGACTTATCAGAACGAGCGTGACCGCTTGTTTTCCTATCGTTTTTACTTGGGAGGTATTATTGTTTGCACGCTGGTCTTATTTCTTTTCCTGTATCTCAGTTGGAAGAAGATATTCCGTCTGCAAGAATCGAAGTATTCGCAGGAAGTAATGATACAGAAGGCGGAACGGGCTATCCAGAAGAAGAATATGTTCCTGTCTAATATGAGCCATGAAGTGCGTACCCCGCTTAATGCCATTGTCGGCTTCTCGGCTGTGTTGGCTTCAGATGATGACTCTTTCGACGAAGAGTCTCGTAAAGAGTTTTGTGAAATCATTAAAGTTAACTCTTTTCAGCTTTTGAAACTGATTAATGATATTCTTGATTTTTCTGATTTTGAGAATGATAATATAACGTTCAATATACGTCCTTATGATGCCGTGAAACTTTGTAGAGAGGCTTCGGAAACAGTGTCTGCTTCTCGTAAACTTGAAGTGGAACTACGTTATGATACCGAACTTTCTGAACTGATGATAGATACGGATGATGCCCGTCTTCGACAGGTCTTGATTAATTTGTTGGTGAATGCCACTAAATTTACTAAAGAAGGTTCTATCGTATTGAAGTTGGAATTATCCGATCCTAATACGGCTTTCTTCTCTGTAACCGATACCGGTTGCGGTATCCCGCTTGAGAAACAGGGCTTGATTTTTGAGCGTTTTGAGAAACTGAATGACTTTGCACAGGGTAGTGGTTTGGGGCTCTCTATATGTCAGCTGATTGTGACCTATATGAGAGGACGAATATGGGTGGACAGCAACTATACGCAAGGTGCACGTTTCTGCTTTACACATCCGTTGAAGTATAAATCAAAAGGGGAGGATGCTGTATGATGAGATATATCGTAGTAATATGGTTTTGTTTGCTGAGTATGCTATATTCTTGTGTGCTGTATGCAGAAGATGCCAATGCACAGCAATATCAGGATAGTATTCTGAAAATAGCACATGCGATGCCGAATACACTTGTCAGACTTACTTATTTACGTGATATGGCTTACAGGCATCAATATCCCCCTTATAACAAAACTTTTTCTACCGCTTTGTACGAGGAGGCCTGTGCCCAGAAGAATGTGACGTATGAAAATCAGGGAGCGTATTATCTAGCTTCCTGCTATGATAAACTACATGATCCGGACAGCCTGACTTATTGGGTGAATGAACTGAAAAAGTATGCTCCGGAAGTAGGCACTTATGACTATTATCTGGAGCAGAAGGCCGCTATCAGTCGCGCATTGGCTTCCAAAAGACAGGTAGAGAAGGCTGTATATATAGCTAAGGAAGCATTAAAAGAATCTTTGGAACATCATTGTAATAATGGAGAAATTGCATCGTATAATAGTCTGGGGTGTGCTTATGGAATATCCAGTAGAGGAGATGAAGCCTTGAAGATCTTCCAGAAAGCTTGTCAGCGTTTGACCCCACAGACTAAGGCTGCTTTGCGTGTGGATATCCTTTCACGCATTATCCGAATGTATAGCAATGCCGGGCAGGATAGTCTGAAACATATTTATCTCAAACAGATGGATGAGACTTTGCAGGAAATCATTTCCCGTGAACCCGAAGCCCGTAAGAATTGGACAAACTTTGAAATCGACTGCCAACTTAAATATGTGTTCCTTTTTATGGAACAGGGGAATTTTCCTGTGGCATTGGAACATATGGATAAGGCTAAAGCATTACTGGACAGTCATGTCGATATAGCGTTTTGGCTGAATGTTCAGTTAGTTCAGTTACAGTATTATACTCGTACGAAGGAATATGATAAGAGTATTGCGTTGATAGATGAGGTGACTTCCGTGGTGCTGAATCATGATGCTTCCATATTCGCTACTTTCATTAATTATAAAGCATCTACACAGATTGATAAGGGTGATATTGACGGAGCTATTGAAACCAGGCGTTACCTGATACGGACTCAGGATTCATTGGATAATGTTTTTTCAGCAAATCAGTTACGACAAATGAAGGAAATCTATCATATTGATGATCTTCTTCTGGAAAAGCAGA
Source organism: Bacteroides cellulosilyticus DSM 14838 (assembly GCF_000158035.1). Classification (GTDB taxonomy): domain Bacteria; phylum Bacteroidota; class Bacteroidia; order Bacteroidales; family Bacteroidaceae; genus Bacteroides; species Bacteroides cellulosilyticus. The sequence continues at coordinate 580,329 of NZ_EQ973492.1, forward strand.
AAATAAAGGATACCAATTATCAGCGTGGTTTCCTGTTTCTTATCACATTGTTAGTGTTAGTGCTTTTGTTCTATCTTTATACTCGTTATTTGTCCCGGAAGATTGCTGTGGCTGAAAAAGTAACGGCAAATGCGGCTATGCAGGCAGAAGCGGATAATGTTACTAAAGATCGCTTGCAATCTGAAATCAGCCATGACATACGTACTCCGCTGAATGTGGTGGTAGGGTTTGCCGAACTTTTGACGGAATCGAAAGAACTCACTGCGGAAGCGAAGGTGGAATATGGTAAAATGATTCAGGAAAATGCGGAAAATCTGTTGGAGTATGTCAATAGTATCCTGGAACTTTCTCGTTTGGAATCCGGTAAGACACAGTATGTACAGGAGGAGTGTGAAGTGATGGCCTTGTGTCGGCAAGAAATAGCCATTGCAGAACATACCGATAATGGGCGAGTGAGTATTCGTTTGAAGACGGATATAGAAAGTATGGCGATAAGTATAGATAAAAATAGGTTTTCTTCCTTGTTGTCCAGTCTGTTGATACCATCGGAGAATGATGAGAATATATACAATATTACTATTCGGATCAGACACGATAAAGAAAAGAATATGTTGTTCTTTAAAGTGACAGGTACGCCTTTGGCCAAAGCACGCTTTGAAAACAAGACAGCATTGATCCGTCATGAAATCAATGCGCACTTCATTCATGCCTTTAATGGTACTTATAAGGTGCAGGAAGGGGCTTCAGAAGGACCATTGGTCTTGTTTAGTATTCGGATATCTAATCAAGCCTTAACTGAATGATTCCTCCATAGGGAGTCAAAGCACTGAATGCCTCTTCCTGTTTTATAGCTCCTGCATAAAGTTGGGCGCAAATCAATACGCCTCCATGTGCAAATATGGCTACTTTCTCATAATTCTTTTCTTTCAGTTCATCCAAAAAACTGGCGACACGTTGATACTGTATGGCGAATGATTCACCGTTTGTAGCAGGTACGTTTATGTAGTCGGCATACCATTCTTTCAGTCTTGGATCACTTATTTCATCAAAACTCTTCATTTCCCAATCCCCGAAGTTCATTTCCATAATTCGGTTGTCACGTTCGGCATCAGGATATCCGCAGTAGGTAGCAAGACGTACACAACGGGATAGCGGACTAGTATATACATAATCGAAATCTCTCCCTTTTGGACGGTAAGATTTTAAATTTCCGGATGTGACGGCAGCTTCTTGTTCGAAACTGTTTCGCAAAGGAACATCTGTTTGTCCGTAGCACACTCCGGGAGGGACATCTACCGAGGTATGTCTGATAAAAATAACTTCCATATAATTATTATTTTAAATAAACATTAATAAAATTCGGGTTACCGTATTTGATGTGTGCATACAGCAAGATTAATGCACCCAAATAGAATGAAAGCTCACAAAGCAGGAATGTAGCTCCGCAGCAATCTCCTGTATAACCTTGAAGACGACGTTTCATCAACCGATACAATAGGGTGAATGTTAAAATGGGGCAGATCATAACCGGCCAGAAATCTATCGGTAAGAATAATATAATAGGTAAAAATCCACAGATGAATCCCGTCAGTAATTCTTGCCAGGTCATGCGGTCATATACATTTTTTGCCTTGCTTTCTTCTTCTTTCCGTGCATAAGGCAAATAATTGATGATCTGTGAAGCACAGAATTTAGACCAGCAGTCGCCACAAATTACGAGAACACAAATCAGTTTCAAAGGTAGATTTTCCAGAAGTAAGAATAATAGCAAGAAATAGACTATTAATCCTATGACACCATAACTTCCTATCTGGGAATCTTTCATAATGGCAAGTGTCCGTTCTTTGGTGGTGCCTCCACCAAAGCCATCAAAAAAATCAGCCAATCCGTCTTCGTGCAGACAGCCTGTGATAAGCAATCGGGAGAGGATGGCAAGTACCCATGCGATGGAAATGGGAAGTATCTGAGCTGCTATCCACAGTACTCCAACCGTAATACCACCCGTCAGCCATCCGGCTAATGGCCAGTATGGAACAATACGTTTGAAGTATTTAGCCGGGACTTCTTTGATTCTCCAAAAAGGAAGCCGGGTGAAGAAGATGAATGCTGCTAGGACTTTCATACGTTTAGAAATACTTTGTTATAGAAGCATGCGCGAAGTTATCCATTTCATTAATCATACGTATGGCGGACTGCACAATGGGATATGCACAGATGGCACCTGTCCCTTCACCCAAACGCAGACCTAAATTTAAAAGCGGTCTGGCTTCCATGTGATCGAGTAGTAGTTTATGACCTGTTTCATCTCCACAATGTCCGAAAATAGCATAATGCAGTACTTCCGGATATAATTTGCTGGCAGCTAGAATACAGTTTGTCATAATGAATCCATCTACCATAATAACTATTCCAAGTTCGGCTGCTTGAAGCATAGCACCTATTACCATCACCATTTCCAGGCCTCCAAAATAACGGATGATATCATGGGGAGAACGATCTCCTCTGTAGTTATCTAATGACTGTTTTAATACTTCATATTTATGACGGATACCAACATTATCCAGTCCGCTTCCCGCACCTACACATTGTTCCAGAGGAATATTTGTAAAGCAAGTCATCCACAGGGATGAGGAAGATGTATTTCCAATACCCATTTCCCCAAAACTGAGTATATTGCTACCTTCTTTATGGCAATTGCGTACCACTTCTGCACCGCGCTCCAGACATAGTTCCATTTCCTCTTCTGTCATTGCAGCTTCATGCAGATAATTTCGAGTACTTTTCCGTACTTTCATGTCGATGATACCTGTATCATAAGGTAAATTATAATCTACACCGGCATCTACTATTTTCAAGGTAAACCCATGCTGTCGGCAAAGGAAATTCACTCCGGCACCTCCATGTAAGAAATTACTAATCTGTTGCCAGGTAACTTCTTTGGGCGAAAGGCTGACACCTTCGTCTACAATGCCATGATCAGCGGCAAAGATTATATTCTGTGGATGTTGCAGGGTAGGAGACAGAGTTTGTTGTATCCAGCCTATTTGCAAGGCCAGCTCTTCAAGAGTACCTAATGAACCTTTGGGTTTAGTCAGATTATTAATTTTATCAATCAATGCTGGACGGATATTCTCGTCCGGACGTATTATCTTAAATGTTTTCATATGCAATATTTATAACTTTGAATCTTATCATCTTACCATTCTATCATCTTTTCCTCTCTCTATTTCACTTTTACCGGAATCCCCGATATCATCAACCATACTTCATTAGCGTGTTCGGCGATGTACTGGTTCATCCAGCCTTGCATGTCTGTGAACTTACGCTGAATTTCATTTTCTGAAATAGCTCCCATACCTATTTCATTGGTAACAAAGATGAAGGTAGCATCTTGCGCTGTAAAACGGTCGAATTCTTCTTTGGCAGCTGTCAGGGCACTATCTGTATCTGCATTTACATCAAAGAAGAAGTTGGTACACCATAAAGTAACACAGTCTATCAGGACAGTCCTTCCGATTAATTGATGACGGCTTAGCTCTTTTTCTTCCTCTATATTTGTCCATTCCGGTCCGCGTCTTTGTTGATGGCGGATTACGCGTTGTCGGAATTCTTCATCCCAAATACGTGCGGTAGCAAGGTAAACAGGAGTAGGAGAGAGACTTAGCGCCAGTTTTTCCGCATGGCTGCTTTTACCGGAGCGGGCACCTCCGGTAATGAGTATGATCCGTTTCATATTTTTTTCACTTTAGTGGCTGTAAAAGTACATTTTTATTTTTGAATATAAAAAAACTTCTTTTACCTTTGCACCGTCTTTTTAAGAAAGCAATGCGGCAGTAGCTCAGTTGGTAGAGCATCAGCTTCCCAAGCTGAGGGTCGCGAGTTCGAGCCTCGTTTGCCGCTCTTGCCGAAAAATGGGGAAGTTACAGATTTGTGGCTTCCTCATTTTGTATAATCCGAAAAACTTTAAAAAACAAAATAAAATGGCAGTAGAATTAAAAGACCTGACCAAACGCAGCGAGAATTATTCGCAGTGGTATAATGAACTGGTGGTAAAGGCCGACCTGGCAGAACAGTCAGCTGTGCGTGGCTGTATGGTGATTAAACCTTACGGATACGCTATTTGGGAGAAAATACAGCGTCAACTCGACGATATGTTTAAGGAAACAGGGCATGTGAATGCTTATTTCCCATTGTTGATTCCGAAATCTTTCCTCAGCCGTGAGGCAGAACATGTGGAAGGTTTTGCAAAGGAATGTGCAGTCGTTACTCATCATCGCCTGAAAAATGCTCCTGACGGTAGCGGAGTTATTGTGGACCCGGAAGCTAAGTTGGAAGAAGAACTGATCATCCGTCCTACTTCAGAAACCATCATTTGGAATACTTATAAGAATTGGATTAATTCCTATCGTGACCTGCCTATCTTGTGTAACCAATGGGCCAATGTAATGCGTTGGGAAATGCGTACTCGTCTTTTCCTGCGTACTGCTGAATTTTTGTGGCAGGAAGGGCATACTGCACATGCTACCCGTGAGGAAGCTGAAGAAGAAGCTGTACGTATGCTGAATGTATATGCCGAATTTGCCGAAAAATACATGGCAGTTCCCGTAGTGAAAGGTGTAAAATCGGCTAATGAGCGCTTTGCCGGTGCACTGGATACTTATACCATTGAGGCTATGATGCAGGATGGGAAAGCCTTGCAAAGTGGTACGTCGCACTTCCTTGGACAGAATTTCGCCAAGGCATTTGACGTGCAATTCGTGAATAAGGAAAACAAAATGGAATATGTTTGGGCTACTTCATGGGGGGTATCTACTCGTCTGATGGGTGCACTGATCATGACTCACTCTGATGATAACGGACTTGTACTGCCTCCGCATCTGGCTCCAATACAGGTGGTTATCGTGCCTATCTATAAGAACGCAGAGATGCTGCAGAAGATTAACGAGAAAGTGGCAGGCATTGTTGCTAAACTGAAGTCTATGGGTATTTCTGTTAAGTATGACAATGCTGATAATAAACGTCCGGGTTTCAAATTTGCTGATTATGAACTGAAAGGTGTGCCGGTACGTCTTGTTATGGGTGGTCGTGATTTGGAGAACAATACAATGGAAGTTATGCGTCGCGATACATTGGAGAAAGAAACTCTTTCTTGCGACGGCATCGAAGAATATGTAAAGAACCTGTTAGAAGAAATCCAGACTAATGTCTATCAGAAAGCCCTTAACTACCGTAACTCTCATATCACGAAAGTGGATAGTTATGATGAATTCAAGGAGAAGATTGAAGAAGGTGGATTTATTCTTGCTCACTGGGATGGTACTGTTGAAACAGAGGAGAAGATTAAAGAAGAAACAAAAGCAACTATCCGTTGTATTCCTTTCGAAACGTTCTTGGATGATGACAAAGAACCGGGTACCTGTATGGTGACAGGCAAACCTTCTGCTTGTCGTGCTTTATTCGCTCGTTCTTATTAAATATAGGATATCTAAAGATCTAAGGTAAAGGGCTGCACTTCGCACAAAGAAGATGCAGCCCTTGCCATTTTTACATCATTGTCATATCCTATACATGTTTCCGTAACACTGAATCTCCATCTTTGCATCGTAATAAAAAAGAAAGGAAATTCTCTTGAGGTCATGTCCGCGTGAGCAGACATGACTTTGTGGTTATAGAGAAGGTTAAAAGAGTTGTGTCTTCAGTCCGAACGATAAGCTGAGATAATCTTTGGGCTTCAGATATTTGTTGGTGAATGCACTTACTACATACAGATCACAGGTACTTATTTCATAATAAAAAGTAACGGCTCTTGCTCCCAGACGCCAACGTGGGGGAATATTATAAGTCAGACGTTGTCCCAGGAATACATGAATGCGTACCTTGGATGAGAAGCCGTAATAACCTTTTGGATAACGTTCGGGTTCATGTGTCCAAAATTCATTGCCGAATACTGTATTGAAATACATGCCGCATGCAAGTGGTTCGACAGCAAATTCTTTTCCAAGAGCTATACTCCATGGCATATAGTTCTGTTTCAGAGTCATGGTGATTTTGGTACGTTTGGAGTCGTACTTAGGCAGAATACCGAAAAAGATATCCGTTTCCCACTGATTCCGTTTTCCATAATCCCATCCTGTACCCAGAGATAGCAATCCCATGTTACCGGCAAATTGCAGCTTTGTATGTGTTGGTATCAGGCTTTCCCAGTGTTTACGATAGCGATGGACACGCTTATCATAACGGCTGGAACGTTTATTACTGATATCGGCACTGTCTATTTTTACTTTTTCTTTCTCCAGCCACACGGTATCATGTTTTGTGATGATAACGGTATCTCTGAATACCCGGCGTGGCTCTATGGTTATTGTATTGGCTTCTTGCGCATAGCCGGTTGATGAGCATACAAGAAGGAAGCACGTCAGTGCTTTAATAATAGACCACTTCACGCTCATATCCATCAGGGGTTACAGTAAATATATAATAGCTGCGGTGCTTCATGCAGTCGCTCATGTAGTACATCACGCCATCCTCAAAAAGATCCTCTTCGAATAAACGATGTTCATGGGCAGCTGTACAGAACAACAATCCAGGAAATTGCTTAATGGAATATTGAAAAGCTTGGGCTACATTGTTGTTGAATTCAAAGCAGAACGGGCGTATATGCATGGAGAAGATAGTACGGTCGTACTCGTCGCGGCGATCATCTAACTGGGCATTAATGAATTCAAAGTCAGGGATGGGGCGGGAGTAGTCGAATTCGATAGCATTGGTGTTCAGACAAATGAATTTGATGCGACCGGCTATGAAAGAAAAATTGGGGTCACCGAATACAATACGAAAAGTTTCTTCGCCTGTACCGAGGCAGTCATGATTACCGATCAGACCGACATAGGGAACTTTCAGCTTATTCATGATATCACGTTGCCACAGGAACTCGTCTGTAACACCGAAGTCGCTGTAATCTCCGCCATGAATGACAAAATCTATATCATCCCGTTTATTAAGGTGATTGACAAAGTCCAGGGTCTCATCATACCAACGCTGGGAGTCACCCATAGTGACAAAACGAATAGTTGCCTTATCCTTGCAATTGGCCTCTATCTTTTCTATATTACGATTATTTATATCTGTCTGACCACTGATGCGGACATCATAAGGATGGTAATCTATCATATCGCAACCGCCCATAAACAGGCCGGTAAGCGGAATGAACAGGAGTTTAGATAGTTTCATGTGTATGATCTTAATATTATATAATCGCTTTGATTGAAAACTGATTGCAAAGATAGAGTTTTCTTTTAGATAAATGATTGTCTTATTTTCCTTTTTTCTGTTCCTTCGTGCTGTACTAATTTCCATAATTGTCCATTTTTTTAGACGGAGGTGTCTAATTATTAGACACTATTTGTATACGTTTAAAAAGATAAATTGTTGATAATGAATGAATATTAAGTTTTGGCATACTTTCTGCATTTATATAAACAGAATATTATATAAGACTTTAATAATAAGCATCATGATTGAAATTAATGACATCAGCAAAGTATTCCGTACAACGGAAGTAGAAACAGTAGCATTGAACCATGTGAATCTTGAGGTGAAAGAGGGAGAATTTGTAGCCATCATGGGACCGTCAGGTTGTGGTAAATCAACCCTGTTGAATATCTTGGGATTGCTGGATAATCCGACGGAAGGTTCATATAAACTTCTGGGACAGGAAGTCGGAGACCTAAAAGAAAAAGAACGTACCCGTGTGCGGAAAGGTAAACTAGGTTTCGTATTCCAAAGCTTTAACTTGATAGACGAACTGAATGTTTATGAAAATGTGGAATTGCCTTTGACGTATCTCGGCATTAAGGCTTCCGAACGTCGTCGGATGGTGGAGGATATATTGAAACGAATGAATATCAGCCATCGTGCCAAGCATTTCCCGCAACAATTGTCCGGTGGTCAGCAGCAACGTGTAGCTATTGCCCGTGCTGTGGTAACTAATCCTAAATTAATACTTGCCGATGAACCGACCGGTAATCTGGATTCTAAGAATGGTGCGGAAGTCATGAATCTGTTGACGGAATTGAATCGGGAGGGAACGACGATTATTATGGTAACACACTCTCAGCATGACGCTTCGTTTGCACATCGTACGATACATTTGTTTGATGGTAGCGTGGTGGCCAGTATTGCGGCGCAAGGAGTATAAGTTTATAAAGAGATTGAACTATGAAACAACTATATTATGTCATACGTACCCTGTTGCGTGGGCGCGGTTCGAATATAATCAAAGTCATTTCCCTTGGATTGGGATTGACGATGAGTATTCTGCTGTTTTCACGTGTGGCTTTTGAACAAAGCTATGATACTTGCTACAAGGACTATGATGATCTTTATCAGATATACTCCATATTTTCGGCTGAGGGTGAACAATTTGAACCGCAAAAACAAAACTGTGGTCCTGTGGCAGGTGCCATTCTGGAGAATTTTCCCAAAGAGGTAGAGGCGGCTGCCAGCATTGCGTATTTTGTTTCTTCACCACTTTACAATGGCAGTGTACGCATCGATGCCCGGAAAATATTAGCCGATTCACTTTTTTTCAAGACTATGGGTATTGAGGTACTGAGTGGCAATCCGGAAAAAGATCTGATGCAGAACGATGTCATATTTTTGAGTGACGATTTGGCTCAGAAAATATATGGTGGTGAGAATCCTATTGGAAAAGTCATTAGTTATAATAAGGAGTTGCAACTGACGGTAAAGGGCACTTATGTCGATTTGCCCGAGAACGCTACTATGCGTCCGGAAGCTGTTATTTCCATGCCTACGGCTTGGAGCCGTGACTGGGGTAACTATTCCTGGCGCGGAGGCGACAGCTATTACGAATATATCCGTTTCCGTCCGGGAGCTGACAAGGAAGTGGTGAATACCCGTCTGGATGCCATGATACAGAAGTATCGGCCGGAAGAAGATAAGAAAGCATACGGTTACACTGCTTTTGTGAAACCTATCCGTGATGTGTATCGTGACGAAGATCAGGTGAAACGCATGGACAGCATTATGAGTATCTTAGCTCTGGCTATTCTTTTTATCGCGTCACTGAACTACGTGCTCATTTCTATTTCTTCGCTCACGTATCGTGCCAAAGCGGTGGGTGTGCATAAGTGCAGCGGTGCAAGTGGAGGTACGGTGTTCTCAATGTTTCTTTTGGAAACGGGAATTATTATTGCGCTGGCCTTGGTGTTGATGGGGTTGATATTACTCAATTTTCAGGAGTTCATAGAAGATACTACCGCAGCCAAGTTGAGTGTACTTTTTGCACCGGACCGTATCTGGGTGCCGCTTGTTGTGGTACTGGTTCTGTTCATTGTAGGTGGAATTTTGCCAGGCAGGTTGTTTGCCCGCATACCTGTGTCTCAGGTGTTCCGCCGCTATACGGAAGGTAAAAAGGGGTGGAAGCGTCCGTTGCTATTCGTTCAGTTTGCGGGTGTGGCTTTCATTTGCGGATTGATGTATGTGGTGATGGCGCAGTACAATTATGTGAAAGATAAAGATATGGGCTACAATCCACATCGTGTTGCTATCGGAAATGT
>NZ_EQ973492.1:590039-597996 GCF_000158035.1 Bacteroides cellulosilyticus DSM 14838
AAATGTTTATTTCGGTGGTGAAGAAGCGAGTGGTCCTGCCTTGCAATTCTTCCGCGGACTGCCTTATGTGGAGGAGGTATCTTCTGCTGTCAGTACCCCAGTATGGAGCTATAGCGGTTCAATGATTGAAGGTGAGGGTGGACAATCGCTCTTCTCGACCCGATTCAGTTATGCACTTGAAGACTACTTTAAGATGATGGGGATGACGATGAAGGAAGGGCGTCCGGCGCGTGCATCGGACGAAATAGTCGTGAATGAGGCTTTTGCGGAACGGATGCGTTGGGGAGACAAAGCGCTGAATCATCCGTTGCGTGCCGAAGGTCGAAATTTGAAAGTAGTAGGTGTGCTGAAGAATTTCCATATAGGCTCTTTCTATCAGCCACAGGATGTCATTATGTTTGGCTATACCCGTACCTTTGGTAATACTGTTCATGTACGTCTCAAAGAACCCTTTGCCGAGAATTTACGTCGTCTGAACAAGGACGTCTCTGAGGCTTATCCTGACAAGACGGTTGACTTCTATAGTATGGAAGATCAGATTTTGAACAAGTATAATCCGGTTCGTGTCTTCAGTAACGCCACGATATTGGCGGCATTGACTATGTTCTTTGTCATGCTGATGGGCCTGATTGGTTATACTACAGACGAAGTGCGTCGTCGTTCCAAGGAAATCGCTATTCGTAAGGTGAATGGGGCGGGAATCTTTGGGAATATTGGAGTTGCTTTCGATAGATGTCCTTTATGTAGCGGCTCCGGCTGTTATTATCGGCATTATATCTGCAGCATATATCAATGGAATGTGGATGGATCAGTTTGCCGAACAAGTGCCGCTTTCCTGGCCGGTATATATATTGATAGCATTAGTTATCCTGTTACTTATCCTCGCTTGCGTCATCTGGAAGTCATGGCGGATAGCGAACGAAAATCCGGTAAACAGTATTAAAAGCGAGTAAAAAAAGAAAGATATGAGACAACTTTATTATACGGTTCAGATTTTGCTTCGTGGGCGGGGCAGTAATTTCATTAAACTGGTGTCCCTGACACTAGGGCTGCTGATAGGCATCTTGCTTTTCTCGCAAATAGCTTATGAATTGAGTTATGAGAATTTTTATAAAGATCCGGAAAATGTAGCTTTAATGCGTTGCCGTAGGGTGAAGGAGGGAATTCCTGATAAAGACTATGACGACAGCACTTTTCGCCCTGCCGCCGCTGATCTTTGGGAGGCATTGCCGGATTTGATAGAATCTGCCAGTCTTTCCGTTAATTTCTATCAGCCCGACTGCTATATTGACGATAAGAAACTGGAAGATATGCAGGTCATGTTTGCAGATACGCTTTTTTTCCAGACCATCGGCTTGGAAATATTACGTGGCGACCCACACGAATTGGCTACACCTTTGTCTGTCTTTCTCTCACAGAGTAAAGCACGCGAACTTTTTGGTGACGAGGAGCCGGTTGGAAAGACTTTCTCCATGAGTAAAATGCTGGATGTCACTGTACGTGGTATTTATCAGGATGTTCCCGGCAATACGGTATATCCGCATAACACAGTCATTTCACTGCCTACTCTTGAAGAATATATTTATGGACGTGGCACATGGAAGTCGAATGATATTTATAACGTTCTTTTCCGCCTGAAAAGTCCTGAAAGCGTAGAGGCGATGAATAATCGCATACAGAAAGCCGTAGAGCGTTATACCGAGACTAAAGAAGGAACGGATGTAATGGAATTCAGCATCTTGCCATTGTCGGATATCTATCTCAGTTCTTCTGACAATGTACGACGTCTGGTAATACTGGGTGTACTGGGCTTTTCTATCTTCTTTGTTTCTATCATGAATTATGTGCTGGCTGCAGTGGCTTCGTTCAGCCGTCGTGCCAAAGCAGTGGGAGTACATAAGTGTTGTGGTGCTGACGGAACGCATGTGTTGGGTATGTTCATGTGGGAAACAGGAATACTAGTTGCTACTTCTATTATAGCCTGTTTGGTGTTGATGTATATTTTCCGTGAAGGGATAGAGGATATGTTGCATGTCCGCCTTGCGGAACTCTTTACCTGGCAAAATCTGTGGGTTCCCGGTCTGACTGTACTTCTGTTATTCTTAGTCGCAGGTGTTTTACCGGGTAGAATGTTTGCTAATATTCCTGTAACACAGATTTTCCGTAGATATACTGACAGTAAGCGTTCATGGAAACGGGGGTTGTTGTTCGTACAGTTTATTGGCGTATCTTTTATCCTGGGAGTGTTGGTTACTACAATTTGGCAGTATCATGATTTGATGACACGAAGTGTTGGTTTTCGTACAGAGCGATTAGCGGTGGGGCAGTTGCGCACCACGGAAAATCTGAGCGGACAAGGAGTGGAAGATGACATTCGCAGGCAACCTTATGTGGAGTCTGTAGCACGTAATAGTAATTCGCTGCTTTCACATTACAGCACTACAGGGCTGACAGATATTCAAGGTAATTTCCTTTGTCCGCTACACTTCCAGAACGTTGCGAAAGACTTTCCGCAAACAGTAGGTATGCAGTTGGTGGAAGGTGTCTGGCCTGAACATATCGGTGAAGCATTAATAGGTCGTAAAGTGGTGGAAACGATGAAGTGGGGAGATAAAGCCTTGGGACAACGCTTACCAGTCAATGCACAATGGGTGGGTCTTGATAGCCAACCTACGGTGGTGGGTATCGTAGAAGATGTGCGTAATATGGGCTTTTTTATGGAACAGACTTGTACGGCTTTCATCCTTTCGGATAAACGTAACGGTTCTTACAACGTCCGCTTAAAAGAACCTGTAGATGAAAATCTTGCGCGACTGAATGAGTTTGTCAAAGAAGCATATCCGAAAGCTGCATTGGAGTTTATAACCTATATGGATATCCAACGGGAAAATTACAGCAATGTGTATCGTTTCCGTAATACTGTATGGATCACTTCTCTTTGCATTTTCTTTATTGTACTCATGGGACTTATTGGCTATGTGAACGATGAGACTCAACGTCGTTCCAAAGAAATTGCAATTCGTAAGGTGAATGGTGCCGAAGCTCCTTCTATTCTTAGCTTACTGGCAATGGACATACTAAAAGTGGCTATTGGTGCGGTGATCCTCGGCACCGGCTTTGCCTGGTATGTTTCCGGTGTCTGGCTGGAACAGTTTGCCGATAGTACACTGCCTTCACCGGTGTGGTTTGTTCTGCTGGCAGTGGGCTTATTGGTGCTTATTGTACTTCTGGTGATTCTTAAAGCCTGGCGCATTGCCAATGAAAATCCAGTACAGAGCATCAAGAGCGAATAGAGGTAATTTAATGCTTTAACCTTGCCTACAGTTATCTATAAAGCAGAATAAAAAGGGTGTAGCCTTTCAGGTCGGATGGCTACACCTTTTGATAAGGATGGTGTAGCCCTTTGGTGCTTAGGGCTACACCCTTTTTTGTTGAAGGTTATACCTCCTGTTTGAGTGGTACAAATTACTTACGCGATACTCTCTTTGTTTTTCTTTCGGATATACGTCCATAACACTACAAGTGCCGTTAGGAAAGCGAAAAAGTCAGCCACTGGCATACTGGTCCAGATACCATCCAATCCTATAAAGCGGGGGAAGAAGATCAGACCGGGAAGTAAATATAAGAGTTGCCGGGTAAGTGAAAGGAAAATACTGATTTTAGCCTTTCCGATACTTTGGAAGAAGTTACCGATAACAATCTGTGCACCCACCAACGGGAACATCAGCACACAAATGCGAACACCGCGTGAAGCAATGTCAATCAGTTCCTGATCGTTTGTGAAGATAGCGGACACTGCATGCGGGAAAAGCTCGCAAATGAGGAAACCACTGCTCGTGATGCACACACCGGTCAGGATACTCAGTTTCAAGGTTTGCTTCACACGGTCATGCTTCTGTGCCCCGAAATTATATCCCACAATAGGTTGCATACCCATGGTTAATCCTAATACAATCATTATATAGAGAGTGAGCAGGCGATTGATGATGCCGTAAGCTCCGATGGCCATATCACCTCCGTGGCGTTGCAGAGAGTTGTTGATGATAATCACAATGACGCAGGCGCACACATTCATCAAGAAAGGCGACATTCCGATCGAAAAAATACTGCTGATGATGCGCTTCTTTAGTTTCCAGAAGTCCGGACGGAAGCGCACAAAGCTGTCTTTATCAAGGAAATGTTTCACTACCCACACCATACCGATAAACTGCGAAATAACGGTTGCCGTGGCAGCTCCACGAATACCCCAGTCAAAATGGAAGATAAAGATAGGAGCAAGGATGATGTTACAAACCACGGTTACCATGGAAGTCAACATTGCCTTTTTAGGATATCCCGTGGCACGCATGATATTGTTCAGTCCGATCATCGTGTAAGTAATAGGTGTTCCTGCAAGAATAATTTGCATGAAATCCCGGGCATAGGGCAGTGTATCCTGGCTGGCACCGAAGAACCTTAATATTTCATCCAGAAACAAAAAGGCGAGTCCGCCGAAAACAACAGCATTGATCAGACAAAACATCAGCGTATTTCCCAATACCTCGGTAGCTCCATCCAAATCTTTCTGCCCCAAACGGATGGATGAGATTGTAGATCCACCTGCCGACACCAATGTACAGAATGCTACCACAAGATTCATCAGCGGAAAAGTAATGGCCAATCCGGCAATACCCATTGCACCCACACCGTGACCGATGAAAATGCTGTCGATGATGTTGTACAGTGAAGTAATCGTCATACCGATGATGGCGGGTATAGAATATTGTAGCAGCAGTTTACCTATACGTTCGGTACCTAATATGTGAGGGTTATTATCCATAACTATTAATCTAAAGAAAGTAATGAATCCGCGTTCGTCCGCTCTGGTCCGTGCCGTCCGCGTATCTGTATTTGCAGCAAAGTTACTCATTTATTTGCTCTGTTCAAGGATTATTCAGACCTTTGTATCGTAATTGATAAGGTATTAACATTATAAGGTAAAAGGAAGTTTATATGACTGAAACAAAAAACATCGCCGTTCTTTTCGACTTCGACGGTGTCGTTGTCGACACAGAGACGCAGTATAGCATCTTCTGGCACAAAATGGGAGTAGATTACTTGGGTATGGAAGACCTTGAAAGCCGCGTAAAGGGACAAACTTTGGTGTATATCTATAACACCTTCTTTCCCGGTATGATTAAAGAACAGGAAGAAATTACCGCCGGCCTCGACCGCTTTGAGCAGGAAATGACATTCGAATTTATTCCCGGTGTAGAATCTTTTATTGCCGATCTCCGTCGCAATGGTGTAAAGATGGCTGTGGTCACCAGTTCCAATGATAAAAAGATGGAAGCTGTATATCGTGCCAAACCCGAAATCAAAACTATGTTCGACCGTATTCTTACGGCTGAAATGTTCACAGCTTCCAAACCTGCACCGGATTGCTTCTTGCTTGGCATGAAAGTATTTGGCACCACACCGGAAACAACTTACGTTTTCGAAGACTCTTTCAACGGACTGAAAGCGGGTATGGCTTCCGGAGCTACAGTAATAGGTTTGGCCACTACCAATTCACGCGAAGAAATAGTTCCGTTGTGTCATTATGTTTTAGATGATTTCCAAGGGTTCACTTACGATAAATTAACAGAATTGCATAAGTAAAGGGAAAAAGCATTACCTTTGCGGCGATTTCACCACAGATTACACTGATTTACACAGATAATATGCTGAGGATGATATTGCTCTGTGCCAATCTGTGTAATCTGTGGTGAAAAAGCAATCAATAACTAAATAATTAAAATTATGGCTGGTTATATTTCAGATGACACTCGAAAAGTGACTACTCATCGCCTTGTAGAGATGAAGCAGAGAGGCGAAAAGATATCTATGTTGACGTCTTATGACTATACTATGGCACAGATTGTAGACGGTGCAGGCATGGATGTAATCCTGGTAGGCGATTCTGCCAGTAATGTGATGGCAGGTAATGTGACTACGCTTCCGATTACCCTCGACCAGATGATATATCATGCAAAATCCGTAGTTCGTGGTGTGAAACGTGCTATGGTGGTAGTAGATATGCCTTTTGGATCTTACCAAGGTAATGAGATGGAAGGTCTTGCTTCGGCTATCCGTATTATGAAAGAGAGTCATGCAGACGCTCTGAAACTGGAGGGTGGTGAAGAAATTATAGGTACGGTGAAACGTATCCTCAGTGCCGGTATTCCTATTATGGGACATCTCGGACTGATGCCGCAATCTATCAATAAATACGGTACTTATACGGTTCGTGCGAAAGATGATACGGAAGCTGAAAAACTGATCAGTGACGCTCACATGCTGGAAGAAGCCGGTTGTTTTGCTATCGTACTGGAGAAAATCCCTGCCGCTTTAGCCGAACGTGTGGCAAGTGAACTGACCATTCCTATTATCGGTATCGGTGCCGGTGGTGGAGTAGATGGCCAGGTGTTGGTGATTCAGGATATGCTGGGAATGAACAATGGTTTCCGTCCTCGTTTCCTGCGTCGTTATGCCGATCTGCATACTGTGATGACTGATGCTATCAGCCGTTATGTATCTGATGTCAAGAACTTAGATTTCCCGAATGAGAAAGAGCAATACTGATAATCTTTGGTCACTGGGCTTTATGAGGATATGCTTTGCCAATTTCCTGCTTTTTGCATCCATCTACATGCTTTTCCCGGTGCTTCCCTCGGTGATGATGTCCCGATTGGGCATTTCCACAGGGCAGGCTGGCAGCATGTTTCTGGTATTTGCAGCGGCGATGTTCCTGGTGGGGCCGTTCCATGCATATCTGGGAGATGAGTATAAGCGGAAACGTGTACTTGTCTATTCCATATTTGTGATTTTGGGAACGACTTTAGGCTATATCTTTGTCGATACTTTTCCGAGGTTGCTGATGCTTGCTGCTGTGCAGGGTGGAGCATTCGGATTGGCTGCGACGGCAGGCATTACGGTGGCCATCGATATCACTACTGCTTCGCGCCGTAGTGCCGGAAATCTGGGCTTTGCACTGGCAGCCCGCTTGGGTATGCTGGTAGGAGTGGCAGCGGGAATATGGATGTTCCAGCTCAAAGGTTTCAGTATGACGGCATATTTTTCTATATTATGCAGTATATTCAGTATTCTATTTGCATTGCGGGTATATGTAGCTTTCCGTGCACCGATAGGAGTGGGGCATTGCAATCTTGACCGTTTTTTGTTGTTGCGGGGTTGGCTTCCCGCCCTCAATTTGGTACTGATTGCTTTTATTCCCGGGATTGCATTATTGTTAATCAAACAAGGGGATTATGCTGCACTGTTTTTTCTCGTTGTTCTGGTAGTGCTTACGATACCTTTTACGAAGATATTTGTTAAGCTCTCGCAACATTGTCAACGGGGAACAGCGAATACAACTTGCCATTTGGCCATGGAAACCGGTATTCTGATTGGTCTTGCAGTTTGTTGTTTTCTATCGGATCATGGAGAAATGTATTCTGAATTTGCAGATGGGACCGGTATTGCAGATGTTTATCTATATACTGATTTTCAGTTGATTTATAAGGTAATCGGTATTGGAATTCTGGTAGCTTTGGCTTTTTTCTTTTTGCTGACGTATCCTTATTATAAGAGGAAAAAAGTAAGATGAAATTTGTAAATCCGCCAATCTATCGGATTCATCCTAACTCCTTTCCCCTCCCTCTTAACTTAAATACGGGAGAAAAATAATAATCCCGATAATTGCCGCCGCAACAGCGCACACCAGCACTGCTCCGGCGGCAATGTCTTTTACCTGCCCTGCAATGGGGTGACGCTCGGGAGAAACCAGATCCACCAATTTCTCAATGGCTGTATTAAACAATTCTGCGGCTATTACCACGCCAATACATAAGATAATGACTATCCATTCCGTACGTGTTATGCCAAAGAAAAAACCGGCAGCTATCACCACTGCTGTAGTAATGAGATGAAAACTTAA
>NZ_EQ973492.1:598226-603160 GCF_000158035.1 Bacteroides cellulosilyticus DSM 14838
TATCATTTTCTTTGGATATGATCGAAGTTATATTTGTAACAATGCCTATATCGTCATGTCCCACAACGCGTAGCGTAATCGGATACTGCGTACCTTGCGATTTACCGGCCCAGCGTGCTTTTACGATCCGGTATCCGAATCGTTCACGTAACTGTGTGGCGTTAGGGCAGTCACTACGATGTATCTTGATGCCGCCGGTCACACTAACAAAACCGAAAACATCATCTCCATAAATCGGACTACAGCAGCGTGCCAGCTTGAAGTCCAGTCCTTTCAGATCCTGATCAATTACCAGTACATCCTCTTTCGAACGGGTGATTTCATCGTTCTGTGTCTGTTGCAGATTATATCCTTCAGCGCTGCGGTATGTGATGTCGTCATGCGTATCACTTTCCCTCCTCTGCTGTTCCAGATATTTATCGATGATTTCATTTACATCCAGTGTTTCATCTGCGATGCTTTGATAAAAGTCTGTCACTGTCTTGAAGCCGAGACGTTTGATCAAGCGCATCATTACGGCTTCATCATATTCTATTTTCCGGTTCTTGAATTTACGCTCTATCGTTTCTTTGGCAAAAGCATGCTGGCGGGCAACCATCTCCTTCAATGCCTGGCGTATCTTGGTACGTGCCTTGGAGCTGGTTACAATATTCAGCCAATCCTGTTTGGGTGTCTGTGTATTCGAGGTCATAATTTCCACTTGATCACCACTATTCAGCACTTGCCGCAATTGGGCATTCTTGCCGTTTACTTTCGCACCGATACACTTACATCCTAATTTGCTATGGATGTGGAAAGCAAAATCCAGCACCGTGGCTCCCTTACCTAATTTAAACAGATCGCCTTTCGGAGTGAATACGAAGACCTCATCCTCGTATAAATCCAGTTTGAACTGGTCCATAGCTTCCAGCCCGTTACTATCCGAGTTTTCTAATGCTTCACGAACAGTGGTCAGCCATTCATCCAATCCTGTTTCTCCCTTTACACCTTTGTAACGCCAGTGAGCAGCGAGCCCCCGTTCGGCGATATCGTCCATGCGTTCGGTACGTATCTGTACTTCCACCCATTTGCTTTCGGGACCCATTACAGTAATGTGTAATGACTCGTAACCGTTGCTTTTTGGTACAGATAGCCAGTCACGCAAGCGCTTCGGGTTAGGTTGGTACATATCTGTTACAATAGAATATGCTTGCCAGCACTCCTGCTTTTCTTTATCTACAGGCGAATCCAAGATAATACGGATGGCAAACAAGTCATATACCCCTTCGAACGGACATTTCTGCTTCTTCATCTTCTGATAGATGGAGTGAATGGATTTTGTACGCCCTTTGATGTGGAAATGCAATCCGGCTTCTTCCAGTTTCTTCTGCATCGGAGCGATGAAGGCGGCAATATACTTGTCACGGGACGCTTTTGTCTCGTTCAGCTTATCCTTGATATGATAGTAAACCTCTTTCTCCGTATATTTCAGCGAAAGGTCTTCCAGTTCCGATTTCAGCTTATATAAACCCAGTTTGTGGGCAAGGGGAGCATACAGGTAGGCCGCTTCATTTGCCACTTGCCGACGGGCTTCGTCATTTTTACTGTCTTTGATTTGCCGCATGATGTTCACACGGTCAGCAATCATTATCAGGATCACACGCATATCTTCCGCAAAAGAAAGCAACAGGTTGCGGAAGTTTTCCGATTCGATAGTCGGGCTTTTGGAGTAAAGCTCATTGACACGGATGAGCCCGCGGATGATGCCTGCCACGTCTTCACCGAAAGCGGCTTGCACTTCTTCGGGGGTACAAGCTCCGTTTCTCACGCTTTCGTGCAGCATGATGCCCAGAATAGACGCCCGTTTCATTCCGATTTCTTCGGCCACGATAACGGCAGTCTGCATATCTTTAACCAGTGGATTCAGTCCGAAGGTATCACGCTGAACGCGGTTATCCTTTATAGAGTTGATAAGATGTGTTTTCAGTTTTCTACAGTCACCTTTCTGTAATGTCTCACCGGTCAACTGCAATAATTTTCTGTAGAGAGAGAAGAGCAATTCCTTCTCTTCAGTAGTGAAAAATTCATCTCTTTCCATAATTGTCCATTTTTGTTGCCCAAAGGTAGTTTTTTTCTTCCTTTCTATTATAAGGCTTGTGCTTTTTTTGTATTTTTGGCAATCAATTAATAAAAAATAGATAGTATGATAACACCGCAAGACAAAGAGTTGCTTAGGCAAAAAGGTATTTCAGAAGAGCAGATAGCTGAACAGCTGACCTGTTTTGAGAAAGGTTTCCCGTACTTAAAGCTGGCTGCTGCCGCTTCATTGGAAAAAGGTATTCTGGCACCTGCAGCAGAAGAGCAGAAGCTCTATCTCGATGCATGGGATGCATATACGCGGACAGATAAAGTAGTAGTGAAGTTTGTTCCTGCTTCAGGTGCGGCAAGCCGTATGTTCAAGAATTTATTCGAATTTCTTGGGGCTGATTATGATGTGCCCGAAACTAAATTCGAAAAAACATTCTTTGAGCAGATTGAAAAGTTTGCTTTCTATAATGACTTGAATGCCGCCTGTGAGAAAGCATTCGAGAAGAACATTCCCGCATTGATGGCTGAGGGTGATTATAAAGCTGTAGTGGCTGCATTGCTTGAGGCGGCAGGACTGAATTATGGTGCGCTTCCGAAAGGTTTGCTGAAGTTCCACAGATATGAAGATGGAAGCCGTACTCCATTGGAAGAACATCTTGTGGAAGGTGCTCTCTATGCTGCTAACAAGAATGGAAAGGTCAATGTGCATTTTACCGTTTCTCCTGAACATCGCCGCTTGTTCGAAAACCTGGTGGCAGACAAAGCAGCTGTTTATGCCAAGAAATACGGTGTAGATTACAATGTAACTTTTTCTGAACAAAAGCCCTGTACGGACACTATTGCTGCCGATATGAATAATCAGCCTTTCCGTGATAACGGCAAGTTGTTATTCCGTCCGGGTGGTCATGGTGCGCTGATCGAGAATCTGAATGATCTTGATGCAGATATTATCTTTATCAAGAATATCGACAATGTAGTGCCTGATAAACTGAAAGGTGACACCGTGTTGTATAAGAAGTTGATTGCCGGAGTATTAGTGGCGCTGCAACAAAAAGCATTTGCTTATTTGGAACTTTTGGATAGCGGCAGATATACTCACGAACAAGTGCTTGAAATTCTGCAATTCCTGCAAAAGAAATTGTTCTGTAAAAATCCTGAGACCAAGAATCTGGAAGATGCTGAACTCGTACTTTATCTGAAAGAGAAACTGAATCGTCCGATGCGTGTATGCGGTATGGTGAAAAATGTAGGCGAGCCGGGTGGCGGTCCGTTCCTGGCATATAATAGTGACGGTACTATTTCTCTGCAAATTCTTGAAAGTTCTCAAATTGATATGGACGATCCGGAGAAAAAAGAGATGTTCGAAAAGGGTACGCACTTTAATCCTGTAGATTTGGTTTGTGCTGTGCGCGATTATAAGGGTCATAAGTTTGATCTTGTTAATTTCGTAGATAAGGCTACCGGTTTCATCTCTTATAAATCAAAGAATGGCAAAGATCTCAAAGCACTTGAACTTCCCGGTCTGTGGAACGGTGCCATGAGTGATTGGAATACGGTGTTTGTAGAAGTTTCTCTGAGTACGTTCAATCCGGTAAAGACGGTGAATGATTTGCTGAGGGAACAACATCAATAAATGATATTTCAATAAAAAGAAAAGTGCCATAGTTTTATTATAATAGCCGGAATGATTTATTTGAGGTCATTCCGGCTTTTTTACTTTTTGTAGGTCAATAACAAAGGCCTGGCATTAGAATTCTACGGTAATTCCAATCGACGGTAATATCGTTCCACTTTTCTGTTTCAGATATTTCATCTTATATCTTTGTTCTCCTACAGGTGCAGACGGGTTTTCAATAACTCCTGTACTCATAATCACATCCTGCTGCTTCAACTTACTTCCTGTGATATTCTGCAAATCGAGATAAAAACCTACCATGCAGCGATGAAAATAGAAAGATTTATCTACACGAATATCAAGTTGGGCGAAATTGGGTAGACGCTCCGTATTGTACTTTGAGTAATCATAATACGGACGCCCCTGTGCATTCCAAGCTTCAACCAATGAGGATTTTTCTTCATCGTAAGGAGTGTAAGGGGCACCACCTATATAACTTAGCTTTCCTCCGATACTCCAACGGCGTGGTAAATTGTACGTACCACTTACATTAAGAATGAAACGGTTGTCCCAAGCAGAAGCGATGCTGTTATATTCACTGCGGAAGACAGTAAGGGAAGATACAAAGTTGAAGCGCTCCGGTATCTGCCAACGCAACATGGTTTCTACACCATAAGCACGCCCTCGTGCGGTCGGTATCAATGCCTCATTACCTACTGTGCCGTAATCGTCTCCCTTACATGCCAGAGCGATGTCGTCACGGAGAGAAAGAGGCATACGGCTGTAACGCTTAAAGAAACCTTCTGCCGAAATCATCAACCTATCCTGTAAATGCCAATCAAGTCCGAGGCTGGTTTCCATCACTTGCATATACTTTAAATTCTTATTTGCATAAAGACCGTCGTTGTCCTTGAAACCTAATGCTGTATAAGGTGGTAGCTGGTAATATAGACCTGCATTTCCGCTTAATGTCCATTGCTGGGTTAGTTCGTAAGATAAGGAGAGGCGGGGAGAGAGCTGTTTCCATAATTCTTTCATCTCCTTATTGTAGTTGTTACCATCTGTACGGATGCCTGCGGATGCGGAAAAACGTTTATTGGCGGTGGTATAATCTGTTGAGAAGAAACCGCCCCAACTGAATATGTTCAAATCCGTCCGGTAATCAGAGAGTGTAGAGGTTATACCGAATATTCGCTGATTCGTTTGATTCGTATAGTTGGAATAATTCATTTCTGTACCTTCCTTCAACTGC
>NZ_EQ973492.1:603466-614304 GCF_000158035.1 Bacteroides cellulosilyticus DSM 14838
ATAGTTGGAATAATTCATTTCTGTACCTTCCTTCAATGTCCATTGCCCTAATCTCGTTTGGTTTTCAAAGCGCAGGGTGGTCTTTTGCTCTACTGAACGAAGCCGGAGTGTCAGATTGTCTTCGGAAGATTCATCATTATTCAGATATTTTATATTACGATTGTTCAGGTAGTTATGGCTTAAGGTGACCGATTGTACGTGTTTCCCTGCATAATGGCGGTATGAAGCTCCCACTGTGAATGTCTCCTGGTGAATGGTAGGCAGATAACTTAATATGTATTCCGCGTCTTCTCCTTTCTCGTCTGTATTCAGTTTCATCTTATCAATGCCGACTAAGCCAAGTAGGATCAGTTCATCATGTGCTGATAGTTTGGTCTTCAATTTGAATTGACCGTCAATGAAGTTTGGCAGAAAAGGAAGTCCTAAAGCCTTGAACAGTAGTTGCAGATAAGATTGACGCATAGAAAACAGATAGGTTGTCTTATCGCTCAAATGTCCGTTACCACTGAAAGAAACTTCGGATGCTCCCAGGGTTGCCTTAAATGTCTGTTTGTCCGGGTTACCATCGCGCAGACGAAAATCTAATACTGAACTCATGGCTCCGGAGCGATTGGCCGGAAATGCTCCGGTATAGAAACTGATTTCCCGTATCAAATCTGCATTGACTATACTGACCGGACCACCCGATGCTCCCTGTGTGGCAAAGTGGTTGATATTAGGTATTTCTATTCCATCCATATAGAAGCGATTCTCGGAAGGTGATCCACCTCGTACAATCAAGTCGTTTCTATAACCGATGGGAGAGAAAGAGACACCCGGATAGGCTCGCACGATACGTGAGATATCGCGGTTTCCTCCCGGACTTCTTTCTATCTCCTGCAAGCCGATAATCCTCATACTTACCGGACTTTCCACCGTTTTCCGGAAAGGAGAGGGGGTGACCACTATTGTTGATAGCATATTTTCATCTTCCTCTATCTCTATCTCGATGAAAGGCGTAGAGGCGGAAACCAAATACTCGGAGGTCACTGCGCTTTTATAACCTATCAGTGTTGCTTCGAAGCGATAAATGCCAGGGGGTATCTGTTCTATACGAAATATGCCTAGAGAATCTGTCGATGCTCCTTTACCGGGAATACCTGCAACCACAACGTTGGCATAAGCCACCGGTTGGCGTGATTGTTTATCAATAACTTTTCCGCGTACGGAGTAGTTGACCGCAGCAGCGTAGATACAAACATTGCACAGTAGCAGTGAAAGTGTCAGTAGAATATGTTTGCTCGTTATCATATATGCAAATATAGATATTATTGATATATAATAAGTGAAACAGGGACATAAAAAAAACTGTTCGGAAATCATCCCGAACAGTTTTCATTTCTTTGTTAAGTTGTAAGATTAATATCTTCCACCGCGATCTCCGCCGCCATAGCCACCGCCACGATTGCCGCCGCCGTAACCACCGCCACGATTGCCGCCGCCATAGCCACCACCACGGTTGCCACCGCCGCCATAGCCACCACCACGGTTACCACCTGCAGGTCTTTCTGTTCTGGGGCGAGCTACGCTAATAGCGATGTTCTTGCCTTCGAATTCTGTTTCGTTAAGAGCGTCAATAGCTTTCTGACCTTCTTCATCATTCGGCATTTCTACGAAGCCGAAACCGCGTGAACGTCCCGTCTCTCTGTCGTTAATAATGTAGGCTGAAGTTACTTCGCCATACTGTGAAAATAATTCCTGTAAGCTGTCACTGTTTGTGTTCCAGCTTAGGTTCGCAACATAAATGTTCATTTCTTTTTGTAAGTTAAAATTGTTATTTATTAATGATTGAGATCCGCACGGCGTTCATACCTCGCGTACCACGTTCAATTTCAAATGTTACGTTATCCCCTTCGGTTATCCCTTCGGGAGCGGAAGTAACGTGGAAAAAATATTTCTCACCACTTCCTAAATCTTTAATAAAACCATAACCTCTGGACACATTAAAATGTTCAATACGTCCGTTTAATGGCAGAACTTCTTCTGCTTCGCCTTTTTTCGGAATTGATATTTCTATTTCAGAAGCATCTATTTCTTCTTTAGGCTTTACACCTTCTGGTGTGGAGTGAAGAATTCCGTTTTCGTCCACATAAGCCAGCATCTCTTCGAAGCTACGGCTACCGCTGCTCAAGCGTTCTTCTTTTCTCTTTTGTTTTTCTTCTCGCTTACTCTGTTTCGCTTTTTCTCTGTCTCTTTTACTTGATGTTACTCTTTTTACTGCCATTCTTTAATTATTATATATTATGCAGTTTATATACTGCACTTAGTTTTTCTGACTAATGGCTGCACCTAATCCGTTCAGGATCCATACAACAATTTAATCTTGTGATGAACAAAGGAGCTGATTATGAGGTCATTTTGGGATGGAATAATTTGCGGAATACCGCAAAAGCAAACATGCACAAAGAAGATTTCAGAATAAACCCTATTGTTTATGCTACAAAGATACAGATAAAAATGAGCTATCCATTCGTTTTTTAAATTATTTAAAGCGGTAGCTACTTATTTTTTTATGTACATTTGTACTTCTTAATATAAACACATAGCAAAAATGAAGAAGATTTTATTGTTAGGTTCCGGTGAACTGGGCAAAGAGTTTGTTATTTCTGCCCAACGAAAAGGTCAATATATTATTGCCTGTGATTCATATGCCGGAGCACCTGCCATGCAGGTGGCTGATGAATATGAGGTATTTAGCATGCTTGACGGCGATGCATTGGAACGTGTAGTACGCAAACACCAGCCGGATATCATTGTTCCGGAAATCGAGGCCATCCGTACAGAACGCCTTTACGATTTTGAGAAGGAAGGTATTCAGGTGGTACCCAGTGCCCGTGCTGTAAACTTTACTATGAACCGCAAGGCTATTCGTGATTTGGCCGCACAGGAGTTGGGACTGAAAACTGCTAAATATTTTTATGCAAAAACTCTGGATGAGTTGAAAGCTGCTTCTGAAAAGATCGGTTTTCCTTGCGTAGTGAAGCCGCTGATGTCTTCTTCGGGCAAAGGGCAGTCTCTTGTGAAGAGTGCGGATGAATTGGAACATGCCTGGGAATATGGTTGCAATGGTAGCCGTGGTGATATAAAAGAATTGATTATTGAAGAATTTATCAAGTTTGATAGTGAGATAACATTGCTTACGGTGACGCAAAAGAATGGGCCTACCTTGTTTTGTCCGCCCATCGGACATGTGCAGAAAGGGGGAGATTATCGTGAAAGTTTTCAGCCGGCGCACATTGATCCGGCTCATTTGAAGGAAGCGCAGGAAATGGCTGAGAAAGTGACACGGGCTCTGACCGGTGCCGGTCTGTGGGGAGTTGAATTTTTCTTGAGTCATGAAAATGGAGTTTATTTCTCGGAACTTTCTCCGCGTCCGCATGATACGGGTATGGTGACATTGGCAGGAACACAAAATTTGAATGAATTTGAACTTCATTTACGTGCTGTACTAGGCTTGCCTATTCCAAACATCAAGCAAGAGCGTATTGGTGCCAGTGCTGTGATTCTTTCAACTATTGCCAGCCAGGAACGTCCTGATTATCGCGGTATTGAAGAGGTGACGAAAGAAGAAGACACTTATCTCCGCATTTTCGGTAAGCCGACGACGCGCGTCAATCGGCGTATGGGCGTGGTGTTATGCTATGCACCGTTAAAGTCAGATCTGGATGCATTGAGAGATAAGGCTAAGCGAATTGCAGAAAAGGTTGAAGTGTATTAAGGCTTACTTATTAGATAAAAGAAAAGCAGTTGTCACAGATTGAGTGGCAGCTGCTTTTTTATTTCGCAACTACTATTTCAACATCATATCCGATAAAAAGCCCGCTTTCAATTACCCCGGTAATTGCTTTCAGGTTTTGTTCCAAAGAAGGGTCAACATAACTGAAGCGGGTATCAAAAATAAAGTTGCCGTTTTCGGTGAGAACAGGTCCGTCTTTTCCACCGGCAAGACGCAATTTCACGTCAGAAGCTCCTAACCGTTGCATTTCGCTTTCTACAAAAGTTAATGCACCTGGAAACACTTCTACAGGTATTGGAAAATGACTTCCCAAATGATCTACCAGTTTTGTATCATCAATGATAATGAAGCTCTTACTACTGCTTTTTATCAGAAGTTTTTCTTTGAACATGGCTCCACCACGTCCCTTAATCAGACTTTTCTCCGGATCTACTTCATCAGCACCATCAAAAACCCAGTCTGGACGCTTATTCCAAAGGGTCGTTTGTGGTATACCCAATTGTATGCAGGTCATAGAAATTTCTGCAGAGGCAGGGATGACTTCTATGTGTAGAGATTCTTTGCGAATACGTTCCGCTAATGCGAATAGCGTCAGATAAACGGTAGAACCGGAGCCGGCTCCGATCACATCACCATCCTTCGCCATTGCAGCAATTTCCTGTGCTACGATTTCTTTGCCCTCACGATTAATGATCGCATTCGACCATTGCAAATGATTTATCAGTTGATTATCCCATTTCATTGTCAGAGGTTGCTAATCGTTATTATCTTCTTCGTCGTCAGTCAGGTTGTTCAGTTCTACTTCAAGTTCAACCAACTCTTGTTCCCAAATTTTTCTGATGTTTGCCGGCGTATTTTGGGGAGCTTCCTTAATACGTTTTTGAGCTAATGATACTTCATGCTCCAGCTGTGAACGTCTACTCATAAGTCTTGCTATTTATAGTTGTTTTTATAGATAACATTCTGTTTTGCTCAATTGTTCTTATATTTGGTAAGAATTTTGTATTACCCGAATAACTCGGGATAGATTTCTCCATCACCACCGGATACATCGAGGCTCTGTAGTAGTTTACCGTCAGGAGCATAGAAAAGCTGAATTTCTCTGTCAGAGTTATACTCTTCTATATCGATGATTACTACAGCAGGCATTTTGGGGAAGGTAATTATCTTTATATATCTGATTTGTATAGGAGGGGTCTCTGTCTGCATAAATGCTTTAGCTACGGGAGCAGGGACATCTTCCAGACTTTCGACGTTTGTCTCCGTCATTATCCATTGGGCATTGTTTCCGAACCAGGCATTCATTTCGTGGCTATCTGAAACAAATCCGGCAATGTGGTAATCACTTTTATGCATCCATTCCACGGTCGTCACTTTAGGATACATCTTTTTGAAAGTTTCCTGTACTTTTTCCGGAGTATTTTCTGCGCATACGGAAGCAGATATCAGCAACAACAAGCCTGCCAATAAACTGAAATTAAACTTTTTCATAATCAAGGTCTGTTTTTAGTTGCTATTAGAAACAACCCAGAGAGACTTTTGTTTATTGCATTTTTGAGCAAAAACAGGGTTGTTTTCATCTCTTGAAAATAATTATTGAGTCTGCGATATTTTGTATTATTTAATTCACTACTTTCGGGCACTTTTTTTAAAAGACGAAATGAACAATGTATTGATCCTTGTAGACAGCTTGGATGATTGGAAACCATATTCCAAAACAAACAGCATTTTAACAGTATCTGACTACCTGAAGTATAAATCACCGGGAAAGGATCGTAAATTAGTAATCAACCTGAGTAATGATTATAGCTATAACTCCGAAGGCTATTATTGCTCGTTATTAGCCCAGACGAGGGGGCATAAAGTTATTCCCGGAGTAGATATAATTAATAAGGTGGAAGCTGGTGCAGGTATCCGTATGGATAGCAGTCTTCAAAAGCTTTGTTATCAATGGATTCAGAAAAATGAAATAACCGATGATCTTTGGTCTCTGAATGTATATTTTGGCACTTGCAAAGAGAAAGGATTGGAGCGTATAGCCCGTTTTATTTTTGAGAATTATCCGGCTCCTTTATTGCGGGTTACATTAAATACGCGACATAAGAATCAGATAGAAAATATTCAGTTTTTACCTTTGAGCTCATTGAATAATGAGGAAGAGGATTATTTCGCTAATGCTCTGGATTTGTTTAACAGAAAAGTGTGGCGCAATCCTCAGGCCTCGAAATCGGCAAGATACAACCTGGCTATACTGTATGATCCGGATGAGAAATTTCCGCCAAGCGATAAAAAGGCACTTCACAAGCTACTTGAACTGGCTAAGAAGATGGATATTCATGCCGAATTGCTAACTGAAGAAGATGCCACACGACTGATGGAGTTTGATGCCTTATTTATTCGTACCACTACTTCGTTAAACCATTACACGTTCCGGCTTTCACAATTGGCCACACAAAATGGGTTGGCTGTTATAGATGATCCTCAATCTATTATCCGCTGTACCAATAAGGTTTATCTGAAAGAATTGTTTGAGAAGGAAAAGATTCCGGCACCGCTTTCCATGTTACTATTCAAATCGAATGTCAACTCTTATGAGGAGATTACGGAACAACTTGGTAGTCCTTTTATCCTGAAAATCCCAGATGGTTCTTTCTCTATCGGTATGAAGAAAGTCAATAATGAGATCGAGTTGGATGAAGCGTTGAAAGTATTGTTTGATAAGTCGTCTATACTGCTGGCTCAGGAATTCACTCCAACAGATTTTGACTGGCGTATCGGCATTTTGAATGGAGAGCCTCTCTATGCGTGTAAGTATTATATGGCTAAGGGACATTGGCAAATCTATTGCCATTATGCTTCCGGACGGAGCCGCTGCGGGCTGGTGGAGACTATTCCTATTTATCAAGTGCCGCGTAAGGTATTGGATACAGCGCTGCGTGCGGCTTCTTTTATTGGGAAAGGCCTGTATGGAGTAGATTTGAAAATGGTAAATGACCGTGCTATTGTTATTGAGATAAATGATAATCCCAGCATTGACCATGGGTTAGAAGATGCCATTCTGGGAGACGAACTCTACTATCGGTTGCTGAATAACTTTTGGCGTATGTTGGATGTAAAACGTTTCTAATTCGTATGGAACAGCGATTTATACTTCGTTTGGCTGAAATTGATGATATTCCGTCAATTATGGAGATAGAACAAATTTGTTTTGATAAAGATAGTTTTTCAAAACGTCAGTTTGTTTATCTTATTTCTCAAGCAAAAGGATACTTTTGTGTAGCAGAATATCAGCAAAGGGTGGGGGGCTATTTTAGTGTGTTGATAAATCAACGTGCTTGTAGTCTACGTATCTATTCGATAGCTGTTCATCCTGATTTTCGTGGCAAAAAAGTGGGGCAATTACTAATAGATCAGATAGCTGTTATTGCCCAAAAACAAGGCTTAAAGAGAATTACTTTGGAGGTGAATGTTTCTAATTCCCCGGCTATTCATTTATATGAAAAAAATGGTTTTAAATGTACTTCCATAAAAGAGAACTATTATCATAACGGGACTTCTGCATATTATATGCAGAGGCCCACTATAGTTGAATAGATATTCTTCTCTGGAAATCCGATATCTTCTTAATTCCTGTTTAAAAATATAGTGTAATACTCTCTTTTCTTTGTTAAATTGTTAACAAGGTCGATAGAATTATTAAACCTTGTTGTAAAATGCCCTGTAAAGGCTCTGAAATTTGGAGAAGTCAAGAAAAGCCGTACCTTTGCAATGTGTTTTTCATAGTATTAGATTTAAGGTTAACAAAAGATTGGCTGTCTGGGATAGATAGCCTTTTTTTATGTTTGCCCCGCATGGGGCGAACTGCTAATTTTCTCCAAGTAGATCGTAAGACGGTGCAAAGAACAGGGTCCCGGTAACCGCAGTACTAAAATCAAGCAAGCGGTCGGTGTTGCCTATAGGATTCCCGATGAACATACTTTCCAACATCTGGCGCGTAGTACTGAATGTACTTGCATATCCAATGAAATAAGTACCGTATTCTCCTTTTGAAGTATTGGCAAATGGCATATTGGCACGTACTATTTTTAAATCATCTCCAATATTTGTTACAGCATTATGTGCATTTGCAGGCTTTTCTTCATCCGACAATTCCACATCATTGAACTTTCTTCGTCCTATCACCTTTTCCTGCTCTTCTACCGGAAGCGCATTCCAAGCATTCATATCGTGAATATACTTCTGTACAAATACATAACTTCCACCCGCAAAATCCGGATCTTCTTCACCAACTACGGCAAAGTGATAAGGATTCTCGTCCACGGCTGGAGATTCTGTTCCATCTACGAAGCCAATGATTGCTTTACCATCCATATACCTGAAACCGTGAGTTTCATCAATAGCTTCGACAGCCCCCTTTAGTTTTTCATCGATGATAGAAGCAAATTCGTAACATAGCCCCATTTGCCGTGCCCGGATATGAAACAGTATATCACCGGGAGTGGATACAGCTGTATATTTACTTCCCCTTATTTCTTTGAAAGTTTCCAATTCTTTGGGTTTCCCCTTGCCAGGGAAAATACGATCCCATACATTAGCACTGAAACTTATCGTGCTACTGAACTGTGCATCGGGAAAGCGATTACGCATACTACGTATCAACGCTGAGAAATTGGTACATACATCTTTTACTTTGTCGACAGCATCAGGAGATTGATTTAATCCGTAAACGATGAAAATGGCATTTTCACCTTGTCTTTCGGTTACATCCTGTGGGGTGTTTCCTGCGAATGGATTTTGATGTGGATTCATACTTTTTTCCTTTCATTAAATTTATACTTCAAAATATAACTTACCAAATGACGTTTTGTTCACACAAAAATAGTGGAATTCCTTCTTAGTATCTGTTGATGAATGTTTAAGCAACGTTAAATGGATGTCGCTTTTTTGTTCTTATTGTAGTAATAATAGTTCAAAAGGGTATAATTTATAGAAAAAACGTTTTCATAGAGTACAACTTGAAAGTTTTTGTGTTTACATTTGCAAGGTTGCTTATGTAACTATTCCGTAAAAATTAAGATTTGAAGCTTTGAACAAAAACTATTCAATAGGTGTTAAGCTCATAGCAGCGGAATGACAAGAACGCGACTTGTAGAGTTTAGAAAAAGAGAAATTATATAAAAAGATTGCTTATGTCACAAATTATCGGACATATCTCTCAGGTCATCGGACCGGTAGTAGACGTCTATTTTGAAGGTACGGATGCCGAACTGATGCTTCCAAGTATCCACGACGCACTGGAGATAAAAAGATCAAACGGAAAAACATTAATCGTAGAAGTGCAGCAACACATTGGTGAAAATACAGTGAGAACTGTAGCAATGGATAGTACGGACGGTTTACAAAGAGGTATGAAAGTGTATCCCACAGGTGGTCCTATTACCATGCCGGTGGGCGACCAGATTAAAGGTCGGTTGATGAATGTAGTGGGTGATTCCATTGATGGTATGAAAGAGTTAGACCGTGCCGGTGCTTATCCCATCCACCGTGATCCTCCTAAGTTTGAAGATTTGACTACCGTACAAGAGGTGCTCTATACAGGTATCAAGGTTATCGACTTGCTGGAACCTTACAGTAAGGGTGGTAAGATCGGCTTGTTCGGTGGTGCTGGTGTAGGTAAAACAGTGCTTATTCAGGAACTCATTAATAACATTGCTAAGAAACAACATGGTTTTTCTGTGTTTGCAGGAGTAGGAGAGCGTACCCGTGAAGGTAACGACTTGCTGCGTGAAATGATTGAATCCGGTGTTATCCGTTATGGTGAAGAGTTCAAGAAAAGTATGGAAGAAGGAAACTGGGATTTATCTAAGGTAGATTACAGTGAAGTGGAAAAATCACAGGTATCCTTGATATTCGGCCAGATGAACGAACCTCCCGGTGCGCGTCAATCAGTAGCATTGTCCGGGCTGACGGTAGCAGAATCTTTCCGTGACCAAGGTGCTGAAACTGGTGGCTCACGTGATATCCTGTTCTTTATCGATAATATTTTCCGTTTCACACAAGCAGGTTCCGAAGTATCCGCTTTGTTGGGACGTATGCCTTCGGCTGTAGGTTACCAACCGACGCTGGCTACTGAAATGGGTGCTATGCAGGAACGTATTACTTCTACCCGAAATGGATCTATCACCTCTGTACAGGCTGTATATGTGCCTGCCGATGACTTGACTGACCCGGCACCTGCTACTACATTTACACACCTGGATGCCACGACGGTATTGAGTCGTAAAATTACTGAGTTAGGTATTTATCCTGCCGTTGATCCGCTGGAATCTACTTCACGTATCCTCGACCCGCATGTTGTGGGAGAAGAGCATTATGAAGTGGCGCAACGGGTGAAACAAATTCTGCAACGTAACAAGGAATTACAGGATATTATTTCTATCCTTGGTATGGAAGAACTTTCGGATGCCGACCGTACATTGGTGAATCGTGCACGTCGCGTGCAACGTTTCTTATCTCAGCCTTTTGCCGTTGCCGAACAATTTACAGGTGTACCGGGAACGATGGTGCCCATAGAAGACACTATCAAAGGCTTTAAGATGATTCTGGATGGTGAGGTGGACTATCTACCCGAACCTGCTTTCTTGAATGTCGGTACGATTGAAGAAGCGATAGAAAAAGGTAAGAAATTGCTGGATCAGGTAAATAATTAAAAAATAAAAGAAGGAAAGAGGCTATGAAGAAGTTGTATTTGAACATAGTGTCTCCTGAAAAGGAAATTTATAATGGAGAAGTGGAAAGTGTAACGCTACCTGGCACAATAGGAACGTTTACCATCCTTCCGCAACATGCACCCATTGTGTCTTCGCTTCGTGAAGGTAAGGTGATGTATGTACCGACAGAAGGAGAAGAACAGACTCTTGACATAGAGGGTGGTTTCATTGAGTTAAGTGGTGGAGTGGTTTCTGCCTGCGTAGACTGACAATAGTCTTTTCATCCTTAATTCTTTTATTCTTAATTTTGAATAATACTATGAGTATCAGCTTGACAAAGCGCAATTTTTTAT
>NZ_EQ973492.1:614508-623489 GCF_000158035.1 Bacteroides cellulosilyticus DSM 14838
TACCAGATCACCCTGTTGACATTAATAGCAGGATGGGTAGGCGCAGGGATTTTACATTATTTATTGCCTGGACATTATTTTGGAGGATATCCTTTCATTCCGGTATATTTCTTCTTGTTCGGGCTTTTTGAAATATCTATGTTTGATGCTTGCCGTAAGCATGCCCCGCAAAAGATGTTGCTGCTTTACATGGCGATGAAGGTGATGAAGATGTTGCTCTCTGTGATACTCTTGGTAGTGTACTGCTTTGCAGTGCGGGAAGAAGCTAAGTTATTCCTGCTGACATTCATCCTTTACTATATAGTCTATCTGATATATGAGACTTGGTTCTTTTTTACTTATGAAGTAGGAAAGAAACAGAAAAAAGAAAAGAAAAATGAAACAAATGCGTAATCTATTGACCGGAATATTCCTGATGCTGGGAATGCTGCTTACTACCCTGCCTGTTGTGGCACAGGGAATTGAAGCGGAACTTGACAGCGTAGCCAAACGGGATGATGTCACCTCTACCGAACAGAAAGAAAACACGGTGGATGTGAAAGAGATCGTCTTCGGTCACATTGGCGATGCTTATGAGTGGCATATTACCACATGGGGAAAAACGCACGTCACTATCCCATTACCTATTATTGTATATAGCTCGCAGACTGGTTGGCACGCTTTCCTCTCTTCACGATTGGAAGAAAATGGAGGATCTTATGAAGGATTCTTTATAGCTCCGGCAGGTAGCAGGTACGAAGGTAAGTTGGTTGAGCATGATGCAACCGGAAACGAAATACGTCCCTGGGATATTTCTATCACAAAAGTGACACTGTCACTGTTGATTAACAGTGTATTGCTACTTGTCATTATTCTGGCCGTTGCCCAGTGGTATCGTAAACATCCGCAAGGTAGTGCGGCTCCGGGCGGCTTCATCGGATTTATGGAGATGTTTATCATGATGGTGAACGACGATATCATTAAGAGTTGTGTAGGGCCGAAGTATCGGAAGTTTGCTCCTTACCTGCTGACAGCGTTCTTCTTCATCTTTATAAATAATATCATGGGGTTGATTCCCATTTTCCCGGGTGGAGCTAATGTGACGGGTAATATTGCTATTACGATGGTTCTGGCACTTTTTACATTTGTTGCCGTCAACCTGTTCGGAACGAAAACCTATTGGAAAGATATTTTTTGGCCGGATGTGCCTTGGTGGTTGAAGGTTCCTGTACCGATGATGCCTTTTATTGAATTCTTCGGTATCTTCACCAAACCATTTGCCTTAATGATTCGTCTTTTTGCCAATATGCTGGCCGGACACATGGCAATGTTGGTGTTAACATGTCTGATCTTTATTTCTGCCAGTATGGGACCTGCGCTTAACGGTACGCTTACCGTGGCATCTGTGCTGTTCAATATCTTTATGAATGCATTGGAACTATTGGTGGCATTTATCCAGGCGTACGTATTCACTATGTTGTCTGCCGTATTTATCGGACTGGCTCAGGAGGAGCATAAAGAAGTAAAAGTGAAAGAAAACAACAATTAATAATAAACCATTTAAAAACAAAAGATTATGTTACTATCTGTATTATTGCAAGCTACTGCGGCTGCAGCCGGAATTAGTAAATTAGGTGCAGCAATCGGCGCCGGACTTGCCGTTATTGGCGCAGGTTTGGGTATTGGTAAAATTGGTGGTTCAGCTATGGAGGCTATTGCCCGTCAGCCGGAAGCATCGGGAGACATTCGTATGAACATGATTATCGCTGCTGCATTGATTGAAGGTGTTGCTCTGTTGGCAGTAGTTGTGTGTCTGTTAGTGTTCTTCTTATAATAGGCCTATACTTGCTTTTAATTTATAATTATTAATTTATAATTAAGATTATGTCATTGTTATTACCCGATAGTGGTCTGCTGTTCTGGATGCTTTTGTCGTTCGGTGTGGTGTTTGTGGTGTTGGCGAAGTATGGTTTTCCTGTCATTACTAAGATGGTAGAAGGCCGTAGAACCTACATAGACCAATCGCTGGAAGTGGCAAAAGAAGCTAATGCGCAACTTCAAAGACTAAAAGCTGAGAGCGAAGCATTGGTTGCTGCTGCCAACAAGGAGCAAGGACGCATCCTGCGGGAGGCGATGCACGAGCGTGACAAGATTATCGTCGAAGCACGCAAGCAGGCGGAAGTCGCCGCGCAGAAAGAGCTGGACGATGTGAAGAAGCAGATACAGCAAGAAAAGGAAGAGGCGATACGCGATATCCGTCGCCAGGTTGCCGTGCTTTCTGTGGATATTGCGGAGAAAGTAATCCGTAAGAATCTGGATGAAGAGCACGAACAAATGGAGATGATAGACCGGATGCTGGACGAAGTGCTGGCAGCCTCAAGAAGCAATTAAGTAGCGATAAGCGATTAGTGATGAATGATTAGCGAAATGTTGGTCATGAGTCGCTAATCACTAATAATTAAAGGAAATGGATATAGGAATTGTTTCGATGCGATATGCCAAAGCGTTGATAGAATACGCAAAAGGTACGGGGGCTGAAGACCGCGTATATCATGAATTGCGTATGCTGGAACGAAGCTTCCGTAAGCATCCTGATTTACGGGAGGCGTTGGATAACCCTATTTTGAAGATCAAGGAGAAATTTGCTCTGATTTGTACTGCTGCCGTAGGCAATGGAGAGGTGAGCCGGGAATTTTCCCGCTTCATAACACTTGTGTTGAGAAACCGCCGGGAGTATTATTTGCAGTACATCTGCCTGACTTATCTTGATCTATACAGGAAATTGAAGCATATCGGCGTAGGAAAGCTGATTACGTCTGTACCTGTGAGCCGGGAAGTTTGGGAGCGCATTCGAAATAGTGCTTCTACTTTGCTACATGCACAGATGGAGTTACAAACTGAAGTTGATCCTTCGATTGAAGGGGGCTTTATATTTGATATCAACGATTTCCGGCTGGATGCCAGCATCGCCACGCAACTAAAGAGAGTGAAACAACAGTTCATTGATAAGAACAGAAGAATAGTGTGATTTACGATTGGACGATTTACGATTTACGATTAGAGTTACTCTACATTGTAAGTAGTGAATCGGACTTAATGATGGTAATCTCAATCGTAAATTGTAAATAACTAAATCGTAAATAGAAACATGTCTGAAAATATAAAAGTAAGCGAAGTCTCCGATATTCTCCGTCACCAGTTAGAGGGAATTGATACCCGCGTGCAGTTGGATGAGATCGGTACGGTGCTGCAAGTCAGTGACGGTGTGGCACGTATCTACGGACTGCGTAATGCTGAAGCAAACGAACTGTTGGAGTTTGACAACGGTATCAAGGCGATTGTGATGAATCTGGAAGAGGACAACGTAGGAGCTGTTTTGCTGGGTCCTACAGATAAAATCAAAGAAGGCTACGTCGTAAAGCGTACCAAGCGAATTGCTTCCATTATGGTGGGAGAGGGTATGCTGGGACGTGTTATCGATCCCTTGGGATCACCACTGGATGGTAAGGGACTCATTGGTGGAGAGCTGTGCGAAATGCCTTTGGAACGTAAAGCGCCGGGCGTTATCTTTCGTCAGCCTGTGAACCAGCCGTTACAGACTGGACTAAAAGCTGTGGATGCCATGATACCTATCGGTCGTGGACAGCGTGAGTTAATTATCGGTGACCGTCAGACGGGAAAGACAGCTATTGCCGTCGATACGATCATCAACCAGCGTGCCAATTATGAGGCAGGTGATCCTGTATATTGTATTTATGTGGCCATTGGGCAGAAAGGTTCTACTGTAGCTACTATTGTGAATACCTTGCGTGAGAATGGTGCGATGGATTATACAATTGTGGTTGCCGCTACGGCAGGTGATCCTGCGGCATTGCAGTATTATGCTCCGTTTGCAGGTGCTGCCATTGGTGAATATTTCCGTGATACCGGTCGTCATGCACTGGTGGTTTATGATGACCTTTCCAAGCAGGCGGTAGCTTATCGTGAGGTATCACTGATTTTGCGTCGTCCTTCAGGGCGTGAAGCCTATCCGGGTGATATCTTCTATCTGCATTCCCGTTTGCTGGAACGTGCAGCACGTATTATCAATCAGGAAGAAGTAGCACGTGAAATGAATGATTTGCCGGAAAGTCTGAAAGGCAGAGTAAAAGGTGGCGGTTCGCTGACTGCACTACCTATTATAGAGACACAGGCAGGAGACGTATCTGCATACATCCCAACGAATGTGATTTCTATTACTGACGGACAGATATTCCTTGATACGGACTTGTTTAACCAAGGTAACCGCCCGGCCATTAATGTAGGTATCTCTGTGAGTCGTGTAGGTGGTAATGCTCAGATTAAGGCGATGAAGAAAGTGGCCGGTACATTGAAGATAGACCAGGCACAGTATCGCGAGCTGGAAGCATTTACGAAGTTCAGCGGTGATATGGATCCCGTTACTGCACTGACCATTGATAAGGGACAAAAGAATACCCGTTTATTGGTTCAGCCGCAATACAGTCCGATGCCGGTAGAAAAGCAGATTGCCATTCTGTATTGTGGTACACATGGCTTACTGCGTAATGTTCCGTTGGATAAAGTAACAGATTTCGAAAGGAGTTTCCTTGAAGCGCTTGAAATGAATCACCGCACTGATGTGCTTGATGTACTGAAGAGTGGCGTCATTGACGATGATGTCTGCAAGAAGATAGAGGAAACGGCAGATCTGATGTCGAAACAATACTTGGAGTAGTGATTAACGTTGAGTGACAAGTGATTAGTGGCATGTGTTCATTTGCCGCTTATCACTAATCATTAATCACTTACCACTAAAAAAAATGCTATGGGTTCTTTAAAAGAAGTAAAAAACAGAATAAACTCCGTCAAGAGTACGCGTCAGATAACATCGGCGATGAAGATGGTGGCATCCGCTAAATTGCACAAGGCACAGACACGGATTGAGAATATGCTGCCTTATCAACAGAAGCTGAATGAAATTCTGACTAACTTCTTGTCTACAGATGCTACATTTGAGTCGCCTTATACCGAAGTGCGTCCCGTAACGCGGGTAGCGGTCGTAGTTTTCTCATCCAATAGTTCACTGTGCGGAGCTTTCAATGCGAATGTGGTAAAAAAGCTCGGAGAAACGCTGGAAGAATATAAATCACTTGGTAAAGAGAACGTCCTGATATACCCTGTAGGAAAGAAAGTGGAGCAGGCTGTGAAAAAGCTGGGCTATACGTCGCAGGGAAGCTATCAAGAGATGGCGGATAAACCCTCATACGTACAAGCGTATGAGCTTGCTGCATTGTTGATGCAAGAGTTTATGGAAAAACAAATCGACCGGGTGGAGCTGATTTATCATCATTTCAAATCAATGGGTTCGCAGATATTGATGCGTGAAGAGTACCTTCCTATTGATTTGAGTAAGGTGGCGGCAACAGCTGCAACAGAAGGATCGGGAAAACGTGGTTTCCAGAATGATTATATTGTAGAACCATCTGTCGGACAGCTGATTGCTGATTTATTGCCGAAGGTGTTGAGTCAGAAATTATTTACTGTACTTCAGGATTCTAATGCTTCTGAACATGCTGCGCGTACACTTGCCATGCAGACTGCAACAGATAATGCGAATGAACTGATACAGGATTTGACGAAGCAATATAACAAGAGCAGACAACAGGCAATTACAAATGAATTGCTGGATATTATTGCAGGAAGTCTGAAGTGATAAAGCTAAAAGCTACGAGCTACAAGTTACGAGCGGCTGCGCTATGTTCCGAAAGCCGCTCGTAGCTTGTCACTCTTATAGCTTTTCCTTTTTTTGCAAAAAGATGTGCCAATGGAGGCTTTAGCTCTTTTATTTGTGCTACCTTTACACCTCCAACCAACATTGATGAAATAATGGAACAGAATCCTGAATTGGCATTAGCGTGGCAATTTATAGAAAATACAGGCACACATCTCTTTCTGACCGGTAAGGCAGGGACCGGAAAAACTACATTCCTGCGGCGGTTGAAGTCCGAAAGTCCAAAGCGTATGGTTGTTCTTGCCCCAACAGGTATTGCAGCTATCAATGCAGGCGGCGTAACCATTCACTCTTTCTTTCAGTTACCTTTTGCCCCTTACGTACCTGATACTTCATTCAGTGCGGATGGCAAAGCACAATATCGTTTCCGTTTCGGAAAAGATAAACTCAACATTATGCGTAGTATAGACCTGCTGGTGATTGATGAAATCAGTATGGTGCGTGCTGATCTTCTGGATGCGATAGACGATGTGCTGAGACGTTTTCGTGATCGCAGTAAACCCTTCGGTGGTGTGCAATTGCTGATGATTGGCGATTTGCAGCAGCTTGCCCCAGTGATAAAAGATGAAGAGTGGCAGATGCTGAACAGCTACTATGATACTCCTTATTTCTTTTCCAGTCGTGCACTGAGACAGTCTGAATATTGTACGCTTGAATTGAAAACAGTGTATCGTCAGAGTGATACTCACTTTCTGGATATGCTGAACCGTATTCGGGAGAACCGTTGTGATAAAACTTTGCTGGATGAATTGAACCGTAGGTACATTCCGAATTTCAACCCTTCGAAAGAGGAAGGATATATCCAGTTGACTACCCATAACTATCAGGCGCAACGCATCAATGAACATGAACTGGCACAATTACCCGGTCGTTCCTTCACCTTTCGTGCCCAGATAGATGGAAAGTTTCCTGAATATTCTTATCCCACAGATGAAGTGCTTGAACTGAAACGTGGTGCCCAAGTCATGTTTGTGAAGAATGATTCATCCGGTGAGCACCGTTATTATAATGGTATGATCGGTGAAGTGGTCAATGTCTCAGCTTTGGGTATAGAAGTACGCAGTAAAGGAAGTGAGGATGCTTTTATGCTGCAAGAGGAAGAATGGACGAATGCAAAATACGTGTTGGATGAAGAGACTAAGGAAATCACCGAAGATATAGAAGGAGTCTTCAAACAATTCCCTCTGAAGCTGGCATGGGCTATTACTATCCATAAAAGTCAGGGACTGACATTTGAACGTGCAATAATCGATGCCAGTGCTTCTTTTGCACACGGACAGACTTATGTGGCATTAAGCCGTTGTAAAACATTGGAAGGGTTGGTATTGAGCGCTCCACTGTCGGCAAGAGCGGTCATCAGTGACAGTGCTGTAGATACTTTTACGGAAGATGCGCGTAGAAACGAACCTGATGAAACGCGTTATAGGAGATTGCAACAAGCATACTTTCTGGAATTGCTATCGGGATTGTTTGATTTCTTACCGTTAGAGTTGGCATTGAAGCGTTTTGTGAGATTGGTGGATGAACACTTGTATAAGCTCTACCCCAAACTATTGACTGAATATAAATCAGAAACGGAACGTTTTCATGAGAAGGTAACGAAAGTTGCCCAGAAGTTCAGCCTTCAATACACACGCCTGGTTGATGGTGCCGAAGATTATGCAACGGATAAAAGCTTGCAGGAACGTATTCATTTGGGGGCGGAATATTTTAAAGAACAGTTAGAACCTTTGGATGCTATCAGGAGTAGTACCATTGTGGAAACAGATAATAAAGAACTAAAGAAACAGTTGAAGACTGCCAGTGAGGAATTGGATGATCTACTTCTGTTAAAAGTTGACTTGTTGGAATTTGTT
Source organism: Bacteroides cellulosilyticus DSM 14838 (assembly GCF_000158035.1). Lineage (GTDB taxonomy): Bacteria > Bacteroidota > Bacteroidia > Bacteroidales > Bacteroidaceae > Bacteroides > Bacteroides cellulosilyticus. Next base: position 622,135 of record NZ_EQ973492.1, read on the forward strand.
ATCAGTAAAGGCTTTCATGTAGGAGAATATCTGAAACAAAAGGCGGTACTTTCCATTGACGATACGGCATCGACTAAAGGCAAAGGGGAAAAGCGTTCCGGTAATTCTACCGAAAGAAGAAAACGGAAAGGCGGAACCGAAGAAAGTGGAAATACCCTTGCACGGAAAAAAACGGCAGCAGTGGAAGTTCCTTCGGATATTCTGCATCCCGAATTATACAGGCGTCTGGTAGCATGGCGTAATGCGGAAGCGTCTCAATTAGGATTACCGGTATATACCGTAATCCAACAGAAAGCTATTTTAGGTATCACCAATTTATTACCGGAAGATAAATCCGCTCTTCTCCGAATCCCTTATTTTGGTAAAAAAGGAGTGGAAAAGTATGGGGATGAGTTGTTGGAGATGGTGCGGGTGTATAAGAAGGAGAGTGGGATTGCAGAAACGTTGTTTAGTGATTAGTGGCACTCACCACTAATCACTTATTTAAAGATTGAACATTAGTTTTATTCCTTCTTCCAGAGTATGTGGTTGGTATCCCAGTTCTCTGCGTGCTTTTTCAATGCTTAATCCGCTGAAACGGGGACGGGGAGTTGTTTCTCCCATTTGCTTGGTAGTGACTGGCAGAATTAATGAATAATCCAGATTCAAAGTATCTGCTACGCGATAAGCAATATCGGCTATAGTCAGACATTCCGAGCCACAGATGTGATAAATGCCATTATTGGGATGATTTATCAGTTTCTCTATTCCTTGAGAAACATCGCCTACATAGGTTGGCGTGCGCCACTGGTCGGAAACCACCCGTATTTCTTCATTATTTCTTAAACGATTGGCTACCAATTGCAGAATATTCCCGTGTTGCCCCGGCAAGGCGGCACCATAGACCACTACCACACGTGCGATGGCATAATTGCTACAGAGTTCAGCTACCCGTTTTTCACCTTTCAGTTTGGTTGCCCCATAATAGTTGACGGGGTCAGGAGTATCTTCTTCTGTATAAAGCTGCCCTGTATCTCCATTAAATACAAAGTCAGTAGATAGATGTATAAAGCGTGCAGCGGATGCTTCGCATCGGAATGCCAATTGTCCCACAGCATTGACATTGATACTGTCTGCCTCCTCACGGTGTGCTTCGCAATAATCAGGAACGGATAATGCGGACGTGTTGATCACTATATTCGGGCGTACTTCCCGGAACAATGCGCTTTGTTCCCCCATCTGGCAGATGTCTGCACTGATGAAACGATAATTCCCGGAATCGGGAGCAATGTCGTCATGCAGAGAACAACCTGTTACTATGTACTCGTCATTGCGTGACAAATCATTCAAGATCCGGCGTCCTGTGAAGCCATTGG
>NZ_EQ973492.1:623603-625526 GCF_000158035.1 Bacteroides cellulosilyticus DSM 14838
CAAGATCCGGCGTCCTGTGAAGCCATTGGCACCTATTACCAATACTTTTTTCTTCATATTCATATTATTTCAGTATATAATCCCTTGACTGTAGTCTTTTTTAGTAAGGTCCATTCCTTCCTTGTTGTACTTCGATTCTAATTCCGAATGATCCGTTTGCCGACTTCAGTTCGAAAGCGCCTTTGAAGTTATTCCGTTCCCACGGCAGGGCAGAAGGATTAGGGACTTTCCGTCCGTCCTTGTCATACTCTCCATAAGTATTGATGCGCATTCCATTCTTCAGCCGGAAACTTCCCATTTGCAGGTTTTGGGGAGATGATCCGAAACCTGTCAGTCCGAAAGGGTTCATACTGTATATGGTGGAGCTACCTAAACTGAATAAGTGTGAGTAGCCTTGTGAGTAGGTCACATTCGGGTCCAAGCGAAACAGAAAACTATAATCTTTGCTGGCATCGGGAATGTCTAAAGTCATTTTGGGCATTTGGGGAGCTGCCATTTTCATTAGGTTCATATCCAAAAGGAATCCATCAAAATTCTTTGTTGCCGGCATATTCATACTGCGAACACTGTCAGCGGGTACTTCATTCTGGGCATTTACCCTGAAAGAAAGGAGACAGAAAAGTATGATTAGTCCTATATATTTCATCACTTAATGGTCTTTATTTAATGGCGAATATAAGAAATAAGTATGAATTATGGAAATATATAGCATTTATTAAAATAAAACTTGTATATTATATGCTGATATTTGAGTATTGTTGCTATCTTTGGAGCGTAAATAATTGAATTGGTTTTATAAGCAATCTATTTGTTCCTCTCTAACCGGTAAATGAACGGGCTGTATCTCGTGTGGAAATGCAGCCCGTTTTCTATTTCTTTTTTCTATTGAGATGAATCACCGGAGCAAGTATCGGTACTGTTTCCCACTTCATTTTCGAAGCATTGTACGCTCGTTCCACACCTCCCTGTATTTCCAGATAATCGTTGATTTTCACTTCCATGACTACACCGTAGTGGCTTTGTGGATACATAGGATTCATATATCCGTTCAGAGAGTTTTGTTTGCCAAAGCCTGAATATTGCCCGAAAAAGCGGATACGAAGGAAATTGTTGATGCGATAGGCGGCAGAAGCATCCAAGCCAATGTCGAATTGAGAACCATGCATGCGCGAAGGGATGGTGTATTTGGCGGTATACATACCCCCTGTCAATTCCCAGCGTTCATTAGGGCGATATATAAAATCGGCGCCTGATTGGATAATTGTTCCCATTGTAGGGTAGGTATTGTAGGTGCTGAATGTGCTCAATATACTATTGGGTGAAAGTTGAAAAGCACCGTAATGCTCGTAATCCATCACGAAAGGATCGTAACTGCTGACCATCTTTCCCATTCTGATATCCATCCACGGAAAGTTGGGATAATAAGTCGGAAGAGTGATGTGTAAGTCCGTGCTATTCGTGCTGAGAGAAGTCTTTACCGACATATCCCGATTAGGAGCGGCAGTTGTTCCGGGTGGAGGAGACAACGGCTCTTTTCCCATTTCCGTGGGAAAACGATTCAATAATGTGCTGTCCTTTGTTTGCTCGTTTTGTGCAGCAACGCGAAAGGAAACAGTGAGAAGGAACAGAATGATGAATAGTTTTTTCATAAGTCGTTATGTGTTAACGGAAGTTTCAGTTGATGATAAGTTTGTATCCGATACCTCGGACATTGACAATGCGGATACGTTCGTCCTTGGAAAGTTTATGTCGTAATTTAGTGATGAACACGTGCAGGCTGCGCGAATTGAAGAAGCTGTCGTCCCCCCAAAGATCAAGCAGGATATTCTGGGTATTCACTACCTGATTACGGTTTTCGCACAGGCGTTTCAGAATTTCGGCCTCGCGGTGGGAGAGTTCCTGCTCTATTCCGGTATGGGACAA
>NZ_EQ973492.1:625782-629548 GCF_000158035.1 Bacteroides cellulosilyticus DSM 14838
ACAAGAGAGGGGGCTTAACATGAGTTAGGCCTCCTTTTTTGTTATTATGACAGCAGATGCGTCAAATATCAAATTTTAATCGTAATTTTGTAGCCCATTATGAGTAGAATATTAGCGATTGATTACGGTAAAAAGCGTACGGGGATAGCCGTCAGCGATACGTTGCAAATGATTGCTAACGGGTTGACAACTGTACCTACACATGAACTGTTGACGTTCATCCTTGATTATGTAGGAAAAGAACCGGTGGAACGCATTCTTGTAGGGCTTCCTAAACAAATGAACAATGAAGCTTCGGAAAATATGAAGCGAATAGAGCCTTTTGTTCGTTTGTTGAAGAAAAAATTGCCGGCAATGCCTGTTGAGTATGTTGACGAGCGTTTTACTTCTGTTTTGGCACATCGTACTATGCTGGAGGCTGGGCTGAAGAAAAAAGATCGACAGAATAAAGCTTTGGTAGATGAAATCAGTGCGACTATTATCCTACAAAGTTATTTGGAGAATAAACGTTTTGCCTTATAATAATAAGGTATATATACTTATATATAATAGTGATTTAATAATTTGTAATTAGATAAACAATGATTTTACCCATTTACGTGTACGGGCAGCCCGTATTGAGAAAAGTGGCGGAAGATATTACTCCCGACTATCCTGGTTTGAAAGAGTTAATAGCGAATATGTTCGAAACGATGGACCATGCAGAAGGTGTGGGACTTGCTGCTCCACAAATTGGACTTCCTATTCGTGTTGTAGTAGTAGATTTGGATGTACTGTCTGAAGATTATCCGGAATATAAGAATTTTCGGAAAGCATATATCAATCCTCATATCCTTGAAGTATCTGGTGAAGAAATATCTATGGAAGAAGGGTGTTTGAGTCTTCCTGGTATCCATGAGTCTGTGAAACGTGGTAATAGAATTCATGTTACATATATGGATGAAAATATGGTAGAACATGATGAGGTTGTTGAAGGTTATCTGGCGCGTGTGATGCAACATGAATTTGATCATTTGGAGGGAAAGATGTTTATTGATCATTTGTCTCCCCTACGTAAACAAATGATTAAGGGAAAACTGAATGCGATGTTGAAGGGCAAAGCTCATTGCACGTATAAAGTGAAAACTGTGAAATAAGCCAATCTTATAATATGGTATAAAAGGCTCAAAAAATATAAAAAGTCTTCCGCTAATCCTGCTAGGTAAATGAAAAGCATTAAATTTGTTTCGTTTACAAGCATTTATAAGACAAGATGATAAAAAAGATACTGACGGCTTTCCTGTTGCTTCCAACGTTGCTGTGTGCGCAGATCAATACGGAGCGGGTGATGACAATCGCGCGCAATGCATTGTATTTTGAAGACTATGTGCTTTCTATCCAGTATTTCAACCAGGTAATTAACGCTAAGCCTTATTTATATGAGCCTTACTTCTTTCGTGGTTTGGCAAAGATTAATCTGGATGATTTTCAAGGTGCGGAAGCGGACTGTAATGCTGCTATCCAACGCAATCCTTTTGTGGTAGGCGCTTATCAAATACGTGGGTTGGCTCGTATTCGGCAGAATAATTATGACGGAGCCATAGAGGATTATAAGACAGCCTTGAAATATGATCCGGAAAATCTTGTCTTGTGGCATAATCTTTCTCTTTGCCACATGCAGAAGGAGGACTATGGAGCAGCTAAAGAGGATTTGGGAAAATTGTTGAAAATAGCGCCCAGATACACTCGTGCTTATCTGATGCGTGGTGAAGTATCACTGAAGCAGAAAGATACGATACAGGCCTTGAATGATTTTGAAAAGGCGATTGAAATGGATCGCTATGATCCTGACGGGTGGGGAGCACGCGCTATTGTCCGTCTGCAACAAGGAAAGTATGCGGATGCTGAAGCTGACTTGGATCATTCTATTCATTTGAGTGCAAAGAATGCAGGTAATTATATTAATCGTGCATTGGCTCGTTTTCATCAGAATAATTTGAGAGGTGCCATGAGTGATTATGATCTGGCATTGGATATTGATCCGAATAACTTCCTCGGACACTATAACCGTGGCTTGCTCCGTGCTCAGGTGGGTGATGATAACCGTGCAATAGAAGACTTTGATTTCGTTCTGCAGATAGAGCCGGATAATATGATGGCAACCTTCAACCGTGGTTTGCTACGTGCACAGACCGGAAATTATCGTGGTGCAATCAGTGATTATTCGAAAGTGATTGATGAATACCCCAACTTTATGGCAGGATATTATCATCGTGCTGAAGCTCGTAAGAAGATCGGTGATCGTAAGGGGGCTGAACAGGATGAATTCAAACTCATGAAGATGCAGATTGACAAACGTAACGGAGTTACAGCAGATAATAAGGATGTCGCGGATAATAATGCTCAGGATGGTGAGGATAAGAGCAAGACGCGTAAAAAGTCCGATAAGAATATGGACAATTATCGGAAGATTGTGATTGCTGACGACTCTGAGCAGGATGAGAAGTATAAGAGTGATTACCGCGGACGTGTACAAGACCGGAATGTATCTATCAAGATGGAGCCGATGTATGCGCTGACCTATTATGAGAAATTAAGCGAGGTAAAACGTATCGTCCATTTCCATAAGTATATCGAGGAGTTGAATCATTCTAAATTGTTCCCGAAGCCTTTGCGTATCACCAATATGGAAGCTCCGTTGACGGAAGAACAAGTGAGATTCCATTTTGCTTTGGTCGACTCGCATACCTCGGATATTGTTGCAGATGACAAAGATGCCAAGAAACGTTTCTTACGTGGGCTTGACTTCTATTTGGTCCAAGACTTTGCCAGCTCCATTGATGACTTTACGCAGGCGATTTTGCTGGATGATAAATTCTTCCCGGCTTATTTCATGCGAGCATTGGTGCGCTACAAACAGCTGGAATATAAAAAAGCGGAAGCTGAGTTAACTGAAGGTGTTCCCGGAGCTTCTTCCGATAGTAAGAAACAACCAGAAGTAACGTCAATAGATTATGATATTGTGAAAAATGATTTGGATCATGTCATCCAATTGGCTCCTGATTTTGTTTATGGCTATTATAACCGCGCCAATGTATTATCAATGTTGAAAGATTACCGTGGGGCATTAGAGGATTATAATAAGGCTATCGAATTGAACAAAGACTTTGCTGAAGCTTATTTCAACCGTGGTTTGACTCATATCTTCTTGGGTAACAACAAGCAGGGAATTACAGATCTGAGTAAGGCGGGTGAATTGGGTATCGTATCAGCTTATAATATTATAAAGAGATTTACCGATACGCGTGAATAACATTTTTTTGCTAAAAAATAAAATATCAAAAAAGAATTAGCTATTTTTGCGTTCTGAAAATTGAAATATACACAACATTATGATAAAGATAACATTTCCAGACGGCTCCGTACGTGAGTATAACGAAGGAGTAACGGGACTGCAGATTGCAGAAAGTATCAGTTCACGCCTGGCACAGGAGGTGCTGGCATGTGGCGTGAACGGTGAGATTTATGATTTGGGACGTCCTATCAATGAGGATGCTGAGTTTGTTCTCTATAAATGGGAAGATGAGCAGGGTAAACACGCTTTCTGGCATACCAGTGCTCACTTGCTGGCCGAAGCTTTACAGGAATTGTATCCGGGTATTCAGTTCGGTATTGGTCCTGCTATCGAAAACGGTTTCTATTATGATGTGGATCCGGGGGAAGCTGTCATTAAAGAATCTGACCTTCCGGCTATTGAAGCCAAGATGGCAGAATTAGTGGCGAAGAA
>NZ_EQ973492.1:629805-634000 GCF_000158035.1 Bacteroides cellulosilyticus DSM 14838
ACAGAGTTGAAATGGTAATCGCCTATCTCGAAACAGGTCTCTTCCTTCTTTGGTTCCTCTCTGAATGTAAACGCTTTGCCCACCAGCGCTTTAATGCGTACAATAAGTTCCTGCATGCCGAAAGGCTTTTTCAGATAGTCGTTGGCCCCGAGTTCAAAGCCTTCTACCACATCATTGATGGAAGAACGAGCGGTGAGAAAAAGTACCGGAGTTCGTTTGTCGGTTTGACGGATGTGGCGTACCATTTCAAAACCATCCATACGAGGCATCATAACATCGGCTACCAGTACATCAGGGCGTAAGTCGAAGAACATACGCAGGCCTTCCTCGCCATCGGCAGCAGTATGGATGATGAAGTTCTGGCCTTCCAGCGTATCTTTGATAATCATGGCGAGGGTTTGTTCATCCTCAACCAGCAGTACCTTGATTTTGTCCATATCTTGATTCATTTTCATAATAAGCAATGTTATTCAGATTCTTATTGTAAAAGTACTTCCTTTTCCCGCTTCACTTCGTACGGTTACCATGCCACCGTGTTTTTCTACCATTGTCTTTACATAGAAAAGCCCCAGTCCGTAGCCTTTGGTATTGTGGATATTTCCTGTCGGAACCCGGTAGAATTTATCGAAAATGTGAGGCTGTTTATCCGTAGGGATACCAATACCGTGGTCTGTAACTGAGATTTCCACTTGTTCCGTTTCCTTTTTCCGGCAACAGATCATTATGTCGGCTTTATCCGGAGAGTATTTGATGGCATTATCTATCAGGTTACTCAGAATGTTACTGAAGTGTGTACGGTCGGCAATGATTGTCAGGTCTTCCGGTGCAATGTCGAGATTGATTTCTACAGGCTTGCCCGCTTTCAGTTTATGCTGCTCGATGAGTGTCGGGAACAGATCGTGCAAGCTAAGTGTCTCCGGATGCAGACGGAAGGTTTTACGGCGTTCCATACTCATAGAGAGAATTTGTTCCACCAGTCCGCTTAATCGCTGTAACTGTTCCTGGCAGATACCCAGATACTTATCCCGTTGTTGCTTGTCTTCTGCCAGATTGAAATTAAGCAAAGCATCGTTGGCGGCATACGCCACGGCAATAGGTGTTTTCAACTCGTGGGTGATGTTGTTGGTAAAGTCGCTCTTCATCTCTTCCAGTGTTTTCTGCCGCAAAATGGTGCGGATAAGAAACCAGAAGGAGAAACCTAATATAATAAGAATAACGAATGATGTGGTAAGAATACCGCTCATCTGTCGCAATACAATCTTATAAATAGGTTCTATTGTGAGGCGGTAACTTTGATTGGAGTGAATGTCGAAAGCATAATTATATTGTTTTGCTTTTTCACTGGGCATGTATCCGGGAGTTCCGACAATGGCGAGCGTATCAGTGTAAACCAGCGTTGAGTCCGGATCGGCACCGGAATGAAGACGCTCCAATCGGTAGGGAAGTTTAAGCCCCCGTTCTTGCAGATAGGCATTCAGCAGACTGTCATAAACGGCTATATCAGGTTCTATAAAAATATCCAGTCCCGAGTGCATTCCACGCTGGATGAAAGTGGCAAGTTCCACCATACTACTTTGGTCGCGCAACATCATGTCTATTCCACCTTCGGCTCTTAAAGAAGCTTGAGGTTCATCCTCATTAATCACTGTATCTTCCAAGACCTCTTTTACTGAATCTCTTTCTGCCCAGACTGAAATGTTTGTGCCTTCCTGTCCCCGTGTGAAAAGGATATCTCTTGTCGAGTCATTCGGGTAACTCACTGAGACGCTATCATACTTCATAGGGATACCGTCTTTTAAAAGTGAAAGACTTCCGGCACTGTCTGTTTGGTTAACAGTTGTACTGCTGCGGACAAATGATTTTCCGGAATCGGAATTGTACCCTGCTGAAACCTCTACGGAACCGTGGGCTTTATTTTCTTTTTGCATTGCCTTTACACGAAGCATCATCTCATTATAATCGCTCATGCGCATGGCTTCTACGATGCTTTGTTCCAGTTCGTGCTTCATCGTTTTGTATAGTCCCGTGATCCAGTATGCCTGGTAAATAAAGATACCCAGCAGAGAGATTATGACTAATATGGCAATAGGTTTAAATGGCAGTTTCATGTAGCTCTTGTATTTATATGGACAAAGATAGGAAAGATAACCGGTACATGTATGGATGGTAAGACTAAATAACACTTCAGATAACACTAGATAAGACTACGTAAGTTCCGGATAACACAAAGTCCGGAAGATTTCACCGTACTTTGCAGCGCAAGAGCTTAAGGGGTGATTCGGTTTTGCACAAGGCATCTTTTGCAAAAGGTATAGAGAGAATCTTGTGCAGTCCCTTGCATAATTGGGTGTCAACCTTGGTCAACCGGCCTGTCAACTAAGGTTAACGGATCTGTCAACCAAGCTTAATCGACCTGTCAACCAAGGTTGACACCCAATCATCTCTAAGTCTGAACACATTTATGTCGTATCTAAAACAAATGAACATGAAGTCTTATTACTATCTTTCCCTGATGCTATGTGCATTGAGTGCAGGAGTTTCCGCTCAGGAAATAACAAAGAGTACGGATGTAGAGAGCGAACGGACGCTCAGTGCGGACAGTATTATAACACAAGACAAGCAGCTGGACAGTCTTTATCAATCTCTTCCTGAAGTAATGATTACCGGACAACGTCCCATCGTGAAAGCGGAGCAAGGCAAACTGGTGTACGATCTTCCGCGTCTTATCGGTAATCTACCCGTAGATAATGCTTATGACGCTGTGAAGGAATTGCCGGGCGTAACCGAGATGAATGGCGGGTTGATGTTGGCAGGGCAGGGGGTAACTGTAATATTGGATGGCAAAGTTACCACCATGAGTACCGAACAGCTTTATTCTTTATTGAAAAGCATCCCGTCCAGTCGCATTGAGAAGGCGGAAGTGATGTACAATGCTCCGGCACGCTATCAGGTACGGGGTGCACTCATTAATATCACACTGAAACAAAGCACCGGAGGCCCGTCTTCCTGGCAGGGAGAGCTTTATGGCAAATATAATCAGAAACATTACGAGGGCTTCAACGAACGTGCCAGCCTGATCTATAACGGAAATAAATTCTCAGCAGATTTTCTTTACTCACACAACCACGGACGGGGATATTCTTTAACCGATAAAGAAGCTATGCACTCTTTGGCGGACGGTTCGGTTCATCACATCACAACCGATGAGATGGGCCGAAGCCGTTCACATACTCATAGTTTCCGGGTAGGAACGGATTATAATATTGCCAAGGACCATCAACTGAGCTTTGTTTATAATGGAAGTTATTCGACTCATCATAGCTTGATGGATATTTACGGTACGCAGCAGTCCAATACTCGTAGCAACAGTACCGATTGGCTGCACAACGGGCGTCTGGATTACCGTACACCTTTCGGATTGAAAGCTGGTGCTGAACTGACTTATTACCGTTCTCCGTCCGATCAGTTATTGCATAGCAGCATGCAAGATGAAGAGCTTGCCTTTTATACCGAAGACTGTCAGCGCATCAATCGCTGGAAATTTTTCCTTGCCCAAGAGCATAATCTGGGTCGTGGATGGGGATTGAATTATGGTGCCGTTTATACGACCAGTATCGACCACAGTTATCAATATTATTATGATACGGAGAAGGATGCGGGAACAAAGACAGGTGTGAGCACAGGTATTCCCGATAATATGCAATCCCGCCGTCGCGAACAAACTCTGAACTTCTATGCGGGTTTCAATAAAAGTTTCGGTGATAAACTTTCTTTGGACGCTTCGCTTGCCGTAGAACATTATAAGACACCGGTATGGAATCAGTGGGATTGGTATCCTACCATTAACCTGAGTTATATGCCTGCCCCCGGCTATGTCTGGCAATTGGCTTTGAGCAGCGATAAGGACTATCCTGATTATTGGGCGGTACAGGACGCTATCTCATATCTGGGCGGTGGATATTCTGAAATACATGGGAACCCGTTCCTGAAACCGGCTCAGGAATATCAACTTCAGTTGACACATATTTTGAAGAGTAAATACATCTTTAGCGCATGGTTTGCCCATACGAAAGATTATTCTACCCAGACTCTTTATCAATCTTCCGAACGTCTGGTGGAAATCTATAAGCATTTGAATTTTTAATTACCAGCAACAAGAAGGGTTTGAATTACAAACCCCTTTTCGGGTTCCAAC
>NZ_EQ973492.1:634202-639690 GCF_000158035.1 Bacteroides cellulosilyticus DSM 14838
AACTCTCGTTTAACTTTGATTGGTGTGTGGCATCATGAGAAGGATGATGATTTCTGGGATATTCCTTTTAACCGGAATATTTGTTATGGTATTGCCGTACTGACAAATACTTTCACTCTCTCTAAGAAGCCTGATCTGAAACTGACACTGACGGGAATGGCTCGTAGTAAAGCGACTCAGGGAATTTATGATTTACCGTCTTCAGGGTATGTAAATGCTGCTTTGCGGTATGGTTTTGCCAAAGGAAAGGCTATTCTGAATCTTTATTGCAATGATATTTTTGAGACGGGACAGATAAAACCACGTATCCGCTTTGGTACGCAGAACGTGACGAATGATTATGCTTGTTTCAGGGAAATCGGGGTGTCGTTTACGTATAAATTCGGAGGATACAGGGAGAAGAAGAGGGAGGAAGTGGATACGTCGAGGTTTAAATAGTGACGAGCTACAAGCTACCAGTGACAAGTACCTTTCAGTGTGATAGCTGGGCGAATAATTATTCGCCTACGAGTACAGCGCAGCAATTCGTTACTGGTAGCTCGTAGCAAATTTAACGTATGTATTGTCCTTCCTTGTGATTGTTTGTTATATACTTAACCAGAATACGTTCGTCTTGTTTAATGAAAAAGATATACCATGTTGTACGGGGTGACTTGCTTCTTTTGAAAAAAGTGTATTGCATATTTTCTCCGTAACGGGAAAAATAGCTTTCGGCTGAAGGGCTGAGGTGGTAATGAACTGCTGTTGGAAGTTCCTCTAAAAAATCTGAAACAGAAGGGTGTATAAGAATTTTAGTTGCGAGCATACATTTCTTTTAATTTGCGTTTACACTGCATGCGGAAATCCTCAACGGTTAGTCCCTGTTCCCATTCCTGCTCAAATTTATCTTTTTGTGCAATAATATCTCCGTAGATACCTAACGGTTCGGAAGCGTTCGTTTGTTGCACCGGAATATCAGAATATTTTTTGGTCTCTTTCTTTCCCATATCTATCGTTTTTAATAATCGTTTCAATGATAGTACAAATATAGAATGTTTGCTTTATCTTTCAATGATTTGCTGCCATTTAAATGAAGAACTTATTTTTTATGATTACTAAAAACATTCCGCATACTATAAAAATCAGAATCTTTTGTCCCTTCCTCCTCTATATTTCTTAATTTTGTCGGAACAAAATGAAGTATCAACCTTCCGCACACTCAATCTCAAAATGACACTGCGGAACCTAAATTATCGTATTATGATTAACAGATTCGTCTTGAACGAAGTATCCTACTTCGGACCGGGTGCCCGCGAAGTGCTCCCACAGGAAATTAAACGTCTCGGCTTGAAAAAAGCCTTTGTATCTACCGACAAAGATCTGATTAAATTTGGTGTAGCCGACAAGGTGCTTTCCGTACTGGATAAGGCAGGCATACCCTATGTTGTATTCAGCGATATTAAACCAAATCCTACGGTCAGTAATGTAAATGCAGGTGTGAAAGCGTTTGCAGAATCCGGTGCCGATTTTATTCTGGCTATTGGTGGTGGTTCTTCCATCGATACATCAAAAGCTATCGGCATTATCACTAATAATCCGGAATTCAGTGATGTGGTTTCTCTGGAAGGAGTGGCGCCGACTCAGAAGAAATCCGTGCCTATCATTGCTCTGCCTACTACAGCGGGAACGGCTGCCGAAGTGACTATCAACTACGTGATTACCGACGAAGTGAATGAAAAGAAGATGGTATGTGTAGATCCGAATGATATTCCTGCCATCGCCATTGTAGATGCCGAATTGATGTACACTTTGCCTAAAGGGCTGACTGCTTCTACGGGACTGGATGCATTGACACATGCTATTGAAGGTCTGATTACTAAGGGAGCTTGGGAAATGAGCGATATGTTTGAAATTAAAGCTATCGAAATGATTACCCGTTATCTGGAAACGGCTGTGTTTGAGCCAACAAATGCAGAAGCGCGTAATGGTATGGCGGTAGCACAATATATTGCAGGTATGGCTTTCTCTAATGTAGGTTTGGGCGTTGTTCACGGCATGGCACATCCGTTGGGTGCTATTTTCGATATACCTCATGGTGTGGCTAATGCGTTGTTGCTGCCTATCATTATGGAATTCAATGCTCCTGCTGCGCTTGATAAGTATGTGGAAATTGCTAAGGCGATGACAGTATATAAAGAAGGAATGAGCCAGGAAGAGGCTGCACGTGCTGCCGTGGATGCGGTGAGAGCACTGTCAGTAAGAGTAGGTATTCCGCAACACCTTTCTGAATTGGGTATCAAGGAAAGCGATCTTGATAAGCTGGCTACGGCTGCTATTGCCGATGTTTGTACACCGGGTAATCCTCGCGAGGTGACGAAGGAGATTATTCTGGATTTATACAAAAAAGCGTTGTAGAGTGATTAGGAATTAATCATTTATGCGAATCAGTAGTTGAATTAACGTCTTTAGGACGGGTTATGAATTAAATGCTAATTCCAATATTAAGTAAATTGAGATAGTATTTCATCATTTTATTTATTACTTTTCCTTATAAAGGGTAACTCCTGATTCGCATCATTTATTAAACTATCGGGAACAGAAGTGTGAACGTACTTCCTTCTCCCACTTTTGATTGTACCGTAATGCTGCCATGATGCTGGTGCATGATTTGGCGGGAGATGGTTAACCCGATACCTGAACCGGTAGGTTTTGTGGTGAAGAATGGAATGAAAATACGTTCCTGAACTTCCGGATCAATACCGGTTCCATTATCAGTAACACGCAGGAAAAGGTGATCTCCTGGGGTGATGCCCGCGGAAAGAGTGATTTGTGTCGCTTCGTTTTCGCGGGCATTCCGTATCAGGTTGATAAGTACTTGTTCTACTTGCTCTTTATCTGCAATCAAGCGCAACGGAATGTTGGGAAGAGAGAGGTGTAGATCATTTGTATCATTTTGCATTAACTGAACAACTTCTTTCAGTAATTCTCCGGCATTATAAAGTTTCAATAAAGGGTGGGGCAGATGCGATACTTCCCGGTAGCTATTCATAAAGCGTACCAGCCCGTTCCCTCTGCGACCAATGGTTTGCAGCATCTGCCTGATTTCCGTTTTGGTATCTTCGTCACCTTCCAGGTTGTCGGCATATTTGGTAAGAAGCTCTGTCAGCGAAATAATGGGAGTGATGGAATTCATAATTTCATGTGTCAGCACACGGATTAGCTTTTGCCAGGCTTCCGTTTCACGGTTATCCAAGGCGGAATGGATATTTTTCATTCCCGCAATCAAAAGCTTCCTGCCCTGGATAATAAATTCCATACTGGAAAGGGCGAATTGTACGGTCTCTTCTTCCTGTTTGATTTGCCATACAGACAAATCGCCAGCTTTCAGTGTACGCAACTTTGCCGGGAGCTCCGGATGAAAATCTATAAGATCATTTACCGTATGCGGACGATTGATATGTATCAGGCGTTTGGTCGCATCATTGATCCACTCTATTTGACCGTCGGGCGTATAAACAAGGATGGCCATATCTATATGATTGGCAAGAGCCTGGAAATACTGCAATTCGCTTTCCTTCTTTTGTAGATTGCTCCGATAATATTCAAGAGCATCCTGCATCTCGGTCAGCAATTCTTCGGGAAGGGGTGGTGTGGCATTCGGATTGGAAGTAGGAGAAGACAGGAACTCAGAGTAGCGCACAGACCAGATAAACTGAGCCATGGCGCGGGCTGAGCGTAAGATATACCTATATATGGCATAAGCAACGAATGCTGTGAGGCAGAGCGCCACGAACAGGCTATAATAAAACCCATGCACAGCCAGCCAGGCCGTAATGAGGCAGCATATCAGTAATGCGACAGTGAGCCAAAGTGGCGTTCTTACCCAAGTTTGTCTTTTCATAATCTGAACTTTTCAATCCTTCTATAAAGTGAAGTTCTTGTGATTCCCAGCATTTCTGCCGCCAATGTAATATTACCACCACACATTCTCATTACCTCATTGATTGCATCCTTTTCCATTCGTTCCAGATTATACTTATCTTTCTCAGAAACAGTATTGGAAGATCGGGGGCTGCGTAACATGAAATCATCCGGAATCAGCATGGTTCCGGTGGAGAGGATGACGGCACGTTCGATGGCATGTTCCAGTTCGCGCACATTGCCCGGCCAGCGGTAAAGTTGCAGCATCTTTCGTGCTTCTCTGGAAATTCCCCGAAGTTCTTTCTTATACTTCTTCCGATAGCGTTGCAGGAAGAAATCAGCCAAGAGGAACAAGTCATTTCCACGTTCACGCAGAGGCGGAATACGGATTTCAATCGTATTGATGCGATACAATAAATCCTGACGGAATTGTCCGTTGTCGATAGCGGTATATAAATCCGTATTCGTGGCGCAAATCAACCTTACATCTACAGGATATGAAGTTGTAGAGCCGAGCCGTGAGCTCTTTCTCTGTTCAATGACTGAAAGCAACTTCGCTTGGAGTGGAAGACTCAGGTTACCGATTTCATTCAAGAACAACGTTCCGCCTGAAGCCACTTCCACACGTCCCGGCTTATTCTTGCGGGCGTCGGTAAATGCACCCTTTTCATATCCGAACAATTCGCTTTCGAACAATGTGTCCGGAATACTTCCTAAATCGATAGGTACGTATATCTCATTCTTGCGGGGGGACTGTTCGTACACGTAGCGGGCAATCAAGTCTTTTCCCGTTCCGTTTTCTCCCAGGAGCAAAAGGTTCGCATCTGTTTCGGAGAACTTTCTTATCGTTTGAAAAATAGTTTGCATGGCGGCAGATTCACCGATGACGCGCGCTGGCTCAGGGGGAAGAGTCAAAGCTTCTGTTTGTTTTTTCAAAGTCTCCTTCTGTTGTTTCAGGGTTTCTACTTCCGTCCGGCTGAAACTGAGTTGCAGTGCGGAGGAGACGGTGGCTATCAGTTTCTCGTTTTGCCAGGGCTTGGGAATAAAATCTGTGGCACCTTGTTTTATAGCTTGTACAGCCTTCTCTGTATCTGCATAGGCTGTGATAAAGATAACGACTGCTTTTGCATCCAGCTTCAGTATCTCTTCCAACCAATGAAATCCTTCTTTGCCACTGACAGCATCCTGACGGAAATTCATGTCGAGCAAGATAACATCGAAACGGGTTCGTGAAATGATAGGTAACAGTTCTCTTGGGTCATTTAGAGTGGTTATGCTTTCTGCAATAGGGCGCAGCAGCATTTTCAGGGTGAAGAGGATGTCTTCATTATCATCTACGATTAAGATTTTACCTCGTTTCATCATAATTCGAAAGGATTGGTTTGACTTGTTGGTGAAGATTGGTACGCATACCCATTGCAAAGATATAGAAAGTTTTCGAGATAGTAGTGTACGAAAGCGTGCATTCGGTGTACGATATCGTGCAATTTTGCGTAGAAAGTATTTAGATAAATCTTTGTATATTAACTATCTAACCATTTGGTATGGTTGTTGCCATCTATATTTAAAGTAAACGAATACGAAAAAC
>NZ_EQ973492.1:639872-648423 GCF_000158035.1 Bacteroides cellulosilyticus DSM 14838
GCTCTAAGAATCCGGGTATGAATAAGGATGAAATTGTCCGGACTTTGGACGAGCAAGCCATGCAACATGAAACCGCCGTGAAGGCGGCTTCTGCTGCAATGCCGGAAGTTACGGAAGATTATACACCTCCTGCCGGAATAAAATATCGGGCTAAAATAGAAACTGTTGGAGTGAAAACCCTTAATGTACAGGCTGCGTTGAAGAATGTACGTTCTATGAAAGTTAGTGAGCTCGGTACACTTCGTATCCACCGTACAGGAGCATTGGTACCAATGGGCGGTAGTTTGATATCAGTGGACGAGGGTTACTTATTGAATAGTTATCAAGGAATTTACTTGTTGGATAAGGACTTTAAGCTTATCAAGCAGTTGTTCAAAAATGATGTTGAATTTCAACGCAATGGGAAAAGATTCTTTTTTCAATTGAACGCCCTGTTGCAGAGTGTCTATTATAATGCAACTCACAAGCGAGTTCAGGGGGCGTATACAGCATATAAGCATGAGAGGAATAGTTCCCGGACTTTTCTGGCCTTTCTTCCCTGGGATGTTTTAACAGCTGCCACAGAGCCTTTGATAGAGAAAGATATAACAAACAGTGTCCCTCTACAGGGGAATCTGGGCCATAGGGTTTTGTTTAAGTTTACGACGGAGGGTTTCATGCGTGGCATACCTTACTCCAGTCGTTTTTACACTAATGGACTAAAAGGAGATACCTTGTGCTATTTTGATCCTACCCATTTGCCTGACTATGCCCCTTCGGGAAGATCCGGTTCGGTACGGAGCGGAGAACCATGGAATATTTATGATTATCAAGGCAAAACGCGGATACGCCTGGCTTATGATAATACGCTTTACCAATTGGAAAACGCTTCCACGCTGAAGGCTATTTATCGATTGGATTTTGGCTCTTTGCAGCGTGCCGTGGGACAGAAGGTTATAGGTGGCAGTAATGTGGATGATTTTTATTTTGTAGATCAGTGGTTGGAGACGGATCGCTACCTGTTTATCAGGCTTACGAAAGGATACGATTCGCCTAACGCACGAAAAGCGAAATCGGTTTCTCTTTATTCGCTGATATATGATAAAATATCCGGAAACTTCTTTTCCCTGCCTCATGAAGCTGATAAGGTAGAACTCGATTTTCCGTGTTTCCCAGCCGATGGCGAGCAGAATGTGTCGTTCTATCCCAAAGGAGCAGTAGGAAATATACTTTTCACCTGTCTCGATGCAATGAATATGAAAGACAAATATCCGGATGCTCTGAAAGGGCAGGACGTGCCGGATGATGAATTAATAGTGTTAACCATAGAATAATTAAAATAGGAGAATAACAGATGATAAAGCATTATGTGAAAGTTGCGCTTCGGCTTATAAAGCGGAGTTTCTTGTTTTCTTCCATCAATATGCTGGGTTTTGTATTCGGCATGGCGGCGGCGTTCCTCATCTACCTTTGGGTAGTAGACGAACTGACGTATGATGACTGCTTTCCCGAGGTGAATCGTGTTTACCGGACTATCGAGGTGAAACGGGAGCCGAGTGGGGAAATAAAGGAGTCTCCTTCGACGGTACGTTCGCTTACTAAAGTCTTTCGTGAAGACTTTCCACAAGTAGAGGAAGCTACAGCTATTAAGTATGGAGAGTTGCATACATTTGAGACGGAAAGTCATAAAAAAATCAGCGGACATGGGCTATATGTTGATTCTGCATTCTTTCGAATATTTCCTTTTCCGGTGTTGGAAGGAAATCCGGAGTATATAAGTAATAATCCTGATAATGTCGTTTTGTCGGAATTGACGGCACAGAAAATGTTTGGTAAGAAACCGGCAGTAGGACAGAAATTAACTTATAGCGGATATGGAAGAGAAAGAATCTATAATGTAGTTGCAGTGGTGAAGATACCTTCAAAGAGCCATATCCGGTTTGATATTGTTTATCCGATGGAGGCTTATGGCATGGGGATGATGGGCCATAATTGGGATCATTTTCGTGAGAGTATCCATGTATATGTAAAGATGAAGGCTGGTGACGAAGGAAAAATGTATCAGCAGGAATTGAAAAGCATGGGTCGGGCGCTTAGTAAGTTTGGGGAAAAGCGAACTTTGTTGCGTTTTCAATCAGTCAAAGATATTCATCTGCATACTACTTTTCCCGATCCTTGCGTAAAGAATCATGGTAACATGGCCACTATTTATCTGTTTACAGCTCTGGCTATATTAGTTATCTTTATGGGAGCCTTCAACTTTACAACACTTTCTATGGCACGGGCTTCCCTGCGTTATAAAGAAATAGGGGTACGCAAAATAACAGGCGCCAAGCGAAAGACTCTGATCTCACAGTTTCTTTCGGAAAGTCTGGTACAGGCATTTATATCTCTGATATTGGCTTTAGCTTTGACAGAATTGATGTTGCCGTTATTCAATAAGTTCATGGATACGGAAATCTCACTGCGGCTGAGTTGGGCTGTCTTCTTTTATATATTGTTCGGCATAGTGGGAATAGGCTGTCTGGCAGGAAGTTATCCGGCTTTTTATCTTTCTTCCATCAATCCATTACTTGCTTTTAAAGGTGGACAGAAAACAGGAAAGAAAGGAGGACTTATCAAAGGATTGGTGTGCATACAGTTTTTTATAGCTCTTACGCTGATGTTGCTGACTGCTATCGTCTTTAAACAGCTCCACTATATGCAAAACAAAGATTTGGGGCTTGACAAGGAAAATGTGGTATCCGTCTATACCAGTTTGTGGTATAATGTGGCTGGATTCAAGCAAGAATTATTGAGAAATCCAAATGTGAAAAGTATATCTATGGGAGCACCTATCGAGAGCCTTGGAGAAGGTGAAGCCCATGGAGACGGCAGCCTATTCCGTTGGACAAATATAGACGGGCAGGAAGATTCACTAAAAATGGTAATAGTATTTGCCGATGGGGATTTTAGTAAGACATTTGGTTTGGAGTTGATAAAAGGGAAATTGCTGGAATCTGATTTTGGAAAATACTGGGGAGACAGGAATCCCGGTATTGTAATTAATGAGGCTGCCTGGAAGGGTATGAAGGTAGCTGATCCTATCGGTATGGAGTTACAAATGAGTACCTGGGGCAAGATGCATATTGTAGGAGTGGTGAAAGATTTCAATTTCCAGTCTCTGCGCGAAAAGATAAAGCCTGCTATTCTTTATTATTCTCCGGAAGCATTATCGTATATGCATATAAAGATAGCTCCCGAACATCGGCAGGAGACTCTGAAATTCATTCAGAGAAAATACGAAGAGATGGCCGTACAGGATGATTTGTTCGTAAAGGATTTCAGTTATCAGTTCTTTTCCGATGCATTGAATAAGAACTATACCAAGGAACATCAACAAAGCCGGATGTTACTATTCTTCACTGTATTGGCCATCGTTATAGCTATGCTGGGTGTATTTGGACTGGTTGCCCTCTCCACGGAACAGCGGACAAAAGAAATCGGTGTGCGTAAAGTGAACGGTGCCCATTCCAACCGGATTGTAAAGATGTTCTGTATGGAATATCTGAAATGGGTGGGAATTGCTTTTGTTGTGGCATCTCCCATTGGATATTACCTTATGTACCGTTGGCTGAGCGAATTTGCTTATCAGACTGCCATAAGTTGGTGGTTGTTCATATTGGCAGGAGCAGTCATTACAGGGGTTACTTTGCTTACGGTCATTGGGCAAACCTGGCGGAAGGCTTCGCAAAATCCGGTAGTGTCCTTGAGATATGAATAAATAAATGTTTAAGATAATAACAATACAATATACGATTATGATTAAGATAATTAACCTCACCAAAATATTCCGTACGGAAAGCGTACAGACCACTGCATTGAATGAAGTAAGTTTAGAAATCAGTCAGGGAGAGTTTGTTGCCATTATGGGACCTTCCGGTTGCGGTAAATCTACTTTGCTGAATATGATAGGTTTGCTTGATAACCCCACTTCCGGCGAGCTTTGGTTTATGGATCAGGAAGTTTCCCGCTATTCTGAAAACGACCGTACAGACCTGCGTAACGGAAATCTTGGTTTTGTATTTCAGAGTTTCAACCTGATAGACGAGCTTACAGTCTTTGAAAACGTGGAACTTCCTTTGCTCTATGCCGGAGTTTCTACCCGTGAACGTGTGAAGCGTGTCAATGAGGCTTTGGAGCGCATGCAGATAGCTCACCGCACCGAGCATTATCCGCAACAACTTTCCGGTGGACAGCAGCAACGTGTGGCTATAGCGCGTGCCATTGTTACCAACCCCCGCATTATCCTTGCCGATGAACCTACGGGAAATCTGGATTCTACGAATGGTAATGAAGTGATGAATCTCCTGAAAGAGCTGAATCATGATGGAGCTACTGTTGTTATGGTAACGCACTCCGAAGAGAACGCCCGTGAAGCAGAAAGAATCATACGGATGATGGACGGATATATATTGACTGAAAGTAAAAATACTCGGTGATAGATGCTTAATATTAAAGGAAACAGGTAATTACGAAATAATCGTAATTTTATTTGCTGATCTCGGAGAAATCATATAGTTTTGTGCGTAGATATATAATTTTATAACTAAACAGCACGTATATGAAAAAAGAGATTGTAACGCTGTTCTTAATGACAAGTGTTTGGGCGGCACAAGCTCAAGGGACTTTTACAATAGAAGGGCAAGTAAAGAATGTAGAAGACGGAGCTTTAATCACTTTGTTTCGTTTAGATGGAAATGTGGGTAGCAGTATCGGTGTTGATACGATTCGTAACGGACATTTTCGTTTTCAGGCAGAAACATTGGGGAACGAAACAGAAATAGTGGATATGATGGGAAGAAGTGACAAGTTTCCTTCCATGAGTTTAAGGCTTTGGGTGCGTCCGGGAGATAATATACGGATAAGCGGTGAAAATACACTGATACGAACTTGGGATGTGAAAAGCACTGTTCCGGAACAAGTGGCTAATCAGGCTTTTATAAACGACTCACGCGAATTGTGGAATGAATATCAGCGCAATTCTTTGTTGCAGCGTGCATATCGCCGGAAGTATGCAGGAAGTGCGGTGGACGAAGAAAGACAGGCGATACGTGCACAAGCTGATAGTTTACGGAAGCTGGAAGATGAAATTACGATCCGTATTGATGCCAACACTATAAAACGTATGAAGCAGATTCCTGTTGACGATATTTGGCTGGAGCAATTGGAGAAGTTGGCAATGTCAGCAAAGTATACTGAAAAATTATCCTTATAAAGAAGAAGTGATTGCTCTTTATGAAGGGCTGACCGATGAAGAAAAACAGACCGATTTGGCAATGAATACATATACATATCTCTTTCCTCCCCAAGTAGTGGAAGTGGGTGATGAAATGGCAGATGCTGATTTGTACGACTTGGAGGGAAATGTACACCGCCTGGCTGATTTTAAAGGTAAATATATCATGTTGGATTTCTGGAGTCGTGGTTGCGGTCCGTGCCTTATGGCTCTACCCGAAATGAAGGAAGTGGCTGAGATGTACAAAGATCGCCTGACAATAGTAAGTCTGAGCATCGATACCAAGAAAGGTTGGGAAACTGCCTCTAAAACGCATGAAATGACTTGGCAGAATCTGAATGAATTGAAAGGAAGTAATGGATTATTTGCCAAATATGGAGTACGTGGAATTCCAAATTATGTCCTTATTTCACCTGAAGGACGCATTGTAGAAAAATGGTTCGGATATAGTGCACACAGCTTGAAACGAAAACTTCGCCGCCTACTGAATGCAGACGAATATGTGATGAGCTTAGGGGAAGAGAATGGACATAAAGTGGTGAATTTCCCGACGGTGAAGAAAAGCAATAACGATATTCCTGAAATCCGCCAGGTAGTATTGACGGATACTGCTACGGTCTTGCGGATTCGTGCCTATTATATACCCAAATATTGGATACAAATTATGAAGAATATCCAGTTAGTAGCGGACAATGGAACTGTATGTCCGGTTCTTCGTTCGGAAGGTATTCCTTTAGGGGAGAAATTCTATATGCCGGAAAGTGGAGAGGCCGATTATACTCTTTATTTCGCTCCACTGCCTGCCGGAACACGTTCTTTCGATATGGTTGAGCCGGAAGGTTCAAACTCGGATCGTGTAGAAGGTATCGCTTTGACACTTGAATAAGATAACAGAGGCTTTCTTTCCCTAAAATCTTGCTATCTGCACTCTTTTTCGTACTTTTGTAGCTTTCAAAAAGAAAGTTTTATTTAAAGAAGTTCTCTGTATGAAATCAGACATTGAAATAGCCCGCAGCATAGAGCTGAAGAAGATTAAGCAGGTAGCCGAGAATGTAGGTATTCCACGTGAAGAAGTAGAAAACTACGGACGGTATATTGCTAAGATCCCTACACATCTGATTGATGAAGAAAAAGTGAAGAAAAGTAACCTGATTTTGGTAACTGCCATTACTGCTACCAAAGCAGGTATTGGTAAGACTACGGTTTCCATCGGTCTGGCATTGGGGTTGAATAAGATCGGCAAGAAAGCCATCGTTGCTTTGCGTGAACCTTCGTTAGGACCTTGTTTCGGCATGAAGGGTGGAGCGGCAGGTGGCGGTTATGCCCAGGTGCTTCCTATGGAAAAGATAAATCTGCACTTTACAGGAGATTTTCATGCCATCACTTCGGCGCACAATATGATATCCGCATTGCTCGACAATTATCTTTATCAGCATCAGGCGGACGGATTCGGGCTGAAAGAAATCATCTGGCAGCGCGTGCTCGATGTGAACGACCGCTCTTTGCGTAGCATTGTCACCGGTTTAGGCCCCAGTACGAACGGTATTACCGAAGAATCCGGCTTCGATATTACCCCTGCATCCGAAATTATGGCTATTCTCTGTCTGGCAAAGGACATAGACGACCTGAAACGACGGATCGAGAATATCATCCTTGGTTTCCGTTTTGATGGTTGCCCGTTCACTGTGAAGGAGTTAGGAGTAGCAGGAGCCATCACTGTCTTGCTGAAAGATGCTATCAATCCGAACTTGGTTCAGACAACCGAAGGATCGGCAGCTTTTGTTCATGGCGGTCCCTTCGCAAATATTGCGCATGGTTGTAACTCTATTCTTGCAACGAAAATGGCAATGACTTTCGGAGATTATGTTGTAACGGAAGCTGGTTTCGGTGCCGATCTTGGTGCGGAGAAATTTTATAATATCAAATGTCGCAAAAGCGGGTTGCAACCTAAACTGACAGTGATTGTGGCTACTGCACAAGGCTTGAAGATGCATGGCGGTGTCAGTCTGGATCGTATTAAAGAACCCAATATGGAAGGATTGCAACAAGGCTTCGGCAATCTCGATAAACATATACGCAATCTACGTTCATTCGGTCAGACGGTGCTGGTTGCCTTCAATCGTTTTGCCAGTGATACGGACGAGGAAGTAGAAGCAATCCGCCGGCATTGCGAAGAGAAGTTAGGTGTAGGGTTCGCTGTCAATAATGCCTTTGCAGAAGGAGGAGAGGGGGCTGTGGAGCTCGCTAATCTGGTAGTGGATACTATTGAGAAGAAACCTTCTGAACCCTTGAACTTCAGTTATAGTGAAAATGACAGTGTAGAACAAAAGATAGAGAAGATAGCTTGCAATCTTTACGGTGCCAGTGTGGTGACTTACAGTATCCATTCACGTAAAATCATCAAATTGATAGAGAAGATGGGCATTGGTCATTATCCCGTTTGCATTGCCAAAACACAATATTCTTTCTCTGCCGATCCGAAAATATACGGTGCGGTGAACAACTTTGAATTTCATATCAAGGATATTGTAATCAATAACGGTGCGGAAATGATTGTTGCCATCGCCGGAGAAATTCTGCGCATGCCGGGGCTTCCCAAAGAGCCGCAAGCTATGCACATCGACATTGTAGATGGAAATATAGAAGGATTGAGCTAACCATCGGAAATAAATATAGAAATAGGGGATGCCGGTATATACTTGCATCCCCTTTCCATTTATTTCAAATCATTCAACATGGCTTTCGGGTCTTTGGCCAACTGTTTCCAGTCGTAGTTTCTCAATAGTCCTAGAAGTGTAGCAATCACGATAACAATACGTGCTGCCCAAAGAACGATGATAACAGCCAGTGCAATAAGACCGAACTTCATGGCATAGATAATCATGCTATCATCATCACGGGTTTTACTTCCATCGCTCCATTTAGTTATGGTGGTGGTCACATATAAAGCGCCGGCAGCACCCACTAAAGCTCCTGCAATGCCGAATAATATCTTTTTGAGACCGGTAGCCATTTTGTCTTCACGGCGACGTTTAGTAATCATATATCCACGTGGACGGCAGGCGAAAATATAAAGCACGATCCAGATAAAACACCAGATCGCTTCCCATCTTTCACGCCATACTCCGGCATCGGCACGATCTACCAGGTGCTTTTTATAAGTTTCCACATTATATGCTTTCAGTTCTTTTATTTCTTCAGTGGCATTTTCCATATATTTTTCATAAAGACTGCGTGTTTCTTCAGAAATGGTATCTACTGCCAACTTTTGGCTATAAGTATCAATGTAACTTT
>NZ_EQ973492.1:648614-660490 GCF_000158035.1 Bacteroides cellulosilyticus DSM 14838
ATGGCTTCGCTAAGTTCAGTCTGCACTTGCTCATCGGTCAGCGCCTGTCTCTTTGCTACATAATCCTGTTCGCTTCCGGCCTGATAGAAATAATAACATCCCATAATGGCTACACAGATGATGATCCACCATGCGAATGTCCAATGCCGCTGTTTGGACCATTCCAGCACTTCGCGCGTATCAGCCATTACCTCCATTAGTTCGGTATCCGACGGGTCATCAATGGCTGCTTCCGCTTGTGTCAGCAGATCTTCCATATCCCTTGTTTCCTGGGCTGTTCGAGGATAATAATCTTCATCCGGCTGTCCATGATATCCGGCTGTTTCCCATGCCTGGAACAATAGTTCTTCCGCTTTTTTGTTTCTTTCGTCTTCAGTATTTACATTGCTGTATGTGGTGTTCATACCACCCTGCATGTGTTTCTTGTTTGCTGAGCTCATAGTATTGCAGAATTAAATAGTTTGGGAATTGTTGTTTGCTTGTACTTGTCTTAACTGTTCACGCATTTCGGCGTCTTTTTTGTCCCGGTGACCTTTGTAAGCTCTAAACCCGAAGGTCAGTACATTCCATACACCTTTAAAAAGAGCGATAACAATTTTCAGCATAATCTTACCTGTAGCTACTCCAATGTTTTCTGACATAGTAATTAAAGTTTTAAAGTGAATAATAAATGTAGTTTCCAAAAATAGGGAAATGCAAGCAGGAGTATCCTTTCAATACAACAAAAATAGTGTCAATGCGTAAAAAAAAGAGGTCCGTAGCCTTTATCACAAAGGCTACGGACCATTTTACAATTTAACTATATATTTAATCATTTATATACATACATTTTTTCTCAAAAATGTATATACCTGTCGGCCGGAAAAAACAAAACCGGCTGACTCGTAAAAACAAATTTCTTAATATGCGAACAGCGGATATTTCTCCATTGTCTTATTTACGCGTGCGCGAACTTCGGCAATAACCGCTTCGTTTTCTACATTGGACAGAACCGTTTCAATCATTTCTGCAATTTCCTGCATCAGATCTTCTTTGGCGCCACGAGTAGTGATGGCAGGAGTACCCAAACGGATACCGGAAGTCTGGAATGCAGAACGGCTATCGAACGGAACCATATTCTTGTTTACAGTGATATCGGCAGATACCAATGCCTTTTCAGCAACTTTACCTGTGAGATCAGGATATTTGCTACGCAGGTCGACCAGCATAGAGTGATTATCCGTACCACCGGAAACGATTGTAAAGCCACGGTCGATTAATGCTTGTGCCAGTACGGCCGCATTTTTCTTCACTTGGGCAGCATATTCTTTGAATTCGGGTTGCAGGATTTCACCGAATGCAACAGCTTTTGATGCAATGACGTGTTCCAACGGACCACCTTGGATACCCGGGAATACAGCTGAGTCGATCAACTGAGACATCATCTTGATTTCACCCTTCGGTGTCGTTTTGCCCCAAGGATTAGGGAAGTCTTTGCCAATCAGGATGATACCTCCGCGAGGACCACGCAAAGTCTTATGTGTGGTAGAAGTAACGATATGAGCATACTTCACAGGGTTTTCCAGCAATCCGGCTGCAATCAGTCCGGCAGGGTGAGCCATATCGATCATCAGGATAGCACCTACTTTGTCTGCGATTTCGCGCATACGTTTGTAGTCCCATTCGCGGGAATATGCTGAACCACCACCGATGATCATTTTGGGTTTTTCGCGCAAAGCAACTTCTTCCATCTGGTCATAGTCTACGCGACCGGTTTCCTTATTCAGATTATATTCACAGGGAGTATAGATGATACCGGAAGTATTTACTAAAGAACCGTGTGAGAGGTGACCGCCGTGAGCCAGATTCAGTCCCATGAATTTGTCACCCGGATTCAATACAGCGAGGAATACAGCTGCATTAGCTTGTGCGCCTGAGTGGGGTTGCACGTTAGCCCATTCTGCACCAAAGATTTCCTTTATGCGGTCGATAGCAATTTGTTCGCTCTGGTCTACTACTTCGCAACCTCCGTAGTAACGTTTGCCGGGATAACCTTCTGCATACTTGTTAGTGAGACAGGAGCCCATTGCCTCCATTACTTGGTCACTTACAAAATTCTCTGATGCAATCAGTTCAATACCTTTGAGCTGACGTTGATGTTCTTTTTCGATGATATCGAAAATTAAATCGTCTCTTTTCATTTTGCTTACTTAGATAAGTTTGATAAATCTGTGTTCTCTTATTAAGCGCACAAATTTACGGTAAAAAAATGAATAAACTGTCAGAAAAGACAGAAATTTACTTTCTAAAAGAATACTCCAAAGGAAAAGCTGAGAACATTGTCTCGTCGGTGGAAACGTATTTCGTCAGCGGGTGGATCACCTTCGACGACGCCGTCATCATAAGTCACTTTGCGGGATATATTATGTACTCCTATGTCATAGCGGAAATCGAAGAAAATGCGGGAGATAGTGACGGCTACTCCAAGGGTGAAGCTGAGGTTCAGCGGACGCAGCCTTTCTTTGATTCCCTGCTGGTCGAAATTCTCAAAAGTAACTTCGCTCTTTTTATTCCAGATATAACGAAATTTAGGACCGCCGAATACAGCCAGACTATAGGGCCCCTCCTTAATAACATTATATCCGTAGATCACAGGAATGTCTACACTGTGGATTTCAGAAGTTATAGATGCCATTTCCAAAGGAGCATCCTCTGCGGCAGGTTTTTCGAAAGTAATATTGCAGCGGTTGATATTGTAGGATATTTCCGGTTGCAGGAAATGACGTTCAAAGTTGATACGCATAAAGACAGAGCCGAAATAGCCTATCTTGTAGTTATTCTGCACCTCGTCTATGGTGATTCCGTTTAATGTAAGATTAGATACAAGGAAGAGGGAAGAGGTGAAACCACCTTTAATACCGAAGTTCACCGGACGATCATGGTGATGTTTCTTCAGTGGTTCTTCAACCGCTGTACCGGGCACAAGATGAGATTGCCCCCACGTTGTAGCGGGGAAAAACAAAAGGCACAGGATAAATATTTTCAAAACTTTGTTCATCACTTACCACTAACCGTTAATCACTATCTTTTCTTCTCAACAGACCAGCCAAATTTACCGATCTTTTCACCCAATTCATAGTATCCTCCATGTACATAAACCAGTGGATTAGCTTCCGCCAGCTCCAGTTTCCCGGTTTCCGGGTTCAGGTTCCGGTCGTCGGCACGCACGTTTACCACATCGGCAATAAACATATCATGCGAGCCGAGTGACATGATTTCCTTTACACGACATTCTATACACAAAGGGGATTCTTCAATAAGAGGGGCATTGACCACAGTACTTTTTCCCGGTGTCAGATGCATTTCTTCAAACTTATTGTAGTCTTTCCCGGAACGTACGCCACACCAATCCGTTGCACGCGCCATATCTTTGGTAGTGAGATTGATGACAAACTCCATATTCCGTTTCAGGATTTCGTAGGAGTGGCGTTCGGGACGTACTGAAATATAGCACATGGGCGGGTTCGTACAAATCGTTCCCGTCCATGCAATTGTTAATATGTTATATTCTTCCGGAATGCTTCCGCAGCTTACCAATACGGCAGGAAGCGGGTAAATCATTGTTCCGGGCTTCCAGTCTTGTTTCATGACTAAAGAGTTACGAGCTCTTATATTATTTCAATTTCGTTCCTGTTTTGTTCTTTCTCGCAATAATGGCATCGGATCACACAATTCTCCTTATCCACTACATGGAATAACGTCGCCATGGGCTCGTTGTTCGTAATACATTTGGGATTAGCACACTTTACAATGCCGCGAAGTTCTTCAGGAAGGCTAACTTCACGTTTTTCCACCACTTCATAATCCCGAATAATATTCAGCTTCACATTAGGTGCTACCACGGCGATACGATTAATTTCGTCATCGCAGAAAAATTTATCTGCAATTTTAATAATGCCTTTAGTACCCAGCTTTCCGCTTTTGAGATTAAAGCCAATGGTGATATTGTTATTCATGTGTTCAAGTCCCAGCAAAGAGACTACTGTGAACAGATTTTCAGAGGGGATATGGTCGATAACTGTACCGTTTTCTAATGCGGCAACCTGTAATTCTTGTTTTTTTTCGCTCATCTTTCAATTTACAATTTAGCAATTTACAAAGTACAATTTAGGCTTTTACCTCATCCAGTGTAATGCCTAATACATCGCAGAGGATAGCCTCACGAGCATACAGACCGTTTTGAGCTTGCTGGAAGTAGTAAGCTTTCGGATTATCGTCTACGTCATAAGCGATTTCATTGACGCGGGGCAGGGGATGCAGAATGCATAAATTGGGACGAGTATGTTCCAGCATCTTGTTGCGCAGGATGTAAACGTTCTTCACCCGTTCGTACTCCATGAGGTCAGTGAAGCGTTCACGCTGCACACGGGTCATGTAGAGGATGTCGGCATCTGCTATGGTTTCTTCCGTAAAGTCCGTATGTTCCACGTATTTGATGCCATGATCACGGCAGTAAATTTTGTATTCTTCGGGCATTCTCAATTCATCAGGAGCTATGAAGTGGAAAGTCGGGTTGAAGTGGCGCATTGCCATCAGCAGTGAGTGTACGGTGCGGCCATATTTGAGGTCGCCAACGAGGAAAATATTCAGGTTCTCCAGTGTACCCTGGGTTTTGTAGATGGAGTAGAGGTCGAGCATCGTTTGTGAAGGATGCTGGTTGGCTCCGTCTCCGGCATTGACGATAGGCACTGTGGTTACTTCGCTGGCATAGCGGGCGGCTCCTTCCAGATGATGCCGCATCACGATGATATCGGCGTAGTTGCTCACCATTTTGATGGTATCTTTCAGGGTTTCGCCTTTCGAAGAACTCGTTGCTTTGGGGTCACTAAACCCGATTACACGGGCTCCCAAGCGGTTGGCTGCTGTTTCAAAACTGAGTCTTGTGCGGGTAGACGGCTCGAAAAAGAGGGTGGCAACCACTTTCCCTTCCAGCAGCCTACGGTTGGGACGGGCTTCAAACTGCTTCGCCATCTCGATCATGTAGAGGATTTTTTCCTTGCTATGCTCGGCAATGGTGACTAAACTTCTGTTTTCCATATCGTTCGTTATTTTAATTCTTTTCGAGAGTTCAAAGGTACGGAAAAGATGCGGAGTACGGAAGAAAGACGGGAGAAAATTTAGAAGTTTTTTTCGTCTCCATAGACGGTGATCTTCAGTTTATGGGACAAAGAGTTTTGCCCTATGAGCTGAAAAAATATCTCGTGGGGCGAAAAAACAATCTTACGGGATGAAGTTTCTTATGCGGTGAGATGAATGCCGGAATTTGTTTGGATCATTACCAGCATCAGCAGTAGCTTTTCTTTTTCTTTTCTGCTGTTGTTGTTATATAAAGAATATATAAGAAAGAAAAATGCATTGTCTGTTTTAGTGAAAGTGTTGAATAATAGCATTTTGCCCTTCTTGATCATACTTTGTTCCTAAGCAAAAAAATGCGTTTTTTTGCAAAAAACAGCTTGGAATCGGCCGTTTCCTAAACAAAAAACGCCTCCAAAATGCCAGGTTTCATCACCCCAAACGCCACACTTTATCATCGGAAATGCTACATTTCATTCTCCGAAATGCCACACTTTGCGCTTGCTGAAGTGTGGCATTTTACCCATTAAGATGTGGCATTTCCGATGATAAAGTGTGGCGTTTTAAGAGTTTTCTATAGAATTTATAAGGGTGTTCCAATATAATTCCGTACCTTTGCCTTGTTATTTTTACAGGTAATCTATTTTATTGATTTAGTGAATTTACAGTAATAAACATGATAAAGAACATCATAAAAATCCTTTGGATATTCTTAGCCGTCATAGTATTGGCTTGCGTCACTGTTTTCTTCTCCATTGCAAAAGGTTGGATAGGCTATATGCCTCCTGTCGAAGATCTGGAAAACCCCAATTATAAGTTTGCTACACAAATTTTCTCAGAAGACGGGAAGGTGCTCGGAACTTATTCTTTTAGTAAAGAGAATCGTGTGTATGTAGGCTATAATGATCTGTCTCCTAATATTATCAATGCTTTGATTGCAACGGAAGATGTGCGTTTTGCCAAACACTCCGGAATTGATGCCATCGCATTGTTCCGCGCTATCGTGAAGCGTGGTTTGTTATTTCAGACGAATGCAGGTGGAGGTAGTACGATTACACAACAATTATCCAAGCAGCTTTATTCGCCCAGTGCGGATAATGTAATGGAACGTTTGTTTCAGAAACCCATCGAGTGGGTGATTGCCGTGAAATTGGAACGTTATTACACTAAAGAAGAGATACTTACCATGTATCTTAATAAATTTGATTTCTTGAACAATGCAGTAGGTATTAAAACTGCTGCCAATACTTATTTCGGTTGCGATCCAAATGATTTAAAGATAGAAGAAGCCGCTATGCTTGTAGGAATGTGCAAGAATCCATCTTATTTTAATCCTGTACGATATAATGAACGTTCACGCGGGCGTCGTAACGTGGTGCTTGATCAGATGCGTAAAGCCGGATATATCACAGCGGAAGAATGTGATTCTTTGCAGGCCCTTCCGCTTGTTCTGAAATATACTCGCGTTGATCATAATGAAGGAATGGCAACTTACTTCCGCGAATATCTGCGTGGTGTATTGAATGCAAAGAAACCTGTAAAGGGAGATTATCGTGGTTGGCAGATGCAAAAATTCTATGAAGATTCTCTTGACTGGGAAAATAATCCTTTATTTGGTTGGTGTGAAAAGAATACTAAGAAAGATGGCTCTAAATATAATCTTTATACAGACGGTCTGAAAATTTATACCACTATTGACTCTCGTATGCAGCAATATGCAGAAGAGGCGGTAGAAGAGCACCTGAAAGAATTGCAAGGCTATTTCTTCAAAGAAAAGAAAGGACGTAAAAAAGCGCCTTACAGTAACAGAATTACGCAGGAGCAGGTAGATGAAATTCTTACCCGCACTATGAAACAGTCCGACCGTTATCGTATCATGAAGAAAGCCGGGGCATCGGATGCCCAAATTGAAAAAGCTTTCAATACACCTGAAGAAATGTCGGTATTTACCTGGAATGGTGAAAAGGATACAATCATGACACCTATGGATTCTATCCGCTATTACAAACACTTCCTCCGTGCAGGTTTTATGTCTATGAATCCGCATAATGGGCATGTGAAAGCATATGTCGGAGGGCCTAATCATCATTATTTTAAATATGATATGGCAATGGTAGGTCGCCGTCAGGTGGGGTCCACCATTAAGCCTTATGTCTACACATTAGCTATGGAGAATGGCTATTCTCCTTGTGATGAAGCGCGTCATGTGGAATATACTTTAATTGATGAAAACGGCAAACCGTGGACGCCCCGTAATGCCAATACTAAACGTTATGGAGAAATGGTAACTGTGAAGTGGGGATTGGCTAACTCTGACAACTGGATCACAGCGTATCTGATGAGTAAGCTCAACCCATATTCTCTGAAACGCTTGATTGAAAGTTTTGGTGTACGTAATCGTGAAATTGTGCCGTCAGTTTCTTTATGTCTTGGTCCTTGCGAAATTTCGGTAGGAGAAATGGTCAGTGCTTATACTGCATTCCCCAATAAAGGTATCCGTGTAGCTCCACTGTTTGTAACTCGCATTGAAGATAATGACGGAAATGTATTAGCTACGTTCTCTCCGGAAATGGAAGAGGTTATCAGTGTTTCCAGCGCTTATAAGATGTTGGTTATGCTTCGTGCCGTTATTAATGAGGGAACAGGTGGACGTGTTCGTCGCTTAGGTGTGAAAGCTGATATGGGTGGTAAGACCGGAACAACTAACTATAATGCAGATGGTTGGTTTATGGGCTTTACTCCTTCACTGGTATCCGGATGCTGGGTTGGTGGAGAAGAGCGCGATATTCATTTCGATACTATGCTGCATGGGCAAGGTGCTTCTATGGCATTGCCTATCTGGTCTAAATATATGGTAAAAGTGCTTGGAGACAAGACACTGGGATATGATGAAAATGAGACATTCCAACTTCCGGAAGGTTTCGATCCTTGTAAGGATAATGGGGACGTTAATTTTGAATCGGCATCAGAAACTGGTTTGGATGACTTCTTTGATTAAAGTTCAAGTGTCGGTCTAAATTCTTGATTTCGAAAGTGGTTTATACAATCAGCATCGGTAGTAACGAGCAACAGAAAGAGAATCTTTCGTTGGCGCGGAAGCGGTTGAAAGAACTGTTTCCTGGTATTCGTTTTTCTACGGAAGAAGAGACTAAACCGCTTTATTTCCGGCGTTCATCCTTATTTTCCAATCAGGTGGCACGTTTTATTTCCAGTAGCGATGCGGCGGAAATAACTTCTTGTTTGAAAGCTATTGAACGGGAAGCGGGGCGGATGCCTGAAGAGAAAAAGCAAGAAATAGTCCGGTTGGATCTGGACTTATTATCATGTGATGACACAGTCTATAAACCCGATGATTTAAAAAGGGACTATATTTGCCGGGGATTGAAAGAAATAGAGTAATTTAAAATGGGTACGCGGACGACGCGGATAAAGCGGACGAACGCGGATCTATAAAATAGTAAATATAAATATGTTGAAGTTTTTAGGAATCATTCCCGCCCGTTACGCATCCACGCGTTTTCCTGCAAAACCGCTGGCCATGCTGGGAGGTAAAACTGTAATACAGCGAGTATATGAACAAGTGGCAGGTATTCTGGACGATGCTTATGTGGCCACAGATGATGAACGGATCGAAGAAGCTGTAAAAGCTTTCGGAGGTAAAGTAGTGATGACTTCCGTTAATCATAAAAGTGGTACGGATCGTTGCTATGAAGCATATACTAAAATAGGGGGAGACTTTGATGTCGTAGTCAACATTCAGGGTGACGAACCTTTTATTCAACCCTCCCAACTGGAAACTGTAAAAGCTTGCTTCGACGACATTACGACCCAGATTGCTACACTGGTGAAACCTTTTACTCCTGAGAATGGATTTGAAGCTTTGGAGAATATCAATTCTCCGAAAGTAGTGCTGAATAAGAATATGAATGCACTCTATTTCAGCCGCTCCATTATTCCTTATCAGCGAAATGCGGAAAAACAAGATTGGCTGAAAAATCACACTTATTATAAGCATATAGGATTATACGCCTATCGTGCTGAAGTTTTAAAAGAGATTACTTCGTTGCCGCAATCTTCGCTGGAACTGGCAGAATCGCTGGAACAACTTCGTTGGCTGGAGAATGGTTATACCATTAAAGCCGGTATTACCGAAGTAGAGACCATCGGCATTGATACTCCCCAGGATTTGGAAAAGGCTGAAGAATTTTTGAAAATATGTTAGACAGAACTATCCAGCCCCGTATTTGTGAGCCGGAACAACTGGCAGTGCCATCTCCCGAATGTCGGGTGATGAAAAATGGCATACCTTTATATATACTCAATGCCGGGGATAATGAAGTAGTCCGAATTGACCTGTTGATAGAGGGTGGACGCTGGCAACAGAACCAACGTTTGCAGGCCTTGTTTACCAACCGGATGCTGCGCGAAGGTACCCGGCGTTATTCAGCCGCGGCCATTGCTGAAAAATTGGATTACTATGGTGCCTGGCTGGAGCTTTCCAGCTCATCCGAGTATGCTTATATCACCCTTTATTCTCTGAATAAATATCTGCCGGAAACTTTAGATATTTTTGAATCTATCGTAAAAGAACCTCTTTTCCCTGAAAAAGAGTTAGGAGTGATTATCGACAGCAATATCCAGCAATTTCTTGTGAACAGCTCCAAGGTGGACTTTCTGGCCCATCGCACTTTGATAAATGCCGTATATGGCGATACGCATCCGTGCGGGCAATTAGTGCAGAAGGAAGATTATCATTTGATTAACCCTTCTGTCTTGCAATCGTTTTACGACCGATATTATCATTCCGGAAATTGCAGTATCTATCTTGCGGGGAAGGTCAGCGAAGACGCTATCCGTCGTATTGAAACTCTTTTTGGAAGTGAACCTTTCGGTAAAGATTTCCGCAAACCGGAAAAACTGTCTTATATTCCGGTAACTTCTTCTGAGAAACGTATTTTTACCGAGCGTGCCGATGCAATGCAAAGTGCTGTTCGCATGGGAATGCTTTCTTTGGATCGACGCCATCCTGATTATTTGAAAGTTCGCGTTCTGGTTACCTTGTTCGGAGGGTATTTCGGTAGCCGTTTGATGTCTAATATTCGTGAAGATAAAGGATATACGTATGGTATATCTGCCGGTATCATGCCTTATCCCGATAGTGGATTGTTGGTTGTCAATGCAGAGACTGCCAATGAATTTGTAGAGCCGCTTATCAAAGAAGTTTACCATGAAATAGATCGCCTGCAAAATGACCTCGTACCTGCCGAAGAACTTGCTATGGTGAAAAACTATATGTTGGGCGATATGTGTCGCAGCTATGAGTCTGCCTTCTCACTGGCGGACGCTTGGATCTTTATTCATACTTCCGGCCTTCCCGATTCGTATGTGAGGGATGCCGTAGAAGCAGTGAAGACAATTACTCCTGTCGAGATACGCGAACTTGCCTCACGCTATTTGTGCAAAGAGACATTAAAAGAAATCGTATCCGGCAAAAAAATGTCATAAAAAAGGTGTGATACCCCTTCCTTTTAGCAGATTAATTGTATCTTTGTGCAAATACTATATAAGGCGTGTAACAAGTTGCTGCGTTTACACGTCTTTTTATTAAAATCGCTAATTTATAATTTTCAATGAAATATCTATATACTGCACTCATTCTGGTATTCATGTCCCAAGGCGGGGCGACGGCCCAGGAAAAGAAATCCGGTTTCTTCGACAAAGTAAAAACAACTTTCTCTTCTGAAATAAAGATAGGAACTCATACCTTTAAAGATGGCTCCGTATATACGGGTGAAATGAAAGGACGTAAACCCAACGGAAAGGGTAAGACGGTTTTCAAGAATGGCAATGTCTACGAAGGTGAATATGTGAAAGGAAAGCGTGAAGGATATGGTACTTATACATTTCCTGACGGACGAAAAGTACGAAGGACAATGGTTTCAGGACCAGCAACACGGTAAGGGTATCTACTATTTCATGAACAACAACCGTTATGACGGCATGTGGTTTCAGGATTATCAGCAAGGCAAAGGTACAATGTACTACTATACCGGTGACATTTACGAAGGAGACTGGGTAAATGATAAACGTGAAGGTCAAGGTACATACACCTGGAAAAACGGTTCCAAATATGAAGGTTCCTGGAAGAATGATAAGAAAGAGGGTAAAGGTACTTTTGTCTGGAATGACGGCTGTAAATACGAAGGTGACTGGAAGAACGATGTGCGTGATGGAAAAGGAACTTTCGAATATGCCAACGGAGATAAATATGTAGGCGACTGGAAAGATGATATGCAACATGGCAAAGGTATTTACTTCTTCCACACCGGCGACCGCTATGAAGGTGCGTATGTGCAAGGTGAACGTACCGGAGCCGGTATTTATTATCACGCCAACGGCAATAAATATGTAGGAAACTTCAAGGACGGCATGCAACATGGGAAAGGTGTATTCACCTGGGCAAATGGTGCAGTCTATGACGGCGACTGGAAGGACAACCAGCGTGACGGCCGTGGAACGTATAAATGGAATGTAGGTGATTCCTACGAAGGTGAATGGAAAAATAACCAGTTCAATGGTCAGGGAACCCTGATTATGACAGACGGAACTAAGTATAAAGGTGGTTTTGTGAATGGTATGGAAGAAGGTAACGGTATACAGGAGGATAAAAACGGTAATCGTTACGAAGGCTTCTTCAAACAAGGCAAAAAAACACGGTCCTTTTGTTGAAACGGATAAAAACGGAAAAGTAATAAAAAAGGGCA
>NZ_EQ973492.1:660666-665977 GCF_000158035.1 Bacteroides cellulosilyticus DSM 14838
ATTTTTAATTATTAATTTTTATTATCTAAATTGCCAAAGGCAATTTAGATAATGTATTGTGAACTGATAGACTCATTATTCACCACTCTCTTAATGGTTTCTGCAAACATATCAGCAATACTAAGTTGTTTCACTTTCGCGCATTTCTTAGAGTAGGGGATACTATCGGTAAATACGATTTCGGTCAGACTGGATTCCTGTACACGGAAAGACGCCGGGTCGGACATAACACAGTGGCTTGCAATAGCGCGTACTGATTTAGCACCGGCATCCAACATAATGTTAGCTGCTTTGGTGATAGTACCGGCTGTATCTACGATGTCATCTACCAATACTACATTTTTATCGGTTACATCACCGATAATCTGCATGGATGCAACTTCGTTTGCTTTCTCACGTGATTTGTTGCACAATACCAGGGGAACTCCCAAATACTTTGAGAATGTGCTGGCACGTTTGGAACCACCCACATCCGGCGTAGCGATTACAAGATCTTTCAATTTCAAGGACTCAATATAGGGGAGGAACACTGCCGAAGCATACAAGTGATCTACCGGAATGTTGAAGAAACCTTGGATTTGATCAGCATGGAGATCCATCGTAATCAAACGATCGATACCTGCTACTGAAAGTAAATCGGCTACTAACTTTGCGCCGATAGAAACGCGAGGTTTGTCTTTTCTGTCCTGTCGTGCCCAACCGAAATATGGAATGACTGCAACAACGCTTTTAGCAGACGCTCTTTTAGCTGCGTCGATCATCAGCAGAAGTTCCATTAAATTGTCGGAATTAGGGAAGGTGGATTGAACCAGGAATACATGTGCGCCACGAATTGACTCTTCATAGGAAACAGCAAACTCACCATCAGCAAAGTGGGTGATGTTCATCTTTCCCAGAGGGCAATCAAGGCTTGCGCAGATTTTCTCTGCAAGGTATCTCGAGTTAGTTCCGGAGAATACCATTACGGGTGCTTTTTCGCTCATTTTGTAATAGATGTTACCTATTTGTTTAATACGGCTGCAAAGTTATGAATTTCCCGCTACATTCTACAAGACTTATTGTAGAAAAATCTTTTTTCTTTCCCGGATTTATTTGTAGCTTTGCTAAGTGAAACGGTTTCCTCATATACGATTGGTGGGCTTACTGTGTTTTTGCATAGTAATGATTTCTTGTATGGGTACTGCTCCCACCAAGGAAGTACATCTTATCGATTCGCTCAACCAAGTGGCTTATTCTTATCGGTATAAAGACCTGGACTCTTCTTGTCATGCTGCCACGCAAGCTTATGGAAAAGTAAATCTGTATAGTCAAGGGAAAGCGGAAGCATCCAATAATCTGGGTTTTTGTGCTTTTATGCGCATGGATTTTGAGAAAGCGGAGAAGTTTCATAAGGATGTGTACAGTCTCACGAAAAATGAACTGGAACTGCTGGTTGCCGATATCGGATTGATGAAAATCTATCAGCGGACGGCCATGAACAAAGAATTTTATGACTATCGGAACAGTGCCCTCCGCCGCATGAAACGAATAGATGAAGATAACAAGCTTTTCGTAGATAAGCACGAACGGTTGAGACTGAACTATGCACGCTCCGAATTTTATATCGTTTCCGCAGTTTATTACTACTATCTGCAACAACGTCCGGAAGCGGTGGCTTCCATCAACGAAATATATCCGCAGGAAGAACTTGTAGCGGATACGAACCAGTTACTGTATTATCATTATATAAAAGGATCGGCAGCACTTTGTGATGGTGAAACGGCGGATGAACGTCGTTTGCGTGAATTCGACGAACTGTATACAACTTGGAAAATGGCATCTCGCGGAGGATACTTGTATTTTGAAGGTAATGGAGTACAGGGGCTTGCTAACCTGATGGCATCTCCCGATAATTATGACTTTTTCCAGGTTAGGCGTTCTCATGCATTGAAACAGTTTGATGTTCCCGTGGATTCTTTGTTGCCCATGCGTTTAGGACAATTGGCTTTGAAGAAATTCAAGCAATATAATGATGTGTACCAAATTGCCGGTGCCTATGTTTCTATTGGTAAATATTTGAATGCGCATGATAACTACGCCGAAGCATTGGATACATTGACGCTTGCCTTGGAGTGCGTGAACAGTCATCATCGCCGTTTTTATGATTGCCACGATAGCTTGGATTGGTTGAAAACCTATGATATACGGGATACCATTTCTTCAGAAAAAGCATGGATAGAGCGTAAGTTACGAACCGTTCCGGAATGGATTTCACGTATTCGCGAACAACTGAGTGTTACGTATGCCGGACTGGAAATGAAGCAACACTCCGATTATAATCGCAATATTTATCTGGATATTCTGGAAGATACCCGCCAGGATAAGGAGTTGGAAAGCCGTTATCAGGCTTTGGAAAGTGAAGCCCGACAGCTTAATATTTTACTCTTCTTCGTGATTGTCGGTTTTATACTGGTGGTTTTATTTTTTTGGATATTCAATAAGCGGTCTAAAGAACGTAATCATGTCCATTTGCACCGTTTAAGGCAGATGTTGGACATTTGTCAGAAAATAACCGCTTCTATTCCCACGGATGCGCAGACGGAAGAAGAGATTGTAGATGCCATTCTTTCTGCTGTGCAGACAGATATAGAGGAACTTTTCAATGTAAAAGACATTCGAATAGAAGATGGGCAGTTGGTATTACCCAAACGTCTTACGAAGGATGAGAAAGCAATACTACATGTGATTGCTCCTTATATTACATGGGCGCTTGATAATGGCATGACTTCCATTTCGCTGGGTGACGAACGCCGCCGGCTGGAGAAAGAACGGTACGTGTACGAACAGCATATTGCCGGAAATAAACGTCAGAATCTTATAAAGAAAGCGTGTATGGCCATTGTGAACGGTATTCATCCGTACATAGACCGTATTATTAATGAAGTGCATAAACTGACGGAAAAGGGTTTTATCCATGACGAACACATCAAAGCTGAGAAGTATCAATATATGGACGAATTGGTGACAACCATCAATGAATACAATGATATCCTTGCTTTATGGATTAAAATGAAACAAGGTAGCCTGAGCTTGAATATAGAAACATTCGGGTTGAACGAGCTTTTCGATCTGATACGGAAAGGAAGCCGTGCTTTCGAAATGAAA
The DNA here is from genome assembly GCF_000158035.1 of Bacteroides cellulosilyticus DSM 14838. Taxonomy (GTDB): domain Bacteria; phylum Bacteroidota; class Bacteroidia; order Bacteroidales; family Bacteroidaceae; genus Bacteroides; species Bacteroides cellulosilyticus. The sequence goes on from NZ_EQ973492.1 coordinate 663,811, forward strand.
CAGCAACAACTGGAAGTGACACCAACGGATACCTATGTGAAAGCTGACAAGGCGTTGACGCTGTTTATGATAAACACGCTTGCAGAAAATGCCCGTAAATATACTCCAAAGGGAGGCAAGGTAAAAGTCTATGCAAATCCGACAGAAGAATATGTGGAAATCTCAGTAGAAGATACCGGTTATGGTCTTTCTGAAGAAGATGTAACGCGTATTGTCGGTGAGAAATTGTATAATTCGCAGGAAATAGGCATATTGGATGCTGCCGACCGGGAAGAACTGCTGAAAAACAAAGGGAGCGGCTTCGGCCTGATGAATTGTAAAGGTATCATTGAGAAATACCGGAAGACGAACGAAGTATTCAGAGTCTGTTTATTCAATGTAGAAAGTACTTTAGGGAAGGGCAGCCGTTTTTATTTCCGTTTGCCTACAGGAGTGCGTAAAACTTTGATGGTATTTCTGTGCATATTCTTTTCTATAGGCATGAGTTCGTGCAATAAAGCAGTGGAGGAAGCGGTGATGCAACCGGATGAAATCTATGCGCAAACGGCTCAGGATTCTTTGTCATTAGCTGCGGAAAATGAGTTTGAAGCCCTGTTGAATGAGGCGTCAGACTATGCTAATGATGCCTATTATAGTAATGTGGAAGGAAATTTTGAACAGGCTTTGGAATATGTAGACTCTGCCATGTCTTGCCTGAATGCGCATTATAAAAGGTATGCCCAAGAACCGCAGCGCTATATGTCATTGAGAGGAGAAGGGGAACCGGGGGAATTATCCTGGTGGAATGATCTTTTCAATTCAGACTTTCATGTCATTCTGGATATCCGGAATGAGGCGGCTGTCGCTTTTCTTGCGTTGAAACAATGGGATGCATACAGTTATAATAATGCCGCTTATACGACTTTGTACAAATTGCTGGGTGAGGATCAGTCTTTGGAGGAATATTGTCGTCAACTGGAACGTTCCACCAATAATAAGATGGTGGGGGTTATCCTGTTTATCGGACTTATAGCTATGTTGCTCTTGGGATATTACATCCTGTATATTCGTAAACGTCTTGTAAACCGTTGGAATCTGGAACAGGTTTTGGAAATCAATAGACAGATATTTGCTGCCTCCCTGATACAAGTTCCCGAAACAGAAGAGGCATTGCAACGGGAAGAAGATACCCTGAAAGCTATTCCTCAACGTATCGTTGACGAAGGCTTTGATGCCGTAAATGAGTTGCTAAGTATTGATCGGTTGGGAATCGCCGTTTATAATGAAACGACACATCAACTGGAATATGCGTCAAATTCTATAGAAAATGACTTGTCCTCTGCGGGAGATAATGGAACATCTACGGCAGAAGATGAACTTTGGAAGGAAGTAGTTCAACGCTGTTTTGAACAACATACTCAACTGTCCGCACCAGGATTTGAAGCTTTGCCTTTGGTGGTGGATGCTGCGGGTGATTCGCGCTGTGTGGGTGTGTTATATCTTGAACGGCAGGAGAGCGTCGATCAGGAGACGGCTCATCTATTGCTGGAATTGATTGCGCGGTATATAGCGATTGTGGTCTTCAATGCAGTAGTGAAACTGGCAACAAAATACCGCGACATCGAAGCTGCGCATGAAGAAGCACACCGGGCGTCATGGGAGGACGGTATGTTGCATGTGCAGAATATGGTGCTTGATAATTGTCTTTCCACCATCAAGCACGAGACAATTTATTATCCGAATAAGATCAAGCAACTCATTGGTAAACTCCGTTCAGGTATTCTCTCAGAAACGGAAGAAAAAGAGACGGTTTCAGCTATCAGCGAATTGATAGAATATTATAAAGGTATATTTACCATATTGAGTTCGTGCGCATCGCGACAGTTGGAAGAAGTTACGTTCCGTCGCGGGATAATTTCCGTATCGGAGTTGTTTGCTCTGGCAGAAAAGTATTTCCGTAAAGCAAATAAGGGAAAAGGGGTTGCTGTATCTTTCTCTACAAGAGCTATCGATGAAAGAGTGGTCGGAGATTTTATCCAACTTCGTTTCTTATTGGAGAATCTGATAGACGAAGCCTTGTCTGTTTCTCTGGATGGAGAAATACATTTGGCTGCAGCAGTAGACGGAGAATATATTCGTTTCCTTTTCACTGATATGCGAAGGACGAAAACCCGTGAGGAATTAAATC
>NZ_EQ973492.1:666150-669202 GCF_000158035.1 Bacteroides cellulosilyticus DSM 14838
CCTGGAACGTATGACGGCAACAGGAGAAAAAGGAGAGTTGCGAGGTACGGAGTATCTCGTCTGCAAGCAGATTATTCGCGACCATGACGAGTTTGCCGGAAAACGTGGCTGTCGCATCAATGCTGAACCGGCTGAGAATAGTGGATTTACAGTTTATTTCACGATACCGAGAAGAAAATAAAATTAAAGAATATGGAAGACAAGAAATTCAAAGTAATTATTGTAGAAGACGTCAAGCTTGAACTGAAAGGAACGGAAGAAATCTTCCGCCATGAAATACCCAACGCAGAAGTTATCGGTACGGCTATGACCGAAAGTGAATTCTGGACATTGATAGAAGCTGGAGTTCCTGACTTGGTATTGCTGGATTTAGGGCTGGGTGGTTCTACTACTATTGGTGTGGATATCTGCCGGAATATATTTAAGCGCTATCCAGGAGTACACGTACTCATATTTACCGGAGAAATTCTGAATGAAAAGCTTTGGGTGGATGTTCTGAATGCGGGTGCTGACGGTATTATTTTGAAAACAGGTGAGCTGCTTACGAAAACAGATGTACAGGCAGTAATGGATGGAAAGAAGCTGGTTTTTAATTATCCTATTCTGGAAAAAATTGTAGACCGTTTCAAGCAATCTGTTGCGAATGATGCCAAACGTCAGGAAGCGGTTATCAGTTATGATATCGATGAGTATGACGAACGTTTCCTACGCCATCTGGCATTGGGGTATACCAAAGATATGATTGCTAACCTGAAAGGTATGCCTTTTGGAGTTAAATCTCTGGAAAAGCGTCAGAATGATTTGGTAAACCGTCTGTTTCCACAAGGAGAGCGGGTAGGAGTGAATGCAACCCGTCTGGTTGTGCGTGCTTTGGAACTCCGTATTCTTGATATAGATAATCTGGAAGCAGATGATGAATAGCAAATGGCGTTTACCGCATCCGGCAACAATGTTTCTCTTGTTGACGCTGGCTGTCATTGTCTTATCATGGATATTTGACATTTACGGCCTGAGCGTGTTTCAACCGCAAACAGGGGAGGAGATACGGGTACAAAGTTTGCTTAGTCCGGAAGGTGTTCGTTGGCTGTTGCGGCATGTGGTTACTAATTTCACGGGGTTTGCTCCGCTGGGCTTAGTAATTGTGGCTATGTTTGGTATCGGGGTAGCACAACATTCAGGTTTTATAGATGCTTGTATCCGCGGTGGGGCACGTCGTAAGCATAATCCATGGCGCATGGTGATACTGGTTATTTTCTTGGGATTGCTTTCCAATGTAGTAGGTGATGCCGGATACATAATTCTTTTACCGATTGCAGCAACTTTATTCCATTCGGTCGGGCTGCATCCGGTTGCAGGTATTATTACGGCATACGTTTCTGTTTCGTGTGGGTATAGCGCTAACTTGATGCTGAGTACTTTGGATCCTATGCTTGCTGCCACTACCCAAGAAGCTGCGGACATGGCAAATGTGTCACCTGGAAATACAGGGCCTTTATGCAATTACTATTTCTTGTTTGCATCTACTTTTTTGCTGGCTTTTATTATTTATCAGGTAACCCGTCGTAATCTTCTTCCGGCTTTGGGGGAATATGCCGGTCATATTCGTTTCAATGGTTATAAGCAATTATCCCGCAAAGAGCGTCGTGCTATGATAGGTGCAGTATCTATCGGGGTGATTTATACAACCGTGATTCTTTGGGCTACTTTCTCTTCATGGGGTATTTTGCGTAGTGTGAATGGTGGTCTGATCCGTTCTCCTTTTATAGAGGGCATTCTGTTTCTGCTTTCTTTTGGTATCGGGCTTATGGGGATGGTTTATGGCTTTGCTTCCGGCCGTTATCGTACAGATGGAGATGTGATTGAAGGGCTAACTCAACCTATGAAATTGTTGGGTGTTTACTTTGTTATCGCTTTCTTTGCTGCTCAGATGTTTGCGTGTTTCGAGTATTCTCATTTGGATAAATGTATAGCCATTATGGGAGCGGACATGCTTTCGTCCATCCATCTTGGGAGTTTATGGATACTCATTCTATTTATTCTCTTTACAGCACTTGTGAACCTTATTATGGTTTCTGCCACTGCCAAGTGGACTTTCATGTCCTTCATCTTTGTTCCGTTCTTTGCCAATATGGGGATTTCTCCGGATATGGTGCAATGCGCTTTTCGTATTGGCGACAGTGCCACCAATGCCATCACTCCTTTCATGTTCTACATGCCTCTTATCCTTACTTACATGCAGCAATATGATAAGCAAGCGACCTATGGTTCATTACTGAAATATACATGGAGATACTCTCTATATATATTATTAGCCTGGACTTTGTTATTTATTTTATGGTATGTAACTGGTTTACCATTAGGATTATAACATCTAATCGGATATAAAAGCATCTGTTTACAAAATATTTTCTGCGTAAAATCTTTGCAAATTTCACAGAAAAGCGTACCTTTGCACCGCAATTAAGGATGGTTCCGTAGCTCAGCTGGATAGAGCAACGCCCTTCTAAGGCGTGGGTCTTGCGTTCGAATCGCAACGGAATCACAGAAGAAAAGTCGCAAATCGCTAATAAATAAGCATTTGCGACTTTTCTGTTTCATTAATTAGGGTAATTCTGTAGAATACGGGGATTTTTCTGTATGATTTATTTTCATTCTAAATATAATCTATTTTGATCATGTGCACAATTTGTTTTTCTCATGCTGTTGGTCTCTAGATAGTCCCCCTTGAAATTTACGTAAAATAACATTTGTTACAGCTGTCCTAAAAACTACAAAAAAGTTAAAATGGTTTTGCTCCTATAGCTATGAACACTAATTTTGGGATATCAACTTTTAAAATTTAAAGCACATGAAAAAATTTTTGTTATCCATTGCGCTGTGTTGTGCAGCAACTAACTTTTTTGCGCAAACTACAGAACCTGGAAATCTAATTAACGAAGGAAAGGCAGCACTCGAAGCCAAAAATTACCAGGAAGCATTTACAAAATTCAGTACCTACCTGACACAGACAAACAATCAGGACTCTGTTATCGCTTACAACTGCGGCGTTTGT
>NZ_EQ973492.1:669656-672338 GCF_000158035.1 Bacteroides cellulosilyticus DSM 14838
GTGTCATCAGTCAATCCATTACCGCCATAAGCAGGATTATCCGTATTCAATACTACTTCATACGTACCCGGAGAAACCAGGAAGCCATAATCGGTAAATGACTGTTTGGGATTGAAATTGAACACAAAGACATAATCTTTACGCATATATGCCAATACCTGATCGCCGTCATTGTGCCAGATTTCCTGAACAGGTGTTGCCTGGAAAGCTTTCACGCTCTTAATGGTTTTGAGCATATCAGCATCAAAGTCGGCCATATAATGGTAAGTAAGATTCTTGTTATCTACCAAATCCCACTGACGGCGGGCATACTTGCATGACCATCCATTACCTTCACGTGGAAAATCAATCCATTCGGGATGACCGAATTCGTTGCCCATGAAGTTAAGATAACCACCATTGATAGTACTCGAAGTCAGTAAACGTATCATCTTGTGAAGAGCAATACCACGATTTACTGTGTAGTTTTCATCACCTTTCTGCATATGCCAGTACATATCGGCATCTATCAGACGGAAGATAATCGTCTTATCGCCCACTAATGCCTGGTCGTGACTTTCTGCATAAGATATGGTCTTTTCATCTTTACGACGATTGGTTACTTCCCAGAACATGCTGGACGGTTTCCAGTCTTCGTCTATTTTTTCTTTGATGGTCTTGATCCAATAATCGGGGATATTCATCGCCATACGGTAGTCGAAACCATAGCCCCCGTCTTCAACTTTAGCTGCAAGACCGGGCATTCCCGATACTTCCTCGGCAATCGTTATTGCTTTAGAATTTACTTCGTGGATAAGTTTGTTGGCAAGTGTCAGGTAGCAAATGGCATTGTCATCCTGATGGCCATTGAAATAGTCTCCATAATTACAGAAGGCTTCACCCAGTCCGTGACTATAATAGAGCATAGATGTTACACCATCGAACCGGAAGCCGTCGAATCCGTATTCCTCAAGCCAGTACTTACAATTAGAAAGAAGAAAATGGATAACTTCATTTTTTCCATAGTCGAAACAAAGTGAGTCCCAAGCCGGATGTTCACGTCGTGCGCCGGGGTAGAAGTATTGATTCGGATCACCGGCAAAATTGCCCAAGCCTTCCACTTCATTCTTTACTGCATGAGAATGAACGATGTCCATAATCACTGCAATACCCAATCCGTGTGCGGTATCGATCAACTCCTTCAATTCTTCCGGAGTACCGAAACGGGAAGAAGCAGCAAAGAAACTGGATACATGGTAACCGAAACTACCGTAGTAGGGATGTTCCTGAATTGCCATGATTTGAATGCAATTGTATCCGGCTTTAGCTATGCGCGGAAGAGTTTTTTCACGGAACTCGTTGTAAGTTCCTACTTTATCTTCCTGTTGCGCCATACCGATATGGCATTCGTAGATAAGCAAAGGATCCGTATTAGGTTTAAATGTACGCTTCTTTACTTTATATGGCTTTTCCGGTGACCAGACCTGCGCACTGAAAATCTTGGTTTGCTCGTCTTGTACCACCCGTGTTGCCCAGGCAGGAATACGTTCTCCGCAACCGCCTTCCCAATGTACAATGAGTTTGTATAAGTCGCCGTGTCTCATGGCATCTGCCGGGAGTTTGATTTCCCAAACACCATAATCCTTACGTTTCAGACTGTACTTTTTCAGTTCTTTCCATTCATTGAATGTGCCCACAATAAATATTTCTGTGGCGTTGGGTGCCCATTCACGGAAAATCCAGCCGTCAGCAGTACGGTGAAGTCCGAAATATAAATATCCCGAGGCAAAATCAGACAAAGTCTGTTTCCCTTTGTTCGTCAGTTCAGCCTCTTTGTCTAATACATGCTGATGACGGCCTTTGATGGCATCTTCGAAAGGTTCCAGCCAGGGGTCGTTTTTGATCAAATTCAATGTTTCCATAAAGGATGAGTTTTTGATTGATTGGATTATTATGCTTTCACTTTCACAATGACTTTCTTCACACCGTCAGGAGAAATGCCGGGAGCATGTCCGTCTTGGGGGAAGAATATAGCAAACATTCCAGGTTTTACAGTGATATAAGTTTCAGCCAATCCTTCAAAGAAAGTAATATCTTTCTCTGCATTGTAGGGAGCATCAGCGGGTACGCAATCTTTTCCTGCGGTATAGCCCATTACTTCCGCACCGGAGAGAGGAATCTGGATATCTATAAATTCATTGTGTGTTTCCAGTTTGGCTTGTTCTTTAGCTTTAGGGGTAGTTTGAGCTACGTTTACAACCAGGTCTTTACCTTTCAGTTCGGTTTTGCCAACTTCCATTGCGTTCAAGTCATGTGATTGCAAGAATTCAATAGCTTGGGCGAACAAGGGGTTCAACGATGCATATTTTTCTAAATTTTCTAATCTATCTACTACCATAGCTTTAATGTTTTAAGTTAGTTATATTATTATCAAATTTTATTCAAAGTCGTCAATCGTGTAGTTCAGGAAATCAGCAAAAGGTTTCATTTGCTTGAAGATTTCCGCCGTACGATCCACGCAATCGGATGCCAGAAAGAAGCTGTCCGGTTGATTGCAGTAACAGGTATATTCCTTGCATTTCAGATATTGTACATATTCAAAATCCTTTGGAAATCCTTTGGGAGCTGTTTTCAGGAAGTCTTCGCCTATTACCGGGAAGTATTGCTTGAAATCCGGATTTTCAACTATACCGCGAAATTCGT
>NZ_EQ973492.1:672540-675549 GCF_000158035.1 Bacteroides cellulosilyticus DSM 14838
CTATGTTATCATACACTGCCTGTCGCACGGCTTTCAGCGTCTTAGGAGGCAGGCAATAGCTACCACCTGCCAACAGACAGTTGCCCGGTTCAATGTGAACATAGTAACCGCAGTGGTCTGATTTCTTACCGCGGGCGTTGATGTATCCGCCCAAATGAGTTTTATACGGGGTCTTGTCCTGCGAAAAGCGCGTATCACGATAAATCCGGTAAGTACAGTCTTTGACTTGAACGCCACGAATACTTTCATCGAAAAGCGAGATACGGGTAATTATAGCCGATAACAGGTTCTCAAATTCCCCACGGGCTTCTTCATACAAGTCCTTGTGAGCATTGAACCATTCGCGGTTATTGTTAGCGGACACTTCTTTCAAGAATTGAAAAATAACAGGGATGTTCATATTGGTATTTTCCTTATTATCTGACAAAATTACGCATAATTTTCCTAACATGCTACAAACAGGGACAAAAAAAGCATCGGCTCTGGTAAACCGATGCTCCTTACACATTTATCAATCAAACAGACGCTTCTGTTTTTGATGTACTTACTTATCACAAGCGGGTACAGTCTCCTTTAATTAATCTTATATCTAATACTATGAAAAACACAATAATATAACACGTCTCCACAGAAAAAGTTCGAAGGGGTATGTGTGTTTTTATCATTTGTTTATATCTTTGTAGAAAAATTATACGAACATATGGAATATAAGTATGATGAGGAAAGTGTGAATGCCTGATGAAGTGGGCTGAGAACGCACAGTTACCCAAAGAGTTACAACTAAGTGAGGCCGAAAAGATTGTGAATCTTAGACAATACGTAGTGGCAAATATAAACGATATCAAAGCGCATTATCCGGATGAGTTTTACAATCCGGCCATTACGCGTCTGTACAGACTGAAGGAAAAACTGGAAGGAGAAAGCACCACGGAGTAACACAGAGTTCCACAGAGTAATAAGGATTCTTTCGAATAAAGATTACTCTGTGGAACTCTGTGTTACTCCGTGGTGAAAATCTTATTATAACTTGATTTTCAATATCTTTCCACTATATCCTTCTACAGAAATTTCCGTAGCCTTATAAGGCAGTAAACTAATACTTTCCGTCTTTCCGGTTAGCAAATCTACCGCCGGATAAATATCCATCTGCGGTATTTGCAGGAAGTCAAAGGCATGAGAAGGCACATTGATAGCTACATCTACTGAAATGTGGTCAAAGTTCACGATAATGAACAATAACTCTTTTCCAGCTTTGCGCAAGAATGTGTATTGTTTATGCTCATTGAAGCGCCAGCCATTTGCGTTGGCATACATAAGATCGAAGAATTCTCCTTCAGTGATTGCTTTTTCTTTGTTGCAAAGCGTCAGGATGCGTTGGTAGATACTATAGATGTGTTTTTGGTCTTCCGTCAGCATCTTACCGTCGAATTTTCCACCATTCCGCCAGCGACGAATAGTATCCACGCTCCAATAATCAAAAATAGTGGTACGCCCATCTCTGCCACTGAAACCTTCGCTATCCATGCCCAGTTCACCGAATTCCTGCCCGAAATAAATCATCATCGGATTGGTATTCATACAAGCTGAAACAATCAATCCCGGAATGGCTTTACGTGGATTGCCGGCAAAGAAATCAGAAGCAATGCGCTGTTCGTCATGGTTCTCCAGGAAATTCAGCATCCGTTTCTCGATGCCACCCAGACTTTGCCAGGAACGGGTAATGGCCGTAGCTGAATCATAGCCGCAAATCACATTGCGAAGTGTATCATAAAGACCTACTTTGTCATATAGATAATCAAATTTTCCGCGGAATATGTAATTCTGATATTCTGCCGGATTATAAACCTCTGCAATGAATAACAAGTCAGGATGCTTTTCTTTCACTTGCGGAATCACCCATTCCCAGAACTCAACCGGAACCATTTCCGCCATGTCACAACGAAAACCGTCGATATTCTTGTCTGCCCAGAAAAGAAGGATATCCAGCATCTTTGTCCAGGTGTCCGGAGTGGGATTGAAATGACAGGTTCCACCATTCTGATAGTCCACTCCATAATTCAGCTTCACGGTTTCGTACCAGTCGGTGATGTTGGGATAAGCATCGAAACGATTGTTCCCCGTAGCCTTGGCAGGACATTCTTTATAAGGTTCAGCAGCCGATCCTTTCATATCGAACTGACCGTGCAATTCGGATTGAGGGATATAGTAAAAATTATTATATGGGCTGAAAGCGTAATTAGGATCATCATTTGCACCCAACTGTGAAGTTCCGTCAGGTTGTGCATCCGAATGATATTGGCGGGCAACGTGATTCGGAACAAAATCGATAATGACTTTCAGACCGCTGCGATGAGTACGTTGTACCAGATTTTCAAATTCCTTCATACGCTCCTGTACATCGTTTGCCAAGTCCGGATCCACGTCATAATAATCCTTGATGGCATAAGGAGAGCCTGCTTTGCCCTTAACAATAGCCGGATGATCGGGACGTATGTTGTAACGGCGATAATCCGTTTGCGTGGCATGCTCTATGATACCGGTATACCAGATATGGGTGGCTCCCAACTTCTTTATTTCATTGAGTGCCTTGGCTGTAAAGTCCGCCATTTTACCGCATCCGTTTTCTGTTATGTTCCCGTTATTGATGCAGTGATTATGATTGTTACCAAACAAGCGCGTAAACACTTGATAGATAATCATTTTTTCATCTTTCCCCATTCTCTTTTTTATTTTATGATTTGATAATTACTTTCATCTTTCCAGATGGTTCCCTGATCCGCTTTCAACTGATCCAGAAGAGTGTTAGCGGCATTGTATCCCTGCATAAATATTTCTTCTGCTTTTTCCAGTTCGGTATTGCTGTATCCATCCAGGTTATACGGTTCTATTAATAAATCCGCTTTTTCCCGTTCGGGGAACGTATTGGCACGGAACATGAAGTGGTAGGAACGCATGGCAATACTTACAATATTCATCTTATATTTGTTCGCCAGTAGCGGACTAACATTT
>NZ_EQ973492.1:675684-677715 GCF_000158035.1 Bacteroides cellulosilyticus DSM 14838
ACTGCCACCACTTTGCTGCAAACACGTCGGATGGTAGATACAGGTAAGTTCATAAACACCCCACCGTCTACATAATGCGTTCCTTCTATTTTTACAGGAGAGAAGAGAACGGGCATACAGCAGGAAGCTGCCACACGTTCGGCAATATTCCCTTTGTGAAAATGCACCACACGTCCGTGATCAAGGTCGGTTGCAGTGATGATGAGAGGTATTTGCAATTCTTCCATCGTCTTTGCTTTCAGATTGGTTTTCAAGAAATCAATAAATTCTCCTAACTCGAACAATCCCACTTTCGGGATGACTAATTTGGTCAGATCCTGGAACTTATGCCCGGAGAAGTAATCCAGCACTTTATGCGGTTCGTTACCGTCTGCATAAAACACGCCTGCCAAAGCCCCTGCGCTTACTCCCGAAAGGATATTAGGTTTGATGTCATGTTCCAACAATGACTGCATCACGCCCAGATGCGCGAAACCCTTGATAAAACCACCGCTCAAAGCATATCCTATAGGATATTTGTTCGTAAACCAATTATTTGATGTTGCCTCCATGTAAAAAATCTACCATATATTTGTTCGCCACGAAATTAGTGATTTTATCGTAGGTTGAAAGTAAAAAGGGAGAAAAATGTGCTAAGTATAGAGAAAAAGCAACGCCTGCCCCCAATTTATACAATCGAAGACAGGCGTCAGTGGGAATCGGGAAAATATTTAATCAAAAGCCGAAATCATCTACCTGAATTTCTTCCTGATGATTATCGGTGAAGGGTTTAGCCTCTTGCTGTACGGCATTTCCTTCGATGTATACGGCGCGGAAGGGGCGGGCAGGGCAGACGTATTCACAACCGCCACAACCTACACAAATTTCCGTATCTATATGAGGAATTGTCAATCCGTCCTTGAAAGGAATCATCGACAGAGCTTGCGTAGGACAATGTTCTGAACAAGCCCCACAACTGGTTCCGTCACGGTAGACGATGCAGTTCTCCTCGATGAAGACAACTTTACCCATCTGTGTCAGGTGTTTCTGCTCTTTCGTCAGTGGCAGGATAGCTCCATTCGGACAAACATCCCCGCATACGGTACAATCGAAATTACAGAAACCCTTTTCAAAGAAAACGGTCGGCTGCATCATTCCCCCTAAACCATACTCCATAAAAGCAGGCTTCAGTACATGAGAGGGGCATTTGCTGACACACAGGTGGCACGAGGTGCAATGTGCCTGAAAATGCTCCAGACTGATAGATCCCGGCGGTGTTATAGGCGTCTGACGTTTGTCACTTTTCATTCCGGCTGCCACAGCCGCTACATTCTGGGCTTGTGCCATTACTTTGGGAGTTGCAGCGGCAGTTGTCAGCCCGGCAAGTAAAAAACGGCGTTTGGAAGTGTCAGTCACCTGTTTCTCTGTTTTGAGGGGAGTGGTATAACTAAGTGCGTTCTGGCGACATTCACCCAGACAATCGAAACAATCTACGCAACGACTGTAGTCAATAGTCTGTTCCGGACTATTAATACATGAGGCTTTGCATTTAGTGGCACACAGTCCGCAATGATTGCATTTTTCTGTATCGATACGTACTTTAAACAGTGAGAAGCGACTTAGAAAGCCAAGCAACGTACCTACCGGGCATATTGTGTTGCACCAGGTACGTCCGTATTTCCATGCCAGAAAGCCAATCACTAAGAGCGTTAACAGTCCGATAATAAAGGACGAGATACTCAGGAGAGAAGCGTCCACCTGATAGAAAGTATAGTTATTGAAACTTGAAAATATGCTTTCCAGCAAATTGTTCCCTAACATATACACAGGTTTAAACACATTGACCGTCATACGTCCGAAAGCGCTGTAAGGATCAAGCAGACCTAAAATGACCGTAAATCCGAAAAGAAAAGCTATCGCCGTTACACCCAATACTCCCCAGCGCAGTATATTCCTGGCAGGCGAGTAGCGGAAACGTTTCTTTTTCTTTGCCGTTTTTTTAGAAATCCAGGTCACTATATCCGAAAGATACCCATCGGACAAATTGTAGAG
>NZ_EQ973492.1:678012-704233 GCF_000158035.1 Bacteroides cellulosilyticus DSM 14838
GTGACATCAATGCCGGTACAAACTGTATATGTGCCAGTCTGTGGAAACTATTTGGCAATATTTCCGCAAAATCCAGAAAATAAAAGGTTATCAGCCCGAAGATAACAACGGACAATATAATACGTGCTTTTCTCAACATAAGTGTATATACTTTATATCGCTTGAATTAAAGCTTGATACGCTTCACATTCAGCTTATCCAAATCCATTGTTCCAATCTTCAATGCCTGCCCATTAGCAAGGTGAGCTACGCTTTCAAGCGGCATTTCGCGAACCTGGTTAAAGAATTTGGTGGCAGCCGTATCTACGGCCACAATATCCTGTGAAATAAATAATCCTTTGGTCAATACCACATCCGAAGCAGAACGTCCACGCGGACCATTCGTTTTCAAAACGCGATAGGCATCCACCACATTCAGCACTGCTTTCTTATCCATTGTGCAGATATCGGCAATACATTGCTGCAAGTCGTTGGAATGGAAGAAACCGCGATCCCAGACAATACCCATGTGGTTCTTCATGGAAATCGTCAGGTTGGCGCCGCCATGGTTTTTCAGGATGGGCACATTGATCCATACATCACTGTTCAGAATAGCTTCGTGTACCTTGGCACTTTTCATGCGTACGCCTTTGGGCAATGAGACTGGTTTGTAGTAGCTTTCCAGATGAGCCGGCATAACTTTGGCACCCGCAGCTTTGGCAGCTTCTTCAATGCCGCTATTCTTGTAGCACTTCTGCCAGTCATCGCAAGTATGATCAAAAACCGTAACCTCCTTGGCACCTGCGGCAAGACATTGCTTCACAATTTCCGCAACCAGCTTCGGATTTGTATTACCGGCCAGTTCGGGTACTTTATCCCAACCGATATTCGGTTTAACCACGACCTTTTGTCCCGGTTTGATAAACTGTTTCATGCCACCCATTTCTGTAATAGCACGCCTGAACATCGCTTCCGGTTCTCCACCCATCACAGCTACCAGATCCACCTTACTGCCGCCAGCATTTGTCAGCTTTTGCGCCAGTATGTCCATTGCTTCGGAACGTTGCACGGTCATCACCGCACCCGTTACCGCCAGAGTCTTTAAGAAATCCCTTCTATCCATAGGCCCTTTTGAATTGTTAATTGCTAATTATGAATTACTTATATGATCCACGGGAACTTAAAACACGTCTCGTCAAACAAGGCATAATCTGCCGTGCCATTGACTGCGAATGTTTTTATCATACGTGCCTCTTTTAGTAATTCGCACGCCAGACGAATGGTAGAGCCTGTCTTAATACGGTCATCTACCAATAAGATGCTTTTATCTTTAAAATCAAAGTCAACCGGAGCGAGCAACTGGGGTGCATCGTACTTTGGATGCTGGTATTCATCCCGCAAATTGATACGTAGCAGATGCACTTCTTTTTGCAATCGCTGGTTGATGATACCTGCCGGAACGATACCGCCATTAGCAATAGCCACGATCATATCAAAATCATCGTGGAATTCAATTGTGCGGAAGCGTTCCAGCACTTCTTCCATTGTTTTTGCCATATTGTTATGGGAGATAGTCTATTATTAAAGTTTGGAAATAGCTTTCAGCAGAGCGTAACCACCGAACCATTGGATCAGCATACCCGGAATACCGATACGGAAATCTTGTACGGCCAGGAAGAAGTTACCACATATAGCCCATTCAAAAGCAGTGCCTATCACTTGGTAAGCAAGAATCACACCAAGCAATGCAACTAAGGATATCTTCTTTGTATATCGTGCGGCAAATGCAGCGGCTCCTGCAAGCAAACCGGATTTTATCAGCAACACAGGCAATGCAGCGGCAGCGGGCATACCAAACAGTAAATGATTAATCACCGGAGAAAGTAAAGCTGTAAGCAGTCCTACACGGAAACCGAATTTATAGGCGGCAATCAGTGTAAAGAAATAGATAGGCAGCAAAGTCGGTCCGCCCATGGGAACCAAATGGCAAAGCTGCGGCAGTGCTATATTTCCTGCAACAAATAAGAATGCAAACAAATAGGTCTTCACGTTACTGAACGACAAAGAGTAGAGTTTAGCAGATGTTTCCATTATTCAATGATTAGATTTTAATTTGTTATTATTATGTTTCTTCGAGATACAAAAGTAGGGGATGAGTGCTCATTTTGTTTGAAGATTTGTCTCAATCCTTACAGGTTTTGTATCGGTACATTTATATTAAGACTCTTTCGGACGGAAAAGGTTTAAATCTTCACCAATTCATATTGCATATTACCCAATCCGATCTTTTCCGCATGGCGCAATCCAGCCAGCCAGTCCGTATCCGGGTGCATCATGTGGAACTTGTCATGGCCGCACAAATCATCGTGCTCATGTCCGGCAGAAAGGCAGTTACCTGTGTGCAGTATAGGAGCCTGGATGACCATATCCGCGCATGCTTTATCCAGAGCCACCGGGTCTGTAGAAGCCAGAATACCGAGGTCGGGTACAATGGCGGCATCATTATGATTCCAACAGTCACATTCCGGAGATACGTTCATTATAAAACTGATGTGGAAGTTGGGCTTATCTTTCACTACGGCCAGTGAATATTCGGCAATCTTATAGTTTAAGCGTTCGGACGTATCTTCATCGCCCATAATGGCGCCGTCATACTGGCACAAGGCGACACACTGTCCGCAGCCTACGCATTTAGCGTAATCTATTTCTGCTTTGTGTCCTGCATTCAGATGTACGGCGTCGTGTGCACAGTGCTTCACGCAGATATTGCAGCCGATGCAACTTTCCGTATCTATTTTGGGTTGAGAGGCCGAATGTAGTTCCAGTTTTCCGGCTACGCTGGCACAACCCATGCCCAAATTCTTTAAAGCTCCGCCAAAGCCGGCTTGTTCGTGTCCCTTAAAGTGATTCATGCTGATGATAATATCCGCATCGGCTATGGCAGTACCAATCTTAGGGGCGGCACAGTACTCACCGTTCAAGGGAATTTCCCGGCAATCCGTACCTTTCAATCCATCTCCGATGATGACCTGGCATTGGGCGGATATAGGATTATAACCGTTTTCCATTGCGCTTTGCAGGTGATCGACGGCATTGGCACGACGGCCTGAATATAGTGTGTTACAGTCCGTCAAGAAAGGTTTTGCACCATTGTTGAGCAATAGGTTTGCCATGCGAGCCGCATAGTTCGGACGAAGATAAGCAAGGTTTCCCGGCTCACCGAAGTGAATCTTGATAGCGACAAAACTGTCTTTTAAGGGTAGCTGTTCAATACCTGCCCGCTTTACCAGGCGCTCCATCTTATCCAGAAGATTGGAAGTAGGAGAGGTACGCAGGTCTGTGTAGTAGACTTTTGATGTTTCCATATTACCTATTTATAGTTATAATATGTGCAAAAATAAGAGATATTATCCATATAAATAGGTATGGGAACAAAAAAAGTAGCGAAGTTCTTTCGCTACTTTAATTTGGCATTATCCTAACGGATCATCCTCTATACCACCGTCACCTCCTTGGTTGCCGCCGTTACCGTTACCACCGGAACTGCTTCCATCCGTATAATCTGTATCGATGGGAATGGCGCGGGTTACGCTCATTTCTCCCAAAGTACGTTGGAAAATCTTCCCCGGAGTGAATACAATACGTTTACGTACTATATTGCTTGCCGTAACGCCTTCTGCGGTATCCGCGCTTTTGGCCTTAATGGTGGGGCGGAAGATGCCGAACTCTCCCAATTGAACACTTTTTCCGTCATCAATATCCTCCGCCATCATATCAACCAGACCGCTGACTACCAAGTCTACCACTTTTCGATGGACTCCGCAAAGTCGACTAACCTTTGCACACGTTTTACTAAAACTCATCTGTCCCGAACGTACAGATTTTGCTACATACTTCTCAGTCTTTGTGTCGTCAAAGCCAAACACTCTCTTGGTCACTACATACTCTAAAGCCATAATAATTAAAGTTTAATAGGTTAAAAAAATAAGGTTTACTGTTGTCATTTGTTTCAGATGACTTTGCAAAGGTACTATATGACACAAGGGGGATTGTCCCCTTTCGGTACCTTTAAACGGATAATTTTGAGAAAAATATAAAAATAATTTTTTCGGCTAACGATCAAATCCAGACAGAGTAGAGTGAATTAGTTGAAATAGTGCTCGTTATGAAAACAAATAGTACTACCTTTGTATTGTTAAGTAAATATTAGTACTCACCAGATATTGAAGAATCAGATGAATAGCAATTATAAAGTTGGGGATTTGATTTATGATGCGAATATTTATGATGGAATGAATACCCATATAGATGATTTGCTATTTTACAAGCGATGGCTGCCTAAAAACAAGGATGCCTGTATACTTGAGCTTTGTTGCGGTACAGGTAGACTTACTATTCCGATAGCGCAGGAAGGATATGATATCAGCGGGGTAGACTACACTGCTTCTATGCTTGAACAAGCGAAAATAAAAGCTGCCGGAGCAGGATTAGAAATAGAATTTATTGAAGCTGACATCAGAACTCTCGATTTACAGAAGAAATACGACTTTGTTTTTATTCCTTTCAATTCGATCCATCATTTATATCAAAATGAAGATTTGTTTAAAGCATTGCGTGCAGTTAAAAATCATCTCAAAGCAGGAGGCATATTTCTGTTAGATTGTTTTAATCCCAATATCCAATACATTGTAGAACATGAAAAAGAACCCATAGAAATTGCTGAATATACCACCAAAGATGGGAGAGAAGTATTGATAAAGCAGATTATGCGATACGAGAGCAAAACTCAGATAAATCGCATAGAATGGCACTATTTCATTAATGGTGAGTTTGATTCGGTTCAGAATTTGGATATGAGGCTATTCTTTCCTCAAGAGTTAGATTCATATCTGGAATGGAACGGTTTTGAAATTCTTCATAAGTTTGGCAGTTTTGAAGAAGAAGCATTTTGTGATCATTCGGAAAAACAGATATTTGTTTGCCAATGAGCTATTAATAAATAATATGAAAGAACTATCTACAAGAAGACATGAGAATCATAGATCATAAACCTGTTTTATTTGAAAAGTCCGGTCATAACATTTGGACCGACCCTTACATTCAGCAGCAGATATTAAAAGAGCACCTTGATCCGCAATCCGATGGCGCAAGCCGGAAGCAGGAATCAGTTCTGAAGATAGTGGATTTCATACTCCAGCACACAAAACCCCAAAGTCATTTGCTTGATTTAGGTTGCGGTCCGGGACTGTACACATCGCTTTTAGCAGATAAGGATTATATGGTGACAGGCATTGATTTTAATAAAGCTTCTATAGAATATGCCATTGGAAAACGGGAGGAAATCAACTATATTTTGGGTGACTACATCAATAATTATCCTATGGGTAAGTACGATGCAATCACCATGATCTATTGTGATATGGGAACCCATCCGGATAGTGATCGCGACCGATTGCTGGACAATATATATCTTTCGCTGGCTGATGGAGGCATTCTCATTTTTGATGTTTTCTCGGAAGGGATTATTGATGACAGACAGGAAAGCCGGGATTGGGAATATGCCCCTTGCGGTGGGTTCTGGAATGAAAGTGAATATTTACTTCTAAGCCAAACATTCCATTATCCGGAGAACAAAGTTTTTGCATATCAATATAACCTGATACTTGAAGACACAGCCAAACATTTCATCATTTGGGAAAGGTATTATTCGGAGGAAGAAATAACAAGTATATTGAGAAAGGTAGGATTTCGTAAAATATCTATTTATAAAGAACTACTCGGCAAGAATGATTTTACATCGAGTAGTGAATTTTTTATAGTAGCAGAAAAGTGAGTAGCGAAAGAACTTCACTGCTCACTTTTTCACTCTGACAAGGAGATTTATCCTAATGGATTTTCATCCAAACCGCCGTCACCACCTTGGTTGCCACCGCCCTGATTTCCGCCACTGCCGTTACCACCGGAACTGCTTCCGTCCGTATAATCCGTATCAACGGGAATAGAACGTGTCACACTCATTTCTCCCAAAGTACGTTGGAAAATCTTTCCCGGAGTAAATACAATACGCTTGCGTACTATATTACTTGCCGTTACACCTTCCGCAGTATCCGCACTTTTAGCCTTAATGGTGGGGCGGAAGATGCCGAACTCTCCTAATTGAACACTTTTTCCGTCATCAATATCCTCCGCCATCATATCAACCAGACCGCTGACTACTAAATCTACTACCTTTCGGTGGATTCCGCAAAGTCGACTAACCTTTGCACAGGTTTTACTAAAACTCATCTGTCCCGAACGTACAGATTTCGCTACATACTTCTCTGTCTTTGTGTCGTCAAAGCCAAACACTCTTTTGGTCACTACATACTCTAAAGCCATAATAATTAAAGTTTAATTGGTTAAAAAAAATAGGGTCTACTTGCCATCATTTATTTCTGATGACATTGCAAAGATAGGATGTAGTGCGGGAAGTATTGTGCTCTTTTGACACCTTGGAGTGGGTTTTTCTGAGAAAAGTTGTAAATGGATGATTTAAAGCGCTTTGTGAAAATCGATAGAACTTGCTCTTTCTTATTATTTTTAAAGATAAGAGCAAGATTCTTTTCTTTGTTATCAATTGATTCCAAAACTATACTTAAATCATAAGCTTTTTCAGAAAGTAGAAATATTCTGCGGCTTTTGTCATGCCATTTTAAGAATTACACCTTCAATATATAATGGCTTATTCTCCCAAGCGGAAATCGCTAACATTATCGTGAGATAAAGAAATTTCTTCAAAACGACTTGTGCAGCTGCCTTTTTGAGGACACTGGCTGCTGATGCCCAAATAGATATTCTTTGGATAACAATTCTTGTATAGACGAACCATGTTCCATCTTTTCTTATCGATGGAATAATAGCTGGCAATGGTTTTTGTATCAGATGAAATCTTCAGGTAAACAGATGAAACATCTAATTTATCATGATTATTATCATCGGATGTTCCTTGTGTTCTTACTGTAACAATACGGTGGTTACCGTATTCACCTGTTCAAATGCCAGTTTCTGCCAAAGTGAATCACAAGAATATACAAAAAGGTCGGCTGCATTATACAATCCCTCTGTTGTAAACTCCGGAGTAACCTTGGCTATTAACGTAAAAGGTTTCGTGTTCTCAACGGGGACGAGCAGGATAGGAAGCGTTGTATTTGACAGTTTTCCATTCGGGTCACTGAAGAAATCCAGTCCTTCGGTACAATGGAATTCCAATGCGCCATCATCAAGCAGTTTCACGCAATTTTCAGCTCCATTGATGGCATTAGTGAAAGTGATGTTTCCCGCACTGATTTTGCAATCTGTAACTTTGTTCATAACTGTTTCGTTCATTGTTTGTTGAGACTCATCTTGCTTAGCAGAATTGTTAGATTGGCAAGAAGCCAATATGATGCTTCCTGCAAGAATTACTTGACAAATAGTATTACTTTTCATTGCTTAATAGATTATGAATGATTAATTTTTTGCAAAAATAGTCTGTTTCGGCCATTCACACAATGGTGAAAAATAACCAAATTCATAACGGGACAATAAACAGGTTTGGGAAAGCATCACGAATTAGTGATATACAGCACATCGATCATTCTGATTACACGAAAAGTCCGGTTAGTTGAGGAACAATTAGCTTATGGGGATGTTTTTAATCTTATACTATAGAATTAATTCTATGAGTATCCTGAAGTTTTTTAGCTCTAAGGAAAAGTATAATAGTATTATAACATTTTACAGCATTATGAATTTAGACGAAGTCCTCCATTATCGTCGCTCTGTGCGAGCGTATGATAGAACAAAACTGATAGATCCGGAAAGAATAAAACATTGTCTGGAATTGGCAACATTAGCTCCCAACAGCTCGGATATGCAGTTGTGGGAGTTCTATCATATCACTCAGCCCGAATTGCTGACAAAGGTTTCAAGAGCCTGTCTCGATCAGAAAGCTACTTCTACAGCTTCACAAATAGTTGTTTTCGTGGTGCGGCGTGATTGGTACAGGAAACATGCGCGGTTTGTGCTTGATTTTGAACGGGAGAATATCCGGCGTTACAGTCCGAAAGAGCGTCAGGCCAAACGCATCAAAGACCGGGAATTATACTATGGCAAATTGATGCCGTTTGTTTATGCCCGTTTCTTTGGAATCTTGGAATTATTCAGAAAACTGCTGGTTAATATCATCAGCATTTTCCGCCCGATGATGCTCGAAGTCTCCGAAAATGATATGCGTGTGACTGCCCATAAATCTTGTGCACTTGCTGCCCAAACGTTTATGATTGCTATGGCAAATGAAGGGTATGACACTTGTCCTCTGGAAGGTTTAGATAGCCGTCGGCTAAAAAGGATGCTGAAATTGCCTCATGGTGCTGAGATAAATATGGTTATTCCCTGTGGAATACGGGATGGTAATAAAGGAATCTGGGGAGAACGGTGCAGAGTACCATTTGATGAAGTTTATCGTAGAATTTAAAGTCGTTTTTGATTATCAGTTCATGCTATATGTTAGGTATTGTGAAAATGTAAAGTTCGTTTGTACTAAGTGAAATAAAACATACTATAGTCTCAAATATAGACAAATTATAGGCGTTTTTCTGCCTTGTTCAGCTTCCTGTTATTCGTTTTTAAAGAATAACGGGAATGTTTTTTAAGAACGTGATCAACGTTTATTAAAAACGTAAAAAGCCTCTTTTAGGCCTAAATTCGATAAATATCAACAAAAAAGGCGGTGATTCTTATGAAGAATTACCGCCTTTCCTATTTATTGTCTATTATTATTCTGGGAATGGATCGCCCAGATTCTCTATTATCAGTCCGTATTGCTTGGGGGAGAGCCAGCGATGATTATAAGGCTGATAGCCCGTTTCAACTAAAGCAGTCGCCAGATTTGTACACCTTTTAATGCTTCTTTGTAAAGATCTTACCGCATTTTTCGGAGTGGAACAACCGGGGAAATACATACCGGCCAATTCGGAGAAAGAAAGAATCAGTTTTGCCATTTGCTAAGGTTTTAGGTTTAATATTAAAATTCAGTTTTTTAAAGCTCTACAAAGATACTACATCAGAAAGGCGAAGTCAAGTATTTGGGTTGGTTTTTCCGACTTTTATTTTTTCTTTTTTTTATTCTTCTCATTTTTCTAAGATAACATCTTGTATATTCGTTTTTTTTATAAATTTGCCCAACTTACAACATAATAAAAAACAATATGCGACACTCTTGTATTTCCTTTCTCAGCATCTCTCTTTTTCTTCTCACGGCTTGTTCCGGAGAAAAAGGTTCACATGAACAGGTTTCTACAGTCAGTATTGATAAAGGCGTCGAACACTTTGATGCGGACTACACTTCGGCACAATATCAGTCTCTTTTTAAAAATCCGAAAACGCTCCGGCTGGAAACGAATGATAAATGCCTGTTGAGTGCTAATGCGTACCTGCTTAATGTGACTCCAAAGTACATAGTTATCGGAGATAAGACGAGTTTTTATTTCTTTAATGCCGAAAACGGTTCTTTCCTTTCGATGCTGAATCGGTGACGGGCTTTTCAGGTGGCTACATCGTGCCCAGATTCAGAGCCGGAAACGACCAAGTGTGTATCGTGATTAATGATACGTTGTATGCCAGCAGAAAGGAAAAACTCATTCCAGCTGTAGCCATCAATCAGGGCAAACTAAAGATGCCGACAGATTTGAATGGTGATCTTGAACGTATGCTTACGGAAGGGAAATATTGTATTAAGGCGGAAAATGCTTTATTGGTGAATGACCTGTTGTTTTATGATTTCTTCTGGAATGAAAGCAGGCATTATACACTGTGGGATACAAATAGCGGGGAATTGTTGACTCATTCGGAAAAAGGATACGCCATGCCTTATAATGAGAAAGCAATTGTAAATACTCCTGTTTCCCTTATCCGGAACAACAAGGCATATACATTGCTTTCTATTGATAAATTGGCTCAATATGGTTTAGCTAATGAGGAGGATGACTCAAATCCTACATTGCTCTGTGTGGATTTAGGAAACTGAAATATAGTGTCCTGCAAGCCCAACCAATGTTCCCAATAATATGGCATTGAATGCTATTATTGGCAAAGATTTCTTATCCGAATGTCCTACCTGAATAAGCATCGGGATAGTTAGTGCCAAGCCTACAACACCTCCTTTCAGCCACCAGGGAATATGAGGTATGTCTACATTGAGAATAATGATTGAAACAAAGAAGTAATGGAAAAACGCCGAAACGGTGGAGTGGCGGGGAAGTTTCTGCATAATCATAGGAATGATGTCTATGACTCCGGCAACCAATCCGATAATTGCCGAGAAAATTAATTTGTCCATGTCAGATATTATTTAATTAGTGATGAAAAATCATCCGTTTTAAGCAAATTGAAAAGATATTCTTTGGCTTGTTGTTTAGAAGAGTGTCTGAGTAAGTTTGAATACAGGGCTGTCGCGGCATCAATGTTTTCCATGGCAGACTTCGATGTGGAGATTCTCTCCGGTATCAATGATGATGAGTAAGGCAGGGCAGGATCGATACGGTGTTGGCTGAGGGCATAATTTACCCGGTTTATGCAGTTACATTTCTTGCCTCCTGCATGTTCGCAATATTCTGACAGGAAAGTACTCATTACCTTTCTGGAGCGTGACAGCCGTTGCCTGAAGTTGTCAGCCGACAATCCTGTAATCTCACTTCCCAGTCTGCTGTCTACATCAAACATGGTTCCCAAAATGAAGATTAACCTGTCGAATGGATTTAAGCATTGAAGCAAAACATTGGTGCATGACAGTTTAAGCTCTTCCGAGAAAATCTTTTTCTCAGCCGGATTCGTTTGGTCAACTGAAGAGGCGGCATATCTGTCTATATCACTCCCGAAGATTTCAAAAGACAAAGGATGATTTACAAAGTCTTTATTCTTCTCATTGATTAAATGGTTTACGGCTATTTTATACACCCATGTCGAAAATAAACTTTTTCCTTTATAAGAAGAAAGGCTTGTGATGACCTTTATCAGAATGTCTTGCTTTGCGTCTTCGGCATCTTCAATCCGCCCGAGCATGCGCAATGACAAATTAAACACCGGGCCTTCAATATTTTCAATGATTGCTTCTAATGCCTCTTTAGAGCCATTTATCGCTTGGTCCACATGATAGATTTCTATTTCCATGATTTCTGTTTTATATATTTAGACATGGGCCGAAGAGGATTGTGACAGTCATTTGTGTTTTTAACATTAAAAAAATGCAGAGACTATTCTTTTTATCGGATAATCTCTGCAATACCAGATACATGCTTTACACTCAGTGGAGTTTTATAGTATGATTATAACAAATAGAATATACCATACATCATTACGAAATTAAATCCCGAATGTGCCGCAATTGCTCCCCAAAGTGAATCACAATACAGCTTACATCTGAAAAACACCTGGCTGACTATAAACATTGAAAACACCCAAAGCAAGGCAGGAATCGGTAAGAAGCACCATGTTCCCAGTGTATAAACGATCCCGAAATGGGCTACATGCGTTAATGCAAAAGCCAGTGAATCAAAGTATGAAGCCTTTGTCTCTCCGAACTTAGGGACAAAGCACCCGTGAATAATGCCTCGATACAGGAATTCTTCGCCTATCGGACTAAATATCATGCTTGGAATAACAGCGATTGTGAAGTACAGTAATTTATCATCTCCTGTTATACCACTGCTGGGATTATTTCCCCCGATATATACAAATGCGTTTTCGACAGATTGTCCATACAGAAAAGAAAATAAACCAAATATGGCCAAGCAAATAACTCCGCCAGACAGGAAAGAAACTCCTATTCTCCACCAATGCGCGGGACGTTTAAGCCCTATGCCTTTCCGACCATACTTTGTAAGAAGAATGAACGGGATAATCCACATGCTTAAAAATACGAACATGACAGTGCCGTAACTTCTGTCCACATAAGATTGTAGCACGATTATAAAACGGGGTATTCCGAATAACAATATGAGAAATACGCCTAATTTCCAATTAAATTGAAAATGATTGCTCCAGAGTTTCTTTAGATACCGGTCCATAGCAGTAGAATTTATAGATTACACTTCTTTTGAAAGAATGCTCGTAAAATTACAAAATAAATCGAAAGGACAATCTGCTTTTACATTTTACATGCCCACCTTTTCTTTTATCCGTAATATTGGTTATATATTCCGTAATTTATATACCTGCATACTGGATAATACTCCGTAATTTTGTATCATTGCAATATGCTTCCCGAATCGAAGCGTTTGCTACGGAAAAGTAATCTATGTTTGAACTAAATAATATATCGTATGAAAAGACTTACATTCTTTATGGTAGCGATTATGGCGTTATGTTTAACCGCAATCGCACAGAAACAAAGTTCTAAGACATTGGTTGCCTATTTCTCGGCAACGGGAACAACAGAAAAAGCAGCCAAGGTAGTTGCAGAAGTCACAGGTGGCACTCTCTACGAAATACAGCCTGCGAAGAAGTACACCTCTGCCGATCTGGACTGGCACGACAAGTCCTCACGCAGCAGTGTGGAGATGGCGGATGCCAAATCACGTCCTACTTTAAGCTCCAAAGCGGAGAACCTGGCGGACTATGATACTGTTTATATCGGTTTTCCCATCTGGTGGAATTTAGCTCCGAGAATCATTAATACTTTTATAGAAAGTGGTGATTTTTCAGGTAAGACAGTGATTCTGTTTGCCACATCGGGCGGAAGCAGTATCTCCAATTCCGAAAAAGAGTTGCAGAAGACTTATTCTAACCTAAAGTGGCAGAAAGGCAAACTGCTGAACGGTGCAACCAAAGAAGACATTAAACAATGGACTAAAAAATAAATTAGTATGAGAAAGAATTACGGAGCAAAACCCTTTTCCTATCCGCAGCCGGTGTTTATCATCGCTGCTTATGATGAAAATGGACTCCCAAACGCTATGAATGCGGCTTGGGGTGGTATCAGTGAAATGAAAGAGATTAGTATTTGCATCAGTGAAGGACACAAGACCACTGCGAATATCCTGAAACGCAAAGCATTTACAGTAAGTATGGCAGAAGTGGGGCAGGTTGTTGCCTGCGATTACGTAGGTATC
Source organism: Bacteroides cellulosilyticus DSM 14838 (assembly GCF_000158035.1). Classification (GTDB taxonomy): domain Bacteria; phylum Bacteroidota; class Bacteroidia; order Bacteroidales; family Bacteroidaceae; genus Bacteroides; species Bacteroides cellulosilyticus. The sequence continues at coordinate 691,119 of NZ_EQ973492.1, forward strand.
GTTTCCGGCAATAAGGTAACGGATAAATTCGCCCGTGCAGGCTTCCATGCCACCCGCTCGGAGTTCGTGGATGCCCCGCTGATTGACGAACTGTCCGTAGCGGTGGAGTGCAAACTGAAAGATTATAATCCCGAAACCTGCATCTTGCGTGGAGAGATCGTAAATGTAAGTGTAGACGAGCGTGTACTTGATGAAAATGGAAAAGTAGATGCTTCCAAAGTAGCTCCCATCATCTTCGATCCGTTTAACAACGACTATCTGAAGGTGGGCGAAAAGGTGGGTAAGGCTTTTTCGGATGGTAAGGCGTTGAAATGATTCTAAAATCAGGTCTTCACAAAAAAATATTCCTCAAAGTATAGCTTAAATACTTTGAGGAATACAGATCAATGATACATTGTGATAGTTCTGTTAAACTACTTCATTATCAATTTGTTTAATCACCCTACAAGGATTTCCCACAGCTACGCAATTATCAGGAATAGAGTGGGTTACTATACTGCCGGCACCTATGACACTGTTTTTCCCAATTGTCACTCCCGGTAGGATTATCGCACCACCACCAATCCACGCTCCATCATTTATTCTCACGGGGAGTGCATAGGTTTTGCAAATACCTTCTCCTGCTTCCCAATCCGCCACAACTCTTTCTTGCAATTTGGTAGAGTGGGTGGCTGTGTATATCTGTACATTGGATGCTATCAACACATTGTCGCCTATCTCAATGATATTGTTGTCTACAAACGTACAGTTCATATTGATGATAACCTGATCACCGATGAAAATGTGCTTCCCGTATTCGCAATGGAAATCAATATCGATGTGAACATGTTCTCCCATCTTGCCGAACAAATCATGAAAGATTCGCTTTCTCTGTTCCGTGTCGGCATAATCCGTTTCATTTAGTTGTTTCAATAATCTTTTAGCGTTCAGCGTCATATCTGCCAATACTTTGTCACCGCCATTGAACGGTTCTCCGGCTAAGCACTTTTCCAATTCTGTTTTCATATATTGAGATCTACTAATTTTTAGAGCATTCAGGTCATTACGAAGATGACTTATTCACCACATTTATGTGATAAAGATAAGGCTAAAAAACGGAAATATGAACAACTATACTTTTCAAATACCAGATTAAAAACAACCATTAATGATTATTTATCCAACCACTCTTTCAAAGCAGAAGCTCGTTCTCTACTTACAATAATCTCTGTATCAGGATATTTTTTCATATGTATTTTTAATCTGGAGTTAAAGTAGTTGCTTACATTCCGTATGCTGTCAATGTGCAAAAGATATTGCCTGTTTGCCCTGAAAAAAATATCGGGATTGAGTTGGCTTTCCAGTTCATCCAATGAATAAGATATGTTCATGGATGCTCCATCGTTCAGAAATATAAGCGTCGTCCGTTCTTTCAAGGCGATATGGCTGATGTTTTTCACTTGTACGGAGATGTACCCATCCCGGTAGGGCAACAGGAAACGCTCGCGATAACGGTAATTATTGCGGTACATATATTCCACTAACCGACGCATATCTTCTCCATGCGTGTCGGACAAAGTCCGGCGACGCACCTTATTGATGGCTTCAGCCAATTCTTCGGAATTAATGGGTTTGAGCAGGTAGTCGAAGCTGTTATATTTAAAAGCTTGGATTGCATATTCATCATAGGCAGTGGTGAAGATGATTGGGGATGGTATGGCCGTCTGACGCAATACGTCAAAACTTAGTCCATCGGACAGGCGTATGTCCGCAAGTATAAGATCCGGAGTCGGATGGGTTCGTAGCCATTCCACCGATTCCTGAATATTGGCCAGTGGTCCTTCCACATGAAAAGTCGTATCTATCTCCTCCAATTGACGTCTCAGGCGATTGAAGTTTCGCTGTTCATCTTCAAGAATTAAGATATTCATATTAAGTATTATTTATAATAGGCAGTTTGACAATATAGGTATTTTCTCGTTGTTCGATAAAAGGTTTTTTCTTGCAAAGTAAGAGATAACGCCCGATGATATTTTTATTGCCGATCCCCGTCGATTCAAAATCGGATGCTATCGGGCGTAAGTCGTTTTCTACTACAATATCATTTTCTTCACGGAAAACACGTATCGAGAGAGGGTGTCTAGCCGATGCACGGTTGTGCTTAATGGCGTTTTCCACCAATAATTGTAGGCAAACGGGAGGTATCTGCCCGTCGATTTGCTTCAATGTTTCATCTATATTTATGCAGACAGCGTCCTCGTAGCGCATTTTTATCAAGTAAATATAAGAATGGAGGAAAGCGATTTCTTCTTCGATGCTTACCGTATCTCGTTTCAGATTCTGGATGACGTACTGGTACACCTTTGACAAGTTGTCCAGAAACTTTTCAGCCAATGCAGTGTCTTCCACTATCAATTCAGAAAGAATGCTGAAGTTGTTGAACATGAAATGAGGGTCTATTTGCGATTTCAATACTTCCAATTGCATCTGTGCGGCATGTTCCTTTTCTTTCAGAAGGGTTATTTCCAACTCCTTTTTCTGTCTTTCGGCTAATATGGATGATTCCATATATTGGGCATCAGTATAGATATAAGACACGAATGTCGCCATTACACTGAATATGTACAACCCCTGATGAAAAAAAGCAAGCCCCTCATCAAAACATATATTTATCAACAGAGAAAAGCACCAAACGGTCAGGTTGTTAAATAAGAGTAGCAGGAAAGCACAGATAAACAGTCGTAGATACGGTTTATCCGTAAATGAAACAAGACGAAACGACCAACTGCTATAAAAGACAGATAGTTCCACGAATACGAAACTTATCAGCAACGACACGCCGAAATCGATCATATAATCTACAAACGACAGTTCGCCGCCGAAAAACCACGTAGTATATTCTTTGTCGATCAATGCTGTCAGCAGATAACTGAGAAGAAATACAATCACTACCAGTAGCACGCGATTTTTTATATTGTCGAACTTGGTTTTTGCCATCCGTTTTTATTTGCAAAATAAGTGACTTTCACCTCTTCCTCCAAACAAAGTGGAGATGAAGCTTCATAAATAGTTCTCGAAATGATATAAATTGAGTGTGAATCGAATACAGGAAATGAAAAAGAGAGTATATTTCATTATCCACATGTCGTAATCCATTTATTACGTTTCCGAAACTGTTTTCTACGCTTCACGCATTTGCTTATTGCGGTACAGTTCCGTAATTCTTTCCTTTGCGCCAAAAAAGAGAAGAAAGAATGAAAAGAATTATTGGAGTTATACTTTTAGCATGTACAATGTGCCTGTCTTCGTGCAAGAACAGGGAAGTGAAAGAAACACTGCCATTGTGCCGGGTGATGACTGTTGCCGCAAAGGCGGTGGAAATAAACGAGTCTTATTCAGCTTCCATACAAGGGCGGCAGGATATTGACATCTATCCACAAATATCAGGTACGATAACAGAGCTTCGTGTGTATGAAGGGAAAACGGTTCGGAAAGGTGAAGTAATGTTCGTCATAGATCAAGTGCCTTACCGTGCAGCATGGCGCAAAACAATGGCTGATGTACATGCAGCTGAAGCACAGGTGGAGACGGCTCGTCTGGAATATCGCAGCAAGCAACAGCTTTTTGCGGAAAAAGTCGTTTCAGAATACGATCTGTCCACTGCGAAGAATGCCCTTGCCATTGCCGAAGCGACATTAGAACAGGCAAAGGCTTTGGAAGAGGATGCACGGAACAGCCTGTCTTATACGGAGGTAAAAAGTCCGTCGAATGGAGTTGTCGGCACACTACCTTACCGGGAGGGCGCATTGGTCAGCGCTTCGATGGCTATTCCGTTAACTTCCGTTTCCGACAATTCAGAGATGTATGTCTATTTTTCAATAACCGAGAAGCGGGTTCATTCCTTACTCCGACAATACGGATCTCATGATGAAGTAATCCGCCAAATGCCTCCGGTCAGATTACAACTGAATGACGGTAGTCTGTATGGTGGACAAGGACACGTAGAGAGCATTAGCGGCATTATCAACCGGAAGACCGGTACGGTATCCGTCCGCAGTATTTTTGATAATACCAACCGTACATTATTAAGTGGGGGAATCGGTAATGTCATTATTCCGCATCGTGAAGATTCTGTCATTGTCATTCCGCAGACGGCTACCACCGAATTGCAGAATAAGATTCTGGCATATAAGGTAGCTGAAGATGGTTGTGTTCACTCCTGTGAACTGACTGTGGAAAAACTCAATGATGGCAAAGATTATATTGTCAGATCCGGTCTTGCTGTAGGTGACGTAATTGTAACCGAAGGAACGGGACTCCTGCGGGACGGTATTCAGATAGATATAAGAAAAGATGAACCCTCCAAATAATAAAAAACTATGAACTTGAGATTTTTTATAGACCGCCCAGTTTTTTCTGGCGTCATATCTGTCGTGATCGTACTAATGGGATTCATCGCCTTATCTAATCTGCCTGTGGAACAGTATCCTGATATTGCACCGCCTACTATTCAAGTATTTGCCAACTATCCGGGAGCCAACGCCGAAACGGTACAGAAATCGGTTGTAGTTCCTCTGGAGGAGTCCATCAACGGGGTGGAAGATATGACTTATATCACCTCCACGGCCTCTAATAACGGTGATGCCATGATAAATGTTTATTTCAAGCAGGGAAGTAATGCTGATATGGCGGCGGTAAACGTACAGAACCGTGTATCCACTGCCTTGAGTTTGCTTCCTGCCGAAGTGACAAAAGTCGGTGTTACCACCATGAAGCAACAGAATGCCGAACTGAAAACATTCTCGCTCTTTGACCCTACCGGGAAATATGATTTGCAGTTCTTGAACAACTACATGAAGATAAACGTGGAACCGCGTATCAAGCGTATCGGAGGTGTGGGTAATATGATGCTGTTCGGTTCCAATTACAGTATGCGTATCTGGATGAAACCCGATAAGATGGCGCAATACGGTCTTATCCCTTCGGACATCACCGCTATGCTGGAACGGCAGAACATTGAAGCTGCTACGGGAGCCTTTGGGGAAAATCATGATAACGCCTATCAGTACACAATGAAATACCGAGGCCGATATTCCACTCCGGAAGAGTTCGGTGAACTTGTCGTTCGTTCCCTCCCTAGCGGTGAGGTTCTCCGACTCAATGAAGTGGCAGATGTAGAGTTGGGCGATGAAGCCTACAACTATTCGACTGAGATGAATGGCCATCCGGCTGCCATGGCAATGATTTACCAAAAGGCCGGCTCCAATGCTTCGGAAACTATCAATGAAATAGATGCCGTACTGGACGAGCTCGGCAAGGATTTACCTAAAGGACTGGAATTCGTAACTCTGAACGACACGAACATTTTTCTGAAAGCATCCATCAAGGTTGTATTGAAAACATTGTTGGAAGCTATCTTACTGGTAGTGCTGGTGGTATATGTGTTTTTGCATGACATTCGTTCCACCCTTATTCCGACGATAGGCATTGTGGTATCCATTGTTGGCACATTTGCTTTTATGGCAGTGGTTGGATTTTCTGTCAATTTAATCACGCTCTTTGCACTGGTTCTTGCTATCGGTACGGTAGTGGATGATGCCATTATCGTGGTCGAAGCGGTACAAGCACGTTTCGATATAGGTTATCGTTCTTCCTATATGGCCACCAACGACGCTATGCGGAGTGTCGCATCGGCTATCCTGACCTCTACGCTGATATTCATGGCCGTGTTTATTCCCGTTTCCATGATGGGAGGTACATCCGGAGAATTTTACAAGCAATTCGGCATCACGATGGCCGTAGCTGTGGGGATTTCAGCGATCAATGCATTTACCCTTTCACCTGCCTTGTGCGCTTTGCTGCTTCATCCTTACAAGGATGAGCAAGGGAATACGAAGAACAATTTTGCCGCTCGTTTCCGTACAGCGTTCAATGCGGCTTTCGATGCGATAACTTCCCGATATATGCGCTCTGTTCTGTTCCTTGTCAAGCGTAAATGGCTGATGTGGGGAACGCTGGCGGTGTCGATGATATTGCTTGTCTTTTTGGTGCGTACCACCAAAACCGGACTTGTTCCCGATGAGGACACAGGTTCGGTAATGATTAGTATGAATGCCAAGCCCGGAACTTCGATGGCTGAAAACCGGCGTATCATGCAAGAAGTAAACCGGAACATAAACCGGATATCCGGCATTGACTATAACGCCAACATCGTGGGATATTCCTTCAGTGGCGCAGGTTCATCTATGGGAATGTCATTTCTTTCTCTTAAACACTGGGACGAGAGAAAGGGAAAAGGACAATCGGCAAGGGAAATCATAGACAGTATCTATGCTTTCGCTCCCGGTGTACCGGATATACAACTTTTTGCCGTGACTCCTCCAATGATACCGGGCTACGGGATGGGAAGCGGTTTCGAACTTTATCTGCAAGACAAGGTTTCAGGCGATCTGAACAAGTTCAAGGAAGTGGCGGACAACTTCGTAGCAGCTCTCAATGAACGTCCGGAGATAGAGATGGCATATTCTTCTTTTGAAACGAACTACCCGCAATATTGGGTTGATATAGATGCAGCCAAATGCGAACAAGCAGGTATTTCCACTATTGAGATTCTGGAAACTCTTTCCGGTTATTACGGAGGAGGTTATGTGTCGAACTTTAATCGTTTCTCCAAATTGTACCGTGTGCAGATACAAGCAGATCCGACATACCGGGTTACTCCTGAATCCTTGAACCATATTTACGTTCGAACGGGTGAGGGAATGACGCCTCTCGCACAATTCGTACAGCTTACCAAAACCTATGGGCCACAGGACATGTCACGATTCAACCTTTATAATTCCATTTCTGTCAATGGAACACCCGCATCCGGATACAGTTCGGGGGACGCATTGAAAGCGGTACAGGAAACAGCAGAAAAGCTGCTTCCGGCTAATTATGCGTACGAGTTTGGAGGTATTTCCCGCGAGGAAAGTCAGACGACTAATAATGTGGCTATTATCTTTGCCATCTGTATGGTGTTGATATATTTGATATTGTGTGCGCTTTACGAGAGTTTGCTCATTCCTTTCTCGATCATTTTGTCCGTTCCGTGCGGATTCTTAGGAAGCTTCCTGTTTGCTCAGATTTTAGGTCTGGAAAATAATATCTATATGCAGACCGGACTCATCATGCTGATAGGATTGCTCGCCAAAACCGCCATTTTGCAGACTGAATATGCAGTACAACGCCGAAAAGCGGGCATGTCGCTCTTACAAGCTGCTTATGTGGCGGCAAAAGACCGTTTACGTCCGATTTTGATGACGGTCATGGCTATGATATTTGGATTGCTGCCTCTGATGATGGCACACGGTGTAGGTGCGAACGGTTGCCGTTCTCTGGCTTCCGGTGTAGTGGGAGGTATGTTGATAGGAACATTGGCACTGCTGCTATTTGTTCCCGTCCTTTTCATTGTCTTTCAGTATTTGCAAGAAAAAATCAGACCTGCACAGACTTCATGTAAAGATGCGGATTGGGCGATACAAACGGAATTGGAGAACCTTAAGATAAAAGAATGAAGATGAAATTTGCATATTATACATTCATATTGTTATGGGCAGTTTGTCTGATGACGGGATGCTCCATATATAAACCTTATTCCCGTCCTGAAGTTCAGACCGAAGGATTATACCGAGACTTGGAGGAAACAAAAGACACTGCTTCAATAGCTACTCTCGGCTGGCGGAATTTATTCTCGGACAAAAATTTGCAAGCCTTGATCGATAAAGGGTTGGAACGAAATACGGATTTGCGTGTAGCCCATACACGGGTGAAAGCTGCAGAAGCGGTGTTAATGAATGCACGACTTTCTTATCTGCCATCGGTAGTACTGGCTCCGGATGGCAGTATCAGTGGTACAGAGGGAGCGAAAGCGATAAAGACATATAATCTTGCCGCTTCCGCAAGCTGGGAAATAGATTTGTTTGGAAAAGTAACCAATGCCAAACGAGAGGCGCTTGCCGCTCTCGAAGGAAGTCGGGCTTACAGGCAGGCGGTAGAGACACAGCTCATAGCCACAATCGCCAATAGTTATTATATGTTGCTGATGCTCGACCGCCAACTCATCATCAGTGAACAGACGTTGATTACTTGGAAAGAGACAGAACACTCTATCGAGGCGTTGAAACGGGCTGGAAAATCCAACGATGCAGCGGTACTTCAGGCCAAAGCGAACCGTTTGGCATTGGAAGCGTCTGTGGTGTCCATACGGAAAAGTATACGTGAAACAGAGAACGGACTTTCAGCATTACTGGCCGATACATCACATGACATCATGCGGGGAGCACTACAAAAGCAACAGTTTCCCGACACACTTTCTGCAGGACTTCCCGTACAGCTGCTTGCCAACCGTCCTGATGTGAGACAAGCGGAATGGAATTTGGCACAAGCATATTATGCAACCAATGCCGCCCGTTCCGCTTTTTATCCGAGCCTTACTCTTTCCGGCTCTATCGGATGGACGAACAATGTCGGCGGTGTTGTAGTCAATCCCGGAAGTTGGTTGTTCAGTGCGGTAGGCTCGCTTATGCAACCTCTGTTCAACAAGGGAACGAATATAGCTAACCTGCGTCAGGCAAAAGCTCGCCAGGAAGAAGCTCTTCTTCTATTCCAGCAATCCCTGTTAGATGCTGGAAAAGAAGTAAACAATGCTTTGACACGTTGGCAATCTGCCCGCATTCGGATGGATTATGTCAATCAACAAATCATGACCTTGCAAGAAGCCGTGCGCAAAACCGAATTACTGATGCAACATACTTCCACTAATTATCTTGAAGTATTGACTGCACGTCAGAGACTACTGGAAGCGGAATTAACGCAGGCTCAAGATAAATTTGAGGAAATACAAGGAGTAATTGATTTATACCATGCTGTGGGAGGAAGATAGCCACATAAAAAAGTACATGAAGTTACAACATAAGATATTCTTCAGCTATTGGAAGTTGATATTGGATAATGCGGATAGGTGTTTCCTATCCGCATTACTTATAAATCCCGATTGCTGATTTTGCAAATTACAAGAAAATGCTACTTAGCATAGAGGTATTTTACCTTCTTTTCATCAAAAAACGCCTTTTCAGCCATTCACGTACCGGTTCGTCATACAGTTTAAGGCAAGCATACGCGATAGCAATGGATAAAATGAAGATGGAAACTGCAAGCAAAACATGCATGCCTAAAGGTGCGTCCGGATGATTCCGTGCCCAGGCTATCTGCATATAAATCAGCGGAAAATGTGTGATATAAAGAGGGTAGGAGATCTCTCCGAGAAATTGGCAGATGGCTACGGAACGTTTTCCCGTCACATTGCTGCCTGCTCCCATCGCTACTATTAAAGGGAACATAATAAGTACACAAAAAGCTTCGTAAGCACCATTCATCCACATGGCTTCCGTACCGCCGATGCGGGGCATAACTAAAATGGCAGCTATCAGCAATGAGCACCAGTAAAATCCTCTTTTTATCTTTATCAGTTTGTTGACGCGCGAGAGCAGTAGCCCCACGAAGAAAGGATAAAGCAGTCGGGATATACCGATGTAGAGTTGATCGGGAGTAAGGCTCCATCCGCCGATAAAGGTATATGCAGCCGCTTCTCTTGTGGCCAACAGGCCAAAAGTATCTATATTGAATGCTATGTCGATAGTCAGCAACGCTGCCAGTGCAACAAAGATTCCCAAGGCGATTTTAGAGAAATGGCGGATAAACAAAGCATAAAGAATGTTTGCTATATACTCCCACATTAGCGACCAGGTAGGACCGTTCAGGGAGTTCACTTCCCACCAGCCCCGTATGTCCCATGAAACTGGTGTGGGAATCATCAGGCAACCCAACAGAACCATCAGAAGGACTTTCCACCAAGGTGTTTCCATAATCAGAGGGAAAGCAGAACAGTCGCCCAGATAGAAAAAGACAGCTCCTATTAACGTGCCCATAATCACCATAGGATGCAGACGTACCAAGCGTCGCTTAAAGAAATCTTTTATGGACATCCTGTCCCAGCGGTCATCATAGGCATATCCTATTACAAAACCGGAAAGAACAAAAAAGAAATCCACAGCCAGATAACCATGATTCAAAATCTGATGGACAGGGCCCGCAGAATAAGTTTCAAACAAGTGGTAAGCTACCACAATCATTGCGGCAACGCCGCGGAGCCCGTCCAGTATTTCATAGCGCGGCTTCGATGCCAAATAAGTTGTTGTATTCATTATTTTGATATTAAATTCATTTTCACACTAAAAAATAACCTGCCATATTTTCGCAAACCTGGCAGGACCTAAGTTATCCAGATATCTGATATTATCAGTTTTATATCGCGTGCAAAGTTATCCCTCAATTAGTTTACGTATTTATCTTATCGTTTATTAGAATTGTCTTATATTTGCATATTTCCCTGTATAAGGAGGAAAATAATGGAGAATATTAAATTATAGTATAATGCCCCAATCAGAAAGACGTTCTTTTACTTTCGAGAATGTTCATCTTGCGCCCGATGAACAGATAGGTTTGCATCAGCAATCTACCTGGGAGCTTTCGTATGTGATCGTAGGTTCCGGCATGAGGTTGATAGGCGACATGACGGAGCCTTTTCTTGGCGGAGAGGTAGTTATGATACCGCCGGAAATTCCACATTGCTGGTATTTTGAGGACGATGATACGGATGAGCAGGGCAGGATTGCGAACATTACCGTGACGTTTGACAATGATTTCCTCGATAGGTGTTCCGGTACTTTTCCGGAACTGTGCGGACATATAGATAAGTTGAAGAAGAAGTATGATGCGGTGAAATTCGATAAGGAAAAGTCGGAGGCAATCATTGACCTTCTGGAAGAGATGTGTAATCAAAGTGAAGCTGAAAGAGTTGCATCCATGATAAAGCTCATCCTGATAATGGCAGATAGCGGCAGTGAGCACGTGGTAGGTAAATATCAGAGGATTGACAAAGAAACGAAGCGTATGAATCAAATCCAGACATACGTTATCTGCAATGCAAAGCGGGACATTACGCTCGATGATGTGGCACGGTATGTAGGCATGAACCGGGCTTCTTTTTGTATATTCTTCAAGAAAGCTACCGGAAAGACTTTTGTCACTTATCTGAACGAGTATCGTATAGGTTTAGCCTGCCAGCTTTTGAAGCAGAAGAGGATGACGGTTTCAGAAATCTGCTATAATGTTGGTTTTAATAATGTGCCATATTTCAACCGGACTTTTAAGCGTCATAAAGGCGTCTCCCCCTGTGAATACAAACAAGGTGGCAAAGCTGATGCTAACGAAAAAAAGAATACTGGCAAAATAGGGAAATCTCCCTAAATAATAGGGAAAAAGATAATATTATATGTTTTTCTCCACTTATATTTGTAGCAACATAAAAACTAAAAACAATATATACAATGAAAACAATAAAACTGACATTAGCACTACTGGCATTTGCAATCTGTATGGGTAGTTGTGCCATGATTTTAGGGATTGACAGTAATACCCTGATGAAAATTCAGAAAGGAATGACCAAAGAGGAGATCACATCCATATTGGGACAGCCAATGCACCGTAGCTTCGATCACGAAGTGGAAGGATGGAGATATGAAAAAAGTATTTCCGGAGCTCCCGGTATAACGATCATCGATCTTGGATTTGTGGATGGGAAAGTGACTTATATGGATTCTTACGAGAAGTATACCAATCCTCCTGTAGCAGTTTATCCGTCTGTGGAAATTGGTGGAGAAGCCCCTTCCCGTCCGCATGTTAGTGGTGGAAGAGGGATGAACGAAAGGGATTTCTTGTCTCTTTACAACAAAGTGAAGAGCAAACCTTTCAAAGACGATCAACTGGATTTGCTGGAAGCCGGAATCGGTAACAGGGGATTAAGTTGCAAACAGTGTGTGCGGATGATGTCGATATACCGGTTTGATGATGACAAACTGGAAGTCCTGAAAATTTTAGCTCCGAATATCTCCGACCGGGAGAATTATGACGAGATAATCAATGCACTCGATTTTATCTCCAGTGAAGAGAAAGCAAGAAGTATTTTGGGAATAAAGAAGTAAAACGAAAAGGCGGTAAATTCATGCGAGGAAATACCGCCTTTTACTTTGTATGAAGTTATACTGTCATTTATCCTTTTCGACAGATACAGTCCGCCAGATGATCGTTGACGAATCCCGCAGCCTGCAAGTGGGCGTAGCAGATGGTAGATCCGAAGAACTTGAATCCTCGTTTTTTCATATCCTTGCTCATGGCATCGGATTCGGGAGATGATACCGGGATCTCACTCAAGGATTGAAAGGTATTGATAATCGGCTTTCTGTCGGGAAAGAACGACAGGGTATATTCATAAAAACTACCGAACTCCTTTTGTATGGCGAGGAATAACCTTGCATTTGTGATGGTCGATTTGATTTTCAGACGGTTCTTTACAATGCCATCAAAGTGCATCAACCGTTCTACATCTTCATCGGTCATTTGTGCTACCTGTCCGGCATCGAAACCACAAAAGGCTTTGCGATATCCCTCACGTTTTTTGAGGATCGTTATCCAACTTAATCCGGCCTGGGCACTCTCCAGCACAAGAAACTCAAACAGCGTCTTGTCGTCGGTCACTAAATTTCCCCACTCTTGATCATGGTATTTCACATACAGTTCGTCAGTTCCGCACCAACCACAGCGTCCGTTTACAAAATCTTGCATAATTACAGTACTTATAATGAATGTACAAATATAGTTGATTCACAACGGCATGCCAAATTTCAGTAAGCTATTTTACGATGGAAATCATTTTCCACGTTTCCCGAGTTTTCTTATTTCAGATTCTCGTTGAAGAATGCCGCCAATTTATCGAATGGAATGACATTTTTTCCTCCACCGTCGTAAAGGTCGGTGTGTGAGGCACCTGGAATGATAAGAAGTTCCTTATTGTCACGATAGTTGGTGTAAGAGGTCATATCGCGGTAGGCGTCTTCACTGAAATAGCGGGAATGTGCTTTTTCACCATGCATAATCAGTACGGCAGAGCGGATTTCTTTGCTATAAGCAAGAATGGGCTGATTCAGGAATGACATTGGGCCGGTGACAGTCCATCCATCATTGGAATTGCCCGAACG
>NZ_EQ973492.1:704700-708048 GCF_000158035.1 Bacteroides cellulosilyticus DSM 14838
AATTAGTGGCGAAGAAGGAAGCTGTTGTAAGAGAAAGTATTTCAAAAACGGATGCATTGAAGAAATTCGGTGACCGTGGTGAGAACTATAAGTGTGAGTTGATCTCCGAATTGGAGGATGGTCGTATAACAACTTATACACAAGGTGCTTTCACGGATTTATGCCGTGGTCCACATTTGATGACTACCGCGCCGATCAAGGCTATTAAGTTGATGTCGGTGGCTGGTGCATATTGGCGTGGACATGAGGATCGTAAGATGATGACGCGTATTTATGGTATCACATTCCCGAAAAAGAAAATGTTGGATGAATATCTGGCTATGCTGGAAGAAGCCAAGAAGCGTGATCATCGTAAGATCGGTAAGGAAATGGATTTATTTATGTTCTCCGACACAGTGGGTAAAGGACTACCGATGTGGTTGCCGAAGGGGACTGCGTTGCGCTTGCGTCTGCAGGAATTCTTGCGTCGTATCCAGGCACGTTACGATTATCAGGAGGTTATCACTCCCCCGATCGGTAACAAGTTGTTGTATATCACTTCCGGCCACTATGCAAAATATGGTAAAGATTCGTTCCAGCCTATTCATACGCCCGAAGAAGGAGAGGAGTACTTCTTGAAACCGATGAATTGTCCTCATCACTGTATGATTTATAAGAATTCTCCGCGTTCATATAAAGATCTGCCTTTGCGCCTGGCTGAGTTTGGTACGGTTTGTCGTTATGAGCAAAGTGGTGAATTACACGGATTAACGCGTGTACGTAGTTTTACGCAGGATGATGCACATATCTTCTGCCGTCCCGATCAGGTGAAGGATGAATTCTTGCGCGTGATGGATATTATTTCAATCGTATTCCGTTCCATGGACTTTGCCAATGTGGAGGCTCAGATTTCCTTGCGTGACAAAGTGAATCGTGAAAAATATATTGGTAGCGATGAAAACTGGGAAAGAGCTGAACAATCTATTATTGAGGCTTGTGAAGAAAAGGGCTTGAGTGCCAGAATTGAGTATGGTGAAGCTGCTTTCTATGGTCCGAAGTTGGATTTTATGGTGAAAGATGCTATCGGCCGCCGTTGGCAGTTGGGTACCATTCAGGTGGACTATAACTTGCCGGAGCGTTTTGAATTGGAATATACAGGCGCTGATAATCAGAAACATCGTCCGGTAATGATACACCGTGCGCCGTTTGGTTCTATGGAGCGTTTTGTTGCTGTGCTTATTGAGCATACGGCTGGTAAATTCCCATTGTGGCTGACTCCTGAACAGGTGGCTATTCTGCCCATCAGCGAAAAATTCAATGACTACGCACAAGAAGTGAAGAAGTTCTTGAAACAATACGATATTCGTGCAATTGTGGATGAGCGTAACGAGAAGATAGGACGTAAGATTCGCGATAACGAATTGAAGCGTATTCCTTACATGTTGATTGTGGGTGAAAAAGAAGCTGAAAATAGAGAAGTTTCCGTCCGCAAGCAAGGGGAAGGCGATAAGGGTACTATGAAATTTGAAGAATTTGCTAAAATTTTGAACGAAGAAGTTCAGAATATGATAAATAAATGGTAACTTTGCGCCCACTTATAAAAGCATAGCATATAGTGATGTTTTGAAGATAGCTTTTATCTAACTTAAAAAATAATAATTTGGGAGTAATAAATAAGAAACAAACTGGAAATAGAGGTTATTTAATGAAAAATGACAGCTTAAAAGGGCAATATCGGATTAATGAGCAAATCCGTGCCAAAGAAGTCCGCATAGTGGGCGATGAAGTAGAACCAAACGTATATCCGATAGCTCAGGCATTAAAGCTTGCCGAAGAGCGTGAGGTGGATCTCGTGGAAATCTCTCCAAACGCGCAACCCCCTGTTTGTCGAATCGTTGATTACTCTAAATTTCTTTATCAGCTGAAGAAGCGTCAGAAGGAACAGAAGGCAAAGCAGGTTAAAGTAAATGTGAAGGAGATTCGTTTCGGTCCACAAACCGATGATCACGATTACAACTTCAAGTTGAAACATGCCAGAGGATTCTTGGAAGATGGTGATAAGGTGAAAGCCTATGTATTCTTTAAAGGTCGTTCAATCTTGTTTAAAGAACAAGGGGAGGTATTGTTGCTGCGATTTGCCAATGATTTGGAAGACTATGCGAAAGTAGACCAAATGCCGATATTGGAAGGGAAAAGAATGACCATTCAGCTTTCTCCAAAAAAGAAAGAGGCACCAAAGAAGTCTGCAGCACCGAAATCCGCAGAAGGATCGAAAGCGGCTCCGGCTGAAACAGAAGAATAAAAAAGAAATGAGTAACGCCACAGGTATAGTGCGTTGCCATATAATTTAAATAATTTAAAAATAAGTAAGATGCCAAAGATGAAGACTAACTCCGGTTCTAAAAAGAGATTTACTCTTACCGGAACAGGTAAAATCAAAAGAAAGCACGCTTTTCACAGTCATATCTTGACTAAGAAAACTAAGAAGCAAAAAAGAAACTTGTGCCATTCAACTACAGTTGACGTGACAAACGTAAGCCAAGTTAAGGAACTCTTAGCAATGAAGTAAAAAGCGTACAAAGTATTTTAAAGTATTAACCGAATGCATTAGCTTTAAGTCCGTTGCGTGAAGTAATGGCGCTAACATTCAAAAATTAGTAAAACTATGCCAAGATCAGTAAATCACGTTGCTTCAAGAGCAAGAAGAAAGAAAATTTTGAAATTAACCAGAGGCTACTTTGGTGCAAGAAAGAACGTATGGACCGTTGCCAAGAATACTTGGGAGAAAGGTCTGACTTATGCGTTCCGTGACCGTAAGAACAAGAAAAGAAACTTCCGCGCTTTGTGGATTCAGCGTATTAATGCTGCAGCTCGTTTGGAAGGTATGTCTTATTCTAAGCTGATGGGTGCTTTGCACAAAGCAGGAATCGAAATCAACCGTAAAGTTTTGGCTGATTTAGCGATGAACCATCCGGAAGCTTTCAAGGCTATCGTAGCTAAAGCAAAAGCTGCTTAAGTTTATTTAGCAAATAATTGACAAAGTGCTGATTACGAATGAGTAATCGGCACTTTTTGCTTATAGTAGGGGAGATATTATATAAAATGTCTTGTCTGAAGGAAACAAAATCATGTTTTTCCTTGTTTCTTTGACGGAAACTTACTACATTTGTTGTAGAAAATATAGCCGCATTGATTGGATCGGGAAACTCATCAAACTATTATGAAATACCGAGACAAGCTTCGCTTCTCAATGGCGGGCCACGCCCTTCGGGGTAACCTTTGAGTCAGTGGATTACAAAGAGGACGAGCGCTCAAATCATGTCATTCGGAGTTTCATCACATCATCGGTGCGGCTTTTTTATAAAGGGG
>NZ_EQ973492.1:708294-731367 GCF_000158035.1 Bacteroides cellulosilyticus DSM 14838
AATAATCCTTCACAAACTGAGGTGCATCGGCTGGCAACGGATCGACCACGCCACCGCCTTGTTCATAATAGCCTTGGGCATACTCTTTGGTACGCTGTGCATTGAGTTGCTTGCGTTTCTCGTAACGGGCGTTTTCATTGTTGTCGGCATCAAAATAGCCATTTGCATTTACGCGGTTCATGTTGTACATTGTAGAGGCAACAGTAGCCTTGATGCGTGTGTCGATAGCAGCTGCATTAAGTGCCAGACCGCCCCATCCGCAAATGCCGATAATACCGATACGTTCCGGGTCAACATTCGGCTGGGTGGAGAGAAAATCGACGGCAGCCTGAAAATCTTCCGTGTTGATATCCGGTGAAGCAACCCTGCGAGGTTCGCCACCACTCTCACCTGTAAATGAGGGATCGAAGGCGATAGTAAGGAAACCTTGTTCAGCCATTGTTTGCGCATATAATCCGCTGGACTGCTCCTTTACGGCACCGAAAGGACCACTTACTGCAATGGCTGCCAATGTACCTTTCGCATCTTTCGGTTCATAGAGATCTGCCGCCAATGTAATTCCATAGCGGTTGACAAACGTCACTTTACGGTGATTCACTTTGTTGGACTGTGGGAAAGTCTTGTCCCATTCCTGCGTGAGAACTAACTCCTGTGCTTTAATATTACTACCTTTCATTTCTTTTTGATTTTGTGCCTGAACACTAACAACTGTCAGCATCAGAGGCATGATTAGCATTATTACTTTTTTCATTGTTTTTTGTCTTTTGATTCAACAATGCAAAGTTAACGCAAAAGCCCCGCAGCAGATTTGCTGCGAGGCTCAAAGAATCTTTCTCAGAAGCTCATTTTACTATATCAATCGCAACTCGCGGAAATTTATTGGGAGATAGCGGTAGGAGAGACGCCGAATTGCTTTTTAAAAGCCGTAGCAAAGTGGGATGGATTCTTGAATCCTACTTCCAGATAAACGTCCTGTACTTTCCGTGTGCCGGTTTTCATTTTCTCGTAGGCTGCTTCGAGGCGTTTGTGAATCAGCCATTTTTGCGGAGTAAGGGTGCTGATCTTCTTGAAATCCCGTTTGAATGTAGCCAGACTGCGTCCTGTAAACGTGGCTAAATCTTCCTACTGAAATCGTACATATAATTTTGTTCCATGAATTCCAGGATGTCAATTTTCCAAGGTTCGTTAAAATCAAAGAGTGTAGGATAAAAACGTTCATCGATATGAAGCAACGCCAACAATCCCTCCTGCAATTTCAGATTCATGAAATCGTCCTGCACCCGGAATTTCTGGTTGAAATAAGGAGTCATCGAAGTGAACAAACTATCAATTTCCATGCTGATAGGCAATTTAATCACGCTTGAACGGACTTTGGGCACATTGTCCAGCGCTTTATCCGAAGGAAGTCGCTGAAACATCTTGCGCAAGAAACGCCGTGTAAACATCAGAAAAATACCGCAATACTGCTCGCCATCGAGTGGTTTCTTAGTCAGCGTAACCCGGTGGTCGCGCCGGATAAACACACACTCGCCTTTCTGTACATGGGTGATTTTGCTTCCGTCATCAATGAGCATTTCGCCTGAATAAACATAGTTCATGGCGTGCTCACGGGATTGATGTACACAATGATTTTCGTCATTGAAGAAACAACTGAAAAATATATCCGCATGTCTGAATATCATCTCATCTCCATCGGTCGGGGCATTTATTTTATAATCCATAAGAATACTTTTTAAGCGCTTTCTGCAAAAATAGCATAAAGTGGAGAATTATTCTTTTGAAATCTATTTTTTCTTTCTGATTGCGCCTCATTTCGCAAGTCTTCTTCTTAACCGGTGTTGTATTCTCGCTTTTTATCTTTATCTTTGTCACTGAGCATACTCTGTATGCTGATTCTGAATGTTCCGCAATATGGGTAAGTTCATTCCTCAGAACTATTTCTCGTTTATCAATTCAAAGTTTAACGGATTACAGCAATTATGGATACTCAAAAATGAAAGTGCAAAAATTAGTACCAACGGAATATAATGGTAAATGGGGCTTTATAGATGCAGCAACAGGCGAAGAAGTCGTGCCGTTTATCTATGACTATGCCCATGCCTTTTCTGTAGGATTGGCATTAGTCAGGCAGAATGGTTGGTGGGGGTATGTGGATAAAACGGGGAAGGAAGTGATTCCATGTATATATAATCCTGCATGGTCTTTTACCAAAACCGGGCTGGCAGCAGTATGTATGGAGGGTAAATGCGGCTTTATAGATCAGACAGGGAAAGAGGTTATTTCTTTTATATATGATGACGCCCGCTATTTTAATAAAGATGGTAAAGCAAAGGTGAGGTTGAACGGCGAAACTTTCTTTATAGATGTGAAAGGGAATCGGGTTGAATAAACATGAAAATGACTTCAATAAGCTTATGATCGATAAGGATGAAATTGCATTAATGCCTTTGCTTGACGAAGATATACCGTTGTTTGACAGGTGGTTGAATAAAGATTATATCTATAAGTGGCTGTGTCCGGATGGGGAAGAACAAAGAGAGGCCTGGTTGGATGAGGTAAACAACAGAAATGGTAAGTATGGCTTCATAAGACATTTTATTGTTTACTACAAAGATAAGAAGATTGGGTATTGTCTTTTTGCCGATTGTTTTTTCTTGAAAGACTTGGAGGAAGAAGGGCACGACTTTGAGAGTTTGTATGGAGGCATACCCGAAAAGAACCATACTTACGAGATCGGATATTTGATTGGTGAAGAAGAGTATCTGAATAGAGGCATCGGTAAAATGATTATCCGGAAGTTGGAAGAGAAGGTCATTGAATTGGGAGGACGTGAAGTAGCAGCAGACCCTTCGGAAGAAAACGCAGCTTCAATAAAGGTATTGCTAAGTAATGGGTTTAAGAAGAAAAGTGATGGGGATTACAGAAAAATTGTGCATACCCAGTAAATGTGTTGCTCATCAAATCAGGAGTGAAAAAAGGATGTAGAAACGGGAACTTATTTATTTATCTTTTTCAGGATATTCCGTATGGTAGTTTTAACGCCCGTGGAATAATATTCGGTATCTGCATTCTCTAATATAAGTTGTAGCTCTTTCAAAAGTTCCGGCTCAGACTTGCAAAGCTGGTAAGCCATTCTGATAGACAACGCCTGTACACCGATACTTTCTTGTGGGGCCAACATATGATCCAGGCAATAATTTAGCAAATCGACAGAGACAGGATCAGATGCAGGTACATTATATAATATAGACAGCAACAACCGTTTGGAACCATCATGTTTGCAGACTAATAATCGCTGAATAATATCATCAAGCAATGGAACAAACCAGCCGGGATGCTTCTCACTCACTTTCTCACATGCCCATATAGCCCGCCATGAAACGACAATTTTATCATCGGAAATCAACCGGTATATATTTTTAAGGTATTCCGGATGCAGGCATATTTCCTGCACCAGTTTATCTATTGATAGTTTGCAAAGAGGCATTGCAAGGATGTTTCTGTATTCGTCGATTTTCTCCATATCATGCATGTTTTTGCAAAGATAATGCAAGTTGAATGTAGAACTTTCATACTTGCATGAAAAAGTTTTGTTGAGATGCTGTTTATCTTCCTATTCTGAATGCGGATAGTACGATTACAAAATAAAGGGCTGTCTTTGGTTAAAAAGACAGCCCTTACAAATATATTGTATTTAAGGATTATGCAATACCGTGAGCAGATACCTCCGGTGCAATCTTCTTGATCAGACCTTGCAGTACAGCACCTGGGCCACATTCTGTGAAGTCGGTAGCACCATCAGCAACCATGTTCTTAACAGTCTGTGTCCAACGTACAGAGGCTGTCAGCTGAGCTACGAGATTCTTCTTGATCTCTTCCGGATCAGTGTGAGGCAATGCATCTACATTCTGATAAACCGGGCATTTGGGAGCGTGTATTTCAGTAGCGTTGATAGCTGCTTCCAATTCAACTTTTGCAGGATTCATCAGCGGAGAGTGGAAAGCGCCGCCTACCTTCAATGGCAAAGCACGTTTTGCTCCGGCAGCTTTCATCAGTTCGCATGCCTTATTGATGCCTTCGATAGAACCGGAAATTACGATCTGTCCCGGGCAGTTATAGTTGGCTGCAACGCAAACTTCGCCTTCAGCGGTTACTTGCTCGCAGATTTCTTCTACTTTTTCATCGGAGAGGGCAATGATAGCCGCCATTGTAGAGGGCTGTGCCTCGCAAGCTTTCTGCATGGCCATGGCACGGGCATAAACCAGCTTCAACCCATCTTCGAAACTCAATGCACCGGCAGCAACCAGAGCAGAGAATTCGCCCAATGAGTGACCGGCAGTCATCTCAGGTTTAAAATCATCACCCATACAAAGTGCGGAGATAACGGAGTGGAGGAATACAGCAGGCTGAGTTACCTTCGTTTGACGCAAGTCTTCGTCTGTACCGTTGAACATAATATCCGTAATGCGATATCCCAGGATATCATTGGCTTTTTCAAACAATTCTTTTGCTAAAGCGGAGTTTTCATACAAGTCTTTTCCCATTCCTACGAATTGGGCACCTTGACCCGGAAATACAAATGCTTTCATACTGTTCTTGTTTTAGTAGTTAATTAAAAAAGTGGTGCAAAGGTATAGCTTTTTCTGATATTGACCGCACAAACGAAGGATTTTTGTGCAATAAGCTATTTTAACTCCCTCCGTTCGGAGAAGGGAGTTTATTGGGAAGCAGAGGGATAGATGAGAAAAAAATCTTTTTATAGCACTTCAACTAAAATACAATAAGAGGTACTTGTCTTTTTAATCTTCCGGTATACTAAAATCCTTAAAAATAAAGCACTTCACTCTTATTGTACTTCCTACAATTACCTGATTCTTCCGTTTATCAACAATACATATTGTACTTTCAACGATAAGGCCGTGTTTTGATATTGTAAAATGTACGATATCTATCATATTGGAAAATAGTGCTTTATAACATAATAGAAATTAAGTTTTATGCGCTTGTATATTCAAAAAACCTGTTTATATTTGCAGCGCTTAAACATGGATATTATGCAAAACATGGAACATAAAACCCCATTAGCGAACAATCATATATCAGTAGACTGTGTAGTGATTGGCTTTGACGGAGAACAATTAAAAGTTCTGTTGATAAAACGTGTAGGTGAGGAGCAAGGTGAAATTTTCCACGATATGAAGCTTCCCGGAAGTCTGATCTATATGGATGAAGATTTGGACGAAGCTGCCCAGCGTGTGTTGAACGAACTAACGGGTTTGAAGAACGTCAATCTGATGCAATTCAAGGCATTCGGTTCTAAGAATAGGACGAAGGACCCGAAAGACATTCATTGGCTGGAACGTGCCATGCAATCGAGAGTGGAGCGTATCGTTACAATTGCTTACCTGTCATTGGTGAAGATAGACCGGGCACTGAGTCGGAATCTGGCTGATTTCGAAGCATATTGGGTGGCACTGCAAGATATTAAGGCATTGGCTTTCGACCATAATCTGATTATTAAAGAAGCATTGGTATATATCCGCCAGTACGTGGAGATTAATCCGTCAGCCTTGTTCGATCTGCTTCCCCGTAAGTTTACGGCATCACAACTGCGTACTTTATATGAATTGATATATAGCAAGCCTATTGACGTGCGGAACTTCCACAAGAAAATAGCGATGATGGAATACGTTGTTCCATTGGAGGAAAAACAACAGGGAGTTGCCCACCGTGCCGCACGCTATTATCGATTCGATAAGAAGATATATAATAAGGTAAGAAGATAAGTATTAATAAAATAATTCATAAATCAAAACTCATAATTAATACCATGTATTTATTAGGCTATGACATTGGAAGCTCGTCCGTAAAAGCGAGCCTGGTAAACGCCGAAACCGGCAAATGTGTATCTTCTGCTTTCTTCCCGAAGACAGAGGCGGCAATCATTGCAGTTAAACCGGGTTGGGCGGAACAAAATCCCGAAAGCTGGTGGGAAAATCTAAAACTTGCCACACAGGCTGTTATGAATGAATCGGGTGCAAACGCAGGTGAAATCAAGGCAATCGGTATCTCTTATCAGATGCATGGATTGGTATGTGTGGACAAAGACCAGAATGTGTTGCGTCCTTCCATAATCTGGTGTGACTCGCGTGCTGTGCCTTACGGACAGAAAGCTTTCGAAACACTGGGAGAAGAGAAATGTCTCTCACATCTGTTGAACTCTCCGGGTAACTTCACTGCCTCTAAACTGGCATGGATAAAAGAAAACGAACCAGCCATCTACGAACGGATTTATAAGATTATGTTGCCGGGTGATTACATCGCCATGAAGTTGAGTGGTGAAATCTGTACCACTGTTTCCGGACTTTCGGAAGGTATGTTCTGGGATTTCAAGAACAATCGTGTAGCCGACTTCCTGATGGATTATTATGGTTTCGATAACTCTCTGATTGCGGACATCAAACCCACATTCTCCGAACAAGGACGTGTGAATGCTGCCGCAGCAAAAGAATTGGGATTAAAGGAAGGTACACCGATCACATATCGTGCAGGTGATCAACCGAATAACGCTCTTTCACTGAATGTATTCAATCCGGGAGAAATCGCCTCTACAGCAGGCACTTCGGGCGTTGTATATGGTGTGAACGGTGAAGTGAACTATGATCCGAAATCACGCGTAAATACATTCGCTCACGTAAACCACACGGACGAACAAAACCGTCTGGGGGTATTGCTTTGCATCAATGGTACGGGTATTCTTAATTCCTGGGTGAAACGTACGATTGCTCCCGAAGGCATCTCTTATAATGAAATGAATGTACTGGCATCACAAGCTCCTATCGGTAGTGCAGGTATCAGTATTCTGCCCTTCGGTAACGGTGCGGAACGTATGCTCGAAAACAAAGAGATCAACTGCTCTATCCGTGGCTTGAACTTCAATCTGCATGGCAAACAACACATTGTGCGTGCAGCTCAGGAAGGCATTGTATTCTCATTCAAGTATGGTATAGATATTATGGAAGGTATGGGCATCCCTGTACAGAAAATTCATGCAGGCCATGCAAATATGTTCCTTAGCTCCATCTTCCGCGATACGCTGGCAGGTGTGACGGGAGCTGTAATCGAACTGTACGATACGGATGGTTCGGTAGGTGCAGCCAAGGGAGCGGGTATCGGTGCAGGTATCTATAAAGATAATAACGAAGCATTCGCAACGCTGGAAAAACTGGATGTTATCGAGCCTAATCAGGCTAAGCGCCAGGAATATGCAGATGCTTATGCACGCTGGAAACATCGTTTGGAAAAATCAATGGCAAAATAATGCTAACTTAACTCTCCTCTGAAAACGAGGGGAATTAAAATAGTACAGTTAATAATCAAAACATAATTAACCCTTTAAAAATTCAATTAAAATTATGGCAACAAAAGAGTATTTTCCCGGAATAGGAAAGATTAAATTCGAAGGTAAAGAGAGTATGAACCCGATGGCATATCGTTACTACGATGCTGAGAAGGTAATCATGGGTAAGAAGATGAAAGATTGGTTGAAGTTTGCTATGGCTTGGTGGCACACTCTCTGCGCAGAAGGTGGTGACCAATTCGGTGGCGGAACGAAACAATTCCCTTGGAATGGTGACTCTGACGCTTTGCAAGCAGCTAAAAATAAATTGGATGCAGGTTTCGAATTCATGCAGAAGATGGGTATCGAATACTATTGCTTCCACGATGTAGACCTGATTTCTGAAGGTGCAAGCATCGAAGAATACGAAGCTAACTTGAAAGCTATCGTAGCTTATGCAAAAGAAAAACAGGCTGAAACTGGTATCAAGCTGTTGTGGGGTACTGCTAACGTATTCGGTCATGCACGTTATATGAACGGTGCTGCTACCAATCCTGATTTCGACGTTGTAGCACGCGCTGCTGTTCAGATCAAGAACGCTATTGATGCTACTATCGAACTGGGTGGTTCAAACTATGTGTTCTGGGGCGGTCGCGAAGGTTACATGTCTTTGCTGAACACTGACCAGAAACGTGAAAAAGAGCACCTTGCAAAGATGTTGACTATCGCTCGTGACTATGCACGTGCTCGCGGCTTCAAAGGTACTTTCCTGATTGAACCGAAACCGATGGAACCGACAAAACATCAGTATGACGTAGATACTGAAACAGTTATCGGCTTCCTGAAAGCTCATGGTCTGGATAAGGATTTCAAAGTAAACATCGAGGTTAACCACGCAACTTTGGCTGGCCATACTTTCGAACACGAACTGGCTGTAGCTGTTGACAACGGCATGTTGGGTTCTATCGATGCTAACCGTGGTGACTACCAGAACGGTTGGGATACTGACCAATTCCCTATCGATAACTACGAATTGACTCAGGCTATGATGCAGATCATCCGCAACGGTGGTTTGGGCAATGGCGGTACTAACTTCGACGCTAAGACTCGTCGTAACTCTACCGACCTGGAAGATATCTTCATCGCTCACATTGCAGGTATGGATGCTATGGCACGTGCTCTGGAAAGTGCAGCTAAATTACTGGAAGAATCTCCTTACAAGAAGATGTTGGCTGACCGTTACGCATCATTCGACGGTGGCAAGGGTAAGGAATTCGAAGAAGGCAAATTGTCTTTGGAAGATGTTGTAGCTTATGCGAAAGCTAACGGCGAACCGAAACAAACCAGCGGTAAGCAAGAATTGTATGAAGCAATCGTGAATATGTATTGCTAATATAATAAGGTGGTAGGGTGATAGAGTGATAAGTGGTAAAGTAATATCACTCTATCACCTTTATCACTCTACCACTTATCACTTTTTACTCATTTATCAACCTAATCTTTTTTATCATGAATGATGCTAACAATGGTAGTAAACTCTACCTGTATTCTATTACAACCGTTGCCATTCTGGGAGGTTTGCTGTTCGGTTACGATACGGCGGTAATCTCGGGTGCGGAGAAGGGCTTGGAAGCTTTCTTCCTGATGGCTATGGATTTCCAATATGACAAGGTGATGCACGGTATCACTTCTTCCAGTGCACTTATCGGCTGTGTGATCGGTGGTGCTCTTTCCGGTTTCTTCGCTTCCCGCTTGGGACGACGCAATTCGCTGAGACTGGCATCCGTGCTGTTCTTCCTGTCTGCATTGGGATCTTACTATCCCGAATTTTTATTCTTCAACTACGGTGAGCCAAACATGGAATTGCTCATCGCATTCAATTTGTATCGCGTATTGGGCGGTATCGGTGTAGGTCTTGCCTCTGCCGTATGTCCGATGTACATCGCAGAAATTGCACCCTCTAATATTCGTGGAACACTGGTATCTTGTAACCAGTTTGCCATTATCTTCGGTATGTTGGTGGTTTACTTCGTCAACTTCCTGATTATGGGCGACCACACAAATCCTATTATCGACAAGAGTGCTGAAGGTATATTGTCAGTGAATGCCGCTTCGGATATGTGGAGTGTACAAACCGGCTGGCGTTATATGTTCGGTTCGGAAGCATTCCCGGCTGCATTATTCGGCTTCCTTCTTTTCTTCGTACCGAAAACCCCGCGTTATCTGGTACTGGTACATCAGGACGAAAAGGCATACTCTATCCTGGAGAAGGTGAATGGTGCAAACAAAGCAAAAGAAATTCTGGCAGAAATCAAGGCTACTTCCAAGGAAAAGACAGAGAAACTGTTCTCTTACGGTGTAGCAGTTATCGTTATCGGTATTTTGCTTTCCGTATTCCAGCAAGCCATCGGTATCAATGCCGTACTCTACTATGCTCCGCGCATTTTTGAAAACGCAGGTGCTGAAGGTGGTGGTATGATGCAAACTGTTATCATGGGTATTGTAAACATTGTATTTACGCTTGTAGCTATCTTTACTGTAGACCGTTTCGGACGCAAGCCGTTGCTGATTATCGGTTCTATCGGTATGGCAGTAGGTGCATTTGCAGTGGCAATGTGCGACAGCATGGGTATCAAGGGTATCGTTCCGGTACTTTCCGTAATTGTATACGCAGCATTCTTCATGATGTCATGGGGACCGATTTGCTGGGTATTGATTGCAGAAATCTTCCCGAATACTATCCGTGGCAAAGCCGTAGCTATTGCAGTAGCTTTCCAATGGATTTTCAACTATATCATATCCTCTACATTCCCGGCACTGTACGACTTCAGTCCGATGTTCGCATACAGTTTGTATGGCATCATCTGTGTTGCAGCTGCCTTCTTCGTTTGGCGTTGGGTACCCGAAACGAAGGGTAAGACTCTGGAAGATATGAGTAAACTCTGGAGAAAAAACAAATAAAATTCTCTCTCCTTTAAGATCTTATAAATGCAAAAAGGTGCAACCGGTCGTTTCGGTTGCACCTTTTCTTTTTTTGATAAATATACGTTCTGAAGCTTTAATTGAATACGTATCGCAGACCGATCTGAAGCTTCCAACATTCGCTGTAATTCAGGTTTCGGGTGAAGCTTCCAGTAGAATAATTACCATCACTGTCTTTGTACATAGAGAAAATAGGAGTGTTGCTCTCATCCTTACCCTTATAGGTCAGAATTCGTCCACCATTAGCGCCGGACATGTTTTTCGTTACACCCCATTTGCTGTTCAGCAAGTTACCTATATTCAGGATATCCAGGCTGAGTTGCAGCGTATTCTTAGTTTTGCCAATCTTCACGAAGAAGTCACGACTCCAACGGAAATCAAAGCGGTGTACCCAAGGAGCACGTGCCGAATAAGCTTCGGCATATTCGCCTTTATGCTTCTTCAGATAAGGGTCTTGATTCACAAACTTCCAGAAAGCATCTGCATCTTCGGTACTCGTGAACTTGATTTCATCTTTAGTCTTCGGGATATAAATAAGATCATTGGTTACACCATCGCCATTCATATCATTAGAGTACATAAAACTATAACCACTGGATGAATATCCGCTATAAAAGAGACTGAAGTTTGAAGATGTCTTCTTATTCAAATGTACGCGCCAGTTGATGGAAGCAACTACACGGTTGGGAGTGACATATTGCGAACGCATGAGTCCCGAGCTGTTCGGTCCGTTGATGGATGGAACATTTGTCCAGGCAGAGTTAGCGTCCGAACCGGGCATACCACTGATTTCCTTTGACTCGGTATGAGTATAGGCTGCCATAATGTTCACATTCTTGGCGGGTTCTGCCATTACGGTGATGTTGCCTGTCCATCCCCAACCTTTGGAAGTGTTGGTCAATACGTTTGCATTACTGATATTCGTGTGTTGCAGGAAGTTTTCAGGATAAATGTAACGATCATCCGGTCCGTTAAAACGTGACCATGTATCTTTATCCGGAGCCTGCACATTGTAATTGTATTGGCGTACTGCATTGATATCTTTAGAGAACATTCCTTCCAGTGTAACCGTCAGCGGGAAAGATACAGGCAGTTGGTAATCCAAAGCTAATGAGGTTTTCCAGACTTGCGGCATCTTGAAGTCCGGATCTATACCCACTACGGAGCTTGGCAACACACCTTCTTCTGGACTGATAGAGGTAGGAAGTCCTAATGTGGAAATCATCTGGTTTACGTCTGTTATCATATTACCTTTCAGTAATTCTAGGCGGGGATCGCGACTGGTTACAACGCCATCCTTATATCTGGTTGTAATACTTACCAGATTTTGAATCATACCCGAGTTGGTAGGCATATTGGTAAAGAACACCAGAGGAATACGTCCGGTGAAGAATCCTGATCCACCACGCACTTTTAAAGTCTTATCATTGAACACATCCCAGGTGAAACCCACACGCGGTGAGAATTGCAGTTTGCTATCAGGCCATGCCCCTGTATCAATATGCATACCGTTGAAGTCCAGATCGTAGATAGCCTGATTGCGCATAATATCATTCAGGAAACTGAGATTATCCATACGCATACCGGCGGTCAATTTAAAGTTATCGCGTATGTTCCATTCATCTTGCAGATAAACACCCAACTGGCCGAATTTCACGTCCGCAGAAGGTTTTGTATTACCATTGTACCCGTAAGCCAAGGCAAATGACTCAGGTGCAGCTCCATTCTTGAAATCCTCGAAGCTGGAATAGCGATAATATCCGGTTCCGTTACGCATATACGAGTTCCCGGCTTTCTGACGTTCGTAGCTGATACCTGCCGTCAGTTTATGAGCTCCCAGATAATAGGTGAAGTTATCCACAATAGTCATAACCGTATTTTTCACCAGATTGTTATAGGTAAACAACTCGTAACCGGCAGTCATGTAAGGCTCTAATATCTGATTACCGTTTTCGTAGTATCCGGCCATAATATCAATGAAAGGGAAGGGGCTGGAGTTCGTACCGCGTTCATCCTTCATGTCACTGTATGTAAACAACAGTTGATTGGAAACGTTGGAAGAGAAACGGCTGTTCAATTCGGCGGTAGCCGAGTTCACAATGTTCTGCAACGAATAGCAAGAGTTTGCATAGGACATGGAATATACCGAAACACGGTTGTATGCCAAACGATACCCGGTATTTCCCGAACTTCCATTGGGTGCTTCCCAGGTTTTGTTATTGGTAAAGTTATAGCGTACACTCAACTTATTTCCCTGATTGATATTCCAGTCAATACGTCCCAGCAATTTCAGGTTGGTGATATCGGCAGGGAAATCTGTGAACGAACCGGTATTATATCCGTATTTGTCTTTCAGAATCTGTGAAAATTCCGCCAGATCAGCTTCCGTAGTTCGTGAAATCGTAGAGTTATTCGGAGTTTCTCCTTCTTTTGCCGCACGCCATGTAATTACTTGCTGCGGACTCTTCTCATACTCTACATTTGCAAAGAAGAACAGCTTGTCTTTAATGATAGGACCGCCAAATGTAGCACCGTAAACAGTCTTGGACTCTTCGGCACGCACACCGAAATCAGTATCGCCAATTTTGTTACCGCGCATCACTTCATTGTTGAAGTACATATAAGCGCTACCTCTATAAGCGTTTGTACCCGATTTCGTAATAGCATTGATACCTGCACCGATAAAGTTTGCCTGACGCACGTCGTATGGGGCAATCACAACCTGTACTTCATCAATGGCATCCAGTGAAATTGGATTTCCACCGCCTGGCAAACCAGACGACAGGCCGAAGTTGTTATTCAGGTTCGCACCGTCTACCGTGAACGTATTGGAGCGTCCGTCGCGGCCTCCAAAACTGTTTCCTGATGCATATGGAGAGATGCGGGTAAAGTCGCTGATACTGCGGTTAATGCTGGGCAATGTGGTGAGTTGTTCAGAAGAAATATTGGTAGTAGCTCCCGTCTTTTCAGCACTGAACTTTGACTTACTGGCCGTAATAGTGATTTCTCCCAATAATTCCGAAGCTTCGTGCAGGGTTACATTCAATGAATAAGTTTCACCCAGTTGCAACTGGATATCTGTATAGATTGCCGTTTGATAACCGATGTAAGATACCGTCACCTTGTAAGGACCACCGGAGCGCATACCTTGCAGACTGAAACGTCCGTCTACATTGGTAACAGTACCGTAACTGGTTCCGGAAGGTTCGTGTACGGCTACAACCGTAGCGCCGATGACAGATTCTTCGTCAGCCATCACTTTACCACTCATTCCGGCAGTAGTTACCTGTGCCTTGAGCATTCCTGTAAGGGAAAGCAAAAGCACAAACAGGAATAACATCTTTTTAGCCATGATTTTTAAAAATTAAATAAGAAATAAACTGAAAGTTGTAGAAAACGATGCAAAAGTATAAAAAAAGCAAAATACTCTTATCCCTAAAGTGTTAAATCCTCATTTCTTTTTTATTGCAAAATCAGTCTCTTACAAAAATATGCATTCCGGGAGACAATGTATAAGTTTAAACCGTACCTTTGCAGCGGATTTAACTTTTGGTATAAAAAAGAGACATTATGGACTCATTGAAAATCAACAAAGTACAGTTGCGTAATTTACAAATAGAAGACTACGAGCAACTGGCGCAATCATTCACCCGTGTATATACGGATGGCAGCGATGTGTTTTGGACACACAAACAAATTGAAAAACTCATCCGAATTTTCCCCGAAGGACAGATTGTAACCGTGGTAGACGAAAAGATTGTCGGCTGCGCACTTTCCATCATTGTGAATTACGATGATGTGAAGAACGATCATACTTATGCACAGGTGACGGGTAAAGAAACCTTCAATACCCATAATCCTAAAGGCAATATATTATATGGTATTGAAGTCTTTATTCATCCCCAATACCGTGGGCTTCGCCTGGCACGCCGTATGTACGAATACCGCAAGGAGCTTTGCGAAACTCTGAACCTGAAAGCTATTATGTTCGGTGGGCGTATTCCCAACTATTATAAATACGCAGATCAACTTCGCCCGAAAGAGTATATAGATAAGGTAAAGCAGAAAGAAATTTTCGACCCCGTATTGACCTTTCAGCTTTCCAATGATTTCCACGTACGCAAGGTGATGCGCAATTACCTGCCTAATGATGAAGAGTCCAAGCATTATGCTTGTCTGTTGCAATGGGATAACATTTACTATCAGGAACCTACGGAAGAATATATTGCACCGAAAACCACCGTGCGCGTAGGATTGGTGCAGTGGCAGATGCGTAGTTATCAAACGCTGGATGACCTGTTTGAACAGGTAGAATTCTTTGTGGATGCCGTATCCGATTATAAGAGTGACTTCATCCTTTTCCCCGAATACTTCAATGCCCCGCTGATGGCAAAATTCAATAATGAAGGGGAGTCACAGGCCATTCGCGGACTGGCGGCTTATACTGAGGAGATTAGAGAACGATTTGTAAAGTTGGCTATCAGTTACAATATCAATATCATTACGGGTAGCATGCCGCTTATTAAAGAAGATGGACTTTTGTATAATGTCGGTTTCCTTTGTCGTCGCGATGGTAGTTTTGAGATGTATGAGAAGTTGCACGTCACACCCGATGAAATAAAAAGCTGGGGATTAAGTGGCGGAAAGGCTTTGCAGACATTCGATACGGACTGTGCTAAAATCGGTGTACTGATTTGCTACGATGTGGAATTTCCGGAATTATCCCGTATTATGGCAGACCAGGGCATGCAGATTTTATTCGTTCCTTTCCTGACGGATACGCAAAATGCCTACTCACGTGTAAAGGTATGCGCCCATGCCCGTGCCATCGAAAATGAATGTTTCGTTGTCATTGCCGGTAGTGTAGGTAATCTTCCGCGCGTGCACAATATGGATATTCAGTATGCACAATCAGGTGTATTTACTCCCTGCGACTTTGCATTTCCGACAGATGGCAAGCGTGCAGAAGCCACACCGAATACAGAAATGATACTGGTATCCGATGTGGATCTGGATTTATTGAATGAATTGCATACTTACGGCAGTGTGCGCAATCTGAAAGACAGGAGGAATGACTTGTATGAGGTAAGGATGAAGAAATAGAACAATCGGATTATTTATTCATTTTATTAAAACGTAGCCTGACAATATGTATTTCCGTATTATTGTACCAATAATAAATTCTACATAGAGGGTGAGATAGGATAGACCTATACTCCTTGTCTTTTCCACGTTTTTCAAGCTGGCCAACAGTGGGCATTAATAAAATCTTGTGTATCGCTTCATCTACATTTTTTGCAAAGGTGGCAGCGAATTGTATTCCCAGATTTGCAGCATACCAATATGCAGTTTTTTGAAATACGGCAAGTGCCCGATTTGTCCAGATTATTTTAAGTTCAGCCATAAATTGAAAGCGGCTTTTACTTCTTCATCAGTAGCAATACCGCTGGCTTCTGACAGTTTTGATTCTTTTTCAAATTCCTCATCAGTATATTGGCAAGGTATAGGTTTGCCTATCAGAAAATTCTCTTTTTCAAGTTCTTCTGCAAATTCCCTGTCAAGATGTGTATATGCAAATTCTTTGGCACGTTGATAACGCTCTTCAAAGCTTTCCTCATCTTTATCAAGCATGCTGCTAATTTTAGACAATAGCACGGCATCGTCCATTTGTTCTATTCTGTCTTTTATGTGATTGCGCAAGGCATTCAGCATCGGACGGCTATAGTAAGTTGAAGCTGGTTCTTTTACTTTTCCCATAACGTAACGTTTTGTACAAAGTTACACTTTAATGACACAGTAACAAAAGAAATAAATCTTTTTATTTCTACTTTATCTCGAACCTCACCAGCATCGAATAATTCAGTTTTATCGTACGGAAAGCATCGTAAGCTTCTGCCTGTGATGAACTTACATTGCTCTGGGCTGCAAAATACCGGGAATAACCTGCACTTTCCTGCGGTTCGACAATGCGAATGACATCTCCCAGGCGTTTGCCTAATGCTTCCACCAAATATTCAGCTTTCTTTTGTGCGGCTTTCAGTGCCTCTATTTTGCCTTGTTGCCGATAGACCTGCATATCCTTGTTTTTCAGTTCTCCGATACGCATGTAGTTGACACCTTTCGTGTCGATAACCTTTAGAATCTCATCTATCTGACTAAAATCGGTCAATGTAATATCAAACCGTTTGGATACCAGGAATTCAAGTCCGCGTTCACGCCAATAGTCACCTACTTCTTGTGTACGGATGGCGTCTTCCGGAATCCCGATCTTTCGCAAGGCAGCCCTTAAATTTCGCTCTATTCCGATCAGTGGTACTTTGGTCCGATAATTCTCCGGTTTGGACTTTCCGTCAAATTCCTCTTCCCAATATTCTTTAATCTCAATAAGATAATGAATCTCATCGGGCACAAGGGTTATTTCCGAAGTTCCGGTAATTTCAATGTACTTCGCATTATCACTTTCCTGACTGAATGCAGTGCTGCACACCAATAGAAATACGGCAAATAATAAAAGTTTAGTTTTCATAATAGTATGTTCTTTAGAGAATTATGTTTGCAATGATACAAAAAAAGAGGATATTGTAAAAGTTTACATACCCTCATTTTTGTATTATCAACAATTTATCCCTTTATATCCCAAATTCCGCAGCTGCGTTCCAGCTCGACGAGTGCCGCATTATAATTAAACAGCGTTTCTATATATTGCGCCTGAACTTCATCATACGTGCGTTGTGCATTCAGTATTTCCAGCAGGGAAACTTCACCCCGGTTATAACTGTATATTTTCCCTTCAAGTACATCCTGCGCCTGTTTCAGAATTCCGCCTTCGTAATGTTTCACTTGAAGTGCCTGCGATTGGAATTGCTGATAAGCTCCCATAACTTCCCGTTGTACCTGCAAGCACATTTGCTCATATTGCAATTCTGCTTGGCGGGCACGGAAACGGGCGGCATTGACCGCACCTCTGTTCAGAGAAGAGAAGTTTAAAGGAATCGCAATCCCCGCACTGACTCCATTGAATGTCGGGGCAGGTGCTTCTTCATTGCGCACACGCTTGTTATGGCTCCATCCTAATGAAAACTCCACATCTGGACGCTTTTCACGCTTAGCCAGAATCAGTTCACGGCGTGCAACCTCCGTATTCTTCAAAGCTACCAGTAAATCGGAGCGATGTTCTATAGCTCCCTCAATCAATCCGTTCAGCACAAATACCTGTTCCGGCTTTTTCAGTTCTTCCACCGGATGAAACAGCGTATCTGTAACTGTGGTTCCGACAAAGAGGGACAGTTGCATATATGCCTGCTTTAAGTCCGTCTCAGCTTGCAGCACCTCGTTATACATGATGTTTGCTTCCAACTTGCTTTGTATGGCTTCCACTTCCATGATCTTGCCGGATGCCAGACGAATACTATCGGATTTCGCCAGGTCGTACATATTGCTCCATGCACTTCTTTTGATGTCACTGAGTTGTTTTTGTTTCATTACTTCCAGATAAGCAATGGTGGCGTCCGCCTGTAAATTCCGGAAATAATCATCCAGCACAATTTCCGCCAGTTCATTTTGGCTGCGTGCCAACTTGATGCCGGCCGTACGTCTTCCTAAAGTTACGTTCTGCGAAAGTTCCAGTTCATAGCTTTGCCCCATTTGCAAAGTATGATCTTCATTGTTGGAATAAGTAAAAGAGAGCGACGGATCATCAAATACCTTGGCAGCTATCACATCTGCATGTGCGGCGCTGACATTCATCTTCTCCGCTGCATATTCCAGATTGTCGGCACTTACTTTATGCATATACTGCTTATAAGTAATCGGTTCTACAGTCTGTGCCTGCACTGAACAGGCACAGACGATAAGGGTAAACAACGCAATATTATATCTTTTCATTTTCATCCTTTTTATCTTCCTTTTTTTCCATCATATAATATAAAGTGGGGAGAATATACAGTGTCACCACAGTAGCAAACAGCAATCCGTATACAATAACCGTTGCCAGCGGACGCTGTACATCGGAACCAATTCCCGTACTCAGGGATGCCGGAAGCAAACCCAGCACAGCAACAGTAGCCGTCATCAGAATGGGACGGAAACGATGGCGCACACCGGTAACCACGGCATCGCGCAAGTCGCGCCCCCGTTCGCGCAAATTATTGATATGCGAAATCATAATCACTCCATTCTGAATAGCTACACCAATCAGAGCGATGAAGCCTACGGCAGAAGATACATTCAGCGTCATTCCCCGTACATTCAGTGCAAGCATACCTCCGAAGAGTGCCAACGGAATGATACACATCAATAAAGCCGCTTGCCGGAATTTGCCGAGGGCGGCAAACAATAACAGTAACATAATGCCCAATGCCAACGGAACTACCACGCCCAAACGATTGTATGCACGATGCTGGTTTTCAAACTGTCCCGCCCATTTCAGATGAAAATCTTCATGGTTGTATTTCACCTGGTCATCAATCATCCTGTTCGCTTTCTGCAAGAAAGAAGTCAGGTCGATACCACGCAGATTGACACGGATTGTAAGGTGGCGCTTATTCATCTCGCGTGAAATGGTGCTTGCCCCTGTGGTCAGTTTGATTTCCGCAACCTGACTCAATGGTATCTTGGCACCTGTGCCCGAAGTCAGCATCAGGTTTCCGATGCGTTCCGGTGTATTGCGCGTCTCTTCGCTGAAACGGCAGATGACGTCATACGACTTGCTACCTACAAAGATTTGCGAAATGGCCTTGCCGCCAATGGCGAGTTCTATCAGATCGGCCACGTCCGAGACATTCAATCCGTATTGTGCAATACGGTCACGGTCTGCTATAATCTGAAGTTGGGGAAGGGGAGGTTCCTGATCTACGGCAACATCCGTCGCGCCCGGTATCTGCTTGATGACATTGACAACCTTATCGGCAATATGACGCGTTTCCGTGATATCTTCCCCGTATATCTTCAGTGCAAGATCACTGTGCGCACCTGCTATCTGGTCCATCACCATGTCAATAATCGGCTGGGAGAAACCTACCGAATATCCCGGCATGGTCATGAGCGTATCATTCATCGCTTCAATCAGCTTGGCTTTATTGCGTCCTGTAGTCCAGCTATCGTAAGGTTTCAATCCTACACCACACTCGATGTGCGAAAGGGAAAAGGCTTCTGCACCTTCATCATCACGTCCCACCTGTGTCATTACGTACGACACTTCCGGAAACTGCCCCAACTTATTTCTTAATTCAGCTCCCATCTCTTTGGAACGCTCGATAGAGATACCCGGAGGCAATTGTACCTGAATCCAGATAGCCCCTTCGTCTAAGGGAGGGAGGAAATCTTTTCCCACCGTGTAGCTCAAAACACCTGCTAAAACCAGAATTCCTGCCAATACTCCCAATACGGCTTTCGGGCAGTCAATTACACGAACCACTTGTGCATGATACAGCATCTGCAATTTTTCTAACCAACGGTTATGATATACTTTCCGAGGCTTACGGTAAGCCATATATGCCAGTCCCGGAATCAGAAACAATGCTACACACAGAGCGCCTATCAGTGCATATCCCACTGTATATGCCATCGGTGTAAACAGTTTCTTCTCGATATGTTCGAAGGCAAACAGCGGCAAATAAGCGGTTATAATAATAAGGATAGAGAAGAAGATAGGGCGGGCGACTTCCGTTGTACGTCGTAAGATGGAATCTTCTTCCAATACTTCATCGGGATGCCGTTCATGCTTCTTCAGAATCGTTTCCATCATCACGATAGAGCCGTCTACCAGGATACCGAAGTCAATAGCTCCCAATGAAAGCAGGTTGGCAGGTATATCCGTCACGTGCATCAGGATAAAAGCTATCAGTAGCGATAGGGGAATGGTGACGGCAACGAGCAATGCACCCCGCCAGCTTCCTAAAAAGAGAATCAGTACCAATATTACCAGAATCATCCCCATAAACAGTGTATGCGAAACCGTGTGTAAGGTCATATCCACCAGGTTCGTGCGGTCCATAAAAGGATGGATGTGTGTGCCTTTGGGCAGTACTTCGTTATTCAGTTCGTCAATAGCGGCATGTACTCCTTCGAGCACTTGTGAGGGATTCTGACCGCGCAACATTTGCACGATGCCTTCTACGCCGTCAGAGAAATTACGTTTGCCATCATAAAAGCCCAGTACACCCTTGCGCTCCAGGCTACCGTATTTCAGTTTTCCGATATCATCCAGATACACAGGTACTCCATTATCCGTTTTGATAACGATACGTCCTAAATCTTTCAAATCCTTCACCAGACCGATACCGCGAATCACGTAACTCAAATCACCCCGGCTCAACATACTTCCTCCGGCGTTCACATTGTTCATTTCAACTTTTTCGGTCACGTCAGAAAGGGAAATATCGTACTCTTCCATCTTACGTGGATTCAGTTCGATCTGATACTGGGTAGTGATGCCGCCGTAGTTGCTTACATCGGCTACGCCTGTCACTTGTTTCAACCGGGGGATAATCACCCATTTATGCAAATCGGTGATCTCACGCAGGTCAAGATTATCGCTTTCAATGACGTAGCGGAATATCTCTCCGGTAGGTGAGGTCAGGGGATTCAGCCCCGGTACGGCACCATAAGGTAATTCTACATCTACCAAGCGCTCCTGCACACGCTGGCGTGCCCAGTAGTCATCAATTCCATCATCAAACACCAGTACCACGGTGCTCAGTCCGAAAGTGTTTTTACTTCGCATCACGTTCAGTCCCGGCAGACCGTTTACGGCCCGTTCAATGGGAATTGTGATTTGCTGTTCTATCTCTTCGGCAGCCAGTCCCGACACTTGTGTCACAATCTGTACGGTGGTATCCGCAATATCCGGATAAGCATCTATTGCCAGTCTTGTCCATGAATAGTAACCCACCACGGCAATGAAGGCAAACAATACGAACATCAGTCCTCGACGATGTATCGCCAGAAAAATCAACTTCTTCATACTATGTAACCCCGGTGTTTAGTTGGCGTTCAGCAGATAGAAAGCACCGTCTGAAACATACTTTTCTCCGGATTGCAGGCCGGAAGTAATGACACTCTTGTCACCATCCGTAGCAGAAGTTTCCACTTTCCGTTTCAGGAATTTATTGTTGCCCGAAGAGACCAGTACATACGCCTGTTCTTCTTCCTGCAAAATGGCGGAAGTCGGGATCAGAATGCTTTCAGCAGGTTCGTCAGTCAGTTTCACTGTGGCATACATGGCAGGCTTCATCAGTCGCTCTTTATTATCGCATGCCACTAATACTTCTACCGAACGCGTATCTTCATCCAGCATTTCGTTGATATGATAGATTGTACCGCTGAAGGTCTGATTTGATTGCGAGACCAGGGATATTTCCACCTTTTTCAATGAAGAGAGCAGGGACATATCCTTTTCTTTCACATTGGCAGCTACCCATACTTCATTCAGATCGGCTACCACGGCCACCGGGTCGGCATCGTCTTTCATGAATTGCCCGATTACAATATTATTCTTCACTATTTCACCGGAAATGGGTGAGCGGACAATCATAGGCTGACCCAGTACTAACTGGTCCGGTTCTATCTGGAATACTTTCAGGGCAGCCAACGCATTTTCATAATCTTTCTTTTTCAATTCATAGTTCACTTCGGCTTCTTCCACTTCTTTTTGCGCACTTACTTTGTGTGCATACAAATCCTGTTCGCGGCGCAGATTCTTGGAAGCCAGTTCCATTTCCTGCTTTGCCTGGTAGTAGACTTTTCCGGTTTCAAAGAAGTCAGGCGAACTGATTTCAAACAAGGGACTGCCTTTATCCACTTTTTGTCCCAGACGGATAAAGGATCGCGTCACCCGTCCTGCAAACGGAGAGGCTATTTCTGCATAATGATTGGGGATGGCTTTCACAATGCCCGAAACTGTGAATGTCGTTTCATGCAATTCTTTCTGAACTTCGCTTGTTTTCAGTTTCTTGGCGATGGGGGATTCCGAAGATACCACAATAGTATCTCCTGAGACAGAAAATTCCTGGTTTTCCTGTTCTTTTTGCTGACCGGTACAGGCATAGCACATCATGCCGGTCAGGCACAATAAATATATGTATTTCATTTCTTTGTCGTTATGATAAGAACTCGTTTTTCTTCATGTATTTTGGGAATAACAGATTAAGGTTTCGCATATGCTCTGTCTTTCAGGCTACATACGAAACTTAAATAACAAAATCTGTTCTCAGCATACATGACAGGGTGGAGAACGTAAATGGAAAGACCGGGCTGTGCGAACAATCCGGTTTGCTCCATGCAACAAGAAGATGAAACTTAGGAAAAATAAAATAAAGGGAACTATCGGTAACTCATGCGAACTGTCCAGGCATAATAAATTGAACCAAGAGACGGTTTCCCACTGTGCTTCTGTGTGCGAATGATGTGTGCCCGGCAGATAGGGGTGGGAGTGAGTTACGAGGAAATTATCGACTACATGTGTATGGACAAAGGCTGTGTTTCCTACGTAGTAATAAACAAATACTACTATCAGTACATACTTTACGATGTTGGAAAGTAACCTTTTCACATGCAATGTTTTTGCTTTGGCGACAAAGGTAGTGAATATTACGTAAACCTATTATTTTTCGTCAAAGAACTTGAGAATACTCTAAATAAAAGAGTTTGATATGCTCCAGTTTATCAATAATTTCCTCTTTCAGTTTAGGCGTAAATTCCATCTTGTTCTATTCTTTTTAGTAATAAAGTTCTTAATCCCTCCTTATAGAATT
>NZ_EQ973492.1:731387-743183 GCF_000158035.1 Bacteroides cellulosilyticus DSM 14838
GTCAATTTGACCTGTTTCCCTAATCCCTGAAAGATACGGAAAAGAGTAGAAAGCTGCACATCTGCTTTCCCGTTTTCAATGCGGGAAATATAAGTCTTTTTCGTGCCAATTCTTTCGGCGAGTTGCTCCTGGGTTAATCCGGCTTTTAATCTTTCCTCCTTCAAACGTTCTGCAAGGATAAAAGCAACCGCACCTTGTTCGAAGGCATCGCGTTCGGGAGTCCCTTGAGTTCCATACTCAACATCTAAAATTTCATCAAAAGTCCGACAACCTTTTATTGATTTTGTTTTGGGTTTGATTTTGCTCATAATTTATCTCCTTTCTTTGAATTAAAATATTCTTTCATAATTTGGGTAGCCTTTTCAATTTCTTTTGGCGGAGTTTTCTGAGTTTTCTTTTGAAAGCCATTAAAAAGAACAACCAGTTTTCCTTCGTCGAAACAGCAGAATATTCGAAAAATATTGCCTTCCATTTCTATCCGTATCTCAAAAAGTCCCGAAACGGTATCTATGTTTCGAAAGAATCTGGAAGGGATATGCTCTTCTACCCGCACAAGGTTGAGTACATAGTTTATTTTGTTTTTTACGGAAGATATTTGCTTATCGTAAAACTCCGCAAAATAATCTCCATATACAATAATTTTTCTCTTATACTCCATTTCGTGTTTTATTTTTTCTGCAAAGTTAACGAAAAGATTAACCCAAGCAATATATTATTATATATTTAACACTACCAATGCTCTCTTAAAAAAAAGCTCCTTCTGTCTCTTATATATTTCATAATTAAATGATTTCTTTTAGACGAATGAATTAAGCCTATAAGAATGTTTTAAAATTATGACATCTAAAACATCTCATTAATAACCGTAAACAGCGTTTTTAAAGAATAACCGGAACGTTTTTTAAGAACGTATCCAACGTTTATTAACAGCGCAAAAATGAGCTTTAAATCCTACCCCAAATATAAATCAACAAAAAAGGTGGCAAATCCTTGTGAGGAAATACCACCTTATCTTCTTTTTTGCCTATTATTATTCCAAATGTCGAACATCTGAAATAACTATAATCTATTTAATTTGCCAACGAGCGAACCACCCATGTTTATCCGGCAGGCAGGCTGTCTCACATAAGATATCTGTCAAATTAATGCACTGTTTAAAGGCTTCTGAAAAAGAAAGACTAACTTTTGCCATTTTACTAAAGGTTTAGGTTTACAATAAAACTCAGCTTAAAGCTTCTACAAAGATACAACATCGTAAAGGCAAAATCAAGTGTTTTGGCTGATACTTTACACTTTACCAGCTATCTTCCGATTTATCTTTCCCGATAAGTGCCATCACCCGTTTTTTATAAAGATCCGCTGCCAGAGCAATATTCTTTTCCGCATCGGGTGTTCCCATACCATACACCACGAAAGGAGTCTGCCACACCATCCCTGCATGCACAGCACCACCCTGATAAGGACGCAAAAGTTCATCCACCGTGAAGCGATTTCTTCCTCCACTTCGGTACGCATCAAATTCAGAACCGGTAGTGGTAACCACCAACAAAGGTTTACCGGCTACTGCCGGAGTTTTTGCCAAATAGGTAAATATCCCGTCCTGCCATTTTTTTAATAAAGATGGTGCCGACATCCAATAAAACGGGAACTGATATACCACTGCATTGGCATGAGATATAATCCGGCTCCATGCATCCATATTGAGAATATCTTGCTCTGACATCTCATATAGATTAAATATAGCCACATCTTCTATATCCTTTATGGCATCAAACAGGGCTTTATTGGCTTGTGAGTTTTCCATGTTGGGGTGTGCCAGAAGCACCACAACCTTTTTTAGATCTTTGTCCATACTATTGTTTTTGATGTTTTGTTTGGGTGAATAATCAATTATGACAGGCAAAAATAACAAAAAGATTTGTGAATAATACTCTTTTTGTCTATCTTTGTTCTAAAGATTTAATGAGATATGAAAACAAAGAACGATTATATCAGTTTGTTGAAATCATGCGGTAGCGAATTGAAACAACAGTTCGGTGTGCGTTCTTTACATTTGTTTGGATCGGTCGCCCGTAATGAGCAAAAAGAAACAAGTGATATTGATATTTACGTAGAGACAGAAACACCTAACCCTTTTCTAATAGTAAGAATGAAAGCATATCTGGAAAAACTTTTAGGATGTTCTGTTGATGTCATTCGCGCTCATAAAAATATGAATGCTTTTTTAAAGCAACAAATAGAAAAAGATGGAATACACGTCTTCTAAAACACTTCTTTGAAGAGCCGTATTCCATTTAGATATGTTTTTTTCTATTCAATAATATCTTTTCTCTAACTTTTTTGTAACTTTGCACCCTTAAAATAAGGAGGGTCGCTTTAGCACGTCTCAAAGTGCCTCCTTAATCGTTAAATTGTAAATAGTTAAATTGCAAATAAGATGGGTAAGAAGTTTGCCGAATATTCGCAGTTCGACCTCTCAAAGGTAAACGCGGAAGTGTTGAAGAAATGGGACGAGAACCAGGTTTTCGCCAAGAGTATGACAGAACGTGAAGGCTGTCCTTCTTTCGTTTTTTATGAAGGACCGCCCTCTGCCAACGGTATGCCGGGCATTCACCACGTAATGGCTCGCTCCATCAAAGATATTTTCTGCCGTTACAAAACCATGAAGGGTTTCCTGGTGAAACGTAAAGCCGGCTGGGACACACACGGGCTTCCTGTGGAACTGGGTGTGGAAAAAGCCATGGGTATCACCAAGGAAGATATCGGTAAAACGATCTCCGTAGCCGACTATAACGCTGCCTGCCGCAAAGATGTGATGAAGTTCACCAAAGAATGGGAAGATCTGACTCACAAGATGGGGTATTGGGTAGACATGACCGATCCTTATATCACCTACGACAACCGCTACATCGAAACTTTGTGGTGGCTGTTGAAGCAACTCTATACAAAAGGGTATCTTTATAAAGGATACACCATACAGCCGTATTCTCCCGCTGCCGGAACAGGACTGAGCTCACACGAATTGAACCAGCCCGGTTGCTACCGCGACGTGAAGGATGTGACCTGTGTGGCACAATTTAAGATGAAGAACCCGAAGCCGGAAATGGCAGAGTGGGGAACTCCGTACTTCTTAGCATGGACCACTACTCCGTGGACATTGCCTTCGAATACCGCGCTTTGCGTAGGCCCGAAGATAGATTATGTAGCCGTACAAAGCTACAACGGATACACCGGAGAGAAAATCACCGTTGTACTTGCCAAAGCTTTGCTCTACACGCACTTCAATAAAAAAGCGGAAGACATCGCCCTGGAAGATTACAAACCGGGAGATAAGCTGATACCGTTCAAAATTGTAGGAGAATATAAAGGTCCGGAACTTGTAGGTATGGAATATGAGCAACTGATACCTTGGGTGAATCCGGGTGAAGGTGCATTCCGCGTAATCTCAGGTGACTATGTGACTACGGAAGACGGTACAGGTATCGTACATATCG
This sequence comes from Bacteroides cellulosilyticus DSM 14838, assembly GCF_000158035.1. GTDB lineage: Bacteria > Bacteroidota > Bacteroidia > Bacteroidales > Bacteroidaceae > Bacteroides > Bacteroides cellulosilyticus. The sequence continues at coordinate 734,882 of NZ_EQ973492.1, forward strand.
CTCCGACATTCGGTGCCGACGATGCCCAGGTAGCGAAAGCCGCCGGTGTTCCACCGTTGCAACTCATCAATAAGAAAGGTGAACTCCGCCCGATGGTGGACCTGACCGGTAAGTTCTATAAATTGGACGAACTGGACGAGAACTTCGTGAAAGAGCGCGTAAACGTAGACCTGTATAAGGAATATGCAGGCCGTTTCGTGAAGAACGCTTACGACCCGAATCTGACAGATCAGGACGAAAGTCTCGACGTAAGTCTCTGCATGATGATGAAAGCCAACAACCAGGCGTTCAAGATTGAGAAGCATGTGCACAATTATCCACACTGCTGGCGTACGGACAAACCGGTATTGTATTATCCGTTGGATAGCTGGTTCATCCGCTCTACCGCTTGCAAAGACCGCATGATAGAGCTGAACAAGACGATCAACTGGAAACCGGAAAGTACCGGTACGGGACGTTTTGGCAAGTGGCTGGAAAATCTGAATGACTGGAATCTGAGCCGTTCACGTTACTGGGGTACTCCGCTGCCTATCTGGCGCACGGAAGACAACAGCGAGGAAATCTGCATCGGTTCGGTTGAAGAGCTTTATAATGAAATAGAGAAATCCGTAGCTGCCGGATTCATGAAGTCCAATCCTTATAAGGATAAAGGTTTCGTACCCGGTGAATACAATGGAGAAAATTATGATAAGATAGACTTGCACCGTCCGTATGTGGATGATATCATCCTCGTATCCAAAGACGGCAAGCCCATGAAGCGTGAAGCGGACCTGATAGACGTATGGTTCGATTCCGGTGCCATGCCGTATGCACAAATCCACTATCCGTTCGAGAACAAAGAATTGCTGGATAGCCATCAGGTTTACCCCGCCGACTTTATCGCCGAAGGTGTGGATCAGACTCGCGGCTGGTTCTTTACGCTCCATGCCATCGCTTCAATGGTATTCGATACCATCTCTTACAAGGCTGTTATCTCTAACGGATTGGTACTTGACAAGAATGGTAACAAGATGTCCAAGCGTCTGGGCAATGGTGTAGATCCTTTCTCAACTATCGAGAAATACGGGTCCGACCCCTTACGTTGGTACATGATCACCAACTCTTCTCCGTGGGATAACCTGAAATTCGACGTAGACGGCATCGAAGAAGTTCGTCGTAAATTCTTCGGTACATTATATAATACGTATTCTTTCTTCTCCCTCTACGCCAATGTAGACGGATTCGAATACAAGGAAGCTGACGTGCCGATGGCTGAACGCCCTGAAATCGACCGTTGGATACTCTCTGTACTGAATACACTGGTGAAAGAAGTGGATACTTGCTATAGCGAATACGAGCCGACAAAGGCCGGACGTCTGATATCCGACTTCGTAAACGACAACCTCTCCAACTGGTACGTTCGTCTGAACCGTAAACGTTTCTGGGGTGGTGAATTTACGCAGGATAAGTTATCTGCATACCAGACTCTGTACACTTGTCTGGAAACCGTTGCCAAATTGATGTCGCCCATCGCTCCGTTCTATGCCGATAAACTCTATATGGACTTGGTTACTGCAACGGGACGCGACAACGTGGTATCCGTACACCTGGCTAAATTCCCCGAATATAAGGAGGAAATGATAGACAAGGAACTGGAAGTCCGCATGCAAATGGCACAAGACGTAACTTCCATGGTATTGGCTTTGCGCCGCAAGGTGAACATCAAAGTACGCCAACCGCTGCAATGTATCATGATACCGGTAGTGGACGAGGAACAACGTGCCCACATCGAAGCAGTAAAAGCACTTATCATGAGCGAAGTGAACGTGAAGGATATCAAGTTCGTAGACGGTGCCGCCGGTGTGCTGGTGAAGAAAGTGAAATGTGACTTCAAGAAGATGGGACCGAAATTCGGCAAACAGATGAAAGCCGTAGCTGCCGCTGTAGCAGAAATGTCACAGGAAGCTATCGCCGAACTGGAAAAGAACGGTTCTTATACTTTGCAACTGGATGGTACGGATGTGCTTGTGGAAGCTACTGACGTAGAAATCTTCAGCGAAGACATTCCGGGATGGCTGGTTGCCAACGAAGGAAAGCTGACTGTTGCTCTGGATGTAACCGTAACAGAAGAGCTTCGCCGCGAAGGTATTGCCCGTGAACTGGTTAATCGTATTCAAAATATTCGCAAGTCAAGCGGTTTGGAGATAACAGACAAAATAAAGATTACATTATCAAAAAATCAGCAAACAGATGATGCGGTAAACGAATATAAAGACTATATTTGTAACCAGGTTTTAGGAACCTCACTGACGCTGACCGATGAGGTGGAAAACGGCACGGAACTTAACTTTGACGATTTCTCCCTGTACGTAAGCGTTGTAAAAGAATAATAATACTAACGATTTAACACGTAAAGTTATGGCAGAAAAAACAAGATACTCGGATGCTGAATTGGAAGAATTCCGCGCCATTATTAATGAGAAGTTAGAATTGGCACAACGCGATTATGAATTGCTGAAAGCCAGTTTAACCGGAGCCGACGGTAATGATACCGACGATACGTCTCCTACGTACAAAGTTTTGGAAGAAGGTGCCAACACCTTGTCCAAAGAAGAAACGACACGCCTGGCTCAACGTCAGTTGAAGTTTATCCAGGGTTTCAGGCTGCATTGGTACGCATCGAGAACAAAACGTATGGTATTTGCCGTGAAACAGGTAAGTTGATTCCTGCCGAACGTTTACGTGCTGTGCCTCATGCTACACTGAGCATTGAGGCCAAAAATAACGGTAAGAAGTAAGGATGAACAAATACCTCACGAAAGGTCGCATTGCGCTGCTCGTTATTTTCTCGGTATTAATTGCTGACCAGATAATCAAGATCTATGTCAAGACTCACATGTATTGGCATCAGAGCGAAAACGCCATAAAATGGCTTTATGAGAAGCTGGGCATGGTAGATGCAGAACCGCCTACATGGTTTTATATTTACTTTACCGAGAATAACGGTATGGCGTTCGGTATGGAGATATTCGGTAAGTTATTCCTTACCTTGTTCCGTATTGTTGCCGTAGGAGCGATAGGGTGGTATTTGACGAGAATAATCAAGCAGGGCTTGAAGACAGGCTATATCGTATGCGTATCTCTGATTCTTACAGGAGCGTTGGGTAACATCATCGATAGTGTATTCTATGGTGTGTTGTTCAATGAGAGTACACATTCGCAGATAGCTTCATTCCTGCCGGAAGGCGGAGGATATGCTCCTTTGTTCTACGGAAAGGTGGTGGATATGTTCTATTTTCCTATCATTGATACAAACTGGCCTCAATGGATGCCGTTGGTAGGTGGGGATCATTTCATATTCTTCAGCCCGATATTCAACCTTGCCGATGCCGCTATCAGTTGTGGTATCATTGCCCTGTTATTATTTTACAGCAAATATTTGAATGACTCTTATCATGCAATAAAGAAATCATGAAAGGTCTGCATCGAATTCAATGGTTTAGCATATTCCTGTTAGCATCTTGTTTGACAGCCTGTCAGGTGAAAAGACCGAAGGTGGTTATATCGGATGCTAAGATGGAAAATGTGCTTTATGACTACCATATAGCAAAGGCTATGGGGGAAGAAGTCCCTTATACCGATGGTTATAAAAGGGTGTTGTACATTGAATCGGTGTTTAAAAAACATGGCATTACGCAAGCCGAATTTGACTCTTCAATGGTTTGGTTCACGCGTAATCCGGAAGTACTCACCAAGATTTATGAGAAAGTAAACGCAAGGCTGAAAGCGGAGCGGGATGTTGTCAATCATTTAATTGCCATACGTGACAATAAACCGAAGGAAAGTCTTCCGGGGGACAGCATTGATGTATGGGCATGGCAACGTATCTATCAGCTGACAGGTATGCCGATGGACAACAAGATTACTTTCGTATTACCCTCAGATACCAACTTTAAAGACCGCGATACTTTGCGGTGGAACGTTCGTTTCCGCTTCCACAACGGTGCGCCAGATTCCTTATATGCTCCCGTCATGGCTATGCAGATTGTCTATAAGGACAGCATAATCAGTGATATTCAGAAAGTATATAAATCAGGTGTGGAAACGGTTTCCCTCTTTGCCGATACGTTGGGAGAAATCCGGGAAATACGTGGGTATATCTATTACCCCGCAGCACAGGCTACCCGTACATTGCTGACCGACCGCATTTCACTGATGCGTTATCATGCTACGGATACACTGTCGTTTGCTAAGAATGATTCTATTCAGAAAGATTCTGTTAAGACAGAGAAAATAGAACCTCAGGAACTCAAGAAAGAGGAACTGAAACCTGTGGAAGAAAAGATAAATGATAATCCGCGCAGACGTGATGCTGTCCGTCCTCGTCCATCTTCGGAACCTACACTGAAGAAGTTGGACAATCCGGAACACGTTCAATTCCGTAAAGATAATCCCTGATGATCAAACGATTTGCTTCACACTTTATTTTTCTGCCCGGACATGGTTATCTCAAACAATATGTGGTAGGGGCGGAAGAAGGACAAGTCGTGTCCGCCTTTCCCTTGACAGAGGAGATAGAAGGAGTGGAATGGTTTCCCGGAGTCATTGCTTTATTGAATAATGAAGAAGATATTTCCAAAGGGTACTCCGGTATATTTCAGAAAGCAAATGAAGTATTACAGGAACTTCCGGAAGTTTTCTGCCAAGAAACGTTTCCTTCCGGAATAAATGCTTATCTACTTTATCCTTTCGATTTTACAATGATGCTGCCTGTCGACGGAACTCGGCACAGACTACTGCGGTAGCAATTGCCACATTCAGTGACTCGGACGTTTCCCTCTCTGCGGGATAATTGGGAATATAAAGTTTGCGGTTAATGAGTTGCTCCACTTCTTTCCCGATTCCGTTGCCTTCATTACCCATCACAATCAATCCGTTGGATGATAATTTCTGTGTGTACATATTTTCTCCATCGAGGAAAGTGCCGTAAACTGGTATATCCTTCAGGCTTTGAATGAGGTCGGGCAGGGGAGTATAGTGCAGTTTCACACGGGCAATGCCTCCCATGGTGGCTTGAACCGTCTTTGGATTATATACATCTACGGTGTTCGGGGAACAGAAGATATGCTCTATACCAAACCAGTCTGCCAGACGAATGATAGTACCCAGATTTCCCGGATCTTGCACATCGTCCAGCGCCAAGCAGAGTGAATGGCTGATAACGGAAGCATCCGTTTCATATTCCGGCTGCTCGAATACAGCAAGTACCTGTTGGGGAGTTTTCAATAAGCTGGCACGGGAAAGGTCTTCATCAGACACTTCCGAAACATCTTCTACCGGAAGCTTGGGATGTTGCGATAACCATTCGGGCGTAGCTGCCAGAAAGCGGCAGGGAAAATGTCCTAACAAATCGCCTACCAGTTTAGGACCCTCTGCCAGAAAGACTTTTTCTGTTTTACGATTCTTCTTCAGCTCCAACGAGTGGATATATTTGATGCGGTTTTTGCTCAGTGCCATAGCTTAAATGTTATCGTTTGGCAAAAGTACGTGATTATTTCTATATAATCAAAAAACGGAACACACTTCATCCGGTTTTTTATTTCGGAAAAGAAAAAATAGATTTATATTTGTAGTCAATTATGCGCAATTTATTAATTCTGGTATGAAGAAAGGCTTCCACTACGCACTACTTACTGCTGCCATACTTACATTAGCTTCCTGCTCGACCACCAAATATGTGCCGGATGGTTCATACTTGCTGGATGAGGTGCGCATACATACTGATAATAAAAATGTGAAGCCTTCTAATTTGTCCATATATGTGCGGCAAAATCCGAACTCCAAATGGTTTAGTCTGATTAAAACCCAGTTGTATGTCTACAACTGGTCGGGACGTGATTCTACTCGTTGGGTGAACCGGGCTTTACGCAGGCTGGGAGATGCCCCTGTTATCTATAGTAAGGAAGAAACCGAACGTTCACGGGAGGAAATGACGAAAGCCGTTCAGAATATGGGGTACATGGGTGCTACCGTAGAGTACATTCCCAAAATCAAGAAGAAAAAGGTAAAACTGGCTTATAAAGTAAACACCGGAGAGCCGTATATTGTCCGTAGCCTGAAATATGATGTTCAGGATGAAAAAATCTGGGAATATATGCAGAAAGATTCTGCATCGACCTATTTATCCGAAGGTATGTACTTCAATGCCAACATACTGGACAGTGAACGCCAACGGATCACGGGTAACCTGCTTCGCAACGGTTATTATAAATTCAATAAAGATTATATCTCTTATACAGCGGATACAGTACGTGGCACTTATCAGGTGGATCTGACCTTGCATCTGGCACGGTACAGACAGCATTCCGGTGCTGAATTGCAGGATCATCCACAGTATACGATTAATAAAGTGAATTTCATTGCAGACTATGACGTGCTGCAATCTTCAGCTCTCAGTAGTGTGGAAATCAATGATTCGATACACTATAAAGGGGTTCCCATATATTATAAAGATAAATTGTACCTGCGTCCTAAAGTTTTGACTGATAATCTGCGGATAACTCCGGGAGATCTTTACAATGAACAGGATGTGCAGCGCACTTACTCCAACTTCGGACGTCTGCCGGTATTGAAATATACCAATGTACGTTTCTTCGAAACACAGGTAAATGATAGCGCAAAGCTGAATGCTTATGTTATGCTGACGAAGAACAAACATCAGTCTGTATCTTTCGAACTGGAGGGAACGAACTCTGCGGGTGATTTGGGTGCCGCGGCATCTGTATCTTTTCAGAATCGCAATGTATTCAGAGGTTCCGAAACTTTCTTGGTTAAGCTTCGCGGAGCTTACGAAGCTGTTTCCGGTTTAGGGTATAAGAATGACAACTATACGGAACTCGGTGTGGAAACCAGTATAAACTTTCCCCGCTTCATGTTTCCGTTCATATCCAATGACTTTAAGCGGAAGATAAGGGCAACCACAGAATTCGGGCTGCAATATAATTATCAGATGCGTCCCGAGTTTACACGCATCGTTGCATCCGGTTCATGGAGTTATAAATGGGGTTTGCAGCGACAGCGTTCGCAGCATCGTATAGACTTGCTGGACATCAACTATTTGTATATGCCGTGGATAGAACCCGAGTTTAAAAACAATTTCCTGAACGATGAGAAGAACTATCTGCTGGAGTATAACTATAAAGACCGTTTGATTGTTCGTACCGGGTACAGCTATATCTATAACAGCGCAGGACAAGCATTGATGAACAATGCAGTGATTGGTAATTCTTATAGTATACGTTTTAACTTTGAGTCTGCGGGAAATCTCCTGTATGTGCTTTCTAAAATGAGCAATTTAAAGAAGAATGATCAGGATGAATACACTATCTTGAATATTCCGTATGCACAATATATAAAAGGTGACCTGGACTTTGCCAAAAATATCGTCATCGATAACCGTAACTCCATTGCATTTCATATTGGGGGAGGTATTGCCATCCCTTACGGAAACGCACGGATGATTCCTTTCGAGAAACGTTATTTCTCGGGTGGAGCAAACAGTGTACGCGGATGGTCGGTACGTAGTCTTGGTCCCGGTACTTTCTCCGATGAAAAAGGTAACTTCATGAACCAGTCGGGTGACATCAAGCTGGATGCCAGTATAGAATACCGCACACGTTTATTCTGGAAATTTAGAGGTGCTTTGTTTGTAGATGCGGGAAATATCTGGACGATTCGCGAATATCAGGATCAGCCGGGGGGTAAATTCAAGTTCGACCAGTTTTATAAGCAAATAGCCGTAGCTTACGGTGTGGGATTACGTCTGGATCTGGATTTCTTTGTACTTCGCTTTGATGGTGGTATGAAGGCTATTAACCCTGAAAAGGGAAAGGATCGTTATCCCATTCTGCGTCCTGACTTCGGACGTGACTTTGCTTTCCACTTTGCAGTAGGTTACCCATTCTAAAAAATCGGGAGGGGTATAAAAAGCAACGGGCGAATGATTGCTCATCCGCCCGCATATTCAAATTCTTTTCTTAATTAGCGTGCAGCGTAATAAGTGTTGATCATCGTTGCCTGACGAGCAGCAGCTACGCCTTGTGCATCCAATGTCACATTCATTGCTTCACCATTCGGCAGATACATCTGTGCAGTACCATCACCGTTCATTTGCAGCAATTCAGTGCTAACACCTTCTGCAACAACATTCCAAGTGTTCAATTCTTTGTCGTAAACCAGCTCCATAGCAGTGGTTTCACCTTCTTTTGTGATAGAGTAACCGTTCTCCAATGTTTTTACGAGATAGTTTCCGTTTTCACCTTTT
>NZ_EQ973492.1:743407-765705 GCF_000158035.1 Bacteroides cellulosilyticus DSM 14838
CCGCTCCAGAATTCAATGGAGTTGATTACCAACGCATCTGCCAGATAGCAAACAGGATATACGGGGATAATGTTGCAAGCCAGATAAACAAGCTCATTAACAAACTTTGTACCGATACTTTGGTTCCAATTTACCAATTTACTGTGCAGGCCGAAAGAACCGATACAAGAACTGAAAAGAAATGCGCCACAAATCATCACGGTTGCAGCCAAATTCAAATTACTCTTTTTCATAATTACTTTCTTTTGTTTTACTGAGTTTATTGATTTAACTCTTTGCTCTTTTTCTTCGGGCAAATATAAGTGCTTTTTGTGAAAAATACACTTAAATAAGAGACAAAAACAATTTTTCAGTTAAACAGCCCCGGTAAAATTAAGGCTTTTTGGGAGTCAAAGCCTTACCCAGCCAGTGGTCTACGGCAAACTTTCCAGGACCGATAATATACATCAGTACGTATACCACCAGATATATGAAAGCCAGTTCTTTGACCGCAAACGGATCGTTTCCGTGAATAACAAAGAATGCCATCCCCATTGTAAATATCATCGGTAGCATAGCCAGACGGTAAAGGAAACCAATGATAAATGCCATAGAACAAGCCAATTCACCGAATATGGCTAATCCCAGGGAAAGAGGACTGCCCACACCCAGCGGATCGGGAAATACAGCGGATAACTCCTGATAATTGGACCACTTCTCGATACCATGGTTCATTAGTAACACACCAAATATAATTCTCACTATTAATAATATAGCAGACGTTGCTGCTCCATCCGGTTTAGACGGGAATAAAAATTTGTAAAGCATAGTCGTTCGTTTAAACATTTATATTTAATATAACGAAAAATAAGGCATTATGGTTTATCTCTACGCAAAGGTTTTATAATTACCCGCAAAGAAGGATCGTATGTAAAGTAACTCCACATCCAGTCTACAAAGATAAACAGACGGTTCTTTACACCGACAATACTCATTAAGTGGATGAATAGCCATACTGCCCACGCGGGGAAACCACCGAAACGAAGGTTTTTCAGTTCCACCACTGCGTGATTGCGTCCTATGGTAGCCATGGAACCTTTGTTGTGATAAACAAAAGGTTGCATTTCAAGCCCCCGTTCCTTTCTATCCAGATTCTGGATCAGATTACGGGCTTGCTGAATGGCTGGTTGAACTACTTGTGGATGTCCCTTCGGGTATTCCTTGGAAATCATCAGTGCAGTATCACCGATGGCAAAAATATTGTTATAACCCTGAACACAGTTGTAGAGATCAACAAGGAGGCGGTTACCGGGACCATAGGCTTCCTTTGCAAGTCCCTCTATGCTGTTGGCGCGTACACCTGCAACCCAAAAGACATTCATCGCTTCCAAGGTACTGTTATCACTCAGTGTCATTATTCCATTTTCATAATTCGTAACCTGCACACTGGTTATGATCTCCACGTCACGTTTTAATAAGTAATTTGCCACTTCTTCCGAAGATTTTTCAGAGAAAGCGGAAAGCAGGCGGGGAGCACCATCCACAAGGACAATGCGCATCAGGTTCATATCAAGATCGGGATAGTCTTGCGGAAGCACAAATTTTTTCATTTCTGCCAATGCACCGGAAAGTTCTATACCCGTAGCGCCACCACCTACGATGACAAATGTCATGAGACGTTTTCTTTTCTCCAGATTGCTGGTATTCTGTGCTTTTTCAAAACTTTCCAGTATCTGGTTGCGATTAAACAAAGCTTCTGCAGTGTTCTTCAGGGCCATTGTCCGTTGAGATAGCCCATCATTACCAAAATAGTTGGTACGACATCCGGTAGAGACAACCAGATAATCGTATGAAAGAGCTCCGATGGAAGTCTCCAGAATATTATCTTCGGGAATTACCCGTTGTGCCTCACAAATACGTATATGGAAATGTTTTCTCTTTTTAAATATCTTGCGGTAAGGAAAAGAAATTGCACTCGGTTCAATACCGGCGGTTGCTACCTGATAGAGTAGGGGTTGGAAAATATGATGATTATTCTTGTCCAATAACACTATCTGGAATTTATCACTTCTCAATTTTCGTGCCAACTTCAATCCACCGAAGCCACCACCCACAATCACAAGTCGTTTTCGTCCCTCTTTATCGGGAATATCCATTTTTGTTTTCATAATGAAGTTCGTTATTCGTTCTAAAAGAATAACGTTAAAACGGGAATAAAGTTCTGAAATTCTTATTTCTTCCCCCTTTTTTCTTAATGGAAGAAGTTTGAACAAAACACTTCACAAAATTGTTGTTATATGGTTAAAATAAAACTAAATTTGCCGACGTAGTTTTCTACAGGTGTAATCATGGACGCTAAACTAACGAGATGGATATTACCGGTGCTGTTATTGATAATAGCCACCGATATATGGGCACAAGGCCCCACAGGAACAGATGTTTCAGTCGAATCTTCTGTATCTGTAACTGACACTTTACCACAAAAGAAAAGTTTCTTCAAGAAATTCCTGGACTATTTTAATGATGCCAATAAAGAGAAAAAAAATAAGAAGTTTGACTTCAGCGTTATCGGAGGGCCTCATTATTCCAGTGACACCAAGCTCGGTATCGGCCTGGTAGCCGCCGGATTATATCGTACAGACCTGAATGACACCATCCTTCCGCCATCTAATGTATCTTTATATGGTGATGTATCTACGGTAGGTTTCTATTTGTTGGGGGTACGTGGAAATCATCTCTTTCCACAAGACAAATACCGTCTGAATTACAATCTTTATTTCTATTCGTTCCCCAGCTTGTATTGGGGAAAAGGATATGAAAACGGTTCTAATGACGATAATGAAAGTGATTACGACCGCTTCCAGGCACAAGTAAAGGTAGACTTCATGACTCGTATAGCGCAGAACTTCTATATCGGTCCGATGGCTGTCTTTGATTATGTCTACGGCCACGATTTTGAAAAGCCCGAACTGTGGGAAGGAATGAAAGCACGGACTACCAATATAAGCCTCGGATTCTCATTACTCTATGATTCACGGGATTTCCTCACAAATGCCTATAGTGGCTATTACCTGAGAATAGACCAACGATTCAGCCCCGCATTCCTCGGTAATAAATATGCTTTCAGCAGCACAGAGCTGACTACCAGCTATTATCATCCTGTATGGAAAGGGGGAGTATTGGCTGGGCAATTCCATACATTGCTGAATTACGGTAATCCGCCTTGGGGACTGATGGCAACATTGGGAAGTTCTTATTCCATGCGTGGCTATTACGAAGGGCGTTACCGTGATAAATGTGCCATGGATGTACAGATAGAACTTCGTCAGCACGTCTGGAGGCGAAATGGCGTAGCTGTATGGGCAGGAGCGGGAACCGTATTTCCTAAATTCTCCGGCTTCGAAGTTAAACATATCCTCCCTAATTATGGTTTTGGTTATCGGTGGGAGTTCAAAAAGAGAGTAAACGTAAGGTTAGATTTAGGGTTTGGAAAAGGCCAGACCGGATTTATATTCAACATCAATGAAGCTTTTTAAAAACATAAAGAAATGGTTGGAAAATCAGGAGCATTTGTTCTATCTGTTCCTGTTGATCATGATAGTACCCAATATCATCCTCTGTTTTACAGAGCCGATGCCTGTGGTGGCAAAAGTGTGCAATGTACTGTTGCCATTTGCTTTCTATTATCTATTAATGACTTTGTCGAGAAACTGTGGAAAGATGTTCTGGATCCTTTTCCTATTCATCTTCTTCGGAGCTTTCCAGATAGTACTGCTTTATCTCTTCGGACAGTCCATTATTGCTGTGGATATGTTTCTGAACCTGGTAACCACTAATTCGAGTGAAGCTATGGAGTTGCTGGATAATCTTGTTCCGGCATTAGTGAGTGTGATTATCCTTTATATACCGGCATTGATTCTGGCTGCAATCTCCATTATAAAGAAACGGAAATTATCTCCGGAATTTATCCGTCGGGAACGGAAAAAAGCATGGATTGCCTTGCTCATCGGTTTTATTTCACTGGGCGCCGCTTATGGACTGGATAAACGTTACGAGCTGAAATCGGATTTGTATCCGGCCAACGTGTGTTACAATGTAGCACTCGCATTCCAGCGTAATGCCCAAACAAGGACGTATCACCGCACATCAGAGAACTTTACCTTTAACGCCCAGCCTTCCCATCCGGAAGACAGGCGCGAAATTTATATTATGGTAGTGGGCGAGACATCCCGTGCCCTGAACTGGAGTCTTTACGACTATGATCGGGATACGAACCCTGAACTTTCTAAAATAGAAGGAGTGACCTCTTTCTGCCATGTTCTGACGGAATCGAATACTACGCACAAGAGTGTACCAATGCTGCTTTCTCCCGTTTCTGCACAGAATTTCGATTCCATTTATTATCGGAAAAGCATCATTACCGCTTTCAAAGAAGCCGGTTTCCAGACAGCTTTTTTCTCAAACCAGCGGTATAACCATTCTTTCATCGACTTCTTCGGAATGGAAGCGGATACTTATGATTTTATCAAGGAAGATTCTCAGGATTCGCAATATAACCCTTCAGATGACGACCTGTTAATGTTGGTAGAAAAAGAACTTGAGAAAGGAAATCGGAAACAGTTTATTGTATTGCATACCTATGGATCTCACTTCAATTACCGGGAACGTTATCCGGAAGCTGCTGCTTTCTTCTTGCCGGATTTCCCCGTAGATGCAGAAGTGAAATACAAAGATAACCTGATGAATGCCTATGACAATTCCATTCGGTATACGGATAATTTCCTGGCACGTATCATCCACCTATTGGAGGAGCAGCAAGTAGATGCCAGTATGCTTTACACGTCCGATCATGGGGAAGATATCTTCGACGATGGTCGACACCTTTTTCTTCATGCATCCCCCGTTCCGTCCTATTATCAGCTACACGTACCTTTCCTGCTGTGGACATCCGACAGTTATAGGGAAGAGTATCCCGGGATAGAGAAAGCTGCTTCGATGAACCGGCAGAAAAATATATCTTCCAGTATTTCTTTTTTCCAGACCATGATGGAACTGGCCGGAATAGAAACTCCGTATCGCAATGACAGTCTATCTGTCACCAGCCCTCTCTATACAGAGAAATCGAGGGTTTATCTGAATGATCATAATGAACCGCATCCACTGGATGATATAGGAATGAGAAAAGAAGACTTTGAGATGCTGAAAAAAAGAGGTATAGACGCGCAATAATACTATTTACTTTTTCTTCCTGATCTCCTCTTTCTCCAAATTTCTAACAGAAGGAATACACATCATCAGAATTGCAGTCAGTACAATGGCAAAACCACAGTATATAAATATGTTGCCTATTCCCAAGGAGTCGGCTACAAAGCTTGTGACAAGCAAACCGATAATAGAAGGGAACAAACTTATACTGTCGAAAAGCGAGAATACACGTCCCAGATAAATCGGTTTGAACTGCGTCTGCAATAGAGCGGTAAAGGGACCGGATAAAAATGGCACGATAAGCCCTTGTACCACCGTCAGTATGGCAAAAAAGACATACCCATTGCCGGGCAACATACCACATATAGCCAATGCCAGACCAAGTACCGCATAGGAGAACGCAATCATCAGTATCTTCCTGATCTTAGGATTCCAAATCCCCAGTAAAGCCCCTCCGGCCAACATACCCGCCCCGAAAAGTGTTTCTATCAAACTAATCTGATAAGCTGTTCCGGAGAAAGTATGCAGAGTCATCAGCGGCATCAGGGCGACTATCGGCAACACAAAGAAAGTAATCAGGATTTCTGTAACCATCACCCAACTAACTCCTCGGTTGCGCATAATCACATGAAAACCGTCGCGCATATCGTTCAAGACACTCTTAGCTGAGATATTTTCCTTCTTCGGATTCGGAATGTAAACAAACAGTAGGGAAGTGCAGGCAATGATTGCACCTGCCACATCCAATAACATGACTATACTCATATCGAATGCCAGAAGCAGAACCGCTCCCAACGCAGGGCCACCGATATTACAAATAGACTGGATAGCCTGATTAATTCCCGCAATACGGGTCAGTTCTTTTTCCGGAGCCAGCAATGGAATGGATGATTTCATTGCCGGTGAATGGAACGAACCACCAATGGAACGAAGTGCCAATAATATATAAATGTGCCACAATTCCACAATATCCAGGTAAAATAACAAGGCGATGATACCGGAACAAAGTGCAACGAAACTATCTGCACCTATCATAGTCCATTTCCGGTTCCAGCGATCCACGTATACGCCTGCAAATGCCCCTAACAAGGCTTGCGGCAACAAGGCGGCAATCATGGCAAAGGACAAAACTTCTGCAGAACCCGTTTTGAGACTAATCCATAAGACGATAGAGAACTGAGCGATGGAACTACTTAATATAGAAAATAGTTGCCCGCTCCATATTATGATAAATTTTTTCTTCCAATTATTCATGATGAGAGTGAAACTATATAATGAAAAACAGATAAATGCCTCCTGTTGTTGCATCTACATACGGGAGATTTTCAAGATTCTTTTAGTCTAGTAGCAAAGTCATATCCAATGACGATAAAAAAGGTTCTGAAACTCAATTGTTTTCAGAACCTTATCTTCGTACACCCTCAGGGACTCGAACCCTGGACCCATTGATTAAGAGTCAATTGCTCTACCAGCTGAGCTAAGAGTGCATCGTTTTTCTTATTTGCGGGTGCAAAAGTAGTCCTTTTATTTTATTCATCCAAGCAAAATAAAATCTTTTTTCGATGAAAGCGGCTTTTTTTAATCAAACTCGTACAAGTCGGAAGGAGTGCTACGCTTTAAAGCGCAGAGTTGCACATCTTTACCTACCAATATACCTTTACTCTTTAATTTCCATTCCACCGTCTTGTAAGCAAGCTCCGGATGATTATTGTCTTTGCTCAAATGACAAAGCCAGATATATTTCAGATCTTCCGTGATATTTTCAGCCAGGAACTCGGCAGTTGCAATATTGCTCATGTGTCCCGTACGGCTGGTGATGCGCTCCTTTAAATACTGCGGATATGTACCCATACGCAACATTTCATCATCATAGTTAGCTTCCAGTATCAGGTAGTTCGCTTTACGGATAAACTTGGCAGCAGTAGGGGTGATTTCACCAAGGTCGGTAAGAAACGAAAATACTTTTCCGTCGATTTCAATGCAATAACCCACATTGTCCGTACCGTCGTGGGGAACTTCGAAAGACTCAATGTGGAAATCTTCCAGTACCATCGGTTCTTCTTTCTCCAGGTAATGAACAGAAGAGTGGAGCTTCTCCGTCATGCAATAACTTTTGTTGATTCCTTCGTGGATACGTGCAGTAGTGTAGACAGGGATGTGCAGTTTCTCACCCAGTCCGCCTACAGCTTTGATATGGTCTGCGTGGTCGTGTGTAACGAATACCGCGCGTATCGTCTCCATGCCGACACCCACCTCCTTCAATGATTTCTTAATAGTACGTACCGCTATACCAGCGTCAATAAGTATTCCGTATTTTTCAGTGCCTATATAATAGCAGTTGCCACTACTTCCGCTCGCAAGGCTTATAAATTTTACTTTCATTATGTTCTCCTCAATTTAGAAAAAGCCGCCACTTTTATGGCAAAGTGACGGCAAATATACATAAAAAATGAGATATTCAGACCTTGGCTTTCTTCTTTTTGTCGATGGATTGGGTGATTTTGGCAAATACTAACAGTGCCAGTGCAGATATCAGACCGATAGCGGCGAAATAGTACCAGATATAATGCGCATTGGTGCTGGCAGCCTCCCATGCTTCACGAGTCTCAAAGAGGACGGGATCGGGACAGTATTTTGTCAACAATACTCCCGCGATACCAAAACCGAAGATGGAAGAGAGGAAGGAATGGAGATGGCTAAATCCAAGATACATACCTTCTTCACCCTTAGGCGCTTGCAGGGAGAAGTACTCCAGATAACGCGGTGAAATGAAACATTCTGCCAAAGCCTGTATCACAATACCGGCTATCATCATTAATGTGATATTGCTCATTCCGCTTATCACGTCATTTCCAAGCAGGTTACCACATGCCATCAGCAGAGCCGAGAATGGGATAAGGAACATACCGATATTCATAGAAGTAATAGCTGACCGTTTCGCCATCAAACGCGTCACGAAACTAACGCAGCAAACCACTACAAATGGGTTTACATTGGCTATCCAACCCGGCTTGGCAGTTTCACCCGCCATACGGATTACATATTTAGGCATCGTAGCGTATAACTGTTGCTGCACCATCCAGAATCCCGTTATAATCAGGATAAGAATCAGCAGACGCCAGTTTGTTATGATGCGCAGGAAGCCCTGACCGATTTCACGCATACTTTTTCCTTCGCCTGCCGTATGGGTAGATTTATAGAGCAGAACAACGGAAAGCAATGCCAATATGGTCATCGTAGCAGAGAAATAATTGATATAGATATACGCCTGCTCTCCAATAACATTCCGCAACGGGTCAATCACTGTTTTTCCGGTAAATGCACCAATATTCACCATCATATAAAAGATGGAATAACCGCGTGCGCGGTTTGCTTCCGTAGTTTCTTTTGCCACTGAAGCCGAAATAATGGATTTGATAAACGATCCGCCCACCATGATAACAAACAGCACAGGAACGATCATCCAGCGGCTATCGCTATCCGGCAGTCCGGTGAAACGGGTTGCTTTGCCATATTCCACCAAACCGGCAGCTTCCAGCAGGGTAGGGAGAATTCCTAAACCCAGATATCCGACAGACAGCAGCGAAAAAGCAACAATCATGGATTTCCGGAAACCTATCTTATCGGCATAAGCACCCGTGAAGATAGGCAAAAGATAAAGACCACCGGAAAATAAACCGGAAATCATACTCGCTTCAAGGTCGTTGAAGCCTAAAATAGAAGAAAGATAAATGGTGAGAACGATAAAAACGGCATAATACGCCATACGTTCGAACAGTTCGACCGTGTTGCTTACCCAAAAGGCTTTAGTGAACCCTTTAGATACATTTTTGGGTGATTGAGTCATCCTAATATTATGTTGTTAGTGAAAAATTAAGCGCAAAAATACATTTTTATGAAATTATATGCAAATTTCTTTCATATTTGCCTATTGTAAAAGGGAGAGAACGCTTTGTTTTTTCAATAAGATTCGTATCTTTGTTCTGTAATTTTTCAGCATAAAACTATGACAATAGCAGTTGATTTCGACGGAACTATAGTAGAACATCGCTATCCCCGTATCGGTAGAGAAATTCCTTTTGCAACAGACACTTTAAAACTGTTGCAGCAAGATCAGCACAGGCTTATTTTGTGGAGTGTGCGCGAAGGTGAACTTCTGGAAGAAGCCGTTGCCTGGTGCAAAGAAAGAGGAGTGGAATTCTATGCTGTCAATCGTGATTATCCCGAAGAGAAGCAGCAGGACTGTGGATTCTCCCGTAAACTGAAAGTAGACCTTTTCATTGATGACCGTAATCTGGGCGGATTGCCCGATTGGGGACTTATCTATCAGATGATTAAAGAACGTAAAACCTTCCGGGATATCTATACGCAAGGCAATATCCCTGCGGAACAGAATAAAAAGAAGAAGTGGTGGTTTTAGAAAATACCGTCCAGACTTTACCTAACTTATGAAAGTCCGGAGCAGTATCTTCATTGAGAAGAAAAAAAAGTGAGATGAAAAAAATGAGTGTATATTACTTATGCTTTTTATGAGTATCTCTGTAACCATAACTATATCCGTAGCCATATCCGTAACCATATTTCTTTTCCGCCAGATTACCACCATTCACTACTAAAGATATTTGGTTTAGTTGCCCTGATCGTTGTATCTCGACAATTTCAGACAACACATTCTTGTGCGTATAATTCATGCGGCACACATAGAGTGTGAAATCAGTCACTTTACTCAAGCTCAATGTATCACTAATCAATCCCACCGGAGCCGAGTCCACAATGATATAATCAAACTGTTCACGGAAATACGCGAATGCCTCTTTCAATCGGGCTCTTTCCAACAGTTCTGCCGGATTAGGAGGGATAGGTCCGGCAGGTGCGACGAATAATTGCTCATGTACTCCTGACGGGAAGATTATATCTTCCGGTTTTATCTCATTGTCCGAAAGGTAACTGGTCATACCTACATGACTCTTTATTCTGAAATACTCCGCCAGTCTGGGACGGCGGATATCCAGACCCACTACCAGTACCCGGCATCCCAGAAAAGCAAAGGTCAGAGCCAGGTTGATGCTGATGAAACTCTTTCCTTCTCCGCTAATGGTGGAGGTCATCAGGATACATTTTTTGTCACCGTCTTCAGTAAGAAAACGCAGATTGCTTCTCATGCGGCGAAAAGATTCTTCCATGATGCCGTTTTGTCCTTCTTCAACACCACCACCTTCTTTGGTATACGGAATGATTCCCATTACAGGAATTTGTGTACTCTCTACTTCTGCTACCGACATTATTTTAGTGCGGAAAATGCCTCCGAACAAAATCACTCCTGCCGTCATTGCACATGCCAGAAACAGACTTCCGGCATAGATCATCATACTTCGCGGAGCTATCGGTCTGTCAGCAGATAGGGGAGCATCAATCACTCTTGCTTTGTTCATTGTGGCTGCCAAAGAAATAGCTGCCTGTTCACGCCGTTCAAGCAACATCAGATATAGGTTTGCCTTAATTTGCTGTTGACGGTCTATGTTATTGAACTCCCTTTCCTGCTTCGGCATATTTCCGATACGGGAGTTGAAATAATCGGTTTTACGCAGAATATCAGTGCGTGCTATGCTCAGTCCGTCTTTCACACCGACCACAGAACTTACTACATTTCTTCTCAATGCATCAATGCGAATATCCTGATTTACCACCGTCGGATTATCTGCTTTCATGGTGTTCATCAGCCGTTCACGTTCCAGCAGTTCCTTGTTATATTCGTTAATCAGTTGCACCAGTTCCGTATCGGCAATCCCCGTATTCACCGGTAATAGCGAAAAACGGTGTTTATCATCCGACAAATAGTTATAAATATAGTTAGTCATATTTAGTTGCATCTCCACATCCAGCAACTTCTTTTCGTACTCATTGTTTGTATTCAGATCCAGAGTCATGTTGGTTTTCAAATCGCTCAGACGTTCTTTTTGTTTGTATTGCTCCAGATGCTTTTCTACAAATCCCAGTTCGTTGCTGATACTGTCCAAACGTTCTTCCAAAAAGATGAGTGTATTTCCTGTCACCTTATTCTTATCATCCATTGCATCCCGGTTGTAGACTTCAATCAACTTAACAAGAAAAGCTTCCGCACGATCCTTATCCGTATCCTTGAAGGTCAGACTGATGATAGAAGTTTTCTTTGAGGTAGTGGTGACCACCAGCTGACCGGAATAATCGTTTACGGCATCAATAGGACGGCAAATACTTATCTTTATGGCCTCGGAAAACTGATGTCCGGGCAGTAATCTTAGAGTGCATCGTCCGGCAGGAGTTTCTATAAAAGCGGGGAAACCTGTGAAAGTCTCCGTTACACAAATATCGTCCAAGGCGCTGCTCACGGTATAATGTTCACCTGTTTTCTCTACTTGTATCAGCAATGTCCCACTCAATGTATCCATGGATGCTTTATCCATAGAAGCAATGATGGGAGGTGTAGTGGTTTCATTATAGAAAAGTCCATCTTTCACCTTGTACTTCGTATGCAGATTCAGCTCATTAATCACTTGCAGCAGGATAGAGCGTGAACGCAATATCTCCATTTCATCTTCAATCTGCGTATTTGCAGAGGTGAGGGAAGAAGGAGCGACTTTCTGAAATAGCTCATCAATGGCCTTATTGCTTCCTTCCGAATCCTTGATGACAACAGAAGCCGTCGCCTGATAGATGGGAGTAGCTACATGTACATAAATGTATGCTCCGGCAAGTGCTACCACAGCAGCCAGCAGAAACCACCGCCAGTGTGCTAACAATTTGTAGAATAGTTCAATCAGGTCTATTTCTTGTTCCTGCATTTGATTAGTGTCTGTTTGATTGGTGTTCATATATATAGATTGTGTTAGTTAGTGAATTATACTTTTTATCGTAAAATATTGACCATTAACCCTGCCAGGGATATAAGTATAGAGGTTATGGAAATCAGAAGATTGGTGGAAGAACCAATGTTGGCACTCTGTTTCTTTGCCTTGTTCGGCTCCACGTAGACGATGTCGTTTTGCCGTAGATAGAAGTCGGGGGAATAAATGATGTTTTCATCATTCAGGTTGATGGTGATAAGTTTTTGTTTACCGTCTACGGTGCGGATGATACGTACATTATCCCGCTTCCCGTATATGGTCAGATCACCCGCCATTGCTACAGCTTCAAAGACATTCACCTGTTCGTTATTTACGGTATAGACTCCCGGGCGGCTTACTTCTCCAATTACGGAAATCTTATAGTTTACCAACCGGACAGTCACGATGGGACGCTCTTTCAAGTAGCGTTCCAATTTCCCCACAATCAGTTCAGAAGTTTCCTGAGTAGTCATTCCACCTACTTTCAAGGTGCCGAGTACAGGGAAAACGATCTCGCCCTGATTGTTCACCAGATAGTTTTGCAAGGTAGGTTGTGAAACTAAATTAGTGGAATTGATTCCTGTTTGCGAAGCAGGTACCACTAAATTGAAAGGCAAGGCGGCTTCCGGTTCAGAACAACTGACGGAGATGGTAAGCAAATCTTTAGGCATGATGCGGGCATCATATTCTATAAGAGTGTCCCGGAATCCCTCATTCAGCTTTTGCAAATAGGATACTTGCCTGCTTGATGAACAGGAAGAACAGAGCAGGCACAGAAAAGTTGCCGCACATAAGACAGATATAGTATTTCTCATCGTGTATATCCGGTGCCGAAAGTCCCCATACGACACCTATAAATAAAATGAAAGCGTGGGAACTGCTGCCATTATCTGTCAAGAGGTATCGCCAAACACCCGGATATAGATAATAAAGACAACAGCCCACGCTCTACTATACATTTGGATATACAGCGAGCATGAGCGTTTTGTTGCCTATTATTCTTATACCCATTTGAAATTTGGCGATTTCCTTGACAAGAATAATATGGTAAACGCTTCTAACTATTTAATATGCAACCTTTTAGGAGTATATCAGAATATTCCTAAAGATGTCGCAAAGTTAATGAATAATTTATAAAAGCCAATAACATAGAGAAAATTTCTCTTTCATATATATAATATCTCATGCAAGGTTAAAGGATATACCCGATTATTATTAAAAAATAGTATTACTTACATGCACATGTTAGTGCTATTGATATGTACATGTTGATGATACTAACATCCGGGTGTTGATAGTGCCAACATGTGCATGTAAGTAACATCATTCTTTAAAGAAGCGTTGTATATATATAAAAGAAAAGGAGCGCATCAATATAACTTTGATGCACTCCTTGCTATGAGTAAAAAGTAATTCTTCTTTTAGAACTTGAAGAAATTCTTAGCGTTATAATAGCTGATATCTTCAATCATCTGGTTCACGCGGTCCATTTCAGAAGCCGGAATTTCACCATTTTCAATATCACGGCCAACAAGATTACATAATGTACGGCGGAAATATTCATGACGCGGATAGGAGAGGAATGAACGAGAGTCCGTCAACATACCTACGAAACGGCTCAGCAGACCCAGTACGGAAAGAGCATTCATCTGTTTCTCCATACCGTCCTTCTGATCAAGGAACCACCAGCCGGAACCAAACTGTATCTTACCCGGAATCGTGCCATCCTGGAAGTTGCCCAACATAGTAGCAATAACTTCATTAGCGCACGGATTGAGGTTATAAAGAATAGTCTTCGTCAACTTGCCTTTGGAATTCAAGCGGTCGAGGAATTTAGACATTGCCTTAGCAGTAGTAAATTCACCGATAGAATCGAAACCAGTATCAGCACCGAGCAACTTGAACATCTTACTGTTATTGTTACGGATAGCGCCATAGTGGAATTGTTGTGTCCAGCCTTTTTCCCAGTCCATTTCACCGAAGATAACCAGCATAGCTGATTTGAATTTCAGGATTTCTTCCTTGGTCAGTTCTGCTCCACCATATACCTTATTAAATATAGCTTTGATTTCAGCATCTGTATAGTCTTCTGCGTAGAATTCTTCAATACCGTGGTCAGACAATTTACAGCCTTGTTCAGCAAAGAAGTCATGACGCGTGCGCAGGGCAGCTATCATATCATCGAAATTAGAAATAGCAACACCGCTTACTTCAGCCAGTTTCTCAACGTATGCACGGAAGTCAGCAGGAACTTCTACAGCCATTGCCTTGTCAGGACGCCATGTCGGCAACATCTTGATTTCAAAACCACTTTCGCGTGTTTGAATATGATATTCCAGAGAGTCAATAGGATCATCCGTAGTACAAACAGCTTCCACATGATAACGGCGCATCATACCACGAGCAGAGTATTCCGGTTGAGCCAGCTTCTCATTACACTCGTCATAAATCTCACGGGCAGTCTTCGGGCTCAGGATCTTATCGATACCGAACGCTGTCTTCAATTCCAGATGTGTCCAGTGATACAAAGGATTACGGAAAGTATAAGGAACGGTTTCAGCCCACTTTTCAAATTTTTCCCAGTCGGAAGTATCCTTGCCTGTGCAGAAACGTTCGTCTACACCATTGGTACGCATAGCACGCCATTTGTAATGGTCGCCGCCCAACCAGATTTCAGTCAATGACTTAAACTGATAGTCGTCTGCTACCATTTTAGGGATTAAGTGACAGTGATAATCGATAATCGGCATCTTGGCCGCATGTTCATGATACAACTTCTGTGCGGTTTCTGTCTGCAACAGGAAGTTTTCATCCATAAATTTTTTCATTCTACTGTGTTTTAAGTATATAAAAATATTACTTTCTCTTTTCTATACCTATATAGTATTGATTGTAAAGCTAATAGGCAAGATATTGGTTTTTGCTTTTATTAACCGTTATCGAACACAAAAGTAGAAAATTTACTTGGAGAAACAAAATAATTCGTATCTTTGCCGCAAATATTTATAATATTTAAGTTTTAGACATTGAACCTTTAGTGCCTTAAAACGAATGAGACAAAGAATATGGAAAACAAGAACTACACCATTAAAGACATTGCCCGCATGGCGGGTGTTTCTGCCGGAACTGTGGACCGCGTGTTGCACAATCGAGGAGATGTTTCTGCTGCCAGCAGGGAGAAGGTTCAAAAAGTGCTTGATGAGATAGACTATCATCCTAATATGTTTGCCATTGGTCTGGCAGCCAAGAAGCGCTACCGTGTTCTGTGTATTATACCTTATTATGTGGAACATGACTATTGGCATTCCGTTGCAGAAGGTATCAACCGTGCCGCACAAGAGTTGCGTCCTTTTAATGTAAGCGTGGACTTTTTGTGCTACCATCATGCCGACCGGCTTTCTTATGAAAAAGCCTGCGCGAAGCTCCGCAAAGAAATAGTGGATGCCGTATTGATCGCCCCCAATTTCCGTGAAGAGACAATGTCACTGACATCTTATCTGGAAGGGAAAAAGATACCTTACGCATTTGTCGACTTTAATATAGAAGATACCCATGCACTCTGCTACATCGGCCAAGACTCCCAAACAAGCGGGTATATGGCTGCTAAAATCCTGATGCGCAAGTACAAGGAAGGACAGGAGCTGATACTATTTCTTAATAATAAAAAGAATAGTCCGGCAGAAATACAGATGCAACGACGCATGGACGGTTTCATGAATTTTATTGCACAGGAACATGAGAATCTGGTGGTTCATGATGTAGTACTGAATAAAGAAGATGATGAAGCCAACCGCCGGACATTGGAAGATTTCTTTGCCGCACATCCCAAGGCAGTATTAGGAGCCGTTTTTAACTCACGTGTCTACCAGGTGGCAGGATATCTACAGGAAACAGGACACCATTTGGAAGGACTGGTTGGATACGACCTTCTGCCAAAGAACGTGGAGTACCTGAAATCCGGCGAAGTAAATTATCTCATCGGACAACGACCGGGACTGCAAGGATACTGTGGCGTAAAAGCTCTGTGCGATCATGTCGTATTCAAACGTCCAGTGACCGGTGTAAAGTATATGCCTATCGACATCCTGATGAAAGAAAACATCAATTTCTATTTTGAATTTGAATAAACATCATAATATCAATCACTTTAAAAACGATTTTTAAGCATGAAAGCATTAAACAAACAGACCGCTCCCAAGGCTCAGCGCCCGGAACGTATCATTCAATTCGGTGAAGGAAACTTCTTACGTGCATTTATCGACTGGATTATTTATAACATGAACGAAAAAACTGACTTCAATAGCAGTGTTGTAGTAGTTCAACCCATCGACAAAGGTATGGTAGACATGCTGAATGCACAGGATGATCTTTATCACGTAAACCTGCAAGGATTGGATAAAGGAGAAACTGTCAATAGCCTGACAATGATCGACGTTATCAGCCGTGCACTGAATCCTTACACTCAGAACAATGAATTCATGAAGTTGGCTGAGCAACCGGAAATGCGTTTCGTAATCTCCAACACTACGGAAGCCGGTATCGCTTTCGATCCCTCCTGCAAACTGACTGACGCTCCGGCTTCTTCTTATCCGGGCAAACTGACTCAACTACTGTATCATCGCTTCAAGACATTCA
This sequence comes from Bacteroides cellulosilyticus DSM 14838, assembly GCF_000158035.1. Taxonomy (GTDB): domain Bacteria; phylum Bacteroidota; class Bacteroidia; order Bacteroidales; family Bacteroidaceae; genus Bacteroides; species Bacteroides cellulosilyticus. The sequence goes on from NZ_EQ973492.1 coordinate 760,090, forward strand.
ACGGTGATAAGAGCAAAGGTCTGATTATTTTCCCATGCGAACTTATCTTCCTGAACGGTCACAAACTGAAAGAAACCATCTACCAATATATCGAATTATGGCAATTGGGGGATGAATTCAAGACTTGGTTTGAAGAAGCATGTGGTGTGTACGCTACGCTTGTTGACCGTATTGTTCCGGGATTCCCGCGCAAGGATATTGCAGCAATCAAGGAAAAATTGCAGTATGATGATAATTTGGTGGTACAGGCTGAAATCTTCCACCTCTGGGTCATCGAAGCCCCGCAGGAGATTGCCAAAGAATTCCCTGCTGACAAGGCTGGTTTGAATGTATTGTTCGTTCCTTCTGAAGCACCGTATCATGAAAGAAAAGTAACGTTGCTGAATGGCCCTCACACTGTTCTTTCTCCGGTAGCTTACTTGTCGGGCGTAAACATTGTGCGTGATGCTTGTCAACATCCGGTTATTGGTCAGTACATCAACAAGGTAATGTTCGATGAGTTGATGGAAACATTGAACTTGCCGAAAGATGAGTTGAAGAAGTTTGCGGAAGATGTATTGGAGCGTTTCAACAACCCGTTTGTTGACCATGCCGTTACCAGCATTATGCTGAACTCTTTCCCGAAATATGAAACTCGTGACCTGCCTGGCTTGAAGACTTATCTGCAACGCAAAGGTGAATTGCCTAAGGGACTGGTTCTCGGTTTGGCCGCTATTATTACTTATTATAAAGGCGGTGTTCGTGAAGACGGTGCTGAGATCACCCCGAACGATGCTCCGGAAATCATGCAATTACTGAAAGACCTGTGGGCAACAGGCGATACCCAGAAAGTAACCGAAGGTGTACTTGCTGCAACTTCTATCTGGGGCGAAGATTTGAATAATATCCCGGGACTTACCGCTGCTGTGAAAGCTGATCTGGATTCTATCCAAGAAAAAGGTATGCTGGAAACAGTAAAGGGAATTCTTTAATTAATCTACAAGTATCACAAAGGAGATAGGGCGGGGCGGAGGCTTCGCCCTATTTTTTTCTATTATCCCTTTGCTTTCCATAAAAAAAAGATTTTCTTTGCAATAAATAACATTTTCAAGCTCACGAGGTATGGTTACAAGCTACAAGTAGCTGCGCTATATTCCGAAAGACACTTGTAGCTTGTAGCTGATTCATAACTGAAAAGAAAGATATTAATTCCCCCAAGAGGTTATAACGATAAATAGAATAGACTAAGTAATAAGCAAGAAATAACTTATACTATCTCAATTCCCAGGAGGAGGAGAATTGAGATAGTACAGACTAATTAATAACGAGTACTTATATGAAAGAAGAATTAAAAAGAAGAGAGTATTGTAAGACGACTTCTTTAACGAAAAGTCTTATTGCTTTTGTAGTATGCCTGGTATTGTTTTGTTTTTTTCTTTTCTGGAGTCCTTCACGAGAACTGGCAAAAAAAGATGTGAAGATTGTGTTGAAGGAAGACTGTAATAAATGGATATATGTATGGTCTGGTGAGAGTGGAAAACTTGAAGAAACCAACGAAACATTAAAAGCCGGTACAAGCCTGAAAGGCATTGCCGAAGATGGACGTTGGACATGGATTGTGGAAGATGAAAACGGCAACCGCTTTGGCGTGCCCAAATTGGCTGTCGAAGGTGAAGTAAAGGAGCTGCGAGCTATGAATCCCGATTTCCGCTATGTTTATCGAGCCGATTCATTGACCGGTTTCTCATTAGAACGTATATGCAAAGAAGCCGGAGACTATTTGATGGCCGATGTATCGACACGCAGTTATTATTTTCCGCAAGTTGTGCTGGCCAAAGGGGAAGGAAGAACGAAAGGAGTGTTACTCACGGTAGATGAACAGGGACTTGTGATACATACAGAACGTACCTCGGAGTTAAAATATAACTTATACACGAGTGCACCCTTCTTTTATTATATAATTAGTTGGAATCTTGTCACGAACTTCCAGCCCTTTACGGTAGACGCTAATAGTCAGCCGCTGCACCACAAATCCTTAAGCAGTAAATTCGGTTCGTGGTTTAAGGGGATTTTCTCCTCCATTTTCTGGTTTCTCATGAAGCTGATACTGTTCTTATTGATATTGGGCGGATTGACGCTGATAGTGTATGGAGCCGCAAGTCTCCTGTTTGTTGCACTGGGGCGCATGCCGGGAGTGAAAAATTCGTTTATCGCCAAACTGGAATATGTATACATGATCCCTTGGATGTATATCTTGTTGCTTTCCTGTCTCTACTTATTCAATTCTCTTTGGATAATTCTTTTGCCGGGAGGCGTATTGCTACTGATATGGATGTGCGCTGCTGTAGAAAAACTCTCCATTCGTGACGCCCGTTGCCCGTCATGCGCGGCACTTAATAAATTAAATGTAGTTGAAATCACTTATTTGACAGGTGTGGACGTGGAGCCTGTATGGGGGACAAGTTGGATAAAGAATACACTTGTTGATGTGGAAAAAGCACGTAGACGGGAACATCACTTGGTGGAAACCGATACAGAGTGTGCCGTTTGTCATCACCACACACATACGGATAGTGAGACTGATTCGGTGAATGACTGGAAGCCTCTCAAAGAGTTTGCATGCCCTAAGTGCGGACAGCATGCTTTAAAAGCTACTTCGCTGGTAAAAGATTCAAATGTGAAACGCCATGAGTATACTTCACGGAAAGAAGGGAAAATCAAGGACAAAGGCTTTGATTTTGTAGAATGGGAAACTCGCTATGAAAGCAAGGACATAGTGTCAAGCCACGAGTATTGGACAGGTACTATTACTTATCATCAGGAAACGAACTGCGGACACTGTGATTATCATTATGAAATAGATCACACAGAAAAAGTAGATGAAAGTCCTACCAAAACCAGTACCGTGGAGGAAGTACGCAAATGGAAACGCGTTGATAATTAACAACGTTTTTTAGACGTTGTTTCCTACATCCTACACCCATGATTATACTCCATTGAATATCAGGCAAATATATGGTGTATAAAAGGGTGTAGGCAGATGTATAAAATTCTCTTCCTACACCCCGAAATTCATAAAAAACACGTTTTTTATTCTGTAACCTCCTTATTATCAGCCCGTACATACACTTTGTGCGAACCTTGCCCCACTGTATTCAAATACCCCTTTTCTACAAGCAAATTGAGGTCATTCAATGCTTTATTCTTCAAAAGTCCTGTAATTCCGCTATAATCATGACGAGTAATGAAAGGATGTGTCTCCAAAAAAGCCAGCAAACGGCGATAACGCTCCGCACCGCTAAGTTCCGCGCTTTTTCGGAAACCATATTTGGCACGTTCTACATAGCCCGCACAGCGTTTCCGGAAATCGGGAGACACACGCAGGTGTACTTTGCCAAAGAAAATAGTTTGCGAATGAATCTCTTTGGGATCCATTACCGGACGGGCTTGCAAGCTTGCCGAAAAATATCCGATATCACCTAACTGTACATGATGTCCTTCGGACAGGTAATAGGAAATACGGTCCTCAAGCAAAGCCACCACGCCCTTCACATCACCGGGAGTGAAGCTGGACATATCGGCTATATCCTGAACCAAGCGCTCCATTTCAATAGTACCCTTATTTACGATACGTGGGTACAAAGGTTGTAATTCGCCGTCACCCTTCGGGTTCGGGCGTCTCCGAAAATCATATTCTGCTGCCATAATGCTATGTTATTAAGTTACTAAATCATCATTTGCCCCTTTCCTTTTCCTCTTTTGCATTAAGGAAAATATCAGTAAGCTATAGGCAAAACTTTGTTTTCCAATTGTGGGCTGTGCATCCTGCAATTATAGGATGCACAGCCCACAGCCGAGAACTGTCCGTCCCGCAATTGCGGGACGAAGTTTTGCTACTGACAAAGATACAAAAACAATAAGGGAAAGTCAAGTTTTCTATCAACTATATTTCAATTTTTATGATTGCTTTATGATGAACAAAAAAGGGGTGTTACCGCTTAACAAAAGCCTTGATTTATTTGTTTCAAACGCATTTTATACCTACCTTGCAGTCTCTTAGGAAAAGGTTCTTAAGAATAAATTATTTTTTAAATAAACACACAAATGAAAATAACCCTTGTCAGAGAAGAAAAAGAGAGTGGGAGAGAAGCCGTCAGCACCTGCGAGGCAGATGTATTATTGGAACGGATAAAGACAGAAACTAAAGCAGCACACGTCACCGCACTACGGACCATGCTACTATATACCACCCCTGATGCTCGTGGTCACTACGAGCACATTAATAAATTGCCACGCATTTATCCGGCTGTAGAATATGGAAGAAGCCGCGATGGAGGCAGAAAGCTGAAGCGCTACAACGGCATAGTAATGCTCGAAGTAAATGGCCTGGCCGGATTGTCAGAAGTAGAACTAGTGAAAGAGCAGGCAAGATTATTACCGCAAACTTGGGCAGCTATTACCGGAAGCAGCGGACGGAGCGTAAAGATATGGGTGAAATTCGTGCTTCCCGACGGAAACCTCCCTGTAAAAGAGGAGAATATCACTCTCTTTCATGCCTGCGCTTATCGTATGGCTGTGCAGTGCTATCAACCCATACTGTCGTTTCCCATAACCTTGAAAGAGCCTAACCCCGCACAAAGCTGCCGTATGACACTGGACACTGATCCTTATTTCAATCCTGACGCCATAGCTTTCTGCCAGGAGCAGCCGTTCAGCATGCCCGGTGAACAGACTTTCCACCAACGGAAATTGACGGAAAAGAATCCGTTGCTGAGACTGAAACCCGGATTTGAGACATCAGAAACCTTCACCATACTGTTTGAAACAACCCTCGGCAAGGCATTGGATGAAATGCAGAACTGGAAGCGGGGAGATACCTTGCATCCGCTGCTGGTGTGCCTGGCCGAAAATTGCTTCAAAGCAGGGATACCGGAAGAAGAAACCGTACGTCAGGTTATGATACACTATTACAGACAAGCAGACGAACAGGATGTCAGGATAACCATCCACAATCTGTATCGTGAATGCAAAGGATTCGGTAAGAAGTCAGCCCTGACACCAGAACAAAAAATCTCACTGCAATTGGAGGAATTCATGGGACGTAGATATGAATTCCGTTTTAATACCGTCAGCAATGATCTGGAATTTCGTCAAAAGGACTCCATTCACTTCTACTTCCAGCCTGTTGACCAACGGGCACGGAACAGCATATCAATGGATGCCCTGCAAGAAGGCATCAAAGTGTGGGACCGGGATGTAAACCGCTATCTGGCGTCCAACCGTGTGCCACTATACAATCCGGTAGAAGATTATCTGTGCAGCGTAGGGCGTTGGGACGGTAAAGATCGTATTCATGCGCTTGCCGACCTCGTGCCTTGCAATAATCCACACTGGCGTCAACTCTTCTACCGTTGGTTTCTGAACATGGTGGCTCACTGGCGGGGGCTCAACAAACAGTATGCCAACAGCACATCGCCTCTTTTAGTCGGTGCTCAAGGTTTTCGAAAATCAACCTATTGCCGGATCATTCTTCCGCCCGAACTTCGTTTCGGCTATACGGACAGCCTGGATTTCAGAAATAAGCGGGATGCCGAAATGTATCTGGGGCGTTTTATGCTGATCAACATTGATGAGTTT
>NZ_EQ973492.1:765850-816628 GCF_000158035.1 Bacteroides cellulosilyticus DSM 14838
AAGCCTGTAGCCAATCTGCGCAAACCTTATGGCAGTAGTATTCAGGAGATGCGACGTTATGCTTCATTCATAGGTACCAGTAACCAAAAAGATTTGCTGACCGATCCGAGTGGTAGCCGCCGTTTTATCTGTATCGAGGTAACGGCACCCATCAATACAAACGTTACCATCAACTACCATCAACTGTATGCACAAGCAATGGAGGCTATCACGAAAGGAGAACGTTACTGGTTTGATGACACAGACGAAGCAATTCTGAAGGAATCTAACCGGGAATTCGAACAAATCAGTCCGCTGGAGCAACTTTTCCATTGTCATTTTCGTTCACCGGAAGAAGGAGAGACGGGAGAACAATTGTCCGCCATGCAGATTATTGAATATCTACAAGAGAAGAACAAGGCTATTAATCTGTCTCAAAGCAGTATAACTACATTTGGACGTATTTTGAAAAGAAACCAGATTCAGTCCAAACGAACTAAGAAAGGGATGATATACGAAGTGATAAAGTTGTGATTTCAGTAAAATTGTGGTGTAGGAAGGCAGGCTTCCTACACCTTCCTACATACTTTCCTACATCATATATCAACTTGTAAATTAACGACTTAATCGTTTCGGTGTATGATGTAGGTTCCTTTTAGAAAATAGTGTTATGGGAATTTTCTTTTTATTCTGCTCCCCGTAATATGAATGTTGTGGCCCCGATAGTAACGATAGCCCCGTCCTCAATACGGATACGGTCTTTATCTCCCAGTATTTCATTATTCAGAAAAGTTCCGGTCAGACTGGGGGCATCTTGCAGAGTATAAACAAGTTTGCCTTGTTTATTTCGCTTCACATTAATAATGCAGTGACGGCGATCCATACTCATGTCCGACGTTTCAATAGGAGTATTGATATTGGTTCCCACACAGCGACGGCCAATTACATTGTCACCTTCCTGCAAAGGAAGCACTTGTTTGAAGCCAAACACATTCTCAATCACCGTAATACTGCCAAAAGCATCTTTAAATTCTTCTTCATCAGGGCGTTCTTCCTTTTGCGGAGCACGCATCTTTGTCTTTCCCAGGCGAATACTAAACTGCTTGCCACAATGCTCACAAACGAAGACCAATGACTGACCTTCGCTGTATTTTGTTTTCATCGAACAAAAGAATAATTCTCACATTTAGGACAACGGATACGCTTCATAAGATTAAAAAATTAAGAATTATCACTTCTTCAGCACCCAAGCATTTTTGTACATCTCATTTTGGCGAATTCTTGCCAAAGCCTGATAAGCTTCCACTTCTGTTCCGCAAGATTCAATGCTGACACGCATTTTGCCGTCTCCAACAATCGCTTTCGCAGTGGAGAAGCCTTTTGCAACCAGCTGGGCTGCCATTGCTTCTGCATCTTGTTCTGTGCCCACGCTAGCAATAATAATATGATAGGGTCTTTTAGGAGTGGCAACGGACTGTTTAGCAGCAACAGGTTGCACATTTTGTTTAGGAGTCTCAGAAGTTACAACTGCTTTAGAAGTCTCAGTCTTAGCTTGAGCTTCTGTAGATACAGCCGGTGTTTTACCAACTTTGACTTCTCTAACCGCAACAGGGGCTACCACTTTCTTTTGTGTCCCTTTTTGCTTGTTAGCTGATTTGCGGGTGGGGGTATTCTGCTTTACAATAATCGGTGTAATAGCCAAAGATTGCTTTTCTATTTTCTCAAACAGCTCATCCGGTAATAGCTTTGCATAATTTTCTTCCACCACTTCCGTATTCTCTATCGGAGTAGAAAAGAAGAAAGAAAGCACAATTGCAGCTACCACTGCGGCAGCATCAGTCAGATATGCACGGTTAAACTTGATGGAGAAAGTACGTTTCTCCTTTTTGATAGCGGCAGGCACTGAATAAGCGGCAACGTTCTCGGTCGACGGTTTTTCCAAAGCAGACAATTCCTGCATCTCAAATGCATCCAGCCCATATAAATAAGGAGTTGTGATCTTATTATCATAAGGTGCGAAGTCGAAGGTGTTATGAATAGTGTAACGTACTTCGCCAACATTCGGCAAATCAACCTTACCGTCTTCGTGCAACGTGGCTATTAATTCGTCCACTTTACGTTCTACCATCTTGGTAGCATCAGAGAAATTGGTTCCATACACAGACATATAAGACTGTACCAGCAAACCGTCATTCATCTTCAATTGCGGATTAAAGCCGATAATACGGGTAGGGGGCAGGAAAATATTTTCTTCTTTCACTCTTGTAGCCGAAGCGTAATGAGCAACAAATCCTCCCAAACCCGGAACAATGACGCAGTCATTTTCCAATAACAAAGCTTCTATATGTTGTGCCAATTCAATCATGCTGCAAAAGTAACGCAAATCTCGGATATAAGCCAGTTTCAGGGCATTTTTCTTTTCAACAATTTATAAACAGTCATGAGCGGTACTTTACAAAAAGCAAAAGTCTATAGATGTTATACCTCTTCTTTTAAAAAGTGGATATGGAATATATTTGTTTCGTATCTTCTTGCAGGTTTGAAAAATACTGTTTATAAAATCCTGAATATCAAATAGTACAAATCTACTAAGAATTCTGCCTATTTTACTACGATTTTTCTTAAATGCTGATGCATAAATAATAGACAATTCAACAATAAACCGGAAAAACTAACGTTTATTGGCATAAGAGAGTTATTTTTGCAACCAATCAAACTATAAAAATATTAAAGTATACGATGAAGATTAAAACGCTGATACCTGCCCTTTCACTTCTAATATTAGTGTCGTGCAAAACAACGAACGACTCAATTGCATATTTCCAAGATCTAGATAATTTGGCTGCATATTCCGGAGATAGCATTAATTATGCCCCTAAAATAGTGCCTGATGACGAATTGTCTATTACTATATCAGGAGTGGATCCTAATGCTGTGGCTGTATTCAATATGCCTTTGTCCAGCTATATGACACCCGGTGAGACCAATGTAACCATGACACCTGTACTACATACATACTTGGTAGATTCTCATGGTAAAATTGACTTCCCTGTGCTTGGCAAAATCTCTGTAGCAGGAATGACTCGTAGTGAGTTGACGGATCTGATGACTGATAAACTGGCTACTTATGTAAAAGATCCGATTGTAACAGTTCAAATACGCAATTTTAAAGTTTCGGTTCTGGGCGAAGTAACTAAACCTGGTACGGTCAGTGTCCCCAATGAACGTCTATCTATTCTTGATGCTATTGGTATGGCAGGAGATCTAACCATTTATGGTAATCGTAAAAATGTATTACTTATACGTGATAACGGAGGTAAAAAGGAATATCATCGTTTTGACCTCACTTCTATAAAATCTCTGAATTCACCTTATTACTATTTACAACAAAACGATGTGCTTTATGTAGAACCTAACAAGGCCCGAAAAGGTAATGCCAAATATAGCCAAAACCAACAATTCAATATATCATTAGCTTCTACTATAATCAGCGCCATTTCTGTCTTAGCATCATTAGGAATCGCATTATTGGTAAAATAAAATCACTGTTATGTCTCAACAAAACCAATTGAATGATATCGGGAAACTAAAAGAAATTTTAGTATTCTATTTGAGAAGATGGAAAATATTCCTAGTCAGTCTCATCGTATGTATCAGCATTGCTATATTGTATATATATATAACTAAACCTGTTTATTTGGTAACAGCAAACATCCTTGTGGAAGAAAAAGAAAGTAGCCCAATGAATCAGATGCAGTCGATGATGAAAGGATTTTCTTTAACCGACGTTTTCGGAGGAAATTCCAGCATACATAATGAAATAGAACTGATTCGTTCCTTCTCTATGTTTCGCCGTGTAGTTAAGAGTTTAAATCTGAATGAAAAGTATAGTTCCGGTGAATGGATATTTCCAATATCTTATTATAAGAACAGTCCTGTGGTTATTACTCCTATAAATGATATTGCGGACACCCTCACTGCGACTTTAAAATTCAAAATCAAAAGTTCAGGAAAAAATGTAAAAGTAAAAATGTCCAAGGGATTTAAAACCTTACATGAGGAGACTTTTTCGTTACCTTTCATTATGCAAACTTCTTATGGAGATTTTAAGATAGAGACAACCCAGTTCTATAACCCTAACAAAGAAATCAATGTAAAAGTCAGTTTTTCCGGATATGATTATGCCACCGAAATGCTACAAAAAGAAGTAGAGGTAGATTTTGCGACTAAAAAGGCCAACATCATCAATATGCAACTTAAAGAAAAAAACATCAAGAAAGGAAAAGATGTCCTGAACGAATTGATTGCTTCTTATAATACCTCCAGCAAAGAACGCCGAAATGCTCTGGCAGGCAATATGGTACTCTTTCTGGATGAGCGTATTAATCTTATATCAAAAGAACTGGTAGAAATAGAAAAACAAATAGAAAGCTATAAGAAAGAAAATTCTCTGACTGACATTGAGGCGGAAGCTAAAATTATACTAGATAAAAGTACTAATTTCAAAGAACGGTTGATTGAAGCAGAAACTCAATATACCGTTATTGAGTTAGTGGAGGAATTTTTGCTGAAACCAGAAAACCGTTTCTCACTGGTTCCTTTAAATATCGGACTGAATGACCGTACCGTTTTAGAGGGACTTCAAAAATACAACGAAGCGCTATTGGAACGTTTAAGATTATTAAAAACAACCCAGGGAAATACTCCAACCCTCGATATCATGAATGAACAGATAGATGCAATGCATGACAATATGTTGGCAACTATCCGGAGTTTGAAGTCCGGTTTCAGCCATGCTAAGGAAAACTTGCAAGAACAAGGAGATTATTTCATGGCTCGTATAAAAGGCATGCCTACACAAGAAAGGGAGTTTATTGATATCAAGCGCCAACAGATGATCAAGCAGGAATTATTTGTATTCCTGTTGCAGAAAAAAGAAGAAAATGCATTGTCTATGGCTGTAACTACTCCTAAAGCTGAAATTGTAGATAAAGCCTATACTTTACAGACGCCTGTCAGCCCACGCCCCATGAGACTGTTGGCTTTTGCTATGAGTATTGCAATTATAGGAGCAGGTTGTTACATCAAAGTTAGATATTAGAAGAGCTTGGAAATGTTGCAAAAAGAACAGTTAGGATTATGTCCGGAGGATTTTGTTCTTCCGATCTCTTTCTTATTATCCATGTCCTTGTTAGGTCTGGAGTTTCCTTTTGCATATATATTAGTCTTCATCGTCCTGTATCTCTCACTGATAGTAAACAAGTATGATTTCCTGTTACAAAGTACGATCTTATTTGGAGTATTTGGTTTCTATGATGAGAATGTGACTTTTCCCATTAAGATGCACGATTTGCTATTCATCGTATATATAGCCGGATTCTTTATTTATTGGAAGAAGAAAAACATCAGTAAACTGCTGATATTGATTTCAGCATATATATTGTTCTTGATTTTTGTTGCAATGCTGAGTGACGAAACCTTGATTGTACAAATAAGAAGGCTAAGATTATATATGCATATTCTTTATTTTCTCTTTCCTTTGTTGGTTTTCAGAAATCATGATTTCGAAATCGATAAGTTCTTCAAAAAGCTGTTCATTTATGTGCTAATTATCAGTAGCTTCTACATTCTGGATTCTTTAGTATTCAGTAGTAATATCCTAGTACCGCGTACAACATGGGGAGATCTGACCTATACGACTTTAGAGATGAATCTGTTTGGTGAATTTCTCAGAATATATCCTCCGGGAATGTATTTTGTGGCACTACTTTTATTTCCTATGCTTTATCTCTATAAAACTCCCTTAAAATATATATTGATCATAGCACTGGGATTAATTTGTACGAAAACATTCAGTGTCATAGGAGGAGTCTTGATTACCATCTTCTGCTTTTATGGTACATGGAAGAAGAAAATCATATATTTGGTAATCGGATCTGTGATGTTGGCCGCCGGATATGTATTAGACGGACAAATGAATGGAGCATTGCGTGTTCAACATCTGGTAGGTCAGTTTACCTCCTTTGCATCTTATCGTTCTGTAGAAGATGCTATGAGTGACATGGACAATCTGGCTGAATTCGGTTCTGACAGAGGTGCACAGATCATTCCTAAAATAGAATTGCTCACTTCTACACAAAAGCTCATGCTTGGGTTTGGGTTTCTCCATAACGAGTTAACAACCAATGATGATTACATCATCCATAATGAATATTACTCTGATCAATCGGCAGCCGAAGAGGTAGCCTCTTTAGTAGAGGTTACACAAGTCCAGACTATACTTGATACAGGACTCATTGGTTTTTGTGTGCAACATTTATTCTATATTGCCATTTACTTTTTCCTTCGAAAATATAAGTATAGCAATTTGTATCTTGTAACTCTTGTTTGCATCTCTATTTTTGGTGTCGGAGGATTCGCCGGTCTGAATATTCCACATGGACTTTTATTATTAGGACTGGCTTTGGGATGTGTTTTACTTGCGAATAAAGAAATCTGGAATGTTAAGTCGTCAGTTTCTATATGAAAGCCAAGATAGAGTCATATAAAAGTGGAGCTATATATTCTGCGGGATTAAGCGTTGTAGTAAAATTCATCGCTTTTTTCCAGAACTTCCTGATCGCTTATTATCTGGGAGCCGGGACGGGGACGGATATTTATTTTTATATGTTCGGAGGCATGATAGCTGCTTGTGAAATTCTTCAAAGCATCACTTCTTCCATACTGATTCCCCGCTCCATGTTATTAAGGAATCAAGACTCATTTCATACTGAAAACGCATATTTGAATGCTTTTTTATATACCATTCTCTCGATAGCAATTATCATTATAGGCATTATACTGATAAATGGAAAAGAATGCCTGTTATTGCTTTCCAATTTTTCGGCACAGGATATTGATATACATTTACCGTTATTATATATTTTACTACCTGCCTCCATACCTTATATAATCAATGTTGTATATGTAGAAGTTTTGGCATCTTATAAGTATTTTATTTTTCCACAAATCATTACTGTAATCAATAACATATTCATTATTCTTTTCATAGTTTTATTTCATGCTTCACTCGGCGTTTTTTCATTGGCGGTCGGTTTTGGTATTGCAACTATAATAAACTTTTTATGGCTGATCATTTTTATAAAACGCAATCTATCATGGAGTTATTCATGCTTTTCATTTACACATCTGAAAGATAGTTTCAGTGATATATGTGTCAAGCTTGTAAATGATTCTACAATGGCATTCACGACTATGTTTCCGATGTACCTCCTTTCCATGTTCTATCCGGGAACTATTACAGTGATAACTTATGCCAACAAACTATTACAAGCACCAATGATTTTGTTAGTTCAGCTTTTTGCTGTTTTACAAATAAAACTGAGTGAGTTGTATTCCAAACATCTCGGACGGGAAATGAAGCGTACTTATATGGAAATCGGAGGGAAGTCAATACTTTTAAGTTTGATTGGCGCTATTTTCTTTTTTATTCTTCGCAGACCTATTGTAGAAATATGCTTTGGCAATGGAGCCATGACACCTGAAAATATTGAAGTATTTATTGAAGTACTGGGCATACTTATTATCAGTATCCCATTTTCTATTATCACTGCTGTATCAACACGCATGTTATTCGTTATGCGTAAAATAAAAACATATACATTCCTGATGATCCCCTGCAACATAATTACGTGCGTTTTGTACTATTGGTTAATTGAGCAAAAAGGTGTGAATGGTTATGCTGTGGCAGATGTTTCAATGGAAGTTGTTAAATCAGTAATGCTGTTGGGATGTACTCTCCTGCTACTGAGAAAAATAAAATGCAAATATGAAAATTAGTATTATTACACCGGTATATAACAGGGAAGACTGCATTAGTAGATGTATAGAGAGTGTAGCAATTCAGGCTGAAGGAGTAGAACACTGGATTGTGAACGATGGTTCCACCGATGCTACATTGTCTATAGTACGACAGTTTGCCGATAAGTATCCGCATATTCATTTATTAACATACGAATGTAATGCCGGAGTAGGAGCAGCACGAAATGCCGCCATACAAAAATGCACCGGAGACTACATCCTTTTTGTGGATAGCGATGACTATCTTGCTGAAAATGCGATTGCTTTTATCCGAACAACTATAAAAGAATCTCCCTCTTATCTTCATTATTTGTTTGCAACAAATGGACGTATGCCTTTTTATGAGACCTATCACCTATTAGAGCAAAAACAAACTGTACTAACCTATTTTGACTGGTTAAGAGGCAAGGTTGGTGGTGATTTTGTACATGTTATGAATCGTGGTATGTTGCAAAAATTCCCTTTTAATGAAGAATTACGAATTTATGAAGAAACTAATTTTCTAAAACTGTACCGCTATTCAAAAGAGCAGTTATTCACTAACCAAATTATAGTCTATACGGAACTGAACAGACAAGATTCTGTATCTTTACAGTATAGGTTAAACAATTCACGCGCTATACGTTTGGAATACATAGCATTGCAAAACATTATATATGATTTTTATGATGATTATGTAGCTGCCGGAGCATTAGCGCAAATACATGAACGCATCAGGAAATATCGTTTTCTGGCAATAGCTGTCAATGATTATAGAGATGACGAGTTAATACCAAAGAACCAGTTATTACAGGTTTTCAGAATATTAAAGCTGGGATATTTGATGCGTATGTTTATTATTATTCATTCTCATATAAAATATATGTTTAAGAAATGAGAATCTTACATCTGATATACTCATTAAATGTAGGCGGTGCTGAACGCATGGTGATTACTCTCGCTAATTATCAAGTGCAAAGTAATCAAGTAGGATTATGCATTATCAATAATCTATATTCTCAAAAGTTATTGAACGAATTAGATAGTAGAATACAAGTGTTCCGTATCAATCGTAAAAAAGCAAGTCGTAATATTCTAGACGTATTTCAATTGAACAGATATGTCTTTAAGTTCCATCCGGATATACTTCATATCCATGATTCGGATGCTATCCTTTATATACCCATTCGCTCTTTTTACCATACGATATTGACTATTCATGCAATGGATTTGCCATTAAAAGGGTACAAGCTTTATAATCAGACAGTGGCAATTTCCAAAGCTGTGGCCGATAATACTGAAAATCGAGGACTTTGTAGACCGGAAGTAATATACAATGGAATTTCAACTTCTGCAATCCAGCGAACAAAGAAGAATATCCCCAATGCTGAACAAAATTTTCGCATTGTGCAAGTAGGCAGATTGGAACATGGTATTAAAGGACAACATTTAATATTAAAAGCCTTACATAGATTATCTTCTTCCCATATTAGTATAGATTTTATTGGAGATGGCAGTTCTTATAACTATCTGAAAGAAGTAACCCGACAGCTCAAACTGGAGAAACAGGTAAACTTTCTAGGTAATTGTGATATAGAATGGATATATCATCATTTATGTGATTATCACTTATTGGTTCAACCATCAATAAGCGAAGGATTTGGACTTACTATTGCTGAAGGTATGGCTGCGGGAGTCCCTGTACTTGTATCTGACCTGCCCGCTCCTTTAGAAATAATAGACAAAGGTAAACAAGGTTATTATTTTAGGCACAACGATGTGGATGATCTCTGTCGGATGTTACGTTATATAATTAAACATTATGAAGAAGCTCTGCAACTTTCTGATAAAGCACAGACATTTGTAACAGTTAATTTTGATTCCAAGCTGATAGCCCAACAATATATCAATTTATACAATGAAAAGATTAAAGATACTTATAGTCAGTAAATTCTTATATGCACGCGGAGGAGCGGAAGTTTATGCCATGAATTTGGGAGAAATGCTGCAAAAGCAAGGACATGAAGTCTGTTTCTTTTCAATGCATCATCCGCAGAATATCCATGTAAATGAGGATAAATATTTCGCGAAAGAGGTATCTTTCTTTCAGCCATCAATCAGTGGAAAAATCAATGCAGCTTTACGTATCTTCGGAACTGGAATAAAACGAAATTACGAGAAAATATTAGATGATTTTCAGCCGGATATTGTTCACTTAAATAATATACATTCTTATCTTTCACCTATAGTTGCTAAACTTGCACACGCAAGAGAAATAAAAGTTATTTGGACCATCCATGACTACAAATTGGTATGTCCCTCATATGCTTGTTTGTATAAAGGAAGGCCCTGCGAAGTATGCTTCGTCAATAAATTTAAAGTTATATCTCGTAAATGTATGAAAAATAGTCTTACCGCCAGCACTCTTGCATGGGGGGAAGCCATATATTGGAGTAAAAAGAAATTATCTCTATGGACAGATGCTTTTATTTGTCCCAGTAATTTTATGATGCAAAAGATGATACAAGGAGGGTATCCGGAAAATAAGCTTCACACAATTAGTAACTTCATTAGTGACGAGAAGTCAGAGTTTATATCAAAAATATCAACAGTGGAAAAAGAAATGGCTTATGCATATATAGGACGTCTTTCGGTTGAAAAGGGTGTAGAGGATTTATTGAAAGTTGCTGTTCAATTACCTTACAAGCTATATATTGCAGGAAGGGGGCCATTAGAGAACGTTTTCAAAAAGAAGTATGCTTCTGATAACATCATATTCCTAGGGCATATAAGTGCTAAAGAGATAGTTATCTTATTGAAAAAAGTTCAGTTTTCTATCATCCCTTCCATTTGTTATGAAAATAATCCTCTTGGAGTTATTGAATCATTATGCTGTGGAACCCCTGTTCTTGGTAGAAATATCGGAGGAATTCCTGAATTATTAAAAACAAATATTTGTAATATCCTATTTAATGATAATAATGACTTAGAATCTTCCATTGCAAAAATGTTCACATTGAATTCAGAAATAGAAAGAAAAGAGTTATCTACAGTTGCACATAACTATTTCTCTGCAGAACAGTATTATCAAAAATGGTTAGGAATAGTTCAAGGAATTTCTTCTTAAGAAAGTTGTTTAATTGTGACTACTAGATCTTTAATAATTTATTAAAAGCAATCATTTCAAATGAAAATATATGTTTTTGGTACACGCGGTTTTCCAGGAATACAAGGAGGAGTAGAAAAACATTGTGAACAATTGTACACTAATCTTTCTAAAGACATTCAAGTAACTGTATTTAGAAGAAAACCATATGTGACTCAAAATTCAACATACTCTCACGTTACTTTTATAGACTTACCCTCTACAAAGATAAAAGGTGTGGAAGCATTAGTACATTCCTTTTTATGTAGTATTATATGTCTAATAAGGCGTCCAGACATAGTACATATCCATAATATAGGTCCGGGATATTTCATTCCGTTACTTCGGTTATTTGGTTTAAAGGTTATCTTAACCTATCATAGTGCTAACTATGAACATGAGAAATGGGGATGGCTATCTAAACAATTTTTAAAATTATCAGAAATAGCAGCTTTGTCTTTTGCTAACAAAATAATTTTCGTTAATCACTTCCAGCTGAAAAAACAAAAGGAAAAACGACAAACGAAATGTATCTATATTCCAAATGGTGTATCAGGCTTTGCACGAGTAGACAACATACAATGTCTTACTCAATTAGGCATAAAACCTGAAAAATATATTCTTAATGTAGGGCGAATTACACCAGAAAAAGGATTGGAAACATTAATTGATGCTTTCTTATTATCAGGCATTGAAAAGAGTGGTTTTCAGTTAGTGATAGTAGGGGGAGTAGAAAGTGAAACGAACTACTTTCATATGTTACAAACTAAGAGTAAAAATAGAGAAATAATATTTACTGGGAGTTTGAACAAAAAGTACTTACAAGAACTATATAGTCACACAAGACTATTTATCCTTTCATCATATAATGAAGGTTTTCCATTGGCCATGCTTGAAGCAATGCAAACAGGATGCGATATTCTTCTGAGTAGAATTTCTGCAACTCAAATTATACCATTAAATGAAAATTATTACTTTGAGAAAGGAAATGTAGCGGAATTAGCTGAAAAAATTAAAAGAAAGATAAGTGAACCACAGTATATACATTCGTATCCTATTGAGAGTTACAATTGGAATAAGATACAAGAAGCAACAGTTACAGTATATAAATCCTTATTAGCAAAACAATATAATCGATAGATGATCGTTATATATTTTAAGAATTCTGTATTTTAAGAATGAATATACAATCTTCAATATATACTTTTCCGTTGAAACGGAAAAGTAACCGTATACTCAAACGAACACTTGACATAGTGTTATCATTGATAGTCTTGACTACGATATATCCAGTGGCATATATCATCATTGGGTGTTGCATCAAAATAAAGATGCCGGGTAAGATTATATTTACTCAAAAGCGCAACGGCTTATATGGGAAGGTATTTACATGTTATAAGTTTCGCTCCATGCTGCCCAATGTTGAAGCCGATACGCAACAAGCCTACAATGAGGATCCACGTATTACTCCATTAGGACATTTCCTGCGTGTCACCAGTCTTGATGAGTTACCACAATTCTGGAATGTGCTTAAAGGAGACATGTCCGTAGTGGGTCCACGTCCTCATATGCTGATACATACTGAGCAATATTGTGATATCATTCCTGAATACAATAAAAGACTTATTGTGAAGCCGGGTATCACGGGATGGGCCCAGATACACAACCTGCGCGGTGAAACGGAGAAGTTGGATAAAATGAAAAAAAGAGTAGAATATGATATATGGTATATCGAACATTGGTCGTTCTCATTAGACCTGAAAATCATGTTCAACACAATAAAAATTATATTCCGATAAGCTCATGCGTATAACCTGTCACATACTTACAATCCTGTTTTGTTTTTCTGCTTCGTCAGTAATAACAGCGCAAAGCGGACTGAAGCATCAGAACATTTCATCTTTCGTTGAATATGGAGCATCTGTCCATACCGGTGACAACACTCCTTTGTGGCAGGTCAGCAATCAACATGGATTATCCTCTATTGACAATAATACTTATTTAAGAGGTGGAGCTTTTTATACAGATACAATCCGCCAGTGGAGGTTGGAAGGAGGACTGGATATGGCGGTTGCATCCGGTTTTACATCCACTTTTATATTGCAACAGGCTTATGCTGACATACGATATAAATGGTTGGGGATACTCATTGGTAGTAAAGAGATTGACTCACCTTTATTAAATCAGCAATTAAGTAGTGGCGGACTAACCTGGTCGGGTAATGCAAGACCTATTCCACAAGTATGGATAGGACTTCCTGAATATGTGCAAGTATTACCACGCCTCGCTTTAAAAGCAGAAATGTCGTACGGATGGTTTACTGATAATAAATATCAGAGAAAGCAGGTAGGAGAGGATTATTGGTATACTAAAAGCATCAAATATCACCATAAAAGCGGATTCCTACGCATTGGAGTTCCACAGGGTAAGTGGCAACTAGACCTGGGTATGAGCTTGGATGTACAGTTTGGTGGATATAAAAGCGCCGGAATGGATGCAGGAGATTTAGGAAATAGTTGGAAAGATTATTTCAAGGTATTTATTCCCAGTCGTGGAGATGACAGTAGTCCTGAAGGAGAACAAATTGCCTATCAAGGTAATTTTATGGGTAGCGAACATATACGGATGACTTATCGTCATGAAGATTTTTCCATCAGTGCTTATCTGGAGAATTATTACGATGATTTCAGTGGAATGGGAAAACTCAACGGATTTGATGGTTTATGGGGGATTGAATACAAATCTAACCATAAACAGGTCATCAACGGTTTTGTACTGGAATACTATCAGACTACTAACCAGAGCGGTCCAATGCATGGAGTGGATTTCACCGTAGTAGAGAAAACGGGAGGTGCCGACGATTATTATAACAACGAGTGGTATCCCGGCTGGGTACACTGGGGGATGACTATGGCTAACCCATTGATAGCTTCTCCCATTTATAACAAAGACGGTGACATGAGTTTCAAATACAACCGTATCCGAGCCTTGCATTTAGGTTGGAGTGGAGACATCAGCAATGAATGGACATACCTCGCAAAACTATCATATAATAAAACTTGGGGAACTCCTTTCAAACCTATACCTAATATATTAGAAAATTTTTCTACTTTTGCATCAGTTTTCTATACTCCCCATAAATGGAAAGGATGGCGGTTCAATGCATCCATTGCTTTCGATATAGGAGAGATATATGGTGACAATTTAGGTTGCCAGTTGAAAGTACAAAAAACATTCTGAAAAAGATGAATTACATACAAACGGAAATTGATGGTGTATGGCTGATCGAACCGAAAGTTCTTCGTGACGAGCGTGGCTATTTTATGGAAGCCTTTAAAGAAGAGGAATTCAAAATGCATATCGGTGATGTGCACTTTATTCAGGACAATGAGTCGAAGTCTTCCTTCGGTGTATTACGTGGATTACATTATCAGAAAGGAGAATATTGTCAGTCCAAACTGGTACGTGTTATAAAAGGAAAAGTACTGGATGTGGCAGTGGATTTGCGCCAATCATCACCAACTTTCGGTAAATATGTCTCTGCAGAACTGAGTGAGGAAAATCAACGGCAATTTTTCATTCCCCGTGGATTCGCACATGGTTTCCTTGTTCTGAGTGAGGAAGCTATCTTTATTTATAAAGTAGATAATGCTTATGTTCCACAAGCAGAAGCATCCATTCGTTTCAATGATGAAACCATAGGAATTGAATGGCCTATAGCAGAAGAACAACTTTTATTATCTCCTAAAGATAAAACAGCTCCATCCTTCCGGGATGCGACATATTTTGAATAAAGAGTATGAAGATAGCCATCGTCGGTACAGGATATGTCGGTTTAGTGACCGGAACCTGTTTTGCAGAAATCGGTGTCAGCGTCATTTGCGTAGACACGAACAGTGAAAAAATTGAAGCGCTCAAGAAAGGTGTTATTCCTATCTATGAAAGTGGTCTGGAAGAAATGGTGAACCGAAATGTAAAAGCCGGTCGCCTACATTTCACAACTTCATTGGAGAGCTGCCTGAATGAAGTAGACGTTGTTTTCAGTGCCGTTGGTACGCCTCCTGACGAAGATGGAAGTGCTGATCTCAGTTATGTGCTCGAAGTTGCCCGTACCATTGGTAGAAACATGCAGAAGTACATATTGGTAGTCACAAAGAGTACGGTTCCTGTAGGTACTGCAAAGAAAGTACGTGCCGCTATCCAGGAAGAACTGGATAAACGGGGTGTTAGTATTCAATTTGATGTAGCCTCTAATCCCGAATTCCTGAAAGAAGGAAATGCTATCAATGATTTTATGAGCCCGGACCGTGTAGTAGTGGGAGTGGAGTCCGAACGTGCAAAGAAATTGATGAGTAAGCTTTATAAACCATTCTTGCTGAACAATTTCCGTGTAATATTTATGGATATCCCGTCTGCTGAAATGACGAAGTATGCGGCTAACTCAATGCTGGCTACCCGTATTAGTTTTATGAATGATATCGCTAATCTTTGCGAACTGGTAGGGGCAGATGTCAATATGGTACGTAGTGGCATCGGTTCGGATACCCGAATCGGACGTAAGTTCCTTTATCCGGGTATTGGTTATGGTGGTTCGTGCTTTCCAAAAGATGTAAAAGCACTCATCAAAACCGCTGAACAAAATGGCTATCAGATGCGTGTGCTCCATGCTGTAGAAGAAGTCAATGAACTACAGAAAAGCATTCTTTTCGACAAACTTTGCAAGCACTTCAACAACGAACTGAAAGGTAAGACAATTGCCTTATGGGGACTGGCTTTCAAACCGGAGACGGATGATATGCGCGAAGCCCCTTCATTGGTGTTAATAGACAAACTGCTGAAAGCCGGATGCAAAGTGCGGGCTTACGACTCCGCTGCAATGGACGAATGTCGCCGTCGGATAGGTGAGAGCATTTATTATGCCAAAGATATGTATGATGCTGTACTTGATGCTGATGCTTTAATGCTGGTTACCGAATGGAAAGAATTCCGTTTACCATCCTGGGCAGTTATCAAGAAAACCATGGAGAAACCTGTGGTGTTGGACGGGCGTAATATCTATGACAAGAAAGAAATGGAAGAGCAAGGATTTACCTATCATTGCATCGGACATTAAAAATATAAAACAGAGAGAGTTATGATAAAGTGGGGTACTATTTCTATGGTGCTCGTTGTTGTGCTTGTATCATCCTGTAGCAGTACTAAAAATGGGGAAAATTCCGACAGGGAAGACTTAACCGCTAAAGAATTGCTGCAAGGTGTCTGGCTGGACGATGAGACGGATATGCCGTTAATGCGTATTAGCGGTGATACGATCTATTATGCTGACCCACAAAATGCACCTGTTTACTTCAAGGTACTTCGTGATACGATTTATTTACGCGGAAATACCCTTACAGCTTATAAAATAGACCGTCAAACGGAATATAGCTTTTGTTTTCATTCTCTATCTGATGATATCGTAAAGCTATATAAGTCCGATAATCCGGAAGACACTCTGGCATTCTCCACTCAGGAAGTGGAAGTTATCCCCAGCACTTCAGAAGTAATCAAAAAAGATAGTGTGGTTATGTATAAAGGAACGCGTTATCGGGGCTATGTCTATATCAACCCTTCTAAGATGAAAGTAATAAAAACAGTATATTCTGATGAAGGTATAGGTGTGGACAATGTATACTATGACAACGTGATACATATCTGTGTATATGAAGGCAAGAAATTACTGTATGGCAAGGATATTACTAAAAAAGTTTTCGCAACTATTTTTCCGGAGGAAGTGTTAAATCAGACCATTCTTTCCGACATGAATTTTATAAATGTGGATGGAAAAGGCTATCATTATGAAGCCATGCTCCGTATTCCGGAAAGTTCCGTTTATCATCTCGTAAGCCTGACTATCGGTACTGATAAGCAATTACATATAAAAATGGTGGAGTAAAACTCCACCATCAAACAATATCTATTAAAGAAATCCTTCTCTTATTTGTTGCTTTTTCCTGAAGGATTAGCACTTTTTCTCGGAGCATTACCTCTTCCTTTTGAAGCATCTCCTTTCTTCGGAGCATTTCCACTACCTTTATTGGTATTTCGTCCTTTAGCACGGAAGTTACGTTTGCCCCTTCCGTCATAACTACGTGGCTTGTATTCGGGTGACTCACCTAATTCTTCAGGTACAGGTATTTTATAAATATCTCTTTCCAGGAAATTCTCAATTTGCTTGAAGTTACTTTGTTCCTTTTCATTTACAAAGGTTAGAGCAACACCATCGTTATTAGCACGCGCCGTACGACCAATACGATGAACATAGTCTTCACTGTCATGCGGAACATCATAGTTAATCACAAGACGAATATCATCAATGTCAATACCACGAGCCACGATGTCAGTGGCAACCAGAATGTTTATACGACCTGCCTTAAACTCATGCATCACTTCTTCACGCTGTGCCTGTTCCAGGTCAGAGTGCATTTCGCCTACATTCAGCTTCATCATTTTCAAGGCCTTTGTCACTTCCTTTACTTTCAACTTGGATGATGCGAAGATAATGACACGCTCCGGTGTTTGTTCAGCAAAGAGACTGCGAATTATACCCAACTTCTGATTTTCATAGCAAACATAGGCGGCTTGCACAATTTTATCAGCAGGGCGTGAAACGGCAAGTTTGACTTCAGCGGGATTATTGAGAATGGTGTTGGCAAGTTGTTGTATTTTTGCAGGCATGGTAGCAGAGAACATAATGGTTTGCCGTTCTTTAGGCAAATACTTCACAATCTGCATGATGTCATCGAAGAAACCCATATCGAGCATGCGGTCGGCTTCGTCAAGAATGAAATAGGAAACACGGGAGAGATCTACATATCCCAAACTCAGATGAGCTATCAAACGTCCCGGAGTAGCTATAACAACATCGGCTCCCAACATTAGCCCCTTCTTTTGCTGTTCAAAGAGTATCCCATCGTTACCACCATAAACTGCCACACTGCTGACAGGCATGAAGTAGGAAAAACCTTCCATCTGCTGATCTATTTGTTGCGCCAATTCTCGTGTGGGAGACATAACAATACAGTTTATAGCATCTTCAGGATGTCCACCTTCGGAAAGTTTATTCAGTACAGGCAACAGATAGGCAGCCGTCTTACCGGTTCCGGTCTGTGCCACGGCTATTAAATCTCTGCCTTCAAGTATAACGGGAATGGATTTCTCTTGTATAGGTGTGCACTCATCGAAGCGCATGGCTTCCAGTGCATCAAGCACCTGATCATTCAGTTGTAGTTCGGAAAACTTCATGTTTCTTTTTATTTAGTCGCAAAGATAGGAAATAAAGTGATTATCACAAAAGAATGAAGCTACTTTGCAATCCATTCCTTTAATACCCCGGATGCTGTTCCCATTCCGGATTCATTTGTCTGATTTTCTCGGGAATGGGGAAGACAATAGTATACCCACTTTCTTCGTTGGGAAGTTGCGGACGACTGTTGTAAGAACGGGTAAACTGTCCAAAACGAATTAAGTCCTGACGCCGCCAACCTTCCCAGGCCAATTCTAATTGGCGCTCAGCCAGAAGATTGTCCAAAGTAGCAGTACGTTCCGGTGCTCCTACACGGGTACGCACCTGATTCAGTTCTTCATCTCCATTGCGTCCGTCACGGACTTTGGCTTCACTCTTCATAAGCAATACATCAGCGTAACGAAACAGAACAATATCATTCTCCATCAATTTTCCATCTTTCATGGCTTTGTCATCTATCTCATATTTTTTCATACGGGCACCGGCAGTCTTTTCATAAGGTTCATCAGACAGATCCAGTTTAACCTTCCACGGTTCGTAAACTAAAGCTGTTCCATCATCCAATTTCACGACATTACCTTTCAAATCATAAACAGTACCTGCATAATAGCAATAATCAAAACGCGGATCCTGTTCGTTTGTCTCGTATCCAAAAGTCTGTAAGGCTTCGATAGTGGCACTTGATCCATTCTCACCAGACAAACCTAACGCTTTGGCATGATTATAATGACGCGAACGGAAAAGATATTGCATCTGATTGGTATATAGCGTCTTATTCATCGGAATAGTGAAGATGTTTTCAACAGAGCCTTCATTATATACGGCAAAATTGGCAGCATAATCTGATTCAAGACGATAACCTAAAGCTGTAATTTGGTCACAATAGAATTCTACGGTCTGCCAGGCATTGAATGTATTGCCATCCACATCAAAGAAGATTGTTTTCCCATTCGGATGGGTATCATCCACCCAGTTATTATCCATATAAATTTCTGCATTCAGTGCCAGTTTTGCAAGCAGGAAGTAGGCTACGGGACGTGTCAAGCGGCCATAGTAATTACCAGAACGGTTACTGAACTGAGCGGGCAGGAGTGGGGCTGTCTCTTGTAGTTCCTTGAATATGAAATTAAAGATATTCTCACGTTCACTCAGTACAATATCTTTTGAGGCAACCTTGGAAGATAGAACCAACGGAATACTACCGAACAGGTCCGTCAGATAATAATAGTACATTGCACGTAAGGCACGTACTTCGGCACGATAGGCTGGAAGTTCTGCATCTGCATGTGTAAGTGCATAGCTTTCAATTTGTTCCAAAGACTTATTACTGAGCATAACTACTTTATAGAGATATTCCCAGGTGGCTTGTATCGCATCATTATTTATTCCCCATTTGTGCAAAAATAGTCCTTGCCAGAAACCACCGTCGTACCAGTCACCACCACGAGTAGGCATAATGGCTTCATCGGTTGTAAAAGTATTCAGATCATATATGCCGCGTCCCGTTCCCTGCAATCCTTGACTGTCAGAATTTCCTCCAATGTAGTTATAGAGAGAAGCAACCGCATTCAGATAAAGTTCAGTAATGTTACGATAGCCTTCTTCTTCGGGTAATGCATCGCGGGGACTTTCTTTTAGAAAACCATCACATGAGATCATGCACCAACTGAGGGTGACCAAAACACAAAACGAACGAATTATGGAATATCTTTTCATGTCTTTAAGGTTTAGAAGTTTACACTTAATCCGATGGTATATGTGCGGTATAAAGGATAATTGCGTTTATCATCTATACCTAAAGTAGAATTCACCGATGAACTGTTTATCATGGGTGTCAATCCGGAATAACCGGAAATAGTAGCCAGATTGTTGACCGTCAGTGACAGGCGAAGTGATTGCAGGTAACGGGTATTTTTCAATGGAACATTCCAGCCCACTGTGATATAGTCGAAGTTCACATAATCACCATCTTCCAACCAATAATCTGTAGCTGTCTGATCCTTTATATTCCGTGTAGGCGCTTTCTTCATAACGTTATAGTCGGGAAAACTATTCATATTCATATAAGTAAGCGAAGTACCATTATAGACTTTATGTCCGAATGCACCGTTTATCTGTAACGATACATCAAAATCTTTATAACGAAAACTGATATTAGAGCCAAGAATTGTTTTTGGAACTGCCTGACCTGCTATGTACCGGTCTTCACCATCTTCCAGACTAACACCACCACCATTCAAATCAGCAATCTGATAAGTATAGCCTCCGTTACCATCGGATACTAATCCTGTGCAATGGGGGAGGTAAAATACCCCCAGCGGTTGACCTACAATCTGGTAAACGATATGATTATATCCGCCATGAAATCCGGCACCATCCAATCCGGCAAGACTCTTGTATTCTGTTGCTGAAATATGTTCACCCTGATAGTTGCCGTCGAGGGAAAGTAATTTGTTTTGTTGAAAAGTCAGGTTAGCATTGATATTCAGTTCCATATCTTTGGTTTTCAATGGAGTTATGCCAATGGATAGCTCTGTTCCATAATTACGCATGGAACCAATGTTTGCCAGCAAAGTGTTGTAAGTGAAAGGCGGTACACTTACATTATAGAGATAGAGCATATCTTTCGTCTTGGAATTATAATAATTGGCGGTCAGTAACAACCGGTTACCCAGCAAAGCCATTTCTATACCGGCATTGAAGGTCTGTTTCACTTCCCATTTTAAGTCCGGATTCATATTCTTCAATTGGTCCATTGTGACCACAGGTGATGAACCTACCGGAGCAACTCCGTTCGGGCGTATCAGATTCAGCGAGGTGTACGAATCAATTCCATTTTGGTTACCTGCCAAACCATAGCCTGCGCGGACTTTCAGATTGTCAATGAAAGGCAGTTTCTCCATAAACTTTTCCTTGCCGACTACCCATGCAACAGATACAGCCGGAAAGAAACCCCATTTATGATTACTGCCAAACTTGGAAGAGGCATCTCCACGGGCATTCACTGTCAGTATATAACGATCATCGTATGTATAGTTCACACGTCCCATGAAGGAGGCCAGACGAGGATCTTCATAATAAGAATTAGTTCCTTCCCACGGACGGAGAGCACCTCCCTGAAGATTGTTATAGCCCAGACCATCAATACTGAAATTAGTAACTGTGGTATAGAATCCCGAATATTGGTCTTTTTGCACTTCCGCCAGCCCCAAAACATCAAAGAAATGCTTCCGCCATTCTTTCTTATAAGACAACATCAGGTTCCCCAATAACGATTCCATTTTCTTAGTTCCTTTGTATGCCTGCCCTTGCGCCCAGACCGCAACCGGCAGATACTGTGAATTTTCAATCACATTATAGGTGTAGGAACCAAACAGTGCCAGTTTCCATGCTTCAGACAAATTAAATGTCAACCGTGCATGCGTACTAATGTGCGAAGTAGCGTCTTTATCATTCACATCCATCCATGCCAGCGGATGAGACAACTGGCTGGCAAGAACACTTCCATCCCAACTTCCGGTTTCCGGATTCTTATGATTAGGGAAAGTGGGATTAAATGCAGCAGCCGAATAAAACACTTTATGTAAATTTACCAAGTTACGCTCTTTCTGTATAGAACCAAACATTCCGAGATCACATTTCAGAAAATTATCGAATACGTACTGCGTCATATTCATATTCGATGTGAAGTTCTGCAACTTTTCATTGACAATTACTCCTTCACGATTCATCAAAGCAAGTGAAACACGATAGTTGGAGGTGTTTGTTCCACCGGAGAAGGCAATGTGATGATTATGTTGCAGCCCTGTCTGTTCTATTTCCTTCTGGAAATCGGTATTGTTTCCCAAATCAAGAATAGAAACGCCACGTTCTTTAGCTACTGCCCGGAATTCATCTCCATTGAGCATTCTTACCGTTTTATAGCTTGAAGCAATACCGAAGCTACCATTATAGTTCACACTTGTACGCCCACTAACACCTTTTTTAGTGGTAATTTCAATAACACCCGATGCTCCGCGCGAACCATATTGCGCTGTTTCCGAAGCATCTTTCAAGATAACAAAACTTTCAATATCCGCCGGATAGATAGACATAAGCATACTCAAATCACCAAAAACACCGTCTACAATAATCAACGGATCATTGCCAGTAGTCAATGAAGTGGTACCACGCAAGCGGACAGCATCCAATGCTGCAGGTCCGTTGGAACCTTTCAGAATAGTCAAACCCGGTACCCGTCCGCGGATGGCATCCAGTGGATTGGTTATCTGGTCTTTATTCATCTGGTTTTCGGTAATTCTTTCTACAAGTCCTGAAAGGTTCTTGCGAAGGCCTGTGGCATATCCAACAGTCGTTATAGAGTCAGGGAGGCTAACGTGAAGTTTTTCTTGTGCAACGGCTTGAAGGCCAGGGACAGTCAAAAACAAAGAGAGATAGAAAAGGTTCCGTATTCTCTTCATAGTATTAATATTTAAGAGGTTCCGCAAATATAGATGTCATTATATGAAACAAATATATTTGCGGAATAGTTCAGCTCATTTCGGCAAATCGATATATGAGTCCTTGAAGCCTAAGAAATAGAGCACTCCATCGAGCCCGATTGTATTGATGGACTGTTTGGCATTGGCAACCACTTTGGGTTTAGCATGAAAAGCGATACCCAAACCGGCAACACCCAGCATCGGAAGATCATTGGCTCCATCACCCACGGCAATAGTTTGAGCAATATCCACTTTTTCCACCTGCGCAATCAGACGCAACAGTTCAGCTTTCCGCTTACCGTCTACAACATCTCCCAAATAACGTCCAGTCAACTTACCATCCACAATTTCCAGTTCATTGGCATATACGTAGTCAATACCATATTTTTGTTGCAAGTATTGTCCGAAATAGGTGAAACCACCGGAAAGAATGGCAATCTTATAGCCGTACTTTTTCAACACATACATCAATCGGTCTACTCCTTCTGTTATAGGCAGGTGTTCCGCTATATCCTGCATTACAGATTCATCCAACCCTTTCAGTAAGGCTACGCGTTCGCGGAAGCTTTCGGTAAAATCTATTTCCCCACGCATGGCCCGTTCGGTGATGGCTTTTACTTCATCTCCTACACCGGCACGTATGGCCAATTCGTCAATCACTTCCGTCTCAATCAGTGTGGAGTCCATATCGAAACATATCAGACGGCGCATACGACGATACATATTATCGAGTTGAAAAGAGAAGTCCATTTCAAGTTCGCTCGCCAGCTTCATCAGTTGCTCTTGCATGGCAATGCGATCCTTCGGAGTTCCACGGACGGAGAATTCGATACACGCACGAGTACGTAAATCACATTCATCCAATGGGATACGTCCCGTCAGGCGCTTGATAGCATCAATATTCATCCCCTGTTCGGCAAGAATGCGGGTGACTGCGGAGATCTGGCGGGCAGACAACTTACGTCCCAGTAAAGTAAGGATATAGCGATTTTTTCCCTGCATGTTAACCCAATCTTCATATTCTTTCACCGAAATAGGATAGAAGCGAATCGTCACTCCCAAAGAAGATGCCTTGAAAAGCAACTCTTTCATAATGAATCCTGAATGTTGTTCCTCTGTCTTGCATAAGATACCCAATGACAGTGTATTATGAATGTCCGCCTGACCAATGTCAAGAATAGTAGCGTCGTATTTAGCTAAAATTTCTGTAACGGATGCAGTTAATCCCGGACGATCTTCGCCCGTAACGCGAATAAGAATAAGTTCTGTGCTCAACGGTTGCATATAAAATTGTTTATCTAAATTAATGAGTAACACGGTGCAAAAGTAGATAAAATTCCTGCTATATACACCAATTAACATAGAAATATGTATTTAACAGTAATATCCATGAAATGTTTCCTATTTCTCTTGAGGACATACTTGATACAAATGATAAAAACACATAATATATATTCGAAAATCACCGGATCAATACTGTGCAGAGAGGTATCCAGAGATGCAAAACATGTTATATAACATGAAAAAGTCAACCGTTTACTTGATTTTCAATAATAAAGTTATACCTTTGTCGCCGATTTAGAACGAGTGGTTCTATAATCTTAGTAAACGTTGATTGTATATTTGTTAGCTAAGACGTTGTTTTTACCGTCTGACAAACATCTATAAATCAACCAGTATTAACCAAAACCGCCTTACATGAAGCATGTAAAATGGATTTTTGTTGTATTACTAATTAGTTCCTTGACTTCTTTCGTAGAAAAAGACAAACCTACCGGAGGTTTAAATGTGGGTGACATAGCCCCTGATTTTAAAATCAAAACTATGTCGACTGAGCAACAAACTATTCAAAATCTCTCCAAGATGAAGGGAAAATATGTGTTACTCAGTTTCTGGGCAAGTTATGATGCGCAATCCCGGATGCAAAACGCAAGTTTGAGCAATGCGCTTCACTCAACTTCTCCAAACAATAATGTGGAAATGGTTTCCGTATCATTTGATGAATATCAATCTATCTTCGAGGAAACCATTCGTAAGGACCAAATAGTTACGCCCACCTGTTTCGTGGAAACTAAAGGCGAGTCGTCCGGCATCTTTAAAAAGTACCGTTTAGGCCGGGGATTTACTAACTATTTACTGGATGATAATGGTGTAATTATAGCCAAAAACATCTCTGCTGCAGAACTTTCAGCTTACTTGAATTAAGCTTTCACTGCACATTGCCATGAAAGATTTAAAGAACCTGTAAGACGAAAGTGGGGTTGCTTCTAAAACTTATGTGATGAAAAAAGCATCGTTAGAGTCAAAAGAAGCAAAGACAAAAGAGGAAATGGATACAACAAAAAAGCCCCTCCTGCACTTGTGGTAACACAAGGAGCGGGAGGGGCTTCTTATTTTTGTTAAGTTGAGTTGGTTACTCTATTTCGGTGCCTTTTGATACAGATAAAATGCAATGAACGCATAGAGTATATTCGGTATCCATACAGCAATTACCGGAGGAACATTACCATTCACTGCAAAAGTGGAAGCAATCGTCTGGAACAAAATATATGAAAAGCTCAATGCCAAACCTATCCCCAAGTGTAATCCCATTCCCCCTTTAGTCTTTTTCGAAGAAAGAGAAACACCTATCAATGTGAGGATAAATGATGCAAACGACATGGCAATGCGTTTGTGATATTCAATTTCGAACTCTTTGATATTGGCAAAGCCGCGCTGCCGCTGCCGGCTAATATATTCGCTTAATTGTGGACTGGTCATCATTTCCTGTTGATTTTTCATAATAAGAAAATCGGCAGGTTCCATAAAAAGAGTACTATCGATGCGGTCTCCCTTAACAATGTTCTCTTTCATACCATCCATTTCACGTATCATGTAATCCTTTATAATCCATTTATGGACGGAGGCTGTATCATAAGTGATAGATCGTGCCGTAAGATGAGAAACCAACTGTTTGTCTTTAAACTTATCCAATGAAAAACGATATCCCGTCTTGCTATAATCTTCGAAGCGTTCAATATAAGCAATGACGCCCGAATCTACTTCCAACTGAATGTTACGAGCTGTATTCGATTTGCGCTGCTTATAATATTTATCTTCAAAGTTAATACGCGTCACACTACCTTGGGGTATGATATAAGAACCCAAAAAGAATGTTACTATTGCAATTATAGCTGCTGACACCATGTAGGGACGAAGCATCCTCTTAAAACTCATTCCAGTAGAGAACATCGCAATAATCTCGGAGTTCTCAGCCAGTTTTGAGGTAAAGAAAATAACCGCAATAAACACAAACAACGGACTGAACAGGTTTGCAAAGTAAGGAATGAAATTCAGATAATAATCGAAGATTATGGCTTTCCAAGGAGCTTCGTGTGACATAAATCTGTCCATCTTCTCATTAAAGTCGAATACCACTGCAATGGAGATAATCAATGCAATGGCAAACACATAAGTTCCAAGGAACTTCTTAATAATGTAGAAGTCGAGCCGCTTCAACCATTTCCAGTTATCCGGCATCTTTATACCTTTCATGTTCCAGTTCAGTTTTCTCATAACCTTGTCGATACGCGTTTCACCATCATCGGTTTCCATGTGGAGAAATCACCGGCAATGATGTGCTTGCGAGCTTCACCCACCAGCCACAGATAAAATGCCAAATTATGAATAGATGCAATTTGCATAGCCAGTAACTCCTGTGCATGGAACAAATGACGCAGATACGCCTTACTATATAAGGTATCTACCGCAGAAGCTCCATCTGCTTCAATGGGCGAGAAGTCTGTTTCCCATTTCTTATTACGCATATTGATGATACCATCTTTGGTGAACAACATGCCATTGCGTCCGTTTCGGGTTGGCATTACACAATCGAACATGTCTACACCGCGCTCGATACCTTCCAAAATATTGACCGGTGTACCTACACCCATCAGATACCGTGGCTTATCTTTCGGTAAGATTTCATTCACCAACTCAATCATCTCATACATTTTATCTACAGGTTCACCTACTGCCAGACCACCGATGGCATTGCCATCTGCACCCTTCGATGCTATGTATTCTGCCGACTGCTTGCGAAGATCAGGATATACACATCCTTGAACAATAGGAAAGAGAGACTGCTGGTATCCATACTTCGGTTCCGTTTCATTGAAACGCTGAATGCAACGGTCCAACCAACGATGTGTGAGTCCTAATGACTTTTTGGCATACGCATAATCCGAATCTCCTGGAGGACATTCGTCAAACGCCATCATGATATCTGCACCAATCGTACGCTCGATATCCATTACCTTTTCTGGAGTGAAGATATGTTTACTACCGTCGATATGTGAACGGAATTCTGCACCCTCCTCACGTAGTTTACGGATACCTGATAATGAGAACACCTGAAATCCGCCACTATCTGTCAGCATAGGACGGTCAAAGCCGTTGAACTTATGCAGTCCTCCGGCTTTTTCCAGTACGTCCAATCCCGGACGCAGATATAGATGATAGGTATTCCCTAATATGATTTGCGCCTTAATATCTTCTTTCAGTTCGGTTACATGCACACCTTTCACCGTTCCTACAGTACCTACCGGCATAAAGATAGGAGTTTCTATCTGCCCGTGATCGGTAGTTATCAATCCTGCACGCGCATTACTTTTACTGTCTGTATATTGTAAGTCGAATGTCATTCTGCTTTCTTTTCTTTCTTTACGGACAAGTCGATGGCATCGGCAACCTTCTCATTGGTCAGCGCAATGGCAAACACCTCTTTCACATCTTTCACGTAATGGAAAGTTAACCCTTTGAGGTATATTTCCTGTATCTCGTCAATATTCTTACGGTTCTCTTCACTTAGAATAATATTCTTGATGCCGGCACGTTTCGCAGCCAGAATCTTCTCCTTAATACCACCCACGGGAAGTACCTTGCCACGAAGTGTTATTTCTCCTGTCATGGCAAGATTTGCCTTCACTTTACGCTGGGTGAGGGCAGAGGCGAGAGAAGTGGCCATGGTGATACCTGCCGAGGGGCCGTCCTTAGGAATAGCACCTTCCGGCACATGTACGTGGATATTCCAATTATCAAAAATATCTTCATCCAGATTCAGCAAAGAAGCGTGTGCCTTGATATATTCCAAGGCCAGCATTGCAGACTCTTTCATGACATCACCCAGATTTCCGGTCAACGTCAGACGCCCACCCTTTCCGCGGCTCAAACTGGTTTCTACAAACAGGATTTCTCCCCCCACGGCGGTCCATGCTAACCCGGTCACTACACCAGCGTATTCATTGCCCTGATATTTATCACGGGTATACTCAGGTGCTCCGAGGAACTCATACAAATCTCCCGGTTTGATTTCCTGTTTGGCAAAGTAGCCATCCGTAGCATACTGGCGTGCCGATTTACGAAGTATTTTACCTATCTTCTTCTCTAATTCGCGTACACCACTTTCACGGGTATACGACTCGATAATAGCCTCCAGCGTATTCTTTGGTATTTTGATATCATTCTTCTTCATACCGTTGGCTTCCAGTTCTTTCGGAACCAGATGGCGACGGGCTATTTCAATCTTCTCTTCAGTGATATAACCACTTACCTCAATCAACTCCATACGATCGAGCAACGGTCCAGGGATAGTATTCAGATTATTTGCAGTAGCAATGAACATTACTTTAGATAAATCGTAATCTACATCCAAGAAATTATCATGGAATGTTGTATTCTGTTCCGGATCAAGCACCTCAAGCAAAGCAGAAGAAGGATCTCCCTGACGATCTGAACTCACCTTATCTATTTCATCCAGGATAAACACCGGATTGGATGAGCCGGCCTTGATCAGACTTTTGATAATACGTCCCGGCATAGCACCGATGTACGTCTTACGATGTCCACGTATCTCTGCTTCATCATGCACGCCACCCAATGACATACGGATATATTTCCGTTTGAGGGCAGCAGCGATAGAACGCCCCAAAGAGGTTTTACCTACTCCCGGAGGGCCATACAAACAGATAATAGGCGACTTCATATCACCTTTCAGCTTCAATACAGCCAAGTGCTCCAGAATACGTTCTTTCACCTTCTCCAAGCCATAATGATCTTTGTTCAGAGTCTTCTCAGCATTGACTAAGTTCAGATTATCTGTAGTGTATATTCCCCACGGCAAACTTAGCATTGTTTGCAGATAATTGAGTTGCACACTATAATCAGGAGATTGTGGATGTGTACGCTCCAGTTTATCCACCTCTTTCATGAAAGTGTCTCTTACTTCCGCACTCCACTTAGTAGCGATTGCTTTACGGCGTAATTCTTCTATTTCCTGTTCCTGGCCACCACCACCCAATTCATCTTGAATGGTCTTAATCTGCTGTTGCAGGAAATATTCACGTTGTTGCTGGTCAATGTCTTCCCGTGCACGCATCTGTATGGACTCCTTGATTTCGGCAAGTTGCACTTCCCGATTCAGTATCTCCAACAAACGATAAGTACGTGCACGCAATGCATCAATACGCAGCAATTCAATCTTCTCATCTTTTTTCAGCGGAAGGTTCGTGCAGATAAAATCCACCAGGAACATAGGATTCGTAATATTCTTGATGGCAAATGCAGAATCCTGCGGAAACATATCAGATGATTTGATATATCTTATAGTCAGATCCTTGCAAGCTTCCACCAATGCATGGAACTCCTTATCATTTTTGTCAGGAATATCTTCCCCCAATGCTTTTACGCGCCCTTTCAAATAAGGAGTTGTATCTACAATTTCTTCCAATTCCATACGTTTGACGCCTTGCAGAATAATAGTGGTAGTCTGATCAGGCATTTCCAAGATACGGATAATCTTACCTACCGTACCAATAGTATGCAAATCTTCCAACGAAGGCATCTCCGTTTCTGCTACCTTCTGGCAAACCACTCCGATATATGCACCTTTTTTTTCAGCTTCACGCACTAATTTCATGGAAGTCTTTCTCCCGACAGATACCGGCATAAATACACCTGGAAATAAAACCATATTCCGCAAAGGTAATATCGGAAGTATCTCATTCACTTCAATATCCATCAACTGTTCTTCATTCCCCTCAAAATCAGCAATCACTGAAAAAGTGTTTCCTTCTTCTCTTGCTTCCGTATCTTTTAGGTAAAGTCTTTTCTTCATTTCGTTCTTTTTAAGTTTATGTCATACTGACAGGGCTTATAAAGCGCCTGCAAAGTTAATCTATTCTTCATTAATATAAAGCACCTTTTCTATAAAAAAGACAAAAACGGTGCCAAATTTGTCGTAATATTCCCGACTTTGTCTATTTTTGCTCTCTATTAACAACTACAATCTATGTCAAATCCTTATTTTCAGTTTAAACAATTTACTATATGGCACGATAAATGTGCCATGAAAGTAGGTACAGACGGAGTGCTGTTAGGCGCTTGGGCAGAGGCAGAAAGCTCGCAAAAAATCCTCGATATAGGAACTGGCACTGGACTGATAGCGATAATGTTAGCACAGCGATATTCATTGTCGCAAATCACGGCTATAGAAATAGATGAAGCTGCGGCAGCTCAGGCTAAGATGAATGTAGCCCGTTCTCCATGGATAAAACGAATACAAGTTATCTGTAACGATTTCAGTCTATTTCAGACCGAAAGTAAATATAATCTGATAGTTTCTAATCCACCATATTTTGTTAATGCATTGAACTGCCCTGACAAGCAACGCAATATGGCACGTCATACCTGTGAACTAAATTATGAGTTACTTTTTCGACGCTCGGCACATCTCCTTGAAAAGCAGGGGAGGGTATGTGTTATCATTCCTACCGAAGCAGAAAAGTTAGTAATTGACACAGCCTGGAAATACAAGTTGTACCCTTCGCGTTGTCTTCATGTCTTCACCAAACCGGATAAACCAAGCCGAAGAGTACTTATTTCATTCAGCCACGAAGAACATGAGTGCATAGAAGAGACTTTATGTATTGAAGTAGAACACCATCAATTTACACCGGAATATATTGCACTGACAAAAGATTTTTATTTAAAAATGTAGTTTGATGCTATCATACCTTTATCTCAAAAATCAGTTATAGGCAGTTATTTTGTTGGATGTCTCTATATACAAAAATAAGCTGCTAAAAAATCAGCAGCTTATTCTTTTTATAAGATAGTTATAATAACGACCCTTTTTTAGCACTTCTGACAGGCTGTTTTAACCTCTCTAATTCATGTGATAAAAGAGCGTTTTCTTCCATGCGATTATATTTTATATTACATAAATAACAAGGAAACAACCAGCCCCCCAATCACTATGACAGTAAAACAACCTGTTCCTTTTATCTTTCTTGCCTTGTCAAAGTCTTCTTGCAAAAACTTACGGCCACATTTTGGACATGCATAACACGCCGTACCAGAAAGCTTTCCACAATTGGGACACGTCACATAAAGACCTTTAGTCCTTTCAAGAGGATGCAGGCTTAATCTATCAGGTATCGGCTGTTTCTTTAATCTGAATTGATGACCGCATTTTAAACAGCTAATCAATATCTTATTACTGAGAAATTGACCATAAGCAATCTTTTCAGCGTGTATCTGAGTAGAACCACATCTCGGACATGTTACCGGGGTGTCATCATATTCATTAAAGTCTGTATGTTGTCGCTCACCTTTCATTGCTTCTTAATTAGTTGATTCTATCTGTCCTTTCTATATTGAAGAGTTTTATGCTAGAACAACATCAAACTCTGAGGATCCACTGCTTAGTAGCCTCTTATATAATCCTTGTAGTTTACCACCTTGAACTGATTGTTCATGCACAGGGACATACGCCCAGTATCCATCACTTCCACCTTCAATTGTAGATGCATACGGATATTCATCTCTGGAAAGCCCCGGCGCATACTTTACATCTTTAAATAATTGATTATCATCTCTAGAAAGCACCTTTACACGATTTACTTCATGAATGCTTATTGGCGAGTATGGTATTTTTTCTTTATCGGCTTGTACTTTAGTAACTATTTCTTCATTTATCATATTCCTTACATAAACTACCGATTCTTTATTTGGAATATAATTCAAAGTGTTTGGAGCTCCTTTATCTATTGCACAAGCTGTAAACTCCCATATATTAGGGGTCTTGCTCTTTTCTATGATATGATTTTCTTTAAATTGGGTGCAAAGAGGATCTATAGCAGTAGTTCTTTGGCAGATACTATTTATATTGGCCTTTTGCATTTTATGACTAATTCGATTGTCTTTAAACATAATGTTTGAATTATAATCCGAGAAACTCAACGTTTTCGAACATTTATTATCCTCTTTAGGGGAGTGTTGACTACAATAGCATTTCATAATATTAGATTTTAGTTATATAATTAATTACCATTTTTTCGATGAACTTATGTTTTTTCAAGGACCTTCTCATTACTTGAGTTTAAAATCAGTTATAAGATAGTTATAAGAAAATCTCCTTTATTAGCATAGAAAGAATGTCAAATAACACAATTTTTGCTATAAATGACGTAGAGCCGATGCAAATTGCATCAGCTCTACGTCGTCTTAATTAATTAGTTTTCAGTCTTTTAGACTTTAGTCGGGGTAGCGGGATTCGAACCCACGACCCCCTGCTCCCAAAGCAGGTGCGCTAACCGGACTGCGCTACACCCCGAATACTTTATTTCTTAAAAGCGAGTGCAAAGGTAGAAACTATTTTGTAATAAACAAAACAAATCGACTCTTTTTACAAAAAAAAATCAGATGAGGTCATAAATACCCATTTAGACAGAGCCAACTTCGTATTTACTCCGTACCAACTCCCCATAAAAACATAAAATAATTCAAGATCATTCACTACACTTGCGGAACTTAAGCAAAATGACAAAATGTAAATCGTGATATCCTACGTTTCATCCTTTCGTATCAATAGTTGGCGTAGTGCGAAAAGACGCAAGGATTTCCTGTTTGGTAAATGCCGTATGATTTATAATAATGAGGGAAAGTGTATTTTGGAAAGTGAGTTCTTTGTATTTCATTCTTATTTGATTGCGTATTTGATATATTTCCTAAAAAGTGATTATTAGATTTCGTTGCTTATCTTCTTCAAAACAGAAAAATATCACCTGCTTTTCGGAGGGGCTACACCCTTTTTCCGTGATAGTATCACCCTTTAGTGATGAAGGTGTAGCCCTATGAGGCAAAGGGTGTAGCCATTTTCCAAATTACATCATCCGTTTGGATCAAATAGATGGTCTGTTTGGTTAAAACAAATCATGCAATAGCGCTGAATAGACCATCTGTAGCATACCAATAGATGATATGATAATGATAAACTAAGGTTTTATTCTTCCAGAAGGGCCTTTTTGACAGAAAACCTTATTGCTGATAATGGGGAAATACAAACGTATTGAAGAGAAATATCGTATTTCACTATCTTATTGCCATATTGGACTGATTGCGTAAATCCTGATATGCTTTGGCCAATCAAGCTTAGGGAAAAGAACGTTAGCCTGCGAAACTTAAATATAGAATAATAGCTCCGGAACGATATTTTTCAATTAACTTTATCCCCTGAAAACAATTGGTAGGTTTCAACGTTACACTATAATAAAAAGACATCATGAAAAAACAAATCATTAGCATGGCGGTCATGGCAGTTGTATTTGCTGCCTGTGGTGGTTCTAAAGCTCCCGCTACCGTAGTAGGATCATGGGTAATGCCCATTAACGGGCAACCTGGAGAAGTGCAAGGAATCAAACTGGAAGAGAATGGAGAAGCATCTTCCATTAATATGCACACTTTGATATACAAAGAATGGGAACAACAAGGTGACCAGCTTTATCTGACAGTAAAAAGTATCGGTAATGGGATAGAGATTGAAGGTGTGGATACACTGAAGATTGACAAGCTAACGCCGGATTCGTTAGTGTTAAGTTCCAATTATGGATATACTCTGGAGTATGTAAGGCAGAAATAATACAAACTGCAATATATAAATCCCTGACGACTTTAAAGTATTAAATATCGTCAGGGATTTCTTCCTAACCTAACCAATCAATTTACCTTGAACGTATTTCTCTACGCATAAATATGATATAAGAGAGTGCAAAACAGAGAATTGTAACTGCAATCAATCCTGTTAACTGTGGCCATATAACCAGCAAACTCTGTCCCAATGGGAGAGGGCTGGGTATTGCCCCTTGAACCTGCTCCATCATTAACGGTCCCAAGCTTCGAAGTGATGGCATCAGCAATACAGAAGTTGCCTGATTGAATAATTCGCACGGATTCAATGACATTATGCCCCAAACTATTTTTTGATAACCGACAACATAATAAGGCGGCATCATATCAGAAGGCATGAACATCTTAGCAACCCAATTGACAATCATCGTATAAAATACACTGAAAAACAACCATATCGCCAGAGAAGCCAAAGCTGAAGTAGCCGTCTGCCGGAAGCAGAGCGAGAACAGTATCGCCATATTCAACCAAAGACCTACATAGAAAACACTTAGGATCAAAAAGGAAATGATACGGGCAAATTCTTCCGGTGTAGGTGGAATACCGATGGCTATCAGCCCGGCTCCCATTACCAAAAAACCTAATACAAACAGCATAATTGTAATCACAATCAGTGCAGCAACAAATTTGGCATTGATTATACAATCACGGTGTATCGGCTGTGATAATATACGGCATAATGTCCCTTTGTTCAGTTCCGAATTCATGGCATCAAATCCTAAGGCAATACCTAACAGCGGCCCTAAAAAGTTGATGAACAAAACAAAAGAAGGCAATGTGCCATCGGATACGGTAAACAATTTCAAGAAGAAAAAAGTATCTTCCACATCACCTGATTTGACAGCCTCATGCATACTGGTGAGTGATGTATACAAGGCTCCCAAGCAAGTGAGCGTGATAATGGCAAGTAAAATAATAAAGCGCCAACTACGCACATGATCCCGGATTTCTTTATTCACAATAACCCAGAAAGGCTGCTCAATTCCGTTCATACTTCTCACCTCCTTCCTTTATATAATTATTGTAGATATCAATAAGTTCTACTTGTTTACCTTCCATTTCTCTAAGATCAAGCTGCGCCAGTAATTCTCCGTGATTAAATAAGCCCACACGATCACAAGCTTTCTGTACCTGATCCAGATTATGTGAGGAAAATAACACGGTGAAGGAATGAACCCTACTCAAATTACGAATCAATTCTATAAATTCCTGAATTCCGGCAGGATCGATACCGGATGTCGGCTCGTCCAAAATAATGATTTCCGGATTCTTTATCAATACATCCGCTAAACCCAAACGTTGCCTCATACCGCGGGAATACTTTCCGGTCTTTTTATTCACCTGTTCGGCAAGTCCAACCCGACGCATAAGTTCCTTTGCTTTCTCTTCAGCCTCTTTCCTTGAAAAGCCGTTCAGAAGTGCTGTATAGATGAGGTTTTCCAACCCGGTCATATCATCGTAAAAGCCTAAATCTTCAGGAAGATAACCAATTTTCCTCTTGACTTCAATAGGATTTGTAGTGGAGTCTATTCCACAAATTTCCACTTTACCGGAAGTTGGTTCTGTCAACCCCAGCATCATCAGGATAGTTGTGGATTTTCCCGCACCATTCGGACCCAATAATCCGAAAATCTCTCCTTTGCAGATTGACAGGCTAATATGGTCTACAGCAGTGAAATTACCGTATTTTTTGGTTAAATCGGTAAGTACAATCACTTGTTCGCCCATAATTACCTCCTTCCATATTTTCGGAATAGGTAATAGACACCTCCCACAGCTACAACGATGACTAATATTCCTACCCAACCCCAAAGCATTGGTGTTTTTACTGCAATTCTGAATTGTGCAGTTGCATTTACTTCGGGAGTTCTGGCTTCCATTGTTGCTACATAGTCGCCTGGCAAAGCTTTTTTCGAAGCTTTCATTATAGCCGTAACAGTAGATGTTTCTCCGGCTTTTAATATTTCTATTTTGGCAGGTTCAAAAGATACTTCCCAATCTTTTGGCTTACCGGATGAGAGTTGAATATCCTTTAATAAAGAGGAACCTGTGTTTCTGACAACTAATTCCAGACGCTTCACATCTCCGGCAGTTATTTCAGTACTCAACAATCCCCGTGGAGTAGTCAGTTCCATTTGATATGTACCGGTAACCACCACTTCCAAATCCAGATCAGCAGAAGTATTACCGGCTACTGCACGTACTGAAATCTTATAATTCCCAGCTTCAACATTAGCCGGCGGAGTGACGTCTATCGACACATTCTGGCTGGCATTCGCTTCTACTTGTGCGGAAGTTGCCTGCTTATAATTAGGTTTAAAAATTACATTCCATCCTCTGGGCGCATTAGACATCAATGCATATAACTGCTGATCAGCCGTCTGATTCTTCAGTACGGCATTAAAAGTAAATGTCGATTTTGAGTTGCCCTGCATATTGGGTTGATCAGTAGTAAATTCAGTCTGATAAGTGCCTTGCTGAGCTACGGTGACAGTCAAAGGAAGTTGACAGCCTCCAGCAGTTACAACAAAATTGTAGCTACCCTTGTTTATTTTTAATGGAACTTCCAATTTCAAGTTAAAGTCCTTCTTTTCACTAGGCAGGACAGCTAATTTGTTAATATTCCAACCACCGGATTTCAATTCACGTTTCCAACTTGCTGGTAATCCTGTAACAGACAGATCTACATTGACCGGAATATCCGAATTATTGATTAAATCAATTTTGTAATCAATACTCGTTCCCGGAGAAACAGAAATCTTTGTATAAGGAGAATAAAGAAACACGCTTGGAATTGAGTCAGAGGCGTGTGTGTAATTCACGGGTATTAAACCCAACAAAATAGTTAATAGCAGCAAATAATTAGTTCGCATAATCATATAGAATTTTATGGTTAATTAAATATGAGTTATCGATTTATGTGGCTGCAAAAATAAATAATGGAAAAATTAGTAGCTGTTAAAAGCAATAAAATATCGGCACAGAATTTTTATGATTATATAATATTTATGTTTTTTAATAGACACAGAACAACCTTTTGCTGGTGCAGTATTTATCTAACAGAATTGTAAAGTAAAACAACTCCCTTTTCCCGGTTCCGAATAAACGGTAATATTTCCTCCATGCTGATTCATAATCTGTTTGCAAAGACTGAGTCCGATACCCGAACCGGCAGTTTTTGTTGTGAAGAATGGAACAAATATTTTATCCTGTACTTCAGGTAAGATACCTTCACCATTATCCCGAACAGTAATAGTACAACGCCATGCAGTAAGAGAAGAAGTCACTTTAGGCGCAAAAACAGCTTTAACCTCAATCTTGGGCGTTTCGCGACGGGCAGATGCTTCACGAGCATTTTTCAACAGATTAATAAGCACTTGTTCTATCTGAGCACGATCCACATCCAGTGTTTTCTCCAAAGGTGGAAGCTCGAAATGAATAGTTGCATCAGGAAAAAGTTTCTGTAAATCGGTGAATAGTTCCCGAACCGGCACGCTGGCACAAACAGGAGCGGGGAGACGGGTAAGACGACGATAGTTTTCTACAAAACCTAATAGTCCCTTACTACGTCGATGAATGGTTTGCATAGCTTGTAGCATTACAGCATATTCTTTCTCGCCCGCTGCATCTTTTAATGTAACGGGTACACCACGCTCACTAAGTGTTTCAGAGAGGGAAATGATAGGAGTAATGGAGTTCATGATTTCATGAGTGAGTACACGTATCAGCTTTTGCCAGGCTTCCATTTCATTCCGTTCCAGTACAGAATGAATATTCTTCAAACTGATAAGGCGCCTCTCCATGCCACGGGCTACAAAGAGAGTGGTAGCTACTGCCATTTCTAAAGTGGTTCCATTTCGATGAATACGTATGACCTGCGTTTCACCGGAAGGAAGGCTCAAAAGCTCGGCCGGCAATTGCGGATCTTGCCCTAACTGGGCAGTAGCAGCACGATTCAGCCACTCAATACGTCCGGACATATCAGTCACTAATACAGCAGTATCTACCTTGTTCAGCAGACTTTCGTAATACTGATGTTTTATTTCTTCTTCCAACAGGCGAGCACGAAATGCCTGCAAGGTTTCAGATAGCTCTACAGCCATTTCTGTCATTAGTTTATTTTTATAAGGTGGACGGAAAGCCTGTGTCATGTCATTATAACGCAAACTGTCCGTCAGGCGACGCATCATCTGCAATTGCTTCATCTGTATATAATAAAGGTGTATTCCTGTCCCCAGAAGAAACAGGAATGTTATAAGCATGCTAAACCATAAATCAGCACAATATAACACATAAACACCAACAGAAAGTATTGCCAGCAGACAGATATGCAAGATAACAACCAAGGAATACTGCTTCATATTACTTCTTAATTTATAATCCCAGTTTCTCAATCTTCCTATACAATGCAAAGCGCGTAATTCCCAAATATTCCGCAGCACGTGTCATATTCCCCTCGCTCAACCGCATTGCCTTTTCTACAGCTTGCCGTTCCAATTGTTCCAGATTAAGTATTTCTTCTTCTTTTTTAAGACGGGGGGAGGAAGCTTGGAACAAGAAATTATCGGGGCGAAGCAATGAACCGTCACCCAAAATCACCGCACGCTCCATCGTATGCTGTAACTCACGCACATTTCCCGGCCAGGAATAACGCAGCAATTTAGCTTTTGCTTCACGTGTCAAGCCCCGCATTTCCTTTTGATATT
Organism: Bacteroides cellulosilyticus DSM 14838; assembly: GCF_000158035.1. GTDB lineage: Bacteria > Bacteroidota > Bacteroidia > Bacteroidales > Bacteroidaceae > Bacteroides > Bacteroides cellulosilyticus. Next base: position 804,290 of record NZ_EQ973492.1, read on the forward strand.
TCCGGGCATAACGCTGCAGGAAATAATCCGCCAGGAGGATAATATCATTTCCCCGTTCCCTCAAAGGAGGAATATGTAGTTCAATCGTATTGATACGATAAAGTAAATCCTGCCGGAAATTCCCTTCTTCCACCAGATGGCGGATGTCCGCATTTGTAGCACAAATCAAGCGTACGTCGATGGATACAGATTGTGTACTACCCAAACGACTGATCTGCCGTTTTTCAATAGCAGTCAGCAGTTTTGCTTGCATAGGCAGTGACAGATTTCCTATTTCATCCAAAAACAATGTACCTCCCGTTGCCACCTCCATCCGTCCGGCTTTCGGTTTCCGGGCATCAGTAAATGCACCTTTTTCATAGCCAAATAATTCACTCTCAAACAATTGTTCCGGGATACTGCCAAGATCAATTGTAACGAATGGCCGTCCGTAACGTGGCGAACAACGGTATAACAAACGGGCTATCACATCTTTTCCTGTTCCATTTTCACCAAGTACAAGAATGTTAGCATCTGTATCACGCAACTTCTCTATCGTGGCAAACACTTCCTGCATCGCGGCAGATTCACCAATAATAGATTCTTCCACACTACTTCCCGCACCGCTAAGTACCTCCACTTGTTCTTTTAGCAGATTAACTTCACAGCGGGAACGGCGTAACTTAATACCGGATGAGAGTGTAGCAAGTAGTTTTTCTTTTTCCCACGGTTTCGGGATGAAATCGGTAGCACCCGCTTTAATGGCCCGTACCGCTTTATCTGTATCTGCATATGCTGTCATAAAAATAACAACCGCCTGAGGATCAATACGCAAGATTTGTTCCAGACTCTCAAAGCCTTCCTGCCCACTGATGGCGTCGCGACTGAAGTTCATATCCAGCAGGATAATGTCCGGCTGGAATGTCGTCATGAAATATTCGATACGATCGGGGGTTACTGCTACTTTTATTTTTTCCGCATAAGGTTCCAACAGAAGGTTGAGGGCAAAAAGTACATCCTCATTATCATCTACTATTAATATTTTTCCTAATTGTTCCATACGAAGCTATTATTATCCGATAGTCTTTTCTGCAATATGAATATATCCGATGTGCAAAGATAAACAATATATCGATGTGTTGTGTGTGCGTATGCGCACTATTTTTGTGCGGTATGGCACACGCTCAATTTACATCATACAGAAGTATAGCATTGTAATACAAAGCATTACATCTTTGGCATAAGATTTGAATCTCTTCTACCAAAAGGAACATACTATGTACAAAAAAATACTTTTATTATTAATAGCTTGCGGAACTCTTATAACTATTGATGCGCAGGAACACACTATGGAGCTGACATTAGGTCAGACCATAGAGCATGCCCGCCGACAATCACCCGATGCGCAAACAGCCCAACACAGTTTTCGTTCCGCCTACTGGAACTACAAATATTATCGGGCCAACTATTTGCCCGCCTTGAAATTAACTTCCGATCCGTATCTGAATCGTGCCATCAACAAAATTACAATGAGCGATGGTAGCGTGAAATTTGTGGAACAAAACTTATTAAGTACCGACCTCACCTTAAGCCTGACACAAAATATTCCTTGGACAGGTGGTACACTGTTCGTGGAAACTTCTGCCCAGCGGCTTGATTTATTTAGTGACAACTCTACCTCCTGGCAGACATCACCCATAAACGTCGGCTATAGTCAGTCTCTTTTTGGATATAATAGTCTGAAATGGAATCGTCGTATCGAACCATTGCGTTACCAAGAAGCCAAGAAAACTTATGTGGAAACCCTGGAGCTCGTTGCTGCCAATGCTACGCAGAAATTCTTTGCCCTTGCCACTGCACAAAGCAACTACGAAATAGCTTCTACCAACTATGCCAATGCAGACACCTTATATACATATGCACAAGGGCGCTATAATATAGGTACCATTACCGAAAACGAGATGCTACAATTGGAACTTAATAAGCTGACCGAAGAGACAAATCGTATGAATGCCCATATCGAAGTAGAAAATTGCATGCAAGAACTCCGTTCGTATCTCGGTATCCAGGAGGATATACTGATCAAAGTAGATGTCAGCGATCATGTTCCCAATCTTCACATAGACCTAAGCACAGCTTTAATCACAGCACGTCAAAACAGCCCGGATATACTGGACATGCAGCGACGCAAGCTGGAAAGCGAAAGCCGGGTAGCCAGTGCCCGTGCCAATGCCGGACTGAAAGCCGATCTTTACTTGCGTTTCGGACTGACTCAGACCGGCAATAAACTGAAAGACGCTTATCACAATCCCTTGGACCAACAATATGTCACCCTCGGCATTAGTCTGCCTATATTGGATTGGGGACGTGGCAAAGGACAGGTCCGGGTAGCCCGTTCTAATCGTGACTTAACTTATACTCAAGTAGAGCAGGATAAGACAGACTTTGAACTGAATGTCCGCAAACTGGTGAAACAATTCAATTTACAATCCCAGCGCGTACATATTGCCGCCCGCACCGATGAGACGGCTCAACGACGTGCAGATGTAGCCCGACGACTTTATATCCTGGGAAAGTCTACCGTACTCGACCTCAATGCTTCCATCAGTGAAAAAGATGCCGCCCGACGAAATTACATCACTGCACTATATAACTACTGGAGTTTATACTACACCCTCCGCAGTATCACACTTTATGATTTTGAAGTAGATGCACCGCTGACAGAAACAGAAAGAATAGAGGAAGTGATGGACAAGATGATAAAAAAATAAAGGGACATATTATAAACTTGACTATAAATTGTAAAACAATAAAGATATTATGGATATTAAACTCGAAAAGAAGCCTTGGTACATCCGCTACCGCTATTACCTAGCAGGAGGAATTCTATTCCTTGCTTTCATTATTTACGTTATCATCCTTTCTGCCGGTCCCAGCAAGCTTCGCATCGACCAGGAGAATGTGCAGATTGCCGAAGTCAAAAATGATAAATTCATGGAATATGTAGACGTGGAAGGACTTATACAACCCATCCTCACCATTATCGTTAATGCCCGTGAATCAGGAAGTGTAGACCGTATAGTAGGCGAGGAGGGAAGTTTACTTCAAAAAGGAGATACAATCCTTGTGCTCGAAAACCCTGATCTGATACACAACATTGAAGAACAACGTGATGATTTGGAGAAGCAATTGATTTCTTTCCGTGAAAAAGAAATTGAGATGGAACAGAAGAGCCTGACCCTCCAGCAACAAACTTTGCAAACCAACTATGAGTTGGCCCGTCTTCAAAAAAGTTTCAATCTTGATAAAGAAGAATATAAAATGGGGATAAAAAGTAAAGCTCAACTGGAAGTTGCCGAAGATGAGTATAATTATAATGTAAAGAAAGCAAAGTTACAACGCGAGAGTTTGCGTCAGGATTCTGTTGTTGCCATTATCCGCAAAGACCTGATTCATAATGATCGGGAACGTGAACGTAAAAAGTATGAACGCGCTTGCGAACGACTGGATAATTTAGTTATTAAGGCTCCCGTAGCCGGACAACTCAGCTTCGTGAAAGTAACTCCGGGGCAGCAAGTATCATCCAACCAAGGTATTGCCGAAATCAAGGTACTAGACCAATATAAAATACACACTTCACTCAGTGAATACTACATAGACCGTATCACTACAGGGCTTCCCGCCACAATTAATTATCAGGGGCGTAAATATCCACTCCGTATTACAAAGGTAGTTCCCGAAGTAAAAGATCGCACTTTCGATGTCGACTTAGTATTTACCGGAGAGATGCCCGACAATGTACGTGTAGGAAAGAGCTTTCGTGTACAGATAGAGTTGGGACAACCCGAACAGGCCATCGTTATCCCACGCGGTAATTTCTATCAGGCTACCGGTGGTCAATGGATTTACAAACTAAACGCATCCAAAACGAAAGCAATTCGTGTCCCTCTCAGTATCGGACGCCAGAATCCCCAGCAATACGAGATTACAGACGGTTTACAGCCGGGAGATTGGGTTATTACGACGGGATATGATAACTTTGGCGAAGCGGAAGAACTGATATTAAAATAAGGAACAAATACAGCATCATCAGAGAATAGCAAAATAACAGAAAGAGATTAATATAATAAAGACTGAAATATGAAAACACTCAAATATGCCTGGCGCTTCCTGATACGCTCCAAATCATATACGATTATTAATCTACTGGGGCTGGCCTTCAGTCTGGCATGTTGCATTATTCTATTCCGCTATATTCACAGGGAATTGACAGTGGATAGCCATTGCATTGACCGGGAACAGGTTTATGGTGTCAAAGCGGATATGGGTGGCAATAAATATTTAAGTATGCTTATTAATAGGGGAGATAGCAGCCTTATCGATCAACGCTACATCAATAAGCAGAGCAGCTTCATTCCGTTGGAGAAAGACCATATAATGGTTGGGGCAAATCGGTTTCCTTCGCGAATCATCGTAACAGACAGTATCTTTTTTCAGCTATTCCGCTACCCGGTGGTGCAGGGAAATATTACATTACCTTCTCCGCACTCCGCTTTAATTACAGAGGCATTTGCCCACAAGCTCTTCGGTAAGGAGAATCCGGTAGGTAAAATCATCCGTTGTTCTAATGGAAAGGACATAACCATTGAGGGTGTATTGGGTAATCCCGGAAACAAGACTTTCCTGCAGTTCGATGTAGTATTGTCTAAAGCCTTATCTGATAATTGGGAACGTATGGCTATAGACTTGTTTTCATTCATGCCGGGCACTGATATAAATAAGCTAAACAAAACAGGTAGTATCCCAAGATATATAAACTCGCCCGAAAGCGGTGATACGCGTACTTATACTTATTCTTTGATTCCCGTCAAACAATTCTATTGGGATAGCTCCATCAGTAATGAGGAGACATTGATGTTCTCTGCCGGCAGCTATTCCCATCTGTGGATTATGATAGGAGTATGCCTATTAGTGCTATTAGCAGGTATTATTAATTTCATCAATATCTATCTGGTTGTCATGCTCCGGAGGGGAAAAGAATACGGATTGAAAAAGGTGTTCGGTGCAAGGGGTAAAGAACTATTTCTTAATATATGGATAGAGAATACTTTGTTGGTATCAGCCGCTATGCTCATAGCTTGGGTGTTTGTAGAAGTAAGTACTGTGCCAGTGAGAAATCTTTTCAATCATCAGTTTAGCTATACGACATTTGACTGGCAATTATCATTAGGCATATTGGTAGTACTCCCATTGGTTACTTCTCTTTATCCATTCATCAAATACAATTATACTCCCCCTATTGTCTCCATCCGTTCTATAGGTTCGGAAAGTCGTTCAATACATTCACGGATCCTATTTCTGGGGATTCAGTACGTACTCACTTTTTTATTGGTAGTAATCTCGCTTTATTTCAATAATCAACTGAATATGTTGCTTAGTACCGAACCGGGGTTTCGTACCAAAGATATTATCATTGCTCAGCTGACTTACGAATCAAAGGATTTTAATACTTACACGGAAGAGAGCATGAAACAACAGCAGGAGCGAGTGAACGCATTAAATAAGGAGCTTTCTTCCTGTCCCTATATAGAAGATTTTGAGACTAGCTATATTGACATTCTTAAAGGAGATTATGGCAGTGATTATATAAACGAGCAAGGGAAGAAGATCTACCTGAATATGCGTCTTGCCACGCCTCATTTTTTTCGGGTCTATGATATTAAATTTATCGAAGGCGAGCTCCCCGATTTATCAGATAAAGGCTTTTTCGGAGTTCTGGTGGTGAATAAGGCAGCTATGAAAGCCTTAAACTACACCACTTGTCAGGGTGCCAGCATAGAAAATCCCCTGAAAAGAGGAAACGAATCCAAAACCCAACCCATTGTAGCGGTGGTAGATGATTACTACAACGGACATTTAACTTTAGGAAAGAAACCTACTGTTTATATGGTGAGCAATCAGATGAGCGGCGATGTCTATCAGATAGCCTGTGTGCCGGGTAAAAAGAAAGAAGTGCTTGAGTTCCTACGTAAAACGGAATTAAAGATTTATGGCAGTGAAGATTTTGAATACAGCATTCTGGAGGAAGACGTAAAAGCAATCTATGCCCAGGACAGACAAACAAGCATTATTTATTCCGTTTTTGCTTGTATTGCGATTATAATTGTAGGTCTCGGGCTATTCGGTATTTCTCTGTTTGATATCCGACAGCGATATCGGGAAATAGCCATCCGCAAAGTAAACGGAGCACAATTGAGAAATCTGTATGTAGTTCTGTTCCGCAAGTACATTTGGGTAATAGGAATTTCCATATTGATTACCATACCTTTATCCTATTACCTGATATACATCTATACGCAAGATTTTGTAGTGAAAGCTCCTATCAGCATATTCATTTATTCCATAGCCATACTGGTAGTTTCTGGCATTTCGTTAGGTACATTGCTCTGGCAAGTGAATAAAGCTGCACGGATTAATCCGGCAAAAATTATGAAAAGCGAATAAGAAATAAAATATAACTAAAATATAGAAAGACTGAAATATGAAAACACTCAAATACGCCTGGCGCTTCCTGATACGCTCCAAGTCATATACGATCATTAATGTCATTGGTCTGGCACTCAGCCTGGCATGTACCATCATATTAGTACGCTACATTCACCGTGAGTTGCAAGTGAACACGCACTGCACCCATGCTGAAAGGACTTTTATCCCGCTACGGGAAATTGATGGCAATGTATTCCCTGGCAGTGTGAATAAAGACAGTGGTGCAGATACGGTTTACTACGCTCCCGAAGCCATAGAAAAGAGAAGTTACTTCATCACACTGGACAATGACAATGTAACCATCGATGAGAAACCTTATACCGTCCAAGCATTGGTAGCAGACACAGCATTCTTGCACTTCTTTCACTACCCATTGAAAGGTAAACACATAGAAGCGCCTGAAGAAGTACTCATTACCCGTCAGTTTGCCAAACGTGTGTTCGGAGATAAGAATCCTATAGGACAAACGATAGGATACTCCGGAGGCAAGCTGTTGACGATCTGTGGTATATTGGAAGAACCGGCATGCAAATCTTCGCTAACATTTGATGTACTGATAAATCTGGATCTGAAAACCAGAAGAGAGTGGAGCAAAATGTATATAGAAATCCTGCGTTTTATGCCCGGAGTAGATGTAGATGCCATTAATGCTATCAGCCATGTGAAGCGACAAACAGAATGGGGATATATGGTGAGTTACGACTTTATTCCTGTCAGCCAACTCTACTGGAATAAAGGATTGGCTGCCATGGCCGATCAACCGAATATGTGGCATTATAGCAGTCGTTCGCACATTCTGGTACTTATGGGAGTATGCCTGTTATTATTGCTGGCAGGCATACTAAACTTCGTCAACATCTATCTGGTTTTTATGCTGAAACGTTCCAAGGAGTATGGTATCAAGAAAGTATTCGGCATCCGTGGACGTGCACTCTTCCTCCAGTTATGGACGGAAAATATGTTGATGATCGTCATCTCGCTGCTGCTGGCCTGGTTCTTTATCGAAATATTTTCGGGATATGCCAGCAGGTTGCTGGGCAGCGATGTACCTTATACGGCTTTCGACTGGCAACTGTCGCTCGGTGTGCTGGTGCTTTTGCCACTACTCACTACTGTATATCCTTTTATCAAATACAATTATCTGCCACCCATCGTGTCCATACGTTCCATCGGAAGTTCACGGCATTCTGTCGCTACACGTACGGTTTTCCTGTTTATCCAGTATAGCATCACTCTTTTGCTGATAGTCCTCTCTCTATACTTCAGCAGCCACCTCCGTTTCCTGCAAAATACCCCTCCGGGATTCAAGACGGAAGGCATACTTTATGCCAATCTGATTCCTACCCCCAAGAGCTGGGGAGGTGAAAGTGAAGCCGAAAGAAAACAGCGCTGGCAGAATACGACTACCATCCGGCAAAAACTGGATGAATGTCCTTTCATAGAACGGTGGTTCTGTGGCGATCCCTCGCAAAGTGGCATCCTCAGTAGCGGAGGCAGTACGACACTTATTAATGATAAAGACGTGAAGCTAAATATGATGGTGATGTATATACCGGCGGATTTCTTCAAGCTGTATGAACTGCAAGCAGTACAAGGTACATTGCCGGGGAAAGTGGAGGCAAAGGATTATTCAGAGAATGTAGTTGTTATGAATGAGGCAGCTTTGAAAGCATTCGGTTATACGAAGCAGGAAGAAGCATTCGTAAGAGGAGAACAGGCACTCTGGATAACTTCCTCAATGGACGGAAAAATAGTAGAAGGCGGCCTGTCTTTGATGCCTGTAGGAACTGTCATCAAAGATTACTATACCGGCCATCTTACAGCCGGAAAGAAACCCGTGGTATACATCGTGACACCCGGTTACGGTGGAGCACAATTCCAAATAGCCTGTAAGGCCGGTAAGGAAAAGGAACTTATCAAATATTTGCAAGACACAAGAGAGGAGATTTTTCATGCGGAAGAGTTCGACTATCACTGGCTGAAAGAAGATGTTCAGGCCCTGTATGACGACGACCGCCGTGTAGCAACCGTGTTTACATTGTTTGCCACCATCTCTATTTTTGTTTCGGTATTGGGATTATTCGGACTTTCCTTATTCGACATCCGCCAACGCTACCGCGAGATAGCCATCCGCAAAGTGAATGGGGCACAATTGAAAAATCTGTATTCCGTTCTATTCCGCAAGTATATATGGGTGATAGCCGGTGCAGCATTGCTGACCATACCTTTATCTTATTATCTGATATACATCTATACACGGGATTTTATAGTGAAAGCTCCTGTTAGTATATTTATCTACCTGATCGCTATATTAGTGGTGGCAGGCATTTCGTTGGGAACATTGTTCTGGCAGGTGAATAAAGCAACCCGCATCAATCCGGCAACAATCATGAAAGCAGAATAAAGAGGTTAGTTATGATACACCATTATTTAAAAATAGCATATCGGAATCTGTTGAAGTACAGAACGCAAAGTATCATCAGTATCATCGGACTGGCAATCGGTCTGGCATGTTTTGCACTGTCTACATTCTGGGTGCAATATGAAATAACTTATGATGATTTCCATAAGGATGCAGAACGCATTTATTTGGTACGAATGAACGATTGCCACTTTGGAGGGCACTACTCTGACTTTGTGCCCTACGCGTTGGGGAATCATTTAAAAACGACTTACACTGAAATAGAAGATTTCTGTGCATCAGGTCAGAATACTCTATTCATTAAAAATGGGAAACAGATTACGGAATATCCGATGTTAATGCCTGATACAACTTTCATCCGTATGATGGATATAAAAGTTCTGGAGGGTGACAACCAATTCTTTTTATCCACCTCACCGGAAAAGAGCGGGATAGCCATTACAGAAAAAGCTGCTCAAGACTTGTTCGGTACTACCAGAGTGATTGGAGAGACCATAACAGACAATAACCGTCGGTACGAGTATCGCATAAGCGCCATTGTCAGCGATTGGGGAGAGCATTCTAACTTTAAATATGCTTTTATGGGGCGTACCAATAATGATACTTCATGGGATAACGCCAATTACAGGATGCTGATAAAAATAAAGCCCGGAACAAATGTGGATGTACTTTTAGAAAAAATGAATCAGCACTTTCCGGATGAACTCAAAAAGAACAGCTATGGTGTAACCGGATATACACGTTTCTATCTGGAGCCCATTACCTCACTGCGTTATGCGGATGAATTTATTCGTGGAGACGAACAAATAGTACGGTTCCGTTACATTGTTTATTTCTCCATCACAGGAGTGCTTATCATTCTGTGCGCATTAATCAACTATTTAACGATTTATATCGACTGTTTTCGCTCGCGTAAACGGGAAATGGCACTACGCAAAGTAAATGGAGCATCCGAACGTTCGTTATTGGCATTACTTAGTACGGACTTTCTATTTACTATTCTATTGGCTTCACTCTTAGGGATGTTCTTCGTGGAATTACTAAAACCCTGGTTCTTGCAATATTCCATGATTGTCGATACAGATATATCCATTTATGGGAATTGCATATTATACGTCGCAGGTATGTCAGTATTGGCTTTTATAGTGGCGCTATGTTCTGTTTACCTATTCCGCCGTCACTCATTGCAGAATACACTTCATAGTACTCAAATGAGTATAATGGGACATATATGCCGTAAGGGAAGCATTGTAATACAGCTTGTTGTTTGCCTTACATTTATACTTTGTACTGTCATTATGCAAATGCAACTTTATCATTTGCGTAATGTAGATATGGGAATGGATTATCGGAACCGTGCTTCCTTGGGCATCTGGATGAATGTGGACATGAATGTATGGGCAGAGAAGATAAAAGCGTTACCCATGGTAACTGAAGTTGTACGGCCTGTTTACTGGCCGCTCATCAGTATGGGTTCTTATTCAGCTTTTGAGGTAGATTCCTGGGACGGATTGAATGGGACAACTGAAAACCCAATGGGTATAGATGAGATTCTGGCAGGAGAGGAGTTCTTCAAATTCTATAACATGCAACTGGTAGCAGGAGAATGGATATCGGATAAGTCGGATATCCGTGAAGTTAATATCATGGAAACGACAGCACGCACTATGGGATGGACACCTGAAGAAGCTATCAGCAAACACATCTTTTACTGCAATAAAGAAGTGGAACCTATGACTGTGATCGGAGTCATAAAAGACTGTGCATACAGATCGCCTTCCAAGGACCTGCCTCATACTGTATTTGTCAATACCAATAAATCACAGTGGATGTGGCCGCGTTGCTTTGTCCTCTTCAAGTATAAACCGGGAACCTGGGAAGAATGTCGTCGTAGCATCGAGGAAATGCAGCAAGCTGAACTTCCCGACCGCAAATTATTTCTGGACAGCGAGGAAGAACGATATAATAAGTACCTGCAATCAGAAGATGCATTATCCAGTCTATTGGGATTCTCTGCAATTGTTTGTATCCTGATATCTATATTCGGCATATATTCATTGGTATCATTGACATGCGAACAACGCCGGAAAGAAATAGCTATCCGCAAAGTAAATGGGGCTACTATCAGCAATATCCTGAGCATCTTCTTTAAAGAATACGCAATGCTATTGATCGTATCTTCATTGATAGCTTTCCCTGCCGGTTATACTATTATGAAGCACTGGATAGAGACGTACAATCGTCAGGTAAGTATAGGAGCATTACCGTTCATCCTCATTTTTGCAGGGATAGCAATGGTTATCACCATAAGTATCAGCTGGCGCGTATGGCAGGCAGCACGGCAGAATCCGGCGGAAGTGATTAAAGAATAAAAACGATTTGTATCCTTTGGGAGTATAATTATAAGAAGCAATGTCGTGATGCAGAACTAGCAATCTCGTAATGTGGAATATTGCTAGTTTTGCATCACGACATTGCTTCTTATGTTCCGTTTAAGGCAGGGGTTGGCTATGCCTTGACTTACCATATTATTTCTCACGTACTTTTATTGAATAAATATAACAAATCCAAAACTAATAAAAGACTTGTTAGGGTTCAAAATAGGGTCAGGGTCACTTATAGCCCCATTTGTAGGTGATTTTTAACTCCACTAGTCAATATTGCATTGATATACAGATAGTTGATTTTAGACAGTTTTTACAAAAAACAAATTCCCATAGATTCGAAATATTGTAATGCGAACGATTCTTTATGAGTAAATGTTTGATACAAAAAACAGAAAAGTGAAGCAAAAGTAATAAAGAGTGGATTATAAAATCTGATTCCTTGGTAATTTGGCGCCATATCAGTGCTTTTATTTTACACCAAATTAAAATATTCTATTCATTTGAGCAGAATTTGGGGGTATAAGTGACCCTGACCCTATTTTGAACCCTTAACACCACATATTTCTTTCTATTTTTAGACTATAAAACACTGATATACAATAGTTAGTCCATCATCAAGGAGTGTATTCATGAGTGCATCTAATGCATGGTTTTTTAGAGAAAAGTAGAAGCATCTTCCCGATTATTAAAAGAGAAAAAACGCTACACCTGTTCACAGCTAGATTATTACTTCATCAAAAGTTAAGAAGTTATAGTCAGAGCCTATAACTATTCTTTGTGATTTTAAATGTACCATTTGTGCGAATATGCACTATTTTTGTGCAGTATAGCACACTAAAGCAATATTACTAAAACAAATATTTACCTGAAAAACAATCTGTTATAACTTTGGCACGAGATTTGAATCTTAATCTAAAAAAGAAATTCACTTTGATATATAATCTTGTGAATGGCATCAGTAAAATAATGCGTGAACTAATATATAGCTATGATACAGCACTTTTT
>NZ_EQ973492.1:816808-819124 GCF_000158035.1 Bacteroides cellulosilyticus DSM 14838
TCTGAAATACAGAATACAGAGTATTATCAGTATTATAGGTTTGGCAGTAGGATTTACTTGCTTCGCCCTTGCAAATCTATGGATACATTATGATACTACGTATGATGCTTACCACGAAGGAGCCGACCGGATGTACATCCTCTGCAAAGAAAATATATTTGGAACAAGCGGGTATTCCACTTATATGCCATATCCGGCATCAACGGTGCTGAAAAACGACTTTCCTGAAGTGGAAGCCGCATGCGCATATACCAGATGGACAAAAGCAACGGACATAAAAGTAGACGGTCAACCCGCAGTAGAAGTTCATGAGATGCAGGCGGACTCTTGTTTCATGAACATGTTCGGAATTTCTATTCTATCCGGTAACATGGACTTTATGTATTCAGATGACAAGATAGCTTTAACAGAAGACGTCGCAATGCGTTTATTTGGCACCACGGATGTACTGGGCAAAGAAGTAAAAAACTACAATGATGATCCTAAAACAGTTTGTGCTCTTCTTTCAGGCCTTCATCACAGCAATCTTTCATTTGGCTCTTGGGGCCAGGGCAAGTACTTCCGCAGTTGGCAGGATGAATGGGGGAATGGAGGTTTTGAGATAATTATTAAATTGCACGAAGGAACTGATGTTGCAGCTTTCCAGAAGAAATTAGCTGTACATGAAGCTAAAGCTGATCCGCGAGATCCTCATCGGGTATTTGAAAACGTCCGATTGATACCACTCACCCAATATCATTATTCACCGATTAATCAAACTAAATCCATCAAGCTATATTATCTGATACTATTTTCCGTAGCTGGCGGATTGGTCATTCTTTGCTCATTATTCAATTATCTTTCTTTGTTTATTACCCGTATGCAGATGCGTAGCCGTGAGATAGAATTACGCAAAGTATGTGGATCCTCCATTGGAGGGATGTTTATTCTGTTTATTGTAGAATACCTATACATCATATTCTCATCAGGAATATTGGGCATGGCTTTGATTGAAATCGTTTTACCGGCTTTTAAAGAGATATCAGGAGTATCCGGAAACATTTATGGAGAATCACTTCTTTATTTTATTGGGATTCTTTTGTTATCATTGCTTCTGTTGGTACCATTCGTCATCAGACGCTCACGCATCCGGAATACCGTAAACAGATACATGCTCCGTAAAGCAAGCATTACATTCCAGTTAGTAACAGGAATTCTTGTCACATTCTGCATGATAGTCATAATGAAGCAAATCTACTATCTTACGAATACGGATCTGGGATGGGAAAGAAAAAATATAGCTTCTATCAATCTTTTATATCCGGATAAAGATTTTGAAACCATTGCTGATAAGATAAAGCAATTCTCATGCACAAAAGAGGTCATAACCGGACATTGTTGTTTATTGCCCAAGTCATCAGGTTTTTCACAAAGCTTCAAAAATTGGGATGGGAAAGAAGATGGTATGAAAAGCATAGATATGCTGAGTTTGTGGAATTGTGAAAAGATCGTATCTTTCTACAATCTGCAACTGCTGGAAGGGGAAATGGTAAAACCAACAGAAACTAATAAAATCATGATTAACGAGTCGGCAGTAAAAGCACTTGGAATGAGTGAACCGATTGGAAAGAAGCTTTATCTGGATAATAGAGCATGGACCATTACAGGCATAATCAAAGACTTCCACATCACAGCTCCAACAGAACCGGTACAGCCTTATACTCTAATTACAGAAGATATTCTTAAAAACTCCGGATTTTCGATAGGGAAAGGACAAATACTAATCAAGTTTCATGATGGCAAATGGAAAGAACTTAAAAATCGGATAGATAGCATATTCACTTATGAATATCCGGAAGTGCGATATAAGTTATATAATACAGAAGAGGAGTATACCGGCTATCTGAAATCAGAAGATGCATTGATAAAGTTACTGAGTTTTATCGCTATTGTTTGTATGCTGATCGCCGCTTTCGGCATATTCTCTCTTGTTACACTAAGTTGTGAACAACGGCGCAAAGAAATAGCTGTACGCAAAGTGAATGGAGCTGCCATTAAAGATATTCTTCTTATGTTTGTGAAGGAATATATGCTCTTACTGATTATAGCATCTGTCATCGCATTCCCTGTAGGGTATGTGCTGATGAAGCGTTGGCTTGAAAACTATGTAGAACAGACAGTTATCAGTGCCTGGATATATTTTGCTATCTTTGGTGGTATAATGATCGTTATTTTTGCATGTATCGGTTGGCGGGTATGGCAGGCGGCGCGGCAGAATCCGGCAGAAGTGATAAAGAGTGAATAATAGAAAAATCAAAAACATGATACAGCATTATT
>NZ_EQ973492.1:819270-822783 GCF_000158035.1 Bacteroides cellulosilyticus DSM 14838
ACTGAAATACAAAATACAGAGTATTATCAGTATTATAGGTTTGGCAGTAGGATTTACTTGCTTTGCACTCTCAAATCTGTGGATACACTACGAAATTACGTATGACAAATTCTACGAAGGTGTGGAACGAACTCATTTGCTTTATCAAGAAGCCACTTTTAGTGAATCAACATTCAGCACATACAGTTCATATATGTCGGCTACTACACTTCGGCAAGAATTTCCGGAAGTAGAAGCCGCATGTGCAGTTTACCAATGGGAAATGGGGCTGAAAACCAAAGAGGGGAAAACGGCAAAAGTTAATTGCATGTATGCTGACTCCACATTTTTAGAGATGTTCCAACCTACCTCCATATTATCCGGAAGCATGGAATTCCTTTATTCTGATAATAAAATTGCATTAACAGAAGAGACTGCTATGTCATTATTCGGTTCAACAGAAGTTTTTGGACAAGAGATAGAGACAGATGATACACCTAAGACAGTCTGTGCCATTCTGAAAAATGTAGAGAAACATAGTAATCTCTATTTTGCCGCATGGACAATGTCATCACAATTTCAAAAAGAAAAAAGCGAATGGGGAGTACATAGATTTCAAACCTACGTTCGGCTACGTAAAGGAGTGGATGCTACATCTTTTCAGGAAAAAATGAAGAACTACGAATCCGGAAACCAATGGTATCCCAAACCTCTCGAAAAATATAAGATAATTCCATTAACCCAATACCATTACTCTGCCATAAATGAAAAACTGACCCTTAAATTCAATTATTTAGTACTTTTCTCCATAGCAAGCGGCATGATTATACTTTGCGCATTGTTCAACTATCTCTCCTTGTTTATCACCCGTATGCGCACACGAAACCGGGAAATTGAATTAAGAAAAGTATGTGGTTCATCCATTCGGAATTTATTCATACTTTTTGGTACTGAATATTTATTTGTGCTGCTTTTATCCGGTCTTTTAGGAATGACGTTTATCGAATTATCGCTTCCGAAATTCAGAGAACTGTCCGAAATTAATGGAAATATTTATGGAGAATCATTCCTCTACTTTATAGGTATTCTTTTCATATCCTATATCCTATTAATACCTTTTATTGTCCGCCGATACTACAGGCAATCCGGCAATCTATTCCTATTCCGTAAATGCAGCATAGTATTCCAATTAATAATATGTATCTTATTTATCTTTTGCGTAAGCATTCTTATGAAACAACTCAATCACCTGGCAAATGGTGACATTGGTTGGGAAAGAAAGAATACAGCAGTATTAAGACAATATGTTTCTCCGGAATCTTATGCTGCCGTCAGTGCCGAAATAGATAAGATGCCATGTATTGTAGAGACACTGAAAGGATGTGAACCTTTATTTCCAAGATATAGTACACTGACTTACAGGATAAACAGCTGGGAAGGAAAGAAAAGCACGGATAAGGAAGATAGAGTAGATATCATCTGCATAAGAGAAGGGAGGGAATTTATCAATTTCTACAACCTGAAACTAATAGAAGGTGAAATGCTAAAACCGGATGATGCGGATAAGGCTATCATCAACGAGACTTGTGCAAGAAGATTAGGCTTAGATGATCCGATAGGTAAGAAAATCAATATTCACCAAGGAGTTACAATCGTCGGAATTGTAAAAGACTTCCATATCACAGCACCTACAATCCCGGCAGCACCTACTTTATTCTGCAATAAAGGAGGTCTGGGAGGTTCCGATTCCGATGCCAACTATGGTGATATATTGATAAAATATCGCGCAGGAACATGGGAGGATCTTAAAAAGCGAGTAGATGATGTATATGCCAAAATCTCAACTGGCAATAATGAATATCATTCTCTTCTCAATATAGAAGAGGAATATTCTAAGTTCCTGAAATCCGAAACGTTATTATTGAAGCTGCTTGGCTTTGCCTCACTTATTTGCGTACTCATTGCCGCTTTCGGAATATTCTCTTTCATTACGCTAAGTTGCGAGCAGCGGCGCAAAGAAATAGCCATCCGCAAAGTAAATGGAGCGTCTGTAAAAGAAATACTTGCTATGTTTGTAAAAGAGTACTTTATATTACTCGTTGCGGCATCAGTGATGGCATTTCCTATAGGATACGCTTTGATGAAAAAATGGCTGGAAAGTTATATAGAACAAACAGCAATCAGTGCATGGATATATCTGGCTATATTTAGTGGGATAGGTTTACTTATTCTGTTATGCATTGGCTGGCGGGTATGGCAGGCAGCACGGCAGAATCCGGCAGAAGTGATAAAAAGTGAATAAATACATATATAATACGCCATAAAAAATGTTACAACACTATTTTCAAATAGCAATACGTCATTTGCTTAAACACAAAACGCAAAATCTTATCAGTATCGTAGGATTAGCAGTGTGTCTGCTTTGCTTCAGTATATGCATGTATTGCAGTCGTTTCTTTCTAAGTATTGACCAATGTTTTGAAAATCATGATCACATTGCCGATATTGTTTTAAAGAGTTCAAACGGGGAGTTCTTCTCCGGAACTCCTGCTACGGTCTTTGAGCAATTGCAGGATATACCATTGAATGAAGTGGACATTTTAACACACATCGCTAATGCTGATCCACGTCCATACAATATAGAAATGAAAGACGGAAAGGAATATCCATTTACTGAAATGTCAACTATCGAAATTGATTCTTGTTTCCGCCAAGTATTCACTCCGAAGATTATAGCCGGTTCCTGGGATGTTGCGGTCCATACTCCCAATGCTATTATTATGATGGAAAGCACCGCACACAAGGTTTTTGGTGAAAATGGTGATCCGATCGGTAAACGTATGGTACTGACCAAAAAACTAATGAGTTCACCAGATGCTACCCCAAATTCAGGTGGCACTGTCTATACCATCCAGGCAATCATAAAAGATATACCACAAAATAACAGCTTGAATTTTTGCAATAGAATTGATTTATTAGTGCTAAATGATAGTGAAGGTTTGTTCCAGAGTGAAAGTAGAAAGTTTACGACCGGTTGCTCCACTTTCGCTTTATTGCATAAAGGGAAAAGTGTACAACAACTGGAGGATCATCTTCGCGAACTGAATCTATCCAGCGATGCATTCCCTGATAATACGATTGGTGCAACTGCATTGGGGAAGGGAGCCTATAGTGCAACCTTCAGCCCTTACTTTATCAGTGTTACCACTGCATTAGGAATACTAATTTTACTTATCGGCCTTCTTAATTTTTTCCATTTCCTTACCGGCTCATTTCTTAACCGTAGCCGCGAATATAGTCTCCGTAAGGTATTAGGAAGCAGTAACCACCAACTGTTATCACAGCTTTTCATTCAATCGGCACTGATTATCTTATTAGCCTTTCTGATTACTTTTTGTTTAATTGAACTACTGGCTCCCTTTTTTCATCTTACGTTAGTAGTATTTACATTGGAAATAGACAAAACATCACTAATGAAGCAATGTTCCGAATATCTTATACTGATATTTCTACTGAATTTGCTCATTTGTACAC
>NZ_EQ973492.1:822965-826304 GCF_000158035.1 Bacteroides cellulosilyticus DSM 14838
GGGATCAAAGGCAATGTCAGACGTATGAGCAAACATTTTATACGGAACACTATGCTGTGCATTCAATTTTTCATCTGCTGGATATTCGTCACATTGGCAGTATCCCTTTATCTACAAACAGAGAAAACAACCTCCACACTTTTTGGCACTCTTTCAAAAGAAGAGAAAGAATGTATTCTCAGTATTCCTCTGAACTACACCTTCATGAAAAATGAAGAGAAACTTGCCATTACAGAACGCATAGCACAACATTCGGGTGTGCAAGAGAAATTATTGTCAAATAACAATTATGCCGGTGGAATTTCTATTACCGGATTCCAATCTGAAGAGAACAACAGAGATTCTAATATCAACAGTAGTTTCATATATGCAGCTCCCAATTTTTTCCATTTCATGAATATTCCTCTGTTGAAAGGCAATAATCTGCAAAACAATACAGAAATGGTAATTGATGACGTTTTAGAAAAACGGATTCCCAAACCTATTTTAGGCAACATCTTGTATAACTTTAACGGTAGCTATACCGTCAAAGGCATTACATCTTCATTTATAACCAATGTATATTTCCAGAGCGAGAGTCTTTTCCGAAGTGAGGGTATGGCTTTCTTGCCACTTAAAATGGAAGGACCCATAGAATATTGCTACATTAAATGCCTGCCAGCTCAAGTAAAAGCCGTAGAAGAGTATGCATCCCAAGTGCTCCGTGAAGCACTTCCATACACTTTGTCCCCACAAATCAGTACGCTGCAACAAGATTTGGAAGAAATACAAGGATTGGAATCGAAAATGAAGAACATCATCCTATTTTTTGCAATAGTAAGTGTAATCATTACTTTACTGGGAGTATATTCAGCCATTACCCTTGATACTGAACACCGATGCAAAGAAGTAGCCATCCGTAAAGTTAATGGTGCGGGACTATGGCAAATACTTTATCTGTTCTTGCGCATGTATGTCCGGATATTAATAATAACAGCAGTGATTGCATTTCCACTGCTATACACAATACTGCAATTATGGAAACAAATGTATATTGTCTTCTTCGATGACGGTTTCTGCTTCTGGATTTGCATATTTATTGGGATAGTTCTCATGACTTTACTTACTGTCATATTCCGCATTTTGAAAATTGCAAAAATAAATCCGGTGGATATAATAAAGACCGAGTAAGTATAGAATTCATGTGCGGATATGCACTATTTTTGTGCACTATAGCACACTAATACTCTATAACAAAAACCAGTATATCATTAATAAATAGAAAGTTACATACTTGGCATAAGTTTTGAATATATAAAATATAAAATGTATATACCATGATATTCCATTATCTCAAAATAGCATTCAGAAACTTGTGTAAGCATAAGACACAAAATATCATTTCCATCATCGGATTGGCAGTAGGTTTACTCTGCTTCTGTGTCTGCATATATTGCAGTCGCTTTGTAGAAAGCACAGACCATTGTTTTGCTAATCATGATCGCATAGCAGAATTAAATCTCTATGACGGCAAGGCAGACAGATATTTTTCCGGTTCTCCGGTTCCTCTGGCCGAAGAATTGCGCACATGGGCTTTGGGAGAAACGGAAGCCATTTCATCCGTAACCTATCCTCGCGAACGCCCTTATTATGTAGAGTTATCTCCGGAAAAGACGCTACCTTATGAACTTGAAACGATTGAAATAGATACTTGCTACAATAAAATCTTCACTCCGGAAATGGTAGCAGGACATTGGAAAATGGCAAGTCAGTCTCTTAACTCCGTCATCCTGAGCCAATCTATGGCCATTAAAATATTCGGTAATGCAGAAAGTGCTATCGGCAAACACATGACTCTCATGAGAAGGCTCAATACTTCTCCTGAAAGCACCCCAAAAACAGGAGGTATCGTCTACACCATTCAAGCAGTAATGAAAGATATCCCTCTGAACAATAGTTTAGATTTTATGCAAAACATAGATATGCTGACCGTAAACGATAGTGAAGGACTTCTACAAAGTCCCAAACGGTATAACATGACGGGAGCAAATACCTATGTGTTGTTATCACCACAAACTACATGTACCGATTTAGAAAAGCAATTCTCAAAAAGAGACTATACTTATACTTTGTATGGCGAAGCTTACACTGTCACTGCCAGTAGTATGGGAGCCAGATTGAAAAAACAAGGTGTTTCCTATCTGGGATTAGTTACCGGAACTGTAGGCACACTGATATTATTAGTAGGGCTGATCAATTTTTTCCATTTCCTTATCGGTTCTTTCTTCAATCGTACTAAAGAATACAGTATCATGAAAATGATAGGATGCAACTGGAAACAACTCTTCTGTTTACTATTCACACAGTCATTGATCGTCATATCCATATCCTCCATACTGGTATTATCAGGCATAGAATTATTGGGGAATCACATGAATTTCTCTTTGCCGGGCTTTGCAATGGCCTTTACCTCTGAAACGCTTTTAATACATGCTCTGCAATATATCGTTCTTCTTATCATACTCTGCGTCCTTATATGTTTGTCTGTTTCCATTCGTATTCGTCGTATTACCGTGCAAACAGGTATTTATGGAAACAATAAACGCAGAGGTAAGCAATGGGGACGTAACCTTATGCTGGGTATCCAGTTCTTTATTTGCTGGGTATTTGTATCCCTGACGGCTGCTTTATATCTGCAAGCCGAGAAAACGACCAATAGTTTAATCCATACGCTAAGTCAAAAAGAAAAATCGGAGATTCTTAGTATTCCCCTAGACTATCCCTTTATGAAGAATGAGGAAAAGTTGGCATTGATAGAGCGTTTTAAACAGCATGCCGGAGTGAAAGAAATTCTGTTATCAGATGTCGGTTATATGCAAGGAATGTCGGGCAATGGATTAACGACCGAAAAGGGAAATGAGAACTCCTGGATTGATATTAGTGTCATGGCTGTACCCGCCAATTTCTTCTCTTTTATGAATATTCCCATAGAACAAGGAAGACTTCCTCAAACGGAAAAAGATATTGTGGTAGACAATGTCTGGCAGGAGATGCAGAAGAAAGATGTAATCGGTATGAACTTGTATAGCGGTAATACCGACTACACAATCTGTGGAATATCCGCACCTTTTCAGGCCAATGTATATAACAGAAGTAGTGGATATGCTTTCCTGCCTTATGATCCTTCAGTCTACATAGGCCATTGTTACATAAAGAGTCATCCGGGCCAGCAAAAGGAAGTAGCCCGATGGATTGAGAAAGTCTACCGCGAGATGCTTCCTGAAAATATAACTTATCAGGCTAAAACATTCTTGGATGATATCCATGTTTTGCAGGCTCTTGAGTACAACTTCTCGAAGG
>NZ_EQ973492.1:826525-833236 GCF_000158035.1 Bacteroides cellulosilyticus DSM 14838
ATTATTTTGTTCTTTGCTGTTATCAGCATTATTATCACACTATTAGGTGTATACTCCAGTATCACGCTCGATACAGAACGACGCCAGAAAGAAGTTGCTATCCGTAAAGTAAATGGGGCAGATGTTCCGCAGATTATCCTGTTGTTTGCCCGTCTTTATATTATCTTGTTATTGTGTAGTGCCATCGTTGCATTCCCGCTTGTATATGTTGTATTGATGTTATGGAAACAAATGTATACGGTATTCTTTGACTGCGGTCTGCTTTTCTGGCTCTGCATATTCTTGATTGTTACTCTTATTACAGGCTTTACAATACTTTTCCGTATCTTGCGGATAGCAAAAACGAATCCGGCGGAAGTTATTAAAAACGAATAACCAATAAGTTGAATAAACAACCCATGATAATCCATTATCTGAAAATATCACTCAGAAACCTGTGGAAGTATAAAACTCACAGTTTGATTTCAGCTCTCTGCCTGGCAGTGGGCATTGTGTGCTACATTCTGGTATCCATGTATTGCCAAAAGATGGAGGTAGATTTACCGGACATGGAACGGCGTATCAGATTGGAATACTCTCAGGATAGAAACTCATTCTTCAGCATGCAGGATGCCCAACTGCTGGAAGACAAACTCAGTCATGAACTGGGAAAGTTAAGTTTCAGTCAGTTTTTCCATAAATCAATAGAAGCGGAAATCATTGATAATGAACAGCACAACTTTCCATTTATCATAAACTTCATGGGTGTCAATGATTACTACTTCTCCTATTACAACCGAAAATTGCTATATGGCAGTCGGCTGATTCAGGCACCTGATGAGGTGATACTATCACAGAATTTTGTCCGCAAGGCATATGGTGACAAGAATCCCATCGGTACAATCATCTTCACCGAATCGAGTCTGCAACCGGATAGTGCCATGCAGAGTTTCAGAGTGGTAAATGTAGTAGAAAACGATCTGCTGGAAATTCAGACAGACTGTTACTTCTCTTACGAAGTGATGCCCGACCAGCCGATAGCTATAAACGGTTACCTGCCTCCCCAAATGAATCTGGAAGCACTGAACCAACTTCTGCGATCAGTACCGTGGGAACGGAATGGAGAAATCATATATCCCGAAGCCCGATTGCTGTCACAGAAAGATGCGGTAAGCATGAAGAGTCTGTTGATCAATATGTTGATCATGTTCATTGCTTCGCTGATCTTGATTTCGGGACTTATCAACTTCCTGAAATTTATCATTCAGATGTTCTATAACCGGCAGCGTGAGATAGCTTTGCGTAAGTGTATGGGAGCAAGCGTGAAAGGGCTGTATCTGCTACTCTTCTTTGAAGTATTCTGGATGATGTCGTTCGCTTTTCTCATATCTCTTGTGTTGATGGAGTTGTCAATGAGTGCCATGCAAATCTATATCCCTAATTGGGGGATACCTGATGCCATACTGTTTGCTATTTATCTGCTGCAGTTTAAGATATATATCGTACTCTTGGCGATATGTATGCTGATCATCTGGTTTCCTATCCGACGTTTGCGGACGGCAAGCATTATCAGTCAGGTGAACCGTAATCGCAACAAGCATATATTCCGTTCGGTCATGATGTGGTTGCAGCTGAGTATTTCCATCTTCTTTATTGGAGGAACATTCGTAATCAATTTGGGCTGGTACGAAGCATTCGGCAGAACATATAGCGCACTTACCTCGCAAGAGGAAAAAGAAATTATTATTGTCAAGATAAATACGCAGCGTATGCGCCAGCATCTGAATTCCATTTTGGCTGATATCCGCGCACTGCCCGAGGTTACGGATGAACTGAAGATGGAAGATAATACTATGATGTCCTATTGTATGCAAACATATACAAAGGCGGACCGTTCGGAAGCGTATGTTTCAGTAATAAAGGGAGATCCCCATTATTTTAAGTTCCTGAATATTCCTATGTCGGGTAAAGTGGTGGATGCAGACGCAAGCGGAACCATCTATGTGAGCGAGGACTTCAGACGGCAATTGGATAAGGATAGCATACAGGACATGGTGGAATTCTATGGCCAGAGTTATCGTATTATCGGCACGTTTAAGGCGTTGCACAAAGAGAGCAGCAACGGCCATACAATAGGTTCGGTGTTTTATCCCGGCAATCAGCTCAATGCGATATGCTTTAAAATGGCTCCCGGAACAGATATCAAATTAGCAATTCGGCGCATCAACGAGATTTGCCGACATTATGTTCCTGTCACATTGCCGGTTGAGATTAAAAAACTTCCCGATGACAAACAAGATTTCATGAGAAGTATCCAAATGATGCAAGGCGCGATGATGATATTGGCGATAGTAAGTATACTGCTGGTGGTGCTGAGCATCTATTCGGCCATCTCGATGGATACCATAAGCCGGCAAAAGGAGATGGCTATCCGCAAGATTAACGGAGCCACTCCGACAACTATTGCCACCGTATTCGGAAAAGCCTATCTGACGATTTTCTTACTGGCATTTGCGGTCGCGTATCCTTTATTAAGACTGGCGATGATGGCTATTATTGATAACATGAAAGTCGTGTCAGAGTGGTGGTGGGGCGTTGTGCTCTTCTTCAGCGTAGCCTTCATGATATTCCTCACCACCGCATATAAAATTTACCGGATCATGCATATCAATCCGGCCGAGATAATAAAAAATGAATAAACAATATTACTAATTAAAATTATCACTATTATGATTAAAACAGTAAACCTGCAGAAAATCTTCAAGACAGAAGAAGTGCAAACATGGGCTTTGAACAATGTGAACATCGAAGTGAAAGAAGGTGAGTTCGTCGCAATCATGGGACCTTCCGGTTGCGGTAAATCTACATTGCTGAATATCCTCGGCTTGCTCGATAACCCTTCGGGTGGAGAATACTACCTCAATGGAAAGGAAGTATCCAAATACACCGAAGCACAACGCACCAGCCTGCGTAAAGGTGTCATTGGTTTCGTATTCCAAAGCTTCAACCTGATTGACGAACTGAACGTATACGAAAACATCGAACTGCCGTTGCTCTACATGGGCATTCCTTCCGCCGAACGCAAACGTCGCGTGGAAACAGCTATGGAACGCATGGCCATTACACACCGAAGCAAACACTTCCCACAGCAGCTCTCCGGTGGTCAGCAGCAACGTGTAGCCATTGCCCGTGCCGTAGTAGCCAATCCAAAGCTGATCCTTGCCGATGAGCCTACCGGTAATCTGGACTCCAAGAACGGTAAGGAAGTGATGGAACTGCTGAATGAACTGAACAAAGAAGGAACCACCATCGTCATGGTAACCCACTCACAGCACGATGCCGGTTTTGCAGGACGTATCATTAATCTGTTCGACGGACAGGTGGTGACAGAGGTGAGTCTGTAACCCAAATTGTGCACATTTTTACTTAAGCCCTAAAAGGACGAAATCGGAGATATACTATTTTATTTCGCCCTTTCAGGGCTCAGAGATGGGAATACTTATTACGTAGGGCGATGCCCTACGCTATATAATGTAAGCCTTTCAGGCTTCTGTACTGTAAATGCGAGCCCTTTCAGGTTTCCCGGCACTATATAATGTAAACTCTTCAGGCTTCCTGATAGAGCTAAAACCTATTAATATTATCACTAAAAGAACATGTACATTCTGAAGTTTGTCCTGCGTAGCTGGTGGCGAAATAAATTGTTCGTCACTATTTCTCTTGTCAGTCTGATTATCGGTATCGCATGTACCAATCTACTGACAGCCTTCGTCCTATACGAATACAACATCGAGTATAACAACCCCAACCGTGACCGTATCCTCCGGCTGACACAAACACTACCTTTCGCACAACAAGAAATGCAGGGAACATTCGTATATCACGAATCTGTCCCCGAAATCATCTCACAATTCCCTGAGATAGAAGCTTCACTACGCACACAAGCTATCACTCACACAAAAATCCGTGTGGGCGACCAAGAATATTCCGAACTGAACCTGCTATCGGCAGACAGTACATTGCCCAAGTTTATCCCCATCGAAACCCTTGCAGGAAAAATAGAAGAAGTATTGACTCACCCGGGAACCATTGCCATCAGCCAAGCTCTGGCCGAACGTTGTTTCGGTACCACCGACTGCCTCGGCAAGCTGCTGGATATCCCTCAATCCGGCGAAAGTGCCTACCGTATCGCCGCCGTCTTCCGTCTGCCATCGCAAAGCATGTTGCAGGCAGACTTGCTCACGCATCTAAAAAGTCCCGAAGGAACCACCTGTTCGATACTTCTCAAAGAAGGAACAGACCTCAACGCCTTTCGCCAACGCTTCGAGACAACCGAGCTTCCTACTTTATTAGGCAAAGGGTATTACCGTACCCAGACTTTACAGGAATCCTATTTTACCACTACCACACAAGATAGCAACCAGTGTATCGAGCATCGGCAAAAGGCCCTGTTAAGCGTCGGACTGCTATCTGCTTTATTAATCTTGTTCATCGGTTGCTTCAACTATATCAACCTCAGTTTTTCACGCTTATTGAAGCAAATACGCACCTTGCACATTGAAAGCCTTTTAGGTGCAAGCCACCGTCAAATCCGTTGGCAACTCTTTGCCGATACTTTCCTGATGGTGATTACAGCGTTCTTGTTATCCATTCTGTTGATGAGCGACCTGTTAGCAGTATTCAATACAACAATATCCGCGCATCTGTCGTTCTCCTATCTTTTCTCCGTTCAGGTATTCCCTGTTATTCTGCTGTTTGTCATCATTCTATCCGTTGTTCCGGCAGAATACATGAGCCGGAAGATACAGACCTTGTCCGAAAGCCGTTACCGCAGCTTCTTTACAGGTCGCAAGAAACAGCGCATTGTAGCAGCACTGGTCACCTTACAATTCATGATTTCTATCGGACTGCTAAGTGCTTTTATGATAATCCGTAGCCAAATGGACCTGATAGAGCAGGAGGGAAGCCGCTACAAAGGAATCGTTGAGTTTGGAATCGGCGACTCCCGGCAATCCCCTTTATCTACTTGGATAGAAGACACTAAATCCATCCCCGGAGTGAAGTCTGTTGTATCTTCCCAATCAGGCCTTTATACCATGAGTATGGCCGTTCCCCGCCAAAATGGTGAGAAGAATGACCTACTGATGCTTGAACTTTATGAAAACTGTCCGGACTTCCTGGATATATACGATTTCAACTTGCTGGATGCCAAACAAACATTCCATTTATTACTCCGTACTTCTGTACCGGTCATCATCAACGAGTCCTTCATTCGCTATCTTGTGCCCGAAGGAGAAGACCCAGTGGGACAACCGATCTCTAAATACGTGCCCGAAAAGAGTGAGAAAGGTACTATTATCGGCGTCATGAAAGATTTCAAGAAATATTCGCTCACAAACAATGTGTTTCCACTGAGAATGATTCTGCACGAAATACCCCAAGATAACTATACCACATTGACCTTACAGTTTGACGAACAAGATCGCACAGCAGTTATCAATCATCTTCGCGGATTATGGGAGAAGAAATACCCCGGTACTCCATTCAATTATGAAGACCCTTATCAGGTACTGATCTCCAATAATCAAGAAGTCACCGACTTTTCCCGCATCCTGCTGATGTATGCATCAATCAGTTTATTCCTCACACTGTTCGGATTGTTCGGCATCACCCATTATGCTATCCAGCAACGTATACGCGAAATAGGAATTCGGAAGATTCACGGTGCATCATTCGGGCAAATATTATGGCTTGTCAACCGCCCGTTCCTGTACTACATAGGTATAGCGTTTATACTCATTGTACCCCTGGTCTGCTATCTGATGAATTATTGGCTGCAACAATTTGCTTACCATGTACACATTGGTATCCTTCATTTCCTGCTTCCTTTGTTCTTCACTGTCTGCATCACCCTGCTCACAGTATGCCTGAACAGTTATCGGGCAGCAAGAAATAATCCGGT
The DNA here is from genome assembly GCF_000158035.1 of Bacteroides cellulosilyticus DSM 14838. Classification (GTDB taxonomy): domain Bacteria; phylum Bacteroidota; class Bacteroidia; order Bacteroidales; family Bacteroidaceae; genus Bacteroides; species Bacteroides cellulosilyticus. The sequence continues at coordinate 832,467 of NZ_EQ973492.1, forward strand.
AGATAGTATCAAATACGAATAATCGTATCCCGGTTAATCTCCAGAACCAGAGACTGAAAATCAATCATCGCATTAAATAAAGCGATATGTGAATAGGAGGAAATCTCATCTGACGGAATATCACATTCCGTCAGTACCCCCTGTTCCAACAGCAATGCACGTTTTGTGCCTTTCAATAAGGGAGTCCTCGGTGTATACCAGACTCCCTCTTTTTCTAACGCCACATTAGCAATGGAAGTATCCGTCAAAAGATTGTTTCTGACAATCAATACATCATCCTGATTGCCGCGCAGGGCATACAATGCTTCCAGTTCCTTCCGGTCCGTACTTTTGTAGCGATAATCAATCGTATCCGAACCGACCAACCGGAGCGAACGTACAGTCCTCATTGTATAAGCGGAAAATGCCACTTCACATACTTCTCTGCCATAAACTACCCGGCATTTATAAAAACCGCTTTCAGGACAATCCCCTGTATAATCCAGAATATCCAGTTGATCCGCCATTCCGAAAACCGCCTGTCTCGTCTCATTCATCCTACGGTTGTGATGGGCAAGGTTCTGCAACTTACCGTCACGTACTTGTATCGTTTCAATAAATCGGCACATATATTTTCTGTTTCATTTCTTCATATTCACTGCGGGCGTCACTCTTGAAAGTAATGCCACCACCGCTTTTAAAATACATTCCGTCCGCCTCTTGCTCCACAAAACGTATCATCACGGCACTATCCATATTGTCTCCATCGAAATATCCGGTTATTCCCGTAT
>NZ_EQ973492.1:833342-845163 GCF_000158035.1 Bacteroides cellulosilyticus DSM 14838
TCGAAATATCCGGTTATTCCCGTATAGAATCCCCGTTCATATCCTTCAGCTTCACGAATAATCTGCATCGTCTTCTTTTTGGGTGCACCGGTAATAGAACCGGCAGGCAACATACTGAAAAGAATATCACCTAACTGCCGTTTGTAATCTTCTGGAAGTTCACCGCATATCTCCGAACTGGTCTGCAATATCGGTCCTCGATTTGTCTGCAACACATCTATATAGCGATAACGCTCCACCCGGACATGAGATGCCACAATACTCAGGTCATTCCTGATCAGATCCACAATCGTAGCATGTTCCGCCGCTTCTTTCCCGTCATTCATCAAGGTTTGTACGGCATCGGGCAGGGTAGCGTCTATCGTACCTTTCATGGGATAAGAGCTGATAGTCCCTTTCTTTATCCGAACAAAAATCTCCGGAGAGAAAACTACAAAACGATTCTTTACCCATACTTTATATAAAGCACGGGAGTTACAATATATATCCTTTAAAGTCAGATTGGTTTGTACCGGAGTCCGGCAAGTTAAATTCGTAAGGAAGCTGTTTCCGGCAAGAATATTCTTTTTCACATGTCCGAAAGCACCACTGTATTCCTGAAAAGAAACAGGCTGTGAGATCCATTCTATCTGTTCCGGCAAACTCTCCGGAGGCAATTCATCCGTTAAACCGGCAACTGCTTCATTCGTAAATCCATTCAGGTTATATATCAACTCCTCCGGTGAGACCTCTGCCGTCTCTTCCACATAAACCTGTTCCTGCGAATAATCAATCAGAAAGACAAACGACTTTGAACAGCCTGCCAGCATATTCATGCGTGCGATTGCTTCCTGCTTACTATATAGTTTCATACATCTATTTTCGTTTAGCAGGAAGCAAAGGTAATAAAAAAACTATTTCCGTGCCGCCACTGCCAGCAATACTCCCAGCACAATGCCCAGCAATGCCGCAAACAATACGCGCATATCCGGCGGAAGCATGAAAGTAATGGTGTGTGCAGGATACCAGAAGAACGGGATTGTCTTCTTAAAGACGAAGTTCCATTGCACGTTCCAGTTCAGTCCGGTGATGATTTTTGTCATCGGAATAGGAGTGATAAGACTCTTTATAGAACCGCCGCACATCAGGATATGCGTATCTGTTATTTTATGGAAAGTCATGAATACCGGAGCAAAGATTGTGTTCATCGTTACCGATATGGCCAGCGCCACCAGCACCTTATCGAGAGACATCGCTTCACTTGTAAACGTTGCGGCAGCATTTGCCATTCCCATATACTCCATGAACTGCGGCACACCTTTTGAAAAGATAATCATAGCGGCATTGATACCCATACCGAGTATGCCCCATACCACCATGCGCGGAATAATACCGAAGCCCTTCCGGTTGTACACTCCCGCACTGATTCGTAATCCCAGCACTTCGCCCAACGAAGACAGAATGGCAAACTTCAGAAAGCTCATCACCATACCATGTGCAGCATTGAACGACTTATACCAGTCATAAACCGCGTCACTCAAAAAGAAGGGTAGAAAGACTACCACCACCAGAATAATAAACAGGAAATCTTGCTTTTTCATTGAAAAGACGTGTTTTTCATTAATAATGCGGCAAACATACTAAAAAACTTTCAATATCAAAGCAAGATGATAAGAAAAACTGCAAAACCGTAACAAAAGACACACCGTCGTTATATTCTTATTAGCAGAATCACAGTTTCAGCATCTTCTTTTCCCTTTCCAGATCGTCACCATTCAGGTGAGGGGAGGGCACCGTACACGTTTTTATATAATCCCCGCCCCGGCATGTATATTCAAAATAGACCTTTTGCTCCGGTGTCAGTTCTTCCTCGGTCAGCAGTCCGCCTTTCAGTTCAATAAAATCATCCATGCTGGTGCTATCGGAATATTTCACGAAAACAATCCGCCGGGCTATCGGATTCCGGTTATAGTCCAGACTCAGGTAAAGCCCTTTCAGCATAGACGGATAGTCGTACATGGGCAGTTGCAAGTAGATGGTGAATAATGCAAGCTGCGGAGCCTCCCTTTCGTTGAAGATGATATATGCATTCTGATGATTATTTAATAACCCGATCCCCCGGTGTGTTGTGTTGTAAGCGCTCATATGAGTCACTTGTACATAGTCATTGTTTTCGGAGGCACTAATCAGATACGGTTCCATCTTCAGGCAATCGCTCGAAGACGAAAGACTATAACTTATATATATACCACTATAATTATACACTTCCTGTGCCGAATGATTCATCTCTTCGGTCAACATTCTGACGAATGGAATTTCCTTCTGGTTACCGGTTATCACGGGTTCCAGTTCCAGTAACTGCCCTTTCATTTCAGTAAGGTTGCCGAGCAAACGTTTCTTAGAAACATTATTCACCTGAGACAGGGCATAGTCCAATGCTTCTTCTTCCATCATTCCTTTCTTTACCGATCTTGCAAAGGTGGGCAGCACACTTGAATAGAGAGAAGAAAGCACACTGGCGGGCATATTCGTTTTGTCAGCTATATCTTTCATTTTCACCCCTTTATTACGCAGATCTTCTATCCGCTTATATATCTCTAATAGTTCCTCCATATTTTGTAAGTGTTTTTGGTTTTTAATTTGCAAAGAACACCCACTTGTGTTATATTCCGATTGCATAAATGTTACATTAATGTTACTTTATTTTCTATCCGATAATTAAATGTATTAATAATAAATATTCATTTTTTCTGTAACATCATCCTTCTACTTTTGCCCTCGAAATCAAAAGAGAATAAAATGAAAACAATTACCGACATTAAAACGGAACTACTTTCAAACAAGAAAATATCCGATCTTGTATTCATACTTTGGGCAGGAGGTGCAGCGCTTCTTTCGTACTCCTTAGTATATGCGCTTCGCAAACCTTTCACCGCTGCCTCCTTCGACGGACTGGATGCCTTCGGATTGGATTATAAAGTATTGGTTACCATCGTCCAGATTCTGGGCTACCTCATCGCCAAGTTTGTCGGTATCAAGTTGATTTCCGAATTAAAGAAGGAGCACCGCATGAAGTTCATCCTGGCTTCCATTCTGGTAGCGGAACTCTCCCTGGTTCTCTTCGGACTCTTGCCCGCTCCTTATAATATCTTCGCCATGTTCTTCAACGGTTTGTCACTGGGTTGCATGTGGGGCGTGATATTCAGCTTCATCGAAGGCAGACGCACCACCGATATTCTTGCCAGCCTTTTGGGTATCAGTATTGTCATCAGCTCCGGCGTGGCAAAATCTATCGGACTGTTCGTTATGAACACCCTGCATGTAGGAGAGTTCTGGATGCCCGCTCTCATCGGTGGCTTTGCCCTGCCATTGCTTGCCTTGCTGGGTTACACCCTGAATCGCCTGCCGCAACCCACCCAACAAGACATTGCCGAAAAGAGCCAGCGTGTCACTCTCAACGGAAAACAACGCAAAGAACTGTTCCGCAACTTCATGCCTGTATTGATCCTCCTGTTCGTAGCCAACCTTCTGTTGGTTATCCTCCGGGATATTAAAGAAGATTTCCTGGTGAAGATTATCGACATGAGCGGACACTCTTCCTGGCTGTTTGCACAGATCGACAGTGTTGTTACTCTTATCATCCTGGCACTTTTCGGAATGATGGTCTTTGTAAAGAGTAATATCAAAGTATTGGTCATCCTCTTGAGCATGGTGGTTGCCGGAACGGCTACCATGAGTTTCGTATCACTCAATTACGATACGCTTCAACTCAGCACCGTGACTTGGTTGTTCATCCAGAGTCTGAGCCTTTACATTGCCTACCTTTGTTTTCAAAGCATATTTTTCGACCGCTTCATAGCATGCTTCAAGATAAAAGGAAATGTAGGATTCTTTATTGTGACTATTGATTTCATCGGATATACTGGTACTGTACTCGTCCTGATGTTCAAGGAATTCTTTAATACGGATATCAATTGGCTCGATTTTTACAACCAGATGTCCGGTTATGTAGGAATAATCTGTACCGTAGCATTCAGCTGTTCTATTGTCTATCTGGTGCAGAGATATAAGAAAGAAGAACTCCTGCGCACGGGACGTGCGGTAGAAGAGAAACCGGAAATGCTGCAATCTGCATTTTCTGTGATGCCCAGCTAAAAAAGTAAGAGAAATAAGAACATTTTATCGCAATAAGCAATAATTCAACAGATGAATAATTCAAGTTTTGCAGATAGCCTAAAAGGCTTACAAAAATAGATAAACCCCAATTTATTATTAAACAACTCATTATAAAATAACAAGTAAACATGAAAAGAATAGAATGTATCATTATGGACTGGGCAGGCTCTGCGGTCGATTACGGATGTTTCGCTCCGGTAGCCGCCTTCTTGAAAGCCTTCAATGAAATAGGCATCAACATCACGATGGAACAAGCCCGCCGCCCTATGGGAATGGCCAAGATAGACCACATCCGCGAACTGTTCAAGATGGGCGGAGTAGGCGAGGAGTTTGAGAAACTCTATCACCGCCCCTGGAACGAACAGGACGTAACAGATATGAACGCCAAATTCGAGGAATACCTTTTTGCTTCCCTGGCAAACTACACCGACCCCATTCCCGGAGTCATCGATACCCTGAACGAACTGAGAAAACAAGGTATCAAAATAGGTTCCACCACCGGCTACACCCAAGCCATGATGGACGTAGTGCTCCCCAATGCAGCCCGCAAAGGTTACACCACCGACAAGTGTGTCACTCCCAACGGCCTGCCTGCCGGACGTCCTTTCCCTTATATGATTTACCAAAACATGATCGATCTTGCCATCCCTTCAACAGACTGTGTTCTGAAGTACGGTGACACCATTGCCGACATCAAAGAGGGTATCAATGCCAAAGTCTGGACCGTCGGTATCATACTCGGCAGTAACGAACTGGGACTAACCCAGGAGGAAGTAGAGCAAATGTCTCCCGCAACGCTCGCTGCCCGGAAAGCAGAAGTCAGACAGCGCATGCTTCTGGCAGGCGCCCACTATGTGGTGGACAACATCGAAGAGCTTCCCCAAATCATAGAACTTATCAATCATAAACTGAATACGAATTATTAATCCTTTTAAATATCAAACCAATATGAAACCCTATTTATTATTAACCCCCGGCCCATTAACCACGTCAGAAACCGTAAAAGAAGCCATGATGACCGATTGGTGTACATGGGACGCCGACTATAACGTACACATTGTAGAAGAAATCCGCAAATCCCTCGTTGCCCTTGCCACCACAGCCACCAATGAATACACTTCCGTACTCTTGCAGGGAAGCGGCACTTATTGCGTGGAAGCTGTTATCGGCAGCGTTATCACTCCCAAGCACAAACTGCTTATCCTCAGCAATGGCGCTTATGGTGACCGTATGGGGCACATTGCCGAATATCACGGCATCAACTACGATATGCTTGCTTTCGAAGAAACCGAACAGGTTTCCGTTGACTATGTAGACGATTACCTATCCAACAATTCAGATATCACCCACGTAGCCGTAGTACATTGCGAAACCACTACCGGTATCCTGAACCCTCTCAAAGAGATTGCCCACATTGTGAAGCTCCACAACAAAAAGCTGATTGTAGACGCTATGAGCAGCTTTGGCGGTGTACCTCTGGATATGTATGAATTAGGTATCGACTTCATGATCAGCAGTGCCAACAAATGCATCCAGGGTGTTCCCGGCTTCAGTTTTATCATAGCCCGCAAATCCGAACTGTTACACTGCAAGGGTGTTTCCCGTTCACTCTCACTCGATATTTACGACCAATGGGAGACGATGGAAAAAGGACATGGCAAATGGAGGTTTACTTCACCCACCCATGTAGTAAGAGCCTTCAAGCAGGCACTTGCCGAACTGGAAGAAGAAGGAGGAGTAGCCGCCCGCCACAAGAGATATTGCGAAAACCACCGCATATTGGTAGAAGGAATGCGTACACTTGGCTTCAAAACCTTGCTGCCGGACGAATTCCAGTCGCCCATCATCACCTCTTTCCTTTACCCGAAAGCAGGTTTCGATTTCAATTCTTTCTACACCCAACTGAAAGAAAAAGGTTTCGTCATCTATCCGGGCAAGATATCCCAGGCAGATACTTTCCGCATCGGCAACATCGGAGATGTACATCCTGAAGATTTCGCACGTCTGATAGAAGTAGTCCAACAAACTTCTTACTAATGAATTACCTTTCTAAATCCTCCCTGTGCCTGCTGGCGGTCGTCACTTCTCTGACCGCCACAGCACAGGAAACTCTCTCCGACAAATTACAGTACAAAGTAACCGGCCGCATGCTTATGGATGGCGGTGTTTATCTCAGGAATGACAATCATTTCGGTAACGGTACGGAATTCAATGATCTGCGCGTAGGCATGAAGGCCACTTACCAGCGCTGGGACATGAAAGTGGAAATAGGCTATGTAGGCAGCAAGGTTTCTATCAAAGATGCTTTCGCTACTTACACTTCCGGTAAGCATATCATCCAGGTAGGGCAATTCTACGAACCTTTCACTATGGATATGCTTTGCAGCACTTTCGACCTACGTTTCCATCAGTCACCCGGTTCTGTGCTTGCCATGACCAACAGTCGGCGTCTGGGAGTTGCCTACACTTACAATGCCACGCATTATTATGCTTGCGGAGGATTGTTTACCGACAACGATATCAGTAACTTAAAGAACACCTCGCAAGGTTATGCCGTAGACGGACGTTTTGTTTACCGACCTGTAAATGAAGCTGGAAAGCTATTGCATCTCGGTATTGCCGCTATCTATCGCACTCCCGATGGTGCTTTGCCGGATGATGATAACAGGAGTACCTTTATCTATAAATCTGCCGGAGTGAGTACTATCGACAATCGTAACCTGATTTATGCGGAAGTGGATAATGCCCGCCATCAAGTGAAGCTGGGTACTGAACTGCTGATCTATTACGGAAAATTCTTCTTTCAAAGCGAATATATCCGTACTCAAGTGAAACGCAGGAATGCCCTTGCCGACTATACCGGACAGGGTGGATATGTGCAATGTTCGTGGCTCCTGATAGGAGATACTTATGACTATGATGCAGCTCCGGCATGTCCTTCCCGCCCTATAGGTCGTGCGCTCGAACTCTGCGGACGTTTCAATATCGTAGATATGAACGACCGGACTGCGGAAGTATTAGGCGGAGCACAAAAGGATCTTTCTCTGGGATTGAATTACTACATAAACAAGCATATAGGGGTTAAAGTAAACTACAGTTATGTAATCCCCGGAAAATACATTCGGGAGATAAGCGACAAGAATTTTAGTGTATTGCAGGCAAGATTCCAGTTTATACTATAATATTTCTTTTCTTAAAGATTATATCATGCGACCCATAATTATATTGAAAATGAAAGGTTATGAAAAATAATGTGTACTAGAGTAGTGGGGCATCGCGATCTCAGCCCCGACCTGAACCCTGAAAGGGCGTAATCACTTCTTCTTTAAAAACCGTTTAGCCAAATATTTTCGTATAGGCTCATCATACAGTTTCAAGCACAGGTAAGCCAACACTACATTCAAGGCATAAACGCATAAAGCAACCTGCCAGGTTTCTCCCAAAGTAAAGAGTTGATTTTTAATCAGCCATGCATAGAACAAATACATGAACGGATAATGTATCACATAAATCGGATAAGAGATATCTCCCAGGAACTTACATATCTGAGTTGACTTTTTATCCGTAGTAGTTCCCGATGCTCCTATCCATACAAGGGCGGGAAAAGCTACGATAATACAAAATGCTTCATAAGCACCATTTGTACAAATCGGCTCCGCACCTTCCAGATAGGGCACTGAGAACAAAGCAATCAATACAATGGTACATATCCAGAACGCACCTTTCACCTTCATAGGCTTGAAGTTACGCGACATAAGCATACCCACAGAAAACGGGAACAACATTCTCAATAATCCGCCGCCAAAGTTGACACCGTCCAACGTCCAGCCCACACCTATATTTCCATAACCGGAAACATCAAAGACTGCGAATAGCGCCAATGCCACTCCTAACAATACAACGAGCACAGTCAGCGCCTTATTGGATAAGCGACGGATAAACAAGGCATAAAGAATATTACCTATATACTCGAAGAACAACGACCAGCAAGGCCCGTTCAACGGAAACATCTCACCGTTGCCACGCACTTCATAACCTATGCCCGGCATTGCGGGAATAAAGAATATCGTGCAGAGCAGAGACAGCATTATCATGGAGATGCCGATATGTGTTCCATCCCATTGCACGGAGCCCTGAATACAGAATGTAATAGCACCCAGAACAGCCCCCATTATCACCATAGGATGAAGACGTATCAAACGACGCTTAAAGAAATCTTTCATTGTAAGACTCTTACCCCAACGGTCATCATAGGCATAGCCGATAACGAAACCTGAAAGGATAAAGAAAAAATCCACGGCTAAATATCCATGATTGAACGTTGTAATCATGGTATCGCTTGCAAAAGCATAGCCTTCGAATATATGATACCATATCACCATAAGGGCCGCTACACCACGAAGTCCATCCAGAAGATCGTAATGCGCCTTGGTATCCGAAAATGCTGCTGAGGGGGTATTAGACATTTGTTTCTTAGTATTAAGTTAATATTTTCAGATGGCAAAGATACAGCTTGCCATCTGAAGTTTTTTTGCTCAAAAGCAAAAAAGACCGGCGAATACTTATTTTTGGGCACGCACCCGGCTAAGTGTATAAATGGAAATACCCAGAAAAGCAGCCACATACTTCAGCTTCACCCGGTTTATCAATCCGGGATAGCGCCGGTTAAACTGTTCGTACCGCTCCTTGGGCGAAAGCTGAAGACGCTCCACAAACATATGGCTAAGCTCCTTATTTACATTCTGATGCAGGATTCTTCCCCAATTGGCTATATCGATGTACGTTTCGTAAAGAAGATTCAGCTTGTCTATATGGATGACATAGATTTTGCAATCCGAAAGAGCTTCAATGCTCTCTACTGACGGCTGTTTGTAATACAACGAATCCATACCGAAAGTAATGTCACCTTCCTGGCTGAACCAGGTGGTAGTATCCTGTCCGTTGTGATGAAATACGGAACGGGCAACTCCCTCTTCAATAAAATAAACCAGACGGTCCGTTACCCCCGAGTGCACTATATAAGTATTTTTAGGGTAATATCTTACCTGCATATCTGCCTGCAATGCCTGAAGTGCTTCGTCGGAAACCGGATAGACTTGCCTGATCTTGTTAATGATGTTTTTCATTGAATAGGAATTCAGTATTCTGCTACAAACTTACATAATTTTATCAATTCCTAAAAAAAAGAGACTGCCTTTTGAAGACAGTCTCTTTTCATTTTATCTGATTTCAGGAAAATCCTTATTCAATCACTCCGAGTTCACGGAAACATTTCGTCAACTTCTCAACAGCATAGTCTACCTGCTCTTTGGTGTGAGTAGCCATCAATGCTACGCGTACCAACGTATCTTGCGGTGCACAAGCGGGCGGAATAACCGGATTGATGAAGATGCCTTCGTCAAACGCCATCTTAGTTACGATAAATGTCTTTTCCGCATCACGCACATACAACGGAATGATAGGAGATTCAGTTTCACCGATTTCGAAACCGGCATCACGGAATTTCTTCAATGCATAGTTGGTGATGTCCCACAAACGTTGCTGACGTTCCGGTTCGTTCATAATGATGTGAAGAGCTTCACGGGCAGCAGCCGTAGCAGCAGGCGTGTTACTTGCCTGGAATATATAAGAACGGGCATTGTGGCGCAACCAGTTGATTACCGAAGCATCTCCGGCAACGAAACCACCGATAGAAGCCAGTGACTTGCTGAACGTACCCATAATCAGGTCGATATCATCCGTCACACCGAAATGATCGCAAACACCGCGTCCTTGTTTTCCGAATACACCCAATCCGTGTGCTTCGTCCACCATGATGCTGGCATTGTATTTTTTCTTCAAACGTACGATTTCGGGGAGGTTGGCAAGGTCGCCTTCCATAGAGAAAACACTATCCACCACGATCAGTTTGATAGCATCCGGCTCGCATTTCTGGAGTTCTTTTTCCAGATCGGCCATATCGTTATGTTTGTACTTCAATTGAGTAGAAAAGGAGAGACGGCGGCCATCTACGATGGAAGCGTGCACGCGGTCGTCACAGATAATGTAATCGTTACGTCCCGTCAATTGCGGAATAACACCCTCATTTACAGTAAATCCGGTGGAAAAACAGAGTGCATCGTCTTTTCCGACAAACTCAGCCAGTTCTTTTTCCAACTCTACATGTATATCAAGAGTTCCATTTAATAAACGGGAACCTGCACAACCTGTACCGTATTTATCTGTGGCGGCTTTTGCGGCTTCTATTATTCTTTTATCGTAAGTCAGTCCTGTATAAGCATTCGAACCGAACATCAGGACTTTTTTACCATCCATCAACACCTCAGTATCCTGATGGCTGTCAATTGTGCGGAAATAGGGGTATACGCCCATTGCCATATATTGCTGTGGCAGGTCGTATTTCGCCAATTTGTCTTGTAGTAATCCCATGAAATGTTTATTATATAATATGAAATATTTAACTCTTAATTACAAGCCTTTTGAAAACAGGGGGCAAAGATAGCAAAATATGTGCTTATCTGTTCTTTTTTTACTAAAAAATATATTTGCCCATGGATTAAAGCCCACTCTATGGTTAAAAATTCAAGTATTTGTATTACTTTTGCCATTTATAAAATTGCATAGTGAAACAACCCTTGCATGGACGAAGAAAAAAAGAAAATATCATTCATTATAAATCCGAAATCCGGTACGCAGAGCAAAGAGCAAATCCTCCATTTGCTCGATGAAAAGCTGGATAAGGCAAAGTATGTCCAAGAGGTAATCTATACCGAATATGCCGGACATGCTGTTGAAATTGCTGCACAAAAAGCAAAGGAAAATGTGCATGCTGTAGTGGCTATTGGCGGTGACGGCACGATCAACGAAATAGCCCGTTCGCTGGTGCATACAAAAACAGCATTGGGCATCATTCCGTGTGGTTCGGGAAACGGACTGGCACGCCATCTGCAAATTTCGATGGAGCCCAAAAAGGCGATAGAAATCATCAACGAAGGAATTATAGACGTCATCGATTACGGAAAAATCAATGAAGTGCCTTTCTTCTGTACCTGCGGTGTGGGTTTTGATGCTTTTGTCAGCCTGAAGTTTGCAAAGGCGGGCAGGAGAGGCCCTCTTACCTATTTAGAAAAGACTCTGCTGGAGAGTCTGAAGTATCAGCCCGAAACTTATGAACTGGAAACGGAAGACGGTACTTTAAAGTATAAGGCTTTCCTGATAGCCTGCGGCAACGCTTCGCAATACGGAAACAATGCGTACATAGCTCCACAGGCCATGCTGACGGACGGATTACTGGACGTGACCATCCTTGAACCTTTCACGGTGCTGGATGTGCCCTCCCTGTCTTTCCAACTGTTTAATAAGACTATAGACCAAAATAGCCGCATCAAAACTTTCCGCTGCCAGACGCTGCGCATCCACCGTACCAAACCAGGAGTAGTGCACTTTGACGGGGACCCGATGATGATGGGAGAAAACATTGACGTAAAGGTAATCAAAGAAGGATTGCAGGTTATCATCCCCCGGTATGCCGAAAAAGACTCTTCGAATGTATTGCAACGGGCACAGGATTATATAAATGGCCTGAAGCAGATCAATGAGGAGATTGTGCATAAGAATAAGATGATATTGGATAAGAGTAAAGAGCAGATTAAGAAGTTAACGAAAA
>NZ_EQ973492.1:845686-847922 GCF_000158035.1 Bacteroides cellulosilyticus DSM 14838
AACGGTAATCTTGGTTGATTACCGTTCCTTTTTTCTTTTAATGCCACTTCGTCATCTTTGGAGTTATTACATAAAAAAAACATCCCATGAAGCGAAATAAATTCATGGGATGTTTTTTATGTAGAGAGAGTGATCTCTTGAAAGAATTAGTGATTTTGACGTAGGTCTTTTACTCTGACTGCTTTTCCTTCGCTTTGTGGCAAGGAGCCTTTTTTCACTAGTTTCAGTTTGGGAGTCACTAATATCTCGTCTTTCAATTGACGTGTGATCTCTTTGCGTATCTTTTCCAATTCAATGTAATTATCAGTAGAAAGATCGCTGAGTTCTACTTCCACAATCATTTCATCCTGATTGTTTACTGTTTCCAGTGTGATTAGATAATTGCTGCCTAATTGTGGGAATTGTACCAATATCTTTTCTACTTGCATTGGGAAGATGTTAACTCCCTTAATGATGAACATATCATCGCTACGTCCTTTAATACGGTCAATACGTAGGTGGGTGCGTCCACATGGACATTCTCCGGGAAGAATACGGGTGAGATCTCGGGTACGATACCGTAGAAGTGGCATCATCTCGCGGTCAAGAGTGGTCAATACTAACTCACCAATTTCTCCATCTGGAACAGGTTCACCTGTTTCAGGATCAATAATTTCAACCAGATAGCAATCCTCCCAGAAGTGCATGCCGTTTTGTTCCTGACATTCAAAAGCAACTCCAGGGCCGTTCATTTCCGTCATACCAAAGCTGTTATAAGCTTTAACACCTAACATACGTTCGATCTTTTTCCGTTGTTCATCTGTATGAGGCTCAGCACCAATGACAAGTGTTTTTAAGCTGGTGCTTGTCGGATCTATACCTTCTTCTTGAATGACTTCTGCCAGGCGAATAGCATAGCTGGGAATAGCATGAAGCGCAGTTGTTTTGAAATCAGTAATGAATTTAATCTGTCGCTTACTGTTTCCGGCAGCAGCAGGAACTGTCAGTGCTCCCAAACGTTCTGCTCCATATTGAAAACCTAATCCTCCGGTGAACATACCATATCCGGAACTATTCTGGAAAACATCCGTTTTGCGTATGCCTACCATATAGAGACAGCGTGCTACCAGGTTTGCCCAAGAGTCCAGATCGTGCTGAGAATGAACAATCAGAGTCGGAGTACCGGTTGTTCCACTTGAAGAATGAATACGTACCCCATCTTCCTGCATATTACCTGAAACTAGACCAAAAGGGTAGGTGGCACGCATATCAGCTTTAGTAGTAAATGGGATTTTTCGAATATCTTCAAGGCTTTGAATGCTATCAGCTGTGATATTATGTTCTTGGAACACTTTTTTGTAATACGGTGAATTAGCTGCAATATTTATCGTCTTTTTAAGCCGCTGAAGTTGCAATTCCTGCAACTTCTCACGGCTCATGGTCTCTATGTCTTCTTCCCAGTATTTGTTATTCATGGTAGTTTGTTTTGGAGGGTCTTTACATTAATTTTTCGGCAATTTCTTTTCCGGCAGCCAGTGCTTTGAGGTTCATCTCTACAATAGCCTCGCCTTTGCGTTCGAAGATTTCGCGGATGTTGGTTTGTATTTTCTCATAGTCAATTCCTAGAAAGGGAATGGTAGCCCCAAGCAAAACAATATTTGCTACGCGAATAGAACCAATTTCTTTAGCTACCTTATCCACATTCAGAACGATTTTATGGGGCAATTTATCTAACTCTGCCCGCACATCAGCTTCTGCCGGATAGTTGGGGATATTAACGAACGGAGTTTCGTTAGTTACCAGCCAGCCTTCAGAATTTAAATAGGGGAGATAGCGTAGTCCTTCCATGGGCTCAAGTGAGATGATCAAATCGCATTTGCCTGAAGGAATAAGATCAGAGGCAATAGGTTGATCACTGATACGTAAATTGGATTGCACGTCACCGCCACGTTGGCTCATGCCATGTACTTCCGCTTGTTTCATATATAATCCGTCTTTAAGGGCGGCTTTACCAATTACTGTGGCGATAGAGAGGATGCCTTGTCCACCAACGCCGGAAAGTATGATATCTTTTTTCATGGTTTTACTTGTTTCGTTTTTTACGTGCTAAAGTTTGAATGCATTCTCTGCGTGGTATAATAACAGATACACCACGATATTCGATTTCTTCACGGATAATCTGTTTCATTTCTTCATAATTCTTTTTAAGGGGAACTACTACGCGAATGTGTTCAGGAGCTACGCCGATACCAGCGCA
>NZ_EQ973492.1:848294-852856 GCF_000158035.1 Bacteroides cellulosilyticus DSM 14838
ATCTGTTCAAAGAAATCCGCGGTGTGGAATTGGAAGGTCAGTTCCAGCGTATGGCATGGGCGGACGCCATGAAATATTATGGTAGCGACAAACCCGACTTGCGTTTCGGTATGAAGTTCGTGGAGCTGATGGATATACTGAAAGGCCATGACTTCTCTGTATTTGATAGCGCCGAATACATCGGTGGTATCTGTGCCGAAGGTGCCGCACACTACACCCGCAAACAACTGGATGCTCTGACGGAATTTGTGAAGAGACCGCAGATTGGTGCAAAAGGTATGGTTTACGCCCGTGTAGAGGAAGACGGAAATGTAAAATCGAGCGTTGACAAATTCTATACGCAGGAAGTACTGCAACAGGTGAAAGAAGCTTTCGGTGCCAAACCGGGTGACTTGATTCTGATTTTGAGCGGCGACGACACCATGAAGACACGCAAGCAACTTTGCGAGCTTCGTCTGGAAATGGGTAGCCAATTGGGATTGCGTGATAAGAACACATTCGCATGCCTGTGGGTAGTAGACTTCCCGATGTTTGAATGGAGTGAGCAAGAAAACCGCTTGATGGCTATGCACCATCCGTTCACCCATCCGAAAGACGAGGACATTGATTTACTGGATACTGATCCGGCAGCAGTACGTGCCGATGCTTATGATATGGTAATCAATGGTGTGGAAGTCGGTGGCGGTTCAATCCGTATCCACGATCCAAAGTTGCAGGCAAAGATGTTCGAAATCCTGGGATTCACTCCTGAAAAAGCAGAAGAACAATTCGGATTCCTGATGAATGCATTCAAATACGGTGCACCTCCTCATGGCGGTCTGGCATATGGTCTTGATCGTTGGGTATCTCTCTTTGCCGGATTGGATAGTATTCGTGACTGCATCGCATTCCCGAAGAATAACAGTGGACGCGACGTGATGCTGGATGCTCCCGCAGCACTTGATCCGTCTCAGTTGGACGAACTGAATCTGATCGTAGATATCAAAGAATAAGAGTAGGTTAGTTTGTTGTGAGAGAGTCGAGACGCATCTTCCGTTTTGCGGTAATCGGTACGCTGAATGCCCTGATTATAGCAGCAGTCATCTGGCTGATGATGGATGAACTGGACATCGACTATATGCTCTCTAACATAACTGCTTACGTCATTGCACAGACTCATAATTTTATCTGGTGCAAGCACTGGATATTTCCTTTGGATGATAAAGAAAAGAAGAGCAACACCTGGAGGCAGGTGTTGCTCTTTTCTATCGCTTTCGGAATGGCATATCTGGCGCAATTCCTATTCTTGGTAGTGTTAGTCGAGGCACTGAATTGTGATGAATATCTGGCTCAGTTCCTGGGACTGTTTATTTACGGAGGCGTGAATTTTATAATGAACAGGAGAATCACGTTCCGTTAACGCTTTATCAAACTACGTTTTACTGCGCTTTTATCAAATTGCGCTTTATCGCACTTTTATCGAATTGTATTTTAATCAAGAAAGCGTTTCGTCAATCCACCGTATTCATCGATACGACGGTCGCGCAGGAAAGGCCACCAACGGCGTACATTTTCAGAGCGTTCCATATCTATCTCCACTACTATATTTTCCGGACGATCATTTCCGGCTTGTGCAAGGAATTCTCCTTGCGGACCTGCTACAAAACTATTTCCCCAGAATTGGATGCCATTTGTCTGCATGGACGGATCGGGTTCGTGACCGACACGGTTAACGGAGATAACAGGAAGTCCGTTGGCTACGGCATGGGCACGCTGGGAGATAATCCAGGCATTGAGCTGGCGTGCCTTTTCATCATCGGCGTCACTGCTTTCCCAACCGATGGCGGTGGGGTAGATTAATAATTCGGCACCTTTCAATGCCATCAGGCGGGCAGCTTCGGGATACCACTGATCCCAGCAAACAAGTACGCCCAGTTTTCCGAGAGAGGTTTGGATAGGTTCGAAACCTATATCTCCGGGGGTGAAATAGAACTTTTCATAATAGGCCGGATCATCGGGGATATGCATCTTGCGGTATTTTCCGGCAATGCTTCCGTCACGATCAAAGACAACGGCGGTGTTATGATAGAGTCCTGGGGCACGTTTCTCAAATAGGGAGGTCACCAATACTATTTTATTGGCAGCGGCCAGTTCGGAATAAAATCCGGTGGAAGGGCCGGGAATGGTTTCCGCCAGATCAAACAGTTGCGTGTTTTCAGTCTGACAGAAATACAGGGAGTTGTGCAGCTCCTGTAATACAATCAGTTGCGCACCATGTGCAGCACAAGCTTCTATGCTTTTAGCCAGGTTCATCAGGTTCGTACGAAGATCTGCTGTATTGGCTTGCTGAATAATTCCGACTTTTATTTTTCTCATATCTTTCTAATTTTATTTCAATACACCGGCAGGGTACTGCATCGTAACACAATGGAGCGATCCATGCTGCTTAATCAGCGTCCGACAATCAATGCCTACAATCTCATATTCCGGGAACGCTTCCTGCAAGACTTCTTTTGCACGTTGGTCATTCTCCGGCTGACGATAAGTAGGATAAAGCACCGCATCATTCATTATCAAGAAATTGGCATACGTTGCGGGGAGGCGTTCGCCCTCTTCCTCAATCTTGTCCACCATAGGCAATGCCAACAGGCGGTAGGGGTTTCCATTCAAAGTACGGAAGGTTTTCAGTTGTTCTTCCATTTGATGGAGAGCTTCGTAATGTTCATCCTGCGTATCGGTGCATTGCACATAGGCAATAGTATCCGGTGAGCAAAGACGAGCGAGCGTATCGACATGACTATCCGTATCATCTCCTGCCAAATACCCATGATCGAGCCAAAGTACCTGTTTCAGATGAAATACAGAACAGAGATAGTCTTCGATTTCATCGCGGCTCATCTGCCCGTTACGATTGGGAGAAAGCAAACACTCGGACGTGGTGAGTAATGTGCCCAACCCGTCACTCTCAATGGAACCACCTTCCAGAACAAAGCCCAGACGATTAACATACCGCCCATTCAGGAAACCGACTTTCACAGCCTGACGGGTAATCAGATTGTCTTTATCCGAAGCGAATTTCAGCCCCCAGCCATTGAACATGAAATCAAGAAGCGAAGCGCCTTCTGAATCCAACATAGTAATTGCACCATGATCACGCGCCCAAGTATCATTCGTTTCACACTCCATGAAACGGACATTCTGCATATTGACGGTAGCTGAAATCTGCTTTTTGACCTCCTCCGGTTCGGGAGTTACGATCAGAAGCAATTCCCGTTGGGTTATTTCGCGTGCGATAGCGGCAAAGCAGACTTGTACTTCCGTAAGCATATGTGCCCAGTCAGTTCCGGCATGGGGCCAAGTCAGCTGTATTCCGCTTTGCGGCGCCCATTCGGCAGGTAAAACAGCATTGAACGTATCACTCATATTTATCATTCTTTCTTTTCTTCTTTCGGCTTGCGGTCAAAGAACGGATTCTTGGTCGAAGCACTGACCGGAATAGCATACACGGATCTGCATCCCGGCAACCACTCCAATTGCTGCGCAGCAAGTCCGGCAGAGAACATCACACGGGTATCCACACGCAAATCAGCCGCCGTGGCGCAAGCCGAACCGATAGCTATACCTACATCGACCGAATTCACAGCACAAGGCACACCTTCAAGGCGTCCCGCACAAGTGGGATAACCACAATGGCCGCAATTCAATCCTTGCGCCTGCTCGCGCGTACCTATTATAATTACACATTCAGCCTGCAAAATGTTGGCGGCATCCCGCAAAAAGAACTTCATTCCGTGTTCTTCCACCATGGCAACCATCTTGTCCGACAATACTTTTAAATCGTCTCCGGTGACCATAGCTATTTCAATTATATCTACACCTTTTCCCTTCGGAGCGGTACGGGCAGCAGTCATCATCTGCCTTGCCACATCCAACACATGTTCGTGGCGGCTTGCACGTTCGTTCTGTATCATAATTCTCACTTTTATTAAAAACTGATAGCAAAGATAATGCAAATTGAGTGCAGAACTTTCATGCTTGCATGAAAAAGTTATGCCAAAATGCAGCTTATCTTATTTAAAGATACTGATTTCAGCCAATAATCCGTCGTTTTCTCAGAATTCCTTTCTATATTTGCTTTCAAATGGAGACCAGGACTATACTTCAAATAGACAACGCATGCATCGCTTTCGGAGCAGATACACTTTTTTCCGGTTTTTGCTTACAACTGCACGAAGGGGAAATCGCCTGCATTTCCGGACAATCGGGGCGGGGAAAGACCTCCTTGCTGAATGCAGTTTTAGGATTTGTACCCCTCAAAGCAGGGAGCATCACCGTTAACGGCATTTTACTGGAAAAAGGAACTATCGACCAAATTCGCAGGCAAGTGGCATGGATACCGCAAGAACTGGCGCTTCCATCGGAATGGGTGAAGGAAATGGTGCAACTCCCTTTCAATCTGAAAGCTAACCGGAATACCCCCTTTTCACTGGACAAACTATTTGCCTGTTTCGATGAATTGGGGCTGGAAGAGGAATTGTACGATAAACGTGTGAATGAGATCTCCGGAGGACAACGGCAACGTA
>NZ_EQ973492.1:853181-854962 GCF_000158035.1 Bacteroides cellulosilyticus DSM 14838
ACGAATGAGGGAGGGAAGTGCCATTCTCGCCGTCTCTCACGACCAGGGATTTGCGCAAGGATGCAACCAGATGATAACGCTATAACTAAGAGATTAATAAAGTGGGAACTATCGACATATCATATACCAGTTTAGCCATCGGATTGTTGCTGTTGCTCATTCCGCTGTTCTACTTGTGGAAGTTCAAGACAGGGCTATTGTGGGTTACCGTGATTGGTATCGCACGGATGATTGTACAACTTTTCTTTATCGGTATCTACCTGAAATACTTGTTTCTGTGGAATAACCCGTGGATCAACTTTCTGTGGGTGATTATTATGATATTCGTCGCCGCACAAACCGCCCTGGCACGCACCCAATTGAAACGGAAAATACTGTTTATTCCTATCTCCATAGGTTTCTTATTCAGTGTTGTCTGCATCGGCATGTACTTCATTGCCATTGTATTACGGTTGGAGAATGTGTTCAGTGCCCAGTATTTTATTCCGATATTCGGTATCCTGATGGGAAACATGCTATCCAGCAATGTCGTTGCGCTGAATGCTTATTACAGCGGATTGAAACGGGAACAGCAATTGTATCGCTATCTGCTTGGCAATGGTGCCACAAGGGCGGAAGCACAGGCGCCTTTTATCAAACAGGCTATCATTAAGTCTTTTAGTCCGTTGATTGCCAATATTGCCGTTATGGGCCTGGTGGCACTGCCCGGCACAATGATCGGACAAATCCTGGGAGGTAGTAGCCCGAATGTTGCCATCAAATATCAGATGATGATTATGGTGATAACCTTCACGGCATCCATGCTTTCGCTGATGATTACCATCTCGCTGGCATCGCGTAAGTCGTTCGATGCCAACGGAAAACTATTGCAGGTAATGGTAGAGAAAAAGGAAAAGAAGAAAAACCGTTAATGCTCTACTTTTTCAGGAGTATAACGCAACTGCACATACTGTACGCCGGGTTTTATATAAGCACTGTCCATCAACACTTTCCTTACCCGGAACGTCTCAAGACGGCGATTTATATAACTTTTTATATATCCTTTCTGCGGTTTCACATACGAAAGTACTTCTATACGCCCTGCCAAATGGATATTGACTTTGGCTTTCACCGTACGTACCGCACCCGGCCTCTTTGACGGTTGTCCGGGCATTTCCTTATGTTTATCTATCCAGAAGATGGCTGTAGCCTTCGGAGTAGTATCCACAAATTCCTCTTGTGCATCCTCTTCACCGCCATCCTGGGCTTTGGGTGAGGGTTGGCACGAGAAAAGAATGCATAATAAAGTGAAAAACGAGAAAAGTAATACTTTCATGGTATAGAGTTTTACAATTATCCGAACAAATATATAAAAAAAGAGTAAAACAAACAGTTATTCAGTGCATTTTTACTATATTTGCACCGAAATTTTCTATTCACATAATGAGAATTAAGGAGATAGTAAGCGCCCTTGAACGGTTCGCGCCTCTGCCATTGCAAGACGGATTTGATAATGCCGGCCTGCAAATCGGATTGACAGAAGCGGAAGCAACAGGGGCTTTGTTGTGTCTTGACGTCACCGAGGCCGTGCTGGACGAAGCGATTGCGTTAGGGTACAATCTTGTCATATCCCATCATCCGCTGATATTCAAAGGATATAAATCCATCACGGGTAGGGACTATGTAGAGCATTGTATCATGAAAGCAATCAAGAATGATATCGTGATCTACTCGGCACATACCAACCTGGACAATGCTCCGGGAGGGGTGAACTTCAAGATTGCCGAGAAAATAGGATTGAG
>NZ_EQ973492.1:855200-873271 GCF_000158035.1 Bacteroides cellulosilyticus DSM 14838
AAAGAGAATACCTTGGTAAAATTGGTGACTTTTGTACCCACAGCACAGGCGGAAGATGTTCGTAAAGCTTTGTTTGCAGCCGGATGCGGTTGCATAGGAAACTATGACGCATGCAGCTACAATGTAGAAGGAGAGGGAACTTTCCGTGCTCAGGAGGGTAGCCACCCGTTCTGTGGAAGCATCGGAGAGTTGCATACGGAAAAGGAAGTGCGGATAGAGACCGTAT
Organism: Bacteroides cellulosilyticus DSM 14838; assembly: GCF_000158035.1. Lineage (GTDB taxonomy): Bacteria > Bacteroidota > Bacteroidia > Bacteroidales > Bacteroidaceae > Bacteroides > Bacteroides cellulosilyticus. The sequence continues at coordinate 855,427 of NZ_EQ973492.1, forward strand.
TGCCTGCCTATAAGAAATCGGAAGTTATCAAAGCTCTACTGAGTGCCCATCCGTATGAGGAACCTGCATTCGATTTATATCCTTTGCAGAATAGCTGGACACAGGCTGGGGCAGGAGTTATCGGAGAACTGGAAACACCGGAAACGGAGTTGGAGTTTCTGAAACGCATCAAGAAGACCTTTGAAGTGGGCTGTCTGAAGCATAACAAGCTGACCGGACGTGAAATACAGACCGTGGCACTGTGTGGAGGAGCCGGAGCATTTCTGATGCCGCTTGCCATACGCAACGGCGCAGACGTGTTCATCACCGGAGAAATCAAGTATCACGATTATTTCGGACACGATACGGATATTCTGTTGGCAGAGATAGGACATTACGAAAGCGAACAATATACAAAAGAAATATTCTATACAATAATCCGGGAGTTGTTTCCTAACCTTGCGCTGCAACAGTGCAAAGTGAATACCAATCCCATAAAATATTTATAAGTAAAATGGCTAAAGAAGCAAAAAAAGATCCTCAGGAATTGACCGTGGAGCAGAAGTTGAAAGCTCTGTTCCAGTTGCAGACTATGTTGTCTAAGATTGATGAAATCAAGACTTTAAGAGGTGAACTTCCGCTGGAAGTACAGGACTTGGAAGATGAAATCGCCGGTCTGAGCACTCGTATCGACAGAATTAAGGCAGAAGTAGCCGAACTGAAATCCGCCATCGCTACCAAGAAAGTGGAGATTGAAACTTCAAAAGCTTCTATCGCAAAATACAAGGAACAGCAGGAGAATGTACGCAACAACCGTGAGTACGACTTCCTAAGCAAAGAAATCGAATTCCAAACTCTGGAAATGGAGCTTTGCGATAAGAGAATCAAAGAGTTCGCTGCACAGGAACAGGAGAAGTCTGCTGAAGCTGCAAAGAGCACAGAAGCGTTGGACGAAAGACAGAAAGACCTGGACGTTAAGAAGAACGAACTGGACGAAATCATCTCTGAAACCAAGCAGGAAGAAGAAAAGCTGAGAGACAAAGCCAAAGAACTTGAAACTAAGATCGAACCGCGCTTGCTCCAGTCTTTCAAGCGTATCCGTAAGAACTCTCGCAACGGATTGGGTATCGTATATGTACAGCGTGACGCTTGTGGCGGTTGCTTCAACAAAATCCCACCCCAGAGACAACTGGATATCCGTTCTCGTAAGAAAATCATCGTTTGCGAGTATTGCGGACGTATCATGATTGACCCGGAATTGGCTGGTGTAACCATCGAACACAAAGAAGAGGTAAAGGAAAAGCCGACTAGAAGAAAAAAGACTGCGGAATAATATTCGGCGGTGTATATATAGGAAAGGACGCCCCTGCAAGCAATAAGATGTTGCTTGCAGGGGCGTCCTTTCCTATATATACACTACCGAAGTCGTTGAATTAAACTCATTATTGTAGGGGTATGGATTATCTCTTACTTCACTTTATAAGTGCACAGTCGTTTCCTCTCATGAAAATTCTGTTTACCCCAAATGATAGCTTTGTTAACCCCGCACGGTAACTCCATTTACATATCGCGGTAAAGGTCGTTACATGCCGAAGTAAAAGCCGTTACAATAAGGGGTAAAGGTTGTTACATACGGCGGTTAATGCTTTTACATCTTGCAGTAAGCTGTCGGTAAATACAGTTAATTGATTATCAGCAAACTAACAAAAGGATACCAGCAATCTTTAATTCATTTCTTCAATTATAGATCACCCACACCAATCCACATCCATCTGTCAGAACCCCATTATAACCTCCCCAATCTTCTCTAAACAAATAGAGCTCCAGGTTGTTATGAACCCTGTATCACAAAAAACAACCTAAACCTATGAAGATTAAAGCTTGGGGCAGCGTGCTGCTCTTATCGTGCCTATGTTCTGCCGTCACGGCACAGAATGGCAACCGTTATCTGGAAAAACCATTGCCCCGAGGCTGGGGGAATACGGTGATTCCGAACTCTAAAACGGTCCCTACTTCCACAGGAACCGCTAATTCTACCACGGCATCCGCAGATGATAACTTATTCAGCGGACAGATATTACCGGTAGATGACCAGTGGTGGAAAGCATTCAATGACCCGGTACTGGACTCTCTTATCAGCGTAGCATCCGGCGAAAACTATTCCGTACTTGCCGCTATAGACCGTATGGAGCAGGCACGTGCCAGCCTGAGGATGGAGCGCAGTAATTTTTTCCCTTCTATTTCTTTAAATGGTGGATGGCTCCGCCAGCAAAGCAGTGGAAACACCACCGAATTGCCCCAATCCATCACACATTATTATGATGCGTCACTCAATGCCAGTTGGGAACTGGATATATTCGGAAGCATCCGGCAACGGGTAAAGGCGCAACGGGAAACATTCCAAGCCAGCCGTGAAGAGTATATCTCCGTACAGGTATCCCTCTGTGCACAAGTAGCTTCTGCCTACATCAACCTGCGGGAACTGCAACAGGAACTGCAGGTAGTAATGCATAACTGCCGGACGCAAGAAGAAGTGCTCAACATCACCGAAGTACGCTACAACACGGGACTTGTATCGAAACTGGATGTAGCACAGGCTAAATCAGTGTATTTCAGCACAAAAGCATCTGTTCCGCAACTGGAATCCGGAATCAGCCAATACATCAACTCACTGGCTATTCTGCTGGGAACTTATCCGCAGGAAATACGCCCCACATTGGAAAGAATCGGGAAATTGCCCGACTACATGGAACCTGTTGGAGTAGGATTACCGGCCGATTTATTGCTTCGTCGTCCCGATGTGCGCCAAGCCGAAAGACTGGTTAATGCACAAGCCGCACTATTGGGAGCCAGCAAAAGCGACTGGCTGCCACAAGTATTCCTGAAAGGATCTGTAGGATATGCCGCCCGGGATTTGAAAGACCTGACCCGACGGAAAAGTATGACATTTGAAATTGCCCCAACCCTCAGTTGGACACTGTTCAGCGGAACAAAACTGGTGAATGCCACCAAACAGGCACGTGCACAATTGGACGAAGCGGTGCATAACTTCAACGAAACCGTGCTTACCGCTGTACAGGAAACGGACAATGCGATGAATAATTACCGGAATTCCATCAAGCAGATTGTCGCCCTCCGGGAAGTACGAAATCAGGGACAAGAGACACTGAAACTCTCCCTGGAGCTTTATAAACAGGGACTTAGTCCTTTCCAGAATGTACTGGATGCACTCCGTTCGCTACTGACGTACGAAAACCAGTTGACACAGGCGGAGGGTAGTTCACTGCTATATCTGGTGTCATTGTACCAGGCACTGGGAGGAGGATATAAAGAGAACTGAGTAATAATTCCTAAACCATAACCATATATGAAAAATGAAATGTACATCATCCTCATGCTGTTTCCGTTACTGGCGGGATGTGGGGACAAAAAAGAAGCAGCGCGCGGAGCGATGCCCGTTCCGGAGATAAGCGTAGCCAGCCCGGTGGTGAAAGACATCACACTGACTAAAGAGTATCCGGGCTATCTGAGTTCGGAAAAGACCGTCGACCTGGTGGCACGGGTGAACGGGACACTGCAAACCATCGCCTATGCTCCGGGAAGCAGAGTCCGGAAAGGGCAGGTGTTGTTCGTCATCGAACCCACTATTTACCAGGACAATGTAGAACAGGCGGAAGCGGAACTAAACACCGCCCGAGCCAATCTGGAATATGCCCAGAGCAACTATGCCCGTATGCTGGAAGCTGTGAAAAGCGATGCTGTAAGCCAGATACAGGTGTTACAGTCGAAATCGAATGTTGCCACTTCGCAAGCGGCAGTCAGCAACGCCGAAGCTGCACTGAATACGGCACGCACAAATCTGGGCTACTGCACAGTCCGGGCGCCGTTTGATGGGACTGTCAGCCGGAATCAAGTCGATGTGGGCAGTTATGTAGGGGGAAGTCTGCAACCTGTCACCCTTGCCACGATCTATAAAGATGACCTGCTATATACATACTTCAATATCACTGATAACCAGTGGCTTGCCATGCTGATGCAACAAGGAACCGCACAGCAGAAAGATACACTGCCCCGGCAAATCACTGTTAACCTGGGGGAAGACGGCATACAACCGTATCCTGCCACACTCGATTACTTCGCACCAAATGTAGACCTGAGTACCGGAACTCTGAATCTGCGTGCCCGCCTGGACAACCCGAAAGGTTTACTGAAAAGCGGACTTTATGTCAGCGTCACCTTGCCATACGGCAAAGAATCGCAGGCAATACTGATACCGGATGCGTCCATCGGGACCGATCAATTGGGAAAATATGTGTATGTAGTGAACGATTCCGATATGGTGCGCTATCGCCACATCGAGGTGGGACAGTTGATAGACGACAGTCTGCGGCAAATAACCGGCGGACTCTCGCCACAGGAACGCTACGTCACCCGGGCACTGATGAAAGTACGGGAAGGAATGAAAGTGAAGCCCATCAACAAATAACCAATCGTAAATAACTAAATACTAAGCTCATGTTCTCAAAATTCTTCATAAACCGTCCTATCTTTGCTACCGTGCTTGCGCTGCTGATCGTGGTGGCGGGACTGGTCACACTGGGCATACTCCCCATTGCGCAGTATCCGGACATTACGCCGCCTACCGTTCAGGTCAGCGCCGTCTATCCGGGTGCCAACGCGCAGACAGTGGCCCAAACCGTGGGTATACCCATCGAGCAGCAAGTAAACGGAGTGGACGGCATGCTTTATATGTCCTCCAATTCCTCCTCATCGGGTGCCTATTCGCTCACCATTACTTTTGCCGTCGGAACAGATATCGACATGGCAACCGTACAAGTCCAAAACCGTGTCAGCGTGGCACAGGCTTCATTGCCAACCCCGGTAGTGGTACAGGGAGTAACCGTTCAAAAGCAGTCGTCGAACATCGTGATGTTCCTCACCATGACTTCCGAAAACAAGGAATATGACGGACTATACCTCAGCAACTACGCCACCCTGAACCTTGCCGACCAATTGACGCGCGTGCCGGGCGTAGGTGCCGTCAATGTGATGGGAGCGGGAGACTACTCCATGCGTATCTGGCTGGACCCGGCAGCACTGCGTATCCGTAATCTTTCGGCTGCCGATGTCTATCAGGCCATTCAATCACAAAATGTAGAAGTCAGTGCCGGAACCGTGGGACAACCCCTGCCGGGAAATCCGGCTCCGGATAACACTAACATCGGCAATGTCTCTTCCGGCAACAATGCCCCTGCCTATCAATACAGTCTGACGGTGAAAGGGCGACTTTCGTCTCCCGAAGAGTTCGGCAATATCATCTTGCGAACAGAAACGGGCGGGAGAGTGCTTCGCCTCCGTGATGTGGCTCACATCGACCTTGGCTCCGCATCCTACAGCGTCGTATCCCGGCTGAACGGGCAACCTACCGCCGCCATTGCCATCTATCAACAACCGGGTTCCAATTCGCTGGATGTATCCAAAGGCGTAAAAGAGAAGATGCAGAAACTGTCAAAATCATTTCCCAGCGGCATCCATTACAGTGTAACTCTGGATACGACAGACGTCATCCACGCTTCAGTAGACGAAGTGCTGGTAACTTTCTTGGAAACAACCCTGCTTGTGGTACTCGTCATCTTTCTTTTCCTGCAGAATTGGCGGGCAGTTATCATTCCGTGTATCACCATTCCCGTATCACTCATCGGTACTTTGGCAGTGATGGCGCTCTTCGGATTCTCCATCAATACACTGACACTGTTCGGACTGATACTTGCCGTGGCCATTGTGGTGGATGACGCCATTGTGGTGGTGGAAAACTCCACGCGTTTGCTTGATACGGGGCAGTACAGTGCCCGGCAGGCGGTCATTCAGGCGATGGGAGAGATCACCGGTCCGATTGTGGGCGTAGTGCTGGTGTTGCTTGCCGTATTTATTCCGACAATGCTCGTCAGCGGTATCTCCGGACAGCTTTATAAGCAGTTTGCACTGACTATTGCTGCCAGCACCGTGCTAAGCGGTTTCAACTCGCTAACACTAACTCCTGCATTGTGTGCCTTGATATTACAGCCTACAAAACCTGCACAGCCGCCACTTTTTCGGGGCTTCAACTTTGTGTACAACAAAACACAAGGGATATACGATAAAACCGTGGGTTGGCTGCTCCGGCGCCCTGCCGCTGCACTGTTGTCTTATGCCGGGTTTACAGCACTCGCTGTGATCCTGTTTATGAAGTGGCCCAGTACCTTTATTCCCGAAGAAGATGACGGGTATTTCCTTGCCGTGGTGCAATTGCCGCCTGCTTCAAGTCTGGAACGTACAGAAGCTGTCGGACGTGAGATCAATGAAATCCTCAACAGCTATCCCGAAGTGAAAAATTATATCGGCATATCCGGCTTCTCTGTCATGGGAGGCGGGGAACAGAGTAATTCCGGCACCTATTTCGTTATCTTGAAGAACTGGGACGAGCGGAAAGGAAAGGAACATACGGCCCAGTCTGTAGTAAATCGTTTCAATGCGCAGGCTTATGGAATTCAGGAAGCAGAAGTTTTTGCCATGGTGCCCCCTGCCATTCCCGGACTCGGTGCTACGGGCGGTCTACAGCTACAAGTGGAAGATCGTAATAACCTCGGTGCCACAGAAATGCAACATGCCGTAGAGACACTGATGGCAACCTATCACACCAAACCTGCATTGGCATCCGTCAGCAGTCAGTACCAGGCTAATGTACCCCAGTACTTCCTGAACATCGACCGGGATAAAGTGCAATTGATGGGTATTCCGCTGAACAGTGTCTTCACTTCCTTAGGTTACTACATGGGAGCTGCTTATGTGAACGATTTCGTTGAGTTCGGCCGTATTTATCAGGTAAAACTCGGTGCACGGGATCGTGCCCAACGGATCATTGACGATGTACTGAAGTTGAGTGTACAGAATGCATCGGGAGAGATGGTACCGTTTTCAGCCTTTATGCGGGTAGAGGAACAGTTGGGAATGGACCAGATCAACCGTTACAATATGTATTCTACTGCCTCCGTCACTTGCAACGTAGCCCCGGGAAGTAGCTCCGGAGAGGCGATACAGCAAATGGAGGCACTCTTTAAGGAGCAATTGGGCGATGAATTTGGTTATGAATGGACGTCAGTAGCTTATCAGGAAACGCAGGCGGGAACGACGACAACCGTTGTGTTTGTAATGGCGTTACTCGTTGCCTTCCTGGTACTTGCAGCACAGTACGAGAGTTGGACGAGCCCGGTAGCTGCGGTCATCGGACTTCCGGTAGCATTGTTGGGAGCGATGATTGGCTGTCTCATTATGGGAACACCTGTCAGCATCTATACACAAATCGGTATTATCCTGCTTGTGGCACTGTCGGCAAAGAATGGTATTCTGATTGTAGAGTTCGCCCGCGATTTCCGTGCGCAAGGCAACTCCATTCGTGATGCGGCATTCCAGGCAGGGCATATCCGCTTACGGCCTATCCTGATGACATCCCTGGCATTTGTATTCGGTGTGATGCCGTTGCTGTTTGCTACGGGTGCAGGAGCGGAAAGCCGTATTGCACTAGGAGCTGCTGTCGTGTTTGGTATGGCACTGAATACACTGCTTGCCACAGTTTATATTCCTAATTTCTATGAGTTGATGCAGAAGATACAGGAAAAATTGGGAAAAAAGCAGATAGAAGAAAAAACTGAGAAGGTTTAGACCCTGATTGGGTTCATTGATTTAGATCCTGATTAGTCTCATTGAAAAGGGCTACACCCTTTGCCTCACATGGCTACACCATATCCCCCAAAGGGTGTAGCCATCCGGGGTAAAGGGTGTAGCCCTTTTTAGTGGATATTATAACGTCTGATAATCAGGAATATCCGGAAGAAAAGTATAGCTATTCCGCCCGTAATCCATCCGACAGCAATAGTGTTGCATTCCATTACTTACTACGAGGTAATCTACTTTCAACACCATATTGTAGCGCGTAATCTGGTCGAACACCGCTTGCGTAATCTCTATGTCCGGCGCTTTATACTCCACAATCATCCGTGCCGTGAGGTCACGACGGTAAAGCACTGTGTCACAACGTTTTTTCGTTCCGTTGAGCTGCACCTGTACCTCGTTCGCCATCAATGTCTGCGGATATCCTTTATGGTTCAGCAGAAAATGTACGAAATGCTGGCGTACCCATTCTTCGGGCGTCAGTGCTACATATCGGCGCCGTATCACGTCGAAAATAGCAGGTTTCCCTTCACGGTTCACGACTTTAGCATCAAATACAGGTAAGTTTAACGATAACATATTGATATGTGATAAGTGATTAACAAATTTCCGAATTCTACTTTTTTATTGTACTTTTGTGAGTTAAATAATCGCTCCCTGAAAGTATTTAGGGAACAAATTTAATGAAATCTTATGAAAACAAAGCAAGAAATCGTAGCTAACTGGCTGCCTCGTTACACAAAACGTAAGCTTGAGGACTTTGGAGAGTATATTCTGTTGACTAACTTCAACAAGTATGTGGATATTTTTGCGGAGAAGTTCAATGTGCCCGTTCTTGGTAAAGACGCTAATATGACGTCTGCTTCAGCAGAAGGCATGACCATTATCAACTTTGGTATGGGAAGCCCTAACGCTGCAATTATCATGGATTTACTAAGTGCTATACAGCCCAAAGCCTGCCTGTTCCTGGGCAAGTGCGGTGGTATCGATAAGAAAAACAGAATAGGGGATCTCATCCTTCCTATCGCCGCCATCCGTGGCGAGGGAACTTCCAATGACTACTTCCCGCCCGAAGTACCGGCGCTACCGGCATTTATGTTGCAGCGTGCCGTTTCTTCATCCATCCGCGACCATGCCCGCGACTATTGGACAGGTACCGTATACACTACCAACCGCCGCATTTGGGAGCATGACGAGGAATTCAAGGAATATTTGAAGAAAACCCGTGCCATGGCTGTCGATATGGAAACAGCAACTCTCTTCAGTTGCGGTTTTGCCAATCACATCCCTACCGGAGCCATCTTACTGGTTTCTGACCAGCCAATGATTCCTGAAGGAGTAAAAACCGATAAAAGCGATAATCTGGTTACCCAAAACTACGTAACCGAGCACGTTGAAATCGGCATCGCATCCCTGCGTATGATTATTGACGAGAAGAAAACCGTAAAACATCTGAAATTCGACTGGTAAAAACGAATATGGCAAAACAGGAAATCACGTGTGATGACATCTTAAAGGAACTGAGAGCGAAGCAATACCGTCCCGTCTATTATCTCATGGGCGAGGAACCCTATTACATCGACCTCATCGCCGACTATATAACAGACAATATTCTGACCGAAACGGAAAAGGAGTTCAACCTGACCGTTGTCTACGGGGCAGATGTTGATATAGCTACTGTTATTAATGCCGCCAAGCGTTATCCGATGATGTCCGAGCATCAGGTGGTGGTGGTAAAGGAAGCGCAGAATATCCGTAATATGGAGGAGCTTTCTTATTACCTCCAAAAGCCACTGCTTTCTACCATATTAGTAATATGCCATAAACATGGCGTACTGGATCGAAGAAAGAAACTGGCTGCCGAAATCGAAAAGACTGGTGTTCTGTTTGAATCTAAAAAAGTGAAGGATGCGCAACTGCCTGCATTCATCACTTCTTATATGAAACGCAAAGGTATCGACGTGGAACCTAAAGCCACTGCCATGCTGGCCGATTTCGTTGGCGCCGACCTCAGTCGCCTCACAGGAGAGCTGGAAAAACTGATCATTACACTTCCAAAAGGTTATACACGCGTTACCCCCGAACAGATAGAGAAGAACATTGGTATCAGTAAGGATTATAACAACTTCGAATTGCGCAGTGCCCTCGTTGAAAAGGATGTCCTGAAAGCTAATAAGATAATAAAATATTTTGAAGAAAATCCGAAAACAAACCCTATTCAAATGACTTTATCTTTACTTTTTGGATTCTTCTCTAACTTGATGTTGGCCTATTATGCCCCTGAAAAATCGGAGCAAGGCATAGCCAACATGTTGGGACTACGCACCCCCTGGCAGGCCAAAGACTATCTCGCAGCTATGCGTCGATATAATGGAGTAAAGACCATGCAAATTATCGGAGAAATACGATATGCAGATGCAAAATCTAAAGGAGTGGGAAATCCATCTTTAAGTGACGGGGATATTCTTCGCGAACTGGTCTTCAAGATCCTGCATTAACAGCTTTTTTCTTCTATACACTCTTCATTAAACAAGAAATTTAGCTTTTCCTTCACCCCCTTCCACCGTTCCCAAACGTACTGTTCATAGGTAATAGAGTGTGGAAGGGTATCTGAAATACATACAACATATTCGCAGAAACAGATGGTCTATATACAGTGAACAGACCATTTATTTGATATAAACAGATGGTCTATTTAATGTAAATAGACCATCTGTTTTTATATAATATAATCTCCTGTCCCGAGTAAAGCAGGCATATTTTTATAGGAAAACAATATACTTTTTCTAAGAAAAAGGAAAATTATATTTAGAAAGCGGGCAGCAGATCAATAGAAATAGATTGTCTATTTCTTATTTTAGAGGAGATTATACTTGTTAACTATATCAGCAATAATAGAGAAGTAAATGCCATTTTCACTATCATTATGTCATTTCTCACTTAAAAAAGGGTTGTTTTTCTAGAATGAGAGAATTTTAGAACTAAAAAATAGGGTATAATACACTGTATTACAATCAAATAAGCATAAAATAAGCTCCTTAGAATTAAAAAATTCTAAGTTCACGATCATTTATACAGAAATAAAGCAAGGATTTACAATTACGAAGACTTTAGAACATATCAATTGGACTCTCCTTATTTTAGTGTAACAAATTCTTTCTGTAATATCGAATCTATCATCAAGAATAAATGCAATTAGAAAAGGAAATAGTTGCTATTTCAACTATGAAATATTAAAAACGTAATATCACTATGTTCACAATTGGATATATAACAATTACACATATAACAAACGTAATTAAAAGGCATAATACACAATTGTAATAAGACTGTTTTAAATGAAGTAATGATAAAATAACAAAGGTAATAGGATAGGGGTTAACGAGGAGTAAAATAACAATTAAATTACTAATAATCAATATAAAATAACCATTTATATGATCTATCAGTTCATAAATAGAGAAATCAATGAGAAAACAATTGTAATATGGGATATACCACAGAAATAATTTAAACTTATATACATAATAACCAATAATATACATAGTTTTATTAAAGTAAAAATATGGGCTTAAAATCTAGGTAATATATATCATCACATTTGTATATATAACATTTGAAATAATAGACACACAATTGTAATATAAAAGAATTCATATTTTTAATTTGCTTTTGTAACTTCATTTTTTTACTTTTGTAATTCAAAAGAGTATCAATACAATTGTAAACATCACCTATATCGCAACAGTTATGAGCATAAAAGATAGGTTCAAAATGATCATGGATCGGGAAAAATTAACCGCAGGCGCATTTGCCGAAAGTATTGGTGTAGCTCAAGCTACCATCTCACATATTTTAGGCCCGCGTAATAAGTATCCAAGTACAGAAGTTATTCTTCGTCTACATCAAAGATATAATGATATAAATTTGGAATGGTTACTTACCGGACAAGGTGAAATGAGTAATACGCCTTCCGATTCTGACTCTTCTATCGAGAGTGGATTCGACTATCCATTATTCGCTGAGAATTCCGTAAATCCGTCCAAAGAGACAGGTCCGACCGAAAATCGCAAGGAAATCGCATTAGAAACACCTGCAAATGCTACTAAAGAGATTGTAAAACAGGAGATTATCTATAAAGAAAGGCCTCCCAGAAAAATCACTGAAATAAGAATTTTCTTCGACGATAATACGTACGAGACGTTTAAACCCGAAAAGTAAGGCTCATAAACGACTATTTGCACAATTTCCCGTATCTTTGGATAAGATAAGCATCTCAGCAGAACTTTTTCATGCAAGCATGAAAGTTCTGCATTCGATTTGCATTATCTTTGTACCCTGAAGATAAAATTCACCTCTTTATATAGGATAATGAAAAAATACATTTTAGATTTGACAGTGACTGAGAACGTCCGACTGCACGCTAATTATGTGCTATTGAAACTGACGTCTCCGTCTCCGCTTCCGGATATGCTTCCGGGACAATTTGCGGAAATACGTGTGGACGGATCTCCAACTACTTTCTTGCGCCGCCCCATTTCCATTAATTATGTAGATAGACAACGCAATGAAGTATGGTTTCTGATCCAACTGATTGGAGACGGAACGAGGCAATTAGGTGAAGCAAAAGCCGGAGACAGGGTCAACGTAGTACTTCCTTTGGGAAATGGCTTCACAATGCCTGAAAAGGCTTCTGATAAGCTTCTGTTAGTAGGTGGAGGTGTTGGTACAGCTCCCATGCTTTATCTGGGCGAGCAATTAGCTAAAAACGGCAGTAAACCGACGTTCCTTCTGGGAGCAAGAAGCGATAAGGACTTGCTGCAACTGGAGCAGTTTGCAGCTTATGGTGATGTATATACGACTACCGAGGACGGCAGTCATGGCGAAAAAGGATACGTGACACAACATTCCATATTGAGTAAGGTGCAATTCGAGCAGATTTACACTTGTGGCCCTAAGCCTATGATGATGGCGGTGGCTAAATATGCCAAAAGTAAAGATATAGCTTGTGAAGTATCATTGGAAAATACAATGGCGTGTGGTATAGGCGCTTGCCTCTGTTGTGTAGAAAATACAACGGAAGGGCATTTATGTGTATGTAAAGAAGGTCCGGTTTTTAATATAAACAAACTATTATGGCAGATTTAAGTGTAAACATTGGAGAATTACAAATGAAGAATCCGGTGATGACGGCTTCCGGTACATTTGGATATGGTGAAGAGTTTGCCGATTTCATTGATATTACGCGAATAGGTGGTATAATTGTAAAGGGCACGACTCTTCACAAACGTGAAGGTAACCCATATCCGCGTATGGCAGAAACTCCGTCAGGTATGTTAAACGCTGTGGGACTGCAAAATAAGGGAGTAAATTACTTTGTTGAACAGATATATCCGCGTATTAAGGACATCGAAACCAATATGATTGTAAATGTTTCGGGTTCTGCCATAGAAGATTATGTAAAAACAGCGGAAGCCATTAACGAACTTGACAAAATTCCTGCCATTGAATTGAACATCTCTTGCCCTAATGTGAAGCAAGGTGGAATGGCTTTTGGCGTCACTGCAAAAGGAGCCGAAGAAGTGGTGAAAGCTGTGCGCGCAGCTTACAAAAAGACACTTATCGTGAAGCTGTCTCCCAACGTGACAAGCATCGCTGAAATAGCCCGTGCAGTAGAAAATGGCGGTGCAGACAGCGTTTCATTAATTAATACACTGCTTGGAATGGCTATAGACGCGGAACGCAGGCGTCCTATACTCTCTACCGTAACAGGTGGTATGTCCGGCGCAGCAGTAAAACCAATCGCACTCCGCATGGTATGGCAAGTTGCTCAGGCGGTAAAAATACCTGTCATAGGTTTAGGAGGTATCATGAACTGGAAAGACGCAGTGGAATTTATGCTTGCCGGAGCTTCAGCCATCCAAATCGGTACGGCTAATTTCATCGATCCGGCAGTTACAATTAAAGTAGCGGAAGGTATAAACGACTATCTCGATAGACACGGATATAAGTCTGTGAAAGAAATTATCGGTGCGCTTGAGGTGTAGCCAATAACAAGTGAATATCATTCGCACCTATTTTATATAAAAAAGGACATTCGCTATGAATGTCCTTTTTCTATTTTTATACAACTGATTTATTCCTCTCCCAGCAAATCCGGGCGGAGTCTGCGCGTCCGTTCCAAAGACTGTTGCAACTCCCATTCCTTAATCTTAGCCTCATGCCCGGACAATAAAATTTCCGGAACTTTCCAACCATTGTAATCGGCAGGTCTTGTATAGACCGGAGCTGCCAAAAGATTATCCTGGAACGAGTCGGATAACGCTGATTGCTCATCGGAAATAACACCGGGGATAATGCGGACAATAGCATCCGCCATCACTGCTGCCGCCAACTCTCCACCGGTCAGCACATAGTCCCCAATACTGATTTCTTTAGTGATCAGATGCTCGCGAATACGATAATCGATACCTTTAAAATGCCCGCAAAGGATAATAAGGTTCTGGGTAAGTGAAAGTGTATTGGCCATTGGCTGATTGAACTGCTCACCATCAGGAGTCGTAAAAATGACTTCATCATACTCCCTTTCTGCCTTCAAGGCATTGATACAGCGCTCTATAGGCTCTATTTTCATCACCATTCCGGCAAAACCGCCAAAAGGATAATCATCCACCCGTCGATATTTATCTTCAGTATAATCACGTAAATTATGAATATATATTTCTGCAAGCCCTTTATTCTGAGCACGTTTCATAATGGAACAATTGAAAAAGCCTTCAATCATCTCCGGTAGAACTGTTATTATATCAATGCGCATATTAATTTTAATTTTCTGCAAAAGTACAAATATTAGAGGAGAAACCTGTATTTTTGCGTTCAAACAATCTGAAATAGCTATGACTGCAAAAGAAAAGATAGATCAGCTCCGTGCCGAACTGCATCGGCACAACTACAATTATTACGTATTGAATGCTCCCGAAATCTCCGACAAAGAGTTCGACGACATGATGCGGGAATTGCAGGATATGGAGCGAGAACACCCTGAATATCAGGATGAAACGTCGCCAACTATGCGCGTAGGAAGCGATTTGAATAAGAATTTCACGCAAGTGACACACAAATATCCAATGCTTTCGTTGGGTAATACCTATTCTGAAGGTGAGGTATCTGACTTTTATGATCGCACTCAAAAAGCCCTGAACGAAGATTTTGAAATTTGTGCCGAACTTAAATATGACGGTACTTCCATCTCACTGACATACGAAAACGGTAAATTAATACGTGCCGTAACCCGTGGCGACGGTGAAAAAGGCGATGATGTAACGGATAATGTGAAGACAATCCGTACTATCCCCCTTGTTTTGCATGGTGATTATCCCCAATTATTTGAGATCAGAGGGGAAATACTAATGCCGTGGGAAGTCTTTGAGGAACTAAACCGCGAAAAAGAGGCGCGCGAAGAACCTCTTTTTGCTAATCCGCGTAATGCTGCATCAGGCACTTTGAAATTACAAAACTCTGCTATAGTTGCTTCCCGCAAACTGGATGCCTACCTTTATTATTTATTAGGCGAAGAACTACCTTGCGACGGACATTATGAAAACCTGCAGAAAGCTGCACAATGGGGATTCAAAATCTCCGACCATATGAAGAAGTGCCACAGCCTGCAGGAAGTGTTCGATTACATCCATTATTGGGATACAGAACGGAAGAATTTACCTGTAGCCACGGATGGCATTGTTTTGAAAGTTAATAGCCTGAAACAGCAGAAAAACCTCGGTTTCACCGCAAAATCTCCTCGTTGGGCCATCGCATACAAGTTCCAGGCAGAGCGTGCATTGACCCGCTTAAACAAGGTGACTTACCAGGTGGGAAGAACCGGAGCAGTAACCCCTGTTGCCAACCTGGATCCGGTACAATTATCGGGTACAATCGTAAAACGCGCCTCACTGCATAATGCAGATATCATTGAAGGGCTCGACTTGCATGTCGGCGATATGGTTTATGTAGAAAAAGGTGGCGAAATCATACCCAAAATTACCGGAGTAGACAAAGATGCCCGGAGTATGATGGTAGGTGAAAAAGTGAAGTTCATCACTCATTGCCCTGAATGTGGCAGCAAATTAATCCGTTACGAAGGAGAAGCTGCACACTATTGCCCCAACGAAACGGCTTGTCCACCCCAGATTAAAGGAAAGATCGAGCATTTCATCAGCCGGAAGGCTATGAACATTGACGGATTAGGCCCGGAAACTGTGGATATGTTCTATCGGTTAGGACTCATTAAGGATACGGCAGATCTGTACAAGCTGACTGTAGACGATATCAAGAACCTGGACCGTATGGGAGATAAATCGGCGGAAAATATCGTCAAGGGTATTGCCCAAAGTAAGGAAGTGCCTTTTGAGCGAGCTTTGTTCGCCCTGGGTATCCGCTTTGTCGGTGAAACTGTAGCAAAGAAAATAGCTAAGTCCTTCACTGACATAGAAGAACTGGAAAATGCAGATCTTGAAAGATTGATAAATATCGATGAAATCGGTGAGAAAATAGCACAAAGTATCATTTCCTACTTCGCTAATCCTCTGAATAGAGAATTAATAGAGCGACTGAAAATTGCCGGATTACAGTTTAGCCGGAAGGAAGAAGATCTGAGCGGCTATACTGATAAGCTTGCCGGACAGTCTATTGTAATCAGCGGTGTGTTCACCCATCACTCCAGAGACGAATATAAAGATTTGATAGAGAAGAATGGAGGAAAAAATGTAGGTAGTATTTCTGCCAAGACCAGTTTTATCCTGGCAGGAGAAAATATGGGACCTGCCAAATTGGAAAAAGCGCAAAAGCTGGGTGTACAGATAATGAGCGAAGATGAGTTTTTAGCGCTCATTTCGTAACATTTTTCCAGTGAAATCTTTTTTATAGCTTATATTTGCTGTAGAAATCGAAAATATTCGTACTTTTGCGAGTCATTTAATTAGAGATTACTTAAATTTCACTCATGATACAGACTAAATTGAAAGGAATGGGGGTAGCGCTGATTACTCCTTTTAAAGAGGATGAAAGCGTTGATTACGATGCATTGATACGTTTGGTGGACTATCAACTTCAAAACAATACTGATTTTTTGTGTGTGCTGGGCACCACAGCAGAAACTCCGACACTGACGGAAGAAGAAAAAAAGAAAATCAAGAAAATGGTCATCGAACGCGTAAATGGTCGGATACCTATCCTGCTCGGTGTTGGTGGAAATAATACGCGTGCCATTGTGGATACGCTTCAAAACGACGATTTTACCGGAGTAGATGCCATTCTGTCTGTTGTTCCCTATTATAATAAACCTTCTCAGGAAGGTATTTATCAACATTATAAAGCAATTGCAGAGGCTACAGAGCTCCCAATTGTACTCTATAATGTTCCCGGTCGTACCGGTGTAAATATGAAAGCAGAAACCACGCTGCGCATTGCCCGTGACTTCAAAAATGTTATTGCTATCAAGGAAGCTTCCGGTGACATCACCCAAATGGATGATATCATCAAAAATAAACCGGCCAATTTTGACGTTATTTCGGGAGATGATGGTATTACCTTCCCTTTGATTACCTTGGGAGCTGTTGGTATCATATCGGTCATCGGAAATGCATTTCCACGCGAATTTAGCCGCATGGTAAGACTGGCATTGCGAGGAGATTATGCAAATGCATTGACTATCCACCATAAATTTGCCGAGTTATTCAAGCTTCTTTTTGTGGATGGCAATCCGGCAGGCGTAAAAGCAATGTTGAACGTTATGGGAATGATTGAGAATAAACTTCGCCTCCCGCTTGTGCCTACCAGGATTACTACTTTTGAAGCCATGCGGAAGATTTTGGATGAGTTAAATATTAAGTGCTAAGAAAAAGAATAGATATTTCTTTGTATCGTCCCCTGAGATGATTTTTTTCTCAGGGGATGTTTTTTTGTCTCACAAGCTGATTTTTACTGTCTCATGAGACGGATTTATTCATCTCAGGAAAGAAATTAATACTTATATCTGCACAAGCACACAGTTATATCTGTATCAACTCACACACATATTTGCATGAGTCTACACAGATATAACTGTTACCCCTACGGTGTATAACAAAAACCTCTGCAAAGTAATTTGCAGAGGTTTTTCGTG
>NZ_EQ973492.1:873524-877578 GCF_000158035.1 Bacteroides cellulosilyticus DSM 14838
TCTATTCAGTTGAGCTACGCGGCCTTTTTGTTTAACGGGTGCAAAGATACGGACTTTTTCCGAAACTGCAAGTATTCCACAAACTTTTTTTGAAGAAAATTATTCGATGAAACGGTAATTAAACAGTTGCCAGCCGATACTCAACCCCACATTCCACTCCCTTCTCGGTGAGCTATAATGATTTACATAAGCAGAGATCGCTCCAAAAGGTAATTGGCAAATAACAGAAACTTCTCCCATATATTCTACCTTTGAGAAAGCTTTTCCATAAAATGCTTTGTTTTGCGTATTCTTCTCGATAGGGAAAATAGGCATAAATCCATAAAATTCTCCTCTCAGATGAAACATATCATTGAAAATAAACATAGGCTTGATACCGGCAGCCAGAAACTGATTAGCGCGGAAAGCCTCATTATACATCAGCTTACTATGCGGAGTCGGCGAAAACTCTGCAGCCTGCATCATTGTCGCCGTAAAATTCTCCGAGAAATTCCTCGATGAATACAGCGCTTCCGCCATCCATCCCAAAACAAATTTAGGCGCCATACTATGATATGCTTCTTTCATATAAGAAATCTGTAACCATGATTGCCGTTCCTGTGTAACAGGCTGTTCTGCCGGATTTCCAGGCTTATATCTTTCTTTTCCCGTAAAAATCTGGGCTATCAATTTCTCGTTATACCCTTTTGTAGCGTATTGACGGGAATTCAGTGTACTTCCATAAAAGCTAATAGAACCGCCTATAAGCCTGTATAAACTCCTGTCCGAACGGTCTTCTTCAAAGTTTATCACACTGGATTGAAAATAGTTATCTTGCAATTTTCCAATACCAAAGCCAAATTCAGCCCGTTTATTCGCTAAGAATGGTAAAGCGATAATCAACTTCAGAAATCGTTCATCCTTTGAATTAAAGGAAGGTTTATCGTTTTTAGAGAACAGTTTCTCTTTCTTGTAATAATCAAAAGTACTGATAGACGCAATAAGCCGATATGAAGTAGGAATATGAGTAGGCAAATCTATACGCGCCATCAGTTGGGCATTATTATAAACTTTACCCAATTGGCCATCAAACGTAAACTCTTTGGCATAATAATTTAAGTTCTGATAGCCCAGGCCCAGATATATCTGATTGGAACTCGTCGTAGACACACTACCCCCCAAGCGGACAGAGAAATTATCCTCCATCTTTACTTTCAGATGCAAATCGTACATATCGGTCTCTTCATTGAATACTGCCTTCGGTATTATTTCAGAGATCATATTATCCGCAAGCAAACGAAAATATCCACGCTTCAGCTCTTCGTAAGTGAATGGCTCATCTTCTTCATCATGAAATTCCTTCTGAATATAAGCCTGTTGCTGTGAGTTAGCTCCATCAATATAAATTTTCTGGAAATAGAGCTGCGGCAGATTACTGCGATAAACCAGACGGCGTAAACGCACATTATCTGCATTCACCCTACGATGAATACGCCCCTTTATAGAATCCATCAGGCTAAGAGTGCGATTGTAACCTATATCATGGAGTTCCTGAAGACGGTCGAAATCAAGTAAGTTCACATCATCATACTTGAATGTCATGAGGATGCCGACAGAATCCGGAATAGAATAGTCCGTCTTCTGCATCACCATGTTCTCAATCTGACTCATAAGGTCATTTTCTTTAGGCTTGGACGGATTAGCGGCCACCACACTACCAATAATAATATCCGGATGAAAATCATCCCGCATCACATCCGTTGGAAAGTTATTGTAAATACCACCATCATAAGCCAGCACACTATCTATCTCAATTGGCTTAAAAACAAACGGAAAACTCATAGAGGCGCGGACAGCATCGCCCAGATCACCTTTCCCTAACACTATTTGCCGTTTATTGTATACATCGGAAGCGATACAACGAAAAGGAACAAACAGTCTGTCAAAATCACCGTCGCAAGCAGCCGTAGCACGGGCAAACAGCTCCACAAACACCAGATTCATTTGGATGGGGTTAACCATACTGGTCGGCAATTGCGGTTTGACATTCAAGGAGTCCTTAAAATCAAAGCGGATATTAAAAAATTCCGGCGTGGGGATACTTTTCTTAAAATAATAGGCGTATTTAGGCTCTACTTTTCCCGAATACCAGCGTTTAAAGTCTTCTGAACGCAGCAAAGCCTCCATATCATCGGGAGAGTATCCCATGGCATACAACGAACCGATAATGGCTCCCATGGATGTACCGGTAATATAATCGATAGGGATATTGTTTTCTTCCAAAGCCCGAATGATGCCGATATGCGTCATACCTTTCGCACCACCACCACTCAATACAAGTCCAACTTTTTGGGCATGCAACATGGGCAGCAACAAGAAACAAAACGATAAAAGCAAAAGAATTCTTTTCATACTTCAAAGTTCCGAGCTGAAAATATATTATTATCAAAGCTCAAATATATGCAATTGTTTCGAAATTGGACGTATCCAACGCTAAAAAACAAGCGTTCCCACACAAAATATACGAAAAAAGGAGCATTACAACTCTTATAAAAGTTGCAATGCTCCCGGCATATAGATTGTGAATAAAGGGCGTATTTAGATTAGCTCGATGCTTCTCTTCACAAAGTTATTCAAAGCTTCACCTTTCAGCATGCCATTTTGCAGCAATGCCAGGTCAATCAATTGGCGGACAACTTTATTTTTAGCTGCATATCCGGCAAATACTTCGTCTTTCTTTGTTTTCAGTTCTTCCCACTTCTGATCCAATCCGTTCACTTCGTCCTTTTCAGCAGTAGAAATTTCTTCGTCTTTCTTACCTTTTTGTTTATCTTTCAGTTCATTACGACGTTTGTCTACGTCATTCATTTCTTGCTGAATAGGAGCTACAACAGAGTCGCATTCTTTTTCTTCGTCTGCAAGAACTTCTTTCACCAGTTTATGATCTGAATTCAGCACAAGGTTGAACATATCAGGCATTTCTCCATAGAAACTCATACCTGCCTGAATATTAGCCATTTCTTTCATACGGCGCATATATTCGCTTTGAGTAATCATCACAGGAGAAGAATTTTCACCCAAAGCCTGCGCAGTGATATTAAACTCAACCTTTTCCAGCTTAGGCAACTGGCTCTTGAACACAGCAGAAAGAGCTTCTTGTTTGCCTGCTTCCAGAGTTTCACCTTTCTTATCTTCTTTGATAATCAGATTATCGATAACATCACTATCTACACGGGTAAAGCGAGATTTCTCAAACTTTTGCTCCAACATGCTTACTACAGCAATGTCCAGTTGACCATCCATCAGCAACACATTGTATCCCTTATTCTTAGCAGCCTCGATGTAGCTGAATTGCTCATCTTTATGATTAGCATACAGATAGATCAAATTGCTATCTTTATCAGTCTGATTATCTTTAATCAACTTCTGATACTCTTCAAATGTATAGCATTTACCATCCGTATCGGTGAAAAGGGCAAAATCTTTTGCTCTGTCATAGAAGTCTTCCTGAGTAAGCATTCCGTAATTGATGAAAATCTTCAGGTCATTCCACTTTTCCTCGAACTGTTTGCGATCGTTTTTAAAGATAGATTGCAGACGATCAGATACTTTCTTCGTGATATATGTCGAAATCTTCTTCACGTTAGAGTCGCTCTGTAGATAAGAACGGGATACATTCAACGGAATATCCGGAGAATCGAGCACACCATGCAACAGTGTCAGAAAGTCAGGTACGATACCTTCTACTGAATCCGTAACGTATACCTGGTTACTATAAAGCTGTATCTTATTCTTATTCAATTCGATATTACTCTTTACTTTCGGGAAGTAAAGGATACCTGTCAGATGGAACGGATAATCTACGTTCAGATGTATCCAGAACAAAGGTTCATCAGACATCGGATACAGGTCACGATAGAACTTCTTATAATCTTCATCCTTCAGTTCGCTGGGTTTCAATGTCCACAACGGATTACTGTCATTGATGATATTATCTTCGTCTGTTTCAACCTGTTTTCCATCTTTCCAGTCTTTCTTCTTACCAAAAGCAATAGGTATGGGAAGGAAACTACAA
>NZ_EQ973492.1:877715-881436 GCF_000158035.1 Bacteroides cellulosilyticus DSM 14838
AAGGAAACTACAATATTTCTTCAACAGAGAAGAAATGCGGGCCTCTTCCAGGAATTCTTTACTTTCATCGTCAATGTAAAGTACTATATCTGTACCACGGTCAGCTTTATCAATGTTCTCAATAGTGAACTCCGGACTGCCATCGCAACTCCATTTCACTGCTTGAGCACCTTCTTTATGGGATTTCGTGATTATTTCCACTTTCTTAGCCACCATGAAAGCTGAATAAAAGCCTAAACCGAAGTGGCCGATAATTGCATTAGCATCATTCTTATACTTCTCCAGGAAATCGTTGGCACCTGAAAAGGCAATTTGGTTGATATATTTGTCGATTTCTTCGGCAGTCAAACCAATACCACGGTCTGAAACAGTAATTGTATCTTTTCCTAAAGACACATGTACGGTCAAATCGCCAACCTCACCTTTAAACTCGCCAATAGAGGCTAAGGTTTTCAACTTCTGCGTAGCATCTACGGCATTAGAAACTAACTCACGGAGAAAAATTTCATGATCGCTGTACAAGAACTTTTTGATAACGGGGAAAATGTTTTCGGTAGTTACCCCAATATTTCCTTTTTGCATACTACTTATGATTTATATTTTTAAGTTTATATATTTAATCGTTTGGCAAGTATAATGCAAAAAAAATGCCAGCCCATAAGGACTGACATTTTGACTGTTTATCATCTTCTAAGAAGACTTCATTTTTATACTTTCTTGATGTCCAGTTCTCCTTTTTCTTCGTTCAAAGAGACAGAAATCGTATCACTCGTCTGCAATTCGGAAGAAATAATCAATTCCGAAAGTCCATCTTCCAAATAAGTCTGGATGGCACGCTTCAACGGGCGGGCACCAAACTGCACATCGTATCCTTTAGATGCCATGAATGTCTTGGCTTTAGCATCAATAACAAGCTTATATCCAAGAGATTCTACGCGCTCATACAAGCCTTTCAACTCGATATCGATAATCTTTTCGATAGCATCCAGCGAAAGCTGGTCGAAAGTAATAATCTCGTCGACACGGTTCAGAAACTCAGGGGCAAATGACTTATTCAAAGCCTTTTGTATCACGCCACGTGAATATTCTTTATCATCCGTACGATTCTGGGCGGCAAAACCTACACCACGACCGAAGTCTTTCAAGTGACGTGTACCAATGTTTGAAGTCATGATAACCACTGTATTCTTGAAGTCTACAGTTCTGCCATAACTGTCAGTCAGACGACCTTCATCCATCAGTTGTAACAAGATGTTGAATACATCCGGGTGAGCTTTCTCAATCTCGTCCAACAATACGATAGAGTAAGGTTTACGGCGCACTTTCTCTGTCAACTGTCCGCCTTCTTCGTATCCTACGTATCCCGGAGGTGCACCAACAAGACGAGAAACGGTAAACTTCTCCATATATTCACTCATATCCACACGTATCAGCGCATCGGCAGAGCCAAACATATATTTCGCCAACTGTTTCGCCAAGTGAGTTTTACCCACACCCGTAGGCCCCAGGAACAAGAATGTTCCGATAGGACGGTTAGGATCTTTCAATCCTACACGACTACGCAGAATTGCTTTCGTCACCTTTTCAATAGCCGGGTCCTGAGCTATAACTTTAGCTTGCAACTCTTCTTTCATACCCGCCAACTTGATACCTTCAGCCTGCGCCATACGCTGTACAGGCACACCGGACATCATAGAAACCACATTCGCAATTTCCTCCTCACCAACTATCTGGCGATCATCTTTTAAGCGAGCTTCCCATTCAGCCTTCATCTCTTCCAGACGAGCAGAAAACTCTTTCTCATGATCACGGAAACTGGCAGCAAGTTCGAAATTCTGCGATTTCACCGCATCCGCCTTTTGTTGACGGGCTTCTTCAATCAGTTTCTCCTGTTCTTCAATCTCTTTCGGAACAGTAATGTTTGTCAGATGGACGCGCGAACCGGCTTCGTCCAGAGCATCAATAGCCTTATCCGGGAAATTACGGTCAGTAATGTAGCGGTCTGTCAACTTGACACATGCTTCCAGCGCTTCATCCGTATAAGTCACATTATGATGGTCTTCGTACTTCTCTTTAATATTCTTCAATATCTGGAGCGTTTCCTCAGCAGTGGTCGGTTCAACAATCACTTTCTGGAAACGGCGTTCCAAAGCACCGTCTTTTTCTATATTCTTCCGGTATTCATCAAGGGTAGTGGCACCTATACATTGTATTTCACCACGTGCCAATGCAGGTTTCAACATATTGGCAGCATCCATAGAACCGGCAGCTGCTCCGGCACCCACAATCGTGTGAATCTCGTCAATAAACAGAATTACGTTCGGATTCTTCTGCAACTCATTAATGATAGAACGAATACGTTCCTCAAACTGTCCGCGATACTTGGTTCCGGCTACTACAGAAGCCATATCAAGCATTACCACACGTTTATCAAACAGAATACGGGATACTTTCTTCTGAACAATACGTAATGCTAATCCCTCTACAATAGCTGATTTACCTACACCAGGTTCACCTATCAATACCGGGTTATTCTTCTTACGACGGCTCAATATCTGAGCCAACCGCTCGATTTCACGTTCACGACCTACCACAGGATCCAGTCTACCTTCTTCCGCAGCCCGGGTCATATCCATACCAAAGTTATCCAATACCGGAGTATCATTGGATGGTTTCTTAGACGCAGTTTGCGTAGAAGACTGTGAACTACCACTTTGAGAAGAGCGTGAAGACATATTCATTTCATCTTCTTCCTCGTCATCATCTTCCGTAAATCCCATACCTGCGTTAGGGCTGGCTTTCATGGAAAGCTGTTCGAACACTGACTTATAATCTATATTATTTTCTTCCAATACCGTAGCGGCCAAATTATTACCGTCTTTCAAGATAGCCAGCAATACATGTTCAGTATCAGCAGTGGCACTCTTCAGCAGACGAGCCTCGAGTATACACATTTTCAATATCTTAGCTGCCATCGGAGACAATGGAATGTCTGCATCGGGCAACAAGTTATCATCTTCAATCTCTTTTAAAAAACCTTCCAGACGTTTCTTAACTCTGTTTAGGTCTATATCCAGTTTCTGCAATATTTCTATAGCTTTCCCTCCGCCGTCTCGCAACATGCCGAGTAGAAGATGCTCCGGACCGATATATCTATTTTTCAGCCGGTTAGCTTCCTCCTTGCTGTAAGTGATAATGTCAGAAACTCTTTGTGAAAACTGATTATTCATACTTAATATTCTCCTTCCTTATTCTAAGGTGTTACTTAATACAAAGATACGCATTTATAATTTCCAGTACGTATTTCATCGTTTTATTTATTATTTATATACAAAACCCGTGCCACAGTTTAATATCCGTTCACCAGTATCATACTAAAGTGCTTTCATTCTTGGGAAAAAGCTCCTTATTAATACCTTATTTATATATTATAAGAACAAAGTAGGTGAGAGAATGGTTCTGAAATAAAGTTTATGGGCGAAAACTTTTGTATATCGTAAAAAAGCAGTACTTTAGCGTGGTTTTTCATGAACCAAAGTATGTATAATTAATAATCTTTTTAAATGCTTGAACAAGACAGAATTATAAAGATTAACATCGAGGAGGAAATGAAGTCATCGTACATTGACTACTCCATGTCGGTCATCGTTTCGCGTGCCCTTCCGGATGTTAGAGATGGTTTTAAGCCTGTCCACCGTAGAATTCTCTTCGGAATGATGGG
>NZ_EQ973492.1:881566-895765 GCF_000158035.1 Bacteroides cellulosilyticus DSM 14838
CACACGTGTCAGACCGTCCATACCGGGGCATCATGATGTCCGGATATTACGATTTCAGGAAGATAGTTGGAACCGAAAGGGTTTGAAATTCTCTTCGGAATGATGGGACTGGGAAATACGTCTGATAAACCTTATAAAAAATCAGCCAGAGTTGTAGGTGAAGTATTGGGTAAGTATCACCCGCATGGTGACTCTTCCGTTTACGGTGCATTAGTTCGTATGGCACAGCCTTGGGCAATGCGTTACATGGTGGTAGATGGCCAGGGTAACTATGGTTCGGTAGACGGCGATAGCGCAGCAGCTATGCGTTACACCGAGTGTCGCTTGCGCAAGATTGGTGAAGATATGATGCAAGACCTCGACAAAGAAACCGTTGATATGCAGAGCAACTTCGACGATTCTTTGCAGGAGCCTACTGTTATGCCTACCCGTATTCCAAACCTTTTGGTAAACGGTGCATCTGGTATTGCTGTAGGTATGGCAACCAATATGCCTACCCACAACCTTTCAGAGGTTATTGATGCTTGCATCGCATACATCGAGAACAACGATATCGAGATAGAGGAGTTGATGAACTATGTGAAAGCTCCCGATTTCCCAACAGGAGGATATATATATGGTATGAGTGGCGTACGCGAGGCATATCTTACCGGTCGCGGTCGCGTTATCATGCGTGCAAGAGCAGAAATAGAAACCAGTTCTACACATGACAAAATTGTCATCACGGAAATCCCGTATGGTGTCAATAAGGCGGAACTGATCAAGAATATTGCAGATTTAGCCAATGATAAGAAGATAGAGGGTATCTCCAATGCCAATGATGAGTCTGACCGTGAAGGTATGCGTATTGTGATTGATATCAAACGTGATGCCAACGCCAGCGTAGTCTTGAATAAACTCTATAAAATGACGCTGTTACAGACTTCTTTTAGTGTGAACAACGTAGCATTGGTACACGGGCGTCCTCGTTTGCTGAATCTGAAAGACATGATTAAGTACTTCGTAGAACATCGCCATGAGGTGGTTATCCGTCGTACTCAATATGACTTGCGTAAGGCTAAAGAACGCGCTCATATATTGGAAGGCTTAATCATTGCATCAGATAATATCGATGAAGTAATCCGTATCATCCGTGCTGCAAAGACACCTAATGATGCTATTGTCGGCTTGATAGAACGCTTCCAATTAACAGAAATTCAGTCTCGTGCCATCGTAGAAATGCGTTTGCGCCAATTGACCGGACTGATGCAGGATCAGCTTCATGCTGAATATGAAGAAGTAATGAAGATGATTGCTTATTACGAAGAAATTCTTTCGAATGACGAACTTTGCCGCAAAGTTATTACTGATGAATTAATTGAAGTAAAAGCAAAATACGGAGATGAACGTCGTTCTGAAATTGTTTACTCATCCGAAGAATTCAATCCGGAAGATTTCTATGCAGATGACGAAATGATTATTACCATTTCTCATATGGGCTATATTAAACGTACTCCGTTGAGTGAGTTCCGTGCTCAAAACCGTGGTGGAGTAGGCTCCAAGGGTACAGATACCCGCGATGCAGACTTCATTGAACACATATATCCGGCAACCATGCACAATACCATGATGTTCTTTACTCAAAAGGGTAAGTGCTATTGGCTCAAAGTATATGAAATCCCTGAAGGTACCAAGAATTCCAAGGGACGTGCCATCCAAAACTTGCTGAATATTGATTCAGACGATGCTGTAAATGCATATCTGCGTGTGAAGAACCTTTCTGACACAGACTTCATCAACAGCCATTATGTCTTATTCTGTACCAAGAATGGTGTTATCAAGAAGACATTACTTGAACAGTATTCCCGCCCTCGCCAGAATGGTGTAAACGCCATTACTATCCGTGAGGACGACCGCGTTATCGAAGTACGTATGACTAACGGTGACAACGAAATTATCATTGCCAATCGTAATGGACGTGCCATTCGCTTCCACGAAAGTGCTGTACGCGTTATGGGACGTACTGCAACTGGTGTGCGTGGTATGACGCTTGACGAAGACGGGCAAGATGAAGTTGTTGGAATGATTTGCATCAAAGATCCTGAAGCAGAAACCATTATGGTAGTTTCTGAACAAGGCTATGGCAAACGTTCTGATATCGAAGACTACCGTAAGACTAATCGTGGCGGTAAGGGTGTTAAGACGATGAATATCACCGATAAAACAGGTAAATTGGTAACAATTAAGTCTGTAACAGATGATAATGACTTGATGATTATCAATAAATCTGGTATCACCATTCGTCTGAAAGTTGCTGATGTCCGTATTATGGGTCGTGCTACCCAAGGTGTTCGTCTGATCAATCTTGAAAAGAGAAACGATGAGATCGGTTCAGTATGTAAGGTTACATCAGAAAGTATGGAAGATGAAATTCCTGTTGATGATGAAAATTCCCCAATTCCCACTATAAATGAGGTAGAAGGAGAGGAGGAAGACTATAACTCTGATAATAAAGTCAATAATGAAGATGAAGAATAGACATAATATTAATTTTAATTTTACAACTATCATGAAAAGAGTATTATTTTCAGTGATTTTATTGCTCGCTGCAGGCTTCACTTTCGCTCAAGAAAAGACTGTGAAAGAAGCTAAAAGCATTGCAAATGAAGTGAATCCGGACTTTAATAAGGCCGAGCAGCTCATCAATCAAGCCTTGACTAATCCTGAAACAAAGGATAATGCCGATACTTGGGATGTAGCAGGTTTTATTCAGAAAAGGATTAATGAAAAACAGATGGAAAATGCCTATTTGAGAAAACCTTATGATACTCTTAAGGTATATAATAGCGCATTGAATATGTGCAAATACTACCTTAAGTGCGATGAACTCGCACAGGTTCCAAATGAAAAGGGAAAAATCAAGAACAAGTACAGAAAACCCAATGC
This sequence comes from Bacteroides cellulosilyticus DSM 14838, assembly GCF_000158035.1. Classification (GTDB taxonomy): domain Bacteria; phylum Bacteroidota; class Bacteroidia; order Bacteroidales; family Bacteroidaceae; genus Bacteroides; species Bacteroides cellulosilyticus. The sequence goes on from NZ_EQ973492.1 coordinate 884,492, forward strand.
TGCTGCTATTGTAGCAGAACGCCCAAACTTGATCAATGGCGGTATTCAATATTATAACTTAGAGAAGAACAAAGAAGCATTAGATTTCTTTGGAACTTATATTGAAATTGCTCAGAATCCGATGTTTGAAAAGGAAAACTTCTTGCAGACAGATACACTCTTAGCTCAGATTGCTTATTATGCAAGCTTGGCAGCAGCAAAGATGGAGGATTATCCCAGTGTTCTGAAATATGCTCCTTATGCACAGAACGACAAAGAAGTAGGTCAGTATGCTATGGAGTTCATCTCTACAGCTTTAAAAGCACAAGGCGATACTGTTAAGTGGATTGCTTCATTAAAAGAAGGTTTGCAAAAATACCCTCAGCATTCATTCTTCTTCGGTCATTTAATTGATTATTATAGCAATAACAATAAATACGATGAAGCCATGCAATTCGCTGATGAAATGTTAGCTAAAGACCCCAATAATACATTCTATCTGTACGTAAAAGGATATCTTTACCACAATATGAAGGATTATGATAAGGCTATTGAATACTACAAAAAGACAATTGAAGTAGATCCTACTTATGCAGAAGCTTATTCCAATTTAGGACTGATCTACTGTCTCCAAGCTCAAGACTTCTCAGAAAAAGCTACTACTGACGTTAATGATCCTAAATATAAAGAAGATCAGATTACTTTGAAAGCTTTCTATGAAAATGCAAAACCTTGCTATGAAAAAGCAAGAGAATTAAAACCTGACCAAAAGGATTTATGGTTGAATGGTCTTTACAGAGTATATTATAATTTAGATATGGGACCAGAATTTGAAGAAATTGAAAAGCTGATGTAAAGTATAAACTTAAAAAACAGCTGTCCCAAAGCTGTCTCAAAATAGTTTATTTTGAAGTGAACCCTAAAAGTTAGACAAAAAACTTTTAGGGTTTATTTTATATGATTAAGTACACATACCGTATAAGCCGCACCGCACTTGAGGGTTGGGGACGTTTAACCCGCAATAAAATAAAGGCTACACGCCACTCCGTACACACAGGGGTAGGGCCGCCAAAAGATATGGGTAGACCTAAGAAGTTGGCTTTAATTATGCAAGAAGAATATTAGTATCATATATTAAACATAATACTGATTATTAATCTAAATTGCTTGCGCTATTTATTTTAGCTTGGGCGTCCATAAATAACTAACAGCGGTGTATCGGAATGAAAAATCATCTTCCGAGCAATACCTGGATTAAATAAGCGAGAGAATATATTACGTTTATAAGTAGTCAACGTAATTATATCAATATGATTAGTTTTTTATGTAATTATCTAAGCTGTTCAAGAAATCATCATTCATCACAACATCATAATGAATTTCCAGGTCCGGGTACTGTTTTTGAAAATACTCCTTAATACCACCTAATTTAATTTCATTCCAAGTGTCCTTAACATCTGACAGATGAATCAAAGATACAGAGAAATGAAATGGCTTTAAAGCAGCAATCAAAGAATCGAATGCAATTAAATCCCGTTGATCAAAATTGGTGATAAATGCAATACGTTTAGCTTCTGCCAACTGTTTAAATGGAGTATTCTCCGGAATGGCTAAAACTGGTACGCGGCTTCGCTCAATTACCTCAGCAGTTACACTACCAATTAAATCTATATCTTTCTGATTTTTACCACGAGTCCCCATAATCACAATACGTGGCCGATATTCCTTCGAATAACGAAGAATTTCCTCTTCTGGAATACCTTCACGCAATACACAACTATATTTTACATTCGGGAACTCTCCTGAAGCTACTTTTGCTTTTACCTTGTCAGATAAAGTATTTAAATCTGCATGAACTTTTTGTAATATGTTTTTTACATTTTCATCGTCTGTTAGCTGATAATTAAAAACGTCTCCATAAGGTAATGACGTGGTATAGATTGGTGTAAAATAAACATGAAGCAACACAACTTCCGCTCCCATATTCTGAGCGAAATTAAAACCAAACTCACATGCCTTCATTGAATAATTAGAAAAGTCTACAGGAATTAAGACCTTATTACTCTCCTTTTCTACTTTGGGTGACTTCCCTCCCACTACCTCTTCAGAAAGCCAAGCAGAGCTCTCAGTTATCTTCAATGCACGCGGTAGATCGCTTTCTTTTATACGTAAGCGCACACCTGAAGACACTACAGGTTGTATTTGATTTACATTATGAATATAGGTTTCAATACCTTCATTTTCAAGCACATTCTTCAATATCTGAGCTTTTGCATAAGTCAGAATAGCTAAGGTTACTAACTTGTCTTCCATAATCAACTGTTTTTACTTTATAAACAAATAAGAAATCCCAATTGTTTGTCTATCAATTGGGATTCATTTATAACTTTCTTTTCTTAAGCTCGAACAGGCTCAGCACTGGCATTCATTTCATCCAGAATTTTTAGAGCTCTATCAAGGACGGTAGTATCATCCAACATAACCAAACCACCATCCGGACCAGGCTCTAAATGTATCCCAACACTCTTACCCTCTTTAAAATTGTGACCGCCAAAAAAATTTCTAACTGTATCGACGTTCAATCCGAGCTCATCGGCTATTCTATGCATACTACCAGTAGGTAATGAATCTTTAATTCTGCGAAGTTCATTAAATGTTATTGTTCTCATATTTATAAATTTAATGGTTAATAACTCTGTGAGTTTCACTTATCACGCTATAAACTTAAGGAAAAAAAAAGATAAAACAAACTATTTCGGTGTCTTTTTTACAAAAATAAAGAAGCCTGTCAAAAGGGGATTTGTATTTTCCCTTTCAACAGGCTTCTTTCTATTATTAACTATCTTATTATGAAAGAATTATATCTATCAGATAACTTCAACAGATGACGCAGGTACCCATCCTACTTTACCATCCTCTAAGCGGATTTCTTTCCATTCACGCATGGAGTTATCTTTAATTTCAACCTTCCGTCCCTCATGCAATATGAACAAACTGGTGCCACTTTCACTCGGAGTACTACGTACTGTTACACTTGGAGTTAGTACGATAGCATTGTTACGATTCAATAGCTCATTTTTTTGTTGAAAAGCAAAGACATTCGCTAATAAAACTAACACCAGAAATACTATCCCTGCAATAAATCCTATTTTCTTCCACACGATTTGCTTGGAAAAGAAGAAGAAATAAAGAGATGCAAGCAACAAAAAGAAACAAACGACGCCTACCTTCGCCCAAGCATCCACACTCAAACAATTAATCAATGATTTCGTCCAAGATACAAAGAAAACCTCGGGTACAGGGATCACTTTATCAATCGTTTTTGCACGAGCAATCTCTAAATTAGCCCGAATATCAGCATTGCCTGGCTGTATTAAAAGTGCACGCTCATAATTTAAAATGGCTTTTGCTATATCACCAGCCTTATAGTAGCTATTTCCTAAGTTATAGTATACCTCAGCCGCTTCTCCTTCTTTCAGCAGAGCTTCATATATCTGAATAGCAGAGGCATAATCATTCTTCACGTATACGCTATCTCCTTCTGCTTTTGTCACACTATTCTCTTGCGCAGCAGCTGAGAATTCAGTGTGTGAACCTATTGTTACCGAATCATTCGCTTGTTGTAATGTATCCGATGCAGTCTGTCCAAAAGAGGTCAATGCCATTAACAGGCCAACAAAAGTAAAAAACAGTATCTTTTTCATCATATAACCTCCTAATTAATGTTTAATCGAATTCTCCATTTTACTTATTACTGCTAATGAAGCCGAATAGACTTTATCCATAGCCTGATTATCATCGCCAGGAGCAAAACGGGCAAACTCACAATCATTCAATGCAGCCAGGAATTCTTTAATCAAATCATCCTCCACTCCATATTTACGAAGTTCCTCTTCAATATTATCTTTTGAAAGTCGAGAAACCGGAATATTCAATTTATCGCTTATATATCCCCAAAGAGCCTTCAAGACTTCGTCATAGAAAACATCTTTTTTATTCTCAGCCAACAACTTACCAGCTAACTTCATACGTTTAACAGCAACCTTATTTGCCTTTTTCGTACGCATTTTCGCAACATTAGCATTAGCAGCTATCTGCTTACGGTAAATGATAAAGAAAATGATAAACGCAACGCCAGGTACTAAATAGAGCAACCAATATAACATAGAGTCAAAGAAAAAGTCTCCCTTTTGAGAAAGCGTCACATCATTTTGCTTGATGAAGCGAATATCCTCATTCAAGACTTTCAAATCCTCTTTATTTGTAAAGTTAGCAATAGTTTGCGCTGCATTTCCTTCACCTTTCTCTACATGCAATTCATACTCTTCGGTAGTCAATATCTTATAAGTACGGGATTTGATATCAAAATAGCTGAATTTCACCGCTGGTATTTTAAATGTTCCGGCATTGCGTGGAATAGCCAGATATTCAATAACCTTACTACCCGAAAGCCCTGCACTTGTCAGCCTGAATTTATTATCAACTTTAGGGTCATATACCTCGAAGTCATCCGGGAATTTCACCTCAGGATCACCTATTAACTTCAAATTGCCTGTACCGGAAATGACAAGTTTAATAGTTACAGCATCGTTTGTCTTTACATTAGTACTATTAATGGAAGAAGAAATGCTAAACTCTCCCACTCCACCGGAAAAATCAGCAGGTTTATCGCCTGGTAAGGGTTTTACATCTACAGTTAGTTTCGGTGTCATCAATGTCTTTTTGACTTCAATGTAGTTACTGCCACCATTAAAGAAAGCTTCAAATGGATCAGATACTTGAGTAGCTTTAGCAATAGAAGCATCAAAACGTGCCGGATCAATAGTCAAATTACCAGACTGCTGTGGAAACAACACAAATTGCCGATAAACGGTAGTTTGATAATTCCGCCCTTTATAATGTTCCAAGCTCCATTTTCTATCACCCGGAAGTTCGACTTCTTGTGAATGAAACCCTTTAAAATCAGGAAGTTTTACATTGTCAAAACCGCGAAGGTCAACCAGAGTGTAAATTTTATAAGTCAGCAAGAATGCTTCTTGTTCATACACATTGGCCTTACTAATAGTAGGCAAAATAAAGAGATCCTGATTGGAAACAGAAGTTCTTGAAGAAGCACGACTGGTATTGCCCTGCTGGCTACTATTACCTCCGCCTGAAGAAGCTGCTCCGGCCTGATCTGCTGGCAGAACCTTGATTTGCACAGAATTAGAAACCATCTGATTACCATCGGCTGTAATTGTAGCTCCCGGAATTGTGAAACTACCCTCAGCAGTAGCCATCAGTATATAAGTGAAAGTAATACTGCTGGTTGAGGTCGATACCCCATTAACTATTTGCATACTACTTTGCTGAGAGCGACTGGGGCCCATCAGTACGTCAAACCCCTTAATAGAAGGAGCACGGAAATCTCTCACCTTCTGTGTAGTCACTGTATATGCCAGTCTGAACTGGTCACCCACCGCTACAGCATCAGGAGCTGACGCGGTAAATGACACCTTGTCATTAGCCAAAGCTTGCAGACTGACTACTACCAGTGCTATCCATAAGAAAATTAATTTTCTCATATATTATCGTATCTTTTATTATTTACCAATCCTTTTCCAAACGACCACCTTGGATAACTTGCTGTTTCTTCACCTTATCCTGTACATCTTTCTCATCCTGCATCACCGACTTCAAAAGTTGTTCAGCATTTTCCTTTGACATCTGATTTTCTTGTGGCTGAGGAGGTTGCTGCTGTTGATCCTGGTTCTGCTGATCTTGTTGATTTTGGTCTTGTTTGTCTTTATCTTGTTCTTTTTCCTGCTCCTTTTTGTCCTGATTCTGATCTTGGTTCTGGTCTTGATTCTGCTGATTCTGTTCCTGATCTTTCAGCATTTTCTGAGCCAAAGCCAAGTTATAACGCGTCTCGTTATCTTTCGGATTATTACGTAGTGACTCTTTGTATGCTTCCACAGCTTTGGCATAATCCTTACCGGAGTGGAATATTACTCCCATATTATGATAGATTTGAGCAAGATTACCCTTATCTTTCTCCATTTTAGTGGCAGCAACAAACTGCTCCATAGCCTCCTGCAACTTATTCTGTTGCATAAGTGTATTACCCAGATTATACATGGATATCGCTGACTTCGGATTCACATCAATAGCCTTCCGATAATTCACTTCAGCATTTACATACGTACTATCTTTATAAGCACGGTTTCCCTTACGAATATAGTCGCGTTCCGCTTTCTGTGCAGAAACTGAAATAGCCGTCAGTAGCAGCAAGATAATTCCGATAGTTCTATTTCTCATCATCATACCTTTCTTCCTTTTTAAACAGATGGATATTACGGAATAACGGGTTTTTACGTTCCAAAATCAGCATTTCAGCCAACAACAGTAACAATATAATCCATGCAACAGCCTGGAATTGTTCGTTGAACTCTGTATAAACCTGTGTTTCCACATCCGCTTTCGCCATTTTATTAATCTCCTGAGCAATCACCTTTTGTGCAGCATTTGAATTGTCTACACGCACATAAATCCCATCTCCTGCCTGAGCTATTTCCTGACACATCTGCTCATTCAAGCGGGTTACAACCACGTTTCCATCACGGTCACGGCGGAAGTCATTGGTTCCTTCTACAGGGATAGGTGCACCATCAGGCATACCCACACCCAGAACACTGACTTGAATACCTTTTTCTGCAGCAGCCTTGGCAGCTTCCACAGCTCCGCCTTCATGGTTTTCACCGTCAGTAATAACGATGACGGCACGCCCTACTCCTTCCTGGGGGGTAAAACTGCGGGTAGCCAGATTAATAGCTGCACCGATAGCCGTACCCTGCTTGGATATCAACGACGGATTAATAGATTCCAAAAACATTTTGGCAGAAATATAATCGCTTGTAATAGGCAACTGTGTAAAGGCATCACCGGCAAACACAATCATACCTACCTTATCATTCTCCATCTTGTCAACCAATTGTGCTACCAGTCTCTTGGCTTTCTCCAGACGACTGGGTTGTACATCTTGTGCCAACATAGAGTTAGAAATATCCAACGCAATCATTACCTCTACTCCCTGACGCTTCACAGTCTCCAACTTGGAGCCAAACTGCGGACGTGCCAGCAATACAGCAAACAGTCCGATTGCAGCAAACACCAGCCAAAACTTCACATCCGGACGATATTTAGATACATCCGGCATCAACTGTGCCATTAGCACCGGATCGCCAAACTTGCGGATCGCTTTCCGTCTCCGATAATTGGAGTACAGGTAGAAAGCCGCCAAGAAAGGCAACAGGAGCAACAGGTATAAATATGTAGGTTCTTCAAATCGAAACATCTTTCTATGTACAATTTAGTAATTTACAATTAATGCATTGTTTTAAGGTATCTTCTTCAAGATAGAATTACGAAGCAATACTTCAAGTAACACGCACAAGAATGCCGCCAAAGCAAACCAACGGTATTCTTCCTGGCGCTTGCTGTATTCCTTCACATTCAACTTGGTTTTCTCCAACTTATCGATCTCCTCATATACCTCTTTCAGCTTAGAATTACTGGTGGCACGGAAATAATTACCTTCTGTGGTAGCCGCAATCTGCGTCAGTGTCTTTTCATCAATCTCCACCGGCATATTAACATACTGCACAGTGTTACCCACCGGATAAGGATACGGAGCCATTCCGTTTGTACCTACACCAATTGTATAAACCCGGATACCAAAACTCTTAGCTATTTCCGCCGCAGTCAGCGGAGATATATCTCCTTTATTATTTGTACCATCCGTCAACAGAATGATTACTTTAGACTTCGCTTTACTGTCTTTCAAGCGGGTAACGGCATTAGCAATACCCATACCGACTGCTGTTCCATCTTCAATAATACCACACTTAATGCCTTGAAACAGATTCAGAAGCACTGCATGATCCACCGTCAACGGACATTGCGTAAAACTTTCACCGGCAAACAAAGTTATACCGATATTATCATTGGGCCGACCATTGATAAACTCCGCAGCCACATCTTTAGCAGCTTCCAGACGATTCGGTTTCAAATCCTCTGCCAGCATACTGGTAGATACGTCGATGGCCATCATAATATCTATACCTTCAATTTCACTGTTTTGCCAGCTATTAGTAGTTTGAGGACGCGCCAACACTACGATAATCAATGCCAAGGCAATAATCCGTAACATAAAAGGTACATGCAACAAATAGTTCTTATAACTCTTCGGCGTATGAGCATATACACGAGCATCCGAAATCTGAAGTGTAGCTTCATTATTCCTCCGCTTCATGATATACCATACTATATAAGGTATAAGCAACAGCAGCAAAAACAAATATTCAATATTGGCAAAAACCATTGTATTTACTATTTAACAATTTACTATTTAAGATTGGAGTTACCCTTAAATTTTGCTATCATGCAAAATAATTGTATAACTGCATTCCAATATAAACGAACGAACCAATCAAGGCAACCGACAATACTACGATGCCTATGCCCAGCAATATTTTAGTACGCAATGAGCGTTTCTCAATGATAGTAATTTCAGTGGGTTGCGGTTTTGCATTCTCCACTTCTTTCTCCTTGGTTTCATTGATAAATTCGATGGCATTGATCAGATTCGCATCATTTTCGTTCATCAACGGATTATGTTTAGCGAACTTCACCAAATCGGCAGTCTCAAAAAGAGAACGTAAATCTGCAATAGCTTCTTTATCTTGCATTTCAAGCAACTTTTCTATAATCTCCGAAGAGGTCATTTCCAAAGCATTGAAACCAAAACGCTCTTTAATATACGTACGCAAAGTACCTGTCAATTCCGTGTAATACTCCTTCGGCTGTCCCTTTTGCCATACTTTTTCCCCTTTGATACGCTCTATTTCTTTCATCGCCATCTGATGCGGAGGTAACTTCGGTTCAACCTTTATCTTACGGATGATAGGTTTATTGTCACAGATACGCATGATCAGATAGATAAGTAATAATGCAATCGGAATAAGCAATATGCCACAGGTGATAATCCCATACCAATCTTCCCACACAAAAGGAGGTTGCATTACTGTCTTCGAACCAAAAAACTGTTCCGGATTCTCTGGATCCAATGGCACATTCATCGAATATACCTTCAGTGCTAATGCCTTCGAACGATATGCCTTATTATCCACCAATACTTCCATCGGTGGCAGATAATACAATGCCGAGTCAAATGATGTAACAGTATACTCCTGCGTAATCAGCATTCGTTTATCATCATTTATATACTGCGTATCCGGCTTTGCAACATCTACAATCTCCACACCGCTTACCAGTGTATCCGTATAAACAGGGAAAATAGCCCGTTTATCGGCATCCAAGGCTACCTGAAGTTTAATCTTCGCCTGGTCACCGATATAAATTTGCAGAGAATCAATGGTAGCATCCACTGTTACCGACTGAGCCACTGCCTTGCCAGTCAACATCCCCAATAGGGTTATCAGAAATAGATATCTTTTCATTTTTCCGATTAATTTCGTTTCGCAAACAAATTCATCAATGCTTTGACATAGTCTTGATCAGTACGTACCGACACATTATCGACATTGCTCTTAGTGAATGTTTCGTTCAGTTCCACCTGTTTATTCACCCACCAGTCGTGATGAGCACGACGAACGGCACGCGACGAAGTATCAATCCACTGCTCATGTCCGGTCTCAGCATCCTTTATTTTCATCAAACCGATAGCCGGCAGTTCCTCTACCCTGCGGTCATACACCTGGATAGCCACCATATCATGTTTCCGGTTGGCGATAGTCATTGCATTCTTAAAGTTCCCCTGATCAATGAAATCGGATAACAGGAAGGCTGTACAACGACGCTTCATTACGTTTGTCAGATATTCCAGTCCGAGCCGGATGTCAGTCCTCCGACTCTCCGCTTTAAAGTCAATCAGTTCGCGAATAATATATAAGATATGCTTACGCCCTTTCTTAGGCGGAATGAATTTCTCTATCCGGTCAGAGAAAAAGATAACCCCGATTTTATCGTTGTTTTGTATAGCCGAAAAAGCCAACGTTGCAGCTATTTCCGTCACCATATCCTTTTTCATCTGCTTCACCGTACCGAATTCCAAACTACCGGAAACATCCACCAGCAACATGACGGTCAGCTCGCGCTCTTCTTCAAACACCTTCACGTAAGGCTTATTGAAGCGAGCAGTCACGTTCCAGTCAATGTCGCGTATGTCATCGCCAAACTGATATTCGCGTACCTCGGAAAATGCCATACCCCTACCCTTGAAAGCCGAATGATACTGGCCGGCAAAGATATTGTTGGATAATCCGCGCGTCTTGATTTCAATCTGACGGACTTTTTTTAACAGTTCACTTGTTTCCATCTATATCGTTAAATAATTCCGTTAATAAATACCGGCAACGTTCTTTAAAAACGTTGGCAAGATTCTTTAAAAACGTTCACACCATTTATTAACAGGTCTCGGAAGACCTTTTTAAAAATACTTACTTAATTAAGGTACTTCAACCTTATTCAGTATTTTGCTGATGATCTCGTCAGAAGTCAGGTTGCTGGCCTCTGCTTCATAAGTCAATCCGATACGATGGCGCAATACGTCATGAGCCACGGCACGAACATCTTCAGGAATCACATAACCACGACGTTTGATGAAAGCATAAGTACGGGCAGCCAACGCCAGATTGATAGAGGCACGGGGAGAACCACCGAAACCAATCATATCTTTCAGTTCCTTCAGATCATATTTCTCCGGATAACGGGTAGCAAATACAATATCAACAATGTAGCGTTCAATCTTCTCATCCAGATATACCTGACGAACAACTTTACGTGCTTCAATAATCTCCTGAGCTTTCAGAATAGGCTTCACATTGAATTTATCGCCATTGATATTCTGGCGGATAATCATTTTTTCTTCTTCCATCTTCGGATAGTCGATAACCACTTTCAGCATGAAACGGTCCACCTGGGCTTCAGGCAGCGGATAAGTACCTTCCTGCTCAATAGGATTCTGTGTAGCAAGTACAAGGAAAGGTTCGGGCAACGGGAAAGTTTCCGTACCAATAGTTACCTGACGTTCCTGCATCGCTTCCAGCAAAGCACTCTGTACCTTGGCCGGAGCACGGTTAATTTCATCTGCCAAAACGAAGTTGGCAAAAACAGGTCCTTTCTTTACTTGGAACGTTTCGTCTTTCTGACTGTAAACCATTGTACCGATAACGTCAGCAGGCAGCAAATCGGGAGTAAACTGTACACGACTGTATTGTGCATCGATCAATGAGGCAA
>NZ_EQ973492.1:895863-904169 GCF_000158035.1 Bacteroides cellulosilyticus DSM 14838
ATGTCTTTGCCAAACCGGGCACACCTTCTAATAATACGTGTCCATCAGACAGCAAACCGATTAACAATGACTCTACCAGATGTTTTTGTCCTACGATGATCTGGTCCATACCAGCAGTAAGGTTGGTAACAAAAGAACTTTGTCTTTCAATCCGCTCGTTCAGTTCGCGGATATCAATTGTTTCAGCCATAAATACTATTATTTTTATTGTTTAAATTCCATTGATTTCTCCAGTATGCTACTGGTAATTATTTTTTTCGCTCCCAAAAGTACAGGAATAAATTAACCATACCAACTAATTTTTATTAAAAAACAATTAGATTAAACTACTTTCATAGAGTTTAGTAGTTAACAATAGTTTCTGAAAAGAATTTCAAATTCGCAGACAGGAATAAATAGCAAATCACCCCTGCAAGTGAAGTATTATCAACTTGCAGGGGTGCAATATTTTCTTTTATTTCTTTTCGAGCTCCGGTATCTTGATTACAGTACCATACGGCACATGATCAGGATTCTTTATAACACCCGAATTATACTTCACAATATAGGGCCACAGGGCCTTAGTCCCGTAAAAGCGAAGTGCAACCTTTGTCAGAGTTTCTCCTTCCTGGATAGTATGAGTAGCCTTCGTACCTACAATCTTATAATTTACAGAGTCTGGCTCAAAAGGAGTTGCAGCAGCTTTCTTTGTCTCTTTTTTAGGAGCAGTAGCAGGAGTCTCCTGCTTTGCAACCGGCTTCGGCTCTTCAACAACTTTAGGAGTAACAACTTCCGCCACAGTATCTTTCTTCGCAACCACAGTTGTGGTATCTTTTCGAACAATACTATCCGTCAGAGCGAGCGGAACGGCTGGTTTCTCTATCTTTTCATCAGCAACTTTCTCTGTTGGCGGTGGAGATATTCTGTCAAATAAATCCGGATAATACATAAAAGTAACAGCACCTACACATAATAATACAACAAGTATTACGATTCCAATGAAAAACTTCATCGTAGAACTATCTGCTCTATTCACAGGAGGTGATGGAGGTTCAGGAACTTCATAAGTAGGCACCAAATCTTCTTGATTCTTTTGTTCTGTCAGAGATTCTTCTACGCACTCATTCACCGGAGTAGTTGCCTCTGTTACAGACTGTTTTACTTCTCCAGATAGAACGACAGGTGCCTCTACAAACTGTTCTGACTCTTCAATCTGAATGACAGGTTCCGCCTGATCAACCTGAATTTCTTCATCCTGAACAAGTTGTTCTGTAGTTTCTATTACTTCTTCAACTACCTGAATATGTTCCTCAGCTACTACTACAGATTCTTCTTTAACAATTTCAGCAGTTTCCTCAATGATCTCAGTTGGTACTTCTACTACTTCCACAGGCTCCTCTACAGTTTCAGCTGATACTTCCATTGATTTTTCTACAGTCTCTATAGTTTCCTCTGAAACAACATCTGCCACTTCTGTATTAACGACAGACTTTTCTGATTCCACAAGCACCTCCTCTTTTTCCTCCTCTTCGGAATTATCCTCCACCTGTGTATCTTCTAACACGGTTTCATCATTCAATACCACAGTCTCAAAGTGAGAAAAAGGCTTGTTTATCAAGTCCTTCAAGGCAGGTTCCGGAGCAAATGAAACTTTTGTATGCCCCTGTATTTCAAATCGTTCCCCTGTATTTATATTTACGCTCTCACGACTCTCTACATCAATCAGTTTAAATGTGCCCAAGCCTCTAATCTTTACATACTTATCATTCTCCAGCGATTCTTCAATCAACTGAAAAAACTCTTTCACGAAGCTCTCGGCATCCGCCTTATCCATGCCATGTTTTTCTGCGAGCAATTCTATTAAATTCTGTATATTCAGCTTCTCATTCATATTTATGGAAGATTACTTGAGTAAAAGAAGATTACTTAAACTTATCTTTCAGAGCCGTGCTGGGTCTGTATGTTAATACTAATTTAGGTGGAACCAACATGCGTAATTTGGTTGTAGGATTGATAGTGATACGCTCCGCTTTCTTCTTTACCTCGAACGTACCGAAACTTTGTACAGAAATGGCATTTCCTTCTTGCAACTGTTGCGTCATATCCGACAGCAAAGATGCAATCAGTTCGGATGTGTCCTTTATGGTATATCCCAATCTTCGTGACAATTCTGAAGTAAATTCTTTATTATTCAAAATCCAGCTATTTTTATAAAGTTCGGTGCTATATTAGCAAAACTTCCGCACATACACAAATTCTTCAGGAAAATTATTTAAATAACTCGTCCAAAAAGATCGAAATCATCGGAATTTATAATCTCTACCTGGTAAAAGTTACCAATAAGCAATTTCTGTTTACCCTGTTCTATCAGAACTTCCGGATCTACTTCTGGGGAATCAAATTCCGTACGGCCAATATAATAATCTCCTTCCAAACGATCGATAATTACTTTAAGGCATTGACCGACCTTTGCTGCACTCTGTTCTGCCGAAATCCCTTGCTGAATTGACATCAACTCATCCAGGCGTGCTTGTTTCACTTCCTGAGGAATTTCATCCTCATAGTGTGCAGCAGCATAAGTACCTTCTTCTTCGGAATAAGTAAAAGCCCCCATTCTATCGAAACGAGCCTTACGAATAAACTCTTTTAATTCCTCAAAATCAGCTTCCGTTTCTCCCGGATGTCCTACCATCAAAGTAGTGCGCAGATGAATACCCGGTACTTCTTTGCGGAATTGCTCTATCAGATGATAGGTTTCTTCCTGAGTCACATGTCGCCGCATCTTCTCCAGCATCGGATTACTGATATGCTGAAGGGCGATATCCATATACCTGCACACATTAGGACGTTCACGCATGACTCGGAATAAATCCATAGGAAAATGTGCCGGATAAGCATAATGCAGCCGAATCCACTCCACACCAGGGACTTCAGAAATACGTTCTATTAATTCGGGGAGCATTTGCTTCTTATATAAATCCACTCCATAATATGTCAATTCCTGAGCAATAACCTGAAACTCTTTCACTCCCTTACTTACCAAATAACGAACTTCATCCAAGATCTCTTCCATCGGACGTGAGACATGTTTTCCTGTAATAATAGGAATAGCACAATACGAACACTTCCGATCACAACCTTCTGATATTTTCAGATATGCGTAGTGCCTAGGAGTGGTAAGTGTACGTTCTATATGAAGCTCTTCGTGATATGCCTTACCAAGATCCTGCAACAACTCCACCCAGTTAAATTTACCATAAAATTTATCTACTTGTGGAATTTCGATAGCTAATTCTTTCAGATAACGCTCCGAAAGACATCCCATTACATATAATTTTTCTAAATCCCCTTCTTCCTTTGCCTGTGCAAATTCCAAAATCATATTGATGGACTCTTCCTTTGCATCACCGATGAAACCACAAGTATTGATCACTGCAATTTCTCCCTCAGGCTTTTCCGTATCATGAGTCACATGATATCCAGCTTCTTCTAATTGCCGCATCAAATGCTCCGAGTCCACTAGGTTTTTAGAACATCCTAACGTTATAATATCAATGGTTTTCCGCTTCATGCATTCTCTCCAAACAACGAATCAACAAATTCTTTCTTACGGAACACCTGCAGATCTTCCATACCTTCACCCAGACCAATGTATTTTACCGGTATTTTGAACTGATCGGAAATGCCAATAACAACTCCCCCTTTCGCAGTGCCATCTAATTTAGTAATAGCCATCGCAGTCACTTCCGTAGCCAATGTGAACTGTTTAGCCTGCTCAAATGCATTTTGCCCGGTGGAACCGTCCAAAACCAGCAAAACCTCATTAGGAGCATCAGGAACCACTTTCTTCATTACATTCTTAATCTTAGTCAACTCGTTCATCAAGCCAACTTTATTATGAAGACGTCCGGCAGTATCAATGATTACCACATCGGCATTATTAGCAACAGCAGAATTCAAAGTATCATAAGCCACAGAAGCTGGATCAGCGCCCATTTTTTGTTTGATTACAGGTACTCCTACCCGACTCCCCCAAATATCCAATTGTTCGACAGCTGCCGCACGGAAAGTATCTGCAGCACCCAGATAAACACTTTTACCAGCTTTTTTAAATTGATAAGCCAATTTACCAATAGTAGTCGTTTTACCGACTCCATTCACTCCCACTACCATAATAACGTAAGGTTTCTTCTCAATCGGAGCTTCAAAGTCATCCACATCATCTGAATTATTTTCCGTCAATAAGGCAGCGATTTCATCGCGCAAAATGGTGTTCAATTCTTGCGCATTCATATATTTCTCTGACGCAGCGCGTTTCTCTATACGTTGAATAATATTCAATGTCGTTTCCACACCTACATCCGATGTTATCAACACCTCTTCCAGATTATCAAGCACTTCATCATCCACTTTCGACTTTCCTGCCACAACACGGGCAATTTTTCCGAACACACTTTCCTTTGTCTTAGATAATCCTTTATCTAATGTTTCCTTTTTATCTTTTGAGAAAAAACTAAAAAATCCCATACTCTATCTATTAATACAATACATTATGCCACAAAGATATAACAAAGTAATGAAAGTACAGGGATAAAGTACAAAAAAAATCCCCTTATCGGAATACGATAAGAGGATTCTATATTCAAACGTCTTTCGACAGACTATCTTATTTCTTGAAAAAGTCTTGCACTTTTTCGTTCAATACCATCTGTTCATCAAAAGTGTAAGCACCAGTTTTGGGTGACTTAACCATCTTGATAACCTTTGTATAAGCACGACCTTCTTTAGAACCTTCGTGCAAACTTGCTACAGTTTTCTTTGCCATGGGTTATACCTTATTATTTAATTTCTTTATGTACTGTTACTCTCTTCAGGATCGGGTTGTATTTCTTCAATTCCAATCTTTCAGTTGTATTCTTTCTGTTTTTTGTAGTGATATAACGAGAAGTTCCCGGCATACCACTATCTTTGTGTTCTGTGCATTCCAGAATCACCTGTACTCTGTTACCTTTTGCTTTCTTTGCCATAATCAGTATTCTCCTCTACTTTTAGCCAATTACTTTAATGCTTTTCCAATCACAATAACCTTTTGCTACTGCATCGTTCAAAGCAGCGTCCAGTCCTTTCTTGTTAATAATACGCAGACCGTTAGCACAAATGCTAAGGCTGATCCAGCAATCTTGCTCTACATAGTAGAACTTTTTGTTAAACAAGTTCAAATCAAAGGTTCTCTTAGTTCTTCTCTTTGAGTGTGAAACATTGTTGCCAATCATGGCTTTCTTTCCGGTAATTTGACAAATCTTCGACATTTCTATCTTATTTTTATAGTTTTTATCTATACTTATTTCAAACAGAGCGCAAAGTAAGTACTTTTATCGATACCAAACAAGTTTTTCATAAAATAATTCACTGTCTGATAGCATTTTTCTTCATTTTAAGCATGTACAGAGCATCTTTAAAGCATTCTGAATAGCATTTTGCACATTCCTAGTTCTTCCGTCATCCCCCTCTTGTTTGAAAGTTACAATTTCATTTTTATAGGCAGCCGCAATCCACACTGTTCCGACAGGTTTTTCGGATGTACCTCCTCCCGGACCGGCAATCCCGGATGTGGCAACAGCACAATCTGTTTTCAACGCTTTCATCGCACCTTTCACCATTTCAATCACTGTTTCCTGACTGACGGCTCCATACCTTTCCAATGTTTCAGCAGAAACATGAAGCAGAGATATCTTTACCTCATTGGAATAAGCCACAATTCCCCCATTGAAGTATTCCGAACTTCCCGGAACAGAAGTCACTAAAGCAGCAACACCTCCTCCTGTACAACTTTCTGCGGTGGAAAGGGATAAATTCTTCGATTTTAGTAATTCACCGACTTCTTCTTCCAGTTTCATATACCTTATTATATATAATTTATATTTTTGTTCTATTTTTCCTGCTGATATTACCCGAACCGTGTCCGGACCGGGTGCGATGCGGACAAAGAAATGTTCTAAAACTCCTTTCACTTCAATGTGACACGCGAATAAGCCGGCGCATCTATCGAACAGAAATCCTTATCCTGATATTTAAAATAACCAGTAATGGCAATCATGGCAGCATTATCCGTTGTATAGCTGAATTTAGGGATAAATATCCTCCATCCATACTTTTCAGCATGTTCACGGAAAGCATTACGCAGGCCGTTATTAGCAGAAACCCCACCAGCCACGGCTACTTGCTTAATCTTATATTCCTTTGCAGCCTTACGAAGTTTGTCCATCAGAATATCTACAACAGTAGCTTCAAGTGAAGCAGCCAGATCAACCTTATGATGTTCGATGAAATCAGGATCTTCCTTCATCCAATCACGCAAAGAATACAAAAATGAGGTTTTCAAACCACTGAAACTATAATCTAATCCGGGAATATGAGGTTTACTGAAAGTAAAAGCCTTCGGATTGCCCTGGCGAGCCAGTTTATCAATAATCGGACCACCGGGATATCCCAGCCCCATCACTTTCGAACATTTATCAATAGCTTCCCCTGCAGCATCATCAATTGTCTGGCCCAAAATCTCCATGTCATTGTATGCCTTTACCAGGATAATCTGTGAATTTCCCCCTGATACAAGCAAGCAAAGGAAAGGAAATTCAGGTTGAATAGTATCCTCACCTTCTGCTTTAATAAAATGAGCTAACACATGTCCAGTCAAGTGATTAACATCAATCATTGGAGCACCTAAGGAACGGGCAAAACCTTTGGCAAACGACACGCCCACCAACAAAGAACCCATCAACCCCGGTCCCCTTGTAAACGCCACCGCACTCAATTCTTCTTTAGTTACTCCGGCACGTTTTAATGCTTCATGAACCACTGGAACGATGTTTTGCTGATGTGCACGTGAAGCTAATTCGGGAACCACACCGCCATAGGCCTCATGCACCGCCTGACTGGAAACGACATTCGATAACAGATACCCATCTTTGATGACGGCAGCAGAGGTGTCGTCACAAGAGCTTTCTATTCCTAAAATTATTGTACTCATATCGTTATTTACGTTTAAACGCTGCAAAAGTAGTGATAAAAGTAGGATTGATAACGTATTATTTCATATTTTTGTTGGCTAATTCAAACAAACCGCCTATCAGAAAGTTAAAGAAGACAGTTCGCTGGGTGCTCGGTATTATACTTAGTTTGTATATCGGGACTATATTATTGTTGAACATTCCTTACGTTCAGCGACAAATATCTGTGCTCGTTGCGAACGAACTGACTAATGTACTGGGTACACAACTAACCATCGGGCGGATCAATATGGGACTACTGAACCGCATTATTATTGACGACTTATTGTTAAACGACCAATCAGACAAGGAAATGTTAAAAGTATCCCGCCTTTCTGCAAAATTCGATATACTTCCCTTGTTCAAGGGCAAAGTATCGATCAGTAACGTACAGTTATTCGGTTTCAACATCAACCTGGAAAAAAAAACACCAGAAGACATACCTAACTTCCAGTTCGTACTCGATGCATTTGCCTCTAAAGATACCATCAAAAAGGAAAGTAATCTGGACATACGTATCAACTCGTTGCTGATACGACGCGGTAAGATGTCTTATAACGTATTGTCGGCAGAAGAGACACCCGGAAAATTCAATGCACAACATATACAGCTACGAAACATCATCGCCAATATCTCGTTGAAAGCGCTCCAAAATGACTCTGTCAATGCAGCTGTGAAGCGCCTAAGCATTGAAGAAGAAAATTCCGGTTTTGAGTTAAAAAAACTAAGTCTCAAGATTGTAGCAAACAATCAGAAAATGAGCATTGAGAACTTCGCGATTGATTTGCCGAATACTTCGCTTGCAATGGATACCATCCGCATGGAGTATGACAGTTTGGGAGCTTTTAGAAACTTTACCAATGATGTACGCTTTTCCTTGCGAATATTTCCTTCGGACATTACTCTTTGTGACCTCACCCCCTTTGTTCCGGCCTTTTTCCCTTTCAAGGAAAATTTGCAAGTGGCTTTGGAAGCTAACGGTACTATCAATCAGTTGAATTGTCCTCATCTGTCGATTACAGGAAACCAGCATTTTCATTTAAGGGGAGATGTTTCCTTACAAGACCTGTCGCATCCTCAGGATGCATTCGTATTCGGCAACCTTTCCAGTTTATATGCTGATCCGGAAGGCATTGCATTTTTCGTTCGCAATTTAAGTAAAAACTACGAAGGTGTTCCTCCGGTACTGCAACGCTTAGGCACCATTTCGTTTAATGGGGAAGTCTCGGGATATTTCACAGATATTGTAACTTATGGCCTGGTGCGTACCGATATAGG
>NZ_EQ973492.1:904360-908690 GCF_000158035.1 Bacteroides cellulosilyticus DSM 14838
AAATAAAGAAAAAGGTTATTTTTCTTATTCGGGTGCAGTAAAGACTGAAGAGTTTGAGCTAGGCAATATGCTGGCAAACGACCAGTTAGGAAAGGTCACATTCAATCTCAAGGTCGAAGGCAATCACTACGAAAAGCAATATCCTTCCATAGTAATGAAGGGATTAATCGCTTCCATCGACTATAGCGATTATAACTATGAGAACATCACACTCGACGGAGAATATAAACAAGGCGGTTTCAACGGAAAGATAGCATTGGATGACGAAAACGGTTCTGTTCTGCTAAATGGTAGCATTAATACAGCCAGTCGTGTACCGACTTTTAATTTCCATGCCGATATCCGTAATGTACGCCCCCACGAGCTTCACCTGACACCTAAATATGAAGATACGGCAGTTTCTATTCAGTTAACGGCTGATTTCACCGGTGGTTCCATCGATGAAATGAATGGAGAGATCAATATTGACAGCCTGCAATTCACAGCACCCGATAGAAACTATTTTCTGGACAACTTAAAAATAACCGCCACTCGGGAAGACGAATCGCATAAACAATTAAAAATAGCCTCTAATTTCCTGAATGCAAGTATTGAAGGAGATTATTCCTATCGCACACTACCCGCCAGTGTACTGAACATCATGCGAAGATATATTCCTGCTCTAATATTGCCGGACAAAAAAAACATAGAAAGTGAGAACAACTTCCATTTCGACATAAATATCTTTAATACGGATTTATTCTCCACCATCTTTAATATTCCGGTTAAGGTCTATACACATTCTACCCTAAAAGGATACTTTAATGACAAAGCACAGCGCCTGCGAGTAGAAGGATATTTCCCGCGTCTGCGCTATGGAGACAAGTTCCTTGAATCGGGTATGATCTTGTGTGAGAATCCCGGTGATAAATTTCATGCACGTGTACGATTCAGTAATCGCAAACCGGAAGGTTCCATCAACGTATCGTTAGACGCACAAGCCAAAGATGACCTTATTCAGACCTCTCTGAATTGGGGAAACAGTAGCGCTGTCACATATAGTGGCAAATTAGCTGCTGCTACACATTTCATCCGCACACAAGCTGAGGATCAGAACAAAAAGCGTTCCCGCTCAAACAAGAGTATTCCGGCTTTGAAAACCGTCGTCGATGTTCAAAAAACGGATATTATCCTGAATGACACTTTATGGGAAATACATCCGTCAAAAGTGGTAATCGACTCCGGAAAGATATATATAGACGACTTTTATTTCAGCCATAAAGACCGATACCTGCGCATCAACGGAACTATCTCAAAACAACCTCAGGATACGGTACGCCTGGATTTAAAAGATATCAATATAGGCTACGTATTTGATATTGCCGACCTTGGAGTTAATTTTAAAGGAGAAGCTACTGGTCCTGCCTATGCCAGCGGAGTATTGGAGAAGCCTGTTATGTATACTGACCTTTTCATCCGGGGCCTTGGACTAAATGACGGTTTATTGGGCGATGCCAACATTCACGGAGAATGGCATCAGGAAGTAGAAGGTATCTATCTCGATGCCCATATCCATGAAAAAGATACAGCTAAAAGTCATGTATATGGCTACATATATCCCATAAAACCTAAAAGTGCGCTTGACTTACAGATTGAAGCTGACAACACCAATCTGAAATTCATAGAACACTACATGAGTAGTATCACACCTGAATTTAACGGACGTGCCAGCGGTCACGTACATTTCTATGGCAAATTCAAAGGGCTCACCATGGAAGGGCGCGTACTTGGCAATGCCTCCATGAAGGTAGACGTACTGAATACCACTTTCTTTATAAAAGACAGTATTCGCATAGAACCGAATGGACTGACTTTCCAAGATAACCGGATATTCGATACACAAGGCAATCAAGGACATGTAGACGGTTATCTGCATTATGAGCATTTCAAGAACCTGGAATACCGTTTCCAGTTTGGAGTGAACAACATGCTGGTAATGAATACGAAGGAGTCACTGGATTTTCCTTTTTATGGAACGGTATACGGAACGGGGAATGCCCTGATAGCAGGTAACGCAAGGGATGGAGTCAATATCGATGTAGCCATGACGACCAACCGGAATACCAACTTCGTATATATAAAGGATAATGTATCTTCAGCCGCCAGCAACCAATTCATCAAATTCGTGGATAAGACACCGCGCCGGGCTGTGCTGGATTCTATCAATCTGATTTCCGACTATGAACTGGCGCAACAAGAGATACAGCAGGAGGAAGAAAGTGACACGGATATCCGCCTGAACCTGCTCGTAGAAGCTACACCGGATGCAAGCATGAAGATAGTGATGGACCCCATCGCCGGTGATTACATCAGTGGACGAGGATCCGGAAATATCCGTACGGAATTTTATAACAAGGCTGACGATGTGAAGATGTTCGGTAATTATCGTATCAGCCAGGGAGTTTATAAATTCAGCCTGCAAGAGGTAATACGCAAGGACTTTACCATCAAAGATGGAAGCACTATCAGTTTCAACGGTCCTCCGTTGGATGCCACCATGGATATCCAAGCAAGTTATATGGTGAATTCCGCATCCTTGAATGACTTGGTGCCGAATGTAAGCAACTACGGAATTCCAACGAGTATCCGTGTAAACTGTATCATGAACCTGACGGGGCAACTAACTTCTCCGGACATCAAATTAAGTCTGGAAGTGCCTAATGAACGGGATGAAGTGCAAGCCCTTATCCGTAACTACATTTCAACGGACGAACAAATGAATATGCAGATCCTCTATCTGTTAGGTATCGGCAAATTCTATACACCCGAGAATGTAGATGCCACACAAAACTCGAATATGATGACTTCTGTGCTTTCATCCACCCTTTCGGGACAACTAAATAATGCACTTTCCAACATTATTAATAGTAACAACTGGAATATAGGTACCAACCTCAGCACCGGAGAAAAAGGCTGGACGGATATGGAATTCGAAGGAATGCTATCGGGGCAATTACTAAACAATCGTCTGCTTATCAATGGTAACTTCGGATACCGAGACAATCCGATGGCAAATACAAACTTTGTAGGTGACTTTGAAGCAGAATGGCTTGTGAACCGTAGCGGAGATATTCGCCTGAAAGCGTATAATGAGACGAACGACCGCTATTATACAAGAACCAATCTGACAACGCAAGGCATCGGTATCATTTTCAAGAAGGACTTCAACCGATGGAAAGAGCTTATGTTCTGGAATAAGTGGAGGTTGAAAAGACTGAAACGGGAAATGGAACAAAAAGAAGCGGAAAAGAACACCGAAGAGCAAACAGAAGAAACAGAAACCACCGCTACCCAAGCAGCAGCAAAAGCAAAAGAAAAGAGAGGGGGAAGTTAATTTTCCCCTTCTTTATTTTAATACAGGCTATTTTCTTATTCATATATCAATTTATATTCATTTATAAAGCCTATTCCTTCCGCTGTTTCTATACAGTTCAGCAACCGCCACTCACAACTGCGCACCCAGCTACGGAAGTTCTCTTCGGGTTGATACTCACTCCGGGCGAACTCCAACAAACGGTCTACCTCAAAATTATCGGAAATAATACCTGCTCCGCCGCGTGCTGCATCATAAGCATTACAATCCTGTTCGATATGCGCCGGTACCATCAACAAAGGCTTACCCAGATACATAGCCTCACAAACGGATTCAAAGCCTGCCGTAGTGGCATACGCCCGGCAACCCGACATATAGCGAAGGAATTTTTCGTCATCCAACTGATGAAATGACAATGTTTCATCCATCCTGCATACTTCCGGTTCATCCGGTTTGTCCCAGAAGAAGTGCAAAGGCACTTCAGGGTGCTGCTCATGCCACTGGGAGATACTTTCTCCAAATCCGGCATTAACCATATAACCGTGTACATACTCTCCGGAAGCAGCTTCACAACAAAGCACTTCGTGCCGCAGCAAAGGCGGTACCACACGTATATGTGCTTCTTCGTCCGTTTCCATCGGACGGAATGAGAGAGCCAGCTTCTCTTTAGCTCCGATACACGTGAGTCGCGTAAAAAAACGGAGCATCAGCAGGCTCACGGGATTCTTTTTGGGAAACTCAAAGTCATGATGCAGGAAAAGATATTGATGACCGACGCTGATCTGCGGTACCGAGGGACGGAAAAAGAGATAAGTCAAGCCCGTCAACAACTCATAAAAGTTGATTACGAGGTCCGCATCAGTTTCATGGATACGCCGATGAATATAACAGATGCTACGCAGATAAGCAGGAACCTGCATTAGATTATATGCGATACTGCGAGACATACTGACCCGCTTATTGGCAGGTGTAGGCAGA
>NZ_EQ973492.1:909139-919503 GCF_000158035.1 Bacteroides cellulosilyticus DSM 14838
TTTGTTTAATCGCTTGTGACAAAGAATAATAAGGTTGTCCATGCCGGGCACGATACACATTATAAATACGGTTCAGCCATAATAGAAATGTATATCCCACATCTCCCAACTGTGCCAGCCACTTCATCCGTGTAGTGACAGTATCAAAAATATCTCCGTGCGTCACAAAATAACGCCGGCCGTGACTCTCGTGAATGAAATCCCTTACAATCTTTATATTATAGAATGTCATCGGTGCCAACCCATCCAGGAAATCATCGTGGTTGCCACGAACATAGATCACTTCTGTTCCCTGCTTTTCCATCATCTTCATGATAACTTTGAAGAAATCCGTATGCTTTGCCTGCCACTTCCGGGTGCCGCCTTTGCTCAAGGCCCAGCCGTCGATAATGTCACCATTCAGGATCAATCGCCGGCAGTTGACGGATTTCAGGAAGTTGCTTACTTCAACAGTTTTTGAGTGAGAGGTACCCAAATGGATATCAGACAACACAATGGTAGAATAAAAAGTACGTAATCTCATAGTGTCTGTATTCTTAGTTGCAGGCAAAGGTCAGTTATTCGTATTACGCCGGTATGTAGAAAATATGACAAGTATCTTTCATTTTTTTCGCTGAACTTCCTTATCTTTACAGAAGATAAGCTGCAACTCAGCATAACTTTTTCATGCCAGCATGAAAGTTATACCTTCGATTTGCATTATCTTTACTCCCTCAAAAGAAACTCTCGTATGAAAAAGCCCGGAAATATCCTCATTGTCGATGATAACCGCGGTGTGCTCACCGCTGTGCAACTGCTGTTGAAACCCCATTTCGAAAAGATCATCACGCTCACTTCACCTGTCACACTTACCTCTGTGTTGCGTGAAGAAACTCCATCGGTGGTGTTACTTGACATGAACTTTACATCAGGCATCAATACCGGAAACGAAGGATTATTCTGGTTGCAGGAGATCAAACGCCTGCGTCCCTCCTTGCCTGTGGTTCTTTTCACTGCTTATGGAGATATCGATCTTGCCGTGCGTGGCATTAAAGAAGGGGCTACAGACTTTATTGTCAAGCCATGGGATAATCAAAAGCTGGTGGAAACCTTACTGAATGCAGCCCAAGCCATTCATAATAAGAATAACGGTAAAAGTGCCTCGCCCGTAACCCCTGCCATGTATTGGGGAGAAAGTCCCATCATGCAGCAACTGCGCTCGCTGGTGGAGAAAGTCGCCATAACCGATGCAAATATCCTTATCACCGGAGAAAACGGTACGGGAAAAGAGATGCTGGCACGTGAAATTCATGCACTTTCTTCCCGCCGTACGAAAGAAATGATTGCCGTAGACATGGGAGCCATCACCGAAAGCCTTTTTGAGAGCGAGCTTTTCGGGCATACAAAAGGCTCTTTTACAGATGCATACGCTGACCGTCCCGGTAAGTTCGAAACAGCAGACCATAGCACACTGTTTCTCGATGAAATCGGCAATTTACCCTATCACCTGCAAGCCAAACTACTGACCGTATTGCAACGCCGCAGTATTGTCCGTGTAGGCAGCAACCAGCCTATCGCTGTTGACATCCGTCTGATTTGTGCCACCAACCGCAACCTGAACGAGATGGTACAACGCAATGAATTCCGTGAAGACTTGCTTTACCGCATCAATACTATCCATCTTGAAATTCCGCCTTTGCGCGAACGGCCGGAAGACATTCTTCCTCTTGCCGAACGCTTTATAACACGCTTCTGCAAGCAATATGACAAAGCATTATTACGGCTTTCCGATGCTGCCTGTACCAAATTGAAAACACATCCTTGGTACGGAAATATCCGCGAACTGGAGCATGCCATAGAGAAAGCAGTCATTATCTGCGACGGCAACGAACTGCCGGCGGAACTGTTCCAGTTGCCTAAGCGTCCCGAAACCTCACGCACCGGAAGCGATGCCAGTACAGAAGCAGCCACCCTTGAAGAAATGGAACGGAAAATGATACAGAAAGCTCTGGATACCTGTAACGGCAATCTATCCGCTGTTGCCGCACAACTCGGCATCACCCGGCAGACTCTCTATAACAAAATGAAAAAGTTCGGATTATGAAACATTATTACCGATACATCACCGACCGCTACCTTTTCCGTATCGTCACCTCTCTCCTGTTGGCGGGAGCTGTCACGGTATCCATTATTTATAAAGACCTTCTATGGATCGTCATCTCTTCCTTGCTGCTGTTAACGAGTCTGCGCTGGCAATGGAAACTGTATCGCCGGCATACACAGAAGGTTCTGTTTCTGCTCGATGCCATTGAAAACAACGATGCATCCATCCATTTCTCCGAACACGAAGATATTCCGGACAACCATATTGTAAACCAAGCCCTGAACCGTGTTGCTTCTATATTATATAATGTAAAGAGCGAAACGGCACAACAGGAAAAGTATTACGAACTCATTCTCGACTGCATCAATACCGGTATCCTGGTACTGAACGATGCAGGTGCCGTTTACCAGAAAAATAACGAAGCCCTCCGCCTGTTAGGCCTGGAAGTCTTCACCCATGTCAGCCAACTTAACCGTATTGATGCAAACCTTATGGGACTTTTCGCCCATTGCCGCCCCGGAGATAAGTTGCAAACCCGCCTGTCCAACGAACGCGGCACAGTCAATCTCTCCATCCGTGTCTCCGACATAACCATCCGTCAGGAGCATTTCCGTATCCTTGCCCTGAATGATATCAATAACGAACTGGATGAAAAGGAAATCGACTCCTGGATACGCCTGACCCGTGTACTGACACATGAAATTATGAATTCCGTCACTCCCATCACTTCACTGAGCGATACATTGCTGACACTGATACAAGGAAGCGAAGAATTAAAAGCGAAAAGTGAATCCATCTCTTCCGACAAAGAAACTGCTGACGAAATCCGCAATGGCCTGCACACCATCAGCACCACGGGCAAAGGACTTCTCTCTTTTGTAGAAAATTACCGCCGTTTCACCCGTATCCCCAAACCGGAACCTTCCTTGTTCTACGTCAAAGGTTTTATCAACCGTATGGTGGAACTGGCACGGCATCAATATCCTGATTCCCATATCACTTTCCACTCCCACATCACTCCAGATGATCTAATTCTTTATGCAGATGAGAACCTTATCTCACAGGTACTCATCAACTTATTGAAAAATGCCATTCAGGCCATCGAAGCAGCAGAAATTCCGGAAGGCATCATCACCTTACACGCTTATTGCAATGAAAATGAAGCCGTACTCATCGAAGTATCCAATAACGGTCCTGCCATTCCTCCTGAAGTAGCAGAACACATTTTCATACCTTTCTTCACCACAAAAGAAGGTGGCAGCGGCATCGGATTGAGCATTTCCCGTCAAATAATGCGCCTGTCAGGTGGCAGCCTTTCCCTACATCCCGGAAAGGAAACCATGTTTGTACTAAAATTCAATTAAGAAAATTTGTAATGAAGGATTATATAGAAAAGAAAGTAAAATTCAATCTGAACATTTTACACCTTGCAATTGTTTAAAAATAGACGTAACTTCGCTTTGCGATAACTAAATCCTTGAATAAACAACTTAAATAATACCTAATTTATGATTTTTACAGCAGAAAACATTCTTTTAATTGGTTCTATCTTACTTTTCATTAGTATTATTGTCGGCAAGACCGGCTATCGATTCGGAGTCCCTGCCCTGTTACTGTTCCTTGTCGTCGGCATGATTTTCGGTAGCGATGGTTTCGGACTACAGTTTCATAACGCTAAAGAAGCACAATTTATTGGTATGGTTGCTCTTAGCGTTATTTTGTTTTCCGGCGGTATGGATACTAAATTCAGCGAAATTAAACCGATTCTTGTTCCGGGCATTGTCCTCTCCACATTCGGCGTACTGCTTACCGCCGTCTTTACAGGATTCTTCATCTGGTGGATCTCCGGCATGAGTTGGTCAAATATTTATCTTCCTATCACTACATCCCTACTACTTGCCTCCACCATGTCATCTACTGATTCCGCTTCTGTATTTGCCATCTTGCGTTCGCAGAAAATGAATCTGAAACATAACCTTCGTCCCATGCTGGAGCTCGAAAGTGGTAGTAATGACCCCATGGCTTACATGCTTACCATCGTACTGATACAGTTCATACAATCCGGTGGAATGGGTATTGCAGGTATCTTCGGTTCATTCGTTATCCAATTTATAGTAGGTGCGGCTGCCGGATACCTTCTCGGCAAACTTGCCATCCTCATGCTGAATAAACTCAACATTGATAATCAGGCCCTTTATCCCATCCTTCTGCTTGCATTTGTATTTTTCACTTTCGCCATTACCGATCTTCTGAAAGGAAATGGTTACCTCGCCGTTTACATTGCCGGTATTATGGTAGGTAACAACAAGATAATGCATCGCAAAGAGATTTATACCTTCATGGATGGATTGACTTGGCTGTTCCAAATCATCATGTTCCTTTGCCTCGGTTTGTTGGTAAATCCTCACGAATTACTCGATATCGCTTTGGTAGCAACGCTTATCGGTGTATTTATGATTGTTATTGGTCGTCCGCTCAGTGTCTTCCTCTGCTTGCTGCCTTTCGGTAAGAAGATTACAAACCGTTCGCGACTTTTCGTTTCCTGGGTAGGTTTGCGCGGAGCAGTGCCTATCATCTTCGCCACTTATCCGGTAGTAGCGCAAGTACCGGGTGCCGACGTGATCTTCAATATCGTATTCTTTATCACGATTGTTTCTCTCGTTATCCAAGGTACTACCGTTTCCTTAGCTGCCCGCTTACTGAAACTTTCTACTCCACTGGAGAAGACCGGTAATGAATTCGGTGTGGAATTGCCCGAAGAAATAGATAGTGATCTCAGCGATATGACCGTTACCACGGAGATGCTGGAAGAAGGCGATACCCTGAAGGATATCACTCTGCCTAATGGAGCACTTGTAATGATTGTGAAACGAGGCACGGAATTCCTGATACCGAACGGATCGCTGAAATTACATTTGGGAGATAAGTTGTTGCTGATTTCGGATAAGAAGAGTAGTGATTAATATGTGTGTACTTTTTCTTTCGTTTGCCCGAAAGAAAAAGATACCCAAAAGAAAGGGCACGGGCTACGTCTACGGTGCTACTCCGATACTGCCATGCGCAGACGGGGCTCGAACTCGCTACGCTCAAACAGATCGCCCCTTACCTGCGCCTGACAATATCTCCGCCTAACGCACCTACGCCTATGCCCGAAGGCTGCGCGGTAGAGTGCTGCGCGATATTCCCCCATTTACACCGAATGGTCTCCCGGCCTCACTGTAGGGGCGTTAAGCGTAGAAAGTGTTTTCGGCGTTAAGAAGGGCAGGCTGTTTGAGCGAAGCGAGTTCCTGCCCTTTAGCTGAAAATACTTTCGGAGTAGCCCCGGAAGTGCAGCCTTGATTTTTTCTTTGGTATCTTTCTTTTGCATCAAGGCAAAAGAAAGTACAATTGGTTATTTTTTCTTTTTCTTTCGCCTCCCACCAAAGAATAAATATATAAACTTGCACGACATCACATTTAGCTCTATATTTGCGCAGTTTTAACTAAAGTGTGCAAATTTAACAGATGGAACAGGAACAACACTTCATTGATTACATTGAACAAAGCATCATTCGGAACTGGAACTTAAACGCCTTGACTGACTATAAAGGTGCTACTCTCCAATATAAAGACGTGGCTCGCAAGATTGCAAAATTCCATATTGTACTGGAAAGTTCCGGTATCCAGCCGGGTGATAAAATTGCCGTCTGCGGTCGTAACAGTGCACACTGGGCAGTTACTTTCCTGGCAACCATCACTTATGGAGCTGTTATTGTGCCTATTCTTCACGAATTTAAAGCAGATAATATACATAATATCGTCAATCACTCAGAAGCCAGACTGCTTTTTGTGGGAGACCAAGTGTGGGAAAATCTGAATGAGGACGCCATGCCGCAATTGCTGGGCGTTATTCTGATGACTGAATTCACCCCTGTAGTCTGTCGAGACAAACGATTGATGGAAGCTTTCGAGCACCGCAATACCCTCTACGGACAACGCTATCCTAAAAACTTCCGTCCCGAACACATCTGCTATCGGAAGGATGAACCGGAAGAACTTGCCATCATTAACTATACTTCCGGTACTACCGGATATTCCAAAGGTGTTATGCTTCCCTATCGCAGCCTTTGGTCCAACGTGAATTACTGCCATGAGATGCTTCCGGTAAAACCGGGCGATAATATGGTTGCCATGCTTCCTATGGGACATGTGTTTGGAATGACTTATGATTTCCTTTACGGTTTTTCAGCCGGGGCACACCTCTACTTCCTCACTCGCATGCCGACTCCTAAAATCATCGCACAATCTTTCGCTGAAATCAAACCACGCGTCATCTCATGCGTGCCTCTGATTGTAGAAAAGATTATCAAGAAGAATATTCTGCCCCGTGTAGATAATAAAATAGGTAAGTTGCTGCTTCGTCTTCCTATCATCAATGACAAGATCAGAGCCCTTGCACGCAAAGAAGCAATGGAAATATTCGGCGGTAACTTCGATGAAATTATCGTTGGTGGAGCCCCGTTCAATGCAGAAGTCGAGCGCTTTCTCAAACAGATAGGCTTCCCCTACACCATCGCTTATGGTATGACGGAATGTGGTCCTATCATCTGTTCCAGCCGATGGGAAACCCTGAAGTTGGCATCATGCGGTAAGGTAACCACACGCATGGAAGTGAAGATCGATTCGTCTGATCCGGAAAAGGTGGCGGGGGAAATCATTTGTCGGGGTACCAACCTGATGCTGGGATATTATAAGAACCAGGAAGCAACCTCACAAATCATTGACGTAAATGGCTGGCTGCATACAGGCGATTTAGGCACAATGGATGCGGAAGGTTATGTAACCGTGCGCGGGCGCAGTAAGAATATGTTGCTCACTTCCAGCGGACAAAACATCTATCCGGAAGAGATTGAAAGCAAACTGAATAATATGCCTTACGTTTCCGAGTCGCTCATTGTGTTGCAAAAAGAAAAACTGGTAGCACTGATTTATCCAGACTTTGACGATGCATTTGCCAATGGACTGCAACAAACGGATGTAGAGCGTATGATGGAAGCTAACCGTAACGAACTTAACCAGCAATTACCGGCTTATTGCCAGATCTCAAAGGTGAAGATACATTTTGAGGAGTTTGAAAAGACAGCCAAAAAATCTATTAAACGGTTTATGTATCAGGAGGCTAAAGGTTAACAAAGATATAAGATTAAGTCTATATTTTTAATTAATGTTATAGAACATACTTTTTTATTTGGATAATTTGCAGTTATCCCAAAAGTCCGTATCTTTGCATTGTGTTTTTCATAGTATTAGATTTAAGGTTAACAAAGGTTGGAGTACAGCGGTACTCCTTTTTTTATGTCCGTACGTTTCCTATCTCTCACGTGTATACATCTTTTTCTCCGGTCCTACTCCCTTCACCGTAACCTTTTTCCAATGTGCAGGAAGTACGGAAGATAATTGCTCCACACCGCCATCCGTTATCTGCAATCCACAGAAACCGTTTATAACAGCTTGCAGCAATCCGCCTGCTCCCGTCATAAAGTAAGGATTATCACTGGTGGGCGTTTCCGCCAATACACCGAAAGGAGTACGCAAGTTCGGCTGGTAGCAACGACAGAACATCTCATAGGCACGCTTCGCATCCCCCATCCGGGCATACTGCACACAGAATACGGAATAAGACATGGCCGGACCATTCTGTGGATCAATCTTATCGACATAATATTCCATATCCTTCTTTTGCGATTCAGCATCCCCGACAAAATACAATGGATATCCCAATAAATTCACATCCGCCTGCTTTATCATCTCACCGTTGTATGTGGCATGCTCACGAGTGACTCCATCTTTAAAACGAAGAATACGGATGCCCTTGCCCACTTCTTCCCATATTTCCGGAACAGGCTCATTACATATCCTTGCCGCCTCACAAGCATATTCCAAAGCCCGGATAGCCGCACCATTTGTGAAAGCATTATCATCCACCCCATTTGCATATTCATCGGCTCCCACTACATTGCAAATGGAGTAAGAACCGTCATCATTACGCGTCACACGGCTTACCCAAAAGTCAGCAACCGCTTTCATCAGCGGAAATGCTTTCGTCCGCAGCCACTGTCCATCACGGGTAAGGCAATAATAATTCCAGCAGGCAATACTGATGTCCGCAGTGATATGATGTTCCAGAGGACCTGTCAAAGCAAAAGTAGGAGTCGATTCTTCCCCGTAATCATCACTCTCCCAGGGAAACATAGCTCCCTTGAAACCGTATGCCATTGCTTTCTTGCGGGCAGCCATCAAACGGTCAATACGATAATCGATCATAGATTCGGCAATTCCCTTATTCAGCAACAGCATCGGGGGAAACATCCAAAGTTCCGAATCCCAGAATATATGTCCATTGTAACCTTGCGAAGAAAGTCCCATGGGCGAGATGCTCAATCCGCTTCCTTCCCTGCAAGAAGAATAAAGGTTGAAAAGTGCAAACCGAACCGCCCGTTGTGCTTCGTCATCCCCTTCTATCAGGATATCGCTTTCCCACAATTCATTCCAAAGACTACGATGTGCAGCCATCAGCGAAGTTGTACCTTCATGAATAGCATAAATCACCTGCCGTTCAGCCTCATTATACGGATCGCTAAAGTCACGGGCGGAGCACACAGAACCCACCAAAGCAAAAGAGATTTGCTCTCCTTTCTTCAGATTCAGTACGAAAGACATCTCTTTAGTCACTTCATCATAAAGAGGCTCCTGTGCTGCTCCCTTATTAAAAATAAAAGCGGAAGAAGCGGAAACTTTTTGTTGCCGATGAGCAGATACAGCATAAGATTGCAGCATATACATTTGTGTATCATCCGCCCTCATTTTCCGGAAGCGCTGTGTCGGCTGACTGTATTCTTGGGGAATATCCATCCGGGTAGCAACTTTCAGGGATACATCGGACAGAGCTTTCACCTCCACACGGATAAGCCCTGCATAAGGCATATTTCTTAAAGCGCAAATGCTATAACCCACATCCACTCTCCCGGCTGCCCGAAAACTACTGTTATGAGTTGCTTCTTTCATATCAACACACTGCTTCCAGTTTGTGATACATTCCGTATTCACCTCTTTTCCATCTACATCCATCGACATCAGGAAAGGATTGATTCCTTTCAACACGCGGCTTACCCCCTGAGGGCCATCCGTATCGAACACATGATTCAGTATCACCTGCCGCACTGAGAAAGGTTCTTTCCAGGGAAGAATGCCGATTCCGCCATTCGCCATAGGGGCGCCTACATAAGGAGCATTTATATCAGAAGCATGAAGTTGCCACAAAGTGTCATCTTCTCCTTTCACCATCTGCACAAAGAAAAAAACAAGTAGAAAGAAACAGGAAATGCGTGCTTTCATAATCAATATGGAATTATAGTTTTCTATGCAAAAATAAGTAAAATCCTCAATAATCCGGCAATCAATTGTTATCTTTACTTCCAAACCAAAACTCTGTTATCATGGATATACATACTTTTATGACTAATTATCGGGAAGCATTTGGTGAACGTGCCGAACTTCCCATTGCCTTCTGGTACTCTGACAAACAGGAAAGCGAAACAGAAAAAATTGGCGGTTGCTTCTTCAAGGGCCTCCAACAGGTAAGAGAAGGTAAAACCATCAGCCTGAACAGCGACGTCATAGGATGTGGCGGCGGAAAATTCTACACCGGCTTCACGGAAATGCCGATACACGTACCTAACTTCGTATCTCTGAAAGAGAAGTACAAAAAGACTCCTGAAATGGTAACAGATTTCATAAAGCAAATCCAGGTACCGCGTACAGAAAAGGCCTATCTGCATTTTGCCCGAATAGATAAACTTGCTTCTTTCGATCATGTAGAGGGTTTGCTATTCCTTGCTACACCTGATATCCTGTCAGGACTTACTACATGGGCTTTTTATGATACGAATGCATTCGATACCGTAGCTACTCCTTTCGGTTCCGGTTGCAGTTCCGTTGTAACCCTTACTGTTCTCGAAAATCAAAAAGATGGTAAGCGCTGTTTCCTCGGCTTCTTCGATCCGTCCGTGCGTCCCCACTTTGAAGCCAATCTGTTGAGCTTCACTATTCCCATGTCCCGTTTCAAAGAGATGTATCACACCATGCGCGAAAGTTGCCTGTTCGATACACATGCCTGGGGAAAGATAAAAGAGCGTATCAATGAATAAAACATTGAAAAAAAGTAAAGAAACAATGCCTAACTTTTAATTAGTGTTATAAAAACACTTATATTGGTCTAATCATTTGGAAATACGCAGAATAT
>NZ_EQ973492.1:919648-927811 GCF_000158035.1 Bacteroides cellulosilyticus DSM 14838
CCGTACCTTTGCACTGTGTTTTTCATAGTATTAGATTTAAGGTTAACAAAGGTTGGAGTACAGCGGTACTCCTTTTTTTATGTCCATACGTTTGGAATATCCTCGTATGTATATTCCCCAAAAGAATATCGAAGTAAACTATGCTACTATTAAAAAGTATGTGGAAAATAGCCCCTTCTTCACTCCTAATCACCGTACTTGGTGATCGGAGAACTGAGGAAGGGGATTTTTATCTATCAGATATTCCGGTTTATCAGATATTACCGGACAGTTTTTTCAATCCTTTCAATTCCGCCTTATCTTTCACCTCCATAATGCTAATGGCATAACCACCACCCGGAGCCGCTTTCAAATTCAGCACGGTCTTAGGAGAAACAATCCCTTTGCGGATTACGTAAGCCTGCGGATTTGTTTTATAATCAGCATCCTTTGCGTCCGCATAAACAGTAGCTATATACTGTTTATCAGCATCCAGAAAATCCAGTTTCAGAGTAGAAGCATGTCCCTGCTCACTGCTGGTACAACCTATAAACCAATCATTCGTACCTTTCGCCTTACGGGCAGCCGTGATATAGCGTCCCGGTTCTGCTTCCAGATATCGGCTGTCATCCCAATCCAGAGCCACATCCTTAATGAACTGG
The DNA here is from genome assembly GCF_000158035.1 of Bacteroides cellulosilyticus DSM 14838. Classification (GTDB taxonomy): domain Bacteria; phylum Bacteroidota; class Bacteroidia; order Bacteroidales; family Bacteroidaceae; genus Bacteroides; species Bacteroides cellulosilyticus. The sequence continues at coordinate 920,290 of NZ_EQ973492.1, forward strand.
AAAGCATCCAGAAAGCGTTCATAGTTCTCAGGCAGATCGGCTGCCATTTGCAAAGGGCTGTACATCGTGACATAGAGTGCCAACTGACGCGCCAATGTAGAGCTTACATGAGCGTGACTATTCGGATTCAGTTTATTCATATCCATTTCAAAGACACCCGGCGTATAATCCATCGGTCCGCCTTGCAGACGGGTAAAAGGAAGAATGGTCGTGTGGAAAGGCTTGCTGCCTCCGAAAGCTTCATATTCCGTACCACGGGCAGATTCATTTCCTATCAGGTTCGGATACGTACGGCATAAACCAGTGGGGCGTACAGCCTCGTGGGCATTCACCATAATCTTATGCTTGGCAGCTTCGGTCACGGCATACAGATAATGGTTATTCATCCACTGCCCATAATGATATTCGCCGCGCGGAATGATATTGCCCACATAACCGCTTTTCACGGAATTGTAACCGTATTGATTCATCAAGTCATAGGCAGCCTCCATGTGGCGTTCGTAGTTGCGTGCGGAAGCCGATGTCTCATGATGCATCATCAGTTTGACACCTTTGGAGTGAGCATACTCATTCAGGTATTTGATGTCAAAATCAGGATATGGAGTGAGAAAGTCGAAAACATAATCTTTGCTGTTACCGAACCAGTCTTCCCAACCGGTATTCCAGCCTTCTACCAATACCTGGTCGAAACCATGCTCCGCAGCAAAATCAATGTACTTCTTTACATTCTCCGTATTGGCGGGGTGAATACCATTCGGTTTCACTTTCGTATAATCCGTTTCATCCAGTTTTACGGAAGGAAGATCAAATGTATATGCCCACGGCTTGCCTGCCGCAATCATTTCCCACCATACGCCTACATACTTCACAGGCTTAATCCAGGAAGTATCCTCATACTTGCAAGGATCATTCAGATTCAGTATCAGATTGGAAGCCAGCATTTCACGGGCATCATCACTGACTATCACCGTACGCCACGGAGTGTGACAAGGTGACTGCATATACCCTTTATCGCCCTGTGCATCCGGTGTCAGCCAGGATTCAAAGATAAGGTTCTTATCATCCAGATTCAGATGCATGCACGAATAATCCACCAAAGCAGCTTCATGGAGATTGAGATAGATTCCGTCAGCTGTTTTCATCTGGAGGGAAGTCTGTACACCTGTCGGCGAAAACTGGTTTTGTGACGCATTATCAGTAATGGCTCCCTGCATCAAACCACGAATTTCCGAAAGTTTGGATTCCGTATAATCATATTCCTGAGTATCGTAATCACCGGGAATCCACCAGGCGGTATGATCGCCCGTCATAGCAAACTGGGTATGTTCGTCCTTAATCACGAAGTAAACCAGATTCTTCTGTTGCGGAAACTCATAACGGAATCCTACACCATCATCATATACACGAAAACGAAGGTTCATATAACGATCCGTGGCGGGCTGTTTCAATTCAACCAGCAATTCATTGTAATGATTACGAATATCTTTCGTCTCTCCCCACACCGGTTGCCAGATTTCGTCGAAGGTAGAGGTAGAAGCTTTCAGGACTTCAAAACCATCCAGCAGATTATTGGCATTCTTCAATTCCAGTCCCAAGGTACTGGGCTTAATCACGGATTTTCCTTTATACTCCACCTGATAGGTTGGAGCGCCATTCTTTGATAATTCAAAATCCAGCTTCACTTGGCCCGAAGGAGACGACACTCCTTCCGCTTTCCCCGCTAAGGCAAAAAGAAGACAAATTGCACTAAGCATTAACTTTCTCATAACTATACTTTTTATGGTTGGTATTAATAAATAAATTCAATCGTGTGTTTCAGCCCGTCATCCGGCAATCTCAACATACAAAGATTCTGTTTCTTATCCGGACACCATGCAGTAACCTTGAACTCCGTTTCCATTCCTTCATTCAGTTTTTCCGTTTTCATCTTCCTTACTTTCTGTCCGTCAATAAGCGCTTCCTTCGGCATCTGCCCGGTATAAATGCAAAACATCAGGTTACGTTCTCCCGGAAGGGCATACTTCTCTCCCGCCCTTTCCCCGATTTCGAGCACATATCCCTTTTCCGTTGTCCGGCAAGATACAGGAGTACGCATAAATTCCCCACGCTGATACCCCAGATCAGTTCCTGCATCTTCATACAGGGAAAAAGACGTTTCATCGCCCGCCGCAGCCGGAAATACCTCAAATGTAATCGGATAAACCGCTTTCTCATCCGTATAATTCATCACAGGCATCTGAGGGATGATACTTCCTTTCCGCACAAACATAGGAATGGTATTCAACGGAGCATTTGTCGTAGTCCACTGTTCGCCGCTATATTCCGTGCGCTTGTCATTATAATCAATCCAAGTACCTTCGGGCAGATAAACATTCTTATTAGTTGCCCCCTTCTTCACCACCGGAGCTACCAGCAGTTCGCTACCAAATATGAATTGTGCATCCGTAGAGACTGTTTCCAAATCCGCCGGATATTCCATAAACATAGGGCGCATAATCGGCAAACCCGTTTCATACGCTTCGCGGGCATAAGTATAAATATAAGGCAGTAAGCGATATTTCATTTCTATGGCAGCTTTAACGTTCTTCTCCGCTTCCTCCCCAAAAAGCCACGGTTCTACCGCCACATCTCCTTCATGGTGAATACGGCTCAGAGGATTAAACGCTCCCAACTGTACCCAACGGGTATAAAGTTCCGCCATAGCGGGATAATCTTCAATATCCCCGCAATAACCGGAAATGTCACATGCTACGAAAGGAATCACACCCAGTCCGGCAGATAAAAGTACCGGGATCTGATTAGCCATCTGTCCCCAGCCTTGCAACACATCATCTCCATTGCCGCAATCTCCGGTCCAGCCGAAGGTGTAACGTTGCAGTCCTGCATAGGCGGCACGTGTCATCTGGAAGACACGAAGATCCGGATTCCGTTTCTCAAACTGTTCTTTTACCACCTTGTCCCAAGTCAGACCATACACGTTATGAATTTCATCATGCATACCCAGGTGGTGTTTCATTACAAGACGTTCCGTTTGTTCCTCATTGCTCCAGGCAGGTTCACCCATATCCGTCCAGAAGCCGGCAATGCCGTCATCTATCGGTTTCTGCTGATAAGCTCCCCACCAGTCCGCCACTTCGGGAATGGTAAAGTCCACCACACCGCAGTTGCCACCCCACGGCCAAGGCATATCATAGCTCTTACCCGTAGTGGAGTCTTTCACCAGATAACCCAAGCGGTCCGCTTCTTCCCATTGTTTTTTATTAGCCTGAGAGATAACCGGGTCTTGCGAAACAATCACTTTAAAGCCCATCCCTTTCAGGTCGGCAAGCATCTTCTTCGGATTCTGATAGTTTTCTTTCCGCCAGTTGAAGTCCTGTAAGTATTGTGTCCAGCCTATATCCTGATAGATGATATCGCAAGGAATACCACGCTTACGGTATCCTTCGGCTATTTCATAAGAGAGCTTCTCGGTAGTCAGCAGGCCGCGGCATTGTGCAAAGCCCAGCGCCCACTTCGGAGGCATGATGGGTTGTCCGGTCAATGCGACATACTGTTTCATGATTTCCTTATAATCCTTACCGAAGATAAAATAGTAAATCATCTCCCCACCAGGAGCTTCAAAGCTGTAATAATCACGGCTTTCAGTGCCGAATTTGAATTCTGTCTTATACGTGTTATCCAGAAATATACCATAGCGATAACTGCTCATAAAGAAAGGGATACTCTTGTACAGGGGATCTTCCACAACGCTGTAACAAGGTTTATCACTGTTCCACATCTTATAAGATTCACCTCGGCGGTCCAGCTTGCCGGTCTTTTCACCCAAACCGAAAAAATGCTCATCCCGGCGCAAGGTCTTATACTCCACTTTACGCTCTCCATCGCTGATATGCCCCTTGTCGGCATAGTCGCTGAACAAGAGCTTCTGATACTTGTCGAATATCTGCAAACTGAACGGAGCCTTGTTGATGCGGATACGCAGTTTAGGCGTAAATATCTCATAGCAGGCATTCTGTTCGTCCACCTGGACAGTGCCTACATCTTCCAATTCTTCATTAATCACCGCAAAAGAAGGATTTCCCCGCTGCAACTTACCGTCCGGCGAAAACCAGACGCGCACAACGGAGGGACTGCAAAGTTGCAACTGCACAGCCGAATTATCGTCTAAATGAAACGTAACGTCTCTTCCTTCCTGCGAATAAGAAGTACAGTTTCCCGTTACATTTCCGCCATATAAGTGCGGAGACAGGCAACACAGTATTAAAAATAAATATATATATTTTCTCATGGTTCTATATCTTTTATAATTTATTCCATTACAATCATGCTCCAATATTTCAGCGAAGGAAGCGTAAAGGTTATCGCTCCGTCTTTCTGTTCAAAAGCTAATTCCTGCGAAGCTCCGGCATGTGCATCGGGAGTAGCCACCCACACTTTGCTCACTTTCCCCGCAACATTCAGCTTCAAGGGCACTTTAGTTACCAACCGTGGTTCGGGCATTGTCCCGTTCAGGTCTCTCCAACTTAAACTGTTTGCACTAAGGAAGTTCAGCAGATGAACCACCTGTTTGCCGTTCACCCTTCTGGCGAAAGAAGTAATGGCTGATTTCTGTGGCGGCCAAGTGTTCAGATTCAGATTTTTGCTTGCATCCGTACATACCAAAGTTACCTTCTCCTCCTCCCCTCCATCGCGAAGAAGATTCTGATAAGCAGTCATAAAGTCATAATAGCGCACAACAGCCGTCTTCAAAGCATCACTCATCCGCAAACGGGTATTTGGAAAATATTCACTACACAACATGTGGTCGCCTCCCAACTCCAAGTGCGAACCTCCCAGAGCAAACATCACCGCATCCGTCAGCAAGATTCCCGGCATATTGAACTCACCGGAACCTTTTTCATAATTCATATAAGCCGCAAATACCGTCTTCAATGCCTGATTTCCGTACTGATGGTTCGCTTTCAGGATCGTATATAAATCAGTAAAATCAGCTTCATCCCCCCAAACTTCATTATACAGGAAATCCACTTTCCCCGTACCTGCAATTTGGGATGCACCATAGCTGCTTACTGCATTCATCACCAAGCGCTTATCAGGATGTTTCCCCTTCATAGCTTCAATAAACGAAACATAAGTCTTAGGCAGATTCACCTTATTCCCCTTGTAATCATAGCGGTCGCCACGATTTCCCAACTGGTCTATCTGATAGCCGTCAAAGTCAAGATTGGCATAGACATCATCGTTGCGCTGGGCAATATATGCCTGCCATTCGGCATTACCCGGATCGAGCAAATAGATATTGCTTTTCCAACTGTCGGGCAATGTATGCGCATCCTTATCCGTATGTCCTGTACCTTTAAAGATGTACCACTCTTCTTTCACACCGTCACCTGCTGCATCATCGAGCGCACCGAAACAAAGATTATAGAACATCGCCTTCATTCCAAACGAGTGCTGAATTCGGATATAATCCTTTACCGACTGTGTATAGATATCCCGGTTGGCAATGTCCTTATATACCGCATCGAGATGTTCACGCGTACCGCCTAATGGCCAGTGGTGCTTGTTGTGCCAATCCTGAAACTGCACACCATTGATATGGCAACGGTTCAGAAAAGCCATTTCCTCCTGAATTTTACTTTCCGTTTTAGAAGCGTCGAAGGTGGCGACAAAGCCATAACGCGGAAAGCGTGTCCAATCGCTGGATACATCGACGGCAATAGTACCGAGAATGACTTCCGTACCGTCTTCTTTAGTGCGATAGACATCCGCCAGATATCCGGTGAAATCCGTTGCAGGGGCAGTCCACGTCCAGGAACTGCCTGCGACTGCCTGTTCGGAGATTACCTTGTTCAAAGTACGGTAACGTATCTTTGCTCCCGCAGGCAGGGCATCGGCTGTGAAGGAAACGGTTTCACCCGGTTTGTAACAAGCCTTGTCAGTAGTCAGGTTCACGGTTAAATCGGAGGTAACGGGAGTGACATCAGTCACTCCTCCGGTTTCTCCTCCACCGCCGTTACCACCGCCGGTTTCATCATTGTCTTTGCTGCACGAAGCCAAAAAGAACATGGCAGCCATTGCATAAATTATATATTTCATCGTTTCACTGTTTTACTATCGAAATAGTCTCTTCCAACTGATTCAGAGTAATCTTATAAGAACCTGCCGTCGTAATCTTCCATTTCAGGTCGATACCTCCAATCATTACATCCAGGTATTGAGCTTTGAAAGCATCGCTGGCCTTATCCAGGAACAACATCGGTTCCGTCTCGCCCGAAGGCTGCTTATCAGCTACGGTCGGCATAAACCAGGCACCGTTCCAGTCCTCTTTCTTATCACAGGTCAGCTTCAACTCACCCACGTTCAGTACACCTTGCCAGGTAAATACATACGGATTATCCGTGGCCTGCATCGGCGTGGCATCTCCAATGCTCCATCCCGCAGGCGCAGCATCCCCTACCATATAAATCATCTCATAAGGAACAAATTCGCTCATCATCATGCGCTCTTTCCCTGCACGGATATCGACACATATCTTATAGGCCTTACCACATTCGGCATCTTTCAGCACCCATTTATTGTCAGGATCGAACCCTTTCACAAATACCATTTCCGTATCGGTGTAAGCGGCATTGGCATTCTTTGCTTTATACATGCTCTCCCAGCTTCCTTCCGAAGTTCCGAACTTGAATTCCCCGCCCTGGCCTGCATCAAACAAACGGGCATAGCGGAACAGGAACGGATCGAGCACATCCTTTTTCATCGGCACAAATCCCCAGTCGTTCATACCTCCAACGAAATAAAGCTGATCGTAAGCCGGTCTGAGGTTCTCGGTCTGAGTCAGTGTGATAGCACCGGTAAACAGGTTCGCTTCAACAACATAGTTGAACTCTTCTTCAATCGTAAACGATTCGTCCGGCTGATCGGCACTGGTACGAAGCACCAGTTTTCCGTCAGTTCCTTTGTTGTACGACGGCAAGAAAGCCCCCAGCGTAGTGATAAACTTAAAGGAACCCGCAGTCATTTTTCCCGTCCATGTAAATATACCATTGTCTTTCCGGGTCATTTCCGTTGCATCGTCCGCACTCCAACCGCCGGGAGTGGCATCACCTATCAGGTAAAGAGTGGAAGTCAACGGTTTGTAGGCAGTGACACTAAAAGAAGTGGTGGTCACTTGCGTCTCTTCCCGATCCGTTACTTTGGCTGTCAGGCGTGCTTCCAAAGAGATGTTTTCAGTAGTTTCCGCACCAAAATGCTCACGAAGGATGTTATTCAATTCCTCCACGTTCTTCTTCCAGGTATATTCCTGCACGACGTTCTCCAAAGCCACATAAGGAGCGGCAAAATTACTGCCCGCCTTGGCAAGTTCCAGTGTATAGGAAATCTTATTTCCCGTACCATAATTCGTGCCCGTTGTCCAAGAGAGTTCCAGGGCATCATCACCATGCGCCTGTTCGTTCAAAACGACTTCCGTGTTGCTGGTGGAAAGCGCCAGTTCATTGTGCCCCTTGTCCAGTTCCAT
>NZ_EQ973492.1:928208-938680 GCF_000158035.1 Bacteroides cellulosilyticus DSM 14838
CACAGTCTAGAAGTCCTGTCATGCCGGAATGGGTAAAAGTTGAGTCTCCGATGACTGCCACTGCGGGGTGAAGACCGCCATCAGAGGCGCCTTTTGCCATTGTAATGGATGCCCCCATGTCTACACATGAATTGATGGCATTGAATGGCGCATTGGCTCCTAAAGTATAACAACCGATATCACTGAATACCTTATGAGTTGGATATTCTTCTTTTAGTACTTGCGTCAGTACAGTATACATATCACGATGTCCACAACCTTCGCAAAGTGCAGGTGGGCGCATTTCTACAAGAGAAGGCACTCCAAACTCTGATTTGTTTTCTTTTCCTACGGTGCGCGCTACCTTGTCCGGATTTAATTCACCGTCCTGTGGCAATGTGCCATCCAGACGTCCTTTTACTTTAACGCCAATGCCGAGATAACCTTTCAACTGTTTCTCAACGAAAGGTTGTCCATCTTCCAATACCAGAATCTCATCGCAGGCTTCTACCAGCTGTAGAAGTTGTTTCTTGGGCAATGGATATTGCCCAATCTTTAATACAGGATATTCACAGCCGTCAGGATAGTTTTCCATCAGATAGTTGTAGCCGATACCGCAAGCTATGATACCCATTTTTTTGTTAGGACCATCTATATACTTATTATATGGAGAACTTTCAGAGGCTTCTATGAATTCAGCCTGACGTTCCAACAAAACTTTGTAACGTTTGCGTGCATTACCTGGTAATAGGATAAATTGGCGTGGGTCTTCACTGAAAGATATTTCATTCTGGACTTGTTGAGCCTTTTGCTCTACACCTGAACGAGAGTGGGCGAGACGAGTGACCATACGCAATAATATCGGTTCGCCGATTTTTTCAGAGAATGCAAAGCCGTTATAAACCATGTCGTACGCTTCTTGCTGATTACTTGGTTCGTACATGGGAATAAGTGAGAAATCACCGTAAAAACGGCTGTCTTGTTCATTTTGTGAAGAGTGCATGCTGGGATCATCCGCTGCTATTACGATTAATCCACCTTTTACACCGGTAACGGCTGAATTGATAAAACAGTCGGCAGCTACATTCATACCTACATGTTTCATACAGACTAATGCTCGTTTACCAACAAATGACATACCCAAAGCGGCTTCCATTGCGGTCTTTTCGTTAGAAGACCAACGACTGTGAATATTTTGTTCAGCCGTAATGGGTGCCATTTGGATGTATTCTGTTATTTCCGTGGAAGGAGTGCCGGGATAGGCGTAAACGCCTGAGAGTCCGGCATCTAATGCAGCTTGTGCAATGGCTTCATCGCCAAGTAAGAGTTGCTTGCTCATATCTGATTGTTTTAATGTTAGTCATGGATTATTAATAAGAAAATAATCTGCGTTTTTCACTCGCAAATATAGCCTTTTGCTTTTATTTTATTACGATTTTACTTGAAAATCTTTCTTTCGTTTAAAGCATTCCAATATTTTCTAGCATTTTTCATATGATCAGTGTAATTGGAAGCAAAGTTATGGGTACCTGAAAAGTCCTCTTTGGCACACATATAAATATAATTGTGCTTTGCATAATTCAGCACAGCATCAATGCCAATGGTTGAAGGAATACGTATCGGTCCCGGTGGTAATCCGGCATTTAGATAAGTATTGTAGGGTGACTTTACATTCAGGTGCTCATTCGTAATTCTTCTTAGAGCGAAATCTTGAAGTGCGAATTTAATGGTGGGATCGGCCTGTAAGGGCATACCCTTATTTAAACGATTTATGTAGAGACCTGCAACCATGGGCTTTTCTTCATTGTTATTTGTTTCTTCTTCTACAATAGAGGCGAGCGTCGATACTTCTTCCGGGGTCATGCCTATGCTTGTGGCCTTGGCTAGTCGTTCCTGATTCCAGAATTTCTCATGTTCTTTCTTCATACGGTCAAAGAAATCCTGTACGCTCATATTCCAATATACTTGATAAGTTTCGGGAATGAACAGGCTGGCCATTGTTTCCTTTGTATATCCCATTTTCTTTTGAAATAGCGAGTCGTTCATTATTGCTGCAATTTCAGTAGAATCAATCATAAGTTGTTTACCTACGCTGCGAGCAAGTCTATCTAAAGTACGTACATTGCTAATGGTCAGATTTATAGGTTCTTGATATCCTCTATATAAACGACTAAAGACGTGGTAAACACTCTCTTCTGGACGGATGGCATAGCATCCGGTGTGGATGTTTGAATTGTAGTCACGCCATTTAGCCATCCAGAGAAAGCCTGAAAAACTTTTCGGATGTCCCTGTTTTTTTACCTTGTTATATATGGAATCCGGTGTATCGTCTTTGTCGATATAAATATAAGCTGTTTTGGAGGGATGAAACTGTGGATAGAATAAATAATAATAGAATGTTCCGGCACAAGCTGCACCAATAAGGAACAGGGCTGTCAATCCTCCTATGAGAATTCTTTTTGTCTTCTTTTTCATCGGTTTCTACAGTTTTCTTTAGTCAGGCAAAGGTAAGAAGAATCTATGAAATAAAAAAAGAGATGCATAAGCATCTCCTTTCCTTTGAGCCGCTAGCCAGACTTGAACTGGCGACCTACGCGTTACGAATGCGTTGCTCTACCAACTGAGCTATAGCGGCAGTGACTTTTCATTTACGGGGTGCAAAATTACATCTTTCTTTGAAATTACGAAAAGAAAAAGGTTTTTTTTTGAAAAAATCTTTCTTAAAATGGTTTTCTATATTTGCTCTGTCATTTTTCCTTCTAAAATAATTGTTTTATCAATATAAAAAATACATCTTTGCAAATCTTACTGTCAACCTAAAATCTGACAATAATTATGAATTTGAAGATATATTATAAGAATCTTTCATCCCGTATTGCCTCCAAGTGGACTATATTGGCTATTGATATTTGTTTGATAATGATTTCCATGCTTTTAGCATGTATCCTTCAGCTCGGGGTATCTTCTATAATATATAAGATGTCATTGTATGTATGGATGATTTTTTTCTCTTTGTTTTGTAATCTGTGTTTCTTTTCTGTCTTTCATACATATGTTGGAGTTATTCGTTTTTCTTCGTTTGTGGATATCTATAGAGTGTTTATATCTCTTACATTGAGCTATGGAGTACTGGGGGTAGGAAATTTTTGCTGGTCAGCTTTTGGTTTGGGAGAAACATTACCCAGTGGAATAATTTTTATAGCATATATTCTTAACTTCATATTCATGGCATGTCTGCGCATTTTGGTGAAAATGTTGCATGAAGTTTTGTCTTTTGATATTCGGCATTGTGTGAATGTGTTTATTTATGGCTTTCGTGGAACTGGAGTGAATATAGCAAAATCTATGCGTGTAAGTAGAAATAATCATTATCGTGTATGTGGTTTTATTTCTGATGAGCCGTGGATGATAGGCAAACACACCATGGGATGTAGGGTATATGCTAATGATAAGATGTTATTTGAACACTTAAAAAGGAAGAATGTACGTACGATTATTGCTTCACCTGATAAGTTGGTGGATTTGGAACAGTCTGGTATAGTAGCACAAATGTTAGCTCAGGATATTCATGTGATGACAGTGCCTCCCTTGAGCGATTGTTTGGATGATGGAATTATAAAAGATATCCATATAGAAGATTGGCTTCGTCGTGAACCAATTCAGGTTGATATCCGTAAAATAGCGGCTTATGTTGAGGGACATCGAATATTGATAACCGGTGCTGCTGGTACTGTAGGGCGGGAAATCGTTCGCCAGTTGGCGGCGCTAAATCCATATCAGTTGATATTGGTTGATCAGGCTGAATCTCCTTTGTATGATATTCAATTGGAATTGTCTGACCATTGGAAGAATCTCGAAGTACGGGTATTAGTAGCAGATGTTACAAATTATACTCGTATGGAGGCTATTTTCAGAGAGTGTATGCCGCAGTTAGTCTTTCATGCTGCAGCATATAAACACGTTGCCATGCTTGAAGATTATGCTTCTGAAGCTATACAGGTGAATATTTTAGGAACAAAGACTGTTGCGGATTTGTCTGTAAAATACAAAATTAAAAAATGTATGATAATTTCTACAGATCATGCTTTCTGTCCGGTGCATGCTATGGGGTATAGTAAATGTTTGGCTGAAATGTACGTACAGGGATTATCTCGCAAAGTAGTGCAGGAAAATAGTCTTACTAAATTATTTGTAGTTCGCTTCAGTGATGTATATCCTGATGCCCCTCGCAGTTTAATGACTGTATCGGAAGCTTGTCAGTTGATATTGGAAACGGGGAATTTGGGTGAGAATGGTGAAATCTATGTGTTTGAAGATGATGCAGTAGAAGATACACTGCCCACCAGCTATGAAAAAATAAGGAAAAGCAAAGGATATTTCATTGATTATACTATGATTTGCGAGCAGATTAATACTTTAACGGAAAATAATTGCATGCAGGATTCAGCGGTAATAATTAACAAAATGAAAAAAATAATCTCATATTTTTCTGAGTCTTGTGCGGATGCCTGAACGGCTGAATGGAGTTTTTAATTCTTTTTCCGAAATTTCGATGTAAAATAAATGGGCGTTCTGAAATAATGTGCTACCTTTGTGCCCGATTTATATTTAACTGTAGGAATTTTAAAGATTAATCAAATATCTTATGCGTAGATTAATAGCACTATTCTTTTCAATCTTCATCCTTGTAGGGGGCGTTATGGCCCAGCAAATGTCGGATGATCAGGTGGTTCAATATGTGAAAGAAGCACAGAGAACTGGCAAATCGCAAAAGCAAATGACTACTGAGCTATTGCGTAGAGGAGTAACCAAAGAACAGGTTGCTCGTATACAAAAAAAATATGCCGAGCATAGTACTGCTGCAGATGGAGTAGAAAACAAACCCTCTCAACTTCGTGAACGTACTTCTTTAATGACAGACGGGAAAGCTATTAGAGGTACTTCTTATGAAGAAGCAGAATTAGAAGAACAGAAAGAAATAATTGATTTAAAACGTGATGCGAAAGCTACTCCTGAAGCACCAGGAAGCAATATTTTTGGTCATAGTTTATTTTCTAATAGAAACCTTTCTTTTGAGCCGAGTGCAAATCTGGCTACTCCGGTAAATTACCGTTTAGGCCCGGGTGATGAAGTTATTATAGATATCTGGGGAGCTTCAGAAAATACAATTCGTCAGACGATTTCTCCCGAAGGAACTATTTTAGTCCGTGGTTTAGGTCCCGTTCATCTTAGTGGTATGACTGTAAAAGAGGCGAACTCTTTTTTGCAACGTGAGTTTTCTAAAATCTATTCTGGAATTTCAGGTACTGAGCCCAACTCTGAGATAAAATTGACATTGGGTGACATTCGTACGATACAAATTAATATTATGGGTGAGGTTTCTGTACCGGGAACTTATACCTTATCTGCATTTTCCACTGTATTTCATGCTTTATATCGTGCTGGTGGTGTAAACCGTATCGGTAGTTTACGTAGTATTAAAGTGGTACGCGATGGTAAAACCTTTGCTGATCTGGATGTTTACGACTTTATAATGAAAGGTAAAATGAAGGATGATATACGCCTTCAGGAAGGTGACGTGATCATTGTAGATCCTTATCAGTCTCTGGTTGAGATTGTGGGTAAAGTCAAAAGACCGATGTTTTATGAGATGAAACCTACAGAGACTGTTGCTACCATATTAAATTATGCAGGTGGTTTTACTGGTGATGCTTATAAAAAAGCCATTCGTCTTGTGCGTAAGAGTGGACGTGAACATCAGGTCTTTAATGTAGATGAAATGGATTACTCTGTTTTCCGTTTGGATGATGGAGATATGATTACGATAGATGCTGTACTGGATCGTTTTGAAAATCGTGTAGAAGTTCGTGGTGCTGTTTATCGTGCCGGTTTATATCAACTAGACGGTACAGTAAATACGGTGAAACAATTAATAAAGAAAGCTGAAGGATTGCGTGGAGATGCTTTCCTGAATAGAGTAATTATAGATAGAGAGCATGAAGACCTGTCTCATGAAATCATTGCTATTGATTTAGGAGGACTATTAAATGGGACAATTGCTGATATTCCTTTGCAGAAAAATGATATTCTGTATATCCCAAGTATTACTGACCTGAAAGAAGAAGAAACGGTTGCAATTTATGGTGAAGTTGCTAATCCGGGTACTTTCCTTTTTTCTAAGAATATGACTATTGAAGATTTACTTGTTCAGGCAGGTGGTTTGTTGGAAGAAGCTGCTACAACAAGGGTTGAGGTAACTCGTCGTATTAAAGATCCTAAGAGCACTTCATTCAGTAGTGTTTTAGGTAAAACATTTACTTTTGATATAAAAGATGGTTTTATTGTTGGAGGAAATGCGGAGAACTTCTATTTAGAGCCCTTTGATGCTGTTTATATTCGTAGAAGTCCTGCTTATCGTAGGCAACAGAATGTGGTTGTTGCTGGTGAAGTACTTTTCTCTGGTAGCTATTCTTTATTGAAGAAGAATGAGCGCTTGTCTGACTTGGTTAGCAAGGCTGGTGGTGTAACTCCGGATGCTTATGTAAAAGGAGCTCGTTTAATCCGTAAATTGTCCGATGAGGAAAGACGTCGTCAGAATGACGCTATCCGTATGGCTCAGAATGGTGAGGGAAAGGACTCCATATCTATACAGAAATTAAATCTGTCAGAGACCTATACTGTAGGTATTGATCTGGAGAAAGCTTTAGCCAATCCAAAGTCTGATTTTGATTTGGTTTTGCGTGAGGGAGATGTACTGTATATTCCGGAATATGTGAATACTGTGAAAATCAGTGGTTCGGTCATGTATCCTAATACCGTAGTGTATCAGAAGGGAAAGAATCTGAAATTCTATATTAATCAGGCGGGTGGTTATGGCAATATGGCAAAGAAGAAGAAAGTTTATGTGGTTTACATGAATGGTACGGTATCTCGTCTGAAGGCAAGAAATGCCAGTGCTATAGAACCGGGATGTGAAATTATCGTTCCCAGCAAGGCTGAAAAGAAGCATATGGCGATGGCTGAAATTTTGGGTATTAGTAGTACAACTGCTACAATTGCAGCAATGGTAGCAACTATGGCTAACGCTTTTAAGTAATTTGGATTATGGGTGAAGAAAAAAAACTGAATACACTTCCTCAACAACCAGAGGAACAGGAAATAGACTTGATTGAACTTGCCAAGAAAGTTTGGGCAGAGCGAAAATTGGTTTTTAAAGCGTGTGGATATGCTGCGTTAATAGGACTGGTTGTTGCATTTAGCATTCCCAGAGAATATTCCACTAGCGTAACGTTAGCACCAGAAAGCACTGGGAAAACTTCAGGAGGTAGCATGGGAGCGTTGGCTGCTATGGCTGGAATCAATATGGGCTCTTCTGTTGGAGAAGATGCTCTTTATCCGGATCTTTATCCGGATATCGTAAGTTCTACTCCGTTTCTGACTGAGTTGTTTGATGTAAAGGTCAAAGATGATAAAGAAAAGGTAGATACTACACTGTATGTTTACTTGGACGAACATCAGCGTGCTCCTTGGTGGGGTGCTATTATTTCTGCTCCTTTTAAAGTTTTGGGTTGGACCATCTCTTTATTTAAGGATGATGAAGTAGAAGGAACTGGCACACTGGATCCTTTTAGATTAACAAAAGATGAAGCAGACATTGCCGAAGCGCTAAGTAAACGTATTGCTGTTTCTGTTGATAAGAAGACAGGTGTTACTACCTTGACGGTAACAATGCAGGATCCTTTAATTTCTGCTTCATTAACCGATACAGTAATGCACCGCCTTCAGAATTATATAACTGAATATCGAACTAATAAAGCTCGTCATGATTTGGCTTTTACCGAGAAATTATATACAGAAGCAAAAGCTAACTATACGGATGCCCAAAGTAAGTATGCATCTTTTGTAGATGCCAATCAAAATATTATTTTGTTAAGTTATCGTGCTGAGCAGGAGCGTTTGCAAAATGAGATGAGTTTAGCATATAATGTATA
Organism: Bacteroides cellulosilyticus DSM 14838; assembly: GCF_000158035.1. Taxonomy (GTDB): domain Bacteria; phylum Bacteroidota; class Bacteroidia; order Bacteroidales; family Bacteroidaceae; genus Bacteroides; species Bacteroides cellulosilyticus. The sequence continues at coordinate 936,179 of NZ_EQ973492.1, forward strand.
TACTCAAGTTGCCCAACAGTTACAGATGGCAAAAGCTAAAGTACAAGAAATTACTCCGGTATATACTGTTGTTCAGCCAGCGACGGTTCCTTTGCGTCCGTCTAAGCCTAGCAAGCCCATGATTCTGATAGGTTTCGTATTTTTGGCTGGTGTCGGTAGTGTTGGATGGATATTGTTTATAAAGGATTTATTAAAAGGATGGAAAAAGCAAACAACGATATGATGATGGATGAAAATTCGCGTAGCTGGTATGTATTGTACACAGCGCCAAGATTGGAACGTAAATTGATGCAACACCTTACTGTTGCCGGATATAAGACTTATTGTCCTATGCAAACAATTTATGTGAACTGGAATGGAAAGACAAAGGAAATTATTGTTCCTTTTTTCTCCGGTTGTGTTTTTGTAGAGGGAGATCTTAAGGATATGACCTCTGTTGTAGCTTCTCAAAAAGCGGCATTTTTAGTGAATGCTGATGGTAAAGAGCTTACTATAGTATCTGATAAGGCAAACCTTCCAGGAAAGTTTGCCCAATTATTGAAGTAATGATGAAGTTGATTTCAGAAGAACTGTTGGATAGTGTGTCCCATGAAGCACGAGAGAGTTCTCGTTTGCGTATGAATTATAATTTTCATGAATCATTGGACTCACCTATTCATCGCTTGCTTAACGCATTAGAGCCGGGAACGTATCTTCCTCCTCATCGTCACACTGATAAAGAGGAGACTTATGTAGTATTACGTGGAAGTCTGTTGACTTTCTTTTATGATGATTTAGGTAATGTAATAGAAAAAGTTAACCTAAATCCGTCGGCTGGAGTCTATGGGGTGGAGATTCCTTCCGGTACTTGGCATAGTATTATTGCTTTAGAGCCAGGCACTGTGATTTTTGAAATCAAAAGTGGCCCCTATAAACCACTTCCTCCCGAAGATATTGCGCCATGGGCGCCTGCACCCTCCGACTTGGAAGGTGCGGCTGTGTTTATGAAACGAATGTTGGAGGTTTAATTAGCACCTTCAAACATTCGGCTTCGTGCCAGCATGCATGCACCTACAATGCCGGCCTTATCTTTTAACTTGGATGTCGTGATAACTGAGTCTTTATTCACGAGGTTTAAGGAGTATTTTCGTACTGCTGTTTTTATAGGTTGCGTAATGTAGTCTCCGGTTAGAGATAATGTTCCTCCGATTATTACTAACTCGGGATTAAAGATATTTATAAGACCGGCAATTTGTTTACCTAATTTTTGCCCGATTTCTTCGACAATTTCAATGCATAGCACATCTTCCTTGTTTACTGCTGCTATAATCTCATCTAATGTTAATGGGTTTTCCATATTAATCCGTTCGGATAAAATAGAATTTTCTCCTTTCTTTATTCGTTCCAGCAGAGTACGGTGTAATGCTGAGCCGGAAGCTTCTGTTTCCAGACAACCTTTCTTTCCACAGTGGCAGATGATTTCATTATCAAATGTGCTGATATGCCCAAATTCTCCTGAGAATCCTGATTTTCCTTTGTAGATTTTTCCATCTATAATGATTCCGATTCCTAATCCCCAGCTGACATTTACGAAAATAATATCTTTTTCTCCTTTAACGCATCCTTGCATGTATTCTCCATAGGTCATTGCTCGTGTATCATTGTCGATTGTGACAGTATATCCTAGTCTTTCACTTAATACATCTGCAAGAGGACGTTCTTCAAAATTAAACTGGCTGAAACTATATCCGGATTCTGGGTTTACCCGACCTGATACATTGACATTGATATTAAGAATCTTTTCAGTGTCAATTGAAAGTTTCTTGATGAAATTGAGAATAAGGCTACAAAGCTCGTTCATTCCTTCCAAAGAGTTCTCAAAATTATAAGGAATGTCCATTTTGAGATCTACCATATCTCCTTTGAAATTGATTAATCCGATATTGATGGAGAATTTTTTTATATCTACTCCAATAAAGTAACCGGATTGAGGATTCAAGCCGTATAGATGCGGGTGGCGTCCTCCGCTTGTTTCCAGTTTCCCATAATCATTTATATAACCTTCATCGAACATTTCACCTATTAATTTAGTGACAGTAGGGATACTCAGATCTAACTCCTTAGAGAGATCAGGAATTGTAGAACTACCATTATATATATAATAGGTGATAATCCTTTTTTTTATAAGGGCATTTTTAGACCCCATTTCTATTTCTTTTAGGAATTGCTGATACATACTCTTTGTTAATTTCATTATTGTCAACAAAGATACTTAATAATTTTATTAATATCAACCTTTCTATGTGAAAAAGAATATTATTTCTTCTTTTTATTTAGTTGATAATTGCTGAACTCTCCTTTTTCCTTATTCCTTTTTTATCTTTAGTTTGCGTTTCTTTTCTTTTATCTCGTTATTATTAATTAATAATATGGCTATATATAATTAAATGCATCGAATAATAAGAATTTAATAATAAAATAATTTATTATCTATTGTTTATTTAATAAATATATCTATATTTG
>NZ_EQ973492.1:938913-946375 GCF_000158035.1 Bacteroides cellulosilyticus DSM 14838
TTCCGCTTTCTTCAGCAAGACATCCGCATAGCGGTACACAACAAAGTTATTGGGGTTCGTATTGTATTCCGGTGAAATAGTCTTGGACACCAGGAATTTGCGTACGTTATATCCGGTATTGGAATAAGAACTCTTGTAAGTCTTCCCGTCGAAGTCCGGACAACCTGCATAAAGAACCGTCAGTTCCTTCCGTTTGTCACCTTCTTCATACTGGCTCACAAATTCCTCCGTAGGCTGATTCCAGCCGTAGCTGCCTGCAACAAAGTCCGAGTTACGGGGCCCCATGAAAGTGGAAAGCCAGGAAGACTGACCGTCCGTTCCCCAGAAATCATATTCCGTACTTCCGGAATACTGCACTTCAAACAGAGATTCGGGACCGTTATTGATAGTAGCATCGAAGTTATTTTCATACTTACAGGTGGAAAGGTCGTAACCCAGGTTCGTAATCTCATTGCACAGTTCCACCACGTCTTCATAATAACTCGTATGGTTGGGAGCCAGTGTCAGGTAAATATCCGCCAGCATGGCAAGGGCGGCATCCTTACAGGCACGTCCTTTTTCTTCTTCATTATATTCCGCTTTCGCCGGAAGCAAATCGACCGCATTCTTACAATCCGAAATGATCTGCTCATAAGTCTGATCCAACGTAGTGCGTGCTATTGCAGTAGATTCACCCGGATTATAAGGTTCCAGACGCAAAGGAACACCGCCATACAAACGGGCTAAGATATAATAGTAATGGGCACGAAGGAAATATGCTTCACCCATACAACGGTTCTTTATGCTTTCCGATACGGCTTCGGCCTGCGGAAGACTGGTCAGCACAATGTTACACTGCCCGATGCCTACCCATGGAGAACGCCACATATACAGAGCCATACCATTATCGCTCTGCGTGATAAAGTTGGATGCCTGTATGGTTTCCAGACCGTCCGTACCACCGCCTGCACCTACCAGGCTGTTGCCCGCAACGATATCCAGCGACCACATACGCTGGTTGTAGAGATTGGAAGACTGAAGCGCCTTGTAGCAAGCATTTGTCAGTGCCACGGCCACATCATCGGTCACGGTTGTTTCAGGGTCAACGACATATTTGGGCGACTTATCCAGGAAGTCGTTACATGATACCAGCATCAATACAGCCAGCACGTATAGTAAGTTTGTTATCTTTTTCATATCCAAATCAATTAAAAGTTAAAGTTTAATCCTACACTGAATGTACGGGAAATGGGATAACGGGACAAATCAATACCGTTGATATCCACCTCCGGATCGAAACCGGAATACCCGGTAATGGTAGCCACATTCTCACAAGAAAGGGAAAGGCGTGCATTCTCTATCTGCAACTTCTGCAACCATTGTTTCGGGAAGGTATAAGAGAGAGTGATATTCTTCACACGCAAGTAAGATCCGTCTTCTACAAAGCGGTCGGATACACGGCAGTTCTGGTTAGGATCGCCGAACACGGCACGCGGCATGGAGTAGCTTGTCCCCTCCCCGCGCCAGCGGTTCAGCACATCAGTCGTCTGGTTGTATGCGGCAGCCATACCGACATTGTCGATATTGTTGGCATTATAAATCTTATTGCCGGCCACTCCCTGAAGGAATACGGAAAGCTCGAATCCTTTATAAGACAAGTTATTGTTCATTGAGAAGAACCAACTGGGATTGGGATTGCCAATCACTGTGCGGTCACTGTCGTTGATGACACCATCGTTGTTCAAATCCCTGAAACGGATATCACCCGGTTCAGCTCCCGGCTGCACGGCATGCGCATCCACTTCCGCCTGGTTTTGGAACAAGCCATCCGTCACATAGCCGTAGAAAGCATTAATCGGATAGTCTTTTGCCAGCATCGTGACATACGAGTTGTTGATCTGGTTAATATAGTAAGGAACCGCGCTGTTCAGATCCTTAATCTTATTCTTATTATAAGTGGCAGTTACATTTGTTTCCCAACCCAGTTCTCCGGTCAGATTGATGGTGTGCAGACTCATTTCCAAGCCTTGGTTTCGCACTTTACCGGCATTCGTATAAGTAGTGGTGGTATCTTCAAATCCCGATGTGATGGGGATGGATGCCTTCACCAACATATCCCTTGTCTCTTTCAGATAAGCATCCAGTGAGAATACGATCCGTGAATTGAACAGGGAAGCATCAAAACCGATATTCGTCTGTGCCACCTCTTCCCAATGGATGTAAGGATTGGCAAGCGTAGAGGAAACCAATGCGGTCTGATTGCCGCTCGTTGTTCCGAATGGATATACACTGGTGTTGTAAGATGCCAGGTAACTATAATTGCCGACACTTGCCTGGCTACCCGTCACTCCATATCCTACACGTATTTTCAGGTCGTTCACAACGTCATTCTTCGGGAACCAGCTTTCCTGCGAAATGCGCCATGCGGCAGATACAGAAGGGAAAGTACCCCAACGGTTCTTTTTACCGAAACGGCTGGAACCATCGCGACGGACAGTTGCCGTCAGCATATAGCGGTCTTCGTAAGAGTAGTTGATACGTGCCATGTAAGAGAGCAATGCCCATTCATTGGAACTGCCGCCAATGGCGTACATCTCCTGACCGTTATCCATTTCATGCACATTGTCGAACATGAAGACATTCTTCTGTGCATTCAGGTAATCATTCTCATTCCACTGTGCAGATGATCCCGCCATCACTCCCACACGATGCTTTTCTGCAAAGGTATGGTCGAACAGGAAATAGTTATCCCACAGGTAAGTGAATGATTTATTATCGCTCTTGTAACGTGAAGTTTCTTCCGTTGGAATAGGCTTCCAGTTATATTTCGGCGTGAAGTTATCGATGAACCAGAATTTGGCATCGTAACCGAAAGTGCTCTTGAATTTCAGCCATTTGGTAAAAGTCAGTTCCGCTGTCAGGTTGGCAAGGAAGTTATAACCTTTCGTCTGACTCTTGTTCAGTTGCGTAGGCCCTATCGGGTTGCGGATGCTACCGTACCATTCCGAATTACCTTCCGGCCCACTCCATGAACCGTCTTCATTCTTCACCGGAAGAACGGGAAGAGCTTTCAGTGCATCACCGATATTATAGCTGCCCGAATCCTTCGTATCAGTGCTGAAAGTGATATTATTGGAGAACTTCAACCACTTCAGCACCTGTGCATCGCTGTTGGACTGAAACGTAAAACGGCGATAGTTTACACTGCGCACCGTACCCGACTGATCGAGAAAACCACCGGATACATAATAATGAGACTTCTCATTTCCTCCGGAATAACTTACCGTATAGTTCTGCATCACACCCGTGCGCAGCAATTCGTCCATCCAGTCGGTACCTGCACCCAGTTCCGAAGGATTTGCCCAATTCGGGTTCGGGTTGCGACCGCTGTTCACCATCATATCATTACTCAAATCGGCATACTGGCTTGCGTTCAGTAAAGAAGGAATGTTCGTGGCATTCTGGAAAGCGCAATTAGCCGATACCGACAATTTGCCTTTCCCTTCCGTTCCACGCTTGGTGGTGATCATCACTACCCCATTGGCTCCACGCGAACCGTAAATGGCTGTAGCCGATGCGTCTTTCAATACGTCCAGGCGTTCCACATCCGCCATGTTCAGTGAAGACAGTCCCAGGTCGGTAGGCACACCGTCAATCACCACCAGTGGATCGCAGTTGTTAATGGAGCCCAGACCACGAATCTTGATAGATACATTGTCACCGGGCTTTCCGGCATCCACTACCTGCACACCGGAGATGCGGCCCTGAATGGCTTGTCCCAGGTTAGAGACGGGAGCATCTTTGATGTCCTTGCTTCCCAAAGAGGAAACAGCACCGGTAAGGTCACTTTTCTTCATGGTTCCATAACCGATAACCACTACTTCGTCCAGCATTTCACTGTCTTCCGAGAGTGTTACCATAATCTGTTTCTGTCCTTTTACGGGAACTTCCAAAGACTTATAGCCCACGAATGAAACTACTATAACGGCATCCGAAGGCACATTCAGCGAAAAATCGCCATCGATACCCGTTATCGTACCGTTCGTTGTGTTCTTCTGAACCACACTGGCACCGATAACGGTTTCTCCGGTCTGGTCTTTCACTACACCTTGTACTGTGATTTGCTGTGCGAACATGCACATCGGAAGTAACATTCCTATCAGACAAACCATGATTCGAAGCCTGATCGGCATTTTGTACTTTTGCATAATATAAGAGTTTAAAGTTAGTAATAAAAATATAGATTCACATGCATTTGTCCCCTCTGTGAAGGAACAATGCAAATGTATCTGATAAGAGGAAGCAATAAGGGGGAAAAGAGTGAAAAAGTAGTAGTTTTAGGCGTTTTATAAGACATAAAACACTAATAATCAATGCTATCAAGAAGATGCATTGTTCCAAAAAAGTAGTAAAAATATAAGCGTGAAAAAGACACTTATATGCCTTAAAAGTGTGGTTTTAGTCTCTCGACTTACCTATTTTCATTACTTCCTGTTCCAGTTGGTCACGGTCGCCCGCAGCTTTATTGCGAACTTTGGTACGGTAATTATAAATGGTAGTCACAGAATAGCGCAGGAATTGGGCAATCTTCACACTGTCGGTAATTCCCAAACGGATAAGGGCGAAGATACGCAGTTCGGTACTCATTCGTTCGTTGGCCTTGGGGTAAATCTGCTCCCCTTCGGCAAGCAGGGTGTTGAAGTCTTCTACAAAAGTGGGAAACAGTTGCAAGAAGGTATTATCAAAATTGGCATAAAACTCTTTCAGTTCCTCTTCTATGAACTTGGAAGATTTGATGTTTTTGTATAGCTCATCTACCTTGCCCGTAGCGGCTATCTTGCCCAGTGAACGGCGATAGTTATCCATCTTTTCCAGATATACGGAACACTGGTCCATATAGCGGCCGATGTATTCCTCTTTCAGGTAGGAGTTTTCGGCAATGATGTGGTTGGCTTCTTTCAGTTGCAGATTGTAGCGGTGGAGTTCTTCATTCAATTCTTTCAGACGCTTGTTGGCATCTATCACTTCGTGGCGTGCGGCTGCTACGCGTTTCATTTGCTTATACACATAGAAGATGGCAATCAGCAGGAAGATGGACAGCAAGCTGATAGAGACTAACGCCCATTTCATTTGTTCCTGTTGCTTTTCGGCCTTTTGCTGGTAAGTGTCGTTGATGAGGGGAAAAATTTGCAGGATTTCCAGAATACGCAACCGGGCGTTGCAGAACACGGCATCGTCCATACACAATTTCAGATACGAATAGGCACGGTCTATGTCTCCTTCCTGATAGAGCAGCACAGCCAGTTTCCTCAAAGAAATATATTCGCGCACTGCGGACTTCATGTCTGCAATGGAGGAAAGAATCAAATACTCCTTCTCTTTTTCTGTGTCTTCTTTCAGGCGGTATGATTCTGATAAAGTGTAGGCACAGATTGCCACATCGTGCACATTGTCTATCTGTCCAGCCAGGTAGTCGGTCAATAACTGGATGGCTTTATCGAACTCGCCCCGCACATTGTGCTGGTCGGACTGAATCAGCGTGTACACCAGAAGATTGTCTTTGTTAACCAGTAACAGGGAATCACGGTATCTATCCGTTATCTCGGCATAGAGTTTTTTCTCCTGTTCCGTAACGGCATAATCGGCCATGAGGCCATAGACGGTGCGGTAAATATGGTAATAATACGGGTGCAGGTCATCAGGTAGATGATTGATTTGTACGTTGTGCATCAGGTCGACTGCTTCTTTATACATGCCTGCTGTGCCCATAATCTCGGCAGTGTTCATGAGGGCGTTGTCCTGATGTTCCTTGTTCTTCATTCGCAGGGCCACCTGGTATCTCTCGCGTGAGATGTAGAGCGAAGAGTCGGTGTTGTAGGAACGGTATTCATCCAGATATTCCCCCAACAGGGTAAAGCGGTTTTCGTCAGAAATGCGTTGTCTCAAGGCTTGTCTCAGGTCGTTCAGCTTCTTTTCTTTTTGCTCGATGTATACAGGGCGGTTTTGAATTACATGGTCCAGTTGGGATAAAAGGGAGTCTACAACATTGTTGGTGGCATGGAGCTGACACATACATACACAACATAATAGATATAAGGATGTGACTATTTTCTTCATCTGAGTTTCGATTGGTTAAAGGTTACTTCTACAAGAAGTTCTATGCAAAAATAAGTAAAATTTGATAGAATCCCATGCGGATAGCACTTAAATCACAATATCTTTAAAGTAAAGACGATAGTTTTTTAAAGAATGGAGATGCTTACATGTGCATGTTAGCAATATTGACATGTGCATGTAGAGAAGGATAACATGTGCATGTAGATAATACCAACATGTACATGTAAGTAAGTGTATTTTTTAAAAACGGAGACGAAGAAGATATAATTCATATTATATCATCTATATTTATTTGATAGTTCTTGTCTATTAGAATATAATTATACTTTCTTGATATACATTGTTCCAAATTATACCTATTGGTTTTACTTACATTCTCAAAGGTTACATCTGTTGAGAGCCTTTTTTCTATAACATTTTCATATTCCAGAATATTCTGGAAACTATGCTTTATATATTCCTGACTGAATATAAGGCATACGTATTTTATTTGTTCTACATATTCATCCGTAAAATCCTTTTCCCAGCCAAAAGGAATATAACATCCTTCAATAATCATATTCTGGGAATTTTCAATACAGGTTTTTATCATCTCCCTGACGATTGGCCACAGATAGTTTGTTAGTTCTGTATCATTACTATCAGCAGGCAATTTACATTGTCCGCTTCTAATGACTCCCATCTTCAAGTGATCTATTGACAAGTAGGGATATTTATATTTCTCCAATAGCTTTTGTGCTAACAAGGTCTTTCCCGTATGCGTATCTCCTGCAATAAGAATAATCATAAGTTTAAGGTATTTCTTCTATAAAATGAGTAGAATATTTATTCCAATATTTTCTGTAAACCCTATTTTCATCTCCATCAAAATTAAGTTGGTACATTCTAAATGTAACCAATATATTTTTGGGTTGCCACAATTCTTCATAAGAGTATTTGTATACCATACCTATTGCCTGCATTACTTTTCCGCTTCTCGGATTATTCACATCGTGAGTAGCTGTAATGTATGGAATATCAGTTTGTTTTAGCATATCGATCACAGCTCGGCAGGCTTCGGTGCAAATGCCTTTATGCCAAAAATTCCTGCTGATACTATAACCTAAATCATGGCTATCGTCTGCACTTACATGAATACACCCAATAGGTATGTTATCTTCCTTCAGGCAAATTGCATAATAAAACCCTTTTTGCCGGATATAATTTTCTATGTATAGGAGATACTCTTTTGCCTCTTCTATATCCTTTAACGGAAACATAGGCAGAAATACATTTACATCTTTATCATTAAGGATCGTAAATAAAGCATTTACATCTTTTTCTGTGAAATGCCGTAATATTAATCGTTCTGTTTCTATATAATCCA
>NZ_EQ973492.1:946513-949127 GCF_000158035.1 Bacteroides cellulosilyticus DSM 14838
AGATATTTTTTTATTCACACACTTATAATGATTCGCAAATATAAAGAAAGTGTAATTCACTACAATCATGAACTGCACTTAAACTAATTAAATACAGCCTGCACAAATTACAATATAAATCTTTTCAATATCAGAATATAGCCCTACCTTTACACAAAGATATAACGATAAATATTATACAATGACAAAAGATATAATGAAAATAAGCGATAGTGAATATGCCAAAGTATTGCAACAGGCTGTATCTGAGATTCAGACAACCCGAATCACTATTGCCCGCCAAGTAAACAGTACGGGAATTGCTACCATCAACTGGACCTGTCCATGCAAGATTTGGTGATGGACAGTATTTAACGGATATAAACTCTTTGGATTTTACGGCTGGACAGGTCTCTAGACGTTTGTATGGTGTTCCTTGGAAGACTAATTCATTGACTCATTATATCAAGATTGACGTAACAGGATTAAATGTAATAAAGAACATGTCACATAATTTTATTATACCTAATAATCAACCGCTAAATATTAGCAATAGAATTTTGGATGGTGGTATTACTATTTTTAAAATAAAATTTTAATATGAATGATTGTTTCATAAAAAAATATTGGAAAGAAGAAGATATATTGTTTTATCTTCATTTTCATAATAAATTAGTTGTTAGACAAATAGAAGTGTTATCGGGAGAAACTGTTTGTTTAACAATTGAAAGCCCTATTCAGGGAGAACATCTACTATGTGATAAAGAGTTGGATGATTTGTCTTTTGAGGAATCTGATTATATTTCGGAAAAAGAATTTAACAAAGTATGGTCACTGCAATTCATTAAAAATAAATAGCAATATGGTAAGATACGTAAATGAAGGGAATATTTTCACTATTAATGGAATTAAGTGCTATGCACATGGTTGTAATTGTGCAGGTGCTATGGGGAAAGGAATTGCGTTGCAATTTAAAATGAAATATCCTAAAATGTACAGACTATATAAAAAGAAATGTATAGATGGGACGTTTACAATTGGGGATGTTTTTGAATATGTAACGGGAGATGAACATATCTATAATTTAGGAACTCAAAAGGATTGGAAAATGAAAGCGGATTTGGAAGCCATAAGGAAATCAATTAGTACAATGATGGAGTTGGCTTCTCAAGGTAATGTTAAAGCAATAGCTATGCCTAAAATAGGTGCGGGGTTAGGAAGACTGGACTGGTGTGACGTTAAGGCCATAATTGAGGATGTCGCTTTGAAATACTCTAATATAGAGCTGGTTGTAGTAGAGAATTATAAGGAGAGAAACACTGATTGTCAATAATATAGTGTGTAACACAAAGCTTTTAACGAAGCAGTAGTGATATTATATCATAAAAAATCCGTAATGAGTTCTGTGATAGTGAACAGCAAAGTAAATCGTATAATTATTTTCAGTAATTGAATGAAAAATATAATCTTTTATAATTCGGAAAGAATACCAATTATGCAATGGTATAATTTCCTCTTGGTCGATAGAGAGAAGGAAGATACTCTGACTTTTGATGTAAAAATTCAGAAATCAATTTTTACTGTGACTGCAACATATAAGACTAATCAGAAGGATTTACTTGCCCTAAAGAACCATATCAATTTGTTGTATCAGCAACGTATTCATAAGATTGTATATTCTTCCTTGAACGAGCGGCTAAGAGTTGAATTGGAATGGGAGAATATGGGACATATCAAACAAAAGTTTGTAATCGTTGAAGAACAGACTGGTAGTTGTTTGGAAGTCGGATGCCTTTTTGATCAGACATTTTTGCCTGAGCTGGAGGCTGATATGGATGATGTGCTTATTGAAATAAAAAACTTAGGAAAATGCCATGAATGAAATTCTTGTAAGAAATGAAGACGATTCTTTTTTTATCCGCTTTTATGATTTTGAACGTAGTGTGAGTGTTGATTATCTTCAGTTTAGTCTTGAACTTATAAGTTCTATTTTTAAGGTTTCAACAGTTTGCAATGTTAGCATAGAGGAACTTCTTTTATTTAAGAAGGATTTGGACTTAATGCTTCGTAAGTGCCATAAAGAGTTTTCCTTTACTCCGTTAGGCGAGTCCTTCAGTCTTAAGTTCCAGATGAGAGAAAAAGAAATAATCCATTTGAATGGTTGTATTTCTGATACTCAAATGCCTCAAAGCTACTTAACTTTTCACAATATTATTTGCGTTGATTATTTGTCGGTAATACTAATGCAAATAGAAAACGTAATGGATAATCTGGAATAGAACATTAGATAAAATGAAGAGTTTGTTTGTGACAAAATTATTGGTTGTATTGTTTTAATTTTTCATATAACAATATTAAGGCACTAGAATTAAGTACAATTTTTAATGAAAGAACAAAAAAAGAAAATACAGTTATTATTGGAAGAACATTTTTCCCAATATGGGTTCAAGAGAAAGAAGCTCAATAATTATATACGCATTAAAGATGGTAATGTAATACAAGATATTGGCTTTACTACGACAACTCATGGGGAGAGACATGTGATCTATCTGAATCCTGTTGTAGGAGTTATTTACAAGGATGTGGATGAGATAATGGTACAGCTTAGAGAAGGAACTAATAGTTGTCTTGAAAT
>NZ_EQ973492.1:949339-954287 GCF_000158035.1 Bacteroides cellulosilyticus DSM 14838
ATGATTTCACTTCCCATCGGCTATCTTATGCCTGATAACGATTTTAAAGAATGGAAATTCACCATAGATAAAGATGTTAATGAAGATGTTGATAACATGGCAAGAGCTATTATAAACTATGGTTTACCCTATCTTGAAAAATTGTCAAATATGGACCAAGTGATTCACGGGCTTGTAGCTTCGCAGTATTCGTATATCGGAGAAGCAAAAGATTATATTTTACCTGTATTGTACTATTTGCATGGGAACAGTGAACAAGCATTGAAAACAGTAGAGGAGTCCATAAAAAAACGCTCTAAAGATATAAATATAGATGAATACAGGGTAATGCAAGCAATATATGGTGAGGATGCTATACAAATTCCATCTAATAAAGCTTTAGATTCTTATATGCCATTTGTTGAGAAGTTCAAGCAACTTTTGAAACAAAAAAAGTAATCTTAGAGCCTGTTTAAATTTTGTTCGAAAGGGGCTGTCTCAAAAGTAGGATAGCCCCCTTTTCCACCTGAACATGTAGAAGGTCTGACACATATTTGGTTACGAAAAACAAATAAGAAAGAAAAATATCAAGGAGTTTATACGGTTGGTAGTGGTGTTCGCCTCATTACCCTATATCCTTTTCCGAAAAGCAATCAACTTATTCTTGGGAAAGAAAGACCTATCCATAAATTACTGACATGGTATAAGGGATATGCTTCCGAACCTCAAAAAGAAAAAGATAATTGGTATATTGAATTTACAGAAGAAAGCGCAAGAAGGTATTATCTGGAACGTCTGCTATTGCACGAGATTGGACATTATGTTAACGAGACATTGGTTCGTAATAAGACAGCCAGATATAAATCAGAGAATAGTGCTGATAACTATGTTTTTAATATGAAGATCGATATATAAAAAGGAGTAATCAAAATATGGAGCAAAATCTTCAAACCGACGATAAAGACAGGCAGGAATACCCACTTACTGATATAGTGAAACTTGACGCCACCCTCAATGAGATACTACAGAAAGTGCCATCTACAGCAGAGATATTGGTTTATAAGCAACAAAATTTCAACATCAATACCCAATGGAAAGATTGGGCTTTAGAGATGTTGATGGCCGGATATGAGACGGAAAATCTTTTTATATTAGCTGGTGAAGACATCCATTGCAATCCTTTTGAATTTACAGAATTAACAGATAAGATTTTCGAGGAACTGCACCTTAACGAAATCGACGCAAATTCTATCATTATATTATATAGCTTATTCATAGTAAAATCAGTAATACAATCTCCTGATAAGAATAAAGTGTCTGCTGCTTTGAATAAACTTGAACAAGAATGTATAAATAATGAGTACAACACCTTCTTATACGATTTTTATTTGTTATCTAATGCCATAGACGAGTTGAAAGCATTAGGGGAGCAATGGTATTGGAATGATGCATCTTTAACAAAAGAGAATTGGTATGAATATACTCTCAGGTTCTTCAAACTGTGGATAGAAAATCCTGATCCTAAATATAAAATTCTACGAGAGAATAATTGCAATGCATCTCTCCCCAAAAAGAAAAATATATTCAGTAGACTTATTTCGTATTTAAAACGAAAATAAGAGATATAAAAAGATAACCGGATACTTAGAATTGTGAGAGATATTATATAACTCTGATTTTAAACCTCTCGAATTCGAGGGGTTTAGAAAAAAGCAAAACCAACGACTACAATAAACAAAAAATATCCATCCATGCATACAGGTTAATTAAATACAGCCTAAACAAATTACAATATAAATCTTTTCAATATCAGAATATAGCCCTACCTTTACGCAAAAATATTATTATAGCAAGATCAATGATATTAATCATTAACGTAAATAATGAAGATTATTTATGCCTTACAGATACCCTAAAAGGTCAAAGGGGATCTTTTTGTTTTCGACCAACTAAGAAATAGAAATACATTAGAATATCTTGGTATATGGGAGAAACTTTATATTTCTAATTATGGCGAATTCACCATAATTAGAAATCAATCTTAAAGTCAGCAAGTATTCTTGAGAATATAAACAATAAAAAGTTACTAAATAATATGGAACAACAAATTCAACTCAACGACCACAACAAACAGGAATATCCTCCTATGCACACCTGCGAGCATATAGTTAACCGTACCATGATGAATCTTTTCGGTTGTGGACGGTCAGTATCCGCACATATAGAGAGAAAGAAAAGTAAGCTGGACTATGCTTTGGAAACTGCTCCTACCGAAGAAGATGTAAAACGACTGGAAGAAGCTGTAAATGCAGTGATTGCGCAAGGATTGGATGTTACCACAGAATTCATCACGCAGGAAGAAGCACAAGGACGCTTTGACTTGAAACGACTGCCTGAAGATGCTTCGGAAACTGTACGCATAGTGAAAGTAGGCAATTATGACGAATGTCTTTGTTTGGGAACGCACGTAAAAAACACCTCTGAAGTAGGAACCTTCAAAGTCATCAGCCACGACTGGAATGAAGAAGCCAAACGGTGGAGAATGCGTTTCAAACTGCAATAATATCATTTTAAAAGGCACATATATGAAAAAAATCATCTTATCCATCTTTATTATGATGGGACTGGCAAATCTCTCGCATGCCCAACAAGGATATCAAAATCCAATCATTCCGGGCTTCCATCCGGACCCGAGTGTTTGCCGCGTTGGCGAAGACTATTATCTGGTCAACAGCAGTTTCTGTTATTTCCCCGGAGTACCCCTGTTTCATAGTAAGGATTTGGTCAACTGGGAACAGATAGGGAATTGCCTGACACGGGAATCACAGGTAAAGTTAACCAATGCCGGCACATGGGGCGGAATCTACGCCCCTACCATCCGATACAATGAGGGAGTGTTTTACATGATTACCACCAATGTTTCGGACAAAGGGAACTTCCTGGTTCACACCACAGATCCACGTGGTGAATGGTCAGAACCGGTTTGGATAAAGCAAGGAGGCATTGATCCATCCCTTTATTTTGAAGATGGAAAGTGCTATTTGGTCAGTAATCCGGATGTAGGCATCTACCTGTGCGAAATTAATCCGATGACCGGAAAACAGTTAAGCGAATCCAAACGTATCTGGAACGGTACGGGCGGACGCCATCCGGAAGGGCCACATATTTATAAGAAAGATGGTTGGTATTATCTGCTGATTTCCGAAGGAGGTACTGAATATGGGCATAAGGTAACCATTGCCCGCAGCCGGGATATTGACGGCCAGTATGAAGGTAATCCCGCCAACCCCATCCTGACACACATAAACAAAAACGCACAGAACAGTCCGATACAGGGAACCGGTCATGCCGATCTGATAGAAGCCCACGATGGTTCGTGGTGGATGGTATGTCTCGCATTCCGTCCGCAAACCGGCTCACACCATCTGCTGGGGCGCGAAACGTTTATCGCACCTGTACGATGGGATAAGAATGCCTGGCCTGTGGTAAATGGAGATGGAAGCATAGCCTTACAGATGGATGTCCCCACCCTTCCACAGCAACCTTTTGACTCGAAAGCTCCCCGCATTACCTTCAACACCGAGAAACTGGGACCGGAATGGATCTATCTGCGCAATCCCAAACAGGAGAACTACATCCAGAACGGTAAGACACTCCGATTGAAAGCAACTCCCATCAATCTGAACAGTATGGACTCTCCTACTTTCATCGGCCGCAGACAGCAACATATCGACTTCACAGCCGCAACATCCGTTGAACTACAGAAAGGGCAACCGCAGGACGAAGCCGGAATAACGGTATTCATGGAGAATCATTCGCACTATGACCTTTTTATAAGGCAGGATGCTAAGGGACAGCAGTCTATCGTCCTGAGATATCAGTTGGGAGAACTGAAACACATAGAAAAGGAAATCAATATCCCTCAAGGAAAAGTGCAGCTTCAGGTCAAAGGGAATAATGAGTTCTATTCATTCGGCTATTCCACCACCGGAAACAAGTTCCAGGAAATAGCCAAGATGAATACGCGCTATCTCAGTACCGAAACTGCCGGCGGATTTACCGGTATCATATTGGGCTTATATGCCGTATCCGCTTCTTCAAAGGCACAGGCTGACTTTGATTATTTCGACTATCAGGGAAACGAATAAGCCGGAGGCGAAACATTTCACATTCATAGTATTCGAAAGCAATTTTATATAATAAATGTACAAAACGGCATAAAACAAGTAATTTTGTCAGAACTTTAGTGACATTTTGTTAATCAACGAAACTAAAATCAATTGGCATACGTTTTGCGATTATGTTTGTGAACGACGGTTCAGGAACTGCATGGGAGTGATTAAGAAACGGCTCCCGAAAGCAATCCAAGACCGGAAGTTCAGAACTAACCTAATGTTTAACTTAAAGGATAGGAGACTAAAATTATGATGCCTGTTAGAAGAACTCAAAATTGGTTACCAAGTATCTTCAATGATTTCTTTGATAACGAATGGATGGAAAAAGCCAATGCAACCGCTCCGGCTATCAACGTGCTGGAAACGGAAAAGGAGTACAAAGTAGAATTGGCTGCTCCGGGAATGACCAAAGATGACTTCAACGTTCATATCGACGAAGACAATAATCTGGTTATCAGCATGGAAAAGAAGACTGAAAACAAGGAGGAAAAGAAAGACGGTCGCTATCTGCGTCGCGAATTCTCATACTCTAAGTTCCAACAGACCATGATATTGCCGGACAATGTGGACAAGGAAAAGATTGCAGCACAAGTAGAAAATGGCGTGCTGAACATCAATCTGCCGAAGTTCTCAGCCGAAGAAAAACAGAAAAACAAGAAATCTATTGAAGTGAAATAAGGTTTCCGGTGAACCCAACAGATGTATTAACCAGAACGGGCAACCTCTCTTACGAGAAGCTGCCCGTTTCTTTTTATATTTCCGGATGTATTTATTTCGCCTTACGCGCTCCTTTC
>NZ_EQ973492.1:955090-957459 GCF_000158035.1 Bacteroides cellulosilyticus DSM 14838
TAATGCGGCTTAGAGGCGAGATAAGTTGTCTGCGTGTTCATTAGGATATCAGATATAATTAATTTGGATGCAAAAGTAGGATAAAATGTGGAATAAACCACGCAATTGTACATTGAATTGTACAGTCCTGATTTGGCTTCTCTAATAGCGGAATCGTTAGTTTTGCTATCAAAATACAAGATGACTATCAACTTTAAAAAAGTAAATATGAAAGAAGAGAGAAAAGCAAAGTATGTGACTCCGCAAATAGAGATCATAGAAATAGAAAGTGAGGGTGTAATGGCATTGAGCAATATGCCCGGTGGTAACCCTGGTATGCCTGGTCGAAGCAGTTCCCGAAGATCTACCCAACGCTACAGTTCAAGTAGCATAAGCGAATTGGAAGACTTGATAAACGATATACTAACCTTTGAAAAATAAAACTATGAAAATGAATAATGTGATACCTTTCTTTGCAGTATTCCCGTTGATATTAATGGGATGTACTCAGGATGAAGTTATAAAAGAGGATACTTCTGTCGGGGGAAAAGAAAAAATATCCGTTACCGTCACACAAGGCGGAGCTATCACCCGTATAAGCCATGAAGATGACGGTGCTAACGGCCTGATACTAAAGTGGACGGCAAACGATGCCTTTAAACTTTATGGCACTACGACTGAGGTCTTTACCACGACAGGACCTACTGATGGTGATGGCAAGATTGCTACTTTCACAGGAAATGCGGTTGAGGATGCCCAGCATGCTTTCTTTCCTGCATCAAAAGCCGAGAAAAGATGGGAGGATTGCCACTTTAATGTTATAGGGCAGGTTATCGATGCAAACGCTCCTTTTGCCCATCTATCCGGTTACAACTTTATGACTGCACAGACTACTGCCTCCGGTACGGAGATTTCGGAAATAAGCTTTAAGCATAAAATAGCTGTTCTGAAGTTTGAGGTAACTCTTCCTGATGGCATTGTTCCTAAATACATCACTCTAAGCACACAGGATGATGCCGGTATAGCCATTTCCCAGAAAGCAAGCGATGAAAGCAACATCACTACTGCCAAACAGCTTACTGCGGCTATATCCGGTGTCAGTAGCGAAAAATTCACTGCTTACATGGCCATTCTTCCCTCCACATTGAAAGAGAAACTGGCTCTTGCCGTGACAGGCGACGACGGGATGGTTTATAGTTACACGGTTTCTTTTAATGGAGATTTTCCTTATGAGGCAGGCAAGGTTTATAATTCGGAGCTTACTTTTGGGGGAATAGAAGGTGGTTATGGGACTGCTGCTATATTCGATAATAATGTAATAGGCAACACTTGGGATCAGAGTGATAATAAAGGTAGCACGAAAGATAACCCTTACCTGATAGAGAGTGCCGGACACTTGAAGTATTTGATTGAACAAGTAGAAGCGGGAGAACGCTATCTGGATAAGTTCTTTAAATTAACTACGGATATAAAGGTCACGGCTGATACATGGACGCCAATAGGGATTTCATCTACCAAGCCTTTTAGGGGAAACTTTGATGGTGGCGGACATACTATAAGCGGTGCATTAAAGGGAAGTTTTTCTAATGATCTACAAAACTTCGGCTTCTTTGGTTACTTGACAACTACAAGTAGTATGTTGATAGAAAATATCCATATAGCAGCCAATATTACATGGTCCTTTGCATACCCAGAAGGAACGATTATTACACATTTTGGTGTAGGTGGTGTCATTGGAAATGGACCCACACAGGAAATAACAGTTCACAATTGTACAATGTCGGGAGAAATGAAAATATCAGATGGGAACTCTAATTATGGTAATTTATGCATAGGTGGCATAATTGGACATTCAGGAGCCCATATCCAAAATTGTTCTTCGATAGGAAAAAGCGATGTAAGTTGTAAAGGAAGCTCACTTTGGATTGGAGGTATAATAGGACGAGACGGATTTCTTAGTAGTGAATATAAACATTGTATAAATACTTCTTCCATTATACTTTCTAACCCAGAACGTTCAAATACAATTTATGCCGTATCAGTAGGCGGAATTGGCGGATATATCGCCGGAAAGGTTTTGGGATGCTGTAATCAAGGCTCCATAACCGGACATAGTATCTCTCCTGTGGATGTTGGAGGAATTACAGGGTATTCCGAATGGGCAAAATACCATCTTAACCGGAATTTAACGACAGATTTTAATGTTACTTCTGAGGAGACTGTGAAACTTGGATATTTGATAGGAAGGATTAACAGTGCTACTATTTATTCCTGCAATGAAAGTGTTGGTGAACAATCCCAATGGCTTGGAAGCAATCCCGCCTGGACACCCACTACTGACGATGAAAGCGCACATTAACCCAAAACTCTCCTGCCCCAAATAACAGGAA
>NZ_EQ973492.1:957573-962269 GCF_000158035.1 Bacteroides cellulosilyticus DSM 14838
ATTCATCAAATTACCGGGAGTTTAGAAAGAATACGATAACTCCCGGTAATAAACTTCCTTATTATCAGTTTTCTAACATTTTCAAATTATCGTTTTAATAACCCACCCATTTTACTTATATTTGAGACCTATACAAGTATCCTAAACAAAATGAACAAGTATTTTATATTCCCGCTAATCATTCTCGTATCCGGCATAGTAAGTTGCAACAAGCCGCCAGGCAGCGCCCATCCTCCTGCGCAATTCCATGCAGACAGTATAGCCATACTGGCAAAAGCCAATCAGTTCCGGCTGGACAAAGAATATGACAGCGCTATTTCCCTACTCGACTCCGCCTTCCTGCTACCCGTCAAAAGCAACCAACACCCCAACGGACTATCTCCTGACGACGCCCGTCGTCTGATGTCCTACGCAATCAGGCACTTAATGTTCGCATACAATCATTCCCGAAGAATAGCCGAAGGACACAAGCACTTCCTCCGGCTCAGGGAAATGAACCACCCGATACTATCCAATCATTGCCAACGCGAGATTTTGGTATGCGACGCACAAATGTTGCAAACCCTCGGCCGCCGTGCCGAAGCCTGCCAACTCCTCGACCAAGCCATGAGCATAAATGAAAATGATGATCCTTCCAGTGAACTCTTTTGCACCATAGCCGCCGGAATCACCTATATGGCCGTCGACTCCACCGAAACACGAGCAGAACCCGCCTTGCTGCGAGCCGCCGAAGCTATGAGAAACGGAGCATACGACGACACCGGACTCTATCCGCAGGCCATGGCCAACCTGGCAAACATCTACATCCGGAAGAATGAGTTCCAGAAAGGCATCAGCCTCTGTCAGGAAGTCATGGAACAAAGCAATAAATCGCAGAATCCGCGTGGGGCGATGCTCGCCGCAATCAACCTGTGCGGCAATTACACCGAACTAAACTTTTTCGACAGAGCCTTGCATTACAACAATGAAGGACTCCGCCTGTTCCGTGAAGATAACGAGACCTGGGGTATGGCGGCAAGCCTGTACGAAAGGAGAGCCCTGATTTATAAAAGAATGGGCCTCATCGACTCAGCCTTCCTCGCGCTCAACCTTGCCGACAGCTTCTACATCAGAGCCACCAATCCGCGCGGACAAATACGTGTAAAGATGGAAAAGCTGGATGCCAAAGCCCAGTTTCCGGACTCCCTGCCGAAAGTCCTGACGCACTATGAAGAAATAAAAGATAAAGTGCCCGGCTATATGCTGCTGGACTATTACATGGGCTACGGAAATGCCATGTACAGAGCCGAAAAATACCAAGAAGCCATCCCGTTGCTTGAAAAAGCCGTCAGCTTATCCAAAGTCCGCGGAGATATGGAAACCGAAAATCACAACAACCGGTTACTGCTCGACAGCTACCACCGTACCGACAGGATGAAAGCTGCAAAAGAACTGCTCCCCCGCTATAATATGATTATCGACTCTGTAATTCATGGGAAATCCATTCGTGAATCCATAGCCTCGCATATACGTTACGAGACGGAGAAAGTGGAACAGGAAAATAGTCTGCTCACGGCAGGTATAGCCTTGCGCAACAGTGTTATCCGTACATATACCATCGGCACTATTGCATCCATCCTCTTTATCCTGCTCCTGGCCACCTGGTTCTGGAACAGACACCGATCTCTGAAATTACATCATCAACTGGACGAAAAGGAACTCGAAATCACCTCCATCCGCCTGGATAAAAAGGAAAAGGAATTGAAAAGAATTCTTGAATCGCGCCATGAACTTCATGAACACAACCAGGAACTGCTTCGGCAACTGGCTGAAATACAAACCTCAAACCAATCCGGTAGCGAACTCAACAAGCTTATGGAAACTCTGTCTCCCACCATGCTGACACCCAAAGAAGAAGCTGAATTCCGTGTCGCCTTCTCCGGCATTTATTCTACGGCACTTATCCGCCTGCGCGATGTGTGTCCCAATATCACCAAGAATGAAGAATTGCTGTGTATGCTCATTCTGCTCAATCAAAGCACCGAAGAAATAGCCCGGATATTAGGCATAGCCTCCGCCAGCGTCACCAGGATACGTTATCGGTTAAGACCGAAACTCAATATCCCGGAGAAAGCTTCGCTGGATGCGGAAATCAAAAGGATTATGAAAGAGTAATCTCAACTACTCTTTCTATAACTCCTCACCGCCCACAGATTAAAGAATACTGCAAAGGCTATCAATGCTCCTAACTGTGGAAGTAACTCCACAATGCCACCACCCCGCAGGTAAATGGTACGCATCACCTCTACAAAGTATTTCAGCGGATTGAGCGCAGCAATCAGTTGTGCCCATTCCGGCATACTGTGTACGGGAGTGAACAAACCGCTCATCAGCATCAGTATCAGCATAAAGAACCACATGACGAACATGGCCTGCTGCAACGTAGCGGAATGATTGGAAATCACCAGACCGAATCCGGAGACCACGAACAGGAAGACCACTGCAAAAAGGTATATCGTCACGAAATGCCCCACAGGAAGAATACCATAGAGCAACCATGCCAGAAAGAAACATATCGTAAGCACAATGAAACCTATCAGCCAATAAGGTATCAGCTTGGCAAGAATAAACGTCAGTTTGGAGACAGGCGTTACATTGATCTGCTCGATAGTACCCACTTCTTTCTCGCCTACCACATTGAGCGCCGGAAGAAAGCCGCAAATCATTGTCAACAACATCACCATCAATGCCGGAACCATAAAGAGCTTGTAGTTCAGGTTCGGGTTATACAGATTCTGCGTTGAAATGCCAATCCGGGGCAATCCCATCCCGGCAGAGATTGTCTTTGCCGGTGATTCCGATTGCAGTTCACGGGTATAGTCATTAATGATGGAAGACAGGTACGAGCCGCCCAATCCTCCCTTTGTACCGTTCACCGCATTGACGGCAACCAGCAGGCGGGGGCTTTTGCCCGTCACCCAGTTCTTCTCAAAATCGCGGGGAATTTCCAAAATAATATCTGCCGAACCGATTTCGATGGAGCGCAATCCTTCATTGTAGGTATCAGGAAGGGCCGTTGTACGGAAATAGGTGGATGCACCGATCTTATCCACAAGGCGGCGCGAAAGGACGCTGTGGTCATTATCCACAATGTTCAGGTTAATGTTCTTTATCTCCAGGTTTGCCGCCCAGGGCATCAGTATCATAATCATACAAGGGAAGATAAGAATCATCTTCGGCAGGAACGAGTTACGGAGCAACTGCTTGAATTCTTTTTCTATCAGAAACTTTATCATACCACCACTCTCCTATTCTAATCGGTTCTTAAACTTCTTGAAACTAATCGTAATCAACGCAACCGCCATTACAGCAAGAATATTGACTTCCGTCAATACCAGTGAAATGTCCACTCCTTCGATCATCAGCTTCCGCACAGCCTGAATGTACCAGCGGGCAGGAAGCACCGCCGAGATGCCTTGAAGCAGTAAGGGCATGCTCTCTATAGGGAATATCATACCGGAGAGCAGCATAGTAGGCATCATCAGTATCAATCCCGATGCAAGCATGGCAGCAACCTGCGTCCGCGTCACCGAGGATATCAGCAAGCCCAGAGCCAGGGAAACGAAGATAAAAAGCAGTGATACCACAATCAGCCAGAACAAGCTACCCGCCACGGGAACATCGAGCACATAGACCGAGAGCAGCAAAATCGTTGTCAGGTTGACAAACGAAAGCACAAAGTAAGGAACCGCCTTGGCAAGAATAATGAATAGCGGCTTCACCGGAGAAACCAACAGTATCTCCATCGTTCCCGTCTCCTTCTCCCGGACAATGGATATGGAAGTCATCATGGCACAAATCAACATCAGGATCAGTCCCATCACACCCGGCACAAAGTTGTAGGCGCTCTTCATCTGCGGATTATAGAGCAGCTTCACTTCGGGAACAATAGTGGAAACCTGCATTCCCGCCGGAAGCATTTCGCGTCCGGCAGAGGATATGATATTGGCGGCATAACCGGTCTGTGTGGTCGCCGTATTGGGGTCGGTAGCATCGGCCACCAACTGTACACAAGCATCTCCGGTATAAACGTGATTCGCAAATTGCTCGCTGAAGATGACTGCCAGGTCAATGTCTCCCCGTCTGAAAGACTTTTCAACCTCGTCCGGAGTAGTCAGATTCGTGGTGACGGAGAAATATTCACTCGCATCCAGACGGTCGATAATGCGCCGGGTGACAACATCGTTCGACGGGTCGAGAATGGCGACACGGACATTCTTCACTTCCGTGGTTATGGCAAAGCCGAAAAGGATAATCTGCACCACAGGCATACCCAGCAGTATCAGCATGGTTCGCCTGTCGCGGAAGATATGGAAGAATTCCTTTCGGACAAAAGCTATAAATTGTTTCATTGTTCTTACTAATTATGTTATGAATCGGCTAATCCGCCGTACGCACCGCCTCCCGTGCCAACTGCTGGAAAACATCATCCATCGTAGCAACCTTAAATTGCCGTTTCAGTTCATCGGGCGTATCGAGAGCACGGATCACGCCATCCACCATGATAGAGATACGGTCGCAATACTCGGCCTCATCCATGAAGTGGGTGGTGACAAAGACAGTGATTCCCCGGTCGGCAGCCTGATAAATAAGCTCCCAGAACTGGCGACGGGTAGCAGGATCTACCCCACCCGTCGGCTCATCCAGAAAGACGATC
>NZ_EQ973492.1:962490-965163 GCF_000158035.1 Bacteroides cellulosilyticus DSM 14838
CGGCAGACTTTTTACCAGCGTATCACGCTCGGCACTCAGCCCGATGCGTTCCAAAAGTTCATCGGTCTTGCGGGCTATTTCATCTTCTGCCATACCGTAAATCCCGGCAAACAGCCGGATATTCTCCCACACTTTCAAGTCTTCGTAAAGAGAAAACTTCTGGCTCATATAGCCGATATTCTTTTTCACATCCTCCGTCCGTGTGGCAACATCGAAACCGGCTACGCGGGCCGTGCCTCCTGTGGGATGGCTCAATCCGGTAAGCATGCGCATTGCCGTAGTCTTTCCAGCACCGTTGGCACCCAGGAAGCCGAATATCTCACCACGATGGACTTTGAAAGAGATATGATCCACTGCCGTGAAATTGCCGAAACGTTTGGTGAGCTTATCCACTTCGATGACATACTCATCTTTCTGTTCCACCTTGCCATGTTCCAGCCCCGGCGGACAAAGAATACTTGCAAACTGGTTCAGAATACGTTCCGGAGTATCTATCCCATGTATCTGCCCCTCATTGATAAAGGCAATGCGGTCACATTGGCATGCCTCATCAATAATAGGCGTAGAGGCTATGATGGTGATGCCCTGTTCCTTCAACCGGCGAAGCATCCCCCAAAACTCCTTGCGGGAAACAGGGTCTACACCTGTTGTCGGCTCGTCGAGGAAAAGCACATCCGGTTTATGGATAAGCGCACAACTCAACGCCAGTTTCTGCTTCATACCTCCGGACAAAGCTCCGGCACGGCGTTTGCGGAAAGGCTCTATTTGCTGGTAGATATCCTTCACCAATTCATAATTCTCCTCAATGGTGGTATGGAAAACAGTAGCAAAGAAGTTCAGGTTTTCTTCTACCGTCAAGTCCTGATAGAGGGAGAAGCGTCCCGGCATATAGCCTACGCGACGACGGATTTCTTTATAATCCTTCGCTATATCCAGACCGCACACCGAAGCATTTCCACTATCGGGAAGCAGCAAGGTGGTGAGGATACGGAAAAGAGAAGTCTTCCCTGCCCCATCAGGCCCGATAATGCCGAACAACTCTCCGGAAGGAACCGTCAAGGAAACACCCTTCAACGCCTCCACCGCCCCATATTTCTTGGTAACGTTATCTACAACAACCGCATGTTCCATAAATTAATCACTAATCACTAACCGTTAATCACTAAACTCCACTCCCCCGTACATGCCTATCTTCAACAGCCCGTCATTGTGCACGGCAATCTTCACGGCATACACCAGGTTGGCACGTTCATTCTTAGTCAGGATAGTCTTCGGGGTAAATTCCGAGGTATCCGAAATCCAGGTTACTACGCCCGGATACTGCTTATGCTCATCGGTGCCGTAATCGGAGAAGACGGTTACTTTCTGTCCCAGCTTTACCTGCGACAGTTGTTCGGAGGTGATGTAAGCACGAAGGTACATCTGCTCCGTATCGGCCACTTTGAAAAGCGGAGTGCCCATAGCTGTGAGTTCTCCCGCTTCGGCGTACTTTGCCAGTACAGTGCCGATTATCGGAGAGGTAATGTGGCACTTCCTCAACTGGTCTTCCACCTGTGCCACCTGAATACCGACGGATGAACTTTGCCACGTCAGGCTCTGGTGACTGTTGGACAAGGTAGAGTTCTGCGCAACAAGTTGCTTGCGAAGCACTTCAAGCTGATCTTCCGCATCATCCAGTTGTTTCTGGTTTGCCGCACCTACCTTTAGTAAGTTCGCCACACGATTCCGTTCACGTTGGGCGGCAGATATTTGTTCTTTGGTAGCGGCTACCTGTTTCAGAATGTCAGGGCGCTGTTCTTCGACGGACTTAAGACTTGCCTCCAGTTGCAGCTTCTTCAAGTAGAGCTGTACGGTATCCACTACGCCGACTTCTTCACCGGCCTTCAGCAACATTCCTTCTTCGATATCGAAATAAAGCAGGCGGCCCGAAGCTTCGGCAGATACAAGCACTTCCGTAGTCTCAAACGTTCCTGTTGCATCATATTTCGGGGCACCGTTTCCACAAGCGGAAAAGAGGGCCAATAGGGAACAAAGTCCCAGTAAGTTCCTTGATTTCATAATGATCTATATTTTTATGCCTTTAATTATTCAATGTATATTTCAGATTCCAGATGTTCATCAGTAACTGCACCTCATGCAAAGCCTTGGTTTGACGTGCCAGATTCTCAGCTGTGATTTCACGAAGCATATCGGTCACGGTCAGCGTACCGTTCTCCACTTTAGCCTCGGCGGCCTTGCGGATATTGACACGCAAACGGATAATCTCATCATCATCCACCATCTGCCGGCGCATGGACTGGATGGCCAAACTTTGTTGGGTAGATTCCAGATTGGTATTGAACAGGAACACATCGCGGCTGGTCTCCAGCTTACGGCGGTTGTTATCTATCAGCCTGCGATCATTGCGCAACGTGTAGAGACTACCGAAGTTCCACGACATACGGACTCCCGCTACATAGTATGCGGAGAAATCATCTTTCAGCATATTCAATCCCGGATTTCCGTAAGCTCCCTGCACGAACAGCCCGAAGCGGGGACGGAAGCGCGTCTTCAATGAAGACTCCTGCACATTCAATTGTCCGCCTTGGGCATCGAACCAGCGAAGTTCCGGACGGTTGTTCACCAATGAAGTGGATTCAAAAGTATCAGCAGGCTTCTCCAATGTAGTTCCGG
>NZ_EQ973492.1:965382-995961 GCF_000158035.1 Bacteroides cellulosilyticus DSM 14838
TAGGCCTGTCGCGAAGATTCCAGCTCAATGCGTTTCTGCTTCGTGTTCAATATCTCCACGCTTACGGCATCCAGATCGCTCTGATTGGCAATGCCGTTTGCTATATAGTTGGATACTTGCTGATGGGTGCGTCCCAAGTCTTCCTGCAAAAGCTGATTCTGTTTCAACTGTTCATCCAGCAACAAAATGCCGAAATATAGCTGATTCACACGATCATTCAGTGCATACATATCCACTTCCTGCTTCCCGCGGTCTATCTCCGAAGTAGCCCGGGTCAGTTGCTTTTTGGAACGGATATCTCCACCGTCCCAGATGTTCTGCGACACTTCCAGCATCACCTGATACTGATCTTTGGGCATACTTTTTATATCGATTCCCGGAACGTCCACCGGCAGCTTTGTAACATCACTTTGATAAGTTGCTTTTCCTGAAAGGGTGAATTGTGGCAGATAGCCTTTTCCGGCATTCTCCAGGTTATACTCCCGGGCTTTCTCTATCAGACCGTATTGCCGCACCAGCGGATAATTGGTCTGCGCCGAGTGTTGGTATCCCTCCAGCGTGAGCTGCGCATGTGCCAGCATTGCCGCAAGAACAAAGGAAAAAGAGAGAATAGTTCGTTTCATTTCCATATACATTTCTTGTTTATTTCTTTATAGGACGCAAAGATAGAGCTTAAAAGTATATGGATACATTCTATTTGTGTGCAATGATGCTCTATTTATCCGATTACCAGTATTAAAAGACAGGAAAACCCTATGTTTTCTTATCTTTGCCACAGATATAGATAAATTAAAGGAGGAAAAGGATATGGAAAAGAGCAAACCTATGGAGCTTGGGCTTGGCGAGCTGCTGAGTAATCCAAACATCGTAAACAATAACAGTTTTCGCTTTATCAGCCGTGATCTCGGTGTTATCATCAGCTTTGCCCAAATGGATAGTATCCTCTTTAGCACAGGGAGGCCCTATCGCGCCAAAGAAAGCAGAATCATCCGGATACTGAAAGGTGAAGCACGGATTTCCATCAATCTGATAGAATATAAGATAAAGGAACCAATGATTATTATCAGTCCTTTCAATTCACTGATAGAAATTGTGGAAATCAGTGAGGATTATGACTTTCAGGTCATTGTTCCCGATAATAACTTTTTGCCCATCGCACAGGGAGGTGCACTGACGGATTCGTACACAAAGCATGGCATTTTCATTTTGCCCACAGAGGAAGAATTACCGCAAATCGATGCTTTCTTTTCAATGATATGGGACGCTGTGCACAAAGTGCCATTCCGCCGGGAAGTGGTACAACACTTGATTATGGCATTACTCTATAATATAAGGTATATACATGCAAAGAACGAAGAGTCCACCCCATTGCAGCTCTCACGTCAGGAAGAAGTATTCCGCCGCTTCATCGGGTTGGTTAATGAACACAGCAAACGTGAACGTAACATCAGTTTCTATGCAGATAAACTGTGTCTGACTCCTCATTATCTGAGTACGGTTATTCGTGAAGTAAGCGGGCAGACGGTAATGCAGTGGATTAACCAAGCCGTTATTCTTGAAGCCAAAGTACTGCTGAAACACAGTGACTTGTTGGTATTCCAAATCTCGGATGAACTGGGATTTCCCAATCCGTCATTCTTCAGCAAATTCTTTAAACGGATCACAGGGATGACACCGGCGGAATATCAAAAGAAACGCCACACCTAAGCGAGGCTGAAAATGAGAAACTTTCATCTTATAACAAGATGATACGCTTCTGCATAATATCCACCAATTGCGCTTTCAACAACTTGGCATTGATAGGCTTGGGCATATATCCATCGAATCCGCTTTCCATCACTTTCTGTTCATCCGAAGCATAGGCAAAGGCTGTAACGGCAATAATAGGAATCTTTGCAGAATACTTACGGATCTCCCGGGTAGCCTCGTACCCATCCATTACAGGCATATTGATATCCATCAATACAATCTGAGGATTATGTTTCCGGAACATTTCCACAGCCTCCATACCGTCCCAGGCATGAATCAAATGATAGTCGTACTTCAGGATGGATTCAAAAAGCTTATAATTGCTTGCATTATCTTCTGCAACCAGTATGGTCAATTTGTTTCTTTCTATCGAAACGGGTTGAATATCTTTGGGCATCTGTTTCTTGTCTTCCTTCACAGCCGGTTTGTAGGGAAGCGTAAACCAGAAAGTAGAGCCTTTACCCTCTTCCGATTCCACGCCGATTCTGCCACCCATATGATCCATCAATGTCTTACAGATAGAAAGTCCCAACCCGGTTCCCTGGGCAAAAGAGTTCAGCTTGACGAAACGCCCGAAAATGTTTTGTTGCTTATCCTTCGGAATTCCACATCCGGTATCGGCTACATAGAAATACAACTCATTCTCCCGCATTTCATAGCCAAAACGAATGCTGCCTTTTTCGGTAAACTTAATGGCATTTGTCACAAGGTTAATCATCAATTGGGACAAACGGTTCTTTTCCGTATAAGCCATACATGGCCCGGCAGGTTCCACAAACTCCAGTTTCACCGCATCCGTCTTCACTCTCAACAAGAAACCACGCTCCAGTTCCCTCATCAACTCATTCAGTTCGATATTAGAGTAATTCAACTCCAACGTTCCCGCCTCAATCTTCGACAAATCAAGAATATCACTGATGAGTTGCAGCAACAAGGTATTATTGTTTTCGATGATGCTGACATATTCCTGTTTTTCCTCTTCTTCCTCGGTAGACGCTAATATCCCCGAAAAACCGACAATAGCATTCAACGGGGTACGAATTTCATGACTCATATTAGCTAGGAAGGCCGACTTTAAACGATTGGATTCTTCGGCAAGCTCTTTTGCTGTCGTAAGTTCTTGTTCCATTTTCTTCCGGTTGGTGATGACAAGCGACGAGCCTACCAGTGTCAATGGCTTTCCATCTTCGTCACGAGCTTCTACGGCAGCCTGTGCTTCCACCCATTCCACCTTGTGCAGGTTGTTTTTCTGCACATTGACGATGCGGTATTCTTCTTTCACTTTTTCCGCCCGTCCTTCTATCAGGTCCCGGTAGGCCTGTTTCACCCGTTCACGGTCTTCCTTGAAGATTTTTGAGAAATACTGAGAATCGGGCACAGATAGTTGTGAATCTTCCACCTCCTGTTCGTCAGTACTCAGTTCAATCGGTCTATTGATATCACACAGGATTGTTTTGCTCTTCAGATCCCACTTCCAGGGTACGATGTTGGCAACATCAAGAGCCATCGCCAGTTTACTGTTGGTAGCACTCAACTTTTGCTGTGCTTTGTGCAGTTCTGTACTGTTCAGGCAGAAGATATCAATCATATTTCCCTGATGGGTTCCTTTCAATACCACATCGTAAAAAGTATCGATAGCTTTAAAGTAGTAAGGGAATGTGATGGCTCTTTTCTCCGTCAACGCCATCTTTGTAAAATGCAGGAATTCGGGCATGGATTCCGGGAATATTTCACTTCCTTTTCTGCCTATGACCTCTTCCTTACGATAGAAATGTTTCTCAAATTCCGAATTTACATTCCGATAAATCAATTCGATGGGATTACCGTTCTTATCGGTCACCAACTCTTCCTGCATATAGAGTATGGGCATATTGTTCACCAACATCTTATAAGTAGCCATTGCATCTATCTCGTTCTGTTGTGCTTTCTTCAATGCATTCAAGTTGCGAATACGATACAGGAAGAGCAGTGTAATAAGCAAAATAGAGAAAAGAGTTCCCAAGATAAAATACCGGTAATGCTCCCAAAACGTAGGCGGTTTATTCAGGAAACGGGTATTGGCAGGACACGTGGAAAGAGAAAGCCCGTCACGTACCAGTATTTCATAATTAATAACAGGCGCCCCGTCTGTGGGGATATAGCAAGGAATATGGCGTGCCTGTTTGTCTTTCAACACATCCGAAATGGTTTGAATCAATGCCGCATCATAACGATCCTGATTGTAAGTATATCCACCCAGCATACCTTCTTTTCCACTTGCTATATTTACCATACTCAAAGAAAAGATAGGAACGGAAGTAGCAGCTATAAGCTTATGAGAATTAGTGGCTAACATGCTAGTACCGGCAAATGCGTATTTGTAGAACCACGAGGCGAACAGAACTCCCGTTGTTTTAGTGTCTACGAAATACAGGGAATCCAACAGCTGATTGGTCGTCATATTTTCAGCAGACCAAAATTTATACTTGATATCCGGATACTTCGTATTCAGTTCTTGCTCGATAAGTACGGAGTTGTCTTGATTGACTTTGCGCCCGTCACCTATAAATATAAACTCTTTCATCCCGGGAATCATCAGTTTCATCAGGCGAATGTTTTCCGGGATATACAAATCAGCGTACAGATAAACTAAATTGTAGGGGTCAACCAAATAAGAAAGAGGAGTTCGTTCTTCAGGCGTAGAAGGCTGCCTGTGGATATAAGCCTCATAGGAATCTAAATAATCTTCCTGTGCACAAAGCACAATGGGAATATCTCCCCAAACTTTTCTATATTCATCCCGCAACAACAATGCCGAATTTCCCAGTAATAACAGCATGCGTGGAGAACGACCTTTGTATTTATCGAATATATTGCGCTTGGATTCTTCCAGAATGGAATCATTTTCAACCAGCAGCATATTCAGATGCTCTACGTAGAGAGTGATTCCAGGGTCTTTTTGAACGAATTCCGTAACGTTGGAAATAAGCCGGCTGCTCCAGGGAGATGATTCCGTATATGAGTTTATACAAAGGATATAACTTTTACCCTCTATCGCATCTTTTTGTGCAAAAGCCCAATTTACAGACAAGAGGTAGAAAAACAGAAGTAGAAGATATTGTTTCATCTGTACCAGAAGAATTTTATGTTATGCGAAATATTTGCTTGTTTCATTTTGCAACACAAAAGTAGCAAAAAAAGAAGAAATACAACTATATAAATAAAAAAGAGAACCTTTTTTTCTATAAAAGGTTCTCCATCATCAAATTCAGATGTATCTATAATTACTTTCGCATTTTTTCCCTTGCAATAGGACCGGTGTCCATAGATCACAATCACCACAAAACAGATGAACGGAAGGATGAATGACAGGTTCACAGCAGGCATACCCAGCAATGTACCACAGTCTATAATGCTTGCCTGAACCGGAGGTAATACCGAACCTCCGAGAATCGCCATAATCAATCCGGCAGCACCGAATTTGGCATCATCACCCAATCCCTGCAATGCTATACCGTAGATTGTGGGGAACATCAGAGACATACAAGCAGATACTCCTACGAGGCAGTACATTCCCCAGATATCCTGGAAACCAATCACCCCGGCCGTGAAGAAGCAAGCTGCAATAGCCAGTACTTTCAGCAACAGCCCCGGACTGAGATACCTCAGGATAAACGTACAGATGAAGCGGCTGGCACAGAAGATAATCATAGCCACAATGTTATATTGCTGTGAAAGCACTTCCGCAGCTTTCTCTTCCATTCCTTCCGACATGAAATAGCGCGTACCATATTGAATGATAAATGTCCAGCACATAATCTGCGCACCTACATAGAAGAACTGTGCGATCACTCCTTCGCGGTAATGGTGTATACCGAATATACGTTTCAATGTAGGCAGGAAGTTGATGTTATGAGACTGATCGCCATTCTTCGGCATCTTCACCATACGGATCACGATCAGCATAGCCAAAATGACAAGCCCGATAATCAGATAAGGCGCAATCAGTACCATCAGGTCTGAATCACGTACCGCAGCAAATTCTGTATCCGAAAGCTGGCTACGCTCCATCGTATCCATCGGGTTCAAGCGATTCTGAATAAAGTTCATCGCCACGTACATACCTAATAACGAGCCCATCGGATTGAAAGACTGTGCAAGGTTCAGTCGGCGTGTGGATGTAGCTTCATCGCCCATAGAAAGGATATAGGGATTACAGCTGGTTTCCAGAAACGAGAGTCCGCATGTCAATATAAAGTAGGCTATAAGGAAGGGATAGTAATTACCCGTCAGCATGGCGGGATAGAACAGGAATGCACCGATAGCATACAATCCCAGTCCCAGCAGTACCCCTGCTTTATATGAAAAGCGACGGATAAAAATAGCTGCGGGGAATGCCATGGCAAAATATCCGCCATAGAAAGCCACCTGCACCAGTGCCCCGTCGGTAACACTCATACGGAAAATCTTGGAAAAGGCTTTCACCATCGGATTCGTGATATCGTTGGCAAAGCCCCACAAGGCAAAGCAACTGGTGATAAGAATGAACGGAATGAGGTAGCTTACTCCGTCTTTACTGATAATGCTGTTTTTCTTAGTGTTGTTCTTCATGGTAGTTATTTCTTTGGCTGGGATTAGTCATAAAGGTAGAAAATACGCTCCATCGGTTGCCATTTCTCGGCGGCTGTGGAACCGGGTTTCACAAGCTGGAAGATGGCCATATAGTCTTCCCACTCCTGTTGTCGGGGCAAGGAAGCGAGGCGCTCCATAGCTGCATCCCAGTCAAACCCTACAGGCACTTCGACTATCATAAACAGGCGGGTGTCCAAAAGATATATTTCCATTTCCAGAATACCGGCTTCACGGATACCGGCAGGTATTTCGGGCCAGATAGTCCCTTGGCTGTGCCGGCGACGATATTCGGCTATCAACTGCGGATCGTCACGGAGTTCCAGTGTCCGGCAGATACGTTCCACCGGCTGATGATGCTCTTTGGCGGGATAACGTTTGATTGATGTGTCCATAGTAAATCAATATTGAAACGCAAATAAACACAGATTTTAGCAGATTAAAAAGTGATACGATAATTATCTACGCAAAGCAGTGTTTATCTGCGTTCCGGCTAAGTTATTAAATAAATTCTTTGATTTCTTCACGGCTGCCGATCTCTCCTTTGGCAATGGCTTGCACCAGGATATTACCGATAGCGGTTGCCTCTACAGGTCCGGCATAGACGGGAATACCCAAAGCCTCGGCTGTCAGGCGGTTCAGCAGTGAATTACGGCATCCGCCACCGATGATATTGAGCTGTTCTATCGGAGCGGGAAGCAGACGATTCAGTTGGTCTATTCCTTGCTTATAGCGCAGGGCGAGTGATTGGAGTACACAACGCACTACCTCACCGTAAGTTTCCGGTATAGGCTGTCCGTGCGCTTCACAATACTCCGCAATGGCATCCTCCATATCCACAGGGTTCTGGAATATTTTATCATCTACGTCAATGACGGATGGAATATCCGCAGATTCAGCGGCAGAAAGCAAGAAATCGTATTCACATCGCTCTCCTCTTTCTTTCCATTGTGCCATAAGACGTTGCAAGATCCAAAGCCCGGTGATATTCTGAAGAAAACGAATCTTACCGCCTACCCCGCCCTCATTGGTGAAGCCGGCCCGGCAAGCTTCTTCCGTGAGGATAGGCTCATCCAGTTCAACACCCAGCAGAGACCACGTACCGGAACTGAGGAAGGCACAACGGGATTTATCCACCTGTGTCGAAGGAATCGCATAAACAGCACTTGCCGTATCGTGCGAACCGACAGCTATGACATCCACTTCATCCGTCAGACCAATTTCTTCGGCAATCTCCCGTTTCAGTTTGCCACGTACCGTACCGGGCATCACAATGTCTCCAAAGAGATGTGCAGGTACTCCCAAACGATGGATGAGTGGCTGATTCCAAGTCCGGCTACGTGCATCAAGCAGTTCGGAAGTGGATGCAATGCAGTATTCATTATTTGCCACCCCTGTGAGGAAGTAACTGAAAAGATCGGGCATAAACAGAAGACGGTCTGCAACTTCCAATTGCGTATCACCACTTTTCTTCATGCTGTAAAGCTGGAAAAGTGTATTGATGGACATCACTTGTATGCCGGCTTCGGAATAGTGCCGAACAAAGTTGTCACCGAAAAACTCTTCCGGCAAACCATCCGTTCGGGGGTCACGATAACACACTGGGTTTCCCAGCAAGTTACCGTTACGGTCTATCAATCCAAAGTCCACGCCCCAGGTATCAATGCCAATGCTCCTGATATGATATCCCTTGCGCACCGCTTGCCGGAGTCCGTTCTTCATCTCATCAAACAGAGCCAGAAAATCCCAGTACACATGGTTTCCCATCCGCACCTGGCGGTTTGGAAAGCGGTACACCTCTTCCAGTTTCAGCGTACCCTGGCAGATGGAACCGGCCATAATGCGACCGCTTCCACCTCCAAAATCTACTGCCAGATAGGTATTCATCATTTAGTCTTCTTTCCTAAAATGTATGTTTCAAGATCGTCGATCTCTTCAGGAGTAAGTACTGTGTAGTCTCCTCCGGACTGGATCATGATGCGGCATGCCATTTCAAAGAACATAGCGCGTTCAAAAGCCTGGTCGAAGTCCTTGCCACACACCACCTGCCCATGTTTCAGCAAGAGGACGGAATTATGGTCTTTCAAAGCATCAATCACTCCCTGAGCCAATTCTTTCGATCCCGGACGATAATAAGGAACTACCGGAATCTCGCTTCCCACATGGCAGGGAATCTCTGCTGTTACGTTGAAGTTCGTAGGACGATTCTTCATACACGCCACAGCCGTGGCATAGTGTGACTGGAAATGCAGAACTACATTCACATCAGGACGCTCACGGAGTACTCCGAGATGGAAACCGCTTTCCATAGAGGGTTTCACTCCATTCAATACTTCTCCTGTAGAAAGGCGGCAGACAGCTACTTTTTCTTTAGGTAGAGAAGGTACCCATGAACCTGTTCCGGAAAGCAGGACTTCGTCACCAATGCGCCAGGAGATATTGCCGCTACTGCATATTGTCAATCCGGCATCTCCTACCCGATGCGCCTGGGCTATGAATTGTTCTATGTGTTCGTTTGTTATCATGTCTATTTCTATTTGTTATTTATAGATAGGTCCGTACGTTGTGCAGGCTCTGTAATCAGCTCCTTCTTTATCCATACCGAATGCATTCCAAGCAGCAGGACGGAATATCTTCTTCTCATCCACATTGTGCATGCAAACAGGAATACGAAGCATGGAAGCCAGCGTAATCAAATCCTGACCGATATGTCCGTAACTGATAGCACCATGATTGGCTCCCCAGTTATTCATTACCGAGTACACATCTTCAAATGCCGGTTTATCGCAAAGACGGGGCACAAACCAAGTAGTAGGCCAAGTACGGTCCGTACGTTCATCCAGCAGCTTGTGAACTTCCGGATCAATCTCTACCGTCCATCCCTCAGCAATCTGAAGCACAGGGCCAAGGCCTTTTACCAGATTCAGACGAGTCATAGTTACAGGCATTCCACCCTTCGACAGGAAGTTGGAAGAGAAACCACCTCCACGGAAATAATCACGGTTAGCAGGATACCAGGTGGTAGCTTCAAGACATTTCTCCATTTCAGCCTCGGAGATTTCCCAATGAGGTTTCATGACAGGTTCACCCTGTGCATTTGTTTGCTGGCCTGTACCGTCCAGAGTGGTAGCACCGGAGTTAATCAGATGGATAATACCATTAGCTGCCAAACCGGTCAATTCTTTACCCGTAACACGTTTCACAGCTTCAGGACTCCAATATGTACGCACGTCAGAGAATATCTGTGCACGGTTTGTCAGCAAATGACCGAAGAGCATGGCTACACCGTTGCAGGCATCATTTTCAGTAGCTACTACGTATGCTTCACGGATACCGTTCCAGTCAAAAGAAGTATTCAGCAGAGCTTCGGAGTAGTCACCATTCGGATAAAAATCCGTCCACTGGCGTTGTCCCTGGAAACCGGCGGCAATGGCATTGTGTCCAAGTGCTTCTTCCTTGAATCCCATTTCGCGAAGTTTCGGATTACCTTGTATAAGGTCGCGCATGATGAGGGTCATTTTCACAATAAACTCCCAATCTTCGTCTTTTTGCTCACGGGTCTTGGTCTTTGCGGGGAGGATTGAAATCCTTGCCCTCATTCTTCTTGCAATATTTCTCTGTCCATACCATGGCTTTAGCGAACTCTTCCTTATCATAGATACCTTCAGTCATGCGACGGATAATTTCGGTCAGGTCTACAGACTCGCAACGGATGCCCAGATATTCCTGGAAGAAATCCGGATTCACAATAGAACCGGCAATACCCATGGATACGCTACCCATCGACAGATAAGATTTTCCGCGCATGGTCGCTACTGCCTGTGCGGCACGTGCAAAACGAAGCAGTTTTTCTGCAACGTCGGTAGGGATGGAATTGTCATCCAGATCCTGCACATCACGTCCGTAAATGCCAAAAGCAGGTAATCCTTTTTGTGCATGTCCTGCCAGTACAGCTGCCAGATATACAGCTCCCGGACGTTCCGTACCGTTAAATCCCCAAACAGCTTTCGGATAATACGGATTCATGTCCATAGTCTCAGCACCGTAGCACCAGCAAGAGGTCACTGTGATAGTAGAACCCACGCCTTCGCGTTCAAACTTCTCGGCACAAGCCGCGCTTTCGGCTACGCGACCGATGGTACTGTCTGAAATCACACACTCCACAGGACTTCCGTCACCATTCTTCAAGTTACTGGTGATCAACTCGGCTACTGCTTTAGCCAGGTTCATTGTCTTTTCTTCAAGGCTTTCACGTACGCCACCCTGGCGGCCGTCGATAGTGGGACGAATCCCGATTTTCGGATACTTTTTCATGCTATCATTTATTTGGTTAATAAAACATCATCTATGCTGAACTGTGCTGAAATCAGTTTGTAAAAAAAGGCTATAAAGAGCCTCTTAAATTTACTTCCGTCGGCAGACAAACCTGTATGGGTTTGCCACTCAAGATGAAATCTGCCGTCAGGATTCCCATCTTTTGCCAATCAACACTCATCACTGTTATTCCCTTATCAATCACTTCATAAGCTGGCGTATCATTATAGGCTATCAAGCCGAAATCAACGCCACACGTCAAACCTGCCGCACGGCTCTTTTTCACAATCTCCACCACATCCACCTGACGAATGGCAATATAGGCTTCACCGGAATGCACTTCCCTGTCGTCCAAAGTCTCTATTATCTCACATTCCAATTGATGATCTGCACAATACTTCCTGAAATAATCGCACGTCTCCTTGGGATGCTTACTTTCCCGTGCCAGAAACAGGATAAGCTTGCGATAGTTCTGCAACCTATCTGACAATTGAGCCATAGCTGCGTAAAAGGCTTCACCGAAGTCCTGGCAGATGTATGAGTACTCCCGCTTATCAAATTGCCCGAAATCAAGCAGCAACAGGCGGGAAGAGTCTATCTTATAGAGATAAGGAGAAATCTTTTCATTATCGAAGTTCATTACCACGTATTTATTATAGCGGCCAATGGAATCGCGAAGAATAGCATTGAACAATGCCTCGTTATACTGATGAAACCACAGGTCTACCTTATAACGCGTAGAAAGGCGGCGGATGATGCTGTTATACAGCGTATCTTTAAAGGGTGAGTATTCATCGAGCAGCAGCAGGATATTTTTCTGGCGGTTCACCACATAGTAACCTTTACCAGGGGTAGAGTCGATAATCCCCCGCTCCTTCAGATCAATAAAAGCTTTAAAAACCGTGTCGCGGGAAACTTTATAATCGTGGCTCAGCTGATTGATGGAAGGCAGGGCGGTATCCGTCTTGTAACGTCCCATGGAAATATCCTGGCTGATCAAATCGGCCAGTTGTTTTACCTTCGTCGTTTGTTGCCCGAAAATTGTTTTCATATTGCGTATACAGGTTTAATCAAAGTAAGGATGACACAGGCAACTGTGCTGAACTGTGCTGGTGCAAAGAAAGATTATTTATTCTGAATCAGCAAGAAATAGGGATATGTTTTGCAGCATATAAAAAGCAAAAGCCCCGTTACATCTTTGCAATGCAACGGGGCGTTATCACTTTGTTATACAGAGATTATTTATACTCCGCCCACGATTTAATTGCCAGATCATCCAGCGTCATCGTACAGAAAGCATTGATGAAAGCACTTGCCAGGCGGGCATTCGTAATCAGCGGAACATTCAGGTCGATAGCGGCACGACGAATTTTATATCCGTTGCTCAACTCACCCGCAGTGAGGTTCTTCGGAATATTCACCACCATGTCGATCTCCTTTTTGTGCAGCATATCCAACGCTTGCGGCTGTTGGTTAGTCTCACTGGGCCAATACACCTGCGTATTCTCCACCCCATTCTCCGTAAGGAACTTACTGGTACCTCCCGTTGCAAAGAGCTTATACCCTTTTTGCTGAAGCAGACGGGCAGCGGAAAGCATTTCCACCTTCTGTTTCGGTGTACCGGTAGAAAGCAGGATATTCTTCTTCGGTATGCGGTAGCCTACAGAAAGCATAGCCTTCAGCACGGCACAGGACGTATCACTTCCGATACAACCTACTTCACCTGTAGATGCCATATCCACACCCAACACCGGGTCGGCCTTTTGCAAGCGATTGAAAGAGAACTGGCTGGCCTTGATGCCTACATAGTCCAGTTCAAAGAGATTCTTATTCGGCTTTTCTACCGGAAGCCCTAACATCACCTTCGTAGCCAGTTCGATAAGATTAATCTTCAGCACCTTGCTGACGAACGGGAAACTACGGGATGCACGTAGGTTACATTCAATCACCTTAATGTCATTCTCACGGGCCAGATACTGGATATTGAACGGACCGGAGATATTCAGTTCGCGTGCAATCTCACGACTGATACGCTTAATGCGGCGTACCGTCTCCACATAAAGCTTCTGAGGCGGAAATTGAATCGTAGCATCGCCCGAATGCACTCCGGCAAACTCAATATGTTCAGAGATAGCGTATGCCACAATTTCTCCATTCTGTGCCACCGCATCCATTTCCACCTCCTTGGCATGTTCGATGAATTGGCTGACAACCACCGGATGCTTCTTCGATACATTGGCCGCAAGTTGCAGGAAGCGTTCCAGTTCTTCCTGATTGGAACAAACGTTCATTGCAGCACCTGAAAGCACGTATGACGGACGCACAAGTACCGGGAAACCTACTTCTTCCACAAACTCGTTGATGTCATCCATGCTCGTAAGTTCGCGCCAGCGAGGCTGGTCTACTCCGATACGGTCCAGCATGGCAGAGAACTTCTCACGGTCTTCGGCATTGTCAATGCTTTTGGCGGAAGTACCGAGTATAGGCACCTTCTGCGCATCCAGACGCAGGGCAAGATTATTCGGTATCTGACCACCGGTAGAAACAATCACCCCGTGCGGATTTTCCAGTTCAAGGATATCCATTACCCGTTCGAAGGTAAGTTCGTCGAAGTAGAGGCGGTCGCACATATCATAGTCCGTAGATACGGTTTCGGGATTATAGTTGATCATAACGCTGCGATATCCCTCTTTACGGATGGTATTCAGTGCCTGTACACCGCACCAGTCAAACTCTACGGAAGACCCGATACGATACGCACCGGAACCAAGTACAACGATGGATTTACGGTCGCCGAGATAATGAACATCATTAGCGATGCCACTATACGTCAGATACAGGTAATTAGTCTGTGCAGGATATTCGGCAGCAAGAGTGTCTATTTGCTTCACCACAGGGACAATGCCAACGCTCTTACGATGATTGCGTACATAGAGGATACCGTCTTCCATGTCTCCTTCATAACCGATGGCGCGAGCTATCTGGAAATCGGAGAAACCTTGTACCTTGGCTTTTTTCAGCAATTCCAAAGGCAGATCGGCTATCTGTTTGTGGTTCTTACTCCACTGTTCCAACTCTTTGCTGGTGTTCATTATGTTCATCAGCTTCTCCAGAAACCACTTATCGATCTTCGTCAGTTCGTGCACCTGATCAACGGTATATCCGGCACGGAAAGCTTTGGATATGACGAAGATACGCTTGTCCGTCGGTTCACGGAGTGCCTTGTCTATATCAGAGATAACAAGTTCCTTATTTTCCACGAAACCATGCATCCCCTGTCCTATCATACGCAGACCTTTCTGAATGGCTTCTTCAAAAGTACGGCCGATAGCCATCACCTCGCCTACTGACTTCATGCTGGAACCCAGTTCCTTGTCTACACCATGGAACTTACCCAAGTCCCAACGGGGTATTTTGCAGACCACATAGTCCAATGCAGGTTCAAAGAAAGCACTTGTGGTTTTCGTTACAGAATTCTTCAGGTCGAACAATCCGTAGCCAAGACCGAGTTTTGCAGCAACGAAAGCAAGCGGATACCCCGTAGCTTTAGAAGCCAGAGCAGAAGAACGGCTCAAGCGGGCATTTACCTCAATCACTCTATAATCTTCACTTTCAGGATCATATGCATACTGCACATTACATTCTCCTACAATACCGATATGGCGAATAATACGGATAGCAAGTTCGCGCAGCTTATGATAATCGGAGTTACTTAGCGTCTGTGACGGAGCGATAACAATGGACTCTCCCGTATGGATGCCCAGCGGGTCGAAGTTCTCCATGTTACAAACGGTGATACAGTTGTCAAAGCGGTCGCGCACCACCTCATACTCCACTTCTTTCCATCCACGCAAGGATTTTTCCACAAGCACCTGCGGGGAGAAGGAGAAAGCTTTCTCAACCAATACATCCAGTTCTTCTTCATTGTCACAGAAGCCGGAACCCAGTCCGCCAAGCGCGTATGCAGCGCGGACAATCACCGGATAACCCAATTCGGCAGCAGCACGACGGGCATCAATGGCATTTTCTACGGCTTCGCTTTTAATAGTCTTTACATTGATTTCATTCAACTTATGCACGAAAATCTCACGGTCTTCCGTATTGATAATGGCTTGCACGGGAGTACCAAGAACTTTTACACCATATTTCTCAAAAACTCCGTCTTTGTAGAGGGCAACACCGCAGTTCAATGCCGTTTGTCCACCAAAGGCGAGCATAACGCCGTCCGGACGTTCTTTTTCGATGACTTTCTCTACAAAATAAGGAGTGACAGGCAGGAAATAAATCTGGTCGGCAACGCCTTCCGAAGTCTGCACAGTAGCGATGTTCGGATTGATAAGAACGGTGTAGATACCTTCTTCTTTCAAGGCTTTGAGTGCTTGGCTGCCGGAGTAGTCGAACTCACCTGCCTCACCGATTTTCAGTGCACCGGAACCGAGTAGCAGGACTTTCTTTATATTGTTTTCTTTCATTTCTATTTATTCATTATATTTCTAAAATCTATCTCAATTCTCCTCCTTCTGGAAGGAGGAGTACCCCAACGGGGGGGGAGGTGGTAGGTAAAGCAATAAAATACCTATGGATTATAAGGCTAAGGAATTTTTTTACCTACCACCCCGCCCTTTGGGCACCCCTCCTCCGTCGGAGGAGGGGAATTTAGATACTATTTTACAGCAGTTTCACGAACTCATCAAACAAAAACTCCGTATCCGTCGGCCCGCTGGCAGCTTCCGGATGGAATTGTGCAGAGAACCAGGGATTCCGTTTATGTTTAATGCCCTCATTAGACCCGTCGTTCATATTGATGAACAGCGGTTCCCAATCTTCCGTCAGCGTAGTGTTGTCCACTGCATAACCATGATTCTGCGAAGTGATGAAGCAACGCTCCGTGCCCACCATACGCACCGGCTGGTTGTGACTGCGATGACCATATTTCAGCTTGTATATCTTTGCTCCTCCTGCCTTACTCAGCAACTGATTTCCCATGCAGATACCGAAGATAGGTAGTTTTTCATTCTTCATTGCCCGGCGGATATTTTGCACCGCAGCATCACAGGTATCCGGATCACCCGGGCCGTTACTGATGAAAAGTCCGTCAAACTCCAGTTCATTATAATCATAATCCCAAGGCACACGGATGACTTCCACATCACGCTTCAGCAGACAGCGAAGAATATTGCTCTTCACTCCACAATCCACCAGGACTACTTTCTTCTTACCCGCACCTTCGTTGTACCGGATTATCTCCTTGCAACTCACCTTATCCACATAATTCACTCCCGCATACACGGCATCGGGCACATTCTCCGGTTCATCATCAAAAACAATCTTCCCCATCATCACGCCATGTTCGCGGAGCACCTTTGTCAGCTCACGTGTATCGATACCTGTGATGCCCGGCACCTGTTCACGCTTCAGCCAATCAGCAAGGCTTTCCACAGCGTTCCAATGGCTAAAGTCCTCACTATAATCACTTACAATGATGGCTTCCGCATGGATACGTTCACTTTCCATAAAGGTAGCCAGTCCATTCGGTTCGATAGTGAAAGGCGGCACACCATAATTGCCCACCAACGGATAAGTGAGCGTCATCAACTGTCCGGCATACGAGGGGTCAGTCAAGCTCTCGGGATACCCCGTCATAGCTGTGTTGAAAACCACCTCTCCCGCTACCGGCTTTTCGTAGCCAAACGACTTGCCGTGGAAGCGGCTCCCGTCGTCGAGGATAAGAGTTACATTTCTCATGTTAGTTAGTGATTAGTGTTTAGTGATAAGTGATTAATGTTAATCATTTATCACTAAACACTATTTCGTTAAAATTGATATACTTGTTCTATATAGTCAATAAAGGCATTATTCAGCATCTTCACCCCGCCCGGCGTAGGATAATCACCGCTGAAATACCAGTCTCCCCGATGATTGGGACAAGCCTCATGCAGCCCCTCCAACGGTTGGTATACGATTTCCACCTTCGCCTTTGTTCCGGCAGGTGTCAGCAGTTCCACCATCTTGGCGGAGATTTCCTCGTCAGTAAAGGGTGCATAGATATCCTTCACATAGTTCACCATTTGCTCCTTCGGCAACCCTACCTGGTCTTTCGATTTGCGGTAGGCAGCGGCAATCACATCTTTCATATCCCGGTCTTTCAGCAACTCGATGGCCGCTTTGAAAGCAATGAATTCACTCATCTTTGCCATGTCGATGCCGTAATAATCGGGATAACGTACCTGCGGGGAAGAAGAAACAATCACAATCTTCTTGGGGCCCAGACGGTCGAGAATACCGATGATACTCTGCTTCAGAGTGGTTCCGCGCACAATGGAGTCGTCGATAAT
Organism: Bacteroides cellulosilyticus DSM 14838; assembly: GCF_000158035.1. Classification (GTDB taxonomy): domain Bacteria; phylum Bacteroidota; class Bacteroidia; order Bacteroidales; family Bacteroidaceae; genus Bacteroides; species Bacteroides cellulosilyticus. Next base: position 982,389 of record NZ_EQ973492.1, read on the forward strand.
GACAAGATTGTCCACACCCGGCACCAGACTGCCATAGGTGATATCATACACGTGCGCAGCCAAGTCATTGCGGCTGTTTCCTTCTGCAATAAACGTGCGCAGTTTGATGTCCTTGATGGCTACCTTTTCGCTACGGATACGGCGGGAAAGTATCTGTTCCAGCTCCTCCAGACTGGGACTATGTCCCAAGGAAGCGATCTGTTGCACTTTCTCTTCATTCAGATAATCATCCAGTCCCTGCAACATGCCGTAGAAAGCAACTTCCGCTGTATTCGGAATAAAGGAAAACACAGTATGGTCAAGGTCTTTATTGATGGCTTTCAAGATGTTAGGTATCAGTTTCTCACCCAATAGTTTACGTTCCCTGTAAATATCCACATCACTGCCTCGTGAGAAATAAATACGTTCGAAAGAACAGGATTTCACCTCGCGTACTTTATTGATTTGGGTGGTGCGCAGCTTGCCTGTCTTGTTAATCAGCAAGGCTTGTCCGGGCATCAATTCCTTAATGCTGTCTGCCAGCACATTGAAAGCGGTTTGTATCACAGGGCGTTCGCTGGCAAGCACTGCCACTTCATCATCCTGATACCAGAATGCAGGGCGGATTCCCCACGGATCGCGCACGGCAAACGATTCACCGCTTCCCGTCAGTCCGCATATCACATAGCCTCCGTCCCACTCCTTGCTCGAAGTACGCAGCACGTTTGCCAGGTCCATATGATCTTCTATATAGTGAGTCACGCCCATGCCTGTCAATCCTTCCGCTTCGGCAAGATTGAAGAGGCGCTCCACTTCACGGTCGAGACGGTGTCCCACTTGTTCCAGCATGATGTACGTATCGGCATACTTCCGCGGATGCTGGCCGATAGCAGTGATACGTGCAAAGATCTCATCCACGTTCGTCATGTTGAAATTGCCGCAAAGAGCGAGATTCTTAGCCCGCCAGTTGTTACGCCTCAGGAAAGGGTGCACATAGGAAATGCCGCTCTTTCCGGTAGTGGAATAGCGCAAGTGCCCCATGTAAGCCTCGCCCGCAAAAGGGAGGTACTTCTTAGCGTAATCCGCATCATGAAGCTGCTCTTTTGTCAGATCCTTAAAGTTGCTCTGCACCGTACCGAATATTTCGGTAATGGCGCCCGAACCGAGTGCACGCTCACGGAACATATACTCTTCACCGGGATTTGCTTCCAGCTTTACACAAGCCATACCGGCGCCCTCTTGTCCGCGGTTGTGCTGTTTCTCCATCAGAAGATAGAGTTTGTTCAAACCGTACATCCATGTGCCGTACTTCTGTTCATAGTATTCCAGAGGTTTCAGCAGGCGTATCATGGCAACGCCACATTCATGCTTCAGTTCTTCCATTCGATTGTTATATTGTTTATAGGTCCACTATTCTACCGTCACCGATTTCGCCAGATTCCTCGGCTGATCCACATCCATCCCCTTGCATACTGCGATATGATACGCCAGTAACTGCAACGGTACCGTAGTAATCAACGGGTCGAGGCACTCGATTGTTTCCGGCAACTCGATACAAGTATCGGCAATCTTGCTGATAACCGTATCCCCTTTTGTCACCAGGGCAATCACTTTGCCCTTACGCGCCTTGATTTCCTGTATGTTACTCAATACTTTCTCATAAAGCCCGTTCTGTGTAGCAATCACTACCACCGGCATTTCAGCATCTACCAGTGCGATAGGCCCGTGCTTCATTTCAGCAGCCGGATAACCCTCGGCATGGATATAAGAGATTTCTTTCAGCTTCAACGCACCTTCCAGGGCTACGGGATACGAATATCCGCGTCCCAGATAGATAAAGTTATGCGCATACGTGAAGATCTTGGAAAGCTCTGCAATGCTGCCATTCAGCTTCAGCACTTCTTTCATCTTATCAGGAATGCGGTTCAGCTCCTGCACAATGGCAAGGAATTGCCCCTCATCTATCGTATTCTTCTCCTTGGCAAGCGTCAGCGCCAGCATGGTGAGCACTGTCACCTGTCCCGTAAACGCTTTGGTGGAAGCCACTCCGATTTCAGGGCCTACGTGGATATAAGAACCCGTATGCGTAGCCCTCGGAATAGACGAACCAATCGCATTACAGATGCCATAGATAAATGCCCCACGACTCCGCGCCAGTTCCACAGCTGCCAGTGTATCCGCCGTCTCGCCACTTTGCGAAATCGCAATCACCACATCCTTACTGTCTATCACCGGATCACGGTAACGGAATTCCGAAGCATACTCCACTTCCACCGGAATGCGGCAAAGACTTTCTATCAGATGCTTTCCGATAAGCGCCGCATGCCAGGAAGTACCGCACGCCACGATGATGAAACGTTTGGCTGCCAGCAGGCGGTCTTTGTTATCAATCACTGCGGAAAGCACCACATTTGTACTTTCTACATTGATACGTCCGCGCATACAGTCATGAATGCAATCGGGCTGTTCAAAAATCTCTTTCAGCATAAAGTGCGGATAACCACCCTTTTCCAACTGTCCCAGATTCAGCGCCACCGTCTTCACTTCGTGCGGACATTCCACATTTTTCAGGTTCACCACCTTCAGTTTCTCTCCGCGGCGGATGACGGCGATCTCTTCATCTTCCAAATATACGACTTTATCTGTATATTCCACAATCGGCGTAGCATCCGAAGCCAGGAAAAACTCATCTTCACCGATACCTACCACCAACGGACTACTCTTGCGGGCTGCTATAATCTCATCCGGATTGTCCTTATCCAGCACGGCAATGGCATAAGCGCCGATTACTTCACGCAACGCTAATTGCACAGCAGTCAGCAAATCTGTATTTTTGGATTTCTGGATGAATTCTATCAGTTGCACCAGTACTTCGGTGTCCGTACTGCTTTTGAATGAATAGCCTTTGGCCTGGAGTTTTTCTTTAAGGACGGCGTAGTTTTCGATGATGCCGTTGTGGATGAGAGCGAGATGTTCGGAAGAGGAATAATGAGGATGGGCGTTAGCGGAGCAAGGTTCCCCGTGCGTAGCCCAACGGGTATGGGCAATTCCGATGTTACCGGAAATATCTTTTTGAGTAACGAAAGTTTCCAGTTCCGAAACCTTACCTTTCGTTTTGTAAACGTTCAACTGTCGGTTATCACTGATTAATGCTACCCCTGCACTATCATATCCGCGATACTCTAATCGCTTCAATCCTTTGATAAGAATGGGGTAGGCTTTCTTTTGACCAATATAGCCTACGATTCCACACATACTAATTAATATTTGATTTTGCGCTGCAAAGATATAAAAACCCGAGAACATAAAGTTAATGTTTTGCCTATTTATTTATCAAAAGAATAGAAAAAAGATGTTTTCTTGTCAAAAAGTTAAAGAAAACAAACTTATTAAAGCAAAAGGAGTAATTTTATAAATTCAAAGTAAGCAATGGAATTTTAGTTTTATATTGAAAGGAGATAGCGGAAAAATCTTCCAATCCGATAAAGACTGTCGTTTTTCAAGGTTGCCAAATTGCCAAAAAGCCAAATTGCCAAGGCCAAAGGAAAAGGCCAATAAGATAAAAAGAACCTGTTGGCGGAATTAATTCATAATGGAAAAGTAATGAATAAAAGTGATTAAACAGTACTATCTCAATTCTCCTCCTCCGTCGGAGGAGGAGTACCCGTAGGGGGAGGTGGTAGGTGAGAAAAGAATTCCTTATTGATATGATTCATCGGTATTTCTTGCTTTACCTACCACCCCGCCCTCTGGGCACCCCTCCTCCGACAGAGGAGGGGAATTGAGATACTCTATTTACTTAATGTAGAGATACTCATTTTATTCATACCCTAAAGAAAGAAATTAATTCTGCCAACGGGTAAAGAGACTAAATCCATGTCAATCCCATATCAACACTGTATCAAGTCCGTACCATCTCCGTATCTATAGGAATGGACTTGGTACGGAGTTGGTATGGACTTGACACGGAGTTGGTACGGACTTGGTTATATCCGGATAAGGATGAAACAAAAAAAATGTCATGCACTTCCCTTTTGGCTATTTGGCATTATGGCAATATGGCAATTTCTCGAACGAGGGAAAGGCGTACTTACAATACAGAATATAAACCACGCATTTTACTTCAATTCAAAACACAAAAGCATACATTTTATTTCAATTTAAAATACATCTCCAATAAACAGATATTTTGCAAGTCACAAAAACCCACATTATTGTACCAATTTGAAATTAAATCAATACTTTTGCCAAACATTTTGATAGCAATAATAGGTATTGCTACAGAATAAAGTAAACTTAAAAAGATGAAAGAAGAACTTTTTAACAACGAAACAAAGAGAAAAGCCGGACAACAGGGAAGGGAAGAAAGCCAACATCCTGTATATCAACGACAGCCCAGGCAGTTGGGCTTGTATGATGTAGAGAACGAGCATGACGCTTGTGGTGTCGGTATGTTAGTGAACATCCACGGAGGCAAGTCACACGAACTGGTAGAGTCTGCATTGAAGGTGTTGGAGAACATGCGTCACCGGGGCGCCGAAGGTGCGGATAATAAAACCGGAGACGGTGCCGGCATCCTGCTGCAAATCCCGCACGAGTTTATTCTTTTGCAGGGTATTCCTGTCCCCGAGAAAGGGAAATACGGTACAGGTCTTCTCTTTCTACCGAAAGATGAGAAAGACCAAGGTGCTATCTTAAGCATTATCATCGAAGAGATTGAAAAAGAAGGATTGACATTGATGCACCTGCGCAATGTGCCCACTTGTCCAGAAACTCTGGGAGAATCAGCACTTGCCAACGAACCGGATATCAAACAGATTTTCATCACCGGATTTACGGAAAGCGAGACAGCCGACCGTAAACTCTATCTCATAAGAAAAAGAATAGAAAACAAAGTACGCAAATCGGATATTGCCACGCGCGAAGATTTCTACGTTGTCTCCCTATCCACGAAGAACATCATCTACAAAGGTATGCTCTCTTCACTGCAACTGCGAGGCTACTTCCCCGATCTGACAAACCCCTACTTCACCAGCGGCATAGCACTGGTGCACTCCCGCTTCAGTACCAACACCTTCCCTACCTGGGGACTGGCACAACCGTTCCGCCTCCTGGCCCACAACGGCGAAATCAACACCATCCGCGGCAACCGGGGTTGGATGGAAGCCCGTGAAAGTGTGCTCTCCTCTCCCGTCCTGGGCGACATAAGGGAGATACACCCCATCATTCAGCCGGGAATGAGCGACAGTGCCTCACTGGACAATGTTTTGGAATTCCTCGTTATGTCAGGCCTCAGCCTGCCGCACGCCATGGCCATGCTAGTACCGGAATCTTTCAACGAAAAGAACCCTATCAGCGAAGATCTGAAAGCATTCTATGAATACCACTCCATCCTGATGGAACCCTGGGATGGCCCTGCCGCCTTGCTGTTCAGCGACGGACGTTTTGCGGGCGGTATGCTCGACCGTAACGGATTGCGTCCTGCACGCTATCTGATTACGCACAACGATATGATGGTAGTGGCCAGCGAAGTGGGCGTGATGGATTTCGAACCGGGAGACATCAAAGAAAAGGGACGCCTGCAACCGGGTAAGATACTACTGGTAGATACCGAAAAAGGCGAAATCTACTACGACGGAGAATTGAAAGAACAGTTGGCCGAAGCCAAGCCTTACCGCAGTTGGCTGGCAACGAACCGCATCGAACTGGATGAGCTGAAAAGCGGGCGCAAAGTCCCACATAGCGTAGAGAATTACGAGAGGATGCTGCGCACCTTCGGTTATTCCAAGGAAGATGTGGAGCGGCTCATCGTCCCGATGTGTACCACGGGTGCCGAGCCTATCAACTCAATGGGGAATGATACGCCGCTTGCCGTGCTTTCAGATAAGCCACAACTACTGTACAATTACTTCCGCCAACAGTTTGCACAAGTCACCAATCCGCCTATCGACCCGATACGCGAGGAACTGGTAATGTCACTGACGGAATATATCGGCGCCGTGGGCATGAACATCCTGACACCCAGCGAAAGCCATTGTAAGATGGTGCGCCTCAACCATCCCATCCTGAGCAATGCACAACTGGATATTCTTTGCAACATCCGCTACAAAGGTTTCAAAACGGTGAAACTGCCCTTGCTGTTTGAAGTAGCAAAGGGTCGTGCCGGATTGCAGGAAGCACTCACAGCACTTTGCAAGCAAGCGGAAGAGTCCGTCAGCGAAGGGGTGAACTACATTGTATTGAGCGACCGTGATGTGGATGCCACTCATGCGGCTATCCCCTCCCTGCTGGCAGTAAGCGCAGTGCACCACCACCTTATCTCCGTGGGTAAACGTGTGCAGACGGCATTGGTCGTGGAAAGCGGTGAAATACGCGAGGTGATGCACGCAGCCCTGTTACTGGGATTTGGCGCCAGCGCCCTGAACCCTTACATGGCATTTGCCGTGATCGACAAGCTGGTGGCGAAGAAAGAAATCCAATTGGATTATGCCACAGCCGAAAAGAAATATGTCAAATCCATCTGCAAGGGATTGTTCAAGATCATGAGTAAGATGGGTATCAGTACCATCCGCTCGTATCGGGGAGCAAAAATATTCGAAGCCGTAGGTTTGAGTGAAGAGCTCAGCAATGCTTATTTCGGCGGGTTGAGATCCACAATAGGCGGTATCCGGCTGGATGAAGTGGCACGCGATGCAATCGCATTCCACGATGCAGGTTTTGCCGCACAGGTAGACGGATTACTCCCCAACAACGGTTTGTATGCTTTCCGTAAAGACGGAGAAAAACATGCCTGGAACCCGGAAACCATTTCTACCTTGCAACTTGCCACACGCCTGGGCAGCTATAAGAAGTTCAAAGAATTCACCAGTCTGGTAGACAGAAAAGAAGCGCCTATCTTCCTGCGCGACTTTCTGGATTTCCGCCGTGCCCCCATTTCTATAGATAAGGTTGAACCGGTAGAAAGCATCATGCACCGCTTTGTGACGGGTGCCATGAGTTACGGGTCTATCAGCAAAGAAGCGCATGAGGCAATGGCCATTGCCATGAACCGGATTCACGGACGCAGCAACACAGGTGAGGGAGGCGAAGACAGCGCACGCTTCACGCCCCGCGAAGACGGAACCAGTCTGCGTAGTGCCATCAAGCAGGTAGCTTCGGGACGTTTCGGCGTAACAACGGAGTATCTGGTGAATGCCGATGAAATACAAATCAAAGTGGCACAAGGGGCCAAACCGGGTGAAGGCGGTCAGTTGCCGGGCTTTAAAGTAGACCAGGTGATTGCGAAAACGCGCCACTCCATTCCCGGCATTTCATTGATTTCTCCCCCGCCCCATCACGACATTTATTCCATCGAAGATCTGGCACAGTTGATCTTCGATCTGAAGAATGTAAATCCTCGTGCCAAGATCAGTGTGAAACTGGTAGCCGAAAGCGGTGTAGGAACCATTGCCGCCGGAGTGGCCAAAGCAAAAGCAGACCTTATCGTCATCTCCGGTGCGGAAGGTGGTACGGGCGCCTCTCCTGCCTCCAGTATCCGCTATGCCGGTATCTCTCCTGAACTGGGACTAAGCGAGACGCAACAGACTCTTGTACTGAACGGTCTACGCGGACAAGTGATGCTGCAAGTGGACGGGCAACTGAAAACCGGTCGCGACATCGTACTGATGGCGATGCTGGGTGCCGAAGAGTTCGGTTTTGCAACCAGCGCTTTGATTGTACTGGGTTGCGTCATGATGCGCAAATGCCATCAGAACACCTGCCCTGTGGGTGTGGCAACGCAAAACGAGGAACTTCGCTGGCGCTTCCACGGACGCAGCGAATACCTGGTGAACTTCTTCACTTTCCTGGCGCAGGAAGTGCGGGAATATCTCGCCGAAATCGGTGTGGAACGTATGGATGACATCATCGGACGCACGGATCTTATTATCCGCAAGTCAGAAAACGAATCACCCAAGCAATCCCTGATTACTTTCGACAAAATACTGGCACGCATCGATAATGGTGCAGCCATCCGCCACACCATCGACCAGCAACACGGCATCGACCACGTAAAAGACGTTGAAATGCTGCATGCCGCTGCCGAAGCTCTGGAAAACCAGAAAGAAATCTCACTGGAATATACGATTGCCAATACGGATCGTGCTTGCGGAGCCATGCTTTCGGGCACCATTGCCGCGAAGTACGGTGAAGCGGGACTGCCGGAACATACGTTGAACGTAAAGTTCAAAGGTTCTGCAGGACAAAGTTTCGGTGCCTTCCTTGTACCGGGTGTCAACTTCAAGCTGGAAGGTGAAGCGAACGATTACCTCGGCAAAGGCCTTTCGGGCGGACGGATTGCCGTATTGCCTCCGGTACGCTCTAACTTCCAGGCCGAAAAGAATACGATTGCAGGAAACACCTTGCTCTATGGCGCAACCAGTGGTGAAGTTTACATCAATGGGCGCGTAGGCGAACGTTTTGCTGTCCGCAATTCCGGTGCCATTGCCGTAGTAGAGGGTGTAGGCGATCATTGTTGCGAGTACATGACGGGCGGTCGTGTGGTAGTCCTCGGTTCAACAGGGCGCAACTTCGCAGCCGGTATGTCGGGCGGTGTAGCTTATGTATGGAATAAGGATGGAAACTTCGATTATTTCTGTAACATGGAAATGGTAGAACTAAGCCTCATCGAAGAAGCCTCCTATCGTAAAGAGTTGCACGAACTCATCCGCCAGCACTACCTCTATACAGGCTCCAACCTGGCACGTACTATGCTTGATGACTGGAACCGATATGTGGATGAATTTATCCAGATAGTCCCCATCGAGTACAAGAAGGTACTGCAAGAGGAGCAAATGCGGAAACTGCAACAGAAGATTGCAGAGATGCAGAGAGATTATTAAAAATTACAGAACCAAGAACATCTCAACTCTCCTCCTCTTGGGAATTAAGATAGTCAAATTAAACAATACTACAATGGCAGATCCAAAAGCATTCTTAAACATACCACGACAGGAAGCGGGATACCGTCCTGTCCACGAACGCATCACCGACTTCAGTCAGGTGGAGCAAACTTTAAACAGTCACGAACGCAAACTCCAGGCATCACGTTGCATGGATTGCGGTGTACCCTTCTGTCACTGGGCATGCCCGTTGGGCAATAAGCAACCTGAATTTCAGGATGCACTTTATAAAGGTAAATGGCGCGAAGCATACGAAGTACTCGCTGCCACAAACGACTTCCCCGAATTTACCGGACGCATCTGTCCGGCACTTTGCGAAAAGTCATGTGTACTGAAGCTTTCGTGTGATGCACCTGTCACCATTCGTGAAAACGAGGCGGCTATTGCCGAAGCAGCTTTTCGCGAAGGTTACATCGTGCCCATTCAGCCCGAACGTAATGGAAAGCGGGTTGCCATCATCGGTGCAGGTCCTGCGGGACTCTCCGCTGCCTGCCAGCTGAATGCTAAAGGCTATGAAGTGACTCTTTTTGACAGCGAACCCATGCCCGGCGGATTACTGCGCTATGGTATTCCTAATTTTAAACTCGATAAGGCAGTAATCGACCGCCGGATGGGAGTGCTTGAAGCCGAAGGTATCAAGTTCGAAATGGGCGTAACGGTAGATGTACAGAAACTCCCCGCGGGCTTTGATGCCTACTGCATCTGCACCGGGACGCCACAGGCACGCGACCTCAATATCCCCGGACGCGAACTGAAAGGTATTTATCTTGCCCTCGAAATGCTGTCCCAGCAAAATCATATCCTCGATGGAGAAACGTTCTCCAAAGACCGTCTGGTAAATGCCAAGGGCAAACGGGTTCTCGTCATCGGTGGCGGTGATACAGGATCAGACTGTATCGGTACGAGTATCCGCCAGGGAGCCGTGAGTGTGACACAGATTGAAATCATGCCACAGCCTCCCGTAGGTCACAATGACGCTACTCCTTGGCCACAATGGCCCATTGTGCTGAAGACGACTTCAAGTCACGAAGAAGGTTGCACGCGCCGCTGGTCGCTGGCATCCAATCAGTTTATTGGCAAGAATGGAAAAGTCTGCGGTGTAGAGGTGGAAGAAGTGGAATGGATTCCGGCTCAGGATGGAGGACGCCCTACCATGAAACCTACCGGAAAGAAGGAAGTGATAGACGCCGATATGGTACTTCTGGCCATGGGCTTCCTGAAACCGGAACAGCCTGAATTTCCGGAAAATGTGTTCGTTGCAGGTGATGCGGCACGCGGTGCCAGCCTTGTGGTGCATGCACTGGCGGACGGACGGAGAGTGGCAGAACGGATAGACAAGTATTTGAGTGATTAGTGGTAAGTGATTGGTGATTAGCAGGCTGCGCTATGCTTTACTTACTAATTACTAATCACTCATCACTAAACCCTAATCACTGAACTAATCACTAATCATTAACCCCTAATCACTAAGCATCATGTGTGGAATCGTAGGTATCTTCAATATCAAATCTCAATCCCAGGAATTGAGAAACAAAGCGCTTCGAATGGCGCAGAAAATCCGTCATCGCGGACCGGACTGGAGTGGTATTTATGTAGGCGGCAGTGCCATCCTGGCTCACGAACGTCTTTCTATCGTCGATCCGGAAAGTGGCGGACAACCATTGTACTCTCCGGATGGCAAGCAAATCCTTGCCGTCAACGGTGAGATCTATAATCATCGGGAAATCCGTTCCCGCTATGCCGGCAAATATGCTTTCCGTACAGGATCGGACTGTGAAGTCATCCTCGCATTATATAAGGATAGAGGCATTCATTTCCTCGAAGAATTGAACGGTATCTTCGCCTTTGCCCTTTACGATGAGGAAGCAGACGATTATCTGATTGCCCGTGACCCTATCGGGGTAATCCCTCTTTATATCGGTCGTGACGACCAGGGACATATCTACGTCGGTAGCGAACTGAAAGCTCTCGAAGGTTTCTGTGATACCTACGAGCCTTTTCTGCCCGGACATTACTTCTGGGGACGTGAAGGGAAAATGCATCGTTGGTATCAACGCCCCTGGACCGATTATGCCGTCGTCAAAGCCAATGACACCAACGCCCGCCGGGCTACCCAACCAGAAATCAACAGTGTAAAACTCGCCCTTGAAGCTGCCGTGCAACGCCAGTTAATGTCCGATGTTCCTTACGGTGTTCTGCTCAGTGGTGGCCTCGACTCTTCCGTCATCTCCGCCATTGCCAAGAAGTATGCCCGCAAGCGCATTGAAACTGATAACCAGAGCGAAGCCTGGTGGCCTCAACTCCACTCCTTCGCCGTCGGTCTGCGCGGTGCACCGGACTTGATTAAAGCCCGTGAAGTGGCGGAATACATCGGCACTGTTCACCATGAAATCAATTATACCATTCAGGAAGGGCTCGATGCCTTGCATGATGTCATCTACTTTATCGAAACATACGATGTTACCACTGTACGTGCTTCCACACCGATGTACCTGTTGGCACGTGTCATCAAGTCTATGGGCATCAAGATGGTGCTTAGTGGTGAAGGTGCCGATGAGGTTTTCGGTGGTTATCTATACTTCCACAAAGCCCCCACACCGCAGGCTTTCCACGAAGAAACGATCCGTAAGCTCTCCAAATTGCACCTGTACGACTGTCTACGTGCCAATAAGAGCCTTTCTGCCTGGGGTGTGGAAGGTCGTGTTCCCTTCCTCGATAAAGAGTTCCTGGATGTGGCAATGAACCTCAGCCCTGTCGTCAAGATGTGTCCGGGCAAAGAAGTGGAGAAACGCATTGTGCGCGAAGCTTTCCAGGATATGCTGCCTCAGAGTGTTGCCTGGCGACAAAAAGAGCAATTTTCCGATGGCGTCGGTTACAATTGGATTGATACATTGAAAGCCATTACTTCTGCCGCCGTCACCGACCATCAGATGGAACATGCCGCCGAACGGTTTCCCATCAATCCACCACAGAATAAGGAGGAATATTACTATCGTAGCATTTTCGAAGAACACTTCCCCAGTCAGTCGGCTGCCCGAAGCGTGCCCAGTGTGCCGAGCGTGGCTTGCTCTACTGCTGAAGCACTCGCCTGGGATGCCACGTTGCAAGGGAAAAATGATCCGAGCGGACGGGCTGTGGCAGATGTGCACGAGGCAACGTATGCCGGGTAATGAGTCTTTACTGATTAATAATGGATTCGCCCCGCCCATTCTCTTTGCAAAGAATTGGCGGGGCGAATCCATAATAATATATAGCTTCTGTCAGCTATGACATTTTACCAGTTTTAATTTCATTCCTCAAAAAGTCATACACATAGCGAGGACTCTGAAAATAAAGTCCGGTTTTAGCATCCTGCAATTTTGCATACGTATCCGATGTATACAGAGTACGCAATGCAGATTTCATATCCATACCGAAATCTTCCATTAACAATAAAACAAGGTCTTTTGCTAAACCTTCTATCGCATAATCTACCTCATTCATATTCTCTTCAGTAAACAAATTGCTCGTTCAGTTCCAAAATAATATTGAATAGTCATTCCTTTCATATATTTCAGCCGTTCAATAAACGTAGGCAAATCAATTTCTCTATCCATATATCTACGTATCTGAATTCCTACACGATCATTAGCTATCGGTCCGATTACAATATCATAGTCGTGAACGTTTGCTGATGTAGGATTGTTGCGGTTAGCAAATATAAAATCCGCCCATTCATTATCGTATTCGCTAAAGACTTTCACTGTTAAGGAGGAATCATGCAAACAAGCTTCGTCAAATTCAAAAGCATTAACGACCGGCACTCCATCTATCTGTTCAGCTTTATAATCAGCCATAGCAATAGCCTGCTCTTTTTCAGCTGAAAGATAAAACCCTTTTCCAAAGTCTTTATTAGGTTTTGATTTTTGAAGATCAATTTCCTTAATATCTACCGTTGTACCATGATAAAGAATCATTTTATTGCCCCTCCAAAACGTTGACAATAAGCCGTAATATCTGATATTACATCCTCAAAACGTTGTGTATGAGCAATACCATAGTGTTTATCTATGAAATCAATAGCTTTATACCGATCCAAATAACGGTATGCCTGGCTGGGAGCAAGCGAATGTAGCTTAGCAAACTCACTGATCAGAGCTACAATATACTCTATTTTATCCTTAACACTAAAATCCATAAAAGTATTCTTTTTAGCAATGAAACATCACAAAGATAATCATTATTTCTATGATTTATTACTCCTTCTGCACCCATTTACTATCAATTTTTAAATATTCATATATTTAGAATGGTATTTTCAAGCATCATCGTACAAAAAAAAATTACCAAACGAAGCATATTAACAGAATACCAAAGGTTCTTATCACAGTCTCAAATATAGACAAATCACAGGCATTTTTTGCTTTATTAAGCTTCTTGTTATTCTTTTTTTAAGAATAACAGGAACGTTTTTAAAGAATGTGCTCAACGTTTATTAAAAACGTAAAAAGCCTCTTTTAAGCCCGAATCCAATAAATATCAACAAGAAAGGCGATAACTTCCTATTGAAATTACCGCCTTTCTTATTTTTTGTCTGTTGTTATCTTAGAAAACAAGTCGTATGAATTCTAAACCCCTTTCGGTTCCAACGGAGAGTGGCAGAACCGGATAGACAC
>NZ_EQ973492.1:996206-1011516 GCF_000158035.1 Bacteroides cellulosilyticus DSM 14838
TCCGACTTTTCTTTTTTTTATTTTTTAATTCTTCCATTTTGTTTTTGTCCGATACCATTTTTTTCTAATTTTGGGAATTAGAAATTAGGAACTTACGTTAACTTAACACACAACAAAGAGGAAATATAAAAGGACTCTCTACTCCAATCCGCATAAGATAGTGTCAAAACAGAATAAAAGAACGCGAATTACACAAATCTGTCATTCAATAATCCACTTCTCTATATTCCTTGTTTTATTACTGAAGTTCACACCTATTTTGAATAATTTCCTCGGGTCTGCCTCAAAAGGAAGAGCATACTGTTTTTCTTCTATTTGCTGCAAAGCTTCTTCTGCAGTACCTTCCAGTTTGAATTCCATAACGTAAATGTAATCGGCAGTCTTCACTACCAGATCCACCCTCCCTTCCGAAGTGTGATACTCCGCCTGTGTGTAGAAACCCACCAGTTTGAAGACGATAAACAGCACATTTTGGTAATGTAATTCCAAGTCTTTCACCAATTCATAAGGTGTGTCGGCAAAAAAGCTTTGCAGCCTCTTAAAGAAAGCGTTAGGTTGGCCCATCTCTATCTCACGGACAAATTTTTGTATCTCAAACGGCGCTTCTAACTGGTTGAAACGGGTATAAAACGGCATCAGAAATCTGATAAAACCCTCTTCCACTTCCCGATTCGGAAAACCGAGACGGTAAAGCCCGAAACGTTTATCATACCCCTTTATCGTGAGATAACCGCTTTGGAAAATAACCGGTATTGGTTCGTTGTCGCCATAAATACAGTTTAGCACATCAGCATCCGTTTCTTCATGCGCCATGCGCTCCAAATTGTAATGATTGCGTCTCAGCAACTCCACAAGGTAAGTAGGCGTTCCGGTTTCAAACCAATAGTTGCCGAATTTCATCTTAAAGAATGTATTCAGCAAACTGAAAGGATTGTAGATGCCGTCCGTATTTTCTGTAAAGTGATAACCGTCATAGCACGCTTTCAGTTCATTGCACACTTCCTGATACGTCATTTTCTGCGCGGCTGCCAATTCGTGCAGGTCTTCTTCAAAATTAAGATGTATCTCCTTTTCGGTGATTCCACAGATGGAAATAAACGGCTCGTCCATGGAGATGTCATTCAGATTGTTCAGGTCACTGAACACACTGACTTTGCCAAACTTGGTCACTCCCGTCAGCAAGGCAAACTTGATGCAGCCGTCCATGGTTTTCAGTACGCCATAGAAAGGTTTCAGAGTGTTGCGGAATTCGCGTTGCAGTTCCTCGTTGCCGATAGCTTGGAGCAAGGGTTTGTCATATTCGTCGATGAGAATGGCTACACGCTCACCACTTTGCTCATAGGCCCGTCCCACAACTCCTGCAAAGCGCAAGGCAAGGGTAGTTTCGGCAGAACGCGTTCCATAAAGTGACTCCCAGTAATCAAGCGTTTCATTCAGTATCTTGTCCAGACTGTCCGGCGTATCATATTTCCCGATATTCAAGTCCAGATGCAACACAGGACGTTTCACCCAGTCTTTTTCCAAAGTTTCCACCGCCAAGCCTTCAAACAAGTCCCGTTTCGCCTCAAAATAGGCTTCGAGCGTGGAAATCAGCAAACTCTTCCCAAAACGGCGGGGGCGGGAAAGGAAATAGTAACTGCCACTCTTCACCAACTTATACATCAATGCAGTTTTATCCACATAAACGTATCCTTCCTTACGAATCTTCTCGAAGTTTTGTATCCCGATAGGATATATTCTGTTACCCATGTCCTTGCCTCCTTCTACTATAATAGTATTCATTAATGCTACAAAGATAATGTAAACCGAGAACAGTATAAAATGAACTCGTTCATTTTTTATGCCGAGGTGCAGTTTATCTTCTTCAAAGATAATGCAAATCGAAGGCAGCACTTTCATTTTCCCAATTTATTCCCTACCTTTGTACCCGCTTTTTTTAGAAAGGCAGGATTCGTTCTATTAGTTTTAGGTTAAACACTTAATAACGCTTATGCAAAAGTCTGACTGCATCATCGGTGTAGAGCACGTATCGAAATACTTCGGAGACAAAGCCGTACTGAATGATGTAAACCTCTCTGTCCGTAAGGGCGAATTTGTAACAATATTGGGCCCCTCCGGCTGCGGCAAGACTACTTTGTTGCGCCTGATAGCCGGTTTCCAGACCGCCTCGGAAGGTATCATCACCATCGCCGGAAAAGACATCACGCAAACACCGCCACACCAACGTCCGGTGAATACCGTCTTTCAGAAGTATGCCCTTTTCCCCCACCTCAACGTGTACAACAACATCGCTTTCGGACTGAAGCTCAAAAAGATGCCCGAAGCCACCATTGGCAAGAAAGTGAAACAAGCCCTCCGCATGGTAGGTATGACGGATTACGAAGACCGTGACGTTGATTCCCTCTCCGGCGGACAGCAACAACGTGTTGCCATTGCCCGTGCCATCGTCAACGAACCCGAAGTGCTGTTACTGGATGAGCCCCTTGCCGCCCTCGACCTCAAAATGCGTAAAGACATGCAGATGGAGTTGAAAGAGATGCACCAGAAGCTTGGAATCACCTTCGTCTACGTTACCCACGACCAGGAAGAAGCCCTTACTCTGAGCGACACCATCGTCGTGATGAGCGAAGGCCGCATCCAGCAGATAGGTACGCCGACAGACATCTACAACGAACCCATCAATTCTTTCGTTGCCGATTTCATCGGAGAAAGTAACATCCTGAACGGCCTCATGCTTCAGGACAAAGCCGTATCCTTTGCCGGACACGAATTTGAATGTGTCGACAAGGGCTTTGGCGAAAACACTCCCGTCGATGTAGTCATCCGTCCCGAAGACATCTATATATTCGAACCTTCTGCCGCTGCCCAACTGATGGGTACTGTCACCTCCTGCATCTTCAAAGGCGTGCATTACGAAATGATGGTACAGACTAACGAGGGCTACGAATTCATGGTGCAGGACTATCACAGTTTCGAAGCCGGACGGGAAGTCGGTCTGCTCGTGAAACCTTTCGACATTCACGTAATGAAGAAAGAACGCACCTGCAATACCTTCGAAGGCAAGCTCATAGACGCCACACACGTCGAATTCCTCGGTTACACCTTTGAGTGTGCCGAAGTGCAGGACATCGAACCGGGCAGCTCCGTCCTCGTAGAAATAGATTTCCGGAACGTCATCCTCGAAGATAACGAAGAAGACGGCCATCTGACGGGTGAAGTGAAATTCATCCTTTATAAAGGAAACCATTACCATCTCACCGTGTTTACCGATTGGGACGAGGATATCTTTGTAGACACCACTGACGTCTGGGACGACGGTGACCGTGTCGGCATCACCATCGAACCCGAAAATATACGAATTGTTGCACCGGCACAGACCACCGGTTCTATCCCTATTGTCGAATCTGCTAATAAGAAAGGAAGTGCTCAGTAATATATCCCGTTTCTTCATGCGTCGCCGGAACTGGACAGTTCCCTACGCATTGTTTCTCATCATCTTCGTTGTGATGCCTCTGTTGCTCATTGTGGTTTATGCCTTCACCGATGCTGAAGGCGCATTCACGTTTGCCAACTTCCGCAAATTCATGATGCATCCCGAATCTATCAACACATTCGTCTACTCTATCGGAATAGCTGTCATCACGACTCTGGTATGCTTCCTGCTCGGTTATCCGGCTGCTTATATTCTCAGTCAGAAGCGCTTCAACACTTCCCAGACCATGGTTGTACTGTTCATCCTGCCTATGTGGGTGAACATCCTGATACGTACACTTGCCACGGTGGCATTGTTTGATTTCCTCAACTTGCCGCTGGGCGAAGGAGCTTTGGTATTCGGTATGGTCTACAACTTCCTGCCGTTCATGATATACCCTATCTACAATACATTGCAGAAGATGGATGGCAGTCTGATAGAAGCAGCCCAAGACCTGGGAGCTACGCCTGTACAGGTATTCGGTAAAGTGATCCTCCCCCTTTCGATGCCCGGCATCATGAGTGGTGTGGTGATGGTTTTCATGCCCACGGTTTCCACCTTTGCCATTGCCGAGTTGCTGACGATGAACAACATCAAGCTGTTCGGTACTACCGTACAAGAAAATATATATAACGGAATGTGGAACTACGGCGCTGCCTTGTCGCTCATCATGCTGTTGCTGATTGGCGTCACCGCCCTCTTTACCAACGAGGACGACAGTGCACAAAATGAAAGCGGAGGTGTGATATGATGACACGTATTCTGGCGAAAGGCTATCTTTGGTTTCTGCTTGCCCTGCTCTATTCGCCCATCCTGATCATTATGATCTTCTCTTTCACCGAGGCCAAGGTACTGGGTAACTGGACAGGATTCTCTACCAAACTATACAGTTCACTATTTACAGGCGGCATGCATCACTCGCTGATGAATGCCATCTGGAACACATTCGCGATTGCTACGATTGCCGCCACAGCCTCTACCCTGCTGGGAAGCCTGGCAGCTATCGGCATCTTTAACTTGCGCTCCCGGGCACGTCAGGTGATGAATTTCACCAATGCTATTCCGATGATGAATGCGGATATCATTACCGGTGTATCCCTGTTCCTGCTGTTTGTCAGCTTTGGCATTTCGCAGGGATTTACTACGGTGGTATTGGCACACATCACTTTTTGTACCCCTTATGTGGTACTTAGCGTGATGCCCCGTCTGAAGAAAATGAATCAGAATGTCTACGAAGCAGCTCTCGACCTCGGAGCTACTCCTTTCCAGGCGCTTCGCAAAGTCATCTTCCCAGAAATTCTGCCGGGAATGATCAGCGGTTTCATCCTCGCTTTCACGCTTTCCATTGATGACTTCGCAGTAACGATCTTCACTATCGGAAATGAAGGATTGGAAACATTGTCGACATACATCTATGCGGACGCACGTAAGGGTGGATTGACTCCTGAACTGCGCCCACTGTCAACAATCATTTTTGTAACGGTGTTAGTATTGCTGATTGTGATTAATAAGAGAGCAGAAAGAAACAAGAAAGAATGAAAAATAATAATTTAGCGGAGCGAAAATGAAAGACTAAAGTATCTCAAATTCTCCTCCTCCGTCGGAGGAGGAGTACCCGCAGGGGGAGGTGGTAGGTAAAACAATAAAATACCTATGAATAATAAAATTAAGGAATTTCTTTACCTACCACCCCGCCCTTTGGGCACCCCTCCTCCCAGGAGGAGGGGAATTGAGATAGTCCGAACATAAATAGCTACACCACTAAATTATCATTTACCTACTATATAACCCCTATAAACAATGAAGAAATACATACCCCTCTTCCTCTGCATTCTTCTCCTTGTCTCCTGTACCGGTGCCAGTGAGAAGCGCAGCCGTGTACTGAAAGTATACAACTGGGCAGATTACATTGACGAAGAAGTCCTCGCCGAATTTCCTGCCTGGTACAAAGAGCAGACAGGCGAAGATATCCGCATCATCTACCAGGTATTCGATATCAACGAAATCATGCTCACTAAGATTGAGCGCGGACAGGAAGATTTCGACCTTGTATGCCCCTCGGAATACATCATCGAACGAATGTTGAAGAAAGACCTCCTCGTTCCTATCAACCGCAATTTTGGTAAGACTCCGGACTATATCCCCAACATCTCCCCGTATATTCAGAAAGAGTTGGAGAAGATCAGCCAGCCCGGTCGCCACACCAATGATTACGTTGTTCCCTACATGTGGGGTACCGCCGGAATACTCTATAACAAGAAGTTCAAGACCCTTGAAGAAGTCAGCTCCTGGGGATGCCTTTGGGATGCCGTCAACCGTGGTAAGATTCTGATGAAAGACAGTTACCGCGATGCCTACGGCACTGCCATCATCTATGCCCATGCCCGGCAACTTGCCGACAGCACCATCACCGTGGAGCAACTGATGAACGACAATTCCCCTGAAGCCATTACCCTTGCAGAGCAATATCTGAAAGATCTGAAACCCAACATTGCCGGGTGGGAAGCCGACTTCGGCAAAGAAATGATGACGAAAAACAAAGCATGGCTCAACCTTACCTGGAGTGGCGACGCCGTCTGGGCCATTGACGAAGCGGAAGCTGTAGGCGTGGACCTGGACTATGTAGTTCCCCGTGAAGGCAGCAACATCTGGTACGATGGCTGGGCCATCCCCAAGTATGCCCGCAACGTAAAAGCCGCCAGCTACTTCATCAATTATCTTTGCCAGCCGGATATTGCTCTGCGCAATATGGATGCCATCGGCTACGTCAGTGCCGTAGCAACGCCCGAGATTATGGAGGCAAAGATCGACACGACTCTTGAACAGTTCTCCGACCTCAGTTATTTCTTCGGTCCAGGTGCAGATAGCGTTCAGATCAATCCGATACAATACCCTGACCGTAAAGTCGTGGAGCGTTGCGCCATGATCCGTGATTTCGGTGACCGCACAGAGCTTGTTCTCGAAATGTGGAGCCGCGTCAAAGGTGATAATCTGAATACGGGTATCGTACTTCTCATCTTTGCAGTCTTCGGGATACTGTTTGTGTGGATTGTCTGGAAACGGATCAGCATTTATAAGCAGAAGAAACGTCACCACAGGCGCAGACGCCGTATACGCAGGTAATAGGAGGTAAAGGAGATAACACCTTTATCTCCTGATTCGCATTAATAACATAAATGAAACATCACTTTTCAGACATATTTTGTACCTTGCGGCAGAATTATAAATAAGGAACTATGAAACTGAAAAAACTTTTATTTGCCTCCGCTATGTCTCTTGCCGCATGCGGCATCCTACAAGCCCAAAACACCCAAGTCATTGCCCACCGTGGTTTCTGGAAGACCGACGGTTCTGCCCAGAATAGTATTGCCGCCCTGGTGAAAGCTGACTCCATCCATTGCTACGGCTCCGAGTTCGATGTCTGGCTCACTGCCGACAACAAACTTATCGTAGACCACGACGGTGTATTCAAAGGTGTCCGCATGGAAACATCCACCGAGAAAGAATGTACCTCTATCACCCTCGACAACGGTGAGAACCTCCCTACCCTTCAGCAATACCTCGATAAAGCCCAAGGATTGAAAACCCGCCTTATCCTGGAACTCAAAGCGCACAAGACTCCCGAACGGGAAACGCTCGCCATAGAGCAAATTGTGAAAATGATTAAGGATATGGGACTGGAAGAGCGTACCGAATATATCACTTTCTCACGCCATGCGACCAAAGAATTCATTCGCCTGGCTCCTAAAGGTACTCCCGTATATTATCTGGAAGGTGACCTCAATCCGCAGGAACTGAAAGACATGGGTTGTGCCGGTCCTGATTACCATTTCTCCGTCTTCAAAAAACATCCCGAGTGGATCAAAGAATGTCACGACCTTGGCATGAAGGTTAACGCCTGGACAGTAAATGATGCCAAAGATATGGAATGGCTCATCAGCCAGGGAGTGGATTTCATCACCACCAACGAACCGGTATTATTGCAGGAGATATTGAAAAAGAAGTAATGCAGATCGGTAGTTAAATTTATTTCTTTAAGGTGGGATATGAATTAAAGTGATTAAGCAATACTATCTCAATTCTCCTCCTCCGTCGGAGGAGGGGAATTGAGATACTCTATTTTCTCAGTATCTGAATACTCATTTTATTCATTTCCATTCCAATCTGTACCAATGCCCCACTTTAACTCCCCCAATGCCACACCTCAACAATTCAAATGCCACACTTCGATGGCTCAAATGAATGGCATTACGGAAGCTAAAGTGTGGCATTTGGCTTGTAATAGTGTGGCATTATACAAAAGATCATTTAGTCAGCAAAAACAAGAAAACAATTTCATTCTGTCATATACAAATCTTCATTTTCACCCCATAAACTCCATTTTTCCACTTAAAACACGTATTTACGCCACTACCTATATAGAATGAATATGCGGAAATAATTCCATAAATAACAATTTATACAAATATGCACCCGCAAACTTTTAATTTGAAACTTGAATACCGTATATTTGCAGCGACTGAAAGAATGAATAAAAACAATAGAAATAAGATATGTATTCTACAAATAATTTAGCAAAACGTCGTATCTTTGCAGTGTGATAAAACAAAAAGAAAGATTAATCCAGCAACAGAGTACAAAATGACAAGAGTTATAAAATTCACTAAGATGCACGGAGCAGGCAACGATTACATTTATGTAAACACCCTGAAATATCCCATCGAAAGCCCTGAAAAACTTTCGGTTGAATGGAGCGCCCCGCATACAGGAATTGGAAGCGACGGCCTGGTACTCATCGGCAGTTCGGACAAGGCAGATTTCAGTATGCGCATCTTCAATGCAGATGGTTCCGAAGCCAAAATGTGCGGCAACGCCAGTCGTTGCATCGGTAAATACTTATATGAATACGGCCTGACTTCCCAAACAGCCGTTACCCTCGACACCCTGTCGGGCATCAAAATACTGAAACTCCATGTAGAAGACGGAAAAGTGAACACCGTAACCGTGGATATGGGACGTCCCGCCGATATGAAAGAACAACCCATTGAAGCCAACGGACAGAAATTCACCGGAACCACCCTATCAATGGGAAATCCTCACCTGGTAATCTTTGTAGAAGATATTAAAGATATCAACCTCGAAAGCATCGGTCCGAAACTGGAAAATCATCCGTTGTTTCCCGACCGCATCAATGTAGAGTTTGCCCAGGTGCTGGAGCATGGGAAAATCAGGATGAGAGTTTGGGAAAGAGGTTCGGGCATCACCCAGGCTTGCGGAACCGGAGCTTGTGCCACCGCAGTAGCTGCCGCACTGACCGGAAAATCCGGAAGAAAAACAGACATCATCATGGATGGAGGCTCACTTACCATCGAATGGGACGAAAAAACGGATCACGTATGGATGACGGGAGGAGCAGTCCGGGTGTTCGACGGAGAAAAGATAATTAGTGATTAATGGTTAAAACAACAAGAAAGTATGGCATTAGTAAACGAACATTTTTTGAAACTACCGGGAAGTTACTTATTTTCAGACATAGCTAAAAAGGTGAATACTTTCAGGATAACGCACCCTAAACAAGAGGTCATCCGCCTGGGTATCGGAGACGTTACCCGGCCACTGCCACCGGCTTGCATCGAGGCGATGCACAGGGCAGTGGATGAGATGACAAATGCCAGTACCTTCCACGGATACGGTCCCGAACAGGGATATGACTTTTTGATTGAAGCGATCATCAAACATGATTATGCTCCGAGAGGCATTCATTTTAGCCCTACGGAAATATTCGTAAACGATGGAGCCAAAAGCGATACGGGCAACATAGGCGATATCCTCCGCCACGACAACAGCGTAGGAGTGACAGACCCCATTTACCCGGTATATATAGACAGCAACGTAATGTGTGGCCGTGCCGGAGTATTGGAAGAAGACGGCAAATGGAGCAACGTGACTTACATGCCCTGCACCGCCGAAAACAACTTTGTTCCCGAAATACCGGACAAACGGATTGACATCGTCTACCTTTGCTACCCGAACAATCCGACGGGAACAACGCTGACCAAATCACAACTGAAAAAATGGGTGGACTACGCACTTGCCAACGACACTCTGATTCTGTTCGATGCCGCTTATGAGGCGTTTATACAGGAAGAAGACGTTCCCCACTCCATTTACGAAATAAAAGGTGCCAAGAAATGTGCCATAGAGTTCCGCAGCTTCTCGAAGACAGCCGGATTCACCGGAGTCCGTTGCGGATACACCGTAGTTCCGAAAGAGCTGACAGCCGCCACCCTGACTGGTGAACGCATTCCGTTGAACCGTCTCTGGAATCGCCGTCAATGCACCAAATTCAACGGTACCAGCTACATCACCCAACGGGCTGCCGAAGCCATCTACACCCCGGCAGGCAAGCAGCAGATAAAGGAAAACATCGACTATTATATGAACAACGCACGAACCATGAAAGAGGGTCTGGAAGCAGCCGGACTGAAAGTGTATGGCGGCGTGAATGCTCCTTACATCTGGCTGAAAGCACCGAATGGCATCGGTTCCTGGCGCTTCTTCGAACAGATGTTATACGAAGCCAATGTAGTAGGAACACCCGGTGTAGGTTTCGGCCCCAGCGGAGAAGGCTACATCCGCCTGACCGCCTTCGGAAATCACGAGGATTGTGTGGAAGCCATGAGGAGAATCAGAAAATGGCTGGTATGAAAATGAAAAAGATAACAACTAAAATAAAACTATAGTTTCACCGGACTGATCATCCGCAATTTGTCTAAACTTAAAAGGTAAAATAGGTATGAAAATGAAAAGCGTAAAATTCCGAATGATAGCCATCGCGCTATTATCAGCAACAATGCCTTTCACGGCAAAGGCACAGGATAAAGTGGAGGCCTCAGTCGGTGCAGATTTTGTAAGCAACTACATCTGGCGTGGAACAGACTGCGGTGGTGTAAGTATCCAGCCCAGCATGGGAGTCAGCTACAAGGGCTTGTCACTGACAGCTTGGGGCTCGGTAGGCATCGACAAGGAGGATGCCAGAGAGATCGACCTCACACTGGGTTACAATACAGGCGGTTTCAGCGTATCCGTTACAGATTACTGGTTCTCCTACCACAAAGAGGATGGCGGATATACGGGAGATTATTTCAAGTATGGCGCACATAGCACGGTACACATCTTCGAAGCCACTCTGGGATATGATTTCGGTCCGCTGGCACTGAGTTGGAACACTTACTTTGCCGGAGATGATTATACAAAGGAGAACGGTGACAGAGCTTATTCCACGTATGTAGGCATCAGCGCACCCTTTAAACTCGGTGGCCTGGACTGGTCGGCAGAAGTCGGTCTTACCCCATGGGAAGGTGCGTATGCCAACAAGTTCAACGTAACCAACCTCACACTGAAAGCAGAAAAAGAAATCAAATTCACAAATTCTTTTTCGCTGCCCACCTTTGCACAAGTGACGTTCAATCCACACACGCAGGGTGCATACTTCGTATTCGGAGTTAGTTTTTGAGAGAGAGTAAAAATAGGGAACGAGGGGACGAGGGAACAAGCAGACAAGGATAAGAAACGGACACCCCGAAAGGCCCTTGTCAACTCGTCAACTAAAAAACCTCGTCAACTAAAAAAAATCGTAAATGTATTAAGGTATGAAAAAGATTGAAGCAATTATCCGCAAGACAAAATTCGAGGATGTAAAGGACGCATTGCTCGAAGCGGACATCGAATGGTTCTCCTACTACGACGTCCGGGGAATAGGAAAATCCCGTCAGGCACGCATCTACCGCGGTGTAATGTACGACACCAGTTCCATTGAGCGTATCCTAATCTCTATCGTGGTACGCGACAAGAATGCCGAAAAGACCGTGCAGGCCATCATCAGATCCGCACAAACCGGAGAAATCGGAGACGGGCGTATCTTCATCATCCCCATAGAAGACGCTATCCGCATCCGCACCGCCGAACGTGGCGACATCGCCCTCTACAATGCCGAACAGGAAAGATAATCCAGGCAGCACTAAACCACGGAGAGAGTGACACGCTCGATAGTGAGAGAGCGATACACTCAAAATAACAAAGAATACAAGTACAACTAATAGCAAAAAACTTATGGATAAATATAGTAAACGCAGCACTGCCAGGCTGTGGATAGCCCTTGCTGTCCTTATGGCAACGTGCTTTACAACAAAAATATATGCACAAGATGCCGTTACCAAAGCTGTAGAAAGTGCGGCTGTAATAGTAGAAGAACCGGTATTGGATAGCGGTAACACAGCATGGATCATTACAGCCACCATTCTGGTATTACTAATGAGCATCCCCGGTATCGCCCTTTTCTACGGTGGTCTGGTCCGTCAGAAAAACGTATTGAGTATCATCATGCAGACCTTATTCATTGTAGGTGTCGTCAGCATCCTATGGGTCGCTTTCGGTTACAGTTGGGCATTCGGCACAGATTTTATGGAATCGGGTAATCCGCTGGGAGCTGTGATTGGCGGTTTCGACAAAGCATTCCTGCACGGTATCACCATCGACACACTGACTTCGGGCAACATCCCCGAACTGACCTTCGTCATGTTCCAGTGCATGTTTGCCATTATCACTCCCGCCCTTATCTTAGGTGCATTTGCCGAAAGAATTAAGTTCTCCGGCTATATGGTATTCATCATCCTTTGGGTTATCCTGGCCTACTTCCCGATGGCACACTGGGTATGGGGCGGTGGTTTCCTTCAGGAAATGGGAGCCATTGACTTCGCTGGCGGAACAGTAGTACATGTCAATGCCGGAATCTCCGCACTTGTGATGGCTATCATGTTGGGACAGAGAGAAGATTACAGAATAGGTCACCCGATCACTCCGCACAACATCACATTCGTATTTCTGGGTACTTCTTTCCTGTGGCTGGGCTGGTTCGGTTTCAACGCTGGTAGTGGACTTGCAGCAGACGGCCTTGCAGCCAACGCATTCATGGTAACACATATCGCAACTGCCGTGGCAGCCGTAACCTGGATGGCAATCGACTGGATTTGCAACAAAAAGCCAACCACAGTAGGTGCTTGCACGGGTGCCGTTGCCGGATTGGTAGCAATAACTCCCGCAGCCGGTACGGTAGATTTACTGGGTGCGTTCTTTATCGGATTGATTACGCCTATCGTCTGTTTCTTCATGGTTGCAGTGGTGAAACCGAAATTCAAATATGATGATGCTCTGGATGCATTCGGCGTGCACGGCATCGGTGGTATTGTAGGTTCCATCCTGACCGGTGTCTTCGCTACCCAATACATCACCGGAGAAGGTGGGCAGCAAGGTGCACTTTACGGAGACTGGCATCAGTTGTGGATACAGATTTTCGCAACTCTCGTATCCATCGTGTTCAGTGCAGTAATCACTTTCATCCTTTATAAGGTAGTAGATTCATGGATAGGTATCCGCGTCAGCAGACGTGTAGAAGAAGAAGGACTGGATATCTACGAACATGGTGAATCAGCATACAACTAGATAACGATCAACGGTTAGTGATTAGTGATAAGCAAAATGCCGCATACAGCGCAGCCACTAATCACTAATCACCAAACCCTAATCACTAATTTACGAACCAACAATAATAAAGTATTATGTCTAAATTGAGATTCAGAGTAGTAGAAACGGCGTTTAAAAAGAAACCCGTTGCAGTGGCAGCCCCCGCGGAACGTCCGTCGGAATATTATGCCAAGTATGTGTTCAACAAGGAAAAGATGTTCAGGTATCTGCCGAGCAAGGTATATGCCAAACTGATTGACGTGATCGACAATGGTGCTCCGCTGGATCGCAGCATTGCTGATGAAGTGGCAGCCGGTATGAAGAAATGGGCACTCGAAATGGGTGTTACCCACTATACCCACTGGTTCCACCCATTGACTGAGGGTACAGCCGAGAAGCATGACGCTTTCATCGAGCACGATGGCAAAGGCGGTGTGATGGAAGAATTCACAGGCAAACTGCTCGTTCAGCAGGAACCGGATGCATCCAGCTTCCCTAACGGTGGCATCCGCAATACGTTCGAGGCACGCGGTTACAGTGCATGGGACCCCTCTTCTCCGGCTTTCATCGTCGATGATACGCTCTGCATACCGACCATTTTCATAGCATACACCGGTGAGTCACTGGACTACAAAGCTCCGTTACTGAAAGCCCTGCGTGCCGTAGACAAAGCTGCCGTAGACGTATGCCGTTACTTCAATCCGGAAGTGAAGAAGGTAGTTGCCTACCTGGGTTGGGAACAGGAATATTTCCTGATCGACGAAGGTCTGTATGCCGCACGTCCCGACCTACTGATGACAGGCCGCACGCTGATGGGACACGACAGTGCCAAGAACCAACAGTTGGAAGACCACTATTTCGGTGCCATCCCTACCCGCGTGGCAGCCTTTATGAAGGAATTGGAAATCGAAGCATTGAAACTCGGTATCCCCGTTAAAACGCGTCACAATGAGGTAGCCCCCAACCAGTTCGAGCTGGCTCCCATCTTCGAAGAATGTAACCTGGCTGTAGACCATAACATGCTCGTCATGGCACTGATGCGTAAAGTAGCCCGTAACCACGGCTTCCGCGTACTGCTGCACGAAAAGCCTTTCAAAGGCGTCAACGGTAGCGGTAAGCACAACAACTGGTCGTTGGGTACGGATACAGGCATCGGACTGATGGGCCCGGGTAAACTACCCGAAGAAAACCTGCGCTTCATCACTTTCGTAGTGAACACCCTGATGGCAGTCTACAAGCACAATGGATTGTTGAAAGCCGCTATTTCCAGTGCCACGAACGCACACCGCCTGGGTGCCAACGAAGCACCTCCCGCAATCATTTCCAGCTTCCTGGGCAAACAGTTGTCACAGGTATTGGAACACATTGAAGAGAGTACCAAGGATGATCTCGTAAGCCTTAGCGGCAAGCAAGGCATGAAACTGGATATTCCACAGATTCCGGAATTGTTGATTGACAATACCGACCGTAACCGCACCAGTCCGTTCGCCTTCACCGGAAACCGTTTTGAGTTCCGCGCCGTAGGTTCGGAAGCAAACTGTGCCTGTGCCATGATTGCCCTGAACGCCGCCGTAGCCGAGCAACTGGTAGAATTCAAAAAAGATGTGGACGAACTCATCGAGAGAGGCGAACCGAAGATTTCGGCTATCCTTGAGGTTATCCGCAAATACATCAAGATTTGTAAGCCCATCCATTTCGATGGCAACGGCTACAGTGACGAATGGAAAGAAGAGGCCAAGAAACGCGGCCTGGATTGCGAAACCAGTGTGCCTCTCATCTTCGACAGCTATCTGAAGCCGGAAAGTATCCGCATGTTCGAAAATACCGGTGTACTGACTCAGAAAGAACTGGAAGCCCGCAACGAAGTGAAATGGGAAACTTACACTAAGAAAATCCAAATTGAAGCTCGTGTATTAGGTGATTTGGCCATGAACCACATCATCCCGGTAGCCACGCAGTATCAAACGGATCTCATTGATAACGTTTACAAGATGAAGGAGCTGTTCCCAAGCGACAAAGCTGCAAAACTGTCTGCCAAGAACCTGGAACTCATCGAAGAGATTGCCGACCGCACCGCCTTCATCAAAGAGCATGTAGATGCCATGATCGAAGCCCGCAAAGTGGCCAACAAGATCGAAAGTGAACGTGAGAAAGCCATTGCCTACCACGACACCATCGTACCGGCAATGGAAGAGATCCGTTATCATATCGACAAGCTGGAACTGATTGTCGACAACCAGATGTGGACACTGCCAAAATACAGAGAACTCTTGTTTATAAGATAAGTGAAGAGAAGTGATTAACTAATAAAATCAT
>NZ_EQ973492.1:1011876-1018799 GCF_000158035.1 Bacteroides cellulosilyticus DSM 14838
AGGGGGAGAGGTGCCGGGAGGTAGTTCTCTCTCTTTTTTTGAAAACTAAAATATCATCGTAATTTATTTTCCAGCATATCACTTTTTCGTACCTTTGTCAATATTTACAAAACCAGATGATAAATTAAAAACGATTCATTATGAAGAACATGCACATTCGCTATGCAGCACTCCTACTCTTTGTTTTGCTGTCAGCATCGGCCTCTTCTTTCGCACAGACCGTTCTGGAGCAAAAAATCAACGCGATTTCCGCCATTAAAGAAATCCGCCCACTGGAAACTTCTGAGTTTTCAGAGAAATACGTGACCTATTTTACCCAACCGCTGGATCACCGCCATCCGGAGAAAGGCAGTTTTCGCCAACGCGTTATCGTTTCTCATGTCGGCTTCGACCGCCCCACAGTGATCGTTACCGAAGGCTATGGCGCCGCTTACGCCCTCCGTTCCCAATATCGTGAAGAGCTTTCAAAACTTCTCAATGCCAACATGATATTCGTGGAATATCGCTACTTCCTTGAGTCTACCCCCGAACCCAAAGACTGGCAATACCTGACAGCCGAGAACTCTGCGGACGATTTACATGCCATTACCACCGCATTCAAAAACATTTATCCGGGCAAATGGATCGCCACCGGCATCAGCAAAGGAGGACAGACTACCCTTCTTTACCGCACTTTCTATCCGGATGATGTAGATATTTCCGTTCCTTACGTAGCTCCGCTTTGTTATGGAGTAGAAGATGGACGTCATGAGCCTTTCCTGCATAAAGTTTCAACACCGGAAAACCGCAAGATAATTGAAGATTTCCAATTGGAAGCTTTGAAACGGAAAGCAACTTTACTTCCCCGTTTTGAAAAGTATTGCAGTGAAAAGAATTATTCATTCCGTGCACCGATTGAAGAAATTTACGATTACTCGGTATTGGAATATTCTTTCGCTTTGTGGCAGTGGGGTACTCCTATCAGCTCCATACCCGCTACTACAGCCTCTGATGATGAAATTTTCTCTCATCTGCTTGCCATCAGTGAGCCGGGATATTTCACCGCCGACAGTCCCAATGCTTCTTTCTTTGTACAAGCTGCCCGTGAATTGGGATACTATGGTTATGACGTCCAACCGTTCAAGCAGTATCTCTCCATCCAGTCCAGTGAAGGTTACCTGCACCGTCTGATGCTTCCCGAAGAGTTGAAAGATATGCCTTTCGACAAAACTTTAAGTAAGAAAATAACCAAGTTTCTAAAGAAACAGGACCCGAAAATGATCTTCATTTACGGTCAGAACGACCCATGGACAGCCGCAGGCGTCACCTGGCTGAAAAACAAGAAGAATATTCATGTATTTATCCAACCGAATGGCAGCCATCTGGCACGTATCAGCACATTGCCCGAAGCCGAAAAGGCAGAAGTTATGGAGTTAATAAACGAATGGTTGAAATAATAGGGCTACAAGTGACGAGCTACAAGCTACAAGTTGCTATGCCACGCAGTCTTTCCGACATACTCTTTATAGTCCAAACTATCTCAATTCTCCTCCTCCGTCGGAGGAGGAGTACCCCAACGGGGGGAGGTGGTAGGTAAGCAAGGAAATACCAATGAACCCTATAAATAAAGAATTTATTTCTCACCTACCACCCCGCCCCTTGGGCACCCCTCCTCCGAGGAGGAGGGGAATGGAGATACTCTGTTGAAATAGCCTCACGCTGAAAAGCACTCGTAACTTGTAGCTCGTAGCTTGTCACTCATTTATCTTCTATAATTTCCGCGTCCTCAATATTGTCTACAGCCTTTGAAGAAGCTCTCGGCGTACCCGGCTTCGGCCGTTTGCGAGTAAATGTAAACCAATTTATCAATTCGGAAACTGCATATACTATGCTGGTGATACCGATAATGATAAATGCCGTGGAACGTACCCCCGTCGGATTGAACAAGGCAACCAGCCCTGCAATCAGAATGAGCACCGGAATGATATAAAATCCCACACGAACCGGCATCCAGCGACGGGCGGCAGAAAGCGACGCAATCTGTTGCACACCGCCCAGTACAAGGATAAATCCCAGTACAAACGTCAGTAAGTCTGCAAAGAAACCGGGCATAATGATCAGCCACAGCCCAAACAGCAAACTACCGATTCCTTCGATAGGAAGGCGACGTCTCTCTTCGGCACTCATGGCAAAATACCCGATGATACTTAATAATGCCGGTATCAGAAACACAACACCGATCGTTATTACAAAATAGTCTCCGGCCTCATTGGGAAACATCACCAATACCAAACCGATTATCAGCGCACATATCGTACGCAAAAATGAGTTACTTATTCCTTTCATGAGCTTATGATTTTTTGCGAAGATACATTTTTATCCGCACAACTCCGCAAGAAAGTCACGAAAAATCAATTAACGTTCAGCCAAGCATTCATATCTTCGGCCACCAATAGCCAATAAAGTAACAAGAGAATAGCAATCGATACGCCAATGGCAACTAAATGTTTTCGCTTCATAGTTCATCCTTTCTTTTTTATTGTGAATAATAGTTGTTCTGAATACCCCTATAGAACAACTTTATAAGAAAAATGTTCTTTGAAAGAAAAAAAGCAAGAAATTCTTTGGTAATTAAAACAAAGTGCTTACATTTGCCCACAGCTAAAACAAAAAGACAATGAAAACAATGCTCATAAATACATATTGGTGGTGGCGCCCGTTACAACTCCGACAGTCGTAAGGGAGCAGCGCTCGTATGTATATATGTGAACATAATATAGATTAAGAAAGAGCCCTGTCGCAACCTGCGACAGGGCTCTTTTCTTTTATCCGGTTTTGAGATAAACAGTAAATCGTAAACAATTAAATAAAAAATAGGATTATGAGTTTTTTAGTAAATCAAGATGGTTATTACGGAGAATTCGGTGGAGCATATGTTCCCGAAATACTCCACAAGTGTGTGGAAGAGTTGCAGAACACCTATCTCAAAGTACTGCAAAGCGAAGATTTCAAGCAAGAGTTCGACCAACTGCTGCGTGACTACGTAGGACGTCCTTCCCCACTCTACTATGCCCGCCGGCTTTCCGAAAAGTATGGCTGCAAGCTCTACCTCAAACGTGAAGACCTGAACCATACAGGAGCTCACAAGATTAACAACACTATCGGACAGATTCTTCTGGCACGCCGCATGGGCAAGCATCGCATCATCGCCGAAACCGGTGCCGGACAACACGGCGTAGCTACTGCCACCGTATGTGCCCTGATGAACATGGAATGTATCGTCTACATGGGAAAAACGGATGTAGAACGCCAGCATGTCAATGTAGAAAAAATGAAGATGCTGGGTGCAACCGTCATCCCCGTCACTTCCGGAAATATGACGCTGAAAGATGCTACCAACGAGGCAATCCGCGACTGGTGTTGTCATCCTGCCGATACCTACTACATCATCGGTTCCACAGTCGGTCCTCATCCTTATCCCGACATGGTGGCTCGCCTGCAATCCGTCATCAGCGAAGAAATCAAAAAGCAACTCATTGAGAAAGAAGGCCGTGACTGCCCCGACTATCTTATCGCTTGTGTAGGTGGTGGTAGCAATGCCGCCGGAACCATTTACCATTATATCGACGATAGCCGCGTGCAGATCGTCCTCGCCGAAGCCGGTGGTAAAGGAATAGATACGGGTATGACTGCCGCTACCATCGCCCTCGGACAGATGGGAATCATTCACGGTGCACGCACTTACGTCATTCAGAACGAAGACGGCCAGATCGAAGAGCCCTACTCTATCTCTGCCGGACTGGATTACCCGGGTATCGGCCCCATGCATGCCAATCTGGCTGCACAAAAACGTGCCATCGTACTTGCTGTTAATGATGATGAAGCCATCCGCGCCGCCTACGAACTGACGAAACTGGAAGGTATCATCCCCGCCCTGGAAAGTGCCCATGCCCTCGGTGCCCTCGAAAAGCTGAACTTCAAACCCGATGATGTTGTTGTACTGACTGTTTCGGGACGTGGAGACAAGGATATAGAAACTTATTTAACGTTTAGTGTTGAGTGATTAGTGATTAACACTAAGATCATCGGTGCCACTAATCATTAATCATTAAAAA
Source organism: Bacteroides cellulosilyticus DSM 14838 (assembly GCF_000158035.1). GTDB lineage: Bacteria > Bacteroidota > Bacteroidia > Bacteroidales > Bacteroidaceae > Bacteroides > Bacteroides cellulosilyticus. The sequence goes on from NZ_EQ973492.1 coordinate 1,015,971, forward strand.
CTAATCACGAAAGAAAATGAATACATATAATTATCAAACACATAGCCGTACCATTCTCGGCGACTTGCACACTCCTGTAAGTACCTATCTTAAAGTCCGCGACGTCTTTCCCCAAAGTGCACTCATGGAAAGCTCCGACTATCACGGCAGTGAAAACAACCGTTCATTTATCGGACTCTGTCCATTGGCAAGCGTCAGCATCGACCACGGAACAGCCATCTTCCGCCTGCCCGACGGTACTCGCGAAGAACGTCCCATCACACAGGAATATCCTGTAGAAAAAGCTTTAGAGGATTTCCTCGGCTGCTTCCATGTGGAAGGCGAATATGCCAATTACTGCGGTCTTTATGGCTACACCTCTTTCAATGCCGTACGCTATTTTGAAAATATTCCCGTAAAAGATAGCCGCGAAGCCACCAACGACGCACCGGATATGCTCTACATCTTGTATCAGTACCTCATTGTCTTCAACGACTTTAAGAACGAAATGGTACTTCTTGAAATGCTTGCCCCCGGTGAAGAAAGTGAACTGGATACGGTGCAGAAAGCCATCAATAACCGCAATTACACCGCCTACGATTTCCGTGCCGTTGGTGAAACCACTTCCCCACTGACCGACGAACAGCATAAAGCAAATATCCGTCAGGGAATTGCCCACTGCCTGCGTGGGGATGTTTTCCAGATTGTTCTCTCCCGCCGTTTCGAACAACGTTTCGTAGGCGATGACTTCAAACTTTATCGTGCCTTGCGCAGCATCAACCCCTCTCCTTATCTGTTCTATTTCGATTTCGGAGGTTTCCGCATCTTCGGTTCATCACCCGAAACGCACTGCCGCATCGAAGGCCGCCACGCCTACATCGACCCCATCGCCGGTACTACCAAGCGCACCGGAGATCCCGAACAGGATGCGCTGAACGCCCAATACCTGCATGATGATCCCAAAGAGAATGCAGAGCATGTCATGCTGGTCGATCTCGCCCGTAACGATCTTTCCCGCAACTGCCACGATGTAAAAGTGGATTTCTACAAGGAAATGCAATATTACAGTCATGTTATCCACCTGGTAAGCCGCGTCAGCGGTACGCTGAACGAAGATGCCCGCCCCATCAAAGCATTCATCGACACCTTCCCGGCAGGCACTCTAAGCGGTGCACCCAAGGTACGCGCCATGCAACTCATCAGCGAACTGGAACCGCACAATCGCGGCGCTTACGGCGGTTGCATCGGCTTCATCGGGCTGAACGGTTCACTGAACCAGGCCATTACCATCCGTACTTTCGTCAGTCGCAACGGTGTACTTTGGTTTCAGGCAGGCGGCGGCATCGTAGCCAAGAGCAATGAAGAATACGAGTTGCAAGAGGTGAACAACAAACTGGGAGCACTGAAAAAGGCAATCGTAATGGCGGAGAAAATGTAAATTCATGTACTTTGTAAATTGTACTTAAAAAATTGTACTTTGTAAATTGTAAATTGTAAATGAAATCATGAAAACAGTAATCATAGACAACTACGACTCTTTCACCTACAACCTTGCTCATCTGGTAAAAGAACTCGGCGCAGAAGTAGATGTGCTACGCAATGATAAATTAGAGCTTGAGGAACTGGAGAAATATGATAAGATCATCCTTTCACCCGGCCCCGGCATTCCCGAGGAGGCAGGCTTACTATTAGAGGTCATCCGCACTTACGCAGGACGGAAACCCATACTTGGCGTCTGTCTGGGTGAACAGGCCATCGGACAAGCATTCGGCGGGAAACTCACCAATCTGAGTGAAGTCTTTCACGGCATACAAACGAATGTAAAAATAAAGAATAAAGATTACATTTTCTCCGGTCTTCCTACTGAAATACCAGTCGGCCGTTATCACTCCTGGGTAGTGGATACGGAAGGATTTCCCGAAGAATTGGTTATCACCGCCATCAGTTCCGAAGGTCAAATCATGGCACTGAAACATCGGGAATACGATGTTCACGGCATCCAATTTCACCCGGAATCGGTATTGACTCCCGATGGAAAACAGATTGTAGGCAACTGGCTGAAAGGCGTCTGAAATGCCACATTTCAAACACTAAAGTGAGGCATTCCGAACACAACAGAATTTTCAATCGTAAATTGTAAATCGTCTAATCGTAAATAAGAAAATGAAAGATATATTAACTCGTCTCTTCAACCACGAAGAGCTTACTTCGGAAGAAACCAAGCAAATTCTCCTGAACATCACCCGGGAAGCTTACCCCGAAGCACAGATTTCCGCATTACTCACTGTATTTCAGATGCGTAGCATCACAGTAGATGAACTAATCGGCTTTCGCGAAGCCCTTATGGAGACTCGTATCCCTATCGACTTCGCGCCTTATCGGCCTATCGATATCGTAGGTACGGGAGGTGATGGAAAGAACACGTTCAACATTTCCACTTGTGCCTGTTTTGTGGTGGCCGGAGCCGGTTACAAAGTTGCCAAACACGGCAATTATGGTGCCACTTCCGTCAGTGGAGCAAGCAATGTCATGGAGCAACACGGCATCCGCTTCACCAATGATCCCGACAAGTTGAAACGCAGCATGGACGAGTGTAACATCGCCTACCTGCACGCCCAACTTTTCAATCCGGCAATGAAGTTCGTCGGCCCTGTGCGCAAGGCATTGGGAGTACGTACACTGTTCAACCTTCTTGGCCCGCTTGTCAATCCTTGCAAGCCTACTTACCAGTTGCTCGGTGTGGCCGATCTTGCACAGATGCGACTCTACACAAATGTTTTTTACAAACTCGGTATCGATTTTGCGGTAGTCAACAGTCTCGATAGCTACGACGAAATCTCCCTCACGGAC
>NZ_EQ973492.1:1018988-1035593 GCF_000158035.1 Bacteroides cellulosilyticus DSM 14838
GAATTCAAAGTTATGACGCGCAATTACGAACGGATTTACCGTCCGCAAGCGCTGGGTTTCAATGCCGCGCAACCCGAAGAGCTCTTCGGCGGAGCCTGCAAAGAGGATGCCGCCCGCATCTTTGATAACATCCTTAATAACCGTGCCACACGTGCCCAAACGCAATGTGTCATTGTCAACGCCGCCTTCGCCATCCAAGTGATGGAACCTGAAAAGGAAATCGAAGAATGCATTGCCATCGCTCGCCAATCGCTGGAGAGTGGACGGGCGCTGGAGACGTTGAAGAAGTTTATAATGATTAATAGTTGACAAGGGAACTAGTTAACAAGGGAACAAGGCCTTTCGGCATGATGGCTGGGCAAATTCGCTCACAAGTACAGCGCAGCCCTTCCCCCCTCGTCAACTCGTCCCCTCGTCAACTCAAAAAACAAAAACAATGAAAGATATTTTATCCGAAATCATCGCCCACAAGCGGATTGAGATAGAGCAGCAAAAACAAGCAGTCTCCCTCAGTCAATTGCAAGAGCAAGCTGCTGCCATGATGCAGGAAGCTGTCGAAACCGGAGCTTCCGGCACAACGCCCGTCCGCAGCATGAAGCGTGCACTCGCAAACTCTTCATCCGGCATCATTGCCGAGTTCAAACGCCGTTCCCCTTCCAAGGGCTGGATCAAGGAAAGCGCACAGGCCGATCTCATCCCTCCTGCTTATGAAACAGCCGGAGCTTCCGCCCTCTCCATCCTCACGGATGAAAAGTTCTTCGGCGGAACTCTGCGTGACATCCGTACAGCACGCCCGTTGGTCAACATCCCGATCCTGCGTAAGGACTTCATCATCGACAAGTATCAGCTTCTGCAAGCCCGCATTGTAGGTGCCGATGCAGTGCTGCTCATTGCCGCCTGCCTCACACCTGACGAGTGCCACACACTCACCATGCAGGCACACGAACTTGGGCTCGAAGTTCTGCTCGAAGTACACAGTATCTCCGAACTCTCCTATATATATAAGGAGACGGATATGGTCGGCGTCAACAACCGCAATCTGGGCAGCTTCGTCACCAACATAGAAAACTCTTTCCGCATTGCAGAAGAGTTAAAAAATGCTGTTGCTGAAATTGATTTTCAGACGCCTCCGCTGCTCGTTTCCGAAAGTGGTATTTCGCACCCTGAAACCATCCGTGAACTACGCTCGGCAGGTTTCCGTGGTTTCCTTATGGGAGAGACATTCATGCGTACAGACGATCCCGGGAGCACATTGGAAGAACTCATTCACGGTATATAAATTTGGAAATTCACACATAATGTCATATATTCGTGATTTTTAAGGTACATAAGCCCATGAATACAATGATCAAAGTATGCGGAATGACCGATGCAGACAATATCCGCGATGTAGAAGTATTAGGTGTAGATATGATCGGTTTTATCTTCTACCCCAAATCCCCCAGATACCTGTACCAGATACCCAGGTACCTGCCTACGCTTGCCAAACGTGTCGGTGTTTTTGTCAACGAAACCAAAGAAAACATCCTTATGTATGTCGACCGTTTCGGTCTGAACTACGTCCAGCTGCACGGTGACGAATCACCCGAATATTGCCGCACCCTTCATTCACAGGGTATCCGGATCATCAAAGCGTTTTCCATCGCTTTGCCCAAGGATCTTCTTGCCGTATCTGATTATGAAGGTTTCTGCGACTACTATCTGTTCGATACACGTACCGTCCACTACGGTGGCTCCGGACAGCAATTCGACTGGAGCATTCTGCAACGTTACACTGGCAGTACCCCCTTCCTGCTTAGCGGCGGTATCAATTCTTACAGTGTCAAAGCTCTGAAAGAATTCCACCATCCCCGCCTTGCCGGTATCGATATCAACAGTCGCTTCGAGACATCTCCGGGCATCAAGGATGTGGAACGAATCGAACGTTTTCTCAAAGAATTAAGAACGAATTAAATTTAGAATAACATCATGAATCGTATAAATCAACTTTTTCAGGACAGCCCTAAAAACTTGCTGTCCATCTACTTCTGTGCTGGTTGTCCAACCCTGGAAGGTACTGCCGACGTCATCCGCACCCTCGAACGCAATGGGGTCCATTCGATTGAAATCGGTATTCCCTTCAGTGACCCAATGGCTGACGGCATTGTTATCCAGGAAGCTGCCACGCGTGCTCTTCGCAACGGTATGTCGCTGCGTATTTTGTTTGAGCAGCTCCGCGATATCCGTAGCGATGTCCGTATTCCTCTCATTCTGATGGGCTATCTCAACCCTATCATGAAATTCGGGTTCGAGGCTTTCTGTCAGAAATGTGTAGAATGTGGCATCGACGGCGTTATTATTCCCGATCTTCCCTTCAAAGATTACGAAGAAACGTATAAACCTATTGCCGACCGTTACGATATCCGTGTCATTATGCTCATCACCCCCGAAACCAGCGAGGCTCGTGTCCGTGAAATCGACGAACATACCGACGGCTTCATCTATATGGTATCCAGCGCTGCTACTACCGGTGCCCAGAAAGATTTCGATAGCCAGAAGCAAGCTTATTTCAAAAAGATACAGGATATGCACCTGCGCAATCCCCGCATGGTTGGCTTCGGCATCAGTAACAAACAGACATTTGATGCCGCTTGTGCCAACTCTTCCGGTGCTATCATCGGTAGCCGATTCGTCACCCTGCTGAATGAAGCTGAAGGAGATGCGGAAAAGGCGATCACACAGTTGAAAGAAGGGTTGAAGAAGTGATTGGAAAGGAGTGGATTAGTGATAAGTAAATGACATTGTAATGGCAAAATGTCACTTATCACTAACCACTTACCCCTAATCACTATTTTTTTCCTATCTTTGCACCCAAAATAATCAAACCCGGTTATGTTTATGAAGACTGACTACCCATCCGTGTTGCTAATTTATACCGGTGGAACCATCGGCATGATAGAGAACCCAGAGACAGGTGCGCTTGAAAATTTCAACTTCGATCATCTTCTCAAACATGTTCCCGAACTGAAACGTTTCAATTACCGCATCTCTTCCTATCAGTTTGATCCTCCTATTGACTCTTCTGACATGGAGCCTTCGCTTTGGGCAAAAATAGTAAAGATTATCAACTACAATTATGATTACTTCGACGGCTTTGTCATTCTTCATGGAACCGATACCATGTCTTATACGGCTTCTGCTCTCAGTTTCATGCTTGAGAATCTGGCTAAACCCGTCATTCTCACCGGCTCTCAGCTCCCTATCGGCACTCTGCGTACAGATGGAAAAGAAAATCTTATTACCTCTATAGAAATAGCTGCGGCAAAGAACCCCGATGGTACCCCCATCGTTCCCGAAGTGTGTATCTTTTTTGAAAATGAATTGATGCGCGGTAATCGCACCACAAAGATCAATGCCGAAAACTTCAACGCATTCCGTTCATTCAACTATCCCTCATTGGCCCATGCAGGCATCCACATCAAATATGACGCCCACATCATCCGCCGTCCTGATCCGACGCGTCCCATGAAGCCTCATTACCTGTTCGATACCAATGTGGTTATGCTCACTCTTTTTCCCGGTATCCAGGAAAGCATCATCAATTCTGTTCTCCATGTCCCGGGTCTGAAAGCGGTTGTACTCAAAACATTCGGTTCTGGAAATGCTCCTCAGAAGGAATGGTTCATCCGCCAACTGAAGGACGCCACAGAACGTGGCATCATTATTGTTAACATCACTCAATGCCAACGTGGCGTAGTCGAAATGGGACGTTACGAAACCGGACTGAAATTGCTGCAAGCAGGCGTCATCAGCGGATACGACAGTACTCCCGAATGTGCAGTAACCAAACTTATGTTCCTCCTTGGCCATGGTCTCAATCAAGCCGAAATCCGCTACCGGATGAACTCTGACCTTGCGGGAGAAATCACTAAATAGCAGATAAAAAATATTCAGTCTAACATCAACGGGTTATAGTCAATAAAACATTTTTTATTGGCTATAACCCGCTTTATTTTGCATATCTCAAAAAATAACTGGATAAAATTTACAAGTTCTCCATTTATATATATCATACTCATTTTTAATAAACAAAGCATCTTACTGAAACAAAAAAACAACTTTTTTGTTATTATATCAAATTTATCGTTATCTTTGTGGCGAGAATATGCAAGATATGCACATTTTCGACAGTTAATTAATAAAAAATAAGCTATAATTCATATATATTATTCTATCAAGTATGAGACTAATTAACCGATTATCAGTAATGGCTACTGTGGTAAGCACCATCTTTTTAGCCAGTTGCGCGGGTGACGTGTACGATCCCAGTAAGGAACCGCAGGCACCTCCAGCAGAAAATCCTTTCGGGGAAGGCTTTGCAGCCCCGGATGGCTTTGGTTGGACTATGATCACCCCAGTAAAGCTCAATATTGAGGTAAAGGACGACTTCAATGGTCAGTACAAGTACTTGATTGAAGTATTCACCACCAATCCATTGCATGATAAAAATGCAACGCCAATTGCAGCAGGTGTAACAAACGGGAACACAAGTTACATCACAGAAATCAATGTGCCTACAGCCATTGAGAAACTATACATTCGTCAGACCGACCCGAAGCAACGGAAAGAAGTGTACGCACGTACAGTTCCCGAGAATGGTGGCTCAATGAATTTCAAGTTGTACTATACCGGAGTTGACACAAGAGCTACAGGAAATACAGGTTCAGCATTCGAAGCCGCCAAACGAGCAGGCTTCATAGAACCAAGCCATAAGGACAGCGAAGATATCAAGCCTCTCTATGATGAAACAAAAATAATACCTGAAGTACCCGCGGTTTCAGACGGTTATGTTCAGTATAATCCGGGAGCTTTGAACGCCGGAGCTAAATTCATTATCGGAACGGAATACACAGATGACGTCCCTTTCAAAGACAATATACGAGTTCACGAAAGCAGCGGCAGAGCAACTGTATTTGTTCAAGGAGTATGGGATTTGTCTGCATCAGGTAAAAAACTAGCCTCCAGACTTGATATTTATGTGATGAATGGCGGTAAGATAATTGGTTCAAAAGACATCACAATCGATGCCCAAAACACCCTTACTATTCAAAGTGGAGGAAGTGTTGAATCCCAAGGCGGCATCTTCTATTTAGGATGTCCAGCCAAAATCTACGGCTCCATTAATGCAACAAACGTAAAGGTAAATATTGGCACACCTGAAATATATATTGGTGAAAACGGAAGTATTAAAGCTACAGAAACAGGCTATTTCAATAGTGCTCAAGTATTTAACTACGGTGTATTAAGCGCGGGTAAACTTGAATTTATAAAAACTACCGTACTAAATAAATCATATATAGAAGATTGCGAAGATATCCTGATCAACGGTAGTCAGATATTCAACTATGGTGATGTGAAATTCAATGGAACACTTGCAACCAATAACAATACAGGTACGGCAAGTTTCATCAATCATTACCAAGCCACTTTGGCAGGATCAACATGGAACAATGGCGCTTCAGTTTATAACGATGGACTTGTCCAACTTACTGATTTCTATAACACAGCAGTAGGTGAGATATATAATAGCTGTGCATTTATCATCAGAAATGAATTTACTTTCGTTAATTTAATTTTGGATAATGGATCTATTACAAGTGATTGGAGTCAAACAGCAAACGAATGGCTACCTGTTCCGACCATCACCTGTAATCAAAAGGTTGATGTCAAAATGAGAAACAGCTCAATCATAAAAGCTGATAATTTCATTTTAGGCAATGCACCCAACAACATCGTTGGCGAACAAGGTGAAATATCCATGATAAAAATTCGTCAGCTCACACTAAAAAACAACGGAAAAACCAGTATTAGTGGCAATTTAGTGTTTGAGAGGGAAGATACAAACGAATATCGACAGCTTGACGTTACATGTGCTACCACCGGTTACGATGAATCCAAACATTCCATCGAATCTTGTAGCGGTATAATCAACGGTGGCAACGAAGGTGGTGACCCAAGTGATCCGGAATTCCCGATCATCGTTGAAGATGCAACCAACTATACTTTTGCATTCGAAGACAATTGGCCCACTTACGGTGACTTTGATTTGAATGACATTGTAGCCACTATCGATAAAGTAACTTTTGCCCAGCATGAAGACGGCTCTGTAGGAACATACACACTCAACGGAACCTTACAAGCTGTAGGTGCCAGCAAGAAACTCGGTTTAGGCATTCAGTTCCTGGGATTTGCAGCTTCCAATGTCGTAGAGTTGAAAGGTATCGTAGAAGGTGTCACAAGCAATTCCACTCCATTGGGTTTTGAAGCCAATCAAAGCAATCCTGTAATCATCATTTGCAATGATGCGCACCGCTTCATAGGCAATTCAGAAAATGACAGGAGTTATGTCAATACCCTTGCAAATAACAGTAACAATAAGAACGGCGCTAAATTTGAAATATCCATAGAATTCAGAAAAGGTGCAGTGCAACCCAAGGATCTCAATATCAACCAGCTTGATGTATTTGCTATTTCTAAAGAAGCAGACACCAAAACTAAGCGTATAGAAATACACGTAGCCGGTCATGCACCTACCGACCTGGGCAACACCAAGTTGTTCGGACAAGGAAACGACCAATCTTCTGTAGAAGAGCAACGTTATTACCTGAGCTCTGAAAACTTAGCATGGGGGATTGTTATTCCAACAGATTTTGCATGGCCTTTAGAATACAAGAACATCAAAGATGTATACACAGACTTTGTTAGTTGGGTAACCACCGGTGGCAAAGAAAACAAAGATTGGTACAATAACCACAATGGTCAGGTATTCAAAAAATAGTTTAAATATTCCCTAATATAAAAAGCCGGTGAATACCTTTATTCATCGGCTTTTTCAGTAATATGAGAGGGTATCATTTCAAATGCCTTATCATATAGTTAAAAGATGCTAATAAGTTATCTTTTTAAAGCTTATAAAAGCTATTATTATCTTAATAGTCCGTATTTTTGTTATTAATCAAGCAAAACAAACAGATCATGGGAAGGAAGTTCAAGACAAATCATATTCTGCCAACTGCACTGATTTTATCATGTGCCCTGTTAGGTAGTTGTGAGAAAAACTCATTCGACCCCGAAAAAGTAAAAGCGACTTACGAAGACAAATTTCCGGTAAAGGACATCGATCCCAACATGAATTGGAAGATGACGAATCAGATTTCAGTCAACATATCCGTTTATGAAGACACAGGTGTCGATTATTCCATCCGTATTTATGACGCTGATCCCTTAGAAGTAAACAGTTCCGCGAAAGTCCTGGCAAAAGGTACCGCTAATGATAAACTGCCTTTCACCACCCAAATGGATTGTCCAACCGCATTGACTGAAGTTTATGTTTGCCGCACAGATGCCGCCAATCGCAACGTGGTAAAAGTCGCAACAATAAGCAGCGGTGCACTAAATGTAACTTTCGGAACTTCACCGACCACACGTACCTTTACCCGCGCTGTAAACAACAGTATCACCACTTATGAGCCAGAACGTTCTGAGTCAGAAGTGCAGGCGCTAATCCCCCAAGCCGCTGTTATCACGGTAGATGACGCTAACAAATGGGAATTTTTCCAAAGTGGGAAAGCATACATTATCCCTGAAGCGACCACTTATAAAGGCCCTATAAACAAACATCTCAACGACGGAAAACCGGCAACAATCATTATTGCAGGGAAATGGATTCCTACCAACATGGATATAGAAAAGGGCTATGACGTATGCGTCATGAATGGTGGAGAAATTTCTATTCCTGATAATCAAACCTTATCTATCAAGAACAACAGCCGTCTGTTCATTTACAAAGGTGGAAAAGTCAGCGGTGAAAAGATAGACTTGACCAACGGATCGGCAGGACAATATAACTATAATGCAGGAACCATTGAATTAGAAAATTTAAATATATCCACACCTGGATGTACCTTCTACAACTGTGGCACTGTAAAAGTTGACAAATTGAACATAAATAACAGAGGCACCAAATTCGTCAACCAAGGTAAGACGGAAATAGAAGAAACGTATACCCAAACCACCATTGAAAACGGCTGTTTTCTTACGGTTGAAAAATTTACGGGTTTATCTTTAGTATTGGGTGACAACTGCTATACTAAAATAGAAGAGTTCAATCCGCAGTGGGATACCGAAGTCAGCCTTGGAGCAAATACAATACTCACTATTGAAGAAGGCAAATTTGGTAAAACAAGGTTTAAAGGAACAGCAAAGCCCTCTCTCGTTAAGATCGAGGAAATTAAAGAAGTTAACCAAATGACAAGTGAAGGTGCTGTCTACTACGAAATAAAAGAACATGAAGGAGACAAGTACAAACAGTTTGTAAAATGCCTGACCAATACAGGCAGTACTATTTCCAAATGGGGAGAATCCCCCGTTGTTATTCCCGAAGGAGACTGCACGGGTGAGGGTAATAACCCAGGAGAAGGTAGTGAAACTCCTTCCGGTCCGCTACCCTATACATATGTCTTCGAAGACAATTTCCCCTTGGTGGGCGACTATGACTTCAACGATGTCGTATTGGATGTCTCAATCAATCATGACCGCGATCGTGACAACAAAATAACAACTACGAATATTGACATCACACTCGCAGCAGCCGGAGCAACCAAAACCATTGGAGCCGGTTTACGGTTGGTGAATGTAGATAGAGCCGCCATTGCAAGCATCAGCTACGAAGGAGATGTAAACCGATTCCAGAACACGTTATCCGGTTCTGTATTAGCCAACGTCAACTTTGAAGATGGTATGGTAATTCCTCTCTTCGGAAATGTGCATAGTGTATTCGGTGTCACTCCCGGCACTATGATCAATACGGGGATTGCAACAGCCCCCACATATACATATAAAATAAAGATTGAACAGAGCAATGCCTATCAACGTGGGTCTCCGGTAATATCCAAAGACAATCTCGATTTTTTCATTGCTTATAAGTTCAGAAATATGCAACAACGTATGGAAGTACATCTTTACGAATTCTGGGATTATGGCGCCACCAAAGGGGGAACTGTACAGAAAGAGAACCTTGACTTAGCGGGGAACAATACATGGGCCATTTGCGTACCCAATTTCCGTTATCCGAAAGAAAGTGTCAACATTAGTACGACAGACGGTAATTGCGCATACCCTCTATTTTTGAAGTGGGCCCAAAACCGCACACCTGAAAATGAGGATTGGCATCTCCACCCTAACGAAAAGAATGTTTACAGATAAAGAATAACCATATTATAAATAACAGGTATAGAATATTATAAATTACAATAATGAAACAGATCTTATTAGTAGATGACAAAGCCTCCATAGGCAAAGTGCTCTCGATGTATTTAGGAAAAGAGTATGACCTTGTGTATTGCGAAGACCCTCTGAAAGCTATCGAATGGTTGCATGAAGGTAATGAGCCGAACTTAATTATATCCGATATCCGTATGCCGAAAATGACCGGCTCGGAGTTTTTAAGTTACCTCAAAAGCAATGAGCTATTCAAGCATATTCCGGTTATGATGCTTTCCAGTGAAGAGAGCACCACCGAACGCATCCGTTTGCTTGAAGAAGGAGCAGTCGATTATATTCTGAAGCCTTTCAATCCCATGGAATTGAAAGTGCGCTTACAGAAGTTTCTCTAATTGACCAAAAGACGTAAAAGGATATGTTATACTACATCTATATCGGAAATAACCGGATTATCATCGATCATCTGAGCAAAGTCACAGGTGGTATGTTCGTCGCCGTTTCCTCTTCCCAGAAAGCGGCAAAAGTCATTGACGGTATTCGCGAACGCTATAACATATCTATCCTTTACGAACAAACAGATGTTCGGGAAGCAGACTGCATTGAGATCACTTATCTGCGTAAACGTTATCCCCGGGTCTATATCACTCTTATCACCGAAGCGTTAGAATCCGAACATCGAAAATCTTACTTGCAGGCAGGCGTCAACAATACACTTCCTCCACATGCCGAAGAAAACAGTATTCAACACATGAATGCATATCTCAAGGCACGCAAAGAGAGTAAACTAAAAGAGTTCAGCGAAACACATCGTAAAGTGTTGAATACATTCCGTCTTCCTATGTGGAAACGCACATTCGATATTCTCTTTGCAGGAACTGCTGTTATTATACTTTCTCCAATATTGATAGGCACCGCTATTGCTATCCGCATGGAAAGCAAGGGAAAAGTTATCTATAAATCGCAGCGTGTTGGTTCTAATTATCAGATTTTCGATTTTCTAAAATTCCGCTCCATGTATACCAATGCGGACAAGCGATTGAAAGAGTTGAATGCCTTAAATCAATATCAGATTGAAGAGGTTGAAAGTTCGGACGAAGGTCCTGAAATTCGTTTTGACGATCTGACCGGTACACCGGACGAAGAAGAGACCTTATTGATTTCGGATGACTTTGTGGTTTCGGAACAAGATTTCCTGAAGCAAAAGGAGAAAGCTAAAAACAATACATTCGTAAAACTGGAGAATGACCCGCGCGTGACACGCGTCGGTCGCTTTATCCGTAAATACAGTATCGATGAATTACCACAGTTATTCAATATACTGAAAGGAGATATGAGTATTGTAGGTAATCGTCCTCTCCCACTCTACGAAGCTGAACAGCTGACCAGCGATGCCTATATAGACCGCTTCATGGCTCCGGCAGGATTAACAGGATTGTGGCAAGTAGAAAAACGAGGTGGTGCTGGTAAGTTGTCAGCGGAAGAACGGAAACAATTGGATATCAAATATGCAAGGGATTTTTCGTTTTGGTTGGACATGAAGATTATCTTTAAGACGCTGACAGCGTTTGTACAAAAAGAGAATGTATAATTGCAATATTAACCATGTATAGCAAATAAAAAAATGATAAGAAGATATATTACACTCATTTACTGTAGCGCAACTCTTTCGGGATTGTTTGCTCTTCCCACAGCCGTTGTTGCCCAAGAACAGACAATGACGCGCGAAGAACGTATAAAAGCTCTAGAGCGTTTAAAGATGGAAGATGCACGCTGGGAAACAGTTACTGTGATGCAAACAGGAAAAGAGGTACCTCTTGAAATTGAGAATTTGGAATTACCCCCGTTATCGATTTTTTTAGATGCTGTAATAGAAAATGCTACGGTAAGACGAGCACAATCACAAGTGGAGCAACAAAAGAATGAGTATCGCATTGAAAAGCGTAATTGGTGGAACTATTTTCGATTAAATGGTAGCTATGCATTTGGTCGCTTCAACAGCCTAAACGAAAATAGCGAGACACTCGTTGATTGGTATCAATCGACAAGTGTTGGTACACGCCATACATTTAATTTAGGGGCTAGTATAAGTATAGGCCTGGGTGATCTGTTCAATCGTCCATTAAAGCTAAAAAATTATCGTTATAATATAGAACAATTACAATATACTCAGGATGAAGTAATGGAGGAGCGTAAGCTAAGAGTACTGGAAGCCTATAATGCTGTAACAGAACAGCTTGCCACGATTAAAGCGAAAGCAGAGACAGCAGCATTATACAATGCGCAAATGAAAATATCTGAAAACAATTTCATCCAAGGAAAAATTGATATTATCTCCCTATCCCTAGAACGTGCGCGCAGAACCGGCGCTGTTACTAATTACGAACAAAGTCGTGTAGCCCTGCATAACTCAATTGTTTTACTCGAGATGCTAACCAACGTAAGAATTATAAAAGAATAGTAAATGCCTGATATAATGTTATTCATATCACAATTTTTCTACCGCATCCGCTATTGGCTGTTGTGGGGAACTTTGTTTGTCACAGGGTTGGTAATATACTTTACCCAATTCCTCCCTTATAGTTATACTGTAAAAAGTAGCCTCTACGCAGGTATCACTAATTCTACATCCTTGGATGGTGCCTCTATAAATTTTAGCGTTGTTACGGCTACATTTGACAATCTCATCAGTATAGCTAAGTCTCGTGGAACTTTGGAAAAAGTTTCTCTCCGTTTATTAGCCAATTCACTAACCTATGGCGAAGAATGGAAAGACAACCAATACATCCAATCCAAACATTATCGCCAATTACTGCAAATGACTCCCAAAGAAGTTTTGGCATTGGTGGACAGAAAAGATGTAGAAAAAACATTAGCTAATCTCACTGCTTATCGTAAAGAAGCCAATAATAATTTTGTATATTCAATATTCAATCGTCCTGTTGCATTTTACAGTGCAACAGCTTTAGATGGCATTAATATTAGACGCGTAAACAATAGTGACATACTCGAAATCTCATACACTTCTGCTGATCCCGGAATAACTCAAAAAACAGTTAGTATTTTAATTGATGAATTAATCAAGACTTATGAGATTCTTCGTTTTAAATCAACCAACGATGTCATTGCATATTTTGAAGAACAGGTACGTCTTGCTAAAATAAAATTAAATGAGGAAGAAGATGACTTAATGAAATATAATGTACAGGAACGTGTCATCAATTATGGAGAGGAAACAAAGTCACTAGCTGGAACTCGCTATGAAGTTGAGGATCGCTTAGAAGAAGCAGAACGTATTTATGAAGGTGCCATAGCTCTCCGAAAAATGTTGGATGAGAAAATGGATATTCGCGCTCAAATTATTCGTAATAACACTAACTTACTACAAGAGCTCAACAAAGTCAGTATGTTGAATCAAAGTATTATGGAACAAGAAATTTTCATATCAGACCGAAATGAGAATAAGAAATTACAGAAAGAAAAAGAAGCATTAAGAAAGGCAGAAAATAAAATCAGTCATATTTCGGACAATTTAAACGAATTCAACTTCACCAAAGAAGGCGTAGGTATTGAAGATATGGTAACCGAATGGTTAGCTGCATTGGTCAATGAAGCAAAAGCTAAAGCTGAGCTCGACGTTTTGAAAAGACGACAGCAAGATATATTTGATCAATATAGCCACATGTCTCCTATAGGCACACAGATCAGCCGTAAAGAACGTGCAATTGGTATAGCTGAAGATAATTATCGTACTCAGCTCAGTGGATTGGCTGATGCTAATCTTCGTTTAAAAAATATAGAAATGAGTACCAGTAATCTACAAACAGTTGCTCCTCCTGCCTATCCATTAACTGATAATGGAAGAAAACGACTCATTTATATCCTTATAGCCTTTGCCGGAAGTTTTATATTTATAACTACATACTTCTTATTAATAGAGATATTAGATCGTACCTTACGTGATCCATATCGTAGCAGGCGACTCAGTGGTTTGCCTGTCATTGCGGCATTTAACGGAATCAGCAACCTAAAATACCGTGGTTTCTTAAAAGCTTGTAATCGTATGGCAGCCGCATATAGTTGTAATCGTTTAAATAAATATCTAAAAGTAGGACAACCTACTGTTATCAGCTTGCTAAGCGTCAACTCACGTGAAGGAAAGTCTTTCTTAGCCAAATATTTTATGGAACATTGGAAATCAGAAGGATTATGTGTACGTTTGGTTACTTACGATTACGACTTTGAAGTGGCAAACAAAAATTATGTACAAGCTCAACAACTTAGCGATTTTTGGGTACCCAATGAAGCAGAGCAGACTCCGGATATTATTTTGGTAGAATATCCCCCCATTAAAGATGCTGCCGTTCCCCTTTCCGTACTTCAAAAAGCAGATGTTAATTTACTTATAGCTAATGCATGCCGTTTATGGAGAAATAGCGACAATGCAACTTTAACTCCTATGAAAGAAGCGTTAAAAGATATTCCATTTATGCTTTATTTGAATAATGCTGATCGGGAAGTGGTAGAATCTTTCACGGGTGAACTGCCTCCTAAGATGCCAATGCACACTTTCTTCAGCCGATTGTCACAGCTGGGATTGACTTCACAAAAGAATGCGGTCAAGTAAATAAAAAAGATATGGCATATATTAATTCATACCCAATGCGGGGACTCCCCCCAAAGGCTCTGCTCCACCTCATGCTTGTTGTGGGGCTAGCAGTTTTTGTCTATGCCATAATTACACAAAACCTACTTGTGGCAACAGTAGTGATCTTCTCGCCGTTGGCTATCATTACCATAGGTTATGGATTACAAAAGCCTCGTTTTATTTACTTAATGTATGCTACTTACGCCTTCTTCTTCACAACTGTTTCTCGATATATTCGTCAGGAGAAGTTAAGTGTTGGGCTGGATATACTTTTAGTCTACATATTTATTGCCATCCTGTTCGCCAGTTATTATAAGAAAGCGAACATTAAACTAAGTAATGCTTTTAATCTGTTTACCATTAGCTATGTTGTATGGATATTATTCATTTTAATACAATTTACCAATCCAGGTATTCACTCTGAAGGGATAACCGAAGGTATACGAATATGGATTTTAAGGACATTGATGCTATATATTGTCGCGTCTATTGTTTCCAACACTCCTAAAATGTTAAGAAATAGTTTAATAGTGATAGGAATCTTCATTATAATCGCTTTCTTAAAAGTACTTTACCAGAAATATGTCGGTTTTGATTTTGCTGAAAAACGTTGGCTATACATAGACAGGGCAGCAACTACACACATTCTAAGCACAGGAATACGTTATTTTTCATACTTTACAGATGCGGCCAATTTCGGAACATGTATGGGGGGAGTAGCTATTGCATATTCCATTATTGGACTAAATACACGGAATCGTCGGTTGGCAATATTCTATTTTAGCATAGCTGTAATGGGCGCAATTGGTATGTTATTGTCCGGTACCCGCGGAGCACTTGCTGTTCCTGTTACAGGACTAGCTCTTTTTTGCCTGATCTGCAAGAGTCTTCGTACTTTTACAATTTCCGCAGGTGTTAGTATCGCCTTATTCTTCTTCTTCGCATTTACTGACATAGGTAACAGCAATCAATTCATTCGTCGTGCACGTACGGCTTTTCGTCCTGCCAAAGACGCTTCCTTTAATGTTCGTGTAGAAAATCGTAAGGAAATAGCGCTATATTTACAGAAGCATCCGTGGGGAGTTGGATTGTCGGAAGATATTCCTAAAATGTGGGCACAAGGTGACACTTACATTGAGGGAACTTTACCTCCTGACTCTTATTTCGTAAGAATATGGATAGAAACCGGAATAGTTGGAGTAATACTTTTGATTTCAATATATGCAGTAGTGTTATTGCGATGTTGCTACATTGTAATGTTTCGCATTCGCAACAAGGAACTACGGCAAACCCTTGCCGCATTTACGTGTGCCACATTCGGTATTTTAATCAGCGGTTATACAGGGGAAGCTCCCGGTATGCCTCCTACAAATTTTTTGATAGCCGCCATGATAGCTTTTATTATGAACGGCACATACATAGACAATCAAATTACTCAAAAAAGATTAGAAACTTAAAAACAGTAAATAAACATTATGGGCGATATTTTTTCCATATTTAATCCCGATTGGTGGGCCGATGAGAACAATAATGCTTTGCAAATAGCAGATGCGATCTTGTTCTTATTACTAAGCATTCCAGTATTGTACCTTTTCATCTGTGCACTTTTTTCGTTAGGAAAGTACAAGAATCCTTATCCTCCTGCAAAAGTACAGCACCGTTTTCTTGTATTATTCACAGTGTTACGCAATGGCAAGGAAGTTATTCAATCTATAAACCATTTCCTAGACACACAGCTATATCCACGGGACAAATATGACATAGCCATTGCAGCTACTCAATTGCCTGAAGAAGATCTTGTTACTTTACTTCAAATGCCAGTCAATATCGTTGTTCCCGACAAAGAGCAATGTACCAAAGTCTATGCCATTCAACAGGTTATGGAACGTTATTCTCCTGCAGAATATGATATGGTTATTATCTTCAATTCAGATAATCGAATCGTACCCAATGCTCTGAATCTATTCAACAATGCATATTATTCTGGATGTGATGCTATCCAAGCACATCGTATGACGGAAAACCTAACTACCAGTATTGCCGTACTCAACGCTACTAGTGAAGAAATCAATAATAATATATTTCGTAAAGCCCATACTCGTATGGGATTCTCTGCAGCATTAATAGGGTCAGCAATGGCATTTGATTTTGCTATGTTTCACGAGATTGCACCTAAATTAAAAGGTTCTGATTTGAGTAAAGCAATGGAAACAGCGCTTTTAAAACAGAATATTTATACAGAATACATGGCAGAAGTGGTCTGTTACAGCAAGAAAGCAGAAAGTACTAACGGATATGAAGCTCAGCGCATTGGCTGGTTACGTTCACAATATAGTAGTACAATATTAGCTTTGAAAAGTTTGCCTATTACCTTGTTGAGAGGTGAGTGGGACTATGCTCTCAAACTGTTCCAATGGTTAATGCCCTCCCGTTTTCTACTTATAGCCCTTATCACATTATGTGCTATCGGAATAACTTTACTTGATTGGACACTCAGTCTCAAATGGTATGCACTTTTAGCTGTTATTGCTATTACATTTTTAATGGCACTGCCTGATGGAGAAGTAAACAAGCGCTTTAAACATGCAATATGGGCTTTACCTATTCTGGTATTTGCTTCCATATCCAGCCATGTTATGCGTTTCTTCAGATTCAAGAGAAAAAACAAGAAAAAGTAAAAGCTAACAAAGTATTGAAAG
>NZ_EQ973491.1:0-690 GCF_000158035.1 Bacteroides cellulosilyticus DSM 14838
TTTCCTTGTTTATTTCAATTGGAAATTGTTCCTTTACCGCCGGAATCGTTCCGTTTCCTACCGGGAATCGGAACAGAAATATGAAGCTCATTCTTAGTGTTTTTCCTCACTTTATCATTTCGATTTACTTTTCCCCTTTCTTTTCTCTTCCATTCCTTTTCTGCCATCGGATTAACCAACGCTGCCATCTGCAAGTTTACCACCGCCAGTTGTTCATCAGAGAACGATCTCAAATAAGTATGCGTAATTTCCTCTGAAGCATGGCTCAACCCTGCACTAATCTTAGATACGGGTATATCCTCATTATATGCCAATGTCGCCCACGTATGGCGTGCTACGTATGAAGTCAGTCTCACTTCCAATCCCAATCGCTCGGATAACCGATACAAATGTTTATTGTAAAGTCGCAAGGCACTTTCATACTGTTTTCTTTCCTCAGGTATACTTCCCGATTGGCGTATAATCCTTAATAAATAGGGTGAACCCGAATCATCACATAAATATCTCTCGATAATTTCCCACATCCACGGTTCAAGCGTAATCGTCAACATCCTCCCCGTCTTGCTACGGCGATAACAAAGCACATTATCCTGAATGTCCGTCTTCCTCAAATAGGCCAAATCAATAAAAGGAATCCCTCGTAGATAATAAGAAAGAATAAACAGATCCCGTGCCATCCCCAAACTGGGC
>NZ_EQ973491.1:1449-25029 GCF_000158035.1 Bacteroides cellulosilyticus DSM 14838
CAAACACTTTATCTGGCAGGAGGGGCGGTAGTTAATGCCGGTATAGAGGCTACAGGCGATAATATTACAATTTGCGGTAGGGGAATTTTAGATGGTTCCGATTGGGAACATAATGCCGGCCCCACTGACTATATGATAAATGCTAAGAACTGCAATAATTTGGTAATGAGGGATATTATCATAAAAGGTTCTTATTATTGGACTATTGTACCTCAGAATTGTGACCGGGTTTTGATAGATCGTATTCGTTTGGCAGGTTCCCGTGTAGGTAATGATGACGGTGTAGATCCTTGCAATTCCAGTAACGTGACGATTCGGAATTGTTTTTTTCGGACAGATGATGATTCGGTTTCTCCGAAGGGGATAACCCGTGCCGGAGGAGAAAGAGAATCAAAACCGGTTGAGAACATAGTAGTAGAGAACTGTGTGTTCTGGGTTGATTTTGCCAATGTATTTCGTATGGCAACGGAAAGCAGTTGTCCGGTATTTCGTAATTTCACAGCGCGTAATGTGGATGTGATTCATTTTCCTGACCGTGACCGTGTTCAGATATTCTGGTTGCATCCTACAGGAGAAATGCCAATGGAGAATTTGTGTTTTGAGAATATCAGGATTAATGGAGAAATTCCGTATAATCTGATAAAGCTGACACCTGCACTTCAGTTAGTGGGTACACGTCCGATAGAGAAACCTACTCCGAATGATATAAAGGTGGGACCTGGCAGACGTGGTCCCGGAAGTTGTGGTTATGGAGAATTTGTAGTTGTTCCTTCTTATGGTCCTTATATTCATAATGTAACTTTCCGTAATATTACCACTTATGGCAAAGAAAGTGATCGCAAGGCGGAAAGAGGAGCCGTACTGATTCAGGGAATCGATGAACGGCATGATGTTTCCGCTATCATATTCGATAATGTCGAATACTATGGCACAAGAATAGGTGCTGATAGCCCGAATATACAAACTGGCGATTTTGTGAAACACGTACAATATGTAAAGTAATAATATAAAGTAGAATTCTGAAATGAAAAAATTATTTGTAGGAGTGTTATGGGTAGCTTTGTCTTTGAGTGTACAGGGCAAGGAGGTGAATATGACATCACCGGATGGAAAATACCAGTTTACGTTGAGTGATAGCGGTGGACAATTACATTATTCTTTGACCTGGAACGGAAAACAGACAGTAAAACCTTCCTTATTGGGAATCAATGCAAATGTAGAATGGCGGGATGGAGTTGAAATCGGAACTGTGGATAGTAGTCGGAAAGATACGATCTGGCATCCGGTCTATGGTGAAAGAAGTGAAATTAAAGACTGCTATAATGCATGGAAAATACTTGTCAATCGTCAGAACGGACGTGATAAGTTGGTTCTTGATATCCGTGCCTATGATGAGGGAATTGCCTTCCGTTACCATTTTCCGGGCGGACAATATCTGAAGATTACAGATGAGTATACAGAATATACCATGCCCGAAGGTACTAAAGCCTATTTTACCCCTAAAGCTCAGACCCCGTATTCTTATCTGCCTCTTGAAAACTGGCCGGGCGAGTCGGACCGTCCATTGCTGCTGACACTGGCAGGTGGAGGATATGTCTGCCTGGCTGAAGCGCAAGTGGTGGATTATGTACGTACGAAGTTCAATGTGTCATCGACTAAAAAGAATACGATTATATCGGCTATGTATGGTCCGGTAGAAGATATTGCACCTTATTCTACTCCGTGGCGTGTAATCATGTGTGCTGACAAGCCGGGTGAGATTTTAGAACACAACGATATCCTGTTAAATCTTAATCCGCCATGTCGGATTAAGGATACTTCCTGGATTAAACCGGGAAAAGTGATGCGTGAAGTGACCTTGACCACAGAAGGTGGAAAAGCTTTGGTAGACTTTGCTGTAAAACGGAATCTGCAATATATCCACTTTGATGCCGGTTGGTATGGTTTTGAGTATGATAAGGCTTCAGATGCCACTACTGTAACACTTGATCCGCGTAGGAATCCGAAAATAGATGCACTGAATCTGAAAGAAGTGGTTGCTTATGCGAAGCAGCATGGCATCGGAGTTATACTCTATGTTAATCAGCGGGCTTTGCAGCAACAGTTGGATGAGATACTTCCTTTGTATAAATCATGGGGAATTTCTGGAATTAAGTTTGGGTTTGTGCAGGTAGGTTCGCAGGTGTGGACAAAATGGATGCACGAAGCCGTGAAAAAGTGTGCTGATTATGGGCTGATGGTAGACATCCATGATGAATACCGTCCGACAGGCTTTAGTCGTACTTATCCTAATCTGATGACTCAGGAAGGTATTCGCGGCAATGAAGAATTTCCGGATGCCACGCACAATGTTACGTTGCCTTTTACCCGCTTTGTAGCCGGAGCAGCTGATTATACAATATGTTACTATCGCCAGGACTTTGGCAGGCTGAATGTTGAAAAAGATAATTATGGTGTTCCCCGTTCTAAGTCCATCCAGACTACACCGGCGCATCAATTGGCCTTAGCAGCTGTCTATTACAGTCCCCTGCAATATATGTACTGGTATGATAAACCTTCGGATTCACAGGACGAACCGGAATTAAAGTTCTTTGATGATGTGTACACCACCTGGGATGATACGAAGGTTTTACAAGGTGAAGTCGGTGAGTTTATTACTGTAGCTCGCCGGAGAGGAGAGGAATGGTTCATAGGCTCAATTACAAATAATGAAGCACGGACGTTGCCGGTTGATTTGAGTTTTCTGCCTGCCGGAAAAGATTATGTGGCTGAAATCTATACGGATGGCGACAAATCTATTCCTACACGAACGAAAGTCAGAGTCTCAAAATTCCGCGTCAATGCCAAGACTGTGCTGCATTTTAATCTGAGGGCTTCGGGAGGTTCTGCCATTCGTTTAGTGCCCGAGGTTACTAAGGATAAATCTTTGAAAACTTATAAACAACAGAAACTGTGATGAAACATGTGAAAACAAGAAATAGGGTGGTACGGGAAGTATCTGATAAGCATACTATGAATATACGAGTTTTGTTTTCGTTGGTATTTCTTATTGTAATCACGTTCACTGTCTCAGCCCAGACTGCCGTATGGCAGTGGGCTGTGCCGGTACGTAATTTTGCTAAACAACCGAAAAATCCTGATGCCAAAGCCTATTTATGGATACCAGAGAAATGTAAACACGTGAAAGCTGTGCTTGTGGCACAGCATAATATGGAAGAAATTTCTATAATGGAAGATGAGAACTTCCGCATTAAGATGGCAGAATTGGATGTAGTACAAATATGGGTTTGTCCTTCTTTCAATCATGGATTCGACTTTACAGATGGAGCATGGGAAACTTTAGAGGGTTTTCTGAAAGATCTGGCGTCAGTTTCAGGATATACGGAGTTGGCATCGGCTTCATTGATTGGTATCGGACATTCGGCAGCTGCCAGCTGGCCTTACTATTTAGCTGCATATATGCCCGACCGTACATTAGCTTGTATCTCAGTCAGTGGACAGTGGCCTTATGTACGTGATAAATGGCTGAATCTGGATATCTGGGGAGAGCGTAATATCGACTATATCCCATGTCTTGAAACAATGGGGGAGTATGAATCTGCACATACCTGGAGTAATGAGGGATTGAAGGAGCGGAAAGAACATCCTTTGTTGCCATTGAGCATGTTGGCTTGTCCTGCCGAAGGCCATTTTGCTTATTCGCCCGGTAAGGCTGAGTATATCGCACTTTATATAAAGAAAGCATTGCAATACGGGCATGTGGATCCTACTAAAACCGGTTGGCTCGCTGAGCGTTGGAAAAAGAATCAACCACCCACTTGTATGCCTGCGCCTGTAGCAGAATATAAAGGTAATCCGGATGATGCTTTCTGGTTTTTTGATAAAGAGATGGTAGAAGCTACTCAGGCCTATCAAGCCCGTTTCCGGAACATGAAGCCGCAGTTAGTGGGTGTCGTGCAAGAAGGTAAGCCGGTAGTTCAGCGTGACAGTCATTTGCAACTTCACCCGGTATTTCTGCCTCAGGGAGATGGAGTTTCTTTTCATCTGACTCCTGTTTTCCTGGATACGGTTCCCGGTGATAGTCCCCGCCTGAAGAATTGGACGGACTTGCCTGTAGGTACACGCATTGGACATGCAGCGGATAATTCCATTTGCTTTGAAATGATAACAGGCCCCGCAGTAATTCACAACCATACCTTCAAGGTCGAATGGAATCGGAGTATTTCCTGGGCATCCTCTAAGGCTGATATTGTTTTTGCTGTTCGTCATCCGGGAGATAAGGAATATAAACCGATTGTTCAGCAGGCGCAGACCACCATACCCGTTCGCAATATAGATGGAGTACCACAGAAAGTCTCCTTTGCTGCGTTGGCTGATGTCAAACGAGGAATAAAGTCTGTCACATTACAGGCTTCTTCCGACAATGGCTTGCCTGTTGGCTTTTATGTAGAATCCGGACCGGCCAGAGTGGAGGGAAATCAGTTGATATTTACACCGATTCCTCCGCGTGCTGTTTATCCGGTAAAAGTTACGGTAGTGGCGTGGCAGTATGGCAGGAGTGGAGAACCTAAGATTCAAACGGCCGAACCTATCACACAAACATTCTATATTTTATAGCATTATCTGTATTGCGTGAATTTATTGTTTCAGAAATTCACGCAATGCAGCATTAAATGCTTCAGGTTGTTCCATGTTCAGCATGTGTCCGCAGTCTTCCAACACCTTTAGCTTTCCGTTCGGCAGATATTTCAGAATTTCCGGTTGACTGGAATAGCGGTTGTTGGCTGACTTGCCTTCCACGATTAAAGTCGGCACTGTGGGATGATTCTTTTTTATGGCTTCATAAGCATCCAGACCTGCAACTACCCGTACTTCTTTGTGTAATGGTTGCCAGGCATCCCAGTCATCAATCATTTCCCATAAAGGCTGACGCATCCTTTCTTTCCGGGTACCTCCCGAACTCATCAGCCCTTCAAACCATTCACGCTTCATGACGTCGACTCCTTTCACTTTCAGGGCGGCAATTTCTTCATCCCGTTTCAGAGCTTCTTCTTTGGTCATAGGTTGGCTAGGTCCTTTTGACTTACGTATATTTCCACTTGCAAGGAAAGCTGATGCCATGCGTTCGGGAAACCAACCTAACATATCGGCACCGATGAAACCACCTAACGACAAGCCAACTATATGTGCTTTCCGGATATGGAGAGAATCCATCAGTGTCACCAGGTCTTGTACATGGGTAAACTGATAATCTTCGGTCTGAGAGGAAGAAGCACCATACCCCCGTAAGTCGTAACGGATCACACGGTATTCTTTGGCAAATTCAGCGAATTGTTCATCCCACATTCTGTGATCCAGTGAATGGCCATGTACAAAGATTACAGGTTCTCCGCTTCCGGCTTCTTCATAATAGAGCGAGCCATTGCCAACATCAATGCGACCGGACTTAAAATCAGCCGTCTCTCCCGAAATACGGAGTTGAGCATCTATTTTATGTTGCCATACATTATGCATTAAAACGTCTGTGTCAGTTTTTCGGCTATCCACTTGTATACGGTTCATTTGCAGCTTACCTACATTTACGGCAATCACGGGAATACGTGGGTCCGGTTTTTCGGGCATGAACGTAGCGTCATTTACTGTGATATTCTCCACATTTCTGATGAACAATCCATAACTTGGCAGATTTCCCCATACAGTGGGCTGGGGATAACCCTTTTCGTCTTCCTTCACTTCTTTGAAAGAAGACCAGTATCTATTCCATTTCGTTCCGCTTGCTACATCGTGGCGTTTTCCTTCCATTGCCGGATCAGGCAGAAAAGCACCTTCCACCAGTCCGCCGCGATTCATGAAACGGATATTGTTCAGATATATGTTCTCTATTTTTGCATTCTCGATACCCGTGATTGAAGAACAGAAATTACCGGTTCCGTAGGCAGTAATATTGCTGATTTGGATATTTCGCATTCTTCCGACGGGAGGAACCGGTGCATCGTCCGGGTACTGTCTTCCTCTATTGGCTAAGCGTATGTAAAGTGGACATTCAGTCCCTTCAATCAAAACATTATTGATGGTAACCCCATCCATTATTCCGCCGTCTACAATTTCTAATGAAATGGCGGTAATGCCACTTGGAGTTGATTTTAGAATCCGCTCCCCGGTATGACGGCTTGGTTTTACGATACAGTCGGAGATTGAAATATTCTTAAAGCCGCCCGTTGATTCTGTTCCACATTTAATGGCGTTGGCAAAGCTGCTGACAATACAGTTGCTGATAATTACATTTTCACAGGGAGCCGTACCCGTACTCTTCAATACGATACCGTCATCGTCAGAGTCGATAATGCTGTTGGAAAGGATAAAACGGCGGCAACCGTCGATGTCTATTCCGTCATTATTGCCATTACTATGATTGTACACTTTTATGTGATCGATGGTAACATCTTCGCAATTCAAATAATGCTGATTCCAAAGTGCGGAATTTCTCATTGTAATACCTTCCACATGCACATCTTTGCATGAGATAAACAGAATGTTACGAGGCCGTCCGTTGCGGTCGCCGCCCAATCCGCTGATACGCCCTTTTCGTCCTTTTCCTTTTCCGTCTATCGTACCTTTTCCGGTAATACTGATGTTTTTTGCATCTACTGCATAGATGAGGGAAACCCAGCCACCGGCATCTTTTTGTGAACGGTAAGATGCTTGTGGTTGCACAGGAAAGTCATCGTAATTATCACTGGCATAGAGGTATGCCCCGCTTTCAAGATGTAGTTCTACATTATCTTTCAGGAAAATCGTTCCTGATTTATAAATCCCTGAAGGAATGATAACCTTGCCTCCGCCTTGCCGGTGACAATTTTCAATAGCGGCATTGATGGCTTGAGTTTGTACGACAGAAGTGTCTTTGGAAGCTCCGAACTGGAAAATGTTATATTCCGTCGAATGTGCATTCCCTGTAAGATAACAACAGATGGCACATATAAATAGAAAATATGTTTTCATGGCTTATAATGTTTATTTCAATATATAGAAGTTTCGTTTCACCGGTTCAGCCGTCTGTACTTTGCCTGCAATACCGTATTGCCAGGCAACTACCGTTACTTTTACCGGAAATTTACTGCGGGGTGGGATAGGAGTGAATACAATTTGGTCTCCTTTTATTTCAGCCGGACCTTCTTTGATGTAGTAAGAGACGGGCAGTCCACAGTCGCTTGTGGCTTTTAAAGATAAAGAACCGCTTTCCGCTTTCACATCGGGTAATCCTGGAAATAATATATACTGCCTTTGTCCTTCCGTATTCCGGTAGGGGATGCGGATACTGACTTCTTGAACAGCACTTTTATACTTCCGGTCTCCTGTCTGGCTTGCCAACAGACATATATCACCGGTACGGCGCGGATTATTCATACCCATCCGATAGAAAGATACTATGAATGTGGTGTCATTTACCTTTTCTACTGGTCCACAGATGCGACTGATTATCGGTGTTGCATCTGCATGCTCATCAGATAGTTTGGTTCTCAGGGAATCCGTACATACGGCTTTCAGGTGGAAAGTGATTCCATCGGCTTCCGGATTGAAGCGGGGCTGTACACGTACATGCTGCTTCTTGTTGTATGTCAGTAAACTACCGTTTTGCTCAAAACCCAGATATTGTTCTTTCTTTCCACGGCTTTGCGTATACCGTGTTTCGGTCGCTTCCGCTATTTCACGGTCAAAATACCAGAAAGCATCGTGAGGATCACCTTTATATTGTGAATAGGGGGCGGCTTTGGCTCGCTTCTTCTGATCGGGATGCCAGCGTTCTGCCAGCCAGCCTTTGGTTGGGTTCACCGGATTCAGTTTTACTTTACCGTCTTTAGTTACTTCATCCGTCAGTCGTTGATTGATAGCTTTTTCCAGAAATAGAGCAATGTATGCGGCTGTTTCATCTGCCACATCGAAATGTCCCCGTCCTGCGTCACACAGAAATGAGATGCAACTTTCAGGATACATCATGCGGAAGGCCAGTGCCGGATTTACCCGGGCTTCCCACCATTCATATTCTCCTTCAATCATCAGTCCGGGTATTCCATCTATATTACGGGTACGTCCCCATTCCAGATTCTCACGCCCGTAGCCGGTAAGATTCGTACGCGGAGCATCGCCATGCAGGGAAATGATAGCCAAAGTGCGTTCCGGATTCCATGCTGCGAAGTTCCAGGGATAGGTAGCCATAGCCGAATGGCCTATGGGAACGATGGGGACATTTTTCAGTTCGCTATATCCGCTGACGTCTGCCAGGGAGACCATCATTTTCTCAAATATCTGTTGTGTGCCTTTCGATACATCCCATTGCTGATCGATACCGGGAGTTATCCATACAAAGCCGATTCCAAGCTTCTGCATCTTTTCGCGGAAAAGGGGATTATCAAAAAGAGTTTCTTCGCTCATATTGTGTTGTCCTACAATAATTGCTTTTATCTGCATACAGTCAGCGGGTATCCATAAGAAAGCCGTAGGATTCCGGTTCGTTTCATTAGAGACGAATCCGTCAAGGGTCACAGACCATTGCCATTCCCCTGCCCGCAAACAGGGAGAGAAGAACAGCAAGAGGATGATTGAAAAAAGCAGTCTATATCTATTCATGTTTTTTTGTTTTTTACAGTATTAATACGAACGAGGAATAAGCTTCACTCAAAAATAAGGGATTTAAAACAATGATTCCACAAATCTTATAAGATTTATGGAATTGAATCCATAAAAATCAAAAGATTTGTGGAATCAGCCTGTTTTTGTTATATTTCGGTGCGCCTTAGTATTCGTTAATAATCTTTTATTTAGAGGCTTCTTTCAGTTGTTCCGTCAACTTATCCATATCTTCCGGGCTGGCTGCCGATGGGAATTGTAGTTCTCCTTCTTTATTGACAATGGCATAATGCGGGATTGACAACATACCGTTCCGCCCGAACTTCTCATAAATTTCCATTTTGAAAGCCTCGTTGATGATGACATGCTCTCCTTTTAAGTTATAGTGCCCTGTCATTTTTTTCCAGAGTTCAGCTTTCTGGGGAGTATCGATGGAAACATACAATAACACGATATCATTTTCAGCAGCATATTTCTGCAAAGGTTTGATGTGTGCAAACGATGCACGACAAGGACCGCACCAGGTAGCCCATACGTCGATAAAGATCACTTTACCCGGGTATAAGTCAGTAATTTCCTTAAAGGTGCGTACACTGTCTGTATTCAATATATGAATGTCTTTCGGAAGTTCGGCTTCATTGAACGCTTTGTTCCTTTGTATCGCTGTTTCTAATTTCGGCATTAGCACGCTTTTAGGATATAATGTCTTGAATTCCTCATACAATGCAGGAATACCAGTTGCAAAATACTCACGGCTTTCATCTTCCAGAATGAGAAGTCCCATTGCAGCCTCCTGTACCCGGCCTTGCAGATTTGTTTTATACCAATCGAATAACAGTTGATTGCGTTCATTGTCATCATTCGTGCGCCTTTCATGTTTCATGAAAATATCTATGCCTGCCATATTCGATACGACATCTGCAAATGCAGGAGAGAATACGCTTTCAGCCTGACCGACGTTTGCAAAATCCAACATCTGGGCGTAAGCGTCGTCCCATTCCTTCTTGAGCGTTTCGGAACCTCTCCGGTAGTTACCGAAATACTGATTCATATATGCCATCAAAGCCTGTATACGTATATCTTGTATGGCTCTCTGTCTGAGCTGATCGTCCACTTCTGCCACTTCGTTTTCTAATGTAGTAGCGTAGTCTGTCAGCTTTTGATATACGGATGAGGCAACCGTGTCCTTGCCGACGTTAAAGATATCTCCCCGGCGTGCACGCAGATTAAATACGTTTTCATTCAGATCAGCCAGTTTCTTGAGTATTTCATTTTCTTTCGTCAAGCCGTCAACCGGGTTTAGTTTATTGGATTTGGAAGCATCGATATCGAGCGTCTGTTTTCCCGGAGCAAGATAGATACTACCTAAGTTTCGCTCACCATATAGAAAAAGGGTCAGCTTTTCGTTCCCGTTTACAGGTAAGGTAATCTGATACGTACTGTCGGCATTTAAACGTAAAGTATCAATCTTGTTCGGTAAGTAAATGCCATCTGTAGTGATATTATATACAATGGGAGCGCCGGATGTATTCGTTACTTTGCCTTCTAAAGTAATATTCTTCTGGGTACATCCGCTCAGGAGCATAGTGGTTGTTATGCCGCCAAGGCATAAAGATTTGATGAATTCCATTATTTGTTTTTCATTTGGTTTATAATCTGAGACGCTAAAATAGTGATAAGGTTACATCGGGACAATTATTTTCTGTTATTTCTCCGTGATTGTTCATTTTATCTTAATCCCTTTTATAAAATCATTGGTTACTATTCCTTTCAAGTCCTTCATCCGTTCTCCATTGATTACTACATTTTCAAACGTCACGTTTTGCACGGTTCGTTCTTTGTCCAGTCCTTGAATCAACGATGGATTTTCTCCTATGCCTGTATATGTAATATTTCTGAAAGTAATGCCTTCAATGCCGCTTCCCGGCTGTTTATCATATTTCTCGTTGAAACGTACTTTTACATAAAACAGTCGTCCTTCCTGAATATTCTCTACCCGGATATCTTCGAAGAGAATATTACGAACCTGATTCTTATCACCACAATCCACTGTCATGCAACCTTGATAAATCGGGTCATCCTCGTCATGTTCCAGGATGTCGATGTTACGGAAAGTCAGATTCTCTATCACTTCTCCTGTCGGTGAGTCCGGATCGCCATGACCGCCTACATTGATGGGATGTGCCACATCTGCCCAAAGAATAGAATTTTGCACGGTAATATCAGATGAACCTCCCCACCAGTTCCAGCGGTGATTGTACAAAGCAATGCAATCGTCCGAATTGCGCATAAAGACATTGTCGATAAGTACCTGACGGCAGCACATCATATCTATACCGTCACTCCATCCTTTACAACTGAAGGACTTCAGATTTTTAATCGTAATTCCTGTGGAACCACCTCCAAATACGGTATAATGGTCCGGATTCACTACTGTAATGCCATCTATCCATATATTTTTGGAATCAGTGATTTCAATGCCCCGTACAGCGTGGTCTATGATTCCCCGTCCGATGATGCGGACATTCTCGGCTTTGTCTACCACGAGTTTTGCCTTGACCACAGCTCCGGGGGCCAGATATACGGTTGTATTACTTGGTATCCGTATCTGATTGTTGGGTAAGTCTTTGGGGCGGTGTGTGCCCGGACCGAAATACATTACTCCTTTAGTTTCTTTTTCATATTTTTCAGTCTCCATCGGGTTGGCAAAAAGATGCAGGTTGTGCAGTCGGTCACCATTAAACTCAATGGAGAGATATTGTGGCTTTTCCAGAGTGAAAAGAATGGCGTTTTGTATCTGCTTGTATTCAAAACCTTTACTCAAAGGGCGTATGGCTACTTCGCGCACAGTGCCATTGTTCTTCTTCACCATTACTTCTACGGGACTTCCCATATCAAATTGCACCATGGAAGCATCCTGCACTTTGTCCATATCTACCTGTACGTTGTATTCGAACAAATCTTTCCATTCGCCGCCGGGGATGCGTACGCGTACGGTATAGTCATCATTGTGCGGCATCCCGGTACTCAGTGTACCGGGATAAGTCACTAGTTGTGCCTGTATGGACAAGCAGAAGAAGGCTGATAAGATAGCTGTAATAAATTTCATTGTATAATCGTTTTTTGAATAATTTTCTTCATATCTTGATTAAGATACGAATTAAGGTAAAATATTACTCAATATATAGAAATTCATCATTTTCATTGAATCACTACTTTATTTTGCACCGGTGTCATGATGAATGTAAATTCATAATCACCATACGGTAACATGAACTCCGGTTCTGGAAGTGCACTCCAACTGTCTATGCAAGCCAGTCCCATCTGGGCTTTATCAATCAATACATTTGTCAGATCGGCTTTTTCTACTTCCTCAGAGTGTCCTTGTTGTTTTTCCAAACCTTCGTCCAGTGATTCGATTGTGTAGTGCAAAGCAGAAGCTGAAAAAGGAGCGTCAGCTACGAACTGCAATCCATTTCCACTTATATTCAACTGTCTCCACCAGCGGATATCCGTTTTTGTGCCATTTTCTTGCGGACGGATATAAGGAGAGAATTGCTCATCAACAGTTTGATTGTAAATGCCTAAATCCGTACAATGATTACGATTACTATAGTTTTCCATTGGACCACGGCCATAATAGGAAATATTTTCAAATGACCTCGGCATAACCAGTTGCATGCCGAAGCGGAACATATTGGAAACGTTGGCCGCCTTGTCCGTTATCATTTTTTGGTTTACCTGAACCGCTCCTTGGTTATTGATGGTATAAGTGATATACAGTTTAGCAGAAACCTGTTTCATCTCATATTCTGCTGAAATAACCGCTTGATTGTCTACAATGTTATTTTTCAGTGATATGAGTTTGATATCCGGATTCTTCCATGCATTATATTTCAGTTGCAATTTTGCTCCATAATCATTGTCGGTAGGTGCCCGCCAGAAATTCGGGGTAAGTGCGGCACCGTCTTTAATCATGTCCAGACCGTTGACAATGTATTTATCCATATAGCCGGTAGATCTCTTGAATCTGATAAGGAAGTTCTCACCTTTTACAATCCAGTGGCGGATATTCGTATCGTTTACCTGAGGTGTGATTACGGGGATATAGTTTTCAGTAACATTCTTCAGCTTCATTTCAGGAGTTTTGTATGGATGTAACACTAATTGGTCTTTGGCAACTATGTGGCCGACAGGGATCAAGCCTTCGCGATCTTTTTGTCGGTATCTGACATTCAATAACCATTCTCCGTTCTCATCGGTTTCTCCCAGCTTGAGAATGAGAGATACTGTTTGCAATGGGGCTACATTCAGTTTTTCTATACGTCCGCTACGTATGACTCTGCCGTTGTTCAGCACTTCCCATTCCATATAATAGGCAGACAGATCACGGAAGAAATTCTCATTGTAAATATTGATTTCACCTTTTGACAGATCCCCCGGAGTGGTCCAGATGTTCTGATAGAAATATCCCACTTCATATACATGCGGATTGGGGATGCGGTCCGGATTGAGTAAACCGTTGTCGCTATAGTTGTCGTCACCGGTTTTAATCGTATCGAAATCACCATCGTAACCATAGATCATTTTGCCGCTCTTGCCTGTCCAGTGGGGTGACTGATCTATTAGATCCCAGATAAATCCACCCTGGAATTTCGGGTATTTACGGATAAGATCCCAATATATTTTAAAGTCGCCTAATGCATTTCCCATTGCGTGAGCATATTCACACATGATCATAGGTTTCTGTTTACTTTCGTCTTCACAATAACTGATGCACTTGGAGTAAACGGGATACATCGGGCAATAAACGTCAGTGTTGCTTCCTGTGTCATAGGCTTGTTCAAAATGCACGAAGCGGCTGGGATCTTCTGCTTTCACCCATTGATAACATGCTTCAAAATTCGGTCCGTCGCCACATTCATTTCCCAATGACCAGAAGATAATGCTCGGATGATTGAAGTTACGTTGTACGTTACGTTGATTACGTTCCAGGTGTGCTTTCCTATATGAATCCACTCTTGCCAATGAAGTCTCTTTGAATCCCATTCCATGTGATTCCAGATTAGCTTCAGCCACTACATACAAACCATATTTGTCACACAACTCATACCAGAAACTGTCGTCCGGATAATGGCAGGTGCGAACAGCGTTTATATTGAACATTTTCATTAACTGAATATCCTGAATCATACGTTCTCGGGAGATAACGTATCCGCCGTCCGGATCCATTTCGTGGCGGTTGGCTCCTTTAATAAGTATCGGTTGTCCATTTACCCAGAGTTGTGCATCCTTCATTTCTATTTTGCGGAAGCCTACTTTCACGGGAACAACTTCTGTGATTTCTCCATTTTCTCTCAGAGTAGCTCGAAGCGTATAGAGATAGGGAGTTTCCGCACTCCATTTATGGGGATTTTCAAGTTTCATGATGGCAGATATATTGCCGTTACCTTTTACTTCGGTTGCTGTCACGGTCTTGTTTTTTGCATCAAGCAATTCCAGAGTTACCAGGTTATTTCCTTTCAGATTCAAATCAATAGCCAGTGTACCGTTTTTGTATTGACTATCTAAATCCGGGGTTACACGTAGGTCTTCAATGCGTTTTTTATTACGTGAATAGAGATAACAATCGCGTGCAACAC
Source organism: Bacteroides cellulosilyticus DSM 14838 (assembly GCF_000158035.1). GTDB lineage: Bacteria > Bacteroidota > Bacteroidia > Bacteroidales > Bacteroidaceae > Bacteroides > Bacteroides cellulosilyticus. Next base: position 15,720 of record NZ_EQ973491.1, read on the forward strand.
CATGATACCGGAAGAAATCCTGATCTTCCAGATAGCTGCCGTCGCACCAGCGGAATACCTGAAACGCTATGAGATTTTTCTGTCCCGGTTTCAGGTAAGAAGTTAGATTGAACTCAGCTTCCAGCTTGCTGTCTTCACTATAACCGACAAACTTTCCATTCACCCATAAATAGATGTTTGAAGAAACCGAACCGAAATGCGCAATGATATCTTTACCTTTCCAATCAGACGGAACGATTATTTCCCGACGATAGGAACCTACATGGTTGTTCTCCACAGGTACTACGGGCGGATTATTCTTACACCAGCCTTTCCATAATTTCCAGTCGAAACCTACTCCCGAATAGAGTGGAACATCATATCCGTTCAATTCCCACATTGCCGGAATAGGCAGATCATCCCATCCTTTGTCATTATACCCTATCTTCCAGAAATCAGTCGGACGAGCGTCCGAGTCTTTTACCCAACGAAATTTCCAGATACCGTTTAAAGTCATAAAGTTGGCGGATTTTTCTTTTACGGCTTCTGTCGCTGCTTCAGTGCTTTCATAAGCAAAGAAGTTGGTATGCATCGGAGCACGGTTTACGGCATTGATTTCCGGGTCTTGCCATTCTTTGAAAGTTTGTGCTTTGCCTGAATGTATGCACAAACATAATAAACCTATTAGAAGTGTTGCTTTCATTTTATTATTGGTTATCATTACTAATTTTTATCTTGTTGTAAATAAGTGCATTGTTTATAATGTCGGTACTATTTGCATGATCTTGCCATCCTCATCAAATTCCATTTTATCAATGCACACTTCTCTGTGAAACCCGGCTTTTCTGCCCATTGTTACGGCATCCGGAAACTTGAACCGATGGTAAACAATCCGCCATTCATCTTTACCCGGCAATTGCATAACTGAATGATGTCCGGTAGCAAAGATTCCCTGATCCGGTTTCTTGCAAAGGATAACCTGGCTTTCGGACGGCTCAATAGGTCCGACCGGAGATTTGGAACGTACATAACGCACTTCATAATCCACACTTCTCGTGTCGTTTTTCGACCATGTGAAATAGTAATACCCATCTCTATAGAATACATGAGCGGCCTCGCTGTAATAAGTGTCGTTCTTTATCAACAACCGTGTTGTATTGGGTTTTACGGATATCATATCATCATTCAGTTCACATACAGCCATGTAATAATTTCCCCAGTACAGATAAGTCTTGCCACTGACAGGATCGGTAAAGACATCCGGGTCTATATTCTGTCCTCTGGTCATACCCTTGGGGCGTTCTTTATCAATCAGAGGTTTTCCGGAATCTACAAAAGGTCCGGTCGGATGATCGGCGATTGCTACTCCGATTTGTTGCTCGGCTGTATAATAGTAATAATATTTGTAACTGCCGTCCTCCTGTTTCTTTTCAATGATACAGGGAGCCCATGCATTCTTTTGGGCCCATGATACATTCTTCAGATCAAAGATAACTCCTTCTTCTTTCCAGTTTAGAAGGTCATCGGAAGAAAAAGCCTTGAATAGCGTACTGCCCCAGTTCAGTATCCCGTCGGTAGTCGGATAGATATAATATTTTCCGGTTTTCTTCGAATACATCACTTCCGGATCTGCATAGAATCCCGGAAATACCGGATTTTTCTTTGTGGATGCCGTAGAGACATATTTCCTTTTGTTCTGTTTCCAGTACTCCTCTAATCTTTCCACTTCCTCTGCTGTCAAATGGATGACTGCACCATGCTTGGGCGATGTAAAGTTAGTCGTTTCCATCACCCCTTCATTGAAACGTCCCAGATTTTTAAAGTTAACAAAGTCTGAAGTCTCGATGAAAGCGAAGTTGTGCGGATTGACGCTGTACACATCATACATCAGTACCCATTTGTCTTCTCCGATACGCTTCCAAACATTGGGAGCTTCACAGGCTTTGGGCTCTAAATCATACCAACGGGGATCGAATGTATAATCGCCGTTAGCTATATTCGAAACCGCATGCTTTATACCTGCTTCTCCGTCATGGGCTACGTAAAATAAGTGATATTGATCACCTATTTTCGTGATGTCTCCATCAATTGCCGAAACTTTTTCGTTGGGATATTCAAATAAAGTCCGTGGCAATGTCTCAATGGTGTCGAATTCATCATTCACATATACATAGTATAGTTTATTCGGTTCGTTCCTGAAGCGCATTGTGAAATAAATCATCAGTTTTCCTTTCTTCTCGTCAAAAGTTATTTCGGGCGCCCAGGCACAACCTATTTCACTAAGTCCTGCCGACATCTGGTCGAAGCATATGTTTGTACGTTTCCAGTTTATCAGGTCCCATGACTTCATCAATACCAGTCCGCGGTTATTTCCCCAGCCGTACTTTCCGTCCCGTTCCCATTGGGTTTCCCGGTAGCCGTCCCTTTGGGCAAAGACATGTAAGTCCGTCATAGCCATGTAGAAAGCTCCATCCGGTCCACGATAAATATGTGGGTCACGAATCCCCCTTTGATAGGCAATCGTATCTCCGGCAATTACGGGTTCACCATCATTCAAGGCGGTGAAGTTATATCCGTCATGGCTCACAGCCATATATAGACCATGTGTCTCGTCTTTATGGAAAACCATCAGATACGCACTCATATCTTTTTCTTCCGGAATGGCATTCCTGTAGCGGAATTTCCTGAATCCCGCATTTCCTTTGCCGGCGGAAAGCAATCCGATGCGCAACGCATAGAAGCCTTTATAATTGTTATGATGCAGTTGGGAGACATCTATATTCTCGGCTAAAGTGTTCCATTCTTTACCGTCTTTGCTGACCATAACCCGCATGATGTTTCCCTGATTTTGAATTTTGGCAAAGAAGCGTTTGCCTATCTTGTTGGGAAGTCCGAAGCTCTTTTCTGCATTTTGATGGATGGTAAAGCTTTTTCCGTCAGAGGTGATTCCGGCGTAAGCTTTTTCATTGTAATAGAGAATCAGACCGGCTGTATTTCCATTTCCTGTGTTTACCTCCACCTGTGTTTCATAATTCTTGTCTTCAACGGTAGCCAGCAGAAGGCGGGCATCGGCGGGAGTTTTTCCTTTAGCATTCATCCACAGTGTTTGCTGTTTGAATTTCAGGGATTGGGGAGCATATTCTTTCCAGAATGTCCATTGCAGTCCGAGATCCGGCCCATTGAAATCGTCAGATAATTCTAAACCATGTTTGATTTTCTGTTTGGGAGTGATCGGGGTAGCTGTCGACTTGGTGCGATACCAGCCATCCTGTGTCCATTCAATTGGTTCGATAAGCGTGGAACGTCCCAGAGTGTGATACCCTTTTGCATACGCATGATATACAATCCACCAGTTACCGTTTACATCGTCAATCAGTGTACCGTGTCCCTTCGACCACCAGTTATCCGTTGCACTGTAAGTATGTATCACCGGATTATAAGGAGAATTTTCCCACGGCCCTGTGACATTTTTCGAACGGGCGGAGACCACCATGTGGCTAGTTGCTGGACCTGCTGTTCCTCCTTGGGCGGAAGTCATGTAATAGTAGCCGTTCCGATAATTCAGTTTGGGCGATTCCAGACACATACATTCCGTATCCCATCCTTTGGGGTATATCCAACCCTCGTATACTTGTTTTTTTTCTCCGATGGTGCCCAATCCGTCATTTGTAAGCTGAATCACTTCTCCTTCGTTCACATATAAGTAGCGGTTTCCGTTCTCATCGACAATGTGCCCTGGATCTATGCCATGTACTTTCAGGTCGGTCGGTTTGCTCCACGGACCTTTGATGTCATTGGCCCAGATCACCCAGTTGGTACCTCCTGCGGGATAATAAATGTAGTATTTCCCTTTATATTTCAACAGATCGGGAGCCATGGCAGAACCCTCGTATTCCGGCATTACCCGACATACGGGTTCCCAGTTCATTAAATCCCGAGAGTGCCAGATCAGGAATCCCGGTGCATAATAAAAGGGTGAATGAGTCATGTAATAATCTTCCCCATCGCGCATGATGGAGGGGTCAGGATAATCGCCCGGCAAGATTGCTTTTGGATATTCCTGTGCATCCGTCCGGGTTATCAACAAGGTCAGAAAAACAAAGAATAAAAGTTGTTTCATGATATTTATATTTATGTTACGTTTGAATCCGGAGTTACCTTACGCTTATTTTGCGCTCCTTATTTTGTTAATACGAATAAGAATAAATTGCACTCATTCCAATTTGAAATTATGCCGCTATAATTCGTTTTACCTGAAGGAAAGTGTATCTTTGATACTATAAATGTGGGTAGGAGGATGAGTGTTATGCTTATTTTGTTCGTACTACATTGAAAACATCCATGATAAATACTATGATGAAAAAGATATTATTGATAGTGGCATATAGCCTGATTGTTTTATATGTATCTGCCCAAAGCACATTGCCCGAAAGATATGTACCGTATATTGTAGATGCAATTTATACATCGGACGATCATGTTCGAACCAGTGGAAAAGGAGAATCTCTCACTTACCGGATGAAAACGGATACCGTTCCGCAATTGTTAGTTGTGCAGTATTCCGGTGAGAATAAGCCCGGAAAAGGGGAGAATTTCTTATTTAATATATCTGTCAATGGTACCCTCTTGTATACTGAAGGGCTCAATCGTAACCGGCACGGACTATTTGAAGTGGTATATCCCATTCCGGCGGAAGCATTGAAGAACGGAAATTCTGCACTTGTCCGCTTTGAAGCGTATGATCAGTCGGCATCTATAGGCGAGATTTATGCAGTTGCCATTGTCCGCCAAAAGCTGAAAACCGGTTTATTTGCTGATAAACAGAATTGGCAAGGACTTACAAACGATTGGACTTGTGCTTCCGACGACACTTTTATCTATACGGAGCCTGATGGCCCCCAACATCCATATACTGACAATTCCGTGATCGACCTGATGTCTTATTATGGTCTTGAACTTAATCTGAAGTTATCCGGCACAAACGATATACCCGTTGAAATACTTGTTTCAAGTAATGCCCTGAAGTTCGGAGAACCGGAGAAAATAGACAATCCGTTTGATACCCGTAAAATCCGATTAACCTTACAAAATCAAAAGAATGGTGCCGGCAGATTATTTATTCCTTTTTCTGTCTTTGATACTCCGAAAGCCTCACAGAGCACTATACGGCGGATTAAATCCATTGCTGTTCGTCTTTTCGGAAAGCATGGCGGTAAAGTGAAATTACTTTCTACCCGTCTGATAGAAGGAAACTCGGTGAAAGTAGTAGCCGACTCTTATTCCAAATCGGGAGAAGCCGGAGAAACAGTTGTCTATCCGGTATGGATTACTAATTGTGAATCAAAATCACAAACAGTTTCTTTTTCTATCCCTAAATATGGTTGGGAAGCTTTTCCGGTTACAGTAGAACCGGCACAAATAGAGTTGGCACCGGGTGAGAAACGGAAAGTGGAATTACAGGTGGTGGTACCGCCGGGTATTCCCGCCGGAGGCCGTGAAAAGCAGGTACTACAGATTTTACCTTCTGCCAATCCTGCTGCTGTGCAGACATCAACGTTTACCACTTTGCGCAGTATGCCACATCCGTTTACAATCCATACGACGGAAGGATGGGAAGAAGTTCGCGCGAAAGCGGAAAAATATGACTGGGCTATGGAGCGCAAAAAACGTTATGTGCAGGATGCAGAACGTTGGGGAGTGCCTTCACGTCCTCCTTATGCTGCTAACAGTGACGGTATTCCTTATTTATGTGCGACCACTCATGAGTACGGTCTGATGAATAATGCCATTGCATGGCAGTTGACGCGTAAAACGGAATTTGCCCATAAGGTAAAGCAATTCCTGCTGATGATCAGTGATTATCAGACCGGTTTCCCGCTAACCCGGAAAGCTTCCAACCAGGCAAGTGTACAGGAAGGGCACTTCTTTCAGCATCTGGCGCAGGCTTATGATCTGATTATGGATGCCAATATCATGAACAAACAGGAAAAGGCTCAGATAGAATATACTTTCCGGCTTTATATCGACCAATATCTGCGCTACAAATCAACGGGCGGAGCTAACTGGGCGGTTTCCCAACTGACGGGAGTCTTTTTCTGCGCTTTAGCCATACAGGATTTCAACCTGGTGGACGAAGTGCTTTACGCACCTTCCTGCCTGATGGATAAGTTCCGCACTTATACAATGCCCGATGGATGGTGGTATGAGTGCACGGTCAGCTATAATCTTTGGGTCGCGAGCGAATATATACAAATAGGGTTGGCATTGAATCCTTTCGGATATTCCCTGCTGACGGAGAAATTCCCCGTTGATTATAACCTCACTCCAGAGTATGAGAAAGTCGGGGCCAATGAACGTGAAGAGAGCCGTAATCTTCATCATGGACACAGTTTCCGTATTCGCGGCCCCATTCACCAACCTTATGTCACTATCAAAATGATGTCGGATGCCCTTTTGCCTTTCCTCGATTATCGGGGCTGGATATTCGGAATCAATGACGCCACTGAACGTGAAGTGGGTGGCGACAGTTTTGAGATGGCGTACTATGCTTTCCGTGATCCGCGCTATGCTGCTTTCATACGGATGTCTCCCGGGCGGAATGATTTGATCTATGGTGTACCCGAGTTGCCCGAGGTGGAGCCGGGAGATGTCCGGGGAGCTTATGCTGACAATGCAGGAGCATTAATGTTGCGTTCCACCCAGCAGGAGCCGCGCGAAAAGATACAGGCTGTTTTGAAATATGGAACACACGGTGGTTATCACGGACATTTTGATCGTACTGCCATGCTTTCACTGATGCGTTATGGGCGTAGTTTCTACAATCCGGAGATGGTGTGGTATAGCTATGCTCCTTATATGTATAATTTCTATGTACAGAGCAGTATCTCCAAAAACATGGTTACTGTTGATTTGAAGCAGCAGGAAACAGATGACAGCAAGCGTAGCCTGTTCTATACAGGTGATTTATTTCAGGCCGGTTGTGTGGAAGGAACTGCCGCATGGAGTTATCCAGCTTATGGCGGACTGCGGCACAGTATGCGTGGACCGAGGGATTTCAAAGAGAAAACAGAGTGGGAAGCCCGTTATTTCCCCGTACCCGAAAAGCATCCCGGATTCGGAGTGCTGACAGGATTTACCGAACCTGTCTTTCAACGCAGACTGATGGTTGTGACGGACGATTATGTAGTTCTTGCAGATTATGACAAAAGTACAGAGAACAAGCAACACCGTTTCGATCTTCTTTTCCAGATAAAAGGCTTGTTAGGATTGTCCGCCGATAAGAAAGAGTTCATTTCCCATCAGGCACAATTGGATACCGATGCCCTGAGTGCCGCACCGTTAGTAACTGATATCAATCAATATTCCGTAACCGGAACTCTGAAAGCCAGTTTCCTGACCAAATTCGGTCCCGAAGCTGATAACCGGGGAACACGTATGTACGGTGAGTCGGGTAATCTCTACATGGATATTTATAATGCTTGGCCTAATATCCAACGGATTGCTTATACCGGACGTGCTCCCGAAGATCACGGAACGCAGCGCAACCTGAAGTACATGGTAGAGGGAGATGGTAAACTACTTGCCGAAGGCAGCTTCGGTGCCTGGATTCTGGGTGAAGGAAAGGTAGATGTGGATATTACGGGTATCCGGAAATTAACACTGTCTTCCGCCACTCAACATGCCAACCGCTCTAAAACTCTGTTCTGGGCAGAAGCTGTCTTGGAAACGAAAGACGGTAAACAAATCCGTCTTGCCGATCTTCCGGTTGTCAAGAACAACGTACAGGATAATCCTTTTGGGAATATTAAAGACTATGCCGATGGTCGTATCAATATCAGTGGAGAGAACTACAGTTGGGGGCTTCCTGCCGAACCTGTGAATGCAGGTTTTTGAAACGCCTGCCCAATATACCTTTGATCTGGATGGACTTCAGGCTATCCGCCTGAAAACAGTTATCGGCGGAGATTATCCTCTGGGTGATGAGGCTGAAAGGCGTATTACTTTCGGGGTACGTATGGACGCTGCTCAGGTCCGTTATCTGACTGTCATAGAGCCCTTTGAGAAAGAGAATAGTGTACATTCTGTATTTGCTCCTTCGGCGGACGAGCTGATTGTGATACTGAAAGACGGCAGGGAACAACGGCTTTACTTTTCAGGAATGGAAGAGGAGGGAGGTGCAGCTACTGTAAGGATGGAGGAATGGAAAGAAGGGGTACTGTTGCGTAAAGAACGTACAGGCTGTAATTGAAAAAAAAGAATACGGAGCTCATCGCGGGCTCCGTATTCACGAGATGAAAAGGATTGGAAAAAACAGGTATGTATATATTGGTTAGATGAGGGTCTTATTCTTTTTTATGATAAATAAGTGATAAAGAAAAGGCCAAATTCCCCCTTTCCCGGATATCTTATTCTCATAATCTTTCATCATTTTCTCATGAATTTCAAGGATTTCATGTGTATAATTCATCATTTTCTCTAAGTTCTCTCCCAGTTCTGTTTCCCGTCGGGCGTGCTTATGAATTTCCTCTAATAAATCATCGTTGACTTTTTCCAGACGGGCTTTTTCTTGATAAAGCCAATTCAAATGCTCTTTTCGCACTCGTTCCATCATGGTATCATCAGGATAAGATTTTAGTGAATTAAATTCGAGAGCTTTGTCAAGTTCGTCAGTATCTATCAGTGGGTCATTGTCTTCATAAGGTTCTGTGCCTATAGAAGAGCATGTCAGATAACGTAACCTAATCCATTCCCGGATTTGCTCTTTCGGTATGCCGTATTTCTCAGCTACTGACTTTGTAGATAACCAATTAGCCATATAGTGTTTGATTATAAGTTTAAAATCATTCCCTATACGGCTATAATGGCTTTATATTATAAAGGTACGGGGCATTACTCAATCCCTGTTAGTAGGTATGTGGATACCCTGAACCACGGAAGAGTAAGCCCGTACCAATAACTGATACAGGCTACGCTCGTCCGATGGTTCATTAAATTTCCACATTTTACTAACATCGGAAGAGGACATGTATATATACAAGATATATCATGTCGCACGTTCAGTTGCAAAGATACGCCTTTTTTCACATTTAACAACGAAATCATGGATTTGTTTCTCCATTTTGCGTAACTTTTTATTCAGTAACGCTTAAAAAATAACTTGGTACATAAGCAAGTGCGGCGAGTAAGTGCATAAATGATAATTTGTAAACCTGTTATAAAGATTAGGCGCGGATTACACGGATTACGCGGATTTTTTGATGAATCGATGTAATAGCGCAGCCTTTAATCCGCGTAATCCGTGTAATCCGCGCCTAAAATTATCATTTATGTA
>NZ_EQ973491.1:25049-39125 GCF_000158035.1 Bacteroides cellulosilyticus DSM 14838
AGCTTCGTTGGATAATGCTGCCATTGCATCGGTTCCGGTGGCTTCGCCTGTCGAGGCTATGGCTGGTAAACTAGCCGGTGTAAAAATCACTACTCCGGAAGGAAATCCCGATGCGGATGTAATAATTAGAGTACGTGGTGGTGGTTCTATCACCAGTGATAATACCCCTTTATTCATTGTGGATGGTTTTCCCGTCAGCAGTATTTCTGATATCCCAGCTACGGATATCGAATCCATTGACGTATTGAAAGATGCTTCTTCTACAGCTATTTATGGTTCGAGAGGTGCCAATGGCATTGTGCTTGTAACTACTAAGAGCGGGAAGAAAGGAAAAATCTCTGTGAACTATAATGCATATTACAGTATGCGCAAGGTTGCCAAGAAGATGGAAGTGCTGGATGTATATGATTATATGAAATGGCAATATGAATTGCATTCTCTACGCAACATCCAAGAACAGTTTACGGACTTGTTCGGTTCATATGATGAACTGTCACAATATAAGTCTGTCCAAGGAATCGACTGGCAGGATAAGGTATTCGGGCGTACCGGAACGACATTCAATCATAGCCTGAGTGTAACAGGCGGTAATGAGAAAACCCGTTTCAACTTTAGTTATGCACATGTTGATGATAAGGCAATTCTCCAGATGTCTAATTTTAAGAGAGATAATCTTTCCTTAAAGTTGAATTATGAAGCCAGTAAAAGAGTACAGTTGGATTTTTCGGCAAGATATGCTCGCACAGTAGTAAAAGGAGATGGTATGACGACTACTACTGGAGGGACAGATGCCATACCTTCCAACTCCTTTGGACGAATAAAGCACTCTGTGATTCAGATGCCGTATCTGACTAATGCAGTTGATGATATTATTGATACGGATGAACTGGATAACGGATTGAAAGATCCGATTACATCCCTGAAAGATAATTATAAAGACCGTGTACGGTTGAACTACAATATGAACGGGGCTTTCAAATGGGAAATCTTGGATAATCTGAATCTGAAGGTAGATTTAGGCTTGGATGAAAACCGGAATGAACTGAATACCTTCTATGGCAGTACTACTTCCGAATCACAATCGAATGCACTTCCTGAGAATGTAGGACAGCCGTTGGTACAGGTTTCCAATTACTATTCACGGGTGTTCCGTAATACGAATACGGTGAATTATGATTTCAAGAAATTCCTGCCTGAGGAGCATTCTCTGAATGTATTGTTGGGTGAGGAAATGATGATCACTAAGTCTGACAAACTAACTGCCAGGTATGAAGGTTTACCCAACTTCTTTACTGCTAATGAAGCATTCAGATTTTCTAGTGAGGGTGATCCTGTCAGATACGGACGTTTTTACTATCCCGATGATAAGCTATTGTCCTATTTCGGTCGTTTCAATTACAGTTATAGTGGACGTTATCTGGCAACTGTTACATTACGTGCTGATGGTTCCAGTAAGTTCACTAAAGGTAACCAGTGGGGATTCTTCCCTTCAGGGGCTTTGGCCTGGCGTCTGTCGGAAGAGGAATTCTTCAAAAGAGATTGGTTATCCAACCTGAAGTTGCGTTTGAGTTATGGTGTTTCCGGTAATAATAATATTCCAGCCGATCAGACTTCTAAGATATTCGGTGTAGCCGAGCAAAAGAAGTGGCTGAATATTACAGATACTTGGTGGACAGCTGGTACGACTCTGAATAATGAAAAGCTGAAGTGGGAATCTACTTACTCTGCAAATATCGGTTTGGATTTCGGCTTTTTCAATAATAAATTGAATGGTTCATTGGATTTATATAAGAATAATACAAAAGATCTTTTGATGGAGTTTTCCATTATGGGGTCCGGTTATAACACACAGTATCGTAATGTAGGTGAGACGGAGAATAAAGGCCTTGAGCTGACCCTGAATTACTCACCGGTTCATAAGAAAGATTATGGTGTGGATTTGTCTTTCGTGATAGGATTCAATAAGAATAAGATTATAGATTTAGGTAATCTTACCAATGGATATACAGTAGCTACCAGCTGGCAGAACACGGAAGTTGGTGCCGATTATATTGTAAAGCCAGGTTATGCTGTTGGTCAGATGTATGGTTTTATAACGGAAGGACGTTATGAAGTAGATGATTTTGTGGGATATGACGGTACTAAATGGGTGCTGAAAGACGGAGTTTCCGATGCCAGTGAGGTGATTGGTGCTGATGCTGTACGTCCGGGTGGACTAAAACTGAGAGATTTGAATGATGACCATGCCATTACCGAAGATGACAAGACTATTATAGGAGATGCAAATCCGGTGCATACAGGTGGTTTTACTCTTTCTGGCTATTATAAAGGTTTTGACCTGAGTGCCAATTTTACGTGGAGCTATGGAAATGATATATATAATGCGGATAAGATTGAGTTTACTTCACCAACCAAATATGAGTTCCGCAATATGATTACTACCATGGCGGAAGGGAAACGCTGGAATAATCTCAATTCTGACGGAACGATCTGTAATGATCCTGCCAAGTTGACGGAAATGAATGCATCGACTACTATGTGGTCACCTTTCATGAAGAAATCGGTATTCCATAGCTGGGCGGTTGAAGATGGTTCTTTCCTGCGGTTGAATACGTTGACGATTGGTTATTCATTACCGCAGAACCTACTGAAGAAGGTTTATATCAGTAATCTGAGGGTTTATTTTACCGGATATAATCTGTTTTGTCTGACAAACTATTCAGGCTTCGATCCGGAAGTCGATACACGCCGAAATTACAGAGTGACCCCAGGAGTGGATTATTCTGCTTATCCGAAGAGTCGGCAGTATACCTTTGGGGTTAATTTGAGTTTCTAAGATGATGTATAACTATACTAAGATAAAGATTATGAAGAAGATAATATATTTGCTTGTCTGTTCTGTGATAGGGCTGTTCAGTTCCTGTTCCGATTTTCTGTCCGCACCTTCAAAATCTTCCTTTTCGGAGGAGATCGTATTCTCTAATGAGAAGTTGACAGAAAATATGATTTTTGATATCTACAGTTTCTTTGCACAGACTAATTCGCACCGAGGGCGGTTTCAGCCTTATTATGGAATGAATACGGACTGTGAGATGTTTAATTCGGTGGAACTGACGGATCAGGCATCCCTCTGTACTTATTCGTCATCACCTGCCAATTCACAAATGTCGGGAACCAAAGATCCCAATACATGGACTTGTTTCTATAATGCTATTGAAGCGGCTAATGTGTGCCTAAAAGGAATAGAAGAGTATGGTAACCCTTCGCCCGATAACTTGATGGGATATTTCTATGGAGAGGCACTGACCCTGCGGGCAACTTTTTATTATGATCTGATCCGTGGTTGGGGAGACGTTCCGGCACGTTTCGAACCGGTAACGGATGCTACTATCTATATGAAGAAGTCTGATCGTGATGTTATTTATAAACGAATTATTGATGATCTGGAAGAAGCGGAAAACTACCTGCCGTGGCCAAATGACAGTGAAAGGACCTCGACTTCCGAACGCATCAATAAGGCTTATGCTAAAGCTTTGAGAGCCCGTTTATGTTTGATGGCTTCCGGTTATTCACAGCGTCCGCTGAGTGAAAATGACCATAAAGGCAGCGAATTGCGGTTAAGCAATGATCCCGACTTGCAGAAAAGTGTATTATATCCTATTGCCAAAAAAGAACTAGAAGATATCATCAATAGCAAGAAGTGTACCTTGGAAAAATCTTTTATGCAGATATTCAAGAATAACTGTCAGGATTACATTGCAGCCGGCGGAGAATCCTTGTTTGAGATACCTTTTGCTGATGGACGCGGGCGTATGATGCAGCATTTTGCTGTTTATCATTATGATAAGAGCAAATACATTTCAACAACAAAAAAAGGAGGTCAGAATGTGCCTACACCTACTTTGTATTACGATTATGACGAAAGTGATATGCGTCGTGACGTGACTTGTGTACCCTATAAATGGGAAAAGGGAGCGCAAGTGACCCGTACGAGTGCCGTTGATCAGAAAGAAGGCTGGAACTTCGGAAAATACCGGTATGAGTGGACAGCTGAAGTGCGGTTGGTGACAGGAGATGACGGGTTGAATCAGATTTACGTACGCTATGCAGATGTATATCTGATGTTGGCTGAAGTTTTGAATGAACTGGGCGATAAGGACGGAGCAAAGAACTATATGCGACCCATCCGTGAACGGGCTTTCCCGGAAAGTGACCGGAAGATCAAAGTAGATGACTATCTGGAGGCTTTAACTACAAAAGAGCAAGTGTTTAAGGCTATTGTTGATGAACGGAAATTTGAGTTTGCCGGTGAGATGTTACGGAAGCAAGATCTCATCCGTTGGAATATGCTGGGTGAGAAGGTACAGGACACCAAGCGGAAAATGACGGCTTTGAGAAATTATGAAGGAGATTATGCAGCTTTGCCGCGGACGTTATATTATCGTTTGAAATCTGATAAGGAAACTCTTGAATTCTATGGTTTTAATAAAGGCGAGAATGTGGTGCCAGAAGGTGACGACTGGGCGACAGTGAACTGGCAACAGGCGGCTATTTCAGATCTGAGACTGCAGTATTTTTATCTGGCAGATCCGGATACGCGTCAGTATTGGCCTATCTTTCAGAGCGATTTGGATACTCAACTGGGTTATTTGGTGAATGATTATGGTTATTAATGGGGCTATGAGATATTATATTCTTTCTATTCTTTTATTGGGGGGCACGTCTTCATTGTGGGCTGGTTCCTTTGTGCTCAAGCATAAAAAAAAGAATGAATGTGTATGGACTAACGGGGAGCGGAGTGTGCGTTTGCAACTCTGTTCTCCGGATATGGTCCGGTTCACCAAAAGCCGTTCCTTATTTTTTGAAGAAAATGAGCCCTGGATGGTGGTAAACTATCAGTGGGAAAGGGTGAGTTATTCGTTGACGGAAAATGAATCGGACTACAGGATAAAGACGGATTCATTGGAGGTTTGTTTGTCGAAGAGTGATGCCTCTGTAAGGATACATTATAATCGGGGACACTCGGTATGGCAAGAACTATCTAGCATGCATTACGACGGTAACAGTGTGTACAATAACTGTCGTCTGCTACCGGATGAACATTTCTTTGGTTTTGGAGAGCGTATGGACTTTTTCGACCAGCGCGGGAAGAAGATTTACCTGAATGTGGAACGAGGTAACGGACCGAAGCCTGCTGTGGGAAATAAAGATGTCCTGAGAGCCAATTATTGTCCGGTTCCTTTTTTCATGAGCAGTGCGGGGTATGGCATCTTCTTTCATACTGCTTATCCTACTACTTGGGATATGGGTGAAAGTACGCCCGATACCTATTCTTTTTCTGCAGAAAACGGTGAGTTAGATTATTATTTTCTGTATGGTGATTTTTATCATCTGATAGACTGTTATACTTCTCTGACAGGGAAATCTCCTTTGATGCCCAAGAAGGCTTACGGACTGCATTTGGGTACTTACTCTGGCGGAACATGGAAACATGAAGATCAGACGTCCGACCGTTATCCGGTTCAACTGGCAGAGAAAATGCGCTCGCTGGGGATCCCATTCGATCTGATGTGGTTGGATTCCACTTGGCGTAAGTTTAAATCTGGAGGGAACGGAGCTTCTACCTTTGAGTGGCGTGAGACTTTTGATAATCCTCGGAAAATGTTCCAGAAACTTGAAGACATGCATGTGATGGCAGGCTTGCATGTTCGTAGCATTGTGGATAATGGAGATTCTTTACATCTGTTGGACGAAGCGCGTGAAGCGGGGGTGCTGTATCCCGGTGCTAAAAAGGAGGGGTTGATTAACTTCTTTGACTGCAAGGCAAGTGACTGGTGGCTGGAAAATGCCGTGTCGAAGCTTGCGGACATAGGTTGCAGGTTTCTGAAGACTGATGTCGGTAGTGCACTGACTGTTTCTTCTGATGTCCAGGGTGAAGAAGCTGTTAAGGCGAAGTCTGATCATAATTTGTTTCCACTGGCTTATGCTGCTGCTCCCTATGATTACTATATGAAGAAAAGTGGTTTGCGTGGTTTTAACCATACCCGTGAAGGCTATGCAGGTATTCAGCGTTATCCCTTTATCTGGGCGGGTGACTGGGGAAGCGAGTGGCAGTGGTTTGCTCCCATGATTGTAGGCGGGTTGAATATCGGCCTTTCCGGTGTGGGGTATTGGTCACACTGTATGGGCGGTTTTGAGCAATATTCTCCACGTGATACGGAACTGTATATGCGGTGGGTACAATTCGGTATGTTTAGTCCGGTCTCCATATTGGTAGGGATGGATCATCCGCATTATCATGAACCATGGACGTATGGTGACGAGGCTTTGAGGAATTTCATAAAATATGATTCCTTGCGGTATGCACTTCTGCCTTATATTTACAGTACGGGATATGAGATGTACCAGACGGGACGACCGATGATGCGCCCTCTTCTGTTGGATTCACCTAAAGATTACAACGTTTATTCTGTGACGGATCAATACCTGTTTGGAGATCATATAATGGTCTGTCCGGTTACTGTAAAAGGTGCTTTAAGTCGTTTTATTTATTTTCCGGAAGGAATCTGGTTCCGTTTTGGAAGTAATGAACGTTTTATGGGAAAGCAATATAAGTCTTTCTTGACTCCAGTGGATGAATTACCTCTTTTTGTGAAAGGCGGGGCGATTATTCCTATGCAAAAAGTGGTGCAATACATTGGAGAACAATCTATTGGAGAACTGATCCTTCAGGTCTATCCAGGGGGGAATTCCTCTTTTGACTGGTATGACGATGACGGGGAGACTATGGATTATCAACGGGGTGTCTACTCTTTAGTGCGTTTCAGTAGTGAATGGGGAGCCAGCGAATGGAAGTTTACAATTACACCTCAATGTAAGGCCTATCGGAATAAAGTGAACAGCTATTTGATACAGATGTATAGAAATACGGTTCCTGTGGAAGTAAGCTACAATGGTGTCCGGCTAGTACGAGCTGATGTTATAACGGAAAAATCCGGTGGGGAAGGATGGGAATATGATCCTGCCACGCAGTTGATGACCATTCGCGTAAATAGACAAGATAAAGAATCTCAAATTAGAGTAAGATGAATCATATAAAAAAGATAAAGTTTTTTACAATAGTTACGGCTTGTTGCCTGAATATGGGATTTCTATATAGCCAGGATCCCTTCAGGGCTTTAAGTTGGAAGACACCTACAGCCTTTCATTCTTTCCTGATGCGTGATGTGCATCAACAGTTCAAGAATCGGAGACAGGAATTGATGCAGGCTCAGACTTCACTGGAAGCAATGATAAAATACTGTAAGGAGGTGCGTGACCGTTATTTGAATATACTGGGAGATTTCCCAGAAAAGACGTCATTGAATGCCACGATAACGGGGATACTGTACGCCGATGGATTTAGGATGGAGAAATTGGTTTTTCAGAGTATACCAGGACGTTATGTTACGGCTAATTTGTATTTACCGGAGAAGGGAGAAAAGTTTCCGGTGACGGTATCTTTGTGCGGGCATGGGCTGTATGGCAAGAAACCGGGAGCTACACCGGCTTTATTGGCCCGGAATGGAATTGCAACGTTAGTGGTAGATCCTATAGGACAAGGGGAACGCTGGCAATTCATGAATGATAAAGGAGAATATCTCACTCGTGGGGCGACTACGGAACATACGCTGTTGAATGCAAGTTGCAATGTAGTCGGCACAAGTCTGGCTGCCCTTCAATGTTGGGACAACCATAGAGCTATTGACTATCTGGTAAGCCGGAAAGATATAGATTCCGACAGAATAGGAGTGTGGGGCAGTTCAGGTGGAGGAACCGAAACTGCCTATCTGATAGGTCTGGATTCGCGGGTAAAAGTAGCGGCTATTTGCAGTTATTTCTCTGAACGGGAACGTACATTGGAACTGCAGGGACCCTCTGATGGGTGTCAACACGTACCGCACGAAGGGCTGGCGCGAATAGAATTAGCCGATTTTCCTTTGATGATAGCACCTGCTCCAATTTTGATTCTAAGCGGTAGATATGACTTTGTTGACTTATGGGGAGCCATGCAGGGAGTAGAACAGTTGAAAGAATCCTATAAAATACTCGGTGTGCCCGAAAGAGTGAAGCAGTTGGTTGTGGAAACCGGACATGGCTTGGGAAAAGAAAAACGGAATGAATTGGTTACCTGGTTCAAGCATTGGCTGGCTCAGGATGATTCTCCACTAATTGATAAGGAAGAAAATCCGTTTACGCTGGAACAATCTTACTGTACCTTAACAGGGCAGGTCATAACTTCTTATAAGGATGCTGTGAGTATTCCTGAAGAGAATTTGCATCGTGCACAACAACTTTCTTCCGAACGGGGAAAATTTATGGCACAGAAGTATGAAAAGATCAGGGAAGGTATTTCTTCTTTGCTGAAATTGCCGGATGTGGGAAGGAATAGGTTGACAGCGAATCTGACTCATACTTATATTCAGCGTGGATATACTCAATATCATTATGAGCTGATTCGTGAAGGATTGATTCCCATTCCCTGTATTCTGATTGTGCCAGATAAAATGACTGTGGATTCTCAGGTTGATATCGTTCTGGATGATATGGGAAAAGATCATTTCCTGAGATCCCAGGATAATATTCAGGAATACATTAATAACGGAAGAATTCTGGCTGCAGTAGACTTGCGGGGATTTGGGGAGACAGAAGATCCAGAGCAATATAACGATGCGAAGTATTGGAACCGGGAATACCGGACAGCAATGACTTCTTTGCATATCGGCAAACCTCTGATCGGTCAGCGGGTTGCGGATTTGTTGACGTTGCTGGATTTTGTTTCGACGAATGAACATACCCGGGAGCATGTAATAAGTTTGCGGGCGGCAGGACTGTATGGACCGGTTGCCATGCATGCGGCAGTTTTGGATGATCGGATTAGCCAGGTGATAATCAGAAGAAGTATAAAGTCTTATCAGGAGTTTATGACTTCTCCATTGCAGAAAGACATGTTTTCGAATATGATTTACGGAGTTCTGCGATATTATGATTTGCCAGATCTGGTAGCTTTTGGTAAGGGACGAATCAGGTATGATGATTAAAATGTCGGGAATATGAAACGCTTTATATTATATATATTATGTTGGATGGGATGGTTTGTCCTGTCTGCAGGAAATGACTATTCCCGTTTTTTGCATCACTTGCCGTTTGATATGCCACAGCTTCAGTTACCCGATATACCTGGGAACCGGATTTCATTAACAGAGTATGGGGGAGTGGGAGATGGCATAACATTGAATACCGAATGTTTCCGGGAAGCTATTGAACATTTGTCAGCGAAAGGAGGAGGAACGTTGGTAGTTCCTACTGGTATCTGGCTGACCGGTCCTATACGGTTGAAGAGTCATATTGAGTTACATCTGGAGAAAAATGCGTTGCTCATCTTCACTTCTGATTTTTGGTCTTATCCTTCGCGAAGTACATTCTTTACGGAAGTTTTCTATAGGCAACTTCAAAGTCCGATCAGTGCTTATAACGAATCGGATATTGCGATAACCGGAGAAGGGGTGATTGATGGTAGCGGGCAGGACTGGAGACCGGTCAGGAAAAATAAAGTGACGGTTGATGAATGGGAACACCTGCAAAGGAAAAGTGGAGTGTTGAATGATGCCGGGACGATTTGGTATCCTATGGCTGACGATGTGCAGCGATATGCTAGGCGTGAAGAGAATATTATTCATAAATATAATACACCGGATGAGTGGGTACGGTTGAAGGATTATGTAAGACCTGAACTAATGCATCTTTACCACTGCGAACGAGTATTACTACAAGGAGTAACTTTTCAAAACTCACCTTTCTGGAACCTGCACCCTGAGTTGTGTAAGCATCTGATTGTAGATGGTGTTTGCGTACGCAATCCATGGAACTCGCAGAATGGAGACGGACTGGATATTGAATCTTGCCAGAATGTATTAGTGGTGCAAAGCACATTCGATGTGGGTGATGACGCTGTTTGTATAAAATCCGGCAGGAATGAAGCCGGGCGCTTGCGGGGAATGCCTGCGAAGAATGTGGTAGTGGAAGATTGTACAGTTTTTCACGGTCATGGTGGTTTTGTGGTTGGCAGTGAAATGTCGGGCGGAGTACATTCCATTCTGGTGCGTAATTGCAAATTCTTGAATACGGATACGGGATTGCGTTTCAAAAGTAACCGTCAACGTGGCGGACATGTGTCGGATATCTATATACAGAATGTGTATATGTGTGGCATAGCTGCGGAGCCGATTCTGTTTGATATGTATTATCAGGGGAAGTCGGCGGTAGAAGCAATGGAGGATGCCTTGAAAGGCAGTATGGAAACAATACCGCCTGTAACGGAGAAAACGCCGAAGTTTGACCATATTCACATTAGTGACGTTCATTGCTATCAGGCAGGGCGAGCTTTATTGTTTGATGGGTTGCCCGAACAGAATATTTCGGATATAACTTTGAGGAATGTTACTATACATGCTGTGGAAGGAGGAGTTTTCTCCGAGTGTACAGCTGTTCGTATGGAAGGAGTTACGATTCAAACGAATGATTCTGTTCCGCTGAAAGTGTATAATTCCAAAAGGCTGACGGGTAATCGTGTGATATGTAATGGTGACCGGATAGCAAAAAATATTTGGGTGAAAGGAAATCGGAATGAAGGGGTGACAATCAATGATATAGCTTTATGTGAACGGGAAAGTGATCTCTGGAAGTATTGTGGACAGGTAGCAGGTTTCATTCAAACCACTTCTTTTCGCAATCAGGATTATGTAATTTCTCATTATGGCGCACAAAAGAATCAGAATATAACGGAATCTCTGAAAGCTGCTATTCAGGCTTGCCATACGGATGGTGGTGGGCGTGTCGTGATACCGAAAGGAGAATATTATACGGCGGCAATCCATCTATTATCGAACGTCAACCTGCATCTGGAGAAAGGGGCTGTATTGCGTTTTTTAACTTCTCCGGAAGATTATCTGCCTGTTGTTGTCTCTCGCTGGGAAGGAGTGGATTGCCGGACATTGTCTCCCTTGATTTATGCCAATGGGCAAACGAATGTGGCCATCACGGGAGCCGGAACTTTAGACGGACAGGCTTCGCGTGATAACTGGTGGAGCTGGAAGGGGAGGAAATCTTCTTCGGAACAAAATACGGAAGCCAAGGTAGGGAAGGATAAGTTGCTTTGGATGGAACAAAACCGGATTTCTTTGGACGAACGTATCTTTTCTGTTAATGATAAGTTGAGGCCTCCCTTTATTCAATTCTATCGCTGTAACCGGGTTCTGGTAGAAGGAGTGACTATCATTCGTTCTCCTTTCTGGATGCTGCATCCTCTGCTATCGAAAAATGTGATAGTGAGAGGGGTGAAGTTTGATAGTCACGGGCCGAATAATGACGGGTGCGATCCGGAATCTTGTGAGAATGTACTGATAGAATCTTGTGATTTTAATAATGGGGATGATTGTGTAGCTATTAAATCGGGCAAAAACAATGACGGACGTACTTGGAACCTTCCGAGTCGCAATATCATTGTACGTAACTGTATTATGCGTGATGGACATGCTGGAGTTGCTGTTGGTAGTGAAATTTCCGGCAGTTGCTATGATGTATGGGTGAGGGATTGCGTAATGGATAGTCCTAGCATGGACAGACCTTTACGTATAAAATCTAATGCTTTGCGTGGAGGAGTGGTAGATGGGTTCTATGCACGTGATATTCGTATTGGTGAATGTAAACAGGCCGTGTTGCGTCTGGAATTGCAGTATGAAAGAGTGCAATCAGGTCCTTATAATCCAGTGTTCCGAAATATCTATCTTGAAAATGTGACCTGTAAAAAGAGTAGCTACGGAATATTGATAGAGGGTTTTGAAGATCGGATCTCTATTTTCAATGTCCGGCTGAAGAATTGCCGGTTGAAGGGAATTCAGACACCGGAGCTTAATAAAATAGTAGGAGCTGAGAAGGTGGAATTTGTAAATACAACATTTAATAATAAAAGTATTGAGTAATGAGAAATATGGTATATAGACTGATATTATTTTTGTTTGCAGTAGGTCTGTTTGTTAATATATATGCTGCGGATTATCTCTGTAAAGGTAATGAAGTAGTGTATAAAGGGAAAAATGAAATGTTGCGTATCCGTGTTTGTAGCGAAAGTATCATACGGTTCACCAAGAATTCTTCGGAAGTGTTTCCGAAGGAGAATGACTTAGTTGTAATTAAGAAAGGCTGGTCATCAGTACGTTACAATCTGAAAGAAGTGAAAGGAGGACTTGAATTGCAGACAGATAGTTTAAAAGTCCTATTGGTATATTCTCCCTTGCGATTAGTTGTTATGAATAAACAGGGGGTAGTTTTATATGAAGAGAAAGATTATACACTGAATGCGAATGCAGATACATGCACTGCTCCCCGGAATGTCTGTACGCTCTTTCCTGAAGATCATTTCTTTGGTTTCGGTGAGCGTATGGATTTTCTGGATCAGCGCGGTAAACGACTGTATTTGAATTGCGAATTAGGAAAAGGTCCGAAACCCGCAGTCGGTGGAAAGGATATTCTACGTGCCAATTATTGTCCGGTCCCGTTTTATATGAGTACCCGAGGATATGCTATTTTTCTGGATACAGCCTATCCGACAGAATGGGATATGGGGTGGAGCAACAGATACCAGTTTACTTATGGAACCAATGGAGGGGAAGGGCTTGACTATTATTTCATTTATGGCCCGGATATGTATTCCATGTTGAGTGCCTATAACGAATTGACGGGAAGTAATCCTATGCTTCCTAAAACGGCATACGGACTTCATGTTGGAACTTATTCCGGCGGAACCTGGAAGAATGAGCAATGTACTTCGGATAAATATCCGGTAGAATTGTGCCGCCGTTTACGGAAAGAAGGAATACCGTTTGATCTGCTTTGGTTGGACTCTACCTGGCGCTATTTTAACTCAATTTTCGGTAATGGAGGTGCTTCTTTTGAGTGGCGGAATACTTTCAGAAATCCGCAAGCCATGATTGATTCTATTTATGGAATGAATGTAAGTATGATGGGACTGCATATCCGTTCTATCCTGGATAATGGAACTCAGGTAAACCTGCTGGACTCCGCCCGTCATTTAGGAAATATATTGCATCCTGAAACTAATGTCAACGGTATTGTGAATTTCTTCGATGAGAAAGCTGTTGACTGGTGGTGGGATAATGCTGTTATGCGTGTAGCTTCTATGGGAATTAAGTTTGTGAAGACGGATTGTGGAGGTGTGCTACGTTTCCCTGCAACTGCTGAATCGGTTGATGGCTTTCAGCCTGCGGAACTACATAACTTGTTTCCGATAGCTTATGCAAAAGCCCCTTATTTGAAGTTTCAGGAATATAATAAAATGCGTGGACTGAATCATACACGTGAGGGGTATGCCGGTGTACAACGCTATCCTTTTATCTGGGCTGGAGACTGGGGAAGCGAGTGGCAATGGTTCGAACCGGTTATCCGGGGCGGACTTAATATAGCTATGTCTGGAATTGGCTATTGGTCGCACTGTATGGGCGGCTTTGAACAATATTCTCCTCATGATACGGATTTGTATAACCGCTGGGTACAATTTGGTATGTTCAGTCCGGTTGCCATTCTTTTTGGAATGGATCATCCCCGCTATCATGAACCCTGGACCTATGGGGAAGATGCCTTGAAAAATTTTATCAAATATGATTCTTTGAGGTATTCTCTCCTGCCTTATATGTATTCTAATGCTTTTCGCCTGTACCGGGATCATCGTCCCATTATGAAGGCTTTGGTAATGGATTATCCTCAGGACGAGAATGTCTATCAGATTAGTGACCAATATATGTTTGGGCCTTCCATGATGGTTTGCCCGGTTACTACCAAGGGGGCGTTGAGTCGTCCGGTATATTTTCCCGGTGGAGTATGGTATGATTTCTGGACAGGAGAAAAGATTGAAGGGAGACAATATAAATCGTTCCTTACACCACCGGATATGATGCCGATATTTATCAAAGCGGGAGCTATCATTCCTATGCAGGAATCTATGCAATATGTAGGTGAGAA
>NZ_EQ973491.1:39303-44331 GCF_000158035.1 Bacteroides cellulosilyticus DSM 14838
CCAACTTATTTTTTAAGCATTACTTTGTCTTTTGAGTTTTTTTGCGATTTATCGGTAACTTTGTATCGCGCTCAATGACATCGAAAGGAATTTCGCTCTGCTTGATGGCAAAAAGTGACTTGATAACATCTTTCCTGAATGAAAGGAAATACTCGATGTTTTTTTTGTTTTCTTGGAAAAACGGCATAAAAAGCGTCTATTTTCCTTGGATAAGTGGCGTAATTGTATTAATTTCGTCTTGGAAAAACGGCAAGCGGGTGCTTTTGTCGTTTAGGATAAACTGTAGAAGCCATGCTGAAAAGAAAGATTGACCATTACATTAAGCGTTATTATGAGACCACTCGTAATGCTTTGCTGATTACCGGCGCGCGTCAAATCGGTAAAACTTATTCTATCCGGCAATTTGGAAAGTCGTTCAAGAGTTTTGTTGAGATAAATTTTATAGATAATCCTGAAGCTGTAGACGTTTTCAAAGGTGCAAAGGGTAGTGCGGATATACTATTTCGTCTGTCGGCCATGACTACAATTCCACTGATTAAAGGTGAAACACTCATATTTTTCGATGAGGTACAGAAGTGTCCTGAGATGGTTACAGCCATCAAATTCTTAGTAGATGAGGGTTCGTATCGTTATATTTTGAGTGGATCATTGCTTGGTGTAGAGCTGAAGGATTTGCGTTCGGAACCTGTGGGATATATGGGAATCAAAGATATGTATCCCCTCGATTTCGAGGAGTTTATTTCGTGTGTGGGCATTAATGATAAAATAATCGACTCTCTGCGTAATGCTTGGGAAAGTCGCGTGGCAGTGGATGAGTTTGTCCACTCTAAAATCATGGAATTGTTCCGCTTGTATCTGGTTGTGGGCGGTATGCCTGCTGCCGTGAGCAAATATATCGAGAGTAATAATTTGCAAGCAGTAATGGCTGTGCAGCAGGATATCATTCGTTTGTATAAGCGTGACATTGCTCAATATGATCCTGATAACAAACTTTATATAGAAGAGATTTTTAATCTCATTCCGCCTGAACTCGATGCCAAGAATAAACGGTTTATCTTGAAAAAGCTCAACGAGAATGCCAAGTTTGAACGTTATCAGAACAGTTTTCTTTGGTTGAAAAATGCGGGTGTTGCATTATCTGTTTATAATGTGGAAGAACCTAAGATACCCTTATTGCTTGCTCGCTCACGCAATCTGTTCAAACTTTTTCAGAACGATATAGGTTTGCTCGCCGCTCAATACGCCGAAGGTATTCAGTTGCGAATTATCAGGGGTGAGAAGAATATTAATTTTGGTTCCGTATACGAGAATGCGGTTGCTCAGGAATTGGTGGCGCATGGTATAGATCCTTATTATTATAACAATAAGAAGCGAGGCGAACTGGACTTTGTCATCGAACTTGATGGTAAAGTATTACCCATCGAGGTGAAGTCGGGAAAGGATTATGAGGTGCATCGTGCTCTGTCTAATATCATGGATTGTAAAGAGTATGATCTTTCCGAGGCTGTAGTGTTATGTAATGATAATCTGCGAGTGGAGGGCAAATTAGTGTATGCTCCCGTTTACATGGTGATGTTCCTTGAAAAGAATAATGTGGCGCCAACTTATTACAAGGTCGATTTGTCGATGTTACAATAACCTCATTTTTCCTTTGGTTTTGATCTAAAATAACCCTGTTTTTCCTTTGGCTTTAGACTTTATTCAGTACTTTTGTATTGAATATTAAATGTTTGTCTATGTTTCAACGATTAGCTCTTACAGCCCTTCATCGGTGGGGCGAAAAGGAAGGACGGAAACCTTTGGTTTTGAGAGGTGCGAGGCAAGTGGGAAAAACTACGTTAGTGAAGCTCTTTGCCCGAGAGTTTGATGTCTTTATTGAATTAAATCTGGAAGAGAAGGAAAATGCGCGCCTGTTTGCCGGGGAAGTATCGTTTGATGATTTGCTGGCAGGTATCTATGCCAAGGCAGGTGTCAGGATGGAAAATAAACGAACTCTTATCTTTATTGATGAGATTCAAAATGAACCGGAAGCGGTCAGGTCTTTACGCTATTTTTATGAGAAACGTCCTGATCTTCATGTGATAGCCGCCGGGTCATTGTTGGAGAGTCTGGTGGGGAACCATATTTCTTTCCCTGTAGGGCGTGTGGAATATATGGCTTTGCATCCATGTACCTTTACCGAATTTCTGGGTGCATTGGGCGAAAACGTTTTAGTGGAACAAATAGAACGATTGACGGTTCCACAGTCGGTGCATAGCTATGTGATGGACTTATTCAGGAAATATATGATTGTGGGCGGATTACCCGAAGCGGTGGCGAACTATGCGAAGTACAAGGATTGGGTAAGGCTGAATGATATTTTTAATTCGTTGATAGCTGGTTATAAAGATGATATTGAAAAGTATGCAAAAAAGAACAAAGAACAAGATATACTCCGTTACATCTTAAATTACGGTTGGGGATTGGCGGGACAACGCTTTCAGTTTGCCAAATTCGCAGGTTCTTCCTACAAGTCGTCCGAGATGGGGGATGCCTTTAGGATTTTGGAGAAAACGCTTTTACTGGAACTTGTTTATCCTTTAATTTCCACCTCGTTTCCTATTCTTCCGGATTTAAAGAGAAGTCCTAAGCTGTTGTGGTTAGATACGGGATTGGTCAATTATGTGGCGGAAATGCAGGAACGCCTATTGTTCACTTCTGCAACAGACGAACTGTGGAATGGAGACATAGCCGAACAAGTGGTGGGGCAAGAATTGTTGGGGGCATCTGTTACATTTGGTACTAAACGAATGTTCTGGGTACGCGATGCCCGTAATTCGCAGGCGGAGGTTGATTTCGTTTATAAGTTCAAGTCCCGTTTATTACCGATAGAAGTGAAAACGGGAGATAATTCCCGATTGCGCTCTCTGCATCAATTTATGGAAGAGTCGAAAGAGAATATTGCCATACGTTTGTGGAACGGAACGTTTTGCTCGGATGAAATACGGTTACCTTCCGGGAAACAATATACGTTGTATAACCTTCCATTTTATTATGCAGGGCAGTTTGAAAGTTTCCTGAATGATAAAGTGGAGTAGGAGTTGAAATTTTAATAATTATTCTCAAAAGACTGCTTTTCATCCTTGCTTCCGTTGCAGCTCTATCATCACTTCATCTACCACGTAGAGGTCGCCCATAAGATATAAGCCGGAAGTTTCGTCATGCAGGTGTTCGCAAGTGTCACTTTCATAGAAGATGTCGAAAGCACGTTCCGGTTCTATATTGAGACGCTTTGCCAGTAGTACGGAAATCCGTCCTATACGATTCCATAGAATAATGTCTCGTACGGTGATATCATCATTTATTGAGGGTTCTTGCTTTGGAGTATTAGGGATGTTGTTCATGGTTGGCCTCCTTTCTGGCGAGCTTCGTTGTTGAGGAATTCGCAGCCTATATAATGCAGGCATTCGTCCGTGAGGGACTGGTTGAGCAGACATATTTGATTATTAGGTTGATGCTGTGCCAGTCGTCCGATGGCAGTATTGATATCCATAAGTCCGAGCATATAGAGCTGCACAGTATCTACCACACGGTCGTCCGCTACTCCCCCTTCTATGTAATCGTATTCTTGCCATAAGGACTCCCCTGAACGGCATCCTACAATGAAGTCAAGCCATTGTCGGTCGTAGGCTTCGAAGCGTAGGCAGCGATAAGTCGCATGGATACGATCAGTGTCCAGCTCGTAGATGTTGAGCCATTGTGGTAGGTGGGCGTTGACAGGGCGTACAGCCCAACTAACAGCTTGCTCCCGTAAGTTAGTAACATAAAATCCTCGCCCGAAATCAAGATTAGAACGTCCGGCGTTACAAAGAGGCTGACTGACGGGGCATGTGGCTCCGTGATAGACGGTTAGCATGGTTTGTTTTCTTTTGGTTCGATACCTTGTTGCGCCTCAAGACGTTGAACTGCCTTCACAATGTCCTGTGTGACGTATTCACGACTTTGTGTATGTAGCGGATCCAACTGATGGGCTATCTGTTGGATCAGTCCTATACGCTTCATTCGCTGGTACATTTCCCGGGCTGTACATCCCAGCCGCTTAGCGGCACATTCTACGCAGAGGGCGGCAAAGGCGAGGCGACTTTCGGTTTCGGTGAATTCAAAATTTCGTTCCATACGTATATTTCCCTTTCTGTTCTAAAACAACAGCAAAGATAGTACGGTAGAAAGCGAAAGCCAAGTATTTAAGCAAGTTATTCTGCATTTATTGCAAAAAAGTTCAGCCCATTCATATAAGAGTAAAAGCTTCAATAGTAATTGAGAGGTTGGCAATGAAAAGATTTTCGATAGTTGTCAGCACTCCAGCACTAAGACAGCTAATGTGCAATAAAACAAATGGTTGTCTTGTGATGACAACCATTGTTACCAGTGCTGACAAACTGTTTATCAGCACTGTTTTTCCGACATATTTACGCATTTTCTGATTTAATCTCCTGGGATTCACCACGTACATACACTTTATGCGAACCACGCCCAATTGTGCTCAAATATCCCTTTTCCACAAGCAAATTGAGGTCATTCAGCGCTTTATTCTTCAAAAGTCCTGTGATACTGCTGTAATCTTTGCGTGTAATGAAGGGATGCGTCTCCAAAAACACCAGTAAACGGCGGTAACGCTCGGCACCGCCAAGCTCCGCACTCTTACGAAAACCATATTTGGCACGCTCCACAAAACCGGCGCACCGCTTGCGGAAATCGGGCGATACGCGGAAATGCACTTTGCCGAAAAAGATAGTCTGCGCGTGGATCTCTTTCGGGTCCATCACCGGACGCCCCTTCAGGCCCGCCGAGAAGTATCCCATATTCCCCAACTGAACATGATGTCCTTCGGATAAATAAAACGAATACCCGATCCTCTATTGCTGCCAACAAACCATTGATGTCACCGGGACTGAAACTGGACATTCGGGAAATGTCACTAACCAAACGCTCTGTGTCAATCGTACCTTTATTCACGATGCGTGGATACAAAGGTTGCAATTCGCCGTC
>NZ_EQ973491.1:45194-61227 GCF_000158035.1 Bacteroides cellulosilyticus DSM 14838
GCTTCAACGCTTTGACGAACGACCTGGAATACCGGCAACGGGACTCCATTCATTTTTATTTCAAACCCGTAGACCAACGCGTAAAAAACAGCATAGCCATGGATGCCCTGCAAGAAGGTATCCGTGTGTGGGACAGGGATGTGAACAGGTATTTATCCTCTAATCGCGTACCGCTTTATAATCCGGTGGAAGACTATCTCTGCAACCTGAGCCGTTGGGACGGAAAAGACCGCATTCGCGCGCTGGCCGACCTTGTGCCCTGCAACAATCCTCATTGGAGGGAACTTTTCTACCGTTGGTTCCTGAATATGGTGGCTCATTGGAGGGGGCTCGATAAGTTGCATTCCAACAGTACATCTCCCCTATTGGTAGGTGCGCAGGGTTTTCGGAAATCCACCTATTGCCGCATCATTCTTCCACCCGAACTCCGTTTCGGCTACACCGACAGCCTGGACTTCAAAAGCAAACGGGATGCAGAACTATACTTAGGGCGCTTTATGCTGATCAACATCGATGAATTCGACCAGGTCAGTATCAATCAGCAGGGATTTCTGAAGCATTTATTGCAAAAGCCTGTTGCCAACCTGCGCAAACCGTATGGCAGCAGCATACAGGAAATGCGGCGATATGCCTCGTTCATCGGGACAAGCAATCAGAAAGACTTGCTGACCGATCCGAGCGGCAGCCGCCGTTTCATCTGTATAGAAGTGACGGCACCGATTGATACAAACGTAACCATCAACTACCGCCAACTCTATGCACAGGCGATGGAAGCCATCGTAAAGGGCGAACGTTATTGGTTTGATGATGCCGATGAAGCTATTTTGCGTGAAGCGAACCGGGAATTCGAGCAAATGAGTCCGGTTGAGCAGTTATTCCATTGTTATTTTCGTTCACCGGAGGAGGGAGAAGAAGGCGAATACTTGTCCCCCATGCAAATATTGGAACATCTACGGAGTAAGAGTAGGGATATAAAGCTGACAGCTAGCAATGTAAATCACTTCGGAAGAATATTACGAAAGAACAACCTGGAATATAAGCGAACTTGCAAGGGTATTGTATATCGGGTGGAAAAGTTATAATAATTTATTTTTTAGTGTGACGACAAACGGTTTGTCGTCACTTATCACAACGGTTGCCATTATACGGCAATCGTTTCTGTTTCAATAGAATAAATGGAGTTGTGCTGAAGTGCTGACAAACTATGCAAACTTATTATTGAAAAACCTGAGGGAGCCACAGGGCTTGATAATTCCTCCCTTCCTTTTTCATCGATAAAAAGCTTCTGTTAGTCGATTTTTCTATTTATGGATTAAACTATATCCCGGGAATATTGTCATAGATACGTGTTTCATAAATAAAATGGAATTAACTCACTTTTAAATGAATAGAATTATGAAGAAGCAAATTTTAAGTTTGGCCCTTGCCCTGTTTCTGGGAACGGCTGTAGGTATGGCACAGGAAAACAGAGGCGAACGTCCTGATCCGTCAAAACGCATCGAACAGATGGTAACTGATCTGGGACTGAATGAAACTCAGGCTAAAGAGTTTAAGGCAGTAATGGAGGAGATGAGACCAAACAGAGATGCTTCGGGCGAAAGACCTTCACGCGAGGAAATGGAGAAGAAGCGTAATGAGGCAGATGCGAAACTCAAAAAGATTCTGACGGACGAACAGTATAAAAAGTATCAGAACATGAGGCCTCAGAGAGGACAGAGAAGAGGGAAATAATCTTCTATAAGATATTCTTCATCCGCAGATGACGCGGATGAAGAATATAGGTTATTTACTGAATGTAACCTCTTCCGTATGCTCACCCACAAAGATACGTGCCATATCTCCAGTTTTATACCATTTAGGTTTCTCGGGCATATCATCGTAAATCACTTCACCGTTTATCGTCAGGTTTTCGAAACGAATGTTTTTCACTTTCCGTTCTTTGTCATAGCCGATAATCATGGAGACTTCCGCATCCTTTCCCGTATAAGAAATGTCTTTGAACAGGATATTCTCAATGCCTCTGCCGGGTGCCTTGCAATATTTTTCGTTGAAGAAGATACGGAGATTGACCAGTTGTCCTTGTCTGAAGTCTTCTATCCGGATATTTTCAAAGCGTACGTTCCGTATCAGGTTGTTGTCTCCGGCGTTGATGGCAAGACAGCCCTGATAATCCAGTTGCTTTTCTTTATGATCCAATATATCTATATTGATATAATTCAGGTTTTCCAGAATCTCAGGATTTTCCACATTTCCATGGATACCGATGAAGATGGGGTGAGCTACATCTGCCCAGAGAGTAGAGTTCTGCATAGTGATGTTTTTGCAACCACCGGTAAAGCCCATACGGGTGCCGTAGACCGTAGTGCAATCGTCCGAATTACGACAGAATACGCCATCGAACAATATATTGTTACTGGCAAAAACATTCAGTCCGTCGCCCCAGCCATAGGAACTGATAACTTTTAAATTGCGTATCGTTATGCTGTCCGAGCCTCCGGTGGGACATTGCGTTGTGATCAGACCTTCTACCAATACATTTTTGGAATGGACGATACGAATTCCCGCCCAGCGTTCCGGAAGGACCAGCCCTCTGCCCAGTATCTTCACATCTTGTGCATCGACCACTTGAATACGCCCTTTTATGACTGCTCCCCCTGCCACGTAAACGGTTTTTCCGGATGGAACATTCAGAGTGTCACCGGGTAAATGGTGCACTCCCGGTCCAAAGTAAATCAGATTACGGTCTTTAAGTTTTCTGGGTTTGTTTTCGTCTATCGGATTGGCAAAAAGATGGAGATTGTGGAAGATATCTCCATTGACTTCTACCGATAGATTGCGTGGACGATTCAACTTAAAGGTCATGGTATTGTTGGTTATTGTAGGAGTGATTCCATAGGAGAGAGGACGTACTCTGCCACTTTGAATCGCTCCGTGATTGAAAGTAACTGATACCTCGACCTCACCTGAAAAGTCGAAATAACTCATTGAAGCTCTTTCTACATGATGTTTGATATTCCGCACTTCATCTACTTTGACAAGGTATGTGTCAACCGGTTTCCAGTCTTTTCCTGTTTCCCGTACTTTCACTGTGAAATCATTCATTAAATCAGCCCCCTCCGGTGCCGGATAGGTGACTAACCGGTTCTGCGAGTTTGCATAGTGGATGGTGCTTAATAAAACACCTGTGATAACTATAAATTTGCTCAGTTTCATTTTTATGGTATTCTCAGTGAGATTAGCTCTTATGGTAATAGCCTGCAATATACATTTTAAAATGTAATATTGCAGGCTGATGATTTTTTATCTTATTTTTTACTGATGCTGGTCAACAGAATCATATAATGCTTTTTACTTGCATCCGTATCGGCAGGACGATAATCGGTAATCTGTCCGATACCGGCAAATACAACATCTGTTACGTCTCCCAAGGCTTTAACCTTTGCCGCATCTTCTTCGCGGTCAACAATAAATACGCATGGAGTTATTCCCCATTCGGTGGCTGCGCCTTCCACGTATTCGGTCAAGACGTAATAGGTACCGTCATAAGTGACTTTAGCTGTACGTTTCGCAACTTGTACGAATTCATCTGCTGTGATATTAGGTTCGCCGGCTTCGTCATCACTGCATGCTGTAAACAGTAATGGTAGCAACAACATTCCAAGAATAAATTTTATAGTTTTCATTGTTCAATACATTATTAGTTATTATTCATATTTACCATCCCGGATTTTGTTTCAATTGCGGATTCAAACGAATCTGTACCAAAGGAATGGGAGACAGATAATCGCGCTGGCTGAAAAGCAGGTTGCCTGCCAGTGTAGCAATGGAACGTCCATAGTCGGGATCATTGGGGCCGCTTCCTTGATAGATGCCGTAGAGCAACGGATATTTTTCAGGATAATAACAGGGTTCGCCAAAGTAAGTGGCATCATTTGCTTTTTCTGTTTCGTAAGCCGTGCCAAGAATATGACGACCCAATTTCTGGCCTCTGAGGTTGATGTGTGCAATACCCCAGCGCTTCAGATCGTCAGAACGGAAACCTTCGCCAAAGAGCTCACAGGCACGTTCGCGACGAATTTCATCGAGCATATTCATCTTTTTGCAGATTGTTTTTCCCGTAGCGTGATCAAACCAGCCGGCATCCCATACATTGGCGATCAAGGCATTGGTGAGTGGAGCTACGCGGGCACGGGCACGGTTCTTATTAATGGATTTATTCAGATCCTCATCGGAAATGGTTCCGCCGTTCAATTCGCAAGTTGCTTCCGCATAAATCAAGTGCACTTCGGCCAGACGGATGAGCGGATAATCGGCAGATTCGGTATTTTGTGGTCTGTTGGCACCTTCGATCAGGAACTTACGGCTACCGTATGTGGCGGCTGTGGCATTTGTACGAAGAGTAGGCTTGAATATTCCGCAAGGACTGCCATATGCAGGATCTGAACCATCATACACTTCGTTATTTTTCGGGAACAGTGCTTCTGGATAAGGATTTCCGGTTTGCGTCAATTGGCGGCCATCTTCCGGACGACTGCTCCAGATGGTACGGTCAGGTATGGACATACAGCAACTGATGAAACGGTAGTCGCGATTGCGGAACTCACCTACAAATGTATCATAGCCGGCGAATTCAGGATTGTTTTGAGCATCGGACATATTGCCTGTATAGCTGATACGGATAGGTAGTCCGTTGCGGCATGGGAAAGACTCACCGAACGAAGCACTGATGTCCGTAGCCTGCCAGGTGATAACCGTATGAGATAAGTTAATACCTATGCGTGCTAAATTGTAGTCAAACTTCTGACTAAAAATGAATTCTTTATTTGTACTTTTACCTTTTCCCTTGAAGTTGGGAATGTTGCCATCTCCGTCGTCAATATTGAATAAATAGAAATAACTCAAAGAGTCGCATTCATTCCAAAGTTGGAAAGTACCGGATTCGGCTTCTTTAATTACTTCACCGGACAGTCGTTTGGCTTCGGTCAACATCTTCTCTATTGAGTAATATCCTTCGGGTTTTGCTGTACCGGCACCTACGTTACTGCCGTCTCCGTCTAAATCATAGTCGATGCTGGGAACATATTTCTCCCAGGTGGCTTCATAAAGTAATACTCTTGCCAGAAATGCTTGTGCGGCTTCCTGACTAACTTTGCCTTTGGCATTTTCTGCAATGGTGCTTTCTTTAGGCAGCATCGGGATAGCTTTCTCCAGATCGGAAATTATGAAGTGGGCTACTTCATAACGACTCTTGCGAGGACCGAATAATACATTTCCGTCTGTTACATCCAATACACGGTCTACAATAGGTACGCCACCGAACACTCTTAGCAGATAGAAGTGCTGCCATGCGCGGAAGAAATAGGCAGTACCTACAGACTGGGCAATGCCGCTGGGATCTCCTGAGTATTCTTCAGCTTTCTGCAAGAGGATATTGCAGGTGCGGATATGTCCATAAGGTTTGTCCCATTGGAAATTGCTTTCAGGTGCCGAGCCGCCTCCGTTAGAACCTAATCCTGAAATATCGAGCCCACGGTCCATGTTGCCGTAATTGGCTTTATTCTCATAGTTTTTCCATCCCTCTGTATTATAGAGTGCATTGGCGGCCTGTTCAAATTGCTGGGGAGTTTTGAAAACAATAGCTTCTGTTCCCTTATCCAGTGGCTCTTTATCAAGAAAATCACTGCATGAAGCTAATGGAAGTGCCATTGCGGACACTAATAGTATATTCTTTATTATCGTTTTCATATTCTGTAATTATATAAGTTTGTTTTTAGAATGTAACGTCTATACCGAAAGTCAGCAAGCGGCTGAATGGGAATGTCGTATTACCTCCTTCACCATTTTCCGGGTCATAACCATCTTTGATTTTTGTCCATTCCCACAAGTCATCACCAGAGAAGTAGACTCTTAGTTTGTTGAGGCCGGCTTTGGCAATCCATTGCTTAGGCAGTGAGTAACCTACAACGAGAGATTTCAAACGTATATATCTGTTTTTCTGTACACTGGCATCAATATTATTATAGTTGAACTTGTTGAAGTTTTGATTACGGGACAGGATCGGATATTCAGCATTCGTATGATCGGGTGCCCATGTTTTCCCCATGAATGTATAATTCTGTCTTACGTAGTTTACGACAAACGGTGCATACACACTTCCACCTCTTAAAATAACCTGTTTGCCAACTCCCTGGAAGAAAGCGGAAACATCAATACCTTTCCATTCTAAACCGGCTTTAAATCCGAATGTCAGACGCGGAGATGTTTCACCTGCATAGTAAATGTCTTTGTTTGTAATGGCACCGTCACCATCCAAATCTACGTACCTGCGAGCTCCCGGGCGAAGACGTTCCAGATTGGTTTCTGACGGAGCCGGAAGAATATTACCGGCTTTAGGACCTGTATGATCTGCATTCCAATAAAACATTTCATAAAATGCATCCACTTCTTCCTGAGTCTGGAAAAGACCGTCTGTCTGATAAACATAAATCGCATTCAACGGTTTGCCGACTAAACGTTTTGAGTTATAACCTGGCTGAGGTATTTCTTCATTATTGGGCAATGTGAGGAGTTTTGTCCAGGCGTCGGAAAGAGAACCGCCGATATTGTATTTCACTTGCCCGATCTGGTCATTCCAATTCAAGGCTATTTCCCAACCTTTGGCACGTAATTTTCCGTCATTCAACTTCGGTGCTCCGGCGCCCAGCACTGCCGGATAGGATGTTGTGATAAACATACCGTCATTGGTCTTTATAAAATATTCCATTGTAGCTCTCAGCCGGTTGTTGAGGACTGCTACGTCCATACCGATATTATGGCTGTTTAGAGTTTCCCAGGTACGGTCGGCAGAACGCATACCATCTACCCAAAGTGAAGTATGCTGTGTAGGGGTGATTCCGAAAAGAGCTGTTCCCGTCTTGATTTCTGAGAAACGTTCGTAATTGCTGATTCCTTCTACACTGCCTGTTTTACCGTAGTTATAACGGACTTTTAAATCGCTCAGCCAAGGAATATCTTTCAGGAAGTTCTCACGTGAGAGTCTCCAGAATCCGGAAACAGAATAGAAATTCTGCCAACGCTGTGATTTGTCCAGTTTGGAAGAACCGTCCCGGCGCCCTAATACTTCGACTGAATATTTGTCATCATAGATATAGTTCAGACGTCCCATATAGGATACGAATCCCCAGGAACCCTGTCCGCCTTCTGCTGTGTTATTGTCGCCTGTAATCCACACATTTAAGTCCGTTAAACCGGAGCCCGGATACATGGGCCCCATGTTGCGTGCAGCAACTACTTTCTTGGATGTTTCTTGTTCAGCAGTCATACCGATCATGGCGGAAATACTGTGTACATTTGCAAATGTCCGTTCATAATTGGCAAAGCCACCCAAAGTAACATTTTCCCATTTTTCGATGCTTTCGTTTAACGAACCCGGACCGTTTTTGCTACCGTTTACCGTACCGATCCAATCATAATAGGTTACCTCATTCTTTACCTCTGTCTTATTCCTTTGTGCCAACTTGTAGTTGCCGGATGCTACCAGGGATAATCCTTTTACCCATTTCGACAAATCAAGTGTGATCTTCATGTCTCCACGGAAGGTAGTCAGTGAATTGTCGATACGACCACCATACAGAAGACCTCCGATCGGATTACGGCTACCACTGAATGTATCATAAGGATCACCATTCATATTGAGTATAGGCCAGAGCCAAGGGTCCATCCAGCCGGTACCTACATCGGTAGAGGGGGTGGAAATATCACGCTTTTCATAAGCCATGCTCGTGGAGAATTTTAACAGTTCATTGGCTTGGTAATCAGCATTCAGGCGTGCACTATATTTCTTTTCGCCATCGTCCGCCACTTTTAGTTGTGACTGGCTGTCTGAAAAACCCAATGAAGCGTAATAATTGAATTTGTCATCTGCTCCGGAAATTGTTACCGTATGTTTATGCGAAGTGGCCTGACCATACAGGTAATCTTCCATATAAACATTGGGATCCCAGCGTTTGATTTTACTTCCATCCGCTATTGTAACCACTTTTCCTGCTCTGAGTGCATCAAACAGGTTTGAACCACCATACGACATGATTGCACCTGTATTGGGATCGATAATCGTCGGATCATCTTCCCACTTGCCTGTTTCCGGATTCCAGGCAGTAGCTTTTCCACCACCAAGAATCCAATAATTTACATTTTGATAGGTCTGGCGTGGATCTAGCATTCCCGGAGTACCGTAATTGGCATCCCAGTATTGTGCTTCAAAGAACATGTCCAGCCATTGTCTGTTATCGGTGAGGGGAGGCTGAATACCATTTGTAGTACGGCTGATAGAACCGCTATAAGCTATTTGCGCCTTACCTTTCTTACCGCGTTTAGTCGTTACCAGCACGACTCCTGCCGCTGAACGGGCACCGTAGATAGCAGCGGAAGCATCTTTCAGAACGGAGATATTCTCAATGTCATTAGGGTTCATAGCATTCAGTTCGTCCAAAGAACCGGACATACCATCAATGATGATCAGCGGACTGGAGTTACCGTTGATGGATATATCACCACGTATTTTCATGGCTGCATTTTCACTACCTGGACGGCTGGAAGTACGGGTGATCACCAAACCCGGAACTTCACCCTGCAAGGCAACTGTAGCATTGGAGATACCTTTGTTGGCAAACGCTTCTTCACCTTTAATCTGGGTAATAGCGGAGGTTAATGATGCCTTTTTCTGTGTTCCATAACCCACGACCACTACTTCGTCCAATAATTCAGAATCTTCCTGTAGTGTGACATTGATAGTAGTTTTATTTGTTATAGGAATTTCCTGAGTTTTGTAGCCGACGAAGGAAACAACCAATGTGCCTTTGGCATTATTTAAAATGAAATTACCGTCTATATCGGTTATTACACCATTCGTTGTACCTTTTATGGTAACGTTTGCACCAATAACAGGCTCTCCGGTGTTATCAATGACTGTACCACGTATGGTCCGTCCGTCTTGTTGTACTTCCTGCGTAATTTGTACGGCTGCATTGATATTATCTGTGAGAGATAACGTCGTCAGGCATAGAGCTGCCGCAAATATAAATTTCTTTCTCATATCATAAAATTTAATGTTTTCAGTATTAGATTTATTTTTCCGGGCTGAACACATTCACCTCGGAAATCATCACGAAATTGCTTGAACCTTTATCACTTTCAGCAAAAGAAACTTTGACATAACGGGCTGTAGCAGGTGATGGGAAACGGAATAATTGAGGGGTATCTGTATTCGGATCAAATGAATAATGTCCTTGTTCTTCCCAACCCCAGCTGTCCGGTTTATTTTTATCTACAGCTGCTGCATTGGAACAAGTGTAGAAAGTTTGTCCCTTATGAGTTCCGTTGTTTCCAAGACGTCTTCTGATGTCCATATGACTGATCTGGTAATCCTTTCCCATGTCAATAATAAAGAAGTGCGGATAAGCTGATGACGTTTTCCATGCAGTGTGCCAGAAAGTGGCGGGATCATTATCAAGCATGGTTATTACACGTCCGTTAACGGCGCCTTCACCTACCGTTTCTTGCGAACTATAACCAATTGTGCCATCGTTGGAGGAATCATTGTAATCAGGAAATTTCCAATCTGCTTTGGGTAATTTCTCCATAGTGCCTACCGCTACTTCGAAGGGGAACACTTCGGAAGCATTCTCTTCCGCATCTTGTGTAGTGACATTGATAACACAATCTTCACCCGAGAAGTAATTCACTGTTTCGTAAGTAAGAGGTACAAAACGTTTCTCCTTACTGCCGGCAGCAGCCAAAATTTTGGTACTTCCGGTTTTCGAAGGTGTACTTTTCGAATAATAGTCGAGCACTACATAAACCGGAGCTACTGATTCGTTATTCCAGCTTACGTTTACCCCTCCCGGTTGAGTTTCGATTTCTACGGTTTCGGCCACTACGGCAAAAGCAGGTGTATCAGGTTCGGCTGTTACTTCTACAGCACCTTTGTTGTTACCTTTGACGGAGCAGGAAAAGATGGAGAATGTAACCGGATCTGTATTGGCAAAACCACTGACTGTTGCTTTGGCAACCCCATTGTCTGCATTTTCCTTAGAAATGAGCTGGTATTTTTTCTCACCTTTCGAAGTTGTGTATTCTATTTTAGTATACATAAAACTTTCATTAGTAGGATTGGTCCATGTCAGGTACACTTCACCGGGGCCGGCTTCTGTTTTCACATTTGTAACTTTCTCCGGAGCTGCATTGTTAACTGAAATTCTACCTTCCACATCATCTCCACAGGAGCTGAATATGGCAGATAAAGAGAATAAAATCACCGTAGAGAAAAGGGCTTTCCTTAACGGAAACTTTAGAAAATCTTTCTTCATAAACTATAAATTTAAAATTAACACTATTGTATATTATCTAATTAGATACATTGCTTGATGAATTCGCGTATCTCTCTGCGGCTGACGAATAGGTGATTCTCGACCGTACGGGGGGAAATGCTTAATTCAGTGGATATTTCGGAGATTGACTTTTCATCAAAACGACTCATTACATATATTTTTTTGCGTTGAGCGGTGAGAGTTTCCAATTTATGTCTCTCCAGAAGGGATAGTTCTTTGGCGATTACATGGCTTTCCGTTTCGTTCGTATAAGTAACTGCATGATCGTACAGATAAGAAGTAATTTCTTGTTTCTTATAGTAGCGGCGCAGATAATCGGTTAGTAAATTACGGGCTATCGTGAAAATGAAGAATTTCACAGTATCCGGACGAAGCATTTGTTTATAGTCAATAAGACGCAGAAATACATCCTGAGATAAGTCCTTTGCTGTTTCCCAATTATTAATCCTATAATTAATATAAGAACATACCGAATTATAATGTTCTTTGTAGGAACTGGTGATGAGGCAGGGCGATGTTACTTTTATGTCTTCCATGCTTTCGATTTTTGGTTTCACATTTTTCTGTTTATAGTATTTCTTTTGTCAAGAAGTACAATGCAAAAATAGATAACTGTAAACAGAGTAAAAACTAAAAAAACATGGAATCTGTATCAAACTTATGGAAGATACTATTTGAATATAATACTATTGATTATCAGGTTGATATGTCGGTATCACAAATGAGTGATACCGACCGGAAATAGAAAGGAGAGTTATTCTTTATCGTATTGCTGAATATATTCGTTGGGGGTTGTACCTGTAAACTTCTTGAAGGCACGGAAAAAAGAAGCTTTTGACTTGAAACCGCATTTCTCGGCTAAGGTTACCAGCGTATATTTTTTATGTTGTCCTTCACTGATGGCCTGCTTAAATTTCTCAACACGGTAACTATTGACGAAATCGTAATATCCCATTTTGAGATAGTGGGTGAATACAGCGGACAGGAGGTAAGTGGGATAGCCAATGGCGGCAGCAACATCTGATTGTTTTAAATCGACATTCAGATAGGGCTGCTGATCCTGCATATATTTCTTTAATGTATGAATGACGTCTCCGGCTTCTTCATCACTTAGTTTCACGTAGCTTTCAGTAGATGAT
The DNA here is from genome assembly GCF_000158035.1 of Bacteroides cellulosilyticus DSM 14838. Lineage (GTDB taxonomy): Bacteria > Bacteroidota > Bacteroidia > Bacteroidales > Bacteroidaceae > Bacteroides > Bacteroides cellulosilyticus. The sequence goes on from NZ_EQ973491.1 coordinate 56,722, forward strand.
GCCGGAATCTTAGTTTCTGGCTGGTCGAGATTTACCGATTCAACCGGTGTCGTAGCACTCACTATAGTTTTTCTTTTTCTGAATACGAAGATGAATATTGCTATCAGCAAGATTCCTGTAATAGTAGCGTAAGTTAACCATGACCGATCTTGCTTGATGCTGAATGACACACGGTTAACGGATTCCAGATCTAGAAATTTACGAATCTGAAAAACATAGTTGCCCGCCGGCAGATTAAAATAAGAAACCTTATCTTCATTTGCCAGTTCTATCCAGATAGAATCTTTTCCTTTCAGCATATACTCATATTTAATGAGTTCCGGACTTTCATATCCTAAGGATGTAAACCGGAAAGTTATGGTATTTTCATTGGATTTTAGTTTAATAACAGAATCGGCACTTAGTTTATAATCATTGGCATACAGTTTACCATTTACCTGCATTTCCGTAATTCGTATTGGTGAGGGAGTAAACTCTGCTAATGGATTTACCATAAAAAGCCCTTTTATGCCACATACCCATAATAACCCGTTCTTGTCTTTTGAGATGGGCGGCCCTGCATTGGCGGCAAGATCATTTATAGCTGGAAAGAAAGTAAAACGATCCAGTTTCTCATTGACCCGCAGTAGACCATCCCATTGTCCCAGCCAATAATATCCCTGATCGTCTTGTACGATACTGGGGCAAATCGGTGAGAGATACCGGAAATGATTTAATGATTTATCGGATATGAAAAGGCGGTTGTTTAGCTGGCCAAAAAAGAGTGTACCGTCTCTTCCTTCATATATATAACGGATAGCTTCTTTTCTGAAAGCTTCGGGCAGAATATTTTGGGTACATTTACCTGTGCTATCCAGAATGGCCAATCCTTTATCTGTACCCACCCAAAAGCGTTTGGATGAATCCTGATAAATGCCGTATACAATATTACCTGGCATATTACTGTTCGATGCATTATATTCTTTTACAGTTTGAGTTTGTTTGTCATAAGAATAGAGGCCGTCGGAAGTTGCCAGCCATAATTTATTGTTTTCATCTTCCAGAAACATGAAGATATCATTCGATACGCAGGTACGTGTCAGAGGTGTTTCATTGAATGTGCCTGTCCGAGGATCAAAAGCAGATAGACCACCGGCACAGGTCCCGATTAAAATCTCACCTCCATATTCATAAAAAGAGAATATGAGATTGGAACGCAGTTTACCACTCTTGTCATTCTGAACATTTACATAGTGTATTTTTTCGTTCTGTTCGTTTACGTAATAGAAACCTTCGCGTGTGCCGATGAAGCGATAGTCTTTTGTGGAGAGATGGCTGCGTATCGAGATGTCTTTTGATTTGAAGAGTCCTTTGTCGTATCGCCTGAAAGCCTCGTTTCTTTTTCTTAATAAATTCAGTCCCAGATAATAGCCTGTTCCGCACCATACATCTCCTTGGGATAGTAATATAGAAGATATATTATTGGACAGGAGATCTTGTCCCGGTTCTGTTCCGCAAATGGCAGAGTATATGCTTTTCCCATTGGTCAGTGACAGCAGGTAAATGCCTTGTCCGGAAGTGGCAACTCCTAAAATCCCTTTTTCATAAGTGAGGTTTGTTACTGGAACTTTAATGTCGTTCCAATAAGGAGCAAACGTTTGATGCAGTAGGTCAAAAGTTAAAAGACCTCCTTTTTCCGTACCGATATATAATTTATCTTTTACTTTAATGAAACATTTGAATTGTCCGCAAGAGGAGAGGGAGGAAGAATATTGCTTAAGTGCTCCGGATTTGGCATCACAAAGAACAATTCCATTGGTAGTCAGTAGCCAGACAGAATTAGGACTTTGTACTACGATATCCAGAATCCGATTATTTATGGAAAGAATGTTTTTTTCGTTGATCATGATATGCCGTAATTCTTTCCCGTCATAAATATAGAGACCGTTCACTGTTCCTATGTAAAGCCGATTCTCTTCATCTTTTGCTAATTTCTGAACAGAGAAATTTATTTCTTTGGCAAACATTCGCTCTAAAGTGAAATTATTGTGATTCATGTGCCAAAGTCCTTGCACTGTACCTACCCAAAAATCATGTTTGTGGTTTTCTATGAGTGCATTAACCAAAAAAGGGGAAGGGGTTATTCCTTCTTGCTTTTCCGTAAAATGATAGGGTAAGGTGTATTGTCCGTTTATTCGTTCAACGGTAAGCCCCGTACCGATCCAGATGAATCCATCTGAATCTTTATAAATGCAGTTGACACGAGTGTCTTCAAATTTGCATGTCGTTCCTTCGTTTCCGATACTATATATTGTGTAATTAGCATCTGACGCGAAGATATGGAATACTCCAATAAAAAATATTAAGAAGACTAATATGTGTTTTCTTAAGGCCATAGGCATTTTTTTTCTTTGTGGTATGCAAATTTAGTAAAAAAATGTATCTGTTAATGTCTATAAATGAAAAATATCTGTTTGAGGAGGTTATGTAGTTCTTGCGGTCTACCTAAATGAGCATAAAAAAACAGAGTAGTTTCGAAAATTTGAAACTACCCTGTTTTTTTATCAATCCTAATATGGAATTATTCGCGATACAGCATTAATGTTCCCCAACCCAATTGGTCGAAAGCGCCACTGTTTGTGCCGTAACGGCTTCCACCGTCCACACCACCTTCGGGACGCATTTTGTCGGCAGCCATCTTGGCGTACTTGTAGCCACTGCCCAACTTCTTCACTTTGGCGTAGTGATTGAAGAGAATTTCCCATCCCGGACGGAGGTTGCCACGGCCATTATCATCAGCTATGGCTGTATGTATGGCACCGTGGTTCTTGTCGGCGCAACTGCAATCAACGCAATATTCATAGCGGTTGAACGGCATCTGCTCTTTGGTTGCTAGCCAGGAACCGGCAGCATTCAGTTGGTCAGAGCCATTACGTAGATTGAAGAGAGCAGTATATTCACCCATTTTCATTATTGCGTTATCTTTTGCAGCAAAGAAGTCGAGTTGGGTCACTGTTGGATTACACTGTAAGAGGGTGTAGGCCATTTGACAAAGATTAGCTGTTACAGCTATTGACATCATGGCGTGGCCCTGGTCACGGCCGCTCTCCTGGTTTTGGGCTATCTCTTCACCGCTACCCAGAGGATCGGAGAAGGTGCCCTGAATGAGTTTGCCAATATATCCGTTGCCTACTCCATTGTAGAAGTAGTTCACCACAAAGTTCACCATTTCGTCGTCTTCATTCAGGATTCCGATGGCGAAGTAAGAACACATATTTACCAAATCCCAATTAGACCAGTAGTGATCGCTGCAAGTACCTTGATGGCGCTTCATGAAATCCAGGTTTTTAGGAGCAAATACATCTTTCATCCATTTCTTAAAAGCGGTCAAATCGTTGGCTGCCCAACCGCTATAGGTTGACATTATTTCACCTGCATTGGCAAAAGTATAACCTTGTGCACCTGCGGCAAGCATGTGGTTGGAGTCGTTTGAAGTTACCTCCTTGCAGACCTTTGCCCAAGCATTCAGGATTTTGATGGAAGTATCGGCATACTTGGTATCGCCAGTCAGTTTCCATAATAATGATAGCTGATAGGCAGCGGCGGCATCGCGCATTGCATTGTTGCTGTTTTCAGTAGTCCCTGTTCCGGTAGCATCACCACGCACTATCTTTTCGGTAGGTGAAGGGGTGTAAGTAACATTTGTAAACTGACTGCTCTTCAGCAGATTGAATTCATCCTTTACCGCCTGTGGTGCGCTTCCGTTATCGAGCATTGTCTTCACACGTGTAAAGTCGGCCTCGTTGAACATGGCGCAAGGGTGAGTATAGGTGTATTTGGCGACCACTTCTTCATAAGGCATCTCCCAACTGTCGATATCTGTCGTTCCGTCTTCGATTTCACTGGAACAGGCTGTGAAGCCTGTTATCAGTGAGAGACCTAATGCGAATATTAAATTCTTTTTCATTGTGAGTATTCTTTAGAGTTATATTTTAGTTTCCGGCTGATATTTCAGCTTCAGCAAAGGCTTTTGCTTCGGCTATGCTCTTGAATGTGCGAATCCAGTAAACCGTATATTGACCGGTAGGCAGGTTCTCATTGTAAATGTCTGCTACCTTGATCTGGAAAGTATTGGCTTCTACCATACCATTGCCTAATGCCGCATTAATTGATGGTATATCATAATATATCAGATTCGTATTATCACTCAGAAGTTCTCCTACATGAGCTTTGTTGATATTTCCGGATTTAGTGACTAGATCTAATGTGTAAGCACCACCTTGCCCGATTCCTTTTCCGCCGACAGGCAATGTGGAACGCATGGCAAGTATCGGATAGTTGGAGAAATCAAGGTTTATGGGGACATTTTTGAAACTCAAGTCCGCACGTCTCATAGTGGCGTTTTGAGCACCGGCTGTAACCACCATTTTACCATTTTCTATCACATAGCTTGAATAATTCTGTCCGATTTTCCAGCCATCGAAATTATTCTGGCCATCCCAAATGACCCAACCGCTTTCTACGGTT
>NZ_EQ973491.1:61442-63055 GCF_000158035.1 Bacteroides cellulosilyticus DSM 14838
TTGCCTTACAAGTTGCCGTAATAGTAGCAGTTCCGAAACCCTTTGGTGTTACAACACCCAAATCTACCGTAGCAATGTTTTCGTCACTTGAAGTCCAGTCTACTGAACCTGTGGTAGCGTTGGCCGGTGTGTAAGCAACATCCAACTGAACCGGGCCGCGAGAGATACAAAGCGGTTCTGTCAAAGCAGAGATAGAGACACTTTCTACCGGAATGTACTCTTTGATATTCAGCTCATAAGAAGCAGATACACCACTACGGTCGTGTGTGTAAGCTGTAATGATTGCCTTGCCCGGCGTCAGACAGTTTACCAGGCCATTTTCTGATACTGTAGCGATGCTTGGGTTACTGCTTGCCCATGTCAGATAAGAGTAGGTATGATTAGCCGGAAGGATGGATGCCTCCAACTGAATTCGGTCTGTCTCATAAATATCTTCTCCTTCTTTCGGATTGACCAACGTCATATCGGTAGCTTTTATGATTTCGGGTATTACATTGACCGTCACTGAGGCTGATGGACCGAAACCTATAGCGGGAGTCACACTAATGATGGCCGTACCTTCGGCTATACCGGTAATAGTACCTTGCTGCGAAACTTTGGCGACAGTTTCATCGGTTGACTTCCAGATAATGGAACGATCTTCCAGTTCTTCGGGAGCATCAATCGCAAAAACAATAGTAGAGTCCATGCCAATGGCAAGCGGCAGGTTTTCACTGACTTTAAACGTGATGCCGTTAATCAGTTTGGCTTCGGGCATGGCAGGAGTAAATTCTTGATCCTTATCACATGCAGTCAGAGTCATGCAGGCCGCCAGCATCCCAATGGATACCCGGCTCAAGCCTTGATATATAGAATTTCTATTCTTCATGTTGTTATCTTCTTTTTATGAATGAAAAACATTGATTTATTCTCCCCAACCCGGGTTCTGTTTCAGATTCGGGTTCAACTGCAACTGGTCGGTAGGTAATGGGTAAAGATAGTGCTTATCTTCCCATTTACGTCCTGACTCCAGGATGATGAAACCGTCGCTGTTTCTTTCATTGGTAACGCCCGGCCATTTGTTCTGGAACTCTGTACCTGTCCATCTGATACCCAGGAAATCTTGCGGCATTTCCGTTTCAGCTGTCTTCCAACGTTTCAGGTCGTCTATACGGAAACCTTCGTTGAATAATTCAATGGTACGTTCGCGGCGAATTTCAGTTCTCATATCCAGATCGTGAGTGCTGGCAAATGCATTGGTTAGTTTAGGCATTTTGGCGTTGATGCGGCAACGAACCAAGTTGAGAGATAGATTCAGATCCTCGTCAGAGATAGCTCCATCCCGTTCGAATACGGCTTCTGCATAGTTCAACAGAACTTCTGCGTAGCGGATGATGGGGTAGTCGTAGCTTTCATAGGTATCGTTCACATAGCGTTCGCAAGCCCACTTCTGATTGTTATAACCACTTCCTCCGGTAGGTACCAATCCTTTGATGGAAGCTGAGGCGCGGTCAACGGCATCACCTGTCCAGTTAACGCGTGAATTCAGGTTACTCCAAAAATATTCATAAGGTTTGCAGAGGGTATAAATCATACGGTTATCTCTGTTCAGGTATTCGTCCAAAATCTTCAGG
>NZ_EQ973491.1:63354-70384 GCF_000158035.1 Bacteroides cellulosilyticus DSM 14838
TCTCTGTTCAGGTATTCGTCCAAAATCTTCAGGTCTCCTTTATATACTTCCGATTTTTCAATGGGGAGTCCATCCTGGCAGAGGTACATTGCAGCAAATTTGTGAGAGATCATTTGGGCATTTGCCAAACACTCTTTTGTGATATTTACACCGATAGGAGCCAACGCTTCGTCATGACGGCGGGAGAAAATATACTCCGTATTGGCGCTTTTCTGTAATCCGGCAGGGTTACACTTCGTATCTTCCAGGATAAACATATACTTTTGTGCACTGTCGCCTAAGATAGCAGGTGCAAACAGTGAGAAGTTTTTAGTGTTGATCACTTCCTTTGCTGCATTTGCCGCAATGTCCAACAAGTCTTTGCCACGAGCTGTGTTACCACGGAACTTTTGCCATGTACCTTCGTAGAGTGCTACACGGGAAAGCATTGCCCAGGCGCCTTCGCGACCTACACGTCCTTTTTCCACTGTGGAAGTGACGGGAAGTAATTCGGCGGCATCTTTCAGATCCTGAATGATGAGGTCGGCTACTTCGCTGCGGTCGTTGCGTGCTGCTTGCATTTCGGGAGCAGTAACATCAATCGGTGTAGTGACTACTATGACATTTCCAAAAAGCTGTAACAGGTCAAAGTAGCAGTAAGCGCGGAAAAACTTGGCTTCACCGATATATTGTGCGATGTCACTCTGATTTGCAAAACTCTCTGCTTTCTGTAAGAGGATATTTGTACGACGGATGCGATTGTAAGCATCGGTGTAGTTGCCGTCGGAAGCCGGTATGCTGTTGGTTCCGTTAGCAAATACATTTTTACTGCCTTTATCCATGATAAGGTCAGAACGCTTATCGGAGTGGGGGGCATCGTAGACGCTGTTTTTAAAATCGCGTGTCCAGCCATAGAACTGATTGGAGAATAACTTGAAGTCTGTAGCAGTCTGCCAATAGTTACCATCGGCAATCTGGTCTTTCGGATCCAGGTCGAGACAGGAATGTAACATACATCCTATTGCCAGTATCAAAATAGATTTAATTGTATATTTTTTCATTTTTGTCTTCAATTAAAAGGTTAAATTCAATCCAAAAGTTACAGTGCGCAGGAAAGGATATCGCTTGGAGTTGTCCACTTTACGATTTGCTTCCGGATCCCATCCATCATTGATTTTGCTGTGTTCCCACAAATCGCTACCTGTTACATATACGCGCGCCTTACTTAATATTTTTGTTTTGGCAAGCAGAGAAGCCGGAAGTGAATAACCCAGAGTTACATTTTTCAAGCGCAAATATGCTCCGTCTTCTACCGACCATGAAGAGCATTGGTAGTTGTAGTTGTTAAGTTCGGACTGGTTGGTCAGCGCAGGGAAGAATGCACCCGGATTATCCGGAGACCATGTGTTGCCTATGTGCTGATCGCTCGTGTTCAGATAAACGGCACGCATCGGAATCCTCCATGTACTTTCCTCACGCCAGATAGTACGTTTGCCTGCTCCCTGGAAAACGATGGCAAGGTCAAAACCATTCCACTCCAGACCTGCATTGATAGAGAATTGTACTTTAGGATCGTCTGTACCCAGATATACCAAATCTTCTTCTGTCAGTTTGCCATCCTTATTCACATCTTCGAACATGTTATCGCCAAGGCGCAGATTGTTGAGTGTACCGATGGTACTGGTGTTTTTGTACTTATCCACATATTTTTTCAGTTGTTCTTCTGTCTGGATCTTGCCACAGTAACGGAGACCGAATACAGAATTCAGAGGATATCCTTCACGGTCGGAGCGTACACCTGCTTTGATGGCTCCACTGCCACCGTTATCCACTAATTCGTTGGTGGTGTAGGTAAAAGTACCGCCGATATGATAGTTTACTTTTCCAATCTTATCCGACCAGTTGATCATACCTTCCCAACCGTGTGCCTTGAATGCACCGTAGTTTGCCGTGGGAGCTTTGTCACCCAGAATACCCGGGTAGATTACGTCGATCAACATATTGTCACTCTTCTTCCAGAAGATTTCTGCCGTACCCGTCAGGCGGTTGCGCAAGAATCCGAAATCAAGACCAATATTGTAGTTATGGATGCGTTCCCATGTACGGTCGGTACTCGGCAACTTACCGTTAGTATCTACATAAGAGATTTTTCCATTACCTATCAATGCACCGCCACTGGGGGTGAAGTTGTATAACTGTGCACCGTCATAGCGGTCAACGCCACTCTGATTACCTACGCTACCGTAAGAAGCTCTCAGCTTTAGTTCGTCTACAAATGACAGGTTCTTCATGAATGCTTCTTCTGAAATTCTCCATCCGGCAGAAGTACCCCAATAGAATACCCAACGGTTTTCGGGCTGGAATTTGGAAGAACCGTCGTAACGTCCCTGTGCTTCCAACATGTATTTAGAACGATAATTGTAGTTGATACGACCAAAGTAAGACATTACTGCCTCTTGCCATTTGGTTGATTTGTCGTCACCGTTCTTCAGGTAAACAACATCTTTTGTGCTATTAGGAATTTCCAATGAGGGCAGTATACCTTCTGTATAGAGGAAAGTGCCTTCATACTCTTTTAGGTTATATTGCGATCCCACCATCACTTTTACATCGTGAACATCGGCAAAGATATGCGACCAGTCGATGTGTCCGGACAATGAGTAAAAGTCGGTACGTGAATTGGATTTGGAATACGAGCTCTTGTCTTCGGTCGGATTGCTACGAACCACGCGGTCACCTGCATAGTTATACCAATCAATAGCTTTACTTTGTTTATCACGGATGGCTGTCGATGTATTATAACCGGCCGTTACTGAAGCAGTCAGATCTTTCAGGATGGAGTATCTGAATGTCTCGCTGATGTTGATAGCAGATACTTTCAGTTTGTTGTCACCACCCAATTCACAATACCAGTTGGGTGCGCCCCATGTTCCCCATGCATAAGGCTTGCCATTAGCAGTAGCAGATGGGAAACCCGGTTGCTGTGAGTTGGTGGTCAATGCCGAACCAATCTGTGTAGGTGCCACTTGATCCTGACGGTTGTAGGCTATCACTGACTCAATAGAAGCGCGGTTGGACAGTTTAAAGGTATTTGTCAAGCGCAGGTTATAACGATTATTATTGTTGTTACCCCACTTCAAGTTACTGTCATCATACATATAGCCTAAAGACAAACGGTATTTTGAGGCATCCGAACCACCAGCTATAGCAAGTTCGTGTTGCGTGGAAGCAGCTGTTCCCCACATGATATCCTGCCAGTTGGTATCGAAAAATACAAAGTCTGCTACGTCTGTGAAGGCATTACCAAAGGGATTTGTTGTATGGTCAAGATTGATATACTGATTTTTATACGCCAATGCTAGTTTTGCATAACGCATCCAGGTATCATCGTCACCGTAACCGTCATTGGTACGTGCATCTATCACGGAGGAAGCCCATTGTTCCAGGCTCATCAGATGGGGAGACAGACCGATAAACTTACTTGTTACCGAACCGCTATAGTCTACCTGCACTTTGCCTGCCTGGGCTTTCTTGGTAGTTACCAATACTACACCACCAGCAGCTTTGCTACCGTAGATGGAAGCTGAAGCATCTTTCAAGAAGTTGATAGATTCAATATCAGAGGGATTCAACAAACGCAATTCGTTTACGCTTTCATATTCCACGCCGTCGATAATGACTAATGGACTGGTAGTGTTTTTTGAAACTGCACCGCGCAGACTCATGTTCCAGCTTTCATCGCCCGGGGCTGTAGAATTACGCGTGATAATGACACCGGGAACCTGTCCTTGCAATGCCTGTACAGGACTGGACATTGTTCCTTTATTCTCTAACATCTTCTGATTCACCACTGTTACCGAACCAGTCATTGTAGCTTTTTTTTGTGTGCCGTAACCCACAACTACCACTTCGTCCAGCATTTCCGAATCTTCTGCCAGAACCACTTTCAGATTGGTTTCATTTCCTTTTACCACAATCTCCTGTGACTTATAGCCTATAAATGAAACCACTAAAGTCCCTTTTGCATTACTCAGACTGAAATTACCGTCAATGTCGGTAATGCAACCGTTCGTGGTGCCTTTCACCATAATGTTGGCACCAATGATGGGTTCACCGGTAGCATCCACTACGGTACCTTTTACTGTACCGGCCTGCATAATGGCTTGTACCTCATTTACATTGGCAAAAGCCTGCTGCGGGCTACCTACACAGAGCGCAGATGCCATTGCTGCTGAGAATAAAATTCTTTTCGATGAGAATTTCAGAAATTCATTCTTCATAATTTATAAATTTAAAATTAACACTATTATTTCTATTGTACTCTAATTAGATACATTGTTTCATATATTCACGTATTTCTTTCCGGCTGATAAACAAATGGTTTTCGACCGTACGGCGTGAAAGGTTCAATTTGGCGGAAATTTCCGATGAGGATTTATCTTCAAAACGGCTCATGATATAAATCTTTCTTCGTTGTTCCGGAAGAGTGCGCAATTTGCGCTTCTCACAAGCCAGTAAATCATTGGCAACAATCTGGTTTTCCGTTTCATTGGTACAGGTCGTTGCATGATCATATATATAAGATGTTATTTCTTGCTTCTTATAGTGACGGCGCAGGTAATCGTTCACCAGATTGCGGGATATGGTGTAAATGAAAAACTTTACGGTATCCGGACGGAGCATTTGCTTATAGTCCATTAAACGCAGAAATACATCTTGGGCTATGTCTTCAGCTTCCTCTTTATTGTTTATCCTATAACATATATAGAGATAGACGGAGCGGTGGTAACTCGTATAAGAGTCAGCTATCAATTGAACGGATGTCATCTTTTTGTTTTCCATGCTTCAGACTTTGGTTACGTTTTACGTTAGCTTTACGATTGCAAATATAAAAGGTAAAAAACGGAAAACAATTTTTTATAGTGCTTAACAAATCTCATCTCATTAACTTAGACTGAAAACTAATTAATTTGTTGTAATATAGTGACTTAAGAATTTGAGACTCGTAGTATCAACTAATAATTTGAGACTCCGGAGGTAAGTTGGACAGAATATTCTTGCTGTTTATTGCAATAAAAATGCACTTATCTTTCGATATTCTGAAAGATAAGTGCAGAAAATGATGGAGTATATCTTAAATGCTATAGATTATTCGTCGTTATTCTTTCCGATGCTCCGGATATATTCATTGGGAGTGATGCCGGTAGCCTTCTTGAAATAGCGGAAGAAGGAGGCGCGTGAGCTAAAACCACAGAGTTCGGCAAGTGCTCCCAGTGTATATTTGGAATATTCGTCTTCGTTGATAAGACGCTTGAATTCCTCAATACGGTAATCATTGATGTAATCGTAATAATTACGGTTCAGATGTTGATTGAACAGATAAGATAAAGTATGTGCTGACCTGCCGAGCATGGTTGCCAGATCGGCAATTTTCAGATCCGGGTTCGTATATGGCTTATCACGATGCATCAGAGCCTCCAGCTTTTCTGTCAGGCGCTGACATTCTTCCGTGCTTATCTTATTGGTCTTATATTTCAATTCTACTGTCTTTTCTTGCTTTTCGGGTTCTTGCACATCTTCCGGAAGCTGGATTTGAATATTTTTCGTTTGCTTTGCTTTTCTTTTCCGCTGATAGTAAATATAGCCGATAAAAGCTAAAGCAATGGAAACGGCGATGATGCTCCACGTTTCTACAGGATAGGCAATGTGGACGGCGGTACGTACTTCAGAATCTGGATTTCCGATATAGCGTAGCTTGAAAAGATAGTTTCCGGATGACAAATCATAATAAGTAATTTCCGACTTTCCGGTCAATATCTGCCAGTCCTCATCTTCACCTTCCAATTTGTATTCATAAGTCATATAAGCCGGTTCGGTATAGGTAAAACCGGAGAAGTGAAATGTCAGGTTGTTTTGGGAGGATTCAAGTTGTATTTCAGGGACTTTCCCACTCTCAACAACAGGATGAAGCGATTTCTTTCCGTTGACGTAAATATCTGTAATCGTCAGCGGATAAGTGTATCTTTTCATCTGATTATTTTGCTTGAAGTTCATATAAATCAGCCCTTTGGAATTTCCCATCCATATATTTCCCTGTTGATCCTGTACGGGAGGGCACAGTGTGAAAATAGAACTGGGAATACCATCAATGAAATTATAAGGAATAAAAGTTTCTTTCTTGTCGTAGCGGTAGAGTCCGTTATTGGTTCCTATCCAGAGCCATTTTTCTTCATCTTCCAGAATAAACATACCATCTTTTCCTTCCAGTTGTGTATCAGGTTGTAGCCTTCTGAAACGGCTCATGGAGAGATCGGATATACACATACTTCCTTTGTCCGGCAGGAAATAAAGATTATGGTCGGAGTCTTCATATACAACTCTGATCTTTTCTTTATGAATAAAGTTTTCCGGGAAGATGTCGGTTTTCAGACTTTCAGAAGAGGGGTCCCAGATGCACATGCCATTCTCTGTACAAATCCATCCTTTATGTGTGGAGTCGAAATAGATTTCGTAAACATTCCCTTCGGGTAATTTGGAGTTGGCACTGGTATATTGCTTGATTCTTTTCCCATCCTTATAACAATAGAGGCCCATTGAGGTACCTATCCACAATTGGTCTTTGTTATCCGCTTTTATACTGAAAATCTGTCCCCGCATGAAAGGTTGCGGTTCATTAGGTTCGAAGTCGTGAATAGTAAGATCAGCAGGATTGAATATGTACATACCCCCGCCATAGGTTCCGATATAATATTTATCCTGAAATTTATAGATACAGAAGATCATACTGGAACGCAATTCAGGAGATTTAAAGTTTTTGAAGCGTCGTTGCTCTTCGTTTATGTAGAATAGGCCGTCGCGGGAGCCGACTAATTTCTCATGCTCGGTAATTGCAATACTGCGTACAGGCATATCTTTGGAGTCAAAATACGGGAGATAACTGTAAGTAGAGAAAAGTCCGCTCTGGTACAGACTGTAATCCAATCCCAGTTGATAGAAACCTATCCAGATAAGCCCGTCACGATCCACTAAAAGGGAGTACACGGAGTTGGAA
>NZ_EQ973491.1:70562-77442 GCF_000158035.1 Bacteroides cellulosilyticus DSM 14838
GGAACGGATACTTTCGTCTTTTCCCGGTTCGTGGCGCAAAGAGCGTAGAACTTTCATTTGTTTGGTAGAAATGAAATGTACTCCATTTCCATCCGTACCCACATACAACATATCTTTACCATCACCGGACAGCGAAGATATCACATTGCATCCTACATCGATGAAGGGCCTGAACTTATGTGTTTGTGTATCGAAGCTGATAATACCTTGACCCATCGTACCCAGATAAAGTACGTTGCCGATGCGGGTGATATTGTTGTAAGAGCAAAAATGTTTGTCTTCTACTATATTATGATAAGGGACGATTTTCTTGTCGGCAAGTGTCAGGGAATAAAGTCCGTCGTTGGTGGCTATCCAGAGAATGCCATCCTCACTAAGACTTAGTCCGGTGATGATATTAGAGGCTGAAAGGACATTGGGATCTATGAGCTTTTGTTCCAGGTTCCCGTTTTTATAGATAAACAGACCGGCCTCACTTCCTATATATAAAGTACCTTTCCCATCAGGTAGGAGCGTCCGGACGCCATAGTGTAAAGTTTCAGCAGCAATCGGTTCGAGAATATCTTTTTCGGTATTTACCCGCCAAAGTCCCATGCCGTTTCCCATCCATATCTGGTTGCCTTCCATTTCGGCGATAGCATTGACTCGCTTGATTTTTTCATTCGCTCCGGAAATCAGGAAATGTTTCAGACGTGTGCCGTCAAAACGTTCCAAAGAATTACCGGTACCTATCCAAACATAGCCAATGGAGTCTTTATAAAGTGCATTTACTACTAAGTCGGAAAGTCCTTCGGTGACGGACAGTCCCCGGAAGACAGAGGGGAGTGAATAGCCCGGAAGGAAGCCAAACAGCAGGAATAGCAGGATGATATATTTCGATATGTTTTTCACGATATGGTATCTTTCGTTTCTATACATTATGTTTCTGTACAGCAAATATAAGGAAAAAGAACGAAAATATTCGGGTTTAGGATGATTATTCGGCAGTCGAAGAGTCTTTGCTGACTTATTGGCTTGCGGACAGGGTACGGATCAGATACGGAGATGATATGGATTTGATGCTATTGTTTTCACTTCAATTCCATTTCCGCTGTATTGGCTTTTAGTTTATACGTCTTCTTTTTGATACTGATGGAGCAATCGGCGGATGCAGTGTAGTACCATGCCCCTTTCTTGAATTCCAGTAATATCTCTGCGGGAGTTTCCGCCTTGATAACTACATTCGGGGTACTTAGCAAAGTGCCATGTCCTAAAAAGAAGGTGCAATCATCGCCCTTTTTATTTCCCCATAAAGCATAGGTGGCTTGTGCACTCATTTTTCCACTGGTGCAGATATCCGTGGGGGTATCTGATGACAGGATATAATCTATACGTCCATCTTTTTGTACAACACATATGCTGGTGGCACTGTTTTCCGTTTTACTTTTTACTTCGGGGAAGCTTACTTCGGCAATGCAGCCGGGTTCTTTTACGGATGAGGGCTCATAGATAGCGACGAATGGTCGGTTCCAGGCTTCTCCTTTCTGGCGGGCTACAAATGTCAGGGTAGGCTGTTCTTTTATATTATATGGCATCCCCGGGGTACGGCTCAAACCTTCCGTCATGGGAGACAAGGCGGTGAAAACTTCCCGATCTGTTTCTCCTTTCATCCACAAGTTCATTGAAATGTCATCCTTGTCGGGCATGGCAATGGTAAATGTAGCTTTTATATCTTTGTCGGTAGTAGCTGACTTTTTATCATAGATATAAGAATAAGCATAAAGGTGAGCACCGGCAAAGGCCAGTTCTTCGGTGGGTTGCAAATTCAAGTCTGTACCGTTTGTGCCTGTCAGTGTTAGGGTTTGCCCCAGATTATGATAGAAATAATCATGCATTTTATCACCACACGTTCTTTCCGGCTGCGGAAGATATCTACATAGTAACCGGTTTCCGGACCGGTAGTGACGATACTCATCATGCGGGTCTGGTCGGCACGACTTTCCGGTTCACGGAAAGAAACATCGCTATAGGTTACGGAAGAGAAAGCTTTTACCGGTTCGGAAGAAACAGGGAAACTGGATTTAAGATCAAAGGAGTGATTACTTTTCATAACCGGGTAACTGGAAATGCCATCCACGCAAACCGTGTTATGACTGGGAAATTGAGAATAATATTCCAGATAGTCCAGTCCGCTGTATAAGTAAAGGCCGATTCCGGCATCGGGAGCCAGAACATATCCCTTACCATAAAGCTCCATGGATATGCCATTGGCATGCATGTGGTTTCCTTCACTGGCATTCAGGGATATCATAAGGCTGTTACGGGGATTCATTCCGTTTCGTTGTACCAGCCAGGAAACGTTCGGTGCATAGAAGAAGGGAGAGACATATTGTTCTATTTTTCCGGCTTCGATATTGGGATTCAGTTCCAATGGCTTTTCATCAAAGAAAGAACTGATAGAAACAGGGACACTTTTTTTGTTGTCTTTAGTTTTTCCCGCATCAGGATGGAAGCATTTCAGCATGGCAGTGAAATATTCTTCTTGCTCTTTCTTGCCGTTGTGCTGCGCGTTTCGTATCATGCGGGATATAGGATTGGTGTTCAGATATCCCGGGTGGGTATCACCGAAACCACAGATCATCCGGTTAGGGAACAAATATTGCGGAGTAGCGACTACCGCTTTAGAGAGAACCGGCATTGCTTTCACCAGATCATAATTCAGATTCCGGTCGAAGAGAGTAGCAAAACTGGTGTAGTCATTCAGTACTACATTGCTGTACCCGGGACATTCGGCCCAGATACCTGTTTTTGGATCGAAGCCATAATCGGCTAATTTAGTCAGACTCCATTGGCGAATACTGGAACGGTTGAGTACATAATCAATGTAATATTCGCGCCCTTTACCATCGGCATATTGCTTGTTGTTTTCCAGTATCATACCGATATTCATAACATAGCGAGCCTGCATCAGGTTCCAGTTATTGTGAGGAACACCGTTTGCAATGATATTGTCCGCCCATTTCTTGAAAGCTCCTGCGTATATATCCATCTTGTCGGTATGCCGGGTATTCAGGTAGTCATACAGGAAATCGTAAAGGGGAACGATATCATAAAGAATATCTTCGTGGATAACCTCGAAAGAACTCATTCCTACCAGCGTTTGCTGATGGCCGTGGTTGAGGTCGATAGGAACATTCCGGTAATAGATACCGGTCATATAGGTATCGAATACTCCGGCGGCAAGTTTTGCATATCTTTCTTCTCCGGTAAGCCAGTAAAGGAAGGCGGCATCACGGGCGATACCCATGATTTCACGGTTCAGGCTTTCGATGTTACGGCCGGTTTTAGAAGGATGTACACTCTCCATGGGGCGGCCGGGCAGGGCATTGTTACAAAATGTCACATTTCCTTCAGCATCGTCATCGTATGGCACTACATCTTCCAGACGGGGACGTCCGTGGGTGGCGAATGTGCCACGCGTACCGGTATAGCGAACGGTGGGTGCCGGTGCTTTTTCGCCTCCGGCATGGTCGAAGGTTTCACCTTTTATATATACATCCGTAGCATGAGACTTCCAATACATGGCAAGGCGCGAAAGTAACCAGTCCGGTTGGGCGTCTGTCAGGTTAGCATAAAGATCGGTTCGCTTTTTCAATTTCTCAAATACGTCTTTTGCCCAATCTTCTTTTTCTATCAGATTCAGGGTTTCACTCTTACTGTTACTGTCTGTCAGGTAACGTGGATGGCTATTCGGCAATTGCTGTTGGAAGGCGATTTTCACCTCCTGAGCTTGTAATATCCCTGAAAAGAGAAGACATATCAATAAACTAAGTACTTTCATATTCTATCAATAACATTAGGTGTTTAAAGAATATACGGATGAGGGTGGATAATTACTCAACGAAATTCTTCAAAGATAGCGCAAGACTGTATAAAAGATGTAATCATTATTACACTTTTTTAAAAATAAAGCCCCTACTTTTGTGAAAAATACTATTTCCTATGAAGAAATTGTCATTTATAAACAGGTTTTTACCTTCGTACCAATGGAAAGTGGCTGCGATAATAATTTGCGGTGTTGTGGTAGGCGGGGGAGGCTTGTTCATGTATTTGCTGCGGGCGCATACCTACTTGGGGGATGAGCCGTCAGCGTGCGTGAACTGTCATATTATGGCACCTTACTATGCTACATGGTTCCACAGTTCACATAGTCGGGATGCCACTTGTAATGATTGTCATGTTCCTCATGAGAATGTCGTTAAGAAATGGACATTCAAAGGGATGGACGGTATGAAGCATGTAGCTGCTTTTTTGACAAAGAGCGAGCCGCAGGTTATCAGGGCGCATGAAGCCAGTTCAGAGGTGATTATGAATAACTGTATTCGTTGCCATACGCAGTTGAATACGGAGTTTGTGAAAACCGGAAAAATAGATTATATGATGTCTCAGGTAGGCGAGGGTAAGGCTTGCTGGGATTGTCACCGGGATGTGCCGCATGGTGGAAGCAATTCGTTGTCATCTACTCCCAATGCACTGGTACCTTATCCCGAATCGCCCGTTCCGGACTGGTTGCAAAAGATGCTTAAGAAATAATGAAATAAAATCAATATACTTATGGAAAAGAAATTGAAGTCATGGCAAGGCTGGCTGCTGTTCGGTGGTTCGATGGTAGTCGTGTTTGTATTAGGATTATGTGTTTCCGCACTGATGGAGAGGCGGGCGGAATTAGAAAGCGTGTTCAATAACCGCAGGACTGTTATTACAGGCATTGAAGCCCGTAATGAAGTGTTCAAAAGTGATTTCCCCCGTGAATATCAGACTTGGACGGAAACAGCGAAGACAGATTTCCAGAGTGAATTCAACGGAAACATTGCAGTCGATGTATTGGAGCAACGTCCTGAAATGGTAGTTCTGTGGGCAGGATATGCTTTCTCAAAGGACTATTCGACTCCGCGTGGCCATATGCATGCGATAGAGGATATTACGGCAAGTCTTCGTACGGGTGCACCTGCTACTCCCGAAGATGGCCCGCAACCGTCTACCTGCTGGACATGTAAGAGTCCGGATGTTCCCCGTATGATGGAGGCTATCGGTGTGGATGCATTCTATAATAATAAGTGGGGAGCAATGGGTGATGAGATTGTAAATCCTATCGGATGTGCCGATTGCCACGAACCGGAAAATATGAACCTGCACATCAGCCGTCCGGCATTGATCGAGGCTTTTGCACGCCAGGGTAAGGATATTACGAAAGCTACTCCGCAGGAAATGCGCTCGCTGGTTTGTGCGCAGTGCCACGTGGAATATTACTTCAAAGGTGATGGTAAGTATCTGACTTTCCCTTGGGATAAAGGCTTTACTGTGGAAGATATGGAGGCTTATTATGATAATGAAGGTTTCTATGACTATATTCATAAACTGAGCCGTGCTCCGATATTGAAAGCGCAGCATCCTGATTATGAAATCTGTCAGATGGGTATTCACGGTCAGAGAGGTGTGTCATGTGCAGATTGCCACATGCCTTATAAGAGCGAAGGTGGTGTGAAATTCAGCGATCACCATATTCAAAGCCCGCTGGCGATGATAGACCGTACTTGTCAGACTTGCCATCGCGAAAGTGAAGAAACACTGCGTAACAATGTGTACGAACGTCAACGTAAGGCTAACGAAATACGTAACCGTTTGGAACAGGAACTCGCTAAGGCTCATATCGAGGCAAAGTTTGCATGGGACAAGGGGGCTACGGAAGATCAGATGAAAGATGTACTTGCCCTTATCCGTCAGGCGCAGTGGCGTTGGGATTTCGGTGTGGCTTCTCACGGTGGTTCTTTCCATGCTCCGCAGGAAATCCAACGTATCCTTTCACATGGACTGGATAAGGCTATGCAGGCTCGTCTGGCTGTATCAAGAGTATTGGCTAAGCATGGTTTTACGGATGATGTGCCGATGCCGGATATTTCAACCAAAGAGAAAGCGCAACAATACATTGGTCTCGACATGGATGCGGAAAGAGCTGCTAAAGAGAAATTCTTGAAAACAACTGTACCTGCGTGGCTGGAAAAAGCGAAAGCTAACGGTCGCCTGGCCCAGAAATAAAACAGAGATATGTGGATCAGACCGTGGGGATTTAAAGAAGGATGCCTGATAGGCGCAGGATTGTTGGTGACAGGATGGCTGCTACAGATTACAATCGGTGAAATAGATTGGAGTCTGTTTGCCTATCCGGTGAATATCATTGTTCTGGTTTTATATATAGCCGGAATAGTTGCCATGCATTGCCTGCGCAAACGTGTCTATTTCTTCGGTTGGATGAGTCATTATACATCAGCTGTCTCTTCTCTTTTATGGGTGGCGGGCATTACGGTGGTGATGGGACTTATCCGTCAGCTCCCTTCCGATCATCCGGCAGATATGTTTGGCTTTTCGCGAATGCTTTCGGCATGGCCTTTTGTATTGCTTTATATCTGGATGGTGACTGTACTGGGGTTGACCACGTTTCGTGCCGGATTTCCATTCAGATGGAAGAAGCTTGCTTTCCTTTTGAATCATGCCGGGCTGTTCATTGCCTTGATTACGGCAACCTTGGGAAATGCCGATATGCAGCGGCTGAAAATGACTACCCGGATAGATAATGCCGAATGGCGTGCAATGGATGAGCACGGTAAATTGATAGAACTTCCGCTGGCCATTGAACTGAAAGACTTCACGATTGACGAGTATCCTCCGAAACTGATGCTGATTGATAATGAAACAGGACGTACATTGCCTGAGAAAGCACCGGAGCATTTGTTGCTGGAAGAAGGTGTAACGGATGGGCAACTGTCCGATTGGCTGGTGACTATCCGGCAAACGATTCCCTGGGCGGCTTCTGTGGCTACGGAAGATACGGTGAGGTTTACCG
>NZ_EQ973491.1:78044-94076 GCF_000158035.1 Bacteroides cellulosilyticus DSM 14838
ACAGCCGGGAGATGGACCTATGCGATAATCTGACTTATGTAGGATTGGCATTCATGACATTAGGCATGCTGTCGGGGGCTGTATGGGCAAAAGAGGCGTGGGGACATTACTGGTCGTGGGACCCGAAAGAGACATGGGCGGCCGCTACGTGGTTCTCCTATCTGATTTATATACATTTCCGCCTTGGAAAACCTTTGTTACACCGTAAGGCCTTACTTTTACTTCTGATATCATTTGTTTTGCTGCAAATGTGCTGGTACGGCATAAACTATCTGCCCTCTGCACAGGGAGTCAGCATTCATACGTATAATTTAAACTGATAATCATTATGAAAACTACTTATTGGGCAATGCTTCTCATGCTTTTGCCAAGCATGGCGTATACGCAAACAACAGAAAAAGAGAATGAATTTACAATGTCCATCCAGATCAGACCTCGTGCAGAATATCGTAATGGTGCTCTGATGCCCCGTAACGAAGGAGAGGAACCTGCAGGATTCATCAATAACCGTGCACGACTTTCTATGGAGTACAAGCGTTCTGATTTGCAAATGAAAATCTCGGCTCAGCATGTGGGGGTATGGGGACAAGATCCGCAGATTGACAAGAATGGACGTTTCATTATGAATGAGGCATGGGCTAAACTGAATTTCGGTAAAAACTTCTTTGCACAATTAGGTCGTCAGACCCTTTCGTACGATGACGAACGAATTTTGGGCGGACTGGATTGGAACATAGCCGGACGCTATCATGATGCATTGAAACTGGGCTATGCCGACCCCAACAACCAATTGCATCTTATCCTCGCTTTCAACCAGAATGACGAGACTAAGATAGGTGGTACCTATTACGTGCAGGCCGGAGCACAGCCTTACAAGAATATGCAGACATTCTGGTATCACTATAAATCTGATTATACTCCCTTTGATGCATCCTTACTGTTCATGAATCTGGGACTGGAGACCGGAGATGCAGTAACAAAAGAATCCCATACCCGCTATCTGCAAACGATGGGTACTTATATTACTTATAAGGATAATGGCTGGAATGTGGACGGTGCTTTCTACTACCAGATGGGGAAGAACCTGAATGCAGAAAAGGTATCTGCCTTTATGGCAAGCCTGCAGGCCGCTTATGCCATTGACAAGACCTGGACCGTAGTGGCAAGTGCCGATTATCTAAGCGGAGACAGCGGTGACAGTGACAAGTACAAGGCATTCAATGTTCTGTATGGCACACATCACAAGTTCTACGGAGCTATGGATTATTTCTACGCATCCGATTTTAAAAACGGATATGCTCCCGGGTTATTTGACAAACGTCTGGGTGTACGTTTCCGTGCTTCCGATAAGGTGGATATGGACTTGAACTACCACCATTTCTCAACAGCGGCGAAATTGCCGAATCTGAAGAAAGCATTAGGTTCGGAAGTCGATTACCAGATTAACTGGTCGGTGATGAAAGATGTGAAACTCTCTGCCGGATATTCCTTCATGCGCGGAACGGAAACCATGGATGTCGTGAAAGGCGGTAATCACAAAAGCTGGCAAGACTGGGGATGGGTTTCAGTAAATATCAATCCGAGAGTATTGTTTGTGAAGTGGTAAAGATAGATAAAAGAGAATACGTATGGGGAGCTTCCTCATACGTATTTTTCTAATGATGGTTCGTCCAGAACACGGACTGTCTTTCCGTCCATCTCTATAATTCCTTCCTTTATCATTTTATTAATTTCCTTCGATAGTGCAGGGCGGGTTACATTCAGATATTCGGCAAGGGTTGCCTGATTGTGAATGATGTTGACTGTTGAAGAATTCTTTTTCTTGTGTTCCAGCAAGTAGACAACGAAACGTTCACGCACTGTTTTTCGTGATAGGGTTTTCAGGCGGGATACTGTGCAGACATTACAATTGCCCGTGATGCAAAGAAAGTTGTGTAATATTTTAGGTTCCTCGCTGATAAGCTTAAACATGGACTCTTTACTGGCAGTGAGTAGGGTACTGTCTTCCATGGCAGTAAAGGTTGCCGGCAGCACTCCGTCTGAACTGAATAAATGAGGAGTAGCGAATGCACGTGCTGCAACGATATATTCTATCATGACTTCATTTCCCAATCCGTCAATAATATCTACCCGTAGTTTTCCTTCTAACAATACATATAACTTCTTGCAGAGTGTTCCCTGGGTGGCAATGATATCTTTTTTGTCTACCGAGTACAGGGAGATATCCAACCTGTCGAGCAATGAATGCTTGATGTTAAGGGGAAGGTCACGAAACAGCGGAATCTGGAAAAGTAATTCCTGATGTTTGTCGGTTAATGTTATTTTCCTCATTATATTAGGTAGTTGGTTGTACAAAGATACGATGAAAAAGTAGAATTAAAAGTATTTCTTCGAATTCTCCTCGTCAATAAACATTTCTTTTCCTTCTATTTGTATGCAGCCCTCATTGCTCAATTCAGATATGGCACGTGCCAATGACGGACGGGCTACCCCAAGTATATGTGCCACCTCCTGTTGGGAACCAATGCCTCCATGCATCTTTACATAATTGAGTAATCTGGATTTCAGGCTTTGTAAAGCAAACTCGTTCAGTTTCTTGGATAGAAACAAGCTCCGGTCGGAAATCAACTTCAGGAAATTCTGCATGACGACCGGGTACTGGTGCATGAATTCCAGAAAAGCATCCTTATTCAGAATCAATACTTCCGAGGTTTCCAGGGTTTCGATATTCACCGGGAAACGGTTTTCGGAGGCGAAGATGAAAGCCGGCGCAAGGAGTTTCGGAGCACGGAGAGTCTCTATGGTGAGTTGTTTTCCTTCTGCACTGACCATTTGCGTACGCACTGTTCCATTGCATAGAATATAGAGAGAACGGTAAATATCTCCCTGCATGGCGATAAACTCTCTCGATTTATAAGATTTAAGGGTATGTTGGTGCAACAGAACGAACTTTAACAGCGTTTCTTCTGTTATGCCTCGAAATAATGGCATCTGTAATAATATATGTGGTTCCATTCTTTTTTAAGTTTTTTGTGATAGGGTGTAACATACGTGACAATTTACCTGCTATAAACTCTCCATCTTTGCACAAAGATAATGCAAATGTATTTTATAGATGCCCGATTACAATTAATTTATAGTATGGTAAATGATAATTTGTAAACCTGTTATAAAGATTAGGCGCGGATTACACGGATTACGCGGATTTTTTGATGAAATCGATGTAATAGCGCAGCCTTTAATCCGCGTAATCCGTGTAATCCGCGCCTAAAATTATCATTTATAGAACAACCTAATTTTGCATGAGTATTTAACTAAATAAAAAGAATAAGATGATGGAAGCTAAAATGTTTTGTTATCAGTGCCAGGAGACAATGAAAGGCACCGGTTGTATCTTGAAAGGTGTGTGTGGAAAAGAAAGTCATACAGCAAAGGCAATGGATTTGCTGATGTTCGTGGTACGTGGAATATCAGTCGTTACTGATGAATTCCGTAACGCAGGACATCCCGTAGCTGCCGAAGTGAACCGTTTTGTTGTGGATGCCTTATTCTGTACCATTACAAATGCCAACTTTGATGATGAAAGCATTCTGAACAGGGTGGATAAAGGTATGGCATTGCGTAACCGTTTAATAGAAGAAGCCAAAGAAAAAGGTATTTCCTTGCCTGAAATCGACGAACTGCAATGGCAGGGTGGACGTGATGAGTATGCTTCCAAAGCGGAAAGCGTAGGTGTGCTGCGTGAGCCCGACATAGACCTGCGTTCCCTGAAAGAATTGATGACTTATGGTCTGAAAGGTATGGCGGCATATCTGGAACATGCCATGCGTCTGGGATATGACGATGCTTCTATCCATACTTTTATGCAACATGCTTTGGCCGCCACTGCCACAAAATCACTTCCGGCAGGCGAATGGGTAAAGATGGTGCTCCAGACCGGAGAATACGGTGTGAAGACTATGGCTTTATTGGATAAAGCGAATACCGAACGCTATGGCAATCCGGAAATGACAAAAGTAAATATCGGGGTAGGGAAGCGTCCGGGTATCCTGATAAGCGGCCACGACCTGAAAGATATGGAAGAACTATTGAAGCAAACCGAAGGTACAGGAGTCGACGTGTACACACATAGCGAAATGCTACCTGCTCACTATTATCCTGCTTTCAAGAAGTATTCCCACTTCGTAGGCAACTATGGAAATGCCTGGTGGAAGCAGCGTGAAGAGTTCACTACTTTCAATGGTCCTATCCTGTTTACAACAAACTGTATCGTCCCTCCGTTGGCAAATGCTGAATATAAAGAACGTATGTTTACAACAAATTCCACCGGATATCCCGGTTGCAAGTACATTCAGGCAGATGCCGAAGGTAGAAAAGACTTCTCCGAAATTATTGAGATAGCCAAGCAATGCCAGCCGCCTACGGAAATAGAACGTGGAGAAATCATCGGTGGCTTTGCCCATAATCAGGTGTTGCAACTGGCAGATAAAGTGGTAGATGCCGTGAAGAGCGGTGCTATTCGTCGCTTTGTGGTTATGGCAGGTTGCGACGGACGTATGAAGGGACGTGATTATTATACCGAATTTGCCAAGGCATTGCCTAAAGATACAGTCATCCTGACAGCAGGTTGTGCCAAGTATCGTTACAATAAGTTGCCTCTGGGAGATATCAACGGCATTCCACGCGTACTGGATGCAGGACAGTGCAACGACAGCTATTCACTGGCAGTCATTGCAATGAAACTGAAAGAAGTGTTCGAACTGAATGATATCAACGAACTCCCGATTGTGTATAACATTGCCTGGTACGAGCAGAAAGCCGTTATCGTACTGCTGGCCTTGTTGAGTCTGGGTGTGAAGAAAATCCATTTAGGGCCTACGCTGCCTGCCTTCCTGTCGCCCAATGTGGCAAAGGTCTTGGTAGATACTTTCCAGATAGGTACCATCAGTGATGTGGAAGATGACTTGAAGATGTTCCAATTATCATAAATGATTAATAAATTC
This sequence comes from Bacteroides cellulosilyticus DSM 14838, assembly GCF_000158035.1. Classification (GTDB taxonomy): domain Bacteria; phylum Bacteroidota; class Bacteroidia; order Bacteroidales; family Bacteroidaceae; genus Bacteroides; species Bacteroides cellulosilyticus. The sequence goes on from NZ_EQ973491.1 coordinate 83,048, forward strand.
TGAAGTATATTCGGATGGATAATTCCCGCCCCTACGAGTTAATCATATCGTGATTAATTTGTAGGGGCGAATTATTATTTTAGTAGAATTCTTTTGAGTGGTCTTTGAGATTTACAACTTCCACCCCAATGTCTTTTCCTGTATATTCCATAGCTTGGCGTATAGCCCCTTATTATCGAGTAGTTCCTGATGCTTACCTTGTTCAGCAATGCGTCCTTCCTCCAACACTATGATGTTATCTGCATTCTTGATCGTCTTCAGGCGATGGGCAATCACGATTACCGTACGTCCTGCAATCAATGTATTGATGGCACGCTGTACTTCCACTTCATTTTCCGGATCGAGTGAAGCCGTTGCTTCATCCAGAAGTACTACGGGAGCTTCTTTCAATATAGCTCGTGCGATAGAAATGCGCTGCTTCTCTCCACCGGACAAGGTACAACCCCCTTCACCGACCTGCGTATCATATCCTTTGGGCAATCGCATGATGAAATCGTGGCAACATGCTTTGCGGGCCGCCGCTTCTATTTCTTCGTCCGTAGCGTCGGTTTTGCCGAAACGGATATTGTTGCGAATAGTATCTTGAAACAGATACACATCTTGGAATACCATTGAGATATGGCTCATCAGCGATTCCGGTTCCAGGGTTTTCATATCTACTCCATTAAATAAAACCTGTCCCTGTTGCGGATCGTAAAAACGTGCGCATAGTTTCAGCATGGTGCTTTTCCACTGCCCGAAGGACCTACCAGAGCGGTGAGTGTATTCTTGCGCAGTGTTACTGATACATCATGCAGTACCTGTTTTTTCTGATAGCCGAACGATACGTGATAGAAAGTAATATCACCGCTTTCCGGAGCTTCTTTACTTCCTTGCATTTCCGGTTCGTTCATCAGCGCCAGGATGCGCCCTCCGGCAATGGAGAAATATCGGAATTCTGCAAAGTTGGTCAGTGCCGAAGTCAGCGGATCGAAGACGCGGGAACCGACAACGAGGAACATAACGAACGTGAGCAAGGATAAATCTCCTCCTATTAATAAGTACGTACCACAAAGTATCATCAACGTCAGACCTGCCCGTATCAACGTTACAGAAAGCAGTATGAACGGGCCGAGTAATGCTTCCTGGCGGATACAGGCACGGCGTAGTTCAGCAAAGGCATTCTTCAGACGGACAAACTTGTCGCCCAGCAGATTATATGCTTTCATTACCCGTATTCCCTGCAAGTACTCTTCCAGGCGATTGCCTGCATTGATTTTGGCAGCAATCTGTTTGCCGCTCAGTTTGTATTGCAGGTAAGTACTGCCCAGCAATATTCCTACGGCAAGTGGCAGGGCTATAAACATGGCAACGGCCATTCGCCAATCTATCCATAGCAAGCCGAGGAAGGCAAGTACAGGCATCACCAGTGCACCCATCAATTGGGGCAGATGATGCGAAATACCTGTTTCCGCCATGGTAAAGTCTGTAATCAGCATGGACGAAAGATCACCCGGATCGCGGCGTGAGAGGAAACCCAATGAGAGTTTCCGCAAATGCTCTGCCAGGCTGACACGTCCTGCGGCACTCATTTCATAGGCACCCCGGAAATTGGCGCGGTAAGAAGCCCTTTCGGCCAATGCCATGACAAATACATACACTACAAGCAGGATAAAAATAGTCCAGAGCCGTTGAGTGTCCAGTGGCATTCCGCTGCCATCGAAAGCGCGGAATATCACGTTGATCGCTTCGATGGACAGGCAGAATGGGACAATATTTACCAGGTTGGCAAGCATCGTGTAGCCCACAGGTTTGCGAAGGCGTTCGGTGTGCCCTATCGTAATATTTTCTATTGCATTCATTCTTTTACCTCCTTCTTACTGTTTAGTTCCCAGCGGAACGCATCCGTATAAGCGTCCCACATATTCTTATATAATCCTTCCGTTTTACTTAATATCTCGTGTTTCCCATGCTGTACGAGCTTTCCTTCGTTCAATACGATGATTTGCTGTGCCGAAATGATGGATGAGAGACGGTGTGCAATGATGATAACCGTTTTATTCTGGATCAGATGTTGCAAAGCCTGCTGCATCTTATATTCATTTTCGGGATCGGCAAAAGCAGTCGCTTCGTCCAGCACCAGGATAGGGGCATTTTTCAGGATAGCCCTTGCCACACAGACACGTTGCGACTCGCCACCGGAAAGGTAGACGCCCTCATCTCCGATGCGGGTTTCGTAACCTTGCGGAAGGCTTTCTATAAACTCATGGCACTGTGCGGCTTTTGCGGCAGCTATCACTTCCTCGCGTCCTGCACTGGAGTTTCCTACCCGGATATTCTCATAGAGGGTATCAAAGAAAAGGAAGCTATCCTGGAAAACAAAGGAAACAATGTCCATCAACTTTTCGGTGGGAATATTTTTGATGTTGACTCCTCCGATCCGTATTTCGCCTTCCGCTACATCCCAGAAGCGGGGAATCAGATTGGCTACTGTAGATTTTCCTGAACCCGAAGGACCTACGAGTGCTGTAATTTCACCTTGGCGTGCTGTGAAGGTGATGTCGCGCAGCGCTTCGGTACGGGTTGTCTCCGCTTTATTCTCATAAGCGAAACTAACCTTGAGGAATTCGATGTCATAACCGGCGGGTACTTGCGGCGTTTGTGCTTCCGGTACGGGCGGCTCGGCAAAGATACGATCAATACGTTCTACGCCCTCGTCTATTTCCCGTGTGCCTGATCCGAGATACATCAGTTTATAAATAGGGGAGGCTACTCCGGGCCCCATAATAATAAAGAATAGATAGACAGCGGCTAATACCAGATTTTGTGGCTCATGACTCAGTAATAGTAGACCTATCGGCAGAATAAACGTAATGAGTGAGTTCAGTAATATGGTGAAGACCATCATACCGGGTTCGTATGTATCGCATACTTTCAGTGCATATTCCTTATACGCCTCAATCTCACTATTGAAACGGCGGAATGACCGGACGCTCTGACCGAAGATTTTCACGACCGGCATGCCACGTACATATTGTACGGCTGAGGCGCTCATTCGTTCCTGTGTATCAAAGTAGATTTTAGTAAACTCCTGTGCCTTTTTCCCGAAGAAGTTGGCAAACTGTAATCCTATACTCAATGCGATACAGAATAGACATATCGCTGCCATCCATCCATTCAGGGAGAAGAAGATAATAAACATCAGAGTGACCGTAGCCAATACATTCACAAGGTCGGGGATGGTATGGGCAATGAAGTTTTCAATCTTTTCTACATTCTGTTCCATAATTTTCTTGATGCTTCCGGTAGATGTACCGTTCAGGTATCCTAACGATAAGCGTCCAATGTGTTCCGATAGCTTGATACGCAGTCCGTATAGGATACGGAAAGCTGCTACATGTGAGGCCATCAGTGCCGCATAAAGTAGCAATAATCCTCCGATCAGTCCGAAGAAGGCAAACCATCCCCAATATATCAGTATCCCGCTATCTATTTTTTCTAAGTCACTGGCGTGAAGCAGTAACTCCTGCAATACGCGGTATACCGACCAGTAGGGAACCAACATGCACGTAGCGCTTCCTGCCGACAAGATACCGGCCAGGATCAGCAACCCTTTCCGCTCGCCTGCAATCTCAAACAGGCGGGCGATTCCTTTTTTCTTTTTCAGTTTCTCTTTCATAATCTATCATACTTTTAAAAACGAACAATATTCAGATTCATTCAAAAAAAGAGAGAGCTTATATTTTCATAAGCTCTCTCCAACCAGTTACTTCGAATGTGATGTATTCTGTGACTATCTGTTCCAAATTTTCTGTCCCGACTCGATGCATGATCAATTCCTCAAACATGGTGAACATCCATGCCGTGTGCAGGTGGATAGAAAAGTCGGTTACATTGATATTCATTTGCGGATATTTTTCTTTCATATCTCTGAAGTACTCTTTCACAAGTGATGTGGAGCGTTCTGTGAAGTTCTCCTTGAAGTTTTCCAGTGAAGAACCCTGTGCATGGAAAAATAGCAATACCAACAATTTACGATGCTTTTGTATCAATGTCATGTACTCTTCTATCACATATCGTAGGTATTCTGTGGAATACATCTCCATGATATCTGCTCCATAACGCCCGTGATGTTCGTGCAGCATTCTATCGAATGCACTGATCACGGGCCGTACTACTGTACAGAAAATGTCATCCTTGTTTTTGAAATAGTTATAGATATTGCTCAACCCTACCTGGGCTTCTTGCGCAATTTCACGCATGGAAGCCTTCGGAAAGCCGTTTTCGAGGAATACTTTTTCGGCAGCTTTCAAAATTTCTTTTTGTATGTCATCTTTAGGGTATTGCATAAGTTTTATTTCTCGACTGCAAAGTAGGGGAGAATCCGCGTTTTCTGAAATACCCATTAATGATGGTTTTTTGTTAGATTTTTATAAAAATCACAATTATTGGGTATTGCCAAGGTCACTGAAAGCATGCAACTTTGCGCGTATAATCTAACTATAAACTACTATATGGTGAAACTAACCAATCATAAAAAGGCAATTGACAGACCTTTAAGTTGTAAGAGATGGGGAATAATAGCTATTATTATTCTTTTTGTAGGTAGCTTATCTTTTTTACTGTACTCTTACTTTTCTCATGACGCTGATAATCCTCAGTGTAACTGTTTGCTATGTATGCTTAATCATGTTCCTGAAGAGGGAGAGTACATTTATAACCGCTATTTGATATTTATTAGTTTTATCTGGATTGCTGTGATCTTTGCGGCTGTCTTTTTAGTGAATTACTGCTTTGTAAAAAAGAACAAAAAGAAATAGTGTTCGTTTAAGTACCTACTTGTTATTATTTTTAATAACACAATACTCATATTTGGGTATTGCCCGCCTTTTTAACTCCCTCTACCTTTGCGCCAACAAAATTTAAGATAAAAGATGAGAAAATTAACTTGCTTATTCGCCTTAGGTTTCTTGCTTTTTAACAATACTTTACGGGCTAATGAACCTGAAAAAGTAACCTCAACAGAAGAGATATCTGAAACTACGGCAAAGAAAGAGAGAATAAAACAGGTAACAAAAGATGACGACTACGAAAAGTTCCGTTTCGGTGGATACGGAGAAATGGTAGCAAAGTTTATGAATTACGGAACGAATCGTTTCTATGGTGGGGTCGATAACAGTGATCACCGCAATACCATTGCAATTCCTCGTTTTGTGTTGGCTTTTGACTACAAGTTTAATTCCAAGTGGATACTGGGTGCTGAAATAGAATTTGAAGCAGGAGGCGTAGGTATTGAAACAGAACTTGAGAATTCAGAAAACGGTGAGTATGAAACAGAAATGGAAAAGGGTGGAGAAGTCGCTCTTGAGCAGTTTCACATTACCCGTCTGATACATTCGGCTTTCAATGTTCGTGCCGGTCATTTGATTGTACCTATGGGATTGACCAATGCACACCATGAGCCTATCAACTTCTTTGGAACATCTCGTCCTGAGGGTGAAACCACAATTATTCCTTCTACCTGGCATGAGACAGGATTGGAATTCTTCGGTTCTTTTGGTAAAGGATATGCGCGCTTTGATTATCAGGCAATGATTGTTGCCGGCTTGAATGCTGATGGATTTGGTCGTGATAATTGGGTTGCTGGTGGTAAGCAGGGACTCTTTGAACAAGATAACTTTACTTCGCCTGCTTATGTAGCACGTCTGGACTATAAAGGGGTACCGGGACTGCGTGTAGGTGCTGCCTTTTACTATTGTAATGACGTGACAGCCAATGCTGATAAGAATTATAAGTATAGCAGTGTAGGCCGCTCATCAGTGAAAATCTACTCTGCCGATGCACAGTATAAAAATAAATATGTTACCGCTCGTGGTAATATCATTTATGGTGATTTAGAGAATTCTTCCAAGATCAGCAAGGTTACTCTTTCCAATAACTCCAATTATTACCACGGTGCTATGCGTAATGTAGCTAAGAATGCCCTGTGCTATGGCTTGGAGGCTGGTCTCAACCTGAGTGCTTTCTTCTCACAGAAGAAATGTCCGGTTATTTATCCTTATGCCCGTTATGAATACTACAACCCGCAGGAAGAGGCAGAAGGTTCTGCCACAATGGAGAAACGCTGCCAGGTAAGCAAATGGACGGCAGGAGTTAACTGGTTTGCATTGCCGAATCTGGTTGTGAAAGCCGATTATACTACCCGTCATATTGGTACGAACAAGGTATTTGGATCGACTAAATATAACAATGAAAATGAATTTGCTATCGGCATAGCTTATGTCGGTTGGTTTACCAAGAGATAGTTCAAATAGGTATTTATAATTAATTTAATGTTTAAGTAATATGAAAAAGTTTTTTTATTTGTCGGCTCTTTCATTGGGCATGATGTGTTCCATTACGGCTTGTAGTGATGATGACACTACGACTATAGATGCTAAGAATCTTGACTATACGGCAGAGAATGCAAGTAGTTGGGGAAATTACATGCGAGTAGTTGCACAATTGTTGGTGAATGATGCTACTGCTCTTTATGATGACTGGGCGGTTAAATACAACGAAGGTGGAAGTTATGCAGATTTCTTTAAGAATCAAGATGCTTTGACGAGCGTTGAGCAGTTGATTGATGGCTGTGTAGACATTGCCAATGAAGTAGGTACTGCCAAAATTGGTGACCCTTACGATCTTTTCATACATAATAATGAAGAAAAGGCTTTGTATGCTGTAGAGTCATGGTATAGCTGGCATTCTCGTGAAGACTATCGTAACAATATCTATTCTATTCGTAATGCTTATTACGGAACACGTACAGGAGCTATTAGCGAGTCATCTCTCTCAAAAGCAGTAGCTGCAGTAAATGCTAATCTTGATACTGAAGTGAAAAAAGCGATTGATGATGCAGCAGCAGCAATTTGGGCTATCCCGAGTCCTTTCCGCAACAATATCAATAGCCCGGAAGCAGTAAGTGCTATGGAAGCTTGTGCCACTTTGGAGGGAGTACTCAAGGGAAGCTTGAAGAATTGTATCGAAAGTATTGATAAAACAGTGTTGGCTGAAGTCGTAAAAAATTATGTGGATGTAGTTGTATTACCTACTTACTCTGATTTGAAAGCGGGAAATCAAGCTCTTTTCGATGCTGTTGAGACATTCCGTACTTCTCCCAGCAATGCTAACTTCAAGGCTTGTGCCACAGCATGGCTTGCTGCTCGTACACCGTGGGAAACCAGTGAGGCATTCCTTTTTGGTCCGGTTGCCGACAAAGGTCTTGACCCCAATATGGATAGTTGGCCGCTTGACCAGGATGGTATCGTACAGATACTGACTTCCGGTAACTATTCAGACTTAAACTGGGATGGTGACTATGATGAAGAAGATGATAAAATTGCCGGTGCACAAGCTTTGCGTGGTTACCACACTTTGGAATATTTGATCTTCAAAGATGGTGAAGCCCGTACCATTCAGTAAGATTTTTACTTGTTAGAAATAAGATTTTGCGGAAACAGCGGGATAATGAATATTCTGTTGTTTCCGCAACATCTGCGTTAAAAAGATAAATGTTAGTTACGTATTTTGCAATAATAATTCAATAACGAATGAATGGCTTATTAAAATACTCATTTCCAATCTGTTTTTCGCTTCTGGCGCTGTTCGCTTGCGAAAATGATGGAATTGATGTGGATGATATAGAAGTACCTGCCGGCTTTGCCCTCTCTGCCGGTACTGCTACCAACTTCCTGACTTCCTCTTATGCTTATGACAGGTCTGCTGACTGGATAACAGGGGCATACGATAAACGTTTCACCCGTGGTGACAAATTGTATGATGATATCCGCACCAGTAGTAATGGAATAGGTGGAGGACTGGGACCGGTTTATGCCGGTTATTCTTGTGGTAGCTGTCACCGAAATGCCGGACGTACGCAACCTACTTTGTGGAGCGAAGGTGGTTCCGGTAGCTCCGGCTTTTCGTCTATGTTGGTTTATATTAGTCGTAAGAATGGGGCTTTCTTTCAGGATTATGGACGTGTGCTTCATGATCAGGCTATTTATGGTGTGAAGCCCGAGGGAAAACTGAAAGTGGAATATACCTATGAGACTTTCCAATTCCCTGATGGTGAGACGTATGAACTCTGCAAACCCAATTATTCTATTTATGAATGGTATGCGGACAGCATCAAACCCGAAGACCTGTTCTGTACGGTGCGTATTCCTTTGCGCCACGTAGGTATGGGACAAATGATGGCGCTCGATCCCACTGAAATTGAAGCTTTGGCTGCTAAAAGCAATTATCCGGAATATGGTATCAGTGGCCGTTGCAATTACATCTCCGAGAGAGGAGTGAGAAGTTTAGGCTTGTCCGGTAATAAAGCACAGCATGCCGACCTGACAGTGGAACTTGGTTTCTCCAGCGATATGGGAGTTACGAACAGCCGCTATCCCGAAGAAATCTGTGAAGGACAGGCACAAGTAAATCAAGGCAGTATGATGGGACTTTCTTATGCCCAATTGGATGTATCTACAGAAGAGATGGAGAATGTAGACCTCTACATGCAGAGCCTTAGTGTTCCGGCACGTCGCAATGTGAATAATGAACAAGTGATCAAGGGTGAGCAGAATTTTTATAAGGCGAAGTGCCATCTCTGTCATGTAACCACCTTGCACACAAAACCACGTGGGTCTGTACTGTTGAACGGAACTCGTCTTCCCTGGCTGGGTAGTCAGACAATTCATCCATACTCGGACTTCCTGCTTCATGACATGGGCTCTGAAATTATGGGCGTAGGACTGAATGACAACTATGTAAGCGGTTTGGCCCGTGGCAACGAATGGCGTACGACTCCGCTTTGGGGTATCGGATTGCAGGAAACTGTGAATGGTCATACTTACTTCCTGCATGATGGGCGCGCTCGTAACTATGTTGAGGCTATCATGTGGCACGGGGGTGAAGGTGAAGCATCGAAGAATCTCTTCAAAAAGATGAGTAAAGAAGATCGTGATGCTTTGATCGCATTCCTGAAATCATTATAAAACAAATAACGAACAATAAAACCAATAAGTATTATATAAGCAATTATGAAGAAATTAATTTTAATGGTTGTAATGGCTGCCCTTTCGTTGGCTGCTATGGCACAGCATGAAGAAGATACAGAAAACGGTGTAGTGTCACTTGCCGGAAGAGAGGGATTTACGATAGAAACCAAGAAGGGAGACTTTGTATTCAAGCCCTACCTGTTGGTACAGACTTGTGCAAATTTCAATTGGTATGATGATGAAGGTTTGGATAAAGCGTACAATCAGGATAATGTAGCTAATTCCGGTTTCTCAATTCCCTATGCTGTATTAGGCTTCACCGGTAAAGCTTTTGGTAAAGTAGCCTTTAATCTTTCTATCAATGCGGCTGCCAGTGGGGGAGCATTGCTTCAACAAGCATGGTTCGATGTACAACTTAAAAAACAGTTTGCCGTGCGTGTCGGTAAATTCAAAACACCTTTCTCGCATGCTTATTTGACGACGTTGGGTGAAACATTGTTGCCGCAGTTGCCAGTATCATTGACTTCTGCCGTCATTCTGCCTTATTCCTTGAATGCGGTAACGCCTAATATCGGTACCGGTTTTGACCTCGGTGTTGAAATTCACGGATTGGTAGCTGATAAATTTGGCTATGAAGTAGGTTTATTCAATGGCACCGGTTCTTCTGTAAATACAGCTACAAAAACTTTGAGTGATGATTGGCATATCCCTTCTTTACTGTATGCGGGACGCTTTACTTATATGCCTAAAGGTGTGATGCCGTCCACTCAAGGTAATCCCAACCGTTTGAATGAAGATAAGATCATGTTCGGTGTATCGGCTTCAATCAATGTGGAAAGTGAGAATGAAAGTACCAATGATACTCGTGTGGGAGTGGAATTTGCCATGTTAAAGAACAAACTATATCTGGGTGCTGAAGCATATTATATGAATGTAGGTTTCACGGATCGCCAGAAGATCAATGAAAGCTACAATTATTTGGGTGGTTATGTACAGGGCGGCTACTTTGTTGCTCCCCGTTTGCAGGCTGCCTTGCGTTATGACTTCTTTAACCGTAACGGTACCGGCGATGACGGATTTTTGAATATGCCGGCTGTGGGTATGAATTATTTCTTTAAGGGTTGTAACCTGAAACTCCAGGCTATGTACCAGTATATTGCCCGTACAGGTCACGATACACAGCTCGACCGCGATAATGATAATTTAGGTCTGGCCACACATTCTGCAACAGTAATGCTGCAATATACTTTCTAAAAAAACAAAGAGAGTCGTTATGAAGAAATGTATATTATTCTTTGCCGCTATCTGGATGACACTCTGCTTCTGTTCATGTGATGATGGAAGAATCTATGAGAAGGAGGTCAATATACAGCGTGGTGGACGTGCTATGAAGTTGACAGGTCGTTTCAGTGGCATCAGCAATTGGACGGATGATTATAGTGTCGTAGTGGCAGGCTTCAATGATAAAAGTGAATACGCCGTTATAACGAAATCACTACCAGTCAATGTAGCCGACGGAACAGATATCGTTATGACACTGGGAGGTATCAGTGATGATGTGAAATCACTCAAATTGTGTGTTATCAGTCGTTTGCGCGAATGCATTGTTGAATTTAAGACGATGGAAGACGAAGAACTCACAGCCGTCACAGATACTATATTAATGGATGTGGGAACACTGGACGTGGGTATGTTCAGTTCTATCCAGTCACAGGTTTTCGATAAAAGATGTGTAGCGTGCCATGGGCAGACCGGTTCTGCATCGGGTAATTTATTTCTGACGGAGGGTAAGAGCTATCATGCGTTGGTCAACCAGCCGGCGCATAAGAATAGTGATATACTATTGGTGAAACCCGGCAGTGCAGAAGAGAGTTTTCTACATCTGGTCTTGAACAGGGCTGGTGATACGAGTATGAACCATACCGATATGCTGTCAGAAGATGAGCAACCCTTATTGAAACTGATAGATAATTGGATAAACGAAGGTATTTTTTTGAATAACGAGTAAACGATATTGAAAA
>NZ_EQ973491.1:94398-106657 GCF_000158035.1 Bacteroides cellulosilyticus DSM 14838
AACAACAAACCAACCAATCAGAGAATACATTAACCAAGATTTTTAAATATGAAGTAAAAGAAGGCGTTTCAGAGTTTCATGTAATGATTCACTCTACCCGGCCGGAAGACACTTATGAAGAACAATTAAATGCAGTGGCCAATGCCTACAACGATTTGCTTGCAGGTGAATTGAAAGGTGCCATGGCTGTGTTTAAACGTTATTTTCTGAGTGATACCGCCAATCAGGCTGACCTCCTGCTGGCTATCACTACCGAAAGTTCCGACTGTGCTCTTTCCGTGGTAGAGCAGCCCCCTTTGGATGGGACGAAAATAGCTTTGTGGGCTTATTTACAGACCGATATACAGACACAAGTGCTGCACAACGGACTGTTTGAAGTAAAACACAATGCGTATCGCCACCTGTGGGGAGGCAGTGCTTTCAATCGTGCTGCTAATTCTGAATACCAGACCCGTTTGTTGCTGAATGACTACGTGATGCAGCTTATGGAACAAGGATGTAAATTGGCGGATAACTGTATCCGTACCTGGTTCTTCGTACAGAATGTGGATGTGAATTATGCCGGTGTGGTAAAGGCACGTAATGAGGTGTTTGTTACTCAGAATCTGACGGAAAAAACACACTATATTGCCAGTACAGGTATCGGCGGACGTCATGCTGATCCTAAAGTATTGGTGCAAATGGATACCTATGCTGTGGCAGGCTTAAAGCCGGAACAGATACACTTTCTTTATGCTCCTACGCATCTGAATCCTACTTATGAGTATGGTGTCAGCTTTGAACGCGGAACGTATGTCGATTACGGTGACCGGCGTCAAGTGTTTATTTCTGGTACGGCAAGTATCAACAATAAAGGAGAAGTGGTATACCCCGGCGACATCCGCAGGCAGACGGAGCGGATGTGGGAAAATGTAGAAGCCTTGCTGAAAGAGGCTGAGTGTACATTTGATGACTTGGGACATATGATTGTTTACTTGCGTGACATTGCAGACTATGCAGTTGTGAAGAGTATGTATGACAAGCGTTTCCCGGATACTCCAAAAGTATTTGTACATGCGCCTGTATGCCGTCCCGGATGGTTGATCGAAATGGAATGTATGGGAGTTAAGGCTTTGAAGAATAAGGAATATGCACCTTTTTAATTTGAAGAAAAGTCTCGTCTTCTTATATATCTGTCTGGTGGCTTTGCTCGCTGCGGTGACCTTTGTGGAGCATGTACATGGAACAGAGTTTGTAGAAAAGTATGTTTATCATACAGTTTGGTTTTGTTGTTTGTGGGGAGTACTTGCCGCATTGGCAGTTGCCGTGTTGGTTAAGCGGCAGTTGTGGCGGCGTCTCCCGACATTGTTGTTGCATGGCTCCTTCCTCGTTATCTTGGTGGGAGCCATGATTACATTTTCATACAGCAAAAAAGGATATATGCATCTCACAGTAGGTACTGAGGTGGGAACTTTCATAGACCAAGACAGTAAGCGGGTAATCGAACTACCGTTCACCCTATGTTTAGACAGTTTTCGGGTGGAGTATTATCCGGGGACGGATGCTCCGGCAGATTACGTCAGCTATATTCGGGATGCGGAACCTGTTTCCATGAATCGTATCCTCTCTCGTCAGGGGTATCGCTTTTACCAGTCTTCTTTTGATGATGATAAAGAGGGGAGTTGGTTGTCGGTGAATTATGACCCGTGGGGAATAGGGATTACGTATGCAGGATATATTTTGCTGGGTATCTCCATGTTGTGGATGCTTGTCGGTCGCAGTGGGGAATTCCGTAGATTGCTCAGGCATCCGTTGCTTCGAAAAGGGGGAATGTTTGTGTGGTTGCTCATGGTTACGGGAGCGGCGATGCAAGCTGAAAACAGAAGTCTTCCGGCACTTGCACTCAGACAGGCGGATAGTCTGGCATCCAAACAAGTGATTTATCATGATCGCGTAGTACCTTTTAATACCCTTGCACGAGACTTTGTATTGAAACTGACCGGGAAATCTTCTTATGGTGGCATGACACCCGAACAGGTTGTCGGAGGTTGGTTACTTCGTCCGGAGGTTTGGCAGAATGAACCGATGATTTATATAAAGAGTGCGGAACTTCGTCATTTACTCCGATTGCCTTCTTCCTATGCTTGTCTTACTGATTTGTTTGATGGACAAAACTATCGCTTGCAGGAATTTTGGAAAGGAGGACAAAAGCCACACATGAAAATGACTTCGTTGGAAAAGGCTATCATGGAAACGGATGAAAAGGTGGGATTGATACTGATGCTACGGAGTGGAACACTTATCCGTCCTTTACCGGAAGATGGGAGTATAAAACCACTGTCTGACGTAGAGGTGCAGGCTGAAATATTGTACAATCGCATTCCATTCAGCAAACTGTTGTTCATGTTCAATTTGACTGTAGGGATGTTGGCATTTTTCTATCTGCTTTATTGCAGCATGCATCGTTCGGCAGGTAAGGCATGGAGTGTTTTTACAGTTGCACTTTATGCGGCATTTCTTTTTCAACTCTTTGGCTACTGTTTGCGGTGGTATATTGGCGGGCGTATTCCGTTGAGCAATGGATATGAAACCATGCAGTTTATGGCACTGTGTACACTTCTGCTTGCATGCATATTCCGGCGTCGCTTCTCTTTTACGTTGCCTTTTGGACTGCTTATTTCGGGTTTTGCTTTGTTGGTAGCTTATCTTGGGCAGAACAATCCTCAGATCACTCCTTTGATGCCTGTGTTGCTGTCTCCTTGGTTAAGTATCCATGTTTCTCTGATTATGGTATCTTATGCATTGTTTGCCTTTATGATGCTAAATGGATTACTGGCATTCTGCATAGGAGGCTGGCGAAAAAAGACAATCGATTCGGAGATTCAGGAACAGCGTAAGGTTCGTGTGGAGCAATTGATGCTTTTCAGTCGGTTGATGCTCTATCCGGCAGTATTTTGTCTGGGGGCGGGAATTTTTATTGGTGCTGTGTGGGCAAATGTTTCATGGGGTCGTTATTGGGCCTGGGACCCGAAAGAAGTCTGGGCTTTGATCACCTTTTTAATCTATGGTGCGGCATTCCACGGACAATCGCTTGCCGTCTTCCGGCAACCCCGGTTCTTCCATGCTTATATGGTGTTGGCTTTCCTTACGGTGCTGATGACTTACTTCGGAGTAAATTATCTACTGGGCGGTATGCATAGCTATGCCTGATTATCTTTCTATTTTCGGATGATATAATAAAAATGCCTACGGAATCCGCAGGCATTTTTTACAAAAACAACTAACTAAACACATGCAAAGTTAATCAAGCGCACCGGACTTTTCTTTCACAGTACCGTTCGCATTGCGCACATATATCATAACCTAACATTGCCCCGAGTATGAAATCTTCTTCGGGAGACAGCTTGTTCAGTGGCTGCCTTACCAAAAGACGGATTGCTTCGATGCATTCCTTGCGTCCAAAGAAAAGATTGATCCTACCGTTTCCTACCGGCTGGATAACATAGCTTATCTTTTGGTCTGTCAGGCGTTTCACGGCAAAAGCTTCATACTTCTTGTTTGTAGTATAAAGTACCATCTGGCGTACTCCTTTCTTAAATTCGTAGATGTGGTTCAGGAATACTTTCAATTCTACCGGGTTAATGTCAGATATTGTCATAAGGCTATGGAATAAGAGAAAATTATGCCAAGTGATTTTTTATGTCGCTCACCCAAGCGTCGATACGTTCTTCCGTCTTATCACTTTCGTTGATGTCATCAAGAGCGAGTCCGACAAACATACCGTCGATGACGGCAATAGAGGAGGAGAAAGAATAATCTTTTGCAGATACCTTACCAACGATGGTACAACCGGAATCCTTGATATCTTCGTATATGATACCCATGCCATCGCAGAATGTATCGCAATAAGACTCAGCATCACCACAACCGAACAGGGCAATTGTTTTTTCTTTCAGGTCTGATTCTTTCAACACTTTAACGCCATCATACCAGTCATCCTGCAATTCACCGTCACCCCAGGTGGAAGTTCCTAAAAGAAGAACTTCGTATTCTTTTACCATGTCGGCATTCATTTTGCTGACATCGATTACATCAGATGCGGGAACACCAAGTTTAGAAGCGATTGTTTCGGCAATGCCTTGTGTAGTTCCGGTTGAGGAACCATAAAATATTCCTATTTTCTTCATACTATAAAATGGTTTAATTTGTACGGTTGCAAAGTAACGGCATCAGAGGGGTTTATGAAATACCCACAAATAATGAAATGTTTCTTTGTAGCTAACCACTTATAGGTATGACTGAAAACAAATGATAATCCATTAAGAAATATAGAAGTTTTATCTATCTTTGCTGATGGATACTAAAAATAAATCGATTATGAACACTTTAGAATTGGAAGCTTATAAAGCGGCATTAGCTAGAGAAGTGTTGAACATCAATAACCAAGAGGTGCTCGATACAATAAAAGATATTATACAGAGAAGTGGAAATCTGACCAATGCTCCTTATCAGATAGGTGTCAAAGAGGCCCGAAAACAGTTGCAGGACTCCGAAAAGCGCTTTGATGAAGGGGAATACGTGAGTGAAGAGGAAATGGAAGAGTTTTATAATGCACTGCAATAATGAAAATACAATACGACATTGAAGCACGACGACAAATCGGTGAGATTTTCAAATATGGAAAAGTGAAATTTGGTATTCAGATTGCTCTGAAATATAAAGAGAAGCTCAGAGAAAAAATAAATACTTTAAAACAGAATCCCTTAATTGGCAATATTGAGTGGATGCTGACTGATGAAGAGCATGAATACAGATTTCTTTTAGTGAAACCTTACAAGATAATATACTCCGTAAAGGGAGATATTATAAGAATTCATCTTTTCTGGCATATTCACCGTAATCCTGATATTTTAAAAGATTATCCGATAGGAGTCTGTGAAGAAGCACCTCCTTATTGAAATATATAATTATTTACGGTTTTTCTTCAAATCAGGCAAAAACCAGGTAACCAATCCGAGTAACGGCATATAAGCGCAGACGTTATAAACAGCTTCGATGCCGAACTTATCCGCCATATTTCCCAATACAGCCGAGGCAATACCTGCCACTCCGAAAGCAAATCCGAAGAATAATCCGGAGATCAATCCCAGTTTACTGGGTAATAATTCCTGCGCATATAACAGTATGGCGGGAAAAGCAGATGAAAGAATCAGGCCGACACAGAAACTCATAATAATTGTGGCAAGCAAGCCGACATGAGGCATCAGCATACTGAAAGGTGCAGCACCGAGGATGGAACCCCAGATGACGTACTTTCTTCCGATACGATCTCCGATAGGACCACCCATCAGTGTTCCGATGGCTGTAGCCACGAGAAACACAAAGAGATAAAGCTGGGAGTCCTGCACACTTACTCCGAATTTATCAATCAGATAGAAGGTGTAATAGCTGCTTAAGCTTGCCATATAAATATATTTGGAGAAGATAAGTATCAGCAGGATAGAAATGGAAAGAACCGTTTTCCCCATAGGCAAAGGCATCTGCATATGAGGTTGCAGGGCAATATGATCACGTTTCATCCGGGTAATGTATCCTTTGTACCATTTGCCGACAGGTATCATTACCATGATTGCTATCACTGATAAAATTGCGAATAATGCGATGTTGTGCCTACCATAAGGTGCTACAATTAAAGCTACCAGTAACGGACCCAATGATCCTCCCAGGTTTCCACCCACCTGAAACAGGGATTGTGCCAATCCTCTTCTGCCTCCGGAGGCGAGCGAAGTGATGCGGGATGCTTCCGGGTGAAGTACGGAAGAACCTATACCTATGGTGAATACTGAGAACAATACCCAATAAAGATTCGTGGAAAAGGCCAGATTCAACATCCCCGTCATAGTGAACAACATACCCATCGGTAGTGTCCAGGCAAACGGGCGCTTATCAAAAAATAATCCGAATACGGGTTGGAATACCGATGCGGACATCTGATAAACCAGCGTAATCAATCCGATTTGTGCAAAACTCAATGTCAAGTCCTCTTTGAAAAGCGGATATGTGGCGGTTATGACGGATTGCAATAAGTCGTTCAGACAATGGGAAATACTTAATGCGATCAATATCGGATAAGCTATCGAGCTTACCGGGCGTTGTGTATTCTGTTGCATGATGGTTGCGTCTCTAATGTAAATCGGGCGCAAAGGTACAAAATAAAATGATTAATACGGATGAGTAAACCAAAAGCATGAACCTTCTCCTTCGGTTGATTCCACTCCGATTTTTCCTCCCATCTGAGATACTAAACTTTTGCAGATGGAAAGTCCGAGACCGGTACCCTGTACAAAGGTATTGAGTTTCACAAACCGTTCGAATATGCTATCAATTTTCTCTTTGGGAATCCCGAAACCTGTATCACGTACATAGAATTTTATTTCGTGAGGTGCCGTCTGTTCATATCCTAAAGCGATAGTGCCTTGTTTCGTAAACTTCAATGCATTGTTTATGAAATTGGTTATGACCTGCATGAATCGGTTCTTGTCTGTATAAATATGGCAATCGGGCATATACTTCTCAAAGACCAGATCCACAGTTTCCGGCACTTTCATCTCCATCGATTTGATGATTTTCATGCAGCTTTCGTTTACATCCAGGTCAGAACGTACGAAGTCGAATGTTCCGGACTCTATCTTCGAAAGATCGAGAATATCAGAAACCAGTTGCAGAAGCAATTCATTATTTGTTTCTACTATTTTGATATATTCCTGGCGTTCTTCCCTGTCGTCTGTTTCTGCCAGCAGACTGGAAAAACCAACGATAGAATTGAGCGGAGTACGTATTTCATGACTCATATTGGCAAGGAAAGCAGATTTCAAGCGGTCCAGTTCTTCGGCTTTGTCACGGGCAATGATCAGCTTCTGTTCTGTCTCTTTCAAGGGAGTGATATCATAGTTGATACACAGCATTTCAATAACTCCATCCTGAGGACGATAATCCCTGACCATTACGTTTATACTGGTCCACGAATATTTTCCGTTACCTCTGTTGATGCGTACTTCTTTACTTAAACTAGTGGCTTTCCCTTCTTTAACCTGACCTACAAACTGTTTCAGAACAGCGCAATCTTCCGGGTGAACATGAGAATACACTCCGATAACCTGAGGCATGGGAGTATTTTCTTTTTCACCCAAATTCCTGTACCATGTATTCTGGGCATACCCGTCTCTTGTCATTATATTAAAATGAGCAAACCCTACTTTGGCATAGTCACCTATTAAGAGGAACAGATGCTCAAACTCTTGTATTTTGGTGTATGCACTGGTGGTTTCTGTTGTATCTATATTGATAAACAGGTAATTGCTGAATTGATTCTGCGAATCGTAAAGCAGAGCCACTTTGGTTTGAAGATTGATAACATCTTTTCTTCTACTTGTGACGTATCGGTCGATTTTAGAAAAGTCATAATTAATAGAGAAGTCCACATTTTCTCTGGCACGCAATTTTTCTTTCACGTCTTCGGGGATATTGGGATTTTCAAACAGTGATACCCCCAATGCTTCCTTCATATCCGCCAAGCCGAATATTTCAAGTTCTTTATCATTCATATCTACCAGATACCCGTCTTTGTCGTAAAGCTCGATACCTACCGGCAGATTCTTATAAATATTACGAAGAATTTTCTCACTGTGATCCAATGCGCGGCGATCCTCTTTAGCCTGAAGTTCCGCTTTACGTAATTGGAGGCAAATGCTGATGATGTTTCCTAAAGAAGAAAACCATTGATGGTCGATGTTACTCCAGCTGCGGTGTGTTCTGACCATATCGATGCCCATATATCCCCATACCTTATCTTTCGAAAGGAGAGGAACCACCATTACCGATTTAATGTCTTGCACCTCTAGGGTATCACGGTAAACTTTTGCTTCGGGAGGCATATCATCCAATGTATTCAGAATGATTGATCTCTTTTCTGAGATTTGGCGATCCCACCAGAGAGAATCATCCCAAGGTACATCTTGCAGGAAATCCAGTTCCTGGGATATTCCTTCGGCTGTTGCTTCGTAAATGCAACTTTGTACTTTATGTTCCCGGTCTATTTCGAATATATAGGTACGGTCTCCTTTGGTTTGTTTGAGTAGATCTGCCAATATTTTATTGATGATCTGTGTAATATCATCCGATTGAAGAAAAGCGAGCAATGAATAAGAAAGGCTGTTTTGTTGATAAAGCAGGCTGTTTACCTGAAGAGAGTCTGTGCTTTCACTCATTTCTCCAGCCTGTTTGTCTATACATTGCAGATATCCTATCATATTTTTGTAACCCTCTTCGTCCGGTTGTTTGAAGCTGATTTTAGAATACACCCATATATCCCCATCTTTTGCCCGGATGGGGAACATTTGCTCATAGGTTTCTATGTTTGTGAGCGAAAAGTATTCATTCCTGAGTCGCCTCCGATGATCCTCCCGTATTCTTTCATGAAAATCTTCGAAACTGATCCGGTCGCTTTCAAGTCCGAGTAAGTCAATTATAAAGTCTGAACAAATATATTGGCGATTCTTCAGGTCCGATTCCCACCAACCCATTTTAGCCATTTGCGCAATCTGGCGATATTTCTCACAGTCAATATTTGGCTTCTCTTTCATATATCTTTTTGCTCCTGTTTTCTATCCTTTATTAAAATCTCAGTGGGCAAATATAGAGATAACTTTTATATTTTGAGGAATTTGTTGTCAAAAGAATGTTATTGCTTGCAGTATGGTACTTATAAAGGGCTTTGGGGGAACCGTTGAAGGAAGGAGGAGGATGAGTACAAAATAGGCGGTTTTTCGTCTTTTGGTATAGGAATGAATAAGACTCACCACAGATTACACAGATTCACACAGATTTATTAATCTAATAATCAGTAAAATAGAATCTGTGAAACTCTGTGTTACTCTGTGGTGAATTAATTCATAACCATACAGAAATGAATAAATAAACTCCTTACTTATATAAATAATTAAGATAAGAATGAAAACTCCGTTTAAATTCCGAATATTCATAGCATCCTTACTGTTGTGGATCGTTGCCAACCCTACCTCCGCTCAACAGATACGTTCACTTCACGAACAATTTCTTCATCCTTCAGAAGAGGCAAAACCCTGGACGTTCTGGTATTGGATGTATGGTGCCGTATCAAAAGAAGGGATTACTGCCGATTTGGAGGCTATGAAGCAAGCTGGGCTGGGAGGTACGTATCTGATGCCGATTAAGGGAATTAATGAAGGAGCGCAATATAATGGAAAAGCACAACAATTGACACCTGAATGGTGGGAGATGGTGCGTTTCAGTATGGAAGAAGCCAATCGTTTGGGATTAAAGTTGGGTATGCATATCTGTGATGGTTTTGCATTAGCCGGTGGCCCTTGGATCAGTCCGGAGGAATCTATGCAGAAGGTGGTATGGAGTGACACAATCGTTGAGGGGGGTAAACATAAGGCGCTCCGTCTGCCACAGCCCGAGGCCTATAAAGGTTTTTATGAAGATATCTCTCTGTTTGCTTTGCCCATAAAGGAAGTACCGGATGAGATGCCGGCCCGAATAACATGTGTCAATATAGCTATGGAAGAGCATGCTGATTCTCCCAAAGCGGTGAATATGGATGCTGCCGGTGTTATCCGTTCTTCATATCCTTGTTATATCCAGTATGAATACGAGCGTCCTTTTACCTGTCGTAACGTTGAAGTGATTCTGAGTGGTAATAACTATCAGGCGCATCGACTGAAAGTGATGGCAAGTGATGACGGAGTGAATTTTCATTTGGTGAAACAGTTGGTACCTGCCCGTCAGGGATGGCAGAATACGGATGAGAATTCAACGCATGCCATTCCTGCAACTACCGCTCGCTATTTCCGCTTCTATTGGACTCCTGAAGGGAGTGAGCCGGGAAGTGAGGATATGGATGCAGCCAAGTGGAAACCTAATTTGAAGATAAAGCAGTTGCGACTGCACCGGGAAGCCCGGTTGAATCAGTGGGAAGGGAAAGCTGGACTGGTATGGCGTGTTGCCTCGGCTACGAAAGAAGCGGAAGTCGGAAAGAAAGATTGCTATTCCCTTTCACAGATTATCAATCTGACCGATCAATGTAAAGCAGGTATATTGACAACTACTCTTCCCAAGGGAAAATGGAAATTATTGCGTATGGGGCATACTGCCACCGGACATACCAATGCCACTGCCGGAGGGGGAAAGGGGTTGGAATGTGATAAGTTCAGTGCGAAAACAGTGCGTAAACAGTTCGACAACTGGTTTGCACAGGCATTTCTAAAGACAGATTCAGACGTTGCACGCTGTGTATTGAAGTACATGCATGTGGATAGCTGGGAATGTGGCAGTCAGAATTGGAGTGATACGTTTGCAGCTGAATTCCGGAAACGTCGCGGATACGATCTGATGCCTTATTTACCGTTACTGGCGGGTATTCCGATGGAAAGTGTAGAACGGAGTGAAGAGATTCTGAGGGATGTTCGTACTACTATATCCGAGCTTGTTGTTGATGTCTTTTATAAAGTATTGGCGGATTGTGCTAAAGAATATGATTGTCAGTTCTCGGCAGAATGTGTAGCTCCCACGATGGTGAGCGATGGGTTGTTGCATTACCAAATGGTGGACCTTCCCATGGGAGAATTCTGGCTGAACAGTCCTACCCATGACAAACTGAATGATATGCTGGATGCTGTCAGTGGGGCACATATTTATGGAAAGAGCATTATCCAGGCAGAAGGATTTACGGAGGTGCGTGGTACATGGGATGAACATCCCGGAATGTTGAAGGCGTTGCTCGACCGGAATTATGCATTGGGGATTAACCGCCTTTTTTATCATGTGTATGTCCACAATCCATGGCTGGATCGCAAACCCGGTATGACATTGGATGGCATCGGCCTTTTCTTTCAGAGAGATCAGACCTGGTGGAATAAAGGGGCAAAGGCACTTTCTGATTATGCCACACGTTGTCAAGCATTGCTACAGTATGGACATCCGGTAGTAGATATTGCCGTTTTCACAGGAGAAGAGATTCCAAGGCGTGCAGTGCTGCCGGACCGATTGGTTCCTTCTCTTCCGGGTATTTTCGGGGCGGAGCGTGTGGAAAGTGAGCGTATTCGTCGGACGAATGAAGGACAACCTTTGCGTGTGCGTCCTGTGGGCGTTACGCATTCTGCCAATATGGTTGATCCGGAGAAATGGGTGAATCCGCTTCGTGGTTATGCTTATGATAGTTTCAACAAGGATGCATTGCTCCGGTTGGCGAAAGTGGAAGATGGCAGGATGACATTGCCGGGTGGAGTCAGTTATAAAGTGTTGGTCGTACCGCTTCCTCGACCGATGAATCCGGAACAGGCAGAGTTGTCTCCTGAAGTGGAGAAGAAGATTAATGAATTGAAGAAAGCGGGCATATTGATTCCTGACCTTCCTTATACCGGAGATGACTTCTCGGCATACGGATTGGAACGTGATCTGATTGTGCCGGAAGATGTTGCTTGGACACATCGTCGGGGAGAACAGGGGGATATTTATTTTATTGCTAACCAACGGGAAGAGACACGTACTTTCACTGCAAGTATGCGTATCTACGACAGAAAGCCCGAATGTTGGAATCCATTGACAGGAGAAATAGACTTCCGGCCTTCGTATGAACAGAAGAATAATCGAACGGAAGTTACACTGACGTTGGCGCCGAATGAATCCGTATTCATCGTATATCCGACAGAAAAGAACTGTTTCGGTGATGAGAAGAGTTTACAGAAGCAACAGAAGGAGGGGAGTTATTCTGCGAAAGAGTTTTCGGAGGTTGCAGTAGAATTGGGAGAGTATACAGTGAATTTCATAACTAATGGCAGGACCGTAAATCGGAAAGAACTTTTCGATTGGAGCCGGGAGCAGGATGAGAAGATCCGGTACTATTCGGGAACAGCCGTCTACAGGACTGCATTCCATTGGAAAGACAAACCGGAAACAACTGTTTATCTGAATTTGGGAAAGGTCTGCAACCTGGCAACTGTCCGCGTGAATGGTGTGGACTGTGGAACAATCTGGACTGCTCCTTACCGGACTAATATTACGGCAGCTTTAAAGGAGGGTACAAATGAACTCGAAATAGAGGTGACCAATACTTGGGCGAATGCTCTCAAAGGAGCTGATGAAGGAAAAGCACCATTCAGCGGAATCTGGACGAATGCCAAATATAGGAGACAGGAAAAAACACTGCTTCCGGCGGGACTGCTGGGACCGGTTTCATTCC
>NZ_EQ973491.1:106952-108795 GCF_000158035.1 Bacteroides cellulosilyticus DSM 14838
GAACTCTGTGAAACTCAGTGTTACTCTGTGGTGAAAACTCATTACCTTTCCCGATATGAGTTATATAGGAGTGATGCAAAGAGCATAACTGTCTGTGTGGCAATGCACTTGCTGTTCCACTAATGTCAGTCGTAGTGGAACACGAGTTCAGTCCTAGTGGGAAGTGGCTTCAGTCGTAGTGGGAAGTACCTTCAGTCCTAATGGGAACTATCTTCAGTCGTAGTGGGAAAAGAGCTTATCACTGATGGATTCTAAGCTAAAGTAAATAACGGACTATAAACAACAAGTATCTTTCTGCATGTTAGCGTTAAGCTAATATCTGATAGTTTTTTGATACACAGTTCGGATACTTGCCACTGGTAGCTCGTTGTTTGGGCGGGCTTTGCCTGCTAAATTTTCATTTTATTGAGTACAAACTTCCCTCTTTTCCGTCTTCTCTTTACGGAATCCGGTTCTTCTCTTTTTGGGATGCTTATCCTGAACTCTGTGAGAACCCTAAATATACAACGATGAAAAACTTAATAGCTACAGCAGGCACTACACTTGCTATTTTTCTATTTGCAGTTTGCCTGTCAACTCATGCAGAAGTGCACCTGCCTGCCATCTTCTCGGATGGCATGGTTATGCAGCAACAGACCCATGCCAATCTCTGGGGGACGGCAACTCCCAATAAGAAAGTAACCGTCCGCACTAGCTGGGATGGAAAACTGTATGCAGTAACAGCGGATAAACAAGGTGCATGGAAACTAGCCGTTTCCACTCCCGAAGCAGGCGGACCTTATACTGTTACTTTTGATGATGGAACTCCGAAAGTTCTGAGCAATATTCTGATAGGGGAATTATGGCTTTGCTCCGGTCAAAGCAATATGGAGATGCCTATGAAAGGCTTTAAAAACCAGCCTGTAGAGAACGCTAATATGGATATTCTCCGTAGCAGGAACCCTGAGATAAGACTATTCACAGTGAAACGTACCTCTACGCTCACTCCGCAAAATGATGTGACAGGCTCTTGGAAAGAGGCAAGTCCGGCTACAGTGCGCGATTTCAGTGCGACAGCCTATTACTTCGGGCGGTTGGTAAATGAAATATTGGATGTTCCGGTAGGCTTGATAGTGGCAGCCTGGGGTGGTTCGGCTTGCGAAGCTTGGATGACTGCCGACTGGTTGAAAGCTTTTCCGGATGCAAAGATACCCCGGTCGGAGACAGATATCAAATCAAAGAACCGTACTCCAACCGTACTGTATAATGGTATGTTGCACCCATTGATCGGACTGACCATGAAAGGAGTCATCTGGTATCAGGGTGAGGATAACTGGAATCGTGCCCATACCTATGCGGATATGTTTACGACACTCATTAACGGATGGCGTACCGAATGGAAACAAGGTGATTTTCCTTTTTATTACTGCCAGATAGCTCCATACGATTATGGAATTATCACGGAACGTGGAAAAGAAGTAATCAATACAGCCTATCTCCGCGAAGCACAGGCGCAAGTAGAGCACCGTGTACCCAATACCGGTATGGC
Source organism: Bacteroides cellulosilyticus DSM 14838 (assembly GCF_000158035.1). Lineage (GTDB taxonomy): Bacteria > Bacteroidota > Bacteroidia > Bacteroidales > Bacteroidaceae > Bacteroides > Bacteroides cellulosilyticus. The sequence continues at coordinate 108,481 of NZ_EQ973491.1, forward strand.
CGTACTGCTGGATGCAGGGATGGAAAAAGGCATTCATCCTGCCCGTAAGCAAGTTGCCGGTGAGCGATTGGCACTTCTTGCCCTGACAAAGACTTACGGGATAGAAGGAGTAAACGGTGAAAGCCCTTATTATAAAAGCATTGAAATAAAGAATGACACGGTCATTGTGAGTTTCGAACGTGCCGGCATGTGGATTAGTGGTAAGAACTGTTTTGAATCGAAGAATTTTGAGGTAGCGGGTGAAGATAAAGTATTCTATCCGGCTAAAGCATGGATCGAACGCAGCAAGATGCTTGTAAAAAGTGAGATGGTACC
>NZ_EQ973491.1:109028-145850 GCF_000158035.1 Bacteroides cellulosilyticus DSM 14838
GAATTATGTGGAAGGAGATGTCTATTGTGACGGTTTGCCGTTAGGTTCTTTCCGTTCGGATGACTGGTGATACGTGTGAAATATGAAAAGAATTTATCTGATTATAATCCTGATTCTTGTTGGCGTGTCGGCTCTTTGGAGCCAGCATGCCAATGTTGTTTGGAATACCCCCAGTCGTAATTCTTCCGAATCAATGCCATGTGGAGGTGGAGATATCGGTATGAATGTGTGGGTAGAAGAGGGGGATGTATTGTTTTATCTGAGTCGTAGCGGTACTTTTGATGAGAATAATTGTCTGCTGAAACAGGGGCGTTTTCGTATCCGCCTGTCTCCCAATCCTTTTAAAGAAACAAAAGAGTTCCGGCAGGAATTAATGCTTAATGACGGATTCGTGGAGATTTCGGCAGAAGGTACACGAATTCAAATTTGGGCGGATGTATTCCATCCCGTAGTTCATGTAGAGATTGTCAATGCCCGTCCCTTGCAGGCAGAAATCTTTTATGAGAATTGGAGATACCGGGACCGGCCGATCCGGAAAGGAGAGGGGCAACAATGCTCCTACAAATGGGCTCCTCCCCAGGGAGCAGTAACAAGTGCCGATACCATCCGTCCCCTCCCAAACTCTCAATTCTCCACTCTTAATTCTCCACTTATTACGTTTTATCACCGTAATCCGGAAGAGACCGTTTTTGATGTAGCAGTATCCCAGCAAGGTATGGATACAGTCAAATCCCGGTTGATGAATCCTTTAAAGAACCTGACGTTCGGAGGATGCCTGTCAGGTGAGAATCTGGAATATGCCGGAATCTCAGATGCGGTATATGCCGGAACTGATTATCGGGCCTGGAAGTTTCGTTCATCGAAAGTATCCCGAAAACAACACTTTTTCGTTGTACTGCATACAGATCAGACGGAGACAGAAGAACAGTGGATACAAGACTTACAAGTCGGTCTGAGGAGAATAATGCCACATGGAAAGGTTTCTATGAAAGTGCTTTCGCAAGATAAGAAACAAACCCGCCAATGGTGGAACGCTTTCTGGCAACGTAGTTTCATTGTGGCAGAAGGAGAGGCTGGGGAGATAACCCGGAATTATACTCTTTTCCGCTATATGCTGGGCTGTAATGCTTATGGCAATGTTCCTACCAAGTTCAATGGTGGCTTGTTCACCTTTGATCCTTTACATATAGATCCGAAACAGGCATTTACTCCTGATTATCGGAAATGGGGAGGCGGCACAATGACTGCACAGAATCAACGTCTGGTATATTGGCCGATGTTGAAAAGCGGTGATTCTGACATGATGCCTGCCCAGTTTGATTTCTATAACCGGATGTTGAAGAATGCCGAATTGCGCAGCCGTGTGTATTGGCAACACGGGGGAGCCTGTTTCTGCGAACAGATAGAGAATTTCGGTTTACCCAATCCTGCCGAATATGGTTTTAAACGCCCGGAAGGGTTCGATAAAGGACTGGAATACAACGCATGGTTGGAATACGAATGGGATACCGCACTCGAATTCTGCCAAATGATACTTGAGACGAATAATTATACCGATGCGGATATCACTTCCTATTTGCCTTTGATTGAAAGTTCATTGACTTTCTTTGATGAGCATTATCGTATGCTTGCTTCCCGTCGTGGACGGAAGGAGTTGGATGGAGAAGGACACCTGATTCTCTTTCCGGGTTCTGCCTGTGAAACCTATAAAATGACTAATAATGCCAGCAGCACTATTGCCGCATTGCGGACCGTGCTGGAAACTTACGGACGGAAGAACGAAATGCTGGAAGTAATCCCGCCGATACCATTGCGTTATATCGAAGTAAAGGATTCTGCGAATTCCATAACTATGCCGGTGCTGAAACAAACGATTGCCCCAGCTAAGAGTTGGGAGCGTATTAATAATGTGGAGACTCCGCAACTCTATCCCGTATTTCCGTGGCGTGTTTACGGCATTGGCAAAGAAAAGTTGGAGGTTGCCCGCAACACCTATTTCTATGATCCCGAAGCGGTTAATTTTCGTTCGCATATCGGATGGAAACAAGATAATATCTGGGCTGCATGTTTAGGATTGACTGAAGAATCCCGACAGCTTAATCTGGCTAAATTATCCAACGGCCCGCATCGCTTTCCGGCTTTCTGGGGCCCCGGCTATGACTGGACGCCTGATCACAACTGGGGAGGGAGCGGCATGATAGGGCTTCAGGAGATGCTGTTGCAGACAAACGGAGAACTGATACTCCTGTTTCCGGCTTGGCCTCTAGAATGGAATGTGCACTTCAAACTTCATGCACCCGGTAAAACAACAGTAGAGGCTACTTTGAAAGAGGGTAAAGTGACAGATTTAAAAGTGTCACCGGAAAGTAGGAAGAAAGATGTGGTGATAATGATTCAAGAGACAAAATGATGATATGAAACTAAGAAATATGAATAAGAACTTGTTTTTAACTTTGTCAGCCTTTTTGTTTTTATTCCCATTATCAGGGAAAGCGACAGGAACTTACCGTCCCGAGACCTCAGTTGCCGGTTTCATTCAGCTTCCCGGAAGCGGACGGCAGGTATATGATTTCAATCCGGGCTGGCGCTTCTTCAAAGGCGACATATCTGGAGCGGAAACAGTGAACTTCGATGATCGTTCATGGGAAGTTGTCTCCACCCCTCACACTGTGGAACTAATGCCTGCTGAGGCCAGTGGATGCCGGAACTATCAGGGACCTGTCTGGTATCGCAAGCATTTCGTCGTTCCCGCAGAGACTAAAGGTCAACGGGTATCCATCCATTTTGAAGCTGCGATGGGGAAACAAATTCTTTATCTGAACGGAAAACGTATTCAGGAGCATATAGGCGGTTATCTGCCTTTCACACTGGACTTGACAACCTATGGAGTGCAAGCCGGAGACTCCTGCCTGCTTGCTGTTTTTGCAGATAACAGTGATGATAAATCCTATCCTCCGGGTAAGCGTCAGTATACCTTGGATTTCACCTATCATGGAGGCATCTATCGGGATGTATGGATGATTGCCAAATCCCCTATATCCATTACTGATGCCATCGAATCGCAGACAGTTGCCGGAGGTGGTGTGTTTGTTCACTTCGATCAGATCAGTGAAAAGAGTGCGCAAGTCTGTGTCAATACGGAAGTACAGAATGAAAATACCCGTTCTGAATCTGTGATTGTAGAGACGACACTGACAGATGCTGACGGCAAAATAATCAGGCGCATATCCGGTAAACTCTCCTTGCAATCGGGAGAGAAGAAAATAATCCGTCAGCAAATGGAAGTGAAGAATCCGAAGCTATGGTCGCCGGATACACCTTATTTATATAGAGTACAGTCTCGCCTTAAAAAAGGCAATCAGTCCATAGATGGCGGAATCACCCGTGTCGGAATTCGTCTGGCGGAATTCCGTGGTAAAGATGGCTTTTGGCTGAATGGCAAACCTTTCGGTCAGTTGGTGGGAGCCAACCGTCATCAGGATTTCGCTTATGTGGGCAATGCCTTACCAAACTCCCAGCAATGGCGTGATGCCAAGCGTTTACGTGATGCAGGATGCACTATTATCCGTACAGCCCATTATCCGCAGGACCCGTCTTTCATGGATGCATGTGACGAACTTGGCCTATTTGTAATTGTCGCTACGCCGGGGTGGCAATATTGGAACAAAGATCTGCAATTTGGAGAGCTTGTCCATCGGAATACACGTGAAATGATCCGTCGTGACCGCAATCATCCTTCTGTTTTGATGTGGGAACCTATCTTGAATGAAACCCGTTACCCGCTTGATTTTGCTTTGAAGGCTCTTGATATTACCAAAGAAGAATATCCGTATCCGGGGCGTCCGGTAGCTGCTGCTGATGTACATTCGGCAGGAGTAAAAGAACATTATGATGTGGTTTATGGTTGGCCCGGTGATGATGAAAAGGAAGACAGGCCGGAGCAATGTATCTTCACTCGTGAGTTCGGGGAGAATGTGGATGACTGGTATGCCCACAATAATGATAACCGTGCAAGCCGCAGCTGGGGAGAACATCCGTTGCTGGTGCAGGCACTTTCTCTGGCTAAGAGTTATGATGAGATGTATCGCACTACGGGCCTGTTTATCGGTGGTGCCCAGTGGCATCCGTTCGATCACCAACGAGGGTATCACCCTGACCCATATTGGGGAGGTATTTATGATGCTTTTCGTCAGAAAAAATATGCATACGAGATGTTCCGCAGTCAGTCTTCAGCCAGTCTGCGGCATCCTTTGGCTGAGTGTGGACCCATGGTTTTCGTTGCTCATGAAATGTCGCAGTTCTCTGATAAAGATGTAGTGGTTTTCAGTAATTGTGATTCTGTCAGACTTTCTGTCTATGATGGAACAAAGACATGGACGAAGCCGGTGGTTCATGCCAAAGGTCATCTGCCGAATGCCCCTGTCGTTTTTGAAAATGTATGGGATTTCTGGGAAGCTCGCAGTTATAGTTATACTCAGAAGAATTGGCAAAAAGTGAATATGATTGTAGAAGGCATTATAAATGGGAAAGTAGTATGCACTCAGAAGAAGATGCCTTCACGGCGTTCCACTAAATTGAGGCTATATGCGGATACAGGGAATGTGAATCTGGTGGCGGATGGTTCTGATTTCATTGTAGTGGTGGCTGAGGTGACTGATGACAATGGAAATGTGAGACGCCTGGCTAAAGAGAATATCGTCTTTACCGTAGAAGGGGAAGGAGATATTATTGGCGATGCTACTATTGGTGCGAATCCCCGTGCAGTGGAGTTCGGTTCTGCCCCTGTACTGATTCGTTCTACCAGAAAAGCCGGAAAGATCAAAGTGAAAGCCCGTGTGCTATTTGAGGGTACACAAGCTCCGACGGCTGCGGAGCTGGAGTTCGAAAGTGTTCCTGCAGAATTTCCTTTTTGTTATGAGGAGCGGGAAATAGCTTCTGCGGCTGTGAGAACAAGGTTACAAAAAGATACAACTGACAAGAAAATACAGTTGACGGAAGAAGAACGCCAAAAGGTGTTGGATGAGGTAGAGCGTCAGCAGACGGAGTTCGGAACAAAAGAATAATCTAAAATAAGGGAGTGATAATTTTAGTCACTGTTAGAAAAAGCTTATCTTTGGATACATTTTATATCAACTGTTGTTATAAATGAAGAAACGATCTATTCTAATACTATTTCTATCGGTGATAGGGCTTACAAGCTTTGCCTATCCCAGCATGATTGTGGAACATTACACGGCCGAACGAGGGTTACCTAATAATATTGTAAACTGTACTTTAAAAGGTAGCGAAGGCTTTGTCTGGTTCGGCACTTGGTATGGCTTATGTAGTTTTGACGGCACTAAGTTTCGTTCGTACGATAATCGTGACGGATTCTATTCGGCTGATATTCCTCCACGTAAGATTCAGCGTATCGTAGAAGATAAAAATGGTTTTCTTTGGATCAAGACCATTGATCGCAAACTTTATCTGTTTGATAAGAAGCATGAAAGTTTTCATGCGGTTTATGACGATGTGAAGGAATACTCTGAAAATATTCAGATTATCAAGATTCAGACAACTGCGGATGGAGATGTCCTATTGCTGACCAAGGATAAGAGTCTGCTTCGTGCGCATACTGATAAAGAGGGCAAAATTACAATGAAGCAATTGCACGATTCACGCCCTAATATCAATCACTACGATATGCGTTTGAAGCATAATGTGTTATGCGAGACTTCCGAATTTATCAATTGGGTGGGTATGGATTATCAGATACTTTCGTTAAGGAAAGGAGCGGGGTTGAAAGATAAGCCTGCCGATTTCATTCAGAAGAAGATAGCCGGTAGCCCCGACCAGTTCACCTGTGCATCTTATAACTCCAGATGCTTATGGTTAGGTGACCGGAACGGACATATTTATAGTATTGATCCGGAAAATGGAGTGGTCAATCGTTATGAAATACCGGGAATAGATCAGTCGGTCGTAAATTTGCTGGTAACAGAGACAGGGTTGGTCTATATTACTACAGGTGAAGGAGTATATGAGTATAATATCGGTTATAAGCAATTGACAAAGTTGCCGCTTTCCATCGACGGGAGAGAAACAGGAACTATATTTATAGACAAATATGATAAAATTTGGTTTCAGGAAGGTAATAATGCATTGGTATACTATGATCCTTTAAATAAAGCCAATCGCCGCTTTACATTTCCTAAACAGAATTCCATAGGAAATTTTGAAATGCAAGATGCCGGTGAACAGGGTATGTTTTTTCTGACTCCGGGTGGAGAGATTCTTTTGTTCGACCGGGAGAAACTGGAGATGGTTCGTCTGAATCAATCAAAGCCTTTCGTTGATGATGCTCCCGGACAACTGTTTTTTCATCTATTGCTGGACAAAGACGAGATTCTCTGGTTGGCTTCTACAGATAATGGGGTGTACAGGGTTAACTTTCCCAAGAAGCAGTTCCAGGTACTTAAAGAAGTGTCACCGGTGCCGGTTGGTGATGAAAAAACTAATTCCTGGAATCAGGGGATACGCGCTCTGTATCAGGCAAAGAATGGCGATATCTGGGCAGGAACCCGTTGGCAGGCCCTTTATCGCCTTGATAGTAACGGACAGGTAAAGCAGGTTTTCTCGGAAAAGAATTATCTGGTGGGAGCTGTATATCATATCATGGAAGATAAAGATGGGAATCTTTGGTTCTCTACCAAAGGCAATGGTCTTGTGAAGGCTGAACCGGATATGAATTCTCCTCAAGGGTTACGCTTCGTACGTTATAAAAATGATCCTAAGAATCCGAATTCAATCAGTAGTAATGATGTGTATTTCACTTATCAGGATAGCCAGGGGCGTATTTGGGTTGGTTTGTTAGGTGGTGGTCTGAATCTGATCAGTGAAGCGAACGGGACAATTGCCTTTAAACATAAGTATAATGGTTTGAAGCAATATCCGCTTTATGGGCTTTATATGGAAGTGCGTACAATGACGGAGGATAATGACGGACGTATCTGGGTAGGAACAATGGATGGTCTGATGTCTTTTGATGGTCATTTTACCAATCCCGAAGAGATTCAATTTGAAACTTACCGCCAGGTGAGTGAACGTTCGAATGTTGCTGACAATGATATTTATGTATTGTACAAAGATTCCGAATCACAAATCTGGGTAAGCGTATTTGGGGGAGGATTGAATAAACTGGTACACTATGATAAAGAAAGGCGGGTACCTGTCTTTAAATCTTACGGCATCCGTGAAGGTATGAATAATGATGTAGTAAAATCAATAGTAGAAGATAAAGACGGAAATCTCTGGTTTACTACAGAAATAGGATTGTCTTGTTTCAATAAAGACACCGAACAGTTCCGTAATTACGACAGGTACGATGGATTTCTGAATGTTGAGTTGGAAGAAAGCAGCGCGCTCCGTACTTTGAGCGGTGACTTATGGCTTGGTTCCAGGCAAGGTATTCTCACATTTTCACCTAATAAACTGGAAACGCAGAATATGAACTATGATACGCGCATAGTCGACTTCAAAATCTCCAATCGTGATTTGCGTAGTTTTCATGAAGATCCTGTATTGAAAGAATCGATTACATTTGCCGATGCAATCAGGTTAAAGTATAATCAGTCTATGTTTACCATTGAATTTGCTGCGTTGAACTTTTATAATCCCAATCGTGTGTTTTATCGATATATCCTTGAAGGATACGAAAAGGAGTGGCATTACAATGGCAAAAACCGTATTGCTTCTTACACGAATGTGCCGCCTGGATCCTATACTTTCCGGGTGGAAACAATAGATGAAGCCAATCCGGAGCTCGTTTCCAATCGTACATTGGCCATCACTATTCTTCCGCCCTGGTGGTTAAGTTGGTGGGCTATTGTGATTTATGTAGTCTTGGGTATTATAGCCCTTTATTTCAGTTTGCGTCTGGCTTTCTTTATGATTAAAATGAAGAATGACATCTACATCGAACAGAAGGTTTCGGAAATGAAGATCAAGTTCTTTACAAATATTTCTCATGAACTACGTACTCCTCTGACTTTAATAAAAGGTCCGATACAGGAATTGAGAGAGCATGAGACACTTTCACCAAAAGGTGTGCAATATGTGGAACTAATGGAGAAGAACACTAACCAGATGTTACAACTTGTCAATCAGATACTTGATTTCCGGAAAATACAGAATGGAAAGATGCGTTTGCATGTGTCGTTGATTGATTTTAATGAGTTGGTAGTCTCTTTCCAAAAGGAATTCCGTGTTCTTTCCGAAGAAAATGAAGTTAGCTTTACTTTCCAGTTACCGGATGCGGCTATTATGATATGGGCGGATAAGGAGAAGCTGAGTATTGTTATTCGGAACATCATATCCAATGCCTTCAAGTTTACCCCTTCCGGTGGCAGCATCCATGTAGTTGCCGGACTGGCAGAAGATGGGGAACACTGTTTCCTGAGAGTGGAAGATAACGGGATCGGAATCCCCCAGAATAAGCTGACCGAGGTTTTTGAACGCTTCTCGCAAGGAGAGAATGCCAAAAACTCGTATTATCAGGGCACGGGTATCGGGCTGGCACTTTCCAAAGAAATCGTTAATCTGCATCATGGAGTGATTCGTGCTGAAAGCCCTGAAGGAAAGGGAACCGTGTTTATTGTAGAACTATTGCTCGGAAAGGAACATTATCGCATTTCGGAAGTTGATTTTTATGTCAGTGACACTGAAACAGCTCCTGCCGGAGATGTGTCTTCTACTGATATCATGGCAGAAGAAGATTCCGAAGAACAGACGGAAATAGATGCTTCTTTGCCGAATCTTTTATTGGTGGAAGACAATAAAGACCTCTGTCAGCTGATAAAACTGCAATTAGAAGACAAGTTTAATATTCATATAGCCAATAATGGAGTAGAGGGATTAAAGAAAGTCCACCTGTATCATCCCGATATCGTGGTCACCGATCAGATGATGCCTGAAATGGATGGTTTGGAGATGTTGCAGTCTATTCGTAAAGATTTCCAGATCAGTCATATTCCGGTTATCATCCTGACCGCAAAGAATGATGAAGGCGCCAAGACGAAAGCAATCACTTTGGGAGCCAATGCTTACATAACGAAGCCTTTTAGCAAGGAATATCTGTTGGCACGCATTGATCAGTTGCTATCTGAGCGGCTGCTCTTCCGGGAACGGATTCGCCTGCAAATGGAGAATCAGAAAACAACGGAGGAAGATAGTTATGAGCAATATCTTGTGAAGAAGGATGTGCAGTTCCTTGAAAAGATACATCAGGTGATTGAGGAGAACATGGACGACAGCGATTTTAATATCGATACTATAGCTTCTGGAATAGGATTAAGCCGTTCGGCATTCTTTAAGAAATTGAAGAGCCTTACCGGACTGGCACCTGTCGACCTGGTTAAAGAGATTCGTTTGAATAAGTCTGTCGAATTGATTAAGAACACAGACTTGAGTATCTCGGAGATTGCTTTTGCCGTCGGATTTAAAGACTCGGGCTATTATAGCAAGTGCTTCCGGAAGAAATATAACCAGACTCCCCGCGAATATATGAGTGAATGGCGGAAAGGAGAGAAATAACCGATTACAAAATGTTTTCTTAACCGTCTTCTTAGAAAACCTATTAAGATTCGAAAGAATGAACAACATTAAGAAAGTATTATCAGTATGGATGCTGGCTACGTGCGTATTACCGGTGGCAGCACAGTATCCTGTCATTCCCGACTCGGTGAAAGCGAGAGCGGCAAAACAAGAAGCGGAGTTCGACCGGAAATCAGATGCGGCATGGAAGAAAGCCCTTCCGGTTGTTATGGAAGAAGCACAAAAAGGACGTCCTTATAAGCCGTGGGCTTCCAAACCGGAAGATTTGGTGAAAAGTAATATTCCGGCTTTTCCCGGTGCGGAAGGCGGAGGCATGTATACTCCCGGTGGGCGTGGTGGCAAAGTGATTGTGGTTACTTCTTTGGAAGACTCAGGGCCCGGAACTTTGCGTGAGGCTTGTGAAACGGGAGGTGCTCGTGTCATTGTATTTAATGTTTCCGGAGTTATCCGTTTGAAAGCGCCTATTAGCCTGCGTGCTCCTTATGTCACAATTGCCGGACAGACCGCTCCGGGAGATGGTATCTGTGTTACCGGACATTCTTTTCTGGTTGATACGCATGATGTCATAATCAGGCATATGCGCTTCCGCCGTGGTGCGCAGGATGTAGCTTTCCGTGATGATGCGTTGGGAGGAAATGCTGTAGGGAATATCATTATAGACCACTGTTCGGCCAGTTGGGGATTGGATGAGAATATGTCTATCTACCGCCATGTGTATAACCGGGGAGCGGATGGACATGGACTGAAATTGCCGACTGTAAATATCACTATTCAGAATTCAATATTTTCGGAAGCATTGGATGCCTACAATCATGCTTTCGGGGCTACAATCGGTGGGCATAACAGTATGTTTTGCCGGAATCTTTTTGCTTCAAATATCAGTCGTAACAGCTCGGTAGGTATGGATGGAGACTTTAACTTTGTCAATAATGTTGTTTTCAACTGGTGGAATCGCTCTATTGACGGTGGTGATAATAAGAGTTTCTATAACATTATAAATAACTATTTCAAGCCCGGACCTATCACACCATTGGATAAACCAATATCTTATCGTATTCTGAAGCCGGAAGCCGGACGTGACAAAAGCCAGCCGATGTCCTTTGGTAAGGCTTATGTAAATGGAAATATCGTCCATGGAAATGCAAAGGTTACAAAAGACAACTGGGATGGTGGTGTACAACTAGCCAATGAAGTGGATGCCGGAAAATTTATTCCGCAGATAAGGGTAGATGAGCCTTTCAAAACATCTCCTGTAACTATAATGGATGCTCAAAAGGCTTATAACTTCGTGTTAAGTAATGTGGGAGCGACTTTTCCGAAACGGGATGCTGTTGATACGAGAGTTATCAAAACAGTGAAGACTGGGAAAGCCATCTATGTGAAAGACGCTCCAGAGTTCATTTCTCCTTATGTGAAAAGACGTTTGCCTGCAGACTCTTATAAACAAGGTATCATTACGGACATCCGTCAGGTAGGCGGATTGCCCGAGTACAAAGGAGAGCCTATTGTAGACTCCGATGGTGACGGTATGCCCGATGCGTGGGAAATAGCTAACGGATTGAACCCGAATGATCCGAGTGATGCCGTGAAGGATTGCAATGGAGATGGTTACACTAATATTGAGAAATACGTCAACGGTATGGATACGAAGAAGAAAGTGGACTGGACGGATTTGAAGAACAACTACGATACATTATCCAAACGGAAAAGTCTGCTATAAAAGTATGTGTAGAAAATAAAGTTTATTGTAATGAATATGCAATTGAGAACAATCCTTCTGGGATTATTGAGTATAGGGTTTGTGCAGGGATATGCGCAAACCTTTGCTTTACAGGTTAAGAATGAAGGAATTACTTACTTGAATGATGAACGGGGAAACCGGATACTTGATTTCTCCTATTGCGGCTACCATGCTTCTGGGCAGGATATTCCTTCTGTTGGCAATGCAGTGTTTGTACCCTGGAAGGCGGGTGATAATACTGCGCGAATCCAGCGTGCCATTGACTATGTAGCGTCATTGACTCCCAATACTTCCGGTTTCCGTGGAGCCGTATTGCTGGATCGTGGAGAATTCAGCTTATCCGGGGAACTTCGTATTTCCGCGTCCGGTATTGTTCTGCGTGGTATGGATAGAGAAAAAACTATTCTGCTAAAGAAAGGTATAGACAGAGGAGCACTTATCTATATGGAAGGAATAGATAATTTGAATGCAAAAGATACCTTGCAGGTTCTTTCAGCTTATGTCCCTGTGAATGAAAGGACATTACAAGTTGCCTCGGGCACTTCTTTAAAGAAAGGAGATCGGATAATGGTGACTCGCCCTTCCGGTAAGGAGTGGATTACCGCTTTAGGGTGTGATATCTTTGGAGGAGGCATCGGTGCTTTAGGATGGAAGGCGGGTGATATGGACCTGACATGGGATCGGACAATCAGTGAAGTAAACGGTAATCAGATCACTCTGGATGCACCATTGACGGTAGCATTGGATACTCAATATGGGGCTTCTTCTCTCATTCTTTATCAATGGAACGGTCGCATTCAGGAGTGTGGAATTGAAAATATGACATTGGTTTCCGATTATGACAGGCGTTATTCTAAAGATGAAGACCATTGCTGGACAGGTATTTCTATCGGAGAGGCGGAGAACTGTTGGGTGAGACAAGTGAGTTTCAGACATTTTTCAGGTAGTGCGGTTATTGTCCAGCGCACCGGATCAAGAATTACGGTTGAGGATTGTATTTCCCGGGAACCGGTATCTGAAATAGGAGGAATGCGCCGTTGTACTTTCCATACATTGGGACAGCAGACTTTGTTTCAGCGTTGTTATTCTGAGCAGGGCATTCATGACTTTGCTGCTGGATATTGTGCTGCCGGGCCCAATGCCTTTGTGCAATGCGATTCGTATGAATCGTTGGGATTCAGCGGATCTATTGATTCCTGGGCGTGCGGATTGCTGTTTGATGTGGTTAATATCGACGGTCATAATCTTACATTTAAGAATCTGGGACAAGATAAGAATGGAGCAGGTTGGAATACGGCGAATAGTTTGTTCTGGCAATGTACAGCCGCTGAGATAGAGTGTTATACTCCGGCAAAAGATGCGAAAAACCGCGCGTATGGGTGTTGGGCACAGTTCTCTGGCGACGGTGAATGGGCGGAATCGAATAATCATGTGCAACCTCGTAGCATCTTTTATGCCCAGTTGGAAGCGCGTTTGCAGAAGAAATGTGCTGAGCGTGCCCGTATTCTGCCTAGAAATACAAGTGCAACGAGCAGTCCTACTGTAGAGGTGGCGATGGAACTTGCCAAAGAAGCTTATGAGCCACGTCTGACGTTGGAACATTGGATTGAGGAGAGGGAATTTGCTCCTTCGGTGTCAGTTGCCGGTTTGAAATCTATTGAGGATATTAAAGAGAAAAAGACAATTCAGGGCGAAACGCGAGACTTACCGGAAATGGTTATTGCAAATGGGCGTGTTCAAATGGATGGGGCCTTGTTGGTGGGAAAAAGCCGCACTACTCCTTGGTGGAATGGTAAGCTCAGAACCAACTATTTGAAGAAAGCAAGTCCGGCAATTACCCGCTTTGTTCCCGGTCGTGAGGGGCTGGGACTGACAGACCGTATAGATTCAGTCGTCAACTTTATGAAGCGGAATAATATACTCGTATTTGACCAGAATTATGGACTTTGGTATGATCGTCGCCGGGATGACCATGAACGCATCCGTCGGCGCGATGGAGATGTATGGGGCCCCTTTTATGAACAACCTTTCGGACGTAGCGGTCAAGGCATTGCTTGGGAAGGCTTGAGTAAATATGATCTGAACCGTCCCAATGCATGGTATTGGGCACGTCTGAAAGAATTTGCGGAAAAGGGAAGTAGAGAAGGATTGCTCTTGTTCCATGAGAACTATTTCCAGCATAATATTTTGGAAGCCGGTGCACATTGGGTGGACTGTCCTTGGAGAAGCAGTAATAATATTAATGAAACGGACTTCCCGGAACCTGTTCCTTTTGCAGGCGATAAACGCATTTTTGTTGCGGATATGTTTTATGATATCAATCATCCTGTGCGACGTGAGCTGCATAGACGATACATTCGTCAGTGCTTGGACAACTTTGCCGATAATCCGAATGTGATTCAATTGACCAGTGCAGAGTTTACCGGTCCTCTGCATTTTGTACAGTTCTGGTTGGATGTAATAGCTGAATGGGAGGTGGAAACCGGTAAGAAGGCTAAAGTCGCTTTAAGTACAACGAAAGATGTACAGGATGCTATTCTTGCTGATCCAAAGCGGGCAGCTGTAGTAGATATTATTGATATCCGATATTGGCATTATAAAACAGATGGCATTTTTGCTCCGGAAGGGGGAAAGAATATGGCTCCCCGACAACATATGCGCAAGATGAAAGTCGGGAAAGTTACTTTTACTGAAGCGTATAAAGCGGTAAATGAATATCGACGTAAGTTTCCGGAGAAAGCAGTCACTTTCTATGCACAGAATTATCCGGCTATGGGATGGGCTGTTTTCATGGCTGGTGGTTCTTGTCCGGTAATTCCTTGCAAAGATAAGGCGTTTCTGAAAGATGCTGCAGTGATGGAAGTAGAAGAAACTGACTCTGAGGATTATAAGAAAATGGTAAAATCTGGTATTGGAAGTATCATTTATTCCAATTCGGGGGTAGAGGTGCCTGTGCAATTGTCATCCGGGAAATACATTTTAAGATATATTCATCCTGATTCGGGAGAAATGGAAGTGATTAGTAAATCATTGAAGATTAACAATGTATATACTCTGAAAGTGCCTGATGGAAAAGAAGGTGTTTATTGGTTCCATAGATTATAGAACAGAAAATCCCGTTGAATGACCTTCAACGGGATTTTCTCTTTTTGCTGGTAATATCTAATAAAAAAGTGTTATAAAACATAGTACTTGTTTTTTCAATCCACAGATCAGATTTTACCTAGAGTTTGGGTTGATTCCCCATAGCTTTGCAACATCAAAATAACTGAATTAATGCTATGATGGAACAGACTAATAATTCAACCGAAACTTTACTTGCTTCTTTTCAAGCAGGAAATATGGCTGCTTTTTCTCAGCTGTATGATTTGCACGTACGTATTCTTTTTAATTATGGTTTGAAGTTGACCCTTGATAAGGAGTTGCTGAAAGATTGTATTCATGATATTTTCGTGAAGCTTTATGTGAAGAAGGATGAATTAGGGACTATTGATAATTTGAAATCCTATTTATTCATTTCATTGAAGAATAAACTTTGTGATGAGCTTCGCAGGCGTATGTATATGTCCGACACGGCCGTAGAAGAGGTGAATGCGATATCATCTATGGATGTGGAAGAAGATTATGTGGAGGAGGAACAGCAGAAGAATGATTTCTCATTGGTGAAACATTTATTGGGGCAGTTATCTCCCCGTCAGCGCGAAGCGCTTACATTATATTATATAGAAGAAAGGAAATATGAAGATATTTGTGAGATAATGGATATGAATTACCAGTCTGTACGTAACTTGATGCACCGGGGATTGACGAAGTTGCGTGCTCTGGTGAGTTAATTTAGGTAAAAGGGTTTTCCGATTGAGTACAGGTTCAGGGTAACAGCGTCCTATCTTTGTAAACGTTTAAAATAGGATGCAAATATGGTTTCTAAGGTAAGGGATTTTTTGATGGATGAAGGTTTCATTGAATATGTACTGGGTGTATCTCCGGAGTTGGTTTCTCAATGGGAGGCTTATTTCCGGGTACACCCGGAAGACATAAGAGATGCAGAAGAGGCTAAAGCAGTTCTATTAGCTCCGCCCGACGTTGCCTGCGGCTTTTCAATGAATGAGTATAATGATTTGAAGGATAGGATTATTAGTAGTATCAGATGAAAAGGAATTTATTAGGATACATGCTCTGCGTGTTCATACTGTTGGAGTGCTTTCCACAATTGGCTATTGCTGCTCCCGAACAGGAAGGGGAGCGCTATAAGGTTGCCATATGCGACTGGATGATTCTGAAGCGTCAGAAAATTGGCTCGTTTCAGCTGGTACATGAATTGAACGGAGATGGAGTAGAACTGGATATGGGTTCTTTGGGTAAAAGGGAGAACTTCGATAATAAGTTGCGTGATCCTCATTTTCAACAATTGTTTCGTGAAACGGCACGGAAATTCAAACTGGAAGTTCCTTCTGTCGCTATGTCCGGTTTCTATGGTCAGTCTTTTCTGGACCGAGCTAATTATCAGGAATTGGTAAGGGAATGTCTGGATGCAATGAAAGTAATGAATGCCAAAGTTGCTTTTCTTCCTTTAGGGGGTATAAAGGCAGGCTGGGAGCAGGAACCGGAACTTCGGACGAGAGTTGTGAAGCGTTTGAAAGAGGTAGGAGATATGGCTGCTTCCGAAGGTTTGGTTATAGGGATTGAAACCCAACTGGATGCTAAAGGAGATGTGAGGTTATTGAAAGAGATAGATTCCCCGGGCATTAAAATCTATTTTAAATTTCAGAATGTATTGGAAAACGGACGTGATCTGTGCAAGGAGCTCAAGATTCTGGGGAAGAAGAGAATCTGCCAGATTCATTGTACGGATACGGACGGAGTAACTCTTCCTTTTAACGAACGTTTGGATATAAAGAAGGTTAAAAATACGCTCGACAAAATGGGATGGAGTGGATGGCTGGTAGTAGAACGCTCACGGGATAAGGATGATGTGCATAATGTGAGAAAGAACTATGGGACGAATGTCAGATATTTGAAGGAAGTGTTTCAGAAATAAATGAAATAATAGCAGTCTAATAAAGTAGACACTGAAGATGTAAAAGCGCTTTCTTTTACTCAGAAAAATATCTCTCAATTTCCTACATCCTACACCGGAGACCTTTTTCTTTTGATTATCAAATAGATATACGGTGTAGGAAGTGGTGTAGGATGGTGTAGGTTAATTTCATCCTACACCCAAGAATAGGCATTTGAGACGTGCTTTTAATTACAATAGACTAATAATCAGACTATCAACATTGTTTTTGCCCACCTTGCGCAAATCCCTGTAAAACCATCTCTTTTACAAGAAAACAGAGGGTATCTCTGCGTTATCCTTCAAAAGACTCCTGATTTCTTTCATAATGTCAGCCTGCGAAAGGAAGCTGAACATCCTATCGCGAGATCTGTAGATCCCACGCGTCAGATCTGTAGATCTCACAATAGAATGCTTAGGAACAATAAGAAGGATAGGAAGAAGGTGGTACGAAAACTACGCTTTGCTTTATTGTTTTTGTTCTTTTGCCCGTAGCAAAACTTCGTCCTACAGTTGCGGGCTCTATGTTTTCCATATGTGGGCTATGTAGCCCGCAATTGCAGGCCGGACAGCCCTCAACCGGAAAACAAGGTTTTGCTTATAGCATAATGACAATAACATTAAGGCTTTAAAGGAAAAAGGAAGGGGCATATCAAGTTTTTCCTCTATAATTCGGCCTTCTCTATAATCTCATTATAGAGAAGGCTCCCTTAATTCCTGACGAAATGATAACTCTTTTAACCCTTTTGATAAATAATTCAGGCTAAAAAAGAGGTATTCGCGTGAATTCGGTGCAGGATGAAACTTTCCTACACCACTTTCTACAGCATCTATCTGTTTGATAATCAAACAAAAAAACGATATCGGGTGTAGGATGTAGGAAATACTGATGAAAACTCGAACTCAGGAGTTTTCCTTCTTCGATTATCCTTCATGAAAGACTGGTGGCGAAATCCCAGAGAATCAAGAATCAGCCGGACTATATTCAGATAACTTTTTAACGGATATGAAATATTTGTTCTTATGGAAACTGTATCAAGTTGTTTTTTTAACGTTACTTGATAACTTTTACTCATAGCCATACTGAAATGCTCCAATTCCGACAATGAGTAGCTCTTTTTTACATAAATAGCAATCAAATGCGCAAGTATATGCAGAGATATTGCATTATTATTTGCTATTTATTCGCAAAAGATTCTGAAACACTGCTTTTGAAGCTGATGTCCGTTGTGTAAAGTGTTAATATAGCGATATTGTGACCCCGATACTCCTGTATACTTGTCCTTTTGATATTTAGAGCCTTATCTTTTTTCTGTTGGAAATAATCGTAAATAGAAAACTTTACTTTTTTATTCTTTTTAGGTGATTACATATTTTTTAGTTGTTCGTCTTTAGTTCATGAAATATAGATTGAGTCCAATCAATAGTTTTTATATTTTTGAATTTAAATTAGTGAATAGATGAAAAAAGAAGAGATCTTTTCTAGAAAAACACAGAGCAGGTATCTGAGCGCAGCAAAGATAATTTGTCTCTCTTTCTTGTTTTCGATTCCTGTGACGCAGGCTTTTGCGGAAAGCATTAGAGAGACTGCTGCAATGAATGTTGTCCAACAACAGAAGTCAGTGAAAGGAACTGTGGTAGATACGACCGGAGAACCTGTGATTGGTGCGAATATAAAGGCACAAGGAACTGATACAGGAACGATTACCGACTTGGATGGAAATTTCAGTCTGGTGATTCCGGCAAGTGCTAAACTCGAAGTTTCGTTTATAGGATACGTCACGCAAGTGGTGAGCGTGCCTGCGAACGGAATTGTAAACGTGACTTTGGCTGAAGATTCCAAACTTCTGGACGAAGTGGTTGTGGTAGGTTACGGTACTCAGAAAAAAGCACATCTTACTGGCTCTATATCCACGGTTAACCCCAAT
This sequence comes from Bacteroides cellulosilyticus DSM 14838, assembly GCF_000158035.1. GTDB lineage: Bacteria > Bacteroidota > Bacteroidia > Bacteroidales > Bacteroidaceae > Bacteroides > Bacteroides cellulosilyticus. The sequence continues at coordinate 127,345 of NZ_EQ973491.1, forward strand.
GACCTAAAGGAAATGCCCTATAGCAATATGGGTGCCATGTTGGCAGGTACGGTAGCTGGTTTGAATGTAAGCGGCGGTGATGGTCGCCCTGGTGTCGGTGCAACGATGACCATTCGTGATCCGTTCTCTACCGGCGTTTCGGGAAGTACGACTGCGCCGATTTATGTGATTGATGGTGTCATTCAGTCTGATAATCCGCGTAATGGAATATCGGCTTCGGAAGCGTTTAATAACCTTGATCCGAACGAAATAGAATCTATATCTATCTTGAAGGATGCTGCTGCGGCAGTGTATGGAGCACGTGGCGCACAAGGTGCCATCATTGTTACTACGAAGAAAGGCAGCAAGGACGGAAAACCTCGCATCAGTTACACTGGTTCGGTGACGATGAATGATGAAATTTCACGTCCAAAGATGTTGGATGCATATCAGTATGGTCAATTCTGGAATGGATTTAAAGGTGCTGACGGCAATGATGCTATCGGTAATCGTAAAAAAGACCTTTTCCAATTGGACGAGTTGGAAGCTATGAAAAGCATGAACTATGACTGGCTGGACAAAGCCTGGTCGGCTGCCTATAGCACGAAGCATAATGTGAATATCAGTGGCGGCGGAAATAACTCATCTTATTTCGGAAGCATATCTTATCAGAGCCAGGAGGGTAACCTGAGCATGTTGGATTATGACCGTTGGAATTATCGTGTAGGAATGAGTACAACAGTGGCTAAGCATCTGAAAGTGAATTTATCTATTTCGGGTAACTATGGTGACCGGAAAACAACTTTCAATAAGATTGGCGGAGAGAAGGATGATAATGATTACCTGGCATTGCTGACTACACCCCGCTATGTGCCATGGTCTGTGGAAAATGACAAAGGCGAAGATATCTGGTTGTTGAGATATGGACCTAAGAATACCAACAGTAGTGTTCTCGGAAACTCGAACTATTTGCGTTACAATTATTTCGCTGTTGAAGATTTAGGTAATCAGAAACAAACCAAAACTCAGGATATGACCATCAATGGTTCATTGGAGTATGATTTTGATTGGTTGGAGACATTGAAAGGTTTGAAACTACGTTTCAGCTATGCAAAAAGTATCGGTAATACGGAAGGAAGACAATTGGGATCTAAATATGACGGTTATTATTTTACCACCCGTGGTGGTTCAGGTAATCACCTTTATATTGATGAAGGTGCGCCAAGTAATAACCTGACTTTGCCGTCTAATATGAAAACACAGTCGGTTGATAATGGAAACCGCGTACTGCGTGACTTCGACCGTACAGACAATTATCAGGTCAACTTCCAGGCAAGTTATGCGCGCGACTTCGGAAAACATTCGGTAAGTGCCATGTTCGCTATGGAAAAGCGTGAAATGAACTACGAGTTTTCACGTATTCTGAAAGAAGGTCCGCTGAATGGTGATCTTGCTAATGGTGAAACCAATACAGCTACAGGTTCGGTAAGTTCCAGTAGCCAGACGGCGAGAAGTGAAAGTGGTGACTTATCTTACATTGGTCGTGTTAACTATGCCTATGACGGTCGTTACCTGTTTGAGTTCCTGATTCGTTCTGACGCTTCAACCAAATTCTCGCCGGATAACTATTGGGGAGTATTCCCTTCCGTATCTGTGGGCTGGATTGTTTCAGAAGAAAAGTGGTATAAGCTGGATTGGATGGATTATCTGAAGGTACGTGCCTCATTCGGTATTTTGGGACAAGATAATACGGCAGCTTGGCTGTGGCGTCAGCGATATACGTATCAGGCTAATTATGGTGCAATATTTGGCACTTCACCGAGCAACAATTTAGGTTGGGCTTTAAAGACTGAGGCTGCTCCCAACTATGATGCGCACTGGGATAAAGACTACAAATTCAACTTAGGAATTGACATGAAATTCCTGAAGAACCGTTTATCAGTAGGTATTGACGCTTATTTGGACAAGAGAACCGATATGTTGGTAGTGCGTAGTGGTGTGCCTGTAACTGTAGGTGCCAAATCGGCTGCCGAGAATTTCGATGCGGTAGATAACTATGGTGTAGAACTTTCATTAGGCTGGCGCGATCATGTGTCTGACTTCAACTATTCCGTTCAACTGAATGGACAATGGCGTGACGCCCGCTATCGCAAAAAAGACTGGCCGGCCATATCAACATACAAAGATGTTTATCGCAATGGACCGGTTGACATGGGGCAGTGGGGATATGACTGTTTGGGAATGTTCCGTAACCAAGCTGAAATTGACAAGTTTGTTGAGGACTACAATATAACGCAGTATATGGGCTATAAACCGGATCAGATTAAACCGGGTATGCTGATATACCGTGATGTTCGTGGCGAACAGAATCCGGACGGTTCTTATAAAGATGCAGACGGTATCGTAGACGATAAGGATATGGTTCGTTTGAGCAGAAGAAAGAGCAATCCTTATGGCATGTCTCTGATTCTGGGTGGTAGCTGGAAAGGTATCTCTTTGAATGCCAACATCTCTAGTTCATGGGGTGGATATTCTACGTATGCGGGAGGTTCCTATATCTTCATGAACGAGAATTCACTGGATGGTGCCAACCTTCCGATATATTGGAAAGATATGTTCGTTCCCGAAGATGTAGTGGATGATGGAGGCAATGTGGTCGTTAAACAGAATTTGTCTGCCAAATACCCTAACATGAAATACAGTATGAATAATGAAGCGTCCAATTTCTGGCAGATTAGTTCATTCCGCATGTATCTTCGTAACGTATCCTTAGGTTATACATTGCCTAAGGAATGGCTGAGCAAAGTAGGAATCTCAAGCTGTAAGATCAATGTGACGGGAACCAACCTCTTCAGTTTCTTCAATCCTTATCCCGAAAGTTATACGGATCCTCTGACCGGTTACGGTACGTTCCCGGCATTGCGCAGCTGGACTGTGGGATTGAATCTTTCTTTTTAAATGATATAATTGATAAACAAGATTAGAATATGAAAATAGATAATATCATACATAAAGGTGTGGGGATAGTTGCCTTCAGCGCAATATTTCTGCTGGGCAGTTGTAGCGATGACTTCTTGAGGGAGAAGAAGGATTATAATGGCTTCAATGACGAAATATACAGTAATTTCAGTATGGCGCAGGCCAGTGTAGACTATATTCACAGGCAGGTTGAACCCAAAGTAGGTGGTGTAAGCGCATTGAATGGTAGCACAGGATCTGCCGATGAATTTTCTAAGTCTACATTAGAGTATGCCGGTTCTACACAGTTTGTGGGTTTGGCTGAAATACTTTCCAGTAACGTGAATTGTTATTTCAACGGTTCCAATGATCCGGCTAATAATAACGGTGTATGGTTAAATGTCCGTCGTTGCAATCTATTTCTCGACAATATTGACAAAGGAACATTGTCGGAAGAGGAAAGAAATCTCCTTAAAGGACAAGTTTACTTCTGGCGTGCATGGTTGTATTATCGTTTGGTGACTACTTATGGTGGTGTTCCTATTATAAAGAGCGCGCAAAATCCGACAATTGGAGACGGTACAATAGAAGAATCGACTCTGAATGTTGAACGTAGTTCTACGGATGATTGCGTGACGTTTGTCTGCGAGGATCTGGATAATGCGGCTTCTCTGTTGCCATCTGTTTGGGCTGATCCGTCGGTAAATTACGGTCGTGTGACTAAGGGTGCGGCTATGGCTTTGAAGGGACGCTTGCTGCTCTTCTATGCAAGTCCATTGTTCAACCGTTCCAACGATAAGGCACGCTGGGATGCCGCCTATACTGCAAACAAGGCTGCTTATGATGAACTTACTACCAATGGTGACAGAGAATTGGTAGGTGCAACGAGTAAAAGAGCGCAGGATTGGGAAAAAATGTTTGTGAACCCCTTGTCTAAAGAGGCTGTACTGATAACATTGTACAATAATATCTCTGATGATCAGTTCAAGTTCAATAACAGCTGGGAACAAAGTGCCCGTCCCAAAGACATCAAAGGTGGTGGTGGTATCGCTGCTACGGCTGAAATGGTGGATTTATTCCCCATGGCTGATGGTAAGAAACCAAGTGAAAGCTCATTGTCTTATGACCCGTTGAAGTTCTACAAGGATCGTGATCCACGCTTCTATCGCACCTTTGCATTTAACGGAGTTTGCTGGCCTTATAATACCAATAAGACATATACGGTATGGAATTACCAATGGTTTAAGGATGCTGCCGCAGCCGTTGAAGGCAAACCGGGTAACTCAGCGCTTTATGACGGTGATGTCAGTTCAAGTATCTTTGTACGCAAACGTACGGATCCGAATGCTTACAATACTTCCAATCTCAGTAGCGGAGTATTTTCGCAGAGTGGTAGTCCGTATATGGAAATACGTATGGCGGAAGTTATTCTTAACGTAGCGGAAGCAGCTTGCGGAAAAGGAGATAATGCTACGGCATTGACTTTCCTGAAATATATTCGCGAACGTGTAGGCTATACGGGCGATTGCGGCTTTTCTTCTACTTTAGCGGGTGATGCCTTGATGGGTGCTATTCTTTATGAGCGTCAGATAGAACTGGCCTATGAGGGAAAGAGATTCGATGATATGCGTCGCTGGCTTTTGTGGGACGACAGTTTTGGTACTTGTACACGGTTGGGTGTTGAGCCTATCAGCGGAAACCAAACGCGCAGGCATGGTATTATCCTGGCTGTGAAACCTGAACTCTATACGAATAGCAAGGCCGGCAAGGATTGTGATCCGTTCAATCCGGAAGCTTCAGAATACTTGGGAACATCAGACCGTACAAAAATCAGTCTTGATCCGGATGCTTCAGACTCAGACTGGGAAAATCAGATTGCTACCTTGGACAATTTTTACGAAAACAATCTGAATCGTGTAGTAAACGATCAGCTTGATGGTACAAGTACGCCTACATTCTATATTACTCACCTGAACAAATACTATTTCCTAGGTATCAAGCAGAATGTATTGCAAAACAGTATTAAGTTGCAACAGAATATTGGCTGGACGGATTATTATGGTTCCGAAGGAACGTTTAATCCTATCGGTAACGGTAGTTTGCTGCCGTAAGTTGGCTTTTAATTTTTTTGTGAGATAGTTAAAACTGCCGGGTGATCCTTCATCCGGCAGTTTTTTTAGAGTGGTTGCCATCATTCTATGGATTATTTTTCTACTAAAATAGTTTCATGTGATTACAAAACATTTTTATCTTCGTCTAATAAATACAATTAATTAATAGATACGAGAATAATGAAAAAGAAAGCATTCCTGATAGTTTGTACAGCTGCAATGCTGGCTCCGACCATTGCATGGGCACAATACCCGCAATTGACCGATGAAGCCAAGGAGACTTATAAGAAAATGATAACTGAAGAACGCCGGCGTTCGGATGAAGCTTGGGCGAAAGCATTGCCTATCGTTGAGAAAGAAGCCAGAGAAGGGCGTCCGTATATCGAGTGGGCTTCCCGTCCGGATGATCTTCCTCAAGCCGGTATTCCCGCTTTTCCCGGGGCTGAGGGTGGGGGAATGTTCACTCCCGGCGGCCGTGGCGGCAAGGTAATTACAGTAACTAATTTGAATGATCGCGGCCCGGGCTCTTTCCGTGAAGCTTGCGAAACCGGTGGTGCACGTATCATTGTATTCAATGTGGCTGGTATCATTCGATTGGAATCTCCCATTATTGTCCGTGCTCCATACGTAACGATAGCCGGACAAACAGCCCCAGGTGACGGTGTATGTATTGCCGGAGAATCTTTCTGGGTTGACACTCACGATGTAGTGGTACGTCATATGCGTTTCCGTCGTGGTGAAACGAAGGTTCATCACCGTGACGATTCATTTGGGGGTAATCCGATTGGTAACATTATGATCGATCACTGTTCCTGTACTTGGGGGCTGGATGAGAATATTTCTTTCTATCGTCACATGTACAGTCCTGGTGAAGGATATAAAGATGAGAAACTTCCAACTGTCAATGTAACCATTCAAAATACAATTTCCGCTAAGGCACTGGATACATACAATCATGCTTTTGGTAGTACATTGGGTGGTGAGAACTGTGCTTTTATGCGCAATCTTTGGGCCAGTAATGCTGGGCGTAACCCGTCTATTGGCTGGTATGGGATTTTCAATTTCGTGAATAATGTTGTCTACAATTGGGTACATCGTTCAGCTGATGGTGGCGATTATCGTGCTATGTTCAATATGATAAATAATTACTATAAACCGGGTCCTTTGACTCCGAGAGATTCTCCGGTCGGTCATCGCATTCTGAAGCCGGAAGCCGGACGTAGCAAGCTGGATTATAAAGTATATGGCCGTGTCTTTGCAGATGGTAATGTGATGGAAGGATATCCTGAAATCACAAAGGATAACTGGGCTGGTGGTATTCAGATTGAGACTCAAAAGGATACAGAGGGGTATACCGAGCAGATGCGTACGTATCAACCTTTCGTAATGCCTTATATTAATATTATGTCTGCAAATGATGCTTATGATTATGTTTTGAAATATGTAGGTGCTAATATTCCTTGCCGTGACATTGTTGATGAGCGGGTTATTGAGGAAGTGAAAACCGGTCAAGCTTATTATGAAAAGAAACTTCCGAAAGATGCCTATGGAGATAAATGGGGATTAGCTCCAAAATCTCAGGATGAGGAAGGTTATTTTAAATACCGTCGTTTGCCGAAAGATTCTTATAAACAGGGTATTATAACTGATATTCGCCAAATGGGTGGCTATCCGGAATATAAGGGAACTCCTTATGTGGATACGGATGGCGACGGTATGCCGGATGAATGGGAAATTGCGAATGGTCTGAATCCAAACGATCCGAGTGATGCCAATAAAGATTGCACTGGTGATGGGTATACTAATATTGAGAAATATATCAATGGTATCAGTACGAAGAATAAGGTAGACTGGACTGATATGAAGAATAACTACGATACATTGGCAGAAAAAGGTAAATTAATGTAATGTCAATGAAAAAGATAATATTAATTTCTTTATTACTGGTTTTCGGTTGGTTATCAGCCGGAGCGGTAGACTTGAATAAGGATAATCGTGATCCTCAATATGTGGAATCTATTGTTAAACGATCTCAGAAGATCGTAGATAAACTTGGGCTTACAGATGTAAAGGTGGCTGAAGATGTTCGTAATGTGATTGCCAATCGGTACTTCGAACTGAATGATATTTATGAAGTTCGTGATGCCAAAGTGAAGAAAATAAAGGAGTCGGGATTGAGTGGTGCTGCAAAGGATGATGCCTTGAAAGCGGCTGAGTATGAAAAGGATGCGGCATTATACCGTTCTCACTTTGCATATCCCGCGAATTTATCTCTTTTTCTGGATGAGAAGCAAATAGAAGTGGTGAAGGATGGGATGACTTATGGCGTTGTGAAAGTGACGTATGATGCTACAATTGACATGATCCCTTCTTTGAAGGAAGAAGAAAAAGCACAAATCTATGCCTGGCTCATAGAAGCCCGTGAGTTTGCCTTGGATGCTGAGAATTCGGATAAGAAACATGCAGCCTTTGGTAAATATAAGGGGCGTATCAATAATTATCTGGCTAAAAGAGGATATGATTTGAAGAAAGAACGTGAAGAGTGGTACAAGCGTGTGAAAGCACGTGGAGGCTCTCTCTGATAATTAGGATAGATAAAAACTGGTTAGTTATGTGATGTGAAGGGTGGCTGAGAAGTCACCCTTTTCTGTGTTCTGATTTTTGGAATATGGCGAATCTTCCATTATCTTTGAGTACAAATTCGTCTTATTGCCGTCTCCTCTGTATACAGAATACGATATAAAAACAAAAGTATTATTTAGAAAATGAGAAAATTAAGAAATACATTAGCTGCAATAAGCATTTTGTTCTTAGCTTCTTGTGGAGGAAACAAAGACTACTATATGTTCACCTCATTCCATGAGCCGGCTAATGAAGGTTTAAGATATCTATATAGTGAAGACGGCATGCATTGGGATAGTGTTCCCGGTGTTTGGCTGAAACCGGAATTGGGACAACATCAGTTGATGCGCGATCCTTCGATGGTACGTACTCCGGACGGTACTTATCATTTGGTTTGGACCACCAGTTGGAAAGGTGATTTGGGATTTGGCTATGCATATTCCAAAGACTTGATTCACTGGTCGGAGCAACAAATGATTCCGGTAATGGCCCATGAACCGACGACCGTCAACGTGTGGGCACCGGAGATTTTTTATGATGATGAGGCTGAACAATTCATGGTGGTCTGGGCATCTTGTGTTCCGGGGCGTTTTGAAAAGGGTATAGAAGAAGAAAAGAATAACCATCGCTTATATTACATCACTACAAAAGACTTTAAGACGATATCCGAAACCAAACTTTTGTATGATCCGGGCTTCAGTTCAATTGATGCTACCATCATAAAACGTACAAAGAATGATTATGTAATGGTGCTTAAAGATAATACACGTCCCGAGCGTAATCTGAAAGTTGCTTTTGCCGATTCATTGACAGGACCTTATTCGCCTGCATTGCAACCTTTCACGGAATCGTTTGTAGAAGGTCCCTCTGTAGAGAAGATAGGAGATGACTATCTTATCTATTTCGATGTCTACAGGAAGAAAATATATGGCGCTGTGCGTACCAGGGATTTTCGTAATTTTACGGATGAAACCGGAAACGTAAGTGTACCCACGGGCCATAAACATGGGACTATTTTCAAAGCCCCGGAATCGCTCGTTAAGGAGTTGTTGAAAGAAAGCAAGAAGAAATAATATATAAAACAGGAACAGATAATGAACAGCCCTATCAAAATACTTTTTGTTCTGGCAACTGGATGGCTGACACTAACGTCGGCTTCAGCACAAGACAGGATACATTACACTGGAACCGAACTTTCTAATCCCACCTATCATGATGGACAATTGTCGCCGGTAGTGGGAGTGCATAATATTCAATTGGTACGTGCCAATCGTGAACATCCGGATGCGTCGAATGGTGGAGGATGGACTTATAATCACCAACCGATGTTGGCCTATTGGAATGGGCAATTCTATTATCAATATCTGGCAGATCCGTCGGATGAGCATATTCCGCCTTCCCAGACTTTTCTGATGACTTCTAAAGACGGATATAACTGGACAAATCCGGAAATCGTGTTTCCTCCTTATAAAGTTCCCGACGGATATACGAAGACTTCCCGTCCGGGTATGCAGGCAAAAGACCTGATTGCCATCATGCATCAGCGTGTGGGCTTTTATGTATCCAAGTCCGGCAGACTGATTACAATGGGGAATTATGGAGTTGCGTTGGATAAAAAAGATGATCCGAATGATGGAAACGGTATTGGTCGGGTAGTTCGTGAAATTAAGAAAGACGGTTCATTCGGTCCCATCTACTTTATATATTATAATCATGGATTTAATGAAAAAAATACCGATTACCCTTATTTCAAGAAAAGTAAGGATCGTGAGTTTGTAAAGGCTTGTCAGGAAATTCTGGATAATCCATTGTATAGAATGCAATGGGTGGAAGAGGCGGATCGGGAAGACCCGATTATTCCTTTGAAGAAGGGATATAAAGCGTTCAATTGCTATACTTTACCCGACGGGCGTATTGTCAGCCTTTGGAAACATGCACTGACTTCAATCACTGAAGACGGTGGCTATACTTGGGCGGAACCGGTGCTTCGTGCCAAAGGATTCGTTAATAGCAATGCAAAGATTTGGGGACAACGCCTGACTGATGGTATGTATGCTACCGTGTATAATCCTTCGGAGTTTCGCTGGCCGCTGGCTATATCGTTGAGTAAGGATGGGCTGGAATATACGACCTTGAACCTCGTGCATGGTGAAATTCCGCCGATGCGTTATGGAGGAAACTATAAGTCGTATGGTCCGCAATATCCCCGCGGTATTCAAGAAGGAAATGGAATTCCTGCGGATGGTGATTTATGGGTTGCTTACAGTGTGAACAAAGAAGATATGTGGGTATCACGTATTCCTGTTCCGGTACAGATACAAGCCTCTGCGCATGCAGACGATGATTTCTCAAAGGCCGGATCAATAGCTGAGTTGACCGACTGGAATATTTACTCTCCCCTTTGGGCTCCAGTCACTTTAGACGGAAAGTGGCTGCGTTTGCAAGATAAAGATCCTTTTGATTATGCCAAGGTAGAACGAAAAATACCGGCTTCTAAAGAACTGAAAATCTCATTTGATCTACAGGCCGGACAAAACGATAAAGGTACTCTTCAGATTGACTTCCTGGATGAGAACAGCATTGCTTGTTCCCGGCTTGAGCTGACTCCTGATGGAGTTTTTCGTGCTAAAGGCGGTTCCCGCTTTGGGAACCTGATGAAATATGAACCGGGAAAAAACTATCATGTAGAGGCTATCCTTTCAGTGACCGATCGTAATATTCAGGTATTTGTGGATGGTAAGAGAGTAGGATTGCGCATGTTCTATGCACCGGTACCTGCTATTGAACGTATTGCGTTCCGTACAGGAGTTCCACGAACATTTCCCACTGTAGATACACCGGCTGATCAGACCTATGATCTGCCGAATGCCGGTGACCAGGAGCCACTAGCTGAATATCGTATCGCCAATGTGAAGACCTCTTCTGTGGATAAAGATGCGACTGCTGCTGTTTTGAAGTATGCGGATTTCAGCCATTATGCAGATTATTTCAATGGTATGGAAGATGAGAATATAGCCCAGGCCATTCCGAATGCAAAGGCTTCGGAATGGATGGAAGAGAATATACCGTTGTTTGAATGTCCGCAACGTAATTTTGAAGAGATGTACTATTACCGCTGGTGGTCGTTGCGGAAGCATATCAAAGAAACACCTGTGGGATATGGCATGACGGAATTTCTGGTTCAGCGTTCCTATTCTGATAAATATAATTTGATAGCCTGCGCGATCGGGCATCATATTTATGAAAGCCGTTGGTTGCGCGATCCGAAGTATCTGGATCAGATTATTCATACGTGGTATCGGGGGAATGATGGCGGGCCGATGAATAAGATGAATAAGTTTAGTTCGTGGAATGCGGATGCTGTGCTGGCACGTTATATGGTGGATGCTGATAAGGATTTCATGCTGGATATGAAGGAAAATCTGGAAGCCGAGTATCAACGCTGGGAGTGCACGAACCGTTTGCAAAACGGATTATATTGGCAAGGAGATGTACAGGATGGCATGGAAGAATCAATTAGTGGCGGACGTAAGAAAAAGTATGCCCGCCCCACCATTAATAGCTATATGTATGGTAATGCAAAAGCTCTTTCACTGATGGGAATCCTTTCGGATGATGAAGGAATGGCTATGAGATATGGTATGCGGGCGGATACATTGAAAAGGCTGGTGCAAGATAAGTTGTGGAATTCACGTCACCAGTTTTTTGAGACAATGCGTGCGGACTCTTCTGCGAATGTACGCGAGGCTATCGGATATATACCTTGGTATTTTAATTTGCCGGACACAGTGAAGCAATATGAAGTTGCCTGGAAAGAGATTATGGATGAGAACGGTTTTTCTGCTCCTTACGGATTAACTACTGCCGAGCGCCGTCATCCGGAATTTCGTACCCACGGAGTTGGTAAATGTGAATGGGACGGAGCAATCTGGCCGTTTGCTTCTGCCCAGACATTGACAGCAATGGCTAACTTTATGAATAATTATCCACAGAGAGTATTATCCGATAGTGTGTATTTCCGTCAAATGGAATTGTATGTCGAGTCGCAATATCATCGCGGACGTCCTTACATTGGTGAATATCTGGATGAGGTGACAGGTTATTGGCTGAAGGGTGACCAGGAACGGAGTCGTTACTATAACCATTCTACCTTTAATGATTTGATGATTACCGGTCTGATTGGATTACGCCCGCGCCTGGATGATACGGTAGAAGTAAATCCGTTGATACCGGCAGATAAGTGGGATTGGTTCTGTCTGGATAATGTTTTATATCATGGTCGTAACCTGACAATTCTTTGGGATAAATATGGTGATCGTTACCATCGCGGAAAAGGATTGCGTATTTTTGTAGATGGAAAACAAGTTGGATATGCAGATAGATTGACGAGAATCATTTGTGAGAACGTCTTGAAATAATGGTTACTACTGAAATCGAAAAAAACGAATGATGTTTTTAAAAAGATATATTTTCTTTCTTCTTTGCTTGCCGTGTCTGGCACAGGCAAAGAATATAACGGTCAGCCATCTCACTTGCGAAATGCAGGAAGGGTTGGTGCTTGTTGAAGCCTATCCCCGGCTGGGGTGGACCATGGAGTCGCCGGAGAATGGGACGAGGCAGACTGCTTATGAGATTGAGATTCGGGAAACCTGCACCGGACGTATGGTTTGGAATACGGGAAAGGTCCAATCTTCGCAAAGCCAGTTGATACCGACTCATGGAGCGAAGTTTCTCCGATTTAGTTTCTATAACTACATCTGGCGTGTACGGGTTTGGGATGAAACGGACGCGCCTTCCGAATGGAGTCGAGAAGCAAAGTTTCGTTTAGTTCCCCAAGGTTTTTCTTCGGCTGAATGGATTGGGGCCATCACCCGTAAAGACGCACGCTTGCCCGAAGGACGGAAATTCCACGGAGGCGAGTTGAAGAAGCCGGAGGTAAAGGCGGCATGGGAAGACGTGGATACATTGGCAAAGAAAAGCATTTGCTTGCGTAAGACGTTCCGCACGGACAAAAAGATTGCGGAGGCTACCGCATACATCTGTGGCCTTGGCTTCTATGAGTTCACCTTGAATGGGAAGAAAGTCGGTGACAGTGAATTTGCTCCCCTCTGGAGTGATTATGACAAGAGCGTTTATTATAATATGTATGATGTTACGGAACTGTTGCAGGAGGGCGAGAATGTGGCGGGAGTTTTATTGGGAAACGGGTTCTATAATGTGCAGGGCGGACGTTACCGCAAGTTACAGATCAGCTTCGGGGCACCGACTCTTTTATTCTCACTGCTTGTCAATTATGAAGATGGAACACGGGATGTGGTTTGCTCTGACGACAGTTGGAAATATGACTTAAGCCCCCTTACCTTTAATTGTATTTATGGAGGCGAAGATTATGATGCGCGTCGCGAACAAAAAGGGTGGAACCGGGCAGGTTTTAATGATGCGCGTTGGCGCCCGGTAGTGGTTCAGGAAGCTCCGAAGGGAACGTTGCGTCCGCAAATGGCGGCTCCGGTGAAAATCATGGAACGTTATGGTGTCCGGAAAGTGACGAAACTGACCCCGGAACAGATTGCCTCTGCCTGTAAATCGACCAAGAGAACCATCGACCTTTCCGCTTTCGTACTGGATATGGGGCAGAACCTTTCCGGTTTTCCGGAAATTACCGTGCGTGGTAAACGAGGTCAGAAAGTTACTTTGGTGGTGGCTGAGGCTCTGACGGAGGAAGGAGCCTGTAACCAACGGCAAACGGGACGTCAGCATTACTACGAATATACCTTGAAGGGTGAGGGGGACGAGACCTGGCGTCCCCGTTTCTCATACTATGGTTATCGCTACATTCAGGTAGAGGGTGCCGTACTGAAGGGGGAGAAGAATCCCCGGAAATTGCCTGTTCTGAAAGATATTCAATCCTGCTTTGTTTATAACTCGGCAAAAAAGGTGTCTGCTTTCGAGTGTTCCAATCCGATATTCAACGCTGCCCATCGTCTGATAGAGAAGGCGGTTCGCAGCAATATGCAGTCTGTATTTACCGATTGTCCCCATCGGGAAAAGCTGGGATGGCTGGAACAGGTGCACCTCAACGGGCCGGGACTTTTATACAATTATGACCTGACAGCTTTCGCTCCGCAGATTATGCAGAATATGGCGGATGCCCAACATCGCAACGGAGCCATGCCAAGCACCGCACCGGAGTATGTCGTGTTCGAAGGACCGGGCATGGATGCCTTTGCCGAATCTCCCGAGTGGGGAGGTGCTTTGGTCATTTTCCCGTATATGTATTACGAAACCTACGGGGACGATTCGCTGATTAAGAAGTATTACCAGAATATGCGCCGATATGTGGACTATCTCTCTACCCGCGCAGATAATCATATCCTTTCTTTCGGTTTGGGCGACTGGTATGATTACGGTGACTTCCGTGCAGGATTCTCCCGCAATACGCCTGTCCCGCTGGTGGCTACGGCACACTATTACATGATTGTCGAATATCTGATAAAGGCTGCTCGCATTGTGGGTAATGCTGATGATGTCAGGTATTACAATTCGTTGGCGAATGATATCGTGGTAGCATTCAACGAGCGCTTTCAGGATTACGATGCGGCGCAGTATGGTACGGGAAGCCAGTGCAGCAATGCCTTGCCGCTTTTTCTGGATATGGTTCTGAGTAGAGGCCATTCTGGAGGTTATGAAACGGATCGTCATCTGGAGCGCAAAGTATTCAAGAACCTGATAAAAGATGTGGAAGCACACGGCAATCGTCTGACTACCGGAGATGTGGGAAACCGCTATCTGATCCAGACATTGGCCAATTATGGAGCCGATGAACTCATCTATAAAATGTTCAACCATGAGGAAACGCCCGGATATGGCTTTCAACTCAAGTTTGGTGCAACGACTCTGACTGAACAATGGGACCCTCGTCAGGGCTCCTCTTGGAATCATTTTATGATGGGGCAGATTGATGAATGGTTCTTTAACTCGTTGGTCGGTATCTCTCCGGACGTGAAGCATGGATACCAGAAGTTCAGAATCGCCCCGAAGCCTGTCGGTGATCTGAAATACGTGCAGTCATCTTATGAAACCCTTTACGGTAAGATAACTGTAGACTGGACCCGCGAGAACGGCCGGTTTAAGCTGAAGTTGTCCGTTCCGGTAAACACTGTGGCGGTGGTTACACTTCCGGGAGAGAAAGAACCGAGAGAGGTGGAGAGCGGGAAACATGAATTTGTAGTGAACGAACAACAAACTATAAACGAACCATAAACAACCATACTATGACCATGAAATATAGAATACTTCTTTGTTCACTCTTCTGCCTTTGTGCGGTTACGGTGCTTCGTGCAGAACGTGTAGATATGCTGAAAGCAGGAGCGAAGGTGGATGGAAAGACGTTGAATACCAAACTTATCAATTCTACCATCGACCGCCTGAACGCGAACGGTGGCGGTACCCTTTTTTTTCCTGCCGGCACTTATCTGACGGGAAGCATCCGGATGAAGAGCCACATCACTTTGGAGTTGGAGGCGGGAGCTACTTTGCTGTTTTCTGATAGCTTCGATGATTATCTTCCCTTTGTGGAGGTGCGTCACGAGGGAGTGATGATGAAGAGTTTCCAGCCTTTGATTTATGCCGTGGATGCGGAAAATATAACAATCAAAGGTGAAGGTACGCTGGACGGGCAGGGAAAGAAGTGGTGGATGGAGTTTTTTCGTGTGATGATTGATCTGCGCGACAATGGCATGCGGAATGTGAATAAGTATCAGACGATGTGGGACCAGGCAAATGATACAACGGCTATCTATGCTGAAACAAACAAGGACTACATCGGTACACTGCAACGTCGCTTTTTCCGTCCTCCGTTTATCCAGCCGGTTCGTTGTAAGGACGTGAAGATAGAGGGGGTGAAGATCGTCAACTCTCCGTTCTGGACGGTGAACCCCGAGTTCTGTGAAAACGTGAAGGTGAAGGGAGTGACCATTCATAATGTGCCCTCGCCCAATACGGACGGCATCAATCCGGAATCCTGCCGGAATGTACATATCAGCGACTGCCACATTTCGGTGGGAGATGATTGCATAACGATCAAGTCCGGTCGCGATGCGCAGGGGCGCCGGTTGGGAGTACCCTGTGAGAATATAACCATCACTAATTGCATCATGCTTTCCGGTCATGGTGGTGTAGTGATAGGCAGTGAGATGAGTGGAGGCGTGCGTAAGGTGACTATTTCCAATTGCATTTTCGATGGAACGGACCGGGGCATTCGTCTCAAGTCCACCCGGGGCAGGGGAGGAGTGGTCGAAGATATCCGTGTCAGTAACATTGTGATGCGCAATATCAAGCAGGAGGCTGTGGTACTGAATCTGAAGTATAGCGGTATGCCTGCCGAACCCAAGAGTGAACGTACTCCGCTGTTTCGCAATATACATATCAGTGGAATGACGGTTACGGATGTCAAGACTCCTGTTAAGATAGTTGGGCTGGAAGAAGCTCCGATCTCTGAAATTGTACTGCGCGACATCCATGTGCAGGGGGCCGGTGAGGAATGTGTCTTTGAGGATTGCGAACGCATCACGATGGAAGATGTCATGGTGAATGGTAAAAAGATGTATCCAAAGGAAGTCGATGAAAAGTAAACAATAATATATAGAACAATGAAACGTATTCTTTTCTCTGTGCTTTTTGCTGCATCTCTTTCGGCTGAAGCACAAACACAAACATTTGAAACGGCCTTTGCCCGCCCTTTGAACGAAGTTCTTACGGACATACAAAATCGTTTTGGTATCCGCCTGAAATACGATATTGATACGGTCGGTAAAGTGTTGCCTTATGCGGATTTTCGTATCCGTCCTTATTCAGTGGAAGAATCGCTGACGAATGTATTGTCCCCTTTCGATTATAAGTTTGTGAAACAAACCGGCAATATATATAAGTTGAAAGCTTATGAATATCCTCGGCGGACAGATGCTGACGGAGAGAAAATGCTGGCTTACCTTAATACGCTTTATGCAGATAAGGAAGCTTTTGAACTCCGTGCCGATTCTTTAAGAAAAGAAGTCCGGCAACGTCTGGGAATTGACCTTTTACTCGCACAATGTGTGGAGTCGAATCCGATTCTTTCCAAAGTGAGGAAATATGATGGCTATACAGTTCAGAATTTTGCACTTGAGACGCTTCCAGGGCTGTATGTTTGCGGTTCTGTTTATGCCCCTAAATCGAAAGGGAAGCATGCGCTGATCATTTGTCCGAATGGACACTTTGGAGGAGGTCGTTATCGCGAAGATCAACAACAGCGTATGGGAACCCTGGCACGTATGGGGGCTGTTTGTGTGGATTATGATCTCTTCGGTTGGGGAGAGTCAATTTTGCAGGTTGGCAGTGCGGCACACCGCAGTAGTGCAGCTCATACCATTCAGGTGATGAATGGTTTGCTGATTCTCGACTATATGCTTGCTGCCCGTAAAGATATTGACAGGAAAAGAATCGGTGTGAATGGCGGTTCCGGTGGTGGCACGCAAACAGTTCTGCTGAGTGCACTGGATGATCGCTTCACGGCTTCGGCGCCGGTGGTAAGTTTGGCTTCTCATTTTGATGGAGGATGCCCCTGTGAAAGCGGTATGCCTATTCAATTGGCGGCGGGTGGCACATGCAATGCCGAATTGGCAGCAATCTTTGCTCCCCGTCCGCAATTAGTAGTGTCTGATGGTGGTGATTGGACGGCAAGTGTGCCTACACTGGAATATCCTTATTTGCAGCGTGTTTATGGATTCTACGATGCAAAAGATAAAGTGACGAACATACATCTTCCGAAAGAAAGACATGACTTTGGTCCTAATAAGCGGAATGCTGTCTATACATTTTTTGCTGAGGTGTTCGGCTTGAATAGAAATATGCTGGATGAAACAAAAGTCACCATCGAACCGGAATCCGCTATGTATAGTTTCGGTGAGAAAGGAGAACTTTTGCCGGAAAGCGCAATTCGTTCGTTTGATAAAGTAGCTGTTTATATTGACAAGAAAGCTTTTGCCCAATTAAAGTCGGATGCTTCTCTTGAGAAAAAGGCAATGGACTGGGTGGCTTCCTTAAATATGGAGGATGATAAGAAAGCGGGCTTTGCTGTAACAACTATCTATAATCATTTGCGCAAGGTTCGTGACTGGCATAATGAACACCCTTATTCCACTGTTCCGGAGGGTATCAATCCTGTCACTGGTAAATCTTTAAGTAAATTGGATCGGGAAATGATTGCCGATTCCGCCATGCCGAAAGAAGTTCATGAAAAGCTGATGAAAGATTTACGCAGAGTGCTGACGGAAGAACAAGTAGAGCAGATTCTTGATAAATATACTGTAGGCAAAGTAGCTTTCACTTTGAAAGGTTATCAGGCCATTGTCCCTGATATGACGGAGGAAGAAACCGCTTTTGTGTTGGAACAGTTGAAGCTGGCTCGTGAACAGGCTATTGATTATAAAAACATGAAGCAGATATCTGCCATCTTTGAAATCTACAAGACTAAGTGCGAACAGTATTTTAATGAGCATGGTCGTAACTGGCGCCAGATGTTCAAGGATTATGTAAATAAGAGAAAAGCGGAAAAGGCTCAGAACAAGAAATAAATATATCCCCCGGAATTCAAATCATGAAAAGTTCCGGGGGATTTCTGTATAATAAGGTGTAGTCATTTATGCGTATTTCATGACAGGCAGTCATATCTTCTGTTCTTACTTTTGATGTTTTCCTTCTTTTCCATACAAAACAAATGATGGAAGGTAGAGTTGAGAGGAGATACTAATTAAAAGAACAGTGTGATGAAAATGAAGACATTAAAGGAGGGTATTATAA
>NZ_EQ973491.1:146070-149018 GCF_000158035.1 Bacteroides cellulosilyticus DSM 14838
ATGCAATATGTAGGTGAGAAAAAAGTGAATTGTGTCCGTCTGCTGGTTTGTCCGGAAGAAAATTCTACTTATGATTTGTATGAAGATGATGGAGTGAGTGTTGATTATAAGGAAGGCGCCTATGCGATTTCTTCCATAGAGAGTTCACTCATTGATGGTAGTTGGAGACTTTTGATTCATAAACCGATGGGGAAATTCCAGCCGGATATACATCGCTATGAAGTGACTTCTTATCTGGAATTTGAACCGTCAAAAGTCGTAGAGAATGGAAAACAGATGAAAAAGATAACAGTTGAAAACGAACTCTTACCGGGTACCTGGAAATATGATGCGGAAAAGAAAATACTTTCGGTCACTACATCTTCGGATAACCGGATGAATATAGAATTGAAAGCAGAATAAAAATAATAAAGAAACTCCGGTAAACATCTGCCTACCGGAGTTTCTTACTATTTGATTGTTTTTTATCAGTTATGTACCAATGTACCTATTTCTTCTCCTAACATTACCTTTTTCAAGTTTCCTATTGTATCCATGTCAAAGACAACAATGGGGAGATTATTTTCCTTACACATGCATGTTGCAGTAAGATCCATTACTTTCAGTCCACGTTTCAGAACTTCGTCATAAGTGATATCGTCGAATTTTGTGGCAGTCGGATCTTTTTCCGGGTCTGCGGTATAGATACCATCCACACGTGTACCTTTTAGCATGACATCGGCTTCAATCTCGATACCGCGTAGAGAAGAGCCCGTGTCTGTAGTGAAGAACGGATTTCCCGTTCCGGCAGACATTATAACGACTTCGCCTGCTTCCATGCTTTCGATGGCTTTCCATTTATTATAAAATTCTCCGATAGGTTCCATGCGTACGGCTGTAAGTACACGTGCCTTTACGCCGGTGGCTACTAGGGCAGAGCTTAGTGCCAGACTGTTGATTACAGTTGCAAGCATGCCCATTTGGTCACCTTTTACGCGGTCGAAACCTTTGTTTGCACCACTCAATCCACGGAAAATATTTCCACCGCCGATGACGATACCTATCTGAACGCCCAGTTCATGGATTTCCTTGATCTGTGCTGCATATTCGGCAAGGCGCTTCTCGTCAATGCCATATTGTTTTTCGCCCATCAGGCTTTCGCCGCTGAGCTTTAACAGGATTCTTTTATACTTTGCCATATGATATTACATTTAGTTTCTGCAAATATACGCTTTCTGTCTGTAAAGATTAACTTTGGTACAGAATTTTTCTACTTAAAGTTGCCTGCATGATGCCACGGAGAGATAAATAGACGATGAAGGCGAGCCAGAGGGCATGATTTCCCATCCATTCGTGTAAAGAGTAATAAACAAGGAAGAAACTGCCGGAAGCTACCAGCATGGAGTAAAACATTTGTCGGGTGGCAGTGGCTCCTATAAAAATGCCATCCCACAGGAAAGCGGCAAAACCTGTAAGTGGGATTGCCAATACCCAATAAAAGTAATTTCCGGCTTCCCGGATGACGGAGGTTTCATTAGTCAGCAGTCCTAGGAATGACTTGCCTCCAAAGAAATAAAGCAAGGTGAAACCTGTAGAAAGGCCGACACCCCAAATGAAGAGTTGGCGAACCGTGCGATATAATGCCGGTTGATTATTGGCACCAACATATTTCCCCACCAACGCTTCTCCTGAATAAGCAAAACCATCCATGATATAAGAAAATAGAGTGAATAATTGCATTAGCAAAGTATTGACGGCCAATACTATTTCTCCTTGTGCCGCTCCGGCAGAAGTGAAAAATAGAGTGACAATGACCAGACAGAGGGTTCGTAGAAAGATATCCCGGTTTACCTGGAAAAAACGCAGCATGGCTTCCTTTTTCAGTACTTCATGCCAAGCAACGTGCTTTTTAAGTCCTCCATAATATCGCCTCCATAATAATAATGCCATCAGGAAACCGGCATATTGAGCTGTAAGTGTTCCCCAAGCTACCCCGGCAACTTTCATGTGGAACAGGTAAACGAAACAAAGGCTTGCGGCAATATTCACAATATTTTGTGTGATGGCGATGTACATCGGGAAACGTGAATTCTGCATACCGATGAACCAACCTGCGAATCCATAGAGTCCGAGCATAGCAGGAGCTCCCCATATACAGATCCGGAAATAGAGTGTAGCCAATCGCTCTACTTCCTCTGTAGTTTGTATAAAAGTGAATGCCAGCTTCCGGATAGGATATTGCAATGCCACTAAGATAATGGCGATAAGCAATCCTACTCCGACAGACCGTAATAAAAGTCGTGCGACTTCATCCAGATCATGTTTGCCGTATGCCTGTGAGGTCATTCCACTGGTCCCCATTCTCAAAAATCCGAAGATCCAGTAGATAATGTTGAATAACATTCCGCCCACGGCAATGGCTCCGATATATGCAGCGGCTCCCAGATGCCCTACGATTGTTACATCAATCAGTCCCAGCAGGGGAACTGTTATGTTTGATATAATCGAGGGTACAGCTATCTGAAGTATTCTTTTATTGATAATATTCGGAGTTTGAGCAATCATTTTAAAACTCTGGTTTGTTCTATTTACCGACAAAGGTACTCTTTTTGTCGCAAACGGTAAAAAAGTACCTGATAATAACAATTTTTATAATACATAATGTTTTAAAAATGAGTATATTTGCGGTAACAAAAACTGGGTAATATTTAATAAGAGATGAGAACCTTAACTTTGCTATTTTCATTAATAGTTACTTTCCCCTTTGTGCTCTCTGCGCAAACGGCGGGAGAACTCCTACAGAAGGTGTCTGCTGCCTTGTCTGAGGGGCAGGATGATTATGTTGTGAGTCTGTTTCGTCAGGCGATAGCTGCCGGAGCCGATCAGACTGAAATGTATTACTGGACTCAAATAGAAAAAAACAGTGCCGTGGCTCCCCGTCTGGTCAATGAGTTGGCAACCTATTACAA
>NZ_EQ973491.1:149145-149836 GCF_000158035.1 Bacteroides cellulosilyticus DSM 14838
ACCAAGTTTGGGGGTGGCACGGGATCTGTTTATTCTTTCTTATTATCTACGAGGGATTCCTTTTATTGATTTGGCTTATTTACGGAAGACGGATATTCAGGATAATGTGCTTTGCTATCGCCGTAGCAAGACGGGGAGGATGTTGACGATTACGCTTGAACCGTGGATGTGGGAGATTATCGAAAGGTATTTATGTGACGATTCGGGTTCACCCTATTTATTAAGGATTATACGCCAACCGGGGAGTATACCTGAGGAGAGGAAACAATATGAGAGTGCCTTGCGACTTTACAATAAACATTTGTATCGGTTATCCGAGCGATTGGGATTGGGGGTGAGACTGACTTCATACGTAGCACGGCATACGTGGGCGACTCTGGCATATAATGAAGATATACCCGTATCTAAGATTAGTGCAGGGTTGAGCCATGCTTCGGAAGAAATTACACATACTTATTTGAGGTCGTTCTCTGATGAACAACTGGCGGTGGTGAATTTGCAAATGGCAGCATTGGTTAATCCGATGGCAGCAAAGGAATGGAAGAGAAAAGAAAGGGGAAAAGTAAATCGAAATGATTAAAGTAAGGAAAAACACTAAGAATGAGCTTCATATTTCTGTTCCGATTCCCGGTAGGAAACGGAACGATTCCGGCGGTAAAGGAACGATTTCCAATTGAAATAAACAAGAAAA
>NZ_EQ973491.1:150836-180307 GCF_000158035.1 Bacteroides cellulosilyticus DSM 14838
GTTGGAACCGAAAGGAATTGAATTCTTGCAGTATCATTCCGAAGATGTTCCTGCACTTGTGTCGTGTGCCGAAATGGAGATGATGAGAGGCAAGGAAAAAGATGCCGTCAAAACTTATGAAAAGGTTTTGATGCTGGATGCCAATAATCTGCAAGCCAATATTTTCCTGGGGAGTTATTACTACCTGCAAGCAGAACGCGAAAAGAAGAAGCTGGAGGATGATTATAAGAAAATAACTTCTCCTACACGGATGCAATACGCCCGTTATCGTAACGGACTCTCTGATGTCTACTCCAATGTTTACTCCAAAGCAAAGGACTATTTGCAGCGTGTGTTGCAACTGTTTCCTTCCACAGAGGCGGGAAATACCTTGGAAAAGATCAGGAAATTGGAAGCGGAAATTAAGTAAGCTGTAATAGGCTTTCTGCGTTTTCTACTGCTCTTTTGCAATAATAACCCGAGGCAATCTTTTTATTGATCTCCTTTATATTTCTGACCATTTCGTTATAGGATTCTGCGGAAATGGATGATAATATGGAGTCTAACTCTTCCAGTGAATCAATACATACGCCTATTTTGTTCTCTGCAACAAATGAGGCCAATGCTGCTTCTTTCCATATAATTATGGGAAGATTGCAGCGTATGTATAAGGATACCTTGTGTGGGTTGTTTATCCTCAGGTATATCCCGAAATCTCCCGAGCAAGTATGGATAGAGTCTCCTTCCCATATTAAGCCAAAGTGGGCGCTGACTTGTTCTATTAACTGATCAGAAGGCACAAAACCTTTAAATTTGAACAACGTCTTGTCTTCTATTTTGGCTTCCTCGAACCCTCCGCCGTAAAGTTCAAATTGCCATTTTGACATCACATCATTCAAAGAGTACAGGTATCTGTTTTTCTTGTAAGTCAGTGCTCCTGCATAGATCACCTTAATTGGTTTCTGATTAGGTTCCTGTGTATTGTTGTTTACGGAAGGAGATAGATAATCGAAAATCTCCAGGCATACCATAGGTTTGGTGTATCCTTGTTCTTTCAGCCATATCTCCATCTTATCGTTGTGTACGATCAGTACATCCGAATGGTTGAGGCGTTTGATTTCCTGCTCTGCTGTCAACTTCTTTCTTCTGAAAGTTCCCAAGTCATGGATAATCGTGATAACCTTTCCCCGTTTCAAGTGTATGATATTACATACGAAAGAGTAATACTTCTTGAAAGGATACTGGACGACTACCACGTCATTGGCAGAAACTGTAAACAAAACTTTTAATACTCCGGCAAGGGTTATTAAAAAGCCTGCTATCTTGTTGGAATAAGTGGTTTGCGGTAGTCCGGCATTTTTATATCCCAGTTTAGAGAGAGTCTCTTCTATATCTGTTTTTGCCTTATTACCTGCATTGTTCAGGCCATTATAGTTTTTGGATAGATAATATCGGGTCATTATTTTGTTCTTTTAGATTGATAACTCCTTTTTAGTGAGCAATATGGCGGATGCAATAGTATCATCCATATCGAAATATGCATATTGTCCCAAACGTCCTCCGAAAATGACACGGGAATCTTTTTCAGCCAATAACTTATACTTATTGAAGCATTTTAAATTCTTTTCATCATTGATGGGATAGTAAGGTTCGTCGGAAGGTGTGTATTCCTGAGGATACTCTTTGGTTATGATGGTTGAAGGCTGTTTTCCGAATTCAAAATGTTTATGTTCGATGATTCGTGTAAATGGGTATTTAGCTTCATTGTAGTTGATTACGGCATTACCTTGATAATTGTCAATATCCAGATGGATATGTTCAAACTTCAGGCTCCTGTAATCCAGTCTGCCAAACTTATATTCAAAATACTCGTCGATGCAACCTGTGAAAAGTATCTTTTCTGCTATACTCTGAAAATAAGGTATATTGTTAAAATAGTTCGTATCGATTTGAACATCGATATCCTTTAACAGATTGTTGGTGAGTGCAGTGTATCCATCTTTAGGGATACCTTGATAGGGATCGTTGAAGTAG
Source organism: Bacteroides cellulosilyticus DSM 14838 (assembly GCF_000158035.1). Classification (GTDB taxonomy): domain Bacteria; phylum Bacteroidota; class Bacteroidia; order Bacteroidales; family Bacteroidaceae; genus Bacteroides; species Bacteroides cellulosilyticus. The sequence goes on from NZ_EQ973491.1 coordinate 152,850, forward strand.
TTATTGTTATATGTAAGGCGGAAAGGTATTCTTTTGATGATGGAAGCCGGCAGTTGGTTGGCGGGGCGTCCCCATTGCTTTTCCGTATATTCCTTAATAAAAGTGTAATATATGTCGTCTCCGCAAAGTTTCAGTGCTTGTTCTTCTAGATTAGCAGGCTGGGATATGTCTTTATATTTAGAGCATTGTTCCTGAATTTTATGTTTTGCTTCTTCTGGAGTATTTACGTTCCATAACTTATTGAATGTATTCATATTAAAAGGAAGATTGTAAAGCCTTCCTTCGCTGTATGCCAAAGGGGAGTTAACGTAATTATTGAATTTTGCGAATCTGTTTATGTAATGCCAGACTTCTTCATTGTCCGTATGGAATATATGTGCTCCATACCAATGTATTTTTATATCACTTTCTTCTTTGGTGTAAATATTTCCTCCAGTGTGGTTGCGCTTGTCAATGACCAAGCATTTCTTTCCGTTTTCATTCATAATCTGAGCAAAAACAGAACCGAATAAACCGGAACCCACAATGAGATAGTCATATATATACTTTTTCATTTATTTAATGCTTCTGGTTTGCAAAGTAACAGAAAAATAAAATCTTATCAAAGCATTTGAATATGTAAAAGTATGTGGTGCAATGCAATTATAGCGTTATCCGTCTGGCAAACGAGTTGGCTACGTATTATAAATGTAAGCGGAATTATGATAAAGCTTATTTCTGCTCTCATGGTGTATGCCGAAATGGAGATGATGCGGAGGAAGGAAAAGGATGCATATCAATGCAATGAGTGAAGCACAAAAATGGAGGGTAGAAATAGTCTTGATTATTAGTGCTTTACAAGGAGTTAACTTCCTGTCGACAAGAAGTTAACTCCTTGTTGACAAACTCCTAACTTCTTGTCGACAAGGTCTTGATATGAGTGAAATATGACTTGAGTTCAAGTTCTAAATGCGACACCTGTTTTTTGAGTTTGTCAAAGAATGTATTGTACTTCCTTAAACAGATATCCGCGTACCTTTCCTGCCTGATCTTCAAGAATAAATCGCCCGTCCGGTTCTACGCATAACAGGCGTGCAAGGAATTCACCGTCTGCGTCGGCATAGCGGTGGAAACCTTCCCGACGGAAAAGAGAGCGGGCATATCGTTCGGCAATACAGTTGGCGGCATTGCCCGAAGAGTCTGTTTGCAGAAGGATATAGTATTCTTTGAGTCGCCTCATGATATTGGCGAGTATCAGATAGCGTTCATGTTCTTGTCCTGTGATCTGCTTTAGAGATACCGGGTTGGGAGCGTCGCTCCGAAAGGTTTCCTGGTTTATGTTGACACCAATACCGGAAATGCTGCGTCCAATGTGATGTCCGGAGAGGTCGTTTTCTATCAGTATGCCGCAAATCTTCTTTTCGTTCCAGTAGATGTCATTCGGCCATTTGATGGAAATGCCTTTTGTCCATTCGTCCAACTCCTCTTTAATGGAAAGGGAGACGATTTGAGAAAGGATGAATTGGCGACGGGCTTCAATAAAAGTAGGATAGAGCACGAAACTGAATGTGATGTTCCGGCAATCTTCTGACTCCCAACTGTTGCCACGCTGCCCTTTACCGGCAGTCTGGCGCTCGGCTATGACCGTCGTGAACTCTCGGACAGCGGATTGCTGTTCGTTGCAAAGTTGAGTTAAATAGTTATTCGTAGAGTCTGTTTCCGGCAATATGATCAGTGGGACAGGAAACTCTGCGGGAGTAATCATCAAATTCAGTTCTTTCTTCATATCAGGGCATCATATTCGGTACGCATTTTCTTGGTGAATTTCTTTAGTACTTCCTCATAAGCATGGTCGATGAGGCTCTTTATCAGTTTATCGTCCACATCTCCGTCAAGGAAGATTTGGTTCCAGAATTTCTTGTTAAAGTGGTAGGCGCCCTCAATAGCTGAGTAATGCTCACGCAATTCTATTGCATACTCCGGATCACACTTCATACAGATTTTGTTAGAGCCTTCCAAGTCAATCAGTACAAACATCTTATCCATCACTTTCATCACAAGTGAATACTCGTCGAACGGAAGACATTCCGTTACGGCTTTTTTGGCGAGACAGTATTCGCGGGCGGTTTCTATATCCATACTTTCTGTTTTTAATTTCTATTAATTTGCGGGTGTCCGGTTACGAAATTTGCTTGAATTTCACCAAATCCCATCCGCGGAACACTAGGGCGATTGCGATAATTTCCGTAGTACCTTTCTTTTCCTGTACTTTCGGACAGGCTACATATTGCGCCAACTGTATTCCTGCATCTTCCAGCAACTTCTCCACTTCTGCATCTTTGGCGTCGCGGGGGCAATACTTCACTTCAATGGCATAGCTGTACGGCATATCGGGCAGTTGCGGAAGGTTGGGTATCAGGTAGAAGTCGGAGAAGCCTTTGTTCATTTCGTATTCGGGCATTGTTATGTAGTAACTGTTCATGCCCATATAGCTGAGGAGAAAGCCCTTGACGTGCGCTTCACCTTCCATGAATTCGCGGATGGAGCTTTGTTCCTTTAGCCGGGTGGCGATATATTGGAAGTAGCTTTCCCATTCACGGGAATAAGCCATGCCGTACATCAGTTGATTCAGTTCGTCAACATCCAGGTTCATGTGTCCGGCGGTGCGGTATGCGTCTGCCAGATAGCCGTATAGTTGTTCACGCACCACTTGGTTGGGGATTGTCAGTTGCAGCATCGGTCCGCGTGTACCCGCTATTGTCAGCATTCCGTAATAGAAGAGCAGACTCTTGAAATTATCCGTTTGCGCTATCTCCACGGCGGGGAAGGACTCTTTTATCCTGCCAACCGTTTCACCCTGTGTGATGATTTCTTGAATGATACTGGCATTTTTGCCGAAGTTTTTGTCTATAAGGATGAGGTGGCGCAGTTTGTTATAGTCAGTGCGGCAGTTGGTGTCGAGCATGTTTTCGGGTGGCAGTTGCGTGCTTAAATAACTGTTCACGAAGTAGAGAACCATATCTGAATTATACATTGGCAGTTCCTTTAGTGAACGACCTGAGAAACAGTAATTATCATACCACGGTTTCATCATGCTGATCAACTCATCGACGGGATGAATGATTTTTCCTTGCTGCCGGTAGTATTCCAGCAATTCCCGTACTTCGGCTTCGGTGAATCCGATCATGTTGTTGAATACCGGGTTGGTGCTTTGATTGCTGGCGATATTGAAGCCACTTGTGAGATCGTCCATCGTTACAGGGCTGACACCGGTGATGTACATACGTTCCACAACCCTGTCAGTATAGTCTTTGACGGTTTTGAGAAAGTTCCGCAGAAAACCGTCGCCATGGGTGAGGGAGCGATAACGGGTATTGCCGTAGTTGACCAGTACGTTGTTGGCAAAGTTATCGTATTCGTCGAGGATGAGGTACATCTTCAGGCCTTGTCTCCGCAATGACAGGCATACCGCGGTCAGCTTCTCGGAAGCCACTTCTTTTTGTTGTACCATTTCAAGGGTGTCTGGTGGCAGTAAATCTGCATATTTCAGACAAAAGTCCGTAAATATCATGTCGCAGTTACTGTTGAATGAGGCTTCCATTTTTTCCGGGTCGGAGACGATACTGGAGAAGCTCATCTTCAGCACAAGATACTTGTTGCGGTCTGGGGTAGGATGTTTTCCCACGTATAAGTTGCCAAACAGTTCATCAAATTGTTTTTCTGTCTTACAATCATAATAGCATTCCAGCATATTGAGGAAAAGACTCTTCCCGAAACGACGGGGGCGGACGAAAAAGAAGAAACGGGCAGTCTGTTCTATCTGTCTGATATATTCCGTCTTATCGACATAATAATAGTTATTACGGATAATTGCAGGAAAGTCTGTCATCCCGTAAGGGATTAGCTTAGTGGAATTTGCCTGATTCATAAATAGAGTTTTTTTAGAATATTTCCGAACGAAGATAGAGAGTTTTCCCGAAACGGGCAAGAAGAATTACGAAAATGCTGTGTAAAAGCACTTTTCATGTTTGATTCAGAACATTGGCGGATAAAATGCATCTTTGATATGCTTTATTTCAAATGCATCAGCTTCACCGACAACGGTAATGATATCAAAGCGGACAGGGGCATCAATACTGAAATGTTTGATGTAAGCATCAGCGGCTACTACAATATGGCGTACTTTCTGCCAGTTAACAGCATCTTGCGGTTCGATGTACTCTGTATTACTACGGGTTTTCACCTCCACCACAATTAATAGTCCGTCCTTGACTGCCACAATGTCCAGTTCGAGACGGTTTTTTCGCCAATTACGGTGGTTGATGGTGTATCCGTTACGTTCCAGATACGCCACTGCGGCGTCTTCTCCGGTCTTTCCGAGGGTATTGTGTGCTGCCATACCTATATTCGTCCTTATTTTTAGCTGTTTCTATGCAAAAATACGTTTTTTCTGCTTTGTATTTACAGAAGTAAAACTAATTTTGCAGGAAATATGAGAAAGAGAGATAAAACGTGTGCGAAAGCAACACCCGAAGAACCCAAACGCGAACAGCGTATTGTTTGCCTGATGAGCGAGGAAGAGCTGCGGATTGTAGACCGTTATCTGGAGAAATACAAGATAACGAATAAATCGCGGTGGCTGCGGGAGACTATTCTCATGTTTATCCATAAGAATATGGAAGAAGATTATCCGACCCTTTTCGGTGAGCATGATATGAGACGATAAAGAGAATTCTTTAATCCTAATTAAATTGAAGCGGATGGACGATAACTATTATATGAAACAGGCGTTGATTGAAGCACGTAAGGCTTCCGAAAGAGGAGAAGTGCCCGTTGGCGCAGTCGTTGTATGCAAAGACCGTATTATAGCTCGCGCCCATAACTTAACAGAAACTTTGACTGATGTGACTGCTCACGCTGAAATGCAGGCTATTACTGCCGCAGCCTCTACTCTTGGCGGAAAATATCTGAATGAATGTACTCTCTATGTTACAGTAGAGCCTTGTGTTATGTGTGCGGGGGCGATTGCCTGGGCCCAGATGGGAAGACTTGTGTTTGGTGCCGGAGATGAGAAACGTGGATATCAGCGTTATGCATCTCAGGCCTTGCACCCGAAAACGGCAGTTTCACAGGGTGTTCTTGGTGAAGAGTGTGCAGTGCTTATGAAGGATTTTTTTGCGGCAAAACGTCGCTGAATTCTAATATAGTTCCTTTTTTTGATCTGTATTTCGTATTTTATCCGTATATTTGACTACTTAACAGATTCTTAAAATACATTATGTAATGGAATATCATCGTATATCTTTTATTCACAACGATACAGAGTATTCATTTATCAAAGCTATGAATGACAGGTTAGTGGGATATGCCTTAATGTCTGCTTGCCGACTGGAAGTTCAAATTTATATGAAGGAGAATAATCTGAGAGGTAAATACATTCTTACCGGCATGGCAAAAATCTGATTACTCTTTAATTTCTTCAAAATCCACGTATTCTCCTTCATCTTTAGAGAAAAGTTTCTTGTGTTTTCTATGGATATCATTTCCAGGGGAAGTTGTTTCTCCGTTGGATTGCGAAGAAGCATCTTGTTGTTGATCACCCGAGAAAGAATAACCTCTACCGGATTGATAACTTCCTCCGCCATTCTGGTAAGTACCTGAAGAACTACGACGTTTCCCCAGTCCGAAAACTGTTCGGAGAACGGTGCCGATGATGCTGAGTCCGATGACCAGAATAACGACTATAATGACAAATAAAAATCCTAAGATGTGAAACATGGGCTAATCGTTTTTATATATTGTTCGTCTTACGAACGATAGTACAACAACCGTGCCAAAAGATTTGTTTAGAGCTTCTTTCTCACAAACCAGCACAGAATGATGTACCAGCCAATGACAGCTGCAAGTCCTACAAAAATAAGCAAAGGAATGCTGACTATCAAAAACAAATAACGGATTTTATTTTCTTCCCAAGAGAAATTCTTCAGTTTGAAGGCGAACATTGGGAATTCAGATACCAGTAACAGAGAGAATAATACAATGCAAATCAATAAACCATACAGGACTGCTCCACCTTGTATCAGCCAATCATGGTATTGTGCCGCTGCTGCTGCCCAAAATAAGGTATTGGCAGGAGTATTTAGGCCGATGAATGAGCTGGTCTGGCGTTCGTCAATATTAAATTTAGCCAAACGCAATGCTGAAAATACAGCAATGAGGAAAGCAAAATAGGGAACATATTCTTGAAAACTACTCATCCAGTCGGGATAAGTAGTTTCGCGTAATAGAGAGAATACAATTACTGAGGGTACTACTCCGAAGCTGACGTCATCTGCCAAAGAGTCCAATTCTTTTCCAATAGGAGAAGGAGCATTCAGCAACCGCGCTGACATTCCGTCAAGGAAGTCAAATACAGCGCTGATAATAATGAAGGTAAGAGCCCATTCATACTTGAACTCGAAAGCCATAACACATGCAATACAGCCTGAGAACAGATTCAGACATGTCAATGTATTGGGGATATGGCGGGTAATACAGTTAGGCATTGTTTAGTTATTTTAGTTTGGCTATCACAGTCTGGTTTCCTGTAGTGGTTTGTCCCATCTTTACGAACACTTCTGTACCTAACGGGAGATATACATCTACACGGGAACCGAATTTGATAAAGCCCATGTGTTCATCGATATAACAGTCTTCACCGGGTTCGGCATAGGTGACGATGCGTCGTGCCATCGCTCCGGCAATCTGACGTGCCATTACTTCTACACCTTCGGGAGTTTCAATTACCACTGTAGAACGTTCGTTGTCCGTACTGGCTTTCGGTAACCAGGCTTTCATGAACTTTCCGTTATGATGGGCTACCTTCTTCACGGTTCCGTCTACCGGATACCAATTAGCGTGTACATTGATAACACTCATAAAGATGGAAATCATGAGCCGACGATCGTGGAAGTATTCATTCTCATCCACTTCTTCTATAACTACTATTCTACCATCGGCAGGTGCCACCACTATTTTCTCGGTGTCTTCCTGGCCAAACAGGCGGATAGGGCATCGGAAAAAATTCACCAGCATTCCATACAGGACAATACTTACCACAGCTACGATATAGAATGGCAATTTGCATTCTAATCCAAAGTAGAGAGCGGAATTAACAACCAGTAGCAACAATAAACTGCCGGCCAGTGTATGTGTCCCCTCACGGTGAATTCGTATCTTTTTTAGTTTTTTTAGTCGACTCATGTAAGTTGTTTTATTCTTCGAATAGAAATTATCGGCAAAAATAGGCTTATTTTGAAAATCTAACAAGCATTTGGGGCGAGAAATGCAGATGTTGATAACTTTTAGGGAAATATTTTTGTTAGGTCTTATATACGTTGTACTTTTATGCTCTCAATTGAAAGGAGATATTTATGCAGGATTTTGTTCATTTGCACGTTCATACCCAGTACTCCCTCCTCGATGGTCAGGCCAGCGTAAGCGCGTTGGTGGACAAGGCTATGAAGGATGGAATGAAAGGGATAGCCGTGACTGACCACGGTAATATGTTCGGCATTAAAGAGTTCACAAATTACGTTAACAAGAAGAATGGTGGGCCGAAGGGAGAGATTAAAGATCTCAAAAAGCGGATAGCCGGTATTGAAAGTGGTGAGATAGCTTGCGAAGACAAAGACGCGGAACTTGCTGATTGTCGTGCGAAGCTTGCGGAAGCGGAAAATAAGTTGTTCAAGCCGATAATCGGTTGTGAGATGTATGTAGCACGCCGCACCATGGATAAGAAAGAAGGTAAGCCCGACCAGAGCGGTTGGCACTTGATTGTGTTGGCTAAGAATGAGAAAGGATATCATAATCTGATAAAACTGGTATCCAGAGCCTGGACAGAAGGATATTATATGCGTCCGCGTACAGACCGTAACGAACTGGAAAAGTATCATGAAGGATTGATCGTTTGTTCAGCTTGTATTGGTGGTGAGGTGCCTAAAAAGATACTTAACGACCAATTGGAAGATGCAGAAGAAGCCGTGCGTTGGTACAAAAATCTTTTTGGTGAAGATTATTATCTGGAGTTGCAACGCCATAAGGCAACCGTGCCCCGTGCCAATCACGAAGCTTATCCGCTACAGCAGAGGGCGAATGCCAAGCTGATAGAGTTTGCCAAGAAATACAATATCAAACTTATTTGCTCCAACGACGTTCACTTTGTAAACGAGGAACATGCTGAGGCACACGATCGTTTGATTTGTCTGAGTACGGGTAAAGATCTGGATGACCCTAAACGCATGCTTTATACCAAACAAGAGTGGATGAAGACAAAAGCTGAAATGAATGAATTATTTGCAGACATTCCCGAGGCTTTGTCCAATACGCTGGAAATCCTAAATAAAGTAGAATATTATTCAATCGATCATGCGCCTATCATGCCGACTTTTGCTATTCCTGAAGATTTCGGAACAGAAGAAGGGTATCGGCAAAAATATACTGAGAAGGATTTGTTTGATGAGTTCACTCAGGACGAAAATGGTAATGTAGTATTAAGTGAAGAGGCTGCCAAGGCTAAAATCAAACGCTTGGGCGGATATGAAAAGTTATATCGTATAAAATTAGAAGCGGACTACCTTGCCAAACTTACTTTTGACGGTGCTAAAATATTCTATGGTGATCCTCTGTCCGAAGAAGTAATGGAACGATTGAAGTTTGAACTTTACATTATGAAGACGATGGGTTTCCCAGGGTACTTCCTTATTGTACAGGACTTCATTGCTGCCGGGCGTAATATGGGTGTCTCGGTAGGTCCGGGACGTGGGTCGGCAGCCGGTTCGGCAGTAGCGTATTGCTTGCAGATTACAAAAATCGACCCCATTAAATATGACTTGCTGTTTGAGCGTTTCTTGAATCCCGACCGTATCTCCTTGCCTGATATCGATATCGACTTTGATGATGACGGACGTGGTGAAGTGCTTCGCTGGGTGACACAAAAGTACGGTCAGGAAAAAGTGGCGCATATTATCACATATGGTACGATGGCTACCAAACTTGCTATCAAGGACGTGGCCCGTGTGCAGAAACTTCCTCTGTCGGAATCTGACCGTTTGGCCAAATTGGTTCCCGATAAGATACCTGATAAAAAGCTGAACCTGCGGAATGCTATTGATTATGTTCCTGAATTGCAGGCGGCTGAGGCTTCTCCCGATCCTTTGGTGCGTGATACGCTGAAATATGCTAAAATGTTGGAAGGTAACGTACGCGGTACGGGTGTGCATGCCTGTGGTACGATTATTTGTCGTGACGACATTACCGACTGGGTGCCTGTTAGTACGGCTGATGATAAAGAAACGGGTGAAAAGATGCTCGTTACTCAATATGAAGGTTCGGTAATTGAAGATACAGGTTTGATTAAGATGGACTTTCTGGGATTGAAAACATTGTCAATCATCAAGGAAGCTGTAGAGAATATTCGCCTGCACCGCAAGCTGGAGTTGAATATAGATAAAGTGCCTATTGACGATCCTGCTACTTATAAACTATATAGTGATGGGCGTACGATTGGTACATTCCAGTTTGAGTCTGCCGGTATGCAGAAATATCTGCGTGAGTTGCAACCTTCTACTTTTGAAGACTTGATTGCAATGAATGCTCTCTATCGTCCGGGACCTATGGATTACATCCCGGATTTTATCGACCGTAAGCATGGGCGGAAACCGATTGAGTACGATATTCCTGTCATGGAGAAATACCTGAAGGATACGTATGGTATTACGGTATATCAGGAACAGGTGATGCTTTTGTCCCGTCTGTTGGCTGACTTCACTCGTGGTGAGTCCGATGCCTTGCGTAAAGCGATGGGTAAAAAGCTACGTGACAAACTGGATCACATGAAACCTAAGTTCGTTGAAGGCGGACGTAAGAATGGACATGATCCGAAAGTACTTGAAAAGATTTGGGGAGACTGGGAAAAGTTTGCATCCTATGCTTTTAACAAGTCTCATGCTACTTGCTATTCATGGGTAGCTTATCAGACGGCCTATCTGAAAGCTAATTACCCTGCCGAGTATATGGCAGCCGTAATGAGTCGAAGTTTGTCGAACATTACCGATATCACTAAGCTGATGGACGAATGTAAGGCTATGGGTATCAAAGTTCTTGGTCCGGATGTGAATGAGAGTAATCTGAAGTTCACTGTTAACCCGGAAGGAAATATTCGTTTTGGTCTTGGTGCAGTGAAAGGTGTAGGCGAAGGTGCCGTGCTGAATATCATGGAAGAACGTGAGAAGAATGGTCCTTTCAAAGGTATATTCGACTTTGTGCAACGCGTCAATCTGACAGCTTGTAATAAGAAGAATCTGGAATGTCTGGCTTTGGCAGGAGGTTTCGATGAGTTCCCGGAATTGAAACGCGAGCAATATTTTGCCGTGAACTCTAAGAATGAAGTTTTCATGGAAACTTTGGTACGATATGGTAACCGTTATCAGGCAGATCAGGCAGCTGCCGCCAATTCCTTGTTCGGTGGTGAGAATGTAGTTGACATAGCTACTCCCGAAATTCCTGAAGCTGAACGCTGGAGTGATCTGGATCGTCTGAACAGGGAACGTGATCTGGTGGGTATCTATCTTTCCGCTCATCCGCTGGATGAATATTCGGTTGTGTTGCAACATGTTTGCAATACGCGTATGGCTGAACTGGAAGACAAAGCGGCACTTGCCGGACGTGAAATAACGATGGGAGGAATTGTTACTTCTGTACGCAGGGGCATCAGTAAGAATGGTAATCCTTACGGCATAGCCAAGATTGAAGACTATTCCGGTTCGGCGGAACTTCCTTTCTTTGGTAATGATTGGGTGACCTACCAGGGGTATCTGGGTGAACGTACTTTCCTCTTTATAAAAGCGCGTTGCCAGCCTAAACAGTGGCGGCAGGATGAATTGGAAGTAAAAATTACCTCTATGGAATTGTTGCCGGATGTAAAGGAGAAGTTGATTTCCAAAATTACCATTCTGATACCGCTTTCCGTGCTGAACCAGGCTTTGGTTACAGAGCTTGCGGCGCTAATGAAAGGGAATCCCGGAACGACGGAACTTTATTTCAAAGTGAGTGATCCTGATAGTAAGACAGTGGTAGATATGATTTCCCGTCCGGTGAAACTTTCCGTAGGACGTGAGTTAATCTCTTATTTAAATGATCGTCCGGAACTGGAATTCCGGATAAATTAGTATCTTTGCTTCCATAAAGATTTTGACAGTAATCATTAAACATTAAATAATTAATCAATAACGCAATGGCTTTAGAAATTACAGACAGCAACTATAAGGAGATCCTTGCAGAGGGTAAACCTGTAGTAATTGACTTTTGGGCCCCGTGGTGTGGTCCTTGTAAAATGGTAGGTCCTATCATTGAAGAATTGGCAGAAATGTACGAAGGACAGGTTCTTATCGGTAAGTGCGATGTAGACGAAAATGGCGATGTAGCTGCTGAATACGGTATTCGTAACATCCCTACTGTACTATTCTTCAAAAACGGTGAGTTGGTTGACAAACAGGTAGGTTCTGCTTCCAAATCAGCTTTTGATGATAAGATAAAAAAAATGCTCCTCTAAAGAGCATAATATAAATAAGGTATTAACCCTTAAAAAAACTAACTATTATGGGACTGGAAGACGATTTCTTAAAGGATGATCTCGATGACGAAAAAACCATCGAATACATCAAGAATTATTTGCCGCAGGAGTTAAAAGAGAAGTTCTCTGACGACGAATTCTATTATTTCCTCGATTTGATTGACGAGTATTATTCTGAAAGCGGCATTCTGGATGTAGAGCCGGATGAAGAAGGATGTGTCGAAGTGGATCTGGGGCAAATCGTGGATTACATCATCAAGGAAGCCCACAAAGACGAGATGGGTGACTATGATCCGGAAGAAATCCTGTTCGTGGTTCAAGGTGAACTGGAATATACGGAGTCATTGGATGATGATGAAGAATAGAAAGGTTCAGTTAAGTAAAAAAGGAGTCCGGACAGTTTGTTCGGACTTTTTTTGTGGAATTATTCCACACTTGTAGAGCAGATTCTACACTCTTCATTATTCTTGTTAAGCCATTTAATGCGTTGGCTATGAATAATAAAGGTGCAACCATCGAACTTTGGCACGCCAGTTGTGTTTTTTATTTATAGGGTTTTTAACATTAACATAAACAGAGAGCTTATGAAATCGTTTTTAAAGAAGAGAGAAATCAGAATAACGAGAAGGCAGGCAGTGATTGCCGCAATAGCTGTAGTGGTGTTGGTAGCAATTTATTGGTTTGTTACCCACCGACCGGCACCTGCACCGGATCTTCCGGTGGTAGCTGTGGAACCGGTGATACAGGATGACGTGGAAATCTATGGTGAATATGTAGGACGTGTCCGTGCCCAGCAATTTGTAGAAGTCCGTGCCCGTGTAGAAGGGTATCTGGAAAATATGCTTTTTGAAGAGGGTACCTATGTGACGAAGAATCAGGTATTGTTTGTTATCAACCGCGACCAGTATGCCGCGAAGGCAGACAAGGCGCGTGCGCAACTAAAAAAGGATGAGGCACAGGTACGCAAGGCACAGAACGACCTGGAGCGTATCCGTCCTTTGTATGAACAGAATGCTGCCAGTAGGTTGGATTTGGATAATGCAGTGGCTGCCTATGAAACGGCTGAAGCAAGTGTTGCTATGAGTCAGGCTGATCTGGATCAGGCAGAGTTGGAATTAGGATATACCATTGTTCGCTCACCGCTTGCAGGGCATATCAGTGAACGATATGTAGACCTTGGTACGCTGGTGGGGACGGGTGGTAAGTCTTTGCTTGCTACCATTGTGAAGAGTGATACAGTACTGGTAGACTTTAGCATGACAGCATTGGATTACCTGAAAACCAAAGAACGTAATGTGAATCTGGGACAAAAGGATTCTACCCGTTCCTGGCAGCCCAATATTTCTATAACACTGGCAGATAACACTGTTTATCCCTTCAAAGGTTTGGTTGACTTTGCTGAACCGCAGGTTGACCCACGTACTGGTACATTCTCTGTTCGTGCCGAAATGCCCAATCCAAAACATGTATTACTTCCGGGACAGTTCACTAAAGTGAAGCTCTTGCTGGATGTACGGGAGAATGCAACAGTAGTTCCCCTGAAATCCGTTATCATCGAGAAAGGTGGTGCTTACGTGTTTGTAATGCGCCGTGATTCCACTGTAGAACGTCGTTTTATAGAGTTAGGCCCTGAATTCCAGAACCAGGTAGTAGTGGAAAGAGGTCTGGTGCCGGGTGAGACAATAGTGGTGGAAGGATACCACAAACTAAGCCCGGGTGTAAAAGTTAAGGTTAATAATGCCCTGTTGAAGAAAGAAGACGAAGATCAAAGTCAGACACCGGATTCGGCTAAGACTGAAAAGTAATTGACGAACATAAAACAGACGCATATGAAAGTAAGTTTCTTTATAGACAGACCGGTATTCTCGGCTGTCATCTCCATACTGATTGTCATTGTGGGTATCATCGGATTGACGATGCTCCCCATTGACCAATATCCACAGATTACGCCACCGGTGGTGAAGATTAGTGCTTCGTATCCCGGTGCCAGTGCACTGACAGTATCACAGGCGGTAGCTACACCTATCGAACAAGAATTGAATGGAACACCGGGAATGCTCTACATGGAGTCCAACAGTTCCAATTCCGGTGGCTTTTCCGCTACAGTGACATTTGATATTTCCGCTGACCCCGATTTGGCGGCAGTAGAAATACAGAACCGTTTGAAACTGGCGGAGTCCCGTCTTCCGGCAGAAGTGGTACAGAACGGTATATCCGTAGAAAAACAGGCAGCCAGCCAGTTAATGACTATCTGTCTGATGTCTTCTGACCCGAAGTTTGATGAAATCTATTTGAGTAACTTCGCTACACTGAACGTACTCGATTTGCTTCGTCGTATTCCGGGTGTAGGGCGTGTCTCCAATATTGGTAGCCGCTACTATGCCATGCAGATTTGGGTGCAACCGGACAAATTGGCAAACTTCGGACTGACCGTAGCCGATTTGCAGAATGCTCTGAAAGATCAGAACCGTGAGTCTGCAGCCGGTGTGCTGGGGCAACAACCTGTACAAGGATTGGATATTACCATTCCTATTACGACTCAGGGACGTCTTTCTACTGTAGGGCAGTTTGAAGAAATCGTAGTTCGTGCGAATGCGGATGGTTCCATTGTTCGTTTGCGCGACGTGGCACGCATCTCGCTGGAGGCATCTTCATACAATACGGAGAGTAGTATCAACGGTGAAAATGCAGCGGTGTTAGGCATTTATATGCTTCCGGGTGCCAATGCTATGGAAGTGGCAGAGAATGTGAAGAAGGCAATGAATGAAATCAGTAATAATTTTCCCGACGGATTGAGTTACGAGATTCCATTTGATATGACGACATATATTTCAGAGTCTATTCACGAAGTATATAAGACTTTGTTTGAAGCATTGATATTGGTAATTATCGTGGTGTTCCTGTCACTGCAAAGCTGGCGTGCTACACTTATTCCGATTGTAGCAGTACCTATTTCCCTGATTGGTACGTTCGGCTTCATGCTTATATTCGGTTTTTCGCTCAATATACTTACATTGCTTGGATTGGTACTTGCCATTGGTATTGTGGTGGACGATGCTATTGTGGTAGTGGAAAACGTAGAACGCATTATGCACGAAGAGAAACTGCCACCTTACGAGGCTACGAAAAAAGCGATGGAAGGATTGACGGGAGCGATTATTGCTACGTCTCTGGTATTGGCGGCTGTGTTTGTACCGGTTAGTTTCCTTGGTGGTATCACAGGGCAGCTTTATCGTCAATTCACGGTGACAATTGTGGTTTCCGTATTACTTTCTACGGTGGTTGCATTGACTTTGAGTCCGGTAATGTGTTCGTTGATATTGAAACCGGAATCGCATAAGCGAAAGAATATCGTATTCCGTTATATCAACTATGCACTGAATATGGGCAACCGTAAATATGTTCGCCAGATTTCACGTGTGATAGGAAATCCTCGCAGAGTACTGGCTGCATTTGGTGTGGTACTGATAGCTATCTTACTGATAAATCGTTTGATACCGACCAGTTTCTTACCTGTGGAAGATCAGGGTTACTTCAAAGTGGAACTGGAACTGCCCGAAGGCGCTACACTGGAGCGTACACGTACTGTGTCGGAGCGTGCAGTAGAGTACCTGATGTTGAATCCGGCTGTAGAGTATGTGCAGAGCGTGGTGGGTAGCAGCCCTCGTGTAGGTAGCAGCCAGGCACGTAGTGAACTGACGGTTATTATGAAGCCGTGGGGGGCACGTGATGGACAAACCATTGATGAGGTGATGGCACAAGTGAAAAAGGATTTGCAGGAATATCCTGAATGTAAAGTATATCTTTCCACGCCACCGGTCATCCCGGGATTGGGAAGCTCGGGTGGTTTTGAAATGCAGCTTGAGGCACGTGGAGATGCCACATTCGATAATCTGGTGCAAGCTACGGATACATTGATGTATTATGCATCACAGCGTAAGGAGTTATCCGGACTGTCATCATCTTTACAGGCGGATATTCCGCAACTCTATTTCGACGTGGATCGTGATAAGGTAAAACTGGCGGGAGTGCCGTTGGCAGATGTCTTTTCAACCATGAAGGCTTATACAGGTTCGGTATATGTGAACGACTTCAATATGTTCAATCGTATTTATCGTGTATATATTCAGGCTGAAGCACCTTATCGGGAACACAAAGAAAATATCAACTTGTTTTTTGTGCGTGGGGCGGATAATGTAATGATACCGTTGACTTCTCTCGGAACAACTTCCTATACAACTGGACCGGGTAGCATCAAGCGCTTCAATATGTTCAACAGTGCCGTAATTCGTGGTGGAGCGGCGGATGGTTACAGTTCCGGTCAGGCCATGGAAATCATTGAGCAGATAGCTCGCGAACATTTGCCGGAAAATATAGGTGTAGAATGGAGTGGACTTTCTTATCAGGAGAAACAGGCCGGAGGACAGACAGCAATGGTATTGGCATTGGTATTCCTATTCGTATTCCTCTTCCTGGCAGCACTTTACGAAAGTTGGACAGTGCCCATTGCGGTGTTACTTTCATTGCCCATCGCTGCGCTGGGAGCCTACCTCGGAGTGTGGCTGTGTGGATTGGAGAACGACGTCTATTTCCAGATCGGATTGGTAATGCTGGTCGGTCTGGCGGCAAAGAATGCAATTTTGATTGTAGAATTTGCTAAAGAACAAGTAGATCGTGGAGCGAATGTGGTTAAGGCGGCTTTACATGCATCGCAGCTGCGCTTCCGTCCTATCCTGATGACGTCATTGGCATTTATTCTCGGTATGTTGCCGATGGTTATTGCCAGCGGACCGGGCTCGGCAAGCCGTCAGGCTATTGGTACCGGTGTATTCTTTGGAATGATTTTAGCTGTGACGATAGGTATTCTTTTGGTACCGTTCTTCTTTGTACTGATTTATAAGGCGAAGGCAAAAGCGAAGAGTACGAATATTAAGAAAGTTACGAAGCGATTTAAACGATAAGTTATGAAAAGAAAATATACAATATATTACATGATGGCGTTGGTGTTATTGTTCAGTTCCTGCCAGTTGGGTAAACATTATGTACGTCCGGAACTGAATCTGCCGCAACAGCTTGACTCAACGGAACAGGATACGCTCTCTCTTGCTGACCGGCAATGGTGGGAACTCTACACCGATACTACGCTGCAAGCGCTCATAGAGCGGACGCTCGAATATAATAAGGATATGAAGATAGCTGCCGCACGGGTGAAGGAACTGGCAGCAATGAAGCGCATCGATTTTGCTAATCTTTTCCCGCAAGTCAGTGGAAAGCTGTATGCGGACAAGGAAGCGGAAAATTATGGCGGAGACAATTATGATTCAGACCGGAGCTATGAAGCTAAGGCAATCGTTTCATGGGAAGTGGATCTTTGGGGAAACTTACGTTGGGCGAAAGATAAGAGTATGGCGGATTTCTTAGGTTCGATAGAGGCGCAACGGGCACTGAAAATGAGCTTGGTGGCAGAAGTGGCCCAGGCATACTTTGAACTGGTAGCTTTGGATAATGAACTGGCCATTGTCCGTCAGACACTGAATGCCCGTAAAGAAGGTGTGCGGTTGGCAAAGCTTCGTTTTGAAGGTGGACTCACTTCCGAAACCTCTTATCAGCAGGCGCAGGTGGAATTTGCACGTACTGCAACATTGGTACCGGATCTGGAGCGAAAGATTTCCATTAAAGAAAATGACATTGCTTTCCTGGCAGGTGAATATCCACGGAAGATAGAACGCTCGGTGCTACCCGAAGAGGTTAAATTGCCGGAAAATCTTCCTGTAGGACTTCCTTCCACATTGCTGGAACGCCGTCCGGATGTACGTCAGGCGGAACAGAAATTGATTGCGGCAAATGCGACAGTAGGCCTTGCGTATACCAATATGTTTCCCCGTTTGGCTCTGACAGCACATTATGGTTTGGAGAGTGCTGAATTCTCGGATTTCCTGAAATCACCTTATCATTTCCTGAGTGGTTCCCTGTTGACGCCGTTATTTGCGATGGGTAAGAACCGGGCGATGCTGAAGGCCAAGAAAGCAGCGTACGAACAGGAGGTTTACTCTTACGAGAAATCAGTGCTGACGGCTTTCAAGGATGCGCGGAATGCGATTGTAGATTTCAATAAAATAAAAGATATCTATGAGTCACGCCTGCAACTGGAACAAGCTGCACAAACAAATGTGGAGTTGGCTCAGTTACAGTATATTAATGGCGTAATCGGATATCTGGACGTGCTGGATGCACAACGTGGATATTTCGATGCACAGATCGGATTGAGCAATGCGATACGGGATAAGCAGATAACACTGGTGCGGTTATATAAGGCACTCGGTGGGGGATGGCAGTAGGAGGGTTAAACCTCCGGTGTATTCAGGAAGAAGAATACAGACATCCCGATAAGAATGATTCCCAGTACGCCATAGAATAACCGGGCACGTTTTCTTCCTACACTCTTTACGGCGAACTGTGTGTTGCGGGCAGTGAAAAACCACTCCCAGTCAAACACAGCCGCCAGTAATGAGATGATGCCGGCCACTACGAATATACCTTGTACGATGTATTGGCTCATAAGATATTAATCCAGATTTTCCATTGTCAACTTGCGCGAACCGTCTTCCAGTTCCTCAATAGTCACTTTAATTGTGTTGCCAGGCAACAGTTCTTCCACTAGTTCCGGCCATTCAATGAAACAGAGTGCACCACTGTAGAAGTAATCTTCGTATCCCATATCATATACTTCTTCCAGCTTCTTGATCCGATAGAAGTCGAAATGGTAGATCAATTCTCCTGCTATGTCCGAACGATATTCATTGATAACGGCAAAGGTGGGTGATGTAACGACGTCTTCAACGCCCAACTCCTGGCAAAGTGCCTTGATGAAAGTAGTTTTACCGGCTCCCATTTTTCCATAGAGAGCGAAAACAGTATTGTCCCCCATAGCAGCGATAAACTCGCGGGCGGCTTCATGGATGTGCTCCAGAGATTGAATTTTAATTTCCATACTATATTTAATTATGATTTTACTTTCAGTTTCGTCCACTTAGTGTGATAAGTGGGATAATCATCTCTTCCATCGAAATGCCTCCATGTTGGAAGGTATCGGTGTAGTAGCTGACGTAATGGTTGTAATTATTGGGATAGGCAAAGAAATCCCGACCTGTGGCGAAGATATAGCGTGTACTCACGTTGGGTGAGGGGAGGTGTATCTCAGAAGGGCGGGTGATTTCAAACACCTGTTTGGGATTGTATGCCATGTTGCGTGACAGTTTATAGCGCAGGTTGGCATTAATTTCTTTACTGTTGCTTTGCACCTTTACCGGGTTATCTACGCGAATGCTGCCGTGATCGGTGGTGATGATAACCCGATACTGACGGCTGGCAAGTGCTTTCAGCAAGTCGCTCAGCGGTGAATGGCGAAACCAGGAAAGGGTGATACTACGGTAGGCTGCCTCGGTAGAGGCGAGTTCACGTATCATTTTGCTTTCCGTTCGGCTGTGACTCAACATGTCGATAAAATTGAATACGGCAACATTGAGGTCATTCTGCGCTAAGGCGGGTAGTTGTGCCAGCAGACGTTCTGCACTGGAAGCATCGTTTATTTTATGGTAAGAGAAAGTATCATTGCGGCGATAGCGTTCTATAATGGTACGTATCAGTGGAGCTTCATTCAAATTTTTGTTTTCCTCTTCGTCCTCATCTATCCATAATTCGGGAAAAAGCTTAGCTATCTGGTCAGGCATCAGCCCGGAAAAGATGGCATTGCGGGCGTATTGTGTGGCAGTGGGCAGAATGCTGAAATAGAGTTGCTCTTCAATGTTGAATAAACCGGATAATTCATTGGCAAGAACGCGCCATTGGTCGTACCGGAAATTATCAAGTACAATAAAGAAAATCTTTTCACCTTTGTCCAGCAGAGGGAAAAGGATACGTTTGAAAAGGTCCGGGCTCATCAGAGGGCGGTCGGTGTTTTCCGAAGAGGGTTTGCGTGTGTTAGTTGCCCCTTTTTCGTCCGATACCCAGTTGGCATAGTTCTTCTTTATGAATTTGGCAAAGGCAGAATTAGCTTCTGCTTTCTGCATGGCAAGCATCTCGCTCATAGGGCTGTCTGTAGCTTCCAATTCCAGTTCCCAGTATACCAGGCGGCGATATAATTCCATCCAGTCGGTTGCCGTCAGTGAGTCATTGATTTGCATGCCTATCTTACCGAAATTTTGTTGATAAGCGGTTTGTGCAGCTTCGCTGACTATATCCCGACGATGCAGATTCTTCTTTAGCGACAACAATATTTGGTTAGGATTGACGGGTTTGATCAGGTAATCCGCAATCTTTTGTCCGATAGCCATGTCCATGATGTTCTCTTCTTCACTCTTGGTGATCATGATAACAGGGACGGTGGGGCAGATTTCTTTTATTAATGCCAGAGTTTGCAGACCACTCAGTCCGGGCATGTTTTCGTCCAGAAAGATTAGGTCGTAGGTTGTAGCGCGGCAGCGGTCGAGTGCATCCTGTCCGTTGGTTACGGTATCTACTTCGTAGCCTTTGCCTTCCAGAAACAGGATGTGCGGTCGCAACAAACTGATTTCATCGTCCACCCAAAGTAATCTATCTCTCTTCATATCTGTTAGCTATTTCAGTCCCCAAAGATAACACCATTTTCCGGGTCGTCCTCTTCCGTAGGCAGATTTTCTTCTCTCTGTCGTTCTTCTTCCTCTGTCGGCAGGTTCAGCAGAGGTTCATCCAGTGTATAGCCTTTTAGTTCCGGTTCCGGTATGGAAGAGAAGTGTGTACGGTAGAAGGCATCATAATCATCGAAACTATATTGTTTGATTAATTGCGCATAGTTGGCCTCCGAGATGAGTATGGCACGCATACCACTGAGCCGTGCCGCCATTTCGGGATTTGCATAAAGTCGACGGAAATACTGCTGTGTTTCATCGTAATTGTTGAACGGACGAATTTGCAACATACCGATACCCCGTTCGTGAGCAAATGCAAGGTCGAAGTTCTTAACCAGGAAAGTGGAGAAATTATAGCGTGCCACTTCAAACAGAAGCATATTCTCGTTTACTTTTCCTTCTTCATAAGCAAGGATAAAGAGGAACGGTACATTGCGCTCTGTGCTGAAAGCACTGTCCGGTGGGAGAATAGCGGTACTGCTCGAACTGTCGCCCAACAAGTTGCCTGCCTCGGCCAGTTCGGCACTCCGTCGTTGCCAGATAGAACCGAATGTATGGCTGTCACGGGCCAGCAGACGTCCTTCCTGTACGCCTTTCAGTATATGGGCGGCCAGATCGGTGATTTCGTTCTGCGGATATTGCTGTACAAGTTCTTTCAGAGTGGCGAGGAACCTTTCTGTTTCTCCTCCCTGCAGTCGGGTGACGGCTTCGAGGAACATAAACTTCGGGCGATGTTGCCCTAATGGATATATTTCGGAAGAAAGATGTTCGGCAGCCCGCACGGTGGCTGTGTCGCCCATCTGGAAATGCTCATAAGCACGGACATAGAGTGAATCTTCACGTTGTTTACCATGTACGGCATTCTCTGCGAAATCCGGGTCAGCCAGTGTCTTGGCATAACGACTTTCGGGGAATCGGGCGATAAGTTCGGCTTTATATTTTTCAGCGGAACTGCCTTTTTTCTCATAATATTCTATAGCCAATTCCGTCAGGAATAACTGATAATAGGCTTCATCAGCTTGCGCGAAGTCCGGGAACTGCCGTATGAGCCTTTCGAACATGGCTTCTGCCCGTTGGAAATCGTGCATACGATCCTTGAAAACCATTCCAGCACCGTATAAAGCTTCCGATAGCAATGCGTTGGATGCCTGCATGGCCTCTTCTGTCAATGGGATCTGTGCCAGATAGTATTCCGGACGATGCGTATCATTGGCGATGCTGTCGGTAGTTCCCTTTTTAGGATCTTTTTCTGGGGAGACAGAGCTTTCTGTTGCTTCATTTTCCTGACTGTTCGGGATGCTGTCTTTGGGGGCAATATCTTCCGATTCACTGTAATCTATTTCTTCAAAATCGTCCAGTGCAACCACAGTTTTGTTTTTCCTCCGCCAGTTGTCTTCCAGTTTTCTACGTCCCCACAAACGTTGGAACTCTGCTTTTCCCTGCTCCACTAATTGCGGATTATAGAAATACCAATCCTGCTTTCCACCTATTGCCGGCTGGGTGGTTTGTGGAGTAGTGGTATTCCCTTGCCCTGGTTTGCTGATAATCGAAGTTGTAGGTAACTGACTTTCCGCTTCTTCCCGCATCTGCAGGCGGTTTGTTTCCCGCTCTGCTTCTTCGGCCGCCTTGCGTTCTGCTTCCTCCCGGGCGATGACCTGTGCAA
The DNA here is from genome assembly GCF_000158035.1 of Bacteroides cellulosilyticus DSM 14838. GTDB lineage: Bacteria > Bacteroidota > Bacteroidia > Bacteroidales > Bacteroidaceae > Bacteroides > Bacteroides cellulosilyticus. Next base: position 174,769 of record NZ_EQ973491.1, read on the forward strand.
TGATGTTTTCTATGACGGCCATTCGTTCCGCCTCCGGCATCCCGGCAAGGTGCTGCAAACTATCCTGCAACTGTATGGTATTGGTATGAGGTACCAGTTCGTCCAATATTTCCGAACGGGTGGTAATGTCGGCATATTCCCGGTGTGTCTTATCTATCAATCCTATTGCCTCTGCATATGCTTTCTGCGCTTCAGCATAGCGTGCCTGCTGCCAGTACAAGTTTCCTAATGTCAGTTGAAGAATTCCTTTCTCCACACCATTACGGGTGCTCTTTTCTATTCCTTTGTGATATGCGGAAAGAGCCTGCGCCGTGTCTTTCCCGGCCAGGTAAACATTACCCAATGCATAGTAAATCTGATCCAGATACTCTTCGTTTTTCTCGTCTTTGCTCAGCCGCAGTAGCTTCCCTGTTATCTTACGGCTATTGGCGGTGGGCATCACTTCCGTCTGGCGGATACGGGCACTCAATGCCAGTTCGTACGGAGGGTTGAGACGAATTACTTTGCTGTATGATTGATAAGCTTGTTCCGGTTGTTGCAATAGCTGGTAAGTCTGTCCCAGGAGATAATAGCATCGCGCTTTTTGCTGTTTGTTCTTCTCGTTTTTGGCTGTCTTTTCAAGATGAGGGATGGCTTCTTTGTATCGCTGACTGCCCAACAGGTAGTTTCCTGTTGCCGAAGCATAAGGGACTGCCAGTGATAGTGGCAGACTATCGTTATTTACCCGGTTCAGAGCATCTTCAGCATCGTATTGCCAACCCAGTGCTGAGTAGCAGCGGGATAGCCAGATCAGAGCTTCGGAAGTGATATTCGTCTGTCCGTCATAGAGGCGCACGATATAAGAAAAGGTTGAGGCAGCTTCCGGGAAATCTCCTTTCTGATATTGTGCTTTTCCCAATAGCAGCCATGCACGGTGTATGAAAGGATTGAACTCCCGACGTGCCAGCCATTTTTTGTATTCGTCCGTGTATGCCCGTCCTGGTTTACGTATGGGGCGTCGCTTGATAGAATGCTGACGAATAGCTTTTTGCGCTTTTTCAATGGCTCGCTCATAGTCGGAAGTACCGATACCTGTAGTTTCTTTATTGCCGATGGGATAGAGGGGGAGCATTTCCATGTAGTTATCCTTATTCCCTTGTTGCTGTGCCTGCAATCCGGCTTTATAAGCTTCGTTTCCGTTGAAGTAGACGTTGTAACGGGTGGTTAGGGCATGATAGAAGCGTGTGCCGGCTGTATTCTTTCGGGTAGAACATCCGGCAACGAGCATCAAAGTGACTAAGATGCCAGTGAGGAGGATTGCTTTGCGTTTCAACTATGCCAGTAAGTTTTTACGGGTTCTGCGTTTTCTGCCGTAAAGATAAATAAAAACTCTTTCCCAGCTTACATACTGCGTATATAATGATGGAAAAGAAGATGATAGCTGCGCCGGAAGGAACGTTGAGATAGTAGGATATCATTAATCCGCCCAGGCAACTGAGATAACCGATGCCGATGGATAGCCAGATAATGCGGTGGAAACGATGCGTAAACAAATTCGCAGTCATTTGTGGGATGGTGAGCAGGGAAATAACCAGCACAATGCCTACCATGCGCAGACATGCCACAATGGTCAGTGCAATGAACATCATCAGTACATATTCGAATATTTGTACGGGAATACCTTGTGAACGTGCAAATTCCCGGTCGAAAGCAACGTAAATAATCGGACGCAGGTATAGGATAAAGAAAATAGCCAATATCACTGCAAGTCCTGCCAGCAAGGCGATGTCTCCGAATGTAATCGTCAGTATATTACCGAACAGATAAGCGGACAAATCAGGTGCAAACCCGGGTGAAAGGAAAGTGAACATGATACCCAATGCCATCCCCAGCGTCCAGAATACCGCGATAGCTGAGTCCTCACGCATATCATTGCGTTTGCTAAGCCATTCCACGCCAAAAGCCGACAGTACCGCAAACACTCCGGCTGCCAGAATAGGAGAGATTCCTGTATATAATCCCAGACCAATTCCTCCGAAAGAAGCATGTGTCAGTCCGCCACTAATGAACACCAGTCGCCTCGTTACGATATACGTACCGATAAGTCCGCAAACAATGCTTGCCAGCAAACTGCCGATGAGGGCATGTTGAAAGAAGGTGTATTGCAGTAGATCCACTTTAAAATCTCCTCTCTCCTATAATCAGGAATATTTCATCTTTGATATTGTTTGGCAGAGCTATTCCACGTAGTTGCAAACTGCGTACCCATCCGGCAACGTCGATGTCCTGCATCGTATAGAATACGTCCCTGAATTCATCTTCCTGTTCAGGAGTGTAATCTTCGGGGGCAATGCCGATGTACTTGTCCAGTTCTTCATCATCGTAGTACTCTATCTTTTTGCTGACAGCAGCTAACAGACTGTCCCGTTCGCATATTTCGTGCTGTCCGCAGCATTCTGCGTCGGCCTCTTTCACTTCAGGCATGGCATCCAGTTCTCCGCGCTCTATTTTCTTTTGCAAGCGTTGGTTACGGATGTATCCTGCCAAAAGGGCGATACAGACAAGTGCAATAAGACTTATAATTAATATCCACATAGCTTATTCCTCTATTTCAATCCCAAATCCTACTTGTTTCAAATCTTCCCAGTATCCCGGATAAGACTTGGACACCACTTGCGGATCGGCAATCCGTATGGATGGCGTCCGAAGGATGGCGGGTGCAAATGCCATTGCCATCCGGTGGTCTTCATAAGTCGCAATAACGGGATGGGAGGCCGGTTCGCAGCGTTCACCGTTCCAGATTAATATACTGTCCTGTTCCGATTTTACCACATATCCCAGTTTATTCAATTCTGTAATAAGCGCCTGAATGCGGTCGGTTTCCTTTATCTTCAAGCTCTGCAATCCGGTAAATCGGAAAGGTATGTTCATTAAACAACAAGTCACAACGAAAGTTTGTGCCAAGTCGGGTATATCCACTAAATCTTCCTTTAAACAGGTAACGGGAGTTCCCATCTTAGTCAGTACCACTCCTTGGTCGGTATATGTGGTGTGTACACCGAGTTTGGCAAATATTTCAGCTCCCCGGCTGTCGCCCTGATAGCTGTGTGGGAGAAGTCCGGGTAATTTTATTTCCGTTTTTGTAGATTCTTTTTTTTCATTATCCTGAATTAAGGCAACCATCTGATACCAGTAAGAAGCACCGCTCCAGTCACTTTCTACTGTGAAAGGTATGTCTCTGTACTTTCCCGGACGGACGGTGATACTACTTTCAGAACTCCAGGCAGCGTCTGCACCGAATTCTTTCATTAGTTGCAGTGTTAGATTAATGTAAGGGCGGGAAATGATTTCTCCTGTAAGATTCAACCTCAATCCGTTTTTCAGGATGGGGCCGATCATCAGTAAAGCAGATATATATTGTGAACTGACATTTCCGGCAAGGCTGATTTCTTCGCCTGTTAATTCTGTACCTGTGATGCGTAAAGGTGGAAAGCCTTCTTTTCCGGCATACTCTATCTGTGCACCCAGTTCACGTAAGGCATCCACCAGAATACGTATGGGGCGTTGTTGCATCCGTTCGGTACCGGTAATGATGCGTGTACCCGGTGTTACACTGAGGTAAGCCGTGAGAAAACGCATGGCGGTTCCGGCGGCAAGAATGTCGATATGTCCGGGATTCCCGTCCAGTGCTTTTATCATGACACGGGTGTCATCGCAATCGCTCAAATTGCTTGGCGCGATATGCCCTTGGGCTAAAGCGTGTAATATCAAAGCCCGGTTACTGATACTTTTGGAAGCCGGGAGCTGGATAGTGGTATGCAAAGTGGCTGGTGCCGAAAGTTTATAGCGCATAGTTGTATTCCTTCTTAAACGTAATAGCTGGTTTACAGGCTACAAAAGTACGATAAATATCTGAATAAAGAAACTTGAGTTACATGACTTCTATCCGAACTGTGCACAGATTTGTTTCGTATCTGCTCTGTGTCTGCTCCGTACTTACTCCGTATATAATAGAGGTATCACTGACCGAATAGGCTACGGAGTAGTTACGGAGATGATACGGAGATAGTATGGAGATGACACGGAGAGTATACGAAGATGGCATGGAGCCGTTCTGAAACGAATTCCGTCAACGGGTTATTTAAGAGGTGCGTAGAACGCAAGTAATATATGTATACGAATATCTTTTTTGCGTAAGGAAGCTTACTCTCAGATTATCAAAAGCTTACAAAATATTAATTCCCAGTCGACAAGAAGTTAAGAGTTTGTCAACAAACTCCCAACTTCTTGTTGACAAACTCTTAACTTCCTGTAAATGGAAAAATAGTATTTTTTTCGGTTTCCTTACAGTCTCAGGATTACAAATCCGATTGAACGGCGGTTATAACACAAATTCCTGATAGTTCTCTTTGTTTATTACTTTGAAAGACGCTTCCGGATAAGCTGTTGCGAAACTGGTAGGGACATTCGTTTTTTTGTCTCCCCACTTGAATTCAAAAGCGGATAAACCTTCGGGTGATTCTTCTATTAGATCAATTTCTTGATTGTCGTATGTTCGCCAGAAATAGAATTCTTTGGCTCGGTTACGATTATAAGATTGCTTCATTCGTTCGCTGATTAAATAGTTTTCCCATAGTGCGCCCACATCTTGGCGTACAGATAGAGGGGTGAAATTTCCGATGATTGCATTGCGAATACCGTTATCGTAAAAGTACCATTTTCCGGCTTTCACTACCTCTTTACGGAGATTGCGTGAATAGGCTCCCAAACGATACACCACGAATACTTTGGATAATAAGTCAAGATATTTTTCAACTGTATTTTTGCTCATTCCCAATTGCTTACCTAATTCGTCATAAGATACTTCACTGCCCATTTGGAATGCAATTAGACGCAGTAGTTCCTTCATCTTACTGGAATTTTTCAAACCGTCGATTGCTAAAATGTCTTTCAATAGATAAGCTCCTACAATATCTCGTAGATAATCAGTTTTCCGCTCGAAGCTTTCTAGCATCACTACTTCAGGATAAGAACCATAGATAAGTCTAGATTCTAAGTGCTGTCTTGTTTCCAAAGCATTTTCTATTTGTGAAATCTCTTTTTGTGAGAATGGAGTCAGATGGAATTGGGTAGATCTGCCTACCAAAGGCTCACCGGCTTTGTTGAGTAGGTCGAAAGAGGAAGAACCGCTTGCAATGACTTTGATGCCTTCCACTTCGTCCACTATTAATTTAAGTTTGGAACCGATTTCCGGGATGTTTTGTGCTTCATCAATAGCTAGCAAATCTATCCCTTCTAATAAATGCCTGTAGTTGGAAATACTTCGTTCATTTAATAGGGCAATCGTATCGTAATCCTCTCCGTTAAGTAACATGGACTGACCTTTAAACTCTTTTATCAACTCACGTATGAGAACCGTCTTTCCAACGCGTCGTGCACCAAAAAGCAGAACCGCTTTATTGGGTTCTATTCGTTCTGATATTTTATCCTGAAGGATACGTTTAATAATATTCATCACACTTTGTTTTGTGACAAATATAGTAAAAAAGGTCTTTCTATT
>NZ_EQ973491.1:180561-209744 GCF_000158035.1 Bacteroides cellulosilyticus DSM 14838
GATTCATCTTTCTTCAACGAACACTATATCTTTTCTGAAATCAACCGGTGATACACCGGCCTTCCGTTTGAAGAACTTTCCGAATGAAGACTGGTCGGAGAAGTTGAGGGTGGTGGCAATCTCCTGTATGGAGAGTTTGGAATGTGTCAGTAAGTTACGGGCTTCGCTGAATAGCATTTCGAAGATGAAGTCGCTCACGCTTTGTCCTGTCACGAGCTTCACAATCTGTGTCAGATGATGGGCAGATAAGTTCAGGTGGGCAGCATAGAAATCTACCTTATGTTCTTCACGATAATGCGTTGCCAGTAGTTCGATGAATGATTTGATAATACTTTCGTATCGGGTCAGGCAGCCGTCCGTATGGGGGAGGTTGGTTCGTTCAAGGATGTCACTTAAATCAAGATAAAAGGCGAACAAACGGTTCAGAATGACTTCTTTGTGATAGAAATGCTCTGTACGGTCAATATTCTTATTGATGCTGGCTAATCGTTCGGCTAATAAAACAGCGTAAGGATGCGCTAAAGGAACTACCGGTTGGTTATATAGCCGCACACCGTATTTGGTCCGTCGGTAGATCATGTCAGTGGAGTCCATTTCATCCGTAAAAGCCTTGCTGACAAAGAGACATTGGCATTGAAAGTCATCACTACATTCATAAAAATGAAACAGATGAGCAGAAGATAGAAGTAAAAGCGTATCCGCTTGAATATCATACGCCTTGTAATTGATTACGGTATGTCCTTTTCCGGATAAAACCAATAAGATGATAAAAGCGTCCAGATGGATATCTGACGAAAACTGTTCTTCTGCTTCCCGATACCCGATAGTAATGCAACTGATTTTCTTTCGTGTATCATTCCTGCTGCCACTAATGATGGGGAGTTCACTGATGTTTTTGATGCGTATGGAAGGGGCCATTAGGTGTGATTTTATGTTGTACAAAGATAATGTAAACCTTTGAAATCTCCAAATTAAACCAATTTTGCCCAATTTGGGATTTCTCTCCGGCAAAGAATTTATCCGACCTTTGCAGCCGTTTTGAGGTAAATGATAATTTAGCAGCGAGAATTGGTATGCGGACGACGCGGATGAGGCGGACGAACGCGGATTTTTATTTTTCATCCGCAGATGACGCAGATAACACAGATTTCTTTTTTATCTTCCACATGGATGCATTAAACATAGCGCAGCCTTTAAAATCTGCGTTATCCGTGTCATCTGCGGATGAAAAATTGTTGCATACCGAAGGGAAATCTTACTCTGCGTTCGTCCGCCTTATCCGCGTCGTCCGCGTACCAATTCTTGCCGTTAAATTATCATTTTGATGCTCCTTTATTAATTTAATAGGTATTATGAGTAAATTGAAAGTATTATTTGTCTTTATCGGTGCATTGAGCATTTCGTTGGCACCTGCACAAACCTTTCAGAAGATGACAATTGAAGAAATGTTCGAGTTGGCAGATGCTAATAGTCGCAGTATTCGTATGTTCCGTCTGGCGGAAGAGGAAGCCGGACAGGCAGTAAAGGTGGCCAGGAATGCTCAACTTCCTTCGATTGACGTATCCGTTTCGGCAAGTTATTTGGGAGATGTCTGGCTGGCAGACCGTGATTTTACAAATGGAGAGAATGCTGCTATGCCGCACTTCGGCAATAACTTTGCAATAGAAGCATCGCAGGTTATTTATGCAGGTGGGGCTATCACCAGCCGGATTGCCATTGCCAAATTACAACAGCAACTGGCAGAGTTGGATAAAGAAAAGAACAGGCAGGATATCCGCTTTTTGTTAGTAGGCAATTATTTGGAGATGTATAAATTGCAGAATCAGGCTGAAGTGTACCGGAAGAATATAGAGCAAACCCGGAAATTGGTAGAAGATATCAATGCCAAACAATCGCAAGGACTGGCTTTAAAGAATGACATCACTCGTTATGAGTTGCAACTGAAATCTTTGGAACTGGCATTGACACAGATTGAAAATGGTATCCTTATCCTGAACAATCAATTGGTTACGGTATTGGGTTTGCCCCAGGAAACGGTGATAAATGTGGATACTACCTTGCTGGGACGACTTCCCAAACTCTCGGAAGAAGCTCTTTGGCAGGAAACGGCGGTATTGAGTTCTCCCGTGCTGCAACAGATGAAATTGAATATCAAGCAGTCGGAGTATAATGAACGGATTGCAAAGGCTGAACGTTTGCCGTCCATAGCTCTTTTTGCAGGTGATAAACTAGATGGTCCTATTACGATTGAAGTGCCTCCCATTAACAAAAATCTGAACTATTGGTATATCGGTGTAGGAGTGAAATTCGATATTGCTTCTACTTTCAAGTCGGGTAAGAAAATTCGTCTGGCACGACTGTCCACCCAGCGTGCGCAAGAAAACGACTTATTGTTGCAGGAGAATGTGCGGACGGAAGTAAAAGCGGCATATATCCGTTTTCATGAGGCTTTTACCATTTGCGATACACAAGAGAAAAGTCTGGAATTGGCAGCACAAAACTACAGTGTGGTGAATAACCGCTATTTGAATGATCTGGCGCTGATTACTGATATGCTGGATGCCAGCAATTCTAAACTGAATGCGGAGTTGCAGTTGGTGAATGCACAGATCAATATACTTTTCAATCTCTATAAGTTGAAGAAGACGGCGGGGTGCTTATAAATTGTCGTCAAGTAATTTTTCATCCGCAGATGACACGGATTATGCGGATTTTATTTTTCTGAAAGGCATAGCTCAGCCGTAGGAACTGTGTAATCTGCGTTATCTGCGGATGAAAAATGGTTTTTGATATATGAATGTAAACTAATGAATTAAATAAGACATGGAACGTAAAAAGAAAAAACTGATTTATAACGTAGTGGTTAGCCTTTTACTTATCACCGGACTGGTGTGGGTATGTTCCCATTTCGTTCATCTCGGCAATGTAGCCTATACAGACAACGCACAGGTGAAACAACTGATTGTCCCCGTCAACAGCCGTGTACAGGGTTTTATCAAGAAAATCTATTTCGATGAATACCGGGAAGTACATAAAGGCGATACTCTGGTCTTGATTGAAGATTCCGAGTTTCGTTTCCGCCTGGCACAAGCTGAGGCTGATTTTCAGAACGCCATTTCGGGAAAGAATGCGGTGGCCACCACAGTACATACTACTCAGAATAATATAGCTGTATCCGATGCCGGTTTGCAGGAGGCAAAAGTCCGGTTGGATAATGCCGAACGTGAATACCACCGGTATAAAAACCTTTTGGCACAGGATGCCGTCACCAAACAGCAGTATGATGCCGTGCAGACAAATTACGAGGCATCCAAAGCACGCTATGAACTTCTGCTTCGTCAACGTCAATCTACAACTTTGGTAAAGCAGGAACAGACCCATCGTCTGGAACAGACGGATGCAGGTATCAAACTGGCGCAAGCTGCCCTGGAGCTGGCGCGTCTGAACCTTTCTTATACCGTTATCCTCGCTCCTTGTGACGGAACTACCGGTCGGAAAGAAATTCAGGAAGGACAACTGATACAGCCCGGGCAGACTTTGGTTGACATTGTCGATGAAAATGAGAGATGGATAGTAGCTAATTATAAAGAGACTCAGACTACCCATATCCGAGAAGGCCAGCCGGTAGAAATAGAAGTGGATGCTGTGCCCGGAATAACGTTTAAAGGTGCTGTGAAATCTATTTCCCGCGCTACGGGTGCCAGCTTCTCTCTTCTGCCGCAGGATAACTCTGCCGGAAACTTCGTGAAAGTAGAACAACGTATTCCTGTCCGTATAGAATTCTCTACCGGCAATCGTCCGGAAGATATGGAACGCTTGCGTGCCGGTATGAATGTGGAGTGCGTAGTAAATTATTGATATTATGCACGAAACAGGACCTTTTTCCATTCCGGCCATCCGTGATTTTGTTCCTCCTAAGTTGCGTCCCTGGATTATCATTGCCTTTGTCATCGTTTTCCAGTTTTCCGGTGGTCTCTATTTGGCGGCAGTCAGTGAGATGGTCGGTTCTACGGCATTGATGCAGGAAGATATCATGATGGCAGGCTACGCTTCTATGATAGGCATGGGGCTGACATTCGCCATCATGTTTCGACTGAAGTTCCGCTTTGCTTCGAAAACCTCATTGATGACGTGTAGCATTGCTCTGATTGTTTCTAATCTGATATGTATGCAGACGCATAGCATTCCTGTGCTGGTGATCACCTGTTTCTTTGCAGGAATCTTCCGCATGTGGGCTACATTCGAATGTAATTCCACCATTCAGCTATGGCTTACCCCTAAACGGGATTTGTCGGTATTTTTCTGTTTTATCTATCTATTGGTGCAGAGTTGTATTCAGCTGTCGGGACTGATAACAGTCTATACAGCATTTTGGGCAAAGTGGGAGTATATGCATTGGCTGATTATTGGTTTATTGTTATTGGTGATGCTGGCTACATTGTGCCTGTTCCGTAGTTATCGCTCTTTGCCGAAGTTGCCGTTGTTCGGTATCGATTGGTTGGGGGCTTTGATGTGGGGACTTGTGTTGTTGTGCATCCTCTTTGTCTGTGTGTATGGGGAACATTACGATTGGTATCAGTCTTTCCAGATCCGGGCGGCAACCGTCATCGGTATACTTATTCTTGCATTGAATTTATGGCGTGCATCTTTCATTCGTCACCCGTTCATTGCTTTGAAGACCTGGACGTATCGTGCCGTATGGTTTCCCTTTATACTATATATAGTAATAGATATTCTGCTGGCGCCTTCGCATCTCTTTGAGCATATCTATATGGAGAGTATATTAGAGTATGATGCCCTGAATGTAATTTCGCTCAATTGGGCGGTATTGCTGGGAATTATAGTGGGAGCAGGCTTTACCTTTTTCACTTTTTCCCGTCGTAAGTGGCGATATAAGACAATGACTGTGATTGCATTCTCTTCCATTACGGGTTATCTGATGTATTTTTATTTCGGTATTGACTATGCTTTGCCCAAGGAGACATTGTTTGTGCCGCTGTTCCTGCGCAGTTTCGGGTATGTGATAATAGCTATTTGTTTTCTTACAGTGCTATCTCGTGTCCCTTTTCAGCATTTCTTTCAGGCGGTGTCCGTACAGTCGTTTGTCAGTGCTGGATTTGGTGGGGCTTTGGGAACGGCTATACTGGGGCATGCTCTTAATGGGGCAATGAAAAAGAACTCGATGTTACTGGGTTCGGTAGTGGATCATGTAAATCCTTTCATCAGCCGGATACCCGTTGGAGAAGTATACGGTGCTGTGCAGCAACAGGCTCTGATGGTTTCTATGAAAGAACTGTACGGCTGGCTCACTCTGATGGCTTTGTTCTGTCTGTTGGCCTTCCTGGTTTACGAGAGTGATATTCGTCCATATAAAGTACTGCATCCTACCTATCGTTCCATTCGTCGTTTTGTGAAGCATGAGTTGCGTATAGACAAAAAACTGGAAGCTACAGCATAAGTTGAGATTTTTTTGTTCTTGTATTGGATAGCTTTGGCTAAAATTGGTAGGGGGAATAAGGTGAATTATTATTATTTTTGCAGCCCGAAAGTGGACGTATATTCCACGAAATGTATAAGTTAAGTTTATATGGTAAAAGATAATTCAAAGCTGTTTATTCTAGTCTTATTGGGTATGCTGACGGCCTTCGGGCCTTTTGTCACGGACATGTACCTACCGAGTCTTCCGTCTATGGGAGAATATTTCAGTACAAGCTCTTCAATGGCTCAGTTAGGACTGACTACCAGTATGATCGGACTGGCCGTCGGACAGATATTCTTCGGCCCTTTGAGTGACCGTTATGGTAGACGCATACCGTTGCAGGTTGCTATGTGGTTGTTTATTGTGTCAACGATTTTCTGTTTGTTTGCGCAGAATATTCAGCAATTCGTCGCTTTCCGGTTGATACAAGGTATTGCCGGGGCAGGGGGGATTGTTATAGCCCGTTCCATTGCTACGGATAAATTTTCGGGCAAAGATCTGGCAAAGATGCTGGCGATCATTGGAGCCATTAATGGCATTGCTCCCGTGGTAGCGCCTATTATTGGCGGAGTGTTTACGGAAGCCATCGGTTGGCAGGGAATTTTCATAATTTTACTTGTATTGGGTGTGCTCCTTTTGATAGGATGTATGCGTTTCCGGGAATCACTCCCGGCGGAAAATCGCCTGGCTACGAAATGGGCGGATACTTTTAATAGCTTCAAGGTGGTGCTTCGCAATAAACAGTATGTCTGCTATGTGCTACAACTCGCTTTTGCACAAGGAGTACTGTTTGCTTATATTGCTTCCTCACCTTTCATAATACAGCAACATTATGGTTATTCGCCCTTTGCTTTCAGCATTTGTTTCAGTATTAACGCTATTGCCATCGGTGGTGCGGCGGCATTTTCCGTGAAGTTTCGTCGGCCTGCAAACGGAACGCTGGTCGGTTGTATGGGTATGCTTATTTTTTCTTTACTTGAATGTTCCGCTTTGGCTTTGGGTTGCAGCTTCTGGATTTATGAACTGCTGCTGATAGCGGTTCTTTTTATGATGGGAATGACGTTTACCACCTCTACCGCATTAGCCATGGAGTGTGAGCGCACAAATGCCGGAACAGCTTCGGCACTGTTGGGTGCTGTTTGCTTTTCGTTCGGCGGCATTGTCTCTCCCCTGGTAGGCATTGGAAATATCCTGGTTTCTACAGGGGTTATATTTGTTATCTGCTCTTTCTGTTCCCTTTCCTGTATTTTGTTGGCTTTAGGTAGAAGGCGTACGAAGCTTTACTTCGCATTCAGTACATCCCAGAAGCGTTGAGGCAGGTGAATGTTAGGCACATCCGCAGCCTCTTTAAATAAAGGAGCAATCTCTTTCGGGGCGAATCCGGCAATACCGCATCCTATCTCTGTCACGAGGAAAGTATATTGTGAATGCTCTTTGGCAAAGCGGATAAACTCATCTACATAAGGTCTGATGGCTTCCGGCCCACCATGCATGGTCGGAATGCCATAGGTCTGTCCCTGTAATCCGGTTCCTTGTCCCCAGATAGCTCCCCATTTTTTCCATGCCAGATAAGCGGCTCCGCCACCATGCGCGCCTTCCAGGTTGCTGCCAAAAACGAATATCTCGTCCGGATGTAGTTCTGTGATACGATTAGAGGTAATTCTTGTTTTCATACTTTTGTGATTAGGTCATAATTAGTTTTTTCTTCTTTTCTTCATTTTTAAACTCTTGCTTTTCAGCAAAAGTAACCTTTAGGTAACTATCTTACCGATTTGTAACTTCTTGTTTATAAGTAAAATAGTATATAGCTTTGCATCATCGGAAAGTCACTGACTGCATTTGCGAAGTTAGTGAAAAAACTGATGAATGCAACTATTTTATAAACAAATTAAAAGCAAAAAACAATGAAAGAACTTGCAGTAAAGAATTACAAGACCGCAGAAGGTCAGAAAATCAGTCAGGGTGGTAATGAATTTACAGTGAAACCGATTGTTGAGCAGACGGATGTGGACCAATGCCGTGTGAACTTTGTAGAAGTGGAACCGGGTAATTTTGCCTATGGATATCATTATCACGAAACGGACGAAGAGGTGTTCTATATCATCAGTGGTACAGGAATTGTTCGCACAGCAAATGGGGATGTGACGGTAAAGGCCGGTGATGCAATAACTTTCCCTACGGGTCCTGAAGGTGCACATGTCATTCGTAACGGTTCGGATACGGAAAAGTTGGTTTATATTGACTTCGATACGAATAACCTTCCGGAGATTGTACATCTTCCCGATACAAATCAGGTAATGGCTTACGGGAAGTTCTCTAATGGGGTTTATGATAAGAAGTAAGGTTTTCCTGCCTTCACCTCCGGAAGCTAAAGAAACTTGTATACTATGGGACTCTTCTGATTTTTATTGTAACTTTGCATAATGCATAACTCTAATATTGGGGTATATGAAAATTAGAGAAATGCCCTTGGATGATATCGACCTTCTTGTTAAACTCAGATTTGATTTTATCAGAATTTAGGTTTCATACCTATTAAAGATATCACTAAGTAAGTGAACATAATTAGTTCATATTATGATAAATGATAATTTTAGGCGCGGATTACGCGGATTACACGGATTTTTTTATGGATTGATGTAATAGCGCAGCCTTTAATCCGCGTAATCCGTGTAATCCGCGCCTAATCTTTATAACAGGTTTACAAATTATCATTTATAGAACAAGCTAATTTTGCATGAGCACTTATGCAATTAAGGTTATAATATTAAAGATATAGGAAATATGGAAATAGATTTAACGACTCCGGCTCTATTGTTTTCGGCAATCTCATTGATTATGTTGGCTTATACCAACCGTTTCATGTCGTATGCCCAGTTGGTACGTACTTTGAAGGAACAATACCGTGAAAATCATTCGTCGGTAACTGCGGCACAGATTGCCAATCTTCGTAAACGTCTGTATCTGACGCGTGCTATGCAGGTGACAGGGACAGGCAGCTTATTGTTGTGTGTCGTAAGTATGTTCTTTATTTATATACAACTTTATCTTGTATCCATCTATATCTTTGGACTGGCAATGGTGTTGCTGATTATCTCTCTGGCTATCTCTGTGTACGAGATTTATATTTCGGTGAAGGCTTTAGAGATACATCTGGATGATATGGATGAATAATCGGATAGAATGAGTAATCTTGTCCCCATATTAGGAGTGAACAGGCACCGTCTGTTGATTGACGGTGAGGGGGTGACCACATTGGTGGCTTTTCATGGTTGTCCTTTGCATTGCAAGTATTGTCTGAACCCTCAGTCTCTATCCGATGATTTTGATTTCCCGCTTTATTCCTGCGAACAACTGTATGAGAGGGTGAAAGTAGATGAACTTTACTTTCTTGCAACTCGTGGTGGTATTACCTTTGGTGGTGGTGAGCCTTGTCTGCGAAGTGAATTTATCAGCCGTTTCCGGGAACTTTGTGGGAAGGAGTGGAGGATTACAGTAGAAACGTCTTTAAATGTACCCCGGAAGCATCTGGAGATTCTATTGCCTGTGGTAGATGACTATATCGTAGATATCAAGGATACGAATGATGAGATCTATCAAAACTACACAGGCAGAAGCAATCATCAGGTGCTCGGAAACCTGCGTTGGCTTATAGAGCACGGAAAAGCCGAACAGATCACAGTCCGTATCCCCCTTATTCCGCAGTATAATATGGAGGAGGATACTACGCATAGCATAGATTTACTAAAATCTATGGGACTGAGTCATTTTGATGTATTTACGTACCGAACTTAAAAATTACTTCTTATCAGGCTCCGTCCAACGGTCATAATGTACATTCTCCGGTTTCCATTTATCTTTCGGAAGTGGGTTCTCTGCCGGATAACCGATAGGGATTACATTCAGAGGAACAATCTGTTCGGGTAATTGGAGTATTTTCTGTACTTCTTTTACCCGTTCGTCTATAGGATAAACGCCTGTCCAGACAGCTCCTAATCCTAAAGCTTGTGCAGCCAGCAACAAATTCTCACTGGCGGCGGAGGCGTCCTGTACCCAGTACTCTATACCCGCACCACTGATAGCTTTAGTTAAATCTCCGCATACGGCAATAGCCAACGGAGCGTCTTTGACCATCTTGGCGTAAGGAAGAGTAGAACCCAGTTCATTCATTGTTTCTTTGTCTCTGATGACAATGAAAGCCCAAGGCTGCCTGTTGGTTGCTGTAGGAGCTGCCATGGCAGCCCTTAACAATTGCTCTATTTTTTCATCTTCTACTTCTTTCGGCTGATAAGAGCGAATACTGGTTCTTGCATGTATGTTGTCAAGAACCGAAAGTTTATTATCCTGTTTCATGCTAGGTTCCTCCATCTTATTAAGTTGATTGGGTTTTGGTTGGATAGATAATGCAGTTACTACTATAACCAAAGCTAGATTGAAAGTGTTCAGCGCATAGTGCATTGTTTGCTCTTTGGGCCTTTTAGAAAGATATGAGATGATTAGGGTACATAATGCGATGCCTGCCAGTAATCCCAGGAAGAGTATCCAGTCGAAACTGAAAGCACTTGTCGGTTTGTCTGCCGAATGCTCCTTTGCATACTCCATGGCCTTATGTATAGACTGGATAATGGCTACGGAAGATTCTGTGGCTCCGGATATTCCATCCACTTCTTTATGGATTGCTTCCTCTGGTGAAAGATTGTTCCATTGTTGTAACAGACCGCTGTTTCGTACTTTGGCAAAGTAGCTGGGTGTTTCGGAGTTTTCCAGAGCTACTACTTTTAGAATACGGTTCTCTTTTATATAGATTTCCAGAGGAACATTTCCGCCATACCCGTTAATATCTTTTGTTAGTTGCCGGGTAGATATTATCTGTACTCCGTCATCTGTATGTCGTAGTATCCCGGAAGTTCCTGTTTGGCTTTCTGTTGTATTTTCGCTTTCAGAAAGAATGTTCCCAAACTTGTTTCCCTTGCAGATGGTGACTGCCAGAACCAGGAAGAAACAGGTTATCAGGCTAATGATGACTTGGGCTTTTAATGTTTTCATATTTAGCTGCTATTTATAGTGTATGCAAATTTAGGGGATTTTTGCTGAAAATAGCAAGTACTTATTAAAACATAGTTGCAATAATCTGAATAAACAGTATGAGGAATACCATTGCAATGGGATAAACCGTAGCGTAAGCCACACTCGGAATGTTGCTGTCAGTCATAGAATCAGCTGCTGCAAGTCCTGGAGTACTGGTCATACCACCGGTGATGGTTCCCAGCAAGTCGAGTATGTTGATTTTGAATACAAACAGTCCGACAAACACCGCTACTAACATAGGTACCAGCGTAATTGCAGCACCCACTCCAAATAGCAACCAGCCGCTTTCCTGGAAAGTCGCTACAAGATTGGTGCCTGCCGAGGTGCCGACTTCGGCTAGGAATAGCAACAAGCCCAACTGGCGTAATAACTGATTAGCAGGTCCGGACATAGACCATAGAATAGGACCTGTCTTACCAATTGCACTTAAAAACAAAGCCACAATCAGAATACCGCCCGTTAATCCCGGGGAGAAAGATAAACCACCGGGGAAAGTTATATTCAGTTTACCGAACAATACCCCTAAAACAATACCCATTGCGATAGGGAAGAAGTCTGTGTCTGATAACTTTTTAGCATTGTTTCCCAGCAAGCGAGCCAGTCCTTTGAGTCCTTCTTTTTCACCTACCACCATTAGTTTATCACCGAATTTTAAAGTCAGATCCGGCGATGGAGACAGGTCGATACCGCTTCGGCGAACACGTGTGACAGTACATCCGAAGTTCTTCATCAGGTTCAGATCTCCCAATTGTTTATTGATCATATCCTTTTTGGTCAGCAATAAGGATTCGATCTCTTGTGTGTCTACCAGAGGCAATTCGCCCTCTTCGCGTTTTCCTACTAAAACTGAAAGCTGGTTCAGAGCTTCTTCACTACCCACTGCCTGTATATAATCATTTTCATGTAGCATCGTTTGTGCTGTGGGAATGGAAATTCTTTCATCATGTTTATGGCGTGAAATAACAGCACCTGTCATGGCCCGTGCGTTGATTTGCATCAGACTGCGGTTGAATACGGCGGGATTTGTAACACGATAGATACAGGTCGTCAGTTCGGGAAATTGGCCGCGACGTTCTTTTTCCAGTCGACGGGCCTCCTTGTCCAGGTCAATACGCATGATACGGGGGAGCAGTTTTACAAACAAGATAACACCTATAACCCCAAACGGATAAGCGATACCATAGGAAATGGATGCCAACGGAGAATTTGTACTGTCGATGGCTACGGCAAGTCCCGGTGTACTGGTCAGCGCACCGGCTATCAAACCTACCACACTGGGCGTATCGATGTCGAATAGGTATTTGAGCCCGACAGCTGTAAGAGAAGCCGAGCAGATAATCAGCATGGTAATTATGATCAGGGTCTTTCCTTTGCTTCGGAACGAGTCGAAGAAACCGGGGCCGGCCTGAATACCGATAGTAAAGATAAAAAGTACCAATCCGAAGTTTCCTAATTCTTTAGGAATGACTACACCGAAGTGTCCAAAGAGAAGGGCAATGAAAATCACTGCGGAAACATCCAGTGATAAACCTTTAATTTTGATTTTTCCCAGCATGAAACCCAATGCGACAATGAGGAAGAGGGCGAAATAAGAGGAATTAAGTAGGTCAGCAAACATGAATTTAGATTATTTGTTAGTTTTCAATAATTCTTCTACCGCTATTTTCAGCTGTGTATCTTCGCCTTTTACAATTGTTTCGGGTGAGTTGGCTACTTTAATATCCGGTTCCAACTGAGTATTCTCCAGATAACTGCCATCAGGCAGGCGGTAACCAATCACAGGAATACCGAATACCAAGGTAGGATCTTGCAGGCGTTCCCATGATACACTGGTCATGGTGCCCGGGACAGGCATGCCTACCAGCTTGCCCAGTTTCTGATGACTGTATACCCACGGTGTGCCGTGTGCATTGGAATAGTTGGCTTCGCACGTCAGCATGATGGATGGTTTGTTCCAGCGGCGGCTGGGCATATCGCAGGCTTCACGGCCACGAACCACCTGTGTGAAGTATTTCTTACCACTGAACAGTATCTCTATATCTTCGTGCAGGCGACCGCCTCCGTTGAAACGTGTGTCGATGACAATCCCTTCACAATTATTGTATTTTCCCAAGATATCTGAGTAGATGGAACGGAAACTGTCATCACCCATAGACTTGATGTGCACGTAGCCCAGTTTGCCGTTCGACCATTTTTCAACATCTGCCGCACGTTGTTTTACCCAGCGTTCGTAGAGCAATGCGCTGAGTTCACTGTCCTTGATGGGGATTACTACTTCTTCCCAACGCTCTTTCGTTTTAGGATTATAGAATGAAACAAGGGTTTTCTTTTTTACCTTGTCATTGAGGAGCACGTAATAATCTGTTTCAGGAGTAATCTCTTTGCCGTCAATCTTTTCAATAACAATGCCGGCTTTCACCTTTGTGGTAGCCTTGTCGAACGGACCTTTTTCTATCACTTCGGCAATGAGCATTCCTTTATCCTGGTAGTTCCAGTCGAAAAGTAGCCCCAGACTGGCTGTAGGCTCACTTTGTCCATCCGGATAGAAACGGCCTCCGGTATGAGAGACATTCAATTCGCCCAGCCATTCACTTAAAAGTTCGGAAAAATCGTAATTATTATTGATGTGTGGCAGAAACTTACGATAGGCTGCCGTCATGGTGTCCCAGTTGACTCCGTGCATATTGGTGTTGTAGAAACGCTTTTGCTGTTGCTTGTATACATGATCGAACATATACTCGCGTTCGGCTGCCAGATCCAGTTTTACCTGAGCAAGATATTTAATAGGTTTCAAGTCATCGGAAGCCATGTTCATCTTCTGCATATTCTTACCGTTCAGAATGAAGAGAGTTTTTCCTTCTTTATCCATTTCCAGAGAAGTCCATCCGGCATCTACTTTGTGGAGTAGCTTGGTTTCCTTCTTGCGCAGATCCATCTTCCATAAGTTACGTCCGCCTTCGGCGCTTGCCAGGTAATAGAGGGTTTTGCCATCTTTGGAGATGAGAGTACTTCCCATATTCGATGAGTTTGGTGTCAGACGTACGATGCGGTCTTCTATGTTTTTCAACTCTACTACGACATCTTTTACCTTACTGCTGTCTTTATCAGCTATCTTCTTCCGGTCGGAGTTTGCTTCTTTATACAGTTCGTAATCCTCTTTGCTCAGACTGAATTTATCGTATGCATCCTGATTCAGGAATACCAGCATGGCATCGTCCAGAGAACCCCATGAAGCGTGTGCACGCATACCGTAGCGTTCGGTAATGAAAAGAATGGCATTGCCGTCGAGCACGAAGCTGGGTGAACCGCTTGTGTATCCGCTATTAGTCAGATTGACAATCTCGCCATTGCCTTGTGCACTGACCAGACCTATATCCGAGTATGGATCGTGCTTGTTTCCGATAAATTCCAATGTAAACCATTTGCCGTCCGGAGACCATGCATAGTCAAATCCTCCGCCTGTGCTGTACCAGGTAGAGCCATCGGTGATCCGGCGTACTTTCTTGGTCTCCAGGTTGAGCACCATCAGGCGGTTACGGTCTTCAATGAAAGCTAACTCCTTACCGTCGGGTGAGAATTGCGGATGTGAACGTTCTACGGTGGTAGAGGGTAATAGCACCTCTTCCTTTATTAAAGTTGCGTTCGGGAAATTCGGATCTTCTTCCCGAACTATCTTAGCCAGATAAATCTGCCAGTTGCCATTGCGTTCACTGGCGTAGGCCAGCGTCCGGTTGTCCGGAGCAAACGAGAGACCATCTTCTTCTGCTGCCGTATGTGTGATCTGTTTGGTCGTGGCATAGTCCGCAGATGTGACGAATACTTCACCACGTACAGTGAAAGCAATCTGCTTGCCGTCCGGTGAAACTGTAGCGGAAGTTGCTTTATCCGGATATTTCAGATAGGCTATTTGCGGCTGGTCGTCACGAATGATTTCCACATTTATCTTCCGTGGATTCGAGCCTTCTTGTTGGGTATAAATCTCACTATCGTATCCATAGCACAAGGTGCCGTCGTTACTCATTGAAAGGAAACGCACGGGATGGGTTTTAAAGCTGGTTATTGTTTTTATCGATTGGGGTTGCGAAATCGGGAAAGAATATACGTTGAATGAGCCACCATTACGTTCGCTCAGGAAGTAGACGGTTTGTCCATCCGGTGATACTATCGGGTTGCGATCTTCGCCTGCATGCTGGGTAAGGTTGGTGTGTGAACCTGTTTTGGTATCGTACATCCACACATCGCGGGTGATGGAAGAAGTATGGTGCTTTCTCCATTCATTTTCACCTCCCTTGCGGTCCTGATAGAAAAAGCGGTTGCCGGACTTATCAAAACATACCGCTTCGGCAGGGGTGCCCAGTACTTGTTCGGTGCGTCCGCCGACTGAAGGAACTTTGTAGAGTTCAGTCATGGCGGCTGAAGGAAAGAGAGCGCTGCCTGCCGGATCCTGAATAGATGCTGAGAATAAAATATATTTGCCGTCCGGGGTAAAAGTAGCAGGGACTTCATTGGTTGAATGAGTAGTCAGTCGCCGGGCTGTTCCGCCATTTGCCGGCATTACAAAAATGTCGAAATTTCCATTCCTGTCACTGGCAAAGGCTATCTGTTTGCCATCCGGTGACCATACCGGGGTACATTCGTAAGAGTCTTGTGTAGTGAGCTGTGTAGCTGCCCCGCCCTCGGTTGGTACTTTGTAGATGTCCCCTTTATAGCAAAATACAATTTCTGTTCCGTCGGGTGAGATTTGTACATCACGCATCCAGAGTGGAGTCGTCGCATAGCTGGTTATTGCCGTGAAACTAAAGGCAATGTAAGCAAGAATTTTCTTCATAAGTATATTTAATGTGTTTTTATGCAAATATAGGTAATTAGTCCGTAAATATGAAAAAAAGTCATTACTTTCCATTACTCTGTTCAATCATTTGGTATCTACTGATACGATTTTTGCTGCTTCTACAAATGCTGAAATCAACTTTTTACAATATAAGTGGTCTTAAAGTATATGAAAATAGGATTGTCACCTACTGTTGCTTTTTAATTAAAAAAGCAGAATTTATTTGTTGATAAACGAAGGTTTATCTATCTTTGTATAGTCAATGAGGACTAATAATAAAAAGAATAAATGGAAGACCAAATTGAAAAATTGGAGCTACACATTGTCAGGTTAGAACAATGTATCAGGCAAGTTCAGAGGTTGAAACAAATGGGGGTGGCTGATGAAAAGGTGGATGAAAGAATAGATGCTTATCTGGATGGTATCTTAAAAGCCAGGAAGAGAATTGAAGAACTGAAAAAACAAACTCAAGGGGATGCGGATTAAGCATCTCTCCCCTTCAAAATATAATTTATTATGAATGAGAAGCTGAAAAAAGAACTTGAGCTATTGAAAGCAGAGTTGGGTACTCCGGCTTTTGATGAACATTTAGAAAGAATGAATGGTGTATATACTTCGGCTGAAGATAGGGCGTTAATATCGGAGTATGTGATCTTGATGCTTGATGGTATCGGTAAAGAACTGAATGAGGTTAACGATGAACTGGATACCTTGGAGGCTGTAAAAAGTATCTCTAATATGATTTCTTTTAAGTACATAGCAGAGACTTATTTCAAAAAATCAAAATCATGGTTCTCGCAACGGTTAAATGGGAATATGGTACATGGCAAAAAATGCGGGTTCAATGATGACGAATTACGCACGTTGAGATTTGCACTAAAAGATATAAGTAAAAAGATTGGCTCTCTTTCCATTTAGGATTGTTTTTATTGACAGAAGTCCGTGCATAGAGTCTGTATGGCATATAAAAGGCTTCCATTTTGTGGGAGCCTTTTTGGTATTTTCATAATTAAAAGTAGGGTTTGCGTAAATTAGGGGCAGCGGTTTACACCAATGGGTAATTCACTTTATGCTTGTAACAAATGACTGAAACTGTTGCTTTCATAAAATTACGGTTGACTTCTTGGTTGACGCAAAAAGTCAACCAAGAAGTCAACCGCACCATTAGGTGGAAACTCGTAAAAAAGCAAAAAGCATCGATAACCTTGCGATTATCAATGCTTTATCGGTAGTCGGGATGACAAGATTCGAACTTGCGACCACACGCCCCCCAGACGCGTACTCTACCGGGCTGAGCTACATCCCGAATTGCGGATGCAAAAGTAGTGCTTTATTTTTAAATAGCAAATATTTCTGTTGATTTTTGTTTTGCTATTATCTTGTTAGATAACACATCTCTCTTATTCTTAATTTGTTATGATGGAAAGTTTATTCTATTTAAGTTTCGCATGTAGCCTTTCAGCATACATGCGAAACTTCAGTTTTATTATTTTAGAAAGTATCTGTCGATTCTTCTTTCACCCTCTTCAGCAAGTTTTCTACATTTTGAGAGTGGTAATATAAGATACCTTCCAGTTGTTTCAGAAAACCTACATTGCTTGCCAGTTGCGTAATGAATTGCAGATGCAGACCGATTTCCCGGTTGGCTTGCAGCAACGTCTTGTGCGGGAGTGTACTTTGCAGCATATAGAATCCGCTGGCATCTTGTATTTCTGCAATGCCGTTTCCCCATTCGTGTGTACCTAACAATTGTAGAACATGGATGAATTGTCTTAATTTGCGTTTCAGACATTGCAGGCTTACATATTCCGAAGATTCTTTGACATACGCGATGTTCATGATGTCAATCAGTTGTAAATAGTACGCTTTCATGGCTTCTTCTGACGGGAAGCCCGTGCGTGGGTGCATTGCTACGTTGGATAATTCCTGAGCGGTTACCGGCTGAGTGTTGTTTTCCATAAATCGTTAAGTTTTAAAAGGTGAATAATTCGATTCATGGGAGAGGAGAAGGAATTGAAAAAGCAATCCCTGCCTGTCCCATTGTCGAACACTAAACTCACAGCTAGTATTTGGAGGTGCATTAACACTCCCCATGGGGGTACAGGGACCGCCATATAGGAGTGGCGTGGACGGGCATAAAAATGCCCGCCACGGATTCTTGGCAGGTTTCCCTGCTGTGAGTTTATAATGGTTCGACATCACAAAGGTACAATAAAAAATAAAGTAGCAATGTAAATCGGGGAGGAAAATACATCTGTTCTCCGATTAACTTTATTAATGATGCGAATCAGAAGTTGAAATTCACATGAACAATACCGAAATAAAGGATCGATGAATAAAACTGATCTTCGGAAAGGTATGACTGCGAAAAAAACGCTGCTCTGTTCTGAAACTTTAGAGAATCAATGTATTATAGTCTCTCTGAAAATCTTTATCTTTGCGGACAGTTTGAAAACAGAAGTGAATAATAATTGATACAATAACTTAAAACAACCAGAATCAAATGAAGCAGGATATGATTGTTATCCTTGACTTGGGTAGTCATGAGAATACGGTATTGGCTCGCGCCATCCGTGCGTTAGGTGTATATAGTGAGATCTATCCTCATGATATAACCGTTGAAGAACTGAAAAAGTTGTCCAATGTAAAGGGCATTATTATCAATGGTGGACCGTGTAACATAGTAGATGGCGTTGCCATCGATGTGAATCCTTCTATCTACGAGGCGGGAATCCCAGTGATGGCTGCCGGTCATGACAAAGCGACTTGTGCGGTGAAACTGCCACAGTTTACTGATGATATTGAAGCTATCAAAGCAGCTGTTAAGCCTTTCGTTTTCGAAACTTGCAAGGCCGAAGCTAATTGGAACATGACCAACTTCGTGAATGACCAGATTGAATTGGTACGTCGCCAGGTGGGTGACAGAAAAGTATTGCTGGCCCTTTCCGGTGGTGTTGACAGTTCCGTAGTGGCAGCTCTGTTGCTGAAAGCAATTGGCAACAATCTGGTATGCGTGCATGTAAATCACGGGCTGATGCGTAAAGGCGAATCCGAAGATGTAGTAGAAATGTTCGGTAATCAGCTGAAGGCGAATTTGATCTATGTAGATGTTACCGACCGCTTCCTTACTAAACTGGAAGGTGTGGAAGATCCCGAACAGAAACGCAAGATTATCGGCGGAGAGTTTATCCGCGTATTCGAAGAAGAAGCGCGTAAACTGGACGGTATCGACTTCTTAGGCCAGGGAACTATCTACCCTGATATTGTGGAAAGCGGAACGAAAACGGCCAAGATGGTGAAGTCTCACCACAACGTAGGCGGTCTGCCGGAAGATCTTCAGTTCGAACTTGTGGAACCGTTGCGTCAGCTTTTCAAAGACGAAGTACGTGCATGTGGTCTTGAACTGGGCTTGCCTTATGAAATGGTTTATCGTCAACCCTTCCCCGGTCCCGGTCTGGGCGTGCGTTGTCTGGGTGCTATCACACGCGATCGTTTGGAAGCTGTGCGCGAGTCCGATGCTATCCTGCGTGAAGAATTTCAACTTGCCGGACTGGATAAGAAAGTGTGGCAATATTTCACCGTGGTACCCGACTTCAAGTCAGTGGGTGTACGCGACAATGCCCGTTCTTTCGAATGGCCGGTTATCATCCGTGCTGTCAATACGATTGACGCGATGACCGCTACCATCGAACAGGTAGAATGGCCTGTCCTGATGAAAATTACGGATCGTATCCTGAAAGAAGTAAAACATGTGAATCGTGTTTGCTACGATATGTCTCCGAAGCCTAACGCTACTATCGAATGGGAATAAAAGACTTTTTGCTAAATAGCTAGCGCATTAAGTCCTTTCGGATACTTCATTTAAAGATACTTTCCGTATCTTTGCTGTCTCTCTTACAAAAGGTGGCATCTTTTGCTGTAAAAGATGCCATCTTTTGTGTTATAAGATGCCACCTTTTGCTACAAAAGATGCCATCTTTTGCATGGAAGGAATAAAGGAGAGATGTCAAAGGTAGTAATTAAAAACACGTAAAGACTATGGGAATGATTTACTTGGTAAGAAAGAAGCTCTTCCAGACTAAGGAAGGTGCAAAACAACTGTATTATGCCGTGCAACGTACACTGCAACCCAGAGGTGGGGTGACCGAAGACATACTGGCAAAACGAATCGCTCACCGGACGGGCAGGAGCGAAGGTGATGTAAAAGGAATATTGGCCGACCTGCCTCACTTCATAGAAGAGGCCTTGAAGAATGGGGAGTCGGTATCCATCAAAGGACTGGGTTCTTTCCATATTGCGATAACCAGCGAGGGCTTTGAACACCCCGAAGACGTGATGCCGGGAACCGTGCGCATTTCGCGCGTTTACTTCACCGCTGACCGCGGCTTGACCAGGGAATTAAGCAGGGAAATGAGATTTTTCCGCTATCCGCTGAGCAAATACTTCCCGGCAAGTATGTTGAGCAAGAAAGTTGTGGAAGCGGAAAAGAAGGCGGAACTGCAAGGAGAATTTCCGGAAGAAGAGATAACTGAGAACCCCTAAAGAATACCCCTTCCACACTCTATTCCCTATGAATAAAGGGTTGCAGAAGTGTGGAAGGGGAAATAGTACAGGTACACAGTGAGGTTATACCCCCATGCATTCCCGATAAAAATCGAACATTTCGTAAATGGTATCTTTGTCGGCAGTCTGGTTGAGGCAGATGTCTCCGACTTCTTTCAATAGAGTGAAGTTGATGGCGCCGGCAGTGTTCTTCTTGTCATGCTTCATCAACTCATAAAGTTGGTCGTACTGTTTGCAATTGAAGGCAAAGCCACCGTAGTTCTCTTTGATGAACTGAATGGTCTGGCGCATTTTCTCTTTCGGAAAACCTACCTTTATATAAGAAAGGTATAGCTCGCAAACAATTCCCCAAGCAACAGCATAACCATGTAATACGGGGCGACCTTCGGCAAGAGCCAGACTTTCGAAGGCATGACCTACGGTATGTCCCAGGTTCAGCGCCTTGCGGATGCCGTGTTCCAGCGGATCTTGTTCCACGATATCCTCTTTTACTTGTACGGAACGGCCCACCATTGATTTCAGTGCAACGTAATCTATCTTGTCCGTATCGAAAGCCAATAACTCGGCAAGGTGCTCCGGGGTACTGATAAGACCGTGCTTCAACATCTCGGCGTACCCGGAGAAGAAGTTGTGGGCATCGAGGCTGCGCAGGAACTCCGTTTCAAGAAGTACACTGGCGGCGGGTGCGAAAACACCGATTTCGTTCTTCAACCCGTTGAAGTTGATACCCGTTTTGCCTCCTACGGAAGCATCCACCATGGCCAGCAGGGTGGTGGGGATATTGATATAGGCAATGCCCCGTTTGAAGGTAGAAGCGGCGAAACCACCCAGGTCGGTCACCATGCCGCCACCCAGGTTAATCAGTAATGAATGGCGTGTAGCTCCCTGTTCGCTCAGAGCTTGCCAAACGGAAGCCAGGGTTTCCAGATTCTTGTGCACATCTTCGGCACCGATAATGATTTCGGTAGCCTCTTTCAGTGCCGGAATGTCATTGAGTTGCGGCAGGCAGAGGCGGTGGGTATGCTCGTCGGTCAATATGAAGAGCTTGTCATGGGGACAATTCCCGATGGCGCTTGCCAGGCTGCTTTCCAGTTTCTCGCAAAGGATTACTTCTTGTTTACTCATCTGATTAATTACAAATTATAAATTACTGATTGTGGATTCTAAATTATGAAAGAGATGGATACCTTCTTTGTTAATTGTGGTACAAAGATAGCTCTTTTGGCAATAAAACGTTATCTTTGCCCATCGATTTTTGATGGGCTGGCATGATGCTTCTGCCATCTGCCCCCCACAATCTATAATTTAATAATTAGTAATTCATAATTTTGAAATGAGAGCATTACTACCGGTTTATTGTCGTCTATTAGGATATTTTGTGATAGCTTTGGCACTGTTTCTTCCGTTCCTGATGCTGATGCTAGGGAAAATGACGGATTCCAACCTCTTGTTTTATAAAGAATGCTCTAAGCTGCTGATGATGCTTGGCGCATTGATGATTCTGTTTGCCTACACCAAGAACGAGAATAAGGAAACCGAGCAGGTCCGTAATACGGCTACACGTAATGCTATGTTCCTGACAGTATTATTCATCTTTGGCGGTATGCTCTATCGCCTGGCGAAGGGAGACATCATGAGCGTGGATACTTCCTCTTTTTTGATCTTTCTGATACTGAATGTTCTTTGCCTGGAATTTGGTATAAAGAAAGCGGCAGTTGATAGGTTGTTTAAGCGAGATCGTCGATAATTAGAACATTTTATTTAAACCTCATTAAACTTTTCCATTGAAAGCTTGTCAAATGAAACAGTATAAAAACAGACATTTTGTTTCATAAAAAACAGGCGCATGAAAAAAGTAATCATCGGAACAGTGTTATTGCTGACAACCACACTTTCCGCTTTCTCACAGACTAAGAACATTACCGTAGCGGGGCGTGTCATCGAGGATGACACGAAAGAGCCCGCAGTACAAGCCACAGTACAGTTACTTTCGTTACCGGACAGTGCATTTGCGGCGGGTATCGCCACTACAGCGCAGGGATATTTCACTCTGCCCAAAGTGCAGGCCGGGAAATATGTATTGAAAGTTTCCTATATCGGCTTCCAACCTACAGTGCTTCCTTTGCAACTGTCGGCTCAAAATCCCAATAAGAATGTAGGTACGCTGGCTCTGAAGACGGATGCCGTGATGCTGGCAGAAGCGGTGATTACCGCAGAAGCTCCGCAGGTACAGGTAGTGGAAGATACGTTAATGTACAATTCCAGTGCTTACCGCACACCGGAAGGGGCCATGCTAGAAGAGCTGGTGAAGAAACTCCCCGGTGCCGAAATTGATGATGACGGTAACGTGAAAATCAATGGTAAGGAGTTGAAAAAGATCATGGTAGATGGAAAGGAATTCTTTGGTGGAGACGTGAAAACGGGCTTGAAGAACTTACCGGTGGAGATGATCGATAAGTTGAAGACGTATGACAAGCAGTCGGACCTGGCACGTATCACGGGTATTGATGACGGTGAGGAAGAGACCGTACTTGACTTGACGGTGAAGAAAGGTATGAACCGTGGATGGTTTGGTAATGCGGATGCAGCCGTGGGTACTGAAGACCGCTACGCAGCCCGTTTAAATGTAAATCATTTTGTGGATAAGACACAGGTAACCGTTATTGGTTCTACCAATAACGTGAACAACCAGGGCTTTTCAGGTGGTGGAGGTGGACCCCGCTGGCGTCGTAACAATGGTTTGAATGCGCCTAAAGAATTGGGTATCAGTTTTGCCACAGAGAATAAGAAGATAGAACTGGGAGGAAGTGCCCAATATAATTATAATGACGCTGATATCTCTAATATCAACTCGTCCGAGCGCTTCTTGCAGAATGGTAATTCATATTCCAATTCCAACTCAGTCAACCGGAACAAGAATTCTACATTCAGAGCCGATTTCCGTATGGAGTGGAAGCCGGATTCAATGACGAATATCATTTTCCGCCCGAACTTCTCTTATGGTAAGACGGATAATGCTTCGAGCTCATTGTCGGGAACTTTTGATGCAGACCCATTCAGTCTGGTTGCCAATCCGAACGATTATCTTGATTTTGATAAAATAATTGCCGGGGACCCGTTGAAGGATATCCGTGTAAATGCTACGAACAGCGGGACACTTTCCGACAGCAAGAGCATTTCGACAGATGCGACTTTACAAATTAACCGTAAGCTGAATGATAAAGGACGTAACATTACATTCCGCGGACGCTTCGGTTACGGTGATAATGACAATAATCAGTATACGGAATCTACGACACGTTATTATCAGATTCCTACGAACCCGGACTCTACTTTGGTTCGTAATCAGTATATCACTACTCCGACCAATAACTATAATTATAGTGCACAAATTACGTATAGCGAACCTATTGCACGGGCCACTTTCTTGCAATTCAGCTATCAGTTCCAGTATAAATACAGCGAGAGTGACAAGACGACTTATGATTTGTATCAGATTAATCCGGAGTGGGGAATTGGCGAACCGTTGCCTACCGGTTACGAGAACCATGCAGTGGATAGCTTAGGTAAATATGCCGAATATAGATACTATAATCATGATGCATCCGTATCGTTGCGTTTCATTCGTGAAAAGTATCAGTTGAGTGCAGGTATGTCTTTCCAACCACAGAGTTCCAAGCTTTCTTATAAGAAAGGAAATTATATGATCGATACGACGCGTTCCGTGTTCAATTTTGCTCCGAATGTCGATTTCCGTTATCGCTTCTCCAAGGTAAGCCAGTTGCGCTTTAACTATCGCGGACGTACCGGTCAGCCGAGTATGGAAAACCTGTTGCCGATTGTGGATAACTCCAATCCGTTGAATATCCGTGTCGGTAACCCGGGCTTGAAGCCTTCTTTCACGCACTCTATGCGTTTGTTCTACAATACGTATAATGCGGAACTTCAACGGGGTATCATGACGCATGCCAGCTTCTCGGCTACGCAGAACAGCATCAGTAACAGTACCGAATACAATGAACAGACCGGTGGACGAACCACGACGCCGAAAAATATTAATGGTAATTGGAGTGCTTTCGGTATGTTTGGATTCAATACGGCACTGAAGAATAAGAAGTATACCATCAATTCATTCTCTAATATTAATTATCAGAATAATGTGGCGTATCTGTACAATCAGGAAACTAAAGTTGATGATAAGAAT
Source organism: Bacteroides cellulosilyticus DSM 14838 (assembly GCF_000158035.1). Taxonomy (GTDB): domain Bacteria; phylum Bacteroidota; class Bacteroidia; order Bacteroidales; family Bacteroidaceae; genus Bacteroides; species Bacteroides cellulosilyticus. The sequence continues at coordinate 204,727 of NZ_EQ973491.1, forward strand.
ACGACAACGGGCTTGACGCTGAGTGAACGTTTGAACGGTGCCTACCGCAATGATTGGTTCGAATTCGGGTTGAATGGCTCTATCTCTTACACTGCCGAGCGTAACAAACTGCGTCCGGACAATAACCAGGAACCTTATACTTTCTCTTATGGTGCCAATACCCAGTTGATGGCTCCCTGGAACATGACTTTCACTACCAATATCGCCAATCAGAGCCGTCGTGGTTATACGGATTCAAGTATGAACCGTAATGAGCTGATCTGGAATGCACAACTCTCGCAGACTTTCCTGAAAGGTGCGGCAACGATAAGTTTTGAAATGTACGATATTCTGAAACAACAAAGTAACATTAGCCGTTCATTGACGGCAGATGGTCGTTCGGTTTCGGAATACAATGGTGTTAACAGCTACTGTATGGTGCACTTTATCTATCGCCTGAATATCTTTGGTAACAAGGCTGCCCGTGAGAAGATGGGTAGAGGTGGATTTGGTGGCCCTGGTGGTCCTGGCGGTCATGGCGGACCTGGTGGACGTCCCGGTGGATTTGGCGGACGCCGTTTTTAAAGTAAACTGACCAGTTATTATTATAAGTTTCCCCTTCCATTCGCTTTCGCTGAAAGAGATGAAAGGGGATTCTGTTTTTTAGCGTTTCCCTGCGTTGAAGCAAAAGCCTACATGAAATTCTATTCCTATGTTGTGGGGGGAAACAAGTGTCTGGTCTTCTTGGAAGGAATATTTGAAGAGATCTTTGGGAAACTCCTTATCAATGGGAAGAAGGCCATATTCGGCACCGATACCGGCAAAAAGACATTTGTACTTGAAGTCTACTCCAAGACTTAAACCGATGTCAAGGCATTTCAAACCTTCGTTTTTATCGAATGTCTTATGCGTTGCTTCACCATTTACCAATGTAGCGCCATTACCTTCACTGGGCGTGATAAAGTCATCATCATCAAATCTTTCATTAGTGGCAAGCACCCAGTTCAATTTACTTTTTCCACCAATTCCCAAAGAGATATACGGACCACCACTGAATTGCAACCCACAGTTATTATTCAAAGGCAGATATGCGGCTACTTTGATGGGAACTTGTAAATAGATTCCATTGATTTTTGAATCGATTCCTAATCCCATATAGATTTGCTTGCCTGTTTCCGTAATACCCAAAGCGGTTACTGCTTCATCAATAGAGTAGCTTCTGTTTAGTAGCTGTAGTCCGGTCTGCATGGACCAAGTTTTGTCAATAGGGAATTCTACGCTGACTCCGAAACGGTACCCAAAGTTAGCATTGTAATTTTCATTCTTGGTGATGCCGGTCAATCCGGTTCCACCTTGTACACTGATTTTTACTTGCGAATGACAGATAGTAGTTGACAAGCCCAGCACGAGGGCGATTAAAAGATGTTTTTTCATATTTCATAGTATTAGTGTGTAATTACGCAAATATATGTAAATACTTTAAAGACAATCTCTTTTTTCTTATAAAAAAATAGGAATTCTTTTATTTTCTCTATATTTGCTTTTGTGATTGACTGGAACTATATACTAAACCAAGTAGCTACCGTCGCCTTTGATATTATTTACTTTGGCGCTATCATCGGAACAATTGTTGTCATCATTCTCGACAATCGTAATCCGGTGAAGACATTGGCATGGATATTGGTATTGATGTTTCTGCCTGTTGTGGGACTGGTCTTTTACTTCTTTTTCGGGCGTAGCCGGAGGCGCGAGCGAATAATAGAGCAGAAGATTTATAACCGTCTGTTGAATAAACCGATGGTGGAATACCTGGCGCAGGATGCCACTACCTTGCCTATAGCTTATAGCCGGCTCATTTCTTTATTTCGCAATACAACCCAGGCGTTTCCTTTTGACGGCAACCGTGTAGAGACTTATACCAGCGGTGCTTCCATGTTGCAATCCCTGTTGCGGGAACTGGCTAAAGCCCGGCAACATATCCATATTGAATTTTATATTTTTGAGGATGATGCCATCGGGCGAATGGTGCGGGATGTACTGATAGAGAAAGTACGGGCGGGCGTTGAAGTACGTGTCATCTATGACGATGTAGGATGCTGGCATGTGCCCAACCGTTTCTATGATGAAATGCGTTCGGCAGGTATCGAGGTACGCAGCTTTCTGAAAGTACGTTTCCCCCTGTTCACCAGCAAAGTGAACTATCGCAACCACCGTAAGATTGTTGTGATTGACGGACGAATCGGTTTTGTGGGTGGGATGAATCTGGCAGAACGCTATATGCGTGGGTTCTCATGGGGGATTTGGCGCGATACGCATCTTTTATTGGAAGGCAAAGCCGTGCATGGCTTGCAGACCGCTTTCTTGCTCGACTGGTATTTTGTAGACCGTACTTTGATCAGTGCCTCCCGTTATTTTCCGAAGATGGAGGCGTCGGGTAATTCGTTAGTACAGATTGTGACGAGTGATCCTATCGGTCCCTGGAAAGAAATTATGCAAGGATTGAGTATGGCAATTTCCGGTGCGAAGAAATATTTCTATATACAGACCCCTTACTTCTTGCCTACAGAACAGATACTGGCTGCTATGCAAACGGCCGCATTGGCAGGAGTTGATGTTCGACTGATGCTGCCCTTGCGTGCGGATAATCGCCTTACGAATTTAGGTTCTTGTTCCTATTTGGCGGATGTATTGCAGGCTGGTGTGAAAGTTTATTTTTATAAGATAGGTTTTCTGCACTCCAAACTGATGGTGTCGGATGATGAACTTACTACTGTTGGCTCTACCAATGTGGACTTCCGCAGCTTCGAGCATAATTTTGAGGTGAACGCTTTTATTTATGATACTGAAACTGCACTGCAAATGCGTGAAATCTTTCTTCAGGATCAACGCGAGTGTGTACAGGTCTTTCTTAAAAACTGGGTGAAGCGTCCCTGGTGGCGGAAAGCTGCCGAGAGTGTGGTGCGACTGATGGCACCGCTGCTTTAATTGAGGTAAAGGTTACTTTAGCCGGAAGAAGGAGAAGTTCACACTGCCATATACCCGTCTCTCTACAAAGTTCGGATGATCTTCGAAGTTATCTTTCTTTCCATGTTCCAATACAAGCAAGCCTTCCTCTTTCAAGAGGTTGTTTTCGAAGATAAGATTAGGAATGGTTTCCAATCCCTGCAATTCGTACGGAGGATCGGCAAAGATAAAATCGAACTGTTCACGTCCTCCTTTGATGAATTTGAATACATCGCCACGGATAGGGATACATTTGTCAGTCTTTACCTCTTGCATTATCTTGCAGATGAAAGCATGGTGGTCCCGATCTTTTTCAACGCTGATTACGCGGTCGCAACCCCGTGATACCAGTTCGATGCTGATGCTGCCGGTTCCTGCAAAGAGATCGAGTGCGGATACTCCGTCCTCAAAATCCAGATAATTGGCAAGTACATTGAACAGATTCTCTTTGGCAAAATCCGTTGTGGGACGTGCCTTGAAAGTACGGGGCACGTCAAATCTTCTTCTTTTATATATTCCGCTGATTACTCGCATGTGGTTATTGCTTGTAGGTCGAGGTTAGTGACAGGGTTCATGATGAATACCTGCCGGATAAATTTTCGTAGTTCGCTGAGCAAAGCTTCTTTGTCGGACAATTCACCGGTGAGGTGCATTTCGTCACGTTCCTGTTCAAAGCCGAGTTGCTTCCATATATATAATAGGTAATAGATGCGGTCCGCTGTCTGTTTACATTCAAAGGAGTTGGCAAGCAACAGGTGATTGCGGTCGTAGCAATACAGGTCGGCGGCATCTTTCCGCAGATGCACGTACATTTTCCGACTGTTGCCCAGGCGGCTTTTGCTGGAGAAATGTTCGATGAACGAGCTTGCCTGCGAATAAAATCTTACATCGGGATATTGTTCGCACAGGAAAGAACGGGCACTCTTGTCCATACTGAACAATACTACGGCATTATTTTTTCGCAGAATGTTGTATTGCACAATTTCGTTTTCCCGCTTCGGGTGGTTATGATAAAAAAGTGTTTCCGTCTGTTCGTCTTCAAAGAACTCCAGTGGCACGAGGGTAAAGCGTTTGTCCGCCATGAGTATATTTACCCGGCGATAAGGGTGTTTAAGCCATTCTATTTCACGGAAAGTCTGTTTAAGATTGGCTGTGAGGGAGAGTGATTCTTCTACTTTCCGGTCAAAGAAAGAGAGCTCGCCTTCACCCAGAGGGTTGAATACAGAAAAAGAAAATCCATCCGCACTGAGGCGGATGGATAACGTATATTGTTCCGATTTACTAAAGTCAATCGTTTCTATCATACAGTGTTGCGGATAGGGAATTATTCCCAGTTACCTGCATTATTGTTAGCAGTTTCCAAGCTACCGATCATCAGACCGCAGTATTTACCCAACTTAGTCTGTACGTCTTTCATGTTAGCAATTTCTTGCTTGTCCAGACCACCCAGGTAAGTTTCATACGGAGTCTTAACTTCGAGCAGACAGAAAGGAGCACCGGATTTAGCTGTATCGTTCTTGATAGCCATTTCGAATTGTGCGCCGCCACCGTAAGGAACATATCTCATAGAATCGGGATTGAAACCTTTTGGGAAAATAGTATCCAATACTGCAACCCACATTGTGTCACGCTTGAAGTTTTCCAAGCCTGCTTTCTTTACCTCGTCGTATTTACCTGTTTTCTTAGCTTTGTTGATGATAGCAATAGCTTTCTTTTCTGTCATACCGTCTTCCAACTGCTTGTCATTCAATTCACCTTCTTTGTAGATGAAAGGCAACTTCTGGTTTTTAACAAAGTAGATCAAAGTGTCGAAACTTGCCGTGTACTGTTGGTGGTTCAAGTTACGATACTCCTGCTGTGCTTTACGGATGTCCATTAAGCGGGCAATAACTGCCTTCTCTCTGTGCTTTCTAGCCTTTTCGAAATTAATAGGACCCATAATGCTAGCATAGCAGATGTAGATCAGTACCACTGCACACAAGCCTAAAACGATATTAAATACTGTTTTCATGATAAATATGTTTTTTAGTTGTTAT
>NZ_EQ973491.1:210006-228701 GCF_000158035.1 Bacteroides cellulosilyticus DSM 14838
GTTATATTCGTACCGCAAAAATAAAATAAATAATTCTAATGGCGATAGTTCCTGTAACTTTTTTCTATTACAAAAATGATAAATAACTATTTAGAAACGCAAATTAAGGAAAATTTTCCTTATGAACCAACTTTTGAGCAAGAAATAGTACTAAAATCATTAGCTGCCTTCTTGTTATCTCCCCGTAATGATGCGGTTTTTGTGCTGCGCGGATATGCTGGTACAGGAAAAACTTCGCTGGTCGGAGCGCTGGTACGGACATTGGATAAGTTGCAACAGAAGTCAATTCTGTTGGCTCCTACGGGGCGGGCGGCGAAAGTCTTTTCGGCTTATGCGGGGCATCCGGCGTTTACTATTCACAAAAAGATTTACCGTCAGCAGTCTTTCTCCAATGAGGTGAATAACTTCTCTGTAAACGATAATTTGACTACTCATACCTTATATATAGTGGATGAAGCTTCGATGATTTCGAACGAGGGGTTATCCGGTGCTGTGTTTGGTACAGGGCGTTTGCTGGACGATTTGATACAGTTTGTTTATTCCGGTACAGGATGTCGGTTGATACTGATGGGGGATACGGCGCAGCTTCCTCCGGTGGGTGAAGAACAGAGTCCTGCTTTGTTTGCCGAGGCACTGAAAGGTTATGGGTTGGAGGTGATAGAGGTAGATTTGACGCAGGTAGTACGTCAGGTGCAGGACTCCGGTATATTATGGAATGCTACCCGGTTGCGCCAACTTATAGCTGAAGATGCCTGCCAGAGTCTGCCAAAGATAAAGGTATCGGGGTTCGCTGATATAAAGGTAGTTCCGGGCGATGAACTGATAGATACGTTGAGTACTTGTTACGACCGTGACGGGATGGATGAAACCATCGTCGTATGTCGTTCCAATAAGCGTGCGAATATCTATAATAATGGTATACGCGCGCAAATTCTTTGGCGGGAAGATGAATTGAACACGGGCGATTTGTTGATGGTAGCAAAGAATAATTACTACTGGACAGAAAAAAGTAAAGAAATGGATTTCATTGCCAATGGTGAGATAGCTGTTCTTCACCGGATGCGTCGTACACGTGAGTTGTATGGTTTCCGTTTTGCGGAAGTTCTGCTCACTTTTCCTGATTACGGGGATTTTGAATTGGAAGTTAATCTATTGTTAGATACTTTGCATAGTGATGCACCGGCTTTGCCTAAAGCGGACAATGACAGGCTGTTTTATGCTGTGCTCGAAGATTATGCCGACATTCCTGTAAAACGCGAACGGATGAAAAAGATGAAGGCTGATCCGTATTATAATGCTTTGCAAGTGAAGTATGCTTATGCCGTTACTTGCCATAAAGCGCAGGGCGGGCAATGGAAGAATGTATTTCTTGACCAGGGGTATATGACGGATGAATATTTGACACCAGATTATTTCCGCTGGTTATATACGGCTTTTACCCGTGCCACAGGTACTTTGTATCTGGTGAATTACCCGAAAGAACAAATCGTATAAATAGCTGGGATTAAAAAAAATATCTGTTCGCATGCAGTAATTAACTATTTACTGCATTTTCATTATACGAATCCGATATAAAAAGACTAAAACAATGAAACACATCTATTCTATTCTAATGTTGATTTCACTCTTGTTTGTGGGTACTGCATGCGAGGATGACTATCGTGATATGGTATTTTTTACGGGAGAGGCGCCTATTTACCAGATTGGGACTTGTGATAATCTGATTGGTTCCGTGAATCTCTATCAGGATAAACCGGAAGGTATTATTGTCGGTGTGGATGGAGGTGATGGCAATTATGTCATAATAAACGGAAACGATGCCGTGGTAACCGCTGCTTTTGTGAAAAATGAAAATGGCTATCAGCGTATATTGGTTATTCCTAAAGGAATAGGTGAGACTTCGATAACGGTAAGAGACGGCAGTGGTTCTTCGGCAATGTTGAGAGTGAAGGTAGACGAATGTGTGAAATTTGTTTGGTCTAAAGAGAAAGATGGCATTGTGGTTATTGGAGAAGCTACAGAAGAACAAAAGAAGAATATAGTGGATGCATTCACTAACTTCTTTACCGTAAAGGAGGGAGGACGTTATGAGATGATACCGGATAATGAATCTGATTTGTGGGAAAAAGGAATCCTGCGTGTCCGTCCGGATGATTCTACTATTGCTCCTTTCGTAGGACAATATGAAAGGGTACCGGTTATGGAAGGTGAAGTGGAACGTTCAGGTCTGCTATTTAAGTATAATAATGAAGAGCATCTTTATACTTTCAATGCTCCCAATCTTACCAGGCTGTCTGTAATGGAATATATCGACTTTTGGGAAGATGTAACCGAAGTCTGTCCGGTGGAAGTCCCGACAGGATGTAAAGTTTATCATGTGGAACGCTTAAAACCACGTAATCAGAGTGGAGAATAATTGAAAAAGATATACTAATCTAACCTTTTTTGTCAAGAGAGAATTTATGTATGTTTAACGGAACGGGAGGGCTTCGGCTTTCCCGTTTCTATTTTCTGCAAACAGATGATGTGTTAACCTGAAACGGATGATGTATTTTACTCAAACAGATGGTTTGTTTGGGGGAATTACATCGTTTGTTTTAGTCCATTACATAGTATGTTGTCATATAAAACATACTATCTTAACTCATTTCACTTCTATAGATACAAAAAAAGAGGAGAAACATTCGCTTCTCCTCTTTACTATATATCTTCCTGAAACTAAATCAGGATTACATTGACAAAGATACGACATCAGAATGTCAAAGTCAAGTCTTTTGCCAGTTATTTACTTGCACAGGCGAATAATAATCCGCCTGCCTTCACAAGTCAATTATTAAATTCCGGCAAGTTCCAGTACCTTTTCTATTGCTGCATTCAGTCCGTCAATGTTCTTTCCACCTGCTGTTGCAAAGTGAGGCTGGCCGCCGCCGCCACCTTGAATCAGTTTGGCGGCTTCTTTCACCAGATTTCCGGCTTTCAATCCACCGGCTACAAGGTTATCACTCAACATTACTGTCAGCATCGGTTTTCCTTCATTGATCGTTCCGGCAACGAAACACAGGTTTTCTGTAATCTCGCCACGTAGTTGGAATGCAATATTCTTAATGCTTTCTGCGGGTATCGGAGCACAAATCTTAATTACCTTTATGCCGTGGATTTCCTGCATGTTTTTCAGCAATCTTTCCTTTATCTGCGCCTCTTTCTCCCTCATGAAGTCTTCCATCTGCTTCTTCAATCCGGCATTCTCTTCAATGTACTTGCGGATGGTTCCGGCCAAGTCGGGTGCATTGTTGAAGAGCGCTTTCAGATCTTTCAGAGTATCTTCGATGGTGTCCATCAATTCCTCTACGCGTGCACCGGTGTAAGCTTCGATACGGCGTACGCCGGCAGCAACGGAGCTTTCAGATACAATCTTTATCATACCGATGTTTCCGGTAGCGGCAACGTGTGTACCTCCACAGAACTCAACGGATGAACCGAACTGAATAACACGCACATGGTCGCCGTACTTTTCACCGAACAAGGCGATAGCACCCAGTTCTTTGGCATCTTCAATAGGAATATTGCGGTATTCCTTCAAAGGTATGTTAGCACGGATTTTAGCATTCACCAGATGTTCTACCTGGCGGATTTCTTCGTCCGTCACTTTCTGGAAGTGAGAGAAGTCGAAACGTAGTGAGTCGGGGGTTACTAAAGAACCCTTTTGCTCTACATGCTCGCCCAGTACTTCGCGGAGTGCAGAGTCCAGCAAGTGGGTAGCCGAGTGATTGGCTGCACAGGCAGCACGTTTGTCGGTATCTACACAAGCCATCATCGGAGCTTCCGGATGTGCGGGCAATTTCTTGGTGATATGTATCGGAAGGTTATTTTCCTTCTTTGTATCAATTACTTCAATCGTTTCGAATTCGCTGACCAATACACCTGTATCACCTACCTGCCCACCACTTTCGGCATAGAACGGGGTATAGTCCAGTACGATCTGATACAATGTCTGGTTTTTCTGTTTTACTTGGCGGTAACGAAGGATACTTGTTTCATATTCCGTATAGTCGTAACCTACAAATTCAGTGGTTCCTTCTTTCAGTGTGATCCAGTCGCCGGTTTCTATGGCAGCGGCATTGCGGGCACGTTGTTTCTGCTGTTGCATCTCGGCATCGAACTCCTTGATGTCGGCAGTCATACCGTTTTCACGGAGAATCAGTTCCGTCAGGTCGAGCGGGAAACCGAAAGTATCATATAAGGTAAAGGCATCCTTACCACTGATTTCTGTCTTTCCGGCAGCTTTGGCGTCAGCCATCGTCTTATCCAGCAGGCGGATACCGGTTTCCAGTGTGCGGAGGAAGGAGTCTTCTTCTTCTTTAATAACCTTGCTGATCAGTTCTTTCTGTGCTTCCAGTTCAGGATAAGCCTCACCCATATTCTCAATCAGAACCGGGAGTAATTTATACATGAATGCCTGTCTCTGCCCCAGGAATGTATAACCGTAACGAACTGCGCGGCGCAGAATACGGCGGATTACATAACCTGCCTTTGCATTCGAAGGCAATTGTCCGTCTGTAATAGAGAAAGCGATTGTACGGATGTGGTCGGCGATAACACGCATAGCGATGTCCGACTTCTCGTCTTCACCATACTTCTTGCCGGTCATGTTACCTATAGCCTTTAGTATGGGTTGGAATACATCTGTATCATAATTAGAAGTCTTATCTTGTAGTGTGCGCACCAGTCTTTCGAAGCCCATACCGGTATCGATAACTTTGGCAGGAAGTCCTTCAAGGCTACCGTCGGCCTTGCGGTTGAACTGCATGAACACAAGATTCCATATCTCGATTACTTGTGGGTGGTCTTTGTTCACCAGTTGACTACCGGGGATCTGAGCCTTTTCTTCTTCAGGACGTGAATCGATATGTATCTCGGAACAGGGACCACACGGACCTGTATCACCCATTTCCCAGAAGTTGTCGTGTTTGTTTCCGTTGAGGATATGATCTTTTGGCAAGAACTGTTCCCAATAGGAAGCGGCTTCATTGTCACGTTCCAGTCCTTCTTCGGGGCTGCCTTCGAATACGGTGGCGTAAAGGTTCTTCGGATCTATCTTCAGAACATCTACCAGGTATTCCCATGCCCAGTTGATTGCCTCTTTCTTAAAGTAGTCACCGAACGACCAGTTGCCCAGCATCTCGAACATGGTATGGTGGTACGTATCGTGTCCTACTTCTTCCAGGTCATTATGCTTTCCGCTAACGCGCAGGCATTTCTGCGAGTCCGCGACTCTTTTATATTTTGCCGGGTGGTTACCCAAAATAATATCTTTGAACTGGTTCATCCCCGCGTTAGTAAACATCAGTGTCGGGTCATCTTTAATTACCATTGGAGCCGAGGGCACTATCTGATGGCCTTTGCTCTCGAAGAAACTCTTGAACGAGTTTCGGATTTCATTTGCAGTCAACATACGTCTGTCTGATTTATGATTTTATGATTTATGATTTATGCCATGAGGATTTATGACTTATGCATCACATGATTTAAAAGAATAACTTGCCGAATACTGTAGATGTTTCCCCATCACTGTTTTCTTATAAATCATAAATCATAAATCATAAATCTTATAATTCTTGAAAAAACTGTGCAAAGATAGCTTGTTTTTATTACTTTTGTCGTATTAATGAGCGAAATATTTCCAAAAGATGCGCAAAGTTTACTACATTTATAATCCACAGACGCAGACTTATGACCGTATTTACCCTACTGTCCGGCAACGGATGGTGAGTCTCCTGCGCCGTTTGTTTATCGGCATGGGCTTAGGGGCAGGTAGTTTCATTATTCTGCTGATTATCTTCGGTTCACCTTCCGAGAAAGAGTTGAGGAAGGAAAATAGCCAACTTTTAGCGCAATATAATGTGCTTTCCCGTCGTCTGGACGAGGCAATGGGGGTGTTGCAGGATGTGCAACAGCGTGATGATAACCTGTATCGGGTTATATTTGCGGCTGACCCTGTACCTTCGGCTATTCGTCAGGCAGGCTATGGCGGCACTAACCGTTATGAACACCTGATGGATATGGCGAACTCCGATCTGGTAGTGAATACAACTCAGAAGATGGATATGCTTAGCAAGCAACTCTATATCCAGTCGCGTTCCTTCGATGATGTGGTGGATATGTGTAAGAGCCATGACGAAATGTTGCGTTGTATCCCCGCTATCCAGCCTGTTTCCAATAAAGACCTTCGCAAAACAGCTTCCGGTTACGGAACGCGTATCGACCCTATTTACGGAACTACAAAATTCCATGCAGGTATGGACTTCTCGGCACCTTTGGGTACGGATGTTTATGCCACAGGAGATGGTACGGTGATACAGATGGGGTGGCAAACCGGATATGGTAATCGGATTGTGGTAGATCATGGATTTGGTTATCAGACCGTATACGCGCATTTGCGTGATTTCCGTACTAAGGTCGGCAAGAAGGTGGTACGCGGTGAAGTTATTGGCGGGGTAGGCAGTACGGGAAAGAGTACAGGCCCTCACTTGCATTATGAAGTTCATGTAAAAGGTCAGGTAGTCAACCCTGTCAACTATTACTTTATGGATTTGAGTGCCAAGGATTACGACCGGATGATACAGATTGCTGCCAACCATGGTAAAGTTCTCGATTAACAGCTATGGATAAAGACTTGAAATTATATTATTCCATCAGTGAGGTGGCCCAGATGTTCGATGTGAACGAGTCCTTGCTTCGTTTCTGGGAGAAAGAGTTTCCACAACTTTCTCCGAAGAAGGGGAGCCGTGGGGTGCGGCAATATCGCAAAGAGGATATTGAAACTGTGAAGCTGATCTATCATCTGGTGAAGGAACGGGGAATGACATTACCCGGTGCCCGCCAGCGAATGAAGGACAATAAAGAAAACACTCTTCGTAACTTTGAAATTGTAGATCGTCTGAAAGCTATTCGTGAAGAACTGCTCAGTATGAAGAGAGCTCTTGACGGATTTACTTATGAACAGGTGGAGGAGCTGAAAAAAGATATTCAGGAAATAGAAGGATGAATAGGATTACTTTATACCGTGTAAGGAAAATGGATAAAGTCTCAAATCCCCGATTACAAAAAGTTAAGAGTTTGTCGACAAGAAGTTAATTCCTTGTTGACAAACTCTTAATTTCTTGTCTACTAAAAGTTGATATCTTGTAACCCGTTGATAACTAACGATAAAAACTCTTCGCATAGAAGCGTGGTTTGTGTATAAATATCGCTTATTTTCATTTAACAGATCATCTCTTTTATACAATCTTGCTTTATAGATTCCTTATAACCTTATGGATGGAGCCTGCCCAATAATTACGCAGCCCGAAACCTCTTGCTTTACCACCGGTTGCCCAGTCTTGTATTATTTCTTTCGTTTCCGTATTGAAGAATACTACTTGATAAGAACCGTATGCTTCTGCTTTGTTCAGTAATTTGGCAATGATAACCAAGCCAATACCCGGTTTCTTTTGTGTGGGAAGTGCGTTCACAATTTGCTTAATCTGATCTTCACTCAGCATATAGCTTGCATTGGTCGTCATCAATTCTTGTGGATCGATAGCTTCATTGACCTGATTGACAGCATCGAGTGAGATTTCATTAACTCTTACTTTCAGCTTCTTACTTACGTCATATTTCTTGGCTTCGGTAATGAACAATCGGTTAATTCCATCAAATGCTACTTTAAATTGTGCCGGGGTTTCTGCTGCGCCAAATACTTTAGCCGCTGAATAGTCCACTCCATAGAAATTGATACTTTCAACTTCTTTAAGGAAGTTCTTGTTTTGTCCGAAACAAATCATGCTTGTTGCAAGGAACAGAAGGGTGAATAGCTTTTTCATACAATTAATAATTTAGAATCAGTACTCAGTTTATTATTTTGTCAAAATTAGAAATTAGTTATCGTAAATCAAAGAATTTGATGCTTTTTCTACTCATCGGAGGCATTTGTATCTGAGAGATATATTCTGCCGGTTCAAACCGGATAGTAGGAGCTACCCGTATTTTAGAGCGGAATAAATCTTTAATTTCTTTGGCAAAGCTTTCGCTGTTCTCGTCACTGCCAATCCGGATCAGGATTTCGTCTGTACCTAACTTATTGGTGTACACCTCAACAACGTAGTTCTTTACCCGCGGAATATCATCCAATATGTCGAATAATGCAGGTGGATACAGGGTTGTTCCTTTGTATTTTATCATTTGTCCTTTTCGTCCCAGCACAGAGCTTAACCGGATGGTGTTTCTGCCACATGCACAAGGTTCCGTATATTGGTAACAAATGTCTCCGGTTTTAAAACGAAGCAAAGGCATACCTTCCACCCCTAAGGTGGTAATGGTTACTTCTCCCGGTTCCCCTTCTTTCACCGGAAGGTTCTTGTCATCCAGAAACTCTACAATGATAAGCTCGGGTTGCAGGTGTCCGCCATGGAATTCGGAACATTCGGTAAAGGACGATTGCATTTCCGTAGAGGCATAAGTGGAATAGAGTTGGAGTGACGGCCACTTTTCGCTGATACGCTGTCCAAGGGTGTTCAATGTAAAGTCGGGGTTACGCAGTGCTTCGCCGATACATACACACTTCTTCATAGAACAGGTGTTATGATCAATCTGATTTTTCTCGGCAAACTCTATCAATTTAATCAGGAATGAAGGAACGACCATGCCGCAGGTAGGGTGAATACGATGAATGGTATCCCATTGCAGTTCCGGTATACCGTTGCCTACACGGGCTACTCCCATACCGAGCTCTCTGGCTCCCAGGTAGTAGGCCAGCCCTGCCATGAAGCGGCGGTCTATGGTGGTCATCAGTTGCAGTATATCGTGTCGGCTGCATCCAGCGGTATTGAAGGACAGATACTCGTTGTATGCCAAACGGTCCAGGTCTTTGGAGGTCAGTACAAAAGTAACCGGATCTCCTAAAGTGCCGGAAGTGGTGACATAGTCGATAATATCATCCGGGTCTACACAGATGAATTCACTATTATGTAGTTGCAGGTCTGTTTTGGTGGTAACGGGAATTTGTTGGAGATCTTCTATCTTCTTGATTCGGGTGATGTCTATGGAATGTTCTTTGAACATTTGCTGATAGAAGCGGGAATGTGCCTGCAAGTAAGCCAAGGTTTCAGTGAGTCTGGCTTCCTGATACAATTTAATCTCTTCGGGAGAGCGAAACTGTATGTCTGGATTCTTTTCCATATTATTGCTTTTTATTGATTTTTTGTAGGATTCGTACTTTTTCAGCTTGTTTGGGTATGGGCATTGTTAGTGCTTTCTGCCAATAGGTTATGGCTGTACCAGTTTGTTGTACTGCAGCATAATAATCTCCCAATACTTCGTAAACGTAATAGAATGAAGGATTGGATGCCTCATAAAGATTCAGGACCTTTGTTTCTATTGTTTCTTTCCGTTGGGTCTTTTCCCGGATGAGCTTCGTTAGCTGTTTATAAGCCATGAACTGTTTGTAGTTTGCTTGCCTGATAAAGTTGTCTTCGGGAATAGTCAGATTCAAAGTGGCGATTTCGTGATGGAAATCTATGGTATCGCTGAATATTTTGTTTAGATCGTATGCCATATACTTGCCGCATTGCCAGGGAGAAGTGGATACATACATGATCTGTTTCTCCGGTAGGAAAATAACAGAGTGATGGGCTATGAGTTGATTAATAGCCATTTCATTACCCATGCCCAAATCAATATTGTCCAATCCTTTTTGGTTGCGGAGAATGGAAGCAGCTTTCATCGGGTCGATAGGCTTATTCTCTTTCAACAGTTCTTGCAGACGGGCAAAACGATAGGGACTATCGGAAGTCGCAATGTTTTCCTGGTTGCGTTCATCGTTGCGGAAAGTATCTGATTGATAATGGTTGGTACAAATAATCTGATTACCGCTACTTGTAAAAAGTGCCGTCTTCTCCGGTGACTTTTCAATGATAGCGGCTCTGCCATCCCGCGCAGAACCGATCAGTATGGATTCGGAAACAAATGTTTTTCGCTTCAGGGCGATAGCATAAGCTTCATCAATCGTTGAGGCATATTGCAGTATCTCTCTGGTTAGGATAGAGATGGGAGTGGCGGATGCAGTCGGCATATCCGATTTTGCAGCATTGATAGTCACCGTGAGTCCGGTTTCATTCATGCCCGAAAGTACACCGATCATACCCAGCCAACCCACGGATGCAAATTTATAGCCTTGCTCGGGCTGATAAAAAGATACCAGCTTGTTGTGTGCAAACTTATCCCCCATGTAAAAATCAAAATTGCGTCCGATGATGAGGGAAGAGTCGGCACTGTTTTCTCCCCAGGTGGCAAAGGAACTGCAACCTACCAACATGTAATCTTGCATGGCATGTCCCAGATCGTGAGCCGAATGATAATTGAGTTGGCGCTCGTAGGGAGTACCGATAAAGTCGTACTCATGGGTACAGGAGAGCGAAATACCATAAATTTCATCTCTGAATTCTTCCGGGACATTCTCTCCTAAATTACGGTTGAAAAGTACGATGAAGAAGCGGAGAAACTTAAGATAATTGTCAGAAGGTACTATTTCGCGTATCTGGTCAACAAAGACTTTCTCCTGATAGTATAGCAAATCAGAAGAAAGTTTGCCTATGGCCTCACCGCGCTGGAATGCATCGCCACTCACCTTCAACTCCCACAGACCACTGTTGCTTTGCCGTAGATAATTGCCCGCATATTCCCGAAGACTGTCTGTCTGTACCAATTCTCCGTTGGCCTTGGGGGTGTAGTCGGGAGTCAGCATATCCGCAGAGAAATAGAGGATGCTAACAAAGAGGATAATGGCAAGGAGAAGCACCCCTATGCCACATGCCGTATATTTAATTGTTTTCTTTAATATCTTATGCATGGCCTATTCGTTTAGCTAAATATTCATGTCCGAGTAATTCGCCACAAGTGATGATGGAGGTTAATGTAACTCCTAAAGCACCGTGAACGTTCAGGTTTTGTCCTGTGAGAAATAAGTTTCCCAGTTTGGTCCGGGTGGAAACAAAACCGATCTGCGGACATTTGTAATCTTTGATAATTCCATAAGCAGAACCGTCGCAAGTACCCGTAAAGTCTCTGTAGCTAAGTGGAGTAGTGGTATACATAGTCTCGATGTGATCGGTAAAATCGATCCCGTGACTTTTGATGAACTCCAACAATTGCCTGGCTTTTTCCATTTTGAAGGCTTTATAGTCTTCACCTCGTTGTTCGGGAAGTGTATCCTGCCAGGCAGACAGCTCATCTATATACATGGGAGTCAGAATGGAAATGACGTCTGCATAATCACTGTTGCGGGAAGATGCTTGTGTGGAGATCATGCAATTGGTGGTATATCCCATATTGACTTTCTTATCATACCATACATCATTGTCTCCATGCAGATAGAGGTTCTGATTCAGATACGGATAACTTTTCTCTTTCATAATCAGATAAAGAGTGAAAATGCCGTATGTGTTTTCTAAAGAATTAATACGGGAGATATAGGCATTTTTGATACAGCGGGTTTTGTCTAGCAAGGTTAATGTTTGTTTGGGGTGTACGTTAGAGATGATGTATTTGCTTTCTATCCGCTCTGCATGGTTTATCTCTACCCCTGCTACCTGATTGTTCTCTACAATGATACGGGTGACTTCACTGTTGTTCAAAACTGTTCCGCCATGAGTGCGAATCACATTGATCATCTCAGAGGCCACTTGCATACTTCCGTCAATGAACCGATAGGCTCCTTGTATGTAGGAGTTGTTAATCATGGCGTGTTCATAGAAGTTGGAATGTTCTCTTAAGCCACCATACAGAAGTGCCGAACCGGCCAATACCGATTGCAAATCAGGATTGGTGGTAATCTTATCTATCATTCCTGCTGCTGAGGTATTGAAGAACTTCATTCCTTCAGTAGAAATAATACCTTTCTTCAGATTATCCACACTGATCAGGTTGCCTACCTCTTTCAGTAACGTTGTATATTGCCGGAGATTTTCTTTTTCGTGAGGAAATGATTGGCAAAGGGTATCGGTAAAGCGTTCGTATCCCATTGCGTAATCATATACGCGATTCTTATAGAAAATCTTATCAAAAGCATTTTCATCCAGTTTCCGGACTTTGAGGTGATCCATGATTCCTACATACCGGAAAAACTGATTCATGACTTGTCCTTCATCCAGACTACCTATATAATGAATTCCTGTATCCAACAAATGTCCTTTCCGGCGATACGTCTGAAAGCATCCTCCAAACAGTTCGTTCTTTTCGAGCACACATACGTTATACCCTTCTTTACTAAATATGGCTCCACATTCAAGGCCACCTAATCCGCTTCCAATGATGATGATGTCATACTTACTCATGGCAATTGCTTTTTAAGTATATAGATGGTATTCGATGTATATTTATCGTTTCGGATAGTCTTTACTTCCATTTCACACTCCCGGGCTATGCTCTGAATTTGAGCTTCGGAAGTGAAGCAGAGCTCATCCGTAGTGCGGTTGAACTTGACAACTTGGGTAGAGAGAACTTCCGTGAGGCGGGTTAGCCGATGCTTATGGGTCTCAGCGGAATTTCCATCACGTACGATAATCATTCCTTCAGGACGAAGAAGATTGGCACATCTCACTAACAAGTCATGTTGATGTTCATAATTCATGTAATGCAATACGTCATTCAGGATGAAGACATCACTTTCCGGGAACTCATAAACCGATGCGTCAGCATGTTCAAAACGAAGGTTTTCGCCACGAAGCCAGCCGTGTTGAGCTATAGCTATTTTATCTTCGTCATAATCGATTCCTAATATTTGCCTTTCTTTGGATATCATAGACAGCATATAGCACAGAGGACCGAGACCACAACCGATATCTGTAATCTGTCCTTTCATCGGAATCAGTTGATTGAATAACTGGTAATTGTGTTCCATCTTTACTTTGATGCGGATGTACCACTCGATGACAGGACTTTTATAGATATAGTTCAGTACCAATGCTTCATAAAATGCCGGATTCGCCGGTGTATTCTTTTCCAGGCAAATACGTGCATATTCTTCTTTCATGTAGGAAGAGATGCGCTTGGTACGTTCCTGATAGGTAGTTCCGAATGAATCATCGTTATAAAGTATGCGAGGTAATATTTTAGAGTAAATAATGCCTTTGCGGACATAGAAAGGTTGTGCCTTGGCTATAATCTCTCCATTGCCGTATAGCAGAATAGGAATAATATCCAATTGCAGAGTTTCTGATAAATAGAAAGCACCTTTATGAAAACGTTTCATCTTGCCGTCATAGGTCCGGGTACCTTCGGGGAAGATAGCGATGGAGTATCCTTCTCTTACTTTTTTCCGCATCCGTTCCACACAAAGTTCATATCCTTCGTCTACATGGAAGAAGCCTGCATATTGAATGATTTTTCCAAATACCGGAGAGTTCCATACCCAGTGATTGGTTATCATGATAATCTTCGGGGAAAAAGATAATAACTCCAGGATATCAATGAAAGACTGGTGATTGGCTATTATGATAGCCGGCTTTTTGAATGTCTCATTGGTTACGTTGATGTGTTCTTTACGTACAAATGTTGCCACTACCAATATACCTTTGCAAGTAATGTTGATAATCCGGCAAACAAGCTGCTGCTTATAACTGCGGCGTACCGGAATGAGGTATAATAAGATTATGAAAATTCTCAGAATGATGCATCCTGTAACGAAGAGCATGAAAAGGAGGATCGTGCGGAGTAAGCCTATCAAGGTATACGGGGGCAGTCCCTTAGAAGCCGGTTTAGCAATAAAGAACTGGAAAATAATAGGTTGTATGGTATAGGCTACTAATACCACCGCTGCCATTCCAAGGATGGAAATCAGTGAAATGGATTGCAGGGCGGGATGTTTGGCAAATACTAAAGTTCCCATTCCCACAACGGCTGTGAATGCAGAGAAGAAAATAGCTGTCTTATGGGAATTCAGGATCGCTTTTCCTGTCCGGTATTTGTTTTGGAGTCCATCCATGATGAAGATACTGAAGTCGTCTCCGATACCGAAAATGAAAGTGGAGAGGATAATATTGATAATGTTGAATTCGATACCCAGAATCCCCATCAGGCCCAAAATAATGGTCCAGCTGATAAGCATAGGCAGGAAACTGATCAGAGTTAATTCTATACGCCCGTACGAAATCAATAGAGCCAGGAATATAAGGAACGAAGAAATATAAAGTATCAGGTAAAAGTCGTTATTGATGGCAGAGACCCATTGATTAGTGAAATAACTCCGGTCGAAGACTACAACATCCGTATTATCCTTGAATTGTTGATAGACTTCTTCCTTATTATCATCAGTGATGCGTACCTGGGTAACGAGCATCGTGATGGAATCAGCACTTGTTTGCCATTCGTTTAGTAGGGTAGTAGCGATACTATTTGTATTGTCCTGATAATTATAGGGCTGGAATGGATGTTCTAACCATTGGTAAAATGCATCGAAACTACCTTCCCGGAAGTGATAGGTACGGGCAGCGTCTTCTATGTATTTGCGAATAGTTGATATCTTTCCCGACTCTCCCCAATACTGGTTCCATTGTTCCAGACGCTTTTGCTGTTCTTCCGGTGAAATTAAGAATTGCTCGGCAGATGCATATGCTTTAATAAGCCCTTGCTCTTTAAAAGCGGATAAGTGCTGATTGGTATTTGCATAGCTTTCGAGTGCTTCCGTCATGTTCTTACCTACACTGACAAAAAGTACGGTTTTCTCTTGGGCATTGAAAAGCTGTTCCAGTTTAGCCTCTGCTTGTTTTAAGTGCTGAGGTTCATAGTTGAGGCTCATCATGTCTTCGTTAAACTTGACTTTCTGTGAAGTAAATAAGCCGATGAGGGTAATAATAACGATGATGCCTACTAACCATTTGTTCTTTTCATAAGGATAGGCATTGATTTTTTCAATAAAGCGTAAGACCCTGCCTTGCTTCACATCAGCTTGTCCTTTCAGAAAATGTGGAAGGTAAATAAGACAAAAAAGAGTAGTACCGATAAGTGCCAGAGAAGCAAACAAACCGAAATCGCGTAGCAATTCGGAAGTGGTAAAAGTAAGTCCGAAGAATGCACCTATTGTAGTGAAACTGCCTACTGTAAGCGGATAAGTTATTTCTTTAATCAATTGCTGGACGGTAGAAACATGATTTTGATGAGCCAGCATGTGTATGGAATAACTCAGTGCAATACCCAGAATAGCCGAGCCGGCACCTACGGCAATTGCAGATATATATCCCTGAATAAAATAAATCAGGCATAAAGCGAACAATCCCCCGAATAAAACAGGAGTGACAATGAGAGGGATCGATTTCTTATGCTTAAACACCAGCGAGATGAAAACAATGATAATCAGCAGTGCGATCGAAGAAGTAATAATGGTATCCTTTTTAATCTGTCGTGCATTATAGACGCTGACCGAGGGACCTCCAAAGTAAGATGCGCGAATGGAAGGACACTCTTTCTGAATCTGTTGCAGCTCATTTTCAAGTATTCGGATCAGATTTTCATTCTCACCGGTACTTCCTGTTCCGAATACCGGGGTCATAAACATCAGCAATGTATTTCCGTCCTTCGAAAAGATGTGTCCGTTGTTGATTTCATAATTGGTT
Organism: Bacteroides cellulosilyticus DSM 14838; assembly: GCF_000158035.1. Lineage (GTDB taxonomy): Bacteria > Bacteroidota > Bacteroidia > Bacteroidales > Bacteroidaceae > Bacteroides > Bacteroides cellulosilyticus. The sequence continues at coordinate 225,651 of NZ_EQ973491.1, forward strand.
TCCAACTGAAAATCCTGCAAATGCTTTAAGACGTTATTTCCAAGTCCTAACGGGTCTCTTTGTATATAACCTCTCAATGCTATACCTGCGGGAGAAAGAAGGTTGGTATAGTTCTTTCGCATCATGGCTTCTATGCCTTCCTGTGTTAAGAGTGAGTCGAAGTGTTGATAGTCTTTTTCCGTCAAGAACAGCGGAAGATTTTCATAAACAAAATCTGTTGCTTTTTCAATGGTTGTTTCATCTACTTCCGAAAAGATATCTTTAATCCAGGTTTGGTTAGACTCTTCTAATAAGTTTTGTTTCAGTTGGTCTCCGACCTCTATCATTAGATCCGGAGTTACTATAGAGTCGGCAGGAGAGATTAAGATGATAATCTTATCCTTTATTTTTAGATTATCAAATACCTTGGTGATGTTCTGGTTGTTCTTCGTATCAGGAAAGAAACGGGTCACATTCTCTTCAAACCTGACTTGCCAGGCGAAGTACCCCATAAAAAGGACACAAACACAGAGTGACAAATAGAAGAGAACTTTGTGTCTTTGAAAATAATTATATAGTCTGATAAAGAACTGAGTCATGTTGTTTTCGGCCTTCTGTATATAGTGAGCAGGCTGATCGTTATAATACCTGCCAATATACTACAAGCGGTTGCAAAGATAACACTTCCAATTAAATATTGCTCTAAAACCGATTTCACATTTTCAAATGAAATATCGGTAAGATGAAGTTCAACCGGCCTGTTCAAGACTTTACATCCTGTCAGGTAACTGCCATATAATAGGAAAGGAATCATGGGAGGAATACTGATATTAGCTGCTACAATAGCTATTACTTTGTTGAGTTTAAGCACATGAGCCAAAAATAAAGTGGCAAGCATCTGGTATCCCCAAATCGGGACTATTCCCATAAATATACCTAACATAATGGCATAGGTAATCTTCAGATTCGATTCTTCGGACTGTGTAATGTGAGTCCGGAAGAATTTCCGGCAATTACTCCAGGTTAGTTTCCGGAAGAAGTTACGCGGATAAATCCAGAGGAAAGTGATGAACACTAAGAAGGTATTCAATATGCTGATGCGAGTGAAATCCCGGAAAGGACGGAAGTGGGAGACACGTTCTTCCTGGGGCGGATAATAGACATGTATGGGTATATTGCGGACCGTGGTTCCTCCCCATACTGCAAAGACCAGTGCTTCAAGCTCAAATTCATATTTAGCGGTATAGTAGAATCTCTGCACATTGATTTTATGTAATGGATAGAGCCGGTAACCCGATTGGGTATCCTGAAGCTTTACTCCGGTTTCAAGTTTAAACCAGAAGTTGGAGAACTTATTAGCAAAAGTATTCTTGCCCGGCATATTGTCCGAAGTCAGATTGCGGGCACCTACCAGCAACGTATCCGGTTCTTTTTCTATTTCTTCCATGAAAAAAAGAATGTCCGAAGCAAAATGTTGTCCATCGGAATCTATAGTGATGGCATATCGGTAGCCGGCTGCTTTGGCCTGCTTCAATCCGTTCTTCAAGGCAGTTCCTTTTCCTTTATTGGTAGGATGGGTGATGATATGCAGGTTCGGATAGTTTTCCAGAAGAGTAGGGGTGCTATCGGTAGAGCCGTCATTGACAACGATGATATCTTCTACATAGAAGAGTACATCTTCAATTACGGTAGTCAGCGTCTTTTCATTATTGTAGGTAGGTATAATAACTACAATACCAAGTTGCCTGGCTTTCTCATGCCATAGTTCCTCGCTACGTTCTTCCATGTTTATTTGCCAATTAGTTGTGCTTTTAATTTAATACAGATATCTTTTGAGGATGCTCCTTCAGCCAGAATCTGGAATGTATCCGTTTCGTTTTTTTTGATAGTCAATGAGAGCTTTAATTCCGGTGTTTCATTCGGATTAATAACTGAAAGAAACTTGCATGATGCTATCTGCTTGTATTGCAGGGGAGTTTGCTGTATTTTTTCTATGCACTCCTTTATTATTTGCAGCATACAAACGCCCGGAACTACGGGCTGTTTTGGAAAGTGTCCGTTATAAATAGCATGTTGTGGGTTGAGCATGACTTGCACTACCCAGTCTGTTTCATTGATATGCTCAGAGTGCGTGACTTTATAGAAATTGGGAAGAAGTTCAGCCATATTAGTTTGGGTTTTCTTTTAATTTGTCCAACTGTATACTTAGTCGCAACCAGGGATGTTTGATTTTTATCTGTTCGGGATGTCCTGAGTTGAACTCCGATAGATAGAATACTGATTTACCGAATCCCCTGCCTGTGACTCTTTTTTCAAAGGTACTGCTTTTCTTTTTGATGCGGATATTCTTTCCACTTAAAAATAGATTCTTGAAGTCTGTTTCCAGTAATAGCAGCATTTTCTTTTTCTTCATGGGCTCTATGCAACTGTTGACGTGAAATTCATTTTCCCGAAGTGAAAAATCAAAAAGACTGAGTCCAAAGTAAGTAGATGCCAATATTCTTATTTCATTATCCGGCAATTTCCGTACAATTAATAAACCGCTGAAGTGATGCTTCATGAAGTCTAACTGCATATTGTATTTTTGCGAATATTCTTCAGCGCAAATGATAGGTGTCACATAAGATGTGGCATCTCCTGCTATTGTTTTTGAGGAGCTGCAGGAAGTGAATAGATACAGAATAAAGATCAGATTAGCGAATAGAAAACTTTGTTTCATCTTTCAAAGCATTAAATCTCTTGTTGTAAAACTCATATTCCGTATAATTGGTGGCTGTTTCGGAAAGGCGTAATTTGTAAACCGACATATCTTTCTTATCCAGGTATATTTCAATTTCCGAAATGTAAGTTTGTATGGCTTTATTGACCGGCTTAATCTTCACTATATAATAGGAATCATTTTCAAAATATTCCAGTTTGTAATCGGAAGACATTTTTGAGAGATCGCCTATCATGCAAGCTGTGAGCATATCTTGCATTTGATTCATCATCTTATTGGCGGTTAGGCTCATAACGCTTTTTTTACCGTCCGATACAATTTTAAGCCGGGAGTCGTTTATCACTATTAGGTAG
>NZ_EQ973491.1:228934-249250 GCF_000158035.1 Bacteroides cellulosilyticus DSM 14838
ATACGTATTTTGCCACTCTTTTGGTAATAGAACTTTCCTTTGGAGGTTACCTTCTCATCCAGAATATCCAGGTACTTCACTTGTGTAAAGTCACTTTCAATGGACTGCATGGTTTGTGCTTCCTTTGCCAGACGGTTTTCAAAATCCTGGGTATGGATTAGTTTCTTCATTGTCTGGGCATGGGTATAGGAAATACCCAATATGATTGATAATATTATTAGTATGGTTCTCATAATGCTTTTATAACATGCTGTCCAGACGGACAACTGTATATCCCTGTTCTTTAATTAAGTTAAGTATCTCTTTTAATAACAGGTCACTGTCCGGCATCCGATCGTGTAGAAGGATGATAGAACCGGGGCGTAACCTTTTCTGAATACGCTTCAAAACTTTCTCTTTGGAAGGTTGCAGTGTATCGAGTGTTCTGATATTCCAGCCAACAGGAGTGTATCCCAATATGCGGACAGCTTTTGCTATAGTAGGATTCGTGACCCCAAACGGTGGGCGGAATAACTTGATTTTCTGCGAAGTTACTCGTTCTAATGCAAACTGGCAAGCTTGCAAGTCTTTTTTCATCCGCGACAGGCTGTACAAGGGAAAATGATTGGTATGGGTAAAAGAATGATTACCAATCAGATGTCCTTCGTTGATGATTTGCCGGATCAACTCCTCATTCTCTTCTACTTTGTGACCGATGCAGAAGAAACAAGCCGGTATTTGTTGTTCTTTGAGTACTTGCAATACTTTGGGAGTTTGTACCGGGTCCGGTCCATCATCAAAGGTGATAGCTACAATTTTATCTTCAGTCTGTTTCTTGCAAAATACCTTGAGATAGATGTTAGAACGGATGTTGCAAGATGCGTAGACGAGAAAGATAATCAGTAATGTGATCAGGATTTCTACTATCATTGTTTTTTCCGGATTAAAATAAATGAATGGTTAATGGAGTGATAATGATTATATATCAGAACTGTCTGTCCCGGATTTAGATTCTCTTCAAAAGTTTTAGCCACTTTCCATAAAGCAAAGGAAGATGCTGTAGGATATTCACCACATTCATTTTTAAAGGTGGTATATGTTGCTGTGGGAAACAGGTTGTTTTCTAAATCAGTATACAGGGTATCTTCTTTCAGGTTTCCATTCTTACCGGTAACAAACCAATCGATTTGTCCGGCTGTTAATCGGTTACTTTGCAAAAAGCGATGAATCTTTTCAGCTACTTCCTGTGTACTGCTCGCATGAATAAAAGTTGATATACCGGTAAGTTCTGCTAATGTGGATTCGGTGGCTTCTCGTCCCAATAGGAAGAACTGGGCACCTTCGCCTGCTTGTATGCTCCTTAGCAGTCCCAGGCGTTGTTGTATGGTGTGACTGTTAGGGGTAATCTCATCAATAGCTCCTACGAGGACATTTTCATCACCTTCCCAGATTCTCATCATACCGTCCAATAGTGCACTTTCGAAACTCAATCCCCGGTGCACATACGTCATGTTGTAAGCATGTATCTGGCGGAGTAATGCTATTTGGGCTCCGATGGTATTGAAGGTTGACTGGATAAAGGGTGTTGGGTTCAGTAGTTGTTCTTCATTCTCAATGATTGTATTCAGGAACTTCTCTGTATCTGCCAGGCATCCGAGTCCGGTTGCAGTGATGATCGCATGTACTTTTTCGGAAGGTAGGGTACTGATACATTCCAGTCCGCAGGCAACTCCCATTTTGATGATCCGGCTCATACGCCTCCGTAGTGCGGCATTGGTGATAATACTCTTGTAATCCGGTTCGTTAGCGGATAAATAAGGGGATTCTCCGGAAGCAGTATCCGCGTGAATAGAAGCAATATGATTGATATAGACAGGTTGCATCATTTCTCTTTTAATGTGGAAAACAGAATCGAAGAATCATTTCCACCGAATCCAAAAGAATTCGATAGTACATTACGAATGGGTAGTCCCTCGCGGAATGAGGTTTCGGGCATCAACATGTTTTCTTCTATAGGTTCTTTGAAGTTCAGATTGGGATAGATGAAACCATGATATACGGAGAGAACAGAATAAACCGCTTCAATTCCTTCCGAAGCCCCTAATGTATGACCGATAAACGCTTTGACAGAACTGAACGGAGGAATTTTATCACCAAAAATCCGTCGGATAGCAAGTCCTTCTGAAAGATCATTACTTGGAGTTCCTGTGCCATGTACATTGATATAATCAATCTCTTCGGGAGGAATTTCACTCTTTGCTATGGCTTCTGTCATAGACCAGAATGGTCCGTTTCCTTCGGGTGAACTGCCGGTTTGATGAAAAGCTTCATTCACATTCGAATATCCGCTTAATAAGCAATAAGGCTCTTTCCGGAGTAATTTCTCTGATTGAAGGACAATATATCCGGCTCCTTCTCCTAAGTTGAGGCCTGTACGGGATGCGTCAAAAGGACGGCAGTGTTCCTTATCCAAAATCATAAGTGAGTTGAAGCCGTTGAGGGTAAACTTGCACAAGGCGTCCGTACCTCCTACAATGGCAGCGTCCAGTTGGCCATTCCTGATCATGCGGGCTCCTAACATGATAGCATTAGCTGCTGATGAACAGGCTGTACTGATAGTGGTTACAAAGTCATTTACTTTCAGATAATCCGCTATCATTTCAGTACTTGCACCGCAGTCATGAGAGATGACTTCCCGTAATCTTCCTTTTCTATTGTCCTTTTTAAAGGCATTGTAGAAATGTTCACTCAAATCCATACCACCTACAGAGGTGGAAGAAATGAGACCTACACGCAAAGTATTCAAATCTAACCGGGCGTCATCGACTGCTTCCCGGGCAGCTAACATACCTAATAAGGCTGTCCGGGAAAACGTTTTTTGTATATCTAAAGAGAGTAACCGTTTTAGTTCTTCATTGCTGTATTTTACCTCTGATACGGGTACATCCAGTTCCGTAGGGAAAAGGGTTACTTTCCCCATACCATGCTGATGTTTCCTGAGTGAAGCTATATTTTCTGCAACACCCAGACCAATACCTGAAACAACACCTAAACCGGTTACATATATCTTCATTGTTTCTGATTTTCAGAGATATAGTTAGCTAATGTACGTATTGAGTAGAAAATCTGTTTCCCTTCTGCAGGATTCTTTATTTTGATTCCATAGTTACGCTCTAAAATAAGAATAATCTCAAGTGCGTCAATAGAATCGAGTCCTAAACCACCGTCACCAAACAGAGGTTCATCAGGATTAATCTCTTCGGGTGTGACTTCTTCAAGATTCAGTTCTTCTATTAATTCTCTTTTTAGTTTTTCTATTAATTCTTCCATATCAATGTTGTACTTCTATTAGTTTAAAATCAGCTTTATACTCTTCCATTAAAAGGTTGCACCATCCGGTGATGCAAGCTTTTAAATTACCTTTCTTCATTACAATTCGTGCATATTCTTCCAGTTTATCCGCATCGAATTCTTTTTCTATGAAGAAAGTATTTTCTCCTTGTATCTTATGACGGATACATATCTCACCAGCTACAACGTTAGGCAGAGTGTATACAAATACCGTCGGACTGGCTGCATGGTCACCTTCCTGATTGATAATCATCTGATGACGAATATCCGTATTCAGTGAGGCGGCAGCATTAACCAGCAATATCCCTATTTCTTCCGGTTGAAAGTTTTTCTCCTTCAACAGATATTCAACAGCAGTATATCCCAGTTTGCAAAGGTCGTCCATTTTGTAGAATTTCATGTTACTTCCACCTGTATTTTTATATGCTTCACGGATAAACTGCGCAAAGTTTGGGGCAGATGATGAAAAAACGGTCTCTCCATTCATACTTAAACAGCTATTCTCAATGGAAACAGTTGCGGTCGTATGAACTGTCACCGATGATTGCACTCTTGAGGGCTGTTTCTGATATGCGGGAAGTGTCAATACGATAGCAGCATTACAACCTCCGAAACCGGATGCTGTTTTGATACAATGTTTCATGGGTATTTCCTGATGGTCAGCTTGCACCAGAATAGGCATGCTGACACCGGGCTTTTCATAGCCTAATGTACCGAATAGTACGTTTTCCTTTAGTTCGTGAATACAGATAATAGATTCAATCACTCCCGATGCCCCTAAAGTATGACCGAAATAAGATTTCAAACTATGAACCGGAACGGTTTCCAATCCGGCTAAATGAATAGCTTTCGATTCCATTTCATCGTTATAGACAGTAGCCGTTCCATGTGTATTCATGAAACTAACGTCTTCGGCAAGGACTGCGGCTTCTTTCATGGCCTGCCGTATGGCGAAGTAAAGTCCGTCTCCTGTACGTGACGGGCCTGAAATATGATTGGCATCGTTGCTAATGGCTCCTCCGGACAGGATGATATCCGTATCGTTTCCTTCCGAACTCAGCAGGATAGCACCACAAGCCTCTCCTAAATTGAGTCCGTCTCTCCGGGCATCATAAGGGCGGCATCTTTCGGTACTGATGGATCTGAAAGATAGAAATCCGCTGGTAATGAAGTGGGAGAGGATATCACCTCCCGCTACTATGACTTTTTTGTATCTGCCGGATTCGATCCACCGCTTTGCTACAATCAGAGCGGATACTCCTGATATGCAGGCATTAGAAATAACTTCTACCCGGTTGCCAGCCTGAAAATATTCGCTTATTCTTCTTCCCATTTCCCATAGATGAACTCTGATATCAGGGGTGTCGGGATGATTGGTCAACAGGTCGATATTACCTTTAGTAGTGGATAGGATGAGGCCACAATCTTCATCCGCAAGATTCATTTCGGAATGGGACAGAATATCCTGAATGGCAAGTATGAATAGTTGTTCCAGACGTGTGTACGTACCCAAATTCTTTGCTCTTTCCCATTGTTCCGGTTGAATCGTGGCAGCTAATATAGAGGTATCAGATATGATTCCTGCTTCATGCCTGGTGATTCCGCTTCGATATTCCCGGATTGCTTTTATATTCTCCCGGGTATTTGCTCCTAAGGAACTGATCAGAGTATCAGCTGTGATATATACAGTTATAGGATGTTCCATTTCTTTTTCCACTCCTGATAAAAAGCCGGAGTTGCTAACTCCAGCTCCCTGTTAGTATTTAGAAAAACCTGAGTTGTACTTCCGGTGGCAACGATATTGTTGTCTGTAGCCCGGTATAGTACATATTCGAATTTAATCTTGGCAGCTTCACAAGAAATGTATCGGGTTTCAATGATAACTTCTTCACCGAAGGATAAGGATTGCTTAAATTGGCAGTTTAATTCAACGATGGGTACCATATATCCTTCACTGTAGATATCCATATATCCTAAGCCATAATGTTTTCCGAAAGACTCCCTTCCATCTTCAAAATAGCGTACATATTCACCATGCCATACGATTTGCATGGAGTCTATTTCACAGAAACGTACCTTTATTGTGGTGCGGTCAATGAGTGCAGGTGTATGCAGATTCGTTTTTTGCCTCATTTCTTATCTAAAAATATTTTCATCCGGCATTCTGCAATCACTCCTTCCGTAGTGCTTACACAAGCAGATACCAAAGTAATGTCGAATACTTCCTGAATAACCGTAATTTCAGTGGATAATTCCTGTCCTGTCTCCGGCAAACGGTGAAGGGTTAATTTATCTACCGAACCGATAAAGCCTAAGGGTACCGGTTCATTTTTCTGTAAATAGATATATCCGATCCGTGCCGCTGCCGATTGGGCTATGTGTTCAATAATACCTGCTTCCTGCAATTTGCCTTCCTGGCAGAAGATATTATCGTCAGTGACTGTGAGACCTGAATAGGAACAATCATCTTCAATGCCACAGAATGAATCTACCATAACGATTGGCGGTCGTTGTGGTATCAGGTTCAGGATTCCTTCACCGGATATGATAGGAGTTCTTTTCATTTCAGCTTACATTTTACAATACTGTGTCCCAATCCCAGGTTGTCATATATTTCCTCTATTTCCAACCCTGATTCTTGAATGCACCGTGCCATATCGTCGGAGTGATACATTTTGCTGTTACCATTTGCCATAGCAGTAAAGTATATACTGATCTGTGTCAGGCAGTAGGCAGCAGTTTCGAACTTCTGTCGGTCCCAGAATGTTTCCATAATGTAGAGTCGCCCTTCTGCAGACATGGACTGAGCAGCCCGTGAGAGTATACTGATAACTTCTTTCTCGGAAAAACAATCCAGAAACTGACTCATCCAGATCGCATCAAAACCTTTCGGGAAAGGTACATTTTCATCGAGAAGATTTACACCATGTCCATGAATACGCTCGTGGCCGGCCATTTTTTCCGTCTTTTGCTTCATCATTTCCAGTTGTTGAGGTAAATCCATAATGGTAACTTCTACTTTCTCGTTGTATTGCACACATTTGGTAGCCCATCTACCTGTATTGCCTCCTACATCAAGCAGAGTCCGGGGAGAGTGGCTGAATACGATTTCGAGTGCCTGGTCGAAAGAATTGTCCGAATAAAAATGGTCGAAGCCGAACCAGCTTTTCTGTGCCTGCCCGGGTAAGTCGGATAATCCCTCGTAAATAGTAGGCCAGTTTCCCAGTTCTTTCAAACCTTCGGGGCGGCCATTTAGCAAAGCTTCTTCCAGGTGGAACAGACCTTTGTAATTGACGTCCTGATTAAAATTCATGTTCACTTGTGCCATCTCATCGTTCAACAGGAACCATCCGGCCTTTGCCAGTATATATTGATCGTCTTTTACCAATACAGTACCTATGGTGAGGGAGGCTTCCAGTAGAACTTGTGCTGCATATCTGGATAATTCGGTTTTCTGGCTGATCTGTTCCAGTGACAGACCTTCCCGATTATCGGATAGCAGGCGGAAAATACCGAATTTCAGCATCAAGCGTGAGACCTGAAATACGACGGGGCCAAAAGCGATTTCCTGGGCCAATCGCTGTGCTTGCACAGCGGTGAATCGCTCTTTGGCATATCTCTTTTGTAATGAAGGGAATAGTTTCATTCTGTTGATTTTTGTTTATTCAGACGGCTTCCAGAAAGAATAATAGTTAAACCATTGTTCGGGATATTGGCCGATTATTTTTTCCAGAGCATTCACATATTGTTCCAATAATAATTGTTCTGCTCTTTTCTCTTTCGAACCGGACACTTGCTCAGCAAGTATAAAATGGAAATGATAGGTTTGTTTAGCCTCCCGCATGGCAAAGTAAAAGACTACCGGAACTTTCATCCGCGATGCCAATAGGAAAGGACCGATTGGAAAATGTGCTTCGTGTCCCATGAACTTGCAAGTCAGCAGTTTATCTGCATTCAGATAGCGGTCTCCTTGAAAACAGACATATTCCTTATGATCCAGTGCCTCTGTAATTTTAAATATATGTGCCAGATTATCTTCGTTGACCGGTATAATCTTGTAAGGTTGCTGCTGCCCGTTCTTTTTCAGTATTTCTTTAATCTTTTGATGTTCGGCATCGTACATCACCACATTCATTTTCTTGCTGTAGTCATTGAAAAAAGGAGTTCCGATTTCCCAATTGCCAACATGTGCACCGATCATGATTACTCCCTGATCTCCATCCAATACATTTAGAAACTCCTGATAGTGGTTGAACTTGAAATGATACTTGTCGATCATTCCATTTCCAATGGCTACCTTGTCTATAAGTATCTGTCCCAAACGATAATAGTTGTTCAGCAATAGTCCCACCGACTGTATGCGGTTCCGTTTTAAAATACGACGGGCATATTGCCAGATACTCTTTGTTGCTTTCGGAGCGAACGGAATAAAATAAAGAACAATCAGAGACAGAAAACCATAAGCGGCTTTTACACCACAATACCTGATCAGGTAAATAAAAAACAGGTATCCGGATACACCGCCACGGGTTTTACCTTTCCACATCTTGTTTATTCGTTTTTGTTTTCGGCCATACGTGTGATGACGAGATTATAGAAATCCTGGAACGTTTTGATTCCGACAAAATCTTGTCCGGTTACATTAAAACCGAAGTTCTTTTCAATCAACACTACCATATCTACCAAGTCCAGACTGTCTAACTCAAGGGTTTGCATGAGCGGAGCATCAGGCTGGATAAGATCGATATCTACTTCAAATTCCTCGGATAAGGTTTCTCTTATCTTTTCAATGATTTCTTCGTGGGTCATACTTATATTACTTTACTTTTTTAATAATTAATGTAGAATTGGTTCCTCCGAATCCGAATGAGTTTGAGAGGAATGTATCAAATTCCATATTTACTCGTTGGGCAGGGATATTAAGTTGGGCAGATGCTTCATCCGGCTCTTCGAAATTCAGATTGGGAGCAATGAAGTTATTTTGCATCATTAGAGTAGAATAGATTACTTCACTGGCACCTGCCATCCACATTTCGTGACCGGTCATAGACTTGGTGGACGTCACGTATGGGCGATGTCCTTCAAATACCTCTGCTATGGCTTTTGCTTCATTCAAATCACCTATTGGTGTAGAAGTGGCGTGCGCATTGATGTATTTAATTTCATCCAATGCGATTCCGGCATTCCGGATGGCCATTTCCAATGAACGCTTTGGCCCGTCTATATTAGGAACAGATATGTGATCTCCGTTGGATGAAAAACCGTAGCCGATAATTTCTGCCAGTATGGGGGCTCCTCGCTTAACAGCCGATTCATAACTTTCCAGTACCAGGCTGGCGCCACCTCCGCTGGGTACAAGCCCGTCCCTGCTTTTATCAAAAGGTCTGGATGCTTTCTGGGGTTCAGTTTCCCGATTGGAAAATGCACTTAACCCGTCGAAACTACCGACTGAGAATGGATTTACTTCCTGTGCGCCACCACAAAGAATGCAGTCCTGCAATCCCGATTTGATAAGCAGATATCCCATGCCAATGGCGTGGGAACCGCTTGCACAAGCACCGGAGATTGTGAAGTTTACTCCTCTGAGTTTAAAGATAACTGACAGGTTCATCGACACAGTTGAATTCATCGACTGGAAGATAGAACCGGAACCTACCAGAACGGTATTCTTCTTTTCCCGGATAATATCCACAGCATTAATAATCGGTGCAGTGCTACTATCATTTCCATAGAGCACCCCTACTTCGTTCGCTTCCAGGAATGCTTCATCGATACCTGCATTTTTGAAGGCTTCCACACTTGCCAGATAGGCATATTCTCCTTGTTCAGGCAGGCAGAGACGTTTTCGTCTGTCCAGCATCTTTTTGAGATCAGGACGCTCCAATAAGCCGGTCAGTGCGGACAGATATCCCATCTCTTTCCGTTGAGGATCGATGCCGATGCCTGATTTACCGTTATATAATGAGTCTGTTACTTCGCTCAGATTCTTGCCGATGCATGAGTAAATCCCCATTCCTGTAATGACAACTCTTCTCATGTATGCAGTCCTCCATTGATTGAAATAACCTCACCTGTAATATAAGAGGCATTGGGAGAGACTAAAAAACTTACGAGATCAGCCACTTCTTCCGGTTCGCCGAAGCGCCCGGCAGGGATCTGTTTTTTCCATTCGTTCTCGTTGATATCTTCGGTCATTTCCGTGCGGATGAATCCGGGCGCCACCGCATTGACGGTCACGTGCTTCTTTGCCACTTCCTGAGCTAATGCCTTGGTAGCAGCAATGACACCTCCTTTGGCGGCAGAATAATTGGTCTGCCCGGGCATGCCTTTGATCCCCGATAATGAGACGATGTTGACAATACGTCCGAAGCGTTTGACAAGCATGTTCTTAAGCAATGCCTGGGTGACATAAAAGAAGCCGTTCAGACTGGTGTTCAGTACCCCGCTCCATTCTGCTTCGGTCATCCAAAGCATCAGATTATCTTTGCGGATGCCTGCATTATTTATCAGCACCTCGATATATTCATCCGGATGTTGTTCGCTCCAGTTATTTAAAGCTTCGGATACTGCCTTTGGATCAGTAACATCGAACTTCAAGAGTTCTCCGTCGCCTCCTTTTTCACGAACTAATTGCAGTGTGTTTGCCGCTTCCTTATTGTTGCTTTGATAATTTATCAGCACGGTATATCCCATTGCTGCCAACTTGATGCTGACAGAACGTCCTATGCCCCGGCTTCCGCCTGTTATTAATGCGTATTTCATTTATAAATTGAATTTCTTATTTTTCAAGTATTCACTCATAGCCTCTATTTCCTTGTACTTGGGAGTATCCTGGGTAAATACAGGGAAAAATGCCCGGATCTCATTGTATACACAACGCGATTCCGTACTGAGCTTTTCCTGTATCTTTAAGTAATCTACAGCCTGTACGATACCCATAAACAGGATGCTCATAACCTGGAAAGAATTCTCTATGACTGTTTTGGCTATTAATGCAGAATTAGTTCCCATGCTTACAATATCCTGATTATCATTGTTGTTTGGGATACTGTGTATATACATGGGATTAGATAACGTCTGGCACTCAGCTGTTGTGGAAGTAGCTGTAAATTGTGAGGCTTGTAACCCATAATTCAATCCTAATACTCCCAGATTGACAAATGGAGGAAGTATTCCGTTGATGCGATCATGGAACAGATAGTTCAATTGGCGTTCACTTAGCATTGTCAGTTTCGTTATGGCTATTTTCAGTTTATCCATCTCAAAAGAGACGTAATCACCATGAAAGTTTCCGCCATGATATACATTTTGGGTTTCCGGATCAACAATCGGATTGTCGCAAGCTGAGTTGATTTCGTTTATCAATATTTCTTCTGTATTTATAAGGGTGTCATAAACCGGTCCCAATATTTGTGGAGTACATCTTAACGAGTAATAAGGCTGTACTTTATGTTCAAAAATCTTTTCTTCATGTTTCTGTCCGTACAGTTCATTCTCTCTCTTGAGAGTACATTTACTGTCGGACATCCAGACTCTCATCATTTCAGCTATCTTTTGCTGCCCTTTATGAAGTTTGGCATCATTTAGCGGCTGAGAAACAAAATCATCATACGATGCGGCAATTTCATTCATCATTACCGAGGCGCATACGGACCAGTTGAGCAATTGGCGGGCATAAATCAAGTTAACAATGCCAATGCCTGTCATAACAGAAGTGCCGTTTGTTACTGAAAGCCCTTCACGGATATGTATGGAGAAAGGTTTGAGATGATTCTTCTCAAGTACTTGGGCAGTGAGTTGTAGCTGCCCTTGATAGAACACTTCTCCTTCACCGATCAACGTCAACGCTATATGCGCCAATTGCACTAAATCGCCACTGGCACCTACACTGCCATGCTCCGGTATATACGGAAAAATATCCAGGTTAATGAACTTGACGAGTAGTTCGACCAGCTCTGTATGTATACCTGATTTCCCTTGAAGAAAGGTGAATAATCTGGCAATCATTGCTGCTTTTACATAAAGAGGAGGCAATGGTTTTCCCGCTCCGGTAGAGTGGCTCCTGATGATGTTGTATTGTAATTCCGTTAATGATTTATCTTCAATCCTATATTGAGCCATAGGACCGAACCCTGTGTTAATTCCGTAAATAATTTTATCACTGGAGAATTCCTTCAAGAAACGAAAACTCTTATCTACTTCTTGAATACATTCATCGGAAATAATTACTTTTTCATCATCAAACAGTAGCTTCTGGAGCGTTCCCAAATTTATATATTTGCCGACTATCATAGTATACTTCATTGATATAGACTGCAAAAATAGCTATTTTATATCAATAATAGATGTCTATGCAAAATAAAACTTTTTTCTGCAAGGTGGTTTTTGACGGACCTGAATATATTGTAAATAATGTTATTCAGTAACAGCTTCCAACAATTTTATCTCATGACTGGTATCATTCGTATTACAGCTTCCATTGAATTTAGCCTGTGATTCTATTTCCAATTTGGTGGTATAGATATTGCCCTGCATCACACAGTTGGCTTTCAGGGTGAGTTCTTCCTTCACGTATGCATCACCGATGATAGTTCCGTGAAGGCAAGCGTGTGTACAAGACAGGTTGCCGTGTATTTTTCCTTCCGGACCGATGACTATTTTTCCGGTACACCGGATATTTCCTTCTACAGTTCCGTCGATACGCATATCTCCATCGATGGAACAATCACCTTTAATTAAACTTTGACTGGAAAGCGTGGTTAATTTATTGCTTACCTTGTCATCTATTCCTTTTTTTGAGTTAAACATGTTAGTATGCTTTTATGGTTTCATATATTCGGAAATATTGTTTCTCACTCCTTCAGTGGGATAGTAATACTTTTGACGTAAGAGTCCGTTGGAATAATCTGCACAACCGAGCCTGTTAATAAGAATAAGGTATTTCCTACTTTTCCGATCGGCTTGCCGGATATATCTTCATTATCGTTATAGCGCACTGTTATGTCATCCTGCATTTTTACGGCTCGATATGTGTATATCCCATAAAAGAAAGAAAATAGAAAAATGTAAATGATGACAAGTGCTAAGTAAGTGATCCTCATTACCGGTTTATACCAGCTCTTCTCTGACATACCGAAGGAACTTTTTTTGTAAGAAACAGGAAAACGTTTTATCCAGATGCGGTCTGTGATAAAAGCGATAATCGGGATGATCGGTGATAATATCATAAACCAGATGATAGTCGGGTCTTCAAAAGGAGAGATCAGAAAGTCAAAAACTGAGGCGTATTGAAAGATATTGATACCGAAATGCTTGAACTTAAAGTAGTTGAATAACATTCCGATACACACCATGACGAGATAGCACAACGGCAGAATGCGCGGAAGTTCTGTGACTACCTGCTCGTATCTGCTTTTTACCGTCCTCTCTGCCATATTTCTTATCCTTCTACGCGGGTTACTTGTTTTATGTTTTGTATCTGTTTCAGATTATTACAGATGGTTTTTACATCATCCACATCATGCACGTACAATTGGATGTTTCCTTCAAAAATACCGTCTGTTGTTTCGATGGACAACTTACGGATATTTACATTCAGCTGACGTGAAATAACCTGCGTTACTTCGTTCAGCAATCCCATGGCATCTATACCTTTTATATATATATTCACCAGGAAGGAGAGTTCCTTATGGGTATCCCACTCTGTAGCCAGAATACGGTTTCCGTAACTGCTCTTCAAACGTGCGGCAACGGGACACTGGCGTTTGTGGATAATGATACGGTCGTTTTCGTCCATATATCCCAGTACATCGTCACCCGGAATGGGGTGGCAACATTCTGCCATGATATAATTCTTCTGAATATTCTCTTCCGTCAGTTTCAGGATTTGCTTCGTATTGATTTTCTCCTTTTCTTGCAGTGGTTTTTCTTCAATCGGTTCTTTGTTGTCCTTGTTACCGCCGAACGAGAAGGTGAGAAACTTCTTCCAGTTGGTTCCTTGTTTCTCTTTCAGGGCATTTTTATCCAGGTCGCCCAATACGATCTTTTTATTGCCGATGGCTATCAGAAACTCGTCCCGGTTTTTCATATTATGGGCTTTCACCAACTTGTCTATCAACAAGTCGTCCAATCGCAGTTCTTCTTTTTTGAAGAATTCGTTCAGAAGTGTTTCGCCTTCTTTCTGGCTGTTCCTTTGCTCTTTGCGCAGGATGGCGGCTATTTTGGCACGGGCACGGGCAGTAGTGGCAAATACTTCCCATTCCGGCTGTACGCGTTGTGATTTGGAAGTCAGAACTTCCACCTGGTCACCACTTTGAAGCTTGTGGCTCAGAGGGACAAGCTTATGGTTTACTTTTGCGCCGATACAGTGGCTACCGATGTCAGTGTGCAGGGAGAATGCAAAATCCAGTGCCGTAGAGTTCTGCGGCATAGTCTTAATTTCGCCTTTGGGGGTAAACACAAATATTTCCGATGCAAACAAGTTCAGCTTGATGGTATCGAGGAAGTCAATGGCATCCGGTTGAGGATCATCAAGTATTTCTTTGATGGTGCGCAGCCATTTATCCAATTCGCCTTCATCTTCGCTGCCTCCGCCATCTTTATATTTCCAGTGGGCGGCGAAACCTTGTTCGGCTACGTCATTCATCCGTTCACTGCGGATTTGTACTTCAATCCATTGCCCGTTGTTTCCCATAAGGGTGACGTGCAAGGCTTGGTAACCATTGGCTTTGGGATGACTCACCCAGTCGCGCAGACGGTCGGGGTGGGGTTTGTATATTTTAGAGATGGAGACATAGATATCAAAACAATCGTTCAGTTCTTCGTCCGCATTTCGTGGTTCAAAGATAATACGTACGGCAAGTAAGTCATAGATTTCTTCGAACGGTACATGTTTGGTCTGCATCTTGTTCCAGATGGAATAGATGGATTTAACACGCGCGAGAATACGGAATTTCAGCCCCATTTTGTCCAGCTGGGCACGTATCGGAGTAGTGAAATCATTGAATACTTTATCACGTTCGGTTGCTGTGGCTGCCAGTTTTTCTTCGATTTCCTGATACTCTTCAGGATGTTCGTACTTGAAACTCAGATTCTCCAGTTCTGTCTTTATCTTGTACAGTCCCAGGCGATTGGCGAGGGGAGCATAGATATACAATGTCTCGCCTGCAATTTTGAATTGCTTGTTGGGAAGCATCGAACCTAACGTGCGCATATTGTGCAGCCGGTCGGCTATCTTGATCAGAATTACGCGTATATCATCGGACATCGTCAGCAGCAACTTCTTGAAGTTCTCTGCCTGTGCCGAAGCGCGGTCACCGAAAATACCACCGGATATTTTGGTCAGCCCGTCTACAATCTGGGCGATCTTCGGGCCGAATATGTTTTCTATGTCTTCTACGGTATAATCCGTATCTTCTACCACATCGTGCAGCAAGGCAGCACAAATGGATGTAGAACCAAGACCTATTTCGTTGCATACAATTTGTGCCACAGCGAGGGGGTGCATAATGTAAGGTTCGCCCGAACGGCGTTTGATGCCCTTATGCGCCTGATTGGCAAAGTTGAATGCCTTTGTTATGATCTCAATACGCTTGCGGTGTTTGGTTGCCAAGTAGTCGTTTAACAGTTGCTGGAAAGCCTGTTCAATCATTTCTTCTTCGACTTTTTCTTTATCTTTCTGGCCCACATTCTCTTCCATATCCTGTTCTCCTTTCTTCAGTTGCTGCAAAAATAAGCAATTTTCAACATCACACAAGCATTTGTGCCTTTATTTATATATCTTCAATTGCTTTCCGGCAGAAATGTTGGTATTGCGCAATCCATTCCAACTCTGAAGTTGCTTGACGGTGACGCCATAACGACCTGCAATACCACCCAGTGTTTCGCCACTCCGTATCTTGTGGTAAGTCAGCTTCCCGTTGCCGGTTGTAGCGCGTCTTGCTGTAGAGCGGGTTTCGGGGATGGCTACAGTACGGCGGTTTTTGAATAATTCATTAGAACGGTGGGCGTAGATGGTGTCCTGGCTGTCGATAAATGTACTGATGTAATTCATTGGCAGGCGGAGGGTTTGCGCCTTGCTTTCACCGGGAATTATATTCTTTTTATATTGGGGATTAAGACTTTTGATCTCTTCCATACTCACGCTACAGATATCGGCAAGCTGTTCGAAATGTAAGTTTTTTGTTACCTGTACTGTATCTGTTGCGTCGGGAATGTTGGTTTCCATGGGGCAGATGTTGTGCTTGCAGTAGTAGGTCATCACATAGTTGGCGGCGATAAACGCGGGTACATATCCACGGGTTTCTTTCGGCAGGAAGTTATAGATTTCCCAATAATCCGTTTTCCCTCCGGCACGGCGGATGGCCTTGTTGATGGTGCCCGGGCCGCAGTTGTAAGCGGCAATCACCAGATTCCAGTCTTGGTAAATGGCATACAGATCCTTCAGATAGCGGGCGGCAGCCCAGGTGGCCTTGATTGGATCGCAGCGTTCGTCAACGAGACTGTTGCTTTCCAGACCATACATTTTTCCGGTAGCCAGCATGAACTGCCACAGTCCGCAAGCGCCTGCGCGTGAACGGGCGGAAGGGTTGAGAGCGGATTCGATAATGGGCAAGTATCTGAGTTCGAGCGGCAGTCCGTAGGTGTCGAGCGCTTCCTCAAAGATAGGCATGTAGAAATTGCAGGCGCTCAGCATGAACGATACGTTATTGCGTAAGCGTCCTGTGTACATATCTATGAATTTGCGTACAATTTCATTGTATGGCATTTCCATCACGGCAGGAATACGGCTGAGACGGTCGATGTAGACGGAGTCACTGAAAAATGGATTCTCAGTGGAAGTACTGCAATCTTTGCCTAAATCAATATAATTCTTTGCTTTCCAGTCGTTGAGCAGGCTGTCCAGCGGATAGGTCATACTTGGAGGAAGTTCGATGCTTTCCTTTCTTTCCGTTCCGTTGTCGCGGATAAGTACATCCACGCTTTCTTGCGCTTGCACCTGGAAGGTGAAGAGTGACAGACAAAACAGGAACGGAGTGGCGATAAGCTTCTTCATATTTACAGATTTATTCTTCATGTGTGATTATTCTTTGGTATGGCTTTATTCTCATTTAAAAACGGAAACTGCATTGCAGTCCGACGGATTTATTGGAGGTACCGCTGCTATATGGGTTGTTGATAACAGCCGGTTCTATTCTCATACTAAGGTCGGGCGTTATATCGAAATTAGATAATTCCGCATCTACATACGCATCGATGACTGATATCAGATAAACACCGATAAAAGCGAAGATACTCAGGTCGCGATATCGGCGGTATGTATCCTTTCGTTTTCGGAGCGTTTCTACTATTTGTGTCTGGGAAACCCTGTCGATGTATCCCGGGGGGAGCAGATCAGTGATACTGCTGGCATCCCAGTTGCCTTTGGAGGCGTCCTTGTACGCTTGCATGTAGTCTTTGTACATTTTCCCGTTCCAAGTCAGTGCATATGCACATCCGGCAAAGCCACCATATATAATAGGTAGTTTCCAGTATTTCCGGTTGTATATTTGTCCACCACCCGGAATTACCAGGGCGAGCCATGTCGCTTTGGTCGGATTGGGAATAAAAACTTTTTTATTGAGTTCCTTATTCAGACTGTCCGCAGGCGTATCGGGCACTTGCGGGGTGGGGGCGGAGGTCATCTCCAACAAACGCTTTTTGTTTTCGGCAGCAATGCTGTCGGCTACTGCGAGGCTATCAGCGGTTGAAACCCGTTGCAGAATAGGATCGCTTAGTGCATCCAGGCTATCCGGTACAATTTGCGGTATCTTCCGCAATGTGTCCGCAAGCTCTTTTTGCTGTCGTTTGGCAGCGGCACGCGGACGGCCCTGCCCATACATAGCAATCCCTGCCGTCTGCACGAGGCAAAGCAGCAGGGCGATACACCATTGATATGTTTTAGTTCCTTTCGTCATTTATTTTTTTAGAGTATCGAGTATGCCGATAATACGTTCTAAATCCTCTTCGTTATTGAACGGGATACTGATTTTACCTTTTCCTTTCTCCGAACAGGTCAGCTGCACTTTGGTACTGAAGAAACCGGATAGCTGTTGTTTCAGCATATTAAATTCTTCGGGCAACTTGGCTCGTTTGGGAGCTATTTTGCGTCCGCCGCTTTTCACGGTTTCGCCTTCGCTCAGAGATTTTACTAATTCTTCCACCTTGCGTACGGAGTATCCGTGCTCGATGATTTCTTCGAATATCTTCACTTGCAGCTTCGGATCAGCCAGAGTGACGAGTGCACGGGCATGCCCCATGTCAATCTGCTTGTTTTGTATGGCCATCTGAATAGGTGCAGGCAGCTTCAACAGGCGCAGGTAGTTCGCGATGGTAGTGCGCTTTTTACCTACACGTTCGCTGAGACGTTCCTGTGTCAGGCCGTATTGTTCCAACAGGTGCTGGTAGGCAAGAGCGATTTCCACAGAATTCAGGTCTTCGCGCTGTATGTTCTCGATAAGCGCCATTTCCATGACGTTTTCGTCGTCGGCGGTGCGGATATAGGCGGGGATGCTTGTCAGTCCGGCAAGTTGCGAGGCGCGGAAACGGCGTTCTCCGGCAATGATCTGATATTCATCGTCCGAGAGTTTACGCAAGGTGATGGGCTGAATGATACCTATTTCAGAGATTGAGTCGGCAAGTTCCTGAAGCGCCGTTTCGTCAAATTCATGACGTGGCTGATTCGGGTTGACGACAATCTTCGACAACTCTATTTCGTTGATGGAAGAAGAGCCTTCGGTCTGCACTTCGTCCATTGAAAGCAGAGCGTCGAGCCCGCGTCCTAATGCATTTCTTTTTTGTGCCATGGTTCTTCGTTTTTAAGTTAATTGTTGCGACTAATCAGTTCTTTGGCAAGTGCCATGTGGTTTTTTGGCTCCTGTGGAGTCTGCGTCATACAAGATGGTAGGCAGACCATAACTGGGGGCCTCGCTCAGTTTGACGTTGCGTTGCACCACGGTTTCGAACACCAGTTCCTGGAAGTGGCGTTTCACTTCATCGTAAATCTGGTTGGCCTGGCGCAGGCGTGAGTCGTACATGGTCAGCAGGAAACCTTCGATTTCGAGTGCCGGGTTCAGTTTCGACTTGATGATTTTGATTGTATTCAGCAATTTACTGATGCCTTCCAATGCAAAGTATTCCGCTTGTACGGGGATAATCACAGAGTCGGCTGCGGTCAGTGCGTTGATGGTAATCAGTCCCAGTGAGGGCGAGCAGTCTATCAAGATATAATCAAACTCTTCCTTCAGCGGGGCAAGTACTTCTTTCAATATCTTTTCCCTGTTTTTCAGATTGAGCATCTCTATCTCGGCGCCCACCAAGTTTATGTGTGAGGATATCACTTTCAGTGTATCAATCTCGGTGTCATGAATCGCTTCGCGGACATCAGCCCGGTCGATAATGCATTCGTAAATAGTGCATTCCGACTGCTTGATGTCGACACCCAAACCGGAAGAGGCGTTTGCCTGCGGGTCTGCGTCCACAACGAGCACTTTCTTTTCCAGGGTGGCGAGTGAGGCTGCGAGGTTAATCGTAGTCGTTGTTTTTCCTACACCACCTTTTTGATTTGCCAAAGCAATAATTTTTCCCATAATCTTAGTGTTTATTGGCAGCGAAATAAGTGATAATTCCGTATTGCGCCTACTAAAAAAGAGAAAGATTGCAAAATCTGTTGATAAGTCGCCTTTTTTGTTAATAACTCAAAGCCGTTTTATTTCATTTCGACCTGTTCCGGCACTTTTCGTTCTCTTGTTCAGCTTGCAAATATACGTAATTATCTTGAAATGAAATATCTTTTTTGTCTCGCTTGCAGAAGATTAAGATTTGTTTTAAGTGCCTGTCCGCATTTGGGATGTGGTTTGTGCGAATAATCATGCGTTCTGCACTTTCATCTCTTTCAGCGACTTTAGGCCGTTGTGTGTAAGGCGTTTAGGCTGAAATCTCCGGTCGGGGACGGCTTTCAGTGCTTTCAGCCTGTTACCGTATCAATATCCTTTGTTTCGTCTTCCGGCTTATTTGGAGTCTGTACCCGTTCGCGCTCCAGCGTTTCGGGACGTAGCATTTCGTGGGGGAAGTATTTGCTTAGCGGGTAACGGAAGAAATCCATGTTCTGGCGTAGTCTTCCTGTTAACATGCGATCTGGTTTGAAGTAGATGCGTGAAACTCGCACCTTGCCCGGCATCACGTCGTCGGGATGTTCGAATCCCTCGCTTGTTATGGCGAGGTTGAAGGAGCCAAGTCCTCTGATAGTGACGGACTCTCCCTCGCTGAGTGCTTCTTCGATATATTTGGGTAGGTCCACCAGTACGCTTTGCACGTCGCCCTCACCCATGCCTTTGCGACGGGCCATGCGTTGCGCCAACTTTTCGGTAGTTACTCCGCCACGTGGTTGCAGGGTACGTTGCACAGCGTAGTACAGTTGCTTCATTCCTTCCTTGGAGCGGAAGAGTTTCTTTCTTACTAAATAAATCATTCCCATATCCTTGTTCCTGTTGATTGATGTTGTTGTTGATATCTATGCTTTTCAATGTCAGTAGCATAGTACTTTAATGCCTGAAACTCATTTCCCTATGAACTGTAGCTCCCTTTGCTTTGCTGCGCAAGATGGCATCTTGTGTTGTTTAAGATGGTATCTTATACTGCACAAGATGCCATCTTGAACGGCAAAGGTAGCCATGCTTCAGTAGATATGCAAGCTTTTTGCGGGGGAAAGGTAAGGAATGTGTCTGTGATGGATAAGGGGATGCTTTGTGGTGCGGACGTTAAATAAGCGAAACTTCTCCTCCTTTTGCCACTTAAAGCGGGATGGTGAACGTGCCTCTTTATGTGGTGGGAGGCTTCTTCCGTTAGGGAGATTTTCTCCAGAAACATTACCAAGTTATTTTTTAAGTGTTACTTAGTTGTTTTTTTCGCCTACTACTATACTTCTCTTGGTCATCTTTTGTGCATTCG
>NZ_EQ973491.1:249444-259438 GCF_000158035.1 Bacteroides cellulosilyticus DSM 14838
GAAATGCACAAAACGTGACCAAGAGAAGTATAAATTGAGATTGGCATATACCTATATATTGGTAAAAGCCGGAGCGGTAACACATATTAAGTACCAGAGTTTGCGTTTTTAATATGAGATACATATCTTCGCAGCCTATTCAAATACTTGTCGATTAAGAAAGTGAATAACAGCAGAAAGAAGAGAGTAGTTATAGCATGGGTGCTGATGATGGCACTTCTGCCGTTCTTCGTGGTGAAGGCTTTTCACCATCACGAGGACGAGCATGCTGCTTCCTGTTCCCATGCAGATCATCCGCGCCATTCGTCCGATGATTGTGCTATCTGCCACTTTTCTCTTTCTCTTTTCACGGAAGCGCAGTCTGTTGACTTCCGTTGCATCTTAACGCCCATCACATTTGAGCAGGTTGTTCATCAGGATAAGATTGTCTATACACTCTCTTATTCACATTATCTACGTGCACCTCCCATAGCTTGATTACATAATTTACATTCATGTGGAGACGGGCTTTTATAGCTTGCCTCTCATTGTTTTATTCTAATCAAGATTGTAATCAATGCGTATAGGAATTATTCCGGGCGTGCTGGGGATGTTGTGTACAACCCTTTCCGTCCATGCGCAGAAACCCGATTCAGTCCGTAATGTAGCTTTGCCTGAAGTCGTGATAGCGGAAACCTATCAACAGCTTCAGAACAAAAAGACTGCACTTACGCTCGAAGTGGCTGACAGGGATTTTTTGCGGAAACATTTCACGGGTAACTTCATGCAGGCTATGGAAAATATCCCCGGCGTGCAGGCTATGGATATCGGTTCGGGATTCTCTAAGCCGATGATTCGTGGCATGGGCTTTAATCGGGTGGCTGTATTGGAGAATGGCATCAAACAGGAAGGGCAGCAATGGGGTGCAGACCATGGTCTGGAGCTGGATGCTTTCAATGTGGATGCCGTGAATGTAATGAAAGGTCCTGCTTCGCTGCTTTATGGCAGTGACGCCATGGGCGGAGTGATTGACATTGCTCCGGTGCTGGTGCCGGCAGAGAATATGTTGTTTGGTGACGTGACGCTGTTGGGTAAGTCTGTGAACGAAACCATAGGCGCTTCACTGATGCTGGGTATCAAAAGAAATGCATGGTATACGCGGTTGCGTTACTCGGAACAGCGCTTTGGAGATTACCGTATCCCGGCAGACACGATTGTTTATCTGACTCAGAAGATGCCGGTCTACGGTCGTCGGCTGAAAAATACGGCGGGATGGGAACGTAATGTCAATTTCTTTACCCAATATCAGAAGAAAGGATATAAGTCGAATCTTGCTGTGTCCAATGTTTTTCAGAAGACGGGGTTCTTCCCTGGAGCACATGGAGTTCCCGACTCGTCACGTCTGGAAGACGACGGTGACAGCCGGAACATCGATCTTCCTTATAGTAAGGTAAATCACTTGAAAGTGACCACTCATCAGCAGTATGCTTGGGAGAAGTTTATTCTGTCGGGTGATATCGGTTATCAGAACAATCACCGCGAGGAATGGAGTGCGTTTCATACCCATTACGGAACACAACCTCTGCCGGAAACTGATCCTGACAAAGAACTGGCCTTTAATCTGAATACTTTCAGTTTTTCGGCAAAAGGACGGTGGGTCGGTTCTTCTTCCTGGGAACACCGGATGGGGTGGGACTCTCAATTCCAGCGAAATACGATTTCCGGTTATTCTTTCTTGTTGCCGGAATATGATCGTTTTACTACCGGTATATCCTGGCTTACGACGTATCGTCCGGATAATACGTTATCCGTCAGTGGAGGTGTACGGTATGACTATGGTCGCATGCGTGTCTTTGCTCATGATGATCCTTACCTGGCTACTTATTTGCAGGAACAGGGATATGATGAAGAGCAGGTGGAGTTCTACCGGTGGAACAGCCGCTGGGTAAACAGGAGCTTTGGCGACTATTCTTTATCATTGGGTGTGGTATGGACGCCCTCGATGCGGCATCAGCTGAAGGTAAATGTCGGACGGAGTTTTCGTCTTCCGGGAGCTAATGAACTGGCTTCGAATGGTGTGCATCACGGCACATTCCGTCATGAACAGGGAGATGCCACACTTTCGTCCGAACAGGGTTGGCAGATGGATGCTTCTTATCAGTTGAAGTACGGGAGATGGTCCGTATATGTTTCTCCTTTCGTCAATTGGTTTAGTAATTATATCTTTCTGCGGCCTACGGGGGAATGGTCTGTTTTACCCCATACGGGACAGATTTACCGTTATACACAGACGGAAGCCTTGTTTGCCGGAGCGGAGGCGAGTGTGGAACTAACTGTTTTGCCCACTCTCAACTACCGTATATCCGGTGAGTATGTCTATACCTACAATTGTGATGAACGTATTCCTTTGAGTTTTTCTCCGCCTGCCACGCTGCGCAACACGCTCACCTGGCAAAGGAAGCGGTATATGCTTTATGCCGAATGGCAGAGCATAACCAAGCAAAATCGTGTGGATCGTAATGAAGACCGCACGCCGGGTGCAAACCTCTTTCATATAGCTGGCTCTCTTGATTTACCCGTTGCCGGAACGGAAGTGGAGATAACTCTGACTGTCCGTAATTTATTCAATACGCGGTATTACAATCATCTCAGTTTTTATCGGAAAGTGGAGATTCCCGAACCGGGGCGAAACTTTCAATTATTAATTAAAGTACCATTTAAAAAATTATTCAAATGAAAACAAGATTTTATTTCCCGATGATTATTTCCCTTTTAGTGATAAGTGTTTCATTACTTACTGCTTGCGGAGACAGTGACAATCCGCTTAGTGATACTACAAAACCGGTGATTGATCTTAAATCGCCTGCCGAAGGCGGAGTGCTGGCGATAGGCAGTGAACACGGAGTACATTTTGAGATGGACTTATCGGATGATGTCATGTTGAAATCGTACAAGATAGAGATTCACAATAACTTCGACCATCATTCGCATGATACCCGCACTGCTGAGACGACTGTTGATTTCACCTTTAATAAGTCTTACGATGTTTCGGAACAAAGAACGGCTCATATCCATCATCATGATATCGTGATACCGGCTAATGCCACTCCGGGAGATTACCACCTGATGGTTTACTGTACGGATGCTGCCGGAAACGAGGCGCATGTCGCACGCAATATCGTGTTGAGTGCGACGGGAGGAGATGACGGACATCACGAAGAATAACGGTTTACGCTGGTTTTATTCGATATATCGAATGAAACGCAAACTCTGGTACAACAAAAGCAAAGTATTGTATTAGGTGCTTTCTTTATTTTTGCCTACTTTTGCATAGAAAATAAAGATGAATATGGAAAATCAGAGACCTTTAATATTGGTTTCCAATGACGATGGTGTCATTGCAAAAGGCATTAGTGAGTTGGTTAAGTTTCTTCGTCCGCTGGGAGAAATAGTTGTGATGGCGCCGGATGCGCCGCGTTCGGGTAGTGCAAGTGCGCTGACTGTAACGGAACCCATTCATTACCAGTTGGTTCGTAAGGATGTAGGGCTGACAGTTTATAAATGTTCCGGTACTCCGGTCGACTGCATAAAACTTGCCTTGCATACGGTGCTCGACCGCAAACCCGATCTGATAGTCGGTGGTATCAATCACGGCGATAACTCTGCCGTGAATGTGCATTATTCCGGTACGATGGGAGTGGTAATTGAAGGTTGCCTGAAAGGTGTGCCTTCCATTGGTTTCTCTCTTTGCTGTCATGATCCGAATCCTGATTTTGAGCCTTCCGGTCCTTATATCCGTGAGATAGCCCGTCAGGTTTTGGAAAAGGGGTTGCCTCCGTTGACTTGCCTCAATGTAAATTTCCCCAATGTACGGGAACTCAAGGGAGTTAAAGTCTGCGAACAGTCCAAAGGACAGTGGACCAATGAATGGGAGAATTTTGCGCATCGCGGTGATACCCATTACTACTGGCTGACCGGTGAGTTCCAGAATACCGATTCCGATAATGAAAAGAATGATCATTGGGCACTCGATAACGGCTATGTAGCTATTACTCCGACCAAGGTGGATGTTACGGCTTACGAACTTATAGATGAACTGCAAAGCTGGTTTTGAAGAAGTTGAGAGTTGAGAGTTGAAAGTTGAGAATTAGCTGCGCTATGATGCTGCATAATAATTCTCAACTCTCAACTTCCCCAACTCTCAACTTCATAAAATTTTTAATTTTATGAAGTATTACTTGATTGTCGGTGAAGCTTCCGGTGATTTACACGCATCTCACCTGATGGCTGCTTTGAAGGTTGAAGATCCGCAGGCGGAATTCCGTTTCTTCGGAGGCGACCTGATGGCAGCAGTGGGTGGAACGATGGTGAAGCACTATAAGGAGCTGGCTTATATGGGCTTTATCCCGGTGTTACTGCATTTGCGCACAATCTTTGCCAACATGAAACGCTGCAAGGAGGATATCGTGGCATGGCAGCCGGATGTAGTGATACTGGTAGATTATCCCGGTTTTAACCTGAATATTGCCAAGTTCCTGCGAGCCAAGACGCAAATCCCGGTCTATTATTATATCTCTCCGAAGATATGGGCGTGGAAAGAATACCGTATCAAGAATATCAAGCGGGATGTGGATGAATTGTTTTCCATTCTGCCGTTCGAGGTGGAGTTTTTCGAAGACAAGCATCATTATCCGATACATTATGTAGGCAATCCTACGGTAGATGAAGTGACCGCTTTCCGTGCGGAACATCCTGAAACGTACGATGATTTTATTCGTGAGACCGGATTGGAGTCTAAGCCGATAATCGCTTTACTGGCGGGTAGCCGGAAGCAGGAGATAAAAGATAACCTGCCCGATATGCTTCGTGCAGCTTCTGCTTTTCCTGAATACCAATTGGTTTTGGCCGGTGCACCCGGTATTTCTCCTGACTATTATCATGAATATATAGGCGGTGCGAAAGTAAAGATTCTTTTCGGACAAACCTATCGTTTGCTGCAACAGGCTGAAGCTGCATTGGTAACTTCGGGAACTGCTACGCTGGAAACGGCCTTGTTCCGGGTGCCGCAGGCTGTCTGCTATCATACGCCGATAGGGAAGGTTATTTCGTTCCTGCGCCGTCATATACTGACGGTAAAGTATATTTCATTGGTGAATCTTATTGCAAACCGTGAAGTGGTGAAAGAGCTCGTGGCTGATACGATGACAGTAGAGCAGGCCCGTGCCGAACTGGAACGTATCTTATATAATAAGGAGTATCGGCAACGAATGCTCGAAGGCTATGAGTACATGGCATCGCGTCTGGGAGATGCCGGTGCGCCGAAGCATGCTGCACAAGAAATGATACGCCTGTTACACCTGCATTATTGTAGTGGGAGCTAAAGGAGTAGAGGAGTTACATAATGAAAGTCTTTTTGCTTCAAAAGGCTATAAAATAGTTAAAAGAGATAAAGCCGGTGCAGTAAATGCCCGGCTTTCGTATTTTATAGTCAGAATACACGAAAGATTATGAACTAACAATTTTTACGAAAACAAGCAAAAGAACTTTGATTATGAAGAGATTACATTGGCTATTTTTTATGATGTGCTTGGCAGTACTACCTGCGTTGCAATCATGCGATGATTTAGATGACGGATACTCTATCGGTGATTTCTCTTATCCGAATTGGAGCACCGTACGCGTGAAGGGGAATACTTTCTATCTGGAAAGTGACACTTGGGGAACGCTTTGGCCTATTAATACTAATATGGGTTGGTATCAGCCTGTAGACGGGCAGCGTATAATAACAATCTTTAATCCCATCTATGATAATTATGAAGGATATGATCATGCCGTGAAGATTGAGAAGATCTGGCATGCCCTGACGAAAAGTGTGGAACCGCTGACATCGGAGAATGACGAAGAATATGGTAATGATCCGGTATTTATTTATAAAGGGGATATCACTATCAGTGGGGGATATATGAACATTATCTTTATGCAGAATCTGCCGAAGAATTCGGGTACGAAACATCGTATCAGTCTGGTACAACGTGCAGAAGATGCTGAGGTTCCTTTAGCAGAAGAAGGTAATGATGACGGATATATCCATCTGGAGCTTCGATACAATGATTATGATGACCTGAGTGGAGTTCGTGCTCCCGGATTAGTGTCGTTCAATCTGAAAGAATTGAATATAACTTCTGAAACGAAAGGTATCAAGTTAAAGCTGAATTCAGAAGTAAACGATGAAGTCGAAATTACCTTTGAAAAACAATCGGATAATTCCGCAAAAGTTTCTAACTTAGATTTCTCAAAGATGCAATTGAAGTAAAGTAAAGTGTTTTGTGTGTGAGGCCGGGTGAATGTGAATTCCTCCGGCCTTTTTTTATTTCATCAACATTAAAACGTAGAGGTAAACCACTGCTGCGGGGATTGCCAGTAAAGCACTGTCGAAACGGTCGAGCATTCCACCGTGGCCGGGTAGGATGTGACCCGAATCTTTGATGCCTAACTGGCGCTTCATTAGCGATTCCGTTAGATCCCCCCAAGTACCGAAGATGACAACAACCAGTGCCAGTCCGGCCCATTCCCAAACAGACAGGAATGAGAAGTAGTGGGCGAATACGAATGAAGAAGCAATAGAGAACACACCACCACCGATGCTTCCTTCCCATGACTTCTTGGGGGAAATACGTTCGAACAAACGATGCTTGCCGATTAACGAGCCTACACAATATGCTCCAGTGTCACTCAGCCATATAAATACAAAGATGGAAAGTGGTAGGATGGGATTGTAGGTCACGCTGCTTTCTGCCGGGTTATATTGGAAAGCCAATACGTTGAGCAATGCAAACGGTAATGCTACATACAGCTGGCTTAACATGGAAAAGGCCCAGTTGCCAATGGGATTCTTCTTTTTCAGATACAGTTCTGTAATTATCAGGTAAAGCAGTAATGCCAGATAAGGCAGAAATACCTGGGCTCCGATAGTAGATTGACAAAAGCCCATTACGGCCAAGAAGAGATAAGCGCCTCCCAAAGCGGTAATTGTTTTATTGATTTGTACTTCACCGTTTTGGTTTATCAGATGGGCAAATTCGTGTACGCTCAGTGCACCGATAATGGTGAACAGGATACCGAATGAAAGGGGGCTGTATAGGATACAGCCCACCAATACTACTACGAATAACACACCTGTGATGGCGCGTTTTAAGAAATTGCTTTTCACGGTAATTCCGTTTTTTAGTTCTTTATTCTTTTGCGGGTCGTTCTACAGAAACTTTGGTACCTTCTGCTGAAACCTTTGTTTTGCCGGTTTCTGTTCCGCCTTCAACATTGTTTTCTTCTTCCGCTTTTACTTCTTTTTCGCTCTCCACAGCTTCTTTGGCGGCTGCGTCTTCAGCTTTCTTAAGTTCTTCCGAAATCTTGTTTGCACTGATTTCTTCAGAACGAGAAGCCCAAGGACGTTTTCCGAAGATTTCTTCCACATCTTCTGCAAAGATAACTTCTTTATCTATCAGCAACTGTGACAGTTTGGCGTGCCCATCCCTATGTTCGGAAAGTATTTTCTTAGCACGTTCGTACTGTTCGTTCACCATATTCTTCACTTCTTCGTCAATCAGTTCAGCAGTTTTTTCGCTGTACGGACGATTGAAAGAATATTCATCGTTGCTATAATAACAGAGATTGGGCAACTTTTCACTCATTCCGAGGTAGGCAATCATGCCGAAAGCCTGTTTCGTAACACGTTCCAGGTCATTCATGGCACCGGTCGAAATACGTCCCAGGAACAAATCCTCAGCAGCACGTCCACCCAATGTGGCGCACATCTCATCAAGCATTTGTTCTTTGGTGGTAATCTGGCGTTCTTCGGGCAAATACCAGGCAGCGCCCAGTGCACGTCCGCGTGGAACAATCGTTACTTTAATCAACGGATTGGCATATTCCAGTAACCAGGAGATGGAAGCATGTCCTGCCTCGTGGATAGCGATGGAACGACGTTCCGCTTCCGTGGTGATTTTCGTCTTCTTTTCCAGACCACCAACAATACGGTCTACGGCATCGAGGAAATCTTGTTTGCCTACGAACTTTTTGCCGTGGCGGGCAGCGATCAGTGCAGCCTCATTGCAGACATTGGCGATATCGGCACCGGAGAAGCCCGGGGTTTGGCGTGCCAACAGGTCTACGTCTACTGTATTATCTATTTTGATGGGGCGTAAGTGTACGCCGAATACTTCCTTACGTTCGTTGAGGTCGGGAAGGTCTACATGAATCTGGCGGTCAAAACGTCCGGCACGCAGCAAGGCTTTGTCCAAAACGTCTACACGGTTGGTAGCAGCCAGGATGATTACACCGCTGTTGGAACCGAAACCGTCCATTTCTGTCAATAACTGGTTCAATGTGTTTTCGCGTTCATCATTTCCACCCATTGCGGCAGCTTTGGCGCGGGCACGACCTACGGCGTCAATTTCATCAATGAACACGATACAGGGGGCTTTTTCTTTGGCTTGGCGGAACAAGTCACGTACACGTGATGCACCTACACCGACAAACATTTCCACAAAGTCGGAACCAGCCAGTGAGAAGAACGGTACGTTGGCCTCGCCTGCCACAGCTTTGGCAAGCAGGGTCTTACCGGTTCCCGGAGGGCCTACCAGCAATGCACCCTTGGGTATCTTACCTCCCAGGTCTGTATATTTTTGCGGTTCTTTCAGGAATTCCACAATTTCCTCTACTTCCTGTTTGGCCTCGGCAAGTCCGGCTACATCTTTGAATGTAACTTTTACGGGAGTCCCCTTCTCAAACAGTTGGGCACGCGATTTACCGACATTGAAAATGCCGCCACCGCCTGCGCCGCCACCACCGCTCAGACGGCGTGACATGAATATCCAGAAACCTATAAGGAAGGCAATAGGCAGAATCTGCCACAGTACGACCCCGAAATAATTGCGTTTCTTTTCGTAGTTGATAGAACCGTCAAAGTGCAGTTCATCTTTTTCCTTTTGCAGGAAGTTTCCCAAACTTTCACGAGACGGTGCTTCAGTTGTAATCATGGGATTTTTACCCACTTTACTAGAGTCTGCCTGAAATACGTTTTTAACGTATTGTGGCTTGATATATGCTTCTACAGAGTTATCATCATAACCGATGATTTTGCTCATATAGCCGTCACGTACGTATTGCTGGAATTCGTCATAAGAGACACTTTTGATTCCGGTACTGTTTTCATTGGTGATGTACAAGCCCAGAAGCATCATAGCTATGATCATATACAGCCAGTTCAGGTTGAACTTGGGCATATTTACCTTATTGGGCTTTTTGTTAGCGTTATTATTATTGTTGTCCATAGGGCTTATTAATCAATGTCAGGTATTTGGGTTAATTTGGCGTCGGCCCAGAGATTTTCCAGATTGTAGAAGTCTCTCGTTTCGGGTAGAAACACATGGACCAATATGTCGGAGTAATCCATTGCTACCCATTCGGCATTGCGCAATCCGTCTATTGCAAAAGGTTTGCTGTTAGCGCCTTTGCGGGTGAATTCCTTTACGGACTCTACAATGGCGGTCACTTGGCTTGGGGAGTTTCCCTGACAAATGACGAGATAGTTGCAGATAGTATCGCCAATTTTAGAAAGATCTGCTATTACAATATTTTTTCCTTTTTTATCTTGTATACCTTCGGTTATTTGTTGAATGAGTTTCTTTGATTCGTTCATTGCTTATTATTAAAATTAAACAGTTGACAAATATACGCTGAATTCTTGTATCAAACACCTAAAAGGGAAAAAGTCTTTCAATTTTTGATTTTTTTTAGGTTATATATTTCTTTGGCATACGGCATCTTAGCAGATTTTAGAGAAAAAAACACGAGAAATTGTTTTGGATTATCAAATTCTTTGTATCTTTGCAACCGCAAAACAGGAACGACCTGTTATTGGGCTATGGTGTAATGGTAACACTACAGATTCTGGTCCTGTCATTCCTGGTTCGAATCCAGGTAGCCCAACTAAAAAAGCTGCGAATGTAATAAGTTC
>NZ_EQ973491.1:259594-296543 GCF_000158035.1 Bacteroides cellulosilyticus DSM 14838
TAATAAGTTCGTAGCTTTTTTGCTTTTTTGTCCCTAAGTCTATTAATACGATAATGAAGCTTATGAAGAGATTCATTCTGTTTCTGCTGCTATTTTTCTTTATTTTAGGATTAGAGGGTAGAGCATGTGCCGAATGTGGTAAAAGCATTACGGTGAATGCTGTCGATCATCAACGTCTGAAATCGAAAGCGCATGAAGCAAAGGCATATTGCGTTAGTAAGGGATTCAGTACAAATTATTGTTTCTTAGTAGATTTCAGCATACATTCTGGTAAAAAACGTTTCTTTGTTTGGGATTTTAAAGGAGATTCCATTAAGTATGCAAGTCTTTGTGCCCATGGTTATGGGAAAGATAGTACACCTTCCAAACCTGTTTTTAGCAATACGCCGGGAAGTCTTTGCTCTTCTCTGGGAAAATACAAAGTAGGTATTCGGGCTTACAGCAAATGGGGAATCAATGTTCATTATAAATTGCATGGTCTGGAACCCACTAATGATAATGCTTTCAAACGTATTGTCGTATTACATTCTTATACTCCTTTGCCTGCGACAGAGGTTTATCCTTCACATCTTCCATTAGGCATGAGTCAGGGATGTCCGGTGATTTGTAATGAAACGATGAGGCAAATTGATGTGTTGTTAAAGGCTGAAACCAAGCCTGTATTGTTATGGATTTATAATGATTGATCATACTTTATGTTTTAAGTAATAATGTAGCAATTCTATTCAAAATAATTAAAACTATGGCAAAAGAGTTAGAACTCAAGTACGGCTGTAACCCTAATCAGAAGCCGGCCCGCATTTTTATGCAGGAGGGGGAGTTACCTATCGAAGTCCTGAACGGACGCCCGGGATACATCAATTTTATGGATGCACTGAACGGTTGGCAGTTGGTGAAAGAATTGAAAGCGGCTACCGGAATGCCGGCTGCGACTTCATTCAAACATGTTAGCCCTGCAGGTGCAGCTATTGGTCTGGATTTGGATGAGACAATGAAACAGATTTATTTTGTTGATAACTTGCCGCTTTCTCCTCTGGCCAGTGCATATGTGCGTGCCCGTGGTGCGGACCGTATGTCATCTTACGGAGATTTTATAGCTTTGAGTGATGTCTGTGATGAGGCGACTGCCCGTTTTATTAACCGGGAAGTATCCGATGGTGTTATTGCTCCGGGATATACGGATGAGGCACTCGAAATTCTGAAGAACAAGCGTAAGGGTACTTATAATGTGATTAAGATTGATCCTTCGTATAAACCTGCATCGATTGAGCGTAAGGATGTGTTCGGGATAACTTTTGAACAGGGACGTAATGAGATTCAGCTGAATGGCAGCGAACTGTTCGCTAATATTCCTACGCGGAATAAGACTTTTCCGGATGCTGCAAAGCGTGATTTAATGATAGCGCTTATTACTTTGAAATATACGCAGTCCAATTCTGTATGTTATGTGAAAGACGGACAAGCGATTGGTATCGGGGCAGGACAGCAAAGCCGTATCCACTGTACCCGTTTAGCTGGAAATAAAGCTGATATCTGGTATCTTCGCCAGCATCCAAAAGTATTGAACTTGCCCTGGGTAGAGAAAATCCGCCGTGCCGACCGTGATAATACGATTGATATTTACATTAGCGATGATCATGATGATGTGTTGGCTGACGGTATTTGGCAGCAGTTCTTTACAGAAAAACCGGAAGTGCTGACGCGTGAGGAAAAGCGCGAATGGCTGAATACTCTGAAAGGAGTAGCTCTTGGTTCAGATGCTTTCTTCCCGTTTGGAGATAATATAGAGCGTGCTCACAAGACTGGTGTGGAATACATTGCCCAGGCAGGAGGTTCAGTACGTGATGATCATGTTATTGAAACCTGCGATAAATACGGTATCGCTATGGCATTTACAGGTATTCGTCTGTTCCATCATTAAGATAAGATATAAATAACAAAGAGGGTGTTGCAAAATGTTGAAACACCCTCTTTGTGTATATAGGCTTAAAATTATTCGGCGCTACGAATGGAATCGTCGATAACCTTAATCTTTTGTTTTACCAATTCAATATCTGCCTTCAGCTTTTCTACTTTGCGGTTTAGTTCTGTCAGCAGGCTGTTGCCTTTCTTTGAAGAAGCTGTCAGGAAGCCAAGATTATTTTCATAAGTCTGCAATTCGTTCTTCATGGCATCTGCTGCACGTACCAGTTTCTCGCGTTCGCGATAGAGTGACTGCGGGCTGCCTTCCTGAATACTGCTGATGTTGGATTTGAAGTTACTCAACTTCTTATTGGCAGCGCTGATGTTGAAGTGGTCGAACAATTTGTCCACTTGTCCGTGGTATTGCTTATACAAACGGTCTTTTTCCTTGAAAGGTACATGGCCGATGTTGTTCCATTCCTTCATTAATTCGCGTACCAACTGAGTAGCTTCATCCGTATCCATATTCTCATCAATGGCACCCAACTTTTCGATGATTTCCTTCTTCTTATTCAGGTTGTCTATCTCAACGGAACGTTGGGAGGAAGTAGCCTTGTTCTTTTGTTCGAAGAAGTAGTCACAAGCGGAAATAAACCGTTTCCATATTGCATCAGAATATTTCTTTGCTACCGGACCGATAGTCTTCCATTCTTTTTGCAGTTTGGTTAGTTCGTCAGCGGTTGCTTTCCAGTCGGTGCTATCTTTCAGAGCTTCAGCTTTCTCACAAAGAGCACGTTTCTTATCCAAGTTTGCATTCATGCCCTCTTTCAGGGCTTTAAAGAATTCACCTTTCTTGCGGAAGAATTCATCACACGCTTTACGGAAACGTTCGAATATCTTCACATTCATCTTTTGCGGTGCAAAACCGATGGTCTTCCACTTGTTTTGCAGGGCAATGATCTCCTGTGTTTTATTGTCCCACGCAGCAAAATTGGTCAATTCGTTGTAGTCTATTGCTTCAATGATTTCACAAATCACTGTTTTTTGGTCAAGATTATGCTGCTCTACTTCCTTCAATGATTCGAAGTGTTGTTGATGACGGCGATTTACGGCTGTGGAAGCAGCTTTAAATCGATTCCATACTTCGTCACGCAGTTCTTTTGCAACTGGACCCGTGTCACGGAATTCCTGATGTAGCTTTTGTAACTGGTGGAAAGCTGACACAACATCTGCTTCATCAGCCAGCTTTTCGGCAGCTTCACATAGATGTGTCTTTATTTCCAGATTTTTCTTGAAGTCATATTCGCGGAATTCATTATTCAGCTTCAACAGATCGTAGAACTTCTCCACATAGAGTTGATAACTCTTCCACAGTTCGTTGACTTTGGCTTGCGGAATAAGTTTCACTTCATTCCACTGTTGCTGTAACTTCTTGAATTCTGAGTAGGATTTGTTGGCATCGTCGGGTGACTCTACCAGTTCTTTCAGTTCCTCGATAATGGAAAGTTTGATTTGCAGGTTCAGCTCTTTTTGTTGTTCCTGTTCAGTTGACAATGCACCTCTCTTTTCTTTA
This sequence comes from Bacteroides cellulosilyticus DSM 14838, assembly GCF_000158035.1. Classification (GTDB taxonomy): domain Bacteria; phylum Bacteroidota; class Bacteroidia; order Bacteroidales; family Bacteroidaceae; genus Bacteroides; species Bacteroides cellulosilyticus. Next base: position 263,070 of record NZ_EQ973491.1, read on the forward strand.
ATGACGGACATGATATTTTTGAATTCCTCTTCAACAGCATCCGTTGTCGGAATGAAATTCTCTGCTACTCCCCCGTTTTCGATAAACAGCTTCTTTGTCGCTTCTTGTTCGGCATTATGAAGCTTATAGAAAGCCTGTTTCAGACTATCTATCTCCTGTTTGCCGGCGTTTTCCACATCTGCGGAAATCTCTTTCAATTTAGCCAGGATTTCTTCCTTGCTTAGCTTTTGTGCGGCTTCTACCGGCTGCTCTTCCTGCTTTGCTTCTTCAGCCGGAGTTTCCGTCAGAGCCGGTTCTGAAACCTCAGCTGCTTTCTTTTCTTCTTCTAATTCCACCGCCTTTTCGGGGAGATTAGTGTCATGAGTGTCCATCATTGTACATACATTTTAAAAAACGGTTTTACCCGTTCGGGTTACATTAGGTCACAAATTAATGAAATAAAACAATTACTTCATACTTTTTTCCTTAGTTTTTTTTCATTTTTCTTGTTTTAGGATAGAAGTACGGTAATTCCCATATATAACATCATGCCTATAATATCATTGGTAATCGCAATAAACGGACCGGTAGCGATGGCTGGGTCTACCTTCAACTTTTCCAGTGTCATAGGTACCAGTGTGCCGAAGATAGATGCGAACATCACTACTGCAAACAGGCTGATAGAAACGGAATAGGTGACGGTGGCAGTTGCGCCGAACCGGACAAAATTATATATATATACTAATAAGGAAATAATAGTAGCGTTGATAAGGGCCACTACGGATTCCTTGGTAATTTGCTTGAAAGTATCTTTTGCATCCAGCGAGTTGTTGGCAAGGCCCTGTACGATGATGGCCGAAGATTGTGTTCCCACGTTTCCGCCTGTACCACCGATCAGCGGGATGTAGAGTGCCATCTCGGGATGGGCTGCGAAAGTAGCATCGAAATTACCTAAAATCATGGAATTGCCGATACCACCCAGCATACCGATAATAAGCCATGGCAAGCGGGCACTGGTCTGGCGCATTACATTATCATCTGTTTCCACATCCTGGGAAAGACCGGATGCCAACTGGTAATCACGTTCCGATTGCTCACGAACTTCATCCATGACGTCGTCTACGGTGATTTGCCCCACAAGCCGTCCGATACTGTCGATAACAGGAACGGCTACCAAGTCATATTTCTCAATGGTCTGTACCACATCGTCCACAGATGTGTCTACGCGTACAGAAATGGGGTCTTTCCTCATCACGTGTTTAACCTTGGATACAGAAGGGGAGGTAATCATCTTTTTCAGTGGAAACACTCCTTGCAGGCGGTTTTCGTCGTCGATGACATAGACATAATAGATCTCATCCAACTGCTCAGCTTGCTGGCGCATCTCTTTCAGGCACTCCGGCATACTCCAGTTCTCGTTTACGACCACCATTTCAGTACCCATCAAACCACCGGCGGTGTCTTCGTCGTACTTCAACAGGTCTACGATGTCTCCTGCCTGTTCGATGTCTTCAATGTGAGAAAGAATTTCTTCCTGTTTCTCTTCATCCAGCTCACGCATCAGGTCTACGGCATCATCCGTATCCATGTAGTCCACAAAGCGTTTGGCAATGGTTTCCGACGGGAGTATTTCCAGGAATTCTTTACGGACATCTTCATCCATTTCCATCAACACGTCTGCCGCCGTTTCGTTATCCAGTAAGCGGTATACGAAACGTGCTTCCTCAGGACTCAGGTCATTGCACAGTTCGGCAATATCCGCAGGGTGCAGGTCTATAAGGAGTGCTTTGACGTTCTCGGCGTCCTTTTGTTCTATGAGGTTTTTGACATTGTCAATGTATTCTTCGTCCATCTCCATAATCTTTCTCCTCTTTTTAAAATGATAATTTAGCGGGCTAAGCCGTGATAATTTTAGGCGCGGATTACGCGGATTTCACGGATTAAAAGCTACGCGCTCATCCGCACAATCCGCGCCTAAAATCTTTAATTATCATTTTTTGGTTTCATCACTTGTTTCTCTAATCTCTTTCAAGGCCTGTTCAACCCGGTTGGTCAGACTGATAAATTCCTGTACTGATAGTTGTTCTGGTCGTTTGTTAAACAAAACGTCTTCCGTCAGCGGACAATCTTTGCCGAGTATCGGCTTTATCGAATTTCTCAGGGTTTTGCGGCGTTGATTAAAAGTCGTTTTCACTACTTGTTTGAACAGCTTCTCGTCACAACCCAACTCTTTCGTTTCGTTTCGCGTCATACGGATGACTGCGCTTTTCACTTTGGGTGGCGGATTGAATACATGCTCGTGTACGGTGAAAAGATATTCTACACGATACCATGCCTGTATCAATATGCTCAGGATGCCATACGTTTTACTGCCCGGTCCGGCGGCAATACGTTCGGCCACTTCTTTCTGTATCATACCGGTACAACAAGGTATCAGTTCTTTGTTATCCAACATCTTGAAGAATATCTGGCTGGATATATTATAAGGATAGTTTCCTGTCAGTACAAAAGGTTGCCCGTCGAACAGGCGTTGGAGATTCATTTTCAGGAAGTCATCTTCAATGATGTTGTCTTCCAGCGACGGATATTCTTCACGCAGATAGGCTACGGACTCATAATCCAATTCCACCACCTTCACCGGACGTTCTTTTCTCACCAGAAACTGGGTCAATACACCCATGCCCGGACCTACTTCCAGAATGGGGAGGCCGGGACATGCGTCTACCGTATCGGCTATATCCTGTGCCACTTTCAGATCTTTCAGAAAATGCTGGCCGAGAAACTTTTTAGGCTTTACTAATTTCATTTATCAACTAAATCGTTACTTTTGCACCGCAAACGGAGACCGTCCTTTTGGGAAAGTGCTGTATTTGCAGCCCACAAAGGTAATCCTTTTCGACGAAGAATAACGAATTCTGCATGAATAAACTATTAAAAAAGACACTGAAGATCCTTTTACCGGTCGCTTTGGGCGGTTTTATTCTTTATTGGGTGTATCGAGATTTTGATTTTGCACGCGCCAAGGAGGTACTTCTGCATGGAACGAACTGGGGATGGATGCTGTTTTCGTTGTTTTTTGGTGTGATGAGCCATGTTTTCCGTGGCTGGCGTTGGAAACAGACGCTTGCGCCGCTCGGAGCTTATCCAAAGACGAGCGATTGTGTGGATGCTATTTTTGTTTCCTATGCCGCTAATCTTGTTTTACCCCGTGTAGGCGAAGTTTCCCGTTGCGGTATGCTTGCCAAATATGACGATGTTTCTTTTGCCAAATCGCTTGGAACAGTGGTAACGGAACGCTTGATAGATACATTGACCATTCTTTTGATTACCGGGATTACTTTTCTGATGCAGATGCCCGTCTTCCTTCGTTTTTTTGAAGAGACAGGTACGAAAGTTCCTTCGCTGGTGCATCTGGTGACATCTCCCTGGTTTTATGTCGTTCTTTTTAGTATCATTGGTGTATTAGTATTACTCTATTTCCTTCTGCGTATGCTTTCTTTCTTCGAGAAAGTGAAAGGAGTGGTGCTGAATGTATGGGAAGGTGTGATGTCATTGAAGAGTGTGAAGAATATACCGCTTTTCCTCCTTTACACGGTGTTGATATGGGGATGTTACTTTTATCACTTTTATATCACTTTCTATTGCTTCGCTTTTACTGAACATCTCAGCTTTCTGGCGGGTCTGGTGATGTTTGTAGGCGGCACTTTTGCTGTGATTGTCCCTACTCCTAATGGGGCGGGACCGTGGCATTTCGCTGTCATTACAATGATGATGCTATACGGTGTCAATGCTACTGATGCGGGAGTTTTTGCCCTAATAGTACATGGTATACAGACATTGTTGGTTATTATATTGGGTATTTATGGCTGGTTACATTTGTCGTTGGTAAATCGTACGAAACAGAATCCGTGAGGCGGAGATTAAAAGACGAAAAAAGATAAATAATTCTGTTTGTTTGTCGTTCTGTTCTTTTGTTGTAACTTTGTAATCAAAGAAACGGAGGCTTGATATGGAGCAACAACAGAAATTTTATCCGGTAGGAATACAGACTTTCTCAGAAATTATAGGAAAGAACTATTTGTATATTGACAAAACGGGATACGTCTATCGCATGACGCATTCCGCTTCTAAATATATGTTTCTAAGTCGACCGCGCCGTTTTGGCAAGTCGTTGCTGGCCAGTACGCTTCATAGCTATTTCGAAGGTCGGAAGGAATTGTTCAAAGGGCTTGTTATCGAGAAATTGGAGACGGAATGGATGTCATATCCAGTTTTTCACTTTGATATGAGTCTGGCAAAACACGTGGATAGGGAACGGTTAGAGAGTATGTTGAATATTCAGTTGTACAGATACGAAGAAATCTATGGTCGACTGGATGGGGAAGTAATGTTGAATGATCGTTTAACGGGTTTAATTCAGCGTGCTTATCAGCAGACCGGCAAACAGGTTGTTGTCTTGATTGACGAATATGATGCTCCGCTTCTTGATGTAATGCATGAGGATAAGAATCTGCCCATACTTCGCAATGTGATGCGTAACTTCTACAGTCCGCTGAAAGCCTGTGACCCTTATTTGCGCTATGTGTTTCTGACCGGAATCACGAAGTTTTCCCAACTGAGCATCTTCAGTGAACTGAATAATATCAAGAACATCAGTATGGACGAACCTTATGCTGCCATCTGCGGCATTACGGAAGAAGAAATAAAGGAGCAAATGAGCTATGATCTGGGTTTGTTGGCGGAAAAAATGCAAATAACGCGTGATGAAGTGCTGGCAAAATTGAAAGAGAACTATGATGGTTATCATTTTACCTGGCCTTCACCAGATATTTACAATCCTTTTAGTCTGTTCAATGCTTTTAACGATGGCAAATTTAACTCCTATTGGTTTGGCAGCGGTACTCCTACTTATTTGATAGAGATGCTGAATAAATTTGGCGTTCTTCCATCTGAAATAGGCGGAATAGAGGCTGTTGCTGCGGAGTTTGATGCTCCCACGGAGCGTATGACCAATATTACTCCCTTGCTCTATCAAAGCGGCTATATCACAATAAAAGGTTATGACAGTGTTTTCGACATATATACGCTTGATATTCCTAATAAGGAAGTTCGTATTGGATTGATGCGTAATCTGATTCCTTCATATATCACAAATGATACTTAACCTTTTGGGATATTATGTTGATGTAGAAGTACGTACTCCCCGTGGTCGTGTGGATATGGTGATGCGCAGTTGGACGACTCTCTATGTTGTTGAGTTGAAACTTGATAAGAGTGCTGATGCGGCTATGCAGCAGATTGACCTGAAAAATTATCCCGAACGTTTTGCGCTGTGCGGACTTCCGGTAGTGAAGATGGGGATAAATTTCGACACGAAACGACATACGCTGGCTGATTGGAAGATAGAACCCGTTAAATAAATTGTGGGACTACAATACCTTGTCTACAAGAAGTTAAGAGTTTGTCGGCAAGAAGTTAACTCCTTGTCGGCAGGAAGTTAACTCCTTGTAATCCTTTGATAATCAGTATCCGCTTAATCCTCTGATTTTGCGTTTTTTATCCTTGTGTGCGTGCCTTGTTCAGTGCTCCTATCAGATATTTCCCTTTGCTGTTCACTATACTCCACTTGGTTGCGTGTATTATTTTCCAGACCTCGTTTCCCAGCCGTCCGTAGTCGGACAACTTCAATATCGCTTTCGTATCATTCGGATCGTTGATATGCAGCCCGTCCAGTGCGAGCAAGAGACATTCCAGGTTATGGGTATTCTTGTTGTAGGCATATCCCGGAAACTCAATGAAAGAATATTTCCTCCATACCCCGACATCCTCCCCCGGCGGGGGAGTTAGAGGGGGAAGTTCTCTATTTTCGTTTGCTTTGTTTTGTTCTGTTTTGTTTTGTTCGGAATTGTCGGCATTTTCGGTGAAATTGTCTGCATCCTGCATGCAATTTTGAGGGTTTTGCATACCATCGGTCTCTTTATCGACTTTGCCGTCTTTACCGCCTTTATCACTTTCTTCCGTCTTCACCAGCATGTAGGGCAGGGACTCTAAGTCCCTTTTCCTACGTTTGGTTGCTTCGAGCCATACTCTCTGGATCTCTACGGAAGTCAGTATTCCGTGTTCCTTATAGGTTTCTTTGTCGAAGAACCCCTTTTCCATCAGTGTCTCCACAATTCCCTGCATCTCTTCTTTCGTAATTTCCCTTCCCACTTTGTTGGTGAAGAGTGTACACTGTTCTTCATTCCATACCATGTAGTATCCGTTTTCCTTGTATATCTTGCACACTAATTTCATGACTGCCGTTTCCGCTTTCATTCCATACCTGGCTTCTATCAGTTCCATAGCCACTTCTTCGAAGAAGCTCACCTGAGTAGGAAAATAAGGTATGCTATTGTATATCATTGCCATAACTTCATTCTTTAATTGTTAATCATTAATTGTCAACTGTCAATTGATCGGTCTCCATTCCAGAAAGTTTTCCAGCTGGAAGCTTCTCCACGCCTGTAGTTCTACATCCCAGTAGATGATGTGCCCTTCTATATGATGTATATCGTATTTCCGACGGAAACATTTTTCGTATGGAAGTAGTGTTGCTTTTACAAACTTGAAGGTTCCGTCCTGTTTGTAGTATGCCACAAGTGCATATCCATACTGCATGTGGCTGATGAGGCTTTCAATTCTGTCGGTCATCCATAGTGCTGCGTCTTCCGTGTAGGCTTTTTCGAGCATGATTCGTATTTTCCATTTCTTTCTGAGTGCTTCATAGATTGAAGCGGGTTTCTTTAGTTTTCTCATTGTGTTTAATTTTAAATTATTAATTCTTAGTTCTTTAGTTGGTGTTTATGTCGGGCATAAAAAAAGAGAAGATATCACTTTGGGGATAAAGCGACATCTTCTCGATTTGCGGGGCTTAATCTTTGCTAAAGCGGGGGCAAAGATATAGTAGATTGTATATAGGGTGTCAATATTTAATTGTTGTCCATTTATTTCTTATCTTTATTCTTGTTTTTATTCTTCTTCTCCATCACTTTTTGTAGATGTTCACCTCTCCAGATTTCTCCCAATTCTATTTCTATTGTCTTGGCTGATAGTGGAGTATTGCTGTCGGAGAGAAAAAGTCCCCATTCAGCACCCTTGTCTGCCAATTCGTGAATGGATATGTTTTCTTTTTTACCGAAAAATCCTTTGTCTCTCCAATTGAGCAGTTCTATCATTCCTTCTTTTCGATATTTGGGAAGTATCCCTTTTACCACTCTACCTTTAGGGCGTCCGGGTTTTCTCTTAATCTCTGATACATTGCCTCTTAAAGGTGAATTTTCTGCCTGTTTCAGGCCTTTTTTTCAAGGCTTTTAGCCATCTCTTTTTGTTTCATAATTTCACTTATTTAACGTAATAATAAAATATATATTAAATGTTTGATTTGAAAAACGGGCAAAGGTAAGCGTTTCTTTTGTTTACAGGCAATAGGAGTGATAGAAAAAGTTTTTTTGCTAATAATAAATATGAGGGTAATTTGTTGTATAATAGAGTGATACGTTGCATTTATAGGGGTGCCCAAAAAACGTTCGTTTAATGGGCACAAAGATAATGGGTATTTTTTGAATGTGCAAAATGTTTAATAAAAATATTTTTATGCTAGGCTCTTTTTACTGCTATGTCGCTGATTATCAGTCTAACTTTTTTGTCGATAAATATGTTTAATATCCTTTCATTTTTGTCCTTTTTGAATTTCTTATTTTTCTCAAATCTTGACGCCCATTAAACGAACGATTAAAAAATACTTTTTTGAGTTTAATGTCTTCGTTTCTATCTTATTAAGTTAAAAAACTATTTGTTTCGGTTTGAAAGAGAATATGTCTCGTTCAAACCGCGAAGCGCACCCGGAACTATACTGAAATCCTCAATAGTTTTCTTGCAAGTGATTGAAAATCAGAAATATTGGTTTGCCGCCCGTACTCGTGATAAGCAAGAGTTTGCTGTCCGAAAATCCCTAGATAAGTTTAAGGCAGAAGAGGGTCTGGATCTTGATTACTATCTTCCCACGCGAACTGTGGTATCTCAGCTGAAGTATCGCCGTAAGCGTACTGAGGTTCCTGTTATTCGAAATTTAATCTTTATCTACGCTACCAAGCAAACTGCCTGTGATCTTTCCAATGTTTATGGTGTTCGCCTTTATTATATGAAAGACCTTTTCACTCATTCCATGTTGGTGGTCCCTAATAAACAAATGGAAGACTTTATATTTATTATGGACTTGAATCCCGATGGAGTCAGTTTTGATAGCGAACCCTTTGCTATAGGGAATAAAGTAAAGGTCATCAAAGGGGATTTTAGCGGCATTGAAGGTGAGATTGCCACACAAGCCAATAAAAACTATGTTGTTATTCGTATTAAGGGTGTCTTAGTCGCAAGTATTAAAGTCCCCAAGTCTTATCTGAAGCTAATCAACTAATTATATATTAATCTCCATGAATTCTTTACTTTCTTGTGCTTTTGAGCTTCAACATGTCGCTCATGAGCTGATGTATCTTGGTATGGACGGTGAACCTATCTATTCCGATACTTTTTGTCGGTTGAATAAGGAAGTTCTCGTTAAGTCCAATTCTCTTTTTTCCTCTAAGAGTTCCGATATCGAAGAAGAAGCCAATCTGTGTCTGGCACTTTTGATGGGTTACAATGCTACGATCTACGATTATGGAGATAAAGAGCAGAAGAAGCAATCTGTATTAGACCGCGCTTATAACATTCTGGAACAACTTCCAGCTTCCTTGCTTAAAGTTCGTTTGCTGACTTACTGTTATGGCGAAATTTATGAAGAGGGTTTGCTTCAAGAAGCTCATTCCATTATGGATCAGTGGGACAAAGGAACTTTAACTTCCGAACAAGCGGAAGTTATGGAAGAATTGAAGAATATTGAAGAGAATCAATATCCTTTTGAAATATTACAATGACAAAAATACTTATACCGTATGGAATCTATGGAACAAAATGATCATTTTATTCCTGATGGAATGAATGATTTTGAACGCAGTGTAAAACGCGTTGGCGATTGTTTGCTGGCTTTTATAGGTCTTATTATTTTTTCGCCTTTATTTTTGATTTGTTATCTCGCGGTAAAGCATGAAGATGGTGGTGCAGCCATATTCAAACAGGAACGTATTGGACGTTTTGGTCGTCCCTTCTACATTTACAAATTCCGTAGTATGAAGTTGGATGCCGAAAAGTATGGTCCGGCACTTTATGCCGGTGGTAAAGATGAACGCTTAACAAAAATCGGTAAATTTCTTCGTGAACACCATTTAGATGAGCTTCCCCAACTTTGGAATGTCTTTCTTGGTGACATGTCTTTTATTGGTCCTCGTCCGGAACGGAAGTTCTATATAGATCAGATTATGGAGCATGATCCTCGTTATCGCTATTTATTTCAGATCCGTCCGGGAGTTACTTCGTATGCTACTTTGTATAATGGGTATACGGATACAATGGAGAAGATGTTACGTCGGTTGCGGTATGATTTGTTTTATTTGGAACGTCGCTCATGGTTTTTTGATTTCAAGATACTGTTTATGACGTTTATGAATATTGTGTTTGGGAAAAAGTTTTAAATATGTTAGTTGCTTTTATTCTGAGAATTACGCTAATCATAGACTAATAATTAATTTATATAAAAAGGTTTGGCTATCTTGTTTATCATTGGACAAAAGGGGTTTACCTGAAGTAGGTCGTAGGCAATAATGTTTTTGATAGCCATGTTCTGAACACTAATAACTAATCATTATGCAAGCAATTATCTTAGCTGCCGGTATGGGAAAACGTTTGGGTGAATTGACCAAAGGTAATACCAAGTGTATGGTAAACGTTAATGGTATATCACTTATTGATAGAACCTTAACCCAATTATCGAAATTATCGTTATCTCGTATTGTAATTGTAATAGGCTATAAAGGGGAGAATTTGAAAAATTATGTTGGCGACGAATATAAAGGGGTGAAAATAGAATATATTAACAATCCCGTGTATGACAAAACTAATAATATTTATTCGCTTTCGTTAGCAAAAAAGGAGCTTCAAGAGGATGATACTTTGCTTATCGAATCGGACTTGATATTCGACGATGCGCTCTTTTCAATGATAGTTGATAATTCCTATCCGAATTTAGCCTTGGTTGCCAAGTATGAAACTTGGATGGATGGTACGATGGTGCGTATAGATGCGGATTGCAATATCGTAAATTTTGTGCCTAAGGATGCCTTTAGATACGAAGATGTAGATGTCTATTATAAGACGGTGAATATTTATAAGTTTAGTCGTGAATTCTCGACAAATGAATATGTTCCTTTTCTTGATGCTTATAGTCGGGTGATGGGAAATAATGAATACTATGAACAGGTGTTGCGTGTGTTGACATTGCTTAATTCATCAACTCTAAAAGCTTTACCAATTCAGGATGAAAAATGGTATGAGATAGATGACGTACAAGATTTGGATATTGCTTCAACTATATTTTCTTGTAGTGAAACTAAGTATGAAGAATATCATAAGCGCTATGGAGGTTTTTGGCGTTTCCCTAAATTATTAGATTATTGTTATCTCGTCAATCCATTTTTTCCATCTAAGCGCATGAAGGATGAACTTCGTGCTAATTTTGATACATTGCTTGCGGAGTATCCTTCAGGAATGTATGTAAATTCTCTGTTGGCGGGGAAATACTTTGGCATTAAGCAGGAGTTTGTGGTGGTAGGTAATGGTGCTGCCGAACTTATCAAGGTTGTGATGGAAGAACATACACGTGATAAAGTAGGGGTTATCTATCCTACTTTTGATGAATATCCTAACCGTTTACATCCGGAGCAAATAGTGGCTTATATTCCCCAAAATACTAACTTCACTTATGCGGCTGATGATTTGATGGATTTTTATGCGGATAAATCAATTTCTTTATTATTGCTTATAAATCCGGATAATCCGTCTGGAAACTTTATATCCAAGCAGGACGTACTTAGATTGGCATCCTGGTGTGAGGGTATGAATATACGTTTGCTTGTTGATGAAAGTTTTGTGGATTTTACTACGGGATATGCAGACAATAGTTTACTGCATAATGATATACTTTTGCAATACCCAACTATGATGGTTATGAAATCCATCAGTAAATCTTATGGTGTACCCGGTTTAAGATTAGGTGTATTTGCATCTTCTGACGTGGATTTGATAGCTCGTATAAAGAAAGAGATTTCCATTTGGAACATCAACTCTTTTGCGGAATTCTACTTGCAAATTTATGGAAAGTATGAAAAAGATTATGCCAAAGCGTGCCAGAAGTTTATAGCAGAGCGTGAAATGTTTTTTAGGGAGTTGACGCGGATTTCGTATTTGCACGTCATTCCTTCTCAAGCCAATTATTTCTTATGTGAAGTCATAGACAAATATACTTCTGCCGAACTGACGCAAAAGTTGATAGAGCATGATGTCATTATCAGTAACTGTGGATTAAAATCAAATATGCGTGGACGGAATTTGATTCGTTTAGCTATTAGAAACAGAGAGGACAATTCAAAGTTGGTTGATATTTTAAAGTCATTGTAAGTAAGATGAAGAATAAAGTTCTTATTGTTCAAAATAAGCACATTTGTGATTTGAATATATCACCTAAAGAGTGTGTTAGTTGGGTTAATGAATCATTCCGTATGAAATATGAAGCTCAACTTCCTGCTAAAATAAGCGTTCATCCGCAAGGTAATGATTTCTTTACTTCTATGCCGGCATTACTGCCTCAGCCTTATCGTTTTTTTGGTGTTAAAGAAGTGTGTCGAATAAATGGTAGAGAACCTGCATTAAGTAGTGATATACTTCTTTATGATAGTATAACAGGGCATTTGCTTGCCTTGATGGATGGGGATTGGATAACAACTATGCGAACAGGTGCAGTTGCTGCATTGTCTATAGACAAGTTGAAGAAATCCGATGCGCATACATTCTCTTTTATAGGGTTGGGCAATACAGCTCGTGCGACAGCGATGTGTTTATTATCTTTGTATGCAAATAAAGACGTGAAATTTCGTTTATTGCGTTATAAGGATCAAGCAGACTCTTTTATAGAAAGATTTCAAGAATATACTAATGCTCTATTTGAGATTGTTGACACTGTTCAAGAACTGATCTCTGGAGCGGAAATTATCATATCTTGTATAACTGATGCGTCAGATTTAATCTGTACTGATAATACTTTATATAATAAAGGTGTTTTACTGGTACCTGTCCATACTCGAGGTTTTCAAAATTGTGATTTGTTTTTTGATAAAATTTATGGTGATGATAGAGGCCATGTGTGTGGCTTTAAAAACTTTAGTAAGTTTAGGGCTTTTGACGAATTTAGTAATGTTCTGTTGAATCGAAATCCGGGTCGTGAGAATGATAAAGAACGGATTATTGCATACAATATAGGATTAGGGTTACATGATATTTTATTTGCATGTAAAATATATGAGCGTTTAAATAAAGCCCAATTTCCTTTTTTTATGCAAGAAAAAGAAACTGCTAAATTCTGGATATAATAATGGGAAAAGTAACTATAAGTTTTGTATGGGCATTTATACAGAAGTTTGGTAATACTTTCTTGTCTTTTATTTCTAATATAATTTTGGCAAGATTGTTATTGCCAGAAGACTATGGTGCGATTGGGATGATTATGATTTTTATAGTCATATCAAATACATTTATAGATGGAGGGTTTGGCTCTGCCCTGATTCAGAAAACAAATCCAACAACAAAGGACTATTCAACCATTTTTTATTGGAATATTTTCTTCTCAATAGGATTATATATCGTTTTGTATTTTTGTGCTCCATTTATAGCATCTTTTTACAAATTACCCTTATTGAATAATCTGTTGAAAGTTTTGGGGGTAGTGTTAATAATTAATTCATTGAGTGTAGTACAAAGTACTCAGTTAAGAAAAAAATTAAAATTTAAGGAATGTGCCTACGCTACAGTTATATCATCCTTGTTAGCTGTTTGTGTTACAGTCTTTTTGGCATATAATGGAATGGGAGTCTGGAGTTTGGTTATACAGCAGATTCTTGTGAGTGTATTTAGCCTCTTACTGTATTTGTATTTTAATAAGTGGATACCTTCACTTGTGTTTTCATGGAAATCATTAAAAGAATTATTTAATTTTGGATTTTTCATGTTATGTTCGTCTTTTCTTAATAATCTATGCAATAATATTCAAGGACTCATCATAGGCAGACAATTCTCTTCAACGGTAATGGGGTTATATACACAGTCTGCAAAATTGGCAACAGAGTCGTCGAATAGTATTGCTTCAGTCGTAGATCAAGTTTCATATCCTTTATTGGTAGAGGTCAAAGATGATAACAGGGCATTGGAGAAAATAATTCGACAATTATCATGTAATTTATTATTTCTCATTTTTCCTTTGATGTGTTTTCTAATAGTGGTAGCCAAACCTTTAATAGTCTTTCTTTTTACTGAAAAATGGATTGATTGTGTTCCTTATTTTAGGATATTATGTTTGTCTGGTATTGCTGTGACATTTCAAGGTGTTTCGTATAATTCTATAGCTGCAATCGGTAAAAGTTGGTTGTTATTTAAGTGGAATTTGGTGAAGAGAATATTTGCAATGACTTTAATTTTTGCAGGTTTGAAGTGGGGAGTATATGGCATATTATGGGCAATGGTTGTAGGGGCTTATGTGATTTCATTTATAAATATGTATCTTGTTTCTTCTCAAATAGGTTATAATTTGGGTAAGCAATTTAGAGATATTATTCCTATAGTATTAATAGCGACATGCCCATTAATGTTATTATTTTTGATAAAGGGAATATTTGAAATATCAAATGAATATGATTGCTGTATGGGTATTATATATTTGATTCTATACTTCATAATATCATGGTGTTTGAAGATAGAACAATTGGGTAACATAGGACAAATATTAGCCTCAATTTTTAGACGATGATTAAAATAGCATGTGTTGGTGATGTAATGCCTGCCGGTGTTCATCATGGGAAGAAAGATAATTATATAAAAAGTGATGTCTTAGAATTTTTAAAGTCATTTGATATTAGAGTTGCTACACTGGAATGTGCGATAGGAGATAAACCTAGTTTTGATCCTGAGAAGATGGTACGAAAACAAGACATTGTCTATGCTCCGACTTCTGATTTGTACAGAGTTAAAGAAATGGGGATTGATGTTGTCAGTTTGGCAAATAATCATGCATTTGACTTAGGTGAAGAGGGGTTGATTAATACATGTAAACAACTTGATAAATTAGGGATAATGTATTGTGGTGCTGGATTGAATTCAGAAGAAGCCTCTCGCCCTGCTGTCGTTACATTTGCGGGAGTATCAATTGCGTTTTTGGCTTTTTGTGATTGGAGGATGGATACTGTTGGATATGTACCGTTTGCAACTGAAAATAAAGCGGGAATGAATGAAATGAGAGAAAAGAACATAAAGGAAAGTATTGAAAAAAATAAAAGCCAATATGATCATCTTTTTATTTTTCTTCATTGGGGTGTAGAATATTCCTATTTTCCTACTCCATCAATGATAACATTAGCTGATAAAATCCTAAACTGGGGAGCTGATGGAATCATAGGTGGACATACACATAGGATTCAGCCACTGATAAGTAGCCATAATAAATTTATATACTTTAGTTTGGGTAATTTTTTCTTTCCAGACAGATATATAAATAAGCCTAGACCTACTTATTATCCAAGTGAAGGTGAAGATTTGTCCAATTGTCCATATTCTTATGGATGGCCTTATGTCTCACATCCTCTATTAATGAAATGGAGGGAAACAGAGAATATCGGTATGATAGGATGTATAGAAATAAATGATAATGTTGTATGTGCTAGTTATAGATTAACGAAACTCTGCGACAATATAATAGAGGGTAGGATAAGAAAACCTTTTCTTTTTAAGATCTCACAATTAATGGTTGGTCTTCCTTTCTATTCGTTTTCTTATTTTCTTTTTAGAGCTATTAGGTCTATATATTTTAGAAGCAAAAAAATGAGTAGACTCATTTTTCGAAAAGAACTTGAACAAGAGATTATTTATCGTAATCATGAATGTTAATTCGGGCAATTTATGAAACGTAGATTATTTTCACTTATTGAATTATTACTGAATTGGGTAGTCATGACTTTATATACAAAACCCAAATGTATATGTACACTCTTTTCTCATAAAGAGTATTGGAATCATGTGAGTTATTTTCCTGAGAAAAAAAGTAAGCCACAGTGTCGTGTTTTTTTTGAGCAAATAAAATATATAATAAAAGATGGTGCTCCCAACGAGTATTATTTTATGTATGGTTTGGATGTTAAAGGCGATAAGGAAGCAAGTGAATATGTAAATTATGCACCGTTCATGAAGCGCAGGGATGAATTGAATTTAAAGTCTATTCATAATAGCACATGTCTTTTGCGAAATAAGTTTTATTTCGGTTTAATTGCTGAGAAATTGGGCGTTAGCACTCCTCATATTATTGCTTATATCCGTAACGGACATGTTTATCTGGTAGATGTGAAAATGGAAATGTCATTAGACGATTTTGTAATATCCGGTGACTATGATATGTTTTGTAAAGTTATAGACGGTGAATGTGGAAAAGGAATATTCGCATTGCAGATCCGAAACGGAAAGATTTTTGAAAATGGAATAGAAATATCTTTAGTTCATTTTAGGAATGATGTAAGTAGTGCTACTTTTATTTGCCAAGATAAAGTAGTGCAGCATCATGAAATGGATAGATTGTATGATAAGTCTGTCAATACGATTAGACTTGTGACAATAAGAAGTCTAAAAGATGGTGAGATTAAAACTATACCGCCTATTCTTCGTATAGGCGCTAATGGTAGTATTGTAGATAATACTTCACAAGGTGGGATTGCTGTTGGATTTGATATAAGTACAGGTCGATTAGATGAATATGGTATATATAAGCCAAATTATGGATTGAAAACGAGAGAACATCCTAACAGTCATATTGTTTTTAGTACATTTATTATTCCATTCTTGAAAGAATCCATTGAAATGGCTATAAGATTCCATACCTTTTTTTTTAGATATTCATTCAATAGGATGGGACATTGCAATAACAGAAAATGGACCAGTATTTATTGAAGGTAATGATAATTGGGAAATTAATGGGCATCAAGATGGAAATCATGGTCTTAAGAAGGAATTTATGGAATATTTTTTTAATGAATAATTTGATTTAACTATATGAATTTAATTCACCGTTTGGCTTTTAGGTATAGTGGTAATATTTTAGCTAAAGCATTGGTTCGTCCGATTTACAGAATGTTTGTTGCATGTAAACTTAATCAGAAAAAAAGAGTGTTTCGTCGAAATGCTAAGCTTTTGTTGGAAAAGCTTAAGGAGGCTTTAGATTCTAATGGAATTCTTTTTTGGCTTGAATTCGGAACGTTGCTAGGTGCATATAGGGAACATGGTTTTATAAAGCATGACTACGATTTGGATATTGGTGTATTCTTTCAGAATACGACGATGGTTTATGACGTATTGACAAAAGCTGGCTTTAAATTAATCAGGGAATTTAAAGTCGGAGATGATGGTGTTGATGGTTTTGAACAAACTTATGAATATGCAGGTGTTTCAATAGATGTTTTTTTCTTTCATAAAGATGAAAATGGAGCATATTGTAATAGCTTTTCTCCGTTTGAGGGTGAAAACAAAAATCTTTCTCTGTTGCAAGTAAAAAAAATATCGGTGCCTTACAAAGGACTGTCTCAGATACTATTTGAAGGCATGATATTGAATGTACCTGATGAAACGGACAAATACTTGCAGGCTCATTATGGTGTGAATTTTATGATTCCGAACGAACATTTCGATTATAGGAAGGAAGCTACGAACATAGTTTGGTACACTCGTGAAGAAAGGATTGCTAATAGTATTATTTTTGAATAAATCAACATTGAATAATAGTTTTAATACAAGAAGTATATGTTAAATAATGCTCTTTTGTTATTTTATGTTTATATGATTAGTAGTGAGTTATTCTTATTATGAATTTAATTTATAAATTGGTGAAATCAAATTCATTTTTATTTAAAATGGTCTATTATTTGAGGTTATTAGCATTTCCTCTATTTATAAGGTTAACTTGGCGAATTAATAATACAATTGAGAATAATGCTTTGTATTCTTCCATAGATAAAGATATTAGAGGGTGTAATAATTATATAAAAATAGGAATAAAAAGTAGAATTTATGGTTTGAAGATATATGTTCGTGGAAAAAATAATAAAGTTATTATAGGTAATAATTGTGTTATAGGTAAGAAGTGCAGTTTTTGGATCGAAGGCGATAATAATACGATCATTGTGGGTGATTCTTGTACATTTACTCATACAGTACATTTATGTGCACAAGAATATGGCTCTTCTATTAATTTAGGTGAAGATTGTATGCTTTCTAATAATATAATAATTAGGACTAGTGATTCACATCCAATATTTAATAGCGACCGCGAACGGATTAATGAAGCAAAGACGGTTTGGATAGCAAAGCATGTTTGGATAGCCCCTCAAACTACTGTTATGAAAGGTGTTACAATTGGAGAGGGCGCTATTTTAGCATCTAATAGTGTTATTACAAAGGATGTTCCAAAGAATTGTTTAGCGGCTGGAATTCCTGCTAAGGTTGTGAAAGAGAACATATATTGGTCAAGAGAACGATTGTTTTAATGATTTTATAATGAATAATATTGTTAGTTATAATCCTAAAGTTAGTGTTATTATTCCAGTCTACAACGTAGAAAAATATATTGAGCGTTGTGCACGTTCTTTGTTAGAGCAGTCATTGAAAGATATTGAATATATTTTCGTTGATGATTGTTCTCCGGATAATAGTATTACAATGCTGGAAAATATTTTGAAAGAATATCCGGAAAGACAGCCGCTTGTGAAAATATTATTTCATGAGCCAAATCGTGGGCTTGCTTATACTCGTCAAGAGGGAGTTGATGCTGCGAAGGGAGAATATATAATTCATTGTGATAGTGATGACTGGGTGGAACCAGAAATGTATGAAACAATGTATAACATTGCGATTAAACAAAATGCAGATATTGTGTGCTGTAATTACTTTGAGGAATATAATCATTGGCATAAAAGGGTTGAATATTCGTATCTTTATGAAACTCCTGAGATCTTATTGGCTTCCATTCCTACAACATTGAATTCTGCAGTATGGAATAAACTAATACGCAGGACATTGTACATAGCTAATAATATTCGGTGGTTTGAGGGGATAAATATGCAAGAAGATTTAGGAATTACTCTAAGATTAAGGGTTCTTTCCTTGAAAACAATTGTTGTACCTTACGCTTTCTATCACTATAATAGGCAAAACCTATTTTCAATGGCGATGAAACCAAAATTGAATTATATCGAAGAACAAATCTTATGTGCAAAATTGCTTGAGCAATGGATGTTATTCCATTTTAATGATCGTTATAAGTATTTGGTTGATAAAATTAAATTTTGGGCAAAGTCTGGACTTTTCATTCATTCAGGCATACAAGATATTAAACGTTGGAAATCTACTTTTCCTGAAACAAACATTAATATTTGGCGATACAAGCAGATGCCATTGTATAATCGCCTTCCAATGTGGTTAGCTTTACATGGTTTTGGTTCTCTAGCGAAAATGATTGTGTATATAAAAAATAAGTTAGCCTATATGAGAGCAAGTATTCGTTGAGTGGATAGGCAGATTGTTATGATAATTAAGGTTAAAGCGATATCATATTCTGTGTTAGCATTTATTGCTCTATTCTGTTATCTCTATCCTATTGCCTTTAATTTTTTACCTTTGGATACAGGTGAGTTACTCCATTTATGTGGGATTTTATACTTTATATTTTATGTAGGAAGATACTTGAACAAAAAAATATATGAGATGCTGAGAATAGCTATTCTCGTAATGATTATTGGATTGTCTGCAACAGGGGTGTACAATAATGCTTATGACTTATCACTGATAAAAAAAATATTATCTTTTTTTTTATATCCTTTTTCTGCTATGCTTGTAGTTAATTTAATTTCAAAATCATCAAAGTCTTTTTCTTTTTATGTATTATTGGAATGGATTATATATGTAACTATTGTGCAGGGGTTAATATCAATCTTTATGTATTTTGATAGAAATCTGCAGGAGTATATTATAGGTCATATAAGTTCAGGTATGGAGCAAGAAAACTTCATGGAAGTTCAAGCAGCTTTTCGAGTGATAGCTTTATGCAAGTTCCAATATGCCAATATGGCTGTGATGTACGGTCTTGCTCTTTTCTCTGCAATATCATTGGGCTTTTCTAATAAATCTACTTTATATCAACATAAAATTTTGTATGTGCTTTCGATAGCGTTCATTTCTATCATGGGGATACTCTCTGCCCGGACATTTTTTCTTATGATTTTTCTCTCTTTCCTTTATTATTCTTATTTATTGTATAAGCGAAAAGGTATTTATTCTTTTATGTATATATTATTAATAGTATGTTCGATTATTCTTTTATTAATTATAAGTATCTCTCTTCTAGAAAATAGTGAATATAGTGCTACATATAATTGGGCATTTGAATGGTATATCAATATGAGTGAATCGAAAAGTTTTGAAACAGGTTCGTCAAATAGGTTATATGAGATGTATTTATTTCCTGACAATCTTAAAACATGGTTATTAGGGGATGGGCAGTTTGTTACAGTGGATGGATTGTTTTATAAACAGACTGATGTTGGTTATTTGCGGAGTTTATTTTATTGGGGACTTGTTGGTACAATTGTATTTTATTATTTTCAATATAAATGTTGTAAATTAATATGTAATTCAACAAGAGATGGCATAATAAAAAAATTATGTTGGCTAATTTTTATTTGGTTGTTAGTATATAATGTTAAAGAATTTTGGCATGCTAATCTTTATTGGGCATTGTTTTTAGTGACTTTGATTAAATTTAAATATAATAATTCTCAAAATGATTTCAGTATGTATGGCTACCTATAATGGGGAGCGTTTCTTAAATGAACAAATTGATAGTATCCTACCGCAACTTAGTCTATATGATGAATTGGTAATTTCTGATGATAATTCTACTGATTCGACAAGGGATATTATAAAATCTTATCAAGATTCTAGGATTAAGTTTTTTCATAATGAACAGAGGAAAGGGGTGACACACAATTTTGAGATGGCTTTGATTCATTCAAAAGGAGATATCATTTTACTTGCAGATCAAGATGATGTTTGGCTCCCCAATAAGATTGAGGAATTAACACAATTTTTGACTAAAGGAGATTACGATGTTGTGACATGTAATTGTGCATTAACTGATATTAATTTGAATATTATCCAAAATGAATATTATACAAATAAATCCCCTATTGATAAGTCAGTTTGGGGAAATCTAGTTAAAGATCTTTGGCTTGGGTGTTGTATTGCATTCAGACGTGAGATTCTCTTGGCTACATTACCTTTTCCTAAAAAAGCTGCAGCCCATGATTTATGGATAGCTCTTTATAGCCAGTTGCATTTTAAATGTGGCTATTACCCCAAAGTGCTACAATTATATCGAAGACATGAAAACACAGTGTCTTTTGCAGGTGGTAAAAGTACTCATAAACTATTATATAGGATAAATTACCGCTTATATCTTGTGTATCATTTATTAATTAGAAGTATAATAAAAAAAAACAATAGACATGGAAATTTATTTCATCAATCCCCCATTCAAGGCTGAATTTGGGAAATTTTCTAGAGAATCTCGTAGTCCGGCAATTACTAAAAGTGGAGCTTTATATTATCCTTTATGGTTAATTTATGCTGCATTATATTCAGAGAAGAATGGTCACAAAATACATTTCTTAGATGCTCCTGCTAAACAGTTGAATGAAGAGCAATCTTTAGAGATTATCCAAAGAAATGAAAATGAACATTCTTTGTTCGTACTTGATACAAGCACACCTTCTATAAAAAGTGATGTGGATTTTGCAAAGAAAATAAAGCAACTGTATCCTAAATCGTTTATAACGTTGGTAGGAACTCATCCTACAGCTTGTGCAGAAGAAACACTTAGTTATTCCTCTGCAGTTGATGCGATTGCGATAGGCGAATATGACTGTATAATAAAGGATTTGGCTGATGCTCTTGAGAAAGGTGAGAATATCTATACAGTTAGAGGATTGTGTTTGCGATCGGATAACGGGTATGTTCGAACCGCAATAATGCCTCCAATGAAAAATTTGGATGACCTTCCTTATGCAGCAAAGTTTATTAAAGAGTATTTGAATGAAAAGGATTATTTTTTTGCTGCGGCAACCTATCCTTCTATACAAATATTTACGGGCCGTGGCTGCCCTTTCCGCTGTAATTTTTGTGTTTATCCGCAAACTATGCATGGACATGCTTTTCGGTCTCGTTCAGCTGAAAATGTTGTCGGGGAATTTGAATATATAGCTAATAATTTCCAAGATGTAAAAGAGGTGGTTATTGAGGATGACACCTTTACAGCTAATAAAAAACGAGTGATGGAAATTTGTCGTTTGCTGGTAGAAAAAGGGGTAAATAAACGTCTGAAATGGTTATGTAATGCTCGTGTTGATCTAGATTATGAGACAATGAAGGCTATGAAGAAAGCGGGATGTCGCTTGATTATACCTGGTATTGAGAGTGGAAGTCAGCAAATCCTTGATAATATAAAGAAAGGTACTAAGGTTGAACAATTTTACAGCTATGTATCTAATGCTAAAAAAGCTGGGCTTTTGATACATGCTTGTTATATGGTAGGTAATAATGGTGAAACAAAAGAAACAATGAATGAGACATTGAGGTTGGCATTAAAACTGAATACTGATACTGCACAATTTTTCCCCCTTATTCCATATCCTGGCACAGAAGCTTATGAATGGGCAAAATCTAATGGCTATATTGAAACTAATTATGCAAAGTATTGCTTACCTGACGGTACGCATAATACACTTCTGTCTCTACCAGAGCTTTCTGCTGATGAAATGGTTGCATTTTGTAATATGGCGCGCAAAAAATATTACTTACGTTTTAGCTATATATTTTATCGTTTGAGGGTTGGGTTGGTTAATCCTTCTGATTTGAGGCGTTCATTTAAGGCTTTTGGGAGATTAAAACATTATCTTTTTAAATGAGAAATGGGAATGTACGGCAAAACGTTTCTATCATTATGCCTGTGTATAATGCAGAAAGGTTTATAGATGAAGCAATAGACTCTGTTATTTCTCAAACCTATTTTGATTGGGAATTGTTGATTGTGGATGATTGTTCTACAGATAAATCTTCTACAATAGTAAAGAATTATCTGAGAAATGATTCTCGCATTAGATATTTGAAAACGGATAAGTGTTCGGGTTCGCCAGCATTTCCGCGTAATTTGGGGATAAATGAAGCTAAAGGAAGGTATATTGCTTTTCTGGATAGTGATGATATATGGCTACCTAATAAGTTAGAAGACCAATTGAAAGTTCTTGTTCAACCTGAAATAGCAATTGTTTTTTCGAATTACGAAAAGATTGGGTGGGATAGTAAACGCTATGGGCGTAAAATTATAGCTCCGTCAATTGTGGATTATCTTTTGCTTCTCAAAGGGAATTGTATTGGATGTTTGACTGCTATGTACGATACAGTTAAAGTAGGTAAAGTTTTCTTTAAGAATATGGGACATGAGGATTATATAATGTGGCTTTCCATATTAAAAAAGGGGTATCAAGCTCGAAATACAGATACTGTGGCTGCTCTTTATCGTGTAGGAGGTCATTCTATATCTTCAAATAAGTTGAAAACAATGTTATGGCAGTGGAGTATTTTGAGAAATGAAGAGCAGTTACCTATTTATAAGGCTACTTATTATTTTATTTATTATATGGTCAAAGCTTTGAAAAAGATTGTAATCTAACGGGGTAAAAAGAGTTGTTACTACAGTAAAATCGTTTTATATGAATATAATAAAGGCTAACATAGATCAGATTGCGATTATTGAACCACAAATACACAGTGATTCTCGTGGCTATTTTTTTGAATCCTTCAATCAAAAAGAATTTGAAGAGAAAGTTTGTAAAACTACGTTTGTGCAAGATAATGAAAGTAAATCTTCTTATGGTGTACTACGTGGTTTGCATTTCCAGAAGCCACCTTTTGCCCAAAGCAAATTGGTGCGTGTTGTGAAAGGGGCTGTATTGGATGTAGCAGTAGATATCAGAATCGGTTCTCCAACTTTCGGTCAGCATGTTTCCATAGAACTTACAGAGGATAATCACCGTCAATTTTTCATTCCTCGTGGTTTTGCTCATGGCTTTAGCGTTTTGAGTGAAGAAGTTATTTTTCAGTATAAATGTGATAATCTTTATGCTCCTCAATATGAAGGTGCTATTGCTTGGGATGATCCGGATTTAGGCATTGACTGGCATATTCCTAAAGATAAAATGCTACTAAGTGAAAAAGACAAAACACACCCTAGGTTAAAAGAGGCGGAATGGTTATTTGATTATTCAGATATGCTTTATTGTGTTCCTGAATAATTGATGATCATGAGAATATAGAAATGCGAATATAATTTATTAGGGAATAATAATGGATATAAATTATAAGATTATTGATACCCAGCGAATCATTGATTATATTACTTCTTTTCCTAAAGGTGTTTCCGTTGAGGAAATCATTCAAAATTCCGGTGCTGAAAAGTTACGGGTATATCCCGCTCTTTTTGAATTGGAACAGAGTGGATTCTTGGAAGTACTGAAGAGGGAAGAACTTGGAGCACCAATAATGGTACGTAAGAGAATACATTAAAAGAAACGACAGGTAACAGAGGTTATTTTGTTTTAGGCAGCAGCCGGGATTACTCCGTAATAAGGAGTGGTTCCGGTTGTTTTATTTAGTTGTGACATAAAATAAATATAAAACGGATGCTTACAATTAAAGGAAGCATAGAATACATTAGTAGCTGTATGTATTTGTTGCCGATGACTATCGGTACTTTTAATAATATGGCAATAAATCTTGCTCGTTCCATTTTTTTTTCGTCCTTTGCTAAAAATGTAGATGTAAGCCGAATGGAGAAAGTTTGTATAAAAGGGTATAAATCCTTTCAAGACATAACACTTGAATTGGGGCAAATTAATATACTTATTGGTTCTAATGGTTCCGGTAAGAGTAATTTCTTGTCGTTTTTTGAGTTCTTGAATAAAATATACGAACAGAAGATGACTGAATATGTAGCGTTGAACGGTGGGGTGGACAAGTTCTTTCATAAAGGGAGCAAAGTAACAGATGTTATTCAGGCAGAAGTGTTTTGGAAAACTAACCGTTATCAAATTCAGTTGAAAGAAGGAGACGGCAGATTTGTGGTGGCTCATGAAAAATTGGGCTATGCTGCTGGAAGTATGATATATTATAATGATATAGCCAACTATACCAATGAAGCAGGCATCAAACAATACAAAGGGCTGAAGCGTGGAGACTATATCAATAACTATCTGACAGAAATAAAGAAATATCATTTCCATGATACCGGCAAGACCTCTCCGTTTACAAAAGAAAGCCATATACAGAATGACCGTTATTATCTGTATGAAAAAGGAGATAATTTGGCAGCTTTCCTTTATGCCATTCACGAGGAAACTCCAATTGTGTACAATCGTATCGTGAAAGTGATTCAAAGTATC
Organism: Bacteroides cellulosilyticus DSM 14838; assembly: GCF_000158035.1. Taxonomy (GTDB): domain Bacteria; phylum Bacteroidota; class Bacteroidia; order Bacteroidales; family Bacteroidaceae; genus Bacteroides; species Bacteroides cellulosilyticus. The sequence continues at coordinate 287,810 of NZ_EQ973491.1, forward strand.
GCTCCTTATTTTTCCGATTTTTATTTTCATCCGACAGCCGCCAATACGTTGCGTCTGCAATGGAGAGATAAGTATAGTTCAATGGTGTATGGACCCACTGACTTTTCGGATGGTACCATTCGCTTTATAGCTCTGGCAACATTGTTTTTGCAACCTACTCCTCCCAAAGTTATCATTATAGATGAACCCGAGTTGGGATTGCATCCCGTGGCGATACAAAAATTGGCAGGTATGATGCATGTCGCAGCTTCAAAAGGTACACAAATTATTGTGGCTACACAAAGCACTGACCTGCTCTGTCATTTTGAACCTGAAGAAGTGATTACAGTTAATCAGGTTGAAGGAGCTACTCAGATGGTTCGTCTCAATAGTGAAGACCTGAATCATTGGCTGGAAGATTATACTTTGGGCGATTTGTGGAAGCAGAATATCGTGAAAGGAGGGCAACCTGAATGAACAGACTCATTATAGTATGTGAAGGTGAGACGGAGCAGGAATTTTGCAAGGATGTGCTGGCGTCCTATTTTCGAGAAAAGAATATCTATATAGAATACCCCACAATTAAACATTCTAATGGTGGCATTGTGCCTTGGGCTACTTTGAAAAGACAATTGATTAATCATTTGCACGAAGGAGAGGTGTCAGTTTCCATGCTTATTGATTATTATAGAATCAGGGATTCTTATTTGTTTCCTGGCTGGGAGGAAGCGAAACAAATAGAGAATGTCTATGATAAAATGAAGTGCTTGTTCTGCCGGATGAAGAATGATATGCCGGAAGAATTAAGAGATCGTTTTATACCATATATTCAGTTACACGAATTTGAAGGACTGCTTTTTAGTGATATTTCTGTATTTAAGAATAATTTCACTTCCGATGAACTGCAATTTAGTGAATTAGAAGAGGCTGTGAAATCGGCTGATACACCGGAAGAAATAAATAATGGTCCGGCTACTGCTCCATCTGTACGTTTGATGAAGGCGATTGCGGGTTACAACAAAGTGGTATATGGGGCTTGCCTTGCTTCGGAGATCGGCTTAACTTCTATTCGTAGCAAATGTAAGCTGTTTGATGAATGGATTACTCTGTGCTTATTGTAGATAAATACTTTACCCATAGCGCTTTATGATAAACTCTGAAATAACCGTCCTGGTTATCCAGTTTTCTTTGGCTATTCCTGAATATATCCTCACCTTTGCATCGTTGGCCAACACAAGAATACGTAAAACGAAGTTGAACTAAAATGTAAAAGGAGGAAGATTATGCCTTTATTGTATTATGCGAGACAATCGCAGTTGAAAACGAAAGATGGGGTTAAGCAGTGGCACCTAACATTGAAGAAAGTAGGAAGAGCTGTAAGTTTACAACAGTTGGGAGAGATGGTAGCTGAGAAGTGCTCGGCAACGCCGGGTGATGTACACAACGTAATCAGGAACTTGATGTCGGTGATGCGGATGCAGTTGCTGAATAGCCGTACGGTTCGTTTGGATGGTTTGGGGACATTTACGGTGATCGCGCGGACACGGGGCAAGGGGGTGGATAAAGAGAAGGATGTGAATCCGAATCAGGTAACATCCTTGCACTTCATGTTTACTCCTGAATATACACGTCCGGCGGCATTGGGAACCACGCGTGCATTGTGGCAAGGTGTGGAATTTGAAAAGTGGACGGGTGGAACTGCTACTGATGGAAATGAAGGTTCCGGTGATGGTAACGGAGGAAATGCCGGTGGTGACGGAGGCCTCGATGAGAATCCACTTGGGTAAGTGGAGAATTGAGAGTTGGGGCTGCGCAGTCCATTTATTATTAAAGCACAAAGTAATTAACATGAAAAAAGCGGTTTTGAATAAGATTCTGAAAATTGTAATAGCAGTGGCTTCGGCTATATTAGGAGCTTTGGGAGCTAATGCGATGAATATGCGATAAAAATATCGTGATTATAAAAATGAACGGTGGGAATATGGTTTGATGGACTATATCTCACCGTTTTTTTCTATATCGGGGTACTATATACACTTGCTATTTCGTCAAAATTAACACTAAAACGTAAAAAAACAGCTTGAATTATGGTCTCTCTTTTGATTTAACATATTGATAGGTAGTTTGTTGCGCAAATTGTAAATCAAAATACTGAATTCGAAATGTATATTGCCTTTTTTCCCCCTATTTTTGAAGAGCAGATAATTGCTATTATTAATTAATACCTTTTTGTTATGTTATTATGGAAACTTAAAAAGAAAGCATTATGGCAGATGTCAAGAAATTAGCACCATTCATCCAGAGGTGGGAGGGTGGCTTCGTAGACGATCCCGACGACTTGGGAGGAGCAACCAACATGGGTGTTACTATAGCAACCTACAAGGTATATCGCAAACGGAAAGGACTTTCCGAACCTACAGTAGACGATTTGAAACATCTATCGAATAATGAGTGGATCGATATCTTGAAGAGCTTGTATTGGGATAAGTGGAAAGCCGATCAGATAAAAAGCCAATCTGTTGCCAATATTTTGGTAGACTGGGTATGGGCTTCAGGAAACTATGGTATCAAGATACCACAAAAACTGCTTGGAGTTACAGCCGACGGTATTGTGGGAAAAAATACCCTTGCCGCTGTCAATAACTATCCTTCACAGCACGAACTCTTTGACAAGATAAGACAGGAACGCTTGGATTACATTGACCGTATCTGCAAGAGCCGCCCGACGAACGAGAAATACAGACGTGGTTGGTGCAACCGTATCAATAACCTCTATTTCGAAGAATAATGATAAGGCGAATTCTTACATATTATGCAGCTTCTCTGGATGAGTACTTGCACCACAAGTTCCAGCAGCCCGAAGGTATGGCAGAGGTGGGAATCATTGGTAGTGGTGCGAGCGAAAAGCCTTGCAAACTGATTGTTTCACTTGTCAATATTGAGCGTGAAACGGCAGGAGGCATCTCGGCAGGCATCAGTCGTAACAGTTCGGACTATATGCGGACGTTTGCGCCGTTATTGCTGAACCTCGACTTGATGCTTGCTGCTGTATATGACGAGAAACGATACGCCGAGTCGCTTTCCGTATTGTACGAATCGTTACTTTTTATTCAGTCGCATCCCTATTTTGAACTGGATGGGCAGAAATATACGGTAGAGATCGTCACACTTTCGGTACAGGACATTAATAATATCTGGACCACGCTGGGCGGACAATATTATCCGTCGGTGATGTGCAAGCTGCGCAGGCTTGCGGTGGATGCGGAGGAAGCCGTCAGCAGTGGTGGTATTGCCCGTGAACCATCGGTCAGCGTAACAAAATAGAAAGGAGAAAAAACAAATGAGCCAATATATAGCCATAGCTGCCATACGTATCGAACACAATTATTACAATCCGCCCGAAAACAGCTTTGTGGGATTAGAGCCGACACCCGAAACCAAAAAGTTGATGAGACAGCGGGGAGTGATGTTGAGACAAAGTCGTGGAAATGAGTGGCAATGGATCATGGCCGATGATGCATCGGGATTTGCAGATAAGGATGTACTGGAGTTATCTATGATTGTGAAGGACCCTTGTTTTCTGCAACAGATAGAGAGTGACGGATATGACCCCGACAGTTTTTACAAATTCAACGCGGAAAACGGATTGGTGGAAGTGAATGCCGACTTTGTATGGAGAAAGGATACGAACGGGCAGAAGTTGAAAAATGAGTTTTGCCGGATTGTTTTGAAACCGGTAGAAACGGCATCGGAGAAGTTGCGAATGCTCTATATGAAAGTAGAGCAATTGGGAAAAGAAGAGATACGGGAAGAAAACAATGTACAATTCGCAGCCATAAAACAAGAAATAAGGCAGTTACAGGAAATCTGTTGTCCGAAATTTACTATCCGATTTTGTTCCTGTGCGTATTATTGGGAGTATCTGTGTGTATTCAAGGATGAGAATGATATGCGGGGAAAGGATCTCAGACTGCGAACTCGCGAAAATGTAGTGGCTTTCGGAGCGCCGGAAAAGTATGAGAAAACAAGCTTGGGAACCAATGTTTGGAGACTTGTTTCTACAGGACGGATCAAAGCGAAGGAGCGGTATGACATGCCGATGCAACTTTATATTGGCAGGATGTTGGAAAGCCGGTTCATTTCACCGCCGCAAATAGGGAAATTCCAGTCGGATTCTCCGCATACCCTAAGAGAAGTATGCTATATTAAAGAACAATAATTATAAATTTTAAAACTGATAATTATGGGAAGCATGAAAACTCCCGGCGTTTATATCATAGAGAAGAACGCCTTTCCGAACTCAGTGGTGGAAGCGCCAACCGCTATTCCGGCTTTTATCGGCTATACCAAGCAGGCCGTGAACGGGAATAATGACCTGAAGAATGTGCCGTGGAAAATTTCATCGATGACGGAGTATATACAGTATTTCGGTGGGGGGCCTGACTTGAAGTTCGAGGTAGATATAAAGGATGGCTCACTCTGTATTGAAGGAAAAAACTGTTATACATTATACTACAACATGCTGCTGTTTTTTGCTAATGGTGGTAGTACCTGCTACATTGTTTCAGTTGGCAGTTATGAGGATGCTTTGAACAAAAATGCTATGCTCACTGGATTGGAAAAGCTGACCCTTGAGCAGGAGATTACGCTGGTGGTCATACCTGAAGCTGTAAATCTGAATAGTAATGAAGAGTTTAGGGATATACAGCAACAGATGCTTTCTCATTGTGGTGACAGAATGAAAAACCGTTTCGCGCTGCTTGATATTTATCCGAAGGCAGATGAAAATACAAACATAGAAGACCAAGTAACTATCTTTTGTACTAATATCGGTTCCAATTTTTTGTCTTATGGCGCAGCCTATTTCCCTTGGTTGAATACTTCGGTAGTGGGAGATCGGGACTTGACGGGCGATGTGTTTGTATGGACTGATAATATTTATGCTAACCGAAACAAACTCTCCGATATTGATCCCGCTTTTTCCGGCATAGTGACGGCTTTCTGTGAAAGGACAGACGTGTTTGAGCTTGAAAAAGATGCAGTAAAGAAAGTGAATAATCATACTTTTGAATTTGCTGATGTTGTGGCAGGGAATATTGCAAATAAGGAAGGAAAAATAATTGGTGTAATGACGGTGGATGATATCACTAAAGAGGGGGAAACAGAGGTGATAAGTAAAAGAATAGAGGTTGTTTGGGTTCCTTCCACTGACAATATTGCAAATAAACAGGCCTTCCATCAAGCGTTGTACAACGGTTCATCCGTTTATAAGCAGGCTATAAAAGGTGTGCTGAAAAAATTGAACCTGCTTCCCCCGTCTGCAGCTATGGCAGGAATTTACACTATGGTAGATAATAGTCGCGGTGTATGGAAAGCCCCTGCCAACGTAACGTTGAGCTATGTGGACAGTCTGGTAGAAGACATCGACGACGATCAGCAGGCCGATTTGAATGCCCCTGCTCATGGAAAGGCCGTCAATGTGATACGCCTGTTTCGTGGCGAGGGTATAAAGGTGTGGGGAGCACGTACACTGGATGGAAATTCCTTGGATTGGAGGTATGTGAATGTACGCCGCACCCTGCTATTCCTGGAAGAATCGATAAAGAATGCTGCCCGCGCTTATGTATTTGAGCCGAATGCTGCCGGTACATGGATTAACATGAAGTGCATGATTGAGAATTTTCTGCGTAGTGTGTGGAAACGTGGCGGACTGGCAGGCGCGACTCCTGAAGATGCCTTTGAGGTGCATATAGGCTTGGGCGACACCATGACTGCTGAAGATATATTGGACGGTATCATGCGTATTACAGTTCTCGTAGCTGTTACCCATCCTGCCGAATTCATTGAGATTACATTCCAGCAGCAGGCACAAAAGAGTTGATAACCGATTGTTGAACTTAAATTATAAGAATCATGGGAGAATATAAGACCCCCGGTGTTTACATCAAAGAGAAGAATGCCTTCGGTAATTCCATAGTGGAAGTTGAAACCGCTATTCCGGTCTTTATCGGCCTTACCGGGACAGCTCAGGATGGAACCTCGTCTTTGCTGAACAAGCCGGTGCGGATTTCATCAATGACGGAGTACAACACGTATTTCGGAGGTGCACCCACACCTCAGTTCATGCTTTCTTCTGAAGAGATTAAGGATGATGACGAGGATAAATATTTGTTTTGTTTTCCTGATAATGAAAAGAAAATGGCTTTGAAATGCAAAGCGCCGGAACATATTTATACCTTGTATTATCACATGGTGCTGTTTTTCGCCAATGGCGGCGGAACGTGCTATGTAGTTTCATTGGGTGGATATAACGCTGATTTTTATGAGTCGTATTCGGCTAATAAGGACACTGTGTTTGCCAATATCAAAAAAGAACAGGACATCACAATGGTGGTAGTGCCGGAAGCGGTAAACTCAGCCAACTGTATGAATGTCTATACTGATTTGTTAAAGGAATTGGCCGATAAGCAAAAATATTTTGCTTTGCTGGATGTGCCAATGGGAGCGGGTGCTAAGACAGAGGAAATTTCAGACTCGTTTGGAGCAGGCATAGGTACTACAAACCTGCAATATGCGGCAGCTTATTATCCTTGGCTCGAAACTTCGGTATTATCGGACACTGACATTGATGGAAGGGTGCTGGTCTGGACCTATAATGTAGATACCACTTCAATGACCTTTAGTGGCGATTCGAAGGTGGATGAGTATATCAAAAAGTGCTTTACTATGATAAGCACAGAGAAGGATGCTACCGGTAAGGTATTGAAAGCGGGCGATATTCAACAAGTTAAGACAGATCTTCATAATGCCCTGTTGCAGAATTGGCCGCAATACAAATTGCTGGCGAAGAAAGTGAAAGACTATTTGAACCTGTTGCCTCCCTCGGCTGTAATGGCCGGTGTCTATACGATGATAGATAATACACGCGGTGTGTGGAAAGCTCCCGCCAATGTATCCGTTAGCTACGTGAACAAGCCCGCTGTCCCTGTTACAGACAAAGACCAGGAAGTATTGAATATGCCAATGAGCGGAAAGGCTATCAATGCCATCCGCACTTTCCCCGGCGAAGGTATCAAGGTATGGGGTGCCCGTACATTGGACGGCAATTCGCAAGACTGGCGTTACATCAACGTTCGTCGCACGATGATTTTTCTGGAACAATCGGTTAAGAATGCCGCTCGTGCCTATGTATTCGAACCGAACGATGCCAATACATGGATCAACATGAAGTGCATGATTGAGAATTTCCTGCGCAGTGTGTGGAAACGTGGTGGACTTGCGGGTTCAACACCTGAAGAAGCTTACGAAGTGCATGTCGGTCTGGGTGATACCATGACAAATGATGATATACTGGAAGGAACTATGCGCATCACGGTATTGGTAGCTGTTACTCGTCCGGCAGAGTTTATCGAAATCACTTTCCAACAGCAGGCGCAGAAGAGCTGAGAATAATTAAAAATTAACAATTAAAAATTAGAATATTATGGCAGATAATGGATCAGCACAGAGTCAGGACACTAAGATGTGGCCGTTACCGAGTTTTCATTTCAAAGTGACATTGGGAAGTGTGGGTGAAATATCTTTCAGTGAAGTGTCGGGGCTTGAAACCGAATTCGAGGAAATCACCTATCGCGCCGGTGACAGCAATGATTTCACAAAATTGAAGATGCCCGGGCTGAAGAAAGTGAGTGACATCACTTTGAAAAAAGGTATATTCGTTTCTGATTCCCAACTATGGAAATGGATTGGTAATGTGAACATGAATATCATCCAACGCGAAAACGTAACCATCAGTTTGCTGGATGAGTCACATTCAGCCGTAAAAACCTGGTCGTTGACAAATGCCTGGCCGAAGAAGATTACGGTGGAAGGCTTCAAGGCCGATGGTAACTCAGTAGCTATGGAAACATTGATTCTGGCACACGAAGGAATACAGATTAGTGAATGATTTTTATAGATTATGATTGAGAACCTTGCATGGAAATTTCTGCCACCCTATGAGTTTTACTTTCGGGTGTGTTTTATGGAGAGACTTGTCTCACTGTTTTACGCCTCGTTTACGGAAGTCAGCGGTTTAGGGTGGAACTATGAAAAACAGACACAGACGGGATCGGAGAATACTGCCCAAGAATTGCCTAAAGCAATCAAATATGGCAAAATAACTTTGAAATCACCGCTTGTGCCTTTGGCTGCACCGTTTGAAATCTGGGTGAATGACTGTTGTAACAGTTTGAACATGAAAAATGCCAAAGATCAGATTATTGCCCTGGATATGGTCATTACACTACAAAGTCAGGCCAATGTTCCGGTTGCAGCTTGGCTGTGTTCGCACTGTTATCCGATAGGATGCTCACTCAGTGGATTGGATGCCGCAAGAAGTGGACTTGCAATGGAAACTGTCACTCTGAATTGTAATCGGTTAGAACGTAAACTGTAGAAATTATGCCTGTTGTTATAAAAGAAATGCATATCAGGACGGTTGTAGAAAAACGAATCGTCACGGAGGTGGAAGTTTCGGAAGAGCTTATCCGAAAGATTGAAAATCGCGTAAGGGACAGGTTGGATGCAGAAGATAGCATCCGACCCGGTTCCCGGCAGTGGCAGAGAAAGAAAAATGAGCGTTAGTAATGCATAAAGAAAAAGTGAAATGGGACAGATGACCATCACAGCCTATACGGACGAGAATTTCAGTAGCGAATATAAATCTGCGCTGGAACTTTCTATCAATCCCGATAAGATGAAGTTCACGAAAGGG
>NZ_EQ973491.1:296769-322289 GCF_000158035.1 Bacteroides cellulosilyticus DSM 14838
ATCCAATATGCGGAGGACAAGCAGTTAGGGAGCTTGAACGGGTCGAACGTATATGCACGTTACCGTCCGGAAACCCTTTACTTTGAGTGCCTGCTCGATATGACCAATGCCTTGGATGATGATCGTGAGAAGAAACCCGTCCACGATGTGGTGAACGATCTGGAACAACGCCTCTATTGCTATAATAGTGAAGGGCATCGTCCATCGTTCGTCAAGGTGCAGTACGGTGACATTCTTTTTTTGGGGCAACTCAAGACGCTCGAAACGGAATATACTTTGTTCGACTTGGATGGTATACCTCTTCGCGCTGAATTGAAAGTGACACTGACGGGCTATTGCAGTCAGAAGGAAGAAAATAAAAGATTCCCGAAACGTTCGCCCGATGTGTCTCGGATGGTCACGCTGAAGGAAGGGCAAACACTGGCAGCCCTATGTAATGAAGTTTATGGTGACCCGCTCCTTGTGGGCGAAGTTGCTCGATTTAATAACCTGAACGGTTACAGGAACGTACCCAGCGGTACCAAGATCCTGTTGCCGATGTTAAAAAAATAATTAAAATTATGGCTGAATCGCCTTCTGTACACAAAGACCGCGTACTGGCTTGTTCCGTTTATTGTAACGGGAGCAAACTGAAAGATGAGTACGCTTTGGTTTCCGCTATGGTGCATCAGGAACTGAACCGCATTGGCAAAGCAACATTGAAGTTTAATGCCGGAAATATGGACAAGCAGACTTTTGACGAGAGTGATGCTGACCTTTTCAAGCCGGGCAATACTATCCGTCTGGATGCAGGCGATATTGACAAGGAAGATACGCTATTCGATGGTGTGATTATTGGGTTACGCATCATCACCGATAGGGATTTTCGTTCCTATATGTTGGTGGAATGTCGTGATTATGCCTATTCCGCGACGCAAGGACGTAAGAATCGTATTTTTGAGAAGAAGAAGGACTGTGACATCATTAAGGAAGTATTGTTGGCTTACGGTAGTGTGGAAGTAGACTCCACACCCTATCAGCACCCCACGCTGGTACAGTATTATTGTTCCGATTGGGACTTTGCCCTTTCGCGTGCCGATGCCAACGGCCTGTTCATCTTTACTGACGGTAGTAAGATTAAGGTGAAGAAGCCCGATGTGAGTGCGTCGCCTGTACTGACTGTAACTTATGGTGTCGACTTGACTGCTTTTGACCTTGAACTGTCCGCTGATGACCAGTTTACGCAATATGAAGCGATGTCTTGGGATCCCGCTACACAGAAAGCTGTGAAAGTGTCCGCTAGTTCCCCCTCGCTCAATAAGCAAGGGGACTTGCAGCCAAAGAACATTGCCACAGGCGATAGCTTTTTGTTGCAAACTGATGCTCCTACAGACGAGAAAGCGTTGAAGCAATGGGCGGATGGCATGGCATTGAAAGCTGGATTGGCACGTTATCAAGGATCATGCAGCTTTTACGGTTCCGCCAAGGTGGTGCCCGGCTGCATCATCGAACTGAAAGGCTTGGGCAAACGATTCAACGGCAATCTGTTTGTCGGCTCAGTGACGCATACTATCGAGAACAACGAATGGATGACCGAAGCGGGTGCAGGCGTTTCATCCCTGAACATTACTGATGAAACGGATGTGGTATCGCCTTCCGCTTCCGGTTTTCTGCCCGGTTTGCAGGGACTTCATGCGGCAGTGGTAAGGAAACTGGACGGCGATCCGCTGAAAGAATACCGTATTCAGATAGAATTGCCATGGATGGATGGAAAGAATAAGTTGCTTTGGGCAAGGCTCTCCACTATGTACGCCACAAATGCGTCAGGTAACTTCTTCCTGCCCGAACCGGATGATGAAGTGGTGGTGGGCTTTATGAATGAAGACCCCGGGCATCCCATCATATTGGGCGGGGTGTATGGTGAAAAGCACAAACCGCCTTATGAATACGAGGCAAAGAATAATACGAAAGCCATCGTTACCCGTGAGAAGATGCGAATAGAATTCAATGAGGAAAAGAAGGTGATAACGATTTCTACTCCCGGAAAAAACACGGTGGAAATCAGCGATGATGACAAGCATATCAAGTTGACCGACCAGAATAAGAACGAAATTGTGATGAACAGTAGCGGTATTTCCCTCTCGTCGGCAAAAGATATCACACTGAAAGCGAAAGGCGCCATCACAATAGAGGCCACTTCAAAAATCAACGCCACCGCCAAGCAGGATGTCAGCCTGGAAGGACTGAACGTGAAAATGGAGGCTAAAGTGAGTGCAACTGTTAAAGGCAACGCCAAGGCGGAACTTTTAGCTTCGGGCCAAACTACTGTTAAAGGTGCAATGGTCATGATAAACTAATGGACAATTAGGAAATGGATTTTTAATTTATAACTTTTAATTTGAAAATTATGCCTCCAGCAGCAAGAATAACTGATATGCACACCTGCCCCATGCAAACCCCGGCGTTTCCCTCGCCGATACCGCATGTGGGCGGCCCGATAGTCGGACCAAGTGTGCAGAATGTTTTGATAGGGAAAATACCGGCAGCCGTCGTAGGTGACATGTGCGTCTGCGTGGGACCACCGGATACAATAGTAAAAGGTTCATCCACTGTGATGATAGGTGGCAAACCTGCAGCTCGTATGGGTGACAGCACCGCACATGGTGGCACGATAGTCGCCGGATGTCCAACAGTGATGATAGGAGGATGAAGAGTATGAGCGAAAAGAATAATATATTGGACAATGATGGCTTTCTGGGAAAAGGTTGGAACTTTCCGCCCACGCTGACAGAAAACGGTGTAAAGATGGTGTCTTATGAGGAGGATATCCAGCAAAGCTTGTATGTTCTGTTGAGTACGTCGCCCAGCGAACGGGTGAACCGCTATGACTATGGTTGTCCACTCCGTAAGTATACTTTTGAGGTGATGGATACGGAAATAGTAACGCAGATGCGGAATGACATCACAAGGGCGGTTATGCTTTTTGAACCGCGTATCACGCTGGAGGAAGTTTCTTTTGAAAAAAAGGAGGAGGAAGGAGTGTTACTGATAAAATTGGTGTATACCATTGTTAGGACGAATAATCGGAGTAATATGGTTTATCCGTTCTATTTGAATGAAGGGACAGGTATAAACAACATAGATATGTGAGAAGACTTAGGAAAGGGACTTCGGCAAACTGAATATAAACAATTAAAATTTGAGCAACATGTATGCAGTTAGACAGCATAAAGAATATATTAGTAGGATACTTCGTTTTGCTAAAAAGGATGATGCTCAACGATTGGCTTTTTTGAATAATAATTCTAATGCCTTAACACGAATAAAATTAAGCAATTGTACCCAACGTAGTATTAAGAATACATCACTCACTAATGCAAATGAACTGATTCAAAGAACTGAAAAAAAATCTTTGTTTCAATTAGGAGTAAAGGTACCATTTGAAGATAAAATAATAACAACTCAAAATTGTAAAAATAAACAATTAAATAAAGCATTAATTCAACGGATAGTTCGAATAGGTAAGAAGAAAATAAAAGGAACAGGTTATTTAAGACAATTATTAAAAGCTCTAAATTGGCCTATAAATAAAAAAAGTGTTCTTTTTCAAGAACTTGAAGCATTGGCTTTAGGGAAAAATATTACTGTATTTAAAACTTGGGATGAGGCATTCAAATATTTGTCTGAACCAAAAATTCTTGTTAAATGTAACGATGTCATAAGCATTATCAAGAATACTACAGATCTTTTAATTTGGTTAGGAAGTTATCCCTCGTCTCATTTTCCGTTAATTTCATACGCAACTTCTGATATATTAAATAACGCATTGGTTTCATTAGAAAAGCAAATGCAGAGTTACCTGTATATTGGTAAACAAAGAGTCTGGAATGCTGTATATATAGCGTCCCAGACTTCATATGATTCTTCACGTGATAAAGAGTGGGGTGAGTTAGAATTAGTTGAACGAGAAGACTTAGCAGGGAAGAAAGATGAAATTCCTGGTAGATATAGAAGGAAAATTCCTGCAGAGATGTATCTGAGTATGATAGAAAGTCTAAAAAAATCTCTAAGTGGATATAACCTAGTTGGTGTACATGCTACTACGATGGAAAGAATGGCTTCCTTAGTTAAAAATGGAGTTGATGTATCACAGATAAATACAGAAAATGGTTCAGGAAAAGGGAAAGGATTTTATATTATTCCAGGGACAAATTTAGACCGAATTACAAAAGAGGCAAAAGTGTGGGGCAGTCATGTAGTAGCTGTTTATCTTCCTGAAGAAGCAATTGTTAAGGTTGCACAAGATGGAGAAAATGTTGATACATTAGAACTCGGAAATGAAACAAAAGGAAAGTTTTATTATTCTTTTGGTAAGCTGGAAGCTGTAATTCCTCCCTCGTTATGTGCTGATGTTAGGATAGTTGTGGATCCCTCAGATATTAGTATGGGTAATACCGAATACGAAGCCGAAATGTACAATAATGAGTTCGGCTTTTTAAATACTGAGGCCTCTTTGTAGCATTGAATGTCCGCCTTGGCGGATTTGTAATTTGATAGCCATGAGTATTAGGTATTGCAATCCACAATAACGTAATGAAAATGAACAATGTGGGATTGCAAATCCGATTGAATGCGAAGATTAAACGAAGAAAAGTCAGAAAGTTTATGTGTGGGTATTGATGAGTAATCATTTTCATACGATTGTGAGAGCAGGTGAGGATAAATAAGTTATCTGTATAGTTAGATAATGTGGGAGATGAGTGGTTACTGGAGGTGATGGTGACATGATATATAGGCTAAATGTGAGTTGGAGTAAATGGAAACCAATCTGATCGGGTCTTACTGTATAGTTTAAAGAGGATAAGGTGATGATAAAAAGAATGACATACGAGCTGAAAGGTATGTTCTGCACATACTTTGAAACAGATTATGTACGGCTGGACGACTTTCCTACATTGGAAAGCGATTGGGGCAGGCTATTGCACCGCTTGACCAAGGCAGACGCTCTCTTACGCTATGGTGACGGAGAAGAAGACACATTGCGCTCCATGTTGGAGAATCATGTGCTGACCGTACTTTGCGATATCGCCCGCAAGAAGCTGTCGAACTATGGTAACAGCTTTGCCAATGTACAAGGTACAGCAATGCAGGCTGCCTATGTCCAGAAATTACGACAGGACATCAATCGGTGGATAGCTCGGTTGGACAGCTATCTGCATAACACTTGGCAAGCAGGAAATAACAGCAGCCCTGCCGCTGAAACCGCCCGCTGGTTGAAAGAACGTCTGGAACAGTCATTGTCTGCCGATGAACTAGATGGAAACAATAACTATTACCGGATGCTTCGCACCGTGGCCGCTATACAGGAGAATGCTGATTACTATCTGAATCAAATAAAGGACAGTGGCGATATAGACCCGGCACTGTCCCTGCTCGTTGTCTATCTGAAAAACTATGGCAGCATTGCTGAGGCTTTCAACCGCCGCCTTGCTACGTTGCCTGAACTCTATCGTAAGGACATCCTGCATGCCGTACCACAGGATGCGGTACAAGACAACGTCTATGTCATTATCACACCCACAGAAGGTATCGGAGGTTTTACCTTGCCTAAGGATGAGCCATTCCCCGCCGGGCAAAATGCCACAGGAGAAGAACTTATTTATCGGACTGAAAAAAAAGAATATATCAGCCCCATACAGTGTGTGGAAGCGGATGCACTGTACGGTTTTTCCAATCCTTCTTATGGAGGAGCTTTGGAACTCTATAAACAACCTATACAACTTCAAGATACAACCGATGCTCAAACCTTGTTCGCACATGGTGAAGAATTACGCATAGGCTGGCAAGTGGAGTCCCCTATGCTTGTGTTGAACGAAGGAGAACGGAATATCAGTATCTATTTCCATCTTACAGTCGATAGTTCTATACCCAACAATACAAAAGGTTTTGTCCTACAACTGAGCGGAGCGGAAGGCTGGATGGAGCAAACTAGCGAGTGCTATATCGAATCCGGTCGGTTATGTTTCAGCTTCAGCTTGCCATACAATGCAGTTGCTCCTGCATCCTGTATGGAAGAAGTACATGGCACAACAACAGAATATCCTGTCATCCGTATCTTGACAGATAATGCGAACTGTCCTTACAAGTGGGCACAACAACTCATTTTCGATAGCGTGGAAATAAAGACGGAAGTGAACGGTATTCGCAACTTCAGCTTCTATAATGATCAGGGTGAAGTAGACACTACGCAGCCCTTCCATCCCTTCGGTATCCAGGCAGAGTGTGGCGCCTGTTTTCTTTTTGGTAACGAAGAAATGAGTCTGAAAAACTTGCAGGAAGTCCGTTTGAAAGGCATATGGAGGAAATTGCCCGAAACTGAAGAAGGATTCAACAAGATGTATAAGGAATACGGAACAGATGCGGACGTATTCAAAGTTTCCACCGAATATCAGATAGGTGGCAGGTGGAAAAAATGCGGTGATGAGCAAAAGCTATTTAGCTTTAATGAAAACGGAGATCTGAATTCTGCCGAGATAGTATTTAGCTTTACAGTGCAGCCACAATCCATTTCCAGCGATGAAATTGCCGTTCCTTACGAATACAGTCGTGACAAAGACGGTTTCTTCCGTATCACCTTGGAGTCCCCTTCCATCGGCTTTGGCACAAAAGCCTACCGCACCTTATTTTCTGAAACGATGGTACACAACAGTGGTTGTAAGGAAAAGAAACGTAAAGACTTACCTTCCGAACCGGTTATCCCTGTGATGGCGGATGTAGAACTTTCCTATATCGCTACGGAAGAGACGACTTTAAGTGATATGGAACGTTCGTTCATTCGATTAAGTCGTATTACGGCACTATCCCGGCAGGAACCATTTCCCATTACTAAAGGAGAGAAGCAACCGTTTCTGCCTTCTGTCCCGGCTGAAAATCTGTTGTATTTCGGTTTACCTCATGCACTAGGAGAGCAGAACCTGCGGTTGTTCTTCGATATGGTATTGCCTCAGGAAAAGATCCCATTCTATGACCCGCAACCGGGTAGGCAGGTAACTTTGGCATGGGAATATTGGAGCGGAAACGAATGGCATCCCATTACCATAGAATCCGTCCTTGCCGAAGAAACGTTAGGACTGACGCAAAGCGGATTTATAGAAATCAAGCTGCCGGAGAAAATAGGCAGTAGCCATATGGATAAACAAGGTAGGGCATGGATACGTGCCGCCGTGACAGGCGATTTGTCTTCCTGCCTTGCTGTACGAGGTATCCGGACAAACTGTATTCGTCTCATTTCCCAAAATGGAGATGGTACTCCGTTGCCTGCCGGAACGATACAAGGTATAAAGGAACCGGATGAACGGATTGAAAGTGTCACCCAGCCCTTGAGTGGCTTCGGAGGCAAGCCTGCCGAAACAGCAACTGGGGTGGCTGTGCGACAAACTTCACGCATCAGTAACCGTCACCGTGCCCTCATAATAAAGGACTACGAGTATCTTTTACTGGAATTTTTTCCCGAAGTGGATAAGATACAGTGCATTCCCATCCCGCAGAATAAAGGAGCATCGAAAATATGCCTGGTGGTATTCAGCCGTGCGGAAGACAGCCGTTATTTCCTCTCTCCGGCATGGAAACTGGCGGAAATACAGCAGCTTGTCCGGCAATATGCATCTCCGTTTGCTTCTTTGCGTGTAATTAATCCCGTTTACGAACGTGTGAATGTTCACTGCAAAGCAATCCTGTGGAACAGCGTGCCGGATAAAGGCAAGGCAGTCCGGCAACTTGTTGTTTTGGCACAGAACTATATCGCACCGTGGTATCGGAAAGAAGAAATTCCAATGCTTAGGCAACGTTACTCCTACAAGGAACTTCATGCCCGAATGGTGAATCATGAGGATCTGATGCGGCTGGTCACGTTGGAAGTGAACGGTAAGAGTTTGTCGCGTATAGATGTCGATACCGTGGACTTCACTTTCGAAGGCAAGCACCCTTGGAGTGTATTGCTTCCGGTAATAAAAATAGAACTTCTTTCTCCCTACGACGGCATAGAGAAAGCTGAAATCGGGAGTAACTTCATAATAGGATAGTGGTTTATGGAAAAGAATAATAACAGGCGGAACCGAAGTGTGCTGAAAAGCTATTTTCAGAAAGGTGCTATACCCACAGAACAACAGTTTGCTGAACTGATAGATTCCGTGTCGAACATTGTGGAGGATGGGCAGGTGATGAGAACCCCCAGTGGATGGGCGTTTTTCCCTGGACAAGCCGGTCACTTGGATATCGGGCTTTACACGGAAGAACCTCTCACAGAAGTGGATATACCCGCATGGACTCTCGCTATCACACCCGAAAAGAAGCTGACTGTAAGGAATGCGAAGGGAGAAGCGGTGATGGAAGCGTTGCAAGACAAATCGATAGTATTGTATGGTAGTCTGAAGGTGGAAGACGAAATTACCGCAATGGCTTACCAGACGGCAGGCGGAGGGGGAATCACACCCAGCGGTGAAGGCTATCTGACTGTCCCTGCCGACAAACAGTGGCATGATTTGCCAATCGATGTGTCGCGCGAAGGTTTCGGTTGCCGTGTATACTCTGTATATGCCTCTTTTCGTGAACAGGGTACGGGGCTTTGCCAACTGACACGTGCTACCGCGCTTTGGCTTAACTTTATGCAACAGCGAATTGAATCACCCCAGAAGCACTGGTGGGGATGGACGGGCAGCGTCCGCTTCCGTTGGCAGATGCGGGAAAAGAATATATACCTGCAAATACGTACCAAAAAGCAACTCCCATCCGGTGAGATACATTGCCGAGTGGTGGAAATGTATAAAGGATAAGCTGATGGGAAAAGGCAATAATGGACCCTATATCAGGCAGTTGGCGGAAAACGAAAATCTGTACTCATACCTGCAAAGGCAGACACTTGAAGAAGTGCACCGCCTCTCAGGAAAGGTATGGACGGATTTCAACGCTCATGATCCCGGGGTGACCCTGGTGGATATCGCCAACTATGCGTTGACAGAAATGGACTACAAGCTCGGTTTCGGTACGATGGATTACCTGACCGGGGAAGATGGAATCTTCGAACCTGAACGTTTCGGACTCTTTCCACCCGAAAAGGTGTATACCACTGCCCCTGTTACACTGGAGGATTATCGAAGACTGTTCTTCGCCCGCATTCCGGAACTGGAAAACGTATGGGTGGAATGTAATGCGGCAACCGGCGGCTACACTGTCAAGATTGCTCTTCCTCCCTTTGAAGAAGAGGATAACGGAAAAACGGTGGTAAAGCAGGTTGCGAAGATTTACAACAGCCACCGTAACTTGTGCGAATACCTCGACAAGGTAATCATCGTGAGGTCTGCAGAACTGGAATTTCATGCAGAATTTGAGATAGAGCCGGGTAAAGATGCGTCTATTGTGTTGGCTAGGCTCTACGGAACCATCTTGCATTATCTTTCCGGCGGAGTGTATATCTGTGCGCCGGAAGAGCTGGAAACCTCCGGCTTGTCACCCGAAGAGTGGTTGGAGGGGGCGGAAGGCATTGTGCGTGTGGTAATTCCTATGCAAAAGAACACTGAATATGAGTTATATAAGAAACTTTGTCAGGTGGAAGGCATCCGGTCGTTCAGTACTTGTTACCTGATGAAGGATGGAAAGCCACAGACCGATTTCTCCGAAGGGTTCAGCTTGAAAATTCCATGTATGGAGAAAGAACTGAAAGTACGTATCCGTCAGGGGCGCTCTGTTATGGGAGTCGATATGGAAAAGTTCACAAGATATCTGAAAACCTTTTATTATGCTCAGAAGCGTATCAGCACGAATGAAAGCGACGTAAAAGGAATTGGTTGGGGAAATATGGTAGGAACGTACCGCAACATTTTCACCTATTCCCCCATAGCCGGAGAGTTCCCCGCATGTTACCGTCTCTCACTCGGACAGGAAACTCATTCTTCCTTTGAGGCATACTTGAAACTGTATGATCGGACAATACAACAAGGATTGGAGGAAGTGAAAGAACTTCCGAACGTGCTTTCCATTGAAGAAAAAGACATGGGGCGTCATTCTTCCTTTCGGAATATCTATGCACTGAAAAGTCGTTATCTGGATTTTCTTGATCACCTGTACGGAGTAGAGAGCCAGCCCGAATGGTTGGAAGAGTCAAACTGTTATGGTGAAATGGAGAGTGAGACGATTGGACGGCGAATGTCATTCTTGCGTCATGTTGCCTATCTGATAAAAAATAGAGCAAAGGCGCGGGATATTACGATGTCGGAGGGAGAGCATAACGCTCCCATAGTGAAGGAGTGGTTTTGCAGGTTGTTGGGCATTAACGGGAACGAGGAACATACCGTGGGCAATGTTCTTCCCGGGCATAATCTACAACTGATAGAGAAGAAACCCGACCGTCCCCTGGCGGACCGACTGGATGCTCTGCTTATTGATGAACGTATGCTGGAACCGGAGCACGTGACGGCCGTAACTTATGAGCAACTGGCAATGGATGAGGAAGGAAAGCGTAAAGAATATAGCCAGTTAAGAGCGGAACTGCCGATATTCAACCGGAACAGGATAAGCGGCGACTTATTCCGCCACGGCATTTTTCTTGGTAACTACCGGATTGTAGAAGCTAAAAAGGGTGAGTATCTGTTGGTGGTCCACAATAAGGAGAAAGGCGGATGGACCAATCTTGGACGTACCGATAACAAAAAGAGGTTGAATACGCTGGCGAACATCCTGCGGAGATATTTACTGGAATTGAACCGGGAGTGTGAAACGGTTTACGTATTGGAACCGGTATTGGTGAGAAAAACGGAACCTTTCCGGCTACTGATTGTGCTTCCTATGTGGACACTTCGTTTCCACTCGCCGCGCTTCAGGGAGATGTGCAGGGAATTATTGCGCTCTATTATTCCCGCCCACCTGGCAGGCCGGATATACTGGATGGATGAGATAAGTATGCAAGGTTTTGAACATTGTTACAAATTATTAATGAGGGCTTTGACCAACAATGACTTGGCGGATTACAGCGCCCAATTGCTGGAAGTCATATACGAGTTGCTGGGCAAAGCCGTGGAAATACAGATATTAGATGATACGAATTGAACATATATCGTTTGAGTTCGCTGCTGCGGACGAACGGTTCGTACACGACTTGTATGCGGACTGGGATGGCTTTTGCCGTAACTATTTTGAAAAAACGGTGGATGAATGCCTTTCTCCTTTGGATAAAGACAAGGTGTTGCATGAAATAGAACTGTTGGAATTGGATTTGGGGAGTATCCCCGAGGAAAACTTCTACCGTGAGTTTCCCCGGCGCCTCAAAGCGGAACTGCTGAAAGTGTTGCCTTCATGGAGCATACCGACGGAGAGCGAACGGAAAAAGACGGATACTTCACGCCTGGAAAATCTACTGTTCTATCTGGAACATGGTTATCAGAAGGTGGAATGGGACAATAGTGCTTTTAACCTGACGGAAGAATTGGATTGGGCCGTTTTGCAACAGGCGCTTCATGCAGAGGGTGTAGTATCTCTCTGTATGAGAAAAGATCACGCTTTGTGTCGTTTGCTATGGCAGACAAACGATGACAATACTCTTATCCGACTCTATACCGACTTACTTTCCATGTCATCGTTTGGCTTGTACGAGAAACGTCGTTTCCTTGCAATACTTCTGGAGATGAAACCCGGTATACCCGTGCGTTTTATTCACGAGGATAATGATGACAACAGGCTGCAAAATATGGCGGAACTACTCGATACGCTGTCTGTCCGTCGGATAATGGAAACAGAAACGGAAGAACATGCCGAAGTCGATCTGCCCCCATACTGGCATTATTTGTATGAATGGCTTATCAATTATTATCCCTTTAACGGGATTGCTATCTTTGGGGGTAAAGGAGATTTTATCCGCCATCTGCACCATCGGTTGCTCACATTCATCCGTAAGCGAAACTACTCTTTCTACCTCTCTAAAATGGAACTGACAGTCAACTTCCTGCTTGAAGTTTTCGGACCTGATTATTATAGGGATGTATTAAATGCTATCTATGATCTCCAACCGCACTATGCAGACGGTTCACCTGTGTATGATGGATATTTAAACCGGGAATTGTATCGTATCTTTTTACAACTTTCTCTACTTCGTCTGCCGATGGCGGGAGAAAGTCCGAAAGAGAATCTGGATTCCGGGTGGAAGCAAACGGCATATCCTACAGATATGGAAATGGTGGCAGAATATCTAAATGATACGCAGAAAAATATGGCGGACAAACGAAGCTTATTTAGGCTACTGATAAAGGAAAAACCGGAAATACTGACGGATTGGTTACAATCGGAGGCTGCCAAAGACAACGCTCTACTTAGTGTTATAGCTAATATGGTTGATACTGATCTTCTCAACCGTCTGCTTTCTTCCGTTTCTTTCATGGCGATGGAAGTGGTTGACCAGGTAAGGACCTATCTACTGAACCATATATCGAAAACAGAATGTCTAAAAGGGATTTCTGAAACTCAGTTTAACTTTATTTTTTGCAAAGCAGTGTTGCTTTGGATAGAAAACGAACACTGCGGTCTTTCGGAGTCGGAACGTATCGAACAACTTCTACATCTGTTCTATCAGGAGTTTTCGAGTGGTAGTAATGAGCCTTCTATCAAAATATTATCTGAAAAATTGTACTTGTCGGAAGATGTTTGGAAGCAAGATGCAGGAAATGGTAAAATACGTGTCGACATTCTGAAACTTCGACAGATATTAGCAGACAAGAGTATACCGGAACTTGTAAAACGTAGAATGACGGCATTGTTCTTGGAACAATCCATAGAAAATGAAGAGAATGTCATATGGCTGTTACACGAGCATGAAGTATTGGAGTATACACTTACTTTAATAAGTCAGCCGGTTTTAGAAGAAATTATCAGGCGGTCGGTTGTGCGGATGAACGGTATATCTCATATTGCGGAATTGTTATCCCTGTTTGATTGGCTGGTAACTAACGAACAGGCCCTCTCAGCATATTTGAAGGATAGGACATTTGGACTGAAGGTACAGATGATTTTATGGCTGGCAAAAGTTTCCCAATCGTCAATGAAGATGGAGGGCACTGCGAGAGAAATTCTTTATTTACTTCTTATGACATTGTTTGGCAAGGAAAATATACCGATTGTCATTAAACTGGTATTTCAAGGAAGCATTAGGGAGACAGAAACCAGGAATGAGGAATATGATGATATGGAAGCAGTACTGGACCTGCTGATGACTATCGAGGCAGGTAACGGGAATCCTGCAAAAGTAAGGTTTGAGGAATGGGTACGGCAAACCAAAAAAGACTCCGACATCCTTCCCATACTGTTGGAAAACCGCTGGAACGTTGGAAATGGCTTTACCGATTGGCTGGAAGACGCTACCATCTTTACAGATGATAAGCGTGAGTTGTTACAGAGAATGGTTGTCGAAAAAGTACATGAATGGGTGGGGCTACTACGTAGGCAACCCGAAGAAAGCAAGGCTGTAATATTTGTTGCAACCTATTTGTCAGCGCCTCTTCTTCTGCAAAGCGTGGCACAAGCGGACTTCCGTCAAGCAGCGGTATTGTCGGAAACGATTGAATGGTTGCAATGCAAAGCTGATGGGATTCCATTCCTTACCGGAAATGACAGGCTTTTTTCAACGGCTCTTTCAGAAGCATTGCTGTTCTTTATGCAAGATAGAGATACATTAGGTGGAAGATCCTTAACGGAAAAAGAGGTGGTAAAAAAGTTCCTGGCTCATTTGTATTTTGTCTATACCGGGAAGACTGATTTCCAAAGCGATGCGGAATGGACGAATTTATCGGTCAATCTGGCTGTTGACTTGGAAATGGAGGCATGGCAAGATGTACGGGAGGACGAGTTTGCTGATGTATTGTTACAAAAGAATATAAGCAATACCATATTCAGTCATCATATTGTTTCCGTTCTGGAAAAGTATCCGGAGAAATTTTTGGCATGGCTGGAGAAGGATGCTGATCTGGTTTTAATAAAACGGATTGTCGATGTATCGGATATAATCATACTGAAACAATTGAGTCTGTTTTTGTCTGCCGTTGCAGGATTTGAATATCCTGATGATTTCAGGCAGTTGACAAGCTGGCTCAGCCGATTTGCTAATGATCGGGTATTTGCTTCAGATATAACCAGAATATTGCTATTATGGGTAAGGGAAACAAATTGGAAAAAACAAACGCCGGAACAAATGGAAGATTATTTCATTTCCCGCCTGTTCGGTAAAAACGTAGCCCGATTACCGATAGAGTGGATTGAAGATGATACTTTGCCGGAAAGTGTACGAAAAAGAATGCTCTACAACCATATCTTCTTCCGACCGAAAGAACTGTTGGCCTACATTCGTCAGTCTGTGGTACGGAATACATTGCATACAGATAAATGGTTGGAATGGATGAGTACCGGAGAATGGCTGCGGCTGGTTGCAAGTCTGTCTCTTTCGCAAGCAGAACTGTTGCAGCAAGTTATGGATTACATATTGATAAGTTATCCGGTTCAAAAGGAACATTTAGAGACTGCTCTGGTAACCTATATCATTGAAAATCCTTCGGAAGAATGGGCGTACAATAGCAGGGAAGAGAATATTCGCTCATTTGTGAAATCACTTCCTATCCTGCAAGAAAAAACAGAAAATGAACTTAAAGACATAGTGAATATGATAAGTGAAAAATTAATGCCGAAAGAGGACAAGAATTGGCTAACCGGCGAACCGGTGTCTGATTCTAAAATATTCTTTGTTAATAATGCAGGTCTCTGTCTGCTGTCTGCGTGGTTTCTCCGATTGCTGAGTATGCTCGATTATCTGAACGAGGCAAGGAAGGATATCAAAGATACGAAATCAAGAATTCGTGCCATGTTCTTGTTACAATACCTCACTTGTCAAGAAGAAAAGGAATACCGGGAAACAGAATTGGTGTTCAATCGTCTGCTTGTTGGGTTGCCGATGCATATCCCGTTGCCAAAACGGCTGGAACTGACTGCCGAGGAAAAACAAATCGCTGATAGCTTACTGTCGGCAGTAAAAGCGCATTGGTCCAAGATGAACGGAACATCGTTGAAAGGATTTCTGCAAAGCTTTGTTACCCGTACAGGTCGCTTGGAGGAACAGGACGAAAAATGGCTACTTACCGTGGACGACAAGACGCATGACATTCTACTCGATTCCGTTCCCTGGGGATTCCGGCAGATACGTTTACCGTGGCTGAAGAAATACATACAAGTAAAATGGCACGATAAGCAGGAATTCTGATATATAAATATTAAATAAAGAAATCGTATGGAAGCAGAGAAAGTACATCAGGAAAAAGTAGCACGTACCATACAGCAAAAGCAGGATGGTGGCGGTGCATTACAATTTGTTGATAACCGTATGGTGAACACACTTTTGCAACGTGTTGGCTTAGAGGATGAAGAAGGATTTCAGATGAAAACTGCCCAGTTACAGTCTGACGAGGAAGAAGATACCTTGCAGGGTAAATTTGAACCTACTGTTCAGCGTGTGGAAGATGATGCAGAGGGCGTGCAAATGAAATCGGATACTGTATGCCAACAGAAACCGAATAATACCGGTTTGCCTGATAATCTGAAAGCTGGGGTCGAAAGTCTTTCGGGGTTTTCAATGGATGATGTAAAAGTACATTATAATTCTTCACAGCCTGCCACTGTCCAGGCACTAGCTTATACGCAAGGAACGGACATCCATGTGGCACCCGGCCAAGAGATGCATCTGCCCCATGAGGCATGGCATGTAGTCCAACAGCTGGCAGGACGTGTTGAACCTACTACGGAAGTGGGTGGTATGCCGGTCAACGACAATATAGATTTAGAACATGAGGCGGACGTAATGGGTGCCAGAGCGAATAGCTTGTAAAAGAATAGTCTATGAATGAATTTATCGGATGGTTCAATCAAGTTTTGACTATTTCTATCCAGCTTTATTTCCAACAGGAGTGTGAATACTCCTCGCTGGAAGAAGTAAAACCACCTGTAAACGGATGGTTGGAAAAGGTGACTGGCGTTCCCGACTTGACATTTGACGAACGGATGGTGGTCATGTTGGCGTTGATGCCGCATGTCTGTCCGCAGATACTGGACATCTTTTTTGTACAAAACAAGAACTTCGACCGGCAATATACGGAATTCGGTGGTTGGAAAGGCTTGTCACATGGAGGTTTTCTGCCAACTGGTGAGACTGCCTCTTTTATCCTTGCCGGAGAAGATACGGAAAAACGGAAAGGGGTGATCCGGTTCTTCCAGAAGGATCACTGGTTCTACACAAAGAATATCCTCCGTCTGGAAGGCGCCGGAGAAGGTGAACCCTTTCTCAGTGGGCAATTGCGTGTATCGGAAGAATTCTTAAGCCGTGTCTTGCTGGACAAGGAATATAAACCTGATTATAACATCGGCTTTCCTGCCAAACGCATTACCACGCAGTTGGAATGGGAAGATATGGTACTGGACTATCAGGTAGCTACCGAATTGGAAGAAATCAATGTATGGATTTCCTCCGGTAAGACTGTCATGGAGGATTGGGGACTGTCCCGTATTCTGAAAGCTGGATACCGTTCGCTGTTTTATGGACCTCCGGGTACGGGAAAAACATTGGCTGCGACTCTTTTGGGCAAGAAGAATGAGATGGACGTGTATCGGATAGACTTGTCCATGATTGTATCCAAGTATATCGGCGAAACGGAAAAGAACTTGGCAAAGGTATTCGACCTTGCCGAGAACCGGAACTGGATTCTGTTTTTTGATGAAGCGGATGCTTTGTTTGGCAAACGTACATCCACCAATACATCCAATGACCGACATGCTAACCAGGAAGTGGCTTACCTGTTGCAACGGATTGAAGATTTTCCCGGCATGGTCATTCTGGCGACAAACCTACGCTCGAACATAGACGAGGCATTCTCCCGCCGTTTCCAGTCGGTAGTTTATTTTCCGATGCCGACGGAGGAACAACGGGCTGAGTTATGGCGGAACATGCTTCCTGGGAAATGGTTGGGAAAGGATGCGGAAGAATTGATAACTATGGCGGCGGAAACGGAGTTGTCTGGTGGGGCTATTACGAATGTGGTGAGGCGGTGTGCATTGCGCATGATCCAGTCAAAGAAGAAACAGCTGGATAAAGTAATGTTGAAAGAGGCATTGCAGAAAGAAAAAATAAAAAGTTGAATGTAAGTATGCTTTTTGATAGATTTAATTCGTACAGTATTTATTGCATGGTTTAAGAATAAAAATGTATATTTGCGAAAACTAACTTTTAAACGTTATGAGTACAATTTTGCAATTAGCTCCACAGAATGTGTGGAAGCATTTTTATTCGCTGACTCAAATTCCCCGTCCGTCTGGACACATGGAGAAAATAACAGAGTTCCTTGTAAACTTTGGAAAAGGCTTGGGCTTGGAATCATTTGTCGATGAAATAGGCAATGTTATCATTCGTAAGGCAGCTACTCCGGGTATGGAAAACCGCAAAGGCGTCATTCTTCAGGCACACATGGATATGGTGCCTCAGAAGAACAATGATACTGTTCACGATTTTACAAAAGATCCTATTGAAACCTATATCGATGGTGATTGGGTAAAAGCTAAAGGTACAACGCTGGGAGCTGATAATGGTCTGGGTGTTGCTGCTATCATGGCAGTGCTGGAAGATAATAGCTTGAAGCACGGTCCGCTGGAGGCTTTGATTACGAAGGATGAAGAAACAGGCATGTATGGTGCTTTCGGTTTGAAACCGGGGACACTGAAGGGGGAAATTTTGCTGAATCTTGACTCGGAAGATGAAGGCGAACTTTATATCGGTTGTGCCGGAGGTATTGATCTGACGGCTACACTGGAATATAAGGAGGAAGCGCCCGCTGCTGATTCTGTGGCCCGTAAGATTACCTTGAAAGGTTTGCGTGGCGGACATTCCGGTCTGGAAATAAATCAGGGACGTGGTAATGCCAATAAACTGTTGGCTCGCGTGGCACATGATGTGCTGATTGAATTTGATTCTCAGCTGGCAAGTTTCGAAGGTGGAAATATGCGTAATGCCATTCCTCGCGAAGCGTGTGCTGTATTGGTGTTCAATCCGGAAGATACGGAAGGGCTGGAAGACTATATTAAAGAATATGAGGCGCAAATCAACGCGGAATATGCTCCAATTGAAAGTGACATTACTTTGACGATAGAGCCGGTTGAGCTTCCTGCAGCTATTGTACCTGCTGAAATTCAGGACAATATGATTAATGTGTTGATGGCTTGTCAGGATGGCGTGATGCGCATGATTCCTACAGTGCCCGATACCGTGGAAACTTCATCTAATCTGGCAATTGTTACCATTGGTGGTGGTAAAGCGGAAGTACGTATTCTGGCACGCAGTTCTTGCGATACGATGAAAGAATTCCTGGCAGACAGTTTGACGGCTTGTTTTGCCATGGCAGGTATGAAGGTAGAACTAAGTGGAGGATATTCCGGCTGGCAGCCTAATGTGGATTCTCCGATTTTGCATGCTATGAAGCTGTCGTATAAACAACAGTTTGGAGTAGAACCTGCTGTAAAAGTAATCCATGCAGGTTTGGAATGTGGTATTATTGGTGCCAATTGTCCGGGATTGGATATGATTTCCTTCGGACCTACACTGCGTTCTCCGCATTCACCGGATGAACGTGCATTAATTCCTACAGTTCCTAAATTTTACGATTTTCTGGTAGCAACACTGGAACAAACACCTGAAAAGTAGAGAAATATCTATAGATTTTAAAAGCGGGGAGAATGTTTTTTTGAACATTCTCCCCGCTTTTTTTATTTGATATTTTTATTAAAAAAAATGCCGTTACTTTATAGGTAACGGCACAAAATATGGTGCAAACATAAGTGTTTTTCCATAAATGTGCAAATAAAGCTGTTCTTTTTTCTATAATTCTTAAAAAAAAGAGTAATTGTATTCAAAAAACATTCAATTATGAAACAAAAATTATTATTGGAGATGCTATCCTCTACTATTCTGGAACTTCGTGCCAATGGTCAGTGGGGCACTGCACATGTATACCGGAGCGCACGGAATTCTTTCTCTGCATTTAATGATGATAAGGATGTACCGTTCTGCAAATTGAATCCGAACCTTTTGAAACGCTTCGAAATTTATTTGCGCCAGCGAAGATGTAGTTGGAATACGGTATCTACTTATATGAAGGTGCTCCGGGCGGTTTATAACCGGGCAGTAGATAATGGTTATGCCTTGTACATACCAAGGCTTTTCAGGCACGTACATACAAGTGTATGTGCTGATCAGAGAAGATCTTTAGATGCTTCTGATATTGGAAATTTACTTTATGAAACAGAGAAAGTACCTATTAATGGTACTTTACCTTTAGACGTACAAAAAACAAAGATACTATTTGCGCTTATGTTTTTGCTGCGGGGAATCCCATTTGTTGATCTGGTGTATTTGCGTAAAACGGATATCCAGGATAATATTCTGAAATACCGTCGTCGGAAAACCGGTCGATCATTGACAGTGGCGTTGACACCTGAGGCTATGAGATTGATTCGAATGGTAGCTAATACAGATAAAAATTCTCCTTACCTATTCTCTTTCCTATCCAGTCCTGAAGGCACAGAAACGGCCTATCATGAATATCAATCGGCATTGAGGGCTTTCAATTATAAATTGTCTGTGTTGAAGAAATGGATGGGAAGTCATGCTCATCTAAGTACGTATACTATTCGCCATACGTGGGCGACAATGGCTTATCATTGTGAAATACATCCGGGCATCATTTCAGAAGCGATGGGACATTCATCTATCAAGGTTACGGAAACTTATTTGAAGCCTTTTCAAAATCAAAGGATAGATCAAGCTAATCAAGAAGTTATCTCCTTTGTGAAAGGGTATGCTGCTGTCTTCTAAAGAGTGGGGCGGATTTTATAGAATTTCATTATAAAACCTGATATTTGACTATTGTAGAAATGCAAATAATCAGCTAATTTCCTGGGATATTTTCTCCGGCGGTTTTTCTTGTTTCTTTTTTTATAGCGTGTAACTATTTTATATATGCCTGTTTATCAAAGTGATACTAGTGTAGTTCTAGTCGTTTTTATTAAAAACTCCTCTTTTTTTATTCTATTCTATGTATTCTTTTTTTTTAATTTATTTGATAGATACTTTCTCTTATGTTTTGACATATTATTTGACTACTAAAAGTCTTTTCCTGAAGTTATCTCATATGTTTTTTCTTTTTATTCAACAATTCCGTTACCTATAAAGTAACGGAATATACTGAGGTGAGGATTATTGATTAGACTATTATTATTCTTTATTTTTTTAAATTTATAAATTTAAAGTTTTTTATTATGAACAAAAAATTTCTAAGTGCAATCCTGTTCGGGGCTTTAATGGTTGGCTCTGCGGGGACATTTACGTCTTGTAAAGACTACGATGACGACATTGACAGTTTAGATCAGCGAGTAACTGCTGTTGAGAAGCTTGTTAGTGATCTTCAAGCACAGATTAAGGATGGTGCTGTTATAACAGATGTATCATCTACTGCAACCGGAGTTACTGTAACTTTAAGTAACGGAAAGACATTTAATTTAACCAATGGTGCTAATGGCACTAATGGTGCAGATGGTGCACCTGGCTCTGTTGTGACAATCGGTGATAATGGTAATTGGTATATTGATGGTGCCGATACAGGAAAACCAGCTCGTGGTGAGAAGGGTGATAAAGGCGACCAAGGCGATAAGGGTGAACAGGGTGATAAAGGCGACCAAGGTGATAAGGGTGAACAGGGTGATAAAGGCGACCAAGGTGATAAAGGTGACCAAGGTGATCCGGGGGTATCAGCACCTACTATCTACTATTATCCTGGAACTGAAGGTGCAGAGGCTGGCTATTGGGTAAAAGTAACTATTGCTCCTGATGGTACAGAAAGTAAATCTGTTACTTCAGAAACATGTTTGCCAAAGGGGACGGTTACTGCTATATGGGATACAGAGAACGGCTATTTGATTCTTAATAATGTAGCTGGTACTGACGAGCCGGTTAAAATAAAGTTAGTTGATACCTTGCGTTCTCTAGCTTTTGTGCCACAAGTCATAGATAAAGGTTTAGGTATGGGTGTTATTGATTTTTATTCAATATTAGTTCCCGATAAAACAGTTTCTGGTAAAATGAATTTTGTTGCTACCAATACTCCGATTGTTACTTATCGCTTGAATCCTCATAATGCAGATGTGAAAAATGTAGAATGGTCTTTCATTAATCGTGTAGTAACGACTCGTGTTGCTGGTGATAATACTAATTTACTTTCTATTGTGAGCAAAGAAGCTGGTGATAAAGGTGGCTGGAACTTTGTGGTGAAGGCTAACGATAACTTGGCAAGCTTGGCCGCTAATCAAGAAGCTATTGTTGCTTTACAGGCATACAATAAGGATAATATGTCTGAAATTGTTTCAGACTATGCAGTAGCTAATATTAAGGATTTGAAAGATTTTAGTATTGCAAAGAAACATTTACTGGGAACAGGGGTTTCTTATTATACTACAATAAAGAGTTCTGCAATAGTAGACTATAAATTAGTATATAACAAATCTGTTAAATTGAAAGATTTGGTAGAAGCTTGGGAAACTCAAGAGGTGATGAAGAGTCTTGTAAGTCTTGGTTTTGAACCGACTTATGAATTTACCAAAGTTAGTAAGATGGGATCTGATGGAGTTACTGATCAATCGAAGTTTGTGACATTGACTGACCCCAAAAATGAAGGTATTGTAGCCGTTGATAAGGAATGGTTGACTAATGGTGGTAGAGCTGCTATCGGCAAAACTCCATTGTTCCATGCCGTAGCTAAAGTGAATGGTACTGAAATTGCTTCTGGTTATTTTATGATTGAAATTGTTGAGAAAGAAAGTGTAGAGACTACGCCTTTGGAAGTAACTATACCTTTGGGTGATGTAGAGTACTCTAAACTTCCTGTAACAGCGCAGATTGATTGGGCAGAAGCTACAACTAAGATTTATGAAGAATTGGGATTATCTAAGCCTCAATTTGAAACGCTCTATCAAAACTGGAACTGGCAATATCCTATAACCGGGGTTGAAGTTGCTGGTTATAGCTTTGGTGATGCAACAGCAACAGCAATAGCACGTATCAATATTTCGAATGCTGTTGCTTTGAGTGAGAATACAGTTACGGCTACATTGCGTTATCCTTCAAAGGATGTATATAAAAATCGTGATGTCTTGATTCACTTTACATATAAGATTGTTGATAATTGCAAGAAGCCTGTATTGTCAGATATCTATTCTCCGAATGGTATTACAACTGTTAAGGGTAAGATGGTAAATAATAAATGGAAACTGGAAGCTAATTTGAGAGAGTCCTTTGAGAATTATCTGAGTGATTATGAACTGGCGCCGAACCCCAATAATCATACTCGCATATATTTCCGTCTTGAACCTACAACTCCTGTACAAACTGGTGCAACGATTTCTTCTGGTAATTATCTTACTCAAGCGATTTCTTTGAATGGAAAATTGACTGGTGAAAGTAAATCATACTCAGTTCAGATGGTTGCTGATCGTGCAAATGGTTCATCAGAGATTCTTTCAACCTTCACAGTACGTTTCGTAACTCCATTTACGGTAACGATTGATCCGGTTACATTGCAAACATTGCCTGCAGAACCTGATACCAAAGATCTCTCTAAGCTGGTTACTATTAAAGAAAATGGCGGAGAGAGCAAAGTACTCTATCAGAATGGTGCAATCAATACTGTAAATGCAGGTAAATATGGTTTGACTAGTGCTGATTTCAAATTCTCTTACGGTGTGAATGCTGGTAGTGAATTTGGTGGTAACTTGACGATTAACTCTACTACAGGTATGATTACCTGGGATAATGAAGGTAGTATCTTGCATGAGAATCTGACAGCAGAATCTGTTGTGAAGTTTACAGTTGAAAGTCTTGTAGAGCTTACAAAGAAAGGTCAGATTACCGTAAATAAGAGTAAATAGTTAAAGCTAATAGAATTGATACAACTACTCTGTGAAGACTAGTCCTTTTTTTCACCATCGTGAAAAGTAAAATGTTGTTGTGTGAGGCTGTTTCCAGTGGGAAGCGGCCTCACTCTTTTTCTGCCATCTTGTCTCCTGTCTTGTCATTCGTTTCATTTCCTGCCATTCTTGCTTATTTTCTTCTTGTCTAATCTTCTTATTTTTGATGTAGATCAAGAAATATGTTATAAAACATACTTTTATGTAATATATCGCTCGAAGTTTCGAACAAAGGTATTATTTTTGTGTTATAAAACATGATTTCAATAGGATAACAAGATTTTTAAGGAGGATAACAAAATGAAAATGTTAAAGAAAATTTTTAAGCACATCAGCGAAGCTGATAAGCACGTTTGGGGTTACTCTACAATTTATTAACCCCCTTTTTATGAGTGCGTATTTGATTTTTAGGTATTAGTTTAATTTTTAAGGTTATGAAAAAAAAGATTTTTAAAACATGGAGAAACATTCTCGCCGAAGTAGGTCGGAATGAGATGTTGATGATGGGTTATACCCTGAAGAAGTAAAAAAGCATTTGAACTAAACTTTATGAAGCGAGGAGTACGTCTTGAAAACGTATTTCTCGCTTCTTTTTATATCCCTTTGAAAGCTTTTTTATATAAAAAACAGCTTTTGTTTAAACTTTATTCCCTTTCTTTGTTGTTAGTACAAAGACTAACAGAATAGTATCCATGGAAAAAATTCAAAGAATTTGTAGTTTGGTGTTGCTGGCAGCGTTTTGGGGCTGTGTGCCTGTGCTGCATGCGCAGTCGTTTGATAAGTTGTGGAAGCAAGTGGAGCAAGCACAGGAAAAGAGTTTGCCGCAAACTGTGATTAAACTGACGGATGAGATATTCCGGAAGGGGGAACGCGAAAAGAATACCCCGCAGATGCTTAAAGCCTATATGTGCCGGAATACGTATCAGAATATACTGACGCCCGATAGTTTCTATGTCAATCTGAAAGGATTGGAACAATGGGCGTTGCATGAGCAAAATCCGGTCAGCCGTGCAGTGTTGAATTCACTGGTAGCGAATATCTATGCCAATTATGCAGATAATAACCGCTGGGAATTGCGGAATCGTACTTCGCTTAATCTGGGAGAGACGGCTCTACCGGCGGATATCCGCGAATGGAGTGCCAATTTGTTTGTGAATCAGGTAATAAAATATACCGGTGAAGCCTTGAAAGACTCTACTGAGTTACTGAAGACATCTTCACGTACTTATATTCCTTTTGTGATTTTAGGAGATGCAAGTGAATACTACCATCATGAAATGTATCATTTGCTGGCATCACGTGCTATCGATGCTTTACAGAAAGTCTCGTGGTTTGATACGGATTCTTTGGTGAAGAAAGACATTATGGGCATTTATGGGCAGATGATAAATACCTATCGGAAGATGCCTGATCGGGAAGATGCTGCCGTACTGACTATGCTGGATTATATGGCTTGGCGTAACCGTGAAGGAGATGTCTTGCTTCGTCCCCGTGCTGTAAAAGAAGGTGAGAGCGAAGCACCGAACCAATATCTACGTGCATTAGACCGTATCATTAAAGACTATGCTAAACGTGATGTATGTGCAGAGGCGTATCTGGCTAAGGCCCGTTATTACCGCAATATGCGTAAATACCCGGAAGCATTGCAAACCTGTGATGAGGCTATTAGTCTTTACCCTGACTACAAACGCATATCCGCATTGCGTGAACTGAAAGAAAGCATATTGCAACCTCAACTTAACCTGACTGCAAGCAAGGCTACTTACCCCGGTGACTCTTTGAAATTGAGAGTGACCCATCGTAATCTGGATGGATTTACAGTGAACCTGTTTCATACTACTTTATTGAAAGAGGAAACTGATATGCCACAGATCAATACCTCTTTTTATAAGAAATATGCCCGTAAAGTGAAGGCAGAACACTTCTCTTTGTTGCGCCCGGATAATTACCAGTCGGCAGATAGTACATACAGCATGCTGATGCCCGGCGAACCAGGTGTTTATGTTATGCAGATTGTACCTGATGACAAGAAAGGAAAAACTTCTGAAAACTATCTCTATCTTACTCGCTTCAAGGTGTTGACCTTACCTTTATCGAATAAGGATTTTGAGGTTGTAGCTTTGGATGCTGAGACTGGAAAGCCTATTGCAGATGCTCAAATAACTTTCTATTCCAGTTACGGAACAAAGAACAATGAGGTGCTGGAGCAGAAAACTACAGATGCTTCGGGCAAAGTGGTAATGCCGTGGGTTAAGCAATTCCGTGCATTGAGTGCTACGAAAGGCACTGATACGGCAATGCCATTGCAGCGTATTTATAATAGCTCTAATGGAGTCTGGAATGGCACAGATGAAGAGTTTGATGAAGTGAAGATTTTAACGGACCGTTCCATATATCGTCCGGGGCAGACTATCTATATAAAAGGTATAGCTTATGCCCAAGAGGGAGATACCGCCAAGGTT
>NZ_EQ973491.1:322480-330581 GCF_000158035.1 Bacteroides cellulosilyticus DSM 14838
ATTGGAGAGAAAAAAGTCCGTACCAATGAATTTGGTTCGTTTACCACAGAGTTTATACTGCCTGCTGCCTGCCTGAATGGATCTTACACGATTGAAGTTGAGGAAACTGATGGCCGGGCATTTATACAAGTGGAAGAATATAAGCGTCCTACATTCGATATAGTTTTTGATCCTCAGAAGGATTCCTATCAAGTAGGAGACAGCGTACAGGTGAAAGGTACGGTGAGTTCCTTTAATGGTGTGCCTTTGCAAGGGTTGGAACTGAGTTATACCGTAACCCGTAGTCTGTTTTCGTGGTGGAGATCTTATGGGCAGAGTTCCACTTCACTGGCTTCCGGCACAGTGACGATAGGAGATGACGGAATGTTCTCTATTCCTGTCCGCCTGCAAGGTGTGAAAGGGGAGAATGCCGGTTTTTATACCTATCAGATAGAAGCCTCTGTAACCAACCAGGCCGGTGAAACACAAAGTAGTGTGACCACGCTGTCAGCAGGCAACCGTTCGCTTGTTTTGTCTGTCGAAACGGAAGAGCGCATTTGTAAGGATGACAGTATCCGCCTGACATTCGTGGCGCGGAACTTGAATATGCAACCCGTTGCCGTGAAGGGTGATTATCGCCTGGTACAAACTGTAGATGGAAAACAGGAAGTCCGTTTCAGCGGACAGTTTACCTCGAATGTGGAAGTATTGTTGCCGGAATGGAAGAATTTACCTTCAGGTGCTTACGAACTACAATTAGCAGCCAAGGACGATCAGGGTAGGGATGTTGATTACAAGCAAAATATCGTACTCTTCTCCTATGACGACAATCGCCCTCCGGCAGATTCACCTGTTTGGTTCTATGCACGCAATGCGGAGTTTGATGCCGGACACCCTGCTCAATTCTGTTTGGGGACTTCTTATAAGGATGCTTATGTCATGCTGGATGTATTCAGCGGTAAAAAGCGTTTAAGCAGTGCGGTGCTTCAATTATCCGACTCTATTGTTCGTTTTGATGTTCCTTATAAAGAGGAGTATGGAGACGGGATAGAGTACCTGTTTGCTTTTGTCAAGGGTGGTGAATTCTATTCTGAAAAGGTCAACTTACAAAAGCGTATGCCGGATAAAGCACTGACAATGAAATGGGATGTATTCCGTGATAAGTTGCGTCCCGGACAAGAAGAGGAGTGGCGTCTGACGATAAAGACACCGCAAGGTACACCGGCTGATGCTGAGATGCTTGCTACTATGTACGATGCTTCTTTGGATAAGCTGTATCCCAATCGTCAGAATTTTAATGTGAACTATCCCCGTTTCAATCCTCAGATATATTGGTCTTATGGATATACAGGTGGAGCTTTCTATTCTTGTCATTTCTCGATGAAGGAGTGGAAAATTCCAGCATTTATCTACGATACTTTTTATTCGGAAGAAGGCATAAATGAAGCAATGATAATCGGATATCGTTCTGTGAAGAGAACGGATGTAACAGGAAGCGTACAGGTGAGGGGCATAGCATCTCCGCAGACAAAAATGATGGCTATGGCGGATAATGCTTCTGCTGATCTGACAAATATGTTGGCCGGAAAAGCGGCAGGTCTAATGTTTGAAGAAGAAATGTCGCAGGAAATTGGACAGACGGCTGATGATGTAGAGTCGGGCAATACCCCCGAACTACGTACAAACTTCGCTGAAACGGCGTTCTTCTATCCGCAACTGCGCACCAATGAACAAGGTGAGATTTCCTTCTCCTTTACGATGCCACAAAGTCTGACGCGTTGGAATTTCTGCGGATATTCCCATACAAAGGGAATGTTGACCGGTCAGTTGGATGCTTCTGCTGTTACGGCGAAGGACTTCATACTGTCTCCCAATATGCCGCGTTTTGTACGGGTAGGGGATAAGACCAGCATTGCTGCAACCATTACCAATCTGACAGGTAAATCTTTGAAGGGAACTACGAAATTTATTCTTTTTGATCCGATGACGGATAAAGTGATTTCCACTCAACGCCAAGCTTTCACGGTAGAAGCCGGGAAGACGGTTCCTGTAAGCTTCCGTTTCACAGTGACGGATAAACAGGATATGTTGGGTGTACGCATGATTGCTGACGGTGGCACATTCAGTGATGGCGAACAGCACTTGTTGCCTGTATTGAGCAATAAGGAATACATTACTGAAACCCTTGCCATGCCGGTACGTGGTGAAGAAACCCGTACGTTCTCTTTGGACAGCCTGTTCAATTACAACAGCCGCACGGCCACCGACCGCCGACTGACAGTAGAATTTACAGGTAATCCCGCCTGGTATGCCGTACAGGCATTACCCGTATTGAGTCAGCCCCGTACAGATAATGCTACAGCATGGGCAGCCGCTTATTATGCTAATTCCCTTGCTTCTTACATTGCCAACAGTCAGCCGCGCATTAAAGCTGTATTCGACAGTTGGCGCATGCAAGGCGGTAAGAAAGAAAACTTCCTCAGCCAGTTACAGAAGAACCAAGAGGTGAAGAATATCCTTCTCGAAGAAAGCCCGTGGTTGCTGGAAGCTACTACTGAATCCGAACAGCAAGCGCGTATTGCTACTTTGTTCGATCTCAATAATCTGTCGAACAATAATATGACCACCCTTATTAAACTACAGGAATTACAAAATGCCGATGGCGCCTGGAGTTGGTACAAAGGTATGCCGGGTAGTCGCAGTATGACGGGATACATCACCGAACTCCTTGTCCGCTTGCCGTTGCTTACCGGACAACAGAACTCCGCTGATGCCCTTTCCATGCAGCAAAGAGCTTTCAACTATTTGCATAGCCAGGCATTGCAGGAATATCAGGATATCCGTAAAGCAGAGAAAAACGGGACGAAGATCGATAATCTTTCATATCCGGCAATGACGTATCTCTATCTGATAGCTATCTCCGGTGAAAGAGTGCCTTCTGCCAATGAAGCCGCTTATCGCTATTTCCTCTCTATGGTCGGCAAGAACCTGAGTTCAAATGCAATGGGAGTCAAGGCGCAATCAGCTATCATTCTGCAAAAGGCAGGTCGCACGGCTGAGGCTAACGAATTTATCGCTTCTATTAAAGAGCATCTGGTGCAAACCGATGAACGGGGTGCATACTTTGCTTTCTATGAAAGACCTTTCCTTTGGGGAACACAACCTATTTCCGTTCATGTGGAGGTAATGGAAGCCCTGAGGATGGCAGGAGGCAATGATGCATTGGTGGAAGAAATGAAACTTTGGTTACTGAAGCAGAAACAAACTACAAGTTGGAATTCACCTGTTGCAACGGCAGACGCTATTTATGCATTGCTTTGCCAAGGGAGTGACTTGTTGGCATCACGTGGTGATGTACGCATTGTTCTTGGCCGTAAAGTGCTGGAAACATTCTCACCTGCCAAGACCACAGTTCCCGGATTGGGATATATCAAGGAAAGCTTTGCAGAAGGTAGTCCTGAATTGCGTGCCAAGTCCATTACTGTGGAAAAGAGGGATGCAGGCATTGCCTGGGGGGCAGTCTATGCACAATATCTGTCACCTATTTCCGATGTAAAACAGCAAGGTGGTGAACTGGCTGTAGAAAAGAAACTCTATGTAGAGCGTACTTTGACAGGTGGAAAGAAAGAATTGCAACCCATCACCGCTTCCACGCAACTGGCGGTAGGTGATAAAGTGGTTTCCCGTCTGACGATACGTCTGGACCGTGCCATGGATTTCGTTCAACTGAAAGATCAGCGTGGTGCCTGCTTCGAACCGATGAATTCACTTTCCGGTTATCGCTGGAACGGTGGAATAGGTTATTATGTGGAGATAGAAGATGCTTCCACTAATTTCTTTTTCGATAGTCTGAGCAAGGGTGTATATGTGTTGGAATACAGTTACCGCGTTGCCCGTAGCGGGCAGTATGAAGCCGGGCTGGCAACAATTCAATGTGCCTACGCTCCCGAGTATGCAGCTCATTCAGCATCAGTGAAGGTCGAGGTGGAGTAGAAATTTTAAAACCTGCTTTTAGGAACTCTCATTTAAAACACCTACTTTTGTGCATCCTAAAATGAAAACGAATGAAACGAACCTTGATATGTATATATGCGCTTGCCGCCGTAGCACTGACTGCTACGGCGCAACCGCGTTTTTCATCCAATAAAGAAACTCACAACTTCGGACAGATCGAATGGAAACATCCCGTTAGCGTGCAGTATGTCATTACCAATACGGGCGATCAACCTCTGGTGCTTACTGATGTAGACCCTTCCTGTGCCTGTTCCGTAGCCCAGTGGACACAAACTCCCATTGCTCCCGGTGAAAAGGGGAAGATCGTCGT
Organism: Bacteroides cellulosilyticus DSM 14838; assembly: GCF_000158035.1. Taxonomy (GTDB): domain Bacteria; phylum Bacteroidota; class Bacteroidia; order Bacteroidales; family Bacteroidaceae; genus Bacteroides; species Bacteroides cellulosilyticus. The sequence goes on from NZ_EQ973491.1 coordinate 326,784, forward strand.
CGATTTTGATGCTAAGGCATTGGGGCATTTTGATAAGTCCATAGCTGTTTATTCCAATGCGCAGCCCAATCTGGCTTATCTGCACTTTACAGGTGAGGTGGTGCGCGAGATAAAAGACTTTACGAAAACCTATCCTTACCTTATCGGACAGATACGTATTGACAAAAATGAGATTGATTTCCCTGATACGCACCGTGGCGAAAAGCCTGTCATACGGATTGGCGTAGTGAATCTGTCGGATCGTTCGTATGAACCGGTATTGATGCACCTGCCTTCCTATCTGGATATGAAAGTAGAACCGAACGTGCTTCAGAAAGGTGAGAAAGGGCTTATCACATTAACTCTCAACACAGAGAAACTGACAGACCTGGGACTGACACAGGCATCAGTTTACCTGTCACGCTTCACAGGTGACAAGGTGAGTGATGAAAACGAGATACCTCTTTCTGCTATTCTCCTGCCTGATTTCTCTGGTATGACCGATACGGACAAGGCGAATGCTCCGGTAATCCGTCTTTCGGAGACAGATATAGACCTGAGCGCACAACTGGCTAAGAAGAATAAGGTGAAATATGATATACAAATCACCAATACCGGACGCTCTCCGTTGCAAATCAGTAAATTGCAGGTGTTCAATCCTGCTTTAGGAGTAAGTCTGAAGAAGAGCGTGTTGCAGCCGGGCGAAACCACCCGCTTGCGTGTGACGATAGATAAGAGGAATATCGCCAAGAAGAAACGCCACCTGCGCATTCTGATGATTACGAATGATCCGATGCAGCCTAAGGTTGAGATGAATATCAAAGCGAGTTAAAGATTTATGATTTCATAAATCATAAATCTTATCATAAATCATAAATTAGAAATCATAAATCTTATCATGGAACATCCTGAAAACGATGAATCCTATAAAGGATTGGTTGTCAATGCAGGCATTGAGCAACCTTCGTCTGTCAATCCCTATCGCCGCCCGAAACCTAAAAAGCGTCAGCGTTCCGTAGCGGAGTTTGTAGAAGGTATTGTAAAAGGAGACGTCACTGTGCTGAGTCAGGCGGTTACTTTAGTGGAAAGTGTGAAGCCCGAACACCAGGCATTAGCACAGGAAGTTATTGAGAGATGCCTGCCTTACTCAGGGAACTCTATCCGTGTGGGGATCAGTGGCGTGCCTGGAGCCGGAAAAAGTACCTCGATTGATGTCTTCGGCTTGCATGTGTTGGAAAAATACGAAGGTAAGCTGGCAGTGCTTGCCATCGACCCCAGTAGCGAGCGCAGTAAGGGCAGTATCTTGGGTGATAAGACGCGTATGGAGCAACTCTCCGTCCATCCCAAATCTTTCATCCGCCCCAGTCCGTCGGCAGGTTCTTTGGGTGGGGTAGCCCGTAAGACGCGTGAAACGATTATTCTTTGTGAAGCTGCCGGTTTCGATAAGATCTTTGTAGAGACGGTAGGTGTGGGACAAAGTGAGACGGCTGTACACTCTATGGTCGACTTCTTCCTGCTTATCCAGTTGGCCGGAACAGGCGACGAACTGCAAGGCATCAAGCGTGGTATCATGGAAATGGCGGACGGTATTGTTATCAATAAGGCAGATGGTGATAACCTGGAGCGTGCTAAACTGGCCGCATCGCAATTCCGCAATGCTCTGCATCTGTTTCCTGCTCCCGAGTCAGGATGGACGCCACAGGTGATGACTTATTCCGGTTTCTATAACCTGGGTGTGAAAGAGATTTGGAAGATGATTTACGACTATATTGCTTTTGTGAAAGATAACGGTTATTTTGAATATCGACGTAACGAGCAAAGCAAATACTGGATGTACGAAAGCATCAATGAACGTCTGCGCGATAGTTTCTACCACAATCCGGCCATAGAAGCCATGTTAAGTGATAAAGAACAGCAAGTACTGCAAGGCAAACTCACTTCCTTTGTTGCAGCAAAGAGCTTGCTAGATACCTATTTCGGAGAATTGAAGAAGAATTAGTTACGAGCTACAGAGCTACAAGCTACAAGTAGCTGCGCTATCATGCCGCAAGGCACTTGTAGCTTGTAGCTCTGTAGCCCGTAACTAATTCACGCTTTTTTCCCTTCCTTCTCAAAGTCCGCCTTCGATTTACTCTTCGTTACGATATATACGCCAAGGAATACTAGGGCGATAGCTACACCTTTTTCCCAACCGAATACACCCAGTCCCATGATAATGGCGGCAATAGAAGCTACGATGGGTTGCATATAGTTGTACATACTCACCACTGTGGGCCGCAGCAACCTTTGGGCGGTCATAATGAAGATATAGGCAAGGAAGCTACCACCTATTACCACGTAGCCCACTTGTACGTATGCCGCGGTAGAAATTTCCGTCCACTGAATACCTGCCACATCATGATAAGAGAATGGAATATAGCACATGGAGGCATAGATAAACATCCATTTATTCAATGTGATGGGAGAATATTTCTGCGATAAGCCCTTGAACACAGTCAGATAAATAGAAAAGCTGATTTGCGCTACCAGGCAAAGCAAGTCCCCGATAATACTGCTGTTACCGTTGCTTGTGGCCTGACTGCTTAATATAAGTGTCAGCGCTCCCATGGCCCCTACAAAAATACCCAGTACTTTCAGGTTCGTGATAGGTTCCTTCAGATAAATGGCAGCGATAATCATGGTTACGATAGGAAGTGTGGTTGTCACGATGGAGGCATCGATGGGGGAAGTCATTGAAAGCCCGAAGATATACACTCCTTGATTGAACACCAGTGCAAAAAGTGAAGCAAAGAAAATCTTCAGCATATCGCGGTGATCCACGTGTTCGTACTTACAGAATGCAGACAGTAGCCAGAAACAGGCGGCTGCACCTACCATGCGGAACGTAGTTACCGATAAGGCTGAAAACTCCATAAGTGCGGATTTGCCGATGGGCGCCATCAGTCCCCATAAAATATTGGCAGTCAGGGCGAATATGTGCCCTTGTACATTCTTATTCATACTCTTTTTTCTTTTGAGGCTGCAAAAGAACAACTATTTTTTGAAACTAAAAAGTCTTTTCTCTTTTTATATACTTGTAGTCTGTTGGAAGTATATATCGGATGTGTTGTATCTATATGTCGGACGTGTTGCATCTATATGTCGGATGTGTCGTATCTATATATCCAACGCCACCGATATATAGATGTTAAAGGAACAGGATGAAGAAGGGCGTTTAGCCTTCTAATACGATTCGTCCTATCAATCATGCTGTTCATGCAGTGTAAGGAAACCGGAAGATTTACTATTTCTCCTTTTTACAGGAAGTCAAGAGTTTGCCAGCAAGAAGTTAACTTCCTGTCGACAAACTCTTAATTTCTTGTCGACAAGAAATTGATACTTTGTAGCATCTTGATAATCAATGATAAAAATCACTTATACAAAAAGGCGTTTATATACATATATTACTTGGTTTCCTTACATACCTCTTACGTATTCTGTCACGGAATCGGACTTGCCTGAAATTACATAGCTTGTTGTGGATGAGAACAAGCAATGTAATCATTCATAACATTGCTTATTCCGGATCATAAGACTGCTTGTTTTCAGATGTTATTCAATACAATTAAGTGTTGTTTCTTCTTTCAGTCTTTCAGCTTTTCCTAAACTCCCTGTTCATCGGCATTTCAGCTGAAAGATACCTGAAACTACTATAAAACTGGAAGTTTCAGCCGTAACGCCGATGGACAGGGGATTCCGTGAGGTCTGAAAGAACGGAAAGAGTTTTTTCTCAAAAATAGCGGATACGGAGTGATACTTCATTTATAGTCCATAACGATG
>NZ_EQ973491.1:331501-334318 GCF_000158035.1 Bacteroides cellulosilyticus DSM 14838
ATTTGAATCTATTTGTTATTTACATTTGCCGGCATAATAATCATTGATGAAAAACATAATAATCAAATGAAAAACAAGATGAAAAATTGATGCATAAGTTTGGTGTTATTCCTACTGTCGATGAAGACGCCTTGCGGAATGTCCGTCCGGCTCTGGCGCAGGCGTGGCGTAGTTTTATAGATTACAATCCTCGAAACGGGATACTTGCTGTTGCTACTCAGTTGGGTGAAGTGCTCGAAATTTATAATCTGAAAGACAGTACGCATGTTGTGTGCATGGGACCGCATGGTGAGCCGGAGTTTCAGGTGTCCGGGGGATATGGTATTCCTACGGGTATCATGGGATTTAGCGATGTGCAGGTGACGGATCGGGCCATTTATGCAGTCTTTCATGGGCGTTCGTTCAAGGATATAGTGCGAGATGCCCGGAATGGTATTAATCATCCGGATAGCGGGCAATTTATCTATGTGTTCAGTTTGGCGGGAAAACCGTTAAAGAGATATGTATTAGACCATTACATTTGTGGCATATCGGTAGATGAGCAGCGTGGAGTTATTTATGCTACGGATGTGAATGAGGATGAGCCTATATTAGAATATAGTATAAAAACTATATAGAGTAATAATTAATTAAAAGAAGCAGATGGTAAACGACTTGTTGGTGCAATAAGATACTCTGTATCTTGATACTCGACTGTACAATATATGCGTACTTGATATAGTTAATTAAATAGATTTTTACTTTGAAACAATATAAAAATGAAGAAGTTTATGAAAATAGCTTTTGTTGCAGCATTTGCGGCAATTGCAGGTTATGGTGTTTATGCTAATCAGAAAGTAGATACTATGTCAGATTTGATGTTGGCTAATGTGGAAGCATTGGCTCGTTATGAGGTGAATCCTGATTGTCAGAATGGATGTACTTGCGGGAATACGGGATGCTATTGTTACAAAACATATCCAGATAAAAGAGAAGTGAAATGGAGTTGATATTTACAGCTGCTAAAATATGTTTAGAATGTTCCAACTAGGCATTTTTGTTGTTTGCTATAGTCAATGTAATAAGAAAAAATCAGCTTTTTATAGGCTGATTTTTTTCTATTGATGTTTAAAATAATATAAATAATTTTGTTTTGATGAAACGTATTGTCTATTTTGTTTTGTTTGTTTTCTTTGCGAGTAGTTGCTTTAGAAATTCTGATGTGGAAAAATCTCAGAATCATTCTACTAATATCATTGATGTAAAGGAATCTGTGAAAGAAATTATTATAGATACTCCTTTGATAGGAGGGTGGGCGCGACCTTTTATCGTAAATGATTATCTATTGATAAGTGATTCTCAATCCGAAGAAAAATTAATCTCTATCTTTGATAAGAATAATTTCTCCTATTTGATGGGAGTTGGAGATGCGGGGGAAGGACCTAATGAAATTACGAATATGGGGGTAATTGTGCCTGATGAAGTGCATCATCGATTTTTGTACCTGATTATGGAAAATTGAAAGTATTGAGTTATAGTGTGGATAGTATCTTAAAAAATCCTTTTTATCGACCTGAAGTAAAAGGAGATATGAAAGAATTGCAATTTCCGGATAGATTTGTTTATGTGAATGACACTTTCTGCATTGCACGTTCTATAATGGTCGGAGAAAACAAATATTTTCAACAATCTTTGGTGCGGTGGAATATGTTGACCGGAGAAATGAAATTATTGGTTGAAGGGCATCCCAAGGTAGAACGAAAGCGAAGCCAGTTTGCGGTATCATTGGAACATAATCTGATAGTTGATTGCTATGCTCATCATGACCTAATGACGATTTATGATCTTGATGGTAATTTGAAATACAATATTTATGGTCCTTATTGGGATGACAAGACGAGTAATGATATGGTTTATTATGATGCTGTGGTGATTTGTAAAGATAAGATTGTTGCGGCATATGCAGGAGGACGCAATTGGAGTGACGAGGGATTTCCTAATTTTTTTCAAGTCTATGATTTTGATGGTAATTATATTAAAACGTTGAATATAGGTCGTAAAATTTGTAACTTTTGTTATGATCAGGAGCTGAATAGATTAATAATGGTATTAGATAATGAAATACAATTTGCCTATTTAAATTTGGATGGACTTATAGAGTAAAATAAAGAACTAATATTAGAAAATGATGATGAGCGGAAGGAGAGACGGTGGTAGCGGTCGATTCGATAAAGGAAGGAAAGCGGTTAATTGCTTCACATAGCCTAAGTGCGAAGATTCGCTTTCTGTTTTTGGTGGACAAAGTGGTTTTCAATGTTTTGAATGATTTATGGCAAGAAGATTTGAATGATAGCCACACCTATTGTTCCGGTGCTCTTATGTTGCAATCGGAATTACCGGGTGACAGGAAAGGAAAAAAGTTTATGGTCGGAGACTCAACGCTGATGGCCGATAAGTTTAAGTTGGGAACCTACTATCTGGATGATATGTATTTTCTTGAGTTGACGGTTTATCTTTCGCTTCCTTCCCCATGGTTGTGTGCCGATTGGGGAAAGACCGGTATTGTTTCTTGTTCTATTGTAGTTGTCTTTTGTTTATGCATATTTGTCCTTCTCTTTTGGAATAATCGAAAAAAGGATAACGACGATGAAGCGGCTGATCCGGATGATTTCGTAATACGCATCTCCGAAAATAAATATCAAATAGGCGGAGTCCTGTTTGATGAAGAGGCGTGTACGCTTACTTTTGGAGATCAAAGTGTGGTGAGATGTTCTATGCAGCCTTATAAACTACTTTCTGCATTTGTCCATGCAAAAAGTCATTTCTTATCGAATAAGC
>NZ_EQ973491.1:334565-338369 GCF_000158035.1 Bacteroides cellulosilyticus DSM 14838
CCACAATACCTTCTTTTAATATCTTTATTTTCATCATACTGTTCTTTTAATTAATGATTATTCCTTTCCAAACCCCACTCTCCATCATTTGTTTTGGGTGAAAAAGGAGATAAATATCAAAAGTAAGAACAGGAGAGATAAACGCTTGTCACGAAACATGCATAAATACCTGTATCTAATGTATATAAACAAAAAAAGTAGTCATTTGCATCGGTAGCTGAAAAGGGATTTTTACGGTTGGAAATCATGTTTTCAAGGAATATTCCTTTTCCCTCCCGTAAGGCTTGCTGCTGTTCCTTACTAAGTTTGACATCCTTTATTTCATCGGGGATTTGGATGCTGCTTGCACGCATGGAAACCAGTTCATTCGTCACCTTATCCACGCTGACGAAAGAAGGTATCATTTCACCTGTGATGTAGTTTTTCAGGTTTACTATCCGTCCCATATTGCCCGTTTCAAGAAGATTGGCTTTATCCTCTTTGGAAAATTCATGCCCGAAGAATGGGCGTTCAAGTTCCGGCTTTTGGCGAATGCCGTGTATCGCCAAAAACACATTCCCGTCCTTGTCATGCCGGAAAGATAGGCGTGCGTCCAGTTTCATAATGGCGGAATTGTAGTTACCTGCGATGGAGAATGCATCGGGCGACTTGTACCCCCTTAAACATGGGTTCTAAAGCCTTTGCCTTTTCAAGCTGTTCTTTGGAAAGCCCGAAGTTTTTCAGGGCTTCCCAGTCCACCTTATCAGGGTCGATAACATACTTTTTTGTCAGGTTGTTGCGGTGCTTGTGCCGTTGCTTTCTGCTGCGGTTGCTGTACCTGCTGTTGTGTTTGGTTCGATTGTTCGTTCTTCACTTCCTGTTTCTGTGTTTCGGGTGTCGGATGGTCGAAGTTGTCCTTGATTATCGGTGTAATCTTGGGAAGTTCAATTTTAGGAATTTTGAAGAAGTTGAAACGGGTCGGGTTCTTCAACTGGTTCATCATGTTGGAAAAGAAGTTGGAACAGAAATCGCCGTGACGGTCGAATTTCAGAAGTTCGCTGTTTTTCTCCGGCGGTACGGTTTGGAGTTCCCCGTTTTCATCCACGCCTTTCACTGCGCTGATTGTCTTTTTCTCCTTATCCAGTACAAGAAGAATATCCACCATCTGTTCGTCAGTGGTGGATTGGCTGGCTGTGTTTACATCCATAACTTTTTGAATTTTAGTGAGTAAATAAAAATTTCGAAAGTAAAAGTAAGGATGAAATAGAGTATATTTAAGGATTTGGGGATGGGTGGCTTTATTAGTCATCGTTTGGCTTCATTTGTCTTATTCCAATGTATTACAAACAAAGTTAAGAATGGGAATATTACAAACATCCCTTTTCTTAAAGTCTATATTGGAATAAACATTAAGAAAAGGGATGTTTATACTAAGGTCTTTTCTGATTTAAAATAGATTTAATTGATTATTTCTTAAATCATCTTCGATTAAGTTTTCTCCTATTATTATTCTATCATGCAACTCTTTGACTTTGCTAATGCTATATTCGGCAGGAATGAATCTAAATATTGAATTGGCTACATAATTTCTATCTAATTCAAAGCCTAACCATCTTCTATGTAGATTGTCACAAACTTCTCCCGTTGTGCAGGAACCTGCAAATATGTCAACAACTAAATCATTTTCATCCGTTAGCATATTTACAAAAAACTCAGGTAATTTAGTTGGAAATCTTGCTGGATGTGATTTTATATTAAGCTTTTTGCAGTAAGTTAAATATTTGGAATTACTTTCACTATTAGATATTTGTAACAAATTTGAGGGTATTGCCCCACCATTGTCTGAACCAAAACTGGTACTAATATTATGCCCACTTGGTCTTTCTTTAGCTTGATAATATTTCTCAGGATTATCCAAAAGTTTTTTCATTCTATCCGAATAAGGTGTTAAGACTTTTGTTACGTCCGATTTTGGAAAATCAGACTTACTAAACCACCAAACTGTATTAACAGAATCTTTAGCTCTCATCTTCCTTTTGTTTACCCATTCAATAGGTGAAGGTAACTTAGACGGATTATACCAATAAAATTCTTCCGCTAAATGGTATCCTAACACTTCACAAAAGTGTATCAATACTTTGAAGTTATATAAACTTCTGATAGGCTTTCCCTTTTCATAAGCACCTCCTAGATCAATGACCAAACTACCATCTTCTTTTAGTTTAGGTAATAGTGCCTTTGCAAATTCAGCAAGCCATTCAATATATTCATCTTGGTCTTTATTCCCATACTCTTTTTTTCTTAATAATGCAAATGGGGGACTTGTGATAACCAAACTTACGCTATCATCCTCCAACTGGGTTATTAAATTTAGCGAATCACCACAATACACTGAACCGTATTGTGTATTATAAACTGCATTGTCTAACATTTTTCTATCTTGATATTTGTGCAAAGATAGCCATAATTTTAGTAATCATCAATTAAATGCCGAATATATTCGGAGTGAAAAACAAAAAGCTATCCCGAACTTTGTAAAATCATAGAGATAGATATGTGATTATGGTAAACGAAACGGATGTTTTGAACAATATAGGTAAGATTATAATTCAAAGGCGTAAAGAATTAGGTATTACCCAAGAAGACTTAGCATACTCTGCTAATGTTGATAGGACTTACATAGGATATATTGAGAATGGTAAGCAAAATATTTCCATATCAATTTTATGTAAAATAGCCAATGTATTAAATTTAAACATGAAAGACTTTTTTTAATTATGGATAATATTGAAAACTAAATAATCTTTTTCCACATATTAGGGAATATCAAAAACTTGCATCTGAATTGTATAGTATTAATGATGTATTTCAAGATAATGGGGGTAAATTACTACAGGTATTAATGATTACAGGATTGCAGAATCTTGATGGTAGTAGGGAAGGAAATGACGCTGTTGATTCCGAAGGAAATGAATATGAATTAAAGTCAGTGAATATAAATTTAACACAGTCTTTTTCGACAAATCATCATCTAAATCAACATATTATAGATAAATACAGAAAGGTTGATTGGATATTTGCCGTATATAAGGATATTGAATTGGTAGAAATCTATAAAATGACACCTGAGATGATTGAGCCATACTATACAAAATGGGAAACTCAATACAAGACAACAGGGAAAGATATTAACAATCCTAAAATACCACTGAAGTTTGTTAGAGAAAATGGTATTGAAATCTACAAAAACAAAGAGGGTGCTGATTTTTTTTATGCTCCTATTATAAATGATAAAGAACATATAGAATTGAATAAGATTAAGCAAGGGGAGCTATTTTGACTCCCCTTGCTTAATCTTACTTTTTCAACAAGCGCGTAAATCCGGGTCGTTCTTTATCCGTTCCATTTCGTCCGTGATAATCTGCTGGACTTCCTGTTTGAGCCGGTTGTAATTCGCCTGTATTTCTTCCTGCATCCGGTCGTTTCCGTCCCCGTCCCTGAAATCTATAATTTGGGGCAGCTTCTTATAGTTGGCTGTTTCCCGCTTCACTTACTCGTTGGTACTAAACCATTCTTTTTCATCTTGTCTTTTTTCAGGTAAAACAATACGCTGAATGTACTCTTTTCATTTTTCATACTCTCACTTTTTTTAGATTGTAAAACTAATTTTAATCACTGAAAATGAGATGAATAGAGTATGGACAAATCTCCTCAAAAGTAAGCCATTTTCCGACAATCGTACCCCCTAATCGTTTTTTGGGGAAGGGGATACGATTTGGATACTAAAGTGACCCCTAAAGTGTCTTAGATCACGGACTTTATACA
>NZ_EQ973491.1:338755-364938 GCF_000158035.1 Bacteroides cellulosilyticus DSM 14838
TTTTGAATCTATTTATTATTTACATTTGCCGGCATAATAATCATTGATGAAAAACATAATAATCAAATGAAAAACAAGATGAAAAAGATTCTGGTATTTATGGGAGTTGTAGCTATTGTTATAGGAGGACATGTTTACAGTAAACAGTCATCTGTCAAGATGTCTTCTTTAATGTTGGAGAATATAGAAGCGTTAGCGGATTCAGAAACTGATGGTGTTCACTGCTTTGGTAAAGGTTTGGTTGATTGTCCGCTTAATCACGACAAAGTGTATATGTATGATGCTCCGTATAGCTTATATTATTAGCGTTATATCTATCCTGCTATTCATTTCCTGTACTCCGAATTTGGTTGTTTCCGGCAAAAAGGTATATACTGATTTCCCACAGGAACAAGAATTGAAAGCAAGGACGATACGGCTGGATACTGCTTTATTCCGCTATCCTTCTCGTCTGCATATCAGGGACGGGAAAGCTGTGGTGCTTGATTTGCATGGAACAGACTATTTTTTTCATACGTTCAGCTACCCTGATTTCCGTTACCTGTCTTCTTTCGGGAGGCGTGGAGATGCACCGCAAGATATGCTTTCTGCCGAAAATTTCCGATGGAATGGGGCTTTTTTGTGGACATTAGATTCTAATAAGTCAGAATTAACAAGGTTTGGGTTTGCTTTATCCGGCGATTCACTGCTTCGTCAGGAAGCGGTGAATCTGGATAAGGATATTCTCAGGGCACTCGATTTTGTGATGTGTGAGGACTCTACCTTTATCATTCCCGATTATTCGGGTGATAGTCGTTTTTGTAAAGTATGCAGAGATGGAAAATTGATGCATAAGTTTGGTGTTATTCCTACTGTCAATGAAGACGCTTTGCAGAATGCCCGTCCGGCTTTGGCGCAAGCGTGGCGTAGTTTTATAGATTACAATCCCCGAAACGGGATACTTGCTGTTGCTACTCAGTTGGGTGAAGTGCTTGAAATCTATAATCTGAAAGACAGTACACATGTTGTGTGCATGGGGCCGCATGGTGAGCCGGAGTTTCAGGTGTCCGGGGGGTATGGTATTCCTACGGGTATCATGGGATTTAGCGATGTGCAGGTGACGGATCGGGCCATTTATGCAGTCTTTCATGGGCGTTCGTTCAAGGATATAGCGCGAGATGCCCGGAATGGTATTAATCATCCGGATGGCGGGCAATTTATCTATGTGTTTAGTTTGGCGGGAAAACCGTTAAAGAGATATGTATTAGACCATTACATTTGTGGCATATCGGTAGATGAGCAGCGTGGAGTTATTTATGCTACGGATGTGAATGAGGATGAGCCTATATTAGAATATAGTATAAAAACTATATAGAGTAATAATTAATTAAAAGGAGCAGACGGTAAACAACTTGTTGGTGCAATAGAATACCGAATGCTCCATAACCCCTAAAATTTAGAAGCCTGGCGAAGATACAAATTTTTAATGAAAAACGGAAACTGATTTCTGCTGTTACGATAGTGCAGTGTGAAATATGCTCTGATGAGATATTTATATCTTAATTTTCGACTGCACATGAAGTGTGCTTGATGTTAGTCTTTGAATAAATCCTTATTAAAAATTATTTGTAAGAATGGAAAAATATGCAAAACTAACAATTCTTGCGGTGTTTGCTGCTATTGTAGGATATAACATTTATTCTGCACAATCAACTGTTACAATTTCAGATTTGGCTTTATCTAATGTTGAGGCATTAGCTGATGGATCTGAAGGAGGCGGTATAACTTGTTCTCGTACCTGTAGTGATGGCATCTGCCAATGCTATAGGTTGTACGATGCATGGGGGAATTGTCACTTTAGTGGTTATCAATCAGATCATTGTACTTGCTAAAAGCTTATGCCAGAATTGTTATTGTTAAATGATAATTCTGGCATTCTATCATTTGAAATATTAAAATAGTTACTATGAAATATCTTTTTATTTTTTGTATGTTGTTTTCGTTTTTTTCATCTTGCAATGAAGTTAAAGAAAAAAATGGCATTATTCTAAGGGTTTCTCTTGATGAACAAGAAACTTCTATTATGGAGATATTTAAAAGAATAGATGTTGTTCCTTTAGAAACAACAGATTCTTGTTTGCTGATTTGGCCGGATAAGGCATTATATGTGGATAGTTGTTTCATGATTTTTGATTCTAAAAATCCTGCATTATTTTGCTTTGATAAGAATGGGAAATTCATACGAAAGATAGGACGAAAAGGAAGTGGTCCTGAAGAGTATGTAGATGTTTATGACGCTATTTATGATGATGAAAATAGATGTATAAGTTTCCTATCTCCTTTTGGAGAATTATTTTCTTATACTCCTGATGGGAAATTTATTGAGAGGAAAAGATTACCACAGAAAGTAAATTATCAGTCTTTTGAAGAAATTCATGACTTTTATGTAACTTGGACATTGCCTGTTTCTGATAAGGATTTTGGTATAAGTTTTATTTCGAAAGATTCGTTGCAATGCGTTAAGGAAGATTGGCAAGGAAATAGAAATTTAGCTTCTTTGTATCCTAAATGTTTTTATAAATATGGAGATGAAATATCTTTTTTTAGATCTTTTGATAGAAATGTTTATAAAGTCAGCAAAGAAAAAATGTCCATACTATATAGATGGGACTTTGGAAAGGATAATTATAGCATGGAGGAGTTTGGAATATCCATGACTACAACTAAAGGAGAGGACGAATTTTCTTTATTGATAGATAAATTGAGGAACGGCACAATACCTTATCTCTTTTGTAGCCAGAAACAAACAGATAAGTACTATTATGCTCAATTGATTTTTGACTTCAATCCGCATAATAATTATCATATTTTTTATAGGAAATTAGATGGGAAAAGTTATTTCTTTAGAAGAACCGTTGAAGGGCTAATTTTAAATCCCATATACTCTAATAATGAATTTATGTTATGTTTAGCTTATAAAGGTAATTTGGAAGAATGCAGAAAAATATTGCAAATAGAAGATTGCGTTAAATTAGATAAAATGTGTGAGGATGATAATCCATGTTTGATAAAATGCTATTATTAAATGAAAGGAAAGATTATTATGTGTTGCGTGTTGGCACTGAACTTGCTCTCTTGTTTAGGAAGCAGGGATAACTCAACAGAAAAACTTATGCTAGAATGGGAAGGCAAGAAAATTATTTTTCCAGAGAAAACTCAATTTGCTTTATATGGTAAAGATTTTGTTTTTGATACAATACCTGACGCTGAATTTAAGATTCTAACATATGTTGATTCAACAGGTTGTGCGAGTTGTAAATTAAGATTGCCTTCTTGGCTTGATTTTATTGCTCAGTTGGATTCAATGAAGCTAAATGTACCAATTTTATTTATTTTACACCCTTTTGACTCAAGAGAATTGAAGGCTATATTGAGCCGTGATAATTTTAATTATCCTGTTTGTATGGATACTAAAGATGAATTTAATAAGTTAAATCATTTCCCTCCAGATTTTCAGTTTCAGACTTTTTTGCTTAATAGAAATAATGAAGTTCTAGCAATTGGTAATCCGGTACACAACTATAGAATAAAAGAATTTTATTTAAAAATGTTTCTAAAAGGTGATTTGGAAAATGAAACAGGTGATCAAACGACCATTGAGGCTAATACTACGATAAACTTAGGACATTTAAAAAAAGAGCAGGAAAAGGATACTGTTATTTATATTAAAAATGTAGGACCTAATAAATTGGTTGTTTTAGATATTGTAGCTTCATGTGGTTGTACTGTAGTAGATTGTGATCGAGTTCCTGTGGCTAAAGGAGAAAAAATAGCCGTTAAAATAGTTTATAAGCCTGATAATAGGGGATATTTTAATAAATCTATAAACTTGTATTGTAATGTGGCATCTTCTCCTATAACTTTGCGAGTGTTGGGGGATGTTGAATGACTTTTTAAAAATTGGAAGATTGGCAAAGATATAATTTTTAAAGATAATTACTTTTGGTATGCCAGATACTTTTTCATTTATTCTAAATGGGATATAAATGTAGTTAATATATGGATTATATTATAATTAGCAGGTTTAGGTAATAATGTATTTCTATAAATGCTCATGGATAATATTTGTTTGTTGTATTTTCTTTGCTTGTACAGATAATATGCAAGAGAGAGTACAGTATACCTTGTACCACGCGGGAGAGAATAGTGATGAACTTAAGAAGGTATTAGATCATTATCAGAATCAACCTGAAAAGTTGAGAGCTGCCTGTTTTCTGGTTGCAAATATGCTTACTCACCGGACGTATGTGGGAAAGGAAATAGACAGTCTGAAACAAATGAAAAAGGAAAGCATTCAGAAAGGACGTATTAGCGATGAAATCGTAGCACATTGGAAATCCTTTGATTATAGTTCTTTACAAATAGTGAAGGATGTAGATGTGATGAAAGCGGATATCTTAATTGAAAATATTGACTTGGCTTTTGAGGCATGGGAAAAACGCTCTTGGAGCAAGCAATATAGTTTTGAGGATTTTTGTGAATATGTTCTTCCATATAGGATAGGGGACGAACCTTTAGAGAAATGGAGACGAATATATTATGAACGTTATTCTCCTGTGCTTGATTCTCTATATCAGGGGAATGATGTAGTAGAGGCAGCGCGTGTGATGGCTAATTATCTGAAAGAAGAGGGCTTTACTAATCATACGGATTTTAATTTGCCTCATTTAGGAGCGTTGTTTTTGTTGGAAAACCGAGTGGGCTACTGTCGGGATAATTGTGATATTGCTACCTATGTAATGCGTTCATTGGGCATTCCAATAACAATGGATTTTTATGAAATGTCCCCCAGTTACAATAGTCGTCATTTCTGGAGTGCATTGATAGATACGACAGGACTTGTTGTACCTTTCAATTATATAGAGCGTGAGATAGTACGCCGACCGCAGGAGGAACGGAAAAAAGGAAAGGTATATAGAACTTGTTATGGAATACAGCCGGAAAAGTATTCCGGACTTTATACTGACAAGGAAGTTCCTGCTTTCTTTAGGCGTCCTTTCATGAAAGATGCCAGTGATGAGTATTTCCCGGAGAGTAACGTCAAGTTGGAAAGTAATGAAGCTATTGATAAACATTGGGGGTATTTGTGTGTATTTACAGGGACAGAATTACAACCGATAGATATTTCTGAATTTCATGGAAAGAAGATTGAGTTTCCCAACGTGGAACCTGGCCTGATTTATTTTCCTGCATTTCGAAAAGCTGGGAAAATGAAAACATTTAGCTATCCTTTTTTGCTGAAAGAGGATTCAATAGAATATTTTATTCCTGATACTACCAGAAAGCATTGTATAGTATTGACGCGAAAATATCCGATAGGGAGAAATCCTATGTTTTTAGGAACTGCTGTTGGAGTAAAAATAGAAGGGGCTAATCGTAAGGATTTTCGGGATGCAGAATTGCTATGCCAGGTTGTGGACACTCCAAAAATAAATTATAATATACTATTCCCAACTGTACAGAAGAAATTCAGGTATGTGCGCTATTCTGCTCCGGAGGAAAAACAAATACAGGTTGGAGAATGGTATATGTATGGCATAGATGCAGAAACAGCGATAGCGCCGGAGAAGATTTGGGCTAATCATCCTTTGAGTGATATACATAAGAAAATTCTAAATTTATTGACTGATGATGACTGGAGTTCTTTTTATATGTCAGCAGTAAAGGGAGAACAACTTATATTTGATTTGGGTATTCCACAAATTCTAAGTCACTTTATTTTGATTCCACGCAATGATGATAATTATATCCATTTGGGGGATCGGTATGAATTGTTCTATCATGGTGGAATTAAAGGCTGGATATCTTTAGGGAAGCAGATAGCTGAGGGTACGGAACTCTATTATGAGGGAGTACCTGATGGCGCTTTGCTTTGGCTTCATAATCATACTCGTGGAAAAGAAGAACGATGCTTTTATATGAAAGATGGGAAGCAACTTTTTATATAATTCGGAATGGCAATAAGAGGCATATCCTTGAAGAAAATCGTAGATAAAGGGATTAATCTCTTTCTCTGGTTGTGTGGAATTGTTGTGCTATGGCTGCTGATACAGATCTTTTGCATGACTTCATTTCATATACCAAGTGATTCGATGGAGCCGGAGCTATTGGCCGGTGATGTAATACTGGTGGATAAATTGGTATATGGAGCAAGATTGTTCAATGTGATGGAAGCCGTTGCAGGAAAGCAGGTGGAGATAAAACGTTTGCCGGGAATAGGTAAAGTCCGAAGGAATGATGTGATTGTCTTCAATTATCCTTGTCCTAAAAAGTGGAGACAGATTGAAATGGATGTGATGCAGTATTATGTGAAACGGTGTGTTGCGTTGCCGGGAGACACGTTCTGCATTGTAAGCGGACGTTACAAAGTGAATGGCTATGCGGGGACATTGGGGTGCGTGGATGCGCAGGACAGGTTCATGACTCTGATAAGGGAACAGGGCCTTACAGATGATGCAATTGGTGTGAGGGCATATCCCGGAGATTCTCTGATAAGGTGGACGGTGAAAAAGTTCGGGCCTCTGTATATTCCTAAATCAGGTGACATTGTTCCGATGGATGGACGCACTGTTAAACTTTACAAGAATATGGTGGAGTGGGAGCAGAAAAAGAGTCTTCGGTATGAAGCGGGGAATATATATTTAGGTGATAGCCTCATTGCTGAATATCGCTTTTTAAAGAACTATTACTTCATGGCGGGCGACAGGGCGGAGAATTCAAGAGATTCCCGTTATTGGGGGTTATTACCGGAAGAATATATTGTTGGAAAGGCTGTCAGGATATGGAAATCAGTGGATAAGAGGACGGATAGAGTACGATGGAATAGGATATTCAAAAAGATAGAATGATGATAGGATGGATGCATAAAATGAGAGAAGCTACAGTTATTTTGCTACAGTTTGTAGCTATTTGCTCCTTGCTGAGTATGGTGTGTGCGACAACTCCTGAACTGCCTGCGGGAGAAACCATCGGCCAGTGGGTGTGGTTTGGGAAAGCTGTGTTGGTTTCGACCGGTTGTATCACTGCTTCTTGTTTGCTACAACTTCTAGGAAAAGCTTCCTGGACAGATATTTTGTGTTTCCGGAATTTCTTTGTTCATGTGGCTTGGAGCCTAGTATTGTTAGGGGCAATTGAAGCCGTTTGGGGCTTGCGGCAATTATATGGGTTTTCTGTTTCCGGGCATTCACGGTATGCACTGACAGGCTCTTTCTTCAATCCCGGTCCGTATGGGGGATATTTAGCGATGATATTACCTGTCTGCCTGCATTTGTATTTACGTGCCTGTGAGTGGAAAAGCACAGATGTTCTTCATAAAATAGAAAAAGTGACGGCAGGGCTTGCCGGTATTCTGATCTTATGTGTACTGCCGGCCACAATGAGCCGTTCTGCCTGGATTGCTGCTGCAATAAGCTGTGCATGGGTGGCGTATATGCATCGTGACAGACGTAAGTGGAGCGTATTGTGGCGGAGATATAAGAAACGTTACCTTACGTGGGGAGTGGTCGGGCTTTTTGTTCTGATATTAGGAGGTGCTGGTATTTTCTTTTTGAAGCCTGACTCTGCTATGGGACGTCTGTTTATGTGGAAAATTACTTGTAAAGCTATCGTAGAGCATCCTTGGGGATGTCGTGAAGGATTTGTCTATGCTTATGGCGAAGCGCAGGAAAAATACTTTGGTAGTGGAGACTATGCTGTTTGGGAAGAGCGCGTGGCCGGAAGTCCGGAATATGCTTTCAATGAATATTTGGAGTTGGCGTTAACAGCAGGAGTTATGCTTGGTGTCATGTTCTTCTCGACTATTGGGGCAGGTCTGTGGCTAGGGACAAAATGGGGGCGTTATGAAATTTGCGGAGCACTCATATCCTTGCTCGTTTTCTCTTTTTCTTCTTATCCCATGCATTTCCCGGTTTTCATGGTAACCGGTATATGCCTGCTGTTTGCTTGTGGGGCCGGAGATGTGGGCGGAAAATTTCTTATTTGCGGCACTTGTGCGCTGATATGGACAGTGGGGCTTAACGGTAAATGGCAACGGGAGGAAGATGCCTGCCGAGATTGGGTGTATGCGAGGATGCTTTATCATCAGGGAAATTATACTGCTGCCAATGAGGCTTACCATAAGCTCTATCCGCAGTTGGACGAAAGAGGGGAATTCTTATTCGAATATGGACACAGCTTATATAAATCAGGACGTTATGATTTGTCTAATTCGTTTCTGGAACAAGCTGCCTTATATAGCACTGACCCAATGATACTGAATGTAATAGGTAAGAATTATCAGGAAATGCAATACTATGAGAAGGCTGAAACCTATTATTGGGCGTCAGTCCACCGTTTGCCGGGGCGGATTTATCCCTACTATCTGCTGGCAAAACTCTATGCGGAGCCGGGCTACCGGAATAGAGAGAAGTTTGAGAAGATGCAACGGATTGTATTGACTAAAGAGCCGAAAGTCTATTCCACCGCTATTAGGGAAATGAGGAGCGAAGTGGAAAAGATAGGAGATGATTGGTGTAAAACGAAGATTGATAGATGAATATGATATAACATGATGGATATGGATACGTCTAAGGATAGTTGGAATGCTTGTTTGCAGTACCGTAATAAACAGTTGACAAAGCAATTGAAGGATTACCAGAAGGTTTCGGCATTAACAAAATGTTCTTCTTCTTTGATAGTGGCAATGGGACAGTTGTTGTGTCTCCATCAAAAGCCTTCCTATGGCATAATTAAGGATGAAGCCGAATGGAGGGATCTGTTTATCGTCATAGATTTATTTTATGGGGGGTGTCTGTCAGAAGAATTGATGTCATTTGGTTTAAGTGTCCAGGAATTGAGGTTATGCTATCTGATACGGGCCCGTTTGGATAATAAGACAATCGCTCTTCTTTTTAATATAGTTCCCCGGTCTGTATTGAAAGCTAAACAGCGTATAAAAAATAAACTGGCTTTATCAGCTACGGATAGTTTGGATATGCATATACAACAATGCTGATTGTCAATAATATAGATATCAATTCCTTCAACGCCTACTTGTAGTGAAATCATAGAAAGACTTCTCACGACAGTTAAATACGAATAAATTTGCTCTAACCTCCATTTTATTCTATATTTGCAACTTAAGTGACAAGTTCTTCAAATTGTCCGAATATGATAAACTACTTGATAAAAATTATAACGATCCTCTGGTTCATATTCTTTTGTCTGCAAGTTAGTGTTGCTCAGGAGATTGATGTTAATCAGACCAGAAAACACCTGTTGCAAACACTACAAGACAATTCCGTAGACAAACAGCAGAGGATGGAGCTGTATATTGACTTGTACGACTTGTCCGATGATGTGACAAGCAAACGTACCTATATTAACGAATCGCTGCAACTGGCCATTCAGTTGAAAAATCAGATATATATTTTTGAGACACTGGATATTCTTTGTCGCAGTTATAAAGATGAACCTGACTCTTTGCGCTACTATCAGCAGATAGGAGAAGAGTGTCTGGAAGGGGCTTATAAGGACTTTTATATGGCATGGCTCAAAGCTTTTCCTTCTGTTTGCAAGATGGATGAGGCGGAGAAACCTGATGAAGCCAATGAAGAAATCTCACGGTATAAGCGTCATAAGGTAAATCTCTCGGATAAGTCGCAGGAAATGCAGTGGGAAATGATACTTTGTTCGGCAATGGAATGCATTAGTTACTTTTCACCGTCTGTTGCCAATTCAGAAGACCGCATTGTTCATTTGAAGAACATTCACCATTTGGTCAGCGGTCTGCCGTTCGAGGTCAGTTATAAGTTCAATTGGTATTATCTGACCCGTATCGAATTCATATACCGTGCGGAAGGAAAAGCTGAGGAAGCCGCTAAAGCCGTGGAGGCCTTGGAACAAACGGAACAACTCTATGACAATCAGTTTGAATTGCCTTTCTATAAGAGACGTGCTTATATCCGCACCCGTAGTCGTGAAGCCTTGCGTATGGGTGTTTATAGCGAGCTTCTTTACTTCGGAGGTATCATAGGAAGGAAAAGGGCTGATGAAATTTATTCCCGGATGAAGGAATATTATCAGGTCAAGACGCCGGAAGAGAATAAAGAGTGGCTTTTGCCGTCCGCTTTCCGTTACTATTTTTATACGGCACAGTATGACCTTGCCATGCGGACCATCGATGAACTGCTGGAACAAACGGATTCTGCCGATACGAACAGTCGGACAGAGTTGTTGGCGAAGAAGATTAACCTGGTTACCCGATGGAAACAACATTACAAAGAAGGATTTGACGCTTTTTGGGAGTACACCAGTCTGATGGAAGGTAATCATGTGGAAGAGACGAATAAGCAGTTGGCCGAGATGCGTTCGTTGTTTGAAGTGGATAAATTGAAGATAGAACAGGCAGAGCTTCAGGCACGTTATCATCGCGTCGCTTTTGTTGTGCTCATAGTCCTGCTTCTGGTTTTCTTTATCTGGGGGCTTTATCAGTACTTGTTGACGAAACGACTGAAGGCAACGAAGCAGGCGTTGATTCTGTCTAATGAAAAAGTGGCTGAGGAAAGTGAACGTGCCAAAGCGAGTGACCGTATGAAGACAGAATTCCTCCAATCCATGTGTCATGAGATACGTACTCCGCTAAATGCTATCTGTGGTTTCAGTACTTTGTTACTGAATGAAGACTTGGATCAGGAAGACAAGAAAGATTTTCCGGTCATCATTGAAAAGAACTCTAATCAATTGACCGAATTGTTCGAGGATATCCTGCAAGTATCGGATTTAAGCAGTTCGCTGGAGTTATTTCCTATGGAACGGATAGATATATTGCCGATTTGTGCAGGACTTCTGGATATGTGTAAGGGAAAAACGAAAAAATCCGGAATCACCTGGTTGTTTGAATCCGGACTGGATGAGTGCCTTGTAAAAACGAATGACAAATATCTGCAACACGTTGTAGAACATATCCTGAACAATGCCGCGAAGTTTACAACTGCCGGTACTATCCGTATGAATCTGATGCGTACCGGTGGGAAGATTCGTATTATGGTAAGTGATACGGGGATCGGTATCCCTGCCGACAAAGCCGAATACATATTCGACCGTTTTACCAAACTGGATGACTTCATGCCTGGCACAGGCTTAGGTCTTTATTCCTGTCGCCTCATTGTCACCCGTCTGGGTGGTTCCATTTATCTCGATACATCTTATCGGGATGGCGCATGTTTCTGCATTGATTTACCGGATGAGAAGTGATTTTTCTATTTCCGGGCGTGGAAATAAAAGATAATCACGTATATTTGCTTTAATTAAAAGCAAAAACTATGGAAGAACAAGCTAATTACATCAAACGTATAGAGATACACAGGTTGTGGGATCGCTTTGACATAGCTTGGGACTTACGTCCCGACGTGAATATCCTTTCCGGTATCAACGGAGTGGGGAAAACCACGATCCTTAACCGTTCCGTCCACTATCTGGAAGAACTTTCGGGGGAGATAAAGAACGGCGAGATAGAGGGCGTACGTGTTACCTTCGACCGTCCGGATGCCACGTATATTCCTTACGACGTAATTCGTAGTTACGACCGCCCCTTGATTATGGGCGACTTTACCGCCCGCATGGCCGATCCGAACGTCAAATCCGAACTGGACTGGCAACTTTATCTCTTGCAACGCCGATACCTCGATTACCAGGTGAATATTGGCAACAAGATGATCGAACTCCTTTCCGGTGATGAGGAACAGCGTTCACAAGCCGCTTCCTTATCCCTTCCCAAGCGGAAGTTCCAGGATCTGATGGATCAGTTATTCAGCTATACCCGCAAAACCATAGATCGCCGCAGTAATGAAATCATCTTCTATCAGGACGGTGAACGCCTGTTGCCCTATAAACTATCTTCCGGTGAAAAACAGATGCTGATTATACTGCTCACCGTGCTGGTGCGCGACAATGCCCATTGTGTCCTCTTTATGGATGAACCCGAAGCCTCTCTTCACATCGAGTGGCAGCAAAAACTTATCGGTATGATACGTGAATTGAATCCCAATGTGCAACTGATACTTACCACTCATTCTCCCGCCGTCATCATGGAAGGCTGGCTGGATGCGGTGACGGAAGTGAGCGATATTTCGACTGAGATATAAATAAAGGTGATAAAGTGATAATATAACCATGGCTACTTCTTTAAAACATAATCTTACATCCGCCTATTTCAATGCCGCCAACAAGCTTTATCCTAAGAAGGCGCGGCGTCGCATTGTGGCGTATGTGGAAAGTTACGATGATGTAGCTTTCTGGCG
This sequence comes from Bacteroides cellulosilyticus DSM 14838, assembly GCF_000158035.1. Lineage (GTDB taxonomy): Bacteria > Bacteroidota > Bacteroidia > Bacteroidales > Bacteroidaceae > Bacteroides > Bacteroides cellulosilyticus. The sequence goes on from NZ_EQ973491.1 coordinate 351,073, forward strand.
CACATTGTTGGCTGAGTTCGAGACAGATGAATATTATTTTCAGGTGATGCTGCCTTCGGCTACCTCTCTTGCCAAGGGTAAGAAGATGGTGCTGATGAATACGCTGAACACTACTGAACTGGGCAAGAGCCTGATAGCCTGTGTGGACAGTGACTACGACTTTCTGTTACAAGGCAAAACGAGCGTTTCACATAAGATAAACAGTAGTCCCTACATATTCCAGACGTACGCATATGCCATCGAGAATTTCCATTGTTATGCTGAAAGCTTGCATGAAGTTTGCGTGCAGGCTACGTTGAACGACCGTATGCTGATAGACTTTCCTGCTTTCCTGAAGCGTTATTCGCAAATTGTCTATCCGCTCTTTCTATGGAACGTCTGGTTCTATCGCCAACGAGATACGTATACTTTTCCGATGTATGACTTCAATGCCTGCACCCGCTTGCAGGAAGTCAATGTACATCATCCCGAACGAACACTGGAGCCCGTGCAGCGTGCCGTTGCCAAGAAACTTTCCGAGATGCGCAGACGTTTTCCGCGAAATATCAAGTCGGTGGAGGCTTTGGGTGTGGAACTGGAGAAGCTGGGACTGAATCCTGATACTACTTATCTCTACATACAGGGGCATCACCTCATGGATGGTGTTGTGATGAAACTTCTTATCCCCGTATGTACTGTGTTGCGTCGCGAGCGCGAACAGGAAATTAAGCGTCTGGCTGCCCACAACGAGCAATTCCATAACGAACTGACCAGCTATGAGAATAGCCAGACCAACGTCAGCTTGATGTTGAAAAAGAACAGCGGATACAAGAACCTTTACTTGTATCAGTGGTTAAAAGAAGATATAGGAGACTTCCTGAACAGGGAGCGGTAATTACTAACCATTAACACCAAAATTAATTCTTAGTATCATGAGCATTGTACAACAAATTAACGAAGGACTTCAGGCTTTAGGTTTCAGCCAGTCATTGGCTGCCCAGTTAGATCAATTTATAGCATTCCTGGGAGTTCTCCTGGTAGCTTATCTGGCGGATACTGTTTGCCGGAAGATCTTGCTGAAAGTCGTTTCGCGTTTGGTAAAGCAAACAAAAGCCACCTGGGATGACATTGTTTTCGACCGCAAAGTGATGGTGCATCTTAGCCGTATGGTGGCACCTATTCTTATTTATATCCTGCTTCCTCTGGCATTTTCCGACGCAGAGTCGGCAACGTTGGCGCTTATCCTGCGCTTCTGTCTCATCTTTATTATTATAATGTTTCTTAGCTTTATCAGCGCTTTGCTTACTGCGGTTTATACCGTATATAGCGAGAAGGAACAGTTTCGCGACCGTCCTTTGAAGGGACTCTTGCAGACAGTACAGGTCATCCTTTATTTTGTCGGTGGTATCATCGTTGTCAGCATACTGATTGACCGTTCGCCCGGTGTATTACTCACCGGTCTGGGAGCTTCGGCTGCCGTGCTGATGTTAGTATTCAAAGACAGTATCATGGGTTTTGTTTCCGGTGTGCAACTTTCTGCCAACAATATGCTGAAAGTAGGCGACTGGATCACTATGCCTAAGTATGGAGCGGACGGTGATGTAATAGAAGTGTCATTGAATACAGTGAAGGTTCGTAATTTCGACAAAACCATCACTACTATTCCGCCTTACTTGCTCGTAAGCGACTCTTTCCAGAACTGGCGTGGTATGCAGGAGAGTGGCGGACGCCGTATCAAACGTTCTATCAATATCGATATGAACAGTGTGCGGTTCTGTACGCCTGAAATGTTGGCGAAGTATCGCAAGATACAGCTCTTGGCAAACTATGTTGAACAGACGGAACAAGTGATTAAGGAGTATAATGAAGAACATCATATCGATAACTCCATCCTTGTGAATGGTCGTCGCCAGACGAATCTTGGTGTCTTCCGTGCCTATCTGAATTGTTACCTGAAGAGCCATCCGGGGGTGAATCATAATATGACTTGCATGGTGCGCCAGCTTCAGCCTACCGATCACGGTATACCGTTGGAACTGTATTTCTTCTCTGCAACCACATCCTGGATACCTTATGAAGACTTGCAGTCTGATGTCTTCGACCATCTGTTGGCTATTATTTCTGAGTTTGATCTTCACGTATTCCAGTCACCATCCGGTGAAGATTTCCGCGAAAGGCTTAATTGAGATAATCGGCACGGATTCTCGATCTTTTCTCATCCCTATGAGAATCTTTTCTCTCTTAGATGAGAATTTATGCCGGACAGTTCCTCTGAACTTGTCCGGCGTTGCCTTTGTAGAAGCTATTGCTTCGTGAATTATGTGTGTTTCTCGTTTTATTGTTTGATCCAGTTGCCGCTTGTCCAGTTGTCGCCTGTTTTTACAGCTCCCTTATATTCGGCTTTGGTGAAGAAACTGTCGGCACTGAGGTCTTTGCCACCATCAATAGTGCCTTCGTAGAGATTTTCCCAAGTGAAGTTCTGTGCAGTGAGGTTGCCCGTTGCTGCTGCGAACATATCGTTGGTGTAAATGCCTTCTTTGGAAGACAATGTTTTGCTGATAGCTACATACTCCAGTTTAGATACACCCTCTTTCAGGGCTGTTTCAGTTTCTGTGGTTTCTACGGTCAGAGGTTGCCCTTTGCCGGTGATAAGCGTATTGTAAAGCTCCACTTGTGTTCCGGCACGCAGGCGTACGCCCTGTTTGCTGCCACCGTTGCCAATCAGTGTGAGGTTGGCGAGGATGGGGTGGGCAACGGGAGTAGCAGCGAAGTTCGTACCGTTGTTGTCACATTCCAGCAGACAGTCGCAGTCATACCCTAGTGTTTCCGCTGCTTCCTGATAGGCTACAAGGAACTGGGCTTTTCCGTTCCAGCCTTCAGTCCAGTCGAAGGAGTCATCGCTGCAACTGGTAGATACGCAGTATTTTATGTTAACGGATCCGCCGAAGAACTCGAAACCGTCATCAGAACCTTGGTAAGCCTGGCAATATTCTACTGTGGTGCCGTTGCCTACGCCATAGAAGGTGAAACCATTGGCTTCGTGTTCCTCATCGAAAGCGTATCCGCTGTATTCGATACGCACGTAGCGCAGTGTACCGGAGTTGTCGGCATCGTTGTTACCCCCGTAAATGGCACCGCCTATTTCCGAGCTGCCTGTGCCGCCGGCTACATTAGTGTGTGCATATCCGCAGATGTGGATACCACCCCAGGCTCCGGCTTCTTTCTTTTCGGAGGTCATTACGATGGGGTTTTCGGCAGTACCCTGTGCATCGATCTTGGAACCTTGTTCTACGAGGATGTAGTCTACGATGTCATCGTGTTTGGCGATGATGGTTACACCCGGTTCTATTTTCAGTGTGGCGCCATTCTTCACTTTGTATTCCCCGGTCAGGTAGTAGATTTTTCCTTCTGCCAGAGTCTTGCTGGTGGTTATTTCACCTTTCAGCTCTTCAATGGTCTCTTCGGCTATACCGCTTTTCAGTGTCCAGCCTTGTGTCCAGTCGTTACTTGCGGGTACTGCACCCTGATAGGCGGCTTGAGTGAAGAAACTGTCGTCGCTCAGGTTTTTCCCGCCTTCGATAGTACCTACATAGCCGTTGGTGAACATGACGCTATAATTGATGATATTGTGGTTACCGTCTTTGGTGAATTCATTGGAAGAATAGATACCTTCCTTGCAGCTTATGTCCGTGGCCAGTGTGATGTATTGCAGCTCGGAGCTACCATCCATCAAAGCATTTTCTGTTTCTGTAGTTTCGGTGGTGAGGCATTGCCCTTTGCCTTTTACAATGGCGTTGTAGATTTTTGCCTTTGTACCGGCACGCAGGCGGATACCTTGCTTAGACTCTCCGTTACCTATCAGTGTCAGGTTGGCAAGTGTGGGGCAGGCTACGGGCGTTGCACCGAAGCTCTTGCCGTTGTTGTCGCACTCCATCAGGCAGTCGCAGTCGTATCCCAGTTCGTCTTTGGGGCTTTGGTAAGCTACGAGGAATTGTGCTTTGCCGTTCCAGCCTTCGGTCCAGTCGAAAGAGTCGTCGCTACAGTCGGTAGATACCAGATACTTCACATTGACGGAACCACCGAACCATTCGAAACCATCATCGGAACCCATGTATGCCTGGCAATACTCTACCGTTGTCCCGTTTCCTACACCGTAGAAGGTGATACCGTTGGCTTCGTGCTCTTCGTCGAAGGCAAATCCGGTGTACTCTACACGAACATACCGCAATGTACCGGAATTGTCGGCGTCATTATTGCCACCATAGGGTGCGCCGCCTATTTCCGAGCTACCTGTTCCGCCTTCGGCATTGGTGTGTGCGTATCCGCAGATGTGGATACCGCCCCATGCGCCCGGTTCTTTCTTTTCGGAAGTCATCACGATAGGGTTGCTGGCAGTGCCTTGTGCATCTATCTTGGCTCCTTGTTCTATGAGGATGTAGTCTACCACATCGTCATGTTTGGCAATAATGGTGACGCCTGCGGGAATCTTCAGTGTGGCACCATTCTTTACGTGTATGCCGCCACTTAGCGTGTAAGTCTTTCCGGCTTCCAGTTCCGTATCGCTTTCGATGTCTTTCGTCAGTTCATACTTGTTGTCTTCACCGCCGTCCCCGTTTCCGGGTTCGTTGTTGTCGGTACATGCAGTGAATAAGGTCATGCTTGCCGCAAGGGCCATAGTCATGAATTTCCAATTTGATGTTCTCATACTAATAATCGTTTAGTTGATAAAATGAGTTTCTATTGTTTGTCTCTCTCAAAATTTTTCTTTTCTCTTACAGGTCATAGCTGAAGCCAACTTCAAAGCCTGTACCCTTTCTGAAGCGTTCCACTTCTACTTTATCTCCGGTGGTAGGCACTTCTTGCTTGAAGAGGATGTCTTGGTTCAGCAGGTCGTTGACTTGCAACTTCACCGCGAAACGCCGGTTGAAGCGGTAACTGCCTGTAAAGTTCAGTGTGTGTACCGGCTGTTGCTTGATGTCTCCCAGACCGGAGATACCTACGGAGTGGATGCGGGGACCTTGCAGATTGTAGAGCAGGGCAACGCTGAGTTGGCGATCGTTGCTGAAAGCGGGTGAATAGGTGAGGTCTGCATTTGCCAGGTAGGGCGATGCTCCCTGCAAGGCACGCTGGCTGTTGGTGTAGGCACCGCCTTCGGGCAGTTTCACGTTAGTGTACATATACGAGCCGTTCACGCCGAAACGCAGGTCTTTCACTATCTCTTTGCGGAATTCTATCTCTACTCCCGTTGCCATACCGTTGTCCGCATTGCGGAAAGAATGCACGGCGGAACCGCCTGACAGAGTCTGTACACGCTCTATCGGTGCTTTCAGGTGCTTGTAGTAGGCGGTGATGGAGAGCATATCCCCATTCTTTTCAAAGAGTTCGTAGCGCAGATCGATGTTATAGTTGTAGCCGTTTTGCAAATCAGCGTTACCGCGTATCTGTGCCGAACCGTAGGATTCCTGATAGAGGAAGGGGGCCATTTCGATAAACGAAGGACGCGTCACTGTGCGTGAGAAGGCAAAGCGCAGACTGTTCTTTTCGTTCATCTGGTATTTCATGTTCAGTGAGGGGAAAAGGTCGTTTTTGTTCAGTTCACTGCGTTCGGCTTTTCCGCCATCGGTATAGTAGTCTACCCATTGCTTGCTGATTTCGTAGCGTACTCCCAGGTTCACCAATAACGGGGCTACGGGGTAGTATTCAGTGGCAATGTATCCTGCATAAATGCTGTTACCGGCTGTATAGCTGTCTTTGGGCTGCTTCTTCCGGTCTATGGTGATGGAACCGTTTTCTACATTTTCCATGTTGAGGAAGGAGTCGGTATCGTAGATGTCGGTGATGGTAGGGTTCAGTTTGTTCAGGTTGTAGTAGAAGCGTGTACCCATATAGTCACGATTCTTGTCTTTATAGGTGAAACCGGCCTGCAACTTGTTGTTGTCGCCAAAGCGGTAGTTGGCGGTGAGGTCGCCCACCCATTCATCTTCATTCAGTGAGCCAAAGTAACGCATGGTTTCTTGGCGGTTCAGTTTGAAGAGTTTTATCTGGTCATCTTCACGGATGAACATTACTTGGCGGCGGTCGGGTTCATCGCTGGAGGTCTTGCTGTACGAGCCGCTCCAGTTGAGGTCCCACTGTTTGCCGAAGTAGTGCTTGCCGTTTACTTGATGGTTTTGCAGACTGTAGATGTGTGTCACGTTGTTGCTGCCTATCAGATGGTGGTCTTCGTAGTCCACACCTTCGCGCCTCATATAAGTGTCGATGGCATTGCGGGCGTAGAAGAAGGTATATCCGATGTGATCGGAAGTGCGGAAACTGTAGCCGAGATTACCCAGTGCGGCAATCTTTAACTCGTTGCTGTAGCTGTCGTAGTTAAATTCATTCAGGGTATTTCCTGTAGCTTCTAAGGTACGTATGGAGGCATTGTCCATGGTTTGCAGGTCGTTGCTTACTCCTATGGAGCCCAGAACGCTGACTTCATTTCCACCCAGGGTGAAACGTTTGCCGAAGCCGATATTTCCGCCGAATTCGGGTAGGGCGGTCTTTTTACTAACCTGAAAACTGGTGTTAAAGAGGCGGTTGTGGCGTGCATACTCTTCAAAGTCTGTTAATGACATGTCTATCAGTTTCTGATCCAGAGAAGGAGTCTTGAACAGAGAGCCGTCGCGGTCCATCCGGTAGAAATCTTTGCCTAGCGTATTGAACTTGCCACCTGCATTGAAGCTGATGGACAGAAAATCACTGCCTACATTCTCTTTGGTACTGATGTCGATGTGTGCTCCCGAGTAGTCGGCGAATGCACTGGCGTCATATACTTTGCTCACGGTAATATTCTGTACGGTAGATGCAGGGAAGATATCCAGAGGGATCAGTTTATTGTCCGGATTAGGAGAGGCGATGGGAAGTCCGTTCAGAGTGGTGGTGCTGTACCGGTCGCCCAGACCGCGCACAATCAACTGTCCGGCACTGGCGATGGAGATACCGGTTATCTTTTTTACACCTTCTTCCACATTGCTGATTCCTTTGATACTCATTTCTTTGGCACCGAGATTTTCGATTGCAAGGGTGGCTTTCTGCCGTTCCATCTGCAGGGCTCGTTCACCTTCCAGATTCTTTTTGGCCACTACGGAGACTTCGCCTAACGCTTGTGCATCACTCTCCATCTCAAAGTTCAGCAAAGTTTCGGCCTTGACTTTTATGCTGTTGAGCAGGATGTCTTTGTATCCTATATATCTCACGGTTATGGTATATGTACCGTCATTTACATTCAGTGTATAATTGCCGTCAATATCGGCTACCACACCCTGCGCTGTCCCGGTTATCTGTATGGTAGCTCCGGTCAGTGGCTCTTTCGTCTGCTTGTCGAGGACGGTTCCTTTGATGTTTCCAGCCATGGCGGTCATGGTGGAAAGCACCAATAATAAAATGAAGAAAAATACTTTTCCTAAATCCAGTTTCATGCTCATCTTTTATCGTTTCTTGTTTCCGGTGCAAAGATGCGGCAACGAAATTACAACCGTAATACACATGTCATACAATTGATTCTCAATTAGGTTACAATTAAATGACAAGCTGAATTGTTGAAAAAAGTGGTTGATAAACTCTTCTGACTTACTACATTAACGAACCCAAACTTTCTTTTTTTTGTTGATATGAATAGAGTGGAAATTAATAAGTAAGCATTATCTTTGCACTATTTACGAATATTAAAAGCACAATCGTATGAGTGGCAACCAATCACATGAGGCAAAACGTTTTCAGCTCCTTTCATCTGTTGGACAAATAGGCTGGTGGGAAGCAGACTTCGCTACGGGGGAATATCTTTGTTCCGAATATGTTTGTAATTTGTTAGGCTTGGAGGGAGACACTCTGACTTTTCGCCAGTTCGGCCAACTGATTCGTGAAGATTACCGTTGCCGTATCACACGTGAATTCCTTTCGATAGAAGAAATCGAGGTATATGAGCAAACTTTTCCTATTTACTCTTCACAAGGCATTGTGTGGGTTTGTTCCCGTCTGGGTGAAAAGTGGCTGACAGAAGATGGGCATCCAAAAGCATTTGGTATCCTTCAATTGGTCAATACCCCTGCAGACGCACAATCCGGTGATATTCTGAAACAGTTTAATGAATTGCTGTTCCGACAGCATTCAGTGTCCCAGTCCTTACGTAATTTTCTGAAAGATAAAAGCCTGAGTGAAGTGATTTCGGGAGTATTGAAGGATGTCCTCGAACTCTTTCATGGTGGACGTGTCTATATAGTGGAATACGATGCTGAGTATCGCACACAAACTTGTACCTACGAGGTAGTGGCTGAAGGAGTTAGTCCGGAAATAGACATGCTGCAACAAATTCCTACTAATGGCATGGAGTGGTGGCTTAAACAAATGTTGGCAGGCAAACCCATCCTATTGAATACTTTATCGGATTTGCCACGGGTGGCACGTCAGGAGTCTGAGATACTTGCTATGCAGAATATAAAGTCACTCATGGTGGTTCCGCTCCGGAATACCGAACGGGTGTGGGGATATATCGGTATTGACTTGGTAGATAGGTACTATAAATGGACGAATGAAGACTATCAATGGTTCTCCTCTTTAGCTGATATCATTAATATTTGTATCAGCTTGCGTCTTGCCAGAGATGAGGCCGACCGTGAACGTAATTTCCTGAGTAATCTCTATAAGTATATGCCTATGGGTTATGTACGCCTTTCCATTCTTTGCGATGAAGAAGGTGAACCTTATGACTATCTTATCACAGATGCTAATCAGTTCAGTGCCGATTTGTGCGGTTCGCCTTTAGAGAGATATAAAGGGCGTTTTGCTTCAGAAATCTATTCTTCAGACAAACTGTCAACCAAGCTTCGGATTCTTGCAGATATACATAAGCATGGTCTGTACAGGGAACTGGATGAATATTTTGAAGAGTCAAAGAGGACTTGTCATTGTATTATTTATTCTCCCGAACCGGATGAATTGGTTTGTCTCTATATGGATGTCACTGAGATGCGTCGTACGTATATGGCTTTGGATCACAGCGAGAAACTATTGCGAAATCTCTTTTCCAATATCCCTGTCGGTGTGGAGATTTATAATAAGGATGGGATACTGATAGATCTTAATAATAAAGATATGGAGATATTTGGGGTTAAGGACAAATCAAGTACGATTGGAGTGAACTTCTATGAGAATCCGAATGTGCCGTCTGATATCCGTGAAAGGGTGAAAGTGGAAGATGAACTTGACTTTTCGCAGGACTATGAATTCTCCAATGTGAGCGATTATTATGAATCGGAGAAAAGAGGTGGAATAGAACTTTATACGAAAATAAGTAAGATATACGATAAGCAGGGCGATAACAATGGTTTTGTACTTATCAATATAGACAATACGGAACGTATCAGTTCCATTAACCGGATACGTGATTTTGAAAACTTCTTCCTGTTGATTTCTGAATATGCCAAAGTAGGTTATGCCAAACTGAACCTGCTTACCCGTAATGGATATGCCATCAAGCAATGGTATAAGAATATGGGGGAAGATGAAGATACGCCATTGGTTGAAGTGGTAGGAATTTATAATAAAATGCACCCGCAAGACAGGGTACGTGTATTGGCTTTCTTTGAGAAGGCCAAACGGGGGGAAGCTACGAGTTTCAAAAGTGAAATGCGCGTGCTCAAATCCGGAACATTGGACCAGTGGAACTGGGTACGTATGAATGTTGTGCTCAACCGCTATGATCCTGAGAATGGGCTGATTGAATTGATCGGTGTTAACTACGATATCACTGAATTGAAGGAAACAGAACAAAAACTGATTGAAGCCAAAGAGAAAGCTGAAGAGGCAGACCGCTTGAAGAGTGCTTTCCTGGCGAATATGAGTCATGAGATACGTACACCGTTGAATGCTATTGTAGGTTTTTCAAGTTTGTTGGTGGAGACGGAAGATCAGGGAGAAAAGCGGGAATACTCAAAGATGGTGGAAGAGAATAATGAACTTCTGCTGCAACTGATTTCTGATATTCTGGATTTATCGAAGATTGAGGCGGGAACTTTCGACTTTAAAATAAGGGATCTGGATGTGAATACTCTGTGTGGAGATGTTCAGCGCTCCATGAAACTGCGTGTGAAGCCGGGTGTTGAGCTTTTATTCGAACCGACTTTACCGTCATGCGTCATTGTGAGTGATCCTAATCGTTTGCACCAGGTGGTTGCTAATTTTGTAAATAATGCGATTAAGTTCACTACAACCGGCTATATCCGTATCGGATATGACCAACCGGATGCAAAGCATTTACGAATATATGTATCGGATACAGGTATCGGTATTGCCCCGGAAGCCTGTGAGAAGATATTCGACCGCTTTATAAAGTTGAACTCGTTTGTTCAGGGCACCGGCCTGGGACTTTCTATCAGTAAGAGTATTATAGAGCAACTGGGAGGCACTATCGGTGTGGATAGTGAATTGGGTAAAGGATCGACGTTCTGGTTTATTCTGCCGGTGGTATAAGAGTTACGAGCTACAAGTTACAAGTGCTTTGCGGTGTAATAGCGCAACCACTCGTAATTTGTAGCTCGTAGCTTTTGTAGCTCGTAACTAATTCAGTCCGAACGAGAACTTGTCGATGGACTGATAAACCACGCTCGCAAGGCTCAATACAATAATACCGAGCGTACAGATGACAAGGCTGGCACGCGTGTAGTTATCGCTACGGAAAGTGGCGATAGGCTCATCACTCTTGTTGATATACATGGACTTCACAATCTTCAGATAGTAATAGAGTGAAATAATCGTATTCACCAATGCGATGAACACCAGCAGATGGAAACCGCCCTGGAAAGCTGCTGCGAAGATAAAGAACTTCGAGAAGAAGCCTGCGAACGGAGGAATACCTGCCAATGAAAACAAAGCAAGCGTCATGAGGAATGCCAGTTTCGGATTGGTACTGTATAATCCGTTATATTCTTCGAGCGTGAAACGCTGGGCACGAAGGGCGATAATCGTAATCACTGCAAATACAGAGAGGTTGGCGAACATGTAAATAAGTACATAATACACCAATGATGCCATACCCTGTTGCGTTCCGGCAATCACACCCAACATGATGTAGCCTGCCTGCGAGATACTGGAAAATGCCATCAGGCGTTTCAGGTTTTCCTGACGCAGGGCGAAAAGGTTGGCAAGGGTGATAGAAGCTATGATAACCCAATAAAGAATTTCCTGCCATTGATCCACCATCGGAGCGAATGTCTTGATAAGGATAGTCATCAATACAAAAGCTGCCGATCCTTTAGAAATAACACTTAAATAAGCAGTTACTACACTCGGGGCACCTTCGTACACGTCTGCCGTCCAGAGGTGGAAAGGAACAAGGGAAAGCTTGAATCCCATGCCGGAGAAGAAAAAGACAAATGCCATTATTTGCAGGGCACTGCCGTCCAGGTGAGCCGGGATATCATCGAAATAGAGAGTACCTACTGTTCCGTAAATAAGCGAGATGCCATAAAGCAGCAGTCCGCTGGAGAAAAGTGCGGTGAGGATGTACTTGGCACCGGCTTCGGCGGAGTGGTGGCGGTACTTGTCGAAAGCAACCAATGCAGCCATCGGGATACTTGCTGTTTCCAGTCCGATGAAGAACATCAGGAAGTGTCCTGCGGAAATCATGAAGTACATACCCAGCAGGGTAGAGAGCGTCAGCATATAAAATTCGCCTTGCTTGATTACAGTGTCCGGTCGTTTCAGCCACTCATGTGCCATCAGGAAAACAATCAGCGTACCGACGCTGAGGATGGACTTCACGATGCTTTGTATCGGGGCGTTATGGTACATACCACCGAAAGCATCGGCAGCCGGACCGGGTATGATGGTAATCAGCGTGTGTATCGTGAGCAGCACGACGGGCAACATGGTGTTGAGTCGTGGATTACCGTCCTTCTTGTGAGCATCGGGGCTCATGAAGAGGTCGGCCACGAAGAGGATCACGATGACAGCTATCAGCGAAAGCTCTTCTTTGAGAATAAGGAATTGGGAATAGTCCATATCTATTGAATGATAAGTTATTAGTTATAAGTTATTAGCATACCATTATTGAAATATACTCACCAGGGGCAACACGCTGTCTCCAATCATATTGCTGATCCACAACGGAGCAAGACCGAGGCCTGCAACGCAGACAATGAGAATAATAACGGCAGTGCGTTCATCCCAGGTAGCATCAGTCAGCGCCAGATGGTGCTTGTTGGTGCAAGTTCCATACAGTATCTTGCCAACCAGTCGGAGGATATAGACTGCGGTAATCACGATACTGGTACAGGCAATGATAGTCCACGTGCGGTGGAAAACATCTGCATGCTGGAAAGCACCGTTGAAGATTGTCATCTCGGCAACGAAACCGCTGAGTCCTGGAAGTCCGAGATTGGCAAGTCCGGCAATGACATAACAGACAGCAAGGAACGGCATGATTTTCATCAATCCTGAAAGCTCACGTACGTCGCGTGTGTGGGTACGACCGTAGATCATACCGATGAGGGCAAAGAACAGGGCAGTCATTAATCCGTGGCTGAGCATTTGCAGGACAGCACCGGTACAAGCCGTTTGGTTCATCATCAGGATGGCGAAGAGCACGAGGCCGCAGTGAGATACGGAAGAGTAGGCGTTAATATACTTTAAGTCTGTCTGTACACAAGCCGAGAAGGCACCGTAGACAACGGAGATACCTGTCAGTATCAGGAATATCCAGCCGAGTTCCTGAGCAGCTTCAGGCATCAGATACATGGCGATACGGAAACAACCGTAACCACCAAGTTTCATCAGTACACCTGCATGGAGCATACTTACGGCAGTAGGCGCCGAAGCGTGGCCGTCGGGGCTCCATGTGTGGAACGGGAACAATGCACCGAGTACACCGAAACCGAGGAAGGTAAGCGGGAACCAAATGCGTTGCTGTTCGATAGGAATATTATGCAATTGGGCTATTTCCAGCAGGTTCATACTGGTGGCACCGGAACCGAAATAGATACCCAGAATACCAATAAGCAGGAATGCGGAACCACCCATCAACATCAGTGTCAGTTTCATGGCAGAGTATTCCTTACGTCCTGATCCCCATACACCGATAAGCAGGTACATCGGAATCAGTGCTACTTCATAGAACATGAACATGGTGAACAGGTCCGTAGAAATGAAGAAGCCGAACACACCCAGAGAGAGCAGGGTGAACCAAAGGAAATATTCTTTCGTCAATGGTTGCAGACGCCAGGAGGCGAAAGTACCGGTGAAGACTATGATGGCAGAGAGCAGCAGCATGGCTACTGAAATGCCGTCTACTCCCACGGAGTAGTGTATGTTGAGTGCCGGATACCAGGGTACATCCGCGCGGAAGAGCATTTCGGCTGTGTCTCCGGCGGCACGCGCTTGCAGATAAGCAATGGTTAGGCCTACGGCGGCCAACACTAATGCCGATGCACCTGTCACCATCACCGTGCGTATCTGCTTGATGTTGCGACTCAGCCAGAGACCAAGTAACATCAACAGGGGGATGAGAACAAAAATACTTAATATGTTCATTTTTATAATTACAAATTACGAATTACAAATTACGATTAACATTTCTCTACTATAGCAGCAATAACAATATCAATGCCAGCGTACCCAACAGGAATACGTAAGTGTACTGTTGAATTTGTCCGCTTTGCAGACCGCGTATTTCATCACTGGTGGCATTGGCGCTCCAGGCAAGGAAGTCGAAGAAACCATCTACTACGTGGCGGTCGAACCAAGCGATGGGGCGGGAGATGCAACCAAAGATTATCTTATGAGTTACGAACTGGTACACTTCATCGATATAGAAGCGATGATAGGCAGCTGTCCATAATCCGCGGAAACGACGGG
>NZ_EQ973491.1:365009-371191 GCF_000158035.1 Bacteroides cellulosilyticus DSM 14838
CATAATCCGCGGAAACGACGGGCAAGGGCATTGGCAACGGGTTGCTTTGCCCGTGCGTACATGGCTGTGGCAATTGCGATGGAGATGACAGCTATAGCAATGCTGGTACCTGCCACCGCCCAGTCGAGATGAATCTCGTAAGCCGTACCGTTGGAAGAGATGAACTTACCGAAGGGGATGAAACCGGCTCCGATAGTAACAACAGCAAGAAACATCAGCGGAAAAGTCATAGTTAACGGACTTTCGTGGGGAGGTATGTTCAGCATGAAGCTCTTTATTCTCTTTGCCCCAGAAGATGCCGTAATAGAGGCGGAACATATAAAATGCCGTCATTGCAGCAATCACTGTCATAATCCAGCCCATTACAGGACTGAACTGGAAGCATGCTGTCAGTATTTCATCTTTAGAGAAGAAACCGGAGAATGGAGGAATACCTGCAATGGCAAGACAAGCAATCAGGAACGTAATATGCGTCACAGGCATGTACTTGCGCAGTCCACCCATAGCGGACATTTCATTGCTGTGTACCGCATGGATAATGCTACCTGCGCCGAGGAAGAGTAATGCCTTGAACATAGCGTGCGTGAACAGGTGGAACATACCGGCCATATAGCCCAGACCGCCATGATGCGGATCAGCAGAAGTACAAACTCCCAGTGCCACCATCATAAAGCCGATCTGTGAGATAGTAGAGAATGCCAGCACACGTTTGATGTCACTTTGCACACAAGCTACCGAAGCAGCATAGAATGCAGTGAACGCTCCAACGTAAGCTACCAGATGCAGCACGTCGGGTGCATAACCGATGAACAGCGGGAACATTCGGGCCACAAGGTAAACTCCGGCTACCACCATGGTTGCTGCATGGATCAATGCGCTGACGGGTGTCGGGCCTTCCATTGCATCCGGCAGCCAGATGTGTAATGGGAACATGGCACTCTTTCCGGCACCACCGATGAACATCAGTCCCAAGGCCAGAGGTATCATTGCCGCACCACCTTTCAGCAATGCCATTTCACTGGGATGGAAGGTGTAAGTTCCGGCATAATAACCGTAAATAAGGATACCGATCAGGAAACCCAGGTCGGCAAAACGGGTAACAATGAACGCTTTCTTGCTTGCAGCAACAGCAGACGGTTTCGTATAGTAGAAACCGATGAGCAAGTAAGACGAAACACCCACCAATTCCCAGAACAGATACATCTGGAAGATATTGGTAGCCACCACCAGACCCAACATGGACATGGTAAAGAGGCTGAGGAATGCATAATAGCGTTGGAATCCGCGCTCACCCTTCATGTAGCCGAAAGAGTAGACATGTACCATCAACGATACGGTGGAGATGACGATAAGCATCATCACAGAAATGGGGTCGAGCAGGATACCCAGGTCAATGCTCAGCGTTGAAGTGAAGGGCAACCACGTCACATTATAAGGCATAAGTGTGGCGAAAGTGCCGTCCGCCAGACGCGGAGCGGAGAAATACTGCCAGGCAGTGGCGTAGCTCAATACGGCTACCACAGCCAATACCGTGGTACCGATGATGCCCGCCGTCCGGTGCGTCATCCATTTGCCGCCAATCCCCAATACAAGGAAGGAGAGGAGGGGAAGCAGGAGAATGAAGATTGTATATTCCATATTCTTTTCTTTTTTATTCTATTATTGATACTGTACTGATTCTACCATTTCAATTCGTCCAGCTTATTAACCTGGATACTTCGTATATTGCGGTAGATGTTGATCATAATCGCGATAGCTACTGCCGTTTCGGCGGCCGAGATGGCAATGGAGAACAGGGCAAAGAAATACCCTTCCATTCCGTCAGGGAAAAGGAAACGGTTGAACACTGCGAAGTTGATATCCGTAGCATTCAGTATCAACTCGATGCTGATAAGTATCGCCAGTGTGTTGCGGCGGGTGAAGAACCCGTAGATACCGGCGAAAAACATGATAGCCGAAACTATCAGATAATATTCCATGTGAATCATAATCAATTGTATTTAGCGTTTACGTGCAATCACCAACCCACCTACGATACACGCCAGCAACAGGATGCTGACTGCCTCGAAGGGAAGCAGATAACCGAATTTGTCACTACTCAGCATAGAGTGTCCGATAGTCTTGATGTTGATTTCCAGCGGTACAAGATCGGTAGTAACGAGGAATTTATGTTTCAACGTAATGAATACTACGATGATGGCACCACCTACGGTTGCACCTAGACCAGCCAACAGTTTGCTACGTTTTAACTTGGTAGTACGGTCTCCTTCGCCACTGGTCAGCAGGATGGAGAAGACGTAGAGTACGACAATACCGCCGGCATAAACCATGATTTGTACCGAGCCTAGAAATGTGTAGCCCAGCAGGAAGTAGATGCCTGCCGTGCCGAAAAGCGTGAACAGCAGATACGTTGCCGAGCGTACCATGTGGCGTGTAGTCACAGTGAGAATGGAACATACGCTGATGAACACTGCCAGAAAGTAGAATACTACGGTTTCAAGGGTTATTTCCATATTCTTGAATTACAAATTACTTAATTACAAATTACTTTGTTGCTTCACTTTGGGGAGCAGCGGGTTTCTTTTTCTCTTCTACGTGACTGCCCGGATGGTTCAACGTCTTCACCAGCTTTGTACGGTCGAACACCGCATGCTCAAAGTCTGTAGCAAACGTAATCGCATCGTGTGGACAAGCTGTGACACAAAGTTGGCAGAACATGCACGAACCGAGGTCGTATTCATACTTTGCCAATATCTTCTTTTTTTTGCCGTCCTCAGTCTCTATCATTTCACTTGTTACCTTGATGGTATCGTTGGGACATGCTATCTGGCACAGCCCGCACGCTATACAATGGTGTTCATTCCGGTCATTGTGCGGCATGGTCAGCGTACCGCGGAAACGGTCGAACATCTCCAGTGTCGCACGATTCTCCGGGTATTGCTCTGTCACTTTCCGGCGGCAGAAGACGGTCATGGTAGTTTTCATACCCGTCAGCAAAGAACCGATGCCGTGCATCAGTCCGCCAAAATAACTGTATGTTTTCATAATCTAAAAGTGCAGTTTAAATACAACAATCAGTACCATCAGAATGAGGTTTACCATCGAGATAGGTACCAGATACTTCCATTCCAATGCCAGGATCTGGTCGATACGCAAGCGGGGGAATGTCCATTTAATCCACATCAGCAGGAATACTACGAAGAATGCCTTGCCGAAGAACCAGATGAAGCCCGGAATATAATCCATTATGGCGTTGAAGCCATCCAGTCCTACAATATGAAGCGGCATCCAGCCGCCCAGGAAGATGGTGGCAGCCACGCTGGCTACGATAAACAGGTTCAGATATTCGGCCAGATAGAAGAAACCGAAGTGCATACCGCTATATTCGGTGTGGTATCCTGCCGTCAGTTCGCTTTCTGCTTCCGGCAAGTCGAACGGCCCACGGTTACACTCTGCATTTCCGGCTATCAGGTAGATAACAAAAGCGATCACTGCCGGAATGTGTCCTTTGAAAATGAACCATCCGTCAGCCTGTCCTTCTACAATTTCTGAGAACTGCATCGTACCCATCAGCACTACCATAGTTAATATGCTCAGTCCTACAGACAACTCGTACGAGATAATCTGTGCTCCGCTTCGCATGGCTCCGATCAATGAAAATTTGTTGTTGGATCCCCAACCGGCCAGCAGAATACCTAATACACCTATACTGGATGCTGCCAGCAGGAAGAATACACCTACATTGAAATTCAGCACTTCCATACCTTTATTAATAGGGAGGCAGGCAAATGTCAGAAATGAAGCTATGATCACCATGAACGGTGCCAGGTTGTAGAGGAAGCGGTCGGCAGCTTTCGGAGTGAAGATTTCTTTGGTCAGCATCTTCAACACGTCGCAGATGACCTGAATGCTACCCCATTTACCTACACGGTTCGGACCGAGACGACACTGGAAGAAAGCACATATCTTGCGCTCCATGTAAATCAGAATGATGGCGAGTACGGCATACATCAGAATGATGCACACGCCTATCACTACACATTCGAGGAATATCGCCAGACCTTCCGGCATCAGGGAAGTCAGCGTCTGGTGTATCCAGTTGGTTACTATACTAAAGTCAAACATCTTGTAATTTACAATTTACAATTTACAATTTACGAGGCACTTTACAATGGCAATGCATCAACCGACTACTCATGCGCAGCTAAATTGTACATTGTACATTGTAAATTGTACCTTCCTTTACCTATCAATATCTGGCACTACGTAATCCAGCGTTCCCCCGATTGCAATCAGGTCGGCAATCTTTGCTCCGCGGCAAATGGTATCTACGGTGCTTACCAGCGGTAATCCCGTGGAACGGAAATGCAGACGGTACGGAGTCTTGTCGCCATGGCTTTCCAGGAAGACGCCGAACTCACCACGGCTACCTTCTACGGCAGTATAATACTGTCCTTCGGGTACACGGATGATGGGTTTCATCTTTTCCTGATATGGGCCTTCGGGGATGTTATCAATGAGTTGTTCAAGGATATTCATGCTTTCCATGATTTCGTCCATACGAACCATGTAGCGTGCCCAAGAGTCGCCTTCGGTATAAACGATTTCTTTGAAGTCCACTTTGTCGTATACTCCGTAGGGATGGCGTTTACGGACATCGCAAGCCCAGCCGCTGGCACGTCCTGTACCACCTGTAGCTCCGAAAGCGATGGCATCTTCACGGCTCAGTACTCCTACGCCTTTCAGACGTTGCTGGGCGATGATATTGCCGGTGAACACCTCATGATATTCGTGGATGATGCCACGCAGGTAGGGGATAAACTCTTTCACTCGTTTCTGGAAGTTGGGATGCAGATCGGCCTGCACACCACCGATAGTGTTGTAGTTCATAATAAGGCGTCCGCCGCAAGTTTCCTCGAAGATGTCGAGTATCTTCTCGCGGTCGCGGAAACCATAGAAGAACGCGGTCAAAGCACCAAGGTCCATTGCGAGACAAGAGTAGAACAGCAAGTGAGAGTCTATGCGCTGCAATTCGTCCATGATGGTACGGATATACTTCACACGGTCGCTTACTTCAATGCCCATAGCCTGCTCGATGCATGCACAAAGGGCGTGGCGGTTCTGATGTGCGCCCAGATAATCCAGACGGTCAGTCAGTGCCAATGTCTGCGGGTAGGTGAGGCTTTCGCACATCTTCTCGATGCCCCGGTGGATGTAGCCGCAGTTGGCATCTATCTTCTCGATGGTTTCACCTTCCAGTGATACACGGAAACGCATTACACCGTGCGTGGCAGGGTGTTGCGGACCGATGTTCACAACATATTCTTCGTCTCCGAAGAGTACCAGTTCTTTATTCTTTATTGTACCATCCGGGTTAAGTGCCAGTTCGGTAGTGGTATCAATGGTTTCTTCATTGTCCATACGTAGCGGATTGTCCTTTTCCGGATCATTGTCCTTACGCATAGGGTATCCTACCCAGTCGTTACGCAGGTAGAGGCGGCGCATGTCGGGATGTCCAATGAAGATGATGCCGTAGAAATCGTATACTTCACGCTCCAGGAAATCTGCTGCTTTCCAGATGTCACTGACACTGGGTAACTCGGCATTCTCGCGGTCCAAGGTAGCGGTACGTACGACTAAACGTTCTCCGGTAGTGGTGGATTCCAGATGATAAACCACTCCTAAACCACGCGGTGTATCCGGCGTATCCTTGTCGGTTGTTTCTCCCCAGTCCATACCGGTCAGGCATTCCAGAAAGTCCATCTGCTGCTCTTGGCGCAGGCGGAGCATTTCGGCATGCAAGTCCGTAGGTTTTATAAATCGTATATTATCCATATTTTGATTATGTTTCGTTATTGTAGCTCATCACTCGTCACTATCCGGTTTCGGTTCCTTCCGGTTCACTCCGCCGAAGAATTTCTCTATCTTCACTTTACGCTGCAACTGCATCATGCCGTAGTAGAACGCTTCCGGACGAGGGGGGCATCCCGGGATGTACACATCCACCGGCAGAATCTTATCTACTCCATTCACTACGTGATAGGATTTCTTGAACGGTCCGCCGCTAACGGCGCATCCACCCACGGCAACCACGTATTTCGGGTCCGGCATCTGGTCGTATAGGCGTTTCAGTACAGGCGCCATCTTATTTGTGATAGTTCCGCACACCATAATCATATCTG
>NZ_EQ973491.1:371414-412489 GCF_000158035.1 Bacteroides cellulosilyticus DSM 14838
TGGCGCGGACTGGCACGGGCTACTTCAAATCCGAAACGCGCCATGTCATAGCGCGCGGCACCCAGTGCCATGAACTCGATACCGCAACAGCTTGTTGCAAACGTAAGCGGCCACAGCGAATTGCTGCGTCCCCAGTTGATGAAATCGTCCAGTACGCCGAGGGCGACATTGGCACCTCCGGCATTAAGTTCGCGAACGAGTTTCTCCAACGTTTCATTATCCGTAAATTCTTCATACGGGATAGACTTTATTTTAGGCTTTTTTATTCTTTCCATTCCAATGCTCCTTTCCGCCATGCGTAGGCAAGTCCTAATACCAGGATAAGTAAGAAAAATAAGATACTAAGCAATCCCGCTATTCCCAGGTCGCGGGCAATGACTGCCCATGGAAACAGAAATACCGTCTCCACGTCGAACATCAGAAACAGGATGGCAAACAGATAGTAACCCACCCGGAACTGCATCCATGATTTACCACGGGTAGGAATACCGCACTCGTACGCTTCCATCTTCTGTGGATTGTACGAACGGGGTGATATCGCCTTAGACAACGCGATAACAATACCCACGAAAGCAATTGCCGTCAGCAAGACGACTACTAACAAAGTAAAGTTCATAAATCTAATTAACTTTTAGATGTATATAATAGGATAGTTGGTCGAAGGTAGCAATACCTCTGAATTGCCTTCGACGGACCTTGGCAAGCCTGTAGAACTTGCCTGACTTAGTTTATCAAATAATTATCTTTCTCAGCCCGAATACATAATAGGAGAGCGGGTCGGGCACAGGGTAGAAAGCGGGATGCAACAACGGATTGCTAGTCGGCGAATCGGCCAGCCAGTACATCCGGAAGTAATTCAGTAAAATGAAAAAACTCTTGTTGCCGGGCACCTGTGTACTGTCCACATTGTCCATATATAAGGGCATGGACGAGAAATGATTATATATATTACGAATGTTTTGCTGATGTGAGGTAGGAGCCTGAGAAAGGAAACAGCGCTCGCTATCGTTACTTATCAAAGTGCACGATATACCTGCCGCCTGAGCTGCACCGTCGTACAATAATACGCCGAGTAGGATAATCATAAAGTATTTTATGCACTGTTTCATTCAACTACTTTTTCATTCGGCTGCAAATGTATAACAAATATTGGCTATTTTGTTATATAGAGATGGCAAATAAGTTTCTTTTTAGCACTTTTTTGCCTTATATCAACTTCTCCTCCAGAATTCCGGAGTGAAAAGTAATAATACGGTAAATAATTCCAGGCGTCCCAGCAACATAAGGAAAGCCATTAACCACTTCGCCACATCGGGTAGTGCATTCCATGAGAAGGCAGGACCGGTTTCTCCTAGCCCGGGACCCATGTTGCCGATACTGGATACGACACACCCCACGGATTCTACAAAACCAATACCCATTCCCATCATAATCAATACGCTAATGATAATGATTACTGCATATATAAAGCAGAAAGCCAGTACTGTAGATTGTATGGAGGGGGAAATCACCTGCTTGTTGATACGTACCGGAAGTATTGCGTTAGGGTGGAGGATATGTTTAAATTCATTGCGGGCCACTTTGCCGAGGATTACCATACGGATACATTTAAGACCACCCGTTGTGCTTCCTGCACAGGCACCCATCAGCATGACGATGGTCAGCAAACCCCACGTCACGGCGGGCCACAACATATAGTCGTCCGTGGCGAATCCGGTGGAAGTGTGCAGTGAAATCACCTGAAACAGTGACTTGCGGAATGCATCTTCCATGCCTATGGGGTTGGAATAATAAAGTATCACTGCGATCAGGCCGGTAAATAATACTACCGACCAGAAATACCACTTTAACTCAGCATCGTGGATAACTTTCTTGAACTTTCGGTTGACAAAGAACAGCAGTAACGTGAAGTTGATACCGGATATGAACATGAAGATGGATATTACATATTCAATATAGGGTGATTGGTAGTAAGCTACACTGGCTTGCTTGGTGGAGAATCCACCTGTGCCTGTAGTAGCAAAGGCATGGCAGACACTGTCGAACCAGTCCATTCCCCCCAGCATCAGCAGGGCGACAAGGATACAGGTGATACCAGCATAAATGCTCCAGATCCATTTGGCTGTGATACCGATGCGCGGATGCACTTTGTCATGTGTAGGTCCGCTGGCTTCGGCAGCAAACACTTGTAAACCGCTGACACCGAATATCGGAAGAATGGCGATGGTGAACATGATAATACCCAAGCCGCCTATCCATTGTGTCATGCTGCGCCAAAAAAGCAGACCGTGGGGGAGTGCTTCGATGTCATCCAATATTGTAGCGCCTGTGCTGCTGAAGCCGGACATCGTTTCAAAGAAGGCGTTGGTAATGCTGGGTATATATCCACTGATGTAGAACGGTAGCATACCGAAAAGCGAGAAGGCTACCCAGGCAAAGCTGACGAGTACATATCCGTCCCTTCGTGTCAGTTGGCGGTCACCGCCTTTGCCCATGGCTGCCAGGAGTAGTCCGGCACCTGCCGTAATACCTGCTGATACCCAGAAATCTACCAACGCTTCATCCTGGTAATAGAATGAAACGCCCGAGCAAAGCAATAGCATCACCGTCTCCAGCAATAGGAGGATACCGATAATCCGTATAACTGTCTTGAAATTAATCATATCATATGAATGAAGAATGTTCTTTTTTTAGTTCTTCATTTAATTAAAGTACTTCTCAATCTTCTTAATCATCATGCTTAGGCAGAATACAACTACGTGATCGCCCGGCAGAATTTGTGTATTACCTGTCACTACGACTCCTTCGCCCTGTCGGATCAATCCGCCGATAGTGGTTCCCTTCGGCAGCCCGAGGTCCTTAACCTGGTGTTTGGTAATTTTAGAGTCGGCTTTCACGGTGAACTCTGCAACGTCGGCATTGGCAAAGGTCAGGCATTTTACGTTACTGACGTCAGCATCCAGCATCATCTGATAGATGTGGCTGGCGGTAATCATCTTCTTATTGATTACCGTACCGATGTCGAGGCTCTCTGCCATACCTATATAATCTATATTTTCTACTTCCGCCACTGTCTTGCTGACGCCCATACGTTTGGCGGCAAGGCAGGAAAGAATGTTTGTTTCCGAGTTTTCCGTCAAGGCTACGAAGGCTTCTGTGTTCTTCAGACCTTCTTCGATAAGCAGATCCATATCGCGTCCGTCCCCGTTGATAATCATAACCTTATCGTCAAGAAGTTCTGTCAGGCGGTTGCAACGGCTCAAGTCATTGTCTATGATCTTCACCTGCATATAGTCGGGTACATATTGGGCGGTTCGCACGGCAATACGGCTTCCACCCATGATCATTACGTTGCGTACGTCGGCATAATCTTCCTTTCCGGCTATCTTACGTATATAAGGTACATACTTGCGGGTAGTGGTGAAGTAAACGATGTCATGCAGTTTGATTACATCGTCACCGCGCGGAATCAGTGTTTCGTTGCAGCGTTTGATGGCTACTACGTGATAGGGCTTGTCTGTTTCGGCAAGCTGGTGCAGAGGAATATCCAGTATTTCCGCTTTTTCACGCATCTTGGTACCGATAAGTATCAGCGATCCGCCACAGAATTCCCACCATTGGCGCACCCAACTCATACGTATGGAAGATACGATTTCTTTAGCGGCAAGCATTTCAGGGTAAATCAATGAGTCAACACCCAGTTTCTTGAAAAATTCCTTGTTCTTAGGCAGGAGATACTCGTAATTGTCAATACGGGCAACGGTCTTTTTTGCACCGAGGTTGGTGGCCAGCATACATGCGGTCATGTTACGGCTCTCATCGGGAGTGACGGCTATAAACAGGTCAGCATCTCTAGCCCCCACTTCTTTCAATCCCTGAATGGAGGTAGGCGATGCCGTGACCGTCATTAAATCGAAGTTGGAACTAAGCGTGCTCAACCTCTCTTCATTGTCGTCCATCAATATGATGTCCTGCTTCTCGCGAGACAACAATTTTGCCAAGTGTGTGCCTACTGCGCCGGCACCGGCAATAATAATTTTCATTGCTCTTTATTACTCTTATCCTTGTTTTGTTCTAATCTCAGAACCTCTTTTGCATTCAGCGGAGAAATAACAGCTTGTCCGGTCTCTTCTTCCAATCTTATTCTGGCATCGCGAGCGATACTTCCTCCGCGGCGGGCAACATCAACATGTTCGTTGAAGCTTTCCGGATTATTGGTTTCTGAAATCTCTTTAGTAGAGAGTTCAGCCAGCATATTCAACACTAATTCTTTATTAGTCATATTATCTCGGAGGTTCTCTTTTTTCAAGCCTTTGAAACGTTTGTACTCTTTGGTGGTCTTATCCGCCCAAGTTTGGTAGATAATGTCTGTTAAGGTAGCAAATTGGGCGCCTTCCTCCAGGCCGCAACGTTTCCACTCGTCGGTTAGTTCTTTGCGTATCTCAATACTTTTCAGGCGTTGATTTATCCAGTTGTCCGAATATCCCAATGCTTTGTATTCCATCATGGAACGTTGAATCGTGAGTTCCGGGTCCTGCATTTCATCCAGCCGCTCTTTGGCAGTTTGGGCCATCCAGAGCTTGAAGGGTTCAGCTTTGGGGGAAGGAATGGATTGAATGAGGCGAAACATTTGCTCAGTAGTGGCAACGTCTGTGAAACGCATCTTACCGTCTGCTGACAGCATTTTTAACTGGTGACAGTTTGTCACCGTTTCATTTCCTTCCTCTTTTAATCGTTGTTTAAGCTTATTCCAATATTTCCTACCGTCAACACTTTCGGTAAGAATGCTTACTACATCTACTATTGAGAAATACCATTCCTCCGTCTCGTCATCCCAAGCCGTACGTACTTTTTTCTCCTCAAATATCTTTATTGCTTCTTTCTTTGTCATGACAATTTATGTTTATGGCCTCTAAGATTCCTTCCTCATCCATGCCACACAGATGATACAATTCCTGTATCGTGCCATGTTCTACAAACTTGTCCGGTACTCCTATGCGGTGTACGTGTGGTGTATATTCGTTGTCCGACATAAATTCCAGGATGGCAGTCCCCATGCCGCCTTTCCGTATGCCGTCTTCAATGGTGATGATGCGGGAAAATGAGCGTCCTATTTCGTGGAGCATCTCCTCGTCCAGTGGCTTGAGGAAACGCAGGTCGTAATGTGCTATTGAGATGTCTTTTTCTTTTTCCGCCCGTTCGATGGCCTTTGCGGCAATGTTCCCTATCGGGCCGAGGGTAACGACTGCCATATCTTTACCGTCCTTCAGCTTGCGTCCTTTGCCAACCGGGATTTCTTCCAACGAGCATTTCCAATCCTTGAGCACACCGCGCCCACGGGGGTAGCGGATAACGAACGGACCTTTGTCCGGCAGCTGTGCCGTGTACATGAGGTGGCGCAGTTCGTGCTCGTTCATGGGTGAGGAAATTGTCAGGTTGGGGATAGGGCGGAAGTAGGCTAGGTCGAACACGCCGTGGTGGGTCGGTCCGTCTTCTCCTACCAGCCCGGCACGATCCAGGCAGAGCACAACGGGGAGTTTGAGTATGGCGATATCATGAATGACATTGTCGTAAGCACGTTGCATGAATGACGAATAGATGTTGCAGAAAGGTTGCATCCCTTCTTTGGCCATACCACCTGAGAAAGTGGCTGCATGTCCTTCGGCAATGCCTACGTCAAAAGCACGGTCGGGCATTGCCTGCATCAGCATATTCATGGAACACCCTGTAGGCATGGCGGGAGTGACGCCGACGATGCGTGGATTCTTTTCGGCAAGTTCCACCAAGGTTTCGCCGAAAACGTCCTGATACAGCGGTGGCAGGTTGTGTGTATCCGCTGTAAAGCGTTCACCTGTTTCGGGATCGAACTTTCCCGGTGCATGCCAAATGCCCGGAGCCTTCTCGGCAGGTTCGAAGCCTTTCCCCTTAATGGTGTGCAGGTGCAGGATTTTCGGTCCCTTCATATCTTTGATGTCCCGCAGGATACGTGCGATGTTCTTCACATCGTGTCCGTTGATGGGGCCGAAGTAGCGGATATTCATTCCTTCGAAGATATTCTGTTGTTGGGCAGCTATTGATTTCAGGCTGTTTCCAAAGCGGATAAGTGCTTTACGGCGATCTTCGTTGAGAATGCCCACTTTGAACAGCATCTTGGATACTTTGAAGCGGAGCTGGTTGTATCGGTTTGAGGTGGTCAGGTTGAAGAGATATTGCTTCATGCCGCCTACACTGCGGTCTATGGCCATCTCGTTATCGTTCAGAATGATAAGCAGGTTGTTGGAACTTGCTGAGGCATTGTTCAATCCTTCGAATGCCAGTCCGCCGCTCATGCTGCCATCGCCAATTACGGCAACCACATGGCGGTCTTTTTCTCCTTTTTCTTCTGCCGCTACCGCCATGCCGAGAGCCGCTGAAATGGAGTTCGAAGCATGTCCGCAAGTGAAAGTGTCATAATCGCTTTCATCGGGAGAAGGGAAAGGGCGGATACCTTTGAATTTCCGGTTTGTGGAGAATGTTTCCCGACGTCCGGTCAGTATCTTATGGCCATACGCCTGATGGCCTACGTCCCACACGATGCGGTCGTAAGGAGTATTGAACACGTAATGCAGGGCGACGGTCAGTTCTACCGTCCCCAAACTGGCTGCAAAGTGTCCCGGGTTGCACGAAACTTCTTTAATAATGTCCTGCCGCAATTCTTTGCAAATTTCCGGAAGCTGATCAACGCTCAGTTTACGCAGATCTTCGGGATCAGAAATAGAATTTAGCAAGTTATATGTTGTTGGTTCTGTCTTCATCTCTGTTCTGAGGATTACAAATTGCAAAATTAGTAAAAGAAAACGGAAGGTATTCCCTTTTTTTGGGAAAAATATGAATCCTTGCCGCTTTAACATTAGTTCTTCTCCTTTTTTATCTTAATATTTCAAGAACTCTTCTCCTTTGGATTGTTCCGTCAGAATAGATTCACTACATTTGTCCCCTCAAAAACAGAATATCATGGAAGACTGCTTTAATTATGATTCGGTGCCTTTAAATTACCTCCACTGTCTTAACCCTGATTGTGAGCGAAGTGAAAGTTGCCTGCGCCATCTTGTTACGTTGCATGTGCCGCAAAGTGTGAAGAGTATTGTAACGGTGAATCCTGCCAATTATCCTATGGATGCCGGTCAGTGTCCTTACTTCCGAAGCACTGTGAAACTTCGTTATGCCTGGGGCATCAGTACCCTCTTTGATAACATCCCCTATAAGAAAGCGTTGCTGTTGAAAGGGATGATTCGTACTCTCTTTCCAAAACCCACTTATTACCGTATCCTGCACAAGGAACGTGGACTCTCACCGGCAGAACAGGCGGAAATTGCCGGGCTTTTTGCACAAGCGTGCATTACGGAAACTCCTGCATTCGATAGTTATACCGAAGAATATGCCTGGGACGGATATCATGTGCCAAAAGCCATAAATTCCCTCTAAGCTGTTGTCTGATAAGAGGATGGGTGTGCCACTCGATTTAGTCGTACTGAAACACTCGTTCAGTCGTAGTGGGAAGTACCTTCAGTCGTAGTGGGAGGTGCCTTCAGTCGTAGTGGGAAATACTTTCACTCGTAGTGGGAAAGATATTCTGTTATAGTGCCAGTATTGTTTCCCTTACTTTTATTTGCCCCTTTAAAACAAATTGATTAGTTTTGTTGCTGTAATGTATAACTTCGTTTTCGTATGGAAAACATCATATATTGACTTTTGCATTTAAAAAATGCAGAAGTGTATGTTGAAGGCAACATTAGAACTTATTTACATAAATAAAATGGAAAAGGATCTCTTTTTTAATGTAGCGGATATCGTGAAGCGTGCCAAGCGTGTATTGAACTTCAAAATAGATGCCGATCTGGCTGCCTACCTGGGTGTATCGCGTTCCACACTTAGTAACTGGATTGCACGAAACAGCATTGACTTCCCGTTGTTGCTGAGTAAGATGAAAGACGTGGATTATAACTGGTTATTGGTAGGGAAGGGAACCCCTATGAGCCATTTACAAAGTTACCATAGCGAACTGGCGACAGGTAATGTTGAGATAATACACAATCCCAAAACGCCGGATGCGATGAAAGACCGCAGTGTAGTGCTGTACGACATTACTGCTGCCGCTAATCTGCGTACATTGCTTGCCAATAAGCACCAGTTTGTGATGGGAAGAATACAAATACCTAGTATTCCCGTATGCGACGGTGCCCTTTATATTAGTGGGGACAGTATGTATCCCATCCTGAAATCGGGAGATATTGTAGGTTTCAAGGAAATGAACAGCTTCAGCAATGTCATTTATGGTGAAATGTATCTAGTCTCATTCGATATTGATGGCGATGAGTATCTGGCAGTGAAGTATGTGAACCGTTCGGAGCAGGAGGGTTGCATTAAACTTGTGAGTTATAATCCGCACCATGAACCGATGGATGTTCCCTTTGCTTCCATTCAGGCAATGGCTATCGTGAAATTCTCTATCCGGAAGAATATGATGATGTAAACGTATGAACTTTTCTACCCCTGTTGAATTACCTTCCGATCTGCCCCGTTTTACTCAGGCGGACGAACTTCTGTTGATGGGTTCCTGCTTTGCCACCAACATCGGTGTACTGCTTGCGGATGCCAGATTTCGTCCGGATGTCAATCCATTTGGGGTTCTTTATAATCCTTTGTCTGTTTCAACAGCTTTGCGTGAGTTGGTGACGGGCAGACTGTATAAAGAAGAAGACCTGTTTTTCTTTCGTGAGTGCTGGCATAGCTCGATGCATCATGGTGATTTTTCTTCTCCCTCTGCAGAAGAAGTGTTGCAGCGTATTAATATCCGTCTGCAAACAGCGCACGAACGTATCCACCATTTGAACTGCCTGATGTTGACTTTTGGTACAGCATGGGTGTACGAACAAAAATCCACGGGACATGTGGTTGCTAATTGTCATAAACAACCGGAGTCTGTCTTTACCCGTCGCCGGCTCAGCGTGCAGGAGATTGTATCGGATTATACCTCTCTCTTCTCCGGTTTGATTGCTCGGAATCCGAAGTTGAAAGTGATTCTTACGGTCAGCCCCATCCGCCACGTACGCGACGGGATGCACGCTAATCAATTGAGTAAAGCTACACTTCTGCTTGCCATCGATCAGTTACAGACTTCTTTTCCCGGACATGTCTTTTATTTTCCGGCTTATGAACTCTTACTCGACGAGCTTCGTGACTATCGTTTTTATGCCGATGATATGGTGCATCCATCTCCCTTGGCGGTACGCTATGTATGGGAGAAGTTCGTGCAGACCTGTCTCTCTGAGGACGCGTTAGAGATTATGCAGGAAAGTGAAAATATCAATAAAGCGCTATCTCATAAGCCCTTCCATCCGGAGTCAGACGAGTATAAGCGTTTTTTAGGACAAATTGTGTTAAAAATCGACCGACTTAACAAAAAATACCCGTACTTAGATTTCAAAAAAGAGAAAGATATATGTCATATACGATTGAAACAATAGCCGAACGCATCAGTGCACGACGTGTGGGGGACACGCCGGCAACCATAGATTGGTTACTTACCGATAGCCGTTCCTTGAGTTTCCCCGAAGAAACCTTATTTTTTGCCTTAACTACCAAGCGCAATGATGGCGCACGCTATATTCCTGACTTGTATTCACGCGGTGTTCGCAATTTTGTAGTCAGCAAAGAAGCTTATAAATGGGTGGAAAGCGGACAACTGGCAATGAGTAATTCGGATATGTTAGCTGTTAATTTCCTTGTGGTCGCCAATCCGTTGAAGGCTTTGCAGAAGTTGGCGGAACAACACCGTGAACAGTTTCAGATACCGGTTATCGGCATAACGGGCAGTAACGGAAAGACGATTGTAAAGGAATGGCTTCATCAATTGCTCAGCCCTGAACGGGTGATTGTTCGTTCACCACGCAGCTATAATTCGCAGATCGGCGTGCCGCTGTCCGTTTGGCAGATGAACGAGCAGTCCGAACTCGCTATTTTCGAAGCTGGAATTTCGGAGATGGGAGAGATGCGTGCCTTGCAGAATATTATCAAACCTACCATTGGCATACTGACCAACATCGGCGGAGCTCATCAGGAGAACTTCTTCTCTTTGCAAGAGAAGTGCATGGAAAAACTGTCGCTCTTCAAGAACTGCGATGTGGTGATCTATAATGGTGATGATGAGTTTATCAGTAATTGTGTGGCGAAGTCTATGCTCAGTGCCCGTGAAATAGCATGGAGCCGGAAAGATATGGAGCGTCCCCTGTTTATAAGTAAGGTGGAGAAAAAGGAGGATTGTACCGTCATTTCTTATCGTTATCTGGAGATGGATAATACCTTTATACTGCCTTTTATTGACGATGCTTCTATTGAGAACTCGCTTAACTGCCTGGCTGCCTGTCTTTATCTGATGCTTCCTGCCGAGAAGATTACGGAACGTATGGCGACACTGGAACCGGTGGCTATGCGCCTGGAAGTGAAGGAAGGTAAAAATGGTTGCCTGCTGATAAATGATAGCTATAACAGTGATCTCGCTTCACTGGACATTGCACTCGATTTTCTTTACCGTCGTTCGCAGAGTAACGGACTGAAGCGGACTCTTATCCTCTCGGATATACTGGAAACCGGACAGAATGCGCCGACGCTTTACCGGAAAGTATCGCAGCTTGCCGGTAGCCGCGGCATTGAGCGTATCATCGGAGTAGGCAGTGAGATATCTTCGTGTGCCGCACGCTTTGACATCGAGAAGGCTTTCTATCCTAATACAGAAGCCCTGTTGCGCGCTATTTCCCGTGGAGAACTGCGGTTGGAGAATGAGATTATATTGATAAAAGGTGCCCGTCAGTTCGGTTTTGATGCTTTGACGGAAGAACTGGAGAAAAAGGTACACGAGACCATTCTTGAGGTGAATCTTGGAGCCATGATAGCTAATCTGAACTATTACCGCAGTCGGCTGCGTCCGGATACGAAGATGGTGTGTATGGTGAAAGCATCAGCCTATGGAGCCGGTTCGTATGAGATTGCCAAGACATTGCAGGAACATCATGTCGATTTTCTGGCTGTGGCTGTGGCTGATGAAGGTTCCGAACTCCGCAAAGCGGGTATTACGGCAAGCATCATCATTATGAACCCGGAGATGACCGCGTTCAAGACCATGTTCGACTATAAACTGGAACCAGAAGTGTATAGCTTCCACCTGCTGGATGCACTGATTAAAGAGGCGGAGAAGGAGGGAATCACTAACTTCCCGATTCATATAAAACTGGATACGGGTATGCATCGCCTGGGCTTTGCTGCCAAAGATATGCCGCGATTGATTGAACGGCTGAAAGGACAGAATGCAGTGATTGCCCGTTCGGTATTCTCGCATTTTGTGGGTAGTGATGCGGCACAGTTCGATGCGTTTACACGTGGACAGATTGAAATGTTTGAAGCGGCATCCATGCAGTTGCAGGAAGCATTTCCGCATAAGATACTCCGGCACATCTGCAATTCGGCCGGTATTGAGCGCTTCCCGGGTGCACAGTTCGACATGGTACGGTTGGGTATCGGTTTGTATGGTGTCAGTCCCATTGATAACAGCATTATCAATAATGTGAGCACACTGAAAACTACCATCCTGCAAATACGTGATGTACCCCAGGAAGACACAGTAGGCTATAGCCGCAAGGGGCATCTGACACGTAATTCACGGATTGCCGCATTGCCTATCGGATATGCCGACGGGTTGAACCGTCATCTTGGCAACGGCCACGCCTATTGCTTGGTGAATGGCCAGCGTGCGCCCTATGTGGGTAACATCTGTATGGACGTTTGCATGATTGACGTTACGGACATTGACTGTAAGGAAGGGGATGCCGTAGAGATTTTCGGCGATCATCTGCCTATTACGGTACTTTCCGATATTCTTGAAACCATTCCTTACGAGGTGCTGACAAGTATTTCTACACGGGTGAAAAGAATCTATTATCAGGATTAATCGTCCGTTCGTGAGCTGTATATGCTTCCCGGTTATTCGGCTTGACACAGAAAGTTTTCGTTTTAATCTGTGTAAATCTGTGTAATCTGTGGTGAAACTATTATATTTGCAACAAATTTAAAAGACTACGGATATGACAAACTTACTTTTATTAGGCTTTCTGCCCAGCGGTTCCGAATGGGTTATCATCGCCCTGTTAATACTGTTGTTGTTTGGTGGTAAGAAAATCCCCGAACTGATGAAAGGACTCGGTAAAGGTGTGAAGAGCTTCAAAGATGGTGTGAATGAAGCAAAAGAAGAAATAAACAAGGCAAAGGATGATATAGAAGAGCCGGCTTCAAAAAATAAATGAGTTACATAAGCTACGAGCTACAAGCTACAAAGCTACAAGTGGTTGCGCGATTATGCCGCATGGCACTCGTAGCTTGTAACTCGTAGCTACTTACTACTATGGCAGATAAGGAATTAACCTTTTGGGATCATTTGGACGAACTGCGTCGTGTATTGTTTCGGGTACTCGGTGTATGGTTTGTATTGGCTGTCGGTTATTTTATTGCGATGCCGTGGCTGTTTGATAACGTAGTGTTAGCTCCCTGTCACAATGACTTCGTTTTCTACGACGTGCTGCGCTATGTGGGAAAAGTTTTCGATCTCCATGATGATTTCTTCACACAGGATTTCCACGTTAAACTAATCAATATTAATCTGGCTGCCCCGTTCTTTATTCACATGTCCACTGCATTCTGGATGTCGGTGGTGACGGCTACGCCTTATATCTTTTTTGAAATCTGGCGGTTTATCAGTCCTGCGCTCTATGCTAATGAGCGGCGTGGCGTGAAGAAAGCCCTGTGCATTGGTACGGTGATGTTCTTTCTCGGTGTACTTCTGGGCTATTTTATGGTCTATCCGCTGACGCTGCGCTTTCTTTCCACCTATCAATTGAGCGCGGCTATTGAGAACCAGATTTCTTTGAATTCCTACATAGATAACTTCATGATGCTGGTGCTCTGCATGGGACTGGCTTTCGAATTGCCGCTAGTGACGTGGCTGCTTTCGCTCTTGGGACTGGTACATAAATCTTTCCTGCGCAAATACCGCCGTCATGCACTGGTGCTTATCGTGATTATTTCAGCTATCATTACGCCGACTGGCGACCCCTTCACCCTGACTGTGGTTTCCGTTCCGCTTTATCTGCTCTATGAGTTGAGTATCCTGATGATTAAGGATAAAAAGACCGACGCGGACGAGACTGATGAAGAGAAGGAGGAATAATGAAAGAAGAAGCACGGGAATACTACCATTTCTTGCTCGCTGTCTGCCGGGATGAAAATATTCCGCTGGTAACAGTTTATCGTCAGCTTCGTGAATTTCTGGAACGCCTTTGCCGTACGCAGATGCCGGACGGTAGCCTGCAAATGACGGACCTTTCCGCTCGTGTCAGTTTTGTGGCCTCAAAAGTGGGGCTCTCCGTAGTGGAACAAAACCGCTTGCACACCTTCCGACTGACTTCCAATGCCGTACTGAATCGGCAATCCGAACCTTCACGCGAGAATCTGTTGCGTGACATCAAGACATTGACCTTCTTTGTGAAACGGTTGACGGGTGAGGATATCCCTGCTGAACTATATCATCAGCTTCCCCGTGCGGATGCCACTTATATTGTTGCTCCGCCTGCAAAAGAACGGATACGCCGGATGCGTGTCTGCTTCCAGTATGCTGACGACACTTTTCTATATGTATTGCCTGTAGATACCGTTGCCGATGAACCGCTGAGGGTACGCTACAATGTATCTCAGGTGAATGAGGAATTTGCCGAGACTTGCAAACTGCTGTGGCGTCATGCGCAGGTTAACCTGCTGGATGTAGCTGTAGATGAGGCTGGTATACTGACGCCTTCCTTTATTATACTGGAACCGGACTATCTGTTGGATATCAGCTCGTTGGCAGAGTGCTTTAAAGATTACGGGCATCATCCTGCCAATTATTTGCTGGCACGCCTGCAATCTCCTGACAATACGCGTCCGCTGTTGCTTGGAAATATCGCCAATCTTTTTCTGGATGAGTGGATCTATGCCAAGGAGGAACCGGACTATCTGACTTGTATGAAGAAAGCGTTCCATACCTATTCCATTGATTTGGCCGCGTGTGCTGATTTGTTGGATAAAGAAAAGGAAAAGGAATTCTTCGCTGATTGTAAACGGCACTTCGACCATATCCGACAAACGGTGACGGAGACTTTCCGTGCTCCCGGTTATGAACTGGATAAGACGGATGCCGTACTGGAACCTACCTATATCTGTGAAGCTCTGGGATTGCAAGGCCGCTTGGACTATATGCAGCGCGATATGTCTTCCTTCATAGAAATGAAGTCGGGCAAAGCTGACGAATATTCTATCCGGGGCAAGGTGGAGCCGAAGGAGAATAATAAGGTACAGATGTTGTTGTATCAGGCGGTATTGGAATACTCCATGGGAATGGATCACCGCAAGGTAAAAGCTTATTTGCTCTATACCCGCTATCCGTTGTTATATCCCGCTCGTCCGTCGTGGGCGATGGTGCGCCGTGTAATGGATGTACGTAACCGGATTGTGGCGAATGAATATGGTATGCAATTACGTAATAGTCCGCACTATACGGCAGAGCGGCTGAAGGATATTCATCCGGATACACTGAATGAACGCCACCTGAACAATACATTGTGGAAACGCTATCTTTACCCTGCCATTGATGCCGTGATGCAGCGTCTTCGGGCGCTTACACCGTTGGAACAATGCTATTTCTATACACTTTATAATTTTATTACGAAGGAACTATACACTTCAAAATCGGGAGATATTGATTATGAAGGGCGTACAGGTGCTGCCGCCTTGTGGCTTTCTAAGCTTGAAGAAAAGTGTGAAGCGGGAGAGATATTATACGATCTGACAATCACAGAGAATCATGCGGCGGATCTGCATAAAGCATACCTTGTGTTGGCACGGGCTAATCAGCGGTCGGCGCAGACATTGCCGAATTTCCGTGAAGGTGACTCCATCGTTCTCTATCAACGTAATAATGATACGGACAACGTAACCAATAAAATGGTATTCAAAGGAAATATTGAGCAAATCACCGACCGGGATATCCGTATCCGGCTTCGTGCTTCGCAACAAAATACTTCCGTGCTTCCTCCCGACAGTCGTTATGCCATCGAGCATGATTATATGGATACTTCTTTCCGCAGTATGTATCTGGGACTTTCTGCCTTTCTTTCTGCCAACAAGGATCGCCGGGACCTGTTGCTATCCCAGCGACAGCCGGAGTTTGACGTTTCTTTCGATCCTCGCATTGCAGTTGCTCCGGATGATTTCTCCCGTATCACCCTGAAAGCCCAGGCTGCTAAAGATTATTTTCTTTTGGTAGGTCCTCCGGGCACCGGAAAGACTTCCCGTGCTCTACGCGGTATGGTGGAAGCCTTCTATCGTGAGGGGAAGCAGATATTATTGCTCTCGTACACTAATCGTGCAGTGGATGAAATCTGCAAAACCCTCTCTGCCATTACGCCTGAGATTGATTTCATCCGTATAGGGAGTGAACTTTCCTGCGATATACCTTTCCGTTCACATCTGATAGAGAATGTGCTGGAATCCTGCTCTTCACGTCGTGAGGTGCATGCCTGCATAGAGCGTTGCCGTGTTTTTGTGGGCACTGTCTCCACATTCTCCTCCAAAACGGAATTGTTCCGTCTGAAAACTTTCGATGTGGCTATTGTGGATGAGGCTACTCAGATACTGGAACCACAACTGCTGGGGCTTCTTTGTGCGCGTAATGTGGCGGGTGGAAATGCTATTGGTAAGTTTATCCTCATTGGTGATCATAAACAATTGCCCGCTGTCGTGCTTCAATCCGAATCCCAATCTGAAGTCTGCGAGGACTGCCTGCATAGCATCGGTTTGCATAATTTGAAAGATTCCCTTTTTGAACGCCTCTACCGGAATTCTGCCGATACCACTCATCACTTATCACCCATAACTAACCGCTCCTACGACATGCTTTGTCGCCAGGGACGTATGAATGTGGAAGTGGCTCGTTTTCCTAATCATGCCTTTTATGGCGGACTACTGGAACCTGTCGGTTTGCAACACCAGCAAGGGGAATTGACACTTGCTCCGGGGTTGGAAAATGATGAATTTGCAGATATACTGGTGCGTCGTGTGGTTTTTCTTGCCTCAGTGCCGGAGGTCGCTTCGCAATCTGCAAAGATTAATCATTTTGAAGCGCAGCTCGTAGCCAGACTGGCAGCTGCTATCTATCGGCAATATGACGGTACTTCCGGTTTTCGTCCTGCCTTGACTTTGGGGATTATCACTCCCTATCGTAGTCAGATAGCTCTTATTAAAAGTGAAATAGCCGCTTTGGGTATTCCGTGTTTAAACGATATCCTGGTAGATACCGTAGAGCGCTTCCAGGGGAGTGAGCGCGATGTGATTATTTATTCCTTCTGTGTGAACCGTACTTATCAATTGAAATTCCTTGCCAATCTTACGGAAGAGGGTGGGGTATGGATTGACCGGAAATTGAATGTGGCTCTCACCCGTGCCCGTAAGCAATTGTTTATGACAGGTGTACCCCATCTGTTAAGGCAAAATCCTATCTATGCGGACTTGTTGGATAGTATTTTCTAAAATGGAAGGAACTGTGACTTTCAGGAGGATAATCCGAGTCTCATTTAGCAAATCTTAAACGTTCCTCTTTTCTTTATATCTTTTATTAGTATTTTTGAATGTAATAAACCCTTATCTTTGTCGAACGTTTTTTTCATAGAGATTTAGATTTAAGGTTAGAAGAATTGTGGAAGTCGTGAGACTTCCCTTTTTTTCATCTTAAAGTTTTGCGCTCCTGTATCTCTCATGGACCGTTTGAAGGTAAATTTGCTAAAGTATACTGAGGTTCATGTTTTTCACGGGAGAGTGCAGAAGAGAGTCGCTTCGTGAGAAGGGGCTTTTTTTGTGCCGATACTTTTCTGTCTTTTATATATATCAAAAAAGGTGCTCACTGCTGAGCACCTTTTTTATTATCTATATATACTATTCCAGTATTATTCCAATACAATAGGTTTATACTTCGGAACCAGAGCCTTCATTACAACCCAACCAATCAGGTAAGCTACTGCGCATACACAGAAGATGATGAAGTATCCCGCAGGTTTACCGGAGAAGCCCATAAATTCCATGGCAGGGCGTACGAACTGTGCACCTTGTTCCAGTAAATCATGAGTCATTTCCACTTCTTTTCCATCTACCATTGTACTTCCTGATGAATATACGAACAAGTTACCTGCTACTTTCTGAAGAATCATTGAACCGAAACCACCGGCCATACCACCGATACCAGTGATACTTGCAATGGCTGCTCTCGGGAACATGTCACTTACGGTAGAGAAAATGTTGGCAGACCAAGACTGGTGAGCTGCACCACCGATACCGATCATGATAACCGGTAACCACGGAGAGATAGTACCCAGAGGCTGTGCCAGCAATACTACCAGCGGGAAGAATGCAAATATCAACATGGCACGCATACGTGCTGCATACGGATTCAAACCGGTTCTGTTGATAATGATAGTAGGCAGTTTACCACCATAAATAGAAAGCATCGTGATGGCATACAGAGTAAAGATCAATGCGATACCCAATCCTTCGGAAGTCTTGATACCGAATTGCGTATTCAGATAAGAAGGAGTCCAGAACAGGAAGAACCACCAAACACCATCGGTCATAAATTTACCGAAAGCAAATGCCCAAGTTTGTTTGTAGCTGAAGCATTGCCAGAATTTCATCTTCTTCTCGTCTTTTTCTTCTACGACAGGAGCAGCACCTTCTTCGTGCTTGTCTTGCTCAATGTAATCAAGCTCAGCCTTATTTACGTGCTTGCTTTCAGAAGGTTTAGAGTACATGAATACCCAGAAGCCCATCCAGATAAATCCAAGACCACCAATTACGATGAAAGCCATTTCCCAACCCCATGCTTTAGCCAGCAAAGGAATTGTCAACGGAGCAACCAGAGCACCGATAGAAGCACCGGCATTAAAGATTGAAGTAGCATACGCGCGGTCTTTCTTAGGGAAATACTCGGCAGTTACTTTGATAGCGGCAGGGAAGTTACCAGCCTCACCAAGTGCCAGTACACAACGGGCTGCCAGGAAGCAGTACATACTAATAGTAGCAATGGTTACTACCACATCACCTGTGGCACCCATTAATTCGGCTGCACTATGCAGACCTACGAAATGCTCGGTTACGATACCACAAAGAGCGTGGAGACAAGCACCTGCCGACCATACACCGATAGCCCAAAGGAAACCTTTCTTTGTACCCATCCAGTCGATAAAGCGACCGGCGAACAACATGCAGACTGCATAAACAATAGAGAAAACAGAAGTGATTGTTCCGTAGTGTGATTCATCCCAATGGAATTCGGGTTTGATAAATTCATCCCACGTCAATGACAGCACCTGGCGGTCAAGGTAGTTTACTGTTGTCGCAAAAAATAGCATGGCGCAGATGGTCCACCTGTAGTTGGTCATCTTTCCCACTGCATTTTGATTTAAACTCATGATACGTTGATTTAAAATTATTAATTCTTATTTCTGGGGCCAAAAATACACATTATTTGATGTATATCAATACTTTTTTCGTCTAATTTCCTGCAATTTTTGTTCGAAATGCAAATAAATGGCAAAAAAACTCGTTATCGTGCACGAAAACACTCGTTCTCGCACACGAAATACTAAGTTTATAGAAGGTGAAAATAAATAATGCACCTTTTCAGTCGAAAAGTACACAACGCTTTAGGTGAGAACCGCTATCTTTGTCACATTACTTAATATAATCTATATACCTAAAAACAAGAACAGAATGATGAACAATCTGCTTTGTAAAACTTTTGTGATGGGAGCGCTGATTTGCTCCACTCAGTTGTCTGCTCAGAAAGTAAGCGATAAGCAACCGTGGTCGGTACGTATGGTAGAATCGGAGATGATTCGTTGCCCGGAATCCTGGCAACTGGATTTCCAGCCGAAACTGAAATGGGATTATTGTCATGGGCTGGAATTACAAGCCATGCTGGATGTGTATGATACGTATGGAGATCAGAAGATGTTTGACTATGCACTAGCTTATGCGGACACCATGATACACAAGGACGGAAGTATTGAGACCTATAAACTGAATGAATACAATATCGACCGCTTGAATTCAGGTAAATTCCTGTTCCGCAT
Organism: Bacteroides cellulosilyticus DSM 14838; assembly: GCF_000158035.1. GTDB lineage: Bacteria > Bacteroidota > Bacteroidia > Bacteroidales > Bacteroidaceae > Bacteroides > Bacteroides cellulosilyticus. Next base: position 390,656 of record NZ_EQ973491.1, read on the forward strand.
CTACGAACAGACGAAAGATGAAAAATATAAGAAGGCTATTGATTTGTTGCGTAGTCAGCTTGACACCCATCCGCGTAATGAGGACGGCGGTTTCTGGCATAAGAAAGTATATCCGAACCAGATGTGGTTGGATGGTCTTTATATGGGGGCACCTTTCTATGCTGAATATGCTTTCCGCAATAATCGTGTACAGGATTATAAAGATATTGTGAACCAATTTATTACAGTGGCACGCCATACGTATGATCCGAAGAATGGACTTTATCGCCATGCCTGTGATGTCAGTCGTAAGGAACGTTGGGCAGATCCCGTTACCGGACAGTCACAGCATAGCTGGGGACGTGCGATGGGATGGTATGCAATGGCATTTGTAGATGCACTGGACTTTATTCCGAAACATGAGGCAGGACGTGATTCCATGCTCGTTATCCTTAATAATATTGCCGCACAGGTGAAGCGCATACAAGATCCGAAGACCGGATTATGGTATCAGGTGCTGGATAAGAGTGGTGAGAAAGGAAATTATGTAGAATCTTCCTGTTCTACTATGTTTGTCTATGCTTTGTTCAAAGCTGTTCGTAAGGGATATATTGATAAATCATATCTGAAAGTGGCTCTCAAAGGATACCAAGGTATTCTTGATAACTTCATAGAAGTAGATAAAGACGGTGTGGTGACTATTACCAGAGCCTGTGCAGTTGCCGGCCTGGGTGGCAAAAACTACCGTATGGGAGATTACACCTATTATATAAATGAAACAATCCGCAGCAACGACCCCAAGGCAGTAGGTCCGTTTATCATGGCAAGTCTGGAGTGGGAGCGTCTGCAACAAGTAAAGGAAATCGTTAATCAGAAATAAGACAATGAAACGGCTAACTTATTATTTATGCGGCATACTTCTTCTCTTGGTGGGGATCATGCCGCTATCGGCACAGTCTCAATATAAAGATACGCTTGTGGTTGCCCGTGATGGTTCGGGAGACTATCGCACGTTGACGGAAGCTATGGAAGGCATTCGTGCTTTTATGGATTACAAGGTTACAGTGCTGATAAAGAATGGAACATATAAGGAGAAAGCGATAATTCCTTCTTGGGTGCAAAATGTGGATTTCATCGGTGAAAGTGTGGAAAATACGATTATCACGTATGATGACCATGCCAACATTAATAAGATGGGTACTTTCCGTACCTATACTGTAAAAGTGCAGGGAAACAATATTACCTTCAAAAACCTGACTATAGAAAACAATGCTGCCAGACTGGGACAAGCGGTTGCCCTTCACACGGAAGGGGATAAACTGGTATTCATCAACTGCCGTTTGCTGGGAAATCAGGATACCATTTATACAGGTGCCGCAGGTACACGCCTTTATTTCGTAGATTGCTACATTGAGGGAACTACCGACTTTATTTTCGGTCCTTCTACCGCTTTGTTTGAGAACTGCGAAATCCGTAGCAAAACAAATTCATACGTGACGGCAGCTTCTACGCCCGAAGACATTGCGGTGGGCTATGTTTTTAAAAATTGCAAACTGACGGCCAATCCGGGTGTGGACAAGGTTTATCTGGGGCGTCCTTGGCGTCCGTATGCTGCCACCGTATTTATCAATTGTGAAATGGGTAAGCATATTCGTCCCGAAGGATGGCATAACTGGGGAAAAGAGGAAAATGAGAAGACAGCCCGCTATGCTGAGTACAATAGTACAGGAGAAGGTGCTGCGGCAGCCGGTCGGGTAAAATGGGCGAAACAGTTGACCAAGAAAGAAGCAGCCCAATACGATGATCTGAATTACATCTATCGGATGTGTAGTGACTGGAAACCTGAAAATTAATAACTTAGCTTCCTGTCTACAAAGAGCCAACTTCCTGCTTACAAGGAGTTAACTCCTTGTCGACAGGAAGTTAACTTTTTGTTGGCAAGAAGTTAACTCCTTGCAGACAAGGTATTAGCGCTTTAGAAAATCCGCTCTCATGGGGCTGAAACAATCTATCAGAATACCAGCTTCCAGACATACGCACCCGTGTTCCGCATCCGGTTCAATGTAGACGCCGTCTCCGGTTTCTACAATTTGTTTTTCACCGTTCACGGTAAACTCAAATTTACCGCTTGCCACATAGGTGGTTTGTGTATGGTAGTGGGTGTGTGGTGTACCGATGGCACCTTGCTCGAATTTTACTTTAACCAGCATCACTTGCCCGTCGTAGCCCATTATTTGGCGTACTACTCCTTCGCCTGCCGGCTCCCATGCGATTTCTTTTTCAAGAATGAAAGTGTTACTTCTTGTCTTTTTCATTTTGTTGCCAGATTAGTTGTTTTGTCGGCAAATATACGATTAATATTAATTTTTCTACCGATTGCGACTTTTTTTACACTTCAGATCCTTTGTTTTTGGGTAATATTGCACCGGAAAATAATAATACTATTTATATTTTGATGAATTATGAAGCACAAGTTGACATTATTGCTGGGGTTGTTTTTCCTGCTCTCGGCTTTCAAGGCTGACAAGCCTGTGATTACGATTTTCATGATTGGAGACTCCACTATGGCCAATAAGTCATTGACAGGTGGAAACCCCGAACGTGGCTGGGGACAGATGTTGCCCGGCTATCTTTCCGAGGAAATCCGTGTAGACAATCATGCTGTGAATGGACGTAGTTCCAAGAGTTTTATTGACGAGGGACGGTGGGAAAAGGTAATCTCACAGGTGAAGAAAGGGGACTATGTATTTATTCAGTTCGGACATAACGATGAGAAGTCCGATCCGAAACGGTATACGACTCCGGGAAGTACTTTTGATGAGAACCTGAAACGTTTTGTAAATGAAACCCGTGCCAAAGGTGGTATTCCTGTTTTGTTTAACTCCATTGTACGCCGTAATTTTGGTACGGCAAATGGGAATGCAGTGGCTCAGGCTATTAGTCAGGATGATATACAGAAAGGAGTGAATCCGGATGCAAAGCGGGAGGCTTCGGAGCAACCTGCTGTTACTGAAGGTGACAAGCTAATTGATACACACGGTGCTTATCTGGATTCTCCGCGGAATGTAGCGAAAGAATTGGGTGTGGCTTTTGTGGATATGAATAAGATTACGCATGACCTTGTAGAGGGCATGGGGCCGGTAGACTCCCGAAAATTATTTATGTGGGTACCTGCCAATCAGGTTGCCGCGATGCCGAAGGGACGTGAAGATAACACTCATCTGAATGTTTATGGCGGGCGTGTTGTGGCTGGTTTGGCCATGGATGCCATTGCCAAGGAAGTACCGGAACTGGCTAAGTATGTTCGACACTATGATTTTGTAGTGGCGCAGGATGGTAGCGGAGATTTCTTTACCGTGCAGGAGGCTATTAATGCTGTTCCTGATTTCCGCAAGAATATCCGTACTACGATATTGGTGCGTAAAGGCGTGTATAAGGAGAAGATTGTGATACCGGAAAGTAAGATCAATATTTCTCTGATAGGTCAGGACGGGGCAGTGCTTTCGTATGATGATTATGCGCAGAAGAAAAACTGCTTTGGCGAAGAAAAAGGGACCTCCGGTTCGTCTTCCTGTTATATTTATGCTCCTGATTTTTATGCTGAGAATATTACGTTTGAGAACTCTTCCGGTCCGGTAGGGCAGGCAGTGGCCTGTTTCGTAAGTGCCGATCGTGCTTATTTCAAGAATTGTCGTTTCCTTGGCTCTCAGGATACACTTTATACGTATGGGAAAAATTGCCGTCAGTACTATGAAGATTGCTATATAGAAGGTACGGTCGACTTTATATTCGGCTGGTCTACGGCTGTCTTCAATCGTTGCCATATCCATAGTAAGAGCGGTGGGTATGTCACTGCACCTTCTACGGATCAGGGACAGAAGTATGGTTACGTATTTTATGATTGTCGCCTGACTGCGGATGACGGTGTACGGGATGTCGCTCTTTCACGTCCTTGGCGTCCGTATGCGCAGGCTGTGTTTATCCGTTGTAATCTGGGCAAACATATCTCTCCTGCCGGCTGGAATAACTGGGGAAATAAAGAAGCGGAAAAGACAGCTTTCTATGCAGAATATGAAAGCACGGGTGAGGGTGCTAACCCCAAAGCGCGTGTTCCTTATTCCCATCAATTGAAGAATCTCAAAGGGTATGAGATGGAAACCGTACTTGCCGGAGATGACGGATGGAATCCGGTGAAAAATGGGGATGAACTGCTAAGCATAAAGCGCTGATTGATATTTGGATTTGATAAATAAACTTATAACAATTAGAACACAATGATGAAAAAGAATTTGTTTGTATTACTGCTCGCTCTGATACTTCCACTTTCGTTTGTATGTGCGGAGAATTACCCGTATCGGAGTGATGTGCTTTGGGTTACCGTGCCCAATCATGCTGACTGGATTTATAAGACCGGAGAAAAGGCTACGGTTGAAGTTCAGTTCTATAAATATGGTATTCCGCAGGATGGAGTAACTGTATCTTATGAAATAGGCGGTGATATGATGCCGGCAGAAACTTCCGGTTCGGTTACGTTGAAGCAGGGAAAAGCGGTTATTCCTGTGGGAACCATGAAAGAATCCGGCTTTCGCGACTGCCGCTTGACAGCCACTGTGGATGGAAAAAGTTATAAGCATCATGTAAAGCTGGGTTTCTCACCGGAGAAGATTAAGCCTTATACGCAGATGCCGAAGGACTTTAAAGAGTTCTGGGAAAACAATAAAGCGGAGGCTGCCAAGTATCCGTTGACTTATACGAAGGAATTGGCAAAGGAATATTGTACCGACAAGGTGGATTGCTATCTTATTAAGCTGATGTTGAACAGTCGCGGACAGAGTATTTACGGCTACTTGTTCTATCCGAAGAATGCAACAAAAGGTTCTTGTCCGGTAGTTCTTTGCCCTCCGGGTGCCGGAATTAAAACAATCAAGGAGCCTTTACGTCACAAATATTATGCAGAACAAGGCTGTATTCGTTTTGAGATTGAGATACACGGATTGAATCCTACCTTGACAGAGGAGGCATTCAAGGAAATCAGCAACGCTTTTAACGGTAGAGAGAATGGCTATCTGAATAATGGACTTGATAACCGTGACAACTATTATATGAAACGAGTGTATCTGGGTTGTGTGCGTAGCATCGACCTCCTGACTTCCTTGCCCGAATGGGATGGTAAGAATGTAATTGTCCAGGGCGGTAGTCAGGGAGGAGCTTTAGCTTTGATTACGACCGGTTTGGATCCTCGTGTAACAGCTTGTGTAGCCAATCACCCCGCTTTGAGTGATATGGCAGGGTATAAAGCAGGGCGTGCCGGAGGATATCCCCACTTTTTCCGTACCGAAGGGATGGATACGCCGGAGAAGTTAAAAACGATGGCATATTATGATGTAGTGAACTTTGCCCGTCTGATAAAGGTTCCTACTTATATTACCTGGGGATATAATGACGATGTGTGTCCGCCGACCACCAGCTATGCTGTTTATAATACGCTGGATTGTCCGAAGGAAGCATTGATCACCCCGATTAATGAGCACTGGACTTCCAATGATACGGAATACGGACAGTTGCAGTGGATATTGAAGCATCTGAAATAAATAAAATCTATCTTATTTCTCATCCCCCCGGATCTCTCTTCAATGAAAAGAGTGAATCCGGGGGGATTTTTTGTGATTTTACTGTGAGAAAATCCCCCTATCTCTTTGTCTGTGGTGTTTTGAGTGGTATAGAGCGATTTTTCCACCGATTCAAGCATATTTTTCACCTGAGAGAGATAGATTATCTGCTATTTTGCAAGTGCAAGGCAGACATAAATGCTTTGTAGTGAATTCAGAATTTGTTTAATCAATAAATCATTTACTTATGAATTACAGGAAAAAGGTCGTGTTAATGCTCGGGGTTTTGTCCTACCTCAATTTGGGAACTTTTTCTCAAGCTGCTCCCCTGACAGTGGATCATACTTCAGTAGCCGGTGTGCAGCAAGCCTCCAATGACAAGAAGACAATTAAGATTTCCGGTTCGGTCAGAGATGCGGCCGGTGAATCTATTATTGGTGCTACCATTTTAGAGAAAGGAACTTCAAACGGTGTCGTTTCCGATATGGACGGTAACTTTTCTATGACTGTGGCTGCTAATGGGATATTACACATCTCATATATAGGTTATGTAGACCAGGACATAGCGGTTGCAGGTAAGAGTCTTTTCAATATTCAGTTGCTTGAAGATACGGAAATGTTGGATGAAGTGGTTGTTATCGGTTACGGTACGGTGAAGCGTCGTGACCTGACGGGAGCCATAGCTTCGGTAAAAGGAGATGAGGTTGCTGCCAATCCTGTATCCAATGTTGCACAGGCCTTGCAGGGACGTCTGCCGGGTGTGAACGTTGTGTCGCAGGACGGTCGTCCGGGAGCTACAATCTCGGTACGTGTCCGCGGAGGAGGGTCCATAACCCAGTCCAATGATCCGCTCTATGTAGTCGATGGATTTCCGGTAAGCAATATTGGCGATATACCGGCTTCGGAAATAGAATCTATCGATGTGTTGAAAGATGCGTCATCTACGGCTATTTACGGTGCACGCGGTGCAAACGGTGTAATCCTGGTTACCACTAAGAGCGCCAAGGAAGGTCAGATTAAGGTAAGCTATGATGGCTATGTACAGGTCAAAAATGTATCGAAGACGCTTGAGACGCTTTCGGCTCAGGAGTATATCCTTCATAACTGGAGCTATGCCGCATCCAGAGGAACTGCTAACCAGGATGCTGTTGAGAAATACTTCGGTCTGGGAAGTAAGTATGGCAACCACTATGCCGACTATGCCAATGTGAAAGCCCATGACTATACGGATGATGTACTGCGTACCGCACTGTCTCATAACCACAGTGTGAATGTTTCGGGCGGTACAGATAAAACGAAAGTGATATTTACACTCGGCTACGTTAATGATGAAGGAATCAAGATCAATTCGGACTACAACCGTCTGAATGCTTCTTTCAAGATTCGGCAGAAACTTGCCAAGACACTGGACCTGGATGTTGATTTCCGTTATACGGAGTCAAATCTGAATGGACGTGAGAATGTAACGAACGGTAAAGGTTCTAATGTGTCGGGAGCTTATCGCTATCGTCCCATTGACAATCCGTTGGGTGGTGTCTCTTATTCGGAAGTTGCCTCAGGCTTCAGTTTCGGTGTGGCTAATATCGACGACAAGCACAATCCGGTAGAATTGATCAATGATATCACGAATAAATCCTATTCCCGTTCATTGAGAGGATCGGCAGCTTTGTCATGGGAGATCATCAAGGGGCTTGTGGCCCGCAGTGAATTATCACTTACCCGCAGTTCATCGAAGAGTACTTATTATGAGAACGGATATACAAACGGAGATAAGCGTGCCACCCTTAACCGGGGCATGGGAGATGGATTGCGTTCGGTGAGCACTTTGAATTATAACTTCAATATCGGCAAGAACAATGTATTCTCGGCATTGCTGGGTAATGAAGTCCTGAAGTCGGATTCCGAATCGTCGCAAATCACGGGCCGTGGCTATCCTTCTACATTTGATTATGACACCACGATGGGATTGATCCATACGGCAACCACCTCTTTCTCTGCAACCAATTCTTATAGCGTGCCTGCCCGTACGGTTTCCTTCTTCGGACGTTTGAGTTACACTTTCATGGACCGTTATCTGTTCACCGGTACGTTCCGTGCCGATGGCTCTTCTAAGTTTGCGCCGGATAATCGTTGGGGATACTTTCCCGCAGGTGCTTTCGCATGGCGCCTTTCGGAAGAACCTTTCATGAACGGCACAAAAGATTGGCTTTCCAATCTGAAGCTTCGTTTGTCCTATGGTACTTCGGGCAGTGACAATATTAGTTCCAATCTGTGGCGTGAAACCTGGTCGAGCCTTGGTTCGGGCAGCAATCATACCCCTATCAACGGTGAACTCGGTTCATTCTATCGTCCGGACGGTTTGCTGGCTAACTCTAAGCTGAAATGGGAAACTACTATTTCGCGCAACTTCGGTATTGACTTTGGATTCCTGAACAACCGTGTTAACGGTAGTCTGGAAGTATACTGGAATACTACAAAAGACTTGTTGATGGCCGTACCTGTGGATAACACTACCGGATACTCTTACCAGTTCCAGAACTTCGGTAAAACATCCAATCGTGGTATTGAGCTTTCGGTGAATGTAGATGTGATAAACAAAGGTGATTTCCGTTTCAACGTAGGTGCCATCTATAACTACAACCGCAATAAACTGGATGAACTGCCTAATGCCGACCAGTATCTCTATTCTTCATACTGGGGTTCTTCCTCTCTGGTTCCTACCAACGACTATATGTTTGTGGAAGGGAAAGCGATCGGCCTGGTACGTGGCTTTATCAGCGAAGGATATTATACCGTGGATGATTTCAATTACACCAATGGCCAGTACGTTCTGAAAGAAGGTGTACCCGATATTACGAAAGCCTTGACCGCTACATACATGCACCCTTACGATCTGCCTGCCGGACAGACTGCATTCCCCGGAGCTGCCAAATTCCGTGATGTGGATGAAAGTGGTACGGTAGACCTGGATGATGCTACTTGCCTGGGCGAAGTGATGCCTCGTCATACGGGAAGCTTCCAACTGAATTTCAACTATAAGAACTTTGATCTTTCTACTAATTTCAACTGGACAGCAGGCGGTAAGGTATATAACGTGGCTGCTATGATCAATGCATCCGGTCAGGAGTTTGACGGAATCGGTGCGCAACGTGCATCCTGGGTGGCCGATGCTTTCAAGGTTTACAATGTGAATGCTGCCGGTGACTTGTATGCCGTTACCAATCCCGATGAGTTGAGAGCTTTGAATGCGAATGCCAAATATCATTTACCCTACCATCAGAGTGGCATAACTTCATCGGAATGGTTGGAGAATGGTTCCTACCTTCGTTTGCAGACGCTGACGCTCGGATATACATTGCCCAAGAACTGGTTGACTAAAGTACATGTGGATAAGATACGCCTGTATCTTACTGCAACCAATCTCTTCACCATTACCGGTTATTCGGGCATAGATCCTGAAGTGAATGCCAATCCTACGGGACAAAGCGGATTCTACAGTGACCTGAGAATTTTCCCGACGCTCAACATGGACTTCGGAACTTACCCGCGTGCACGCACATTCACTTTCGGTGCTAACATAACTTTCTAAATAGTAATTGTAAAATAACAGAGAAACAGATATGAAAAAGATATTGAATATAACTCTCGCAGCAGCTTTCGCATGTGCGATGACCGGCTGCCAGGACTTCCTCGACACTTCGTCTCCGAGTGTAGTAGACCGCGATTTTGTCTTCTCAAATGAAGAGTCTGCACGTGGTGCATTGTATTATGGTTATGAAACCCTCCGTGCAAACAGGAGTGTGCATAATGTCGGATTCTTCTGGCATCCGGTTTGGGGATCGGATATTGAAGACTCTCAGGACATTTACGATGAAGGTAGCGCCGGAATCTGTGAAAAATGGTATTATCCGGGTGGTACGGGCAACTATAACATTAACTCGGGAGAAGGAACCGAAGTATTTACCAAGCTTTACGAAACGATATCCGTGGCCAATTCCTTGATATCCAGTTTTGAGGCGCTTGATAACTTCCAGTCAATCATGACCGGAGAACCTAATAATCTTTCGGATATCTACGGACAGGCTGTGGCTCTGCGTGCTACGTGCTACTGGGAATTGTGCCGCTGGTATGGCGATGTGCCCCATGCACTGAATGCCGGTGAGCAGGCAAAAGGACTGACTTCCCGTTATGCCATTTATGACTATCATATCCGGAAACTCAGGGAGGTAGAGCCTCATATGTATCGTCCGGGTGAAGGCAGTACGAGAGCGGATGTCATGAATCGTACATATGTTCAGGGACTTATAGGACGTCTTTGCATGTATAATGGTGGTTATGCAACTCGCCGCACAGACCTGGGTGCAGACTTCTATGTGGATGGTGACGGAAAGGTGCTTACTTTCGACGATTGGAGTGTGGAAAAGAACGGTGCCATTTATGGACGCCGCAGCGATTGGAAAGATTTGTATGCCATAGCCAAAGAATATCTTCAGGCAATCTATATGAATCCCGGTTCGGTGGTATTGCGTACAACGGATCCCCGTTCCACAGGGAAGAATGGACAGGAGTATAATAATCCTTACCAGTATATGTTCCAGCAGATGCATGCCGCCGATAATATAACATTGGCTGATGAATCTATCTACGAACTCCCTCATGAATACAATGGCGGATCTTCCCGTCCGGCTTATATTGGTCGTCCTTCGTCGGGTGGTGACGGTCAGGCACCTTGCGTGGCTTGCGGACAAGATCGTATTCAGGCACATTTCTACTACGGTTGGTTCGATAATAACGACTTGCGTCGTGACGCTTCTGTTGCTGTAACAGGGAGCACAGGTGGTGGTCAGGAGTTGATGCAGTCATTCGACCGCAGTGCATGGGGTAAAGGATGCGGCCCGGGTACCAATAAGTGGGACTGGAACCGGATGACTGCGCCTGATACGAAAACTTATGGTAATTCCGGTATCAATTTCTCTTATATGCGTATTTCCGATGCTTACCTGATGTTGGCTGAAGTGTGTGCGGCATTGGGCGATGAAGGCAGCGCCAAGACGTATCTTGCCATCGTCCATAACCGGGCGTTCCCCGGCAACAACGACCCGAACTTTGAAAAATATATATCGGATTGCGGCTCTGTGTATAATGCAGTGCTTAAAGAACGTGCTCTGGAATTCAGTGGCGAAGGCGTGCGTCGTTTTGACATTATCCGCACCGGTATTCTTCCGGAAGTTGCCGTTGAAAACAGAAAGGTAATGTCGGCTATCATTGAGGGCATACGTCAGGATGGTTACTACACGTTTAAGAATGGCAATCAGATACCTGCCTATATCTGGACGAAGATGGTCGATGCTAAATCCGAGTATGGATATAGACTGACATCACAAACTCCGGCTGACAAGCAAGATGATCCGGTATTGTTCCCGGGATGGCGCGGACAGCATGATGATTGGGGAAGTCTGGTTCCTGCTTATGCAGGAGTGACGATGACCAACGTTGCAATCAAAGGTTTGTTTAAGTATATCGAACCGGGTTCTGCCGAAGCGCTGGCTTTGGAAGCTGATGGATATGTACAGACTCCCTGGGCTATTGATATGTTGAAATATGAGGATTCTTATGCGAAGAAACTCTTCGCCGGTTATACGGATGCCGATTATGCGGCAAAGAATCCGCCCATCCATTTATTGCCGAATATCTATCAGGTATTGCTGAATTCGGGAATTACGAATGGTTATGGTTTTAAGCAGCAGTAATATGGTAAGAAGATGTATTCTTTGCATGATGTTAGGGTTGGCTACTTCGGTAGCCGCCCTTTCTCAGCATTTATCCGGTTACGAACTGGAAAGAGAGATGCCTGTTTTCCTGGATCAACTGAAAGCAGAATTGACTTACCCCATGGCTTGGGGAAATAGTCCGGTTAAGAATTTTAAGAAGTGGCGCAAACAGGCACGCAATGCCGTGCTGGATGCCATGCTTGCCCCTCCGCCTCGCACTACCGACTACCGGACTGAGGTTGTAGCCGAAGAGCAGCGGAATGGGTATAAAGCCCGGAAGTTACGTTTCAATCTGACCGGTTATTCCCGTGTGAACGCCTATATGCTGGTGCCCGATGGTGAAGGTCCCTTCCCGGCGGTAGTGCTTTTGCATGACCATGGAGGTCATTATACGATTGGTAAGGAGAAGATGATCCGTCCCTTCGGAGTGTCTCCCGAAGTCCTGGCTGATGCCGATGCCTGGGCTAAACAATGCTACGGTGGGCAATATGTAGGCGATTATCTGGCTGCACATGGATATGTAGTTATTTCTATTGATGCTATATTCTGGGGGGAACGCGGACGGAAAGAAGGAGTTGACGGTGACAAACACATGGCTGTGGCAGGTAACTTCATGATGCTGGGACGCAGTTGGAGTGCTTTCATGAACTACGAAGACATGTACACCACTGACTTTCTGGCTACGTTGCCCGAAGTCGACTCCAAACGTATCGGTTGCATGGGCTTTTCGATGGGAGCTTACCGTGCCTGGATGCTTTCGGCACTCTCTGATAAGGTGAAAGCCGGAGCTGCCGTCTGCTGGATGGTGACTACGGACTGTCAGTTCTCATGGGAGTATGGAAAAGAAAGGGGAGGTTTTGCCAATATGTTGCCGGGTATCCGCCGTTATCTGGATTATCCGCATATCGCGTCCATTGCCTGTCCTAAACCGATGTTTTTTCTGAACGGGGAACATGACAAGCTCTTTCCTCCGGTAGGAGTGAATGCCGCCTTTGCAGAAATGCGGAAAGTATGGGAAAGCCGTTCGGCAGGCGACAAACTGGTTACGGAACTGTGGGATATGCCGCATGATTGTGGAGTGAAAGTCCAGGAAGCCGTACTATCCTTTTTGAATAAGAGTTTATGATGGGATAGCGACAATATATAGGTATAGCGATCAACGTAATAGTTTGTGTGATAAAGCATTTAGTGTTCCACTAAGATTTGTCGTAGTGGAACACGTGTTCAGTCCTAGTGGGAAGGTACTTCAGTCCTAGTGGGAGGTGGCTTCAGTCCTAGTGGGAAGTACCTTCACTCGTAATGGGACCTCGGCACTTAGTTTTGCTTTCGGCTTTCCTTGTATTCAGTCGGGGTCATTCCATATTGCTGCTTGAAGCACTTGCTGAAGTAATGCGAGTCATTCAGTCCCACCATGTAGGCAATCTGTGCCATGTTATACTCCTCTGTCTCTATGAGTTGAGCTGCCCGCTTCATACGTATTTCTTTCAGGAACTCAACGGGAGATAAACCGGTCAGTGTCTTCAGTTTCTTGAAGAATACGGAACGGCTCATGTTTACTTCGCCGGCAATGTCTTCCACTGTAAGGTCACCGTTATCCAGATGCTTCTCTATGGTTTCCATCACTTTATCCATAAATTTCCGGTCGTTGGGCGAAAGGGCCGGAGTGGTGGTTTCCTTTTTCCCTGCCAGAGGTTGTTCGGTGGATGCAGGCAACAGACTGGCGCAATACAATGCCTGTAATTTCTTGCGCTGTTCAAGCAGATTGAAAATACGTGCCTTCAGGTAGGCAGCGCTGAAGGGCTTTGTGATGTAATCGTCCGCTCCCAGCTTCATGCCTTCTATCTTGCTTTCGATGGTCGACTTAGCCGTCAGCATAACGATGGGAATATGGCTTGTGGTCATCTCATCCCGCAGTTCGCGCACCATTTCTATACCATCTTTTTCGGGCATCATAACGTCGCTGATGATGATATCCGGCATATACAATTTGCTCTTTTCCAGTCCGATGTTACCATTTTCAGCTTCTATCACATTGAAGTACTGGGCAAAGATGGTCCTTATGAAGAAGCGTAATTCCTGGTTATCTTCCACTATCAGGATAGTTTCTTTTTCACTGTTCAGGTTCTCCTCTTCGTTTCCGGTGAGAGAAGAGAACTGATTTCCGGTGTATGCCGGTGAGGTATCACTTACCACGTAGTCGGACAGGATGAATTCAACGGTTTCGTCGAAGTGTTCTTTTCCTTTCTGTAATCTGATGCTGAAGCAACTCCCTTCTCCAAGTTTGCTCCGGATGCTGATGGAGCCGTGGTGCATATCGATCAATTCTTTCACCAGTGAAAGGCCGATACCGGTGCTGGCCTGGTTGAAGAGGTTCTTATCCACTAAATTCTCGAAGCGGACGAACAGGGACTTTTGCTTGTTCTCCGCAATCCCTATTCCCTGGTCTTCCACAGCAAGAATCACATCCTTTTCTTCTTCCTGCACCATCACTTTGATCTGCTTCCCTTGGGGAGTATATTTGAAGGCATTCGATAACAGGTTGAACAATATCTTTTCCAACTTGTCGGAGTCCGCCCATATCTTGAGGCTGGAGACTTTCGTATCCATACTGAAATCAATCTGGTGTTCATCGGCAAGGCTGTTGAAACTTTCCATAATGTGGCGGATGAAAGGGATCAGGTCAATCTGTTGCACCCTCATCTTCATCTTCTTGTTCTGTATCTTGCGGAAGTCCAAAATTTGATTGACAAGCCTCAACATCCGGTTCGTGTTTCGCTCTACCAGTACCAACTGTTCCCGTTCCTCATCATTCAACTTGCCATGTTGCAGGACTTGCTCTACGGGACCGGCAATCAGCGTCAACGGTGTACGCAGTTCGTGCGATATATTTGTGAAGAAACGTAACTTTATATCTGAAATCTCCTGTTCAACAGATACTTTATGCTTCAGCCGGAAGATGGTGAAGAGAATATAGGTGGCTGTAAAAATGACCAATAAGATAAATAGCACGTACAGGGAATATGCCCACGGTGTCTCCCAGAAGGAGGGAAGTATGTTGATGTCCAGTGTACGCGTATTCTCCACCCAGATGCCGTCACTGTTTGTAGAGCGGACTTTCAGGGTGTAATGCCCTTTCGGAAGGTTGGTGTAAGTGGCGGTTCGCTGGTTGCCAATATTGTTCCAGTTGTTTTCAAAGCCTTCCAGTTTGTAGGAATAGGAGATGTTGCCGGGATACTTCATATCCAGGGCGGCAAACTGGATGCTGAATCCATTCTTATCGTGAGGCAGGGTCAGGAGGTTCGTATCATCGATGTGGGTGGTCAGTATGCCACCTTCTTCGGGAGTCACCGTCTTCTCGGCCTGTTGCAGGCGGGTGAAGATGATGGGAGGAACGTATGTACTTGTATGGATGGAATCCGGAAAGAAGTATAGAACACCTTTCACGGTGTTGAACATCAGATAATCGGATGCTGTTCGCAGAGCCGCCCCTTCATTGAAACTAATTCGTAGGGGGAAGGCTCTGGAGGGGTAGTTTATTATTTTATCCGTGGAAGGAATAAACTTGCATAGTTCTTTCTCTGTAGCGCACCACAAATTGCCGTGTGGGTCTTCTTCGATGGATAGTAATACGTCCGAAGGAAGCCCGTTTTTCATGGTGTATGCCTGAAAGCGGGCTTCAGCACCATCCAGTGAGAGTAGCTTATTGAGTCCGCCTCCGAAGGTGGCTACGTACATTTCGCCTTTCCGGGTGAAATATATGTTGTGCACGTCGTTATTGCTGAGGCTGTTGGCGTTTCCCGAAATACGGCAATAACGTTGGAATTCTATCTCTTCCGGTTCTTTGAAATTGCCCTTGCACATCAGTAATCCTGTGGCGCTGCCTATCCATATATTCCCTTTGGTGTCGGAGGTGATGAAACGCGTACGGTAACATTGGCTGATAGGATAGTTCTTTAGCCGGTTCCGGTAGTTGATGAAACGGTCCGCTTCTTTGTCTGTTCCCCGTTCCAGATAGTTGATTCCTCCTTCGAATGTGGCAATCCATATCCGTTGCTGCCGGTCTTCATGCAGACTGTATATCTCGTTACCGCTCAGACTGTATACATCGTTTGCGTCGGCGCTGTACTGAACGAGATGATAAGTCAGAGGCTTTCCTTGAGGCCTGGCGGCGAATAGTCCGTTGCCTTTGGTGCCTATCCAGATGGTGCCTTCGTGATCTTGTATGATGGAATAGCCGATTCCTAACTTGTCCGTACTGTAAGGGGAGATAGTCCCTGAGGATGTGAGGTTGCCCACATAGCGCCATTGGCTGTCGTAGACACGTATAACTTTGTCTTTATTGCCCGTCCATATATACCCGTTGCGGTCCTGATAAACGGCACGGACGTTGCTTCCCGGGAATTCCGTGTCATCCGGGGCAGCGGTAAGCAAATGGAAATGATTGGTATTGAAAGAGATCTTCTCCAAGCCGTTTCCGTATGAACCGAGCCATAAATTACCTTGTTTATCAGTAAAGACATTGGTCACCTTATTGTCAGCGCTCCAGCCCGATTGCAGGGCCGGATTGTAAAACGGATGTATCCGGTTGTTCTTACGGTCGTACCAGGCAAGTCCTCCTCCCGAAGGATGTACCCATAAAGAGCCGTTAACATCCTCGTATATATACATTTCCGGTCGGGAATCGACGATATCTTTGCCGTACTTGTCTTGCAGAATGAAGTGATCGAACTGCTCGTTTTCAGGATTGAAGTGCGTCACTCCTTTGGTGTTGAGGCGTATCCATGCTTCACCGTTGGTATCGATATAGACTGCTTTAATCTGGTTGTCCTTTAATGAAGGATAATTCCGGGTATTATAGTGACGATGGTTTCCGGAACTTTGTTCATACACAAAGAACCCGTCGCTGGCTGTGCCAATGAATAGCTTGTCCTTTTTGAGTTGTCGGATGGTTTTAATAGACGAGCCGGTGGGGAACTCTTGCCTTACAAACTGGCCGGTGTCCGGATTATATTCGTATACACATCCCTGTTTGGAAGTAAAGTAGATGCTATGATTGTTCTCCAGTGCATCGTAAAAAGGTTGTTTGTCCTTTTCCGGAGGAGCGACGAAGTAAGAAGAAAGTTTCTCTTCATTCCCGTTACGAGTCAGGCGGTATAATCCGTTCTCGGTAAGAATCCATTGGTTCTCCCGGCTGTCCTGAAAGATAGACTTGATAGGCTCTGAGTATGAAATCTGGTGGGATTTAAAGAAGTCTGTGGCTTTCATTTCATGTGTTTCCGGATGAGTGGAAATATGAATCAATTCATTTTGTACGGTAATTATCCATACGTCTCCACACGGAAGCACATACATGTCCAAAGACAGGTAGTTGTCGTAAGGGATAGCCTGGAACCGTTCAAGCCGCGGATTGAAACGATAGACCTGGTGATTGTAGCTTTGTACCCAGATATATCCGTATCTATCTTCTTTAATATTGTCCAGACGGTTGTTGCTCAATCCGATGCTGTCGCCCGGATGGGCTTTATAGTTGTTAAATGTATATCCGTCAAATTTGTAGAGACCGTCCCAGGTAGCGAACCACATCACTCCTTTGTCATCTTGCAGGATACTCATAATGGTATTCTGCGAGAGTCCGTCTTCTGAGGTATATTGTGTAAAGGTATGTGGTAATTGTCCGAAGCAGAAGCCGGTGGCAATTACGCAGAGGATTAGCAATATTACGATTCTTCTCATGACCAGTGGTTGTTAAAATCTAAACAAAGATATATGAATTTTCTATGAAATACTTATCTTTACCGCATAGAATAAGCCTGTTATTATGAAAAAAATCTTATATCTGATCCTTGGGTTGATAGGTGTGTTGTCAGTAAAAGCGCAGCCGGATTGTTTTTTCACCCATTATTCGTCTGAAGACGGACTTTCTCAAAATACAGTAATGAGCATCCTGCAAGACCGCAAGGGAAATATCTGGCTTGCTACTTGGGATGGCATTAATAAGTTCAATGGTTATTCATTTAAAACATATAAGGCACGTCTTGATAATCGTATCGTGTTGAGTCATAATCGTATAGATCATATGCTGGAAGACAAGTATGGTTTCCTTTGGCTACAAACCTATGACAATCACGCCTATCGCTTCGATCCCCGTACGGAAACGTTTGAGCGTGCGCCGGGTGATGATGAAGAGGGAGGCACAGCCAATATAACAAATATCAAAGTCCTTCCGGGTGGTTCGGTATGGTTGCTGACGGAGACTGAAGGGGTGATCCGGGTGGCAACTGATCCACAGGATTATAGCCTGACCTCCCAATATTATTCTACCCAATCGGGACAGTTTTCTGCCTCACGTGTGTTTCAGGTATATGAGGACCGGGCAGGTAATGAATGGATATTGTCTGATAACGGATTAGGGATGTTGGCACCCGGAGAGAAATCACCGGTCTTTTATTTTGCAGAGACAGCAGAGCGGGAGAAGAAAGGCGGGCAAGCCTTTTATTCCTGTTTGGAGCATGGTCCCGAAATCTATTTCGGATCGGATAACGGGCGCGTATGGCGCTATCAGAAGGAGAGCGGGCAGTTCTTGTTGCTGAGTCTGCCGGTTTCATCCCACATTGTGTCAATCAATCATATAGATGGTAATGAGATCATACTGACCACTTCAAAAGACGGATTCTTTACTTATAAATGTGATACAAAGAAGACAGAACACTTCCCTGCCTCCCGTTTTCCTGATGCGCCGATTCATGGTACTTATGTGGATAAAGCATCGGAAGTATGGTTCGAGCAACATATTCCGGGTACAGTGGTACACTTCAATCCGCATACACAGGTCTTGAAGCGTGAAGTAATAGCTGTGGAACCGACCAGTACGGACCGTTCTCGTCCGGCTTTCCATGCGCATGAAGATATCAACGGCATGCTTTGGGTACATCCGTATGGCGGCGGTTTTTCATATTTTGACCGTGAAAGTAATAGTCTGCGTCCGTTCTATAATGAGTTGTCAGGGCATGACTGGCGCTTTTCCAATAAAATACATACTGCCTTTTCCGACAATCAGGGGAATCTATGGATGTGCACTCACTCTAAGGGATTGGAGAAGGTCACTTTCCGTCCGTCTCAGTTTGGCATCGTAACGCCGGTACCACACGATTATGAGTCATTGAGCAACGAAGTACGTGCCCTTTGCGAAGATGCTGACCAGAATTTATGGGTAGGCTTGAAAGATGGTAAACTACGGATATATGATAAGAACCGTGTAAATAAGGGCTATCTGACCGAAAACGGTACTGTGTCGCACAGCGGCACTCCGTTGCGTGGTAATGTTTATTTCATCTTGCAGGACAGTAAACAGAATTTCTGGATTGCAACCAAAGGGGATGGCCTGGTGAAAGCTGAAAAACAGAAAGATAGCTATCACTATAAGCTGACACGTTATCAGCATCAGGAAGGTGATATTTATAGTTTGAGTGACGACAATGTTTATTGTGTATACGAAGATAAGCATGGACGCATCTGGATTGCTACATTTGCAGGCGGCATCAACTATATGGCGCACAGTCAGGGTGGTAAAGAGATTTTTGTGAACCATCGTAATAACCTGAAAGGATATCCTATTGATTATTGTTACAAGGCCCGTTTTATAACAGGTGATGATCAGGGGCATATCTGGATAGGGACTACCGTGGGCGCCTTGATGATGGATGCAGACTTCAAGAATCCCGAAGATGTGAAGTTCCGTCATTTCCTGCGTGTTCCGGACAATGAGCATAGCCTAAGCAATAATGATGTGCATTGGATTGTATCTACCCGGAATAAGGAACTCTTTATTGCAACATTTGGCGGAGGACTGAATAAGTTAGTATCGCTGGATGAGAGCGGTAATGCCTGTTTTAAGTCTTATACGGTACAGGACGGCCTGCCTTCGGATGTGTTGCTTTCCATCCAGGAGGATAAAGCCGGTAATTTATGGCTCAGTTCGGAAAACGGTATCAGTAAGTTTATTCCTTCCAAAGAGAAATTTGAGAATTATGCCGATAAGGAGATATTTTTCCGGGTACGTTTCAGTGAGGCGGCTTCGGAATATACTGCTTCGGGTAATATACTTTTCGGGGCAAGTACAGGTATTTTCTATTTCAATCCCGATTCCATCGGAAAGAGTAATTATGTGCCGCCGATGGTTTTCTCCAAATTGTTGGTGGCGAATGTGGACGTGGTGCCGGGACAGGGTTCCGTACTGAAACAGGGATTGGATGATACCAAAGAATTGGTACTGTCGCATCGGGAGAATATTTTCACCATACAGTTTGCTGCACTCGACTATTCCGCACCTTCCGAAATACAGTATGCTTATATCCTGGAAGGTTTTGAAAAGGCCTGGAACTATGTAGGTAAACAGCGTGTAGCTACTTATACCAACTTACCAAAAGGGCATTATGTCTTTAAAGTCCGTTCTACCAACAGTGACGGTATATGGACTGAAAACACGCGTACATTGGACATTGAGATACTACCTTCCTTCTGGGAAACTCCGTTTGCTTATTTCCTGTATGTGCTTTTCTTCATCATGATTATTGTAGCGGCGGTGTATATCTTGTTCACTATTTATCGTTTGAAGCATGAGGTGTCCGTCGAGCAACAAATGACGGATATGAAACTGCGTTTCTTTACCGATATCTCTCATGAACTGCGCACTCCGCTGACTTTGATTTCAGGGCCTGTGGAATATATACTGGGGAATACCAAACTTCCGGATGATGCCCGTGAACAGTTACAGGTGGTAGAACGGAATACGAACCGCATGTTGAGGCTTATCAACCAGATACTGGACTTCCGGAAGATACAGAACCGGAAAATGAAGATGCAGGTTCAACGTATGGATGTGGTGGCTTTTACTCGCAAGATCATGGCGAACTTCGAGTCTGTTGCCGAAGAACATCAGATAGACTTCCTGTTTGAAACGGAGAAGGAAGAACTGTATCTTTGGGTAGATGCGGATAAATTTGAGAAGATTGTGTTCAATCTGCTTTCCAATGCTTTTAAATACACTCCGAATGGAAAGATGATTACGGTGCTTGTGCGTGAAGATGAGAAATCAGTTTCCGTAAGTGTGGAAGATCAGGGAATAGGTATTGCAGATAATAAGAAAAAGTCGCTGTTTGTCCGTTTTGAGAATCTGGTAGACCGCAATCTGTTCAATCAGTCCAGCACCGGTATCGGTTTGTCATTGGTGAAGGAATTGGTAGAAATGCATAAGGCGACCATTACCGTTGATAGTAAGTTAGGAGAGGGGAGCTGCTTTAAGGTGGACTTCCTGAAAGGTAAAGAACACTATGATGAATCGGTGGAATTCTTGCAAGATGATGCTACGGTGGGTATGGGAGTTATAGAACAAGTGACCGATATTCTTAGTGAAATACCGGAATCTTCTGGAGAAGAGAATATAGAGGAGGAATCGGAAGAGAGTATGGACGCCAAAGGGACTATGTTGCTTGTGGAAGATAATTCGGAACTCCGTTTGTTCCTGCGCAGCATCTTTGCTTCCGAGTACAGAATCGTGGAAGCAGTGGATGGTATGCAAGGTTGGAGTAAAGCTTTGAAATTCCTTCCGGATATCATTATTAGTGATGTAATGATGCCCGGAAAAGATGGCATCACCATGACGCGTGAACTGCGTGCCGATATGACCACCAGTCATATTCCCATTGTATTGTTGACGGCTAAGACTTCCATTGAAAGCAAATTGGAGGGGTTGGAGTATGGAGCGGACGATTACATCACTAAGCCGTTCAGTGCCACTTATCTGAAAGCACGCGTAAAGAATCTGCTCACACAGCGCCGAAAGTTACAGGGTATCTATCGGGATAACCTGATGACGGGAAATGCAACGGTTGACTTAACGGAAGAAACCGTAGAAGAGCAAGGACCGGAAATGTCCCCGAACGATCGTAAGTTTATGGACAAACTGGTGGAACTGATGGAGAAGAATATGGATAATGGAGAATTGGTAGTAGACGATTTGGTGCAGGAACTGGCAGTCAGCCGTTCAGTCTTCTTTAAGAAACTGAAGACACTGACTGGTTTGGCACCTATTGAGTTTATTAAGGAAATGCGTATCAAGCGTGCTGTGCAATTCATTGAAACCGGAGAATATTCCATGACTCAGATCTCTTATATGGTGGGTATTAATGATCCCCGTTATTTCAGCAAATGCTTCAAACAGAAGATGGGAATGACCCCAACTGAGTATCGGGATAAGGGAATGAATAAGATCAATTCGTCAAAAAATACATGAATTCATCAAAATAGACATCTTTGTAGTCTTGTATAAGGCTGATAAACAATTGATTGCTAAATAATGCGGAAAATACTGATTTATGGAGTTACATTTTGTATTTTCTATATACTTTTGCCCGTGTCGTAAAGGTAAGAAGATGATAATTACTTGAATTCAAGAAATTATGACTGGTTAGGGTTAA
>NZ_EQ973491.1:413555-426869 GCF_000158035.1 Bacteroides cellulosilyticus DSM 14838
ATTAAAACTATCTATTGCAATGCTTCTATATACTTCCGGGTTCCGTCTGTTAGGATGAGTACCCAGTCATTGCCGTTTGAATGACCACCTTCAGGCTGGAACGTTTCTACTTTTGAACTAAACTCACCGATATAAGATAGCTCTGCATTGCGTGGTGAATACCACCAAGCCTTTTTAGTCTTTCCATGAATCTTGCTGAGGTCTATTTTCATGGGGCGTCCGGTATAGTTGTACACTAACATATAGTCGTTGCCACGTGTTGCAATGAGACGTTCATACTTTGTACCGTTATTGTCGGCTATGCAACTTTGGTCGGCTACTCTTTCAAAGAAGGGAAAAGCAAGTATCAGTTTTTTCAAATATTGCATCTGGTTGAATCCGGGATCTTTCAGGGCTTCATACCATAATTTGGTAGCACCGTAGGCTGGATTAACTCCCGGCTTTAGGAATTGCATGATAGAGCTATGACCGTACGTATGACCGAATGAACCGGCAAAAACCGACCAGTAAGCATATCTGCGTACATCGTTGTCTTTCCAGAAACCTTCCTTAGGGTCGTGAAGTCCTTGGGGAATGGCTTCATAAGACGGTTCTCCATCAATAACCGGACGTAGTGGCTTTTGAGCAAGACTATGTTCCACATATCGCCAGTTGTCTTCTTCTGTGCCTTGTGGTAACAGTGTCTTTTTGTCATCTTTGCTTTGTCCGTAGCGGCGGTGTCCACTTTGGAACATATTGAAATCCAGCCAGGGGGCATCGTTGAACCATTCTGCCGAGAGTGTCCTTCCGAAGGGATGGAAAGTCATGAGATGGTTCTTATCAATGGATTTAATGGTGTTGGCAAGCATGTTCCAGACTTCGGTTTTGATGTTTCCATAGATATCTCCGCCAATCATCCAGATGATGTTGGGGCGATCTTTGTAACGGTTGGCGAGAAAAGTACCATAAGCCTTGGCTTCTTCCACATTCATTTTTCCACTTTTTACCAGCCCGCCCCAGATGCAGACCATGCCGATATAAATCCCTCTGCGGGCGGCGGCATCGATGATAAAATCCATATGATCCCAATATCCATATATACCCGGTCGGTTGATATTGGAGAAATCAAATCCATCCGGCATAGACGATTGTCCATAAAAGTTCATGGCAGGTACTCCGTTGATGGTTTGTACCTGTACTACGTTGAAGCCTGCTTGTTTACATTGTTCAAGATAGTATTCCGCTTCATCCCGGTTCAACCTTTCAGGAAGCAGCCAACCGGTATCTCCGAGCCAGAAGAAGGGAGAGCCATTCGTATGCTGAAGGTAACGGGAGTTGCTGGATATTTGCAAGGCTCCATTTTTCCAAGGGAGGTTGTGTGATTGTGAAAACACCTGATAAAAAAAGCAGGTAAAACATAGATAGAATAGTATTCTCTTCATGCTATTATTTTTTAAAATATGTATTTATTTAAGCAATTCCCAACGCTTGGCCCAGTCTTGCAGAACATCTTTTCTCCATTTGGATACCGTTTTACTTCCCTGCCATTTTCCTTCAAACAGGTTTGCGTCATTTCGGTCTGTATACCAATAATCTCCTAATTTATAGTCATCGGCATCAATCTTTCCGGGCCATGTGTTATTTACTACGAACTCTCCGGTTTGTTCCGGAAATCCCGGAATATCAGAGGTAATCTTGTAGGTTAGGACTGCGGTAGATTTAGGAGCATATCTGGCGGCATATTCACCATTACCCAGATAGAAACCGTCCCAGTCCTGACCATCTGTTGTCATGGTGAAACAGGTTGAGTCAGCGGGGATATTCATTTCCGGTCCCTTTATGCGGAATTCAATGATGGCATATACCGGAACCGTATCTTTCAGGGTAGTACTCCGGTTGAAAATGACTCTTGGGCTATGAGTGAATTTCTCGAAACTCCCTCCCCAGCTTTCTTTCTGAGGATTATTCGGATCACCATCCATCATGTAAAGTAGTGATGGGGTATCTCCCATCTTGACTTTTCCATCGTAATATTTTATATAGTCTTTTCCCAGATATCCGGCTCCACGGATACATTCATCGTAATAGTCTTTGTTGAATTTACCAGGTTGTTTGTCATTGGTTATGAATCCACGATAGGAAGCATTGGCCTCGATGAACCAAAGGTTGGGGAAATTCTCGACAATGTATACATAACTATTGGTACTCCATTTTTTATTCGGTCCGCCAATCCAGTATACTCTTATTTTATTTTGAATGTCCGGAGCATCATGTAGAGCTTGTGCTAAGTCATCGAGTCCGCCCCATACGAGTATCCATAAGGGCCGGGTACTTTCTTTTCTGGCACATTTAATGATCCAATCAGAACCCTCTGTGGCAGTAGTATAACCTTTGAATGGGGCTGCTCCTTGTCTTCCTTGTTTGCAGATGGCGCGTAAGGCATCCGGTGACGGGAAGCCCTTTATGTATTTTTTCAACTTGGGCAGATCTTTTTCGTATAGGTCTATCATGTCCAGAAGATTCTGTTTACTTCCGTGTCCATAGGAGGGAGAAGATACTAATCCTTCTGTTTCGAACATCTCACTGTACATAAGGAAGTGTGCCATTGATTGATTGTCGTCCGGATCTGTGCCACCTATGTCCGTACTGATAAGAATGCGAGGCTTAACCGGAATAGGCTGTTGCCCCATAACAGTTATAGAGGCAGTTAAAATAGAGAAGACTAAAAAGAGTTTCTTCATGATATAGATTCTTTTGATTTTAAATGTTCCGTCAATAGTGGTTTGTACTTATGTGTATGCAAAAATAGAAGTTTATAGCTATAAAGAGGAGGAAATATTGTTCCTTTTGGAGTAAATGATGATAATAATGGTATAGGGGGCGGGGTTAAAATGGTAAAAGAAAAAGAGGATACGCACTTTGTATAGTGACGTACCCTCTTTTACTTTAAGGATTCAAATATTTTAATACCAACGAGGATCACCGAATCCATAACTCTGGAAGAGTTCATCAGTGATAGTGAAATCGGCATTGTCAGGATCGGCAAATGGATTCTTATCAAGAATATTTCCTTCTGTATCGAAACATGTTAAATTGGGCTGAGTATTACCTTCGGCTTGTGAAGTCAAGTTCTTACAGTTATAGTAATAGTTGTTCGAATAGCTGGGTACTCCTACGGAAGTTGAATTGGCAAAACCGCGAGTATTATCGAAGTTGGCTACAACATTATTGGTAAAGGTATTGGTATTGCCGGGGAACCGCAGATAGAAGAAACGGTAATTGGCGTTACCATTACCTACATTGTAGAATGTACATTTGTCGATAGAAGTTATCATACTTGCACTCACCTTGCTTGAAGCATCGTCAGCACGCAGGATATCACGCTTAGCAGAACAGCTATAGAATGTAGAGCTTGAGATGATAAGATTGTTCCAACCACCGCTACGGCTATCGATAAAGTCACCGCCGGAACATTCGATATCATGAATGATGGAGTTTTCTATCTTGATTGTATTGGCTACAGCTGCAACGTTGATGTAGATAAGTCCTTTCACGTAATTTCTTATTTCACTTCCGCTGATGATAAGATCGCCAAATCCTCCGGCTGTTTTGTATTCAATAGCCTGACTTCCATCTGTACCGGTGCCATCCATCACTACCTGATAGAGATAGAGTGAAGAACCGTTGTTGATATGAATACAAGTATTAATCACCGGCAGGTTACCGGAGTTCTGAGCGGCAATGGTCACATTATTGTTGATTTGCAGCTTGGCTGATGTCAATGTATATTCACCGGCTGCAAGGGCAAACTTACTACCTGCCGCTGCGTCCTGAATAGCAGTCACCCAGTCATCTGTCGGAGTGAGTTGGATAGCGTCACGTAAATCCAAATTAGTAGTAAAGGTAGAATAACCACGGGTTTTCTCGCCTAACTTCAACGTGGCTCTATAACTTGTCTCCGGTTCAAGTCCTGTGACGGTAGCAGATCCGGAAGAGATGTCTGTTGCAGTTAGAGTGTAAGTCACCGTCTTAGCTGAAGAATTTGCAGCGCTAGGAGTGCATACGATAGCATCAGCCTGAATGCCCGGCGTCCATGTTACTGTAACGGCTGTGCTTTGGATGTCACCGGCCTTTACTTTGTTCATATTTTGCTCAGGGTTGGTAGTACGCATGATCTCGATCCATTTAGATGTGCGTGATGAGTTGTCTTCATCAATGGCTCTTACACGAATGTAATAGGCTGTCTCACCAATCAGATTAGTCAAAGTAGTCTGAGTGAGAGTGGTAGCATCTGACACATCCGGTGTGCGCTGACCGTAGTCGGGAGTATCGGCATAAGCTTCGATTTCGTAAGAGGAAGCTCCTTTCATTTCATCCCAACTAACAATGATATTTACGTCCTGAGAGACGCGTGCAGTAATATTGGTAGGCGACAATATGCGGTCAAGAACCAAATCATTAAGATCATCCGGATCACTGCATGATGTTACTGTAACACAGCCTATGCAAATGGCAGCTAATGTACAAATTGATAATATATATTTTTTCATCGTTGTTTAATCATTTAGTTAATTAATACCACTCGTAATTTGCAAGATTAGGATTATCGTTCAAATTGACGTTGAAGATTGGCCAATATTGATATTTATCCGGATCGCGCACGTAGAGATAGTCAATAACATCATCTAATGCAGTATCCTTAATCCAGGTTGAGGCTTCGCCACTGCTATTGGTAAATTCGGTATAGCCTTCCGGATCAAGATTCAGTTCACCATAGTTCAAACCATAGAAGTTCAGTTTGGCATTGGGCTCGGTAGTTGCTATGCCGTTACGGGTCCAAGTGTATGCACTCATTTTATAATAGACATGACCTGAGAGCTGGCTATAGGGATGCTTGGAGTCATAGTCTGTCAGATTTACGATAGCGTTCATCTTATCTTTTGTTTCATCCATTTTGCTTTTCAGCATTCCCCAACGGATAAGGTCGGCCTTACGGACCAGTTCTCCTGCAAATTCAAGAGCTCTTTCGTCAACAATGGCTTGGAACATTTTCTCTTTGCTTTGAGATGCCTCCGCAACATAAGCTGTAACTTCTGTAGCGCGGTCGGTAGTAGAAAAGGCGCGGTTACGAATCTTGGTCAGATAAGGAGCGGCAGCAGCAGGACCATTGAGCTCGTTCTCTAATTCAGCACGCATCAATACAATATCGGCATAGCGCATATAGTGCTTGTTGATACCGTCATCGTTTCCGGAAGGAATCATACGGTTTGTCCATTCATAACGTAACTTTCCGAAACTCCAGCTCTTGAAGGACTGAAGAGTTTGTACGCCCTTTGTCCACTGGAATGGGCAACAAGTCACATCACGGCGTAAATCTTTCACTGAATAGTCGAAGTATAGAGTAGGTGTAGGGCCTACCTGGCTACCTTGAAGCATTGTTGTCATATTGTCGGCAGTAGTGTGCTTAATGCCGAAGGTATACATGATACGTCCACGTGCCGGGTTATTGCTGTAACCGATTTCAAACAAAGATTCGCTACCTGCATTGATGATATCACCAGAGATACCATTGTTGTTGAAGATATCTTCGAAGTTTGATTTCAAAGCTACATAATTGCCCTCTTGGTCCATTACATCCTTACATGCCTGTAGTGCGATAGGATAAAGTTTTTCTTTGCTGAGTTCCGGGTCTGTGCTTAGGCGGTTTGCACCGTCAAGACGTTGAGCATAACCTGCTGCTTGCAGACAAACGCGAGCCAGGAAACCTTTTACGAAGACTTTGTTCACGCGTTCCACTGTTTTCGTGGCATCAAGTTCGTTAGGCCATGCACAGAGGTTTTGTGCCTCTTGCAGATCGATAATAAGTTGCTTGTAGATGACATCACGGTCTTCACGTCCTGAATACATATTATCGGCATTCAATGAAGTCAGACGGGCAGGAACATCTCCCCACATATTGATAAGGTCCACGTAGTGCAATGCACGTAGGGTAAGAGCTTCGCCCAGTAGTTGCTTCATATTTGCATCTGTCAGGTCTGCATTTTCCCGAAGACCTTCAATAGCCAGATTGGCGCGTTCGATGGCAGCATATATTTTGGCCCAAAGATCGGTACCTGTAGTAACGTTCATCTGGTCATTTCCGACTCCGGCATTGTATGTTGCCAAATCAGCTTTTCCGTCTGCCTTGTCTGAACCACTGAAGATTTCTATATCCGTATTGTATCCATACCAAATGGCACGTGCACGATAGTTCTGCTCTCCAAATTCTTGATAGATATTAGCTATGGTTCCTTGAGCATATTCATAGTTACTGAAAATGTTCTTGCCATCCAAGGATGAAGGAGAACTTTGATCCAGGAAATCGCTGCATGAAGACAGCCCACCCAGAAGGACGACAGCTGCTAAAGATTTAAATAATATATTTTTCATTTCTTCTTTCGTTTTTAAAAGTTCAAGTTAACACCTATTACAAACTGGCGACTCTTTGGGTATGCAGAGTAGTCTACTCCCGGAGTAAGAGCTGTCTTGTTTCGGGTAGAAACTTCAGGGTCGAAACCTGAATAACCAGTCAGACAGAATACATTGTAGCATGTAGCGTAGAAGCGCAAATTATTAATGCCTACTTTCTTGGTTAAGGCCAATGGTAAAGTATAACCCAGTGTTAATGTTGACAAACGTAAGAAAGAACCATCTTCAATAGCCCAATCGGTCAATACATAACTGGTGTAAGGTGACCACATAGTGGTATTGGCATTTAAAGCAGCTAATTGTGCGGGATCATTTACCAGGTTACCGTTAGCATCGAGGTTTGTCCAGCGTTTACCTTCGCCCATAATATCGAGCATATTACGGTAATAATATTGATAAGACGAAGTATATTCAATCTTGTTGGCATTGTAAACGTCATTACCAATGCTATAAGTGAAGTTTGCACTCAAGTCGAAGCCATATACGCGACCTGAAAGGCTGAAACCACCACTGGCTTTGGGGTTGGTGTTACCAATAACAGTACGGTCTTTTGCATCAATAACATTATCGTCATTCATGTTTTTCAGTTTCAGAGCACCTGGGCGAAGATAGCTGGTACCTATCACACTTGAATTATTAACCACACCTTCTTTCAATACCCATTTTTCACCGGCGGCGTAGTAATCCTCAAAGTCGCTTACTTCATAACGACCATCGCTTATATAACCATAAATTTCGCCAACCGAATGACCGGGCTTAACAATGTAGTCATCTTGAATTTGGGTTGAAGCCCATCCCGAAGATGCTGAGTACTGTGTCAATGAGCCAAGGCTCTTTACTTTATTCTTATTGAAACCCACATTACCGCTGAATGTCAATCCATAATTTTTCGTGTTGATAGCGTTCCAAGTGAGAGAGACCTCGAAACCTTTGTTTTCTGTTTCACCGAGGTTGCGGTATTGATAGTCATAACCGGAACCGGAAACTGGGAATGCGATGAGCAAATCCTTAGTGGTGTTCCAATAGTATTCGAAACTACCGGTCAGTTTGCCGCCGAACAGAGTGTAATCCAGACCCATATTACGGGTAATGGTTGTTTCCCATTTTAAGTCGGGATTAGATGCGTAAGATCCGCTTTGGCCTGAAGCAATGCCGCTAGTCCAATAAGAGGGAAATTGATTAAGCCAGGTAGTGGAACTAGAAGACCATACCGGAGAAGTCTGGTCAGAGGGGATATTGTTATTACCCGCAGTACCATAGGAGAAACGTAACTTTAAATCGTCAAGCCAATTATGAGTCTTCTCCATGAAGCTTTCAGAAGAGATACGCCATGCTACGGCAGCTGATGGGAAGTAACCCCAGCGATTGTCTTTAGAGAACTTGGAAGAACCGTCGGCACGGAAAGTGGCGCTAACCAGATACTTGCTTTGGTAATCATAGTTCACACGACCAAAAAATGAAAGCAGGTTATCGTCGGCATTAGTGTATTTGTTTACGCTATAAGGAGTACCCTGCGAAGACAAAGCCCAAGCTTGAGCGGCAGTAAAACTGATAGGAAAGAAGCTCAAACGGTCATCGTTCAATGAACTTTTCTTGTTAAGGGTTTCTTCACCGACCAATACGTTCAGACTGTGGTCCTTATTCTTGATGATATTTTTAAAATCATAGTTCACCGTATTGGTGTTACGGAAAGTTTTACGTTGGGTATCGGCAAAGTAAGCCATTGGATGAACGCCTTCTGTATCTACACTGTTAGTGCGTGCATTATAGGTAGAAGTTCCATAATATTTTTTATCAGTATTGTAATACCAGTCTAAACCGAATTCACTTTTGAACTTGAAATTCTTGAAGACTTCCCATGAGAAGCTTCCATTCATGTTGAAAGTCTGACGATTTTGTTTGCGGTCAGTATCATATACAGATGTAATCGGATTCGTCAACTGAAAGTCAGGGTCATAACTGTCACTCAAGTCGGGGAAGTTAAACATAGGGTAAATCATTACATTCTTCATGCGGGAGTCAGCTGAAGATACCTCAGACTTGCTTTCGTTGGCACCGGCACCGTTTACAGTGGTATTTGCATAACGCATCGAAAAGTCAAGGCTAACTTTATCATTCACTTTATGATTGAGTTTTAAACTCAAGTTGTCACGTCGGAAAGAAGAACCCAACATGATGGCTTTATCATTCATGTGAGCATAACCCATGTTGAACTTTGTCTTATCTGAACCACCACTAATTGTCAGGTTATGGTTGAAAGTGTTTCCTGTACGTCCGAACACTTGATCCTGCCAGTCATTGGTAGGAGCATTTTCATAAAGATCCGCATCTTGCCAATTACCGAAGAGGCTGGTGAATTTGCTTTCGTTATCTCTTAACAACGCATATTCACGCTGCCATTTCACATAATCGGTTGCGCTCAGTGTATTCAAAGTCTTGGCCATCTTTTTCCAGGAATAGTAGGCGTTATAAGATACGCTTAACTTGCCTTCTTTTCCACTTTTAGTAGTTACCAGGATTACACCATTTGCACCACGAGAACCGTAGATAGCTGTAGAAGAGGCATCTTTTAGTACAGTCATATCTTCAATGTCAGAAGCAGGAATATCACTGATAGACTCTACCGGGAAGCCGTCTACGATGAATAAAGGAGTATTATCACCTGTAATGGAGCCACCACCACGCACACGAATTTTCATTTCTGCATCGGGTGAACCTTCAGTTGTAGTAATCTGTACACCGGCCATTTTACCTTGCAGTGCTTCTGTTGCAGAGGCTACCGGGACAGCTGCCAGCACCTCAGAATTGACTGTTGCCACAGAGCCTGTCAGGTCTTTACGTTTCACGGAACCGTAACCGATAACCACAACCTCTTCCAAAGCCTGTGCATCGTCTTCCATAACTACTTCAACTTTTGTTTTGCCTTTCAGGGGTATTTCCTGAGAAGTCATACCCACATAAGAGAATACCAATGTGGAATTGGCGGGAACACTAAGGGAGAAATTACCATCAATATCGGTAATAGTACCGTTGCTGGTATTCCCTTTCTGTACTACGGAAGCACCGATAACGGTTTCTCCCGTCTTGTCTGTCACAGTACCTGTTACGGTTACATTTTGCGCTGATACGCTAAGCGATATCACGGCTACTAAACAGAATAGTAGCGCGGCGCGCATGTTTTTCATTTTGTTAGACATTCTTTGCATGTTATTAATTAAGTATGATTTTTTTTCGTTATGTGTGTTCGGGCACACTGTTAATTCGTTGCTGCAAATGTATAGGGATGTGAAAATATATATGTGTAATATCTGTTTTTAGGGTGGTATTTTTTGTTATTTACTGTCTATAATGTTTTTGTGAGTTATCTAAATGATGTTATATAACAGAAAAGAGGGGAGTTTATTGCTCCCCTCTTGACGTTTTAACATAGTGACGACTGACTTTTGCCGGTATCCCTATAGTTTTGGTTACTATTTATTCTTATTGATTTCTTGCGGTCAGAATGTATTCGTTTCCTGCATTTGTTTCGATATCATACACATAAGTCTGTGCATATTCCGGTATGCAAACCGGTGCATTGGCAGCAATCAGTGGTTTGCGGATGCTCTGTGATTGTAATAGCGGGTTGTCAGATACCTCTTGGACACTTGGAGTCAATTTTTCCCCATTCAGATACAAAGGAGTCTGGGTCCGTATGCGGAGTGTACCGCCAATATTGGAAGTGATAACGGCTGTTTGTAATTCTCCGTTTTCCCACTTCATCTCTTTCACTGTAAAGCCGCCACGGCAACGGATACCTTTCAATGTTCCCTGTTTCCATACGTCGGGCAATGCCGGAAGAAGATGGATAGCTCCGTCATGGCTCTGAACGAACATTTCGGCAATACCGGCAGAACAGCCAAAGTTACCGTCAATCTGGAAAGGCGGGTGTGCATCGAACAGGTTCGGATAAGTACCACCGTTTTGTCCCTTTTCATCGGTAGTGGGGTGCAACTGTTCGGTTATCAGTTTATAGGCATGGTTACCATCGAGCAGACGCGCCCACAGGCACACTTTCCAACCCATTGACCAACCGGTAGAGTGATCGCCACGACCTATTAAAGACTTCTTGGCAGCTTCAAACAGGATGGGAGAGTTGTAGGCACTGATTTGACGTCCCGGATACAAACCCCAGAGATGAGAAACATGGCGATGACGGTCTTTGGGATTATCCCAGTCGTGCATCCACTCCTGTAACTGTCCCCAACGGCCTACCTGCATAGGGGCTAAATTGTTAACTACAGTCTGTAAACTGTCGGTGAAAGCGGTGTTTTCGTTCATTAAACCGGCAGCGGCAATCGTATTGTAGAATAAATCGTAAACCATCTGATTGTCCATCGTGGTTCCGGCAACTACAACAAATGTACGTTTGCCATTTACTACGGGACTGTTTTCAGGAGAATAGGAGGGGGCTACTACCAGCCAGTTATTCTCGGGTTCACGTACCAGAAAATCGAGGTAGAATTCGCAGGCACCACGCATCAGGGGGTATACTTCGGCTAGATAGTTTTTGTCGCCGGAGAAGAGGTAACGATCCCACAGATGCTGGCAGAACCAAGCGTTGCAAGTGGGCCATACTCCGTAACTTGGTCCGTCTACGGCACCGGTGCTACGCCAGATATCCGTATTGTGATGCAATGTCCAACCGCGACAACCGTACATGGCGGCACTTTCGCGTCCTTGTATGGCTGCTTCTTTTACTAATTGCAGGAAAGGTTCGTGCATTTCGGGCAGGGAGGTACTTTCGGCAGGCCAGTAGTTCATTTCTACATTGATATCAGTAGTATATTTGCCATCCCAAGGAGCACGTAGCTGGTAGTTCCAGATACCTTGCAGATTGGCGGCTTGCCCGCCGGGCTGTGAACTGCATATCAGCAGGTAGCGTCCGAATTGGAAGTATAAAGCAGCCATTTGCGGATCGAAGCTTGTACTGAACTCTTTGACGCGTACATCTGTCGGCTTGTCGGCTTGAGCATTGCGCCCCAGGTCCAGAGATACTCGGTTGAAGTACTTCTGATATGCATTGATGTGGGCGGCTTTACTCTTCGCATAGTTCTTGTTGACCTGTTTCAGGTATTTCTGTGCAGTGCTGAGTGCATTGCCCGATACATCCTTATAGTTTACGAAGTTGGTGCCAATGGATACGTATAATGTAACGCTATTGGCATTTTTGACTTGCAGGGTGCTGTCTGATGTTGCTTCCAGACTGCCACCACTGTTCTCTATGCGGGTGAGGGCGGTGAATTCCACTTTGCCTTTGATACCTTCGTGGTCGTTAGCTTTTCCGCTCAACTGTAATTCTTTGCGGGAGGAGATGCTGCGTACCACATTACTTTTATAAGGCGTGGTATATTTTGCAGTGAATGAGATGCTCTTCTTTTGTGAAGCTGTCAAGCGGATTACCAGGACCTGATCGGGGAAAGAAGTATAGGCTTCACGGGTATAGGTTACTCCATTGGTGGTGAAGCGAGTGGTAGCTATTGCCTTTGCAATGTCCAGATCACGATAATAATCGTTGTAATTGCTGATTCCATCAAAGTCAAGATGCAGGGAACCTACAGTCTGATAAGGCATCCCGTTGGCGGATGGCGAACAGATGGTGGGGCCGCAAAGCTCTTGTGCCTCTTTATTCTTGCCCTCAAAGATGAGTTGGCGGATCCGTGGCAAAGCGTCTTTGGCTTTGGGATTGGTGTTGTTGTAAGGAGAACCTCCCCATACGGTTTCTTCATTCAATTGGAATTGTTCGTGTACAGGGTCGCCAAAGACCATGGCGCCTATACGTCCGTTGCCCAGTGGCAAAGCTTCTACCCATTGTGTGGCGGGTCCATCGTACCATAATTTGAGAGTTTCATTTTCCAGCTGTGCCTGCAAGCTACTGCTTATGCAGATTGCGGCAAAGCATGTCGATAACCATTTCTTCATCATTGTTTTTCATTTTTTGTATTTCAGTTGCAAGGTTAGGCAGTTTTCGGCACTTTCAGGGGTAATATCTATTTAAAAAGGAGTAAAAATGATGCATACCGTTTGCCTATTTATTGGCAGACCTTGCTGATACGGTGGCAAGATTCAGGCAGTAGAGGCTGAATTTAGTCTTTCAAGACGCTCTCGATAATCTCCTCAGCTTTATCCACAATGTAGTCAGGATGGAAGGTTTCCAGTTCAGCGCGTGGGCGGAATCCCCAGGTCACTCCGCAGGAGGTTATATTTGCATGGATAGCTGTCTGCATGTCTACGCCGGAATCTCCTACATAGAGAACATCTTCTTTGGCTGTCTTTGCTATTTGCAGGATATCGTATACGACGGTGGGATCGGGTTTTACGTTTACCCCTTCACGTTGGCCAAAGACAGCGATGAAACGAATTGTAGGAAAATAGTGGGCAATTAGTTTCTCTGTAGCTGCTTGATATTTGTTGGAAGCGACTGCAAGTTGGACTCCCTTGGTCTGTAGTTCGGTTAGAAGTTCCGTGATGCCGGGGTAGGGGCGGCTTTTGTCTGCATTATGTTGGTCATAATAGGGTACAAATTCTTTTCGTATGCGCAGGACATTTTCTTCCGTCTTTTCTCCTTCGGGCAGAGCACGCTCAAAAAGTTTGTTGATACCATTTCCAACCATGAAGTTGTACTCTTGTTCTTCATGTGTGGGATATCCTAAGGCGGCTAATGCATGATTGGTACTTTGTGCCAGATCGGCAATGGTGTTTAGGAGGGTACCGTCTAAATCAAAAATTACGAGTTTCTTCATTTTTCTTACTTTCTTTTCTTTATGAACGCAAATATAAGGCATTTCGTTCAAACAACCTGTAATGAGTTGATTCATTTCTTTCCGG
>NZ_EQ973491.1:426997-433888 GCF_000158035.1 Bacteroides cellulosilyticus DSM 14838
GCAAAAAAGCCCCCGGATGTCATACACTTATACATCCGGAGGCTCTGTATTATAGCGTAACTTGCACGCTTAGAAAAATCTTATTTCTTCGTAATGCGGAACCAGTCTACATCTGCCCAACCACCGTCATTGGTAGTAATTGCAGGACGAGTACAGAAAGTACCTACCTTGACACCAATCCATTTTCCTTCTTTAGCCTGGAATGACTTGCCAAGAGGCTGGTATTTCTTTCCATCAAGACTATAACTGAAGTCACATATAACCAGCAGATCATGTCCGCCTTCACTCTTTGAAATCTTCTTGTTGGCATCGCTGCTGAATTTTACTTTCAGATAGATGGTGTTGTCTGTCAGATCTACCGTACCGTTTACTTGTTCCGGTGTGCCTTTGTCTGCCTTCAGACAGGATACTTGCGAGAGAACCAGCCCTTTGTCTGTATTCTCCAGGATCAGTCCGGCATAGTCCATACCCATCACTACCAATCCGGTACGTTCGCCTTTATATTTATCTACCGGCTTGAAAGTCAGTTTCATGGTAGCAGTGAAGTTGGGGGCCGGAGCCTTCTGTAACAGTAGATTGGCAACATCGAACAGATTCTTGTATTCTTTCACTACCGGGTAAGAATACAGGCGTACGATGCTTTGGTCTCCTGCGTAGTATGCCCACTTCTCGTTGATATTGGCATGCCACTGCCATTGCGGAGACAAAGTATAACCGTCGAACTCGTCACTTTCCTGCGGAGTGCAGATGGGATAGGTCTTACCTACGTTCGGTTTCTTGTAAGTCATTACAGGTTCACCACAACCGTCACCGTCTTTGTCAATACCGATTACGGGCCAGTCATTCACCCATTTCATGGGTTGCAGATGTACCAGTCGGCCATAAGCGCCTACATCCTGGAAGTGGAAGAACCAGTCTTCTCCTGTTGGGGTATCTACCCATGCACCTTGGTGAGGGCCATTCACAGGGCTATTACCTTGTGCAAGCACGGTTTTCCATTCGTACGGTCCGTATACATTCTTCGAACGGAGCACTACCTGCCAACCTGTAGGTACACCACCTGCCGGATGGAAGATGTAGTAATATCCGTTACGCTTGTAGAATTTTGGTCCTTCACAGGTCTGGTGCGCCTCATGTCCGTCAAATACGATACGTGACGGAGTGATGGCCTTGGTAGCTTCAGCATTCAGTTCGCAAATGGTGATTACGCTCTTCAGCTCGGCACGGCTACCTGCGTAGGCATGTACCATATACACTTTGCCGTCCTCGTCCCAAAGCGGACAAGTGTCGATGATGCCTTTACCCGGTTTCACCAGTACAGGCTCAGTCCACGG
The DNA here is from genome assembly GCF_000158035.1 of Bacteroides cellulosilyticus DSM 14838. Taxonomy (GTDB): domain Bacteria; phylum Bacteroidota; class Bacteroidia; order Bacteroidales; family Bacteroidaceae; genus Bacteroides; species Bacteroides cellulosilyticus. The sequence goes on from NZ_EQ973491.1 coordinate 428,332, forward strand.
TCCTTTCGGATCTTTGGCTTTTACCATGAAAGCACCTTGATCGGGATCTCCCCAGAAGATGTAAAACTCACCGTTGTGATGGCGGATGGCAGGTGCCCATACGCGGTTACCATGTTCAGGACGTTCGGGAGTTTCTATTGGGGGCAGAGCGTAAGGTACGGCAGCGCCAATGATAGTCCAGTTCACCAAATCTTTGGAGTGGAGTATCTGCAATCCGGGCAAACAGTTGAAACTGGAAGATGTCATGTAGTAATCATCTCCTACACGGCAGGCATCCGGGTCGGAATAGTCTGCATAGAGTACCGGGTTCTTGTACTTACCGTTTCCTTGGTCGGCTACCCATACCTCGGAAACATAATTTTTCTGCTGTGCTGCCAGCGGAAGGGCGAGCAACAGGCATAGACTCATCAAGGTCTTTCTTGCTTTCATGATACGTTTTTAGTTATTAGTGATTAGTTATTAGTGATTGGTTACGAATGTCACTTTATCACCCTATCACTTCATCACTTTCACCACTGCCGGATGTTCCAGTTCTTCTTTCCATTCGCGGATATAGGCGAACCATGCTTCGGGAGTTTTATAGCCGAAGGTTTCTTTCATGGAAGTGAATGTGATATTGTGGGTGAAATATTTGCTGCCTTTGGCACCGATGGTGTACAGGTAATTAGCCTTGTCTTTCACTTCGGCCTTTACGTACTTTTGCGGAATGTATGTACCCAGTCCTACGGTTTCTTTAGCGTACTTCACAGTGTCGTTTACGGGCCAGTCCGTTCCCCAGCAACCTATCAGGCCTTTGTGGTCGGAGTAAGATACAGAGCCTTTGATGTCTATTACACCGGTACAGAAGATTTCGTCTTTCAACGGTTCTTCAAAGAAGGTTTCTACAAACACATCGCGGTGTCCGCCGTAGAGGGTGTAGCGGTTCGTCATGCGTAGTTCCGAACCTTGATATTGCCAGTCTGTCACTTCTATTTCGGCGATGGTGCGTACCGGACCGTAGGCAATGATGCGCTCGGTAAGCGTGGATACAGGTTCGATATGAGTGGATTTCTTGCCGTCCCAGCCTTTCAGCGCACCTAAACCGCAGCTGCCGCCTACTAACAGGACATCGTCTCCGAAGCCACGTGCCAGTTGTTCGTCGGTGGGATAGAACTGTGATTCTTTGATTTCAAAGCCTTTATTGAATTTGCCATAGATGTCGACTGTTTGCTTCTTGTCAAAGTACAGGCGATAAGCCACCAGTTCAGATTCGAAAGCCGGACCGTGGTGATGCATCTGATTGTAGATGTTACTGGTTCCCGGAATGGTTACCGAATGTACGGGGACATGCTTGCCTCGCTTGTCGCTTACCAGCATCTCGGCATATACACGGGCAGGATAAGTCTTGTCGCTTTTGGCGGAAGACAGAGTGACGGTCACTGTTTTCTTGCTCTTGGCAGGCAGGTCGATGACAAATGCAAGTTCATCCGGACGGAGGTCGCCATTCAGGTCATCCAGTTGCGAAGGTATTTCTTCGCTTCCGTTCATGACTACTGCCGAACGTACCCGGAACTGTGGATTGATTTCACTGAGTTTGATTACTACCGGTTCGTCCGCTTTTGCCTTGTTCCAGGTGTTACTTACTTCCACCTTGAAACTCTTTTGGGTTTCTTGTGCTTCTGCTGTGACAGAAAGACCGCACAATAATAGCAATACTGTAAAGATATTCTTCTTCATGGTTTTAAATATATAACTAATTTGCTACAAAAGTAGTGCAAACCTACCGTAATTCCTTTTCCATTTTGATATAAATACTGTCGCCTTTGTGAGTTATTCCTTCCAACCGACTTCCTCAAAAGAGGTGACTTCTACCTGTTGGGGATCGAGGCAGGCGTACTTGATGCGTTGTCTCCTCCAGGTATAAACAATGTGTACCTTGCCGTCTTTTCCCTGAATGACTGAGGGGTATGAATATTGGTTGATCGGCGAATCTTCCAATACCACGGCCGCTTTCCAATGCATACCGTCGTCACTGATTGCTACATTGATGGGAGTACGTTCTTTCCGTTTTCCTTTGATGTAGCGATAGTGGTTGTATACCAGCAAGTGCCGCCCGTCTTTCAGCGTGATTCCATCAATGCCGGAATTGTTGTTGGGCAAGTCAATGAATGTTACCGGACTCCAGCTTTCTCCGTTGTCTTCACTCCAGGTGGTAGCAACGGAGCCGTTGTTCTGGGTACGGCATAAAGCTTGTAACTTTCCGTCTTTATGTGTCAGGATGGTGGGCTGTATCACTTGTATGGTTTTATGCTTCTGATTACTGAACTTCACCTGATCTGTTTCCACAATTTCGGAAGCAGTTATAGGACCAATCTTTCGCCAGGTCTTTCCTTCATCATCGCTGATTTCGAAATGAATCCGCCAACCGTTCTCATCTTCCGTACTGCTGGGGCAGATCATTCGCTTGCCGATCCATACGGGCTTGTTTTTGATGGGACCAAGGAAGCCTTCGGGAAGTGCCCGGGATTTGCTCCATGTTTTTCCACCGTCTTTCGAAGTAACGACATGACCACTCCATCCGGCTACGTTCACACCTATTTTATAATAAAGCTGTAGTTCTCCTTTCGGTGTTTCGGTCAGTACGGGATTCCAGCAGGCGTATTTGGTTCCGTCCAATACACCGTCCGCAACCATTTGTGGTTCTGTCCAGCCTGTTTTTGTTTTGCGGCTAACCCAAATGCAACAATCGGGATTCTTCTCTTTGGTTCCCCCGAACCAGGCTGCCACTATTCCGCGACGTCCTTCTACAATAGTAGCCGCATGGCTCTCCGGGAAGGAAGGCTTCCGACAGATAAAGTCATCCTCCAGCAGGCCTTTTCTTCCTTTTCCGTATGATATGTTCTTTTTAATCTGGAAGTTATACTTCCCCGAACCTATCTTACAAACTGTGTATCCGTCTTCCTGGCAGAGTATTTGTAAACCTTCGGATTGCTTCAATGGCTTCCCGTTTTCGGTGAGGGCGGAGGTATCCGCATTGGGCAGCCATATAGTAGCCGTACTATTGGCAGGTACACTGATTTCCCAGGAATACCCGGTAGCTGTTTGTGACCAGTTACTTGTTACTTTGCCATAAGGTGTAATGTGAGAAGCACGAATAAATCCTACTTCTTTCAGTTCGAAAGCAGGTTTCATCTGGATTTCCTTGAAACCGGGAGCTGCATTCCGGATACCTGCCAGATGTTGATAGCAATAGGGGAGGAAATCGCCCAGTAACATGACGTGGTTACCGCTGTTCATGGCCGGATCAGCTGTGTTCCCGTTCCATAACTCCCAGATGGTGGTAGCTCCGTTGGTTGCCATGTATCCCCATCCGGGATATTTGGTATGGGTAGCCAGAACGTATGCTACATCTGTGCGTCCCATTCTTACAAGCTCGCGCATCAGCCATTGTACGCCAATAACTCCGCATTGAATGGTGGCATTGTAATAGTCTACTGTTTTATGAATGATTTGCCGGGCAACGGTTTCTTTTTCCGTATCCGGTACCATGTCGAATGCCAGTGGGAGAAGGTTGGCTGTTACGGTGTTATTGCTGTAATATTGTTTTTCCTGATTCCAGAAGGTTTTGTTGAAACCTTCTTTTACGTGTTCTGCCAGTTCCTGATATTCCTGAATATCCTCAGCTAACTGCTGGTGGTGCAGCTGTCCGGCAATATCCGGAGTGTGGGGCATATCTAACTGAAGCTGTGCAAACTTTATCATATATTGCAGCAGCTTGTAGTAATAGGCGGTTGCTATCAGTTTACCATCGGTAATGCGGGCCGGGTCTTTCGAATGTATTAATTCGGGAGATTCGGGCGGAAGACACCAATCGCCGTAACGGTCGCGGGTGATGATATGCGATTGGTTCATGAACTCTGTGCGGATGTGCTCCATCCATTGCTTCATGGCGGGATAATGCTTGCAGATGGCTCCCGGATTTCCATATTGTTCATACAGCATATTACTGATGAAAATGAAGGTTGACGGCCAAGTCACGTTGTCTGTATAGTAGTAATAATAGGCCGGCACTACATCGGGTATGCATCCGTCTTCCCGTTGCGCATCGCGGATATCGTCCATCCACTTAGCATAAAGCGGACCGTTTTCCATCAAGAAACTTTCACCTAGTGCACCGTTGGTATGGTCGCCCAGCCAGGGCTGGCGTTCATCACGCTGGGGACAGTCGAGCGGTATTCCTTTATAATTACCACGAATTCCCCAGAAGGCATTTTTCACTAATTGGTTCAGGATAGGATTATCACATTCAAATGTTCCGGTGAGAGGCATGTCGTCATTTACAACTTCGCCTGTAAAGTTGGCAAGGGTAGGAGTACCCGGAAATTCGCTGACTTCTACATAGCGGAAGCCATGATATACAAAGCGGGGAGCCCACTCTTCAATACCTTCTCCTTTCAGGATATAAAGGTCGGTTACTTTAGCGGACCGTAAGTTGGCGGTGTATAGTTCTCCATCCGGTTGCAGGGTTTCTGCAAAGCGCAGGCGTACTGAGTCGCCCGCATTTCCTTTTACCCGGATGCGCAGCCAGCCTACCATGTTCTGCCCCATGTCGAGGATATAGCCATTGGCCGATTTACGGATGGTTCGGGGATTGATCTTCTCCACTACCTTGATACCCGGTATGGTTTGTCCGCGCAGATATCCCGAAGGTATGGAAACGCGTTCCGCCTGCAACCAGCTACTGTCGTCATAGCCGGTTTCCGACCAACTTCCTAATTCTTTCCGGGCATCGTATTCCTCACCGTCAAACTCATTGTTACTGCGGATGGGACCGTCGGCTGTCAGTTTCCAGTTCGTATCTGTGGCAATCGTTTCCCGGCTGCCGTCCGTATATTCTACGATCAGGTTCATCCGGACTTTTGGATAGCCGAAGTTATGGATTTTATAAGTACGGTAGTTCTGGCGCATGAAGTGGTATCGTCCGTTTCCGAGCGTAATACCTATGGCATTATCCGCCTGTGAGCGAAGCAGACTTGTTACATCATAGCTGTTGTAAAGTACGGTTTTCCGGTAGTCGGTAGGAGCGGGAGCCAGTACAAGGTCACCGACCCGTTCGCCATTGATGAGGCATTCGTAAACTCCCAGTCCGCTGATGTGCAGGGTTGCCTCTTTTATTGCTTTGCTGAGTTTGAATTCTTTGCGTACATACCGGGCGGACAGACGTGAAAACATGGTTTCACTATCCCAAGGCATAGGTCTGTCCATACCAATCCAACGTCCTTTCCAACGTGTTTCTCCCATCAGTCCCATTCCCCAGAAAGCAGGTTCGCTCCAGGCGCTCTCACCTGTACCGGTTGTTACCTGTACTTTCCAATAATAGCGCTTGTTGGGTTGTAAAGAGGGACCTTGGTAGCTTATCCAAATGGACGCATCAGAGCGTACCTCGCCTGAATCCCACACGTCTGTCCGATTCTTGCTTAGAAGTTCCGGGGAGGACGCAACGAACAGGCGGTAAGTTGTCTGCATCACATTGCGTTGCCCGCTTTGGAGCCGCCAGCTGAAACGCGGTTGAGGGGTA
>NZ_EQ973491.1:434036-456959 GCF_000158035.1 Bacteroides cellulosilyticus DSM 14838
CGGTTGAGGGGTATCCAGACCTAAAGGATTAGTCAGTTGTTCCGTGCGAAGGTCTGTTATGGAAAGAGTATCGCTCTGTGCTGCTTGGATAAACAGACAACACAGAGCGATCAGTATGATTACTTTTTTCTTCATACACCAGCGGTATTATATACCTTATAAATCGATATTCAAAGCTTTGGTTGCCGAATTATTATAAGTTTTCCCGTTTACTTTCAGGTCTTTGGCTTGCTTCACCTGCAATGCTGTGCCTTTGGTATCTATCTTCACGTTCTCTATAGAAACATTCTCAGCCTGGCTGATAACGATACCTTGCTTGGCGTCCGTAATAACTACATCCTTTACGTGTACATTACGGATAGGCATTTCAGGCAGTCCATTGAAGAACATGGCACGTCCTACGCTTCTGCAAGTCACATTTGTGATGTGAATATCACGGAAAGCGGGAGTTTTTTCCGTTACAGGAGGAACGGATGATTTCATTCTGCCTTCCAAGTCATCTTCCGTTTCTTCACCGGCACCTTTACCGCCATAGAACAAGTCGAACAGCAAGGCTTCGTGCGGGATATCAATCATATTGATGTTGTGAATATAGATACCTTCTACTACACCGCCACGTCCGCGGGTACTCTTGAAGCGTAAACCTACATCCGTACCCAGGAAAGTACAGTCGGTTACATAGACGTTCTTTACGCCACCCGACATTTCGCTACCTACTACGAAACCACCGTGGCCGTGCAATACGGTGTTATTTTTTACAATCACATTCTGGCAAGGTTCGCCGCGTCTGCGACCGTCTTCATCTTTTCCCGATTTGATACAGATAGCATCGTCACCGGCATCGAATATATTGTTGACAATCAACGCGTTCTTGCAAGATTCCAAGTCCAGTGCATCACCATTCTGGGAGTACCAGGGGTTGAAAACTTTCACATTGTGAATCGTGATATGCTCGCATGACAACGGGTGCAGGCACCAGCTGGGAGAGTTCTTGAAAGTTACACCTTCCAATAATACTTTTTTACTCTTAACGATATTCAGCAATACGGGACGCAACCACGGGCGGATTTCATTCCACTCCTCATCCGTATTAATGCCTTCCGGGTTATTGAAATCTTTAGTAGCCATAGCGCCTTTCAGTGCACCGGCAGTGGGATACCAGATGCTACCGGATGCATCGACTACACCTCCTGAACTTACCAGGCTACTCCATTGGCCCGCAGTCAGTTTGCCTTTTTTTACCGGACGCCAGCTATCACCTGAACCATCGAATACACCATGTCCCGTAATCGCTATATTCTCAGCATTCCATGCTGAAATAGGAGATTGGCAACGGCGCGTATCCAAACCCTCAAAAGATGTTTTAATAATAGGATAAGCCTCGAAATCATCTGTGAACAACACCAGGGCGTTCATTTCAGTATATAGATTGACGTTGCTCAGCAACTCGATAGGGCCGGTCAGCCACAAGCCTTCGGGAATAATTACTTTACCGCCACCTTTGGCATTTACTGCCTTTATAGCGTCGTTGATAGCTTTGGTATTCAGTACGATACCATCTCCTTTAGCGCCAAAATCTACAATATTGACTGTATAATCCGGAAAAGCGGGTTGTTCCACTTTCGGCATATTGAAGGGTAAATTCTCATAGATACTTTCATCTATATAATTTCCGTTTTGGGCATTTACCGTACTTTGTGCAGGTAACAACGGAAGGGCCAGTGCAACAAGCACCCATAGTTTTTTGATAAATGTGTTCATCCGTGATACTATATTTAGTTATAAGTTATTAGTTATCAGTTATTCGTTGTTAACTAACAGGCTTCTTCAACTTCTCATTTTCTTTCCTTTTTTATTATCCTCCCGCAAGCGGCTCTCCCGAGTGGCCTGCGAAAGAAATAATAAATGATTCATGTTAACCTAATTCTAACCTTAAATAAATATTATGAAAAAACCTCTTAATTACCGGTTGCAAATGTATCGGGCTTTAGCTAAAACCATGTGCACAATTTGTTGGTTTAGGTGGATTTTTTGTGGTTTTGTCCTTTTCTTTGCACACTTACGGGCTTTTTATGCAGAAAGTTCATATCTTTGCAGCCTCAAAATAGTAAACGTGGTGATAAGATGCAAGTTGATGAGGAGGCGAACAATAAGAGCAATTTCCTTGTTGACTTGTTTATTAGATACCCGTCAACTTTAATATTATAGGTATGAGTTACAATTTGTTGAAAGGAAAAAGAGGCATTATTTTCGGTGCTCTGAATGAGCAGTCCATTGCCTGGAAAGTAGCTGAAAAAGCAGTAGAAGAAGGTGCAACGATCACCTTATCAAACACTCCGGTAGCAGTTCGCATGGGCGAAGTTTCCGCACTGGCAGATAAATTGAAATGCGAAGTTATCCCCGCTGACGCAACCAGCGTAGAAGATTTGGAAAATGTATTCAAGCGCTCCATGGAAGTTTTGGGCGGACCGATTGACTTTGTGCTTCACTCCATTGGTATGTCTCCGAATGTTCGCAAGAAACGTACATATGATGATTTAGATTATGATATGCTGGGCAAGACGCTCGATATTTCCGCAGTGTCTTTCCATAAGATGATACAGGCTGCCAAAAAGCTGAATGCAATTGCCGATTACGGTTCAATCCTTGCATTGAGTTATGTGGCTGCACAACGTACATTCTATGGATACAATGATATGGCAGATGCAAAAGCTTTGCTGGAATCCATTGCACGTAGCTTCGGTTATATCTATGGCCGCGAACATAATGTACGTGTCAATACCATTTCACAGTCTCCGACTATGACTACTGCCGGTTCCGGTGTGAAGGGGATGGATAAGCTGTTCGATTTTGCCAACCGCATGTCTCCGCTGGGCAATGCTTCAGCTGACGAATGTGCTGATTATTGCATCGTAATGTTCTCCGACCTGACCCGTAAGGTAACCATGCAGAACTTATTCCATGACGGTGGTTTCTCCAGCGTGGGTATGAGCTTGCGTGCCATGGCTACTTACGAAAAAGGACTGGATGAATATATGGATGAGAATGGAAACATTATCTATGGGTAATATATAGTGATTAACGGTTAGTGATGAGTGATTAGTGGCTATGCAGTATAATGGCATAGCAAAATGAACCGCTCATCACTAACTTTTTTCATTTATCACTTATCACTAATAACTTATCACTTATCAACGTGGAAACAGCTCTTTATCTTTTGCCCGTCACTTTGGGTGATACACCGATTGAAACGGTGTTGCCTTCTTATAATAAGGAGATCATACTTGGGATTAGTCACTTCATAGTAGAGGATGTGCGTTCTGCACGCCGCTTTCTGAAGAAGGTGGACCGGGAAATAGATATTGATACACTGACTTTTTACCCGCTGAACAAGCATACATCACCTGAAGATATTTCGGGATATCTGAAACCGTTGATGGCGGGATTGTCTATGGGAGTGATTTCCGAAGCCGGCTGTCCGGCAGTCGCTGACCCGGGAGCGGATGTAGTGGCGATTGCTCAACGGAAGAATCTGAAAGTAGTGCCCTTGGTGGGACCTTCTTCAATTATTCTTTCTGTCATGGGTTCAGGCTTCAACGGGCAAAGTTTTGCTTTCCACGGTTACCTTCCTATTGAGCCGGGCGAGCGTGCCAAAAAAATAAGGACTCTGGAGCAGCGGGTTTATGCCGAACACCAGACTCAACTATTCATTGAAACACCTTACCGTAATAATAAAATGGTGGAAGACATCTTGCAAAATTGTCGTCCGCAAACCAAACTCTGTATTGCTGCGAACATTACGTGTGAGGGAGAATATATCAAAACCAAGACAGTGAAGGAGTGGCAGGGAAAAGTGCCCGATCTTTCTAAAATTCCTTGTATTTTTCTCTTGTACAAATAACATCTTTCAGGTGCTCATATTCGTTTTCAAAGCAGCAGCTGAAAAAGTTCTTGCCTAAATTATGCTCTATTTGCTGGAAAGTCCAAAGCTTTCCGTCTTTTACCTGCTTGTCACGTAGAAGATTGTCGTCTTCTACATCAAGAATGAAAAGATAGATCAGCCGGTTCGTCACTTTATTCTCAAAGTGATACATGATATTGAACTGTAAATCTTGTATTGGTGCTTGTGGAAAAGCTTGTCTCACAAGCCGGACGATGCCTTGTTCCAGAGTTTCTCCATATAAAAGGTAACATTCCATGGGTATATCAGTCTTCCCCCGGTCGAGAATACAGCGTTGGGGGCGTGGACGAAGATACAACATACCGTTGTGAGATATAGCGATACGGACTACCGGATTGATATATTCATTTTTCTTGTTGATAGCATCCACTGCCAGGCTTCTGCCGATCACATCCCCTTTGGTATTAACAATGGGCACGAAAGCTGTGTGCTCCATCACTTGATTGAAATAGAGGATTCCGAACTGATTGAATAATATACTCAGAATAAATACAGCTGGCGGACAATACCGGAATAAAACATCTCTGGAAGTTTCACTTAAGGGACCGGGTAACAGAATTGTGATGAAGACTCCCAGGAAATGAAGAAAAGCGATGATGACAACTACCCGTGTTGTTACAATGGCAGACTCTGCCCCTTGCGCAAAAAGTTGTTTGCAACATTTCTGTGACTGGGAAATCTGGTGAGCGAGAAATCTTTTCCTGTTCAGGAAGATAATGACTACGGGTATGAGCGTACTGATCTCCAATGTCAGTGGAAACATTTCGCGGGAACTGCAATCACCGAAGATTAAAGTGGTCAGACTCAAAAGCAAGAGCATTCCGGTAGTGCAATAAAGTAGGAAGTTGGGGATTCTTGCTCCTTTTCCCCATAAGGTATATAAACTATAAAGGGCCCCTACACCTGCACCAATGTAGATGGAAATGTCTTGGGTTATAAATTCGCACAATATAATAGATACGATAACCGGGATAAATCCCAAAGACATATTAAACTTAGATGATAGAACTCCTCTTTTTGACATTGCAAACTTTATTCTGTCGTTATCTCATAGATAACAAATAAGTAGAGCAATTGGTTTTTACTTCGTTTCTTTTTTGTAAAACTGTACCTGTTTTTCGGCATGATAAGAAGAACGCACCAAAGGTGCACTTTCTACCTGATCGAATCCTTTTGCCAGACCGGTTTCTTTGTAAGAAGCGAATTGTGCGGGAGTAACGTATTCTGCCACAGGATAATGTTTATGTGAAGGTTGCAAGTACTGTCCGATGGTCAGGATTTGACATCCTGCACGGCGCAAGTCATCCATCAGTTCTTCCACTTCTTCCGGAGTTTCGCCTAATCCTACCATGATTCCTGATTTTGCTGTGATTCCGCTGTCGGCTATCTGGCGTATTACTTCCAGACTTGTTTCGTAGCGGGCTGCACTACGTACCAGTGGAGTGATGCGTTTCACCGTTTCCATATTGTGGGAGATAATTTCCGGTTGTGCTTCAATAACCTGGGATACTAATTTTTTTCTTCCTTGAAAGTCGGGGATCAGAACCTCGATGGTAGTTTCCGGATTGAGGCGTTTGATTTCGCGTATGGTGCATGCCCAATGTGCAGCGCCGAGATCCGGTAGATCATCCCGGTCTACGGAGGTAATGACAGCATGGGATAGTTTCATCAAGGCTATGGATTCCGCTACATGGGTAGGCTCTTCCATATCTAATGGAAGCGGTTTGCCTGTCTGTGTATTACAGAATTTGCAGCAACGGGTACAGATGTCACCGCCTATCATGAAGGTGGCAGTACCTTTACCCCAACATTCTCCCATATTAGGGCAACGTCCGCTACTGCAAATGGTATGCAGGCAGTGAGATTCAACTATACGTTTGGTTTCGGTATACCGTTCATTGGCTCCAATACTTATTTTGAGCCATTCGGGTTTGCGTATTCTGTCTTTCATGATATTGATTTATTGTTCACCACAGATTACACAGATTAACACAGATTTCTTTATTTCTCTTTTTTATCTGTGTTAATCCGTGTAATCTGTGGTGAACTTTATGATCTTAAAGATTTTTTTCAAAGAAATTCGTCAACTTCGTATACAGGTGATAACGGGTGTTTCCGCCATAGATACCGTGGTTGCGGTTTGTATAGAGTTGCATATCGAATTGCTTGTTCAACTGTACCAGATGTTCTGCATATTCTGCACAGTTTTGGAAATGAACATTGTCATCCGCCATTCCATGTACCAGCAATAAATTGCCATGCAATTTGTCTGCCCGGGTGAAAGCGGAAGAGCCTTTATATCCTTCAGCATTCTCTTTGGGAGTGCGCATGAAGCGTTCGCCATAAATTGTGTCGTAGTAATTCCAGTCAGTGACGGCTGCTACTGCAACTCCGGCCTTGAATACGGGCGTTCCCTCACTCATACTCATGATGGTCATGTATCCGCCATAACTCCAGCCCCAGATACCGATACGGTTTTTGTCTACATACGGCTGGCTACCCATATATTGGGCTGTTGCAACCTGGTCTTTCGCCTCTTTCACGCCAAGATTCAGATAAGTGCATTTTTCGAAGTCTGCACCACGTCCGCCGGTTCCACGTCCGTCTACACAGACCACGATAAAACCACGACTGGCCATATAGGTTTCCCAACTGATGCTCCATGTGTCCAGTACCTGTTGTGAACCGGGTCCGCTGTATTGATACAGAAGTACAGGGTATTTCTTGGATGCGGAGAAATTCACAGGCTTCATCATCCAACCGTTCAGACTTACACCATCTCCGGTCTTGAAAGTGAAGAACTCTTTCTGGGGTACACTGTATTTGGACAAAGTCTGTTTCAGATTATCATTCGTAACAAGCGTACTCAATACTTTACCTGTATTATCATTTAGAGTAATGACAGTGGGAGTATTCAGGTTTGAATAACGATTCATGTAGTATTTCATGTTCGTACTGAACTGTGCACTGTTGAGACCCGGTTGAGAAGAAAGTTTGGTTTTCTTTCCCTTGCGGTCAATTTGGTATACGGCCTGGCGCAGCGGGCTTTCCTCATTACTGATATAATAGAAACTGTTATCATCAGCGTCCCAGCCCAGGAATTCTTTTACTTCATAGTTTCCGCTGGTAACCTGTTTAATCAGATTTCCACCCATGCTGTACCAGTACAGATGATTGTAACCACTCTTTTCGCTCACGAAGCTGAAGTTTTCCGGATAGAAAATGATATTATCGAATACGCCTTCTTTGATATAAGCATCACTTTCGTCACGCAGAACCTGTTTGCAAACAGTAGAACGCGGATCACCGAAATACATGTCAAGACGATTCTGATGGCGGTTTAAGGTGATAATGGCCAGTTTGTTAGGATCTTGTGTGAAACGGATACGTGGGATGTACCCGTCAGCATCCAAGGGCACCTGCATCTTGCGGGTTATTTTCGATTTGATATCGAAGGTATGTACACTGACCTTTGAATTCGCTTCTCCTGTTTTGGGATATTTATAGGTATAATCTCCCGGATACTTCTCAAAAGCTGTGATATGGGGATTGCTTCCTGCAAAAACGGGGAAGCTGTAAGAGGGTACTTCCGTCTCGTCAAAGCGGATATAAGCCAGCATCTTGCTGTCGGCACTGAACTCCAGAGCACGGTTGAAAGAGAATTCTTCTTCATATACCCAGTCGGGAATACCGTTCAAAACGGCATTACGTTTGCCGTCTTCTGTAACCTGGCTTTCGCTGTTTCCGTAGAGAAACTTCACAAGATAGATATTATTATCCCGTACAAATGCAACCATTGTTCCGTCCGGTGAAAATACAGGTGCTTGCTGCGGGCCGCCGTCTGAAAGCTTTTCTACTATGTTATTGATTTCTCCGTTGACATTTCGCTTCAGACTATATATATAATGTATAGCTGTATAAGAGCGGCGATAAATCGGAGTCTGTTCTGTAGCAATAAGCAATTTGCTGCCGTCAGGTGAAAAACTGTAGCTGTCAAACGTCTTAAACGGACATTCGCGTGCAGTAGCAGCATCGAACAATACTTCTACCTGTTTTCCTGTCTTGAAAGAGTATTTGATGATCTGCGTTCCTTCCGCATTCATTTGCGAATAGTGTTCCCCGTCTCCGGGAATGGGAATGACTCCGTAAATATTTTCAGCGCGGAATTTACCTGATACAATATCTTTTAAATCAAGAGGCTGACCGCCTTGTGCAAAGCCTGCCAATGTGCAGAGGCAAAGAAGAATTGCAATACTTATCTGTTTCATAATCCTGTTTGATTTCTTTAGAGGGCAAATATAGGGATAAAAACTGAAAAAGTGTAGATAAATTATGTTTCCTAATTGTAAAAAGCCCGTCCAGCTTTGTGGGGGCAAAGCTGAGGCGGGCTACCGTCACTCATAAATGATGATTGGGGCTTCTTTTGGTTAGAGGATTTTTACTTTCTTTTGATATTCGGCAATAGCTGCATCCAGGCGTTCGTGAGCAGTTGTGTCGCCCGGTACGTTATGTGACGGATGGATATACAGATGTACGCCGCGATCTGCCAGAATTTCGGCAACGGTAGTGATGGTCATCCATACCATAGTAACGAAACTCAGGGTTGACAATGGTCCCACCTTGTCGAAGTGATTCTTCAAAGGCACGGAAGCATCTACCAAAGGTACGCAGGAGTCCACTATGATATCGGCAAGTTGGAACAGGTTCTTACCGCTGGAATGACGGCTTGCTTTGTCGCCAGTTTCTCCGGCTGAGCCGTAAACGATTACTTTCATACCGCGCTTCTTAGCTTCCAGTGCCATGTCGATGTTTACTGCATTGATCCCTGTGTGAGAGAAAATCCAGATGCAATCTTTGGAATCGAAATCATAATTCTTCATGATTGCCTGTCCGTAACCCTCTGTTCTTTCCAGAAACAGGAATTGATGGATACCCATTTGGCCGATGATTTGTGTAAAGAATGTCAGCGGAAGTTCGCACAGTGGGTGAAAACCTACAAAACTACCGATACGAGGATACATTTCTTCAACGGGAATTGTTGCGTGACCACATCCGAACGTGTGTACCCAACGGCCGGCTTCGATGGAATCTGCCATAGCAGTGGCTGCCTTTTTGATATTCTCCAATTGCGTGGCTTCCAGTTTTTCCATGATGCCATGCGCGTTTTTTAACCATTCAAGTGCTAACATAATTTTTTTGATTTTTAGGGGGTAAATAATTTCTTTTATTTGAGTGAGCGTTTAAACAATAGAAGCATGATGAGCAGGGAGACAATCATCATATAAGGATACACAACGATACTGTATCCTTGCGAGATAATTCCCGTGAGACTGTTCAGTAATGTCTGTCCGATCAGAGCTATAACAAGGGCCACACTGAATGCCGTTCCCGACAGAGAAGCGTACTGGCTGCCGACAATGCTGAGTATGACGGGGAAAGTAGATGCCAGCCCTGCACCGACAAGCACCATACCTATGGCAGCACGTGCAAAGTCCGGTGAAAAAGTCAGCAGTGCAAAACCTATTGCGGCCGTAATCAGGCTGGCGCGAAGAACAGTTTCCTGTTTTATCTTTTTGAAGAGAACTACCAGCAACAGACGGGCAACAGTCAGTCCGGCCACCATGCAAGTCAGTGCCATGAGCGCCCGGTTTTCGGGGATGTTGGTGGTTTGTCCCAGGTAGAGTGTGGTCCAGTTGTTGCATACACCTTCGATACCGCTTTGGAAAAAGAGGATAAAACTGAGTAATAATAAGCTACTTTCTTTTAATAACCCCAGCCCTTCTTTGATTGGGAATCCTTGCGGCTGTTTGGGTGCGGGGAAGCGTACACCGAGACAGAACAGGATACCTGCCAACATTACAACACCCGTGCCTTGCAGTATAATTTCAAAAGAATAATATCCGGACAGGAAACTGAGTAATACAGGAATCCCCAGCGCACCGATGCCATAGAATGCACCCAACAGACTAAGGCGTGAACCTTTCTCCGCTTCGTCGGAAATATCAGCTACTAAAGCATTTGTTTCACCGTTCAGAATCCCTCCTCCCAGGCCGATTCCGATAATGGAAAGTTGCAACAATGGGATACTTGTAAAGAAAGCAATTCCTTCCAGTCCGAGCAACACGACCAGACAACTGAGCAGCAGTAACGCTTTGTGTCCGAAGCGATCTACAATAGGGCCGAACAACAGGGAGCCTCCCAATAAACCGAGAGGCAGGAACGTCACCAGTGCGGTGGCTTGGAGATTGTCCAAACCCAGTTTGGTAGTGAGGGACGGTAGTACCGAGCCCAGGGTGATCATCGAAATGCCAAAGAAGCACATACCGATGCACGCAGCCGTGAAAACCAGATTCTTGTTGTAACTACTCATATTCTTATTAATAAAAATGATAAGGTGGTCAGATTACTCGTACAGGTGCTTTTTAATAGCGAGAAAAGCAGCTCCTATCAGTCCGGCATTACCGGACAATTGAGAGGCTACAAATTCCACCTGCTTGATACTGAGCGGTTGCGCCCATTTGCAGGCTTCTTTGTAGATATCATCTATGAAGATACCGGCAGGGCCGAATACACCTCCACCCCAGATTATCTTTTGCGGATTCAGCAGGCTGACAAAGTTGGCAGAGGCCATTCCCCACATTTCTATGGCTTTGTGCAGTACGGAAACTGCAATCGGATCTTCCTCATTGTATGCGCTGAATACATCATAAGCGGAAATGCGGCAGATAGGTTTTTGACGTAAGCGTCCCTTATAAGCTTTATTTGCACGGACTGCATCCCGCACTCTGGCTCCGATACCATTTCCCGAGGCATAATATTCGAAACAACCGCAGGCATCGTATTCTTCTTTATAGGGAGGTTGCAGTGCCATCCAGCCGGTAGCACCGATGATGTCGCTTGCACCGTGCAACACGTGTCCGTCGATAATGATTCCTGCACCTATACCGGTTCCTACGGCAATGAATACTGCACTATGGCAATCTTTGGCTGCTCCCTGCCACATTTCTCCATACATATAGCAAGTACGGTCGCTGTCGATGTAGATTTCTATATCCGGTGCCGTTACGGTACGGAGTACTTCTTGTAGCGGGTAGTTTTCCCAGCCGGGGATGTTCGGGGCCCATACACGTCCCGTCTGCGAATAGACAATGCCGGGGACACATATACCGACACCGTCAATCTGGATACGGCTTCTGCGGGCAACAGTCAGGAGTTTAGCAAGGATTTCTGCGGCAAGTTTGCCTACTTCGTGTCCCGTTCTTCCTTTCAGCAGACGCTTTCGGTTGAACAACATACTTCCGTCAGGGAGGAATATAGCGCTTGCTATTTTGGTGCCGCCTATGTCGAGAGCGATGGTAGCCATGGTATTTATAGTATTTATAGGTTGATCTATCAAGGTTTTAGGCAAAGCTATGAATTAATTTCGTTTTCCATGTTTATTTATTGAAGGAAATGTGTGTAAAACATGTTGCTGATCACTAAAATATATTTAATAGATTCGTTTTGATATGCGATGTTTGTATTCTATCTTACTCAATATCAATAGATGAAACTTTTTTTAATGCAGTGTAAAATAAATGATTTTATGTTCGTTAACGTTTTGCTCGGGATAGTTAGGCGGATATGTGAGTTATAGCAATGGAGTTTAAAGTGCCTACCTATAAGTTTACACATACTTTTACATGCACGCTTGCACTCATATCTTGCATCGCCTTATTCATCGGGGTTAGAGCGGTGGTGGCAGCAAATAAAAAGAAGTGTAGGCAAATTTGCCTACACCAAGTGATATATGTATATATATCACTCATAATCTGTTGGATACGTCATGTGAGATGCTCAAAATGACTGTTTGGCAATCTGCTATTTTTATGCCTTTTTATGAAGAAAAGCATGGAAGGTATGCCGCTTTTTGCTTGATATACGTCTTCGTCCGTTCAGTACACGTCATAATCTTGCGTCATCCGGCCTGTATTTCTTTCACTAACCACCCATGTTCCTTCTGCTTACACTCCATGTTTCTTCCGCTGACAAGCGATGTTTTAGCATGTCTACGTATGTGGTTCAAGTGCTTCACATATGTGAAGCAGTATGCCTACGATTGTGAAGCACGTAAACCACAGATGTAGGCACACAGAATTAAAGCATCTGAAGGTAAAGAAAACGCTATGTAAGAGCAAGTAAGAGGGGATGCAAAGCAGAGGGAAGCGTAAAGTAAGAGCGGATGCAAAGCAGAAGGAGATGCAAAGCGGAAGGGACATGAAAAGCAGAAGGGACACATAAAATACAGGGCAACTATAATTACAAAACAACTCTTTTAGGCCAATTCTTAATCATTGATTATTAGATAATTACAAGAAGTGCATTTTCTGTCGGCAAGAAGTTAAGAGTTTGTCGACAAGAAGTTAACTTCCTGTTTACAAACTCTTGACTTCCTGTAAGCAGAGAATATAAGGTTTTTCCATTGACTTTACAAAAATAGAGACGGATTCTAATACTTTTTCCGATCATGAATATCTTTTTTCAGGAATTAGAAGAGTTGTCATCCCGTATGAAGTGAAAAAGATATGCAAAAATATAATGATTAAATAATATACAATGAGCTAAATGATGAATAATACTATCTCAATCCTTCTCCTCCCGGGAGCTTAAAGTATTTATAGATAGACTGTTATTAAATTTGTGAAAATGAATAATACTACTTTTATAACGAAAAATACTCTGATTCTTTTTTTTGCTTCATTTTTGCATTCATATAAAAATTATATATATTGTATCTTTATCGAAGCTCTATCTCAAAGAAAAGCCTTATTTTTGTAACAAATAACAGCTTTATGGATGTAGCACCTATATTATACAATGAGTTTCCGCTTTTCCTGAAACGTTATTTTCCGTATAAGGTACAGAAAATATCACTGAATGCCGGTTTCACCTGCCCGAATCGGGATGGCGTGAAAGGGTATGGTGGTTGTACTTATTGCAATAATCAGACTTTCAATCCCGAATACTGTCGTACGGAAAAATCCGTAACCCAGCAGTTGGAAGAGGGTAAAGTCTTTTTCGCCCATAAGTATCCCGAAATGAAATACCTTGCCTATTTTCAGGCATATACCAATACTTACGGTGAATTGGAAGCATTGAAGCGGAAATATGAGGAAGCACTGTCTGTTTCCGATGTGGTCGGTCTGGTCATTGGTACTCGGCCGGATTGCATGCCGGATACTTTGCTGCATTATCTGGAAGAAGTGAATAAAAACACTTTCCTGTTGGTTGAATATGGTATTGAAAGCACTCACGATGCCACACTCCGCCGAATCAATCGCGGACACACTTTTCAGGATACGGTAGATGCTGTGGAAAGGACTGTTGCCTGCGGTATTCTTACCGGTGGGCATATTATATTGGGACTTCCCGGTGAAACGCATGAGGATTTGGTTGCACAGGCCGCTACGCTGTCGCGTCTTCCGATTACAACTCTCAAAATGCATCAATTGCAGTTGATACGCGGTACCCGTATGGCACATGAATATGAACAACATCCCGAAGACTTCCACCTTTTCGGGGTAGAAGAATATATTGGTTTGGTAATAGACTACATAGAGCATCTGCGCCCTGATTTAGTTTTAGAACGCTTTGTCTCACAGTCTCCTAAAGAATTGTTAATAGCACCCGACTGGGGACTGAAAAATTATGAATTTAATCATCGAATACAAAAAAAAATGCGTCAGCTCGGAGCTTATCAGGGAAAGAAATATGATATGTGAGAAAAAAAACTTATTTTTGCGGCTGTTTGAATGTAGAATCAATCTAAATAAAGAAGTTTTATGAACCAGAAGACTATGATAAAAGGAAAAATACACTATGTAGGAGTCAATGATCGTAACAAGCACCTGTTTGAAGGCTTGTGGCCATTACCTTATGGAGTGTCTTATAACTCTTACCTGATAGACGACGAAACAGTGGCTTTGATTGATACGGTAGATGCTTGTTATTTCGAAGTATATCTTCGTAAAATAAAAAGTATTATTGGCGAACGTCCTATCCAGTATCTCATCATTAACCACATGGAGCCCGACCATTCCGGTTCGATCCGCCTCATTAAACAACATTATCCCGATATTGTCATTGTTGGTAATAAGCAAACCTTCGGTATGATCGAAGGTTACTATGGTGTGACAGGCGAACAATATGTTGTGAAAGATGACGATTTCCTGGCATTGGGACATCACAAACTGCGTTTCTACCTGACACCGATGGTTCACTGGCCTGAAACTATGATGACTTTTGACGAAACAGAAGGCGTACTATTCTCCGGCGATGGTTTCGGATGTTTCGGTACGTTGGATGGTGGTTTCCTTGATACCCGTATCAATACGGATCGTTATTGGGATGAAATGGTGCGCTATTACTCCAATATCGTTGGTAAATACGGTTCTCCGGTACAGAAGGCTTTGCAGAAATTGGGAGGATTGCACATTACGACCATCTGCTCTACCCATGGACCTGTTTGGACAGAGTATATAAGTAAAGTAATAGGCATTTACGATAAACTAAGTCGCTATGCTGCCGATGAAGGAGTGGTGATAGCTTACGGTTCCATGTATGGCCATACAGAGCAAATGGCGGAAGCCATCGCAGCGGAACTATCTGCACAGGGCATCAAGAATATCGTGATGCACAACGTCAGCAAAAGCAATCCTTCCTATATCATTGCAGATATCTTCAAATACCGTGGTCTGATTATTGGTAGTCCCACTTATAGCAATCAGATTTATCCGGATATCGAGTCCCTGCTTTCCAAAATACTGATACGCGAAGTTAAAGGCCGCTATCTGGGTTACTTCGGATCGTTCACTTGGGCAGGCGCTGCGGTGAAGCGTATGGCTGAGTTTGCCGAGAAGAGCAAATTTGAAATTATAGCCGACCCTGTAGAGATGAAGCAAGCGATGAAGGACATCACTTACGAACAATGCGAACACCTGGCACGTTCTATGGCTGAACGCCTGAAGAAGGACAGGGAATAGTAATTTTTGATAAGATACCCCTAATTTATTAACCTGATAAAAAACAATCACAATGAGATTAATCATTCAACCGGATTATCAATCCGTATCTAAGTGGGCTGCTCATTACGTAGCCGCTAAAATTAAGGCCGCTAATCCGACGCCTGAAAAACCGTTTGTACTGGGTTGCCCTACCGGTTCGTCACCGCTCGGCATGTACAAGGAGTTAATAGACCTGAATAAGAAAGGAATTATTTCCTTCCAGAACGTGGTTACTTTTAATATGGATGAGTATGTGGGTCTGCCCAAAGAACATCCGGAAAGCTACTACTCTTTCATGTGGAACAACTTCTTCAGCCATATCGACATCAAACCGGAGAATACCAATATCCTGAACGGGAATGCTGCTGACCTGGATGCTGAATGTGCCCGTTACGAAGAAAAAATCAAGTCTTACGGTGGTATCGACCTGTTTATGGGTGGTATTGGTCCTGACGGACACATTGCCTTCAATGAACCGGGTTCTTCTCTGTCTTCCCGCACACGTCAGAAGACTTTGACGACTGATACAATCATCGCCAATTCCCGTTTCTTCGACAATGATGTAAACAAAGTGCCCAAAACGGCATTGACTGTTGGTGTAGGTACAGTGCTTTCCGCCAAAGAAGTGATGATTATTGTGAACGGACATAATAAAGCTCGCGCGCTCTATCATGCAGTAGAAGGTTCTATCAATCAGATGTGGACCATCAGTGCTTTGCAGATGCATGAGAAGGGTATCATAGTAGCTGATGATGCAGCCACTTTTGAACTGAAAGTAGGCACATACCGCTATTTTAAAGATATAGAAGCTGACCACTTGGATCCGGCCTCTTTGCTGAAGTAAACATACAACTGATATAAAGGTAATTTGCGCAGTTCGTTTCCGCTAATAGGTGCGAAGCGGATTGCGCGATTTTCTTTTATTTTGTCCACCCTCTCTTGTTTGATATTATCTTTATCGTTCTTACCTTTATGACCTTGAATGAATAAAATCGTTTGTTTATGAATGATATAGATTGCTCTTACGACGATTTGCTATGCCGCTCTCTTTCATTGTTCCGTCAGTTTCGGTTGTATGACGATCGTATAGAAGAGGATAATGCTTTTGTTTTTTTAAGGGAGGCGGAAAAAGTAGTCAGTGATACCAGAAATGGAGTTTGTGTGGCTAAATTGGGATGTGTAATAGAATGTCTTGCCCACAGATTTTATATAAACGATGATACGGATGTAATACTGGAAGAGGTAGATGTCTTTCTGATTAAATTTTGGAAAGGTTTGAAGCAGCCTTCTCCGGAAACATTTATTGCTTCCTTATGGATTGGAGAATACTTTCTGTTGCGTTTAAAGAACCCCAAATCCCGTCTGCATGGTCGTAGTAAAAAAATGGTTTCCAAAATTCTGTCATTTATGGCTGATATGCTTCGGAAACCGGAAAAACAAAAAGTACTCAGTCTCTCTTCTGTTGCTGTTCTTGAGGAAACTGTAGATTGGGTTAAAGAAGTTTGCGATGTACATATCTGTGAAAAACAAGTCGTAATCCTGCTAGAAAGGCTTTATTATCTTCAGGAAAAAGGAATGTTGGGAGAAGAAGCAGATGGAAAGAACGCTTTGCGGCGGCAAATATGGGATTTTTATTATTGAATGTTATCTTTACAATTAACTTTATCTATACTATGAACTCCTGTTCTCCAATCCCAATACGACGAAGGGGCGGCATGATATTACTATTAAAATGAGTCTGGACGGAGGTATAACCTGGCTTCCGGAACATCAACTTTTTATTGCGAATACGTATTCAGCGAAATTTTAGTCTAATTTCTTTCCATCCAGATATTCCCTCTTGAACATATCTACAAACAGGAAGAATAGTGACAGTAACAGTGGTCCGAAGATCACTCCCATGAATCCGAATAGTGACAGGCCGATAACGACTCCGAATATAGTGATCAGAGGATGTATATCGGCCATTTTCTTTTGCAGGATAAAGCGGATCAGATTATCGAGCTGAGAGATGATCAGTGTTCCGAATATAGCCAGTCCGATACCATTGAAAAGGTCGCCGGATAATGCCATATAAACGGCAATCGGGAACCATACCAATGCTGTACCTACCATGGGGATGACCGTCGCAAGGCAGGTAAGGAATCCTGTAAGCAGAATGTCCGGTACATCAAAGAACCAGTAACCGATCATGGCTACTCCACCTTGTATGATTGCCAGCAAAGGAATACCGACGGCATTGGAGTGTACAATCATCTTGATGTCGTGCACTACATGCTCTGTATTGGCTTCGCTGAAAGGAAGTATTTCGCTGATGTATTTCTCCATCCGCTGTCCGCCTATCAGCATAAAGTAAAGTACGAATACCAAAACGAAAAGGTTGACTGCAAAGCTACTGATGCTGCCCATGACGAATTGCCCTATGGCAGGAAGTGCGGAGATAATAAAGGAAGTGGTATCCTTGCCCAGTACATCGTAACCGGTTTTTTCCTTGATGATATTTGCTGCACTTTCAATCGGGGCAATAATACTTTGCGGGTCGAGGTTGATATCCTGCAATTTGCTGACCAATAGCCAGACTGCCAGCGCCAAAGGAACCAGAAAGAAGAGGATAGCTTCGGTAGTAATAAGAGTTGCAGCCACACTTCGTTTCATTTTCCGTTTGTCGGTCAGATGTATCATTTGCCTTCTGACCAGGATATAGATGGTCAGTGCACCCAATAAACCGCCCAGAAAGGGAGTAATCTGTAGGAACAGGATTATACCCAGCCCGATGATTATAGTGATTAGTGAATATTTCCAGTATTGTTCTTTTGTACTCATATACTTTTTTGCTGTTTTCTTAAGAAACAAACAAAGTGAGCATTTGGTTGGTTATCCTTCATTCAACCAGCCCTTTCCCTGGCGAATAACTTCAATTTCTCCGCTTGTGCAGTCTACAATGGTAGAAAATTCTGTACCGCCGATACCACCGTCAATGACCAGATCGACAAGATCACCGAATTTTTCATCGATCAATTCCGGATCAGTGCAGTATTCTATATCTTCGTGCGCTTCGTGCGGGAGAGTGGTAGTCATGATGGGAGCGTCCAGAATACGGGCTATTTCCTGGATAATAGCATTGTCGGGCATACGGATACCTACTTCTTTTCGATTACGGAAAATCTTTGGCAGGCGGGTAGTGCCGTTCAGGATGAAAGTGAAAGCACCGGGCAGGTTGCGTTTCATCAGTTTGAACGTATTGTTATCTACCTTTGCATATTCGCTGATGCTACTTAAATCATAGCAAATAATGGAAAGGTTATTCTTGCGCGGATCTATCTCTTTGATACGGCAGATACGTTCGATGGCACGTTCTTTCAGCCCATGGCAACCGATGGCATACATGGTATCGGTGGGATAGATGATGAGGCCACCGTCATTCAAAATATCCACTACCTGTTGCAGGTCTTGTGGATTATTGTTCTTTTCGTAAAGTTTCAGAAGCATAGGGCTGATAATTAGTCTATATATAATAACACAAAAGTAGGGAATAAGTTTCTTATTCTCAAATAAGTGTGGCTTATTTCTTGGATGATTTTTTTCGAAGTTCTTCTGCCAGTCGCCATTGCAATGCTGCCTCTACTTCTTTTCCTGCCTGCATCAAGGCGTCCCCGAAGAGCTCATGCGCTCCGGCATGTTCTGGTTTCAGGGTGGTAGCTTTGTCCAGATCGGCTATGGCGCCTTCGGTTTCTTGCTGTTTCAGACGTAATTTTCCCCGATTGTAAACAGCTTTAAATTCAGCCGGACGTAGTTTGACGGCACGTGTCAGGCATTCTTCCGCTTCAAGATATCTGCCGTCATTGAAGAGGGTGATGCCTTTACGTATCCATGCATCCGTATATTCCGGATAAAGTTCCAGCGCTTTGTCGTAGTTGGCGATGGCGGCACGAGAGTCATGGGCAAGAGTAATGGACTCATTGCCCATCAGATAATACTCACGTGCGTAGGCTTGCAACCGTTTCTGTTGCTCTGCCATTTGGGATTTTAGTTGATCGTTGTTGTCTCGTAGCTTGTTGATAACCCCTAACTTGCGACGGATGAGGCGTTGAATAACAGGCTTTTCTATGTCGTATCGGGAGTGTATAGCTTTAAAGAAATGGTTGAGGAAGACTTCGAAATCTCCTTTATCGAATGCTTTGGTTGCAGCAGCATATTCTACGTCGGCTTGCGCCTGTTTCAGGGCGCGGTCTATAGCCTGCCGGTTGTTGAAGCGTTCGGCAAAATTCACTATTTCCGGGCGTACGAAGATATCAGCCCGATTCACAGGTTTCTTTAGTTGAATACCTTCCAGTGAGGTGCAGCGGCTGAGAGCGACGTACGCTTGTCCACCGGCAAATACACCGCCGGTGAAATCGATGACTACACGACTAAAGGTCAGCCCCTGACTTTTATGGACGGTGATAGCCCATGCCAATCGTACGGGAAACTGGGAGAAGGTGCCCAACACTTCTTCTTCAATTTCTTTTTTCTTTTCGTTGTATTTATAGCGAATGTTTTTCCAGTGCTCCGGCTTGACGTCACATTCTTTCCCATCATCAGTGATGACATAGAGCGTTTCTTCTATCTCATCGAACCCACTGACTACACCGATAGTGCCGTTTACCCAGCGGCGGTCGAAATCATTCTTGATAAATATGACCTGTGCACCCGGTTTCAGCACAAGCTCACGCGAAGTGGGCAGACTGCTTTCGGGAAAGTCGCCAGTGACTTCTCCCCGGAAGGTAACAGCGTCTCCGGGCAGTTCTGCCAGTTTCCGGTCATTGATATAATCTACGTTATCGCGGCGCGTAGCGAGGGTGATATACATATCTTCCTCATTTTCTTCGATGTCGGTTCCGTAGCGGGTATTGAGTAGTTGCAGGTCAGCAGCACCGGCAGTATTGCTGCGAATATGGTCCAGAACGCTGACAAAGACTTTGTCTGTTTGGCGATAGACCTTTTCAAGTTCAATGGAAACAAGGTCTATCTGGTTGAAAACCCTTGCAGAGAAAAAGTAAGGAGTAGGATAGAAGCGGTTCAGGATTTCCCGCTCATCGCCTTTCACTACAGGTTCGAGCTGGAAAACATCGCCTACTAACAAGAGTTGTTTCCCACCAAAAGGTTCGCGCAGGTTGCGTGAGTAGACACGCAGGATACGGTCTACGGCGTCAATAATATCTGCCCGTACCATGGAAATCTCATCGATAATAATGAGTTCCAGTTCTTCCAATAGTTTTCGTTGGGGTTTGGTGTATCTGAAGAATTCGTGAATGCGTCCGCGTTGCAAACTCAGATTCGGATCGTCGGGAAGCAAAGGATGAAACGGTAGTTTGAAGAAACTATGCAGGGTGCTGCCACCGGCATTGATGGCGGCGATACCGGTAGGTGCCAACACCACATGTTTCTTTTTTATATTCTCGCAAATATATCTCAGAAAGGTAGATTTACCCGTACCCGCCTTTCCGGTCAGAAACACGGACTGGCGGGTATATTGTATGAGACTCAGAGCATCCTGGAACTCTTTGTTGCTGGTATCTACGGTTTGGGACAAGATTTAGTAATTAATAATTGGTAATTAGTAATTAAAAAGAGGATTATATAATGGAGAAATGTTTAAGTGCATTGGCTACTCCATCTTCATCAACCGAAGTTGTAATGTAATTGGCATGTTCCTTCACTTCGTCCACAGCATTTCCCATTGCTACTCCGATGGCGGCATGGCGCAGCATACTTACATCGTTTCCTCCGTCGCCAAATGCCATTGTTTCTTCCAGGCGAATACCGAAGTGATTGATGATTTCGTCGATACCCTTTTGTTTGGTATTTCCTTTGGCAGTGATATCGGCAAAGGCAGGAAACCAACGCCCGGATTCGCAGTCCGGCAATTGGGGAAGAATCTCTTTTTCTTGCTCCAGTGTAATGAACGGTGTCATCTGGAAGATTTCCCGGCGAATCGCTTCTTCAGGTGTCTTTACGGGAAGCACATCTACTTTCAGATAATCGTTGAATATCTTTTTCACCATATCGTCCGGCTGGCAGACGCAGATATCATGTTCGCCTACAAAGATACAGGGGAAATTCTGTTCGGAGGAGATGCGTGCCAATGTCTGTACGTCAGCAGCAGGAATCGCGCTCTTGTAAATCACTTCTTCACCTACGAAACAATATCCGCCGTTCATGGTTATATAACCGTCTATTAATCCACGGTCCTGCAAGGCAGAAAGGTTGTTGATGATAACTGCGGGGCGTCCCGTAGCGATAAAAATCCGAATGCCTTTGGCTTTGGCAGCGGCGATGGCTTCGATGGTGGTTGGGGGAATAGCATGGGTATTAAAACTCACTAAAGTGCCGTCGATGTCAAAAAACAGGGCTTTAATCATATAATTTCTATTTTACTTGGTTGCAAAAGTACTCAAAAGTGAGGATATTTTGTACTTTTGTCTCCTAAAGAAATCGTAAATAGTCATTATACATTAATAAAATAATAAAAGCTGTTTTAGAACGCAGTTAAATCGCAAATGAAGAAGCATTCCTTAAAAGATTGGCTGATAGCTGTACGCCCCTGGTCGTTTCCGGCATCAGCAATGCCGGTGATTGTCACGCTGGCATATTTGTATTGGGCATACGGGGTAATAGAATGGGCGAACGGACTGTTAGCGTTGGCCGGTATTGTTATTTTCCACGCTTCGGGAAATGCGTGGAGTGATTATTTTGACTTTGAACGGGGAGTGGACAGGGTGGATACATTTGGTGTGAAGACCCTGACAAGCGGACAATTCATGCCATTGGAGATACGCAACCTGGCCATAGGCCTGATGGTGCCGGCGGTGATGGTCGGTCTTTGGCTGGTAGTCCGTACGGGGCTTCCTTTGTTGTGGATAGGTGTTTGTGGAGCTTTGTGTTCGTTGCTCTATCCGTGGCTGAAATACCGGGCTTTCGGAGATTTCGTTATTTTTGTAGCTTATGCCATACTTCCTACTTTGGGTATATCCTATATTACTATGGGGAAATTCCTGCCTGATGTATGGTTGATAATCGTTCCGGTGGGATTGATTACAGTAGCCATCCTGCACGCTAATAATACGCGTGATATAGGTACGGATGTAAGGGCTCGGATTAGTACTCTTGCCATGAGGCTTGGGGTGAAGACGGATATTTTCCTATATATGTTCGAGGTGCTTTTCCCGTTTCTGTGGATCGCGGCTTGTGTAGCGTTGGGGTATTTTCCGTGGTGGTCTTTACTGACGATAGTAGGAATTCTGCCTGCAATAGCCAATGCACGGACTATGTTGCGGTTGCCGAAAGAAGGAATTGGTGTTATATCCAATCTGGATGAAAAGACGGCGAAACTGCAACTCTTGTTCAGTTTATTGTTTACTGTTACATTCCTGATATAGTATGAAACGAATTATTATTCCTTTATTGATAGCTGCTTTTTTGTGGTTCTTTATGTTTTCTCCCTGGACAAGCGGAATATTCAACTTCTGGACGGCCATGAGTTTTTCGGCTATTGTGTTGATGAATATGGCTTTTGCGCTTCGTCCACAGTGGTGGATAGAAGATGTGAAGTTCGATTGGAAGAATATTGCCGGAGGGGTGGGATTGGCTGTTGTTTTGTGGGGAGTATTTTGGCTGGGAGATAAGGCTTCCGCCTGGCTTTTCGACTTTGCCCGTCCGCAGGTGGAACTGATTTACGGAATGAAAACCGGTGAAAATCCTTGGTTGCTCTCCATATTGCTACTCATATTGATAGGTCCTGCCGAAGAAATCTTCTGGCGGGGATATGTGCAGAATGCACTTTCGAAGCGCTGGAGCCCGAATGTCGGTTTTATTGTGGCAACATTAGTTTATGCATTGGTACATATCTGGTCGTTCAACTTTATGCTGGTGATGGCGGCG
>NZ_EQ973491.1:457142-458893 GCF_000158035.1 Bacteroides cellulosilyticus DSM 14838
TTGGTGGTTGGTGCTATCTGGGGATTGGCTTACAGATTGTATCCTCAGAAATTGGGAGCATTGATTGTGTCGCATGCAGTGTGGGATGTGGCGGTATTTGTTGTGTTTCCGATTTAATGACTCACCACGGATTACACGGATTTACACAGATGAAAAAATATATTTTTGATTTTCCTGCTTTATATCTGTGTAAATCCGTGTAATCTGTGGTAAAACAAAATAAAGCTATTATGAAATACAATTTTGATGAAATCATTGAACGTCGTGGCACTAACTCTGTGAAGTGGGACGGCGTAAAGAATATCTGGGGGCGTGATGATTTGCTTCCTATGTGGGTGGCCGATATGGATTTCCGTACTCCGCCTTTCGTGATGGATGCTTTAAGAAAACGCTTGGAGCATGAGGTGTTGGGATATACTTTTGCTTGTGAAGAGTGGTATAATTCTATTTGTACATGGCTGCACGACCGTCATCAGTGGGATATATCCCGAGAGATGCTGACATTCGTTCCGGGAATCGTTCGCGGGCAGGCTTTTGCCCTGCAATGTTTCACTAATCCGGGGGATAAGGTAATGGTGATGACTCCTGTTTACCATCCTTTCTTTTTGGTGACTGAACGTATGGGGCGTGAAGTGGTATATTCACCCTTGGAATTACAGGATGGACAATATCATATCAATTTTGAGCGTTTCCGTAAAGATTTGCAAGGTTGTAAAGTTCTGATTCTCTGTAATCCTCATAATCCGGGCGGACGTGTATGGACGGCAGAAGAGTTGAAAGAAATAGCGGCTATCTGTTACAATAATGGCACATTTGTGATTTCTGATGAGATTCATGCCGATCTGACTTTGCCTCCTTATAAGCACTATCCGTTTGCCACGGTTTCCGAAGCAGCAGCATCGAACTCACTTGTCTTCATGGCTCCCAGTAAAGCATTCAATATGCCCGGATTGGGAAGTTCGTATGCGATTACTGTTGATAAGGATATTCGTGAACGTTTTCAGACCTTTATGGAGGCGGGTGAGTTTTCTGAAGGACATTTGCTTGCCTATATCGGTGCGGCAGCTGCTTACATGCATGGTGCAGAATGGTTGGAGCAAATGCTTGATTATATAAAAGAGAATATAGATTTTACAGAAGAATATCTGAAAGAACATATTCCGGGCATTGGTATGATACGTCCGCAAGCTTCTTATCTCGTTTTTCTGGATTGTCGAGCTTTGGGGCTGACACAGAAAGAATTAACCCGACTTTTTGCAGAGAAAGCACATCTGGCTCTGAATGACGGAACTATGTTTGGTCAACCGGGAGAGGGCTTTATGCGGTTGAATATCGGTTGTCCCCGTTCAGTGCTGAAGCAGGCTTTGCAGCAATTACGTGAGGCTGTTGTGCAGTAATATCAAAAAGAAGAATCTATTTTTGTTGGCCGTACAGGTCTATACTATATGAAGAAACTCTTATATCTTTTTATTGTAAGTGGTATTCTGCTGTGTGCTTGCAGGCATACCGATAGTACTGCTTTGCTCCGCCAGGCGGATGCGGTGGTTTATGGCAATGCGGATAGTGCAATGAAGCTCCTGTCGTTAATCAAGAATCCGGAGCGGTTGCCGTTCGAGGAAAAAATGTTGTATGGCTGGCTGCGTACATTTGCGCATAATGTACGGGGAGCCTCCATGGCGGAAGATTCTTTGATTTTACCGGCATTTCATTATTTTGTCGCCGGTCCGGACACGGTAAAGATGCTGAATTCA
>NZ_EQ973491.1:459806-476215 GCF_000158035.1 Bacteroides cellulosilyticus DSM 14838
CAGAAATGCATGCGCCTATTCATACATATAAATAGTATATAGACTCTCAAAAGATAAATATAGAGAATGGAAAATATAATGTATTGATAATTAGTGTTATATGTACTTCTAATATAGAACTTTTATATCCCGATATAGAGTGTTTGAGACATGTTTCACCCCTAACTTTGCATCAGGTAAAAACGAAAAGTGAAACATTTAAATCAATCAAACGATGAAAGCAAATTCAATGAAGACTATCGGGAAAAGACTAACATTCTTAATCCTTATCATGTGTGTGGCAGTTTCTATTTCTGCTCAAAGTTATCAACTCTCCGGTTGCGTACAGGACGAAAACAATCAGCCGGTGGAAGTAGCAAACATTCTGTTGAAACAGGCTAAAGACAGTACTTATCTTACGGGTATGCTGACGGATGCACAAGGGTGTTTTACCTTTACTCAACCTAAAGGGGAATATCTGTTACATATTACTCTGATAGGTTGTGAAGATATCTATTTGCCCGTCTCCTTACAGGGAAATAAGAATGTAGGTATGCTCACCCTGAAATCCTCTTCTACCTTTTTGAATGAAGTAACCGTTACGGCAGCTCGTCCGGTAATCAAGCGTCTGGTAGACAGAGTTGTTTTTGATACACATAATGCCATCGCTACTGCCGGAGGAAATGCACTCGACCTTTTGCGTGAAGTGCCCGGTCTGCGCGTTGGTCAGAACAGTATTGATATTATAGGTAAAGGAGGCGTGAAGGTATATATCAATGATCGTGAAACGAAACTTTCCGGTGACGAGTTGATTGACTATCTCCGTTCTTATGACGCTTCTCAGATACAGAAAGTGGAAGTAATTACTACTCCGCCATCCAAATATGATGCGGCTGGTAATGCAGGTATTATCAATATACGTCTGAAGTCACGTCCTAAAGATTATCTGGGAGGTACGGTATCTGCTTCTTATAATGCAGGCGAAAAGGAGAATTACGGTTATGGTGGTGTAAACCTGAACATCAGCAAAGGTCGCGTATCTTCTTTCATCAATGCAGGTACTACGCAAGGCAACTATGAGAACCGTGAGGCGAATCGTCGCTATTTTGCTCAGAATACTTGGGATGGGCGTACGGATTATAAGAAATATATGCAGAGTTATTATGGTCAGGCAGGTGTGGACTTTGCGCTGGAACGCAACTGGACGTTAGGTTTGCAAGCTGTTTACAACCACAATAACCCAAAAGATTCCAAAGCAGTTTCTATTACGGAAGTTTATGACGTGGCTACTGCCCGTCTGGACTCTCTTTTATTCTCTGACAGTGAGGAAGGAACTAAAGCCGACCGCGTTAACTTGAATTTCCATACTGACAAATCCTGGGGTGATAAGGGTAAAAAGATGACCTGGGATGTGGATTACCTGTATGATAAAAGAGATAGTCACATGGGGTTCCTGTCTGACACTCAGACTCCTGACGGTGTAACTATACCCGGAACCAATTTTGATTACAGTTATTTGCAAAACCGCAAAGTAGATGTATTCTCTTCTGCACTTGACTTTACACTTCCCTTCGAGAAGTATAAGGTGACCGCAGGTGCCAAGGTTTCTTTCACAAATACCCGTAACCGTATCAATTATGATACTTCGGACCCGACACTGGTGCAGGACGATTATTTCCACTATAAAGAACAAATCTATGCTCTTTACGCTGACTATAACCGCGCGTTTGGCAAGCAGTTCTCTATGCAGCTGGGCTTGCGTATGGAACACACCCGTACTACCGGTATTTCTGAGTCGGAGAATACGACGGACAAGCACGATTATACCCGTCTGTTCCCTACACTCTATTTCCTATATTCACCCAATGAGCAGAATGCATTGAACCTTAGTTTGTCCAATCGCATTTCCCGCCCTTCACAGAATATGGTGAACCCTTTCCCGTTCTATCAGAACAAGTATACCTATGCTCGTGGAAAGGAAGACCTGAAGCCGAGTTATACGTATAATGCCGAATTGGGATATACATTCAAGAATAATCTCAATATCTCTGCATTTTATTCTTATTCGGACGATGTATTCTTTCAGGTTGTAGGTTTAGATCCGGAAACGAATATCAGTTCTTTCCTGTGGGATAACTTTATGGAGACACACTCTTTCGGGTTGAATAACTCCTATACATTCCGTACAAAATGGATGCAGGCTTATGTTCAGCATGGTGTAAACTATAGCCGCACAACTTCCAGTGCCGCTTCCACATCAGCCGAAGAGAAAGGATGGGCTTATAATGCCAGTTTGCGCAATACATTCTTCCTTAATCCGAAGAAGACATTTATCGGAACGCTTTCAGGTTGGTTTACTTCACGTCAGTATAGTGGAGTATATCTGATAAAACCTACTTATGGTGTCAGTGCGGGTTTGCTCTATCGCATGCTGGATAATAAGCTCAGTCTTAGCCTGAACGTCAATAATATTCTAATCAGCCATTCGAAGCTTGAAACTGTTTCCAATGGAGTCCGGATGACGACGGACAATCAGTTTGCCTTTACCGGTTTCCGCATCGGTGTTTCCTACACGTTTGGTGGAGATATCCGCAGCAAGGGACAACGTAATAGTAACTCAGATATTCAGAACAGATTATAAAAATTGCTTTCATCGTTTTTACCTAGCTGAAAGCACTCCCGTGGTGGGAGACGAACGGCTTGTCAGAGTGAAACAGTGGTTTCACCGGACAGGCCGTTCACTTTGTTTCCATAAAGTATATGAATCATTCCTCCTTTTCTACCAGTTTTTACCCCTTACTTTCTTCATGATTGCTCACTTTTGCATACCAACAAACAAATCTATAAGAGGAAGTATATGAAAAACAAAATGAAAAACCGAGTAATAGAGATGAAGGACTTATGCCTTTTATGGCTCTTCTTGTTCTTATTAGGTGGAATACCGGCAGGAGCGACTACTATTTCTGATAATGAATTAGCATCCGGTACGGAAGAATTAATCGCTTTTCCCGGCGCTGAAGGTTTTGGCCGGAATACTACCGGTGGTCGCGGTGGTAAAGTTTATCACGTCACTACATTGGAAGATGGAATGCAAGCAGGAACGTTACGTTATGCGCTTGCGCAAACAGGTGCACGTACGGTGGTTTTTGATGTAGCCGGGACTATCTTCCTGAACAGACCTTTAAGAATCACTAACGGAGATTTGACTATTGCCGGACAAACGGCGCCGGGGCAAGGTATTTGTATTGCCAGACGTCCGGTAACTATTAACGCCAACAATGTTATTGTTCGTTATGTACGGTTTCGTGTCGGCAATGAAGGCGGTGGAGAACCCGACGGACTTGGAAGTACCGATTGCAAGAATGTTATTGTAGACCATTGTTCTATCAGTTGGTCGGTAGACGAGTGTTGTTCGGTGTACGGTGGTGAAAACCTGACTGTCCAGTGGTGTCTTGTTTCCGAAAGCCTTCGGACGGCCGGTCATGCCAAAGGAAAACACGGATATGGAGCCATCTGGGGAGGAGCGAAAGCTTCTTTTCATCATAATCTGCTAGCACATCATGAAAGTCGTGTCCCACGTCTTGGTCCCCGTCCTTTCACTCAGGAACGCGAACATGTGGATATGCGTAATAATGTTTTTTATAATTGGGCGGGAAATGGCTGTTACGGTGGAGAGGGAATGCATGTAAACATCGTGAACAATTATTACAAACCGGGTCCGGCTACTCCCAAAAACAGTCCTGTACGCTATCGTATTGCCGCTCTTGGAGTGCGTACTACGAAATATTGTACCAAAGCAGATGGTAAGCCCAATGTTTGGAAACCTATGGAACATGTATGGGGGAAATTCTATGTGGACGGTAATGTAATCGAAGGTAATAAGGAAGTAACCAAGGATAACTGGACAAAGGGTATTTACGAACAAATCAAGAATTCATCCTGCGATAATACTTTCACTAAACAAGTGAAGAAAGAGATGCGCCTGGCCAAACCTTTGGATGCAGGTATTGTCACTACACATACTGCTGAACAGGCGTATGATCTTGTATTGGCTCACGCCGGTTGTTCCAAACAACGTGATATTATAGATATACGTATTATAGAGGAAACCCAAAACGGTACGGCTACTTATATTGGCAGCGTGACAAAAGGCGCTGAAAATGCTCCCGGATTGATCGACTTACCGGCAGATGTGAAACCGGAGGGATCCACCGGTGCTTGGCCGGAATTATCGAATGGCGGTGTTACAGCTGATGAGCTAAGAGATACTGATGGCGATGGTATTCCGGATACATGGGAAACGGCTCATGGGCTGAACCCGAAGGATGCTTCTGATGGTGTTACTACTACATTGAGTAAGGAAGGTTATACCAATTTGGAAGTCTATATGAACAGTCTGGTAAAGTAGAAGTTGAACCAATTATTAATATATTAAGTATGAAGAAGATAATTTTTACAGTACTATTTATGGGCATTCTATCGGGAGGATATGCTCAAGATAGTTCATCGCCGTATCAGGCCGTAGTAGCTTTGGATGGTAGCGGCGACTACACGAGTATTCAGGATGCTGTTAATGCTGCACCGGACAATCGGCAGGAGCCTTGGCTGATTTTTCTGAAAAACGGGTCTTATCGGGAGCAAGTAATTATTCCCGCTACTAAAACTTATATTCATCTTATCGGACAGGATAAAAATAAGACGATTATCCATCACTGTCTGAATGTCGGTGGAAAACCTGAAGAGGGAACTGAACCTGCTAAAACAGCTTACTGGAAACATTCTGTTCATAACCCTTCTTCTGAAGTTCATAAATTGGAAGGTAGTGTTGTTTATATAAAGGGAGATCATTTTTATACGGAGAATATCTCTTATCTTAATGACTGGGGGGTAGATAGCCAAAATGGTCCTCAAGCTTTGGCTATGAGTAGCCAGGCTGATTGTGCTGCATACAATAATTGCATTTTTCGATCTTTCCAGGATACCTGGATGACTTCCAGAACTGACTCTCACCGTCTTTATGCGAAAGATTGCTGGATTGAGGGAGCGGTAGATTACTTTTATGGCAGTGGAGATGCTTTGCTTGAAAATTGTACGTTATATAATTTGCGCAGTGGTTCGGTAATAGTTGCTCCTTCCCATAAAAATGTGAGGTTCGGATATGTATTTCGCAACTGTATAGTGGATGGTAATGCCGCTGCTGCCGATGGTAAACAAAAGTTAGGACGTCCGTGGCATAATTCTCCTCGTGCTGTTTATATACATACCACTATGCGCATTCCTCTTGCTCCCGAGGGGTGGACAAACATGGGGGCTATTCCGGGGTTATTTGCAGAGTATGACAGCCGCGATGCCGAGGGTAATGTACTCGACCTTAGCCAACGTAAGACTGAATATGACGGACGTGGCCCGGATAATCCGCCGAAAGGTTCCTGTCGTGCAACAATCACCAAGGAAGAAGCGGATGGCTATGTATACGAACGTATAATTCCGGGAGATGACGGATGGAATCCCCGTGCGATGATGGAAAAATTGCCATCTCCCGCAAAGTTGAAAAAAAAGGGGGATAAAGTTAGCTGGAAAGCAGTACCAGCTGCTGCCGGATATGTTATTTTCAATAATGATCGTGTCATAGGCTTTGCCAAAGAGCCGATCTATACTTTGCCATCTGAAGTAAAAGGAAATTTAAAAGTATGTGCTGTCAATCGTTATGGTTCATTAGGAACAGAGAGTGTTCTTTAGTTAATGAATTGTAATGGCGCTATAACATATTGACATTTTTTGCATATGGAATCCCGGGCTTGTGAAAGTCTGGGATTTTTTTGTTAAAACTACTCAGTTATAGCCTCAAACTGAATTATTACTCCCTTTCTGGATGATTTTACTCTTTAAATACTCTTCTAATTCTGAATTTTGCAAAAGAATTAATAACACAGGTTAAGTTAAGAAATGAAAAGCTTTACGAAAAACACTGTACTTATTGTTTAACTAAATAATACTATCATGAAACAAGAAATCGAAAAGATGAAGAGCAGGTTGCTTCTGCTGGCATTCATTTTAATGGTGCCTATTGGAGTGTTTGCTCAAAACATTACGGTAAAAGGTAATGTGACTGATTCGGAAGGAGAACCGATTATTGGTGCCACTGTTATGGAAAAAGGCAAAAGCCAGAATGGTGTCATCACTGACTTAGATGGTAATTTTACTCTGAATGTGTCAGGTAAAGGAAAAAAGATCGTTATTACCTATATAGGTATGAAAACGGAAGAAGTGGATGCAGTAACCGGAAAGACTTTGAAGATTGTCTTAAAGGATGATTCGCAAACACTGGACGAAGTAGTAGTAGTTGCCGTAGGTTATGGTAACGCACGCAAGAAAGATTTAACTGGAGCTATTTCTTCCGTAGGTGAGAAAACATTGAAAAACATCCCAACTACTTCAGCTTCAAGCGCCATTACGGGACGTCTGGCGGGTGTAAGCGTTGTTACAACTGAAGGTTCACCGGATGCAGCCGTTAATATTCGCGTACGTGGTGGTGGCTCTATCACGCAGAGCAATGAGCCGCTGTTCATTGTAGATGGATTCCAGGTGAGTAATATTAACGATATTCCTCCGACGGATATTGAAAGCATTGATGTGTTGAAGGATGCTTCTTCTACTGCCATTTATGGTGCTAAGGGAGCTAATGGTGTAATTTTGGTTACTACAAAAGGTGGTCGTGCCGGTAAGACAGAAGTGACATTCAATGCATCATTGGGTTTGAACCGTTTCTATAATGAAACTGAGGTTCTTTCTCCCTATGAATATGTTTACTATCAGCGTGAATTGGATCCGGCTAAGAATGCAGGCTTTTTTGATCGCTATGGACAGTGGGAAGATGTCGATATTTATAAAGGTAAAGAAGGACTCAACTGGCAACGTAAATTGTTTGATCGTACCGGATTGAAGCAGAGCTACAACGTAAACATTAATGGTGGTAGTGAGTCTTTGATTTATAGTATAAGTTACACACGTGATGATGAAACTTATATTATGCAAACATCCAAATATCGTCGTGATAATCTGAACTTGAAGTTAAGCAAGAATTTTAATAAAAAGTTGAGATTGGATCTTAATGCTAAAATGAGTAATAATGTTATTGACGGCCCCAGTGTATCCAGTGGTTCCAAACTACGTGACTGCGTGAAGTATCCTCCTATTGGTACGCTTACTGACCTAACGGAAGACGACCTGGCTGGTGATAATGAATTGATCCCTGAAAATATCAGTAACTTGAACGACCCTTTCTACAATATTACCAACGAGTATAAGAAGCAGTCCAAGTTCAATAATACTTATAATGTTGCTTTAATATGGGACGTTATTAAAGGATTACAGTGGCGTGCAGAAGGCACTTATGGCTTTACTTTTGATCGTACTGATAATATTTATCTGAAGAATACAGGTGAAGCGAATGGTAAGGCCGGACAACCTGTTGCCTATCGCCAATATTGGAATGGTTCAAAATGGACATTTCGTACTTTGCTGACTTATAAATTTAAGTTGAAAAAGCATCATTTTGACGTTATGGGCGGTATAGAAGCTAATAACTCTGAAAAGGATGATATGAAAGTCAATTCAGACTATTATCCGGGTGATTATTTGGCTAATGATATTCTGGCTATGTGGAACAATGGTACTGCAGAACCCACTTATACGACGATTAATGAACCCGACCGCAGCATGTCCTATTTCGGTCGTGCCAATTACATTCTGAATGATCGTTACTATCTGACTTTTACGTTGCGTGCAGACGGTACTAATGTATTTGCACCTGGAAATAAGTGGGGTATTTTCCCCGCTGCATCTGCTGCATGGCGTATTTCGGATGAAAGTTTCATGGAATGGTCTAAAGACTGGTTGTCCACTTTGAAGATGCGTGCCAGTTATGGTAAGTCCGGTAATGCCCGTGTCGGTTCCTATTGGCGCCAGACTTATAGTCCGGTAACTTCTACTAAGAATCTCTATTATCAGAATGAGATTGGACAGAGTAGCTTGCAACCTGCCAAACGTCTGCGTAATGAAAATCTGACCTGGGAGTCTAAATTCTCAACGAACGTAGGTTTTGACTTAGGTTTCTTCAGTAATCGTATAAATCTGACATTTGATTATTATAATGATGTTACTAAGGACTTGATTATGGAAGTGCAGTTGCCCTCTAATGCAGGTTATAGTAGCCAATACCAAAATCTTGGTCAGACTACTAATCGCGGTGTAGAGTTGTCGTTGAATGCAAATCTCGTTCAGACGAAAGATTTCTATCTTGACTTTAATTTTAATATTGCTTTCAATAAGAATAAGGTAGATGCATTGTATGGTGCCAATGGTGACGAAATGATTCTTTCTGGTGGTGGCACAGAGACCGGTAGCGATAACTATCGTGTTTTTGTAGGCCAGGAAGTTGGTTTGATGTACGGTTATGTGTCTGATGGTATGTATTCTTTTGATGATTTCACTTTCAATCCTACCACTAAAAAGTGGGATATTGTGACGACTAAAGATGAAAATGGTGTACCAATCGTTACAGATTGTTCGGGTGTACTTTCTCGTGCAGGAGGTTATTTCGGACCTGGTCACATGAAATTGAAGGACTTGAATGGTGATGGAGTTATTGATGCTGATAATGATCGTAAAGTGATCGGTCATGCGTTGCCGAAACACACTGGTGGTTTTAGTTTTAATGCCGGTTGGAATGGTTTCGATGTTACAGCGATGTTCAACTGGTCTTATGGTAATGATATTCTGAATATCAATAAAGTGGACTACACTTCTTATACAGGTTCTAAACGTTATCAGAATCTGAGTAATGATATGAGATTGGCAAATCGTTTTACAACGATAGATCCTGTAACAGGACTTAATATCTATTATGGTGAGTATGCCAACCCTGAACGTTTGCAGGAAATTAATTCCAATGCTTCCATCTGGCATCCGTTAATGAACAATACGATTACCACAGACTGGTTGGTAGAAGACGGTTCGTTTTTACGCTTAGGCGTTCTGACGCTGGGATATACTCTTCCGAAATATTGGACTCAAAAGTTCGGTGTGAAGAGCCTGCGTGTCTATGCTACTGGAAATAATTTATTCTGTCTGACAGGATATAGCGGTCAGGATCCGGAAGTAAATACAAGTTCCAGCAATATGACTCCTGGTTATGACCGTTCGGCTTATCCGAAGTCCAGATCCTATATTTTTGGATTAAATGTTACATTCTAAACTAATAAACTTATGAAATTACAGAATATAGTATATGTATTGACGGTGGGAGGTGCGCTGTTAACCTCTTGCAGCGATTTTCTTGATACGGAATCTCCCTCGGTACAAAGTAGTACTGTTACTTTTGAGAATGAAGGTATGACGCGTTCGGCTATTATGGGAGTTTACTCCGAATTAGCAGGTACGTATGTTTATGGACAGAAAATGTCGGTTAACTGGCAAGGTGTTTCTGATATTGAATTGGCTAGTGGTTATGCTACTGACCCATCTAAAGACCTGACAAGTGATACAGGGGCGGCCAATTATTATTGTGACTGGTACAACAAGACCCTGCAATGGGGATACATTTTTAAAATGGCAGAATTGGCCAGTACGGCTGTGGATGGCATTCGTGCTTCAGCGCTTTATAAAAGTGGTAATGCGGCTATGAAGCGTTATTTGGGTGAGGCTTTAACATTGCGTTCATTGTCTTATTTTGAATTGGTTAGGCGTTGGGGAGATATTCCTTTTAAGGAAGGTATGTCTAACTCGGATCTTTCCAATGTATATATGGGAAAGATTAATCGTGATAGTATTTATTCAAGTATTGTTCGTGACATGCAGGAGGCAGTTAACTATTTGCCTTGGGTAGGAGAAAATTCTGATTATAATTGCGAACGCGTGAATAAAGGATTTGCCAAGGGATTATTGGCTCGTATTGCTCTTTTTGCAGGAGGATGGTCTGTTCGTGACGGTAATCAGTTTCCTGATGATTCTAATGTAGAACACTATCCTAATGTTGAAGGAAATCCCGGTATGGAGGAAGTAGGAGGTTATTATGTTGGTAGACCTAAGAATTGGCGTGATTATTATGAAATAGCCGAGCAGCAATGTGCTGAAATTATTGGTGCTCCGGAGAATCCTCATCAATTGGATCCTGATTATGGACATATCTGGAAAACAGTTTGTGGCTTGAATTATAACGAATATAATGAGAATCTTTTTGAAGTAGCTAATGGAGTAGGGTATAGTGGTGACATCGGTACATTGATGGGACGTGCAATGGACGGTGGAATCGGGTATGGCAGCCGTGGTTTCGGTGGTTCTTATGTATGTTCAAATGCTTATTATTTCTATTCATTTTCTCCGACTGATACTCGTCGTGATTATGCTTGTTACTGGCCTCAGTATAAGAAAGATTCAGATGCGAAGAGAAATCGTGAGGTGATGCAGACTGATATAATGAACGTGAAATTGGGTAAATGGGGCTTCTTCTGGACTTCTAATGCATATCGTTCTATAGCACAAACAGCTACGGCTCGTACTCCGACCGGTATTAACTGGATTGTGATGCGTTATTCAGACGTCTTACTGATGTTTGCTGAAGCTCGTTATATGTTGGGTAAAGGAATTGATTCAAATAGTGAAATAGCTAATATCAGTGCCCGCAATGCATTGGAACAAGTTCGTACGAGAGCTTTCGGTGCCGGTTCTGAAGAAGTGAATAAATATGATGCTGATTTCTTTGAGGCCATTGTTAACGAACGTGCCTGGGAACTGGGTGGTGAAGGTATCCGTAAATTGGATTTAGTCCGTTGGGGATTACTAGATTCTAAAATAGAGGATATGAAAAAGGCGATGCTTTATTTGCTGGACGGTACTCATACCATACAAATCTTCGATAAAACGTATGAACCAACTGATTTCCCGGTGAAAGTGTACTATAGATATGATAAGGAAGGTGAATTCATAGATTTGTCTTCAGCCAATTTCTATCGTAACCTGGCCGATAATCCCGATACGGAAGTTTATTCAGAAGCGAATTGGTTCCCCCGTTCTTATTGGAATTTGGCCGAAGGTAAAGAAAGTTCTTTAGTTGATAATTCAGTAAAGATATTGTCTTGTGCCACTGGTTTGCGTAAATCTTATGATTATACGGAATTGCTGGGTACTTTGAAGTATGGCGAGTTGATTCAGGCTAAGTTGAATCTGATAGATATAGGTAATGAGATCTGTAATTATCGTCATTTCCATTCTATCTATTATGATGATATCTATAAGTCAAAAGGGTATTTGAAGAACTCTTATGGATATGATAAGCAAAAATAAAAAGTTAACTTATTAAAGAATGAATATATGAAACTTAGAAATATATATTATATCTTATTGGGAGTTCTGGCATTTTCTGCCGTTGCTTGCCAGGAGGATGCCAATGACTGGGGGATAGAACCAGGGCATGACCGGTTATTCCGTACTACTGAATTTAAAGTGGCTGATAATACATCTCCTACTTCTATAATGTTAAGTTACAGAGGTATAACGGATGCTTCAAAGTATATCTTTGAATTTAGTAAAGGAGATAGTCTGGAATTTACAAATATTGTGAAGACTGTGGAAATTCTGGCAGACACCTTGACACCGTATCGTCAGGAAACTACTGCGGTTAAAACGGAATATCGTACATTGTTCACAGACTTGGATGGAACCAGCCGTTATTCGGTACGTGTAAAAGCGGTAGATGGAAAAACAGGTAAAGAGTCCGGTTATGTGGGACTTTTCTTTGAAACTCCGGATGAGCAGATATTTACGGAGGTTGTTCCTTCTACTTCCGGTGCTGTCTTGAAGTGGAAAGCCGATAAGACCGCTACTCATATTCGCCATGCCGAATTGAAGTTTACGGTGGAAGGAGAAGGGGAAGAACAGACTGTTTTGATTGATACAGTATGGGTAGAACCCGCTCACGAATTAACTGCAACTGAAAAACAGGCAGGAACTTATTCCATTAAAGACTTGAAGGCAGGAACTAATTATCTGGCATATATCCTGAATGGCGATGTGCTTAGAGGTAAATATAGATTTTTGACACTGGGCTCTTCTGTAGGAGAAACAATAGACGTACAATCAGGAGATGATATTAATGCTTTGTTAGCTTCTGCCCCGGTAGGACCGGTAACTCTGGCTTTCAAAGGTGGAGAAAGCTATACGTTTGGTGAGATCACTGTGCCGACAAATGTGAAGGCTCTTTATTTGGCAGGTAATGTGATTAACGGTCAGCTGCCTCAATTGACGGCTACCAAAATGACATTTACTGCTCCGCTGGGAACTGTGAAATGGCAGAATATCGATTTGATAAGTGACGGACAATCTCAATTCTTCATTGAAATAGGTAATACGAATTGCTTCAGTACTATAGCCTTTGAGGGATGTCATATCAGTGAAATTCCACGTAGCCTTGTGCGTTTGAACAATGGTGATGTAGAGATAAGTGGTATTACAATCAGTAATTGTATTGTGAAGAATGTAGCATTGAGCGGCTATGGTCTGTTCAATTTCGGTAAAGCTAAATCCCTGAAGAAACTCGTTATTGAAAACTCTACGCTTTGTGAGATTGGTGATCAGTTGATGGATGTTCGTTTTGTTATTGATGAAATAAAAATGAATAAATGTATCTTCTGTAATTATACAATTGGTATGCCGAAGGTATTCCGTTTGGATAAGCAACCGAAGTCTATTGCTGTGACAAGTACTGTCTTCACCGGAACGAATGGTGGCAGCAAGATTAATTCCGGAAATGGAGATTATTCTGGCTACCTGGATTTCTCCGGTTGCTATTTGACCTCTGACTTCCAAGTGGACTCTAGACCGTTCACGAATGCCAAGTCTTTGTCTATGACATCTCTGGAATTGTTCGTAGATCCGATGAATGGGGATTTCCATTACAAACCGGAATTGAAATTTGAGGGTGAGGGCAAAGCCGGTGACCCGAGATGGTGGATACAATAGGTAAGATTCCATATAGGAAAGATTGTTAATGATGGAGGGAGGTTGTTCATATGAACAACCTCCTTTTGTGTTTAATCTGCTCTGAGAAACTTTTCGAATTTTGAGATAGTGCACTTATAGTACCTGAATTTCCCCCATAATACCTAATTTTCCCGGGTATATTTGCATAAAATGATTAACAGTAACTCTATAAAAGTAACAGACTATGAAACGATGGATTTTGATTGGTATGGTTGTAGCTTCCGGTATGACTATACAGGCACAAAACAAATTGCCCGAAAAGTTTCCTTACCAGGATACAAGTTTAACTGCAGAAGAACGGGCGGATGATTTGCTCAAAAGATTGACTTTGGAGGAAAAGGCTTCATTGATGATGAACGGTTCTCCGGCTATTCCCCGATTATCGATCAAAGCGTATGGTTGGTGGAATGAAGCACTTCACGGTCTCGCGCGTACAGGATTGGCTACAGTGTTTCCACAGGCTATCGGTATGGGAGCATCATTTGATGATAGTTTGTTGTATGAAGTCTTTACGGCAGTATCTGATGAAGCAAGAGCAAAGAGCCGGAGATTGGATAGTAAAGGAAATCTTACACGTTATCAGGCACTTACAGTGTGGACTCCTAATGTGAATATTTTCCGTGATCCGCGTTGGGGGCGTGGACAGGAGACGTATGGAGAAGATCCCTATTTGACCAGCCGTTTGGGAGTTGCAGTAGTCAATGGTTTGCAGGGACCCGATACAGCACGATACAATAAACTTCACGCTTGTGCAAAACATTATGCTGTACACTCGGGACCGGAGTGGAATCGGCATAGTTTTAATGCTGAGAATATTTCTCCACGAGATTTATGGGAAACTTATCTTCCCGCCTTTAAAACCTTAGTTCAGGAAGCTAAAGTGAAAGAAGTGATGTGTGCTTATAACCGTTTTGAAGGTGAACCATGTTGTGGAAGTAATCGTTTGCTGACTCAGATTTTGCGTGATGAATGGGGCTTCGACGGAGTCGTTGTTTCAGATTGTGGGGCAGTATCGGATTTCTGGCAAAAAAGAAAGCATGAGACGCATCCTGATGCTGCCAGTGCTTCGGCAGATGCTGTTTTAAATGGCACGGATGTTGAGTGTGGAAATAGCTATAAATCCTTACCGGATGCAGTAAAGGCTGGACTTATTACTGAAAATCAGATAGATATTTCAGTAAAACGTTTGTTGAAAGCTCGTTTTGAGTTGGGAGAAATGGACGAGAATGTCTGGACAGGGATTTCTTCGGATGTTGTGGACTCACCCAAACATCGTCAGTTGGCATTGCAGATGGCGCGTGAAACCATGACATTGTTGCAAAATAATAATAATATACTTCCATTGAGTAAACAGGCAAAAATAGCATTAATAGGTCCTAATGCAAATGATTCGGT
The DNA here is from genome assembly GCF_000158035.1 of Bacteroides cellulosilyticus DSM 14838. Classification (GTDB taxonomy): domain Bacteria; phylum Bacteroidota; class Bacteroidia; order Bacteroidales; family Bacteroidaceae; genus Bacteroides; species Bacteroides cellulosilyticus. The sequence goes on from NZ_EQ973491.1 coordinate 474,219, forward strand.
TATGCAATGGGGAAATTATAATGGGCTACCTTCGCATACCATTACTTTGCTTGAAGGTATGCAGCGTTATCTGCCAACTTCTAATCTTATTTATGAGCCGGTTTGCGGACACACGGATAGTACTTTGTTCATTAGCTTATTCAACAAATGTTCTACTTCGGAAGGAAACGGTTTTCATTCAACATATTGGAATAATAATACCTTTACAGGGGAGGCTGTTACGGAAGTTCAGCAATCCACCCCATTCTTATTTAATACTAATGGGGCTGCTCCTTTTGCACCGGGAGTTATTTTAAGAGGATTTTCTGCTGAATATCGTTCTGTATTTCATCCGGAAAAAACAGAAGACGTTGTTTTTCGTATTCAGATGCGAGGCGCCTATGAACTTTATATTAATGGTAAACTGGTTAAGGAAGACGAAGGAGCTGTGAAGCAAATGACTTCCATTTATACGTTGAAGGCAGAATCGGGAAAGTCTTATGATATTTTATTAAAGTATCGTCATTTTGACAAAACGGCAAATCTTAGCTTTGATATGGGAGTAAATGCTCAGATAGATGTGAAAGGATTGTTGGAGCGTATCAAAGATGTAGATGTAGTTATCTTTGCGGGTGGTATCTCTCCGGCACTGGAAGGAGAAGAAATGCCTGTTGATGCAGCTGGTTTCAGGGGAGGAGATCGCACCGAAATCGAGTTGCCGGCTGTACAGCGACGTGTTGTTGAGGCTTTGAAAACTGCAGGAAAACGGATTGTGTTTGTTAATTTCTCCGGTGCAGCTATAGCTTTGGAGCCGGAAAGTCAGAATTGTGAGGCTATCCTGCAAGCATGGTATCCTGGGCAAGCTGGTGGCCAGGCTGTTGCCGAAGTTTTGTTCGGCGATTACAATCCGGCTGGAAAATTACCATTGACATTCTATCGTAACCTGGCTCAAATTCCGGATTTTGAGGATTATAATATGACCGGAAGGACCTACAGGTACATGAAAGAGACTCCTTTGTTCCCATTTGGTCATGGACTTAGTTATACTACATTCAAATATGGAAAGTTAAAAATGAATGATGATAAAATTGCTGCCGGTCAAAATCTGAACCTGGCGATTCCTGTAACTAATACAGGGAGTCGGGATGGAGATGAAGTGGTACAGGTCTATCTCAAAAAAATGGATGATACAGAGGGACCGGTTAAAACGTTGCGTGCTTTTAAGCGTGTGCGTATTCCAGCAGGAAAGACGGTTGAGGTTAAATTTTCTTTGGATGATACCCAGTTGGAATGGTGGGATGAACAGAGCAATACAATGAGAGTTTGCCCGGGAAATTATACTGTTATGATAGGAGGTACTTCCTGTGAGAAGAGTTTATTATCACGGGCATTTACCATTCGGTAAAATTATGAGGAGATGATAGCTGAAATATTCAACTATCATCTCTTTTATTTTCTTTGTATTCCGAAGGCGTCATTCCCATTTGTCTTTTGAAACACTTTCCGAAATATTTAGGATCGTTGAAGCCTGTCATGTAAGCCACTTGTGAAAAGTTATATTCTCCGCTGTCTATTAATTGTACGGCACGTTTAATCCTAATTTCGCGTATGAAGTCCACGGGAGACAGACCGATGATGGATTTTAGTTTCTGATAGAAGACAGAACGTCCTAAATTCAGTAACTGGGCAAATTCGTCGACTGTAAGTTCCGAGTTTTCCATTTGCTCTTCCATTACTTGCATCACTTGCTGCATGAACTGCTCATCGTATGAAATGATCTGAGGTTGCGAGGGGGTCAGTTTCTCTTCCAGAGTGGTTTCCTGGGTATTGTTTAATTTTTCCGACCATGCTTTCCAGTAGATTTCCTGCAATTCTTTACGCTGGTGAAGCAAAGACTTGATACGGATTTTTAGATACGTTGCACTGAAGGGCTTGGTGATATAATCGTCTATCCCTTGTTCCAGTCCTGATATGCGATCATCCAGCGATGATTTGGCAGAAAGCAGAATGATAGGTAT
>NZ_EQ973491.1:476235-518384 GCF_000158035.1 Bacteroides cellulosilyticus DSM 14838
GTGACATATTTCTCTGTTTTCCTTAATATTCTTTACCATATCAAGGCCATCCATAGCAGGCATCATAATGTCACTGATAATCAGATCGGGAATATATTCCCGGGCTTGGTCCAATCCTTCTTGTCCATTGGTGGCGGTGAGTACCCGATAACTTTCTGACAAGATATCTGATAAGAAGTTTCTTAGCTCTACGTTATCTTCGACAATTAAGATGGATACAGGGTCTTCTTCATTCGATATCTGATTTGGTTCTTTGGCTGTCTCTGAAGGAGTAATGTCGGCCATTGAAGCTATTTCAACCATGGGTCTTATTTCATTTTTCTTTTCAGCGGGGACTGAATTTCCGTCATTCAATATAAACTCTGTATTTTCTCTTCCCTCATAAACTTTTTGATTCATTGGTAATATAACGGTAAACTCGCTGCCTACACCGGGTTGACTTTTTACTTCAATGTTGCCACAATGTAGTTCTATCAGTTCTTTGACAAGTGATAGTCCTATACCTGACGAGGGCTGCAATATGTTGAATTTTACCAATGTTTCAAAGCGTTGGAAAAGTGTTTGCTGTTTTTGAAGATCGATACCAATGCCTTCGTCTTTTATGGAAACAATTAATCTGTTACTTTCCACATTGGCAATGACGGTAATAGACTTATTGGCCGGAGTGTACTTGAATGCATTGGATAGCAAATTAAAAATGATTTTTTCAAACTTATCCTGATCGATCCAGGTTTCTATAGCTTCTTGGTTTGTTTCCAATTGGTAATTGATATTCTTTTCTTCAGCAATAAGGCGGAAGTTGTCCATTACTTTTTGTAATAGGCTGAGGACGTCTGTCTTTTCCAGCAGCACTTTCATTTTTTTATTCTCTATTTTCCGGAAATCCAATATCTGGTTTACTAAATGCAACATACGCTCCGTATTCTTGTGCACCAGGGTTAAATGTTTACGGGCATTGGTTGTGAGAGTTTCGTGTTCCAGAATTTCGCTAACCGGACTGGCTATGAGTGTTAACGGAGTACGTAATTCATGCGAAATATCGGTGAAAAAGCGCAATTTGATATTTGCCAGTTGTTGTTCAATATTTATCTGATGACGTAACCGGTATATGTAGAGAATGATATAGACGATAGTTGCTGTGGATAACACGAATAATACGACATACAGAATCCATGCCCAGTATGTCTCCCAAAAGGTTGGAAGTACAGTTATAGGCAGGATACGTGCTTTTTCCATCCATACTCCGTCGCTGTTGGTAGAACGTATTTGCAATTCATATTCTCCCGGAGGAAGGTTGATATAGCTGGCTGAACGGCTGTTATCCACTTCATTCCATTTTTCTTCCAATCCTTTCAGACGGTAAGCATAGCTGATTGATTCAGGCGCTACATAATCCAAAGCTGCAAATTGAAAAGTAACATTGCGTTCGGATGGTTTCAGCCTTAGTTCTTCCAGATCATTGATATCTAAATCCTGGGAGGTTCCTTGTATTTTAAATCCGGTGAATACAATGGGAGGGGCATAATTACTTTTCTGAAGATGTTCAGGACTAATTTTGAGTATTCCGATATCTGTTCCTAATAGCAATTGATTATTTTCCAGCACAGGAGCCGCTTCTGTAAAGTAAAGCTCTTGTTGCATGTACTTTTTATCATAATATTCAAATGTTTCCTTTTCCGGATTGAAACGGGTAAGTGCATTTTCCGAAATTACCCATAAACTTCCTTCTTTATCTTCTATCATAGACTGGACGAGGTCGGATGGTAAGCCATCTTTTGTCGTATAAGGTTTAAATTCGATGTGTTCACTTAAAAGATTTTCAGAAAGGACTTTATTGATTCCTCCGGTAAATGTAAGGATGTAAGTTGTATTTCTGCTATCTGTGTAAACATAGGTCACATTATTACTGCTAAGACTGGAAACTGTATTGGGACTGCGGAGATTACGGTAGAAATTGATTTCTTCCGGTTGTTTAAATTCATTGGAGAAGGTTAGTAACCCTTCTGTGGTACAGACAAGAATCGCCTGATTGACCTCAGTGATATAGCGGACTTTGGAGAAATGTTCTTTGGGATATCCTTTCAGTTGATTATCGCTATGTATGAAGCGGATTTCCCCTTCAGGTGTCTTTTCCAGTAAATTCAGTCCTCCACCATGACAACCTATCCAGATACGTTTTTGATGATCCTGATAGATGCTATAGATACTATTATGGCTCAGGCTATACGGGTTGTCTTCCTGATGAGTAAATTGACGTATTTGAAAATGATCATTACCGGTTCTTTCTAATTGGAAAAGCCCATCCAACTTACTTCCCATCCAAATAACTCCATTTTCGTCTTCCATAAAGCAGTAGATGTTTTTTTGGAAAGAAATAGGTTGTGAACTGATGGTTCCTGCGGGAGTCAGATATCCTTTTAAACTTCCATCCGGCTGATAAATTCGTACATATCCTTTTTTGCTGGCTGTCCAAAGCTCATCTTTTTCATCTATCAAGAAAGCGCGTGTTTCAAAGCTGGCATCTATGGCTTGTAGTGAACATGCGTAGGTAGAAAATGAGATTTTTGTAACGTCCCAGTGATTACATATCCAGAGATTTCCCTGCTGATCTAAAAAAGAATTCAGAATGACGGGATTGAATTTTGTATCAGGATTATTATAATCAGTATAATAGGGCTTCAGTTGTTTGTTCTTTCGATCATAATAGGAGAAGCCACCTCTATGTGGAACCATCCACAATGTTCCTTGCTTATCTTCGAATATCAGGTCGCGACTTAATCGTTCGGCTTTTGGCAGATCCTCTTTGGGAGTAATATAATGTTGTTTCTCTTCTGTCTCTAAGTTATAACGCACTACTCCGGGCATTTCGGAGTATAACCATAATTCGCCGAAACTGTCTCTGAATACGGATAAAACTTCGGTAGAGGGATTGGTAGGAGTGCGGGGATCTATTAATCTGTATCTTTGATTTTCCGCAAAGTAAATATAGAGTCCATTATTTGTGCACAGTCCTATGCTATCTTTTCCCAGTCTACTGATAGAATTGATAGCATTGGAGGTTGAAAAGGGCATTTCATGAAACTGAAGTTGCTGTGTCTGGGGTAGATATATCACTAACTGGTTGTTGGCAGATACTAGATATATATTGCCATTATCTTCTTTGATATTCTTGAATGGAATATCAGATTCTATTTTCTTTTTGCCAATGATTGAAATTCCTTTGTTGGTTAATATCCATTCGTCCCCATCGCTATCTTGAAAAATAGTGATTATTTGATCCCCTTTCAGGTTCTTCTCTTCGATATTATATAAGGTTATTCCTTCTCCTTCCTGAGCCTTGTACGCTTGTTCGTCAATACGGAATGCTCCACGATCACATACGATCCAACTGACGCCTTTGGGTAATGTATAGACGTTCTGTACAGCGTAGGTCTGCTGTTTTTCGTTTTCATAAGGGCGTAAGATATCTATGAATTTTTCCCGGCGGCTGTCGAATAGATAGATTCGTAAGTCATAAGTCTGACACCAGATGTCACAGGTTTGTGTCTGTGTGATTTTGGCTAAACGATTACTGGTTAAAGTACATCCGTCTCCCGGAAATGCTTTATAGTTTTTGAAAGTGTATCCATCGAATTTATTTAAGCCATTCCAAGTGGAAAACCAGATAAACCCTTTTGAATCTTGCAGGATATTGGTGACAGACCTTTGTGCCAATCCGTTGTAAGCGGAGAAACGTTGAATTTGGCAAATCGGTTGTGCAATGGCTACACAGGGGATAAAAAGACAAATCAATATTAAATAATTGATTTGTAGTATAATGCACTTTTTCATAGTATTGACTAATTTGTAACTGCTTTGCAAAGATATAAATTATCTGTTTTACTACTATGTATTCTGATAGTAAATGTAGGTGGATTTTTCAGCACTTCGGTAAAGGAAGCATGGATGTGTAATTATTATATAGCCATGTGGAATATTTGTTTCCTTAGGTGTATTATCGGGCTTGTGACTACCCAGAAAGCTGTTTTTAAACATTGTGAACATTCGTTTCCACCTATTGCGATAATTTTTCCCCCCTTAACTAAATACCTTTTCGGACTTTTGTATCAGAAAATCTAAGTGATATTTTTATTTGAAAATAAAAGCTATACTATGGATATGAAAAATACATCGGTTAATGCTGGGGAAGATTTTTACTATTATATAAAAAGAGAATATGCCTATTATTAACTATTATAAATTAATATTCTTATGAAAAACAAAATTTTAAACTTTTTGGGGGTAAAACAAGTATGTTGTTATGTTCTATCTTTGGCTTGTTTTATATTTTGGGGATGTTCTAATGAACTTCTTCAGAATGAGGTAGATACTACTATAGAGAGAGCTAATACTCGTACAGAAGTATTGGATATTGTTACTATTGGAGGTGTACAATATGAAGTTTACGATTATTTGAGCTTTGAAACTACTGTTGGATGTGTCTATGCTACTACTACATCGCATTTGGAAATTAAAATAAGCTATCCTACTGTAAACTTAAGAGGATTACTGGTTAATAAGGAATGGAAAGACTATTATGATTACAATTTTACCGGTACTAATATATATGACTGGTGTGTTCCTATTGAGTCTATAGTGGAGGATCAGTTATATATAGATGATAAAATATATGTGCCAATTGATGGCTCTGATACTTATTTATATCTGAATATAGCGGCAAACTGCCCTTATTCTTGGAGCGGAAATAAAGAGCGCATTTGGATTAGGTATTATTTTACACATAAGGATTATAATTATAGATATCTAATGTTAGAAAACAGTGAGGACGATCCACAACATTACAAGGCCTGTCTTGCTGTACCATTTAACTCTAGTGATATCTATGGGCATATAAGTATAGGGGATGTTCGAATTTCAGACAGCTATGGAAATTGGGGACCTATGTATTTAGATTATTGAAAAAAAGAAAAATAATTTTATTGTTTAACCAAATATTCTATTATGAAACTAAATTTTAGGAGTATGAAAAGCAAATTAATCCTTTTGCTGGCACTACTTTCGTTCGTGCCGATTGGAGCGTTTGCTCAATCTGTTACTGTGAAAGGTACTGTACTCGATGGAACGGGTGAAACGGTTATCGGTGCCACGGTAGTGGAAAAAGGTAATAGTTCCAATGGCGTTACTACTAATTTGGATGGTCAGTTTACATTGACCCTTCCTAAAGGAAAGAAATTAGTGGTTTCTTATGTTGGTATGGAAACCCAGGAAGTGGATGCCGTTGTCGGAAAAGATCTGAAAATTGTATTGAAAGATGATTCACAGGCACTTGAGGAAGTGGTTGTTATCGGTTACGGTGGCAGTAAGGCAAGAAAGGATTTAACAGGTTCTGTTGGTTCTATTTCGGGTGCTAAACTGGCTGCTGTTCCTGTTACCTCGGCCGCTGTTGCTTTACAGGGTAAGATTGCTGGTGTACAGGTTACTACGGTAGATGGTGCCCCGGGGGCAGATATTAACATCCGCGTCAGAGGAGGTACATCAGTAACTCAAAGTAACGATCCGCTTTACATCGTCGATGGTTTCCAAACGGATAATATTAATGATATTCCGCCTTCGGATATTGCTTCAATCGATGTTTTGAAGGATGCCTCTCTAACTGCCATTTATGGGGCGAAGGGTGGTAATGGTGTGGTTATCGTAACTACAAAGTCGGCTAAAGAAGGTAAGGTACAGGTAAGTCTGAATGCGCAAATGTCTGTGAGTAAGTTGGCTAAGAAATTGGATTTGATGAACTCTTATGACTTTGTGGATTATCAGTATGACTTTGCATCTGCAGGTGGTAATCGCAGTACGGAAGCTAAATTCTTCCGTGCCAATTTTGGTAATCCGCAAGATCTTGATATTTATCGCCGTGCTACTACACATGACTGGCAGGATGAAGTGATGGGGGAAACTCCGTTGAATTATTCTACCAATGTAAACATTGGAGGAGGTTCGGATAAATATCGTTTCAATATTTCGTTGACACAGTCGGAGGATAAAGGTATTATCATGGGGTCGGGTGTGCGTCGTACTAATTTAAATGTTAAGTTGTATACTCAGTTGACTAAAAAATTGTCATTGCAATTGAATCCAAAAGTTTCTTATCGCCGTGATACTGGTGCCGGTGGTGATAAAATTGGTAGTGGCGGTATTATAGATGTGTTGCGTTATCGTCCAACAAATGGGTTACGTGAATTTGCTTTTTGGGATCCTGCTACTGTGGACCCGGATGATGAAGCAATCTTTGAATATACTAACCCGAAGAATGATATCAAGGAGAATACATTGAAGAAGCATTCTTATTCCTATACTAATCAGTTGGCCTTGGAATGGAAACCTATTGATGGGTTGGTATTACGTACAGAAGCTGTACATGCTATGTCCTTCACTGATGAAAATCGTTTTTATGGTGCTATGACAGATGATGGACAGAAGCAGAACAAACTTCCGATTGCTTCTATTAAGGACAAACGTACTGAAAAATATACATGGACGAACACAGCTTCTTATGGATTTGATATTAGTAAATTGCATAACTTTTCGTTCTTGTTGGGGCAGGAAATTCAAACTAAACAAACGAAAGAAACTTTTATGAAGAATCGTTATTTCCCACGTTACATTACAGCGGATAAAGCTTTGAATAACATGAATCTTGGAAGGCCTTGGGAAAATACTACTTCACTTTCCACTCCAGAGCGTACTGCTTCTTTCTTTGGTCAGGCCAATTATAACTACGATCATAAATATTTGGTGTCTGTTACAATGCGTGCTGATGGCTCTACGAAGTTTGCTCCTGGTGAGCAATGGGGCTATTTCCCTGCTGTTTCTGGGGCGTGGGTATTGTCTCGTGAAGGCTTTTTGGAAAATAATGAGATTATCAGCAATCTGAAACTTCGTGCAGCTATCGGTTTGGCAGGCAATAATCGTATTGATGATGACATGTGGCGTTACCTTTATACTGTGAATTCAACTTCTGGTCCTGCTTTCGGTGAAGCTACAGAGAATGGTGAACAGTGGTATGGTATAGGCGATGGAAAAACTTATCCTAATACAAAAATTAAATGGGAAACTACATTGACGCGTAATGTTGCTTTCGATCTTGGTTTGTTCAATGACCGATTGACTATTACACCCGAATTTTATTGGAATACGACGAAGGATCTGTTGTATACTTCGGACGTTCCTACTGTATCAGGTTATACCAAGCAGATGCGTAACATTGGTCAGGTGACAAATAAAGGTTTGGAATTGAGTATTAGCGGTGATATCCTTCGTGGAAAAGATTATGTGTTGAGCGGAAACTTCACATTTGGTTTGAATAAGATGGTGGTTGATAAATTGAATGACACGGATGATGTGATTTGGGATCAGAACGATCGTTGGAAATCCAGCTATAATGATTATTGTCTACGGGTAGGCGATCAGTTGGGGCTGATTTATGGTTTCGTTTATGACGGGATTTACAGCATAGATGAATTTAACTTTGATCCGAATCAGAATTTCTTGGCAATACCTAAAGAGGGTACTGTAATCAATACGGTATTCAGCAATAGTACTTCCGGTGAACCCACGTTGCCTGGTAAAATTAAGTTTAAAGATTTGAATAACGATGGTGTGATTGATGAAAACGACCGTACTGTGATAGGTAACACCAATCCAAAATTTCAAGGTGGTTTCGGATTTAACGGGCAGTGGAAGAATCTGGACTTCACTATTAACTTCAACTATATGTATGACTTTGATGTGAACAATGCAACTGCTTATCAGCTGTCATCAGCGGAAGGTAATAATAAAAAGTTCTATAATGTACTGTCCAAGTTCAAAGACAGTTGGCATTACTTCAATCCGGTTGATGGTGACAACTACTATAAAAACTATTGGGTGGATAACACTGTAGATGTTTATAGGGCTGCTAATGCCAATGTGACTTTATGGAACCCGACTGATGTAACAAATAAGGTGACACATTCCTATTTTATAGAAGATGGTTCATTCTTGCGTTGTCAGGATATTACTATCGGCTACACATTGCCTTCTCAACTTACTAAAAAGTGGGGTATGTCCAAAGTCCGTTTTTATGCGAGTGCTTCTAACTTGTTCATCATTACCGGTTATTCCGGCTATGACCCTGAAGTGGATGTGCAGACCGGCTTGACTTGTGGCATGGACTACAATCGGTATCCTCGTAGCCGTAGTTTTGTATTGGGGACTAATATAACTTTCTAATTAATAAAAAGGATAGAAATATGAAATATAAATATATTCTGATGACTGGCCTACTTGTCATGGGACTTTCTTCATGTAATGATTTCCTTGAAGTGGAAGCTCCTTCGAAATACGATAATGAGTATGTCTTCAATGACAAGACCGAGATAAACCGTGCATTGAATGGTGTATATGCTCAATTGTTGAGCGGTGACATGTATGGTAGTGCTTACCTGAGTACTTTCTGTCTGAATAGTGATGTGGATATGGCTGTGTATACCAGTGATGTTGCTACCACTAATAGTTATCGTCGTTTTGACTGTACACCTATGGGAGGTGATATTGAAAAAATTTGGAATGCTGCTTATAAAGGAGTGGAGTATGCCAATAATTTTATCTATCAATTGGAAAACAGTGAATTGTATGGCAGCGGTGATGAGGAACTGTATCAGATGATGGGTGAGGCTAAAGTAATTCGCGCCATGTTCTATCATGACCTAGTTGTGATGTTCGGTGATATACCTTTCTCTTTGGCACCAGTTTCTGGGACTGATGACAGTAGTACTTTGTTGCTTCCTGTCACCGATCGTGATGAAGTACATGAGGCCTTGATTGAAGATTTGAAATCAATCGCTCCTAAAATGAAGTTTGCTAATGAATTGAGCGAAGGTATAGAACGTGTTTCAAAGGAGTTCTGTTGGTCAATGATTTCCCGTATGGCATTGACGCGTGGTGGTTACTCATTGCGTCCAGACATGGCTAATGCAAAGAGTTATGGTAAAATGGAACGTCCGACTGATTATAAGGATTATTATGAAATCGTTCGTCAGTATTGTGACTCTGTGATATCTTCGGGTAAACATATTTTAAATCTTTCTTATCGTCAGGTCTTTATTGATGAGTGTAATTACAAGGTGAACAACAGTGATGATCCCATCTTTGAAATACCATTTGGTAAAAATTCCACAGGTAGTATTGGTTATATTCAAGGACCATCGAGCGATTTGTATGAAGGTAATACAAGTGGTACCAATCTTTGGGGAGAATGTAAGGGGAATGCTCGTCTCAATGCCCTTTATCGTTTCCTTTTTGATGAAGATGACCTGCGCAGAGACTATGTGAATGGTATGTGGTATTATCAATATGATGGTAAACCTGTGTTACGTAACGACCGTACGGTGCATAATAATAAGTGGTCTAAATTATGGTCCACTACCAGTTTGGGTACCAATAGTCAGGGAAATACTGGTATTAATTATCCCTATATGCGTTATGCAGACGTGCTGTTAATGTATGCTGAGGCTGTGAATGAAATAGAGAATGGTGTGACTGGTATAAATGGGGCGAAGGCAATAGAGGCTTTACGTCAAGTGCGTAGCCGTGCGTTCACGGACGCTGGTAAGGTTGAAAGCTATCTGAATAAGGTGTCTGCTGACAAGAATACTTTCTTGAAAGCAGTGTTGGATGAGCGTAAGTTCGAATTTGCTGGTGAAAACATGCGTTGGAAAGATTTGGTACGTAATAATATGTATGCTGAAGAAGTCTATTATTCTTTCATGCGTTATTATGGTGTAGCTACGAATGCTGAATCAACGATGGATATGGCGGATATTGCTTTACATGACGGTAAGGATGCTGAATTTTGGGAAAATATACCTTATAGCATTTTTTACAAGGATGATAAGGGTGGTGTGACCAATCCTAATGATATTAATTTGTACCCTAATACAGGTATGAATGTACTTGAATTTTATAAGAACACCCTTTATGATAAAAAAGATAATCCGAACAATACTGGTGAAGAGGGTTGGACGAAAGGTGACTTGTTCGGTTGGTGGAATGGAGAAGAAGGTATGCCTGAGGATAGAATGCTCTATTCATTCTATGGTTATGTTCGTGGAGACGCTCGTGGCAATATTTATGTGATTCGTGATGGAGTTACTGAAACTCCGTCAGTGAAGAATCTGCCTCCCGTACGTTACATTATTCCGTTTCCGAATTCTGCTATCCAGCGTAGTGCGGGTATTTACAAAAATTATTATGGCTATTAATAATTAATCTTAGATTGAATTATGAAGAATAAATTTTTATATACTTTATTAGCTCTTCTGCCCATTTTTTTATATTCTTGTAAGGACGATGAGGTGATAACCAATGAAGATGGTACTATTCCTGACAGAGAGTTTATGACTATGTTCCGCAAAGACCATAATACGGGTAAGGGGGATGACGAACCTTATGCATGTAAGGTGGTAGATTTAAATGATATTCAACTTTATTGGTATGGCGTGAAAGACTGCGCTGGCTATCAGATCAGAATGGCATTGCAGGCCAACGTGTCTTCTGGTTTGGCTGAAGACTGGGATAATCCGGCTCATTTGCTGATGGATACCATTGTAGGACCAGATGTACTGGATTTGCTGGTTAAAGATTTGGAATACAGTACAAGTTATCGGTTTGCTATTCGTACACTTTCTCCGAAAGGTGAAGGCTATCATTCCAAATGGTATGGGTATGGAGATGGTCGCCATTGGGCTGATTGGTTTGGGTTGGATACAGATTTGCGTTATAATACTCCTGATTTAGTGGTGATTGGTAATATTACAAAGACTTCTTTTCGTTTGAATTTGGATCTTTCGTATGCTACTTCTGGTGATCCAGGTGATTATAAACAACATTTTGAAGTAGATGAGGATGGAAATTTTGTGGTACATATTATTTCTGTACTACCTTCGCCCACCAATCCAAGTGCTCAGGTTCCTGATAAATGGAAAAAATACGAAGTTACTGCAGAAGATAAGGCCAAAGGCTATATTGACATTGATGGATTGGATATGAACAGTGTATATGTTGTAAATGCTGAGAATAAGAACATCCCTATTCACGTAGATGCTGTGTATAATACATGTACGGTGCGTACAGATGGTGAGCCCGGTGAACCTATTTTCCTTGAACATTCGGTAAATCCAGATGATACAATCCCGGGTGCTGTAAAGTATCAGGCTATGTGTCTGGATAAGATTTTGGAAGATTATACTGCGGATAATACTTTAACAGAAGGTACAATTTTTGAGTTAGAGGGTGGAAAAATTTATTATTTTGCTAACAATCCGAGTCTTTGTAAGGGTATGACAATGCGTACGCGTCAGAGTGATTTGGATGCTGGTAAAGGTAACGCTAAGATATATTTGAATGGTATGTCTAAGAATCCGGATGGTTCTGGTGTCTCTTGCAATTTTATGTTTGGTCGTCAACCGCAATCGGGTGAGAGTGATGCGCCTATTAATGTAAAATCTGTAATTTTTGAAGATATTGATTTTGATAGTCCGGAAGCTACTAATTATGGTGACGGAAAAGCTACTGGCAATTATTTTGCTAATATGTATTCCAATGGTATGGCAGTAACATTCAATTCTTTTGAGGTCAGAAGGTGTACATTCCAACACATGGTTCGTGGTTTTATTCGTGTACAAGGTACTAAGCGCAAGGTCTTTGAAAAAATATTAGTGGAAGATTGCTTATTCTACAATAACGGTTATTATGATAATAATGGTGCTGGTTATGCTTGGATTGCTGGTGATGGTAAAGACCCCAAGAGTAACATTTTTAAAGATATGATTTTCCGTGGTAATACGTTTTATGATTCGCCACGTACGGCTTTGTTCTCAGACAATAATAAAACTTTGGCATGGCCTCCAAGTGTTCAGTATAAGATAACTTTGGAGAACAATACCTTTGTGAACTTTAGTACACGTTCTTCTGGACGTTATATCTTTAGTTTACGTTATTTGCCAGGTGGTAGCCAAATTGTTGTGAAGAAGAATCTCTTTATCCAGACTAAAGCTGTAGATGATGATCGTAATCTTAACTTTAATGGTATGGATATCCGTTCGCTTGAAGGTACAGGCCCGAAAGAAATCACATTTGATATTGCAGACAATTATGCTGTAACTTGTGAAGAAAGCAAGCGGAAGGATGACGGTATTTTTACAGGTGGTGCATTCAGTGCCAAAAAGAATAGTGCTGGTGCATTCCTAGACTATTTACCAGGTGTCATCAATGGTGCCGAACAGTTGACAGTGAAAGTTGGGTCTACTCCGCTTGCTCCAACTGATTTGATGGTTGATCCGAATCCACCTTATAAGAATGGTGACAAGGATATGCATGAAACAACTACGGAGAAATTAATGAATGGTTTGAGATTCAAGAATACTGATCAGGTTCGTAATCATGAAATCTATAAGTTGGGTATTGGCGATCCACGTTGGAGACAATGAAATTATAACGTGTCGTTAATGAGACCGTGAGGTTTTGTTAGACATTCTTTGCAGGAAGGGCGTTCCATTCGGAGGAACGCCCTTTATGCATATAGCAACTAATGAAGTTGGTATTCTCTTATTTCTCTTTAGGCGTAAACTCAGAGGGGCTTACTCCGTATTTTTTCTTGAAACACTTGCTAAAGTATTTGGGATCATTAAAGCCTGTCATATAGGCTATTGTAGAGACGTTGTATTCTCCTGTTTCCATTAATTGTTTGGCACGTTTTATACGCATCTCACGGACGAAATCAATAGGTGAAAGCCCGACAATACTTTTCAGTTTCTGGTAGAACACTGTACGACCCATACCCAGTTCTTGGGCAAATTCATCAATCGTTAGTTTCGAATTATCCATTTGATTATGCATTATTTCCATTACTCGTTTCATGAATAATTCATCAAACGGAACAATTTGTGGTTTTTCCGGTTCTACCTCAACAAGGAGAGTAGGGGTAGGAGCTTCTTTTTTCTGATCCAACCATTGTTCAAGATAAAGTTCCTGTAACTGTTTGCGTTGATGTAACAGTGATTTAATGCGTGTTTTCAGATAGGTAGAACTGAATGGTTTGGTGATGTAATCGTCAATTCCTTGTTCCAATCCAGAAATACGGTCGTCTAAAGAGGATTTAGCAGAAAGAAGTATAATGGGAATATGACAAACATCTCGATGAGCTTTGATAGCTTTCACCATATCTAGACCATCCATAACAGGCATCATTACGTCACTGATGATAAAATCCGGTACATATTGTAGAGCCTGCTCCAGTCCTTCTTGCCCATTCGTTGCCTCAAAGACTTTATAGGTTCCGGAAAGGATATCGTTCAGGAAGTTTCTCAATTCAGTATTATCTTCTACGACTAACACAGAGATAGGATACTGATCCGTATTATTGTCGGTGTCTTTTGTCTTCTCCTGCAGAATATTATTTTTCTCTGATGTTTTGGAAATGATTTTATGCTTATCGTGTTTTGGGTTATGAGCAGACGGAATATCATTCAGGATAAACTCTGTATTTTCTTTTCCTTCATAAACCTTCTGGTCAAGCGGCAATGTAACAATGAACTCACTACCTATTCCGACTTCAGTATTCACTTGAATATTACCTTGATGTAATTCGATCAGTTCTTTTACTAAGGATAGCCCGATTCCGGAAGATGGTTGCAGAATATTGTTATTTACCAATGTCTCAAAACGTTGGAATAGAGACTGTTGCTTCTTTGAGTCAATGCCGATACCTTCGTCGGTAACGGAAATCATGACTTTATCTTTTGTCGTATGGGCATATACTGTAATTGATTTATTGACAGGTGTGTATTTGAATGCATTAGACAATAAATTAAAGATAATCTTTTCAACTTTATCCTGATCTATCCAGCAATGTATTGACTCTTTATCTGTTTGCAGGCGGAAATTAATACTTTTTTCTTCGGCTATGAGACGGAAATTATCCATCACTTTCTGCAATAGTTCTACAATATCTGTTTTCTCCAGCAATAGCTTCATCTTTTTGTTTTCTATTTTGCGGAAATCGAGTATCTGGTTGACCAGTCTCAACATGCGCTCTGTATTATTGTGAACTACTGTCAGAAGTTTACGGGCACTGGGAGTGAGAGGTTCATGTTCAAGAACTTCACCTACAGGGCTGGTAATCAGAGTTAAAGGTGTGCGTAATTCATGAGAGATATCCGTGAAGAACCTCAACTTTATATTTGCCAGTTGTTGCTCCATATAAATCTGATGACGTAGTTTATAGATATACAATATGATATAGACTATAGTAGCTGTAAATAAGATGAATAAGATAATATAAACTAATACAGCCCAGTATGTTTCCCAGAATGTGGGGATTACGATGACAGAAAGCTTTCGCACATTATCTGTCCATACACCGTCACTATTAGTGGAGCGTATCTGTAGTTCATAATTTCCCGGAGGAAGATTGATATAACTGGCCGTGCGGCTATTTTCTACTTCATTCCATTTTTCTTCTAGTCCTTTCAACCGATAGGCGTAGCTGATGGAAGACGGATTAATATAGTCTAATGCTGCAAACTGGAAAGATACGTTTCGCTCGTCAGGTTTTAATTTTAATTCTTCCAGGTCGTCAAGATCCAGTTGCTGCTGAACTCCTTGTATTTTTAAACTAGTGAATACAATAGGAGGAGTATAGGAACTTTTGCTGAAAGCTGCTGGATTAATCTTTAAAATTCCTGCATCTGTACCTAAAATCAACTGATTCCGTATTATAGCGGGTGAGGCTTCACTGAAATATATTTCTTTCTGCAAATGCTTTTCATTATAATGTTCGAAAGTTCCGTTCTCTGGATCAAATTTGGCTAATGTATTTTCTGATATGACCCATAGATTTTTCTGTTGATCTTCAATCATGGATAAAACCAGATCCGACACTAAACCATTTCGTTTGGTGTAGGTCTTGAATTGAATCTGATCGGTTAACAAATTATTTGAAATAATCTGATTGATGCCTCCGGTGAATGTAAGTACATACGAATTTTGACGGCTGTCTGTATAAATATAAATCACGTCGTTACTACTAAGGCTGGATGCCAAATCTGCTATGCGTACATTGGTATAGAACTTAATGTCTTCCGCGCGTTCAAAATTGCAGGAGAAAGTAATCAACCCTTCGGTTGTGCCGACTAAAAGGGCATTATTCACTTCTTTGATGACACGTACTTTATTGAATCTATCTTTTGAGTAACCTTTCAGTATATTACCGTTGTGTAGGAAGCGGACTTTCCCATCTGCCGTTTCTTGAAGTAGGTTAATTCCTCCGCCATGAGTGGCTATCCACATGCGTTTTTTGGAATCTTGATATATGCAATAAATACTATTATTATTTAGACTATAGGGGTCTTCTTCCTTGTGTACATAGTTTCTTATCTGGAAGCTCCCATCTCTTTTAGGACTCAACTGGATGATACCATCCCATTTACTACCCATCCATATATTTCCCTGTTCGTCTTCTGTGAAACAATAAATGTTTTTGGAGAATGAAATGGCTTTTGTACTGATAGTTCCTTCCGGTGTCAGGTAGCCTTTAAGAGTTTTGTCCGGATTAAAAATCCGGATGACTCCTTTTTTATTTGCAACCCAGAGATTTTGTTGCTTATCGACCATGATTGCGCGGGTTTCATGTCCGGAGTCAAAAGTAGTCAATTGACTGGCATTGGGAAAGAATGAAATTTTATCCATCCAGAAATTGTTGGCATACCAAAAGTTTTTTTGATTATCCACATAGAAGTTTAGGATAACAGGAGTGAATTTAGATTCCGGTTTACTGTAATCGGTGTAATAGGGCTTTAGTTCTTTATCTTCCCGGTCATAATAGCTTAGACACCCCAGGTGAGGCACAACCCATAAAGTTCCTTGATTATCTTCGAATATAACGTCACGGCTTCTAAGTTCAGCCTTGGGCATATTTTGTGTAGGGGTTTCATAGTGCTGTTGCTCGTTAGTCAAGGGATCGTACCGTACAATTCCACGTTGTTCTTTTGAAAATAGCCATAATTCATTATGGCTGTCCTCAAATATTCTCATGACGTTAAAATGCATTTCTACATTCCTGAATTGGTTATTTTGTGCGAAGAAGAGTATGATGCCATTGCTGGTACCTATTCCAATAGTATCTTTTCCCAAGCTTAGTATACAGTTGAGTCGCGAATAATTAAAAGGTATTTCTTTATATTGAATTTGTCCATTTTGCTGATTATAGATTGCTAAACGTTTGCTTGATATCAGGTACATTTTCTCATTGTTTTCACAGAAATTTGTGAAATGAGTTTTATCGGATATTGTTTTTTGTCCAACTATACAGACACTTTTATTAGTGAAAATCCATTCATCTCCTGCAGCATCTTGCTCAACTCTTGAAACCGTCCTACCGGGTAGATTGCCGATTTCTAGAGTGTAATGTGTTATGGCATCTTCGTCTTCATTTTCTAATTTTCGTTCGTCTACCCGAAAAGCTCCGTGATCGCATACAATCCAACTGACTCCTTTAGGTAAGGCATAGATTTTACGTACTATATAAGTTTCCCCACTTTTTTGCTCAAAAGGTTGGAGAATATCGATGAATTTTTCCTGATGACTGTCGAATAGATAAACTCTGGCATCATAAGTCTGACACCAGATGTTATTTTGTTGGTCGGGTACAATTCTTAATATACGGTTACTTGTTAGTGTACATCCATCTCCGGGATATGCCTTATAATTCTTGAAGGTATAACCGTCATATCTGTTTAAACCATTCCAGGTAGAAAACCAGATAAATCCCTTGGAGTCCTGTACAATATCTGAAACGGTTCTTTGTGCCAATCCGTTATATATAGAGAAGTGTCGGATCTGACAGCTTGGTTGTGCGAGGAGCATGGTTGGGATTAGTAGTACCAAGCAGATTAATAAGTGGGAATTTGTTGTGTTATACTTTCTCATGTGCTATTAATTAATATTGCGACATGCAAAGATATAAAAAAAAAGTGAATTGCTTAATCTTCTTTAAAATAGATGTTCTAAAAGTTCTTTTTTATAAAATGAAGTAATATATTTGTGATATCAAAATGATATCAACTTAATCTATCAGTTATGGAAACAAAAGAATTGAATTTCAAAGGGTTTAAGATGAATGGCTTTTTAGGATTGTTTGTTCATCTCATTGTGTTACCTGCACTAATTTTCTTTGGCTTTATTACGTGTGTGCCAACTGCAATTGTGTCTGGTATTCTCTGCATTGTCTGGCTGATAATGTTTGCCGGTTATATGCAATTGGAACCGAATGAGGCCCGGGCTATGGTGTTTTTTGGTAAGTACAAAGGTACATTCAAGGAAACTGGTTTCTTTTGGGTGAATCCTTTTCTGGATAAGAAGAAACTTTCTCTTCGTGCACGTAATTTGGATGTGGAACCTATCAAGGTAAATGATAAGATCGGTAATCCTATTCTGATAGGTTTGGTGTTGGTATGGAAACTTAAAGATACCTACAAAGCTATGTTTGAGATTGATTCGCAGACAATGGCTTCATCTGCTCATACGGGGGGAAATGCTAACCAAATTAATATAGGTAATGCGGTTGCCAGCCGTATGAACGCTTTTGAGAATTTTGTGAAAATACAAAGTGATGCCGCTTTACGCCAGGTGGCTGGACAATATGCTTATGATGATAACGAAGCGGATACTGAAGAACTGACACTTCGCTCCGGCGGTGAAGAAATCAATGAACAGTTGGAACAGAAGTTGAACGAACGTCTTGCCATGGCAGGTATGGAAGTAGTGGAAGCACGCATTAACTATCTGGCTTATGCTCCTGAAATTGCTGCGGTAATGCTTCGTCGTCAACAGGCTTCGGCTATCATTACTGCCCGTGAAAAGATTGTTGAGGGAGCTGTTTCTATGGTAAAAATGGCGTTGCACAAACTTTCAGAAGAACAAATTGTTGAACTGGACGAAGAAAAAAAGGCGGCTATGGTCAGCAATTTGCTGGTGGTACTTTGTGCCGATGAGGCAGCACAGCCAATTGTTAATGCGGGTACGTTAAATCATTAATCAAGATAATATGAGCTTTTCTTTTTTATATAAGTGGGCATTGGTGCTTGGCTTATTGCTGGGGCATGTAGTGACGGTTTTTGCTCAGGATGCAAATATGGACCGTGCGAAGCATGTGTACGAATTGTTTGTGGCAGATCAGGGGGACAGTATTCATGCTCTCTTGAATAAAAATCTGCAGGAAAAATTATCACCGGAAATTTTTAAGGACATGTTTAAGCAATCGGAAAAGCAGTTCGGAAAACTTCAAGCAAAAGGAGAGTGGAAGCAAGAGAGTGCTGAAGGCATAACACTTTATTATCGCGATCTGAAGTTTGAGCGTTACAGTCTCCGTTTTTTGTTGTCTTTCGATGCTGATGGAAGCATGAATACCATTCGTTTGATGCCTGTACCTGCTGCTTCTACAGCAAAACCGGTAGCTTATAATAAAGAGAAAATGCAGGAACGAGATATAACGGTGGGAGCAGATGACTTTAAATTGCCCGGAACGCTGACGCTGCCTGTAGGAAAGAAAAAGGCTCCTGTCGTAATCCTTGTGCATGGTTCCGGTCCGCAGGATCGTGATGAAACTGTTGGTCCGAATAAACCTTTCCGTGATTTGGCTTGGGGATTGGCGGAACGTGGCATTGCAACGGTTCGTTATGATAAACGTACGAAGGTATATGGTGCAGCGTGTGTGCCGGAAGGTCGGAATATCGATTATGATACAGAAAGTGTAGATGATGCTGTGGCTATTATTGCTTGGGCGAAGGAATTGCCTGAGGTTGATGCGGACAGTGTTTATGTGCTGGGACATAGTTTAGGGGCTACACTTGCTCCTCGCATTGCAGAGCAAGCAGATGGGTTGACAGGAATTATCCTTGTTGCCGCTTTAGCTCGTCCATTTGAAGATGCTATTGTTGAACAAATGACTTATATATCTTCTCTGACTGACTCTTCCGCTAATGCCAAAAAGCAGATTACAGAAATAAAAAAACAAGCTGATAATATAAAGAAACTGGGTACACCGGAATATGATGATAAGATTCCTTTGTTGTTGAATCTTCCTCGTTCTTACTGGGAATTTGCTAACGCCTATAAACCGGTAGAAGTAGCATCTAAACTGGCTCTTCCCATACTTATATTGCAGGGCGAGCGTGATTATCAGGTGACTATGCAGGATTTCGGTTTATGGCGCTTCGGGCTGATGCGTAATAAAAATGCTTTCTTAAAATCTTACCCTAAACTTAATCATATGTTACAGGAAGGTAGTGGTAAAGCTACTCCGTTTGAGTATAACCAGGCGTCGCCTGTAGTCGGATATGTCATGGATGATATTGCATCGTTTATTCATAATGGAAACCTGTTATAATACAAATTCAATTGTAAATTGTTAAATAGTAAATAGAATCGTGGCTAAAAAAGAAACTTCAACCAAAAGCTTTGTTCTGCGTGTAGATGCTGCAACTATGGATGCCATTGAAAAGTGGGCAGCCGATGAGTTTCGTAGCACTAACGGGCAGCTTCAGTGGATTATCGCTGAGGCATTGCGGAAAAGCGGGCGGATGAAGAAAACAAAGAATACTCCTCCGCCTAAAGAATCTGAGTCGTAGTTTAGCGATAAGTTGTTAGTGATAAGTGATTAGTAGTTTGAATTATAATTCATATATTGTTTATGTTAAATCTTGGTCCATATTCAACTAAAGAGTTTCCTAATATCCGGGTATATCCCACTATAATAGATCGTATATTAGAAGGTGTTGCCGTATTGTTGGCAATTGCTGCCTGGGTGTGTGCAATATGGGTGTATATCCATATAGAGGACAAGATTACAGCTAATTTTTCCTTTATGGCTGCGGGATTAGGTACTTTATGTCTCCTTTTAGTTGGTATTTCTGCCTATCTTCCTATTCGTTGGATACGTTTTCCTGTACGTATCACAGAACGCAATGTCGCGGTACAGTATTTTATGGCAGCCCGTATTGCTCGTATATTGAATGTGTTTCTTACTTTACTTTTCCTAACTCTTGTTTTTAATAAAGTAGAGATGGGATATGGTATTCCGCAAGATCTATGTAATATGATTACGAGTGCGGTCGTTGGTTTGATGATATTGGCGCTTATAGTCTATTATATATTGGCGTTTAAGTATAAATAGAGGTGTTTACAAGCATTAATACCTAGTTATGGCTATTACTCCCTTTCATTATACCTTGTTTTAGGGATTGTGACATCTTCGCAAATGCCCTACTTTTGCAACATCAGATTTAATGAATTAGTTAGTCATAATTACGTAACCACTTTTATTAAGGAAAAAAGGTTCCCGTCTTCCCCGATGTGATATCGTGAAAGAGCGGGGATTTTTTCATTTAATATCCTGTCTACAAGAAGTTAAGAGTTTGTCAACAAGAAGTTAACTCCTTGCAGACAGGAAGTTAACTCCTTGTAATTATTTGATAATCAGTGATACTCTTGATTTGCCTTGTTGGTGAATACAAGCAAATAGGAACGGAGTTGAAGTTAAAAGTAAAAGGAGAAAGATTGTATTTTTATTGTATTATGCGGGATATCCATAGTTGGAAATGAAAGACAGTGTGAGACGATGCTCTCTCTCTTTTATAGGTTATCTTTAATATCCTGCAGTTCCACCAGTTTGTTTACGATAGCGTAAATGGTCAGGCCGGCCGGAGAATGTATTTGCAGTTTACGGGCAATATTCCGGCGGTGGGTGATAACTGTGTGGATGGAAAGATAGAGCTGGTCGGCAATGGCTTTGTTGGTCATACCTTTCACAACGCAGGTGATAATTTCCTTTTCACGCTGACTGAGCGTCTCCTGCTCATTTTCTTTCTCCTCTTCTTCGTCAGTGCAAAGCAGTTGGTTTATTTTGGTGGCAATTGTTTCCGGATCATCACAAATAGAAAGATGATCATCATATTCTTTCAGTGAGTTACTGTCAATGACGGAACATACCAGTGCCAGATATTTGGTTTCCACTTTCCCATTTTCTGCCTTGAATGCTGGGAGATTGAACCAGCCGCCAAAGGTCGGGTTAACAATCAATACATCTGGTGTATGCAGGTGAATATAGCTTTGCAAAGATTCCGGAGAGGAAACCTCTATAGGTACTACATTCAGATTGGGCAGGCGCTTCAGCACTGTCGTGAGTCCGCTTCGGATAATGACAGAAGTTTCAGCGACTGCAATTTTTACAGAAACATTATTGTTCATTTTTCATTCTCCTTTCCAGTTGTGCCACGGCGGGAACAAACATATAGTCTTCTACTTGGCAGTGTGAAGCAAGGTCATGCTCACAGTTGAAGATATCGAAAAGAACAGCATTGAGCTTGTTGTTGTTCTCTTTTTCCGGATAATACTTAATGATAATATTTTTCAGTTCTGTCAGCTTGGATTCAATCTGATTATGCTTACTGGCAAAGGTTGCTATATCATAGTTCTCTGCAAGTTTGCCTTCAAGTAGTTTTTCGACATAGGTGAACACAGCCTCGTTTTCATATTCCATGTGGCGGCGTACCTCTTTGGCATATTCATCGAAGAATTTCAGAATGAGATAGGCTATATTATCCGAGCCCGAGCAATCGATAGATTCGATGAGCTTACGACGGATAACAGGTAATTTAAAATCGAGAAAGTAAGTGTGCGCCCGTTTCAGATAATCCATAAGGGCTGAGATGGAAAATACGTTTTCCTCTCCACTATAAGTATATTGTTCTTCACTGATGAAATTGGCTACTGCGAGAAAGGTACGGTAGTCTACGCCTTGTGCCTCGCAAACGTCCTTTACACTCTTGTCTCCGAATCCTAAGGAAAGGCCAAAACGGCTCATAACCATTAATAAGGAGTAGTTATCACAGATAAGGTCGCTCATTTTGTCTGTGGCGCGATACTTATGCGGTTCATTCATTGCAGATTATCCTTTCTTTCTTTATTCGTGCGCAAAGTAACGGATTTTCTCCGGGAATTGCAATCGCTATATGTAGGTATTTTGTGTTTAGTCTTATTTAACGAGAAAAATTAGTTTATAAACTAAATATTTTAGTTCTTTGCGAAAAACAAATGAAGAGTTATGAAAGGATTGACTGCGAAAGAAGAGGAAATCATGGGATTTTTCTGGGAGAAAGGTCCGTTGTTTGTGAAGGAGATGCTAGCTTTCTATGAAGAACCGAAGCCGCATTTCAATACGCTGTCTACGATTGTGAGGGGATTGGAGGATAAAGGTTTCCTGGCACATAAGACTTACGGTAACACGTACCAGTATTATGCTGTAGTGAATAAGGAAGACTTCAGTAAGGGAACGCTGAAGAAAGTAATCAGTAAGTACTTCAATAATTCGTATCTCAGCGCAGTATCATCGTTGGTAAAAGAAGAGGATATTTCGTTGGAAGACCTGAAACAGTTGATTGCAGAAGTGGAGAGAGGAACGAAATAGAAACTTTAAAATGCCAAGAATTATGAAAAACATAGCTATAACTTGTTTTGTATTGATAGCTGTTTGCGTAGGTTTGCAGGCGAAAAAGGTTGTGAAAGCTCCTTATTTCATGGCAACGAATACTAGCCAGATCGAATTCGAAAAAGTGACATTGGGAAAGGATACGACATGGATAGATGCTAAAATATATTCTATTCCGGGCGAAGATGTAAGGATAGACTCGACTGCTGTATTGCAGATAGGAGGAAAAACGTATGCCTACCTAGGTGGTAATGGTTTTTCAAAAGAACTATGGACGAAGACACCGGCTTCTGGTGAACTAGCTGTGACGTTGAAGTTTGAGCCGATTCCTATGGATACGGAAAGTTTTGACTTTTTCGAAATGTCTGAGAAGAAAGACGAAGGATGGAATATTTATGGAGTGCGTCTGGACGGAAAAAAGCCGGAAATAGGAATACCGGAGAAATTGTTGAATCAGCAATTGGATTATTCCCAGCCTCTGCCGGATCCTGATTTGAAGAATGGGAAGACGGTGATATATGGGCGTATATTGGGTTATGATCCGACTCATGGTATTGCTTTGAAATTCAATTGTACTGACTGGCTATTCTTTGATGTATTCGGTCAATCCGTTCCGGTGGCCGAGGATGGAAGTTTTCGCTACGAAACAAATATGATGCTGCCCGGTGAAGCGACATTACGGGTAGGACGGAAGAGATTTGAATTGTTTCTGATGCCGGGCGGTAAACTTGAGGTAACTATTAATTTGCCGGAGATTTTCTGGTCGGAAAGTCACCTGTTTGGAAAGAAAGAGAATGGGCAGTTGATTTGGTTTGAGGGTACGTATGCCGCTCTGAATACTGAACTGGTAAAGCATGCCGGACTGATGAACATTTATAGTGCGGATAATTTTTATGAGAATATTTGTGGTGTTACTCCGGCTCAATATAAAAAGTATGTGACGAAGATTTATGAAAAAAATCGTGGTGAAATACTGAAGAATAAATCGTTGAGTGATGCTGTTCGCACATACATGATAAACAAGTTGGAAATGTCGTATTTCTTTGCTATCAGGGGGTATAAAGGGAATATTAGTTATGCTCCGATGATTAGCGGAAAGAAAGGAGTGAAGCGTGCGGACATGACGGTAGATGAAAGTTATTATGATGATATTCTGGAACTGGATTTTATTCATTCACCTTATATACGTTATGGCAGTTATCCTGATTTTGTACGTGCTGCAACTGAAGATTTTAAAGGAAAGTTTGAACCGCAGCCTGTATGGGAGGATATTTTACGGGCGAAACCTCTAGGTTCCACTCTTGCTCGTTTGAAACCGCTGTCGGAAAAACAGATGCTGACATTGGACAGTATATCCGAACCGGAAATAAAGAAAGCTTTGACTGTCAAAAATAAAGAAGTGATGGACTTGCTTGCTGAAAGTGCAAATAAGACCGGTTATACAGTTTGCCAGCTGGATACGGCAGTTACCGCAGATGGTCTATTGGCAGTTGTCACCCGTCCTTATCGTGGTAAGGTGGTTCTGATAGATATGTGGAATACCTGGTGTGGCCCTTGTATGCGGGCTATGAATAGCCTGAAGCCGGTGAAAGAAGAATTGAAAGATGTAGTGTATGTTTATATAGCAGATGAAAGTTCACCTGAAGGGAAGTGGAAAATTACCATACCTGATATTCATGGAATACACTATCGGATCACGAATGAGCAGAGTTCTGCATTAGGTAAACTATATGAGTATCCGGGAATACCCACTTATTTTGTGATAGACCGGGAAGGGAAGCTTTCATATAAAGTTACCGGATTTCCCGGTGCGGAGGTGATGAAAGAAGAACTACTGAAGGCTGGGAAATAGTAGCTGTAAATTATAAATAGTACGTCAATATGGGAATTTTCTTTGTCTATATACTGAAGTCGTCGGTTTGTTTGGCGGTATTCTACCTGTTTTACCGTTTGTTGCTGAGCCGTGAGACGTTTCATCGTTTCAACCGGGTAGCGTTGTTGAGCATATTGTTGCTATCTTGTCTTTTGCCACTGGTGGAAGTTACTGTGGAGAAGCAGACAGAGGTTCATCAAACCATGATGACACTGGAACAGTGGCTGATGCTGGCGGATATGATGAATACTACAAATGTGGCGGAATTGCAGATAGAGGAAGTGACGATAACTTGGATACATGTTGCATTATTGGTGTACCTGGCCGGTATTTTACTTTTTGCTTTTCGTAATGGGTATTCGTTGTTGAAGTTGGGCAATTTATTGAGATTAGGCAGAAAAGAAGACTTGAGTAAATATACTGACGGTGGTGAGAAAGTGACTTTGATAGTGCACGACCACGATATAGCTCCGTTCAGTTGGATGAAATACATCGTTATTTCACAGAAAGACTTGGATGAGAATGGGCGGGAAATACTTATTCATGAGTTGGCTCATATACAGAACCGACATTCGTGGGATTTGCTGGTAGCAGATATCTGCATCTTTTTCCAGTGGTTTAATCCGGCTTCGTGGCTGCTGAAACAGGAATTACAGAATATCCATGAGTATGAGGCGGATGAAACGGTGATTGAAAAAGGCGTTGACGCGAAACAATATCAATTATTATTAATTAAAAAAGCTGTCGGCACAAGGCTCTACTCTATGGCCAACAGCTTTAATCACAGTAAACTTAAAAAACGTATCACTATGATGTTAAAAGAAAAATCGAATCCGTGGGCAAGATTGAAGTATTTATACATACTTCCGGTAGCTGCCATTGCAGTAACTGCTTTTGCCCGTCCTGAAATCTCGGAAACCGCAGAAGAGATTTCAAGAATGTCGGATGCACTCGGAATGGAACAAGCAAGCTTGCTCTTCTCTCGTTTGCATGACATTTCTGCCGCCAAAGTTAATGATTTGACAGCAATTGTGGAAGCAAAAGCCGTAAAAACTACGGAAGAACCAGTACAGGTAGCTCCAGTACTGAAAGATACAGCTAAACCCGTGGAGGTGAAGTATATTCCTGTAGAAGTGACCGAGAAGCTACAGGGTACTCCCTTCTTCGAGGTGGTGGAGCAAATGCCGGAGTATCCGGGTGGCATGGCTGCTGCATTGGAGTATATTCAGAAGAATATGCGTTATCCTGAAACTGCAAAGAAGAATGGTACACAGGGACGCGTTACGGTGCAATTTATTATTGATAAGGGAGGAAATGTGACGGATCCGAAAGTGATCCGTGCCGTAGATAAAGATCTGGATGCTGAGGCTATCCGGTTGGTAGGAACAATGCCGAAATGGAAACCGGGTATGCAGAAAGGACAGGCGGTAGCAGTGAAGTATACACTGCCGGTAATGTTTAGACTGGAAGGGGGAGAGATGAAAAGTTCTCGTACTGTAGAGATGAGCAGACGCCCTGGAAGTTTATTGGATAGTGCTTTGGTTATAGTGGATGGCAAGGAAGTTACCCAGTCTATATTGAATGCAATAAATGTCGACAGGATAATGAGTTTTAGCGTCTTGAAGGATGCGGCTTCTACTGCAATATATGGAGAGAGAGGCAAGAATGGGGTTATATTGATTACTTTGAAAGAAGATAAAGAAGAATACCATCCATCAGAAACCTATACACTAAAGAATACTAATGATCCCGTGGTTTGGGGAGTGAAAGGTACAGGAAAATTTACTACTGTCAATGGAGTGCAAGGTATCTATATAAATAGTAAGAAGGCAAATCGGGGAGATGTGACCTTTTTTGTAGATGGTGTGAAAATTGATTCCAGCGTTGCGGACATAGGTGAGGTAGTACCGGCTGAAAGAATTGAAAGCATGAGTGTTGAGAAAGGAACAGACGGCAAAGGCCAGATTTATATCACTACCAAAGACAAAAGAGGAGTTGAGAAGACTTCTGCCAAAGGTGATATGAAAGTGGAAGGTATTGTGCAGGATAAAGACGGAGAGCCTGTTGTAGGTGCTGCCATACTGATAGAAGGAACAAAAAGCGGCAGTATAACCGATGTGGATGGTAGCTTTGTCCTATCTGCTTCAAAAGGCGATAAACTGGTTGTTTCTTATATTGGCATGAAAACTGCTAAAGTAAAGGCGGAGCCGAAGGTGACAGTTACTTTGAAAGATGAATAATCAAAGATATTTTATATGAAAAGGAATTCTCTCTTTTTGTTTCTCTCTATGATGTTCGTTTGGGTGGGGCTTTGCTCCGCCCAAACTAGTAGTGATAAGTATGTTCTCATTGACGGATGTTTTTTCAATGGTATGCCTCCGGGAATTCGGACTGATGAAGGTGCCCAGATGATTATGCTGACAGATGAGGAAGGACATACCGCATTGGAAATACGTCTGAATAAAGGCAAAACTTTACCGGACTATGCAATGAAATATCGGGTTTCCGTAGAAAAAGTACCCGGAGGAGAGGAATTATTGCAGATTTCCCGTTCAGGAGCGCAAAAGCCGATGGCGATTGCAGCGACTAATACAGTAACTCTTGATAAATGGGTAGGAAAACCATTCCCGGACTTTAAGGTAAAGGATACGACGGGACGGGTATGGACAAAGGCGGATATCATTGGAAAGCCTTTCGTTCTGAACTATTGGCACACGGGTTGCAGACCGTGTATCAAGGAGATGCCGGAACTGAATGAATGGATGAAAATCTGTCCGGATGTGACTTATTTCTCTACTACCTGGAATACAGCGGAACAGATAAAGAAGATAGTGGAAAACCGTCCTTTCCTTTTTACGCATATTGCCGATGAATTATTTTTCTTCAATTTGTTTAAAGTACAGGTCACGCCGACTACATTG
The DNA here is from genome assembly GCF_000158035.1 of Bacteroides cellulosilyticus DSM 14838. Taxonomy (GTDB): domain Bacteria; phylum Bacteroidota; class Bacteroidia; order Bacteroidales; family Bacteroidaceae; genus Bacteroides; species Bacteroides cellulosilyticus. The sequence goes on from NZ_EQ973491.1 coordinate 503,606, forward strand.
TTGGTAGATAAGAAAGGTATTATCCGCTATTGGGAAGAAGGTACAAGCGAGAGTAAACGGGCCTATTTGCTTGATAGACTAAAGGAATTATCAGCTGAATAATCAACTTTGTTTCTTATTTCTTTGTTTAAATCATTACTTTTAAGTATTTTTGTTTGAGACGGTTTAGTATTCTATCACTTAAAAGATAATGCTATGAGACAAGGAAAACAAATTCACCAGGGATATAGCTTCTTTTGGGGAGTATTTCTATTATTAGTGATGTCTGCCGCTATATCTATTCATGCTGAAGCCCCTTCTACAAAGGAGCTTGTACTTTTCAAAGATACTTTGAAGAATGATACCATTGTGCCGCAGTCTCCGAAGAAAAATGGCACATTCGTTATTAGAGATCGCATTCCTATTCCATCTGATGAGCCTTTATTTATAGTAAATGGAATGGAACTTCCCTATGAGATTTTTGCAGCATTGAACCCCGCGCATATTGAAAGTCTTGAAGTTTTGAAAGATGCTTCAGCTACTGCCATTTATGGCACACGTGGAATAAATGGGGTCATTATTCTGAAGTTGAAAACTCCACAACAGGTAAAGGAGGAAAAAAACATTAAGAAAATAGATGATTTTCTCAAGCCAAAGGGAGTGAACAGGAGGAATGCGCGTTACTATATTAGCGGTAAAGAAGTTCCGGCCAGTACTGCGTATCAAACGAGTATTGAGCAAATGGAAGTGAAGACCGGTGCAGACGGAATACTGGAAATTTATATTAAACCAATGATTTTCCTAAGGGGAGAATATGAATAAAAGTGATTGTCAAGAGCGGAATGATTAAAGATTATGGAATAGGAAATACCTGATAACTAATGTTGAAACAAATATCCTTATTAATCCTGTGTGCGGCAGCAATTGTTTGGTTCGCTACTCCTGTGCAAGCCTGTACTTCTGCTGTTGTATCGGGTAAAGTAACACCCGACGGTCGCCCCCTGCTTTGGAAAAACCGTGATACGGACTTTATGCAAAACCATATTGATTATGTGAAAGGCGAGAAGTATAATTTTATTGCTGTAGTGAATAGCGCCAATGCATATCTGAAAGAGGCATGGATGGGAACTAATTCCTCAGGATTTGCTTTGATGAATACACAATCGTATAATCTGGTGGATGTAAAGGGCGATGAAGAGCGGGGGGCAGCCAATGGGCGTGTTATTTATCGTGCACTCGAAGTTTGTGCAACGGTAGAGGATTTCTGTCATTTTCTGGATACCATTTCCAAGCCCAGCGATATCGAAGCTAATTTTGGTGTGATTGATGCACAAGGCGGGGCAGCTATGTTTGAGGTAGATTATCATAAATATGTAATGTATGACGCCAATAACCCGAAGGACGCTCCTTATGGTTATATTGCCCGTACCAACTTTTCTTTTGCTGGTAAGGTGAACGAGGGTGCCGGTTATGTGCGCTATATGGAAGCAGACCAGGTGCTGATGAAAGCTTCGGCTACGGGCAGTATTACCCCACAGTTTATTTTCAATGATTTATCGCGTTCGTTCCGTAACCGTATGCTGGATATTGATTTGCGTAGCGGGGCATATAATCGTCCTCAGGCATCGGGTTGGTTTGTAGATCAGGATTTCATTCCGCGTAGCAGTACATCGTGTTCGGTAGTGGTACAAGGTGTGAAACCGGGTGAGAAAGCCGAACTGACTACCATGTGGACACTGTTAGGTTATCCTCCTACCGGTATAGCTGTGCCACTGTGGGTGAAAGATGCCGGTAAACTTCTTCCCGGAATGGTACGTTTCGGCAAAGAATATGAGGCAGCTCTGCTCAGTGATTGGTCACTTCGTTTGGCAGACAGAGTTTTCAGCTATAAGCAGGGAATGGGTACCGGACGTTATCTGAATTGGGAAAGATTGTATAGTCCTGAGAAAGGTGACGGTTATATGACAGCGATTACTGCGGCAGAAGATGAAGTCTTCCGTACGACGAAGCCATTGCTGGAAGAATGGTATAAAAAAGGAAGCCTCGATATCCAAGCAATACCGAAGCTGTATGATGAACTGGAATCATCCATCAGAATGATCTATCAGAGTTTACTGGAATCAGAATAGAACTTACATTACCGAATGGAGGTACGCCAGTATCTCCGTTTCTTGTTCCGGATGGAACCAACGGATTTCTTCATCTCTTTTGAACCATGTCATCTGCTTGCGTGAATAGATGCGGGAGTTCTGTTGGATTTTCTCTATGGCAAAAGGCAAGGTCCATTCTCCATCGAGATATTTGAACATCTCTTTATAACCTACCGTATTCAATGAATTAAGTGCCCGATAAGGATATACCTTTCTGGCTTCTTCTTCCAAGCCATCCTCTATCATAATCTCTACCCGTCGGTTAATACGGTCGTAAAGTTCTTCCCGGTCGCGCGTCAATCCTATTTTGATGATGCGGAAGGGGCGTTCTTTTTTTTGTTGTGTACGGAATGAGGTGTAGGTCTTCCCTGTCATATAGCATATCTCCAGTGCATGGATTACGCGTTTAGGATTCTTCAGGTCTACTATTTTGTAGTATTCGGGATCGAGTAACTTTAGCTCTGCGCACAATCTTTCCAGACCTTCCGTTTCATACTTATGTAGCATCACTTGGCGTGTTTCAGCATCTACGGTCGGAATATCGTCAATGCCTTTGCAAACGGCATCCACATACATCATAGAGCCACCGGTAAGCAATACTGTATCCTGTTCGGTAAATAAGGTTTCCAGAAGTTTCAGTACTTCCGCTTCATATTGGGCGGCACTGTAATAATCGGTGAGTTGCAAGGTTCCTACAAGGTAATGTTTCACGCGTTGCAGTTGCTCGGGGGTAGGGGCTGCTGTCCCTATTTTCAAGTCGGCATAGAGTTGCCGGGAGTCTGCGGAAACGATGCAAGTTTGGTAATGCTCTGCCAGCCGCAGGCTGAGTTCGGTCTTTCCTACTCCGGTCGGTCCAATAAGCACTATCAGGGTTTTCATAAGGAAATGGTATTTAGAGAATCATTTCCCATCTGCAGATAACGCGGATAACGCAGATCTCTTCTAGGCTTAAGTCTTTCAAATCTGTGTTATCCGCGTTATCTGCGGATGAAAAATTTAAAATAATATTAGAACTTTTCTTCCTCGAACGGTGCTGCGCTACCTTCGCCTCCGCCCATATCGAAACCTTCCTGGTCGAATTCTTCCAGATCAAAGTCCTGATCTCCATAGAAGTTTTCATCCAGATCAAGCGATCCGCTGTTGGCTGCCATTTCTTCGAAGTCAATTGTCTGTTTCGGAGCATCACCTTCCTTCTTGGTACACTTGGCACCTTTCATTTCTTTTCCGGTAATGATCTCGGAGAGTTCAATGAAGAAACAGCGTTCTGTCATGTAGTCGAACACATAGAGTAACTTCTGCTTTTCATCTTCTATCAGTTCGCTGATAGTGGTGTCTTTCATTACCCAACTGTCCATCTCCGGATTGTCATCCATCTCTTCCAGTGTAATTTCCTTTTCTTTTTCCCAATCATCATCACAGATGAAGAAAGAAGTCATCTGGTCGTTAGTATAACCTACTGACTTCACTATAGCCTCATGGAAGTCGTAGAATGTAGCTTCCGGGTCAATTTGTATTTCTCTTACGAAGTCGTCCACTTCATCGGAGATAAGTGTAAATCTGTATATCATATTCTAATTACTTTATCGTTTTATCATCTAATAATACCACGTTCGGAGTCACGGATGAAGCTGACAATGTATTCGATTTCCGGGCTCGTCGGAATTTCTTCTTCTATTTTCTTTAATGCGTCTGAAGTGTTCAATCCACTCTGATAAATGATACGGTATGCATTGTGTATATTCTCAATGGTTTCATTGGAGAATCCGCGACGACGCAACCCGATAATGTTGATACCGCTGTAAGCAATCGGTTCCCGGCCTGCAATGATGTACGGCGGAATATCCTTACTGAAACGGCAACCTCCTTGTATCATTCCGTATCCACCTACACGGCAGAACTGATGCATCAATACATTGGCACTGATAATGGAGAAATCGTCTATTACAATTTCACCTGCCATTTTAGTAGAGTTACCAATGATACAGTAATTACCGACAAGGGCATCATGAGCTACGTGCACACCTTCCATCAACAGGTTGTTGTTACCGATAATGGTTCTGCCTTTGGCAGCTGTACCGCGATTGATGGTAACATTTTCACGAATGGTATTGTTGTCACCAATTTCAGCGGTACTCTCTTCTCCCTGAAATTTCAGGTCCTGAGGGATGGCACCGATAACAGCTCCCGGAAAAATAGTATTTCCATTGCCGATACGTGAACCGTACAGAATGTTGGCATTTGCCATAATCTTGTTGTTATCGCCGATTACCACATTCTTGTCGATGAATACAAAAGGAGCAATCTCTACGTTTTCCCCGATTTTTGCCTCGGGATGAATATACGCTAAGGGACTTATCATGCTGATTTATGATTTATGATTTATAATTTATGAGATATTCGCGCTTATTATTAGCCACGAATAAATCTTAAATCATAAATCCTTTTACTTGTTCTTAACTATTTGTGCCATAAACTCTGCCTCGCAAACCACTTTCTCGCCTACGAACGCATAACCTTTCATCGTGGAAATGCCACGGCGGATAGGTGCAAGCAGTTCTACGCGGAAGATAAGGGTGTCACCCGGCACTACCTTTTGACGGAACTTCACACCATCTATCTTCATGAAGTAGGTAGAGTAGCGTTCGGGTTCGTCTACGGAGTTCAATACAAGCAGACCGCCTACCTGTGCCATAGCTTCAACCTGCAACACACCCGGCATTACCGGTTCCTGTGGGAAGTGCCCCTGGAAGAAAGGCTCGTTGGCAGTGATATTCTTCACGCCTACAATATAATTGGCACCTATTTCAATTACCTTGTCTACCAATTGGAATGGGTAACGGTGTGGCAACAGTTCGCGGATACGGTTTACGTCCATGACGGGTTCGCGGTTACAGTCGTAAGTCGGAGCCTGTATATCATGCAGGCGGATTTCCTTACGCATCTGGCGGGCGAACTTGTTATTAATGGTATGTCCCGGACGTGTAGCGATGATACGTCCCTTGATAGGTTTGCCTATCAAAGCCAAGTCACCGATTACGTCGAGCAGTTTATGACGGGCACATTCATTGGCCCATACCAGCGGTTTGTGGTTGATATAACCCAGTTGCTTGGCATCCATGTGGGGAACTCCCATCACATCGGCCAACTTATCGAAGTCTTCCTGAGACATTTCTCGTTCGTAGATAACGATGGCATTGTCCAAATCACCGCCTTTGATGAGACCGGCCTGCAACAGTGGTTCGATCTCGCGTACGAATACGAATGTACGGCTGCCGGCTACTTCATCTCGGAATTTCGACATATCCTCCAGCGTTGCAAACTGATTGGGAATGATGGTCGAGTCGTAAGATACCAGTACATTCAGACTGAAGTTCTCGTCGGGCAACACGATAATGGAAGAACCGGTCTTTTCATCGCGAAACTCGATTTTTGACTTGATGATATAGAAATCTTTAACGGCATTTTGTTCTTCTGTACCTACGCGCTCTATTTCTTGTGCATAATATTGGGCGCTACCGTCCAGAATGGGAAACTCAGGACCGTTGACTTGTATCAGGCAGTTGTCTATGCCTAAGGCGTAAAGGGCTGCCATGCCGTGCTCTACAGTGCTAACCTTCACACCATTCTTGGAAAGGACGGTGCCGCGAGTGGTTTCAGTCACATTGTCCGCAACCGCATCAATGGTAGGTTGTCCCTCCACGTCGATGCGCTGGATTTTATATCCGTGGTTGTCCGGAGCAGGATTGAAAGTAACGGTCAGGTCAAGTCCCGTGTGAAGGCCTTTACCACTGAGGGAAAAACTGTCTTTCAGAGTCTTTTGTTTCAACATTTGTTACTTATTTATTTGTTGTTTTAATTCATTCAGTTCTTTACGGAGCTGGCGGAGTTCTGTTAGCATATCCGGTAGGTTCCGTTGGGCAACGGAGGCTTTGAAGTATTGTTTCAGCTCCATGGGAGGAGTACCGATTAATTGGCTGCCATCCTTAATATTGCTGGGAACACCAGACTGTGCTCCGAGGTTCACTTTGTTTCCAATATGGATATGTCCTGCAATGCCTACCTGGCCGCCGAACATACACCATTCGCCTACTTTGGTAGATCCTGCAATACCCACTTGCGCCGCCATAACGGTATTTGCACCGATTTCGTCATTGTGGGCTACTTGTATCAGGTTGTCCAGTTTCACACCTTTGTGTACGATGGTTGCCCCCATTGTAGCACGGTCTACACAAGTGTTTGCACCTATCTCTACATTGTCTTCCAGTATTACGATACCGATTTGAGGTATTTTTTCGTAACCTTCGGGAGTTGGGGCGAAACCAAAACCATCCGCACCGATCACACAACCGGAATGCAGGATGCAATGATTGCCTATCCGGCAGTCATGATAAATGGTTGTATTGGCATATAAGATACAATCACTGCCTATTTTAGCACCACTACCGATAGTCGCATGCGGATGTATCATTGTATTGTCTCCTACTTCTGCGTATTCACCAATGCAAGCGAAGGGCGCAATGTAAACATCCTTTCCGATTTTAGCAGTTTCTGCAACGAAAGCTAACGGATCAATACCAACACGTTTAGGCTTACTTTGTTCGTAAAGGTTGAGCAATTTAGCCAAACTTTCGTAGGCATTATCCACCTTAATTAAAGTAGCTTTTATTTCTTGTTCAGGAACGAAGTCTTTGTTTACCAGTACAATACTGGCTTTGGTTTCGTAGATATAAGATGTATATTTGGGGTTTGACAGAAACGATATAGCACCGGGGATGCCTTCTTCTATCTTGGCAAAAGTATGTACAGTTGCATTCTCGTCTCCAACGATTTCTCCTTGGATAAATGTTGCAATTTGTTTAGCAGAGAACTCCATTGTCTTATTCTTGTTAGATGGTTTCAAATCACAAATAACGGACTTTTTTTTTATATTTCCTTGTCCTTGGGTGAATATTTTATACTTACCTATGCAAACGTTGGTAGCAAAGATAGTATTTTTTTACCTTCTTGGACAATAGGGAAATATTGAGCATGTCCGATGCTTCAGCAATATTCTTAATACTTCCGTCTTTATAAAGGATATCAATACTATCGTCTGCCGGGTCGTACATATTCTTCTCGATGCTGGGGGTAGAGACGAAATAACTCGCTTCAGAGAGGGGTATGTCCAGTTGCTGACTGATTTGCAAAGTTAACTCTTTTTTTCTTTTTTCACATATTGGTTCGGTAGAAATTTCCACTTTGAAGATATTACGGTTGATCATACCGAGACTCAACGTGGACAGAACCTTGTCACTGTGGGTGCTCCAGACCTTTAATGCGGTCCATATATCATTGTCATCCAGTTGGATAAAGTTCTCCAGGCACTCCGGATTGTTATAGAAAGTTTCCTTGTTGATGTCATTGTAAAGGAAAAAACGCAATGCCGGTGAAGCAAATAATTCTACACCTTTACTTGCTAATTCTTTGGCACGGAGCAGGGCACTGATGAGCATTTTCTCGTATGCCACGGACGTTTTGTGCAGATATACCTGCCAGTACATCAAGCGGCGGGCAGTGAGGAAGTTCTCAATGGAGTAGATACCTTTGGATTCTACCACGAGATGGTCTTCTTTCACATCGAGCATCTTGATGATGCGTGCCGAGCCGATGTTACCTTCCGTTACGCCGGTGTAAAAACTGTCGCGGCGAAGGTAGTCCATGCGGTCCATGTCGAGTTGTCCGCTGACCAGTTGGTGCAGGAACTTCTTGGGGTATTCGTCCTTGAATATCTGGATGGCAAGTGTGAGTTGCCCGTTCATTTCTTTGTTGATACGCTCCATCAGCATGAGGGAGATATCCTCGTGAGATACGCCCTGTACGATGGTGTCTTCCAGTACATGAGAGAAGGGACCGTGTCCGATGTCATGCATCAGAATGGCTGCCTGTACTGCTTCGGCTTCACTATCAAAAATGAAGTTTCCTTTGCTGGCGAGCTGCTGGACAGCTTCGCTCGTCAAATGGAAAGCCCCCAACGAATGTTGAAAGCGCGTGTGCTGTGCACCGGGATAAACCACAGACGACAAGCCCAGTTGCTTGATGCGGTTTAAACGCTGCAAAAGGGGATGCCGCACGATGTCGTACAGCAACCCCTTCGGGATATTGATGAACCCGAACACCGGGTCGTTAATGATCTTTCGTTCGAACACGTTGTTAGTGATTAAGGGTAAGTGATAAGTGATTAGGCGTTAATCACTCCCTTCAACTGTTCCGCCATCTGCTGTTGCACTTCCTTGGCGGCATTGCGTGCAGCTTCTGCAAATTTTTCAGTCTTATCCACATAGATGATGCCACGGCTGGAGTTTACAATCAGTCCGCAAGTGGAGTTCATGCCATACTTACAAACTTCTTCCAGTGAGCCACCCTGTGCGCCTACACCCGGCACAAGCAGGAAGTGGTTGGGAACAATCTTGCGGATATCTTCGAAAGCACGGCCTTGTGTGGCACCTACCACATACATCATCTGTCCGTCGTTGGCCCATTCCTGAGACTTACGCAGTACTTTTTCGAAAAGGCGTTCGCCGTTGGAATCTTCCGTCAACTGGAAGTCGTGGGAACCTTTGTTGCTTGTCAGTGCCAGGAGGATTACCCACTTGCCTTCATAAGTCAGGAACGGAGTAACACTGTCCTCACCCATGTAAGGGGCTACGGTTACAGAGTCGATGTCCAGTTCGTCGAAGAATGTGCGGGCATACATGGCAGAGGTATTTCCAATGTCACCACGCTTGGCATCGGCAATGATGAATTGGTCGGGATAGTTTTCCTTGATATATTTCACAGTCTTTTCAAAAGCAATCCAGCCTTTCACGCCCATACTTTCATAGAAAGCGAGGTTCGGTTTGTAGGCAATGCAAAGGTCAGCCGTTGCGTCGATGATGGCTTTATTGAAAGCGAAGATCGGATCTTCTTCTTTCAACAAGTGTTCCGGGATTTTCTTGATGTCTGTATCCAGACCTACGCAGAGGAATGATTTCTTACGCTTGATATTTTCAAAAAGTTGTTGTTTATCCATTACTGAATCTATTTAATCTGTTTATAATTCGTTTGGTTATTTCTTGAATAAGTAGCCTTCTATGCGTAACCTGAGAGCATCTTTCCTTTTCTTATTGTAATCCAGAGAGAAACTTGTAAGCATGAAAAGGCATCTGTCGGAATTACACTTAAATCGGGTAGGGGGCATTTGATTATATTTGTGATTATCAAGTGCCTCCATTGTTTTCAGGTCAATGAAGATCGTATCGTTCTTATTATTAGTCTGAGTGGTAAGGGGAACAGGTAGTATCCCTGCTTCCAGATAGTCGTATGGTATGTGGAAGTATCTGTCCTTTATATCTCCATCCGGTACGACTATGAACTGATGGTATCCGTCCGGTATCTGGATGCTGACTTGATGTGAACTCTTGCCGCTGTATGATACAAAGGAATCGGAATCGTCTGTTGTATCGGTAGTACCGTAATTTTTAGAAGAATAGAATGAGGCATCCTTGTCCACAAGGTCGGCTATACTTTTCCGTCCGAACCAGTTGCGCAGATATCTGAACTTGTCGTTTACTTGCACTGCCGTTTCCGTCGGGAGCGATTCCATCCAGTCATCGTATTGTTCACGGGTGAGTGGTAGTTTTAAATTAGTGCGTTTCAGCTCTTTCTCTACGCTGTTGCGCATGATATTCCGGGTGATACTTGCATAATTGACTGGTAGTGCCGAAGTTAGCAGAAAGAGGATGGAGAACGAAATCGGTATCCAACTGATGCGCCGGGCTTTAGTGAAGACGAGTCCGATACAAACAATATAGCACCAGATGTTGAGAGTTATAAGGTAAAGGCGATTGATGGTGACGCCGTAATCGTTGAAGCGGCGTATAATGCCGATTGTCATCAGTACCAGCATCGGCAATACCAAAGCGGGCAACCAACGCGCAATCCATTCGTTTATAGGTTTCTTTTCCTGAATACGTACGGGATACAGTCCGAATTCAATGGCGATACATCCTACCATCAGTGCTACCACGAGCCAGGATACCCAGCCTGTGGGCAGTTCCCAACTGATAAAAATGCGGGCTGCATAGACATAAAGCACGAGGAGGTATCCTGCCATGAGCGGGAGAAAGAGAAAATGTATTGTGCCGTTCAGGAACTCCGAGGGTTGCGGCTCCCGATTATGTTTTTGTTCATCTTTGGGCAACATGCCAAGGAAGAGTAACATCGGAAGCAATACGCTACATATAATAAGAATATATAGATAGCAATTCCAACTTACATCCACGTTGAAGAGTTGGCGAAGCGAGAACACCAGCAGACTGATTCCACCGCTCATGATAAGCCCCACCACATTGGCCGTGACAAAAGCGCCAACCGTGTATGAAGCGAAGTTCCAGCTTGGAATGTCATTCTTTTCTTTGATGAATGAAAGGAAGAAAGCCGAAAGCCACAGTGCCAGAATGGCGGCTCCGTGGGCTATGCCTATTTCGGTAAGCGACTGTTCCGGTGAAAGGCTGTAGAGGTACACCGCATCGGCAATCAGCAATACGTGCATTACTATATGTACGATCACTCCTTTTATCTTGCTCTTTATCTCTTCGCTCCACAGGTGGAGAGTGAGTGAGAGCAACGTACCGATAGAAAAATAGTAACCCAGAACCATCACCAGCTTCCTGTCATCATCCAGGTCGGTAGCTACCAGATAGACTAAATAGACGGTAAGTGCAAGGACAAAACATACTGTAGAAGGAAAGCGCCTCAGGCAATTTTGAAACGCTTCCGTCAGGGTATGAAATACTTTATGTAGTAGCTGTCCTTTCATTCGCTCTGCTTCTTAACCTATTGGTTTACAGTTCGCTTTCTTTCAGACGTTCTGCATTTTCCGCTACAATCAGGTGGTCGATGCAGTCCTGAATGTCACCGTCCATAAAGGCGGAGAGGTTATAGATGGTATAGTTGATACGATGGTCGGTGATGCGTCCTTGCGGATAGTTGTAGGTACGGATTTTAGCGGAGCGGTCTCCGGTAGATACCATTGTCTTTCGCTTGGAGGCAATATCGTCCAGATATTTCTGATGTTCCTTGTCGTAAATAAAGGTACGCAGACGTGAGAGGGCACGCTCTTTATTCTTCGGTTGGTCGCGTGTTTCGGTACACTCAATCAGGATTTCTTCGGAAGCACCGGTGTTCGGATTTCTCCATACATAGCGCAGACGTACACCGGACTCAACTTTATTTACATTCTGTCCGCCGGCACCACCACTTCGGAAAGTATCCCATTTGATTTCGCCTTCATTAATTACTACATCGAACTCTTCTGCTTCGGGCAGCACGGCTACAGATGCGGCGGAAGTATGCACACGCCCCTGAGTTTCAGTAGCCGGAACACGCTGTACGCGGTGTACACCCGATTCGTATTTCAATGTTCCGTACACATTGTCGCCCGTAACGCTGCAAATAACTTCCTTGAATCCACCTGCCGCGCCTTCATTGACACTGGATATTTCCATCCTCCAACCTTTTGTTTCGCAATATTTGGTGTACATGCGGAAAAGGTCTCCGGCAAAGATAGCGGCTTCGTCACCGCCTGTACCTCCACGAATTTCGAGGATGGCGTTCTTGCTGTCCTGTGGGTCGGCAGGTACGAGGAGGAGTTTGATATGTTCTTCCAGTTCCGGCTGGCGTGCCTGACAGGCATCCAATTCTTCGCGTGCCATTTCCCGCATCTCCGGGTCTGCTTCATTGGAGATGATCTCTTTGGCTTCCTCGATGCCGTTCAGCACCTGGATATATTCTTTACGGGCCTCCATCAGGTCGCCCAGTTCTTTATACTCTTTGGTGAGTTTTACGTAACGCTTTTGGTCGGCAATCACTGCCGGGTCTGTAATCAGCGTCGATACTTCTTCGAAGCGGGCAACAAGCCCTTCGAGTTTCTCTAATATGGTATTGTTGTCTGCCATTGAATTAGTATTTGAATTCTCCGAACTCACTATTGATAATCAGTTCTTTCTGGTTGCTTTCTTCAATACGTCCAACAATCTGTGCATCGATGCCGAAGCTCTTGCTAATGGCAATAACTTCCTCGGCATGTTCGGGCGACAGATATACTTCAAGGCGGTGTCCCATATTGAATACCTTGTACATCTCTGCCCAGTCCGTATTGCTCTGCTCTTTAATCGTTTTGAACAAAGGAGGAACAGGGAACAGATTATCCTTAATCACGCGGCAATTGTCACCTATAAAGTGCAACACTTTCGTCTGTGCACCACCCGAGCAGTGTACCATACCGTGGATCTCAGGGCGAAGTGCATCCAGCAACTTCTTCACTACCGGCGCATATGTGCGGGTAGGGGAGAGTACCAATTTGCCTGCATCCAGCGGGCTGTCTTCTACGGCATCCGTCAGTTTCAGACCACCGGAGTAAACCAGTTCTTCGGGCACTGCCTTGTCATAACTTTCGGGATATTTCTCTGCCAGATATTTGGAGAATACATCATGACGGGCGCTGGTCAGTCCGTTGCTGCCCATACCACCGTTATATTCCTTTTCGTAAGTAGCCTGTCCGTAAGAAGCCAAGCCTACAATTACATCGCCCGGACGGATATTGGCATTATCAATCACATCGCTGCGCTTCATGCGGCAAGTTACGGTACTGTCCACAATGATGGTACGTACCAAGTCGCCTACATCGGCAGTTTCACCGCCAGTGGCATATACGCCTACACCCATTTCGCGGAGCTCGGCGAGCAATTCGTCCGTTCCGTTGATGATGGCGGAGATAACTTCTCCCGGAATGAGAAGTTTGTTGCGTCCGATGGTAGAAGAAACCAGGATATTATCTACTGCACCTACGCAGAGCAGGTCGTCGATATTCATAATCAGTGCATCCTGTGCAATGCCTTTCCAAACAGAAAGATCACCTGTTTCTTTCCAGTACATATAAGCCAATGAGGACTTCGTGCCTGCACCGTCGGCGTGCATGATGTTGCAATACTCCGGGTCACCGCCCAAAATGTCAGGGATAATTTTGCAGAAAGCCTGCGGGAAAATACCTTTGTCGATGTTCTTGATGGCATTGTGCACATCTTCTTTAGAAGCGCTGACACCGCGCATCATGTATCTTTGGTTACTCATGAGTTGATATGTTTTTTCAATTGAATGTGCAAAGATAGTGCAAAATCTCGATTTTATGAGTAAAAAGAGAATTCATTCTCTTTTTCGAATGTGAGAGATTTATTTAAACTGAGTGCCCCGGCATTTGCATTTTGCTGAGGTGCAGCCTATCTTCACGTAGCAAAAGTAGCGATTATTTTGCTTATAGCCTTGCCTTTGCATAAGAAATTGGAGTTTGGGGCATCTTCACTTAATCCTTTCATGCTGATAACACTTACCTTTCATCTCTTTCTCTTATACAAGTGATGCAAAAGGTGGCATCTTTTGCTACGAAAGATGCCATCTTTTGATGTTAAAGATGCCACCTTTTACAACAAAAGATGCCATCTTTTGCATGATGGCTCAGGGAGTTGTGTGAGGGCGGTAGTAATGAAGCAGGGCTAAGGCTTTATTCTTTGCTTCCCAATCCCATATTCTTCAGTCGTTCCCAAATGGTTTTCTTCTGGGATAATGCTACTAAGGCAACGCCCATCAGGCAACAGGCACAGCGCAATTCTTTAGGGGAAAGCGTATCCAGATTATCTGCGATAGCAGGCAGAGAATAGTTTTCTTCAAAAAAAGAAAATACATCGGCTGAGTTTTCTAAGTCGGTTTTCATTTGGCAAGAGCAGGTAAAGTCTACATTCATCGTGTTATAAATTTAAAAGTTGTAGTTTGTCCCAAGTTCCTTGATCGTAAAAAAGAGCGTGGGAACTATTGATATATTATTTCGTACTAAGGCTCTGGTAAACCCGCAAAGAAAATAATAAGCAATAGCCCCACGCCCGGAGCTTATATAACAGAGTTATATGCAATCCAGACGTGGAGACTTCCACTTATTATTCGTACTTTTAAAAATTTACCAGACTTTTAGTACTACGAATAATAAAATGATATCTCCAAATCGCAAAGCATATCTCTTCATTATTGAAGAAATATGTAACAAAGATACAGGAATTTTTAATATGGATGTATATAATGAGGACGAAAATGTATTAATTACGGAATAGAAAGAGTATAATTTATCATTTTAAACAGCTCATTTGTCTCAATTTATTGATATTGAAAGGGGCTTTGTAAATAGCTGATTATCAAAAGTGTTATAATGATGGTATCTCAGTATACGACTGAGGTACCCTAAGTATTATACTGAGGTACCCTAAGTATGGCACTGAGGTACCCTAAGTATACGACTGATCTCACAAATATCTTATATTGTTGATATTTATCTTTTATGTACAGACGTTTGTCATACAGGATTATCACTTTATTCATACCCCGTCCGTAGTATATCCCTCAATTTTCTTTTTTTTCTTTCCTCTGCAACTAATTCCCCAACCGGGCGTCTTATGTATAAAAGACTATCTTAAGATGGAACAGAATGATAAGGAAAAACAGTTCACTTCCCTCATCGAGGAATACAAGCGAGTGATCTATAAAATCTGCTACATGTATGCCACGGACGGGGATAATTTTAAAGATCT
>NZ_EQ973491.1:518596-527267 GCF_000158035.1 Bacteroides cellulosilyticus DSM 14838
AAACCTTTGGAAAGGCTTCGAGGGTTATGAAGGAAAGGGTAAACCTTCTTCGTGGATTTACCGCGTGGGATTGAATACCTGTATCTCCTTCTATCGCCAGCAGCAACGCCGGGGCGAGCATACTTCCTTGGATTCCCTCTATGGCTTGGAAGCAGAAGATAGTGAAACGACCAAACGCTTGAAAGAGATGTATCGCCTCATTGCGGGACTGGATAAGTTTGAACGTGCCGTCATCTTGCTGTGGCTGGATGAGAATTCTTACGAAGAGATTGCGGAAATTGTCGGCGTGCCGCGCAATACCGTAGCTTCAAAATTGAAACGAATTAAGGATAAACTTACAAAACAAGCGAATAGCTAAAATAAAACAGATTATGGAACTGGAAGAATTAAAACAAAATTGGAATATAATGGAAGAAAGGCTCGGACGCCTGGAAATGGACCAGCGCCAGCAACTAAATAATAAGGTGGTCAGTAAAGTAAAGAAGGTCCAGGATCGTGTGTTGCGTCGATTTACGATTGTAGTGATCTGTTTGCCTTTCTTTTGCTGGTATATTGTTCATAATCAGATGTGTGATTTTAGCATGTCAACGTGGGTGCTGTTGTTTCTGTTTGTAGCTGTGATAATAGCCCGGCAATTCACATGGATGTTGCTGTTAAGGAAGATTGATTGCCTGAAGATGACTGTGCGTGAAGTGTGTCTGGCGGAGAGCCGTTTCCGGATGTCTTTCAAAGTGGGGATAGCTGTGAGTGTGTTGTGTGCCGTACCTTTACTGGCAAGTATGATATGGGATATGTCCCAGATGGGTGATCGTTATATATTGATAGGTGCCTGGACTGGTCTTGTCGTAGGAACGCTGATAGGAATTCGTTTGTTCCTCAAAGCATGGAGCGGGATAAAAGAATTGAAAGAGGCAATAACGGATTTGCAGTAGTCATCTTAAAAAATGAAAGTACCCCTTCCACCCTGGAAACTCGAATAGATCGGAGTTTCCGATGAGTGGAAGGGGTACTTGCTTTTTATAGAACCGTTTGTTACGGTAGGGATATACTTATTTAGAACTGTACCTGCGGTGCTGTTTCTGCTCCTTCGGAAGCTTCAAAGTAAGCACGCTTTTCGAAACCGAACAGACTTGCAAGAATGTTCTTCGGGAAGCGGCGGATGGCAGTATTGAAGTTCTTTGCTGCATTGTTGAAGTTGGTACGTGCCACGTTGATACGGTTTTCAGTACCTTCCAATTGAGCTTGCAGTTCCAGGAAATTCTGGTTTGCTTTCAAGTCGGGGTAGTTCTCGGTAATGGCAAGCAACTTACCCAATGCAGAAGTTACCGCACCTTGAGCTTTCTGGTATTCAGCCAACTTTTCCGGAGTCAGATCATTAGCATCTACTTTAATTTGAGTAGCCTGGCTGCGAGCCTCTACCACACCTTCCAGAGTTTCTTTTTCATGAGAAGCGTATCCTTTTACCGTACTAACCAGATTCGGAATCAAGTCGGCACGGCGTTGATATTGTGTTTCAACGTTTGACCATTGTCCGCTTACGTTTTCATCCATAGTTACCAGTCCGTTATAACCAGTGACACCCCAAATGACGAGGAGAGCTAAAACAACAAGAATGATAATAGTTGATTTCTTCATACTTTTCTTTTATTAAATGATTATACAATTTATATATTTCTGCGGTGCATCAGAATCGGGAACCGGCACCTCCGCCACCTCCCATACCTCCACCGAAGCTGCCTCCGCTGAAGCCACCGCCTCCTCCGCCGAAGCCTCCACCACCGCCAAAGATGACCGGACCTCCTCCGCCACCTCCGCGATAGTTTTCATCATACGACTGTTTGCGGCGTACTACCTTGTGTCCGCAGTTGCGGCAAGTGTAGGTAACATCTTCCGTTTTTACTCCGTTGATCCGTGAAACCACTTTGCTGCTGGTACGTTGCAATTTATGCTGTCCGCAGTTGGGGCATTTGCTTGCGGCACGTGCCGCCATCCAGCCGATTCCTCCGGCAACAACAAAGAATCCGATAACTGCTGCCAGAATGCCGAAGAAGGAAATGTCTTCTTCATCATCTGTATCATTCACCATGCTGCCGTCCAGTCTGCCGCATACGGCACGCACACCGGCAACCATACCCGCATCCCAGTTACCATCTTTCAGATAAGGAATCATGTCGCGCGTCTGGATACGTTTACAGATGGCATCAGGCAGATCTCCTTCCAGTCCATAACCTGTATAGAACTGGATGCAGCGCTGGTCGGTCACCAGAAGAATGACCAGACCATTATTCTTTCCTTTCTTTCCCACACCCCATTCATTGAGCAGGCGGTGTGCAAAGTCAAAGCAATCATCATTACCGATAGAAGGAACTACGGCAACTACTGTCTCAATGCCGGTCTGTTGTTCCAATGCATACAGCATACGGTCGATGCTGTCGCAGGCAGCCTGAGAGAGGATGTCGTCCGGATTGCAGACATAGCGCATTTTGTTCTGAAGATGTACTTTGGGGATATTGTCTGTAGTATAGACCTTCTGTGCCTGCACGGATAGCAGCAGGCATAGGAATAAACTTATGGAGATTAATCTTTTCATACTAATGTATTTGTGTGGCGAATATAGGAAAAATCACATCAATAGATGTATTTTCCTACGAAATTTTTCACACGTTCGGTGTATTCCTCCGGGTGATCCTTGTAGGACATGGCGTGTGTGGCACCGGGGGCAAGCCACAATTCTTTAGGTTCTGATTTTGCCTCGTAGAGGGGATATACCATCCAGGTGGGTACGTATGTATCTGCATCGCCATGAATGAAGAACATCGGCAGTTTGCATTTCCTGACCTGATTCAGCGAAGAAGCTTCCTTGAAGTTCCAGCCGTATTTCGCGTTGCACAGCCAACTGGTAGTGTACATCAACGGGAAAGGAGGCAGCCCGAACTGTCCCTTCAACTCGTAGGAGAATTCGTCCCATACGCTGGTATAACCGCAATCTTCCACAAAACATTTCACAAAAGGTTGTTGAGGTTCACCGGACACCATCATAGTGGTGGCGGCACCCATAGAGATGCCATGTACTACCATCTGGGTATTTCCGCCGTAAATATCGTTGGCAATGTCCATCCAGCGCAATACGTCCAGCCGGTCTTTCCAACCCATTTGAATGGCAGGGCCTCCGCTTAATCCCTGATTTTGCAGGTCGGGCAGCAGAATGTTATACTTTAAATCTTTGTTGTAAAGGTAACCTATCATCAGCATACGGATGCAATCGTCCGTATAACCATGCACGATGACGGCTGTTTTGTGGGTCGGTTCGGGAGCGGCTGCGTAAATGGCATGCAGTTGCACCCCTTCAGGATTGATAATAAAGGTATCCCGTAAAGCACCGACAGTTTGCAAACTATCTATCCAAGGCTTGATTTGCGGGTACTCGCTGAGCATATACTCGTAGGAGCCGGGAATATCTTTCCCTTTGTTGTGCTCCGGTCTCAGCGAGTAGCCGAGCATGTAGAAACTCGCACCTGTGAGGGCAATAATGATAACTGCTAACAGTCCGAGCAGACTGTACTTGATATCTTTCTTCATCTTTCCTTCCTTTCACTCTATTTGTTCCATATTTCCCATGCGGCAAATGCTTGCAATAACAGCATTTCCAGTCCGTTTTTAGTAACGGCGCCGTGAGCCTCACCCTTTTTCATGAAAAGGGTTTCATTGGGATTATATAACAAATCGTAGAGTAAATGGTTGGGAGTTAATTGATCATAAGGAATATCCGGACAGAAATCCACCTTAGGATACATGCCTACGGGTGTACAGTTTACGATAATAGTATATTCCTGCATGATCTCCGGTGTCAGTTCGTCATAAGTGAGGTAAGACGATTCCTTTTTCGTACGCGATACGAATACGCTTTCGATGCCCAGATTGGCCAGTCCGCGATAGACGGCTTTGGATGCACCGCCTGTGCCCAGAATCAGCGCCTTCTTGTGATGGGGTTGCAGTAAAGGCTCAATGGACTGTGTAAATCCTATGATATCCGAGTTGTAGCCGACAAGTTTTACTTTTCCTTTTGGCTGGCGGATGATTTTGATGACGTTCACTGCGCCGATCTTTGCGGTATCTTTGTCCAGTTCGTCAAGAAAGGGGATGACCTGCTCCTTGTACGGGATGGTCACATTAAGTCCGCAGAGGTTGGGATTTTCCTCTATGACTTCCATAAAGTCATTGATGTTGGGTATCTCAAAGTTTACATATTCGGCGTCGATATTCTCCGATTTGAACTTTTCATTGAAATATCCGATGGAAAACGAATGTCTCAGCGGATAGCCTATTAAACCGTATTTCTGCATAATTCTCTTAGTGTGCTAACGTTAATATATAAGGTGGGGTGATATCACTTATCACTCTATCACTTTATCACTCTATTTAGTCGCAGTATAAAGAGTGCATATACCGAATGTCAGTCTGCGGAAATTAACCTGACTGAAACCTGCTTTGCGAATAACTTCCTGCATCACTTCGCCTTGCGGGAAAGCACGGATGCTTTGGGGCAGGTAGGTGTAAGCACTATTGTCTTTTGACAGGCATTTGCCGAGCAGGGGGATGACTACTTTGGAGTAGATGGTGAAAAGCTGTTTCATCGGAAAACGGTCCGGTGTGGAGAGTTCCAGAATGACGAGATGTCCTCCGGTTTTCAGCACGCGGCACATTTCCGCCAACCCTTTGTCCAACCCTTCGAAGTTGCGGATACCGAACGCTACGGTTACAGCATCGAACGTGTCATCGGCAAATGAGAGAGAGGTACAGTCCTCCCGGGCAAAGGATATTTTGTCCGAGAGGTGCGCCTGTTTTACTTTATTACGTCCCACGTCCATCATTCCCTCTGAGATGTCGGTGCCTATCAGTTCGTCAGGCTGCAACTCGCGGCAGGCAAGAATGGCAAAGTCACCTGTACCGGTGGCTACGTCCATGATGCGCTTCGGTTGGAAAGGCTTTAACCAATTGATCGCTTTCCGGCGCCAACTGCGGTCGATGCCTAATGAAAGTGTATGGTTCAGCTTATCATAAGCAGGAGCAATGTTGTCGAACATTTCTTCTACCTGTTCACTCTTCTTTCCGTCTTCACCGTAAGGTTTGATATGTTCCTGGGGATAATCCATGTTGATAGTGTTTAGTGGTTAGTGATAAGTGATTAATAAATCTACTAATCACTTATCACTAAACCGTTTATCACTTATTTAAGTATTCCGTTACGTTCTTCTCGATACGTGAAGCAATGTTGCTGGTATCTTCTTTCACGAATTGCTCTCCGGTGATATGCTCGTACAGTTCAATGTAACGCTCACTGATGGATGCTACGATTTCGTCTGTCATTTCCGGAACTTGTTGTCCTTCCTTGCCTTGGAAACCATTGTCCATCAACCATTCGCGAACGAATTCTTTAGAAAGCTGTTTCTGTGCTTCGCCTTTTTCAAAGCGTTCCTGATAACCTTCAGAGTAGAAGTAGCGGCTGGAGTCCGGTGTATGGATTTCATCCATCAGGTAAATAGTGCCGTTGTGCTTACCGAATTCATACTTCGTATCTACCAGAATCAGACCACGTTCTGCTGCGATCTCAGTTCCTCTGTTGAAGAGTGCCATGGTGTATTTTTCCAATATGGCATATTCTTCGGGAGTAGCCAGACCTTTAGCAAGGATTTCTTCTTTTGAAATGTCTGCGTCGTGTTCACCGATTTCAGCTTTCGTAGTCGGTGTGATGATGGGTTCGGGGAACTTCTGGTTTTCCTTCATTCCTTCGGGCAACTTCACACCACAGATTTCGCGTACACCGCTTTTGTAAGTACGCCATGCGCTACCGCAAAGATAACCGCGTACAATCATTTCGATGGGGAAACCTTCGCACATCACACCTACCGTTACCATCGGGTCGGGTGTAGCTGTCTTCCAGTTAGGGCAAATGTCAGTAGTAGCATCCAGGAATTTGGCTGCAATCTGATTCAGCATTTGTCCTTTGAAAGGAATGCCTTTCGGCAAAACAACGTCGAATGCAGAGATACGGTCGGTTGCTACCATAACCAGCTTTTCACCATTGATGTTATAAACATCGCGTACTTTTCCGTGGTACACACTTTTCTGTCCCGGAAAATTGAAATCAGTTTTTGTTAATGCTTTCATCATTGTTATATTTATGATTTGGATATTTTCTATGGTTTTCACCACAGAGTGACACAGAGTCTCACAGAGTTCTTTTTTGCTCTGTGAGACTCTGTGTTATCCCGTGGTGAGTTTTCTTTTTTCCCGTTCGGCTTTGGTTTCCTTATCAAATTTCTCGTAGGCATCTACAATGCGGGTTACCAATTGGTGACGCACAATATCTTTCTTGTTCAGTTCCACAAAGCTGATGCCTTTCACACCTTTTAGGATGCGGAGTGCCTGTACCAGTCCCGAAGTTTGGGAAGAGGGCAGGTCAATCTGTGTCATATCTCCCGTTACGATCATCTTGGTGTTCATACCCATACGGGTGAGGAACATCTTGATCTGCTGGGTAGTGGTGTTCTGCGCTTCATCCAGAATTACGACTGCGTCATTCAACGTCCTTCCGCGCATAAAGGCGAGGGGAGCAATCTGAATGATATTCAGTTCCATGTATTCTTTCAGCTTGGCAGCCGGAATCATATCCTGCAAGGCATCATACAACGGTTGCAGATACGGGTCTATCTTATCCTTCATGTCACCGGGCAGGAATCCAAGCTTCTCACCGGCTTCCACGGCGGGGCGACTGAGGATGATTTTCTTGATCTCTTTATTTTTGAGGGCACGTACGGCAAGGGCAATGGCAGTATACGTCTTTCCCGAACCGGCAGGACCTATGGCAAATACCATGTCGTTCTTGGCGAAACCTTCTACCAGTTTAAGCTGATTTTCACTGCGGGGGATGATCGGTTTGCCTGTCACGCTGAATACGATGACGTTACCCGACTTTTCTGCTTGCGGTGCATTTCCTTTGATGATGTCGATGATCACCTCTTCTTTCAATGAGTTGTATTCGGCGCAGTATTTTTCCAGCTTGGTAATGTTTTCTTCGAATGCGCACATCTCTTCTTCATCTCCCAACACTTTGATGACATTGCCGCGTGCAACAATGCGCAGTTTGGGGTACAAAGCTTTTATCAACTGCATATTGGCATTATTCACACCGTAAAAGATAACCGGGTCGATATCCTCAAGAACAATCAGTTTTTCTATCATTGAATTGTTTATAAGTTCATGTCGTTTTATAGGTAAAACAGTTGCAAATTTAGTGAAACGTTTGGATACTTAGCTGGTTCCGGCTGTTTTTTTTGTTGCAGGCTTCACGATGACGCCTTTTCCATTCTTGGTGCAGTGAATACACTCTTTGCGGAGTGTCCTTTCTTTGAAATCGAAAATGAGATTGGGGTTGAAATGCTGCCCGTTGATGCGGGTTTCAAAATGAAGGTGTTCGGTGCTGGCCCGTCCGGTACGTCCGGTCAGTGCAATGGGTTGTCCGGCCTTTACGACGTCACCACTCTGAACAAGATTCTTAAAATTATGGCTGTATATCGTTTCCAATCCCGAAGAATGGCGCACAACGATTACGTTGCCGTAAGCACTGTAGGGCTTCGACATACGTACAATGCCATCGAAAGCACTGCGTATCGTGTCTTTGGCACAAGTCTTGATATCAATACCCGAGTGACGGCCGCCACCACGTCCGTAAGGAGAAATCACTTTTCCTCCGGGAAGCGGAAAGCAATAAGCGGTGTCAGGTATTTGCTCCAGATGCAATTCTAATAATTTTTCGTTATCGAAAAGCCCCGGTGTAGTAACCCGGATATGATTGATTTCCATTTGCGAGAAGCTAGGTTTCTCTTCAGGCGGAGTATAAGCCAGTGCGAATGATAGTAGCAGAAAGAATATGTTCATGATTAAAGGTCCTTCTTGTTATTCAAAATAGATAATTTCTCCTCCATTCGAAGAAGTATATTTTTTCAGTAATTCCTGTATCATCTCAGCAGCTTCCCGCAGACCTTCCTGTCCGCTGTAACCATTGACGATGGCAAGGATATGCTGGGTGCCTAAATCCATTTTAGTACGTTCGTTGTCGCTGGTAGGAGTACCGATACCGCCTACGGCATCGCGATAGACCGGAAGTCCTTCGATGTTCAGCACGCCCCGTCCGATACCTTCGAATGGTTCTTCGGCGCGTCCAACTCCCAGTTTGAGGTCAGTGCCCTGTATCTTGTCCGCATCGAAACCACCGATGGAATAACCGGTGCGCAGGGATACCAGATTAATCAGGTCAACCAGTGTATCTATTTGGTAAAGGGCAATTCCGCGCATCAGACGGCGGCGCAAGGCTTCGGCAGAAGGACGGTAACGGCTTGGGTCTTTGCCGCAGCGTTTATAAGCTTCCCGGGTAGCTGCAATGGCGGGTTGCAGTTTGATGTCCTCCGGCTGGGTGGTGGAAGTCAGTTCCCGGGTGAAAGTGTTGATTTCTTCCCAAAGTCCTTCGCAAAAGGCTGTATTGGTAACTTCTGCATAGACGGCTGCACCTTTGAAGATGGGGCAGGCATTTTTTATTTCTTCTGATACGGTGATCTGGTACATAAACTAAAACTACTATTTAAACTTTTCATGTAAAACAAAAATAAGATAA
>NZ_EQ973491.1:527482-538311 GCF_000158035.1 Bacteroides cellulosilyticus DSM 14838
TGCAAAGATAGGTACTTTTATTTAATTTGCAAGGAATATGAGGAAAAAAGTTTGCATTATTTTTCTTCTATACCCTCTATTGGTTGATCTTCAGTGGTTTCTGTCTTATAAATATTTTCTTGATTAATGATGTATCGCTGATAATAGGAGAGCATCAGAGTGGTAAGCGGCAAAGCTATAATCATACCCAGCATTCCCATTAACGATCCCCAAATGGATAGGGAGAGCAGGATGATAGCCGGATTCAGACCGGTAATCTTTCCCATGATACGGGGAACGAGATAGCCATCTTGTATGATTTGTACCACTATAAATACAGCAGTAGCCGAAGCTATGATGATCCAGAAATTATCACCGGTATCTGCAGCTTTCAGAATGGCAAGCATGATGGTGGGGACAAAGCCGATGATTTGTAGATAAGGCACCATATTCAGCGCACCGATAAATAATCCCAAACCAATGGCCAGCGGGAAATCAATAATCAGAAAGCCGATACTGAATAGAATGCCTACGCACAAAGCTACTAATGCCTGTCCGCGGAAATATCTGTTCATGCCGTCTTTTACATCATTCAGTATGCCGGTTACTGTTTTACGGTATTTCTTTGGCATCAGGTGTGCCCAGCCTTCGGAAATGCTTTCGTAATCAAGCAGAATAAACACTATATATAATAGGATAAGGAAGACGGTGAAGAACCCGAATAAGAGGTTGATAGACTCCGATATAAGCGACCATAGTTTAGGAACGGTTACTTTAAGGGCATCCAATATATTCTCCTGGCTGAACATTTGCTCTAAGATGTGCAGGTCGATATTCTGCCGGATAAATTCGGAGAGGGTAGTGGGGACATTGCTTGCTGTATGAGTGGTGCTGAAGTACTCTATCAATAAATCCTTTACCCGCAGGAATTCCTGAATCATGGGCGGCACAAGCAAATAGAATGCAACGCTTCCTATAACGCTGAGAGTAAACAAGGCACAAAAGATAGATATTATTCTGTTTTTTAGCCGTAGCTTATGCTGGAAGAAGCTTACCAACGGATATATCAGATAAGCAATAAGCCAGGCAAGGAAGAACGGAAGCAATACGCCGCTCAATCGTTTCAAGAGCATTAATACCCCAATGATGATAGCACCGAGAATGACAGCACGGATAAAACTGTCGAATGTAATTTTCTTACGCTCCATAAGGCTTTTGCTTTTTATTTATAGTTTATCCACCGGCGACACTCCGGTCCCCCTTTATTGCCCGCAGATAACATTCCCGGCAGAGGGGTTCGTATTCGGCTGTTTCTCCCAGAAGGACTTGTTTGTCGTTCTTGACAGTGCGGTGTGAGAAGGAGGCTAATTGTCCGCACTTCACACAGATAGCGTGGACCTTGGATACTTCATCGGCAATGGCACAAAGTCCCGGCATAGGACCGAAAGGAAGACCACGGAAGTCCATATCCAGACCTGCAACAATAACACGTATGCCATTATTGGCAAGTTCATTACATACATCAATCAGACCATTATCAAAGAATTGCGCTTCGTCGATACCTACTACATCGATTTCTGAAGTGAACAGCAGGATACTTGCCGATGAATCAATCGGCGTAGAAGCAATGGAATGGCTATCGTGAGACACGACCTCTTCTTCCGAATAGCGTGTATCAATGGCAGGCTTGAATATTTCTACACGCTGTTTGGCGAATTTAGCGCGTTTCAGACGACGGATTAGTTCTTCCGTCTTACCGGAGAACATAGAGCCGCATATAACTTCGATTCTTCCTCTACGATTGGTTTCCTGTATATGGTCTTCCGAGAATAATACCATTGTTCTAAAATGTTTATTTTAGCCGCAAAAATAACACTTTTAATGGCTTTCCGATATTTTTTCATTATTTATTTCTACATTTGCGGCATTAACATTTGTGATGCGAAAGGAAATGCAGACATTATTGGACGACATAGAACTGGATATTCAGGAACTGAAATATTTAATGCAAGTTCTTGCAACAGACGCCAACCCTACATTGAAGGTAGTAGCTAAACGGAATATACAGCAGATGCGTGCACGACTGGATGCTTTGCAGAAACTGCTGGACGAAACTCCCGTAGAGGAAGTTGCCATTCCTGAAGCTCCTGTCGCTCCAGTGGTTATTCCCGAACCGGCCACTGCTCCTGAACCGGTTAAACCGATTCCTGTAGAACCAGTCGTTGTTGAAATCACCAAGCCGGTAGAGATCGTATCTCCCAAGCCTGAGTCCACGCCCAAACCCGAGTCTGAACCGTCCGCAATAATATCTTCTGCATCGCCTATTTTAGCAGAACGGATAAAACCGGCTACTGATCTGCGGCATGCTATCAGTCTGAATGATTCATTCCGTTTTGCACGTGAGATTTTTGGCGGTAATACTGCCCGTATGAATGAAGTGATACACCAATTGGGTGCTGCTCCTTCATTGGAAAAGGCATTGGAACTCTTTTCTTCTACCGTTAATCTTGATGAAGAGAATGAAACGGTGGTTGATTTTATAGAACTTCTTAAGAAATACTTCAGCTAAAGCAATTACGGATATGGGAAAACTTTATGTAGTGCCTACTCCGGTAGGAAATTTGGAAGATATGACATTTCGGGCTATTCGTATTCTGAAAGAGGCGGATTTGATTCTT
Source organism: Bacteroides cellulosilyticus DSM 14838 (assembly GCF_000158035.1). Lineage (GTDB taxonomy): Bacteria > Bacteroidota > Bacteroidia > Bacteroidales > Bacteroidaceae > Bacteroides > Bacteroides cellulosilyticus. Next base: position 530,140 of record NZ_EQ973491.1, read on the forward strand.
GCCGAAGATACGCGCACTTCCGGAATTTTACTGAAGCATTTTGAAATAAAGAACGCAATGCAATCCCATCATAAGTTTAATGAACATAAAATGGTGGAAAGTGTTGTTAATAAAATAAAGGCGGGTGAAACTGTTGCGTTAATATCGGATGCAGGTACACCGGGAATCTCTGATCCGGGCTTTCTGGTAGTGCGTGAGTGTGTTCGCAACGGTATTGAAGTACAATGTTTGCCGGGGGCTACAGCTCTTGTGCCGGCTTTGGTTGCTTCGGGCTTGCCAAATGAAAAATTCTGTTTCGAAGGTTTTCTTCCGCAGAAAAAAGGACGTATGACACGTCTGAAGATATTGGCAGAGGAACGCCGTACCATGGTGTTTTATGAGTCTCCCCACCGTCTGGTGAAAGCGTTGACTCAGTTTGCAGAGCATTTCGGTGCGGAACGTCAGGCATCTGTATCCCGGGAGATCTCGAAGATGCACGAAGAAACGGTGCGTGGCAGTCTGACTGAATTGATTGAGCATTTCACAGCCAATGACCCGCGTGGAGAAATAGTAATAGTAGTAGCAGGAATAGACGATTAAATAACTTCATTAACCAACGTAAAACAAAAGCGTATGAAAAAGTTAGCAGTTTTAATTGTATGTGCGGCCGTTATGGCATCGTGCGACGGCTTGTCAGGTGGAAGTAAAGACCAACTGAAAGCTGAAAATGATTCTCTTTTGATGGAACTTACTCAGCGTAATGCTGAACTGGATGAAATGATGGGTACTTTCAATGATATCTCTGAAGGCTTCCGCCAAATCAATGCCGCCGAAAGTCGCGTAGACTTGCAGCGTGGTGCGGTTTCAGAAGGTTCTTTATCAGCTAAGCAGCAAATAGCCACTGATATTGAATTTATCCAGAAACAAATGCAGGAAAACAAAGAGCAGATCGCTAAACTGGAAGCTATGCTGAAAAGTAGCAAGAATAACTCTACCCAGTTGAAGAAAGCTGTAGAATCTCTGACCCAGGAATTGGTAGCCAAAACCCAGCGTATCGAGGAATTGCAGGCTGAACTTGCCTCCAAGAATATTCGTATTCAGGAATTGGATGCAGCTGTGACTGGCCTGTCAACTGACAAAGAAGTGCTTACTGCCGAAAATGAAGCAAAAGCTAAAACCGTAGCTGAGCAGGATAAAGCATTGAACACCGCTTGGTTTGTTTTCGGAACAAAGAAAGAACTGAAGGATCAGAATATTCTGACAAATACCGGTCTCTTCCAGAAAAAGCAAGTGCTTAAGGATAGTGATATCAATAAGGATTACTTTACTCAGGTTGATATTCGTACAACGAAAGAAATTAAGTTGTATTCCAAGAGTGCAGATGTCTTGACCACTCATCCAGCAGGTTCTTATGCTTTGGAGAAAGATGATAAAGATCAGCTCGTTCTGAAGATTTCGAATCCGAAAGATTTCTGGAGCGTATCCAGATACCTAGTTATCCAAGTAAAATAACTTAATTAAATTATAAGAATGGCAGGGAAGGGTTATCCCTGCCATTTTCTTTTTATATGCAGTACAAGAATATTTTTTTCGACCTGGACGATACTCTCTGGGCCTTTTCTTTTAATGCCCGTGATACATTTGAGGAAATGTATCGCAAATATGAATATGATCGCTATTTTCGGTCTTTTGAACATTTCTATGAACTCTATGAGAAGCGTAATATCGAATTGTGGGCAGAATATGCAGATGGAAAAGTGACAAAAGAAGAATTGAATCGTCAACGTTTTCTCTATCCGCTGGAGGCAGTAGGAGAGGGGGATGCGGCTTTAGCGAAAGCTTTTTCTGATGACTTCTTTGCGGTTATTCCTACAAAAAGCAGATTGATGCCCCATGCGCAGGAAGTGCTGGAATATTTGGCACCTAAATATAATCTTTATATCCTCTCCAATGGATTTCAGGAACTGCAATGCCACAAAATGCGTTCTGCCGGGATTGACCATTACTTCAAGAAAGTAGTTTTATCAGATGATATTGGTGTCTTGAAGCCATGGCCCGAGATTTTCCATTTTGCCATGTCGGCTACCCAGTCTGAACTACGTGAATCGTTGATGGTGGGTGACAGCTGGGAAAATGATATAACGGGTGCTCAGGGAGTAGGCATGCATCAGGTGTTCTATAATGTAACGGGACGTACCGAGTTTCCATTTAAGCCTACTTATCAGATTACAGATTTGAAAGAGTTGCTCCAATTGTTGTGACATTGAGGGATTAGTTGTAATTTTGTCAGCGTAAACACATAATTTGCAGCTATGGATACTATTTTACCTTTCGCTTTGCTTTGTTTCACTTCTTTCTTTACGTTGACAAATCCTCTCGGGACTATGCCCGTCTTTCTGACCATGACCCATGGAATGACGGATAAGGAGCGACAGTCTGTAGTGTCTCGTGCTACATTAGTGGCTTTCATCACGATTATGGTCTTTACCTTTGCAGGTCAGTTCCTGTTCAAGTTCTTTGGGATCTCTACAAACGGTTTTCGTATAGCTGGTGGTGTTATCATCTTTAAAATCGGTTTTGATATGTTGCAGGCACGTTATACACAAATGAAATTGAAAGATGAAGAGATTAAAACTTATGCCGATGACATCTCCGTCACCCCTTTAGGGATTCCGATGCTTTGCGGTCCCGGTGCCATAGCAAACGCCATTGTGTTGATGCAGGATGCCCATACTATCCAAATGAAAGGTGTACTGATTGGTATGATCGCCTTTATCTACTTGATTACATTTTTCATCTTGCGTGCCTCTACGCGACTGGTAAAAGTATTAGGGGAAACGGGAAATAATGTGATGATGCGCCTGATGGGACTTATTCTGATGGTAATTGCTGTGGAGTGTTTTGTGAGTGGGGCAAAGCCGATATTGGTGGATATTTTGAAAGAAGGATTGATATAAAAATACCCCCAAATGTCAGGTTGGACATTCGGGGGTATTTAAAATGTTCAGTTATCGTATGATTATCACCATGGATAATTTACATTCCAGATAAATGCTACGGTCTGATACCAACCCAGACTAACGCTGCTTCCACCTTCATCATAACCTACCAAGGCATTGATTATATAGAGGTTACCATCGTTTTCGAATGCACAGTTGTTCTTACCCGGTGTGTAGGCAAAGTAATAGTTGCCATCGTCTGCACTCGCTTCACCCATTTTCTGGACCGTAGTTGGGAATCCGACAGGTGCTCCATTAGCGGCATTAACGGTGAACTGTATGTGGTGTCCCTTTTCCAAAGTCACTCCTGTTGCACCGGCTGCTGTTTCTGAATAATAGTAGGGACTTACCAGTCGGTACAAACCATTACCACCTTCTGCCTTTTCTATATCCACTTTTACACCGTCACCTACCAAACCGTTATCGTCGATGGTTCCTGACCATGAAGTATAGAACTGAGCGCTACCGGCTGCTACCCAATTGTACAATTTGCTTAAATTAATTGTTGTGGTAGAATTGCCTGATACAGAGGTATTATCCTTTGCTATGGAAAGAGTCGCTTTATAAGAAACGCCTACTTGAATGTCACCTACTGCAATCGTATAAATGGCGGTATTACTACCATCTGCAAATGTTACCTCAGCCGGTCCGCTCAATGCAGGATCGTTAAATTTTGCATCTACGGCAATGGTCGATGCACCTACATTGGTATTGCGTGTCAGAGAAACCTTGATTTCAGTCAACGTTTCAGTACCTGCTACGCTATAGGTTTGTTCGCTCTGGTCGAACGTATATTTCACTTCGCTGTCTATCGGGGCTTTGTCCCAATAACCATCGGTACTACAGCCGACAAACATGACAGCCGCTACCGACAGCGCTATGGATAGAATTGATTTATTGAAATTCATATAATGCTATTTTTTCAGTTTGTTACCTATGTTCATTAGTTGTCTGTAACCGGAGACGGAATTGATGTTACCGGATTATTGTCTGATGCCGAGATCAATGAGTTACCTTGTTCTTCACTTTCAGGGATACGGTAGATCAAGGTGTTATCACCAGCCGGCACGTTAAATACATAAGCGGCAGGGAATCCGGCTCCACGACGGTCGATACCTTTGTTCAGTCGCAGAATATCAAAATAAGAAAGGCCCTCACCCCAAAGTTCAATACGGCGTTGCTGCCATACTGCATCCTGTACAGCTGTTGCACTGGAAGCGGTACAAACATAGGCAGGGTCACGATAGTCATTTACAAACTTTTGTAAAGTAGCTGCGCCGGTTGAAGGATTTCCCCCCATAGCTTGTGCTTCTGCTAAAATCAAATACATTTCTTCCACACGCATCAGAGGAATGTCGCTTGCGTTGGTGCTTTGAGCCATTACTCCTTTATAAGGACCGTATTTCATTTGGGTATAAGCGGGGCAACCATATTTCGTAGCTTGGGCTACTTGTGTTGCATTCAAATTGTCAGAGTGCTTATTGGCATCGAGCCACCATCCTTTACGAACGTCTGTATCAGGAATCTCATTATACAACTTCTTGTTGATCATACGCCATGCTCCTACTGAAGCGTATCCATAATTCAGTGATCCCATATGTGAAGGGAAATTCACAATACCGGAAGTTACTACACGGTCTGTTTCAGCGATTACAATGGCCCACATCCAAGAGTGGTCACTGCTTTCTGTAAAGCCCGGAGCACCTGCTTCTTCGCGGCTATAAGGTGTACCGCTACCGTTGATGGCTTTTTGAGCGTCTTCAGCTGCCGCAGTCCAATTTTGCATGGTCAGATTGACACGTGCACGTAAACCATAAGCCACTTCCTTGCTGATATAGCGCTTATCGGTACCGCGGGTTTTGTCAGTAGCTTCTAATAAAGATACAGCTTTGTTCAGGTCACTCATGATCTGATCGTAAACTTCTTGCACGGTAGACCGGGCGCAACCATTTGCAGCAGCCTCATTGGCATTTTCGTTTGTAATCAGAGGAACGCAAGGCTTGCTTTCATTCCCTTTATAAGTATGCTGATACATCTGGGCCAATACGAAATAATCGAATGCACGTATAGACAAAGCTTGTGCCAGGTAGTACTTTAGAGAGCTATCTTCCGTAGCCGGGTCGATGGTACTCACTACTCCATTAGCAGTATAAATCTGGTTGTACATCGTACGCCATAATATGTTTGTCGGGCGATAGTTAAAGAAAAGATCCTCAAAAGTCATAGAACGGGTAAACCAGTTATAGTTTATATCTAAACCAACCATATCCGTGCCGCGGCTGTCCAAGTTCAGCATAATTGAACCATAACCGAAGTCGTCGTGTCCAAAAGAAGTGGGGATGGCATTGCCATATACACTGAACATCGCAGTGATACCCGTTACACTTGCCGATACCATTTCTGGGTCGTTTTTAACAACTTCTTCTTTCTGGTCGCTTGTAACAACAGCACCCAGTGGTTCGGTATCCAAATCATTACACCCCACAAGCAATACACTTGCAAGTGCCGATGCGAATATTTTAAATTTTATATCTTTCATTGTTATTCTGCTTTATAGTTAGTATAGTTTAGAACGTTAATTTCACTCCTGCCGAAATACTGCGTAATGCACCATACGTAGAGGTGGTAGATGATACATAACCTTGACGTGGATCTAATCCTTTACGTGCAGCAAACAATGCAACATTGTCGGCAGCACCATAAACTCTAAGTGATTCTATTCCCAAGTTGCGTACGATTCTTTTCGGCAATGTATAACCTAAAGTAATATTGTTAATAGACAAGTAGTTGGAAGAAACAATCCAGCGGTCGGAGCTTGAACCTGCATCATAGTTTTCGGTTGCACACAAACGAGGAACATCTGTATTCGGATTCTCTGCCGTCCAAGCTTTAGCAATGTCCTTATGCCAGTTGTAACCGGCATTACTGTTGCTGCCACCATGCATCAAGTCTTGATAAGTATAATCCCACAGTTTACCACCCAGCTGATAAGAGAACTGGATAGAAAAATCAAAACCATAGAAATCCAAGCTAGTACCAAAACCACCATAGACGGTCGGAAGCAAATCACCGGTAGCTTCTTTGCAATTAGAAGCGACAGCATAGTCTGCTGTTGTATAGGCGTTTCCTTCATCATCTTTCGCCCAGAACAAAGATTGTCCGGTAGTGGGGTCAACACCTGCATATTTCACTAGATAAAGTTGGTACATAGATTCACCTTCGCGATAAATACGTGAACCATTGATTAATTCACCATTCAAATCAGGATGCAGCTTATTTACTTTATTTTTCAGGAAAGTAGCATTCCCAAAAATGTTCCACTTCAAATTATTGATATCAATCGGAGTATAATTCAATTCAATTTCTACACCCGAGTTAGTCATCGAACCAATGTTCATTGGAATAGAACTGTAACCGTTGGAGTTTGCTACCGGCTTATTATAAAGCATGTCGCTAGTCTTACGGTTGAAATATTCTATTGTACCTTCTAATTTATGGTTGAGCAGTGTGAAGTCAGTACCTATATTGAAAGAGTTACTTTTTTCCCAAGTGATATCTGGATTACCTTTATAATAAAGTGTACCATCCGAGAATATACCATTAGCACCGGTCATGGAGTATTGATCCAGATACGGATAGTAGTTTGCATAACCGTTTCTCAGCAATGCATCGTTACCTTGCTGACCAAACGAAGCCTTTAGCTTCAACATATCAATCCATTCTGTATTTTCCAAAAATGCTTCTTTACTGATAACCCATGCGACACTGGCCGACCAGAAGTTACCCCAACGTTTGTCAGGATGGAAACGAGAAGAAGCGTCGCGACGGTAAGAAGCACTGGCAAAGTATTTTTCATCAAAGTCGTAATTGATTCGACTGATAATACCTCTGGTAGAATATTCGTCACGAGCACCACCACCACGTTTGTTATCGATAGTGTTGTTTACCGTGAAGTCATAATCCTTATAAAGATTCTGCCCGGTTGCATAACTATATTCATAGCGGTAGTCATAGCTCTCATAACCTAACAGAACATCGAAATTGTTCATGCCGAAGCTTTTCTTATAAGTAGCCAGGTATTGCTGGTTGAAGGCGGATGTACGTATGTGTTCTTGTTGTGCAGTACCACCGTAACTTGCAGACTGTCCATAATACTTGTTACCCAAAACATTATAACGTGTATTATCAATATAGGCACCTAATGAACCTGTTAGTTTCAGTCCTTCAATTGGGGACAACTCGATGAACCATTTACCGTTAAGGATATCCATCAGGTATTCTTCCTTATTATAAAGCAAGTCACCCTTGGGGTTTGACATGGACATAAAGTTACGCGTGCTGTTTGTACTGCTACCATCACCATAATCATAAATCTTGTTACCTGAATTCTTGTCGTAAGCTAGTGAACCATCAGCGTTACGTACATACATCGGATAAACTGGAGCAATATTATTTGCCAGTAAGAAAGCGTTTCCTGAAGAAGCAGTAGCTGTTTGGTCACCCGGATACTTGCTCTTAGAGTTAGTATATCCTAAACTGGTGCCGAATTTCAGCCACTTTTTTGCTTGGTAGTCTACATTCAAACGCGTAGAAATACGATTGAAACCTGAATTTTCGATAACACCGTTATCTTCCAGGTAACCGGCAGAGAAATAGTAGTTCAAACGGTCTGTACCACCTGATACGCTCAAGTTATACTCTTGACGCATTTGACTGGAGATCGTTCCATCTGTCCAATCATCCGGAGTATAGTAATATTGTCCGTCACTATAGCCCAACTTCGCATTTGGATTGATTTTACCATCCATACCGATAAGACCCTCACCTTGAGGTAATGTATATATTTGGTAACCGATTGCCGGGAACAACTGTGTATTAGCATAAGTGTGCGCTGCTTCTGGGGTACGTCCCAATTTGTAATAAGCGGCATTGTAATGAGCCTTATAGAGAGTCTCCATGTACGTATCAGGGTTTTCCATCACGTCGTATTTGCCTACTTGACGGGAATTGCTACCCCAACGTGCATCTACAGATACACGTGCATTACCGTCCTTACCTTTTTTAGTGGTAACCAAGATAACACCGTTAGCACCACGAGCACCATACAAAGCTGCTGCGGCAGCATCTTTCAGTACAGTCATAGTTTCAATATCCTGTGAATTGATAGAAGAAATATCACCATCAAAAGGAATTC
>NZ_EQ973491.1:538919-549606 GCF_000158035.1 Bacteroides cellulosilyticus DSM 14838
CATGCAGCCAACCGGTATATCCTTCCCCTATAGGTACGAAAGTAGAAATTTCAGTGGGTGTACTCTTACTGAAAATAACGCCATAGAATATGCTGTCGATGATATTCCCGATAGCTCCTGCCAGTATCAACGAAACACATGCAATATAGCCACGCTTATATCTAGCTTTAATAAGTATGACGATATACCATCCAATTGCGATAGCAAATATTGTGCGGGCAATAGTCTGAATGGCTTTAGGCACTATCTGCATACCGAAAGCCATACCGGGATTTTCTATAAAGCGAAGATAAAACCAATCTGTGATATGAATGCTTTCATTATAAAACATATTCGTTTTAACTTCAATCTTTATGACTTGGTCAAGAATCAAAATTCCCAGTACAATGAGAATCGATAGTTGCCCTTTGGACAAAATGTTCTTCATATTAAAAAGTTATGGTTTTGTGTCTACTATCATAATTCCCGATAGTATACGTCCTGATTTAATCCCCAGCCGTCTTGCCGAGAAAAATTCTTCATGCCTCATATAGGTACAAATACCAGATGTCTCTATTTGCTCGCCGGGTACGCCAAAATCGAGCAACTGCATCCGGTTCGCAGCCCATAGGTCTATATGATGCTTATGTGTTTCCGGTTTCCATTCTGATATATAATCCATTGCAAAACCGTTCATGCGGAAAGCTTCGTACACTTCTTCGCCTACTTCAAAAGAAGGCAAGGATATGCCGGGGCCGATACAAGCGATAACATCTTTTCCATCGGTTCCGTAGAGCGCCCGCATCCTGTCGAGAGTGTGTCCGGCTATGTAATTCACTGTTCCACGCCAACCTGCATGGGCGGCGGCTACCACTTGGTTTTTGCGATCATACAACAGGATAGGAATACAGTCTGCCGTAGAAATGCAAATGCAGCAACCCGGTTCCTTTGTGATTAGTGCATCCACCCCTTGCAGCATGACCGTTCGCTCGTCAAATGTGGCATTGAGATACTTTTCATCAATCACCTCCACTTTTGTACCATGTGTCTGGAACGGAATGACTAATTCTTTAGGCTGTTGAGGCATGGAGTTGCAGAGTAGTTCTTGATTGCGACGGACAGATTCTGCATCATCCCCCGTGTAAGACGTACAGTTGAAAGAGGCATAATCTCCCTTGCTGAAACCTCCCCGGCGGGTAGTTGCGAAACAAAAATGTTGGAGTACGGTGTCATAACCCCGTATCCCAACATTCGTTTATCTTCTGTCAGAGCAATCATTGCTTGTCATCCTCCCAGTCCTCTTCCTCATACTCAAAGTCTTCAAGGTCTTCCACATCCTCGTCATCTTCCACATATTCATAGCTGAGGTCTTCATCCTCACCCATGTCTTTCAACTCTTGCTGGAGTTTGCTTACATCCTTCGGACGGTGAACGATAGCTTCTATTTTGTTGCTATCCTTATTCAACTCTTCCCAAAGAATATCTTTCAGCACGGAAAGTCCCATACCGGTAATGGAAGAAATGAATACATGCGGAACGTTTGCAGGGAGTGTAGGCTCTATTTCGTCCATCAATTCCTGATCGAGCATATCGCTCTTGGTGATGGCAAGTACCCGTTGTTTGTCCAGCATTTCAGGATTGAAAGTGCTCAACTCATTCAACAGGATTTCATATTCTTTCCGGATATTATCGCTGTCGGCAGGCACCATGAAGAGCAACAGAGAATTACGCTCGATATGGCGCAGAAAGCGCAATCCCAAACCTTTTCCTGCACTGGCTCCTTCAATGATACCGGGAATGTCCGCCATGACAAACGACTTGCTGTCACGGTAAGAAACAATACCCAGGTTGGGTTCCAATGTGGTGAATGGATAGTTGGCTATCTTAGGCTTGGCGGCAGATACGGAAGCAAGCAAGGTTGATTTTCCGGCATTCGGGAAGCCTACCAGACCTACGTCTGCCAAGAGCTTCAGCTCCATGATTACTGTCATTTCCTGCATCGGTTCGCCCGGTTGTGCAAAGCGGGGTGCCTGACGGGTGGCTGTCTTGAAGTGCCAGTTACCCAGTCCGCCGCGTCCGCCTTTCAGCAGAACAACTTCTTGTCCATGCTCGGTGACGTCACAGATATATTCGCCTGTTTCGGCATTGTATACCACTGTGCCACAGGGAACTTCAATAATCTTATCTTCTCCATCCTTACCAAAACTGCGGTTCTTGGAACCGGATTCTCCATGTCCTGCCAGTGCATGGCGGTCGTAGCGCAAATGCAACAGCGTCCAGTAGTTACGGTTACCGCGTAGGATAATGTGACCTCCTCGTCCTCCGTCACCTCCGTCGGGGCCGCCATTGGGTATGTATTTCTCACGCCTCATGTGCGTAGAGCCTCGTCCGCCCTTTCCGGAGCGGCAATATATCTTTACGTAGTCAACAAAGTTCGATTCAGCCATTTCTTTCCTTACGATTGATTTTAAAATACTTATTTTCTTTTTCGATGCAAAAGTAACGATTCTCCAAGACTACCTCAAACTTTTTTATTCCTTTTTATTTATTAATCCGTAGCGGAGGGCATTTCTAACTTATTTTTAGCACTACTCGTCTATAAACGGTAAGTGCCGGAGTTGCTTCATCCGTCAATTCTAAAATGATATGTATGTTTTGGCCCGCAGCATCAGCAGGGATATGTACTTTGCATTTTTTCGCATTATCCCCTTCTATTTTTACTTCACCTTTGTAACTGCTTGGTTCAGTATAAACACTCCACTTGTATATCAGTTTGTTACCATCAGGATCAGTTGAACCGCTGGCATCTAAAACCATGGAATTTCCGGCTTTTACTTTCTTAAAGACACATTTTAGCGAACGGTCTCCATCAAGCACTGCATGCGGATGATGATTCACCGCTTTATAATCATCGGTTGTAGTCCACAACATACGTGCTGCAAAATTATTCCAAATGTGCTGCTGCCATTTGTTGATGGCGGTACAGCCCTCTTTGCAGCTTCCATGCATATAATAAGGATCATATTGCGTTTCATCTTTCCCGCTGCGCACTATAAAATCCATACCTCGTATACCACTCGTCTTTTGATTGGAGAAACGACCGCCCCATCCTCCATATTCAAGTGAATCGGGTACGTTCAGGCCATTGGCATATACATAAAAGAAAGCAGGAGAGTCACCTTCCGTTGCCCACTTCCGGTCAGGATAATGCTTGCCTAATGGCTGATGACTTTGAATATTCTGTTTAAGCCATTGATCGGAAGGCCCCCAACCATATACTTCTTTATTTCTGATATATACTATTTCCGGGAAGTTCTTGGCTATCCAGGCTCCGGCATCATCTTGCCCTAGAACATCATATATGCGGATTTTTGCAGTAAACTTCTTAAGGTCTTTCTCGCTGCGTGTATGCTTCACTTTCCATAAAGCTTGCGCTATCGTATTCATTCCACCCCAAGCTGCAAGCCATACGGGGCGTTGATCCTTTTTCTTATCAACTACCGAGATTATCAGTTCTGATCCCGGAGAATCTTTACCTTGACCTACTCCGGTCATGTTAGAGGAAGGTTGCCCTCGTTTAATAATTGCCCGCAGTTGATTCAAACTGGGATACCCTTCTGCATGTTTATTCAAGCGAGGCAGAACTTCTCCAAATTGTTCTACTACCTCTGAAATTTTAGCTGTTTTATCTGGGTCATCCATCCAGACTTGTGAACTGATTAACCCCTCAATGTCGATTACATTTGAGCATAATAACAAGTGTATCATTGACTGGATATCATCCGGATCAGTTCCCCCTAAATCAGTGGTTACAATCAGCCGATGTTTGTCCTCATTAGCCACTTGCGCCTCTGAATAAAGGCTCCATGCTGTAAGAAAGAAAAAGAAGAAAAGTACTTTTTTCATGGCGTTTAAAGATTATTTTTGCAAATTTACCACCAAAATGTGAATAACACTCTCTATTTTTATATACGAATATAATGAATTCCGAGAAATGTTACAGTTTTGATAAGTTCCGTGAGGAGTTTAAACCTTATGGACTTACATGTGAGACATGGATACCCCGTGTTATGCCAAGATACGATAGGCATAATGAAATAGAGATAAATTACTTGCCCCAAGGGAATATCACTTACTTGCGACACAACGAAAAAATAACGATATATCTTACTAAGAATTATTGTAATGATATTAAAGCCAATGATATTGGTGATGCAGTAGGTCTGCACCCTGATTATGCCAATCATATATTTAAGAAGGCATTTGGTACTACAATAAGTGACTATATTGCTGAGTTAAGAATAGCTCATGCACAACGTAAATTACTGACTACAGACATGAGCATTACCGACATTGCATACGAATGTGGATTCAATTCTATAGCTCGGTTTAATGCTACATTCTTTAAGAAAATCCAATGTACCCCGCGTGAATATAAAAAGAAGATCGTGAAATAGTTTCTTGTTATTTTAGGGCAGACGGGAGAATAACAAAGCGCGGTAATATCATTTTCATGGGTATTACCGCGCTTCTAAATTATGATTGTGTTACTTTACTTTGCAGCGTCGATTGCAGCGCAAACATCAGCAAAGATTTCCTCCAATGCACCTTGTCCTTTGATGTGCTGGTATTGTCCTTCCTGTTTGTACCAGTCAATCAGCGGAGAAGTCTGTGAATGATAAACATGAAGACGTTTCTTGATAGTCTCTTCGTTGTCATCGGCACGACCGGAATCCTTACCACGTTTGATGAGGCGGACCATCAGTTCGTCTTCAGGTACATCCAGGTCAAGCATAACGCTTACTCCCTGATTTCTTTCAGCGAGCATTTTTTTCAGAGCTTCTGCCTGTGCAATCGTACGGGGGAAACCGTCGAAGATTACACCTTTGCTGTCTTCAAAGCTGTCGAATACACTTGCAAGGATATCAATCATCAGGTCGTCAGGGATCAACTGACCTTGATCGATATAACTTTTAGCTGTTTTGCCCAGTTCTGTGCCGTTCTTGATTTCAGCACGCAACACGTCACCGGTTGAGATGTGGTTAATACCGTACTTTTCTACGATTTTCTCACTTTGTGTTCCCTTTCCTGAACCGGGAGCACCGAAAATTACAATGTTCAACATTTGTGATTTACAATTTAACTGTTACTTATATTATACCTAATTCAAAATTCTTTTCTACAAATCATGTCTTTGACCTTATTCGTGTAGCCTTACTCCGTATCATGTCCGTACATGCCCCGTGCTTGGTCCGTATCTTCTCTGTACTTGCTCCGTGTCTTCTCCGTATAAAGGTACTTTTATACGAAGGAGGTACGGACCGGGTACGGACCAGACACGGCTCGGGTATGGTTCTGAACCTTTTAATCTACAACTGTATAAATGTCCGCATAATTGCGCCCGAAGCCGTCATAATCCAATCCATAACCTACAATGAAGTCATTGGGAATTTCCATGGCTACGTATTCGATATTCAAATCTACTTTCAATTTCTCGGGTTTCACCAGCAACGAAGCAATGTGAATCTCTTTCGGGTTACGTGTGCCCAGCGTGTCCAGCAGACGTTGCATAGTCAGGCCAGTATCTACAATATCTTCCACAATCACTACCGTGCGGTCTGTCAGATCTTCGGTAATACCGATCACTTCCTTGATAACTCCGGTAGAGGACACCCCCTGATAAGAAGCCAGCTTCACGAAAGAAATCTCGCAGGGAATAGTAATGTTTTTCATCAGATCAGCAGTAAACATAAACGAGCCGTTCAGGACGCTGAGAAACAGAGGATTTTTACCAGCCAGATCGCGATTGATTTCATTTGCAACGCGGGTTACTTCTTTCAGAATGTCCTGTTCCTTGATAGAAACAGTGAACTTTTTGTCTTTTATTTGTATGGTGTCCATAAGGGATAGATTTTTTAAATTGGCACAAAAATACGATTTTTATTCTACTCCATGCATCATCTTCTGTAATTTCTTTGAGAGCAGGAAGAGGATAAGAGAGGCTACGCCGGACATGATAACGAATACCATAAAGAAGTCGAACATGGTTTCAATACGGAATCCGAGCAGGGTTTTCACTTTTCCGTCTTCGGGATAAAGGCCGCCTAAAGTACCTGCAAATTTATTGGCTGTAGAGGTGGAAAGATACCAGATTCCCATCATAAGAGAGGCAAAACGGACAGGGGTGAGTTTGTTTACCATGGATAAGCCGATAGGGGAGAGAGCTATTTCTCCCATAGTATGGATGAAATAAAGTCCGGTTAGCCAGATAAGGCTGACTTTTACACCAGGCTGTACATCTTTCACACCGAAACAAATGACTAAATATCCCAATGAGAGCAGCAACAAACCAATAGCTTGTTTGGTGGGGGAAGCCGGCTCCATGCCTCGTTTGTTCAGCGCACCCCATACACTGGGCATAATGGCTGCCAGTATAACTACGAAGAACGGATTGAAAGATTGTATCCAGGAGGCAGGCATTTCCCAACCGAGGATTGTACGGTCGGTTTGCTCGGCAGCAAAGAGGGTGAGTGAAGCACCTGCTTGTTCGTAGGCTGCCCAGAAGAATATAACGAAGAAGGCAATAATGTAAATAACGAAGATACGGTCACGCTCTATTTTTGTCAGAGAGCCATCCAGCAGAATGCTGACGGGGAAGACGATACAGGCTGTGAATATCCCTATACTGACCCAATCGTTGCCGAAACACCAGTAGAAGAATAAGGCAAGGGCAATGGTCAGTGCTCCGAGAAGCAAATTGTTGCGCATCTTCTTATCTTTATCTATGGCTGTTTGCTGAACTGTTTTATGTTCTTTCGGTTGCTCCCGTTTAGCGTCCGGAATAATGCCGAGTGGCTTTCCGTCAGGACCGATCAGATACTTGCTCTTTTGCGTTTCGAACAAAATTACCGTGAATACTGTAACGATTGCTGCAATCAGGAATCCCCATTTGAAATCATTAGGATCACCCGTCTCACCGAAGTAACCGCAAACCAGCGGGGCAAAGAAAGAACCCACATTTACACCCATATAGAATATAGTATAAGCAGAGTCCAACCGTCTGTCTCCCGGTTCATAAAGTTGTCCGACCAATGACGAAACTGTAGGCTTAAAGCATCCGTTTCCTAAAATCAAGAAGGTGAGTCCCCCATACATCAACCAGTGGGAAAGCTCTTTAGTATCCAGCATCGACGCACTGAAGAACATCAGGAACTGCCCTATCGCCATCATCATGGCTCCCCAGAAAACGGAACGCCGGATGCCCCAGTATTTATCAGCAATATATCCGCCGATGAGCGGAGTGAGATAAACCAGTCCGGTATAGCTGCCATAAATAGAGGCGGCATGTTCCTTATCGAACAAGAGTGCCTGGGTTAGAAACAGGATGAAGATAGCACGCATACCGTAGTAGCTGAAACGTTCTGCCGTGCTGGTAGCAAAGACGAGGTAAAGACCTTTCGGGTGTTTGGATGTACTCATTATAGTATAGATATTTTCTTTATGGGAGGCAAAGTTATAGAATCTGATTAAAAAAGACATTACTACATTAAAATAAATTGTCTCTCTTTGGCGCTATAAGTGAAAAAAGATATATTTTTGCGTACGAAGAGGATGAGAAAAAGATTTAGCAGGAAAGAGGTGCAGTCGCCTCGTAAGCTCAGGAGCTTTCTTAGAAATGTAAATACTCTGGTATAAATACCACGATTTACATTAGTAAATACTCATCCTCTTCCTTTTTTAGCTATGTAAGATGAATGGAATTTTAATAGCGGTACTGATTGTCACCGGCTTGTTGATTTACAAAATTATCTCTTCGAGCCGGAAACAGGAAGGATACAAAAGGTGGAAAGCCGGAAACCGCAGTAATACGGAAGATACTACCGATACAGAAACTACCCGTAAAGGATGGTTTAGCCGGTACTTTGGTACTTCTGCTCCGATCACCATTCCATGGTTCGACGAGGAGGCAGTGGTGAAGTGTGCCAATCTGTTAGGAGTGGAAGAAGCGGCCCTGAAAGAGATACTGAAAGATATTCCCGGACATTACCGGGAATTCTGGATTGGTAAAAGAAAGGGAGGCTACCGTATGATTTCAGCACCGGACAAAGATCTGAAGGCCATTCAGGATACTATCAATCATCGCGTTTTATCATTTGTGAATCTACATCCCGCAGCTACCGGTTTCCGGTGCAAGATGTCCATTTCCGATAATGTCCGGCCGCACCTGGGCAAGTCCTATGTGCTGAAAACTGATATTCATGATTTCTTTGGCTCTATACGTAGTCTGCGGGTACGGAAAATGTTCGAGAGTATGGGATATCCGCCGAAGATTGCGCGAGTGCTTGCGGCTTTATGTTGTGTACGCAGATGTCTGCCTCAGGGAGCATCTACCAGTCCGGCACTGAGTAATATCATCTCTTATGAGATGGACAAAAAGCTGGCGGCACTGGCTACTGAATATAATCTGGTTTATACCCGCTACGCGGATGATCTCACCTTTTCGGGAGATGTCTTTCCGGCTCAACAGATATTGCCTCTGATTAAACAGATCATTCGAGAGGAAAAGTTTGAAATCAATCATAAGAAAACCCGTTTCCTGAGTGGGCATAAGAGAAAGATTATCACAGGCGTTTCCGTCAGCTCCGGTGTGAAACTGACCATTCCTAAAGCAAAGAAAAGGGAGATACGCAAGAATGTCCATTTCATTCTGACGAAAGGGCTTGCAGAGCATCAACGCCGGATAGACTCTCATGATCCTGCTTACCTGAAGCGTCTGATCGGAACTCTTTGCTACTGGCGATCCATAGAACCGGATAATGCTTATGTTTCCGATTCTATTGCTGCTTTGAAAGGTTTGGAGAAAGGATCTTAATTTTTCTTCTTCTGAGGAGTAGGTTCAATGTCATAATACCCTTCTTCTGTTTTTATGATTTTGAATTTTCCTTCTTTCACCCATTTATTCCAGTCGACAAACAACCTGGTGATATATTGGTACATGTCTTCTGCAATATTAATTTCTGCTCCTGATTTCAGGTTCAATACCAGTTGGTCATTCTTGACGGAAAGATGCTTCTTGGCTCTGTCTATAGCTATTACGTAAACAGTCCGGTTGTAGGCGCGGTCTTCAAGAAAACCTGTCTGATAGTTGTAAGGACCTATAGCATCATCGGACATAGGACGTTTAGTTTTAAGAAAAGTAGAGTCAGTAATGGATTCACGTACCTTGCGGGCATCTTCCCAGGCTTGATCGTGTTCCCGGTTGATTTCTGCATTTAGTATTTCCTCCTGAATTTCTTTGTATAATGCTTTCATTTCAGCAGCTTCGGTACTTGAAATAGAAAAATTACCGCTTTCGATGCGGGCGTTCACCCGGGGATAACAGATTACTTTATTCCTGTAGACAAACCCGATGTGCTTGCCTATCGACTGTTCCGTGGCATCTGCCCATGTTTTGACAGAAGAATCCTTTACTCTACCTACAATTAGATATACCATTTCCTTATTCTGCTCATTCTGGAAAGAATCGAGCTCAACGGCAGCAAATTCCTTGGTAGATACTATCGGTTCTGCTGAAAGACTGTCTTGTTTTCCGCTGGTTACATAATACCAGCCATTGGGGCGATCTGTGTCAATGGTTTTTTCATGAAGGCTCATAAAACCGTTGCCGTTTCCTCCCAATGAACTTAAAGCCATAAGTGCTACTAATAAACTGAATGCTTTCATAACTTCATTATTTAGGTTACTATTCGATCTCTATTTTTAGTCCAACACCCACTTCGTGTACGGGTATTGACTTATGTATTTCCGCTTTCGCTTTGAAAGAGACGCAATGACATGGATACAGTTCTTCGATACCATTCTTTTGAAAATAATCTATCGTTCTCGTAAGCCTTTCCGACAGCTTGAACAGATGAAACCCACCTATAACTCCGACAATCTTCCGTTCATTACATACCTCTTTGGCATATTCAATGATATTGCATATTCCGCTATGGGAACAGCCTGTGATAATGAATAAACCGTCTTTTCCTTGGTACACAATGGCGGAATCATCCATTACATAATCTTCAGACCGTTCAGTTTCTTCGATAACCCCTATGGCATGCCGGCGCTCAAAGTCATTCATCATCGGTATTTCCCCAAGAAAAGTTATGTTCTTACTTACTTTGACGGGCTGCTTGGTCAAATGTAAGTTCATCACCTTTTTCACATCCTTTTCTGCCAGCGGAGAACCTATGTGAAGTTCATTGTAGATTCTCTTTTTAAATACGTCTGGATGAGCCACAATCTTGCATTTGCAATCTGGATATTGGTTCATCAGGTATTTTATCCCACCTGTATGGTCATTATGACCGTGCGAAAGCACGAGGGTGGATATTGCAGATAAATCTATATTCATCGCCTGCGCATTCCTGATGAATGAGTCAGAGTATCCGGTATCAAACAGAAGGCGTTCATTTTCATCTTCTATATAATAGCTCAGGGCAGGTTCACCTATATAATATTCATCGATGTAGGTGTTGTTATCTATTAATACGGTTAGCTTCATATTCTTTTTGGTGCATTATTCGGAAATGGATACTCTTTAAGGAATGATACTTGCAACAAAAATACGAAAAGTCAGGCATAATCTTCGGTTTAATATGACTTTTGTGTTGGATATGACGCATTTATCTTTCTTTTCAGGATGCGTGCCAGTTTGTTCCGC
>NZ_EQ973491.1:549626-597843 GCF_000158035.1 Bacteroides cellulosilyticus DSM 14838
AATAATTGTTTCCTGAAAGGCGACAAATGATCTATATACAGTTTCCCTTCCGTATGCTCAAACTCATGTTGGATGATTCGTGCCGTATATCCGTGGTAAACCTTGACTTGCTCATTAAATTCCTTATCCTGATACTTTATTGTTATGGACCAGGGTCGTGTCACTTCCTCATACAGATCGGGAATACTCAGACAGCCTTCTCCTGTAGTCCATACCTCGTCACTGTATCCTGTTATTTCCGCATTTATGAATGTTTCTTCTATCCCGCAATCATCTTTTGAAAAGAAACGTTCCCTCTCTCTAATAGACATACATGCATAGCTATCCCGGCTGTTCACTACAAATAACTTGATAGGAAGATTGATTTGTGGAGCAGCCAGACCGCAACCGTCTGCATTTCTCTGTGTCTGCCACATCGTCTCTATGACTTCCTGGATACCCGGATAAGTTTTCTCTATACTCACACATTCTTTTCTCAGTACGGGATTCCCGTAAATCGTTATTGGCTTAATCATATTACTTTTTTAGGCAAAAGTAGTCCATAGCCATCAACCCTTATGGTAAATTTTAGACATATCGTTCTGTACTATCTTATATTTGTGTACTTTTGCACACATGCCGGTAAGCCTATTAGAACATATCATATCACATCCTTTCGCCTCTCTTGGCGGGATAAGAGCAATGACTCCTGCAAAAGATTTGCAAGAGTATGTCGATAGTTTCTTTATCTTTCCTTGCTGCGATTTATCCGATAGTCTGGCGTATAATGACGGAACACCTATGTTAGCATTCCTGTCCGAGGCGGAAGATGAAGTAGAGTTGGAGTATAATGGGGCAACTTCCAGATTCAAATCCGGTTGGTTCAGTACAAGGTCTTTTGAAAAGATGACTGTCTGCTTCTCCGGAAAGGGCACTTATCTACTGATAGTACGGTTTAAACCTGCATCTTTTTACCGTCTGTTTGGGTTGGATGCCAAAAAACTCAATACCCGTCCTTTCTGGAATCTACAATCCGTATTTCATGAATCGGATGCTTTGCTGGAAGAAATGCAGCAATGTGAGGAAGTAGAAGAGAAGGTAGAACTTTTAGAAAACTGTATCCGTGATGTCCTATCCGTAAATGAAAAATCTAATAAACTGCTGGATGAGGCCATTCGCTATATCAAGTTGCATAAAGGAACATTATCCATAGATGAATTAAAGTCTCATTTAGGTGTTAACTATAAATGGCTGGAACGAAACTTTTCCGAAGCAGTCGGCATGACGCCTAAGTGCTACTCTTCTTTGCAGCGGTTCATCCATGCTTATACCGCTTTTCGGGTACAGAAAGATTTGGTTCGCATTACTGCGGATAGTGGTTATAGCGACACGAATCATTTCATTAAGGACTTTAAGAAGTATACCGGACAAACTCCCATGCAGTATTTGCGTACATGCAATGATACTTTATAAATGGAAGTTTTAAGCATTCTACGACTACGCGATTTCAAAGAAGATAAGAGTAGAGTATGACAGTAATATCGTTTGATCGTAGAATGCTTTTTATTTTATTCGGTTCCTCCTCCCAAGGCATGATACAAATTGATAACACCCTCTATTTCAGAATATCGGTCTGCTACCAGGTTCAGCCGGGCTGACAATAGAGACTGCCGGGCCACCAGTACCTCCAGATAATTGGTAGTGCCATACTTCATCAAGAGCTGTGTGTCATGTTCCGTAGTCTCCAGATGTTGTATCTGTTTGGTTGCCAACTCTATTTTGTTGCGTGCCGTTTGCCATTGAGTCAAAGCGTTGTTGACTTCGCTCCCTGCATCCAGCAAGGCTTGACGGAAGGTGAATACAGCCTCCTGCTGCTGAGCCTTGGCTATTTTCAGGTTGGCAATGTTGGTTCCCCGGTTAAATAAAGGTTGAACCAACGAACCTACCGCCTGCAAAAGCCATGAACCGGGATTGGTAATAGCTGCCCCGCCACTGTTTGTCCATCCTGCTGAACCACTCAACGTTATGCTTGGATAAAAAGCGGAACGTGCCTGATTGGTTGAATAGAACGCTTGCTTTAAGGAAGCCTCAGCTTCACGTACATCCGGACGGCGTGATACCAGATCAAGAGAAACACCTGCGGAAAGTTCTTGCGGGAAAGTCTGCCCGTTCAGTTTCCCTCTTTTGATAGGTCCTGGTATGCGCCCCAAGAAAGTGGAAAGAGTATTTTCCAGTTCATTGACTTGTTGTAACAGGTCTTGCAATGTAGATTCCGCACTCAGTCGGCTGGCTTCTGCCTGACTGATTGTTGAACGGTCTGCTTGCCCTGCTTTCATCAGCACCCGGAGGCTATGGACATATTCCTCCCAGCTTTTTATGGTGGCTTTGGTTATATCTACCTGTTCATCGAGCATCAGAAGTGAATAATAGTTGGCGGCAACCGTGGCTACCACTTGTGTTTGCACTGCCAGCCGATAAGCGTCACTTTCCTCCAAGGCGGCACGGGATTTGCGTTTGGCATTGGTCAGTTTGCCAAAGACGTCTATTTCCCAGCTTGCAGAAGTTCCCAGGTTGTAGGTCTTCGAAGGCTTTGCCCCGTCAAAACTGCTTAGCGTACCTTCCGGAGATAATTGTAGGGAAGGAAGATAAGCCAATTTGGAAGACATAAGGGTAGCCTGGGCTTCTTTTACTTTCAGCCGGGCAATATTCAGGTCCGTATTAGATTGCAATCCCTCTTGTATCAAACTTTGAAGGTCCGTATCCGTGAAAAGTTCATCCCATGATAAATCGGCTATGCTTACACTGTCCGACTGCGTTTCTTCTACACGGTACAGGTTTTCAGTATTTACTTCCGGCCTTTTATATTGGGTGTAGATGCCGCAACTGCTCACTAGGGCAGTCAGTACGACTCCGGACACGATTTTTGTTATCTCTTTCATCTTTAAACCTCCTGTTCTTGTTCTGATTCTGATTGTTTATGGTTGGGCATCACACGCTCCTGTATGGTCTGGAATACGATAAAGAATACAGGCACCACAAAGAGCAATGCCAGTGTACCGATAGTTATTCCTCCTACAACTCCTAATCCCAACGAAATATTTCCATTGGCTCCGGCACCGGATGCGAATACCAATGGCAACATGCCGAATACCATGGTAAGGACGGTCATCAGGATGGGACGCAAACGGACTCCGGCGGCGGACATGGCAGCGGCAGCGATACTCATTCCTTGTTTGCGGCGGGTGGATGCATACTCGGTAAGTAGGATGGCCGTCTTTGCCAGCAAACCGATCAGCATAATCAGTCCCACCTGCATATAAATGTTATTTTCCAGTCCGAAGAGTTTGGCGAAAAGGAAACTGCCCATTAGTCCGAAAGGTACGGACAGCATGACTGCCAACGGAATAAACAGACTTTCGTAAAGCGCGCACAGTATCAGGTAAACGAATATGATACAGATAGCGAAAACTATAACCGTATTGTTTGTCTCTGCTTCTTCACGCGTCATTCCTGCAAACTCGTATCCGTAGCCCACGGGCAAAGTCTGTTTAGCCACCTCGGCAATGGCATTGATGGCATCGCCTGTGCTATAGCCGTCGGCGGGCATACCATTTACTGCGATGGAACTGTAAAGGTTGAAACGGTTCAGTGTTTCGGCGCCATAGACCTTTGTCAATGTGATAAACTGTCCGACGGGAGCCATCTCACCGTCTCCTGTGCGTACAAACATATTATTCAATGCATCCTTGTCCAGCCGGTAATCCGCCTTTGCCTGTACCATGACGCGGTAAAGTTTGGAGAAACGGTTGAAATTGGACGAGTAGTTACCTCCGATAAATCCGGAAAGGACGCTCAGCACGTCCGATGCGGAAACATTGGCACGCTGGCATTTGACTGCATCCACTTCGACCATGTATTGGGGAAACTTAGTGTCGAAGGAAGTATATGCCATCGAAATCTCAGGACGCTGGTTCAGACCGGCAATAAACTTGTTGGCGTGTTCCTGTAAGGTGGCAATGTCTCCGCCCGCACGATCCTGCACGTAAAGTTCGAAGCCGCTACCCATACCGTATCCCATAATGGTGGGCTGGGCGAAGGCATATATCTTACCTGACTTGATATGCGAGGTTCGGGCATAAATCTGATTGATGACTGCACTTATCTCGTCACTCTTTTCCGGACGTTCCTTCCAGTTTTTCAATTTGATGATGAGCATACCGCCCGAAGGAGCCTGACCGCCCAGCATGCTGTAGCCCGTAACGTTGGAGAATTGCTTGAGTTGCGGAATATCTTCTATACTCTCGGCTATCTTGTCCATCGTTTTCTTGGTTTGTGCCAAACTGCTACCCGGAGGTGTCGTCACGTTTACAAAAATAGTTCCCATGTCTTCATCCGGAATAAGCCCCGTTTTAGTTGTATTCATAAAGAACACCAACAGGACAACGGCAATCGCCAGTCCGCTCCATGCCATCCATTTACGCTTGAAGAAGAACTTTACACCTCCTTTATATTTGAAGAGAATACGGTTGAAGGATGTCTCAAAGGCTTTATGGAAGCGGGAAGAGAAGCTCAGCTTCTGTCCGTTGGACGTATCGATATGGGGAGTCATCAGCAAGGTACACAAGGCGGGACTTAATGTCAATGCATTCACGGCGGAGATACCTACAGCGACAGCCATGGTCAGTCCGAACTGTGTATAGAATGTACCACTGGTTCCACCCATGAAGGAGGTCGGGATAAATACAGCCATAAACACTAACGAGGTAGTCACAATAGCCGCCGAAATGCCGTCCATCGCAGTTGTCGTAGCCTTGTAGGGCGAACGGTAACCTTCATCAAACTTAGCCTGTACGGCTTCTACCACCACTATGGCATCATCCACCACCGTACCGATGACCAGCACCAGGGCGAACAAAGTGATAAGATTCAGGCTGAATCCCATCAAATAGATGAAAGCAAATGTTCCCACCAGCGAGACAATGATCGAAATACTCGGAATAATGGTGGAGCGCACACTTTGCAGAAACACATACACCACCAGTATAACCAACAGGATGGCTTCAATCAGCGTTTTCACTACTTCGTGAATGGAAGCATCGAGAAAGTCTTTCGTACTCATCAAGTCTTCCAGTACCAATCCTTTCGGCAGTTCCTTCGCTATTTCAGCCGTCAGTTGGTCTATCTCCTTAATAATTTCATTGGCATTGGAGCCGGAGGTTTGCGAAATCATACAGGTACTTCCGGGATGCTTGCCAACGGCACTTGTATAACCATAGCTTTGTGCCCCGAGTTCCACTTCTGCAATATCCTTCAGGCGCAACACTTCACCGGACGAAAGAGACTTGACAACCAGATTCTCAAACTCTTCGGGAGTCTGGTAGCGTCCACGGTATTTCAGTGTATATTGGAATGTGTTTTCGGAATCTTCGCCCAGCGTACCGGTGGCAGCCTCCACGTTCTGATCCGCTAAAATGTTTATCACATCATCGGGTACAAGTTTGTATTGCGCCATTTTAGCCGGGTTCATCCAGATACGCATAGCGTATTCGTCTCCCATAATCATGACGTTTCCCACTCCCTTGATACGGGAAAGGCGGGGTTCGATGTTGATGCTGAAATAGTTATTGATGAAGTTACGGTCGTAGCTGTCATCCGGACTATATAAAGCGAGGATTTTCAGCATACTATTTTGCCGTTTCTGTACAGTGACTCCCACTTTGGTGACCTCAGCAGGAAGCAGCCCTTCTGCTTCTGCCACGCGGTTCTTTACGTTTACGGTGGCCATGTCCGGGTCGGTTCCCTGGTTGAAATAAACCATAATGGAACCGGAACCGGTATTGGTGGAAGTAGAGGTCATGTAGAGCATGTTTTCCACACCGTTGATGGCTTCTTCCAGCGGAACAACCACACTCTTTTGTACCGTTTCGGCATTGGCTCCTGTATAACTGGCGGATACACTGATGGTAGGAGGGGCAATGTCAGGATATTGTTCCATCGGCAGGTTCACAAGGCTGATGATTCCCACCAGCAGAATCAGCACCGAGATGACGCATGACAGGATGGGGCGGTCTATAAATGTTCTTAGTCTCATAGGAACCTCCTTTATTTAGCGGTTTTAACAACAGTCCCTTCTTGAATCAGACCCGCACCTTCTGCAATGATGATGTCGCCTTTTTCCAGACCTTTTTCTACCACGTATTCTTTGCCATTGTCTATGGGATATACCTGCAATTGGGTTGAAGTGGCTTTTCCGTCCACTACCTTATAGGCAAAGACTTTGTCCTGTACTTCAAAGGTGGCTTCCTGCGGAATGATAATCACGTTTTCCTTGTTATAGGGGAAAATGACCTCCCCGCTACTGCCATTCCGAAGCATCTGTTCGGGATTAGGAAAAGTTGCGCGTACGGAGATGACTCCGGTTCCGGCTTCAATCGTCCCGCTGATGGCATCAATTTTTCCCTTGTGCGCATACGTCTGCCCGTTACTTAACTGCAAGTCAACTTCGGGCATCTCTTCCAGGGCTTTTTCCAGCGTTCCGCTCTGGCTGACGAGTGAAAGTATTTGGTTCTCGGTCATGGAGAAATAAGCATATACTTCCCGGTCGTCGGAAACGGTGGTCAGGGGAGTTGTGATGGATGAACTAACCAATGCTCCGACGCGGTAGGGCAACATGCTTGCTACGCCGTCCACCGGACTTTTCACTTCCGTGTAAGAAAGATTGTTGCGGGCGTTCACTTCCTCGGCCTGTGCCTGTGCAAGGGCTGCTTCCGCTTCGAGCAGAGAGTTGCGGGCGGTCTGCAGGTCAAAGTCCGAAACTACTTTTTCCTTGCACAGTTCCTCCTTGCTCTCTGCTGTCATGCGTGCGGTGGCAACAGCAGCTTCCGCACTCTTCACGTTGGCAATGGCGGTTTGCAGGGCTGCCTTATAAGGAACCTGATCGATAATAAACAGGACCTGATCCTGATGTACTTTAGCACCTTCGGCTATGCAGACTTTGGTGATGATGCCACTAACCTGTGGGCGTATTTCCACACTTTGCCTTCCGTTGATGACAGCCGTATAGCTTTGGCTCAATGTGCAATTTCCATATTCTACTTCCATTGTTTTATAATCCGCACTTCCCATGGATTGCGGCGCATTTTTGCATGAGGTTACAAGCAGCAGGGACAGCATCCACAGGCTTGTACATAGAAACACTTTCTTCATTTTACTTCTGTTTTTTTATATTCTACTCATTAATCATATATTTGCGGATAACTATTCCAATCATCCGTGAGCAATTACTTTTCCTTGATTTCTGCCGCAAAATTGCCAATATACTTCGGGAGCCAATTTGTTTTAAGGAGCACTTTTTTTGTCTATATGGAAACACTTTGAGTGAATTTTGCTATTTGGAAAGTTTATTTGTTTATTACGAACTATGTGTTGTATATCAATAAGTTATGTTGAAAATTGTAAACTGTTATCTGAGTCTGTAGAGACTGATAGATGATTTTAAACCAATAGTCGGTGAAATGTATTTCTTTATCGATTCTTGAATTAAAAATGTGACGGTAGCCCTTACATTTGCAATTGTACAAAATGGAATGCCTATGAAATTTGTAGACTTGATTTCTTATTACCATATACCTTATGTATCGGAAAAGGGCATAGCTATCTGGAAGATAAATTCGGAAATTCGTGAAGAGGAGAATATTCCCGGAATAGATTCACATGCGATATTGTTTGTTGTTGGCGGCAGCATGGAGATCAGTGTGCAGGGTAAGATACAGTCGCTGACCAGAGGTTACTTTGTGGATGTGTTGGGGGACAAACAATCCGTTAAACTGCTTTCCGCCTCTCCGGATATTCAGGCTTATTTCTTGCTGCTTACAGACGAGTATCTCCTGGAACTTTTCAAGAACAGGCCGCCTTTGCCATTGTCCTATGCAATGGATATCATGCAGAATCCGGTGTATATGATTGAAAATAGCTTTATTGTCTCCATCATCAAATGTCTGGATGATATAGAACAAACCATGGCTAACCCATTGTATCATTTTCAGGACTCAATGCTGAAATGTAAGATATCCGTACTGCTTCTACAGATGTCGGAAATATTATTGCACAAAACGCAAAAAGAAAAAAGGAAAAGCAGGGAATCGGATAGAAAAAGGACGCTGTTCGCACAGTTTATGAAACTTCTTTCCGAATATGTAAAGGAAGAACATACCGTGAATTTTTACGCGTCCCGTTTGAATGTCACCCCTCAATATCTGAGGCGTGTAGTGAAAGTCTGTTCAGGAAAAAATGCCTATACATGGATTTGCGAGGAACTGGTGAGGGAGATTGTGAATCTGTTGATAAATACGGATAAGACTATGCAGGCAATAGCAGATGAATTGCATTTTTCGGATCAGGCCGTATTGACCAAATTCTTCAGGAGGATTAAAGGGGTGTCTCCTTTGCAATACAGAAATGGAATAGAATAGTGGTATTACTTGCTTATCTCTATAAGTGATCTTATATGAAATCCTGCCTCACAGAATCGCGAAGCAGGATTTCTCTTGAAAAGTCTAGTTTAGATTGTTCCATTATTTTGTAGAGAGCGGCAGTGATTTATACTCCCTGTATTCTCTGTAATCTTTTCCGGGAACAGTTATCGGATCGTCATAAGTTTCGTATATGTGCAATTTGTCGGTGGTCAGCTGTTTTATTTCCCAATATAACCCGCTATCCATATAGATAATCTTAAAATTAGGTATCGTGAACGACCAGCGGAAATAACCCATATTTTCGGAGACTTCTCCATCGTCATAGTTCCACACGTATTTACGGGAGCCGGTGGCATCACTTTTGAAAACCCACAATTCGTATACATCGCACTCTCTGCCATCATACGACGTCATGTGGTAGGATCGTTCCCATCCCTTGTTCTTGGTCAAGTTGTCGATAATCTCTTGTTGCCCGTCATCGTAGTAGCCCGATTTCTCGACGCAGCCCGTCAGCAGGGAGAGAATGATAAACGACAAATAGATATATGACCTTTTTATCATGGATGTGAAATATTAAGTCTTGCAATGGTGGTGTTACTGTCGCAACTGCTTGCTACTCCGAAGTTCCATTCCGTATCCGGCTGGGCTGCATGCCATGCAAAGCGGGGAGCAATCATTCTAGATCCTACACCGCAAAACAGCACGTTCACCATTTGTCTGTTGCCGTTTTCTTTCATTTCACAAGAAACGAGGAATGCCCAACCTGCATTCTTGTAGGCTTGTGGAAAGAGTTCAATGGATGTTTCAATATCCCCGCTTCCATAAACGGTGTATTCCTTTTCGCTATCGGTTACTTTTAAGGAAGCAGTCCTGGGATAGTAGCTGCGGGTAGCTTCATTCTCATTCATCCTTTCCAGCACTATGGGGGAATCGCTTTTGGTACGGCTCACATAGACTTCGTTGCCGGTCGTCATCACCACATAATCCACTCCGTGATTGGACGCAAATTGTCCCGACAGTTTGCTTATCCGGTCGACGCTCTGCTGAAATACATCAAGATTCAACGAATTGACGACAGCCAACTCTTCCGCACCGTCATTGGTGATATAAGACAAAGCAGTAGTCCGCTTATTGGGATTGATATAATACTCATGCGTCGTCTTGTTTATGTCGACGAATCTGTTCAGTACCTCTGCGTCCTGCTCATAGCTTCTGCTTGCTTGTTCGGACGGAACGTTAAAATCATCTTGGCAGCCTTGAATGGACAGAGCCACTAATGCCATTAACAGAATATGTATACGTTTCATAATTATGTATTTTGAGAGTGATTCTTCTTTATCGAACGTTTAATTCTACTTTTGTATGGTATCATTAGTCTTTAATGTTTAACTCGCTACAAATAAAGTGCATAAAAAAAAGAAAAGCCTTGAACGAATTCAAGGCCTTCAAAATAAAGTGATAATCCTATGATTTTTTAACAAAACTCTATTCCCTTGGTATTCTTTCGTATATGGCTGATTGTTTCAGGGGTGACACGAAGAAAAGAAGCTATCTCCCTGAGTGTGATATAATTTAGAAAATCCGGGTAGCGTCTTACTAAATCCACATAGAGTTCAGTAGGTGTTTTGCAGTAAATATCCAGCAAGCGCTTATAAGTCTGGACAAAGAGCTCTTCCGCTAAAATTTTTTCCAATTCCTGAGTAGATTTATCGGTGGAAAAGAAGTTGGTTATTTCTTGGGCAGATGCATAATATATCAGAGAATCGGTGGTTGCCTGAATGCTTACCATTGCTTTATCTTTTTTTATGCATTGTGGATAATCACCGACATATTCTCCTGCAAAAGCATAGCCTACAATGTGTTCACATCCGTTTTCATCCGTACAGACATAGCGGAACATACCTTTCTCGACATAGGCGGCATGTGTCGTGACAATGCCTTGTTCCGCAAAATATTCTTTTTTCTTCATTTCCTTGCATCGTCCATGATCCAAAAAGAATTTTTTGAATATGGAGAATTCTTCACGCTCCGTATAGTTATTAAAGCCTTTCATGTGTGTAGATTAGTTTTTGTCTTATTGATAGCAAAAATACAAAAGGGAGAATAAAAAGTATATTATCGGATTAATAAAAAAGATTATTTAGGCAGAAGGCTTTAATTTTATGGTTTATTTATTTTTTCAGGTAATTGTCTGTCGATTGACGTTAATGCTAATATTCCTTGCTTATCTCTATTAAATAGTCTACCTTTGTTTAATAAACAGTGGTGTTTACATGTGCATGTTAGTGATATTGAGATGTGCATGTTGATACTACTTACATGTGCATGTCAGTAGTCCTAACATGTGCATGTAGGTATCTGTATTCTTTAAAGAAAGACGGACTGTTTAATAATAAAGCGTTAACTGTTAATACATTTGATATATGGCAATCCCTTACATAGTCTGCCGCAAGGTGGATGCAACGAAAAAAGAAAAACCGCAATTGTGGTATGCCGTCGGCAAGAAAATGCAGAAGAAAAGCGGCAGAACGGAGCGGGACGTAGCACATCGGGTAGCTCAACGGACTGGTTTTCATCCGGGAGTGGTAGAAGCTGTCCTGGCTGCAACGGGTGAAATCATTGAAGAGGAGTTGAGCGATGGACGCTCTGTGACGTTGCGCGGCATCGGGTCGTTTCAGACGGCAGTCACAAGCAAGGGGTTCGAACATCCGGAAGATGTGTTGCCACATTCCGTCAGACTCTCACGCGTGTACTTTAAGGCGGATCGTATGCTGACGCTGGCCGTGAAGCGTGCGGGATGCCATCGGATTCCATTTAAGTATTACTTCCCGAAGGAGCTGCTGACGAAGAAGATGGAACTGGCCGATAAACAGGCGGAACGGGAAGAGGATGAGATGGATGCTTATTAGCGTGCATCATGTTACTTTACAAATCGCCGTTATGGATCATATTGTGTTACTGATATGTCTGTTTCCCATCGTCTTCATGTTGCATGATTTCGAAGAGATCATTATGCAACAGAGGTGGATGGAACGGAATGCAGATGAATTGTCCCGCCGCTTCCCGGTGTTGAGAAAGCAAATCATGCAATTACGGGAGTTGAGCACGACCGGTTTTGCAATAGCGGTTGCCGAGGAGTTTATTATTATCAATGGCGTATCTGTCTATGCAGTTCTTTCCCGGCATTATTTTTTGTGGATGGCTTTGTTCCTTGCATTTGGCATACATTTGCTCGTGCATGTGGGGCAATTCGTACTGCTAAGGAAGTATATTCCGGCTATAGTAACCTCATTGCTTTGTCTGCCTTATGCGGTTTATGTCTGTTATTTCTTTTATTCTACGGGCTTGTTTACTGCAATGGATTTTCTATTGGGCGGAATATTGGGTGTCTTTATTATGGTGTTGAATTTGAAATTGGCTCATGCGTTGGGGCGCAGGCTGGATGCCCTCATTTGATAGATCAGGATGCTTTAATTCCTCCAACGGGTTTGAGAATTATTCTCTGCCATCCTTCCTTGCGTATCTCCACAAAATAGCCTACCTTTGTTAGTAATTTGAAAATAAAGATATGAAGATATTTCCTACTCAAAGCATCAAAGAGTTGGATGCTTACACAATAGAAAATGAACCGATTGCTTCCATCGACCTGATGGAGCGTGCCTCGCAGGCATTGACAAAAGCGATTACGAAACGCTGGGAGGCTGAAACACCGATTACGGTATTTGCCGGACCGGGCAATAATGGTGGAGATGCATTGGCAGTCTCCCGATTGCTGGCGGAAAAGGGTTACCAGGTATCGGTTTATCTGTTTAATACCAAAGGAGAACTTTCTCCCGATTGCGAGGCGAACAAGGAACGACTGGCGGATGTGAAGAATGTGGATTTCCATGAAGTGACATCACAATTCGTCCCGCCCGTGCTGACGATTGACCATGTGGTTATCGACGGACTGTTCGGTAGTGGATTGAACAAGCCACTGAGTGGTGGCTTTGCTGCCGTGGTGAAGTATATCAATGCTTCATCGGCACAGATCGTGGCTATTGATGTTCCTTCGGGATTGATGGGGGAGGAGAATACCTTCAATATCAAAGCTAATATTGTCCGTGCGGATGTGACCCTGAGTCTGCAATTGCCGAAGCTGGCTTTTCTCTTTGCTGAGAATCAGGAATTCGTGGGTGAATGGGAATTGCTGGATATCGGTCTGAGTGAAGATGCGATAGAGGAGATGGCGACTGATTATAGTCTGTTGGAAGCTGAGGATATGCAGGATCTGTTGAAACCGAGAAATAAGTTTGCCCATAAAGGGGACTTCGGACGCGCCCTGCTTATTGCCGGTTCGCAAGGAATGGCGGGAGCGTCGGTGCTTGCCGCAAAAGCTTGCCTGCGTTCTGGAGTAGGGTTGCTGACGATGCATGTGCCTTATTGTAACAATATGATTGTGCAGACTTCCGTGCCGGAGGCTATGACGGAACTGGACCCCAGTGATACCTGTTTTGCCTGTCCTACGGATACGGATGATTATCAGGCAGTGGGCATCGGTCCGGGTTTGGGAAAGGCGGAAGAGACAGAGGGTGCGGTATTGGAACAGATAGACAGCTGTTTATCTCCTATGGTAGTGGATGCTGATGCTTTGAATGTGCTGGCAGGGCATCGCAATTATATCGGACGCTTACCGAAAGGGAGTATTCTGACACCGCATCCGAAAGAACTGGAACGGTTGATAGGAAAGTGTCAGGATTCTTATGAACGCTTAACGAAAGCACGTGAGTTGGCGCGAACATCAGGAACATATATCATCTTGAAAGGTGCTTACTCTGTGGTTATTACTCCGCAAGGGAAGTGTTATTTTAATACTACAGGTAATCCGGGTATGGCAACAGGTGGCAGTGGAGATGTGTTGACGGGTGTAGTGCTGGCTTTGTTGGCACAGGGTTATGCTTCGGAAGATGCAGCCTGTCTGGCGATGTATGTTCACGGGCTTGCCGGAGACATTGCTTGCAAGAAGTATGGGGCGATAGGAATGACAGCCGGGGATATCGTGACGTGTCTGCCGTTGGCGTGGAGGATGATGGAAGAATGAAAAGACAAGATATCAGGTTTTAAGTATGCAGTGTCATGGTGCAGTCTTAATACTGCAATACTTAAAACTTAATACCTAATTTATTATTTTCCTCTCGTCGTAATATGGAAGCATCCTTGCTTCAACTCATACTTTATATAGCATTTATCCGCTTTTCGCAAGTCGCGCAATACTTCGGAGAGAACGAGTTTCAATGTATCTGAACTGACATCCTGTAGCGGGCGTCCATCTTCATCTTCTACTTTCTTGAAGCGCTTCCAACTGACATCGAATGTTGTTCCGTAAAAGTGCGCAGAGTTTGCCGAGGCATTGCCATTGCGGCGACGCAGGCGTTTTACGTCGTCTTCGGTGCGGAGTACGGAGGTTACAATTATTTTATTGGGGTTTAGTCCTTTGGCAGTCAGCGAGTCAAGGAAATTGGTACCGATGGTATCCAGTAGTTGTGCTGCACCTTTAATGAGATATGGGATGGAGTGTGTCAACGAGTCTACTACATATAAATCGTTCGTTTCGATGTGCTGAAGTTTTTCCTTCATGTGTTCGGCCTCTTTGCGGGAGGCAATTGGCGTAATGCCTATGGCTTGTGCGACATTCAGATGCGCTTCATTCAAGTCGCCGAAGGTTCGTCTGTAGCTGATTACTCCTTTAATGTTTCGCGGCTCGTTCAGTTTGAGGGACATATCTTTCTTTTTGCATCCGGCAAGGGAAGTGCCGGCCATAAGTATTGCTAAAAATAAAAGCGGAAGTTTGTTGTATCTTTGTTGCATATGGCTTGAAAATGTTTTTATGTGGGCACAAAAGTAGGAAAAAGAAAAGAGAGTTCTTGTCTATATACTATCGTTTTTTAAAGAAAAAAGTGACGGCTCAATCTATTTCACAAATAGCGTTCTCTTTCATTAAGGTGAACTCTTCTAAAGAAGATGGGGTTATGTTTATCATTCCGGATTTTGATTGTTTGTGTAATTTTGCTAATGTGAAATATTCATCGTCTAATACATCTTGTATTCCCCAGATATCATTTTCTTCATCTTTTATATATGACTCTATAGCTGTGCCATTCATATAATGTACATAGAAGATCATATCTTCGTGATGATCATAGAAACTAAGATAAGTCTCTACGGAATGAAGATATTTATCTTCTATACTTCTCAGCAAATTTCCTATAAACAAGAGCTGGGGTTTAGATATGAGTTTGTCAGCTTCGCAGCATATAGAACAGTCCCAAATATCATTGAATAAAGATTTTTTGTGGAACCGTATAACGTCTTTATGCTCCGGATGCTCAGTGATGAATGATTGTATCTCTTTCGAAATTTTGTGCTGCACCTCTTTATTTGGATCACTTTTTAATATGAAATTTATCTGGAATAGGCTGTGGCATTTATTTGGCGATATTGAAAACTGGTAGTTGGCTGCTGAAGTTTGAAGCTTGAAATTGGTAGATTTATTTTTGAGTGATGAGTTTATTGAACTATTATCGCGATTGGCCTTTAAAAGTTCAAAGATTTGCCTGGTGGTATCTTCTGCTGATTTTCTTTTTAGAAAATCCCAATACATGAATCCAGAGAGAATTGATGCGCCTACAATGAGAGAGGCTGGTTTACCAAAGAATCTTTCTGTTAAACCGATACTGCCTCCTGTTATGAGAACAAGGATTATCCAAATGGCAGTATTTTTTAATAATCTTGCAGTTTCACGTTCCATGTTTGTATAATTCAAGATTTACTTTATTATATGATAGTAAATTAGTGACGAAGGTACATATATAAAATAATGGAAGCAAGATTTGTTGACGTATTCTTTCATTTCTTTTGGGGTTTGCGCTATCTTTGCGCCCGAAAAATGAAGCAAAAGAGTATGCAACGGTATTTTATTTATTTAGCTTACGACGGAACCGCCTACCACGGCTGGCAGATACAACCCAATGGAGACAGTGTACAAGAGTGTCTGATGCGTGCACTTGCCACACTGATGCGCCGTGAAGTAGAAGTTATTGGCGCCGGACGTACCGATGCCGGGGTGCATGCTTCTCTGATGGTTGCCCACTTTGATAGTGACGAACCGCTTGATACAGCTTTCTTTACCGACAAACTAAACCGCCTTTTGCCGCCCGATATTTCTGTTTACCGCCTCCGTGCTGTGAAACCCGATGCGCATGCCCGTTTTGATGCAACGGCACGCATGTATAAATACTACGTGACTACGGCAAAGTCTCCCTTCAATCGTCAATACCGTTGTCGTCTTTTCCAGACACCCGATTTCGAACGAATGAACGAAGCGGCCCGTAGTTTGTTTGATTATACAGACTTCACCAGTTTCAGCAAACTGCATACGGACGTAAAAACAAACAACTGCCGCATCATGCATGCCGCCTGGACTCAGATAGACGATGTAACCTGGGTATTCACCATTCAGGCGGACCGTTTCCTGCGCAATATGGTTCGTGCAGTTGTCGGCACTTTGCTCGAAGTAGGCCGTGGCAAGCTCACCGTTGATGGCTTCCGGCGTGTTATCGAGCAGAAAGACCGTTGCAAGGCTGGTACTTCCGTTCCGGGCAATGCTCTGTTTCTGGTAGATGTCACATATCCGGAAGAACTGTTTATAAGCAGTTAAGCAGTCGGATCAGTTTCTTAAGTCGGATAACTTTATCCCTGAACTGCCTTTTAATTTTTAATTTTCAATTTTTAATTCACATGTGGTTATTACTCGCCTTTCTCTCAGCTGCCTTGCTGGGTTTTTATGATGCATTTAAGAAGAAATCATTGCGCGATAATGCTGTGCTTCCCGTTCTGTTTCTGAATACGGTATTCTCCAGCCTGATATTTCTTCCTTTTATACTGATTTCCGCTTTTACTCCTGCTTTGAACGGAACAATGTTCGAAGTACCTGTTGTAGGTTGGGAGGTACATAAGTTTATCATTGTCAAGTCATTTATCGTTCTATCTTCCTGGATATTCGGTTACTTTGGCATGAAGCATTTGCCGTTGACGATTGTCGGCCCGATTAATGCTACCCGTCCTGTAATGGTGCTGGTGGGTGCCATGCTGATATTCGGTGAACGTCTGAACCTATACCAATGGATCGGAGTCATGCTTGCCATACTTTCTTTTTTTATGCTGAGCCGTTCCGGTAAGAAGGAAGGCATTGATTTTAAACATAACAAATGGATTTACTTCATCGTGCTGGCTGCCATCACCGGAGCTATCAGCGGACTTTATGATAAGTATCTGATGAAGCAATTCAATCCTATGGCGGTGCAGTCGTGGTATAATGTCTATCAGGTATTTATCATGTGTCCCATCATCCTTTTACTATGGTATCCCAAACGAAAAGAAAGTACCCCTTTCCGTTGGGACTGGACTATCATCCTGATATCCGTCTTCCTTAGTGCAGCTGACTTTGCCTACTTCTATGCCCTGAGCTATGAAGACTCCATGATTTCCATTGTCTCTATGATACGTCGTGGGAGTGTGGTTGTCTCCTTCCTTTTCGGAGCTCTCTTCTTCCGTGAAAAGAATTTAAAAAGTAAGGCTGTCGATCTCATTTTGGTATTGATTGGAATGTTCTTCTTATATTTGGGAAGTAAATAAATCTCAAGACAGAATATATGGCAGAAGATTTATGTATCAGCAACGGCAGCAAGGCCGAAAAGTATCAGACTTTGCTTCCCCAGATAAAGAGCCTGATTGAAGGCGAAAATGACCTTATAGCCAATCTGGCTAATGTTTCGGCTGCACTGAAAGAGACTTTCGGTTTCTTTTGGGTGGGATTCTATCTGGTGAAAGGGGAAGAACTGGTATTGGGACCTTTTCAGGGACCGATAGCCTGCACACGTATCCGGAAAGGACGGGGTGTTTGCGGTACGGCATGGGCTAAGGCGGAGACGTTGGTGGTGCCCGATGTAGATGCATTCCCCGGACATATAGCTTGCAGTTCGTTGTCGCGCTCGGAGATCGTCGTTCCGTTGATTCGTGAGGATGGCGAGGTGTGGGGCGTGCTCGATATAGATAGTGAAAACCTGAATACCTTTGACGAAACAGATGCACGTTTTCTGGGAGAGATATGCTCCTGGCTCTGAAGATTGTGTTGAAGTAATAAAATACAAAATAGGAATAACAGAAAAATAATATGATGAAGAAATTGACTATGTTTTTGTGTTTGGCTTGTGCCTGGATGTGTTCTCTGCAAGCTCAGGAAGCTAAAACCTTTTTCAAAAATATGCCCGATAGCCTCAGTCCACTGCTTACTGCCGTGAACCGTGCCGACTGTATCGACTTCCTTGAAAGTAAGATGAAAGCGGAAGTAACCAACCGTTTCGGCGGCAAATCGGAAATGACGGAGCTTGCTCCCGACTACATCCGTATTCAGATGACACCGCAAAGCTCTTGGCAAATGAAGTTGCTGGCTACGAGCGACAGTACGAAAGTAATCTGTACCGTATCTACAGCTTGTGCCCCTGCTTGTGATAGTGATGTCCATTTCTATACCACCGGTTGGGAAGAATTGCCTGCTTCTTCTTTCCTCACGCCTCCTGTAATGAAAGATTTCCTGTCATTACCCGATACGGTGATGGATTATGAAGTGAGAGATGCCGGGGAACAGGCAGATATGTTGCTGATGAAAGCTGATCTTTCTGCAAAGGACAATGCACTGACCTTTACTTTTACAACTACCGACTATATGGATAAAGAAGCGGCAGAGAAACTGAAACCGTATCTCCGCCGCCCTATAGTGTATGTTTGGAAAGAAGGTAACTACGAGCTACAAGCTACAAGTAACGAGTAACTGCATAAAGGTACTTGTAGCCCGTAGCTCATCACTCGTAGCTACTTCACCTTTATTCTGTCGAACCCTTCTCCATATACTCCGATTACCGCACTTTGTGATACAAATGCGTTTGGATCTATATCCTTTATCAATCGGAATATAATTGTTGATTCGCGCTTCTTGGCAAGTACGAACAACATCTTCTGTTCCTTGCCGCTATAAAATCCGGAAGCATTGATGACGGTGGCGCCCCGGTGTGGATATACATTGATGTGCCGGGCTATTTCATCATATTTCTCACTGATGATAAAGAACTGTACGGATTGCCGGGCACTGTTCACTACCTGATCCAGAACAAAACTGCAAATGTACAGGGTTACATAACCGTAAACCACCTTCTCCCAATCTTTCAACACAAAGTAGCTGG
This sequence comes from Bacteroides cellulosilyticus DSM 14838, assembly GCF_000158035.1. Lineage (GTDB taxonomy): Bacteria > Bacteroidota > Bacteroidia > Bacteroidales > Bacteroidaceae > Bacteroides > Bacteroides cellulosilyticus. Next base: position 568,357 of record NZ_EQ973491.1, read on the forward strand.
AAGAAATGATAATCAGGTCACAGATCAGCATTACACGACCTAATGTGATATCCCGGTATTTATTGATGATGGCGGCAATGATATCCGTTCCGCCTGTGCTACCGTTGGAAGAAAAAGCGATGCCTATGCCGCCTCCGCAGAGGGATGCACCGATGACGCACGCCATGAAAGGCTGATCGTGCAGTAAGACCACACCGCTTGCCAGTCTCTGAATGATGGAAAGGAAGAATGTCAGGGTGAATACAGCGAATACTGTTTTGATACTGAACTTCCAGCCCAGGATGCGGATAGAGAGTAGTAGCAGGATGAGGTTGATACTGAAATAAGTGTACTGCACAGGGAAGCCGGTGGCGAAATAGACTATGGAGGCGATACCCGGCACTCCTCCGGTGGTGATGTCATTGGGCAACAGAAATACTGTCCAGCCTATACCATAAAGAATTAATCCGAGGGCGATCATTAAATAATCTCTTGTTTCCCGAATCAGGCTTTGCTTAGTAGGGACGTTTACGATTGTTTTCATCTGTTTTATGCGTAAGTTTGGTAATGAGTTTTAGAAACTTTCTCTATAAAATGTGCGTTGTTTGTTTACGCCTGCAAAGATAGATGTAATATTCGGAAATCTTGTCTAATCTGTCATGGTTCATGAAGGGATGTGCCCAATTTTTATTTGCTGATTAAATTCTTATAGACTACTGTTTGCAGTAATTCCTCCCGTCGCAGGGCTGAAACAGGAAGTTCTTTCCCGTTGATGAAGACTCTTCCTTTGGCGATGGAATCAATGTGCGAGAGGTTTACAAGGAAAGACTTGTGTATTCTGAAGAAGGCGCTTTGAGGCAGAATTTCTTCCAGTGAAGTCATGGTCTGATGGATGATGAGAGTTTTGGACTTGAAGTGCAGTTTCAGGTAGTTTTGCATACCTTCTACATACAGTATATCTTTCCAGGATATCTGGGTAAATGCATCCCCCTGCCTGATATACATTTCCCGGGTGGTTTCTTCTATTCCATTATTTTGCAGTAAGAGTTGGGTTCTGAAGATATGGGCGGCCTTGGTCACTGCCTGAAAGAAACGCTGAAAAGAGATTGGTTTCAGTAAGTAGTCAACAACATTAAGTTGATAGCCTTCCAGGGCATATTCGGAGTAGGCGGTAGTTAGTATGGTCAATGGTGCTTCATCCAATGATTTCAGGAAATCGATGCCGGAAAGATAGGGCATATTGATATCCAGAAACATGAGGTCGATAGACTGGTTTTCTAATATTCCTCTTGCTTCGAGTGCAGAAGAACAGGTAGCGTTGACTGTGAGAAAATCCAGTTTGCTGATGTGGTTGGCAATGCCTTTGATGGCGATTTGTTCGTCGTCTACGATGAGGCATTTTAGGGGTTGTTGTTCAGGGGAGTCTTTCATCTTTTATATTTCAATGCTAAGTGAGGTTTGATAATAGGTATCTGTTTGGTTGACGGACAACTGGTACTTCTTGTGAAACAGGATGTCCAGTCGTTTGACTGCATTGGCCAGTCCCAGTCCGGTGCCTGGTCGTTGCAGATGCGGGGAGCTGGTATTGCCGACTTCAAGAAGGATATGATGGGCATTCTGTTTGAACCGTATCTGTACCTGTCCTTTCTCCGTGGGTGTGTGCGATGCATGTTTAAAGGCATTTTCTATGAATGTCAGTAATAACAGAGGCGGGAATCCGATGTTGCCGTCTTCTACTTCCCATTCGGTGCTTACGGCCAGTTTATCTTCCCAGCGAATGTTTTCTATCGCTATGTAGTTTTGCAGGAATTCTATCTCCTGTTCCAGGCTGATAAGTTCTTTCTGACCGTTATACAATTGGTAGCGCAGGATATCGGAATATTTCTCTAAAAGGGAAGAAGCTAAAGGCACATTATCCTGCATCAGGATATTGATGTGATTCAGCACATTGAACATGAAGTGAGGGGTGATTTGCTGCCGTAATGTCTGGAAGAGGAATTGAGATTTCTCTTTTTCTAATTGCAGGTTTTCTGAATAGAAGCACAGGCCGCAGAAGGCGAGATTGATAACCAATGTACCCGGTAGCAAGAGGATAGAGTTGAAAAGAAGGTTCTCTTCTCCCTCTATGAAGATGTTGGATACAGGGAATATACCTGTTTGTTCAAGATACTGGAAGAGGACGAAGTAGGAGGCTACCAGTGTACTTGTGGGGATGCAAAGTACTATAAACAATATCCAGAAAGGCTTCATCTGCTTGGTGCGTATCGCTTTTTTCAGCAGATGGTTGCATAGATATTGGTTCACTAGCATATAACTGCCGCTTATGCAGATGGTGAGAAGCGTTGCTTCGCATATACTGGTCGACATATTGAGGAATTGTATCCAGAAAGTGCCGGCAATGAGTAGCCAGAAGATAGTAGAGAGCTGTTGCGATTTGAAAGTTAGATGTTTCTTCATGTTGCAAAGATAAGGGATAAAGTGGTTGCTGCTTATCCGTTTCGTCATAAGCAGGCCGGGGTTTGGTCAAAAAGATTTTCTCGTTCGCATTGATATTGACAATCTTTGTGGCATACAAATCATTAAAAGAAGGAACAAAAATGAAGTGGATATCTATTACAACAGTCTTATTACTACTGGTTTCTGTGGAAAGCACAGCACAAATCACTATTAAAACAGAGTATTTCGGTACATCGGCTTATCGGGATGAACACAATCAGAAAGTGGGTAACAGTAAAGGTTCCGCTATGGTCTATCACGGAAGTGCCAATCTGCCTTTGTCGATGAAAAAGAACGAAAGTAATCAGCCTACGATATGGGGGATCGGGCTTTCGGGCGATTATGCGTCTCTGAATAATAAGAATATTGCAGAGCCTCTTGTGTTGTCCGAGATTCTGAATTTGCAGATGTCGCTTTTCCATGTGCGGCCTTTGAGTGAGAAATGGTCGATGATGGCAAGCGTCGGTGTCGGCGTGTATACGGATGATACACGGTTTTCGCATTTACGTTTTCGGAGTGTATTGGGAAGTGCGGGGTTGGTCTTTGTCAGGCGTATACTCCCTAATCTGGAACTGGGTGCGGGTTTGGCATTGAACAATGCTTTCGGTTATCCTATGGCGTTTCCCGCATTATACGTAAACTGGAATTATGGGCATAAACTGACTTGCAGCTTTTCGGCTTTGGATGGAGCTAACCTTGCGGTTGGCTATAATGTGAACAAAACGTTCAGCATCAGTTTCATTACGGAAATGGGTGGGCAGATGGCTTTGACAGAGTTGAATGGTGATGATAAGATTTTTACGCATCAGTACATTGTGGTAGGTTTCCGTCCTGAATTCAAGGTTTCCAAGCATATTTCTGTGCCTGTTACGGTGGGGATAAATGCGGTACGCAATGCTTATTATGATGGCAGAAGCTTGTCGGCGTTCTTTAAGGCGATGGGGAGGGAATATGATCCTTGTTTCCAGATAGCACCGTATTTCTCGGTAAGTATTGTATTGCAGTAAGTTGTATTTCCGAAAACATTGTTATCTTTGTACTTGTAAACGGAAAGCATAGGAGGCAACCTGATGAAAACTACAGAAGAAATTCTTAATATCCTACGCGAGTTCAAGCATACTGCGGGTGATAAGTACGGAATAGAGCAGATAGCTTTGTTCGGCTCTGCTGCACGTGGTGAGCTACGGGAAGACAGTGATATTGATGTTTGCGTGAAGCCACGCAAGGCTATCGATTACTTCACTCTGCAAGATGTCAGGGAAGAACTTGAGAAACTGTTTCAACGTAAGGTTGATTTATTAACTCTGCATGAGAATATGCGACAGCTATTCCGGCAAAATATTGAGCGAGATGCAATTTACGTCTAAAGAAGAACTGGCAGATATGCTTCGCTTTGTTGAACGCCAAACGGTGTTTACCATTGAGACTACTGCAAAGGTAGAAACCTATCATGACTTTCTTGCTTCTCAGGAGGCCATGGTATTATTTAATTCTACCTGTATGTGTTTACAAACCATTGGTGAAACTATTCGTAGAGTTGATGAACGCACAAGTGGAAGACTTTTTGCCTGTTATCCCGAAACACCTTGGAAGAAGGTAATAGGTATGCGCAATATCATTTCGCACGAATATCTTTCAATTGATCCGCAAGTGATTTTTGCCACAGTGAAAACTCGTCTTAATCCGCTTTTATCTGATCTACGGCGGGTATTGTCTGATATTGATGCCGGTTTGAGAGATGAGGAATTGAAATAATATATTAATCAGCGATTGTTATAACTAAGACGCTGTACGCGCACAACACCTTTAACTCCGGCATCTGGATATTTTGTCTTATAATACTCGGTCAAATCCTCGTAAAACCAAAGGCGATTGAAAGAAGAACCGGCAATTTGAGTGATAATGGCATCGTATCGGCGTATCATTTGTTCAGAACCCGATAGAAAGATAAAAGTCCATTTTACATGCGTAACGATTTGCTCATTTGGCGGCAATAATTTATAGGAAGCTGGAAGTTCTGCTTGAGGATTGTTCTCCCTCTGATACATCCCACTTAATAGTGTAGTATAATCTGCATCAACAAGTGTCCACTTTAAGAGTTCTTCATTAAATACATAACCGCTGCCGATAAGGTGCGATGAAGTATTTCGTAAATCATCTTCTATGATACTTTTGAGTTCCGCATCAACCGCATACGTAAGTTGAATCTTAAATGGTGCTTTATGTTGGAATATAATCTCTCTCAATTCATACCTGACTGTAGGCCCGTCAGTGGAGGGATTTTCAAGAGGGGTTACCTTAACCTTTAACTTGTAATCATATCCCTTATTGTATTCAAAACCTTCTATTTGATCTGGAGCTATATACAATTTTTCATTATCTCCCTCAATAATACATTCCATAACTTGAACACGAGGGTCTCTCATCCATACTAACTCAGGTGATACAGATATGACCGCAATATTCTCCACATTGTCATCATCCTTGTCACAACTAATAAAACAGAATGCGTAAAGGAATAATAACATTATCCCAAGTCTTTCTTTTGCTCTCATAATACTGATCGAATTAAGGTACAAAATTATTTAATTGCAAAGTAAGGCAAAATAAAGGATAGGAACCTTGATTTGAATCAAGATTTTCTTTTCGATACAATTCTTCTTCTGATCCGGCTCAAGGTCTCCGGTGTAATCATTAAATATGAAGCCATCTCTCTGAGTGTTATCCTGTTTAGTACGTCAGGACATTTGGTGACTAATGATAGATACCGTTCTTCCGGAGTATCGCAATATAGAGATTTAAGTCTCTGTGCCATTGAAAAAAGAACAACTTCTGCTATCCTTCTGCCAAGAAACTGAGCATCCATGCTACTATTGAAATATGAATTTATCTCAGATATAGAAAGTGTATATATGACGGAACTTTGAACAGCTTGTATATTAGAAATTGCGTAACAATTATTCTGCAAAGGCGAATAATTGCCGAGAATTTCGTTCTCAAATGCATAAGACAAAATATGCTCTTTTCCATCGGAATCATCACAGGTGTATCTGAATGCACCTTTCTCAAGATAAGCTACAAAAGGGAAATTCTCTTCTGCCCTGCAAAAATACTCGTTCTTTTCTAAGGTAATTTTCTTACCCTTATTAAGAAACAGATGAATGAAATCGCTAAAATCGAGTATTTCATTGTATATATTGAATTCTCCCATAAGCGTACTATTTTTTATTTGAACAAATGTACATGAAATTCATCTGTTTCTATATCAGTCTTATAAAAAAAGCAAGGTTATCTTCTTTTCTATTGTCTTTTTAGAGTAGCTTATGCCTACTGTCAGACAGAATACACCACCTCATGTGCCTCCCCCAGTTGCGGAACTTCCAGCTTCCCGAACATTGTATCCAGTACCGCTTCCGGAACCATAAATTCCCGTTCACGATTTTGTTTCCTCCATACCACATACGGCTTTTCGATATAAACAATCTTCACTTTAGCCCCGTAAGTGAGGAATAAATCAATCAGTTGCGAGCGCATTTGCTTTGAGGTATTGGTTGCATTCCATACAAAACCTTGCTCTTTACGCAAATAGCTGCGAGCTTCTTCCTTGGCTTCCTGTACCACCCTGCCATTGGCAGCCTTATCCGTAGGGCTGACTTTGTACTTTCGCCGGATAGCATCGAGGCTTATCACAGGAATATCCTGCGGCAATGTACGGATATAATGATCTTTCCCCATCCCCGGCAAACCGGATAATAAGATAACTTCACACCGGAAATTATCATGTGGAATGTAATCTATATACCCATCCTCAGTATGAAAGTACTGAAAGCGGGCATGATCCGTTGCAAAGCTTCGTGCCTTTCCCCAGCAATCCTGTTCACGGCAAAGCATTTCGAACAACTCGGCAGACTCCATCAGTGCAGATTTATCTTTGCAGATACGTCCCTGAATATCCGCCACAGCAAGCATTTTCAGTAAACGTGTATCCACTCTGAGAGATGCTTCGCACAGCTTCTTCACAGGATTCTCCCGCTCCATAATCCAAACCGGCAAACCATGATAACGCACCAGCGCAGCAATAGTCTCCCGGATATGAAATGGAGTAGGAATATCCCTGTAAAGGATCGTGCGTGCCGTATATTCCCCACGCCTGGCATGTCCTTTGGAAGTGATAATACCTCCTCCTTCATCTACCGAAGTAGAACGCTTCTCCACATCATGCAGTAAAGCGGCTGCCCACAATATTTCCTGTTCCTGTACAGGCAAAGCCCGATATTCCGGCTGTTGCTGCAATGTCTCCAGTACCATGCGGGTATGTACGGCCACACTACCTTCTTCGTGATGTAAATGGTGCTGCATCACGAAGTTCATATCTTGTACCCACTGGAACTGTTGTTCCAGTGAGTCCCAATTCTTATTATCTGTCAGTTTCCAATTCATTTTATTCCTCCTTTCCTATTTCCCAGATGAGGCGGGCACGCTTCCAGTTGCGTGTCCAGTGCTCATCGGTCTTCACATGCCCCTTGCGTACGTACTTGAATACGTTGCGGGCAAATTCACTTACAGGATATTCACCTATATTACGGGTGACTACCCCTTCGCGGGTACAATCTGCGCCTGTTTGCGGATCGCGTGTTCCGAACACACCCGGTTCTTGTGCCAGACTAACAACCTGTTGCTGCAACGCTTCCTGCGTCAATCTTTCTACCGTTTCCACTCGTAATTCGGGCACCGTAGGCAAGTCGAACAGAGCGGCATAGAATTTCACTTCCTCCCATGATAGCCACTGATCCAGACAGCGCACGGCAAACACATAGAAGTGCGTTTCCAGTTTGCGATACTCTATCGAATGTATGGCATACAGGTTTTCACCGAATATCTCGATGTTCCCTAAATCATTTTTCATGAGTTCCCAACGCTCGCGCAGCTCCCTGGTCCACGGTGAGGTGGTGGGCGCTGCATGCGAGCGGGCAAATACACCGTAGCGGTTCAGACAATTATTTTCTCCGTCCAGCTTTTCGGTGTGTATCAGGATTTCTATCTGTTGAATGTCTTCCCAATACGTATGGTTGATGCGGTCGTCACTGGTCGTTCCGGGAGAAAACGGATAATGATACGTGCGACCATATTTTTCTGATAACATAAGTTACTCCTTTCTTTTTAAATCATTCATCTACTTTAAATCAGCGGCTCCTGGATCACCTTCACCGGATTGCCACGTTGCAGGCAGTTGTGATTACTCCAGTTGGCCTGTGCCTGAATCATGGCTTGTTCTATGCTCCATGATGCCAGTTTCAACAGCAGGCGTTCGGTAGCCAGTTTTTTGTTTTGCCATTGCGAGCGTTGGTCGGAAGCTACCACGCTCATTCCGGTAGGGATATGGACGGCACGGACGGCAGACTCCGTCTTGTTCACGTGCTGACCGCCCGGTCCGGATGCCCGCAAGGTCTCATAACGGATTTCCGCTTCCGTAGCCTCTTGGCTTTCGGAGAGCGTGAAGGTCTGCACACCGACAAACCAGTTCTTCCGTTTATGATAAATGCGGTACGGACTTTGGGCAATCCACTGCACGCTGCCTTCCCAGTCCTCAATCAACGCATGATAATCTCCGCCTTGCAGAGAGATGACGGCTGAGAGCAGGGTACGGTTGAGAGGTCCCGTTTCGCGTTCCACGATTTCTGTTTTCACTCCTTTGGCGACGGCTTGTTTCAGAATCTTTTCCAGCACCAGCGCCACTACGCGACAACATTCGGCAGGGCCGCGTCCGGAGGTTATTTGCATATATACTTTCTCCATAGCCTCTTACTCTTTATTCATCCTTACAATGCGCGGCATGAATTTGCCCTGTACTTCTACCAATGTCTCTTGGGGTTGCATCACCCGGTCGATGTTCTTGTAGGCTAATGGCATCTCTTCGATGCTACCCCCAATCAGTGTGACCCCGGCCTGCGAGAGAAATTTCTTCATGGCCGACTGGGTGAAACTCTCCTTTGCCTTCTGGCGCGACATGGCCCGTCCGGCACCGTGCGAAGCGGAACATAACGACTCTTCCACACCCCGACCTGCTACCAGATAACCGGGAGTTGCCATGCTTCCGGGGATAAGTCCCGGTTGCCCAACCTGTGCAGGAGTAGCCCCTTTGCGATGCACGATGGCGGTGTGTCCGGGTGCAATCTCCTCTTTCCAGGCGAAGTTGTGATGATTGTTCACGTTCGCCATTGGCTCCAGTCCCAGAGCTTTCGAGAGGTTCAGGTGGATTTGTTCGTGACAGGCACGGGCATAGTCGCCTGCCAGGTTCATGCTCATCCAGTATTCCTGTCCTTCTTCCGAGTTCAAGTCGAGCCAGGCAAAATGTTGCGCTTCACGTGGCAGTTTGCAGACTTCACGGGCTATCCGGCTGTAATGCATGGCAATAGCTGCTCCAAGTCCGCGCGAACCGGAATGTGACAGCAATGCCATATAATTGCCTTCGGGCAGTCCCAGCACATTTTCTCCTTGCAGAAGAAGCTCTCCGAACTCCACGAAATGATTTCCACCACCGGAACTGCCCAACTGACGGATGGCCTTTCCGCGTAAGTCCCTTAGAAGAGGGGTTAATTGAAATTCTTCCCGTTCTGTCACTTCATGCTCCTGTGCAAAGGTCAGGCCGCCCTCCATGCCGAAGTGGGTATAGTTTTTCAGTGCCTCTTTTATCTGATGCGAGTATCTTTTCAGATAATCCGCTTTGGCATCGAACACCGTCAGGCTCATCCGACAACCGATATCCACCCCTACGACATAGGGGATGACGGCATTGTCCGTGGCGAGTACACCGCCGATGGGCAGACCGTATCCGGCATGTGCATCGGGCATCAGTGCGCCGGCTACGCTGACGGGGAGCCTCATGGCCAGGTTCATCTGCTGTTTGGCGAGGGTTTCTATGAACTTGCCGCCATAGGTTTTATAGGGCAACGGCTCGTCGAGCAAGTCGTATGCTGTGAACTTCTTTTCGATGAGGGTGGGGGACAGGTGTTCGGCCAGTTTGCCCCATGTCTCATTCTCTTTATAAGTATCGGGATTTTCCAGCACGTCACTCAGTGTCTTGATAATCTGTTCTTTGCTTTGGTGCTTGCAATGTTTACCGACGATGGCTACTGCCAGACTGCGTGCTACATTGTCTCTATATCCCAGCTTACTTAAATCTTTTAATCGTATTCCCATATTTTCTTTTTTCATGTGTACGCATACGGCATGGGCTGCCCGCCTCGCGACGGGGCAGTGCAATATGCGTTTTGTATCCAATGCATGAGGGATGATGATAGATACAACGCTATCCGTCCACTGCATTGAAGTGAATAATAATAAAATTATAAATGTGATTGTAGGACTAATCAAGAAAATTGCAAAGCCCCATCATCCCGATGAGTCAACTTAGTCCTGGCTGAGATATTATAGTTCCAACATAAATTAGTCCCTTTCTTTCAGTTTTAAAGGGGTGAATACTGTGTTTAACGGTGGCAAAAGTAATGTATCTTTTTAAAGTATGCAAGGAAAAAGAACGTTTTTTTGCAGATGTAAACAGTTTAGGGCTTTTTATAATATCAATTCTTGAAGTCCATGTGAGGTCGTCCGGACTGAACAGGTCAATCGTCTTTATCCCACCATTCCCGGCATTCGTCGGATATGGGAGTAGCGGGTATTTCTTTGTATCATTATTAGACTGATCCCTGTATCACAAGATTAGTTTTTTGCAACACAGGGAAAAGTCTCCCATGCGCCCCGTGTGAAGTCAGGTATTTCTACCGGGCGACTACCATTCAATACCGATTGTTCACTAAGCTCGGTGATGCACGACCATTCGGCGGCATCGTAGACGTCCATATCCAAGGGAAGCCCGTGGTGCAGGCAGTAGATGAGGCGGTAATCCATGATATAGTTCATCTCGTTCGGGGCACCTTTGAGGGCTCCTTCTTTGCCGATGGTAGCTGTAAAAGGATGTTGATAGCGTTGCAAGAGTTCTTCGGTAGTTGCGCTGTCTGCCTCTCCGCTACGCACATCTTCCAGGCTGATTGTGGCTACCGGATATTTCTGTGCAAACCCTCGCGTGCCGCAGATGGTGTGCGAACGGCTGTAAGGGCGTGGATGAACGGTGCAGTATTGCAGTTGGATGGTCTTTCCCTTGACGGTATGGATGAGGGTGGTGTTCATGTCTCCCAACAGGTAAGCCTGTTGTGCTTCGGGAGATTCTTTGCCGAAAGTGCGGCGGGCATATTCTGTCATTCCCGCCTGGTGGGTGGACATGGATACAAGGTAATTCAAACGGTCGCCTCGGTGAATGTTTAGGATCTGGCATACAGGACCTAAGCCATGAGTGGGATAGGGGTTTCCGGTGTGTTCCATACAGTAAGCCTTGTTCCAGTGGTTATGGAAACCGCCTTGGTTTTCATCGCTGAAGTACATGGAGCGCAGGTCGTGTATATAAGCACCTTCCACATGCATGATTTCACCGAACAGGCCTTGTCTTGCCATGTTCAGCGTGGTCAAGGCAAAGGCGTCATAGCAGCAGTTTTCCAGCATGATGCAGTGGCGCCGGGTACGTTCGGCGGTGTTTACCAGTTGCCAGCACTCGGCTACGGTCATGGCGGCGGGCACTTCGATGGCGACATGCTTACCTTGCTCCATGGCGTAGGTGGCCATAGGGGTATGAGTCAGCCAGTCCGTACATATGATGATGAGGTCGATATCAGGGTTGCAACACATCTGTTGCCAGCCGTTTTCTCCGGCATAACCGGTTGCAGCGGGATGTCCGCCTTTTGTCAGTAGGGCTTGTCCTTTTGCCAGGTTTCCGGGGCGTATCTCACACAAAGCTTTGATCTCTACGTGCTCTATGAGCATATAACGCTCCAATGTGAGTAATCCGCGATTGCCTAAGCCTATGAGTCCGATGCGTACAACGGGAATAGGAGGATGAGCCAGGCCCAGGACATGAGTAGGAGGTTCGTTTTTCATTGAAATAGTGTATAGGTTAAATTGAAATTGCTACAAAGATATTTATTCTCAATAAAAAAAGCTGCCTCTTAGAAGCAGCTTTTTAGAATAAAATTGAAAATTCTTTTTTGGATAGCAAGGATAATTATACTCCGCTGAATGCACTAAATCCGCCATCTATCGGCAGCAATGCACCTGTCACGAAACTTGCCGCATCGCTACACAGGAATTGTACGGCGCCGTTCAGTTCGTTGATATCTCCAAAACGTTTCATTGGAGTTTTGGCTAAAACTTTCTTGCTGCGGTCTGTCAGCGAACCGTCAGGATTGATAAGCACGGCACGGTTCTGGTCGCCGATGAAGAAACCTGGAGCGATAGCATTTACACGGATGCCGTCTCCGTACTTCAGTGCGAGTTCGCTTGCCAGCCATTGAGTGAAGTTAGCAACGGCTGTTTTAGCTGCCGAGTAACCCGGAACGCGGGTGATGGCGCTGTAAGCAGCCATGGAAGATACGTTTACGATACAACCTTTACCTTGCTTAGCCATCACTTTGCTGAATACCATAGAAGGATAAACAGTTCCGTTCATATTCAGGCTAGTCACTTTCTCCCAGCAGGTAACGTCCATGTCGAAGAAGTTCTGGTCGGGAGCCAGCGTAGCACCCGGCATATTGCCACCGGCAATATTGAGCAGGATGTCGATACGTCCCCATTTGGCAACGATGTCATCAGCCAATTTTTCAAGGCTGGCGATGTCCAATACATTACCTACGATGCCGATCACATCTTCACCGTAAGCTTTCAGTTCTTCTACACGTTTGTCCAGTTGTTCCTGACGGATGTCAACGGCTACTACCTTGGCGCCTTGCTCCATGAAACATTTGGCAATGCTGCCACCCAATACGCCACCTGCACCGGTGATAACGGCTACTTTACCTGCAATACTGAATTGTTCGTTCATAATCTCCTTATTTAATTATTAGTTTTTAATTGTTTATTTGGTCTTGCACCACTGCCATCATTCCTTCTACCTGTGCCAATGCCAGCATACGGCCATGGAATGAATATCCGGGGTTATATCCTTTGTCTTCGTCACCCAGCATCATTCGTCCGTGGTCTACACGCATAGGCAGTCCTGGATTTTCTTTCTCAAAGATGCGGATGAGGCCAATCAGATGTCCGCGTCCGGTCAGGTGCGAGCTCTCTATAAAGTTGCCTCCGGGCATGGCGGCCGTGCTGCGCAGGTGGACAAAGTGAGTACGTTTAGCGAATTTCTTTGCCAATTCACGGGTATCGTTATGCTCGCCTGCACTGAGGGAGCCGGCGCAGAAGGTCAGTCCGTTATGCGGGTTATCCACTGCATTCAGGAACCAGGCGATGTCTGCTTCGTTGGTGACAATACGCGGCAAACCTAATACCTGGAACGGAGGATCATCGGGATGCACACACATATTTACACCATATTCTTCGCAGACAGGCATGATGGCGGAGAGGAAATAACGCATGTTTTCGCGTAGCATATCACGGTCGATACCTTTATAGAGGGCCAACAGCTTTTTGAAGATGTTCACCGGATTCTTATCTCCTTCTTTGATATTTCCGTTGACGAAACCTTGCGTCTTTACGATGATCGTGTCGATAAGATCATCCTTTTCTGCTTCGGTGATGGTCTTGTCCAGTTCTGCAACCTTTGCCAGTTCTTCGGCGGAGTAGTCCTTTTCGGCTCCTTCGCGTCCGAGGATTCGAAGGTCGAAGTAAGCGAAGCGAACACGGTCGAAGTAGAGTGACGAAGTGCCGTCTGCCCAGGGATGTTGCAAATCCGTGCGTATCCAGTCGATAACGGGCATAAAGTTATAGCATACGGTTTTCACACCGCACTTGCCCAGGTTTGCCAGACTGACTTTATAGTTTTCTATTAACTGTTCACGTTCCGGTCCGGCATACTTGATCGCCTCGCAAACAGGTAGGCTTTCTACTACAGACCAGCGTAAGCCGTACGACTCGATATAGGTTTTCAGATCGTTGATAGCCTCTTCGGTCCATATTTCACCATTGGGCACATCGTGCAAGGCAGTCACAATTCCTTCCACGCCGATTTGCCGCAGCATGTCGAGCGTGATTTTGTCTTTCTTGCCAAACCATCTCCAGGTTTTTTCCATAACATTTATATATTAATAGTTTAACTGATTATTGACTGCAAATATACGTGCAAAAATAATGCTGCGATAAATGGATATTTGCAGAATATATGCGGATTTTTGCATGTATGCGGTAGCATTTCTATTGTCTTTCCTTATCTTTGTGTGTGAATTAAACTTTGCAGAATATATGCGCCGACCGATTATAAATGAAAAGTTGCCTATATCGGAGTCGAATCCGATCAAGGCTCGGCATTACGATTATGATCGTTTCACTTATCCGTGGCATTTCCACAGCCAGTATGAAATCATTTACGTGAAGGAGAGTCATGGCCTGTGCTTTGTAGGTGACTGCATTGAGAAGTTCTCTGCGGGTGATGTGATTCTGTTCGGTACTAATCTGCCCCATTACATGCGGAGTAATGATATTTATGGTTCGGAGAACGTCACTTCACGTGTGCAAGGGACTATTATTCAGTTTGAGCAGAATTTTATGCAATATTCCTTTGATTATTATCCTCAGTTTCTGCAAATAAAAATGCTGTTGGAGGAATCGAAGAGAGGTATCATTTTTCCGAAACAGGATGCAACCCGGGTAGGGGAGTTGCTTTCCGGCTTTCTTTCATTAAGTGGTTTTCACCAGATAAGCGGGTTGCTGGATTTGTTGCAGGAGCTGGCAGTCAGTCCGCAAAGGAAGACACTGGCAAGTCTGCATTATTACGAAAAGTTTCCTACGCTGGGGAGCAAGCGGATTGATAAAATCATTTCCTTTATAAACAATAACTACACCCGTAACCTCAAATTGAATGAAATTGCCGGAATGGCGAGCATGAACTCCAGCGCCTTCTGTCGTTACTTTAAGGAGAATACAGGGAAGACGCTTTTGCAGTATGTGATGGAAATGCGTGTGGGATATGCTTGTAAGTTGTTAGCATTGGGAGAAATGGATATTTCGCAGATAGCTGTGGAATGCGGCTTCGATTCGATCACTCATTTCAATCGCACGTTTAAGCAGTTGGTTAATCTGACGCCGACGCAGTATAGGAGTAATATTATGAAATAAGAGGGAATATTTTTGAAATTATTCTGTTCGCAATGAAACATTCTTTATTGTGATTTGCTTCAAATTAAAAATAATGTTTACTGATCGGCAGATAATCGTTGCCTTCTGTCAATAGCAGATTTATGTATTATTAACGGGAATACTGCCAAGATGAGTGTCATGACTCGAATGTCTTGTGATTGTGAATTTCTGATATTTTTTGCCTGTGGTTAGCGAGGCAAATGCCACACTTTATTCTCCTCTATGCTACATCTTAGTCCGCTGAATGCCACATGTTTAAATTGTTGAAGTGTGGCATTGGAGACGACGGAGTGTGGCATTACGGTTGTACAAGTGTGGGCTCACGCTTATATAAGTGTAAGCCCACGCTTATATAACCGTGAGCTATCGGAGCCTGCTGTGTTGAGGGAATAAAAAAACGGGGAAGCAGTTGCTTCTCCGTTCCTATATGCCGTGAAATGTAGTTTAATGCAAAGTTGAATAAAGATTATCTATAAAAGGATGATACAAAGATACGATATTGAGAAGGCGATGTCAAGTGTTTCGCTAATTATTTCCGGTTTGCATATTTGTTTTTTAGCTTCTTGCATTCTTTTCCTACCATTATATATAACATTTACTCTTTGTTAGGACAGTTGGACTTAGATATGCTTCTATTGAAATCTCAAAACTTGGAACTTACAGATATACCTCTATTTTTCAGGTAAAAGTAACCTCTATTTTTAGAATGTTGTATCTTTGCAAAAAACGGTGTATGAAAGATGTACTTAAAATATCAATCTTACTAATTCTTGCACTTAGCAACGGGGCTTTATTTGCACAGACGAATAGATCTTTCAATTTAAATAGAGATACGTTAGATATAAAATTTGTAAAAGACACGTTGGTAACGAGTACAATTCAAGATACCCTTGCTACTATACCTGCTGTTAAAGATTCAATAACTGCAAAACAAGATGAAATTAATGACTCTGCATTGTATTATCGGCTAATCTTACACTACCGAGACAGTGTGAATCACAATCTTAAAAGAATATACAATAAAGATGCCTTTAAATTTAAGGATGATTATTTTCGAGAAAAAATGAGAGAACCGTGGATAGGAGATGTTTTAAGAGATATATTTTTTAAATAATTATGAAGTTATATTTTTTATCCTTATGTATAATGCTTGCTGTCAGTTTTGCTGCTAAAGCACAATCAAAGCTTATTTTTAAAGATAAGTTTATGTATACGGATGTACAGGTGTTCAATGAGACAAAAAGGCACTCAATACCCTCTCTAATTGATACGGGTTGTTCGTTATGTATAATTGATTCTATTTTTGCTATTGATTCATGCGGAATAAAAGAAGATGAATTACAAACAATTCCTGTTAACCAAACTAAAGATAAGATTTCAAGTGCTTTTATAGATTCTATCTTTTTTTGTGGAAAGACATATCATAAAGTGTATTGCTTAGTTGCAGATCTTACTGGGCATTATCAAAAATATGCACCAAAATTTATCGTCGGGGCTAATATCCTTAGATCAGGAGCTTGGAAATTTGATATGGAAAAGAATATTGTTGAACCCTACGATTCTAATAATAAAGCGAAAGGAATTATTTATAAATGGAAAAACCATGAGGACTATCCTGATGTGGCAATAGATTATATCATTTTAGATAGTAAAGTCAATGGGAAAAAAACACGATTTGCTTTTGATACGGGATGTAGAAACAATAAGCTTCAACGTGGTTTATATGTAGGAAAACCTGAGCTAATCCAAAAGGAAACAGCTAATATCGTAAATAAATTATCAATTAAGACGGCTGAATTATGTAGAAATGTAACATTCAAGATAGGAAAGGATGAGTATACGTTGGATTTTATAATAGGTAATGGCAATATTGGGCTCTTAAACATCGAATTCTTGCAAGGCCATTCCTTTATACTTAATTATAAGAAGCAGATACTTGAATTGTTGTAAAAGAGAGCTTGAATTATTAATTTCAATCTATTTAGCTCGGAGAGAAATTCATAGGTTATTGGAATTGGCAAATCTTATCAGTCCTTCTGTCTGTCTTCTCTTATAAGTCTCTGTTCGTTCAAACGTTCCTGCTGCTTCCTTTTCTCTTCTAACGATGCGGTAGCTTGCCCAATGAGGGTATTGATTGATGAGTGAACTCTATCTATTACTTGTGAAATTCATTAATATATTCCATAAACCTTATGATTATGAGTTTCAGATGTAGGTAATCATTTTCTTTTGCTAAAGTTTTCCATTTGTAGCACGCTACGTTGATTGTTGTGTTCATAAGATTTTGGTTTAACTCTCGGTTTAACTCACTCGGTTAAACCACGCTAAATTCAGCACCCTCTAAAAGCAAAAATCAGATAGAAATCTTTCGATAACTATCTGATTTTCTTAAGAGCGGAAGACGGGGCTCAAACCCGCGACCCTCAGCTTGGAAGGCTAATGTCCTTTAATCCTGCGGATTAAAGGCAACCAACTGAGCTACTTCCGTTTATGATAGCTATCTTTAGAATCTGATTCTATTTAGAAACTATTGGTTGATGTCTTGGTTGACTTTTAAGGTCAAGTACCAAGAATGGTTCATAATAAATAAGTTAATAATCTCTTTGCAGTATTGCAACTGCACCACAAAATTAGTAAATATCATGCTGTTATGCAATGATTCTTTCTAATAGTTTTGCTTTTGACTGTCAGTTTTTTACCTATCTAATGATATGGTATATAATAGCATAGTGTAGCTTCCCCTCCGCTGAAAAAGTATTCATATATTGCACTTCCATAGCATAATATAGTATCGGTATAGAAATCAGTAGTGGGTATATAAAGCTATATCTTCTCAAAAATCTACCTGCTGAAAAATCTGCTCTTATTGTTTTGTGTTCTCTGCATCTATAAATATGCTTGTGTAACACATAGTTTTGTAGTTAATAAGATGTTTGTTTAGAACTGAAAAAGCCAACTTATCCGTTGTTTGAAGTGCATACTTCAAATGGGTAGGTTGGCTTTTTGCTTATGTACTATTTTATTAATTCAAACTTTTCGCCTTTTAGTTGATAGGTCTTATTGATAATATTGCTCCAACCATTAGAGCCGTAAACAGTAATGGTCTTGTTCTCTGAATCAAACTCGCATTGTCCGTTTTCCAACTCTGTAAATGGTGCTTCTGTTTTCTGCATAAAGTAACCGTATGGGCTGACATCGTACACATCATAGGCATTTGATTCTCTTGAACCACTTTTATAGCGATTGATAATAAACTCCTCTTCTCCGTCAAAATCAACATCGGAAAAGAAGAAAGGAGAATCATCCGAAAGGTATTCTTCGCTCTTTAATTTAGCCGTATAGTCTAACTCTATAACTGTGTTGTTAGGATATGTGTTACCTTTATCATACAGAATCTTATCAGTCCATTTCTCCGCAAAGTAGTAATATTGTACTCCTTGTTTCTCTAAACAGAATAGGGCATTACCTACCTCACCATTTTGCAGCCACATTACTTTTACTGTATATCCGTTTACAGGCTGTTTGTACTTGATGTAAATATGTGGCTGATTGAAACATTCAAAATCCTGCGGAACAGATATTTTGTCTGTTTTGCAGGCTATTAAACTAAGTAATCCTATAATGATAAATAACAATCTTCTCATTACCTTTCATCCATTATAACAACAATCTGCCTAAACACATCACCTGCCATCAGTCCACCACTTGCAGGTAATCCTTTCTTATTAATGGAAACAATGATACTGTATTTCGGATTATCGGCAGGGAAGTAGCCGCAAAACTCTACGGCATATTCTCCATTTGAAAGTTGGATTGTTCCCGTTGCTCCTGCTACTTTAACTTTATCTGATTGGGTAGGTTTAGCTAATCCATTAGAAACAGAGTATTCCAATGCTTCTTTTATGGCAGTCTTACTTTTAGCTATGTAATTAAAGAAAGTCAAGTTCTGTAATGGAGTAGTGAGTATGCCATATCCTAAAGAGTTATAAACCAAACTTGTATCTTTCACTTGATAACCGTATTTTGCAAGTACTTCCGCAAAGGCTTGTTCATTATCAAATGCCTTTCTCACCGCTTTGTAATTGGCGATATTGGATGCAAGTCCGAAACCTTGCTCCACCGTGATTTTACCATATCCACCTCTATGCCAATTATGGTCGCACAATGTATCTTTTCCAATAGCTAAAATACCATCGCCAACATCTATTGTATCAGATAGTTTAACCGCCTTTGTTTCCAATACCGCCAAAAGTGAAGCGGTACGCACCAATCCCGATTCTTGCAGGATGGAATCAGTACCAACAGAAGCCTTAATTTCTCCTGTCTGCACTTCCATTACAATAACTTGCCCTGTTGTAGCATCAAGTTCGGATAGCTTGTTTTGCAGGATAGAATCAACTTTTACCTGCAAGGTACTGTCTATGGTAGAAACTTGTTCTGTTTTTTGTTTGGCGCAAGCTACGAATGTAGCTATGCTGATTAAAAGGATAACAGTATTTTTCATAAATAAGCTAATTTGTATATTTAAATTGTCTTCTGATGAATCTTACAGTTTCCCCATCTTTTAATTCACGGCATTCAAGCCAATTACCGTATTTATCGTACTTATCATATTCATATTCTTCCTTAACCCTCTTTCCATCTCTCCATGTATCAAAATAAATAGTATCACCATATTGATTATAGCGATATGTACCATGCCTTAATATATGGCTATCATCATAAAAATCAGATGATATAAGGTTTCCATTATTGTCATAGTTGAACTTAGAATTATACTCTCTACCTCTAATATGTTTACATATACGTGTTTCTTTTCCTTGATTATTATAATAATACGTTGTTCTACTTACTATTTTGTTATCACCATCTACCACTTGCTCAAAAACAAGTTTGCCTTGCGCATTATATTGGCATGTTATTTCTGATTTCAATTTCCCATATTCTTTCATGTAACGAATCTTAATAAGTTGATTGTCATTGTCATATATGTAATTTGTATCAGCCTTTAATCTATTGTTCGCATCATAGATTGCCATATATGACAAATCTCTATTGCTATTATAACATTCGTGACAAGTTTCCCCATTTGTCCATTTACGAACAATCTTGTCATTCTTCGGTTTTAAAGGTGGCTCTCCTTTCTCTTCTTGTCCAGTAGAGAAATATGTCATACTAATATTGTTTTTATAATCAGTTACCCAATGTATAAAATTTGTTGGGTCGCAATTCACGTATAATTTACGCTCTTTCGTAACAACTTCTCCATTACTGAATATAATCTTTTCTTCTTCTTGTAAAACTTCGGTATATACCTCTTTTACAGAAAACCATTTACTAATATAATCTTTCTTTAAAATAAAAGTTTGTTCTATAACAATTTGAATAAATTCTTTTTTCCTATAGGTACTACTAACATAACTCATATTCGTGATAAGTAATTAGTTATTTATTCTAAAGAAAATCCTCTTAATTGGGCATATTCTTTTAGGCTATATTGCATTGCTTTTTTAGTGGTTTTACCCATTATTATTAAGGTATCAAATCCCAATGACATGAGTTGTCTGACAAAAGCCTTATTTGATAATATATATTGAGATATATCTCTTATTTCAGAATCCCGTAAATCAGAATCATTCTCAATGGAGATTTTAAATCCGCTTCTAAAAAAGATAGCACTCATTTCGTGTCTATAACTATCGTTTCCCATTGTTATAGATACTTTACACAATCTGTTTAATTCACCCGAATAATAGTATTCTTTAAATGCTTGATTCATAGTAGATATGATTTTCATTTTTTCAAAAGAACCATCAAGCAGTGAATTTAATAAGTTTTTAAATAAATCTATGATGTTCATTCTTTTATATATAATTCTTTGTTTATTATGTCCTGCAATTTTAATAACTCACTGTAATTAAACCTATTCTCATTTATACGCTCTGATAATCTGGTTGCCAATTCTTGATTGTTGGGATGCTTATCAGGATGAGCATATAGTATTAGCTCTTTATGTAATTTCTTTGTTTTTGCTATACTATTTACTATATTAATAGATTCATTAGTTTTGTTCTTTGCAGGAAATACCCATCTAAACCATTTTGCAAGTCTCATAATATAGAACTTAAAATTGTTTAGATATGTATATGGCTTCTTGCATTGGTGCTTCACTATTTGAAATTCTACGGCATTGATGCCCGAAATTCATTAAATAAGTTTTGCATTCTGTTATATCTTCATTAGTCGCCAAGGACTTAAATGCTTGAATTATTTGTTCTATACCTCCAACTTCTGAAATAATATTTCTTGCTTCATTAATAAAATTTTCGTATTGAAAGTTTCTATCAATTGCACAACTTTTCCCCATTTCCATATATGTTATAAAGGCATTCTTTATATTAACCTTTGTTGCAGAAAGGGATTGATTAGGGCATTTGGATAGAATGCTAACTAAGAAGCAAGAGTAACACGTTAAAATATTATCATCAGTCATATTAATAATATTGCACTTCCAATTCCCCGAAGAAGCGGATAAAAAATAAGGTGTGGGAACTATATCTGCTTTATCCTTTTCTCTGGCTTCTCGCATTGCCTTGGCATGGATAAAACAATAGCAACCCACACCAATTTTGACAATATCTAAGAGCCTTATGGATATAAGGTAGGTATATATCAAATGGTGGGGTGCTACTGCTATCATCTTCATGCCTTTTCAAATTTTGCGAGAATTTGAGAAAAGAAGATAATCTCAATAACACCTTTTCGTTAAATATGTCCTTTCAGAGCATTAAGCCCACTGAAATTGCTGCAAAGTTAGCGAAAGGTTTTGAATAGCTAAAGATAAAACACTGATAAATGTAGTTCCAAGTGTTTTAAAGCACATCCGTAGTAAGCAATTAGGTAGTATCAGCTTCTTTTAGTTGTAGCTCCATACCTATTGTTAGTTATAAGGATTATAGTTGCTTTTCTGATATTGCAGATTGGTACGGCTGTTCAGACCTTATAAGTAATTTCCTAAAATCACACATACCATAAACTACAAGCCACATCATGCCTTTTTAAAAAGATAATTTTCTTACGCTTGCATCAATGCGGAACTAACTGCGTTATCGCTATCTGTTTCGCTTGAAACTATGCCTTACCATATTTATATATAGCCATTATTTACAGTTTCTCTTACATTGCAGTTTTTAAAAGTTGCTGTATATTAGGGAACGGGACAAAGTTCTTTGTTTCTGAAAATTGCATGATAACAACAGAAATTTCAAACTTTCTCCCATCCCAACAGATTAGAAACTCAAACAGTCATAAGTGTTTAACAGTTCTTCTTGTCTAAGTCCTAAGTATCTTTTAGTTATGGTTACAGAACTGTGATTAAACAGTTCCATCAGCTTAACCAAAGCCAATTCAGCATTTTCAGAGGATTCAAACACTTTCCTGCCAAAAGTCTTTCTAAGTGAATGAGTGGAAAAATGGTCTATCTTTAAATTGTACTTGTTCTTCAACTCTTTAAGTACAATGTTTATCCATTGGATAGAATAGACCTTGTTCTTACCTTTTCCCGATAAAAAGCAAAACTCATTCAAGTTCTGAATATCCAAAGCAGTATAACAGTCTTTAATGTGCTTCTGAAACTCCTTATTAATTCTCACTTCCCTGCGTTTGCTTGTTTTCTTTTCAGTAATGGTAAACTTTGCATCCTTATTCAGGAGCATTTCCCAAGTAAGTTGCAACAGGTCAGAAATGCGTAAACCAAAGAATATGCCACACCCAACAAGCAGGCTTATCCTATAATTCTTATCCCTATATAACTTTCTTACCAAGTTTGTGGCACTGTCCCATTGCAGGCAGTCACTTGTTGTATAGCTGTTCTTCAAACTCATGTTGTTTCAATTTTGTAGGTTTAACAATAAAAGTGAAAGTAAATTCGGGAATCATTTTGTAATAGTCTGATTCTCAAATTACTTTCACTTCTATTAGAAAGTGTAACTATGATTGTATATAAATAAAGATGGATAAAATCAGTATCAGCAAAAAAGGATTGATAATACCAATTATTATCAGCAGGAGAACTACCAATGTTCCCCATAGTATCAATTTCCCATCATCTTCCATATTGTAGTATTTTTAAGTTATTAAAAAGGTCTGTTCCCATATTTATACTCTAATATGGAGTTACACACCCTATCATAAAAGGAAAAACCACAACCCGTATAAAAGTAGCTTAAATAGGTTGCTTGGTACTCTTCTTGTAATGCTTGGTTGTTACTAAGCAGGTCTGCAAACTTTTCCAACCAATATTTCAAGGCTTGTATAACTTTGATATAGCGTAGGTTGTTATCCACATGCCCCAATCTGTTTTCCAAGTCTTTAATGTGCTTTATTACTTTCTCTGTCTGTTTATCCATAGTTCTGTAAAAATAGGAAAGGACACCTAAATAAATAGATGTCCTCTCATTAATTAGTCAATAAACCATTTGTAATGCTCATCCCCATGCAGGGCTGCATTGATTCCAACAGCCATTTCAGTTGCATTTAATGAGCGGTCTAAGAATGAATCTATATAGCTGCTCTTATTTGCACCCGTTAATAGGTTGTAGAACTTCCACATATTCAAGTCATTTCCAAAGCTGCCAAAGTTCTCATCATTAATGTAGGCTTTTGCAACACTGTTAATCTGTGTATCAGTAAGCAACATTCTTGGCAGTCTCTTTTGGTAGCCATTGGGCAAACACTGATAAAGTCTCATTTTGCCCAATATTTGTGCAAATTGGTGTTCACTCATTGAAGTATTGCCCAACTGTTGCATCAAATGCAGATGTTTGGCAGGATTGTAGTTGTTGAACAGTTCCAAGGCAGAACGGTAAAGTTCACTTGTATTGCTCACCCTTAAATCATCCTTGTAACCATCTGTAAAGACGCACATGTTGCAGCATACTTGGTTCTTAAAGCCAATAGCCAACCTAAACAACTCTGGAACTTTCTTGCTGTATAAGTTCATTTGATTATAGGCTCTGACCCCCACTATTGAAAGGTTCAACTTGTTTCCCTCAACCGTTTCATAGATTGTGGGAATGTCAATACTGAAAGCTGCCCTCTCATAGTAGATTGTTTTGTCTGATTCCAACAACTGATTGGCAGGTTTGTGGATAGCTTCGGGGATGCGCCCCTTAATCACATGAGAGACACGAATATCGGGTGTTCCGATAGTCTCACCATTGTAGTAGGAGTTTGCAGCTTCCCAAACAGTTTCAATAAATGCAGCATGGTTTACTGTAAGCTCATTGTCTTTTGCAAAAACGGGAGTAATACAGTCATTTTTCAAATGTTGCAAGGTAGCTTCTTGGGTGTTTGCCTCAATGAAATGATTTACTCTTTTAGGCGTTGCAGTTTCTTCAATAATGGTTGCTTCTTCTGCAAACTCACCTAAATTCATTCTCTCTCTGTTCTCTGTTGGCATGATAACTAAATTTGTCATAATGATAAAAGTTTAAATGATTAATAATTCTTTTTTATATCAATATACAGAGGGGGACTTGAGGGGTTGTGAACTCGTGAGGCAGACACTCTTATATATTTTAGGTCACTGGCTGAATGGGGAGGGGGGGATTTCTGTATTAAGTACCTTATATGTCTGTTCTCTTGACTTTTAGCTAAACTGCATATAGGTGATTCTTTAATTAGGTAGCCTTTTTAATGTCATTGGCTGTATGTGGAATATTATAAAGTATAGGCTATATAACTCTAATAAAAAGCGAAAGTTGGATTCCGCCATATTGCAGGTTTCCTCCAACTTTCTTTCTCTGCCGTTACTTGCACCATTCCAATGCGTTGTCTTTCACGTTCACCTTGGTAAACGATTTCAGCGATTTCAGTTCCGCAATGAGTTGCTGGACTTCTTCTTGGGTAGGCTCTGGCAGTACAATTCTCCTGCAAGAGTTTCTTCCTATGTTCACCAACTTGGGGCTGCATCTTCTGATAAAAGACACCATTTCTTCATGGTCAAACTGCATCAAAGGTTCTGCCGTTACCATTGTGGGGCGTCCAAGCCTTGCTATCTCTTCCATAGCTTCCACCCGTTCATCAATTCTTGGAGCTTTGTTCATTATCTCCGGATAGAAACGGTTGGTCTCAATGGTCGTGCAGAATACCACACGTTCCATAATCGGATGGTTGATGAACTCCAAAAATCTCTTGGGGTTCTTGGACTGCAACAGGTAAGCGTTGGGCAGTAACATGTTTCTGTTCTGATAGCAGTAATCCAACACTCTGGCAATCCATTCGGATGGTATGTCTTCTGCGAACATATCCGTGGAACTGCCAATAAAAATAGACCTGCCACAGCCAAGGTCTGTATTAAGTTCATATTCTGCCAATCTTGGCGGATTGGCATTTGGATTTATCTGCTTCATATAGCAATAGCTGCAATCGTGCAGGCATTTGCCTTTGATAGGATTCCAAGTATAGTTAACAAACTTGTACATATCCCCCTTGCTTAAATTTAATCCCATAATAAATAAGTTTTAATATTACACAATCAAACTCCTAATCCAATATCCGTTTCGTGGAACACCATTTATCCGTTTTGTTCCACTCTTGATATTGTACCATTCCCTCAAATCCTTAATCTTGGAAAGATGGAACTGTTCACAGATTGCCCGTAAGTCCGCTGTCAAGTAGAATCTGCCGATTTCTATCACTTGCGAAAGTAGTCCGAACATTTCAGAACGGCTTGGCTTATCGGCTAACTTGGCTTGTAGCAAGGCTTCTTCCACCGCTTTCCTGCTTCTTAGCCTGCGTATCTCTTGAAAGCCTAACAGTTGGAACGCTTCACGGATGAAAGGGTATTGCCTTTCAATCTCTGCCCTGCCATTGTCAAAGCTGTATTGCAGGTCATAGTATCTCTGCGCTATCTCCGCAAACGCAATTCTCCTGCCCAACTTTCCAATCTCCTCGTTTGGCAATTTCTCCCATCGGATATTGCCATAGTTGAAACCTGCATGGGCATAGGCATCCGCAACATTCTCTTTCGACTGGTATATTTGGTGCATCAGCTTGTATTCATACAGGATATAGTTTACAGCCCTGTCGTTCACTTCAAACATACCGTTGTTATACCTTATATATGAGGAATCTTTGACCTCTTTAGCCTGCTGTTTCTTGGCATCCGCTGAAAAGGAATTGTATGCCTTAACCCTTTCCTCTGCTATTTCAAGCTGTTTGAGCGTGTCTTTCCTGACTTCCTCATAGCTGGCAAACATATCATCTTTCTTGGTGTTGAATATATGAAAGACCGTATGCCTTAACGGATTTTCCCTGTTTCTGATTCTTCCTGCAATTTGGGGTATGTCAATATCCATGCTTGCCAAGGTCTGTTTTTTATAGACATTGCTGATAACGAAACAAAGCCCTGTCTCAGAGAAAAAGTCCGCACCCTCGAATGATTTGCAGGTGATGAAATTGAACATCCTTGCAGGGCTTAACGAGTTGGATATTTTCATTTCACCCAGTTTCTTTTGGTTGTGGCTTGTATTGGCACATATCACCCTGCAATTGTCATTGGTCAGCCCGCACTGTCTGATGATGTGCGCAATCTCCTGTACGCTGTTCAAGAAGAAATAGGCTTCCCGTGATTCATGCCCGTTCACTTCCAAACAGCCTTGCATCTTGTATTTGCCGATAACATTGGCTGCAAACTGATAAGGCTTGTTGGTCTGATAGGGAAGGACGCATATCGGGAGCGGTTCTTTCCAATCGGCAACATATTCCGTCACGCCATCCAAAACATTTGGCTTCAAGTCCGTTTCAATCGGAGTGGCGGACATGAAACAGAAAGACTTGAACGCCTTAAAGTTATCTAATACTCCGTCAATAGCCTTGTCCCTGAACGAATACTGTTTGAGGAAATTGTGGTATTCGTCCACCAACAGCCTGTAGTCCTTTCCATCAACCAAAGCCAGCAGTTTGGGCAGCTTGTCATAGGTGCATATAATCTTCCTGCATTCGTGTTGCTGGATGTAGTCGGACAGTTCTTTTTTCAGTTTGGGCGTGAAGTTTCCGTACAAGCCAAAACATCTGTCATTGGAACTGCACTTGTTTATTATCAGTTCGGTGGTGGGTACGGCAACAACGTAATTCTCGCCGTTATTCAATGCGATGCTTGTGCCACCGCAGCCTGTCCTCGCTTTATTAAAGATACAGTTGTGTGGTAAATCGGAATCTACCATGTAACCGTCCTTTACACTTATTTTATACGTAATCATAATCTTTTCTCCTAAAAATTTTCTTACACTTTCTGTCTTTGTAAGTCAGCCACATTAGAGCATCCTCCGTTCATTGTTGTACTGTCAGACTGAATTTATATATATCCATAATCTGTTGGTTTTTCTTACATTGGAAAGAGACGCTTCTAATGTGAAGAACAAGCCTGCCTGTCACACAGGCTCATTCTTCGGAGCTGTTTAGGCGGCTCTCTTTTGCCGCATTTCAATGATGTACTTGATTAGGACATTGGCTATGCAGGTCTCTTTTATTCCGCAATCCATTAGGCGGGCACGTGTGACGCTTTCCGCTGGAATGGTTCGTAATGCCTGCATGATGGTTGCAAGGTCATAGTCTCCTGTTTTCATAACGGAGTTGATAGCCCGAATTGCGTAACGCTTCCTTGCGTCGGCTGGAGTAAACGTAAGGCAGATTTGTTTGTGGAGTTCCAACGCTTCTTCAAGGGTTCTGCTCAGCACAGGCACGTCTTTCCGTCTTATACCGATAGACATCTCCAACGTGGTGGATGCTTGGAGTTGTACCCCCAAGTACGCATAAGCACTGCTGCCGGGCATACCTGTCTTTCTCGCAAGTTCATAGACCGCTTGATAAGTGGCATCCCCTGTAGCCAAAGCCGCAATGCCTATCTTCTCGACTGTGCTTCTTGAACGGGTGAAAAGGTCTGCCATTCCTACCACTTGCGCATACTCTTCCACGCTTTCAAAGGTATGTATCTGTACGTGTTTCAGTACGGCATCGAAACTGAACCTCCAATAGTTTGCTCCTGTCTCAATAGGCACAAGCACATTCTCCTCATCTTTAGGAATTTCTTCCCCCTCACAGTCGTAGAGGGGAATCCCTGCCTTGCGGAAGATTTCGGGGTCTGAAAAGTGGAATATCTCATCAAGCAACTTGCTCTTGTCAATTTCTCCAAGGAGTTTCTCTTGGCTTTTCTTCAGCACGTCCATGCTATAGATGGTGCGAGCCAATTTAACTTCTTGTTTAACACCCTCAATGATAGCGATAACTGTTGTCTTTTCTTTCGGGCAACAGTCTGTGCTCGTCACTTCATTCATATTATTGTCGTTTTGAGATTCTACACTTGCTACTTCCGTAGCGTTAATTAACACATCTGCGTTTGAGGTCGCCACCTGTACTATTTTGCTCATAGCTAACAATTTTAATTTAGAAACTAATGTCAATCGAAAATCATTAGTTGATGCGCATCTTGGTTTTCATTTTGACGAT
The DNA here is from genome assembly GCF_000158035.1 of Bacteroides cellulosilyticus DSM 14838. Lineage (GTDB taxonomy): Bacteria > Bacteroidota > Bacteroidia > Bacteroidales > Bacteroidaceae > Bacteroides > Bacteroides cellulosilyticus. The sequence goes on from NZ_EQ973491.1 coordinate 596,530, forward strand.
GCAAAGAAAAATATATTTTATTTCACTGCAAAGCGCTGTAAATTAATAATATACGTACTTATCATCTGTTGCATTCAGTACGCAAAAAAAATGCGTACCGAAAAGAATAAGTCTTTCAGTACGCATTTCCTGTTGTTATATATGCCTAAAGTGCTACTGCATTATAGTTGTTAGCTATAACAGGGGGAAATTTCTCCTTACTGTATTTTCGGATGATAAGGGACAATGTCCTGTTGGGCTTTCCGTTTGGAAAGAACTCTCTGTCGTACACCTCCGAGACATAGCCTGTGGTATAGAGAAGTCTCGAAACGAATAGGTTCTTTTCAGTAGAAATCCTTACGTTTCTGTCACTTACTCTTTTTTTATCTGCTTTCTTGCCCTCCAAGAAATACAGGAACATTTCTGCAAACTTCCATCTTTTGTGGGAATAGTCAAGAGTGTACTTGCCGTTGAAATTAATTTGCGATAACAGGCTGTTATCTATAAAGCCTTTCAAGCCTAACTTCTGTAATTGTTTGATTTTTGTTTTTAGGTCTTGTTCTCCGTTTACAATCTTGCTATATGTTTCACCGAAATGATAAACAGCCCTTTGGATAATGTCTATCAAGTCTTCCCGTTCTGTAGAATAAATATTCTTGTCGCCCTGTTTCAAGGTTATGCTCGATGCTCCGCATAGATTAGTTAGAAAAGAAGCGAAATCTTCAAGTAGCGGTTTCTCTACAGTAGGCGCATCAGTTCCAATATCCTCTATAAAGTCATATACGAAAAGAAGCAGATACCAAAACTTGCTGACATCAAAATCAAATGCTTCAATGGTATGCTGTAAGTTCTTATTATTCAAAAACTTCTCTTTGAAAGAATCGTCCAACTCTCTGTATTCCCGTTTCTTGTATTCTTCTAAAGTCCCCTTAAAAGTTTTTATTTCTTTGCTTCTTTCGTATCTTTCTTCAACGGATAAGTTTCTCTCCGCATATCTATTGGCGAATATGGCAGGTGCGGAAGATTCTACAGGTATCATTCCCGTATCTGCTTCTTCATAATCGGGCAGGAAGTGATTGGCTACTTCCCACACATATTCTAATAGTGGTTCATTAAGGCATTTGTAGCTTTCATGCCAAGCCACTTTAAAATCGGGCAGTTCTTCTATTTGGTACAGTTCTTCTTTTGACATAGTACGATGTTATTAATTATACCGCAAAATAAAAGAAAAGTCTGCAATCTTTTTCGGACTACAGACTTCTTTTTGTTATAGCAAGTTCTTCATCGCTTCATCCACCTGCTCATTATCGAAGCTATCCAAGTATATTTGAGTGG
>NZ_EQ973491.1:597863-609353 GCF_000158035.1 Bacteroides cellulosilyticus DSM 14838
TGGCTAAGTCTGAATGTCCCAATGCTTCACTTATCAATGCGATGTTTACTCCCGATTTCTTTAGGACACTTGCGAATGAGTGCCTTGCAACATAGGTTGTGATATTGGCTTCAACCCCCAAGTCTGCTGCAAGTAGTTTTAAGTTCTTATTGACCTTTCCTAATATCTTATGTATTCTGTTCTGCTTTTGCAAGGCGGTCTTGTGTATCTTGCTATCTAAAATCGGAAACAGATAGCCTTTGCTCTCCTTTGAATATTTTTCGATTATCTGCATGGCTTCTTGCGGTATTCCTATTTTGATTAGCTTTTTTGTCTTTTGGCGGATATAGTGTAACCTGCCATTTTGAATATTCTCTTTTGCCAGATTAGCTATGTCTGTGAAATTGATTCCACCACATAGATAGCTGAACACGAATATATCTTTGCTCAACTCCATGTATTGCCGTTTTCCAATGGGCTGCACTTCAGTTGTGAATTTCAGTACATCTGTTTTGGCAATAGCCCTCTTTTGAGTTGTGGTATCGAACTTGTTTATTTTATATTCGTCAAATGGATAATCGGATTTTCGGGCACATTTCGCTTTGATGGCTTTATTATATGCGCTGCGCAATGTGCGAAACATAAGGCTTATGGTGGTTTCTTTATTGTCTTTGGAGCGTAGCCATTTCTCATATTTGTTAAGCCAAGAAGTATCTATATCGCTGAAAGGTATATCTAACTTGCCTTTCGTAAACGCTTTAAGCGAGTTGAAAGAACTTTTGTAGATAAGACGGTTTCCGCATTTGTCCTCACGTGTGTATTGCTCTATTAATTCGTGGTAGAACTCACTAACGGTTTTCAGTTCAAACTTGGTATTCTCATTATTGAGTAGGGTAGTGGTGGTATATTCCTTTTGCTCCACATTCAACTCTAACATTCGCCGCTGTAATTCTTGCTGTTTATCCAAGATAATCTTTTGGATATACTCTTTGTTAGGACAGTTGGGTTTAGGTTTGTTTCGTGTGAAGTCCCAATATTTAGGATTAATGGATACGCCTAAACTTTGCATAGTCCGTTTGCCACCTTTGGCTACTCTTACCATTAAGGGGGATTCTCCATTTGCTAAAGTCTTCCACTTGTAGCATACTACGTTGATTGCTGCACTCATAAAATTTTCGGTTGACTTCTTGGTTGACTTCAACCGCATAGTTTCGTGCAGAATCAGCATTCTCTAAAAGCAAAAATCAGATAGAAATCTTGCGATAACTATCTGATTTTCAGAAGAGCGGAAGACGGGGCTCAAACCCGCGACCCTCAGCTTGGAAGGCTAATGCTCTATCAACTGAGCTACTTCCGCAATTTTTGTGGGCAAAGATGGATTCGAACCACCGAAGTCGAAAGACAGCAGATTTACAGTCTGCCCCATTTGGCCACTCTGGTATTTGCCCTTTTGCACTTTGAAATCTATCTCAATTCTCTCATTGAGTAGCTTTGTTTCTCAATTGCGGTGCAAAGATACGACTATTTTTGTAAACTCCAAGCAAAATCGATCATTTTTATTGCAGTAATTGCACATTCGTCACCTTTGTTACCCAGTTTACCACCGGCACGGTCCTCGGCTTGCTCCATTGTATTGGTAGTAATTAATCCGTAAATAACTGGTACGTTGCCAGTTGCGTTCAGTTGAGCAATTCCGTTGGTACTTCCCATACAAACATAGTCAAAATGTGGAGTATCTCCTCTAACTACGCAACCAATTGCAATAACTGCATCCACATTACTATATTCAATGAATTGGTTGGCTCCAAAAATTAATTCAAAGCTACCCGGAACAGTTTTCACCAAAATATTTTCGTCTCTGGCACCATGTTTTTTTAAAGTATTCATTGCGCCCTCTAAAAGTTTTCCGGTGATATTGAAGTTCCACTCAGAAACAACAATGCCGAACTTCATTTCTTTAGCGTCAGGAACAGAGTTGAAGTCGTAGTCTGAAAGGTTATGATAAGCTGTTGCCATAGTTATTCTAAAATTAATAATTAAAAATAAAAGGGGGATAAAAAAAGAAACGGATTACACGGATTTCACGGTTGTTTCTTTTTTATCCGTGTAAAATCTGTGTAACCCGTGTCTGATATACTATATAATAATAAGGTATATTACTTCTTCAGCAGTTTGGCTTGTTCGATGTACTTATCGATATCCATTGACTGGTAAGAACGGAAATATTTGTCTTTAATCTTGGTATATGCTTTGATAGCGTCGTCATACTTGCCTTGCTTAACGAGGATTTCTCCGGCTTGTTGCAAGTAGATAGGACTGAGTGAATTGTTATCAGCTTCGTCAGCAGCGCTCAGCAACATAGAAGCAGCTTTGTCCAGCTGGCCTAATTGTGCGTAGCAGTTACCCATTGCACCTTTCATTGCAGGAGCTATCATCTGGTCTTTTCCGCTGAAGCTATCCAGTGCTTTTACAGCAGCTTCGTATTGTCCTAGGTGAGCGTAGCAGATACCCATATATGCTTTTGCCAGGTTGGCAGCTTTGGTTCCGCTGTATTCATCAGCAATTTTAGCGAAACCTGCGAATCCGATACTGTCGCCATTCAAGGCTTGTTCGTAAAGGTCGGCCTCAAAGTATTCCTGTCCTTTGAACAATGCAGCCTGTGCTTTTTCTTCGCGCGGTTCAGCATAAAGGTTCTTGTACATTACTATACCGGCTACGATGATGATTACTGCTACTACAGCGCCGATAATTGCTTTTTTGTTTTTAATGAGAAATGCCTCCGATTGTGACAATGCTTCTTCCACATTCAGGGCTTCGTTAGCTTTCTTTTGTTCTGCCATTTTATATATTCTTTTTGTTATTATTCTTATTTAGCCATTTCGACCCGCAAAAGTAACTTTTTTATAGGTATCAACGAAATTTAGCGGCATCTTTTTTTCTTTTACACTTGAAAACCCGAAATTCTTCCTACTTTTTGATGAGCTAGGCTTTACCTCCGCATTAAAAATAAGCATGCTTATATTGGTACTGCATTCGGTTTAGATAAATCTCTCACATTCGGAAAAAAGAATGAATTCTCTTTTCGCTCACTAAATCGAGATTTTGCATTATCTTTGTAACTGAATTTACAGCTGTAATATGATACTGAAACGTATATCCATACTTAATTATAAGAATCTGGAACAAGTTGAGCTCTCATTCTCACCCAAGTTGAACTGTTTTTTCGGACAGAATGGCATGGGGAAAACGAATTTGCTCGATGCCATTTATTTCCTTTCGTTTTGTAAGAGTTCGGGTAATCCCATCGATTCGCAAAACATCCGCCATGATCAGGAATTCTTTGTCATCCAAGGCTTCTATGAGGCTCCCGACGGTACGCTGGAAGAGATTTATTGCGGTATGAAGCGCAGGCAAAAGAAACAATTCAAGCGGAATAAAAAGGAATATACCCGCTTGTCCGATCATATCGGATTCTTGCCTTTGGTCATGGTTTCTCCTGCCGATTCGGAATTGATTGCCGGAGGCAGTGACGAGCGTCGGCGCTTTATGGATGTCGTAATTTCGCAGTATGATAAAGAGTATCTGGAAGCTCTGATACGCTATAATAAAGCGTTGGCTCAACGAAATACGTTGTTGAAAAGTGAAGTGCCGGTAGAAGAAGAGCTGTTTCTCATTTGGGAAGAGATGATGGCACAGGCCGGCGAGATTGTTTTCCGTAAGCGGGAGGCTTTTATCAGTGAATTCATTCCTATTTTCCAGTCATTTTATTCTTTTATTTCACAAGATAAGGAGCAGGTCGGGTTGACTTATGATTCGCATGCCCGTGATGCATCCCTGTTGGATGTAATAAAAGCAAGTCGTGTACGTGACCAGATTATGGGATACTCTCTGCATGGCATTCACAAAGATGAACTGAATATGCTTCTGGGTGATTTTCCTATCAAGCGGGAAGGTTCGCAAGGGCAAAACAAAACCTATCTTGTTGCCTTGAAATTGGCACAATTTGATTTCCTGAAAAGGACCGGCACCACAGTACCTTTGCTTCTGCTGGATGATATCTTCGATAAACTGGATGCTTCTCGCGTAGAGCAGATCATCAAGTTGGTAGCCGGTGATAACTTCGGGCAGATATTCATAACAGATACGAACCGGGAACATCTGGATCGCATTCTTCATAAGGTAGGCAGCGATTACAAAATGTTCCAGGTAGATCAAGGAGTCATAACAGAACGGGAGGAGGATGAAGCATGAAGCGTAACGATGCCGAACAAATAGGTAAACTGATACGTACTTTCCTTCGGCAGGAGAGTCTGGAGTCGCCACTCAATGAGCAGCGGCTCATTAACTCATGGGCAGAAATCCTTGGCCCTACTATTGCCTCTTATACCCGTGAACTCTATATCCGCAATCAGATTTTATATGTCCATCTGACCTCTGCCGCCCTGCGTCAGGAACTGATGATGGGACGTGACTTACTGGTACGCAACCTGAACCGCCACGTAGGTGCGCAGGTAATCACGAATATCATATTCAGATAGGGATTAGTGGTTAGTGATTAGTGATAAGCTATCCACTCTCTGTATCTTCAATGCTTTCAATTCTTCTATGGCACGATTGTAATATACAGGCGTTTCCAGATCTTTATTGTTATGTGCATCTAACCCGATGATAGCAGTACAACCTTCATTGGCGGCAATGCGCCAGAAGTCCGGGCAAGGATAAGTCTGCAAATTGTGTGCCTCATTATAAGCTACATAACCGATATTATATTCCAGCGGAATATGGAGGCGTGCGGCTGTGCGGCAGATATGGCGGCTGATTAGCTTACAATGACGGTCGAACTGAGGATATGAGCGCATGAATAAATCCGGGTGGGCCAAACAGCAGAATAAACCACTTTCCATTCCCTCGATGGCACTCTCTTCATAGAGTTCCAGCATATCGAGGTTCTCGGTATGATGCCCGAAGTAAGGGAACTTCTCATCTGTATGGTAATGGTGATTGCCGAACAGGATATAATCCAGTTGATACTCTTTGATTTTTTCTTTCAGCCAATGGATATAGGTGGGAAAATACTCGCATTCCAATCCGATTTTGATACTGATCTGATCCCGGTATTTCTCGCGGAGCGAGTGTAGGCTTTCTACGTATCCGGGTAATTCTTCGGGGAGCATACGCATGTCAGCCACATAATCGGTGTGATACTTCCACGGAGTGTGGTCTGAAAATCCCAGCTCCTGATAGCCGCCTTTGATGGCGCTGAGCACGTAGTCTTCGTCGCTACCCGTAGCGTGCATGCAACGGGTAGTATGAGTGTGATAATTTGTTTTCATTGAATTGTTATAATCGTATCCATGCGGATGTCGAATGGCTCCGCAGGCACTTCTTTCACTAATTGAAAAGGAAAACAGATGCCGGCTTTGAAAGCCGTGAGGCGGGGGAGCAGTCGGTCATAATAACCTTTGCCTCTGCCCAGACGGTTACCTGCATTATCGAAAGCTACGCCGGGAACGGCAACAAAGTCGATAGCTGCATAGTCGGTGAAGAGTTCTCCGGTAGGTTCTTCAATACTATAACTTCCTGTTGCCAGGTCTTCGGGACCGGTATAGACACGCAATTCCAGATCGTCACCTACGACAACCGGAAGCAATATCCGCTTTTCACGGCTCCACTTCCGGACAAATTCATGCGTATCGACTTCGTCCTTCAGTGAATAATAGAGCAGGACGATATGTGCCGCCCTAAAAGCCGGGTGGGCTTCCAGGGCGGCAAGTATTTCAGCAGACTGGGATTGATGCGTAGTGGTAAGCCCGTGCCGGGTCTTTAACAATGCCATACGCTTCCGCAGTTCTTTTTTTCTTTCCTTCATCTTTCGTTTCTTCTTTCACAGCGTCTTCCGGAGCTTTGGGAAATGCTTCACCGTTCTCCAGAATTTCCAATGCCTTTTGTACGGTAGGATCGCCCTGGTTGATATACCTTATATAAGGTTCCCTACCTAATATATTATAGATAATGTTTCCATAAAGGTTTCTTTCCATCAGCTTGTAGGACTTGTGAATAAGGATATTGCGTCTCTTCACTCCCTTGCTGTCTGCAAAACGGATAAACTGTTCTACGATGCCTTGCTGACGAAGATATTTCAGCATGTCTTCTTCATTTTCGAACTCATTCAGTTTAGCCCGGTTGCGGTCGGAATACTGGAAGCTGAACTGTAAAGTCAGTCCTTTATTGAGCACTTCAATCAGATAAGAAGAAGTTCCTGTGGTATCCTGCGGTACGAATACGTCCGGCATAATACCACCACCACCGTAAACGGGACGTCCCAGACGGGTGGAGTAGCGCAAATTCTCGTCCAGCTTGATGCTATCCTTAGAGAAGAATTCACCATGCTCGTAGCGGGTCAGCCAATCCATTTCGTACTTGGCGTCCTTACCATTCTTATACGGACGTTGTATGCAACGACCGGATGGAGTATAGTAGCGGGCAATTGTCAGGCGAATAGCAGAGCCATCGCTGAAGTCAATCGGTTGTTGTACTAATCCTTTTCCGAAGGAACGGCGTCCTACGATTGTACCACGGTCATTATCCTGAATAGCTCCTGCAAAGATCTCACTGGCGGATGCCGAACTTTCATTGGTCAGCACAACCAAAGGCATTTTCTGGCAGCTGCCTGTTCCGTTGGCATAATCTTCCATGCGGGGGTATTTGCGTCCCTGGGCATAGACAATAAGTTGTCCTTCCGGCAGGAATTCATTCACCATACGCACGGCAGCCTCCATGTAACCACCGGTGTTGTCGCGCAAGTCAATAATAATTCCCTTACAATTCTGATGACTGAGTTGAGCAATAGCATTCAGCAGTTCTACATGAGTGGTACGTCCAAACTTACTGATTTGAATGTATCCATAATCATTGCTGAGCATATAAGCTGCATCAATTGTATTCTGTGGAATATCACCGCGGGTGATGACAAAGTCCAGCAAATTCTTTTCTGTAGCACGTTTGACACCCAATTTCACTTTGGTTCCTTTCGGACCTTTCAAAGTGCGCATGGCTTTCTCATTGGTCAGTTTTATTCCGGCGAACAAGCTGTCGTCTACCATGACGATGCGGTCGCCTGCCATCAGTCCTACTTTCTCGGACGGACCACCTTGAATGACACTATTCACATGAATCGTATCATCCTGAATGGTGAATTGAATACCGATACCGCTGAAACTGCCTTCCAACTCTGAATTAACTTCCTCCAGATTCTGGGCAGGAATGTAAGTAGAGTGGGGGTCTAACTCAGCCAATATCTGTGGCATTGCTTTTTCCACAAGGTCCGTCATGTTGACGGTGTCTACATACTGGTCTTCAACAACCCGCAACAAAGCATTCAGCTTGTTGGACGAGCCATTAATAATGCCCAGCGTATTTCCGGCGAAATGCCTGGCATAAAATGTTCCGATCAGAATTCCCATTACCACGCTGATTGCAATGACGAGCGGGGTAAAGCGGGAAGAGTTTTTTGTACTCATATCTTTTAGTTGTTAGCTACGAGCTACAAGCTACGAGCGGTAGCTGGTGGTTCGTAGATTTTAGTTTATTGTTTGTTTAAGGTCTTTATTCTTTGCTTGTAGCCTGTAGCTCGTCACTTGTAGCTACATATACTACCTCGATACCTGCACGCTTCAAAAGTTCGATACCGTCTTCCAAACGGTATTTTTCGGAGTATACCACTCGTTTGATACCTGCCTGGATAATCAGTTTTGAACATTCGATGCATGGCGAAGCGGTGACATACATAGTGGCACCGTCGCTGCTATTGTTAGAGCGTGCTATCTTCGTGATTGCATTCGCCTCGGCATGCAACACGTAAGGTTTGGTAACGTTATTATCGTCTTCACATACATTTTCAAAACCGGCAGGCGTTCCGTTATACCCGTCAGAAATAATCATTTTATCTTTGACGATGAGTGCACCTACCTGGCGGCGTTTACAATATGAATTTTCCGCCCAGATACTTGCCATACGTATATAACGCTTGTCCAGCGCTTCTTGTTTTTCTTTAGCAGAACCTTCCATAGTCTTAATTACCTGAGTTACGTTGTGGAGCGAAAGAGATGAACTTTACAGTCTGTCCTTCTTTGTAATAAATATATAAATTCTTATTATCTCCTCCATATTTGAATGCACTCTTTAGTCCATCCATAAAAGCCTTACCTAAATACTTATCTCCATCGGTGCCTCCTCCGTTTTTTATGGTAATCTTTAATTCCCGATTATCCCCATTTGCACTCCAGTCACCATTGACAGAGGCACTGGTGGCTTTCCCGCTAAAAGTCCCGATTGCTACATCGTTTACGTTAGCACCTTCAAACACTAAAGTGTAATTATCTCCTGTAATCGTCTTAAAACTTTTTTCTCTGGCATCTTGATCGTTTTGCCAGAAGTCGTACATTTTGTTTTGTCCTTCCACTGCAATGTAAGTCATGTACCAGGTTTTTCCGGTGAAGATGTCAATGACATCGTCTTCCTGATCACAAGCGCTCAATGCGGGTAAGAAGAGAGTGACTAACAGTAACTGTATATAGGTCTTCATCTTTTTCATTTCTTTATTCCATTTCTGATTAATAATGCATCAATAGTTGGTTCTTGTCTGCGAAAGCGTTTGTATAGTGTCATCGGATGTTCTGTTCCTCCTTTGGAAAGAATGTTTTCCCGGAAGGAAGCGGCTACTTCCGGATTGAAGATTCCTTTTTGTTTAAACAGTGAGAAAGCATCTGCATCCAGAACTTCCGCCCATTTATAACTGTAATATCCGGCAGAATAACCTCCGGCAAAGATATGCGAGAACTGTGTACTCATACAGGCATCTTCTACCATAGGAAGAATCTGTGCTTTCTTCCATGCTTCTTTTTCATAAACCTTCACGTCGCCATCAAATGGGGTAGTACGGGTGTACCATGCCATATCCAGTAATCCAAAGCTAACCTGACGCAGGCAGGCATAAGCGGCATCGAAATTAGAAGAATCTACAATGCGCTGTACCAATTCGTCCGGGATGAGTTCTCCGGTCTGATAATGTCTGGCAAATGTGTGGAGGAACTCCTTTTCAATAGCGAAGTTCTCCATGAATTGAGAGGGAAGTTCCACAAAGTCCCAATATACATTTGTACCGCTCAGGTTTTCATAGGTGGAATTCGCGAACATACCATGCAGGCTATGCCCGAACTCATGCAGGAATGTCTCCAGTTCACCAAATGTCAGTAAGGCGGGTTTGTCTTTTGTCGGCTTGGTGAAGTTCATCACGATAGATATGTGCGGACGACTGTTTTCACCGGTTGCCTCGTCAATCCATTGTTCTTTATAAGAAGTCATCCATGCACCTGCACGTTTACCCTCTCTGGGGTGGAAGTCAGTATAGAGTACGGACAGGAACTTACCGTCTTTGTCAAATACCTCATATGCATCCACATCCTTATGGTATACCGGTATATCACTGTTTTTCGTGAAAGTAATGCCATACAAGCGGGTAGCCAGACCGAATACCCCTTCTTTTACCTTGCTCAGTTCAAAATAGGGACGGAGCATTTCATCATCTATCTGGAATTTCTGGTCTTTCAGTTTATGGGAATAATAAGACCAGTCCCAAGGCATCACTGTGAAGTCACTGCCTTCCAGTTGGCGTGCCAAAGCCTCTACTTCTGCATATTCTTGCTTGGCGGTGGGAGTGTAAGCATCCAGTAGCTGATCCAGCAGTTTATATACATTGCCGCTGTTTTCTGCCATTCGCTCTTGCAGGTTATATTCAGCAAAACTGCTGTATCCCAAAAGTTGCGCAATAGCCAGGCGGGTATTAACGAGCTTCTTTACAATCTCCAGATTGTTGGTTTCATTGTCATGGGTACATTTGGTATTATATGCCATATAAAGCTTACAGCGTAAATCGCGGTTACTGGCATACGTCATAAACGGGCTATAACTGGGAGCCTGCAAGGTGAATACCCATCCTTCCACGCCTTTTTCTTTGGCTGTTTCTGCGGCTGCATCAATGGCGCTTTGCGGCAGGCCGGCAAGTTGTGCAGGGTCTGTCAGTACCAGTTTATAGTCGTTGGTTTCTTTCAGGTTGTTTTCTCCGAATTGCAGGGTTAGTAAGCTAAGCTCTTTGCTCAGAGCACGGTATTGCTCTTTGGCTTCTCCTTCGAGATTAGCTCCACTGCGAACAAAGCTATTGTACACCTTCTCCAGCAGCTTGTTTTGCTCGGGAGTAAGATTAGCCTGGTCTTTCTGGTCATACACTGCCTTAATGCGTGCAAATAACTTCTCATTCAGAGTGATGTTATTGCCATGTTCGCTCAGCAACGGCATGATGGATTTTGCCAGTTCCTGCATGTCATCATTGGTTTCCGAACTCAGCAGATTGCCGAATACAGTGCTGACTTGGTTCAACAGTTCGCCGGATTTCTCGTAAGCAGCGACCGTGTTGGCGAATGTAGCCGCTTCCGGATTATTGGTGATAGCATCAATCTCCGCATTGTGACGGTTGATACCTTCACGAATGGCGGGTTCATAATGTTCGGTCTTTATCTTTTCAAACGGGATAGTACCGTGAGGCGTAGAATACTTTTCAAAAAAAGAGTTTTGAGCCTGTATTATATTCATAAAGCAGAGTAATGTTAGCGTTAGTTTTAATTTTATCATACTTACTTAGGTTCGGTAAAAATAATCTAACCGCAAAAGTGCAAAAAAAATAGCTGATTTAATGAATAACCCGTTGTATTTTAACAAAAAACAGGCAACCTCGTCGAGATTGCCTGTTTTAAATATTATTTTGTACTCTGCTTATTAGTTGTTAACTGAAGCCATGTGAGCGATCAGGTCAAGAACCTTGTTAGAGTAACCGATTTCGTTGTCATACCAAGATACAACTTTTACGAAAGTATCAGTCAAAGCGATACCAGCTTTTGCATCGAAGATAGAAGTACGAGCGTCACCCAAGAAGTCAGAAGAAACTACTGCATCTTCAGTGTAACCCAGGATACCCTTCAATTCGCCTTCTGAAGCTTCTTTCATAGCAGCACAGATTTCAGCGTAAGTAGCCGGTTTTGCCAAGTTAACTGTCAAGTCAACTACAGATACGTCCAAAGTCGGAACACGCATAGACATACCAGTCAATTTGCCGTTCAAAGCAGGGATTACTTTACCTACAGCCTTAGCAGCACCAGTAGAAGACGGGATGATGTTGCCAGAAGCAGCACGACCACCTCTCCAGTCTTTCATAGAAGGACCGTCAACTGTCTTCTGAGTAGCAGTTGTAGAGTGAACTGTAGTCATCAAACCATCCAAGATACCGAACTTGTCGTTCAATACTTTAGCGATAGGGGCCAAACAGTTAGTAGTACAAGAAGCGTTAGATACGAATTGAGTACCTTTCACGTATGTTTTTTCGTTTACACCGCAAACGAACATCGGGGTGTCATCTTTAGAAGGAGCAGACATTACTACATATTTTGCACCAGCTTCGAT
>NZ_EQ973491.1:609617-630735 GCF_000158035.1 Bacteroides cellulosilyticus DSM 14838
CTACAATTTTGCACCAGCTTCGATGTGAGCTTGAGCTTTGTCTTTGCTCAGGAACAAACCAGTAGATTCAACTACGTATTCTGCACCTACAGCATCCCATTTCAAGTCAGCCGGGTTTCTTTCTGCAGTGATGCGGATAGCTTGGCCGTTAACGATCAGTTTGCTGTTTTCAACATCTGCTTCGATAGAGCCGTTAAACTGACCGTGCATAGTGTCATACTTCAGCATGTAAGCCAAGTAATCTACCGGGCAAAGGTCGTTAATACCAACGATTTGAATATCGTTTCTTTCCATTGCAGCGCGGAATACGAAACGTCCGATACGTCCGAATCCATTAATACCTACTTTAATCATTTTGTTTAAACTTTTAAGGGTTTTATAATATTTGTTCAAATATCTCTCTTCTCTTGCGCATTTATTTCTGAAATGCGGTGCAAAAGTAAGAAAATGTTTTTATATTCGCACTTAATTTTATAATTAAATAATGGAAGTGATGGGAAAAAGTTCATTTTTACAAGATTTTAAATCATTTGCCATGAAAGGCAATGTGATAGACATGGCTGTCGGTGTAATCATCGGTGGCGCGTTTGGTAAAATTGTATCTTCTGTGGTGGCAGATATTATCATGCCGCCTCTCGGTTTATTGGTGGGAGGTGTGAACTTTACGGACCTGAAGTGGGTGATGAAACCTGCTGAAGTTGTGGACGGTAAAGAGATTGCTGCTGTAACCTTGAATTATGGAAATTTCCTGCAAGTGACGTTTGACTTTCTTATTATTGCTTTTTCTATTTTCCTGTTCATCAAATTGCTGACCAGGCTGACGGCTAAGAAGGAGGCGGAAGTTCCCGCAGCACCTCCTGCTCCTCCTGCACCTAGTAAAGAAGAAGTCTTACTGACGGAAATTAGGGATATCTTGAAAGAAAAACGATAAAAAGAACAAAAAATAATCCTCACTGTACCCGGTCCGTGTCTGGCCCGTACCTGGTCCGTATCCGGTCCAAACGCTTAGGTACGGAGCAAATACGGATCTGATACGGTTCGGGTAATAGGCGGTAGGAAAAATGGGACAATTCATTCCCTGTCAGCAAGGAGTTAACTTCCTGTCGACAAGAAATTAACTCTTTGTTGACAGGAAGTTAACTCCTTGTAATATCTTGATTATCAGTAATGTTTTTAAAGCTGATTTTACTGTGTTCTATGTGTCTTTCCGGCTACCAAATTCATTAATTATGTTATGAAATATAGATTTTCTGGCTATTATTCCCGTTATTTTCTTACTTTTTTCTACTTTTGCGGAACATTTTAATTAAATCCATACAGATTATATGCAAGAAAAGATTGTCATTCTTGATTTTGGTTCGCAGACTACGCAGCTTATAGCCCGTCGTGTCCGTGAATTGAATACGTATTGCGAAATTTTACCTTATAATAAGTTCCCGGAGGGGGATGAGAGTGTAAAGGGGGTTATTCTTTCGGGAAGCCCGTTCTCTGTATACGATGAAAGTGCATTTAAAGCTGATCTGAGTGAAATTCGTGGAAAGTATCCTATTCTGGGTATCTGCTACGGTGCGCAGTTTATCGCTTATACCAATGGCGGCAAGGTGGAACCTGCCGGAAGTCGTGAGTACGGACGTGCACACTTGAGCTCTTTTGACAAGGATAATGTGCTGTTCAAGGACGTGAAGGAAAATACACAGGTGTGGATGAGTCACGGAGACACAATTACGGTTATCCCTTCCAATTTCAAAAAAATAGCTTCGACGGATAAGGTGGCGATTGCTGCTTATCAGATAGAGAACGAAAAGGTGTGGGGCGTACAGTTCCATCCGGAAGTATTTCACAGCGAAGATGGCACGCAGATGCTGAAGAATTTCGTGGTGGATGTTTGCGGTTGCAAACAGGACTGGAGTGCAGCTTCCTTTATTGAAACGACGGTTGCCGAATTGAAGGAACAGTTGGGTGATGATAAGGTGGTTCTTGGTTTGAGTGGTGGTGTGGATTCTTCCGTAGCTGCTGTATTGTTGAATCGTGCTATCGGTAAGAACCTGACTTGTATCTTCGTAGATCACGGTATGCTCCGTAAGAATGAGTTCAAGAATGTACTGCATGATTATGAATGTCTCGGTCTGAATGTTATCGGCGTGGATGCCAGTGCCAAGTTCTTTGCAGAACTGGCAGGTGTAACGGAACCTGAGGAAAAGCGTAAGATTATAGGCAAGGGGTTTATCGAAGTATTTGATGAGGAGGCCCATAAGATTAAAGATGTGAAATGGCTGGCACAGGGTACGATTTATCCTGACTGTATCGAGTCCCTTTCTATTACCGGTACGGTTATTAAGAGTCATCATAATGTAGGTGGTTTACCTGAAAAGATGCACCTGAAACTTTGTGAGCCGCTTCGCTTATTGTTTAAAGATGAGGTTCGCCGTGTAGGTCGCGGATTGGGTATGCCTGAGCATCTGATTACTCGTCATCCTTTCCCCGGACCGGGTTTGGCTGTGCGTATTTTGGGTGATATTACTCCGGAGAAAGTGGCTATTCTGCAAAATGCGGATGATATCTTTATTCAGGGCTTGCGTGACTGGAAAGTGAAAGAAGCTGATGGTAGCGAAACTTCTCTTTATCATCAGGTTTGGCAGGCGGGTGTTATCTTGCTTCCCGTGCAATCAGTTGGTGTGATGGGAGATGAACGTACGTATGAACGTGCCATTGCGCTGCGTGCTGTGACTTCTACGGATGCTATGACGGCAGACTGGGCGCATTTGCCTTACGAATTCCTGGGTAAGGTTTCCAATGATATTATTAATAAGGTGAAAGGAGTGAACCGTGTAACCTATGATATTTCGTCAAAACCGCCTGCAACGATAGAGTGGGAATAGGGTAGTACGTTTTAATACTATATTTGAATAGCCTCAACTTGTATAGAGTTGGGGCTATTTTTATTGGTGGCAAAGAAACAAATAAACTTTGCACTTTTAGTTGGTTTAGATGTATTATTTGACCAAATATCGCAGTTTGATATTTGGGTCAAAAAGTATATGTAAGTGGATAAATAGTGCAAAGCTTATTCTTTTAAAGGTTTTTATTTTGCGAGAAATTACTTTCAGACATTTTTTAGAATGGAATTGATAGGCCTTAAATTTCAATAAAGAAGAGAATGTAAACCAATCGTAATATTAATGAAAACAAGAAAACTAAAAGCAATGAGTAAAAACAAAATTATCCTGCTTGTACTCTCATTCTTAATGACGAGTATTTGGAATACCTATGCACAGGTAGCCACTGTGAGTGGAGTTGTTCAGGACAAATCGGGTGAGACGATTATCGGTGCAAACGTACTAGTGAAAGGAACGGCTAACGGAGCGATTACTGATTTGAATGGCAAGTTCACGATTTCTGGAGTCAGCACTAATGGTACATTAGTAGTAACCTACATAGGTTACGTCTCTAAAGAGATTGCAGTGAAAAATCAAACAAATTTTATCATTACACTCGAAGAAGATAGCCGTGCGCTGGAAGAGGTCGTTGTTATCGGTTATCAGACAGTAAAACGTAAGGATCTTACCGGTTCTGTTGCATCTGTTTCGGGAAAACAGATTGCGGCAATGCCTGTTGCAAATGCTGCACAGGCCTTACAAGGAAAGTTATCGGGAGTGAATGTCACGACACAAGATGGGCGTCCTGACGCTACAGTCTCAATTCGTGTTCGCGGAGGTGGATCCATCAGCCAAAGTAATGACCCTTTGGTTCTGATTGATGGTGTAAGCGGTTCATTGAATGATATTTCAGCTGATTTAATAGAATCGATTGATGTGTTGAAAGATGCTTCATCAACTGCCATTTATGGCGCCCGAGGTGCCAATGGGGTAATTCTTGTCACTACCAAGGGAGCTAAAGAAGGGCGCGTTGTTGTGAGTTATAATGGTTATATGAAGTACAATACACCAACTAAATATCTGGATGCTCTGGATCCTTATGATTATCTGGCTTATACGTGGGCAAGCGGGGCTTCTGTAGGAGGCAATAGTTACACAGAGCCTTTTGAAAAATTGTATGGCATTGGTCGTTACACAACCACTAATCCTAATGGAATAGAAAGCTACCGTAACATGAAAGCTGATAATATTCAGAAAAAAGTATATGATGATTCGTTCTCTCACAATCATGATCTTTCTATAACGGGCGGTACTGAGAAAACAAAAGTCTTGTTTGCTGTGAATTATACAGATGAGGATGGCATGAAACTGGCTTCTTATTACAAACGTGCCAATGTTTCATTAAAGGTAAATCAAAAAATAGCTAAGAATGTAGATATTAGCCTGGATACCCGCTATACAAATACTAAAAAAATGGGGGATGAAGGAGTTAGAAATGGCAGTGGTTCCGTTTTGTCATCTTCCTACCGTTTTCGTCCTATTGCAACTGAAAATATTTTGGGCGATCTGAATGCTATGAATGAGGGTATGATAGAAAACTATGCAAAGCAAAGTCAATGGGACAGGTACAATCCGGTAAATCGCATTAATGATAATTATTCACCAAAAGATTACCAGGCATTGCGCGGAATTCTATCATTGAATTGGGAGATAGTGAAAGGATTGACGTATCATTCGGACTTGTCACTCAATCAGTCATGGAATCAAAATAAAACGTGGACAGGAGCTATTGTCAACAGTTACATGGATGATAATACAGGAGAAATCCTTTATGCCGGAAATGCGGAACTGGAGAAAAGCAATAAATGGGGGCTTCGTTGGAGCAATACATTAAATTATGATTTTAGTTTGGGCAAGGCGCATCGATTTAGCATTTTGGCTGGTCACGAAGTTTCTGATTCGGGTGGTGATGGTTTAAAAGCTTCAGGAACTTACTATCCTGCAAATTTTACCAAGGAGAATGCATTTGCTATGATTAATCAGTATGATGGTACACAAGGGGTGGGACAGTTTTCTTCAAGTGTTTCTATTCCGGGACGTATTCTTTCTTTTTTCAGCCGTTTGAACTATAATTTATTGGACCGTTATTTGTTGACGGTAACATTTCGTGCTGATGGATCTTCTAAATTTTCTCCTAATAATCGTTGGGGGTATTTTCCTGCTGCAGCTTTGGGCTGGCGTATGTCAGAAGAATCATTTCTGAAGGATGTAGAGTGGCTGGATAATCTTAAGCTTCGTGTTTCTTATGGGCAAGTTGGAAATGACGGTATAAGTTCCAGTCTTTGGTCGCAGACTTGGTCAGCTACAACGGACGTGAGGCAACAAGATGCAGTAAACAATACGCTTCTGCCTTCTTATTCACTGGCTACAGAATTGGCGAATAAAGATTTGAAATGGGAAACCACAATAACTCGTAATATTGGTTTTGACTTTGGCTTTTTCAACAATCGTCTGACAGGTACGATTGATGCATATTGGAATACTACCAAAGATTTGCTGATGAAAACAACTATTCCCGGTATTACAGGTTTCACTGCAACTTACGCCAATGTCGGTCAGACCAGTAATAAAGGCATTGAAATAGCTCTTCAAGGGGTGCTTGTACAGACAAAGGATTGGAATGTAACCGCAGGTTTCAACATAAACTTCAACCGTGGTAATGTAGATGAACTGGCCGATAATGTGACCGGACTTTATGGAACTCAATGGGCTAGTGGATCCACTTTTCCTTCTTCTGACTATATCCTGATGGAAGGAAAGCCGGTGGGATTAGTGCGTGGTCTGATTGCTGACGGATTCTATACAACCAGTGATTTTACATATGCGAATGGCATATACACACTGAAAGAGGGAATTCCGGATATTTCTTCTGTAGTGTTCCCTAATTATCACCTGCATAGTGGTATGAATGAGCGCCCTGCCGGACAATCAGCTTATCCGGGTATGCCCAAATTTAAAGATCGGGATAATAATGGGATTATCAATGACGATGATGTAGAGGTTATTGGTGATATGACACCGGTACATACCGGTGGTTTCAATATAAACACTTCATATAAGAATTTTGACTTGGGATTATATTTTAACTGGAGTTATGGTAATGAAATATACAATGCCAATAAATTGGGGGCACTTTATGGATACAAGGAAAGTGGTGTTTACGAAAACAAACTTTCTTTGGTGAAGGATTGCTATAAAATTTATGATGTAGTTGGCGGCCAGCTGGTAGCTTTAACAACTCCTGAACAGTTGGATGCTGCTAATGTCAATGCTAAATTGCCATTGGCTTATAGCGAGAATGGTTATGTTTCTACGTTAGGTATTGAAGATGGTTCTTATTTGCGCCTGAATACATTGACATTGGGTTATACATTGCCTAAACAATTTATCAAGAAAGCTGGTATCAGCAACCTGCGTGTTTACGGAAGTATTTATAATGTCTTTACCATTACGGGGTATTCGGGTCTTGACGCAGAAGTTAATACCAACACTTCAACAAGTGATTATCCTAAATGGGGGTTGGATTGGGGGACATATCCGCGTGCCCGTTCATTCGTCTTGGGTGTAAATATAAGTTTCTAATCATTTTATTTAAAAGAAGAATTTATGAATAAGTTAATAAAAATGGCATTTGCCGCTATCTGTTGTTTGGCATTTACACAATGTAGTGATTTTTTAGACACCTCTTCTCCATCCAATATTGATGATGAATTTGTTTCTTCCAGCCCTACAGAAACATTGAAGATTTTATCAAGAGGATATGCCCTTTATCGTGAGTCATGTTTTGGCGCGTATAATTGGAATGATCATTTTGGTTCTGATATTGAATATTTTCCTGAAAATAATTCATCCAATAATATCAATGCTAAATTAGTTCCGGAACAGATTCCTTGTGACTATATGAAAGATCCTTTTAATTCTTTATACAGTGTTATTGCTTATACAACGAAAGCTATAAATCTGATCTCTGAAAAAACTCAATATAAAGAGGATATTGCTGCCGGTAGAACTACCGATTGGACACATCTCAAAGGTGAAGCTGAAACATTTCGTGCTATGTGCTATTTTGATTTGATCAAGCACTTTGGCGATGTTCCGTATGGCTATGAGAATAGCTATGTGGATGATTACGAAATTACTTCTCGTTTTGCAATCTACGATAAACTGATAGAAGCTGTAAAAGCAGTCGAACCTTATATGTATAAAGTCGGGGAAGGAGGTATTAATGGTCAACGTATCTCCAGAACATTTGCAAATGCACTCATTGGTAAGATGGCTCTTTATGCCGGTGGCTATCAAACTATCCGTACGGATATGCCTGAACTTTATGGAGAAGTACAGTTTGAAGTCCTTAGAACTGATGCAAAACGTAAGTGTGCTTACGCTCGTCGTGCAGATTACAAAAACTATTATATGATAGCTCAACAATACTTGGAGATGGCTATTTCAACGAATGCCGGAACAACTAAATTAGTTACTACGGATGAACGCACTTATACCGACAATCCTTTCCAACGCCATTTCCAATTTTGTATGGATTTAGAGCAGAGTCCTGAAACTATTTTTGAATTGGGCAGTGTACAAAATAGAGTGGGCGGTCGATTTTATAGTTATGATATTGGTCGTGGCTGTAATGGAGGTAACAATACGGCTCCTAATAAGGTCTTTGCGGCAGTACGAATGGTACCTACTTTTTATTATGGCGGTTATGACAATGCCGACAAGCGTAGAGATGTCAGTGCAGTGGTCACCGGATTGGATGGCAAAGGAAATGAAATAGTTTTTACTTTTAAGGCCGGTGCTAAGACAGATGGAGGTATTTGCTTGAATAAGTGGGATATTTGCCGTCAGAATCCTTACTTTGTAGGTGGACAGGGTAGCGCGGGCTTTAGTGCACCGATTATGCGTGTTGCGGATGCGATTCTTATGTTGGCAGAAGTGAAAGCCGAACTGGGTGCAAATGCTGAAGCCATAAATTTAGTCAATCAGATTCGGGAAAGGGCTTTTGGTAATACCGACCATAATATTGCAGGTTTATCCGGAGATGTGTTGAAAGATGCAGTTCTTATGGAAAGGAAATTAGAACTTTTTGGTGAAGGACATACTCGCTACGATATGGTTAGAAGTGCCAAATTCTCTGAGGAAGCGTTGGAGGTACGTAATGAGATGGAGGCTCTTGCTATTGATTTGAAGACTAAAGGCTATTATGAATTTGGAAATGGTAATGTATTACCAGCCTATATATGGACAAAACAGGTTGAGGGTGCTACTTTGACTTATGATTGTACGGATAAAACAGATCCTGTACAATTTCCGGGATGGCGCGGTGTGTTGGATTTTGCAAAATTGGGATTAACTGTTAATGGAACGACCCATAACACAGCAATTAAGGGCTTATTTGAATATATTGATCCTAATGGTACAATTGCTGCTCAATTGGAACAGGAAGGGTATGTGAAGACCGCCTGGGGTAGTACTCTTGCAGAGAATATTGATATTTATTTGAGTAATATTCTTCCGGGAATCACATCCAAAGAAAGTGTTCCTTGTTATTATTGGGCTATTCCGTACGAAACGATTAGTCAATCTAAAGGAAAAGTAACGAATGGTTATGGATTACCGCAACAATAAAGAAAAGGACTATTATAATAATCGTCAATAGGTATCAGAAAATTTCAGAATAGTTTTTTTACCCTGTATTATTCATACTCATCAGTAAGGTGTTTTGAATAATACAGGGTAAATAGTATTTTATGATTTAATGAATTTCAGAGAAAAGGAATTCACGCTGTTTCATGCTCTTGGCATTGCCCGTTACAGAAAAAAAGCTGTTTAAGCGAATGTCAATGGAAGAAGCTCCTATCTTTATTTCATATTTTCCAGGCATTATGTGCCATTGCTTTTCAAAATAATATGCCAATTGGTCTAACATTAATTCAGCTTTTACTTTCTGGGTTTCTCCGGGTTTCAGTGAGATTCGTTTAAAGCCTTTTAGCTGAATTGGCTTTAGAGGTTGTCCATCAACTGGTGATAGGTATAGTTGAATGATTTCGGTACCTTCCATCTTTCCACTATTGGTTATATCAAAAGAGAACTTGATACTTTTATCTGTGGTGCAGACTGTTGATTTCTGTATTTTCAAATTGCTATAAGTATATGTTGTATACGACAGACCATATCCAAAGGGGTAGGCAACTTTACTAAGTAACTCCGGTTGGTTGTTATAACATATATTCTCTTCTGATTCTGTTTTGGGGTAACTGACACATAATTTTCCCGAGGGGTTGACATTGCCTAATAATATATCAGCTACAGCGTTACCACCCTCTTCGCCGGGATACCATGCATGCATGATAGCAGCACAGCCTTTTTCTATTTCATCGATAACTTGTGGGCGTCCTCCCATTATCACCAATACGACAGGCTTTCCTGTTGCTATTAACTCTTTTACGAATTTCTCCTGGTCACCGGGTAAATCGATGCCTTTTCTTACACGAGCCTCTCCACAAAGAGCTGGATTTTCTCCTACGGCTGCTACTATAATATCACTCTCTTTAGCCAATTTGATTGCTGCATTCCAGTCTGTATGATCGGCTGATTCTACCATCATTGCGGTTAATTGACTGGTACGAGGATCTACATCGCCTGATGATTTAATAGTGGCTTCTCCCGGTAGACTCCATTCGCAGCCACGTTCGTAGCCTACTATCATAGAGGCTGGTTTTTTGTTTTTTAAGCCATCATACAATGGGATCAAGTAAGGATTTTGTCCATCCGGTTTTTTTCTTCTCCAGAAAGCAAGCATGGAAGGATAAGCATAATCACCAATCAAGCTCCAAAAAGAGTTTGCATTAGGACCAACTAATGCTATCTTGGCTGTCGGTTTAAGCGGTAACACACCGTTGTTCTTTAGCAATACTACAGACTGGCATGCCAGTTCGTAGGCTGTTTGACGATAATCCGGAGTGTCTAAGTTTAAGTGACCTTTTTCAAATAACTTAGCATTAGGAGTTAACATTCCTAATCTTACTTTTAGGGTTAAAGCACGTTTAACCGCCTCTTCAAATCGTGCTTCACTCACTATTCCCGATGCCATTGCTTCCGGTAAATGAGGATAACATTTACCATTGCTGAACTCAAGATCATTACCTGCATTCATAGCTTCTGCTGCACACTTAGCCAACATATCATCTCCTTTGTATAGACGGCCGATAGCACCGTAGTCACTAACCACTATACCGTCAAAACCTGTTCTCCCGCGGAGATAGTCTTGAATCAAAGGTGCACTTGCTACCACCAGTTTACCTTTATAGGAATGATATCCCGTCATTGTGCATTTGCTGCCTGCACAGCGAATGATAGCTTCATGAGGGAAAAGGATCTCTTCGGTTAATTCTTTCTCCGGAGACTCACTACCTCCACCATAACCAAGAAAGTGTTTACTACAGGCAGCAACTCCTTTGGCTAAATCATTGCCTTGCAAACCCTGAACGAAAGCTACTCCCATAGCACCGGATAAATAACTATCTTCTCCATAACTTTCTTCGATGCGGTTGAATGTAGAAGTACGTACAACATCTACCATTGGTGACAATGCCATTGTGCTACCTACTTTACGCATAGCTTCGGCTGTTTGCCTTGATTTTTCAATCATTAAATCAGGATTCCATGTGCAAGCCAATCCTAACTGTTGAGGATATACGGTAGCTCCTTTTGCGGCAAATCCACTGATAGCTTCTTCATGGCAAATTGCTGGAATACCCGAAGGCGTGTTTTTGCGTAACCATTCTTGAAGGTCGGCTACAAAATCTCGCAGTTTGTCAGGATCTAATTCCTGTGCACATGCGAATTGGCAAACGTGCCCTATGCCATTAGGTATATTCTTACGGCATTTTTCATCAGATAGTTTTCCATTTTTATCTACCAATGATCCGGGAACTATCCCATGCAATTGAGCAACTTTCTCTTCAAGGGTCATACGATTGTAGAGCTCATTTACAATCTTCTGTGATTCCTTTGTTTCAAAAGGCGTGTAATTTACAGTTTGCGCCTGTAAATTTGTACTGAATAGCACTGACAATGCTATTCCTGCAACGAGTAATTTTTTCTTTTTCTTCATGGTTCTTTTTTACTAATTTTTCAGATACAAACATACGAAAGATACTGAAATAGGTCTTGCACTCTTTTTTCATTAGAGTGTACTATTTGACTAGTTATATTGGGCGTAAATATTCTTATTTGGATTTATTTGTTTGATAATTAGTGAATTATGATAAGATTGTATAGAGAGCTAATGATGTGATTACTGGATTTTTTATCATTTATTTGGAAGCTTATTAGTAATGGTTAGTCAAAAGAAAAGATTGAGCCTTGGTCAAAAAGTGCAGTAAATCGCATGAATAGTGTAAACTTGTCTAAAGATAGCAGTCTACATTTGCATTGAACAATAAAACGGAATATTATGCAAATAGAAAAATTAAGATTTTTGAATTTCGTAAAAATACTACTTTTAGGATTAGTGTCAATGGGCAATGTCAATGTGTACGCTCAAAAACATCCCATATTATGGTATGATAAGCCTGCACAATATTGGGAAGAAGCTTTACCTCTCGGTAACGGACGGTTAGGGGCAATGGTTTATGGAAATCCGGTTCATGAAGAGATTCAGTTGAATGAAGAAACGGTTTCTGCCGGTTCTCCTTATAATAATTATAATCCAGAAGCTAAAAATGCATTATCGACTATCCGTCAACTGATATTCGACGGTAAATATCCGGAAGCACAGGCCTTGGCAGAAACCAAAATTCTTTCAAAGAATGGATTTGGAATGCCTTATCAAACTGTTGGAAGTTTACGCTTGGATTTTCAGGGACAAGAAAACTATTCCAATTTTCGTCGAGAACTCGATTTGGAGAGAGCGGTGACTACAACCACTTATTCTGTAGATGGGGTGAAATATAAACGTGAAGTGTTTGCTTCATTAACCGATCAGCTCATTATAATTCGCCTGACAGCCTCTCAGGCTGGAAAGTTAACTTTCTCAGCTGCATTGACTTGTCCGCAAAAGGTAGATGTAAGTACTTTAGGAAAGAATAGATTGATAATGGAAGGAACTACTAAAGGGGATGGATTTACTCCGGGGGCTGTATGCTTCCGTGCAGATGTTGAATTGGATTTACAAGGCGGAAAGTCAGTTGCTAATGATACTCTTTTATCTATAACAAATGCAACTAGTGCAACTATTTATATTGCTATGGCAACCAATTTTATTAATTACAAGGATATTTCTGGTAATCCTGTTGAACGTAATAAAGTTTATCTGAAAAATGCTAGAAAACCTTATACTAAGGCATTACAGGCTCATGTTAATATGTATCAGAAATATTATCGACGGGTGGCCTTAGATTTGGGATATACTCCTCAAGCAGATAAGCCGACGGACATTAGGGTGAAAGAATTTGCAACCTCTAATGATCCCCATTTAGTAGCGTTATACTTTCAATATGGACGTTATTTACTTATTTCTTGTTCGCAACCAGGTGGGCAACCTGCGAATCTACAGGGTATTTGGAATCATAAAACAAATCCGGCATGGAGATGTCGTTATACTACTAACATAAATGCAGAGATGAATTATTGGCCTGCTGAGGTTACGAATTTACGTGAAATGCATGAACCTTTCCTGCAAATGATTAGAGAACTTTATGAAAATGGACAGGAAGCCGCCCGTGAAATGTATGGCTGTCGTGGATGGATGCTGCATCATAATACAGACTTATGGCGTATGAACGGTGCAGTTGACAGGCCTTATTGTGGTCCATGGCCTACCTGTAATGCTTGGTTATGTCAGCATTTGTGGGATCGTTATCTCTATTCTGGCGATAAAGAATATCTTAATAGTATATATCCCATTATGAAAAGTGCTTCCGAATTTTTTGTAGACTTTTTGGTAAAGGATCCAAATACTGGCTATATGGTAGTAACGCCTAGTAATTCTCCTGAAAATTCTCCTAAATTGTGGAAAGGAAAGTCGAATCTATTTGCGGGAGTCACGATGGATAATCAGCTAGTATTTGATTTATTCTCAAACACTAATGCTGCGGCTCAAATTCTGAACAGAGACAAACAGTTCTGTGATACAATTCTTTCTTTGAAGAAACGATTGCCGCCTATGCAAGTAGGGCAATACGGACAGCTACAAGAATGGTTTGAAGATTGGGATAATCCTAAAGATCATCATCGGCATATTTCCCATTTGTGGGGACTTTTTCCAGGTTATCAGATATCTCCTTACTCTTCACCAGTGCTTTTTGAAGCTGCTCGCAATACGTTGATACAACGTGGTGATCCTTCTACTGGTTGGTCTATGGGCTGGAAAGTTTGTTTCTGGGCAAGATGTTTAGATGGAAATCATGCCTTTAAACTTATTACCAATCAATTAAATTTGGTTTCTCCTGAAATACAAAAAGGACAAGGAGGTGGTACATATCCGAATTTGTTT
Organism: Bacteroides cellulosilyticus DSM 14838; assembly: GCF_000158035.1. Lineage (GTDB taxonomy): Bacteria > Bacteroidota > Bacteroidia > Bacteroidales > Bacteroidaceae > Bacteroides > Bacteroides cellulosilyticus. Next base: position 623,055 of record NZ_EQ973491.1, read on the forward strand.
GATGCTCATCCACCTTTCCAGATTGATGGTAACTTTGGTTGTGTTGCAGGTATTGCAGAAATGCTAATGCAAAGCCATGATGGAGCCGTTCATTTGCTTCCGGCTTTACCTGACGTTTGGAAAGATGGGGAGATAGCTGGACTTCGCGCGCGTGGAGGGTTCGAAATTATTTCATTAAAATGGAAAAATGGTAGAATAGAGTCTGTAACCATTAAATCTACTATCGGGGGAAACTTACGTTTGAGAGTTCACAATCGATTGAACATAAATAATAAGAACTTAGCTGAAACAAATAGTCTCAATCCTAATTTATTATTTGCTAAACAAGATGTCACTCGCCCTTTAATCAGTGAAAAAGCTCCATTGAAGGGAATAGAGTTTAAAGAATATTTTCTGTATGACATTCCAACGGAAGCTAATCATACTTATACCTTCACTAATCTTTGACTATGATTATAATTAATCTTAATGTGTTAGTCTTTATGATGCTGATAATCAGTTGATTTTTTATATGTGTCAAAAAGTGCACGCAAAGGGATAAAAAGTACAAACTATATTTTTGATAAGCTATTAGTTTTGCGATTATCGTTTAAGGAAGCAATTGAACTGGTTAGATGTTTTCAGGAAAATTTGGCTGCCATTATTGGCAGCCAATACTTATAAGATCAATATATGAAGAACTATTTTTTTGTTAATTAAATAATACTATCATGAAACAAAAATTTGATTATGTGTGGAACGTAAGAACGCTGCTAATGGTATTGCTATTGCTGGTGCCGATAGCAGGGTTTACTCAAAACGGTACAGTGAAAGGTACTGTGGTCGATTCGGAAGGTGAACCTGTTATCGGGGCTACCGTAACGGAGAAAGGGCGAAAGGGAAATGGTGCTATTACCAATTTGGATGGAGACTTTACTTTGACGTTATCAGGGACAGAGAAAAAAATCATTGTGACCTTTATAGGTATGCGTACTGAAGAGGTAAGCGTTACTCCTGGAAAAAAGGTTCAAATTGTGCTTGAGGATGATGCGCAGCAGCTTGACGAAGTAGAGGTTGTGGCTATCGGTTACGGTAATGCGCGGCGGAAAGATCTTACAGGAGCAATATCTTCTGTTGGCGAGAATACTTTAAAAGATATTACTACTACTTCCGCTGCAAGTGCAATTACGGGGCGTATAGCTGGAGTTAGTGTAGTTACTACTCAAGGTTCTCCTGACGCTGAAGTTAGTATTCGTGTACGTGGAGGAGGATCTATCACCCAAAGTAATGATCCATTATTTATTGTCGATGGTTTTCAGGTAAATGGTATTGGAGATATTCCTCCTACTGATATCGAAAGTATTGATGTATTGAAAGATGCTTCATCTACAGCTATTTATGGAGCAAAAGGTGCTAATGGTGTAGTTCTTGTTACCACGAAAAGTGGACGTGTAGGCAAAATGGAGGTCTCCTTAAATGCTTCAGTTGGTTTTAATCATATGTATAATGAAACGGATGTACTTTCTCCTTATGAATATGTATATTTACAAAGAGAATTAGATCCTTCGACTAATGCGGGTTTTTTTGAACGCTATGGTAGATGGGATGATCTAGAGATATATAGAGGAAGAAAGGGGACTAATTGGCAAGCTAAATTGTTTGATCGGACTGGTGTAAAACAGAACTACAATTTGAATATCAATGGTGGGAGTAAAGATTTAGTGTATAGTTTAAGTTATACGCGTGATAATGAAGAATATATTATGAAAACTTCTGAATTTAATCGCGATAATTTGAATGTAAAAATTAGTAAAAAGTTTAATGATAAGCTGAAGATTGATTTTAATTCTCGTATGACCAGTACTGTCATTGATGGTACAAGTGTTTCTTCTGGGGGGAAACTGCGGGATTGTGTCAAATATCCACCTGTGGGTACTTTGAAAGATTTGACGGCAGAGGATTTACAGGGAAGCGAATACATTCCGGAGAATATCAGTGGTCTGAATGATCCTTTTTATAACATTGCGAACGAATATAAAAAACAGCAAAAATTCTCAAACTCTTATAACGCTGCATTGATTTGGGATATAATCAAAGGATTGAATTTTCGTGCAGAAGGAACTTATGTCTTTGATTTTGACCGTACAGATCAAATTTATCTGGAAAATACGGGAGAAGCTAATAATAAAGCCGGTCAACCAGTATCTTATCGGACTTATTGGAATGGTAAACGTTGGACAGGTAGAACTCAGTTGAGTTACAATAAACAAATAAAAAAACACCGATTTGATATTACGGCAGGATTAGAATTGAGTAGTAGTGAAAAAGATAATATGCGCATCAATTCAGACTACTATCCTATAGATTATACAGCAAATGATATTTTGTCTATGTGGAACAATGGTAAAGCGGAACCCACTTACACTACTATTGATGAACCTAATCGCAGTCAGTCTTATTTCGGACGTATGGGATATAATCTGAACAATCGCTATTATGCAAATTTTACTTTGCGTGCTGATGGTACCAATGTTTTTGCTCCTGGTAATAAATGGGGAGTTTTTCCAGCTGGATCGGTAGCATGGCGTATTTCTGATGAGAAGTTTATGAAAACGGCTAAAAACTGGCTCTCCGACTTGAAATTGCGTTTAAGCTATGGTAAGGCTGGAAATGCACGAGTAGGTTCTAGATGGCGTCAAACGTATAAAGCAGTGTCAGACACAAGATATTTATATTATCAGAATGAAACGGGAATGTCTTCTTTACAGACATCAACCACACTGCGTAATGAAGATTTAACTTGGGAATCAAAATATTCTGCCAATATAGGATTGGATATGAGTTTATTTAAGAATCGTCTGAAAATTAATGTTGATTTATATAAAGATATCACGAAGAATCTGATCATGTCAGTACAATTACCATCCAATGCCGGATACAGAGATCAGTATCAAAATTTGGGACAGACTACTAATCAAGGATTGGAAATATCGTTAAATGCTAATTTGATACAGAAAAAAGACGCTTATTTAGATTTTGGTTTTAATATCTCGTTTAATAAAAATAAAGTAGATGCTCTGTATGGTGCTAATCAGGATGTAATGATTTTGTCAGCCGGGGGTACTAGTGTCGGAAGTGACAATTATCGTATTTTTGTAGGTCAGGAGGTAGGATTGATGTATGGCTATATATATGATGGGCTATATGATTTTGATGATTTTACATTTAATAAAGAAACTCAAAGATGGGATTTAAACGAGGGTGTTGTTGATTGCTCAGGTGTACTTAGTTTATCTGGTAATTATTATGGACCAGGTCACATGAAATTGAAGGACTTGAACGGTGATGGAAAAATTGATCCGGATAATGACCGTAAAGTTATAGGACATGCACTTCCAAAACATACTGGTGGTTTTAATATTAATGCAGGCTGGAAAGGTTTTGATTTGGTGGCGATGTTCAATTGGTCATATGGTAATGATATTTTAAATCTTAGTAAAGTAGATTATGTAACTTATGCTGGTAGTAGAAAATATCAGAATATGAGTACGCTCATGAAGAAGGAAAACCGCTTTACTACTATTGATCCGGTTACGGGGCTTAATATTTATAATGGTGGTAATGCAGATCCTGAGCGATTGCGGGAAGTTAATCAGAATAAAACAATGTGGCATCCGATTATAAACAATAATATTACTACTGACTGGGTAGTTGAAGATGGCTCTTTTTTACGTTTGGGAACGTTGACTTTAGGTTATACACTACCGAAAAATTTAACTAAGAAGTTTGGAGTGAAAAAATTGCGATTATATGCTACAGCTTCTAATTTATTCTGTTTGACAGGATATAGCGGTCAAGATCCTGAAGTAAATACCAGTTCAAGTAATATGACTCCGGGAGTTGATAAATCTTCTTATCCAAAGAATAAGAATTATCTATTTGGTGTTAATCTAACTTTTTAATATTTATAATACATATCATGAAATGTAAATTATTATATGCAGTTGTTACAGTTCAATTACTGTTCACTGCTTGCAGCGATTTTTTGGATACGGCATCTCCTTCAGAACAATCTGCTCAAACTATATTTGAAAATGAAGGAATGGCTAAAGCTGCTGTTATGGGAGTCTATTCATACTTAGGCGATACTTATGTTTATGGTCAGAAAATGTCTGTTAACTGGCAAGGGAATTCGGATACAGATATGTCCAATGGCTTTATGGAAAATCCCAGTAGTGATAAAAATGGAGATAGCGGGCCTGCGAATTTTTGGGCGGATTGGTACAACAAGACAACTCAGTGGGGAAATATCTTTAAATTAACAGAATTGGCAAGTACTGCTGTTGATGGTATTCGTAATTCAAAGTTGTATGAAGAAGGCTCCATCACTATGAAATATTTGCTGGGCGAAGCGCTAACGTTACGCTCATTGGCTTATCTTGAATTGGTACGTCGTTGGGGAGATGTTCCTTTTAAAGATGGTATTGCCAATTCTGACTTGTCAAATGTATATATGGGAAAAATTAATCGAGATAGTATTTATCCGTTTCTTATAAGAGATATGCAAGAAGCTGTTGAATGTTTGCCATGGGTGGGTGAAGTTGGTGATTATAATTGCGAACGTGTAACTAAAGGGTTTGCAAAAGGCTTATTAGCTCGTATTGCTTTGTTTGCAGGCGGTTGGTCTATTCGTGATGGTAATCAGTTTTCTGATGCAAATGTAGAGCATTATCCTAATTTGGAAAACAATCCGGGTATGAAAGAAATGAATAACTACTATGTGGGGCGTACTAAGGATTGGAGGAAATACTATGAAATAGCAGAGGAACAGTGTGCTGAAATTATTGGGGATCCACAAAACCCTCATCAATTGGATCCTGATTATGGCAATATTTGGAAAACTGTATGCCATTTAGATTATAATCCTTATAATGAAAATATGTTTGAAGTTGCTAATGGTCTGGGATATAGTGGTGATATTGGTTCATTGATGGGGAGGCGTATGGATAATAAGCCTGAAAATTTTGGTGGTTCATATGCATGCTCAAATGCCTTTTATTTTTACTCTTTTCTCCCTCAAGACAAACGTCGTGATTATGCGTGCTATTGGGCTACTTATAAAAAGGATAATACATATGTTAGGGAAGTTATGGGGAATAACATTATGGGAGTAAGTTATGGAAAATGGGGGTATTTCTGGACATGCGATGCATATAGAAATTTGCTTTTGACAGCAACTTCGCGTGTACCGACTGGAATTAACTGGATTCTAATGCGTTATCCTGATATCTTTTTGATGTTTGCAGAGGCGCGCTATGGATTGGGTAAAGGTGAAGATACAGTGAATGAGAAAGCCGGTATAAGTGCGCGCCAAGCTTTAGAGAAAGTACGTGAAAGAGCATTTGGAATAGGTTCACCTGAAATAAAGAAGTATGATGCAGATTTCTTTAATGCTATTGTCAATGAGAGAGCTTGGGAGTTTGGAGGTGAAGCCATTCGTAAATTAGATTTGATTCGTTGGGGATTATTAGATCAAAAGATAGAAGAGATGAAAGAGGCAATGCTATTAATGCTTGATGGTACTCAAACGATTAAGATTTTTGATAGAGTGTATGAACCTTCAGATTTCCCTGATAAGTTATATTTTAAATATGACAAGAATAATGAGTTTATTGATTGGGAATCCGTCAATTTCTATGAAAGGCTGGCGTTTAATCCTGATCAGAATGTTTATACGGAAGTGAATTGGTTTCCTGTTAATAATTGGAATCTGGAAGATGAAAGGCGAGTGAATGATTTAGTTAATAATTCAGTGAAAATATTGCTCTACGCTTCCGGACTACGAGCTTCATATAACTATGACGAATTATTTTCTAAATTGAAATATGGTGATTTAATTAAAAAGAAGTTTATTACCATGACAGCTGGAAACGGAGTTTGCAACTATCGTCATTTATATCCCATTTATTATGATGATATATATAAATCCAAAGGATATTTAGAAAATTCATACGGATATGATTATAAATAATTAGAATGTACATTTATGAAAAACAAAGACCTATATTGTATACTAGTATACTTTTTAGCATTTATTGCGATTGGATGTAGCGATCAGCCCAATGATTGGGAATATGATCCGAACTATGACATACTATTTCGTCCGATTAAATTCGAGATTAAAGAAAGCAAAGCAACTTCTGTATTAATAGAATATAAAGGTGTAGAAGAGGCTACCAAGTATGTATTTGAATTCAGTGAAGGGGACAGTTTATTATTTACCAATGTTATTCGTACTGTGGAGATATTGGCTGATACATTGACTCCATATACCAAAGAGGCAACAGTGTCTGCCACTACCTACCGTACTCTATTTAAGGAGTTGAATGGAACAAGTAAATACTCAGTTCGGTTAAGGGCGGTCAATCAAAATAATGGTAAGGAATCAAAATATGTACAAGCTTATTTTAAAACTCCTAGTGAGCAGGTATTTACAAATAATATTTTAGGATTGGATAATATCATGCTGTATTGGGAACCGAATATAGCTGTTACACATATATCTTACGGTGAACTGAAATACCAGAATGAAAAAAATGACACAATATGGGCACCGAAACGGATCATTACAGATATTGAAAAAAAAGAAGGAAGTCTCTCTGTTGATGGTTTAAAGCCTGGTACCAATTATGTGTTTGTGATTTATAATGAACTGGTACGCAGAGGAAGCTTAAACTTGAGAACATTGGGATCTAATACAGGTGGCATGATTAAAGTGAATGCAGGTGATGATATTGATAATTTGCTGAAATCTAGTGCTGATAGTACCGTATCTCTAATTTTTGATAAAGAGCAGACATATGAGATTGGTAAGATAACAATACCGAAAAATATTAATCGCCTTTATTTAATAGGAGGTGGTAGAGGAGGATCGCAACCTTTATTAAAATTGTATAGCATAAGTTTGTCTGGCTCTATCAGGGGAATTTTATGTCAGAATATAGAAATAGACAATACCATGAAAGAGAATTTCCAAATCAATGTAAATGGTGGAAAAACTTTCAGAGATGTTGAATTTGACGGTTGTATTATTCGAAATATTCCGCGGAGCCTTATTCGAATTGATGATGCAGATGCGAAAATAGGTAATATCAAAATTAATAATTGTATAATTAAGAATGTTGGAGCTAACGGCTATGGACTTATAAATGTAGGAAAAGCTTCCTCGATAAGTACAATATCTATCACAAACACAACAATGATAGATATTGGTGATCAGTTAATGGATATACGGGTAGATGTTGATAAGATTAGTATTAATAATATGACTTTCTGTAATTATACTATTGGTATTCCGAAGATTTTTCTTTTAAATAAGCAGCCTAAGGCTATTACTGTAAAGAACTCAATCTTTACTGGAGACAATAAGGGCGATAAAGTAAATTCTGGTAATGGGGATTATTCAAGTTATTTGAATTTCTCCTCATGCTATCTCACTTCTGATTTTGAAGTAAATAAAAATAAGTTTACGAATGCTGTTATTGTAGGTTTGACTTCTGAAGAGTTGTTTGTTAATCCTCGTCAAGATGATTTTCATTTCAAAAGCGATGTGAAATTTGCCGGAAAAGGCGAAGTTGGTGATCCTAGATGGTGGTAGCTTTGAAATTTGTACTCTATACAAAATATTGTATAAATTAGGAAA
>NZ_EQ973491.1:631880-670886 GCF_000158035.1 Bacteroides cellulosilyticus DSM 14838
ATTTTTTTTATTGGCTTTTTACAAAAGCCAAAGATCGTGTCAGTACGTAATAAAGTAAATAACCTGAAGGAGTTTACAGATACCATCTGTTCCGTTTTCTCCCAATCCTCTACTCAAATATGAATAATGTATCAAATCTGGGACTTTTGTAAATATATGCTTTATAGGGACAAGAAGGAGTTTACAGTCAATATGAAGAATATGTATAATACTCCCAATAAAGAAATAGTTACTGTTGAAATGAACCATTTATAGAAGAAATAGGCATAGCGAATTCATAACTAGGGATTGATTATGAACCTATTTATATTTGAAAACAAAGAAAAATCTATAAAGAAATAGGCTACTTATCACAAGCAACCTATTCCATAATACTTATTGTTGTAAAACTAAATTTAGCATACTATCTCGCTAAATGTTTAATGCAAATTTACAGAAAAGTATAAAAGGAACTTTGCACTTCTAGTTTACTAACGTGTATTATTTGACCAAATAATGTTTTTAACCTCATTCTTTGTATTATTTGTTCGTCTTATATTCTGTGGGGGTACAATTCATTATGTTTTTAAATACTCTATTAAAATATTGAGGTGATGAGAATCCGCTCATATAAGCCACTTCTGATATTGTGTATGCTTCAGAATCTAATAGTTGAACGGCTCTTTTTATTCTCATATCTCTAACAAAGTCGATGGGAGATACCCCCAATAATGACCTGATTTTCCGATAGAACACTGTTCTACTGAGATTCATACTATCGGCAAGGTCTTCAATCTTAAAATCTGGATTTTGCAAACCTTCTTCTACGGCTTGTACTATCTGGTTGATAAAAGTTTCATCAAAATGAGTTATTTGAGGTATTGAAGGAGAAATATCTCCGGATTTTCTTGTAAAATGACGCCTAAGTGCATCCCGCTGTTTCAAAAGCGAACTGATTCTTGCTTTCAGATAACTTGAGCTGAAAGGTTTAGTTATGTAATCGTCAGCACCGTATTCTAATCCTTGAATCCGGTCATCTAATGATGCTTTAGCAGATAAAAGAATAAAAGGGATGTGACTGATATCATGGTTTTTCTTCACAGCTTCCAATAACTCGATTCCATCCATTACGGGCATCATAATGTCACTGATAATGAGATCTGGCATCGCTGAAACTGTTAAGTCAAGTCCGGATTTACCATCTGCGGCTTCTAGTATCCGATAATCCTTTTGCAACATATTCACCAGGAAATGCCTTAATTCTTCATTATCTTCAACTATCAGAATATCAATGTTTTTATCTGTACCTTCTGTCGGACTTGTGTTTTCTGGAATTTTATAAGAAGTAGTGGTCTGCTGGCTATCATTCATGATAAATTCAAGATTTTCATCAGATTTAAAAGCATCATAGTTTATAGGAAGGGATACTTCGAAAACACTTCCTTTACCTAAAGTACTATCTACTTTTATAGATCCATGTAGTAGGTGCACCAATTCTTTCACTAATGAAAGTCCGATGCCACTTGATAAATTATTATCTTTTTGGCCTAGTGTCTCAAATCGTTTGAAAAGAGTATCGATTTGATATAAATCGAATCCTTTCCCCTCATCTTTTATACTAAAGTTCAAGACATTCTTATCGAAAGTAACTGTTATGAGAATATTTTTTCCGTTCGGTGTATATTTGAATGCATTGGATAGCAGATTAAATACTATCTTTTCAAGCTTATCAATATCTGTATAAATGGTTTGATATTCTTGTGGACAGTTTAGTTCAAAATGAATATCTTTTTGATGTGCTATGCTGGAGAAATTTTCGAATGTTTGCTTAAACAGTGGTAAAATATCTACTTGTTCGATATATAACTTCATTTTGTTATTTTGTATTTTTCTGAAGTCAAGTATTTGATTGATAAGCTTTAACATCCGGTCAGTATTCCGTTTAGCAGTTATCATATTCTCATGTCCCTCTTGGCTCAAAGATTCATTATTGATTACCTCTTCGATAGGATTAGCTATCAGAGTGAGCGGTGTACGAAGTTCATGTGAGATATCGGTGAAGAAGCGTAATTTAAGATTAGTAAGTTGTTGCTCAAAATCTACTTTTCTTCTTAAATTTAGAGTGTATACCAGAATTCCCGATACTATAAATATGGTTATCAGTATAAGAAAAGCGTAAACCATCCATGCCCATTTAGTTTCCCAGAAAGTGGGTTCTACGTGTATGGCGAGTGCGGTTATATTCTCTACCCAGACTCCATCTCCATTGGTTGATTTGACTTCTAAGATAAAGTTTCCAGCCGGTAAGTTGACAAAACTGGCTGTATGGTTTTGGTTGATATAGGTCCATTTTTCGCTAACCCCTCTCAGTCGATAGGCGTATTCCAATTTTTCTTTATTGGTAAAATCTAAGGCAGCAAAGGAGATAGATACATTACGTTCGTCGGCTTTTAACTTTAACGTATTGTCTAAAATAGATGATGAGATAGAGAGTTCATCGTTTTTGCGAATATCAGCTTTTGTGAAGACTATTGGTGGAATAAAGGAACTTTTTTGGAGTTTTTTTAAATCTAACTGTAGAGTTCCTTCATAGGTTCCGATATACATTTTATCATCATTGTCTAACACAGAAGGCACTTCGGTAATAGGTAAATATGTGTGAAGGTTGAATCGGTCATAGTTTTCAAACTGGTGCTTCTTTGGATCAAATTTGCAAATAGAGTTTTCAAAGCTAATCCATAAATATCCTTTTTTATCTTCTGTTATAGAATAGGTCATATCCGAAGGTAATCCGTTCTTTTTATTATAGTGAAAGAATTGAATTTGTTCTGATAATAAATTATCAGAGATCATTTTACTAAGTCCACCACTATATGTAATGACGTATATTTCTTTCGATTTGGTTTCGAGTGTATAGAATACATCATTATTGCTTAAACTCTCTGAACGTGACTCTTCACTTTTATTGTGATAAAATATTATCTTCTCTAATTCTTCAAAATTTGTAGAGAATGTTAATAAACCATCCATTGTTCCTGCCATTATAATGCCATCAGAGGTACATCTCATTGTTCTTACTTTTGAACATTGAACTTCTGGGTAGAGTTTTAACCTGTTTCCTTTGTGAATGAAATGTAGATTTGGAAAAGTTCCTTCAACAAGATTGACGCCGCCACCGTATGTTCCAATCCAAATACGCCCTTGTAAGTCTTCACAGATGGAGTAAATGGAATTGGAATTAATGCTGGTTGAGTCATTTGGTTGATGTGTGAATTGAGTTAATTTATATCCGTTTATTCCTTGGGTAGCTACATATAAACCATTTCTCCTGCTCCCCATCCATATTCTATGTTGCTTATCTTCAAAGAAACAATAGATATCTGCACCTAGAGACAGCTGTTTGTCTTTGGCTATATTTCCGGATGCACTTAGATTACCCAAATAGTTTTGGTTGTCATCATAAATTTCTACTTTTTGATTTTTAGAGGCTACCCATAAGTACCCATTACTATCAATGAATAAACCTCGTACTTCTATACCATCTGTATTGGATATATATTGAGAACTTCCGTTCGAAAAGGATATTTTATCAAATCCTGATCCACACCGGGCCCAGAGGTTGTGATGAGAATTTATCATATAGTTCATTCCTACAGCTTGGTAGTAAATTTTATTTCCTTTGTCGTATGAGTAAGCTTGTTCGAAACGTTGAGTTTGGGAATTGTAAAAAGAGAGTTCGCCAAGGGGAGGTAATATCCAGATAGTTCCATGGTCGTCTTCGTGAATAAAACTGTTGTTTATATGTTGAGTAGTGGTAGGATAATCAATAAAATGAATAACGCCGTCATTCATATTACATTGCATTACTTTTTCTCGACCATTGAACATCCATAAAGTTCCATTGCGTGCTTGAAATACTTGTTCAGGTCTTACAGGTTCTGCTTTTTCATCAATAGTTATATACTGGAAGGATTTTGTCAGATAATCAAAAATAAGAATACCGCGTTCGGTTGTGAGTACTAATTTCTTGTCTTGCAAAAGAGATAATTCATAAAAAGATTGGATGGGATGTGGAATTTCGATGTCTTGTATTTGATGATCGGAGTTATAAACAGCTAGTTTTCCAGTGTCTTCCGCCAGAAAAAAAAGTTTGTCTGTTCTGACAGCATGTTTGAATTTTCTTTTACCAGACAATTTATTCTTTCCATAAATCCAGTGTCCTCTATTGGTTAATACCCATTCGTTGTTATACTGATCAAGGGCGATTGAATATATTTGATTTCCATGCTCTGGAACAGAAAATGGAGGAATATATATTAGGCCTTCTTTCTCTTTGTATCTTTTTTCGTCAATGCGCCAAAGACTACCATCATTTCCTATCACCCAGAGTATACCATTTTCTAGAGGGATCATTTTGTTTATTGATTCGCATTGCTTTATATCTGGGTGATATGAAAAAACATCGATATAACTTTCGGCTGCGATATCAAATAAATATATTTTATAGTCATAAGTTTCACACCAAATAGTATTATTATGTCCCATTTTAGCATCCTGTAATCGATTATGTTGTAGTCTAACTTTATCTGTGGGGTAAGATTTATAGTTTTTGAAAGTATACCCATCGAATTTCTCCAATCCGTTCCAAGTGCCCAGCCAGATATACCCTTCTTTATCTTGTAGAATGCTTTGAATCTTACTTTGCGATAAACCGTCTTCAATAGAATAGTGTTTAACACTGATTAAACCTTGAGCGGACACTAGCTTCGTATTCCATATACAAAAAAACAATATTACCAATAGGTGTATTTTTACTCTCATATCGATTAAATCAAAGGTGAATATGATACAAAGTTATACATTTAAAAATCTAATTGAATATAAATTAACCAAGAAATTGGTTGATGGTCAATTTGTGTAATCAATCGCACAAATAGTATAAGAACGTCTTGAGGTAGCCGCCTACATTTGCACTAAATTCTAAAAATAAAGCTATGCGATTGGATAAAATTAAAATGTCAGTGTCCTTATTAGTATTTACTGTATCCTTATCTTCCTGTTACTATAAAAAGGTGGATCCATGGGATAAAATGATCGAGGTTTATGAGCAGATAGTACCTCCTACGTTTCCTGATAAAAATTATGTGATTACAGATTATTATGATGGAAAGGATTCGTTATATACGAAAGCGATAAATCAGGCTATTACTGAGTGCTCAGTTCAAGGAGGGGGAAAAGTCATTATTCCTAAAGGAATATATCCGACAGCTCCCATCCGATTAAAATCAAACGTGAATTTACATTTGGCTGACAGTGCGGTGCTTAAGTTTACTACGGATTATAATCTGTTTGATACGGTACGGACACGTCTTGAGGGAATTGACTGTTATAATATTTCTCCACTAATATATGCCTATGAGGAAGTAAATATTGCAATTACCGGTAATGGTATAATGGATGGGCAAGCTGATAGATCAAATTGGTTCTGTGATGAGAGAATTCGAGGTGTGGTGCAGAAAGATGGTAAGCATACAAACGAAAAGACATTGCTTTATGAAATGAAAGAGGATTCTGTTCCTTTTGACAAACGTGTGTTTAGTGGAAAGAGTAGCATACGACCTCAATTTATCAATCTCTATAAGTGCAAAAATATTCTTCTGGAAGGATTTACGATTAATCGTGCTCCATTTTGGCTGATCCATCCTTTGTTGTCAGAAAATGTAACAATAAGGAAGGTGAAGATGCAAAGTCATGGTTATAATAATGATGGCTGCGATCCGGAGTCGTGTAATAATGTATTGATTGAATATTGTGATTTTGATACAGGTGATGATTGTATTGCTATTAAATCAGGGCGCGATGAAGATGGGCGCTTTTGGAATATCCCAAGTGAGAATATAATAGTGCGTAATTGCCGTATGAAGGATGGGCATGCGGGAGTAGCTATAGGTAGTGAGGTGACTGGAGGATGCCGTAATGTGTGGGTAGAGAATTGCCGGATGGACAGTCCGGAGTTGGATCGTATTATTCGTATCAAATCGAATGCGATACGAGGTGGTGAAGTAGAGAACTTATTTGTCAGAAATATTTTTGTTGGTGAATGTAAAGAGTCTATTTTAGGGATCGAAATGAAATATTGGCGAGTAGAGAAAGGTCCCTATCTCCCTTATTTCCATAATATTTATTTGGAAAATATTATAAGTAAAAAAAGTCAGTACGTGTTGCATTTGGATGGTTTTGAAGACAAAACGCAGATACAGGACATTTTTATAAAAGATTGTGTGTTTGATGGTGTTGGGGAATCAACGATTAATAGAATAATTGGAGCCGATAACATTCGTTTTGAGAATGTGAGAGTGAATGGAAAAATGTACAAATGAAAATAAACTAAAAATAGGAAATATGAGTAAAGAAAAAGTTTTTTTGATTGTTTTTGCACTTTTAATATTGGGTGTAGAGAATATTTTTGCGGGAGGAACAATAATCTCAAATGCTAAGCGTATTGCTTCCGGTAAAATTGAATTGGAACTGAAAACAGGGAAGTTAACGCTTATTCCTTTGAATCAAAATTCCATTCGTGTACAGTTTAGTCAACCAGATTCTGAGCCGGTGGAGGAACTGATTTATACTGAAAGCGTTAAGGCTCCTAAGCCTCAGATAAAGGAAAATGATCAACAGGTATCATTCACCCTTGACGGAATTTCAGTTATGTTTGATAAGCAAACTGAGGCATTAACTTTTAAGGATCGAAATGGACGGGTTATTTTACAGGAGAAAGCTGGAGGGAGGTCAATGGTTAACTCAACTGTACAAGGGGAACCAACTTTTGTTGCTGAACAGAAATTCATATCTCCTGTGGATGAATATATTTACGGTACGGGACAGTTTCAGGATGGATATCTTAACATTCGTGGATTGACCCGGCGCATGACACAGGTTAATACCCAGATTTCGATTCCGTTTATCTTGTCAAGTAAAGGATATGGTTTGCTATGGAATAATTATGGATTGACGGATTTTAATCCGGCAGAAGATTATGTAAAACTGATTCCTGGGACAGAAAATGGGGAAGAAATCACGGTGGATGCTACAAGTACTAGTGGAAATAAAAAGGAAGTGAGACGTATAAACCTGTTTACAGCTTCATTAACAGTGCCGGAAACGGGAAATTATTCTTTATTATTAGATGTTGGGCAACGTATGGCACGCAAATATTTTCTGTCTATAGACGGCCGAAATCTTATAGACGTTAACAATACTTGGCTGCCTCCCACTACATCGTTGATTGTGAAATTAGAGAAAGGAAAACATGAAATTGAAGTACAAGGTGAACGAAACGATAAACCTTTATTATATTGGCGTAAAGTGACGGATGAAACAATATTTCGCTCTCCAGTAGCTCAAACATTAGATTATACAGTATTTGCAGGAGTTGGGGATGAAGTTATAGCCAGTTATCGAGAATTGACAGGAGCTGCACCCTTAATGCCATTGTGGGCAATAGGGTATATCCACTGTCGGGAAAGATATAATACCCAAGAAGATCTTTTGGAAAATGCCAGAGAGTTTCGTAAACGGAAATTACCAATTGATATGATTGTACAAGATTGGCAATATTGGGGAAAGTATGGTTGGAATGCTATGCAGTTTGATGAGGACCGATATCCTGATCCAGCTGCAATGGTGAAAGAACTTCATGACATGAATATGCGATTAATGCTTTCTGTATGGTCAAAAGTAAGTAGAAAGTCTACACTTGGTAAGCAAATAGAGGAAAAGGGATATTATATTTCTGGTACCGAGTGGCTTGATTTCTTTAATCCCAATGCAGCTGCATTTTATTGGAAGAATTTTAATGAAAAATTATTAAAACCTTATCGTATTGACGCATGGTGGCAAGATGCTACGGAGCCGGAAAACGATGATTTAAAGAATCGTCGAGTCAATAAAGGCCAGATTCCAGGGGAAGTTTACCGAAATGTTTATCCTTTATATGTTAGTAAAACTATCTATGAAGGCTTACGTCGGGATGATTCGAAAAGAAGAGCCATGATTTTTACTCGAAGTGGATTTTCAGGAATGCAGCGCTATGCTGCAGCTACTTGGTCGGGTGATGTTGGATACGATTGGGAAACTTTGCGCCGTCAGATTACTGGAGGATTGGGGCAAATGGCAAGTGGATTACCTTGGTGGACCTATGATGCCGGTGGATTTTTCCGACCTCGTAACCAGTATACCAGTCCTGAATATCATGAGATGTTTATTCGTTGGGTCCAAGCGGGAACTTTCTTCCCATTGATGCGAGTACATGGCTATAAAAGCAACACGGAACCTTGGCGTTATGGGGACAAGGTAGAAGGTATTGTTGCTCAATACTTGGATTTGAGATACCGTATGCTTCCGTATATTTATTCTCAAAATGCAGAAATTTTTTTCTCGGGTTCTACTTTGATGCGTCCGCTAGTGATGGATTTTTCAAATGATAGGAAAGCTTTGGAACAAAATCATCAGTTTATGTTTGGGCCTTCATTGTTAGTTGCTCCGGTTACTAAAGCAAATGTAAGTAAATGGAATACATATCTTCCTGATTATGCTGCTGGTTGGATTGATTTTTGGCGTGGAGGGAAATACCAAGGAGGACAAAGTGTTGATATAGATGTTGATATGGAAAAAATACCTTTGTTTGTTAAGGCTGGCTCGATTATTCCATTTGGTCCGGTAAAGCAATATACCTCTCAGGAGGAGGGAGAAAATGAATCATTAGAAATTCGTATTTATCCCGGAGCGGATGCCTCATTTATGATTTATGAAGATGAAGGCAATAACTATAATTATGAGAAGGGACAATTCAGTACAATTGAATTAAACTGGAATGATGCGAAAAAAGAATTGGAGATAGGCAAAAGAAAAGGAGTATTTCCTGGCATGAAGGGAAAAAGAACCTTTAACATCGTTCTGGTTTCTCCACAATCAGGAGTTGGAATCTCTACCTCTTCTTCTGGAGTGACTGTCTCGTACAATGGCAAGGCTACAAAGCTCAAGATAAAATAAGGTGGCTCTGAATCGTTTTGCTATAAATTTTTAATTACTTAATATAGATCGATGATATGAATATAAAATGTTATTACTCGGTATTACTTCTAATACAACTCTTTTTAATTAATTCCATTAATGCTTTGGCTAGTGATAGTATTAATGTCAATAATAACTCTTTTTTTTCATTTGATGAACAAATCGTAAATGGTACTACAGGAACACCGCTTGGAGGGTTTGGGTGCGGGGCTATTAAGTTTGATGCGAATACCGGAACATTCTCAGCGATGACTGTTCCACCAGCTGATGCCTACGATTTCAAGAATGTAGCAGACGCACAATTCCAACTTTTTACAAACCGGAATGGGCAAATAGAGACGAGGAATATTTTAAAAGCAATTCTTACCCATGGAAGACCAAATGATGATGCTATTTGGCCTTTGCATAAAGTTGATTTCGGCTCTGTTAATGGAGTGAGAATCGAATT
Organism: Bacteroides cellulosilyticus DSM 14838; assembly: GCF_000158035.1. Classification (GTDB taxonomy): domain Bacteria; phylum Bacteroidota; class Bacteroidia; order Bacteroidales; family Bacteroidaceae; genus Bacteroides; species Bacteroides cellulosilyticus. Next base: position 641,380 of record NZ_EQ973491.1, read on the forward strand.
AACAGGAATCTCACCTTTAGATAATAAGGATTATACGAATATGCATCTTCCTTATGCTTTATATGAGATTAGCCTTACCAATATGGAAAGTTCGGAAGTTATTTCTGCTTTTGCTCTCAAATGGAATAGTGAAAGTGCTCCATTTTTCTCTTTACCGGCAAAAGGAATCTATAGTGATGAATGGAGTATCTTGGTGAAAACTAGTCATTCCAAGGCAGGTGTATCAGTAGGCGATGACAAGGAAAACCGTTTTTTGAGGAGCGGTGTTTGTTCTTCCTCGCAAGAACAGGCACATACAGGCAAGGTTGCTGTAAAAATGAACCTGTTGCCACATGAAACTCAGAAAATATATTTTGTGGTGGCTTGGTATGATCGTACTGACCCTGAAATTGGTTATTATAAGAATTTGTACAAAACTCCGAGGGCGATTGCTGAACATGGTTTAAAGGTATTTTCTAAATTGAAATATAATGCAGAAAAGCTGGTAACAGGAATGCGGGCTTCTAATTTACCCGGTTGGCTAAAAAATCAGACGTTGAATACTTTGGTTAATGTTGTGACTAATTCAATGTATAAAAAAGATGGGAGGGTAGCTTTTGCTGAAGGACAATGGACTTGCTTTGGTACGATGGATCAAATGTGGTTGGCAAGGCAGATTATGTATATGTTGATTCCCTATTATGCATGGCAGGAATTAGCTTATTGGGCTAGAACGCAGATGAAAAATGGACAGATACATCATGATTTTAATGTAATGAGCGTAGGTAAAGAGCGGGAAAAAAGATCAGTCCTTGTTTCTTGGGATGATACAGAGCATATAGATTATAGAAATATTCAGAAATGGGTTGATTTGAATTGTGGTTTTATTATATCTGTTTTTGAGATTTACCGGGCGACAGCTGACCGTAAGCAATTTGATTTATTATGGCCGTATGTTAAAAAGGCTGCGCAACGAATCCTTGATCAGGTAGAACAATATGGCAGTACTAAGTATCCATTTACATTCGATGGATCAGAGAACTCTTATGATGCCGGAGGAAATCCAGATCCGTATAATTCTAATCTTTCAGCTGTTGCTTATAAGATGATGATACAACTGGCAGGTGAAAAAGGGGAGGCTGATTTAGTAAAATTATATGAGAATGCGTATAAGATGGTAGTGAATTCTTTTCATAATCGTTATATCAGAGATGGACAATTTGTGGCAGGTAAGCATTGCGAATCAATATTTGCCGGGCAGTGGTTGGCTTTTCATCTGAAATTAGGAGAAATATGGAAAGCGGAAGATACAGATTTTATATTAAGTAAATTGGAGAATTATTATTATCCTTATTATCGTGGACTTGGATATCCAGAAGGTACTTATGATGAATGGACTCCTTATATTTTAGCCCATTATGGGGGATTATTACTTAATACCGGTCGATTAGATCAATGGCATGCCATGCAGAAAGATTCCTATTTGCGACAGTATTTGGATCGTGACAGAGTTTTTGATCATCCATTGAATATTTTGCCTCTTGTGAATGAACCGAAATGGGTATCGACAAATATAAAGAGTAAAAAGCAATATATAAGTATTCCTGCTATGTGGAGAAATTATTATGATATTGTAGGGTTTCATCGCGATTTTCGTAGTAAAGAATTGTGGATAAAACCAATTATTCCTAAAACGATGAATCATGAAATGAAAAATGCAATGTTCATTTCTCCGGAAGGTTACGGTTATATAGATTGTAAGGAAAGCGGTGAATATATGCAAGATAAGGAAATCGTGATTCGGACGGAGAGTCCAATGCCTGTAAGTACTTTGTATTTATCAGATAATTTTGAAGAAAATATTTCTGTAACGATTAATGGCAAAAAATATCCTTTTACACGAATAGGCTCGGGCTATGCGAAAGAGATAGCGGTTAGATGGAATGGAAAGATTACAGAAAAAGGGATACGTATAGTGGTAAAAGGTACACCTGAAAAGAAGGTAATTCCTATACCAGTGAAACCTGTAACTGGTGTGATTTCTAACTCTTCAATAAATCAAATGTCTCCATATGAGACTATGGAGGCTGAAAATGCAGATAAGTTGGCAGGAACTAGTATTGTGCAGTCCAATAAGGGAAATAGATATGTGACCTCCTGTAATAATTTCGATTATATTCAATTCTCTAATATTGATTTTGGGAAAAAAGGGGCTACTCAATTAAAAATTAGAGTTTCTGGTTTATCTGAAAATTCTGAGATAGAAGTTGTACTTGATGATACATCAGGTACAGTAGTTGGTAATTGTAAGGTTCCTGCTACAGGTGGAGAGGAAGTATGGGTGGAGCTAGAATGCCCGGTGGGAAAAATTACGGATATTCATAATGTCGTTTTACGCTTTTATGGAAATAGCTCTGATAATTTAATGAATATTGATTGGATTCGTTTTAAATAACAGAATATATGTATGATGAGATTTTTTGAGAGAGATTGAAGGAAATAAAAAGTATAGATTGAGAAGATACGGAAATATTTAAATATGTCTAATCTATGCTTGTTAAGATAGCGAATAATTAATTTATTCTTAGATGGAAAATCCCGGGAAGTTTTAAATCCCGGGATTTCTATATTCATTCTTGCTCAAAAGTCTCTTCTTCTTTATCATCATTTTCCTTTTCTTCCGGATCATTCTTACCGCGTAAATATACGGATGGAGATACTCCGAACTGTTTCTTGAAGCATTTACTGAAATAGAATGGGTCTTCGATACCTATCTTGTAAGATACCTCTGCCACTGTATAACGATTTTCAAGTAAAAGTTCGGCAGCTTTCTTCATGCGGATGATACGCATGTATTCATTGGGGGAATAACCGGTTATTCCACGTACCTTGCGATAAAAGGTTGAACGCCCCAGTCCCATTACTGAAGCAAGGTCATCTACGGCGAATTCACTGTTACTAATCTGTTCTTCCAGAATAGCCTGAAGCTTATCGGCAAATTGTTTGTCTTTCTCTGACGTACAGATAGCAGGAGTTATCATTCCCGGATCATCCGAGAATTTCTTCCGTAACTTTTCACGTTGCTTTATCAGTTGGAATGCTCTTGCCAGTAATAGCTTGGGACTGAATGGTTTGGTGATATATGCATCCGCTCCGCTTTCCACGCCTTTCAGGTGATTTTCCGCTGAACTCATAGCCGTTAATAATATAATAGGTATATGACTGGTATCGAAATCATTTTTAAGTTTGCGGGTGACTTCGAATCCCGTAAGCCCCGGCATCAATACGTCGCAGATGATGAGATCAGCATCGTAAGTACGTGCGCGTTCTAAGCCTGAAAGTCCGTCCGCTTCAGTTACCACCTCAAAATAAGGTTTGAACTCTTCTTTCAGGAACTCACGTACATCGTTGTCATCCTCGATGATCAACAGTTTGTACTGATTTGAAGGAGTTTTTTCCTCTGCAATATCTATGTCCGGAATGTTTTCCTCTTCATAGCTTTCCTCACGATGCCTTTTCTTCCAGAAAGGCATCGTGAGGAATCAGGAAGTCTTTCTCTTCATATACACTGGTGTCGGTGGGGAGTGAAACCGTGAAAACAGATCCTCCCCCTTGATTCTCATCGTAAGTAATGCTGCCTTTATGAACATTTACAAGTTCGTGTGTCAGGTGCAATCCTATTCCGGTGCTGTTACTTGAGAAGTTGCTTTGCATGAAACGTTTGAACAGTTCTCCCCGTTTCTCTTTGGCAATGCCTATTCCTGTGTCTGCTACGGAAATTTCCAGACATTTCTTATGCTCGTCTACTATGGCTGAAAGTGTGACTTTACCATTGCTTGGAGTATATTTGAAAGCATTGGACAATAAATTATAAACCACCTTGTCCAGATTTCCTTTGTCGATAAACATTTTATAAGAAGCTACCGAAGGTTGAAAACGGAAATCCATGTTTTTAGAGGCCGCTGTGTCCTTAAAACTTAAAAATATCTCATGAAGGAAACCCATGACATCTGTTTCTTCCAAAGAAAGGGCCAGTTTGTTGTTTTGCATTTTTCGGAATTCCAATAACTGATTAATCAGGCGCAACATACGTTGTGTACTTTTATTCATGACTTTCAGTGAATTGGTCATTTCCTTGGGAACTTTGTCTATACTTTGTATTTTTTCTAACGCTCCTTGTATTAAGGTCAGGGGAGTACGGAATTCATGTGAGATATTCGTAAAGAATACAAGCTTATATTCCGTCAGTTGCTTTTCTACCTGCACTTTATTACGCAAAAGATTGAAATCACGCACTAACTTGTAGGTGATGTAAAGCGCAACAATAAACAATAGGGTATAAATGAGGAATGCCCAGGATGTTTGCCAAAAGGGAGGAGCTATTGTAATTTTCAGAACGGCCTCCTGATCGCCTGAGATGCCGGTAGCATTGCAGACTTTTATATGCAGACTGTACTTACCCGGTGGTAGGTTTTTGTAAGATGCAAAGCTGAGCGGAGAGGGTTTACTCCATTCTTTATCATAATTCTCTAAACGATAAGTATAGGTATAACTGTTTATTTTCGAATAATCGAATGTCGTGAAATCTATTACGAATGATCTTTGAAAATACTTCAATTCTATTTCATCTGTGTACATCATGGCTCTGTTTAACGGTGAATCAGTATCTCCCGGGCGCATGGATATTCCGTTGACTTGCAGATTAGTGAAAGTAACCACCGGATTGAGAGCAAAATTAATTCCTGTTTGTCCGGGGTTGATTACCAGTAATCCGTAGTTGGTACCAAATAGTAAACTGCCATCTTTACTGACGCATGAACTATTGTCACTATATACATCTCCCAGTGTATAAGCCGAGGAGAAGAAGTTTTCGAAAGCCTGCGTTTCAGGAGTGAAGCGTGAAATACCATATTCGGTTGCGATCCACAGTTTTCCTTGCCTGTCTTCTGCAATAGCCTGAACCATGTTGTTTACCAATCCATTGTTGGTATCATAATGTTTGAATTCCAAATTCTTATAGCCATTATCCGGGGTACACATGCTTAAGCCGCCGCCTGATGTGCCGATCCATATCCGGCCTTTAGTGTCTTGATAGATACATTTTATCTCATTGCTGAGTAGTTTCCCATTATTGTAATTGTAGGTCAGGTAATTCGTGGAATTGGCTATCAGAGAGTCCGGATGAAACACAGATACTCCGTCACTGTTTCCTATCCACATCCATCCGTTTTTATCTTCCATGATGGCGCGTGTTCGTCGCTGTCCGAAACTTTTGTTCAGAAAATGCCGGAAGGTATATCCGTTTTCACCTTTGACGGCTAAATCCAGTCCGCCTCCGAAAGTTCCTATCCACATTCTCCCTTTCTGGTCGCAGTATAAGATAAAGATATTATTATTGCTGATGGATGAAGCATTCCCGGATTGGTTGGTATACCATTTATCACCAATGCGAAGACCCTCGCCACGACTTCCCATCCATACGGTTCCTTCATTATCTTCGGCTATCGCATAAATATTGGAGTTGAAATGAAGTTTCTTTTTCTGTGTCTTCATTTGCGGATCATAGACAATGACTCCTCCGCCCCGGGTACCAATGCAAATATCATCATTTTTTAACCGGGTAATCATACGTACGGTATTTGAACGGTCTGACAAAGAGACAGCCTCCGGAAAAATGCGCTTTATTCCTTCATTTAAAATCGTCAGGCGCGCTATTCCGGCATATTCGGAACTAACCCAGATAGCACCTGAACTATCTTCCATGAGATATTGCAGATAATTGGAACTGATATGGCTGAAGCCGTCAATCTGAAAGTCGAAATGTTGGAGTTCTTCTGTAAGGGTATCGTAGGCAAACAGTCCGTTGCCATAGGTGGATATCCAGATGATGCCTCGGGAATCATGTACTACGTGATAGCGTTCCATATCCACGTAGTTTAATTTGTCGGGAGTGGAGAGTTGAAGAGTCTTGAGGGCGCGGGTCTTCGAGTTGACATACCACACCTTACCGGTATTGTTATAGATCCAGAAGTTACCGAGATTGTCCGTCAGGACATTTCCGTTTTTAATGTCCAATTCTGCCTGACGGTGGATTCGGTTTGTTTTTGTATTGAACAGGTATCCTCCGTTCGAAGTGAATATAACCCAGTCATCTTGCAGACAAAGCGTGCCGTATATGGTCAGGGCACTTTTCTCTTTTTGTAAATGGGCAACTGTTACGCTTGGCTTGTTTTCTTCTTTTTTAGAGATGATACCGTTTGTTGACAGGAAAAAGATATCTTTTCCGAAAGATTGTGCGGCAAAAGTATTGCGCTTTTCAACTAGGATAGTCTTATCACCGGTTACCTGCACTACGCCACAATCGGTACCTATCCAGATATTTCCCTGCTCATCCGGGTATACATAAGCGACACTGTCTGAGGGAAGATTGCCTAAAGATTTTCTAAAACTGACGGAAGAAAATGCTTCGTTTTGATAAGTCACCCGCCGGCAGCCGTTTCGGCTGTTCCATAGCCATACGTCACCATTGGCGGCTTCTGCCTTGCGGTCGTAGTTTTGTCTGTATTCGCCACAGCCGGTGAAATCTACGAAACAATCTTTTCTTAGATCGTAGCAATTGAAGAATTCTCCGGAAGTTTCTATCCACAGGAAACCATTCTTATCCTCGCTGATGGTTCTGGCGTGATTGGTCGACAAGGAGATCCGGTTGTTACCGGATTCGCTTTCCGGGAGGAAAGTGACAAATGAATTGCCATCGTAGCGGCTGAGACCATTCAGGGTTCCCATCCAGATAAATCCTTTGCTATCCTGGAATATGTAACAGATGGAATTGTTGGCCAGTCCGTCTGTGGTTGTCATGTGCGTAGAGCGCACTTCGATGGATGCAGAAATACTAAGGAGGCTAACTAACAAAGATACACACGTAAGCAGGATATGCTTTTTCATACTTCATAGATTTTAGTGCGAAACAAAAATACGGAAAAAGTGCATTGTAACAGACTATCAATGCACTTTTGTTTTTTAATCCATGTGGAACACTTCAGGCAGGGGTATGGTTACCGGAGAATTGTCGGGATTCACCTTCATGATATCTGCCATATAATCCCACCATTTTTGTACAATAGGGCTGGCACCCATATCTTGCGAGGATTCTTCGCCTTTCGTTTTCTGGCAGGCAAAGAGGATGTTGGTTTCTTTGTCCCAGTAGATGGAGTAATCATACACTCCACCGTCGGACAACATCTTTTTCAACTCCGGCCAGATGGCCGCATGTCTTCTTTCATATTCCTTTTCGTAGCCGGATTTCAGGAACATTTTGAATGCTTCTCTTTTCATGGTAACTTTGGTTTATAGTGAGCTAATTGGAATCGGTCACACTGAAAATCGGTTCTTGTGTTTTCTGTTCGGTGCGGTAGAACTGAATGGCGCTGTCATTCATCTTCGGATGTTGTTTATTTAGCAAATTGATCATTTCGGCACCTGCCCAGATCACAGGACCATAGCCGTGCGCAGCATACACATTGACCGGACGATAATAATAGAAAGCCGGATCGAATGCCATGCCGGTGCCTACACAAGTTCCTTCCACCTGTCCTTCTGCATTGATCTGTGTGGAGACGGCTTGCCAACCCAATTGAGCAACCGGGCCGTAGGCCATTGCATCCAGCCATCCTTGGTTGATGGCATGGGCGATGCAATATACATAGATGGCTGTTGCTGAAGTTTCCAGATAAGAGTCATTCCGGTCCAATAACTGATGCCAGAGTCCTTCTCCACTTTGGCAGGCAGCTAAACCACGAACATGTTCGCGAAACAGCTCCATGAGTTTTGCACGCTGAGGATAATTTTCCGGCATTACGTCCAGTACTTCGGTCATGGTGAGCAAAGCCCAGCCATTGGCACGTCCCCAATGGAAAGCCGGGTGATCTTGCATACCTTCTACCCAACCGTGGCGGAATAGTTTCTTTTCCGGTACCCACATCCGTTCTGCAAACTGGAATATCTGCCTGGTAGCTTCTGCAAGGTAATTGGGCTTATTATCTTTGGCCAATTTAGAATACCAGGCAACAGGCGGAACCCCCATAAACATATCGTCCAGCCACAATGTATTGTATTGGGGACGGATACGGGCGAAAGTTCCGTCGGCAAGGCGGTATTCCTTGTTCAAGATAAAGTCGAGGTAATTGTCTATCAAAGGATAGAGATTGAGAGATTGATCTTGTAATTGGGCTTTGATCATGGCTGCACATACGGCTCCGGCATCATCGAGGGCATGGGGAGTCAGAATTTGTTTCATTTGTGGATCAACCTGACCACTTTTCTCTTGTAATTCCCGGAAATGCGGCGCTACTTCTGCAAGGAAATTAAATCGGTCAGTGACGTATTTCATGTAGTTGGCGTCTCCCGTAGCTTTGGCAGCGGCCATCATGGCAGAGTACGTAACTCCCCATTCATAACTGGCAAGGCGGAAAGCGCCTCGTTCCAGCTGTGCATCAGCCGGTAGGTTCTTGTAATCTGTGATTACCTTTCCGGTCTTTTTACTAACAACGCGGGTAGGAGTGTTCTTTTCCAGATAGCGGAGTATGCGGTCGATATCTGTCTTTATTTCTGTAGTCGTAAGTTCTTTATAAGGGACTTTGTAAGCCGGTTGTAATAGATGCAACGGAGTGTTGGAGTCATTTATTACTTCTTTCTTTTTCTGGGCGTAGATACTAATACCGGTTAACAACAAGGCACCTGTTAGGCAAAGAGTCTTAATATTCATAACTTATAGTTCTTTATCTTTTGGGTTATTACTTAAAATTATATCCTCTGAACCATCCTTTCAGGTCCGGACCGAAATAGAAACCGGGTTGGGTAGGCTGGTTGTAAGCTACGTTCTGTGTGGCAATGCTGATACGATACACCGGATCTTCCAGGAAAGTATGGAAGCGGTAATCAGTGACTATCGGAGAGACATAAAGACGGAGAGCGGTGTTGTCTTCCGTGCGGAGGAGAACTTCCTCACGCCAGTCACCGATAATGTCGCCTTGCAGACAGGGAGTTGCTTTGGTGCCGCTGTTTGATGCGGCTCCGGTGAAAGTAGCCAGTGGTTTGCAAACGCCGGCTTTCCAGTCGTATTTGGAAACTACATTCTTATCCAGCAATTCACGAAGCAGATCTCCATCCCACCATACAGCCATGTTGGTAGAAAAGCTTTCTATATCCGGATTGATTACTTCTCCTTTAATATTACGTAGTCCTTTCGATTCCCACGACCACATTTCCACACCCGGATTCGTCGGGTCGATATCAGCTGCCATACAACGTCCTACATCTGTACCACTTTTTACCTGGAACAAAACCTTGCCCGTTGCCGCATCACGGAAACTTGAGCCGTCTCTTTTATTTTCGTGACAATCCCATACCTGGAGTCCTTTCATTGTAGGGGAGAATTTCGTCAGATGTATGGCATCCCCGTGTCCCATTCCGGTGGAATAAAGCCCTTTACCATTATTATCAATAGCGCAGGAACCGTAGATGATTTCATCACATCCGTCTCCATCTACATCGCCTACACGAAGATTGTGATTGCCTTGACCTGCATAAGCTTCATTTCCGGGAGTGTTACTATCGAATACCCAACGTTGCTTTAGTTCTTTTCCATTCCAATCGAAAGCGGCAAGTACTGCACGTGTATAATATCCGCGACACATGACTGCACTGGGATGAACACCATCCAGATAAGCCACGGCTGCCAGGAAACGGTCGCTACGATTGGCACGGTTATCTCCCCAATCTTCCAGTTGTCCGCGTTCGGGAATATAGTCGATTGTCTTCATGGCTGCTCCTGTAAGTCCATTGAAGACGGTGAGGTATTCATTGCCTGTCAGGATACGTCCCTGATTGCGCAAAGGATCTCCCTGGCGTGGTTTACCGCGGGGATCTTCTTTATCGAAGTCGCCGCCGGTGGGTTGTGTAGGGTCCCCTGGTTCACGATAATCGGCAGAGGCATCTCCGATGATATTTCCCTGGCCATCAATAGTGCCGTCGGAAGTTTTCATGATGATTTCGGCACGTCCGTCCCCATCGAAGTCATAAACCATGAACTGGGTGTAGTGTGCACCTGCACGGATATTGCGTCCCATATCAATGCGCCAGAGTCTTTCACCGGTTAGACGGTAGCAATCAAAGAATACATTGCCTGTATACCCGTCGTGGGCATTGTCATGAGCATTTGTAGGGTCCCATTTGAGAATGATCTCATATTCTCCGTTGCCATCTACATCTCCGATGGAAGCGTCGTTGGGAATATAGGTATATTTCTGTCCCGCAGGAGTTGTGCCATCTGTCGGAGGATCAAGAGGAATATTGATATAGCCTGTCGGTGCGTTGGCAGGCAAGGTGTAGCTACCTTCGATGTGTCCGGTTTCTGCACCGTCCACAACTGGTCTTATGGTATAAGTAGCTGCTTTCTTACTTTCATATGTATCCCGATAAAAGGTTCCTGTTGTGGCAGGTACTTCAGCTACTTTCTTTCCGTCACGATAGAGGTTGAAAGAAGTGTTTACCGGATCGGAAGAAAGATATCGCCAGGAAACAGCTACTTCTGACTGGTTTTCGCGGATAGCTACCACACCTCTTCCCAGCTTTTCCTTTTGCAGCTTCGAATAGTCATAAGCCGGAGCATTAGCCGCTATTTTGTATTTTGGTGCAGTCAGGGCACCGGATACTCCGATGGAGATCACTGTAATTGCTGCAATACTTATCAAGAATTTTAAAGAAGGTTTTTTCATAATACTTGTAGTTCTCATTAGTTGCAAAATTACGACTTCATACGGGATCTTTCCATGGACTAATATGCAATATTTATGGAATATCGTACAATTATCGGCTCATCTTAGAATTTATTGCCATAGATTTTCCTTAAACTCAATCTCAACGATACGTAGTTCGTGGTTAGCTTTATCCCCATTCTTGGCTTTGAATAGATCCAGTTCATTGGCAACAGGAGCAGCTACTTCTACAATTTGTCCGAAAGCATCTCCTTCTTTGCTGGCTCCCTTCAGACGGACGGTAATCTCGTCGGTTAATACGGGCTTCACTTTCAGATGGACATATCCCAGACTTTTTGCAGTTTCTCCACTCCAGATCAGTTCGTCACCTGCATAAATTTCCAGCGGGTAGCTGCGCATACGCCACCCGGTCAGTTTCAGACACACTTCATCTACCCGTGCAGCACGTTCCAGATGATAAGTAATCCAGGCAGTGTTTACTTTACCGTCATTTTTCCATTCGCTCAGTTCATTATCATCAAAGCTATGGACGGCATCTTCATTATTGGCACCTGCTACGGCGGATAAAACGGCAATATCTACCTTGGTATCTTTGTAAGAAGGTGTGAGTGGAGTTTCTCCGCGGGTTAACCAGCCTTCCAGTTCGTTTCCGGGGATATATTTGCTTAGCCCGTCTTTCATTTCTACCGGTAAGGATGAAAGACTGATTTCAGCTGGTTTCAAGCCATCTGCTTTCGCTGTTATGCGGACTTTTCCTGCGGTAGTCAGAGAGCGGAGCAGGGCACGGTTGATGCCACATTCTACGGGTAAATCTTTTGAAAGAATATAGTTGTCTTTTCCTTGTGCGATGCCTCCACACCATTCGGCAGGGCCTTCCACTTCAAAATGTATCAGATCATTGGCTAACGGGCAACGTCTTCCATGCTTATCCATAACTTCTACCTGAAGCAACACCATGTCTGCACCGTCCGCTTTCCATCCGTCAGGGCTCTGAACAAAAGTCAGTCTGATTTCTTCCGGTTTTCCTGCCGTTTGGAGTTCCGTACGGCAACATTCTTTGCCTGTTTCATCATAGCCTATGGCTTCCAGCTTTCCTGTTTCGAACTGTACATCTTTGAAAGTATACAGGAAATGATATTCCCGTTCACCTTCTCCCAGAGATTTTCCGTTCAGGAAAAGTTCTACTTTGTCAGCACCGGAAACCACATATACCGGTTTTATTACATCTTCTTTGTAGTTCCAGTGTCCGATGATGTGAATGCGCGGCTGCTCTATATCTACCCAACCGTCCCACATCACCTGATGGGCATAAAATGCATCCTTTGGAATACGCATGGCATCTGTCACTCCGCTGCGACGATAGTTTTCTTCACCCCGAAAGTGGGTATTTGTATCCGAGAAGATAATTTTCACTCCACCTGAACTGATACGTGTACCTGTCCCCGGACGTTCCTGCCAATAGTCGAACCAGCGGCGTATATTTTCAACAGCCAGCATGTCCTGATTATGGTTGTAGTCGCTTGCATCCTTTCCACGGTACAGTGGTCCGGCACCTTCTTTATGGTAAGGATAGCTGTATTCATCCCAATACTTGCGCAGTCCTTCGTCACGGCTGTATTCCATAGCCCACATGGGGTGATGGGCACTTTTGTTGATGTAAAGCATTTCACCGCCATATTCAGCTTCCCGTATATCCAGCATCTCGCGCGATCCGATGGCTCGTCCGCCGTACGGATCATGTTCGTCACGTATGGCTTTCATTTCCAACATATGCTCACGGCTGATGGATTCATTTCCCGATTCATAGAAAAGGATGCTCGGATTGTTACGATTGTATATGATAGCATCGCGCATCAGTTCTTTCCGTTGCTCCCATTGCCTGCCGACACAGTCCTTTTCAGCGTCACCTGCCGGCATAGCTTGAATCAGCCCTACACGGTCGCACGATTCAACGTCCTGTTTCCAGGGGGTGACGTGCATCCAGCGAACCAGATTGGCATTACATGCTGTCATTAATCCATTGCTGTAATCGCTTAACCAGGCCGGTATGCTCATACCTACTCCCGGCCACTCGTTACTGGTTCGTTGTGCGAAACCTTTCATTTGCAGTACACGGTCGTTCAGCCAGATTTTACCATCACCGAAGCGCGTCTTGCGAAATCCTGTGCGGGTGGATACTTCATCTACTTTCTTATTATCTACCCACAGACTGGTCTTTATTGTATAAAGATATCCGTAACCCCAACTCCAGAAGTGCAGGTTTTCCACTTCTGCCGCCGCTTTCAGTGTAGCGGTTTCTCCGGGTTTCACCAATACCGGTTCACAGGAAAAAGTCTTCACTGTATTTTTGTCCCGGTCTATCACTTCCACTTGGTAGGAGACAAGCTTATTCTTCCGATGTTCATTTTTTATTTGAGATTCCGCATGAATGGTTGCCTTGCGCGACTTCACATGGATATCGTCAGCATATACATATACGCCTGTTGTTTTCAGATTGCTATATAAGGGGAGGGTTTGATAGAGTTTATCCGTGACGTGCAACCATACATTTTTAGGTATCCCACCATAATTGGCATTGAAGTTCCGGTTGTTCCACTGATACTTGGTATCCGTATTCCGTTCTTTGTAATCCCAGTTATTGTCAATGCGGATGGCGATTACATTTTCCTGTCCATATTTTATATGAGGTGTCAGGTCGAAACCGACGGCCATAACTCCGTTCTCGTGGAAGCCGATGTATTTGCCATTGATATAGAAATCAGCACCCTGACGTACACCTTCAAATTCGATAAAGACTTTTTTCTGGTGATTGTTTGCGGGGAGGCGAAAATGTTTCCGATACCATACGATGGTATCTGTCAGTTGTTCGATGCTCAGTCGGAAAGCTTCGTTTTCATTGAAAGCATAAGGTAATGTCACTTCTTTCCAATCCGCATCCGCATAATTTATTTTTTCTGCGCCGGATTTATCTCCTACGGATAGTAACCAACCTGAATTGAAATTATATTTATCCCGTGATTCGGAAGCTGACGCATGTAAACTTGTCCATAGAAAGGTCAGCAAAAATATGGAAAATAGGTGTTTCATAGTTTTATCTCTTTTTGATTAGAATACAAAAGTACGGTAAAATATATTATTCCTCACTATGCATAATAAAACAAAACGAGTTCTGGGTATTTACTCCCAAAACTCGTTTGTCTGTTCTGTAGAATCAATTAATAACCGGGATTCTGCAGGGCGTCCTTTTCCTCTTTGCTCAGAGCACTGCCGGATGCATTGGTAATACCATCCAGGAATGATTGTGGAATGGGGCGATAATAGTGTTTAGATGAATTAAACTCACCGATACCTCTGGATACACCATCATTAAATTTGTGCCAGCGTGTGTCTAATGTTTTGGTACGTGCCAGGTCTTCCCAGCGGAGTAACTCACCGCAAAGTTCACGAGTACGTTCATTCAATAAGAAACACATCATCTTGTCTGCATTACTGCTACAACCTAATTCTGTATAGATGGGGGCATCTGCAGAAGAGTTATAAACATCTTCTACACTGCTTAGTATCATTGCATTCTTGGTGGAAGCCGTTGTTTCCTGTCCTTCCATATTATTGGATTCATAGTAAGTATTGGCATCAGAATAGATTGCACCGTCAGCGGAATAACCTCCACCTTTGCCGGAGCAATAAGAATTGTTCTTGTATGACTGACCGCCATCTACATTTTTGCTACGATCTTCGCCGGCCGCATAGCCTGCACGTTCACGAAGTTTGTTGATCCATTCGATTGCATTGCTATAATTAGACTCACCTTTACGGATATAGGCTTCTGCAATCATCAGAACGTCATCGGCCGAACGGGCGATAATGGCGTCGCGTGTACCGAACTGCGAAGCGATCGAGTTACGATATCCATCGCGGAATTTGGATAAAGCTACAGAACGTTTGTGAGGAATGATACCATAATAGTTGCCTGTATAAGAGGATACATTCCAGCTATGAGCTTGGCTTTTGAAATAGCGAACATAAGTATGGGTATTACAAATAACACCGTTTTTCAGCACGTTCTGAGTCGGATCATTCACATACGATTCATAACGGGTATCTCCCGGATTATTCACGATATATTTGAGGCCAAGCTCACCAGCAACAAAACGTTTATCGCCTTCTTTCGCTCCTGCGGGAGCATATCCGCTGGCAATGTCTTCTTTAGTCCAGGTGGGCGCACCGTTTGTATCGTTCGCTCCGTAACAGGTGATGAATGATTTCCAGAAGCGAGAGTCGTTTACGCGGTCAAACACCTGCATGGTATATTCGGTTGCACTGACATACGAGAATTCACGTCCTCCTGAGATATCACGTTTGGTTCCCGCCATATCTTGATATACGGAAGGATAGTAAAGATGCATTTGATTACCGTAGCGTCCCCATGTGGCTTCGTCATTGGAGAATTGAGCGGCTAAAATAACTTCACTTACTTTTTCATTCGCTCCATTGGGCTCATTATAATCCCACAGTTCTACATAGTTAGTGCACAGGGGATGTGCTGCAACTACTTCCTGTCCGTATTTGATGACAGCATCAAGGTCAGTTGATACATAACTGCTGTTCCAGCCGTTATACAATTCTGAAGCACGGAATAAATGGGCTTTTGCCAGGAAATGTGCGGCGGCATATTTCGTGATGCGCCCTGTCGCTTCCCCTTTTTGAGGCAATAATCTATATGCCTCTTCCAGGTCTGCTATAATTTGAGCATAGATTTCTTCTTCACTGTTGCGTGTAAAGTAAGTCTCTGCACTGGTTGAAGGAGTCAGTTTCAAGGGGACTCCTCCGAACTGCTTTACCAGTTCAAAATATGCATAGGCTCTTAAAAAATAACCTTCTCCCAAGCGGGTATTGTAAGTTGCACTACTCTGATTATAGTATTGCGGCATATTGCTGATAATGATATTTGCCGGTTCTACTAATCCATAATAATTATCCCACATCGGCTGGTTGGCTCCGTTCTCAGAAGAATTTAAGTCTTGGCTATAGTGATTCCATGCCGGCATGGTGTTGTTGGCATCTGTAAATTCGTCTACACCCATGTTATGGCATTCGATAGCCCAGATGTAGTTGAATTTGAATTTCAGTTTCTGATAAGCACCTGTCACCAATTCGTCCAGACCTTCCTGCGTCTTGAAACGGTCTGTGCTGTATTGGGTCTTTAAATCTTCATCCAAAAAAGATTCGCTGCATGAAGTCATTGAACCGCCTATCACACTGGCTAATGCGGCTGCAAATAATATTTTGTTTAATTTCATAATGTTCTTTCTTTTTTAATGGTTTGTTAGAATCCGATGTTAACACCAATTACAAAACTCTTGATTGTGGTAGGCGAACCGAATGTCTTCTTATTGTTGTCATAGTTCATTAAATCTGTATCCAGCCAGTCGCAAGCCTTGTAAATGGAGAATGGATTCATGGCCTGTACATATACCTTCAAATTGCTGAGTCCTGTGTTCTTCAGCTGTTTCGTTGTGAAGTTATAGCCTAATGAAATATTACGGACTTTGATGTAAGATCCATCCTGATAGCCCATAGAAGAACTGTAGGTATCGGCGGCTTCACCGTTTGACCCCGGAGAATAATATTCTGCGTTTTCGTTGGTGCCTGCTACCCAGTAATCAATTTTACGTTGCATGTAGCGTCCATCCAAGGTGAGTGAACCTTGGGGTACATCAAATCCCCAACGTGAAAGAATGAAGACAGACAGCTCGAAGTTCTTGTAATTGAATGTGTTAGTCCAGCCTGCTGTCCAGCGAGGACGTACGTGACCTACAATCTGACGGTCGTTGGTTGCATCAATCTTATCATCATTATTAAGGTCTTTCACTTTGATCTGACCGGGTTTGCGGCCATATACGGCTGCTTCTTCCGCTTCCGAAGTTTTCCAGATACCATCATACACATAATCATAATATACACCGATTTCTTCTCCGACGAACCAGTTATTGTTTACGTCTTCAGTTCTGCCGTTGGACAGTTCATCAATCTTGTTTCTATCCATTGACCAGGTTGCGGTACTGTTCCAGGTAAAATCTTTAGTCTCAACGGGAACGGCATTTACCTGTAAGTCGATACCCCAACCGGAAGTCTTACCGACATTGGCATAAGTAGAAGTATAACCTGTCAGTGAAGGTATGGACATGGCCAGCAACAAATCATTGGTTTTAGTCTTGTAAGCATCAATACTACCGCTCAGTCTGTTATTAAAGAAGCCGTAGTCAATACCCAGGTTGTACTGCGTTGTTCTTTCCCATCCTAGTTCGGAGTTGGCCATCTTGGCGGGATCTTTTGCAGAAGGATCTGAAGGAACATAACCCAGAGAGGAGTCTGTCTGTCCCCAGTTGTAATACAAACCGGTGATGGCACCTTTAGTAGCATAAGCATCAATTGCAGCATTTCCGGTTACACCGACACCGAAACGGAGTTTTAATTGACTGAGCCAGTTAATGTCTTTCATGAAGTCTTCCTGATCAATGCGCCATGCCAAAGCTGCAGAGGGGAAACTGGCCCATTTGTGTCCCGGAGCCAACTGTGAGGCACCATCCCAACGCATGGAAGCTGTCAACAGATATTTATCTTTGAAACCATAGTTCACGCGGACCATATAAGATGCCATTTGAGTTTCAGTCAGTCCTGTACCAAAGGAACTCAGAGTGCCGGCAGTACCTAAATTGTACCATAACTCATCGGCAGAAGCAACGTTAGTGGCTCTCATATCGCCCATTTCGTAGTGATATGCTGAAGCTGACTGCATTAATGTCAGACCTAAATTATGGTGTTCGGCAAATCTCTTATTATAATAAATCAGGTTGTCCAATGTCCATGAACGCTTCTGTTCGTTTTTGTACTGGGCGCCGTTGTTACCATCACCATTGATACCTCCGGCGGCATTTGCAATTCCTAACGTATAGTATTGGAATTCAGGACCGAACTGGAGTCTGTACGAAAGACCTTCCAGCGGTTTCCATATTTTCCCGAAATCAACCTGGGCATACATACTGGCGTTGGCACGGAAAGTACGGCGTTGGTTGGTGTTGTAGTCCAATTCCCGAATCGGATTGATGATATTTACATCACCATTAGGATTACGAATGTAGTCACCGTTTGAATCATAAGGCACAGTCCAGGGGAGCATACTTCTTAAAGCATTGTAAAGGTCGCCCGAACCGGTTACTGATTTGGAGAAATTGTAACCGTAATCCTGATCCGAATAAGAAGCATTGATTGAAGTTCCCATTTTGAAGAAATCTATCGGATTAATGTCAAATGAGGTCTTCAGGGTATAGCGTTCGTAAGCCTGTCCCGGTTGTGTACCTTTCTGGTTTAAATAACCGAATGAGGCATATCCCTGGAATTTTTCTGAACCGCCTGATGCACTTAAAGTATGCTCGTGGGTGATACCGGTTTGCTTTCCGTTGGATGCCCAGTCATAGGAACCGACTTTTGAAGCATCATAAGTTCCGTTTGACCATGCTTGCTCAATATTTGCCCATGAAGCGGCGACGCTGCCGAAAATAGCTTTATCAGCTGTATAATCGGGAGTTGCAGAAGCATAAGAACCCATGTTATACTTGGCAGTACGTGCATAGTCCAACCATTCTGCCGCACTCATCATCTCGGTTACATCATGCAATGTCTCAAAAGTGACTGTACCGGAATAGTTCAGCGTCACTTTTCCTTGTTTACCTTTCTTGGTAGTCACGAGGATTACGCCATTTGCACCACGGGAACCATAAATGGCAGTTGCAGAAGCATCTTTCAGAATGTCGATAGCTTCAATATCCGAAGGATTGATGTTTTCGATGCCGCCGGTTTGGATAATCATACCGTCAACAACATACAAAGGACCTTGCTCCGCATCGATAGAACGTACACCGCGGATATTGATACCACCGACTTCACCCGGGCGTTGGCTGGATGTGATGTCCACACCGGCAGTTTTTCCCTGCATTCCTTCCAGCGCATTCTTGACAGGCATCGCTTTCAGTTCTTTTTCGCCTACGCGAGCCATAGCACCGGTTACGTCACTCTTCTTCTGGACGCCGTAACCTACTACTACAACTTCATCCAGCATGGCATTATCTTCCTGTAATGTCACTTGCAAATTCGTTTTCCCGGCAACGGAAATCTCCTGATCTTGATAGCCTATGAAAGAAATTGAGATAGTACCTTTATCCGGTACGTTGGAAAGAGTAAACCTGCCGTCCAGATCAGTGATAATTCCGTTAGTAGTACCTTTCACTACAACATTAGCACCGATGATCGGTTCTCCGGTTTGGTCAACCACAGTGCCCGAAACTGTTTTGCTTTGCGCATAAGCCCCTATAGCCAATACTGAAAACAAAGCGATGAGGAACAGCCGCTGGAGTTTACCCGTGCGACCAAACAAGCTTAAATTCTTGCTGTTTTTCATACTTTAATTATTAAGTTAAACAAAAGTTAGTTTTCTATTCTCTCAGGAGATTCTCAGGTCTCCTTGCTGTGAAAAAGTGTTGCAAATATACATGTATGGGGTAGAAAAGGGAATGTAGGATTGTGTCAAAGCATGGAAAATTCCGTCTTTCTGACTCGAAAATTGTGTCAATACTCATGGCTAAAATCAAAATGAATAGTTCCAATGGCATTTTAATTATTCCGGGCTTTCATATTAGTAATGTTGGTGATAGGCAGGTGAATATATAGGTCTATAGACTGCAATACTTAATAAATCTAAATGTTTTAACCTTTATGCACACTTCTCTATTATTAATTGCTTCCTTTAGGCAAATAATTGTCTTTTAAAGGCATCCTTTTTTTAAATCTTAATATTTTATGGACATTCGAAAGGTATATTTACTTATTCTGTTATGCACATTCTGTATCTTGTCTCCGGTGTATACACAGCAGTCTCTTTCTGATGAATTCAGGAAAGTGGCAGGAGATTATGCAGCGCTTTATACCAGTAAAGTGGAAGTGGGCTATAGTCCATATCTCTATATAAACCATCCTTATTGGGATACGGATGAGTTTAAGAAAGGAGCGGTTTGCTATGGTGGGTTAGTGTATACCGACCTGCAACTTCGATATGATACTTTTAAGAAGCAATTGATCGTAATTACTCCCGAAAAACGAATACTCCTCCAGGTTGACATGAGGAAAGTAGACTATTTCATTATTGGAGATAAAAAGTTTGTGCCGCATAACGATACTTTTGCTGCAATCCTATATGATAGTCCGCAAATGCGATTGACTCAGTATGTTCAGTGCAAAATGGGGACGCCTGTTGAGAAAGGACGGATCAGCTATAGACAGTTCGAAAAGCCTGCACGTTTTGTTTTGTCTAAAGATGGGGTGGACCATACCGTGACTTCCCGTTCCAGTTTTCTGAAGCTCTTTCCGGCTTATAAGAAACAATTGAAGAAGTATGCAAAGGAAGAGCAATTGAGTTTTAATACGCTCTTTCGTGCAGAGTCGTTGACTGAGCTAACAAGACATGCAGATTCTCTAATTAATAAGAAATAGTTATGACAATATATAAAATAAGGTATATAGCAGCCATTCTGTTTATTATATCCCCTTTCGTGGCATTTGCACAGCAGCAGGCAGGAGATAGTATTTCTATTTTTGAACTGATAGATGCCGTTGAGAAAAACACTTCGTGCCGCATCTATACGACGATTGCAGAGCCGTTTAAAGTGAAAAAGGCTGAGACCTTAAAACCTACTGCCGAGAGTCTGCGACAAGCATTAACTGCAACACGTTATAAAGTTACTGTCTATGGCAACCGGATCTTCGTTCTGCCTGAAGCGTTTTTATCTACCACGCTTACTCCGATCTTGAAAGGAGAACAGATGAAGGAAGAAGAACAAGCCTCTTCTTTTATTCCTGTCGTAAAATCTTCTTCGGAGAATAAGGTTTACGAGATAGGGAACAGATATAAGCCTTCTTCGGAAGAGATGGTGGTGCTGACCGGAAAAGTAACGGATTTCAAGTCCGGACAGAATCTGGAAGGAATTAACATCGTCCACCGGGAACCGTGGGTTGCCACAGCTACCGACCGTCAGGGGAATTTTACCATTAAGCTCCCCGTCGGATATAATACCATTGAAATCAATGGACTGAATATAAAGGAAACACGCCGGCAGTTCATGGTGTATGGAGAGGGAGCTACCCACATAGAACTGGAAGAAGAAAACCATTTGCTGGATGAGGTTCTCATCGTCTCCGGGCGTGTGCAGAATGTAAGGAGCACTCAGTTGGGAATGGAGAAGTTCCAGCCCAGTTTACTGAAGAACATTCCTACAGCTATGGGGGAGGTGGATTTACTGAAGATGCTTCAAACTCTTCCGGGTATCAAAACTGTGGGGGAGGCATCCAGTGGCTATAACGTGCGCGGAAGTGCTGCCGACCAGAATCTGTTGTTGCTGAATAATGGAACTATTTATAATCCGAACCACTTATTCGGTTTTTTCACCGCCTTTAATTCGGACATGATAAAGGATGCGGAACTTTATAAAAGCAGTATTCCCAGTCAGTATGGAGGGCGTATTGCATCCGTGCTGAATATAACAAGTAAAGAGGCGAGTAAGGAGAAGTTTACGGGTTCGGCGGGCATCGGACTTGTCACCAGTAAACTGAATCTTGAAATACCGATCATTAAAGAGAAGACTTCACTTCTTTTGAGCGGACGTACCACATACTCGGACTGGATCATGAAGATGCTGCCCGAAAAGAGTGGCTACCGTGATGGTAAAGCCGGATTTTACGATTTGGGAGGCGTATTCTCGCATACATTGAATGAGCGTAATAAACTAAATATATACGGCTATTACAGCCATGACCGTTTTGCTTTTAACGATAACCAGAAGTACGCTTACAACAATATGAACTTCTCTGCAAACTGGAGAAGCATATTCTCTGAGAAGCTGACGGCAAATTTCTCTTTCGGTTATGATCATTATGATTACCGGAATGATGAATCGGTAGAAGAGGCGGCAGCTGCCCGCTTGTCATTCGCTATCAACCAATGGTTTGGAAAGGTTGATTTTAGTTACAAGCTGGATAATAACCATACCTTGAACTTTGGGCTCATGAGCCAGTTCTATAATATCAACTCAGGAACTTATGAACCACTGCATGAAAGTTCGCTGGTGAAATGGGACCAGCTTCAAAAGGATAAAGCGCTGGAAAGTGCCATTTACATTGGAGACCAATGGGAGGTAACCCCTAAACTATCCGTAAATGCGGGTATACGCTATTCCATGTTCAACCTTTTGGGCCCGCGCACGTATTATACTTATCAGGATGGTATGCTTCCTTCTTCCACCACCGTTGTTGACTCTGTATCAGTGGGTGGCGGAAAAGTGGTTAAGACCTATCAGGGGCCGGAGTTCAGATTGTCTGCCCGCTATGCTTTCAATGATGACTTCTCCGTAAAGGCAGGCTTCAACACCATGCGGCAGTATATTCATAAAGTATCGAATACTACCATTATGTCGCCTACGGATACCTGGAAGCTGAGTGATACGAATATTAAACCCCAGAATGGCTGGCAGTTGGCAGCAGGGGCATATTATAATACACCCGGCCAGGTATTGGAGTTGTCGGTGGAAGGGTACTATAAGAAACTGAACGATTATCTGGATTATCGCAGTTCGGCCAGGCTGATCATGAATCATCATCTGGAAACGGACGTGATTAATACGGAAGGATATGCCTATGGCGTTGAATTCCAGGTAAAGAAGCCGTCCGGCAAGCTGAACGGATGGGCCAGTTATACGTATTCGCGTACTTTCCTGCGCCAGAATGACCCGCGCATAGCCCGCCCGGTCAATGGTGGAGACTGGTATCCGACGGAGTATGACAAACCGCATGACTTCAAGTTGGTGGGAAACTATAAGTTTACCCGTCGTTACAGTGTGTCTTTCAATATGGATTATAGTACGGGCCGCCCTACTACCATTCCTGCCGGACAATATTACGACCAGGGATTGCAATCCATGCAGGTGTACTACACGGACCGTAACAGTTACCGGGTTCCCGATTACTTCCGTCTTGATCTTGCTTTCAATATAGAGCCGAGTCATCATCTGACTCTGCTGACGCATAGTTCTATTTCTTTCGGTGTCTATAACCTGACCGGAAGGAAGAATGTTTATTCCATTTATTATGTATCTGAGAATGGTAGTGTGCAGGGATATAAGATGTCCATTTTCGGCGCTCCTATTCCTTTTATTACTTATAACATAAAATTCTAAAGGGATATGAAGAAAAGAACGAATATAATAATCCTGATAAGTTTGCTCGGTTTTACTTTGAGCAACTGTATAGATGAGTTCGATGCTAAGATTCCGGACGGCGGTGTAGGCTTGCTGGTGGTTGAGGGTAATATTATATCAGACAGTACTGTCGTGTTTTCATTGAGCCGTACTTTTTCCTTAAATGAAGATGACTTGCCTTCGGGATATAATAAGATTACAGCCGATGTCAGTGTTGTGGGAGAAGACGGTTCGCGCATAGCGGGAACTTCCATTGGTGACGGACGGTACCAGGTACGAATAGGAACGCTGAATAAGCAAGTGCGTTACGGACTGGAAATTGTATATGAAGGGGATACGTATAATTCTGAACTACAGTATCCGATAGAAACGGCTGCAATCGAAGAGGTCACTTTTGAGCAGCCGGAAGATTACGGGGATATACACATTCGCCTCTCTACGCGCAATGCAGGGGCCACAGGACCGGCATATTATATCTGGACTTATGAGGAAGACTGGGAAGTAAGGGCGGCATTTTATTCTAAATGGATATATGATCCTGTGACAGATGAAGTGCATACTTATGAAAAAGCGCCTTATGCGCAAGGATGGATTCATGCGGAGTCCACAAAAACGCTTGTTGGCTCTACGGAATCGAATGCCGAAAATCTATTGAAGAATAAAAAAATGTATTCTTTTGCCTCCGACAATCTTCGCGCTTCGTATTATTACAGTACGTTGATGAAGCAGAGAGCCTTGTCAAAAGGAGAGTTCGAGTATTATGAGAACAAGGTGAAATTGAGCGAAGAGATGGGCGGTTTGTTCACTCCCCAACCCTCGGAACTGCCTACTAATATCACTTGCAGCAATTCGGATAAACAAGCCATTGGTTATGTGGGAGTCAATATGAATGTAAGCGAGTACCGCCTTTATATTTCTACCAATGACATACAATATGATAATCCGTATGAGTGTAGTCTTTTACCGGATGGAGAAACGGAAAACAAAAGTAATTATGATTTATATATAGCGGGATATCGCATTGCCTTTTCTGAAATGACGGGGTATCAGTGGGCTAAAAAGGAATGTACTGATGTGCGTAGTTTGGGGGCGACTCTCAATAAACCTTCTTTCTGGCCGTTACCGGACAGGGGATATTAATATCGGAGTATTATGAAAAGAATTATATCGATCATTATTGGTTTGATTTCGGTGCTGGGCTTACAGGCGCAGGTCACTGAATGTATGCGAATATATACGGATAAGGATAATTATCTGGCAGGAGAAGATTTGTGGATAAAAGTCTGTGTGACGGATTCGGCAGAAGCTCCGTTCAGTAAAGTGGCTTATGTGGAGATCAGCGATATGCGCCAGGTGTATGCACAAGGCAAGATTGCCTTGAAGAATGGAACCGGATGGGGGCGTATCAAATTCCCGCAAACTATGCATTCGGGTGCCTATCAGCTTACGGCTTATACCCGTTATATGAGAAATCAGTCAGCAGACCGCTTCCCGAAGAAATATATTGCTGTTCTGAACGCCAGTCAGGCCACGGACGGAGATGATGTGGAATTATTAAAAGATTCGGTTTCTTTGACTTCGGGTAATCCGGTACTTTCGTCGTTACGTTTGTCAACCGATAAAGCCGTGTATGGAAATCGCAGTAAGGTGACTTTGAAGTTACCGGAACTGCCGGGTGATCTGAAGGATTTTTCTTTGTCTGTGGTGAGAAGGGATTGTGCGTTACAGGCTTTTCCGTCTGCCGTTGAAGTGCAAAAAAACAATAAGGCTGCCGGAGAACGCTTTATTGCCGAGTGCGAAGGACATATTGTGACCGGAAGATTAATAGGAGCATCGGCCGATTCGGTGAATGCCCGGCTATCGTGTGTTGGAAAGGATATCCGTATCTTTGACGGGCAACTACAGTCCGATGGCACTTACGCCTTCTATACCTCGGAAATCATGAATACCCAAGATATAGTGTTGACGGCTTTGCCGGGAAAAGGACGTACGGGCCGGTTGGAAGTAATATCTCCTTTTGCAGAAGTGCTGCCCGCGAAACTTCCCAAGCTTCGATTGGCATATGATGAGGAAGCATTGATAGAACGTAGTATCGGAGCGCAATTACATCACATCTTACCGGTAGATTCCACTCACGGACAGGCTGTGTTGGAACAGTTGCACGATTTTACCCCTTCACTCAGTTATAATCTGGATGAATATGTTCGTTTCAATACGGTCCGTGAAGCTTTTGTAGAATTTGTAATGGGAGTACGCGTAAGCAAGGCGGATGGCGCAACGATTATCAGAATATTGCAGGATGATGTAAAGCGGTTCAGTAGCTTAAAAGCGTTGGTACTGATAGACGGAGTTCCTATTGAAGATCATGATGCAGTATTGGACTATAATGCGCGTTTATTGCATTATATTCATCAGTATAGCGGCAGATATACGTTTGGCGGTAAACTGTACGATGGAATCATTTCGATGATAACACATCGTGGAACCCTTCCCGGACTACGCCTGGATGAGAATTCCCAATTGTTTGCTTATGAATTCCCGCAGAACCGTCCTGATTTTACAGCTCCGGTATATGACTCGGAAGAGCAACTGCATTCACGTATTCCCGATTTCCGCCACACGCTTTATTGGAATCCGGATATTACGGCTGCAACGAATACTGTCAGTTTCTACACATCGGATATGAAAGGAACTTATGTGGCAACCCTGCAAGGGATTAACAGCAAAGGAGAGTGTGTACAAGTACAAGGTGAGTTTGTAGTACGATAGTATATTCCTTTCAGGCTCTTCTCTTAGTATCCTCATGCAAAAGATGGCATCTTTAACATCAAAAGATGCCATCTTTTGCATAAGAGGATTATGAGATGAACCTGAAAGGTCTTATTCTTCCACCTGAAAGGGTTGTATCTTCCGGTTCCAATAGCCTGTATTGTTCATACTAGGAGTTAAAGCAAACACCAGTACGCCTGCTGTCGGAATCTCTGTAGTTCCGATCAAAGCTTTGGCTCCTTCAGGGAGGGTAAAGTTATAAGGTTTGTCGCTATAATTAAGGACTATCCCCAAACCGTTGCGGTATTCTATTGTCACACCATAGGGCAGATCCATTACAGGGATGTTTAGTTTCGCATAGAGTTTTTTAAGAACATCCCTTTCCAAGGTTCCGTCCGTACTGTCGATTCCTATGTATGTGATAGTACCTTTGCCAAGTTTACGGGTAGTAATGGCCGGTTTTCCTTCATAAAATTCTTCGATATACTTTCCCCAGATCTGGCAATCCTTGCTTGGTTTTAGTATTTCTCCCCAAGTGTTCCAGGTGTATTCTTTGCCATCCATCACAAACTTTCCCGGTTCTTCGGGGAGCAACAGGTCATAAAATTCCATTTCATTTCCCGTCAGGTCGTAGATAAGCGAGCCGAAAGGAGCTTCCGGTAAACGCCCGTAACGGTCTTTCTGTGCCGTGCGACAGGTTAATACCAGATTACCTCCATTTCTTACGTATTCATTCCAGCGGTCTGCCAATGTCTTGTCCGCCATCTGATAGGCAGGAGCGATGACTACCGGATACTGTGACAGGTCTTTGCTTTCATTGATGATATCGACCGGAGCACCGAAACTCTTCAAGGTGCGGTAATACTTGTCGATGTGTGCCATTGTATTCCAGGTGCGGTTTTGTTTTTGCCTTTCGATGCTCCATGCGTTTTCATGGTTGAAAAGAATGGCGGTGCGACGGGCTTGATAATCGGCAGGCTTCACATCACGTGCCTTTGCCTGCGTGCGCAGTTGCTTCACTTCCTTAATGAATTGCTCGAATTCACGTCCTCCGGGAGTGATGGTTGTTCCGTCCGTATTCACAATTCCGTAATGATATTGCTCTGTTCCGTAAAGCGGTTGGCGATAACGGTATGTACAAATAAAATCACTTCCGCCTGCAAATACGCTCCAAAGCCATAGCCGGACAGCACCGGGCAGCGGTTGCGGATTGATGCTTCCCCAATTTACTTGTCCCGGTTGTAACTCCATCACACCGTAAGTTCCCTGTACGGGACGGAAAAAATCGTTGGCGAAAGCGATGCGTAGAGGGTTTCCTACCCGGTATCCGCGACGCCCGATACCTTCGTTGTCACCGTAAACCATGTAGCGGGTGTAGCTCACAAAATCCAGATCGGGACTTCCACCGATGTGTCCTTCATCGTAGTTGGGAATATAATTGGTGGTTACCCATTGGTTGTGGGCATACTTCTTAATCAGCAGGCATTGCTCGTTTAGGAAATCATTGGTCTGCCGGGCTGCAAAGCGCCGGTAATCCAATATCTGGTGATGATTCATAAACATCTGTGCGGTCTTGGGGAGAGTGATTTCATCGAAAGAGGAGTAGACTTCACTCCAGAAAGCAGTGCCCCAGGCATCATTCAATTCTTTGATATTATTATGATATTTATTTCTCAGGAAATCACGGAACGCTACTTCCGCGGCCTGGTTATAATCGAATTGTACGGCAGGCTCATTGTCGAGTTGCCAGCCCACAATACGGGGATCGTTGCCATAATGTTGCGCCAGTTTTTCTATCATCTTGTAGGAAAGCTCCCGATAGCGGGGAGAAGCGAACGAGGCATGCTGACGTGCACCGTGGTCGAGGAGTGTTCCGTCTTCGTATTTAATCAGGATTTCAGGATATTTGCGGCTTAACCAGACGGGTGGGGTGGCGGTGGAGGTACACATCACTACTTTTAGTTTGTATTTATCTGCCAGAGCGACTGCTTTGTCCAACCAGGCAAAATCAAATTTACCTTCTTCCGGTTCCAATTGTGCCCAGGCGAATTCGGCGAAGTGGGTGAACTCAAAACCTAAGTCGTGCATTTGCTTGAAGTCGCGTTCCCACTGGCTTTCGTCCCAATGTTCGGGATAGTAGTAGACGCCGGTCAGGGTGAGGTCTTTGTCATTGAACCAAGTGGACTGTGCAAAGAGCATTCCGCTCATCAGGCATGCACAGAGTAGGGTGAAGATCTGCTTTTTCATGGATGTTTTTCTTGATGGATTTATATGTATACAAAGGTAAGCTACCCATGAAAAAGAGCCTATGGAAAATAGTGCAATTCCCTGCAATATAGGACTCTTTTAGATGAATTTCCATGCAAATGTACGTGTTTCCATTCATTGAGACAGTGAAATGGGCTATTTTCGCAACATGAATTAATGAACGGAATAATGGATACATAATAACCACATCATGAAAAAGAAGCTAATAGGAGTTTTCCTTCTAATGAGTCTCGTTTGCGGAAGCATCAGTGCGCAAGGATTGCCTGACAGGAAAGAGACGCTCGAAACCTTAATAAAAGTGAATAATTACTTCATGAAGAAGTACGCGGACTATCGTACTCCGTCTTATAATGGTATTATTCGTCCCAGCAATATCTGGACAAGGGGAGTGTA
This sequence comes from Bacteroides cellulosilyticus DSM 14838, assembly GCF_000158035.1. Classification (GTDB taxonomy): domain Bacteria; phylum Bacteroidota; class Bacteroidia; order Bacteroidales; family Bacteroidaceae; genus Bacteroides; species Bacteroides cellulosilyticus. The sequence goes on from NZ_EQ973491.1 coordinate 669,866, forward strand.
CTATGAAGGACTGATGGCGTTGCATTCCGTTTTTCCTCGGGAAGAGTATTATGATTACGCTTATCAGTGGGCCGATTATCATAAATGGGGAATGCGTAACGGGAATACTACCCGCAATGCGGACGACCAGTGTTGCGGACAGGTTTATATCGAATTGTATAATATCTGTCCTGACCCGGAGATGATTAAGAATATCAAGGTCAATATTGACATGGTGGTTAATACTCCGCAGGTGAATGATTGGTGGTGGGTGGATGCCATACAGATGGCGATGCCTATTTATGCTAAGCTGGGTAAACTGACAGGAGAGCGGAAATATACTGATAAGATGTGGGAATTGTATAGCTATACCCGCAATGAATATGCCAAGAACGGACTGTTCAATCCTAAAGACGGGTTGTGGTGGAGAGATCATGATTTTGTTCCGCCTTATAAAGAACCTAATGGGGAAGATTGTTATTGGAGTAGGGGCAATGGTTGGGCTTATGCCGCACTGGTACGGGTGCTGGAAGAAATTCCGGCGGATGAGGTGCATCGTGCGGATTATGTCAATGACTTCCTGGCCATGAGTAAGGCAATAAAGAAATGTCAGCGTAAGGATGGTTTCTGGAATGTGAGTTTGCATGATGAGACAAACTTCGGTGGGAAAGAGACAAGCGGTACGGCTTTGTTCGTTTATGGAATGGCTTGGGGCGTGCGTAATGGCTTGTTGGATAAAAAAGAGTATCTTTCGGTATTGCTGAAGGCCTGGAATGCGATGGTGCAGGATGCTGTTCATCCGGACGGGTGTCTGGGGTATGTACAGGGAACGGGAAAGGAACCAAAGGATGGCCAGCCGGTGACTTATGATAAAATACCTGATTTTGAGGATTATGGTATAGGATGTTTCTTGCTGGCTGGCACGGAAGTGTATAAATTGAATTAATTAGTAACAGATTTCATAGATTATAGTATAATTGATAAAAGAATCAATTAGGAGGAAGGAGGGGCTGTGAAGTCGTTCCTTTTCTTTTTCTTTGCA
>NZ_EQ973491.1:671313-688842 GCF_000158035.1 Bacteroides cellulosilyticus DSM 14838
TTAATCTGACGGATTAACTAACTAACATAAAATGAAAGAAGTATGAGACAGCTTATTGCATTAATAATTTTAGGACTATCTATAACTTTGAATGTCGGAGCACAAAGTTACAAGTTCGATTTTACCTCTGGTAAGAAAACGAAGGACGGATATATCAAGATAACATCTGCTGATCGGTATGCCAATGCGAAAGGCTACGGATATGATCTCTCTCCGTCTCCGGATGGAAAGAACCACGCTCCTTTCTTCTTTTCAGTTGCCGTACCGGACGGGAATTATCACGTCACAGCTATCATCGGCAGTAAACGCAGTGCAGGAGAGACAACACTCCGAGGAGAATCACGCCGCCTCTTTTACGAAAATGTAAAAACAAAGAAAGGAGAATTGCTCCCTTATTCCTTTACCATTAACAAACGCGATATCCACATCTCCGACAAAGAAAATGTGCGCATCAAGCCGCGCGAACGCAGCAAGCTGAATTGGGATGACAAACTGACTTTCGAGTTTAACGGAGATACTCCTCAGCTGACCGAACTAATCATTGAGCGTATAGAAAATGTTCCTACAGTCTTTTTATGCGGTAACTCCACTGTAGTGGATCAGGATAATGAACCTTGGGCCAGTTGGGGACAGATGGTTCCCCGTTTCTTTACCGATAGCATTTGCTTTGCCAACTATGCCGAATCCGGAGAGTCTGCCAATACTTTCATTGCTGCCGGACGTTTGAAGAAAGCCTTGACGCAGATGAAATCGGGAGATTATATCTTCATGGAATTCGGACACAATGATCAGAAGCAGAAAGGTCCCGGCAAAGGTGCCTTCTATTCTTTTATGACAAGTCTGAAAACCTTTGTTGATGAAGCCCGTGCCCGTGGAGTGCACCCCGTATTGGTAACTCCTACCCAAAGACGTAGCTTCGATGAAAATGGAAAGATTAAAGATACCCATCTTGATTTTCCCGATGCAGTGCGCTGGCTGGCGGAAAAGGAAAATATTCCTTTGATAGACCTGCATGCCATGACGCGTATTCTGTATGAGGCTATGGGAACGGAGGAATCCAAGCATGCTTTCGTACACTATCCTGCCAATACCTATCCGGGGCAAGACAAACCTTTGGCGGATAATACTCATTTTAATCCGTATGGTGCTTATCAGATAGCCAAATGCGTTATTGAAGGAATGAAACAAGCCGGATTACCTTTGGTGGAGTATTTACGGACGGATAATGAAGGATATGATCCTGCCTGTCCGGATGCTCGCGAAACTTTTAAGTGGAATGAAAGTCCGTTTACGGAACTGGAAAAGCCGGACGGTAATTGAGAGAGGTTTTAGGGAACCAACCTCTCTATATCCGGAATCACTATTTCTCCCCGGTGTAATTCCAACAGGCCGTCTTCTTGCATGCCATTCAATGCTTTCGATACTCCCAATCGTGTATCATTGATGGCATTTGCAAGTTCTTCCATCTTGATTTTCAGTATCTTTTCTCCGGAAGGACGTTCGATGTGGGAGAGGATAAAATCGGCGATCCGCGCTTCGAGCTTCTCCGGAACTTTCGTCCACAAACGGTTATAGCACGTTTGTGCCCGGTTACTGATGATATTCATATAGTTGAGGCGGAAAATTTCATATCTGAACAGGTCGTTCATCACAAATGCCTTACTGATAGTTACGGTATTTACTTCTGTACGAGCTATGTGAGTGGATACGTAAGACGTATTCATGCCGAACAAAGATTGCGGTTCAATCAGGTATGGTGCCTGAAAATACTCCGTGAAGGTGTAAGAGTTATCTGTGGATGAGGTGGATGAAGCGATTTCCCCGTTCAAGATAAATATTAACTGTCCACATGTTGTTCCTTTTTTTACTAAAGTTTCTCCAGCTTTATGCTTGGTGAAATGTAATTTTACTTTTCCCAATATATTAGTGAAGTCCTCATGAGCGAGTCCTTGAAACAGTGGCAATTGGAGCAGGGTGTCATACATCGTTTCCATATCTTTATCAACTTCTTGTTTGAAAACAAATGTAAGCATAATCGCTATGTACCGTAAACACTTTGCCTTTCTTTTTGTTTTTTTTATTATTTCTTAAACGTGCTATTCATTCAGGCAATTAAATCTTGTGGAATGCATAGAAATCGATTATCTTTGCAAAAAAAAGGAGGGACACATGTTTGCAGCATTCAATTTACAACAAATGATCAGTGCTTTTATTGTACTGTTCGCAGTTATCGATATCATTGGTTCTATTCCTATCATCATCAATTTGAAGGAAAAAGGCAAAGAAGTGAACGCGCTGAAGGCTACGTTAATATCTTTTGCATTGTTGATTGGCTTTTTCTACGCAGGAGACATGATGTTAAAGTTATTTCATGTAGATATTGAATCGTTTGCGGTGGCCGGTGCATTTGTTATCTTCCTGATGTCGCTGGAAATGATTCTGGATGTAGAGATATTTAAGAATCAGGGACCTATTAAGGAAGCGACTTTAGTGCCGCTGGTTTTCCCGTTGCTGGCGGGTGCCGGTGCATTTACCACCTTGCTTTCCCTCCGTGCGGAGTATGCCAGTGTTAATATTATCATCGCTTTGGTGCTGAATATGATATGGGTGTATTTTGTTGTTAGTATGACCGGGCGTGTGGAACGCTTCCTGGGTAAGGGCGGTATTTATATTATCCGTAAGTTTTTCGGTATCATTCTGTTGGCTATTTCGGTGAGGCTGTTTATGGCGAACATTACGTTGCTGGTGGAGGCGTTACATAAAACATAAATATTCTCCGGTTTTAATCTCTTGTTGCAATATGGCTTATACTGAGCTTTTTCTTTATTTTGTTGAATATATATTTGGAAAATATGCAGCAAAGCTATACCTTTGCACCCAAATTCAAGACAATGATGAAACATTTATGTACATATAATCCTCTGAAACGATTGCTGCAGAACGAACAAATCTGTTGCTGTAGTGTCGTGCATGTACATTGGTTTAGCGGTTTCATCTAAGTTATCCTACATTATTTTTCTTTTTTGCCGGATACAATAATACCGGTATTCTATTTTTCAGTTACTAATTATTTTGTAATTGCGGTTGTTGTTGCATACTTGCCAGTGGGAGCGAAGGAATAAGTTCCTCTATCCGGCAGGTTGTTGCCCCGCGTATGATCTAAACTAGAGTTGATATGTTTAAAATACTTGGCCTGATGATCTTAGGCATAATAATCGGTTATGGTTTGCGTCGTATCTCGTTTTTGCGCAAAGTGGAGGTATCCATATCTTATACAGTATTTTTGTTACTGTTTGTTTTGGGCGTCACTATAGGGTCCAACAGACTGATTGTAGATAATCTGTTCTCTTTTGGATGGCAGGCAGCCTTATTGGCTTTATCTGCTACTGTAGGCAGCATTTTGGCTTCATGGCTTGTATTAAAATTGTTTTTCACTTCTAAAAAGAAAAAGGTATGAAAGATAGTTTGATTGTATTGGGATTTTTTGTGGGCGGATGCCTTTTGGGAGCTTTGGGATATCTCCCGGTGGATTTGAAGACAGGTAATATGTCTATCTATATATTGTATGCGTTGATGTTCCAGATCGGCATCAGTATTGGTTCCAATAAGGAACTGAAGAGCATGATTTCTCAGCTCCGTCTGAAGTTCTTGCTGATTCCGTTGGCTACTATTGGTGGAACTCTGCTTTTCTCGGCTCTGGCCAGTCTGCTGCTTAGCCGTTGGAGTATATTTGACTGTATGGCGGTGGGGAGTGGTTTTGCTTATTATTCTCTTTCTTCTGTGCTGATAACGCAGTTCAAGGAAGCTTCAATAGGACTTCAGCTGGCTACGGAGTTGGGGACAATTGCTCTGTTAGCTAATATATTCAGGGAAATGATGGCTCTGCTGGGTGCACCGCTATTGGTACGATACTTCGGCAGATTGGCACCTATATCAGCCGCTGGTGTCAATTCAATGGATGTGATATTGCCTGTAATTACCCGTTATTCCGGGAAAGAGATGGTGCCTATAGCTATTTTCCACGGCTTACTCATTGATATGAGTGTACCATTCTTTGTTTCTATGTTTTGCAAACTATGATGCCGGATCTTCTTCCGGTCTATTGCAGTCTGCCTTTGCTTCTGTATTTTCTTCTTCCTCATATTCCTTCCCCTCTTCACCGGACTCTTCATCAGGTGTTTCTTCCTCATCTGCAAACGGGTCCGGTCGTTGAGGTCCATATTCCATGAATGCTATGGCACAGATAGTGCCGGCTATCGCTCCGCTGAGGTGTCCTTCCCATGAGGTGGTTTCTTTGGCAAAGAATGGGAACATATTCCAGATAAGCCCGCCATATAGAAAGGTAACTAATAAGGAGATGGCAATCAATGGTACATGCTTTCGCAGGATACCGCTGAAAAAAAGGAAGAAGGCCAGGCCGTAGATGATGCCGCTGGCTCCGATGTGCCATCCCGGTTTACCTATAAGAAAGGTGAGTGCGCCGCAGCCTATCCAGATGGCAAAGAATATATAGGAAGCAATGTGCCGGTAAAAGTAGAACAAACACCACGACAGAAAGAATAACGGCAAAGTGTTTGCTAACAGATGCTTCAAACTGCCGTGTACTAACGGGTGCGCAAAGATACCGAATACCCCTCTTTGTTCCATAGGATACACACCTAACCTCCTGAAATCCCAGTCCATACCGACTTCAAGGAACTTTAGCAAGTAAAGAATAAAAATGAGGAATAACGGTATAACTGCTGCCAGGGCTATCCGGCGTACATCTTGCTTCATCTTTCTTACTGGTTTCTGTTATTTTGGTACAATGCTACGAATATTTAAGTAAAAAACGAAAATAAATGAACTTTTTATTTTGCGTATTGTCTTTAATTTGTATTTTTGGCATCAGTACCATACCCGTAGGCATAGCATGCGAGGTATGGAACATGATACCTGAACAATTAACCTTTAAATAATGCACAACTATGAGTTATTTACGATTTGACAAGACTCTGATGATCAATCTGGAAGAATCTTTACCAAGGGAGATACTTCGGACAAATAAGTCAGGAGCCTATCATTGTACAACAATTGTAGATTGTAACACACGCAAATATCACGGACTGTTGGTGATTCCCGTCCCCAATCTTGACGATGAAAATCATGTGCTGCTATCTTCTTTAGATGAAACGGTAATTCAGCACGGTGCGGAGTTTAATCTGGGGTTGCATAAATATCAGGGAGACCACTTTAGTCCTAACGGGCATAAGTATATCCGTGAATTCGATTGCGAGCATATCCCGGCAACAACTTACCGTGTAGGAGGTGTTATCCTCCGTAAGGAAAAGATTTTTGTACATCATGAGAATAGGATTCTGATTCGCTATACCTTGGTAGATGCCCATTCGGCAACCACACTTCGATTCCGCCCCTTTTTGGCCTTTCGCAGTGTACGCGAATATACGCACGAAAATCCGCAGGCGAACCGTGACTACCAATTGGTAGAAAATGGTGTGAAAACCTGTATGTATCCCGGCTATCCCGAACTTTTCATGCAACTGAACAAGAAGAATGAATTCCATTATCAGCCGGATTGGTATCGTGGCATCGAGTATCCTAAAGAACAGGAGCGAGGATATGACTTCAATGAAGACCTGTATGTTCCCGGTTATTTCGAAGTAGATATAAAGAAAGGAGAAAGTATCGTTTTCTCTGCCGGCATTTCCGAAATTTCTCCGCGTAAACTAAAACAAACCTTTGAGGCGGAAGTTGCTGACCGTACACCGCGCGACAGTTTCTATCACTGTCTGCAAAACTCGGCACACCAGTTCCATAATAAACAGGGGGAGAACCACTATGTATTAGCGGGATATCCCTGGTTTAAGTGTCGTGCCCGTGATTTGTTCGTTTCTTTGCCCGGCTTGACGTTGGCAGTGGATGAACAAGATGAGTTTGAAGATGTTATGGTAACTGCCGAAAAAGCTATCCGGGAGTTTATCAGTGGAGAACCATCGAGTTATAAAATATATGAGATGGAAGATCCGGATGTATTGTTGTGGGCTGTATGGGCTTTACAGCAGTATGCTAAGGAGACCTCACGTGAGCAATGCCGCCAGAAATATGGTCGTTTGCTGGAGGACATCATGGACTATATCCGTAGCCGTAAACATGATAATCTCTTCCTGCACGAAAATGGCTTACTGTATGCCAACGGGACGGAGAAGGCTATCACCTGGATGAATTCTACGGTGAATGGTCGTCCTGTAACCCCGCGTACGGGATACATTGTGGAAGTGAACTCTTTGTGGTATAACGCACTTCGTTTCATAGCCGATCTGGTTCGTGAAGATGGCAATGTACATCTGGCGGACGAACTGGATGCGCAGGCGGAAGTAACCGGAAAGTCTTTTGTAGAGGTATTCCGTAATGAGTGTGGTTATCTGTTCGATTATGTGGATGGATTTATGATGGACTGGAGCGTCCGTCCCAATATGATATTTACCGTTGCCTTCGATTATTCCCCGCTGGATCGGGCACAGAAAAAGCAGGTGCTTGATATCGTGACGAAAGAGTTGCTTACTCCGAAAGGGTTGCGTACTCTCAGTCCGAAGAGTGGAGGATATAATCCGAACTATGTCGGTCCTCAGATTCAGAGAGATTATGCTTATCACCAGGGTACAGCTTGGCCGTGGCTTATGGGCTTCTATATGGAGGCGTACCTGCGTATTTACAAGATGAGCGGTGTATCATTCGTGGAGCGTTATCTGATTGGTTTTGAAGATGAGATGACGAGTCATTGTATCGGTTCGCTCCCCGAACTCTTCGATGGTAATCCACCGTTCAGAGGTCGCGGTGCAGTGTCTTTTGCCATGAATGTGGCCGAAATACTGCGCATCCTGAAATTGTTGTCTAAGTATAATTTATAAGAGGAGGAACGAAAATGAAAGTTTTAATGTTTGGATGGGAGTTCCCCCCGCATATCTTAGGTGGCTTGGGAACTGCCAGCTACGGTCTGACGAAGGGGATGTCCCAGCAGGAAGATATGGAAATTACTTTCTGTATTCCAAGGCCATGGGGCGATGAAGATCAGAGCTTCTTACGCATCATTGGCATGAATAGCACTCCGGTAGTGTGGCGTGATGTAAACTGGGATTATGTTCAGGGACGTGTAGGTTCTTATATGAACCCCCAACTCTATTATGATTTGCGCGATCATATTTATGCCGATTTTAATTATCTGAATACGAATGATCTCGGTTGCATCGAGTTTTCCGGTCGTTATCCAGCTAATTTACATGAAGAGATAAATAACTATTCCATTGTGGCCGGTGTGGTAGCACGCCAGCAGGAGTTTGAGATCATCCACTCACACGACTGGCTGACCTATCCGGCAGGTATTCATGCCAAACAGGTATCCGGTAAACCGTTGGTAATCCATGTGCATGCCACTGACTTCGACCGTAGTCGTGGAAATGTGAATCCTACTGTGTATGCCATAGAAAAGAATGGTATGGATAATGCTGACCATATTATGTGTGTGAGTGAGTTGACTCGTCAGACGGTTATTAATAAATATTTTCAGGATCCCCGCAAGGTATCTACCGTGCACAATGCCGTTTCTCCGCTTTCACAAGAGATACAGGATATTGTACCGCAGAAGAAGCCGAATGAAAAAGTTGTGACTTTCTTAGGTCGCATAACCATGCAGAAGGGTCCGGAATATTTTGTGGAAGCTGCTGCTATGGTATTGCACCGTACGCGCAATATCCGTTTTGTGATGGCCGGTAGTGGTGATATGATGGATCAGATGATCCGTTTGGTGGCCGAACGAGGTATTGCCGACCGTTTCCATTTTCCAGGTTTCATGAAAGGAAGTCAGGTGTACGAAATGTTGAAAGCAAGTGATGTGTACATTATGCCGTCTGTTTCCGAACCCTTTGGTATTTCTCCTTTGGAGGCTATGCAATGTAGTGTACCGACTATTATTTCTAAGCAATCCGGCTGTGCCGAGATATTAGATAAGTGCATCAAGACTGACTACTGGGATATTCATGCTATGGCAGATGCAATTTATGCTATTTGCACTTATCCTGACCTTTACGAGTATTTGCGTGATGAAGGTAAGAAAGAAGTGGATGCTATTAAGTGGGAAGATGTGGGACTGAAAGTGCGCCGCATCTACGAAGAGGTTATTAAACAATATAATAGATAACAATAAAACAATATAGATATGAGAACGATCTGTCTTTATTTTGAGATCCATCAAATCATTCACCTGAAACGCTATCGTTTCTTTGATATAGGTACGAATCATTATTATTATGATGATTATGCCAACGAATACAGTATCAACGAAGTTGCCGAACGTTCCTATATTCCGGCATTGAGCACCCTCATTGAAATGGCGAAAAATTCCGGCGGTGCATTCAAGGTGGCTTTGTCTATTTCCGGTGTTGCTTTGGAACAATTGGAAATCCACGCGCCGGCTGTGATTGACCTGCTACACCAGTTGAATGATACAGGTTGTTGCGAGTTCTTGGCCGAACCTTATTCTCACGGCCTTTCTTCTTTGGCAAATGAAGATTGTTTCAAGGAAGAAGTGAAGCGCCAGAGTGCTAAGATGAAACAAATGTTCGGTAAAGCACCGAAAGTATTCCGTAACTCCAGTCTGATTTACTCTGATGAAATAGGGGGATTGGTGGCAAGTATGGGCTTTAAGGGTATGCTGACTGAAGGTGCAAAACATATTTTAGGATGGAAGAGTCCGCACTATGTGTATCATTGTAGCTATAACCAGAACCTGAAACTGTTGTTGCGTGATTTCAAGCTTTCAGATGATATCAGTTTGCGCTTCTCTAATTCCGAATGGAATGAATATCCACTGTTTGCCGATAAGTATATTGGTTGGATTGATGCTCTTCCACAAGAAGAACAGGTTATCAACATCTTTATGGAACTTAGTGCATTGGGAATGTCACAGCCGCTTTCTTCCAATATACTGGAATTCCTGAAAGCGTTGCCTGCTTGTGCAAAGGATAAAGGTATTACTTTCTCTACACCGACGGAGGTTATCACTAAATTGAAATCTGTATCTCAACTGGATGTTCCGTATCCAATGTCCTGGGTAGATGAGGAAAGAGATACCAGTTGCTGGTTGGGCAACTGTATGCAGCGTGAAGCTTTCAATAAATTGTATAGTATTGCTGAACGCGTTCATTTATCCGATGATCGCCGTATCAAGCAGGATTGGGATTATTTGCAGGCAAGTAATAACTTCCGGTTCATGACGACGAAGAATAGTGGTATTAGATTGAACAGGGGAATCTATGAGTCTCCTTATGATGCTTTTACTAACTATATGAATATTTTAGGTGATTTCATCAAACGGGTAGAATCTCTTTATCCGATGGATATAGATAATGAGGAACTGAATGCCTTGCTGACGACTATCAAGAATCAGGGTGACGAGATAGACGAATTACACAAAGAGGTGGAAAAGTTGCAGGCTAAACTGGAAAAAGAAAAGACTGCTGAGGCAAAGGTTAAAGCTGCTGCTGCCAAAGCTAAAACTCCTGCTGCTACAAAGAAAACAGCTGAAAAGAAACCTGCTGCGAAGAAAGCCACAACAACCAAGAAGGAAACTGCCAAGTAGTTTTTCTTCTTAGGAGAAAATACATCAAATAAAAAGCCTTCCGTTCAAACAGAGCGGAAGCTTTTTTGTACCTTTACTTATTTTGAGGAGAAGTTTATTTATTGAAGGTAGTATAAGTTACTTCCAATTTCAGAGCTTCACCCTTCGGACCGCCTTTCAACATTGCATATCCGGGTTGGAGATCGTTTTGGATACCTGTCATTGTACTGGAAGTACTTGAACTTGTAGTATCATATGTGATTGAAACAGGTATCAGATATACAGTTCTCCAGTCTTTTTCCCATTCTTCCTGATTCCATTTATCACCTGCTTCTTCTTTGGCTTTTTTCATTGCGGCATCTTTTCCTTGAATGCAAGTAGTAACTAAACGGGCAATATTATTAAATGTGTACTGATTGGTTGCCACATTATTATGCTTTACGGTGTAAGACGTGATATTGTCCGGCAATTTGTTTTCTTCGAAGAAACTCTTGAAGTCTACTTTACGTAGTAGCAAAACATTGCTTGGAGCACTCATGCTGAACTCGTATGGGCTATCTTGCTTATTGTAATTGGTGAATGTCAGTTTCACTGCATTCAGTGTATCATTGGCTAACTTCTGGTAGATATCATCATAAGGTAATTCTGCCTCTGTGAAAATACCAGCGGGAGATTTGATATAAGTATGTTCATCTTCTGCAGCAAGTTTCTGGATTTTATCGGAATTGAGGAATTGATTAGCCTGAATTACCTCTTTAGTAGAAGCAAATTCAGTCCGCCATGTGTGGGCGGTAGAGTCCTCATTCTCGAAACCTGCTTGTTTCCGTTTATAAGGTACATTAGTTGCGGTATCTATTACATAGAATTGATATTTCATTTGTAAGTCTACACGATCTACGTAAAGTACTGTTCCATCACCATAATCGCTTTTAATATATACGCCCTTAAATACGTTCTCTATAAAAGCTTTAGAGTTCTTGAAATATTCAGGATGTTCTTTACTGAGTTTAAGCCACTTGTTTCCATAGGTTTCCTTGTCCAGCGTAAAAGTAACACTTGGATAATAAGTTTTATTACCATATGAATCTGTTGCGTTTCTTTCTTCATCTGTTACGCTTGTGTCGTAGGCTGTATAGGCTCTGCGACCTAATAAAATCGGATTCAGTTTATCGTAATACTCTGCAGGATCAATATTGGTATAGCGATTGCGTTCCAACTCTTTTTGCAATTGGTATGCACTCATACGGCAAGCATTCAAAGAATCTCCGAACCAAGTGGAATAGAAAACAACTAAGCGTACACCTGCTACCGTGTCTTCTGTCAGAATTCCCGTCTTTTTATCAAAATCATATTTTTCAGGGAATTTGAAGTTATCTATACAGTTCAACTCAGTTAAGAAACTCGCTTCGTAGTATCCGAAAAGAGGATCTGTAAAACGCCCTACATAACCTGTACTGGTTTTGGCAAATACAGAGTCAGCGACAACGGAACGTGTAGTGACGGGAAATTCTGTGGTTAGTGCGGAAATACCGTCGGAACCGGGTAACATTCCTATTCCTAATGTACCGGTATTATCATCGCAACCAAAGAAAGTAAGGGTTGCTGTCAATAGCAGAGCGCCTAAAAACTTCACTTTCATAGTTTTCTTTGTTATCTTGTTTATTTTTGTTCTGTTTCCCATACTTTGTCGTAGAACTCATTACAAGCATCGGCAAATGTTTCGGGAGTCTGATATTCTAAAATGGGTTTTCCAGATTGTCGAGCATATTCCATCACTTCTTCGTTGACTTTTTCGCTTTGTTGGATAATGCCATCTGCATAATCAATGGCCAGTTTGCACAACGTTGCGTAGTCTACAGGAGCCTTCAGGTGAGCTACATCCTTCTTTGTAACACCTTTCAATACCAATCTGTTTACAAAATCAGCATTAAACGATTCTTTGAAGTCATCTTCGAAAACGGAGAATACTACTTTAGCGTCACGGAATGAAGGCTCGTCCTTATATGCTTTCTTTATATACAAAGGAGCTAAGGCAGTCATCCAGCCATGGCAGTGAATGATATCCGGGCACCAGCGTAACTTCTTAACTGTTTCCAATACACCGCGTGCATAAAAAATAGCACGACTGTCATTATCCTCATATTCCACACCATTCTCATCCGCTGTTTCCAGGCGGTTTTGGAAATAATCATCGTTGTCGATGAAATAAACCTGCATGCGGGCAGACTGAATGGAAGCAACTTTAATAATAAGGGGGTGGTCGGTATCGTCAATAATCAGATTCATACCGGAGAGACGTATCACTTCATGCAATTGGTTTCTGCGCTCATTGATATTCCCCCATTTAGGCATGAATGTTCTAATTTCTCTGCCTTTTTCCTGGATTGCTTGAGGTAGGTTTCTGCCTACAAGGGACATTTCGGATTCTGGTACGTAAGGAGTAATCTCTTGGGTAATAAATAAAACCTTGTTCGCCTTTGTCATAATAACAATGTTCTCAATTATTCTGCAAAGATATAAAAAAAATCGGGCACTTGAGCAAATAAGGCGACTCTATAATTCCTTATGAATTGTTAACTGCTTGTTTTTCAGTGTTACATTGCTTCAAAGCAGGTTGTTGTCCGAGTAGAACTTTTGCATTAATTTGCGATATTTCTTCTTTATATGCTAAATAATAGTTTATTTTGCACCGCTTTTGCGAACAACTAAGTTATTATATAACCTATAAAAATGGAAATAGTACATACTATCAAGGACTTGCAGGCCGGACTCTCGGCTTTACGGGCCCAAGGTAAAAAGGTAGGATTGGTACCTACAATGGGTGCCCTGCATGCCGGTCATGCGTCATTGGTGAAGCGTTGTGTTGCAGAGAATGATGCTGCGGTAGTGAGTGTTTTTGTAAACCCGACACAGTTTAACGACAAGAATGATTTAGAGAAATATCCCCGTACGCTGGATGCCGATTGTGCTTTGTTGGAAGCTTGCGGTGCTGCGTTTGTGTTCGCTCCTTCGGTTGCGGAGATGTATCCTGAACCTGATACGCGCCAATTTAGTTATGCGCCGTTGGATACAGTGATGGAAGGTGCGTTTCGTCCGGGACACTTCAATGGTGTTTGCCAGATTGTGAGTAAGCTGTTTGATGCAGTGAAACCGGATCGCGCTTATTTCGGAGAGAAAGATTTCCAGCAGTTAGCTATCATTCGTGAGATGGTGCGCCAGATGAATTATTCGTTGGAAATAGTGGGTTGCCCTATTATACGTGAAGAGGATGGGCTGGCTCTGAGTAGTCGTAACGCTCGTTTATCTGTCGAAGAACGCAAAAATGCTTTAAAAATATCGCAAACATTATTTGAAAGTCGTACCTTTGCGGCTTCTCATACAGTTGCTGAGACTCAGAAATTTGTAGAAGATGCCATTGCTGCCGCTCCCGGTTTGCGTCTGGAATACTTCGAACTGGTGGATGGCAACACGTTGCAGAAAATAGCCAATTGGGAAGATACGGCGTATGCTGTAGGTTGCATTACAGTGTTCTGTGGTGAAGTTCGCCTGATTGACAATATTAAATATAAAGAGTAATAAACCTAAAAAGAGAGATCAGACCTTATGATGATTGAAGTGCTGAAGTCGAAAATCCATTGCGCTCGCGTCACGGAAGCTAACCTCAATTATATGGGAAGCATTACGATTGACGAGGACTTACTGGATGCGGCTAATATGATTGCCGGTGAAAAAGTGTACATAGCTGATAATAATAATGGTGAACGTTTTGAAACCTATATTATTAAAGGCGAACGTGGTTCGGGCAAGATATGTCTGAATGGTGCGGCAGCCCGCAAGGTGCAGCCGGACGATATCATCATTATTATGTCGTATGCCTTGATGGACTTTGAAGAAGCCAAGTCGTTCAAGCCGTCGGTGATTTTCCCTGATCCGGCAACGAACAAAGTGGTGAAATAAACGGGAAGAAAAGCGGTGGAAAGCTTGACTTTAGTTGTTTGATTCCGTATCTTTGCCCATGTAATCCTGATTTAGTTTCGGGAACGAAGATAGTAAGAGGAGTGATGCTAGTTGCTCCTCTTTTTTTTGTGTCTGTATGTAGGATTTTTCGGAAGATACTATGTTTTGGTTCATAATATACCATGTAATTGGGTAAAACATACTATGTAATCGCTCGAAACATACCATCTGTTTAGAGCGAATGAATGATGTAATCGAAGTAAACAGATCATCTGTTCCGGAAAAAGAAAAGCGGAAAGACCGAAATCTTTCCGCTTTGTTAATGTTATGTAAACTTGCTCTTGACAAGTAATGTCTTTTCTGCTTATTTGCTCAACTGCTCGTGCATTGAGGCAGCAGCCTTGCGTCCATCGCCCATAGCAAGAATAACGGTAGCACCACCACGAACAATATCACCTCCGGCATAAATGGTCGGAATAGATGACTGCATGTTCTCGTTTACGGCAATCGTACCTTTGCGTCCCATTTCCAGTCCCGGAATAGAAGAAGGTACAATCGGGTTGGGAGAAACCCCTACGCTGACGATAGCCAGATCTATATCAATGGTTTCCGTTGCACCTGGGATAGCTACGGGACTACGGCGTCCGGATGCATCCGGTTCGCCAAGCTCCATTTTTTGCAAGATAACTTGTTTTACCTTTCCTTGCTCATCGGCGATGTATTCGATAGGGTTATGCAGCGTGAGGAACTCAACACCTTCTTCTTTCGCATGCTTTACCTCTTCGATACGTGCAGGCATTTCTTCTTCGGAACGGCGATAGATAATCATGGCACGTTCAGCACCCAAGCGGCGTGCAGTACGCACTGAGTCCATTGCTGTATTTCCACCACCGATAACGGCTACATTTCTACCGAAAGGCACCGGTGTATCAGAGTCTTCGCTTGCTGCATCCATCAGGTTGACGCGTGTCAGGTATTCATTGGATGACAGGATATTGATGGAGTTCTCTCCCGGAATATTCATGAAGTTAGGCAATCCGGCACCGGATGCTACGAATACACCTTTGAAACCTTCTTCTTCTAACTGTTCCACACTGATAGTCTTGCCTATGATGCAGTCCTTTATGAAGTTAACTCCCATCTTGGCAAGATTGTCAATCTCTACATCCACCACTTTGTTCGGCAGACGGAATTCGGGAATACCATACTTCAATACACCGCCTATTTCGTGAAGGGCTTCGAAGACAGTAACGTCGTAACCATATTTAGCCATATCTCCGGCAAAAGAAAGTCCGGCAGGTCCGGAGCCGATAACGGCAATCTTGATACCATTCTTTTCCTTGATTTCCGGTACGGAAATTTGCCCGCTTTCACGTTCATAGTCAGCGGCAAAGCGTTCCAGATAGCCGATTGCTACCGGCTTTTCTTTCATTTTCAGGTGGATACATTTTGACTCACACTGTTTTTCCTGCGGGCAAACACGGCCGCAAACGGCAGGCAGAGCACTGGTCTCTTTTAGTGTCTTGGCAGCTTCGAGTATTTCTCCACGTTCAATGTTTTTGATGAAACGAGGAATGTCAATACCTACGGGACAGCCTTCCATACAGCCTGGATTTGCACAATCGAGGCAACGCTTAGCTTCCGTTAGAGCTTGTTCCTCTGTAAGTCCTTGATTTACTTCTTCTTTGCGACTGTGCGAACGGTATTCCGGATCGAGCTCGTTCATTTCAACACGCGGAATAGCGGTACGTTCTTTGGGTTTCATTGCCTTGCGAAGTTCCAAACGCCATGCGGCATTACGACTTTTCTCGTCAACTTCTTGTGTCGGTTCCGGTGCAGCTTTGCAGGATTCGTCTTCTTCAAGCTTGTGCATCTCCTCGCGTTCGATGCTCTTGAAAGCACCCATACGCTTCAACATCTCGTCGAAGTCTACCTGATGGCCGTCAAATTCCGGTCCGTCTACACAAACGAATTTGGTCTTTCCACCGATGGTAATACGACAAGCACCGCACATACCTGTACCATCCACCATGATTGTATTCAGCGATACATCAGTCGGTATTTCATATTTCTTAGTCAGCAAACAAACAAATTTCATCATGATAGCGGGGCCGATAGCAAAACATTTGTTTACTTTCTCCCGTTTAATGACTTCTTCCACGCCTTCGGTTACCAATCCTTTGCGTCCGTAAGAACCGTCATCGGTCATAATGATGACCTCGTCTGCGCTTTCGCGCATCTCTTTTTCAAGGATAATCAGCTCTTTGCTACGTCCGGCAAGTACGGCAATAACGCGATTACCGGCAGCTTTCAAAGCCTGTACGATAGGGAGCATGGGAGCCACGCCTACACCACCACCTGCACAAACCACTGTTCCGAAGTTTTCAATATGAGTAGCTTGTCCCAGCGGACCTACCACATCGGTGATGTAATCGCCCTCATTCAGTTCGCAAAGGCGGGTAGAGGAGAGGCCTACTTCCTGTACTACCAAAGTGATAGTGCCGCGTACGGTGTCAGCCGCTGCAATAGTCAATGGCATACGTTCGCCTTTTTCGCCTACACGCACAATGACGAAGTGTCCTGCCTTGCGTGAGCGGGCTATTAAAGGTGCCTCGATCTCTAATTTAAAAACCTTTTCAGAAAAATGTTCTTTGCTAATGATTTTGTTCATTATCTATAAATTTTGTTGGTATAATTACGTAATCACTTTCAGATTGTTACGGTTTGCAAAGATACGGGTTATTTGGTAAAAACAAAGAAAGTTTCTTCTAAAAAGCTGTATAACTGATGTGGACAAATGATAATTCGCCCCTACCAGGTTGTATAGACGTAATCATATAAACGTCTGTGGTTACCTATGTAGGAGCGAATTATTATTCACCCGCTCGTATAGCGCAGCTATTTTTAGTCAATCATTTCAAAACCCGTATACGGCACCAATGCCTTCGGGATACGGATACCTTCCGGCGTCTGATTGTTTTCCAGCAAAGCGGCAACAATGCGTGGTAATGCCAATGCAGATCCGTTTAATGTATGGCAAAGTTCTGTCTTCTTTTCTCCACTGCGGTAACGGCATTTCAAGCGGTTGGCCTGATAAGTATCGAAGTTAGAAACCGAACTTACTTCCAGCCAACGCTTCTGTGCTTCGGAGTAAACCTCAAAGTCGAAGCAAAGGGCGGCTGTAAAGCTCATATCTCCACCGCATAGGCGAAGGATGCGATATGGCAATTCCAGTTTTTGCAATAATCCTTCCACATGATCCAACATCTCTTTGTGAGATTGTCTGGAATGTTCCGGTTTGTCAATGCGTACCAATTCTACTTTAGAGAATTCGTGCAGACGGTTTAAGCCGCGTACATCTTTACCGTAAGAACCTGCTTCGCGACGGAAACACTGCGTGTAAGCACAGTTCTTGATAGGAAGTTGCTTCTCTTCCAGAATCACGTCACGATAGATGTTTGTTACAGGAACTTCAGCTGTCGGAATAAGATATAAATCGTCTACTTCGCAATGGTACATCTGACCTTCCTTGTCGGGTAACTGGCCTGTTCCGTAACCGGAAGCGGCATTAACTACTGTCGGAGGCATGATTTCCAGATAACCGGCTTTGCGGGCTTCGTCCAGGAAGAAGTTGATCAACGCGCGTTGCAACTGCGCACCTTTTCCTTTATAAACCGGGAAACCGGCTCCTGTTATCTTTACGCCCAGGTCGAAATCTATCAAATCATATTTTTTGTCAGTTCCCAGTGAGGCAGTGCATCTTTGGGGAGTTCGGTTTCCATACCGCCCATTTTCTCTACTACATTATCTTCAGCACCTACACCTTCGGGTACTTCATCATAAGGTACATTAGGAATGGTATAGAGTAGATTCTGCATGTCTTCGGCAGCCTGATCCATTTCAGTCTGCAAAGTCTTGTTGACTTCTTTAAGTTCGGCTACACGGCTTTTGGCAGTTTC
>NZ_EQ973491.1:689003-699373 GCF_000158035.1 Bacteroides cellulosilyticus DSM 14838
CAAAGTCTTGTTGACTTCTTTAAGTTCGGCTACACGGCTTTTGGCAGTTTCTGCTTCCTCTTTCTTTCCTTCTTTCATCAATTGTCCGATGGATTTGGAAATCGAGTTTACTTCAGAGAGGTTATTATCTAATATAGACTGTGTGCTACGTCTTTTGTCGTTAAAGGCAATTACCTGGTCTATTGTTTCTTTTGCATTTTTGAAATGCTTCTTTTCCAGTCCGCGGATCACCGCGTCGGTGTTTTCTGTAATTTGTTTGATGGTAAGCATATCTTGATACTTTGTTTTGATTAAAATCTTGATTTGAGAGCACAAAGATAGTGTAAATCAGAAGTAATGCAAAAAAAGAAACTATAAAAAGAAAGGGATGCAATCCATCAGATTGCATCCCTCATCTTTATTTCTTATTCTGAAACTTACGCTTCTGTGCTTTCGGCAGGGATTACAGATACATAACGTCTGTCTTCCTTGGTTACTTTGAACTGTACAGTTCCGTCTACTAAAGCGAAAAGAGTGTGGTCTTTACCCATACCGATGTTGTTACCCGGGTGGAATTCAGTACCTCTTTGACGAATGATGATGTTGCCTGCTTTGCAAGCTTCGCCACCAAATATCTTAACGCCTAATCTCTTGCTCTGTGATTCGCGGCCGTTCTTAGAACTACCGACACCTTTTTTATGTGCCATTTCTTCTTACTGTTTTAAATTGATTAAGCTACTACTTCTGTAATTGTTAACTCTGTGAATTGTTGGCGGTGACCGTTCAACTTGCGATGACCTTTTCTTCTTTTCTTGTGGAAAATGAGAACTTTGTCACCTTTTACCAGGCTGGATACAATCTGGCAAACAACTTTTGCACCTTCTACAGTAGGAGCACCTACAGTGATTGCACCGTCTTTGTCTACCAAAAGAACCTTGTCAAATTCTACTGTCGTACCGTTTTCTGCATTCTGGATGTGGTGTACAAACAGCTTTTTGCCAGCTTCTGCTTTAAATTGCTGACCGTTGATTTCTACAATTGCGTACATTTCTTATATATAATGTATAAGTTAGCTCCGTCGGGTGGTCTCTAATCACTTAGAAAGCACTTTGTCGAACCCGGTGCGGAATAATCGGGCACAAAAGTACTTCTTTTCTTCGGAACGGGCAAGTGTTTCATCTTCTTTTTGCGGAAAAAATGGTTTACCTCTATTCCATGTAAGGAAAGCGGAATGGGAGCAGTTTCCCGTTTACAAGAAGTTAAGAGTTTGTCGACAAGAAATTAACTTCTTGTCGACAAACTCTTAACTTCTTGTAAACAGAAAAAGGACTGCTTGTAACCTTTTGGTAATCAGTGACGAAATATTCTCTTGTTTAAATCGGAATGTATATAAAACGTACTTGAGACCTATTTGCTTCGCACCTACTCCGTAGCAAAACAGGATGCGAACCGGATTTACCTGAAAAATTACAAAAGTGGCTTTAGTATATAAACTGCCGCAACTATCAGTGCCACTACAATAATAGCAAAGATAATAAGCAGTATCAAACTATAGAAAAACATCAGTATTGTAGTCCAGAAACTTCTCCACCAGGTATATCCATACAGTTGCTTATAATCCAGGCAGAAGAGGGCAAAGATGAATAGTATGGGCAATTCGTATAAATGGCCTACCTGTGCACTGCCGTTGAAAGGGAGCACTATGATACTGAGCAAGAGTATCTGGCAAGCAATATAAGCCTGTATAAATACATGTTCTGTCAGATTATAGTGCAGTTTGTTCTTTTTCTGACGGAAAGCCATGAGCGTTGCCAGAGCAAAGAGAGGTAATGTGGCGATAATACGGAATGCCTTGTTACCATGTCCCCAACTTTTCAGTAAGTTCCATACTTTTTCCAGAAAAGGTGTATTGTGAATGGCTTTTTCAAGCTTATTAAATACTGATGATCCACCTTCCAGAAGTTCATCTATGAGTTCGTCATCTTCATCACCATTTATTTGAAGGGTGATGTTATCCTTTTTTAAGTTTTTTGAGGTTTCCAGTTTTTCCAGATCCTGATTCAGTTCTTTTATTGTTTGGGTCAAAACCTCCTTTTGGTCTGGTTTCTTGGTCTCTTTCATCTGTTTCTGCAATAGTTCACGTGCAGCTATCAGATTATTCTTCCGGATGTCCGTAGAATCTTCTGTTTCCAGATTTTCCAGTTTCTTATCCAGACCTTCTATCGTTTTATTCAGGATATTTTGGGTAGTCGGGTCTGTTGCTGTTTCTATACGTTTTTGCAATTGTTCACGTGCAGCGATTATTTCTTGCCTTTGAGCTTCCGGAGACTTTCCCTTTTTCTCTTTCAAGGCTTCAGGATCTACCAGTTGTACAGCCATGATGTAAAGGGCGGCAAGTACAAATAGTGTTTGGAAGGGGCGGAAGTATAAGATTCGTTTGCCGGCAATGAAGTCTCTGATCATGTACCCCGGACGGTAGAGTAAATCCAGAAGTGTTCGACCAAAGCCATTATCAATATTGGTGAATCCTCCCAATATATTTTTGAATGCATTACTGAAGCGGTAGCGAGGAGTGTTCCTGTTTTGACCGCAACGGTTGCAATAACTACCTGTATAGACGGTATCACAATTCAGACAGATGTTACTTTCCTCACTGATGGGCGGAATCTCTTTTCCACGTACCATCTTGATATGCAAGGCTCGAAGGTACTTCTTACAGGGAGTCCACCAGGGGGATATAAAATCTAATACACGGTCTGGCAGAATCCTGCGTTTGGTAAGAATATACCAAAGTACCAGTATGAAAGACCATAGAAAAACATTGCTATCTTCTCCTTCTTCAAAAGACAGCCATAGCAATATTGCCAAAATCAGTATTTGCCAAATATTGATCATCTTTCTTCTGCGGGGAGCGGGAGAAATGGGAGAAGCGGAAACAGCCGGAACTGCAGGCGTACTGACAACCGGATGTTGAGGTATCACTTTATTGGCAGTCGAGTCCTCGTTGTCAGCAGATTGTTTATCATGGGTCGGTAGTTCGTCATTTTCCAGTAGTTCTTCCAGCGAACTCATAATCTTCCAGTGTGGATATTTGGCTAATTCTTCGGTGGTAGTTACTCCATGGGTTACACCTGCAAAGTCTACACCTGCAGCTTTGGCTGTGGCAGCATCTACTGTACTGTCACCAATATAGAGGGTTTCAGCTTTGGTGACGTGTAATTGTTTTATGGCAAGTAGTAAACCTTCGGGCGAAGGTTTGGCCGTTTGTACATCTTCTCCACCGACAATGATATTGAAGAAGCTGCCGGGGAAATGCTGGTCGAGCATTTCCTTAATTCGGTAACGGTATTTGGTGGAGATGATACCTATGAATGCACCCGCATCTTTCAGGGCCAGCAGTACAGACTTGGTTTCCAGAAAAAGCACGGTGTTTATTGTCATGTGGGTGTCCGCTTCTTTCCTGTATTCACTTTTAAAACCGGCCAGTTGCTCTTCATCCGTTACTCCCGTCAGGATAGAAAAAGATTCTTCCAATGTTTTCCCGATGGTGCGTTTAATGTCTTCATCGGTTACATTTGTATAACCATGTTTATTGAGCACATTGCGAAAGCAAGTAACAATGCCGCGAGAAGAGTCTGCGAGCGTGTAATCAAAGTCAAAGAGATAAGTCGTATAGCCCATGTCGCTTTTTGCGGCAAAGTTATAAATTAATTGGAATTTTCTGACTATATTTGTTCGCACTATGAATTTATTTTAAAAACTGCTAAGTGTTTCTTTGCGCTGAGTTGTTCCATACATACGTTAACTATGTAATATTATGAAACTATCAGAATTATCTTTTGGGATTTTGCTTCTTTTCTCTTTTTCAGCGTGTGTATCCCAACAACCGGATGCGGAAACTGAGTGTTATGCAACAGAGTACGTCAATCCTTTTATTGGTACTGATTTTACAGGAAATACTTATCCCGGAGCGCAGGCCCCGTTCGGTATGGTGCAGTTAAGCCCCGATAATGGTCTTCCCGGCTGGGATCGCATCTCCGGTTATTTCTATCCGGACAGCACGATTGCAGGTTTCAGTCACACTCATCTTTCGGGTACGGGAGCCGGTGATTTATATGATATATCTTTTATGCCTGTGACTCTGCCTTATAAAGAAGCAGATGCGCCGTTGGGCATTCACTCTTTATTTTCCCATGATGAAGAAACAGCCAGTGCCGGATATTATCAGGTGCGGCTGAAAGATTATGATATCAACGTGGAACTGACAGCAACCGAACGTTGTGGCATCCAGCGTTATACTTTTCCTGAAGCGGACGCAGCTATATTCCTCAATTTGCGGAAAGCTATGAACTGGGACTTTACGAATGATACCCGTATTGAAGTAGTCGATTCGGTAACTATTCAAGGATACCGTTTTTCTGATGGTTGGGCACGCGACCAGCACATTTATTTCCGTACCCGTTTTTCTAAACCGTTTGCATCCGTACAGTTAGATACTGCTGCTGTCATCAAAGACGGTAAGCGTATAGGTAGCTCTGCTATTGCCCGTTTTGATTTCCACACAAGTGCAGGGGAACAGATTCTTGTTACCACCGCTATTTCGGGGGTAAGTATGGAAGGCGCAGCACGCAATCTTGCTGCTGAAGCTCCGGCAGATGATTTTGACAAGTATCTGGCTGTTACCCGTAAAAACTGGAACGAGCAACTTTCCAAAGTAGAAATCAAGAGCAATGACATTGATGAGAAAGTTAAGTTTTATACAGCCCTTTATCATTCCATGCTGGCTCCTACTATCTATAGCGATGTGGATGGTGCCTATTATGGTCCTGATAAGCAAGTGCATCAGGCAGACGGATGGACTAATTACAGTACTTTCTCATTATGGGATACCTACCGTGCCGCTCATCCCCTTTATACCTATATTGAACCACAGCGTGTAAATGACATGGTAAAATCCTTTCTTGCCTTTTCCGAACAGAACGGACGTCTTCCGGTATGGAATTTCTATGGAAGTGAAACGGATATGATGATAGGTTATCATGCAGTTCCCGTCATAGTGGATGCTTACTTGAAAGGGATTGGGGATTTTGATCCGAAGAAAGCTTTGGCCGCATGTGTAGCTACAGCCAATATTGATGAATATCGTGGAATAGGATTATATAAAAAATATGGTTATGTGCCTTATGATGTAACGGATCACTATAACTCGGAAAACTGGTCACTTTCTAAAACCCTGGAATACGCTTACGATGATTATTGCATTGCCCGTATGGCGGAGAAACTGGGTGAAAAGCAAATTGCAGATGAATTTTATAAGCGTTCCCGGAATTATAAGAATGTGTATAATTCTCAGACTACTTTCATGCAACCGCGGAATAACAAAGGATCCTTCATTGAGGACTTCAGTCCGGATGATTATACTCCGCATATTTGCGAAAGTAATGGCTGGCAATATTTCTGGTCTGTGCAACAAGACGTTGATGGACTGATCAGTCTGGTTGGAGGCAAGGAACGTTTTGCCCAGAAACTGGATAGTATGTTCACTTACAATCCTTCTGCGGATGAAGATCTACCTATTTTCAGTACTGGAATGATTGGGCAGTATGCACATGGTAATGAACCGAGTCACCATGTCATTTATTTGTTTAATGCCATAGGGCAACCTTGGAAGACTCAGAAGTATGCAGCTGAGGTGATGCATGAATTATATAAGAATACACCTGCCGGTTTGTGCGGGAATGAAGACTGTGGTCAGATGTCTGCCTGGTATGTGTTCAGTGCAATGGGATTCTATCCGGTAGACCCGGTTAGCGGCAAATATGAGATAGGTACTCCCCTGTATCCTGAGATGAAGATGCATCTGGCTAACGGTAAAACATTTACGATATTGGCACCGGCTGTCAGCAAAGAGAATATTTATATCCAGTCGGTAAAACTCGATGGAAAACCTTATGACAAAAGTTATATCACGCATGAGCAAATAATGAATGGTTCTATCTTTGAATTTGAGATGGGGAATAAACCGGGAAAAGTGTGGTATGAGATAGAGTGATGGAGTGATAGAGTGATGGATGGTACCAGATAATATAATTGTGGGATTATGAGTGATAACTTTGACCTGACTTATAAACTCCTTTTCCGTAAGTACTACGCCAATCTGCTTTTCTATGCCACGCGCATCGTGGGTGATGAAGAAGCGGAGGACGTAGTACAAGATGTATTTGTAGAATTGTGGCGGCGGAAAGATACAATTACGGTAGGAGAGCAGATACAGGCATTTCTGTATCGGGCGGTGTATACCCGTGCTTTGAATGTACTGAAGCACCGGGATATCAAGAATACTTATGAAGCTGTAGTGACGGAGATCAACCAGAAAAGAATAGAGTTTTATCAGCCGGACAGTAATGATGTCGTGAAGAGGATAGAAGACCGTGAACTCAGAAAGGAACTCTCCGAGGCTATAAATGAATTGCCGGATAAGTGTAAGACGGTCTTTAGACTCAGCTATCTGCATGATATGAAGAATAAGGAAATAGCAGATACTATGGGGATATCATTGCGGACCGTGGAAGCTCATATGTATAAAGCCCTGAAGTTTCTGCGTGAGAGGTTGGGCTACCTGAACTTTATGTTAGTCCTGTTTTTATTAGGTAAGGTATAAGTGTTTTTATCGAAACGGTTGTTTTAATAGTATGATGAAAGAAGGAATGAATAAGTTGGATGAAAAATTGATGGCCAAATTCCTTATGGGGGAATGCTCTGAAGAAGAGCTCTGTAAGGTAAATGCATGGCTGGACGAATCGGATGGTAACGCTCGTGAATTGTTCAGGATAGAGCAGATATACCATCTGGGAAAGAGTGAAGAATTTGCGGATGAAAAGAAGATAGAAAAAGCTGAAAAGCAGCTGTTCAAACGGCTGGCACAAGAAGAAGCTAAACGAAATAAGGTGAGAAGATTGAATGCCTGGATGCGGTATGCCGCTATGTTCATAGGTATCTTTTTTATATCCGGTTTGAGTTATCATATTTACCAGTCACAAAGTGAAGAGAGCAAATTGGTTGCTGTCACTGCCCGTGATGAAGTGAAAGAACTAATGTTGCCTGATGGCACTAAGGTTTGGCTGAACAAACATACTACTTTAAAATATCCACGTGAATTCTCAGAAAAGGGAAGGAATGTATATATGGAAGGAGAGGCCTATTTTGAAGTAAAGCGAAATACGGCGAAGCCTTTTATAGTGCGCAGTGAAGCCATGCAGGTAAGAGTTTTGGGAACAGTCTTCAACTTAAAGAGTGACAAGACTAACCGTTCTGCGGTAGCTACACTGATAAAGGGAGAGATTGAAGTGAAAGGTAATCACGAAGAAGGCATGATCGTATTGGCTCCGGGACAAAAAGCGGAATTGAATGCTGTAACTCGCCGTCTGGTAGTGAAACAGGTAGATACAGGCATTGAAAACTGGCATAATAATCAGTTTGTCTTTGAAAAGGCTGACATATTTACGATTGCCCGTACTTTGGAGAATTCTTATGGGGTGAAGATTATTCTGGCGCCTGATATGGATGCTACAAAGACATATTCCGGTACATTAAAGAAGAAAGATAATGTCGAGGAGACTCTGAATCTGATTAAGAGTACGAATGCGCTTCCCATTGAATATAAAATTGTGGGAAATAGTGTATTTCTGTCTTCAAAGAAATAGGTAAAAATCGGAAGTATATAATCTTAAAACATAATAATATGAGGAAACTGCTTTTATCGATTTGTTGTTTAGGCTGTGCTCTCTGGGCTCAAGCCAAAGATTTTACGCAATACGTCAACCCGCTGATGGGGACATTGTCTTCTTTTGAACTTTCTACGGGAAATACATATCCGGCTGTCGCACGCCCTTGGGGTATGAATTTCTGGACTCCGCAGACCGGAAAGATGGGAGATGGCTGGCAATATGTATATACTGCTAATAAGATTCGTGGTTTCAAGCAGACCCACCAGCCCAGTCCGTGGATTAATGATTACGGTCAGTTCTCCATTATGCCTGTAACAGGCAAACCAGAGTTTGATGAAGACAAACGTGCCAGTTGGTTCTCACACAAAGGAGAGATCGCATTACCTTATTATTATAAGGTGTATCTTGCCGAGCACGATGTTGTGACGGAATTTACGCCCACAGAGCGTGCCGTTTTGTTCCGTTTCACTTTTCCAGAGAACGAGAATTCGTATGTTGTAGTAGATGCTTTTGATAAAGGCTCTTATATTAAGATCATTCCTGAGCAAAATAAGATAATCGGATATACCACCCGTAACAGCGGTGGAGTTCCTGATAACTTCAAGAACTATTTCGTTATAGAATTTGATAAGCCTTTCAGTTATCAGGCTTCTGTTGCTGACGGCGCTTTGGTTGAAAACCAGAGTGAACAAACAGCAGGACATGCGGGAGCCATCATCGGTTTCAAAACCCGTAAGGGAGAAATTGTACATGCCCGTGTAGCCTCCTCCTTTATCAGTTTTGAGCAAGCAGACAGAAATCTGAAAGAGCTGGGGAGTGACAGTTTTGAAACTTTGGTTCAGAAAGGACAAGATGCCTGGAACCAGATATTGGGAAAAATAGAAGTGGATGGAGGTAACCTTGATCAGTATCGTACTTTCTATTCCTGCTTGTACCGTTCAGTACTCTTCCCACGTGCTTTCTTTGAGTTTGACGAGGCTGGAAATCCAGTTCACTACAGTCCTTATAACGGAGAAGTTTTGCCCGGATATATGTATACTGATACAGGCTTTTGGGATACTTTCCGTTGTCTGTTCCCTTTCCTCAACCTGATGTACCCTTCAGTAAACAAACAGATACAGGAAGGCCTTATCAATACATATAAGGAAAGTGGCTTCTTTCCCGAATGGGCAAGTCCGGGACATCGCGGCTGTATGATCGGTAATAACTCCGCTTCTATACTTGCCGACGCTTATCTGAAAGGTATTAAAGTGGATGATGTAACTACTTTGTACGAAGGTCTTATCCACGGAACAAAGAATGTGCATCCGGAAGTTTCTTCTACCGGTCGCCTCGGTTATGAATACTATAATGAATTGGGATATGTTCCTTACGATGTGAAAATCAATGAGAACACTGCCCGTACTTTGGAATATGCTTATGATGACTGGTGTATCTACCAGATGGCAAAAGCTCTGAACCGTCCGAAGAAGGAACTGAAGCTTTTTGCTGACCGTGCTATGAATTATAAAAATGTGTTCGATAAGGAAAGCCTGTTGATGCGTGGACGCAATAAAGATGGACAGTTCCAGGCTCCTTTCTCACCCTTGAAGTGGGGAGATGCCTTTACGGAAGGAAATAGCTGGCATTATTCCTGGTCTGTATTCCACGATCCTCAAGGTTTGATTGATCTGATGGGTGGTGAAAAAGTTTTTGTTGAAATGTTGGACTCGGTATTTATCGTTCCTCCTTTATTCGATGACAGCTACTATGGCCAGGTAATCCATGAAATACGTGAGATGACGGTGATGAATATGGGTAATTATGCTCATGGCAACCAACCTATACAGCACATGATTTACATGTATAATTATGCCGGACAGCCTTGGAAAGCTCAGTATTGGTTGCGTCAGGTGATGAATCGCATGTACACGCCCGGTCCTGATGGCTATTGTGGAGATGAAGATAACGGGCAGACTTCTGCTTGGTATGTATTCTCGGCATTAGGTTTCTATCCCGTTTGTCCGGGAACCGATGAGTATGTCTTGGGGGCTCCCTTATTTAAAAAAGCAACGCTTCATTTTGAAAATGGTAATTCATTGGTGATCGATGCTGCTAATAATAATTCTGAAAATATATACATCGAATCGCTCCGTTTGGATGGAAACGCGTATACGAAGAATTATCTGAAACATGGAGATCTGTTGAAGGGTGGTGTCTTGAAATTTGATATGGGTAGCAAACCTAATTTACAACGAGGAACACAGGTGGAAGATTACCCGTATTCTTTCTCCAATGAAATAAAAAAGAAATAAAAAACTGAAGTTAATAATGTAATGAAGAAGGGAATAGGAAATAAAACTATTCCCTTTTTATTTAATGAAAAAAAATATCATTTTGTACTAAGTGTATTTTCTATGGTCGTTGTTTTATATATGACGGTCAGGAAATAGAGTCTCCCGGTCGATTAAAATTAACCAATGTGTAACCTTTAAACTTTGTTTATGAACAACAATCATGCTTTTCAAAGTTCGAAATTTCTACGAGCTTTATTAGTCTTGTTCTTCATGACTGTATCTGTTCAGTGGACCTTTGCCCAACTGAATTTGAATGTCTCTCGTACGACGTTAGGTACAGTTATCGAACAGATCAAATCTCAATCTAAGTATCAATTTTTCTATGACG
>NZ_EQ973491.1:699638-701646 GCF_000158035.1 Bacteroides cellulosilyticus DSM 14838
ACAAGCTCGCTACTATGGCAGTGGAGAATGTCAAAGTGAAGAACGCATCCATAGAAGATGCTTTGAATGCTATCTTGAAAGGAAAAAACATTTCTTTTAAAGTAGAAGATAACATTGTTTATCTTTCAGAGAAGTCAGCTGCACCGCAAGAAGGTAATCAGCAAGGTAAAGAACGGACCATTACCGGACAGGTATCGGATGATATGGGACCCCTCATCGGTGTGAATGTATTAATAAAGGGTACAAGCATTGGGTGTATCACTGACCTTGATGGTAACTTTACGCTGACTACTACTGAGGCAAATCCGGTGGTACAGTTCTCTTATGTGGGTTACAAGCCACAGGAGGTTGCAGCCAAAGGGCAGAATGCTATCAATGTGATGTTGGAAACTGACTCACAACTGATAGAAGAGGTGGTGGTAACTGCTTTGGGTATCAAGCGTGCTACAAAAGCGTTGAGCTACAATGTACAAGAGGTTAAGAGTGATGAGATTACCCGTGTAAAGGATGCCAATTTCGTAAACTCTTTGAACGGTAAAGTTGCCGGTGTAAATATCAACGCTTCTTCATCCGGTGTCGGTGGTGTATCAAAGGTAGTGATGCGTGGTACGAAGTCTATCATGCAGTCTTCCAATGCACTATATGTCATTGATGGTGTTCCGATGTATGCCGGAACTGGTAAGGGAGGTACTGAGTTTGACTCAAAGGGATCTACCGAACCTATCGCTGATATTAATCCTGAAGATATTGAATCTATGTCGGTACTGACCGGTGCGGCAGCAGCAGCCCTTTACGGGTCGGATGCTGCGAATGGTGCTATCGTCATTACAACGAAAAAAGGTAAAGAGGGGCGCGTAAACATTACTGTGAACAGTAATACCGAAATCTTCAACGCTTTTGTAACCCCTGATTTTCAAAATCGTTATGGAACCAGTGGCGGTCAGATTACACATAGTTGGGGAAATCTGTTGAATTCTTCTAATTCTTATGGATACAATCCGACAAGCGATTATTTTCAGACAGGTGTAACCGGAACGGAGAGCATTTCCTTGTCTACCGGTACAGATAAGAACCAGACGTATGTTTCGGCTGCCGCTGTTAATTCTAAGGGGCTTATACCGAACAATAAGTATGCACGCTATAACTTTACTTTCCGCAATACTACCTCTTTCCTAGATGATAAGATGACTTTGGATGTGGGTGCAACTTATGTGCTTCAGAAAGACCAAAATATGGTGAACCAAGGTACTTATAACAACCCCTTGGTGGGTGCTTATCTGTTCCCGCGTGGCAATGACTGGGAAGATTTCAAGATGTACGAACGTTATGATGCTTCTCGTAAACTGGATACCCAGTATTGGCCGGTAGGTGATGCGGGTATGGTAATGCAGAATCCATACTGGATTAATTATCGTCAACTTCGTAATAATAATAAAGACCGTTATATGCTGAATGCCAGTTTGAACTACAAGATATTGGATTGGTTGAGTGTCAGTGGTCGTGTCCGTTTGGATAATTCTTTCAATGATTATACTGAAAAGTATTATGCCGGAACAAATACGCAGATGACTGAGGCATCTACACGCGGTCTCTATACTATATCTAAAACGACAGATAAACAATTGTATGCCGACTTCCTTATCAATATTAACAAGAGCTTTGGAGAGAATTGGAACCTTTCGGCAAATATCGGTACTTCATTTATGGATATGCGTTCGGATGGACTGGAAGTGAGAGGTCCTATTGCTGACGAAAACTTTGAGGGTGAAACTCCGGGACTTGCTAACGTATTTAATGTACAGAACCTGAGTGCTAAGAAAACAAAGCGTATGCAGAACGGCTGGCGTGAGCAAACTCAGTCTGTATTTGCTTCTGCTGAACTGGGCTACAAGAGTACTTATTATCTGACATTGACCGGACGTAACGACTGGCCTTCGCAGTTGGCAGGACCTAACTCTACCAGTAAGTCGTTCTTCTATCCTTCAGTAGGTCTTTCAGTCGTGTTGTC
>NZ_EQ973491.1:701890-713427 GCF_000158035.1 Bacteroides cellulosilyticus DSM 14838
TGTTGTCTGAATTGATGCCTAATCTGAATCGTGATTATCTTTCCTTCATGAAGCTGCGTGGTTCTTTCGCTTCTGTAGGTACGGCATTTGAGAGATACATAGCCAATCCTCGTTACGAATGGAATGAAAGTACAGGGCAGTGGAGTAACACCACCCAGTATCCGGTATACAACCTGAAGCCGGAACGTACAGAATCATGGGAAGTCGGTTTGACTTTGCGTTTTTTGAAAAACTTCAATTTTGATATGACCTACTATAATACAACTACCAAGAACCAGACATTCAATCCTCAATTGGGAGTATCCGGTTATTCTGCGTTGTATATCCAGACGGGTGCTGTGCGTAATCAGGGTATCGAACTGGCATTGGGATATGAAAATACTTGGAAAGATTTTACCTGGAGCAGCAACTATACGTTCTCTACCAATCAGAACAAGATTACGACTTTGGCAGACAATGCCATTAATCCTGTGACCAATGAGGTGATTTCTATTTCTACATTGAATATGGGTGGTTTGGGCTCTGCACGTTTCCTGTTGAAGGAAGGCGGTTCTATGGGAGATATCTATTCTAATATAGATATGAAGCGTGATGCCAATGGCAATGTGTATGTAGATCAGAATGGCAACGTGACTACCGAAAAGATTGAAAACTCGGATGAATGGATCAAGCTGGGAAGCGTATTGCCGAAAGCCAATATGGCATGGCGCAATAACTTCTCCTGGAAGAACTTTAATGCGGGATTTATGATTTCAGCCCGTTTGGGAGGTGTGGTATTCTCACGTACACAAGCTGTTTTGGATGAATTCGGCGTATCAGAGGCTACGGCTGCGGCAAGAGACTTAGGATATGTGTCGGTGAATGGAGGAGACCGGGTAAGTCCGGAATCATGGTATAGTGCTATAGGTGGTGGTGACGCAGTGGCGCAGTATTACACCTATTCGGCAACAAACGTACGTTTGCAGGAAGCTTCTATCGGGTATACATTCCCTCGCAAGATGTTCAATAATGTATGTGACCTGACGATTTCGCTTGTAGGACGTAATTTGTGGATGATTTATAGTAAAGCTCCGTTCGATCCTGAAAGCGTAGCATCCACTGACAATTTCTATCAGGGTGTCGATTATTTCATGATGCCTTCTACCCGTAATTTCGGTTGTAGTGTAACTCTTAAATTTTAATGTTATGAGAAGAAGTATTATTAATAAAATAATAGTAGGAACACTGGTTTTTACCGGAGTATCTTGTACAGGTGATTATATGGACATTAACTCGAATCCTTATCAACCTGGAACTGATGATATGCAAGCCGACGACTATATGTTGGGGTCGGCAATGAACAACCTTTCCAGTTGCGTGGTATCTTCGGACGTAAATACGGCACAGTTCACCGACTGCTTGTTGGGTGGACCGATGGGCGGTTATTTCTCGGATACCAATACTGGATGGGGAAATACGATTGGGAACTTTAATGCTACGGATAATTGGACTAATGTATTCTTGAAGTCCGACAAACTCATTCCACAGTTATTTACTAACTTGACTTCGGTTCAAAATATATCCGAAAAGACTGAAAATCCTGTCCCTTTTGCCATTGCAAAGATTATTAAGGTAGCTGCCATGAGTCGCGTAACGGATACTTACGGCCCTATTCCTTATTCAAAAATAGGTCTGGACGGTGCTGTTACCACTCCTTATGATTCGCAGGAAGTTGTGTACAAGCAGTTCTTTACCGAATTGGATGAAGCAATTGCTACTTTGAATGATAATCCCGGAGCTGCCCTGGCTGCTACTGCCGACTATGTATATAGCGGAAACATCAACAAATGGATTTTATTTGCCAATTCATTGAGATTACGCCTCGCTATGCGTATTGTGTATGCTAACCAGACACTGGCTGAACAAGAAGCTCAGAAAGCTATACAGGGGGGAGTGATTGAGTCAAATAATGATAATGCCAAGTGGAGTTATTTCGGCTCGATTGTCAATCCGCTCTATACCGCAACCCGCTATAATTCAGCTACGGACCATGCTTGTCTCACCGGTGGTGATACACATGCGGCTGCCGACATCATCTGCTATATGAATGGATATAATGATCCTCGTCGTTCCAAATACTTCGTTCCGTCCGAATGGACTGGTTATGAATATGTAGGTGTTCGCCGGAGCATTAATCGTTCTACGCTGGGTGCGGATGCACATAAATATTCCGGTGTCAATGTAGGTCAGAGTGATCCTATTATGTGGATGAATGCTGCTGAAGTAGCTTTCTTGCGCGCTGAGGCTGTGGCTGTATTTGGTTTTACCGGTATGGGTGGTACTGCAAAGGATTTCTACGAAAGAGGTATCGAACTGTCGTTTGAACAATGGGGTGCCGGAAGTGCAGTTGATTATATAAACAATGCTACCAGTAAGCCCGGTATATATGACGATCCTTCCGGAGCCAACAGTTATGGCTCACAGTTGTCTACCATTACTGTGAAATGGAATGAAGGAGATACGCCGGATGTGAAACAAGAGCGTATCATTACCCAGAAATGGATTGCCAACTGGATGCTTGGAAACGAAGCATGGGCGGATTTCCGTCGTACAGGCTATCCTCGCTTGATTCCTGCGGATCCTGCTGGAAACAAGAGCGGTGGTGTAGTCGACAATGAATTAGGAGCGCGTCGTATGCCTTTCCCCACTGACGAATATGTCAGCAATAAGGCGAATGTGGAAGCTGCAGTGTCAAGCTACCTGAAAGGTGCGGACAATTATGCTACCCGTGTATGGTGGGATTGTAATTCCAAAATCAGATAACCCTATTTTATTCGATAAGTTATGAAAAATATAATAAAACCTATTACCGGTCTGTTCGTTTTGGCAAGCATTGTTTTGGCTTCCTGTACGGATGTGGAGAGCCTTTCCATCAACGAGTCTACTATAAAAGATCAGAACCCCGAAGCATATGCAAAGTACCTGAACAACCTGACCGCCTATAAAGCTTCTGAGCATAAAGTAGTGTATGCCTATTTCGATAACAGTAATAAGGCGCCTTATAGTCCGGCGCAGCACATTACTAATATGTCGGACAGTATTGATGTTATTTCAATGATGTATCCCGAGTTAGCCGACTTCGAGAAAGCTGATATAGAAACTGTTCATCAGAAAGGAACGAAAGTTGTTTATACCATTAGTTATGATGCTATAAAGGCGGCTTATGATGATTTGGCTTCAGATGGAAGCGGTTCTATGGAAGCTTTTGATAGTTACCTGCAAAAGGAACTTACCACACAGCTTGCCTATTTGCCTAACTATGACGGACTGATTGCAGAGTTTTCCGGAAAAAATCCGGCATTCATGTCAGTAACTGATTTGGCAACTTATCAGACAACACAGAACATTTTTCTGAATGCAGTCAATACATGGAAAACAGCTAATGCAGATAAGTTTTTTGCATTCAAAGGAAAACCGCAGAATCTGATTGACAAAAACATCTTGAATAGTTGTAAGCACATCATTTTGGACAGTGGAAGTGCAACTACTGCTGCCGAGTTAAATCTGCTGGTGGACAATGCCTTAGAGGAGGGGGTTCCGAGTGACCGTTTTGTTATGGCTGTGTCTACGATTTCTTATGATACAACTGATAAGAAGACAGGATATTGGGATGGTACTCGTGCATTGGGCGAGGTAGCCTATTGGGCCACTGTAGAGGCTGTTGGATATGAGAAAGCCGGCATTGCCATCTATAATGTCCAGAATGACTATTACTCTACCAGTGGTGCTTGCACCTATGTGAAAGAAGCGATTGATATAATGAATCCAGCTCCCGTTAAATGATTACTATTATGAAACTTAAGAATATCTATTTTATCTCCTTGGCACTGATTTCCGGTATGTTCTCCGGTTGTGCCGATGATACGGAGAATTTTGACAACCAATTGTTCATGACCTCGAAGACTCCGACCACGTTTTTTGTAAAGGCAATTACTCAAAATGCCACAGGAGAATTTTCTATGTCTATTCCGAAACCCTCAGAACAGGATATCACCTTCACTATAAAAGCAGATGCAAGTTTGGTTTCCGTATATGAGGACACTTATTATGTCAGTGATATGGAGATGCTCCCGGAAGGTCACTACAGTTTCAGCGCAACGGAAGGAAAAATTGCAGCCGGTGCTTTGAAATCGACCCCAATCACAGTTTCTTTTACCGAACTCGGCAGCTTAGACCTCAATAAAACCTATGTATTGCCGGTTACGGTTGTTGATGCAAGTATCAATGTGCTGGGCTCGTCGAATACATCTTATTATGTATTCAAAGGTGCTGCGTTGATTAATAAAGTAGCGAATATTAATAAAAATAATGTATATGTAGACTGGGTAAATCCGAATGTTGTTCAAAATATGCAGACGATGACGGCTGAAGCTTTGATTCATCCGTATAGCTTTGAGAACCAGTTGAATACTTTGATGGGTATCGAAGGACAATTCTTGTTCCGTTTCGGTGATTCGGGCGTACCTTCTAATCAATTGCAGATAGCAACAGGCAAGGGAAACTTTACGAATAGCTCAATGGTAGCTCCACTGAATGCATGGACACATGTTGCTGTAACTTACGATTCGGAAGCACAAACTATTAGGGTCTATTTTAATGGCAAACTTGTAGGTGATTTTACAGATGCTACGTATGGTCCGGTAAACTGGGGTATACCTCATTCTGATGAATCGGACGGCAAACCACGTTGTTTCTGGATTGGTTACTCTTATAATAACGAACGTTTTCTGGATGCCGACATCTCGGAAGTACGTATCTGGAACCGAGTGCTGACTCAAGATGAAATAAATGCCGAAAACCATTTCTATGCCGTAAGTGAAGATGCTCAAAATCTGGTGGCCTACTGGAAATTTGATGACGGAGCAGATATTATCAAAGATTACAGCAACAGCGGAAATGATGCTACAGCATCCGCTAAATTGACTTGGGTAGATGTAGAACTCCCTGCAAAAAAGTGATAACCCTTAATCTAATTAAAAGTGCTTATTATGAAACATTGTTATAAAATAAGAATCGCTGCATGGTCGTTGCTATTGTTCGGAGCTGTATTTACAGCTTGCGAAGACGACCTCACCATCTCAACAGGCAACGATAATATCTTTGAGACTGTTGACGGAACTTATGGTAGTGTGCGTTCGGCTGCCGGAGCAAAGCAACTGACCACTATTGCCATCAAGGACAATAAAGCCGGTGCCGGTCACTTGTTCTTTGAATTGAGTAAGAATGCAGAAACGGATGTACAGGTAACTTTCAAAATTGATGCAGATGCGTTGGCCGCTTATAATGCCGCCAATAGTACGAATTATCAGATGTACCCCACGGACAAGTTGTCCTTGGAGAATGGCGGTAAGGTGACGATTGCTGCCGGAAGTAAGAGATCCGAATCACTGGAGCTGGATATCAATCCCGGTGGAACAGTGGGCACCACTTATGCCGTTGCCATTTCGGCAACAGCCGGCAATGGTGTGGAGGTGTCTTCCAATACTCAGTCCTACATTTATTTGGTTGAGAATCTGGGGGTAACTCCTGATCCTGCTACGAAGGGTGATATTAAGAATCTGGTCTATGTAGAGGTGAACAATGAAAGTCCGTTGAATGCTGGTGAATATATGGTAGATGGTGTTCCTTTCTTTGATATCGTCAGTATTTTTGCAGCCAATATCAATCTGGATAGTGATGGCAGACCGTATATTTTCTGTAATGATCAGGTATCTTTTGTGTTGGCAAATGCCGACAAGATTATCCGTCCGTTGCAGCAAAAAGGTATCAAGGTTCACTTATCTATCTTGGGTAATCACGATGATGCCGGTATGCGTAGTTTGAATGAAAAAGGTGCTAAAGCCTTTGCAAAAGAGTTGAAAGCATATATCGACATTTATGGTCTGGACGGGTTTGACTTTGATGATGAATATTCTTCTTATGCTGAAGGTAACTATAAAGGTACTTCCGGTAGCGTAGTATCCAGCGAAAGCGAATGTACGCCGGAGAATTACAAGAAACTATTGGAAGAATGTCGTAAAATCATGCCAAAAGAAGAGGATGTAACATTCGGAATTTATTGGTATACTGCTGACGACCATCCGATAGGCAGCGGTTTGGAAAATTTGATTGACTACTCTGTATATGGTACTTATGGGGCATTCCGTGACTATTACGGTCAAGATATACCGAAAGAAATTCAGGCACCGTATGCCATTACATTAGTGAGTGAGGATGGTGGAAATCTGAATAAGATTAGTGTGAACGATACTCATCTGGATAATGTGGTGAATGGTGGTTATAAATACTTTGCATTCTACAATCTGGGTTCAAGCCGTATGTACGAATCCTATTTCGACAAGGTGGCTGCGAAGCTCTGGAACAAGAATGTATCGTGGACCGGTAATTATTACACCCGCACTGACCTGACTGCCAAAAAAGGTTCTGTACCCGGCTATGAATTCTATTTAGGAGAGTGGACAGTAACTCCGGGCGCAGCATTGTATGTTTATCATGAAAATGATGTTCCTAAGTGGTGGGATTGGACAAATGCAGAAGCTTTCGATATCACTATTACCGAGGATGTTCAGGGAAAAAGTTACAAGGTTTATGGTTGGGACGGTAAGGATATTACCGGTACATATCCGTTCATTATGAACTATGATGACAGAGGAATAGCTCTTTGTCCTTCTCCTCAGGTCATCGGTACTGCTGATGGCACGACTTATGCCATGTCTCGTGCCACATATAGCGGTGCTGCCTGGGCTGCTATGGCAGCATCGGACGACGCTTTCGTTCTTGAAACATCTATGAGTGGCGGAGCTGTCTATATGTATGACTCGGGAAAACGCTATGGTTTCAGCCTGTTCACAAAGGACGGTGATACCTATAATGCAGTGGAAGAACTGAAGAATCCACATTCGAGCGGTATGTATACGCTGGTTAAGAAATAAAAGTAAAACAGTGGTAATTTTATATATGTCAGAACGAGCCTCATGCTGACACCAGGATGAGGCTCGCAATGATATAAGTAGTAGCTACTCTTCTCCTATACAATCAAACATATGAAACAACGCTTTATATATATAATTGTGTCCTTTTGGTTTTTGATAAGTTGCACTTCTCCTAAACAGACAGAAGTAACCTCGCCTGATGGTCATATTCGGCTTGCCCTCACTCTGGATGATAATGGTAGGATAGCTTATCAGGTAAATATTGGAGATACCTTGTTTATCAAGCCCTCCATGTTAGGTTTCACAGCCAAGGACGGAGTGAATCTTGCCGAAGGTTTCAAGGTCGTAAACACCGGCTTCACCACCCATGACGAAATCTGGACGCAGCCTTGGGGAGAAAACAAAAACATCCGCAACCATTACAACGAAATGGCTGTCCACCTGTCCGATACGACAAATACCAAATTAACCCTGCGCTTCCGCATCTTTGATGATGGATTGGGATTTCGCTATGAATATGAAGTTCCCGGAGCTGACAGTATTCTGGTGACGGACGAACTGACTGCGTTCAATATAGCACAGGATGGCACTTCATGGTCCATACCTGCCAATTATGATACTTATGAGTTGCTATATCGTACACAGCCTGTCAGCCGGATAGACAATGCCAATACTCCCATGACTTTCAAAACCGGAGGTTTATATGCCAGCATCCATGAAGCTGCATTGACTGATTTTCCGGAGATGACCTTGAAGAATACGGGAAACTGCAATTTTAAATCCGAACTGGCTCCCTGGCCGGACGGCATAAAAGCCCGCTTCAACGAAGGAAGCTTTAAGACACCTTGGCGCACCATACAGATTGCCCCGAAAGCAGTCGGGCTTATCAACTCCGGTCTTATCCTGAATCTGAACGAACCCTGTGCGCTGGAAACTACCGACTGGATACGTCCGATGAAATATGTAGGTATCTGGTGGGGAATGCATCTGGGAGTGGAAAGTTGGGTGATAAATGATCGTCACGGTGCCACAACAGAGAACGCAAAGCGGTACATCGACTTTGCAGCGGCCAACAACATCGAAGCAGTGATGTATGAAGGCTGGAATGAAGGTTGGGAAAACTGGGGCGGTTCTCAGACGTTCGACTATACCCGTCCGTATGCCGATTTTGATATAGAGGAAATTGCCCGCTACGCCCGGGAAAAAGGAGTCGGGATTATCGGACACCATGAGACGGGAGGCAATATTATAAATTATGAGAAACAACTGGATAAGTCATATAAATGGTATGCTGATCTGGGCATTCATTCTGTGAAAACCGGTTATGCAGGCGGACTTCCCGACGGATACAATCATCACGGGCAGTATAATGTGCGTCATTATCGCAATGTTGTAGAAACCGCGGCGAAATATCATACCACCCTCGATGTGCACGAGCCCATCAAGGACACCGGAATTCGACGTACATACCCCAATATGATGACCTGTGAAGGTGCCCGTGGCATGGAATGGAATGCTTGGAGCGAAGGTATTCCGCCGGAACATCATGTCATGTTGCCTTTCACCCGTTTGCTTGCCGGACCGATGGATTATACGCCGGGCATATTCGATATCATGTACGAGCGTGCCAAGAACTCTCCTTATCGCAAGCAGTGGAATATGAAAGACAGCAAAGATTGCCGTATAAACTCTACGCTGGCGAAGCAAATTGCAAACTGGGTGATACTTTATTCTCCTTTGCAGATGGCTGCCGATATGATTGAAAACTATGAAGGCCATCCAGCTTTCCAGTTTTTCCGTGATTTTGATGCTGATTGCGACTGGTCGGAAGCTTTGGCGGGTGAGCCGAGGAAATTTGTGGTTATCGTACGCCGGGCAGGAGAGAAATACTTCCTGGGTGCAGCTACGAATGAGGAAGCCCGTGAAGTCACTGTCGCGCTGGATTTTCTGGAAAAGGATAAGACGTACCGGGCGGTCATCTATGCCGATGGCAAGGATGCTGACTGGGTGACGAATCCTACGGCCTATGAAATCATAGAGAAGCAAGTGACCGCTACTGATATTTTATCAGTGAATATGGCGAAAGGGGGCGGACAGGCCATTACCTTTATGCCACTTTGATATGAATATGTAATACTATTGAGATATGAAAAATATGAGACTAAATTCCATAATGGCGGGTGGAGTTCTGTTGCTTGGGATGTATGGTTGCACCCCGAAGGTACAGGATTATTCATCGTACGTCAATTCGTTCATCGGTACGGGAGGACATGGACATACCTATCCCGGGGCTATAGTGCCTAACGGAATGATACAGCCCGGTCCGGATACACGCATTTATCAGTGGGATGCCTGTTCGGGTTATTATTATGCAGATTCTACCATTAACGGGTTTTCGCATACGCATCTCAGCGGTACGGGCTGTGGAGATTATGGTGACGTATTGTTGATGCCTACCGTGGGCAGGCAAGATTATCATGCGATGGGAGAGGAGAGTCAGCAGATGGCTTATGCTTCCGCTTTCTCTCATGAGAACGAGACGGCCCAACCCGGTTATTATTCGGTATTTCTGGATCGCTATAAAGTGAAGGCCGAACTGACCGCTACCCGGCGGGCGGCTATTCATCGTTATACTTTTCCGAAAGCGGAAGATGCGGGATTCATCCTTGACCTGGATTACAGTCTGCAACGCCAGACGAATGAAGAAATGGAGCTGGAAGTAATCAGCGACACCGAGATACGCGGGCGTAAGAAGACGGTATATTGGGCTTTCGACCAATACATTAATTTCTATGCCAAGTTCTCCAAACCTTTCACCTATACTTTGGTGACCGATTCTATGGCGTTGGACCAAGGTGGCCCGTTGCTGCCCACAGCTAAAGCGCTGTTGCAGTTTCAGACCGGAGCCGGTGAACAAGTCCTTGTGAAAGTAGGTGTTTCTGCCGTGGATATGGACGGAGCACGCCGGAATGTGGAGGCTGATATACCCGAATGGGACTTTGACAGTGTGCGCAGTGCCGCCCGCAATTCATGGAACGATTATTTGTCGAAAATAGATATTGAAACCAACGATGATGATCAGCGGATTATGTTCTATACCGCACTTTATCATACGGGTGTGCAACCCAATCTGTTTACGGATGCCGACGGACGCTATCTGGGCATGGACCTGAAGTCCCACCAAGGCAGTGTGGAAAATCCTGTCTACACGGTTTTCTCATTGTGGGATACTTTCCGTGCCTATCACCCCTTAATGACGATTATCGATCCGGATTTGAATCAGGCTTTTATCCGTTCGCTCATCCTGAAGCAGCGCGAAGGCGGCATCTTCCCTATGTGGGAACTTGCAGGCAATTATACCGGAACCATGATTGGCTACCATGCCGCATCCATTATTGCTGACGCTTACACAAAAGGCTATCGTGATTTTGATGTGCAAGACGCATACAAGGCTTGCATCCGTGCTGCGGAATATGACACTATCGGCATCCTGTGTCCTCCGCTGGTATTGCCTCATCTGATGCCGCAAGCCAAATACTGGAAGAATAAAATAGGCTATGTGCCTTGCGATAAAGACAACGAATCGGTGGCCAAAGCATTGGAGTATGCTTATGATGACTGGTGCATTTCGCTATTGGCGGAAGCTCTGGGTGATGGCCCTAATCGGGAAAAATATGCCGCATTCGCCAAAGGATACCAGGTTTATTTCGACGCTTCCACCCGCTTCATGCGCGGACTGGACAGTGAAGGCAACTGGCGTACACCTTTCAATCCCCGTTCTTCCAATCACCGCAATGATGATTATTGTGAAGGTACCGCTTGGCAATGGACCTGGTTCGTGCCTCATGATGTGGACGGATTGGTAGATCTTATGGGAGGCCGGGAGGCTTTTATCGGCAAGCTGGACTCTTTGTTCATCGCTCCTTCGGCTATGGAAGGTGAATCGGTATCCGTTGACATTTCAGGTCTGATAGGGCAGTATGCGCATGGAAATGAGCCAAGCCACCACATCGCACATCTATATAACTATGTCGGTCAGCCTTGGAGAACGCAGGAATTGGTGGACGAGGTGTTGCACACACTCTATTTCAATGATCCGAATGGATTGTCGGGCAATGAAGACTGCGGTCAGATGTCGGCGTGGTTTATCCTTAATTCGATGGGATTCTATCAGGTGTGTCCCGGTAAGCCTGTGTATTCCATTGGCCGTCCCTTATTTGATAAAGCAACCATTCACCTGAAAGGCGGGAAGACTTTCACCATCGTAACACATAACAATAGTCGCGAGAACAAGTATGTGCAGAAGATGTTCCTGAATGGTAAAGAACTGAATGCGCCCTTTTTTGCACATCAAGATATGATAGACGGTGGTACTCTGGAATTAACGATGGGCGGTGAACCGCTGAAATAAAAGTCAAATAGGTATGAGTCGAAATAGTCGTAATCCGATTTCCTGGGTACCCACCGTCTACTTTGCTATGGGGCTTCCCTTTGTGGTGCTGAATATGGTATCTGTACTGATGTTTAAAGGCCTGGGCATCGATGATGCGCAGATTGCTTTGTGGA
>NZ_EQ973491.1:713614-731586 GCF_000158035.1 Bacteroides cellulosilyticus DSM 14838
TAAATATTATGTATTTCCTATTTTATAATTATTTGTATATAAGCATTTTATATATACATGAATTCATTAAATTCTACCAGTATTATCCCATATTTAGAAAATATTATATTGAAATTCAGCAATATACCGCTTTCATTAAAATATAAATGAACTATCAAACAACTACTGTGCGTTTAATTCACTGCACGAATGTACAAAATAATAAATAATTGAAAGTTACTTCTGATTAGCGGTTCATGCATAGAGGCAAATATAATTTAAAGTATATATTTTTCAGTAAAAAGTCACCATTCACCTTTTAGAGAAAAATATTTAAAAGAACAGAGACAAGAAAAACAGAAAAGCGAAAACTAAATAGTATTATTTATAAAGAAAAGCTACCTCAAAATAAAAATGAGGTAGCCTTATTCATATCTTTTGTATCAGATATACTCTGTTACAAACTTATTTCCCAAATAACAGTAGTAGGAAACAATTATTCCGGTAATTCTAATGTTTCTGTAAAGCCACTGTATAGAATTCCATACCCGCCTTCTACAGCAACAGCTCCACGCATTGCGAATAGCAACTTATTGCCTTGACGTTGCATGTCGGTAGGAGTGAAATACACCATTCCATAAGTAGCATGTTTATATCCAGTAGCTTGTAAGTCCCAATTAACCAGAGTTTGGCCATCTTCACTCAATGTAAAGACCATGGGATATCCTTCTGTTATACAATCCGGCAACTTGTATATATTACCTTCTTTAGCTTTCAATATAGGCTGTTCCCATGCCTGGTCGAAAAGTTCTGAAGTATATATCCCGGTTCCGTAATCCTCCCATGTCAACTTTCTCTGGGCAGTTACAGTTATTTCACCGGATTTAGAAGGTGACAATGCATCCTTGTCATCTATGGTCAGTACAATCTCATATTTGCCAGTAGCGCTCAAGTCATCTATAGAACCGAAAACTAATTCTGCGTACCCCACTGCTTCGCCTTTTGCAAAGGCTATATTGGAACTTTTCAAGGTGAATACACCTTCTTCTACTGTAGCTTCATCTATGCTAATGCCGACTGAAGCCTCTGCATCTGTATTTCCACGATACACGGGAACCCGGATAATACCATTGTCTTCAGCACCTACTTCCACATTCATTTGAGTAGATGCAAAAGCTGCTTCAACTCCGTTTACACCATATTTCGTACCTTCTGCATCTGTATCGCAGGAGGTAAAAGCTGCCAAACAGAGCAATATAGCAGCATATTTCTTTATTGTATATAGTTTCATATTTTCCTTCATTATATAGGTTTATAAATTATTGAACTATAGGATTCTGATCCGCAGAGGTAATATTCTCATTACCATCTATTTCAGACTGCGGCAGAGGAAGGATAAATAATGGAGAAGCGGCATTAGTGTTCTTTGTCGTTACCTTCTCTGTATGATTAGAGCCTTCATAATTACGATTATACCCCAAACCTAAACGCTGCATATCGAAGATACGTCCCACTTCACCCCAAAGTTCCACACGACGTTGGAATAAAATCTCATCCATTAATGTTTCCAAAGGAGCATTAGTGTCAGAATTATAAGTATTTGCATCTGTACGGGTAGCTAAACGTTCCTCAAACTTACTATCTCTCGCATTTCCTAAAGTTTTTATTGTGGTACGGGCAGCACCATATTCTTTCTGATGACATTCGGCTTCAGCCTTTATTAATATCATCTCTTCTGCTCTCATAAGTAAGTAATCACCTGTACGGGTTGTGTAATCTGCCATTTTAAACTTAATTTGGCAGTAACTCGTATAAGATGACGCTGTCTTTTCTTCGTCAGAAGGAATGGCCCCACGGAACCACGCTGTTTTACGCTCATCTGTATCAGAAATCAGTTTATACAACCCTGTGCTTATGCATTGGCGTGCTTTAGAAGCATACATACCCGGTGCATCAGCATCCATATGCGAGAAGAAGCTTGCAAAACCACTGGACTGATCGGCTATAATTTCCATTCCCCATAAAACATCTGCTGTTTTTACACTATTATTCCCGCCCAATTCGGCTATAGTGGCAACTTTCAATGAAGGTTTCTTTAAGGCTTCAGCAGCTGCCGTCGCAGCACCTGCATAGTCATGTTGAGTAAGGCAGATACGGGCTTTTATGCCATTAGCTACATAGTAATCTATATGAGATACATGCGTTTGCACTTTATTACTGATACTTCCTAACAGATCAATAGCTTTTTCTATATCAGAATTGATTTGAGTATAAACTCCCTGAACGGTTCCACGAGGGCTTCC
Organism: Bacteroides cellulosilyticus DSM 14838; assembly: GCF_000158035.1. Taxonomy (GTDB): domain Bacteria; phylum Bacteroidota; class Bacteroidia; order Bacteroidales; family Bacteroidaceae; genus Bacteroides; species Bacteroides cellulosilyticus. The sequence continues at coordinate 715,897 of NZ_EQ973491.1, forward strand.
CTCCGAACCGGCAACCGTTGCCCCTGTATACAAAGGTACACCGGGTGCATCCTCATGTCCTTTATACGTTTGTTGGTACAATTGTATCAGATAGTAATAAGCAAAAGCACGCATGGCATAGGCCTGCCCTACAACGCTGTTCTTAAGTTCCGGATCACCTCCCATTGTGTTTTCTGAAGCAATGATATAATTTACATTACTAACGATAGTATAATAGAAGTTCCAAATAGAATAAGGACGTCCAGCTTTATTTGAATAGTCTCCATGAACATTCAAACGATAATCTTCATAAAACCAGCCTTGTCCCTGCTCTTTCATTAAATGATCTTCAGCCATCAGATCTCCAAGCAATTGGATAGCTGTCTGTCCGCAGTTTTCTGAGCCCCAGTTTGAACTCCACCCTGCTACATATAACATACGGTATACACCATTTATAGCAGTTTCTGCGCTACTTGCATCTGCAAATATCGTAGAACCTGATACCTTGTCAGTCGGTTCCGTATTCAATTCATCGGCACATGAGCTGAATGCAAGAAGGCCGATTAAAGAAAATATATATAATACTTTTTTCATCTTTTATATTATTTAATCAGGTTTAGAAAGTGATATCAATTCCGAATGAAATTGTTCTGACAGGTACGTAACCAAAATCCGTTCCCCCAGTGAAGTTATATTGAGGGTCCATACCTTTCAGGTGATTGAACAACACAACATTGTCTGCCGTTGCAGTCAGGCGTGCAGAATCGAATCCGATAGATTTCATCCACTTTGAAGGCAGAGAATATCCTAAAGCAATATTTTTAATAGCAAAATAGGAAGCGTCAATCAAACTGTTATCAGTAACAATGTAACTCTTTCCGATTTCAATACGTGGAATATCTGTGATATCGCCCGGATTTTTCCATGCACGTTCCAGCATTTTACTCTTTGCCTGTCCTACATAATTGCCATATAATAAGGTATTATAAATACCATCCAATACTTTACCACCAATAGAATATGTACAAAGGATACTCAAATCAAATCCTTTATATTTGAATGTATTATTAATGGAACCATATAAATCGGGAATACGGCTACCCTGAATTTCTTTGCATGCAGTAGCCTTGGCCATATCGTTAGTTATATACTTTTTGCCCTTAGCTCCGTTTTCATCGGTATCCCATGCCCAATACAGTTGTTCTCCAGTTGCGGGGTCAACGCCAGCGGCAGTTGCTGTATAGAATGAATATAAAGTCTCACCTTCGCGAATGATATAAGATCCGGAAATGATTTCCGGTTTATCTGCCAGTTGCAAAACCTTATTCTTAATCGTAGAGCCAAGGAGTGTTAAGTTCCAGGTAAACGGAGTATCTTTAAAGATATCAACTCCCAATGTGAGGTCAATACCTGTATTACGCATACTACCAACGTTCTTGTTGTAGCCATCAAAACCGAGTGAAGTTGCCATTGGGAATGACATTAACATATCTGTCGTCTTACGTTGATACCATTCGATAGTAGCAGAAACACGATCAAACAATTTTGCTTCAATACCAATATTCAGGTTAGCATTTTTCTCCCATTTCAATTCTTTATTTTCCAAGGAAGTTACGGCCGCACCGCTCATCGACGAGTTTGCATAACCCAAATCATAAAATGACTGCCAAGCATAAAAATTCTGTTTGGTACCATTCAATATGGCATCATTACCCTGCACACCGTAGCTGGCCTTTAATGACAGATTATTAATCCAAGTAATGTCACTCATGAAAGATTCGTGAGAGATACGCCAGTTACCACCGACCGACCAGAATTTACCCCAACGGTTATCCTTATAGAAACGAGAAGAACCATCGGTACGGAAACTGGCAGAAAGGTAATACTTATCGGCAAAGTCATAATTCAAACGTGATAACACAGATTGAACTGCATAATTGTTCTGATAAGAAGATGCTCCTGTAATCGTTGTAGCTGCATCCAGTTCATAAAGTCCACCAAATGGGAATCCCGTCTTGGTTGCTGACAAATAATCATATCTGTATTTATAAAATTCATGTCCAACCAAAGCTTCAAAATGATGATCACCGAACTTTCTGTCGTATGTCAACAATTGATTGAAAGTATAGCTGAATGTACGTGCAGTAGCTTTCTGTATAGTACCTTTTACGGCTACAGAGTTGCCGTTGTATGGATTATAATAAGTTGCTCCGGCTGAATTGATTAAGTCAAAGCCATAATTAACAGAGAATTTCAATCCTTGCAAGAATGTATTTTTCAAATCACCTAATTCCGCATATACACGTCCGCTCAGGTTATCGCTTTGAGTAGAATACATATCATCATATAAGGTAGCAATTGTGTTCCACTCTGAACTGGCACCGGCCGGTCTGTTTTTACCATAGTCAAAAACGGCATTTCCCAAATTGTCATAAACCGTAGCACCATTGGCATCTTTCTCAAAGACAGGAAAAATAGGAGCCATTAATTGTGCACTGTACCAAACATTGGATGAACCGGATGAATTTTCAACAGCTGTATTGCTCTCATTGCGAGAGTAGTTGGCGCTCATTCCGGCTTTTAACCAGTTCGTAACTTCAGAGTCTATATTCAAACGTCCATTATACCGATTGAATTTTGTTGTCTTTAACAGACCTTCTTCATCAAGATAGCCTAAAGAAAACATATATTTGGTTTTGTCGCTTCCACCACTGAACGAAGCAACATATTCTTGACGTAAAGGATTGCTTTTTAAAGCTTCATCCATCCAGTCTTCACTATATCTTAATTTGGCATCACTACGTACTTTTCCTGTCACAGGATCGATCAGTTCTGTAATACTATAATTAAAAGGGTTATACTGTTCGTTCTGGCCCAGCATAGCAGTGGATCCACTTTTCATAGCCTCTAATGCGGCAACACCTGCCAACTCCGGAGAAACTCCACCGTTGATAATCTGATTATTCTTATATGACTGGAAGATTGTTTCTAAATAACCGGCTTCGTCCATCGTTTCATAACGTGGAATAGCGCGTGAGGAAACACCCCAATTTGCTTTCAAGTTCACTTTTACCTTACCGGAATTACCTTTTTTGGTAGTAATCATAATCACACCATTTGCACCACGAGAACCATAAAGAGCACCAGCAGAAGCGTCTTTAAGCACTGTCATCGTTTCAATGTCATTAGGATTGATTGCTGAAATGTTACCATCATAGGGAACACCATCCACTACATACAACGGTGATTGTGATGAATTGATAGAGCCATAACCACGGACTACTACAGAAGAGCCTGATCCCGGCTGCCCTGAACCTGAAGTAGTTTGCACACCGGCAACCATACCGTCCAATGCTTTCGTAACGTTTGCAACTGGTCTTTCTTTCAACTTCTCAGACTTGATAACTTCCGCAGAACCAGTAAAAGACTCTTTCTTTGTGGTACCATAGGCTATGACCATTACTTCATCCAGCATTTCAGTATCCGACTTCATAATAACCTTTACATTCGGTTTTATTGCAACGTCCTGTGCTTGCATACCAATATACGTAATCTGAAGCGTTTTCGCAGAACTCGGTACTATATATATAACTGATATTAAGATGATTATATTTGTTTGTAGAACTCAATGAAAGAAAATAAATATTTACCAAAACATTGATTTTAAGGTGCATAAGAAATGCTAGTACATATTTGTATCTACCGGAATTATCCTTGATTTGTATTTTAAATATCTAATTATAAGATTATTATCATTATATAACAAGCGAAAATAAACAATAAAACCGATACTATGGGTTCTCACCAATACATAATTGTATAATATATTTTAAATTGTTACCAAAATCAGAACGATATACTTTATATCTAAAATTGATTCTTTTAAATGTCTTGATTTTTATTCAAAAAAAAACTATATTCGATCGGATGCAATGTGAATACATACAACTAAAAAATAAGAAAAGAATATAGAGATCAAAAACGATAGATCCTTGTTATTGACTACATTCTCATTATCGAAGCTTGTTCGGGAGGTATACTCAATAGTTGCTCATGCTGAATGAATGTAAAAAGATCGCTCGCTTCCCAGTGAACGGTCTTAAAAAAACTTAGCTAAATATAGGTATACAATGATTTATATAAAGAATCGCACTCTTGATTTTTGAAAAAATAAGATAAGCCCCACTCTTTCATTTGGCATAAAACAAATGAAAGAATGGAGCTTATTAATAGGTTAATTCACTAATTCCTTATTTAGCAGCCTCTAAGGACTCTAAATAAGCATCCCCATTTAAGTACAGATATGAAGGATTAGCACAAGGTGAGGCAGCCCCTTCGCTATAATCCGCCATCTTAATATACAAAGAGTTGGCAGGGAAGGTAATACAGCCAGCCTTTTCATCATAAGTTCCCAATGGGTATGTCGCAATATTTGTTGACAGATTTCCATATACAGAACCGATAGAGAACATTCCATATCCCCAGTCCATGCCTAAATCAACTGGTGATAATGCCGCTCCCTGGCTGGTCACATCAATAGTAAAGAGATATTTGCCCGGTACCACATCGCTTTCCTCATTAAAAGGATAACCATCGTAGCCACCATACTCATCTACCGTTTCTGTCGCTACACGTGCAAACGGACTGTCAAAGCGGAAACGAACGCTGGTAGCCGTTTCTGCCCGTTCCAGTTTTACAGCCATCGGCATTGAAGGATCAACGCCGAAGAAAGTAGATACAGTACCGTCTAAATAATAACCGGTGCCGATTGATTCCCATTTAATGATACTGAAATTAACAGAAATTTCATTATATCCACTAGTGTATTCACTTACATTATCACCACTCACGGCCAGCTTTAGATTATAAAGAATCCCTGCTGTCGCTGATGGAGTCTCCACAGTCAACGTCGTAGTTGCCTCTCCGGCAGCAAATGATGCTGTAGATGGGCATATAAATATATTCTCTTCGTTATTCAAGACCTTTATATCCACAGAACCAGCTGCATCAGTTACAGAACGTTTTAGTGTAAGGATAAAAGAAGTAACTCCAGGTTCAACTTCTACCGTTTGGGTATAATTACCTGCAAAACAAATTCCTTGGTTGCCCTCCTCTAATCCTCCCGGAGTATAACTTTCCGCATCCGGATCGCAAGCCACAGCCATCAATGCAATAGCAAACAGGCTAAATATTTTATTGATATATTTCATATTCTATCCTTTTTATAATTAACTTATTCTTCATCAGGTATCGGAGTTGGAGCAGATACCAACGGATTATTTTCCAACAATGGATTGTATTGTACCTCTTTGTTGGGGATACTGTAAATTTGGACCGGATCACCTGCAGCAATGTTAAATACCGCAGTTTTTGGGAATCCGCATCCCAAACGATTAACACCTTTATTCAGGCGCATGATATCGAAATAGGCTAAACCCTCACCCCAGAATTCGATACGTCGCTGATGCCAAACAGCTTCCTGCACAGCTTCACCTGTTGTAGCTGTACATTTATAAGACGGATCACGATAGGTATTTACAAATGAATTGAGAGTGTTCACACCACCGCTTACATCATTGTTCATGGCTTGTGCTTCTGCTTTAATTAGATACATTTCCTCTACACGCATCAAAATCACATCAGTTGCATTGTTATTTGATCCCCATTCGTCATTCATTGGGCCATATTTCACTTGTGTGTAAACCGGAGCACCTTTTTTAGTAATATAAGCCTGTGCTGCTGCCGGCAGATTTACAGATACGCCTGTATCATCCAGAAACCATCCTTTACGTACATCACTTTCAGGAATCTGGTTGTAGAGTTTTGGACTGATTCTGCGCCATCCTCCCACAGAGGCATAGCCATAATTCAGTGATCCCATGTGAGATGGAAAATTACAAATACCAGTAGTACTTACACGGTCTTTATCCGTAATTAAGATACCCCACATCCATGACGCATCTTCAATATCAATGAAAGTTGGTTTGCTCACCGCTGCGCTACTATATGGAACCGAAGATGTACTGGCAAGTGCAGCTTCTGCATCTTTCAATGCATCTGCATAATTGTGCATAGTCAGGTGAACACGAGCACGTATACCATAAGCAACATCAAGACTAACATAACGCTTGTCGGAACGGGTTTTCTTAGTGTTAGCCAATAACTCAATAGCCTTATTCAAGTCACCCAAGATGAATTCATAGGTTTCCTTTACCGTAGAGCGAGCGCAGCCATTTGCCGCTACCTCTTCCGCATTCTCGGAAGTAATAATGGGCACCCCTGGGGCATCTTCATGTCCCTTATAGTTAAACTGATACAACTGTACCAACGTAAAGTAATCGAATGCACGGATAGCCAATGCTTGTGCCAAATAAAATTGCAGAGTAGAGTCAGACGTTTCATTATCTACAGTACCAATAACAGCGTTGGCTGTATAAATTTGGTTGTAAAGCGTACCCCAAAATTCGATGGTAGCCGTACTCGTACTTAAGCAATCGCTATAATTGGCTGAATTAGAATACCAATTGTAGCCTGTTATATCAGCTACAAAATCCGTAGTTCTTGAATCAGTAGCTAACATAATAGTAGGATAACCTATATCACTATGTACGTTATCATCTTCGGTATAAATTTTAGCATATTGTGTAAAGTTAGCTGTAATAGCAGTTACGCTGGCTTCAATTTTAGAAGGGTCAGCAGCAACCACATCCTCTTTTTGGTCGGCTGTAATAGTAGAACTTAGTGGGGCAGTATCCAAGTCAGTACATCCGACTATAAATGCACCGAATAGAGCAACTTGCGTTATCTTATATATTCTTTTCATATTCTTTCTTTTTTATAAAATTCAACCATTTATCAGAATGTTACTTTCAGGCCACCAGAAATGGTACGTATAGGAGTGTAGCGGTCTGTTGAGGCAGTCGTATAGCTCATACGTGGATCAAGTCCTCTGCGGGCAGAGAAAAGAGCTACATTATCGGCTGCACCATAAACACGCAAGCTGCCGATACCTAAATTTCTCAACCATCTTTGGGGCAGTGTGTAACCTAATGTAATGTTATTGATAGCGAAATAGTCAGAACTTGTTAACCAACGATCTGAACTAGAATTGGTATATTTATCAATTGCATCTATACGCGGTATATCAGAATTCGTGTTTTCGGGTGTCCAGGCATTCAGTATATCTTTGTGCCAGTTATAACCAAGGTCATGTGAGCCACCACCATGCATCAACGCCTGATAACCACTATCATATATCTTTCCACCTAACTGATAAGCACACTGGATAGAAAAATCGAAACCGTAAAAATCCAATGTAGTGCCGATACCTCCATAAATAGTGGGGAGAAGATCACCGCTGGCCTGGCGGTTTGTGTTATAAGCAGCCGACCAGTCACTGGTTTTATATTCTGCTCCGTCAGTATCTTTAGCCCAATACTGCGCCTCACCACTTTCATGGTCTACACCTGCATATTTCGTCAAATAGAACTGATATAAAGATTCACCTTCACGATATATATAAGATCCATTAATCATTTCCCCTTTCAGATCAGGGTGTAATTCAAGAATCTTATTTTTCATCATAGTTCCGTTCCAATTGATGACCCATTTGAAATTGTTAGTCTGAATCGGAGTGTAATTCAATTCAATTTCAACACCTGAGTTACGCACTGAACCGATGTTCATCGGGAACTGTGTATAACCATTGGACATAGCTACCGGTTTGTAATACAACATATCTTTCGTCTGGCGATTGAAATATTCAATGGAACCATCAACGCGTCCTTTCAGAAGAGCAAAGTCCACACCAACATTGAATGAATTGGATGTTTCCCAAGTGATATCTTTGTTTCCTTTATAGAAGAGTACACCGTCAGAGAATACTCCTTCCGAACCGCTCACTGTAAATTGATCTTGATAAGGATAATAGTTTGGGTATTCTTTATAAAGAAGGTTATCGTTACCTTGTTGTCCGAAAGAAGCTTTCAGTTTCAACATATTAATCCAGTCAATATGAGAAATAAAGTTCTCTTTAGCCATATCCCATGCAGCACTCACACTCCAAAAGTTACCCCAGCGATTATCCGGATGGAAACGTGAAGAAGCATCACGGCGATAAGAAGCACTTGCATAGTACTTTTCATCGAAATCATAGCTGGCACGTGTGATGATACCGATAGTAGCATATTCATCGTAGCTACCGGAACCATTTTTACGGTCGATCACATTTGAGGCAGTCCAGTTTTTATCACTATACATATTGTAGCCCAGAATATAATGAGATTCAGTATTATAATCCATACTCTCATATCCGGCCAAAATATCAATATGATGCACGTCAAATGCTTTTTTATAAGTCAGTAAATATTGCTGGTCCAGAGAATACGTGCGTGATGAATACTGTTGCACAGAACCGTTTTGGGATGCAGACTGGCCATAATACTTGTTACCTACAATATGTAAACGTGTATTATCCACATGCAAACCTAAAGAAGCAGTCAAAGACAGACCATCCAGAATATCTACTTTAGCATACCATTTCCCATTCAGGATATCCATTAAATATTCTTCCGTATCATAGAGGAAACTACTCATTGGGTTAGACATACTCATAAAGTTACGAGTGAAGTTTGTACTTTCACCATCACCATAATCATATATCCGATAACCGGTATTAGCATCATGCATAATCTGACCTTCAGCATTACGAACATACATTGGATAAATGGGGGCAATGAAGTTACCTACAAAAAAAGCATTACCCGATGAAGTGGCTGCATCTGTGTCCTGATCTCCAGGATAGCGACTTTTTACATTTGCATAGCTTAAATTTACACCGAACTTCAGCCATTTCTTAGCTTGATAATCTACGTTTATACGACTAGAAATACGTTCGAAACCAGAGTTCTCAATAATACCGTCATCGGCAAGATAAGCAGCAGAGAAATAATAACTCAATTTGTCAGTACCACCAGATACGCTCAGATTGTATTCCTGACGCATGTTACTTTCAAACATTTCATCTGACCAGTTATCCGGTGTATAATAGTAATCACCATCACTATAACCCAACGTTGCATATGGATTCAGTTTGCCATCCCGACCTATCAGGTTCTGACCATTGGGCACATTGTAAATCTGATATCCTAAACCTGGAATCAAATCGGCATTAGCCTGTTGATAGGCTCTCTCAGCTGTATATTTACTATTATATACATAACCATTATATATGGCAGAGTATGCAGTTTCCATGTAAGTAGCTGCGTTTTGCAATACATCATAGTTCTTCACTAAACGCGAATTAGCTCCCCAACGTGCATCCAATGATACCAATGTCTCTCCGGTTTTTCCTTTTTTAGTTGTAACCAAGATAACACCATTAGCACCACGGGCACCATACAAAGCTGCCGCTGCTGCATCTTTCAATACTGTCATTGACTCAATGTCTTGTGAGTTGACAGCAGAAATGTCGCCCTCGTACGGAATACCATCTACTACATACAACGGATTATTACTGGCATACATGGAGCCAATACCGCGAATACGTACTGTAGCTTTTTCTCCCGGCTGTCCATTTGTGCTTTGTGTCTGTACACCTGATACTGTTCCGGAAAGTGCATTTGATATGTTTGAGACTTGGCGTTTCTCCAGAGTTTCGGATTTTATCACAGAAGCTGAACCTGTAAATGCCGATTTCTTAGCCGTACCATAAGCGACCACCATTACTTCATCAAGCATTTCAGAGTCGGACTTCATGAAAACTTTTACAGTCGACTTTATAGCCACCTCCTGCGTCTGCATACCTATGTAAGAGATTTGCAATGTTTTCGCAGAACTCGGTAGGTTGCATCTTGTTGATAATCAATAACAAATATATATTTATAGAACTCAAATCAAGACAAATATAATTTATTAAATATCTAGAAACTAGATATATACAAAACATGAACATATATTTGTATCTACCTAAAAGTTCCTTTATTTGATTTTCAAATACCTAATTATCAGCTAGTTGTTTTTTTTGAATGTGAATATAAATGAGTAACAAAACTAATACTATGGGTTCAAGTAGAGATTGAAATGTATGAAATACTTGAATTTTCTACCCAAACCAGATTGGTAAATTGCATGCATATCAATAATTTACCACGTAGTCTTGATTTTTCAATAAAAAAGCACTATGTACAGGTGGGCTTAATACGAACAATTTCATTCTCACAAACAACAAATAACAGTATCGATAAAAACGATAAATAGAACATTTAATCTAACTTCCAATTAGCCTATATTAAATCAATATTTATTCTCTTATATAATAGAGAATTACAGGTTTAATTAGAGAAAATAAATATAAGAAAACACCCTAAAAGTCATATATAAAACTTTTAGGGTGCATTTCAGCTAAAACAACTTTATTTTAAGAAGACTTTATTCGTATCCCGGATTCTGCTGCCCTTGAATATTAGGGCTAACATCAACTTCTGCTTGTGGAATAGCTAATATTATTCTGTAATCATCCCAGTTCGGAGATATTAAATTCGTTGAATTTAAGTAATGGTCAGTACCCTCACCTTGTGTTTTTTCACGGTTTAGGGTTAAACCCAATCGCATTTCATCGTAGAAGCGATGACCTTCCATGACCAGTTCCTTCCTTCTTTCTTTCAAAGAGATGATTTAGAACATATCTAAGGCTAATTACTAACAGGATGGAGGCAGTTTACAGTTCTTTTTTATACATCACTTTTTATTAGAGCCTTATGGAAAAGTTATAATACTTACCTCGTCTTGAGCTGTATAATTAAATCCAAGTGGCGTATTGAATGCAGAATCAATTATTAAGGTATTTAATGTCCGTTTTAACAAGAATGATGCTTTTCAACTAACCTATTTCATAATAAAGCAGTAATGGAGGGAATGTCATTGGACATTCCCTCCACTAAAACAAAACACTTTATCTATAAATCCAGTAGAACCTGTTGACGGAATTATAGTTCATATCGGTATGGTAATGAATTAATTCCGCCAATATGTTCTGATAGAATTATTTTCCTGCAAGATTTAATTCATCGTTGTAATCGGTTTCATACAAGGGCACATCCCAAGTCCATTTGTTTGCACCATCAGCTGGGATCGTTTTCGCAATGGAAATATGTGCATTACCTCCATCAGCGAATCCTTTACGCACTACAGAACGATTCCATCTTTTGTAATCGCTCCAAGCAAAGCCTTCACCCCAAAGTTCAAGTTCACGATAATCCATGATTTCGTTCCAAAGGGCTTCACCGGTTTTAGTACAAGTATATTCAGGATTACGTCCAGAGGTAGCATTCAGCTCTATCAGAGCGGCTTGTGCATCCGGTTCATTGTTCAAGAAGTAGTTGGCTTCTGCTTCAATCAATACCATTTCTGATGAACGAATGAAAGGCAGATAGCTTACCCCCGGAGTATCAAATACATAGAATTTCAACTGTCCACCCAAATACATATAGCCAGATTGATAAGGAGCGGCAAGTCCGCTTACCGCCATTCTCTGGCAATACTCTGCAGCGTCTTCCCAAAGCAAGTCAGCTTCTTCGCCTTTACCCAGTCCAAGAATACCGTAAGTCAAATCCATGGCTGAACCATCATTAAAATCATAGCCGGGGAATTTGTCTTCCGTCAAGAACAGCGCTTTGCGGGCATCATTGTCCGGGATGCGGTTAATAAGCTCACGCCCAATGGCCCCAGCACCAGTATTGTTTGCACTCGCATAATATCCGTTACAAGCAAACTGAGTACCATAACTCCAATACCAATTATTTTCTTGCGAACCGCCGAAACAACCGAAAATCCACTCACTCGTCGGATTGCAGAAACCAGATTGATATTCAGCGTTACTCATAAGCGGATAGTTTTGGCGGGCGAGTTTAGCTTCGGACAGAGCTTTGGTGTAATCTTGCTTAGTTATAGCAGCACGAGCATAGACTGCATGAGCAACATTTACATTCGGCATCCATACTTGTGCGGCATCACGGTCCATACCACTCTGGTTATACAAGGCAATTGCTTCATCCAAATCTTTGTAGATTTGCGCATACACCTCAGCCAGAGTAGCATAGCCTTGTCCGCCAGTAGATTCATCAATACGGAGCACGAGTCCTTGTGAAGCGCCGTTATTGGAATCCTGCCATCGCCAACAGTAATAGTGCACTAACTTTTCGAAAGCGTATGCACGGAAAGTCAGTGCTGAAGCCTTGACAAAATCTTTTTCAGTTTGAAGTCCTTCGGCATTATCAATATTGGTAAGAATAGTGTTCGCATTACCAATGATAGTATAATAGTAGTACCATGCGTATGCATCATAAATAGAGTTAGTGCGTGTATGGAATTCTTGATTATGGATAGGTGACCATCCGGAAGCATACATATTATATAAGTAATTCTCGCTCGGATAGTTTTCATAATGAGCCATGATGTTGTTTTCGCCTGCAAATCCCTGACCAAAATAATACTGCTGTGTAGTCATAATTTTGGCTATACCGTTCAATGCTTTCATTGCATTTGCCGTGGTCCCTACGGCATCGGATGCTCCCGTTGAATCGGTAGGAGCGGTATCCAAATAGTCACCGGCACAGGAGGACACTAACACCATACATGCCAATAGGCTACCTGTGAACAATTTATTGAGTATTTTTTTCATTTCTAATACGAATTATATGGTTATATCTTTAGAATTTTACAGTCAAACCGAAATTATATACACGGGCTGTTACATACGTATCATCCGAACCTCCATTAAACGAATATTGCGGATTTAGTCCCTTACGTGAGGTTAGTGTAAAAAGGTTTTCTACACCGGCAGTCAATGACAACCCTTCCAATCCTATGTTCTTCAGCCAACTTTTAGGTAGACTGTAAGACAGGTTCAAATTCTTGAATACCAAATAAGAAGAGCTGGTCAGCCAACGGTCGCTAGCGGCATTCAAGTCGGATGACTTATGAAAATCGGCACGCGGAGTTCCATTCGGATTGATGCGGTTGGCGGAAGTTTCCGTCATACCGGTGGGAACTTCTTTCCAAGAGTTTAGGATATCCTTATGGTAAGCGTTACCAGAAGCACCTGATTCGGATACTCCCATCAGGCTAGCATAACTGCCATCATATGTCTTGCCACCTAAAGAATAGGTGAACAACATATTCAAATCCCAATTCCTCCAAGAAAGCGCCGAACTGATAGATCCATAGACTGTGGGAAGTGCGCTACCTGCCCAATCACGTTTGGCGTATGAAGTGGCAGTGGCATAATCTGTACCATTGATGGTAGCCAATGCACCAGCTTCTTCGGCAGTAGCCTTCTTATCCGGATCCAGTGTATAGAGAGAAGTACCAGTCATCTGGTCTACGCCTTCGAAGTGGTAAGTGTACCATTCGTAGATGGAATGCCCTTCAGAATAGTTCTGCATACCGTGCAGAATATCTTTTCCGTCAGGCAGTTTCACAATTTTGTTCTTCAAGAAAGTAGCGTCCACACCAAAGTTCCATTTCCAGTCGTTATTATTGATAATGTCAGCATTCAAAGAGATTTCCCAACCACGGTTGGAAACGGTACCGATATTCTTGTATTGTGTCAGGTTCATCGGGGCAGTATCAGCAACCCAAGGATAAGAGCCAGCCGAAAGCGGCAGACGAACCTCAAATAGTAAATCTTTAGAGCGCTTGTCGAAGTAGCCTATTTGGAAGTTCAGGCGGTTAAACAGACGTCCTTCTACAGCGATGTCTACGGTCTGGGTCGTTTCCCATTTAATATCCGGTGCAGAAAGTGACTGTTTTACCAACGCAGCTTCACCACCGTTCTTGTCGATAGTATAAAGAGCCATGTGTCCATAAAGGCTGACGCCCATATTGTTACCCACTTCACCGTAGGAAGCACGCAGTTTTAATGCATCTAACCAGTCAACATCTTGCAAAAAAGATTCCTGTTTCATGTTCCAACTTGCACCTACGGAGTAGAAGTTACCCCAACGGTTATCTTTGTGGAAACGTGAAGAACCGTCACGACGGAACGAACCTTCCAAGAAATAGCGATCATCATAGTTGTATTTCAGACGTGCCAGATAAGATTCCGTTTTGTCTTCATCATCACTTCCCGTGAAATAAGAGTTATTGAGAAAGTTACCCATAGTAAGATTTCCATCTACTGCCATGCCGGTATTCATTCCTGCTGTATATTTACGTTCCCAACTGTAGCTTTCGTGAGCTGCCATAACTTCAACATTATGTACGTTATTGAACTGGTAGCTCCAATTTACGATTTCTTGCAAGGTCGTGGTTCTGTACTGGTAAGCATAACTAGTCAAACGACCACCGTTGGTAGCACCGTCACCTATTTCCGGATTGTCGTACTTCTTATTATTGGAAGTACTGTTATTCAGGTCACCTTTTACAGTCAATGACACTCCATAAGGTAATGAGATTGTGGCAAAAGCTTGTCCGCCTAATACGTTACGTACGCTTTCCTGCTTGTTGAACAACATTTCATATGCTATATGGCGGTTGCTTAAATAAGGGGAAGTAGTATCATATATTTTGTCTCCTGCAGCGTCCAATTGATATGTGCCATCAGCATTGTGTAAATAAACAGGATATACCGGCGCCATATAGCGGGCTATGTAAAATGGATTGGCATACGCATTACCGCTGGCATTACTATTATAGTTGCGTTTAGTCCAGGATCCTGTAAGATTCACACCTCCCTTAAACCATTTATTGGGAGTATAAGTAGTATTGATACGGCCTGAGAAACGTTCATAACCGGTAGCCTTCACATATCCTTTTTCATTCAAATAGCCTACGGACGAATATACATTATATTTTTGTCCGGATGCAGCAGCCGACAAGTTGTATTCTTGACGATGTCCGTTACGTTCAATGGCATCCTGCCAGTCAAGGTCGTCATAACCAGTCAGACGAGTAGCTATCAGCTTTCCGTTATTGTCGAACAGTTTGTCGTCAGCAGCATTATAAATGTTTCGGCCGATGGACTCACTGATTAGGTGGCTCGTGGCATATGCGGCCGCCTCGTTTTCTGACATCCCGGTATTGCTCATCATAGAGTTTTTCTTGGCCATCCAACTTGCTTCCATCCAACGGTCTGCATCCAGACGTTCATACTCGGGAATACCTCTGTTATATATACCCTGATTTACCTGTAGTGTAATACTTGGTTTGTTAGTATTACGTCCACTTTTGGTCGTAATGAGGACTACACCGTTAGCAGCACGGTTACCATATAATGCAGCTGAGGCGGCATCTTTCAAGATGGACATGCTCTCAATATCGTTAGAGTTTAGTTCGGCCATGTTTCCATCAAAAGGAACTCCATCTACTACATACAGAGGACTTGAAGCACCTGATACCAATGTACCGAAACCGCGGATGCGAATCTCGGGAGCTTGTCCCGGTTCGCCATAGGTATTATTTACTTGTACGCCCGGTGCGGCACCTTCAAGCGCGCCGGTCACACTGGTTGTAATACGTTTCTCGATCTTTTTATTGTCAACTACCGAAATAGAACCTGTCAATGATTCTTTTTTAGCGGTACCGTAGGCAATTACCACAACTTCGTCCAAAGCTTCGGCATTGCCTCTCATTACAACCTTCAAGTTAGGTTTGACTGCAACCTCCTGTGTCTGCATACCAATAAACGAAATCTGAAGCGTTTTCGCAGAACTT
>NZ_EQ973491.1:731805-737734 GCF_000158035.1 Bacteroides cellulosilyticus DSM 14838
TGGACATCACTGATTATGCTGCCCTGGACACTGAAATTCCTTTGGAGTCCGTTCTTGGAGATGTTCAAAACGAAGAAATTCTTTGTAGTGTTGACACAACTGATTACCGGGGCAGGCTTTGCCCTGGTAGCGTTGGCGTTGCATCTTCCGGCTTTCTTTGCTGTATGTATTGCTTTACTGGCGATTATTGCTTTCAGCGGGGCAACGCATGATGTTGCGACCGATGGTGTTTATATGTCAGAATTGAATAAGCAGGATCAGGCTAAATATATCGGTTGGCAAGGTGCTTTCTATAATATTGCTAAGATTGTCGCATCCGGTGGGTTGGTTTGGTTGGCAGGGTGGTTGTTGAAACACTATGGGGGAGTTCCGGGAGTGGAGGAGACTGTTCGTCATGAGGCTACTGTGCAGGCTTGGATGACGGTTATGTTCATTCTGGCTGCTGTAATGGTATTGCTGGGAGTGTATCACATGCGTATGTTGCCTTCGGGAGGCACTGCTGCCACGGGCACGACATCCGGCAAGGAAACCTGGAACCGGTTGGTGGAAGTTATCCGGAACTTCTTTCAGAAGAAACATATCTGGTATTACATTACTTTCATCATTCTTTATCGTTTGGCCGAAGGCTTTGTCATGAAGATAGTGCCGTTGTTTCTGAAGGCGGAACGTTCAGTCGGTGGTCTGGGACTGGGAGAACAGGAGATAGGTTTGTACTATGGTACTTATGGGGCGGCTGCATTTGTGCTGGGTTCCCTGTTGGCCGGCTATTATATATCTCACAGAGGGTTGAGTCGCACGCTGTTTTCGCTGTGCTGCATTTTCAATCTTCCGTTTCTGGCTTATACGCTACTGGCCATTTATCAGCCGGAGAACGGCATGTTGATAGGCGGTGCCATTGTGCTTGAATATTTCGGTTATGGTTTCGGATTCGTAGGTTTGTCGCTGTTTATGATGCAGCAAGTGGCACCCGGTAAGCACCAGATGGCTCATTATGCTTTTGCTTCAGGCATCATGAATCTGGGTGTGATGTTGCCGGGTTCTATCAGTGGCTTTGTCAGTAACGCGTTGGGATATAAGACATTCTTCATCTTCACGATGTTTGCTACTATTCCGGCATTCCTGATAACGTATTTTGTGCCGTTTACCTATCCGGATGAAAAGAAAAAATGATATTATTAACAATATAAATAAGAAGAATTATGGACAGTAAAATTATAATGCCTTGGGAAGAACGTCCTGAAGGTTGCTCAGATGTCATGTGGCGCTATTCTAAGAACCCGGTTATCGGGCGTTACCACATTCCGAGTTCCAACAGTATTTTCAACAGTGCGGTAGTTCCGTTCGGAGATGGGTTTGCCGGTGTGTTCCGTTGTGACAATAAGTCGGTGCAGATGAATATCTTTGCGGGCTTTAGTAAAGACGGAATCAATTGGGAGATAAATCACGAGCCCATCAGCTTTAAGGCGGGGAATACGGAGATGATAGAGTCCGAGTATAAATATGATCCGCGTGTCACCTGGATTGAAGATCGTTATTGGATTACTTGGTGCAATGGTTACCACGGACCTACAATTGGTATCGGTTATACATTCGACTTCAAAGAATTCTTCCAGTGCGAAAATGCCTTTTTGCCTTTTAACCGCAATGGGGTACTTTTTCCGCAGAAGATAGATGGTAAATATGCTATGTTGAGTCGTCCGAGCGACAACGGTCATACACCGTTTGGAGATATTTACATCAGTTACAGTCCGGATATGAAATATTGGGGGGAACACCGTTGTGTGATGAAAGTTACCCCTTTCCCCGAAAGTGCATGGCAGTGTACGAAGATAGGGGCAGGTTCTGTTCCGTTCCTTACTGAAGAGGGCTGGTTGATATTCTATCATGGGGTTATTACTACCTGCAACGGTTTCCGCTATTCCATGGGAGCAGCCATTCTTGATAAAGAGAATCCTGCCAAAGTGTTATATCGTACCCGTCCGTATCTGCTTGCACCTGCTGCTCCTTATGAATTGCAGGGAGATGTGCCCAATGTAGTATTTCCTTGCGCCTCTTTGCAGGATGGAGATAAAGTAGCTGTATATTATGGCGCTGCTGATACAGTTGTTGGCATGGCCTTTGGCTATATTTCGGAAATCATAGAATTTACGAAGAAAAACAGCATTGTATAGTTAATCCCTTAAAGAATCAGTCGACTATGAAACGTATTTTATTGGCTTACACACTTTCTGCCCTTTGTCTGCTTCCGGCGTTTGCCGGAGGTGGAGAGGGGGCTTTACCTATAAGCTATGTCAATCCTTTCATCGGTACTACCAACTTTGGAACTACGAATCCGGGAGCGGTTTGTCCTAATGGAATGATGTCCGTGGTCCCCTTCAATGTGATGGGATCGGAAGATAATAAGTATGATAAAGATGCTCGTTGGTGGTCTACTCCTTACGAGTATCACAATTGTTTTTTCACCGGCTATTCGCATGTCAATCTGAGTGGTGTAGGGTGTCCCGAACTGGGATCTTTATTGCTGATGCCTACTACGGGTGAATTGTCCGTAGATTATAAAGAGTATGGAAGTCGTTATAAAGATGAACAGGCTTCTCCGGGATATTACAGTAATTTCCTCACTCGCTATAATGTAAAGACTGAGGTGTCTGCCACTCCCCGCACGGGTGTTTCACGTTTTACGTTTCCTGCCGGACAGAGTCATGTATTACTGAATTTGGGTGAAGGACTGACGAATGAAACCGGTGCTTTCTTGAAACAGGTGAGCGACACCGAATTTGAAGGTATGAAATTATTGGGAACTTTCTGCTATAACCCCCAGGCGGTATTTCCCATTTATTTTGTAATGCGTGTCAACAAGCAACCGGCATCCAGCGGTTATTGGAAAAAGCAGCGTCCCATGACCGGAGTGGAAGCTGAATGGGATCCTGACAACGGACGCTACAAACTTTATACCCGTTATCGTAAGGAAATAGCCGGAGATGATATCGGTGCTTTTCTTACTTTCAACACGACGGAAGATGAACAGATCGAAGTGCAAATGGGAGTTTCTTTTGTAAGCATTGAGAATGCCCGTTTGAATCTGGATACAGAGCAAAGTGGAAAGAATTTCAGTCAGGTATTGGCTGATGCCCGTATGCGTTGGAATGAGGATCTTTCGCGTATCCTTGTCGAAGGCGGAACGGAAGAACAGAAAACTGTCTTTTATACTGCTCTTTACCATACATTGATACATCCCAATATCCTGCAAGATGTCAATGGTCAGTATCCCGCCATGGAAAGTGATCAGATTCTGACAACAAAGGGAGAGCGTTACACTGTTTTCTCGCTTTGGGATACGTATCGTAATGTTCACCAACTCCTTACGTTGGTTTATCCCGAACGTCAGTTACAAATGGTGCGTTCCATGCTCGATATGTATCGCGAACATGGTTGGCTGCCCAAATGGGAACTCTACGGACGTGAAACGTTGACTATGGAGGGTGACCCGTCTATTCCTGTCATCGTTGATACCTGGTTGAAAGGATTACGTGATTTTGATATCGATCTGGCTTATGAAGCTATGTATAAATCTGCCACTTTGCCCGGTGCCGAGAATTTGCTAAGGCCGGATAATGATGATTATATGTCATTAGGATATGTTCCTTTGCGTGAACAGTACGATAATTCAGTTTCTCATGCATTGGAGTATTATATTGCGGATTATTCTCTTTCCCTGCTGGCGGATGCATTGGGTAAACGGGCAGCGGAACAGGGTAAAAAAGCAGAAGCGCGGAAATATCAGGCTGATGCCTGTCTTTTTTATAACCGTTCATTGGGATATAAACACTACTATAGTAAGGAATTTGGTACTTTCCGTCCCATTCTGCCTGACGGTCAGTTTTATTCACCTTTCAATCCGAG
Source organism: Bacteroides cellulosilyticus DSM 14838 (assembly GCF_000158035.1). Classification (GTDB taxonomy): domain Bacteria; phylum Bacteroidota; class Bacteroidia; order Bacteroidales; family Bacteroidaceae; genus Bacteroides; species Bacteroides cellulosilyticus. The sequence goes on from NZ_EQ973491.1 coordinate 735,709, forward strand.
ACAGGGAGAGAATTTTGAACCGAATCCCGGTTTTCATGAAGGATGTGCCTGGAATTACAGTTTCTATGTTCCTCACGATGTGAAAGGGCTTGCCCGTCTCATGGGTGGACAGAAACCTTTCATTGAAAAACTTCAGCGTGTCTTTGACGATGGTCTCTATGATCCCGCCAATGAACCCGACATTGCTTATGCTCATCTCTTTTCTTATTTCAAGGGTGAAGAATGGCGTACGCAAAAAGAGACTCAAAGGCTTTTGCAGAAGTATTTTAAAAATGCTCCCGATGGTATTCCCGGTAATGATGATACCGGTACCATGTCTACCTGGGCCATCTTTAACATGATAGGATTTTACCCCGACTGTCCTGGTGATCCGTATTATACCCTTACTACGCCTGTATTCGACAAGGTGGTGATTCGTCTTGACTCTGATACTTGGGGAAGCGATAAGCTGGTGATAGAAACTGGGCGCCCTTCAACAGAGTCCTTATACATTCGTGAGATGGAGTTAGGAGGGAAGAAATTATCCCGCTACCGCATCAGTCATGAAGAACTGGTAAAAGGTGGAGTGCTGAGATTTATACTTCGATAGTATAAAGAAGAGAAGATAAAAACAACTTTGATCAAAAAAACGGGTGATCACAAACCACTTGCGATCACCCGATATTTTCATTGTTTTCGTGTTTAGGTAATGTTAGTAAAGAGAGAATTTATAGTATTTTATTTCATAGGTTCCACTGTATAACCTTTTTCTTTCAATAGCTTCAATACCCCATTTGTTCCTGGCAGATGTCCTGCACCCACTACAAAGAGAGTAGGGATTTCTTTCATGATTGAAGGCATCTTCTCAATCCAGGCTTTGTTGCGGTTGTCTAACAGATCTTCCATTTCTCCCGGTTGAGGGTCACAAGAGTTGCCGTCACGCTCTTCCATCAGTTTCAACATTTCGTCCAGGTTTTGAGCTTTATAGGCATTGTTCAGGCGTTTGGTTTGATCCATAGCTTTATCGATGTCACTTACTAAACAGTAAAGCAGGTTTGCCTGGCGTTGCAATGTCTGACTATTGAGCAGTACGTTGATTTGTGATATCGGAGTTTCCAAACCGCCTACTTTCTTGCCACTCTGTATAGCTTGTTGTTGGAAGTAAGTATCCAGTTGTTCTTGTGGATTGAAACCACCCAAATGCTTCATACATAAAATAAGAGTCAATTGCTGGGTGATGAAAGCCGGTTTCATTTTAGCTAACATGGCAATATCCGCCATCAGGTTTTCTTTTACAGCCTTACCTACTAACTCATATTGTTCGGGGGTGAAGAGAACTTGAAGAGTCGTGTCTCCCGCCATCATCATGTTTTGCTGCATCGTTTGCATGAATTCAGGAGACATTGCTTCGGACATAACTACTTCTCCATATACTTGTGAAGTACCGTCTACTGCCTGTGGCAAGCCGGCAATGCTGTCTTTTATGCTTAGCGGAGCTAAATGGTGCGTTCCTAAAATATATGAGGGCTTTTCCAGGCCGTTACCGGATATTTTCCAGAGTAACTGCGCATTGGCATTCAGTGCGATGCCGATAAAAAGGAGAATACCTAAAATCTTTTTCATTATTTTTCTATTTAAAGTTCATTTGAATATTGCTTATTATTTTACTCGTCCTCCGCGAAGCCAGTATTGCGTGTAGTATTGCTCGTTGAGACTGCTGACAATAACTCCTTTACTTGTGCTGGCATGTATGAATTTCCCATTTTTAAGATAGATACCCACATGGGCCACTCTTTTCTTGGACGCACGACTGGTGAAAAACACCAAATCTCCCTCACGCAGGTTGCGACGGGAGACTTTATTGCTTTCTTTGAGTTGTTCATCGGTGCTTCTGGATAAACGGATGTTGTATACCTGCTTATAGAGTTGTGATACCAGTCCGGAACAATCTGTTCCGCGTTTGTTGTCACCGCCTGCGCGGTAGGGGACACCTATCCACTCCGCAGAGGCTATGTACAATTTGTGGTTATCTTCCTTATTTATGTCT
>NZ_EQ973491.1:737968-746438 GCF_000158035.1 Bacteroides cellulosilyticus DSM 14838
TATTCCCATGCGGACAGAAGCTTTTGCCAGCGCTTTGTAGTCGAGACGAGGTGCTGATGTATGGCAAGAACTTAAACTAAAGGTCAGTCCGATAAGTGCAACTATATAAGAGAGGTATTTCTTCATGCTTGTTCCTCTTTCTCTTCCGGTTGAACAATTGTTTCCTGAACTGGTACTTCTTGAATTGTTGTTTCCTGAGCCGTCATTTCCATTTTCTCTTCTTCAATTTCTTCTTCTACTCTGACATTAAAATAGTCTTCAAGCTCCTTTTCAGCCGAGTTATTCTCATTCTGAATATCACGGATAATCACTCCATTCTCCATCAGAGCAATACGCGGACACACATCCACCGTATGGTTTAGGTTATGACTTGAAATAATGACTGTGGCATGGTGATCTTCATTGTATTTTTTCAGCAGGTGCTTGATGATGGACTGTGAACTCGGATCAAGGAAATTGAACGGTTCATCCAGGATCAGCAATTGCGGATGATGCAGCATGGCGGAGATAATACCTATTTTCTGCTTGTTTCCGGCAGAGAAGTTACGGATGAATTTCTTTTGTCCGAGGACTTCGTTACTCATGAAGCGTTCAAATGGAAGCAGACGTTCGTCTACCTCTTCTTTTTTCAGACCGTACATTTTACCGATGAAGTAGAAATATTCTTCGGGAGTGAGGTAATCAATCAGGAAACCATCATCGATGAAAGCACCTGTGAATTGTTTCCAGTCTTCATTTTTGGATACATCGATGTCATTGATTGTCACATTTCCCAGATCTGCCTGTAGCAGGTCCAGTATCAGACGGAAGAGGGTAGTCTTACCCGCACCATTGTTGCCTACCAATCCTAACATATCGCCCTGGTAGATGCTATATTTCTCGATATCTACGGCTTTCTTTTCGCCGAAGTTTTTTTGAAGTTGGTTAATCTCTATCATATTCGTTATTATTTTTGTCTACTATCGTGAAATCCTTCCATATTCTTATATCGGCGCTTCATGAAGCGATGATATACATTCCGTAGCCACCATCTTGAAGTTGCGATGAATAGTATGCCGACAACTAAGAGAATCCATGGGGTTACTTCTTTGCCCACCGTCGCATTCAGTACGAAGAATAGTAGCAACGGCACTCCGAATGCACCTCCTGCAATGAGGTTCTGCAAACCGGTACCCACATTTTGCCGTCCAGTCATTTTGGCATTAAGGTCAAGCGTCTTGTTGTTATACACTGCCAACTGAAACAGACAGAAGTATACGGCACCCGGAACGAATATAATCCAAGCGGTGCATTCCAGTACAGATACTTTACCCGTCACCATACCCGGTATCATCAGCACAAACGGGATGATGAGTGCGATGCTGTACAAGATGTATTTGGCACGCAACAATGAATAGATGGACTCCTTGCGGCTCATCAGACCGTCAATGTAGTTACCTTCGTAGCTCATCAGCGGAGAGAGGAACAGAATTCCGAAGATGATATAGTTGTAAAGTACGAAGAAGTCGCGGGAGCCACCATCGTAAATATCAGAAAAACTGATGGTAAGACTGAAAATCAGTACTATAGCGGTAACGGAATAAAGTGACTTCCTGCACACCTTGTTGCGTAGTAGCAATTTCAACTCCAGCCGGATGTATTCGCCTATTTCGCCATAACGGTCCAGGAACTTGTATTCGGATACTGTTTTTACTTGAACGGTAGTGTCTTCTGTTTTATTCAGTTCATTGTAGACCAGTTTTTGCATAATGCTCCGGTTGATGAACCACATAAGGGAAATGGCTACCAGGACACAGATAAATGTGAGTATGTTTCCCGTGATAAATCCTTCACCCAGATCAATGAAGAAACCGAATAACGGACTGTCATCTGGAACGAAAAGTGCAGCTGCAATACCTCCGTATACGACTATCGGCAAGAGAACCCACCAGATGCGTTCGTCCATCAGCGTACGACATAGCAGATACCAGTAATTATTGAATACGATGAGCAACCAAATACCAATGCAGTAAGTCAATACACCTCCTATTCCATAAAATTTGGTAACAGTGATAATAGCGAACGGAACGAACAGGAAGAGCCAAAGCAAATTAAAGCTGTTAAGTCCCGAGCGTAGGAGCAGTAAGTCGATAAGACGACTCCTTTTGATGGGGAGCAGTAAGTATGGTTTAACTTCCTGTGTCGGTGTTTTCAGGAAGGGTAACCGCAAAAGGAAGTCCAGGGCGAGTATGAAGATCAGGCCGCTGTTCATTACGTGATAGGCTTCTTTGGCGCCTCCGTCGAAGGCGAAAGCGAATGTTGTTCCGAAGAAAATGAGATACCCTGCCCAGAATACACTCATGAAGTACATCCAAAACTTTCCGAACTTACTTTTCTCGTACATCGGATGCCGCTTTTCAGCTAACTTTCCGTGTCTGCGTAGCTCAAGAAATAGATTCATGCTGTTTAGTGATTAGTTGTTAGTGATTAATGGAGTGATTGGAAGGTAGTGATTAGTAATAAGTAAGAATGCACTCGCTTATCACTAATCACTTATCCTTTATCACTATTTGTTGGGTACCGTCATGGTTACCTCGATTTCATTTCCTTGTTTCAACAGGTCAGATACAAACTTTTGAATATCTTTAGCTGTGATGCTATTTACGATATCCGTGTATCCTTCTGTCATATCCATGCCATAATAGAAGTAATCGTTCAGATTATTCATCCAGTATCCGTTTTCTTTCTGGTTGTCGGCATACTTCTTCAGCATGTACTCTTTTACTTTCTGCAAGTGTACGTCTGACGGTCCTTCGGCTGCAAGTTTCTTCAACTCGTCTACTACAATACCTGCCAGTTTATCTTTCTTAGCCGGATCGGTCTGGAAGACAATCTGCAACATCAGTTGTTCTTTCGGATACTTCTGCAAGTCGCCATAGCAGTTTACACCGTATGTACCACCTTCTTTTTCACGTACTTCTTCCGTATAAACCATATCAAGAACCTGAGTTGCAAAGCTCAGCAGAATGTCATTCTTCAAAGTATAAGGAGCTTTACCGCTGTACAGGAATACGATCGTTGCTGTAGGCGTTTGTTGCTCTTTGGCATATTCATTCTTGTACACGCCTTTGCGTATATCCATCTTCGTATCTTTGAAGGTTTCTTTGCGATTGATGGCAGGCAGTGCACCTAAGTATTCGGCAATCAGTGGTTTGGCAGTTTCAAGGTCAATGTTTCCGACAAAGTAGAATGTAAAGTCGCTGGCATCTTTGAAACGGTCGTTGTACATTTCCAGAATACGGTCGTAATCAATCTGATCCACCATTTCCGGTTTCATCATTACTACACGCGGGTGATTATTGTACATTGCTTTCTGTAAAGAGTCGTTTATAGAAGAAAGAGGATTTGCCTGCGCACTTTCCAATTGGGCTTTCATACGGTTTTTAAAAGATTCGAATGCTTCCGCATCTTTACGGGGAGCGGTGAAGGTGAGATATGTCAGCTGCATCATCGTTTCAAAATCTTTTGGTGAGCAGGTACCGAATACATTCTCTGTGGTAGCACCCAGACCGGCATTGACGGAAACTTTCTTGCCAGCCAGTACTTTCGTCAAGTCTACTTGGCTGAAGTTACCCAAACCACCTACAGCTATTACGTTGTCCATAACGGCAAAGTTCAGTGCGTCTTTGTCGGGGAAAATGGATTTACCACCCAGACTGGTACCTTTCATGCGGATTTCATCAGCTTTGAAATCAGTCTTCTTTACATAGACAGCTACACCATTTGAAAGAACTAATTTTGTACTACCATAGATATCGCCTTCTTTCTCAGAAATGATTTTACCACCTTTCGGAGCTTCTTTCATCAGCGGTTCGTCAGATACTTTGTCTACGTATGCTTGCAGGTCGAGATCTTTCATACCTTTCAGTAAGTTGATAACTTCTTCTTTTGTCGGGTATTTCAAGCCTTCTTTTGCAGGACCGGCAATTATAACTACTTGATTGCTATCCGGAACGAGTTGCTGCATTACCATATTCATGGCCTGTAAGGGAATGTTAGGAGCCAGTTGGTTCATCATAGCGTACTCAGCTTCAATCCCCGGGATAGGCTCGCCATTCAGGAAGTTCTGTACATATTCTCTTACGTAAGAACCGTGCTTGGTCTTTTCGCGTTCGTTGTAGGCAGACTCTAAACTCTGCAAATAGTTGGCGCGTGCGCGTGCATATTCTGATTCGGTAAAGCCGAAGCGACGTGCACGTTCAGTCTCTTGTAGTAAGGTTTTCAAGGCTGTTTCAATGCCGTCGGCTTTACTTGAGGCAGAAAGTGCGAAGGCTTCTTTGGTTTTGGCGACAAAGAAGTCGCTATAGTAACTGCTTGCGCGGGTAAACGGTGGGTTAGCACTTTGCACCAATTCGCTCAGGCGGGCGTTCAACATACTACTGATCATGCTCGTCATATATTGTGAAGCAAGGTAGCCTACATTATTCTTTTCTGAATCAGGAGTCGCATCTTGCTTGAAGTAAATCTCAATTGACGGGTCGTCTACTTCCTTATCTGTACCGATAGCTACGATGGGTTCCTTATTATCAGTAACAGGATAGTAAGTGCGTTCTGCCGGATTTACCGGTTTTTGTACATCGGCGAATACTGCCTTTAGTTTAGCTTCTACGGTGTCTACATCGATATCACCTACGATAACGATACCTTGCAGATCAGGACGATACCATTTGTGATAGTAATCGCGGATATCTTTATAAGGGAAGTTGTTGATTACATCAATAGAGCCGATAGGCATACAATCTGCATATTTGTCACCCTGATATATAGTTGGGAGCAGGTCAGTGTAGACGCGCAACATACCACTGTTGCGGCTACGCCATTCTTCACGGATCACACCACGTTCTTTGTCGATTTCATCGTCTTTGAGTAGGATATAGTTAGACCAGTCGTGCAGGATCAGCAGACAGGAGTCCAATACACCGGTGCGGTCAATCGGAGCATTACTGATGTTGTAAACAGTTTCGTCTATGCTGGTATAAGCATTTAAGTTAGTACCAAATTTGATACCTACGGTTTCGCACCAAGGGATGACGCCGAGGCCTTTATCATCACCGGGGAAATTTTTAGTACCGTTGAAGGCCATGTGTTCCAAGAAGTGGGCAAGTCCGCGTTGTTGCGGTTCTTCAAGAATGGAACCTACTTTCTGGGCAATATAGAACTCAGCCCGATTTTCGGGTAATTTGTTGTGGCGTATGTAATACGTCAGGCCATTGTCTAATTGGCCGATACGGACATTTTTGTCCACGGGAAGGGGCGGAAACTGCATTTGCTGCGCTACCGCTTGTTGGAAACCGGCACATAGAACGAATGCTACTGCCAGTAAACTGTGAAATAAATGTTTCATGTTGATGAAAATTAAAATTGTTTCTTGACCTATTTGTCGAAGAGGGAGAGGAGAAATCACAGGAAGGATATATTTTTTATATGAATGATAATTTAGCGGCTTTGCCGCTAAATTATCATTTTATCGCCTCACGAATCCGTACCAGTTTCGTCAGTAGTCCTTCCAGTAAATCGAGCTTCAGCATATTGGCACCATCGCTTTTGGCTATTTCGGGGTGCTCATGTGTTTCAATAAACAATCCGTCTACACCAACCGCAACACCGGCTTTGGCAACGGTTTCAATAAGCTGCGGCATACCACCTGTCACTCCACTTGTCTGATTGGGTTGTTGCAGAGAATGTGTAACATCCAGAATGACCGGATAACCGAAGGTTTGCATTTCAGGAATGCCACGGTAGTCTACAACAAGGTCTTGATATCCGAAAGTTGTTCCACGTTCGGTAATCATAACTTCCTTATTTCCGGCTTCTACTACCTTTTCCGCAGCAAAGCGCATGGCGAGTGGAGACAGGAACTGTCCTTTTTTGATGTTAACCACCTTTCCTGTTTTTGCAGCAGCTATCAGAATGTCTGTCTGGCGGCAAAGGAATGCTGGTATTTGCAGTACATCTACATATTCGGCGGCCATTGCGGCTTCTTCTGCAGAATGTATATCTGTAACAGTAGGCACACCAAAAGTATCGTGTACTTTCTGTAACACTTTCAACGCTTTTTCATCGCCTATTCCCATAAATGAATCCAGGCGTGAACGGTTGGCCTTGCGATAAGAGCCTTTAAATACATAAGGTATTTGTAATTTCTCCGTGATATTTACCACACGTTCGGCAATACGCATTGCCATCTCTTCTCCTTCAATCACACAAGGACCTGCCAATAAAAAGAAATTTCCGGCAGGATTATTCTTTAATTCAATCATAAGTAATTAGTGTATAGTGCTTAACGTTAATCGTTATTCTTAGTTGGGTATAATCAATGTTATCGCTTCATGCATAATTCCGATGTCCAGTGGAAAATGCCGGTCGAGAATACGTCCGTCCAAGTCCACCGAAGCATTTTGTGCACGTAGTACTTTTACTTTCTGGGTACGGTAAGGCATCACGACTTTATGATTCAGAATACGTCCCTGGATAAGCATCCACAGTCCTGATACGAGTTGTAATAGCTCCGGACGATAGATAACGGATACATCGAGCCAACCGTTATATGGCACGGCACTTGGTGCTTGTCCGTATCCCCATGCACTGCCAATACATACCGTCATGATACGTCCCCGGATGTGTTCTCCGTTTATTTTGAGATGCATCCGGTAGAGCTTCCGTTCAAAGAAAAGTGAGATGAGGGCCATGAGATAGGACAGGAATTTCACTCCCCAGAAACGTTTGGTCTGGTCGGAAATCTTCACGATACGGGCTCCTAAACCAATGTTGATTGCATTGAGGAAATAGCGTGTTACATGCTTTTCACCATCGTAATAGTTGCAAAATCCGACGTCTATCTTCCGGCGTCGGTTATTTATGATGCAATCTACGGCATCTTTGTATTCCGAAGTCATTTCCCAGTATTTGGCAAAGTCATTTCCGATACCGTTGGGAATGATACCTATGGCGATTTCTCTTTTATCTTCTGCATTGGACGACATGATACCGTTGATGGCGTCGTTTAGTGCTCCATCACCGCCCACCACAACAATGGTGCGGTATCCGTTATTGGCAAGAATGCCGGCTAAACGTTCCACAGATCCGAACCCTTCAGACTGCACATAGTCATAAGACACGCCTCGGCTGTCCATATATTCTTTGATTTCTTTCCACCGTTTCTGCACTTTCCGCGTGCCGGCTTTGGGATTGTATATCACTCCCCACTTTTCGGGTTCTACGCTCATATTGTTATCTCTTAGTAAAGTCCTACATAATCATTTTTGTACTCTCCCCGCAGTCTTTGTCTTTGTTGCCCCAAAGATACTAATTCCCTTCGAGTTTCGCTTGTACAAAAGCAATCTTTTCTTCCATAGGCAGCCCGGCATCCATCCAATGGATAGTAAAGCCGCGTCGTTCCATTCCCCGGAACCAGGTCATCTGCCGTTTGGCAAACTGATGAATAGCAATCTCCAGTTCCCTGTACATCTCTTCGTATGTTAGTTTGCCGATAACGTACAGAGTCAGGTACTTGTATTCCAGGCCATAATAGATAAGATCATCCGGTTGGATACCCTGTTCTATCAGGCGTCGTACTTCATCTACCATCCCTTCGTCCAGACGTTGACGCAGGCGGTTGGATATCTTCGTACGGCGTAATTCCCGGTCTATATCTACACCAATGATAAGGCTGTTCAGTTTCGGGAACTCCCGTTCGTCTACCGGTGTATGTGCATAATATTCTTCTATCTCAATGGCTCGGATCGCTCGTTTTACGGTGTCGACATCTGTAGTATTATGCAGGGCTTTGTATTGCTTCAGCACCTCAGTCAGTTCTTCCAGGGATTTATCGGCAAGGCGTGCACGTAACTCCGGGTTTTCGGGAACTGGCAGCAACTTATAGCCTTTCAATACGGATTCCAGATACATACCGGTACCTCCACACAAAACGGGAAGTTTCCCTTTTTGTTTAATAGTCTCGTACGCTATCAGAAAATCACGCTGATATTCAAAAACATTGTATTTATAACCCGGGTCGGCAATATCAATCAGATGATAGGGGATTAGTTTACCATTTACAGTGTAGTCTACCAGGTCTTTACCTGTACCGAGATCCATACCACGGTAGATTTGCCGGGAATCTGCACTGATGATTTCTGTGTCAAGAACATCTGCCAGTGCTGCGGCGAAAGGAGTTTTACCGGAAGCGGTAGGACCTAATATAGCTATCAAATCATAGTCAGGCATAAGTCGTTTTGATTATTTTTCTACAAAGATAATGCAAACCGAAAGCAATACAAAATAAGCTTGATTATTTTTAATGCTAAAGTGCAGCTTGTCTTCGTTTTAAAGCTAAATATGAAAAAGGAAGTGAAAAAGAGAATGCCTTCTCTTAAATGGTGTTATAAATGCGTTGTTTCCGCACACGGAACTTGCTACTTTCAAAAAAGTG
>NZ_EQ973491.1:746660-758247 GCF_000158035.1 Bacteroides cellulosilyticus DSM 14838
TCTATACCTCATCTCCTCAATATTGAAATATTCATTTCATTCATACCTCATTTGTATACCACATCCATATGCTGCGTGGCTATGTTACATCATTGAAAGTATATGTAACAGATATGAGAAAGTATGTAATACCAGTATAAATACGTGTAGCGCAATGATGCAGATGTATTCCAGGGGATTGGATAAATTTGCAGAAATAAAAAAAGAAATGATATAGGGAAATTAGGTAAAGGTAAAATGAAACTTCAGTTTTCAGTGAATAGGTTTACCAAATTAGGTTAGTTAATTATTTTTAGGTCTGTGAGGTTGTGTTTGTGAAAACACAACCTCATTTATATGGTGATAAAGATGTATATTTGCAATACTAAAAGTATATGCCAAGCTATGAAATACATATTGATTCTGCTACTTCTGTTGATTTTTCCACTATCCGGTATTGCGGAAAAGCATTGTGTCTTTACTCCAATTAACGGAACGCATGGATTGTCCGGAAATAAGGTGCGCAATATCACTCAGTTGCCGGACGGGCGCATGATGATAACTACGGAAGGATTACTGAACTTATATGACGGTACTAATTTCAGTTACCTGCACTATGATCGGGAAGATATCTGCCGTTTATCAGACTATTCCGGATTTCATCACGAATATATAGATGCTCACGGATATATGTGGCTTAAAAATCAACGCCAACTGATGGTGGTGGATATAGGACGTGAATGTTTTATTGAGCGACCGGACAGTTTGCTGGCTTTATGGGGGATAGATACTCCGATGAAGGATTTTTTCATGGATAAGACCAAGAATTTATGGGTCATAACGGATAAGGATGATTTGGTACGCATAGATAAGACAACTCTGCAGGCAAGTACTTTTCTGAATCGTGTTTCATTGATTGGAGATACCACCGATCAGGTTTATGATCTTGGGGTGTTGGACGGGAACTTATATCTGTTCTATCGTTCCGGTTTATTGATTTGTTACGCTATGGAGTCACAAAAGGAAATATATCGGCAGAAACTGTCGGATGAACTTCCTGAAGGAGTGTATGGGAATACATCTTACGTAGTGCCGGGAACGAGTACTTTCTACCAGTTATGCAATGGTAACAGAGGCGGGGTAATGTTGGCTTATGATGTAGAAAGAAGAAAATGGAACATCGTGTTGCAGACAAGCTATTGGCTGAATTACCTGTCTGTTGATAAAGACGGAAGCATATGGATTAGTTGTCATAAAGGATTATGGAATATAGATGCGGGGCTGGAAAGAAAACAATATATACCAACCTTGAAATTAGTGGACGGACGCAATATAAATACAGAAGTGAGTACGCTTTACAATGACAGCCAAGGTGGCATGTGGGTAGGGACCTTGAACCGGGGAATCCTGTATTATCATCCGGACCGTTTCCGTTTTCAGAATATTGGCAGGACATTGTTTCCCGTTACGGAAAATATGAATCTTTATGTAACTTGCATTGCAGCACAAAACCAGGAGAATATGTGGGTGGGGACCCGGAAAGGACTATTCTCCTATCATCTTTCTAATGGAGACATAAACTTATATTCTAAGGAATTGTCCACAGTCAATTGCAATACCCTGTTTAAGGACAGTCGGCAACGTGCTTGGTTGGGAAGTGTCGGACAGGGACTTTATTGTATGCTGCCGGATGGAGAAACCAGACATTATCCGTTGTCCGGCCAGACAATTCATTCCATTATGGGGCAACCGGACGGAACTCTGTATTTATGTACTGAAAACCAGGGTTTCGGTACATTTACTCCCGAAACCGGACAATATGAAAAGGAGCAGGGACTACCTCAGACGGAGAATTTGACTGTCTACCAATTGGCATCTTTGGGGAAGGATCGTTTAGCAGGCATTACACGGAAAGGTTGGTTTGTTTATGATTGTACCCAAAAAGAATATACCATTAACCCCAGTTTTCATGTGTGTACTTCCATCTTTGTAGACCGACAAAAGCAAGTTTGGATTGGTCTGGAAGATGGGTTGTTGCTTTGCAACATAGCTACCGGACAACAAAACACGTTTCATACCACGGACGGCTTGGTCAATAACTCTATCCGTTCCATCATTCAAACACAAGATCATGCTATCTGGGTATCTACTTCTAACGGGATAACACGTATCACTGTAACGGGAGAGGGAGAACAGATACGATATTCGTTTGCAAATTTCAATCGGTACGATGGTGTGATTACGGATGAATTCTGCGAGCGGTCCTCTTTTGTCGCAGAAGATGGAACTCTCTACTGGGGTGGTATTAATGGATTTAATAAGTTTGTTCCGCTTCATACCACAATGGAGCGGGCGTATGCCGCACCTTTATTCGTGGGCTTTGATCTGTTTGGTGAACGTGTGGAAAGTGGAAAAATGTATCATGGTAACAGGATACTTCAACGCCCCATAACCTTGACCAAAGAGATTATTCTGAACTATGATCAGAACTTTTTCACTTTAGAGTTTTCTGCCTTGAATTATATCAATCCCACACAGACCTATTATCGTTACCAACTGACGGGTATTGACTATTCGGAACGGGAAATCCGCTCTTCCGATGGTAAGGGTACTGCCACTTATACTGACTTGCCGCCTGGCACTTACACTTTCAGAGTGCAAGCCGCTGATAATAGTGAGTCGTGGACGGGAAAATATGCGGAAATTGAAATAACCGTAAAAGCTCCGTTTTGGAAAACTACTTATGCTTATCTCTCTTATTTCCTGTTCGCAACGGGAAGCTTGATCGCCCTAGTTTTTGTATATATACGACGCAAACGCCGAAAACTGGTACGTGAACAAAGAGAGAAACTGGATGAAATGAAGTCCACTTTCCTGCAAAACATCAATCAGGAACTGGCAGAACCTATCAATCGTATAATCTCTCCCTTGGATACCATTTTAAAACATACGGATGAAGGCAGAACCAAACTGCAATTGAAGGAAATACAGAATAATGCCGTAGAGCTGAAAGAACTGGTTGACCAGCTTTCGGAAGGAGTCCTGTCCCCTCTGTCGCCTGCTGAAAATGAGTTGGCTTTGGAAGAACTGTTGATGAATATGCGCCAGTTGCTGGAACAACAGGAGAAAAGGAAAGAACAACTGAAAGCAACTCCGGAAGCTGCGCCGGACAACTCCTTGCTATCGGCGGCCGATGAATTGTTTCTTCGTAAGGCTTTAAAATTTGTAGAACAGAATCTGGACAATCCCGAGTATTCAGTAGAGGTATTGAGTCGGGACATGGGAATGGATCGCACGGGGCTGTATCGAAAACTGGTTTCAGTGGTAGGAAAGACACCGACAAATTTTATCCGTTCCATTCGTTTGAAACGTGCCGCACAACTTTTGGAAGAAGGACATACGGTGGCCGAAGTTGCCGACCGGGTTGGATTCAGTACATCCAGTTATCTGAGTAAATGTTTTCAGGAAGAGTTTGGTATGCGTCCTTTGCAGTACGTTAATAGTCTGAAAGAACAACCGAAATAGTCACATTTCAACGAGATTGTTGCTTCTTGCAACATTTGTACCACGTGTTTTATAGGCTTCAGGCTACTTTTGCCCTCATAATTCAATTTTTAAATGAAATATCATGAGAAAAGTAAAAGTAGGAATTACCGGTATATTTCTTTTAATATCCGGTTTACTGATGGCGCAAAATGTGAATAGGACGCCACAGGGTGTAAAGGTAAATGTGGCGGAAGGAAACTTCAATGCAGAAGTTATTTTTTATTCTCCTTCTATTGTCCGCATAGTGAAGTATCCTTCGGTAAAGGATCAGATGCCGGACAAAGAAAGTCTTTCCGTAACATTGGTGCCGGAACAAACTAAGATTGATTTTAAGGAACAGGGAGATGATGTCAGATTGAAAACGTCTGATATGATTGTTACTTTAAACAAGACCGATGGAACGGTACGCTTCACCGATACAAAAAACGACGAATTACTGGCAGAAAAGGGAACCCCTTCTTTTTATCCGAATAAGGGCAAAGCCGATAAGGGCACTTATAAAGTTCGCCAGGCCTTTATGCTTGAAAAAGAGGAGGCTATATATGGATTAGGAATACTTCAGAATGGAAAAATGTCGCAACGTAACCAACGGAAGTATCTGATGCCGGGCAATGTGGAAGACGGAATCACCTTCTTCCAGTCCGTGAAAGGCTATGGTCTTTTCTGGGATAACTATTCTCCGACTAACTTTGCTGATGATGAGAATGAGACTTCATTTGAATCGGAAGTTGGTGATTGCACAGACTACTATTTCATGTATGGTGGAGATGCCGATGGCGTAGTTGCCCAAATGCGTACTCTTACCGGACAAGTACCCATGTTCCCTTTGTGGACGTATGGCTACTGGCAGAGCAAAGAGCGTTATAAAAGTCAGAATGAAGTACTGGGCGTACTGAACAAATACCGTGAATTACAGATTCCCTTGGATGGTATCGTGCAGGATTGGCAGTACTGGGGTAGTAACTACTTGTGGAATGCAATGGAATTTTTGGATGGTAATTACTATAATCCCCAGCAGATGCTGGATGAGATTCATGCAAAGAATGCGCACATGATTATCACGATCTGGTCTTCATTCGGTCCACAGACCAAGCCTTATAAGGAGCTGAATGAAAAAGGACTATTGTTTAATTTTAGGACTTGGCCTCTTGCAGGCACTGATACGTGGCCTCCCAGAGAAGACTATCTGTCGGGCGTGAGAGTTTATGATGCCTACAGCCCCGTTGCACGTGATATTTACTGGAAACATCTGACCCGCCTCTATGATTTGGGTATGGACGGTTGGTGGATGGACTCCACCGAACCAGATCATCTGGATGCAAAACCCGAAGATTTTGATACACCTACCTATTTAGGTTCATTCCGCAAAGTACGCAGTGCCTATCCGTTGATGGCCGTAGGTGGTGTTTATGATCACCAACGCGCTACGACTTCAGACAAGCGTGTGTTTATTCTTACCCGTTCAGGATTTGCTGGGCAGCAGCGCTACGGATGTAATGTATGGTCGGGTGATATCGTTTCTACCTGGGAATCATTGCGTAAACAGATACCTGCCGGGCTAAACTTTACCCTTACGGGAAATCCCAACTTCAATAGTGATATTGGGGGCTTCTTCTTAGGCCATTACAACAAGGGATGGAATGATGGATCGGCTACAAAGAATCCGTCCTATCAGGAATTATACGTACGCTGGGTACAGTTTGGAGCGTTCAATCCGATGATGCGTTCGCACGGAACGGAAGCTCCGAGAGAGATTTATCAGTTTGGAAAGAAAGGAGAACCCATTTACGATGCTATCGAAAAAGCTATCCGTTTGCGTTATTCTCTGTTACCTTATATATATTCTACTTCCTGGCAGGTCACCAATAAGCAGTCAAGCTTTATGCGTGCGTTGATGATGGATTTTGCCGATGACAAGAAGGTGTGGGACATGAATGACGAATATATGTTTGGCAAGTCCATCCTGGTGGCTCCGATTGTGGAAGCGCAATATACTCCGGAAGTGGCAGCTACTGCATCGGAAGAGACAGGCTGGGACAGGGATGACAATAAAAATAAGAGCAAAGGCAGCATGACAGTAGACTTCACTACAAAGAAAACTGCAAAGGTTTATCTGCCCGCAGGTACTGTATGGTATGATTTCTGGACTAATGAGAAATATGATGGCGGCCAGGAAATATCAAGAGAAACGACTATTGATATGATTCCACTTTACGTCAGAGCCGGAAGTATTGTTCCCATCGGTCCCGATGTGCAATATGCGACAGAAAAAGCCTGGGATAATCTTGAGTTGAAAGTGTATGTAGGTGCGAATGGCAGTTTCACTCTTTACGAAGATGAATTTGATAATTATAACTATGAATCAGGAGCATATACGGAAATTCCTATGACATGGAATAATGCTTCCCGTACGCTCACTATCGGCGCACGCAAGGGAAAATATAACGGCATGCTTGAAAAACGCCAGTTTACGGTGAAGACAGTGGACGGCAACAGCAAGACGGTTACTTATACAGGAAAGAAGGTGACGGTAAAACTCTGACCAGATGGAGTAACTTTACTTTGAGTGTGATGCCTATCATCAATGGTATTGATGGTGGGCATCATCGGCATTGATGATAGGCCAAGGCCAGGGGACATGAGTGATGGAGGTAAATCAAAGGTAAGATGCAGTTTTAGGGCCGACCAGAGCCATTTTTTGAGCGGATGTTACATCAATGTAAGTTTATGTAACATGAAAAGACGGGATGTAACATTGACCGTAGCAAATGGGAACACGAAGATTCGAAAAGTACTTTGTAATGAACTATCTTTGTACAAAACGAAGGTTAATTAAAAAGTATCTTACCATGAAAACAAGAATTAGTTGGATTTTTTATTGTTTAGTAAGTTTCATGTTACTTCCCTCTTTGTCGGCGGCAGAGCGTTTTGTGACAAATGAGAGTAATGGTTTTACCTGGATACAGCAAGGAAAGGCGTATCCGATACTGGTAGACTTGCAGGAAGATAAAGGTGTACTGAGGGCTGTTGCTAATTTGCAGACAGATGCAGGTAAAGTGACAGGTGCTACTCCGGAAATTATTCATTCCCCATCCGGTAATCGTATGCTGATTATCGGTTCTGTTGAAAATAGTTCCTGGATCAAACAGCTGATGCAGGCAGGAAAGATTCCAGCTGCAGATTTGAAAGGGAAACGTGAGAAGTACATTCTTCAGACGGTGAAGCAGCCCGTGGAAGGAGTAGAAGAAGCAATTGTCATTGCTGGTAGTGACAAGCGGGGAACTATTTACGGTATTTACGAGCTTTCCCGGCAGATGGGTGTCTCTCCCTGGTATTTCTGGGCAGATGTTCCGGTGGAGAAGCATGATATTATATCTATTAAAGAAGGTGTATATACCGATGGTGAACCGGCAGTGAAGTACCGCGGTATTTTCCTGAATGATGAATGGCCCAGCTTAGGCGGCTGGGCGTCTGCTACCTTTGGTGGGTTCAATAGTAAGTTCTACGAAACGGTGTTCGAACTGGTGCTTCGCCTCAAAGGAAATTTTATGTGGCCTGCCATGTGGAACAGTGCTTTCTACGATGATGACCCGATGAACGGTCCGTTGGCCAACGAGATGGGAATTGTGATGAGTACTTCCCATCATGAACCGATGGGACAGGCTCAAAAAGACTGGAAACGTCGTGGAAAAGGAGAGTGGAATTACACTACGAACGGTGCCGTGTTGCGCGACTTCTGGCAGCAGGGGATGGAACGCTGCAAGGATTGGGAAGCGGTGATCACCCTTGCTATGCGTGGCGACGGCGATGAACCGATGAGCGAAGATGCCAATATCTCCTTGTTGCAGAATATCGTGAAAGATCAGCGGAAAATCATAGAGAAGGTAACCGGTAAGAAGGCTAAAGAAACTCCGCAGGTATGGGCGCTTTATAAGGAAGTGCAGGATTATTATGATAAAGGTATGCGAGTGCCCGACGATGTAACGTTGCTGCTCTGTGATGACAACTGGGGCAATGTACGTAAATTGCCCGACTTGAAAGCGAAGCCTCGTAAAGGTGGTTACGGCATGTATTATCATTTCGACTATGTAGGGGCTCCCCGTAACTCCAAATGGATAAATATTACTCAGATACAACGCACGTGGGAGCAGATGATGCTGACCTATGACTATGGCGTGCGCGAATTGTGGGTGGTGAACGTAGGTGACTTGAAGCCGATGGAATATCCTATCACCTTCTTTTTAGATATGGCCTGGGAACCGAAACGTTTCAATGAAAATAATCTGTTTCAGCATACGGTGGATTTCTGTCGTCAGCAATTTGGCGGATACTATGCCGAAGAAGCAGCTCGTCTGATCGACACTTATACTAAATACAACCGTAGGGTTACTCCGGAAATGTTGAATGATCGGACTTACAGCCTGGAAAATTATAACGAATGGCAAAGTGTAAAAGATGAATACGCTGCATTGTGTCTGGATGCCTTGAAACTTTATTATCTGATGCCTGCCGAATACCGGGATGCTTTCGACCAACTGGTACTTTTCCCAATACAGGCATGTTCCAACTTATATGATATGTACTATGCCGTGGCAATGAACCGTAAACTGGCAGAGGCCAATGATGTGAAAGCCAATAAATGGGCGGATAAGGCACGTGCTTGTTTCGAGCGCGACTCCGTGCTGACTTATCATTATAATCATGTAATGAGTGGGGGCAAATGGAATCATATCATGGATCAGACTCACATCGGATATAGATCTTGGAATGATCCGAAGCGCAATATAATGCCTAAAGTGACCTTTGTACCCGAGCCCCGTATAGCTCCTGCACCACCTGTGTTTGTAGAAAAGGATGGATATATATCTATTGAAGCAGAACATTATACCCGTTCAGCAAATGGTACATCTGCTGATTGGGTTACGATCCCTAACCTGGGACGTACCTTGTCAGCCGTCACTACTTTGCCTTCCACAGCTACTCCGAGCGAAGATATGTATCTGGAATATGATTTTGAAACGGAGAAGAGTGGTGAAGCAACAGTTATGGTACGTTTCTCTTCGACATTGAATTTCAATGATTATAAAGGACTGCGATATGCGATTTCACTGGATGGCGGTGACGAACAGATAGTCAACATCAACGGTGATTATAAAGGTGAACTTGGCAGATTGCAGGCGGAGCACATCATCACTACCCAAACGAAACATTTGCTTGATAAGAAAGAAAAGCATACCTTGCGCATCCGTCCGCTTGACCCGGCACTTGTCATGCAGAAGATAATGATTGACTTCGGAGGTTTGAAACCTTCTTTCCTGGGAGCGCCGGAGAGTTCTGTGAGAAGGGAATGTTTTTAAGGAACTCCCATAACTCCTAAAAAAAAGATTATGAAATACAGATTTGCTTTATTGATAGTACTGGCCTGCATTTGTTCTGTGTTGGCTGAGGCTAAAGTGAAACTCCCATCCGTTCTTTCGGATGGGATGGTATTGCAACGTGAACGTCCCATAAAAATATGGGGAACGGCTGATCCGGGTGAGAATGTGGTTGTCACGTTCAAGAAGAAGAAATACACGGCAGTAGCCGATGAAAATGGCAAATGGCTGGTAACACTTCCTGCAATGAAGGCCGGTGGCCCTTATGAGCTGACAGTGAACGAAATGACAGTGAAGGATATCCTGATAGGAGATGTATGGTTGTGCTCGGGACAGTCGAATATGGAACTGACGGTGGCGCGTGTAGCGGATATGTTCGGTAGAGAGACTGCTACTTACGAGAATTCAATGGTCCGCTATGCCAAGACTCCTTATGGTAATGATTTGCATGGTCCCAAAGAAGACATATCCCAAATGAACTGGACAGCGTTGAATCCGCAGGTTGCCCAGTCTTATGCCGCATTGCCTTACTTTTTTGCAATAGAGATGTATAATGAGACGAAAGTTCCTGTCGGCATTATCAATTCCAGTTGGGGAGGAAGTTCCATTGAAGCTTGGATGAGTGAAGATGCGCTTCAGGCATTTCCGAAGAACCTGCGCGAGCGGGATATCTATAACTCCGACGAATACAAGGCCTTGATGAATAAAGCGGGAGGAATGATGTCGAGATTCTGGAGCCTCTCTTTATATAAAGGTGATGAAGGCCTTCATGCTCCGGTTAAATGGTATGAACCGGAATTGAATGATTCCGACTGGGAGGAGGTGAATATGTTTTCTTATCAGTTGGGCAGCAAGGATGGTTATCCGGTAAGCGGATCGCACTGGTTCCGGCAGAACATTCGCCTTACAGCCGAGCAGGCTGATAAAGATGCCATATTGCGTTTAGGCTGTATGGTAAATGCGGACTCTGTGTATGTGAATGGTGTTTTTGTAGGCACTACTTCTTATCAATATCCGCCGCGCATTTATAAAGTTCCTGCATCGGTGTTGAAAGCGGGAGAGAATCTGGTTACGGTACGTCTTATTAATTCCGGTGGTCGTCCCAGTTTTGTAAAAGGTAAACCCTATTGCATGGCGATAGATGGGGATACGGTTCGCTTGTCCGAACAGTGGAAGTATAGGCTGGGTTGTGAAATGCCTGCCGGAAGAGGAGGTGTATCTTTTCAGAACATTCCGACCGGTATGTATAATTCCATGATTTCTCCTTTGAGGAATCTTACTTTTAAGGGAGCTTTGTGGTATCAAGGCGAATCGAATGCAGGACGTCCGGGTGAATATGAAGCTTTATTGACTGCCATGCTCAAAGACTGGCGGGTGAAATTTGCAGATGAAGACTTGCCATTCTTTATAATGCAGCTACCCAATTTTATGCAGACGCATCAGCAGCCTGTAGAAAGTGGTTGGGCAGGTATGCGTGAAGCACAGCGGCAGGTGACGTTGAAGTTACCTAATACCTCTTTGGTTGTGGCAATAGACTTAGGAGAGTGGAATGATATTCATCCGCTGAATAAGAAGGAACTGGCAAGGAGAGTGGCGCTTCAGGTCAAGAAGAAAGTATACGGGCACAAAGATATAGTTCATAGTGGTCCGCTGTGCACTGCCGCCGCTATTGAGGGAGGAAAGGTCATTCTATCTTTTGAGGCGGGAACGGATGATTTAATGCCTGTAGCTCAACTTAAAGGTTTTGCATTGGCGGGAACGGACGGACGTTATAAATGGGCTGAGGCGACCGTGGAAGGCAATAAAGTGATAGTCTGGAGTGAAGGGATTGCTCAGCCCACAAAGGTTCGCTATGCTTGGGATGATAATCCGCAAGAGGCTAATTTGAAGAATAAGGCGGGACTTCCGGCTTCGCCGTTTCAAATGGATGTTCCATGATTCCCTAAACTTGATTGACTGAGAAACACCGGAATTTACGCGCCCGGTGCAATATGACAATAAGATAGTGAAACAGATGTATTTCGTTGCAATACATCTGTTTTTTTTCATTATTAATAACAAAGGTCCCAATCAGAAAGTTACTTCCAGAAGGATAAAACCTTGTTTTATCTGATTCATATCATCTATTGTTATGCTACAGATGGTCTATTCTGCTCCATTACATGATCTATTCTAATCAATCAGATCATCTATTCTCCCTAAACGGCTGATATAATTTGAGAAATGGCTACACCTTTTGCCCCATAAGGCTACACCATCCTTACCAAAAGGTGACACCATCACCCAAAAAGGGTGTAGCCTTTCTGAAAAGCAGGTAATATTCTTCTATTTCAAAGAAGATAAGTGGCGGAATCAAATAATCATATTTGAAGAAAATACGATCAAAGCGCAATTAATAAGAACGAAATAAGAAGGAATCTCTTTCTAAAATGCGCTTCCTTTTACCATTACAAATCATACTGCATTCGCCTAACAGGTAATCCTTGCTTTTTTTGTATCACGGCAACTAATGGTACGAAAGAAAGCAACCTCAGACATCACGATTTACATTTTGTCATATTGCCCATTTCGCTCAAGCTGCTCATTTTGCTCAAATTACGTAAGTAGCCTGACAGGTTTTCCCTTTACTCTATCTTCATCTGTCAGCATATTTCTTTTGCCATATAACCCCTCCATTCTCAAGGACT
>NZ_EQ973491.1:758383-796684 GCF_000158035.1 Bacteroides cellulosilyticus DSM 14838
ACTTCTTTCCTTGCATAGTGAGTCTAATCAAGTGCACCTTCTTCTACTATTTCTTTTGCTTGTTTATATTCATTTCCGAAAGATATGTTCATCCCCTGTCTGATCTTGATAGAAAATAATCAAAAAGGCTTAAAAGTGTTAATGGATGTATTGCTGCAATAAATGAATGAAAGTCATTTTTTAGCTTTAACAAGTGGGTTACATATTTTTTGTGATACGTTACCACACTGTTTTTTCTTGCATTTCTCTTGAGATTTTTGATTCATTATTATACTGTTTTTCTCTCTCTAAAGTGATTTCTTAAGCTCTCTTTTTGTCTTAAAAAAGGGTTCTTTGTTTTGTTTGTAATTGTTTGATATATAGCTTGATATATTGTTTTACGAAATGCAGTCAAAAAAGAATGTAACATCGAAGAGAAAGATGTAATGCCATCAAAAAAACGTGTAGCATGATCGTGTCCACTGTTTTATTTCTGATGCATACATTTGCTGCTGTGAAAAAGCATGCTATAATGTTTGGAGAGATACGTATGGAAAACTCTTTTCTTTCCTCCTATAGCTTGAAACGCTAATTTATGTAATAATAGTAATATGATTATTAACCGTTGAATTATTAATCTTAAAAGACTAATTGATTATGAAATGCAAGTATGATGACAGTTAAAGCTATCCATAATAGCTAATGGAAAAAAGAGAATGTAGTTTTTAATATCTTAAACTAATGGTAATGAAAAATGTAACAAAAAAAATCCAAAAGATCCCTTACCTACTGATTTTGTTGCTATTAAGTTGCTTGCCAACTTTAGCGCAAAATGGAGTAACGGTAAAAGGAACAGTTGTTGATGGCACTGGAGAAACTGTAATTGGTGCTTCCATCGTTGTGAAAGGCAACACTTCAATAGGTACGATATCAGATATAGATGGAAATTTCACGTTGGCTGTTCCTAATGACAAAGTAACTCTTGTAGTTTCATTTATAGGAATGAAATCACAGGAAGTTAGAATTACAGGCCAAAAGATTTTGAAGGTCACTTTAGAAGATGACTCACAGCAACTGGAAGAGGTTGTTGTGGTAGGATATGGTCAGCAGAAGAAGGCCAGTGTAGTAGGCGCTATCACACAAACTACCGGTAAAGTACTGGAACGGGCAGCTGGTATCAGTGATATTGGTGCGGCACTGACAGGTAACTTGCCGGGTGTGGTTACTACCACAGGTACAGGTATGCCAGGTGCAGAAGAACCTAAAATAACGATTCGTGGTGCAAGTTCTTGGAATAATAATGAAGATCCGCTTGTGTTGGTTGATGGTATTGAACGTCCCATGAGTTCAGTGGATATCAGTTCTGTACAATCTATTTCAGTTTTGAAAGATGCATCCGCAACTGCTGTTTACGGTGTGAAGGGTGCCAATGGTGTAATTCTTGTAACTACGAAACGTGGTGTTGAGGGCAGTGCGAAAATCGATGTGGGTTTTAATGCCACTCTGAAGGCTCCCTCTAAACTTCCCAATAAGTACGATTCTTACGACGCTTTGTTGTTTCGTAATACAGCCATTGAGCATGAATTAGCTCTGAGACCTGATTCATGGGAATACATCCGTTCCCAATCGTTTATCAATAATTATCGTAATCAGACTACTGTTGAGCAGAGAGAACGTTATCCTAATGTAGACTGGCAGAAGGCTCTGTTTAAAGATAATACGATGTCTTACAATGCCAATCTTAATATTAGTGGTGGTACAAAGTTTGTGAAGTATTTTGCTTCAGCCGACTATGTACATGAGGGGGACCTCTTTAGAATTTATGACAATGGTCGTGATTACAACTCCGGCTATGGATACGATCGTATCAATGTGCGTAGTAATCTGGACTTCAATATAACGAAGACTACCGTACTGAAGATGAACCTTGCAGGCTCCAATGCTATTCGTAAGGCTCCATGGAGCAATACGGGTAATTCGGAATGGCAGATTGGGCAGCAATGGTCGGGTGCATACAATATTGCACCGGACGTGTTCCTACCGCAGTATTCCGATGGTAGCTGGGGTATGTATCCACTTGTTTCAAACACCACGAACTCTGCAGAAAATATTTCTTTAGGTGGTACGATGCAACTCACAACCACCCGTATCAACACCGACTTTACATTGGAGCAGGATTTGAAGTTTATAACTAAGGGACTTTCTGCCCGGGCCACTGTTTCTTGGGACAATATATTTGTTGAAAACAATCGCGGTATCAATGACTTGTATAATAGTGCGCAGCGCAAGTGGGTTGATCCGGATACCGGTCAGGTGAGATATGAACAATCGTATGACACAAATAATGGTTTTGACTGGACACAAGGAGTCAATTGGAGTACTTCTCCCGGTGCTGTGGATAATAGCCAGACGGTTCGTAACCTCTATTATCAGGCGCAATTGAACTGGATGCGTAGTTTTGGTAAGCATGATGTCACGGCTATGGGATTATTTAGTCGTCAGGAAAATGCACGAGGTAGTGTGATGCCAACCTATCGTGAAGACTGGGCTTTCCGTGTTACTTATAACTATGCCGACCGTTATTTTATAGAATACAATGGCGCTTACAATGGTTCTGAAAAGTTTAGCCCAGAGAATCGTTTTGCATTTTTTAATTCAGGTGCTATTGGCTGGATGGTCAGTGAAGAACCTTTCATGAAGTTTTTCCGTGAAAAGAAGATCATTGACATGTTGAAAGTTCGTGCTTCTTATGGTGAAATTGGTTCTGACCAGTTAGGACCTGATCCGTTTGATTCAAGTCGTCGGTGGTTGTACATGAACCAGTGGGCCTATGGTGGCCACACTACTATGGATCTGAACCATACAGAAAGTATCTATACCTGGTATCGTGAGTCTGCTATTGGTAATCAGGATATACAATGGGAGGTTGTGAAGAAATTGAATATTGGTGTTGACTATTCGTTTTTTGAAGGAGTGCTGGCTGGTAGTTTGGAATTCTTCCGTGATGAACGTTCCAATATCTTTGTCTATGGTGGCGACCGTTCCATTCCTTCTTATTTCGGGGGAACTCCTCCTTCTGTTAACAAAGGCAAAATCCGTACGAATGGATATGAATTGGAATTACGTGTAAATAAGACCTTTGGTAATGACTGGCGTGTTTGGGGTAACTTTAGTATGACGCATGCTAAGAATAAGGTGTTGGTGAAAGATGACCAAGCTATGCGTCCTGCCTATCAGAAAGCAGCTGGCTTCGGGGTAGGTCAATATACTTCTTATATTGATGCGGGATACATTCAAAACTATGACCAATTGTATGGTAGCCCTGCTCATGATGCTAATGATTCTCAAAAGCTGGTGGGCGACTATTATATTGTCGATTTTAATGGCGACGGTGTGGTGGATAACAAAGATCAGGCTCCTTATGGCTACACCAGTCAGCCCGAAAATACATTTAATGCTACCATCGGTTTTGAGTGGAAAGGATTCAGTGCATTTGCACAATTCTATGGTGTGAACAATGTAACCCGTGATGTGGGGCTTACTAGTTTTGGCAGCAAACTGAACACTGTGTTTGATACTGGCACATGGTGGTCAAAAAATACTCCTAATGCCGATGTGGTAGTACCCCGCTGGAATTCTACGCCGAGCTATAACGGCGGAACCCAATCTCTTTATGACGGTTCTTATATTCGTTTGAAGAACGTTGAACTAGCTTATACTTGGAATAAAGGCTGGATCAAGAGAATGGGATTAAGTAACCTGAAAATTTATGTCAATGGTAATAATCTATGGTTATGGACTCGCATGCCGGATGACCGTGAAGCTAACCTCTCCGGAGCTGGTTATCTGGGAGCTTATCCCACAGTGAAACGTTATAACTTAGGTATTAAATTTACATTATAATAATGAACAAGATGAAATATACATATAAGACTCTTTTATGTTCAGGCCTTTTGGTTCTTGCAGTGGGGCTCGGCATGACGTCTTGCGAAGACTATTTGGATAAAAGTCCTGAATCGACTGTATCCGAAGAAGATGCGTTTAAGAATTTTCGTAATTTTCAAGGATTTATAGAAGAAATCTATAACTGTATTCCTGATAAGGAGAAATGTAACTATTGTACTTCCTGGAACTGGGGCGATGATGAACTCTTCAATTCCATGGGAGATGCCCACATGACGCATCAGGCCGACTTAGGTAACTTTCGTGCTTGGCAAAGTAATGGACAATGTTGGTTGTATAGAAATCCTAGCAATCCTGCTTCTACTGATAAGTTTCAGCATTCTTTATGGCCGCATTCTTGGTATTGCATTCGCAAGGCTAATGTAGGTCTTGCTAATTTGGACAAACTGGTGGGTACGCAGGAAGAAAAGGATTTGATTGCAGGCCAACTTTATTTCTTTCGTGCATGGTGGCATTTTGAGTTGATGACTTTTTGGGGAGGATTGCCTTACGTTGACCAGGTATTTGATGCTACGCAAGAGCTGAATTTGCCGCGATTGACTTATCAGGAGTGTGCTGATAAAGCTGCGGAGGATTTCCGTCGTGCTGCCGATCTATTACCGGTGGATTGGGATAAGACCAGTGCGGGTAAGGCTACAGAAGGTAAGAATCAACTACGTATTAATAAAATTATGGCATTGGGCTATTTGGGTAAGAATTATCTGTGGGCAGGAAGTCCCTTGATGAAGAACGGTGCACAGTTAGGAGGTACCCAAACTTACAATTATGATGAAAACTATTGTAAGAAAGCTGCGCAAGCGTTCGGTGAATTGCTGACTTTGGTAGAAAGTGGTCAGACGCAATATGCTCTTGTTGAGTTTAACTATAGTAATATATATGATCACGAGAAGGCAAAAGGTGCCTCGAATAGCTATTCTGACCTTTTCTATACCCGTCGTCAGAACTGGTTGATGCCGGGCTCAGTCGAAGCTATTTTCCGTGGTCCTTCTGCGGATTATAATGGTAGTAACTGGAATATGACGAAGTTATGGGGGCCGAAAGTAGCAGGTCTTGTTGCTCATGACAAAATTATACACCTGCCTACAGCCAATCTTGTAGAAATGTATGGTATGGCTAATGGGCTTCCTCTCGACGATCCGCAATCTGGATTTGATAAGAGACATCCATTCAAGAATAGAGACCCGCGTTTCTACCACGACGTCGTGTTCGATGGTTTCCACTATGTTTTGGCAGAAGATAAGTTGTCAGATGCACAAAAATCTTATGCTTATTGTGAACTTTATACGGGAGCGGATATGCGTTCAGCCGATCTGGGAAGTCGTACCGGCTATTTCTTCCAGAAACTGGTTCCTCACACTTGCAATGAAGGCGACAAGGAATATGATTGGGGTAGTAACTTGCATACCTATTTGTCCTACATGCGTTTGGCAGACATTTACCTGATGTATGCCGAGAGTTGTGCTGCTTTTGGTGGTTCATCTGCCAAGTCTGATAACTGTACGCTTACTTCGCTCGATGCAATCAATAAGATCCGTGCCCGTTGTGGTGCTGAGGAAGTACATTCATCCTATATTGCAGACAGCAAGAAATTTATGGACGAGATTCGTCGTGAACGTGCAGTTGAACTTTCTATGGAAGGTTTCCGCTTCAATGACCTGCAACGTTGGCTGTTGCTGACCGAGTCACCTTATACCGAGAAATATTCTGTAGAATTCGATCGGGTAGAGAGTGCAGATTTCTATAAAAATAATGACCCTGCGGAAGCTGAAGTGGCTAACTACCGTCATGAACTGATTGTGAAACGCATATACGGTACAAAGCATTATTGGTTCCCCTTACCTGATGATGATGTTTATCTTTATCTTGAGTTCGGACAGAATCCTGGCTGGTAATCGTGGAGGACTAAAAGTATGTTTAATAATAAATGAATAAACAATGAAATATATACAAGCAAAATTCATTCTTTGTGCTATGCTGGCTGTTTCTCCGATGTTTGTCAGTGCGCAGGCCACAGACTGGAATGAAACCGATTCATTGGTAAGTGAAAAAGACCCGATGGTACAGGTGGCCTTTCGTAAGGTAGCTCAAAAAGATCTTTTGGGTGGTGTTTCTGTAGTCAATGTGGAGGAACTAACGAAGAAGAATTATAATACTTACAGCCTGGATAATATGCAGGGCTATGTAGGCGGTTGGAATGGTAACTCATTGTGGGGAATGGATGGTGACAATGCCGGTTATTTGGTTTTGGTAGATGGTGTGCCTCGTGATGCGAACAATGTTATGCCGTCTGAAATAGCACAGATTTCATTTTTAAAAGGTGCTCAAGCTGTAGTTCTTTATGGTAGCAAAGCTGCTAAAGGTGCGGTGGTGATTACTACCAAACGTGGTAATGTAGAGGGACTAAATGTTAGTGTCAGAGCTAATACCGGATTTCATGTAGCAAAGGCTTTTCCGGAATACTTGGGTTCGGCAGAGTATATGACCCTTTACAATGAAGCCCTTTTGAATGACGATCCCAGTGCGAATCTTCGTTATACGGCCGAGCAGATTTACAATCATGGTTCAGGGTTGAATCCATATCGTTATCCGAACATGAACTACTACTCTTCTGATTATGTGAAGAAAGCATATAATCGTTCGGAAGTGACTGCCGAGATTACCGGTGGTGGCAAGCGTGCGCGTTTCTATAGTAATGTGAGTTATTATAGAAACGGTGATTTTCTAGACTTTGGTGAAGCCAAAAATAATAGGACAGACCGTTTTAATGTACGTGGTAATGTAGATGTAAACATCAATAGTTTTATCAATGCCTACATCAATGCCAATGCCACGTTCTACGACTTGAAAAGTGCAAAAGGTGATTATTGGAACGTTGCATCGACTGCACGTCCTAATTTCCCTGAAAATGCGGCTCCGCTCATCCCGCTGGATATGATTGATCCCAATGCTACGGCTGCTTGGGAACTACTGGGTACGACTTCCAATATTATTGGTGGTAAATATTTCTTGTCCGGTACGCAGGCCAATTCTACCAATGCTTTTGCAGACAGTTATGCTGCCGGAAGCAGTAAGTGGACGAGCCGTCAGTTTCAGTTCGATGCTGGTGTGGATGTTAACCTTAACAAAGTATTGAAAGGACTCTCGTTCAATACTATGTTTGCTGTGGATTATGCCACTTCTTACTCAACTTCTTTTGACAATAATTATGCAGTATTTGTTCCTACTTGGTCCAATTATGGCGGCAAAGACGTTATAGTGGCACTCAGCAAGGAGGGGAATGATGAAAGACCGGGTACTCAAAATGTAGGTGGAAGTACAGATAAGCAAACGATTGCATTCACTGGGCAGTTCAATTATCAGAATACTTTCAATAAGGATCATAATGTGTCAGCCATGCTTATAGCCAATGGTTATCAGCAAACGGTTTCTGCACAGTATCATCGTATTAGCAACGCCAATCTGGCATTGCAGGCGGGCTATAACTATCAGCAGCGCTATTATGCTGATTTTGGTGTGGCATTGATTCATTCCGCTAAGCTTGCTAAAGGGCATCGTCAAGCCCTCTCTCCTTCAGTGACATTAGGCTGGCGCTTAAGCAATGAAAATTTCCTGAAGGATTCTCCGGTGGTAGATGATTTATTACTGAGCGTATCGGGCAGTATCCTCAATCAGGACATTGACCTGGTGATGAATGATAATGAGTTTTATCTCTATGAATCGGTATGGACTCAGAACGATGGCTATGCATGGTATGATGGCCCGGCTGGTAAATATACTATCTCTACCAGAGGTCAGAACGACGATCTTTCGTTCATCAAGCGCAAGGAGTTCTCTGCAAACTTAAAAACTTCGCTTTGGAACAGACTGATTACAGCTGATGCTTCATTCTTCATCAACTCTATGGAGGGATATCTGATTAATCAACCCACTTTCTATCCGTCTCATTTGAATACAGGATATCCTGCAGCGTCATTTATGGCTGTACTGAACTATAATAATAACAAGCGTGTAGGCTTTGATTTCAATATAAACGCTAACAAGCGTTTTGGAGACGTAGACTTATCTTTAGGTGTGGCAGGCACATATTATGATACTAAGATCACTAAGCGTGATGAAATCTATGATGACGCCTATCGTTATCGTGAAGGAAGACCCATTGATGGTGTCTGGGGACTTCAGAGTGCCGGATTATTCCAGAGTAAGGAAGAAATCGAGAGTAGCCCTGAGCAGAAATTGGGTAGTACGGTTCAACCTGGTGACATCAAATATGTGGACCAGAATGGAGATAACGTAATTGATGATAAGGATGAAGTCTTCTTGGGTAAAGGCGGTTGGTATGGTGCACCCTTTACACTCGGTATCAATTTTACTGCCAAATGGAAAAGTTTGACCTTCTTTGTGTTAGGTACTGGTAACTTCGGCGCTTACGGATTGAAAAATAGTTCATATTATTGGGTGGATGGCGATGATAAATACTCAGCCATAGTTCGCAACCGTTGGACTCCTGAAACAGCGGCTACTGCTACTTATCCCCGTTTATCTGCCAGAAGTTCAAGTAATAACTTCCGTGCTTCGGATTATTGGTTGTACAAGACTGACCGTTTCGATCTGGCGAAAGTACAGATTACTTACGATCTACCAAAACGTATTTTGCGTAATACTTTCATTAACGAGCTATCTGCTTACGTAAGCGGTGCAAACTTGTTGACTATCTCGAAAGAACGTAAACACATGGAGATGAATGTGGGTAGTGCTCCGCAAAGCAGATTCTATAATATTGGTGTGAAAGCTGTATTCTAATCTAAAATTATGATAAAAATGAAACTAAGAAATATTATATTAACTACAGTATTACTGGCAACTTTCTCTGCTTGCGAGGATATGTTCGAACCTGCTAAGGAGAATAATCGCGGTGTTGAGGAGATGCTTTCAGATCCTAATTATGCTGTGGGACTTTTGGGGTACGGATACGCTATGCTACCGTATGACAATTCCAGTGTGAGTGATGTAGCTACAGACGATGCAGTGACCAATGATAAAGAGAGTGGCTATTCAAAAATGGCTCTTGGTTCATGGGCGTCGAATAATAATCCTATGGAACAGTGGCAAGCTCGTAAAGCTGCAATACAATACCTCAATACATTTTTAGGTATCGCAGAGCAAGTAAGTTGGGCTGAGAATGAGGTGACGAACAGGATGTTCATTGACAAACTCAGTGGAGAAGCATATGCCTTACGTGCCTTGAATTATTATTATCTTTTGATGGCTCATGGAGGTTGGACGGCAGATGGACAGCTATTGGGTGTGCCTATACTTCTGGAACCGGAAGATAACAACTCTGATTTCAATCAGCCCCGTGCTTCTTTCAGTGCATGTGTAGAGCAGGTATTTACTGACTTAAATAAAGCAGTTGAATTACTGCCTGTTGATTACGAAAATATAAAAAGTGATGCTGAAGTACCTGCAAAATACAAAGAAATCGGTGCAAAGATGGGTAACTATAATCTTGTCTTTGGAACTTATCAACGCGGACGTATTACTGCCAGAATAGCTGAAGCTATAAAGGCACAGGTAGCTTTGCTTGCTGCAAGTCCGGCTTACCGGGAAGGTTCAGGTGTGACTTCTGAAACTGCTGCAAGCTATGCTGCTACTGTATTGAATCGTATTGGTGGTGTATCTGGTCTTGATCCGACGGGTAACACTTGGTATATGAATACAAGTGATCTTGATAATCTTGGTTCAGGAGAAGTGCCTGCTGAAATCCTTTGGAGAGGAAATAAGAGCAATGGAACGGAAGATTGGGATATAGGTATTAAGCAGGAGAAAGATAACTTTCCTCCTACGCTCTATGGTAGCGGGCGTATTAATCCTACGCAAAATTTAGTGGATGCTTTCCCTATGGCTAACGGTTATCCTGTTGCAGACAAAGCTAACAGCGGTTATTCGGAAAACGCTCCTTATGAAAATCGTGATCCACGTTTAGCAAAATATATTTTATTCAATGGAGCTACATTTAAGGAAAAAGCCATTATCACAGGTACTTATCCTGATGCAGACAACAAACAAGATAATAACTTGAATCAATTGAGCACTTCTACTCGTACGGGCTACTATCTGCGTAAGCTGTTGCGTGAAGACTGTAATGCCAATCCGAGTTCACTTAATGCCAAGTTTCATATTCCTGTTCGTATCCGTTATACGGAAATATTCCTGGCTTATGCTGAAGCAGCCAACGATGCTTGGGGACCAATGGGCAAAGGTAGTAATACCTATAGTGCTTATGACGTAGTTAAGGCTATTCGTGTTCGTGGTGGTGTAGGAACCAATAACGGCGACGCTTATCTGGAGAGTATCAAGGGAGATAAGGAAAAGATGACTCAACTTATCCGTAACGAACGTCGCATTGAGCTTTGTTTCGAAAATAAGCGTTTTTGGGATATTCGTCGTTGGCAGATGCCATTGGCAGAAACTGCTAAGGGAATGCGGATTGACAAAGTGGGCGAAAGCCTGAGCTATACCGTAATTGATGTAGAAAATAGAAACTACAAGGAGTATATGAATTACGGACCTATACCTTATGGTGAGATGTTGAAGTGGAGTAATCTACAACAGAACAAAGGATGGTAATCACATAATTATAAAATGCAAAAAGAATATGGAAATGAAAATCTATAAATTATTATCTGTAATATTGGGGAGTGCCATGTCATTTGCTTTCTCTTCATGTGAGAATGCAAGTAACTCTTTTCCCGATTATGAGGGTGGTGTGAGTGTATATTTTGCTTATCAATATCCGGTGCGTACTATTGTATTGGGCAATGACCCAGTGGTAGATAATTCGGCTGACCGTCAGCACAAGTGTGCTATTTATGCAACAATGGGAGGGGCATATGGTGGAAGAAATATCACTATAGATATTGCTGTGGATAATACACTTTGTGATAACCTCTTTTTTGAAGATGGTTCACCGGTATTACCTATGCCTCCCACATATTATACATTGGCTGGTGATAAAATTAAATATAATGGTGACCACTGGGGGAATGTGGAGGTGCAACTTACTGATGCTTTCTTTGCTGACGAAAAAGCACTGAGCAACAATTATGTAATTCCTGTAGTGATGAAGAAGCAGACTGGTGCCGACCGCATATTGACAGGTACTCCTTTGATTGAAGGTGATGCGCCGGCACGTTCCAATTCGGATTATTGGAGTGTGCAGCCCCAAGACTACGTACTTTATTGTGTGAAATATATGAATCCATGGCATGCTTCGTATTTGCGTCGCGGTATAGATCAGGTAACAGAAAGTGGTACTACAACTACCGTTGTGCGTCATGCTCAATCTGTGGAAAAGGATGAAGTCTGTGATATTACTACTCGTTCGTTGAAGACTGCTGTTTTTTCTGTTAGTACAAAAGAGGCTGATGGAACAACGATGAAGTGCGATTTACTGTTGACGTTTAATGATAACGATGAGTGCACCATTGTCTCAGGTACCACAGGAATAACAGCTACAGGTTCCGGGAAATTTGTGGAAAATGGAGAGAAAAAAGCCTGGGGTGGTAAAGACCGGGATGCTATCTATCTGGATTATAGTGTAGACTTTGGTATAAAAAAGGTGGCTACGAAAGATACATTGGTATTACAGACTCGTGGAACGAACAAGATAGAAACTTTTGTCCCTAAGTATCGCGCCAATTGAACGGAAACGTTTAAACGAGCAATTAACATAATGTTGGATAATAACTAAAAACATTCAATCATGAAAAAAATATTAATATCTATATTTTTATGTCTTCCTCTTCTGCTTTGGGCACAAAGCGGACCGACTGTCAATATCACGGGAAGTTATACCGCAGTGCTATCTGATCCTTATACGCCTCCAATAACGGCTGATTTAGGTAATCAGATGTATCTGAATGCCTTGTCCGGATTTGTCCGTATCGTAATGGACGTGCCGGATAGTTCATTGCATTATGAATGGGAAGCTTATTCTTCGGATGGTTCGGAGGTTTCTTTGCAATATTCAGGATTGCATAATGAGCGTTATCTGAGCTTGAACGGTACGCCCAGAAGTGTAACCATACGTGTATTGTTGAAGAAGGATACAGGTCCGAATTATGTGGTGAATTATAGAAGTTTTACATTTACCACTTATCGTTACCCTTGATTGCATATTGACGAAAAGAATAAGAAATATGTTAATAAATGATTATACAATGAAAACAATTAAATACTCATTATCCTTGGGCCTATTGCTGTCGCTTGCTTCTTGTGCCGATGACCAATTCGTTGACTTTAAGACTGAGAAGCCGGAAAGTATAGCCCAATATGAATATCTCAATGCTTACGATGCATTGAAAACATACATAGACCGAAGTGTAAGTCCCGACTTTAAGTTGGGCATTGCGCTGTCGGCGAGTGATTTTCTGAAAGGAGAAGTGGTGCGTACTATGGCTATCTCCAATTTCGATGAGATGACGGCGGGTAATGCTATGAAGTACGCTTCGTGTGTGGCTAATGACGGAACAATGAGCTTCAGCACAGTGGCGAAGTTTGTTGAGGAAGCAAAAGCTGCCGGAATCACTATTTACGGACATACGCTGGCTTGGCATGCGCAGCAGAATAATAAGTATCTAAACGGATTGATTGCTCCGATACCTTTGCCTGTTGATCCAAACGCTGCTAACAATTTCTTACATATTACAGTACCAAATGCGGGAAAAGACCCTTGGGAAGCAGAAATTTATTATGATTTAAGTACGCCGCTTGAAGTAGGCAAAGAATATGTGATTTCAATGAAAGCTAAAGCTACTTCTAATGTAGATTATAACTTTTGGCCTGGTGTTATTGATGGTGATACACAATACTTGCCTTCTTTTTCCGCTGGTGAAAAATGGGAAGAGACTTCAATTACGTTTACAGCAAGTATGCCTATCAATCGCTTGCGCTTTTGTTTCGGTCCGTTCCAAGGGGAACTCTGTTTTGATGATGTGACATTGACTTCTGCTGATGGCGAAAATCTTATTGTAGACGGTACGTTCGATACAGGCGATTTATCCCATTGGACAAAGCCAAGTTGGATGGGTACATATACCTATGAAATAGGGAAGGAAGGCAACGATAATGCTGGTTTTTGTTTGACTATGACTAATACGGAAAAGAAAGACAATAATTACGGTTCACAAGTGTGGTATCAATTTGCTACACCGTTGACAGAAGGAAAGGCATACACTTTTACGGCCAAGGTTAAAGCAACTGATGTATACAATTGTACTATATTTTTGCAGTCTACCAGCGTTGGCTCTCAAGGTTATCCAGGTGGATTTGCTATTGGTACAGAATGGACAGATGTAAGTTTTGTATTTACGCCGGGGTTTGACCAAGTAGATAAGTTTACCTTTAATTTTGGTGATTTTGTAGGAACTATTTATGTTGATAATGTAGTGTTCTCTGATGGGACATCGGAAATTTATACTACTAACTTTGAAAACCAGTCGATTGCAGGGTGGACAAGTTGGGATGGTTATCAAGCGTTATCTGCTGAAGGTGAGGGATATTCTTCTAATCAGACAAGTATTGAGTTGACTCCCGAAGAAAAGAAAGATACCCTTACATGGGCCATGAACAACTGGGTAAAAGGTATGATGGAAGCTACTGGTGGTTATGTGACTGCGTGGGATGTAGTGAATGAAGCTATTTCCGGTGGTGGTAATGATGAAGGTTTCTATACTTTGCAGTCTGCCAAAAATGTCTCTGCAGAAGATGCCAAGAATAACTTCTACTGGCAAGACTACTTGGGCAACGAAGACTATGTGCGCATTGTGGTAGCTGCTGCCCGTAAGTACTATGCCGAGAACGGTGGTGTTAATCCTCTGAAACTCTTTGTCAATGACTATAATCTGGAGTCTGACTGGGACGATAATAAGAAAGTTAAGAGTCTGGTACACTGGATTGAAAAGTGGGAAGCTGATGGCGTGACAAAGATTGACGGTATTGGTACACAGATGCACGTGAGTTGCTATGCTAATGCTGCTACACAGAAGAGTAAAGAAGATCATGTGGTGAAGATGTTCGAAATCTTGGCTGAAAGTGGCAAACTCGTGAAGATAACCGAGCTTGATATGGGCTACATAGATGAGAATGGTACCAGTGTGAAGACGGAGAATATGACTGAAGCACAGCATAAAGCAATGTCTGATTACTACAAGTTCATCGTGAAGAAGTACTTCGAGATAATTCCTGCTGCCCAGCAGTATGGTATCACTCAGTGGTGTGCAACCGATAGTCCCAGTGATTCAGGCTGGCGCGGTGGCGAACCCGTAGGTCTTTGGGATTCCAATTACAGTCGTAAGCATACCTATGCAGGTTTTGCTGATGGATTGGCTGGAAAATAATAAAGTTTTATGAGAAAAGGCAGCGGGGCATAATGTGAAACCGCTGCCTTTATTGTTTTAATAAAAATCGAATAACAATGAAAAACATATTATTTATTTTGAGTTTAGTCATCTGGTGTGGTTGTAGTAATGAAATACCTTTTGATACTAATAGGGCAGAAGATATGACTGTTACACGAACTACGAATTCGGATAGCGTATATTATTTTGAAGGGTATTTTAGTCAATTGCAACCGATTGTGACATTACCGTACAAAAAAGATTCTATTAGGCAAACTATTGTTTCTTATAGACAAGTAGGTACTACTGTGGCAGATATAGTTCCTGAGGTGGTGAGTAAACCTACATGGGTGAATAGAATTGATTTTTTGAATCCTTATTATAAAATATATGAAGTGTTTATTTCAGTAGATGCAAATACTTCTGTAGAGAAGAGAGTGGGAAGTATTACACTAAAACAACCGGAATCCAATAAAACATTAAATATTGGAATTACTCAAAATGGAATTAATAATTATATAATTGTTTCAGTGAAAGAACTTTACTCCAATCATCCATTGTTTACTGCTACTACAACTTATCCCGTAGAAAAAGAGATCAGTTGCAGAATTCCATACGAAGCATACAATGATGGTGGAAAGTATGACGGCAACGCATCAATCACTATTCCGAAAGGAGAAACAAAAGGAACTTACGAAATGGATTATAATGGTTCTCCGTTAGTTTATTATCATGGTGATATAAAAGGCTATAAATTGTATGAAGGAACTATTACAGGAGATGATATTTATAACTATAGCTTTGTACGCTATTGGTAAAAGTGATGTGTCTGTTAAAGTTGTTTTTTTATATTTATTTCTCAGTTATTGTCTAATTAAAAAGTAGTAGTTATGAAACAGATTTTATCGTTAGCGTTATTTTTATTTTTGTTCAGTTGTAGTTCTGATGAGTTGGCTGGATTGGATAGTGAAATTGATGTAGAAAAGACATCGGTTCTCGATAGGAACTTGTCAGACTGTTCAGAAACGGCAGAAACCAGGGCTGTCAATAGTCTTGCCACTATTGTGGCTGAAAATACTCCTCAGAAAGGTGTCTATAAGTTTACGATAACTACTCAATATCCGGTAGAGAGTGCGGTTGCTCTTTTCCGTGTGCATTATAAGATAGTAAAAAGCAATGGTAGTATGGAGTCAAAATATGCTATTTTTACATTGCTTCGGGATGAAACTACAGATGAGGTATATGTGGATCATAGTGCTGACGGAATATTGGCTTTGATGTTGGAGTCTGCCGAGGTCCAACCTGGAACGGATTCGGAGTACAATTATGAGTTTAAATTGTTGCCTATTGGATGGATATCATAGTGCTGGGAGTAGAAATCTGTTTTTATGATTTAAAATTCCGTTGTGGGCTTTTTGGTTTCCTATATTAACGTGAGTTGGATATGATTAATGAATCACTCAAAAATATTATGAACGGAAAAAGAATTTTATCAATGCTGCTGTGCCTGGGCGTTATGTTGCTATGGGCGTCTTGCGCAGATTATGAGATAAAAGAAATAGTGCAGCCGGAAGAGCCGACGGAGTCCGTGGACCCGAATCCGGAACCTGAGACTCCTGCTGAAGCCAAGTTGCCGATATTGCGTGTAGAAGGGCGTTACCTTAAAAATGAAAAGGGAGAAATAGTCAATCTGCATGGTTTTACGCAGACTTACAGCCCTTTCTTCAATAATAATGCGTGGGGTAACTATGACGTGCAGGCATGCCTCAGGTATAATAAGAGCATGGTAGACGGCATTGTGACCGCAGGATGGAAATTCAATTTCGTGCGGATGCACCTCGACCCGTATTGGAGTGATGGCCCCTCCATGCAGTCCGTGAGATATGAAGGACATGAGCGGTTCTCCGAAACCCGTTTTCGGAAGTATCTTGAAGAGTTGTTTGTGCCGATGGCAGAATACTTTATTTCTAAGGGAATGTATGTGGTGATGCGTCCGCCTGGGGTTTGTCCGTCTGATGCTCCCTATCAAGGTATAGAAATAGGAGACACTTATCAGCAATTTTTGCTCAAAGTGTGGGATATTGTCTCGCAACATCCTAAACTGAAAAATAATATGGATGTTATGTTTGAGCTTGCTAATGAACCTGTCAGAATAAAAGGTACTGACGGAACATATGGCAGTAGCGGTGACGGTCATTTCAAGAATCTCCAACTCTACTTTCAGGCTATAGTAGACAAGATACGTACTAATTGTCACAACATTGTTTGGGTGCCGGGATTATCTTATCAGTCATCCTACGCCGGATATGCTATTCACCGTATCGAAGGAGAGAACATAGGCTTTGCTGTTCACTGCTATCCCGGTTGGTATGGTAGCGATGCTGAGGAAGACAGCGGCGAAGGAATCGGCTCTTCCACAGGAGGTGGTTATGAAGCTTTTCAGCGGGGTTGGGATGCGCAAGTAGGTCCTGTGGCGGTTTTTGCTCCTATCATGGTGACTGAAATAGACTGGGCTCCGAAGAAATATGATGCCACTTGGGGTAAAAGTATTACAGGAACGGCAGGTGCTGAAGGCTTTGGCGCCAACTTCAAATATATAGCCGATAATTCAGGTAATGTTTCCTGGTTGTTTTTCACCACTAGATCCCATGAGCTGGTGGCATTTAAGGATGTGCCGGGTGAACCGGGCAACTATACTTTTCTCAATGACCCCGAAGCCTGTCCTTGGGCGATGTACCATTGGTTCAAAGAATATGCTGATGGGATAGTAGTGAATGGGGAACTGGAGAAACTGGAGCTGATGGGACAGGAAGGAAATCTTCGTCTGCAAATGGGTGGTACGAATTATCTCAAAGTGAAAGCTGTTTATTCTGATGGAACGGTACGGATGGTGACTGCGGAAGCGACTGTCAACAGTTCAGATACGAACGTGCTGAAAGTAGAACAGGCAGCCAAATTAGTAGCTGTGGCACCAGGTGAAGCTACGGTAACCGTTACATATCAATCGGCTGCCGGAGTCAGTAAGCAACTGACATTGCAGGTTACGGTAATTTCTCCTTTCTCACTGACAGCAGATGTCTTCAATCCTTCTATATGGGAGAAAGGCACGTTCGACGAAAACACCCGCACACTGGTGACGGGACAGTATGGTTTCGGAGGGTGGCAATATGACAGTGGACTTGATTTGTCGGGATATAAGACTGTGACCGTAGAATTGGGTAATGATAATGAAAGTGGTGTTTCGTTCCGTCTGTTTGATAAAACCAGTTATTGGAGTGAGCCTGCTACGTATGATTTCGGATCTTCGCGTAAGATTGTAGTGGAGTTGAATAATATGAAAGATAAGAGCGGAAGAAAGATTGATCCTTCGCATCTTTATATTGCAGGTTTTTGGTCAACAGGTGGAAAACCTATTGTGATAGCTAATGTTTTCTTAGCAAATTAAAAAGACATATCAACTCTCATCTTTCCGAGAGTTTGATATAATTTGTGCATTTTATAATATCTTTCCTGCATCCTCTGTGAAGAGTGTGCAGGAGCACAAATCTGTAATGATGTATACACTATCCGGTTATGTACAAAATGCACCTTGTCAATCTCCCCTCAGACCTCATCCGTGCCAGTTCCCAGCCGAAGTATAGTTGTGATCCACAACAAGCAATGTAATTTCAGGCAAGTCTGATTTCAAGCGGAATATGTATTTTCATTGACGAGAAGAGTGTGTATGTGATGCGGACAAATATCTATATATCGGTGACATTGGATATATAGATACTGCGCATCCGATATATAGATGCGACACGTCCGATATAGAGTGATAGAAGGGCTACGATGTAATACTCCTACAAGAAAATGTAACGTGAATATGAAAGATGTAACATAGGTGAATAACTATGTAGCATGAAAATGTGGATTATATTACTTCGATCTGTTACATTTGAAACCGAAAAGATTTCTGAGATTATAATTGAATATAAAATGAAGAATAGCATGAAAAACATGAATCTTTTGTTCACTTTGCTGATGGGGGTGTTTTGAGCTTGGGACTGTAATATTTATCTAATATTGATATTCAAATATCTGAAATCGTAAAGCGGTGATCAGATTCATGCCTTATTTTTGCAGATACAAATGAATTGTCTGATAAACTTTAAATAAAAGATATGATGAAGAAGATAATTGTATGGTTGGCTGTAATGATGTATACATTGTCCGGTTATGCACAAAA
Organism: Bacteroides cellulosilyticus DSM 14838; assembly: GCF_000158035.1. Classification (GTDB taxonomy): domain Bacteria; phylum Bacteroidota; class Bacteroidia; order Bacteroidales; family Bacteroidaceae; genus Bacteroides; species Bacteroides cellulosilyticus. The sequence goes on from NZ_EQ973491.1 coordinate 776,951, forward strand.
TGCACCTTGGAATTTCCAGAGTAAAGTAGTCACGGATACTCTTTTCAGTAAAGTGTTAAATTCAAAGCGTGCTTATACCGTTTTTCTGCCAAAGAGTTTTGAACAGAATAAAGAGAAAAAATATCCGGTCCTGTATCTTTTGCATGGTATGTGGGAGACCAATCCTGTCTGGGCCGAGCGTGGACATGTAAAAGATGTGATGGATCGCCTTGTAGCCAGTGGAGAAGCATGTGAGATGATTATTGTTACTCCGAATGCCGGTGGTAATATACATATGGAATGGAACGGATATTTTGATATGCCTGGTTGGAAATATGAGACATTCTTTTATACGGAATTCTTGCCCTATATAGAGAAAGAATACAGGGTGATAGGCGATAGGCTGCATCGTGCCATTGCCGGCTTGTCGATGGGAGGTGGCGGAGCTACTAATTATGGCCAGCGCCATAGTGATATGTTTTGTGCAGTCTATGCGATGAGTGCTCTGATGTCTATTCCTGAGCAAGGAGCAGTGTCTGCTGATGATCCGAATTCTAAAATAGCGATACTGACTCGTAGTGTTATTGAAAATAGCTGTGTGAAATATGTGACCGAGGCCGATGAGAACCGTAAGGTTGATTTACGTAATGTTGCCTGGTTTGTAGATTGTGGGGATGATGATTTCCTGCTTGATCGTAATATAGAGTTCTATCAAGCAATGCGTAATGCCGGTATACCTTGCCAGTTCAGGGTGCGCGATGGAGGACATGATTGGGAATATTGGCACTCGGCTCTTTATCAGTGTTTACCTTTCGTAACCCGGATATTTGGTAAGGAATGAATATACATATAAACAAACAATAATAGACAGATTATGAGAACATTTGTATTTACATGCTTGCTTCTTTTAGGCATGACGACATTTGCACAGGACGCGAATTTCCATATCTATCTGTGTTTGGGACAATCGAACATGGAAGGAAATGCAAAGGTAGAAGAACAGGATACAGTGGCAGTTGACAGTCGCTTTCAGGTATTAGCGGCTGTCGATTGTCCTAATTTGGGGAGGACCAAAGGGAATTGGTATAAGGCGGTTCCTCCTTTGGCTCGTTGCTATACGGGCTTGACCCCGGGAGATTATTTCGGCCGGGCTATGGTGGCTAATCTTCCATCTAATGTGCGGGTAGGAATTATCAATGTTGCCGTAGGCGGTTGTAGGATAGAACTGTTTGACAAGGATAACTATCAATCCTATGTAGAAACTTCTCCGGACTGGCTGAAGAATATGGTAAAGGAATATGGCGGCAATCCTTATGCGCGTTTGGTTGAGATGGCAAAGCTTGCTCAAAAAGACGGAGTGATTAAAGGTATTCTGTTACATCAGGGAGAGTCGAATACAAATGATAAAGACTGGCCCTTAAAAGTAAAGGGAGTGTATGATAATCTTTTGAACGATTTAGGATTATCTGCCGCTAATGTGCCTTTGCTGGCAGGTGAGGTGGTACATGCAGATCAGAATGGCGTTTGTGCCAGCATGAATACAATCATCGACAGCTTGCCACAGGTGATTCCTACTGCACACGTGATATCTTCTGCCGGTTGTCCGGCTGCATTCGATAATCTTCATTTTACAGCTGAAGGATATCGGATGCTAGGAGCTCGCTATGCTGCTAAAATGCTTTCTATTTTAGGATATGGAGATTGGACGTCTGCTCAGAATATGAAGTTATGGTATAATCGTCCGGCACAAGATTGGTTGGAAGCCTTGCCATTAGGTAATTCCCGTTTGGGGGCTATGGTATTTGGCGGAACTGCCCGTGAAGAATTGCAACTCAATGAAGAGACGTTCTGGGCTGGTGGACCGTACAATAATAATAATCCTAAAGGGTTGCAGGTATTACCTGAAATACGTCGCCTTATTTTTGAAGGCAAAACTTTGGAGGCGCAGAAACTCATTGATGAGAATTATATGACGCCTCAGCATGGTATGCGTTATTTGACGCTGGGAAGTCTTTTCCTGAATTTCCCCGGGCATGAAAATCCTTCTGAATATTATCGGGATCTGAATCTGGAGAATGCTACTGCTACAACACGTTATGAAGTGGATGGAGTGAAGTTTGTCCGTACGGCATTTGCCTCTTTGAGTGATGATGTGATTATTGTACGTATTCAGGCGGATAAAGCAAAGGCCTTGAATTTTGCTGTATCATACAGCAGTCCGCTGAAATCAGATGTACAAGTAAAGGGGGGTAAGCTGATTATCTCTTGTCAGGGAGCTGAACATGAAGGAATTCCTGCTGCTATGCGTGCCGAATGTCAAGTACAGGTGAGAACAGATGGTAAAGTGAGTAAGGAAGAAAGCACACTTGCCGTGAATGGGGCTACTGAAGCTACCTTGTACATTTCAGCAGCTACTAATTTTGTGAATTATCATGATGTCAGTGCGAACGAGTCAAAACGTGCAGCTACTTATTTGCAGAAAGCCACCCGCATTCCTTACGAACAGGCTTTGAAGAGTCATATCGCCTCTTATCGCAAGCAATATGACCGTGTGTCCTTGACTTTAGAAAGTACCGGAGTTTCCGCTTTGGAGACACCTGTCCGTGTGCAACGTTTTATGGAAGGGAATGATATGGCGATGGCAGCTTTGATGTTCCAATATGGTCGTTATCTGCTGATTTCTTCTTCGCAACCCGGTGGTCAGCCTGCCAATCTTCAAGGTATTTGGAATCATAGTCCATATGCTCCCTGGGATAGTAAATATACGGTTAATATCAATGCGGAGATGAATTATTGGCCTGCTGAAGTGACCAATTTGAGTGAGACACATGAACCTCTCTTTGATATGGTGACTGACTTGGCAGTTACAGGCAGTGAGACTGCTAAAGTTCTTTATGATGCTAAAGGTTGGGTGGCACATCATAATACGGATATATGGCGTGCCTGCGGACCGGTGGATGCTGCATACTTCGGCATGTGGCCTAATGGAGGTGCCTGGCTGGCACAGCATCTGTGGCAGCATTATCTGTTTACCGGTGACAAAGAGTTTCTAAGGAAGTATTATCCGCTGTTGAAGGGAACTGCTGATTTTTATTTAAGTCATTTAGTGGAACATCCGAAGTATAAATGGATGGTTACAGTACCTTCCATGTCTCCTGAACATGGTTATCGGGGTTCACAAACAACGATTACGGCAGGTTGTACAATGGATAATCAGATTGCTTTTGATGCTTTGTACAATACACTTCAGGCCAGTCGTATCTTGGGTGGAGATAAACAGTATGAGGATTCTTTGCAGGTAATGCTGAGTAAGTTGCCGCCAATGCAGATTGGGAAACATAACCAATTGCAGGAATGGTTAATTGATGCTGATAATCCGCTGGATGACCATCGGCATATTTCGCACTTATATGGCTTATATCCCAGTAATCAGATTTCTCCGACTACAAATCCGGAGTTATTTCAAGCTGCCCGGAATACTTTGATACAGCGTGGAGATATGGCTACCGGTTGGAGCATTGGGTGGAAGATTAATTTCTGGGCGCGTATGTTGGATGGCAATCATGCTTATAAGATTATACAGAATATGCTTCATCTTTTGCCTAATGATAAAGTTCAAAAAGAATATCCTGAGGGACGTACTTATCCTAATTTATTTGATGCCCATCCACCTTTCCAGATCGATGGAAACTTTGGTTATACGGCAGGAGTTGCAGAAATGTTGTTGCAAAGCCATGATGGTGCAGTACACTTATTGCCTGCACTGCCTGAAGCATGGAAAAAAGGAAGTGTGAAAGGCCTTGTTGCCCGTGGTGGTTTTGTGGTGGATATGGAATGGGATGGCGTTCAACTGAAAAAGGCGAAGATACATTCTCGTTTGGGCGGGGTACTACGTATCCGTTCTTATGTTCCTTTAAAGGGAAAAGGAGTGAAAGTGGCAGACGGTGCTTGCCCGAATCCTCTTTATGCATCGGCAGTTATAAAAGAACCGGTAGTTTCAAAACTGATAAATCCTCAGGTGCCGGTCCTTTATCGTACTTACGAATATGACATTGTTACCCAGCCAGGAGAAGACTATTCGCTGGAGCGTAGTATGTAATGATATTAGCAGTCTATTAATTGTGACAAAACCTTGGAGTGATGAAACTTACGACTTTATTTGCGGTTAGTGTCAGCCTGATACTTTCCGGCTTTTGTTCACTTGGAGTTCAGGCTCATCCTGTTCAGGAAAACAGCAGTGGGGACCCGATTCCTGCAGGAGCTTACTATACTGATAACTATCGGAATTTGTTTAATGAGTATTTAGGTATTTCTCAGCAACAAACCGACCGGAAAATGGAGCAAATCTGGAATCATTTCTTTGTGAATGAAAAAACAAAGGTTTACTATGAGAGTGATGACAATACTGCCTATATTTATGATACAGGGAATCAGGATGTACGTACAGAAGGAATGTCCTATGGAATGATGATATGTGTACAGTTGGATAAGCAGGCGGAATTCGATAAGTTATGGCGGTGGGCCAAGAAATACATGCTATATACTTCGGGCAAATGGTCGGGATATTATGCCTGGCACTGTACACCTCATGGCGTTAAAATAGGTAAGGAGCCGAGTTGCGCTTCTGATGGTGAAATTTATTTTATAACTTCTTTATTCTTTGCTTCTCACCGTTGGGGGAATGGCGGAGCATATGACTATAATCAGGAAGCTCAGAAAATCTTGAAAGATGTTATGTCTAAAGATGGTTCCCAAGGCGTTTATAACCTGTTCAATACTGAGAGTAAACTCGTTACATTTGTACCGGAAAAGGTCTATTATAACTATACGGACCCTTCTTATAATCTGCCTGCTTTCTTTGAACTTTGGGCTTTGTGGTCTGACACTAATAAGGAATTCTGGAAGCAAACGCCTGATGCAGCCCGTCGCTTGTTGGCTGATGCATCGCATAAAAAGACGGGATTGTTTCCTGATTATTCTGCATTCGATGGCACTCCTTGGAAAACTAAGAATTGGGGGTATGATACAAGAAGATACCAGTTTGATGCTCTCCGTTGTGCCATGAATGTTGGTATGGATTATTATTGGTTTGGGAAAGATGCTGCTAACCAGACAGAGATGATGAGTCGATTGCTTAACTTTTTCAAGCAAGATAATTTTACGCACGAATATTTTAATGTGGATGGTTCAGCACCTGCCGGTAATTATTCAACAGGTATGATCGGTGCAAATGCTGTAGGAGCCTTTGCTCTGAATGACAAGGATCTGGCGAAAGAATGTATACAGAAATTGTGGGATGAACCATTACCTACGGGGAAATTCCGTTACTATAGCGGTATGGTATATATGATGTCTATGCTGCATGTCAGTGGAAACTTCCGGATTATCAAGTAGTTTGGTGAATGGAAAGTGTAAAAGTAGTATAAGCGTAATATATTGATATAATAAAGAAAGCCAGCTAATTGTCATGAATTAGTTGGCTTTCTTTTTGTTTTGTTTAGTTCTGTTGCTCAATCTTGTCACCGTCAGAAAAAGAAGACTTTTGCTGTTCTTCCATATAGGAGGTGGGGGGTACTCCGTATAATTCTTTAAAAGCGGTAGAAAAATATGCAATATTAGTAAAACCTGTAAGGCTAGCGACTTCAGTAATGTTATGATATTGGTTTGCTAATAATGATGCCGCTTGTTTCAGACGAACATTGCGTATTAAGTCGCGGGTTGACTGGTTAGTTAGCTCTTTTAGCTTACGGTGCAAATGTACGCGACTGATACCTACTTCAGTTGCTATCATTTCAACATTCAAGTCAGGATTACCGAGATTGTCATTAATAACTTTCATCACTTTATTAAGCAGCCTGTCGTCAGGTGATTGGACTTTTAGTTTCTTCAACTTCTGTTCTTGCATCTGACTACCGCTGAAACTATTACGCAATACTTCTCTGCTCTTGATGAGGTTGATAGCCGTTTTTCTCAGTATTTCAATACTGAATGGTTTCACTATATATGCATCTGCTCCCATGTTTAAACCTTCCAGATTATCTTCCTCCCTTGATTTGGCCGTCAAGAGGATAATTGGTATATGGTTGATGGTTACGTTCTGCTTTATTTTTTTGCAAAGTGTCAATCCATCCATTTCAGGCATCATGATATCACTGATAATCAGATCAGGTTCTTTTTTTAGAATCATAGCAAGTGCTTCTTTTCCATTAGTACACTCGCTCATGTGGAAATCACTTGCCAATTCGCGACAGATGTATTTTCGTATTTCTTCATCATCTTCTACTACCAGGACACGATTCTTTGTTCTGGAACGTATTTTTTCGTCTTCTTCATCAACTGGAGAAGTGGGTAGGGCAGTTGTGATATGTACGGGAGAATTATTGTCAGTCGGGTTATTATCTATTTCTTCAGCGTTCAGATGTTCCTTGCCTAAAGGCAATCGTATAATAAAGCGGGAGCCTGGTTTCCCCTCATTATTTTCTGCTTCTATTGTACCGTGATGTAATTCTATTAATGAACGACTTAGATGCAATCCGATACCAGTACCTACATTAGAGTTATTGTGGCTGTTACGGATTTGATAGAAACGCTCAAAAATTCTTCCTATCTCTGCGGGGTCAATTCCGATGCCGCTATCTTCTATTATTATTTCAAAATAATGCTGTAAAGGGCAGGGAGCATTCATATCTTTACCGGTACGGAGATAAATATTGATTTTTCCGTTTTCCGGTGTAAATTTGAATGCATTGGAAATAATGTTTAGGATAACTTTATCAAAATTCTTAGGATCTATCCATGCCTGTAAGTTTTCCATCTCTGTTTGAAAACAAAGAGTGATATGTTTGGCATTTGCCTGATATTCGAAGGTGTAGTATAAATCCCGGATGAAACCCACAATGTCAATCTCTTGAAATTTCAGTGACATTTGCCCTTTATCGATTTTCCGAATATCCATCAGCTGGTTAACCAGGCGAAGAATACGTTCAGCATTCCTATAAATAGTATGATAGTTTTTTTGCCGTTCTCCATCTTTATCAGTAGAGATAAGCTTTTGCAGTGGGCTTATGATGAGAGACATCGGGGTACGTATCTCGTGGGATATATTGATGAAGAACTGTAATTTGGCTTCATTGATTTGCTCTGCGTGAATATGCTCTAATATCTCCTGACGGGCACGGTAACGATGGCGTACTTGGATGACGATGATATAGATGATAGCTATCAGCAATATCCCATACATTAGTTTGGCCCATCCGGATGCATACCATGCCGGGTCAATGGTGATACGTATTTCTTTAATATCAGAATAAGAGTCATTATCTTTTGCTTTTATCTGGAATGTATAGTCACCCGGACTTAAGTTGCTGAATGATACTCGGTTGATTCCTTGTTGCAAACTAATCCAACTTGTATGGTTAATGCGATATATATAGGTAATTCGTTCCGGGCTGAAAAACTCCATGGCTGAAAATTCTATACTGAAAGAATTATCTTTGTGGGAAAGCTGGAAATGATCAGCATCCATTACTGCAGTAGTAACAATGTCTTTACCTCCTGATTCCATCCCTTTCTTTACCATTTTATCATGGATATAAAAGTCTGTGATCCGAATCTCAGGTTTTTTACTTGAGTTGGTTATTTCTGCTGGATTAAAATAGGTGATACCGTTTGTTCCTCCAAAAATAAGTTCGCTTTGATGGTATGCAAAGCTAGCTCCTTTGCTGAATTCATTGCCTTGCAGTCCGTCACTTGCATAGAAATTAATGAAACTTTGGTTTTTGGGGTTGAACCGACTGATTCCATAATTCGTACTGATCCAGAGATATCCATTCACATCTTCCTTGATTGCACATATATAATTGCTCGGCAAACCATCTTCTATTGTATATTCGCGAATATCAAGACTTTTGGGATTGAGGTGTTTTAATCCTTTAGATGTTCCTATCCAGATGCTTCCATCACTACCCTCGTGAAGGGCATAGATTACGTCTCCATATAATATTCTCCTGTTTCTCAAAGGAGAAATGAAATCCATGGTTTTTATGTCCAGACACCCTAAACCGTCATAAGTTCCTATGTACAGCTTGCCTTCACTTGTGTATAAGAGACTATTTATCCACGAATTGTGTAGCATATTAATTTTAGTCCAGTCGGTGTTGCTATTGGTAAGTATCGGGCATTGGACAATTTTCCTGGTATTTATATCCATGTAAAATAAGCCACCTCCCATAGTTCCTATCCACAATGTTTTATTATCATCTTCTGCAAAGCAATATATGTTTTCTGTCAGGTTAGACGGCTGTGCCGATAACTTCAGATATTCGCAACGACCAGTTTGGGGATCCAATCGAGCCATGCCGTGAAGGTAAGAGCCTATCCACAGATTGTAGTTAGAATCTTCGAAGATACTCATGATGGTTGCGGGAACAGAATGTGGGGCATCTGTAGGGACAAAGTGCGCTTTCAGTGTATTGTCTGGGGCAATTGCATAGATCCCGTCGTTGTCAGTACCTACCCAGAGAGTTCCGGTGTGATCTTTATATACTGACATGACACAGTTGGAACCAATTACATTATGTGCGGAAGATTTATAACCCATATACTTGAATTTATTTGTCGTAGCAGGTATAATCATTACTCCTTTTTGGAAAAAAGCTAACCATATATTTCCTATTTTGTCTTTCAGAATGGAATGTACTTTAGTCTTTTTCAGATTAAATGTAGTGACATTAAAATTGGCTTCCTTAATCTTTTGTTTTTGAGTATCATATATTTTCATTCCAGAACCATCGGTACCGATAAATATTTCATTCTGATCCCCAGGATATAGAATTTTAATAGGTAAATCAGGATTAGGAGTATATGTGAGAGGAGTAAATGTATCTGCTTTTTCATTATATATGAATAGTCCTCTCTTTAGACTACTTATATAAAGATTGCCCTGTTCGTCTTCGCACATACTTGAAACTGTATTTTTAGCTATGTCTTTGTCACCTGTATAGTGTTTGGATTGGTTGTTTTTATCAAAACGGAAGATACCATTATCACCTGTTGCTATCCATAAATTTCCTTTTTTATCTTCGTATGTATATATGATTAGATTGCTGGGGATAAATTGGCTTATTTGCTTGGCATTTATGCTGTCTCCCTTTGTTTCCAGTATAAACATGCTATGTCCTGAAGTACCTATTAGTATTTCTCCATTATTGCGTTCAAGTATTGTCGCTATATTGGGAGCTATTGGATCTCCACTGGAAAGATACATCGGAATGGTGGTAAAACTATCTGTTGCCCGATCATATATTTGTAGTCCGTTCAAGGATCCTATGAAGAAGCGCCCTTTTTTATCTTCGTACAATGTACGTACATAGTCATTTAGTAGAGAGTGAGGATTATCTTTCTCATTTCTATAAACAGTGAATTTTGCACCGTCATATCGATTCAAGCCATCTTCTGTTGCAATCCATATTATGCCGTCGCGATCTTGATATAGTTTATTAAGCATACTGCTTGATAGGTCCTTATCAACCGTGAACATTTTCCCTTCTTGTCCATGAAATGTGGTAGATAAGCATAAAAATAATAGGCATAAAATAAATGCAGTCTTCATAGTTATTAATTTTATGCTTGCAAATATACTTAATATCCGCTATATTTCCTTTTAAAATATGAACTTATATGTCGAATTTCTTATTCAGAGTTTGCGGGGCTTTTATGTTTTTACTAATTTTGAATTACGGTGTAAATGATAGATACCACGTCAATTGAAAAGTAACGAATGGGAAGATGAAGAAGAGAGAAACTAATGAGCAGATGGAGAGAGAACAACCGTGTTATTATCCAAGGGAAGGTGCGAGTACTATTGTTGTTTTTATACATGGCATAGTGGAAGGACCGGATCAGTTTCTGGGTTTAATGAAACGAAGTTCCGAACTGGGTTTTGCTGCTTCTTCTTTGTTATTACCGGGACATGGCGGAACAGGGGAGGAGTTTGCACGCAGTAACAGGCAGCAGTGGCTGGAATATGTCAATGCGGAAATAGCTCGTTATAAGAAAAACTATAATTCGATTATTTTGGTTGGGCATTCTATGGGAAGTCTTTTATCGTTTCTTACTTATATGGAAAGTCCGGAGCAAATAATAGGCATAGTAGCTATAGATACCCCTTTATATGTGAGGGTTAAGGGTAGAGCTCTCAGAAATAATCTGAAAGTAGGCTTCTGCAAAGAAATTCCGGAAACTGATCCTGCTCATGCTCTATTGAAGGCGAGTAGTGTAGCTCCTTGTTCCATACTCACTTATTTGAGTTGGGCACCGAGAATGATTGACTTGTTTTGTTTGATGAAGAAAACAAGAGAGGTACTACCACAGGTCTCTATTCCTACATTGGTCTTTCATGCAGATGATGATGAATTGGTAAGTGCTTCCAGTGTAAAGTGCTTCGAGAGAACAATTCCGGAGAAGTACTTACAACTTGTTCACTTAAAAGAGTCAACTCATTTTTTTTATGGAAATGCGGACTGGGATTTGCTTTATTATACTTTTAGCCACTTTTTACAATCCTGTTAGAAGTTTTGCAAAAACTTCGACAGGCTCTCTTCCCGTGACAAACCTAATTTCTTTCTAAGCCTGTATCGTGCTGATTCCATACCCCGTTCCGATAGATTGAATAGTGGTGCAACTTCTTTGGTGATTAAATCCATACGGATATATGCGGCTAATTTTAATTCGCTGGATGTAAGATCGGGATAACGTTCTTTCAGGCGGCTGAGAAAGTTATTGTGTACGATGTTGAAGTTATTTTCCAACTTTTGCCAGTTATCTTCGTCTTCGATATTGGCATGTACTTTCTCCAGAAGTCTGTTCAATTTACGCAAGGCGTCTTTGGTCTGTTCTTTACGCAGATAGGCAGAAATTTTCTGGAGTTCGTCTTGCATGAAAGTGAAAATTTCCTGCTTCTGAATTACATAGAACATGGAATTTGAGAGTTCCTGGCTCTTTAATAATAACTCTTGTTGAAGCTTGTTATTTTCCAGTTCAACTATCCTCTTTTCCTGTGCAAGAGCTTCCTCTTTTAGTTTGAATTCCCGTTTAAGGCTTTCTTCCTTCAGTTCATCCAGACGTTTTTGGTGTTGCTTGTTGAATCTCTGGTTCAATAGTTTATAGATTCCATATCCGAGTGCAACAAGGAGAAGTACGTACATGATGTAAGCATAAATACTTCTATACCAGGGTGGAAGAATTCTGAGATGAATTTCTTCTACTTCCGTCTGGTGGGTATGATGATTGTAGGCACGTATAAGGAAGGTATAATTTCCTTCTTTCAGTCCAGTATATTCTTTTATGCCTGAAGCGTTCAATGCCAGCATTTGTTCATCCAGCCCTTTTAGCTGAACGGAATAAGTGATTTTATCATAAGAATTAGTATTCGGATTCATTTCAAACCGATATGAAGCATCCGGCCGATATTTTCTTAGGATAGTCTGATGTTGTTTGTCAGTTGGAAAGCCATTGTAGAAATAAGAATCTATTTCTTCATTGCTGGAAGAGATTATTACTTTTTTAATCAGGAACTTGTAACTGTTGGAGAGGGATGACAATGAATCTGTAGTGATACGATAAAGACTGAAACCATCCAGAGTGCTGATAATACAAGTAGCCGAGTCCACTCTGTTGATACTTTCGAAGGTACCCATCAGATTGTTTTGTAAACGGGTGGTACTGACAGAATCTGTTATATAATCATGCGGAGTAATATAATTGATTTTCAGTTTACCGGACTGCATATACCATACACAACTGTTTTCTTCATTGCTGACTACACGAAGATAATCTCTGTTACCTATACGCTGATTCCATTCTTCGGATAATTCGAATTCCTGCCTGATGGAGTTATAACGATAGATACCGGAATCTGTTGTGAAGTAAACACGGCCTTTGTCTTTAAACAGATTGGTCTGGTAAGAGTTATTCTGATTCGGATAATGCTGGCAGGATACTACTTTACTATATTCCGAATTCAACTTGATGGCACTCAGACCTGTTCCATGAAATATCCACCAAATATCATCAGATTCATCATATTCTACATAGCGTACCGAGAGATTAAAACCTTTTATTTTCCGTGTGGATATCCAGCGAGGTGCAGACTCCGTGTCTTTGTTTTCTAATAAAACCAATCCGGTGTAGCTTCCTGCCAGCACTTTGGATTTATTTTCTCCGACCGGTGTAAAGTTCCAAAAGCCATTTTCACCTATCAGGGGGATGGCCGTTCCTTCCTCAATCATAAAGGCTCCATTATTGTGACCGCAGAACAGAGTTTTTCCAATGGCGGTCAGATTCCAGACTTGTCCATCGGCATTTTTTACGGGACGGAGAGCCAGGTGGCGGATGTCTTTGATAGGCCAGGGGCTATAATATAATCCCTGATTCGTTCCGAAATAGATGTATCCATTATGAATAATTGACGCGTAGCCTACTCCGTAATTCTGGTTTCCGGTATAGAGGTTTGATAATGGGCTGTTGGTTTCCAGATAACTGATGCCATTGTCAAGTCCCAACCATATATTATCTCCTTCGGTCACGTTCAGACTCAGTACGGAATTGTTTTGCAGGCCCGACCGAATATCATATTGCTCAATCTCTCCTGTAGGAATATCTGCAATAATCAGTCCGCTCTTAATCGTCCCGATATAAATCTTGTCATCCTTTATTTCTGCGCAATACAGCTGACTGGATTTGAGTAACGGATCATTTTGAGTGATGAGCGGAACAGTTGTTGAATTGTCATAGATATAAATGCCATGATATTCAGTTATCAGTAATAGCTTTTGATCCTGATAGGGGAGTATTTCGCTGATATGGTAGTTACTGATCTTTTCCGTACTTGCCAACGGTATAAATAACTGTCCGGTTTGCAGAAATACCCCCGCGTTTTCCTTGAACACATATAAATTTCCGTTTATATTGGCGGAGCAGAGCATACGTTCCTTACTTTGGATAACAGTAATTTCATCGTTCGTAAGTTTGAATATATGGTTGTAGGATACAAAATAGATGCTATGATCTATGCAATAGATATCCCATACATCACTGAAATTGCGATACTTGTCTTCCAGACTGTCGGATAAGGAATGATAGTGCATAGCTCCCTTTTCGTCTGGCGAGAAATAACCGAAATTATTGAATGCTCCTACATAGATACGTTCCTTGCCGTCATGGTAAGCCGTCCGGATAATCATGCCATTGCTGAACAGATGCCATGAGTAACCATCGAACTGTAGTAACCCTGAGTTGTTGGCTGCATAAATCCAGCCGTTGTTGTCACGGGTGATTGTCCAATTCTGCGTGCCCCCACCATATTCCATACGACTGATGTTATTGATATAAGGTAACCAGTTCTTTATGGAGTATATATGAACGGAGAAGATGAGTAATAACAATGTCAGTGTGTATTTCATTTCAGCCTCTTTTGCTCCAAAAATATAAATTTATTCAATATGAGCTATCGGTTCATGGATATATCTTTCCGTTTTCATTTTCTCTTTCCACTTCACCGTGATGTCCGGATTGATCTGTAATCGTGCATCTATCTTGCTGAAAATCACCGTATCTCCTTGCCACATTGCTTCTGAAGGCCAATCTGCATTGATGTATGAAAATGCTTTCACGACATCCGGATTACTCTCCACCGTATTGAACAGTTCCTTGTACCAGGTACTCCAGGCACGATTGGCCTGTTCCGGATTGGAAAGGCGTAACTCGGAAGCTACAACTCCTTTTTCCTGAAACATAGGAGTAGATTCCGCAATAAAGAGCGGCTTGCCATGTTTGCGAGCCAGGTCTATCATAGCCTGGCAACGCCCCTGGGCAAACTGGCTGTATGCAAACCAATCTACATATTCATCACCGGGGTAATATTGATAAAGTTCGTCCATACTGCTGTTGCCTCCGGTGGATTGCCAAACATAAGCTACATTGGATATGTTCAGTGAATCGAATAGGGTATGGATACGGCGGAAAGCTGTAATGTAAGCTTCCGGTTGATAGTGATTCCAGGCATGCCCGTCGAATTCATAGCCGATGCGCAGAAATACTCTTCGGGGGGCAATGTTTTGTATCCATTCTCCCAAGCGAATGATATAGCTGTCATGTTCCCCGCTGGCTACTTTTTCTTCATGGTTTACTAATTCAAGACCGATGGCTACGTCACAGTCTTTAAGCAGGGGAGATGCAAGTTGTGCGTCCGCAAAGCAATTGCCTGCCCCCCAATTGGCATTCGATGTAAGCCCGTCAAGTCCCTGGTAAGTATATCCGTAAGATACATCTCCCGGACGGATGTTGGTATAGATGGTTATACCTGCCGGAGTTCCGAAGAAGTTAACATATCCTTCTTTCCCTTCTATACCGCCTATTGCTTCCATATCCTGACCGATGAAAACCAGGCACTTGCCGTCTTCCGGCTCGAACTTGGCATAGTTTACGGAAGACTTCTTGTTTGTACAAGCTATAGCACAAAGAACTATAGCGAGATAAAATAGCTTTTTCATATAGCAAATTAATAGAGTTTACAATAAAGGTTTGTATTCAAAGCTGTCAAAATAGGCCCATTTGCCCCGTCCTGATACATCCTGGCAGCACATACCGATGAAAGCTCCGGTAAAGGCGGCTTTGTATTCAAACTTGTTGCAAACGTAATCATCAGATATAATGGAAGCATCCAATGTACCCCCTATTTCCTGCCATGTATCCCCGTCGATGGAATAACTGAAGTTCAACTTTTCTCTCTGAACGGTTGCCCGCAGCCATACTTCTCCCTTTTCCAGCCGGATATATTCCGGTAACGGCTCACTCCAGCGATTATCATCATTGACGAATATATTCAGCACATAGCTGTTGAGAGATTCTTCCCACGACATGAAGAGATAGTAAAAGTGCCTTGTATTGTAGTAATAAGCCAGTCCTGCCATTTGCTGGAAAGTATCCGGTTGAAATTCCAGTCGGGTGGTAGCTGTAAAGTTGAAGTCTTGTTGTCGCCTGGCTATCATGCTTTGGTGATGGGTGGAACAAAGTGATTCCCTACCTTTAATACTCAGGAATCCACTCCGTTTCCTGAGTGATACCCAGGTTTCATCCATCGGTACACGGAGTGACTGGAAGTCGATAGGCATAGTCTCGTCTTCAAAATCACATCGTTCCGGTAAAGCCTCCCAACGGCAGACTGGCAAGTCGGGAGCTTCAATTTGTACCTGCGGTTCATTACCTCCGCTTTTCAGATACAGCCAGCCATCTTCGTGCCACACTACTTCTTGCAGGCATGTTTCGCGCCCCAGGGTACATCTGCCACGGGTCGTTAATGGTCGCCCTGCAAGGTGGGTCAAGTACCATCTGCCATCGGGAGTAGATACTACCGAGCCGTGACCTGCCTTTTGGAGATACAAATCCGGATTGTGAGCAGAAGTCAGTACCGGATTCGTAGGATGTACTTCGTAGGGACCGGTAATCTGCCGGGATCGTGCCAGAGTTACGGCATGATTATATTCCGTTCCACCTTCGGCTGTTATCAGATAATACCAACCGTTGCGTTTGAAGAGTACGGGACCTTCCGTAACTCCCAATCCAGTGCCGGGGAAGATGTAATAAACCTCTCCGATAAGCCGGCGCTCCCGGTAAGAATATTCCTGCAAGACAATTCCACCGAAGAATTTTCCTTTCCGGTGATCTACAAGCAGATTGGGAACCCAGGCGCGTCCGTCCTCGTCATGGAACAACGAAGGATCAAACCCGCTACTGTTCAGATAGATGGGATCAGACCATTCACCGTCTATCTCGGTTGCCGTCACAAGATAGTTGTGCGTATCTTTCCATCTGCCGTCGAAGCGCTTGACATCTGTGTAGACCAGATAAAACGTTCCGTCCTTGTAGGTCAGATTGGGTGCCCAGACTCCGCAGGAGTCGGGATTTCCTTTCATATTGAGTTGAGACACGCGGGTGAGTGGCCGGGTTAGTAAATGCCAGTGAACCAAGTCACGGGAGTGGTGTATCTGTACACCCGGAAACCAGTCAAAAGTGGAGGTGGCTATGTAGAAATCATCTCCTACGCGGCAGATAGACGGATCCGGATTAAATCCGGTCAGAATAGGGTTTGTAATCATATTCATGGTGCTAAGTTGTTTTTATGAGTTCTTTTTCCAGTTCTTCCATGTTGCGTCCCTTTGTTTCGGGGTAGAGCAGACTGACGGAGATCAGGCAGAATACCATGATGATAGCATAAATCATAAAGGTATTGCCTGCACCCAGATGTTCTATCTCGACCGGGAACAAAGTGGTGACGGCGAAACTGATAATTCCATTGAAGACACCTGCAAGCGATATACCCAATCCTTTTACATGATACGGGAATATCTCAGACAGCAATATCCATGTAATCGGACCTAGTGAAATAGAGAAGCCGACTATCATGCAGAGCAGTCCGATCAGGATAATGACGGGGGACCCCGACATATAAAACGTGGCAGATACAGTCAGCAGTGAGGCTATCATGATACACGAACCGATAATCAGCAGAGGTTTTCGTCCGAGCCGGTCAATCAATGTCATGGATGCAAGGGTCATAACCACCATACATATCCCGATAAGGTTGGATTGAAGGAAAGAGCTGTCGGGGGTGAAACCCGCCATGTCGAACACCTTGGGTGCATAGAATAATACCGCATTGATTCCGCATGCCATCTGGAAGAAGGCGACACTGAAAGCAATAAACAGTATCAGCCGCATCGGGCGTTTAAACAATCTGCGTCCCTGTTCCTGATAGGAGAGGGCAGTCTTTTCCTTGTCTTTCCGTTGGCTCCGGTTTTCGGTCCATACCGGACTTTCCGGTACGAATGTTAATCCGATTAGGTAGATAATCGGGAACAAAGTACCCAATCCGAGCATCCAGCGCCATTTCAGTTCCGGACTGTCGAACCAGCCATTCACCAACGTATTGGAAGCGTAAGCCACCAGATAACCTACTCCGATGTTCAGTTGGTTGAACGATACGAGAAAACCCCGCTTATCGGAAGGTGCAAGTTCCGCAATGTACATGGGGACTACCAGCAGTGAGATTCCTATACCCAGTCCACCGATGAAGCGGCTTATCAGAAAAAACAGATACGTCTGACTGAGTGCACTGCCCAATGTGCAGAAGCAAAAGAGCAGTGCTGCCAGAATGAGTGATTTCTTTCGTCCGATTCTTTCGCTGACATTTCCGGCAAAGAAGTTACCGATGAAGGTTGCCAGCATGGTGATGCTTACAGCCAGCCCTTCCTGAAAGGAGCCGGATTGCAGACCGAAAAAGTCGCCGAAGTACATGCTTGCTCCCGATACATTGGCCGATATGCCCAGCAGCAGACCACCTATCGAGACGATGAAGCAGGTGATGTACAGATATGCATTGTTTCTTTTATCCATTGATTGATTTATTCAGGGTAAATAATTACAGCGTGTTTATTGGGGCAGTTTACTCCAATCCAATTCCGCGGCATGTATATAGCCATTGCCCGAAACTTTCTCTTTCCAGTGGTTGCTTACATATTCACTTTGCTGAATACGTGAGTCACATTGCTGGAAGGTTACATTTACTATCCACATCGGTTGTGAGAGCCATTCCACATTGATGTAAGAGAAAGCTTTAACTACATCGCTGTTTTTTTCGATAACACTGAAGAATTTGGTGAACCACTCATCCCATATCTTCCGGGCTATCTCAGGCTTTTTGATATCCGCATCGAAGTAAGTCTGTCCCTTCTGGAAGACGGGAGTCGATTCGGCTATGAATACCGGTTTGCCTTTCATCCGGGCAAATTCGATCATTACCTGATCCGGCTGCCCGAAATAAGAGTAGGCACACCAGTCCACATATTCATCTCCCGGATACCATTTCTGCATATCGGACAGAGGAGTACCATCTCCTTTGGATTGCCATACATAAGCTACGTTGCGGATGCCTGCCGCATCAAAATGATCTTTGATGTGCTTGTAGGCGGGGATATACGTTTCGGGTACATAATGATTCCAGTCTGTACCGTCGAATTCATAGCCGATACGCAGAAAGACGGGACGGGGAGCAAGCTTCTTGAACCATTCACTTATTATATCCAGCTTCCGGTCGTATTTGCCGGATGCTATTTCCGTTTCATTTCCCACAATGGCAAGCCCTACGGCGATCATTGAGTTGTTGAAACGTTCCGATTGAGGGTATAAGTTGGCACAACAATCACCTGAACCCCAATTGTCGATATCATAAAGACCGGATACTTTATCGGTGTTGCTACCGCCCAGTCCCAAGTAAACGGTTATTCCTGCCGGAGTCTGGAAATGATCGCAATAACCTTCATTGTACTGTTCCAGTCCGCCTACTGCTCCTAAATCCTGGCCGATGAAGACAAAGCATTTGCCGTCTTCAGGTTCGTATTTGGAGAGTTCCCGCCCGTTAGGTTCCGGGGCGGGGGTATCGTGCTCTTTATTCTCACATCCGATGCAGGAGGTGAAAAGGAGGGGAAGTATGATATACTTTAATATTGATTTCATGATTGATATGAGTTTATAGTTTCATTATATTCATTACTATACCGATATGCGTTATATAGGAGTGAACTGAAGAACGTAACTTCTTGTGTGATAGTGCACTTAGTGTTCCACTAAGATTAGTCGTAGTGGGAAATGGCTTCAGTCGTAGTGGGAAGTATGTTCAGTCCTAATGGGAATATAGCTCATTACCGCACCACGTTGAATTCATCCCATTATTGCCTCAAATTCGGATTCTTCTCTGTTTCACTGTGAGGAATGGGTAGATAGTAATTGTTTTCATTGAATACCCGTTCCTCAATGGTTACTATTTTATAGTTATTATTGTTTCCGTCAAACTCAACCGTCATTCCCTTGATGGGTGCCCGTAGAGTCGCTGCTTCTTTCCAGCGACGCAAGTCGAAGAAACGGTGTTCTTCCAGACACAACTCTACGCGGCGCTCATTGTGAATACGGATACGCATTTCGTCTTTGGATAAACCTTCCGGTAATCCCGGCTGGCCTGCACGGTCGCGAACCTCGTTGATGGCATCGTACACACTCTTATCCGGTGCAGCCAATGCCTCATTCTGCGCTTCGGCATAGTTCAGTAACACTTCTGCATAGCGGAAATAAGGCCAGTTGTTATCCTGTGCAAAGGCTCCGGAGTATAAGTCGGCAGATGCTCCATCATATTCCTGCATCATTTTGCGAAGTCCATACCCGCAGCGTGCACGGTAATCGTTAGGCAGGCAGTTGCCACTCCAATCCGGGTTTTGCAGATGGCGATGCATAAGCAACTGACTTCCTTCCCAGTAACTTCCATGATAAAGCAAAGTCTGATAGAAACGTTTGTCACGGTTGGCGTATGGGTCCTGTGGATTGTAAATAGATGTAGGATCGGTTATCAATTTACCGTCTGTGGTTTCATAAGCATCAGCTAAGTTCTGGGTGGGATATAAACCGTTCCAGGAACCGCGGTCGGCATCGGCAGGGTCAAGACTCCATTGCATGTGGATGTTATGCGTAATTTCCGGGAATTGGAAGCGGCGCTCAAAGATAATCTCCGTGTTGGCATTCGATTTGTCGAAGAATAAAGAACCGTAGGCATATTCACCGTTGCGGTAAAGATGATACACTCCCAGAGTCATGACAGCTTGTGCGGCTTTGGCAGCATCTTCCCAACGCTCTTTAGAGTTGGAGGCATTG
>NZ_EQ973491.1:797187-807895 GCF_000158035.1 Bacteroides cellulosilyticus DSM 14838
CCGGCATCGAAGTTACCGCCGAAAGCGGCAGCCCAGTCCTGATCCCATCCCTGCGTATTACGGTTGAAGCCGCATACCAGTGTACCGTACGTATTGGCTACGAATTGATCGATAAGCTTTTTGTCCTGCCAAATCAAGTCGTCGGAGACAAATGTCGTAGGCTTGATGTCCAGCATATCAGTACAGGAAGTCATGCTGATAGCGGCAAGTAGTATGAATAAGGGTTTAAATATTTCTTTCATGATATTGTCTGTTTAAAATTGAATACTGATACCTGCGTTAAATGATTTCATTTGCGGATAAGACCAACCTTGTGAGTTTACATTTTCGGGGTCTATCTGAGGAACATCGGTAATGGTGAAGAGATTCTGTCCGCTGATGTACACACGTACATTCTCTAAACGGAGGTTGCTCAACCATTTGCGCGGGAAGTTGTAACCTACTTCAATGTTTTTCAGTCTGAAATAAGACGCATCATACAGATAGGTCTGCACGGGCGGGAAATCCGTATTCGGGAAGTTGTGCGTGGACTGCTCCAGACGCGGATAACGTGTGCCGGGATTGTTCTCGCTCCATGCTTCTTTTACCCAGAACTGAGGCAGATTGCCATCATTGAAGTAAGGCATTACTACGCCACCATTCAGATAAACCTGCGCATGGGCTGCTCCCTGGAAGAGGAAACTGAGGTCGAAATTCTTCCATGCCAGGCTTCCGTTGATACCGTATACGATTTCCGGTACGTTGCCGTATCCCAGATAAGTCATATCACCGGCATTTACCACTTCGTCACCGTTTACGTTTACATATTTGATATCACCGGGGCGGGTCACATAGTCGCTTCCTGCCACTTCCTGTTTGGCATACGCATCTATTTCCTGTTGGTTCTGGAAGATACCGTCTGTCTTATAACCGTAGTAGCTGTAGATGGGACGTCCGGTTTTTCTCAGGTATTCGGAGGTTCCTGCGGCCTCAGCCATTTCCAATATCTTGTTGCGGGCATAAGTGAAGTTTCCGCCTATGGAGTAACGGACTTTACCGATGTGATGATTGAACGTCAGGTTGGCATCGATACCTTTATTCTCCACCTTGCCGATATTTTCAAGCGGGAGTTCTCCACCGAACGACCAGGGCACTTCGGCTCCTCGCTGTGCAAGGATGTCGGAACGGGTTTCTTTAAAGAAATCTAAAGACAGGTTGAACATATCAAACAAACCTGCATCTATCGCGATATTCATCTTCTTGGAAGTTTCCCAGGTTGCCAGTGCATTGGCTATGGGGCCGGGAACCAAACCTTTGGTAACCAATTCTCCGAATACGTAGTCGCCAAGGTTATTCGCCAGTCCACCGCCATGCGAACCGCGTGAAGCGTACAAGTCGAAGCGGCTGTAATACGGGAAGGCTACACCACCGGTATTGTCGTTACCCAATGTACCATAGGACCCTCTGATCTTCAGGAAGTTTATCTTATTTTTCAAAGGTTCGAAGAACTTCTCTTCCGAAACCACCCAACCGATAGAGGCGGATGCAAATGTTCCCCAACGTTTGTCGGGAGCAAAGTTTTCGGAAGCATCCCGGCGGATATTCGCTTCAAACAGGTATCTGCCGCCATAATTATAGTTGATTCTACCCACATAGCTGAGGCGTGCCGACTCTCTGTCATATCCACCCAATTGCTGTCCGGTACTGTTACCGGCACTGATCTGATCCATTACGTCTGAGTCGAATGAGTTGCGGGATACCCATACGTTGTGGTATTTTTCTTTGCGTCCCAATGCCATCAACAGGGCTGAAACGGTATGGTTGCCGAAAGAACGGTCGTAGGTAAGATGTCCCTGCCACTCTATGTATTCGTTGTCATTCTGATTCTGATAGAGTGAGGCGCTGCCCCGTGGCTGCAAGTTGTAGTTGTTGTCTTGGTCGCGTACATACAGGTAAGGGGAGAGTGACCAGGTCTTTTGGGCGTAATTGTTTTTATCGTATGAGAAGACACCCTTTATTTTCAGTCCTTGGGTTACAAACGGAAGGTCCTGAGTCAGTTCGAGGCGGGTTAACAGACTGTTGTTTCGTGAGTCACTGTATCCCGCGTCTTTGCTGGTTTGCGCCATGATGTTCGGGTGAGTGGCATCGGGTACTGTGTAAAGGCCATTGTCATACTTGGCAAGTAGCACAGGAGTATTACGGATCAGCTGCTGGAAGACATTGGTACTGCTCTGCGGGCTTCCATGACGGTATTCCACACGACCGGATGCATCTACCGAGAGCTGAGTGGTAGAAGTGATCTTTACGTCGATATTGCTTCTTAAAGAGTAGCGTTCGTAGTTCAGATTATCCCACAAACCATCCTGATGTACATATCCGAAGCTGGTAAAGAACTTGATGTTATCGCGTCCGCCGTCCACGGTAATGTTGTGTTGATGCTGCACTGCATTCTTTGACAGCATTTCTTTGTACCAGTCGGTATTCGGATAGCGTTCGGGATCAGAGCCGTCGGCGAATTTTCTGATTTCCTCGTCTGTATAGATTGTATTGCCCATGTATATGTTCTTCATCCGGGCATAGTCGGTAGAATTGGCAAATTCCGGCAGACTTGTAGGCTTCTGTATTGATACGTTACCCGAGTACTTTACGTGGACTTTTCCGGTATTGCCTCGTTTGGTGGTGACCAGTATAACCCCGTTGGCACCGCGCATACCGAAGATAGCGGCTGAGGCGGCATCTTTCAATACGTTCAGCGATTCTATTTCATTGGGATCTATGCGGGCAAAGTCTTCTGCCTGGCGTTCGATGCCGTCGATGATATAGGTAGGTGAAGTTCCTCCCTGGAAAGTGGCAACACCACGGATATAGATTTGTGAGCCGTCCAGTCCCGGTTCTCCGGTGGTTTGTTTGGCTATCAGTCCGGGAATCTGTCCGATAAGTGCGTTGGAGGTATTTGCCGATTGGGCTTTCAGGATCTCGTCGCTTTTCACGGAAGCTACGGCACCTGTCAGATTTACTTTCTTCTGGACGCCATATCCCACTACTACTACTTCATCCAGTTTCATGTTGTCTTCACTCATAACTACACGCATATCTTTGGCTGCGGCAAGTGTTACGGTGCGATATCCTATATAAGATATCTTCAGCATGTTTCCTATGCGGGCTTCGAGCGAGAATTTACCGTCTATATCGGAGATGGTACCTTTTTGTGTCTTCTGGTCCTGTATGGATACACCAATCAGCGGCTCTCCGTTTTCATCAATAACCAGACCTTGAATAAGACTCTCTTGTGCGTATCCGCTTGCCGTTATAAGAAGAAATAGTATCCATGCAAGAGGCCGCAGTGCGATAAGTGGCAGTCTTTTCTTCATAATATTAAAAGATTTAATCGTTAATAATAGTGTTTTCATGCAATACAGGGAATAAGGAATATCCGAAATTAGCGCGCGTTGTAGTCCGTCCATCCTTTGGCCTGTTTGGCTGATACAAAAGTAGAGGGTGGGAGGAGTAAAAGCAAGCGAATCACTACTCTTTACATACTTTTGCCGGAGGTAAATTATACGTTTGAAATACGTTTGCTGATTGCTAATGTATTGATAAATAGTTGTGTATGTAAGCATGGACTTTGTTCGTATATAAAAATAGCCTTCCTGTTTTCATAGAATCAGCCGAATATAAAAAAGAGGGGAAGCGTTGGCTTCTCCTCTTAAAGATAGGTTTGTGAAGTATGTGATTACCTTCTTTCATTCAGCATTTTCGGTGTCGGGCATTCATGGTTGTCGATAGGAAGCTTCACTTGTTTCAAATCGTCCAATTCATGTATCGGCCTTTCCACTTCGTAAGGGGCACGCATACCCGAAAATTCCTGGAAGTATAGCAGGCAGGCATCTTTCCACCATACGGCATCACGTGCCTGTATCTTTAGGCGTGACTGTACATCCTTGAAACGTTCCGCATCGATGTAGTTCTCAGCCAGATCCCATTTTTTCTGAAAGCTTCTTACCTGCTGTACACCATGATCG
The DNA here is from genome assembly GCF_000158035.1 of Bacteroides cellulosilyticus DSM 14838. Lineage (GTDB taxonomy): Bacteria > Bacteroidota > Bacteroidia > Bacteroidales > Bacteroidaceae > Bacteroides > Bacteroides cellulosilyticus. The sequence goes on from NZ_EQ973491.1 coordinate 801,189, forward strand.
TAGCGATAGCAAAGCTCGTCCCATAAAGTACGTCCGCTTTGCATGGTGTGTTGCCAAGGGGCATGATGGAACCACAAGAGATACTCATCCGGACAAGTACGGATGTCATCGTAAAGGCGGCAGAGTGAATCGGGATATTGGGCTGTAGCATTGCTACCCGTATGACTGCGGTCGAAACCTATCCCCTGTTTGTCTGCTTTATGATAGTAAGACGGCATCCAGTCGGGGCGTGCACCGGGCACGTCGCACCAAGGTTCCGGGCCGTAATGGTGTCCCCATGCAAAGAGGTGATGTAGCCCGAGTGGCATCATATAGTCTACCACAGCCTCGCGGCTTTCCATCATCATGCTATGTATTTCATAGGCAATGGGTGCATGTTCGGGATTACTTGCATCGAAGAAAGTTTGTTTCAGCCATTCTTCTGCGATTGTTCCCGATGTCAGGGAAGGATTCCAGGCCATGCGCCCGAAAGCGTACCAGTTGGCTTGGGCGAAAGGATGGCCACACCAGTTTGTATCCGTCCCTATATTGGCCACACCTGCTATGGCTTTCAATGAAGACGGCTTCACAAAGTCGAAGAACTCTTCCCACATCGGGGCAAGATAGGCAAGGTGATTGGAGAAGCCTAGATATTCTTGTGTAATCTGGAATTCGACCATCTGCGGAGTCCGGGGCATAGCGCCGAATAGAGGACTATATGGTTCGCGAGGCTGGAAGTCGACCGGACCGTTCTTTATCTGTACGATAACATTGTCGCGGAATTGTCCATCCAAAGGCTGGAATTCCAGATAGGCTTGCTTAGCGCGGTCTGCATCCGTTGGGCTGTAGACGAAAGCGCGCCACATGACAATACCTTTATAGGGCTTCAATGCATCTGCCAGCATATTGGCACCTTCGGCATGTGTACGGTTGAAGTCGCACGGGCCGGGCTGTCCTTCGGAATTGGCTTTCACCAGGAAGCCACCGAAGTCGGGGATGGTGCGATAGATCTCTTTGGCTTTCTGCTTCCACCAGGCGATGACATCTTTGTCCAAAGGATCGGCTGTGGAAAGCCCGCCCAGTTGCATGGGGGAGGCAAAGTTGATAGAGAGATATACCTTGATGCCATAAGGACGGAATATGTCTGCCAGAGCCTTTACCTTTTCCAGATATTCAGCGGAAAGGATTTTTGAGGAAGCATTTACATTGTTCAGTACCGTTGCATTGATTCCGATGGAGGCATTGGCACGAGCGTATGCTTCGTATCTGTCGGAGAGTGTGCCGGGCAGTTCTTCCCAGTTCCAGAGAGATTTGCCGGCATAACCGCGCTCGATGCTGCGGTCGAGGTTGTCCCAATGATTGAGAATACGCAGGTCATAGGCAGGATTCTCCGTTATTTCCTGGTCTGTTTCCGAAGGCTTTCCGAAGTTCTGCATTTCTTGTAGACGGATCAGGTGATAGGCAGCATAAAGCAAGCCCGTTTCGCTGGGAGAAGTGACGGTGAGTTTCCCATTTACCTGTCGTATGCGGAAGCCTTCGGAAGATAGCTGTTTGTCTTTCTTCAGTACAAGCGTAACGGGGAGCCCTTTCCATGCCTGTTTCAGTTCACGGACGGCTATGTTTAGTGTCGGAGACTGGCGAGGCGCTGTAATCTGTGTGTGGGCATCTGTCGATTGCCGGAGCCACAAGCGGCTACCGTCTTCCGCGGATACGGGTCCGAGTAAACAAGATAATAATAAGAATAAAGAGAGCAGTTTTTTCATAAACAAAAAGTATTGGTTGGTTTATTCATCGGCGGGGTAGCGTACTCCCCATTCGCGGCGTAAGTCATCCATCATGCGCATGATGCGCAGGGTTTCGGCGTGAGGCATATAGGGAGATTCGAGCCACCCGTTCCTCAGAGCTTCCATGGATGCATATACCTGGTATTCGTATCCGGTGATTTGTGGCGGACAGTTGTAGACAACTGCCGTCTTATAATCTTCCGTTACCACCCTGATTCGTTGCGGATTGTTGATATTTTCAATGATCAGATGCCCTTTGTCACCGGAAATGATGCCTTGGCGGTCGGTCATACTCAGCATACTGCTGTGCAGTACAGCGATTTTCCCATCCTTGAATGTAAGAGTTATACTATTCTGTGCATCGACTCCGGTATCGGTCTTTACGCAGGTAGAGGTGACACGCTCTACGTCCGTCCCGAAAACCATGGAAGCAAAGTTCAGTGCATACACTCCCAGGTCGAGCAGAGCCCCGCCTGCCAGTGCCGGTTGGCGGAGGCGCTCACGGTTGCCGATTGGGTAACCCAGATTGGCAGACAGCGTCATGGGGCGTCCGATGATTCCACCGTTTACAAGGTCATTGATGGTTTGCGATAGAGGCATATAACGTGTCCAGATAGCTTCGGTGATGAAGAGCTCCTTTTCTTTGGCAAGATTCAGCAGTTCTTCCGCCTGGCGGGCATTGGCGGTGAATGCCTTTTCGCATAAAACCGCTTTGCCTTTCAGCAGACTCATACGTGCATGTTCAAAATGGTGAGAATGGGGAGTGGCAATATATACCAACTCCACCTCTTCATCATCCAGCATTTCTTCATAAGAACCGTAGGCACGGGTGAAACCCCACCGGTCGGCAAAGTCACAGGCAGTCTGCAACTGGCGGGAAGCGACTGCATAAGCTTCTACTCCCTCCATTCCTTCGAGGGTGATTGCCATCTTTTCGGCAATCCACCCGGTACCTATAATACCAATTTTGACAGTATCCATACTCTATACTCTATCGGGTAAGGGTTAATCCAGTCCTTCAATGGTGATAATCTTCCCTTCGGCGTCGTATTCCAGTTCGCATACTTTCAGGCTGCGCAACCAGGTGCGTCCGCCGGAAGGCACACTGTCGTGATGGAACAGATACCATTTGCCCCGGTATTCCACAATGGAGTGATGGGTAGTCCAGCCTACCACCGGAGTCAGGATTACTCCCTGATAAGTGAAAGGACCGTAAGGATTGTCGCCGATGGCGTAGCACAGGCGGTGGGTATCACCGGTAGAGTAGGAGAAGTAATACTTTCCGTTATACTTGTGCATCCAGCTTGCTTCGAAGAAACGGCGTTCGTTGTCTCCGGCTGTCAGCGGTTGCCCGTTTTCGTCCAGGATCACTACGGCTTTAGGTTCTTCGGCAAATTGCAGCATATCCGCACTGAGTTTGGCAACGCGTCCGGGGATGGACGGCTCGTTGTCTGCGGGGAAAGTAGCTCCACTTTCCAGAGCTTTGTTGTCGCGATAGCGTTGCAACTGTCCGCCCCACAGACCACCGAAGTACATGTAGTAGTTACCGTCTCCATCATTCAGAACGGCAGGGTCCATGCTGTAACTTCCGCGCATCGGGTCGGGTTGGGGAATGAACGGACCTTCGGACGGTCGCTGATGGCAACACCGATACGGAAGATATCATTCTGGTCTTTCAGGGGGAAATACATATAATATTTGCCGTCTTTCTCAGCTACATCGCAATCCCAGAGTTGACGTCCTGCCCAGGGAATATCTTCGGTGGTGAGTACCAGGCCATGGTCTACGATTTCACCTTTCATGGGATCATCGGTAGAGAAGACGTGGTAGTCTTTCATATTGAAATGGTCACCGTTGTCATTTTCGGGGATACCGCTTTCCCAGTCGTGGGAAGGGTAGATGTAAAGACGGTCGTTGAACACATGGACGGCAGGGTCTGCCATATAATCTCCGGGTACCAAGTATCTTTTTTCTTTCTTCATGACTCTATAATTTTAAAGGTTAATATTCTTAATTTGTTTCATCTTATCGAGAAAATAGTTTCAGCTTGAAGAAGCTATAATTTTGCGATCCTCCAAATGGCTATGTGGCGATCCTCCAAATAGGTATGTGGTGATCTCACAAATAGGTATGTGGCGATCCACCCAATAGGTATGTGGCGATCTACCAAAAATGAGTGTTCTCTCTGTTGATCTTTGCCTCTAATAGCCTCCTGTAGCATAAATGCCGACCATGGTTCCGGTAAAACCTCCGGCTGTCTGCGTGCTTATCAGGTCGGCGGAGGCGGGGTCGCCTACTTGCGTCCAGTTACCTTTAGGACTGGTGGAGTAGCTGAAGGTATAGTTTACTGCATTATCTCCTTCTACTTTCAGATATACTTTTTCATCTGTCCGGGTTAGCGGGCTGTTTGCCTGGCTGCACAGTCTGCCATGGCTGTATGTTTCCAGAAGCATGACGGGTTTGCCGTCTTGGTCCAATGTCTTTCCGAAGCGAATATAGCAATTATCATCATGGAAACAGATGATACCCGCGAAATCCTTCGGCTGTTGTGGCACGAAGTCCAAGCCGGTCTGAGCTGTGAATGTCCAATTGTTAATCCAGCGGCCGATGGCGGCAGGCTGACGTTTTTGGTTAAGATCAGTGCTGCTGGCGGTCATTTCCAACTGCCCTTTGCTGTTTATATCATAGCAGGGCACCAGTGGAGTGCGGATGAAAAATGCTTCTTTAGCCAGTCCATTTGCTGTCCATAGTGGGGCAGGACCGTAGGAGCGGTCGGCGGTATAAGTGATGACATCACCCTCAGGAAGAATAATGGGTTGATTCTCTTTCCAGGTCACCGGGAGCATGAAAGTCTCGCGTCCCATCACGTCGTGACCGTTGCGGTAGGGGCGGACGCCGAGGAAGACAGCATACCAGTCGCCATCGGGAGTTTCCACCAGATCGGCATGACCGACGCAGGTAACCGGGTTGGGACGGTCGCCCGGCAAGCCGCGTTGCGTCAGTATCGGATTGATGGCACAAGGTTTGAAAGGGCCGAACGGAGACGCAGAGGTGAAGATCACTTCCGAGTGGTTGGGGCCTGTTCCACCTTCGGCAGCCATCAGGTAGTATGTGCCGTTGATGTGGTAGAGGTGTGGACCTTCTATCCAGCTGGGATGCTGGGTTTTGTCTACGCCCCCGTCAATAATCATCTTCTGTTTTCCTACGGTACAACCGTTTTTCCAGTCAAATTCGCGTATCCAGATAGCGCGGTGACCGTCATATTCGGGCTTTCCTGCCGGACCGTCATTGTTCACAATGTATGCTTTCCCGTCTTCGTCGAAGAGAAATCCGGGGTCGATGCCACCCACTTCGGGCAGGAAAGTGGGATCACTCCAGTTTCCTTTCTTCGGATCATCCGTGGTGACGAAGAAGTTACCGCCACCGTCTACGGCTGTAGTGATCAGATAGAACAGTCCGTTGTGAGGATTGTATTTGATGTCCGGAGCATAGATACCGCCACTGATGCGCAGGCCGTCGTACATAGGCAACTGTGAGGGGCGGTTGAGGACGTAGCCCAGTTGTTCCCAGTTTGTCAGATCTGTACTGTGCCAGATGGGTACACCGGGGTAGAAGGCGAAAGAGGAGTTGACCATATAATAGTCGTTTCCTACGCGGCAGATGCTCGGGTCGGGGTAACAACCCGGTAACACGGGATTCAATGTACCCGGTGTGGTAACCTGATCAGTTGCTTTATCGGTATCCTTGGGAGCTACCGTATATGTGAACTCATCGAACACGGCCTTTTTAGGTTCCAGAATTTCTTTCAGGAAGGGCTTAGGCTGATAGTTACGGTCGAAGAGTAGGGGATATTCCCGTCTTCCCGGTACGGGCCAGTCATTCTTCCAGGAGTCGCCATCCGATACTCCCCAGGCGGTTACGCGTGTAATGACGTCCGAGTGCTTTATGAAAAGTTCCATGAACGATTTCATACGTGCATTCCACAGATTGGAAACACTATCCGGCAGAGCTTCGGGATAGGGATTTAAGGCTTTCTCAAAGGCTACTTTGTCGGCAATATTTGCTCCGCGGTTTACGGTTGGCAAAGCACTCATGTCCCATTCCGTTATCATCACTTTAGCGCCTGTAGAGGCAAAGGCGAGAAGGCTGGTTTCATATTCACCTATACTGGGGTAATCCAATCCCATGTGTCCCTGCATACCTATGGCATCTATGCGCAATCCTTTTTCTTTGAGTGAATTGACCATACGCACCACTGCGTCTCGGCGTCCCGGTTCGTGCATACCGTAGTCGTTATAGTAGAGTTCCGCTTCCGGGTCTGCCTCATGTGCATATTGGAAAGCCAGCGGGATATATTCTTCTCCCAGTATCTCGTAGAACTTGCTTTTGCGGTAGCTTCCGTCTCCTTCGATGGCTTCGTTTACTACGTCCCAGCCTTTAATGCGACCTTTGTATCGGCCCACGATAGTATGAATATGGCTTTTCAGTCGCTCTTTCAGGACTTCGGGTGAAACATTTTTTCCTTCGGCGTCTACGCAGAACCAAGGTGAGAGCTGGGAATGCCACACCAAGCAATGCCCGATGATGAACATTCCGTTATCCTCGCCGAACTTAACGAATTCGTCTGCCAGGCTAAAGTCATATCTGTCTTCTTCCGGGTGTATCACTTCACTCTTCATGCAGTTTTCGGCCACAATGGAGTTGAAGTGGCGGCGCACTACATTGACTGCGCTGGTGTCGCGACCCGCAGCCTGTTCGGAATTAATGGCGACACCGACAAGGAATTTATCACCGAGAATGTTTGTTAGAGTCGGGGCTGCCGCAACAGGTTTGTCACTATTACAAGACATTAATGCGGCAGCACAAACTGATAATGCTAAATACTTTAATTTCATGCTATAATTGGTATGATTTGGTTGCTGAAGGGATTTACTCTTAATTATA
>NZ_EQ973491.1:808017-817645 GCF_000158035.1 Bacteroides cellulosilyticus DSM 14838
ATACCATTATGAATAAATCCTATCAGCCTTTACACTTAATAATCTTCTTTACTTCTGCGTTCCGTCAGTTCAGCCTGCATCTCTTCATTATACTTCTTTGTAATAGGATAGAAGTACAGCGCTATGACGCCGATGAAGAACGTAACGGCCGGAATAATACTGGATGAAAGCACGATACCATGAATAGCCGATTCGCTTTGTGCGATCCCTGCGCCTGATACATAACCGAAACCGGAGAGTAGGAAACCCAATATAGCGCCGCCAATACCCAATCCGGCTTTCAGTGCAAATACCACACCTGCGAACACGAAACCCGTTGCACGGCGGTGATTGACATATTCCGAATGATCTGCCACGTCAGCAATCATAGCCCAAAGCAACGGAACGGTAGGAGCGTATGCCAAACTCTTGAGGAAGTTCAGGACGAACATCGTCTCTACATCCGTCTCATTCGGGAAATAGAAGAAGGCGGTGAACACTGCCGTCAGAGCCAAACAAACGATAAATACCGATTTCTTTCCGAAACGGTTGGCCAGGAAACCGGACAGGAAGATAACGCCGAAGAACTGTACCACTGCTCCCAGCATGTTGAACACACCGAAGCCTACTTCATAAGCCTTTTCAGGACTGCTGACAATAAGACCGAAAGCATTCAGTATCGTATAGCCCACCGAATCACTGGCCTGTGTAGCCACCAACCCCAGCTTATCGAGGAAGGCAAATAATGCGCCCGAATCCACATAATTCTCAAAATAGTAGTTCATAGCGCTTCCCCACATGGCAAGGGTAGTGAAAAGGAAGAGCGTCAGGATGAACATAGCCCGCCAGGGAATATTCTTGAATACATCCTTGATGTCTTTCCGGGTATCAGTTTTCTGATTTGCCGGCGGTGTGATACGTTCGCGGCTGGAGAAGAAAGTAATAACCAGGAACACGAAACCGATGACTGCGAATAAGGAAATAGTGCACAGCCAACCGTGCCCCTTATCACCGCTTTCACCTGCGAACTTGCTTACCAACGGGAGCGTCAAGCCCTGTACCACAAACTGTGCAATGGTAGCGGCAACGAAACGGATAGACGTAATGCTTGTACGTTCCTTGATGTCACTTGACATTACACCACCCAACGATGCGTACGGTGTATTGTTGAACGAGTAAAGCGTCATCAACAAGGTATAAGAGATTGTAGCGTACACCGCTACCAAACCTTTATCCTCGATGCCGGGATTGTAGAATGCCAGCACATAGAACACCATGAACGGCAATGCGGTCCAGAGTACCCATGGGCGGTATTTGCCCCATTTGGTTTGTGTCCGGTCGGACAATATACCTACGGTAGGGTCTACAAAAGCGTCCACAATGCGGGCAATCAGCATCACTGATCCTGCAATGGCGCCTTCCAGACCGAAGACATCGGTATAAAACTTGGTTTGATAAATCATCATCATCTGGAACACGAGGTTCGCAGAGCAATCTCCTAAACTATAGCCAATCTTCTCGGCCATAGACACTTTTTGACTTAGTGCGTTCATAGTGCTGTATTATTCAGTTATTAATAGTCAGTAATCAGTTGTTCGTTTGCTGTTATCCGTTTCCGGTTGTCCGTCATTTATTATTCTCCAGCGCACTTTCTGCTGCGCGTTGTCCCAGGGTTTTCTTATCCAATGGATGTATATCGTTCCATTCGCCCAGGTCACTGTTGCGGATGAGTCGGGTGTTCCGGTTGGTTTCAGCTACTTTGGCCTGTTCTTTGCGCATCTCAGCCCAGGCTTGCCGACCGCTGACGTCATCTCGGGACAGGAAGTCTGCCAGTTCTACAATGTAGAAAGGTAATTCCGGGTTGCCGAATGTGCTACGCCAATCAGCAATCATAGCTGTCAGTAGTGCGGCGTATTCATTGCGGCGGTCTACATTGGACTCTCCCTGATACCAGAGTACACCACGGATACCATAGTTTTGTAATGGAGCAATCATGGCATTGTACAGGCATACCGGCTTGTAACAGAAGAACATCATTCCCGGAGCCGGAGGCATGGAAGCACCTAATCTGTATTTCCATTCTCCTTGCAGGCTTACTTCTTCATTTCCGCAAACAATTTTATAAGGCTTCTCCTTTACAAAGTGCGGATAACCGTTATTGCTGATGAGGCGTATGGTTACTGTATTCTTTCCTGCTTTCAACACACCTGCCGGAATGGTATAGATGCGTGGAGGATACTGGTAGGAAACAGTACCTACGAATGTACCGTTCACATAGACGGAGTCTGCATCTACGATGCAACCTAAACGCAAGGTCGCTTCTTTTCCGTTCCAGTCTTGCGGTACTTCCACTTCCTTGCGAAACCAGTGCGAACCGTTTATCGGATTCAAACCGTTGGTTCCCCAGTCGGTAGAGAATAGATCAACGGTCTTCCAGTCTTTATCATTGTAGTTGGCGGCATACCAAGGTGTTGCTTCGTGCAGTCCTGCATCTCCCCGGTATAGGGAAGTGTTCCAGCGATAGAAGCTCAAACCTTCTGTCTGTTTAATGCTTTTCAGATAAGCATCATCTTCATATTGCCGTTTATCATTAATATACTTCGGAAATTCTTTCAGTCCTTCTTCGCTTATCCATGCCTCAACGGGAGTTCCGCCCCAACTGGAGTTTATCAGTCCGACGGGTATGTTGTTCTTTTCATACATGGCTTTGGCAAAGAAATAGCCCAGAGCGGAGAAGTTCATGACGTTTTCCTGCGTCAGCGGTTTCCAGGCAACGTAATCCGGCAAGTCCGTTTGCGGTGCATGGAAGTTGAAGATATTGGGTACTTTCAGTTGCCGTATATTCGTGTTCTCGTAAGCGGAGATTTCATCACGGAACATATCCGTAACCCGGCTGACGGGCAGTTCCATATTGGATTGACCGGAGCATAGCCATACATCTCCCACCAGAATATCTTTCAGTTCGATGTCATTTACTTGAAGGATGTAAGGCCCGCCGGGTTTCATGGCAGGCAGGGTGAGGGACCATTGGCCGTTTTCATCTGCTGTGGCTGTGTAAGTAGCTTTTAGTTTTCCACCTTTTACACCTGTAGGGGTGGCATTCTTCAGGAACTTTACCTGTACGCTTTCTCCGGCATCTGCCGTACCCCATACTTTAATGGGTTGTTCGCGTTGTAGTACCATTCCGTCAGAAATCAAGGCAGGTAACTTTACCTTTGCGTTTACCATGGAAGTAGCGCAAAGGCAAAGTAACACTGCCAGACTCAACCTAACTTTATTAAAACTAACCTGATTCATATCTAATTTATCTTTTTATTCACTACTTAGCTACTACCTACTTATACTCATACAACTTCACATGAAGTATCTGGAAATCTCCCACTGAGATGCGCACATGGCGCCCCTGATGGTCTTGATCACCATTCAGACGGCGGATGTAAGAGAGCGTACCGTCCTTGTTCACCTTCACTTCATCTACGGAACCGATGCCGCATCGTGCCCCTTTCCACATCACCTTATCACTTATCACTCCATCACCCTTTCCTCCTGCCTGGGCAAATCCGTCTTCGCCCAACGCCCGAACTTTGGCCTGATTTTCTGTAGCTTTCTCAAATTCGATAACGATACCGCTACCTGCCACGATATACTCATTGGGTGCCAGTCTTAATAATACACCTCCACCTTCGGGCCATACACTGCCATCGGTGGCACGCGCATCCCAGGGAAGAGTAAAGAAATGGCGACAGGTTATCTTCAGATCATCCTGATAAATGATACGTTCTTTATTTTCCTGATCGAAGAGTAATCCTTTCATTGCGCCTTTACCCTGATACTTAGCGAGCAGAGGCATGAACTCTTTCAGCGTACGATAGCTTTTCACCAACGGAGAGTTGGGAGAGTCGGAACCTCCTTCGATGGAGAACGGGCTGATACCGATGGCATCATGTTCACCAAAGATATAGAAAGCTCTTACTCCATTATTGTCTGTCAGTTTGATTTCGGGGATAAACAACGGGTTGTTGTGTAATTTATATTTAGCTACCCAGTCTGTAAAGCCATTGTCGTACAGGTCGGGAGCAAGAAGGTCGATGTTGGGCGCTCCGCAATGCCATATATCAATAAGGTGTGCCAGCGGACCGGCAGAAGGATATTCTCCCGGTTTCCGGTTGCGGCTGTTCATGGCAGCGTTCACGTATAGTGGAATATTGTAGATAGACCGGGCGCTTTGTGCCATTCTTTCCACATAGCGGGCGTAGTGCCAGGCCATAAATAATTCATCGGTGTAAATATCGGCTCCGAATACTTCTTGCCAGGTGCCTTGCTTCTTGCTACCTTGGCTTTCCCATTTCTCAAGCATTTGGGGGTGGAGCGTTTTCTTATTTTTCTGCAAGTAACTCATTAATTCAGCGGGCACCGGTGCATTGAACAGTGCGTTGGCCTCTTTAGAATAGTCTCTCGCATCTTCCAGCATACCTATCTCATTTTCTATCTGTATCATGATGACGGTACCTTCCTCTTTATCAATGGCTGCGACGTGTTCCATCCATTGAGAAAAAGCGCGGTTGTCGGCTTGGAATACATTTTCAGAGAATGCGCTGGCTATTTCGAGTGGTTTTCCTTTTTGTGTATAAGCACGCGGGTATTTCTTATAGTTTTCTTTGAACCAGAGGGGAGCGTAGCAACTCATGGAGTTCTTCCAGGCACCGAACCAAAGAAAAATTACTTTCAGATCGTTCTGCCGGGCTTGACGGATGACTTTATCTGTGAGGGTGAAGTCGAATTGTCCTTCCTGCGGTTCTATCAAATCCCAGTATGCGGGAACGAGTACTGTATTCAGTCCCATCCGTTGCAGCTTCGGGAAGATACGTTCGATATCTTCTGTGCATGCTGCCGATGAATTTCCTAATTCACCGCCTAAAATAAGAAATGGTTTGCCGTCTACTACTAATTGAGTAGCGGTGCCTTGTTTCTGTAATGTACTCTTTTGAGCATTTACATACCCAACTGTCATTACACTCAAAACTAAAATTAAAATCCAATTCTTCATCGTTTGTCTCTGGTATTGATTTGAGATGTTTTCCATTGCAACAAAGATAGTGAGCTATAATTTAGAAAGCTTTTCGCAGTGTTGCAGAAAACTTCATTTCGGTTACATCATTCCTCAATGATGTTACATAATTTTTTGTTTATCGTACATTTCCCTGTTTCAGGGGGTAAAATAGGTGTTTTTACCGTATTCGGGAATAGTTTGGTAAATGGTTTGATGAATGGAATCCGGTAAGGCCGGAGCCTTACCGGATTTCCTGTCTTCACACTTTATTCAGCCGGAGTTTCTTCTCCTTCTGTTTCATACGCATTCTTCCAGTCGTCACCGCTGAAATCTGCACTGATATCTTTTCCGGCAATACCATCGCATACGCCTTTATAGGCATGTTTGCGTTCATAGTTTGCGTCGAAAAGGTTCGGTGCATCGCCTGACAGCCAATATTCATGCTCTGCGGCATTATCGCTCAGCGTCCAGATGGTAATACCTGACTGCTGAGATTCAGGAACGTTTGCTTTGTATGATTCAAAGATCATCTGATAAACGTTGGCCTGAGTTGCCAGTTGTTCGGCAGAGGGGCTGGATGTTCCTAATGCTACATCCAATTCTGTTACGCGAACCAGTTTTCCGGTGGCAGCCATTGTCTTGAACATGGCATCTATTTGTTCTCTTGTGATACTGGAAGCAGTCACGTGCATCTGGGTTCCTATACCGTCAACGGTTTGTCCATTGTCTTCGATGTAATTTACGAAGTCTATCAAAGCTGCAAGCTTACTTGGGTTTGTTTCCAGATTGTAATCATTAACATAGAGCTTAACGTCGGCAGCTGCATACTTGCGTGCATATTCAAATGCTTTCACGGCATATTCCTTACCGATGTAGTATCCCCAATAGAAGTGATCGTTTGCCCAGTTCAGGTTCAGACCGTTTTCTTCGTCTTCTACTGGTGCAGTGTCCGGCGCGTCATCACCATTACTCATGAAGTTACCGTCTATGCCACGCCATTGATTGTTGTCCGCAATAGGTTCGTTGATGACATCCCATTCTTTTACGCGTTCCATTCCCTGATGTTGCAGCATACCTTTAATCCATGCTTCCATTGCACCCAGTAAAGCGGCTTTTTTCTCTTCAGGAGTCTTCAGTTTGTAACTTATGCCACCGGCGCGGGTTGATGCACGTAAAGTCTGGGCTGTTGCAGTTTCTTTCTTTTCACCGAATTTGAAATTGTCAATGTAGTAAGTTCCGGCAACTTTTCCGTAGTTGATGCAGAGGCGAGCTATACCTTCATTCTTACAAACAAATTCGCCTTCAATAGGTATCCACTGATCAACGGCTGTTGCAGCACTTACGTATCCTTCACCGCTACCGCCATTGGCGTCTTGTACCTGGAGTGTGAAGTCCGGATTGATGACGGTTGCCTTTACCATAGCAGAGTACATGTAGGTCTTTCCAACGGTTAATGTCTCTAGGAATGAGTGAGCGGTTTGAGCACTCCAGGAATCTCCATCGGAAGGATTGACCATCACCATGCAGTAATCGCTGTTGTAACCTTGTCCCTTTTCTGAGATAGTACGGGTAGAGCCATTTCCCCAACCGAACCATGAGCCGAGAGTTCCGTCTTCAAACTTTCCGTCGTCTATGATATTGATCATCTTTTCCTCTATCTTCTTTCCGAACTTGAAATCATCCACCCATACCGTGCTTCCCGGTGTTCCGCCGAATTGGATGCCCACACGCTCGATGTCCTTAGTGTCGCTCTCTGCATAGGTAAATTCGCCTGTGCAGCGAATCCACTCGGAAGGTGCCGTAAATGTATCTTTGTAGATGCCCCCATAAGAAGAGTTCTGGCCTATGAACTGAACGGCTATGTTCTGATCCGATTTCACCCAGAATGAGTAAGCGTACGTTACTCCTGTTTCGAGCATTCCGGTAGGCCAGAACAGCTGGCAGTCATAGTTCGCATTTGATTCGCTGGTCATGGTGAAGCGAATGGCGTAGTCACTGTCATGGCCCGGCTGCTCTACGGCATAGTTGTATTTGCCCCATAACCCTGTCCATCCATTTGCATTGCCTCCTTCAAATCCGTAGTTGCTGACAATATTCTCGCATACATCATCATCACCTACCTCAACGACAACTTCCGGTGCGATCAGTGATTTCAAGTATGTCTGTTTTTGCTGAGTATGCCAGAGGAAGTTATGCCCATATATCTGGATGTCGGCCGGAACCAGGTTCAGGAATGCGTCGATTGTTGTGAAATTCAATTCACCGTTCGCTTTCACTACAGCCGAATGTTTCATGGCGTTTCCGGTTGTAAACATCTGGAAGTTAGCATCGGCTATGGTTCTGTATGCCGCATCGTTGATGTATAGGTCGGCTCCTAAGCCAAGTCCTACATTCATGTTAGGAGCATATTGTGCCACATACGATTTTATATAGTCATAATTTGCTATCTTTTCCTTTAATGCAAGGGGAATGTCGGAGGCTGTGATACTTCCGTCGGAGTTTTTCCATTCCATTATCTGGTCATCGCAACTACTCCATGTCAGTGCGCAAGCCATCAGTGGAAGAATAATTCTATTTAGTTTCATAATTCTTAATGTTTAATGGGTTTCTACTGAGTTTATTCCGTAGTTTCTTCATCTTCAGGATAATCGGAGATTGTGACAGTCTTGTAAGGTACTACACGCCAGTTGTCCAGATAGATACGGCTTGAGAAAGCTGTGGATGTGATACTTACATCTTGGTAAGTAAAGTCTGTATTGACAAATCCCATACCGAAGTTTCTGTAAGTGGCGGCATTGCGGTCTTCTACCACATTTTGGAATACCGGGCTTTCTTTATCTTCTATCATGGTGGCGTATTTGTTGAACTGGCTAAACGGAATAGTTACAGTCTGCCAACCTGTGGTTGAGAATGGAACGATAGCACCTTCCTGAATCCAGGGAACATAGAATGCCACTTGATTGGAAGCACCATCATCATCGGAACCTATACCTCCAAAATTGAAGTTGTTGAATAAGCTTATTTGCAGATGTCCTGTGCCGCTCCATGCTTCGGGCACATAAACGTCGAATTGCAATGCTACTTCGGTCAGTGGGGTAGTTGCCGGTATATAAGAATACATACGGCTCCAATCATCTGCTGCATCGTCATTGCCGGCTGTCCAACATTCGGATACACGCGGTTTGCCGGATATAACTCCTGCTTTTAATAAACGTTCGGGAACAATCTGAACGCATTTGCCACGTCCGCTATCATAAGGATCTTCTACAAGGTCGTCAGCATTTATCATCGAACCGGTTTCGCTCCAGCTCCAGAAGCCTTGGCTGCCATTGCCATCGAAATCAAGTATCATACAGTCTGCAAAGTTGAAGTAAGCCGGAGTGGCTGCCTGTCCGTTGGCGCCTTCCGAATAGATGGAACCGCTTCCTGAATAGTTTTCCGGCATGATGAATGAATACCATTCACCGTCTTCATCACTTTCAATGTCGGCTGTGATTTCTATTCCGCCGGGCAGGGTTACTTTGGTGGTTTCCTGTAGGCCGGTACCGTATACGGTTACTTTCTCCTTGTCCTTAGGTAAAGTATTGCTGATGCCTGTTATGGTAGGAGATGCTGCACGGATGATGAAGGGGTGCTCCAGCGTGGCGTCATCTTTTACAAAGCGGATCTTATTGCGGTCTGCCTCTTCAGCGTCTTCAACGGGGGTATTGCTGTTGATCTGAATCAACATGGAGTGGTCGGTTACGTAGGCGCGGTTAAAGTAAGTCTCATATCCGTTGATGTAGACTTTCTTCATGCCATAGAGTCCGCTACCTTCTACACGGATCAACTGCCCGAGGCGTGCGAAAGTAACCGGTCGGTCGGGTACAGACGATTCATAATCTTCCAGATAGATCTGGTCAACCACAATCTTTGTGCTTTGGTATTTGCTGTCAAAGTATTTATCCTCCTCATTGCATGAGGTGAGGCCTGCGGCCAGGCATGACAAGCATAATATCCATATATATTTTAAGCTTTTCATATCTTCTATAGTTTGTTAATCATTGAACAAATCATTTTCTGTGACTTCTTTTGCACCGAATTCGTAAGCTACCGGGTCGTTATTCAGAAGCGGATTACGTCCGCGGTCTACATCCGAGATAGGCAGTGTCAGATTGGCCGATGTAGCGGTTGAAACTCCGGTTCCGTCAGAAGTCTTTGCATACTGGCAGGCTTCTGTTTCATCCCATTCGTAACCGGCATTACGCTCCTGGCTGTTGAGGTAGTTCACCACTTCCTGTTGCTGGTAGTAGGAACGGCGCAGCAGATCGTACCAGTACTGTCCTTCCAGAGCAAGCTCGATGCGGCGTTCGTAATGGATATCTGAATATGTGATGGTTGTCAGGGACGGCATACCGGCACGTTTGCGCACCGCATTGAAGGCGTCACAAGCTGCTTGTTCGCTGGTCGAAGCATTATTTCCAAGAATTGCTTCGGCAAGATTCAGATATACTTCTGCCAGACGCATCATGTAGGTATTCATTCCACTGCTTTGTGCATAGCTTTGGCCATTGTCGTCAATCTTACCTATCACGTATTTCTTGAAGTTACATTTGTTGT
>NZ_EQ973491.1:818346-820951 GCF_000158035.1 Bacteroides cellulosilyticus DSM 14838
AGTTATAAAGCGGTGCGGTAGCTGCTTCCAGAGCCTCGTCAGTGTCGAAGAAGGTCTCTTGGTTGGCACTGGTGGTATTATCGTGTGTCAAGAAGTCCTCGCAGGAACTCAATACCAATGAACCGGTCAATGTTGCTATGATTAATATCTTATTTTTCATACGTATAATTCTTTTAAAGGATTAGAAGGATATGTTTAATCCGAATGTGTAGATGCGTGGCGAAGGATAACGCCCGTAGTCCACACCTGTCATTAATGCATCTCCATAGATGGCACCTACTTCAGGGTCGAGGCCTTTGTATTTGCTCCAGGTGTATACATTCTGTATGTTGGCATAGATTCTCGCATTGTTGAGGAAAATCTTGTTTATCCATTTCTTGGGGAATGTATAGCCGATGGAAATATTCTGGAGGCGGATGTAAGAAGCGTCTTCTACAAGCATATCGCTGATACGGGTGAAGTTATTGTTAGCATCCGATTCCTGCAAAGCCGGCAATGTAGTGGCAGAGCCGTTTACTACATGGAGGTTACGATAGTCGTCATCCGGACCGTTGGGGTCTATCAAGCCTATCTGTGCATAGTTCAGCGAAGATTTGAGTATGTTACCGTTGGAGCGGGGATCTTCAATACGGTAGCGGGTCAGATTCAAAGCCTTGTTGCCGTAAGACCCCGAGAAGAATATTGTCAGATCGAATCCTTTGTAAGAGAATGTATTACCGATACCGTAAGTGAACTTTGGTTCCGGGTTTCCGATGTAGGTACAGTCTTCGTTGTTGATGACCCCGTCACCGTTGCGGTCCTCATAGATATAGTCGCCTATCCACGTACTGTTCTTGGCAATTGTATTACCTTCGGGTATGGCTACTTGCTTCACGTTGCCATCGGCATCTTTGTAGTAGAAATCCGTCGGTTCATCGAAACGTCCGATTACTTTGTAGCCCCAGAATTGTCCGATAGGCTGTCCTACGGTCGTTTTGGTTACGATGTAGCTTGCGGAACTGGGTTGATAACTCTTTTCAATGGAAGAATTGTCCGTATCGAGTTCCAGTACTTTGTTACGGTTGAGTGAGAATACGAGGTTGGATGTCCATTGGAAATCCTTGTTTGTGATGTTAGTCGTATTCACGGTAAGCTCGATACCTTTGTTCTCAAGAGAACCTACATTACCCCAAGGATTGGAAGCGGCACCTTGTCCACTTGAACCGAGATAGGCGGGCAAGGGGAGTTGCAGCAACAGATTTTTAGTCTTCTTATAATATACATCGGCGATTACTTCGATACGGTTCTGGAATAAACCGAGGTCGATACCTACGTTATAAGAATGAGTGGTTTCCCATGTCAGGTCAGGGTTGGCGGTATTGCCTGTCAGTACACCGGTTCCCCAGGGAGTGGTTTTGTAAGAGAGCAGTGCCATATAAGCATAGTCGCTAACGTTCTGGTTACCCGTGGCACCCCAACCTGCGCGGAGTTTCAGGTTGTTGATAATTGCGTTGTTGCGCAGGAATGATTCCTGTGACGCACGCCATGCAAGAGCCACTGCCGGAAACCAACCCCACTTATTGCCTTTGGCGAATTTGGAGGAACCGTCCCGACGAATGGTAGCGGTCAGCAGGTAGCGTTCGTCAAAAGAGTAGAAGGCACGTCCGAAGAAGGAAGCGATGGAATTCATACCCTCCGTTCTTGGTGTTGAGATCCGGATAATATTCACCTACGGTGGCGATAGTGTAATGGCGGCGGGTACGGTCTTGAGGATCGTAAGCGCGTACAAGGTCATAAGAGGCATAAGTGGCATTACCCCAGTTCTGTTCGCTTACCATAGTAGACCAGCCAAAATAGGTTGATATGGAATTATTGCATCCCCAACCGATGGCATCCGTGCTACCCTGCAACCACTGCAACTGGAAGATGGCTTCACTGTTGTTGTTGCATGTGCTTGGTGCGAAGAGGTCTCCATAGTTGTCGAGAAGTGAATATGGGCCTTCTTCGATCACCTTCGTGGCAGCTTTGCGCGCCATATCCAGATAGTACGTGTTGCGCGAACCGCGGTTGAAATCAGTAGCTATATTACTGCCGTTGTATTCGCCTTCAGTAGTCAAACCTGCCATAGAGAGATACATACGCGACAGAATAGCGTAAGCACTGTAACAAGTGACGCGACCTACATCAGATGCTGTCTTGCTGAGGTTGACTGCTGCATATTCGAGGTCGCGGATAGCGAATTCTATCACATCCACACCACGGTTGGCAGGAACCACAGAGTTATTTACTTGTTCTGCCGTATTTTCATAGATGATACCTTTGTTCCATAAAGAGCCGATGTACCAGTATGCCAGTCCGCGCATGAAGCGTGCTTCGGCATAAGCTTGTACTTTGGCTTTTTCACTGACTTGCGGACCGGAATAATCCTTAATATTGTTGATGGCGTAGTTGGATTGTGCCACTACGGAGTAGAAAGATCCCCAGGCATCTTCAAGTCCCGGACTCAATGCTGTTTCCGTAAAGTTAGTATAAGGATAGATATAGTCTGACCAACGGGCGGTGATGTTGTTTGCACGTCCGTCTCCCATGCTATAGTAGGCTTTATCATTAAAACTGTTCCACACAT
>NZ_EQ973491.1:821296-836221 GCF_000158035.1 Bacteroides cellulosilyticus DSM 14838
AGCGTTCGTCAAAAGAGTAGAAGGCACGTCCGAAGAAGGAAGCGATGGAATTCACCACGCGTGAACCGGTGGTAGTGGAAGTGGTGACATCACCTGCACTCAGGTCGGGAGTTGTATTACTCAGGAATCCTGTGGCTGTACCTACTTGTGTCTCCCAGTTGGAGTGTGACATTTCCTGACCTACCATTACGTTGATGTTATGTTTTTCTGCAAACGTATTATTATAAGTAAGGATATTGCGCCATGACCAGTATTTGGTGTTGGTCTTGGTCCAACGTGAGGTACGTGTGTCGCTTGTTTTGATACCGAACTGGTAGTCTGGCTGATAATAATAATAGTTATTGAAGTTCCAGTCAGCTGATAATTCCGTCTTGAAAGTCAATCCTTTCAGTAGGTTTGCTTCCAGATAGGTATTGAAACGGAAGTTGGTTTTACGGTTATTGTTGGTGCGTATGGAAGCAAGTCCTACGGGATTTTCAGGCATCCACACATCGTCCGGACCGTCGAAGGAACCATCGGGAGATGTAACGGCGACCGTAGGTTGCTGTATCAGTGCGCTCATAATCGTATTATTGTCGGTACCGACATTTTGCTTGGATTCAGCAAACGAGAAGTTTACACCTCCGCGTAACCACGATTTGATTTCAGTATCGATATTGGCGCGCAGGGAAAGACGTCGGAAGCTGGACCCTAATGCAATACCGTCTTGATCGAGGAATCCGCCGCTAAAAGCATAAGTGGTTTTGTTGTTACCGCCACTGACAGAGATATTATGGCTCGTCATGAAGGCTTTGCTGAACAATTCGTCTTGCCAGTTGGTACCTTCGCCAAGTAAGTCAGGGCGTACGAAAGAACTGCTTTGTTCTACCAGACCAAGAGCCGAGCGGTCATTGTGATGCTGTGCATACTGTCGTAGGTTCAGCATATCCAGTTGTTTAGGCATTTCCTGCCAGCCCGCATATCCGTCGTAGGTTACGGTTGCTTCGCCTGCCTGTCCGCGTTTAGTAGTAATCATGATGACACCATTGGATGCGCGCGAACCATAGATGGCGGTTGCCGAAGCATCTTTCAGTACGTCCATGGATACGATGTCCGACGGATTGATGCTTGATAAAGGGTTGCTGTTTTCATCGTCAGTAGCAGAGTCCACCACTACGCCGTCTATCACGAAGATAGGCTGGTTGGTGGCGTTCAGTGAGTTGATACCACGGATGCGGATAGAGGTGGATGCACCCGGTGTACCGGAGTTTGCCTGAATCTGCACACCGGCAGCGCGGCCTTGCAATACCTGATCGATAGAAGTCGGAACCGACTTCTTGATGGCCTGATCATTTACCGATACCACCGAACCCGTCAGGTCCGAACGTTTCATCTGTCCGTAACCTACTACAACGACTTCGTCCAGCATCTCAGTGTCTTCCTTCATCGTGACATTGATTTGTGTCTTCCCGGCTACAGAAATTTCTTGTGTCTTGTAGCCCACAAATGAAATTACGATGGTACTGTTGGATGGAACATTCAGTGTAAAGTTACCGTCGATGTCGGTAATAATACCGTTACTGGTGCCTTTCTGCACTACGCTCGCACCGATAACCGATTCTCCTGTGGCGTCCTTCACCACACCTTTCACAGTGATATTCTGTGAAAATGCCCATAGAGGTATCAGGCATAATAAGAATAGAAGCCCCAAAGGCTTAAAACAATAATTTGTGCATTTCATACTGAAATTAATTTAGTTGGATAACAATAATATTCTCTTTCCTTAATAAAGATGTGAAGACATGTTTTTCATTCTCAAGTTTCCATATTTGCATTTATCAGATTAAAGGGTTAAACATTGCTTTTTCGTTTGTGACAAAGGTATTCTATAAAAAGAAAAAGCGGATATTTAATTGTAGCCTGTGTTACATTTAAATGTAACATGACTTTTCTCTGTGTTACAAAATCATTCGCTGGTGTTACGTCCCAGGTTTGTTGACGTCCGAAAGATAGAGAATTAAGTGATAAATCCCATATTCCTTTCACTTATATCATTTATTCCTTTCATCCGTATCAATAAGAGGGCTGATGCAAAAGGTGGCATCTTTTGCTGTAAAAGATGCCATCTTTTGTATCATTAGATGCCACCTTTCGATGTAAAAGATGCCATCTTTTGCAATAGATGTATAAGGCTTCCTGGCAAAAGGGTTTAATGTTCCGCCCCTTTAGGTATAATGCCGAAGAGATAAAGAGCATATATGCAATGGCTTCCCTGTCCATTTCGAAAGTTTTTCTTATCTTTGCTTGCCTTTAAGTATAAAATGCAATGAAAACAGCTCTTAATAAAATCCTCCTTATAGTCTTATTGCTATGTTTGACCGTCCTGCCTTTGACGGCACAAACCGGTAAATTCTATTCTACTAACAACGAATTGTCCAGCAGTCTTATCAACCAGATTTTTCAGGATAAGCGCGGATTTATCTGGATAGCTACTGAGTACGGACTGAACCGTTTCGACGGACTTCGTTTCTCCAACTATAAGCATATATCCGGCGACTCCACTTCCATTAAAAACAATTATGTGCGCACGCTTTTTGAAGACAGCCGGCAGAATCTGCTGGTAGGTTGCATCGACGGGTTGATGAAGTATGATTCGGAAACGGATACTTTCCGGGAGATTCCAATGATACGTGCGGGCAAGCGGGTTTTTCCACACATCACGCAGATGCAGAAATTGCATAATGGTGAGATCTGGGTGGTAACTACCGGACAGGGTATTTTCCGTTTGGACGAAGAGAAGCAGCAGGCGGAGTCCATTGACGCCATCATGAGGCAAGTGAATTATAACTTCCAGTCGAATTTATACGAAGATTCTGATTATAATATCTGGATTGGTACGGAAGGGCATGGATTGATTTGCTATCTGCCCGCTACGCAAGAAGTCCGTGTGTTCAGATATCCGGTGATTAATGATAACTATGTGTCGGCTATTGGTGAAGATAAGTACGGGAATCTATTCATCGGTACTCAAAAGCATGGCTTGTCCCGTTATGATCGTGAGCAGAACCGCTTTATTCCTGTTCCCTATACGGGTAGCGAGGAACTGTCCATCTATTGTTTGACACTGGTGGACGACCGTCTGTTGATAGGCACCGACGGTCAGGGATTGAAGACTTACAACCGGATGACCGGGAAGATAGAGGATTATAGTATCAATTCCGCACCGCTGGATTTTTCGGAAGGAAAGATACACGCTATCATGGAAGACCGGGACAAGAACCTGTGGGTAGGATTGTTTCAGAAAGGTATTGTACTGATGCCCAAGCAGGAGAATCCGTTTGAGTATTATGGCAACAGGTCCATTTATTATAATCCCATCGGACAAGGATGTGTAATGTCCATCTACCAGGATAGTAACCGTCACCTGTGGGTAGGGGCGGACAATGAGGGAATCTTTGAACTGGATGCGGAAGGAAAGAGGCTGCGGCATTATCAGCCCGGCAATAACCCGCGTTCGATGGCTAATACGATTATGTGTATGTACGAGGATACGAACGGAGATTTCTGGCTCGGCACGTACACCCGGGGACTGGCAAAACTAAACCGGAGAACCGGTGAGTGCGAATATCCGCTGCCGGTGGACAATGAGAAGATTTTCTCGATTACGGAAGACCGGCATAAGAACCTTTATATCGCTACTTTCGGTTCGGGTTTCTACCGCTATAATCTGGTGACAAGGGAGTTGAAACATTATGAGTCGTCTAAAGATGAGTCGGGCGACCTGACCCGGAATGAACTGGCAAATGACTGGGTGAACTACATCTTCTGTGATAGTGAGGGAATGATCTGGCTGGGACACTATAAAGGTATCAGTTGCTTCAATCCGGTGAATGAGAGTTTCATTAACTACCGCAATGTGAATACTCTGATTGAAGACCGGGTAGGGTATGTTTTGCAGGAAGACCATGCCGGAAATATTTGGGCAGGTACGACGGACGGACTCTATCGCTTCAATAAGAAGACCGAAGAACTGACCTGTTTTACGGTGGCGGATGGTTTGCCTAATAATGTAATCTGTGGAATTTGCGAAGACGAGGAACATAATATGTGGATCAGTACCTATATGGGTATCTGTAAGTATAATGTCGAAAACAACCGTTACATCAATTATTATGCGGGTGACGGATTGCAGGGAAACGAGTTCACGCACGGCGCATTCTATAAAGATCAGGCGGGAAAAGTCTATTTCGGCGGTATAAATGGTATTACCTATTTCCAGCCTTTATCCATAGGGAGTGTGCTGAAAGACACCAAGGTCTGGATTACGGACTTCTTTATCTTCAACCAGCCTGTGCGGAAAAATACGCGTTCGGGAAGGCATACCGTTATCTATACGTCTGTGCCGGATGCGAATATGTTCCAACTGGCTCATTACGATAATACGTTCAGTATCATCTTCTCCACGTTGCAGTATAACAATCCGGAGCAGATATCCTATCAGTATAAGATTGAGGAATTGAGCAACCAGTGGCTCAGCACCGAGCCGGGTGTGAACAGGGTGACTTACAATAATCTTCCGCCGGGCAAATATACTTTCCATGTGCGTGCACTGAGTCACGGCAATCTTTCGGAGATACGTACGGTTAAGATTCTGATTACTCCGCCTTGGTATGAGATGTGGTGGGCGTATTGCATTTATGTTTTTCTGCTCGGCTTGCTTGTATTGGGCATTGTGAATTACATCCTGTCGCGTATGCGCCATCGCCGTGAAATCATGAAGCGCGAACATGCCGAACAACTGAATGAAGCAAAGCTACAGTTCTTTATCAACATCTCGCATGAAATACGTACTCCGATGACGCTGATCATTAATCCCCTGGAGAAGTTGTTGGCCGAAAAGAAGGGAGGGGAAGTACAAAAGACTTATCTGATGATTTACCGGAATGCACAACGTATTCTTCGTCTGATAAATCAGTTGATGGACATCCGTAAACTGGATAAGGGACAGATGTTCATGAAGTTCCGTGAAACGGATATGGTTGGTTTCATTGATGATGTGATGCTTACCTTTGATTATATGGCGCGGAAGAAGAAGATACATTTCAGCTTCGAGCACGCTATGCCGCAGTTGAAGGTATGGGTGGATATGAATAACTTCGACAAGATATTGATGAATATCTTCTCCAATGCCTTCAAGTATACACCGGAGCAGGGTGAAATTACGGTTTCGCTTTCTACCGGGCGCGATGCTACCCGTCGCGATCCTCTGAAGGAATATTTTGAAATAACGGTCACGGATAGTGGTATCGGACTCGACCGGGAGAAGATAGAGCGCATATTCGAGCGTTTCTATCAGATAGATAATGATGTGACGAAATCGAATTTCGGTACGGGTATCGGTTTGCATTTGTCCCGTTCATTGGTGGAACTGCATCATGGCATTATCTTGGCAGAGAACAGGGAAGATGCTCCGGGCAGTCGTTTCGTGATCCGTATTCCTTTGGGTTCAGCACATCTGCGTACGGACGAACTGGAAGATGTGGAAGCACTCATCACCCCTCATGCCGTGCTGGTTAAACCGGAAAAGACGGACTTGGAGGAAGTCTTTGAAGAAGAAGAGGGTGAAGAGGATGAGGAAAGCAAGAAGACTGGTAAGGCAAAGAACCGTATGCGCATATTGATAGTGGAAGATGAGGAGGAGATTCTTTCTTATCTGAAAGAAGAATTGGAAGGGGACTATCGGATAATGACCCGGAAGAATGGCAGGGAGGCTTATGATACTATTCTTGCAGATACTCCTGATTTGGTAATCAGCGATATTATGATGCCGGAAATGGATGGTCTGTCACTTTGCCGGAAGATTAAGCAGAATACGAATGTCAATCATGTGCCTGTAATCTTATTGACTGCCAAGTCGAAACCCGAAGATACCATGGAGGGAATGGCAACCGGTGCGGATGCTTATATGGTGAAGCCTTTCAATACGGAGCTGCTGAAGAGTACGATTGCCAACTTGCTTGCTAACCGTAAACTGCTGAAGAGTAAATTCAGTGGTGCGCAACAGCAAGAGGACAAGGTGCAGAAGCTGAGCATGAAATCGGCGGATGAGATATTGATGAGCAAGATAATGAAGGTTATCAATGAAAACCTTTCCAATCCGGATCTGAATGTAGAGATGTTGGCGGCAAATGTCGGTCTAAGTCGCGTCCATGTACATCGGAAGCTGAAAGAACTGACAAACCTTTCGGCACGTGATTTTATCAAGAATATCCGTTTGCAACAGGCTGCCGCACTGCTGAAAGAGAAGAAACTGACAGTTTCCGAAGTAGCTTATGCTACGGGGTATACGAATCTGTCACATTTCTCCAGTTCTTTCAAGGAGGTGCATGGGATGTCGCCTAAGGAGTATATGTTGGCACATCAGGGGTAGGTTTTAGGAATTTATTTATTATGGATGGGTTATGAATTAATTCACCACAGAGTAACACAGAGTTTCACAGAGTTTAATCAATTTGAAATCAAAAGAATAGAACTCCGTGAAACTCTGTGTTACTCTGTGGTGAAAACTCATTACTCTCCCGTTTTGCTTTATTGCCAACTTTCACTTACGAAACTTGATTTAGCCACTCCTTTTAGTACCACATTATTAATATTTACCTGTGCCGCTTGTGCATCGGTTATCACTTCTTTCTTGGCTAATCTTTCCGCAATCAGGCGGAAGTAGCCTTCCTGGCTTTCTTGCAGCCGCCCATCTGCCGTAAATGAGTTTTTGAAGTGTTTCGGTTTAGGAACGATAGAAGCCAGGAAAATACTTTCTTCTAAACTTAACTGTGAGGGGCGTTTGTTAAAGTAGAAAGATGCCGCTTCGTGGATGCCGTAAACCATAGGCCCCCATTCCGCTATGTTCAGGTAAACTTCGTACATGCGTGCCTTCGGAGTGAGGTGCTCGGTTTCGATGAGCCAGACGATAAGCGCTTCTTCCAGTTTGCGGGCAATGTTTTTGTTACGGTTCAGGAAAACATTCTTCACCAATTGCATGGAAATCGTGCTACCTCCGCGGGCAAACTTGCGAACTTCCAGGTCATGAATCAGAGCTTCTCGCATGGCATCCGGCAGGAATCCCCGGTGATAGAAGAAAGCTCCGTCCTCACTCTGCATGACAGACATTTGCAGCAGAGGAGAAATGCTGTCCAAGGGTGTGAAATTCTCCCATGACGGACCGACTGGGAAGGTGTATACGGGCTGTCCGTTCTCGTACGCTGTATAGATAAACTCATCGGACATCTTACCTAAATCCGTTTTTCCATAATGGAGAATACGGAAATCTTTTTCTTTCAGTTCCGACTCAAACTTCAAGCTATCCAGTTGAGA
Source organism: Bacteroides cellulosilyticus DSM 14838 (assembly GCF_000158035.1). Taxonomy (GTDB): domain Bacteria; phylum Bacteroidota; class Bacteroidia; order Bacteroidales; family Bacteroidaceae; genus Bacteroides; species Bacteroides cellulosilyticus. The sequence continues at coordinate 828,647 of NZ_EQ973491.1, forward strand.
GAAATCCACATCCAATAGAAAGTGATAAGCTAATTGTCCGGTAGTGCCGAGACCTTCCAGGTTTTCGAAAAGTCCTTTGGGCAATGAACCGAACAACTCTTCCGAAGGGAACCAGGGTTTCCGGACAGAAGCTATAAAATGCCACTCTTTCTTGTCTGTACTTTTTCCGATACATTCTGCCTTTAAATAAGGATGGAAGGTCAGTGCATTGAAACGTACAAGGCTGGTACTGTCCAGTTCTACGGCTTGCGGACTGACATTTACGTGGAAATCCAGTTGTCCGCGATCCAGGTTGATCGTCTCGGGTGACAACCGCTTATGATATACCTGCAATCCTCGTACTTCCGACTGACCAACCAAACATGTAAGCCCGTTGTTAGTTTTTTCCTGTGAGAAGTTGCACGTCAGACTATCGAACTGTACTTCTGCACCGAATCGGCGGTGGATATAAGGAACAGTCAGTTGTGGAGCATGTAAAGTTGCATGCAATCGCCTTTCCGAAGGATTAAATTCTCCTTCGATATTCCATTGTTGGTTCAGGCTGTCTTCCAGAACTGTTATTTCTGATTGGAAATGATAGTCGTCAATCACAAAGCGGGGAATACGGAAGCTGACGAAATTATGGTCTTTCCGCTCAGTGATTGTAAGATGGGTGAGTTCACCGTTTCCGGGTAACAGGCCGAAAAGGAGATTTAATGTTGTATTGATGCGACGGGTGTAATCGGTACTGGTATTGCTTTCATTGGAGGCAGTTACTTCGGAAGAGGGCAGGAAAAGGAAATCATAGTTGGCTGTAGAGTCTTTTTTTATGAAATTGAGTGAGAGTCCGTCCAGACGGACTTCTTTGATCTTGATATCTCCCCACAGCAGTTTCCAAAGACCGATACGGATATTGAGAGATTGAAGGGAAAGCAATGTATCTCTTTTCTGTGGAACTACATTCAGGCCGTCGATAGAGATCGTATTCAACCCCTTCATGTGGAGTTTGTTGTAACTGATGTCTAACCCGTAACGCTGTTCCAGTCTGGTAATGCGTTTATCTGCGATATGGCGCAGTAGGCTTCCCCGGAAGATGAAAATACCTGTTGATAAAAGAAATAGCAGCATGAGACATGCTACTATTACTTTGGTTATTTTTCGTTTTATCATACTCTTTACTTTTCGGGCGCAAAGGTATGGATAAAAATGTAAGTTGCTACTCTTGGAGCCTAAAAACAGTAATCATTTGTTTCCTTTCCAGATGGAGAGAACTTTCTTTCGTATCAGGAGGATGTTTAAAGCGGATACCACTATAAATAAGATACTTCCGGCAAGGATACAGGGCAGAAGAGAGCCTGTTTCCAGTTGTGGAATAAGAGTTTGCAGGACTCCGGTGTAGTAAGATCTTAACCAGACTACACCAATGACGGCGAGGAGCAGTACCAGTAAATTCAGGCCTACGGTCAATACATGATAGGGCAATGCGACTTTAGAAGGACTGTAACCTATTAATAGCAGGTTTTCTAACTTTGCCGTATTCTTCTGAAGCAGCAAGAATACACTTAACATCAGGATATAAAAAGACAAGATACTGATAAATAGTCCTACTCCCGAAACAATGCCTGTGATGAGGCGGAGGAAATAGGTTGTTTTTCCGGCATCCAGATTGTCTCCTTCGGTTTCATAGTTCTTTTGTTGGAAGTAGTCGGTGATGGCTGTATCTGTGGGATTCTTCACTTCCACGATGAGGCGGGAGGGTTGCGCTTCCCGTTCGGGGGCGAAATTCTGATTTGCCCACTCCATAAAAGATTGAGGCACAAGGATGGTATTCAACCGGTTGGAGAAACCGACGATATTTCCTTTGTATTGTTCTACACGTCCGTTGCCACGCATGTTGATATCCATTTGTATCAGTCCCATCACACCTTCCGATAATTTCGGCAAGTTGCGGCTTTGCGCAAAACCAAAGTTGTAAAGGTTCAGATAATTGCGGGGAATGATGATAGGTATGGTTTGTGTACCTTCATCAAAGTGCCACTTGTCCAGGCTGACATCGACAAAAGCATCGGGAACAGATTCAAAAAACATATCCGTAGAAATACGGATACCGGCCTGTTGCATTCCCAACCCTGCCGACACTTTGAAAAGGGTAGGTGTGAAGGCGCCTACGCTGCGTGTAAAAGGTTGTGCTTCCAGTTCTTTGATTTCATCTTTGGAAAAAGTATTGCTTTGTCCGGTAATGCTGCCAAGAGTGCTGATCTTTTTGGTAGCGATGATATAATCCTTCTTCATGAAACTGTCTCCCTGCGTGAAGACGGGAAGAACATCCTTATAAAATTGCACGCTTAACAGTACAATCAGCATACCGAAGATGTTGGCGAGAAAAAAGCCACTTAATTGTCCGATGCTGATGTGCTGGCGAAGAAGTTTCCAAACAAGCTTGTTCATTGAAATTATATGTTTTTGTTAAATGATAATTTAGCGGCGTAGTTATGCTATTCTGACTATCTCAATTCCCCTCCTCCGACGGAGGAGGAGAATTTAAGATACTTCCGCGTAACAATTCTCTCGCCGATAAATTATCATTTATAGTTTCATCACTTTATTATATTCTAATTCTATATGTTTTCCAATGGAAGTAACAATTATTCCTGCGCCTTGCCGTTCGGCTTCTTCGGTCAGCATGCGTCCCATAAGTGTGCCGTTATCATCATCTAGGTGGCTGATAGGTTCATCCAGAAAGATGAAATCGAACGGTTGGCAGAGGGCACGGATGAAGGCTACACGTTGCTGTTGTCCGAAAGATAACTTTCCGGCTTTCTCGTTTACTTTCTCAGCGATACCGAGTGTTTCAAAAAGTGCAAGGATTTCTTTTTTCTTCTTATAATTGGTGAGTCGGTTCTTCAACTGAACGTTTTCCAAAGCCGTCAGCTCCGGGAAAATGCGCAGCTCCTGGAACAGCATGCTCAGCGAATGTTTTCGCAGTTCTACCCACTCATGAATGGAGAGCGAGCGGATATTGCGTTCATCAAAGTTGATAATACCTTGGTAATCGTGGCGATATCCGTAGATATAGCTGCACAGAGAAGATTTACCTGTGCCGGAAGCAGCTTCTATCAGATAACGCTCTCCTTTTCGTAGCACAAGGTCTTGATGCCACACGTCGGATGTGATGGCATCCCGGTCGGCAAACACTTGGGGAAGTGTTTGCCTCAGATGAATGATTTCCATTATTTATCGGGATTAGATGCCTGCAAACCCTTTGATGAAGTTTACGATCTGTTTCAATGCATTTACATTCTTGTCTTTCAGCTGAATGACCATGTCTGCATCATTATTGGAATTGCCGGTTGCTTCTACATAAGCTATCTTATCAACCAGAGCAAAAGCCGTTGCATATTGTGAACCACCGTATTCCGACAGCATTTTCACAATCGGCAAAGCGAGAACCGCTTCTGTATTAATAACGAAAGCACCATTCTTACCTTTGATATTAGATGCAAATTCGGTATCTTTGATTGAAGGATTAACTGTTTTATCTATGCTCTTGTACAACATTTCGTCATTCGTAGCATACAAGCTATTATTGCGGACACCAAAGAATATATTCAGCATTCTGGACTTATATACATATTCGTTCTCACCCAGTTTCAGGATATCTTCTCCACGTTTCAAGCCCAGTTCATTCTTCTTTTCATACAGTAATTGTACGGGTGTCGCACTCTTTACACTGGCGTACATCAGGAAAGTGGGAGCATTGTCCATTGTGAAGTTTATCAGTCCCATTGCCATATCTTTCTGGAATGTGCCGAACAACTCTTTTACTTCATTGGCCTTGGCAATGGAGAAGTTCTTTTGGAATTGCTCGTTCTCCAGTAGCAGGTTATAGAATTCCTCTCCGTTGATACCTGCGCTGATATACATCAGAGTCGATTTCGGGAAATATTTCAGGAAAGTATTCTCTATGGGGCAGGTTGCTTTCTTTTGCTTATCGAACAAGGCTTGCAGTTCAGGACTTTCAGTGAAGTTTTCATATTTCATGCTGATCTTACCTTTTTCGAAAGAAAGACTTCCCAACATCTTCAGATCCTTCATGTTAAAAGGCATATCACTTTCTTTGATCATATTGGCGTAAGGACCTATCAGACTTGCCGGAGAGAGCATAGCATCGATATCCCCACCCATTTTCTGCATTTTCTTGAAAACGGCAGTTGAAACAATACTGTTTTCATTGGTCTGTTTCAGCAGTGCAGGAATATCTTGCTTGATTTTTTCAAGTTGGGTAGTACCTTTGTAATTAGTTAGCATAAGTACTGAAGGAGTGTATGCCATGAATACCTGATTACCCATTTGCGTGAACTGAAAGCCATCTCCACTTGCCAGGGGCTGACAAACTTTCTCTTTCTCTAATGTTTCCAGCAGCGCGTGCAGGTCGTCCTCATTGCTGACTTTTGCAATTACAGTAGTGGGAAATGTCTCAGTATTGAAAACGTATAAAGGTGCCGATACGTCGATTCCCGATTTCTTCGGATCTTTCATAATCATTTCCACTTGTTGGAATGTTGCGGCATTCATGCCACTCTTCATAGCATCCGTCAGCTTTTGCTGCGCTTCTTTGTTCTCCTTGTCATTGAGTCCTGCTTTATCAACCAATGATTTCATGTTGATACTGACTACCGTAGAGGCATTGGCAGGAATAACATTCGTATATTCGAACTTCTTCTCGGAACATGCGCTGACAAGAGCTACCACTACAGCCATCAACGCCAAACGGGGAAACAAACTTTTCTTCATACAATTCTTATTAAAATGTGATTATCATTGATTTTGCAAGTTCAGTGTATGGCAAGCCACCAGAGCAGCCGTCTCTGTGCGTAGCCTCGACTTACCCAGACTGATGGGAGTAAAGCCGTTTTCTATAGCCTTTTGTACTTCTTTTTCACTGAAATCCCCTTCCGGACCTATCAATACCAGTGCATCTTCTCCTTTGCGGAACACATCTTTCAGCAGCGGCTTTTCTCCTTCGTAACAGTGCGCAATGAACTTTTGCCCTTTGAAGGGCTGTGTGATGAACTTATTGAAATCCGTCATCTCGTTCAGTTGTGGCAAACGTGCTTTGAGGGATTGTTTGATGGCAGATACCAATATCTTGCTGATACGCTCTGTTTTGATGACTTTCCGTTCAGAGAAACGACAGTTCAGGAAAGTCAGTTCATCGAAGCCTATCTCAGTCGCTTTTTCTGCAAACCATTCTGTACGGTCCATATTCTTGGTAGGGGCCATTGCAATGTGCAGATGCCCGTTCCATAAAGGTTCCTGATAAATGGTTTCCAGGATGTTTACCATGCAACGTTTATTGGTGGCGGCACTGATTTCTGCGCGATAGAAATTACCTTTACCGTCCGTCAGCGTAATCTGATCACCGATATTAAGGCGCAGTACGCGGACACAGTGCTGGGCTTCTTCTTCGGGAAGTTCGGCACGGGTTTGTATGTCGGGTGTATAGAATACGTGCATAAGTTTATTACTGTTCTTTTCGTTTGGAAATTTCATCCCTAATGTGGGCGGCGCGTTCGTAATTCTCATTAGCTATAGCTTCCTGCAAAGCTTTTTGCAGCATTTCCATTGTATCTCCATGGAAGAATTCATCTTCGTGTGGAGAAGGATTCTCTCCCATGGGAGCTATGCTTCCCGCTTCGCTTTCCTTTCCGGTTTTAAGTTGTTCCGACTCCAGAATTTCTTCGTAGATAAAGATCGGAGCTTTCATCCGTAAAGCCATTGCGACTGCATCTGATGTACGGGCGTCCATACGAATGATAGCATCATCTGCTTTCAGATAGATATAAGAATAGAATACACCGTTGTCTACCCTGTAGATAAGGGCACGCATCATGTTTACCCCTAATACTTCCAAGCATGAAGCGAAAAGGTTGTGGGTCAACGGGCGTGGCGGAACAATTCCCTTCAGGCTGATTAACATCGCTTGTGCTTCTGCCGCACCGATGATAACCGGTAATTGACGGGCACCGTCCACTTCTCCCAATACGAGGGCATAAGCTCCTGCCTGTTCCTGACTGTTGGAGATGTTTAGTACTTCCAGTTCTATTTTTTTCTTTTTATCCATAATCTTTTTCCGAGTGGCGGCAACTGCCAACCACTTGCTTACTTACTTTTTATTTACTGCTTCTTCCGGCCGGTGCTTGTACTTGAACACCAAGGCGAACAATATACCGATGACCAGTGCGTAAGCAGCAAAAATAAGCCAAATCTCAGGCCACTCACGACTTACCAGTTTGCCGTCGGCGTATACTGAGAAAGCATCTACTACGGCACCGCTGGCGTATCCTCCAATAATGGCGCCCAAACCGTTAGTCATCATAAAGAATAATCCTTGGGCACTGGCGCGGATATTGGAACTGGTTTCTTGTTCAACAAACAACGAACCCGAAATGTTGAAGAAATCGAATGCCATGCCATAAACGATCATGGATAGGATTAACATCCACAAACCGGATCCCGGATCTCCAAAGCCGAACAATCCGAACCGGAATACCCATGCAAACATACTAATCAGCATTACCTGCTTGATTCCGAAATGTCTCAGGAAGAAAGGTATGGCAAGAATAAACAATGTTTCGGACATTTGTGAGATGGATAGCAGGATAACCGAATGTTTCACGCCAAAGGAATCTGCGTATTCCGGAATACTGGCAAAACTACCCAGGAAAAGGTCACCATACGTATTGGTAATCTGTAACGCTGCTCCCAGAAGCATGGAAAACAAGAAGAAAATAGCCATTTTCTTTCTTTTGAATAATACAAATGCATCCAGCCCTAAAGAAGAAAGCAGTGATTTGTTTCCGGTCTTGGCAGGTTTACATGCCGGCAGGGTGAAAGCATACAGGCCCAGCATTAATGCAGATGCACCACCTACATAAAGTTGAGCGCTTGAATTCTTGAATCCGGTAAGGTCTACTGCCCACATCGCACAGATAAACCCAATGGTTCCCCATACGCGAATGGGTGGGAAATCCTTGATCAGATCACACTTATATTGTTCAAGTGAATTGTATGAAACTGTATTGGCCAGTGATAAAGTAGGCATATATACCAATAAATTGAGTAACATTGCCCAATACATCTGGTCATATCCCGTAGCGGTAGAGGCATAGAAAAGGCATGCGGCTCCTATAATGTGGCAAAGTCCGTATAAACGTTCAGCATTGAACCATTTATCGGCAATGATACCAATGATGCCGGGCATAATTAGAGAGGCAATGCCCATGGTTGCGAAGATTGCGCCGATTTGGCCTCCTTCGAAGTGTAGTTCTCTACCCATGTAACCTCCTAATGAAATTAACCATGACCCCCATACGAAGAATTGCAGGAAGTTCATGATAATCAAACGAACTTTTATACTCATGACTTTTCTAATTTGTGTGTTTTCTTTTCACATTAAATAATAGATGCAAATATAATATTTTCGTTGATTGCGTGAGCAAGTTAATTAATAAAAAGCGCATAAAAGTGAAGAAAGGTGAAGAATAGATGATGAAAAGCGGAATGGCTAAGAGGTATATAAAAAAAGAAGGCTAT
>NZ_EQ973491.1:836351-847997 GCF_000158035.1 Bacteroides cellulosilyticus DSM 14838
CAGACAGCCAATCTTTATTAACCTTAAATCTAATACCATGAAAAACACAGTGCAAATGTAGAGGTTTTATGTTATACAACATAACGTTTTACTAATTTTCTTCTTTGGCTTAACATTATTTAGATTATAGGGCAGCTTTTGTCCCATTTATGAGAGAGTAAAGTGCATTTTTGGCAAAGATAGTATTAGTTAATCTTCTATCCCTTGCTTACCTTTGCTTCATAAATCGAGAAATGATGAAAAACAGAATCTTATTGACTGCTGCGTTATGTATGAGCATGATGGCACAGATTACTGCACAAGGTTACACTTCTTTGCGGGAGCAAATCCAGTTAGCGGGAGAGTGGGAGAGTTCTTTAGGTACCTGTCGCCTGCCCGGTACGACAGATGAAAACCGACTGGGTGAAAGGAACCGGGATACGCTGGTGACGTATCAGTTAACACGTCTCTATCCTTATAGTGGTAAAGTGATTTATACCCGTGAAATAAATATCCCTGAGAGTTTCCGGGGTAAGAAACTGTTTTTGATGATGGAGCGTACCAAACCAAGTACTGTGTGGGTAGATGGTGACAGTATCGGTAGCTATGGTCATCTGTATGCGCCTCACCGGTATGAGCTGCCTGCCCTGGCAGTAGGGAAGCATCAGCTGAAAATCAGGATCGATAATTCACCGACTTCTGTCCCTAAAGAAATACAGGGCTCTCATGCCTGGACAGATGCTACGCAAACGAATTGGAACGGCATTCTGGGAGAATTTTATATCGAAGCAGTTCCGGTTTCTTATATCCAGTCGGTGCAGGTATATCCGGAAGTGGATAAGAAACAAGCATTAGTTATAGTGGAAGTCGATGCGGACAAAGACGGAAAAGCGATACTGGATGTCGATGGATATGCCTGGAATACTTCTGAAACACATACCTTGTCTCCCCAGAAACTTGCCGTGCGATTGAAGAAAGGACGAAATCGGATTGAGCTTCCTGTGAATATGGGTGATAAACCATTACTGTGGAGTGAATTTCATCCCGCACTTTACAAACTGAACATTACGCTCCGTGCCGGGAAAAACCGGGATAGCCGAATGGTAGATTTCGGTATGCGCAAGTTTGAAGTGGAGGGTACGCAATTTGTGATAAATGGTTATAAAACTTTTTTGCGTGGGAAACATGATGCCTGTGTTTTTCCCCTGACCGGTTACGGTCCGATGGATGTAGCGTCCTGGCAACGTGTATTCCGCGTGGCTAAACAATACGGTATTAATCATTATCGCTGTCATTCTTTCACTCCGCCGCGTGCTGCGCTGGAGGCTGCCGATATAGAAGGTATCTATTATCAGATTGAGTTGCCTTTGTGGGGGTATATCAAGCGTGAAAATACGGTCCTGAACGATTTTCTGAAAAGGGAAGGGGACATGTTGCTGGAACACTTTGGGAATCATCCTTCATTTATGATGCTGGGTTTGGGTAATGAACTGGATGCGGAGATAGATGTGGTGCGTGAATGGCTCGATGATTTCCGTAATCAGGATAATCGTCATTTGTATTGCTTCGGTTCCAATAATAACCTTGGTTGGAAAGGTCCGCAGGATGGAGAAGATTTCTTTGTGACCTGCCGTGTAGGTGGTGGAGACGGATATACGACTCATGTACGTACTTCCTTTGCGTACGTAGATGCTGAGAAGGGTGGCATTTTGAATAATACGCGTCCGGCTACGGATAAAGACTATTCCGGTGCCATTGCGCACTGTCCCCGTCCTGTAGTGGGGCATGAAAACTGTCAGTTTCAAATCTATCCCGATTACGGTCAGATAGAGAAATATACCGGGGTGCTTCATCCTTATAATCTTGAGATTTTTCGTGATCGTTTGAAAGAGAACCATCTTTCTTCTCAGGCAAAAACTTTTCACCAGGCTACCGGACACTTTTCCATTGAATGTTACAAGGCAGATATGGAATATGCTTTCCGTACTCCCGGTTTTGGTGGCTTCCAGTTGCTCGATTTGCAGGATTATCCCGGACAAGGTTCCGCATTAGTGGGGATTCTGGATGCTTTTATGGATAGTAAAGGTATCGTTGCCCCCGAAACTTTTTATGGTTTCTGTGCACCCCTTGTTCCTTTGGCATTGATGAAGGATCATTGTTGGCTGAATACTCAGCCGCTTCACATAGATGTTGCTCTTTCTAATTATGTGGAAGGCGATTGGAATGAGCCTGTTCGCTGGAGTTTAGTATCTGATAATGGGGTATGGAAACGTGATGGAGTACTCATGGCCACCATTCCTCAGGGCAAAGTAGGAAAGGCGGGCAGTATTGATCTTTCACTTTCCGGACTGAAAGAAGCCCAACGCCTGACTCTGACATTGACCACCGGTAAGTATCGCAACTATTATCATCTTTGGGTATATCCTGATGAAACTGCCGAGTCGGAAGGTTCTGTTCATGTGGCTTCTTTCCTGAACGATGATCTGCGAAAAAGGTTGGAAAGCGGAGCGTCCGTTCTGTTGATTCCCGATCATGATAGTATCGTAGCACAGAGTGTTGGAGGAATGTTTACCCCTGATTACTGGAATTACTCTATGTTTAAGACTATTTCGGAAAATGCCGGAAAAGAAGTTTCTCCCGGTACACTTTCCATATTGACTGATCCCGGACATCCGTTATTGAAATACTTTCCGACTGAATGTCACAGTGATTGGCAATGGTGGAGTATTACCCGTAATTCCCGTCCCATGATACTGAATGCAACCCGTGGTGAGTATCGTCCGCTTATTCAGGTGGTCGATAACATTGAGCGCAACCATAAACTGGGACTGGTCTTTGAATTTGCTGTAGGAAAGGGAAAGCTGTTAGTTTGCATGATCGATCTGCAAGCCATTGCAGGGACACCTGAAGGCAATCAGTTTCGTACATCCTTGCTTCGGTATATGAAGTCTGATGCTTTTCACCCTACCGAACAGTTGGCCTGGAAAGAACTGGACGCACTCTTCCACGCCGATATCAATCAAAGACAGATTATTGGGGTGAAGAATGAGTCGGATTATACAGTCGGAGGGGACTAGGACGAAGAGTTCTGAAAATAAAATGTTCGCAATTTAGTGAACATTTTGTTTTAAATCTCTATCTTTGCAACGAACAAACTACTGCTTATGTTAGTTACATTTGATAAAGAATATCTCAAGGAACTCTATGTGTCCGGTAAATGTAGTGATAAGAAACATCGTTTTCAGCCGGATGTGATAAAACGATATGCGAGATGTATCTATCGTCTGGAAGAGATCAATAGGGAAGAAGATTTATATAAAATAAATTCTCTTAATTATGAAGTTCTTCAGGGAGATAAAAAGGGTATTTCATCAATAAGAGTGACTGATAAATATCGTATTGAATTTACTATTTCGACAATGCCGAATATTGATGAATGTATTGTCAGAGTATGTAATATATTAGAATTGTCTAACCATTATAAATAAGTAGAATATGACTATGGTTGCAAATAAATTAACACCTTTCTATCCCATTCATCCCGGTGAAATATTAAAAGACGAAGTTGAATACCGGAAGATTTCTCAACGCGCCTTGGCACGTCAGATGGGAATTTCGTATTCACAATTGAATGAGGTGCTGAACGGTAAGCGCCCGGTTAATACGGAACTTGCTTTGCTTTTTGAAGCAGCTTTGGGGCTTGATCCTGAAATGTTGCTCAATATGCAGACGCGATATAATATGCAGGTGGCGCGTGCCGATCAGCGCACGCAAGATCGCTGGAATGAAGTACGTAAGTTGTGTGCATCGTTCCTTTGATGCACACAACTGTATCTGTTATCAGAGGTTTTATTCCACATACAGCACCAACCCTTTCAGGTATTCTCCTTCGGGGTGGTAAATACTTACCGGATGGTCAGCCGGTTGCGTCAGTTGGTGCAGAATACGCACACTGCGACCTGACATTGCGGCAGCCGTAAAGACCGCCGTGCGGAAGTTTTCTTTGCTGACAGCTTGTGAGCAGGAGAAGGTGAATAGTATGCCGCCCGGTTTGATCTTTTCGAAAGCTTTCACATTCAGCTTGCGGTAACCTTGCAGCGCATTGCGCAGGGCATCGCGATGTTTGGCAAATGCGGGTGGATCCAGAACTATCAGGTCGTACTGGTCGCCCATACGATCCAGGTATTTGAAAGCATCTTCGGCAAAAGCGGCATGGCGGGTGTCACCGGGGAAATTCAGTTCTACATTCTTGTTCGTGAGGTCAATAGCCTTGGCGGAACTGTCTACAGAATGTACCAGTTCGGCATTACCACGCATACCATAAACAGAGAAGCCACCGGTATAACAGAACATATTCAGCACAGAACGTCCGTTAGCATAGCGTTCCAGCAGTGCGCGGTTCTCGCGTTGATCCACGAAGAAGCCCGTCTTTTGTCCTTTCAGCCAGTCGATATGGAATTTTAAGCCATATTCCATTGCCACATTATCTGTGCTGCCACCTTTCAGGAAGCCATTCTCAGGGTAGAGGTCGGCTTTGAAGGGGAGAGTCGTTTCTGATTTATAATAGATATTCTCTATTTTATCACCCATCACTTCACTCAGGGCATTGGCTATTTCCATGCGGTCGAGGTGCATACCGGCAGAGTGTGCTTGCATTACGGCCGTGCGGGCATAAATATCAATGATCAAGCCGGGAAGGTTATCTCCCTCGCCATGTACCAGTCTGTAAGTGTTGTTAGTCGAATTTTCAGCAATACCAATGCTGCGACGCATCTCATAGGCAATACTGAGTTTGCGTTTCCAAAAATCAGAATCAATAGCTTCATCTTGATGAAAAGAAAGCACGCGCACGGCGATGCTGCCTATTTGGAAATGTCCCTTGGCTATGAATTCCTTCTTGGAAGTGTAGATTTCAACTACTTCACCTTCTTCGGGTTCACCGTCGAAATGAGCGATGGCACCTGAAAATACCCAGGGATGGAAACGTTTTAATGACTCTTCTTTGCCGGATTTGAGATATACTTTGTACATGCGATTAGTGATTAGCGATTATGGGTTAGTGATTAATGATTCTTGGTTGGTAAGCGGTTCATCCGGTTCCAATTCATAGTCACCGGTAACTTTCAATTCCTGTAATCGGTTGTATATGTTGAGGCATGCCCATGCATCGGTGGCTGCATACTGTTTTTGAGGTTCGGTCAGATGCTCAGCTTCCCAGTTGGAGAGACGTTGTGATTTGGATATTTTCTCACCGAACAGGATACCATAGATTTTTTGCAGACTCTTGTCCTGTATGCCGAACATACGGACATATTCTTGCAACTCGATGCAGGAATGTTGTTCAAAAGGAGCGCGCTTGTGCAGCATCATAAAGTCGTCACGCAGCGAAAGGCCGACTTTGGTAACTGACGGACTTTCCAGCAATGAAATAATCGGAAGCGTCAGGCCGGTAAGGTTCAGGCGGAAAAGGAAGCAGTCTTCTTCAGAGGATACTTGCAGTAAGGCTACCTTATGTGATTGCCCTTTGGTGAATGACGGGCGGGTTTCGCTGTCAATTCCCAACAGAGAATACTTCTTAAGATAAGTCACTGCTTTTTCCGCTTCCCAGGGGGTTTGTACAAGATGTATTCGTCCCGGAAAGAGTACTTTGGGCATCTCTTTGATATCTTCCTTTTTAATCGTTTTTTTAATAACCATAATTTAAGTCTTTAGTCGTGATGGTGATGTCCATGACAGTGGCAATCATCATCATCGCAGTCATCTTCTTCCGGTTCGTCTTCTTCAGACTGGCGGTATTTTACGTCGTGCAATGCGCGAAGTGTGTTTACAAGGGTTTGCCCCCAGTATTCTTTGAACTGTTCCTGACAGATAGCCAGGGAGTCGTTCATTGTTTCGTTCAATCCCAACTGGAAGACGAAAATGAAATCTTTGATGGCCTGGTAAATATCTGCCAGGTCTTCGGAAATATTCTTCTTGATAGGCTGGTCGCTATAAACCATATCTTGTATGAACACGTCCAGATAGTCATCTTTTTCGGCAAGAATCCCGGCAAGGTTGATGCGGAGCACTTCATACGTTTCTTCCGTTACGTAGCTTTCAGGAGCGTCGTCGCCTATTATTTCTGTTTCGGGCAACATGGCCGCCTTGAGGTAGAGCAACGGAAGTATCTTTAATGAGGTATCGACAAATGTGTCACGTTTCATCGTTTCCGCCTGCTCTAGGAATTTGCAGAATTCAGCAGCTACGGTGACGAATTCCACTACATTACGGTCGAATATCACTTGGCTTTCTTTTTTCATATATACTCGGTTTGAAACGCAAAGATAGTGTAAACCGAGTGCAGTAGCAAATTTATTTGCATTTTACTGAAATGCCGTTTCATTTATTATTACGTGATATTCCGTTCCCCGGTTTCTTCTCCGGCTACTGATTCCAAGTTTGCGAAGTGCACGCCCGAAGTACGCGACTTTGTTGATGGCTAATCGGTCTTTGGTCTTTTTCTGGAGAAAAGAAAGTATTTCCATCGGTGTCATCCACGTTCCTTCGTCTTCTGTTTGTGCCGCCTGGAAGTGGCATAGGAAGAGTTGTTCCAATGGAGTAGGTTGTTCAAACTCTTGATTGCTCTGCTTCAGAATGGCTTCGTCGGTGTCGTCCAGCCAGTAGCGTTCACCTTGCGAAATGGCAGTCATGGCCTGGGCATAGAGTTGGCGGTAGTTGATGGTGACGTTGGTGTTGATGGGACCGGTTACTTCGATACAGATGAAGCGGCGACTGCCGCTGGGATCGGTCAGCAAGTCTTTTTGATTGCTGGTGCCTATGAAGGAGGCGTAGCGGCGTATCTCCTGAATGGCGGTTCCATAAGGTTTTCGCAGGTTGGCTACGGGTTTTTGCAACAGATGTTTCAGGAAACCTTGCTGGCTGACGCTGATCTGGTCGAACTCGTCGATGTTGATCAGAAAGAAACGTCCCAGGCTTCGTTCGGCATCCTGTTTGCTTTTGAAGTCGATGCTGTCTGTGTAGCCGAAACGCAGTTCCGGTGGTAAAAGAATGCGGCAAAACGTGGATTTTCGATACCCTTGGGCGCCTACCAGTAGGGGCGATGTACTGTTGCCATGCTGCCGGTCAAGTCCACGCCAATGAGCCGTCATACTGAGAAACCAGCGGTAGAATAATTCCCGCCAATGCGGATTTTCGCAGGGAACGAGGTCGGCCAGGGCACGGATGCGGTCTTTTCCGTCCCAGCGCCCGGTGTCGTTGAGGTATTCTTCTACCGGATTATGTAGGGGGATATAGTCGGAAGTAAGGTAGCGTGCTATGTCGCGGTCCCATACCCGGATACCTTCTTTTAGGGCATTGAGCGCTATGCTGCTTCGTATCCGCTGGTCGGCGGGGCGGAATTGGAAGTGTATGGAGTCGCGCTGGCGGTATTCCAGCTCGCCCAACACGGTGTTGTAGCGGAATTCGTAGCGGCGGTTCATGAACTCTTCCAGGCGGAAGGCTGTGTCCTGTTCGGCGGTCATGCTGTTGCGGGTGCCGAAACCTTTACATTCACGGTAAATATTATGTATGGCGGCACGTATTACGGGCTCGTCCGCTTCGCGATAATAATGCATCAGGGTTTGCCGGACTACCTCTTCCTCGGGGATGCCTGCTTTGTAACAGTGCTCGGCAAGCCGTGTCAGTAACGGGCGTAGGTCGTCACCCCGCTTCCAGTTTGTCAGTCCGTCGAATGAACGGTTTAGTGCCGCTTCAAAGAGCATGGAAAAGGTGTCCGATGAACTATAACCGGGCTGCATACGCAATAGGGGATTGGTTTCCGCTTGCTTTTGTTCCTTGAAGGTGGTTTCACCGGGTATGGCAAAGGGCTGTTCCAGGCAGAAGGTGGTGGCGGCAGGGTTGTAGTAAGGTTGCTCGTCCAGCGTCATGCGGCAACTTTGGTTGAGCGACGGTTCCTTCAGGGTGATGGAGTAGGGCAACAGAGGTTGGTAACAGTTCACTGCGAGGCGGTAGGCGTGGGCATGAAACAGGGCCATTTCACTTTCGCGCTTGGGCAGTGAGCCGTCGGGCAGGGCGAAGAGTACCCATATTTTGACGCTACGTCCGCTGCTTCCGCAGAAGGCGGCAAAAGTCTGGGGTAATAGGGAGACTTGCTGTTTTATTTGTTCCACTTCGGTGCTACCTGTCAGGTGGTTGACTTCAATCTGCACCAGTCCGTTGTAAATCTTCACCCGATGTTCTCCGTCTTTGGTACGGGCATATTCCACGGCGGGGTAGATGCGAGGCAACTTGTCTATGTTCTGGTAGTGATTATTGGTTCCTTGCAGTATGGGGATGAGATGGCGCAGGGCTGATACATGCGCTGCTTTGTTCTCTTTCTTTATTTTTGCTATCAAGTTTTCAGCTTCAAGGGTACTGAAAGATTCTTTACCGGTTTCACGGTCGGTGCGTATAAGGGTTAGTTTCATCGTGGTTATTTTTAGTTACTGTTTTCAAAAGACGGCGCAAGTTACGGCAAAAAGCCGGGGACACAAAGTCTTTCTTTATTTTTTATGTCTCTTACAAAAATACGGTTTCTTTTTTATCTGCAAACTACTTCTCTCCATTTATATTCTTCCATCTTCATCCTTCGCTTCATTCATTAAATACAAGGATGCAGAAGTACAGAAAAATAGATGAGTATAAACGCAGAAAACTTAGTTTCTTTGTATACAAACCTGTAGTATTAAATATTCTCTAGCCTTTCTTTATTAAAACATCACCCTTTCCTTGCTTTTGCATTGCTTTTTCTTTATCTTTGCATTTGATATTTTGGCTTGTCCACAGCCGTGGATCTTGTGCTTCACAGTCGTAAAGCAGCAACACCACAGTTGTGAAGCACGTGATTTACATCTGTGGGCAAGCCAAAAACATTGCTTGCCAATGAAAGAAACATAGGCAGTTAGCGAAAGAAACATAAGAGATTAACATAAGCAATCCCTGCTCTGAATATCACTGAAAGCGGGGAATGCAATAACAAAAGAACAATGGCGATATTATTTGATTGGTACGAGAATCCAAAAAACAAAGAGCGTCAGAACGAAGAACTGACCCTGCACCCGCGCATCCGGCTGAACGGCTCCACGGACACTGCCGCGTTGCGAAGGTTCATACAGGAATATTGTTCGCTGACCGAAACGGATGTTTCGGCTGTGCTCGATGCTCTGTCGCACTTCATGGGACGGGAATTGGGTGAAGGACGCCAGGTACACCTGGATGGCATCGGCTATTTTCGCCCTACGCTGACCTGCACTGAACCGGTGAAGGTGGATACCAAACGGAAAAGCACCAAGGTAAAGCTGAAAAGCATCACCTTTCGTCCCGACATGGCACTGCGAAGCGAGGTAGGCAACATTAAAGTCCTGCCGCTGAAACAACGGAATGTATTGCAAAAGCCACTGACCCCGGAAGAGATTGACAAACGGCTGGAGAAATTCTTCACTACGCACGACTTTATGACGAAAGGCGACTTCTATTCTCTCACCGGAATGACGAGAACTACAGCCACCCGGCATATTAGGCGTCTTTGTGATGAAGGAAAACTGGAAAATAAAGGGTTGCAGAAACAACCGATTTATGTGCAGAAAAAGGCGTAATAGGAAGATTATTAGCGGAATATGCGTGTTTGTATGGAGTGTAGGCAAATTGCTTGCACTTTATTTATATTTGCTGCCACCACCGCTGTGTTGCCGATGAATAGGGAGATGCGAAGCATGAGTGCAAGCGTGCAAGTAAAAGTGCATATAAACTTTTTGTACGCTGCACCTGGCTGATGCCTCTCTCCATTCAGAGAATCTTTAGAAGACTAAGGTTATAAAGAGAGCAATATTTTTATTACTTTTGCACCAATCTATCATTCATTTACTAAGGAATTCTATTTCATGGCTAAGAAAAATTCTACAAAAGATACAGAACAATCCCTTTCCCTGTTTGGTAAAATAAGGGCGATCTTCAAAAATGAAACCATTCACTTTGTTATTGGCTTGGTATTGGTCATTTTCTCTGTGTACTTGCTACTGGCCTTTTCTTCGTTTTTCTTTACGGGAGCGGCGGATCAAAGTATCATTGATTCGGGTAATGCACAGGAATTGGCTTCTACCAATAATGGGGTGAAGAATTATGCCGGTTCGCGCGGCGCTCAATTGGCAAGTTATCTGATTAATGACTGCTTCGGTATTTCCTCTTTCTTCATCCTTGTATTCCTTGCAGTGGCGGGGTTGAAATTGATGCGTGTACGGGTGGTTCGCCTCTGGAAGTGGTTTATCGGTTGTTCGTTGTTGTTGGTTTGGTTCTCTGTCTTCTTCGGCTTTGCCTTTGTGGAGCAGTATAAAGACTCTTTCCTGTATCTGGGCGGTATGCACGGATATAATGTCAGCAACTGGTTGGTATCGCAGGTAGGTGTTCCGGGCGTTTGGATGATTCTGTTGGTGACTGCTATCTGCTTCCTTATCTACCTCAGCGCACGTACAGTTATCTGGTTGCGCAGATTGTTCAGCCTTAGCTTCCTGAAGCGCAAACAGAAAGAGGAAGAAGAGAAAGGTGAAACACCGGAAGAGTTTACGGACTCCTGGACGGCAAAAGGAAAGAAAAAGCCGGTTTCTGTTCCTGATGTGGCAGATATAAAAGAAGAAGAGGCTCCCATTGAAATTCCCGAACCTATAAAAGAACCGGAAAATGAAATTACATTGGATTTGGGTGGCGTTACGGAAACACAGCCTGCCAAGGTATCGGGTGAAGAAGTGTCTATGACTATTGAAACGCCTGTTCCTGACCCTGTACCTCCTTTCCATGAAAAAGCGGCGGAACCCGTATTCGAAATAGAAGCTACTGAAAATGATGACGAATATAAAGGTCCGGAAAAGGAACCCTATAATCCCCGTCTCGATCTGGAAAACTATCGTTATCCTACTGTCGACCTGATGAAGCATTATGATAATGCCGAGCCTACTATCGACATGGCGGAGCAGAATGCCAATAAAGATAAGATTATAAATACACTGCGCAGTTTCGGTATTGAAATCAGTACGATAAAGGCGACGGTGGGACCTACGGTGACGCTGTATGAAATTACTCCCGAACAAGGGGTTCGTATTTCCAAGATTCGTGGTTTGGAAGATGATATCGCTCTCAGCCTTTCGGCATTGGGTATTCGTATCATTGCACCGATTCCGGGAAAAGGAACAATCGGTATTGAAGTACCGAACTCCAATCCGAAGATTGTTTCCGGACAGAGTATCATCGGTAGCAAGAAGTTCCAGGAGTCTACTTATGACTTGCCGGTAGCTTTGGGTAAGACGATTACCAATGAGGTTTTCATGGTTGATTTGTGCAAGATGCCGCATATGCTGGTGGCCGGTGCCACCGGTCAGGGTAAATCTGTCGGACTGAATGCCATCATCACTTCTTTGCTTTATAAGAAGCATCCGGCTGAACTGAAGTTTGTGCTGGTAGACCCTAAGAAAGTTGAATTCAGTATCTATTCGGTGATTGAACATCACTTCCTTGCCAAACTGCCCGATGGGGAAGATGCTATCATTACGGATGTAACCAAGGTAGTGCAGACGCTGAATTCTATCTGTGTGGAAATGGATACCCGTTACGACTTATTGAAAGCCGCACATGTGCGCAATA
>NZ_EQ973491.1:848267-850682 GCF_000158035.1 Bacteroides cellulosilyticus DSM 14838
CAATATTAAGGAGTATAACGAGAAGTTTATTAATCGTCAGCTGAATCCTGAAAAGGGACATAAGTTTATGCCTTACATTGTGGTGGTGATTGACGAGTTCGGTGACTTGATTATGACGGCGGGCAAAGAGGTAGAGCTGCCTATTGCCCGTATCGCTCAGTTGGCGCGTGCAGTGGGTATCCACATGATTATCGCTACGCAGCGTCCGACAACGAATATCATTACCGGTACAATCAAGGCGAACTTCCCGGCTCGTGTTGCCTTCCGTGTATCTGCCATGATAGACTCGCGTACTATTCTCGACCGTCCCGGAGCTAATCAGCTGATCGGACGTGGTGATATGTTGTTCCTGCAAGGGGCAGATCCTGTACGTGTGCAATGTGCCTTTATCGATACACCGGAGGTAGCAGAGATTACTAAGTTTATTGCCAAGCAACAAGGGTATCCTACCGCATTCTATTTGCCGGAGTATGTAGGTGAAGATGGTGGCGGAAACGATTTGGGAGATGTGGATATGGGACGTCTGGACCCATTGTTCGAAGATGCTGCCCGCCTGATTGTCATCCATCAGCAAGGTTCTACATCGTTGATCCAACGCAAGTTCGCTATCGGTTATAACCGTGCCGGGCGATTGATGGACCAATTGGAAAAAGCCGGTATTGTGGGACCTGCACAAGGCAGCAAAGCGCGCGAGGTGCTTTGTGTCGATGACAATGACCTGCAAATGCGCCTGAACAATTTACTATAAATCGTGTTAAACTAATGATGAAGAATCTTCTTTTTGTTTATATCTGCCTGTTCGGTCTGGCATTACCGCTTTCGGCACAGAAACTGGATGCCCAAGATATATTGGACCGTACAGCTACTGCCTTCCGTCAGGCGGGAGGTATTCAAGCAGATTTTACGGTTCAGACGTATGCGAAAGGTGTTTTGCAGGGGAGTTCTGTCGGGACTATCCGTCTGAAAGGAGAAAAGTTCCTGTTGGATGCCGACGGGGTGAAAACCTGGTTTGATGGTCGTACGCAATGGAGCTATCTCACTAACAGTGACGAAGTGAACGTTTCCGAACCTACTCCTGAAGAGTTGCAAAGTATCAATCCCTATGCCCTGCTGTCTATTTACAAGCAAGGGTATCACATGAAATTGGGCAAAACTGATGTTTATGGAGGTAAACCTGCTTATGAGGTGATATTAACTGCTTCTGATAGAAAGAAGGATTTGCAGTGCGTTATTATTTATGTAACGAAAGACACCTTTCAACCTTTATGTATCAGCATGACGCAAAAGGGTGGAAATAGCGTGGCTATTCGTATTACATCTTATAAAGCGGGAGAATCATACAACGATCATCTTTTCACTTTTGACAAGAAGGCGTATCCGACTGCTGAAGTGATTGATCTGAGATAGATAATAACTAAATATATAAATAACGATTATGGAAACAGAAAAAGTAAAATGTCTGATTATAGGTTCTGGTCCTGCCGGTTATACTGCTGCTATTTATGCAGGTCGTGCCAACCTTTCTCCGGTACTTTATGAAGGATTACAGCCGGGTGGTCAGTTGACAACAACTACAGATGTGGAGAACTTTCCCGGTTATCCGGAGGGTGTCAGTGGCCAGCAATTGATGGATGATTTACGCAAACAGGCAGAGCGTTTCGGTGCAGACCTGCGTTTTGGTATTGCAACCGCTTCTGACTTGAGTGCGGCTCCATACAAAGTAACGATTGACGAAGAGAAGGTGATTGAAACTGATACGTTGATAATTGCTACGGGCGCTACAGCCAAATATTTGGGATTGGATGATGAAAAGAAATATGCCGGTATGGGTGTCAGTGCTTGCGCTACTTGTGATGGTTTCTTCTATCGCAAGAAGGTGGTAGCAGTGGTCGGTGGTGGTGATACGGCTTGTGAAGAAGCTGTTTACCTGGCCGGACTGGCTAAGAAGGTTTATCTGATTGTGCGGAAGCCTTTCCTGCGTGCTTCCAAAATCATGCAGGAGCGTGTGATGAAGCATGAGAATATAGATGTGCTATTTGAGCACAATGCCGTGGGCTTGTTCGGAGAGAATGGTGTGGAAGGTGTTCATCTGGTGAAGCGTATGGGTGAATCGGATGAAGAACGTTACGACCTGGCTATTGATGGTTTCTTCCTGGCTATCGGTCATCAACCGAACTCAGATATCTTCAAACCCTATCTGGATACAGACGAGACAGGTTATATCATTACAGAAGGCGACAGTCCTCGTACGAAAGTGCCGGGTGTGTTTGCCGCCGGTGACATTGCCGATCCGCATTATCGTCAGGCTATTACGGCAGCAGGAAGCGGCTGTAAGGCAGCACTTGAAGCGGAAAGGTATCTTTCATCCAAGTGCTTGATCTAAAATTGTGAGTAAAAGAGTATAAAAAGAAAACT
>NZ_EQ973491.1:851015-853728 GCF_000158035.1 Bacteroides cellulosilyticus DSM 14838
GGTACGTTCGATAAAGTAAAATCACCATCTACACCGGTAATAGTACCAAGTTGAGTACCTTTTACCAATACAGAGGCTCCAATAACTGGCTGCCCATCTTCTTCAGAAATCACAACACCCGTGATTGTCTGAGTTTGGGCAGTTACTAGGCCTATTCCAACAAAAAGACAGGCCAATAACAGCATTAATTTTCTTTTCATAAATTCTCTCTTAAAGTTTAACTTTACATTAATTGTTTCTTTACTCTAACAAAATGCAAATATATTAATAAAACTGAAACGAACAATTATTTTGTTGAAAAAACCTTGTAAATCTATCAATTTGTTAATCAAATGCTTGTTTTTATGCTTAACAGCAGCTTTTTTGCACTTAAAAAACCTAAATGACATTCTGATTGCTATCACTCTGAAGCACCTCTCAGGCTATCATTCCTTAATAGATACCTCACCTTTTAAACTAAAAGTGTTAAAAATGTGCATTGGGAGGATTAATTTGAAAGTCATTTTACGTAGATTTACCTTTTTTATAAAGGAAATACAAAACAAAAAACACTTTGTAAAGCGTACTTTTACAGATATTAAGTCTTCTTTATTTCTTGTATAGCACATTATTTCGTCTTATTTGTTCATAGTATTAACTAAAACAACTAAAGATGAACAAGATTATTTACAGTTTAGTGTACAACCGGAAAAAGAGCCTTAATAAACGAGGCGTAGCTTTAGTACAGGTAGAGGCTTACTTGAATAGGAAGAAGAAGTACTTCTCTACTAAAGTCTATCTGAGACCGGATCAATGGGATGCGAAAAAACTACTAGTAAAAAACCATCCTAATGCAGATGCCTTAAATCGATTGATTTATGAGTTTATGGCCATGATAGAAAAGCGCGAACTTGAGCTCTGGCAACAGGGTAAACCTATCACTTTGGAGATATTGAAAGAGATGCTTTCTGAACAGCAAGAACAGGAAGATAAATCTTCATTTATACCTTTTTTTAAGCAGGAAGTGATGACTTCCGGCTTAAAGGAAAGTACCAAGCGTAATCATCTCTCTACGCTTGCACTATTGCAAGATTTTAAAAAGAATGTAACATTCTCTGATTTAACTTTTGAGTTTGTATCTTCATTTGAATATTTTCTGCAATCGAAAGGGTATCATACTAACACCATAGCTAAACATATGAAGCATTTAAAACGGCATATCAATGTAGCTATTAATAAGGAGTATATGGATATACAAAAATATGCCTTCAGGAAATATAAGATCAAAACCGTAGAAAATGGACATACGCATTTGGCGCCGGAGGAGTTAGAAAAAATGGAAACTTTGCAATTGACTGGAAGATATATAAAATACCAGAAGACATTGGATGCATTTCTGTTCTGTTGTTACGCAGGTATGAGATATTCCGACTTTGTAAATATGAAGCCGGAAAACATTGTGGAAATGCATCAGGAGACCTGGTTAATCTATAAGTCTATCAAAACCGGTACAGAAGTCCGACTTCCATTATATTTATTATTCAACGGAAAAGGAATTCAGATTTTGAATAAGTATCAGGCAAATCTACAAGATTTTTTTCATTTGAGAGATAATTCGAACGTGAATAAAGAGTTGATTATCATTACCCGATTAGCCGGGTTATCTAAAAAAGTGTCATTCCATACAGCACGACATACTAATGCAACGTTATTGATTTACAATGGTGTTAATATTACAACCGTGCAAAAACTTTTAGGGCATAAGAGTGTGAAAACTACGCAAATATACACTAATGTTATGGACATGACAATAATAAGTGATTTGGAGAAAAACCACTCATTAGCTCATCGTAAAAAAGGAAAATAAGTCTCGTTGAATTAAGGTGTAACCGTTTGCCATGAAGCTTTAGGAATATTGGATAATTGAGTTACACCTTTTTTATGACTTCACATATCTGGTCTATTTGAGATTCTGTTCTATTTCTCTTCTTTTTCAGTTTCTTGTATTATCTGTCTTTCATATTTAAATAGTAATATAAAGGAACTTAAGAAGCATTACACGCAATGTTGCCATAATATGCCTACTCCATAGCCCAAATACTATTTAAAGAATAATCTAAAATGAGAGTTATAATTACAAATAAGCAGATAATAATCTTTAGTAATAATGCTAATAATCAAAGCATTACAATGAGTCTATTTCTTGTCGACAAGAAATTAAGAGTTTGTCGACAAGGAGTTAACTTCTTGTTCTCAAACTCCTAACTTCTTGTTAGCAGTAAACGACATTCCTGACTTTTATTCAACAAGGTGTTCCACATAAAAATTCTTTTTGAATCACTTGGAAGATTATCCTATTTTATTGTCTGTGTAAATGAATATATCCATATTTAGAATTAATATATGTCAAAAAAATAAGACCATATAATATACTTCCCTTATGTATGTAATTTACCGATATGTTCCCAATATACTCTTCAAGCATTTCATACATATAAATGTTTTTTCAAACCTATAGTATTGGAATTATAATTCATCGTTTAGCCTTATTACCTATTAATATCTTGATAAACAGAATCTTGATATATAAATAAAGGATCATTTGAGTAGATACATGATTACAAAACTATTTATTATATATCTGGTAATTAGCTATTTAACAAATTGCAATTATCTCATGAAAAGTTCTTCCGGCATTTATTTCTCATTGATTATCAATAAAATATCACCTACT
>NZ_EQ973491.1:853778-877686 GCF_000158035.1 Bacteroides cellulosilyticus DSM 14838
AAAAGAACTTCTTTCAACCCCTGATTCGCATTATTAATATACTTCTATTTCATCTACATATAAATCCGAAGGAATAATATCTTTCGATGAATCTTTCCGGCAGTCAATGCCATTGCGCAATGTACCACCACTTTTTAAAGTCACTTTGATATAGCGTGCTTCGGCTGGCGTAAATTCCAGTACATCGGTGAACATCTTCCTGCCATGTTCAGGATATTCGCGGGTATAGGAGGTCTGAGCTACTTCCTTGAATTCTTTGCCATTAGTGGACACTTCCACACGAGCTGCGCTTGCGGGCAGTACACGGAAAGCGGGATTATAGAGTGTACCGAATATCACCTTACTGATAGTGGTCGGTTTTTCCAGATCAACGGAAAATACGAGTTCATTGTTGTTCTTTTCATTTAGGCTGAAGGCTACCCATGGTGTGAAGGAAGCGATATTACCGCGTTTTCCATTGGTCAATCCCAGCGTAGTGGTATCTGCGCCTAATATATCATTCTCTCCGAAAATGTCACCGCTCATCCAACCCCAATGAGGAGTGGTGGTGTATTGCTTTCCACTTATCAGGTTTGCATACAGTTTCTTGCCGTTCACTTTCCCCAGCATTTTACCGTTTTTGAAAGCTGCTGCCTGCAAATCAATGTAACCTTCCCAAGTGAATGGCTGAGTGTAAAGTTCAGACTTTGCAGTCGGTGCACTTCCATCTGTGGTATATCTGATTTCGGCATCCGGATAGAATGTTTCCAACACGGCTTTCAATGTGCCGTCGTACACGTGCGTATTGATATTGACATCGAAGAAATTGCGGCATGCTTTTACGTTCATGGCATCCATACGCTCAAAATCTTCTACCATGCGACTCCGGAAGCTGTTCCAGTTCTTCCGGTCGTTCTGTGTCCAGCCCGTCTCTGCCAGGGCGACGGCACGGGGGAATGCCTGATAGTCACGACGTTCATCACTTTGCATGTATTCGTTCCATATATTACCTTGCACACCGATGATATGTTTTTTCACCAGTTCGTCAGCGTCATCGGGAACAGGATTATAACTATAGGTCTTTTTCAGTGTCTGATATCCGCCGATGGTAGTCGGTGCGGTTTCGGGTTCTTCCTGATACTGGTCCAGGTAAGCATACGGGCTGGGAGTCATAATTGCATCGTGTCCCGCTTTGGCGGCAGTGATACCACCTTCCACACCACGCCAGGACATCACTGTTGCATTGGGTGCGAGTCCGCCTTCCAGGATTTCATCCCAACCGATGATATTCCGTCCTTTGCTGTTGAGATATTTCTCCATGCGGGTGATGAAGTAGCTTTGCAGCTTTTCTTCCTTTGTATGTTTCTTACCGTCAATGGCATTCGGAGTGGTATCATCTTTCAGACCTAATTTCTTAATCAGTCCTTGGCAATGTGCACACTTCATCCATGCATCTTTGGGACATTCGTCACCACCGATGTGAATGTATGAACTGGGGAATAATTCCATCACCTCATCCAGTACACCTTCCAGGAATTGGAACGTTTCTTCTTTGGGGCAGAA
The DNA here is from genome assembly GCF_000158035.1 of Bacteroides cellulosilyticus DSM 14838. Lineage (GTDB taxonomy): Bacteria > Bacteroidota > Bacteroidia > Bacteroidales > Bacteroidaceae > Bacteroides > Bacteroides cellulosilyticus. Next base: position 855,321 of record NZ_EQ973491.1, read on the forward strand.
GACTTCTTCGAATACTCCCCATGTACCGGTAACTTCATACGTCGTATCCGGTCTGCAAGATAGTTCAGGGTAGGAGGCAAGTGCGGCAATGGCATGTCCCGGCATCTCTATTTCCGGAATTACGGTAATGTATTTGCTTGCTGCATAAGCCACTATATCTTTAATCTCTTCCTGTGTATAGTATCCTCCATGTTCTTTGCCGTCAAATATTTGCGGCCAGTTGACAAAATAGTAATCTATCAACGTTTCTTTTCGCTTCGAACCTACTTCCTGTAATTTCGGGTATTTCTTGATTTCTATCCTCCATCCCTGGTCATCAGTTAGGTGAAAGTGGAAGGTGTTCATCTTATGCATAGCAAGCATATCGATGAATTTATAAATGTAATCGGTCGTAGAGAAATGACGGCAGACATCCAGCATCAGGCCTCGGTAAGGAAAACGGGGAGCGTCTTCTACTTCAACAGCAGGCAGAGACCAGTTGGCACGTTTCACAGTTGCCTTTCCGTAGATGGCGGGTGGCAGCAGTTGGTACATGGTCTGTACTCCATAAAAGAAACCGTTGGGATGTGATGCCGAAAGGGTGATCTCATTCGGTGCGATGGAAAGCTTGTATCCTTCCTTGGGCATACCTTCTTCCGTAACGAAGCGTATGTCTGGTTGTTCCGGATTCTCTTGTGAACTGGTTTTCAGAGAAATACCGGAGGTCAACTGAATTTGCGCAATCAAGCTGTCCGCAATGGCTTGTACTTCGGGAGTGCAACCGGCTGTGACGACAGATACTTTATTGCTCAGTAAGAAACGTCCCTCTTGGGGAGTCATCTGATTAGGCATCGGAACGATGTTGTACTCGTTCACCACTTCTTTTTGATTTTGCTGACAGCCGGAAGAGGCACACAGCAGGCTTGCTAATAGCAAAGCACTTAATCCTTTTTTCATGACATAAATGTGTGTTAAGTTTATAAATCGGGCAAAACAGGGAAAAAGGGGGTAGCTGTCGTCAAGGGGGGGAGACGCTACTATTCTTTATCCTATTTTACTTATCTTTTTCAGCTTTTCTTCGTCGATGATCTTTATTTTTCGTCCGTCGATAGTGATTAAACGTTCAGTAGAGAATTGTGATAGCGTACGAATGGCATTGGAGGTTGTCATATTCGACAAATTTGCCAGATCTTCCCGCGAAAGGTATATACTGAGAGTTGAGCCATCTTCTTCCAATCCATAACTTTCTTTGAGGAAGAGCAGTGATTCTGCCAATCTGCCACGAATATGTTTCTGCGTCAGGTTGACAGTGCGCTCGTCAGCAACTCCCAGATCGAAGGATAGTTGCTTGATAAAGAACATGGCAAGATCATTGTTCTGTGTCACCAATGTAGTGATAGCACTCATCGGTATCAGGCAGATCAGAGAAGGTTCGAAAGCGGCGGCAGCAGTGACGTAGTCTTCTTTGGCGAAATAAGCACGGTAACCGAAATACTCGACGGGTTTAATCATGCGGATAATCTGGCTTCTGCCACCGACACCATCCTTATAAATCTTGACTTTTCCATTTAGAAGGCACATAAGGTATTTAGGGGTTTCACCTTCGCAATGAATGACTTCATTTTTCTTATAATTCTGGAGCGTAAAATGGTTAGCGAGAAATTCCCGCTGTTCTTCATTCAGGGGCTCCCACATATCGGCTATCAGCTCCGGAACATTCACGTCTGACAAATTCATTTTTACCATAACTGCTGCAAAACTGTGTTATACAGCACAAATGTAAAAAGAAAAAATTAAATATTGCACAAAAGACACGAAAAGATGCAGTCTGGGGGCAGGAAAATGATAATTTATCGGCGAGATGAAAGGCTGAAGTATCTCAATTCCCCTCCTCCCGGGAATTGAGATAGTCAGAATATCAATAGCTACACCGCTAAGTTATCATTTCGTGAACAGCAATTCCCTATATTTCGGCAATGGCCAGATCTCGTCATCAACTTCCATTTCGAGGTGATCGATGTGGTCACGTATCTTTTCCAGATAAGGACGGACATTTTCTTCGTAGGCGAAAGCCTTGTCCTTGTAGCTATCCATGTGATTGGCAACTTTACGGGCTTCGGTCATTTCGCGTACCAGAACCTTGATGGACGTTACTCGTTTGGATATTTCACGTATCAGTTCCTTGCGGTCAGCACTCAGTACTTCGTATTCTTCGGGAGAGAAGATTTCCTTGAGGCCACGTAAATTCTCTAACAGACGGTTTTGGTAGCTGACTGCAATGGGGACAATGTGATTGATGGCCAGATCACCCAGTACACGGCTTTCTATTTGCACTTTCATCGTGTACTTTTCCAGTTCCACTTCCAGGCGGCAGGCAAGCTCTGTTTCATTGAAGATGCGTTCACCTATCAGTACGGAACGAGACTGGTTATCCATATAATGCATCAGAGCTTCGGGGACGTGGCAGATGTTCGTCAATCCGCGACGGGCAGCTTCCTTTTTCCATTGATCTGAATAGCCGTCACCTTCGAATCGGATAGCTTCGGAAGCAATAATGGTTTCTTTCAAAACACGGAAGATGGCTTCATCTTTACCGATTCCTTCTTCCATCAACTTGTCGATAGAGGCTTTGAATTCATTTAACTGGTTTGCCATAGCTGCATTTATGGCAATCATGGCAGCGGCACAGTTGGAAGAAGAACCGGCAGCACGGAATTCAAAACGATTTCCGGTGAAAGCAAACGGAGAAGTACGGTTGCGGTCTGTCGTGTCGAGAAGGATTTCAGGAATACGTCCGATTCCTAATTTAAGGGTTGTCTTCTCTTCAGCCGTCATCTTGTCATCGCCTACCTGGCGTACGATATCATCCAGAGTAGCTGATAATTGTCTGCCCAGGAATATGGATAGAATAGCGGGCGGTGCTTCATTGGCACCCAGACGGTGGCTGTTGCCGGCACTCATGATAGAGGCGCGCAGCAAATTCTGATTCTTATAGACCATCATCAGTACATTCACCAGGAAAGTCAGGAAAAGCATGTTGCCTTTAGGATTCTTGCCGGGTGCAAAAAGATTGATGCCGGTATCAGTGCAGAGTGACCAGTTGTTGTGTTTTCCCGAACCGTTTACACCGCTGTATGGCTTTTCATGCAGCAATACGGCAAAGTTATGCTTACGGGCGATACGTTTCATCAGGTCCATTACTAACTGGTTATGATCGTTGGCAAGGTTGGCATTCTCAAAGATGGGAGCCAGTTCAAACTGGTTGGGTGCAACCTCGTTATGGCGTGTTTTTGCCGGAATACCCAGTTTGTGACATTCTATTTCCAGTTCTTTCATAAAGGCTGTTACCCGTGGCGGAATAGAACCGAAATAGTGGTCTTCCAACTGTTGGTCTTTGGCGGAAGAATGTCCCATTAGCGTGCGTCCGGTCAGGCAAAGGTCGGGGCGGGCGTTGTATAGGGCAGAGTCTACCAGGAAGTATTCCTGTTCCCAGCCTAAATTAGTGAACACGCGGGTTACATTTTTATCGAATAACTGGCATACTTCCGTGGCAGCTTTGTCTACGGCACCGAGTGCTTTCAGCAATGGAGTTTTGTAGTCCAGCGCTTCGCCGGTATATGAGATGAAGATTGTAGGGATACACAGAGTTGTATCTACCACGAAGGCGGGAGAGGAAACATCCCATGCTGTATATCCGCGTGCTTCAAATGTATTACGGATACCTCCGTTGGGGAAAGAAGAAGCGTCCGGTTCCTGTTGGATGAGCAATTTGCCGGAGAAGCGTTCAATTACATTTGAATTTTCTCCGAATTCGATGAATCCATCATGTTTCTCAGCTGTACCATCCGTCAGCGGTTGAAACCAGTGAGTGTAATGAGTAACGTTCAGGGATTTGGCCCAACTTTTCATGCCGTTTGCTATCAGGTCAGCTATCTCTCTACTGATGGGAGTTCCTTTTTCGATAGCATCTGTTACAGCTTTGTAAGCTTCTCTGGGTAGATATTCCTGCATTTTCTTACGGTCGAACACGTGGCTTCCGTAGTAATCGGATAATTTGTTCGAAGGGGTTGTAACTTCAAGAGGGCGCCGGTTGGCAAGCTCTTGCAAGGCGTAAAATCTCATTTTTGACATATTTGTCCTTCTTTTGTTGGTTGTTGGGTGCAAAATTATATGTTTTTTCCGGAAGTACCCCTATTTTTTAGGGGGTATTATTGAAAATAATGTGTTTTTTATGCGGATACCCCCTAAAATATTCGGGGATGTTACAGAGAAAACTCTTTTAGGGGATTTTATCTCCGCTCTTTTCTATATTGAAGTTATATCTGGGCTGTAATGAAGAATCTTTCATCAGGTTTCTTAAAAAGAGAGGTATTTCGTCGTTTTACAACCTTTTTTTCTATATTTGTCCCTATATATTTGGAGGTATTGCCGTTGAAACGCGTCTTTTGTATAGGAACCTTGCTATGTCTTTTGCTTTCAGCTTGTCCGAAAGTGCAGGCAGCTTCTATCCCTGATCCTTACGATGCGAGCTTGCTTTCTGCGGACTCTATAATGAAAAAAGTCATCTTCTTTGCTCCTTTTTATGAAAGTATTATCGACGACTATAGAGCCGATCTTTATATTAAGGGAAAAGTGAATCTTCGCAAGAAAAATCACATCTTACGCTTTATTCCTACCATGTTCCGCATCCGGAAAGGAGTGAGGGAGTATATGATGGAAACTTATAGTGACTTGCATTTTACTGCTCCCGACATTTATGATCAGAAAGTAAAAGCCAGTGTCGGTACCACTTCCGAGTTTTGGGAACTGGACGGAAGGTTGCCGGAATATTTCCATGTTAATATCTACGCTTCTACCTTATTATATGATAAGCTTCTTTCGCCTCTGGCTCCAAATGCGATGAAATATTATTCTTATCATGTCGATTCGGTAATGGGTAAAGTGCATGATTTGCAATATAAGATTAGTTTCAAACCGAAAAGCAAAAGCTTTCAGTTGGTCAGCGGTCACATGGTGGTCAGTGAGAATGTCTGGAGTGTGCGTGAGATGCATTTTAGCGGACGTTCTGAAATGTTGCGTTTCAACAATATGATACGTATGGGAGATGTGGGTGAATCGGATGAGTTTTTGCCTGTACATTATGATGTGGATGCCACTTTCCGCTTTCTGGGCAATGTGGTCGATGCCAATTATATTGCTGCTCTCGATTATAAAACCATTATTCAGAAAGACCCTTCACGGATGGACCGGAAAAGATTGAAGAGCAAGTATGATCTGTCGGAGTCCTACACATTGCGCAGTGATACGAATGCCTACAAGAAGGATAGTTCTTATTTTGAGAGTATACGTCCCATTCCGTTGACTGTACATGAACAGGACTTATATAAAGATTTCTTTTTAAGCCGTGATACTTCATATCGATATAAGAAACCCAAAAATAAGAATCTGGAATTTTGGGGACAGATCGGTGATGCGCTTATCAGCCGCTATACGGTAGATCTTTCGAAACTGGGCAGTGTGCGCTGTTCACCGCTTATCAATCCATTCTTGTTGAGCTATAGCGGGAAGAATGGTTTTTCTTACCGGCAGGAATTTAAGTATAACCGTATTTTTACGGGTGACCGTTTGTTACGTATCGTTCCCAGATTGGGTTATAACTTCAAGTATAATGAGTTTTATTGGTCGATAAAGTCAGATTTTGATTACTGGCCACGTAAGCGCGCGGCCCTTCACGTTAACCTGGGTAACGGCCACCGCATTTATAGTAGTAGGATGCTGGATGAATTGAAAAACATTCCGGATAGTGTTTTCGATTTTGATCAGATACAACTGGATTATTTTAATGACTTATACTTGCAGGTGCGCCATAGCTGGGAGGTTGTGAACGGTCTGTCACTGGATGTCGGTTTCTCCATGCATAAGCGTACGGAGGCCAATCGTTCGATGTATGTATCCACGAGGGCGACTTCGCGAAGTGTAGGCTCTTCTTCAGAAGTTTATCCTGATTGGACAGAGAAAATGCGTCATTCTTACAATAGTTTTGCTCCGCGTGTCCGTCTGACGTGGACGCCCGGTCAGTATTACTATATGAATGGGGATCGTAAAGTGAACTTACATTCCAAATATCCCAGTTTTTCAGTGGACTGGGAGCGGGGCATCAATGGGGTTTTTAAAAGTACCGGTACGTATGAGCGTGTAGAGGTGGATATTCAGCACTCCATTCCCTTGGGGTTGATGCGTGATTTTTATCTCCGCTTTGGATGGGGTGCTTTTACTAATCAAAAAGATATATACTTTGTGGATTTTGCCAATTTTACCCGTTCCAATCTTCCCGTGGGATGGAATGATGAAATTGGCGGTGTATTCCAGTTGCTTGACGGGCGGTGGTATAACTCCTCCCGTAAATATCTCCGTGGGCATTTGACGTATGAATCTCCCTTCCTGATGTTGCGTCATTTGGTGAAGTATACACAGCATGTGCTCAATGAGCGTCTTTATCTGAATGCTTTGGTTGTTCCGCATCTGAACCCTTATGTTGAGGTTGGTTATGGCATCGGCACCAATATTTTTGATTTCGGAGTCTTTGGCAGCTTTGCCAATTGGAAATTTAAGGAGATAGGTTGCAAATTCACTTTTGAGTTATTCAACCGATAATCTTTAAGTTTTTCCTGTATTTCTGTTATTAACTTCCTTTATAAATTACCCGGCTTTCGTGTTATTGTAGTTTAGAAAAACAGTGTTCTATGTTCTATAACATGCAATGACGTATTCGATGAAAGTATAGTATTTTCTCTGATTATCAATTGTTTATTTGTTTTTGACGTATTGATAACGTATTCTGAATTTTGAATTGACGTATTTAAGAATGGGTACTTAGGGCTTCTTTTATTGCATTTTACTCTATGTTTGCAGTGTTCAATTGAGAACGAAACCGAGAATTGTTAATCTTAATTTAGTAAAACTTATGAAAAAGTTATTATCAGTTTTATTTTTACTGAGCTTTACCTTAGCTTCTGCTGTATATGCACAAGATATACAGATAAAAGGTACGGTGGTAAGTGGTGCGGACAATGAACCCTTACCTGGAGTAAATGTGGTGGTGAAAGGTAATGCCACTACGGGAACAATCACCGGTATAGACGGTGAATTTGCTTTGTCGGTTCCTTCCGACGCAATCCTTTCTATTTCTTATATAGGATTCAAATCACAGGATATTCCATTAAACGGTAAACGTGAATTTAAGATTGTATTACAAGAAGATGCGGAAGCTTTGGATGAGGTTGTCGTTGTTGGCTATGGTGTTCAAAAGAAGAGCGTAGTGACTGCTTCAATTGCTAAAGTATCATCAGATGATTTAGCTTTCACGGCACCTGTTCGCGTGGATAATGCTTTGAAAGGATTGGCTGCTGGTGTAACCGTAACTTCATCTTCTGGTCAGCCGGGTGCTGCTGCACAGATTCGTGTGCGTGGTATTGGTACAGTGAATAACTCAGATCCACTTTATATTGTGGACGGTATGCCACTTGAAGGTGGGCTTGATTATCTGAATCCCAATGATATTGCCTCTATTGAAGTGCTAAAAGATGCTGCTTCGGGTGCTGTTTATGGTGCACGCGCTGCTAATGGTGTAGTTTTGGTTACAACTAAAACAGGTAAGGAAGGTAAAACAAAAGTGACTTATGATTTTTCTTATGGTTGGCAGAATCCTTGGAGAGAACGTGACGTGCTGAATGCCACAGAATATGCAATCATGATGAATGAAGGTGCAATAAATTCTGGACAAGCTCCTAAATATAATGATCCTTATTCTTATGGTGTAGGTACTAATTGGCAAAAAGAAACATTTAACAATGATGCTCCTGTCATGAATCACCAAGTGAGTGTAAGTGGGGCATCAGAAAAAGTTAATTATATGTTTTCTTTAGGATATTATGGGCAAGAAGGTATTGTAGGAGGTAACTATAATCGTTCTAATTATAATCGTCTCACTCTGCGCAGTAATACTCAATATACTATTTTTGACGAAAGTAAGAACCGTAATTGGTTGAATAGTCTGAAAATTACTTCGAATTTATCTTATGCACGTGTGAAGGCTAGATCAATAGAAGCGAATTCTTCTTATTATTCACCGTTAGGATCAGCTTTGGCTTTATCTCCAATTCTTACTCCTTATGCGGAGGGTGATGCAGCTGATGCTCAGCTTAAAAAATATGAAGGTGATTCAAACTATACCCCGGTTTATAGTCCAGATGGGAGGCTTTATACGATCCCTGGTGGTGATTTTAATGAGATGATTAATCCTTTGGCTTCTTTGTCATTACCTGGTGCTCTTTCAAAGACTCATAAATTTGTAGCTAACTTTTCTGCAGACTTGCAACTTTGGGATAATTTGAAGTTCAGAACTTCCTATGGAGTTGATATCCAGTTTTATAGTAATGATGGGTATACTAAGAAATACTATTTAGCATCTGGTCTTAATTCATCAAAGTCTAATGCCTATTCTGAAAAGACGGATGCGACTGTGTGGCAATTGGAAAATGTATTGATGTATGATAAAACAATTGATAAACATTCATTTTCTATTGTTTTAGGTCAATCTGCCAAGAAGTCTACTGGTTCATATTTGGGTGGTAATCGTGATAATATTATCAATCTGGATCGTCCTTATATTGATGCTTCTAATGGCTTGTCTGATGAAGGACAAATGAGAGTTTGGGGTGGTCCTAATGATGTGGCTACATTAGCTTCTATGTTTGCTCGTATTAGCTACAACTTTGATGAACGTTATATGTTGCAGGCTACTGTTCGTCGTGATGGTTCTTCCCGTTTTGGTGCTAATAATCATTATGCAACTTTCCCCTCTTTTTCTTTAGGATGGAACCTCACTAATGAAAAGTTTATGGAGAAGCGCCCGGAATGGTGGACGAATACCAAAATTCGCCTTTCTTGGGGTAAGAATGGTAATGAAAATATTGGTAATTTCAAATATACAACTCTAACTTCTACAGGCCATAATGTTATTTTTGGTCAAAGTGAAAGTACTTCATTAGGTGTGAAAGCATCTGGTCTCGCCAATCCAGATTTGAAATGGGAAGAATCGGAACAATTAGATTTTGGACTTGATTTTGGTTTCTTTAATAATGCACTGACGTTTACAGTCGATTATTATAAGAAAAAGACTAAAGGTATGTTGATGAAGATGAATATTCCTTCTTATGTGGGTGAAGAGAAACCATGGGGTAATGTTGGTACAATGGAGAATAGAGGAGTTGAAATGGAACTTGCTTATAAATTTAGTAAAGGCAATTGGAATTTTCGCGTAGCAGGTAATCTATCTTATCTGGAAAATGAATTAATCGAATATGGTAATGATACAGGATGGGATAATCTGGATAGTTTCCGCACAGCCGGTACTGTTAGTCGTGCACAAAATGGTAAGCCTTACCCTTATTTTTATGGATATAAGACTGCGGGTATTTTCCAGAATATGGATGAAGTGGTAGCTTATATCAATAAAGATGGTGGAATGATCCAACCAAATGCTGTTCCTGGTGACGTGCGTTTTGTTGATATGAATGGTGATGGAAAAATAACGACTGATGATTGTACAGATATTGGTAAAGGTATGCCAGACTGGACTTATGGTTTGAATTTTAATGTTTCTTGGAAGAATTTTGATTTGAGTATGATGTGGCAAGGAACCATTGGTAACGATGTATATGATGCAACCCGCCCTATTGATATTGCTAATGCTAACCTTCCTTCGTGGATGTTAAATCGTTGGACAGGTGAAGGCACTTCAGACAAGTATCCTCGTTTTGCATGGGGGGATAATACAAACTGGCTTTCTTCTGATCTTTACGTTTATGATGGTAGCTATTTGCGTTTGAAAAATATTCAGTTAGGTTATACACTGCCTAAAAATTGGACAAGAAAAGCTTTTGTTTCTTCATTGCGTGTCTATGTGGCAGCTGAAAATTTGTTGACCTTTACTAAATATCATGGTTACGATCCGGAAATCTCATCTGGTGGTACATCGCTTGGCATTGATCGTGGTGTATACCCACAATCAAGAACTTGGACAGTAGGAGCTAATTTAACATTCTAATTATTGAATCTAAATACTATAAAGATATGAGAAAAAATACATATATAATCGCAGGTTTGATTTCTTCTGTTTTTTTGATGACAGGATGTGCTGACTCTTTTTTGGAGGTTGAATCTAAGACTCAGGAAACTATTGATACATATTTCACGACTGATGAACATGTACAGGAAGCTGTAGTAGCTGCTTATGCACCTTTACATTGGACGGATTGGGATGGTAATCAGTATTCTCCGGTTTTGCAGGCGAGTGATATTATGGCTGACGATCTTTGGGTTGGAGCAGCTAGTAAAACAGACCAAGCGCATTTACATTTGAGCGCAAATTATGAAGCGGTGCCTACTAATTGTATACAAAATATTTGGAATACGGCTTATAAAGGTGTAAAACGTTGTAATGATGTACTTACTTATATTGGTTGGGCTGGGGAAAATCTAACGAAGGAAAGTGCAACCTATTATGAAGCTCAAGCCCGTGTACTCCGGGTGTTCTACTATACATGGTTATGGAAATTCTATGGGAATATTCCTTATTATGAGGCCAATTTGACTTCACCTTATTTGACTGAACAATTCCAAGCTGATGCGGTATATAATGCTATGGTTGTTGATTTGGAAGGTGCTATTGCTCTGAACGCATTACCAATGAGAGAAGAATCTAAAAATTATGGTCGTGTTACTTTGGCAATGGCTTACATGCTTTATGCGGAAATAGTGATGTATCAGAATGATGATTCTCGTTATACTACAGCTTTGAAGTATATGACAGACATTATTAACAGTGGTAAATATGATTTGGTTGATAATTATGCAGGCATTTTCAGGGAATCTGGAGAATGGAGTACTGAATCTATTTTTGAAATAAACTATAAGGATGATCAAGCAACTCGTAATTACACTGATAATGTGTTTGTTGCTGGAGGAACTGTATTGCCCACGATGATGGGACCTGATGGCTGGGTTGATGGAACTGATGGACATAATAACGGTTGGGGGACTTTCCCGGTACGTACAGAAACTTATAATATGTACAGTGATGAGGATACTCGTCGTGATGGTACATGTTGGAATGCAGCAGCTGCCGGAACTTATAATTCCCGTTATCAGGATACAGGCTTTTTTCTTGAAAAATATACTGCTCATACTGGTGACAATGCCGATTGCAGTAATGACCCGCAAGTGAACTATAATAATAATTTTCGTATTTATCGCTTTTCTGAAACTTTGCTTAATGCAGCTGAGCTTATAGTACGTAATGCTGGTTCGGGTGATGCTAAAGAATATTTGAATCGCGTGCGTAAACGTGCAGGATTAACTACCGAATTGGAACCTACAGTCGATAATATTATCGAAGAACGTCATTTGGAGTTTGTTGGTGAAGGTAAACGTTACTGGGATTTGGTTCGTACAGGTAAGGCTTCTATTGTGTTGGTTCCCGACGAATATGGTTATCGTACCAATACTTGGAGCATTAATAAGAAATACTTACCTATTCCACAAAGTGCTATTGATTCAGCACAAGGTTCGTTAACTCAAAACAATTACTAATCATTAAAAAGAAAAAGATTATGAAAAAAATATATAGTTATATCGGGGGCTTACTGCTGGTGTCAGTGCTTGCTTTTATGGCTTGCTCTCCAGAAGATTTTCCTTCTGTGTCTGAAGGAGGGATACCTATAGCTTCATCTTATGAAGATGCTGTTGAGATTCTTGTTGACCAAGAAACCAATCAGGTTACTTTCAATCTGAATAGTAAAGGCTGTATGCCTGTTTGGATTATAGATGGAAAAACTTATTCTACAGTAAACGGACTAAAGAAAATATATACTAAGTCTGGTGATTATACGGTAGATGTAAAGATAGCTAATACGAATGGCATCAGTGACGGCACGTTTACAAAGACATTCCATGTTGATAATACGATTATTGATTTCACAAAATATATCACTTTCTTGAGTGGAGGGACATCTAAAGAGTGGATGGTAGCAAAAGATGAAGCAGGACACTTAGGCTGTGGTGAGACTGGAACCGATGGTTTGGGTTGGTATTCAGCTACAGCTAATGAAAAGGCTGATATGGGACTTTATGATGATATTGTTACTTTTGATTCAGAAAAGAACTATACATATAATCCAGGTGAAGGTGGTACAGTGTTTGTGAATACGGGATGTTCTGCTTTTAGCGAATTTAATCCTAATGATGGTAAAGATTTTATGGCTACCGTTAGTGAACAGAAAGCTACTTATGATTTTGATGTAGTGGGTAATGACCTATATATTACATTTCCTTCGCAAACGCTTTTTCCATACATTGCCAATGATGCCATTTACCAGACTCCACGTTACAGAGTGCTTTCTATGGATACCAAGAAGATGGAATTAGTTTCTGATAATGGAGAAATAGCTTGGCACTATACCCTGACGTGTGATAACACGAAAACATTTACTGGTTTCAAGTATAATCATGACTGTAATATGTGGAAGTCTGCTGTTGTTGCTGAGCCTGCATTCTATTATGCACCGGGATGGGTACAGATAGCCAATCCTGAATATACGCTAAATGGCAGTACTTATAAAGTAACCTTACCTATTGCTACTACTGAAAAATGGCAAGCGCAGATGCCTCTTGTATCTGATGTGGCTACAAATTCTGCTACAACCTATGATTTTTCAGTTATACTCACTTCAAGTAAGAATCATGGAAACGTTACAGTCAAATTGGTCGATAGTGCAGATGACGGAATTTATTATTTTGAAGAGAGTCTGAAGTTGAAGGCTTATGAAGATTATGTCTTCTATCGGTCTGACATGCCTGGGCTTGATATTGATAATGTAAAGCTTGTATTCGACTTTGGTGGCAATGAAACAGATACGGAGATGACTATTAAGAATATTGTAGTGAAAGAACATAGTTGTGACGATGGTACAGTACTTCCGGCAGAAGAGCCGGAAGAACCGGAACCAGAGGTAACCTGGACTCCTGATGGTCCTGCTAATTTCTGGAATGGTGCTACAATTACGAATGAGTTTTATTATGCTCCTGGCTGGAACCAGATTGCTGATCCTGATTTTGAGGTAAATGGCAATATTTATAAGGTAACACTGCCAGAGCCTACTACTGATCAATGGCAGGCGCAGGTTAAATTCCTTACTGATATGCAGACTACTGTAGATAAGACTTATGATTTCCGTATTATTATGAATTCGACGCAAAATATTAAGGGGGCAACTGTGAAGTTGGTACAACATGGTGATGATAATACATTCTATTTTGCTGAAAAGGTAGAATTGAAAGCCTATGAGGATGTAATTTTCCAGCAAATTAATATGGCAGGTCTTGATATGTCAACTGTAGATCTTGTGCTTGATTTTGGTGGTTGTCCTGCTAGCACAGAGGTTACGGTAAGTGGCATTATATTGCAGGAACATAATGGTCCGGTAAAGATAAACTGGAATTATGACTCGGCTTGTAATATGTGGAAGAGTTCTAAATATACGAATGATTTTTATTATGCCCCGGGTTGGACCCCTATTGAAAATCCTGGCTTTGAAGCAAGTGGCAGTGCCTTTAATATAACATTACCTAATGCTACAACTGATCAGTGGCAGGCGCAGGTGAAGTTCTTGACGGATATGACTACGAATGCGTCGACATCGTATGATTTTCATTGTGTATTGAATTCCTCACAAAAGTTGAAAGCTACACTAAAGATGGTGTTGCATGGTGATGATAATGCTTTCTATTTTGTCGAGAGAGTGGATTTGGCTGCTTATGAAGATTATACATTTGAGCAGACAGCTATGCCTGGCATTGATATGAATAATGTCGATTTTGTACTTGATTTTGGCAGCAATCCGGATAATACGGAAGTAACTGTTAGTAATATTATTTTAAAAGAATCAAGTTGTAACGAATAATAGTTAATAATTAATGTGCACGGTTGATCATATGAAATTAGCCGTGCATGTTTTAATGCATTAGATTATGAAATGTATGAATTTATACTCTTTATTGTTAGTGGTGTTAATTTTTGTGAGTTGTGGAAGTAGCAATGATGCCTCTGGAATGATTGCCCCTACTGTCAATGTATCACCTACCCAGGTATCAGCTACTTATGAAGGAGTCGTTACAAAGTTATCGATTACTTCCGATCAGGAATGGACAGCTTTTAGTGGAGATGCTTGTAAAGAATGGGTTAGCTGTAAAACGTCTGGTAGTATTGGTACACAAGGTACTGTGGAAGTGACAGTTAAAGCTAATACTAGCAATCAGTCTCGTGAAGGAGAGATTATAGTAAAGTCTGGAATAACGCGTATTTCGATTCCTGTATCTCAGGATGCAAAACCGGAAGAACCTGTGGACCCAGATATACAGGTTCCTGAAGGGTACAAATTAGTTTGGCAAGATGAGTTTAATAATACTTCTTTGAGCACTCCAGATGAAAGTCTATGGAAATATGAAACAGGGCATGGTACCGATGGTTGGGGTAATAATGAAATTCAGAACTATATTGCTGGTTCTAAAGATGGAGTCGTATGCGCGGATGTAAGTAATGGTACATTAAAAATCATAGCACAGAAAGTGGGTGATGAAGTCTACTCCATTCGAATGAATACTCGAACAAATTGGAAATATGGTTACTTTGAAGCTCGTTTGAAGCTACCGAAAGGAAAAGGTACTTGGCCTGCTTTCTGGATGTTACCTGATCCATTCACCAGCTGGCCTGATGGTGGAGAGATTGATATAATGGAAGAAGTGGGATATGATCCTAACAATGTACTTTCTACTATTCATTGTGGTGCTTATAATGGCAGTAACGGAAAGCAAAAAGGAGATGGTTCTTATATTGCTACAGCCCAAACAGATTTTCATATATATGCAGCAGAATGGACTGAGGATTATATAAGTTTTCTAGTAGATGGAAAAGAGCATTTTCGTTATACGAATGATAAAACGGGTACTGCTACCTGGCCTTTCTTTACAAACTTTAATTTGAAGTTAAATCTTGCGTGGGGAGGAAATTGGGGAGGTGCTCAGGGCATAGATGAATCGGCCTTACCTGCAACTTACGAGATTGATTATGTACGTGTATTTCAAAAAAATAAGTAATCATGGTTAGATTGTCATTATTTTGCTTGCTTTTACTTTCTTTTGTCTCTTGTACGCAAGTAGCCAATAAAGGTAGTGATGCGGCAACCGAGAAAAAAGTAGAATCTCTCCTGTCTAAGATGACCCTTGAGGAGAAAATCGGTCAGATGAACCAGATTTCCTCTTACGGTAATATCGAGGATATGAGTGCTTTGATTAAGAAAGGTGAAATCGGTTCCATCTTGAATGAGGTGGATCCGGTGCGTATTAATGCGCTACAGCGCGTGGCAATGGAAGAATCCCGTTTGGGTATTCCTTTATTGATAGCGCGTGATGTCATTCACGGGTTTAAAACAATTTTCCCTATTCCCTTGGGACAAGCGGCTTCGTTCAATCCGCAGGTAGCGAAAGACGGTGCACGGATAGCAGCTATTGAAGCTTCGTCTGTAGGTATCCGGTGGACTTTTGCGCCAATGATTGATATTGCCCGCGATCCTCGCTGGGGACGTATTGCCGAAGGGTGTGGTGAAGATACGTACCTTACTTCCGTAATGGGAGCAGCTATGGTAGAAGGTTTTCAGGGAGATTCGCTGAATAGTCCTACTTCAATTGCAGCTTGCCCTAAACATTTTGTAGGTTACGGTGCAGCCGAAGGAGGACGTGATTATAATTCCACGTTCATTCCCGAACGTCGTCTGCGCAATGTTTATTTGCCACCTTTTGAAGCTGCCACCAAAGCGGGTGCAGCCACGTTTATGACTTCATTTAATGATAATGATGGAATCCCTTCTACCGGGAATGCTTTTATTTTGAAGAATGTACTCCGTGACGAGTGGGGATTCGATGGTTTTGTTGTGACGGACTGGGCTTCTGCCAGCGAAATGATAAGCCATGGTTTTGCCGCCGGTTCAAAAGAAGTGGCAATGAAATCTGTGAATGCAGGAGTAGATATGGAAATGGTGAGTTACACTTTTGTGAAGGAACTGCCGGAATTAGTGAAAGAGGGAAAGGTGAAGGAAAGCACTATCGATGAGGCTGTTCGTAATATTTTGCGTATAAAGTATCGTTTAGGATTGTTTGATACACCTTATGTAGATGAACAACAAACATCTGTCATGTATGCTCCTTCTCATTTGGAAGCAGCTAAGCAAGCCGCTGTTGAATCGGCTATTCTGTTGAAGAATGATAAGGAAGTGTTGCCGTTACAGCCATCTGTGAAAACTGTTGCAGTGGTAGGACCTATGGCTAATGCACCTTATGAACAGTTAGGTACTTGGATATTTGATGGTGAGAAAGCTCGTACTCAGACTCCGTTGAACGCTATTAAAGAAATGGTTGGCGATAAAGTACAGGTGATTTATGAACCGGGACTAGCATATAGTCGTGAGAAAAATCCGGCAAGTGTGGCTAAAGCAGCTGCCGCCGCTGCACGTGCAGATGTCATTCTTGCTTTTGTGGGTGAAGAATCTATTCTTTCGGGTGAAGCTCACTGTTTGGCTGATCTGGATTTGCAGGGTGATCAGGGAGCTTTGATTACAGCTTTGGCTAAGACGGGTAAACCTGTAGTGACTATTGTGATGGCGGGTCGTCCGTTGACTATCGGTAAAGAAGTCGAAGAGTCGACTGCTGTTCTCTATTCATTCCATCCGGGCACAATGGGCGGTCCTGCATTGGCTGATTTGCTTTGGGGGAAGGCTGTGCCGAGTGGAAAGGCGCCGGTCACTTTCCCGAGGATGGTGGGACAAATTCCTGTGTACTACGCTCATAATAATACCGGACGTCCGGCTACACGGAATGAAGTGTTGCTGAATGATATTGCTGTTGAGGCAGGACAGACTTCACTGGGCTGTACTTCCTTCTATATGGATGCGGGTTTTGATCCCTTGTTTCCGTTTGGTTATGGCTTGTCGTACACCACATTTAAGTATAGCAACATCAAACTGGCGTCTGATGTACTGAAAAAAGATGATGTGCTGACAGTGACATTCGATCTGGAAAATACCGGGAAATATGAAGGAACGGAAGTAGCTCAATTGTATATACAAGATAAGATTGGTTCCGTGACTCGTCCGGTGAAAGAACTGAAACGCTTCACTCGTGTGACATTGAAGCCGGGTGAGAAAAAAAGCGTTTCGTTTGAACTCCCTGTTAGTGAACTTGCATTTTGGAACATAGATATGGCTAAAGTTGTGGAACCCGGAGACTTTGGGCTTTGGGTGGCAACGGATAGTCAGTCCGGAGAAGAAGTTTTCTTCAAGGTAGTAGACTGATTGGTGATTTTAAGGTTAAAGTAGAAGAGGGGCGGTCCGTGATGGTTCGCCCCTCTTGATTATTTTATTTTTTGACACTTAAATAGAATTCATGGTTATTTTATACGTTTATAACCGTAAACAGCATTAGCGCCCAGTTCTTCTTCGATGCGAAGCAACTGATTATATTTTGCCATACGGTCGGAACGACTCAATGAACCGGTTTTGATTTGTCCGCTATTGGTGGCAACGGCGATGTCGGCAATCGTAGCGTCTTCCGTTTCCCCGGAGCGATGGGAGGTCACGGTAGTGTATCCGTGGCGGTGAGCCATTTCGATGGCATTCAATGTTTCGGTCAGGGAACCGATTTGGTTTACTTTAATTAGAATAGAGTTGGCACAACCTTTTTCAATACCCATGGCCAGGAAATCAACGTTAGTAACAAAGAGGTCGTCACCTACCAACTGGCAACGGTCGCCGATGCGGTCGGTAAGTTTCTTCCAGCCTTCCCAGTCATTTTCGCTCATGCCGTCTTCGATAGAGTCGATGGGGAATTGGTTGATAAGTTGTTCCAGATAGTCAATCTGTTCGTCAGCTGTGCGTTTCTTGCCTTTCTCGCCTTCGAACTTGGTATAATCGTAGATTCCGTCTTTATAGAATTCAGAAGAAGCGCAGTCCATGGCAATCATTACATCTTTGCCCGGTTCGTATCCGGCAGCTTTGATGGCGGCAATAATACTGTTCAGGGCATCTTCTGTACCTTCCAGATTTGGTGCAAAACCGCCTTCGTCACCTACAGCAGTGCTCAGACCACGATCTTTCAGTACTTTCTTTAAAGCGTGGAATACTTCGGCACCCATGCGCAGACCTTCACGGAAGGAAGTTGCACCTACAGGGCGTATCATGAATTCCTGGAAAGCAATAGGAGCGTCACTGTGTGAACCACCGTTGATGATATTCATCATCGGTACGGGCATTACGTATGTATTGGTACCACCTATGTAGCGGTACAGGGGGATATCGAGATAAGCGGCGGCAGCTTTAGCTACGGCGAGGGATACGCCGAGAATAGCATTTGCGCCCAGATTTGATTTCGTTTTCGTTCCATCCAATGCCAGCATGGTATGATCGATGCCCATCTGGTCGAGGGCTGACATTCCGACAAGTTTCGGAGCGATAATATCATTGATGTTTTCTACAGCTTTTAATACACCTTTGCCTCCATAGCGTCCTTTGTCGCCATCACGGAGTTCCAATGCTTCGTGTTCTCCCGTAGAAGCGCCGGAAGGAACGGAAGCACGGCCCATAAAGCCTGATTCCAACATTACATCTACTTCCACTGTGGGATTTCCTCTTGAATCGAGGATTTCACGTCCGATAATCTTTTCTATTTTCATAATTATGATATTATTTGTAATTATTTTAAATAGGAAACAAGAAGCAATCGGTTTTTGTTCAGAATATAGTTGTGTTTAGTGATTAGTGGTGAGTGATAAGTGATTAGTGCCGACTGCTCCTCCCGCCAATGCAGCCAATATTCCCAACGTGATGCTGATTAAGGTATATGCTATAAATGTTCCATAGAAACCACCTTTCAGCAAGGTCAGACCATCATTGGAAAAAGTAGAGAAAGTGGTGAATCCACCGCAGAAACCGGCTGTCAATAACAGACGCATTTCGGGCGAGAAATTAAAACGGGCGGAAAGGGCATAAAACAATCCGATGAGAAAACTGCCGAAGATATTGACTGTAAATGTTGCCCAAGGAAAGGAATAAGGGATGATCCGTTCGTGCAGTAGTTCCTGCACATAGTAACGGAGCACACTGCCTGTTCCGCCACCAAGGAAAATGTATATCAATTCTTTCATTTTTATTCTGTTATTATTCCGATAATGCCTGCAAAGGTACAATTTTTCATTTATATCGGGTTTATATTCCGGTTTTTCCCCTTAATGCTTAAAAATCAGAAACTAAACCAGTTATGCAAACGTTTGCCGGTAAATCATCTATATTTTCATTTTATTCCTTCGTTCACATGTCATTTCATCCTTATATTTGCATCACGATTATAATTCTCTAAAATAATTCAAATCATGAAAAACATGAAAGCAATCAAATTGTTCTGTCTCTTGCTCTTTTTGTTTGTAAGCAATTGGGCAATGGCTGAGAGTATCACCTCGCCGAACGGACAACTGCAACTGAACTTTTCAGTGAACGCACAAGGTGAACCGATCTATGAACTTTCCTACAAAGGAAAAGCTGTTATCAAACCTTCTAAACTCGGCTTGGAACTGAAAGATGCTCCGGGACTGATGAATGGATTTACACTGGCAAATACCCAAACTTCCACTTTTGATGAGACTTGGGAGCCGGTGTGGGGTGAAGTGAAACAAATTCGCAACCATTATAATGAGATGGCTGTAACGTTGAACCAGAAAGCGCAAGATCGCAATATGATCATCCGCTTCCGTCTGTTTGATGACGGTTTGGGTTTCCGTTACGAATTTCCTTTGTCTAAGAACCTGAATTACTTCGTTATCAAGGAAGAACGTACTCAGTTTGCCATGACAGGCGATCACACTGCTTTCTGGATACCGGGCGATTATGATACACAGGAATATGATTATACAGAATCTAAGCTTTCTGAAATCCGTGGCTTGATGGATGGTGCAATCACTCCTAATTCTTCACAGACTACGTTCTCTCCGACGGGTGTACAGACTTCTCTGCAAATGAAAACAGCTGACGGTCTTTATATTAACTTGCATGAGGCTGCTTTGGTGGATTACTCCTGTATGCATCTTAATCTGGATGATAAGAATTTTGTATTCGAATCCTGGCTTACCCCTGATGCAAAAGGAGATAAAGGATACCTGCAAGCTCCCTGTAAGTCTCCGTGGCGTACGGTTATCGTAAGTGATGATGCCCGTGATATTCTGAATTCCAAACTGACGTTGAATCTGAATGAGCCTTGTGCTTATGAAGATGTTTCCTGGATTAAGCCGGTGAAATATGTAGGCGTATGGTGGGAAATGATTGCCGGAAAGAGCACTTGGGCTTATACCGATGATCTGCCTTCTGTAAAATTGGGTGAAACGGACTATACCAAAACTAAACCTAACGGACGTCATGGTGCTACCAATGAAAACGTAAAACGTTATATAGACTTTGCAGCTGAAAATGGACTTGATCAAGTGCTGGTAGAAGGTTGGAACGAAGGATGGGAAGACTGGTTCGGTCATTCTAAAGATTATGTATTTGATTTTGTAACTCCATATCCTGACTTTGATGTAAAGATGTTGAACGCTTACGCTAAAAGTAAGGGTGTGAAATTGATGATGCATCATGAAACTTCGGCATCCGTACGCAATTATGAACGTCATATGGATAAAGCCTACCAGTTTATGGTAGACAACGGTTACAATGCAGTGAAGAGTGGTTATGTAGGCAATATGATTCCTCGTGGAGAGCATCACTACGGTCAGTGGATGAACAACCATTATCTGTACGCCGTGACTAAAGCTGCCGAGTATAAGATTTGCGTAAATGCCCATGAAGCTGTGCGTCCTACCGGACTTTGCCGTACTTATCCTAACCTGATTGGTAACGAGTCTGCCCGTGGTACGGAATATGAGGCTTTTGGTGGCAGTAAACCGTTCCACACTACCTTGCTTCCATTTAATCGTCTGATTGGTGGCCCGATGGATTATACTCCTGGTATCTTCGATACAAAACTTGATTTCATGGGCGATCTGCCTCATGGACAGGTACAGACCACTCTCTGTAAGCAGTTGGCTCTTTACGTGACATTATACAGTCCGTTGCAGATGGCTGCCGATTTAGTTGAGAATTATGAGAAGCACATGGATGCTTTCCAATTCATCAAAGATGTAGCGGTAGATTGGGATGATAGTAAATATCTGGAAGCGGAACCGGGTGATTATATTACGGCAGCTCGTAAGGCGAAAGGAACGAATAACTGGTTTGTAGGTGGCATCACAGATGAGAATGCACGTACTGCTAACTTTACTCTGGATTTTCTGGAACCTGGCAAGCAGTATGTAGCTACTCTTTATGCTGATGGTAAAGATGCTGATTACAAAGAGAATCCGACTTCTTATCAGATAAAGAAAGGTATTGTGACCAGTAAGACTAAGATGTCTGTGAAGTTGGCACGTAGTGGTGGCTTTGCCCTGAGTTTGATTGAGGCTACTCCGTCAGACAAGAAGGTTGTGAAGAAATGGAGATAGATAAGATTCATCGGAAACTCTCAGATTGAGAGCTACTCTAAAATTAGGGTAAAAAGAGGTTTTTATTAGGCATTAGGTAAATAAGGGGTGCACTTCAAAATTTGAAGTGCGCCCCTTTCTTTTTTCTTTGTATGACTTCTTGCTGAGTTTCTTAACTCAAGGGCCCAGGTTTGTTGCTGCAAAATAGAATCGATGCTTCCACAACTTAATAAGACGATTGAGCAAGAACTTGATGGTATGGCTTGATTACCCCTGAAATGGGAGGCTTTGCATTGACTCGATGGTTGCAGATAATGCACTGAATTATATCATTTGTCACTAAATTGGAATAAACATTAGAAGTCTTGTGATGTAACAAAGTTTGTCCTGTTTTCAAGGTATTAAGAGCTTGTTTCCAAGAAGTTAAGAGTTTGTCGACAAAGAGTTAACTTCCTGTCGACAAACTCTTAACTTCTTGTAAGTGACTAATTCCCAGAGTGGTTTTAAAGTGCCTTTGTCGTTGAGGTAATGAGCGAAATAGTGTTGAATAAAATTCCTTATTGTCTGGTGTGTTAATCATAGCTTGTATAGGGCTACACCTTTTGCCGCAAAGGGTGTAGCCTTACATACAAAAGGGTGTAGTCATCCGGGGTAAATGGTGTAGCCCTTTTGGAAGTGCCCTTACAGGTACTTGTGGATAGGATTAAATGATATGAT
>NZ_EQ973491.1:877844-890712 GCF_000158035.1 Bacteroides cellulosilyticus DSM 14838
ATTATTTTTATTAAACACTTTGTTCTTTCGAAAATCCCCCTTATCTTTGTGCCCATTAAACGAACGATTAATAGTATATTTTGTTCTATTAAGTCTTTTGTTTACAGTATATTAGAAGTCGAGAATTGTGCTTTTTCAGCAAAATCAGCTTTTCCAGTCTTCAAAAGTGCCTGTTTGTACTTCCTGCGATAGGGAGTCTGAATTTAGGCCGTTGAACGTAGCAAATTCACCATCACGGATTTACGTTTTAACCGGAAGGAATTTTCATTCCCCGGTGTCCCCAAGAAATATCCAGACGAGAACAGTTAATCATTCATGAGCTCTCAATCTTCCATTTTGAATTCTGAATATCATTGGTATGCTTTGCGTATCACCTATAGCCGGGAACTCGTTTTGAAAGAGTTTTTGGACAAGAATAATATCGAAAACTTCATTCCTATGCGTTATGAATATGTAACGCGGAAGGAGCAACGTATTCGTAAACTCGTTCCTGCCATACATAATCTGGTTTTCATTTATTCCACTCGTAAGAAGATTGACGAAATTAAGGAGGAAAATGCTGTTCTTCTACCTCTTCGCTATATCATGGATCGTGAGACGAAGCAGCCGATTATTGTTCCGGAAATCCAAATGCGCCATTTTATAGCCATCGCCGGTTCTTACGACCAACAAGTAATTTACTTGCCGCCTACGGAATATTCCATGCAGAAAGGAGATCGTGTCCGCATCACCGGTGGGGTTTTCGAAGGTGTCGAAGGTATATTTGTTCGTGTAAAAGGTGATCGTCGGGTAGTTGTTTCTATTCAGGGGGTTATGGCAGTAGCTACCACTTTTATTCATCCCTCTCTTATTGTTCCGATAACAGAAGAATAATTCATAATTCTGCACATTGTACTTTGTTACTTATACGCTTTGTAATTCATAATTTGTAATCTTAATTATATGAAGTCTCAAATCGATGCTTTGCGTCAACTCACGCATGAGCTTCTTTATCTTGGCATGGATGGTGAACCCATTTATGCGGATCGTTTTCGTCAACTAAATTCAGATGTTTATAATCAGGCGGAAGCCTTGTATCAGAAAAAAGCTCGGAATGATGAAGAAGAAGCGACTCTTTGTGTTACTCTCTTGAAAGCTTATAGTGCTACGATTTATGATCGTGGCGATAAAGGAGGAAAAGTTCAAATACTGCTTGATCGTAGTTGGGAGGTTCTGAATAAAATATCTGATTCTTTGTTGAAATGCCAATTGTTGGTGGTTTGCTATGGAGAGACATCCGATGAGGAGTTGGCGAAAGAAGCACGTGCGATTATGAATGGCTGGGGTGATTCTCTAACTGTTGAACAACAAGAACTTCTAAATGAATTTATTCCCTAATATTTGTCCATAGTTTTATATGAAAATTCTTGTTACGGGGGCTGCTGGTTTCATTGGCTCGTATGTTTGTAAACGTCTACTTTCTCGTGGAGATGAGGTGGTAGGGCTTGATAATATCAACAGCTATTATGACGTCAATCTGAAGTATGGACGTTTGGGTACTTTAGGCATTGATAAAAATACGGTTGATTGGTATAAATTTGTCCAAAGTAATACATCTGAGCAGTTTCGGTTTGTACGTATAAATCTGGAGGATAAACAGGCGATGCGAATGCTTTTTGCTAATGAGTCTTTTGACAAAGTTGTAAATTTAGCGGCTCAGGCTGGAGTACGTTATTCAATAGAAAATCCATATGCATACGTGGAAAGCAATATAGATGGTTTCTTGAATGTATTGGAAGGTTGCCGTCATTACAAAGTGAAGCATTTGGTTTACGCTAGCTCCAGTAGTGTTTATGGATTGAACGGAAAAGTTCCCTTTTCTGAAAAAGATAGTATCGCACATCCTGTAAGCCTTTATGCAGCGACAAAGAAATCAAATGAATTGATGGCTCATACTTATAGCCATTTATATGGCATTCCTTCTACTGGTTTGCGCTTCTTTACAGTTTACGGCCCTTGGGGACGTCCGGATATGTCACCTTTCCTTTTTGCAGATGCCATGTTACACGGGAGGCCAATAAAGGTTTTCAATAATGGTGATATGTTGCGTGATTTTACTTATATTGATGATATTATTGAAGGAATCCTTCGGGTGATAGACCATATTCCTACTTCTAATCAGGATTGGAGTGCTCAAAACCCTGATCCGAGCTCTTCCACTGCTCCATATAAAATATATAATATAGGTAATTCTCATCCAGTGAAACTTATGGACTTTATTCAGGCAATTGAAGGAGCTATTGGACATCCTGCAGAGAAAATATATCTTCCGATGCAACCGGGAGATGTTTATCAGACAAATGCAGATACTTCGGCTTTGCAGAATGAGTTGGGATTTAAGCCTGACAAACCTATTAAAGAGGGAGTTCAGGAAACGATAGACTGGTATCGTTCTTTTTATCAATTGTAATCAAAAGTAAACTAAGATAATATGAAAATAGCAATCGTTGGTACCGGCTATGTCGGTTTAGTGACAGGTACCTGTTTTTCGGAGATGGGGATTGACGTGACTTGTGTGGATGTGCAGGACAGTAAGATAGAAAAACTGAAGAAAGGTATTATTCCCATTTATGAGCCGGGCTTGGAAGATATGGTTCATCGTAACTATACTGCGGGTCGTCTGAAATTTACAACGGACTTGAAGGAGTGTCTGGATGATGTAGAGGTTGTGTTTAGTGCTGTTGGTACTCCTCCTGATGAGGATGGCAGTGCTGATTTGAAATATGTATTGGAGGTAGCGCGTACCATTGGCTGTAATATGAATAAGTATGTGCTGGTTGTGACTAAGAGTACGGTTCCTGTGGGGACTGCACAAAAGGTAGAGTCTGCCATTCAGGAAGAACTTGACAAGCGTAATGTAAAGATAGAGTTTGATGTGGCTTCCAATCCCGAGTTTTTGAAAGAAGGTGATGCGGTAGATGATTTTATGAAGCCCGACCGTGTGGTAGTAGGTGTGGAGTCAGAAAAGGCTAAGGCTATAATGGAACGTCTTTATAAGCCTTTCATGATGAATAACTATCGGTTGATATTTACTGATATTCCTAGTGCCGAGATGATAAAATATGCTGCTAATTCTATGTTGGCTACACGAATTAGCTTTATGAATGATATCGCTAACCTCTGTGAACTGGTTGGTGCTGATGTAAATATGGTTCGCAAAGGTATTGGTGCGGATAGTCGTATTGGCAGTAAATTTCTGTATCCCGGTTGTGGATATGGTGGTTCTTGTTTTCCGAAAGATGTAAAGGCGTTGATAAAGACTGCTGAAAAGAACGGTTATCCGATGCGTGTGTTGAAGGCCGTGGAAGAGGTGAACGAGAAGCAAAAGAGTATTCTTTTTGAGAAATTATTGAAACATTATAATGGAGACTTGAAAGGTAAGCAAATCGCTTTATGGGGTTTGGCTTTCAAACCTGAAACGGATGATATGAGGGAGGCTCCGGCATTGGTTTTGATTGATAAGTTGATAGAGGCTGGTGCAAGCGTGAAGGTCTATGATCCGATTGCGATGGATGAATGTAAACGTAGGATAGGAGATAAGGTTGTCTATGCTACGGATATGTATGATGCGGTGCTGGATGCGGATGCGTTGTTGCTGGTGACGGAGTGGAAAGAGTTTAGGATGCCGAGTTGGGGGGTACTGAAGAAGACGATGAAGAAGGCAGTGGTGATTGATGGAAGAAATATATATGAGAAGTCTGAATTACAAGAGTTAGAGATTGTTTATGCTTGTATCGGTAGATAGCTATGGTTGAGGGCTCATTTGTGTAATTTGATTTTTGTGTAAAATATTGTTAGAATTTATACTATTTGTGGAATTAATGTTTGTAGGCAGAGGTTTGGTAGAAGACATATTGTATAGAATGCTTGTAAGGAAAGTGATATTGCTTAATTTTTATGATAGGAAAAATTAAAAATATCTATAAGTATAATGAGAATGCAAAAGTTTTGGTAAATAACTTTGTTTTTCTTATTTTGTTGAAAGCTGCAAGCTTTATATTCCCATTAATAACATTACCTTATTTGTCTAAAGTAATAGGAGTTGAAAAATTTGGAGCAATAGCATTTGCTGCGGCTGTTATGACTTTTGTTGAGACAATTACTGATTGGGGATTTAACTATACAGCTACTCGTGATGTAGCAAAATGTCGTGATGATTTGCAACAAGTGTCTCGAATATTCAGTGAAGTTATGTGGTGTAAAATAATATTGACCACTATTTGCTTCTTTGTTTTATATTTGCTGTGCAATTGTATTCCTTATTTGGGAACTTATAAAAATCTTTTGTTCTTTACTTTTGCTTATATTCCTGGACATATCTTTTTCCCTGAATGGTTGTTTCAGGCTTTTGAACGTATGAAATATATTACAATATTGAGTCTTTTATCTAAATTGGTATTTACGATATTGATATTTGTATGTATTAGAAAGGATGTGGATTATATTTATCAACCTCTTCTTAATGCAGCAGGGTTTGGTGTCAGTGCATTTTTTGCTTTTTACATCATATTGAATAAGTTAAAAGTGCATTTTCTTATTCCCTCTCTCAATAGTATATATATGAGATTGAAGAGTAGTGTTGATATGTTTATTAGTTTGATTTTTCCAAACTTGTATACTAGTATGTCTACAGTTATTTTACAAACTTATTGTGGAAATACTGCTACGGGAATCTATTCTGGAGGGCAAAAAATGCAGAGTATAATAGATGAGTTTACTAAAGTTTTGTCAAGAACATTTTTCCCCTTTTTAGCTCGTCGCAAGGAAAAACATTATATATATGTTTGGATCAGTGCTATTATTAGTGTTTTGTCTTGTGTTCTAATGTTTTTGGGGGCTGACCTGTTTGTTGAGTATTTGTTAACGCCGGAATTTCATAATGCTGCTGTAGTAATTCGAATTTTTTCAATTTCTCCATTTTTTTTGTTTTTAATGAATACCTATGGTACTAATTATTTGGTTATTGTTGGTAAGGAAAATATACTTCGTAATATAATTGTTGGATGCTCTGCTTTAGGATTTGTATTAACTTGTTTTTTTACTATTCAATTCAGCTACATAGGTGCATCTATTACAGTAGTTTCAGTTTGGGGAATTCGAGGGATGCTGACGTATTATTATGCAATAAAATGTAAGAAAAATGGTTAATTTATTGATAGCAGGAGATTTTTGTCCTAATGATCGTGTGGCTAGATTAATAGAGCAAGAGGAATATTCAGATATATTAGGTGAGATAAAGCCTATAATTGCTCAAATGGATTATTCATTGATAAATTTGGAATGTCCTATAGTAGAATGTCCAATTAAACCCAAAGAGAAGCAAGGACCTAATTTGAAGGCATCTCAGTTAGCAGTTAAATTGATTAAATATGTTAATTTTAAATGTGTTACGCTTGCTAATAATCATTTTCTTGATTATGGAGATGAAGGAGTGTCTCATACATTAAATATTTTGCGATATGAGCATTTGGATTTTGTAGGAGGGGGCGAGGATTTGTCGAGAGCTTCTGGTATTTTATATAAAGATATAAATGGGAAAAAAATTGCTTTTATAAACTGTTGTGAACATGAATTTTCTATAGCTACAGAGCATTCGGCTGGCGCTAATCCTTTGAATCCAATACAACAATATTACGCGATTGTAGAAGCGAAAAATAAAGCTGATTATGTAATTATAGTTGTTCATGGTGGGCATGAATACTTTCAATTACCCAGTCCTCGTATGCAAGAAATATATCGCTTTTTTGTTGACATAGGTGCAGACGCTGTAATTAATCATCATCAGCATTGTTATAGTGGTTATGAGGTGTATAAAGAAAAGCCTATATTTTATGGGTTGGGTAATTTTTGCTTTGATAAAAATACTCAAAGAAATTCTATTTGGAATGAAGGGTATTTAGTTAAATTAGTACTGGATAATAAAATTCATTTTGAACTTTATCCATATATTCAATGTAATGATACTCCTAATGTTGTTTTAATGAAAAAGGATCGTGTTGATGATTTTTACTCTTCGATAAAATGCCTTAATGAAATAATTGCTGATAGTTGTAGGCTAAAATTGGAGCATCAACATTGGATGAAAGAGAGAGAGGGTAATTTGAAATTGGTGCTTTCTCCATATTCGAATCGTTGGTTTCGAATAATGGCAAGTCGAGGCTTATTACCAATGTTTTTGTCGAAAAAACGAAAATTGTCTTTGTTGAATTTTATTTACTGTGAGTCACATCGAGATAGAATTGTTTATCTGTTAAATGAGGGTGAAAGGAATGAATAGGTTTTTGAGAGGAATAAGGCGTCCTCATTTATTGTGTAATTATTTGATAAAGAAGATGCCATGGCTGTTTACAGATAAAATGTATTTACGACTTAGATTTTATTGTGAATTGGGATATTGGCTGGATTTTAATAATCCAAAGACTTTTAGTGAGAAACTTCAATGGCTCAAATTATATGATCGTAGACCTGAATATACAATAATGGTTGATAAAATAGAGGTCAAGAAGTATGTTGCGGAGAAGCTAGGACCTGAATATGTTATTTCAACATTAGGCTTTTGGAATACGCCTGATGATATTGATTTCGAGGCTTTACCAAATCGATTTGTATTGAAGTGCAATCATAACTCTGGAGGGCTATATCTTTGTCGAGATAAAAGCACAATGGATGTTGAGGCGGTTAAGAAAAAGTTGCGTAAGAGTTTGCGCCAAAACTATTACTGGTTAGGGCGTGAATGGCCTTACAAATATGTAAAGCGACGTATTCTTGCTGAAGAGTATATGATAGATGAAAATAAAAAAGAATTGGTTGATTATAAATTTTTCTGTTTTCATGGAACTCCTATGTTGTGTCAAGTTATTTCTGATAGAAGTGAGGACGAAAAAATAGATTTCTATGATATGAACTGGAAAAGGCAGAATGGATTGATTGGGTTATCTTCTAATGTACGTAATGCTGAAGTTACAATGCCAAGCCCACATTCATTTGAACAAATGAAAAGAAATGCTGCTATTCTTTCGTGTGGTATCCCTTTTTCTCGCATTGATTTTTATGAAATAAATGGTCGTTGTTATTTTGGTGAAATCACATTATATCCTAATGCTGGCTTTGGAAAATTTCGTCCAAATGAATGGAATGAAGAAATCGGCAAATGGTTAAAATTACCTTCGTTGAAGAATAACAAAGTGAAAGGAGAGGTCGTAAACTAAGATTTGTTTACCAATGAAAATGCCGAAAAATGGTACTAATGTATGGATATGGATTCTGTTTTTATTGATAATACTGTATCAGCTGAAAGGAGTATTGTATCCAGAAGGAATTATAAGTGTAGGAATAGCAATGTTAGAGTTGCTTCTATGTTTTTTCTTTTTTTTAGGAGTTATTTTATCTAAACATGTTCCCAATATAGCTTTTTCTCTTGTTCTTTTAGTAGTTGTTGTTACTATATCCTTCTTATTTTCGCCTATGGTTTTGTATGGTTCAATAATTGGGAAAGTAAGTACATTCCCTATGTATAGAAATATCATTGGTGCTGTTCTACCTTTTTTTCCATTATATTATTGGGGCCGTAAAGGAGAGATAGGTGAAGGGATGTTGAAAACATTCTTTTTTTGTGTGTTTGTTGTTACAATACTGGTTTTTATACGGGGAACGTTCCTTGCTGTAGATGAGAAAAATGCGGATACGACAATTAATGAAGCATACCGTTTTGTGTTCTTATTACCTTATGTTGCAATGCTAAAAAAAAAGTGGGCATTCATGTTTGTTGTTTTATCGCTTATTCTTATTCTTTTAAGTGCTAAACGAGGGGCATTGCTTGCTTATAGTATTGGTTTGGTAATCTATGCATATTACTTTCTAAAGTCAAATAAACATTTTGTTCGGAATATTATTATATTATTGTTAGTATTTACTTTAATAGTGTATATTGGTATAGAGATATATAATAATAATCCTTATTTGCAATTACGATTAGAAGATACATTGGAAGGGAATACTTCTTCACGAGATTATTTACTTGTGAAAATGCTTTCTCATTGGTGCAATAGTAATAGTGTCATGGATTACTTTATAGGAATTGGCTTTTGTCAAAGTGTTTGTATTGCTGGTAATTATGCTCATAATGATTGGGTTGAATTTTTGATAGGTATGGGTCTCATAGGAATAGTGATTTACTTCTTTTTCTATCTGTCTCTTTTTAGATATTTTCTTTTTAGGAAAAAAATATGTAATCTTTCTTCGTTTTCATTGATAGTGTATATGCTTTTTTTGACATCTTTATATTCAATGGCTTTCTTTAATGAGCCATCTTGTTTTTGTTTCATATTATTGGGATATTTGGCCGGAAAAAATGAATATCAGAGGTGTCTAGTTAGATGTTGATTTTCATCATATTTTATGTTCTCGGTTATAGATGACTGAAATATTACTATTTTTCATCTGTATGTGAGGCATCATTTTTTCCATCCGGTCTCTTATGATCCTTCATTAGTGAAGAATTCTCAAGATTAGAACACTAAGTTACAGTAATTGCTCCACAGAGTATTATGAAAATATTGATTTGGAGGAAAAATAGCATTTTATCATATTATAATGAAGCATGTGTTATCCTATAAAAGTAGTTGGAAAAAAAGATATCTCATATTGATATTATACGTCTTGATTAGAAAATGAATTGTTTATTGGCAAGGAATGAAATATAGAATTGGTTATTTTGATTCGGCAAAAGGATTTGCTATATTTTCAGTTGTATTAGCTCATTTGAATACATTTTTAAATTGGAAAAATCTTCTTTTATCCTACGTGGTTCACAGCTATTTTATGTCGTTGTTTTTCTTTATAAGTGGCTATTTCTGTTATAGAGAGGTTCCGTTTCTACAGTTTTCTTTCCTTAAAGGGAAAATAAAGCAGTTGGTGATACCTTATTTGACGACTTGTCTGTTGGTGTGTTTTTTTTATTCATTATTATTTCAAACTAATTTACTTGATAGATACTTATTGGACTCTTCTAAAGGGGGATATTGGTTCTTGTTGACTTTGTTTACATATTATTGCTTCTATTTATGTGTAAATAGAATTGCGCAGCTATTTAAGAAAGAGATTCAGAAGAAAAGTATATTTGTAATATTAATTATATTATTGGGAGTGGGGATTGTTTTTGTTACTTCTTCTGTTTCTGTACAAATATCATATTTACTCTCTCTTCCAGAACTAAGACGTTTTTTTCTGTCTTTTTCATTCGGTCTTATTGTAAGTTGTTTTGCATCCCATTTTAATGTTTGGAATAACAAAACTACTATATTGAGTGGCATTCTGTATTTTTCTATAATGCTGATGAACTATGATGATAAAACTTGTATAGGCTTTGTTTTATGGTTGACGGTATCTAATCTGGCTTGTCTGTTTATCATTAATATTTTTCGTCTTTTGGGAGATAATGTTTCGCGTTTGAGAACTTATGGAAATAACTCATTGGGTATTTATTTATATCATTATATATTCGTCTACTTTCTAAAATATTTTTTGCCTTCCTCTTGGTTTTATGGAACTTCTACTTGGGATATTATACTAATATTTTTATTGTTTTTTATACTTTCCATCATAGTACTAGAGTTAAGTTTATTACTCATTCGATTGACGAATAAACTTAAACTAAATTTTTTAATAGGTTCTTAACATTATGCGAATATGCTTATCAGTTGGTGCATATCCTACACCAGAACACCCGTTTGCAGCTTTTATATCTTCATTGGCAGAAGAATTCTCTAGATTTGGCCATCAAGTATTTGTTATTGCTCCACAGAGTATTACAAAAATACTGATTCGAAGGAAAGATAAAGCTTTACCATATTATATGGAGTATCGTACTGGTGGTTCGATAATAAGAGTGTTTCGTCCTAAGGTTTTGACATTTGGTGATAAACGATTACTGGGTCGAATAACCATGAAAATGAATCAGTGGGCTGTCTGTAGATGTTTCAAGAAAATAGAAGAGAGATTTGATATAGTATATGCTCATTTTTGGACTTCAGGCTACAATATAATGCCTTGTGCAATAAAATATCAGCTTCCTTTGTTTGTTGCATCTGGAGAAGATAAGATTTTTTTTACGCAATTGATATCTAGTAGAGAGGTTCTTCAATTGAAACGTGTAGTAAGAGGCGTTATTTGTGTTTCAACTAAAAATCTGAAAGAATGTATTGCTTTAAATTTAGTTGAAAAAGATACTTGTATCATACTTCCTAATGCCGTTAATTTAGATGAATTTTATCGGATGGAAAAAAGTATTGTTAGAGGGAGATTAGGATATGCTGTAAATGATTTTATTGTAGTATTTGTCGGACGATTTGTACATAGAAAAGGAGCTAAAAGAGTTTCAGATGCAATTGCTAAATTGAAAGATGATTCTATAAAATCCATTTTTATAGGTAGTACGATGTCTGATGAAACTAATGATGAAGAACCTAATTGTTCGGGAATTTTATTTAAAGGTAAATTAAAACATTCAGATATTCCATTATATTTGAATAGTGCAGATGTGTTTATTTTGCCATCATTGGCCGAAGGGTGTAGTAATTCTATAGTAGAGGCTTTAGCCTGTGGATTGCCTGTGATTTCATCGGATATGGAGTTTAATTATGATATTCTAAATACATCAAATGCTATCCTTATTAATCCTTTAGATGTAGAAGAAATAGCTAAATCTATTAAATATTTAAAGGAGGATAAGTCTCTTTGTAAGCAAATGTCATTTTCTGCAATAAAGACGGCTCAAACATTAAATTATTCAGATAGGGTATTGAAAATTCTTGAATTTATTGAAAATAAAAAATGAAAGTTGTTGCTTTTTTAATTAATCAATTGAGAAAATCAGGGCCTGTAAATGTTCTTTATGAATTGGTTGCTAACATTGACCGTACACGATATAAACCTATTGTAATAAAATTGATGACTGATGATCCAAATAAGAATATTACAACTAAATTTGAAGAAATTGGTATTGAAGTTATTGGTTTTAAATTTTCTTTTTGGGATTTAGAATTGAGAACAAAAAGGGTAGCGCATATCATTGGAGATTGTTTGTTGGAAAAAAGGGTTGTATTGTTGCATTCTCATGGTTATCATCCATTGTTGATTAGTTCTTATGTCAATTTGGATATTATAAAATTGGACACTCAACATTGTATTTCTATCGATTCTTTTAGGGCTTCAAGAGGGAGGATAATAGGTACGTATATGCACTATCGTTATGTATATCGATTAAAGAAAATATCTGCTGCTGTATCTATCTCGAAATCAGTTAAGGATTATTATTCTCATTTTAATTTTCCAATATTAATTCATATGATATATAATGGAGTTAATATGGAGCAATTTGTGTTGGGAGTTCATGATAAACAATATTGGAAAAAGAAGCTTGGATTTGCAAATGTAAATTTATTGATTGTTGTTGTAGGGCATTTAAGTAAACTAAAAGATCCACTGCTTGTTGTGAAAGCATATATTTCAATGGTTAATCAAGGTTATTTGAAAAATTCTTCGCTATTATTTTGTGGAGCAGGTTCGGAGGAAAAGGAATGTAAGGCTTTGGCTCAAAATTATTCTCAGATTATTTTTAAGGGGTATGTATTTAATGTTGCTGATTATTTAAGAGCAGCTGATGTTTCAATTTGTGCTTCGCATTCAGAAGGGTTTGGGCTTAATTATATTGAGGCATTAGCATCAGGAGCGTTAGTGTTGAGTAGTAAAATTTCGACTTTTAATGAGTTTTCACAAATTTATCCTTTATTACAGAAATATCAATTTGGTAAAGGAAATCAAAAGGAGTTGGAAGAAGTATTGATGCGTGTGGAAAAGAAAACGGAAAATATTGATAGCTTGATGGATGATGTAATTGCAAATTTTTCTTCAATTCGTATGGCTATGGAATATATGGATTTGTATGATGTATATTTGAATTCCCCTAATGTGTAAAATATGTATGATTTAAGTAATATTGCTGTACTTTTACCGGTTTATAAAAATGATAATGCTAATTACTTGTCTTTTTCAGTTGAAAGCATACTAAAACAGACTTATCGCAATATTATCATTTTCATCGGAATTGATGGGCCAATTGGAAATGAATTATATCGTTGTTTGCAAAAATATGAAAATCACTCTCAAATTAGAATCATTTATTTTCCTGAGAATAGAGGCTTGGCAATGGTTCTTAATGATTTAATTATGATGTGCCATAAAGAAAGTATTGATTTTATAGCTCGTATGGATGCAGATGATATTTCAGTACCTAATAGATTAGCGAATCAGGTGAATTATTTACTATTGCATCCTGAAGTTGATGTTGTAGGCGGTCGTATTGAGGAAATAAACGAACAATCTGAAAGAAATGGCAAGAGTGTTACATACCCCTTAACTCATCAAGAATGTTTTAAATTCTTTAGATATCGTGATCCATTAGCACATCCCGCCGTGATGTTTAGAAAATCCTTTTTTGATAAAGCCAAAGGCTATCGGAATGAATACCGTAAAAACCAAGATACCATGCTATGGTTTGATGGATTTATGAATGGATGTATTTTTGCAAATCTGGATGAAACGGTATTACTCTTTCGTGTCACTGACGATTTCTATAAGAACAGAAGAAATGGTTTTAAGCGGGCGAAGAAAATGTTGAAAGATCGATTTATGATAAATAAGGCTCTTCACTATGATTGGTCTGCTTACCTCTTTTCATTTTTGATGTTTATAATGACTCTTACTCCTCCATTTTTGAAGAAGTTCTTGTATCGGATTAGATGAAATTTAGAAATCTCTGTTTACTTCTGTC
>NZ_EQ973491.1:891670-894774 GCF_000158035.1 Bacteroides cellulosilyticus DSM 14838
AAAAGCATTGGAAGAAGAAATAAAAGTATTCTCTAATGCAAAAGAAGTGCTTTGTGTAAACTCATGGACTTCGGGAGCCATTATGATGCTTCGCTGGTTGGGAGTAACAGCTGAAGATGAAGTGATTGTTCCGGCGTATACATATAGTGCTACGGCATTAGCAGTCCTTCATGCAGGTGCAAAGCCTGTTATGGTAGATTCCGGAGAGGATTTCAATATCTCTGTGGATGCTATTCAAAAAGCAATTACGCCAAGGACCAAGGCTATTATTCCGGTAGATATTGCGGGCTTCCCTTGTGATTACGACCGTATCATGAGACTCGTTAATGAACCGGAAATACGCAACCTGTTTCAGGCGACGTCATTGGTACAGGAAAAATTGGGACGTATCCTTGTTATGAATGATGCGGCCCATTCTTTGGGTGCTTATTATAACAAGAATCAGCGTACAGGGTGCGAAACGGATATTGCTATCTTCTCTCTTCACGCCGTAAAGAATGTGACGACGGCCGAAGGAGGAGCCATCTGCCTGAATTTGCCCGAACCGTTTGATAATGCGGAACTCTACAAAGAATTGCGTATGATGAGTTTGAATTGTCAAACTAAAGATGCTTTTTCCAAATCCAAAGCCGGTGGTTGGCGTTATGACATAGTCGGTCTGGGAATGAAAATAAATATGGCTGACGTAAATGCTGCTATCGGTTTGGCTCAGATACGGGAATATCCTGAACTACTGAAAGAACGTAAAAGAGTATTCAATACTTATTCTAAAGCATTTGCTGATTGTGATTGGGCTATTTTGCCACCTTCTGAAGATGGAGAAAAAGAAAGCTCATATCATATCTATGCATTGCGTATCAAAGATTTCACAGAGGAACAGCGTGATCGTATGATTGATGAAATCGCGAAAAGCGAGGTTGCCGTGAACGTTCATTTTATCCCGATGCCGATGCTTTCCTTCTTCAGCTCATTGGGATATGATATAAAGAACTATCCACAAGCTTATGAGAATTTTAAGGGTGAAATCTCCTTGCCCATTTATCCACAGTTGGATGAAGAAAAGCTGGACTTTATAATCAAAGCTGTAAAAGATGCATACCTTAAAGTGACTGTTGATAGGTGATGATTCGTTTTTTTGATATTTTATTTTCCTTTCTGGGCATTCTATTCTTATCTCCTGTTTTCCTTTTCCTGTATATTGCTATCCGTCTGGAAAGTAAAGGTGGTGGTTTCTATAAACAGCTACGTGTGGGACGTGGAGGGACGGATTTTTATGTCTATAAGTTCCGCTCAATGCGTATAGGAGCTGATAAGCAAGGTTTGATAACTGTAGGCGGACGAGATCCCCGGATTACCCGTATCGGGTATTTTATCCGCAAATATAAATTAGATGAACTACCTCAGTTATTCAATGTACTGAAAGGTGATATGAGTCTGGTAGGCCCGCGTCCGGAGGTTCGTAAATATGTGGAACTCTACACTGAGGAACAGCGGAGAGTATTGTCTGTTCGCCCGGGAATTACGGATTATGCATCTATAGAATATGTAGATGAAAATACGATTTTAGGACAGGCTGAGGATGCGGACAAGGCATATGTAGAACAAATACTGCCGGATAAAATATGCTACAATATGAAATATATAGAGCATCGTTCGGTGAAGGAATATTTCAAGATTATATTTCTGACTATATGGAGTATTGTACATTGATCAAATCGGTAATAAAGGTTATGAGATGGTTGTTTATCCCATATTATGTTTGGAAAAAGTAGTTTAAAATAAGATATGGAAAAGATCGAAGCTCAGTTTCGGCCTTTTTTATTCTTTCAACAACGACGTTTGTGACAACCTCAAACTACTATTCGGTGTCTGGAAAAGTCCGAAACCAATGCCGCAAAGGATTAATCGAAGCCTGATACAAAATATCCCCATACCGATACTTCCCAATATTCTCGGATGAATACATTCCATCAAATAACCGGCAACCAGTGCGGCAACTAAAGTTGCAAGAGGCCAGGGAATTAATAATAACCTGGTCATTACCTCGCTACAATAGCCAATTGATAACCATTGACAATCCAAGTAATCACAGAGTCCGAAGTTCCAAAATCATGTGCGAGGGTAGGGAGGATTACAGTATTTCCTGTGATTTTCCATCCTGAACCATATAATTTCTTTTATCTGCGAATTAAACAAAACGTTCAATCTGCTGTTCGGAAACCTGCATAAAAATAAGTTTTTTTAGAAATTGTCTCGTAGGAAAGTAACGTGGAGAAGAAACTTCTTTGTACCTTTGTGCCCGTCAATACTAAAATCAATAATAAATAATAGGATTTATGGGAGGATTTTTCGGGACAGTCTCCAAAGCGAGCTGTGTGACGGATTTATTTTACGGTACGGATTATAATTCACATTTAGGAACTAAGCGGGGCGGACTTGCCACGTATGATGCAGAAGAGGGCATGTTTGCCCGATCCATTCATAACCTGGAGAGCACTTATTTCCGAACCAAGTTTGAAGACGAACTGGATAAGTTTAAAGGAAATGTCGGAATAGGAATCATCAGCGACACAGACCCGCAACCCATCATCATTAACTCCCACCTCGGACGCTTCGCCATTGTAACAGTAGCCAAAATTGTGAATCTGGAAGAAATAGAAGCAGAGCTACTTTCCCAAAATATGCACTTCGCCGAACTGAGTTCAGGCAATACTAATCAAACCGAGCTTATCTCACTACTCATCATACAAGGAAAAACTTTTGTAGAAGGTATAGAAAATGTTTACCGCCGTGTCAAAGGCTCTTGCTCTATGCTGTTGTTATCAGAAGATGGCAGTATCATTGCGGCTCGTGACAAGTGGGGGCGCACTCCGATTGTAATTGGCCGGAAAGAAGGGGCATACGCTGCAACCAGTGAGTCAAGCAGTTTCCCGAATCTGGATTATGAAATAGACCGCTATCTCGGTCCGGGAGAGATTGTTCGTATGACTGCCGATGGAGTGGAACAATTGCGGAAGCCGGAGGAAAAGATGCAGATTTGTTCTTTCCTGTGGGTATATTACGGTTTTCCCACTTCCTGCTATGAAGGTCGCAATGTAGAGGAA
>NZ_EQ973491.1:894874-927149 GCF_000158035.1 Bacteroides cellulosilyticus DSM 14838
GCAATGTAGAGGAAGTGCGTTTTACCAGTGGCTTGAAGATGGGGCAGAACGATGATTCTGAAGTCGATTGTGCTTGCGGTATTCCTGATTCCGGTGTGGGCATGGCTTTAGGATATGCCGAAGGAAAAGGAGTTCCTTATCACCGTGCTATTTCTAAATATACACCGACATGGCCGCGCAGCTTCACTCCCAGTAAGCAGGAGATGCGCTCATTGGTGGCAAAGATGAAACTGATACCGAACCGTGCCATGCTGGAGGGTAAGCGCTTATTGTTCTGTGATGACTCCATAGTAAGGGGAACGCAACTTCGGGATAATGTGAAGGTATTGTATGAATATGGTGCCAAAGAAGTACATATCCGCATTGCTTGTCCCCCGTTGATTTATGCTTGTCCGTTTGTAGGTTTCACGGCATCCAAGAGCCCGTTGGAACTGATTACACGCCGCATTATAGAAGAACTGGAGGGAGATGCAGACAAGAATCTGGAGAAATATGCCACTACCGGTTCTCCGGAATATGAGAAGATGGTCAGCATTATTGCCGAACGCTTTGGCCTTACAACTTTGAAGTTTAATACCCTGGAAACTCTCATCGAGTCCATCGGATTGCCGAAATGTAAGGTTTGTACACATTGTTTTGATGGAAGTAGTTGCTTTTAAGTAACTCTAAATACTAACATTTTGTAAAAAGGGGCGTGAATTGCTTGGCAGTTCACGCCCCTTTTTCTACCTTTACGGCAGAACTATTGACTACTGTTGATAGACAATTGGTAGTTCATATTCTTAATCGTAAATTGAAAATTATTAAATCGTAAATATTATGGCTTTAGTAGAACGTTTTTTGAAGTATGTAAGCTTCGACACCCAGTCCAGTGAAGAGACAGAGGTGACTCCAAGTACTCCGGGGCAAATGGTATTTGCCAAATATCTGAAAGAAGAATTAGAGTCTTTAGGTTTGGAAGACATAACGCTGGATGAGCATGGCTATTTGTTTGCCACACTTCCGGCAAATATCGATAAGCCGGTACCTACTATTGGTTTTATCGCCCACATGGACACCAGTCCCGATATGAGTGGCAAAGATGTGTCTCCCCGTATTGTTCAAAACTATGACGGTTCGGACATCGTGCTTTGTGCAGAAGAGAATGTAGTTCTTTCTCCGTCTCAGTTCCCCGAACTGCTGGATCATAAAGGGGAAGACCTGATCGTTACCAATGGTAAGACATTATTGGGAGCAGATGATAAAGCAGGTATTGCCGAAATCGTTTCTGCGATAGTGTACCTGAAAGAGCATCCTGAAATCAAGCATGGCAAGATTCGTATTGGTTTCAATCCGGATGAGGAAATAGGATTGGGCGCACATAAATTCGATGTGGAGAAGTTCGGTTGCGACTGGGCCTACACAATGGATGGCGGTGAAATAGGAGAGTTGGAGTTTGAAAACTTCAATGCGGCATCTGCCAAAATCACTTTCAAAGGTCGCAATGTACATCCGGGTTATGCCAAGAATAAGATGATTAATTCAATTCGTGTGGCCAACCGTTTCTGTGCGATGTTACCTGCTCATGAAACACCCGAACATACTGAAGGTTACGAAGGATTCTACCATCTCATCAGTTTCAACGGCGATGTAGAGCAGACTACAGTGGCCTATATTATCCGTGATCATGACCGTGCACGTTTCGAGAGCCGCAAGAAGAAAATAGAACGCTTTGTCAGTGAAATCAATGCTGAATATGGTGAAGGTACGGCAACACTTGAACTCCGTGACCAATACTATAATATGCGTGAGAAGATTGAACCGGTAATGCATATCATTGATACGGCTTTTGCCGCAATGGAGGCTGTAGGTGTGAAACCGAATGTGAAACCTATCCGTGGTGGTACGGATGGCGCACAGCTTTCTTTCAAAGGTTTGCCTTGCCCCAATATCTTTGCAGGTGGTCTGAACTTCCATGGACGATATGAATTCGCTCCTATCCAGAATATGGAGAAAGCGATGAAGGTCATCGTGAAGATTGCCGAACTTGTTGCTATAAAATAATTTAATACCTTAAGACATGAAAACCACTCCGTTTACAGAAAAACATATCTCGTTGGGTGCTAAGATGCATGAGTTTGCGGGATATAATATGCCGATAGAATATTCCGGTATCATTGATGAACACCTCACAGTTTGTAATGCTGTGGGTGTATTCGACGTTTCCCACATGGGAGAATTCTGGGTGAAAGGACCCAATGCATTGGCTTTTCTTCAGAAAGTGACTTCCAATAATGTGGCTGCCCTGACTCCGGGCAAGGTGCAATATACCTGTTTCCCCAACGAAGAAGGCGGTATCGTAGATGACTTGCTGGTTTATCATTATGAACCGGAGAAATACCTGCTGGTAGTGAATGCTTCGAATATAGAAAAAGACTGGAACTGGTGCGTTTCGCACAATACCGAAGGTGCTGAATTGGAAAATGCTTCCGACCACATGGCTCAACTTGCCGTACAGGGACCGAAAGCCATTCTTGCTTTGCAGAAACTGACGAGTATAAACTTGTCGGAACTGCCGTATTACACCTTTACGCATGGTGAGTTTGCCGGTGAGAAAGATGTGATTATTTCCAATACCGGCTATACCGGTGCAGGAGGTTTTGAGCTTTACTTCTATCCCGAAGCTGCCATGAAGATTTGGAATGCCGTGTTTGAGGCAGGTGAAGAATTTGGCATCAAGCCGATTGGCTTGGGTGCACGCGATACGCTTCGTCTGGAAATGGGCTTCTGCCTGTATGGCAATGATCTGGATGATACGACATCACCTATTGAAGCCGGTTTGGGGTGGATTACCAAGTTTGCTGAAGGTAAGAACTTTATCAATCGTCCGATGCTTGAAAAGCAAAAAACGGAAGGTACTGTCCGTAAATTGGTCGGTTTTGAAATGGTGGACCGTGGAATTCCCCGTCATGGATATGAACTGTTCAATACAGAAGGCGAAGCTATCGGAGTAGTAACCTCAGGTACTATGTCGCCTACTCGCAAGATTGGTATCGGTATGGGCTATGTAAAACCGGAATATAGCAAGATAGGTACGGAGATTTGCATTGATATGCGTGGACGCAAACTGAAAGCGGTAGTGGTTCGTCCGCCATTCCGTAAATAAGAGGAGTCTTTTTCACCACAGATTACACGGATTTACACAGATTAAATTATCAATATAAATATCTGTGTAAATCCGTGTAATCTGTGGTGAAAAAAACTTTATAATCTGTTGATCTTATCTAATAATTGATTGGCCCAGGCTATTTCTTTGCTTGTCCATTCTTCCTCTTCTCCTTGCACTCCTTGTTCCTGATACCGGGAAAGTAATCCCAGATATTCCTTCAATGTGCCGGCGGCTTTAGCCTGTTTATTCATGCGCATTAGCAATAGAATTTCCTGTTTATATATGTCAAGATTCGGACTGTCTCCTGCTAGTTCTTTGGCTTTCCAAAGCAGAGTGGCACATTCTTCGTTTACCTCTTCTGTGTTGTAAAGCGCCATCCGTGATTTTGCTAAGATAACGTAATCATGGTCGGTAGCCAGATTGTTATTGATATTCTTCTGTATTAATCTTTCGGCTTCTTCATACCGTTGGTCTGCCATATTCATGGCTGCGTTGAAAGTCACTACATCCGATGTCGCTTTGAGATAAGGATGACTGATTTGGTTTTCTGCCTCACCGGCTTTGTCTATTCGCTTTTTCAGGTTGTCGATGCTGCCGTAACGAAGCAGCTTATGACCGCGTTGCTGTATATTATAGTATCCGATGACTTTGGAAAGTGCAGACGCCAATCCATCGGGATTCATCCCCTTGAATTCCAATAACTCACGTGCAACCCGGTCAGCTGCGTATTCCTGGTTATTCTTGTAATTCATTCCCAGGCGATTTACTACATTTACATTCAGCAGGGCGGCAACGCTTCCGATGCTGGCAACAGCGCCTACACCTAAAGCCGTATCGTCGTCATCCCAGTATGCCACTTCCAGAGCTACTTCGGCAGTGACGGCAAGAACCGTTCCCCAAAAAGCTGCCCGCTTGGCACGGCGTTCAGCACGGTAGATGTTATTAACCTGATGGTCCAGTACAAAATGAGACATCTCATTGGCAATAATGGCGGCAAGTTCATCCTCCGAATCAAGTGTGCAGAGCAGACCGGTACTAATCAGCATTGTGCCGTTGGGCAGCATGTAAGCATCCGGTTCGGGCGACTGGATGACGCGTACATTCAACCGTTCGCTACGGTTGGGATCTATGCCGGTGGCAGTCAGTTTAGCAAAGATATTCTGTACATACGAAGTGATGAAATCATCCTCATAGCCGATCTCTTCCAGCTTGTACAGGTAGTCCCGACATTCTTCGTCCACTTCCTTGCGCAACTTAGAGTTATATCCGCGTTCGCCGAAATACTCATACAGATGTTGTTTCAGATAAGTTTGCTGCCAAAACTCCTGATTGGTTTCGGGAGGTGAGAGTTTAATGGTCTTCAGAGCAGAAGCAGGTACTGCGAATTGTATACCATTGATTTCGGTTGCATAGAAAATGTCGGGACCTGCTTGGTCTGCCGATTTCATTTTCACTACCTTGCGGATCACTACGGGAGTGCCGGCAGGAAAATTCTCATACTGTTGTTGTAGTTCGCCTTTTATGGCAATCGGGCCGCTCAAGTCTTTCTGTCTGGCAGCAAATCCTGCCGTGGAGAGGAGGACGGCGAGGATAACGAAAGTGATAAGACGTTTCATATGGATTCGTTTATGGTTTGTACAATTGACTTGCAATCAAAATTGCTGATACAAAAATAGGAAAGAGTTTTCTCTCTTTCCCGTTCTTTTCCCTACAAAGTGATAGGGAATTTCCTATAATAAA
The DNA here is from genome assembly GCF_000158035.1 of Bacteroides cellulosilyticus DSM 14838. Lineage (GTDB taxonomy): Bacteria > Bacteroidota > Bacteroidia > Bacteroidales > Bacteroidaceae > Bacteroides > Bacteroides cellulosilyticus. Next base: position 899,763 of record NZ_EQ973491.1, read on the forward strand.
AAAGGGAAGACTTCGTGAAAGTCTTCCCTTTTTTAACTTCAAAAGAAGTCAATTTTATTTCTTCTTACGGTCACCGTAGCGGCTCATGAACTTATCAACGCGACCAGCTGTATCCACCAATGTAGATTTACCAGTATAGAACGGGTGAGAAGTGTTAGAGATTTCCATCTTTACCAACGGATAAGTTTCACCTTCAAACTCGATGGTTTCTTTCGTATTTACGGTTGAACGAGACAAGAACATGTCACCATTAGACATATCTTTGAATACTACCGGACGGTAATTTTCAGGATGAATACCTTTTTTCATTTCAATATTTGTTTTTTTAATTATTATATTCGGTTACTATTTTGGTAATAAATAGTGTAATGGTCTTATTTTTCAGAGCGCAAAGATAGTGCAAGTCGCAGATAATACAAAATAAATTCAGATTTATTTTTGCTTAAGGTACAGTCTACCTTTGTTTAAAGGCAGTGTATTTCTCCGATTTAGAAAAAAGTTCCCTCAAAAAATAGGTTTATCGCTTTTTATTTCAGATTTTTGCATAGTATTTTAATTTATATTCAGCATGAAGAAGCTACTTTTCTTAATTTCCCTATGGCTCTGCGTCACTACGGCAGGTGCCCAGCAGAACGAGCGGGATCTGTATAGTGTTGCGTTTTATAATCTTGAGAACCTGTTTGATACGATTCATGATGCAGGTAAGAACGACCTTGAATTTTTGCCTTCCGGCAGTTATGCATGGACGGCTGAGAAGTATGAGGCCAAGTTGAAGAACCTTGCCAAAGTCCTGAGTGAAGTATCGCGCGACCGCGTACCTGAAGGACCCGCCGTTATCGGTGTAGCCGAAGCTGAAAACAACCGGGTACTGACAGATTTGGTAAGCCAACCGGCTATATCCAACTATAAATTCGTGCATTACGAAGGTCCGGATAAACGGGGCATTGATTGCGCTTTGCTTTATGATCCGGAACAGTTCACTGTTACCAATTCCAAACTGGTGCTTTCCACTCCTTTTGAGGGGGACACTGTGCACCTGACGCGTGGTTTCCTTATTGTAGACGGGCAGATGGCGGGCGAACGCGTTTGTTTCATCGTCAATCACTGGCCTTCCCGTGGAGCTAAGTCTCCGGTACGTGTACATGCAGCCAAGCAGGTGCGGGCATTGACAGACTCCCTGATGCGTACGGACAAGAAACTGAAACTGATAGTCATGGGAGATATGAACGACGATCCCATGGACGAAAGCATGGCTACACTGGGCGCACGCAAGTATGCAAAACAGGTGAAGAAGGGCGAATTCTATAATCCCTGGTGGGAAACCCTTGAAGATAAAGGTGTGGGAACATTGCTCTATCGTGGCAAGTGGAACTTGTTCGACCAGATTGTAGTCTCCCGTCCTTTGCTGAAAGCCAAGAAAGGTTTGAAGTACGATCATAATGAAGTCTTTATCCGTGAATACCTTTTTCAGCAGGATGGCAAGTATAAAGGTTCTCCCTTGCGCACGCATGGCGGACGTGTTTGGTTGAATGGCTACAGCGACCATTTGCCCACTATCATTTATTTGAAAAAGTAATATATAATAATGTGTAAACGAAGACCGGGAAGCTAAACTTGCTTTCCGGTTTTTTTGTTATCTATATAAAGGTATGCAGAAGAGGCGGATAAAGGCTACAGATGAAAAGAGTTTGTAACATAGAGATTACAATATTCTGTTAAAATCATCCAATAGCTTTAAAATAGAATTGTTTCAATGGGGATAATGCGATAATTTATTCCCAACCTGTTCTTCCATTTGAAGGATAATGCTTACTTTTGCGTAGAATTTTTATTCACTAACAATAAACTTTAAACAAAATGATTAATTACAAAGATTTAGGGCTCGTAAACACAAGAGAAATGTTTGCGAAAGCTATTAAAGGTGGATATGCTATCCCAGCTTTCAACTTTAATAATATGGAACAGTTGCAGGCTATTGTAAAGGCTGCTGTTGAAACCAAATCTCCGGTAATCCTCCAAGTATCTAAAGGTGCCCGTCAATATGCTAACCAGACATTGTTGCGTTACATGGCAGAAGGTGCTGTAGAATATGCAAAGGAACTGGGTTGCAAACACCCTGAAATCGTTCTTCACCTCGACCACGGAGATACATTCGAAACTTGCAAGTCTTGTATCGATATGGGCTTCTCTTCAGTTATGATCGACGGTTCTCACCTGCCTTACGAAGAAAACGTTGCTTTGACGAAGAAGGTAGTTGACTACGCTCATCAATTTGATGTAACTGTAGAAGGCGAACTTGGTGTATTGGCTGGTGTAGAAGACGAAGTTTCTGCTGAACATCATACTTATACTGACCCTGAAGAAGTAATCGACTTTGCTACTCGCACAGGTTGTGACTCTTTGGCTATTTCTATCGGTACTTCTCACGGTGCATACAAGTTCAAACCCGAACAATGCCACGTAGATCCGAAGACTGGTCGTTTGGTACCTCCTCCTTTGGCATTCGAAGTATTGGACGCTGTAATGGAGAAACTTCCGGGATTCCCCATCGTACTGCACGGATCTTCTTCAGTTCCTCAGGAAGAAGTTGAAACTATCAACAAGTTTGGTGGCAAGCTGGAAGCTGCTATCGGTATTCCTGAAGAAGAACTGCGTAAGGCTGCTAAGTCTGCAGTTTGCAAGATCAACATCGACTCAGACTCTCGTCTGGCTATGACTGCTGCTATCCGTAAGGTATTCGCAGAAAAACCGGCTGAGTTTGACCCGCGTAAGTATCTTGGCCCGGCTCGTGACAACATGGAAAAGATGTACATGCATAAGATCATCAACGTGCTTGGTTCAGACGGTAAATTGGCTGAATAATCCACGGGATTTTAGACTGATATAGAAGGCTGCTCTTGAAAAAGGGCAGCCTTTTTTCGTGCTCAGTAGTCAAGCCGGTTTTTCATTTCCGGAGCAAGGAAGCATCTCGGGTCCGGATAGTCCCAACACTCTTTGCCGTATGCTTTAATGATATCGCTCCAACACCGGTTTCCGTATTCGAAGCATTCTTCAAAATAGGTGCAGGCTTTGCATTTGCTTTGTCTGCTGAGGTCTTTGCGTGAAAGGTTGCAGAGATGCAATGCTTCCGGAGACTGCCAGATCTCTTTTAAGCCGGATTTCTTAGCATCCCCGATGATGAACCGGGGATTCCAGTAAAGTTGTTCGCAGATAGTAACCTTTCCATCCGGAAGAATAAATAAATGGCTGCTCAGTGCGGAACAGACGGCGCCGTTGAAGTGCATACTTCCTCCCTCATCTGTATAATATTGCTTTTCTATGGCACTTTGGTTCAGGATAATCCGGAAATGCGCATTGGGTACGACCGCTTCCTGCAGAAATCTGAAAATATCACTGATCTTCTGATGGGAAGGTTTTAAATCCGCAAAACCCGGATACTTTGTTGTTGTGGAATTGCTGACAGGCGTAAGGCGCCAGTCATGCAGGTTTTTCAATGTGGATAGAAAGCGGAACAGATCGGTCAGGGTTCGAGGGTCACAATTGTAGGTGGTGAGGACAGAAGACACCTGATAAGGCAACCCGCTTTGATCCAGCATCCGGAGTCCACGCATCATTTCCGAGGCATAGGAACTGTCGACGGATAAAGACTGTACCAATACCGTTGTGTCGATGGCATCCAGTGATACTTGTATCAGATTCTTATAATGGGTTTGTTTTAGTTTTCGCAGACATTCTTCGGTAAATGGTATTTTGGTAGAAATAAATTCCGGTTCTATACCGTGCCTTACCAGTTCCGCCAGAATGATATCCCAATCCTTATGCAGGAAGATTTCCCCGCCTATCAGGTTGATTTGTTGCACAGGCAGTTCTGCCGCTTCCCGTATCAATTCTAAAATGCGGGAGGTGGGCAACCAGTTTTGCACTTGCGTGCGGGTATCGGCATAGCAATACCGGCAGTGCGCCATACAGCGGTTGGTCAGCATCAGCGTCAATAGCAACGGACCGGAATATAACCGTCTGGTACACGTGTCGACGGTCATTCCTGTAGGAGTGCAGGGCGGTAATTTCTGAAAACGGTATTCCGTTCCTGCCCTTTCCACAGGTATAATCAATTGTCTGGGGAAACATATTCTCTTTCCGTGCCATGTCGTGAAGAATGCTTCCCGATTCTCCATGAAAGGGCGTATCAGCCTTTCCACTTTCGATGCGTCACAGTGAAAGAAGAGAGCCAGTAATGGCCAGTTCTCATTCAGGCTTCGTTCGTGCGTGAAGAAGCTGAGCATGCCCGCATGGGCGGGATGTATGAACGACATCCAGTTCGGTGAGGCGTTTCCCTTTCGGTTTGCTTTGGAAAATAGAATGAAACGATGTATATCATCTCTCAGCCCGTAATCAGGATTGAGCACATAGACATCACTCATTCCTGATGGATTTGTCGCCGGTGCTTTCATTGAAAGTAGCACCTGAGAAGCATCCCAGTCCGCAACTTTCCAGCTGCTTGTCGTCTATGCCACCTTGCAGGTCGAACAATTCGTCCATATTCAGCAATTCTTCTTGAGAATAGTTCTCATCTTGAGGTGTTCCCTGACGTTGGTTGTCACCCTTAGCGGAATTTTTAGTTTTCATGATGTTGATTATTTAGAGGTTAATTGATAAAGCGGGGTGAATATGCGGCTCAGTATGCTCCGGTCCGATGTGATGATTTCGGCTTTTCCGGATAGACCTATCTCATACTCTATTTCATCTTTGGTTGTGGTATTCAGTCCATAGGGGAAATTGATTTCCACTGCGTAGTTTTTGCTGTAAGGAACGTAGGCGATAGAAGCCACTTCGCCGGTGAGATATCCGTAAGTATGCACCGGATACTTCTTCAAAGCGATGTTCACTTTATCTCCGGTCCGTATTTCCGCAACCTCTTCCTGCGAGAGCTTGATGCGCCCTGTAGGCTGCCCTTTCTGTTCCGATACTACGGAGCATACGGTGTCACCTTCATTTATCACATTGCTTATTCCCCAGCTTTTCCCCAGAATCACGGTTCCGTTGCTGCTGCTTTTAATCAGGTATCTGGCTTCCCACATCTTCAGGCTGTTAATCATGTTCTCGTATGCCAGTTCCAGTGTTCTCCGGTTTAGTGCCAATTCTTTTTTATGTTCCATTCTCAGGTCGAAGAGTTGGCGCCTGACACTCAGAATATTCATTTCATTCTTTTCGGGCTGTTTCTCCAGTATGGCCAGTTCCTCTTTCAGGAATCTTTCTTTCTGCCGGAAGATGTCGAATTCATCATAAATCATGCACGTACGCACGGCATCTGTGAATTGTCCGTAAGCTCCGGTCATTTCACCCATGATGAGGTCGAACGGAAAACGGTTCAGGTACTTTATCTCGTTTGTGCGGTAATATGCCTCCACGTCTCCCAGCACACGGCTGAATTTCTTTACATCCTCCATAGAGGCTGCATTACGCAGAATACCCAACGTATCATTGCGCTTCACCTGCTGCCGGTCTTCCACGAAAAATCGGTCTATGATTCCCGACTGTCCCACCGTTATCCATGCTGTTTTTGATAAGTCGTCGATGGTAACGCCTGTCTTCACGGTGTCCGGATAGGAGAACAGGGCGGCGAAGATAATTAATAATCCGATAAGCCCGTAGATGATATGACTTCCCGTATGTATCAGCCAGTTGGGCATATCGCCCAGTATGTCGTTATTTTCGCGATTGTAGAGTTCCACTTTGTCCGCTTCCTTGTCTTCCGGTTTGTAGATTTCTTCCATGCGTGCTCCTCCATTTTTAGGCGTTCAGTTCCAGTTGGTTTTTCACTAAGCGGTAGTAATCTCCCTGTTGGGATATCAGCGAGTCGTGGTTGCCCTGTTCGGTGATGTTGCCATCCTTTAGCACTACAATCTGGTCGGCATTGCGCACGGTGCTGAGGCGATGGGCTACGATTACTACTGTACGGTCTTTGAAAAACTGGTCCAGATTCCGCTGGATTGTTTTCTCATTGTCCGTGTCCAGTGCATTGGTGGCTTCGTCAAAGAAGAGGTAATCGGGGTTGCGGTAAATGGCTCTGGCTATCAGTATCCGCTGCTTCTGTCCCTGGCTCACACCTTGCCCGGTGTTACCTATCCGGGTGTTATACTTCAGGGGCAGGGTCTCGATGAAGCTGCGTATATTTGCCATATCTACGGCATAAAGCAGTTTCTTTTTGTCCACGGTGTCATCTTCGGGAGCGATGTTGTTGGCTATGGTGTCGTTGAAGATAAATCCTTCCTGCATGACGACCCCGCAGTGCTTGCGCCATTGCTTGAAGCTCAGGTCTTGCAGCGACTGCCCGCCTATGCACACCTTTCCTTCCGTGGGTGGATAGAAACCCAGTATCAGTTTTATCAATGTTGTTTTTCCGCTTCCACTTAGCCCTACGATGGCGGTAGTCTTTCCGGCCGGAATGTCCAGTGATATCCCTTTGATAATCTTCTTCGACTTTTCCGAACCATACGTGAAGAACACATCTTGCAGTTGTATGGACTGGTTGCCGGATATTTGTTCGTCGCTGTCCGGTCCCTTGTCTTCCTCCTCGTTGGGCTTGCTGTGTATCTCTCCCAGCCGTTCCAGACTGAGTTGAGCGTCCTGCGCTTGCTGCATGAAGGATACGAACTGTTCTATCGGGCCTTGCATCTGACCAATGATGTACTGTATGGATAACATGATACCCAGTGTGATGTCTCCATTCAGTACGGCGGTGGCGGAGAGCACGGTAATAAGTATATTTTTCACCTCATTGATGAGCACGGCACCTACTTGCTGCCATTGCCCCAGATTGAGCGATTTGATGTTGATATGAAACAGGGAAGCCTGTATGTTTTCCCATTCCCACCTTTTCTGCTGTTCGCATCCCAGCAATTTGATGTCCTGCATACCGTATATCATTTGCATCAGGTTGTCCTGATTGACGGACATCTGTTCGAAGTTCTTCCGGTTGAGGTCGGCACGTTTGCGCATGAAGAGCTTCACCCAGCCTACGTAGAGGATACTGAAAAGGAGAAAGAGCAGGAAAATCTTCAGGTTGTACATGGCAAGCACTCCACCGAAGATGATGATGGTGATAGTTGCAAACAGGATGCTCAGTACGGACTGGGTGAGGAACATCTCTATACGTTTATGATCTTCGATGCGGCGAATCAGGTCGCCGGCCAGCTTGCTGTCGAAGAACCGCATGGGTAGGCGCATCAGTTTGACGAGGAAGTCCGATATCAAGGCTACATTGACGCGCGTACTGATGTGCAGCAAGATACAGCGTCGTATGACCTCAATCAGTGTGCGGCTGAATACCAGCATCAGTTGGGCCACCAATATCAGTTGAATAAAGTTCAGGTTACGATGCCCGATACCCTGGTCTACGATGGTTTGCGTCAGGAAGGGGAAAGCGAGTTGCAATACACTGCCTGCCAACAGGCCTATAATCAACTGAACTATCATTTTCCGGTAAGGGTGTACGTATCGCAGCAGATGCCATAGCGATATGCCTTCGTACTTGATGGGAGTTGTGTCATAGAATTGCGGGGTTACCTCAAGCAGCATGGCTATTCCTTTCTCTATGCCTCCTTGCGAGGTGCTTATCCAGCATTTCTTCAGTTCCTCTTCTTCATATTTCAGTAATCCGTAAGCCGGATCGGCAATATAAAAGTAGGTTTTCCCTTTCTTCTGAACAATATTGTAGAGCACCACGAAGTGTATCTGATTCCAGTGCAGTATGCACGGTAGTCTGGACTGCTGTTTCAGCTTGTCGATGGTGGTACGAATGCCTGTGGCACGCATACCGATGCTGGTGGCTGCTTCACTGATGCCTTGCATATTCACTCCGGTGCGTTGTATGAATGATTGTTCGCGCAGTTGTTGCACGGAGAATTTCTTTCCGTGATATCTGGCTATCATTCTCAAGCACGAGGGCCCGCAATCCATGCTGTCCAGTTGTTTATAGAAAGGGAATTTCATAGTAGGCTGGTTTTATTGATTCTGAAATCGCTGGCAATTGTTGCAACATTCTCCACCCATCAGGGTGCAGAAATCCTTCTCTCCATAGTAGTATGTCTGGCTATAGCAGCTATAGAGTATTTCTAACATCAAGTCTTTGCGCAGAAAGTTTAGATACTCGAAGAGGGCGGATCGGGATAGATTCAGCTTTTGGGCAAATTTTTCCGGCGTACCTGTACGTCGATGTGCAATCAGCGTATTCATATAAATGATTTTCTGTAAGTCGACATTTTTCATAATGGTGTGTTTTTAGTATTATAATAAGAAGAGGGAGAAAAGAAAAAGGAGAGGCTTCATAAGTCTGTCTCTCCTTTTCCATAGTTAAAGCTGAAATATACCTTGCAAGTAACCACCGTAATTATTGCTGATTTCAATCGTGTAACTACCTTGAGGTAAGCTGTCGAGAGGAATGGAAACAAAAGATGCTTCGGGGGCTGCAATATCACACTGCCATACGGGTTGGCCATTGGCGTTGACAATGGTGATATTTATGTCATAGTCAGGGGAGGTGCATTCCAAAATTAGCTGGTCACCGCTGATGGAGGCGGTGAAGGGGATGGGAGAGAGGCTTCTTGTTTTTGTATTCCATTCTCCTTCAAAGCAGATTTCTGATTCAGTGGGAGTGTTTTTTATTCCCGCTTGTATTGGCAAGCTACTTATAATAAAGAGCATGCAGATTGATAAATAACATACATAGTTTCTCATAATTGTTTGTCTTTTGATTTTCTGAAAACAAATTTAGCGGTTAATTATTGAATTGTTATGGACACAATATGGACATATTGATCTTGATAACTCTCTAATAAATAGAAAAGTATGAAAAAACTTTTATTCGAATCTGGACATGCTATGATTTAATACTCCCATATCCAGATATCAATGAGTTGTGATTTGTCGAAGCTGTCTCCAAGTTCCTTTATGATCTGCTCTTTGATTCGTTGTTTTCGTTTAGAGACAGAGGCCGGAGAAATATTCAGTATCTCTGCCATGTTGGATACAGAAATACGCAACTTAATAAGGCAACATACTTGCAGGTCATTATTGGTGAATGATGGGAATTGTTCTTTTAGGCGGAGGGTGAAGTTGTTGTATAGCTTATTTATATTTTCTTCCACTTCCGCCCATTGAACGATTGTGAGTTGTTTGGGTGATTTTATGAGAGAATCCAATGGCTTGATATATGGAATTAGTAATTTGCACAAGAATTCTTCACGGTTACGCAAGCGTGAATTTTCTTCTGCTATAGCATCGAAAGACGTTAATTGCGTTTTGAGTTTTCCTTGCATGTTTTGTGAATATTCCGCCATGTTCTGTTGTAGTAGAATAGTTTCTTTTTGTAGATTCTCATTCCTTTTTTTGAGTTCATTCAATCCGTTTTGTTGCTCCATCATTGTTTCATGCAATCCTTCGTTTGCAGCCAACTGTTCAGAGAGTTGCATTATATGTACTCTATTCTGCGCCATTTGCATTTCATTTTCATGTATTTGCAGGCTGTAGATACGAAGCTGTTCTTCCTGCATCTGGATGGTACGTTCTTTTTGTATCAACTTACGCTGATAGAGGAAAATCAGGCATGCTATGACTATTACTATAAATAATAGAATATATAAGTTGTTTCGTATAATCTGTTCGTTTTCTATTTGCAATGTTTTTTTTTCGTTCAATAGCTTTTCATGATCATACTTTTCTTTCATTGCTATGATTTCTTTGCCATGTTTTATTTTGGTAATTGAATCTATGTATGTGTAGAACTTGTCACAATATGTCATAGCTTTGGCGTAATTCTGGGGTATAGTACGATTGAGATAATACAGTGATTGATATGCACCACATGCCGTATATATATTATCTGAGGTAGCAGCTCTGTCAAGATAATATTGAGCAGAATCGTTTATTTTTAACTGACGATAGATATTTCCCACTGTTAGATAGTTTTGTAGAGATTCATTTTCTTTATTTGTATGTAGGGCTTCCAAAGCATATATAAGAGCTTGCTTGTTATTTTGTATACGTACGTGAACGCTGGCAAGTTCATTGAGAATGCCTGGTGTTAGGAGTTGTTTATCGTCTGCCTCTTTTGCTATTTTAATGGCAGCTTCGTAATAATCAATAGCTTTATCCATATCAGGCTTAATTGAATAAGCTCTACCGATATATGATAAAGATAAGGCAATGTATCTTTTATTATTTGATAGTTTTGCAAAATCATAAGCCTTCTGGTAAGCAGATGTTGCATAATCTACTAAAGAGCGGTATGCATATATATGTCCTATTTCGGCATGTATTAAATGTGCCAATTGATAATCTTCCGTCTTTTCTATCTCTGTAGCAGCTTCTAAATAACATTTCAGAGCGGTTTCAGCATCGTGTTTCTCATCATTATAATATATACCTTCCAAATATCCTGCAAGTGCTTTTCTCTGTGGATTTTCTTTTTGTTGAAAATACTTATAGCCAATTGATATTAAGCTGTCAGATTCCAATTCTACATAATTCTTTATTTTCGCTTGCGATACTAGCAGACACCACGTTGCATATTGATATTTATCAGTAACCTTGGGTGGTGTCATTTTTCAAGAATATGTAGTGCGCTGTCGGGATATGCATACATACAATTTTCTGCTTGCGCCAGTTCAGGAAGTAGAGTTGGTGAAGATTCCGTGTGGGTGTTTGTGCATGATAGTACAAGTAAAATCCCCCAGATACAAACAATATATTTATTAGATAAAAGCATAGTAGTAATCTATTTGAAAGCAAAAATAAATTATTTCTTTAAAAAAGCAAAATGTTGTACTACATTCTTTCATCCGTCACTTCATTTTTTTTGATATGTATAATGAATCGTTTACCACGGGGTAACGTTGGAGCTACGAAGTTTAGTGAATTACTAATCCTCTCTTTTATTCCAATACATGTTATTAGATATAAAATAATATAATTCATCTAATAAAAATCCTTATTTTGAAAATTAAAGGATATATTTGTGATAATTTCTCAAATAAATAGGTTAAGATATGATTATTCAATTTACAATAGGGAACTTCCTGTCTTTCAAAGAACAATCTACATTGTCATTAGCAGCATCAGCTTTGAAAGAAATACAGGTTCCGGCTGAAGATATAATCTTTAGCGTAGGCGTTACCGGATTATCATTGATGAAGAGTGCAGTTGTTTACGGTGCTAATGCATCCGGCAAATCCAATTTCATTAAGGCATTTGAATTCTTTAAGTGGTATGTGATAAACTCATCGAAGGATATTCAAGCAGGAGAACGTATTAATATAGAAAGTTTTCGGTTAAACTCGCTTACTGCGGGTGAACCGAGTTATTTTGAAGCAATATTCTGTGATGAAGATAATCAATATCGTTATGGGTTTGAAGCCGATAACTCATTGGTACATTCAGAATGGCTCTATCAAAAAGCTAATAAAAAGAGGGCTAAAGAGGTGGAGTTATTCTACCGGGAAAAAGATAGCTTCGACATTCATACTAAGTTTGTCGTTGGTAAAGAACTGGCAGGTAAACGAATGGTGAGAGCAAATGCATTATTGCTTTCTGTTGCAGCGCAATTCAATGATCCGATAGCAGTAGAGATCATGAAGTGGTTGAACGATACCACTATTATTTTAGGTTCCAATGATGAAAAAATATGGAGTACTGCAACCACCCAACTGGATGACATCAGGATGAAACAGAGAATTGTAGAGTTTTCCCGTTATGCTGATTTAGGTATTGAAAATATTGAAAAAATAGATAATACGATTGTTAGTACGCATACGCAATATGATGATGAAGGCCATGAGGTGAAAGCTATTACTTTTCCATTCAGGAAAAACGAATCGGAAGGCACGATAAAGTATTTCTCTTTGGCGTACCCTATCATTGATGCTTTGGATAATGGAAAGCGTCTTATTATAGATGAATTTGACTCTAAGATGCATCCACTTCTTACATGTAGAATTATTGCCCTGTTTAATTCAAAAGAAACCAATCCGAAAAATGCTCAATTAATATTCACTACTCACGATACAAACTTGCTGAGTGCTAATATATTCCGACGGGATCAGATTTGGTTTACACAAAAAGACCGTTATGGAGCAACCGAACTTTATTCGTTGGCAGAATATAAAGTACGCAATGATGCCTCGTTTGAAAAAGATTACCTATCCGGCAAGTATGGAGCAATTCCAATTGTCGGAGATTTAACCCGTTTGTTTAATACACAAGAAGAATAAATTATGACGGCTATAAGAAGGAAAAATATAAATCCGCGTATCGAAAGAAAGATAACCCGTATCAGTGGTGTGCGTGAGGTCAAACAAACATTTTTGATTATCTGTGAAGGGGTTAATACTGAGCCGGATTATTTTAATGCTTTTCGTTTGACTTCTGCTAATGTGAAAGCTGTTGGTCAAGGTATGGGGACATTATCATTAGTACAGAAAGCTATCAATATAAAAGAGCAAGACAAGCTAAAGGGGCGGATATACAATCAGAATTGGGTAGTCTTTGACAAAGATGACTTTCCTGAAAATGACTTTAATTCTGCCATTCTATTGGCACGCCAAAATGGTTTTGAAGTGGCTTATAGCAACCAGGCTTTTGAGTTTTGGTTTTTACTTCACTTTAATTTGTACCAAGGGGCTTTACATCGTTCCAAATATGAAAAGATGTTGAGTACTTTGCTCGGATTTGCTTATACAAAGAAATCGGGCGTAAGTTCTAAAATGTTCAATGCCTTGTTTCCTAAACAAGAACAAGCCATTAAGCACGCTAAAACTATCATGAAACAGTTTGGTGGAAATAATCCGGCACAACAAGAATCTTCTACTACTGTGTATTTGCTGGTAGAAGAGTTGAATAAATTTTTATAATTTGTTTCAAAATGATTTGCTTCAATACTAAGATCTTCGTAGAGTAATATATTACTACTCAAATTCTTTTGGAGTAAAATCAAAGGAAATCATATTATGACAATTTTTGTATTTCATACTCCCCTAAAATTCATCTGAATATTCATCGTATTCATCAATAGGGTTATATTCTTCAAATAATTTTGTAGATTCAATTATTGATTCCTTCTGAATGATACATTCCTTTTCATCCCACCATTTCATCTGTTTATCTATAAAGAGAGAACAAGCTGGAATCTTTTTCTTTGCATTAGTAGGTATAAACTCTTTTCTTTGCATTTGCTTGAAATCTTTTACAATATCTAGTTGTTCTCCAAAAAATGGTTTTCTTAGAGTTTTAAAAGTTAGATAATATCCTCCAGCATTGCATTCTTCCCCGTCTTCACTAAACCAAGTTGATTCTTCTATCCACCTCGTACAACGTCCAAAGTGTACAGAAACTATTTTATTGTCATTATTAGGAATCCAGTAATATACCCTCCCATAGTATAAACTATGGAGATATTTTTCAAATAAGCGTGGTCGAAAGACTTCTTCTCCAAGTTCCTTACATAGTGGTATTATATATAAAACCAAAACTTTCCTTTTTTCGTATTCTACTAGTTTTTCATGTATTCTATTGATCGTATATGGGCTTATTTGTACTTCTATTGCTATTGGTAGCTCATCAATTCTACCACTAATATCAGGTATGACCTCCTTTAAATCATATATTTCATTTTTGGGTATTGGACGTTCTTTTTCCCATTTTCCCGAAGGAAAGCTTTTTTGGAGGTATTCTAAAATTTCATTTTGACATTGTTCATGCAGAAGTCTATCTTTTTTCCCGATAATAGGACTTTGCCTTGCATTATGCGCAAAATGATCCACTTTCTCTGTACATTTTCTTATTATTACATCACTCAAACAAACAGGACAATAAAATGGTCCATCTGATTTAGTAACATAATTAGCATATACTATTTTGTTATCCAACTTTCTACAGGCTTTTTGCCCTGCTAAGCCAGAACATCGAGAAGAATGAATATCTTTATCTACTTCTTTATTATTTTCTTTCATGATTTATAGAGGTTAATAGGTATTTCTAACAAATGTATGATTTTTTATAATAGAAAAATATTTTTTTGGTAGATTTTTAATTTGCATTGACAAAATAATTGCTTTAGTATATGGAAGTAGTGAATCAAATTGTGTATAATAGCAAAGTATTCTATTATAAATTGGATACTTTATAATACCTTTGTCAATATACTGGTGCGATTGTCACCTATTAGATGTCTTGAAAATCTTTGCTCTGAGAATTATAACGAGATAATCAATGTACTGATTTCATTTATTGTGAAGAGAAGTATAGAGAATTTTAGGTATAAATAGATAAGTAATAATTCAAGTCAATAACAAGTACCCTATTAATAACCGTAATCAGCGTTTTTAAAGAATAATAGCTACGTTTTTTAAGAATATTCTCCGCGTTTATTAACAGCATAAAAAATGGTAATTACACCAGATTTGGATATATTTCAACAAAAAAGGCAGTAATCCTTGTGAGGAAATACCGCCTTTACTTCTTTTATATTCGTTACTATTTAGGGTGAAATTCACTCGGATTAGCTATAATCAGCCTGAATAGCTTGGGAGTAAGCTATCAGTAATTATATATTTGATATCTGTTTTGTTGAAAATATTGTCAGATTTATTCGCTTTATGATGCTTGGCTGTAAGAATATTACGGTGTTCTTTGGATTTTTCCATTTGCTAAAGTTTTAGGTTTATATTAGAGTTCTGTTCTTAAACTTCTACAAAGATACTACATCAGAAAGGTGAAGTCAAGTATTTCAGTCCTCATTTTAAATCGTTTTTCTATTTATGATGCTAATCTTTTGATTAATAGTATTTTTCAATTCCGCCAAATCCTATTATCCTTTTATTTTCTTTTGTTTTGCTGATGAAGTTGTTTAACCGCTTCTCAAATTCTTCAGGACGTTTTCTCGCAGCTTCGATGTACGCTATTCGAATCCGCTTATATGCTTCGGAAAATGATTGATAGTTTTTCCATACCATTTCATTTTCTTTCAATTTATCAATTATATCATTGGGAAAAATGAAAGGCTCAGATAAAATACTTCGCGTTTTCTCCTCAAATTTCGGGTGTATCATTTTATTTTCCAATAGCCATTTAAGCCTTTCTTTGTTGGCTTGCGAGTAAGTGCTTTTAGGTTTTCTGGGTGTGAAACGCTGAATTTTATGATCTTTGTCAAGTGGTTTGGTTGTACTGTCAATCCAATCGAAGCAAAGGGCTTCTTCAACGGCATCATTGTATAAAATGCTTTTTTTGCCGGATGATTTATAGGGAAATACAAACCATATTTCACTGGAGATTTCAAAGTTGTCCATTAACCACTTTCTCCAATCTTCTCGATTCTCAAAATACTTTATTTTATCTTCTGTAGTCATAGCAAGTTATTCAAACTAATCATTTTACTGCTTTACTTTCGTGGTAATGAATCATTTCGCAATTTAATTTTGCCTCAACAATTACTGTATGTAGCGCAGCTACCATTTTATACGATGCTAAAACATGTAGGCTCCGACAGCTTAACGGCTTATTACAACTGCCAAAAATACTAAATCTTGGAGAAACAGCCTCAATTATCTTTTAAAACCTTTGCCATGATTTATGGGGCTTATCTTACATATAAGAAACCACGTGATTTAGTATAGTTCTCCTATGTTTTTTTATTCAGTCCTGTTAAAGTGGACTGGTGCTACTTATATTTGCAATGTGATATTAATCAATGTTGTTTTATTTAAAATCTTTGAATTATGAAAGATGACGAAAAAAAAGCGATTGAAGAATTATTGAATTCTGAGTTGGAACAAATTGAAGGTGGTGCTTGTCAGTGTGATACAGGTGCAGGTCAGATTGTCTTTACCGTTCCTGATAAAACAAAGGATGACGGTATTAGGCAAGCCTAAAAGAGTACATTGACTCTATCAAAAATCTGTGTTATTATATTTTTGCAGATTTCTGATGTCATGGTGATTAACGAGGCTATACAAAGGTAGTTAATTATTTTTGGATAGCTTCGTTTAAATAGAATGGCTTTTTAAAAGTACATAATAAGTAATATATATGCATGTATACTTCAATCCTCAATATTTTATCAGAAATGAAAGAGGGTGTTCTTATATTATAGCAAAGGCGATTCCTGCAAGTGAAAAACTAAAAGGTAGTGTGGGGAGTATTAGTGTTCTGCCACCTATTATTGGATATATCTTATCGCACATTGAAAATTGCGAGTTGGAAATAGCAGAGAAGGAAATCTCAAATGTAACCCAGCTTCGGGTTGAAACTATCGATAGATTCATCAAGAAATTGGTTGATAATGCACAAATGGTGGGATGGAAGTATAGAGGGGTAAACATTTTATTCCCACCTTTTTTGCTGCTAAGTTCAAAAGAGAGGTCTACCGGAGCTATGTATACAACAAAAGATTTCCTTTGGATGGAACCTTTTATTCCTAAGCGTCCTTCAATACCCCTGAACATTAATTTTATGATAACTACTAAATGTTGTACTAATTGCATCTATTGCTATGCAGATAGAGATCGAGAGGATGATTTGTCTTCCCAAGATGTTTTGAAAGTGTTGGATGAAGCACATGAATTAGGAACCATAAACTTAACATTGTCAGGAGGAGATATATTTGCTTTTCTTGATTGGAAAGAGGTAGTACGGAAAGTGTGTCAATATGGGTTTTCATCTATTCTGAGTACAAAAGTTCCATTAGGTAAAGATGATATTTTTTTCCTTAAGAAAGTTGGATTGAGAAATTTGCAAGTGTCCTTGGATGCAGTGTCGCCGAGTATACTTATGACAACGTTGCGGGTGAAAAATGATTATGCAGGTAAAATGAAACAGATGCTTCAATACTGCGATGAGATTGGGCTGAAAGTAAATGTTAGAACAGTTCTTACTAAGTATAATGCAAATGAAGTAGAAATAGGAAAGCTATTTTCATTCCTTAATGGATTATCGAATGTTAATTCTTGGGTGTTAACCCCAGCCTTTTATTCCGCATTTAAAGATAATTACCAACAATATCGTGCAAGTGATTTGGAATTGATTAAAATTTATAACCAGACTAAAGAATTAAACACTGTAGCCCATTTTACAATATTGCATAATAAAATGAGTGAACGGAAATATACGCTTCAACCATATTCTACGGTTGAGAGCTTTGTGCAGAACAACCAAATATGCAATGCCAACAGTTATTCGATGGCTATATTGTCTAATGGAGATGTGACCGCTTGTGAAATGCTGTATGATAATCCTAACTTTATATTTGGTAATGTTCGTAATCAATCTTTATACGATCTTTGGAACTCAACTGTTGCTTTAAAGATGTATTCCTATAAACAGAGCATGATTGAGCAGAAAGAAAATAATCAATGTTCTAGTTGCCGTGTATATTCGGATTGCAAACTGAATGTTGGAAAACGTATCTGTTATGTAGATATTACTAAAGTTTACGGTAAAGATAAATATGAATATCCTGATCCCAGATGTCCTGAAGCTTTGGTTATAAAGGAAAATTTGATTTTATGATGCTGTCTCAATATTGAATGAATTAAAATAGTATTATTATGAAGCATATTTTCTCTCTCGCGTTCTTATTCCTGACCTTTGTTTATCAAGTATCCGGGCAAACGGTTAGTGGCATCTTGACGGATGAAGCAGGGCAGTCGGTTGCCTATGCCAATGTGATATTGTTGGCAGTAGCTGATTCTGCCTTTGTTTCAGGGACAATCAGTGATGACAAAGGTTCTTTTACTCTTGCGGTAGATGGTAAGGATAAAATTATCCGCATATCTTCCATCGGATATGTGACTGTCTATCAGCGTTGCCATACTGCCGATTTAGGTGTTATACGTCTTGCGTCGGACACGCAGATGCTGAATGAGGTGGTGGTTAAGGGAAATCTGCCTAAAACAAGACTGAAAGGGGATGCCTTGGTTACTAATATTCAGAACTCGGTATTAAGCGTTGCTGGTTCGGCTAATGATGTATTGGCGAAAATACCCGGTATACAGGGAAAAGACGGTAGCTTTACCGTGTTCGGCAAAGGAACTCCTATTTTTTATATCAATGGGAGACTGGTACGGGATAATTCGGAACTGGAACGTTTACATTCTTCTGATATAAAGAGTGTGGAAGTGGTAACAAATCCCGGAGCGCAGTATGATGCCACTGTAAAGGCGGTTGTTCTTATTCGTACTTTGAAACCTGTGGGTGAAGGGCTGGGCTTCAATGTTAAAACAGCTAATATGTATGGAGAGAATTTTTTTTACTCTCAACCAGTTCGATTTCAATTATCGTCATAAAGGCTTGGATATCATAGGCTCTCTTTTCTACAGTGGTGGAAAAGATGGTACGAACATCAGTTTGGACCAGCAAACATGGGTAGATACGCTGTGGACGCAGAAGTCGGATGCATATACTTTAGCCAGGAGAGAGAATTATAAAGCTCGTTTGGGTGCCAACTATATGTTTAATGAAAAACATTCAGTCGGCATCCTTTATGATTTTGTTTATTATAGCACCGAGGAACCCAATTACACTATGCGCTCTGAGATAAGTGCGGACGGTAAACCTTATGATAGTTGGAAAAGTAAAAATGTGCTTTCTAATGAATATCCTGTTCATCTTGTCAATGCCTATTATGTGGGGACTATAGGCAGGTGGTTGGTCAATTTTAATACTGATATGCGTTGGAGTTATGAAGAAGATAAGCAGACGACAACCGAAGATAGTGAAAATTATCAGGATAGAACCGTGAAGACGAACCGCCGCTATGATAACGGATTGTTTGCTTCTAAATTGGTATTAAGTTATCCGTTTTGGAAAGGAAATTTGTCCTTCGGAGGCGAATATACGCATACTTATCAGAAGAATAAGTTTGCAAATGAACAGGGAATACTTCAGGATACGGATAATAAGGTTCAGGAATATAGTATTTCTGCCTTTGTAGAGTATAGACTGAAATTGGGAAAGTTAGATGTCGGAGCCGGAATACGTTATGAACATAATACCTCCGATTACTATGAAAGCGGTAAACTGGTGAATGAACAAAGTAAAGTATACGATAATATTTTTCCGACTGTTTCATTGGCTTATCCGTTTGGACCGGTATCTGCCAATTTAAGCTATACGATGAAGACTCGGAGACCTTCTTATTCGCAATTGGACGGTAATATGAATTACATCAATCGTTATACCTACATGAGTGGTAATCCTTTGCTGAAACCTACTACTTACTCTGATCTTACTTGGATGTCATCTTATAAGTTTTTTCAGTTGATTATCAGCTATCAGAGATCTGAAAATGCCATTATCCACGTAACGAATCAGTTGGAAACACAGCCGAACATATCGCATACCACTTATCAGAACTTCAATAAGATAGATAAGGTTACTTTCCTGTTGGCTGCTTCTCCTACAATAGGATGTTGGAATCTTAATTATAGTGCGGGTATTATTAAGCAGTGGTTTGAGTTGGAGCATTTGGGAGCTATAAAGAAGATGCATCGACCGATGCCTTATTTATCTATGTTCAATACTTTCACGTTACCGAAAGGATTCCAGATTACATTGGATGGTGTATTCATGGGCAAAGGGCATGTGGAAAACCTTCTAATAGGTGAAAACAAATACATTGATGTCGGTATTGGCAAAACTTTCTTTAAGGATAAGGCTTTGTTGGTTAAATTAGATTGTTCTGACGTGTTTGACTGGAGGCGTAATAATACGACATTGTATGGAGAACGTAATATTCTGCGCGAAAAAGATAGTTGGACAGATTTGCAGAATATGCGGTTGACACTTCGTTACAGATTTAATTCTTCAAAAAGTAAATATAAAGGTACAGGTGCCGGTGAGGATGAGAAGGCAAGATTATGAAGACAGTGTATATAGTATTGATTAAATAACTTGATTTAGTTAATTGCAATCACCCTAAATAGCAATAGCCTCCGGATTTTTCACGTGAGGATATTCTGGATCATGTTGTGAGAGAATATTATGGATATGTTCAGAAGAAGAAACATAGAATATTAGAAGTATGAAACGATTAATTATTAGCTTGTTCCTGATGATATATGCTTTAGGTGATGTTGTGGGGCAAAATATTACCGGATGTTTGGTTGATGATAATAAAGCTCCTATTCCATACGCTAATGTCGTACTATTATCTCTGCCTGATTCAATCTTTTTAGGAGGTGTTGTTACAGATGATTCGGGTTACTTCTGTTTTGAGAAACCCGACAGTCGGGGGAAATTGGTACGTGTATCCTCTATTGGATATGAAACTGCCGAGTTTCTTCTGACTAAAAAGGAATTGGGGACATTGATATTGAAAACTGCCACTATGATGTTGGATGAGGCTGTTGTTGTAGGCAGGCGTCCTACTTATTCATTGAAACAGGGAACTTTGACAACTAATGTTGAAAATACTCTGCTAAGCAGTTTAGGTACGGCTAATGATGTTCTGAAGCGTGTTCCTGGGCTACAAATAAACGATGGGGATGTAACTGTTTTTGGGAAAGGAACTCCTTTGATATATATTAATGGGCGCCAAGTAAGAGATTTGTCTGAATTGGAGCAACTCAATTCGAAAGAAATAGCTAAAGTTGAACTGATCACTAATCCCGGAGCGGAATATGATGCAGAGGTGAAAGCCGTATTGAGAATAAAGACAGTGAAACCTGTTGGAGAAGGAATTGGTGGAAGTGTCCGAACTGCATTGCAGAAAGGAGAATTATGGAGTAATAATCAGCAGGTTGCATTGAACTACAGAAAACAAAAACTGGATATATTCGGATCTTTATATTATGATAAAAAAAGAAGAATAGAGAAGCAGGAAGACTTGCAAACCGTGTATGCTGATCAGGTGTTAGAGATAAACGGAAAATCGCGTTCCCCTCTTTCTCTGGATTATATTCAGGGAGAAGGCGGATTAAATTATCAACTTGATGATAAGAGTTCGGTAGGTCTGCGTTATACAATTAATCATAGTTCATCAAAGAGTTCTGTGCCTGATAATTATGAGGTGAAATTGGATGGTGCGCCCTATGATCATCTTGATTTTATGAATAGAATGAACGGGGATGGTGATACCCACAAAGTGAATGCTTATTACACCGGGATGTGGGGATCTAAATTGGGAGTAGACTTAAATATTGACTGGCTGTATGGGGATAGTGAAAGCAATCAAAATATTACAGAACATAGTACGACAGAAGGTGAACGAACCGTTCATGCTCGAAGTGCTTCCCGCAATAATTTATATGCTGGAAAATTAGTTTTTTCCTATCCGGTAGCTAAGGGAACATTGAAATTTGGTCCTGAAGTAAGTTTTACTAATCGCCATAGCAGCTATGTGAATAAGGAGCAGATTTTAGAGGATTCGCACAGTAAGGCCACCTCTGACAATCAGTCTGTTTTTATCAGTTATGATGTACCGATAAACAAGGCGTACTTGTCGGCAGGACTTCGCTACGAACATGTTTCTTTTGCTTATTACGAGGAGGATATAAAGCAGGAAGAACAAAGTAAGGATTATAATAATATATTTCCCAGCTTATCCATCTTTTTTCCGGTTAAGGAATGGCAGTTTTCTTTAGGTTATGCTGCTCGTACAAAGCGTCCTACTTATTCGGCTTTGCGTAGTGATATACAATATGCCAACCGCTATACCTATGAGCGGGGTAATCCATCGCTGCAGCCGGAGACGGAACATAACATTTCATTTCAGACGATGTATAAGTATGTTCAATTTTCTATTTACTACTCTTATACAAAAGATGCCATCCTTTCTGTAACTTATCCTTATAAAGAAGATAATCTGGTCACTGTATTCGGAATTGAAAATATTTCCAAGTGGCAAGCTTATGGTGCTTCTTTGTCCGTTGCTCCTAAAATTGGAATCTGGGAACCTATCTGGAATTTTGAATTCATGCGGCAAGTATTGGAAGGGAAATATCTGGGTAAGCAAAAGCATTTTAACCGTCCGGCAATAGCGGCCAGTTTAACTAATCAGTTGCGTTTGCCGTGGGGACTCATATTTTCAGCCGATATATCTTGTTCTAATAAATATCACTCGGGATATGTTTTGAATAAGGCCAATATGTGGGTAGATTGCGGATTAAGAAAAGCTTTTCTTGGTGGAGCTTTGAATGTTAGTTTACAGGCAAATGATATTTTTGCTTCTATGAGGAATTCTTTTATAAATTATGGAGAGATTATGACTTTTGATAAATGGAACTATAATGATAGTCGCCAAGTAAGATTAAGGGTTTCTTATCGTTTCAATGCTTCACGTAGCAAATATAAAGGTACAGGTGCCGGTGAGGATGAGAAGGCAAGATTATGAAAACAGTGTATATAGTATTGATTAAATAACTTGATTTAGTTAATTGCAATCACCCCAAATAGCAATAGCCTCCGGATTTTTCACGTGAGGCTATTCTTATAGTAAAAAGGTATGAAATGATCGAAGCAGATACCGATTTCTCTACATTTATTCGAGAATATTATGATTCACGTGAAAAGAATTTAGTAAAATATCGTTAAAATAGAATGAATTGAATAGCTTTGTAGAATTATCCTTCCGAATTATAAAACCAAACATATTGTAAGTATGAAAACACACATCATTTATCTACTTTTTACCTTCTGTATATTGTCAGGCATTTATGCACAAAATATGAGTATATCCGGTAGAGTTACTGACGGGAAAGGTGAACCTTTAGCATTTGCAAATATCGTTATCGTACAGGATAAGGACTCTACGACATTTGTCGGAACGGTTACAGATATGGAAGGAAACTTTATGCTCGAAACTACAAAAGAAAATCCGGTTATTAAGATCAGCTATCTGGGATATGTGACTACATCTGTGGCGGTAAAGCAGAATGTTCTGAATACAATAAAACTTGAAGAAGATGCCAACTTGTTGGGTGAAGTAGTTATCAAAGGGACTCGTCAGCATTTTAAGATGGAGAATGGTGGCATTGCCATGGATGTGGCAAACAGTCCGCTGAAGAATGTGGGTACGGCCAACGATGTTCTGGAAAAGCAACCTTTTATCGTGAAAAATGGAGATGCCATCAGTGTATTGGGTAAAGGTACTCCACTGATTTATATCAATAATCGTCTTGTAAGGAATGATAATGAATTGGAGAGGCTAAGCTCTACACATATTAAGAAAGTTACTGTGATTACTAACCCCGGACCGGAGTATGATGCTTCTGTTAGTGCAGTGGTTCTGATTGAAGCTATACGTCCACCCGGAGAGGGGATAGGCGGTGAGGTTTTCGGAAGAATGGATGTCAGGAGCGAAGTTTCTGCCGATGGAGCGGTGGATCTGAATTACCGTAAGAATAAATTGGACCTGTTTGCTTATTACGGGTATAGTGAGAAACAACGTGAAATTGATATTAATTCGATGCAGACTTTGGAAGCGGGACAAAATATAACGGCTGTACAACAGATTGCCACGCAAAAAGTCCATAATAAGTTTCATTATCTAGAGGGAGGACTCAACTATGAATTAGACGAACGACATTCTATAGGTGCCAAGTATGTTTATACGCGTACTCCTTATTATAAAGGTGGAGTGGATATAGTATCGGCTGTAACAAAGGATCGTGTGTCAATAGAGGAGTTTCCAACGAATACCAAGGTAGATATGAATGCTAATTCTCACCTTCTGAATGCTTATTATACCGGTAATGTGTCCCCTTGGCTTAAAGTGCAGTTGGATATGGACTATGCTAAAGGCAGCAGTGAAAACCATGATTTTTCTGTTTCCGAAAGAGAAGATGAAGTGGAAGTGGGTACGCGCTCTTTACAGGACTATGATTTATATGCAGGTAAACTTACTTTATCTACACCTCTATTGGGAAGTAATTTTAATTATGGTATGGAATATAGCCATACGACCAATGAACAGACTTATTGGGTAGATGAAAATGAGGGAGCTCCTTCGCTTGCGTCTAATGAGAATATGTCGAAACAGAAGTTGTTTTCGGCTTTTCTCAGTTATTTAAAAAGTATAGACAAGTGGATGTTTAATTTAGGACTGCGTTTTGAAAATGTCGGTTTCGATTATTTTGAGAATGGCAATAAAGTGGATGAACAAAGCCGTACATATAAAGATTTTTTTCCACAGGCTTCGGTGAGTTACCGGTCTGATAAGGTACAGATGATGTTGGGATATCGTGCTACGATTCAGCGGCCAAGTTATTATCAACTTCGGAACAGCATTCAATATGATGACCCTTACACTTATGAAACCGGTAATCCGTATCTGAAACCTACCCGAATAGATGATATCTCATATTCGTTGCTGTGGAAGAAAATTAAGTTGATGGTTTCGTATAAGATGTATGATAATATGTCACTATTGATACCGCATCCTTATGGTGAAAAACAAGATATCGTTATGTATATTCCGGAGAATATGGATCATACACAAAATCTGATGGCTATGGTTTACTATTCTCCCCGTTTAGGCTTTTGGGAACCGGTTGCAGGCTTAGGCGTATCGAAAGACTACTTCAAATATGGAGATACAGGACAGAAGTATGAAAAGCCCTTTTTACGTTATAGTTTGCAGAACACGTTCCGCCTGCCTGCCGGGTTTGTGGTGATGCTGGATTTTCAGGGCACATCAAAGGGGCACTCGAACCTGACTTACTTGTATGACCAGTTCCGGATGGATGTACGGGTGACGAAAACTTTCATGAAAGGTAATCTTATTCTGAACTTAAGGGGATATGATATACTGGGTACGTACAAACAGAAGAGGTTGATGGAGGTTAATCCAATAGTTTCCTTGATAGATAAGAACTTGGATACTCGTTCATGGCAGTTCTCCGTGCGATATAAATTTAATGCATCAAAGAGCAAGTATAAAGGGAAGTCGGCTTCTGAGGAAGAAAGACAGCGTATGTAATGGTTATACCGACCTGTTTTAGTTTTATTCTGACTGGAACTCTATATTGATAATAAGATTTGTGGTCATTGAAATACTGATTCAATTGTTGAATCAGTATTTTTTATATATCACAAAACTATTAGTGTCTTTATGCAGTATTTTACAATTTCTTGCATTTCTTAAAAGGTGAGACTGCTTACACACTAAAAAACTAAAATATGAAAAACAAGTTATCCGTTTTACTGGCACTACTTTTTTTGCTTTGTACGGCAATGTGCTGCGAGGAATTTGAAGAATACATTCCCTGTCAGGTGACCTTAACCGGAATAGGTAAGGTGGAACACTTGGATAATGCCGGAAGCGTGCCTGTTGCTCCGGTGGGTGGAGTGGTATCTCGCCAGGCATATATGTTGCGGATACCTTTGGACTTTGAATATGAGAAAGAGACTGTAGAGGGAACATATTATGAATACATCCTGACTGATACCATCGCCAATATACAGATTATCTCACTTACCGCTTATGATGAATCCCATCCTGCCGGTACGGATGTGAACGAACTTTTCATGGACTATCCTTTGCGTCAGGAGGACCAGTTGACAGATTATAAATACGGTTATATGTATGGGACTGTTTTTTATAAGATACCCCGTACACTTCCTCAAGCCGGAGTGCATCGGTTTAAAGTCGTAGTGACGACCCGCAAAGGGGAAGAGTTTACCAAAGAAACGGATGAGATCACCATGCAATAAATGAAGAGTCAATGAGAAAGCTATTTATCACTTTGCTGGCAGTGGGACTGCTGAGCATTATGGGCGGACAGGCACAAAATAGAAATTCACGTCATCAGCTTGACTTAACCACCGGAGTATCTTGTCATTTTCAGAGTGGAGAATCCTGGATTTCTTCTTCTCCTGTTCCCGTCATGAGCTTTGCTTATACTTTCTATGTATTTCCACACTGGGGAATCTTTTCTTCTATGAGTGTGGCCCCCCTCATCAGAGAAGGAAATGGGGATAAGTTGAGAAGACCTTATAAAAATGACCATTTTGTAAAGGATGCGTATGATTTTGATGATGAAATGGGTTTGTCTATGGCCTTTGGCATTGCCTATCGGCTGAATAAACCGGTATGGGATGTACAGTTGCGCTTGGGATATTACCTGGTTGATGCAGAGGAACATTCTTCTCATTTTTATGTGAAAGAAAAGAATTCCAATGTAGTACGTTGGATTAATTATGATCAGTCATTCTCCATAGAACCCGGTGGTTTAATGAGTGCTATTCAGACTTCGGCTATGTTGTCGAGGCGTATCTGGCGCAAACTCCATTTTTCGGTGGAGGCCAAATATCTCTTCCTCCCTGAACGGGCTACACAGACTTTTGAAAAGAGGAACCTGCTGACAGGAGAGATTGAGGATAGCTACTCGAAACGTGTACGTGTGCACTATCTGGAGATGGCATGCGGAATTAGCTGGCATTTATAATCTTTATACCATATCGTCTCCCGTCTTCACCACAGCCACTTTCAGAGTCTTATGGAAAGGGATGAAAGCGGAAACCACTGCGATAACCAATGCGGCAATCAGCAGATAGCCGATTACAGTCTTGATGCCCAGTAGCAGGCTCTGTTGCTGAAGCGTGGAATAAAAGTTATTGGCGGCTAACTGGCTGGCTTCATCGTATCCGTGTCCCTGCGCCAAGGCACTGTTCATGGCTTGCGCATAGCGGGAGGAAGCCAGTGGATTGGTGAGCGTCATGTGCTCCGAAAGGGTGTTCATCCCCTTAATTTGTAAGTAATAGAGCAGGTTACTGAAAAAAGAAGCGGATATTGCCGGAGCCAGTACAGAGCGGAGGGATATCAGAAAGAAAGCGTTAGACAGCATGAGCTTAGGATCCAAATCTTCTACTACATATACACCGAAGGCTATGAAAAGAGTCATCATTCCCAGTCCGCGGAGGAAAACCGGAAAGTAAAGCATCTCGTAAGTGGAGTAGGGCGTGATGCCGAAGTAGAGGATGACCAGATAGATGACGTAGCAGAACATTCCTCCGGAAATGAGATAGCGGAACCGCCATCGCTGCCATCTGAACCACCAGAAACAGATGATGGCTCCCACAATGAATCCCGGTATAAGCATCAGACTGAGCGAATTGGCATGCACGCTGTCTACGCGGATAATGCTGTTCAGGTAATTGGTAATCAGGGAACTGCTGGCACTGAAAAACATGACCAGTACCATGAAAGTGTATCCGATGATGGATTTATGGTGATGGAGTGGTTTCAGGCTGACGTATGGCTTCTCCTGTGTCCGTTGCCGGTGGACGAAAAGGTAAATCAGTATGGGGATGGCAATCGTATAAATCCGTATTTTGGGAGAGGAGAACCAATCTAATGTCTTTCCGTAGGTAAATATGTAAATGCTGAAAAGCAATGCAGCA
>NZ_EQ973491.1:927464-935484 GCF_000158035.1 Bacteroides cellulosilyticus DSM 14838
CGCTTGGCATACCGGAAAAACAACAGGATAAAGATAATGGCAATCAGCATCAACAGGATTGTAAAGTAATACATGTACTGCCACTGATAGTAATAGGCCAATTGTGCCGTCAGCGCCATGGATATTTGTCCGCCGGAAAATACGATGGGGTAGAAGTAGGCGTAGAACTCGCTACGCACATTTTTCGGACTGAAGAACGGGCGTACCTGAATAATAAACTCTAACATAATGAAGGCTTTCAGGAAGCCGATGAAGAAGCTGCATATAATGGTGATGTCCATATTGCCAACCTGGGCGCAGATGTAGCTGAGAAAGATTTGCAGGATCAGGTCGGTAAGCAGCATCGTTTTTGGAGTGGCGATCGCACGAATTTTAGGAATGATGGGATAAGCTACTGCCATACCTGCCGCTGCCGCATAATACCCCATTGTGATGTCTTCGCTGAGTATTCCGAGGGTACTGCTGACTTCCAGCATGCTTCCCGTATAGGTTCCGTTGAGCATAATGATAGGGAACATCACCACGAACATAGTGACGATACCCAGCCATTGCGGTACCCAGGGACGGAGTGGAAGGTTCAGTTTTACCATCAGTGGACTTCCTTATTTTCTCAGTGCTTCGGTTTCTACCATCATGCCTGCGCGGAGGCTTTTCATCTCTTCGGGAGTGGCATCGTCCAGCTCGATGCGAACGGGAATGCGTTGCTGCACTTTGACGAAGTTGCCGGCGGAGTTATCAGTTGGAACCAGGGCGTACTTGGAACCGGTTGCTTCGGATATGGCGGTAACTGTGCCGTGAAAGATATGTTCGCGGAAAGCATCGACCTTGATGCGTACTTTCTGGCCGATGTAGATGTGGGAAATCTGCGTTTCTTTGTAGTTGGCAGTGATCCATTTGTCGTTGCCCCGTACAAGATAGGAGATGGTTTGCCCGGCTTGTACGAATTGTCCCGGTTCGAGGGTGCGGCGCCCCATATATCCGTCGTAAGGAGCGGT
Source organism: Bacteroides cellulosilyticus DSM 14838 (assembly GCF_000158035.1). Taxonomy (GTDB): domain Bacteria; phylum Bacteroidota; class Bacteroidia; order Bacteroidales; family Bacteroidaceae; genus Bacteroides; species Bacteroides cellulosilyticus. The sequence continues at coordinate 928,460 of NZ_EQ973491.1, forward strand.
GACTATCGTATAAGAGAGATTCAATTTTGCCATATCCAGATCCGCTTCTTTGCGAAGGATATTCGCTTCGATGCCGGTGGATTTCTTACTTGTTTCGGAGTATTGGGATTTTGCCGCTTCCTTTTGTTGCAGCAGGGCCTGATAGCGTGCTTGGGTTGCTTCGTAGGCGGTTTTTACCTGTTCATATTGTTGCTGGCTGACGGATTCTTCGGCAAGCAGGTTGGCATAGCGGCGATAGTCCTGTTCCTGTTGCCAGAGCTTGGCCTTGGTTTCTGCAATGTTGGCTTCCTGAATGGCTACATTTACTTGCGAGGTCTGAATGCCGGAACTTAATACATCTTTTGTACCTTTCGCATCCATCAGGGCAGCTTCCGCATCCTTTACTTTGATGAGGTATTCGCGGTTGTCAAGAATGAGAAGGGTGTCTCCGGCATGCACAGGCTGGTGTTCCGTGAAGCGGACTTCCTTGATATAACCCGAAGCGCGGATATTGAGCGGAGCTATATACTGGTCTACTACGGCATCATTGGTGATTTCGTAATGGACGTATTTCCAGAAGTAATTGATTGTCCATGAAATTCCCGCCAATGCAAGGAGGATACATACCGTATTGAGGGTGATATTCCTTATTCTTAATCTCTTCAGTTGCTTATGTTTCTTTTGTAATTCGGACATAGATTACAATTGTAAATTAAAAATTAATAATTAAAAATTAAAGCATGCCACAGGTTCGCTGTAATTCATAGTAAGTGTAAATGGCCTGCGTACGGGCAACGGTCAGTTGCAGTTCAGCATCCAGCCGCACGCTGCTTGCATCCAGCAGGTCGGTGAGAATGGAAAGCTGGTTCAAGTAGCGGTTTTGCACAATCCGGTAGTTTTCTTCTGCCTGGCTGACAGAGAGCTTCAGGGCTTCTATGCGGTTCAGGGCCTCTTTATGGCGGGTGTAGGCAGTTCGGATCTGAATACGGATGTTCTGCATCAGGAGTGCTTCGGCATACTTTTGAAGTTGTACCGTCTGCCGGGCTTCGTGCATCTTGTGCTTATTCTGATAAAGAGACGACAGGTTGTATGAGAGGCTGAGGCCGATGTTCCAGTTGTTGTTGTACATGTCAGCCAGCGTAGTGCTGAGTGGGCGTGCAAGGGTGTTGCCCGCATGCAGTGACAGGCGGGGAAGGTAGTTTGCTTTAGTCAGCCGGATATCGTTTTCTGCCAGCAGGGTTTGTTGGCGGACAATCTGCATGCCCGGATAGTTGTTGTAGGCTAATTGTACATACGTATCATAATCAGACACATTGACGGCGGTATACAGTAAAGTGGTGTCCGGTGCTATCAACTGTGATTCGTCCAGTCCCAGCAGAATATCGAGTTGTTGCGAAGCTATGGAGATGCTGTTGTCGGCTTCCTGATAGGCCAGGCGGTCGTTGGTCAGTTGCAGTTCACTGCGGATTTCATCATTGCGGGTGACTATGCCTTCTTTTTTCATCCGACGGATATTTTTCAGTCGGTGTTCGGACTCTTCGATGTTGCGTGCCAGCACTTCCCGCTGCTTGTAGTAACTGAAAAGCGTCATGTACTGTTGCAGCAGTACCAGCTTGATTTCGGCTTCGTTGTCGGCACTGGTCAGGGCGGCTATTTGCTTTTTAAGTTCGGCCTGATGTATTTTGGCTTGTATCCTTCCTCCCTGGTAGAGGGGTTGCGTCAAGCTGATGTTATAGTTTTGTGACCAGTCCGGAGTTTCGGGGCGCACGGGATGTGAAAGTCCCCGCTGAAAGATGACGGGCTGGCCTATGATTCCGGCGCTGGCACCTACTTGGATATCTGGCAATCGGTCTGTGTATGCAGACTTCTTTTGGTCGTTATAAATAACCTCTTGTAGTTTGCTCTTTTTAAGTTGAAGACTGTTTTCTGTACCCAGACGGAAAAGTTCGTCTACGGATAATAGATGAGTATTCTCCTGAGCGGTTAGCCACAACGGAGCTACAGCAAGTATGTGAATGAGCAAGAGGCGAAGAAAATTAGAACTGGTTGAATATCTCATAGAGTGTCTCTAGTTGATTGGAACATGCGTTTAGGTTCTCTATTCCCATCAGTTGGCCCGTCTGGGTATAAAAATCCTTGATGAGCGGGCGTACACGGTCGGATATCTCTTCTCCTGCGGGAGTGAGGTACACAAGTCGGTTACGGCGGTCGTTAGGGTCTTCCTGGCGCATGATCCAGCCTTTCTTTTCGAGGTTTGCCATCAGATTAGTCATGCAGGCTTTGTCTTTGGCTGTCTTTTCGGCTAATGCCTGCTGGCTGATTCCTTGTTCCTGCCACAGGGAACTCAGTACTTGTAACATTTCAAAGGTGATATCTATGTTATTGCGTTTCAAAACGCGTTGCAGAGCTTGGCGGAATGCCATGCGGGTTCTTAGCATTTGCTGGATAAGCCCGCGGGATGAATTGTAATTCTCCATTGCTATGTTGCTTTTTATTTTTCGGGCGCAAAGGTAGAGCTTTTTATTGGAATTAGTCAAATGTTTGACTAATATTTGTGAGGGGAGATTTGAAGAGCCTATATACCAAGCAACATTTTTTTTAATACAATCTCTTACGGTGTAATGAGTATGAGTGGCATGCCTTTTAGGCATGCCAGGCTATATAATGCTGAAGAGTAATCTCTGATGTAACTGTCCATGTATTCTATCCTTTTACTTCAGTTTACCCATAAATAAAATATTATTATCCTCTGTGTCGATGGTGTCCAGCAATTCTTTTAACTGTTTACGGTCTTCGTCTGAGCAACTGCTCTCGGCAAGACGTTTCTCTATTTGAGTAATAAGCCATCCTGGTTCATTCATCTGGTAGAACCATCCATTACTGAAATTGAATATAGGTGCCTCCATATGTCCGAAAAGTCATTTATCAACTTGGCATAATTTGAAGTTTGCTTTTCTTTGTTCACTGCTATAACGCCTTTGCCCCCCAACATGGCGGTCAGATAATAACCCGGCAACTCATTATAAATATGCAGTGGGATTTCGGATACTCCACCAAAATCCATTTTGAATTTGGGATGGATTTTGTTCGCATTCTTGTCATAGTGGAAAAGTGTGTCACAAGAGGACAACCAGAAACTGAATCCGGGAACATTATGGTAAGCAAATATATCCTGATTGAAATCTTTTTGCAAAAAGTTGGGAGTAGGTTTTAGTTCTTGTTTGAATGAACCGTCTTTGTCATATACTGCGGCGAGGAATTTCTCCTTATTGTTTTCAAAGGGCATGTGAATAATGGTGATGTCTCCATCGTCATCCACTTCTATTTTAGGCTTACTTAATTTCTCTTTAGTAACAATCTCACGCACAAACTTCCCGTCTGTATTGTACACCAGTATCTTGGGTAAGAAAGCAAAAGAGGACAAATAGATTTCATCCGTTTTCTCATTAATCACTTCATCATAAATGGACTGATTATATTCTCCCGGACCATTACCTATAGCACCGACTTGACATTTTAGCTTTCCATCATGAGTGAAAAGTAAGAAAGGAAGGTTGTTTGATTGACGAATGCCTATATAATGGTCTGTGATACACAAACCATAACCTTTGAAGAAAGCACTATCCGAATTTTCAAAACGGACAATCTTAAACTCTTCTACTAGGTCACTTAGATTGATATCAATCGTATTTTTTACTTGATCAAAATGGCAAACCGTCAAGGTATTGTCGGCATCGGTTTCTACGAAAGTTAAAGTACCGTCACCTTTAGGGGATGTGCTACAACTTGCCGTTACTAAAACTGTACACAAGACTGTTACGATGTTAAATCCTTTTATATTCTTCATACTTTCTTATTTATTCGGTTTTATATTTTACATAGTACTGGCATTTATAGGTGCTCTGAATTTAGAACGTACCGGGGTTTCGTTTATCTTACCAGGAATAAATTTGGGCAATAATTTGAGTACTCTGATAAATTCTTTATCTATAGCGGGATGGATGCCTTCAACGATTATCACATCCGAAACGGTACCGTCTCGTTCTATCACCAAATCAACCGTTCCTCTGCCGTTTACAGGATCTATATCCGGATATTTGAAGTGTTTACTGATAAAATCCATAAATTGGGAATTATTCAAAGAAGGAAATGCCCTTACTACTTCGGACTCTTCATAGATTTTATCCAAATCAATTTCTTTCCCTTTTCCGATGCTATCAATGGCATAACCTTTTTCCTCAATAACTGTTGCAGAAGTCTCACCAGTTAATGTGTCACATGAAACTGTCTTTACATCAGCTTGTTTGGTTGATTTTCCGGTACAACCTATTGTAATTATGAGGAAAAAACATAAAAAACAATACCATACATTCTTAATTACTGCTTTCATAATATTTTATTTTGATTCTGTTGCGAATTTAGATGTTATATATGAGAAAATAATATGATAATGGAATAAATAGTGAGATAACTTACTTTATTGATAATTAGATGGGTACCTTTGTTCTGGAATGAGTTATGAGACAAAATGAAGAATGAATTTATATAATAATGTATACTTTTACTTATTGTGAGTAAACGCTATTATAAAATCAATAAAACTCTCTTTACTCCTTTTTCTAAAATCGAACTTCTCGCATATTCGAATGGTGTACCGTTCAATACTTCGGGGTTGTACATCCAAAAGTTGTGCAACAGTTTCAAGAGATAAGTTTAAGGCTGTCAGATAACAGATGTCTTTTTCTCGCCCGGTGAGTGATGAATATTGTTCATTCAATCGAGTGGCAAAGTTTTGGTGAACGATATTTAACCAGTGTTGCAGTTTGTCTCTGTCGGCTGCGGGAATATACTTTTTTAGTTCTGTAATTTTGAGGAATGTTTGTAGTGCTTCAGCATCTGCTGATGAAACGGAGATGTCTTTTGCCCGGAACATGATTTCCAGCTGCTTTATGCGTATATCTTTTTCTCCTTTTTCATTCTGCAAAGCCATGATTTTATTCAAGGCTTCTTCTTGTTCCAGGCTATGCAGATTCTCGTTTTCTTCTATCATTGTTTGAAAGGTATCTATCTGTTCTTGTAACTTAATAGACCCTTGTTTCTGTTGGGATAACTCTTTTCCTTTCTGCTTCTTATACATTTTCAAGCTATAGAAGTAAAGGAGTATTAATACTATTACTATTAAGATTCCAATAGCAATAGTGAGATACCAACTCATTCGTATTTCAGCATTTTGCCTGAGGGTGATGGATTTGTCGTATTTTAGTTGTAATTCTCTGATTTCTGTACTCTTTAGTTCATCCCGAACGGAATCAATAACCGCAATGTAATTTTTAAGATATTTAATGGCTTTCTTATATTGTTTATTCTCTTCTGCTTGTTTATATAGTGCAGAATAGATATTCACTTTTACATTTAGATCAGAAGTTTTTAAAGCTGCATGTAATAAACTGTCAGCCTTTTCTTTTCCTTTGAGTTTTTCCGGTGAAGAAATCTGTTCCAGTATCTGTAAAGTAGAATCCGGGTTTTCCCATATTTGGGCTTCTGCCAACTCTAATAGCTTGGTAGTATTATCACGCTGACACGAAAAAAGGCATGTACAGCATAATAAGACATATAAGATAGTAGTTTGTCTATTTTTCATAATACTTGATTTGAATGTAAATTCAATAGACAAAGGTGAGAACAATTATTTTATTATATGTTTAAAAATGATTCATTTGCCTGTTATAATTATGCCATTTCCCTTTTTTCTTATCCATCATCTTTTTTGTTTTATGAAGCAAAGCATCTTTTTGTTTTTAAAGGTTTAAATGTTGTATCTATTATTTATAGGTAGTTGGTAGACTACTAATAAGTATTTGTCTGACTAAGGCTGGTTGATTTTTTAGTGAATTTGGCATAGGTATACAAAAAAACGCAGAGAAATACACTCTGCGTTTCTTTGTTTTTATGAAATGTTATTTATAACTCAATCACCAATGACTCTCTTGGTCCCATTGTCAGCGATTCACCGAATGCAACTGTCTTTCCACTAAGAATATCTTTTCCTTGTTTGGAATCTTTCAATATTTCTTTGTAGAATTTCAAAGGAACAGTAGTTTCGGCATCTGTACCATTCAACATTACGAATACGGTTTTACCTTCGTGCTGGCGGGCATACGCGTAAACACCATTCTGTACCATGAATTGCACCATGCTACCTTTGGCGATAACATCGTTTCCTTTACGCCAGTTCAATAAGGTCTTGTAGAAGTTATAACATTCGTTCTGTATCTTGCTGCGTCCTGCGGCTGTCAGTGCAGTTTCTGTATCGCCAGTCCATCCACCGGGGAAGTCTTTACGAACGTATCCGTCACTCTTGCTCTTCACGCCGTTCATCATGATTTCCGTACCATAGTAGAGTTGCGGAATACGGCGGGTGGTAAGTAGCAAGGTAGAAGCTTGTTTCAGCATTGGTAGATTGTCGCCTTCACCCAGAAAGCGGTCGGTATCATGGTTTTCGATAAATGCCAGTACGGAAGTCGGGTTGGGGTAGAGGAAGTCGTATACGAAGTTATTGTATACGCGATCCAGACCTTTGAACCATGTCTCGGTTTGCTCGTTCTTGGCAGTATTGATTTTATCGAAGAAGCTGAAGTCCATAACGGTTTTCAGGTTACTGTTCTTCGGGGCAGAGAGCTTGGAATCCATTTGCCACCAAGCTGTATAAGCCGGTTCGGTAACCCAGGTTTCGCCTACGGTGTTGTAGTTGGGGTATTCTTCGTTCAGCTCTTTCATCCAGTTGCTCATGGCGTCATAGTCGGCATACGGATAAGTGTCCATGCGGATACCGTCGATATTGGCGTACTCAATCCACCAGAAGCTATTCTGTACCAGGTAGCGATATACGTGCGGGTTCTTTTGGTTAAGGTCCGGCATAGCGGTAACAAACCAACCGTCGTTCATCTGGTCGAAGTCGTATTGTGAAGTATAAGGATCAACGTGCGGAGTCAGTTTGAAAGAAGTCTGCACAAAGTTCTTTTCATGATCGGGATTGTTGAACCAGT
>NZ_EQ973491.1:935654-946176 GCF_000158035.1 Bacteroides cellulosilyticus DSM 14838
TGTTCTACACCGCAGTGGTTGAAGATCATATCCATTACAATCTTGATGCCGCGGTCGTGGCATTTGGATATCAGTTGCTGATACTCTTCGTTGGTGCCGAAACGCGGATCAACTTTATAGTAATCGGTAGTAGCATAACCGTGGTACGAACCGCCGGTCATGTTGTTTTCCAGTACCGGAGTGAACCAAAGAGCGGTTATACCCAGGTCGGAGAAGTAATCCAGATTTTGCTCGATACCTGCAAGGTCACCACCATGGCGGGCGTTCGGATCATTGCGGTCTACTTTGTATTCGGCCATGCCGGGAATTTGGTCATTGTCCGGATTACCGTTTGCAAAGCGGTCGGGCATCAACAGATAGAGGGCGTCGGAAGCATCAAAACCTTTGTGTTCACAGCTTTTCTTGCCGCGTGCTTTCAGTTCATACTCTTTGACGATTTTCTTTTTGCCTTGTGCAAAAGTGAGAGCTACTTTACCGGGTTTCACATCTTTCTCCAGTCTCAGGTAGACAATCAGGTAGTTCGGGCTTTCCAGCTTGACAGTGCTGCTCAAAGAAACGCCGGGATAGTTGACAGTAACGGAAGAGTTACCGATGTCTTCACCGTAGACCATAAGTTGGAGTTCGGGATTTTGCATTCCGGCGTACCAAAACGGAGGGTCGATTTTGTTTACGTTCATAGCTGCATACGTACTAAGGGAAAGTAAAAACGTTCCCAGGATAAGGAATAATTTTTTCATGATATTAGCTTTTCGTTATTATATCCGTATTTTGGTGCTAATATAAGCAAATAGCGGAGAAAGCTGCCGCTACTCCGCTATTATATACTTTATAATGTTATGCAAACGTTTTCACTTCTTTACTGTGTCTCTGGAAGTTTCTGTCTTTTTCATATTTGTTGGTACTGCAATCACTTTCCCCTGAAAGAAGTCATCCACTTTCTTTTTCTCGCGAAGATCTTTCAGCCAAGTTTCGGCCGCACCATAATAAGTACTTAATCCTAATATTACATTTCCTTTATCATCTGTTTCGGGTTGCTCACTGCTGTTTTTAGGACGCGTTTTAAGGAAAGCCTCCAGACAACGTTCTGTATTCTTTTTATCTTTCAACTGATATTGGTAAACATATGCCATGTCATACAAGAGCTTATGATTTTCTATATCATATTTATCATATCTGTCTTGCATCGTTTTGATTTGCTCTTTAGGCATTAGTGCCATTTTATAGCAGTCTGTGAGGCCGACATAGAGGCGTACCATAGCACTATCGGGTGGGGTAGCATATGCCACAGCTTCTTCCAGATATGCAACTCCTTGATCCTTCCATGACGTTTTGGAACAGGAGCGTCCTAAATAATATAGCAGATTCACATTACGCTTATCATATTGGCGAGCTACTTCCAGTATATCATGTGCTTCATAAAACTTTTCTACTGCGTAATAACTGACTCCTAAATAATAACAGGTGGTAAATGTACTGTCCCCTAGGCTTAGTAACTGTTCGTATCTCTGTATTGCGGTCTGATAATCTTTTATCAGGCAGTATGCCAATGCATTTTGTTGGTTTACAACAACGTTTGTACTGTCTATTTGGCGGTATTTTTCAGTAGCTTCTATAGCATAATTATAAAATGCTCCTTCGATGTGCAGTCTTGCTGCTTTGGCAGCAGCCAGAAAGTCGTTGGGATATTTTTCCTGTATGTTTTCATAGCATCCCAATGCAGCTAAAATGTCATCTACCCCTTCAAAACTTTGAGCTTGTAGATGTAATACAACAGCCGAGCTATCTGTTTCTGTAAGTAGACTGCTCTCTCCCAATGCTTCATCGAATTTCCGCTGATTCAGTAATAGAGTAATGTATTGGATACGGGCATATTTATTATCCGGATTCAGGTCCACTGCCTTTTGATAATATTTTAATGCCTGTTTGTTTTTAATAATGACTTGCAGCACTCTGCTGCTTCAATATAAGCTCGTGGATTCAGAGAATCTTGCATCACGACTTCTTCATATACTTGAAGCGCTTCCCTGTTGTTGCCAAGACTTTTTAGCGCTTTCCCTTTTTGATAGAGTAGGGGAACAGTCGGCGTCTCCTTATCAATGAGCGTCAGTGCCGTCTCATAATCATAGTTTGCCATTGCTTCCTGAATAGGGTTGGTATTTTGTGCCATCAGCAATGAAGAGGCACTGAAAAAGAGTAGAATAAAGAGTTTCCGCATAGTCTTTTTATCTTTAAAGTATTGCTTAATTGGCTGCAAGTTACTAAAAAGATTTACTTTACGAAATATTCGTAGCTTCTTTTAGATAGATTAACGAATAAAAATAGCGCCCCTTCAACCGAAGGAGCGCTAAAATATACCGGATGTTTTGAATGGTAAAGATACCACTCAACGCACATATCTTTTACATCAAGAATCCCAGCAAGATACCGGCAGCTACTGCTGAACCGATTACGCCTGCAACGTTCGGACCCATGGCGTGCATCAGCAGGTAGTTAGTCGGATCGTATTCCAAACCTACTATCTGAGAGATACGTGCCGAGTCGGGAACGGCAGATACACCTGCATTACCGATCAACGGGTTAATCTTATTATCTTTCTTCAGGAAGAGGTTGAATATCTTCACGAAGAGCACACCTGAAGCGGTAGCAATCACGAATGACAATGCACCCAGACCGAAGATCTTGATAGAGTCAAGTGTCAGGAACTCAGAAGCCTGAGTAGAAGCACCTACTGTCAAACCTAACAGGATAGTAATTGTATCAATCAGCGGACCACGTGCCGTTTCAGCCAAACGACGGGTTACACCACTTTCTTTCAACAGGTTACCGAAGAACAGCATACCCAACAAAGGCAGACCGGACGGAACAAGGAAACAAGTCAGCAACAAACCGATAATCGGGAAGATTACTTTCTCCGTGTGAGAAACTACGCGCGGCGGTTTCATACGGATCAGACGTTCGTGCTTGTTGGTCAACAGGCGCATGATAGGCGGCTGGATTACCGGTACCAACGCCATGTACGAATAGGCTGATACCGCAATCGCACCCATCAGGTTAGGGGCCAACTTGGATGAAAGGAAGATAGCCGTCGGACCGTCAGCACCACCAATGATACCGATTGCACCGGCTTGCATAGGATCGAAACCTATTTCCAAAGCAATCATGTAAGCACCGAAGATACCAAACTGGGCAGCTGCACCGATCAGTAACAACTTAGGGTTGGATATCAGAGACGAGAAGTCCGTCATAGCACCAATGCCCAGGAAGATGAGCGGCGGGTACCATCCGGAGGTCACTCCCTGATACAAGATGTTGAGCACAGAACCTTCTTCATAGATGCCTACTTTCAGCCCGGCTTCCATGTTAAAGGGGATATTACCGATCAGCATACCGAATCCGATAGGAATCAGCAGCATCGGCTCAAATTCCTTGGCTACCGCCAAGTATATGAAGAACAAACCTACCAGGATCATAACGACGTGGCCTACCGTTGCATTGGCAAAACCCGTGTACGTCCAGAAGTCGGCAAGGTTGTTTCCTAAAAATGTGATAAATTCTCCCATATTATTCAATAATTACAAGGTCATTACCTTCGAGAACGGAATCTCCTTTACTTACGTTGATCGCAGTGATTTTACCGTCTTTGTCGGCATTGATATTGTTCTCCATCTTCATAGCTTCGAGGATAATGATGGTTTGGCCTCTCTTCACTGTATCACCTACATTGACTTTGATGTCGAGGATAACACCCGGCAGCGGTGATTTAACACCTGATTTGCCAGTAGAAGGAGCGGCCGGCTTCACTACCGGAGTCGGAGCGGGGGCAGGAGTAGTAGGACGTACTACCGGTTTAACAACCACTTTCGGTGCCTTTTCCATTTCTACTTTGTAGGGGGTACCGTTCACTTCAACGTGAGCGATATTTTCATCGATATCTCCAATGGTAACTTTGTATGTATTACCGTTGATTTTATATTTATATTCTTTCATCGTTTTATCAATTTATAGGTGATTACTTTTTCAGAGGAGTTTCACGCAATGTGTAAATCTTCGAACTCCATGGTGAATAGCTGCGTTTTACACGGGTGATGGTAAGAACGGTGTCCTCCACATCGTGTACATCGCTTTGCATTTCGTGCATAGCCATAGCAATAGCAGCGAAAATTTCTCCCGGAGCTTCGCCCAGTTTCTTTTCTTTAGCTTCTTGTTTATCGGTGATACCCTTAGCCTTCATAGCATTACGTTTACTGAGATTAACAGATACTCTACCGACAACTTTAAATGAAACATAGAGAAGAATCAAACCGAAGAATACAACACTCATGGCGGAGATGGACATACCGATACCGACACTGTCATGTTCTTCAAACTTCTCCATCTTGGCATTGCGGTCAATGGTCTGGTTATTGGTACTTGGAGTGACGTATTTGTCACTACTTCTACCTTTTACTTCCCATTGGTTGGCGGCGTCACTGATGCGGGCATAAGACTCGTTGGCACCCAGCGTACCGGCAGGTATCACAATCTGATCAAGCAATTTCTTGCCGGAGTCATACAAACCAATCCAGTTGGCATTGGCGGCATCCAGTTTGAAGCTGGTGTGGAAAGTACCGCGGTTGGGTTCTCCGTCCGCCCAGAATAATGCATGCTGGCGAGGTTTCACCAGAGTCAGCACATCACCTTTCGGGATGAAATAGGGAATAGTATCGCCAGGCTGGCTGCTGAACTTCAAATAGCAACCTGCAAGATCGGCACTACCGTATGATTTGTTGAATATTTCAATCCATGCGCTGTGTACACCGTAGTCATCCTGAAAGTTGCTTTCATTGGTAATCAGCACTTCATTCAGCAGCAGTTTATTAGTGTCTTTCTTCTCTCCACAGGAAGAGCATACACCTAACATCAGCAGCAAGGTAAAGAATATTCCGATTTTTGTTTTATTCATAATCGTTCTTGTTTTTAGTGTTAAAAGCCTGATTACAAAGGAATATTACCATGCTTCTTAGCTGGGTTGGACAATTTCTTAGTCTGCAACTGTTGCAAAGCGCGGATAATGCGGAAACGTGTGTTACGCGGTTCAATCACATCATCGATGTAACCATACTTAGCTGCATTGTAAGGATTAGCAAACAGCTTGGTGTATTCAGCTTCTTTTTCTGCCAGGAATTGAGCAGGATTTTCCTGTTCCTTAGCTTCGCGGGCATACAATACCTCAACGGCACCGGCACCACCCATAACAGCGATTTCAGCAGTAGGCCATGCGTAGTTCATGTCACCGCGGAGTTGCTTACAGCTCATTACGATGTGTGAACCACCGTAAGACTTACGCAATGTTACTGTTACCTTAGGTACAGTAGCCTCACCGTAAGCATACAGCAACTTAGCACCATGCAGAATTACACCATTGTATTCCTGGCCTGTTCCCGGAAGGAATCCCGGAACGTCTACCAATGAAACGATAGGAATATTGAAAGCATCGCAGAAACGAACGAAGCGGCCACCCTTACGAGATGCGTTGCTATCGAGCACACCTGCCAGATACTTCGGCTGGTTGGCAACGATACCTACGGACTGTCCGTTGAAACGTGCGAAACCGATAATGATATTCTTTGAGTAATCTTTCTGAACTTCGAGGAACTCACCGTTGTCAACAATAGCAGCAATTACTTCGTACATATCATACGGCTTGTTCGGGCTATCGGGGATGATTTCATTCAGAGAATCTTCCAAACGGTCGATAGGATCGGTGCAATCTACGTAAGGAGCTTCTTCCAGGTTGTTCTGGGGAATGTAGCTCAACAGCTTACGCAACAAAGCCAAACCTTCTTCTTCAGTCTTGGCAGTGAAGTGAGTTACACCTGATTTGGTAGAGTGAACACTTGCGCCACCCAGATTTTCCTGAGTTACGTCTTCACCCGTTACAGTCTTAACTACCTTCGGACCGGTAAGGAACATATAAGAAGTACCTTCCATCATCAACGTGAAGTCAGTCAGTGCAGGAGAGTAAACAGCACCACCGGCACAAGGACCGAAGATACCTGATATCTGCGGGATAACACCTGATGCCAGGATATTGCGCTGGAAGATTTCAGCATAACCAGCCAAAGCGTTGATACCTTCCTGGATACGTGCACCACCCGAGTCGTTGATACCGATACAAGGAGCACCCATTTTCATAGCCTGATCCATAATCTTACAGATCTTCAGAGACATCGTTTCAGACAAAGAACCGGCAGAAACAGTAAAGTCCTGTGCGAACAGATAAACCAAACGACCGTCGATAGTACCACAACCGGTCACAACACCATCACCGGGATAGTGTTTCTTTTCCATACCGAAGTTGGTACATCTGTGCTCTACAAACATATCCATTTCTTCGAAACTACCTTCGTCGAGAAGCATGGCTATGCGCTCACGAGCTGTATATTTACCTTTCTCATGCTGTTTGGCAATCGCTTTTTCACCACCACCCAGACGTGCAGCTGCGCGGCGATCTATAAGCTCTTTAATCTTTTCAAGTTGATTACTCATTTTATTAAATATAATGGGTTAATACTATTTTTTTATTGTGAATTATGAATTACAAATGACGAACTGCCTGTAAAATAAGTAATTCGTCATTCCTAAATTCGTAATTAAAGCATATTATTCCGGCTTTTCGCAAAGTTCTGTCAATACGCCCAGTGTTGATTTCGGGTGTAAGAAAGCAATGTTCAGACCTTCAGCACCTTTGCGCGGAGCCTTGTCGATTAAGCGAACGCCTGCAGCTTCTACTTCAGCTAATGCGTTTGCTACACCATCCTCGATAGCAAATGCCACGTGATGAACGCCTGCACCTTTGTTTTCGATGAACTTAGCAATAGTACTTTCGGGAGAGGTCGGTTCGAGAAGTTCGATTTTAGTGTCACCAACTTTCAGGAAAGCGGTTTTTACTTTCTGGTCTTCTACAGTTTCGATGTTGTAGCACTTCAGACCTAATACGTTCTCGTAATACGGCAGGGCTTCTTCAATGCTCTTAACAGCAATGCCCAGATGCTCAATGTGTGAAATCTTCATAACTATATTTATTAATGTTGGTATAATGTCTTAATCAAAGGCATAAAACAGCACAAAGAAAGAGATTTCTTCCTTAATAGAGAAATTTTTCGTCAATTAATTATTGGATATTTGAAGTTTAGAAAGGTTTTTTTAGACTTCTGTTCAGAAGTCGAGCAACAGGCGGACGTTAATCTGACGAGATGTCAGGTAATTGGGTACTGCAAACTGATTATTTCGGGTGTCTGTTACCCAATAATAGGAGTTGACGTTGCTGATATTTAGCAAATTGAAAATATCCACCCCCAACCAAAGGCTGCGGATGCCGCGCTGATTTTCGCGTTCACTGCGGTCGATAATACAGCGGGACATACCTATATCCACACGTCGGTAAGGGGATGTACGGAACACGGCAGCCTCGCGTCCGCTATGTGGAGGGCCGAAGGGAAGACCTCCGGCAAGTGTACCTTTCAGGTTCATTTTCCACTTGCGGCTACCGGGAAAATAATCCGTAAAATAGAGCGAAAGACGGTAGCGCTGATCGGTGGGACGGGGGAGCCATTGTCCGTTTATTTTCTCTTCGGTTTTCATCAGAGAGAAGCTCAGCCAAGAGTCTGTTCCGGGAACAAATTCACCGAACAGTTTCATGTCGATACCGGTGGCGTAACCTTTGGAAAGGTTGCGTCCGTAATAACTAATCCGTACATTATCTATATTATAAGGTATGAGATTGCTCAATGCTTTGTAATACACTTCCATGGAGAAGCGGAACGGGCGGTCCATGGCACGGAAATTATAGTCGCCACCTGCCACGAAGTGCAGGGAGCGCTGCGAACGGATGTCACGGTTCAGAGATACAGTAGCTATCCCGTCCACCTGGGTGGTATCCCGGAATTCTTTATAGAATGGTGCCTGGTAATAGACTCCGGCAGCTACTCTCAGGGTGAATTTCTCATTGAATGCCGGAATCAGAGCCAGGGAGGCACGCGGGCTGAAAATGAATTCTTTGTTCCAGTCCCAGTAACTGCCTCGTATGCCGGCAGTCAGGGTGAATAGTCCGGCGGTGGAGCGGAAGCGGTATGTATCTTGCAGGTAAAATCCGTATCGTTTGCTGTCCGTTTCGTTGCGCGAACGGAGGGTGTAGAAGAGTTCCGGTCCTTCGGAAGTTTGTGGCATGGAGTATCCGGCAGAGTCGCGCATTTCCCATTCGCGCATCCGGTCTTTGATGCGCTCCCGTTTGAACTCCACACCCCATTGCAGGGAGTGGCTTTTCAGTCGGTGGCGGCCTTTGATGGAATAACTTTGCACCTCTGCGGTAAGGTAATTGCGGGCATGTTCCATGTAAGTTCCCACGCCGATGGTTTCGGAAGTTTCCTCTTCGTTGGGAGTGCCGTCTACTTGCGTTCCGCTGTCCAGGGAGTTCAGCCAGTATTGCCCGGTGATGTCGTACGTTTCCTGTTCTTTCGTGTGGAAGGCGGAGGCTTGCAGGGTCAGGCTGTTCTGTTCGTTCAGTCGGTAGGTGGCGTAGGCGGTTCCGAACAGGGTGCGGAATAAATCTTTCTCCTGTCCTTCAAAATAGACTTTAAACTCACGTACATTGCTGAGAGTGCCGAAGCGGGTGTAGCGGTCTTCCGGCTGGAAGTTATAGCGGTTTTCTGAAATATTTCCGATGACACCTATTTCCCAACGCTTCGAAGGTGTCCAGTTCAGATAAGTCTGATAGTCGATATAACGTGGGTCGTATTCTCCTTTTGTATCCAGCGTGCCGAGCAGATATTGGTTGGTTTTATAACGGATGCCGTTTGTCCAGGTTAGCTTCTTGGTGGTAATTCCTACGTATGCCGAGGCTCCCAACAGGCTGACGGAGGCACTTCCTTCCAATCGTTCGGGTTTCTTGTAAGTGATGTCCAGCACGGATGACATCTTATCCCCGTACTTGGCCTCATAGCCTCCCGTGGAGAAGCCGACGGATTGCACCATATCGGGATTGATGAAACTCAATCCTTCCTGTTGCCCGGAACGGATCAGCAAGGGACGGTATATTTCAATGCCGTTGACGTACACCATGTTCTCGTCGAAACTACCGCCGCGTACGTTGTATTGCGAGCTGAGCTCATTGTTGCTACTCACTCCGGCCTGCGTGGCTATCACGGCTTCTATGCTTCCGCCCGAAGCGTCGGGGGCCAGGCGGTTTTGTTTGGTTTCTATCTGTTGGATGGTTCCGGTTTGCCGGCGGCGCTCTGTTACGCTTACTTCGCCCAGTTCAAAGTTCATCGGGGGCAAGGTTATGTTCAGACTGATATTTCCCTGCGGACGTACTAATTTTCGTTTGCGGGTTTGGTATCCCAGCATGGAGAAGATGACCGTTACACTGTCCCGGCTTTCGAATTTCAGTGAATATCTCCCTTTCAGGTTGCTGACTGTGCCTATAGCCGTCCCTTCCAATCGTATTGTTGCCAATTCAATCGGATTGCCATTTTCATCCGTAACCGTTCCGCCTATCTTGACTGTTTTCTGGGCAAGGGCGGGAGTGGAGAATAGTATTATAAGAGTTGTCAGTAACCAAAAATGTTTCATACCTTTTCTATAACGGAGAAACTTCCCGAAACGTATATCAGGAGGTAAAAAAGAGCTTTTAACTTTGCTTCTTTATTTTTTATAGGTTCGTGTCACATATGTTACAACTCCAATCCGCGTTTCGTGCTATCTTTGCAGAAAAAATAGATTATGGAACAATTACATGCTCATGAAGTCCTTCACATGATGGAAGGCAACAGTTATTCGGAATCATCATTAAAAGAGGCAATCATCCAGAAATTCGGTGAGCATCAACATTTCTATACTTGCTCGGCAGAAGATATGGATGCGGATAAATTGATAGAGTTTCTGAAAGCGAAAGGTAAGTTTATGCCTGCTGATGATGGATTTACGGTGGATATAACGAAGGTTTGCAGTCATTGATGCTGATAACTTTAGTTCACCGTGGTATGAAATAGGTACGCGGACTACGCAGATAAAGCGGACCTATTTCATTATTACACCAGAAAGGACGGAAACCAGTCAACTTTCCCTCAAAATGGAAAAAAATAGAATCCGTCTCTCTTTTTGTAAAGTAATGGAAAAATCTTATATTCTCTGCTTACAGGAAGTTAAGAGTTTGTGAACAAGAAGTTAACTCCTTGTCGACAAACTCTTAACTTCTTGCTGACAGAAAACGGAATTCTTGTACTTTTCTGATAATCAATAATTAAGCATCGACTTTGAAGTGCCGTTTTGTAATTATAGTTGCCCATGTATTTTGCATGCCCCTTCCACTTTGCATGTCTTTTTACTTTACGCTTCTTTCTGCTTTACATACTCTTTAACTAGCTCTTACATAGTACTTTCTTTAGCTTCGGATGCTTTACTTTTGTGTGCCTACAGCTGTGGTTTATGTGCTTCACAATTGTAGGTATGCTGCTTTACTAATGTGAAGCTCCTGAACCACATA
>NZ_EQ973491.1:946281-962022 GCF_000158035.1 Bacteroides cellulosilyticus DSM 14838
GTGATGTACTGAACGGATAAAGGCGTATACCAAGCAAAAAAATGGCATACCCTCCATACTTTTCCTCATAAAACGGCATGAAAATAGCTGGTTACCAAACAGCCATTTTAAGCATCTTACATGATGTATTTGACAGATTATAAGCGATATATATTCATTTTACTTGGTGCAAGCAAATTTGCCTACACTTTATTTCTATTTGCTGCCACCACCGCTCTAACCCCGATGAACAAGGAGATACAAGACATGAGTGCAAGCGTGTAGGGAAAGGTGTGAATAAACTTTTTGTAACGGGGCTTTATGTATGCAACAAAAAAGAATTGAATACACATCTACAATAAAACAATTTGTACCTTTGTAGCCGAATACAATATTGAAACTATGGGAATTGTAATAGGAATAGACGTTGGCGGAAGTACTACAAAAATTGTAGGAATCAACGGAGAACAGATACAGTCACCGATGTTTATCACTGCGACTGATCCGGTTACTTCTTTGTTCGGGGCTTTCGGGAAGTATATTTATGATAATGGTATTCAGCTTTCGGATATAGAGCAAGTGATGCTGACAGGTGTGGGTAGTGCATTTGTAGATAGTCCGTTGTATGGTTTACCCACGGATAAGGTCGATGAGTTTATAGCCAATGGGTTGGGTGCACGTCATGCCACGGATATTGACCAGCTGATCGTGGTAAGCATGGGAACGGGCACTTCTTTCGTAAGAATCAACGGAGAAAAGATAGAGCATATTGGTGGTATGGCAATTGGCGGAGGTACTTTGCAGGGACTTTCCCGCTTGTTGCTGAAGACGCATGATTTCAGGCAGATTGCAGCAATTGCCGAGAAAGGCGACATTACCCGTGTAAACTTGCAGATTGGAGATATTTGCAATCGTCCTTTGCCGGATCTTCCGGTGCATGCTACTGCTTCGCTGTTCGGAAAAGCGGATAGTAACGCTTCGCAGGAAGATATTGCAAAAGGGATTATTTATATGGTGCTGCAAACGATAGGTGGTGCAGCTGTGTTGTCTGCGCTGAATGGTCCTATCAAAGATTTCGTCTTGATTGGTAATCTTACTAAATTTCCGCAGTGCCAGGAGGTTTTTCCGAATATGGAAAAGATATATGGGGTGCGCTTCCATATTCCACCCTATGCGGAGTATCGGACGGCGATAGGGGCGGCACTGGCATATTTATCTAAGCATTAGCAGCCACTTCCATACAGGGATTACTTCTATTCTTGAATGATTATCTATTTGCAGCACACTTTCCTCATCGAAAGTGATAACGAGAAAACGTTTGCAAGGCAATACCTTGGACAGTTTTATTAATGCATCCGTTTCCCGTTCCCTGGTTTCCAAGTCTTTTATACTATATGATACCTGTATGGCCCATTCTTTTTCCGGAATATAGAAATCGACTTCTATCCCTTTATTATAAAAGAATACGGCATCTTCTTTCCCGAATTGGCGAATCAGGCTGATTGCTACCAGATTTTCAAGCAAAGATGTATTTCCGTCTATCAGGAATAAATTGAGTATTCCGTTATCTGTGAAATAATATTTGCTGTTGCTTTCTTTCTCAGCCAGTTTAGCGGCAATATTATTGATGCGTTGAAGAAGCCAGGCCGACTCTGCATATTCAACGTATTTTATGGCAGAAGTTGTGCTGAGTTTGCTGCCCGTAGTGGATACTATATTGGCTATACGGTTGAAAGATATAGGTTGTTTTATGCTTTCCGCCAGTTTTTTAATCATAATCTTCAGCCCGAAAGTGTTCGTTATGGCATTTCTGGCAGCGATATCTCCTAAATATATCTTTTGATATACGCTGGTGAGATAGTTCCTTTTTGCTGCAAGAAGTGCACCTTCGGGGAAACCGCCATTATGGAAGTAGTCAATAAAACGGTTCATTACGGCAGCTCTGGATTCTGTACCCAATAGAGACAGCTCGTCATAAGTCGTGTGGTGGACTTCCAGAAATTCCGGGAAACTGTAAGGATATACATTGATTGTAATATACCTGCCTCCTAATGTCGTTTGTATGTCACTACTAAGCATTTTGGCATTGCTTCCGGTGATGTATACCTTATATTTTTCATCCGCTAAGCGTCGGGCAAACTTTTCCCAGCCTTCTATATTTTGTATTTCGTCGAGGAAAAGTATAGGCCTCTTTCCATACATTTCGAGGTGAGCTTCAATGATGAGGTTGAGCTCGGAAACTTGCAATCCGTCTAAGCGTTCATCTTCGAAGTTGATATATAGCATACTGTCCCATCCAACGCCTTCAGTGAGTAATTGCTGGATGCGTTGATAGATCAAGAAAGATTTTCCGGCGCGCCTGATGCCTATAAGTACATAATTACCGAAATCTTCAAAATGAAAGTCTCTCTTGAAGACCTCGTAACGCTGAACCTCTTTCTGATTGTCCAGCATGACTGATTTTAATAGTTGCTTATCCATACTGTTTAATCTGCTGGATAAAAAGCAAGGTGGTTTATCCAATCTGTTGGATGAAACGGTGGTGTTTTTATCCAATCGTTTGGACAAAGATACTTAAAATCCTTTTAGGAAGCAATAAAGCAGTCTAAAGTTTATGCTTATGTTTCAGAAAAATACGGTGAAAAGCTTGACTTCGGCTTTTGTATGTAGTATATTTGTATCCGTAATCTTAACTCATATTCAATTTTAAATTAGCATAAGAGGAGGAGCATTGCTTCTCCTCATTTCTGTATCTTCCCTTTTCATGCTTCCTGAATACCACACTCCAATACTCTCGATGCCACACCTCAGTTTCCCGAATGCCACACCTCGGCAGGTGAAATGCCACAGGTTTCACCCGCTAACATGTGGCATTTGGAGGATTAAAGTGTGGCATTTGTCTTGTTTACATGTGGCAAATGCATCGTCTGTTTGTGGCAAGCGCATCATCTGTTCGAGTACAACAGACCATCTGTTTAAGGTAAACAGACCGTCTGTTCCGTAAGTGTGCCAGTAATGCAGTCGGCTATCTAAATTCGCTTAGAGGAGTTAATAATATGTAAATCTGCTCTTGACAACAATTCGGTTCTCAAGTTCGTAACGGTTCCTCTTCCAACAGCCATTTCCAAACAGGAATCACATGAATAGAGACACCGCTTTCGTGAGTAATAATCCGTTCTTCATCCCGTGTGATAATACACATATTATCCATTGGAAAAACACGGTTTAGCTTGATGAGGCCTTCCACTTCTCGCCGACAGGTTGTTTCATCCATCAGAGAGTAGCTGACCTGAATAGCCGTTTTTGCTTCCGGTATGACGAAATCCACTTCTATGTTTTGGTTGTAGAAGTAGAGTTGGGCACCGTATCTCTTATATAAATGAATAGCGACGATGTTTTCTAAAAGAGAAGTATTGCCATCAAGCAAAAAGATACTCAGTAAGCCATTGTCTATAAAATAATGCTTCATGTTTGAATTGCGCTCGGCAAATTTGGCGGCATAGTTCTCTATAGGGAATATGAGGCAGGATTCTTTTAAATAACGGATGAACTCGATGACGGTTGCTTTGCTTATTTTTATGCCAATAGAACTGATTAAGTTAGCCAATCGTGTATATGAAACAGGTTGCTTGACATTCTCGGCCAACCTTCGCACCAGTAATCCCAAAGCTTCTTCGTTTCGAACTTTGTTTCGCACAATTAAATCGCTGAAGAATATTTTACTGTAAATGTCATTCAGCCAGACTCTTTTAGCTATGACATCGGTTAATTCAGGAAAGCCCCCATACAGGAAGTAGTCATTGAAGGCCTTGCTTACTTCGGCAGCTTGTTTGCCATACATCCAGTTCTTGGATAAAATGATATCCCGGGCATTCAGATATTCAGCAAAGGAATAAGGATAGACATCTTTATTCCAGAAACGTCCCCCCAATGTAGTGGCAATTTCCCGGCTCAGCATTTTGGCATTGCTACCGGTGATGTAAATGTTATACTTCTGGTTTGCCAGGCGTCGGGCAAAGTGTTCCCAACCTTCGATATTCTGTATCTCATCAAAGAAAAGTAAAGGACGCAAATCAAACAGGCTATGATATGCTTGCAGGATTAGGTCTAAATCATCCGCTGTCATTTGTCGGAGGCGCTCATCGTCAAAATTGATATAAACAATTTCATTGATGTTATGCTCTTCGCGTAGTAGTTGCTGGATGCGCTGATAAAGTAAATAGGATTTTCCGGCTTGTCGGATGCCTACGAATACGTAGTTCCCCTTCTGCTCAAAAAAGAACGGACGTTCTGTCAGAGAAATTTCATTCACGAACTCCTGACCCTCTATGATGATTCTGCGGATTACTTCTCTTTCTACCATAAGAACATGAATTATGTAAGAATTGATGGCAAATATAATACTTTTGTTTTGTATGCAGAATGAATTTTATGCTTTTTTGTTTCCTATACAAAACAGCTTAGGCTATACTACCGATTGTTCTATACCGTTCGGATGTAAAAATACCAAGAAATTTCAGATGGAACTTTTTGCTCTTCAAGAAAATACTCCTATCTTTGCGCCCGAATTTATGAGCTAATATAATGTCTCACTCAATTAATTATTAAACAACTTATTTTATTTAATGGAAAACTTAAAAAATGTAGCGCCTGTTGAAGACTTCAACTGGGATGCTTATGAAAATGGCGAAACCTTCGGTGGTGCCAGCCACGAAGAGTTGGAAAAGGCTTACGACAGTACGCTTAACAAAGTTAACGACCGTGAGGTAGTTGACGGAACTGTAATCGCGATGAACAAACGTGAAGTTGTTGTGAACATCGGTTACAAATCAGACGGTATCATTCCTCTGAATGAATTCCGCTACAATCCTGACTTGAAGATCGGTGATACTGTAGAAGTATACATCGAAAACCAGGAAGACAAAAAAGGACAGTTGGTTCTGTCTCACCGTAAAGCTCGCGCTACTCGCTCTTGGGATCGTGTGAACGCTGCTTTGGAAAACGAAGAAATTATCAAGGGTTACATCAAGTGCCGCACAAAGGGTGGTATGATCGTAGATGTATTCGGTATCGAAGCTTTCTTGCCGGGTTCTCAGATCGACGTGAAACCTATCCGCGACTACGATGTATTCGTTGGCAAAACTATGGAATTCAAGGTTGTTAAGATCAACCAGGAATTCAAGAACGTGGTTGTTTCTCACAAGGCTCTTATCGAAGCTGAACTGGAACAACAGAAGAAAGAAATTATCGGTAAGCTCGAAAAAGGACAAGTTCTTGAGGGTACCGTTAAGAATATCACATCTTATGGTGTATTCATCGACTTGGGTGGCGTAGATGGTTTGATTCACATCACTGACCTGTCTTGGGGCCGCGTAAGCGATCCGAAGGAAGTGGTTGAACTCGACCAGAAGCTCAACGTTGTTATCCTTGATTTCGACGATGAGAAGAAGCGTATCGCTCTTGGTCTGAAGCAACTCACTCCGCATCCTTGGGATGCTCTTAGCGCTGAACTGAAAGTGGGTGACAAGGTGAAGGGTAAAGTAGTGGTTATGGCTGACTACGGTGCATTCATCGAAATCGCTCCGGGCGTTGAAGGTTTGATCCACGTATCTGAAATGTCTTGGTCACAACACTTGCGTTCTGCACAAGACTTCATGAAGGTAGGTGACGAAGTGGAAGCAGTAGTTCTGACTCTGGACCGCGAAGAACGTAAGATGTCTTTGGGTATCAAACAACTGAAGCAAGATCCTTGGGAAACTATCGAAGAGAAGTATCCTGTAGGTTCTAAGCACACTGCTAAAGTTCGTAACTTCACTAACTTCGGTGTATTCGTTGAAATCGAAGAAGGTGTTGACGGCTTGATCCACATCTCTGACCTGTCTTGGACTAAGAAGGTTAAACATCCTTCTGAATTCACTCAGATCGGTGCAGACATCGAAGTTCAGGTACTGGAAATCGACAAAGAAAACCGTCGCTTGAGCCTTGGCCACAAGCAACTCGAAGAAAACCCCTGGGATGTATTCGAAACAGTATTCACTGTAGGTTCTGTACACGAAGGTACTATCATCGAAATGCTGGATAAGGGCGCTGTTGTTGCTCTGCCTTATGGCGTAGAAGGTTTCGCTACTCCGAAACACCTCGTTAAGGAAGATGGCTCTCAGGCTCAGATGGATGAGAAACTGTCATTCAAGGTTATCGAGTTCAACAAAGATGCTAAGCGTATCATCCTTTCTCACAGCCGTATCTTCGAAGATGCTGCAAAGGCAGAAGAAAGAGCTGAAAAGAAGGCTGCTGGTAAGAAGCCGGCTGGCAATAAGAGAGAAGACGCTCCGGCTATTCAAAACCAGGCTGCTTCTACTACTCTGGGCGACATCGACGCTCTGGCTGCTTTGAAAGAGCAAATGGAAGCTGGAAAGAAGTAATCACTTCTATAGATAGATAAAGACGAGAGGGCACTTACTTGAAAGTGTCCTCTCTTTTTTTTCTATTTGGGTAGAATCTTGGGGAATAAAGTGTGCTTTTTTATTTTATGATTATCTTTGCAGAATAGTGGTTGAATGTGGTGGCTCTGAATCTACCGCATTCTGAATGGTATAAATAATTTAATGTAGATTTACTATGCGAAACATTATTAAGAATTTGGGAAGCATTATGTTGCTGACCTGTTTG
Source organism: Bacteroides cellulosilyticus DSM 14838 (assembly GCF_000158035.1). Classification (GTDB taxonomy): domain Bacteria; phylum Bacteroidota; class Bacteroidia; order Bacteroidales; family Bacteroidaceae; genus Bacteroides; species Bacteroides cellulosilyticus. The sequence continues at coordinate 952,930 of NZ_EQ973491.1, forward strand.
TCTCTCATCTTGCTGACCGGATGCAGTCGGAAGTCTCAACTGAAATTAGCAATAGAAATGGCTAATAAGCAATGCCCTATGAGTATAGGAACGACAGGCGAAATATCGAGCATTACTTTTGATGGAACGGATGTGATATACAGTCTGTTGATGAATGAAGACTATCTGGACTTGGATGCCTTGGGGAAGAATACCGATGCAATGAAGTCTGCTGTAATGGTTATGTTCAAGAATCCGAAAGGGGAAATAAAGTCAATGCTGGAAATGGTAGTGGATACTAAATCCGGTATTAGATTAATATATAAAGGAAAGTCTACCGGTAAAGAAGTGGAATGTAGACTGGACACTGAAGAACTGAAACGCATCTTGAACCAGAAGGGAACGGAAAAAGAGAGTGAGCGGCAGAAGTTGGAAGAACTGGTGAATGTTACCAATGTGTCATGTCCGATGACGATAGATGAGGCTACCATTCTTAATAAGTTAACGATAGAGGCGGATAAAGTAGTATACAATTATACGATTGATGAAGAAAAAGTAGCAATGGCTGCTTTAAAGAGTAATGAGGAGCAGATGAAACAGAATATAAAGGGAGCTTTGAATGTATCCGAACCTTCCTTAAAAATGTTCCTGGAAGCATGTATGAAGGATAATAAAGGGATAGCATACCGATATGTAGGTGATACCTCTGGTGAAAATATAGAATACCTTTTTACTGTTGCTGAACTAAAAGAGCTTCTGTCCAAATAAATAAGGATTGTTCAGAATGTATTGCTAATGGAAAAGTTTGAATTACATATACTGGGCTGCGGTTCTGCGCTGCCTACTACCCGTCATTTTGCCACTTCGCAAGTGGTGAATGTGCGTGACAAACTTTATATGATAGACTGCGGAGAAGGATCGCAATTGCAATTCCGCAAGTCCCGACTGAAGTTTTCCCGCTTGAATCATATTTTTATTTCTCATCTGCATGGAGATCATTGCTTTGGTTTGTTGGGATTGATATCCACGCTCAATCTGCTGGGGCGTACGGCTGAGTTGCATATTCATTCACCGAAAGGATTGGAAACCCTATTTGCTCCGATGCTAAGTTTCTTTTGCCGGCAAATGACGTATAAGGTTCTTTTCCATGAGTTTGAGACGAAAGAACCCGGAATGATCTATGAAGACCGTTCTCTGACAGTGACTACCATTCCATTGCGTCATCGTATGCCTTGTTGCGGTTTTCTGTTTGCAGAGAAGCAGCGGCCTAATCATATCATTCGGGAGATGGTCGACTTCTATGAAGTGCCGGTATATGAGTTGAATAGGATAAAGAATGGGGAAGACTATGTGACTCCGGAAGGCAAAATCATTTCCAATTCCTTACTGACACGTCGTCTGATCTACCGCGTAGTTATGCCTATTGTTCGGATACCATCTATATGCCTGAGATTGCAGAACAGATAAAAGGAGTAGATTTGCTATTCCATGAGGCCACTTTTGCAAATGCAGACTTGCCTCGTGCCAAAGAAACCTTTCATACTACTGCTGCTCAGGCGGGAGAGATAGCCAAGGCGGCAGGAGTGAAGAAATTGGTGATCGGGCATTTTTCTGCCCGCTATGAAGATGAGAATGTTTTGCTTAAAGAAGCTTCGGCTGTTTTCCCCGAAACAGTGCTGGCTAAGGAAACGCTGTGTTTGGAGGTATAAATGATAATCACTAACAAATTATCATTTAACCGTCTGTTTTTTGTTTTATCGAACCGAATGCCGTATATTTGTACGGAATAATCTGAAAACATAGGCTTATAGATGAGAAAGTTACTCTACTGTTTTTTCTTTTTGTTGACTTTTTCGTCGCAGTCCGTGGCATGGGCGCAGGACGGTCGGAAGCAGGAAACGGCTCAGAAAGAGCAGCCGTCTTCTACTATTGTACTGACTGTTTCGGCAGAAAACCGGGTACGTGTGCAGAATGCAGAACCCGGTTCCCAGATGGAAGTCTACAATATTGTAGGCGTGAAACTTACCACGATACGCATTGACTCTACGGATGTCACCGTTCAGGTGAATTTGCCTAAAGGTTATTACATCTTTAAGATTGGGAATGTCGTGCGGAAAGTGGTAATCAAATAAACGAAACGGAATAGATACTTATGAATCCTTCCTATAATGAACGCGAAGTGCTGGAGCTTCTACAAGATGAAAGTACACAAAAGCGAGGGTTTGAGTTGATTGTTGCGCAATATAGCGAACAATTATACTGGCAGATCCGTCGTATGGTGCTTTTGCATGAAGATGCCAATGACTTACTTCAGAACACGTTCATTAAGGCATGGACCAATATTGATTATTTCCGTGGAGATGCGAAGCTTTCTACCTGGCTCTATCGCATCGCTTTGAATGAATGTTTGACTTTCCTAAATAAACAACGCGCTGTAACTACTGTTTCTATCGATGATGAAGATGCTTCTGTACTTCAGAAGCTGGAAAGTGATCCCTATTTCTCCGGTGACCGGGCACAGAAGTCTCTACAGAAAGCACTGCTTACACTGCCGGAAAAACAACGTATGGTATTCAACTTAAAGTATTACCAGGAAATGAAATACGAGGAGATGTCCGACATCTTCGGCACATCTGTCGGCGCTCTGAAAGCCTCTTATCATCATGCCGTGAAAAAAATCGAGAAGTTTTTGGAGGGAGAGGTTTAAACCTTTACCCCAAAACATAGTCTAACCTAACAGAGAGGAAAAAAGCTTATGAAAGAAGAAGATAACATATTGAAGAAGGTAGGGAAGGAAAATGTTTTCCGTGTTCCTGACGGATACTTTGAGAATCTTACTTCAGAGGTGATGAGCCGGCTTCCCGAAAAGGAAACACCTGCAATTATTAAGAGAGAACCTACGAAGTGGGAGAGAATAAAGCCATGGGTATATATGACTGCCATGTTTGCCGGCGCAGCATTGATTATCCGCGTTGCTTCTACTGACCGTACACCTGTTAACAACCGGATGGCGATGGACGAACCTGAAACCGAAGTTGTTTCTGATGAATATATCAGTGCTGTGCTGGATAATTCCATGCTGGATGATTATTCGCTGTATGTCTATCTCACAGACGCCGGTGCAGAGTGATGTGAGTAACAACTTAACTGTATGAGAAGAAAATGAAAAAGCTGATTGTTTTGTTTATTGTGATGTGCAGTTTCATCCCCTTGTCATGGGCTATGGACGGATGTAATCAACATTTGTCTCCTGACGAATTCCGTGCCAAGCAGAAAGCGTATATCACTGAGAAAGCCGGATTGACTAAGGAAGAAGCCGCTAAATTCTTTCCTGTTTATTTTGAATTACAGGACCGCAAAAAGCAACTGAATGACGAAGCATGGAACTTACTTCGAAAAGGAAGGGATGAAAAGACGACCGAAGCGCAATATAATGAGATTTTAGAAGGCGTATACGATGCCCGTATTGCTACCAACCGTCTGGAGAAAACTTACTATGAGAAGTTCAAGAAGATACTTTCGAACAAAAAGATATATTTAGTGCAACGTGCTGAAATGCGTTTTAACCGTGAGTTGCTGAAGGGGATGCATCATAAAGGTGGAGAACCTCAAAAACCGCAAGGAAAGAAAAAATAAAATAGGCATAAAAGGGAAGAAGTTGACAAGGGGACAAGGGCCATGCGGTATGATAATGCAAGCCCCTTGTCCCCTTGTTCTTTTGTTAATTTAGCCTTTTCCCCCTTGTCAACTTCTTTCCTTGTCAACTTCTCTCTCCAGCTTTTTAGCTTCGTTCCAGATGGCGTCCATCTCCTCCAGAGTCATATCATGCAGGTTTTTGCCTTCCTTGATGGTGTGCGCTTCCAGATAATTAAAACGGTTGATAAACTTCTGGTTGGTGCGTTCTAATGCATTATCCGGATTGATCTTGTAGAGGCGTGCGGCATTGATAAGGCTGAATAGTACATCCCCGAATTCGGCTTCTGCCTTGTCCTTATCCATATTGGCTACTTCTGCCTGAAACTCCTGGATTTCTTCTTTTACCTTATCCCACACTTGTTCCCGTTCTTCCCAATCGAAGCCGACGTTGCGGGCTTTGTCCTGAATACGGTAAGCTTTGATGAGTGAAGGAAGGGCGGCAGGAACACCACTCAATACACTCTTGTTTCCACCTTTCTCTCTTAACTTCAGTTGTTCCCAGTTTTCGGAAACTTGTCCGGCAGTATCGGCTTTTACGTCACCGAACACATGGGGATGGCGGAAGATTAATTTCTCGCAAAGGTGATCGCATACATCTTTCATGTCAAAATCGCCTTTCTCGGAACCTATCTTTGCGTAGAAAGCTACGTGTAGCAAGACGTCTCCCAGCTCTTTGCAGATATCATTTTTATCGTCACGTATCAGGGCGTCACAAAGTTCATAAGTTTCTTCAATGGTGTTGGGACGCAGACTTTCGTTAGTCTGCTTGCGGTCCCAGGGACATTTCTCGCGGAGTTCGTCGAGTATGTCCAGGAAGCGTCCGAAGGCTTCCATCTGTTCTTTTCTTGTATGTAACATATCTTTATAGGGTTATTTATTGCAATGTGTATAATAGGATATAAGCAATCCGACTACTTCGGAGTAGTTCTTGCGGCCACTTTGTATCTTGTTTCCTTTCAGGTACAGGTCGTATATCCAGTCTTGTATATCTCCGATGAGTGGACTGTATTTTTCCGTCCAGTATTCCTGATTACTTTTAGCCTGTTCAATGATTTCGGGGCGAATCCGGTTGAAGAGCTCTTTGTATTCTTCTTCATCCATCAGTCGGCGGGCATTGACAAGTACGTGTCCCAGCACTGAAAAGTATCCGCAGAAACGGATACCTCGCGCTTGCGAACGGGTACAGACCTGATAAGCGTAGAAGTTAGCTTCCGCCTCGCTGGAAATGCCCAATAAATGTGCCAGTTCATGCGCATACGTGGCAGGATACTGTGAAGGGAGCAGATCTCCATTCAAGGTAAATTCGCAGAAGAAAGGTCCCATGCTACCGGTGACGCCCACCATGGAAATCAGTGGAGTGAAAAGCATTGTCTTCACCCGTGGTGACTTATGGAAAGGATGATGTACACCCAGCGTATTACTGATCTGATTGTATCCGCGAACAGTTTCCCGGCGGATAAGGTCCTTATTGATGGTAGTTACATCTACATACGATCCATTCAGTTTGTCAACGTAATCATTAACAAAATTCCGGAAGTTCTCGGGAGTGTATGCGGTATAAGGAATCTTTGTCCGTTGGTAGAAATTGGGCTGTGAATAATTAAGTCCCCAAGCCAGATAGAACCAGACGTATATCCATAACAGATATTCAATATCATTCAGCAAGATACGTTTCCATTTTTTCTTCTGAAAGCGGCGGGCATAGGCAGGGTAGAGGAGTACGCCCGCAATGCTGAGGGCTATGAATAAGTCGCCTATGGCAAAGGGAATGAGGCGGGAGAAAGACGAAAGAATATAAGCTATGACAGGATATACACTGTGTGCATATATTCTTCCCATAGCCGGAATGAGCTGTGTGGCCCAGACTACTAACAAGAGTGTGCATAGCACGATATAACGAATCTTCAGCTTATATTTCATCGCAAATTTATTTGAAAGGCAAAAATATACATTTATTAAATGTCACGTAGGAAATTAGCTTTATATTTGCAAAAAAACTATTAATAAGCAACTTAAGTAACGACATTAGACACTGTAATTATGACTGATCAAAATGACATTGAACGCTATTGCCGTAATTGCGTTTCACGCGATTTCGTGAATGGCAGAGGACTGGTTTGCAAGCGTACCGGGGCTATTCCTGCATTTGTAGGTGAATGTGAAAGCTATCAGAAAGATGAAGAGCTGGAGAAAATGGCTCCCACTCCTAAACCTGAAGATTATTCGGGATATGTAGACAGGGAGAAACTGTTGGCTGAGGAGAATTTACCGAAAGCTGTATTGTTCGGAGTGCTGGCATGCATTGCAGGTGCTGTGGCTTGGGCTTTGATCTCTATTTCTACCGGATACCAGATGGGATATATGGCCATTGGTGTCGGTTTTCTGGTAGGATTTGCGATGCGCCAGGGGAAAGGAATACGCCCTATATTCGGCATTATTGGTGCTGCTTTGGCGTTGATAAGCTGTGTGATGGGAGATTTCTTCTCTATCGTAGGTCTGGTGGCCAAAGAATATGAAGTCTCTTTTATGGACGTTCTTTTCGACGCCAGTTATGGTGAAGTGATGTCTGTGGTAATAGAAAATATGGCTTCCATGACAATCGTATTTTATGGAATTGCTCTTTATGAAGGTTATAAATTGTCGTTCTCTGCACAGAAAGCGCCGGAGGGTGGCAAGATTTGAATTTAATTTAGTAATTTTGCGCCCGTTATTCGCGATAAAATAAATTATATACAGATTTAAAAGATATGGAATTAGCAAGTAAGTACAACCCTGCTGACGTAGAGGGAAAGTGGTACCAGTATTGGTTGGACCACAAATTATTCAGTTCAAAACCCGATGGTCGTGAGCCTTACACCATCGTCATTCCGCCCCCTAACGTCACCGGCGTGCTCCACATGGGACACATGCTTAATAATACCATTCAAGATATTCTGGTACGCCGTGCCCGTATGGAAGGTAAAAATGCCTGCTGGGTACCGGGTACTGACCACGCTTCTATCGCTACGGAAGCGAAGGTAGTAAATAAGCTGGCTGCACAAGGTATCAAGAAGACGGATCTTACCCGTGACGAATTCCTGAAGCATGCCTGGGAGTGGACAGATGAACATGGTGGCATCATCCTGAAGCAGTTGCGTAAACTCGGTGCTTCCTGTGATTGGGATCGCACCGCTTTCACTATGGACGAAAAGCGTAGCGAAAGTGTATTGAAAGTATTTGTAGACCTCTACAATAAGGGACTGATTTACCGTGGTGTACGTATGGTAAACTGGGATCCGAAGGCTTTGACAGCCCTTTCTGATGAAGAAGTTATCTACAAGGAAGAGCATGGCAAACTGTATTATCTGCGCTATAAAGTGGAAGGTGATGCGGAAGGACGCTATGCTGTGGTAGCTACTACCCGTCCTGAAACGATCATGGGTGATACCGCTATGTGTATCAATCCGAACGACCCGAAGAACGAATGGCTGAAAGGTAAGAAAGTAATCGTTCCTTTGGTAAATCGTGTGATCCCGGTAATCGAAGACGATTATGTAGATATTGAGTTCGGTACAGGTTGCCTGAAAGTAACCCCTGCGCATGATGTGAACGACTATATGCTGGGTGAAAAGTATAACTTGCCAAGCATCGATATCTTCAACGATAATGGTACATTGAGCGAGGCTGCCGGTCTTTATATCGGTATGGATCGCTTTGATGTTCGTAAACAGATTGAAAAAGACCTGGATGCTGCCGGCCTGTTGGATAAGGTGGAAGCCTATACCAATAAGGTAGGGTATTCCGAGCGTACCAACGTAGTTATAGAGCCAAAGCTTTCTATGCAGTGGTTCCTCAAGATGCAGCATTTTGCAGATATGGCATTGCCTCCTGTAATGAATGACGATCTGAAATTCTACCCTGCCAAGTATAAGAATACCTATCGCTACTGGATGGAGAACATCAAGGACTGGTGTATCAGCCGTCAGTTGTGGTGGGGACATCGCATTCCGGCATACTTCCTTCCGGAAGGTGGATATGTGGTAGCTGCTACTGAAGAAGAAGCTCTGAAACTGGCAAAAGAGAAGACCGGCAATCCGGCCCTGACTATGGAAGATCTTCGTCAGGATGAAGACTGTCTGGATACTTGGTTCTCTTCCTGGTTGTGGCCCATCTCTTTGTTTGATGGTATCAACAATCCGGGTAATGAGGAAATCGATTATTACTATCCGACAAGTGACCTGGTAACCGGTCCGGATATCATTTTCTTCTGGGTAGCCCGCATGATTATGGCAGGTTATGAATATGAAGGAAAGATGCCGTTCAAGAATGTGTACTTTACGGGTATCGTTCGCGATAAGTTGGGACGCAAGATGTCCAAGTCCCTCGGTAATTCTCCCGACCCGTTGGAACTGATTGAGAAGTTTGGTGCCGATGGTGTGCGTATGGGTATGATGCTTGCAGCTCCTGCCGGAAATGATATCTTGTTCGATGACGCTCTTTGCGAACAGGGACGTAACTTCTGTAACAAGATATGGAATGCTTACCGCTTGGTAAGTGGCTGGACAATTGATGATAACCAGCCTATTCCCGAAGCGGCTAAGCTGGCGATATCCTGGTTTGAATCCAAACAGAATGAAGTTACAGCCGAGGTAGCGGATTTATTCAGTAAATATCGCCTGAGTGAAGCTCTTATGGCTGTCTATAAATTGTTCTGGGATGAATTCTCTTCCTGGTTCCTTGAAATCATTAAGCCGGCTTACGGACAAGGCATTCACAGTACGGTTCGTAATGCTGCGATTTGCTATTTTGATAATTTGCTTCGCCTGCTTCACCCGTTCATGCCATTCATTACCGAAGAGCTCTGGCAACAGATGTATGAGCGTGAGGAGGGTGAGAGCATCATGGTATGTCCTTTGAGTATGGATACTCATGTAGACAGCGAGATGATTCAGCAATTCGAAGTGGTGAAGGAAGTTATCAGTAACGTTCGTTCCATTCGTTTGCAGAAAAACATAGCTCAGAAGGAAACACTGGAATTGCAGGTGGTTGGTGAGAATCCGGTTGATGCATTCAACTTGGTTATCATGAAGATGTGTAATCTCTCGGCAATTGATGTGGTAGATACTAAAACCGAAGGTGCTGCTTCATTCATGGTAGGAACTACGGAATATGCCGTACCTCTGGGGAATATGATTGATGTAGAAGCTGAAATAGCCCGTATGGAAGCAGAATTGAAGCACAAAGAAGGTTTCCTGCAAGGCGTTATGAAGAAGCTGAGCAATGAGAAGTTTGTGAATAATGCTCCTGCCGCTGTCCTTGAACTGGAACGTAAGAAACAGGCGGATGCGGAAAGTATTATCAACTCTCTGAAAGAGAGCATTGCTGCGCTGAAGAAATGATTTATTTAAGTAGGTGAGCATAATTAGTTTATATGATGGT
>NZ_EQ973491.1:962387-970707 GCF_000158035.1 Bacteroides cellulosilyticus DSM 14838
TAGAACAAGTTAATTTTGCATGAGTACTTATCCCTAATTACTTATCCCTAAAAAATAGCCCTTGCAATATCCGATTACTGCAAGGGCTAATTTATTTTTTATAAATCAAATGCTATTACTTTTCCAGCAGTTCTTTCAGAAAAGAATCCAACTCTTCATCCAGGCCTTTCAGCAATTCTTCGTTCACAAGCAACGTATCATCATCCATCAGCAGTAACTCTGCAATTGTCTCCTTTTCATCATCCACTAATACGAAAGAGTAAGGTTTCAGAATAGTCAGTTTTTCAAAGTCACCTCCGTTCTTCATGTTGTGGAGTAAGGTAGAAAGAATACGTTCTACATTTTCGTAGAAATCATCTCCGTCATAAGTCATCCATTCCTCGATAGAGACACAAGCCAGATATTCGTCTTCGTCATCAAAGATGGACAATTCGCCGGAATTCTGGTTGGCTTGCAGATGGATGTCGGTCACAATGGTTTGCTCACAGCCGCAAGTGTATTTGGCGACTGCCTGTTTAATGGCCTTTTCAAGGAGTGATAATGATGCTTGGCTCAGTTTCATAATAGATATTCTTTCTTAATGGACGTTCAAAGGTATAAAAAAAATAATTACCTCTGCATCATTTCTCTAAAAATCATTTTTAAATCTTTCCATTTGGGCGTTCAGTCGGGTCATTCCCTCCTTTCGCTCCTGCAATTCGTTCAGGTAGCGGGTTATTGCGAAGTAATTGGGGATATCCATGAGGTCTACGCCTTCCTGAGTTTTCTTCTCGTCTATTTTGTCTACATCGTATGCTACTTTCTGCGCTTTCAAGGCCCATTCTTCTGCTGTATGAATGCTGTCCTGCATTTCGTATCCTAAGGCAATGTTATAGGCGGCATACATTTTCTGCTTTCCTTTTTTCTTTTTCTCATAGGTTTGCTTCCAGAGTTCAATGGCCTTGTCCCAGTTATCTTCGCGGACAAAGACCGCGGCATCACGCATATTTACGGAACCGCCTGTAAAGAGATAGCGGGAAGCAGTTTTCCAATGTGGCAGCATATGGCTCACGGGGATAGTGCCGGCAAATTCGGAAGCCTCTCTCAGCATCTCTTTTTCACTGATGAGTCCTGCGCCTGCCTGTGCCATACTGGGAGCTGCATGATCCCAGAAGATGCTGTCGCTGGCATTGACTGTCACCATCGGACCGTTGCGTTGGGGCAGATACACCTTTACGGTAGGATATACTTTCAGGTCAAGCGTACCTGCATATACTCCCCATTCCGGTAAATATTCGATTTTACGGATGGAGCGCATCTGTACGTTCTCCAAGGCTATCAGGAAGTCCGCATCCAGACTTTGGGTGAGCTTTTCCACTTCCTCTTTGCTAAGGGTGCTTTCGCGCGGAATCATATCATGGGCACGCAAGGCAGAGTCGCAAATAATCACTTCATCGAAATAATTCTCGTTGGCAAGTGCCTCCGCCAGTGATTCCGTGGCGATTTTGCCATCCCCATTGAAATACTTTGTCTTGCGTGCTATCTCTGTCTCATCTTTTTTCTTCTCATCGTTTTCCTCCAGAATCAGCTTGTTATCCGGGATAGGAGGCATATTATTTACCACAGCTACGCGCCTGAGGGCGGACGGAAAGCTGACTTCTGCCGGCAACATATAGTCGATGGAGAGTTGCTCTATGCTTTGGCAACCGCTGAACAGCAGAACACAGCACACCAATAGTGAGTACGAATATTTAGTCATAAGCTTATTCTTTATCTAGGAATAACAAAAATACACTTTTGTATGGATATAGAAAAGCCTCCAACAGTTTTTAACCGTTGAAGGCTTTTATTAGTGATTAGTGATTAGCGATAAGTGGTTAGCATACTAATCACTAATTACTTATCACTAACCACTTATTACATATTCTTCCCGTGGCAATTCTTGTACTTCTTGCCACTTCCGCAAGGACAAGGATCATTACGTCCTACCGTCTTTTCCGCACGAATCGGTTCACGCTTCACTTGTTCGCGTGTGTCCTGTTGGGCGGCGGCCTGTTGGTTCGGATCGCTCAGATCTTGTTTCTGTTCGCGGTATTTGCTCATATCCTGCTTCTGTTCGGGAGCGGCCTGCTGAATTTCCTGCGGTTCCTGTACCGGGATTTGTCCGCGCATCAGGATAGAAACAGTCTGGTTATTGATCTTATCCACCATTGTATCGAACAGGTTTACAGACTCCAGCTTATAAATCAATAACGGGTCTTTCTGTTCGTAGCTCGCGTTCTGTACAGAGTGCTTCAGTTCATCCAGTTCACGGAGGTTCTCTTTCCATGCTTCGTCGATAACGTGCAGCAGGATAGACTTTTCAAACGCTTTTACCACTTCCTTACATTCGCTGTCGTAAGCGGCTTTCAGGCTGCAAGAGATGTTGTACATGCGTTTACCGTCCGTGATGGGGATCAGGATATTCTCGTACATGTGTCCCTGGGTTTCGTATACCTGCTTGATTACCGGATAAGCAACCTGTGCCATGCGGTCCGTCTTGCGCTTGAACTGTTCCATTGCCACATTGAAGGCTGCTTCAGCAAGCTTTTCCTTCTTTTCGTTACGGAACTGTTCTTCGTTGAAAGGCACTTCCATGGCAAGAGTCTGCAAGAAGTCCATTTTGCAGTTTTCGTAATCGGGAGCTTCAACGGCTGCGGCAACACGATCCCAGATCATATTTACGATATCCATTCCGATACGTTCACCCATCAGGGCGTGGCGACGCTTGGTATAGACCACCGTACGTTGCTTATTCATCACGTCATCGTATTCCAGCAAACGCTTACGGATACCGAAGTTGTTTTCTTCCACCTTCTTCTGTGCACGCTCAATGGAGTTGGAGATCATCTTGTGCTCAATCATTTCACCTTCCTTGAAGCCGAGACGGTCCATTACACCGGCGATGCGGTCGGAAGAGAACAGACGCATCAGGTCGTCTTCCAGTGACACGAAGAATACGGAAGAACCCGGGTCACCCTGACGTCCGGCACGTCCGCGCAACTGGCGGTCTACACGACGGGATTCATGGCGTTCGGTACCGATGATGGCCAAACCGCCCGCAGCTTTTACTTCCGGGCTCAGCTTGATGTCCGTACCACGACCGGCCATGTTGGTAGCGATGGTCACTGTTCCTTTCAAACCGGCTTTGGCTACGATGTCTGCTTCCTTCTGGTGCAACTTGGCATTCAATACGCTGTGCTCGATCTTGCGCATGGTCAACATCTTGCTCAGCATTTCGGAGATTTCTACGGATGTGGTACCCACCAGGACAGGGCGTCCGGCTTGTACCAGCTGTTCGATTTCTTCGATGACTGCTTTATATTTCTCGCGTTTCGTCTTGTAAACGCGGTCGTTCATGTCTTTACGGGCGATGGGGCGGTTGGTGGGGATCACCACTACATCCAGTTTGTAGATGTCCCAAAGTTCGCCTGCTTCCGTTTCGGCAGTACCGGTCATACCCGAGAGTTTGTGGTACATACGGAAGTAATTCTGCAACGTAATGGTGGCGAATGTCTGTGTGGCGGCTTCCACTTTTACGTTTTCCTTGGCTTCGATGGCCTGGTGCAGACCGTCGGAGTAGCGGCGGCCTTCCATGATACGGCCTGTCTGCTCGTCCACAATCTTCACTTGACCGTCGATCACAACGTATTCGTCATCTTTCTCGAACATGGTGTAAGCCTTCAGCAACTGGTTGATGGTGTGTACACGTTCGGACTTGATGGCATAGTTGGTCATCAGTTCATCTTTCTTCGCCAGACGTTGTTCGTCTGTCAGGTCAGTCTCGTTTTCCAGTTCGGAAAGCTGTGCGGCGATGTCGGGCAATACGAAGAGGGTAGGATCTTCCGAGTTACCGGTGATCAGGTCCACACCTTTATCTGTCAGGTCTACACTGTTCAGCTTTTCTTCGATGACGAAGTACAACGGGTCGGTAGCTTCGTGCATACGCTTGTTGTTCTGCTCCATGTAGATCTCTTCGGTCTTCAGCATACCTGCCTTGATACCTTGTTCACTCAGATATTTAATCAATGCCTTGTTCTTGGGCAGTGCCTTGTGGCTGCGGAACAAAGCAAGGAAACCTTCTTCCTGATCTTTCTTGTCGCTGGAAGCAATCAGGCGCTTGGCATCGGCAAGATATTGGGTAGCCAGTTTCTTCTGTGCTTCCACCAGACGTTCTACGAGCGGACGCAATTGCTCGAACAACTGGTCCTCACCTTTGGGGACGGGACCGGAAATAATCAACGGAGTACGGGCATCGTCAATCAATACGGAGTCCACCTCATCGACGATGGCATAGTTGTGCTGGCGTTGTACGAGGTCTTTGGGGCTGATGGCCATATTATCACGCAAGTAGTCGAAACCGAATTCGTTGTTCGTACCGAAGGTGATGTCTGCCAGATAAGCCTGACGGCGTGCGTCGGAGTTGGGCTGATGTCTGTCGATGCAGTCCACACTTAAACCGTGGAACATATAGAGCGGGCCCATCCATTCGGAGTCACGTTTGGCCAGATAGTCGTTTACGGTCACCACATGTACACCGTTTCCGGTCAGTGCGTTGAGGAATACGGGGAGGGTAGCCACCAATGTCTTACCTTCACCCGTTGCCATTTCGGCGATCTTACCTTTATGCAATACGACGCCACCGAACAATTGTACATCGTAGTGTACCATGTTCCAGACAATTTCCGTACCGCCGGCTTGCCAGTGGTTTTGCCAGATGGCTTTGTCGCCTTCAATGCGTACGAAGTCTTTTGTGGCAGCCAGGTGACGGTCGAATTCGGTAGCCGTCACTACGATTTCTTCATTTTCGGATAAGCGTTTGGCAGTTTCTTTCACAATAGAGAAAGCTACCGGCAGTACTTCTTCAAGAGCTTTTTCGTAAGTTTCCAGTATATCCTTTTCTATCTTATCTATCTGTGCGAAAACTTCTTCACGGTTTTCCAGTTCGATTTCTTCGATACCAGCTTTGAGTTCTTCCACCTTGGCGCGTTGGTCGGCGGCAGAATTGCGGATATATTCTTTCAGTTCTTCTGTCTTGGCGCGTAAGGCGTCGTTATCGAGTTTGGCAACTTCCGGGTAAGCGGCTTTGATCTTGTCCACCCACGGCTGAATTTCTTTCATGTCGCGTGTGGATTTGTTGCCGAAAATCGAGCTTAAAAATTCATTAAATCCCATTTTATATCTATTTTTATTATTATTTACTAAGTTGATTGAGTGCGCAAAGTTACTGATTTTTATACAGATTACACATTTTTGCGCTGTTTATTTGATGTAGACTTTCACCACAGAGGGCACAGAGTTTCACTGAGTTTTCTTTCTTCAATTAATGAAGGAAGTCTATTGGTCATTAGAGGTATAAAAACTCTGTGAAACTCTGTGTGCTCTGTGGTGAGTAAACCTCAGAAATTCAGTGGAGTCTCTGTGCAAGCATTCGGAGCGCGGATGCGCATCACACTTGACAGGGTGGGGGCTACGCGGGTAATATTGACGGGAACCCGGATCGTTTCGGGCTTCACTCCACCGCCCAGGAAGATGAGCGGAGCAGGAACATTGGCATGACGTACCACGCGGTTATCGGTGGCATTTTCTTCCACGATAGTCCAGCCGGGCAATACGTCTATCAGTAAGTCGCCCGAACGTTTGCGATGAAAGCTGTTTCGGGCAAGTTCTATCTGGGGCGACCAGGGACCCAGCAGCAGGCGGTGGGCTGAATACGCCTCGTTCACTCCGCTGAATTGTATCAGGAAGTCGGCGGACTTGTCTTGAATTTCCGCCAGATTCAGCTGCTTGTTCTCTATTAATTTATGGTTGAGATAAATTTGCTGGTTATGATAAGTCTCTACGTACTGTCCTTCGCCATACGTGGCCATGAGATACATGTTCAGCAGGGTGGCGCAGCGGTTCAGGTAGAATTCCCCGCCGGGGATGCGGTACAGGCCGAGATCGGGAGCTTCCGGATCGGCATAGCCCGTAGAGGTGATGCAGAAGACGACGTTGTGCAGACCTACTTTGCGGTCGATGAGGTCGAGCAGTGCGGCAATGCTGCGGTCGAGGCGTACATACGTGTCCTGCATTTCCATGGCACATTCCTGCGTACTTTTATGGTTGTAGTTTCCGGC
This sequence comes from Bacteroides cellulosilyticus DSM 14838, assembly GCF_000158035.1. GTDB lineage: Bacteria > Bacteroidota > Bacteroidia > Bacteroidales > Bacteroidaceae > Bacteroides > Bacteroides cellulosilyticus. The sequence continues at coordinate 968,525 of NZ_EQ973491.1, forward strand.
GTAATAGGTCAGTGCCAGCAGGTCGGGTATCTCATCTTTGGCGATGGTGCTCTTTTCCAGAAGTTCTTCTGTCAGCAGGTTCACTTCGTCGTTGATGAACGGGCTGGTGAGCAGTCGGCGGAATTTATTGCGTCGTTCGCTGTCGAACTTATATTTGAAGGGCTGGTCCCGCCATTCGGGCAGGAATGTATATTTGTTGATGGGGTGTGCCGGTTCCCATACCATGTCGCGGATACGGAAGTCGGGTGATTTCCGTTCGTTGTACTGGCTTACCCACCACGGGAACTCGCTGTAATATGTAGTGCTGCACCATTTGCCTGTGTTCTCGTTCAGCCAGAAAGCACCGTTTCCGGTATGTCCGGCAGCCAGTACGGCCGCGTCGCGCGAGGGGGCGATGGCATACACCAGGCCTTTGTTGCGGGTGGCTACTTTCAGTTCGTCGGCAATGGTAGAGGTCAGTAATTGGGAGGGAGAAGAGTTTTCGTCGGTGAAGTTGCCCATAAATGCGCCGTCGTCCACGCAATTCACGGGGCGCAGGGTGCTTGCATCCATCCAGTACTGGGATATGATGCCGTTCATCGAAGGCGTCGTGCCGCTGTAGATGGCAGCAATGGCAGAAGCGCGGTCTGTTCCGTTGAAAGGGAATTCGGTCTGGTAGAACACTTTCCCTTCGCGCATCAGTCTTTTGAAACCTTTCTCTCCGTAGAGGGTTGAGAATGCTTCCATATAGTCGGTGCGCAGTTGGTCAATCGTCAGCGTAACCACTAATTTAGGTGTGGCAGGCAACGGTTGTGCTTGCAGACCGGTGAAAGTAAGTGCGAGTATGGAAGTAATCAGTCCCTTTTTCATTTATCTCTTTTTCAATGTCAAAATAAGATTGCTTGCTGAACGTACCAGCAAACAAAGTGCCAAAGGTAATACAGCTAAGTCAATTCTTTGCGGTATTATCGCCCAAAGCAGTATAAAAAGTGTTAAAACAGCGCAATTCGTCCTCATGTACCAGCTTTTCTGCCGTTTTCTCACCTTATTTATCATCCACGGGAGGCAAAATAAGTGCAGGGGATGGAATACGAACAGCAGGTAATTGGGGCTTACTGCGGGGTGTTGGGAGAAGAGGGCGAGGAAGGCGAGGATGCACCCGGCTATTCCGGCACAGAAGAACAGGATTAGGTCGAGTCCCCAAAGGGTTTTCTCGCGGCGGATGCCGTAGATGGTAGCGGCTGCCACCAGCACAAACAGCAGCAGGGCCGATTGCATCGGGGTGATTCCTCCGGAGCGGTGGTCGGCATCAGTCAGTCCGGTTACCACTATTTTCTCTTCGGAGGATACGAGGGGACGTGCCTGGCCTTCGTTGTCTATGATCCGGGCTGTGTTGAAGAAGTCCTGCACATAGAAGGGGACGAACATCATCAGTCGTCGGTTGATGGGTTGGTCGGCTTTGCTGCCCATGCACAGGTCCATGCCGAAGCGTGACCACGGATGACCTTCACTATATTTATGCAGCAAATCGCGGAAAGTGACTCCCGTGTCGGTATCGGTCATATTGTCAGCATACTGCAAGGTGCCGTCGATGGCGGCCTCTATCTGGTCGCGCGGACGGGTGGCGCAGTTGTCGTAGAAGAAGTTATAGCGATATATGCGGTTTTCGGGCCGGTAGTTTTCCTGAAGCAGGTTGAAGAGGTGTTCTTTTTCTGCTTGGGTGAGGTTCAGGGTCTGTTGCCAGACGTCCCGTCCCAGGTAGTTGTACTCGGAGGCGAAGTGCTCGTAATTGGTTACGCCTAATTGATAGTCCGTCTCTCCCAGGGCGAAGCGGAAGATGAAGTTGGGGGCGTTGAAATTGAACATGCCGTAGTTGAAGACGGCGTCAATGCCCCGGGTGAAGTTTTCGTAACGGATGGCGGTGTGGCCGAACAGGGAATAGATTTCCCCACCCGAGGCGCAGGTCAGCAGGCTGATGCGGATGGAGTCGGGGGTAGCTTCTTGCGGCGTTTGCGGCTGGGCGGAGGCCGTGGACGGGCAGAGGAGGCGGAGGAGGAAATATATGAGAATGAGTAAGTTTCTTTTCATGCTGCAAAGTTATAAACTGGAAAATTCTGAATAGGTGAGAATTTGTATTGTAGTTTCCATATTCTTCTGCTTTTTAGTTTTCACAAAAGTACATTTTTTTAAGTTAGGGCGCAATG
>NZ_EQ973491.1:970896-974131 GCF_000158035.1 Bacteroides cellulosilyticus DSM 14838
CGAAAGATATGAATCAATTCAACTCCTGATTCGCATTAATTATCAATTTGAAAATAGACAAGAAATAAAACAAGCAATGTTCCGGCGATAAAGAAGCAATCTTATGATAGACAGCATTGCTTCTTGTCCTCCGGAACATTGCTTCTGATCAGGGCGCTTCGAGAAAATCTATCAATAATTGCACTTGGCGCTTGCTGAAGGTCTGGTCATTTTTTCCTTCACGGCCGCCGTAGAGCTGGCGGTGCAGTTCGGGATTGACGGCGATCCACTTCCGCAGTTTTTTCAGTGCGGCTTCGGCCGAGAGGCAGGGGAAATAGAGCTGTGCGAACTCAGTCTTCAGGTATGCCTTGATTTCAAATTTATCTTCGGGAGTCTCTTTTTTATCTTCGGGAATCCTTTTCGTTTTTTCTGTTGTTTCCATGTTCTATGAATTTTAAGAATTTGTTGTTTTGAAGTTTTTAGTCTGAATTATTCGTGGAGGCTTATCGGGAAGTCCGGAACAATTGCAGACTAAGGTAGAATATTTACATAATGCAGCCATTTCCGGCCGCTTTTTTTGCCCGTGTCAGTGACAAAATGGTGACAGTGACACCTATACACCTATTTTGTGCTCTTTGTGTTGCACTTCTTATAGTTATCTCCTTCTTTTATAATAAGTTGGGCTTTGACGGCTTTTTGTATCCAGCGTTTCCCGGTTCGTGCGCAGGCTCCATTTTCCTGTACGGCCCGGACGAAATCCATGTAGGTAAAAACTCTTGGCATGGATGCAAGGGTGTCCTCAAGCTGGTGGAACTTGTGCATGCTCACGGGCGGCAGACTGGTGTCGGGCAGCGAGGTGCTGAGCAGAAGACTGTGTTCGAGCAGCGTGTGGGCGATGTCCATGGCTGTTCGGAAATCATCGTCCGTGCAGCAGTATTCCTTCGCGTAAGCGTAGTCGGTGTATTTCCGGAAAATGGTGAGAATGGCTGCCAGGCGCATGGCAAGCAGTCCGTTGCGGTAAACGATGCCGCTTGAAGATTCGCGTCCTTCTAGCAGGGTGCGTTTCAGCAGGAGGCTGAAGTGGGCGGTATGTTGTTGCCACTGTTGGGGACTGAAGGTGACGAGGGTGGGCGACTGGAGCAGCAGCTTGTGCATTTCAAACAGTTCGCTTCCCAACCCGTAGAAGTAGCTGTGCAGGTCCACTTCCCCTTCCTGGGGTGCGCACGATTCCCACAACTGGCTTTGCTGGCGGGTGTAGATGCCGAAGCGGCTGTAGAGTCCCACTTCGAGCGAACGGAAGAAGTTGCGGAACTGTTCCTGCGTACCGGCGATGCTCAGTGCCAGGTGGGGGTGGCGAACAACGATGGGGTCGCCGTCTATCTTGTAAGAAGAGGAGACTTCTTCGTGATGGGCCGCCTTACAGAGGATGTCTTCGTATTTGCCGCAATCTTGTCCCAGCGAGGAGACCAGGGTGTTGATTTCGGTAGTAGTCATGCAGCAACCTATTTCGCCGGCAGCGGCAAGGCTCTGTATGAGCCGGCTCTTACTGGTGGTGGCTGAGATTTTGAGGTATTGCGCCTGGGGCTCTTCCGGTTTCAGGTCGAGGTTGGGCAGGCGTTTGGCGTGCCGGGCCTGCTGCTGTTCCTGCTCCCAGGCCAGTAGTTTCTGATCGTATTCCTTTTTCTGTTCGCGGCGCAGCCGGTCGTAGAACTCCTGCGTGGCGTCCAGCAGTATGGAGGTGAACCCCAGCGCACCTTTTCCGGCTCCTGCGGGTGCTACGACGGCAAGATAGAAATGGGGCGAAAGCAGTGACTTCTTATAGAAGAAACTGACGTTGGGAAAGAGGGCGCTACAACTGTTCATGCTGCCCAGTAGCATGAGGTCGCGTTCGCGCTTGTCGGTGGCATGCGTGCAGCAGCGTTTCAGAAATTCGGGCAGGCGGGTATAAACTTCCTCGGGGATGTATGGGGAAGCGGCCCGTAATTCGTTGTTTTTTTCTAACACTTCTTCGGGTGATTCCTCCTCGTTTGCAACCGAAAAAGGTGCATAGGTGTCACTGTCACCGAAATGGCACCGATTCGTCTCTTTTTCTTCCTTTTTCTTCTGAATAATGAACTGATAACCAGATACTACGCGTTTTTGTATATCTTGCATCGTAAAATCGGTAGCGGCGTAATGCTGCGCGAAAAGTTCGGTGAGCTTTTTTGTTTCCTCCTGCGAAAATCCCTTACTTGCTGCCGCACGTCCCAACTTCAGGGCAAGGTCGTTCCGACTACCCCGGATGAAGGGGTTGCGGTGTTCGAATTCATCGAGGAAGTTGGCTATGAAGCCATTTTCCGATGGGGCGTTACCCGGGGCGATTGTTTCTTTCGTTTCTGCCTCTGTTACTTTCGTTCCTACCTCTGTTACTTTCGTTACGCTTTCCGCAGGCATTTCGAAGGCGATTGCACCGGGATTGTAGTAGGCTTCGGGATGCCAGGAGTAGAAACAGGGCTGCGTCAGTATCTTGCATTTATCATCGTACGGGTGACCTACGTGTACGCTGACCGCTCTGCCTACGGCTGCATAAAGCTGTTCGTAATTTTTCTGCACGTCTTCGGGACGGACGTGTATCAGCATTTTGTTTCCTTCTTCGGAGATGCTGATAAAGGAGGCGGCAACAAAGGGGAGCGATTGGGAGAGGAGGAAGATTTCCCGGGTGCGTCCGTTGCTGTGGTCGAGGTCGATGCAGAGCAATTCGCTGTGTTGTTGCAGGTCTTTTACGGCGTGTCCGTTGCTGCATACGCCTGCGGGGATGATGCACGGCATACCGTCTTTCAGTTTCTGTGCTTCGGCTTCGTGTCCGGGCAGGGCTTTCAGGCGGCGGTAATCCTGCACGACTTGCCTGAAGCGGTCGCTGCGTACCGTGTCAATAAAATCGTGGATGCTGATGGTGTGTGGTGCTTTGCTACGCACGCTTGGGAATTCGGAAACCAGGGGCTCCCGATTTACTGTATTTTCCATATCTGTTTATGTTTTACAGTCGTGCATTGGCACTATTGCCTTTACACGCCTCGAAGGTATGGAAAACATTTTTTTAGATACTTTGCGCTTTTGTACACTTGCCTTTTTTAATGTTTTGATTATCAGTACGGAGGAACGGTTGAAGTGTACAAAATGCTTTTTTGGATAAATTTAACAGCTACAAGATACAACAGCTTTTAAGTAACGCTTAAAAATAGGTTGGTACATAAGAAAGTGTGGAGAGTAAGTTTAT
>NZ_EQ973491.1:974648-980362 GCF_000158035.1 Bacteroides cellulosilyticus DSM 14838
AAGACCGTATGGACTTCGTGGATCTGGAGTCGCAGTTGAAGGCTGCCGGCAGTGGTTCGGGCAGTGGCGAAGGTGGCGGCAACGAAGGCGGTGACGGAGGATTGGACGAGAATCCGCTGGGATAGGCTCTGAAACCGTAGTCTTCGGAAATTAAAAATTAAACACTAATCACTAAGTTACATGAGAACAATCGATCACATCGTTATTCACTGTTCCGCCACACGCGAAGACCGTTCGCTGACTGTGGCCGAACTGGAGGAAAATCACCGTTGCCGTGGCTTCCGCGGTATCGGCTATCACTACTACATCCGTAAGGATGGCACGGTAATCAATACCCGTGCTTTGGAACTTGTCGGGGCGCATGCCAAGGGCCATAATTCTCACTCGATAGGCATCTGCTATGAGGGCGGTCTTGATGTCCGGGGGCGTGCCAAAGATACCCGTACACCTGAACAACGCTCTGCGCTCCGGCTGCTTGTGCATCAACTCCTGAAACGCTTTCGGAACAATGTCCGTATCTGCGGGCATCGTGACCTCAGTCCGGACCTGAACGGTGACGGAGTGATAGAGCCGGAAGAATGGATTAAGGAGTGTCCGTGCTTCGAAGTGAGCAGGGAACTGTGATTTCCACTCTGTGACAATCATTTTTTTTAATTGCGTGGAAAGGAGGTGTGGAATTATGGCAATCAAGAAATCCGTATGGAGTATGATCTTGAAAGTAGCTGTCGCGGTGGTAACGGCGATAGCGGGTGTGCTGGGCGTAAATGCGATGACCTTGTAATGCGCTCTGATAATGACTTCTAATTTTCTGTAAACCGGCAATCCGGATGCTGGTTTGCAGAAAACGATATTAAACTACAAACAATAATGGATATGAAAAATATATATCGAATAATACTTATTATTATACTATGCACCGGTGTATTGCCGGTATGTGCACAAGGCAATTATTATGCTGCGATGCCTGATGTGACACCGCCTTCACCTACTTCCCGAGTATTTCAGAAGTTTCTGGGTTATCCCATTTCTCATGCGACGGGAACCATTGACATTAGTATCCCCCTATATACTGTGGAAGCTTACGGCTTGTCTCTCCCCTTGACTTTGAAGTATCATTCTTCGGGAGTAAGAGTGCAGGATCCTGTCGGTGTGGTGGGACGTAACTGGGCTTTGTTTCCGGGATTTAAGATATCACGGACGATTATGGGCAAACCGGATGAGGTGTATCCGGTGGCAGATGTCAGCGGAAATCTATCGGATAATGATTATATCTATATGTCTTCGTCTTACTCTACTGATTGTGATTGTTGGAATAAACTCGGGCGTATTTATCCGCGCATGGATGGTCAGTATGATATATTTCAAATAAACATGCCTGGTATGAATGCTTCGTTCATATTACAACGTGTAAACGGGGTGGATGTAGTGAAACAGATATCGGATACTCCTTTAAAGATAATTCCTAAACTTGATAGTTCGACCAACTTCATCAATACCCGTCTTTATGGCTTTGAAGTGTTGGATGACAAGGGTGTCCGTTATGTCTTTGGTGAAGAAAATCCGGTACATACTCTTTCTAAGACTCTTAAATATGTAGAAACACAGTCTTATGGTTCCTGCTTTTGTGGCTGGATGCTTCGGGAAATCATTTTCCCGGGTGATACAAAGATTTCATTTACTTATCAGTCAATCCGGGAAGACGTTCCTCTTTTTAACAATACCATTACGGTATTGGACAATGGAGCGTCTGTGGTGCGGGCTGGTTGTTATCATGACGATATGATAAATACTTCTACGGGCTCGGATAGTTCATTCTGGCGAATACTTGGTAGTAAGGGATATCAGGTAACGGAAGGAAACGGCCATCCCTTCTACTATGCGAATACATCGCAGGTACCCGATAGTATTATAATGCCAAATGGCTTAATTGATTTTGATTATACAGAAAATAAGTTGACTTCTTTCTGTGTGAAGCAGGCAAGCACGCTTGTGAGAAAAGTGCAATTGACGTATGATACGGTTACAGGCAATTTATTGAAGAATGTTCATATATCCGGTGAGGATGATTATAAATTTACTTATAAAAACGAAACTTCTTCCGATTACTTACATTCAGGTTTCGACTGGTGGGGCTACTATAACGGTACAACTCGTGTGAGTTCCAATCTTCCAACTCTGAATCTTGAGATACGAAAAACTAATGGTTCAATAAATGTTCCTCTTAATCAATCCATTGGCTCACGTGCTATAAGGACTCCTAATGCCGCATATATGGATATATATTCTTTAGTGGAAATGACTAGCCCTACAAAAGGTAAGCTGAAAATAAATTATGAACCCCATCGCTTTACTATGCAAGGTAAAGACTTTATAGTCGGAGGACTGCGTGTAAAATCTACGGAATTGTACGATCCGGTATCCGCTAAGACGATTGTAAAAAGCTATATGTATGAGGATACGCATTTTATGGGTAAAAATTATCCTGATGAAACAAATTTGCTGACTACCCGGTATATTTGTCCTCTTGATGATGGTAGTTGCAAAGTTCGCCAGCGTACGCTTTCTGTCTTTTCTAATCTTCCGGATGTACGGGGAAATTCCAACTCTGTATGGTACGGCAAAATAACCGAAACAGCTGCCGATTGGAAAAAAGTCTATCGATATGATTTCCGTTCGGATGAATATGATAATACATACCCGGACCATTTCCCCAGTCTGGAATATGTGGTTTCTAAAACGAATAGAATATTATATTCGACTCCCTGGCTATTATCGGAAAGTTCTTATAAAAAGTCGGGAACTGCTTATGAGAAGGTGCAGACGTTAACGAATATATACGAAAAATCAGAAATAGAACTAAAAGGAGCCGTAGTAAGCCCTTATCTGTTTGCATGGAGAGGTTACTCAAGTTGCCAGTTTTTGGAGAAGTTAACAGTTTGTTATCGCAATGATTATTGTGACTTATATGGTTCTCCGGTTAGAGCTTTTCCGTATCGCTTGGTTACAGGCTATCATCGCTTGAAGTCCACTTGTAAAACCACTTATCAATCGAGTGACAGTATTGTTGAGAAGTCTGTTTTTGCCTATGATACGGAGCGTCCGTACAATATAATAAGTAAATCATCTTTGTGTAGCGGAGGTGCGGAGCAGGTGGAGAGAACCTATTACAGTAATAACACTATACCGGATAAAGAATCTCTGACAACATCCCAGCGAAGTGCCATTCAGCTATTGACTTCGCGAAATTATCTGACCACGCCTGTACAGCAGACTATGGAGAAAAAGGATAAACGGCTATACAGTGTATTGAGAGGATATAGCAGTAGTTTGTCTTCCGGGATGGTGGTAGAAGATCAGTATTACTGTAAAGGTACGGATAAGTACGAAAAACGAATCAGTTATAATAAATATGATATTTATGGCAACCCTGTATATATCAATAAGGATGGTGCTGAGAAGGTTGTATATTTGTGGGGATACAAGGGGCAATACCTGCTGGCTGAAATCAAGGGGGCAACTTACGAAGAAGTTAAAAAAGCGCTAATGGTGGATCCAGCTTCCATGTCGTCGTGCATACTTCCTTCTATGCCTCTGTATCTGAATATGATAGATAATTTGTATAAAGCTTTGCCTTCTGCCCTGATTACCTCCTATACTTACCATCCCTTGATTGGGGCAAGTGGCATAATTTCTCCCAATAAAGCCAAAACGACTTTCGAATATAACAGCGATAGTCAGTTGATTCGCATAAAGGATACGGAAGGAAAGACAATGGAGGAATATCAATATCATTTCCGGCCATAAATGCAGTATGATCATATAAAAATAGTATTATGAAACGATTATATATTTTGATTTCATTTCTTTGCCTGATAGGTGCAGCTACAGCGCAAAATAGTAACCAGAATTATGTGGTTACGCGTACTATGCTGAATGAAAGCAGTAGTTCTTACTTAGATGTAGTGAAATATTATGATGGTTTGGGACGTTTGTGCCAAACCGTGCATAATCAGGTGACTCCACAGAAAAATAATCTGCTGGATCTTTCGGAGTATGATGAATCGGGGCGGGACGTTAAAGACTGGCTGCCCGTATATTCATCCTCTGCTTATTTGTCTGCGTCTGCTTTTTCCTCGACTGCTTCCGGTAATTATGGCTCAACGGCCCGTCCTTTCAATCAGTCGGTGTACGAGGCTTCTCCGTCCGATCGGCTTGTGGCGCAATATGGCCCGGGAGCGAAGTGGAGTGACAAACCGATGACCACTGATTATATGCTGAATGGCTCCTCTGAGGTATTAAGCTGTGTGCACTATTCGGTAAATGGTAGCACCTTAGTGAATGGGGGAAGTTATGCCACCGGTGAATTGTATGTTGTCCGTACACAGGATGAAGACGGCAACACGGTCTCTCAATTTACGGATAAGCAAGGACATACCGTATTGGTTAGTCAGTTGAATGGAACTGTACGTCATGATACCTATTATGTGTACGATGACTATGGTAATCTTTGCTATGTGCTGCCACCTGCAATGGATGGTAATATTTCTACGACCAGTCTAAATCTTTATGCCTACCAGTATAAATATGACAGGCGCAATCGTTGTGTTTGGAAGAAGTTGCCCGGTGCAGATGCTGTGTCATACGTTTATGATTTGAATGATCGTCTTGTTTTTTCCCAGGACGGAAATCAGAAAAGTCGGGGAAAATGGATGTTCTATTTGTATGATGACTTAAGCCGCCTGGTTGTGCAAGGTGAATGTGCTAATACGAATACTTCTACAGCGTCCGCTCGTTCTGTTGCCTGTACTCGCGTCAATACGGCTACGGGTTTAGGAAACAGCGGATATTCATCCGATTTTGCTTTGACTGCTCCGGTTGTGTATTTAGTAAACTATTACGATAACTATGATTTCCGTACATTGCCGGGTTTTAATAACAGCTTTTTTTCTGCTGAAACAGTGAGTGCTAAAGGTTACTTGTCGGGGAGTGTCATTACTGTTTTAGGAAGTGATACGAAGTTATATTCAGCCAACTATTATGATAAGAAAGGGCGGGTAACAAAGACTGTTTCAAGCAATCTGTTGAGTGGCTATGAAACAACAACTACGATATATACTTTTACCGGTAAACCTGCAAGCGTGAAGCATGTACACATGGCGGCCGGAAAGACTACGCAGATGGAGATATATACCTATACTTATGACCATGCGGAACGACTGACGAAGGTTGAGCATTCGTTGAATGGAGTGAAGGTTACGCTTGCTGCCAATACTTATGATGAACTGGGGCGATTGTCGGGCAAGTCATTGCATGGTTCGGCAAGTAATAAGTTGGCGTATGCATATAATATACGTAACTGGATAGAATCGATATCATCAGGTGGATTATTCAATATATCATTGGGCTATGGTTATAATGGAAATGTATCCCGTATGGTGTGCCGATGTCCGGGGGATAACAAAACTTATGGATATAACTTCGCTTATGATAATTTGTCACGCCTCACCTCGGCACAAAGTCTGATTGGTGGCGTAATAACTCTGGGCTACGCGACCAACTATAGTTATGACAAGAATGGGAATTTATTGCATTTGCGGCGTGGCGGACAAACCGGATTATCCGGCACTGGAATCATTGATAATTTGTCTTTTACATTAAATGGTAACCAGCTTAAAGCCGTCAATGATGACGCTACGGCTACGGCTTCTAACGGC
>NZ_EQ973491.1:980675-983452 GCF_000158035.1 Bacteroides cellulosilyticus DSM 14838
TGGTGCTGGGAAGATTTACGACGATGGACCCTTCTTCAGAGAGTTATTATTCTACCAGTCCTTATGCGTATTGTGGCAATAATCCTGTTAATCGTATAGATCCGATCGGTGCAGACTGGTATCGAGTTAAAAGTAGTGAGGAAAAGTGGGAGTATGTTTGGGATTCAGATATTCATTCTCAGTCTGAACTTGATAAATTAAAAAATGATGCAACTTATTTAGGTAAAACTTATATAGATGAAAATAAAACTTACTATAGTTTATTTGGTAGCAAGGTAAATGCAGAAACTTTAGAAGGTAGTATTTATCAACTTGTAGATAAAGGCATAATTGCTACGGCAGAATATAACCAAGAGGAACAAGTTTCTTGGGGAGGGGAAGATATTCCTAAGCCTAAGGTAGACTTCTCAATAGAAGAGATAACCGCTTCAGATAGTAAATATCTTGGTATTGACTCTCATCGAAATGAGTACAATATTAGTTATGAAAATAGTGCGAAGGGAGTGTACCGGGTTGTTAACGGTGAGGGCTTAATGAAAGCGTCGATGAGAGATTGGATTGGAGATAGTGATATGCCCAAACATATTGGAGGTTGGCAAAGTGGATCCCGAATGTACCATATTCGTTTTATGAATAAAGGAGGATATGATATTGTTCATTTACAATTCTCTGCTAAGAATGCTAATGCGTTATTGCAAAAATATAATAAATTATTTTCAAGATAGAATGAAGAAGAATGTTATATATCTCGTTTTCTTTTTTTTTACTTTTAGGTTGCGTTAGTTCTCGCCCGGAAAAGGATGTGGCTATCCATGATTTGCAATATGATTTATCTCGGTATATAAAGGATTATTATTGTATATATTTGAAATATCCAACTGTAAATGAACTTTGTGATTTTTGTTGGGATATTGTGAATAGTGCCAATGAATATCGTTTTAGGACATATTGTGAATATCAAAACGAAGAAAGACTTAATATAAATGGGACAGGTGCGGAATATCTTCTTTCTTTTTTGAAAGAAAATCATGATAATATCCTTTTTCAAAAGGAAGGTCAAATATTAGTAATCCTATGGCAGTCGAAGCTTTTGCAGACAGTCCATTTGAATTATTGTGATTTAATCAATGAGTCTTATAATAGATGGAATTTCTTTTCCTTCTTTGATTCATTAGGGAATTATAAAAGGATAGATAATGATGAGGAAGATTTCATTGCTATGAGGAAAAAGGTAAAACAGAAATATCAGTCTGTTGACAATGGGCAGGGTGAAATATTGAAACCTTATTTGATTAGATATGATAGAATTTCTAAATATGCTTTTTTATGCCCTCAGGATTCTGAAATAGCAAGTAAACCATATTTAAAGGATTTCGAGATTTTATTAGATTCATTTCTTTTAAAAAAGAAAATGCAAATGATACAATTTGTATCCTTCATTCCTCCGTTTGATTCTGAACATAAGGATTTTTAATCCGTTATCTGATTTTCCCTGTCTCTGAAAGCGAAATGATTTTAGAGGCAGGGCTTATTTATTGTCCTTTGTTGGAAAATCTCAACTAAATAGTTTATTTGTCCTTACTCGTTTATATGTTTACATTTGTATTCGTTATCCAATAATTTACATAAAAAGATTCCAACAGAGTGTTATTCCCAAGAAAAATAGTATTTTTGGAAGAATTATTGAAAAGGATACCTTTGTATATAACTTTAAAAAGAACCGACTATTATGATGGAAAAAAACACTGGTTATTTTGAAACCATGTACCCACGTCCTGTTATCTCTAGTTCTTCTTTCAAATCAATAATGAAACATAATTCACAAGGGAATATGATATATAGAATAAAAAAGATAGCTGTATGAAAAATATAAAATGGTCTCCTATATTAGTCCTATTTCCGTTTATAATAACGTTACATACTTTATGGAGAATATATATTTGTGCATGGACTGCATTTAGCTTTTATGTTATAATAGGATTTATTGCGATAATGCTTATTGTACTTTTATTAGATCGCTTTTTGGTAATGTGTGTAACGGCAAAGATCGTTTGGCTGACTGAAACTCTGGTTATATTATTTGTATTGCTTATATTCTTTAGTAAATGTACATAATGATAGATTCTAAAGTATTACTATTTAGGAAACCCTAATTAGCTAATCATCTGATGGTGATTTGGATTTAAACTCAAGTTCACCAAGTAATATAGACACTAAATTATATTACGAGAATAAGAAAGAAAATAGTAAAATTAAAAAAGTTGAAATGGAACAATTAAACAAGGAGTATAAAATTTATGAATAAAAAATGAGAGGCAAAAAGATGTTTTATTTGGTGATAGTAGATACAAGACAGACTAAAAAAATAGATTGTATGAGAAATGTATTATTAATATTATTACTTATTTCTTTGCCGGGTTGTCAACCCGGCAAAGAATCCCCTGCTCGTTCTACTGCTTTACGGGAAGTTAAGCGTATGATTGATCAAGATTCTTTTCCTGCGAAGTATATCATTATGTATGAGGAACCATCGAATGACATCGGTTCTATCTATATGATAACACCGGCTAACTCTCCATTGGTGGAAGGAAGTTTGGAAAGACCGGAGAAAGTGATAAAGTACAAGGATAGGTATATCTGCTTAATGAATCCTATGGAATCAACTGATATGCCCAAAAGAAAAATTGATTGAGATAACGGATTATCCGAATGATACAACAACAGGTCCTGTATATGATGAAATATGGTATATAGGGGTGTCTAAAAATGGGAAGAAA
>NZ_EQ973491.1:983800-988445 GCF_000158035.1 Bacteroides cellulosilyticus DSM 14838
GGTCACAATGAAGTCTGATGCTGAGATGCTTGATGAAGTAATGGTGGTTGCCTATGGTACGGCAAAGAAGTCCCAGTTTACGGGTTCTGCTTCTACTATTAAAGCTGATAAAATTGCAGAGCGCCAGGTTTCTAATATATCGAATGCACTTTCAGGACAGGTAGCCGGTGTACAAACTACAAGTGGTAATGGACAACCGGGTACAGGTTCTACTGTACGTATTCGCGGTGTTGGCTCTTTGTCTGCAAGTAACAATCCATTGTATGTAGTGGATGGTGTTCCTTATGATGGTGATATTTCAGCTATCAACTCACAGGATATTGAGAGTTTGACGGTATTGAAGGATGCTGCTTCTAATGCATTATATGGTGCACGTGGTGCCAATGGTGTAATTTTGGTGACTACCAAAAAAGGAGCTACGGGAAAAGCAACTGTAAATCTGGACGCTAAGTGGGGTACTAACCGTCGCGGTGTGTCTAACTATGATGTTATGACTTCTTCTCAGGAATATGTGGAGAACTACTACACAGCAATGTTGAATGGTTATGCTGGTGGAGATCCCAATAGAGTATTGTCTAATGGAATGACTGGTAATCAGTATATTAACTCATTGCTGTTTTCTAAAGACGGTTTGGGATATCCTGTTTACACAGTGCCTAATGGTGAGGGATATATAGGTGTAGACGGTAAACTTAATCCGAATGCTAAACTTGGCCGAGTGTATGGAGATTACTATATTACTCCTGATGACTGGGAGAAAGAGTTGCTTGACAATGGTAACTTACGCCAGGAATATAACGTAAACATTAGCGGTTCTACTGAAAAAATGAACTATTATATGTCAGCCGGTTATCTGGATGATAGCGGTCTTATCCCAGGCTCATCATTTTCACGCCTTTCATTCCGCCTGAAAGCTGATTATCAGGTGAAGGAATGGTTGAAAGTAGGTGCGAATGTTGCCTATTCTAATATCGTAAGCCGTTATCCTGATGAACAAACTACTTCAGGAAGTTCTACTAACTTATTTTATATAACTAATAACATTGCGCCTATCTATCCCTTGTATATCCGCAATGCAGACGGAAGCATTAAGAAAGACGCTCGTGGTTTCACTATGTATGACTATGGCAATGGTATGTATACAGATGGTACTACAGCTCTGAACCGCCCGTTCCTTTCTCAATCTAACCCGGCATCTGCTCTGCAGTTGGATAAGAATGAGTACAATATGGACATCTTGAGTGGACGTGCTTTCGTAGAAGTATCTATTATCGAAGGATTGAAAGCGACTGCTAACTGGGGTATGGACCTGGATAATACACGTTATACAGAATTGATCAACCCTTACTATGGACAGTATGCAGGTAATACCGGTGGTGTGGTAGGTGTTTCTCACAGTCGTGTATTCAGTATCAATCAACAGTATTTATTGACTTATAAGAAGAACTTCGGTGATCATAACATTGATTTACTGGCAGGTTTTGAATCTTATGATTATAAAAATCAGGCTTTGTCCGGTAGCAAGCAGAAAGTCTACAATCCTAATATTGTAGAATTGAATAATGCGATTAATACTCCGAGTGCAAACTCCAGTACAGCTAATTATGCTACAGCAGGTTTCTTGTTCCGTGCTCAGTATGATTATCTGGAAAAATACTTTGCCAGTGCTTCCTTCCGTCGTGACGCTTCTTCACGTTTTCATCCGGACAACCGTTGGGGTAATTTCTGGTCTGTTGGTCTCGGTTGGTTGATGAACAAAGAGTCATTCTTGCAGAATACATCTTGGATTGATATGTTGAAGTTCAAAATCAGTTATGGTGCACAAGGTAATGATAATATCGGTAATTACTATGCGTACTTGGATCAATATACTGTTTCTAACAGTAATAATGATTTTGCATTGGCTCTTTCTTATAAAGGTAATAAAGATATCACTTGGGAAACTTCTCATAGTTTCAACACAGGTTTTGATTTTGAATTCTTTAAAGGCCGATTGAGCGGTACTGTTGAATACTTTAGCCGTAAGACTACTGATATGCTTTATAACAAACCGATGAATGCTTCTGCCGGTTATGCCAGTATTCCAATGAATGTTGGTTCTATGACTAATAAAGGTGTTGAATTGGATTTGAACGGACTTTTGATTGAAACGAATGATTTGACCTGGCGCATGAATTTTAACTTGACTCATTTCAAGAATACGATCAATGAACTGGATCCTTCATTGAATGGTGAGATGATTAGTGGCAGCTACATTTATCGTGAAGGCGAATCCAGATATCAATTCTATCTGCGTAAATATGCCGGTGTAGATGAGAACGGAGTAGCACAATACTATAAGGATATTACAGATGCGGAAGGCAATGTGACCGGACAAGAAAAAACTACGGATGCTCCGAATGCTACCCGTTATGCAACCGGTGATATTCTGCCGAAGGTATATGGTGGTTTCGGTACGAGCTTGAATGCGTATGGATTTGATTTCTCTATCTCTTTTGCTTACCAGTTGGGTGGACGTATGTACGATAATGGTTATGCATCTTTGATGAATTCAGGTACCGATCCTGGTCAGAACTGGCATAAGGACATTCTGAAAGCTTGGACTGCTGATAATAAAGGCTCTAATATACCTCGTCTGAGTGCAACAGACCAGTATGCTAACTATTTGTCTGATCGTTTCCTGACTAAGTCTGACTATTTGAGCATCAACAGTATAACACTGGGATATACATTGCCAAAGAGCTGGGTACGTTCATTGAATATTAGTTCACTACGTGTTTATATGTCAGCTGACAATGTAGCTTTGTTCAGCAAGCGCAAAGGTTTCGACCCTCGTCAGAGCTATACAACTGCCAGTGCAGACGTATATTCTCCTATTCGTGCTATTTCGGGAGGTTTATCACTTTCATTTTAATCTAAAACAAATATAGAATTATGAAGATTAACAAATATATATTACTGCTTTCTGCAACCATGGTGGTGGTTTCTTGTGATCTCGATAAGTTTCCTGAAGGAAGCACCGTGACACAAGACCAGAAAAATGAGGTGGTTGAGTTGTTGCCAGACCGTATTTCTTCTGAATTGAATGGTTTGAAAACAGGTCTTTATTCTCATACAAACCTGTTGACTGATTATAATAACCACATGGACTATGGCTTTCCGGCAGCTTGTATGATTTATGAAACAGCCGGACAGGATTTGCTGACTTTGAATGACCAGACCGGTTATAATAAGTTTATCAGTTCTCAACGCTTATTAGACAGAAACATTACGTCTACATTTAATGCTTTTCTGTGGAAGCTATATTATAAACACATGAAAACCGCTAATGATATTCTTAAAGCTATTCCGGCAGATGCGGCAGACGCTTCTTTAAAGAAATATCGTGGTCAGGCATTGGCTTCACGTGCTTTTGATTATTTGCAACTTATTCAGACTTATCAGTTGACTTACATAGGTCACGAAACAGCTAATGGTGTACCTCTGGTACTGGAAACAACTTCTGATACTGAGTTGATGAATAATCCGCGTGCAAGTGTACAACAAGTATATGGCCGTATTATGGAAGATTTGGATGAAGCTATTACTTTGTTGACAGGTGCTTCTGCACGTGCCGATAAAGCTGAAATATCAGTAGAAGTGGCCTATGGTCTGCGTGCTCGTGCTAACTTGCTGATGGGTAAGTGGGCTGCAGCGGCTTCTGATGCTGCTAAAGCTTATGGAACTTCTGCTCCTTATTCTGTTGCAGATGTAAGCCAACCGACTTTCTATAATGCTACAGATAATGCATGGATATGGGGTATCGTAGTGACTACGGAAGATTATCTGGCAAAAACCGGTATCGTAAACTGGCCTTCTAATCTTTGTTCACTGACGGGTATGGGATATACGACAGCAGCTAGCGCTACTGACGTAGCTTACCGTCTCATCAACAAGAATTTATGGGCTAAGATACCAGAAACGGATGTACGTAAAGGTTGGTGGGTAGATGAAGATTTGCACTCGCCTGTTCTGGATAACGGACTTGGTGAAGACTATGCTTACTATTGGGCAAACGGTATGTTTAATGGTGGAACATTCCCTAGCAAATTTTCTCCTTATACAAATGTGAAGTTTGGTCCTGACAATGGAACTTTCGCAGATACAGACAATGCACAAGACTGGCCGTTGATGCGTGTTGAAGAGATGAAACTGATTGAAGCAGAAGCTCTTGGACGGGATAACCTGGCTACAGGTAAGCAGAAATTGGAAGAGTTCGTAAGACAATATCGTGATCCGTCTTATACCTGTACTGCCGGTTCTTTGGACGCATTTATCGACGAAGTTTGGTTCCAGCGCCGTGTTGAGCTTTGGGGTGAAGGTTTTGCATTATTCGACATCTTGCGTTTAAAGAAACCTATTATCCGCCAGGGAGCTAACTATCCCATCAACAGTACATTTGCTGAAATTGCTGCTGAGGCTCCTATCATGATTTACCGTATTCCTGAGGCTGAAACATCTGTGAACAGTGCTATTACAGAGGCGGACAATAATCCGGCTGCAATGGCTCCGACTCCGGTGAACTAATAAGCACATTATCAAATAGGAAAAGAGAAGAGGTTGTGTCAAAATGCTGGCACAACCTTTTTTTATGCGCAAAGCCCGG
>NZ_EQ973491.1:989136-1001530 GCF_000158035.1 Bacteroides cellulosilyticus DSM 14838
CATACCTTGGTCTCTACAACATATAAGTCTTACCTCACTTATTATTATTATTCTTTTCCTCAACTCTTGGAATATGCATTCAAAGATTATGATTCGACCCATTTACCACGCTTTATATTGTCTTCATATTCTTTAGTTGTGGATAGTTCATACATACCCAAAGGGACATTGTATAATCATATCCAACGCATTGATGGAAAAATATATTATTCCAATGTTTTAGATGAGTATTTTAAAGAAAATAAAGATAGTATACGTAAGGACTTTTTTGCAGTATTAAATGGGAAAGATACACTTAAACTAAATATTGTAGATACGATAACACAGCATCTTTTCTTTGAGAGTGCGAATAATGCTGCTTTCTTTAGATCGCTAACAAAAGAATCTTGGGATAAATTATACGATTTGCTTCGCGACTCGACTTTTTATTTTTGTGCTGAAAAAGGCACGCATGTCAGGCACTCCGTTCCGTATAGTGACTATTATTGGCTTTTTAGTATACACGATAATTGTTCTTATAAATATGTAGATGAGGTTTATAGAAGAGGGATAAAGCAGAGCTTGAAGGATTTATACGGTAGTTATGAAGAATGGGATGCAAATTGATTTCATTTATAGGATTCAATGTTGGTTTTGTTGGTATGATATCCCCTGTCTCTTAACTCCGAAATATGGGTAGAGGCAGGGAATATTTATTCTCCTCCCTGTTCTACAATACGGACGGCTTGAACGGCATGAGATGTTACAACGGCAATATCCTTGGACTGAAACGCTACGGGTGTCAAACTTGCTATTGAATATACGTATGATACCAATGGCAGCTTAATAAAAGATTTGAATAAGGGAATCGAAATTCAATATAATTTATTAAATTTGCCAGTTAGGTCAGTTTCTCAGATGGAAGTACCATCACTTATACTTATGGTGCGGATGGAGTAAAGCTTCGCACGGTGCATAAAATAGGAGGTATGACTAATGCAAAAGATATATTTATTATTGAGTATTTTGTTTTTTATTCAGGTAGATTGTTTGGCTCAGTCTTTTCTTCCTGATGAGAGTAATATAATGAGTTATGAAGAAATTCTAAATTTGTATCCTAAGTCATTGACATCTCATCTTCCAGCAAAAATAGATGGAATGAATCTTGAATTTTTACATTTATCTTCTCCTTTGGCAGGGCGGTTTCTAAGCTATATTCATTTGGTGTCACCTTATGACACTAAAAGTGAAAAATTGAAGAATGAGGTCGCTTTAAAAGCAAAGGCTATATATTATTTACGGGACTCTTGTTTAACAATACCTTATGATTACGAGGATATGAAAGTAAATGAATCGGATTCCGTTCGTAACCCCCGGAATACTAGTATGTTGCCAATTCCTAATTTCCGCTCTTGGGATGATGCATTTACTTTGCCATTTTATCAAGAAGCGGTTGTTTATCTCCTTGATGCAGAAAAAGGTTGTTTCCTACCTGCTGATTGTCTTACTATATCTGGAGTAGGATTACCCAAAGGATGGGAACATGGCTATACTAAGGGGGTCGCTTTTTATAAAAACTCTGTTGTTTATTGGCTTGAAGTTTGGTAAATATGTTGAGTAATATGTACTGCGCCTTACTCGTTTATATGTTTACATTTGTATTTGTCATCCAATAATTTACATAAAAAGACTCCAACCGAGTGCTATTCTCAAGAAAAATAGTATTTTTGGAAGAATTATTGAAAAGGATACCTTTATATATAACTTTAAAAAGACCCGACTATTATGATGGAAAAAACACTGGTTATTTTGAAACCATGTACCCTCCAAAGAGGCTTGGTAGGTGAGATTACGAACAGATTCGAACGTAAAGGCTTGCGTCTGGCCGGAATGAAAATGGTTCAGCTGACGGATGAAGTGCTCAGTGAGCATTACGCCCATTTAAGTGCGAAACCCTTCTTTCAGCGCGTGAAGGATTCGATGATGGCCTGTCCGGTTATCGTGTGTTGCTTTGAGGGGGTAGATGCCATTGAAGCGGTGAGGGTTTTGACCGGCCCTACCAATGGCAGGAAGGCAGCTCCCGGAACCATCCGCGGAGATTACAGTATGAGCTTTCAGGAAAATATCGTTCATGCATCCGACTCACCCGAAGCGGCTGAAGCGGAATTGAAAAGATTTTTTAAACCAGAAGAAATATTTGACTATAAACAGGCTACATTCGACTTCCTGTATGCTAATGACGAGTATTAGCGAGGAAAAAGAAAAATAAGTTTGCGATAAACTACGCTGATGTAGTAAGGAAAATGTCGACTACAGCTTTCAAATTCAATTAAAGTCGTATCTTTGTGCCCGGAAAATTAATCTTCATTCAGTGAACCTGGTTATTGATATAGGAAATACGGTGGCAAAAGTAGCTGTCTTTGATGGTGTTTCACTATTGGAAGTGGCGTATGACTCTAATCGGAATTTGGAGCATTTGTCGGACATCTATAGTAAATATCACTTTGAAAAAGCAATTGTTGCCACGGTCATCGACTTGAGCGAGCAAGTGCTGGCACAATTGGCATTACTTCCCATACCTGTGCTTTGGCTGAATGAAACGACTCCACTCCCGGTAGTGAATCTATATGAAACACCCCGGACGCTGGGGTATGATCGTATGGCTGCCGTAGTGGCTGCCAATGAACAATTTCCCGGAAAAGACATACTGGTGATAGATGCCGGCACGTGCATTACGTACGAATTTGTGGATGCCGAAGGACGCTATCATGGTGGAAATATTTCCCCGGGTATGCAGATGCGTTTTCGGGCGCTTCACCAGTTTACCGGACGCTTGCCGCTGGTGCAACGCGAAGGGCGTGAACTCCCGATGGGAAAAGATACTGAAACTGCCATCCGTGCGGGAGTTTTGAAAGGTATGGAATATGAGATTTCTGGTTACATAGTGGCTATGAAACATAAATATCCTGAACTTTTGGTTTTTTTAACGGGCGGGGATGATTTTTCTTTTGATACAAACTTAAAAAGTATCATCTTTGCAGACAGATTTTTAGTGTTGAAAGGATTAAATCGAATTTTAAACTATAATAATGACAAGATTTAGACAAACACTTTTGGTGCTTTTGCTCACGATATTATCTGGAGCGACGGTCGCTCAAAATAATACAAATTCTCCCTATACACGATACGGATACGGACAACTGGCAGACCATGGGTCAGGTAACAGTAAGGCAATGGGTGGCATTGCTTATGGTTTACGTGACAAATATCAGACCAATTTCGCGAATCCGGCATCTTATACGGCAGTTGACTCGTTAACTTTCATGTTCGACGGAGGTATTTCTATGCAAAACACCAACTTCAGCGATGGAGTAGTGAAGATGAATGCCAAGAACTCAAGTTTTGACTACATTACGATGCAGTTCCGTCTGTCAAAAAAGGGCGCCATGAGTATAGGATTGTTACCTTATTCCAATGTGGGATATAAAATGGGTAACTATCAGGAAAACACTGAAACTCCGACTTCCTCAGCCAGTACAACTTATTCCGGTGAAGGGAGGTTTACATCAGCTTTATATAGGCGCAGGTTTTAAAATTATTAAAAATCTTTCCGTTGGTGCGAATATTTCGTATCTTTGGGGAGACATAACACATACGCGGCAACAGTCATTTACATCTAACTCAAATATCATGCCGTTGACAACGCTTACCGGGATGGAAATTACGAGTTATAAACTTGACTTTGGAGCGCAGTACACACAGCAATTCGGTAAGAAACATGCGGCTACTTTGGGAGTCGTTTTCTCACCGGGACATAATTTGGGAAATGATGCGTATGTACAAACCCAGCTGGGCAATCAGAACACTGGATATACTACAACGCAGAAGGACACTATACTGACAATGGGTATTCCTATGACGCTGGGCGCAGGTGTGACGTATGTGTACGATGATCGTCTGACAGTGGGTGCGGATGTGATGTTCCAGAAATGGAACAGTGTGACATTCATGAATGACCCGGATGCGTTCTGTAATAAAGTGAAAGTTGCTTTAGGTGCGGAATATATTCCTAACATGATGGGTAGAAGTTATCTTTCACACATCAAATATCGTTTGGGAGCTTATTATTCTAAACCTTATTATAAGATAGATGGCGTACGTGCTGCAAATGAATACGGAGTAACTGCCGGTTTCGGTTTGCCTCTTCCACGTAGCCGTTCCGTATTGAGTGTTTCAGCACAATATGTGAGAACGCAAGGCACGGAAAGCAAATTCTTGAACGAGAATACATTGCGTCTTTGCATTGGCGTGACATTCAATGAACGTTGGTTCTGGAAGCGTAAAGTTGAATAGTGAAGAATAGACAATATAACAACTAAAATTTAAATACAATGAAGATTAAAACGCTTGTAGCTGTCTTGCTCCTTTCGGGTGGAGTAACCAGTGTCCTGGCACAGGAAGATTGTAACAAGAACAGTAGTATTTCTCATGAAGCGGTAAGAGCTAGTAACTTTAAAGATGCTTACTTGCCGTGGAAAGAAGTTCTGAAGGATTGCCCTACGTTGCGGTATTATACATACACGGATGGTATTAAAATATTAACATCTTTCTTGAATGATATAAAGGACCGTAATTCTGCTGATTACAAGAAGTATTTTGATGAACTGATGGAGGTTTTTGATTTGAGAATTAAATATACTCCGGATTTTATGCATCTGAAAGGTACTCCTTCTGTAGGCGACGTTTTGGGTAATAAAGCTATTAACTACATTGCTTATGCTCCTAATGTAGATGTAAATCAAGCTTATGCTTGGTTGAAAGAATCTCTGGAAACTGAAAAGGGTGGCTCTAAAGGTCCTATCCTCCACTATTTTCTGGATATGTCTTTGAATAAATTGAAAGCTGATCCTAATCATAAGGAACAATTTATTCAGGATTATCTGACTGATTCCGAATACGCCGATGCTGCTATCGCCGCAGAAGATGACGCGAAAAAGAAAGCTGCTTTGCAACAAGTGAAAGATAACCTCGTAGCAATGTTCATCAATAGTGGTACCGCTGATTGTGAATCTTTGCAGGGTATTTATGGTCCTAAAATTGAAGCGAACCAATCAGACTCTACTTACCTGAAGAAAGCTATCTCTATCTTGAAGATGATGAAGTGTACGGAAAGCGAAGCATACTTCCAGGCTTCTTATTATATGTATAAGATTGACCCGACTGCTGATGCAGCTACCGGATGCGGATATATGGCATATAAGAAGGGTGATTATGATACAGCAATCAAATACTTTGATGAAGCTTTGTCATTGGAAGGTGATAATGAAAAGAAAGCTCAGATTGCTTATGCTGTTGCTGCAACTTTATTTAATGTGAAGAAGCTTTCACAAGCTAGAGGCTATTTGCAGAAAGCTATCAGTTTCAAGGAGAATTATGGTGATGCTTATATCTTGCTTGCACAGCTTTATGCTTCCAGCCCGAATTGGAATGATGAGGCGGCTTTGAATAAGTGTACATATTTTGTTGTTATTGATAAACTGCAACGCGCTAAAGCTGTGGATCCCACTGTAGCGGATAAAGCAAACGAATTGATTTCAACGTATGCACGTTATACACCGAAGGCTGAAGACCTCTTTATGTTGGGTATCAAAGCCGGTGACCGCGTTACGGTAGGCGGTTGGATCGGTGAAAGCACAACGGTTCGATAAGAAATATAAATATGTTACCACAACGAAGTAACGTTCTATTTTGTAGAAGTTTGAGCATAACCATTGCCTTTGGGGCAGTGGTTATGTTTCTTTTATTTTCCGCCTGTTCCGGACGGCATAAGGATATGGGAGCTGCCATAACCGAGCGTGATTCATTGCCTGTGATGGATACGAAAGGAGTGATGACTTTAATCTCTGATTCCGGCGTCACCCGCTATCGAATCAATACGGAGGAGTGGCTGGTCTTTGACCGGAAGAATCCGCCTTACTGGGCTTTTGAAAAAGGGGTCTATCTGGAAAAGTTTGATTCTGTATTCAATGTAGATGCAAGTATAAAGTCGGATACGGCATATTATTATGAAAAGCAAAAGTTGTGGAAACTGATGAGTAATGTGCATATTCAAAATCTTAAAGGTGAGAAGTTTGATACAGACCTGTTGTATTGGGATCAGAATAAACATACGATCTATTCTGACCGGTTTATCCGTATTGAACAACCGGACAGGATCATTACTGGTCGTGGTTTCGACTCTAACGAACAAATGACCGTTTATACAATAAGAAAACCGGAGGGCATCTTTTATGTAGATGATGATGCCACAACTCCTGCAGACAGCGTGCAAACAGACAGTATGCCGAAAGATAGTATCAAACCGTAAATTATGGATACCTATATTTATTTATTGATAACTATGGCTTTCTCCGCTTTCTTTTCGGGTATGGAGATTGCTTTTGTTTCCGTAGACAAACTACGTTTTGAAATGGAACGTAAGGAGGGATTGACGTCTCGCATTCTTTCTTATTTCTTCCGTAATTCCAATAACTTCATATCTACCATGCTGGTAGGTAATAATATTGCGCTGGTTATTTATGGTATCCTTATGGCGCAAGTTATCAAAGTCCATCTCCTGGGCGATTTGATCTCCAATGATTTTGTGGAAGTGTTGTTGCAGACAGTCATTTCTACGCTTATTATCCTGGTAACAGGTGAATTCCTTCCTAAAACCTTATTCAAGATTAACCCCAATCTTGTATTAAAAGTATGCGCTTTTCCGCTACTGATTTGTTATATCGTTTTGTACCCGGTGTCTCAGCTGGCTTCCGGATTATCTTACCTTTTCTTGCGTCTGTTCGGGATGAAGATCAATAAAGAAGCTTCGGACAAGGCTTTTGGAAAAGTAGATCTGGATTATTTTGTCCAGTCCAGTATCGATAATGCCGAAGATGAAGAAGAACTGGATGCCGAGGTGAAGATATTTCAGAATGCGCTCGACTTCTCCAGTATTAAAATACGCGATTGCATCGTACCCCGCACGGAAATTGTAGCCGTTGACCTGACTGCCACTCTGGAAGATTTGAAAAGTCTTTTTGTTGAGTCCGGTATCTCCAAGATTATAGTGTATGACGGCAATATAGATAATGTGGTAGGGTATATCCATTCGTCCGAAATGTTCCGCAATCCTGCCGATTGGCGGAATAATGTAAAAGAAGTGCCCATTGTGCCCGAAACCATGGCAGCGCATAAACTGATGAAACTCTTCATGCAGCAGAAGAAAACGGTTGCCGTAGTGGTGGATGAGTTTGGCGGTACGTCCGGTATCGTATCGCTGGAGGATCTGGTAGAAGAAATATTCGGTGATATCGAGGATGAACATGATAACACTTCGTATGTGTGCAAGCAGATTGGTGAACACGAATATGTGCTTTCGGGTCGCTTGGAAATAGAAAAGGTTAATGAAACGTTTGATCTGGATCTGCCGGAAGAAGATGATTATATGACAGTGGGTGGATTGATCCTGAACCGTTATCAGAGTTTCCCGAAATTGCATGAAGTAGTGACGATTGATAAATTTCAGTTCAAAATTATTAAGGTTACAGCCACTAAAATAGAGCTGGTACGTCTTAAAGTGGTGGAATAATAGCAGAATGGCGTAATTTTTTAAAGAATAAATAGATGCGTATTAGCATTTTTTGTATCTTCGTGCGCTAAAATGAAGTTTGGAGAAAATATAATAAACAAATAAATCATATTAACTAAAATGGCAACATTACAAAACATTCGGTCTAAAGGACCCTTATTGGTGATTGTTATTGGTTTGGCGCTGTTCGCTTTCATTGCGGGAGACGCATGGAAGGTATTGCAGCCACACCAGTCACATGATGTAGGAGAGGTTAACGGAGAGTCACTTTCCGCTCAGGATTATCAGAGCTTGGTAGAAGAATATACTGAAGTTGTGAAATTTTCCAGAGGAACAAGTGCACTCACAGATGAAGAAAACAATCAGATTAAAGATGAAGTTTGGAGAAACTACGTTAACAATAAGTTGATTGAAAACGAAGCAAAAAAACTTGGTTTGTCAGTTTCTAAAGCAGAACTCCAGTCAATCATTGATGCAGGCGTACACCCGATGTTGCAGCAGACCCCGTTCCGTAATCCGCAAACTGGTGCTTTCGACAAAGATATGTTGAAGAAGTTCCTCGTAGATTACTCTAAGATGAACACAGCGCAGATGCCGGCACAGTATGCAGAATATTATCAGTCTATGTATAAGTTCTGGTCTTTCCTTGAGAAACAATTGGTTCAGACTCGTCTGGCTGAGAAATATCAGGCTCTGGTTTCAAAGTCTCTTTTCTCTAATCCGGTAGAAGCTCAGGATGCTTTCAATGCAAGAGCGGATCAGTCTGATATGTTGCTGGCTGCCATTCCTTATTCTTCAATCGTAGACTCTACAGTGACCATCACAGATGCAGATCTGAAAGCAGCTTATGACAAGAAGAAAGAGCAATTCAAACAATATGTGGAAACTCGTAACATCAAGTTTATTGATGTACAAGTAACTGCAAGCCCTGAAGACAGAGATGCTATCCAACAGGAAGTAATGGAATATACTGAACAACTTGCAGGTACTCCGGGTGATTATTCTACACTTGTTCGTGCTGCCGGTTCTGAAGTTCCTTACATTGATCTGTATTATACTTCTAAGGCATTGCCTACCGATGTAGCTGCTCGTCTGGACTCTGTTTCAGTAGGTGGTGTATATGGTCCTTACTACAATGCGACTGACAATACGATCAACTCGTTCAAGAAATTGGCTACTGCTTCAATGGCAGACTCTATTCAGTACCGTCAGATACAGGTGGTTGCTGAAGATGCTGCGAAGACAAAAACTTTGGCTGACAGTATCTATACTGCCATCAAAGGTGGTGCAGACTTTGCTGAAATCGCTAAGAAGTATGGTCAGACCGGTGAGGCTACCTGGATTTCTTCTGCTAACTACGAAGGTGCACAGCTGGATGGTGACAACCTGAAGTATGTGAATACAATCACTACTCTTGGCAAGAACGAAATGACCAACCTGAACCTGGCACAGGCAAATATCATTGTACAGGTGATGGATAAGAAGGCTGTTAAAGATAAATATAAAGTAGCCGTTATTAAACGTCCGGTAGAGTTCAGCAAAGAAACTTACAGCAAGGCATACAATGAATTCAGCCAGTTTATCGCTTCTAACCCGACACTGGAGAAGATGGTAGCTAATGCTGAAGATGCTGGTTATAAGCTTTTGGATAGAAACGATTTGTATAGTTCTGAACATGGTATCGGTGGTATCAGAGGTACTAAGGAAGCTTTGAGATGGGCATTCTCTGCAAAGACTGGTGAAGTATCCGGTTTGTATGAGTGTGGCGAAAGTGACCGTATGTTGGTAGTGGGTGTTTCTGCTATTGTTCCGGCTGGTTACCGTCCGTTGGCTTTGGTGAAAGACCAACTGAGACTTGAATTGCTGCGTGACAAGAAGGCTGAGAAGATTATGGCTGACATGAAGGCTGCCGGCGCTACTTCATTCGATCAATTTAAAGCTATGCCTGAAGCAGTAAGCGATTCAGTGAAACACGTAACTTTTGCAGCTCCCGCTTATGTTCCGGTACTACGTGCCAGCGAACCGCTGGTAGGCGCTTATGCATCGATTGCCGAACTGAACCAACTGAGTGCTCCGATAAAGGGTAATGGCGGTGTATTTGTTCTTCAACCGTATGCAAAAGATAAACTGAACGAAACTTTCAATCAGGAAACAGAAGAAACTACGTTGCAGAATATGCATGCCCGTATGGCAAGCCAGTTCCTCAACGACTTGTATCTGAAAGCTGATGTGAAAGATAACCGTTATCTGTTCTTCTAAGAAATAACGATAATTGAGATATGAAAAGCCGTCTGATAGAATATCAGGCGGCTTTTTCTTTATCCCTGTGTCTCATTTTCTGCGCCTGCAATTGCCTTTGTGCAACTTTATTCCTACCTTTGCAAAGATAAACTGGAAAGATTGATAGATAATTATGCCGAAACAAACTCTTTTAGGACTGACACTCACTGAATTGCAGGAGGTGGTGAAAAGACTGGGAATGCCCGGGTTTTCCGCCAAACAGATTGCTTCATGGCTGTATGACAAGAAAGTGAACTCCATAGACGATATGACCAACTTGTCGCTGAAACATCGGGATCTCCTGAAAGATGTCTACGAAGTAGGAGCGGAGGCACCTGTGGAAGCTATGCGTTCCACAGACGGTACGGTGAAATACTTGTATCGGGCAGGTGATAAGAACTTTGTAGAGGCGGTTTATATTCCCGATGAAGATCGTGCTACACTTTGTGTATCTTCTCAGGTGGGATGTAAGATGAACTGTAAATTCTGTATGACGGGTAAGCAAGGCTTCAGTGCCAACCTGACTGCCAATCAGATAATCAATCAGATAAATTCTCTTCCCGAGCGGGATAAATTGACCAACGTGGTGATGATGGGCATGGGCGAGCCTCTGGATAATCTGGACGAGGTGCTGAAAGCTCTGGAAATCATGACTGCTTCTTATGGATATGGATGGAGTCCCAAGCGGATCACGCTCTCTACCGTTGGTTTGCGCAAAGGATTTCAGCGCTTTATAGAAGAATCGGAATGTCATCTGGCTGTCAGCTTACATTCTCCGGTCGCCTTGCAACGTCGCGAACTGATGCCTGCTGAGAAATCTTTCTCTATCACTGAAATGGTAGACTTGTTAAAAAACTATGATTTTAGTAAACAGCGTAGACTATCTTTTGAATATATTGTTTTTAAGGGTGTGAATGATTCGTTGCTCTATGCTAAGGAATTGTTGAAACTCTTGCGTGGACTGGACTGCCGTATCAACCTCATCCGCTTTCATGCCATTCCCGGTGTAGACCTGGAGGGAGCGGATATGGAAACAATGACTAAACTCCGTGATTACCTGACTTCCCACGGTCTGTTTACTACGATACGTGCTTCCCGCGGTGAAGATATATTTGCCGCTTGCGGCATGCTTTCCACTGCCAAACAGGAAGAGAATAAACAAGAATTAATATAAATTATTAACTTTGGCTCGGATGATATACGTATTCTTCGTAGTTTTGTAAAAACATTAACTGGTAAGTATATGAGAAAGCAGCTGTTTTATTTAAGTCTGACTATTGTAGCAATTGCCCTTTCCGCATGTAGTGGCGGTAAGAAAGGCGTGTTTGGTGCGACTTCAAGTGGTCGTGCGTATGAAATCCTGGTAGTGGTTGATCCCGCTATGTGGGAACGTCCTGCCGGTAGGGCGCTTTATGATGTGCTTGATACGGATGTACCGGGGCTTCCCCAGTCCGAACGTTCTTTCCGTATGATGTACACTTCTCCTGCCAACTATGATGCTACGTTAAAGTTGATTCGTAACATTATTATCGCTGATGTACAGGATATTTATACCCAGCCTAAGTTTAAATATGCGAAGGATGTGTATGCTGCTCCGCAAACTATCCTGACTATACAGGCTCCTGATGAAGCTTCTTTCGAGCAGTTTGTGACGGAGAACAAACAGACTATCATT
The DNA here is from genome assembly GCF_000158035.1 of Bacteroides cellulosilyticus DSM 14838. Classification (GTDB taxonomy): domain Bacteria; phylum Bacteroidota; class Bacteroidia; order Bacteroidales; family Bacteroidaceae; genus Bacteroides; species Bacteroides cellulosilyticus. Next base: position 1,000,698 of record NZ_EQ973491.1, read on the forward strand.
GATTTCTTTACCCGTGCGGAGATGAACCGACAGATTACACAACTGGAAAAGAAGCATAATGATTATGTGACGACAAAGGTAAAGAGTATGTTTGATTGTGATGTCTGGGTACCTGCTGAACTTTCTTCTACCAAGCAAGGAGAGAACTTCTTCTGGGCTGGTACGAATGCAGCTACCGGCGACCAGAACTTTGTTATTTACTCTTTCCCGTACAAAGATAAAAATACATTTACCAAGGAATATTTTGTGCAGATGCGTGACTCTGTCATGAAGGCTAACATTCCGGGAGCGAGGGAAGGCATGTATATGGCAACTGACTCCTTAATGACCGATGTTCGTCCTCTTAATGTACAAGGAGAGTATGCGCTGGAAGCTCGTGGCCTGTGGCGTATGAAGGGGGATTTTATGGGTGGTCCGTTTGTTTCGCACATGCGTTTGGATCCGGTGAACCAACGTATTATTGTTGTGGAAGCTTTTATCTATTCACCTGATAAGTTGAAACGTAATCTGATGCGCCAGATGGAAGCCTCTCTTTACACTTTGAGAGTGCCGGGTGATAAACAGACAGGAGCTGAGATTCCATTGGGCGTGACGAAAGAGCAGAGTAAAGCTACTGATCAAGGAAAATAATATGTAAGAATGTATACGAATTAAAGAGATAACTTTCATCCGCAGATTACGCGGATTGCACAGATTTGTTTTAATCTCAATCTGCGTTATCTGCGTAATCTGCGGATGAAGATTTATCGTTGGAACTTCTGGCACATTCTTATCTAAAATGATATATATATTGAAAAATGGAAGATAATAAAATAAAAGTCGGCATTACACAA
>NZ_EQ973491.1:1001784-1017096 GCF_000158035.1 Bacteroides cellulosilyticus DSM 14838
AAGTTATTCTGAAAGCATTCTCCGACCCCGTTATGCTGGAACTGTGTACACCTGTTATTTATGGCTCCCCTAAGGTGGCAGCTTATCATCGCAAGTCACTCGATTTGCCGACGAACTTCAGTATCGTGAGCTCTGCTGCGGAAGCGGCTTACAACCGTTTGAGTGTAGTGAACTGCACGGATGATGAAGTGAAAGTAGAATTCTCAAAGGCAGATCCTGAAGCCGGAAAGGCTGCACTCGGTGCTTTGGAAAGAGCTATCGAGGAATATAAAGAGGGATTGATTGACGTGATTGTCACAGCTCCCATCAACAAGCATACCATTCAGTCGGAAACTTTTGCATTTCCCGGTCATACGGAATATATAGAAGAGAGACTGGGCAATGGTGCCAAGTCATTGATGATTCTGATGAAAGATGATTTCCGGGTGGCATTGGTTACTGGGCATATCCCTGTCAGTCAGATTGCTTCGACTATAACGAAGGAACTGATAGAGGAGAAACTGGCTATCTTCAACCAGTCGTTGAAACAGGACTTCGCTATCGATGCACCGCGCATTGCTGTACTTTCTCTGAATCCGCATGCGGGAGATGAAGGTCTGCTGGGAAAGGAAGAAGAAGAAATTATCATTCCGGCATTGAAAGAGATGTCTGCCAGAGGCATCTTGTGCTATGGACCGTATCCGGCTGACGGCTTTATGGGTTCAGGCAATTTCACTCATTTTGACGGTGTGCTTGCCATGTACCACGATCAGGGACTGGCACCGTTCAAAGCACTGGCGATGGACGAAGGTGTGAATTATACTGCCGGATTGCCTGTGATACGTACTTCACCGGCTCATGGCACTGCATATGATATTGCAGGAAAAGGTTTGGCGAGTGAAGACTCTTTCCGTCAGGCTATTTATGTGGCTATCGATGTGTTCCGTAATCGCCTGCGTGATAAAGCAGCACATGCCAACCCTTTGCGAAAACAATATTACGAAAAGCGTGATGACAGCGATAAGCTGAAACTCGATAGTGTGGAAGAAGATTTGTAGAATGACGAAAGCGGAAATACAACAAGTAAAGTTACGATTCGGCATCATTGGCAACAATGAAACATTGATGCGTGCGATAGACGTTGCTATACAGGTGGCGCCTACCGATCTGTCTGTACTGATAACCGGAGAAAGTGGTGTGGGTAAGGAAAGTTTTCCCCAGATCATTCACCAGTACAGTCGGCGTAAGCATGGTCAGTATATTGCGGTGAACTGTGGTGCCATTCCCGAAGGAACTATTGACTCGGAATTGTTCGGTCATGAGAAAGGGGCTTTCACCGGTGCCATCGGTGAACGGAAAGGATATTTTGGTGAGGCGGATGGTGGAACGATTTTCCTGGATGAAGTGGGAGAGTTGCCTTTGCCTACGCAAGCACGCCTGCTCCGTGTGCTGGAAAGCGGAGAGTTCATAAAAGTCGGTTCATCTAAAGTGCAGAAGACCAATGTACGCATTGTGGCAGCTACCAATGTAAACTTGACACAGGCTATTTCCGAAGGACGTTTCCGTGAAGACTTGTATTACCGCCTGAACACTGTGCCTATCCAGATACCCCCTTTGCGTGAACGTGGAGAGGATGCATTTCTATTATTCCGTAAGTTTGCTTCGGATTTCGCCGAGAAATATCGTATGCCTGCCATTCAGTTGACGGAAGATGCCAAGCAGCTATTGATTTCCTACTCGTGGCCCGGCAACGTGCGGCAATTGAAGAATATAACGGAACAGGTTTCCATCATTGAAACCAACCGTGAAATCAATGCTTCTATATTGAAAGGATATTTGCCGGAACAGAATACGATACAGAGGCTGCCTGCTTTATTCGGCGTCAAAGAAAACAAGAGCTTTGAGAGTGAACGGGAAATCTTATATCAGGTTCTTTTCGATATGCGTCAAGACGTGACGGAGCTGAAAAAGCTGGTACATGAGATTATGACCGAACGTGGAAACACTGCCGCTTCGGCTGTGCCTGCTGCTTATTATGCCCAACCGCCTGCCGTAGTGACTCCTGTTTCTCCGAGCGTGCCTACCATTATTCATCCTTCCATAAAGCCGTCCCACAACATTGATGAAGATATACAGGACACGGAAGAGTATGTAGAAGAGTCTCTCTCGCTGGATGAGGTGGAGAAAGAAATGATACGGAAAGCCTTGGAAAAGCATCATGGTAAACGCAAGAGTGCGGCAAAGGATCTGAATATTTCCGAGCGTACCTTATACAGAAAGATTAAAGAATATGGATTGGATTAAAAAAATAGCCTCGACGGCTTTGTTGTTGAGCATCTTACTGGTAGTAAATTCGTGTAGCATTAAGATAGGACTTGCCCCGATCAGTTCGATTGACTACTCTAAAGTAAAAACTATTTCGATAGCGGATTTTCAAAATCGTGCAGAGTATGTATATGCCCCGTTGGCTACTGAATTTAACCAGAGTCTGAAAGACTTGTTCATGCGTCAGACACGCTTGTCATTGGTCAATAGTAACGCCGATCTTGAAATTGATGGTGAGATTACCGGTTATAATCAATATAACGAAGCGGTGGATGCCAGTGGATATTCTTCAAAGGTAAAAGTTACTTTGACTGTGAAAGTTACTTTTGTGAATAATACGGATCATAAGGATGATTTCACGGATCAGCAATTCTCTGCTTTCCAAACTTATGATTCTTCTAAGCTGCTGACCGAAGTGCAAGATGAATTGATAAGCCTGATGGTGAAAGACATAACAGAACAAATCTTTAACGCAACCGTAGCTAACTGGTAATAAAAGGAATGACGCCTGTACATTTGCAACAATGGATACAGCATCCCGAGGCGTTGAATCGGGATACCTTGTACGAACTTCGTACGCTGGTAGCCCGTTATCCTTATTTTCAGTCCCTGCGCTTGCTCTATCTCAAGAACCTCTATGTGCTGCACGATATCAACTTCGGTGCAGAACTGCGTAAAGCGGTATTGTATGTATCAGACCGCCGTGTATTGTTTTATCTGATTGAAGGTGACCGCTATGCCCTCCATCCCCATGCTTCCGCACATATTGTGGGAAAGGAGTTGGAAAAGGAGCCGAGCATTGACCGTACCCTTTCGTTAATAGACGCTTTCCTTGCCACTGTTCCGGAAGAACATTCACAGACGACGGAATTGGATTATGCAATGGATTATACCGCTTACCTGATACGGGATGATGAAGAAACGAACGAAACAGATTCCTCATCAACTACCCCGACGGAAGTACCGAAATTGCGTGGGCAGGATCTGATAGATGGTTTCATTCGTCAAAGCGAAACGGAGGAAGGTATCAGCCTGAAGTTACCCAAAGAAGACAACCCGCTTTTATTGCCGTTGATTGAAGAAGAAACGGATGAAGCAGAAGAGGAAAAGGTGGTTGTTGCCGACGAAACTCCCCGGTCGGCAGTAGAGGAAACAGAACAGGATGATAGCTGTTTTACCGAAACTTTGGCTAAAATCTATATCAAACAGCGCCGATATGACAAGGCTCTTGAAATTATTAAAAAATTAAGTTTGAATTATCCAAAAAAAAATGCTTACTTTGCAGACCAAATCAGATTTTTGGAGAAATTGATTATTAACGCTAAATCAAAATAACAAAATGTACTTATTCTTAGTTATCTTAATGGTGGTTGCATCCTTGTTGATGTGCTTCATTGTATTGATTCAAAATTCCAAAGGAGGCGGTTTAGCATCCGGCTTTTCTTCTTCCAATCAGATTATGGGCGTACGCAAGACTACTGACTTTTTGGAAAAAGGAACATGGTTCCTGGCAGGATTTATGGTCGTAATGAGTATTGCTACTGCCTATGTTGTTCCCACTTCTTCCAGTAAAGGCGGTGATGTGATCTTGGAACAGGCACAGAAAGAAGAGAAAACCAATCCGTACAACATGCCTACTGGTACAGCTGCTCCGCAGACAGAAGCTCCCGCAGCTCCTGCCACTACTGCTCCTGCCGCTGAAGATTCAGCTAACTAAAGTTATGTGCGGATGAACCGCAAAAAGAAATAAGAGAGAGGTTGACGCCGAAAAGGTGTCAGCCTCTTTTCTTTTTATGCCAGATTTAATTACCTTTGTCGGGATTATGCAATCTGATTAATAATTAATCTAATATAGTACAATGACAGAACAATTAAAACTTAAATTGAATGACTCGAAGGCTACCCGCTGGGGAGCATTGGTGATTGTTGCCTTTACGATGATGGCAGCTTACTATGTAAACGACGTGGTAGCACCGCTGAAAACGATGTTGGAGTCGGATCTTGCCTGGACAAGTAGTGATTTTGGATTCTTCACAGGTGGATACAGTTTCCTGAATGTATTCTTCCTGATGCTGATCTGGGGAGGATTAATTCTCGACCGTTTTGGAATCCGTTTCACCGGTAAATTGTCAACCATCCTGATGGTGGGAGGTACGGCACTTGAGTATTATGCCATGACAGGACTTGCCGGTCCGGATGCACAGATCTTCGGTCTTAATGAAATTTTCGGTTATAAAGCAGGGGTATTTGTCGCGTTTGCCGGTTATTCTATTTTCGGTGTAGGTGCGGAAGTTGCAGGTATCACAGTCTCTAAAATTATAGCCAAATGGTTTAGAGGTAAAGAGTTGGCTACGGCTATGGGCGTGCAGGTAGCATTGGCACGTATCGGTTCGCAAGCAGGTTATGCAGTGGCTATTCCTTTGGCGCGTGCTTTCGGCATTACGACTCCGGTATTGGTAGGTTTGATTTTGCTGTTGGGCGGTTTGGTTGCTTTCTTTATCTTTTCAGTGATGGATAAGAAGCTGGACAAACAGATGGAAGCGGCAGCCATAGCGGCAGGTACCGAAGGGGAGGAAGAGAAATTCTCCTTTAAGGATGTGAAGAATATCCTCGTTAATCCGGGTTTTTGGTTGATAGCTTTGCTGTGCGTATTGTTCTACTCTTGTGTATTCCCTTTCCAGAAGTTTGCTTCCGAACTGATGATTATCAAATATGGTATCAATGAAAACGTAGCAGGAACTTTTGCCGGACTACCGGCCTTGGGAGCACTGATCCTGACTCCTATATTCGGCGGATTTATAGATAAGCGTGGTAAGTCGGCTTCTATTATGATATTGGGAGCTGCCATGCTGATAGGTGTGCACTTTATTTATGCTATTCCTGCCATTAACTATTGGTTGGTAGCTATTGGTTTGATGATTATTCTGGGTATTGCTTTCTCTTTGGTGCCGTCTGCTATGTGGCCTGCAGTTGCCAAGATATTCCCGGTGAGCCAGTTGGGTACAGCTTATGCATTGATCTTTTTCATCCAGAATATTGGTTTGTGGGGGATTCCTACGCTGATTGGTAAAGTACTTGATGTCTATTGTATCGTAGGCAAGAAGGCAGATGGAACAAATCTGTACGATTATACGATACCGATGTGCATCTTTACCGGTATTGCCTGCTTATCTCTTGTGGTAGCCTTTATGTTGAAGAGAGCAGATAAGAAGTATGGCTATCAACTGGAGGAACCTAATATTCAAGGATAAGTAAAAACAACTTATGGATATGGAAACACCTGAAGGAAAAGTCAGTCTGCTGGATACTATTCCGGTTCGTTGCGACCACATCCTGACCGAATGGGAGGGAGATTACGCTGTAATCTCCTATCCCCGGTTCAAGTATGAATGGATGCGCAGGCTTTTACTGCCGAAGAGTATGTCTCCTGATATTCATGTCCGCCTTGAAGAACATGGCAGTGCTGTGTGGCGCCTGATAGATGGGCGGCGCACGGTGCGGGAGATTATTTCACTGCTTGCCGTTCACTTCCAATCTGATGAGAATTATGCTTCGCGAGTCACGACTTATGTGATGCAACTACAAAAAGATGGATTTATAAAATTAGGGATAGGAAAATAAACAAAGAAGGCTGCACGATTCATTTACCGTGTAGCCTTCTCTTATTTATTCTACTTTTTCAGTTCTTTAATTACCGTCTCTGTCTACTTTTACCAAAGCTCCCGTATTCGTATCGAATAATACCTTTATAACAGAATTCTTGTTGAATAGAACGGGGGCGAGGTATTCTACCACACCGAATTGCGTAATAGGTATTTCTGCATTATACAGTTCCTCATTGTGATAGTCTAATGTTACACGTGCTCTGCCCGGTACATTGTAGGCAATGCCATCCACTTGTTTCTTGGGATCGGCTTCGGGGATATTAATGCTTTTAAGATCGGCTATCGTAATGTAGACCGGTTCACCTGCCAAGTCGTTGTTGGCTACGATACCCAGTTTCTTAGAGAAGCGGAAGGCAACTTCATGCTTCATCTCTTTGGGGACGATGCGAATGGTGTATATCTTCTCTTCTGTGGTCACTTTACCTGCAAACATTTCCGTCATGGCACGTTCCTGTAAAGTCAGGTTGTCCAGCATGAGTTTCAGTTGTGCACCGTCTTTGGGCATATTGTCTGCTTCACCGCGCAACAGGGCATTCTTACTTTCACGGATACTGTAGATTTCTTTGGCTACCAATTCCGCCATTTTAGCCGTTGAGTTTGACATCAGGATTTCTTCTGTGAGGAAGTCTCGGGGATTGACGTTCGGAGTGTTACCTGTAACTTTGGGTTGAATGGTCGGAGTTGTCTTACGTTGTCCGCTGCCCAGCGGCATGTTGATGGAGTAGACAATACCATCCTTACTCAACTCGATAAGCGGGGCTACGGTTTTGTCTTTCATCTTCACGAAATATACGTTTTCTTTATCGGGTACACCGATTACTTCTGTCTGCATCTTGTCCAGTGTCCAATAAGTTTCCGGTTCGGAAGAGACGTTGTTCAGCCGCAGATAGCGTTCGGCATACTTGGAGAATTCTCCGGGAGTGTAGGTATGTTTGGTGGCTTGTACGGTAAGTTCGATTTCCGTTTTCGGAAGTACGTAAGTTACGCCGTAATCCTTGCCACGTGTGACACCTGCCGTCACTTCTGTTTGCGCTATGGCAGAAACGGAGAACAACAGGGCTGAGAGTAATACTATATTCTTTTTCTTCATAAGTCGCGTTATTTAAACGATTTCGGTTAAGGGACAAAGTTAATGAAGTTATTTTTGTCAAGAGTAGAATTACGGAATATTAACAGAATCGACCGTCTAAGGGAGGTATCGGTGCTTTTCGCTTCATAAGATGGTATGTTTTATCTCATTAGATAGTATGTTTTACCTCATTAGATAGTATGTTTTGTATCATTAGATAGTATGTTTTGTATCATTAGATAGTATGTTTTGTATCAATAGATGATGTCGTTTGACTTGAAGAAGTATGTTTTTGCTCTGAAAAGGTATCGGATATAAAAAAACAGGGAGAAGCAAATGCTTTTCCCTGTTACTATCTGTGTCCCCGAATCTAAATCAGGATTACGATGACAAATATACGAAATTAAAAACCGGAAGTCAAGCTTTTACCCGGTTATTTTACGAATTGGATGCAAACAGGTTTATCAATACTGATGTCTTGATGTGTATCAGATAACAGACCTGTTACGGGATCTCGTTGGAATACCTGAATGACATGACTGTCTCGGCAGGCGGCCAACAGATATTTCCCGTTCGGAGTGATAATAAAGTTACGCGGATGAATCCCCGTCAACTGATAGCCTACCTTTGCCAACATGCCAGTTTCCGGATTTACTTCGAAGATGGCAAGACCGTCACCTTTCAGGCGATTGCTGGCATACAGGTATTTCCCGTCGGGACTGAGATGTATATCGGCACTGCCACGCGCACGAAGTGTGTCGGCTGCAATGGTCTGTATTTTTTCCAGTTTGCCATCCAAGTAGCTGAAAGCGGTGATATTACCGGATAATTCGCTGATAAGATACGCGTACTTGCCGTTCGGGCTGAAGGTGAGATGACGTGGACCGGAGTTAGGATCTACGTCAATGGCTTCGGCAGAAGGGTGGGGGATAATGCTCTTCGGATGTATGACAAAGCGCAGGATGCGGTCAGCACTGAAGTCAGTGGCAAAGATATATTTTTCATCCGGAGAGAAGACAGTGCAATGTACGTGGGGTGTTGCCTGTCTTTCAGCGTCCGGTCCGCCGGTACTGCCTTCAAAAAGCGTATCGACAGGCTCTAATGAACCGTTCTTTTTCAGCGGGAAGATAGACATGCTACCTCCGCTATAGTTGGCCGTGAGTACTTCTTTTCCATTGGTGGCAACGTAGCAGGGATCGGCTCCCATAGTGGGCTGGCGGTTCAACAAACTGAGTTTCCCTGTTTCCTTATCGAAGGAGAAAGCATTGAGAGCCGCTGTTGCGTCATTCATTTCGCTGACGGCATAGACAAACCTTCCATCTTCTGAAGGGATGAGATAAGACGGGTTGAGCACTTCGATGGAACTGAGCGAGGTGGCAAGTCCCGTTTCCTGGTTGAAGCGGAAGGTGTAAATACCTTTGCTGTTTCCATCGGTGTACGTACCTACCAGCATGGCAAGTTCGTCACTTCCGTTGTTTACGTTTCCCGCTTTGCGGGGTGCGCAGGCTGTCATTGCTAATCCAAGCATACAGAAAAGAAGAGATTTCATTAGTGATTAGTATTTAGTTAATCGTTAATTTTCACTTCCGCCACTCCTACACGGTCATCATTCAGCACAATGCGCAAGTCGCTGGCAGTAGTTCCTTTGAACGTATATGAAATCAACTTTCCGTATTCGCTGACTGTACCCGAATAAACTGTCAGGAATTGTCCACCGCCACTTGAAAGTTGGATTTCAAACTCCGCCGGCAGACCGTTGCCTCTGCTGAATGCAATGGAAACGCCATCTACCTTGGAGCTGTTCTCCAAGGCAAAGGTAATATAATCTCCTTTATTTCCTTCCCAAACAGTATTCATTTTTTTATCGAGCACGTTCATTACACTTTCCGGATTGGTGCTGGCAGTTACGGGAGCATCCGTTTTTGCCTGTGCTTGCATGGGGGCGTTTGGATCTTCTACTGTCAATTTTCCACTCAGGCGGATGTCTTCGGAAGAAGCACCTATCATAATGCTGAAGTCTCCCGGTTCCACCACCCATTCCATGTGCTTATCCAGTAATTCCAGTTGTTTGCGGTCGAGGGTGAAAACTACCTCTTTCGTTTCTCCCGGTTGCAGGTGGATACGCTCAAAGCCTGCCAGATTCTTTTCGTAAGTGGTAACGCTGCTCAGGATGTCACGAACATACAACTGAACCACTTCATCGCCTGCACGTTTTCCGGTATTTGTTACTTTGCAGCGTACAGTTGCCTTTTGGTTCGGTGTAATCACTTTCGGACTGATTTCGATGTCGGAATACTCAAAGGTGGTGTAACTCAGACCGTATCCGAATGAATAGAGTGCACCGTTGACGCGTGACATGTTTCCATCCAGCCCCGGATTCTTTCCACCGTCAATCTGTGAAGAAGGTTTGCAGGGGAAGTTAAAAGGTATTTGTCCGACACTTTTCGGGAAAGTGACTGTCAGTTTTCCACCCGGGTTATAATCTCCGAAGAGCACATCGGCTACTGCTGTTCCACCTTTGGAACCCGGATACCATGCTTCTAAAATAGCGGGAACGAACTTGTCTGCCCAATTGATGGATAGCGGACGACCGTTAATCAGCACCAGTACGACGGGCTTTCCAGTTGCTTGTACGGCTTGAAGCAGTTTCAGTTGTCGTCCTGGAAGCTCGAGGCTGCTGCGCGATTTGTTTTCACCGCAGGTACGCTGTCCGCCTCCTAATACGACTACGGCTACATCTGCCTGGCGTGCATTTTCTACTGCTTTATCGATTTCAGCTTGTTCGCTATCTGTCATCGGATAGTCGATAAGTTCGCTTTCCGGCCAGTTGGCGTCTACAAGGTCACAGCCTTTGGTATAGAGCACTTCTGCTTTGCCTTCAGCTTTTTGACGAATGCCTTCCAGCACTGTGGTTACTTCTACTGCCAAAGGACCGTAGTGTGTCAGTGCGTATCCTTCTTCGTCCGCATTGGGGCCGCAAACTGCTATCTTCTTCACGTTGTTGATATCCAATGGCAACACGTTGTTTTCATTCTTCAATAAGACGAGGCTTTCGCGTGAGGCTTGCAGTGCAAGAGATTCATTCTCAGCTTTCTCTACTTCTTTATCAGCCCCTGCAAGGTCAGTCTGATAGGGAGTATCGAACAGCCCTACGAGGAATTTTACACGCAGAATGTCACGTACACGGTCGTTAATCACTTCTTCGCTTAGTCCGCCCTCTTTTACCAATTCTCGCAAAGGCAATACATATGAGTCCGGTGACCGGAAGGTGCAACGTACATTCAGACCGGCTTCTACACTTTGACGCACGGCTTCTTTCATATCTTTGGCGGTGCTGTGTTTGGTATAGAGATATTCAACGGCATCACTGTCCGAAACCACATATCCCCGGAATCCCATCTCGCCACGCAGGCGTGTAGTCAGCCAATAATAACTGCCTTGTATGGGGACACCGTCGTAATCATTGTATGAGCTCATCACTCCCAATAGTCCCGCTTCCTTTATCACCCGTTTGAAGGGGTAGACATGTATCATTTCCACTTCGCGTGGTGACATTTGCGGGTCTACACGTGCCATACCTTCGCGGGCGCCCTTGTTGTTACTGTAAGCAACGAAATGTTTTCCGGTTGCTGCTACCTGATGGTTATGTTGCATGCCGCGTACCATTTCAATACCCAGTTCGGCAACGAGGTAAGGAGATTCCCCATATACTTCCTCATAGCGTCCCCAACGCTGGTCACGGCCGACATCGAGGATGGGAGCATAGACATTGGTATATCCCAACATACGGGCTTCCCGTCCGGTGATTAATCCTATCTGGCGTATCAGTTCGCGGTTCCAGGTATGTCCCAATCCCAGTTGTGTGGGGAAATTGGTTGCACGGTAACTTTCTACTCCGCGGATACCTTCGTTCGTAAAGTCTACGGGGATGCCGAGACGCGTTTCTTCTATGAAGAAGCGTTGTACTTCGTTCAGTGCCCAGGCATGGCGGGATGCCGGCCATACATAGGGATTATCCGATGGGGGAAGTCCCCATTGTTGGAAACCGTTCAGGTGTTCGTCGATGGCACCGATACCGTCTTTCCAAAGCATTTGTTTCCATTCGGGGGTGGGGAGGTCGTCCTTTAGTACACGTTTGTAACCGTAGAGGGTTACCATCTGGCAAGTCTTTTCTTCCAGTGTCATCTGGCTGAGCAGATCTTCGATACGTGCATCCAGCGAGGCATTCGGATCTTCGTATACATCCTTCACTCCGTTTTTGTTGAAATCAATCCAGCCTTTCTTGTACATCTCGCTTTTGACGGGTTTGTACACAGCGGGTATCTTCACGGTCTTTTGTGCGCAGAGCAGAGTACTGCCTCCGAGCAGTAGTGTCATTGCAATTAGTTTCTTCATGATATTTATATTTTTGTGTATATTATCTTCTGTTGCCAAAGGTACGGGTTATGTGGGAGAAAGAAAGGTAAAATCGTCCGGAGTACTGGCTTTTATTGTACGTATGGTAATGCAAAACTGCTTTGGGTCTTATAAAAAGATAAGGTTTATTAATCCGGAGTAAGCAATCACACTATTCTTTTGTACAGTAAAAAAAGAATTCTTATCTTTGCCCCACGATTTCTAAAAACCGTATGTATTCTGGGGTTGACTGGATTTGACAGCGGGTAGAAATAGTAAGTAAGCATGCAGTGCGTCGTTGATTTGCACTTTAATCTCAGTCCTCAAAATTTTATCTGGCGAAAGACAATACGCTCTTGCTGCTTAATCGAATCACAGTAGATTAGCTTAATCCCGGCACTAGGTGCTGGGACGAGACATCACTCGGAAGCTGTTGCTCCGAAGCATTCCGATCCAGTGGTGCAGTTACATCGGGGATAGTTCTTGTCGGCCTTGAGGCGAGAATGAAACTTTAAAGGATAAGGCAATGGTTGATGGCTTTGGTTCTGCCGTTGCTCGAAAAATTAGGCAAAGATAAGCATGTAGAAAGCTTATGATTTCCTCGTTTGGACGAGGGTTCGATTCCCTCCAGCTCCACTTTGAAACAAATAGAAAGCTCTGATTATCAGAGCTTTCATTTGTTTGTTGATGGTCTTACTCCCTTATTTTACTCCCCGCATAAAAAATATATTTATATTACTTTAACTTATTAGGTGGCTTACTAGTACTAAGAAATAACATTTTTGATGGAATAAATATAATCCTTTCTTTTTCTGAACACAAAGATATATTCCTAAAATAAAATGGCAACACCAAGCCTTGCTAGTTTTGATGTTTTTTCTTACTCGTTCCTCTAAAGAGTAAATTTATAAAAGTGTTACCTTATTTATTCTTTCTATATAGTTAATGTCTAATAGAAAATAAAGGGAAAATATAGTGCTAATTACATCAGGCTTATTAATCGATAGTGAATTATAGAAATCTACTTCTTTTCTAAATAATTACTTACAATATCTCTAAATTCTGTATCTAAGTTAATTTTATCTTCGCATATAAGATTTACAAATATTTGAGTCTCAAAAATACCATTATTGACTCGCTTCAGATATTTCTTTAATTCCACTAATTCTTTAAATAAATAATCTTGCTTTTTTGTCATCCATTTACAAGAAAACAAACAGTTAGGCGCATTATTGCATGGCTTAGATTCTTCATCTAGGATTTCAATAGATATACCATTACTTATATTTTTAGCAAAATATCCTTTACATGTTGAAGGTGCATCGACTTTTGTAAATTGTTTTGTATTTAAATATATGTCTATATTAACAATTTCATCTATTGCATTTTTCTCTAAAGAACTATTAGTTATATTCGCATCTTTTAACCTGTAGCCCAATCTAATATCGCATCTGTCTGTAACTAAGTGAGATATCCAATGAAACTGAGATATATGCTCCATATGTCTTATGTTTTCCTTTAAAATATAATAGCTGACTCTATCCTTACACATATCTAAAAGATCTGCTAATCTTAGCAAAATCATAAGATACTTAACGCTATAGATATCAGTAGAACCTTTGGATTTCCGTCCATATACTTCATAAGAGTTAAATCCATGCGCTTCAGAAATATCAGCTACAATTTGTAAATGTGTTTTCTCTATAAAACTTAGATATGTATCTTTTATTTTAATAATAAATTGGGCACTTTGTTTAGGATGTTTTCCTCTTACCTCATTTTCAAAAAAGGAAAATACTTTTTTAAAATATTTTAGCAGTAATGCTTTGGTATCTATCTTTTTTTCCGAAGAATCTTCCAAGATATACTCTGTAAAAATAGTGTCACTAGTATTTGCGTCAGTCTTAAAGTCTTCTAAATTAGGGTGAACAACCATACTAATATCATGCAAATAGCACGCTAAGAATAATAAGTAAAAGTCGATATCTTTCAATTTAAAATAATCTATTGCCCTTGTTAATTTTAATGTCTGTTGAATTAATTCAATAGCGTGTTCTTCATTATGAAGAGTATAAAAGTGAAGAAACTTAGACCCATTCTTCCATAATCCGTTTACTAACTTATGTACGACAATGAGTGAATCCACATAATTAGGTTGTTTTACTTTCTTTATAAATATATGGAGTACTTCAAAAATCTTGGGATCTATCTTTTCTGGAGTTTTATCTTCTTTCGATTCTTTTAAAATATTATTTGCAAACAATATAAATTTATCGAAATTAAAATATCTATTCCTCAAATAACATATTATTCGAAGCTCGTAATATAGAATAGCTCTGTTATTGTATTTATTCAAGTTACAGCTATCTTCAATTCCAATTCCAAATATATAAGAAAACAACGCATTTAATATTTTACGTTTAAATTCATCTGACAAATCAAATATGAAGCGTGCATGCTTTTCTATGATAAAAAGATGATATATGTCTTTTTGAAGAATTCTTTCTAATTTCTCTATTCTGTTTAATGATGTTGTTCTCGGAAAAAAACGATATTCTGTGTTCATAAGTTTATTCAAACTCTCATATTTGAAGTTCTCAAACGTAAATATGTTTAAAGTCCCATCAATATCTTTCCGCATATACAAATTTTTCCTTTGATTGCTAGACGCTGGATTTTCATGTAGAAGATTTTCTTCTATTATATATATATTATTTTTAAATGCATTTAAATTCTCTCTATCTCCTTCATAACATTGAATGATAAGCCGTACTTCTGCTATAAAAATATCTTCTTCATAGCAATCGAAGAATTTCTTTTTATTTAATTGTTTATTCTCTTTGTTAAAACCATACTTATTATAGAACTTATCGAAATCATCTTCCTCGATGGCTTTTTCTGTATACTGTAACAATCTCAGTCTAAATAGGAAAAACTTTTTATATCTCAATAAAAGCTTAAGCTTATATTTACTTGCTTTGTTAGAGTCTTTTTCTTTTTTTTTCTCTTCAATCTTTAATTCTTTATCTATTGCGACAATAAGTATTTCTAATTTCTTTTTTAGATTAGAGTCTTCAGTTTCATCTAATGTAGAGAAAATAGATGCAACCCCTGAAACTTGCGTTGCCAGATTTTGTAATTTAGATAAATCGTTATATGCTTCTCCTATTGGATTGATTGAACTTTTATCTTTTTTATGAATCTCTATTTCATATTCTATTAAGTTGTTAAAATAGAACTTTTTTCTATCTAAGCAGCTTGTTATTATTGACTTATTTTGTCCATACTTTTGATTAAAAGATGTTTTGATTAACTTGTTAAGTTCATCAATCTTTTCTGAAAATATCTCTTCTTCAATCCCATTTGTGTAAATAACCGAATCATCTACATAATAAAACGCTTCTCCTTTAAACATAGACTTAATATGTTTCTCAATTTCAACCATACACAAATTACTAAAAAAGTATGCGTGAGGAAGTCCTTGGGGTAATCCCCTGTTTATTAGATTGTTTTTATATCTCTTTTGTATTTCAGAATCTATGTTAGGATAATAATACTCATTCCATTTTTGATCAAATGGATTTACATTGAAGTATAAAAGTTTTTGCAAGATAATCTTTAAACATTCTTTGTCTTCATTTTTAGAAAATGAAGGCTCTATTTTTTCATAAATTAAATTGTATATATGAATTGGATTAATAGAAGGAAAAAAATCTTTTAAATCCAGACATATTTCTTGTGTGTATTTATTGTTTTTCTTGTATTCGTAATATTTATTTATGACTATTTCTGAGTATTCTTTGTATTTTACTTTCCAGTTAATAAAAATTTCATCAGGATTTGTTGATGGTATATTTCCATAGAAGTTTGCTGGCACTA
>NZ_EQ973491.1:1017312-1020248 GCF_000158035.1 Bacteroides cellulosilyticus DSM 14838
CATGATACAGATTTGAGATATTAAATCTGCTGTATGTAATGGTCTGAATATGGTCTTTTCATCATTATCTATTTTCTTAAACTTGAAATACACTTCTATGTTGAATAATTTAGTCGAATTGGTTAGTATATCTTTTAATATTATCTGGCATTTATCAATAATTTTATCAATGTATTCGAAATTATATTTGTCTGATAATTTGTTATAGGTATTCAAATCTTCGGAAGACAATAATCCTTTTTCAAATATATATGATTCTAAAGCATATATTGAATTATATATATTAGTCCTATCTATTACTCTTTTATATACGGAGCTATTTATTATATTGAGAGTCATAATCAAAAATCTTTAGATAAAGGGTAATATTTTAATATGGTTTCTTTGATATTACTAATGAGTATATCGATATCTTTGTGCTTCTCATCAGGATATTTAAAGAAAAAATCTATCTCAGATTTTTCTTTTCTTATTCGAAGCGAAAACTTATTTGGAGTCACCAAATCTAATCTGAATACATCTACATTTTCTTTTTTAATATCAAATGTAGATGTAGTATAAGCGAATAATTCATCAAATATAAATATAAATTCGTCTTTTAGTGGATGTGAATCTATTACAAACTTGATTTTATCAAAAATACTATCAAACCATTTGACTTTTAGAGGCAAATCATTTATCCTTTTTATAAAATCATCTATTCTATCAGTGTAATAGCTAATATTGTATAAGGTATCAGGAGTATTGGATAAATATAAAGCATAAGTGGCAAGCAATTCTTTCATGTCATAACTTGGTGAAGTTATGATTGTTTTTATTAGCTTAAGCTTGTGTTGTTCTCTTTCTTTCGCATCCATGAGTTAATATAATTGTTAAATAAATATTGATTTAAAATTTTACATATTTTTCCATGATAAACAAACCATCTCAATCCTACTTTGGGGCAATAACTTATTATTAAAAAGCTTAATTCTTATAGCCCATTCTAGCTTGTTTTTTTATTTTATCACTTTGTTTCTGTTATTACAGTTTACTTTTTGGGGTTTCACAGTAGCAATATAAATTAAGATTTTCAACATAAACCAATAACATAATATTGAATACTTTTGGCAAATTTTACAGCCTACTTATTCTGTTATGAAATTTTATGTTTTAGATCAAAATTGTTACTGTAGTCACAAAGATAGTAAAAGTTTGGATATGCTACTTTTTTTTAAAAAATAAATTGTAAAAGAAATCATACTTGTTGCAAAATACTGGGAAATAATTGCATGTTAGGATCATGAGGGGGAAATTTTAATGAATATGAAACAATAATTATTAATAGAAACAACATGAAAGTTTTTTGTTGCTGGCAACCGAAGTCTATTTTTAATCGTGTAAACTTAGAGGGAAGATTTATTTTTATTCGAAGTATTTTTCATAAGCAAATAATAATAAAAGTGCGTAGGAAATCAGTAGTTGAATCATGAAATATGTTTGAAGTGAACAAAATGTAAAATATTGGATATCATATATTAACTCCACCGAAAAGAATTCTAAATAATAAAATATCATACACTTAGAATGTTTAATCCACTTTTTTGTTTTTATCAGATTAAGCATTGTTTTTGTAATAGGTTGTTAAAATGGTGTAATTCTAAGGATTTAAAAGTAAATAGCACGTTGCTAAACTATTACCCTTTCTGATTATATATTTCATAACTGATTGTTATTCAGAAATATAATCTGTGAACATATAGTAGTGGCATAAGTATGACTAATAATCAAAATGAGTAACCAGAATTAAAGAGAATAATGCTTCTATTTTATTTACGAATACTTGGAATATCCTTAAAAGAGTAACCTAGCTAGTATCACTTCTGCTTTATCTACGATTTAAATCACCCCAAACCCTAATATATGAGAAAGAACAAATAGATAAGAAATAAAAAACATATAAGCGATGTAATAATGTTAAAGACAAAACATTATCGCACCGAGAGACTAAATCCCTATTTTCAGCATTAATTATATGCCGGAAGTGGGGATTTTCTCGTATTTATATTCTTTCTCAATCAGGGAGCTAAAGGCTCTCTTTATTTTTTTCTTCTCACAGTTCACCGCCCACTTCTATTCATTTGAAAGCCTTATTTATGAATTAAAACAATGAATTATTAACAATTAAAGAATAGGAGAAATAACAATGAAAAAAGTAAAAATGATTATTGAAGTAGTAAAGTTTATAGGAATCATAGCGCACCTTTTGGAAGCCTTTGATTACATAGAATCCTTTATTAAAAGGAGAACTCAACAGAAACCAAATCCCGTAGGATTTAAAACAGAAGAATAATTATGACCAAATTTGAGAAGATTGAAACAGGTCTGATTATAATTTTTGAGGTAGTATTATGTACTCTCAAGAATGGAAAGAAATTTAGAAACCTTTTGAAGAAGAAGGTAAAAACAAGTAAAGAAACAAATTAAAAACAATTTAAAATTATGGAAACAAGTTTAAGCATCATCCCACAAGTAGGGATGGCAGTAATGAGAAGAAATATCTTAGATCAAGAAATAGATGATGCAATTATAGTAGAACCAAACGTAATGGTTGAAGAAGAGCATCCTCATTTCATAGAAAGTAATACCAATGAAATTACATTGGAAGAACTTAAAAACAAATGTGTTGTTCCCGTTTTTGGAGACAATTCATTAACAATTAGCCACCAGAGCTTTATAGAAAAAGTTTATCGGGCTGCAAGTGACTATTTTATAGGAGAGCAATTAGGAAATATAGAATGCCGTGTTTCACATCCGGTGATTGGCAGAATTCCGACCGCCCTCCATAAAAAAGCAAACGAACTCAGAGAAGATGAAAAGACTTTGTTTTATCAAAGGATGGCTTATTGCTTTGAGATTAAATCCATGAGTCAAACACTCAATGGAGAAGAGGTACA
>NZ_EQ973491.1:1020268-1049178 GCF_000158035.1 Bacteroides cellulosilyticus DSM 14838
TCTTTGTATAGGAGGTGTACGCAGTTATCACGAAGAGAATCTTTATTCAAGGAAAAGTCCGGAGAAATTTAAAATTTTCATCGGCTACCGAGTAAAGGTTTGTTCGAATCTTATGCTAACATGTGACGGATTACAAGGAAAACTGGAAGTTATGTCAGATTTAGATTTATATGAATCGGCAATCAAGTTATTCAAGTCTTTTGAACCGGAAGTTAATCTAAGGCTTTTAGAGAATCTGGGAAATACCAGATTGACTACCCAACAATATTGTCAGCTAATCGGTAGACTTAGGCTTTATCAAGCATTACCACTGTCAGAACAGAAAGAATTACCAACTATTCTTTTAGGAGACTCGCAAATAAATGCGGCTACTAAAGGTTTTGTATCAAATGAGAACTTTGGAGAAAAGGGATTAGGTAGTATATCTTGTTGGCAGCTAATGCAATTATTAAATGAAGCCGCCAAGTCTTCATATATAGACAAATGGTTGGAAAGAAATCAAAACGCAACGGATATAGCTATTGGAATTCAAAAGACATTGACCGGAGAAGACAACAGATTTTCGTGGTTTCTGTCATAGATGAGAATATTGAATATACACCGAAGAGGGTATCACTGGAAAAAAGGTGGCATCCTCTTTTATTTTTTAAACAACTTAATAACAGAAAAATATGGAAAAATTTGAATTAGAAAACAGTAGAGAATTTAAAGCAGCAATGGAATTAGAGAAAGCACTAAACGACATGTGCTTTGATTATAAAAGTTTTGCTGAGAGTATCAAGTATTATCACCCTACTCTACAACAATTATTATTTAGATTGATCAGGGAAATTATCTATGTTCAGGCAGATGAAGAACGACACTATGATGCCCGGAATATAGCTTCCCATGAAGTTGCCAAGAAATTAGTGACGGTGATAGCAACAGAATGTTTACCTTATATATAAGTTATGTATCTAGAATGTACTTGTTACCAAATCACAATAGAGAAATGGAAACAGAAAATGAAAAATAGCCGACCTGTCAATTATGGTTGGTTAGTAAGACGGATCAAGAAACAGCTACCTTTATTATATAAGGAGCTATGTTTGGAATTCTATAATCCGTGGGAGAATCAATGTAGGGTGAATTAGGATTACTACATTCTCGTTCATTCAGCAATAGAGTATTTTATCAGAAAAGAGTAAATATCAAAGAAAAGGAATCCTGATATTACTAATATAATAAGGTATTAGTGATTATCTGAGAATTTCTATTTTAAAACAACTGGAATCTTGTCAGGAAATAAAGTATATCAAAACTTTAAATCTTAGAGGATTCCTTTTTTATATGTACCACTCTCATGAATTGAAGTGGTTTTGTATTCAAAATGATGATGTGTTCAAATAAATCTGGAATACAGTTTTGAATACACCTTTTTGTGTTATCAATTTAATCAAAGAATAATATGGAAACAAAAAATAAAACAGCAGTGATTTATGCCCGTGTATCATCTAGTAACGATAGGCAAGATACAAGTAGGCAAATCAAGGACTTGGAAAATTATGCTAAGTCACAAAATATAGAAATTGTGAATATATACGAAGAACATATATCTGGCGCAAAGAAAATTGAAGAAAGGCAGATTCTAGGAGAATGTTTGGAATACTGTAAACGTGAATCTGTGAATTTCTTGCTTCTCTCAGAATTAAGCAGACTTGGCAGATCAACATTACAAGTATTACGGAGTCTAGAAATGCTACATGAATCCAAAGTATCGGTTTACATACAGAACTTAGGACTTTATACATTGCAACCAAATGGAGATGTTAATCCGATAGCCAGTATCATGGTAACAGTACTAGCTGAAATGGCAAACATAGAAAGAAGTAATATTCAATATCGCTTGAATTCCGGCAGAGCAAACTATATCTATAATGGTGGTAAGCTAGGTAGAAAGACTGGTTCAACTAAAACAGAAGAAAAGAAAAAAGAAGAGTATAAAGATACTATTGCTCTATTAAAGAAAGGATATTCGGTGAGGAATGTTGCCAAACTGCAAAATATTGGAATTTCGACAGTTCAGAGAATCAGGAATCAATTTTTAAGCAATAATTAGAAATTAAGAGGGCTTCGGCTCTCTTTTTTTATTATTCACCGTCTTTGAAAACGAAAAAGCCTTATATTTGGAAAGAAAACAAGAAAAATAAATACTCATAAGTGAGTGCTAAATATTGGAAAACGTTTATCTTTGTAACGCTAGAAAAATTCTAGCAGACATAAGAAGTGCGTTAAAAGTTCTACTACTTAAACTACCACATTAAGAAGCAAAGAGAACACCAATAACATGCACTCACTTTTTTTGTTTCTGTATATGCCCAAGTATATACGGCATTTTGCTGTTTATATACTTATCAGACATATTCAACATGAGAGGTGATGCTTTGGTTCTCTTTGCAGGGTGTGGTAGCCCTTAGTAGTAGAATCAAATGCAAAGCCTCTCTTTTTATGTCCATACTTAATTTAATCTTATAAAGATTGCTGAATTCGAGAGAGCTTATAGGCGTATAGGAGGACAAAATATGGCAACAAATGAAGTTACTGCAACAAAATGTAAATCAAAACATTCATTTTTATTCGTGGGATTAATAGCATTATGTATATTGATACAAGTTATAATATATATAACATTAGGCTCAACTGAATTGAAAGGAGTAAATATCTTTCAATTAATTATCTTATCTGTAATAAATCCAATAACTGCATTGGTATGCACTCTAGTTGCAACAATTATGTATATTATTTAATCAAAAAGCGACATTATGGAAAATAACATGTTGAAATTCATAGATAGCATTAATTTAAGAACAGCTATCATTTGGACTATAATTATTACATTATTAATTGATATAATATCTAGGTTTACCGAGAATGCAATACCGACAATAGCTACAAATGGGTTATTTCTATTAATTGTGAATTTTTGCTTTTATTTCATTCTACTAAAAAAAACACTGAAAAATAGCGATAAGGAGCAAAAACTCAAATTTATTCTTTTAATTGGCAGTGCATTATTGTTAATATCTCAATTTATAATTTTATATGATATTTATGGAGTAATACATTCTTCATGGGGAATGTTCGTTAGCGCAGCCCCAGCAGAAAAATGGGGGGAATATATGTATAGTGTTACATATCCTAAAACCATATTATTTTCAGTACTAGGAGGGGGGCTGATTATTTACTTCTTTTACTTATTATCAAAATATACATATCCAGAACTGAAATTTGCAATTAGATTTTTGGGGATTTGGTCAATAGTGTGTAACTGGATCACATCTACAATTATTACGACAGCTATAGTACTTCTATCAATTGATGATACATCTATAGACATAGAGACTATAATAAAGTATAATATTAATATATTTCAGTATATTGCTCTCCTTTTACTTTACAATAAGGCAGACAAAATAACATATGAATTAAAAGACAAACCAGAATCTTTGAACAAGGAAATAGAGAGATAGTTAATAAAAAAACTTTATGAGAAAAGTAATAAGTCTTATCTACTTAATAAGCATATGTATTAGTGTAGCCCATGCCCAGAGTCCAAATGGATTTGAAAAAGAGTTTGGCGGTTTGATTGATGAGCTCGCTAAAGATTTTAGTCAGCACAACTATATATTATCTGACGCTAAGCTAATCTATGAGTTAGCCAATAGGAATACGCTATTAGCAGATGATGTACTCACTCAAAAGCTTATGGTTTTTGAGGGGAAAGTGATATCTGTCACTTTTGACGAGATTTTCGGTGGATACACTGTAAATATACAACCACGCAATTCATCTAAAATGATAATCCAATCAAATCGGGACGATGACACTGCAAGAGAAGATGCAAAAAAGCTTATAATAGGACAAACGTATTATTTCCTCGTATTTACTACAGGTTATAAGAATGATGCTATAATAGTAAAAGAATATATTGCAGGTAAAACAATGAGAGATATTGCTAAAGGGTTTGTCTGTTTAAATCCACAAGCTATGAGAGAAAATAGAGAATCTGTTCGTGCAAGAATATCCAATGTCATAGCAGTGGTAAATAACACGAAGAATACATTAGCCCTAGAATTTGGTTTAGAAATGTCCAATGATGAACTAAATCCTACTGCCGGATCGACAGTAAGTGGACATAAATATTCTGGAATGATTGACGGAAAATACTCAATAGTAATGGATCTCGCTTGGAGGGAAGCTAGCGAAATAGTAGGAAACTATTATTATGTAAAAAACGGAAGTGATAATATTCTGAATCTATCTGGCTCAATGAATTCCAATGATTATATGATACTAAAAGAATATAATTCGGTTGGGAATCATACAGGAACATTTGAAGGTAAATGGAGTCTGAAAGCATATTCCGGCACTTTCACAAACTATAAAGGAGTGAAGATGCCATTTAAGTTATATCGTGAATAGATCCATATCAATTATTAGTGAACGGAGCATTTGAAAAGAGTGTTCCGTTTTTTATTTCCTCTCCCCCAAAAATGCCGAAACTCTACTACGAAGCCTTGAAATCCCTAACTATGAATTAAATACTTAAATTTATGACAGACACATCTCAATTATGGTATTCGCTTAATAAAGATTGTAGCGGTATACCAAAAACTCCAGTAGAATCATCGCCCGATTCGAAAGAGCGAACGAATAGGTTCTCCGATGATATAAAAGCTTTAGGAGAATATTTTCCTCAACTGGCTTCTTTATTGGCAACGGATAAGAATGAACAAGGATTGATATTAGAAATAAGCCTTAAAGAGATTTTTGTTCTATGCCCAAGAAACAGATGTAGGCTAGATAGATACGGAAAGCTCCAAGAATACCTGAAAGAAAAGTCTAATATTACCTTAATCATTAAATCACAAAAAACTAAATAACATGAAAAAGAAAATATTCGTTATGGCGCAAGTATATGATCTTACCAAACAAGAAATTAGTGAAATAGAAAATGAGGTACAGAAGGATTTAGATAAGTACTCTAACGGTGGGATTGGATTCAAGATAAATATTACTTCTGAGAAGACTTTGGAGCTAATATTTACACGCAAATACAGATATGGCGAAATTGATTGGTTAAACTATAATCCAGAGACAATTTACTGCACTGACGCAAAAATCATAACTGGTCACGGGTTTGATGGTTTTAGAGTTCCCGTCTATTGGGGAGGAGTCCCGTATGGTTATCCGTTCTTCATGCCAAAGGATGAATTTATTAGTTGCTATAAAAAGTCAGCGATTAAACTTGGAGGAAGCAGGTCGAAATTTGCAGAAGTAAATACGATGCCGGATAAGATAATTTTAGCGTTAGCATATTAAAAGAAAGGGAAGGTAGTTAGAAATAGCTATCTTTCTTTTTTTCGATTTTTATTAAAGAATCATCTTGCTGTTCTTATATATTTCGTACCTTTACCGCAAATAGCAAAATGCTATATTCAGGTGTGCCAGATACCGTAATAAATCCAAAGGCATGGTAACTCATTTTCTCAGGCGCAACCACATGCTGTATTAAGTCCATAGGGTTAATGGCAAATTTCAGAGTTTTCTTATCAAGTACTTCTGCTTTATCAGTGGAGGGTACAATTGTTTACTAATTTTTAAAACAAAATTTAATATGAATGATATAATGTATTATTCGGAATTAGCAGAAGAATATTATGAAACTGCTTGTCCAAAGTTTGCTATTAATGGCTACGAAAAAAATGTATTAATAGATACCGATACGGAAAGATGTATTTTTATATCCGGTGACATTGAGCTTAATGAAGAACAACTTCTTTTTCGTTGCAAACGTTCAAAGGGAAAAACAATCATTAATCTGAAAAACAATATTAGAAAACCTAAAAAAGAAGAAGAACTTTTCCCTACGGATACTAGAAAAAGATATGAAGGAAAAATCAGAATTGAAAAAGAAACGTTGAATGATGGAGCTATCTTTGAAAATGAGTATATCCTTCTACCGCACGAGTTAAAAGAAGGTTCTCATCTATTGACTAGAATCAGTAATTTAGATCACTATCTGGATACCTATACCAATAATCGGGCATACTATCGGGATAATTTTGAAATACTAGCAGACTTGGAAAAACAAGTAGCCAATGCTGAATTTGGTTTTCTACCAAAATGTATACTAATTTCGTATAAAGATGACGGTGATGTGATATTTTTCTTTTCACATTTCGAAGAGGATAATATGGGAAATCTCTTTGCTATTTATGAGTTTGATACTACAGTAAGCTAACCGAAAATAAAATAGGAAGATAAGTACCCTAAACAAGTAGTTATCTTCCTATTTTTCTTATCAAACATGAATACTAAAAAGGTAAATCATCAGAATTAGACAGGGCTGTTACAATAACTTCCTTTTCTTTAGGCTGCTGCAAATCAAATAAATGAGTGTTTTTAAGAATGAAATTTACTCCATCATCTGATAACATACAAACGGGGTATTCATTCCCGTTATAGTCACTATCCATTCTAGTAGCAATAAAATCCTTTGACTTTAATAGACGCATTCCAATACTAAAAGCGGTATCATTAAATCCAGCTTTTGTCATTCTATTCCGTAAGTCATAAACATTTGCGACAGATTCATCTGTATATTGTTCTCCAATGATAAAAGCCAATAGAGTTAATTCATAGGGTTGAAGTCCCTCTGTTTCTTTCATTGGACTTTCTAGTATTTTTTCCGTTCTTTTTTGAGATTGAATGTATGCTTTTATTTTTTCTATAATTTTATCTTTTAATACACTGAAATCGCTAGCAGATTCAGTTTTGTACTTTATTATATTTTTATGCCGTACATCAAAAGGAAAATCTTTTCGACTTTCATCACAAACCATTACAACATCTTTGCCTAAAGCAAAAGCATACCCAAGCTCATACCAAACATTTGGATTATCAACCGATATATCCGCAAAGCATATTTTTGCATTCTTAATTTTAGATTCAATGTCCTCGATAGGTATTTTAACCATAGGATCTAAATCAACTCTATATGCTAATAGCCCTACAGATTCTATTGCGGGTTTATAGATATCATCAAATCTTTTCGTGAATTTTAGATCACTAATAGGTTGTATTACAAAGCATTCATTATTCATATCTTTAATATATTTGACAACTGCTCACTATGAGTAATTACATTCTTACAAAAATATATAAAAAATGAGACATTAAGTATATTAACTTGAAAAATAAAAGATCATTTTACTATATTCTTGTAGCTATATTTTTTCTTTTAGCCAAAATCTCCACTTGCGTGTACATTGACAGTACTTCTTTTTTCCAATTGTGACAGGTTTATTACTTGAATCGTTCTGATATTCTATCCTATTACCAAAAGGATCATATTGACATACATTTTTTCGATAGCCCTGCTCCATTGGTTCAACTGGTAATTCCTCGTCAATCCATTTAATATGTATACCATCATCGAAAAGAGAATTACCCATAAGAAGATATTCATAAACATAGGTTGGTCTTGATTCAATTATAGGTTTACTATCTTTGTCTATTACCTTAATACCTCTGATAAGAATAGAAGCTCTATATTCCTTTTTTTTATTTTCAAAAGTAAAATCAACTCCTGATACATGTGCATTAAATGAACCAAGGGGATAATACTCATTCTTCATGGTAGGATCTTTTATTTTATCAGAAATATGATACATGATATAATCCTTGATCTTTGCTCCTTCACCTTCTTCATGGTAATAGAATTCTATATCACGAAGATAAATCTTTCTATTGTTTACTTGGAAATATCCACCAAAGAAGAAATGGTGAGCAAGTTCATTCATTTCCTCTAGCAACAACTTTACATCTCCATTTGCTCCTTGAAAAGCCTCCAGAATTCCTTTTAATGTGTTTTTCATTTCTTTATTTTAGTAAGTTGTTCATACTCTTCCCTATTATCCTTTCTATAGTCAAAATCCATAAGATAATTACTAGCTGATAACGTTTTTAATCTCACTGTTATAAATAGTGAGATAAATGTAAAAAAAAGACCAGCCAAAGAAGCGGAGATAATATATAACACGTAGTTGTTTTGACAAATAGATAAATAGAAGCAACTCCAAGACTCTAATAATAAAGCCATAAAAGCTGATAAATGTAATATTATCACCACACTCCATGTGATAAGGAAAACCCACCCTATTAATATATTCAATTTAGACACCGAATAAGCCCCACTATCAATATTACTTATTTTTTTATTACAGTAGAAGCCGTCATCATCTTTTTTCTCCATATCTTTATCTAAAAAGTCTACTTTTCCCATCAAATATATTTGTGGTATTCCTAATTCATGTTTAAACTTTTCTTCAAAATCTGAGATAGCTTTTGCATATACTTCATACCATGCTTTAGACCCTTTAGCCATCAACACCCAAATAACAGATAGTGTAAAACCTAATAATCCAATAGCAACGGCAGCACCATGAAGAATCTTGTAATTTAGTTCTATAAATACATTATTACTAAAAAGATTTGAAGCAAGAATACCATACCCTGAAAGCGTTAATGTTAAAAATACTGCCAAGAAAATTGAACGTTGCCAAAGATTGGTGATTTCCATATCTCGACATCTATATAACTTATTTAATGTACGTTCAAGGTCATATTTTTGATTATCTTTATGTTTCCGACATATCATATTCTGTAATTTTATGTATTGCCCTTTTCTGTAAAAGTAGTTATAAAATCATTATATTAAATAGAAAATAAGAAAATTAACAAAAAAAGAGATAGTCATTCCTAACTATCTCCTCAATCATTTTTATTTATATGCACTATTGATTATCCCTTCAATCTCTGTTCCGTCAAAACCAGATTCAACATAACGCAACAGCAAATACATAAGAGCATCATCTTTTGAGACGCCATAGTCATGTAATTTACAAGCAAACCGAAACAGATTGGAATTCCGAAATCCTCGACTAACAGGAAAATACCTATCCGATAGCTCTTGTACTTTCTTTATAGCCTGATCAGGATTCTTAAATTTTGGTGGCGGTGACATGAGATTTTTCCAGAATGTTACACCTGTACTTTTTATAGTCTTTGATGCCACATAAGGAGTAATCTTGGCTGTTGATGAAGAAGGTACAAAGTGGTATATCTCTGAATCTGTATTATAATATACCTTTGGATCATAACTTATGAAATGTGCCCTTGATAGATTATCGCATTTAGAATCTATATGCATATTCCCCAAATACTCACTGATTGAGCGATACAGTTCTTTATGGAAAACCGGATCAAGGGAATCATGTTGGATAATTAGTTTTATTCCTCCTCTTGGTGAATGGAAAGCCATCTTAACATAGGGATCACTTGTGTGTTTCACCCAATCAGAATCCCTTTCCGTTAATTCATTAGGGAGATCATAATCTAAGTCTATACAGATATAGCAAGAATAATCTGATAATGCCGTATCTAATCTTTTTCCAAAAATGCCATTAACCAAAACTATTGGTAATTTTTTCTTTAACCAATCTTGTTTTTTCTTGTTACCCATATTTCTCTGAATATCTAAAGTAACTTCCTTTATATATCCATAAGGAGTTTCTATTTTATTCTTTAGATCAAGTAGTTCTGATATATAAACATACTTATTCTTAAATAATCCTTCTATTAAAGTTATCTTATCTGTCATATTCTATTTATTATAAAAGGTGGGATTTAAGTTATTAATCTCTTATATAATAGTAATGTAGATCGTAGGAGAATATCCCACCTAACGAGTTTTTACTATCGTGTCACTTTGAGGGTAATATTATACTCTTTCTTTAACGTATCTCTTAACGGATCATACGAGCGAGCTTTCTTTTCTTTCATGGGGATAAGTCTAAGAATGTCTTTCAACCTAATTGTAAGTGTATACGTCCTACAATACTTTATGGCATCCAATAGTTTAGGATCATAGCCACATAATACTCTTACTCTTTTAAGGAGGGTTGGTGTTCTTTTAGTCGCTGGCGTAAGAACAGGCATTCCACTTATGCTTACCCCCGCATCACTATTCTCCCTGAAATAATCAAAGACATCTTTCATTAGCTGCGGATCTATATCATCGGAATAGAATACATGAATCGGATCACTATTATGCTGCCTTATCCGTAACCGACATATAGCTTGAATCATCCCGGCTGTTCTTATTCTTCGTTCAGTCGAATGAATGCCGTAGTTTTTATTAATCAATGATAGCCCTGATTTACCTGTTCGCCATTCTCCAACAAAAGAGATGCCCGTATAATTACTAAAAGCATTGGTAGCCTTGTCTTGACCGGAACCACGATAGATAATACTGTATTTACCAACCAATCCTTTTTTATTTAGTTCTTCTTCAAGCACTTTCATTAGATTCAGGTGTTTATCTTCTTTGTCTGGATCGCTATCTCTGGCTACCATGTATTTCCATGTAACAATAAGTAACGGAGAAGCCTGTTGTATCTGATCTGCCAACTCATCAACTAGATCCTGTATCCTGTCCCGAATTGTATTATCGTCTACATCTTTCTCGAACAACCATCTTTCAAGGGACATTGGAAATTCTTGAAAAGTTATAGGTGACGAGTACATCTTCCCCGAATTTTGGATCAACCTAAAAGATGTTTTCTTATAATCACTTAGAACATCCGCTGTTGCATCCAATATGATAATATTCATTTGCATACCCTTTACTACCCAATCCTTTATAAAGTGATATATTGGGTAATACTTTCCTTTTGCATTCCATATAACTGAATAATTTTGGTTGATATGCGCCAATACCTCTTCCTCCCGATATGTATTCAAAGCAGACTTAGTACTATATAGATGATCGCTGGTTTTTCTTAAGAATGTACTATTCACAGCTTTCATTTCCTGTATTCCCAAACAATGGTAATATAAACCTGCTCCAATAGGAATATTACCTTTAGATGATGTCCCCAAATTACCCATATAAGCAAGAATCTTAAGCCGTTCAAATGTATTAAACGGTTGTATAAAGGATGGTTGTTCGTCTATTATACAGAACTTGCGTACTTCGGTAGACTTTAGCAATGCTCCTAAGTTTCCGGTATATTTAGATATATCAACCATCTTCCCATTATCATAAGCGAATAAGGTTGGCAAATAGTCCAAATAGAGATGAACACTCGGAACGATCAGAACTTTCTTCTTTGTCACCTGTTCAGGATGTGCTATATAACTACTGTAGTAATAATCTTCTTGATGTAAAGTCACTATTTCGTCTTTCAATGCAGGGAGAGACGAACTTTCCAGCCTTTTCTTCATATCGTTTGCATCGGCACGTGTAGCAACAAAGATCACGATTCCTTTATCACATCTCTTGGCAACCAGATCACAAGTAGCCGTACTCTTCCCTCCTCCACATGGGAGAGGAACAATAGAAGCTCCTCCCTTGCATGGAATTATGGCATCTCCGGTTTGATGCTTAATGGTTAGATTTGTATCAGATGGATCGAACACAACTTCTATGTCCTTGTAGTCTCTTATTTTTGGCATAATGCTATCTCCTTAAAAACTCCATTTTCTGCTTCTTGGCATCTCTGTCAGTATGTCTACCACTATATTGCTATCAGGTAGCTTTGTCTGCTGCAATGCGAAATACAAGCTAATATCTTCTATCAGTACTAATTTCCGGTCTATATCACTATCAAGAAGGGAGATCAATTCTCCGTTATCATCTACAGCTAACCACCCTCTTGATAAGAATATCTTGGCAGGAATTACATGTAGCATCGGTGCGTTGGCATTATAATGTAGATTGCATGTCAGTTTTCCTATGAGTCCTGTGTCTAAGCGTATCTTTTGCGGCAAACATAAGACATATCCTTTTTGTTTTAATTCTTGTAATGTCATCATATCCTTGTTTTATTATATTCTCGTATCACTTTGGTAAACTTATCACTATGGAGAGGAAATAGAGTTTAACCTTTTCAATTATGATTTGAGTGTAATTCGTAATTCTCATTAAAAGAGAGAGAGGTCTCTCACCCCTCCCTCCATTTTTTCAATTTTAGCTTAAGGTTTCTCGCTCGGTAAATGCTTTCCAATAACTCTTGAAAAGACTTGTAATAACCTGATCTTTGCTCCTACTAGTAGTCTTCTTTGCATTATCAAGAGATTCTATCTGCTCTTTTGAAAGAGAATTAAGAAACCCGATGACATGAGCATACGCATCGTTAATCGGCTTGTTTTTGTTAATGAGTTGCTCTACAAAACTAAATAGCATTTTAGGAGTTATTTTCAAGCCAACTGTCTTTATGTTCAATTTAGCAATAGCAGTATCATAAAGATTTTTATTACGGTCAAGTCCATCTTCATCAACTAGCGTTTCCAATTTATCAGGGTCTTTTGAATCAATGGCAGACTTAATCATGGCTTTTGAGTATATCTTTTTACCCCCAGAAACGAATAAGGAAGCCGCAGAATCAGAAATGTTTTCTGTACTTGCTAAAGATTTCAGCCATTCCAACTTGGAAGTATCAAGACCACGAACTTTTGCTGTCTGGATAGCCATCGTTAGCCAATCAATTCCATCCCAAGGATTCACAGAAGTATTCGCCTCCTTTAATATCGTCATAAGATCATATTGATCTGTAAGTGGTAGAATAAAGTAAGCTTCATAGTCCTCACCAGCCTTTTTAAGTTCATTAATAGCTTCCCAACGGTGCTGACCATCCAATATCACTAGAATGTGTTCAAGATCAGGGGTATCCTTGGTTATTACATTGCCAGCATAGTCTACTACATCAAGATCCGCTTCGATACATTCCTTAGCCGAAAGTACCAAGAAAGGGGTTATAACCCCCTTTGCGGCTCTGATTGATTCAATCTTCTTTTTTACCTCCTCCTTATCAATGTCCCTGTTTACTAAAATGCGAGCAAACCGATATTTATATGTAAGAAGAGTTGTGAGAGTAAAAATTTGCCTACGAGTGAGTTTTAACGGTTCTTGTTCAGTCTCCTTATCAGCTTTCGGAGACTCCACTGAGGCGTTCTTACCTTTTTGAGGAGCTGCACCATTCTTTTTTGCGGATTTCTGTTCTTTCTGCTCATTTAACATAGCATCTACTGTTTTTCTTTTTTCTGCCATTTTCTAAGATTTTAGTGGTTATTTTTTTAAATTTCGTGAGCAAATATAAGTGAATAAATCAAACGTTTTACGTATCTTAATTTTCTTGATTTCAATTAGTTACACATACGATTACCTGATTATAATTGATCTTATATCACTACATTTTATTCTCATATTTGATCATATTTAGCCATAGCTGAACCTCATTGACTGTCTCTGATTTGTTCATCAAAGAGTCTTGCTGGACATTCACTAATGAAACTGTTACCATTGGAGCTACACCAGTCTCTCCAATCTGTCATACCTGTTCATTTAAGACAAGTAATTCTCAGTTCTTTTCCTTCATGCTTTTCCTGATTTATGAATAGACAGCTTCACCATTGAAAACAGCCGGCATATTTTCCAGCGAAACTGTCTATTCCGGTTAATTACTTGGAGTACTTACGCCCCCATTTTTTATTAGACACTCTTAGTAAATCTAGAGCTAGATCAGCATCGACTACAATGATCTTCCCGTTTTGAGAAATAGCTTCGTTAATGACACCACTTGATTTGATTCTTTGAGCTGTTGCTTGACTACAGCCAAAGAGCTTACTTATGCCAATTAGACCATATACATACCGTTTCTCAATTGACGGATTTGTGTTAGCTCTTCCATCTTTACCTTCATTAGCAAACCCTTCATTTAATGCCTCTATCAGATCACCTAAGGTAGCTTGGAAAAGAGGCTTATCTCTTAGTTCTAAAGCTTTCATTATATCTTTTTTTATATTAGTACTCTATTGAAATCCTTGCTACGATCGTTTTGATTTCTGGCACAAATATATGCACAAAAAAATGGAATTACAGTAGGTGTAATTCCATGATTATGAGATATATAACGCAAATTATATGAACGTTATATATATGTTATATAGAGTATTATATTATGAAGTCAATTAGTATCTTTCCATTTTAAGATTCTTATATTTTGGATATTCTCCGCTATCTTTAATCTAATCTCTTCCGGTAATTGTTTTGTTCCTATTTTCCCTGTTTTTAATGTATTCTCACTTAACTTTTTTCCTTTCGGCATAAAAATATTACTGGTTATTTTCCATATGCCATCAGGAACAGTTTTAAGTTTTCCTTTAGCATCTTTACCATATAATTCCCTTATAAAAACTTGAAGGGTGTGACGGTCACCATTCCATAATACAGTTTTTGTATCAGTATTAGATGTACTGCTCCCTAAAAAAAAGCACAAAGGCTGTCCGGCATCAACATAACTATAAAAAGCTTGGTGAAGTTTTACCAATTTCTTATTATCAAATCCATCTGGCATAGGTAAGCGATAAATATCATTATTTGTTAATGGAGAATCTACAATATCACAAAAGTGAATTATATGTTCATCGTTTTTGTGTTTATACATATTATACTCATCCTGCATAAAGCCATCTATACCTAAATCTCGTAATTTCCTTATAATCCATTCTTTTTCCTCATTTTTTAGCGTATTATTATGCATCATACGAAAAAATGGAGATAATATACGTTTCTCAAAAAATGTATAATAGGTCCGAAAACAATTTAGTTTATCAAGAGCATAAGTATATGTTAGTATCACATTCTCTAGATTGAATATACCAGTGGTGTATATATTACTTTTCCATTCTTCATATTCAGTACTAAACTCTCTTACTACACGATCTATAGCCACAAATTGAATAAAAATCCAGTTTAATTCATGTTGTTCATTTTTATGGACAACGGGTAATCCTCTTTCTAATATTTTTTTTCTAATATAATCATCATAAAAAAACTTAGCCTTAAACATCTCACCAATCCAATTGTTTATTTTATCACTATATTCAAAAATAAACCATTTGGGAAAAGATTTTTGGTCTGTTTGATATGTATTCTCTAACGATTTTTTTTCTTCAAACGTAAAGCATCCGGGATACAAAAAATCTAAAGCATCTGTCAAATTCATAATAGAGAAAATCATTCTTAAAAAAGATTCTGTCGCAAATTCTGTTTTTTTAGAATCTAAATTCAGACATTCTTGCTCAATTGTTTTAGATTCATATTCAAAATATGAATGGATCTGACTAGACCAGATACTAGCTATGGATTTTGGAAAATATAAAGTCATTAGATAAAAATAAAAAATAAATCTTCGGTCTGGAGATAACGAATCTGTTGTCATCTTTTTCCTATTGATTTCATTAATCGAAGAGAATAATAATGGAGCGATCGCATCTTCTATTAAAAATTGTCCGTAACTATCTTTATCCTTACCGATTAAATAAGTATCCTTGTCTATTCTCTTATAGAAAATACTAGCTTCGTTTAAAGTGATATTTTCGTTTTCCATAATAGTGTTAATTTGAGATTATTGCAATAAAAAGCAGCATCCGGTTTTCCCGAATGCTGCCTCAAATATATAAAATTTTGTTAAGCTATACTCCTAATATGTTCACAAAGTTCTTTCAATTGTGTCGGATTCATTTTATCTAGACTTTCTATGATATCAGACTTATATTGGTGAGTATTCCATTTTTCCATTTGCATCTTCTGTGTTTCGTCTGCTACCTCTATATACGGTTTCATACTTTCATAATCTGCGTGTCCGGTACAACTCATTACTACAGTCGGAGATATCCCTAAAGCTAATGAACAGCAAACGAAAGTTCTACGTCCATCGTGACAGCTTATCGTTTCATAAAACTTATGGATTTCTTCATACCGTTGCGTACCTATAAAGTAGGTTTCAACTATCTCTCTATCTAAACCAGCCAATTCAGCGGCTTCTTTCAGGTAATCATTAAGTTTCTGATTCGAAGCAACAGGAAATATTGTACCGTTCTTGGAGTGATACCATGAATATTTATCTATAATCTTTTGAGCATTTTCTATTATAGGAACAGTAATTCTATCATTCGTTTTTTGAGTATACATCTCAATATTCCCATTTGAAATATGCGCTCTCTTTAATGCGCTTAAATCAGAATAACGTAAAGATGTAAATGCCATAAAGCAAAACATATCTCTAGCTCTATCTAAATACTCTTTGCTTTTAGGAAATTGGAAAGATGCAAAATGGAGTAATTCTTTATATTTCAAAAAAGTCACTTCCTTTTTAGTCACAGTTAAGTTTACCTTATAGCTGAGTACTCCTCGCTCTACCGGATAACCATTGGCATCAATCCATCTAAGAAAAGACTTTAATATTCTGAATTGTTTTACAGTGGTGCGGTTACGATATCCATTTTTCACATACCATTTTTTAAGTTCTGTCATCTTATTCTTATCAAGTGTCGCTAGAGATATGTTGGGATCACAACTGTTTAAATGATTCCATGCTTGAACATATTTATGATGTACAGATTCACTCCAGCTTCTTTCTGTGGAGCAAACTTCTAAAAAGTCATTGAAAATTTCACGAAAAGACTTTTCCCGCTCTATTGGATTATCTGGTACTGCCTCTTCTTTTATTCGTCCCAGCTTCTCATTAACCAGTTCCTTCAATTCACTTTTGGTTGGCAACTGAGAATTTAAGCTGTATTCTGTGAAAGACTCCTCGATGCACTCTAGAAATTGAGAAATACGATTGTTAATATCTCTAGCTACCACCGTCCTTCCACCAACTTTATGAGTAGTATTATACCTAGCTCTTTGGTTCTCTTTATCCCATTTGTCTGGATCGGCATTACAACCAACAGAAAAGCCAACTTCGTTCTTCCGATTATTCCATCTAACTCGGATCATAACCTGATTGTTCTTGTGTAGGAAGGTTCTACAGCTGTGATTAATTTCTATCATACGTATTATATTTATGAGTTATTTTTCTGCGAATATAGAAATAAAAATCGTGGGGAGTAAGCCCTAATTCCTACTCCCCCCTTTTTTGAGCGTACAAGATTTTATGTGCTATAAAAAGATATGATTAATTGTTTATGTTGTTGATATATAATAGTATACGTAATCGGATCAAAGTTATTATGATCAAAGCAAGAATACCTCCAGCTCCACCAAAAGAAAGAAAGCTCTGAAATAATCAGAGCTTTCTTTCTTTTTATTCCGCTTCTTGTCTTCCGAACATGTTTCATCCGGGCTTACCCGTAGAATCATGTAGTTTTGCTCTTTCCTTTCTTATCTATAAACTTCCTTCAATAGATTCAGTAGCAACTGTTGTCCTACCACATTAGCCCGGTTTTCACTTTTCGTATTGAATGTATTCATAGATTCATTCATACCATCCAAATCGACAGGTGCGGTATACTCCTTGATTCCTTTGATACAGGCAGGGATATCCAGCGTAGTGATAATTACTTTTCCACTTCCTGCCGGTATCACCTGTAAGGCTGAATATACCTCTTTCTTATGGTCGGAAACACAGCCTACAAGTGTCTCACCATTGAAACACCGCAAACCGATACGACGCCGGTTGTACGTGGCAAAGCATTGATATTCCCAGTTGAAAGCACTATTTGCCGGCAGGTTCATAAAGATAGGATGCTCCCGGTTGAAGAAATTACCTCCATACCATGATTTACCCAGAATCTTCGAACCACGATAGTCTAGTACCTCTTTATCTGCCAGGAATTCTGCCCAACGTTCCGGATTGTCTACAATAATCAGAGTATGTCCTTTATATACCCATTCCATGATGTCGCTCATGCCACTGCCCCATTGCGTAGGTTCATAAGCGCCGACCAGCAGATAATCTCCTTCAGGAGTGCCACCTTTGTAAACCGGAACCTCCATGCCGACACCACGTAAGAAGTTTACCAGAGCTCCTGTCGTATCGGCTACACTGCCCTGTGTTGTGATGCCTTTCGTATTCAGTTCAACCGCAAACAACAGATCGTCTCCCTTTACCAATTCTGTTTTACCTTTCAGTAAGGAAGCCTCTATACGGGTATAACCTTTACTCTTCGGTATAAATGCCCAACCGCTTTGCAGGCATTGACCGTAGTCGTTTCCACCTTTCACTGTCACCCGTTCCTTATGACTGGCCACTACGTTTCCACTCTCATCTTTGGCTACCAGATTCAGTATATAAGAACCTTTCAGATTCTTTTCGTTCACAATGTAAGTGTCCACCAACGTTGTATCTCCTGTACTCACTACCTTGCGGTTCATTTTGACAGCCAGATAAAGAGGAGCATTGTAGCGGGCCATGACTTCCGGATCTCCTTTTGGGAAACGGTAATTGTCGACGATGCCCGAATGATTCTCAAGCTTCATACTTTCCCAACCATTTACGGCATACGCATCTACTGTATTACTGATCCGGATATTCTCTATGATCCTTCCCTGATAATAGAAAGAAACATTTCCCATAGAACGCGTCAGGTCATCCACTGTGGGGAAGGCTTTGTCGAATCCTTTCTCTTTCAGAAAACGGTCGTAGGCGTCATACCATTGCAGATAATCGTCCGCTTCCCAACTATTCATCTTGCCGCTTTTCAGGATATCTTCGCGGATGAGTTGCAGGCGTGGAGGAGTACCGATAGCCCCGTCTTCACCCCAGTATACAATTTCTTTCTTATGATCGGAGAAACGGTGATAGTTATCTTTACCCAGATATAAGTTGTCATGATAACATCCGGGGCCACCTGCATGATGCCGGTCATACCATCCATAGTCGTAGAAGGTAGTGTCATAAGGCATCAGATGCAATTTGAAACGTGTATTGTGTTCCTCCGCCGGATTTTCTCCGTTGCTTGAATTATAAGTCAGGATGCGGGTAGGGTCCAAAGCATGTGCCATGCGCATCTGGTCATAATCTTGAGTCTGGGGATAAGCGCCACGTTCATTATGCAGATTGTAGATGATGAGTGACGGATGGTTACGGTCCCGCTTCACCATGCGTGCCAGTTTCTCGTTGCGGTAGGCAAAATAGAAATTACTTTGCTTGTCGTTGTCATTGAAGTTTTTGATGGGGTACTGATTACCTCCGGGTTCTTCAAAATAGAGTAATCCCAATTCATCAGCATAGTCCAGAATGTTGGTTTGCCCGATATTCCGGTGAAAGTTCAGCATGTTTAATCCCAGTTCTTTGGCAATCGTAATTTGCCGTTTGGCCAGTTCATCGGAAGGAGTGATACCATTGTAAGGCCAGAATCCCCATGAGATAGCTGTCCGTAATACGATTCGTTTGCCGTTCAGGAAGAACTGCCGGTCTCCTTTTACGTCTTTTATTTCGAACCAGCGGAAACCGAAACGCTCAGTTACGGCATCGTCGTTCAGAGAAATTTTCAGGTCATAGAGACGAGGCGAGTCTACGCTCCATAAGTGCGCATTGGGCACTTTGATTTGGTAAGTTTGCAGGTTCTCACCTTCTTTCAGTGATTCCAGGCGGACATTCTTGCGGTATACGGTCTGTCCGTTGGGATGTTCCTTGATTTCCAGGCATAATTCCTTGTTTGTGACAGAAGCTCCGGTTTCATTGGCTGCCCTGACTTCTACTTCAATGGTATGCGGTTCCGGTTGGTTTTTGATGAATACATCTTTCACATAAAGCTTTCCGGTAGCTTCCAGTTCCACTTTTCCCGTAATACCACCGAAGCCGTGTGAGGGATTGGTGCGATATACTCCCCAGGTATAAACCTGTGAATCTTTCCAATTGAAGTTCCCGTTAGGATCTGTAATCCGGAAAGTGATTACATTCTTCTTGCCCGGTTCTATAAAAGGAGTGATGTCGATGGAGAAAGGAGTACTGTTCACTAAATCATATCCTGCCAGTTGATGGTTGACAAATATTTCAGCACGGAACCTCACGGAGCCGATATTCATTGCAATTCGTCTGTCTTTCCATTCGGCAGGAATGTCTACTTCTGTTTCAAACCAGGAAACTCCCGTATAGTTTCCTGTCACTCCGAATGTCTGTCCATTCCATCCCCACAGGTGCTCTTCTACTGTGGCAGGCAGATTGATACCTGTTTTATCGGGATGTTTCAGTAATTGCCAGCCCCCTGTCGGAGTGTTTACAGGCAATGCTTTGATATCTACCGGCGGAAGATATAACTCATCATTCTGCCAGACGGCTGCACGGTCTAAGGTGATGTTCCACGGTTGAGAGGACAAGTCGAGGTTTACTCTTTCCTGAGAGGAGCCGATGAAAATATTCAGTACGACACCTGTTATTAGTAGTAGAAACTTCTGATTCATACTTTAGCTTCTGATTGATGTTTTTTTATGGAGGATTATTTGAAATAACTGAAAGGTTGCCATCCTTTCAATACAAACGCCGGATTCATGTAATCCGCAATGAGCGCTGCGTCTTTTTGCGCATCCAGTTGGCGTGAATAGGCATGGCGTTGTGTTACATCCACCGGTTTGCCTGTTCCCATATCGCAAGTGTTGAACTCATACATCCGGGAACTTTTCTCACCAATAGCACTCCATCCTTGTGGGATAATGTTTTTCACCTTACAGTTGATTACCACAAACTCTGCGTCCGGGTAAGCGGTTCCGTGATTGCTTTTTGTACGTCCGTAGTCGGCTTTCTTTCCGTCGGGGGCGGCAAAGGTACATTCTACAAAGACATCACCATGATTTCCTGTAGTGTTTCTTACCCAGGAGAATGGGCCTCCGTCGTTGCGGAAGTTACTGCGGTAGGCAAACAGACTGCCACGTCCCAGGATGGTGTCACCACCTCCGTCCAGTTCACACGACTCCATATAGATTGTTCCGTTTGCTTGCAATGCATCTCCGGAACCGATGATATGTACACTGTAGAGGGCAATACGTTCACCGTTCAACAGCAAACCTTCAGCTTGTCCATGCAGGTCGGTAGCTATGGTCAGGTCTTCCAGTAGGATGTCGCTGCAATTATCCAGCATGAAAGCGGCTCTTCTGGACGGGAATGTGCCCGGCCATTCGTTGGTTTTCACTGTCAGGGGATGAGGATTGAAAACTTCGTTGTTAGCATAGTGTACCCGGGTACGGTCCATTCCTGCACCTTTAATCTTTACATTTGTTTTGTTCCGGGCATATACCAGTTCTTCGTAGTCGCCGGCTTGTATCAGGATTACGGTTTGTTTCTGACTGAAATCGGGAATAAAGTCGAGTGCTCCCTGCACGGTGTTGAAATCACCTTGTCCGTTTGCATCTACAATCAGTGTGTCTGTAGAAGCGGGAGCGGAGTCTTTGGTTTTGAAGCTCCAGTTATGCTCTTTGCTGATACCGTGGAAACTGTGGTCGGGTAAAGTCAGAACACCTTCGTCTATGGTGACATAATAACTATGGTTATAGTCGAGCATATTGTTGTGCAGATAGATGGTTGCCGTCGAATCGCGCACGATGATGGGATGGAAATGAAACGCATCTGTAAATCCACCGATGATGTTCAGCTGGTAATCGGGTGGGGTAGGTTCTGCCGTACCTGAGGGGGTGCCGGGGCGAGTATCCCTGTTAGTAGGCATATGGGTACGTGTATAGTCGTAAGGTATTTTGGTGTAATCACATTCCGGTCCATACGTGCGGCTTTCGGTAGGTCCGGACGGGATACTCAGATCCAGACTGTCCACTATCTGGTGCGACATCGCATCATAAATGCGTATCATTCCGGAGTCACCTACTATGGGGCTATCCGTGAAAGTTAGTACCAGATGGGTATCCGGATTTACATTCTCAGCACCGGCAGCCGGAAACAGTTCGGCGTTTGGTGATTCAGGTTGGTTGCAGGCCGACAGAAAAGGCAATACAGCCAGCATAACAAACAAAGGTTTCATCATTGTTATCTCTTAATTTAGTAGTTCTTTGGGAAATTATATAGGGTGCAAATATAGGCCATCCTCCCAACTTCGTTTTATAATATCTGTGCGATTCATTACAATTTCAGTTCATCAGGATGTTTTTTCAGTTTATATTCTTTGGGAGTACAATTCATGGTCTCTTTAAACACTTTGCTGAAATACTGGGGAGTTGCAAATCCACTCATATATCCCACTTCAGAAACAGTATATTGATCTTGTTCCAATAACTGAACGGCCCGTTTTATGCGCATACTTTTCATGAAGTCCACAGGTGAAACTCCCATCAGGGATTTCATCTTCCGGTAAAATACTGTACGGCTCATTCCCATAGCTTCAGCCAGGTCGTCTATCTTAAAGTCAGGATTGTGAATGTTTTCTTCTACACTCTGAAGTATATTCCGGATGAAGTCATCATCAAAATGAGTCACCTGGGGAGTGGCAGATTCTATCTGGTCTGTTATATTCGTTATTTTTTCTCTCTTTATTTTAGAGGTGTAATAATCATATAACATTTGCCGCTGTTTGAACAGGGAGTCTACTTTCGCTTTCAGATAAGTGGAACTGAAAGGTTTGGTAATATATTCGTCCGCACCATACTCCAATCCCTGAATCTGATCGCTCAATGAAGACTTGGCTGATAATAGAATAACGGGGATATGACAGATATTGCTGTTTGCTTTTACTCTTTTCAGGAACTCTATTCCATCCATTTCGGGCATCATAATATCACTGATGACGATATCCGGCATTTCAGCCAGGGCTTTATCTAATCCTTGCTTTCCATTTTCCGCTTCAAAAACCACATAATCTTTGCTTAGCACATTGCATATAAAATGACGTAGCTCTTCATTATCTTCAATAATCAGAATCCGGTTTTCTTTATTTTCATCTTCTATGAGTTTCCCCTCATTCTCTCTCTGCAATTCAGAATGCTCACTGTCATTCAGGATGAATTCTACATTGCTGTCTGCACTGAAGGTCTCATAGCTTCCTGGTAACCTGACCGAAAAGGTACTGCCTTCACCTAATTTACTATCTACTTTTATGGTGCCATGCAGTAAGTTCAGCAATTCTTTTACCAGAGACAGACCGATGCCTGTCGAGAGGTTCGGATCAGCCTCGTCTAAAGTTTCAAAACGAGTGAACAGTTGATTGATCTTTTGGGCATTGATACCACGTCCTTCATCTTTTACCTGTAAGTACAGATGATCCTTTTCGCCGGTTACGGATAAAATTATCCTTTTCTCATTGGATGTATATTTGAATGCATTGGATAACAGATTAAAGAGAATCTTCTCCAGTTTATCCACATCTGTGTACATCACAAAAGAGTTGAAGTTGCAGTTCAACTGGAATTCTATATGTCGTTTGTGAGCCATGGAAGTGAAATTCTCATAGATTTTCATTATCAAAGGAATCACATCCAACTGTTCTACCATCACTTTCATCTTATCATTCTGTATCTTACGAAAATCCAGTATCTGATTGATTAGCCGTAGCATTCTGTCTGTATTTCGTTTGGCAACCTGCATATTCTCCAGGCCTGCGTCAGATAGTTTCTCATTACTGATGACTTCATCTATCGGACTGGCTATCAGTGTAAGTGGAGTGCGAAGCTCATGAGAAATATCAGTGAAAAAACGTAGCTTCAGATTGGAAAGCTGTTGCTCGAAATCTACTCTGCGCTGCAAATTAGTGATGCGGATTACGATATATATTACGATGAGCAATGCAGCAATACCTATGACAATATAGAGCAATATCGCCCAGGTTGTTTCAAAAAAGGTCGGTTCGATATGTATAGGCAAAGAAGTTGCGTTATCTACCCATACCCCATCTCCGTTAGTCGATTTTACCTGAAACAGATAGTCGCCTGCCGGTATGTTTGCCAGACTGGCTGAATGACTGTTTCCCAATTCAATCCACTGGTCATTCAATCCCTGAATGCGGTATGCATATTTTATGGCCGGAGAGTTTACGTAATCCAGAGCGGCGAATGTAATGGTGAAGTTCCGTTCGTCTGCCTTTAAGGATTGTATTTCTGTACTATTGAACACTTCTTGCCGGCGGGATGTATTATTTAGATAAATATCCAAATGCGAGAATACGATGGGAGGTACAAAATCGCTCTTATACAAGTCTTTGGGGGTAACACATAATGCTCCGAATTCCGAACCGAATATTAACTTCCCGGAAGAACACAAAACGGGCTTTGTCTCAGCCATTTGTATCTGATCGTTGTACTCTTCCAACAGATTCATATCGGCATCCAATTTTGATAATTTATTCTCTGAAGCAATCCATAGATTGCCTTCGGAGTCTTCGATTGCTGAAAGGGATAAATCGGGTACTTGCCCATTCGTCGCGTTATAATGTTTGAAAGTCAGCTTTTCGGATAGCCTGCTACTGTCATCCAACAGATTAATTCCTCCGCTCAGTGTTATGACCAACAATTTGCCATTATGGGTTTGGGTAATATTCAGTACGTCATTGTTACTCAAACTGGAATAACGTTCCTCACAAACGTTATGGTAAAAACGGATGGCTTCCGGTCTTGCAAAATCAGAGGAGCAAGAGAGTAGTCCTCCTGTGGTTCCAATCAGGATAACTCCATTATCTGCCTCGTACAGGCAACGTACTTTCTCACATACATGAATCGGGTAGTTATTGAGAATATTTCCGGAGTGAATGAAACGCAGACCGGCACTTTCCGGTAAATG
The DNA here is from genome assembly GCF_000158035.1 of Bacteroides cellulosilyticus DSM 14838. Lineage (GTDB taxonomy): Bacteria > Bacteroidota > Bacteroidia > Bacteroidales > Bacteroidaceae > Bacteroides > Bacteroides cellulosilyticus. The sequence continues at coordinate 1,044,874 of NZ_EQ973491.1, forward strand.
CTCTATCAGGTTGAGGCCTCCTCCAAAAGTTCCTATCCATATACGTCCTGCTGAGTCTTGCAAAATGGAGTAGATGGAATTGGAAGATATACTATACGGATTGTTTTTATCCGATAGGTGATGGGTAATCCGGTAACTGTTGTCTCTTTCGGGATGCAATAGATAAAGCCCGTTGTCTTTGGTGCCCAACCAGATGTTATGTTCTTTATCTTCGTAGATGCAATATACATCTATATTGAAGGTAACGGTAGGATCAGGTACTATTTTGCCTTCCCTTGAAAGATTTCCAATCCATTGTCCCGACGGATCGTAGAGACATACGTTGCTCGATTGCTTTTTGTGATTACGTTTCCATCCCACCCACAAGCGCTTCTGATGATCTTCCATCAAAGCACGTGCTTCTTTATGGTTATCGAATCTATATTCGAATTTCTTCCGGTGGAATGATAGGTATCCAAAACCATCTCCTTTGGTATACCACAGATTCTGATGGCGGTCGATAATATAACTGAAGGCCTGGAATGAAACAGGCTTCCGCATTCCCATTTCATAAGTAGATGCCTGCTCTAAGCAACGGTTTACCGGATTGTAAAAGCATAACTCACCTCCTGCGGGTTTGAGCCAGATACAACCATATTCGTCTTCATGCACAAAAGTACAAGGTTTATAGAAAGGGACTTCCGAGTATCTGGGATAATTCAATAAAGTGGTGTTTTCATTTTCCTTATCTAATAGGATTACTCCATTGTTGGCACCCAGTAGCCATAGATTTCCTTTTTTGTCTTCAAATACGTCTGAATCTATTTCTATGGGCATTTCATGGACTGTGAATTTTTCATTTGCCGGATCGTAAAGTATAATGCTCCTATTCTGTAGAATTACAATTTTATTATCCGCTAAACTTTTTAATCCTGTGATCTCTGATATCGGTTGTTCGGGTACACATGGCAATACATCCTGGCTTTGAGTATCATACCGGGTGAAGAAGCCTTTGGAAGTGGCCAGGTATATTCCACCGGGAACTTCCACCATAAATTCGAAAGGCATTAGATTAGATATGCTTTTCTGACCTACAATAAGAGCGCCTTTGTTAGTCAGAATCCATTCATCTCCATCCTTATCTTGGGTAATGCCATAAATGGTATCTCTTTCATTTCTTCCGGAATATAACTCGACGGACTCTGTCGCCGGAAACTTATTTTCATCTATGCGATACAGCTCATTCTGCATACCGACGGCCCAGGTAATCCCTTTTCCCAGTGCATACAATTTGCTAACTGAATTAGTGAGGCTTTTGTTAAAAAGGAAAAGGTCCTGGTATTCGTATGTCCGGGTGTTGAATAAGTAACAGCGTTTATCATAAGTCAGGCACCAGATGTTATTCAATGAACTCTTTTTAATTTTAGTAAAGCGATGATTGCTTATGCGGATAGGACTTTCCGGGTAAGTTTTATAATTATAGAATGAGTATCCGTCGAAACGTTCCAGTCCGTTCCAGGTGGACATCCATATATAACCATTATCATCCTGGATAAAATTATGGACGTTTTTCTGAGATAATCCGTCTTGTACTGAATAGTGCTTCATATTGATCAGACTTTGTCCGAACAACATAGGGGTGAATAAATAGAGTAGTATGGTGATGACCGGCTTTAGCATAGTATCTGTATTTTTCTGTCATACAAATATCGGGAAAAGTTATCAGATACCAATAAACTGATGAATTATTGCAATGATTAGACCTGAAATTATAAAAAGCGTACCCTATGTTCAGAATTTGTAAAGGAAAAGCTGAATATTATAATTCGATGTTTTATGAAATGTCTTCTTTTGCAAAGAATTATCTAACAAAATAAAAACAGGGATCATGAAACAGATTTTTATTTTCAGAAAGACGTATGCTGCCGTTATTCTGATAGGTTATCTGATAGCATTCTCTTCGGCAATGGCACAGCAAATGCCGCGACGCAATGCTTTACGCGAAACAAACAATGAATTTTTCAAGACTGAAGAAGCGCGTCGCATAGGCAATCAGGTGCTGGCGTTTCAGCGTTGTACCGGTGGTTGGCCGAAGAATATCGATATGACTCAAAAGATGAGTAATGAGGAATTAGCACAAGTCTTAAAGGAGAAGTCACGCCGTAACGATTCGACAATTGATAATGGCGCGACCACCATGCAGATGATTTATCTGGCTCGTTTATACAGGCAGACAAACGATGTGCGCTACCGTGACGCTTTCCGTCTGGCGGTGGAGTATCTTTTGAACGGTCAGTATGAGAATGGCGGATGGCCGCAATTCTGGCCGGAAATGCGCGGATATCAGGTACATATTACTTTTAATGATGATGCGATAGTTAATACACTGGAAATACTGCATGACATTATGACTGCTGAATTTCCTTATGACGGTGACCTCACCGACAAGGCAATACGTCAACGGCTGTCGAAAGCTTTTGATAAGGGAATTGAATGTATTCTGGCAACACAGATCGTAACTGATGGACAGCTTACGGTATGGTGTCAGCAACACGACCGTGAAACCTTGAAACCGGCTTCGGCACGTGCCTATGAGTTGCCCTCGTATTGCTCGGCAGAGAGTGCTGCCATCGTGCATTTACTTATGACGTTGCCTAAACCTGATGCACGTATTAAACGGGCTGTCCACGGAGCTATGAAATGGTTTGATACGTATAAACTCACCGGTTTGCGGTGTGAACGGTCGGCAGGAGAGCATGGTGTACGTGATACCCGCCTTGTAGAAGATCCGCAGGCCGGGCCGATATGGGCACGTTATTATGATTTGAAGTATTGCGAACCTTATGTTTGCGACCGTGATGGTTTGCCACGACGTCGATTGGAGGAAATCGGAGTGGAACGTCGCAATGGTTACAGCTGGTATAACAGTCGTCCGGCCGAGCTTTTCGAACAGTATGATATTTGGGCAGCTAAGTATGATCCGAAGCACAAGGTAAATGTTAGTCTGAATTCCCAAGGGGCTAATGAGAGGGGAATTATTGAAATGTATCGTCGTCCGGTGATGGACCGCACAGCTTTCGATGTGGTGGTGAAGCCGGGACAAAGTATCCAGGATGCCATTGAGAAAGCACCTGAGACACCGACAAATCCTTTCAAGATTCTTATATTAAAAGGTAACTATAATCAAAAGGTTATCATAGACCGTCCGAACATTGTATTGGTAGGTGAGAGCCGTGACAGTACAGTGATTGTTTTAGCCGAGACTGCTAAGACAAGGACCGTCACTCAATATCATGGAAAACCTGTGGGCAATGGTGTGATTGTGTTGCAAGAGGGGGCTGACGATTGTGTCATTAGCGGTCTGACAGTATATAACAATTATGGAACTACTGTTGAGAACACTACCACCCACCAGATGTCTATCTTTGGACGTGCTACACGTACCATTGTTATTAATTGCAATGTATGGGCTGATGGTAATGATGCACTTTCACTTTGGGCGCCGGCAGGCAATGGAATGTATTATCATGCCGATCTTTATCTGCGTTGTCCCGGAGTGGATTTTCTTTGCCCGCGCGGGTGGTGTTATGCTACCCGCTGTCGGTTTTATGGCGATGGCCGTGCACTGATCTGGCATGACGGTCGGGGTGATAAGAGTAAGAAACTGGTTATCACTAATTCGTCTTTTGATGCTCAATCACCAACTATTCTCGGTCGTTGGCATCATGACTCTCAGTTCTTTATTATCAATTGTCAGATGTCGGAACAGATTCTGGATTGCAATATTGGTTATGCTTATTCGGACAAAGTGCTCGATCCTTGTCCGTGGGGACAGCGTGTTTATTACTATGGCTGTCGTCGTCAGGGAGGTCATAGCGGTTGGTTGGACAATAATCTGCAACAGGCGGAGAGTGCACCGGCATTTTATGGCATCACTGCCCAATGGACGTTTGGCGGGAAGTGGGATCCGGAACGGAGAATTCGTGATCTTTGGAATGTTTTGGCTTATTGACGAAATAACCCTGTTGATAAGAGGAAAGGCGTGGTCGTAAGATTACGCCTTTTCTTATGGTTGGAGAGGGGGATACTGATGCTTTGTCGTGCCTCTGTTTGCTCCATTTAGTTTCTGCCTTTTGGAACAAAAGTACCTTGCCTGTGGAACAGAAGTTTCTCAAGTAAGAAATAAAAGTGTCTTACCTAAGAAATAAATGTCCCACAATAAGGAAACAAATGTTCCTATAAAGTGAAACGGGTGCTTTCTCGTAACGGTATAGTAATAAGTTCTCACCACAGAGTAACACAGAGTCTCACGGAGTTCTATTCTTG
>NZ_EQ973491.1:1049325-1070508 GCF_000158035.1 Bacteroides cellulosilyticus DSM 14838
TAGAATTGAAACCTTGTAATCTCTGTTTACGTAAAGGTTTACGTACCTTTTTGCTTTCTTTCCTTTTCCTTTTACATGCAATTCTCCTACTTTTGACCACATAAATCTGTTTAAAACCAATTCTAATATTATATTTATGGAAAGAAGCCTCTTTAAATTTGCTCTACTGGGAGTCATGTTCTTGATCAGTCATTCCTCTTTTTCACAAATAACGGAACGGGAACGTCCTGCGGAATGGAAACAATTAGTGAAAGGCGCCCGCTTTATGGATCGCTTTCTGCCGATGAAGGGAAATGTACTTTCCTCCGATACATGGGGTGCTGACTGTGTGCTTCCACGTTATGTAGATAATGGCATTGAAGACGGTATCTGGTCCTATTGGGGTGGAAATATCCGAAAAGGCGAAGATGGTAAATATCATCTATTTGTCTGTGGCTGGCTGGAATGTTCACCTAAAGGACACATGGAATGGCCTAACTCATACGTATTTCATACCGTAAGCGATAATCTGACAGGGCCTTTCAAGCCTGTTCGTATCATAGGTAAAGGGCATAATCCTGAAATATTCCGTGCTAAAGATGGCCGGTATGTTGTCTATGTAATTGATGGACGTTATGTATCCGATGATCTGAATGGAAAATGGGAATATGGAAAGTTTGATTTCAATGCACGCGACCGCCGTATTATCGAAGGCCTGTCTAATCTTTCATTTGTCCAGCGTGAAGACAACTCTTATGTGATGGTCTGTCGTGGTGGTGGTATCTGGGTCAGCAGAGATGGATTATCGGAATACAATCAACTGACCGACAAACGGGTTTATCCGGATGTGGACGGTCGGTTTGAAGATCCGGTAATCTGGCGCGATCATATTCAGTATCATCTGATTGTTAATGATTGGCTGGGACGTATTGCTTTCTATCTTCGTTCGAAGGATGGAGTGAACTGGGTGGTCGATCCGGGTGAAGCTTATATGCCGGGAATTGCTGTACATGCAGACGGACAAGCGGAAGACTGGTTCAAATATGAACGCCTTAAAGTGTATCAGGATAAATACGGACGTGCCATTCAGGCTAATTTCGCAGTAATCGATACGCTTAAAAACGAAGATAAACCTTTTGATCACCATAGCTCAAAGAATATTAGTATTCCCTTGAATCCGGGATTGTTGCTTACCATATTGGACGAGAAACCTATCACCTCGGGTACAAAAACAATTCGTGTGAAGATACAAGCGGAAGAAGGCTTCAATCCCCAGACAGATATAGATGTGAATTCCTTGCGTTTCGGTGCTTCTGAAGAAGTGAATTATGGCAGAGGCTGTCAGGTATTGACCACAGAAAATGCGGGCAAGGATTTGATTGTAACTTTCAATGGCAAAGGAAATGGTATCACTAAAGATGAATTTGCCCCGAAGTTGATTGGAAAATACAAAGACGGAAGAATACTTTACGGGTATGCGCGTTTGCCATACATTGATTATATAGAACCGATCCTTTCAGCTCGTGCCCCAGTCTTTACCAAATCCGGAAAGGGACTGGAATGTACAGTGGAAGTACAGAATTTCGGTCAGGTAGAATCGAAGAAAGCATTGGTGGAAGTAGGGTACAAAAAGGAAGGGAAAACAATAAAAGTAGCTTCCGGTATGGTTCCGGCATTGAAGCCTTATGAAAAAACAGACATATTACTTTCTGCTAAAGATAGGTTTGAGGAAGGAAAGGAATATGATTTGATAGTAACACTCTCTTCCGGCAAAAAAGTATTGTCAACATTTAATCTGAAAAAGAAAGTATTGGAGTAATTTGAGAAAGCTATCTGTTCCAATGATTTGATAAGGGGATAAATATTCCGCTTACAAGGTATTAACTTCCTGTCGACAAGGTATCAACTTCTTGTCAACAGGAAGTTAACTTTTTGTATGCAAGGAGTTGAGATCTTGTAATATGTTGATAAATAGATTCTTCCTGTTTTGCTCAATCCTGATATAAAAGATTCTGTTCGTAAGCGGATGATTGAAATTATACCGTCAATATCTTTCGGAAGCTTCCATTAAATTCCTATCTTTGCGAAAACCCGTATTACCTGAATGAGGTGAAACGATACTTGATGTTACTTCATTATGTAATTGATTTCTATAAAGAGTCAACAATAACAGGCGGGTAGTCGTTATTAGGTTATAGTTAAATTTCATTTTATGAAACATTTCGTTCTTTTTGCCTGCGTGGCTGTTGGTTTGATTTTTGCCGGATGTCGTAACCGGCAGGAACCACCTGTGCCGGTAGTTGTGCAGGAGGCTGAACCTAAGGATACGGCTGTGCTGGAATTTCCTCATCCTAAAGAAAAACAGTTGACCGCTGCCGATATTTCTCTTACCAAAGAATTGCTCTATGACCAGCATACCCTCGAAGATACCTATCCATATAAGGATACGGTACGCTCTTTCAAATGGGATGTCATCCGGAACTGTCTGGCCTATATTGAGAATATGCAGCGCGATACTACTGCAAGGTGGGTGGTGTTGCAGAATTATAAGAATCTGAATAAAGAAGCTCCCCTGGTACGTAAGTTCGTGCGGAATGTGTACCGCCGTGTATCTGATACATTGGGCGTGGAGCGCTATCAATCGGTGCCGCTGTATCTGCCCGCTGATACGTTGGTGCCCGAACGTTATGGTAGAGATGGTACTATCGCTTATCTGAAAGGCGAGGAAGGAAGTTTTTACCGGATATTACCCGCCACTTTTGAAGAAGAATGGCTGGCGCCACGCAGTTATCTGAAACAATTGCCGGATAGCACCGTCTTTAATCATGTGATTTTTGTAGACCGCCTGGATCAGAATATTACTACCTTGGAACATGTCTCGGAAGGTGAGTGGAAGATACGCAGCATGAATCCTGCCACTACCGGAATGCATGCTCCACCTTATGCTCAGGAAACCCCACTGGGAATGTATCTGCTTCAACAGAAGAAAACGCGTATGGTGTTCCTGAAAGACGGTTCGGCGGAGACAGGAGGCTATGCCCCCTATGCCAGTCGTTTTACGAACGGAGCTTATATTCACGGAGTGCCGGTGAATGCACCGCGTACAAGTATGATTGAGTATAGCTGGTCGTTAGGGACTACTCCACGTTCGCATATGTGTGTACGCAATGCCACTTCACATTCCAAGTTCGTTTTCGATTGGGCACCTACCGAACGCTCTTTGGTTGTGGTGATTGAATAGTGAATCCTCATTTTTAACTATCTGTGTGATAGGTGTCTGGAGAAAAAAATGTAATTTAGCCGCCGTTATTTCTCTGGCTAAAGTTTTATGTTGCGATTTATTGTATTCATTTTATTCTTGTTTCTTCCTTGTACCTTATTTCTGGGCGGCAAGTCGTCAGATAGCACTCCTGATTCTGCTGAAAGGGCTGCTGTATCTGATGTTGAGGCTTATGCGAGCTTATACCGTTCCATGCAGTTGGGAGGAGTTGTTAACTGGAAAGCTTTCCGGCAGGCTGTAGCAGGTTATTATAAAATAGACAATCGCAAACGGGAGGTGTTGACATTGATAGACTTTTCCCGTCCTTCTACCGCAAAACGTCTTTTTGTATTTGATATGAGGGAGCGTAAAGTACTTTTTTCATCGGTTGTTTCCCATGGAAAGAATAGTGGTGATAACTATGCCACTTCTTTCTCCAACGAATATGGTTCCTACAAAAGTTCACTGGGGTTCTATCTTACAGAATCTACTTATCAGGGAAAGAATGGGTATTCGCTTATTTTGAATGGTTTGGAAAAAGGAATCAACGACCGGGCTCGTGAGCGTGCCATTGTGATGCATGGGGCGGCTTATGCCGATCCTTCGGTAGTCAGCCGAGGAGGACGTTTGGGAAGAAGCTTTGGTTGTCCGGCTGTTCCGCAAAAACTTTCCCGTCCTATCATTGATGCCATCAAAGGAGGAAGTGTGATGTATATCTATGCTGAAACTCCCGAGTACCTGGCACATAGTTCAGTTTTGAAAGGTGCGGACGGACTGTAGTTTAATTCTTTTCATGGCGAAGCATATTTTTGATGTTTGTCAATTCCTTTAATCTTATCTTTTTTTACCTTTGCGTGCAATTTTCAGAGGATTAATTTATGGCAACATCAAGAGAAATGACGGCAGGACGCGCATTGCCGTTGATATTCAATTTCACTATGCCTCTGTTGATGGGAAACCTGCTACAACAGACATACTCTCTGGTCGACGCGGCAATCGTAGGTAAATTCTTGGGCATTAATGCACTGGCCTCGGTTGGAGCAAGTACTTCGGTAGTTTTCCTTATTCTTGGTTTCTGCAATGGATGTTGTGGAGGTTTCGGTATTCCTGTGGCGCAGAAATTCGGAGCGCGGGATTATAGCACGATGCGTCGTTATATATCGGTCAGTTTGCAACTGGCGGCGGTGATGTCGGTGGTGATTGCGGTGGTTACGAGTATTCTGTGTGGGGATATCCTGCTGATGATGCGTACACCGGATATCATATTCCAGGATGCTTACTATTATTTATTGATAACGTTTATCGGAGTTCCCTGTACTTTCTTTTATAATTTGTTGTCCAGCATCATTCGTGCTTTGGGCGATAGTAAGACGCCTTTCTGGTTTCTGCTGTTCTCTGCTGTGCTTAATATTTTGCTTGATTTGTTCTGTATCCTGGTGCTGGATTGGGGAGTGGCAGGGGCTGCCATCGCTACGGTCTTTTCACAAGGTGTGTCGGCTGTGTTGTGTTATGGATATATGATGCGCCGTTTTGATATATTGCGGGGAACACCGGATGAACGGAAATTCAACGGTGCTCTGGCACGGAGATTGATGTATATCGGTGTACCTATGGGATTACAATTTTCGATTACCGCTATCGGAAGCATCATGTTGCAAAGCGCCAATAATGCATTGGGAACTGCTTGTGTTGCGGCTTTTACGGCTGCCATGCGCATTAAGATGTTCTTCATGTGTCCGCTTGAAAGTCTGGGCATTGCTATGGCTACTTATACCGGACAGAATTATGGTGCGGGCAAGCCCGAACGCATTTGGATGGGAGTAAAGGTAAGTGCGTTAATGATGATTATTTACTGGGCATTTACGTTCTGCGTATTGATGCTGGGTGCACGTACGTTTGCCTTGCTTTTTGTGGAAGCGTCTGAATTGGAAATATTGAAGGACACGGAGTTGTTTCTGCATATTTCCGTGTCCTTCTTCCCGGTTTTGGGATTGCTCTGTATTCTGCGATATACCATTCAGGGAGCGGGATATACCAATCTTGCTATGCTTTCCGGAGTTTCCGAAATGATAGCACGTGTGCTGGTCAGTCTTTATGCAGTGCCTGCTTTCGGCTATCTTGCGGTCTGCTTCGGTGATCCGACGGCATGGATTGCGGCTGTCCTGTTCCTGGTGCCGGCATTTATTTTTGTATATCGGAGGTTGCTCCGGATGAGGAGAGAACAGTGAGTATAATTCCCGTACCTCCTCCCGGTGCCTGTGCTATTTGCAGGGTCGATTCACCGGTTACTTCCTGTTCTTCTATTATCACTGGGTATGGGTTGGTACGATAATCAGCCTTATCTCCATCTCTGTAGATAACAGCCTTATATCGTTTTCCTTTATCCAGAAAGGAGAGGGGAAGTTGCATCTCCCGAGGTTGTTCATTAGTGATGCTTCCTATAAACCAACGTCCGCTGCTTCCGCGTTCTTTACGGGCAATTGTCACATATTCGCCTATTTTTGCCTCGGGTACTATGGTCTGTTCCCAAGTAGTAGGGCAGGTGGTGATAAATGAAAACGGTTCAGGGTTCCGTTCGTAGTTTTCTATTTCATCGGAGGCCATTTGCAGGGGACTGTATAACACAACGGATAAAGCCAATTGTTTGGCAAGCGTTGTTTGTACACGCGTCTGAGGCAACACCGGATTTTCGAAGCGGAAAGTGCCGGGGGTGAAATCCATGGGACCTGCCAGCCCACGGGTGAAGGGGATGATGGTAGTGTGTACGGGAGGATTGCCGCCATCTTTGTCCCAGGCATCCCATTCCTGCCCTCGTACACCTTCTTGTGTCATCAGATTGGGGAAGGTGCGTTGCAGTCCGGTGGGCATCACGGGTTCGTGATTGTCAATCATAATATGCTTGTCGGCTGCCAGTTCAATAACTTTCCGGTAGTGACGTACACCAAACTGGCTGCTGTGTCGCTCTTTGCCATCCAGCAGTTTGCCTACATAGCCTGTTTTGACTATTTGCACGCCGTGATCTTTATATAAATTGAAGGCTGCTTCTAGTTGGTTTTCATAATCAGATACCCAGCCGTCCGTTTCATGATGGCCGATAAGCGTCACGCCTTTGGAAGCGGCATAGTCGGTGATCTGTTTCAGGTCAAAGTCAGGATAAGGTTCGGTAAAGTTGAAATGATAAGTATCCCAACCTTTGTTCCAACCTTCAATAAGTACTCCCTGAAAACCGTGTCGGGCGGCAAAGTCTATATGCCGCAGTGCATTGGCAGTGGTAGCGCCGTGGCGTGGGCCTGTGTGCCAGGTGTGTTTATGCATGTGGTAAGTCCACCAGATTCCAATGTATCTTCCGGGTTGTATCCAGGATGTATCCTGAATGCGGCAAGGCTCGTTCAGATTCAGCATAAGGCGTGACAGGAGTAAATCACCTGCGTTTTCAGCAACAATCATCGTACGCCAGGGAGTGACACCGGGAGCTTTCATAAATACTTTTTCTCCCGTAGACCATGGAGTGAGATTGGCTTTCAGGGTCATACTACCTTCTTTAGGGATAAGATTCATGGCTGCATAATCTGTTAGATTGGCTTCATGGATGCTCAGGAAAAGTCCGTCATTGGTTTCCATAGTGAGCGGTGTGCTTACCCAACCGAGTTTACTGACAGGAGATGCCTCGTAGAGTGCTTCATAAAAATGTGCTTCGTAAGGTATGGACCAGGCTTTATGATCACCGGTCAATGCAAACTCTGTAAGTTCATCCATGATCACAAAGTCTTTTAATGCTTCCTGTTCCGGAAATTCGTAGCGGAAGCCGAACCCGTCATTGAACAGCCGGAACACAACATTGAATTTTCGTTTGGGGGTGGATGTTTTCTGTACGCGAATGGTCATCTCATGATAGTTGTTTTCCACAATCCGGTCTTCTCCCCAGATTTGTTCCCATGTCCCGCTGAATGAATGATGAAGAGCTTCAGTTATTTCCAGATGGCCAGCAAGTGTATCTTCTTTCAGGATAAACCCGAGGCGTGACTTATCGAGTATGGGCTTTCCATTTCGTGAGAGTTCATAATAGAGTTTTCCGTTTTCTGTTTCTACATGCAGGCAGAGATTACCATCGGGAGAACTTACAGAGAATTGCGATGCCGGATTGCAACCTGTGCAGAGGAAAACGATAAAGCTTACCCATAACAGAGAATAATTAGGAAGTCTTTTCATGATTTCTTTCTTATTTTTATATAGTCCAGTTCAAAGCATCCGCCTTTGGACGTACTGTTCTGAATGATTATATAATTAATACCGTTTTGCAGGGATATTTCTGTCTCTGCAGTTTGCCAGGCTGTTTTGTCAGCCTGTACAGGAAGTTGCAACAATTTCTCTATCGCCATATCATTGACGATAATCAAAGCCGCTGCGTCTGTTGCTCCTGTATTTCGATATCTGATTTCCAGCGGATAGTCCCCTGTTTGGGGAACTTCCACTGTAAAGAGTACATTGGCGCCGGAGTTTTCAAGTCCTGTGACGTAGCCGGCACCACTGTAAGTATTCTCTTGTTTACCATTGTTATCCTGTCCGGAATCGGATTCCTTGCAGGATAACAGGAGACAAGCCATTAGTAATAGATTGTAGTACTTCATTTACTTGATTGATTTTGCTCCACCCCTTACGGAAGCTGTTTCTGCTTCTATTTTCAAGGTCTTGTGTTGAATACGGATTACTTTACATTCATGGGGTCGCAATTCTACAGTGTATGTTCCCGACATACCTCCCAAGTCTTTGCGTTCCCATAAATCCCGTACATTGACGGCTTGCCCGTCTTCAATGCCCAGTTCACGACGGAAGTCAATGCTGCGTGTCTGTGGAGTACTTTCACGGTTGAATAATCCTACCACCCAATCTCCGTTAGGCAACTGGCCGATCCATCGGGAACTGTTTGCTGCATCCCGAAAGTCGTAACTCAATGGTTTGGCGGCAAAACCGAGACTGTTCAACTCGTTCATTTCCGGATTCTGGTAAACCCAGGCGTGATCTCCAATCGTATCATACTGGTCGGCAATGGCAAGTGCAGAACCTCCCATAATCATCAGCGAGAAAAGGAAGCGGCGTTCGTTGTCATTTGCCAGTTTATTCATACGCATAAAGTCACCGTCCAGTATCATTTGCCCTCGTGCACCGACATCGGCAAAACCAATGAATCCGTCGAAAGCATTACCGAATTGCGGCCAATGGTCTTTCTGCTGCCCGCGGCGGCGGTTGCTGACAAAGTCCCAGTCACCGTCGAAGCAGTCATCGTCAATGCGTATCATATCCCCGTATTTCAATTCCGTCTTGGCATGATTATAACAATGAGGCATCACAAGACTGAGGAAAAGATCATCTCCGGCAGCTTCGGCAATCCATGCCAATGCTTGTTCGTAGCGGCGGGTGCCATAGTTGGTTTCATAGTTTTCCAGGAAATCTATGCGAAGATAGGTGACACCCATTTCCTTGAAATAGCGGACATAATTCTGAATCCATTCTTTGGCTCCCGGTTTATCCACATCCACCCAATACAGAGGATCGTTGAACGATTTGTATCCCACAATGTCTCGGGTATGGTAAGAAGTTCCTTTTACAGGCAGATTCTGTTCATAGGCGGCACGGGTCAGCCACATGGGGTTGTAATAGACTCCCATCTTCATGCCCCGTTCTTGCAGGTATTTAGTCCAGTAGCTGAAACCGTTTTTCCAGTCACTGTTGTACTTGGTGATATAGCCGTTCTCATTGACGGTTTGTGCAGCTTCTATCCATCCGTCGTTGCAGATCATGTCGTAACCGTAGGGTTTGAAAGTCTTCTCCATCCAGTCGATGTTTGCTTTCCAGCGCTCCTCACTGAGAGGAACGTTGGTTACAAAACACTCTTCGTAGGCAATCCAGTATCTGGGTCCCGTACCGTGACGGGTGAAGGGACTGTCCCGGGCTATGGAAGACTGGGGACAGGATGATAAGAATAAGGCTGCAAAACCTAATAGTAACTTCAAATGGTTCATAATGGTAAAGTTTGGGGGTTAATTCACTTTTTCTACTTTCAGTTTCAGAGTTTGGGTATTTACGGTTAACTTGTATTTGCCGTCCGTTCCTTCGGGAATACCCCAGAAGTGGTCGCGCAGGTTACCTTCCATTTCTGAACATTTAAACATGGGGTATTCACCGGGTGTCACAATCTTGACGTTTCCGTTATGGTCTACACTTTCAGGCACCAGATAATTAACCTTATCCCAATCTCCCTTTTCAAGGCAGAATTTGAATTGCTTGTTTTCGTCACTGTAGATCAGGTTTACCTCTGCCGTATAGATTCCTTCTTCATCCGGATCGGGTGTTAGTCCGGTCGGATTGCCGGAGTCCCATCCGAATGCACTTCCTAAACCATAAATTGTCTTTATCTCCGGTTCCGGTTCTTCTGTTTCATCGCTGATCTTTTCGAGGGTTAGTTTCAGCTTCTTTACGTTTACTGTAATCCGATAGGTGCCATCGCTTCCTTCGGGTATTCCCCAGAAGTGGTCGCGCAGGTCGCCTGTCATTTCGGAGCACATCAGCATATCGTATTCTCCGGGAGTGATGACTTTCACGGCAGTACCATCATCTGTTGCGGTAGGTACCAGATAACGTACTTTGTCCCAGTCTCCCTTTTCGAGGATGAATTTGAATTGCTTGTTCTCTTCGGAGTATTTGATGACTTTATCTATGGTGAACGTATTCTGCTCAATCAACTTCAGTTCTGTGGGGACATTGGAATCCCAACTGAATATAGTGCCGAGTCCGTACAGTTGCGTGTAGTTTTCAACGGGTTCCACTACAACAATTTCTTTATCTTTCTCGCATCCTGCCAGTAGGGGGAGGAGGGCAAAGATGAATATAAGCTTATTGATTATTTTCTTCATGGTTATCTGATTTTAAATTGTAAGTTGTTATATCTGAGAGCCTTTCATCGGCATTTGAGTTCCCTTTGAGGAAACAGTTTGTTTCCCGGTGTGAAACTGGTAGTTTCAAGGCATGAAACTCCTGGTTTCAAGCAATGAAACTGTTGGTTTCTCGGTATGAAACTATTGTTCACCTAAGGGGATGTTTTTTACCGGTTCGTATTAATTATATCCCGGGTTCTGTTTCAGTGTATGATCCGCTCCCATCATATCCCGTGGGATAGGGAAGATATCCCAGTGTGAGTCTGCATCGGGCTTCTTGTCCCACCATTCTTCCGTACAGTACAATCCCCAGCGGATAAGATCAGTCCGGCGTCGTCCTTCGGCAAGGAATTCACGTCCCCATTCATCGTAAAGCTCATCTTGCGTCAGGGTTACTGTACCTTCGGGTTTGTACAGGTATTCTGCCCATGTATCTTGCGGATAGTTACGTTTGCGTACCGCATTCAGCAGTTTTGCAGCCCCGTCCACATCGTTTGCTTTGAACTTACATTCCGCCAGTGAGTAATAGATTTCCGCCAGACGAATTTCATTGTAATCGGCTTCGCGTTTACCCGCGTCTTCGTCACTGTAGATGGGATACTTCACAAAATGCCATCCGGAGTTATGGTCGCCGGTATTCATGTTTGAAGTGCGGTCGGCGGGAAGTTGATCCGGAGCGAGTTCGTGAAATACTCCTACCTGGTCGCGGATGTAGATTTCATATCCTCCTACGGGGGAAGTTACTTTCTTTTCGGTGCCGTCATCGGCGATATAAGGCAGGTAGCCATAAAGGAACATACCTTCACGGGTACTGTTGCCCAGGTTCTTATACATGGTCAGGCGATAATCTTTCGGATATTTCTTGAATTTGCTGACAAATTTACCGAGTTTGAAGTTGTATTCATTATTATTCAGGTCGAGACTGGGTTGCAAGGCATATTTGGTATTGAAGTCTCCTTGTTTGAAAGCACCGAAGTAGAAACGCGCATTGACAGGGACGGCCCACCAGTATGTATCACCCGAATAGTGCCAGTAACTACGCCCGTAGGACGACGGGAAAGCAAAGATGGTTTCGTTGCATTTATCGTTTGTCCAGTCGAAAACTTCGTCCCAGGTCTTTCCCAGTTCGTAGAAGCCATAGTCACCGTCCAGAATATTTTGGGCATAGGTGGCACATTCCGTATATTTAGAAGTGCCGGTCCATTTTTCTGCATTCAGATAGAGGCGTACTAACAATGCGGCTGCACCGGCTTTGGTCCATTGTCCTTGTGCTATCCCGTTTCCGGCATTACCATTTTTGGCAGGCAATGCTTCGATAGATGTCTTCAGTTCTGTTTCGATAAAACTGAACAGTTCCTGCGGCGTCACTTGCCCGACGGAGTTCTTGCTCTGATCCAGGCTGACAGCTAACGGTACATTGCGGAAAGCATCCAGCAGACGAATGTAGAACCATGCGCGTAATGCTTTGTTCTGCGCGATGAAGTTATCCATTTCCGGCTGTGACATATTGAATTTGGCAGGGTCCAGCTTTTGCAGGTCATCTATGACGGAATTGGCCTGCATAATTCCGGTGAAACAGTTTTCCCATTCACTTTTGATGGATTCATTGTCGGCAGCCCAGGTGTGGTAGTGCAGATATTGCCATTTGGCATTGTCATACCACCAGCCATCGCGTGCCCAGGTACCCAATTGATCGGCACAACACTCTTGCAAAACCTGGCGCGGTCCGATGCTGTAGAATCCATGTTCGAAGGGGCGGAATGTAGCTTTGATAATATCATCCTTTGTATTGTAATAGTTGGTAGACATAATTTGGTCGTATACCGTTTCCGTAAGGTCGGTGCATGCGCTGAGGGAGCCGAGAAGCAATGCTCCTGCCAGCGAACCGGTTAATATATTCTTGAGTTTCATATTTCTATTGTTTTTAAGGTTATACATTTAGAAGTCTAATTGAACACCGAACATTACCTGTGTAGTGGAGGGATAGTATCGGCGGGTACCTTCCGTACCGTTCAGGTTCACACCCGGAGTCAATCCGTTGGTCTGGTAAGTCGAAGGATCTACACCATTGAAACCTGTAATGGTGGCAAGATTCTTTCCGGTGACGTAGAGGCGGGCACTGTCCAGCCATTTGTTATTGATCTGGAAAGTGTAGCTCAGGGTTACCATATCGAGCTTCACATAGTCGCCGCGTTCAATGAAATAGTCGGTCAGCACATTCTTACCTTTCTTAATGGCCGCATTCTTGGTATATGCTTTTTTCAGCACATTGCTTTGCATACTGGGAATGCCCCAATAGAAGTCGTGTACATTGAAGAGGTCGAAGCCGAAAGCACCACGCAGGAAGATGGTCAATCCCCAGTTCTTATACGTCAAGGTATTGGTCATGGAAGCTGTGAACTTGGGAAGTCCGTTACCGGTTACCCGTTTGTCTTCTTCTTTGGCATCAGATATTTTAATCATCTCCGTATTGTCTTTGTTCCATACTACCCAGTCGCCATCGGCATCAATACCGGCATATTTCCAGGTGTAATAATTACCCAGGCGTTGTCCTTCTTCTATGCGTTGCAACTTGCCCGGTTGATTCGGACTTTCCATATTCGCCAGATCGTAATAGTTCTGTCCGGTGAACTCGTTGTTGGAGAATTTGAGGAACTTGTTCTCATTGGTGGCGCCTACCAGATTGACGGTATAGCTGAAATCTTTCATCTTCACCGCCTGGATATTCAGATCGACTTCAATACCGGTGTTGCGCATGGTACCTACATTGACAAAAGTGGTAGAGAACAAGTACGGAGGAACGGGCACATTGTAGTCGCCCAGCAAATCTTGTTGCTTACGGTTGTAGTAATTGACCGAACCGCTCAATATTCCTTTAAACATGCTGAAGTCCACGCCGATGTTCCAGTTTTTACCTTTTTCCCATTTCAGCCCCGGATTAGGATTCTTACCTGCACCCCATACGGTGAAGTACTGACCGTTGTAGTAGTAACTGCCGAAACTGCTCATGGTAGACAAAGACAGGTAATTGCCGAAATCCTGATTACCGGTTACACCGTAGTCACCACGTATTTTCAGGTCATCAATCCATGTGATGTCTTTCATGAAAGCTTCTTCGCTGATACGCCAACCGGCAGATACAGCGGGAAAATAACCCCATTTATTGTCATCTCCGAAGCGGGAAGAACCTTCGTATCTCAAAGAAGCGGTCATCAGGTAGCGGTTTTTGTAGTCATAGCTCAGGCGGCCGAAGAAAGCAATCAGTTTAGAATCGCTTTTGTTGGTACCCATTTCGTTGCGTCCTTCTTCCTTGGCCCATTCACCGGAACCGAGGTTGTTGTACAGAAGTCCGTCGGAAGAGAAATCCTTATTGGCGGCATTCAGACCTGAATTCTGGAAGTATTGATACGAGTAGCCTACCATGGCGCGGGCACGGTGTCCCTTCAATTCCATAGCGTAGTTGCCCAGCCATTCAAGACTATGCTGGCGGTACTTGCTGTAAGTGCGGCTGGCTTCTCCTTTATAGTCGTTCTTCATAGCCAGGCGGCTTGTGGAAGGACGGAACCAGTAGTCGAAATTATCCGATTGCTGGTCGGCAAAAGTCAGTTGCGTACTGAGGGAATGAATGGAATGACCATCTTTGGCGAGTAGGGGAAGTAAGTTTAGCTTCACAGTGGCATCCCAGTCCAATAGTTTGGTTTCACCACCGTTTTGTTCCAGCTTCAGTTCCTCTACAGGATTCCATAAGGCTTCCTGCCCGGTGAAGTCAGAATAAAGATTCGGATTTTCCGGATCAAACAGTGGGGTAGTGGGGTTGGCATCCATGGCTATCTTGAATGCATCCCAGGAAGAATTTTCACGGTAAGCGATACGCGGTGCGATATTTACGGAGAAATCTAACAGTCCGTTTTTAGTGGTATGGTTGATAGAGGCGCGTGCACCATACTCTTCGCGACTGGAACGTATATCGATACCGGTTGCATTGCGGTAATCCACACTGACGCGGTAATTACTCTGGCTGGTGCCGCCGGACAATGTGACGGTATGCTGGTGGGTGAAACCGGTACGGGTAATCTCGTCAATCCAATTGGTAGCTCCACCCAGATCACTGGTCGGATTGTTGGGAACACGGTATTCGCGGAACTCTTCGGCAGTCAGTTGGTCGAGTTCATGCAGAGGAATACTGGCGGTCAGCATACCATTATAGGTCGCATGGAATTTACCGTCGCGTGATCCCTTCTTGGTTGTGATGACGATTACACCGTTGCTACCTCGTGTACCGTAGATGGCGGAGGCTGCACCGTCTTTTAGAATATCCATGGAGGCGATATCGTTGGGATTGATATTCGTCAGGTTACCACCGGGAATGCCGTCGATTACGATCAACGGGCCCAATCCGGCAGCACGTGAGGAAATGCCGCGAATCTGGATACTTGCCTGGTTGTTAGGGTCGGCGGCAGCTGTGTTGGTTACGGATACACCGGCCACTTTTCCCTGTATCATCATGGAAGGATCCAGACTGCTGATATGGAGAAAATCCTTACTGGAGATGTGTGATACGGCAGAAGTAAGTTCTTTCTTATCCAGCGTTCCGTATCCGATAACGACTACTTCGTTCAGAGCCTGCACATCGTCTTCCATACGAATATTGATAGTCTTACGCCCGTCTACTTTCACTTCCTGTGTTTTGTAACTGATGAAGGAGAAGCGCAGGGAACTTGTGGGGCGGACGGTCAGCGAATATTTACCGTCGACATCAGTTATGGCTCCGTTAGTGGTTCCTTTTTCTGCAACGGATACGCCAATCAGAGGTTCATTGTTGGTGTCCGTCACTATTCCTGATACTTTGACTGTTGCATTTTGGGCGTTCAGTAATGCAGGGAGTAGGAAGAACATTCCAAGGAGTACATGAAAGTACATTTTCCAAGGATAAATCTTAGTTTTCTTTTTCATGGTACAATGATTTAAATGAATTAATAGGTTCAATGAATTTTTTCCTTGGGACAAATGTATTTCGTATAGGCGGGAGAAAAAAGCAATGAAGACGGGATATAGAATGATAAAAGGAGGAATACGTTGATATTCAAATCAATGCATTCCTCCTTCCAACGGAAAATTAAGGTCTGTTTTAGAGCCTTTTCAAAGATATTGCGGGGCTAAATTCCTTTCTTTATTTGCATAATGTATTCTTCGAACTCTTCTTTCGGTACAATTGTTTTTCCTTTTACCCGTGCCTTATATACATATATAGTATTAATAGATAAGTTGAGGAATTTGGCAATCCGCTCGTTTTCGGTTACTCCCAAACGAATCAGGGCGAAGATGCGCAATTCTGGTGGCAGGTTGCCTGCCTCATCCAGAATCACCTGGTCTTCCGGGCGGAAGAATTTATTGTATTCCGTCAGGAAATTCGGGAAAAGTTTCAGGAAAGTCTGGTCGAAGGATGAGAACATATTCTCCCGTTCGGACTTTATATCGAACTCTTTATGCGTGATTTGTAAATCATTGAATTGGCGTGCTTTCAATTTACGATCCTGCTTTTTCAGCAGATTCTCTACTTTGTCCAGGTAATCGGACTTGCCATAAAGAGACTGGAAGATATATTGGTCCTTAATCTCGTTGGACTCTTGCAGTTTTCCATTCACTTCTGATATTTCATTGAATTGCTGCTGAATGGATTGTTTGGCAGTTTTCAGCTTTTTCATCTGCTTATAAATGATGGACAGGGTGACTAAAAGAGAGATGACCAGCAGGCTCATTACCGCCAATGATATTGTAACTTCCCTTTTCCTTTCTTCTATCAGGGTGAGGCGTTGCTTCTCAATGATGGGGAGTATAGTGTTTATTTCCATCTTACGGTGTCGGGCATTGTAGAAGTTTGTTTCCTCCAGTGCTATCTGAATGTATCTGCTGGCACGTAATACGTCTCCTTTGCCATACAGATAACTCGAAAGTTCTTTTTTAGCAGTCGTTTCCCGGGTGGCGGAGCGTATATCCTGTATAGCTGATAGTGCCATGTAGTAAATGGCGTGTTCAAAATCTCCCATCCCTATGTACATACGTCCCAGCATGGAGTAGATGATTGCTTTTTCATGCGGACAAACGTCGTAATCATTCAGCATTTGCTTGTACATCTGTATTTTCTTCTCATTGTCACCTACACTGAATTTGAAAGCTTCTATTTTCTGGTGGTAGAAAGTGTGGTCGGGGGTATACAGTAGGGCGGAGTCACAGTAGAGGGTTATTTTCTTGTTGTAATCAGCATTGAAAGGAGTACCTTCATTGTAACTGCTCATATCGGAATACAATCTCATACAGAGCTGGTAGTATTCCGATTTAATGGAGTCCGGGGCATTTGCAACATGAATGGAACGCATCATGTCATATGCTTCTTTGAATAAACCGGTGGAAAGGTAACAGTAAAACAGGTTACAATCTGCCTGAATAGATAGATTCTTATCGGTCAGGCGGTGTGATATTCCCTCTGTTTGTATGGCGTAGGAGTAAGCTGAATCGTATTGATAAGTGATATATTCATTAAACAGACGGTTGCAAAGGTTATACTTTTCCTGCTGGTTCTTGACGTATCGGAATTGCTGTTTGATGTCTTCTAACTTCTTTTCTTTTTGCTGGTAGTAGATTTCACGGTGTTCTATCTCGCTATCGAGGACAGAGAGTATAGAATCCACACGTTCTTTGGCGGATAATCCAATAATCTGGCATAGGAGCAAGAGGCTGAATAGGTATTTCATGATATGATGTGGGTTAAGAAAGTACTGCAAAGTTAGAAAAATATTTTTTTTATCATCCTGCAATATACGTTTCTATTTTAATCTTCTGCAAATTCTTCTTCTTCCTGTTGGTGAGAGAGGTACTTTGGAACCTTTTTCCTTTCTTGCATGTTCCCTATCATTTTAGATACAGAAGCTGATTGCTTGGCTGATGAATTTCTCTTATTAGGATATGTTTAACTGTTTAAAAGAAGGATTTATGAATGAAGAAAAAATGAAGAGTTTCACTTCTTATATGTTTCATGTGATGGAGGAGTTGGAACTTGAGGAACGTTTTGGTACGTTGCACGTTTACCGGTATGCACTACGTGCCTTTACAGGTTTTGTAGGAGGTGGTGAAATCTTTTTCGGTGCTTTGTCGCGTCGGTCGTTGAAGTTGTTTGAGCGACACCTGCGCGACCGGCTTTGTAGTTGGAATACAGTTTCTACGTATACCCGTGCTTTGCGTGCAGTTTACAATCGTGCTGTCGATGCAGGGCTGATTGCTGGTGAATATCGTTTATTCAGTGTGGTGTTTACAGGGGTAAAATCTGAGCAAAAACGTGCTTTGAAAGCGGAAGAAATGCATTGTCTGTTGGATGCAAAAGAGTTACCCGGAAATATCCGCCAATCCCGTGACCTGCTTTCTTTGATGCTTCATCTACAGGGTATGCCTTTTACTGATCTTATCCATCTGCATCGGGATGATTTACGAACTGATCTTTCCGGACATACTCTTCTGACCTGCCGTCGACAAAAGACAGGAAGCGAATTGCAGGTTTCGGTTACCGATGAAGCAATGAAATTGATAAATTTGTATCGTAGCACTGACCCCACTTCACCTTATCTATTGCGTTTCTTAGATGGGAAACTGGGAGGAGAGGTCGTCTATCGTGAGTATTGCCGTCAGTTGCGCATATTGAATTATGGGCTTTTAAAACTTGCTTCATATTCTGGTTTGAAGGTACTGAAGGTAAGTTCATACACGGCGCGTCATACATGGGCTACGCTTGCCAAATACTGTCAGATACCTGAAGAGATGATTTCTGAGGGGTTGGGACATTCTTCTCTTGAAGTCACCCGAACTTATTTAAAAAGTTTTGAAGGTGGAGAAATGGCAAAGGCAAACCAGATGATAATTGATTAC
The DNA here is from genome assembly GCF_000158035.1 of Bacteroides cellulosilyticus DSM 14838. Lineage (GTDB taxonomy): Bacteria > Bacteroidota > Bacteroidia > Bacteroidales > Bacteroidaceae > Bacteroides > Bacteroides cellulosilyticus. Next base: position 1,067,413 of record NZ_EQ973491.1, read on the forward strand.
ATTTATTCTGGAAAGAAAACGATGTGGAGTAGGGCTTAAATCTCTGTTACTCCGTAAGTAACAGTATACAAAGGTATTACTCCGTAAGTAACGGAAAATTGTTTCTACCACAAAGTTATGAGTTTTTTCTTTAAAACAAATAATTATTGATAAAATTAACTGATATTTCATAGAAAAACACGACTCTGGCAAGACAAACAACCGAAAACAGACATATTACGGTCTTCTTGACTATGAGAACACACATCATTCTCTCTATCCACGTTGCTACCTTTTACATGGACCTGTAATTTTTTACGCTCATTTTTACGTAATTTCATATTCAGATGCCCGCCGTGTCCCTATAACGCCTTATATTTCCTGTATTTGCGTGCTTCCGTTACTTACGGAGTAATAGCTAAATATTTGCTTATGTTGACAGAATTAACACAGACAGCTATTGCCGTTTTATGCGACATTTCTGCGGGTAGCCATCCCTATCGTACAGCTCAACTTCATATTGATCCTGAGTATTTGATTGGTATTTTGACAAAGTTAGAAACAGGAGGTTTGGTGCGTCATAGAGATACTTCTTTTGCAGATACTCTTTCCTCCTATGAGTTAGTCCGTCCTTATACGTCCATTTCTTTGCTTGATGTTCTGGAAACTCTCGACGAACATCTTAACTGCAATTATCCTACCAGTGAAGAAATGTATCAACAATATCGTGCAGCAGCTAACCGCTTGGGGATAATAAACCACATGACTCGAATTTATTTATCTGAAATCAAACTGAATGACTTGTAATGAGAAGGTTGCTGCATATATTTGTCTACAGCGTTTGCCTGTTGCAATTTCCGGCATTTGCAAGTATTGCCGATTCAGCAGGAATGAGAGTTGAAGTAAGCCAAACACTTACTAAATCCTTTCATGATAGTATCTGCCATAATTCCTTATTAGTACATTTCCGTTTCAATTGTTCATTGGTGGAATCTGATTATATGGATAACCTGCATGCATTGGAATGTTTTTCTGCTTTGTTTTCCGACAGCATTTCCGCTCTGTCTGTTGATACGATAATTATCACCTCTTGTGCATCGCCCGAAGGGAATGTCCAGCATAATTTTCGTCTGGCACGTCAGCGTGCTGTTAGTGTGAAGGAGTATCTCCTTTGGAAATATTCATATCTGAGTCAGGCTCGTATTCTTATTTATTCACGGGGGGAAGACTGGACAGGACTTCACCAGTCAGTAGAGCTGGATAATGATATTCCCAACCGGACGGAAGTGTTGCAGATACTGAATGAAGTGCCGGATACAGAGCGTTGTAAAGTGCTTTTGCAACATCTGAACCGTGGAGAAGCTTATCGGTATATTGATGCACATTTGCTTCCTCAGCTTCGCAATGCGGCAGTGTGCACCGTGAAGAGGAAAGATGTGAAACATAAAATGATGCTTTCTGTCGGTTCTTTGCCATATAAAACACAACATACTATATCTTCTCTCATACCCCATGAGGAGAAGGAGTTTCTTGATAAGTTCAGAATACCTGATAAGAAGTCCTTTTCTCCTTCCTTTGCTTTAAAGACAAACCTTCTGTTCGACCTTGCTCTTGCTCCCAACATTGAATTGGAATTGCCTTTTGGTAAATCTAACCGCTGGTCTCTGAATGTTGAATGGATATTTCCGTGGTGGTTGATTGATGATGACAAGTTTTGTTTTCAGTTGCTTTCCGGTAGTTTGGAAGGGCGCTATTGGCTTGGAAATCGTACAATTCGCCAGACTCTTACGGGACATTTCCTTGGCTTCTATGCAGGTGGAGGTAAGTACGATCTGCAATGGAAAGAGAAAGGATATCAAGGGGAATTTTATATTGCCTCGGGTATCAGTTATGGATATGCTGTACCTGTCGCTTCCCGTTTAAACCTTGAATTTAGCATCGGCATCGGTTTGCTAAGAACTGATTATAAACATTACCGGACTATCGATAATTACCGTACACTGCTTTGGCAAAATAGTGGAAACTATACATGGTTTGGGCCAACAAAAGGAAAAATCTCACTGGTTTGGTTGTTGGGACGTAAACAGAAAGGGAGGATGAAATGAGGGTGGTAGGTAATAGAAGGATGAAACTGATAGTTGATGAAATGGTGTGCATTATTCTGTGTAGCCTGTTATGGGGATGCGAACGCCGTGAATTGACCTACTATATGGAAGCTGAAGTTACTGTGACGGCAGACTGGAGTTGTGCGGGATTGGAAGAGGAAAAGGAGGAGGGTGCTACGTTAATCATTTTCCCGCAGGATGGTAGTGCTCCCCGTATCGTATTGACAGGTGAACGCGAGCATACTACTGTACGCCTACCTCTGGGTACCTATGATGCCGTGTTCCTGAACCGATCATTCACCGATTTCAATAATCTTCTGTTTCGTGGGTATGATGCCTTGGAATCTCTTGAAGCATATGCTAAAGATGTGGAGACGCGTGCATCTACGCGTGTCATTGTCTCTTCTCCTGATAAACTGGCTTCGGCTACAATACGAAACTTTGAAGTGACGGGTGAAATGCTAGGTAATTATGTTGCTCCGGTTTCATGTGACGTGAGTTCCGGCAATTCCTGTAAAATGCACTTCACGCCTATACCACTTGTCCGAAGGGTACAGGTGACATTGAATGTGAGAGGTTTAAATAATGTACGTAAGGTACGTTGTACATTGAACGATGTACCTCTCTCGGTTTTTCTTCACAACGGACATGCAGGTGAGGAACTGGGTAGTCAGGAGTTTACTGTTGAGAGCCCCGTCTATGAGGAAGGTTCATTCACTGAGGGTAAGTTGACAGGTATGTTCGATGTATTTAGCCTTGACCGTTTAATGTCACATTCAATGACGCTGAAAGCTTTGTTGGTAGATGGTAAGACGGTAGTGGAACAAGTGCTGACTGACGTAATTGTAAAAGAAAAAATAGATGACGTTGGGAGCATTACATTCTATATAGATGCCCCCATTCCTGAAACTATTCCCGATGTGAAGCCGGAAGGAAGTGCAGACTCCGGATTTGATGTGGATGTGGATGATTGGAAAGAGGATGAGGAAATAGACATACCGATATAAACAAA
>NZ_EQ973491.1:1070528-1085208 GCF_000158035.1 Bacteroides cellulosilyticus DSM 14838
GAATTGTGATATCATGAATTTAAAGGTGAAACTCTTTTATTAATTAAATATGTATCAAGTTATGAAAACAAAATTTTTATTCTGGGCAGTGGTGGCAGCTATGGCTGTGACGGGATGCTCACAAAATGAAGTTCTGGAAACAAGGCCGGATACGAACCGCACCATTGGTTTCGGAGTGTACACAGGTACGCAGACAAAAGGTTTGGTTACGGACAATGCAACTAATCCATCGGAGGGAGGGACAGCCACGACCAATGGTCTAAAAATGACCGATAAAGGTTTCGGTATCCTTGTCTATCAGACCACTGGAAACTATTCAACCGGTGGAGCCAAAGGTACATTTATGGATAATGTACATACTACATGGAATGCCACAGGCGGTAGTGGCAGTGGTGTTTGGAAATATTCTCCACTGAAATTCTGGCCGGGAAATAGCGAGGATAAACTCTCTTTCTTCGCTTATGCCCCGTATGTAAGTACGCCAGGTACAAGTGGTATCACATTGGCGAATGCTACGAACTCTACAGATCCACTTCTGACCTTTAAGCTGCAGGATAATCAAAAAGACATGATAGATTTAGTAGCATCTAAAATGGAAGATCAACAACAAAGTTCTTCTAATGGTAAAGTTACTTTTACTTTTGGACATATGCTTACCCGTGTAACAATGCTGGCTAAAACTAGCGTAAATACAAATGCCCAAACTAAAGTTTTTATCACAGGCATCAAATTGAAGCATACCACGAAACTTGCCAAAGAAGCAACTTACAATATGCATAGTGATACATGGACGCTTCCACAAACCTCTGAAACAACAAAGTTCTTAGAGAGTCCCTACCTTATTGCAGCCACTACGGCTAATGGTGTACTTAAGACAAGCAGCACATGGAATGATTACACTACAGCTGGCGTTGAAGTGAATGGGACAGCATCCACTCTGTTTACCACTGATCAATACTTGTTCTTCATCCCTATTGACGGAACGGGTACCACTGCGGACGATGATGTAAAGGCAGAAATCTCCTATGATATCGTGAGCATTCCTACTGCCGTTTCTACCACTACTACAAAATCTTCTTTTACCAAAGAAGTAAATTTAGGAACTGGTGTATTTGCCAAAGGGAAAGCTTATAAATTTACGTTTACCATAACCTTGAATGCGATTGAAATAGCTGTAACGGATAACCTTGATTGGAATACTGATGAAAGTAAACCTGTTACAGTAAATTAAACCAGGTGTTTTTTATTTCAATACCTTCTAACCAAGCCCGGACAAGGTTGAATCTCCTTTTCCGGGCACACGATCAAGAAAGTAAATCGAAAGATATGAAAGGAATAAAACTCTCAACTTTTGCCACCCGCTGTGTATTGCTCACTACTTGTTACGCATTGCTTACTGCCTGTTCGCAAACTGATGAAACGGAAGTGTTGTCCGTTTCCATAGGCTTTGTACCTACTGTAGAGGCGCAGACACGCGGAACAGAGTTTACCAAGGATAACCTTACTTCTTTAGGCGTACTGGCTTATCTCACACAGGGAAACAGTTTCAACGCTTTGTCCTCCACTCCAAATTTCATGTACAACCAAGAAGTGACGAAAGCCACCGGAGCCTCTACATGGGAATATACTCCCACGAAATCCTGGCCGACCAATAGTAACGATAAGATTACTTTCTTTGCCTATGCACCGCATAATGCCAAAGGTTTGACACTGCCGGCTGCTACCGACAGGGGATACCCTTCATTTACTTATCAGGTACAAGTTGCGGAAGCGGCACAAATAGATTTGCTTGTCTGCACTCCTTTGATGAATCAGACTTATGCTACTAATAACGGAAAGGTGAAGTTCGTGATGAACCATGCATTGACAAAGATTGCTATTTATGTGAAGAACAATGATAATGTGTTAGAGAAAACGATAACCGCTTTCTCTATCCGGGGAGTGAAAAGTGGAACTTTGACCTTTCAATCTTTGGATACCGATAGCAAAGGATTCGAGTGGAATTATCCTTCGTCCGTCCCAATGGAAACATTTACCACTACTATCACTAATTTCTCTGTACCCATCAATAGTGCTACAGAAAAGAAGTTGCTTTCTACTTTCTTCCTACTACCTAACGGATCGGGAAATACATTCAACATCACTTATAAATATACAGGGGCGAATGGAACTGAGACCATTGTTTTGAATAATCAACCTTTGCCTTCGTCCGATAAATGGAAACCGGGAACTTTGGTAAACTATATTATCAGTATCGATACAAAATCGGGAGTTTCTGTAACAGTAAATAGTAATCCAGCATGGGGTAACGGTGGTGCGGAAACTGTGGACGGTAGTGATATAGAAACAAGATAATTATTAAGAATAAGTATATGAAACATACTTTCATCAGTTTGGGCTTTTATTGCATTCTTTTTGTATGTAGCGGATGTACCTGTGAAATTGAGATAAATGACGAAGGAGAAACGGAACAAGCTCGTATACCTCTCGTTGTTCAGACTACAACATGCGATTTCAACAATGTTTCTGCTAATGGGAAACCTTCGACACGGATACCTATGGAGAACGGATTTGAAACCTTGTTCAATACCGGTGATGCTATCGGTATTTTCGCCATAAAAAACGGTGCGATAGCAAATGCCATTAGCAATGTAAAGTTGACTTATAAAAAAACAGGTATTGCTATGGGAAATTGGAATCCACCTGCTGGTACTACGCTTTATTGGACTGCTGGGATGAGCTATATTGCTTATTACCCCTATAAAGAAGATGTTGCAATAGATGCAACTCAAAATTCGGATGAGATTGTTGCTTCACTGGCTGAGAACCAACTTCTGCAACCGGTAACCGACCAGTCTACTGTCAGTAAATATACTGCTTGCGATCTAATGACTTCTATAGGTGAGTTGGCAGATGATGGTAATAGTTCCACAAAGAAAATCCTGAATTTAAATTTTAGTCATCAGTTTACATTGTTAGTGTTGAAGCCGCAGGCATCTTTTGAATACGTTTCACCTGGAGACACAATTTTTACTTATCGTGATAATATAGGGAGAACAGTAGATGTGACAGCCCAACAAGTAATACTGAATGATGTTACAGCATGCAAGATGGATGACGGGAGTTATAGGGCTATTGTTCTTCCCAAGTCTGCGACAAGGATTGCCGGAAACTATAAAGTGACCGACATAAGTACTGGTATGGATAAAAATATAACTTACTCAGGGCATCAGACTATTTTCAACGCCGGCTATTGCTATACATTAACAGTTAATAGTACTCTAAATCCATGTAAGAGAGAACGACAATTACTTCCCGGCGATTTCGTCTTTTTTAAAGATGGCAAAATAGAAATATATCCCGGCGACGGAGCTTTTGAAGGAGATAAAATACCTGATTATGAAAATGCTGCTGGAATGATCATTACCTGTGCTTCTGAAAAAATGACGGATAAGGAATGCAATAAGAAGAAATGGAACCATGCCTATGTAATGGGATTGAATACTATTGGTGATGGTAGTTGGGGTGATAAGACTGTGGTTGAAAATGGTATTCAGGTTATGGGAAAAGATGGCTCAATCCAGGATAACATGAATGGTTACTCTGAAACGGAGACGATACTGGCAAATCATAGTAGTGGCGACTTTAGTAAATACACTGCTTTTAAACGAATCGAGGAGTATCGGAAGAAGAATCTGATACCTGAGAATATTTGTAGTCCATGGTTTTTACCGAGTATTGGTCAATGGTGTGATGTATTGGTGAATATATGCGGGAGATCCCCGAAAGATGATTTTCAGGATAATACAAATGTCGGTTGGGAGGATCATCGGTATGGGACTGAGACGAGGGAGAAGTTAAATAGACAGTTGGCTAAAGTGGGTAGCTCCATAGGGGAGTTATCAAATTACAGGAATATTTTTCGATGTAGTTCTCAGTACAGTAAAATGGAAAGTTGGATTATTATTTGGCATTTTGAGGTTATGACTAATAATTTCTGGGATAGAGTGGGCATAAAAGGATATGATAAGGAGAGTAGTTCAAGTTATCATGTTCGTCCTTTTTTTGCTTTTTAAGTATATTGCATTTATGCAGCATTTTCTATTTTATTAAACGAGCATTGAGGAGCCTTGATAAATAAGTGCAAATGTATCGAGCCGGAGTAGGAAAATCAATAAAAATGGTGAAAGAAACAGGAACATCAGAAATTGTCGCAATGGAGTAACGGAAATAATGATTATCTTTGAATAGTAAAATGGAAAGGTGATCATGCATGATGTATTGCGAAGGCACTGAACGAAAAATCATACATATAGATATGGATGCGTTTTACGCATCCGTAGAGCAGCGTGACAATCCCGAGTTGCGCGGAAAACCTATTGCAGTGGGGTATGCGGAAGAACGGGGAGTAGTGGCGGCTGCCAGTTATGAGGCACGTCGCTATGGAGTACGTTCGGCCATGGCGTCGACGAAAGCAAAACGGATGTGCCCACAACTTATCTTTGTTCACGGACGGATGGAAGTGTATCATGAAGTCTCCCGGCAAATCCATGAAATTTTCCACGAATATACAGATATCATTGAGCCATTGTCACTGGATGAGGCTTTTCTGGATGTGACAGAGAATAAGCCCGGTATTTTGTTGGCTGTAGATATTGCCAAGGAAATCAAGCAGAAAATACGGAATGAACTGAACTTGGTGGCATCTGCCGGTATATCCTACAATAAGTTTTTAGCAAAGATAGCGTCCGATTATCGTAAGCCGGACGGGCTGTGTACCATCCATCCCGATCAGGCGATGGATTTTATTGCGCGTCTGCCTATCGAGAGTTTCTGGGGGGTAGGTCCGGTGACGGCAAAGAAAATGCACTCATTGGGTATTCATAACGGCGAACAGTTGCGTGCATGTTCGCAGGCTATGCTGCTGCGTGAGTTCGGGAAAGTAGGAGCATTGTATTATGATTGTGCCCGGGGAATCGATCTTCGTCCGGTAGAGGCGGTACGTATCCGTAAGTCCATTGGTTGCGAACATACTTTGGAGAAGGATATTTCGCAACGCTCATCGGTTATTATCGAACTGTATCATGCGGCAGTGGAACTGGTAGGACGTCTGGAACATAATGATTTCAAGGGAAATACATTGACGTTGAAAATCAAATTCCATGATTTTAGTCAGATAACCCGGAGCATTACCCAATCCAAAGAATTAATTACTCTTGATGTGATCCTGCCTTTGGCTAAACAACTGCTGAAGGAGGTGGATTATGAACATCATCCCATCCGGTTGATAGGGCTTTCCGTTTCTAATCCACGGGAAGATACCGGGGAAAAAGGCGTTTGGGAACAGTTGAGCTTTGAATTTAGTGATTGGAAGTAGGTGGGCATTAAATTACATGTCCTCTAATGAGAACCCTCTAAATTCAATCTGGTACGAGGAATGCTTCTTTATAATGTTTTCTGCTTTTCTTTCGAGAAGTGGTAAACTGATACGTTTAGCGTTTCTCTTGACTTCTCCAATTACTATTCGTTTTTCCATGTCATTTACAGCAATGAGATCAATTTCATTCTCTCCTTTGTTATCCCAATATCCTTGAATATCCGAATATTCATTGCTTTCAGCGAATAACTGACGGAAATATTTCTCCAGAATAATGCCACTATAAGTGTCATAATCCCGTTCTACTACTTTATAAAGATATTCCATATTTCCTATTTCTACTGCGCTTCTGTATTTATAAATAAAGCGGAACCAGAAATTCAGAAAATTATCTTCTATTCGGTAGCGATTTGAACGGCTCCCTTCTTTAGCCATATATGGACGTACTTTCTTTATAAGATTATATTCTTTTTCCAGTTTGTCCAGAAAACCACCGACTGGCATATTCAAGGTACTCTCAATTGCTCCCCTTTCTGTTTTTGAATTAGCAATTAATGATAGTACAGAGAAATAGTTGCCATAGTCTTTACCAAATTCATCTACCAATACACTTTTTCCTTCTTCCAGAAAGTAGGAGCCTTCTCTGAAAATGGTTTTAAAAATGGCTTGTTTGGTGAATGCTTTTCGTATCACTAATTGTTCTATGTATTTAGCGACGCCTCCCGTTATCATATAAAAGGCTAATAAATCTTCTGGCGAGTAGCTGGGATTATAATCAGATAGAATTTCTTTGATAGTGTGTATACGAAAAGGCTTGATGAGCATTCTTGATGTAGCACGGCCATAGAGAGGCTCTTTGGCATTTTCAAAGATACGTTTCATTAACGAATATATAGAGCCACAGATAGCCAGATTCATTTTACTATTTTCTTTATGACTGTCCCATATGTGTTGCATGTCTGAGAAGACGGATGGATTGATGTTAAGGAACTCCTGAAATTCATCAATAATTAGAGTGAAATTTTTCCTTTGGGAAATTTCCATTAAAGTGCGGAACAGTTCAGAGAATTTTTCAAAATGCCCTAAATTTTCGTTCAACTTCTCTGAAACTTCCGTTGTGAATTCCTCACAAAGAAGAATTTCATTCTTTTTTCCTATAAAGAAATAGAGGACTGGAATTTGTGTGAAAGCATGGCGAAGCAGGGTTGTCTTACCTACCCGTCGTCTGCCCACGACAACTGCCAGTTGGGCACTTTCATTGGATAGATTTTCAATTAGGTGTAATTCTTCTAATTCACTTTTTCTATTGTAGAATTTCATAACTTTCTGATATTTAGTAAATGTTTAGTGATGTAACGCAACAGTGGTTACTGTAACGTCTGTTGCGTTAATACAAAAGTACTTTCTTTTTATGAATAAAACAAGATACAAATGGATGATTTTGTACCCAACTACGGATAATTAAATACCTCCGTTTTACCGTAACTTGCGTATCTTTGCCTCATCACAAAAAAGAAATCTAACTTTTTAATATCATGAAGAGAAACACGTTTTACCGTATTTTTATTTCCTTCTGCCTGCTTTTCATGGCAGGTATCTCCGCACATGCATATACTGAACGAAATCTTTTGCAAAAAGCTGCCGGTAGTGAAGAACAACTGAAAGAAGCATTGGTGATGAATCAGAAGTGGGTACCTTATCCTGCTTATAACGACCGTGCTGGCTGGAACGAATTGCTGGGTACCAATAAAGAAAGCCTGATTAGTGCCGGAGAGAAAATGCTTAATTACGAATGGAAAGTAATCCGTGCTACCGATTACTTAGAGTATGAACGCAGCGGTGAACGGAACATTATGCAAAATCCCTATGAGGCCAACCGGAAAGCAATCAATGCCCTGATGCTTGCCGAACTTGCCGAAGGAAAAGGACGGTTTATCGACCAGTTGATAAATGGAGCATTTTACAGTTGCGAGATGACTTCCTGGGTACTTTCTGCCCATCTGGTACGCCAGAGCACCAAACGCTCTTTGCCCGATTATCGCGAACAGGTGATTGATCTGGGTTCGGGAAATTTCGGTTCCATGCTGTCGTGGGTATATTACTTCTTCCATGATTCTTTCGATAAAATAGATCCTGTAATCTCTCAGCGCTTGCGTCATACTTTGCAGGAACGTATTCTCGATCCTTATATGAACAATGACCGGGAGTGGTGGATGGCTTTCCAATGGAAACCGGGAATGATTATCAATAACTGGAATCCCTGGTGTAACTCCAATGTATTGCAATGCTATCTTTTATTAGAGAATGACCGCGACCGTCTGGCAAAGGCTGTTTGGCGCAGCATGCAGTCGGTAGACAAGTTCATCAATTTTGTAAAGGCTGATGGTGCTTGTGAAGAAGGTCCTTCTTATTGGGGACATGCAGCCGGGAAAATGTATGATTATCTCCAGATACTTTCCGATGGAACAGATGGGAAAGTATCTCTTTTCAAGGAACCGATGATTCGCCGGATGGGAGAATATATCAGTCGTACGTATGTAGGAAACGGTTGGGTAGTGAACTTTGCGGATGCTTCTGCCAAGGGTGGAGGCGATGCACCGTTGATTTACCGTTATGGTCGTGCAGTCGGCAGCGAGGAAATGATGCGGTTTGCAGCCTATCTACTGGATGGCAAGCGTCCTTCTGTGCCTTTGGGCAATGATACTTTCCGCTCCTTGCAGTCCATATTATGGAATGGAGAACTGGAAAAGACGGCCGCTGCCCATACCATACCTGCTTGTACCTGGTATCCTGAAACGGAGTTCTGCTATCTGACCAATAAGTCCGGTTGGTTCCTGGCTACGAAAGGTGGATTCAATAATGAAAGTCATAATCATAATGATGTAGGTACATTTTCATTGTACGTCAATACGATACCTGTGCTGATTGATGCGGGGGTAGGAACTTATACACGTCAGACGTTCAGTAGCGAACGTTATACCATCTGGACCATGCAAAGTAATTACCATAACCTGCCGATGATAAACGGAGTACCCCAGAGTTTCGGTCAGAATTATAAGGCTACGGATGTTGTCTGCCAACCGAAGAAACGTTTCTTCTCAGCGAACATTGCGACTGCTTATCCGAAAGAAGCCGAGGTAAATAATTGGACACGTGCCTATTCATTAGGCGATAAGCAACTGACGATTATCGATAATTTCTCCCTGAAATCAGCGAAAGAACCTAATCAGGTGAACTTCCTCACTTGGGGAAAGGTGGATATTTCCGTGCCCGGAAAGGTGACGATAGATGTACAGGGACAGAAAGTAACTTTGGAATATCCCCGTGAATTCACAGCAACCGTTGAAACAATCAATTTGCCTGATACACGTCTTTCTAATGTTTGGGGAACGGAGATTTACCGTATTGCCTTGAAAGATAAAGATGCGCGATTAACAGGTAAGTATAAGTTTGTTATTAAATAAAAAAACTATATTTGCGTATTAGAATACAAGAAACGCAAAATTATGGGATGTTTTATGAATTTATTATGGCTGGTGTTCGGAGGTATTTTTACCGCTATAGAATACCTTGTTGCCAGTTTATTGATGATGATTACCATTATCGGTATTCCGTTCGGTATGCAAACTCTGAAAATGGCTTCACTTGCATTATGGCCTTTCGGTAAAACGGTGCGGAGTGGCGAACGTTCGGGTGGTTGCCTGTATATACTGATGAATGTATTGTGGATATTTCTGGGAGGTATCTGGATTTGCCTTTCTCATCTGGCATTCGGTGTGGTGCTGTGCATCACCATTATTGGTATCCCCTTCGGACTACAGCATTTCAAACTGGCAGGATTGGCTTTGACGCCTTTTGGAAAAGACATCATAAGCGACTGATAAAAGAAGAGGGCGAAAAACTTTTCGGTTTTCCGCCCTCATTCATTTTATTTAAAGGTGTTATTTTACATGGTAGCCTGCTTTGCGAGCAGTTTTTGAAGTTTGCCATTCAAAGCCTGGCACATAGTTCCGTTTCCCATTGCTTGATAGCGTTTAATACGGTACTGTAACATAAAAATTTCATTTGCATTCTTTTTCATAATTGTCATCTTTTTGTGCTTTCCGCGTTTCGGAAAGCGGGTTTTACATCTTTTCTTTTATCTTATTAACGCTGCAAAGATACGAATTGTTCACGATAAATATGTTTTAAAACATAAAATAATGCACTTTCTCCTCGTTTTTCTTTAGAAATGTCCGTTTTTGCTATATGCATATTACAAAAGTGTGACTAAAAATGGAATAAATGACCTATGTACGATCTATTAATAATTTATATACCTTTGTAGCATCTTACACATAATCAACCCTTACAAACAGGAAGTCATAATGATAAATAAACTGTTGACACTTTTACGAAGCCCTTATCCATCATTGGTGAAGAGATGGAAAAGCGTGATAATACCTTCACTTATAGTGTTTCTGATCCTTTTTGTGTTGCAGCCTTTTGGCATTTCTATGATGGGAGGCTATAAATTCTGGGTAGTGTTAGGTTATGGAGTGGTTTCTTCATTGGCACTGAGTATCTCCACGTATTTGTTTCCTGCTTTGTTTCCCCGTTATCATAGTGAGAAGAACTGGACATTAGGGCGCGAATTGTTAGGAACCTTGGGAGCTTGTTTGCTGATTGCGATAGGTAACTGTTTCTATACGGCTTGGGTATTTGGTTCATTCATACTGAGCTGGAAAGGATTTCTGATAAGTTTGGCTTGGGTGGCGGTTCTTGCTCCTTTCCCCATAATCTTCTTTTTGATGTGGAATCGTAATTTGCAGCTGGTACGTAATCTGAAGGAGGCAACGGAGATCAACTACGCTCTTGCGAAAAGAGAGAATACCCAGAAGGAGAAGATTCGGACAAGGAATGAGGAACAGATAGAAGAGGGTAGAGCAGCAGAAGAAGAAGAAGTAGCAGAAGAAGAAACTCCTATGCAATTGGTTTTCTCCGGCGGAACGAAAGAAATGCTGGAAGTGGATGCCCATACCTTATTTTATGTAGAAGCAGAAGGGAATTATATAAGAGTAGCTTACAGTAGTGCGGATAAGATGCAGCAAAAGTTAGTGCGGGCTACTATGAAGCAGGCAGAAGAAGCAGTTGCTGCCTGTTCGTTCATTGTCCGTTGTCACCGGGCCTTTCTGGTGAACATACGCACTGTGGTAAAAGTAGATGGAAACTCACAAGGATACCGTTTGCGACTGGAAGGATGTACGGAAGAAGTTCCGGTTTCCAGAGGCTATGCAAAAGAGATAAAAACGCTGATAGAAGGGGGGGCGGAAGGGTAGTCATTCGTCACAGAATAAAGAAAAATACAGCCATTCGTCACAGGAGGAGTGCTGTTTGTCACATATCCGGGCAGTCTGTCCCGGATATTTTTTTGCCTGAAATTCTTAGTCTATGTTTGCTGACGGAAATCGTAAAGAACATAGATTAAATGAAAAGATTGATTCTACTTTTTAGTGTAAGTGTATTGCTGACGGTGCAGCACTTGGAAGCGCAGACAGCTGTGACAGATACCGTTTTCTTGCAACTATACAATGACAGTGTAGATTTGAAGGAAGTGGTAGTGAAAGGTAAAAAAACACCTGTTGCCAACAGTCGTTGGAGTGATATGAGTCCAGTGGAACTGGTGACTGTGGGAGGTGCAAACGGTGATTTGTATCAGGCATTGCAGACACTGCCGGGCACGCAGGTACAAGGAGAAAGTGGCCGTCTGCTGGTGCGCGGCGGAAGTAGTGATGAAACACAGACATACATTGACGGAATGCACGTCTTGAATCCTTATACGGCTACAGGTATAAACTCACCGGCACGCGGACGTTATTCCACTTTTATGTTCAGTGGTGTCAATCTGGAATCGGGCGGGGCTCCGTTGGAATACGGGGATGCACTTTCGGCTGTGTTACCATTGGAGACAAAGGATAAGAGCCCTATCAATAAGTTAGGCATCAATGCCTCTACGGTAGGCTTCGGTGGAGGAGGTACACGGGCTTTCGATAAAGGTTCGCTTTCGGTGAACCTGGATTATCAGGACTTGTGTGTCTATGATCATATCTATTCAGGACGTACGGATTTTGAAGATCCCTACCGGATGATGACCGGATCGGCACAATTCCGCTATCATCCCGATGATGCTACGCTTTTCAAGATTTATGGCGGCTATGATCATACTGACTTTTCCAATTATGAAGGCGCTGAACGTAGACTGTTCGATCTGAATGAGAATAATTTCTATCTCAATACAACTTTCCGTAAGCGTACTTCCGGTGGATGGAACTGGTTTGCAGGTGCAGCATTCTCTTTCTTTGAACAGAAGATAGGTAATGTATCACTTTCGGCAGATCATTGGATGGAACAACAACAGGAACTTCATGCAAAGGCAAAAGTGTTCAAGCGCATTTCTCCGGCTCTTCGTCTGGATATGGGAGTGGAGAGTTTTATCCGCCGGTATGAGAATCGTTATCAATATCAGATGAAAGAGGCGGAGGGAATAGATAGCCATTATGAAATGAATCCGACGATCAGTGCAGGCTTTCTTTCGGCGACTTATTATCCGGTGGAGCAACTGAAGGCGGAACTTTCTGTCCGCACAGAATATACTTCATTGAATGAAAAGGTGAATTTCTCACCCCGCCTGGCTGTTAATTACTATTTGGGAGATGTAGTACTCTCTGCTACGGCGGGACGATATACACAGTTGCCGGTTAGCAGATTGCTGGCTCAGGAGAACAAGTTGAAATCGGAATCATGCATTCAGTATAATGTGGGTGCACAGTATGAGGGTGATGGACGTTTCTACAAAGCTGAACTTTATTATAAGAAATATGACCGTCTGGCATTGGTGGAAAAGGGAACGGTAGATGCAGCGGAAGTGTTGACTTCCGGTGGTTATGGCTACAGTAAAGGTTTCGACTTGTTCTTTAATGACCGTGTCCTGCTGAAGAATCTGGAATACCAACTTTCCTATACATATAATATTGCCAAGCGGAAGTTTCAGGAATATACGGAACTGACTACTCCGCAATATGCCACTCGGCACAATGCATCCCTAGTGCTGAAGTATTCCATTCCGCGAATCGGCACGATAGTCGGTTTGACGAACCGTTTCAGCAGTGGGCGCCCCTATCATAATCCGGATTTACCGGGCTTGATGAATGATCATGTGAAGCCTTATAACAGTCTTGATCTCGGACTGACATTCCTGCCCAGTAAGAAAGTGATTATCCATGCTTCTGCTACCAATATCCTTTGTCGGAAAAATGAATTTGGGCGGGTGAATAATAAAGCTATTCTGGCTTCAAACGATCATTTCTTCTATATCGGGGTGTTTATCACACTTGGGAAGAAGGCGGCTTATGATGTTTCTAATTTCTAATTTAATTAAAAAGAAAGGTCCGCGTTCGTCCGCCTAATCCGCGTTGTCCGCGTATCTATTTATAAACTCTTTAAAAACAATTCAAATGAAAGCAATGATTATTAGTTTCGTATGTGTTTTGGCTTTTGCAACTCAAAGTCTGTCTGCACAAAATCTTACTCTGGAAGTACGTGGTATTGAAAATGTGACTGGTAAACTCTATGTCGCCATCTACAACTCTCAGGAGACATTCATGAAGAAGCCGCTTGCCGGTTTTGCTGTAGAGGTGAAGGATAAAGTTGTGTCTATCCCCTGTAAAGGGCTTCCGGCAGGAACTTATGCCTTCTCCATGTATCAGGATGAGAATGGAAATGGTAAATTGGATACCGGTGCTTTCGGTATTCCTGTAGAGAAGTTTGGTTTCAGCAATGATGCCGAAGGTGTTATGGGCCCCCCTTCCTACGAAAAATGCAGTATTACCTTCTCTGAGGATACAACTTTAGTGGTACATCTGAAATAAACTTCAGATAATTCTTTAACTTTGTAGCTCATACCTTAATTAATGTAAGTATTATGAGACGAGCTACACAACTTTTCGGAATATGCTGGCTACTTTGTCTGCTTGCTGCCTGTGGAGAATCCCATTTTATGACCGATGCTTCGTATCGTTCGCGCGTGGAGCAGGACTTTCAGCAAAAGAAGGCTCTGATGCCGCAGGGAGAACTATTTACGATACTGGATGATGCTTCGCTGAGCACTTATGAGCAGGAAGCCCTGGAATTCCTTTATGCCTATATGCCACTGGCGGATATTACTGATTATCCTGGTGAATTTCACTTAATGAATATCCGCGCATCCCAGCGTGCCGCAGAAGAAATGCCTTGGGGGAAGAACATTCCCGAAGATTTGTTCCGACACTTTGTACTTCCGGTGCGGGTGAACAACGAACAATTGGATAGTGCGCGGGTAGTGTTCTATAAGGAGCTGAAAGACCGTGTGAAGTCCCTTTCTTTGTACGATGCCATCCTGGAAGTGAACCATTGGTGTCATGAGAAAGCTGTCTATATGCCTTCCGATGCCCGTACCAGTTCACCACTGGCAACAGTGAGTACTGCTTACGGGCGTTGTGGCGAAGAATCTACCTTGCTGGTGGCGGCACTTCGCTCGGTAGGTATTCCGGCACGGCAGGTTTATACACCACGATGGGCACATACGGACGATAACCATGCATGGGTGGAAGCCTGGGCAGATGGTAAATGGCATTTCCTGGGTGCTTGTGAACCGGAACCGGTACTGGATCTTGGTTGGTTCAATGCCCCTGCCAGTCGCGGAATGTTGATGCACACAAAGGTTTTCGGACGTTATGAAGGAAAAGAAGAAGTAATGTCCGTTAACCCCACGTATACGGAAATCAATGTGATTGATAATTATGCGCCTACAGCGCAAGCCAAGGTTATGGTGAAAGATGAAGCGGGAAATCCGGTTCCTGACGCCTGCGTGGAGTTCAAACTTTATAATTATGCGGAATTCTATACCGTAGCAACGAAACATACCGACGATGGTGGTGTGTGCGGACTGACTGCCGGAAAAGGGGATATGCTTGTCTGGGCCTCCAAAGATGGTCGTTTCGGCTTCTCCAAACTTTCTTTTGGCAAGCAATCGGAACTGACCGTAACCCTTGATAAGCAAGCGGGTGACAGTTTCACGGTAGATATTGATATCGTGCCTCCTGCAGAAAGTGCCAACTTACCCGAAGTGACGCCGGAACAGCGGGCGGAAAATGACCGCAGACTGGCGATAGAAGACTCTATCCGTAACGCTTATGTCGGTAAGTTCATCTCGGAAGAGGCAGCACGCAACTTTGCGAGAGATTATAAGTTGGATCGGGATGCAGTGTTGGAAACCGAAAGGGGTTT
>NZ_EQ973491.1:1085499-1097562 GCF_000158035.1 Bacteroides cellulosilyticus DSM 14838
CAGGAAAGGCGGGATAGACCTTTTGCAGCAGATTTCGGCAAAAGACCTTCGTGATGTTCGTCTGGATGTGTTGATAGATCACATGCAGTCTCGTGTGCGTACGACGAATGCCGGATATTTCCGTAAATATGTGCGCAATCCGCGCGTAAGCAATGAGATGTTGACTCCGTATAAAACTTTCTTTGGTAAAGTGATTTCGAAAGAAGATGTTGAGGCTTATGTGGCAGAGCCTATGAAGATGGTTGCATGGGTGGCAAAGAACATTCAGGTGAACAAGGAATGTAATCTGGGGGCACCTCCTGTATCTCCCGAAGGTGTGTGGAAAGCACGTTTGGCCGATGCCCACAGTCGCGATATCTTCTTCGTGTCCATGGCACGCAGCATGGGAGTTCCCGCACGCATTGATGAAGTGACCGGTAAAGTACAGCTGATAACTGACGACGGAGCCATAGATGTGAACTTCGAAGCAGCCGGACAGGTACCTGCGCAGAGGGGCAGGCTTGCAGCTACATATACACCGATTCAGTCACTGGATAATCCGAAATATTATTCTCATTTCACTATTTCCAAAGTAACTCCGCAAGGTAGTTTGCAGTTGTTGTCTTACGACGAGGGTGACGCAGACATGGGTGGCGGTGTTACATGGAGCAGTTTGCTGAAGGAGGGAACGTCTCTGGATGCCGGAGATTATATTCTGGTAACCGGTACCCGCCTGGCAAGTGGTGGTGTATTGGCGCAAATGACATCATTAAATGTGAAAGCAGGTGGACGTACAGAAACGAAATTGGTGATGCGTGAAAATAAAGATGAAGTACAGGTTATCGGAAACTTCAATTCGGAGAGCTTGTTCACAACATTGGAAGGCGGAAACAAGCAAAGTCTGCTTCAAGCCTGTGGCCGTGGATACTTCGTTGTCGGTATTCTTGGAGTGAACCAGGAGCCTACAAACCATGCCTTACGGGATATCTCTGCTTTGAAAGCCGATCTGGAGAAATGGGGTAGAAAGCTTGTATTACTCTTCCCAAATCAGGAACAGGCCGGCAAATATCGTGCTGCTGACTTCCCCGGTTTACCCAATACTGTGATTTATGGAATTGACACAGAAGACATAGCTCAACAGATTGTGAAGAATATGAAGCTGAAACGCAAAGATACATTGCCCATATTTATCATTGCTGATACCTTCAATCGCGTGGTATTTGTTTCACAGGGGTATACTATTGGCTTGGGTGAGCAGTTGATGAAAACGGTGAAAGGACTATAAGAACAGCAACAATAGAGTGGGAGAGGCTTATTTGCAAGCCTCTTCCATTTTTTGTATCACTTCCGGTGAGGGCAACCCCTCTGTCATTCCTGTCAGCAATAAACTGAAGTTATCGGCTAACACTTCTTCCGGGTCAATGATGTATTGAGTATTACGTCCCATTCTGTCATAAAAATCAGAGGCTTCGTTAATAGAGTAAACCACTGTCTTACCTTCTTTCTCAATTGCTTTGCAGGTATTCTTGTCGATGGGAACGAGGCCAATGTTGAGGTATTGGAAGAAGCTGCCTCCCTCATAAGGTCTGGTTGAATAAATAACCATGCAGCAATCTTTCTTTTCACCGTTGATGGTAAAAGTAGCATAGCTGTCGTGGCGGATAACATCTGGATTGGAGATAAACCGTTCTTTCAACTCTTCGGGAAATTCTATTTCCTTCGGAAGAATATTAAAACCGATGATGCTGTACATCTTCTTGCGGAAATCCGGATTGTTCCGGGTAAGGACGTGAAATGCTTCATGTGCCAACAATTTGGTTACATATTCAGGATGTTCGAGCAACCTGTCGATAAGTACGATGTAAGTATCTCGGGTATATCCTCCCGCACCACCTTCTTCTTTTATCGTTGACTTTATTAATCTGACTTCTTCCGGGAAAGGAAGTTTCAGCTCTTTTTCACGGATAATCTGATTGATGGATTGAGATGACTTCTGAAGCAGAGCCGTTTCCTCATCATTCCAATTACGGGTCTGTGCGCCGGCAAACTGCAAATATCCCTGTTTTCCGCCTTCGATGCCAACGGTGTGTGAAGCCAAGTCAAATGAGCTCCATCTGCGGATATGCTCGTCCTCCTTCTGAAGGAGGAGTGCGGCTTCTTCCTGTTTCAGGAAAGTAGGGACAATGCTGTCGGAAGTGGAGTTTGAGGAACTTTGATTTTTAGCTTCATGCGCACATGAAATGCTGAGGAGAGTTAATAAAGTGATTACACTTAATGCCTTCATATTGATTGTTTTAAATTAATTCTTAATGGGACCGGTCAACGACTTTATTGTTCTTTTTACGCGTTCTGCGGTAGTGATGGGGCGACGATACTCTTCTATGTTCACAGTACCTCCCATCGAAACTGTTCCATTCCTGTGCAGCATTTTGCTTTCGATGGTCTCTCTTGCTGAGAAGTGGAACTCCCGGATACCGGTTTCCGTGGCGATGTGAGCGATATTATTTTCATTTACTCCGCAACCTGCCAGCAGGATAATGCGCCCGTCTGCCTGCTGCTGCAATTTCTTTAATAAAGGGATGCCCTGTTCGGCCGTGGCCTGTGTACCGGAAGTAAGAATACGGTTACAACCTAACTCTATGATTTGCTCCAGCGCTTCCTGTGGATTGCGGCATACGTCGAAAGCACGATGGAACGTAACGGACATACCTTGTGAAACTTCGATCAGCTGCCTCATTAAGGACAGGTCTACATCTCCTTTAGCGGTAAGACAACCGAATACAACTCCGTCTGCTCCCAATCGACGGGCGTTGTCGATATCCTTCAGCATAATGCGTTGCTCGATGGGGGAGTACAGAAAATCTCCGCCACGGGGACGGATGATGACGTGCAGAAGAGTCTTTGTTAAGGCCTCCCGGGCAATGACGATATCTCCGTAGGATGGGGTAGTACCTCCTTCCGGTATTCCGGCGCATAATTCCACCCGGTTTGCTCCTCCTGCCTGTGCGGCAAGGCAACTCTCCACGGAGTTGGCACAAACTTCAAATTGATATTGCTCCATAATTGATAATCAGGATTACTTGGTTTGTAGATGCAAAAATAAGAAACAGTTTCGTGAATGACAAAGAAAACAAAAAGAGGCAGGGATTTTTTGTTTCCCCACCTCTTTATCACTAGTTTCAATCTTTACAATTTATTTCGCATAACTTACTGCACGTGTCTCACGGATTACTGTGATCTTCACCTGTCCCGGATAAGTCATCTCATCCTGTATCTTCTTCGCAATTTCACCGGAAAGGTTTTCAGTCTGCTTATCGTCAATTTTATCAGCACCAACAATTACACGCAACTCGCGACCTGCCTGGATAGCATACGTCTTCGTCACACCCGGATAGGCCATTGCCAACTGTTCCAGATCGTTCAGACGCTTGATGTAAGCCTCAACAATTTCGCGACGTGCTCCCGGACGGGCACCTGAGATAGCATCACATACCTGTACGATGGGTGCCAGAAGACTCGTCATCTCCACTTCATCGTGGTGGGCACCGATAGCGTTGCAGATATCTGGTTTTTCTTTGAATTTCTCAGCCAGCTTCATACCATAGAGTGCATGCGGCAATTCCGGCTCTTCATCGGGCACTTTACCGATATCATGCAGCAATCCGGCACGTTTTGCTTTCTTGGGGTTCAGACCCAGTTCCGATGCCATCACAGCACAAAGGTTGGCTGTTTCGCGGGCATGCTGCAACAGGTTCTGACCATAAGAAGAACGATATTTCATCTTACCGATAATACGGATCAGTTCAGGATGCAAGCCATGGATACCGAGGTCAATCGTAGTACGTTTACCGGTTTCGATGATTTCTTCTTCCACTTGCTTGCGTACTTTAGATACAACTTCCTCGATACGTGCCGGGTGGATACGTCCGTCAGTCACCAACTGATGCAGTGCCAGGCGGGCTATTTCACGACGTACGGGGTCGAAAGCTGATAATACGATAGCCTCCGGCGTATCATCTACCACAATTTCCACACCTGTTGCGGCTTCAAGCGCACGGATATTGCGGCCTTCGCGACCGATAATGCGTCCCTTGATTTCGTCTGATTCAATGTGGAATACGGTCACTGAATTTTCGATGGCGGTTTCCGTAGCTACACGCTGTATGGATTGTATTACGATACGTTTTGCTTCTTTGCTGGCAGTCAGCTTGGCATCGTCCATGATGTCGTTGATGAAGGACTGTGCCTGCGTCTTGGCCTCTTCTTTCAAAGACTCGATCATACGTTCTTTGGCTTCGTCGGCCGAAAGACCGGAAATGGTTTCCAGTTTTTCAATTTCCTGCTGTTGCAGTTTATCCAGTTCGTCTTTCTTCTTGTCGATAATAACCAGCTGGGCTTCCAGGTTTTCTTTCACCGCTTCAGCTTCTGATTTCTTACGCTGTATCTCTTCTTGGCGTTGGTTCAGCACCAGCTCACGTTGTTTCAACTTGTTCTCCGCTTGCTGAATTTTCTGGTTGCGGATCGCTACTTCTTTCTCCAAGTCTGCTTTTTTGTTCAGGAACTTCTCCTTTACTTCGAGCAACTTATTCTTTTTAATCACTTCCGCTTCAGCCTCGGCTTCTTTCAGAATGTTGTCATATTTGGACTTCAAACCATGTTTGAAGAACATGTACGACAGAAATCCACCGATAATGAAACAGGCAATGGATACTAGTATTGTTACTGTCATTTCAATTTGTTTTAAGTATATAAATAAAAAACGCACTGCAGGAAAGCCACCCTCATTCTTTTTTAAGAGGGATACTTTCACACAGTGCGTGGATTTTCTAATTCTTTTGCTGGCTCTGGTGTTCTAAGGAAAGGCTTCCGGACGTTTACAGTCCTTTGAAGTATGTTTCCAACACCTCTGTCAGTTCTTCTATCTTGTCGGCATACGGACGAGTATCGTTTCGGTTTTTCATTTTCAGGTTCTCCAAAGCAAATTGATAGGCCACCATGGCTATAATTTTTTCGGGAGTCACATTCTGGTAATGTTCTCGATACGCATTGAGCCGTATATCCACCTGTTTGGCGGCTTCTCTTACCATTTCTTCCTCCTCGCGCAGTATGGTGAGGGGGTAGGTTGAGCCTGCCATTTGCAGGTTTATCTTTATTTTATCGTTCATACATCTCGTTATTCATTCAACAAAGCGATGCATTTATCGACTTCACGCACTAATTTGGACAATCGCAGTTTCGTCTCTTTTACGTCGCTGCCGTTAAGGCTGATTGTCATTGCTGTTTTTAGGTTCGTATAGTCATCTTCCAAAGCTTCATATTCGGCATGTACCTGCTCGCATTCTTCTTGTTTAGTTTTTAGAAGTTGCTTTAATTCAGCATTTTCACGCCTCAATTCATCATGCAAAAAGATCAAATGGCGCAGTCTCGCTTCAAAGGTACTTAATCGCTTCTTTTCTTCGTCAGTCATTACTATACCAAAATTGTACACAAAAATACAATTAACTTGGAGATTACAAAAACTTTTCAGGGAAAAATGTTGTAGGAGAGGTGAAATAACCGGAAAAAGGAATTTGTGACGTTTGAAAATGGAATCTTCGGCGGTGGCTAAAAACTATATCAATTTGTACATTTTACTAATCTTGATACTGCGATACACTAATATTTTTCTTGAATAATATTAATCTTACTACAACTATATTTCTTTCTTACAATAGATGTGGTAAGAATATAACATAGTTGTAGTAAGAAACTAATATAACTGTGGTAAGAATAATATTATTAATCCTGATGATTAGTTTATCGCAGTGCAGGAATTAGTTTCTTGCGACATGACATTTAGTTTTTAGTTATATATTGCTCATTATAAAATAATTTATATAATAATTTGGTTTATAAAATAAACTGCTTATATTTGCAGTGGAGTTCGAACCCAAAATATGTTTTTATTGTGAAAATCTAAATTGTGTATGATTATGAAAATGACTGGTATTAAATGGGTTACGCTGTTAGTGTTAGTCTTTAGTGCAGTATCTGTTTCTGCTCAGAGTGACTTGACGGTGAAGGTGAAGAATATCCGTTCGGCGAAAGGGAAGGTGATGATTGCTGCTGATAAAGGGCAGTATGCGATGGCGGACGCTACTGGTGATACAGTGACGCTTGTATTGAAAGAAGTACCCGAAGGGAAATGCAAATTGTATGTGTACCACGATGAAAACGGTAATTATCAATTGGACAGAGTAGACGGTGTACCGACGGAGAATTGTGCGATTGTGGATTTAGACATGACAGCTGGAGCAAAAACAATTGATGTCGAGTTGACCGATCTGCGGAATAAAGCTAAAAAATAATTTTATGGAAGAGAAAGACATTATTATGGAAGACAAAGAATTGAACGAGCAAGAGAGTTTGAAACTTATCACTCAAATGATACAGAATACCCGACGTAATTTAGATACGGGTAGTGGAAATATGTTTTTGTTATGGGGATATGTTTCTGCAATAGTGACGTTGGTAGTTTTTGCAGGAATCTATTGGACGCGAAATCCAGTTTGGATGTGGGGCTTTTGGGGAGTTCCGGTTTTAGGTTATCTCTTTAGCTTCATACTGGTACGTAAGCAACGTAAGCTCGCAAAGTCGTATGGCGATAAGGTCTTGAATGAAATGTGGCAAATCATGGGGCTACTTTGTATTGCGATTGTACTTGGAGCAACGTTTACCAATCATTATGAGATAATTCTGCCGATATGCGCAATCCTTATTTCTCTAAGTAGCATTATAACCGGGAGCATAATTCGCTATACACTCTTTTCCGGTTTCCCTGCTTTTGGAATTGCATTGGGACTGAATATGTTATTCAGTATTCTGGATAAGACTTCTTCTTATTTGTCATTGTTAGAATTTGTATTGGTGATTGTTTTTGCATTGATTATTCCCGGGCATATCCTGAATTATTGTGCAAGAAAGGATAATAAACGATGAACACCGAATCGTTAACAGCAGAAAAAGCTGATATGTTTGAAGAAGGCAATATAGAGGCTATTACCCGAATGATGCAAAATCGCAAGAAAAATCTGCTTTGGCTGGCAGTTACCCGTAACGAAAAGACTGTTTTTGGTATTGGGCGTTTTCCTATTAGTGTTGTTGCTGTCTTTGTCTTATCTATTAGCAGAATGAAAAAATGGGAACTTGGGTGATATATATGCTTGCGGGTAATTGGGCTTTGATGCTCTATTTAATACTAAATGTATATGATTGGGAAAAGTGATATATTAAAGAAAGGGAATCAATCATGAAAGCGAATCGTTGGGAGAGTTTTTTAACTTCCTGGAAATTCTTTTCATTGCTGGTGGTATTGCAATTCATTTTGATGCCTGTAGCGACGAAAGATTTTAGGTTTGAGGCAGCGGGAGACATCGTATTCTATACGTTGCAGCATGCTTTTATTCTGGATATGTATTCATACAGCTTTTATTTTCAGGTGATGATGATTCTGGCTTTGATAGCTGTTGTAGTCTGGAAGGGAAAGTTTAGCAGAGTTTTTACTGCTATTACAGGTTGTTTTTACCTGCTTTATGCTGTGATACAGAATATGGCTGTAACAGGACAGCATGGTTTCAGTATGGTAACAGTGAACGTTGCAATGATTGGTTTCGTTGCATTAGTCTGGCTGTGGGCTGCATGGAAGGGCAACAATGAGTTTTCTTTTGATAATGTTACCTGGAAAACCGGTTGGACGATACCTGTTGCTCTGTTTTGTTTGTGGTGGCCGATGAGTCTGAAAACGGCATTGCCGGATTTTCAGTTGCATTATTTGTATGATGGCGGTTCGGTATTGGCTTTCTGCCCGATGACTCCTGTGTTTCTAACTTTGCTTGTACTAAGTAAACGGGGAGTGAACAGGGTAGTGTTGCGGGTGACGGCAATGGTAGGAGTTATTATCGGATGTTATAATATGGGTAATTTTGCTTCTGATACTGGATTTTATGTCGGATTGTACCACTTGCCTCTGCTGGGCATGTCCATTTATGCTTTGTTGAGCAGCAGACAGAAGAGACAGAATCCGGAATGTGTATGATTAAAATAATTTGTATTGAATATGGACAATAAGAAATTGAATGAGCAGGAGAGTTTAGAACTCATCACTCAAATGATACAGAATACAAAGTTCAAGATGGTGAAATACGCCGGAACTCCTTTTTTAGTATGGGGATACATGACTGTGGTGACCTCTTTGCTGGTTTGGTATCTTTTGAAAGAAACCGGCAATTATTACTGGCAGTTTTTATGGCTTCTGATGCCGGCTGTTTCTTACCCGGTTACTATCTACAGCCAGAGGAAAAAGCAAAGGATGGCAAGAACGTATATTGACCGGATAGTAGGATATGTATGGGTAGTTTTCGGACTATGCGGATTACTGATTTCATGTGTATCTATGATCTATTGGAGTCTGCCTATACTCTTTGTGATCCTGTTGATGATGGGGATGGGAACTACTTTAACCGGACTAATTATAAATATGAAACTGGTTACGGTAAGCGGTGTGCTGGGTATATTTGCATCATTGGGTTGTCTGTATATAGACAAGTTTGATCAGATATTGCTTTTCGCTTTAGCCTTTGTTTTCATGATGGTCATCCCGGGACACTATTTGAACATAATGTCAAAACGAAGAGTTTAATGTATTATCTTTGCACTATAAAAATAGAAAGAAAGCATGTTTAAAGAACTGAACCCCTTACTGCATTCCGAACTGCGCCTGGCGGTGATGTCGTTGCTTATTGGTGTCGAAGAGGCAGACTTTGTCTTTATCCGGCAACAGACGGGAGCAACGGCGGGCAACCTCAGCGTGCAGATTGATAAACTCAATAAAGCAGGGTATGTGGAGGTGACAAAGACGTTCAAGGGAAAGATGCCTTGCACTATCTGTAAGATTACGCCACAGGGAGTAGACGCTTTTGAGGAATATGTGGAAGCACTGAAAACGTATATTATAAAATAATGAAAGCAAACTTTATAATCAGAGCAGCTTTGCAGTCGGATGCCGTTGAGCTGAAAAATTTATTTCAGAATACCGTTCTCGCGATAAATAGGCGCGATTACTCACAGGCGGAAGTTGAAGACTGGGCATCATGTGGGGATGATCTTTCTAATATAGAAGATATGATAAAGACCCATTATTTTATTGTAGCTGTTAATCAACAGTCGGAAATCGTAGGTTTTTCATCTATCACTTCCCAGGGGTATTTACACTCTATGTTTGTTCACAAGAATTTTCAGAGTGAAGGCATTGCTACAATGCTTTTGAATGAAATAGAACAGTATGCAATTACAAATGGGATTATGCGGATTACATCTGAAGTGAGTTTAACAGCCCGCCCTTTCTTTGAAAAAAAAGGTTATATAGTGGAGGAAGAGCAAAAGCGCAAGGCAAATAAGCTTTCTCTTACTAATTTCTGGATGGCCAAACAGGTGATATGTCCGAAAAACTTATAGAATAGACAGAAATCAGATTGAAGTTTTCCGATACTATTCTCTTTTTCTTGTAACATTCCGGAGTGACCCGTATCTAAAGGAAAAACTTTAGAATATATGGCGATGAAAAGATTACTTTTGATCCTGATGTTATTGGGAACTTCTCTTTTGATTTTTGCACAGGATTATCCTTTTTCGGTAGTAAAATCGGGAACAGGAAAACAAACGGTTATATTTATACCCGGTTTTGCATGCTCGGGTGATGTCTGGGCGGAAACAGTCAGCGTACTGAAAGACAGCTATACCTGCTATGTGCTGACAATGGCGGGCTTTTCGGGCGTTGCACCTGAAGATTGTCCATCATTCGAAAGATGGAAAATGCAGATTGCAAAGTTTATCAAAGAGGAGCGGATAGAGAAACCTATTCTCGTGGGGCATAGTATGGGAGGTGGTTTGGCACTTGCAATTGCGGCTGAATTCCCGGAGCTTACAGGAAAGATTGTGATTGTAGATGCCTTGCCTTGTCTGATGGCTTTGAGAGTTCCTGATTTTAAATCTGCTCCTGATAATGACTGCACAGATTTAATTGACAGGATTACAGCTATGGATGAGGAGCAATTTGCACAGATGCAAAGAATGAGTGCGGCAACGCTTACCACTGATTCATTGAGATTTACCGAAATTGTAAACTGGGGATTGGCATCTGACAGAAAGACGTATGCTAAACTATTCTGTGATTTCTCGAATACAGATTTAAGGGAATGTATAAAGAATATAGTTGTCCCTTCTCTCGTACTTTTGGAGCCTTATTTCAAACATATAGATACGGTCATTAAGAATCAATATAAGAATTTGTCAGTAGCACAAATCAGATATGCAGATAAAGGCTTGCATTTTGTGATGTTTGATGATAGGGAATGGTTCATTCATCAAATTTGTGAATTTATAAAAGAGCGTTAAGTGGAATTTGAAGATATATATAGGAGGTACTGGAATAAAATATTCCGCTTATGCATGGGGTATGTAAATGACTACAGCTTAGCTCAGGACATGGCTCAGGAAACTTTTATTAAAGTCTGGCAATATCTGCCCACCTTCAGGAATGAAGCCAATATTGATACTTGGATATTTCGTATTGCAACCAATAACTGCCTGCGTCAGCTGGAACGGAAGAAGCAAATCTTATCTACGCAGTTTCCTGCCGATTTGTTTGAAGATGAAAAGACGGATATTGAGCCGCAGATTCAGTTACTATACAAGTTTATTGCAGAACTTTCGGAGATAGACCGCATTATCATTTCGCTGGAACTGGAAGATGTCAGGCAAACGGATATAGCGCAAATCATTGGATTGTCGGAGAGTAATGTCCGTGTAAGAATTCATCGTATAAAAGTTCGGTTAACAAGAAAATTCAAAGAATATGGAGAGTAATATTGATATAAAAGAATTGTGGAACAGGCAGACTGTTCCGGCTGCCGATCAATCTGAAATATTGAATAAGATCAGCCATTTCAGAAAAAACGGTCTTAAAAAGGGGATATTTCTTGATGTTATCTTAGTGTTGACTATCCTTTTTATGATATTTATCTGGATCTATTTCAAACCGCAATTCTTGAGTACTAAGATTGGAATCATTGTGGGAATCCTGCCGATGTGTATTGTGGTGGCGGTCAATCGGAAGATAACTTCTTTGTATAGGTCATTGGACGAGAAACAGTCGAATATCGATTATCTGAATAATTTGCTTATGCTGAAAGGGAAAGAAACTTTCATGCAGACTAAGGTAATGAGTTTATATTTCATTTTGCTATCCTCCGGTATCCTTCTTTATATGTATGAATATACTCTTAATTCATCTTTTACGTTCAGACTGATAGCGTATTCTGTTTTGTTTTTATGGATTGCCCTTAATTGGTTTGTTCTGCGTCCTGTAATGATTAAAAAGAATAGGCGGAAGATGGATTGCTTGGTCAGACAGATCGAAAAGATTAAGTCGCAAGTGGATGAATTTTAGTTTCTAAAAAAAAGTTGTACATTTACTCGCTCAAAATAAAAAGATGCAGTATGAAAATTTTAGTTACTTACGCCGTACAGGGCGAGTTTACGGAGTTAAAGTTTCCCGGATTGATAGGAGAGGAAGAAGTTCACATCGGCTATATTCGTACGGGAGTAGGCAAAGTGAAGTCAGCTTATTATGTTTCTGAAGTGCTTAATCAGGCTAAGCCGGACTTGGTGATCAACGTAGGTACGGCGGGAAGCATTGATTGCCAGGTAGGAGATATTCTGGTGTGCCGTCATTTTATAGACCGTGATATGCAGAAGTTAGCCGATATGGGTTTGGAATATGAGATTGATTCTTCTGCCTTGCTGGCAGAGAAGGGATACTGTATGCATTGGGCAGGAGAAGGTATTTGTAATACAGGTGATACTTTTCTGACGGAACTTTCGGATGTGAAAGGCGATGTGGTCGATATGGAAGCTTTTGCGCAAGCCTTTGTTTGCCGTGCCAAGAACGTGCCTTTTATTGCTGTGAAGTATGTGACGGATATCATAGGACAGAACTCCGTGAAGCATTGGGAGGATAAACTGGCTGATGCACGTAAGGGGCTGGGA
>NZ_EQ973491.1:1098431-1107203 GCF_000158035.1 Bacteroides cellulosilyticus DSM 14838
TCAATATCCCTGAGTTGACACATCTTCTCCGTGTATTGGGTGCAAAGAAAGCTTTGAATCTGGATGGTGGTGGCTCTACTACACTTTGGAGTGCTTCTGCACCGGATAATGGAATTGTAAACAAACTTACTGATAATAAACTTTATGATAATAAAGGGGAGCGTAAGGTTGCCAATTCACTTTGTGTTTACGAATAAAAGCGGAAGATTTAAACTGTAATCCTTAGAATTTTTGTACTTTTGTGCCGTGCCGAGGTGACATTAGGTGCGACAACAGACAAAGTATTTTCTTAATTAGCGTATTAACAAGAATATGTATACAGTTATCAAACGCATGGAAATATCAGCTGCCCATAGCCTGAAACTTTCCTATCGCAGCAAATGTGAGGATCTGCATGGTCACAATTGGATTATCACAGTCTACTGCCGTTCCCGGGAACTCAATGCCGATGGAATGGTAGTTGATTTCAGTCACATCAAAGAAACGGTGAAAGGAAAGCTAGATCACCGTAATTTGAATGAAGTTCTTCCATTCAATCCTACCGCAGAGAATATAGCCCGCTGGATATGCGAGCAGATACCTACTTGCTTTAAAGTCGAGGTGCAGGAATCTGAATCCAATGTAGCCACTTATGAGAAAGAATAACCCTACTGAAAGCCGGCACAAATATTTTTTATGAGAAAGATTAATGAGATTTTTTATAGCTTGCAGGGTGAAGGCTATCACACCGGCACGCCTGCTGTCTTTATCCGCTTTTCCGGTTGCAATCTGAAATGCTCTTTTTGCGATACACGGCATGAAGAAGGTGTGCTGATGTCCGATGATGAAATTATTGCCGAAGTAGGAAAGTATCCGGCTGTTACGGTTATCTTGACGGGTGGAGAACCTTCTCTCTGGATTGATGAGGTTTTTATCGACCGTTTGCACCAGGCGGGAAAGTATGTCTGTATCGAAACGAATGGAACGAACCCATTGCCCCAAAATATTGATTGGGTGACTTGTTCTCCCAAGCAAGGGGTGAAGTTGGGGATCACCCGTATGGATGAGGTGAAGGTCGTTTACGAAGGTCAGGACATTGAAGTCTACGAGTTGCTTCCTGCTGAATATTTCTTTCTGCAACCCTGTTCATGTAGTAATACTGCGGAAACAGTGGCGTGTGTCATGCAACATCCTAAATGGCGGTTAAGTCTGCAAACACATAAACTGATTGACATTCGTTAATGAATCGGGGCGTGTTATAGGAATGTAATGTGAATGACATCTTTCTTTTGCTTTTTAGGGCTTACTTTGCCGTGAAATTAAAATTCTAAAAAGAGAAGAAACATGAAATCAATTCGTTTTTTATCCTTGCTGCTTTTGCTGAATTTATTTGCAGCAGGAGGGTATGCAGCAAACCAACCCGTTAAAAAAGAGATTGCCGTAAGTGGTGTGGTGACAGATACGCAGAAACAACCTGTCGCAGGTGTTGTTGTGACAGATGGCGTTAATTTTACGCAGACTGATGATAAAGGGCGTTATCAGTTGGTATCTGATCCCGCACAGTCTAAATTCGTTTATCTTTCTGTTCCGGCGGACTACAAAACTAATGTAGAGAATGCATTACCTGTTGGCTATTATGCCCGGATTGATGCAAAAAAGAAAAAGAATCGTTGTGATTTCAGCTTGGTGAAGAGAGAACAGCCGGTTCAGGATTTTACCTTTATAGCTATCTCTGATCCGCAGGCAAGAAATGAGGAACAGCTGGATCGCTTTGCTTCGGAAACTGTGGTTGATTTGAAGGAAACATTGAAGCAATTATCTTCGCAGGAAGTCTACGGAATGGTTCTGGGAGATATCGTCTGGGATGTTATGCCTTTGTATGATTCATATAAGAAGGTTATCTCTGATTTAGATTTAACTATGTATCATGTGATTGGTAATCACGACTTTGATCAGCAATATACGGCACTGAGCCTTGCTACGAATAAGGAAGAATACGGAGAATCGGTGTTCGGTGACCATTTTGGACCAACGGATTATTCTCTTAATGTAGGGAAAGTGCATATTATTTCGATGAAGGACATAGACTATAAAGGTAAGAAGAAATATACGGAGCAGTTTACCCCTGAACAATTGGAATGGTTGAAAAAGGATCTGAGCTATGTGAAGCCGGGTACTACCGTACTGTTGAATCTTCATGCTCCTACGGCTAACAGTACGGGTAGAGGAGGAGCTAATGCCCGTAATGCCGAACAACTTTTTGAGATACTAAAAGATTATAAGACGCATATCTTTGTCGGTCATACTCATTTTTATGAAAACCGCATTGTGACTCCTGTTATCTATGAACATAATATTGGTGCAGCTTGTGGTGCCTGGTGGGCAGGAGATGTAAATCGTTGCGGTGCTCCCAATGGTTATCTGGTGGTGAATGTGACCGGTGATGACATCTCCTGGCAGTATAAGGCTACTGGTCGTCCATTCGATTATCAGTTTCGTGTGTATAAGCCGGGTGAGTTTCAGAGCCAACCTAAGTATCTGGTGGTTAATGTCTGGGATTATGATCCGGCATGGAAGTTATCCTACTATGAAGACGGTGTTGAGAAACCGGGTGTAATGGAGGCTTTTGACGATGAGGATCAGGATTATATTACAATGAAAGAAGGAAAGGCTACAGGGTATCATACATCGCACTTATTCCGGGTACGTCCTACGGATAAGGCTAAATCAGTGAAGATCGTAGCAACAAATCGTTTCGGTCAAAGCTTTACCCAGACTGTAGATTTGAAATGACAGGCTTTGAATACTCGTTTATGACGGGTTTATAAACAAAAATAGCTGCAAGTTTTTACTTGCAGCTATTTTCATCTTGCACGGGAGGAGAGGCTCGAACTCCCGACACCTGGTTTTGGAGACCAGTGCTCTACCAACTGAGCTACTCCCGTGTTTGCGGCTGCAAAGGTAATGTAAACTTTCAAATATGCAAGAGAGATGAGCGATTATTTTAACGCTCTCTCGTCTTATAACATCTGTAAGTCCTGATACATAATGCGGTAGGCTGCTGCTTTTTTTTCTAAAGCAAGCGGATAAGCGCGCGAAGAAGAAGGCATCCGATAGAGTCGCATAGGTCTGCCATCAAAAACAAACTCTGTAAAATCTCCCACTTTCGGCTTTTCAAGAGAGAACTGTTCGCATAAAGTTTCCGTTGCTTTCTCACCTGTAGTAACTATGGCTTTACATTCCGGTAAGCGACGGAGCATACCCTCGATATCCGTAGGTTCTACAACTTCCAGAAATTTGTCGGATGCATTGTCCTGCAACCGTCGTATGGCGGTAGCTGTATCAAATAGGGCAATACCTTTTTCTTGTAGGAAAGGGATAATGCGATCTTTGTCGAAAGCTTTTGCCGCTTCGTTCAGAAAATGGTTCTTATCATTGAAAAACAGGAGTCCTACAATCCGCCACATATCATTGTTCCAGTTCGGGTAGTAAAACTCCATCGACCACCTTTTCTTTTGAGGTGGAAAACTTCCCAGCATCAGCAAACGGGCGTTAGCAGGAAGAAAGGGTTCTAAAGGGTGTCGCTCGATTTCCATACTTACTATTTTTAGGATAAAAAATGTCTGAAAAGCCCGGAATATGATTCAGACTTCTCAGACGACTCTGTGATTTTCTTATGCAAAAGTATAGATTATTTCCGGAAGTTACTCTGCTATTTCCAAATTACTCATCTTTTCTGTGATGCGGAAAGGGAAGTCCGGATATTCGTACAGGCTGAACCGTGATTCGGTTTTGCCTTCTGTATAATTCCAGATACTTGCGTAGTCTTCCACATCTTCTCCCATGGCACGCAGTTGTCGCAGGTACGCGGCTATGGACTTATTCTCTACGATATATACCTGTCCGAGCTGATTGATTATCGGGCTGTGGCGACGTGTTCCGTCGTGGTCGAAACGAAGGATGCGCTTTCCGTCTTCGGTCATTCCCACCAGATTGAACGTCATGCTCTTGCCAATGGCGGGCAGGTTTAACACGCTGCGGTCTGTGGCAAGAAACGGAAGATGATGTATCTTCAGGAAGTGGCGGATGCAGTATGCAGGATCAAGTGCGGTTTCGAGCGATGCAGACAGGTTGAAGGCTTCTTCTTTATTCAGTTTGCCGAAACGCTTTTCTTCTTGCTGTTCCTGCATGGAACGGCTGTTTGGTGTAAAGACTGCGTTGTTTTCTTCGAAACCTTTTACGGAGAATGTATAGTAACAGACAACTCCCAGTTCGTTAAGTACCTGGCGTAGGCGAGTGGTATGTCCCCGACGTGAGGCAGCTACGTTATACACAAGTTGGTTGGTAATCAGCCAGCCTGCCGATAATAATTTGCGAATACCTTCCTTTGCCTCGGGAGTAACTTCCAGTGGCGTTTGGAAATGCGTTTGAATAATGAACTGACGGATACCGATGACGGATGCTTTCTCCTTGAAAGTTCGCAGAATTTCTACCAATTCATTGTTGATACGCATTGGCAGATAAGCTGGCAAACGCGATCCGAGGCGGATACGCTGTAATTCGGCATACTTTTCTCCTTCCGGGCGTTCCTGATTGGCTTTCCGTTTACGGGCAGCCATACGGTAAACGGCTTCCAGAATTGTGTTCAGCGTCTTGTTCTGACTCATGAGGGCATCTCCACCTGTGATGAGGATGTCACGCAATTGGGTATCTTCCTCGAAGTAAGTCATCAGACGGCGCAATTTCTTCTCCCATATTTCTTTAGGGCGCAGGGAGTCAAACTCAAAATTAAGTCGTTTACTCTGGAAGTCATACATACGCTGGCATGAAGCACAAAGCCCGCCACAAGCGCGTCCCATGGTGTCGGGAATGAGGATGGCTACTTCCGGATAACGACGGTGAATATTGTGCCCGTCGGGCAGGAGCCAGCCGGCAGCATTGGGTTTTCCGGCTTCTACTATGTCTTCACGTTCCCAGGCGCGGATTTGTCCGTAGGTTTCCACCAGTTGCGGGGAGTAGAGGATGTAGCTGCGCAGAGATTCATCGTTGTATCCTGTGCTACCGGGATTTAACAAGTGCAGATAGTAAGGCGTAACGAAGAAAGGCATTCCTTTCTTGCGAGCACGAGATAACAGATACATAGTTTCGGCAGAAAGTGAATTGCCCAGAAATCGATTCAGTTCTGTAGGGCTTTTGGCAGCCATGGCCAGATGGAAACGGAAGTCATTCCACCATTCGTTGACGAGGCGATATTTCTCTTCGTAGCTGATGCCCTCTTCAAATTGGTAGCGGGAAACAGCGGTCCGGTGCTCTATCTTCTGTATCAATGCGTGCAGAATACGCTCTTTATTTTTGGCATGGATCAGTTGTACGTCTTCGTCCAGTCCGCTGGGCCAGCGCTCGGTCCACGCTTTGACGCGTTGGGGTGCGGGGAGTGGGGCAGCAGGATGCTGTAAGCGTTTGAATTGCTGGAAAATATCCAGGAACACATCTGTTTCTACATCTTCTTCCAGATTTCCGGTAAGAAACGCGTATAGAAGTGACAGGGTAGAAACAATCATTTGTTCATCGGTAGAAAGTTCATGGACTTCCTGGCCGTCATATTCAATCAGAAGTCGAATTTGCCTGACAACTTCACTTTCCGTATCAGCCTGATTGGTAATGAATTCCGAAATGCCTTGTTTGAAGCTTTCCGTACCGTCGCTCTGTTCGGCGATGCGTACAATTTCGGGAAGTTCATTTCGATAAAGTTGCTTCAACTGGGATAAAGTGAGTGCAAGCATTTTCTTTTGTTTCATAAGCGGTTGTTTTTTAATGATTAATACTGAAATAGTTGCGAGCTGCGAACTGCAAGCTATAAACTACGAGCTACGAGTTACAAATTATAAGCTACAGATAACTCTGATAGCCTGAAAGGCTTCCATTATATAGCGTAGGGCATCGCCCTACGTAAATAGTATATATTTCTCAATAAGCCCTGAAAGGGCGAAATCGAGTTAGTTGCCTTTATTTCGCCCTTTCGGGGCTCAGAGACAGGTAATTCAATCCGTAGGGCGATGCCCTACGCTATATAATGAAAGCCTTTCAGGCTGCCTGACTTATTGAGCCTAAATCAAGCTATTTGAATTCTCAAATCTTCTGAATTATGAAATCTTCTGAATAATCAGATTACTTGAACTAATAGGTTTTGAACTATCAACTTATCAGAGTTTTTTAACTTACCCAGTGCAATGGTTTGTCACTGATAGCTTGTAGCCTGTGGCTTAGCGGATAAAGTCCGCTATATCTTACAACAATCTCTTTGCATAAAGTGTTGTTGCTCCTTCGAGCAAAAAAGTTGCATAAAAATAACAAAAAAAGGCGAGGAAATCATTTCTCGCCCTTTCTATTGATTGTTTCTTTAGAAAACTTTTTCTTTTGATAACAGTTTTTACCTGATAGATATTTCAAACTTATTTCTCTTCCGTGGCTTTGTTTTTGGGTTCTTTTTTAGCCAGTAATACAACGTTGTACACGTATTCTGTCATCCACTGCTCGGAGTATCCCAGACGCTCTTTATATTGGCGGACTGCCATAGCCGTCTTATGTACATCGTCCTTTTTCCATACGGTTTTGGTGCAGACGTCATGTACGGTCTTTTCGGTCATACTGCGCAGTGCGCCTTTAAAAACAGAGGGCACGCGGAACTTCCATTGCATCAAGTTACCCATCAACATCATCAGGTCTTGTGAGAAGCCTTGATACATAAACAAGTATGCCTGCACATCATTCTGCGTGCGGCAATGCTTCTTTACGGAAGCGTCGATTTCCTTGAAGAAGTTTTCACTCAGTCCATAGTCCTGCATCAGCATTTTGCGTGAAGCAGTCTTTTCGGCTTGTCCCAGTCGTCCGCCCTGAGTCGGTATTTTGAACAGGCGTTTGAAGTTGGCTACATCCGGCACGAAACGAATGTTCGTAATTCCCAGATTAGCGGCAATCACGGACTGGAAATAAACGCGTGTCAGTGACACGAAATCTTCCACGTTTTTGGAGGAAGTACCCTCGGAATTCTTTTTAAATAGTTTGGCAAATATACCCATCTTATTTATGTTTTATGATTTATGATTTATAATTGCCGGGGCAATTGCGATTGCAAAAGTACGAAATAAGTTGATTTACACCAACAATTGTATAAATCATAATTTATAAATCATAAATCTCTTACCAGCACTCTATGTCATTTTCTACCTCTTTGAGGCGGTCTTTTGTGAAAACAGGGTCTTTGATACCCGCCCGTTTCTGTGCACGGTAGTCTTCCAGCAGTTTAAAAGCGTATTTACCGAGCAGGCTGATGGCAATCAGGTTACAGAGCGCCATCAATCCCATGGTGACATCTGCCAGACTCCAGGCCACATCCAGTGCGGCGAGTGCACCAAATAGCACCATACCACCTACCAGAATACGGTAGATGTTCAATATCCATTTCTTACGGGTAAGATAACGTACATTGGCTTCTCCATAATAATAATTACCCAGAATGCTGCTGAAGGCGAAGAAAAACAAAGCAATAGCAACAAAAATACTTCCTGCCGAACCAATCTCGTTCGTCAGTGCCTGTTGCGTAAGTTGTACTCCATTGGTAGAGCCGTCCAGTGGCGCACCGCTGAAAAGTATAATGAACGCGGTGCAGGTACATATAATTAATGTATCGGTGAAAACGCCCAAGGTCTGTATCAGCCCTTGCTTTACGGGATGTGTGACGTGTGCAGTGGCTGCCACATTGGGAGCGGAACCCATACCGGCTTCATTGCTGAACAATCCCCGCTTGATGCCTTGCATCAATGCAATACCTACGCCACCACCCAATGCCTGTTGCCAGCCGAAGGCATGGCTAACGATGAGTTTGATAACGGCAGGAAGTTCAGTGATATTGATAGCTACAATGATCAGTGCCAAAGCAATATATCCCAATGCCATAACGGGAACAATAATGCTGCTTACTTTAGCAATGCGCTGTACACCACCGAAGATAATAAGCAGTGTGGCTATGGTAATAACCCCTCCTACGATGGCGTGGTCGAAACCGAATGCATGTTCAAAAGCTGCACACAGCGTATTGCTTTGTACGGAGTTGAAGGCGAAGCCGAAAGTGATCGTAATGAGTACGGCAAACACAGTACCCATCCACGGTTGTTTCAATCCTTTTCGCATATAATAAGCGGGACCGCCAATGAAAGAGTCTTTGCCTCTTACCTTATATAATTGTGCCAATGTGGACTCTACGAATGAACTGGCAGCACCAAACAGGGCAATGACCCACATCCAGAACACTGCTCCCGGCCCGCCTACAGCGATGGCAGTGGCCACACCCGCCAGATTGCCCGTACCTACACGGCTGGCAATGGAGATGGCAAATGCCTGGAATGAAGAGATATGCTTTTCACCCGGCTTTCCATTCGTTCCTGCCGAATCACCCAGTAAACGTACCATTTCACCTATCATGCGGAACTGTACGAAGCGGGTTTTCAGCGTGAACCAAAAGGCACATCCCAAAAGCAGAGCGATAAGGATATAAGTCCAGAGAATATCGTTGATTGAATTGATTATATTCATGCTATATTGTTTAATATTTACTTGTTTAATGATAAACTGTCGGTTCTTCTGTCTGAATTTATTAATTATAAAGGTCGCAAAAGATATATTTTGTAACTGATTGAATATTATTGTGTTGTGTTGAGGCGTTCTAAGACTGCAACTGAGGTACCCTAAGTATACGACTGAGATACCCTAAGTATCATACTGAGGTACCCTAAG
>NZ_EQ973491.1:1107443-1112203 GCF_000158035.1 Bacteroides cellulosilyticus DSM 14838
ACCCTAAGTATCATACTGAGATACCCTAAAATAACAACTGTTTCTGTTTTTTGTTTTTCTGTAAACAAGTTTTTCTTCATATCCAGAAAGTAGAAGTCAGGATTGAAGAATAATCATTTATTTTAGTCTGAAGTGAAACTTATGCCCTTCGAATACCGGTTCTACAATATCAAACCGGATGAACTTGGCAAGTAAATGTTCCGCTGCACGTCGGGAAAGGCGTGCCAGCCTACAATACCTGTTTAACGATAGACTGTCATTTTCTTCCAACAAGTCAAGCAACAACTGTTCGCGCTCAGTATAAGTTATCAGTTCTCCCCGCGGACTACCACTTTGCTGCCATACACGCAGATGAACCGGTGTAGCGAGTATATTCTCATCCTTGATGCGCAGATAAGCCAACGGTTTTCCTGTTTCATCCTTGGCATATACGGGTTTTTGCAGACTTTCTTCAATCTGCACTACCAGCACGCTGCGTCCTTCCGCCTGAAAGGTCTGCATGGTATAATTCACTTCCGGCTGACAGTACATTTGTGCTGCCGCCTCTATCATATATTGTTCCTCATCGGAGCGAACTCCGGCGATCTTTCCGTTATCTTTTACCCCGATCAGCAACCGCCCGCCGTCCGTATTGGCAAAGGCGGAGAGCGTTTTTGCGATCTTACGGGCATCGGAAATCTCAAACTTAAAGTCCTGCCTTTGGTGTTCGCCTTCGGCTATGAGCAAGTGTATGTATTCCGTATCTGTAAGGGGTTTCATGCCTGCAAAAGTAGGTAAAAAACGCCAGAGGACATTTTTTTGTGCAATTTTTGCGGATTATTTCAAAAAAAATATTGTTTTTCTGCATTTATTTCAAGAAAGAGTGTATTTTTGCCAGACATTATTAACGAAGTAATATTAATAAGAAAAGGATTATGAAAGAATTAGTTGAAAAAGTTGCTGAATTGTATGCAGCATTCGAGAAAGATGCAAAAGCTCAGATTGAAAATGGTAACAAAGCTGCCGGTACTCGTGCACGTAAGGCTTCTTTGGAAATCGAAAAATCAATGAAAGCATTCCGCAAAGCATCTTTGGAAGCTGCTAAATAATAAGCACGCTTACTGAAAGAATTGAAAGACCGTCTCAATGAGAACGGTCTTTTTTGTTTTATCCGGTACAAACATAGGGCCACCCGATATTTTCGGTATACCCATCAAATAATAAGCAATTTGTTCAGCCGCAAGATAACGCGGATCTCTTTATTAATTCTTTTTCAAACTATATACATTGTGTATATGATATATCTTTTATATCTTTGTAAAAAAAGAAAGGAGTTATTATGGCGACAATGACATTAGAGAAAAAAAGGAAAAATATAGATTTGCCTGTTGACGTATTACAGCGCTTATCGGTTTTGGCTGCTTCACAAGGTAAGAGTTTGAAAGCTTTCATAGAGCACCTCTTGGTGGTAAAAGCAAATTCTATTTCTGTGGAAGTTTTAGAAAATCCCAGTCCAAGTGGCGATTCCTTTTTCGAAGATGTAGAAAATATGGCCGAGATTTCAGCACGAGTGAAAGCACATAAAGCAGGAAAGACAAAATCTGCCATAAAGCTTAAATCAGCCGAGGAAATCAAGAGCTTTATAGATAATCTCTGAGATGAAATATATCATAGAGTTTGAAGCCAAGGCTATAGAGGATTTAGCTAAATTGAAGAAATCGGGAAATAAAGCATTAATTACTAAAATCGAAAGATTACTTTTGGAAATAGCAGAACACCCTACTGTGGGAACTGGACAAGTGGAAGCATTGAAAGGTACTCTATCCGGTTATTGGAGCAGGAGAATTGATAAGTTTAATCGTATTATTTATACCATTGAAGAAGAAATTGTGACAGTTACAATAATTTCGGCTAAAGGGCACTATGGTGATAAGTGGTAAGTTGTGTAGTGGATATGAATGAAAACGTCCTCAATAAACTGAAAATACTGGCGGAGTCGGCTAAATATGACGTCTCATGCTCGTCCAGTGGTACCGTGCGTTCCAACAAACCAGGTATGTTGGGTAATACTGTCGGCGGCTGGGGCATTTGCCATAGTTTTGCTGAAGACGGGCGTTGCATTTCACTACTGAAAGTGATGCTGACGAACTATTGCATCTACGACTGTGCATATTGCATCAATCGTCGTTCTAATGATTTGCCGCGTGCTACGCTTTCTGTCAGCGAGTTGGTAGATCTGACGATGGAGTTCTATCGCCGCAATTATATAGAAGGGTTATTTCTGAGCAGTGGTGTGGTGCGAAGTCCGGATTATACCATGGAACGCCTGGTGCGTGTGGCCAAGGACTTGCGCACAGTGCATCGTTTCAATGGCTATATTCATTTGAAAAGTATCCCCGGTGCCAGTCGTGAACTGGTGAACGAAGCGGGATTGTATGCCGACCGCCTCAGCGTTAATGTAGAAATACCGAAAGAGGAGAATCTGAAACTTCTTGCCCCCGAGAAAGATCATAAAAGTGTATATGCACCGATGCGTTATATTCAGCAAGGCGTATTGGAAAGTTCGGAGGAACGGAAGAAACACCGCCATGCACCACGTTTTGCCCCTGCCGGACAGAGTACGCAAATGATTGTAGGGGCTACGGCGGAAACGGACAAAGATATCCTTTTTCTTTCATCTGCTCTTTACAAAGGACCTACAATGAGGCGTGTTTATTATTCCGGTTATATCTCTGTGAATACGTATGATACGCGTTTGCCGGCCCTGAAGCAACCACCGCTGGTGCGTGAAAATCGCCTGTATCAGGCAGATTGGCTTATGCGCTTTTATCAGTTTAAGGTGGAAGAGATTGTGGATGATGCATATCCTGACCTGGACCTGGAGATTGATCCTAAACTGTCGTGGGCCTTGCGCCATCCGGAGCAGTTTCCGGTAGATATCAATCGGGCGGATTATGAGATGTTATTGCGTATTCCCGGTGTCGGAGTGAAGTCGGCAAGATTGATTGTGGCATCCCGTCGTTTTTCTAAGTTAGGTTTCTATGAGTTGAAAAAGATAGGAATAGTGATGAAGAAGGCGCAGTACTTTATTACTTGCCATGAACTCCCCATGAAGACAGTGAATGAAATGACTCCGCAAGCAGTGCGCAGTTTGCTGATTACGAAACCGAACAAGAAGAAAGTGGACGAAAGGCAGTTGTTGCTTGATTTCCACGACTAAGAGAGTTCCTTTCCATGAATATATTTGTTTTTGATAATACTTTCGAGGGCTTACTGACTTCTGTTTTTGAAGCCTATTCCCGTCGTATTTTTCCTGATGCATTGTCTCCGGAAGGAGAGCCATTACCCTTATTTCATGATGAAGTCTTCACGGTAATCACCGAAGAAGAAAAGGCGAAGCGAGTATGGCGTGGTTTGCAAAAGAAACTCTCTTCCGGTGCTCTGTCTTGCCTTGCCCAATGTTGGCTGGCGGAGGAACAGGAAACTCCGATGCTTTTGTTCCGTTATATCTGTAAGGCGATTGATGCTCCCCGTTCCATTGAAACCAATTTTGCCGATCCGGATGTGCTGGAATTCTCGCGTATGTGGAAGCGGGTGGATTGGGAACGTCTTCGTATGCTCCAGTTTATCCGTTTTCAGAAAGCTGCCGACGGCACCTTCTTTGCTGCGGTAGAGCCGGAAAAGAATGCTCTACCACTGGCTATCGATCATTTTAAGGATCGTTTTGCCGATCAGCCCTGGCTGATATACGACATAAAACGGGCGTATGGCTTCTATTATGATTTGAAAGAAGTACGTCAGGTTACCTTTGAAGAAGGTTCACGCGAGGGACATCTGGTCACGGGTATGCTGGACGAAAGCTTGATGGATAAAGACGAGAAACTTTTTCAGCAACTCTGGAAGACATACTTTAAAGCCATCTGTATCAAAGAACGGCTAAATCCGCGGAAGCATAAACAAGATATGCCTGTACGTTACTGGAAACACATGACAGAGAAGCAGTAATAAGATCATTCTATCTGTTCTACTGTTACATCCGGCCATTCCTGCATCAGTGACAGCATGTGCCCTTCGTCATTACTCCGCTTGGATTTGATAACCATAGTCACTATATACCTTTCTGTATCTCCGGAACCTAATCTTTCCATTTTGTAGGAGACTAACATATAATTTCGGGAGTTAAAGCGATCGGATACTTCCTTAAGGATATCCTTATTTTCGGTAGAGAATGTTATCATGGAGCTTTTCATCCCTACACTTTTGAACAGGATGCTGAGCAGTTCCAATCCAGCCAGAGTGAGCAGGGTAGCAGCTATACTTATTACATACATTCCGGCTCCAACCGCCAGACCGATGCCTGCTGTAGCCCATATTCCGGCAGCAGTGGTCAGCCCCCTGACAATTTGTTTTTGTAATATGATGGTACCGGCACCGATAAAACCGATACCGCTGA
Organism: Bacteroides cellulosilyticus DSM 14838; assembly: GCF_000158035.1. Lineage (GTDB taxonomy): Bacteria > Bacteroidota > Bacteroidia > Bacteroidales > Bacteroidaceae > Bacteroides > Bacteroides cellulosilyticus. The sequence continues at coordinate 1,111,876 of NZ_EQ973491.1, forward strand.
CTACCTGGGCTGCTACACGACTCGGGTCCAGCGAGACACTGTTTTCTTTGATAATGTCCTGAAAGCCATATTGGGAAACAATCATGATGAGGGCACTGCCCAACGATACTAAAAAGTGAGTACGATATCCTGCTTCTTTGGCACGGTATTCTCTGTCCAGGCCGATGATGGCACCTAAGATGCCGGCTACTAATAATCTGAGTACGAAATCGAAATCTAATGTCATATTGGCTCCTTTCTGTGTTTTAAGTTACTGTACTTTTTCTTTCGGCTTGCCCCGAAAGAAAAAGATACCAAAAAGAAAGAGGCACCGGCTACGTCTCCGGAG
>NZ_EQ973491.1:1112627-1120355 GCF_000158035.1 Bacteroides cellulosilyticus DSM 14838
TTTTTTTATTAGTTTGTAAAATAGTAGTGGAAAATATTTGTAAAGTATTAGATTTCTGTAACTTTGCATCTCCCTTACTTAATTATTCTAATAAATGATGCCTATGAAGAAATTACTACTTCTGTCTTTAGTCCTTTTGTGTAGCTTAACTGCATGGACTGCTCAACGCTCTCCGGAAGAAGCTTTATCTATAGCCCGAACTTTCTTTATACAGTCATCTGAGGCTGTAACCCGTAATACTGGTGATATTCAGTTGGTGGCAGTTTCCAATGATTTGCTAAAATCTGTATCTACCCGTAGTGTGGAAGGAACAGCTTTTTATGTTTATAACCATGGACAGTCTGCCTATGTGATTGTTTCGGGTGATGACCGCATGAAACCTGTATTGGGATATTCTGATAGAGGTGCTTTTGTAATAAACAACTTACCTCCTAATATACAAAGTTGGCTGGAAAGTTATAATGCTGTATATACGGCTTTGGCCGGTGGTGAACAAGTGATAAAAGAGCCTCGACTGCTGACGCGTGCCGTTTTTCCAGAAACTGTAGCTCCTATGTTGGGCGATATCAATTGGAATCAGGATGCACCTTATAATAATGCTTGTCCGTTAGTACAAGGAAGCCGGAGTATGACCGGTTGTGTAGCCACAGCTATGGCGATGATTCTGAAATATCACAATTTCCCTGTAAAAGGCAAAGGCACTCATTCTTATAAGACTTCATCAGGACTTGAATGTTCCTTTGATTATGGAAGCACCACCTTCAGTTGGAATGAAATGCGATCTCAATATGTCGGTGGCAACTATACTACTGAAGAGGCAAATGCAGTTGCAGAATTGATGCATGCCTGTGGTGTTGCTGTTGATATGGAATACTCTCCTTCCAGTTCCGGAGCTTACCCCTTTAAAGTGGGACAAGCTTTGATCGATTATTTCGGCTATGATGAGAATCTGGGGTACGTATGTCGTCAATATTTCACTTCTGAGGAGTGGATGAATATGATTAAGACAGAGCTCAGTGAGAGGCGTCCCGTACTTTATAATGGAGCATCCAAAGATGTAGGACACGAATTTGTTTTCGATGGTTACGATTCTCAGGATATGGTTCATGTGAACTGGGGCTGGGGTGGTTTAAATAATGGCTATTTTGAAGTTGTTTCCTTGGATCCGTCATCTCCGGGAATTGGTGGAGGCACAAATCTTGGAGGAGGTTTCATCTATCAACAAGGGATGCTTATCGGGTTGCAGCCTCCTATAGCATCATCGAATTATACTTCTCATTTTCATCTTGCAAAATTAGAGGTTAGTAAAGAAGAAGTTTCTAAGGGAGAAAAATTTGATCTTACGGTTACTGATATGTATAATATGAGTACGACTTTTAAGAACGGTCATTTGGGATTCATTGCAGAGAAAGATAGTAAACAATATGTTTTATGGAGTGCATCCTTAGGAAATGTAAAGACTAATTGGGGAACCCAAGGGCAGACTTTCTCAAATATCACAATTCCCAACGATTTGGCTGATGGAACTTATACATTGTATTTAGCAACGAAAGATGTGCGTGAAGCCTCTTGGAGCCGTGTACGTGGTGATTATGGTTCGGAATCCCAGTTTACACTTATTGTTGCCGGCAATAAATATACTCTTACCCCATTTACGGGTAACTTGATATTGCAGAAAGATTTGGATGGAAGTGTAGAAGTCTTGCATAATCTATATAGTGGTCGTAAAGGTGATTTCAAATTATTACTTTCCAATAAGAGTGCAACAAGTGAATTTTATGGTTTAGCAGGCGTAATGTTTCTCACTACAGATGAAAAACCGCAGATCATAAGTCTAACCGGGTATACTCAGTTAGAACTTAAACCAGGTGTGGATAATAAAGAAATAATTATTTCCGGAAATTTAGTTTCTAATCTAACAGAGACGTCTACTAATATTCCTGTCGGAGATTATTATATTTGTCCAGGTGTGCAATGGGGGGAATATGTATATGGTATCGGTGAGGAACTGTTGGCCGTCACTGTTAATAGAACATACGGAACCTCTAATCTAGTGGTAGACAATGCACACTTGGAGAAAAATCAGCTTCAAGTAGGAGAAAAACTTAGGCTGATGGCAGACTTATCACTAAGTGGAACTGGCAATGTATATGACAAAACTTTGATGGCAGCGATTTTCACTGTAGGTCAAAGCTCAACCTCTAATTTGCATTATGTAGACGTTTTTATAGAAAAAGATCAACTTTTTGAATTGAAGATGGAGATAGATCTACAAATAGAAGAGGGTAATTATAGCGTTAGTTTATATAAGCCGGAGTTGTTGGGAGGATATAATGGGAATAACCCACTGTGCAGTTTCAAATTCTCTGTAGGACCGGCTACTGGTGTTGAAGATGAAGTTATTAATACGAATGGGATAATTATCTACCAACAACCTGTAGAGGATATTCTGTCTATTCGTACGACTAATATTGCTAAGATAATTTCTGTCTATAATTTATCCGGACAACAGATGATACAGCAAAAAGAGTTCGGAGATAAAAAAGAATATTCCATACCAGTAAGAGGGTTGACCGCAGGTTACTATATTGTAGTATTACAGTCGGCTGATGGTAAGGTATACAAGAGCAAATTTATGAAACGTTAGACTATATATATTTATAGTACTGGAACGAGGCTATTCTATTAACTTAGGATGGCCTTGTTTTTTCTATTCTAATGAACGATTTTCGCTTTAAAACGTTCATTTGCGATAGGATCATCAAAAAAAAGTATTCAAAATCATCTGACGAACCATATATTTCAGTAATTTTGTCTTTCTAATGAACAACAAGATAGTGATTTGTATCATTCGTTGAGGTGCTACTAAAAACAACTAACCCCTGACTATATGAGGTGTACACTACTCTTTCTATTTATTCTTCTTGCAAATCGGCTTCTTGCTGATAATGTAACAGCAGAGCAAGCTCATGCTTTAGCTACCGATTTCTTTAAAACGAATGTTCAAACCCGTAGTACTGCTGCGTCACCACAGTTACAATTAGTTTGGGATGGGGAAGATGCGAATACCCGTAGTGCAGGGAATCTTCCGGCTTTCTATGTTTTTAATAGTACCGACCAGAAAGGTTTTGTTATTATTGCCGGAGATGATGTGGTTATGCCTGTACTAGGTTATTCTTTCACAAACAGCTTTGTGGTAGACGGGATGCCTTCTAATCTGAAAAGTTGGATGAATGGGCTGAAAGAACAGATCAACGAGGCAAGAGAGACGGGACTGAATACTTCTGATGTTGTATATGAAGCGTGGAGCGGGGTGTCGGATATGACAACCGGAGATGTGGTAAAGCAGTATCAAACGGCGGAGTGGGATCAAGAGAGTCCTTATAATACGCTTTGTCCTAAAATAGAAGGCATCCAGACTGTTACAGGGTGTGTGGCAACGGCTATATCCATATTGATGCGATATCATCAATGGCCGAATGCAGGAACGGGTACTCTTCCAGCTTATAGTTATGAGGCGCTAGTTAGTGGAGCTAAAATTCACCAAAATGTATCGGGGAGAACTTTGGGACATACTTATGCTTGGAACGATATGCCACTTCAATATGATCGGAATTCATCCGAGATTTCTAAAAATGAAGTTGCAACTTTGATGTACGACTGTGGTGTTATGGCTCAATCACAATTTAATATCGCTTCTGCCGGTGGAACCGGTGCCTCTACATTGACAGCAGTTCATGGATTGGCAGAGTATATGAATTACAATAAAAGCATGTTGTGTCTTCGTCGTGAATGGTATTCGGATGCAGAGTGGATACAAATGCTGGAAAATGAAATAATGACAGTAGGCCCTGTGCTTTACGGTGGAGCTACTCTTAGTAATGAAGGACATCAATTCATATTGGATGGATATACAACGGAGGATTATTTTAGAGTAAATTGGGGGTGGAGTGGCTATAGCAATGGTTATTTCCTGATTTCAGCTTTGAATCCGAATAATCAGGGAGCAGGTGGTAGTACTGGCGGTGGCTTTGTCGCGAATCAAGACGCTTTGTTCGGGCTAAAGCCGGCGGAGGGAAATTCAAGCTATCAAACATTATTGGCCATGCTTGCTGGGAAATCTCAAGATGGGACTTATTATTCCGGCTTGGAAACCTCTGAAACTCAATTTAATGTAAATTCTTCCTTTATTGTGAAGTGCGGCTTCCTCTGGAATTTGGGATTAGACTCGTTCTCGGGAAAAGTAGCTTTGGCTATGGTTGATAAGAACCTGAATATAAGAGAATTTATATCAAGAATTTCGGATATTCCAAGTATGCAGACATATTATACAGTGTCCTTTGCTCCTTCCTGTAGAATCTCATTGACTCCACAACCCGGTGATCGTATTGTTGCAGTCTATAAAGGAACAAATGATGCCGAATGGAAAGTGGTTCGTGGTGGTCCTGATACCACGAATGAGATTATTGTTAAGGCTGATCCTACTTCAATTATAGAGACGAAGCAAGAAATACAATTTACTGCTTTCTGTGATAAGCAACAGGAAACCGTGGTTGTTCATTTGCCGGAGAATTCCCACAGGTTGAATCTATATGATGTAAACGGGCGTCTGTTGAAACAAATATTGTCTGAAGGAAAAGAAACTATAACTTTCTCTTGCCGGGAATATCCTACGGGAGTGTATCTTTTGCAGGCTGTAACGGACAAGGGAATCCATCAATGTAAGTTTTTAAAATGAAAAAGAGAATTAATATTGTAATAGCAACCTTACTTATACTATTGGCGGGTTGCCGTTCTGCGAAAAAGGAAACAATGGTCACCTCTGATATGCAAAAGATAGAAATGAATTCTGGAGTAATTACTCCACAGTTGACAGGTGGTAATCCGGCCTCTACCTCTCCGGTGGTTTATATTTATAAAACCAAGGCTGATTATTCACACCAGGTACCGGTGATGATGGATGAGGCTCGTACCCGCATTTTGTCCTATCCTGCGCCTGGGGATTTGAAAATGGGGGATGGGTTACGTCTGCCTACTCTTTTGAATAAGGGATACTTACTGGATAATAAGGGAATAGGTCCTAATGTGGCTTTTCTTACCTATACGTATGAAGAGTATAGCCAGTTGCCCACAGCGCCTTCCATGACCGATCTGATGTCGCATATTCTTGATAAGTATCCTTTACTGGAAATTCGTGCATGCGGTCGCCGTGCTGATTATAAAGATATTGTTATAGAATTAAATGAGAAAATAGCAGAAGGATTTCTGCAAAAATAATTATATTTGTCGCCCAATATATAATAAATAGGTATAGTAAATGAAAGAATTTGTAATCTCCGAAGTACAGGCAGAAACGGCGGTATTGGTTGGTCTCATCACAAAAACACAGGATGAGCGTAAGACAAACGAATATCTCGATGAACTGGAATTCTTGGCTGAGACAGCCGGGGCGGAAGTAGTGAAACGATTTACCCAGAAGCTGGACCAGGCACATTCTGTGACCTACGTCGGCAAAGGTAAACTGGAAGAAATTAAAGAATATATTCGGAACGAAGAGGAAGCCGAACGGGAAATCGGTATGGTGATTTTCGACGATGAACTCTCCGCGAAACAGATACGTAACATTGAAGCTGAGTTGAAGATCAAGATATTGGATCGCACCTCGCTTATTCTTGATATTTTTGCCATGCGTGCACAGACAGCCAATGCAAAGACGCAGGTGGAACTGGCACAGTATAAATACATGCTTCCCCGTCTGCAACGTTTGTGGACCCACTTGGAACGCCAGGGTGGTGGTTCCGGTGCCGGTGGCGGTAAAGGTTCGGTGGGACTTCGCGGTCCGGGTGAAACGCAGTTGGAAATGGACCGTCGTATTATCCTGAACCGTATGTCATTACTGAAAGAACGTCTGGCAGAGATTGATAAGCAGAAGTCAACTCAGCGAAAGAACCGTGGGCGTATGATACGTGCGGCATTAGTGGGATATACCAATGTGGGCAAATCCACATTGATGAACCTGCTTGCCAAGAGCGAAGTATTTGCAGAAAATAAACTGTTTGCAACATTGGATACTACAGTGCGCAAGGTGATTATTGATAATCTACCGTTCCTGCTTTCAGATACGGTTGGTTTCATCCGTAAGTTGCCTACTGACCTAGTGGACTCTTTCAAGTCGACACTGGACGAAGTGCGCGAGGCAGATCTGCTGTTGCACATTGTGGATATTTCACATCCGGATTTTGAAGAACAGATAGAAGTAGTCAACAAAACATTGGCGGATATCGGTGCATCCGGTAAGCCAATCATACTTGTATTCAATAAAATAGACGCTTACACCTATGTGGAGAAAGCGGCTGACGACCTTACCCCCAGAACAAAGGAAAACTTGACACTCGAGGAACTGATGAAGACTTGGATGGCAAAGATGGAGGATAATTGCCTCTTTATCTCTGCCCGTGAGAAGATCAATTTGGAGGAACTGAAGAGTGTAGTTTATGCACGCGTGAAAGAACTGCATGTACAGAAATACCCTTATAACGATTTTCTTTATCAGACCTACGAAGAAGAGGAAGAATAAACTAAAATTTGTTGGTCATGAATTACAGACATTTAACCGAAGACGAAGTACTCCGGTTGAAAAGCCAGTCGTGTCTGGCGGATGATTGGGGGAAAGTAATGGTAGCAGAAGACTTTGTTACCGAGTTTGTACATCACACCCGTTTCTCGGGAGATGTACGTTTAGGCGTATTTCAATCAGAGTTCACATTGCCGGGTGGAATTAAAAAACATTCCGGTTTGCGTCATGTAACACTCCACAATGTCACGGTGGGGGATAACTGTTGCATTGAGAACATTCAGAACTACATTGCTAATTATGAGATCGGGCATGACACATTCATTGAGAATGTAGACATCATCCTGGTGGACGGATTGAGTAAATTCGGTAATGGGGTAGAAGTATCCGTACTGAATGAAACCGGTGGGCGTGAAGTACTTATCAATGATAAACTTTCTGCGCATCAGGCTTATATCCTGGCGCTTTACCGCCACCGTCCGGAATTGATTTGCCGGATGAAGTCTATAACAGACTTCTACTCCAATAAGCATGCCTCTTCGGTAGGTACTATCGGCAATCATGTGATGATACTCAATACAGGTTCTATCAAGAATGTACGTATCGGAGACTATTGTCATATCTGCGGAACTTGTCGTCTTTATAATGGTAGCATTAATAGTAATGCGGAAGCACCGGTACACCTTGGTCATGGAGTTATTTGTGATGATTTTATCATCTCTTCCGGTTCACATATAGACGATGGAGCTATGCTGAGCCGTTGCTTTATAGGCCAGGCCTGTCGTTTGGGACATAATTATTCTGCGTCCGAATCGCTTTTCTTCAGCAATTGTCAGGGAGAGAATGGCGAGGCATGCGCTATCTTTGCCGGACCGTTCACGGTGACGCATCATAAGTCCACTTTACTGATTGCCGGTATGTTTTCATTCATGAATGCCGGTTCGGGTTCCAACCAGAGTAATCACATGTATAAGTTAGGCCCTATCCATCAGGGAACATTGGAACGTGGTGCTAAAACTACTTCCGATTCCTATATTCTTTGGCCCGCCCGTGTAGGCGCTTTTTCATTGGTAATGGGCCGCCATGTGAATCATTCCGATACTTCTAACCTGCCTTTCTCCTATCTGATAGAGCAGAACAATACTACTTATCTT
>NZ_EQ973491.1:1120522-1131417 GCF_000158035.1 Bacteroides cellulosilyticus DSM 14838
CCCCGGAAGTGCAGCCTTGAGTTTTTCTTTTGGTATCTTTTCTTTTGTCTCAAGACAAAAGAAAAGTACTTAATTTATAACCCATGCCCTATTATGCGGCACCGTCTTCTTCGGATCATAGTGCATTCCCGCCTGTGTCGGTATTTTAAGAACGTATGTACGTCCGCTTTTGTTTTGTAAAGAACTATCGCGTAGCCATGGGTTGGCATCCTTCAGTTGGGCGTAGGTAATACCTTTATTCTTGGCAAATTGTGCCAGATTGTCGATACTTGTTGTTACATTGATCTCTGTATGGGGAATGACAGGGTAAAGATGTTCCCGTTTCAACAAAAAGCCATAGCGCTGCGGATTACTGATGACGGCTTTAGCGGCAAGCAGGCGGAACATGTAACGGGAAGTTTCTTCTACAAGCCAAAGGTCTACGGCTTGATCTACGAGCTGTTTTTTCAGTTCGGAGGAGATGCGGCCTTGTCCGCCATTGTAGGCAGCGGCTACGCAGAGCCAGTTACCATATCTTTGGTAGGCATCTTTCAGATACTGACATGCGGCACGGGTGGCTTTCTCCACGTGATAACGTTCGTCAATATTGGGGTTTACTTCAAGGCCGAATTCGCGTCCGGTAGTTTGCATGAACTGCCACATTCCGGCTGCTCCTGCCGGACTACGGGCAAGGGTATTGAGGTTACTCTCTATTACGGCGAGGTATTTGAAATCATCGGGTACACCGTTTTCCTTCAATATGGGTTCTATGATGGGGAAGAAGCGGTTTGCACGCTTGATGGTAAGCATGGTGGTGGAGTGCATATAGGTGAACGACATTTGTTCACGGTCCATGCGTTCACGATGATCGTAACGCGTCAGGTCAATTTCCTGTCCGGCAAAGGTGATTTTGTCCGGTACGGAAGGGGAGGTGACACAATAGGGAACTTCGGATTTAACGGATTGCTGTTCAGGGTCTATCGTGCTGTGCCCAAACAGAAATGGAAGTGTGGCACCGGCGCATAGAGCAACTGAGGTAACTATCAGGATATGTATTGAGTTTTTTTTCATTTTCAAAAGTTTGTTTGGTTCGAGGTCGAATATACAATATTTACGGGAATGAGGCAAGAACTATGGTGTCTTTACAACGAATCTTAGTTCTTTATAGGCAATCTTTCCCATAACCACCGGGGGATCATTCGCCAGAAAAAGACAACTACACGGTATCTGCCGTCGATTACAATGACCCGTTTTTTTCGGTTCAAGGCACGGACGATACTCTTCGCTACCTGATTGGCTTGCATCAACATAGGGAACTTACCACTTTTCAGTAAGTCGGTAGCGACGAAACCCGGGCGTATGTCTGTGAAATGGATATTCAAGTGTTGCATCCGGGAGAGTTGTGCCAAGGCTTCGATGTAAGTATTCTGGAAGCGTTTCGTTGCGGAATAGGCCGGGGCGATGCCCAATCCTTTGGTGCCTGCAATGGAACTGATGACAGCGATGTGCCCACCTCCTTGGGTTTTGAAGTGATTGAAGGCGGCGGTCACCATGCGGGTGAATCCTTCTACGTTGGTACGGGCGGTATTTAGTTCTATTTCCGGTTTCAGATCCGGGTTCTGGCTACCTATGCCGGAGCTGAGGAAGAACAAATCCATGCCACCTAACTTCCGGATGAGTGTTTCCAGCAGGGTGGGGGCATCCGAATCTGTTACGTCCAGACGTTGAATTTCGATTTGTCCGGGGGCGGTGGCTTGCAGTTTCTCCAATGCTTCTTCCCGTCTTCCGGCAATACCGATGTGCCAACCTTGCTGAGTTAGCAGTTTGGCAACTTCTTCTCCTATGCCGGAGGTGGCTCCTATAATAATGGCTCGTTTCATAATTGCTGTATTAGTAGTTTGTTAATTGCATGTGCAGGATGGGAAAGGGCTTGCCTTGCGCATCTGTTTCATCCCGACTTATTACTTCAAAGCCCCTGTTACGGTAGAAGCGGAAAGCCTGTTCGTTTTGTTCGTTGACATCCACTTTGTGGAAACCTCGTTCGTTTACGGCAAACTCTAATAATGTCTTACCATATCCTTTTCCCTGTTCGTCGGGGTGGATAAACAGCATTTCTATTAAATCGTCGCTTAGTCCCAGAAAGCCACTGATGCGGTTGTCTTTATTCTTTATAATATAGAGTTGCACTGCGGGGAAATAAACGTTCTGTACCAGAGGTTTGTAGTACTGAATATCTTCTGCACTCAAGAAGTGATGCGTACTGCGTACGGATGCTTCCCAAAGCTCAGAGAGTTCGGGATAATCTTTCTCCGTGGCGACGAAGATATTTGTAGGAAGATTGTTCATTTTCATATATTCTATTGTCCGATGACGGTTGCTACTATTTTTCTTCCACCGCCACGATTGCGGAATTCACAGAGGTATATACCTTGCCAGATGCCCATATTCAGTCTACCGTCAGTGATAGGTATGCTGAGACTATTACCTGTCAGGGTCGATTTGGCATGGGCGGGCATGTCGTCATCTCCTTCACAGGTATGCATATAGTAGGGTTCCCGTTCTTTTACCAGGTGGTTGAAGATGGCTTCCATGTCCGTCTGGACATCCGGATCAGCATTTTCATTGATGCTAAGTCCGGCAGAGGTATGCTTGATGAACAGATGTAAAAGTCCGGCTTGCGGCAGACGCGGCAGGTTACGTATTATTTCATCCGTTATCAGGTGAAAACCACGTGCACGGGGACGTAGGGTAAATTCTTTTTGAGTAACAAAACTTTGTTCCATTTTTATATATTTCTATGCGTTATTATTTGCCAATATGATTTAGTATGAAAGTTTTTCTATTCTTTAGGGGCTTTATCAAGTGATGATCCGCAATACTTACAGAACTGCGCACTTTCTTCGTGTCCTCGCCTGTGACAGTTGGGGCACTCTCTTGCTACATTCTTTTCATGTCTTTTCATCAGCGATACGGAAACTATGCCGGTGGGTACTGCAATAATAGTGTAACCTATCAGCATGACACAACCTGAAAGGAATTTCCCTAGGGCGGTGACAGGAGTTATATCTCCGTAACCTACGGTGGTAAGCGTGACGCAAGCCCAATAAATACTGTTGGGAATATTGCTGAACTGCGTATTGGGTTTTCCTCCTTCAACCATGTACATCAATGTTCCGATAGATATCACCAGAATAACCACAAACATAAAGAAAACTGCGATTTTTTTGCTACTGTCGCGTAGTGCCGTCAGCAGCATTTGCCCTTCCATCCAGAAGTTGAATAACTTGAAAACGCGGAATATCCGTATCAGGCGGAAAGCCCGCACAATAAGCAGATAGCGTGCCCCGGGAAATAGGAAAGCGAGATAAAGCGGCAGTGTAGCCAGCAAGTCGATGATGCCGAAAGCACTGAAAGCATATTTGGAAGGTTTAGGTGAACAATACAGCCGGGTGATATATTCGAAAGTGAAGAAAGCGGTCAGTAAATACTCCATAACAATGAATGGAGTTTTCAGCCATACCGGTAATCCTTGCAGGCTTTCCAAAATAACAAGTCCTACGCTAAGCAATATGCACCAGATCAGGGTAACGTCGAATAGCTTCCCGGCAGGTGTATCAGCTTCGAATATGATGACATATAGTTTTCGCTTCAAAGCCTGATTATGCATCAGTTCTGTGAATTTATCTTTCAGTTTCATGTTTCACAATGTTTGTTACAAAAGTAGGAAAACCTTTCCGAATGAGAAAAAGGGTACTTGACTTTTTGTAACTTGCTGGAATATGGAGTATATTTGTTACCTGTTTTCACGATTTAAAAGTAAACAACCATGAATCGAATAATAACCTTCGTTATCGGGGTTTTGTTCATCATACTTAAAATAAAGAGCGTATGAATAAAGTATGTGTAGTAACAGGTGGAGCCGCCGGTATCGGTCGTTGCATTGTCGAGATGTTTGCAGAATCGGGATATACGGTGTATTTCATTGATAAGACACCCGAGGCGGTGGAACTGGCGGAAGGAAAGATGTCGGAAAGAGGGCTTTCGGTTACAGGCTTTGTCGGAGATATTGCCGAGGAACAGACGTTGCGGGATTTTGTAGACTTTGTCTTATCCATAGAAGATCAGATTGACTGTCTGATAAATAATGCTTGCCTGACAAATGGAGGAATATTGAGCAACTGTTCGTATGAAGACTTCCTGTATGTGCAACGTGTGGGAGTAGCGGCTCCTTATTTCCTGGCTTTGTCGTTTAAAGACTATTTCAGTGGTGCAGGTGCTATTGTGAATATTTCTTCTACCCGTGCTTTTCAGTCGCAGGCCAATACGGAAAGTTATACGGCAGCCAAAGGTGGAATAACGGCTCTGACTCATGCACTTGCGGTCAGTCTTTCGGGAATTGCCCGCGTGAATTCTATCGCTCCCGGTTGGATTGATACGGGAAGCTATCATGAGGAGGATTATGTGCCGGCATATACGGAAGGAGATATCATGCAGCATCCTTCGCAAAGGGTAGGAGAACCGGCCGATATAGCCCGTGCAGTTCTTTTCCTTTGTGACGAACGGAACTCCTTTATCAACGGGGAGAATATTACGATTGACGGAGGCATGAGTAAACTAATGATTTATCATAATGATTATGGTTGGGATTATCAACCGTAGAAACTATTAAATATAAAAAGAGAATAATGGAAAAAGTAATTATCAACTCGTATGAGGATTTTGAAAAGCTGGTAGGTCAGCAAATTGGGGTTTCCGATTATGTGGAACTTTCGCAGGAACGTATCAATCTGTTTGCTGATGCTACGTTGGATCATCAGTGGATACATGTAGATACGGAACGTGCTAAAACAGAGAGCCATTTCAAAACTACTATTGCGCATGGCTATCTTACTTTGTCTATGTTGCCGTATCTGTGGAACCAGATTATTGAGGTGAACAACCTGAAGATGATGGTTAATTATGGTATGGATCAGATGAAGTTCGGTCAGGCGGTATTGTCGGGACAAAGTATTCGTTTGGTTGCGAAACTGCACTCATTGACAAACTTGCGCGGTGTGGCAAAGGCTGAGATTAAATTTACGATTGAGATAAAAGACCAACCGAAGAAGGCACTTGATGGAATTGCAGTGTTCTTGTATTATTTCAATTAAAATTCTTTCATTATAAATTACACGGATATTCACAGATTAAGAAGAAGAGCTTTACTGAAGCTTCATTATTAAATCTGTGAATATCCGTGTAATTTGTAATGTATTCTTTATTGCTTCCTAATATACTCCTGCCACAAATGCCGGATAGCCGCTACCGGATGATACAACAACATTCTTGGCCCTGCCCATCTCATGATTTCTCTCATCCGTTCCCGCATCTCCGGTTTGTAACAATGTATGGTACAGAGTCGGCAAGTACCTTTCTTTTCTCCGAATGGACAACGTGACAACCGTGCATGTGCATATTCCAACACTTCCCTGCATTGCGGGCACAAAGTTTCGTTCCCCTCTTTCTTCCGGCAGTAGAGGCGGATCATTTGTTCCACGGTTTGTTTTTCCTGTTCGATGCGGGACATTATTTATGCTTGCCAGCGTTTCAATTTCGGAAACTCTTGCTTCATCATCGCAATAGCTTCTTCTTTAGTAACTTTCTGTTCCGAGTCTTTATTGAATTCTTCTACAAACTGGGCACAATGTTCTATCATTTCATCCATGGTGCAGTCTTGTGCGAATTTACCTTGCTGATAGCAGTAAGTGCAATAATCTGCGCTGAGGCTACCGTCAGCATTTGTTCCGCATACTTCATCGGATGTGAGTGGCATTCCGCAACTTTGGCAAAATTTCATTTCCATAATCTTTTTGAATTAGAGTTTGTACAAATATACATTCTTATTTTAATTGCAGCAATTTTTTCAGTAAACCTTCATTCAACAGGTGTACAGTTTCGAACTTTCCGTTATAGAATACAGCCCAATTATTAAAGATGCAAGGCAGTTGTTTAGCTTTCTCCAAAGTATCTATCTCTACCAACCGGAGAGGTATTTGGTTGTTCTCGCAATAATTGTATATCTGTTCGATACAATTGGGAATATAGGGACATTGCACACCGTAATAGATGGTCAGTTCTTTGCCCTCAATGCTCTGTTTCCGCACGTTTGATGTGAATTGCGGTTGGGTGCCGTCAAAGGAAAGAGCTAATAATTCATATTCGTCATTGATGGTATCCACTACTTTGAAGCCATATTTCAACATGAACTTCTTTTCTGATAAGAAAGGTTTCTTCTTTTTGGAAGAAAGGAGGCAGATGCCGGATTTTCCTTGCGCTTTTGCGTCGTCGATGCACGATTGTAACAATTCCTTTCCGTATCCCTTTCCTTTGTAACTGCCGGATACCCACAGGCAATAAATATAGAAATAATTATCACCAGTTACGGGAACCCAGGCTTTTTCCAACGGGGCATACTCGATGAACACTTTTCCCTGCGCATCCAGTTTGCGGAAGACGTGTCCTTCTTTGATACGCTCTGCCAGCCAGTTGCGTTTATCGTTTACGCCGGTTTGGTGTTTTTTGTCTGCAATGGCGCAACATAGGTGTTCGCTCATTACGTTCTCAGGGGTTAGTGTGATGAATGCCATATTTTTATCCATTCTTGCTAATTTTGAGATAAACCATATCTTTCAGAAGCTTTCCATCTTCATACATGGGATGATCGTAGTTATCAGTAAAAAAGTTGGGTATGCGGTGCGAGTAGGTAAATCCGCATTGTTTGTAGAAATCCTCTGTGTACGTATCTTCTGCTGTACCTACCAATAGCGTATGATAACGATCTTTGTAGTGCTCCAATAGAAATTCTATCAGCCGTTTTCCATATCCTTTTCGTTGGTAGTGGGGATAAGTGGCGATGTTCTTGATTTCATAGACTCCGTTTCCTTCATCTGTTATCACACACGCTGCCTTTAAGTCGCCGTCGTAGAGAGCATACATTTCTCCCCGTTCCAGGTAGAGATCTATCATGGACTCTTGTTCGTCGGCAAGTAGCAGTAGTTCGAGGAACTCCTTTTTGTTCTTTAAAATAGGGACGATGTTTATCATTCGTGTAGATTTAATTGTTCTTGAATCACCTCAAAGGTAGGCAATTGGTATGAGAAAGACAAATTCTGCTACCAAGTTGAAAAACATTATTCCGAAATTTGCTACTTATAATTAATTTCTGTTCTTTCGTACAGGAATTTATGGTTGCCCGATAATGGTCTATGCTTTTTAGGGAGAGCGAGTTTTCCAAGTCAATTCATTGGGGGGATAAGATTAAAAGTAGTCAACCTATGTGAGAAGACTATGTGCTCTATATCAGTAGATTATGATTCTCGGTTATTCTCACTATATTGAGAATCTTTTCTCACTGTGATGAGTATTTATTCTCATCGCATTGAGAAGTTCTTCTCATCGTATTGAGAATACTTTCTCTTTACGTTGAGAAAATCTTCATTATAGGCATCCTATTTCCGACTGATAAGTATTGTATTGCAAAGTAATATAGGTTATGGATAAAACATCCTTTGGAGAAGAAGTATATAGTGTTGTCGCCTCTATCCCTCCGGGACGGGTGCTGACGTATGGACAGATTGCTTATCTTATAGGTAAGCCCCAGTGTTCACGTATGGTGGGGCAGGCCATGCATAACGCACCTGAGGAACAAAATCTGCCTTGCCACCGGGTAGTGAATAGTCAGGGACGACTGGCCCCTTTCTGGCCCGAACAACGGGAGTTGCTGGAAAAAGAGGGTACCGTCTTTAAGAAGAACGGATGCGTAGATATGAAGACATCTGGTTGGGAAATACTGAAGGAGGTTATTTCTTAGCGAATATATTGATGAGCAGCGAACAACTTGTCAGCAAGATACCTGTTCCCACCACTCCCGTCCAGCCGAACCATTGCCAGAAGGTTCCGGCAAGGAAAGTTCCGGTGGAACCGCCAATGAAATAGGTAGTCATGAAAATAGTATTGATACGATTGGATGCCTGCGGACAAAGGGCAAACGCACTTGTCTGATTACTGAGCTGGATGCATTGCATCCCTATATCTATCAACAGAATACCGGCTATGATACCTGCATAACTATATTGTCCCGCATAGAGCACTATCCATGCGCTGATTATCAGCGAACATCCTATATAAGTAAGTCGTTTCACCCCGACCGTATTGATGAATCTTCCGATGGAAGAAGCGGTCAGTGCCCCGGCTATGCCGCAAAGACCCAACATTCCTATGATATTGTTTCCCGCAAAGAAAGGCGCCTGTTCCATCTTGAAAGCCAGACAACTCCACATGGCAAGGAACGATCCGAACGAGAAACCTGCACGCAACGAAGCTATGCGGAGTTGGGGATACTTCTTGACGATGGAAAACAAGGATTTCATCAGTCCGGCATAACTTCCCTGATAATTGGAAGGAAGGTCCGGGAGTATCCTTATTATAATAAGCAAACAAACGACCATCAATCCCGCGGCAACAAAGTAGATAAACCGCCAGCCCATGTATTCGCCTACAATGCCGCTCACTACGCGCGAAGCAAGAATACCCGTCAGTAGTCCCGAAAGGATAATACCTACATTCTTTCCTTTAGTTTCGGGAGTGGAGTATTGTGCCGCAAGGGGCATGAATATCTGGGGGATAACTGAACAGGCCCCCGTCAGTAGAGAAGCGAACAGTATCAGGTGGATATTGGGAGCTAAAGCAATGGTGAGCAGTGAGACTACCAGAATGGAAATATTTACGAGGATAATATTTCTTCTGCGGTATAAATCGCCCAGTGGAATGATGAACAATAGTCCGATGGCATATCCTATCTGCGAGCACATGGCTATCAGATTGGCGGTGAATTCACTGATGTTCAGGTCACGGCTGATACGATTCAGTAGTGGTTGGTTGTAGTATATGTTGGCTACCGTTACGCCTGAGATGATGGCCAGCGTCCAAAGCAGGGACGAGGGTACTCCTTGATTTTCTTTTAGTTCCAATTTCATGCCGCAAAGGTAGTAATTTCATGAAAAAGAAACATGCATAATGATCAATGATTCATATACAGGGGCATCAGGCGATGGTAGGCTTTCAGATATTTCCTGAGTCTGGTGACTTCTTTTTCTCCGATGCAGGGCATGCGGCGCACATCCATATTATCCGTCAGGTCGTGAATCTTAACGGCAACGGCTATGGGATTGGAGGGCACATCTTTCGACGTATTCTTCGTAATCTTCCTCATCAGAGGTCTTTGTGACACACCGCACGGCTTCAATGATTTCGGCAGAGAATCCTTCCTTTTCCAGGTCTTCGAATGTCCATTCCGTATCTTCTACAACGTCGTGTAGAATACCGACAATCCTTTCTTTCAGATTCCGTCCCATATTCATTACGCGGATGGGATGATGCAGATATTCCTGTCCGTATTTGTCTTTTTGTCCTTTGTGGGCTTCGGTGGCAATAGCGATGGCATGTGAGAGAAGATGATTGTCCATAAGATTTTTTTTAGAATTGTTCGATACAAAGTTACTGAAATCTGTTATTAAATATAAGAGAGGCTTATTATTAAAATAGTATATTAACCCAATAAATGAAACAGATTATGAATATAGAACATTTTCCGGAGAAAAAAGTTTTTCAGACCGTAGTCGATGGAGAGACTGCCCGCCTGATGTATCATGTAGCTGACGGTGCTTTGGATGTGCGCCACACGATTGTACCCAGTGAAATAGGTGGTAGGGGAATTGCCTCTGCTTTAGTAAAGGCAGCTTATGATTATGCATTGGCTAATGAACTGGTGCCTGTGGCAACCTGTTCCTATGCCGTGAAGTGGCTGGAAAGGCATCCTGAATATAATGGAAAGACGGGAAAGGATTATGCGGGGGAGGGGACTTGTGCATTATAGAAACTCAAGGTCGTCATATCTTGATTTTGCCATCTTCGGATTTTTCTCTATCTTGCTTCCGTTTTTAATCATTCACTAAAGAAAAACAGAATATGAAGAAATATATAGGAGCGCACGTAAGTGCGAGTGGGGGAGTTGAGATAGCTCCTGTTAATGCGCATGAGATAGGTGCGAATGCATTTGCTTTGTTTACAAAGAACCAACGGCAATGGGTGGCCAAACCTCTGACCGAAGAAAGTATTCGCGGATTTAAAGACAATTGTGAGAAATACTCTTTTGATGCCCGCTATATCTTGCCTCATGATAGCTATTTAATCAATCTGGGACATCCTGAAGAAGAAGGACTGGAGAAAAGCCGTGCCGCATTTCTGGATGAAATGCAACGTTGTGAGCAATTAGGTCTGAAGCTTCTGAATTTCCATCCGGGCAGTCATCTGAATAAAATTTCAATAGAGGAATGTCTGGATAAGGTGGCAGAATCTATCAATATCACATTGAGTAAAACGAAAGGGGTGACTGCTGTTATTGAAAATACAGCCGGACAAGGAAGCAATGTTGGTAATGAGTTCTGGCAACTAAAGCATATCATTGATCGTGTGGATGATAAATCCCGTGTAGGTGTATGCTTGGATACTTGTCATACTTACTCGGCAGGATATGATATCGTAAAGGAATATGATAAAGTGTTTCAGGAGTTTGATGAAGTAGTTGGATTTAACTATTTGCGGGGTATCCACCTGAATGATACTAAAAAAGAATTGGGTAGCCATGTAGACCGCCATGACAGCATAGGGAAAGGCCTGTTAGGCATAGACTTCTTTAAGCGTTTTATGAAAGATGAACGGTTTAATGATATGCCTGTTATTCTTGAAACGCCGGATGAGAGTTTATGGGCGGACGAGATAAAGTTGCTACGTAGCTTTGAAGAATAGATACGCGGACGACGCGGACTAAAACGGACGAACACGGATTTTCTTAATTCATAATAAGAAGTCCGTGTTCG
>NZ_EQ973491.1:1131581-1149024 GCF_000158035.1 Bacteroides cellulosilyticus DSM 14838
ATTGATTTACCTTCACATTATTCCATTCAGATGACGGGATAATCGACTTGTCATACTCACCATCTTTCGCTTTAATATTCAGATTCTCAAATTTGAAATTCGTCAGTTTGTACTGCTCGGATGCACTTACATTGAAAAACACATCACATTCAAAGTCTATATTACGCATTGTTACATGGTCCGAGTAAGACATCGGAATATCTTTACGGTCTTTCAGATCAAAGAACTGAGTCCACGGCTTGATGTATAGGAAGCTTTTGGCATTTCCTTTAATATCCTCCACAAGGATATATTCATAATTTTGGGGAGTATCGGCACGCATCTTCAACCACAACAGACGGCTTGCCTGATTGATGGTACAACGACGGAGAATAATATTGCGGTTATGGATAGACTCGCTACCGCAAGTCAGTGCACTATGGCAGAAACCGTACGTACAATCTTCTATAATAATATTAGTGTTACTTCCATTGTTAGAATCCTTATCAGCCCAGGGGCCTTTTCCACCTTTAAGAGCAATAGCATCATCGTTTACAGAAAGGTAGCAGTTCTTAACCAACACATTGTTGCATACATCAATATCTATGGCATCCGTGCTGGGTGCCTTAACAGGAGCAGCCGGAGAGAAAATATATAGACCTAATAGCTTCACATTGTTACATTTGTAAATGTGTGTCGTCCAGAAAGGAGAGTTGATGAGGCGTACGCCGGAAAGCTGTACATCATTGCTATTGGAAATGTGCACCAGGCGCGGACGCAACTCATCCATATTCGTGCATTTCGGAATAACGGTGCGGCGTAACCAGAAAGATTTCCAATAGCGTAGTCCGTTGCCATTGATGGTTCCCTTACCGGAAATGGTGAAACCATCTACTTTGTCGGCATTCACCAGTGCGGCAAAGTATTTAAGTGATTGCCCCTCTATACGGGTATTGATTATAGGGAAGTTGCTGATATCATCGCTACCTTTCAAAACAGCTCCTTCTTCCAAATAAAGGTGCGTTTTAGGCTTGAAAAAGAGTGCACCGCTCAGATAAGTACCTTTCGGGATGATGATCACACCGCCACCTTTGGATGATGCCTGGTCGATAACCGCCTGAATTTTCTCTGTTTGAAGTAAGGTGCTGTCATTCACCACACCATGATCAGTGATCTTATATTTACCGCCAAGGGTTTCGATATTTACAATTTCGTTCTGTCTGAACCAGTCGGGAATAAGGGTACCATCGGGGAATTTCTCTTGTGCAAAAGATGGCAGGCAGAAAAGCAAACTACATACTAAAGTTACGAATTTCATGGTCTTTATCATTAATTGAGTTAATAGTGTCTGATCGGATAGATTTATCCGTTTGCAAAAATAGGGATTAAAATCTACATGCTGCTTATGCGGATAAGCCCATTTCCTAAGTTATTTGTTGGTTTATATAGGCTTTTTGATTCTTCCTTTCCATACAGAAAGGAAGTTAACTCGTCAACTTTTCCTCTATCCGAGCTTTTGGAAAAAGCAATAATCAGAAGTCTGCTTTTTTCGTAATACACATGGACTGCCCGTTGACGGGATGGGTGAACTCTATGGATTCAGCGTGCAGATAGAGCCTTTTGTCTTTCTTTCCATAAAGCTCGTCGCCTATGATAGGGCAATGCAGTCCTGACGGATGTGCCGCATGTACGCGAAGTTGGTGAGTACGTCCGGTATGGGGATAAAAGGCTATACGTGTATATTTATCTGTACGTTCGAGAACCTGATAATAAGTGATGGCAGGCTTGCCGTATTGTGTGTCTACCATTTGCCGGGGGCGGTCCAATGGATTGGGGCAAAGCGATAGTTCAATAGTGCCCTCATCTTCCGGGACGATGCCATCGAGCAAGGCTATGTACTTCTTTCGGATACTACGATTCTTGAATTGTGCCTGTAAGTGTTGGTGCGTCTTCTTATCTTTGGCAATGATTAAAAGTCCCGATGTAGCCATATCCAGCCTATGTACGATCATGGGACCCTCTGCTTCCGGATAAGCTTCTCTTGCCAGGTCGTATATGGATGTTTGTCTTTCTTTTCCGGGTACTGAAAGCATTCCGGCAGGCTTATTAATAATCAGTAGCCATTGGTCTTCATAAACTATATTCAATTTTTCATTGCCTCGTTCCGCCTCCTGTTGCATAGGATTTGCTTCTACCTCCAATCCCTGCAACATGTGCCGGAGAATTGGTTCGCATTTACCCTTACAGGCTGGATAGTAATAACCGTGATGCCGTACTTCGTTTCTGGGAGAATTACCCCACCAGAATTCGGCCATGGCTATCGGTTTCCAATGATGCAGATAGGCTTGTTGTAACATTTTAGGAGCGGCACATTCACCTGCACCGGCGGGAGGAGTCTTATGTACGGTTTGCTCGAATATGTCGCATAAAGTTTTCACATCTCCCCGGTAGTTCAACATTCTGAATTGTTCGAATAGTTGTTGTTGCAAGGCGGAAGAGCGGACTTTACGTTCTGCTTTCAGCTCCTGTATTTGTTTTTCCCAATTACCAGCTTCTACCTGCAAGGAGGCTATCTTATCTTTCCAGGAACGTTCCAACCGTTTATATTCTGCCTTCTGGAACTGGCTCTCTCGTATCAGATCAGCTTCTTCTTTTGCATCAAGCTGACCTGTCTTTCTGAGCAATTCTCTTTTATCTTTTGCTTCTTTCAATTGTATCTTGGCAATTGACAATGCATCTTGTGCAGATTGGGTGGTCTGGGTAAGATCTGATAACAAGTCAATATATTTCTTATCCTCTTCCAACCGGCGGATACGATGGTTGATAGCGGATATGTTTTCTTCTTCTATTTTGAAGAAGCCTTGAGGTTGCAATAAATCGTACACGGGCGGTACAAAATACGGATGTATATTCTTCCCGGCTAATATGCCCGAAAAGGCGGTTAAATAACCTATGCTTCCATCTTCGGTTTGCACTATCAGCACTCCGAACATTTTCCCCTGGCTTAATTCCTCTTGCCAGTTGTTTTGCTTGCTGAGGTAGTGTTGTACCTCTTCCGCCGCCATTACACACAATGGATGAGGAGTATAACAGAAAGGGTAAGTAAACCTTTCCGGAAGTGGAATATCGCTGATTGAAGTAGTAAAACGGTGCAACATAATGGTGCAAAGATACTACATTCTTTGGGTATCTGTGAAGTTATCCGGCAGAAAAGAATTCCTCGCTTTCATTATGGTAGGGTAGGAGGAAAGTGAACCGGCTTCCTTTTCCAATCTCTGAAGCCACACTAATCTTCCCACCGAGTTTTTCCGCAATTACCATGCTGATGGAAAGTCCCAGCCCCGTGCCTTGAACAAATTCATCTTGTTTGTAGAAGCGTTCGAATATCATTCGTTGCTCTTCTTTCGGAATACCTTTGCCGGTATCTTCTACGTAAATGGAAACTTCGTATGTTGAAAAATCAATTTCATAGCCCAGTTTGATGTATCCTGATTTGGTAAACTTAGTGGCATTATTCAGGAAGTTAGTCATTATCTGGCTGAGGCGGTTCACGTCCGTATTGATGAAGAATGCGGCATCGGGCACTTCTTTGATGAACTCTATTTCCTTGGGTATCAATAAGGAATGTGTCAAATACATACTATCCACCCAATTATTCAGATTACACGTTGAATAGGAGAAAGTCATGTTGCCCGATTCGATACGGGAGAGTTCCAGTATATCATTGATGAGTTTCAGAAGCAATTCGCAATTCGTGTTGATCGTATTGATGAAGTCAGCTTTCTCTTCATCGGGGAGGTCGTCTTCGCTGACAAGTAAGTTGGAGAACCCCACAATTGCATTCAGTGGAGTACGTATTTCATGGCTCATATTGGCGAGGAAAGATTGCTTCAGTTCTGCCTCTATCGCCAGGTCTTTTGCTCTCATGAGTTCCTCTTCTTTATCCTTGAAGTGTTGCACATTGGTGATTAAGCCTATAATGGAGGCCGTTTCCGCCATTGCCTCCGTGGGATTAACATAACGGAGTTCATACCAGATATACCCTTTACCATTAAAGTTGCACCGGCATTGGGTGTGCGTTTTGGAATCCGGTTGGTTTTTCACATGATAAAACGTGTTCAACACATCCACTCTATCTTCCGGATGTATCGCTTCGGCCATTTCTTGTAGGGTAAAGGCACGGAAAGGCATATCCAGATGCTCAAAGAATTCTTTATCACAGATGAAAGCATTTGTTTTCTCTATGTATTTCCAGGCGTAGATGTTGCTCTTTTCGAGTGATAGCGATAATAATTCCTTTTCCCTGGTTAGTTCCCTTTGGGCGGTGCGCTTTCTTTTAGACTCTCTGACATAGAGAAGTAGCGGATAGATGATGAAAAAGCAAATGAAAGAGAGAGCCAGAACAATGATACAAATAAAAAGAGGCTTGTACTTGGCTTGGAAAGGTATCTTGATTACAATATAATCTTGTGGATGTTCTTCAACTTCAATATTGGTTTCTGTTTTCTGAATATCTTGGGGTTCAGCGTACTGGGGTTCTACCGCATGCATCTTTGTAAATAGGACAAAGAAGATCAGAATAATCGAAACTCTTTTCAGTAGCTGATAGTGTTTTTTCATAGCTGAAGAATAACTCATTTTGCAAATGTACATGAATATTTTTAATTCTTGCACAAATAAATAAAAATGTGAGAATTAACTCGTTTTATGTCCGAATGGCAGATTCTGTTCATCTTAAAAAAAGACTATTTTAATGTAAATCTTATTTTTTTATTTTATATACTGATTTTTCGCAATTCACGGCTTAGCCAGATAGTAACATTGGTGGTCGTATAAATGTCCATCGTAGGTTAACTCGGCCTGATGGAGAGTGCCTTCATAAATAAAACCGTGGCGTTTCAAAACCTGTTGTGAGCGCTCGTTATGAGGATAGCAATTTGCGGTGATGAGGCTTAGTTGGAGGGTGTTGAATCCGTAATCGAGAACAGATTGCACCGCTTCCGTCATATAGCCCTTTCCCCAATGGGATTCATCGAGCCAGTATCCCAGCATGCGTGCTTGCGGGTTTTCACGCTTGGGATCTGGAATGATGCCGACTGAACCGATCAAACGTCCGTCTTCTTTTAGGGTGATAGCCCATATTCCGGACTGGGATATAAATACGGAACGAAGGATTTCTTGTGATTCTTCTAAGTATCCGTGAGGTTTCCAGCCGGCATTGTTTCCTATGTTCGGGTTTTGGCAGCATTTAAAGAAGGCTTCCGCATCACTTTCCCGGAAAGGGCGTAATAGTAGCCGTTCCGTTTTAATCGGAGCATCCGGTTCATTACCGGTTTCTTCTTTCCTGTATACACATTCCACTCGATTGCCATCCGGATCGAGTATGACGCTTTCGAAATATCCATCGCCCGAAGTCCGCGGTTCGCCGGCTATGGTATACCCATCGCTACGGAGTTGTTCAGTAGTGCGGAAAACGTCTTCTTTGCTTTGGAAAGAGAGAGCAAAGTGCGTGAGTCCCAACTTGTTCTCTTCTATCGGAGTATTTTGCACATCTGTACGGCTCATTAATTCTAATGCCGCGCCATCATCAAAATAGATGAAATAGGACTCGAAACCCTTTTTCGGATTGATATATTTTTCATTGCTTGTTCCGTTAAAGTAGCGGATATAAAACTCTCTCAAATCTTCCAAGCGAAAAGTCCAGATGGCAATATGATGTATTTTCATGCGATATAATAGTTTGAATATCTGTTCTTTGTAGTTAATTAAAAACTACTTTTCATGCAAATATAATGATTATTCCTCATAAAAGCCTACCTTTGCGCCCTAATTAAAAGAAATGATGACATTTAAACAGATGAATATTTCGGAGCCGGTGTGCCGTGCGCTCCTTGAAAAAAACTATTCTACTCCTACTCTTATACAAGAACAAGCCATACCGGAAGCCCTGACAGGGCGTGATTTATTAGGACTGGCTCAAACCGGAACCGGTAAAACGGCGGCATTTGCCATACCTATCATAGAACAATTGCTTGCCGACCCCATATCTCAGCAGAAAGGTGCTCCACGTAAGATTCGTGCTCTTATCCTTACTCCAACGCGTGAGTTGGCAATTCAGATTGATGAATCGCTGGCAGACTATACACGATATACCACGTTGCGCCATACCGTTATTTTCGGTGGGGTAAAGCAGAAGTCGCAAACCGATGAATTGCGTGCCGGAACAGATATCCTGACGGCTACTCCCGGTCGTTTGCTCGATCTGATGTCACAAGGATTTATCCGCCTCGACCATGTGCGGCACTTCGTGCTTGACGAAGCTGACCGTATGCTCGATATGGGATTCATCCACGATGTAAAGCGCTTGTTGCCTAAGCTCCCGCCCAAGAAGCAAACCTTGTTCTTTTCGGCTACCATGCCTGATAGTATTGACCGCCTGGCTAAAAGTTTATTGCGCAATCCGGCGAGGGTGGAAGTCACTCCGGCATCCAGCGTAGTGGAAATCATCAGTCAGTCAGTCTATCGTGTAGAAAAGCCTCAGAAGAAGGAATTGCTGGCACAACTATTACTCGGAGAGGCCGGACATCAGGTACTTGTATTTTCGCGTACCAAACATGGGGCGGATAATATAGCGCGCTATTTATCACGTCGTGGCATCACTTGTGAAAGTATCCATGGAGATAAGTCGCAAAATTCCCGCCAGCGTGCATTGAGTAATTTCAAGGAAGGTCGTTCCAATGTAATTATCGCTACGGATATTGCGGCACGCGGTATTGATATCAAAGGTTTGGATTTGGTTCTCAACTACGATTTGCCCGATGTACCGGAAACTTATGTCCATCGTATCGGACGTACGGGACGTGCGGGTTGCGAGGGACGTGCCATTGCCTTTTGTTCGGGCGAAGAAGTGCCGATGTTGCGTGAAATAGAGAAACTTACAGGTATCAAACTGGAGCAACGGAAACATGATTTACCGCCTTTGGAGGAGACGAAAACAGCTCCGGTTGTCAATGTTGCACGAAAGGTACAAGCGAAAGCACCGGCAGATAAGCAACAAGGCAAGCAGAACAATAAGAGGCGGGAGGGCAGAAAGCCTGCCGAACCCTTGAAGAATGCTCAGCAAGCAACGGTTGTTGCTGAAAAGCCCAAACGTCATAATCGTCCGGCGAAACCGAAATTAGCTCGGGAATCGCAACAAAAGCAATCGGCGGATAAAAGGGAGCAAGCATCCAGTCGTTCGGCAAAGTTGCGTTCGCGTTATGAAAATTATGAATGATTGGCTATAGTTTATCTGAACGCTTAAAGTTGTATTTCTTAGTAAATGAACTTGTAAAATAAATTAGTTTTTATATTTCTTATTTTGTTCGAAAAGAAGAAAAAAGGTGATAGTTAAGTACATAGAAAATCTTTTTTATTCTTTTAAAAGTTTGTATATTAGCGCCTTGAAGATACTCGAAAATGTATTTTATTTTTGTTTTAAGTGTCTCTAACCCTAAGGTGTAAAAAGTAATATGATCGAAAAGGACAAGAGTTTAAGTGTATTTCTCCTTCATTTCTTAGAGCGTTTAAATGGATGTGAATCCATTGAAAAGAAAATCACGGAATCATTGACGGATATTTGTACTTTCTATAAGTTTAAAAAAGGATTTGTTTATCAGACCGATGGTTTTCGCTATTTCTTCCTGAAAGAAACGATTGGAAATGAAGACCATTCTCTGAAGCGTCGCTTTGAGATGAGTGAAATGACCAAAATACATTCCGATCGTATGAAGGTCAAGAACCGTCCTTTTTATGCCAGTAGAAACGATGACAATTCCTTAGTCGATATTGACGTTCTGGATTTTCATAAAACGGATTCCTTGCTGGTCCGTCAGTTTGAAGATAGTGAAGGAAAGATTATCGGTTTTATAGGATTTGCGGATAGGGAGGATACAACTCCTTTCACGGATGAGGAATTGCAAACCATTCATCTTCTGCTCGGTTCGCTTTCTAAAGAAATAGCCGTTCGTGAATATAAAGAACGGGAAGTGCGGGCAAGCAATACGCTGGGTAGCATCATGAACAATATGGGAGTCGACATTTATGTGAACTCTTTTGATTCTCATGATATGTTGTATGCCAATGCGTCTATGGGCTCCGTATGGTGGCATTAAGCATTTTGAAGGAAAGAAGTGCTGGCAGGCCCTTTATACCGATAAAACGGGCGAATGTGAGTTTTGTCCTAAAAGACACCTGATCGACGAAAACGGTCTACCTACTAAAGTTTACTCCTGGGATTACCAACGCCCGTTCGATCAATGTTGGTTTCGTGTATTCAGTGCGGCATTTCCCTGGATAGACGGACAGATGGCACATGTCATTACCAGCGTTGATATCGACCATCAGAAAAAGATAGAAGAAGAATTGATAATAGCCAAAGATAAGGCCGAAAATCTGGATCGTTTGAAGTCCGCCTTTCTGGCTAACATGAGTCATGAGATTCGTACTCCGTTGAATTCCATAGTCGGTTTCGCAAGTATGCTTGTTGAGGAGGAGGATAAAGAAGAGCGTCAGGGCTATATTGAAATCATGCAAGAGAACACGGAATTACTCTTACAATTGATATCTGACATTCTGGATTTATCCAAGATAGAGGCGGGAACGCTCGATTTCAACATGGGATATTTGAATATCAGGGATTTCTGTGAAGATATATTGCGTGGTTATGAAATCAAGGAAGATAAGCCTGTACCGGTTGTGTTGGCTTCCGGTCTGCCCGATTATCGTATCTATACGGATAAGAAACGTCTGATGCAGGTCATCACCAACTTTATAAATAATGCTCTGAAATTCACCAGTAAGGGGCAGATCACTCTGGAGTACCATTTTAAAGAGGGGACTAATGAAATAGAGTTCTCGGTTACGGATACAGGTATCGGCATCGCACCGGATGCGGTGGGTCAGGTTTTCGACCGATTTGTGAAACTGAACACATTCTCCAAGGGCACCGGCTTAGGGTTGTCCATCTGCCGGAGTATTGTGGAGCACCTTGGTGGCACGATTGGCGCCGAATCGGAAGTAGGAGTCGGGAGTCGTTTCTGGTTTACGCATCCTTGCGCGGAATCGGCCTGATTATGGAGTCGTCTATTATTTATGAACTAAATTTATAAGCTAATGAGAAACAAAACGTGGAAGTATCTGGTTGTTACATCTGCAATATTCGTGTTATCAGCTTGTGGCGGAGGCACAAAAAAGCAAGTAAATGAGGATGTAAGTATGGATAGTGTAAATGTGGTGTGCGATGGCCTGAAGACATTGCAACTGGATGAAGTGAAAGTTACCTGGATACAGGATAATGCGAAAGAGCGCCTGATGGAAAGAACGCTTTTCGCGGATGCTGACGATAGTCTGATAGAGAGTTTGAAACTACAAAGTGGAATACCTTCGTCCATGAGTGCTTTTCTGGTAGAAACGGGTGAAATCCGAATCCTGTTCGATACGGGCATGGGAGCACCGGATAGCCGTTTGCTATCGGGCTTGGCTTCTTTGGGAGTTACCCCTTCCGATATTAAATATTTGTATCTCACCCATTTCCATGGCGATCACATCGGTGGAATGATGAGAGGGGATAGTGTTGTGTTTCCTGATGCTGAAGTGTATGCATCGAAAGTGGAATATGATGCCTGGCTCAAGATGCCTGCCGACAGGAATGCGCAAGTGTTGAAAACGATGAATGCTTATAAAGACCGTTTGCATCTGTTTGAGTTCGGAGAAACATTGCCGGGCAATGTCGTTGCGATGAATGCTGAGGGACATACTCCCGGGCATACCGTGTTCCAGGCGAACAAATTGTTGGTGATTGCCGATCTTATCCATGGAGCTGCCCTTCAGTTGGAGCATCCCGAAATCTGCGCTACGTATGATATGGATAGGGAGAAGGCGGTGAAATCACGTAAGTATTTCCTTCAATATGCCAAAGACAATGGTTTGACGATGGCAGGTATGCATTTGCCGGCTCCGGCATTCAAATAGTATTTTCCAAATTGGTACTAACAGGGGGTGTTTCTTCACCCTCTTTTGATTTTTCCAAAGTTTTCGGACGCTTCATAGGCGAGGGCTTCTTTCCGTATTTACGTTCTTTTTCCCAAGCGGCTTTCCGGGCTTGGTATGCTTCGTATTGTTTTTCTAAATAATTGTCGGCCATGGTGTAATCGTTTAAAATAAAGTTGCTTATCGTTGGGTAGGCAATGAGAACTCTTGCCAGTCGTACTCCTGTCCGTTTTCATCGGCTACGGCAACGCGTATGATGACTTCTCCCGTCTTTATCCGTTCTCCGGCATTGATGCTGGCGGTATATTTCACACCTTCATGAGGCTTAATCTGCTCTATCATGACCGAGGGTGAAATATAGATACGCTTCATGCCCGTGATTTCGGCCACTACCGGTACTACGTTGAAAGCTGTTCTGTTTCCTTCGTTTATGATTTCGAAGATCACTTTACAATTTTCGCCTGAGTTGATTGTATGGTCGCGATTGGTGTCAATGAAACGTATATTATGTATTCTCAGATTCTCGATAGCTGATGAATATTGGGGTTGGGGTCTGGAAGGTTGAGTCCTTTCTACCCGGTAGCTATATTCTTCTGTCTGCTTGGGGGCGGTAGCGGCATTTGCGATGGCTGCTCCGGCGATGGTTCCGACGATGGTACCAATGGCGGACCCCCGGTAGCCACCTCTCCATCCCCTGTTACTTTCGCCAATGAGGCCTCCGATGGCGCCTCCCACATTTCCTCCGATGGATGCTCCGGCCAACACCGCGCCCGGGTCACCTGCCGCCATACGATTAGTGCTACATCCGCTACATAGCATGGCTAATGCTAATATTCCTATGAAATATGTAGTAATTCGTTTCTTCATATCTGAATCCTATTTAGTATATATATGTGCATTAGAATTTTGTAAAGGTATGGATAAAATTTTATTTGCTGAAATACGGCTTCTTAATATTTCTATTTAAAGCATGTTGTATAATAATATAGTTTTTTCTTTTTTTGCTAAAGACTAACAGAGTAAATATTTACAGGCCGCTTATGTTTTGGGATACTTATTATATTCAGATTGTGGTTCAGCTGCAATGGAATATGAGTTTTCTTGAAAATTATATTTTCTGATATTGTTATTCGTCGAATAATCTTCCGACGAATTATCACTCCACTGTTCACATTGGCGAATTACCGTTTCTAAAGCATTTGCCGCTTCTTCTGGTGGATATTTATACTTTTTTAGAAGCCGTTTAATCATCTTTCTCATTCCTGCTCTTGCTGATTCTTTTTTTTGCCAATCGATAGTACGATTTTTACGGAGTTCTTCTGTTAATTCTTTAGTCATTGCAATTAATTGTTCATTAGTATAGAAATCGTGTACAGCTCTTGGTTGTGTCAAAGCATCATAAAAAGACTTTTCTTCGGCAGTAAGTCCCAATTCATTTCCTTCAATTTCTGATTGAGAAATTTCAGCTGCAAGTTTTAGTAACTCTTGAATAACTTCTTCATTTGAAAGTAAACCTTTTAGATAATTTGATAGTGATTGGTTAAGCATATCAGAAAACTTTTCGGCTTGAACCAGATTTGTTTTCTGATAGATTTTTACTTTTTCAGCTAAGAGTTTCTTTAATAATTCAATGGCGATATTCTTTTCTTTCATTTTAGATATTTCATCCAGAAAAGTTGTATCAAATAAGGAAAATTCAGATTTTACATCTGAGAATAAATTTATTACTCCGTCACTTTTTACACTTTGTTTGAGTAGCTCGCTGATGCGAGCATTTATTTCTTGCTTTGTCACTTTGCCTTTACCAGTCATTCTTGATAATAAGGTGCGTACAGTTTCAAAAAATGCCGCTTCAAATCGTTGTTTGTCATTAAGTAAACTGCGACAAAGAGTTATAGAGTTATGTAAAAGTATTGCCTCCTTTTGAAAATATTGCATTTTCTCACTTCTGTCTGGTGCTATGATAAAGTTTACACCACCTTTAATGAGCTGTGCACGGTCGTAGTCTGTTCCATTCTGAAACTTACTATAATCATATCCATGAAATATATCACGGCAGATTTCTAATTTCTCTTTAAATTTGAGAAATGCTGTTTCTTTAATATTGGGATTACCAAAATTATTCCGATCACGACCTGTATAGTCGCGCATCGCTTCTTTCAGCGCTTTAGCAATACCTATATAATCGACTACAAGACCTCCAGCCTTATTATTGAATACACGATTTACACGAGCTATTGCTTGCATAAGATTGTGTCCTCTCATAGGTTTGTAAACATACATGGTTGCCAATGATGGAACATCAAATCCAGTGAGCCACATATCTACAACAATAGCTATTTTCATTGGATCATCATTGTCTTTGAACTTTTTGGCAAGTTCCTTTTTGTATTGTTTATTACCAATAATGTCATGCCATTCTTCCGGATCACCATTATTTCCTGTCATAACCACTTTTATCTTTTCATCCCAACTCGGACGCAGTTCAAGCAATCTATGGTAGATATTCATTGCGATTGGACGGGAGTAAGCGACAATCATCGCCTTACCAGTTAGTTCAAACTGACGGTTTTCTTCGTAATGTTTTAAAATGTCTTGGCAAAGGGAATCTATAGTTGATGGTGCCCCGAGTATTTCTTCAAGGTGAGACATTTTCTTTTTACTTTTTTCAATCTGTTCCTCTGTTGCTCCTTCCAAAGCAAGTAATTCATATTCATCGTCAATGGCCTTAAGCGTTTCTTCATCAAGGTTAAGATTGATCACTCGTGATTCATAAAATACAGGACAGGTAGCACCGTCAGCTACTGCTTGGGTCATGTCGTAAATATCAATATAGTCTCCGAATACTTCGGTAGTATCACGATCCTTAGTGGAAATAGGTGTACCGGTAAATCCTATGAATGAGGCATTAGGCAGGGAGTTATGAATAATTCTTGCTGTTCCGATTGAAATCTTACCAGTTTTTTCATCAACTTTTTCCTCAAAGCCATATTGACTACGATGGGCTTCGTCAGTCATGACTACAATATTTCTGCGTAGCGAGAGAGCTTCTTTCGATTCTTCAAATTTTTGTATCGTAGTAAAGATAATGCCGTTAGCTTCGCGACCGGATAAAAGTGATTTTAAATCCTCCCGGTTTTTGGCTTGTACAGGAGTTTGACGAAGAAATTGCTGGCATTTGGAGAACTGAGTATAAAGTTGGTCATCCAAATCATTGCGATCGGTAATTACTATAATGGTAGGTTGGGACAGTTCTTCTTGTAGAAGGTGGGCATAGAATACCATTGACAGTGATTTTCCGCTGCCTTGCGTATGCCAAAATACACCGATTTTACCATTTCCTTGTGTGGCTTTTTGGGTACGTTCAATGGCTTTTTTTACAGCAAAATATTGATGATAACCTGCCAGTATCTTTGCAGCTCCTAACTCATCTTTTGAGAAGCAAATGAAGTTCTTGATAATGTCAATGATGCGTTCTTTGATAAACATACCTTCAAAAAACACGTCATAGTCAATGAATTCTTCACTTTTATATATTCCATCTTTGGTCTTCCATTCCATATAACGGTCTTCTTTGCTTGTGATTGTGCCAGCTTTTGAGCATGCCATATCACTCATGATGCAGAAAACATTATAAATGAATAGTGATGGTATTTCTTTCATGTAATTGCGTAATTGGCGATAAGCCTCAGAAGCGTCAGTTTCCTCTCGTGATGGAGACTTCAATTCAATAATAATGAGTGGTAAACCATTAATGAAAATAATAATATCAGCACGTTTTTCTGAATGCTCAACGAAAGTCCACTGGTTGATTACTTGGAAGTCATTACGGTAGATGTTATTGAAATCAATCAGGTAAATTATATCGTTGTGTTGTTTAACCCCATCGTGATAAGATATCTCAATCCCATGTTGAAGATAATCCATGAAAAGTTCATTCTTTTGCACTAAACTACCAGTTTCAATATTTTTTAATTTAGTTATGGCTTCATCAATGGCAGTGTAAGACTTTGTAGGATTAATCTTTGTTAGGCTATTAACTAATTGCTCTTCATAAAAAGCGGTATAATAGTCTCTTGCAATGTCAGGACCATATAGATATTGATAACCTAAATTCTCATAAAGGGTAATCAGTGCTTTCTCGTAGCTATTTTCTGTAAATGACATGGCTATATTTGTTTATTTAGTGATTGCTTTATGATATCCATAGTTTGATTCAATAGACTGAGAGAGTCAAAGCTTATTTCGACATCTCCATTACCCCAGCGGCCTATGTCTGTAACATTTCTACAAATACCACATGGATCATTCACTTCATCAAAATCCATATTTATTGTTAATCTTAATCTTGTTTTTTGGATAATGATGTCGACAAAGTTCGTTCTATATTTGTATGCGATATATAACTTTTTGAACTCTCGTTTTATATTGGGATTTAAGATCATGATGGCTTTATCAAGTTCTGTATAAAGCATCTTGACGAAAACATTGGAAAAATCATAGCTATCTATACTGTATTTCGTAGTAAGCTCTTCTGATTGTCTGAGATAAGTAGAGATGATTTCTTGCGAAACTGCGGGAAACTTCCATATATCAATAGAATAATCGCAAAGTTGTTTGGTACGTTCTTCAATAGTATTAATATTCCAAATACTTTGTTCAACTACGTACTTATTTAAGGTATGAGTTGCACTTTGTTTTAAAACTAAAAGTTTTTCAGAGAAGGGGCGGTCTCCCATTTCTGAATTATATTTAGTAAGAGTAAGATTTCCAAGACGATGCAAGTAAGTCTTATGATCTTCTTTCCAATTTTCACCTAAAGCACTAACCCAATCCGGCTTTAGATTGTCATTCTGTGGCATTATGTGTTCAATGGTGAATCCTGTAAATGATATTGGTTCTTTGTTGTTGTAGTTCTCCAATTTTACAAGAATATAATTGATGCTTCTCATTGTATATATATCTTTTGTTTGGAGTTTCCGTTTAAATTCTTCATCGGTTGGAAAACGTTTGTAAGTTTCCAAAGAACGAAATGCAACTTTAATTGAGTTTAAATAATCATCGACTTTAATATTGTTACGCATTGTAGCAAATGTTTTATTCAATGAACTTGTTGGTATTT
Organism: Bacteroides cellulosilyticus DSM 14838; assembly: GCF_000158035.1. Lineage (GTDB taxonomy): Bacteria > Bacteroidota > Bacteroidia > Bacteroidales > Bacteroidaceae > Bacteroides > Bacteroides cellulosilyticus. Next base: position 1,146,712 of record NZ_EQ973491.1, read on the forward strand.
CGCAAACAGCACGTCGGACAACATAAGACTCTGTTAATCTCAGAATAGCAATAAAATCAGTTTTTGATATAACATTATTCTTATAATCGCCGTACACTTTAAGGAGTAAAGGATATGCAACTTCCATTTTTACTATGCGGATATCTATGAAAATAGCATGCAACTCTGAGTCAGAACAAGTCTTTGTGGAAATCTCATTATAACATTGTGCATAAAAAAATAAATCTTCTGCCAGTTCTTTGGTATTATTGGATACGCCGGTGTTGATGCAATAAGATTTGAAATCGTCGTACACTTGCTCTTTATTTGGAATAGATGCTAATTTCATGGTGAGATAATCACGGAAGAACTTATCCATTAATTCGGAACGCTTTTCAACGGGGAAAGCATTTTCCATAGGTTGCCAATAATTCACATAAATATCTTTCTGTTCATCGTTAGTCATACCCATAAGGATATAGTTGCGTATGAGATCTGATTCTGATAAATCCATACCTGTTGAGTTTAGACTTTCAAAGATGAGTTGTGGATCATCTCCTTCTTCGCGTTTCAATGTTATATTCACAATTTGAAGCTTCGCGATAGAATTATATATTTGAGCTGGCGTTAGTTCGTTTTCTGCAATTTTTTCTTTGAAGTAAATGTAGTTATTGAGGATATTAGACTGTGTATCTTCATTAATCGGGCATACATCTATAAGTTTAATAAGTACTTCACGATCATTGTCGTTCAGGAGAAGCTTGTAACGGTCATAACCTTTTTGATGATCATTTTTCAAAAGATAATAAGTGAGAGTATCTCCATCAACTTCTTCACTTGATATCTCCCTTAAATGATCACGTAGGGCTATCATTAGAATTGTTAATGTAGTGACTCGTTGTTGTCCATCAATTATTTGGTATCTATGTATTCCCATAGGGACATTTACGTCAGATATCGTAACAATAGAACCGACAAAATGGTGTCGCTTTGACTGTTTTTCCATATTAACGATATCTTTCCATAATCTGTCGCACTGTACATCTTTTAGCCAACTATATTTCCTCTGATAGACTGGTACTACAAATTGATATTTACCATTTAATAATTCGTATATACTTCCTTTTGAAATATCCATAATATTATTCTTTTTTCAGGTTATCTAAAAAACTAAAATATATTTCTTTATATGCTTGATAATCTTGCTTGTATAATGCTTCGGAAGCAGATAGAAGAACTCCTCCCAATTCTAATGGATTTTCATCATCAAATAGTTCGTTGAATGATTGGCAATCTTCGTAATGAATGCGAGTGTCTCTTTTTGATGCGTAATTTGTATAGTAATGCATAATATAACCTCCAATAACATCTGTTATTTTATATGCCAGAAGTGACAGAGTAGAACTTATTGGAATATGCTTAATGTCCTGCCCGTGAGAGGCAAAACCTGAATTATTCCTTATTTCTGCTAGTTTTTGAGAAACTGAAGCTATTCTTCTCCCAAGCTCGATTAATTCTTCTTTATAGGGTTCATCTTGAACTATTAAACATTCAATTGTTCTTTTTACTGTTGTGTTGAATTTATCATATTCAGTATAGTTGATATCTTGATTGGTCAGAATGGTTTTGCAGATACCTTCGATTAAACTTTTACATGTTTCAATACACAGTGCTGGATTCGAATCAACACTCTCTTCGACCGTTGCAATATGGCTCTCAAAGCTGCTAAAGCTTGGAATTTTGTTTATATGTTCTCGAATCCAATGCATTATATTATGCTACTGATTTGATTAAATTATCATTTATACGGCGGTTCAGCTCGATTTTGTTATCTATAGATGACAGTAAATCTATAATATGCCTCTGCTCAGAAATTGATGGCAAGGGAATTTTAATATCTTCAATCATCTTCTTTGTAAGGGCGTTTCTTGTAGCACCACCTTGAGACAAGGATAAAAGATATGGCTTCTTATATTGTAGATAATATAGAATGTAATCGGATATCACTATATTATTGTCACCTCTAATTATTGCAACATGTTGGTTTACACGTGCTGGTAATATATTAGATGGAACCTTACAGCAGCGAGCTACAGAATCGCCGGTTATATTTAGTAACACATCACCTGTCATAACTGTGACATTATCTAATCCATGTGCTTGTTCATCATTTATGAGTGCAAGCCCATTATATAGGAAACCAAAGTCAATTACATTTTGGCTTCTGATTAAAGAAGTATTTCCTCCTAAATAGGATTCTTTCCCACCTTTAGGTGTGGCACCGCTACCAATTTTAGAGCAGATTTGAGCCAATTTATATATTTTGTTCAGTTT
>NZ_EQ973491.1:1149581-1151594 GCF_000158035.1 Bacteroides cellulosilyticus DSM 14838
GTCCTTTATCTTTTAGACGTTTCAATTCCTTGTCAAAGTCAGACAAATATTCACGATCTTGTATGAGTTTAAATTTCTCATATTCACAGAAAGCTTTCGTTTGTGCTTCCTCATTAGATATTGTACCGGAATGTTTTAGAACCTCATAGTCGCTTATTGCCAGGAAATTACTTAATTTGTTTTTCCAATCATCCATGGTCGTGATGAGTTGTTGCTCTGCTCTTAGCTCTGCAAAATCAAGGAAAGCGGATGACAGACGTTCTAACTGTGATACCTCTTTGTCTGACAGATAGTTCTTGGCAACTATTGTATCTGACTTTTGTATTCTTCCATCAGGGGCTTTCTTCCACGTTGTCAGTCCCATGTGGGGCATTTCAGCATCGGCACGATTGTAGATTAATTCTGCTGCTGTATGGTGGGTTACTGCCCAATGCATCATATTTTGCACCATTTTGAAAAACAGTTTGGTTATTTCTGATTTAGCATCGTAATCTGCACTACATTCAGCATATACATCTGTTATTTTCTGATAATACCTACGTTCGGAAGTGCGAATTTCACGGATACGTTGCAGTAAATCATCGAAATAATCTTTTCCGAAATGGCGGCCTTGCTTTAAGCGCTCATCATCCATTGCAAAGCCTTTTACGATAAATTCCTTTAGAACTCCGGTAGCCCAAATTCTGAATTGAGTGGCTTGATAACTATTTACTCGATATCCGACAGCAATGATTGCATCAAGATTATAGAACATTGGAGAACGTTCAACTTCTCTTTCTCCTTCTTGCTGAACTATCTGAATTTTTCGGATAGTTGCTTCTTCTTGCAATTCTCCGGACTCGTATATCTGTCCTAAATGGTAGTTGATGGTCTTTATATCTACGCCAAAAAGAGCAGCCATTCGCTTTTGAGACATCCAGAAGGTTTCATTATTAAATATCACTTCTATCTTTACTTCTCCTTGGCTTGTTTTATAGAGCAAGATATTGGAGGATAGATTATTAGAGGTTAGTTCAAATAAACTTGTCTGATTTTTGAAAAAGATGCGGGCTTGTTGTACTAATGTCTTCTTGGAGTCTGCATTTTCGGCAATGATAAGACAAGCCATTCTTGATAAATGGAAGTTTTCTACATTTCTGTATGCTCCGGAACCAAGTTTAACCATTTCTACAGCAAGGTAAAAATGGTCGTTTATATCCATTCCTTTTGCCTGAGCAATCGCGATAGCTTTCTTTACTACAGAAGCAAACCTGTAATAGGTTGTATACCCCATAGCTCCACATAAATCACGCGAAGTCCAATATTCCTTTCCATCTTGGTTGTACTTCTTTATTAGCTCAAACTGCGGTTTCATTTCAGGTATCTTGTTCTCTTCCATATGTGTTATCTGTTTAAATCATTAACTTTTAGCTCACCAGACATGAGTTTTGGCAATAATGCGTCACGAATCATTGATAATCGCATATTTTGAAGCGAATTGTCTTTAATTGTTTTTAATGTGATTTCAGCATGGCTCATGAATGATTCAAGCTCTTCACGTGGAATGACAGGAATTCTGTATTTGCCGATTGTATCTCCTGAAACTCTTTGACGTCCACTACTTCCGTTCATATTTTTAACAGCATAGTCTACAAAATCATGATTACGAGCTAAAAAATAGAAGAATGATGAAGAATAATTGTTTTTAGCTGAGATCACTATATACTCTGTGGAGCCATATGCGATTTCATCCTTATCAAGGAAATTGATGAAAGCAGTCTTTCCATTTTCAAGGCAAGGAGTAATCCTAGCTATTAAAGTATCTCCATTACGGAACTTCATACCACCATTGTATTCTTTTTCTATCCATCCATTAGGAAAACTGCCTATGGTTGGAAGATTTGCCATTTCAATACACTTTGCAGATGTACCTTTACTTAAATTTCGCTTAGGGTTAATTTCTGCAATTTCGTGAATTAATACAGTTGTACTATCTGCATATCTGTCAAGTAGTTCATTGAGCCAGGCTTGTGT
>NZ_EQ973491.1:1152004-1154790 GCF_000158035.1 Bacteroides cellulosilyticus DSM 14838
TTGTTCCTATGTGGTAAATGACACCTACTATAATATGTAATATGATTTACATTCATTAATTGATATATTTGCGATGTGATAGTTTTACATTATTTTGGCTAACCATTGCATAATGCATAGTTGTATCTATTTTTACGTGTCCGAGTAATTTTTGTACTTGTTCTACCGGCATTCCTTTGTCAATTGCCATTGTAGCTAATGTACGTCGAAATTTGTGTGGATGTACACGGACAATCTTGGCTTGGCGTCCAATTTTGCGTAATCGAGTTTCAACTCCTGATATCTGTAGACGGTTATGTGGTTTGGCTAAGGAAACAAATAGTGCCTTATTTCGGTCTTTTCTGGTACTAAGGTACTGTTGTAAATGTATTTTGGCTCGTGCATTAAAATACACTATTCGCTCTTTATTTCCTTTGCCAAAAACAATGCATTCGCGTTCATTGAAGTTGATATCTTCACGGTCTAACTTTACTAATTCACCAACACGCATACCGGTAGATGCTAAAAGATCAATCATGGCGAGATCACGGATTTTAATGCAATTGTCACGAAGGTGTTCAATATTCTCATCGGTCAATATTTCCTTGACTTGTGTACCGGTTTTTACTTTATGAATTCTACGAATCGGACTTTTGATAATATAATCTTCTTCTTCAAGCCAAGCAAAAAACGAGGAGAAGATACGTCGAATATTGTCAATTGTTACTTTACTTGACTTATTCTTACGCTGAAATACTGCTAAATAGGCGCGGATATCTTCTGTTGAGTAATCTACTACCTTTTTAGGCATCTTTTTTAAGAGTTGTTTAATCGTAGAACTATAATATTTAATTGTAGGAGTTGTGCATCCTTCAACTTGTTTAGCAGACAAAAATATTTCAAGTAGACGGTCGTTGGTTGCAGTGTCTTCATGCACTCTTTCGCCATCTTTCATAATGGTATATTTGCTTACTATTTGAAGCAGAACACCATTTAATTGAACCAATTGTTCTATACTTAAAACATCTGTCATTGCATTGCTGATCTCTTGAATTAATTTCTCTTTCATATTCTTCGATTATTAGATTAAATAATTGAAGAAATATAGTACAATTTATTTAATTGTAAATCCTATACTGCCTAATTGTTTTCGAATTTCTTCTTCCAAGTCATGAGATTGGGCAAACAAATCAGATAATTCAGAAGTGAGTCGCTCCATTTTTTCTTGAAAAGGTTCACCATCATCTTCTACTTCTGCAATTCCGACATATCGTCCCGGAGTAAGGATATAATCCTGTTTTGCTACATCTTCAAGCGTAGCAATGGCACAAAACCCCTTCTCATTTTCTAATGTTCCCTCGTTAAAGGCATGAAATGTATTGGCTATTTTTTGAATATCTCCTTTTTCTCCTTCCTCTGAATCAGATAGTTCGCGAAGTTTGCGGGTAACCATTGTTCCCATGTTACGGGCATCTACAAACAGAATTTTTCCTGTTTGTTTCTTAGTTCTATTTAAGAACCATAAAGAAACAGGAATTCCCGTCGTGTAAAAAAGTTGTGAAGGTAATGCGACAATACCCTCTACCAGATCGGCTTTTATAATATTTTCACGAATTTTTCCTTCACCTCCACTCTGTGAAGACAGAGAACCATTAGCAAGTACCATACCTATACGTCCTTTGGGAGAAAGATGATGTATCATGTGTTGTAGCCAAGCAAAGTTAGCGTTACCAGCTGGTGGAATGCCGAATTTCCAACGTACGTCGCCTTGTAGTTTATCTACTCCCCAATCGCTTAAGTTGAATGGTGGATTTGCTAAAATATAATCAGCCTTTAAAGTTGGGTGTTGGTCATCAAAGAAAGTATCGGCATTAAATTTGCCAAGATCTGCTTCTATACCACGGATGGCTAAATTCATCTGAGCCATTTTCCATGTGGTAGGATTACTGTCTTGACCGAATACAGAAATGCTGTTGATGTTACCTTGATGACGTTCAATAAACTTTGCTGATTGAACAAACATACCACCAGAACCACAGGCTGGGTCATAAACACGTCCACTATAAGGTTGAAGAACTTCTACCAAAGTGCGAACAATGCAAGCTGGGGTGTAAAACTCACCAGCAAGTTTTCCTTCTGCTTCGGCAAATTTAGAAAGACAGTATTCATAAGCGCGCCCAAGTATATCTTTTGTGTCTCCATGTTCTCTCATTTGAATGTTGGTGAATAAATCAACAACATCTCCTAATCGACGTTTATCTAACTCTGGCCGTGCGAAGTTCTTAGGAAGAATACCTTTTAGGCGAGTATTCTCTTTTTCAATTAAGCGCATCGCATTATCAATTACAGTGCCAATCTCAGGTGCATGAGCTGTTTTTGCAATCATAGACCAGCGTGCCTCTTGGGGCACAAAGAATATATTTTCTGAAGTGTATTCATCTTTATCTTCTTCAAAGCCGTCTCCCTCAGCAATGAGCGCTTGATATTTTGTTTCAAATCTATCAGAGATATATTTGAGGAAGATAAGTCCTAAGACTACGGATTTGTATTCTGAAGCATCCATGTTACCTCTTAATAAATCAGCCGCTTTCCAAATTTCTTTCTCAAATCCTATTTCTGCTGTATTAGTTTTAGCCATAATTAATGTGTTTCCTTGTTTTATATATAATAGATTTTTCTTGTACGATTTCCTTGTGTACATAATGCTACAAAGTTAAGAAAAAGAATTTACTATATGAAGGAAGAAAAAGAATTTATCCGTTTTCAATAGATATAGCTTATTTTATTCTCATCATGTAAACTCTGTT
>NZ_EQ973491.1:1154911-1164606 GCF_000158035.1 Bacteroides cellulosilyticus DSM 14838
TCTTTTCTCTTCTTCAACCTATGATCTAACACAAAAATGAACTCTTCCTTTGGGGAGATGTTTTTTATATGTTTACATCTGTTGTGTCTTGTACTACATAAAAAGGCTTTGGTGCTTTATTTTTTTTCCACCTTCTTCACCCACAAAAAATAACTCTTCAGCAACGTCTCTTCCGGTATAAGCTCCGTCATTCCGTGCTCTTCCAGATACAACTCCGTAGCCCTTGTAAACATCATCCCGTTCTTAAACTTGTTCCTGCGCAGGAAGCGGTAATAATCCATTCTCATTTCATAGTTGATTTCCTGTTCCAGGATTTTCACGGCTTCTTCTCCTAAATAATTGTAGGTTCGTGGATCTTTCCCTACACTGGGGCAGGGTAGGGAAAAGGTGATATTTCCCTGATCCCGCCATGACACACCTTTGGGGCGGGGAGTGGTGAGCTGTAGTAAGCAACTGTAAAGATTCTGATTTTTTGTGAAACGGATGGCACCCTCTATGGTACAATGCGCGTATGCGCTTTGCAGGTAAGCCGCGAGATAGGGCTTTACCTGAATGGTAACTGTAATCATTTTGTATATTGTTTTGAAGTGAAAAATATTTCCATACGTTTGTGTTCCTGTGGCGGGGAGCGTTCCTCGGAGCAGTGGAAGAAGGCAGATGTGTTACTCCGGCAAACGATGGAAAATCAAATGATTACGGTATGTCGATGTTGTTCTACGACCAATAGGTCGTTTCTCTACGAGGAAGGGTGCTTTGCTCGTAGAGGAACGCATGGCTTCTCTACGGGACTCTCAATTACCCGCCTCTGACCTTTGGTGCAAATATCTGTCAAATTAACATCTCTGGCAAAACTTAAAGACGGTGGTTAAAGATAGTATTGTAATGAAACATTTGTCTTTAATGCCTGTTTGTGACGTAGTATATGCGCGTGCAATAACGTGCGAAAAAATGAATGAATATGAAGACAGTCTATTTAAACAATTTTATGAGTTCGGTGGTCACTGAACTTGAAAGAAACGGGCAGTACAGTACCGCCCATGTATGTGGTAGCGTGCTGCGGTCCGTGATGACCTTTGATGGCGACGGTTTGCTTCTGTCGGGCATTACGCCCCTGTGGTTGAAGGCATATGAGCATTACCTGCTCCATAAGGGCGAAAAAGGCCTGGAGTGGAATACAATCTCTACCTATATGCGTATGCTTCGGGCGATTTATAACCGGGCAGTAGTGCGTAAACTGGTGCCTTTCGTTCCTCATTTGTTCAGGGAAGTGTTCACAGGGCGCAAGGCAGACCATCGGAGGGTACTGGAACGGGATGATATGCGGCAATTACTGGCAGAAAAGGATTTGGATATTATCTCTCCTGGTATGGAGTGGGCACGTGCATGCTTGGAGCTTATGTTTCGCTTTCATGGGATGCCTTTTGTTGATCTTGCCCATCTTCGGAAGTCTGATTTGAAGGATGGCTATCTGACCTTGCGCCGCAGAAAGACGGGGATGCCGCTTTCTGCGCGTGTGGATAGTCGAGCTATGCAGTTGTTGGAGCGCTACCGGAACCGGGACGACACTTCGCCTTATTTACTTTGTTTTCTGGATGGAAGTCTGGAAGGAATGGCTGCTTACAGGGATTACTTGCGGATTTTACGCTTGCTTAACAGTAAACTGCGTGCGCTTGCTCTGTGGAGGAAAGTACCGGGTAAAGTGACATCGTACACGGCCCGACATACATGGGCCACTGCGGGCAAGTACTGTCACGTTCCCATTGAAATCATTTCCGAAGGGCTGGGACACGCTTCCGTAACTACTACCGAGGGGTACATGAAGGGGTTTGGAAATAGTCGGATGGATCGGGCGAATAAGGTTATAATGAATTACATATTTGATAGCTAGTCTAATATGATATTTGAAGATTAAATGCTTGATTTATAGTTTAATATGGATAAATTACCTTGTAGGTAATATAGATGTTGTTATGGCGCAAAAGTAGATAATATATTTCTAAATCCCAAGAGAAAGATATTTTATTTGCTTGTTTACATGCATTTATCAACTGGTGATTTATATTAGAAAACAAATACTACAGATTTTACAAGTTTCTCTTCCTGTGTACAGGTCTGGCGAATGATTATTTTCTCCTGCATCGTGCAAATTTGTATACTACTTCCCTTACCCGTTTCTGGAAGCTGAAGACGGGAAAAGGATTATTGTACACCGTGAAACGTATGTACATATAAATTTTTGTATATATCGGGCTTGTATGAGTCTTGTGTCTTGCTATATATGTGTATATCCGTTACCTACAAGGTAATGCCAGTGTATATAATGGATAAAACAGAACAATTATCATGATAACATCCAAAACACAAGCTGCCATCGCAGTACTTAACGACATCTATGCGGGAGGAGACATAATCCGTGCGGATGCTTGCCAGCTTACAGAGCAAGATATGGATATCCTGCTTTCAAAACTTTTAAGTGCCGGACTCATAAAACTGTCTGACAAGGGAGATTCCCGTGATATACAGGTGTACAGCCCTGCACGTGACTCTTCTGATGTTTCCCTTCTCGATATCCTCGAAGCTACTGGTGAGCATCTGGATTGCAATCACCCCACTACTGAAGAATTTCACATGCGATATGGAAAAGCTGCGCAGAAACTCGGTATAGTGAACTATATCACAAGGGAATATCTGAAAGAGATAAAGCTGTTTGAGTTGTAAACGTAATCCGCGAAACCTTTTGAAAAGAAATACTTTCATATTGTCCCTGATTATGCTGCTGTTCTGTCTTGCAGACTTGTATTCTCAGATTCTTGCAGTGAAGAGTGATCTGCTGACGGGAGCACTTTCTTCGCCCAATTTCGGGGTGGAAGTGAAGCTTTCCAATCGGCTCACATTAGAAGCTGGTTTTCATTACAATCCTTTTCCGGCAGGCGGAGACAAGCGTTGGAAACATTGGTTTGTGCAGCCTGAACTGCGCTACTGGATGTGCCAGCCCTTTGGCGGGCACTTCTTCGGTGCGCATTTGTTGTACGGAGTATATAATGTGGGAGGTATGAAAATCCCTCTGGGGCTCTTTAGGGGAGTACGTTCTTCAAGATATGAAGGGGACTTTATGGGGCTTGGAGTATCATACGGCTACCACTTTATTCTCGCCCCCCGGTGGAGTATCGAGACAAGCGTCGGCGTAGGATTTCTGCATACCGGATATGAACGCTACCGTTGTTTGCATTGCGGTGAACAGACTGGCGGCGAACATAAAAACTTCATTGCGCCAACCCGGGTTGCGGTATCACTGGTATATCTGATAAATTGAGAGTTGTTTATAATTTAGTAATTTGTAATTAAACATAGAGCATGAAAAACTTAATCCGTATTCCTTTGACATTGACACTCCTGTTCGCTACGTGCTGTCTCTGTCTTGGGCAGGAGTTTTACCGGGGAGAACTATTTGTTACCGGACAACATTTTTCGCTGACGAATGGGCACCTGAATGTGGAATTGTCTGTTGACTTCGAAGGACTGAAAATGCCTTCGGATGAGTCGCTGACCGTGACCCCCGTACTTAAAAACGGTGAATACGAGCAGGAGCTTCCTGCCGTACTCATCAACGGGGCGGAGAAACAAAAAGTATATCAGAGGACACAGGCTTTGGCGGCTGGTAAACGCAATAATGCTAAGGTACGCACTTCGCCAATTCCGGCAGTGGTGATACGCAACGATCATGCGGCCTCCCGCGCGTTTACCTATAAAGTGTCGGTGCCCTATGAGCAGTGGATGGAGAGGGCTATACTCTTGTTGCGTTCACAGGAATGTGCCTGTCATGGTAAGAAAGGGGATGTTTATGAAGATAAGATAGCGGATGGAATCCGCCTGCCGAAGATGCAGGTATCCCGGTTGGATGCGGATATCGATGCCGATTTTCTTTCATTGGTGAACTTTATTCAGCCTGCACCGGACAAGGACACGTTGCATTGCATAACGGGATCTATCCCATACTTCAAACGGAAGGAAGGACAGAAAGACGGGAAGCAGCTTGGCGAACTCTCCGAGGAAAAGCAGAACTTCGAGATTTACTGCCGTCTTCGCGACGCCTTGCATGATGTACGTCAGGAGATGGGTACAGAATTGGCGAAAATCAGTGTAACCGGTTACGGTGTCCCTGTGGGAAACCTGAAGAAAAACGAGACAAATGCCCTGATACGTGCTCTTAAGTTAAAGGAGTATTTACGTGAAAACCGCCTGGCGGGAAGAGCCTTGCTGGATGTGAGTTGGATTTCTGAAGATTGGGACTCCATCACTAGCCTGGTGAGAAAAAGTGATATGCTACTGAAAGAGGCTACCCTCGATCTTATTAATAATATAGAGATTGTTAAAGGTCGCGAACGTATACTGATGTCGTTTGCGGACGGCAAGCCTTACAAGTATCTTATGGAGAAGATATTTCCTGAAGTAATGCGTGTGGACTATCGGATAGAATACACCCGCAAGCCTCTGGGCGCTACTGAAAGTCTTCAGTTGCTACGAAGTGGAAAACAGCGCGCTCTTCATCTGAATGAATTCTTTGCTGTGGCAGGTAGCTATCCGGTGGGTTCTACTGAATATAATGATATACTGGACCTTGCTGCAAGGCTTTTCCCGGAGAGTCCGGAAGCCAACATCAATGCGGCGGCAGTGGCTTTGAGCAAAAAGGAACTGTCTAAGGCGCGTGGGTATCTGGAGCCTTTTGCCACCCTTCCGATAGCCTATAATAACATGGGGATTCTCTGTCTGCTTGAAGGTAACCGGGATAAGGCGGAGGTGTACCTCACGATGGCGGCCGCCGCCGGAGTGGAACAGGCGATTAAGGCATTAGAAAAATTGAAAATTAAAGATTAAGCAATAAATAATAACCATAAACGGTATAATATATGAAAACGAGTAATTATTTGTGGGCTGCGCTGGCAACAGCAACCCTTTCGCTGTCTGCATGCAGCAGTGATGAAAACGAGAATGGAATGCAGCCGAAAGAAAAGACTGCAAAACTTGAACTTACATTAGTGGGAGCACCAGCGGACAGCCGTGCTACGGGGACTCTACCCACCACCGATGAATCCCAGATCAACCGCCTGACGGTGGCTGTATTCACCGGAGCAACGGGTAATCCTGTCAATGCCTTGCGGGAATTCACAGGCAAGGATATCAAAGATGCAGAGACTGGTAGTGGAAAGACGATTTCGATACTTTGCGAACCCGGCGACGAGCAAATGATTTATGTGGTAGCCAATGCTTCCCCGGCGCTTTTTGCGGGAGTAACCAACCTTGCCGGGTTCAAAGCCAAGCTGATGCTTCTTTCGGAAACAACCAAGGCTGCTGGATCAGGTGATGCAACGGATGCGCAAAAGCCCAGCAACCTCCCGATGTTGGGAATTGTGAACAAACAGAATCTCACAGCGGGTACAGAAACCACGGCTACTGCGGCACTGACCCGTCTTGTGGCGAGGACATCCATCAGCAGCATTAAGATCGCTTTCGACAAGGCGGGACAATTCAAGGATGCCACGTTCAACGTGACCGGTATCTATCTGAAGAATGCGAATAGTTCCGTCAATGCTGAAAAGACTGGCAGTGTTCCTATCAGTGGGAGTGACAAGGCCAATAAATACCTGTATGAAGCGGTGTCCTCCCATACAGCCAATACGGAACTCACTACTCCGTACTACTTCTATGCATTTCCGAATGCTTCGGCTACACCGACCAAACTTATAATTAAAGGAACATTTGATGCAGATGGAACTGGTTCAACCAGTGCTCCCGTGACCCGGTATTATCCCATCACTATTAATAAGAAACAGGCGAACACCACTATTACAGGAGGAGAGTGCACAGACAAAGGCAGCATAGCAGCTAATACCCGATACGTGCTTACCGCCCTTATCAAGGGAGAGGGGGTGGATGATGATAGTAAGGAAATAGACCCTGCTACTTTGAAACTGACGGTTACTGTTGCCGATTGGGCGCTTACCATCAATCAGAATGTGACTTTTGAGTGATATTTTCTATGAGACAGATATGACATTATAAACCAATCCGTACCAGCCTATGCGAGTTTTCGGAACATTCCCCATCTTTTTGCTAATTCTTTTTCTTCTCTGTTTTGTTTCGTGCGTGCGTGAGGATATGGAAGGTTGTGCCCGGTATGAACTGCATGTTCGTGCGGTGGATGCGGACGGGAACGACCTTACCGGAAATGGAGTTTTGCAGAAATCGGATATCTATCTTTTTAATGAACAAGGTTTCGTCAGAATGATTCCCTCTGAGGGCTTCTCGGACTTTTCATTTGGAGAGGACAAGGACGAACGGCTCACGCTCGTAGCTTGGGGTAATCTGAAAGAAGATACTCTGATTACTACGGAGATAGCACCGGGAACATCCCTGAAAGATGCGAAACTCCAGCTTCGGCAATATACCCACGGTACACACATTCCGCTAACAGACCTGTTCTATTGTCGCAGAGAAATAGGGGAGATAAACACACGGGGTGTGGAAGGAACGGATATTACGCTCGTAATGGAACGTATGGTGGCGGGCCTCAGTATACGCACGCGTTATCTTGCCGAACGTTATCCTTATAACGGTGAAGCATATCGTTTCATCGTACACTGCATCGGTACGGAAATGGATTTTATGGGTGAGGCTTCGGGGGACGGGGCCGGATACGAACCGGCTTCCGTTACCGATGCCGAGGGGGATGTCTATGCACCGCTTTTTCATATATTCCCTACCGGGGAGGGACAACCGTTGGAAATAGACGTCTACCGGAAAGATGAGAAATTATTTACTATCACTAAAGATAATGAACTTCGTCCTTTGTATGCCCCTGTGGGGCAACAGACCAACATTGATATAGACTTTCGTTATGCGGAGGTTAAGGTTTTTGTGAGTGTGGTTCCCTGGGGAACGGTCGGTCAGGATGTAGAAATGTAAGTAAAAAGTGTATGATTAGGTTATTTGAATACAGGGTATACCCGAAAACGGAAGAACCCATACCGTTTTGCTGGAAGGTACTTTTTGTGCTGTTCATGCTGGGCACACTGTTAGCAATGGCGGCTGTGTGCAGTTCTTGCCAACCGGAAGAAGGGGGCATGGAGGATATGGATATGGAGGAGGGTTTACCCGCTACCATTCGGGTGGAAGTGCAGGGAGAAGAACAAGCGAATTTTGTTACTCGGACAGTCAATGAGAGTGTGATCAGTGACCTGCACATTTTGGTCTATAACAGTGCGGGTGAGCTGATCGGACAGAAATACCAGACGGGTAGTTCTACGGTTACCATTAATACGCGCAGTGCTACCGGATGTACCATATATGCCGTTGCCAATACGGGTAAAGCTGACTTGTTTAAGGGATATACCATGCATAAGGAGTCTTATCTGAAAAGTATGGTATACAGCCTGACCAATTGGGATGACTTGAATAAAGGCACCAATCTGCCAATGACGGGAAGCATGAAAAGTGTGAATATCAAGGTGGGGGCAAACACATTGTCGGGAACACTGGTATTAACTCGTATGGTCGCAAAAGTTGAGTTAAAGATTAAAGTGAAAGAAAATAGTGGGATTAACATTACTAATTTGAAAATTTATAATCTTCCTAAAAGCTCTTACTATGTATCCGGTACAGCAGATGCGACAAATACTACTTGGTTGAACAGTGGCGGTATAAGTCTAAGTAGTACAACCACTGTCGGTACAATATCCTATATGTTTGAAAACCGTAGAGGAACCAAAACGATTTCTGCCCAAAAGGATAAAACGACTGCAAATGCGCCTGCACATGCTACATATGTAGAAATTAACGGCACAATAGGCACTGTTACTGCAAAGTGGACAGTGTATCTTGGAGAAAATAATACAAGTGATTTCAATATCAAGCGGAATGGCAATTATACGTATAACATTACTCTGAATGATGTTGCGGCAACAGATACAAGGGTTGTTGTAGATTTTACGGGAACAGAAGATTTGAGTAGTGCAGGTACGGCAAATTGTTATCTTGCCAAGAAGCTAAATACATGGTATAAGTTTAAAGCTACAGTGAGAGGAAATGGGGCTGCCACTGCTGCATTGATTTCTCCGACCGGAAGTGCTTTGGCTGCTAATGCTGCTATCAGTCCTACAAGTGCAGAACTCGTTTGGGAAACCAATGGTCATGGGCAAATAATACAAGGTGTGATTCTGAAAGATGGATATGTTTATTTCAAAACTGGCCCGAAAGCTGAAGGGAATGCAGTGATTGCGGTAAAAGACGGAAGTGGTAATGTTCTGTGGAGCTGGCATATTTGGAAAACCCATTTTAGTTTGGCAGAGATACCTATGCAGACATATAAGACGAATCCTAGGATAATGGATGTGTCGTCCTATTACAATGGCTTAGTTTCCCGTAATTTGATTATGATGGATCGCAATGTAGGCGCTGAAGCTGAAATACTTTATAATTCAGATACAGAAGAAAAAGCTTTGGGGCTATTTTACCAGTTTGGAAGGAAAGATCCGTTTCCTTCAGGAAAAAATAAGAGGGGTGAGATTAGTATTTATGATAAAGATGGGAATCATCTTGATGAGCCTGCGTTACGAAGAGATAATTATATAAAAATGAACAGTTTGATTTCTACAGCAACTGCAAATATCATAGCTTATGCTATTGCTCATCCTCTTACATTTATTTTATATGACATGGCTGACATCAATGCGGAGTATATACCATCATATAACTGGATTTATGGCGGTTTCCCACCGACAACAGCTTGGAAAGCCTCTAATAATTTGTGGGGTAGTGATGTAAATGGTACAAACAGTTTGGCACTCGATACAAAATTTACCCAAAAAACGATTTATGATCCTTGTCCTTTGGGCTGGCATATGCCTCCCCAAGATGTCTGGACTAACTTTACAACAACGAATACAGGTGAGATACCTCCTATGCTGGATTATAATACAACGATTCCTACCTACTATAATTCACCTATTGAGGATAAGATAAATGTAACAGTTGAGGGTGGAGGTTATTTTAATACACTGCTTTATGGCCGCCGATTTTTCATTTCTTCCACATCAGGCGAACAAGCTTTTTATCCGGCAATTGGTTATCGATATGGTGGGAATGGGCAAATCTATAATATCGGCTATTATTGTTGCGTATGGTCATCATCTCCATATAATAGTTCTTCATCTTTTGCCAACTATTTAGGTGCAATAAATGAAGGAGTAGGACCTACGAGTGCTGCAGGTAGAGGACATGGATTTCCAGTACGTTGTGTTAAAGAAACATCTAAGTAAACATAAATACGGATGATGGTAAAGATGTGCATTGGAAATGTGGTTTCTACTTTAAAGAGTAGCTAGGCAAGTTCAGGAGACCATACATCAGCCTATCCGGACGCAATGGAAAAACAATGGAATTTAGTTGTAATTCATCTTTGATTAATCGACTATTCGTAATATGCCAATAGATGAAATTTACTATTATCCAGTAGAGCAAGATATGTTCCATCAATGGAAATCTTAAATTCTCCAAGGGGACTGAAAAAGATATCCTAATGTTTTCTACGATACTACGTTCAACCAGAGTATTCTTATCGCCAAAGTTGTCTACTGACTGAGGTTTAGGCAGATACATCATTTTGAGAACTCTTGAAGGAAGTTTTATACTTTCTGTCT
>NZ_EQ973491.1:1164815-1173806 GCF_000158035.1 Bacteroides cellulosilyticus DSM 14838
ATACAAAGATGATTTTCTTTCTCAGTGAACCCTCTTGCAATGGCAGTCTCGGAATTGTAAGCAAATCCTCAATCTTGAAAAAGTTGAAGCGTGGTGAATAATATTTTCAAAGACTATACAGTCTACTACCGCTATAAGGGCAAGTTCCACAAGCAACTCCATTAATGCAGTCTCACCAAATTTTCTACCTTAATTAATGAAATAGCATTCTGTTATTCTCAGAAACGTCTTGCTTATTTATTTGAACTTTGATTTCGGACGAGTTAAGGTGTTTAATTCGTAATTCTGCTTATTCCAATTTAAGGAATAATATAATTTTGAGGTGATTTCAATACATTAATCCATATTACTAGAAAATATTTCGTAATTTTGCAATCATAGAATTCTAACCATGCAAGAACTTGATTTAGGAATACTCAAAAATGGAAAGTTTATAAGACAAGGAATATCCTATCCTGGTCTTATGGCGAGTCGTATCAAAAAATCAAGTTCTTTTCTACAACCTTTATTTGAAGCTTTTAGTAATTCATGGGAGGCTGTTTGTGGCAATGATTATGATATAACGATTGAGTTATGTCACAATAAAGCACAAACTCTATTTGGCGAAGAATGCTCATTTTCGTCACTTCAGATTGTTGACCACGGTTATGGATTTACGGATGAAAGTTTTGAACGCTTTTCTCGTTTGTTTGATAAAACCAAGAATAAGAATAATTTAGGAACTGGACGTGTTCAGTTTTTACATTCATTTCAATACACTCAGATAGACTCAATCTATTTGGAAAGTGATGGGTGTAAGTATAGACGTCGAATTTTATTATCTTTGTCATTCGAAGATAAGCACAAAGCTGTTATTTGTGCTACAACCCCTACAAAGGTGGAATATGATAGTGAAATACAAACGATAGTAGCTTTCTTTTCAGTATTAGATGATGAGGATAGGAAAAAAATAAATAAGCTCTCTTGCGTTGAGATTAAGGATATCGTATTAAAGCGATATCTTAATAAATTTTGTCTTGAGAGGGAACATCTTAATAAGATTCAGATTAACCATTATGTAAATGAAGCCTTCGATAATGAAGGCTCTGCGGCTATTACTATTGATGATATTCCAACTCCTGATTATGAAGACTCTTTTGATATACATTACTCAATTCTTGGAGAAAAAGGGAAAAGTATAGATGTTTGTATGGACACCGAGAAATTTGAAATTCGCGGTTATAAGCTACCATCATCCATACTTCCAAAAAATGAAGTTCGATTAACGAGTAAAGGAGAATCTTTTGCGACACCAGGCTGTGATTTTGCTTTGATTACGGAAGCTCCTCGAATTGAATCCCACATTTGCTTCTTGTTTTTAATATCAAGTAACTATTTAACTCAAAAGGACTCTGATGTCAGAGGTAATCTTGATATTTACACTCGTTCACATTTTTTGGAAAATAGGAATCTCTTTATGGGTAGGAAAGAGATTCTAATTGATGATATAGAAACAAAAGCTGAAGATAAAATCATCGCTCGTTATCCGTCGTTCCGCCAAGCTAAGGATAAAGCAGATGAAAATTTGGATGCTCTGGCAAAAATGTTTTCCATAAATAGGAAGACAATGGAAGACGCAGGCGTAAAAAGCAGTGACAGCGATTCTGTAATTTTACGTAAGGTGTACACTCATTCTGCAAATAGGAAAGCGGAAAACGACACCAAAATAAAGATCATCGTTGACTCTATTTCTAATTTGGATCCCAATGATAAGCGATTCCAAAGTCAGTTAAATAAAAAGGTATCCGAATTAAATAAAGCCCTACCAATTTCTGTTAAAGAAGAACTCTCAAATTACATAGCTCGTCGAACGCTTGTTTTATCATTAATGGAACAAGCCATAAACGAACGATTAAAAATACAACTAAAGGAGAAAACAGGGAAAAAATCTGGTAAAAAAGGTAATAGTAAAAGTCAACCTGAAGCAATCTTACATAATATTCTTTTCCCTAAACATTCATCTTCTCCAATAGAGAGTAATTTATGGATGCTTAATGATGAGTATATTCATTTCGAAGGCTTGTCTGAAACGGAATTAAATGATGTCATTATCGGCGGCAAGAAATTATTTAAGGAAAATTTTTCATCTGAAGAAGAGGCTTATAAACTACGAAATCAGGGAACTCTTGACGTAGGAATGCGTAGACCTGATGTCTTATTGTTTCCTGAAGAAGGTCGTTGTATTATAATAGAATTTAAGGCACCCGGTGTAGATGTTTCAAAACATCTACATCAAATCAATCAATATGCTTCCTTAATACACAATTTGTCTGATGAAAGTTTTAAATTTAATTCTTTTTACGGATACTTGATTGGGGAGAACGCTGATATTTACTCTGTAATAGATTCAGATGGCGATTTCCAATTTTCTCAGAGTCTGGGTTATATTGTAAGACCGCATAAAGGGATTCCGGATCTTTTTGGAAGAGGAGCAGCGTCTTTATACACTGAAATTATTAAATTCTCAGATTTACTTAAACGCGCCAAATTGAGAAATAAAATATTCACGGATTCTATAAACGGATAATCTAATTCTGTATAAGTTGAGAATTAATTGTTAGTACGGAAACTGAGTGTAAATACTTAGTTCCCGTAAAGATTACAGAAAAATATCGCAACTCTAAAAATATTTAAATCTTAAGTATAAATTGCTTGAGCTTCAGATTGGTGATAATATTTGAGTTTGAATAAAAGTATTTTCTTAACTTCAGGATAAGCTGTCTCCCCCAGAAACTTCGTAGTCTCCACTACCGTAAATATAGCAAAAAGCCACTTCCCAGGAAAGGCAAAGGTACGGCGAACACACGGATAAATTCGACTTTGCACATCGTGCCTTTATCTGTAAAAAGAACTGTTTTCAATCTTAACTATCTTTCTCATAATGTCTATTTTTTTATAATACTCTAAGAGGGACATCCCAACGGTAATAATAGATTTTCACTTTGTTTCTGCAACAAGGAAGTGTTCCCGAGTATATGCCCCGGGGCTGAGTATGAAACTTTTATAAAACAATTTATCAGTTCTTGACGTAGATAAAAGAAAATTTATAAAGGCGGTCATTGAATTCTCCGGATATACTACCGTGTTTTCTTCCTGTTTTTTGAGTAGGTATGTGATATGTACATACGAGTAAATGATGATTCGCTCTTACAAGGCGTATAGGGCTTATATTGTATAGGTGTATAGCTTTGAAATGTCATAGTAAGTGTTCATTTGAGCTTTATAGAAGTTGCCGCATCTTTGCAACGTTAACGTTAGCGAAGAGATTTTGAATATGATTTATTTAATTTAAAAAGAAAGAACTATGAGTATTTTGTATAAGAAGGTTTGGAGATTATTAAATCCCCTTGATAAGAAATCGGCAAAGAAGGTATATCCGGTAATCACCTATAAGTATGGTGTGGCGATGGATTTGAAGCAGATTGCGAAAAAGATCAGCCGACTTTCCGGTGTAAGTGAAGGTGTGGTGAACTCTGTGCTGAAAGATTTTCGCACGGAGTTGAAAGAAGAGTTGCTTTTGGGGCGGTCGGTAAATATTGACGGACTGGGATTTTTTTATCTTGCCGCCCGTAGCAAGGGGGCGGATACAGCAGAGGCGTTTACGGCGAATGACATCACTGGCTTGCGCGTTTGTTTCCGTGCCAACAAGGAAATTCGTATTACAGCTAACGGAAGCACCCGCTCCGAAGGACTTAGCCTCAAAGACGTGGATCGCATCAATGACGAACTTCCTACAGAAGGTGGTGGCCCGTCGTCACCTGATGGAGGAATAGTGGAAAACCCGCTTGGGTAAAGTCTAAAGCTGAGGAACTTGGAAATTAAAAAAATGAAGAATTAAAAATTAAACGATTGTATTTATGAAGAAGTCTGTTTTGAAAAAAATACTGAAAGTAGTGATGGCTATTGTTTCGGCTGCGCTGGGAGCACTGGGGAACAATGCAATGAAGTGATGACGAGGAGATATAAGATCTGAGTTAAATAATAGATAGGGGAGTGTCGGAATTCAGGCACTTCCCTATATTTTTAATGAACCATTCCGTAAAATAAAGATCGTAAAAAAGCTATTCTGTGGAGTCAGTACCGTACTTATTGCACTAGTGAGTAAAAGAACTATGTGTAAATAACGAATGAAAATGCGTAAGAAAAAACTCGTTACTTAATTGTGTTTTCGCCTGAATAACTTTACCTTTGTTTTCATAAACCTAAAAACCCGGTAAGTCATGAAATACAAACTATTAGTTCTTGATGTAGACGGAACTCTGCTCGATAGTGAGAAGAAAATCAGCAAGCGCACACTGGCCGCCTTGTTGAAAGTGCAACAGATGGGCGTACGCATCGTATTAGCTTCCGGCAGGCCCACCTATGGCCTTATGCCCATTGCCAAGGCTCTGGAACTGGGCAATTACGGAGGCTTCATCCTCTCCTACAATGGCGGGCAAATTATCAATGCTCAAAGTGGCGAACTACTCTTTGAGCGTAGGATAAACCCTGAAATGCTGCCCTATCTTGAAAAGAAATCCCGTAAGAACGGGTTCGCCATTTTTACGTATCACGAAGATACCATCATCACCGACTCGCCCGAAAACGAGCACATACGCCACGAAGCCGAGCTGAATGGCCTGAAGATAATTGCCGAAACCGAATTCTCGATAGCGGTGGACTTTGCCCCTTGCAAGTGCATGCTGGTAAGCGATGACGAAGAAGCTCTCGTGGGACTGGAAGACCACTGGCGCCGAAGGTTGAACGGAGCGCTGGATGTATTTCGTTCGGAACCCTATTTTCTGGAAGTGGTGCCCTGCTCCATTGATAAATCCAATACGCTGGGCGCCTTGCTTGAGAAGTTGGGTATCAACTCCGAAGAAGTCATCGCCATCGGCGACGGAGTTTGCGATGTCTCCATGATACAATCCGCCGGACTGGGCATCGCCATGGGAAACGCCCAAGACTCGGTGAAGGTCTGTGCCGACCGCATCACCGCCTCCAACGATGAAGACGGCGTGGCCGAAGCCGTGGAGAAAGCAATACTTGCCGAAATCCGCCCCGCCGACGTGCCCCTGGATCAACTTAACCAGCGTGCCCGCCATGCATTGATGGGAAATCTGGGCATACAATACACTTACGCCTCCGAAGACAGGGTAGAGGCCACTATGCCCGTGGACGAACGTACCCGCCAACCTTTCGGCATCCTGCACGGAGGTGCCAGCCTGGCATTGGCCGAAACCGTGGCCGGACTGGGTTCCATGATACTTTGCAAGCCGGACGAAATAGTGGTCGGCATGCAAGTCAGCGGAAACCATATCTCCTCCGCCCATGAGGGGGATACGGTAAGGGCGGTGGCGACCATCGTGCATAAAGGCCGCTCCTCGCATGTGTGGAATGTGGATGTGTTTACTTCCACGGCCAAGCTGGTGTCTTCGGTGCGTGTAGTCAATAGCATACTGAAAAAGGGATGATCGAAAATGAATTGGACAACGGGCCACAAGAACCACCCGTTGAATCCGCTAAGAAGAATAATACCCGGACCCTCGTAAAAAGAACACTTGCGATTGCCGGTTTAGCCTTGGTTGTATATTTTTTGTACTCCATCGTTCACCTGTTTGTTTCGCCCGACCGCAACATTCAGCAAATCTACTTGGTGCCCGAAGACGCAGCATTTATCATCCAGTCCTCGGCGCCCATCGACGATTGGGCAAAGTTCAGCGGAAGCGCAACCTGGCAATGTCTGAAGCGGGCGAAAGCCTTTGAGGACGTCACCCGGAATGTGGAAACGCTCGACACCGTGGTCCGAAGCAATAAAATGTTGTTATCGCTTGTGGGCAAACGGGATATGCTCATCTCGATCCATAAAGTCCGTGCCCGCGATTGGGATTTTCTGATTGTGCTGGACATGCAAAAGGCCTCCAAGATGGACTTGTTGAAGAATCAGCTTGAAACGGTGCTCACCATGGCGGGCAGTTCCGTAACCAACCGGATGCACAACGGGATTAACATCCTCGAAATGCGCGATCCGGATACACGCGATATTTTTTATTGCGCCTTCGTGGACAACCATTTTGTAGGTTCCTATACCTCCAAACTTGTAGAATCGGCCATCGACTCACGCAACAAGCCCAAAATCGGTCTCGATCATTCTTTTATCGAAGCCGAAAAACTGGTGTCCGGCAAAGGACTTGTCCGCGTTTTTATCAATTATGCACGCCTGCCCCAATTCCTGAATATTTATCTGGGAACCGGAAACGAGTACATCGATATGTTCAGTAATTCCATGGATTTTGCCGGACTCTATTTCAATACCGACCACAAACGGATGGAGGTGAAAGGATATACCTTGCGGAAAGACACCGCCGATCCGTACATCATGGCCTTGCTGAACTCGGGTAAGCACCGGATGAAAGCCCACGAAATCCTGTCCGGACGGACGGCACTCTATACCAACATCGGTTTTAGCAATCCGGTGACATTTGTAAAGGAACTGGAGAATGCACTCGCGGTCCACGATCCGCAATGGTGCGAATCTTATAGGAGTTCCCGGAAGAAGATTGAAAGCCTGTTCGACATCTCTCTGGAAGAAAACTTCCTGAGCTGGATGTCGGGAGAATTTGCCATTACCCAATCCGAGCCGGGGCTGTTGGGGCACGATCCGGAACTGATTCTGGCCATCGGCGCCAAAAGCATCAAGGACGCCCGTAAGAATATGGAGTTTATAGAAAAGAAGATCAGGCGACGCACCCCGCTCCGGATAAAGACGGTTGATTATAAGGGATTTGAAATCAACTATGTGGAAATGAAAGGCTTCTTCCGTTTGTTCTTCGGAGGGCTGTTCGACAAGTTCGAAAAACCCTATTACACGTACGTGGACGATTATGTGGTGTTTAGCAACAAAGCCTCGTCTCTGCTCTCATTTATAGAAGATTACGATCAGAAGAACCTGTTGAAGGATAATCCGGGCTTTAAAAATGCCTTCTCGTACCTGAATTCGAGCTCTACCGTTTTCTTATATACGGATGTACATAAGTTTTATTACCAGTTGAAGCCTATGATGAATGCCGTTACGTGGGGAGAGATACAATCGGACAAGGACATTGTCTACTCATTTCCCTATTGGACCATGCAGATTACGGGAGACGGCCAGTCCGCCTCGTTGCAATGCGTGATGGACTATAAACCTTATCAACCGGAAGAAGCGGCCGTAGCGGTGGTGGTGGACGATGAAGCCGACGAAGTAATGAACGAAGATGCCGAAACGGAGAAGGAGCAAATGAGTGAGTTGCAACGCTTCTATGTTGAGAAATTTGAGGGCAACGTCTTGCGGGAGTTTTATCCCGAAGGAGCGCTGAAGAGTGAAGCGGAAGTGAAAGAGGGAAAGCGCCACGGACGCTATCGCGAATATTATGAGAACGGCAAACTGAAACTCCGCGGAAAATACGGAAATAACATACCCAAAGGCACATGGAAGTACTATACGGAGGAGGGAGAGTTTGAACGGAAAGAGAAGTATTAAAAAAGAGAAAAACAATGCTTGCATATACTTATATTGAACACGGAAAATTTGAACTTATAGAAAAACCGAAACCCGGGTTGAAAGACCCCCGCGACGCCATTGTCCGCGTGACGCTCGGCAGCATCTGCACCAGCGATTTGCACATCAAGCACGGTAGCGTGCCGCGTGCCTTGCCCGGAACCACGGTGGGGCACGAAATGGTAGGCATCGTGGAGCAAGTGGGCGCGGACGTCACTTCCATCAGGCCCGGCGACAGGGTTACGGTGAACGTAGAAACCTTTTGTGGCGAATGCTTCTTTTGCCGACACGGATATGTGAACAATTGCACCGATGCCAATGGTGGTTGGGCACTGGGTTGCCGCATCGACGGAGGTCAGGCCGAGTACGTCCGCGTGCCTTATGCCGACCAGGGACTGAACCGCATTCCGGATGCGGTGAGCGACGAACAAGCGCTCTTTGTGGGCGACGTGCTTGCCACGGGCTTTTGGGCGGCCCGCATATCGGAGATTACCGAAAAGGATACGGTGCTCATCATCGGCGCCGGCCCTACCGGAATCTGCACCCTGCTTTGCGTGATGCTCAAGCACCCCCGCCGCATCATTGTTTGCGAGAAATCTCCTGAAAGAATACGCCTTGTGTGTGAACATTATCCGGACGTACAGGTGGTGAAGCCGGAGGATTGCCGGGAGATTGTGTTGCGGAGTAGCGATCATGGCGGAGCCGACGTCGTGCTCGAGGTGGCAGGAACCGACGACACCTTCCGTCTGGCGTGGGAGTGTGCACGCCCCAATGCCATCGTCACCGTGGTGGCTCTCTACGACCGCCCCCAGGTGCTTCCCCTGCCCGATATGTACGGAAAAAACCTGACCTTCAAGACCGGTGGCGTGGACGGGTGCGATTGCGCCGAGATACTTCGCCTGATTGAAGAAGGCAAGATAGACACCACGCCACTTATCACACACCGCTTCCCGTTGAATGAGATTGAGGAGGCTTACCGGATTTTTGAAAATAAACTGGACGGGGTGATGAAAGTTGCGGTGTCTGAAAGAGAAAAGAAAGAATTTGGAACGAAAAAGTAATGAGCCAAATGATTAAGTAATACTATCTTAATTCTCCTCCTCCTGGGAATTGCTCTCCCCCGATAACGGGGGAGTCGGAGGGGGTGGAGTACCCGTAGGGGGAGGTGGTAGGTGAGAAAATAATTCCTTATTTATATGATTCATTGGTATTTCTTGCTTTACCTACCACCCCGCCCTCTGGGCACCCCTCCTCCGTCGGAGGAGGGGAATTGAGATACTCTATTTACTCAATATTGAAATACTCATTTACTTCATAACCTTATTAAAAAGAATACAGCCTTATGCCCATTATTGAAATATCTTCCTTGTCGCACCCCGGAATCGAGGTGTTCTCCACCCTCACCGAGGCCCAGTTGCGCAACCGCATCGAGC
>NZ_EQ973491.1:1174026-1183520 GCF_000158035.1 Bacteroides cellulosilyticus DSM 14838
CCGAAGGTGATCCGTGTAGCATTGGATGCCGGATATGAACCTCTGGCCCTCTTGTGCGAGCAAAAACACATCACCGGTGATGCCGCCGACATCATCAGTCGTTGCGGCGACGTGCCCGTCTATACGGGCGGACGGGAGTTACTCGCCACGCTGACGGGCTATGTCCTGACGCGCGGAGTGTTGTGTGCCATGCGTCGCCCTGCGCCCCGCACGGTGGAAGACACATGTCGGGATGCCCGACGTATCGTCGTCATCGACGGTGTGGTGGACACCACGAACATTGGTGCCATTTTTCGTTCGGCGGCCGCCCTCGGGATGGATGCCGTGTTGCTGACGCGTAACTCTTGCGATCCGTTGAACCGCCGTGCGGTCAGGGTGTCCATGGGTTCGGTCTTTTTGGTTCCCTGGACGTGGCTGGACGGTACTCTCAGTGATCTGGCCCGCCACGGCTTCCGCACCGCCGCCATGGCACTTACGGACGATTCTATCTCCATTGCTGATCCTGTCTTGGCGTCCGAACCCCGGCTAGCCATCGTGATGGGAACGGAGGGAGAGGGGCTTCCACCCGATACGATTGCCGCGGCGGACTATGTAGTCCGTATCCCGATGGCGCATGGGGTCGATTCGCTCAATGTGGCGGCTGCAGCGGCCGTGGCGTTCTGGCAACTTAGGGCTACGGATTAAAACTATTCTTGTTTTAATTTCGATATGGATAATTTTCGGATGTATAAAGAATTACTTGCGGATAAATATTCCTAAGGAAGGAATTCCATGTGGCTGTTGGATGTGTAGAGAGGAAGAGTATGGCCGTCAGGAATATAGAAGAGAAACTTGGTGCATTATCAAAGAATGAGTCAATAGATTAAAATACCATTCCTCGCTCTTTCTATAAGCGTGAAATAGTATTTTGTTATTCAGTGCGTAATGTTGGGAATTCTTGTTTTTTTTTATTGATAACCTATTATAGGTTACTTACTGGAAAATCCAGTATAAGATGCCCCCTAAAACTAAAGTGATTCTATCCCCTAAAAATATTCAATAATGCCCCCTTAAAAAGTCTTGACCGGTAGGGGCATTATTATTTTAGCTTATTTCCCTTTGTACCCCGCCATCTTACGTACGCTTTCCCCGATTAACTCAATCCGGTGGGCCGTATGTATGATACGATCCATGATGGCATCTGCTACGGTAGGGTCTCCGATTGCATCATACCAATTATCTGTCAGTAGTTGTGAGGTAATGATGATGGACTTGCGTCCATGCCTGTCCTCTATTATATCAAGTAGTATGGGACGTTCCTTGGCATCAAGGTTCACAAGGAAGAAGTCATCCAAGATGAGTAGCGCACTTCGTTCGATTCTTTTGAGTTCCGCTTCCAGTGTGCCTTTTGCCTTTGCTACCTTGAGCGTGCCCATAAGTTTCGGGGCATTTGCGTAGTATGTCCGTATGCCCTTCTTGCAGGCTTCATACCCCATGGCTGTGGCAAGGAAGCTCTTTCCGGTACCGGACGAACCTGTGATGAAGAGGTTCTGTCCCTGACGGATGAACTCCAGCGATGCAAGCCGTTCCATCTGGTTGCGGTCAAGGCCACGCGGGATTGCATAGTCTATCTGTTCGAGGCAGGCCTTGTAGCGGAATGCCGCCCCGCGTATAAGGCGTTGGATGGCCGCATTGGCGCGGTAATCCCATTCCCTGGCTAGCAACATGTGCAGGAAAGAGTCGATTGTCATTGTCTCGACCATGGTAGAGGCCAGGCTTTCAGTGAAGGCAGCGGCCATGCCGTGGAGCTTCATGCGGTTCATCAGTTCAACCGTCAAGGTGTTGCGGTCTTTTTCGGCCGCTATCGGGGCTGTAAGATTATTTGTTTCCATTGTTGTCCTTATTTATTTTTTTTGACTTTGCGAAGTAAGCGGCTCCGCGGATATTTTTGTGGGTGGATATTACCGGGACTCTATCATCAACATCGTCTCTTGACAGGAAGTCTGCGTCATCCCCTCGTTCTAGGATCTGCCTTATTTCTTGATAACCGTATCGGCGCAACTGCGTGGCGCATGCGCTTGCCGCTACCAACCGTTCCAGCCCGAAGGTCTTTTCCAACGCCATGATTCCTTTGCATGAGCGGAACGCGGCAGGAGGGTACTTCTTGAGTTCCGCCACTTTGCGCAGATACAACAGCAGGACATTATCCGTCTGCCCGGCCCGTTCGTAAATCTGTTCCAGGTCCTTCTCGTAACTTCCATACCGTCCGGGCAGCCCATGGGCCTCCTTGGTTGTATAGGCATAGGGCGTGTCATCGCGCTGATGTGTGGTCACCAGACGCAGGCCATGGTATATTTCCAGCGTATCGGCATCATAGACAATGTCGACACGTTTTCCTATATACTCTTTGGGCACACTGTAGTGGTGAAGCCTGAAGGTGACGTAGCTGTTCCGCATTACCGTTGCGGAGCGTCGTTCTTTCATCTGATGGCGTATGGCGGGAAGCGGGCGGAGGCAGTCGGATTCAATCTGCTCGAACTGTTCCCATCTGGACAAGGGACGTCCGCTCATCTTGCGCCCGTTAAAAGTTGAGTGTGATTCGGCGATGGCCGCATTCAGGGATTCCAGTGAGTTGAACACAAGCCCCTCGATGTCGGCATACACCGAGCGGTAAAGCAGCTTCACGCCATTTTCCACCAGAGCCTTGTCCTTGGGATGACGTACCCGTGCGGGATATACCGTACACCCATAATGCTCGGCAAATGCCGCAAACTCATCGTTGATTATCGGTTCGTTACGATCGCTGCGGGTTACTGCCGCCTTGAGGTTGTCGGGTACTATTGTCATCGGAACCCCTCCGTAAAAATGAAGTGCGTTTTCACACGCTTTAATCAGATCCTGCTTTGATTGAGACCAGACCGCCTCACAGTAGGTATAGTGGCTGCATGGGAGTATAGCCACAAACATTTCAACGCTGCGACATTCGCCGCTTTCACTGTCAACGACCTCAAGTTTGTCACCGGCGAAGTCAATATACATCTGGTCTCCGGCATAATGCTCGACATGACCTACGACATGTGTCACCATGCGGTAACGCATGAGATAGTTACCGAAACTGGCATGCCTGTATCCGTCAGGGTGTGTCTGGCGATACTCTTCGTACAAGGTTTTCACTGTCACACCACGACGACTCAGCCGGGCAGCATACTCCGGAAGAAGCGCCTCAAGCTCAAGTTGGCGTTGTGAAGGAATCCTGTTGCGACCAACACCTTCGGAGAACATCTCTTGGATGCGGGCGGAAGGCATGGATGCCAATTCATTTATCGGTATGCCACACTCTTGAAACAGGCGCACATATCTGCGCACCGTGTTGCGGGACAGCTCAAAGTTCCTGCTTATCTGCTTTATCCCCATCCCCAATGCGTAACATTGGAGAATGTTTGCTATCTTTGTTGTCATAATAGAAATGATTTTATCCCACCGGTCAAGACGGGTATCAAATCTACGAAAAATCCCCTGCCGGACATCGTCTGGCAGGGGTATTTTTATGTTGGAATCAAGGGGATAGGGTTATTTTGGCACAAGGGAATAGAATCGCTTGGTTTTAGGGGGCATCTTACACTGGATTTTCCAGCATATTCGTGTGTATTTGTAAATTAGAACTTCGAATAACTCTGCAAAATGATAATTTTCTGAAATTTCACCCGGTTGAATAAGCGTGTGTATCCAAAATACGTCAAGGGACAAACGGGGGACAAAAATGTAAAAAAAAGCAAACAAGAGAAAATATGACTCTCAAAACAACTTGTTTAAAATTTGTTTAAATAGTTTTATGTCAGTGTTTTATGATTGGTTTTTGTGTGATTTATTAATAGTTAACTAGTTATACTACTTACCGATAGTGGAATTTGGAGATGTTTGTAACGAACTCCGGATTCTGTCAGACTTGGCTCCTTTTGCGGTGAACGGAAGAGTGTGAAATGGATGCAGGGGAAAAGAAGAAGTTGTGTGCCTACTTCTGTACTTAAAGATGATTAACCAATTGAAGTGTTAAATAAATTGTTTAATTTATTTACTAAATTTAATGGTTGTAGGATTCGAAGATTTGAGTTATGTTTTTCATGAACTATTGTCTCAAAATTAACCGTTCTTATCGTCTGTAACCTACAACCTGTAATAAAAAGTGTAAGATATTACGAAAGTGTTTAAGAAAAACACACATTTTTAAGAGGAAACATTGATGTGCTAATTCTTGTCGGTTGTAGTTATGGGTAAACTAGAGTAATTTTGCAAATTAATATACAAGAATAAGCATTTAATATGAAACCAATAGATAATTATGACAAACAATACCTTCTAGCTCTTGGAAAAAGAATAAAGTTTTTTCGAGAAGAAAAAGGTGTCTCTCAAGAACAGCTAGCAGCAATATGTAACGTTCATAGAACGTATATAGGTATGCTGGAGCGAGCCGAACGTAATGCTACAATAATCAGCATAATAAAAGTTGCTAAAGGTCTTAATATTCCGTTGGTTAAATTATTAGAGAATCTCGAAAATGAATATTGATATAACATATTACACAAGAGTTTTTGGTTTTAAAATCGAAGAAGCCAATTTTTCAAAAGGCTTTATACCAAAACATATAATACTTGATAGAACAAGAAACATCCATTCATATATCGTCTTTTGCGACATATGTGAAGGAAAATCATCTAGTATCTATTGGGATAACAACTCCTCAAAGGAGGGGGTTATTTCTATCGTTCAAACGCAATACTCTCAGCTAAATAGACCTTTATTTTTTGTTTTTCAAAAGGATAAACAATTCGTATGCATAGAAGGTAATGAAGTAAGGGAAGAGTTATTGGCGAATCCTGAAGTTGATATAATAAGTTATATGTGGAATAATTCCATGTCTCTTATGGAAACTTCGATGTTAATACATAAAGAACTATGAATCCAGATATAGAACTTTTTAAAGAACTTCTTGAGTTTAGCAATGCTAATCAAGAAGCGATCGAAACGAAATTTAAGCGCAACATGGAGTTTACAGAATTTCATGAGAATTGCTACGAAACGATGTTCAATGAGCAGAGACATACATCAGCTCCATTAGCACCTAAGGTTCTTAAAGAAAAAGTAGAAGGGCTGACTGAAGCTTATAAGAAAAATGGCAATTTCTTCATAGCAAAGCGTAATGAGTCAATTAAAGGTCTTGATATACAAAAGGGACAGTGGTATGAAAAAGCACTCCAGATGTTCCTTGCAACGAAGGGAATTAAAGTGACTAAAAAAGGCTTTCCATATCCAGACTTTGAGGTATCCATAGATGATAAGGTGGTAGGATATTATGAATTGAAGTATATTAAATCACCTTTCCTCACGGCAAACACAAAGATAAAGGAAACTTATCCTTATCAGTCAACGCGATATGACTACGAAGCTTCTTTAACATTGGACACTGGACAAAAAATGGAAAAACAGCGAGATAAAAGCGAAGAACTTATAACTCAAGGATTTTCTGTTTATTACGTTTGGTGGTTTGACTGTTTTCATATTAAGGGAATATTTGCAATGTCTGCACCAGCCGTATTTGATTATTACGACCATTTAACAGGCAATCTTCTTGTACGTAAATCAAGAGAGGGTGACAAAGATGTTCACCAAGAAAAAGGTAAGATTTACCCTCCTTTGCTTGAAATGGATACTTTTACTGAATTAATTGATACTTTCGAGGAACATGCATAAGTTTTATTTGACAAACAATATTGGAGGTGGCGGTACTAATGTAAGTCGTTTTGTTGATTACAGTCAGCTATTCTCTATGGGCAACGTCGGCTTGTTGCTGAATTATTACTATTTGACTCTTCGTTGTAAACCTGCCTTTGATACCAAGGTAGTAAAACGCATCACTGAGAGTTCAACCATTTCTGATTTCATAAATTGGGCGCGAGAACAATTTAAGTTGTCCAGAAGTGTATGGGAAGGTTTCGATCAAACATCTGACAATGTATCTATTAATGGGTTCTTACTTGATAATGGTTGTGGTAATTTGGTTAGAAATATGATTAATTCTGGTGGTTTTACTGAAGAATTAATGTCTAGCGAAATAGAACCGTTCCATGACTTTGCTGAAAAGATGTCATTCGATATAGCTATCGCATTTGACTACGCAAAGAAATACACGTATAAGGCTGGTGAGACACTTGATGAAGAGTTACAAGAACTTTGGGATCAGTTAACAACAGATAAATGTATCAATCTAAAACTGAGTAAACTGACACTTGAAATTCTCAAAAAGAATGACTATTCGCATAAAGTATATGCGCCTATCCATGGTTACGATTTCAACTCATTTGTGAGCTATTTTAATGACATTATCAGCGCAGAAAAGCAGGTTGGAAAGCAATTCGATGGTTTCGCATTAGGAGGTATTGCGAGCACTAAGGACCTGAATAATGATATTTGGCATGTGCCCAAAGAAGCTCAGAAGAAGAGTATAAAAGGTGGTTGGCTTGTGTCAAAATTGACACAGGAAATCTGTAAACGAACAGAAAAACCTGTCCATATCTTAGGTGCAGGTAATATTTATACACTCCCATTTATGATTAATGCCGGAGCAAGTTCTTCTGATTGTCATTCTGCATGGAGAAGATCTTCTGATGGTGGATTTGAGAAAGCAAAAATTCTTATACCTCTATTAGATAAAGACTTGAACTTTATGAATGATAACAGGTCTCTTGAGTACGTCAAAGTACAAGATGCTGTTAAAGGAGGATATAATTTTGATGTTGATATAGATTTAATATCAAAACTCTATCAGCAGCAGGGAGTAGATAAAGAAGCTTTCTATTGTGGAGAGATCCTTACGTTCTATTCGGCAATGGTACAGTATGATCGTATTATTCGATATTGTGAGCAGAATCCTGATTATATCGCTAAGCTATGTAAAACTCCAGATGCCAAATTTAGTGCAGACTATCGAATTTTAGCAGATTTATTGCTTTAAATGATGGATTTGCGTCAAAATTGACTATATTTGCATACAAGAATTAGCATTTTATGGAATATACAAATAAAATATTTAATCATAGCTGTTTGAATATGAGCGAGTTGCCTGATAAGAGCGTGTCTCTTATGGTAACGTCTCCGCCATACAACATTAACATTGAGTATGGCAATAAGTGGGATAAAGGTAAGTTGGTTGAATCAAAGGGTAAGAAGTATATTGATAATTTAGAAGAAGAGGAATATCGAACAATGCTTTCTGTTGTTATCGAAGAGACTAAACGTGTTCTGAAGGATGATGGTGAAATATGGTTTAACATCAAAAACAGATACAAGAATGAGGAAATCATTCCACCATTTTGGGTGATGGAATTCTTTAAAGATATGTATTTGAAGAACATAATCATCTGGAACTTTGATTGGGGTGGCTCAACTAATAAGCGTTTCTGTTCAAGATATGAATATGTATTCTTCTTTACTAAAAAGAAAGGTGATTACACTTTTAATCTTGAGGATGTAAAAATACCAGCTCTAAACTATCGACCAGATAGATACAAATCACAATTAAAGAATCCTACAGATGTATGGAATATTTCTTTAGTTAGTGGTAATTCTCCGGAACGAACAGAACATCCTGCTCAGTATCCAGAAGAGTTGATTGAAAGAATTATCAAGGTCGGCACAAATCCAGGCGATCTTGTGTTAGATCCATTTATGGGTAGTGGCACTACTGCGGTAGTTGCAAAAAAGCTTGGACGAAACTATGTTGGTTACGAGATTGAACCTGATTTTATCAAAATTGCAGAAAATCGATTAAACAATGTCACACAAGAATTATTTTAGTTCGGAGCAATCTAATATACATGCTGTTAAGGGATGTTTTTATACAATAGCAGACTGTATAGAAACCATGAATAATATGCCTCAAGGTGTTGTAAATACAATAGTTACATCACCACCTTATAATCTGAGTAAAAAGTATGGTAAGTATGATGATAGCAGAACATTTGCAGAGTGGGAGGAATTAATAGACAAAGTTGCTGAAGCAGCTTATAATGTTCTCGTGCCTAATGGTAGTTTCTTACTAAACGTATCACCTGTACCTGACAAGAAAACAAAAGAAATAGTACCATTGGATGCAATAGCTTATTTTGTTTTCAAGAAACATGGATATGCCTTGAGAAATAGTATTGTTTGGCATTTTAACAACATGCAGAACTGTACAAACAGATTGAGTGGCAGATGGGAATCTATTCTTTGGTTTGTTAAGGATATTGATAGCTACCAGTTTAATCTGGACGATATTAGAGTTCCGTATATAACAAAGAACGATAAGCGCCTGACTGGAGTTGGCAGAAATCCAACGGACATTTGGAATTTTGATATTCCAGAAAGTGACTTCTGGTATTTTGATCGAGTTAACAATATGACTAAAAACAAACTTGGCTTAACTGAGCATCCATGTATATTTCCTACTCCAATGATTGAACGCATCATTAAGATGACAACTCATAAGGGAGAAGTTGTAATGGATCCGTTCCTCGGTAGTGGCACGACACTTGTCGCTGCACAAAACCTCGGTCGAATAGGTCTTGGTTGTGAGCTTGATGAGAAATTTGCACCAATTATTGAGAAAAGAGTGTTGAATGAGACCCAAAAAATGCTATTTGGTAGTGAGTTCTTTTAGATGTAAATGATAACAAGAGAGGAATTCATGAACTCTGCTCTAATTTCTTTTCGGTTATACATATCTTATCAAGATTGATAACTACATAAGTAAACCCGCTGATTTTTAGCAGCTATGCTAAAGATCAGCGGGTCTACTTGTTCCCCAAATGTATCTTACAATTCTTAGTGGGAACACAAGATGATTAATACTAGCCATAGTAGTCGTTTAACGCGATAGCAATACGATTGACAACAACGGCTATACCTATGGGGAAGAAGGATCAGAAGAAATACTGCACCTTGTGACCGAGGTATCTGCCATCATGGTCTTTGAGCTTTTTTCGAGCATTTACTCGAACTTCATAGGACATGTAGTAAAGCTTTTGGAATTCCTTTCGTAATTCGTCATTGTTTTTACCAAGTTCCTCTTTGGCAAGTTGTCGACCTCTTGCTTACCTGTAGCCGAGAGCTCTAGGTGTATACACAACTTTTTGGGAGCTTCCTTAATGATGTTGTCGATATGAGTAATAATCGTATCAACCTTGTCGCTTAGCGCCTTGATTTTGGCTTCTAGATATTTCAAGGAATAGTCGAGACCGAAAGAAATTTGGTTGATAAGTTGGGATATACTAAATCTTCATTATTTCAAATAGTGAACGGGAAAGTCTCATTATCGGAGAAGTTCGTTAAGAAGCTATGTTCATTCGGTGAAAATGGGGTAGCAATTTCTATAAACATTTGGAGGGTTATACAGAAGCAAGCGGAGAGCTTTCTGCTCGTGACCGACAAGTGGATGAGTTGATAGGTATGCTTAAAGACCAAATACGGGAGTATAAAAA
>NZ_EQ973491.1:1183663-1197368 GCF_000158035.1 Bacteroides cellulosilyticus DSM 14838
TTGCTCCCCCAATGGTAGATCGTGTAATCAGACTCGTGGAACGGATGGTACGGAGGCGTAACATGGTCGGGCGTTTCACAGATGGGAACCTTCACTTCAAACAGCATCGTGACTACCGTCGGCAACAGCGGTTCCGTCGGCGGTGGTCCGGGTGGAAGGCCCTGGGGCTGGTAGAACCGTACGATATGATAACGGGTGGCAAAAAGCTTCTCCTGTCACGCTCTGGTGTGGCGGGAGAAACTGTATAAAGATGGATTGGGAAGTAAAAATGAGGCTATCAAATGGCACGGATACTCCCTGAACAGCCATGCTGCCTGTGTATTTTATATGGACCTTTTCTATCTGACAGGCGTTGATAATGTTCGATGATTTGAGCCTTGATGTTATCCAAAGCCAAATTGATGCCTCGTGCCTCCTTGCCCTTTTCTTTAGCTCGGTTTTTCGTATCCCAAAAAACTTTGGAGATGGTCTGTTTGTAACTGAATTGGACTACAGGGGCGTTGGTTGCTACTCTTCCCATAATG
This sequence comes from Bacteroides cellulosilyticus DSM 14838, assembly GCF_000158035.1. Classification (GTDB taxonomy): domain Bacteria; phylum Bacteroidota; class Bacteroidia; order Bacteroidales; family Bacteroidaceae; genus Bacteroides; species Bacteroides cellulosilyticus. The sequence continues at coordinate 1,184,188 of NZ_EQ973491.1, forward strand.
GGAACAATACCGTTTTTCTCCTTGTTTCCGTTCATGTAGAACAGCATCTTAAATGTACTTCGCATCATCTAGCTCTTTTGGATTACAAGATTAGTTATCAGTGAGTTATACATCGTTATGCAGAAGATCGAAACATTCTCTAACGACCAAGAAATTCACCCAATCATCGGGTAATGATTTGAAAACTGTTCCGTTTCATTACCTTGCGCTCCCTTGTTTTTTTGACAAGGTGAGTTTGTCTGTGGTTTTCTTCATAAGTCATTGAACATTAGTGCTACCCTCATCATTTCCCGTTTTCATTGGATTTTTCCAGAGATTATTTTGTAACTTTGCCACACAATTGAGAAACGTATAAAATACAATGCAGCAAAATAAAATGAACATATCATCAAATACATTATATCGAAGCACATCATGTTTTGAGCGTATGTCATATATTCATACTTCAGGCATTGAATTATTAGATAAATTCAAAAACACTTTCCAACGAACGTTTTATAAACAGGTCGGGATATATTAGATGCAGATCTCCCTTATAGAAAAGATAAATTGAAGCCGTTGGAAAGTCCTTACTACACTTTTCTACGGCTTTGTTTTAGATTTTTATCTACAATAAACGCTGCGCCTCAGCATATCACGAGCAATGCTCGGTTCTGTGTTCGGCTTGCAGTTTTTTTACTCATTGGTGACGTTCGTATCATACGCCCTTCTCCGTCATTTTTGTTTATGGATGTTGTAAAATTTTTATTGACCGCACAGTGATGCGCACAAAAAAGAAGATTATGGATTATAAATTTGACGGAAGCAGGGTGTTCTTTACATCCGATACCCACTTCAACCATACCACTATTATCAGGTTTTGCAACAGGCTCTTCAAGGATGTGGTTCACATGAATGAAACGATTATTTCCAACTGGAACAGAGTGGTTGATTCGGATGGTATCGTGTTTCATTTGGGCGACTTCTGGCTGGGAGATTCTGCCAATTATCGTCAGGCACTTATTGTTCCCGGAAACCATGAATACTATAATTATTGCGATGTGATGGATAGAGGGTTGCAATGGAAATGGCTGTTCAAGGAGAATGTAGGGTATTATCAGAATCAAGTGGTATGGATAGATGATACTGATTTATCATAAGTACTTTGTGGTCACGTATCCATCCAAATGACGAGTATTTTGTGTGGAAAGGCATGAATGATTTTAAACAGATCAAATTCGATGGGAAACTGCTGCAGGTGGAGGAGTTCAATCGAATGCATGAAATCTGCATTGATTTTATAAGGAGAAGTCTCATGAAGAATACGGCTAGCCATATTGTGGTGGTTACCCATCACCTGTCTACTCTTTGTGTTGTAGCTTTGTAACATAAGGATTCTGTACTGAACAGCGCCTTGCCTCCGAATATGGTGACCTGATTGCCGACAGCTAGATCGATGTCTGGATATATGGTCATTCACATGCCAATATCGGCACAGAAATAGGAAATATCCGGGTAATATGCAATCAGATGGGATATGTTTTTGAAGACGAGCATCTGATGAATGGATTTGATCCGGGCAAGTATATTGATATTTAAGGAGAATAAAGAAATCTGCAATCTTCCATATCAGCAGTGGATTGGAAGGATACAAGAAAGGACTTTAACAGGATAGAGCCGAGATTCAGGATTAAGACAAAGGATGGAGAAATTTCTATAAAAGCTTTGGAAGATTGCGTGAACGGACGTTCTTCGTCTTCTTTAGAGACTATGACAATACGACAGTATTGCAAATATTTCCGTATAGCGCACGAAGTGTATGAGTTGTTCTATAGAAATTTGCCTGTCAGCAGATACACCCGAACCGAACAGACAGATATCCCGAATGAATTGAATGACGTACTCTATTATAATCGAATGAAGTTTACAAATATTGATGAGCAGTACGATGTTGATAGCCTGGATGATTTCATCCGGGCTGGCAAGGATCATTACAGTGAACTGGTCCTTTCCCGCCTGAATATCTTTACGTCAGATACAGAGTGCCCAGGATGGGTGATTGTCGTTTCCAACAGTTATTCTGCCAATGCCGACAAGCTTCTGAAGATATTTGAGGAAGAAGATTATGTCAGGTTGGTTCCTGATTCATATCATAACTATATGGGCTGTCAAGAGGAAGGCTTCGTTTATGAGTTACCGTAGGAATATGAATGTAGCGAAGATGGCAGGTTATCCCTGACTGCTGAGCAGTACAAAGAGATTGTTTCGCTTGCTGAATGGTAGAAAGAGGAGAAGATCAAGGTTGATTAATTTCATTTTTCATTTAACATACATCTGGCAATCCGTTTGGTTCGTCAGTAACATGCAAATTATTGGCACTGATTCGAAATAGTGCCGATAATTTGCACAATTCTGATATTTCAAATATGACTTAATCAAATTCTAATTAACAGATATTGTTCGATGCAATAGAATTCCCTACGATAGATGAAAGAATAAGAAACCTTTTTAATATGATAGATTGGATGAGATATCTTCTATCAGTTTCATTAGATGGAGATCAAGAATGGTATTCAATAATGAAATAATAAGTTATAAATGGTGTAAAATTCTATTGGCATATCGAGGATGATTTCACTAAGCTCGGAGTCCGTTGATAACAACTTCTAGAATTGCTGAAATAAGTAACGAGAATATTTATCTAACATTCTAAACGGAATATCATTTGTAGTAACTTCAGCTATAGATGTTTTGTTTATATTTGGCTGTATATCATTATTATAACATTTGTACATATTCACAAATAAGAGATTCAAACAGCTTTATGAAATGATAATTGTCTCTGATTTTGCCTGATTTGATAGGAATAAGTCTTCAAATTGCATTGAGGGACATAAATTTGTCCCCCGTGTGCGACTTGAGGGACAAATGGGGGGCAAAAATGCTAAAAAATAATTATAACAAGAGAAAATACGAGTAAAAAAAGAAAATGGAGTAATGCTTTGAAGTGGCTGATTTAACTCATTTTAGGGACTCTCCATCATATTGTGTAAATAGAAAACTACGGGATTCTTCTCGTAGTTTTTTATTTATATATTAACTTTGTAAAAAAGCAGATTTTATGGACATCCCAAAAGAATTTTTAAGTAAAGAGTTCCTGTCTCAGTTTAAGACAGGTGAAGATGTTACCGCTTTCATGAAAGAGCTTCATACTCGTGTCTATGAGCAAATGTTAGAAGCTGAACTTGATAACCACTTAGGTTATGAGAAACACTCCAATCAAGGGGATCATAGTGGCAACTCCCGCAATGGTAGTTATAAGAATCAGATTCAAACAGAGATGGGAGAATCTGTTATTCAGGTTCCCCGTGATAGAAAAAGTGAATTTGAGCCAGTTGTACTCCCTAAGCATCAATCCCGTGGCTTGTCTATTGAACGTCTTGTAATCTCTCTTTATGCCAAAGGCATGAGCGTATCTGACATTGAGTCAGAAATGCAAGAAATATACGGTATCAATCTTTCCACCTCCGCTATCTCTATTATTACCAATAAAGTCAGCCAGGCTGCTTCAGAGTGGCAGAATCGTCCTTTGGAGAGCTTATATATGATTGTCTGGATGGATGGTATCGTATTTAAAGTCAGGGAAAATGGTAAGGTCATCAACAAGACCGTTTATTTATGTGTAGGTCTAAATAAGGAAGGCTTGAAAGAGGTATTGGGCATGTGGGTTGGTAAAAATGAGAGCGCTGCCTTCTGGATGGGCGTTTTAACGGATCTCAAAGCTCGTGGTCTAGAAGATATACTGATTACGGTTACTGATAATCTGAATGGATTTACAGAAACTATCAAGAGTGTGTTTCCAACATCTACCACTCAAATATGCGTAGTGCATCAAATAAGAAACTCCTGTCGGTATGTGGTCTGGAAAGAAAAAAAGGAGTTTATTTCTGATTTAAAAAATATCTATAATGCACCTACTAAAGAAGCCGCAAAGATGGAGTTGGACAACTTTGAGCAAAAATGGGGGACTAAATATCCATATGCGATACGCTCCTGGAGAAATAATTGGGAAGAACTCACCGTATTCTTTGACTTCCCGGTTGAAATTAGAAAGATCATATATACAACGAATCTCATTGAGAATCTGAACGGAAAAATTAGAAAGTACACCAAAAACAAGCTATCATTCCCAAATGATGATGCCTTGAAAAAGTTTGTGTATCTGGCGATTACAGAAATAGAAAAGAAATGGTATCAACCTATTTGGAATTGGGCATTGATTTTTAATCAATTTATAACTATATTTGAAAACAGGATTCAAGTATAAAACTCGAATCCTCTAGTTTTCTATTTACACAAAATCGGGGACAGTGCCTCATTTTACGACTTTATGTTTTCTCTTTTTATGATTTTGTTTTCATTTGATTATTTGCCGATACAAAAATGTTGAAATATATTTTGTAGCACCATATCATTCGTCACCTCCCCCGCGATGTCGCTCAAATGGAAGATGCACTCCCTGATGTCCTGGGCCACGAAGTCTCCTGAAAGATTGTTTGCCAATCCCTGTTGTACGCGTCTGATGGCTTCTAAAGCATGCGTAAGGGCTTCGTAATGGCGGGCATTGGTCACTATCACGTCGTTCTGGGTTATCGTAGGCAGATTGGCGGCGGCTATAAGTTTCTTCTGAAGCACATCCGTATTTTGCCTTTTCTTGGCGGAAATAAAAATACATTCGGCGTCAGGAATGATGGAAGAGGCCGCAGACAGCACCTCACCAGAATGAGCCGTGCCCAACAAATCCGCTTTGTTGAATACCAATATCAAATGCTTTCTTTCCAGACGCGGAAGTATCTGCCCCGATAGCTGATTCATTTGCGACGTTGCGTCCGTTGCATCAATCATCCAAAGCACGATCTCCGCTTGTTCCAGTTTTTGGAACGTGCGCTCTATGCCCAGACTCTCAATCGTATCATTGGTTTCGCGGATACCTGCCGTGTCAATGAAACGGAAAGTAATACCGCCGATATTGGTCGTATCTTCAATCACATCGCGTGTAGTGCCGTGAATATCGCTCACGATAGCCTTGTCCTCGTTCAGCAATACATTGAGAAGCGTTGATTTCCCGGCATTCGTTTCGCCGATGATGGCCACCGGTACGCCGTTTTTGATCGCATTTCCTACACTGAACGAATGTACCAGTTGGGAAATGACCCCCTCGATATGATCCGCCAATCGGCAAAGTTCCGTTCTGTCCGCAAACTCCAACTCTTCATGGTCGCTGAAATCCAGTTCCAGCTCAATCAGTGAAGTGAAGTGTAGCAACTGGTTGCGTAGCTTCGTAAGCTCCTTGCTGAATCCGCCACGCATCTGGCTCATGGCAAGGCGGTGGGTGGCGGCAGATGAAGAAGCAATCAGGTCCGCCACGGCTTCGGCCTGGCTCAAATCCATCTTGCCATTGAGAAAGGCGCGTTGCGTGTATTCTCCCGGTCCCGCCAGGCGGCAACCGTGCTTGATGAGCAATTGCAAAACCTGTTGCAAGATATAGCTCGAACCGTGGCAGGTGATCTCCGTACTATCTTCGCCCGTGTAAGAGTGCGGGGCGCGAAACAGGCTGACAAGAACCTCGTCGATGATTTCCTCTCCATCGTGTATCTTCCCGAAAGTCAGTGTATAAGGTTTGCAATCCGCCAGCGTTTTACCGGATTTTGCCGGGGTGAAAATGTGGCTGGTGATACGAATGGCGTCCGCTCCTGAGACGCGAATGCTTCCGATTGCTCCTCCTTGGGCCGTGGCAATGGCACAGATGGTATCCTGATTCATCATAAAAATTGTTATTTGAGTTGCAAAGATAGCCTTTTGGGGTAAAAAAAAGAACGCGATTGTATATTACTTACTCTTTTTTATTACATTTGCTCAATTTTCGTAGCCTTTACATGATACACTTTGTTATTATGGCGCAAGACAAAATAAAAATGCATGATTCCGCTTCTCATACTACCGAGAAAGACGAGAACACGGAACTACTGAAAGAGAAATTATTGAAGGTCAACTCCGTTCTGGCTGCCCATCAAATTGCTCTCTGGGAGATAAATATCAATACCCTGGAGTGCACTTTCACTCAGGAATATTTCGAAAGTTTAGGCTTGGATAAAGTCGGCATCCGTTATCAGAATTTGGAAGAGTTCTGTAGCTTTGTGCATCCCGATGATAAGCATTTGGTGTCGTTGGAGGGCTTTCAAAAGAAATTGGATGGCTTTGATGAGTCCAATGTCTTACGGGTGCGTTGCGTAGGTGCGCATGGCGAAATAGTCTGGTTGGAGGACCACCTCTTATCTGTAGAGAAAGATAAAAGTGGAAATCCGGAAAGGCTCTTATGCTATACTGTGAATGTCACCGGGCAGTGCGAACGCGAAGCACACATATCGCGCGTGGAAGAGCGAAACCGGAAGATAATACAGGCATTGCCTGAATTTATATTTATTTTGGATCAGGATTTCTTCATCACCGACGTGTTAATGTCTTCTGACACCATTTTGCTCCATCCCGTTGAACAGCTACGGGGAGCGGACGGGCGCACCATCTATTCTCCCGAAGTCAGCGACCTGTTTCTACGGAACATACGTCAATGCCTCGAAGACGGGGAGTTGAAGGAGATAGAGTATCCCCTGGATGTGGATGATTGCGAAAGGCATTATTTCCAGGCACGCATCGCTCCGTTCGAAGATAATAAAGTGATGGCATTGATACACGATATCGGTGACAGGGTGCAACGCTCCAATGAACTCATCGAGGCGAAGCAACGGGCAGAAGAGGCTGACCGCATGAAATCGGTGTTCCTGGCCAATATGAGCCACGAAATCCGCACTCCTTTGAATGCTATCGTGGGATTCTCTGAAATCATAGCTTTGACGGAAGATGAAGTGGAGAAAGCCGAATATCTGAACATCATCCAGAAGAATAGCAACCTGTTGTTGCAACTCATAAATGACATTCTGGATCTTTCCCGCATCGAGTCGGGAAAATCGGAAATGAACTTCCAGTTGGTCGAAATGACCGGACTGATTGACGAAGTGGAGAAAGTGCATCGCCTGAAAATGAAAACGGGCATCCGACTGAATGTGATGCGTCCCGATGAGGAAATCTGGATTATGGTGGACCGGAACAGGATTACTCAAGTGCTGTTCAACTTCCTCTCCAATGCCATTAAGAATACCCATGAAGGGGCCATCACCCTGGGGTTGGAGGTCTGCGGAGAATGGTTGAAGGTGTATGTAACGGATACCGGTTGCGGCATTGCAAAGGAGAAATTGCCCTTGATTTTCAACCGTTTTGAAAAGCTGAACGATTTTGTTCAGGGCACGGGTCTGGGGCTTCCCATTTGCCAGAGCATCGTGGAGAGATTGGGAGGAAAGATTTCCGTAGAGTCCGAAGTAGGAGTGGGGAGCACTTTCGTGATGACCCTTCCTTACCGCCAGTTTGTGTTGGGAGCGGATGGTGAACCTGTTGAAATCAATGCCCACGTAGAGCGAAGATCAGACGGCAGGAAGAAAATTCTGATAGCCGAAGATACGGAGTCTAACTTTATGCAGATAAACATTTTGCTGAAGAAGGACTACACCATTTCGTGGGTTACCAATGGCGAAGAGGCCGTAAATAGTTTCTTGCGCGAGCGTCCCGACCTGATATTGATGGACATCCGCATGCCGGTGATGAACGGTATTCAGGCTACGGAAAAGATACGTACCATCGACATCGATCTGCCTATCGTTGCGGTGACGGCCAATGCTTTCCTGATAGAACAACAACAAGCATTAGCCGCCGGATGCAATGATATTATTGCCAAACCATATACTTACGAAAGATTGAAGGAAACAATCATCAAGTATATTTGAGTGGGTGTTTCTTAGATTCTGTCCAGTACGGTTTTTATCAAAGTGTCAATCGTATTCTTGTAGCCCGTATTGGCTTCTTTAATCAACCGGTTGGCTATGACCATGCATACCGTGGTCGCCTTATGTCCCATCAGGCGGCTCAAACCGGCCAGTGCGGAGCTTTCCATCTCGAAGTTCGTAATGCGATAGCCATTGTGTTCAAAGTTCTCGATCTTTTCATTTTGCTTCGGGTCGGCCAGCGGAATGCGTAGTTCGCGTCCTTGCGGGCCAAAGAAACCACCGGCGGCAATCGTTACACCGCGTACCATATCGTCTCCGGCAATGCGCTCTATCAGTTCGGCATTGGCGTCGATCACGTACGGAGCAGGTGCGCACATATTCCCCGACCATCCCATGTGGTTCAGGAATGCACGTTCAAATGGCAAGTCGCACACTTCATTGCGCCCTGAATAGAAGTTCAGCAGGCCATCGAAACCAATGGACTTTTGCGAGCAGATAAATGTACCTACGGGCGTATTCGGTTGCAAACCGCCACAAGTACCGATGCGTACCAGTTCTAACTGGCGAAGTTGGGGCTTTTCTTCACGTGTGTTGAAGTCGATGTTGGCCAAGGCGTCCAGTTCGTTCATCACAATATCGATGTTGTCGCAACCAATACCCGTAGAAACCACCGTGATGCGTTTGCCCTTGTAAGTACCTGTAATGGTTTTGAACTCGCGGCTTTCCACTTCACATTCTTTATTCTCAAGGTGTGAGCCTACCAGTGCCACTCTGCCCGGGTCGCCCACCAGGATTACTTTGTCTGCCAGCCACTCAGGCTTTACGTGCAGATGAAAAACTGAACCGTCATCATTGATAATAAGTTCGGAAGATGCAAAATACTTTTTCATATTCTGGATTTTTTGGTTGATACGTTTATAAATAGAAAACGCCGGAACGGGATTACTGTTCACCGGTTCCGACGTTTTTCTGGGGCAATAATTCTACCGGTTATTTACTCAACGGCTGGTTTGAGTTGTTTCCCGATGGTTTGGCTATGGTTTCGCGCATGGAAGTATCAGCTTCGATGTTCTTCATCCGATAATAATCCATGATGCCCAGGTTGCCGTTACGGAATGCTTCTGCCATGGCCTTAGGTACTTCGGCTTCCGCCTCGATCACCTTGGCGCGTGCTTCCTGAGCTTTCGCCTTCATTTCCTGTTCGCTGGCCACGGCCATTGCACGGCGTTCCTCAGCTTTGGCCTGGGCGATATTCTTGTCGGCATTTGCCTGGTCTATCTGCAAAGCCGCACCGATGTTCTTACCTATATCGATATCAGCGATATCAATGGACAGGATTTCGAAAGCCGTACCGGCATCCAGACCTTTGCGGAGCACAAGTTTGGAGATTGAATCCGGGTTTTCCAATACTGACTTGTGGTTTTCGGACGAACCGATGGAAGATACGATACCTTCGCCTACACGGGCCAGGATAGTGTCTTCACCGGCACCACCCACCAACTGGCGGATATTGGCGCGTACCGTTACACGGGCTTTGGCTATCAACTGGATACCATCTTTTGCTACGGCGGTCACCGGAGGAGTATCGATTACTTTCGGGTTTACCGACATCTGAACGGCTTCGAACACATCACGTCCGGCAAGGTCGATTGCGGTAGCCATCTGGAAGGATAATTCAATATTAGCTTTAGAGGCAGATACCAAGGCGTGTACCACTCTTTCTACGTGTCCACCGGCCAGGTAGTGAGCTTCCAGCTCGTCGCGGGTAATGTTGCTCAATCCGGCTTTGTGTGCTTCAATCATACCCGGTACAATGATGTAGGGAGGTACGTTACGGATACGCATTAAAAACAATTGCACCAATGAAATCCTGACTCCCGAAACTTTGGCGGACAACCATAGGAAGAAAGGAACATAGTGGAAGAACAGTACGATGAAGATAATGCCTCCTATCACAAGAAAGGCAGTTAGGTACATAGTGTCTACGTTCATGATTTATAAGATATTAAGTGTGAATATTAGTCTTTTTTCTTTTCTACCATGATAACGCCGTCCGCAATACGGTTTACAATGATAGGGGTTTTTTCATTCAGAAATCCGTCCATGGATTTCACTTCCACGATGTTGCCGTCTATTTCGGCATTGCCGATCAGTGCCAGGCGTGTAATGGCCACACCCGTATCGCCTACTTTTACTTGATCCGCGGCCGTGCGGTCCACTTTCGATGTGATATTCTTCTTCAACGCCACTTTATCCAAGGTCTTGGAGCGCATGAAGAGTATCAATGAGCCTATGCAGGCTATTGCCGATACACCGAGCGTGATGAAACCAGCCGTTGTACCCAGATAGGCAAAGGCATAGTAGTTGGCATAGATCATGCAAGCTCCGGCCAAATTCCGGCTATGCTGATGCCCGGGATGACGAACAGTTCTACCAAGAACAGGATAACCGCCGCAACAATGAGTACAATGATGATAAGTATGTCCATAGTTTTCTATTTAAAGGATTGTTTTTCTGTATTACGCACTTCAATGGCGGCCTTCTCCAATTCACCTGATAATTGTTGTATCTGCTTTTCCAGGTCGAGTATGGCGGGAGCCAGTTTGGTTTTATCGCTTTCCTTGGCGCGGGAGTACAAGGAACGTTGCTCTTCCAATTTGTTTTGCTGCTGTCTGAAGCTTTTCTCCAATTGGCGGTATTTGCTGAATAAGCTCTTGGCCTGAGGAGATTTGAAATCACTCCATTGATAATACGTAGTGTGGTCATCAATTACAAATTCAAAGTCATAGCTCCGTTCGGCTTGTGGCTTTTCACTGATAGCGGCTTGCAGGCGGCGTTTGGCATCAGATACTGTATTTTGATCTACCCATGTATCTTTCAGGGAGTGAATTTGAGCAAGTCGGACAACTTTTTTCTTGTCCATAGCTTCGTAGTTATACACCCGTTTGGAAGAGTTGGGAATAAATACGTAAATACATACTTTCCCTTCCGGCTGGTAGCGATCGGAAGCAAACCATCCGAGGTTGTTGAACTCATCGATGGCAAACATATAGTCGTTATAGGGAGAATTGAATGGCATGCCCACATTCTCCGGAGTCAGATAAGTATTGGTATTCGTATTGTAGCGGGTAACGAATATGTCGTATCCACCTATTGAATTCTCACCGTCGGCGGCATAGTAGATAGTTGCACCATCCGTTAATACGTACGGATAATTGGCGTTGATGGAGTCGTTGATGCTACCGGGCAATAGGCTGCCTTTACTCCATTCGCCTTGCATCTTGTTGCGGGCAAGGATGCTGAGTTTGCCATCAGGCTGGCGTTCACCGTAATAAATCTTATTACCAAGTTCAGTTTCGTATACAGTAGCTTCTACTTCTTCTTTATTCTGGAAGAAATCGTTGTACGTGAATAATTTACCGGATTCCGAACTGATTTTATAAACTTCCAAAAAGCGGTCTTTATCCACTACGATACTATCGATAATGCACACTTCTTCAATGCCTTTCAGCATGCGGAGATTGGTCTTGCTCTTTTCCAGAAGTTTTTCAGCTTCTGCGGTAGACCTTTTTCGTTTGGAAAGATCACTGATATACTCTTCGTAACACTTGATGGCATCTTCAAAACGATACAGGTCGTTATAATTTCGTGCCAGATACAGTTGTCCGCTGGGGATACGTTTCTTAACGGCTGTTTCCAGGTATTTCAGGGCTACGTCAGGTTCTCCTGTTTCCAAGCAGCATACACCGTACCATAAATTATAATTTCCGTTTGCCGGTTGTGTCCTGACGAATTTTTTGAAAACGGGTTTGGCTTTCTCGTACTGCCCCTTGTTGTAAAAAGCTTTAGCTTGTTCCAACGTCTGTGCCGATGCACCGACTAATACGAGACAAAATAGAAGGAGTAAAATATATCTCTTTTTCATGCTAGTTATCCAACTTACAAATTCGAATGTTCAAAAATACAAATTAATCGGGAATAATGCTGCTTTCCGTTATTCTATTATGTTAATTCTTCTTTAAATCATTCTTTTCTCTTACTTTTGCAGGACAAAGAGTAAAAGAGCTATAAGCTACATGAGCTACGAGCTACAAGTAGTTGCGTAACGTCCGCATGGGACTTGTAGCTCTTAGCTTGTAACTCGTAGCTTTGAATTATTATGGCGCAATTTACTGAAGAAGAGAAGACCATCCGCCGCATAGAAAAGCGGTTTAGTAAGGGACTGGTAGAATATGGGCTGATAGAGGATGGGGATAAAATCCTCATCGGGCTTTCCGGTGGCAAAGACTCTTTGGCGTTGGTGGAATTGTTGGCAAAGCGCGCCCGTGTCTTTAAGCCCAGATTCTCCGTGGTTGCCGTTCATGTGGTTATGAAGAATATACCTTATCAGAGTGATTTAGCATATCTGCGTGAGTATGTTGAGTCGTGGAATGTCCCTTTCGTACTGTATGAGACGGAGTTCGATGCAAGTACGGATACGCGTAAGTCACCTTGTTTTCTTTGTTCATGGAATCGGCGTAAGGCGTTGTTTACTGTTGCCAAGGAACAAGGTTGTAATAAAATAGCATTGGGACATCACATGGATGATATTCTGGAAACATTATTGATGAATATCACTTTTCAGGGCGCGTTTAGTTCTATGCCTCCTCGTTTGGTAATGAAGAAGTTCGATATGACGATTATCCGTCCGATGTGTTTGGTACATGAGTCTGATTTGCTGGAACTGGCACAGATAAGGGGATATCGGAAACAGGTGAAGAATTGTCCTTATGAAGCGCAATCTCATCGAAGCAATATGAAAGACATTTTGCATCAACTGGAAGAAATGAATCCGGAAGCTCGTTATAGTCTTTGGGGAAGTATGGCAAATGTTCAGGAAGAGCTTCTTCCTAAAAAAGTTAGTAATTTAGATTAATTAATTATCGCTTAAATATTCATAACTGAAATGAAAGGTCTTTATACGATTCTGCTTTTAATTGTCTCTAATGTCTTTATGACTTTTGCTTGGTATGGTCATCTGAAGTTGCAAGACATGAAAATTATTACAAACTGGCCGCTTTATGCCATCATTTTGTTTTCGTGGAGCATTGCTCTTGCGGAATATTTCTGCTTGGTTCCGGCCAACCGTATTGGGTTTATAGGCAATGGCGGTCCTTTTTCATTGATACAGTTGAAGATAATTCAGGAGGTGATTACTCTTATTATTTTCACTGTATTTACTACTGTCCTTTTTAAAGGTGAAAGCCTGCACTGGAATCATTTTGCGGCATTCATTTGCCTGGTATTGGCAGTGTATTTTGTATTCTA
>NZ_EQ973491.1:1197618-1207889 GCF_000158035.1 Bacteroides cellulosilyticus DSM 14838
GGTTATAAACCGTTCCATTCCTTTCGTATAGTACGTTTGAAGTTCTCCATTCCCATCCGTATAAATGAAGCACGCATCAATATCCGGATGAGCATTGGCAAAACGTTCCGCTTCTTCCAATCCCATTACCATGAATGCAGTGGCATAAGCATCAGCGCTCATACAGTCTTTGGCTACTACAGTGGCAGATAAGATATTGTGTTGTACGGGATATCCTGTTCTTGGGTCTATGGTATGTGCATATTTCTTTCCATCTCTGTAATAGAAGTTGCGATAATTGCCTGAAGTTGCAATGCCTACATCCGTTACATTCAGTACTGTTTGTAACTCCTGATTAATGGACAGTGAATCATCAACCGGCTTATTGATTCCAATGCGCCATAGTTCTTTCTTGGGATTTTCTCCCCGTGCTACGATCTCTCCGCCTATATCTACCATGAAATTCGTGATGCCTTTCTTTGCAAGAAACTGTGCTATTACATCCACTGCATATCCCTTGGCTACTGCACTACATGATAGCATCATGCGCTCATCCTGTTTCACTACTTTGCCTTCTTCTGACAGAACCACTTTCGTATATCCTGTAATTTCCAGCAGGCTGTCTATCATAGCGGAGTCAGGAAATGCGCCTTTCTTGAAACCAAACCCCCAGGCATTGGCCAGTGGAGCAACCGTAATATCGAATGCACCATTCGTTTCTTTGGATATTTCCATACTACGACGGAATACATTTGTAAAGAAGGTATCTGGTACAATATCCTCATTCCGGTTGATTCGTGTAATTGTGGCCGTATCATTGAAGGGAGATAGCGAACCGTCAAATCTCTTCAATTCTTCATCGATTTCAGCTTTCAGATCATCGTCATATTGATAAGTTATATTATAAACTGTGCCGAATATCAGTCCGTTGACTGTATAATAAGGTTGCGTACGGTTATGACGTGCAAGTATCCAAATTGTTCCCAATACAAGCAGGGCAATCCATAAGAAATTTCTCTGTACTTTCTTTTCCATAAGCGAAATTTAACTGAAGAACAAATGTTCTATTAATATTTTTGTGCCGATGATAATCAGGATAATACCTCCCCAGAGTTCTGCCCGCAACTTTCGTGCAATGCCGCAACCAAAACGGATACCGAACAGTAATCCGATGAGGGACATAATGAAAGATACGAAACCGATGATAGAAATGGGTGCCAGTATTTCCGAGAAATCCCGCATCCCCAGAAATGCAAATGAGACACCAATGGCCAGTGCATCTATACTGGTTGCAACGGCTAATGCGAGCACTACTTTCAGACTTTTCGGGTCATACTCTTTTTTGCAATCTTCGTCTTTGAAAGACTCTCTGACCATGCGTCCGCCTAGGAAAGCAAGGATGATGAACGCGATCCAATGATCCAGACTTTCTATTAGGTGGCTGAACGTGCTGGCACCTATCCATCCGAGGAGTGGCATGATAGCTTGGAATAATCCAAAGAAAAAAGCCATGGTCAGCATGGGCCGCCACAGCGTACGTTTCAGAAGAATACCACTGGCTATGGAGATTGCGAAACAGTCCATCGCGAGTCCCACAGCAAGAAGCCAAATCTCTAATCCGTTCATAGTTTAATAGGGTAGTTTATATGTGATTGTATAGGTTACGCCCATGGTGTTAGAGCCATATTTGCCGAATCCGGGTACATACCACGGATCACCGTATTCTCCGGTTGATGAACTTGTACGGAATTTGAAGCGCAATCCCCAGCCCATGTAGAACTGTTTCCAGATATGTGCGCGTATGCCAACGCAGAATTCAAACCATTGCATTGAACCTTTCATTCCTTTATGGTTGAATGGTACGCTTCCTCCCCAGATACCATCCATTTGATTGGGGTTTCCGATACTTCCGTCAAAAATGGGATCAGTCACAGGGAGAGTTGTTATATCATACTTGAAACTACTCATTGCATAACGTAAACCGACAAACAGGAAATTATCGAATTTCTTCTTATAAAGAGCGTTGTAGTTCATACCGATACGGAAATAAGGTGCATTACTTTTGTAATTCGTTCCGTTATCATTCCATGCGTCGGTGCTGCCATATCCAAGTTCCACTATCGGGAAGAAACGGTTTTTAAGGTTGACGTCGACAGCTACTTCCGAGCTTAAGAAATCACCTCCCAGAACTTTGCTTCCGATTCCCCACAGGTCTACACTGACAGTCACGCCATTGTATAGCGGGAAGACATTCTCATCCGCTTCTTTCTTTTCCTCCTTCTTGGGTGGATTGGAAGCGGGAGGCCGGTTGCTGTTCTGTGCCTGTACCGGAAGCCCTGTCAGCAAGAAAAATGCCAGACTAAGGCTGAGGATAAAAGAGCTTAAGATTTTCCGTTCCATAAATGCTTACTTCTTTTTCTTGAATATATATGGAGTCAAGTAGATAGCGACTGTACGCTCCGCCTGTGATGCTTTGTTTCATCTGATAGCCGCAATCCATTGACAGGAAATAGGGCGTATTCTTTTGATAGATAATAATAGTGTCTTTTTTAATCTTGGGATCTTTGCTATAGTGAAATATCAATACGGTAGAATCTGCTGTATAGCGCAGAGGCAATGATAGCGAATGTACTCTTTTCTGATTGTTAAGAATGATGGAGTCCGTATCGAAAGCTGTAATAGTCAGTGAGTCGAGGGTATCGTTGAGCACTCTTTTACTTTCCCTGTCCACCGTATATAGATAACATTCCATCATCGGACGTGCATTCATGGAGCAATCTTCTTCTTCCGAACAAGAAGAAACGATACTGATGATGGGATAAGCAATCAGACAAAGCAATATCAGTTTTACTAATTTTTTCATAGTCTATATTGTTTTTTCTATTTGATATTTATTTCGTTCAGGAGCGTTACGCGAAATCAGTTCGCCAAGGAAGCCTGCAAGGAACAGTTGAGTTCCGATGATCATGGCAGTCAGCGACAAGTAGAAGTAGGGAGAGTCCGTAACCAGGCGGTAAGGCATTCCGTTATACATATTATACAGTTTCGTGATTCCTACAATAATCACTGAGATAAAGCCGAAGATGAACATCAGTGAACCGAGCAACCCGAAAAAATGCATGGGTTTTACTCCGAAGGCTGACAAGAACCAGAGTGAAATCAAATCCAGATATCCATTGAAGAAACGGTTTAAACCGCCGAACTTTGTCTTTCCGAATTTACGTGCCTGGTGCTGAACTACTTTTTCTCCGATCTTTTTGAAACCGGCATTTTTGGCGAGGTAGGGGATATAGCGGTGCATTTCTCCGTACACTTCGATGTTCTTCACCACATCCATTTTGTAGGCTTTCAATCCACAGTTAAAGTCGTGCAGGTTCTTGATGCCCGACACTTTACGAGCTGTTGCATTGAATATTTTTGTAGGAATGGTTTTTGAAAGTGGGTCGTAGCGTTTCTTTTTCCATCCGGATACCAGATCATAGCCGTCTTCCGTAATCATGCGGTACAGTTCGGGTATTTCGTCCGGGCTATCCTGCAAATCTGCATCCATGGTGATGACTACATCTCCCTGTGCCTTCTCAAAGCCACAGTACAATGCCGGCGATTTGCCATAGTTACGGCGGAACTTGATGCCATGCACGGTATCTGATTTTCGGCTTAGTTCTTCGATAATTTGCCAGGAACGGTCGGTACTTCCGTCATTTACGAAAATTACTTCGTATGAAAAACCATTGGCTTTCATTACCCGTTCAATCCATGCGTACAGTTCCGGAAGTGATTCTTCTTCATTATATAAAGGAACGACAACTGAAATATCCATCTTGTGATTTATGATTTATGAATTATGAATTAGGGTTGAAATCACATCTGCTTTTTTACTTTATCACTCATTTTAATGATTCATCTTTATCTTCCGCCTATATGCTCTGCCGGTGGGCGCTTCATGACAAACAAGGCGGTGGGGATAGCAAGTAATGATCCGTAGAATACATTCTGAGACATCAGTTGCATGGTGATATCTGTTGGAGATAGCGAACGCATCGCACTTATAATTTCTTTAAACTGCTCTACATAGGCATCCATCCCCGGTATGGTATGACTGGTCAGGCTGTTCAGTAAGCTTTCGTATGTGTTTAGCACAAACCCTTGATCAATAAAACGGAAATATACATAATGAGCTACCGCTGTAAGCAATGCGGCAAACATATACATAAATACAGTGAAAATCCACGCGTGAAGAAAACTGATGGCACCACCGCAAACTTGGTTACGGTACATTCGTACATAATAATACGCCATAAAAGGCACGCATAGAGTTAGTCCTGCAAAGAGGAAAAATAGGAACGGTGTAGTTAACCCTAAAGGAAATAAAATGAACTTCAAAATCCAAAATCCTCCCAGGTAAGTGCCGAATAACATGGCATATCGTTGTAAGTAACCTTTGTTCTCTGTCATCTTTCATTAGGAATAATGGCGCAAAGGTATAAATAATATTGTTTGTAACCCCCGTATTCTTGTTAAAGTTGAAAAAAGTTTGGGCAAAGTATTGCAGGTTTAATAAAAATGCATACCTTTGCACCCGCAAACGAAAATACGGGTAAGTCCTATACGGCCAGCTCCCTTCGAATCCTCCAGGGCTTGATCGCAGCAAAGGTAGTTGGTTGTAGCGGCGCGATATAGTAAGCTTACCCACCCGCCTCTTTAGCTCAGCTGGCCAGAGCACGTGATTTGTAATCTCGGGGTCGTTGGTTCGAATCCGACAAGAGGCTCAAAGAAAAGGAGATATGTTCTAACAAGAATGTATCTCTTTTTTATTTGTTTTTTACGAAAAAAGTAATAGCTTTGCTCTGTAAAACCTAATATTATGATACGAAAACAACCTTATACCTTCTATGTATTCTTCGTTTTTCTCTTTCTGATCCCTTTTGGTAAGGCGTTTGCCGGTTGGAACAACTTCATTGTAAACTTTGATAAAAGCCTTTATGGGAAAGGTCCCCAGACTTGGCAAATAGCTCCTTATGATGACCATTGGGTGTATTTTGCCAATAAAAACGGCATGGTGCAATTTGATGGTAATGTGTGGAAAGTATTTCCGTTAAATAACTTCTCGGATGTGCGTTCCGTATTGGCATCCACTATTCAGAAAAGAATTTATGCCGGTGGCATTAATGAATTTGGCTATTACGAACCGGCAGAAGACGGCGAACTGATTTACCACTGCATGTCCGATACGCTTGACAACTCTGTTCGTATGCTTGGCAATGTGTGGGGAATCCATGAGGCGGATAATATCCTTTATATACAAGGCGATGACCGTGTAGTGAAATATCTGAATGGAAAATATACCGCTATCGAAATGAATGCCAAGATCGACTGTTCCAATATGGTGAACGGTATCCTCTATATAGGTACCGATCGTGGTGTGTGGGTACTGGTCGGAAATACTTTCTTTCCATTGCAGGGTGCGGATTCCCTGGCTTCCAATCGCATCCGTGGAATCATTCCACATAAGGGTGGGGGAATTATCATCGTGACGGCGTATGACGGTCTGTTTTATTATAATGGCCGTACCATTGCTCCTTTTATTACCGGTGCAGAGGACTTTATGCGTGAGAACGAAGTTTTTTGTGTGGCTGCTCAAGATGATAAGATAGCTTTGGGAACTATTCATAAAGGCTTATTACTGATAGATTGCGCTACCATGGATGTGAAATACTTCAACGAGAATAACGGACTGCGTAATAATACGGTGCTTTCCGTAGCCTTCGACGGCCAGGGAAACTTGTGGGCGGGTTTGGATAGTGGTATTGATCATGTTTGTCTGAGCTCTCCTTTTACCAATTTGTATTCATATCCTTATTCTTACGGTACGGGCTATGCGGCGGCTGTTGAGAATGGCTATTTGTATCTGGGTACCAATCGGGGGCTTTATTATACTTCTTATCCGGTGAAGCTGAACGGTAGTTTACCGGATATTCATCCCGTTCCTCAATCCAGTGGTCAGGTGTGGAACCTGTGTAAAATTGGTGATGATCTGTTTTGTCTTCATGATCGTGGAATTTTTCAGATTAAAGGTACAAGTATACATAGAATCACGGATATTACGGGTGCCTGGTGCTGTCAAGAGGTTATGGGGCGACCCGATCGTATGTTTGTAGGGGTGTATAATGGCATTTATCTTTTGGAGAAGAAAGCGGGCGAATGGCATATGCTTTGTAAAATCGAAGGATTTGTTGACTCAAGCCGTTTGTTTGAGCAGGAGTCTGCCAGGATTCTATGGGTTCATAATTCCGGCATTATCACCCGTGTGGAGTTGAGTGAGGATTTAACCCGTCAGATCAGTGTAAAATCCTATGGTGTGGCAGAAGGCTTTCCGGTTGAGCGTGATATTTATGTAGCTAAAATAGAAGGCCGTGTTTATTTTGCCACTTCCCACGGTATTTATAAATATAATATTCACAAAGATATGATGGAGCCTTGCAACGATATGAATAATTTGTTGAATGGCACTGCTCCCTATACGCGTCTATTGGAATATCATGACTGGCTCATCAGTCTGAGCCCTTATGAAATCTGTATAGCTAACCTGGGGACTTATAAGAGGGGAGCCAATACCAGTATCAATTCCATTCCCCAATCTTTGCTTGAGTTGGTGCCGACGTATGCCATTGTTCCTTTATCGGATTCGCTTATGGTGATTCCGAATGAAGAGGGATTTGCCCTGTTCACGATTCCGGCGGTGAAGCACCGGCAAGATCTTGCCCATTCCGTATATATCCGGAATATGTATATTACCTATCCTAAAGATTCTTTGATATATACAGCTAATTTTCTAGGAAAGAAGCCGTCCCTCGCTATTAACTATACATCCAATTCGGTTCGGTTCGATTATAGTCTTTCTTTCTTGGCTTTTGGAGGAGATGATATTCGTTTTCAGTATCGTTTGAATGAAGGAGCATGGTCAGACTATACCACTGTGCATACCAAGGAATATAGTAATCTGTCCGAAGGTGATTATACTTTTGAAGTAAAAGCCATTTATCCGGACGGTACTACTTCATTGGATGAACTTTCTTTCCGTATTCTTCCGCCTTGGTATCGCAGTGTGCCCGCCTATGTCTTCTATTTCGTCCTTATGTTGTTGGGCGTCTGGTATATTTACCGCTGGGATGATGTACGTGTGAAACGGAAGAAGCAACAGGCAGTTGTGGAGAAAGATAAAGAATTGCATGAAATGGAGAAGGAGTTTGAGGCTGAAAAATCCCGGCGAGAGAAACAGATTATGCAATTGGAGAAAGAAAAGCTGGAGTACGACTTGCAGCATAAAAGCCAGGAGATGGCTAACCTGATGATAAACTTTGTCCGTAAAAACGAGATGTTGACGGAGATCAAATCGGAAATTTTCAAAGTGGCTTCCTCTCTGAAAGGGGAGGGCGCCCGTGAAGGTAAGCAACTCCTTCTGATTATAAATGGTAAAATTGACTCTAACATCCAAAGTGATGAAGTTCTGAAACGCATCGAAGATCAGTTCGATTTGATTCATAACAACTTTATGAAACGCCTTCATGCCCGTCATCCCGATCTCTCAGATAATGAGCGTATGATGTGTGCCTATCTGAAAATGAATCTTTCCACTAAAGAGATTGCTCCTTTGCTGAATATCTCTGTTCGTGGCGTTGAAACTATCCGCTACCGGTTGCGCAAAAAGTTTGGTTTGGAACGTGAGGATAGTTTGACGGATTATTTAAGTAATAAATTGTAGGTGGCGGGCATTTCTTTGTCTTCAGCCTTTATTCTCAGGCTCGTTTTTTCTCACAGTGAGTTTGTATCAACTTTTACTTGCACGCTTGCACTCATGTCTTGTATCTCCCTATTCATCGGCAATGCAGCGGTGGTGGCAGCAAATGAAAATAGAGTGCAGGTAAATTTGCTTGCACTAATAAAAATAAGCGTATGTTGCTGGCAATCTTGGTGTTGTAATCTATTTCCGTGCATGAGCCTACTGTTTCTAATCCTCTTGTATTTATGATTCTTCTCATCAAAAAGATGACGAATATGGCATTTTTTTGCGTAAACCGCTCATGTTCTCTTTCGTTTGCCGCCTGTCTCTTTAGTCAGTCACTTGTGTTTCTTTAGCTAACCGCTTGTGTTTCTTTAGTTAATGGCCTATGTTTCTTTAGTTAATAAACGATGTTTTAGATGTGACTACTATGCTGGATTACGTGCTTCACATATGTGGAGCACAATACCCACAGTTGTGAAGCACATGCTCTACAATTGTGGACAATGCAAAATAATCAATCCGAATGCGATGAGAATGCTATATAAGAACAAGCAAAAGGGTATCTGAATCCTAAGGAAGTGTATGATGAATCCTCTCTATGCAGGGCCCTCCTTGTTCCAACCCTGTGTTGGCGCTGTCCGGCTTGTGCCTGCTCCGTTCTATAACTTGGATAAATCTGAAACTTCTTTTTCATATCATTTTGTGTCGGTGTTTAAAGAAACGAAAATGAATATTTGCCTCTGTTCCTTTTTTCTTCTTTAAGTATTAAAAATAGGATATGATGCCGATTTTCTGGATAAATGGGCTTTTTCTTGTACTAAATAGATTCTGCTGTGATTAAATAATTACTTTTTAATTATGGTAAATTGCTTTTTTGAAAGCTTTTTATGTAAAACAAAAAGTGTAATATGACTACTACTGTATATTTTAAATAATTTACTAAAATGTCCGTTAGTTGTGATTTTTATCCTTTTTATTGGAAACATTTATTAAGAAAACCGATCTCCGCTATAACGGTTTTCCGTGATAATCCTCATGTGATGCCGACTAAATCTTACTATTTTCCGAAAATTTATTTGTTTTCCTATTGTTTGTTTCTATCTTATTTATATCTTTGTGGGCGAATACATCAATAAACGTTAAATAATGAACAGGGCAAACAAAAATGAAATTAATAAGTGTGCAGATGAAAATATTTGCATAAACAGGAGTTTTAATCTTTATGCTTGTTTGATAATATCTATATACTATATTCTATATATAGGGCGAAGAAAAAATCGATCATGGATTCCGATCCCGTATCCGGTATTACGCGGATATCCTTTCCCATAGGAAAATGTCATAGTTACAACAACAACAATATTTTACTAACACTAATTTTTAATAATTATGAAGAAGAAACTCATGATGGTAGCAGTGCTTCTGGGCGTTTTGTCGCTGGGAGCTTGCGTTGACGACAATGAAACGCAATCCGTTACGGATGTGCGCAATGCAAAGGCTGAGCAGTTGCAGGCGAGAGCCGACATGAACAATGCGGAGGCTGAAGCACAGAAGATTCAGGCAGATGCCGAAGCTGCTTTGATGACTGCAAAGGCAGAGGCGCAAAAAGCCGCGGCCGCTAAAGTGAATGCTGAAGCTGAAACAATCAAGAAACGGACGGAATTGGTTGAATTGCAGAAAGAAGCAGCCGGTTTGGAGAATGATGCCGCAAAAATCGAGAACAAGAGAAAGCAAGTGGAGCTGGAAACCGCATTGGCCAATCTGGAAGTGACTAAAAAACAGGCGGAAAAGGATTTGGCTGAACTTGCCGCCCGCATGGAGTTGATGGCGCAAAACAATCAGATTGAGCTGTTGAAGCTTCAGAAAAGATTGGCGAATGCTCAAAAAGCTTTGGTGGATTACAACAAACAACTCGCCGCCGCTGCCACGCAGGCCGAAAAAGATAAGTTGGAAGCAGAACAACGTAAGTTGAAAAGACTTTCCAATAAATATTTCGCTGCTGTACAGACATTGATTGAAGCCCAGAATACATTGGCTGATAGTAAAGCTGTATTGGTGGAATTGGAAAGCGGTCTGATATCCGATCAAGCTGCTAAGGAGAAAGCTATCGCGGAAAATAACAATACGATTGCGATGTATCAGATGCGTATTGCCAAGTATAAAGAATACACTAATTACAAAACTGATGAGGAAATCCTGACGTTGACAAACAAGGAAGAAGAATTGAGTAAACAACAGGATTTGCTGTTTGATGGTTATCTGGATTTGGCACTGGCTCTGAATAATGCTGAAGTGGATTTTAAAGCAAGAAACGAGGCTCAACAGGCTGTTTATGAGGATGCTTTCTACCGTTGGGCTTATAATGGGCGGATTACGGTGAAGGATAAAGAAGGGGAGGATGTTACTTATTATACTTACAATTATCCTTTGAATCAACTTAATAACGGTAACGTTAGTAACTATATGCCAAGCATAATAAAATCCGGATTTTATTATAAGGAATATGTTT
>NZ_EQ973491.1:1207909-1226721 GCF_000158035.1 Bacteroides cellulosilyticus DSM 14838
GTGAATCCGGTGAACATGAGGCATCAACAGGTTTTGGCGATTCTTTAGTTTATGAATTCGATAAACCTAAAGAGGATGTGCGTCGTGTTGAGTTGGCTGTAAATGAGCTCGTTTCTCAGTTTAATGAGTGGAAGAAATACAACGAAGAAGAATTGAAAAAATATCAGGCTGATTATAATGGTAAGGCTACGGCGTATTATCGTTTTAATGAATGGGGTGGTCTGGACAGAATAGAAAGTACTACAATTACTCGTAATGCGGTTGATAGCACGGCTTATCTGAAGAATGCTTATGAAAAGGAAACAGATGCGGTTAAGAAGGCTGATTTCAAGGTTAAGTATGAGGATGCCTTAGCTGTGGAACTCAGAGTAAAACAAGAAATAGGAAATCAGGAATCTAATATTGATTATTATACAAATAATATTGCCGCCCTGAACGCCTTCTACGATCTGTATGCCAAATACGATACTTACGAAGCAGCTTTGCAGGCCAAGATTACCGCCCGCAATGATGAAGATGTGAAAGCCTATGCTGGTAAGGTTACTGCATGGAAAGCAGAACGGACTGCTTATTGGGCGTACAGCGATGTACAGACTGAATTGGATGCTATCGGTGCTATTTTGAACGGAAATGGCTTAACTGGTGCTGAAGCTTTAGCAAGCACTATTTCAGATTGTGAAGGTGAAATCGCAAGATTACAGAAAGAAAATGAAGACTTCTCATTTGTTCAGACTGCGGAAGATGCTATCAAGCAGTGGAATCTCAGGATTGATGCCCAAGCTGTTGTTGTAAAGGCCAAGGAGATAGCAGTGACCGATGCAAAAGCCGACCTGGATGCGCTGATGCCTGCTGAAGAATAATACAGAAGTATATGAACTATTTGATAAACCGAAAAATAGAAAGAAATTATATTAAAAACATGAAGTTATGAAAAAGAAACTTATGATAATAGCAGTGCTCCTGGGTGCCTTGTCGTTGGGAGCGTGCGTCGACGATAATGAATCACAGTCGGTTACGAATGTACGCAATTCGAAGACTGCCGAACTGAAATCTATAGCAGCCATGGAGAAGGCTGCCGCTGAAGCCAAAGTGACGATGGCGAATGCTGAGGCCAAGCTGAAAGCCGCGGAAGTTGCAGCGCAGCAGGCTGCGGCAGCCAAAGCATTGGCAGAAGCTGAATTGGAAAAGAAGCAGGCCGAACTGATTGCATTGCAGAAAGAAGCCGCCGAAATAGAAAATGAAGCGGCAAAAATTGAAAATGAAAAGTTGCAGGCCGCTCTGGAAGCAGAAATGGCACAACTGGAAGTGGACAAGAAACTGGCCGAAGAGAAACTCGCTAAAGTCGCTGCCGAAATGGAACGGATGGAGCAGGAAAATCAGGCTACTTTGCTGGAAACCCAGCTGGCTATGAAGAAGGCGGAACAGGAATTGCTGGATGCTCAAAAGCAACTGGATAATGCTACAACGCAGGCTGAGAAAGACAAAATCGAAGCGGAAAGACAAAAGTTGCAGGAAAGAGCTACGGCATATAGCGATGCTGTCGATAATTTGATTACCGCCCAGAATTCTCTTATCAGCATGAAGACCCGTCTGGCTACATTGGAGAATGGTTTGACTACATTGAAGGAAGCCAAAGACGCTCAAATTGCAGAGAACAATAATAACATTGCTTTGTATAAGATGTATATTGAGAAATATCAGAAGTATACTAATTATACGGAAGATGTAACGGCTTTGCGCAATGAGTATAATACTCTTTCGGGTGAGAGATCTAAGCTGGCTGATGCTTATTATGCTAAATCTTATGCATTAAATGAAGTGAAAGTGGATCTGAACATTGTTGATGCAGCGGATGAGGCTATTGAGGCAGATGACTTCTATCGTTTTGTTACGACTCGTGGTACGGTATATTTGAAAAATGAAGAAGGGGATGAAACTTCTTTTAATGTGGGTTTTTACAGTTATATGCCGCGGAGTTATAAATATTCCACTTCAAAGCGGTATACTTATAAAATAGATGAGGATAACGAATTTGTGCAATCTTATGGTGATTCCATATATATCAAATTCGGAGAATTGTCTACAGATATTCGTACGGTAGAGCTTTATGTGAATAACCAAATAGAGGGTAATGAGAGTTCGCTCGATTTTTATAAAAAGCAATTGGAATATAACCAGGCACAATATAATGGTAAGGCTACCACTGTGATAGGTTATGATAAGGATGGAAAAGAAATCCTGAAGCCGATCAGAAATGCCGTTGACTCTACTGCATACTTGAAAACGAAACTGGATGCTGCAAAAGAACAGGCTGATATTGATGAATATACCCGTCTTTATAGAAATTCTATCAATAATGAAGAAATATTGTCTAATAATATAACTAATTATAAGGGGCGTGTTGAAAATTACACAATGCGAATTCAGGCTTTGAAGAAGGGTTGGGATATGTATCAGAAATATGATGCCAACATAGCCGAATTGCAGAAGAAGATGGATGCCCGTAATGAGGCAGGGGTGAAAGCCTACGAAGCAAAGGTTGCAGCCTGGAAGGTTACGCAAGATGCTTATGTAGCATATCTGAAAGTAAATGCTGATTATTGGGCAGTATATGCATTGCTTTTCAATACTTGGGTTGATTTAAATGGAGATAATGTTCGGGATGATAATGAAATTTTGATGGGTGCTAATGCTGTCAATGCTCAAATCGAGTCTTATCAAACTCAGATTGAAGCTCTGGAGAAAGACAATACCGATCTTTCTGAAATTCAGACTAAAGAAGCCGCCATTGCCGACCTGAAAGTCAAGATAGCCGCCAAGGAAGTGGTAGTCAAAGCAAGAGAAGTTGCTGTAGCTGCTGCCAAAGCCGCTTTGGACGAGGTGATGCCGAAAGAAGAAGAATAATGGAGACGCATTTACTGCTAATCATTAAAAAGTAAAAATGAATAATATGAGACTAAAGAAACTTTCAATAGTAGCTGTTATGTCCATCATGTGTCTTGCCGTGAATGCCCAGGAGAAGAGTTGTTCAAAAGACTTCACTCCCAAGAAAGGCGATTTCACGATAGCTGCAACGGTGGGCTACAATAGCTACGCAAGCGTCACGGCCCAGTCGGGGTTGTTGACGAATTATGAAGCAGCGGCTCTTTCTACCAACTGGTCGGACAAAAAACTGATGGTTGGATTCGAAGGAGGCTGGTTCTTCAAAGACTTGTGGAAACTGAATCTGGGTGGAGGCTTGAACTTTACGAATAACCCCGGTTATTCAGCTGTTCCCGGCACCATCGATGACAATGTAGGCTCGGCCGAAGATAATATGGGAGAAATCCCCAACTATCGTGCCGTGGCAGACGCCCAATCATTCTCCTACAACGTGTTTGCGGGAGTAGATCGATACTTGAAAATCAAGAAGGTCCCTAATCTCATGCCTTACTTAGGTGTACGCGTGGGTTTCGCATACGGTTTGAACGAAATGAAATATGACGAGTACGAAACGATGGGCAAATCTACTGCTGAGACTTATAATCTCCGTGGTGCCATTACATTCGGCGTCGATTATTTTGTTCTGCCCGCAATGTATGTAGGTGTACAGGTTGATCCCTTTGCATATACTTACAATATGACTACGTATAAACCTCAGGAAGGTTTAGGAAACCTCTCCGCGGACAGCCACAACTTTAGTGTACTGGCTGCCCCGACGATTAAGATTGGATTTAAATTTTGATTTGTCCCTTCTCAATTACGTGAGGTAAAATGTTGTTTAATTAGCTTAATCCCCGGCAGCGAGAGAGTTGTCGGGGATTTTGCCGTTTATAGCTTTCCGGCTACTGTGTAGTTTTTCTTCTCCTTTTGGAATGATATCGGCTGAAAAATATTATTTTTGCAGATATTAAAACGAAAGTCTTATGAAAAATAAAGGGCTGAATCGTCTTAATGTTGCGTTGGTAGAGAAGAAACGATATGGAAAAACTTATAGAATTATCACAGACTGAAATCAAGTTGGCTTTCGTTGCATCTTGCATAGAAGGCACAGCCGGTGCATTGGGTAAATCCTATCATGAAATATTTGAGCGCATGAAGCGTGTCGGAATGATTCGTAATTATATATGGTCTAATTATGAGATGCTTCATACTGAAAGTCGCGAGAATGTGACGAAGAATATGATAGAATGTCTAACAAATTGGGAGGCCGGACAATGAAGACCAAAGTATATCATGGAACAGAATCGGCAGAATGATCCTATTAAATCTCCTGAAATTCAGGAGATGATATTAAGCAATCGTATTGGGCAGATTTCGGCAGAGTTGGCAAAGCGGCTGAACATTGCTCCGGAAAGAGCTTTGGAGCTATTTTATGCCAGCCAAACCTGTGCGGATTTACATGATAAGAGTACAGGTCTGTATCTGTATGGCAATTTGTATGTAGCTGATGAGTTTATGAGAGAAAAAGAGTATTAATATCAATCTTTTCTCACCTAAGCGAGAAAGCTTTCTCATCAAGGAGAGAAAAAAATATCGCTTAGGTGAGAAAAAGCTTTCTTCAGGACTTGAATTCTTTCACTGCCTTTTCCAGCTTTTCCAAAGGCAATTCTCCCGATTGTCTCCAAAGCTGTTCACCTTTTCTCATTAATATAAATGTGGGATACATTTCAATGGTGTAGAAATCAGCAAGGGCACTTTCCTGGTCGATATCCACTTGCACTACTTCAAGGGTTCCTTCCATTGCCTTCTTAAATTCTTCTACAATAGGCTGCATGCGTTTGCAATGCGGGCACCAGCTTGCATAAAATTCTGCCATAACCCAGTCGCCATTGGCTAACTTTTCCCTGTTCCGTTCTTCACGGGCTTCTTTTTTCTCTTCCATGATGGTATGTTTTAAAATGATTGATTATACTTTGAACAATACGGGAAGAAAAAAAGTTTCTATCATTACAATTATTAATGCTATAAAAATTGCTACTTTTGTAAGCAAAAACACGAAAGGACAAATAATATGTCACACTTGGCTACTTTAATAAACGATTTGGCGTTGATACTGATTTGTGCAGGAATCATGACGCTATTGTTCAAGAAACTGAAACAGCCGTTGGTGCTGGGGTATGTGGTGGCAGGCTTTCTGGCCAGTCCACATATGCCATATACTCCCTCGGTGATGGATACGGCTAATATACAGACTTGGGCGGATATCGGTGTAATATTCCTTCTGTTCGCGCTGGGACTGGAATTTAGTTTCAAGAAAATTGTAAAAGTTGGTGGAGCGGCTATTATTGCTGCCTGTACCATCATATTCTGTATGATTCTTTTGGGAATAACTGTCGGTACGGGCTTTGGCTGGCAGCGTATGGACAGCATCTTCCTGGGAGGTATGATTGCCATGTCTTCCACTACCATTATTTATAAAGCGTTCGATGATTTGGGAATGCGTAAGAAGCAATTTACCGGATTGGTGCTTAGCGTGCTGATATTGGAAGATATTCTTGCTATTGTCTTGATGGTGATGCTGTCTACCATGGCGGTAAGGCATAATTTTGAAGGTTCGGAAATGCTGGAAAGTATCGGAAAACTGCTCTTCTTCCTGATACTTTGGTTTGTGGTCGGTATCTACCTGATACCCGAATTACTGAAGCGATGCCGCAAGTTGATGAGTGAAGAAACACTGCTTATTGTCTCCCTTGGACTTTGTTTCGGTATGGTGGTTATGGCAGCTCATACGGGCTTTTCTGCTGCATTCGGAGCTTTTATCATGGGTTCCATTCTTGCTGAAACGGTTGAGGCTGAGAGTATAGAACGGTTAGTGAAGCCGGTGAAAGATCTTTTTGGCGCCGTATTCTTCGTGTCGGTAGGTATGATGGTGGATCCTGCAATGATTGTGGAATATGCACTTCCTATCATTGTAATAACACTGGCTGTTATTCTGGGACAGTCCTTGTTCGGTACGTTGGGTGTGCTGTTGGCCGGGCAGCCTTTGAAGACGGCTATGCAATGCGGTTTCAGTTTAACTCAGATTGGTGAGTTTGCTTTTATTATTGCATCGCTGGGGGTATCGCTCCATGTGACGAGTGATTTTCTGTATCCTATTGTGGTGGCAGTTTCGGTTATTACCACCTTTCTTACTCCCTATATGATTCGCTTTGCCGAGCCGGCTTCAAATTTCGTTGATACTCATTTGCCGGCAAAGTGGAAAAACTTCTTGTTGCATTACTCATCCGGTTCACAGACTATGAATCATGAGAGCCTGTGGAAGAAGTTTATTTTGGCTTTGACGCGAATCACTATTGTCTATTCCATAGTGAGCATTGCGGTTGTTGCGTTAGCTTTCCGCTTTCTTGTTCCGTTGCTTTTGGAACATATACCCGGAATCTGGGGGAAGCTGCTTGCCGCTTTCCTGACTATTCTGTTTATTGCTCCATTCTTGCGGGCTATTATGATAAAAAAGAATCATTCGGCTGAATTTGTAACTTTATGGAAGGATAGTCGGGGAAATCGTGCACCGTTGGTAGCTACAATCGTTATACGTATTCTGATAGCTGTATCTTTTGTAATGTTTGTGATAGCAGGCTTGTTTGAAGTCTCTGTTGGTTTATTGTTGGGTGTGGCTGTTTTATTGGTTACGATGATGATATTGTCCCGGCAACTGAAGAAACAGTCAATCATGATAGAGCGGAAATTCTTCCAGAATCTGCGCTATCGCGATATGCGGGCCGAGTATATGGGAGAGAAGAAGCCGGAATATGCAGGACGTTTGTTGTCCCGTGACTTGCATCTGGCGGATTTCGAAATCCCCGGTGAATCGGCATGGGCGGGAAAGACATTGCTGGAGCTTAATTTTGGAAAACAATTTGGCGTACATGTCGTCTCTATTCTTCGAGGAAAGAAGCGGATTAATATACCGGGAGCTTCCGTAAGGCTTTTCCCGGAAGATAAGATTCAGGTCATAGGTACAGATGAAGAACTGAACCAGTTTGGTACCGAAATGGAGAAAGCTTCTGCTCTGGATACGAATGTAGTTGAAAAGAGTGAAACTATCCTGCGTCAGTTCCGCGTGGATGAGCAATCAGAATTTCTGGGCAAGACGATGCGTGAATCCGGTATTCGTGAGAAGTATCATTGCCTTATAGTAGGGGTGGAGAGAGGAGAAGAAGCCTTGCATGCTCCCGATCCGCATGAGCCGTTTATGGAGGACGATGTGGTATGGGTAGTGGGAGAAAAAGCCGATGTGTATAAATTAGTCGGCCAAAAGAATGAAAATATCGACATGGAATAAAGATGGAAAGTTTATCTTTGTTCCGTAAACATAAATAATAAACCAAGAATATCATGAAAAGTGATCCGAAAGAATGTCTGTATTGTCAGAATAACGAGACGCTGCACAATCTGATGATTGAGTTTGCCGAACTGAGTGTATCCCGTGTGTTTTTGTTTAAGGAACAAACATACAGAGGACGTTGCCTTGTGTCTTACAAAGACCACGTCAATGATTTGAATGAATTGAGCGATGAGGATCGTAATGCTTTTATGGAGGATGTGGCGCGTGTAACTCGTGCTATGCAGAAAGCGTTTAATCCCGAAAAGATTAATTATGGTGCATATTCCGATAAGTTGTCGCATCTGCACTTTCATCTTGCTCCCAAATATGTAGATGGTCCCGATTATGGTGGTACTTTCCAGATGAACCCGGGAAAAGTATACTTAACGGATGCTGAATACAAAGAATTGATTGAGGCTGTGAAGAAAGAGCTTTGATAGTGATTAGGGGTGAGTGATTAGTGATTAACACCATGCGGCGTGCAGCTACTAATCACTGACCCCTAGTCGCTAATTAAAGTTTATTCAGTATTTTGTCCATTGCCCAATTAGTGAGCGTTGCGCTTGCTCCGTCGCAAGTGCAGATGGATTTGCCTAAAAGGTGGTCGACAACGGCTTGGATAAGCGGTTGTTGTACATGTTCCGGATTAGCTACCGGGATTTCTTCTCTTCCTTTTTCTGTGTGAAGGGCGATAGGATCGTAAGTAAATACAGAGAAACAGATCATTCCTTTGTCTCCTATCACTTCAATGCGGTCTTCGCGTGCGGAGTCGTGCGCTACGAAACACCAAGAACCACTACCTACCAATCCGTTATCAAATTGGAAGCATGCACTCAGAGTGTCTTCGGCAGGATAAAGTCCGCCGCGATTACTCTTATATCCACAGGCTTCGAGGATGCAACCGAACATGTTTTGTAATAAGTCAATCTGATGTGGGGCTAAATCATAAAAATAGCCGCCGCCGGCAATATCCGGTTGTACACGCCACGGGAGATTTTCTTTGTTGTAATCTAAGTCACGGGGAGGTTGGGCAAAACGAATTTGAACATTGATGACATTGCCTATGCTTCCATTCTCTATCAATTCCTTTACTTTGAGGAAGTAAGGCAGATAGCGACGGTAATAAGCAACGAAGCAGGGAACCCCGGTTTCATTGGAGATACGGTTGATGCGGCAGCACTCTTCGTAGGTTACGGCCATGGGCTTTTCTATATATACAGGCTTGCCGGCTTTCATTGCCATGATAGCATAAGTGGCGTGTGAAGAGGGAGGGGTGGCAATGTAGATAGCATTCACATCTTCATCGTCAATCAATTCCTGGGCATCATCATACCACTTTGGAATACCTCTTTCCTTAGCATAAGCTTTGGCTTTGGCGCCATCGCGACTCATGACAGCAATTACTTCCGAACCTTCCACCTTTTGGAAGGCGGGACCACTTTTATATTTGGTCACTTCTCCGCAACCAATGAATCCCCATTTAATCTTCTTTTCGCTCATAATGATGTAATGTGATTATCACTCTTTTTTATTCTTCCTCAAAATCGAATTCAAAATCAAAGTCGTCCATGAATTCGGGAGTTGTAAACTCTTCCAAAGTTCGTCGATCCTTTTTTGTGGGACGACCTGCACCTTTGGCACGGTCAATGAAACCACTGATACGGCTCATCTCCAGCAGTTCATACTGATCGGGAGTCGTAACGTTCTCCATCATTTCCGTAACGAGCTTTGCACCAATACGTTTCTCGATAGCTTGCAATACTTTGAAAGAGTAGGTCACAGGTGGTTTGCGCACTTGTATTATGTCGCCTGGTTTCACCGTACGGGCAGCTTTTGCTAATCCTCCATTGATGCTGATGCGTCCTTTCTTACATGCTTCGGCGGCAATGGTACGTGTCTTGAAAATACGTACAGCCCACATCCATTTATCTATTCTTGCTTCACTCATATCGTTCTTTAGTAGTTAGTAGGAAGTAGTTAACTACTATCTACTTCTTATTAAATTGGTTCATTGTAATATCAATTCCTGCCAGGCAGAAGCTTTTGATAATATCTCCTGCAGTCTTTAAGCGTTCGTCCATGGTCTTCCAGTCTTCGTCAGTGAAGTGACCCAGTACATAATCTATCTGACCACCTCGTGGGAACTCGTTGCCGATACCGAAACGGAGCCGGGCATAGTTCTGTGTGCCCAGGATGGCTGCAATGTGTTTTAGTCCATTGTGTCCGGCGTCGCTACCTTTTCCTTTCAGGCGCAGAGTACCAAATGGCAGAGCAAGGTCATCTACTATTACTAACACGTTTTCCAATGGAATGTTCTCTTTCTGCATCCAGTATCGTACGGCATTTCCGCTGAGGTTCATGAATGTAGAAGGTTTCAGCAGTAAAAGCTGGCGTCCTTTCACGGATAGGGTAGTGGTAAAGCCGTAGCGGCCATCATTGAAAGTGACCCCTGCTGCTTTTGCCAATGCATCCACTACCATGAATCCTATGTTATGGCGGGTTTCGTGATAGTCAGGACCGATATTTCCTAATCCAACAATTAAGTATTTCATTTCTCTGAGAAATTATATTTTTCACCACGGGGTTGCGCTGAATTTCACGGAGTTTTTTCTTTAATAATATAATTCTGTGATGCTCTGTGTAACTCTGTGGTGAATAATTATAGAAACAAGGAACGCGGATTATCACAGCTTTCGCGGATTAATGAAATCTGCGTCTTCTGCGTTAATCCGCGTTCCGGAATGTGTCTTCTTGTGAAAGAGCTGATTAGTTGCCAGCAGCAGCGGCAGCACCTCTTGCAGCACGAGTCAACTTAACTGCGCATACAACAGCTTCTTTTGCATTCATCAATTCCAAACCTTCGAAGTTCAACTCACCAACTTTAACAGTCTTACCCAGACCCAGGTGAGCAACATTTACTGTCAGTTTTTCAGGAATAATGTTGTATAAAGCTTTTACTTTTAGCTTACGCATCTGCAATACCAGCTTACCACCGGCTTTTACACCTTCTGCTAAACCTTCCATCTGTACAGGAACTTCCATTACGATGGGTTTAGACTCGTCAATCTGATAGAAGTCAACGTGCAGGATTGTATCTTTTACCGGATGAAATTGGATATCTTTCATGATAGCGTTGATTTTCTTGCCGTCGATAATCAGGTCAACTACGTAGATGTGCGGAGTATAAACCAGGTTACGCAGACCATCAGCAGATACAGTGAAGTGAATGTTTTCACTTCCTCCGTAGAGTACGCAAGGTACACCGTTGTCTTTACGAATAGCTTTCAAAGCTCTTGCTTGTTCCGAAGAACGTTCTGCAATAGTTCTTGCAGTACCTTTTACTTCAATTGATTTCATTTTTTTAATTTTTTGTGTTACTCTAAATTAAGTTGTTTTGTTGCTTAATTCACCATCGCACGATGTGGGGTAGCCACACAATGTTGCAAAAAAGCGGTGCAAAAGTACAGCTTCTTTTTGAATTATCAAAGAGTTGGCTCTTCAAAATCAATATCAATCTTGATTTCTCCGTCCAATTCCATTCCTTTGGTATTCATTTCAGCTATAGCATCCAACTCTGCTTCTGCATTTTCATCTGCTTCTGCATTCATATCGCTTATAACTTCCAACATCTCTTTCCGGTTAATGAAATCAATAGCTTCATTCAGGCCGTTCATGAATTTTTCAAAGTCTTCTCTATATAAGAAAATCTTATGTTTTTCAAAACTTACCTGCAAATCTTCGCCTTCACCGGTCACTACCTTCTTACTTTCAGTAATGGCCAGGAACATTTCATCTTTTCTGTTCTTCTTTACATCCAGATAGTAGATTCGTTTACCTGCTTTAATGGATTTGGAGAATACAATCTCCTTATCGTTCATGTCCGCACCGTTTTTCTTCTTTAAGTCTTCCATATTTTAGGTTTCTTGTTGTAATTGGCTTCAAAAATGACGATTTTTTTTAAACTGTCAAAAGAAAAAGCCCGGATAATGAATATCTGCATTAAAAAATGTGATTTATTTGCGTAAACTCATTAAAAATGTCTACTTTTGCATCTCGTTAACAACAGTATTGATTAATAGATTTATGATTAACAGAGTTCTTATTCGTCTTAAGATTATACAGATTGTATATGCTTATTATCAGAATGGCAGTAAAAATTTAGACTCAGCGGAGAAAGAATTATTCTTTAGTCTTTCAAAAGCGTATGACCTTTATAATTATTTGCTGATGCTGATGGTGGCTCTGACGACGTACGCACAAAAACGCATTGATGCGGCAAAGTCCAAGTTAGCTCCGACCGCAGAGGAGTTGTATCCCAACATGAAATTCGTAGAAAACAAGTTCGTTTCACAACTGGAAGTGAATAAGCAGTTGATGGAGTTTGCTGCCAACCAGAAACGTTCGTGGGCAAATGACGAAGACTTTATCAAGGGTTTGTATGACAAGATTATAGTTTCTGATATATATAAGGAATATATGGCTTCGTCTGATAAATCTTATGAAGTTGACCGTGAACTATGGAGAAAGCTCTATAAGGCATTTGTTTTCAATAACGAAGAGTTGGATGTTTTGCTGGAAGATCAGAGCCTTTATTGGAATGATGACAAAGAAATAGTAGACACTTTCGTGCTGAAGACGATTAAACGTTTTGAGGCAAAAAATGGTGCTAACCAGACTTTGTTGCCGGAATTTAAGGATGAGGAAGACCAGGAGTTTGCCCGTCGCTTGTTCCGTCGCGCTATACTGAATTGTGACTATTACCGTCATCTGATCAGTGAAAATACACGCAACTGGGATTTGGATCGTGTAGCCTTTATGGATGTGATAATAATGCAATGTGCATTGGCGGAAATTCTAAGTTTTCCGAACATTCCGGTAAGTGTTTCGTTAAATGAATATGTTGAGATCGCTAAAGTCTATAGTACGATAAAGAGCGGAAGCTTCGTAAACGGTACATTGGACGGAATAGTTAATCAATTAAAAAAAGAAGGTAAGTTAGCGAAAAACTGATACCTTTGTTGAGTATTAAAAACTAAAAACGAATATTTTATGAATTTAATGACCGTATTCTTGCAAGCTCCTGCCGCAGCCCCTGGTGGTGGTAGCATGATGTGGATTCTTCTGATTGCTATGTTTGCTATCATGTATTTTTTCATGATTCGTCCGCAAAACAAAAAGCAGAAAGAAATTGCAAACTTCCGTAAATCACTTCAAGTAAACCAAAAGGTGATTACTGCCGGCGGTATTCATGGTGTGATTAAAGAAATTAATGACAATGATATAGTACTTGAAATCGCTTCTAATGTTAAGATTAGAATAGATAAAAATTCTATATTTGCGGCTGCTGCTGATGCTAACAGTAATCAGGCTGCTAAATAATTTTGAATAAGTGAGCCTATGATTGATCGTAGGAACATAAAACGCATATATTTAAAAACAGCGAGAAAAGTTAAGGACTTTCTGCTCAGTGATAAGAGCAGAGAGTTCTTAATTTTTTTATTCTTCTTTTTTATAGCCAGTGGTTTCTGGCTACTTCAGACGCTGAACAACGATTATGAAACGGAATTCTCCATTCCGGTACGTTTGAAGGGAGTGCCCAATAATGTGGTTATAACTTCCGAACCACCTTCTGAACTGCATATCCGGGTGAAAGACAAGGGCACGGTGCTGCTCAACTACATGCTTGGAAAGAGCTTTTTTCCTATTACTCTGGATTTTTCTGATTATAAAGGGACTGATAATCATGTACGTATCTACTCTTCACAGTTTGAGAAGAGGTTGCTTAATCAGTTGAATGTATCTACAAAACTGCTTTCTGTAAAACCTGATACTTTGGAGTATATTTATTCTACAGGTGCTTCCAAACTGGTTCCGGTAAAGTTCCAGGGCACGGTGAGTGCAGGGCGGCAATATTATATATCCGATACGGTTTGCAAGCCTGATTCTGTGTTGGCTTATGCGCCGGAGGGAGCATTGGATACCATAACAGTTGCTTATACGCGAAAAGTGAAATTCGAGGATATTTCCGATACATTGAGGCAACAGGTTCCTCTGTTGGCTCCAAGAGGAATTAAGTTTGTGCCCGCTTCGGTAGAAATGGTTTTTCCGGTAGATATTTATACTGAGAAAACGGTGGAAGTTCCCTTGCGGGGAGTTAACTTTCCGGCAGGAAAAGTGCTGCGTGCGTTTCCTTCGAAAGTCAGTGTCACCTTTCAGGTTGGTTTAAGCCGTTTCAATAAGATAACGGAAAGTGATTTCCATATCAATGTTTCTTATGAAGAACTCTTGAAACTGGGTTCGGATAAGAAGTACACAGTAAAACTGAAGTCAGTACCCAAAGGAGTTAATCAGATACGTATCAATCCGGAACAGGTCGACTTTCTTATCGAGCAAGTATCCTTTGAATATGGCGATTAAAATAGGAATAACCGGTGGTATTGGTAGTGGGAAAAGCCTTGTTTCCCGTTTGTTGGAAGTAATGGGGATTCCTGTTTATATCTCAGATATTGAGTCGAAGCGGTTGACGAATTCGGATGCTTTGATCCGTCGTGAATTGATTGCTTTGCTGGGTGAAGAGGTGTATGCCGGTGATGAACTAAACAAACCTTTGCTTGCTTCCTATATTTTTGGAGATCCTGAGCATATTCGTACAGTAAACAGTATTATCCATCCGCGGGTACGGGACGATTTCCGTCAGTGGGTAGAGCGTCATACTACCTATCCGGTAGTGGGCATGGAGTCTGCAATTCTGATCGAAGCAGGATTTGCAGGCGAAGTAGATGCTGTGGTTCTGGTTTATGCGCCCGAAGAACTTCGCATCATGCGTGCCATGCAGCGTGACACCGCTCCTCGCGAATTGATAGAACGCCGTGTTCGTAGCCAGATGAGTGATGAAGAGAAGCGTACTCAGGCTGATTTTGTAATTGTAAACGACGGTAAAACTCCGTTAATTCCGCAGGTTTTAGAGGTAATAACTTCTCTATCTAAAAATATTGCTTACCTTTGCTTAAGCGAAAATAGGCTGCACCTTGGTAAAAACAAATAAATTTGCTTTTACTCTCGGTTTGCACTATCTTTGCCCACCGAAAAAATAAAATATTACTAATAAAAAATAGAACATACTATGTTGAAGACTATTTTGTCTATTTCCGGTAAACCGGGATTGTATAAACTCATTTCACAAGGTAGAAATATGTTGATCGTAGAGTCTCTCACGGACAAGAAACGCTTCCCCGCTTATGGTAACGAGAAAATAATCTCTTTGGGTGATATTGCCATGTATACGGATACGGACGACGTACCTTTGAAGGATGTGTTGACTGCTATGAAAGAGAAAGAAAACGGTGCTGCCGTAGTAATGGATTTAAAGAAAGCTACTGCTGATGAACTTCGTGCTTATCTGGGTGAAGTTTTGCCGACTTTTGATCGCGATCGTGTATATCTGGCTGATATCAAAAAGCTTATTTCCTGGTACAATCTGTTAGTTGCTTGTGGAATAACTGATTTTGAAGATACAGCGGAAGCGGAAACTACAGAAGAAGGAAAGACGGAAGAATAAATTTGAAATAAACTGTTCTTTTAACAGAAAAGGCGGATTATCAGGGGCATCCCGGATAATCCGCTTTTTTTTATGCGGTATCTTTAATTTTGATTACTTTTTTTATACCTTTGTTGCCATCCTGAGATGCAGAGTGGGCGGTGGCCTCTCTCACAAAGATTGAGGGATAATTATGGATAAAAGCGTTTAATATTATCTTGTACTTGAAATCTGGACAATTTCATGCTATTCAAGGATGATAGACAACAAACGCTCATGCTCTGTTGTATATGCATATTCAAATGTATAGTACGGAGCGTGGGCTGTTGTATATTATTTGAATAGTGGCAGTCCAGAGCCCCAGGTACAGTAATAACAGCAGTTCCCACGCTTTTTTTATATGAATTTATTGCCTTTAAGGGGGACTTGAGGCTGGCATTAATTAAGATGGAAGAGCATAAGAGCGTAACAGTACAGGTGGATAAAGCCGCTGGTAAGATATATGTGGATGGAGTGTTGCCAAACGCTACGCTTTGTTTATATCATATCCGGGGGAAGGTGATTGAGGTAAAACAGGCGAGGGAAGAGAGCGCTTCGTTTGATTTGCCATGTTCTGGAGAGTATGTGTTGGTTATAACACATGCGTTGTCCGTACCGGTTGTTAAGCAGCTCGTTATAGAATAAGAAAAAAGCTGCCTTGCCTTCAGTGGCAAGACAGCTTTTTTTATTTGCGGATATTTTAGTTTAGTTTTTGAATACCAGTCCTTCACCACCGGCATCTACTATGATTGGTTTACTGCGGTCTACTTCTTGAGCGAGCAGCTTTTTCGACAAGTCATTCAGTAAGTAATGTTGGATGGCTCGTTTCACCGGACGGGCACCAAATTCCGGATCATATCCGACCTTTGTCAAGAACTCTATAGCTCCATCTGTCAATATCAGTTCCACACCATTCTGGGCCAGCATCTTTTGTACACCTTTTATCTGGAGTACTACAATCTGCTTGATTTCGCTTTCATTCAGTGGCAGGAACATGATTGTCTCATCAATACGGTTTAGGAATTCCGGGCGAATTGTCTTTTTCAACATATTCATCACTTCCTTCTTCGTCTCTTCAATCACTTGTTCTTTGTTAGTACCATTCAGCTTTTCCATCTGACTCTGAATGTAAGCACTTCCCATGTTGGACGTCATAATGATGATGGTGTTCTTGAAGTTTACCATACGTCCCTTATTGTCTGTCAATCGTCCGTCATCCAATACTTGCAGCAAGATGTTGAATACATCCGGATGCGCCTTTTCTATTTCGTCGAATAGTACGACTGAGTATGGTTTGCGGCGAATAGCTTCAGTCAATTGTCCACCTTCATCATAGCCTACATATCCCGGAGGCGCTCCAACCAAGCGTGACACACTATGCTTTTCTTGATATTCACTCATGTCGATACGCGTCATCATGCTTTCATCATCAAAGAGGAATTCAGCGAGTGCCTTGGCAAGTTCCGTCTTACCCACACCGGTGGTACCGAGGAAGATAAACGAACCAATCGGACGTTTCGGATCTTGCAGACCTGCACGACTACGGCGTACGGCATCGGCAACAGCTTCAATGGCTTCATCTTGTCCGATGACACGCTGGTGAAGTTCATCTTCCAGATGCAACAGTTTATCCTTTTCGCTTTGCAGCATCTTACTGACGGGGATGCCTGTCCAACGGGATACTACATCTGCAATGTCTTCGGCATCTACTTCTTCCTTAATCATGGCTTTGTCGCCCTGCATGGCATGAAGCTCCTTTTGAGTATCCTCAATCTCCTGATTCAAAGCCTGCAACTTACCGTAACGGATTTCGGCAACTTTACCGTAATCTCCCTCACGTTCAGCTTTGTCTGCTTCGAATTTAAGGTTTTCTATTTCAACCTTATTCTGCTGGATTCTGTTGACCAATGTCTTTTCACTTTGCCATTTGGCTTTGTACGATTTTTCCTGTTCTTTCAGTTCGGCAAGTTCCTTACCGATTTGTTCCAGTTTCGGTTTATCGTTTTCGCGTTTGATGGCTTCGCGCTCAATCTCCAGTTGTTTGATCTTACGTGAAATTTCATCCAATTCCTCCGGTACGGAGTCTACTTCCATACGTAACTTGGCAGCAGCTTCATCCATCAGGTCGATAGCCTTATCCGGCAAGAAACGATCTGTAATATAGCGGTTGCTCAGCTCTACGGCAGCTATGATGGCGTCATCTTTAATCCGTACATGATGATGATTCTCGTAACGCTCCTTCAATCCACGCAGGATGGAGATGGTGCTTAATGTATCCGGTTCGTTCACGTATACAATCTGGAAACGGCGTTCCAGTGCCTTATCTTTTTCGAAGTATTTCTGATACTCGTCAAGAGTTGTTGCACCGATGCTTCTTAACTCACCGCGCGCTAATGCAGGTTTCAAAATATTGGCAGCATCCATGGCACCTTCACCCTTTCCGGCACCAACCAGCGTGTGAATTTCATCAATGAAGAGAATGATATCTCCTTCTGATTTCTTTACCTCATTGATAACGGCTTTCAGACGTTCTTCAAATTCACCTTTATACTTTGCTCCGGCAACCAGCGCACCCATATCCAATGAGTAAACTTGCTTGTTCTTCAGATTTTCCGGCACGTCACCACGCAGGATACGATGGGCAAGTCCTTCCACAATGGCAGTCTTACCGGTACCCGGTTCACCTATTAATATAGGATTGTTTTTGGTACGGCGACTCAGGATTTGCAACACACGACGGATTTCTTCATCACGGCCGATCACCGGGTCGAGCTTTCCGCTTCGGGCAGCTTCATTCAGGTTGATGGCATACTTTTCCAGTGACTGATAAGTATCCTCGCTGGATTGTGAAGTAACTTTTTCTCCTTTGCGCAGTTCTGTGATGGCTCCTCGGAGCTCGTGCTCCGTCATTCCCGCATCTTTCAGGATGGTGGCAACTGTGCTTTTTACAGTCAGCAATGCCAACAGTAAATGTTCCAGTGAAACAAATTCGTCACCCATCTCTTTGGAATACTGGGTAGCCTTCTGGAATACTTCGTTCGTTTCACGACTCAGGTAAGGCTCTCCACCCGAAACTTTGGGTAATGAATCTGTTTGTTTGTCAAGGACGAGTGCGATCTGCTGTCCGTTCATGCCCAGTTTCTGGAAAATGAAGTTAGTGACGTTTTCGCCCACCTTCATCACTCCCTGCATAACATGAACCGGTTCGATAGCCTGCTGTCCACGGCTCTTGGCCAGGTTCAGCGCTTCTTGCACCGCCTCTTGCGATTTAATGGTAAAGTTGTTAAAGTTCATATCTTATATCTCCTTTCTATTTTCATTTTCAATAACACTTGAATGGGCGCAAAAGATTTGCCAATAGCCTGTACCTGACAATTTTACAGTTAAAAGATGAAAGATAATGCCAAAATGTCTTTATTGTGCCATGCTATTGATATATATATGACGCATCGGACGTATAGATTCCACAATAGAATACTTAGAAACAATAAATAGAATGGGAAGGAAGTCGTATGAAAACCACGCTTTGCCTTATTGTTTTCGTTCTTTTGCCCGTAGCAAAACTTCGTCCCACAGTTGTGGGCTATACGTTTTCCATATGGGGGCTGTGTAGCCCGCAATTGAGGGCCGAACAGACCTCAGCTGGAAAACAAGGTTTTGCTTATAGCATAATGACATTAACCTTAAGGCTTTAAGGGGAAAAGGAAGGATCATATCAAGTTTCTCCTCTGTAATATCTGCTTTCTATATAACGAGATAATGGAGTATAACTCCTTAATTCCTAACGAAGTGATACTCCTTTTACACTTGCGATGAATAATTCAGGCTAAAAAAGGAGATATTTGCATCAATTCGGCCAAAGTTTGCATAATGCATATTAAGGACTTGTGAATTAGTGAATTACAAACATAAAAACGCTCTTTTTTTCTG
>NZ_EQ973491.1:1226826-1238112 GCF_000158035.1 Bacteroides cellulosilyticus DSM 14838
GGTTTCCAACCCATGTGAATCATTCCGATACTTCTAACCTGCCTTTCTCCTATCTGATAGAGCAGAACAATACTACTTATCTTGTACCGGGCGTCAACCTGCGAAGTGTAGGAACCATCCGTGATGCACAGAAGTGGCCGAAGCGTGATGGACGTACGGATTCCAACAAACTGGATTTCATCAATTACAACTTACTCAGTCCCTATACCGTGCAGAAGATGTTCAAGGGACGGGAAACTTTGCAGAACCTGCGCCATGCTTCGGGCGAACTTTCCGATATCTATTCTTTCCATAGTGCGAAGATCCGTAACTCGGCATTGGTGAAGGGTATCAAGTTCTATGAGATCGCCATCCATAAATTCCTTGGAAACTCTGTCATCAAACGTCTGGAAGGTATTGAATTCAAAAGCAATGAAGAAATACGTGCCCGCCTGAAGCCCGACACCACAGTGGGTAGCGGTGAGTGGGTGGACATTTCCGGCCTGATAGCTCCGAAGAGCGAGATAGATGCCCTGATCAATGATATCGAGTGTGGAAAAGTAGACCGTCTGAAGTACATCAATGCTGAATTTGAGAAGATGCATCAGAACTACTACACTTATGAGTGGACCTGGGCTTATGAAAAGTTGGAGGAATACTACGGAATCAAACCGGACAATATTACGGCTACAGACATCATCCGCATTGTAGAGAAGTGGAAGGAAGCGGTAGTCGGGTTGGACCGTATGGTGTATGATGATGCCAAGAAAGAATTCTCGCTGGCTTCTATGACGGGCTTCGGTGCCGACGGCTCGCGCGCAGAGAAAGAAATGGACTTTGAGCAGGTACGCGGTGACTTTGAAAGTAATCCGTTTGTCACTGCCGTGCTGAAACATATTGAAGATAAGACAGCGTTGGGTGACGAATTGATAGGTCGTATGCAGAGGGTGTCATCATTTTCACTCTAATTAAAGAAATATTTCAATAATAGTTCTTACCTTTGTGCTACGATTCATTAATTTAATTTACGAGTAATTATGGCAACAACACCTCCGTTCAAGTATCAACCTATGTTTGAGCATGGGGAAGATAAGACTGAGTATTATCTGCTTACAAAAGACTATGTATCCGTAAGCGAGTTTGAAGGAAAGCCCATTCTGAAGATTGAAAAAGAAGGTCTTACAGCAATGGCTAACACGGCTTTCCGCGATGTGTCATTTATGTTGCGCCGTTCGCACAATGAGCAAGTTGCTAAGATTTTGCGCGACCCCGAAGCAAGTGATAATGATAAATATGTAGCACTGACCTTCCTGCGCAATGCAGAA
Organism: Bacteroides cellulosilyticus DSM 14838; assembly: GCF_000158035.1. Lineage (GTDB taxonomy): Bacteria > Bacteroidota > Bacteroidia > Bacteroidales > Bacteroidaceae > Bacteroides > Bacteroides cellulosilyticus. Next base: position 1,228,131 of record NZ_EQ973491.1, read on the forward strand.
GTAGCTTCAAAAGGCGTGCTTCCTTTCTGTCAGGATACCGGTACGGCTATCGTTCATGGTGAAAAGGGACAGCAGGTATGGACTGGCTATTGTGATGAAGAAGCTCTTTCGTTGGGTGTCTACAAAACATATACTGAAGAAAACCTGCGTTACTCTCAGAATGCTCCGTTGAATATGTACGACGAGGTGAACACGAAGTGTAACCTGCCTGCGCAAATAGATATCGAAGCTACCGAAGGTATGGAATATAAGTTCCTTTGCGTGACCAAAGGTGGCGGTTCGGCCAATAAGACTTACCTGTATCAGGAAACAAAAGCAATCCTGAATCCCGGCACTCTGGTTCCTTTCCTCGTTGAGAAAATGAAGACGTTGGGTACAGCTGCTTGTCCTCCTTACCACATCGCTTTCGTCATTGGCGGTACTTCTGCTGAGAAGAACCTGCTGACGGTAAAGCTGGCTTCTACTCATTATTATGATGAGTTGCCCACTACGGGTAATGAATACGGACGTGCCTTCCGTGATGTAGAACTTGAGAAAGAAGTGTTGGAAGAAGCCCATAGGATTGGCCTCGGTGCACAGTTCGGCGGTAAATATCTGGCTCATGATATCCGTATCATTCGTCTGCCTCGTCACGGTGCATCTTGTCCGGTAGGTCTGGGCGTTTCTTGCTCTGCCGACCGTAACATCAAGTGTAAGATCAACAAAGAAGGTATCTGGATTGAAAAACTGGACAGTAATCCGGGCGAACTCATCCCGGAAGAAATGCGTCATGCAGGCGAAGGTGCCGTAGTTAAGATAAACCTGAATCAGCCGATGGCAGATATCTTGAAGGAACTGACTAAATATCCGGTGGCTACACGTCTGTCATTGAATGGTACGATTATCGTAGGCCGTGACATTGCACATGCTAAGCTGAAAGAACGTCTGGACCGTGGTGAAGATTTGCCACAGTATATCAAGGATCATCCGATTTACTATGCCGGTCCTGCCAAGACTCCGGCTGGTATGGCTTGTGGCTCTATGGGCCCCACTACTGCGGGACGTATGGACTCGTATGTAGAGTTGTTCCAAAGTCATGGTGGCAGCATGGTTATGCTTGCAAAGGGTAACCGTAGCCAGCAGGTGACGGATGCTTGCAAGAAGTACGGTGGTTTCTATCTCGGTTCTATCGGTGGTCCTGCCGCTATCTTGGCGCAGAACAACATCAAGAGTATCGAATGTGTAGAATATCCCGAACTCGGTATGGAAGCTATCTGGAAGATTGAAGTGGAAGACTTCCCTGCATTCATCCTGGTAGATGACAAAGGCAACGATTTCTTTAAACAATTGAAACCTTGGAACTGTAGTAAATAAGAGGAATCTTTCTATATAGATTAAGTGAAAGCTGTCCCGAAGAAGTTGATTAACTCCTTGGGACAGCTTTCTTGGTTTAATAGATGTAGAACTTGATATGCTCCTTCCTTTTTCCCCTAAAGCTTTCATGTTTATGTCATTATGCTATAAGCAAAACCTTGTTTTCCATATGGGGGCTGTGCAGCCCACAATTGCGGGACGAACAGCCCCCATATGGAAAACGTAGAGCCCGCAACTGTGGGATGAAGTTTTGCTACAGGCAAAAGAACAAAAACAATAAAGCAAAGCTTGGTTTTCATACGACCTTCTTCCCGTTTTTCTTATTGTTCCTAAGTATTCCATTGTGGAGTCTATAAGTTCTGCAACAGGTTTGCCTACACCATCCTACATCATCCTACACTATCCTACACCATTTTACGTTATTTATTTGCTTGATAATCAAGAGAGAACGGTTGTCGGTGTAGGATGTAGGAAATAAAGAAGTATTTTTTTTAGTGTCACTAACCTCAGGTGGATATCAGAAAAATAATAAGATATTCTTGTATGCCGATACTAATTTCTATCTTTACACCTTCAAAATCAGATTAATCTTATTGACAGTTATGGAAACTACTCCCCACATTTCTCCGAAGGCGGACTCCCGTGTTGTTTGGCTGGATGTCGTGCGACTGATAGCTATGTTTACCGTGGTTTGTTGTCATTGCACAGACCCTTTCAACTTTTATCCGGGAACGGCTCCGAATATTGAAGATATCAAGTTTTGGGGGGCTGTCTATGGGGCGGTGCTGCGTCCGTGCGTACCTCTTTTTGTGATGATAACGGGAGCTTTGTTGCTTCCTGTGCGTGGGGATGCATCCGTATTCTATAAGAAACGTATTCCACGTGTGTTTTTTCCGTTTCTTATCTGGTCGGTGATTTATAATCTTTTCCCTTGGATTACAGGATTGCTGGGAGTGGAACCGCGGGTGATTCTTGACTTCTTCCCGTACTCGGGCGAAGAAGTGATGCGCCAGTCTTTAGCTGTCAGCATGGGATATATTGCCGAACTTCCTTTTAATTTTTCTATCCTCGATGTACACATGTGGTACATTTATTTGCTGATAGGACTCTACTTGTATTTGCCGATATTCTCCGCCTGGGTGGAGAAAGCTTCGGAGAAAGCCAAACTCTGGTTCTTGGCAGTATGGGGAGTGACATTGCTTATACCTTATTATAATGAGTTTGTAGCGCAATACTTGTGGGGAACTTGTTCGTGGAACTCATTCGGCATGCTTTATTATTTTGCCGGCTTTAATGGATACCTGCTTCTGGGGCATTATCTGCGCAACCATGACTGGACTGGACGGCAAGCTGCACTGATAGGTGTTCCTATGTTTGTGGTGGGCTATGCGGTTACTTTCTTCGGTTTCCGCCACATGACGGCATTGCCGGACTTTACGGATGAAATGCTGGAATTGTTCTTTACCTATTGCTCACTGAATGTGGTGATGATGACCATTCCTGTATTTATGTGGGCAAAGAGAGTGAACATTCGTTCGGAGCGGATGATAAAGGCATTATCCAATCTGACACTTTGCGGTTTCGGAGTTTATATGATACACTACTTCTTCACCGGTCCGTCAGTGGTACTGATGCGGGCGGCAGGTGTTCCGTTGTGTTTGCAGATACCTGTCGCCGCAGTGGTTGCATTTGGCGTTTCCTGGTTCCTGGTGGCAATGGCATACCGTTGTTTTGGAAAGAAAACGAAATGGGTGATGGGATAGTCTCTGTAGGATTATCCTAATTCAATATACTTCTTCATGGTCAGACGGTTTTCACCGTCCAGGCGTTGGTATGAAACTTCATTCATAATGCTTCGTATCAGGAATATACCCAGTCCACCAATGGCACGTTCTTCAATGGGAATGGTGATATCGGCATCCGGGGCATTGGTCGGGTCGAAGGAAAGTCCCTTGTCGGTCAGTAAGAAGATTAATTGATTGTCTGTCAGGCTGGCTTTTAGTCGGATTTCATGATGCTCTTCCAGCGGGTAGGCATACATGATAACATTGCTGACAGCTTCTTCCAGTGCCAGATTGATATGCATGGTTGTTTCTGCCGGCAGGGACAAGTCAGAACAGAATTCTTCTACAAAGATTGCCAAGGCTGTGATCTCATCCAGCTCGTTGGTTATTCGGATCTCTTTTTCCATGATGTTATGGTTTTATTGTTTTAGGTTCATAATGAATTAGCAGAATGGTCATGTCGTCACTGGCCTCTGCTTGTTGTACATGGGAGGCTACGGAACGAACCACTGTATCTACTATTATGCGTACGTCGAAAGTGCCCAGCGGAGCCAGAGTTGATAATAGGCGATCTTCACCATACAGCTCTTTGGAGGCGTTTTCAGCCTCGGTTATTCCGTCGGTATAAAGGAAAAGACGGGTATTCTTTTCAAGAGTGATTTCTTCATCGGTGTATTCCATATCTTCCAGTACTCCTACGAATAACTGTATTTTTGCCTTCAGTAGCGTTGTATTTCCGTCTGCACCTATTATAATAGGTGGATTGTGTCCGGCATTACAGAAACGCAGGCTTCCGGTTTTCAGGTCGAGTATGCCGATGATGAGGGTAACGAACATATTGGCCTCATTGTTTTCGGAGATAGAACGGTTCATCTTGCTCATAATCTCGGCAGGCGAGGTGGCCTGTTGGGCGAGGGTGCGGAACAGGCTGCGTGCAATGGCCATGAAGAGTGAGGCCGGAACACCTTTGCCCGATACGTCACCGATGACGAAGTAAAGCCGGTCATTGTCGATAAAGAAATCGTAGAGGTCGCCGCCTACTTCTTTGGCAGGATGCAATATGGCATGCAGGTCCACGTCTTCCCGTTCGGGGTAGGGTGGGAAGATTTTGGGAATCATTCCCATCTGTATCTCGCGGGCAATGGACAATTCGCTTTCAATGCGCTCTTTGGAGGCGGTCGTTGTGCGCAGTTCCGAAACGTAGCCCGACAATGACTGCTGCATATAGACCAGTGAGTCGTGCAAATCTTTTATTTCATCTTTGGAGTGTACTTCGGGTAATGCCACATCAAAACGTCCTGTGGCAATGGAACGGGCGGATTCGGAAAATTCTCTGAGCGGACGTACCAGTCTGTGAATGATTTGATAGATCAACGGAAGCAGTACCAGCATACCTGCCAGGAAAATATAGATGATGCGGTGGGAGGTGGCATCCAGATTGTGGAGTATCACCTGGCTGGGGCAGATGGTGCATACAGACCATCCACAGTTAGGGATGGCAGTATATAGAGCGTATGAGTCCTGTTCCGCATTGTTGAATTGTGCTGTGCCGGTCACACCGTTAAGTATATTGCGGCCTATTTCCTCTTCCTGAACATCATTCTTGCCCAGGGCAACGGAGAAAATGGTTTCGTTCATTATCTTTTCCCGGTCGGGGTGGGTGAGGAAACTACCGTTCCGGCTGAGCAGGAAGGTATAGCTGGATTGGTAAGGTTTCAACTTATTCACCATATCGGTGAAACGGGACAGGGAAATGTTGGCCGTAAATATGGCATATACCTCTCCTTGTGGGTTGCGAAGAGGTAGCGCGTATGTACTCATAATTGTATTTCCGCCTCCCGTGTCGTAGTAGGGTTCGCTCCAATAACTCGTTTTCAGAAGTTTAGGTATCAGATACCAGTCCATGCAGGGATAATCGTAGTCTGCTCCACCCAGTTTCAGATAGTTCACGATCTCTTCTGCCCCCTCGTTGATGCTGAAGGCGTATGGCATGAAGTATTTCCCTTTCTCCTTATAATATCCGGGAATGAAAGCGATACCGCTTCCTACAATCAGGCTATTGTTTTTCACGATGGCGGTGAGGACATCTTTTAGAGAATCGGGGGTGCTTAGGTTTTTCTCCACAATCCAGACGGACTGTTCGAGGGTAGATTCTACAATCTGCAACTCTCCGCTGATTTGTGTAGCTGTGTTGCGCAGCAGTCCGTGTGCATGGTCTATGGCATCTTCCGTTATCTGCTTCCGGCTGTAATTATAGAACAGCATCATGATGCAGACAAAAACTATCAGCGTGAAAGACAGCACATAAATGCTTAGTTTGGTGGCAAACGATGGGGAAAAAAATGCTTTCATGGAGGAATGATTATATAATTAGGGAGATATGGTGATGTGCAGTGTTGTTTATTTTACAAAATCCTCGTAACGGATACTGGCACTTCCGGCAGGCGTCAATATCATTGCAGCGCGTGCAAATCCTTCCCGGCTGAGGCGGTAGGTACGTTGTCCGCTTTGCTGGTCCACTTGCAGGCGGAGAACTTCCTCCAGCATTTTGCGTTGGTGGTAGCGATTGGTGCCTATATTGCCCTTTTTCACTTCTTCCATAACCATATCGAGGGCTTCTTCACGGTGCTCGTTGGTCCATGCCCAACCACGCATACTGGCTTTTACCAGTTTGCGCACGACTTCCGGATATTGGTTATAGAACTCTTCCGTGACGTACAACCCATCTTCAGGCAGGTTGTAGCCATAGTCGGCAAGACGTATGGAGTATATCGAATCAACGTTCATCCCGTATTCCGATAATTGGAGATACTCATTATAACTTCCTACCAGGCAAGGATCGGCAGCCCCGGAAAGAAACACATTGACTCCGCTGTTGAACCGTATCCATTCTACCTGTTTCAGGGCGTAATGCTCTGCAAGCCGGTCAAGTAGTTTTTGGCTCAGATGATTCCATACGGCTATCTTCTGGTTTCGAAGAGATTCCTCGCCTTTAAGAGGAGAGTGGCTGATAAGCATCAGACTGTTTTCCTGTGAGGTCTGCATGACGTTTACTACACGTGCGCCTGCAAGCCGCTCCATGAATGCGTATGAAAGGTTCATAATCACTACCGGGGCACGACCTTTCTCCATAAACGAAAAAGAGCTTTCTGAGATGGCAGGATGTTGTACGCATACGTCAATTCCCTCCTCCTTATAGAATCCCAGCTTATCCGCCACGTAATAACCGGTAAATTGGGCTTGGGCGGTCCACTTCGGGGTGAGCATGATGCCTTGTGCTTTAGTCTGGGGTGAAGCAAGTAGTAAAGGCAATAGGAAGATGCTGAAAATAAATCTTTTCATCATAATATTTACCGGATATTAAAGAGAGAAGTGCAGCCCGTCATTTCAAAGATGTTTTTTATTTCCGGCCTCATAGCCTCGATAATCAAACTTCCCTGATTTTTCTGTACGCTCTTTTGCAGGATAAGAAAGCATCGCAGGCCGGAACTGCTGATGTAGGACATTTGTTCGCAATTGACGATGATATTGGGCTTGTCTTCTTGAAGCAAAGGCTGTATGGCTATGCTGAAGTCGCGGGCGTTGGCTGTATCCAACCGGCCTTTTATATCCAGTACAATGATGCCGTCTACTCTGCAAATGTTTGTGTCCAGCAGAGCGTCCGGTTTAAAGTCTATATCCAACCGTTTCACTAGAGTCAGCAGATTTTGGGTGTCCGTAGTTCGGTAGTTTACTTCGTCCATTGTGCGGTGAATAAGGAAATGCCCTAATCCTTTGGTGAGCTGCTCTTCGAGGGATGGCTTTTCATCCGGACTTTTTTTCTGGAACGGATCAACTGCGATTCCTTCGTCCGTGATCTGGAAAGTCAGCCTTCCGGGAGTGATATGTGCCTGAAGCTGAATTTCGCTTGATTCTCCTTTCGGATAGGCGTATTGAATGATGTTGGCTATTATCTCTTCTATCGCGAGATTCATGCTCATCGCTATTTCCGAGGGGATGTTGAGTGATACTCCCAATTCTTCCATAAATTGGGAAATACGCCCGGTCTCATTCAACTTGTTGTTGATAATAATTTCTTTTTCCATGTTCTTTCGTTAATGCTTTATAGTAACGTGTATAGTAGCTGGCTTAATATGTGCAAATATCCCTATTTCCCTTTATATCGAACGGCCTTCCTCGCTTAAAAGCGTCCCACTTTGGGTGGAATGGCTGAAATGGTACTTAATACTACTTGAAAATGGTACTAAAAAGATTGTATATATTGCCCCATAGTTGATAAGTTTTATAACTTTGCGCCAGAAAAATATATCGGATAAACGAACACCTGTAAAATAAAAAGCGAAAGGAAAAATGACCAGTGTAATCATGTTGTTTATAGAGCTGCTGCTCGATATCGTCGGTCTTGTTACAGGAGGGATTATCTGGGCACATTCTTCTGAAAGCAAAATTCGTAAGGCTTGGGGAATGTTGGCTACCACTCTGTCGCTACTTCTGCTGTGCGATAATATAGAGTGGATGTGGCTTTTTAGCCGTGGAGTGGAGGAGATACCCCGCTTCGTTGAGGTGCCTATGGATCATTTGTCTATTTGGCATATTGTACGCGTGATTTTCTTTTTCCAGCTCTTTTCGCTATTTCCCATTGCTTCACTGAAGCCTGGATGGATGACGCTGACAAGGATCACCAATTATTGCATTCCTATACTACTGATTGTTTGCATTGCTTGCTGTTATCAGTTCTTTAACGGGCATTATACGATGCTGAAGTCCTTCGCTGCTATTGGAGAGAATCTGGGAAAGCAGGATGTAGTGGTCAGACTGATGTTGTTTGTCATCAGTGTATTGATGCCTTCCTTGAACTTTCTTCTTCCTTATCTGAAGCGTTGGATACCTATCCGACGGGTACAGAGTAGGGGGATGTATATTTATATGGGATGTTTTGGATTGATTATGTCGGGGTATATCTGGCTGATGTTAGGAACCAGTGGTTTATGTTTTAACCTTTTCGGGTATTTTGTGGTTGTGCCTACTATCTTGCTGAATATACTCTATCTGCGCAATGATAACCCGCTCTCTTTACCGCCATTGCCGGTAATTGATTTAAGCCGGCAGGAAATAGAGGCAATCAAGGAAATTGAAGTGTCTCCCGTAGTGCTTGAACTTAGTGAGCAACTGATGGCCTTTATGAAAGGGCATACACCTTTTACCAATCCCCAATATTCATTGCAGAATGTGTTGACGGATATAGGAACCAATGAGCACCGGTTCAATAAGGTGTTGCGTTACAATGGTTTCTCAGGATTTCGGGATTATATTAATTTCAATCGCCTGCAATACTTTAAGGAACAGGCGGCTTTACGGAAAGAACTGACAGTGAAAGAACTTATGTTTATGAGTGGATTTACTTCGCGTTCCAGCTTCTATCGCTATTTCGCCAGTATTGAGAAAATGTCTCCGAGCGAGTATATGGAAAGACTTCAGCAGGAAGGTTAGGGGATTTCACCACAGAGTAACACTGAGTTTCACAGAGTTCAATATTCAATATATGCAATTAAAGAAATAAGATTCTGTGAAACTCAGTGTTACTCTGTGGTGAATCATTGTATCTTATTCTTTTTCTTCCACTGTTCGTACTTCTTCAGCACTTTCAGTCCGTCGCTATTATACCAACTATATCCGTTACGGCGTTCGTGTCCTATTTCTGAGATATCGAACTTCTTCACTCCATCGCGGTCACTGAAGAAAGGACGGTTATCTTCCAGTGTATAGAAGCGTGCCCACAAAGGAGGACAATCCGTACATGGTACCATGCGGTAGTCTTTCTTTCCTTCGTCATTGGTGAAGAACTCTTTCTTTATGCCTTCAATCTTGGATGACTTGAACCATTCAACTGCATTTTCTATACAGTTGATAACCTCTTGTGAGGGATTGGGCAGAGACATTAATAGAATGACTATTTCGTCAGACTCTTGTCCGCTCAGTGAGGGTAACTCATAGGCGCGTGCTTTAGCGGGAGCAAGGGTATGTTCGTCATGTTGTGCACACCAGACGGTTGGTTTACCATTTAGGACAACTTGCGTTTTGAGGATGCACTCCACACCTTTGTTGAATGCGGCGCGAGCACGGTTGCAGATACTGTCGGGGACATATTCATAAGGGGCTTTCTTTTCGTATACCTCGCGCAGAAGTTCCATTACATTTACCATCGCGTTGTCATTGTAGGTGATATGTGTGTAGTAACCTTTGGGACGGGGCCAGAACTGAGGCCAGCCTCCATTGGGATATTGTGCTTTGAGGATATAACGGATGCCGTCCAGCGCACTGTCTCTGTATTTCTTAATATGAGTAGCCAGATACAGGCGGGAGAGGTATTGGATTTCCGTACTGGTGGCGTCGTTGTCTATGGTGCTTTCGTTCACTTCATCTTTGGAAGCAAGTACATCTTCCAGCTCTTGTTCTGTTAGTTCGGCAGGCATATAGATATTTTTAGGCCAGCCGCCGGTAGTTTGTTGATAGAGCAGGACATTGTCGCCAATGCGGATGGCTTCAGGAGTTTTAAAGAATTCGTCGTTTAACTTGGGTGCCATCTTTACCCAAGTTTTATACGGCTTTTTTTCTTTGTAGTTTACGGTTTCTTGTGCGAATAAGTTTGTCAGGCACAACAAGGCCAGACAACACAGGCAAATCTTTTTCATGGTCGTTGTTTTTTATAGTTCTACTGATGGCAAAAGTAGAGGAAAAAAATTCGCCTGATGGGGAATATTTGTTTTATTCCAGGTATTTTGTTACTTTTCCACTGATTTGCAACAAAGAAATCTCGCATAATTTAGTGTTATACTCCGCCGAAA
>NZ_EQ973491.1:1238132-1243900 GCF_000158035.1 Bacteroides cellulosilyticus DSM 14838
AAATATTGATATAAACTCGACAATATGAGTTTTCCTTTCAGCGATTATCTTTTTATGAAAGAGCAGTGACGAAATTCCAGAGAATCTTATTTTCTAAGCATTACTAAAATATACTAATGTGTAAATTTTGAGTAAAACTAGTGCAGGGCTGAAAGGAATATTGTATCTTTATCCCTCAAAAATAGAATAGAATAGATTATGGCAGAAAATGTAAAGCTCGCAGAGAATGTGATACTGGTGGACGTAGCATACTTTAATGACGTAGTTAAAGATCTGAAGAGATATTTTGAGTTGCAGCTGGGACGTCCGTTGCAGAATATTTATGTAGAAGAGTGGGCTTCTTATCTGGCACTCGACTCCGGTGTTCGTGATAAGGATAATAACATAGAAGTACTTTTTGTACATGACAGTCAGACCAATAAGTTGCTTCACTGCGATCCGTCTGATTTGAATAAAGATTTGAACGGGGTGGGCTATACAAATCAGTTAGGTGAGTTTACATTTACTTCTGTATCTTCTGAAGGATTGGTTCCACGGGCAAATCTCTATCTTGATCTGCTGAATATAGCACTTAACTCTGCCGATGTTAAACGGCTTATGCTGGTTCCGTTTATTGATGATTACGGTGCTAAATTAATGGAAGTTTTGGATGAGTATTTAAGAAATGCTGATACTGAAAACTCAAAAGGATTGTTTCTTTTCAATATGGATGAACCTGCGCATCCCCTTGGTTGCAAATGGGATTTACTGGGTTACTCCATGATGCGTGCATTGGGCATCAAGGCCGAAGAACTTGAATAATACCTGTTACTTATCACTAATCGCTAACCTTTAATCACTAACTCCCGTGTCTGATTTTCGTTTAAAAGTATTTCAGTCTGTAGCGAAGAACCTGAGTTTCACGAAAGCTTCGCAAGAGTTGTTTGTCAGTCAGCCTGCCATAACAAAGCATATACAAGAGTTGGAAAGCACTTATCAGGCGCGTTTGTTTGACAGGCAAGGTAGCAAGATTAGTTTGACCGAAGCGGGAAAGTTACTTTTGGAACATTGTGGCCGTATTCTGGAAGATTATAAGCGATTGGAATATGAGATGCATTTGCTGCATAATGAATATACCGGGGAATTGCGTCTGGGTGCCAGTACTACCATTGCCCAATATGTTTTACCTCCATTGCTTGCCAGCTTCATCAAAAAGTTTCCGCAAGTAAATCTTTCATTGATGAACGGCAATTCACGTGAGATAGAAGCGGCTTTGCAGGAACACCGCATAGATCTTGGGTTAGTGGAAGGTGTTTTCCGGTTACCAAATTTGAAATATACTACTTTTTTGGAGGATGAACTGGTGGCTGTGACACGTACGGGAAGTAAACTACAGGTAGGTGAAGAAATTACTCCCGAAGAGTTGCTTCATATTCCTTTAGTGCTTCGTGAAAGAGGATCGGGCACCTTGGATGTCTTTGAGAAGGCATTGCAACAGCATAATATAAAGTTATCGTCTCTTCAGGTATTAATGTATCTGGGTAGTACGGAAAGTATCAAACTTTTCCTGGAACATACTGACTGCATGGGGATCGTTTCCATTCGTTCTATCACCCGTGAACTCTATGCCGGACAACTGCGTGTCATTGAGATAAAAGACATGGTTATGCTTCGTGATTTTAGTTTTGCCCAACCTCAGGGACAGGAGAGCGGGCTTTCCCAGGTCTTTATGCAGTTTGCTGCACATCATAACCATAAGTTATAGCGTATAAACAGATACAATTGGTGTATATAGGTAAAGAAGCCTACCTTTGCACCCGGAAATCAGAAATAATATAAATATTGATATACAAGAAAAATTATGGCTTCAATTCAAACAGCGAGTGTAAACACTCTGGCGTATCTTCAACGGAAGAACAAAATTACTTATGTGTCTTTAGTGGTGCTTTTATCAATCTTCTTATTATTGGATTATATCCCCGGTTATTCTACTTGGGTGACACCTCCTGTCGCTTTGTTCCTGGGATTGATTTTTGCTTTGTCAAGCGGGCAGGCACATCCGAAGTTTAATAAGAAAGTATCCAAATATCTTTTGCAGTATTCAGTGGTGGGATTGGGATTCGGTATGAATCTTCAGGCATCTTTAGCCTCGGGTAAAGAAGGAATGGAGTTCACTGTTATTTCAGTAGTGGGTACTATGCTTATCGGTTGGTTCATCGGGCGTAAATTCCTGAAGGTAGACCGTGATACTTCTTACCTCATTAGTTCCGGTACAGCTATCTGTGGTGGTAGTGCTATTGCGGCGGTAGGTCCTGTGTTGCGGGCAAAAGATACGGAGATGTCTGTAGCGCTGGGTACCATCTTTATTCTGAATGCTATTGCACTGTTTATCTTTCCGGTAATTGGCCATGCTTTAGATATGAGTCAGCAAGAATTCGGAACATGGGCGGCAATCGCTATACACGATACCAGTTCGGTAGTGGGTGCCGGTGCGGCTTATGGTGAAGAAGCTTTGCAAATTGCTACGACCATTAAATTGACACGTGCCTTGTGGATTATTCCTTTGGCTTTGATTACTTCTTTTGTATTCAAGAGTAAAGGACAGAAGATAAGTATCCCCTGGTTTATTTTCTTTTTTATTCTGGCTATGGTATTCAATACATATGTATTAAATTCATCGGAAACCGGTATTATGATAGGAGAGGGAATTAACAGTCTGGCCAGAAAGACACTGACTATCACTTTGTTCTTTATCGGTGCTTCCCTTTCACGTGATGTATTGAAGGCAGTGGGCATCAAACCACTTATTCAAGGTGTGTTGTTGTGGGTTACAATTAGCGTAAGCACGCTGGCGTATATTTATTGGTTCTAAAGAAAACACTTATTAATATAAGGTATGCGGCAGAAGAAAATTTCTTTTGCCGCATTTTTGTATAAAATTCATTTTCTTTGTAACAAACTTCTGTCTCTTTACGTCTAATCAATAGATACAACCAATAAACAGGATTGAGATACAGAAAAGCCCATGGATGCTGAAAGTTTTAAAAATGAGTTTCTGCCTTACCACCGCAAGCTGTACAGTGTAGCCTATCGGCTGCTTGAGAATGCGGCAGATGCGGAGGACCTGGTTCAGGAAGCCTATCTGAAGCTATGGGATAAGCGGGAAGGATTGATGGTTATCAGCAACCCGGAAGCGTTCAGTGTCACTTTGGTAAAGAATATGTGCTTTGATTTGCTTCGTTCAGGGAAGTATGTCTTATCCAGGCAAACTGTGGAATTGACTGCTGTACAGGATATTTCTCAAGCTGATAATCTGGAGGTACGTGACGAGGTAAGGCAAGTAAAAGATATCATTGCCCACTTGCCCGAACAGCAGCAGCGGATTGTGAACTTGCGTGATGTCAAAGGCTGTTCTTACGAAGAGATAGAACAAGTGACCGGGTTGAACTCTACAAATATCCGTGTACTGCTGTCCCGGGCGAGGAAAAGAATACGTGAGGAATTTAATAAATGGAATAACTATGAAAGTCGAGGAAATTGAAAGGCTGCTCGCCGAGTTTTATGAGGGGAACACTACCGAGAGCCAGGAAGAGGCGTTGAGAGATTATTTCAGAACAACGGAAGTGCCCGAACATCTGCAAAAGGATAAAGAAATTTTTCTTAGCCTTAACCAGGGTGCAGATAGAGATGTGGAAGTTCCTGCGGGCTTGGGGGATAAACTGAGCCGGCTGATTGATGAAAAGGCTGAAGAAGAACAACGTTTCTTCCGGCCTAATAAATCCAGACGTAACTGGCACTGGATTGGGAGTGTTGCAGCAACCATACTGGTAATTATAGGTATCGGATATGGTGTGGAAAATCTGGGAAAAGATGTGTGTCCGCCCACACCGCAGGATACATTCTCTGATCCGGAAGAAGCTTATCAGGTTTTGCAAGCCACTTTGATTGAAGTTTCCACCAATCTGAACCAAGGCATTGCCCAGGTGAAGGAAACGCAAATGGATATGAAAAAAGTTAATCAGGAAGTAAAAAAAGAAATGCAAAGATAAACGATTATGAAACTCAACAAGATTTTATTGGCAGGTGTGCTGCTGATGCTCCCCCTGCTCTGCCAGGCGCAGAAAAATATATTCAATACGTATAATGATATGAAAGGGGTTTCCTCTGTTTATATCTCAAAAGCGATGATTGAAATGAACCCCAATCTTTTCACGAAGGATATCTATATTGGGAAAGTATCCGGTAAGCTGGAAAGCGTACAGATCGTTTCTACAATGGATAATAATATCAAGAAGGATTTGCGGAAAGATTTGCGTACACTGGTACAGTCGTCCAAATATGAGCTGTTGATGAAGCAGAAAGGGAATGTCTCCAGTTCCGAATTCTATATTAATAGGAAAGGGGATAAGGTGAAGGAACTGATTATGATTATAGACGGCGCTGCTAACTTGAAGTTCGTTTATCTGGAAGGAGAAATGACTTTGAAAGATATTCAGAATATCATGATGTATCAAAATACCAGTATGAATGTGGGAGGGAATGTATATCGTATTGTAGACGGTACTCTTGATTTGGCGGATTTGGGCGTTTTGGACGGTTTGAAAGGATTGGAAAGCTTACAGGGCTTAGAAGGTTTGAAGAGTCTGGAAAGCTTGAAAAGTCTGGAAAGCCTGAAAGGATTAAAGAATTTGAAAGACTTAGGTAAACTAAAAGATAGCGAATATTTAAAGAAACAGATGGATGCCGATTCCTGGAAACGTTTTGAGGAGAGCATGGAGATGCTGGAAAAACGCTTGGAAGACTTGGAATGAGGCTGTCTGCTGATAGGTGTAAATAGTTTGTTGAGAAAGGGGAACCGATTCCGGTTCCCCTTTTGTTATGAGTGAAAATTTGATTACTTGTCTTTTCTTAAAGCTTCGAAAATCAATCCTTCCAATTCTTCTGCCAATTCCGGATTGTCAGCGATAACTTGTTTGGCTGCGTCGCGGCCTTGGGCTATCTTGGTATCATTGTAGCTAAACCAGGAACCACTCTTTTTGACGATACCCAGTTCGGCACCCAAGTCAATGATTTCTCCGGCACGGGAAATGCCTTCTCCGAACATGATATCAAATTCTGCTCTGCGGAAAGGAGGTGCCACTTTGTTCTTTACCACTTTTACTTTAGTCTGTTTACCCAGCACTTCGTCACCATTCTTGATAGCCTGGCTTCCGCGGATATCAAGGCGTACGGAAGCGTAGAATTTCAGAGCGTTACCACCAGTGGTTGTTTCTGGATTACCGAACATTACACCGATCTTTTCGCGCAACTGGTTGATAAAGATACATGTGGTGCGTGTCTTACTCACGGCTGCCGTAAGTTTACGCAATGCCTGAGACATCAGACGTGCCTGCAAACCTACTTTATTATCCCCCATGTCGCCTTCGATTTCGGCCTTTGGAGTCAAAGCGGCAACAGAGTCCACAACGATGATGTCGATTGCAGAAGAACGGATCAGCTGTTCTGCAATTTCCAATGCTTGTTCTCCGTTATCCGGTTGAGAAATCAACAGGTTGTCTACATCTACCCCCAGTTTGGCCGCATAGAAACGGTCGAAGGCGTGTTCAGCATCAATAAACGCGGCGATACCACCTGCTTTTTGTGCTTCAGCAATGGCATGGATAGCCAGAGTTGTTTTACCGGAAGATTCCGGGCCATAAATCTCGATGATACGTCCGCGGGGATAGCCGCCAACGCCCAGTGCTACGTTCAGTCCGATAGAGCCTGAGGGGATTACTTCTACTTGTTCA
>NZ_EQ973491.1:1244104-1260382 GCF_000158035.1 Bacteroides cellulosilyticus DSM 14838
ATTACTTCTACTTGTTCAACGCTTTCATCTCCCATTTTCATGATAGAACCTTTGCCGAAGCTCTTTTCTATCTTGTCCATAGCTGCCTGTAACGCTTTCAGCTTTTCGCTTGATGCCATATTGTTTTCGTTTTCAAAATTAAGTTCGTCTTTCTTTGCCATATACTTGCTGTTATTAGAGTTGACAAGTTAATAAGATATCAATTGATAATGAACTGACTTTTTATCTGTTTGTCAACTTGTCTTCTTGTTGATTATAATATTTGTGCGGCGTGGTCTTTGGTTTTCACCTCCTTGGGGGTGATGATTCTCTCTATCACTCCTTCTTCATTGATAATGAAAGTGGTGCGGAAGGTTCCCATATATTTACGTCCGTACATGCTTTTTTCTCCCCAAACACCGAATTGCTCCACGAGTTTCTTATCCGTATCTGCAATCAGCGGGAAAGGTAAGTTGTTTTTTTCAATAAATTTTTGGTGCGACTTTTCATTATCTACGCTTACGCCAATCACTTCGTAGCCGGCTTTGCGTAATTCTGAATAATTATCGCGCAGGTTGCAGGCTTGTGCCGTACATCCTGAAGTCATATCTTTGGGATAGAAATAAAGAACTATCTTCTTTCCTTTATAATCGCTGAGGCGGATTTCTTCGCCTTTTTCATTGATGCCCAATACTTCGGGCACTTTATCTCCAACTTGCATAATCTATAATTAAATTAAAAATGAAGAATTATACTTCCAAATCTTTATCAAACACTTCATGCCAAGGCAATCCCTGTTTGTTCAACTGTTCCATGAACGGGTCCGGATTAAACTCTTCCACATTCCATACTCCCGGTTTCTTCCACAATCCTTTGAGGAACATCATGGCACCTATCATGGCAGGAACTCCTGTTGTATAGCTTACACCCTGCATACCTGTTTCCTTGTAGGCTTCCTGGTGGCTACAATTATTGTAAACGTAGTAGGTGCGTTCTTTACCGTCTTTCAATCCCCGGATGCGGCAGCCAATGGAAGTTTCTCCTTCATAATTTTCGCCCAGATCCTGCGGGTTAGGCAATACGGCTTTCAGGAATTGCAGCGGAACGATTTTCACCCCGTTGTAATCCACTTCATCGATACGAGCCATACCGATGTTCTGGATTACTCGCAGGTGAGTCAGGTATTCCTGACCGAAAGTCATCCAGAAACGTGCACGCTTGATGGTAGGGAAGTTTTTCACCAAAGATTCCAATTCTTCGTGATATAACAGATAGGAATCACGTGGTCCGATATTCGGATAAGTCAGGTCCTTATGGATTTCCAACGGTTGGGTGGTTACCCATTGGCCATTCTCATAGTAACGTCCGTTCTGCGTGATTTCACGAATATTGATTTCCGGATTGAAGTTCGTTGCAAATGCCTTATGATGATTACCTGCGTTGCAATCTACGATATCCAGATATTGCATTTCATCGAAATAATGTTTGGCAGCATATGCAGTATAAATACCACTTACCCCCGGATCGAAGCCGCAACCAAGGATGGCGGTCAGTCCGGCATCCTCAAAACGTTTCTTATATGCCCATTGCCAGCTGTATTCAAAGTGAGCCACATCTTTCGGCTCATAGTTGGCAGTGTCCAGATAGTTGACTCCGCTTTTAAGACAAGCTTCCATAATGGTAAGATCCTGATAGGGAAGTGCTACGTTTATGACGATTTCGGGTTTGAAGCTATTAAAGAGAGCAACCAGTTCATCCACATTGTCGGCATCTACCTGTGCGGTCTGGATGTTAGGGTTACCGATTGCTTTTACGATAGCGTCGCATTTGGACTTTGTGCGGCTGGCAATCATGATCTCAGTGAATACATCCGGATTTTGAGCCACCTTGTGCGCAACGACGGTACCTACACCGCCTGCACCGATAATAAGAACTTTACCCATTTCTTTTAATAACAAATTACGAGTTACAAATTATAAATTATCCTTCTTTTTTATTGGTGAGCAAATATAGGATTTAATTCGCAGATAAACATTAAAATCCTACTAAATACTTTTTATAAAAAGCTTCTATTTCTAAACAAACTGCTTGTATTTGGGTTATTTTGTATATATTTGCCCCGCGAAAATTAACTTAAACAACGAATAACAATGAAGAAAGTAATAGTTTCTCTTTGTATGGCAGGAGCTTTGATAGCTCTGTCATCTTGTCGCTCTTCCAAAGATGCTGCGACATTATCTTCCATCAATGGTGAATGGAATATTATTGAAATAAACGGCGCTGCCGTAGTGCCTGCTCCCAATCAGGAATTCCCTTTTATCGGTTTTGATACGAATACCGGAAAAGTATTCGGTAACAGCGGTTGTAATCGTATGATGGGTTCGTTCGATGTGAACGCTAAACCCGGTACAATTGATCTTGGAGCTATGGCAAGTACGCGTATGGCTTGTCCGGATATGACGCTGGAACAAAACGTGTTGTCTGCTTTGGGACAAGTGAAGAAGTATAAAAAGTTAGGTAAGGAGAACATCGCTTTGTGCGGTTCATCCAATCGTCCTATTATTGTATTACAAAAGAAAGCTCCTACAGTGAAACTATCAGATTTGAGTGGTAAGTGGATTATTTCCGAAGCCGGTGGTCAGTCCATTCCCGAAGGTATGGAGAAACAGCCGTTTATTGAGTTCAATCTTTCTGAAAAGAGAATACACGGCAATGCCGGTTGTAATCTTATTAATGGCGGATTTGTTGCAGACAACGAGAACAGTTCTGCAATTTCTTTCCCGCAACTTATCAGCACTATGATGGCTTGTCCGGATATGGAAGTAGAAGGTCGTGTGATGAAAGCACTGAATGAAGTGAAGTCTTTCGGTAAACTGGCCGGTGGTGGCATCGGACTTTATGATGCGGATAATACACTGGTGATGGTACTGGTAAAGAAGTAATCCAGATAATTCAGAATATAGAAAAACAGGATGTCAATATCAATTGGCATCCTGTTTTTTTGCTTTAATGAGATACTGCTTTCAAACCGATAATCGAACCTATCAGCGTTGCAATAAAAAATAACCTCCATATAGTGGAAGGTTCCTTGAAAATTAGTATGCCCGCCAATACGGTTCCTACCGCACCTATTCCTGTCCATACAGCATAAGCCGTACCAATAGGCAGGGCTTGCGTTGCCTTTATCAGCAAAAACATGCTGATACTCATAGAAATAATGAAACCGGTGAACCACCAGTACATTTCACTGCCGGTTGTTTCTTTAACCTTGCCCATACAGGAGGTAAACGCTACTTCGAACAATCCGGCCACAATCAAATATATCCAACTCATAACTTTTATTTTTTGTGTGCAAAGTTCATGAATTGGTTTGACTTCTTATTTAACAAATGATAAAAAGTGATTTATCTGAATTTTGCCCGAATACGGCTTAAACTGACCTGTGTAATACCAAGATAGGAAGCGATATAGCCTAATTGTACTCTTTGCAAAAGATCCGGAGTATGATTCATCAGGTCTCTATAACGTTCCAGGGATGTCTTGAACTGTCGGCCGATAAACCTTTCTTCTGTTTTGAGCAATTCCTTTTCTGCAAATTCTCTTCCCCAGTTGGCGATGTGTATATCCTTGCAGAATAATTCATGTAAGGCTCGTTTCCTGACTTCATATAGTTCACATTCTTCCAGAAGTTCTATATTTTCATAGCCTCTTTGGTTGGATACATAGCTTTTCATGGATACCACCGTATCGCCTTCGCGTCCGAACCAGAATGTTATTTCGTTGTCAGCTAACTCGGTATAGGCACGTACAATGCCTTTCTTGATGAAGTATACTTTGGTTTCTACTTTGTCCGCCCTGAATAGGATATGTCCTTTGGGGTGAGTGACTTCAGAGATGATCTCCTTCAGCGCATTCTTTGACGGCTCCGGCAACTTGCCTATATTATCGATAATCTGATCTAAATCCATGTTGAGTACTGTATTATGTATCTTTCTTATGGTATTTGCACGGCATTATCTCCGTACTATCTCCGTAGCATTTCCGTGCTATCTCCGTACCGCCTCCGTATCTGCTCCGTACCATCTCCATAGTTATAGGTATAGGTTTGGTACGGAGTAGATACGGAGCAGATACGTAGCTGACAGATTGTGAAGCATAGATTCTGAAAAGGGAATGGATGTATTGGGATGATTTATTTCCTTCTCTTCAGCCCTGCCCGTATTCTGCTCAAAGATTGTGGTGTAATATATAAATACGATGCTAAATGTTTTAACGGAACATATTGCAACAGTTCCGGATTTTCTTCCATCAAGGTCAGATAACGCTCTTTGGCACTTGGGGTACCGTATGCCAATGTGTAGCTATCAATAAATAAAATTTCCTGTTCAAAGATTTTTCGGCCGAAGTTGGATAACTCTATAGAACTATTGAAGAGTTCTTCTAAATCCGGTTTGGCAATACCATAGGCAATACTTTCATTTACAGATTCAATATTCACTTGTGAAACTTCATTATTGACATACCCCCAGGATGAAAAAGCTATTTCTCCTGTTCCGGCAAACCAGAGGGAACTTTCAGTACCGTCTATCATATAATAAGCACGCCAGATACCCTTTTTTAAGATGTAGAAGTTACTGTTACGTTCTCCTTCTTTCACAATGGATTCCCCTTTACCGAAATGATATTCTGTCATGTGTGACAAAAGTTCATGCAGGCTTTTTTCCGGGAGTCTGTATCTTTGGCAGAATTTCTTTATCATCATTTCCATGCTGCAAAGATACTATATTTTTTTTGTGCTTTCTTTTTGCTTTTATATAAATAGTAAGTATGAAAAGGGTGGTCAGTAGCTCAGCCAGAGGGGTTGCCAACCAGATACCCGGATTACCAAAGAGTAGGGGAAGTCCGAAGAAGCACGCTGTCAGCAGGACGAAACCACGCAACAGGGTAATGATAGTGGCATAACGAGCCTGCTCCACACTTTGAAAATATCCGATGGAAACGATATTGACAGCGAAGAAAATAAAGCCGGTGGCATATAGAGGAAGTCCTTTGCTGGCTATTTCATAGGCCGGATAACTGCGGTCGATGAACATGGAAACAATCTCCGAACTGAAAAAGATGGTGACCAGAGCGAAGACAGTACCACAGCCGATGGCTGTTTTCAGCGCCAATAAATAGGCACGACGTACGCGGGTTTCTTCATGAAGTCCGTGATTGTAACTGATAATGGGTTGAGCGGATTGTGCAATGGCGTTGTACACCATAAATATAATAGGGAAGAAGTAACATGCAATGCTGAATGCAGCTACACCTTCTTCTTGTAAATAATGTATAAACACGATGTTTCCGACAAACATCATGCAGGCAATAGCTATTTCACACAGAAAAGCAGAAGACCCTAGCCGGCACATATAACCTATATTACGACGCGTCAGTTGCATACTTTTGCGAGTGAATTTTACGGGGTAAAAGCGTAGAGCGCATTTGCGGCGGGAGAGGTAGATGATTATCATCAATGCTCCCACCGTAGTACCGATGGCACTGGCAATAGCTGCACCGAACATGCCCCAACCGAAAGGAAAGATGAACAGGTAATCGAGAATGATATTCAGGACGGCAGCTACTATATTGCACATCATGGCAAAGTTAGGTGACCCGTCCAGGCGCAGGAAGAACATCCCTGAGTTAAGCAGGGCGGTAAACACCGAGAACGGAACAAACCATACCATATACTCTACAGCCAGTGGAGTCAAACGCTCGGAACCGCCCAAAAGATGTACTACCTGTGGGGCGAACGAACAGAATAGCGTGGAGGTACCTATCAGCAACAATGAAGATACAACTATAGACTGAGTAATATTGATGCGGGCAGCTTTTACTTTTCCATGTGACAAGTGGATGGAGGCTACAACAGATGCTCCTACACCAAACATCAGTCCGATGCCCGTAGAGAATAACCATAATGGCGCCACTATATTTACTGCTGCAAGTGCATCACTGCCAATACCTTTTCCTACGAATATTCCATCCGTAATGACAAATAATGCGGAAAATATCATTCCCAGTACAGTAGGGAGTAATAATTTGCGGAACAATGCCGCGATGTCTGTGTTTTTAAAATCAATGCTATCTCTTTCCATAATTATATTTAGTTACGAGCTACAAGCTACGAGTTACGAGTGGCTGCGCTATGATGCCGAAAGGTACTCGTAGCTTGTAGCCTGTAGCTCGTAGCTTGTACTCTACTGCTTTTTCGTCGGCAAAATTACTGCTTTTATGTGGGAGGACGATTAACAAATGGTAATTTTCGACAGAAAAACAAAGAAGAATTCTGCCAAACTGACAGCCTTTCTGCCAACCTATAAAATTACAACCTCCCTGAACATTTTGGCACGACGTTTGTCTTTTTATTGGCGTCTGCTGCTGATGCAGGCGACCGAAACTTGAATAATAACAAATAAAATATTAAAGATCATGGGAAAAATTATTGGTATTGACTTAGGAACTACAAACTCTTGCGTTGCTGTATTTGAAGGTAACGAACCTGTAGTAATTGCAAACAGTGAAGGAAAACGCACTACTCCGTCTATCGTAGCATTCGTTGACGGCGGTGAGCGTAAAGTGGGTGACCCTGCAAAACGTCAGGCTATCACGAACCCGACAAGAACCGTATCTTCAATCAAACGTTTCATGGGTGAAACTTGGGATCAGGTACAGAAAGAAGTTGCCCGTATGCCATATAAGGTTGTAAAGGGTGATAACAACATGCCGCGTGTAGATATCGACGGACGTCTGTATACTCCGCAGGAAATTTCAGCTATGATTCTTCAGAAAATGAAGAAGACTGCTGAGGACTATTTGGGACAAGAAATTACGGAAGCAGTTATTACTGTTCCGGCTTACTTCTCCGATTCTCAACGTCAGGCTACAAAAGAAGCCGGTCAGATTGCCGGTCTGGAAGTGAAACGTATCGTAAACGAACCGACAGCTGCTGCTTTGGCTTACGGTATCGATAAAGCGAACAAAGATATGAAGGTTGCCGTATTCGACCTTGGTGGTGGTACATTCGATATCTCTATCCTGGAATTCGGTGGCGGTGTATTCGAAGTATTGTCAACAAACGGTGATACTCACCTGGGTGGTGATGACTTCGACCAGGTAATCATCACTTGGTTGGTAGATGAATTCAAGAATGATGAAGGCGCTGACCTGACTCAGGATCCGATGGCTATGCAACGTCTGAAGGAAGCTGCTGAAAAAGCTAAGATTGAATTGTCTTCTTCTACAAGTACTGAAATCAACTTGCCGTACATTATGCCGGTAGGTGGTGTGCCTAAGCACTTGGTGAAGACTTTGACTCGTGCTAAGTTCGAAGCTCTGGCTCACACTTTGATTCAGGCTTGTCTGGAACCGTGTAAGAAGGCTATGTCTGATGCTGGTTTGAACAATGCTGATATTGACGAGGTAATCCTTGTAGGTGGTTCTTCACGTATACCGGCCGTACAGAAACTGGTTGAAGATTTCTTCGGTAAAGCTCCTTCTAAAGGTGTGAATCCGGATGAAGTAGTAGCCGTAGGTGCTGCCGTACAAGGTGCTGTGTTGACGGATGAAATCAAAGGTGTGGTATTGCTGGATGTTACTCCGCTGTCTATGGGTATCGAAACTCTGGGTGGTGTAATGACAAAGTTGATTGACGCTAACACTACTATTCCGTGCAAGAAGAGCGAAACATTCTCTACTGCTGCTGATAACCAGAGTGAAGTAACGATCCACGTATTGCAAGGCGAGCGTCCGATGGCTGCTCAGAATAAGTCAATCGGCCAGTTTAACCTGTCAGGTATTGCTCCGGCTCGTCGTGGTGTTCCTCAGATTGAGGTAACGTTCGATATTGATGCTAACGGTATCTTGAAGGTGTCTGCCAAGGATAAGGCTACCGGTAAGGAACAGGCTATCCGTATCGAGGCGTCCAGCGGTTTGAGTAAAGAAGAAATTGAAAAGATGAAAGCTGAAGCTGAAGCTAATGCAGAAGCTGATAAGAAAGAGCGTGAAAAGATTGACAAGCTGAATCAGGCTGACTCAATGATCTTCACAACTGAAAATCAGTTGAAGGAATTGGGCGACAAGTTGCCGGCTGATAAGAAAGCTCCGATTGAAACTGCTTTGCAGAAATTGAAAGATGCTCATAAAGCACAGGATTTGGCTGCTGTTGATACTGCTATGGCAGAATTGAATACTGCATTCCAGGCTGCAAGTGCTGAAATGTATGCACAAAGTGGTGCTCAAGGTGGTGCACAGGCTGGTCCTGATATGAATGCCGGACAAGCTGGCGGTGCTCAGGATAGTGGTAAGCATGGTGATAATGTGCAGGATGCAGATTTCGAGGAAGTGAAATGATTCCGATAAGGAAATAGATAACAAACAATAAGTAAAAGCGTGCAGCTCAATGAGTTGCACGCTTTTTGCGTTTATGGGGTTCATGGTTGCTATGTGTTTTCTATGGGCTTTTTTATCTCTTATTTGCGACATGTTTGCGACACGTCTTATTTGGCGATAAGGTACAACTTAGATTGATATAAACCATTTAAAGCGAGAAGAATATGCCAAGAGGAAATTACACCATTCAAAGAAGTTGCGAGGAGTGTGGTAAAATATTTACTCCTCCCACATTAGTGTCGAAGTATTGTTGCCCTGCTTGTTCCAAGAGAGCATATAAGAAAAGACAAATCGCAAAAGAGAAAGAAGCGATACGCCAAGCACTGATTAGACGAATACCATCCTGCAAGGGGTATCTAACCGTAAAAGAGGCTATGTTGATTTACGGCATTAGTAAAGACGTTCTTTATCGTATGATACGGCAAGGCTCGATACCGTCATACAATTTTGGTCAACGTCTGATACGCCTTAGTCGGCAGTATATGGATGAACACTTCAAAACAAAGGCAGGGAGTAGAAAGAGAAAAAAGGAGGCATTGTCCTTTGAACCCAAAGATTGTTACACCATCGGAGAGATCGCAAAGAAGTTCCATATCAATGACAGCAGTGTATTATCGCTTTCTGTTCTTCTTCGGTAAACATCTTTATTTTCCCAGCAAACCATTCAAGTTCTTTTTGCTGAAGATCTTGTTGCTTTTCATTTTGATGTTCCAATAGAATTGATATATTTTCTTGTTGCTTTTCTGTCAAGGCATTTTCTAATGCTTGATTCTTTTGTTTAAGAATGTTGAACTTCAGCAAAGCAGCAATGTACATGCAGAAATATCCTACTGCAATATCGAATATTAGGACAAGCAGATAATTGTTACTTGAGTTTTGTGTGTCACCAGCCATATATTCACTAATAGGGATAACAGCTAATAGCATGATAATGGTTATTGCATAAAGCACTCTGTATCGCGTTTTATGGCTTATCTGTGGTAAAGAGGCAAACAGAAAGGCGATAATCAAAACGGCAATTATTGCACATAGTGGTATGAAAGGTATTCCCATTGGTTTATTGTTCGGTTTGAGGATTAATTACAATGCGCCAATAGCCACCACGATCTGCTCCTTCTCTGACAAGTAATCCATTGGCTTTTAGATTTGCTATTTGCATTTCAATGGCACGTTTACTAACTCCTATTCTTTCAGCCATCTTGTCTTGGGATATAGAACCGTCAGAAATAATAAGGTCAAGAATGTTTTGTGCTGTTCGACCTAATCGTTTTGGCCTCACCGAAGAACTTTGTGAATCACCGAAGGTCTTCACCGAAGATTTTTGTGAATCACCGAAGGTTTTCACCGAAGATTTTTGTGAATCACCGAACTTTTCGTCCGAACCATTTACCCTTTCAGCCACATCCTCAACAGGTATTCTTCCGTTATCATTCCAGTTCAGATTATAGAAAGTGGTGAAGAAAGAAGCCGCTTCCGTTTGATATTGTGGTTCTTTTCCTTGCAGGAAGTTGGGTAACTTCTCTGTAAGTTCTCGCATTTTGCGTAAGCCGGAACCACGTTTCTCCATGTAGTCCAATTGTGTAAATACATCTGCAATGACAGGGTTACGACGCATGGACGGCACTTTGTATATGTCGCGGTCTTGAATCTGCGTACCGTCAAGCATTGCGCCCGGTGATACTAGTTCTACTCGGTCATCGTAAATGTCGATATGTACTTCACCGCCCATCACGGTGTAGTCCCGATGGATAAGGTGGTTTACCAATCCTTCAAAGATGGCACGGTCTGAATAGTCGGGGAGGTTTAGACGATAGTTAGGCATTTTCACCCATCCGCTCATGGTATAGTTCTTGATGAAGTCCATACCGTATTTCAAAAGCAAAACAAGGTTAGCCCGATGTTCTATGGAACTGATGGCATCATCTTTATAGAGTCCAGTCCAACGGGTACAGAAAATACGTGATTGAAATACAGTACAATTATCCACAAACAGCAATCCGGCATTGGTCAGTTTACCGTCTGGTGTGACCAGTCCGAATGATTCTAGATACTTGTCATTCCATTCCTGATGGGTTTGCTCACGAAAAGTATTGGCAAGGATGATGAAAGAATGTTTGCTGGCATCCACTTGGGTAGGAAGTGAATCCCAAGTCATGTGCGTGCCCTTCAATACCAACGAAAGTAATTGTTGGGAGTTACATTCTACACTTTCATTACCGACTCGTGTATAAGCTGTACGTGTTCCGTCTTGATAATAGTAATAAGGTGTCAGTGTTCCTGCCTTTACTTTCACTTCAAGCAAGGTATGTCCTTCGTGTTCAATTGGAATAAGTTGTACTTCTGGTACAGGGTCAAGTCTTGCCTTTATCATTTCACTGATAAAATCAGCGTCGGTTTGTGGATTCTTCAACCCTACAATTACGCCTTTATCATTCACGCCATAGAACAAACTGCCACCATCCGTATTGGCGAAAGCCGACACGGACTTAAGCCATGACTTCACTTTCTTACGTTCCAACATTTCCTTGAAATCGTAAGCTGAGCATTCTGTTATCAGTATATTGTTATGTATCTGCATTATTCCCTTATTATTTGTATAATATTTTAATTCTTATCACAAAGGTAGTGATAATATGATAATTTCAAGTGCTTTAACTTACAAAGAAAGTCTCAAGTCTGCTAAAAGAACAGCCGTTTCCGTTTCATCTTTTGGTGCATTTTTGGGCTTCCATGCCAAAACGAACCGTACAGATGCAGATTGCACCTTATAACCTCTTTGTTCCCATTCAGATAACGTGCCCTGCATTCTTGATGATAATTTTGCTATAGGTTTATCGGTCGATGAACTATACAAAAAGAAATCATTGTAAATTAAAGAATCTCCTCCTCTTAGTGCTAAAACCTCTTGTTTCCGTTCTTTGAAGAATCCTAAATTGACATC
Organism: Bacteroides cellulosilyticus DSM 14838; assembly: GCF_000158035.1. Lineage (GTDB taxonomy): Bacteria > Bacteroidota > Bacteroidia > Bacteroidales > Bacteroidaceae > Bacteroides > Bacteroides cellulosilyticus. The sequence continues at coordinate 1,255,458 of NZ_EQ973491.1, forward strand.
TTTATGAGAGAGTTGTAGTATAATTTCTTCAGGCATATCATAGTGTTGTTGGTCAATGAGGTATAAGTTTGCACTTAAATGATTGAAGCAATCGCCATTTGTATGTATGAATAGTCTGTTTTTTGCACGAGTTATTCCTACGTAGTATCTACGCATCAGATGGGCATCCTTTGCATAGTTATCGGATATGAGCATATATACATCATCAAACTCCCTGCCTTTAGCCTTGTGGATGGTTGATACCACGACATCGGTGCCTGATGTGTCGCAAAAGTCTTCCACTGACGACTCAAATACAAATTCCTTGAAGTCACTGAAATATTTTGTTTTGTTGGTTTGTTCAAACTGTTCCACACACCGCTTCACATACGTCAAAGTTAGACTTCTGTCATAAATAGAAAAGGTTGCATGCTTGGCTTCTTCCCATAGTTCTTCTGTGATTAGCGGTGTTTTTATCCGTTTGTCTATATGCCTCAGGAAGTATCTCATTTCCGCCATGTTCCAAAAACGTAAACCGTCCATTGATTGTACCAGTTTACTGTTTATACCATGCTTTCGTAGGAGGGCTATCAAGATGACGGCTTCTTCGTTTGTTTGGGTGAGTATACACGAAGTGCCTTTGTCCTTGTGTTGAAGTAAGTTTTCCACAAGCGGCTGATACATATATGTTGAATGATGACGTATCACTTCCACCCAACCTTTCTCTTTTCTCATAGAGATGATAGGTGTACTTTTTATCCTTTTATTGATAGTTTTCAAGAATTCGTTGGCAAAATCTACAGGCTGGCGCGCGCTGCGGTAATTCTCAGTCATTTCGACGAATGTACTTCCGCTTTCTTGTGCCAACCGGTACATATAACCAGAATCGGAACCTCGGAATTCATAGATATTTTGATCATCATCCCCTACTGCTATCACACGCATTTCTTCATTGTTAGTTATCAGAGCCTTTACAAGTGAGTGTTCTTCTGTTCCCATGTCTTGGGCTTCGTCTATAACTAATACTGTCTTACCGATTTTGTTCGGTTCTACTTCTCCTTGGCATATCATCTCGGCTGCCTTTGAAACGACATTCTTTGAATCCTCAAGATTTCCTATTCGTCCCAGGAGGTCGAAGCAATAAGAGTGGAATGTTTTTATTTCGACAAAATGGGCTGCATTGCCTATCAACTCCATAAGCCGTTGTTTGAACTCTGTAGCGGCTGCCCTTGAAAATGTCAGCATCAGTAGCTGTTCGTGTTTCACGTCTTCAAGTAGTAGGAGTGAGGCCAGCTTGTGGACTAATACTCGTGTTTTTCCACTACCGGGACCTGCTGCAACCACAATGCAACGTGAATCCTTATCGGAAATAATTTCCATTTGCCGTTTGGACAATTGCCCAAATAATTGATTGTATTTCTGTGGTGTCAAGTTGCGTTGTATCTCGCTTGTTCTGTCTCCTTTGAAATATTTTGTGACAAACTTCCTGTAGTCCATTTGGAAATAGTCTTGAACATATTGCAGTGCTGCATGATAATTCTTCACCATCAAGTTGGCATATTCTCCCACAATATGCACTTGTTGGATTTTCAGTCTATAGAATTCGTTCAGCATTCGGTAGTCGTCTTGCTTGTATCTCGACTTATTGTCTTTTATTCTTTGGATATTCATTGCGTTGTAAAGCACCAAAAATCCGCCTTCAAGCTTTAGCGCACCGATTTTCGATAAATATAGAAGTGCTTCTTCCACGTCTTCTAATTGAATGTCAGCAAGTCCGCCAAAAAGGGATTGGGAACTTGATTTTATTCGGTTCAGAAGCTCTACTACGGAGAACTGTATGGCTTTGTCGGGCACATTCTTTTTTTCTGCATCAAAAGCTAATTTGTATAGCCATTCCACGGCAAAGCGACTTATTTCCAATCGTTTTTCAAATCGCCTGATGGTGGATTCCAGGTCTGCCTGACGACTTATCTCCATGTTACGGACTGCATCCTCTTTTTTACGCGTATATCCCTTGACGGTGAGGAAATAGAGCAGCGTCCGAATGTCTTTTTCTTTGGATGTGTTGATTCCGTCGTTTACGGCATTCTCATTCAGTTGCTTGTATGATATTCGTAAAGACTCATCGGGAATATGGTTGAGAATGTATTGTTCAAGTTTTGCAAAGCGTTCGAGGAGCATTTGCGACTTTCGTTCCGAATCACCTGCATCCTGCAAATAGGCAGATATATCTTTGCTGTCTGCCAATATGCCTTCCTGCCGCATGCGCTCCACTACAGATATAACATCTCTTTTGCTTAGTCCCAGAATGTCTGCCAGATAGTCGATGCGTGATTCTGCTTCCGAATCCTGAGCCTTAGCGATATGTTTTTGAGAAATCAATGACTTGATGATACGGACTGCCTTTTCTATTTCATCGCTACCAAAAAGTAGCGATGCGGATATACGTTCCCTTGCTTCGTCCATATTCTTTACCGTTATTCCTGTGGCATATACATGAGGTGCATTGTTTCCTCTTACCAAGTATCCGCTTTGTTCCAAAGCTGCCAATGCTGTTCGTACACGGGTCTCGATGTCAGATACCGAATCATCCCATCCTGCTTGCCGGGCAATTTCCAACGCAGAACAGTTGACTTTCATGCGGTGTTTGGTAAGGCCTTTGACGGCTTTCCATACCTGTTGTATTTCACTAATGCTAAGTTTCGTTTGGTTTAGCAATATGAAATGCTTGTCCAAATCATTGTCACTGTAAAGCACATAACAACGTGCGCTAAGACCGGGATCACGACCAGCTCTTCCTGCTTCCTGTACATAATTCTCCAGCGAATCGGAAATATCATAATGTACCACCAGCCCGACATCTTTCTTATCGACTCCCATGCCGAATGCGGATGTGGCCACAATGATGTGTACTTGATCGTTCATGAAAGCATCTTGGTTGGCAATTTTTTCATCGGCTTCCATTTTCCCATTGAAGGGGAGTGCCTTGTAACCGTCGCGAGTCAGCTTTGCAGCCAGTTCCTTTGTCCGTTTGGTGCGTGATGCGTAAACAATTGTCGGACAATTGGTTTCTGCTACAAGTTCTCTCAGTTTTAAATATTTGTCATTGTCATTCTCTACATGTATGACGGAATAGTGCAGATTTGTTCTTGAAGCCGTTGATGCGAATAATTCCAAGTTCAAATTCAAAGTCTGCTTGAAATAGTCGCAGATGTCTTGGATTACTTTCTGTTTTGCCGTAGCCGTGAAACAAGATACAGGTATCGGGGTTTTGCATTTTTTCTTTTGCTGGTATTTTTGGATGAATTTGCCAATGTAGAGATAGTCAACCCTGAAATCCTGCCCCCATGAAGAAAAGCAGTGCGCTTCGTCTATCACGAACCTTACAAGGTGGCGCGCCATCAATATTTTCTCGATTGTTTTTGAACGGAGCATTTCGGGAGAGATATACAACAGCGAGGCTTCTCCGTCTTGTACTCTTTGTATGGACAGTGATCTTGTGATGGGGTCTAACATCCCATTTATGGTTACGGCATCTGTGATGCCTCTGTCGGCAAGGTTATCTACCTGGTCTTTCATCAAGGACTGCAAGGGGGAGATAACAACCGTAAGCCCGTGCACGGAGTGTCCTGCCATGAGTGCAGGCAGTTGAAAGGTAAGTGATTTGCCGCCACCGGTAGGAAATATAGCCAGCAGCGATTTCCCTTTCACCGCAGCTTGGGCGGCACGTTCTTGCAGTGGCTCGCCTTCGTATGTTCGGAAGTGCTCATATCCGAAAAATGTTTTCAGATTATGGAGTACATCCAATTGCGTATGGCAATAGTTGCATCCTTCTTTGCAAGTAGTGTGTCGCAGGAGTTTTACAATAAATTCCACTTCCGGATAATTGTAAAGTACCCATCCGGGAGTGACGGAGCGGTAATCGGTGGTATCAATCAGAGCCAAAGCGTATGCCAATCCGCATGGGTATTGGTTGATGAGCATGTCAAGATCGGCATGTTGGCAAATCTTTCCCGCATAAAATTCTTTGATAAGTCCAGGTATTCCTTTATGGATATGTTCTGCACTTACCATACTGAGAAATCCTTCAAATTCTTTCTTGTTTTTCAGTAACGATGTGAATATTATACGCTTTTCTTTCGGTAATGAATACCAGCATGCTATTTCATCCTGCAATAAGTCTTTTGCTTTCTTGCAATCGTTCACAGGATTGTTCATCTGTTCGCTAATTAGCTTATCATCTTTTACAAGCCTGTGGTAAGGATGTTCCGGGAACAGTAAAGGCGAAACATAAAGTGTATCAACTAAAATCCAGCGGCATATTTTGTCTGTAAACAGGTATTTGGCGTCATGGTGAACGATATTGTGTCCGCAGATGTAGTCCACGTTGTTTAAGAAAATAAATAGTTCTTCTTTTGAGGTTTTATGAAATGTCGTGTCATCATGTTTGAGTGCTCCTATGTCATGGATTTTATGGTCTTTCAAGCCTATTTCAACATCTACAATGGCATAATTGTGGGTACTACATGGTACAGAGGTTGTTTTATTGCCGATGATATTGTTTCTATCTTCGGTTTTCTTGATTCCTATGAGTTTACTCCATATTGACATATCTTAATATAATAAATAGTTTTACAACTTGAATTTGTTATGCATCTGCATCGTTTTCTTATTGTTGTTAGGGTATAACATCCCAATATCATACACAAAGGTAAGGATAAAACCGAAGAGTCTGTTAAAAACATCGCTTTCTTTTGATTTTTATGCGTTTACATCTCGTTATTTATGAATAAAAATCGTACTTTTGTGAGCAAGAGCGTGTGTTGCTTATGGATGCTTATTTTCGGGTTTGCGTTATATTTGCAACACGTGTACGCAAGTCGCTGATAGATATATCACGTTGATTTCGAGGAAGTGAAGTAAATAGACTGTCATATTAAAAAAAA
>NZ_EQ973491.1:1261769-1271019 GCF_000158035.1 Bacteroides cellulosilyticus DSM 14838
GCTTTAGGTTTCTTCTAGCCATTGCTATAGCGTAAGCAATGATATTCAGTCGCTGCGTCGAAGCAAGGACATTCTTCCAGCCATGATTCCGGTTCTATTAATGAATGGTTATCCATAATTTGAGGTAAATCACGATGCCCGCAAATATGACAGTCCGGATAATCAATAAGGAGCGTTTTGAGTAAAACAATCATGGAATGCTTTTGCCATTGAGTGCGTGTATCTTTGGGAAGTCCGTGCCGGTTAAGACCACCTTCGTAACATATAGCGATGCTGTCAAGATTATGCCCTTGGGCATGAGCTCCGGGTTTTCGAACAGAACGTGTACTCTTAATATTTCCGTCTTTCCGAATGTAATAATGATAACCGATACCATTTAGTCCACGTTGGCGGTGCGACTTTTCCAATTCAATTTCCGTTAATGTTTCATTCTCCTTCGTTGCGGAGCAATGAATAACTATCAGATGAACAGTTCTCATAGTTGTTAAATGTTTTGTAAGGTGAATAGTTTGTTTATTAATCGCATGAGAACAACAGAAAGAGACCAAGGTTCACATTAACAGTTACTTATTTCCCCTTTTTGTATTCTTTTATAATAAACCAGACGACAAAATAACTGTTCGAAATATTTTAAGCCGGAAACATTTTCCTCACTTTTTCTTCCAAAACCGATAGGGTTTTTCATTTCTGAGCGATCTTAGTAGTAGAAAACGAGAATTGTTCACCTTTAAAATCATACGAAGATGAAAAAGTTAGCTAGTATTGCAGTTGGGTGGTTGATGGCATTTTTGCTGTTGGGTATTTCACCTTTATGGGCACAGGAAGAAGCCGGGAACTATTTCACTATTACAGGAATAGTGAAAAATAAGGATAATAAGAGAAAACTGGAGAATGTGAATGTGTCTGTTCCCGGTACGAACATCGGAACCGTTACGAATGCGGATGGTGTGTTCTCTCTGAAGATAAAGGACACGGAGACTATTCTGGGATTGGAGGTTTCACATATCGGGTATTTGAATTCTCAAGTTTCTCTGAAGGATAAGGAAGATGTATCTGATCTCACTATCTGGATGCTGCCGGCTCCTAATCTACTGAGTGAGATTGTTGTCTTTGGCAATAACGCCCGGGGGCTTGTGGAAGAGGCGATTAAAAAAATTCCGGTGAACTATTCGGTTGATAAGAATTTGCTGACTGCATTTTATCGGGAGACAGTACAGAAAAGGCGACGCTATATCAGTGTATCGGAGGCTGTGATAGATGTGTCTAAGACTGCGTACAGTGACCGGGAACCATCGAACGATAGAGTGCAACTACAAAAAGGACGTCGCCTGCTGAGCCCGAAAACCAGTGATACACTGGCAGTAAAAGTGGTGGGCGGACCTAATCTTTCTATTTATCTGGATATTGTGAAGAACGGAGATGCATTGTTGAGCATGGAAAATCTGAATTATTATGATTTTCATATTGAGGAACCTGTGAATCTGGATAATCGTATGCAATATGTAGTCAGTTTTCGTCCCAGAGTCAGCCTGATGTATGCATTGTTTTACGGAAAACTCTATATTGATTTTGAGAAACTGGCATTCACCCGTGCGGAATTCTCTCTGGATATGCAAAACAGGGTGAAGGCGGTGGAAGCTATTCTTCATAAGAAGCCTCTCGGATTACGTTTCAGGCCACAGGAAGTTTCCTATCTGGTGACGTATAAGGAACAGAATGGAAAAACTTATCTGAATTACATACGGAATGAAATACGTTTCAAGTGCGATTGGAAAAAGCGTTTATTCTCTTCCAGCTATACCGTATTTTCCGAAATGGTGGTAACAGATAGAAAGAGCGACTTTGCAGCCATTCCTAGCAAGAAGGCTTTCAAAGAAAAACAAGTGTTCTATGATTTGGTAGACGAATATTGGAATGAGGATTTCTGGAAGACATACAATATTATTGAACCTACAGAGTCTCTGGAACATGCTGTGAGTAAATTGAAAAAGCAATCCCGTTAGATTTCAGATAGTTTTCTTATATTTGGAGACCAACAATAATTCCGGAGTATGCTGAATGAGCTGTTCATACTGGCTAAAATAAGAGAGGGCGATATAAAGGCGTTTGAGGAAATCTTCCGTCGTTACTATTCCCCTCTTTGCTGGTATGCCACAGGTATTACGGGAGAGATGGAAGCTGCCGAGGAAATTGTGGAAGAATTGTTCTACGTGTTTTGGAAGGACCGGGAACATTTGCAGATATTCCAGTCCGTAAAAAGCTATTTATATAAAGCTGTACGAAATGCAGCACTCCAGTTTTGCGAGCATAAGGAAGTCAAGGAACGGCATCGCGAATATGTATTGGCGGGTAATGCTACGGAACAGGATTCTGATCCTCACCGGCAGTTGGAGTATGAAGAGTTACAAGGACTGATCCGTCATACTCTTGATAAATTACCCGTGCGCCGGCTCCGGATATTTGAAATGCATCGCATGGAGGGAAAGAAATATGCGGAGATAGCTTCTTCATTATCTCTGTCCGTCAAGACGGTAGAGGCTGAAATGACGAAAGCGCTGCGAACCTTACGAAATGAAATTGATAATTATATCCTTACGAAATGATTGAAGTGAATAAAAATAGGATGAAGACGGATGAGGCATGGGAACGGTTGTATGCCCGTTTGGATGAAGATAACCTGCTCACAGGAGCAGGGCGGGAAGGGGGAGTGCGTCGCAAACTTCTCTTGAAATGGGGAACATTGGCGGCTGCCGTAATTGCCGGTTTCGTCTATCTGGCATCTGCGTTGTGGTTTGTTCCGGGAGGAGAGATCGAAAGCCTCAATCTGGTGACGCAAGAAAATCGTGAAGCATCCATGTTGGTTACCACACTCGAAGACGGTTCTGTAGTATATCTGGCACAGGAGAGCACGCTGAAGTATCCCGAACATTTTGCTACGGACAAGCGGGAAGTGAACTTACAGGGAGAAGCTTTCTTTGATGTAGCAAAGAAACATGAACAAACTTTTCTGATTGAAACGGAAAAGGTACAGATAGAAGTGTTGGGTACAGCTTTCAATGTCCGTAGTCATGGAGATGACTCTTTTCGGCTCTCCGTGCAGCGGGGCAGAGTGAAGGTCTCGCTGAAGCAAGGCGGACAAAGTGTACTGGTAAATGCCGGGGAAACCGTTACCTTGCAGGCGCGGCAGTTACAACTGAGTGAGACAGGAGATTCCGATGAGTTCAGACAATATACAAAGAATATACGCTTCAAGGACGAATGCCTGGAAGATATTCTGCGAGTGGTGAATGCCGAGGCTTCCGCTTTGCAGATACAGACGGCATCACCGGTTCTGAGTAAACGGAAGCTGACCATTGAATTTGAGAATAATTCCCCCGAAACAGTAGCGGAACTTATTTGCTGGGCGCTGAGTTTGAAATGTTCACGTGAAGGTGATAAACTGATTTTATCCGAATGATAACTTAACTATATAAATCATGAAACTTCATCGTTTCTTCATAATTTTTCTGAGCCTGCTTCTCATTACCTGTGATATGAGGGCGGACGGAGGAGATGTGTTGGAACGTATCATCCGGTTACCCGGGACGAAAGGAACGGTATATTCCCTGTTGAGCAAAGTGTCGGAACAATCCGGCTATCTTTTCGTATATGACAGTAAGGTGGTGAATAATGACATTGAAGTTAGGACAAAAAAGAAAAACTGTACGGTCCGGCAAGCCATCTATGAAATTGTAGGCGACCGGACATTAGAACTGAAAGTGATAGGAAATCATATCTTGATTCTGCCTCCTGCGGAGAAGGTCGTACGGAAGCGGAAAGTCTCGGAAGAGACACCTTTGCCAGCCTATTTCACCATTACCGGTCTTTTGCGGGATAAAGAAACGGGTGATCCCGTTGTGAGTGCGTCGGTCATTCTTCAAGGAACTTCAATAGGTAATATTACAAATAAGAACGGGGAGTTCAGGCTTAATCTGCCTGACTCCCTGAAAAATGGCAAGCTTTCTTTTTCCCATTTAGGATATGTTGCACAAAGCATTGAAGCATCTACGCTGATTGGCCGGGACAATGTGTTGAGCCTGGAACCTAAAATTGTTCCTTTGCAAGAAGTGTTGATACGGTTGGTGGAACCCAAGAAACTATTGCGTGAAATGGTAAATCAGCGCGGGGAAAACTATTCATTGAATCCCGCTTATCTGACTACGTTCTATCGGGAGGGGGTGCAGTTGAAAAATAAATTTCAGAGCTTGACGGAAGCTGTTTTCAAAGTTTATAAATCTTCTTTGCCGGAGATGAACGTATCCGATCAGGTGAAGCTGCTAAAGATGAGTAAGATTGATAACCGGGAGAGTACAGACAGTCTGGTTGCTAAGATCAGAGCCGGTATCCAGGCTTGTTTGCAGTTGGATATAATGAAAGACCTGCCGGATTTTCTATCGGTTGATGCGGAAGATAATCCGTATATGTATACCTCCGGTGACATTACATTCATAGATGACCGTTGCGTCAATGTGGTTTATTTTGAGCAGAAGCGGAGTGTCAGGTCGCCTCTTTATTGTGGGGCGTTGTATATTGACTCTGAGAACAGTGCTTTGGTGCAGGCCCGCATTGAGATAAATCCCAAGTACATCAAGGAGGCTACACGGATCTTTGTTGTCAGACAGGCGCCAAAGATAAATCTGACGACACAGAAGGTGGTATATACTATTTCGTATAAACCGTGGAAAGGTACTTATTATATCCATCATATCCGTGGCGACCTTTACTTCAAGATGAAGCGGAAACGTTTTTTCTTTAGCAACCCTACTTTGCATACTTGGTTCGAGATGGTGACCTGTCTGGTGGATACGGAGAATGTAACCCGCTTCTCCCGAGCTGAAAGATTGCCTCCCCGTACCGTACTTGCAGATGAAGAGTTTAAGTATGATGAACATTTCTGGGAGGACTTCAACGTTATTCCATTGGAGGAAGAACTCAGTAGAATTATAGAGAAAGTAGCGTTAAAGATAGAAAAAATAGATCATCAGGAGGAATAAGATAGTCCGGATAATTGTAATTTTGCAGCCGGAATCAATAAGTATTAGTAGAAAGATGGAATTACCTAAAGACCCGATGATGCTTTTCAGCTTCATCAATACGAAATTGCGTGACTGTTATTCTTCATTGGATGAACTCTGTGATGATATGAATGTCAATAAAGAGACGATTGTAGGACTGTTGCAGTCAGCCGGATTTGAATATAGCGCAGAACATAATAAGTTCTGGTAATTTGCGGATAGATTATTTTTTCTTCCGGTGCTCTTTCTTCAGATAGAAATTGAATCCGGCATATATTTGCAACGTCCCGAATCCATTGTTCAGGGAGAAGTTATCCCGGTAATAATCATACGTCCTGCCCAGAAAGGAAGTACCTACAAAATATTTGCTGTTATTGTATACCACACCCGCCCGTAATATAAAATCAATATTGAAGTTCTTGTACCAGTCGCTGGGCTCTTCTGTGTCTTTCTCTATGCGCGACGTCTTATAAGCAACAGCCGGACTGAGCGACAGGCATGCCAGGCAGTTACGGGCAAATACCCAGTTATAGGCATATCCGAAGTTGAGGCTGATATTGGTATATTTTATGTGTCTAACCTTCATTCCGGGGTTCATTGTTTCTTGAATGATTTCGGGTAGCTTGGCATAATCAAACTTCAAATTATGCGTAGATACGGAAAGGCCGGCTGTGAGTGTACCTGCATTCCGACGTTGGTTGGTGGACTGGCTGAAAGCTGCCGGATAAGAGAAATGCCGGTTGTTGAAGATATAATATAAGTTGAATCCTTTCATATTTACTTTCAGACCGTTGAAGTCTTCCGAATAATTAGAAGGAACACGGTCGGAAAAGCCTGTTACTTTATGTATCTTGTAATCGTTACCTGTGCGTCGGTAGAAAAGATCCACCCCTAACTTGGAACTGTAAAGGCTGAGGTCAAATTCTGTCCCTCTGTTTTTCCCACTTTTCTTTCCAAGGAGCCCGTCCGTATCTACTGACCATCCTAAAAATATCCAGCGCCAACCAAAGTAAGCCCCTATCTTGTTGCGAGGGTTGGGGGTGAAGCGGAGCCGTTGGGGCTCGGGGGCGGCGGTACCTACGGAGTAATATTCGTAGTTTGTGAAATGATCGAGCATCAAGGCATAGTTGTATCGGTTGGGGCTTATATAAGTTGTGTCGAAGTCATTGAAGTTGAGGAACTTCTTTATAGCCTTCATGAAGGCCCCCTGATGCTTTTCGGTACTAAGGCTATCGTGTGCGGTAGAACTTTCCTCTTCGTTTTGCGCAAACAAAGAGAAGGGCAACAATATCCACAGGCAGAAGATAAGTCTTTTCAGCATCAATCTTATTTCTTAATTAATAGTTCGGGTCTCTATGCTATAAACAACGCAAAAAGAAAAAGTGCAATTGTTCTATTTGCGAATTTAACAGTTCTTTTGCATATATCCAATAATATGGAGGGATTGTTTCATTATACCTCTTCTTTTTCGTTGTTCCTCCTCGTCTGTAGTTTCACCGCTTGAAACTGTTGGTTTCTCGGTGTGAAACTGTCAGTTTCAAAGCATGAAACTCTTGGTTTCTCGGCATGAAACTATGAGTTTCAAGCAATGAAACAAATCAGAAAATGCAGAGGTTAATATAATCGGACAGATAATGCAGAGAAAGGAGATACAGTGTTAGCAATAGATTATTACTATACTTACCAATATTGCATTAGTCAAAGATTGGATATGTTAATTATTAACACAACGAATCCTTAATAGTTAACGAAAATATAGTGTCTATTAAAACATGTTGTAATATGTTGTAGATCACCCTGAAGATTTGGAGATATCCTCAAAGTCCGTATCTTTGCAATGTGTTTTTCATAGTATTAGATTTAAGGTTAACAAAAGATTGGCTGTCTGGGATAGATAGCCTTTTTTTATGTCCTTTCGTTATCAGTCTTGAGGAGTGAATACATCTTCATATCCAGAATCTGTCCGTTCTTGACTGCATTACTTCTGAGTGTTCCTTCATCTTTGAATCCGCTTTTCTCAAGAATCCGGCAGGAAGCGATATTATAGCTAAACGGCTCTGCAAAAATACGGAGGATATCAGTGTTACTAAAAACATACTGGCAGGTCTGTTTGATAGCGCAGGTTCCCAAGCCTTTGCCCCAAAAAGGTTCTGCTATATAATAGCCTATTTCGGCAGTCAGCGAGTGGATGTTGTCTTTGCGAAACACACCAATACTTCCCACTACTTTGTCATCAGCGGTGATGGCGAAGGCGAAAATACTGTTCTTATCAGCCTTCAGCATTTCATTGATATAATATTTTGCATCGTCTTCAGTGTAGGGATATGGCAGACCGTCCCGAAGGTTGTCCTGAATGTTTTTGTTATTTAGGGTTGCTGCAAGTTCGGCGGCATCGTCTATTTTCCATTTTCTGATTTTACATTCCATATCGATATCCTTCTTTTTTAGTTAATCTGAAACGGGAGAGTTGCCGGCAAAGATAAGAAACTTTATTTTTAACCACTTATTTAATAAATGCAAAATGTGAACTTCCCGATTTAACTTCATCCTTCTTTCTGTTTCTAACCTAATAAAGCTAAGAAACTGAATTGATGATAAACGAGGATAAGATCCGGCAGGTATATGCTTCCGACCCGAAGAAAGGGTTTAAGATGCTGATGGATAACTTCCAGGTACCTATATATAATTATATACGGCGTTTGGTTGTGTCGCACGAGGATGCAGAAGATGTTCTTCAGGAAGTCTTTATCCGGGTGTACCGTAATTTGGACCAGTTTCGTGGTGAAAGCTCGCTGAGCACCTGGATATACAGGATTGCAACCAATGAAAGTTTGCGCTTGCTGAATACACGAAAGGATGAAGAAGCAATTCCTGCCGAAGAAGTGCAAGAGGAACTGATAGGTAAACTGAAGGCTTCCGATTACATTGATTACGAAAATGAACTGGCGGTCAAGTTTCAGGAAGCCATACTGAGTTTGCCCGAAAAACAACGGCTAATATTCAACCTACGCTATTACGATGAGCTTGATTATGAAGAAATCAGCCGTATACTGGATAGTAAGGTCGATACTCTCAAAGTGAATTATCACTATGCGAAAGAAAAAATAAAAGAATACATCTTAAACAGATAGGACGATGAATAAAGAATTTGATTTTGACGATATCGGTAAAAAGACACCTTACCGCACTCCTGATAATTTTTTTGAGGATATGCAGCAGAAGGTGATGGAACGTACTTGCGGCGGGCAACGCCGGAAACATCTTTTACAGATAATGTTCTCTACTGCCATAGCGGCAGCTGCAATACTGGCAGGGGTATTGTTTGTTTCGTCTTATCTCCGGACGGAAGATACACCTGCAGGAACTTCGGATATGTTGGCTATAGAAAGAAGTAGCAGCGATCCGGTTGATAAATGGATTCACGAACTGTCGGATGAGGAGTTGGAAGAGCTCGTCAACTTCTCTGAGAATGACATATTTTTAAATTAGGTATTAATTAAAAACAAGAAGATTATGAAGACTAAGTTTATTTATGTAATTTTGGCTGCGCTCCTGACTGGCAGCCAGACAATTTCTGCTCAGAACAAGGATAACAAAACCAATAAGCAACGTCCTACACCTGAACAAATGATTCAAAGACAAGCCAATCAGATGGTGACGACACTGATGCTGGATGATGCAACAGCTGCCAAGTTCACTCCGGTTTACGAAAAATATCTGAAAGATTTAAGCGAATGTCGGATGATGAACCGCAGGGAAAGGCCCAGGAACAATAATGCGGAAGCAACCCCGGCTACCAAACCTGTACTGACAGATGCGGAAATAGAAAAGCAGATCAAGGATCAGTTTGCGCAAAGTCGTAAGATACTGGATATTCGCGAGAAATATTATAATGAATTCCGCAAGATTCTGTCTCCCAAGCAGATTGCAAAAATTTATCAGACAGAAAAAAGCAATGCGAATAAATTCAGAAAGGAATTTGACAGAAGAAAAGGTCAGAAACATGGTCAGGGAAAACGGCTGGCTCATGCAAGACCAGCTTCAAATAATAAATAACATTTTTCATTAAACTACTTGATAAACACGAATGGATCATGGCAGGCATACATATTTGACTTTCCGAAACATCTTAATCTATGTTGTTTTGTTGTGGTCAGGTATGACTGTTAATGCACAGTCCGGCAAAGGAAGCTTTG
>NZ_EQ973491.1:1271431-1294655 GCF_000158035.1 Bacteroides cellulosilyticus DSM 14838
CATGAACTTCACTCATGACTGGGACAGAGTGAAGCTTCGCTCCAATGTGCAATATACGGGTACCGACCGTTCGGAGGATAACAGTACTACGGTAGATAATTTCCTGAAACAGGATAAATCGATAAGCCACAGCACTAACAGCAATCACATGAAGAACCACAACCTGACGGCGAATGCTTATCTGGAATGGAAAATTGATTCAGTCACCAATCTGGTGTTTCGTCCGCAATATCGCTATGTGGCAAGTGACAGGAGGAATAGTGGATATCAACAGAGTTGGTCGGACGAAACACTTCTGAATGAAAGAACGGCTTCTAATCTTTACGATAATTCTCAGTATAATCTGACCTTTATGTTGCAAGTCAACCGTAAGTTCAGTCGTAAAGGACGGAATCTGGCTTTGAAAGTGGATTATGGAACGAATACTTCTTCTGCCGACAGGAAAAACTTTTCTACTACACATTATTTTAAGAATGATACAGAGAAAGTAGTCAACCAGCGTGTGGATGATGAAGGTGACGGATATAATTATCGTCTGCAACTGGTGTATGTGGAGCCGTTGCCTAACCGTTACTTTCTTCAGTTTCGTTACAGTTATCAATACCGGGTAACTAATTCGGACCGCTTTGTCTATAACTGGGATGAGGCAATGGAAGATTTTGTTGCCGATTACGATTCTCTGGCCAGTAATAGTTTTGAGAGCCAATACAGCACCCATCTTTTCAATATGGCTGTCCGTACTTCCCGAAAAAAGTACAACTACAATATAGGTGTCGATCTGGAACCCCAGAAACTGGATAGCCGTTCTTTTCTGGATGATGTTTCCAAACATCAAATGAGTAAAACGGTTCTGAACTTTTCACCGACGCTGAATTTCCGTTATAAGTTTTCCAAGCGTACACAGTTGCAGGCAATTTATAGAGGAAAAGGACGACAGCCGAGTGTTCGTGACCTACAACCGGTTGCCGACATGACGAATCCATTGAATATCCGCATCGGTAATCCTTCTTTGAAACCTTCATATACCAATACGTTTACACTGAATTATAATTCGTATAATGTGAAACATCAGCGCAACATGGTGGTCTCTCTTTTTGTGGAGAATGTGCTCAACAGTGTAACGAACCAGGTGACTTACGACAGCGAAACGGGAGGCAGAACCACCATGCCTGTTAATTTGAATGGTAACTGGCGGGCATCAGGTGCACTTTCATTGAGCGGGCCTTTCAAGAACCGCAACTGGCTGTTTCGTACCTATTCCTATTTGCAATATAGAACTCAGAACGGATATACTACTCAGAACAAAGAAGAGCCGATGAAGAGTTCCGTGAAGCACCTCACAGCGCGTGAACGCCTGCAATTTACTTTTCGTACCCGGCAACTCGAACTGAGTGCGCGTGGAGAAGTGCTGTATAATAATTCGTATAATAACGTGAAAGATATGCGCACGGAAACGTTCGACTATCAACTTGGAGGAGACTTGCAGTATTATCTCCCCTGGGGCTTCGAGTGCAGCAGTGATCTCACATATTTTCTTCGTACCGGATATGGATACGACAGCAGCGGGCGGAAGAACCTGATATGGAACTGCCAACTGTCGAAAGCTTTCTTGAAAAAGAAACAACTGCTACTGCGTTTCAAGTTTTATGATATTCTTCGCCAGGAGATTTCAATGGTACGCACCATCTCGGCTACTGCCATACGTGATGCGGATTACAATGTATTGGGACGTTATTTTATGGTGCACGCTATCCTGCGATTGAATATGATGGGGAAAAAGTAAAAAACGCAAAGTGTGGAAACTTCAACAGGGTTAATTTGTTGTAGATACTCAAATTAATAAAAGAAAACTCTGAGGAATGTTTCAAAGGTTCAAAAACTTTAGAAAACTGAGGAAGTGGTATGTTGTGAAACTGAAACTGGTTGATGCCCGCCTGTATTTCGTCAGCATCTTCGTAGGATTGCTGACGGGGTTGGTGGCTGTTCCCTATCATTACTGCCTATATTATTTCTTTAACTTGCGAAGTGAGTTTTTTGCTTCCCGTCCGGAGTGGTACTGGCATATTCCTCTTTTTCTTTTCTTTTGGGCGGTACTGATATTCGTATCCTGGCTGGTGATGAAAATGCCGCTTATCACCGGAGGAGGTATTCCTCAAACACGTGCTGCCATCAACGGGCGCATTACTTATAAGCATCCTTTCATAGAGTTGGTTTCTAAGTTTTTCGGTGGAATTCTTTCGGTCTCGGCCGGATTATCGCTGGGACGTGAAGGGCCTTCCGTACAAATAGGTTCGTATGTGGGATGCCTTGTGGCACGCTGGACACGTATTTTACGTGGTGAACGAAAGCAATTGCTTGCTGCCGGTGCCGGTGCCGGCCTTGCGGCTGCGTTTGCGGCGCCGCTGGCTTCTTCATTGCTTGTCATCGAATCCATCGAACGTTTTGATGCTCCCAAAACCGCTATTACTACCTTGCTGGCCGGTGTAGTGGCTGGTGCGGTGGCAAGCATGGTTTTTCCGGTAAATTCTTATCATTTGATACAAGTGGCCGAGCCCGGTTTTTCTTTTGGAATCCAGGTGAAGTACTTCCTGTTGCTTGCAGTGATTATTTCTGTTTGCGGAAAATTATATTCCATGATGATGGTCTCTTTCAAACGAGTGTATGCAACGGTAAAATCTTCGGTATATATGAAGATGTTCTATCTGTTGCTGGTCGCTTATATTATTTCCTTTATGCAGGTCAACTTGACGGGTGGGGGAGAACAGTTTCTTTTGGAGCAGGCGCAATCCGGCAGCCATGCACCAATTATGTGGGTAACGGCAATGATGCTGTTGCATTTCGGTTTTTCCGTTATCTGCGTTTCATCCGGTTTGCCGGGTGGAAGTTTTATTCCTACACTGGTCACCGGTGGATTACTGGGGCAGATTGTTGGTCTGTTGGGAGTGGAATATGGGGTTATTGAGCCGGAGAATGTCAGTTATGTAATGCTGATTTCAATGTCTGCCTTCTTGGTGGCTGTGATACGTACCCCTTTGACAGCTATTGTATTGATTACCGAGATAACAGGACATTTTGAGGTGTTCTACCCATCGGTGGTAGTGGGTGGATTGACTTATTATTTTACGGAACTTCTTCAGATAAGACCTTTCAACGTGACGCTTTATGAGGATATGATCAATACTCCTGCTTTCCAGGAACAGACAAGGTATAAACTATCCATAGAGGTGATGACGGGTTCATATATGGATGGCAAACTTGTAGACGAACTTTCTTTGCCTGAAAACTGTACCATTATCAATGTACACCGGGATGGTAAAGACGCAAAGCCCCCCGGAATACGGTTGATTCCGGGGGACCAGGTTGATATTGAATTGGATGCGCAGGATATTGAAAAACTCTATGAGCCGCTCGTCAGCCTGGCAAACATTTATTGATATGGATGAGGTATCCTTATGCCAGACTGCCTATTTCATCCAGATTCTTCTGAATATCCTGATCGGTCAGTTCGTAGTTTACGAGGTCACCGGAGAGATATTTATCGTATGAGGCCATGTCAATCAATCCGTGACCGGAGAGGTTGAACAGGATTACTTTCTCTTCACCTGTTTCCTTGCATTTGTTTGCTTCGCGGATGGCGGCAGCAATAGCGTGGCAAGATTCCGGTGCGGGAATGATACCTTCAGCTTGGGCAAATAAACAGCCGGCTTCGAATGATTCCAGTTGTTTGATGTCTACAGCTTCCATCAGACCGTCTTTCAATAGTTGAGAAACGATGACGCCTGCACCGTGGTAACGCAATCCACCTGCATGAATATTAGCGGGAGCAAAGTTATGTCCCAGCGTGTACATAGGCAGTAATGGAGTGTATCCTGCTTCGTCACCGAAATCATATTGGAATTTACCGCGTGTCAGTTTCGGGCAAGAAGCCGGTTCGGCAGCAATGAAGCGTGTTTGCTTACCTTCCAGGATCTTGTGGCGCATGAATGGGAATGCGATACCACCGAAATTGGAACCACCACCAAAACAAGCAATCACCATATCAGGATATTCTCCTGCCATTTCCATCTGTTTTTCGGCTTCCAGACCGATTACAGTCTGGTGCAGAGCTACATGGCTCAATACAGAACCTAATGTATATTTACAATTCGGTGTAGTCTGAGCCAGTTCGATGGCTTCTGAAATAGCGGTTCCCAATGAACCCTGGTAGTTGGGGTGAGCCGTCAGAATATCTTTTCCTGCACGGGTAGACATAGACGGAGACGGTGTAACCTGTGCGCCGAACGTCTGCATGATGCTGCGGCGGTAAGGTTTCTGCTCATAACTGATTTTCACTTGGTAAACGGCAGCTTCCAGTCCAAACAGACGGGCAGCGTAAGCCAGCGAAGCTCCCCATTGTCCGGCACCGGTTTCAGTGGTAACGTTGGTAACTCCTTCTTTCTTGCAATAATAAGCCTGGGGAATGGCAGAATTCAGCTTGTGCGATCCCATCGGACTTACACTCTCATTCTTGAAATAGATATGTGCCGGAGTACCTAATGCTTTTTCCAGTCCATAAGCACGAACCAGTGGAGTACTACGATAATATTTGTACATTTCGCGTACTTCTTCGGGAATCTCGATCCACTTATCGGTCTGATTCAGTTCCTGTTTGCACAGTTCCTGTGCAAAGATAGGATATAAATCTTCGGCTTTCAGTGGTTGTTTGGTACCGGGATGAAGCGGGGGCATCGGTTTGTTCACCATATCTGCCTGTATATTGTACCAATAATGTGGTATTTCCTCTTCCGGGAGGAAATATCTTTTTGTCTTGTTGCTCATAGTGGTTACTTCTATTAAAATTTTTACGAGGCCAAATGTAACTATTATTTTTAAAACAATTTCTTTTTTCTTTTGTTTTTTGTCTATACGCATTGTTTTGTTTATGTTTGCCCGATATTTAATTTGATGTCTACATGAAGATTTATCATAAATTCTTGTTGTATCAGAATAAATGGATTCATCCGTACACTCGGATCATTCTTGGAGGGGTGACTTATATAGCCTACCTGGCTTCTATTCTGTTAATTATGGGAGTGGTATATGAACACGGCTTTACTATTTCCGAACACGAGGCTTCTCAACTGCAAACACTCTATCGGTTTGTATGGGGTGTTTTCCTGTCCGAAGTCACTTTGCGCCTGTTATTGGAATACAGGGACACAAAGCGTACTTTTAAGAAATTGACGTGGATATTGATTGCCTTGCTTTACCTTACCCTTATCCCTGTTATTTTTCATCGACCGGAAGAGGAGGGAGCTATTCTGCATTTTTGGGAAATATTGAATGGAAAGCCCTATCATATAGTGCTTCTGTTGATCTTCTCTTTCCTTAATTTATCCAATGGCTTGGTCAGGGTGTTGGGACGGCGAACGAATCCTTCTTTGATTCTGGCTGGTAGTTTTCTGATAATCATCCTTATTGGAACAGGTTTGCTAATGTTGCCCCGATGTACGGTGAGCGGTATTTCGTGGGTGGACTCGCTGTTTATCTCTACCAGTGCGGTTTGTGTTACGGGTTTGACTTCGGTGGATGTAGCGTCTACTTTTACTACGCCCGGTTTTGTGGTGATTATCCTGCTGATACAGATTGGCGGCCTAGGGGTAATGACACTGACCAGTTTCTTTGCGATGTTCTTTATGGGGAATACATCCTTTTATAATCAGTTGGTGGTTCGTGATATGGTCAGTTCCAATTCGTTGAATTCGTTACTTTCCACTTTGCTGTACATATTGGGATTCACGTTGGCTATTGAAGGTATTGGTATGCTTGCCATCTGGAGCGACATTCATGGTACGATGGGGATGACGTTTGAGGAAGAAGTGGCGTTCTCTGCCTTTCATGCTATTTCCGCATTCTGTAATGCCGGTTTTTCCACGTTGCCCGGAAATCTAGGCAATCCGCTGGTGATGACAGGGCATAATCCGTTCCTAATCTATATATCCCTGTTGATTATTCTGGGAGGTATAGGCTTCCCGATATTGGTGAATTTCAAAGATATAGTACTCCATCATTTGCGCCGCATCTGGAAATTTTTGCATACGTGGGAGTGGGACAGGCATCGTTTTTATCATCTGTATAATCTGAATACACGGATTGTTCTGATTATGACTTTCCTGCTATTGGTGTTTGGTACGGTGCTTATTGCTGTTTTTGAGTGGAATCATGCTTTTGCCGGTATGTCCGTCGCTGATAAATGGACACAGGCGTTCTTTAATGCGACTTGTCCGCGTACTGCCGGGTTTACAAGCGTGGACCTGGCTTCGCTGGGAGTACAGAGTGTATTGGTTTATATCTTCCTGATGTGGGTGGGCGGTGCTGCACAGTCCACGGCGGGTGGTATCAAGGTGAATGCGTTTGCAGTAGTTGTATTGAATCTGGTTGCTGTGTTGCGCGGTACGGAGCGGGTGGAAGTATTTGGCCGTGAACTGTCTTACGATTCCATTCGCCGTTCCAATGCGACGGTAGTGATGTCTATCAGTGTTTTGTTTGTATTTGTGTTTATTCTGACAATCTGGGAACCTCAGGCATCTGTCATGGCACTTCTGTTTGAGTGTGTGTCGGCGTTGAGTACGGTAGGTTCCAGTCTGAATCTTACTCCGACTTTGGGGGATAACAGTAAATTGCTTGTTGCTTTTCTGATGTTCATCGGACGTGTGGGACTGATTACTCTGATGTTGGGTATCATCAAGCAAAAGAAACATACGAAATATCAGTATCCGAGTGGGCAGATCATTATAAATTAGTAGTAAGTAGTAAAAACAGAAATTATGAAGTATATTATTATCGGTTTAGGAAATTACGGGCACATGCTTGCCGAAGAATTGTCGGTGTTGGGACACGAAGTAATTGGGGCGGATGTGAGTGCAAGTCGCGTAGACAGTATCAAAGAAAAGATTGCTACGGCTTTTGTGTTGGATGCAACAGATGAACAGGCACTTGCCGCTCTCCCCTTGAGTGGTGTGGATGTGGTAATCGTGGCTATTGGCGAGAATTTTGGTGCTTCTATTCGCGTGGTGGCTTTGTTGAAACAACAAAAAGTGGCTCACATTTATGCGCGGGCCATTGATAATGTACATCGTTCCGTACTTGAGGCTTTTGGTTTGGAACGGATTCTTACTCCGGAGGAAGATGCAGCCCGTGGTTTGGTGCATTTGTTAGAGTTTGGCTCCAATATGGAAACCTTCCGGGTAGATACGGATTACTATGTGGTGAAGTTCGCTGTGCCGGAGAAGATGATAGGATATTATGCCAATGAATTGAATCTGGATAAGGAATTCGGCTTGAAGTTATTGGCTTTAAAGCGTGCCAAGACTTTGAAAAACTGCCTGGGTATTTCATTTACCGAACATGACGTAATGAATGAATTACCTGAAAATGACCAGGTACAAGCTGGTGATGAACTGGTTTGTTACGGACGGTATAAAGACTTCCAGAAGTTTTGGAAAGCGATGTAATTACGCTTTCCCGCGAGATCTTCTGTCATCTAATATATCATTCATATTTTCTTGTGCCCATGAAATTAAGGAGTTTATATGGGGCAATAACGACATGGCTCTATCTGTCAGCGAGTATTCCACTTTAGGAGGGACTTGTGCATAGATTTTTCTTTTCACAAGTCCGTCTTCTTCTAATGTGCGTAGAGTAACCGTCAGCATTTTTTGTGATATGTCAGGTATTGTCTTTTGCAGTTCATTGAACCGCATGACAGGTGCCTGCGTTAGTGTGAAGAGCGTCAGTATCGACCATTTATCACTGATTCGTGATAGTATCATTCGGATAGGACAATCGGCATAAGAGCTATTTTGTATATCTATTCTATTCATATCTTTCTGATTTATAAAACACTCTACAAAAGTAACTAATATGCCGATTGTATGCAACTAATCTTATTGAAATATATCCGGGCTTGGACTGTTTTAGTGTAGTCCACTCAGCCACTCTACCATCTTCGGATCACGATGCGAGAAGAAGCAACTGGCATTGGTATCCAGCGCTGCAATCTTTTTCATATCTTCTTTCGTCAGTTCAAAATCGAATACATTGAAGTTTTCAATAATTCGTTCTTTGCGGATGGATTTCGGGATAACGACAATATTTCTTTGTATCAACCATCGCAATACGACTTGTGCTATGGATTTACCATATTTGCTTGCAATGGCTGCCAATGTTTCATTCTGGAACATATTGTTTTTTCCTTCGGCAAATGGAGCCCATGATTCTATCTGAACGCCTTTCTCTTGCATGAATGCCTCTGCTTCGATTTGTTGATAGAAAGGATTAGTTTCTACCTGATTGACGGCAGGTGTGATTTCATTATGAAGGATCAGATCTACCAAGCGGTCGGGCATAAAGTTGCTGACGCCGATAGAACGAATACTGCCTTCCTTGTATAATTCTTCCATAGCACGCCAAGCACAGTAATAGTCATTGAATGGCTGATGAATGAGGTACAGGTCCAGATAATCGAGTTGCAAACGTTTCATGGATGCTTCGAAGGCTTTCTTAGCTTTGTCATAACCGGCATCTGATATCCAGAGTTTGGTAGTGATAAACAAGTCTTCGCGGGGGACACCACTGCGTTTGATGGCTCTTCCTACAGCTTCTTCATTACCATAAGCGGCAGCCGTATCTATAGAACGGTAACCTGTTTCAATAGCGTCATATACACATTGTTCACACAAGGTTTGATCTTCGATCTGATATACGCCGAAACCAAGAATTGGCATTTCGATGCCATTATTTAATTTTACTTTCTGCATAATAATTTTCTCTTTATTGGATTTTATATTAAAACACTTTACTTCCTTAATATCCCCGGACATTGCAGATTATTGTATTATTTTAAGCCCTGTGGTTATTTGCCTACTCTTTTTGCTAACTCTGCCGGATAGCGGTCGCCTGATACTGGAATAGAATTAAGCATATCATTGATCCAGGTCAACTCTTCCGGGCTTATTTCCACATTGATACTTTGTATATTCTCTTCCAAGCGTTTCAGTTTGGTGGTTCCTGGAATGGGAGCGATCCAGGGTTTTACAGCGAGTACCCAGGCCAATGCAATCTGTGCAGGTGTTGCATTTTTCTCTTCCGCCAGCTTTCTCACAAAGTCAACTATAACCTGATTGGCATTCAGATTCTCGGCAGTGAAGCGTGGAACGATACTGCGGAAATCGTCTTTACCGAATTGTGTGTCTCTGCTGATGTTTCCCGTCAGGAAACCTTTACCCAGAGGGCTGAAGGGAACGAAACCGATGCCTAGTTCTTCGAGAGTGGGCAATAATTCTTTCTCCGGTTCGCGCCACCACATAGAGTATTCGCTTTGAATGGCAGTCAGCGGATAGACTTGGTGTGCCCGGCGGATAGTCTGTACACCAGCTTCTGATAGTCCCCAATGTAGAATTTTGCCTTCTTGTTTTAATTCTTTCATGGTTTCTGCCACTTCTTCTATAGGAACATTCGGGTCTACACGGTGCAGATAGTACAAATCTACATGATCTGTCCGCAGACGCCTGAGGGAACCTTCAATAGAACTCCGTATTACTTCCGGTTTACCAATGACAACTTGTTTACCGTCGATCATCTGAATACCACATTTGGTAGCAATGACTACATCTTTCCGATAAGGTTCTAAGGCTTCACCTACTAATTCCTCATTGGTGTATGGACCATATACTTCAGCGGTATCAAAAAAGGTGATTCCTTGTTCTATAGCTTGATGAATAAGGCCGATCATTTCTTTCTTATCAGCGGCAGCACCATAACCGTGGCTCATACCCATGCAACCTAAACCCAATGCGGAAATTTTAAGTCCGCTCTTTCCTAATTCTCTGTATTTCATAACTCTTGATTTTTTTATTGTTTTTGATGTTGCAAAGGTAAGTGGTGAGATGAAGTTTGTAAATAGACAGATTACTGCTTTATGCACCATTATTACAGGTTTAAGATCTTGATTGAATACTTGATAATGAACTGTATACACAGGTTACAGTTTCTTATACCAATATTACAGATTTTGCAATACAAGTGATGGAATGCTGAAAGAAAACTGTTATTTTTGTCATCAGATTAAATTATCAGATTATGGGTACAATCGTAAAATTGAATACTGTTCAGGAGTATAATATGGCAATGGGAGTGGAGACATTGCATCCGCTTGTTAGTGTGGTCGACTTCTCAACATTGAAGTCTTTAAAGCATGGACGTAAGAATTTTGGCTTTTATTGTGTTTTTCTGAAACAGCTCAAGTGTGGGGAATTGTCTTATGGACGCAGCACGTACGATTACCAGGAAGGCACGCTGGTATTTGTGGCTCCTGGACAAGTGGCAGGAATTGATGATGACGGAGAAACACTGAATCCTCAAGGGTGGGTGTTGGCTTTTCATCCCGATTTGCTACGGGGTACTTCATTGGGACGTAAAATGAAAGATTACAGCTTTTTCTCGTATGAAGCCAATGAGGCTTTGCACATGTCCGAGCGTGAACGGCAGATTATCTTTAATTGTTTCATTGAAATACAAGAAGAATTGGAGCGTGCCATAGATAAGCATAGCAAAGATATTATTGCCTCTACAATTGAGCTTCTGCTGAACCATTGCCAGCGTTTCTATGACCGTCAATTTATTACGCGTGAAAACATAAATAAAGATATTCTAGTGCGTTTTGAAAACCTGCTCAGTGATTACTTTGAATCAGACCAACCGCAAACTGTCGGTTTGCCATCCGTGCAATATGCCGCAGACCGATTGCATCTTTCTCCTAATTATTTCGGAGATTTGATAAAGAAAGAAACAGGTAAATCAGCTCAGGAATCCATTCAGCTTTTTGTGATAGAGAAGGCAAAAGAACGGCTTTATGATGAGAATAAGACTGTCAGCGAAGTTGCCTATGAACTGGGCTTCAAGTATCCGCATCATTTAAGCCGTCTATTTAAAAAGGTGGTGGGGATGACCCCGAACGAATACAGGATGTAGTTATTTAATTTTGTACCCTAACAACGAACTGAACTTTTTGCAAATACCAGGGAATAATCCCATTAGCCTTCCGCCTAATCCCCATCTTTTTGGGAAGAATTTCTGGTAGAGTGCCTGGTCAATAAGTTGCAGGCGTGGTTCCCAGTTTTCCACTTCATGCCCGTCTTTCAGGCCGGAGCGGATTTGAGCTTCGTGTCCCCGGAGTGAGTCGGGTTTTATATACTTGGAGTTTGCCATCATAGGCCCGCATACATCGAACCATACTTCGCCACCACTGAATCGGTCGGCCAATCGGGTGAGTAATTGCCGTACCTGCTTTTCATAGAAATACATCAGTACGCCTTCGATAACAATGATAAACTCTCCTTCGGGATGCTTTTTACGGAGATCATCCATCCATTGGGTTTCTAACAAAGAGCCGGCTATGTAATGATCGCCCTCAGGTTCCGGTAGTAAATCGCGTCGCAAGTCGATTACTTCGGGCAAATCCATTTCGTAAAATATGGCTTTGTCATGTTCTTCAATACGTTGATAGCGGGTATCCAGTCCGCAACCTACATTCACTACAATTGGATTCTTTCGTGTGGCAATGAAGCGTCGGATAGCATTATCAAAGTATAATCCACGTACGACACATCCTATGGCACTCAATTTGGCACCATCAAATTTGGAGTAGTCATATTCGATACTTTCTACCAGTTGTTCGGCTTGCCGATCACGCAAAATGGCATCTTTCCGGCGACTCTCTTTGGCTCTCATGTAAAGAGGTATCAGCAGTGTCTCAGCTACTACACTCTTAAATTCATATTTCTTTTTCATTTTTATTTGGGAATTATTGGAATTAATACGATCTGGCAAAAAAGAACAATATTCAAATTCATTCAAAAAAAAGAGAGAACTTATACTTTGATAAATTCTCTCTTTTTGCTGTTCCTCACATTTTCTTCCGGGGTCCATAGGCTACTTTTATTTTTTGCCAAAGTTACGGTTCTTGAGTAAGGGAAGCAATACCTAAAAGTAGGGAAATTGTGTTTTAGTAATTTCTTTTTCGTGTATATCTCAGATACCAGATACATATAAATAAGGAAACTACTGTGGAAATGGGTGGAGCGAAGCCCATGATAAACAGTGAAGAACTGTCTATCTGGCTGAACCAGTAAGATAACGGAATACGAAACAGGAAGGTCGCTATCAGACTGTGAATCATAGGGAATAGTGAATTCCCCTGTCCACTGAAATAAGAATTGATACAAAAAACGAAACTGACCACAACACAGTCTATGCTGTATCCCCGTAGATATTCTGCTGCCATTGCCACCACCGCAGGATCTTTAGTGAAGAATGCTGTGAGCGTTTCCGGCAGGAATTGCGAATACAGGCAGACCGATAGGCCAAAAATAAGAGCAAATCCTATTCCGGAAAGTAGGCACTTATTCATTCTCTGTATAAGTCCTGCACCGTAATTCTGTGCTGTCATTGTAGCTACAGCCGATGATATAGCCATAGGAGGCAACATGGCAAAAACAATAATTTTCTCAACCACACCCAGAGAAGCTGATGCAATGACTCCCATCTGATTTACAATCACAGTGATTATCAGGAATGAAACATTGATCAATGCATCCTGCAATGCTATGGGGGCGCCCAAGGTCAGGACTCTTTTAGATAAAACTCTATTCAATCGGATATCCCGTCGTGTAAATTCGAAATGAAATCCGCGTCGGTATAAAAACCAGAGTGCTATCGTAAAGCTGACACCTTGTGCCGTTACAGTAGCAATGGCTGCCCCGGTAGGACCGAGATGAAAAGCTCCCACTAATATAAAGTCAAGGACAATATTGATTATACAGGCCAGTCCCACAAAATAGAGTGGTGTTTTCGAATCACCCAGTCCGCGCAGGATACCACACACGACATTATAGCCTACAATAAACAGTATACCGACTGAGCAAACCAGAATGTAACTTTTCGTGTCTTCCATAGCTTCTGCCGGAGTGTGCATCAAGCTGGAAATTCGGTCATGGAACAATACCATGACCAGAGTAAGTACGATGCCGATAATTGAAAACAACCAAACGGAAGAACCGATTGTAGACGCCACTTGCCGGTCGTCTTTCGCTCCGGTTGCAATGGCAATCAGTACGGTTGTTCCGGTGGTAATGCCTAAGATAATACCTGTAATGGTTTGCATTACTTGGCTACCAATGGCTACGGCCGCTACGCTTGCGGAGTCATCATATTGTCCCACAACAAAAAGGTCGGCACCTCCGTAAAGTGCCTGGAGCACGTTGGCTATCAGGAATGGAACCGCAAATTGTAATAGTACTTTAGGGACACTGCCCTGTGTCAAATCTAACTCTTTCATCCAATTTATTCTTTCATCAATTTAGTAGAAGCTATAGATATGGCATAAAAAAAGTGCCGGACAGGATGAATGATTCTCACCATTCATCTTATCCGGCACTATAATTATTGATTATAATGCCCTCCGATGAGGATTTTTATATTCCTGTCTTTATTTTCGGGGGTGCAAATTTGGGCATTGTTTTTATAACCACCAAATTTATTCGGAATTTTAATACTCTTTGCGTGGTTTCGTCTTTATACCTTATTTTTTCGTTTTGATTCTTTGGTGCTATCAAGTCTCAAAAAAATTATCTTTCTTTGTAGAAAAGAAGAAATGTTTTATGCTCTCATTTGATACTTATATAAGTCGTAAACTGCCACTGGTCGGTCTGATTAGTGCTGTCTTTATCATATACCCTAATATAGCCTGTCTACCTTGGGATATAAAATTTCTGGAGGGAGTAAGTTGTACGGGATTTTATTGGTATTTTGTTTATCGTTTCTTTTTCTTCTGGGGACTGATTTGTTTGTTGTTACGTTATAATTTGCGACAACTGTCGACAGCGCAGTTTAAGGAACGTTTTGGCCGTAACTTCTTATATTCATTGGCTGCCTATGCAGGCTTCGCGTCTATTTCCTATTGGATTCACTCTTATGGTATCCGTACTGATTTTCTGGGTAGTACATTGATCTCCCAATTCTTTATTTTGTGTTCTCTGTGTACGTTGATCGGGCATATTTCCATGTTATACTCCACGCAGCGTGAAAAAGAACGTGAGATAGAACGTTTGCGTATAGAGAATCTGCAAAGCCGATGTGATGCATTGGCTAATCAGATCAATCCACATTTTTTCTTTAACTCCTTGAATGGAGTGCAATCGCTTATTCGGAAGAAGGATGATGAAAAAACACTGATGTATGTGCATGAATTGTCCGATATCTTCCGTTATATTCTTCAAAGTGATAAGAGAGGACTGGTTACTTTGAGGGAAGAACTGGAATTTATTCAATCTTTCCGTTATGTGATGGAAGTACGCTTTGCCAATAAACTGGTTTTCTCGATCCAAGTGGATGAGGCTATGCAGGATGAACTGACGTTGCCTGTGCTTTCACTGCTTCCGTTGGTAGAGAATGTGACCGTTCATAATAGGATAGACAGTGAGCATAAAATGGAAATTACTATCAGGCTGAACGAGCAAAAAGAACTGGTGGTGAGTAATCCCATTTATCCTAAACTGTCTCCGCCTGATACGAACGGAACAGGGTTGAGAAATCTGGAAAGCCGTTTTACCTTGTTGATGAACAGGCAAATGCGGATAGAATGTGATGAAAATACATTCAGAGTATATCTTCCTTTAAATAAACAGAACTGATATCAAAATTGCATAAAGATATGAGAGTGTTGATTGTAGAAGACGAGACTGCCGCTTATGAGAATCTGGTGGATATTCTTGGCGAAGTCTCTTATGATATTCAAATAGCCGGTAATACAGAAAGCGTAACTCAAACCATTCATTGGCTGCAATCGAATCCTGCACCGGATTTGATATTTATGGATATTCATTTATCGGACGGTTCGGCATTTACCATTTTTGATAAAATGGAGTTGGAAACTCCTATTATTTTCACGACGGCTTATGACAGATACGCCATAGAAGCTTTCAAAGTGAATAGCATTGATTATTTGCTAAAACCTGTCAAGGTGGAAGATGTAAAACAGGCGCTGGATAAATACAAAAAATTGACGCGCCAGGATGTGATTCACTACTTATCCAAATTGACTCAACTGGTGCCGACTCCTAAATATAAAGACAAGTTATTAATTCCATATAAAGATAAGCTGTTACCTATTGACCTGAAAGAAGTTTCATGCTTTTATACAGCGGATAAAAATACCTGTATCTACTTGAAAGACGGGAATGTGTATCCATACTCCAAAACACTGGAACAGATAATGGCTTCTCTGAATCCGGCAGATTTTATCCGGGCGAATAAGCAATTTATCCTGGCAAGGAATAGTGTGACGGATATAACTATCTGGTTTGATAACCGTTTGCTGGTAACATTGGATGTAGAAACTCCCGAACGTATCTATATCAGTAAGAATAAAGCATCCGAGTTCAAGTCCTGGATAGTGAATAACACGTAAGTTAGAATACGTTAATCAGTAATTATGGTATTTACAACCGTAATTTATCTACGGTTTCTATCAGTAACGATCCCTATATTTGCAATCGGGAACTATTATAAAATTAAAGAGTTATTTCAAGATGAAAAAAGAGAGATTTGTACTTGCATTCTTTACAGGCTGCCTGATTAGTGCGGTAAGCCTACAAGCACAAACCGGTAAGGACAGCACAAAGGTAGCAAGAAGTTATGCGATCAATGAAGTAGTAGTAACAGGTACGCGAAGTGAAACGGATGTGCGTCATTTACCCATGACCGTATCGGTAGTGGGGCGTCCGCAACTTGAAGCGAGCCAGCAGACTTCCGTACTTCCTGTGTTGAATTCACAAGTGCCGGGCTTTTTCTCCACTTCACGTGGCGTAATGGGATATGGTGTAGCTACCGGTGCATCAGGGCAAATGTCTTTAAGAGGCATTGGAGGGCCCGCACAGGCCGGTCTTCCCACTACAGGATTATTGGTTTTGATTGACGGACATCCTCAGTATATGGGACTGATGGGACACCCCATTGCCGATGCATATCAGACTATGATGGCAGAACGTGTGGAAGTGCTCCGTGGCCCCGCATCCGTGCTTTATGGTTCTAACGCCATGGGTGGGGTTATTAACATTGTTACCCGTAAGATGCAGGAAGACGGAATACGTACAAACATCAACATTGGTGCCGGGTCCTATGGAAGCATACAGACCGAAGCCACTAACCGCATAAGGAAAGGGCGCTTCAGTAGTACGGTGACTGCCTCTTATAACCGTACAGACGGACATCGCGCTGACATGGCCTTTGAACAGTACGGCGGGTATGCCAAATTAGGCTATGACTTTACGGATAACTGGAAAGTTTGGGGCGATGTAAATGTCACTCGTTTTAATGCTACTAATCCGGGATCGGTAATGAAACCATATATAGACAATGATCAGCGTATTACACGTGGCATGACTTCTTTTGCATTGGAGAATTATTACGAAAAGACTTCCGGTGCATTGAGTTTTTTCTATAATTGGGGTGATCACTGGATAAATGACGGATATCAGCCAGGAGGAGAACCGCTTCAGTATCGTTTCAACTCTAACGATCAGATGCTTGGAGTATCATGGTATCAGAGTGTACAACTTTTCCAAGGCAACAGACTGACTGTAGGAGCTGATTATTTTCACTTTGGCGGTGAGGCATGGAACCAATTCTTTGATGGGCATCGTGAAACTTCGGCGAATAAGTCATTGAATGAAGTAGCAGGTTATGTAGATTTTCGTCAGGATATTGCTGCATGGCTTACGCTGGATGCCGGAGCACGAGTAGATTATCATTCGCAAACGGGTACAGAGTTCATTCCGCAAGTGGGGCTGGCTTTCCATCTTCCGGAAAATGCAGAAATCAAGGCAATGGCAAGTAAGGGATTCCGCAATCCTACCATTCGTGAAATGTATATGTTCCCTCCGCAGAATCCGGATTTGAAACCTGAGAAACTTTGGAATTATGAGCTTTCTTTCTCACAACGTCTTATGGATAATCGTTTGTCCTATGGACTCAATGTGTTCTATATCAATGGTGAAAATCTCATTATACGTCTTCCAAATCCAAATGGTAGCGGCATGTTGAACCAGAATTCCGGCGAGATTGAAAACTGGGGAGCGGAAGCTAATGTAGGATACCAGTTTAATCCGGTGTGGAGCGTGATGGCAAATTACAGCTGGCTTCACATGGAAAATCCGGTATTGGCTTCTCCGGAGCATAAACTGTATGGAGGAGTGAACTTCAGAAAAGGACGTTGGAGTGCATCTACCGGTATCCAGTATGTGAAGGGGCTTTATACTGACCTGGACGCTGCGACCAAAGAGAACTTCGTGTTATGGGATATGCAGGGAAGCTTTAAGGCAACCAATTATCTGTCATTCTATGTGCGTGGTGAGAACTTGTTGGCACAACGTTATGAGATCAATGCAGGTTATCCTATGCCGAAAGCAACTTTTATGGGTGGAGTAAATATCAATTTTTAATAAGCATATTATATGAAAACAACAACTATCAGACTTTATTCACTGGATTACAACAATGTGAAGACATATTTTGCTGCAGCTCTTTTCATTTTGGGTAATCTGGTTTTGCCACAACTTTGCCATCTTATTCCACAGGGTGGCCTTACTTTGTTACCGATTTATTTCTTTACGCTTATTGCTGCTTATAAATACGGTTGGAAAGTTGGATTGCTGACAGCCGTCTTTTCACCGGTTTTGAACCATTTGCTTTTCGGTATGCCTCCTGCAGGAGTATTGCCGGCCATCCTTTTAAAATCCGTTTTACTGGCAGTGGTTGCTGGATATGCAGCCAATCGTTTTAAACGTATCTCTATTCCTGTTTTAGCATTAGTAGTACTGGCTTATCAGTTTATCGGGACGCTGGGCGAGTGGGCAATGGTAGGTAACCTTGCGCTTGCTTTCCAGGATTTCCGCATCGGCATACCGGGAATGGGATTACAGATTCTCGGCGGTTATTTGTTTATCAAGTATTTGGTTTATAAATGATATTCCATAAAATAAAAGTATGTTACGAAAAATCAGACTAACGTTTGCCATATTCTTTTTCGTGCTGATCACGCTTTTGTTCCTTGATTTTACGGGAACGTTGCATGCTTGGTTCGGTTGGATGGCTAAAATTCAGTTTTTGCCTGCTTTGTTGGCACTGAATGTCGGGGTTGTGATAATCCTGATAGCATTGACACTGCTCTTTGGACGTGTATATTGTTCTGTAATCTGTCCGTTGGGGGTATTTCAGGATGTAGTTTCATGGTTGGGTAAAAAGCGGAAAAAGAATCGCTATTCGTATTCACCTGCACTTAGTTGGTTGCGTTACGGAGTGCTGGGAGTATTTATTTTGGCTCTGATAGGAGGAGTTGGTTCATTGGTCGCCTTATTGGCACCTTATAGTTCTTACGGACGAATAGCTTCTAATCTGTTTGCTCCGGTTTATCAGTGGGGAAACAACCTGCTTGCTCTTTTGGCCGAACGGGCAGATAGCTATATGTTTTATTCTGTAGACGTTTGGATGAAGGCTATGGGAACTTTTGTAATAGCTGTTCTGACATTTGTTATTCTGGCTGTGCTGGCTTGGCGCAACGGGCGTACATATTGCAATACAATTTGTCCGGTAGGAACAGTATTGGGATTCTTTTCACGTTTTTCTTTGCTGAAACCGGTAATCGATACGAGTAAATGTAATGGTTGCGGTTTGTGCGCACGTAATTGTAAGGCGGCATGCATTGATTCTAAGAATCATAAAATAGATTATAGCCGCTGTGTGGCTTGTATGGATTGCATCGGTAAATGTAAAAAAGGAGCTATCCGTTATGAGCGTCCTCATAAGGAAGTGCAGAAACCGTTAGCTGCTGAAAAAGTGACAGGTGTTTCACCGGAACAGGTGGACAATGCACGCCGTGCTTTCTTTTCTGCCGGTGCCATATTTGCTACAAGTACATTGCTGAAGGCACAGGAGAAAAAAGTGGATGGTGGATTGGCTGTCATTGAGGATAAGAAAATACCGGAGCGGACGACACCTATTGTACCGGCAGGTGCGTTGAGTATTCGTAATTTTGCGCAGCATTGTACGGCTTGCCAGCTTTGTGTATCAGTGTGCCCTAATCAAGTTTTACGCCCATCCGGTAATCTGATGACGTTGATGCAGCCGGAGATGTCATACGAACGTGGTTATTGTCGTCCGGAATGCGCGAAGTGTGCCGAAGTATGTCCGACAGATGCGATTCATCTTACCAGTCTGGCTGATAAATCATCTATCCAGATCGGTCATGCCGTATGGATCAGGAAGAATTGTGTACCGTTGACTGATGGAGTAAATTGCGGTAATTGTGCCCGTCATTGCCCGGTAGCGGCGATAGAGATGGTTCCGTCTGAGGTAGATAATCCGGATTCTCCAAAGATTCCGGTTGTTAATGTAGAGCGTTGTATTGGTTGTGGTGCCTGTGAGAATCTTTGTCCGGCACGTCCTTTCAGTGCTATCTATGTAGAGGGACATGAGAGACATCGGGTGATATAGAGGTGGTAATGTGATAGGGTGATAAAGTGATAAATGTTAGAAGAACAGATATGGAAGAACATAATAAAAATATAAACCGTAGGGATTTTCTGAAAATTGTGGGCATCAGTGCCGCTACGACAACGGCTGCTGCGACTCTTTATAGTTGCAAACAGAAGGATGGGGTGATTCCGGGAGGCAGTGCATCGACTCCGGTGCCTACTGATAAGATGACTTACCGCACTTCTGTGGCTCAGAAAGATCGTGTTTCACTTCTGGGTTATGGCTGTATGCGCTGGCCGACTGTTCCTTCACCGGATGGGAAAGGAGATATGATTGACCAGGATGCTGTGAACGAATTAGTAGATTATGCCATTGCGCATGGCGTGAATTATTTCGATACATCTCCGGTATATGTACAGGGATGGTCGGAAAAATCTACTGGTATTGCATTAAAACGTCATCCGCGTGAGAAACTGTTTATTGCTACAAAGTTATCCAACTTTAGTAATTATAGCCGTGAAAACTCTATAGCCATGTATCGTAAATCTTTCGAGGATTTACAGACAGATTATATCGATTACTATTTGTTGCACTCTATCGGTAATGGTGGAATAGAAGCATTCAAAGCGCGATATATAGACAATGGTATGATGGAGTTTCTGTTGAAAGAACGTGAGGCAGGGCGTATCCGTAATCTGGGATTTTCTTTCCACGGCACAGTGGATACTTATGACTATGCACTTTCTCTGCATGATGAGGTGAAATGGGACTTTGTACAGATACAGCTCAATTATGTGGACTGGAAACATTCTTCGGGACGTAATGTAAATGCGGACTACCTATATGATGAATTGGTAAAACGTAATATTCCGGCAATCATTATGGAACCATTGCTGGGGGGAAGATTGTCTAATGTACCGACTCATATTATGACACGTCTTAAGCAGCGCCGTCCGGAAGATAGTGTGGCTTCGTGGGCTTTCCGTTTTGCAGGCTCACCGGAACTGGTGTTAACGGTATTGAGTGGCATGACGTATATGGAACATCTTCAGGATAATATCCGTACCTACTCTCCACTGATTCCTTTGACAGATGATGATAAGGAGTTTTTGGAAGAAACGGCACAATTGATGTTGAAGTACCCTACTGTACCGTGCAATGACTGTAAATACTGTATGCCTTGTCCGTATGGCATTGATATTCCTGCTGTGCTTATACATTATAATAAATGTGTGAATGAGGGGAATGTACCGAAGAGCCAACAAGACGAGAATTATAGAAAGGCACGCCAGGCTTTTCTTGTTGGTTATGACCGTAGTGTGCCACGCCTGCGACAGGCAAATCATTGTATTGGTTGCGATCAATGTTCGCCTCACTGCCCGCAGAGTATTAATATTCCCAAGGAGTTGCGTCGTATCGACGGGTTCGTGGAGCAACTGAAACAAGGAACATTGTAAGAGTCACAAAAGCTACGAGTTACAAGCTATGAGTGGCTGCGCTATGTTTGTGGGCGAAAAATCACTTGTCCGGCTATCACACCGAAAGGTACTTGTAGTTCGTAGCTAATAAACTAATTTAGAATGAGCAAAAATAAAAAACAGATGTGGCTTTGGATTGTGTTGGCGGTTATAGGCATAATATGCGCTTCCGTATTTATTTTTATTAATCAGCCGAGTTTCGGCAGTTTGCCTCAGGGAGCGCGTTTAGAGCGAATCAAACGCTCACCTCATTACCGTGACGGCCAGTTCAATAATCTGCATCCGACGCAGATGATGACTTCGGACGAAGGACGCTTTGGTGCTATGCTTTCTTTCTTATTCCGTAAAACAGAGAACCTGCGTCCGGAGAATGAAGTTCCGGTTATCAAAACGGATTTGCATAAGTTGGGGCGTGATGAAAATGTACTGATCTGGTTTGGACATTCTTCCTACTTTATTCAGGTAGATGGAAAGCGATTTCTCGTTGATCCTGTTTTTTGCATGGCTTCGCCTGTATCTTTCGTCAACAAACCATTTAAAGGAACTGATGTTTATAAACCCGAAGATATGCCGGATATCGATTATATGGTGATTTCGCACGATCATTGGGATCACCTGGATTACCGGACAGTGAAAAGTCTGAAAGACCGGGTAGGAAAAGTGATTTGCGGACTCGGCGTTGGCGAACATTTCGAATATTGGGGATATGATAAAGACCGGCTTGTAGAATTGGACTGGTATGAAGACGCTGTTTTGGAAAATGGTTTTGCTGTCCATTGTCTTCCGACACGCCATTTCTCCGGTCGTGGTTTAAAGGCCAATCAGACATTGTGGGCATCCTTTCTGATAGAAACTCCATCACAGAAAATATATATGGCCGGTGACGGTGGTTATGACTCTCATTTTGAGGAAATAGGGAAGCACTTTCCGGATATAGACCTTGCGATTCTGGAAAACGGCCAGTATAATGAAGGTTGGAACCTTATCCATCTAATGCCTTCTAATATGGCAAAGGCAGCTAAAGATCTGAAAGCAAAAAAAATAATGACTGTACATCATTCAAAGTACGCATTGGCAAAGCATCCTTGGAATGAGCCTTTGACGAATGAGAAGAAGATGCAGGAACAAGACTCGCTGAATATGATGATTCCTGAGATAGGGGAGGTAATGCCGTTATAGAATTTTCATCTCTGTAATAATAGTGAGTGGCTGATATGATTGCTATGTAAAGGCAGTCATATCAGCTTTTTTGTTTTTTCCTATCCCCAAATAGTAGACTTTTTGAGTATTGGTGTAACTTTGTCAGCAGATATTAAAAACATTCTAAATACGAATCTTATGAAACAAGAAGTCTTATTCCTGCTTTTAAATGAATATGCCGACTGGGAAGGCGCTTTCCTTGCCATTTCCCTAAATACCGGGGTAATACCAGGTAGTGAAGTGAAATATATACCGAAGGTAGTTGCCCCTACATTGGACGTTGTGCGTTCTGTCGGCGGTTTTCGTACTTTGCCTGATTATAGTTTTCAAACGATGCCTGCTGACTATGCGGCATTGGTATTGGTTGGTGGTATGCACTGGCAATCGCCTGAAGCAGAACAGGTGGTGCCAATTGTGCAGGATGCATTACAGCGTGGCAAGATAGTTGGAGCTATTTGCAATGCTTCTGCCTTTATGGGAGCGCATGGTTTCCTGAATGATGTAAAGCATACCAGTAATACGCTTCCATATCTGAAGCAGTTTGCAGGTAGTGCATATACCAATGAAGCCGGGTACCAGGAAAAACAGGCAGTCAGCGATAAGAATATCGTAACTGCTAACGGAACCGGGCATTTGGAGTTTACCCGCGAATTATTACTTCTTTTGCATGCAGATACTCCGGAAAAAATTGATGCTGCTTATGATTATTATAAAAATGGCTTTGTGAGGTAACTTTAGTCTTGTTATTATTCATATTCCTCAATCACATTGCGGAATATATCTACTCCGACGATTTCTCTTGTTGAGATATCTGTGACCCATAGCCGGTTGTTATAAACCAATAACTTTTGTCCGCCTTTGAATGTATAGCCGGGCACTGATTTGAAGGTCAGGAAGAATTTCTTTTTCTCTCTGTCATAGCATCGGATACTACCGTTGGCTGCTGAGATGTACATCAGATTTTTGTATAAGGCTAT
>NZ_EQ973491.1:1295702-1333956 GCF_000158035.1 Bacteroides cellulosilyticus DSM 14838
GCGTCTGACTGGTAGTCATTGTGATATTGCTTCCCTTCTGGATAAGGGTAGTATCGATCACATGTATTTTCCGGTTGCCGTATTGTCCGTAATCGGCGAGAAATACCAATCCGGTTGTATCTACTGCCATCTGATGCGAATAAAATCCGTTGTTTACATCGAAACCATCCAGACTTCCACGTGAGTAGTAATTTATATTCTGATATTTTTCCGCACTCACATCACTTTGCAAGGTTACTTGCAGACCATCTTTCATGCGCACTATTATGTAATCGTCTACAATAGCCATTGCATGTGTATGAAACAACTGTGTGTTTCCATGCCCCCAGTTACGGTTCCCGATTCGGGTGATAAATTTCAGTGTATGTACATCAAACACATCAATGCACGAGCTTATATTGGCGAGATAAAGCCTCTCATTAGCTACGGAAATGGCCTCTACGTAATTACCGAATGTTTGCATTACATCATTGTAGGTCCATGTATTTAATGAACCTAATTTCTGATGAGCGGACAAACTGTATAATTCCACGCTGAAATGTCCGTTTTGAGTATTGGCAATGAAAAGGGTGTCACCGTATATATATGTACAACCGGGCATGAATTCATCGGAAGCATACCCAAGCTTTTCTGCATTAATCACTTCTCCGGCTTTGTATGAGTAGTAATAATGTATGGATGAAGGTTGGTCCGGTTCCACTTCCCGGATAACGTCTTCTATCTTTGTCTTTTCACATGAAAGCAGGCATAAACCTGCGAATAGTATATATATTATCTTCATTTCTTTCTTCTTACTTCAATTCATTTAATGGGATGCTTGTCACTGTACCTGTTCCGCGGTTTATCACAAAGAGAGTCTGGCGGGCCAGGGCTATTTTCTCCGGATTGCTAAAAGACTTTCCGTTTATGGTAGAATAGTCTTTTAAGATGCTTCCATCCTGGGGATTGATTTCTACAAGACATTCTGGCTTTTGATTTAAAGTCACAAACATACGACCGTCCCAGGAAACCACATCATAGGCTTGCGTTGGTAACTTCAGGGTGCGGACCGGGTTTAATACTTTCTGTTCACGCATGGTAGTAAGATCATAGGCATAGATTTCCTTTTTACCAATGTGGGTAGTATAAAGTATATTGTCTTTATCTATTGTCATTCCGTATGTTCCCATCACTTCGCCTACATTGTTGAAACGGCAGTAGTTCGGTATGCGCATACAATTATCCGCTATGACATCTTTTTCCATAAAGACGCAAACACGCCTTTTATCACGGATGAATACACAACCGTTTTTTACTAAAGTTTCGAAAGCATGTACGGTTTGATAGCTGCCTTCACCCCATTGTCCGTTTCCGATACATGTTATAAATTTCAGTGTCGTGGCATCAAAAACATCTGTCCGGCTACTCGTATTGGTTACATATATTTTGCCATGGGCGGCTGTAATTCCATTGGGTTCACCGGCAAAAGTTTCGGATGTGCCGTTGCGTGTCCAGTTTCTGATACGTCCACAATGGATTACTTGCCCGTTCTTCTCTTGGAAGACTTCTATACTATAGTTTCCGGTAGCATTATTAACTATGTAAATGCGATCCTGATAGGCTGTAACATCTTTAGGTTTGAAAGTCGTTTCCGTAGCTTCGGGCACGTCCGACCATTTTAATGACACCGATAATGGGGTACCGTCTGCAATGTTTTCGTTGTCTTCTACTGGATGAAAACCGAGGCCGCCGTCTATTGCATCCAGTTCCGGATCTTCTATGACGAATGTGGAACCTACATATTTAGAACTACCGTATAGGGTAGTCGCATTTTTACGGGTATGCATAAAACGCCGTGAGTAAACAGGGAGACGTTTCTCCTGACCTAACTTCAGATAGACAGCACGTCCCAGGGTGATCCATCCGGGACCTGTCTGCTCATAGGTCATGTTACCGTCGTGCCCGTATCCGAGGCAATGCCCTATTTCGTGGAAGACGGTATGTATGTTGTATTCATCATCGGGATAATGCTGTAGAAAGTACCATTCTGCCAGACCTAAAGTGTAGCCTCCACCCAAACCGTTTACACCACTGACGTGTCCGAGAAGGTATGCGCCGTGGTTTAGTACTTTCTGCTTCAATTGATCGACATTGATGACTGTCTTATTATTATCGCTATGTAGCTTTCCTCTGTATTTCTCCAGTTCGTCTGCGAATTCCTGTGAAGAGAATGCGTATGCTAGGTTTAACATCAGAGCCACGCCTTCCCGACAATGGGCAGGGCGTATCGGATAAGCCCAGCTTCCTTGGCGGCTATAGGCAGAGAAAGAAACTTTATACTGAGGTATTACATCGGTCATTTTCTTATAAAGCGGATCTTCACAGTCGATGCGTAAAGTCAAATCTGCCGCACTGATATGGGGATTAGCTTTGATCACGATTGTTTTTCCGGAAGCAGTGGTGTATTCCTTGTCTCCGGAAATTATGGGAAGCGCTTTATGAAATTCAATGAAGCCGGGTACCGTAAGTTGTTGGCCTTTATTAGTGTAATATGCCGGGCTTTGATGCAGACGATAGGGTATATCGGGCTATATTCCTTTTTTATGTTAAAACGAAAGATCCTATTAAACTTTTTGTTTTTCCTGTTGTCTTATAAACATCAAGATTCAATAGGTATAAATAAAATATAGTATGGTATTAGTTTTATGAAACGGGCGGAACATTTTCGCCCGTTTTTATTTCTTTTGCTTTTCCCTTGCATTTTTGCCTCCCTTTTTGTTCCTTTGTTCCCGTTAATTGTAAACAAATGGTAGAATGAGAAACGTATTTTACTTCTGGATATGTATAGCGATGTGGCTGTTGTCAGCTTGTTCTTCTCAGAAAAAAGAGGATAGGGGAGATATACAGGTACTGATGAAAGACAGTGTGGATGCCAATGGTTTGCAACGTATGCAGGTATCTGATAGTAAGACCAGTTTTACGTATAAAGGTAAGGAATATCAATCGAGCGTGGTTCGCAGGCCGGATGACAGTTTACCTGTTGTGATTAATGAACAAGGAGATAAATTTGTTGATAACAGCATTACTCTGCGTATAACTTCCGGCGGCAAGTCTATTGTTGACAAGGTGTTTACAAAAGAGAGTTTTGCTTCGTTAGTGGATGCAAAGTTCATGAAACATTCTATCCTTGAGGGACTGGTGTATGATAAGACCACACCTCAGGGGATCGTTTATGCGGCAAGTGTGTGCTATCCGCAGTCCGACCTTTACATTCCACTATCGATTACTGTATCTGCCGATGGCAAAATATCCTTGGCGAAAGAAGAATTGCTGGAAGATTTGCACGAAACAGACAGCATTTGATCAAAGATTCCAGATTGTTTCCTAATTTATGAGTTTCCTTTGCCGGTATGAAAATCCTGATTGTAGAAGATGAACCGGATTTGCGGGAAACGATCCGCATTTCCCTTGTAAAAGAGCATTTCGTTGTGGAAACTGCTGCCGATTACTTTTCGGCACTGGATAAAGTGAATGACTACGATTATGACTGTATCCTGCTGGACATTATGCTGCCTGGTGGAAGCGGTCTGGATTTGCTGCGCGAACTCAAACGCCTGCATCGTAGTGACAGTGTGTTGATTATTTCTGCCAAGGATTCTTTGGATGATAAGGTGGAAGGGCTGGAATTGGGCGCTGATGACTATCTTACGAAGCCTTTCCATTTGGCCGAGCTCAATGCGCGGGTGAAGTCTGTTATTCGCCGCCGACAAGCAAAGGGTGATGTTTCCATTACAATGGGAAATCTGTTGCTGTATCCTGACAAGCGCCAGGTAGAGGTAGGAGGAGTGCCTTTACAACTTAACCGGAAAGAATTCGATCTGCTTTATTATTTTATAGTCAATCCTGATCGCGTTATTAATAAAATGAGTCTTGCGGAGTCTGTGTGGGGAGATAATATCGACCAGGTAGATTCATTGGATTTCATTTACTCACAAGTGAAAAATCTTCGTCGTAAACTGAAACAAGCTGAGGCTACCGTAGAACTGAAGGCAGTATATGGTTTTGGCTATAAACTCTCTGAAGTATGAAACTGCTTCATTATACCTATCGGAAACTCTCATTGCTGCTATTGCTGTTGATGGCGGTATGGGGGGTATTGTTTTATTATGCCATTATTGACGAAGTGATGGATGAAACGGATGATACGCTTGAAAATTACAGTGAGATATTAATCAATAATGCCTTGATGGACCCGTCTATTCTTGATACGGAGGGGACATTGATGTCTTTCTACAAATTCCGGCCTATATCCGAAGAAGAAGCTGAGGACTATGATGAAGAGTTTTATGACTCTACTGTCTATATAGAAAGCGAAGATGAAGATGAGCCGGTGAGGGTACTAAAGACGGCTTTCCGTATGCCGGATGGGCAGTTTTATGAACTGGAACTGATGATTTCCATCTTGGAGCGTGATGATATGGTGGAGGCTATCCTGTGGTATTTGGGAGC
This sequence comes from Bacteroides cellulosilyticus DSM 14838, assembly GCF_000158035.1. Classification (GTDB taxonomy): domain Bacteria; phylum Bacteroidota; class Bacteroidia; order Bacteroidales; family Bacteroidaceae; genus Bacteroides; species Bacteroides cellulosilyticus. The sequence goes on from NZ_EQ973491.1 coordinate 1,300,191, forward strand.
ATTGTTTCTGCTGTTTTTGATTTGCACATCCATCGGAACACGACTGATACTGCAAAGTGTATTTCGCCCGTTGCATCGCCTGCTGAACTGGCTGCAACAAATTCAGCCGGGCAAGGAGCTTCCGGTGTTGGACAACCCGACGAAGATACGGGAATTTCAGCAGTTGGGTGATGCGGCTGTGGATATGGGAAACCGTAGTTATAAGGCGTATGAGGAACAGAAGCAGTTTATAGAAAATGCTTCGCATGAGTTGCAGACACCGCTTGCCATTGTTCGTGGCAAGATTGAGTTGCTTGCGGAGAATGAGTCGATGACGGAAGAACAGTTGAAAGAGCTGGATGAAATATATACTACATTGGGCAGAGCTGTCAGACTGAATAAATCTTTGTTGTTGCTTTCCCGTATTGAAAACGGACAATATACCGAAACAGAAGATGTTTCGGTAGATGAAGTCTTGGATGAACTATTGCCTGATTTGATGGATATATATGAAGGCAAGAAAATACATCTGGTACGTACGAAAGAGACGGAACCTTTCGTGATTCGCTGCAACCTTTCCCTGGCACAGATTTTGGTTTCCAATTTGGTGAAAAATTCTTTGGTGCATAATCGTGAAGGCGGTGAACTGCATATAGCGACTACGCCTTCTTCTCTTACTATCATGAACAGTGGTGAACATCCGTTGGATGGAGAAAAGTTGTTCCGGCGTTTTTATCGCAGTATTGATGGGAAGAAGGATTCTACCGGTTTGGGGCTTGCCATCGCCCGTTCCATTGCTTTGTCCGCCTCTCTCAGTCTGACTTATAAATGGCAGGAAGGAATGCATCTGTTCTTGCTTGTTAAAGAATCTCAAAAGAAAAGCTAAAGGCGAATATTCCCAAATCTTTCCCGATTCAGTATCGTTATTTGCAGTGTGAATAAAAATAGGAAATAAATTAGTAACACTTAAAAACAATAACGATTATGAAGAAGGTTTTATCTATTCTCGTATTGGCTATCGTAGCCGTTCAGTTCGCTTTTGCTGGTGATGTGATTACCAAAGACGTAAAGGAACTTCCATTGACTGCGCGTAACTTTATCAATCAGTATTTCAGTAAACCGCAGATTTCATACATCAAGATAGACAGTGAGTTCCTGTCCAAGAAGTATGAAGTGACACTGACTGACCGCACGGAGATTGACTTCGACAAGAAAGGTAATTGGATGGAAGTAGACTGTAAAAAGAATGCTGTGCCTGCCGCCCTTATCCCAGCCTCTGTAAAAGATTACGTAAAGGCTAATTTTCCTAATGAAATTATCACTAAGATAGAGCGTAAAAGTACGGGGATTGAGGTGGAACTTGCCAATGATTTCTCTTTGAAATTCAATAAGAAAGGACAGTTTGTCAGTTTGGATGACTAATGGAGGGAGAAAATGATGAAAACAAGATTCTTGATGTTAGCGATGATGATGTGCATGACTGCATTGACATTCAGTGCATGCAGCGATGATGATGACGATGATAAGAGTATCAATGTGCCGGAGGCTGTAACACAGGCTTTGAAGCAGAAATATCCAAATGCTACGGACGTAGACTGGAAGCAGAAAAGCTCGTATTTTGTGGCCGATTGCTGGCTGGACGGAAAAGATTCCGATATATGGTTTGATGCCAATGGAAACTGGTGGATGACAGAATCGGAAATATACTGGAATGATGTTCCCGGAGCTGTCCAGACTGCATTTAATAATAGCGAATATGCAAACTGGGTACAAGATGATTATTATTTTTTGCTGTATCCGTTGCAACCCATGCAATATGTGATTGAAGTGAAGCAGGGGAATCAGAAGTATCAGTTATTCTATTCGGAAGATGGAGGGCTGATGAATACTGTGAATGTAACGGGAAAGGATGATACGATTTATCCACCGGAAGAGTGAGAAAGCTACAAGCTACGAGCTACAAGAGTCCTGCGGCTTGATAGCGTTTAGCAGTTCAAAGACTGACATAGCGCAGCAACTTGTAACTCGTAGCTTGTAACTCAATTACATTGGTCGGTAATCTTTTGCCAATCCCCCTTCGCTGGTTTCTTTATAGAGTGAAGGCAGGTCGTTTCCGGTTTCTTTCATTACTTCTACAACCTTATCGAAAGATACACGGTGCATTCCATCGGTGAATGAGGAATAAAGGTTGGCATCCAGTGCACGGGCGGCGGCATAGGCATTTCGTTCGATACAGGGGATCTGTACTAATCCGCAAACCGGGTCACAGGTCATTCCCAGATGATGCTCTAATCCCATTTCAGCTGCATATTCTATTTGAGCCGGACTGCCACCGAATAATTGATTGGCAGCGGCTGAGGCCATAGCACAAGCTACCCCCACTTCTCCCTGACATCCAACTTCCGCTCCCGATATGGATGCGTTTGTCTTTACAATGTTTCCTACAAGACCGGCAGTGGCAAGTGCGCGGAGGATGCGGATATCGCTGAAATCGCGGCTCTTTGCCAAATGATATAACACTGCCGGCATTACACCGCAGGAACCGCAGGTAGGTGCAGTAACTATGGTTCCGCCTGAAGCGTTCTCTTCACTTACGGCAAGGGCATAGGCAAATACCAGTCCACGGGATTGCAGGGATTGTTTGTATCCGCTGGCGCGTATATAATAAGTAGAGGCTTTGCGACGCAGGTTCAATGGACCGGGCAATACGCCTTCCTGTTCCAGTCCGCGGCGAACGGCTGCCTGCATGGTTTTCCAAACTTCTTGCAAGTAATCCCAGATATCTTCTTCCTCACATTCTTTAACGTATTCCCAATAACTTTTTCCGGTTTTTTCGCACCATTGCAGAATCTCAGTCATGTGGTTCATAGAGTAGATATCAGGAGTGTTGACGGAAGATGCACCATCGTTTTCTTCGGCTAAAGCACCACCGCCCACGCTAAATACTGTCCATGAATCTGTTTCATTGCCTGCTGCATTTACAGAAACGAACTTCATCCCGTTGGGATGAAAAGGCAGGAATATTTTCGGTTCCCAGATGATTTCTACCGGAGCGGCAGGTTGCAGGGTATCGGTTATGGCTATATTAGTCATATGCCCTTTACCGGTGGCGGCAAGGCTACCGTATAAAGTAACTTTAAATGAGGAGGCTTCCGGATGTTTTTCCAGAAATAGCTCGGCAGCTTTGCGAGGGCCCATTGTATGGCTGCTTGATGGCCCTGTACCGATACGGTAGAGTTCTTTGATTGATTTCATACTATTTTATTTATAGGTCAACAACTGTAATTCCTGCACCGCCGAATTGCACATGCTCATCGGCAAAGTGTCTGATACCGGGAACTGTTTGCAGGTACTGGCGAATAAGTGTACGCAAAATGCCCGTGCCTGTTCCGTGAAGAATACGTACGCGGGACATCCCAACAAGAATGGCATCGTCAATAAAGTAGGTCACTGCCTGCAAAGCTTCATCACCCCGCATACCGCGTACGTCGATGTCTTGTTTGAAGTTCAGTTTCTTTTCGTACATACTGTCCTGCGTCTGGTTGCTAACAAATGTGCTCTTGGTAGAACTGTCTACCTTTTGCGGAACAATGTTTGTACGCTCCAGACGTTCCACTTTAATGGTAGTCTTTATACTACCGAATGCTACAACGGCATTTTTTCCATTTACTTCCAGGACTTCGCCTACTGAATTCTGTCCTTTTATCTTCACCATCGCTCCCGGTACAATGCTTGCCAGGCGCTCTGCTTCCTGCTTGGCTTTTTGCGCAGCCTGCTCCTGTGCTGATAATCCGTTATCAGTATCTTTTGTTTTCTTTTCTTTCTTACGATTCTGCTTTTCCTGCAATTTCTGCATTTTACGGGCTATTTTCTCCTCCTGTTCTTTAGAGGCAAGAGCTTCCATCGATTGACGGAATTCCGTCAACTCTTGGCGTGCCTGGCGAGTCTTTTCTTTTTCAGCCTGTGCTTCCTTAATGGTACGGATGGTATTCTCAATTCGGGCATTGGCCTCTTGTACCAGTTGTTCTGCTTCTTCCTTGGCTTTTTTAATAATCTCCTTGCGAGATTTTTGTAAATCTTCCATTTCTGCCTGATAACGGGCGATGGTGTCTTCCATATGTTTCTCGCGTTGGCGGATGGTCTGGCGTTTGCCTTCCCAATATCGCTTGTCACGTACAATGTCTTGCAGGTATTTATCAGCATTGATGTATTCACTGCCCACAATTTCGGATGCGTCAGCAATCACATCTTCCGGAAGACCGATCTTTCTGGCTATTTCTACGGCAAATGAACTTCCGGGGTTACCGATCTGAAGTTGGAATAAGGCCTGCATCAGGTGGCGGTCATATAACATAGCTCCATTTACTACCCCCTCATGGTCTTCGGCAAAGTGCTTCAGATTCTGGTAGTGTGTAGTAATAACACCGAAAGTTAACTTTTGGTTGAAACGTTTCAGTACAGCTTCGGCTATGGCACCACCGATTTGCGGTTCTGTTCCGCCGCCGAATTCATCGATCAGGATGAGGCTACGTTCATTGCAGTTCTTCATCATTATCTTCATATTGGTAAGATGAGAAGAATAAGTACTCAAATCATCTTCAATGGATTGCTCGTCACCTATATCAATGAATATGCTGCTGAAAATACCCGCATGGCTGCGTTCATGCATGGGAATGAGCATCCCACATTGCAGCATATACTGTAATAACCCTACTGTTTTGAGACAAACGGACTTACCACCGGCGTTTGGACCGGATATAATCAATATGCGCTGTTTCTCGGTTAGTTCTATATCGAGGGGAACTACCTTTTTCCCATGTTTGGAGAGGGAGAGTTGCAGTAATGGATGGACTGCCATGGTCCAATCCAGTAAGCGCGTATTCTCAAGTGCGGGTTTTATACCGGATATTTGCAGGGCAAACAAGCTCTTGGCACGGATAAAGTCTATCTCGGCAAGGAATTCGTAAGACTGCAATACCTCGGGAATAGAAGGACGCAGCAGATTGGAGAATTCCACCAGAATACGGATAATCTCTCTACGCTCATCTCCCTCCAGTTCACGGATACGATTGTTGGCTTCCACTACCTCGGCAGGTTCTATGAACACGGTTTTTCCACTTGCCGATTCATCATGCACGATACCTTTTATCTTCCGTTTCAGCCCCGGAGCAACCGGAATTACCAAACGTCCGTCACGCATAGTAGGAGTAACATCTTTGTCTACCACACCTTCGGATTGGGCGTTGCGCAGGATACCATTCAATGAACGGGAAATACTGTTCATGGTGTTTGTCAATTCCCGGCGAATACGTGCCAGTTCGGATGAAGCATTGTCTTTTATCTTTCCGTACGGTGAAAGTATATTATTTATCTTCTGGATCAATTGCGGGAATGCCAGGATATCTTTGGCGAGATTCCGAAGGCAAGGGTAGGGGGAATCTTCCTCCTCCATATCTTCTTTTTCCAGAAAGCGTACGATGTCCCGTATCGTTTCCAGCGAACGGCGTAAGTCGAAAAGTTCCTGTTCGTCCAGATACATTCCTTCAACGCGTATCCGTTTGAGGGATGGACGGACGTCGAAAAAATACTGTGCGGGGAAGTTGTCTTCTTCCTGTATAATGCGTACAAATTCAGTCACGAGGTTCAGGCGCTCCTCCACTTCCTCAAAGTGATCGGAGAATGCCATATCGGTAACTCGTTCGGCGCCTAGCGTACTAAGGCATTTTTCACTTAGTAACTGGCGTATTTGGTCGAAACCTATTTTATATTCAAAGTTCTGCGGGTATATCATGTTGCAAAAGTACGATTTATTCGTGAAAAAAATAGCAGGAAGTTTGTAGATTTAAAAATGATTTGTACCTTTGCACCGCTTTAAGAGAAAAGCACTTCTTGAAAGAGGAGTTTGGAGAGGTGGCAGAGTGGTCGATTGCGGCGGTCTTGAAAACCGTTGTACTGCGAGGTACCCGGGGTTCGAATCCCTGTCTCTCCGCTAAAAGCAGCTAAATAATGGCTGCTTTTTTATTGAAAATACTTACCGGAATATACAAGGAGAGATGCTCGAGTGGTTGAAGAGGCACGCCTGGAAAGCGTGTATACCCCTAAAGGGTATCCGGGGTTCGAATCCCCGTCTCTCCGCAGGTTGATAAACCGTTTTTATTATTTCTTTCTACTACTTTCCCTGATTTGCAGATTTGTCGGAATGATTACTTGTCTGACTGTTCTATCCCCTTTGATTTGGTCTATTAATAAACGACAAGCCGTTTCTCCCATTTTATAGGTCTGATGTGATACTGCCGATAGTTTCGGTTCTACATAGTTGGCATGTTGTTCGTCTGTATAACCGATGATAGCTATATCTTCCGGAATGCGAAGGCCGTGACTTTTAATAACTTCTATGGCGGCAAAGGCTAATGTGTCATTCATGGCAAGAATGGCATCGGGAGGTTGAGGAAGGGATAACAAAGCTTCCGTTGCTATTTTGCCCTCTTCATAATCTATTTTCCGACAGATTACCAGTTCTTTTTCAATGGGAATATGATTGTCACGGAGAGCTTCCAGGTAACCGTGTTTTCTTCTTGTCACAATATCCAAATGGTTAGCTCCTCCTATGAAAGCCACTCGTTTACTACCAGTATCCAATAAATGTTGGGTAGCCATTTGTGCCGATTGCACTCCATCTGCTACTACCGAAGAAAACTGGTCGGTCAGGCAAACACGGTCGAAGAGGATGAGTGGCATATTAATATCCTTCAGGGCAGCAAGATGAGTATAATCTGTAGTTTCTTGGGACAGACAGGCAATGATACCCTCTACCCGCATATTGACTAAATTCTCAATATTCCTTTTTTCATATTCGTAGGATTCGTGTGAAGTGGTGATGATGATAAAGTATCCGTTGTCCACTGCCATATTCTCTATCCCGTTCAGGATGGATGCGAAGAAATGGGTAACGATATCCGGTACAACAACTCCAATGATACGCGGGGTATTCTTTCGCAGGCTCATGGCAAAAGGATTGGGACGGTAATTCATTTCTTTTGCCAGCTTCTTGGCTTTAGCGCAAAGCTCACTGCTAATTTCAGGGCTGTCTTTTAGTGCCCTGGATACAGTGGGAATGGATACGCCTAATGCTTGGGCGAGATCTTTTAATGAAGTATGTTTCCGGTATTCCATTTCTTAAGTCAGCTATATTAGATTCATTTACAAAGAAAACACATTCCCCGATAAAAGAGGGTATGGAAGGATGTTTTTTTTACGTAAACCATTACGTATTGTTTTCGCTTCTTATATGCTGTCTTGAAATTATTCTTACCCTATTTTTGTCGCATCTAAAAACTTTTAAATTTAATTAGTTATGCAATACCATGAAATCGGAAAGACAGGGATGAAAGTATCATCTCTCAGTTTTGGAGCTTCTTCTTTAGGAGGGGTTTTCCATGATGTTAAAGAGAAAGAAGGAATTGAGGCTGTGTTTACTGCTGTCGAATCGGGCATGAATTTTATAGATGTTTCCCCTTATTATGGGCATTATAAAGCAGAGACTGTTTTAGGAAAGGCTTTGAAAGACATACCACGTGACCGGTATTATCTTTCTACCAAAGTGGGACGTTATGGAAAAGATGGTGTCAATACTTGGGATTACTCTGCAAAACGTGCGGTAGAAAGCGTATATGAGAGCATGGAACGTCTGAATATCGACTTTATCGATTTGATTAATGTACACGATATTGAGTTTGCTGATCTGAACCAGGTTGTTAATGAGACATTGCCGGCATTGGTAGAATTGCGTGAAAAAGGAGTTGTCGGACATGTCGGAATCACTGACTTGCAACTTGAAAACCTGAAATGGGTAATTGATCACTCACCCAGTGGTACGGTAGAATCTATACTCAATTTCTGCCATTATTGCCTGTGCGATGACAAGTTAGCGGATTTTCTTGATTATTTTGAATCGAAAGGAATAGGCGTGATAAATGCTTCTCCGCTATCCATGGGATTGTTGAGTGAACGGGGTGTTCCTGCATGGCATCCAGCTCCAGAACCTTTGGTGGATGCTTGTCGCAAAGCAATGGAATACTGTAAAGCAAAGAATTATCCTATTGAGAAATTAGCTATGCAGTTCTCTGTTAGTAATCCTCGGATTGCGACTACATTGTTCAGTACAGCCAATCCGCTGAATGTGAAAAAGAATGTCTCTTTTATTGAAGAGCCGATTGACTGGGCGCTGGTGCATGAAGTACAGGAAATTATTGGGGAACAGCAACGCGTAAGTTGGGCTAATTCTTAAAATATAGCTGTCTATATGGACTATACAATAATTGATGCCCATGCCCATCTATGGTTGCGGCAAGATACGGTGGTGGATGGGTTTCCCATTCGTACACTGGATAATGGACGTTCGTTGTTTATGGGAGAAATCCGCCAAATGGTTCCTCCCTTTATGATGGACGGGGTGAATAGTGCAGAAGTTTTCCTGTCGAACATGGACTATGCGCAAGTGGCTGCTGCTGTTATTACACAGGAATTTATTGATGGTATTCAGAATGAATATCTGGCAGAAGTTATTTCTCGTTATCCTGATCGCTTCTTTGTTTGCGGAATGTGTGAGTTCCGTAAGCCCGGGTTTCTGGCACAGGCAAAAGAACTCATTGCAAGAGGTTTCAAAGCTATTAAAATTCCGGCTCAACGCCTGTTGCTTACAGAGGGACGGGTGATGCTGAATAGTGAGGAAATGATGCAGATGTTCCGATATATGGAAGAGCGGGATGTGATGCTTTCCATAGACTTGGCGGACGGAGCAACGCAAGTTCCCGAGATGCAGGAGGTCATTCAGGAGTGTCCCCGGTTGAGAATTGCTATCGGGCATTTCGGAATGGTGACACGTCCGGATTGGGAAGAACAGATACGGCTGGCTCTTCATCCCAATGTGATGATTGAATCAGGAGGAATAACCTGGCTTTTCAATGATGAGTTCTATCCTTTTAAGGGAGCAGTAAAAGCTATACGGAAAGCTGCCGAACTGGTCGGGATGAAGAAACTGATGTGGGGATCGGATTATCCGCGTACTATTACCGCAATCACTTACAAAATGTCGTATGATTTTATAGTGAAATCACCCGATTTGCAAGAAGATGAAAAAAGGCTGTTCCTTGGAGAAAATGCCCGGAAATTCTATGGATTTACTGATCTTCCTGTATTGCCATATATCAAAAACATGTCTGAATAAGAAGATAATAATACCATGAAAAAAAATACTTATACGATACCTTTGGCGCTGGTCTTCTGCCTTTTTTTCCTTTGGGCAATTAGCAGCAATCTGCTCCCGACAATGATACGGCAGTTGATGAAAACCTGTGAACTGAACACCTTTGAGGCGTCATTTACCGAAACTGCCTATTGGCTTGCTTACTTCATTTTCCCGATTCCGATAGCTATGTTTATGAAGCGTTATAGCTACAAAGCAGGCATTATTTTCGGTTTATTGTTGGCGGCATTGGGTGGTTTGCTCTTTTTCCCGGCTGCCATGTTGAAAGCCTATTGGGCCTATCTCTGCATTTTCTTTATCATAGCTACCGGTATGTGTTTCCTGGAGACTGCTGCTAATCCGTATGTTACCGTTTTGGGGGCGCCCGAAACAGCACCGCGACGGTTGAATCTGGCACAATCTTTCAACGGACTCGGCGCCTTTATCTCTGCTATGTTTCTGAGTAAACTGATTCTGAGTGGCACGCATTATACACGTGATACTTTACCCGTAGATTATCCGGGTGGCTGGCAGGCTTATATACAAGTAGAGACGGATGCAATGAAGTTCCCTTATCTGATGCTGGCCTTGCTGTTGGTGATTATAGCAGTGGTGTTCATATTTTCCAAATTGCCGCAGATAGGAGATGAAAGTAAGACTCCTTCTTCCGGTTCAAAGAAAGAAAAGTTGATTGACTTTGGTGTACTGAAACATTCACACTTGCGTTGGGGGGTAATTGCGCAGTTCTTTTATAATGGCGGGCAGACAGCGATCAACAGTTTATTCCTTGTCTATTGCTGTTCTTATGCAGGACTTCCGGAAGAAACCGCAACAACTTTCTTCGGACTTTATATGCTTGCTTTCCTTGTAGGGCGCTGGATTGGTACAGGACTGATGGTGAAATTCCGTCCGCAGGATATGTTGTTGGTTTATTCCTTAATGAATATTCTTTTGTGCGGAGTGGTAATGATTTGGGGAGGTATGGTAGGATTATATGCTATGCTGGCTATCTCTTTTTTCATGTCTATTATGTATCCTACCCAGTTCTCTCTGGCTCTGAAGGGATTGGGTGACCAGACAAAAAGTGGTTCGGCTTTTCTCGTGATGGCTATTGTCGGTAATGCCTGTCTCCCTCAGTTGACGGCTTATTTCATGCACGCCAATGAGCACATTTATTATGCAGCTTACTGTGTACCGATGATTTGCTTTATATTCTGTGCCTACTATGGCTGGAAAGGTTATAAGGTTATTGATTAAACAATTAATTTCAAATATATAAAATGAAAGCAGTTCAAATAGTCAACCCCTCTGAAATGAAGGTGGTTGAACTTGAAAAACCGGTGGTTGGTGCCGGTGAGGTGTTAGTGAGAATTAAATATGTGGGTTTCTGCGGTTCCGATTTGAACACCTTCCTGGGGCGTAATCCGATGGTAAAATTGCCTGTAGTGCCAGGGCATGAAGTAGGTGCGGTAATTGAAGAAATAGGTCCGGATGTTCCGGTAGGTTTTGAAAAAGGAATGAATGTGACTCTGAATCCATATACTAATTGTGGTAAATGTGCCTCGTGCCGCAATGGTCGTGTCAATGCCTGCGAACATAATGAAACATTGGGAGTGCAGCGGAATGGCGTGATGTGTGAGTATGCTGTATTGCCCTGGACTAAAATTATTCCGGCAGGTGATATTTCTCCGCGTGATTGTGCCTTGATTGAGCCGATGAGTGTGGGATTTCATGCCGTTTCGCGCGGTCAGGTGATTGACAATGAATATGTGATGGTCATCGGTTGCGGTATGATTGGTATAGGTGCTATTGTTCGTGCCGCTCTTAGAGGTGCCATTGTTATTGCTGTGGACTTGGATGATGAGAAGTTGGAGCTGGCTCGGAGAATGGGAGCGTCTCATACGGTTAATTCTAAAACGGAAGATGTGCATAGCCGGATTCAAGAGATTACGGAAGGTTTTGGAGCTGATGTTGTGATTGAAGCTGTCGGTAGTCCTGTGACTTATGTAATGGCTGTGGATGAAGTTGCTTTTTCAGGGCGTGTCGTTTGCATTGGTTATGCGAAAAGTGAAGTCGCTTTCCAGACGAAGTATTTTGTCCAGAAAGAATTGGATATACGTGGTTCCAGAAATGCATTGCCGGCCGACTTTCGTGCGGTCATCAACTATATGAAGGCAGGAACTTGCCCGGTAGAAGAATTAATAACGAAGGTAGCAGTACCTGAAGATGCATTGGAAGCTATGACGGAGTGGGCGGCTAATCCTGGAAAAGTATTCCGTATCCTTGTACAGTTATAAGAGATTTCAAGGTCTTTTAAATAAGGCTTTTTTAAAGTAAAAGAGGGTGTATTCACTGTAGGAATGCACCCTCTCCGTTTTCAATCGGTCAGTTTAGGTTGGTCTCTTATTGTTTAATCCTATTTTACTATTTTTTCAGATCTATCGTATAGGTTTGTTTTCCGTCATAAATCGTATTGACGATTATTTTTAATCCTTTCTTTCCTGTCAATTGCTTGGCTATTTTATCCAGTCTGAATGATACGATTCCCCAACCCGGCGTACGTTGTTCATCGTTATAGGCATTGTGCCGGAATTCCAAAGTGAAATACTCGTCTTCCGGATCAGGTGTCTTGGCTGTTTCATTTATGACCAGGTTCAGCATGTGCTTCTTATCTGGATTATTGCTGTGGAAGAACTGGTGTTCTATGTTCAGATAATTTCCCGTAATCCATAATGAGGTAGCATTGATACGGTCATTACCGATGCTGTCAGCCGTTTCCTCGGTAAGTGGAATAATATCTTTTGTCAGTATGTTCTCAAGTTGGATAAGTTTCACATTATAGTCATAGCCCGGGATATCTTCTTCCAATGGAAGGAAATGAATAAATACACGTTGGTTGTTTTCCACTGTGTAGTTATGGATGTAAGTAGTATCACTGGGATACATCTTATCACCGTCATCCAGATTAAAAAAGTATTCCTTTTCTCCTATAACTTCTATAGTACCGATTGTGAAACGAGTACCACGATTTTCGTCATCATCATTCAGACAAGACTGTAACATCGGTATTATTAAAAGTGCAAATGTAAATACTACCGAATAAAATCTCAGCTTCTTCATCAATTGTTGTTTTTTGGGTGTTAATCTTATTTTCTACATGTATTCAAAAAATGCAATGGGAGGGTAAATACTGCATAAAGGACTGTTAAAGAAACAAAAGAGTTAATTTCTTGTTCGCTACGTGCAGTATTTCTATCTTTGCCGCATTTATAAGGTAAACACGTGTCAAAGGAAAGAATGGAAGAACAGGAACTGGCAGGACGGTGCAGGCAAGGCGACAACCTTGCCAGGAAGGAGCTGTACGAGCGCTATGCAGGGCGGATGCTCAGCGTGTGTCTTCGTTATGCGGGTGACCGTGATACAGCAGAGGACCTCATGCACGATGGTTTCCTGAAGCTCTTCGATTCTTTTGATAAATTCACTTGGCGAGGTGATGGATCCTTGCGGGCGTGGATGGAGCGTGTTATGGTGAATACGGCGCTGCAATACTTGCGCAAGAATGATGTAATAAACCAGTCGGAGGGGCTGGACAACGTACCCGAAACGTACGAGGAACCCGATGCTTCGACAGTGGAAACTATTCCTCAGAAGGTGCTGATGCAGTTTATCAGTGAATTACCTGCCGGTTATCGCACCGTATTCAACTTATATATATTTGAAGAAAAGTCTCATAAGGAAATTGCCCAGATGCTGGGTATTAATGAGAAGTCATCGGCTTCGCAGCTGACACGTGCTAAAGCTACTTTGGCTACAAAAGTGCGAGAGTGGATGAAGAACAATGCTTAATGAAGGAAAGGACGTATGATGAAAGATGATGAATTATGGTTGAAAAAGATAAAGGAGCGGCTGGATGATTATTCCGAACCGTTGCCTGATACCGGCTGGGAACGGTTGGAGAAGGTATTGCCTGCCTCCGCACCCATGTCTGTAGGGAAGAAGAAACAGATCATGTTCCGTCGTTGGGCGATGACGGCTGCGGCAGTTGTGCTGGTGGCTGTATCGTCTGTTAGCTTGTGGTTGCTGCAAAGTCCGGTAGTGGACGAGGTGCGTCGTGCAGCTGAACCGGCTCTGGCAACGATACCTGATGTATTGCCGGAACAGACAAAGCCGGATACTCAAGGAGAACAGCCGGAACCTGTTATCCGGCGAGTAATTGAACAAGGGGATTCTCGTCATCAAACTCTTGTAGCGCAGCATTTGGAAACAGAAAGCAATGTTCAGGAAGTAAACGTGAACCGGCAAGAAGAAATAGTGAATTCAGATTTGAATTCAAATGTGACAGAAGAAACGGGAAAAACGGAACAGGCAAAGGAAACGGAAACTTCATCTTCGATTCCGGAAAAGAAAGAACGCGAAGTATATCGTCCTTCCGGCAGAGATAAACTCCATTTGCCTACTGAAAAGAAATCATCTACCGGAAATAAAGGTTGGGCGGTTGGCATGTCTGTAGGAAATACAGGAGCACTTGCGACACTGGATAATGCAAATGGTGGCATGCAGTCAAGTCCGAATTCAACTCCTATGTTTAGTGATAAACTGGATTTACCGAATGTTTCCAGTGGTATTCTGGATATTCCTGAAGGACAGGAACTGGTATTTGAAGGTGGAGTACCTTATCTGCGGAAAAATACCCGTCAGGTTAAAAATATCAAGCATAAGCAACCTCTTAGTTTCGGCTTATCGGTACGAAAAGCATTGCCGAAAAACTTTTCTGTGGAAACCGGTGTGACTTATACGATGTTGTCATCTGAAATAACTTATGAAAATAGTTCGGAAAAAACAGATCAAAAACTGCACTATATCGGTATTCCGGTGCGTGCGAACTGGAGTTTCGTTAATGACAAACGTTTCACAGTGTATGTATCTGCTGGTGGTGCAATAGAGAAGTGTGTCTATGGTAAGGTAGGAAGCGAAAAGGAAACGGTGAAACCCGTGCAATTGTCTGTAATGGGTGCGGTAGGTGCTCAATATAATATTAGTAATAGAGTGGGAATATATGTAGAGCCCGGTGTTTCCTATTTCTTTGACGATGGCTCTCCGATAGAGACTATACGAAAGGAGAACCCGACGAACTTTACGTTGCAGGCAGGTATCCGTCTGACTTACTAATCAGTACATAACCGTTTCCTTCAAAAGGAAATGACTATATATGTAACGGGTGATAACAATATATGTAATGCAGTATTACATTTTTTGTTATCACCCGTCCCTTTTATTCTTATTTCTTAGTTTACTATAACCGTTTCAAAGTATTCCTTGAATAACTTTTCTGCACGTTCCAGTTGTTCGGGAGTATTTTCTTTTACTTCTTTCAATTGGTAATCCCATCCCATAGCTTCGTACTTATGCACGCCCAGACGATGATAAGGAAGAATTTCTACCCGCTGTATACTTTTATATTGGCCGAGATGTTCGCCTAAACTGCGAATGTCTTCCTCAAAATCACTATATCCCGGTACTAATACATAGCGTAGCCAGAAAGGTCGGTTCTGTTCCTCCAACCAAGCTGCCGTATGTAAAGTTTTTGTATTGCTGCATCCGGTCAGCTTCTTATGGCGTTCGGGATTGAATTCTTTGAGATCCAGCAGCACTAAATCCGTCAGACTCACTAGTTCTTCAACTTTTTCATTCCAGATGCCGCCATTGGTATCCAGGCAGATGTGAATGCCGTTTGCTTTCAAATCTTTGAACAGAGGTATAAGCGCTTCGGCCTGTAATGTAGGCTCACCACCCGAGAATGTGATGCCACCCTTTTTTCCGAAAAATACTTTCTGGCTGATAGCCATTTGCAGAATTTCTTCCGGTGGGGTAGGTGTCCCCCCTTTTGCATCTATTGTATCCGGGTTGGCACAATACAGACAACGGAACGGACAGCCTTGCAGGAAAACGACGAGCCGGAGACCCGGCCCGTCGAATGTTCCCATACTTTCGTAGGAGTGTACGTTTATCATATTACATTCTTTCGTGGAAACTACGGCTGATAACTTCTAACTGATGCTCGCGGCTCAGTTTCACGAAGTTCACAGCATAGCCGGAAACACGAATTGTGAGTTGCGGATACTTCTCCGGATGTTCCATGGCATCTTCCAACATTTCACGGTTCAGCACGTTTACGTTCAGGTGGTGTGCACCTTTAGTAAAGTAACCGTCCATCATTGTTACCAGGTTTTCAACACGATCTTCCGGTGTCGGACCGAGAGATTTCGGGACGATAGAGAATGTATTACTGATACCGTCCTGTGAGTCACGATAACGCAACTTGGCTACGGAGCTCAGTGATGCGATGGCACCGTTCTTATCGCGTCCGTGCATCGGGTTGGCACCCGGGGCGAAAGCTACACCTTTGGCACGTCCGTCAGGAGTAGCACCTGTTTTCTTACCGTACATTACATTAGAAGTAATTGTCAGCAATGAAAGGGTAGGACGGGCATTCTTGTAAACGGGCAACTTTTTCAGTTCTTCGCTGAAATAATATACCAAGTCTACCCCGAGGTGGTCCACACGGTCGTCATTATTACCGAAACATGGGAATGTACCGTCGATATCGAAACCTTCCGTCAAGCCGATGTCGTTGCGACGGGCTGTAACCTTTGCATTCTTGATGGCTGACAGTGAGTCGATGGCAATGGAAAGACCGGCTACACCATAAGCCAGATTGATGCGTGGATTCGTATCGATAAATGCCATCTGAGCCTTTTCGTAATAATACTTATCGTGCATGAAGTGGATGATGTTCATTGCCTCGTTGTAGACACGGGCAATTTCGGTCAGAACTTTCTTATAGTTCGACATTACTTCCTCGAACTTCAATGTTTCACCGGTCAATACGGGAATACCTTTTACCATGACAGTACCGGTATTTTCGCAACGTCCGCCGTTGATGGCAAGCAACAAGGCTTTTGCCAGGTTGGCACGTGCCCCGAAGAACTGTATCTGCTTGCCGATAGCCTGATAGGATACACAACATGCGATACCATAGTCGTCGCAGTTACGTACTTCGCGCATCAGGTTATCATTTTCGTATTGGATGGAGCTGGTGTCTACGGATACTTGTGCGCAGAATTCCTTGAAACCTTCAGGGAGTTCAGGTCCCCAAAGTATGGTCAGGTTCGGTTCGGGAGAAGGACCGAGGTTATACAATGTTTGCAGGAAGCGGAAGGAAGTCTTTGTTACCTTTACGCGTCCGTCGTTGAAACGTCCGCCAATGGCTTCCGTTACCCAGGTCGGGTCTCCGGCAAAGATATCGTTGTATGACTGCATACGCAGATGGCGTACCATGCGGAGTTTGATAACGAACTGGTCGATCAGCTCCTGGGCAAATGTTTCATTGATTTTACCGTGTGCCAGGTCATATTCAATAAAGATGTCGAGGAACGAAGAAACGTTACCCAGAGACATAGCTGCACCGTCTTGTTCTTTTACAGCGGCCAGATAAGCCATGTACACCCATTGTACAGCTTCCTGTGCGGAAGTAGCCGGGCGACTAAGATCGAGTCCGTAATATTCGCCCATTATCTTAATATCTTTCAAAGCCTTGATCTGCTCTGCCACTTCTTCGCGCAGGCGAATACGGTCATCAGTCATCGGACCGGTCAGATTGTGTAAATCTTCCATTTTGGCTTCGATGAGGCGGTCGATACCGTAAAGTGCCAGACGCCGGTAATCACCGATGATACGTCCGCGGGCATAGTTATCGGGAAGTCCGGTGAGGAAACCCAATGAACGGAATGAGCGGATTTCTTCAGTATATACGTCGAATACGCCGTCATTGTGTGTCTTGCGATAATGGGTAAAGATATCCTTTACTTTATCATCTACTTCTACACCGTTTTCGCGGCAAGCTTTAGCTACTACATTGATACCACCGAATGGTTTGATGGCACGTTTCAATAGCTCGTCTGTCTGCAAACCAACGATAAGTTCATTCTCCTTATCTATATAGCCGGCCTGGTGTGAAGTAATAGTTGATACAGTGTGGGGGTCGAGAGAACGTACTCCGTTGTTAGCTCTTTCTTCTTCGAGTGCTTTGAGGCAAAGCTCCCAAATATGTTTGGTACGTTCGGTAGGTCCTTGCAGGAAAGAAGCGTCTCCAGTATAAGGCGCGATATTTTTACTCACGAAATCACTGACATTGATTTCTTTGCTCCAAAGCCCGTCGATAAAGGTTTTGTTCAATTCCATAATATTCATTTTGTTAGTGGGTAATGGTTGTTATCCTAATAAGGACTGCAAAATTACTATCTTTTTTCCACATAGCAGTGCATGAATACTCGGTTTTTATGTTGTACGACATAAAATAACTATTGTTAGGTATAGGAGTTACCGGTAAAGTCGGCTTTTTTGTGTTCATTACCTGCACTCTTTTACTAATTTATTGGTAAAATGGTAGGTTGATAGCGAAGTTGATACTTTTCTGTTATTTTACAAAATATACATATGGATTATTTCAGGCATAGGGCTGCGTCAACTGCGCTGCGATTATAAAATATCGTAGAAATAATATTTTTGTGCTGAAATATTTGTGATATCAAAAAAGAATAGTACTTTTGCATCGCTTTAAGAGAAAAGCACTTCTTGAAAGAGAAGTTTTTGGAGAGGTGGCAGAGTGGTCGATTGCGGCGGTCTTGAAAACCGTTGTACTGCGAGGTACCCGGGGTTCGAATCCCTGTCTCTCCGCGAAACGTCAAAGACAAATGACGGAAAAGCAAAGACAAGTCCCGTAAAATCAAGGTTTTACGGGACTCTTTTATGTTTGTGCTTGGACAAGTGAAAGACATGAAAATGCCCTGTTTGGACAAAGTAGTGTTACTAAATCGTTACTGAAAATCAGCCAATAAAAATAGTAACGATTTTAACTGTAAGTCGCTGATTTGTCGCTCGTTGTCTCTTAGATGTCTGTTCATACACGAATTGTTAATCGTTCCTTTGCAACGGGAAGTAAGATTCCTATTGTAACGGACATAAAAAGAACAACGTATATGAGCAAAAGTACTTTTAAGATTCTTTTCTACATTAGAAAAAATCAAGTGAACAAAGATGGTACAGTCTGCATAATGGTCAGACTGACAGTAGGTGGTGAGGTATCTCAATTTAGCTCTAAATTGAATATTGATCCTAAGGCATGGGACATTAAGCAAGGTAAGGCGGCAGGTAACCCCGTAAAGGCACGTCAGTTGAATGATTTGTTGGAAGATATACGTACTTCCCTGAAAAACCACTATCGTGATATTGAAATGCATGAATCATTTGTTACTGCGGAGAAAGTAAGAAATGCTTTCCTAGGATATACTATTAAACAACAAACACTATTGGAATTATTCAAAAAGCATAATGATGATGCACAAAAGTTAGTAGGTATCAGTAAGAGTGCAGCTACATTAGCTAAATATGATAGGTGTTATCGTAGGATGGAGGTATAACCGAATAAGAGAGGAAACGAAACAGATTGTTGCAGATGGACTGGAAAGGATAAAGAATGATCTGGAGTTGGTACATTTGTTACAACTGGGAGAATAATAAATATAAATTTAACTTATTGATTTATTCATATCTGCTCCCCGGCATATCAGATTTTTGAAAAGTATCCATGAACTCAAATAGTTTATGGATATTTTTTCCTGAATACAAAGCATCATTAAACAACTCAACTGATCCTCTGTCAAACTTTTTATTGTTATACGGCGAATTTTTAGGTGTAAGGACAAAATTCACCTTTGTTAAATACCTTACTCTTAATTTAGCCTTACCATTATGTTGAACAACAATGTTTTCATAAACGGAAGCTCCATCATCATACTCTTGTCGAGAAATAAGCCTACCATTGAATTCTCCATATTCCTCATGTACATAACCTCGTCTTTCTTTGCCATTTTCAATATAAGTTGCTGTTATTTCTGAATGTAATCCAGTTGGAGACTCGGCGTCCGCTTCGACATAAATGAAATGCTTATAATAGCTCGGAGAAACAAAAACTGCCATTCGAGATATTTTAAATCTATCATTTCCTAAGAATATTTTATCAACATCCAAAATCTCGGCATCCTTGACAGAAAAAGCTTGATTACCTCTTCTCCACCAAACAGCATCACCTGTAGGTTCTTGCTTTCGAATGTTTTCAAAGAAAAGATTAAGTCTTTGAACTGCAACAGATGAATCATACCAGACAATATCCCTATCTCCCGGAAATGTTTGTGCTATACATTCAGAGAATAAAATATCTGAATCAAGCCAATTATATGGTTTATGTAGTTCTTCCTCATTTGCAATGGCAGTTTCCTCTGGATTATCTTTAATCGATTCATTAACATTCTCTGTGTCATTTTCCATGATTGTATTGTCTTCTATTTTTTCACTTGAAAGTTCTGCTTTTATCTCATCACGAAGAATTATATAGTTTAGAATGTAATATATGAAAATTCCTAAAACGATTAAGGAAATCAAACTAATAACCCAAAAGCAAGGGTCTTTAATTTCCTCATTCCAATTAAGATTTGAGAGTAAAAAAAACAATCCTCCCAAAGCAAAAGTTATACCAGCTGCAATAACCTTGCTTATCACAGGGTCTTTCCATATTTTTCTGACTTTATCGTGAAAATTCATAAAATAATATCTTAAAGTGTGAATCTTTTCATCCTGATATATGCAGGAATTTTACCCCTTCAATATATAACTACAGTAATAACAATCAAACTGTAATACAGGATTTATATCGTCTGCAAAGATAAGGATAAAAAATGAGAATGAGAGCAGATGAACGCAAGAAGGTTGTAAACAAAGGATTTAGCAGACAAAGAGCCAAAAGTTGAAAGCCAACGGAAACCGCAAAAAAGCCAAGTTAAATCGGAGTTGCATTACTATCACGTTACTTTGTTTCTGATAACGGAGTTGGTTTTAGGAGTTTTTTAAAGTGCTGAGAAACAAGCCTTATTCAAAGGATTCCGACAGCAAATGTAATGGAAAATTTAGATTCAGTCTCTCTTAGCCCGAAAAAAAGTTAGTTTTTCGGACGCGATTGCACTGATTGACAGCATTTTGTATATCGATAAACTGCTCTTTATGAAATAAGTTTGTAACCATTAAAAATTGTAGAGTATGAAATCGACATTCAAGGTATTATTTTATTTGAAGCGCAACGCTACGAATAAAAACGGGCTTATCCTGGTAATACGTTGAATCACGGTAAACGCCAAAATATCCCCATTCAGTTGCAATTTGTTCGTTTACTGCGATCCGGAAATCGCCAATTTCAAAAAGCAAAATTAAATGAACTGGATAGGTTATATCTTGACGTAACCTGCCGGTTCATCTTGTTTTGGGCGTTTGACGATGCCTCGGATTCGTGATCGATAGCGTTACGTCATTTAATAACCTATATGGAACTACAAGCAACAGCCCTGCAAGGCATCGTGAAATCTGCCGACAAAAATGAACTTTTCTATTTATTGGCGATTCAAGATTTATTCGCACACAGGAATTGAAAGGACATCTGACTACGGCAATAGATGTATTGATTTATGCTGAAGCCCAAAGCACGGAGCATCGTTTGGATACCATTCGTACCTTAAACAGTTTCGTCGATGCATTAAGTCTCCACGACGGCGACCATTACGAAGTGATGGATACGGTTTTTAAAGACGTTATTAAGTAAACAATGCCGTTTACCCATAGCCGAAAAAAGAAATATCCCCTATTAGCAAGTGACTGTTTGTGCTGGCAGGGGATTGTTCTATGACTATGTGTAATCTGAATATAATTTCTTCGTTTATGAGGGAATGGTATTTATTCAGGCGAGAGCAAGTTTTTTATTTACAAATTCTAATCAATATCACTAAAGCACCTAACATATATTTCTGAGACATTATTAGTCATTGGTATTTTAATTGGTGCAGGAATCTCACTGGATATAAAATCTTCTTTGTGTTTTGCACAAATTTTTACAAAATCACATTCGCTACATTTTTGGGAACTAGGGCGCATTGGAAATTCCCCTTCTAATATTCTGTTTACTGCCCATTCTACATTGGAAACGGCAGTTTGTGTAGAAATATCATCGATAGGAATCTCTACTCTATTTGGTAATGCGTTTTCATTTTCAGCTTTCAATAAATGTACTGCTCCTGTTTTAGCATTTTCATTTAGAACTACATCGGCTGCATGAGCATATAGTTGTACCTGTAAAGCCATATTTATCCAGAAAAATGGGATGTTTTGATTTTTAGGAAAATCCATTGATTTAAAATCAACTACTTTTGCGTCCAAAATATTACCATTCGTATCTTCTTTTAATAATAAATCAATTGCGCCAGTAATTAACGCTTTCCCTGCTTTAATTTCAAATCTTTGTTCTAAAGAGCGACTTTGTATAAAATCATTGGGATAATCATTAGCGTAATTGCCCACTAATTTTTTGGAAGCTGATTTTGCCCTTTCATACGGACCCTCACCATCAGAATTTCGAGATGGAAAGACATGTTTAAGATGGAAAACATCACTCGCTATTTCTTGTGCTTCTTCTCTTGTAGGAGCACTTTCTGGATACAGTTGATGTAGCCTGTTTATGGCTGTATGAGTTGTTAAACCATAACCAAATAATTCGGGAACTGCAGGACTAAAGCCGTAAATTTTTCTAAATCGATATTTCATTGGACACTCTAAATAGTCTTTTATTTCAGTAAAACTGGTGGGCATTGATTCCTCATCAATTCTTGCCTTTGGCTCTATTCTTTCTACATTTTCTGGAAGTATCGTTTCATCGGTGGTAATTCCAGAATGGTTTAAATTCGTAAGACGTAGTTTGTATGGGCTTGGACGTTTTGCTCTTGCTAAACCTTCATGAATAGCTGATCCTGTTACATATAGAAAACGTTCAGAACGAGTAAGTGCTGTATAAAAGAGCCGAGCTTCACCTGCATTATTACTTTGGTATAATCCTCTAGATAAGGCATCTTGAATTAAATTTGTTGGTAACCAACCGTTATATTTTCTATTGCTTCCTGGAAATCTTTGCTGTACAACATCTACAAGAAAAACGACTGGATATTCAAGACCTTTCATCTTATGTACTGTAGAAATTGTGACAGCATCAGGTCTGCTCATTAATTCTACTAGAGAAGTATCATATCCAGTTTCTGCAACATTTTGTAGAAAATTGAGGATTGTTTGGTAGCGATAGCTACTGTCTATGCTGACAAAAACCTTTTCAATATCCAATATTATGCCGCTAAACACTCCTAAGTCTCTCATAACCTGTTCTTTGTTAGTAAAATGAGTAGTGGAAACATTGAATGCTTCTAAAAAATCATGTACTAACATTTGTGGATAAACTTTTCTTCTTGCTCCTCCTTGCGGTCTGTGTATTTGGTTATTCCAATCAGATAAAATAATTAAAAAACGGCTTAAGTTTGCATTGGGAAACACTGGTAATATATTATTCTGGAAAAAAGTTGTAGCCTCAGTTCTTGAAATGCCAGGAAATCTTAATAGCTCCATTGCATCGCGTAACGTTCGCGCATACAATCTTTCAAAAACAGATCCCTCTGATTCAATTAAATATGGTATACCTGCATTTTGTAAAGCATTTGTAAAATCTCTATGATATTGAGATCTCCCTTGTACAGATCTCATTAATATGGCTATATCTGAATATGTTAAGCCTCTTTCCTCACCATTTCCTTCTACATATTTAACACCTATTAAATCGTTTATTCTAGTGGTTATCCAGTTTGCTTCTTCAACTCTAGTGTTAAACCAAAAATTACCAAATTGCTGAATATTTCCATTGCTATGAGCTTGTGGACTCTTATTGATTCGTGCTGTACTTAGTTCAAGTTGGATAAATCTATCGGAAGCGGATACTATAGTTTCTGTACTTCTAAAATTAGTAGATAGAGTATGAACTGAGCAATTATGATGTCTTTGATCAAATTCTACAATATTCCTCACATCTGCGCCTCTCCATCCATATATAGCTTGATCATCATCTCCTACAACAAAGACAGATTCCATTCGTTTGTAAAGCCCATTTATTAGTCTTTCCTGAGAAATATTAACGTCTTGATACTCGTCAACCATTAAATGTTTTGTCTCAGCTAAAGCGCTGTTAATTTCATTATTATCGCTTTCTAGCGCTTCTACCGCCTTTCTAATCATTAAAGAAAAATCTATGTATTGGTCGGATCCTAAACGTAAAGATATGCTTTTTAAACAATGGCCTAAAAGGAAATCTTCCCTTTCAATCTCATCAAAATCCAACATTTCGTCATTAGCTATTTTCCATGCGTTAGCTATTTCTGATATCGTAGCAAACATTTTTGCTCCTCTTGCATCTTGTAAAGATTTTAAGTCTAATTCCTGAAATCTTGATAATAAGAATAATTTTAATCGATTTTCATCTAAAACTTCATATTGTCTATATTTAGCGTTCATTTCTCCCAATAAATGTTGACAATACGAATGGATTGTTCCAATATACATAGCTCCTACCATTGCTGCAGAAAAACCACATTTTTCCAAAGCGTCGGCTACCCTTCGTTTGATGGATTCGGCTGCTTTTTCTGTAAAAGTAAATGCAATAATACTTTCCGGTGTTACACCTTCGTAAATTAATCGAGATATTCTGAAAGCCAATGTTCTTGATTTACCGGAACCAGCGCAAGCAAGGCATAGTACTTCAGGATGATTATCTATAACTGTATTATATTGATCTTCTGTTAATTCATTATGTAATATTTCTTCTATATTCATATTGCTTGTATGTTATTAAGATGTTCTATAATATGACGCTTTAGGTTTAAAGCTTGAATTTTACTAAAATCAGGAGGCAAAGCATTACCTATCATTAAAGCCAGTTTACTCCTTGGTATATTTGCTGGGAATATATAATTTGGAGGAAAAGTTTGTAACAGTGAAGCTTCTCTCGCAGAAATACATCTATTCTGTTCTGGGTGTAAGAATCGTCCTTTAGAAGGGTTCAGACATCCACCAGTAATAGTTGTTGAACAGTCATCCCATCTTAATCGACCATATACATCATTAAATCCTATATTTTCTTTTTGATGGCATTTCAACTGTTGCGACTCTCCTAAATCTTTTCGACTACCTCCGTTATGTGGTATTTGACTGATCAAATATTCTATTTGAGATGTATGAGTAGGAAAGATTTTATGTAATGGATCATCTGATTTTTCAGGAAGAGGTAACTTTCCTATTGTTTGGCGTACTGTTTTTTTCTTATTAGTGGGATGAGCAATTTGGATTGGTGCTAAACGTGAACCAACTAAAACCAAACGTTTACGACTTTGAGGAACACCGTATTCTTTTACATTGACAATTTTCCAATCTGTAAAATATCCTATACTTTCAAAGGTTTGCAATGCTACTTCAAAAGATTTATCTAATGCTAAACCTGGTACATTTTCCATCATAAATGTATATGGCTTCAAATCTACAACAAATCTAACATACTCATTTATTAGAGTATTTCTGTCATCTTTAACAGGGGTAGGCTTGTTTAGTCTTCTGATAGAACTAAAACCTTGGCATGGTGGACATCCGGCAAGGAGGTGAATCGTTTTGCCTTTGAACTGTTTTTTAACTTTTTCTGTACTTACATTGCGAATGTTATCTGTAATTACTTTAGTTCTTTTGTGATTCAATTTGTAAACAGAAGAAGCTAATTCATCTATTTCAAAAGCCATTTTTGTTTGAAATCCAGCTTTTCGCAGGCCTTGAGTTAAGCCTCCTACACCGCTAAATAGATCTATAGAGTATAATTTCATCTGTTATATGAGTTTTATTTGCAAATATAGTTATCATTTCTCTTATTTGGGCTATAGTTACTTTTGTTTTAATTGTTTCGTATTTAATTTTTTATCTTTCTCTTCTATTAGTATATGCATTATAGTTTCAACGCATGCATTTATATTTTTTCTCATAGATTTACTCCAAAAGCGTATTACTTTCCAACCAGCATTTTCTAATACTTGGTTAACTGTAATATCTCTTGTTATATTTCGTTCAATTTTAGGCCACCAAAATTCTCTGTTAGATTTAATTTTGTATTTTTCTGTTTCCCAATCTTTGCCATGAAAAAATTCACTATCAATAAAAATTGCTATTTTATATCTCTTGAATGTTAAATCGGGTTTTCCAAAAACGGAATTGTCATTTTTTCTGTAACGTAATCCTATGTGCCAAAGTTTTTTGGCTAATAAGACTTCGTCTTTAGTGCCTTTGTTTTTGATGGCTTGCATGTTTTTACTTCGTTGCTCTTTTGTTAACTTATCCATTCTGTTATAATAAACGGTGTTTTTACAAATATAATATCAAAAAATGAATTTGTAAAATTAGAACGAGTTATTTTGATAATTGAATGAGTTATATTATCTTTGTACAGTAATGTTTAGATGAACAGACATCATAAAGACATTGTAGGACTGAATCAGACAAACTTCAGTTACTAAAGCATTACTAAGAGTAAAATTGACATTGTTATAATCTTGTAAATAAGGAACTTGTGGAGAAAAGGCTCATTACCCTCCCTCTCCGCGATGAATTTAATAAAGAGGTTGTGTCAAATTTGAACTGCACCCCAAAAGTTAGACATAAAACTTTTGGGGTGCAGTTCAAATTTGACACAACCTCTTTTTATTTTAGTTGCACGTAACTAAAGCAAAGAATGATGTACTATTCGGTGTTCTTTTTTATCGACTTTTTGCATTACTCTTTTCGATTTCCTTCGTTGATCCGCTAATATTACAATGATAACAGACGTTTGAACAGACTCAGCGTTAATCAAAGTGTTTCTAACAGTTTGATCAGTTTTTTAGCATGTTCTACAGATTTTACCTTTTGTTGTTCTATCAATTCCGGGGTTGTACGCGTGCCGTAACTTACGCCACCAGTATAGATATATCCCGCAAATTCCATTTGGCAAAGATTACATGTGGCTTTGTAGCAAGGTAAGAACTCTTCAATCGTATACCCCATTGCCCCTTTGTGAGAATACATTTCTTGCGGGGCACCGGTGGTAAATGAGAGTATCATCTTTTTGCCTTTCAGTTTGTTGCCGGTACTGCCATGAGAGAAGCCGTGCCGGAATGTTTCTTCCATCCAGCGTTCCAGTATGGAGGGTGCGCTGTACCAGAAGATTGGAAATTGCAACACGATAATGTCGGCTTTCAGCAGGCGTTGTTGCTCTGCGTCAACATCAATTTTAAAGTCGGGATAAAGGGTGTCAAGCTTTACAATTTCGGTTTCGGGAAGGTATTGCCCGATTGTATCAAGAATCGTTTTGTTAGCTACCGAAGTAGCAAGGTCTGTATGACCGGATATTACAAGTACTTTTTTCATGCTTCAATAGATCATTTAAAATATTCTATACTTCAATTTGTAACCTTAATCTTTTTCTGATGCAAAGATACGGCAGTTGACTGTATATGTAATTAGATACATTACGGATTAAAATACCATTTTTACAGATTTTTATTTAGACGTTCAAATGGCTGATGCTTACTAAAAAGAATGTTGATTCACAGAGAAAAAAGGGTAATTCATCTATTTTAGTTTCTATTATTTTTTCAAATTTATATATTTGCAATAAGCAAACAGGCAATATCATCATCAAAAGCAGGGATATAAAAAATTATTTGGAATAGCTTTTTATAGAAACTGATTATGAAGAAAATTAGTCTTATAACAGGATTAGCATCCGTGTTTTTGTGCCTTCTTTTCATGGGGCTCCGGGATATAGGTCGTTATCCGGAGAAAATATGGCTTCATCGTTGCAATTCTTTGGAAAAATTGTACGAGAAACAGAGTCGATATCCGAATGTAGAGGTTGATCTCGTCTTTCGGAAAGACCGTGTATTTGATGTGACGCATGATGTAGATACAAGTTTTAATCTGAGTTTGGGTTCCTATTTTTCTTATATGAAAGATCATGAAGGAAAAATGTGGCTGGATATAAAGAACCTGACCGCTGGAAATAAACATGTAGCACTAGAGAGAATGAATGAGATGACGGAATATTTCCAGATTGCAAAAGACCGTTTGATTATAGAAGGCAAAGATTGGAAAGCTTTGGAAGCTTTCACTCAAGACGGTTATTATACTTCGTATTATGTAACTTATGATGAACCGGATGATTTGAGTGAAGAAGAAGTGGATGATTGCATCGAAGAATTACAGGAAATTGCGGATAAAGAGGTGGTTAGCGCTCTCTCATTTCCGGGATATTGGTATACTGAGATAAAAGAAGGTTTGACCCGTTCCATAGATTTACTGACCTGGAAACACAGGAGTAGTCAGTTGCAGTTCTTGTTGTCTTCTGTCGGACGTGAGATGTTGGCCGATCCACAACTGAAAGTAGTATTGGTAAAAGAAAAAGGGCGGTTTCATAGATGATCATTCGGATACTGACTTGCTCTGAGAGAAGCAATCGTTTTTCAGCTTCGCGATGAAACAATCGACAAGGAAAACTGTTTATTTAGTATGATTCTAAATTAAAAAATGAATATATTATGAATAAAACAGTTGATTTGTTGGGACAACAGGCAGAATATTACCTGAACCATACGTGTAAGACAATAGATAAGAAATTAATTCATGTTCCTGGACCTGATGTGATTGATAAAATCTGGGTGGACTCTGACAGAAATGTACGTACCCTTAATAGCTTGCAAGCTTTGTACGGACATGGACGCCTTGCGAATACCGGGTATGTATCCATTCTGCCGGTCGACCAGGATATAGAACATACAGCCGGAGCATCATTCGCTCCTAATCCGATCTATTTTGATCCTGAAAATATAGTGAAACTGGCAATCGAAGGAGGTTGTAATGCAGTTGCGTCCACATTTGGCATATTAGGGGCTGTTGCCCGTAAATATGCCCATAAGATACCTTTCGTTGTAAAACTGAACCATAATGAACTGCTTACTTATCCAAACTCTTACGATCAGGTGATGTTTGGAACCGTAAAAGAAGCATGGAATATGGGTGCGGTAGCTGTTGGCGCTACTATCTATTTCGGTTCGGAGCAAAGTCGTCGTCAGATTATTGAGATATCACAAGCTTTTGAATATGCTCATGAGTTAGGTATGGCAACTATTCTCTGGTGTTATCTCAGAAATAATGATTTTAAGAAGGACGGCACAGATTACCATGCGGCAGCCGACCTTACCGGACAGGCCAACCACATCGGAGTGACCATCAAGGCTGATATTGTAAAGCAAAAACTTCCGTCCAATAATGGCGGATTCACAGCTATTCACTTTGGTAAAACGGATGAAAGAATGTATTCTGAACTCGCAACTTCACATCCTATCGACCTTTGCCGTTACCAGGTTGCTAATGGCTATATGGGGCGTGTCGGTTTGATTAATTCCGGTGGTGAATCTCATGGAGAATCGGATTTGCGTGATGCTGTTGTTACGGCGGTTATCAATAAGCGTGCCGGTGGAATGGGGTTGATCAGCGGCCGGAAAGCATTCCAAAAACCAATGGAAGAGGGCGTTCAATTATTGAATACCATTCAGGATGTTTATTTGGATTCTTCAATAACGATTGCATAAAGTATTTAATCAGTATAGAAGATAAAAGTCTTCTATACTGATTATTTAAATGTAAAAGTGAACTTTTGAACTGTCATCAGAACCGGAGTTTATCTCCAGTTAACCTTGAGTATACTTTCCATCCATGGGAACCGTACAAGTTTGTATGACCAGGGAATGCTATCCAATAATATATCGTATGCACGTTCCTCTACAGTTAGAGTACATTCCCATTCAGTTTTTTCTATAAAACCCGCTCT
Source organism: Bacteroides cellulosilyticus DSM 14838 (assembly GCF_000158035.1). GTDB lineage: Bacteria > Bacteroidota > Bacteroidia > Bacteroidales > Bacteroidaceae > Bacteroides > Bacteroides cellulosilyticus. The sequence continues at coordinate 1,329,284 of NZ_EQ973491.1, forward strand.
ATTCAAAAATGATTCTTGGAGGGCTCTGATTGAAGTGTTCCTCATTTTTGACCAGTTTGTCTTTGCTGTTTCCAATAGAGAATCTATTGTGTTAAGTTCATCTTGATTTAGTTCCACTCTTTTGGGGAGTGGCTCGTTGGAGGGATAATTTATTAACAAACGGTTGAGGAACAGATCTTTTTCATCATACTCCCTGTCTTCATTTGCTATAAGGCGTTGTAAAATGAATATAGCTCGTACTTTTGATTCGTTACTATTGAAACTCCTGCGATCTTGGCTTAACATATTAAGCCTCATAAAAAGCATTGGTAGAAAAGGGGAGAGAATGGCCAATCCTGCATTGGGTATAGGTATATGTTTCAAATCTCCATATTGTTCTGTACCAAAATGAGGAGTAGGCTCAGGGTTAGGAGTAGGAATTGGAGTATGAGTTGGTTCTGAAGTAGCGAAGCCATACACACACATATCGGGAGCTATTGCATTCTTATTTACTTTTACATTGCCACAAGTTCCTTCATCCCCCGGGCCAATATCCCAGTTTCCTTTGTCGCGTTTGGCTATGATTTTTCCTCCTAAAATAATTATGTTTCCACATTTACTTTTTCGACCTGCGTATTGACCGGCACCTCCTATTCCAGCAGATCCTGCACGCCAGGAAGTCTCGTGCTGATAACCCGCATAGGCTTCTATAGTTCCACTTTCGATAATAATGTCGCCACATTCGGTAGCATATCCGCATCCTATACCGGCTGCACCTTCTCCACCGTATGCAATTAATTTTCCATTGCCTTTAATGTTTAAAACAGATTGCTTTCTCAACTGAATTGCAGCCATTTCACGACCACTGTGCAGTATGTTGTTTCCTTCAAGAATTACCGTGATATGGCAGTTTTCCGCAATATGAAATGCAACACCCATGTCTCCCAGATCACATAAGTTGACATCTTGCAGAAATATTGTTGCACGTACTCCGGCAGATACTGTTATTCCATGTCTTGAATTGGTACCTGTGATAGTGTACACTCCATCTTGGGAGACGTGGAAAGTATCCGATTCCCTACTCATGTCTATTTTTTCATTTTTCATAAGAATAAAAATTAATATTAATATTGTATTTGTTGATTATCATATATTGATTTTCAGCCTGCTTTTAATTGTTTCTGCCTTGAGTGACCGTTAGTGCTTCATAACGATTATCCGGCAGTTTATATTATTTGTAATTTGAAGAGAAACTGCAAATGAACACAGGCAAAAATAGTAGGAAGCGGGGAAATCTAAATACTAAAATCAGTAAACTAAAATAATAATTATAAGTGCTTGAAATACAGTGGAACAGCTTGGAATTAATCTTCCTGTTTTTACGATTTCAGCCTTTTTTTGATGATATGAAGTGTGTGCTAAACAGGATTCAGCCCATGTGTTTTGCGGTAAAAGCTTCAATAGTGATTAGAAAGCAAACAGGGGACCATTTGTTTTTACCCTGCGTGTGTTGTATTTTCCAATAAGCTTTATTGGGTGTTGACCTTGGCTAACGGGCCTGTCAACCAAGGTTAATCGGCTCGTTAACCAAGGTTGATAGGCCTGTTAACCTTGGTCAACACCCGACTATTCCTAAGGATAAAGAGATATATCTCTGGTTCTCAGTAGAATAATGCCTAATATGAAATGAATAAATGCCTCGTCCGGATATGGGTTGACTGCGAAAGTGAGAGTAAGCCACTTACCCTCACACTGGATTTTTTACTACCACCACACTTAATATCCTAGCTATCAACGATTCACATTAAAAGTGAGGGTAGTGAGAGTAACTTGAACCAACTTTTTATTGAACGTGCTGCATTCAACTTTTAAGTGAGACATCTTCTTCTCCATTCCGAGGGAGAGTAACCATATCGGTTTTTAAAAGCTTTGTGAAATGCAGAAGGGCTGTTGAAACCTGTATTATAACAGATGTCTTCTATTTCTGCATTCGAGTCTCTTAGAAGCATTTCTGCTTGTTCGATGCGAAGTGACGTAAGGTATTGAAGAAAACTACATCCATATTCTTGATTGAAATATCTATTTAAATAGGTGGAATTAACGGCTACTCTTTGAGCAAACTGCTCCAATTTTATTTTTTGATCATAGATGAATTCCGGTGTTTGTAATAGTTGGTTTATTTCATCGATCTTTTGAGGAGTCAAGTATACTTTGGAGTTCTTCTTGCCATTTATGAGCACCTCTTTTTCTACAACATCTTTTTCTGATTTGCTTTCTAGTTGTTGATTTAGGTTATTCACTGGGAACGGGGACAATGTTTCCCGATAAATATGTGACTTGAACTTTTGTTTTACGAATTGGTGTAAGAGAGAATTATAAAAGATATATCCACTTAATACGCCAATACAAAGGTTGTATAAAAGATTGCAGATGTATGAAGAAGTGAACATATTCAATAAGAACATGAAGAAGAACCCTGATATTAGGATGCTTTTTCTTTGAATATCGGAAGCTGATTTTAGGAATATACAGTCTGTTTCATTCATATTTCGCAAGAGTAATACGTAAATGAAAGTCTGTGTGATCCCTGTTATTATACACGTTAAACGGAAAAGTGCCCACCAAGCCGGGAACGATGATAGAATTTCAGCCCAACTGTAAGTTAAGCGATCTGCCACCGGACTTAAAACTGACATCAATATGTAACAACACGATAAGACCATCGAAGGTAACATATGTTTCCACCATTGTGACTTTAGGGGAAATATTCCGGTAATACGGAAGCGGATAAAGAAATAGAGTAAAGGCGGGAGGAAAGTCAGTCCCCAACAGTATAGGGTGGGTAAAAGGGATGTTCTTTGAAGCAGGAAGAAATTTTCGTATAATGTGCTATATGACGTTAACCCCCAGTATATTAGTAGGATTGGCGCTAATAATATGACCAAATCCTTTTTATGCTTGTTTCTCCAAATCAGAGAGATAGAAGCAAGACCTAGTACAGCCCAAGTCAGCAGAAAAGTACAAATAAGTAATGTCTTTAATATGAAAAATGGCATGATATTGTTGTTCTGTTGCTTGCAAATGTACACACAAAAGTCCGAAAAGAGTGATTTTATTCTGCATTTTTTTAAAGTTTGGTAATGAAATGTTGGTAGAAAATTGTTTCCTTTGCCCCCCTAATCTGAGGGTTACTATATAACGCTCGTTAGGTATGTAAATTACCATCTTGGGTTGTACAAATGAATAATTGTTACAGGGGTTATATATTAATTGCTTTTTGGGTTTGTTCGCTGGCGGTATATGGACAGATTGAAATGCAGGCTATAGATACTCTTCGCAACATCCGGTTACAGGAGGTGATTGTTACTGCTACTCAATCAGATGCTCCGGGAACCCGTTCTGTCATTGGGCAGGATGCTATTCGTCATATACAGGCTACTGACCTTTCTGTCTTATCTCAATTACTACCCGGTGTCCTTGTACGCAATCCGGATCTGAATGCTCCGGCCGCCTTTACCATCCGCAGTGCAACTTATGAAAATACGACTAATGCTTTAGGGACAGCCATAGTGGTGGATGGACTCCGCATGAATAATAATGCCAATATGCAGCAAATGGGACTTGAAGGTAGGGGAAGCCTCTTTAATAGCACGGTGTTATCCGGTTTCGACGTGCGTTCTTTGTCTCCATCTTCTGTGGAGTCGGTCGAGGTGATACGTGGTGTTCCTTCGGCACGTTATGGAGATGCGACCAGTGGTGTTGTTCTGGTTAAGTCGAAAGCCGGGATACAACCTTTTACTATCGGCATTCGTCTGACGGCTACGGAGAAACTTGCTTCTGTGGGGAAGGGTATTGCGATCAGTAATAATGGGGGAACTCTCTATTTAGGAGCAGATTATGCACTTTCCAATCAATCGCCTCAAGTCTTTGAAGAATCTTATCAAAGATTTGGAATCCAAGCGGCTTATGCGAAGGATTTCCGGTCGGCTACTTTGCGTCTTAATATGCGTGGTTATTGGATGAAGGACAATGATAAAAGAGGGCAGAATACGGTGGATGGTGAATTTCGGAAATACCAGGATCAAAACATATCCTTTTCTGCTAACGGACAGTGGAAATTGAATCGTTCCTGGATTTCCAATCTTGAATATCAGCTGGGATTTACGTATGGGAGCCAGAAGAATGAATCCAGTACATATTATTCGGGAACACAGCAAGTCACTACCTATACCGCGCAGGCAGGTGAACATGCCGGAGTGTTCTTGCCTCCCCATTATTTCTCTCAGTTATCCGTTGAAGGCAAGCCGTTGAGCGGAGATGTATCGTTGACTGCCAATCACAGAAAAACGATGGGTGAGAACATCAGTAACCATTTTCAACTGGGGCTTCATGCTGAAGTGGAAGGGAATCGTGGAAAAGGAATCAGTTTCGATCCTCTTCGTCCTCCCTTGGAAATGCTCAGAGTGCGGACAAGGTCTTATCGGGATATACCTTTATTATATAAGTATTCTGCTTTTGCTGAAAATCACTTTATTCTCCGTTATGGGAAGATGCGGACCGAAGTGCAGGCGGGAGTACGTTTTACTCAGCTGCCGACTCAGCGTCTACAACGGAGCTCTTCTGTTGATCCGCGTATCAATCTTTCCCAGATATTTATTGATAGGACGGATGATGCTTTTCTAAGTCGTTTCAGT
>NZ_EQ973491.1:1333976-1337946 GCF_000158035.1 Bacteroides cellulosilyticus DSM 14838
GTACGTCTGGGGTGGGGATTGATGCATAAGATGCCTGTACTTGCTTATTTGTATCCCGATAAATCGTATACGGATATGAATTGCTTTACGTACAATGATGCTGAGAATAATCAGCGTCTGACCGTCATGCATACATTTGTAACTGACCGTAATTTTAACTCCGACTTGCGTTTGCCTGTTAATCAGAAGTTTGAAATAGGGGTGAATTTCCGGATAGGAGGTGTTACTGCGGATGTGGTATGGTTTAAGGAACATCTCAAAAATGGCTATTGCACCTCCCAACTTGCCGAACCTTTTTCCTATCGCCGCTATTCCCCTTTGATCAGTAAAGGAGAACAACCGGAATTGACGGATGAGGGTGTCATGAATGATGGTGAACTTCTTCCATATACTTTGAATACTACGTTTGCTACCTATTTATCACCCCAGAATGGTATAGAACAGGAAAAACAAGGTGTTGAGTATACCATTGGTCCGATTCATTCAAAGACGCTGCGTTCTTCATTTTACATAAGTGGCGGATATCTGGATGTATGTGAAAAGAATACGGCACTTTCTGCCTTGCATCCTCAGATAGAAGTGAATGGAAAAGCTTACCCTTATGTAGGTATTTATGAAACAGGGCCTTCTGTTGCGAATACTCAAATCTGGCAACAATTGAATAGCCGGTTTCAGTGTGTTACTCAAATTCCCAGAATCGGTTTGATCACAAGCCTAACGCTTCAGGCTGTGTGGATGGATAAACAACAGCGGGGAATGGAGAGCCGGTTTAATAACCCTGTGTACACGGACAGTAATAATCAGAAGTGCCTGAATCCGGTTTATTATATAGACGGAGAGGGAAACCAACATCCTTTCACGCCGGATATGGCGACGGATGAATGTTTTGCTGACTTAGTGATCAGGGCGAATACAACTACCGCTTTTCTGAAGGACTCGTATAAACCTTATTTCTTATTGAATCTTCGGGTTACTAAAGAGATCGGACGTCATGTTTCGGTTGCTTTTTGTGCTAATAACCTGCTGCAATCCAATCCGAAACGATATCGGCGGAGCATACAGAAATATGCAGTTGTGAATCCGGATTTATATTATGGTGCGGAAATTAGTATCCGTTTTTAAAGTTAGTATTGGTATTAAATTTTAGATATTGAAAGAGAATGAAATATTATGTATTGTTTTTCTTTGTGTTATTTCTATGTGCTTGTACCGGGGATGAGAATAGTTCCTCATGCTCTGTGAGTGTCCAACTGCTTTCTCCTACGGATGAAGTGACCTTGCCTTTTGAAGAGATGGAGGTGGTATTGACAAATAAGGATCAAGGCACGGTTTATACCTCTTCATGTTCTTCTGATGGAGTAGCTCTGTTTAATGTGGAATATGGATATTATACAGTTGCCGTACATTATCAATCTGTTTCCGGAATTATTTTCAGTGGAAGATTGGAATCTTTGTCGTTATTGCCCGAACAGGGTGAAGAAGTGATGAAAGTTCAGTTGCAACTGGCGCGCTCTAAAATAAATGCATTGGTCATTAAAGAGATTTATTATGTGGGTTGTAAAGGAGAGTTGGGAGCAGATTATCAGGCAGATCAATATGTTACACTCTATAATAATTCTGATGAGACTGTATATCTGGATGGATTGTGTCTGGCTTTGGTGGATCCGATGCCGGGTATTGTGTCTCCCTGGGTGAAATATACGGATATGAAACGGATTCCCGTTGCTGATATGACCTGGCAATTTCCGGGTAGTGGTAAGGAGTATCCTTTATTGCCCGGAGCAGAAACTACCATTGCAACGAATGCTGTAGATCATACCGGAGGCGAATATCAGCATGCTAATTCGGTTGATTTATCTAAAGTTGACTGGGGATTCTGGCATGTAAGTTTGAGCAAACAGAACATAACACCCGGTGTGAAACCATTGAACCTGCTTTTAAATCTTAACTCGACTGCATGGATGTATTCATTTCCGGTAGTTGGCCCCACATTTATGATATTTGGATTTGAAGGCATTAGTGCAGAGGAATATGTAAATAATCCATTGAACAGGGAAAACAGGCCTCAAGCTTCTAATAAGACTAAATTCTATTTGATGATTCCGAAAGAGTGGGTGATTGATTGTGTGGAGTGTGTGGAAAATGAAGCCAATGCCAATAAGCGTGTGCCTGATGAACTGAACCATGGACCTGTGTATATTCCGGAAGGAGATTATTCCGGGAAATCGTTGATACGTAAAAGTGCAGCATCAACCAACGGGCGTTTCATTTATCAGAATACGAACAATGCGGCGGAGGACTTTATCGTATCCGAACCGTCTTTAAAAAAATAAGCAAGCAACTATGCGGAGTACATTATTTATTTTATGGCTTCTGTCGGCGATTCCCGTATATGCGCAGTTTGATTCATTGCATATCTATTCTATGCAAGGGGTTTATCAGCAGAATAATTGGCTGACAGGAGCTAATCCAGTAGGAATGTCATTCAACCGTTTCCGCTCGTTCTCTGTGGCGGAAGTGGGGTATAGGTTTGAAGATGGAAACTTTGGTAATGTCAGTTTGCCCGCTTCATCCAATAAGTATGCGGTGTTTGGTGAATCTTACCAGACTATAGGTAATGTCTCTTTATATGGAAAAATAGGATATCTGAATAACCGGAAGCAAGAGGTGAACTGGAATGGGATGACCGGTGACTGCTGGCGTGGAGTAAATCTTTGTGATTCAGTGAGTGGCGATCAACGTTCGGAACAATATCAACTGTCCGGTGCATTTTCACTACCCGTTTCTTCGCATTGGCTGATGGGTTCGAGGTTCGATTATTTAGTTGACCTGAATGCCAAGGATACAGATCCTCGGAATGAAAACCAGTGGATGGAGTGGAAAATAACTCCTGGAGTTGGTTATGAGTGTGGAAGTCATCGTTTGGGGGCTTCCATATTTTATGGCAATCGTAAAGAAACGGTGGACTATCAGAATATAGGTACTCATACGGCATATCCTTTCTTTGTTTCTTATCCGTTAGGGTACTTTAAAACTTTGCCTAAAGGAGAAAATATAAAATGGTATTATTCTGCACAGGAGTTCGGAGGATTCTTACAAGAAGAGGGAGTTTATGGATACTTCCGGCTATTTCAACAGATAGGAGGGAGCCTTGTCAGACAAAATATAGTAAGTGACCGTATACAAAACAAGAAAGAAGGTGAGACAGATGGCTGGAAACTGGATTATAAAGGTATAGGATCATTAGTTTCTCCGTTGAATCGCCATGAATGGAGTTGGAAAGTTTTGTTTGACAAGTCGGATAGTTATGATCTTTTGCAGCAGCAGGAAGAGAACATGGGTACATGGCATTCTTCGGGGAAGGTTCTTCGTTCTACTGCCCGTATTAATGAATATGGGCTGACTTATGGTTACTATCGACTTTATAATGAGTGGAATAGTCGTTATTCTATCGTTTCGGGAATTGACTTTAAGCAGACAAAAAGTCAATTGCTTTTTTATCCGGCTGAATATATGCAAACTGTACGCCGTTTTACTGCATATGCTACATTTACTCGGAATTTCTTATTATCTAATGCCCGAATTGATTTAGCTATTGGGGCAGAGTACGGTAAAGGAGGTGGAACTATGATAGCTGAAAAACAGTTGCAATCAGGACAGAATACGCCCGCAATCAAATTATGGCAGAATCTGGAGCGGTTGGAACAGGAGTACAATTACTTAACAGAGCCCAGATGGGCATTGCATTTATCTCTAACTTATACTCATACCGTTTCTTTTACTTGGTTTGCCCGATTGACGATGGGGTATGAAAATGCTTCTAAAAATCTTTTTAATTCAAATAAGGAAAATATTTCTGTACAAATAGGATTGTTTTTCTAAATAGATTCCGTAGTTTTGAAGCGACTAACTAAAAAACAATAGAGTTATGGAAAAAAAAGAAATTTTGGATAATCAGAAATCAGATCCG
>NZ_EQ973491.1:1338124-1340240 GCF_000158035.1 Bacteroides cellulosilyticus DSM 14838
GTTGGTAGATGGATTATTTACATTGACAAGTGTACGGGATGTGGCGAGTGTGTGGATGTTTGCAGTTTGGGACTTCTTTACATAGAGAATGAGAAAGTTAAAATGAAAGAAGAAAGATATTGCAGTGAATGTGAAGATTGTGCCCGTGCCTGTGCATTCAGAGCTATAACCTTTAGATAGTTATACCAAGTGAAGAGTTTCTATCTATTTCTTTTTCTGTTCTTATGCAGTGCTTGTTCTAATTCAGGCAAAAGAGAAGTTTTGGATGAAGAATTATCAAAGATGCCGATATTATCAGTTTCTTTTGATTCTTTGTTATCTGAGGTCAAAAAAATGTCAGATCGAGATAGGGTAGCATCTATGATTAAAATATCGTATAGGAACGAAGAAGAAATAGATGGAATAAAAAAACAGAAACGACTTTTAATGGAGGTTTTACCTTTAAGTTCCGGCAAAAATAGAAAGAAAATTTTACTTCAATTAGTGATGATTTGTAGTAATTTGGATAGATTTGGAGTTACAGGTGCTTATTTAGAGGGACTTAAATGGATAGAAATGCTAGAAGCCAACAATTCATTTTCACAGAAGGAAGAATGGCAAGTGAATGAAATGAAAGCATTATTGCTTAATGAACGGGGAAATCAAGATGAATTTCTTCCTATTTGGTATAAATTATTAAAACAGTATCGTGAGGCCGATAGACCGGAAGATGTGGGCAAGTGTCTTCTAACTATAGCGAATCATTTTGTGATGTTGGAAGATTATGAAAATGCATTACCACTATATAAGGAGGCATATCAGTTGGCATTAGAACATAAATCCATAGAATTACAACAAGTCTCTGGTATTATGTTGATAAAATATTTATGTGGAGCAGGGTATTATTCGGAATCATTGGAATATTATAAAAAACTTAATCAAGAAATAGTATTTAATCTTTCGGTGCAGAATGAAGTTGTAAAGAGCTATATGGAGCTTAATAAGCCTGATAGTGCGCGCATTTACTTAGCTGAAAGGTCATTATCAGATAAAGGTGACAAAATTGCTCTAAACTGCATGATGGCTGAAACTTATACTCTTGAAAAGCAGGAGGATTCCGCTTTTGTATATTTGGATAGGGCTGTGAAATCTTATAAAGAAAAAACGAAGTACTATCAAGGAAAAGATAGAGAGGTCGTTTTACCCGGTTATTTCCTGTCCACTTGTTATTTGTTTGCTGATTTATTATGGAAAAAAGGTAAAGTTCAACAAGCAAATCAATATTATACATTTGTAGAACCTCTAATGAAAGAGGTTGTTAGAACTCCCATTCAGATGGAGTTTCAAATAAAAGCCCTTACCAATTTTAGTTCTTTCTGTCGTGAAACTAAACAATATGAAAAAGCTTTGAGTTTATTAGCTCGACGAGATTCGGTTCTGCAAACGTATTTGGAATTTAAAGCGAAGAACGATAAAAAGAATTATGCAGAGCGTTTAAAGATTCAGGAATTGAAGCATGAGCTTAATGAGAGTGAAGATGTAAATAGAATAAATACACATGTGGCTGCAATCTGTATTTTTCTATTAGTGATTTCTGTAGCAGCTACATTCAAGTCCATATCTATGTACCGTAAGTTGAAGAAACAAGGCGCTGTAAATTATAGACTTCAAGGAATGATTAAGAAATGCGATGAAGGAGATGTGCCTGAATCACATTCTGCATCTATGGATCAATATGAACTTTTATTTTGGCAAGCCTTACATAAAGTTCGTGACGAACAATACTTCCTTAAAAGTGACCTTACGATAGAGACATTGGCTGATGTACTGAATACGAATCGTTCTTATTTATCGGTTAGCATCAATAGATTCTGTGATAAAGGCTTCAGTGTTTGGCTGAATAATTTCCGTATTCAGCATGCTGAACAACTGATGAGAGAAAATCCTTCAATTGCCCTTAAAGACTTGCCGGAACAGTGTGGCTATGCAACCACTGGTACTTTTGTTCGGAACTTTAAGCGGTGTCATAACATGAGTCCAAGTGAATTTATGAATAAACTTCTCATTGAACAAACACTTCCTAAAGTAGAGAAGACTTTTCAGTAAATTGATTATCTTTGAGCACACTAAATGATTC
>NZ_EQ973491.1:1340389-1346329 GCF_000158035.1 Bacteroides cellulosilyticus DSM 14838
TATCAATGAAAACAACTATTTTATTACCGGTAATCAGTCTTTTCTTATTCCTTGCATCTTGCACGAATCCTAGTGATAAGAAAGTAAATGATCAAACTTCCGAATCCTCCGAAAGTGGTGTAACCTCTACTGATTGGCAATCTCGTTACGATAAACTTGAAGCCTCCGATTTGTCCGACAATGTGATTCAACTGATTGGTAAAGAGTGGATGCTTGTAACGGCAGGCGATGAAAGTTCCTATAATACAATGACTGCCAGTTGGGGTGGTATGGGATACATTTGGGAACGTCCTTCTACCTTTATTTTTATACGCGATACCCGCTATACTTACCAATTCCTCCAACAGCATGAGAGTTTCACCCTCAGCTTCTTTAATGAAAAATATCGCAATGCCCTGCGTATATGCGGTACAGTGTCAGGAAGGAATACGGATAAGGTGAAAGAGGCCGGACTTATTCCTCTGGAAACTCCTTCAGGATTAATGAGCTTTGAAGAAGCACGAATGATTATTGAGTGCAAGAAGATGTTTATTCAGGAGTTGGACTATGCCAACCTGACCGAACCTTATAAATCAAAAATCATGGAAGAAGCTTATAAAAACGAACTTTCCAAACATCAAATGTTTATCTCAGAAATCGTCAATATTTGGATTAAGAAATAATATTCAACGAAATTTTGGTCAATTATTCCTTTTCATTGGTAAAAGACCAAAGTGTTTTTGACCAATTCTTGGAATTCATAGTCTTTTCTGTATATTTGCGCCCGCATTTTCTTAAGTATCACTTATATATAATTGTCCCTATAATCAGAATTTACTAAACTAGGTAGAGTTTATGGAGAAAATAAACGCAGTAATTACAGGAGTCGGAGGATATGTACCCGATTATATCCTAACCAATGATGAGATTTCCAAAATGGTCGATACCACCGATGAATGGATTATGGGGCGTATAGGCATAAAGGAAAGACGTATTTTGCATGAAGAGGGACTGGGAACTTCGTATATGGCCCGCAAAGCTGCCAAACAATTAATGCAACGTACGAATTCTCAACCGGATGAAATTGATCTGGTGATTGTTGCTACTACCACTCCTGACTATCGTTTACCTTCTACAGCCTCCATCTTGTGTGAGCGACTGGGATTGAAACGTGCTTTTGCTTTCGATGTACAAGCAGTTTGCAGTGGTTTCCTGTATGCGTTGGAGACGGGAGCAAACTTTATTCGCTCGGGAAACTACAAGAAGATTATCGTGGTAGGGGCTGAGAAAATGTCTTCAATCATAGATTATACGGATCGTGCCACTTGTCCCATATTCGGTGATGGTGCGGCAGCCTTCATGCTGGAACCTACTACGGAAGATTTAGGTGTAATGGATTCAGTGCTGAGAACAGATGGTAAGGGACTGCCTTTCCTGCATATTAAAGCAGGTGGCTCTGTATGTACTCCTTCGTATTATACGCTGGATAATCACATGCATTACATTTATCAGGAAGGGCGTACGGTTTTCAAATATGCCGTAGCCAATATGGCTAATGCTTGTGAAGCTGTCATTGAAAGAAACCATTTAAGTAAGGACGATATTGACTGGGTAATTCCCCACCAGGCCAACCAGCGCATTATCACTGCTGTAACGCAACGCTTGGAGATTCCAACAGAGAAAGTGATGGTTAATATTGAGCGTTATGGTAATACGAGTGCCGCCACACTTCCGCTTTGTATCTGGGATTTTGAAGATAAGCTAAAGAAAGGTGATAACCTCATCTTTACAGCATTTGGGGCAGGGTTTGCCTGGGGTGCTATTTATGTAAAGTGGGGATATGACGGAAAAAAGGAATAGTAGCCCGGGTTACTATTCCCTATAACTTTTCTTATTATAGCAACCCGGATATACAAATAGTTTATCTCATCACCTTTTGCCAAACCTTCATTCTATTTCTTTTTTTGAGTATCATATATATTGAAGTTATTATAAAATATTATCTTTGTGGGGAATCATTGCATGACAACACATTGTTAACCATACAATAACTTAAAAAACAACCAACGTATGAATCATGAACTATCGATGAGTGCCAACCAACTGGTGGCTGCTCTTCAAAAACCGGCTTCCGAATTTACGAAAGCAGACATTATTTCTTATATCAAGGAGAACGATATCCGCATGGTGAACTTCATGTATCCCGCAGCAGACGGGCGACTGAAAACATTGAATTTTGTCATTAACGACGCTGCTTACCTTGATGCCATACTGACTTGTGGTGAACGTGTAGACGGATCAAGCCTTTTCCCATTTATTGAAGCGGGCAGTAGCGACTTGTATGTAGTTCCGCGTTTTTGCACAGCCTTTATCGATCCTTTTGCTGAAACTACAACACTTTCCATGCTTTGCTCTTACTTCAATAAAGATGGTGAACTTCTGGAAAGTTCACCGGAATATACGTTGCGTAAAGCTTGCAAAGCCTTTACTGATGTAACCGGAATGGAATTCCAGGCTATGGGCGAATTGGAATATTATGTGATATCAGAAGATAGTGGACTGTTCCCTGCTACGGATCAACGTGGCTATCATGAATCTGCTCCTTATGCCAAGTTCAATGACTTCCGTACCGACTGTATGCTGCATATTGCAAAGGCGGGCGGACAGATCAAATACGGGCATTCCGAGGTAGGTAACTTCACGCTTGACGGTAAAATCTATGAGCAGAATGAAATTGAATTCCTGCCGGTACGTGCCGATCTGGCTGCCGATCAGCTGATGATTGCGAAATGGGTTATCCGTAATCTGGCTTATCAATATGGATATGACATTACGTTTGCTCCGAAAATTACAGCCGGAAAGGCCGGTTCAGGATTGCATATCCATATGCGTATTATGAAAGACGGCCAAAACCAGATGTTGAAAGATGGTGTACTTTCTGAAACTGCCCGTAAGGCTATTGCGGGAATGATGGAGCTTGCACCTTCCATTACAGCTTTCGGTAATACGAATCCTACCTCTTATTTCCGTTTGGTGCCGCATCAGGAAGCTCCGACAAATATTTGCTGGGGTGACCGTAACCGTTCCGTATTGGTACGTGTTCCGCTTGGATGGTCGGCAAAGACAGATATGTGTATGCTGGCTAATCCGTTGGAAGCTCCCAGCCACTATGATACTACACAGAAGCAAACTGTGGAAATGCGTTCTCCGGACGGTTCTGCCGATTTGTACCAACTGATAGCCGGATTGGCCGTAGCATGTCGTCATGGTTTTGAAATTGAAAATGCTTTGGAGATTGCAGAAAAGACCTATGTGAATGTGAATATTCATAAGAAGGAAAATGAGGATAAGCTGAAACAATTGGCTCAACTCCCTGATAGCTGTGCCGCTTCTGCCGATTGCCTGGAAAAACAGCGTGCTATTTTCGAACAGTATCATGTATTTAGTCCTGCAATGGTCGATGGAATTATCAGTAAATTGCGTTCCTATGAAGATCGTACCTTGCGTAGTGAAGTACACGATAATCAGGAAGAAATGCTGAAACTGGTTAATAAGTATTTCCATTGCGGATAAAGCAAAACTTGTATTTGTAGATAGGAGTATAGAATAGGGAGGTTCGGATGTAGAAGTCCGGATTTCCCTGTTTTCTTATGCAGGGGTATGTAGTTGCATTGGTAGAGCTTGAGAGAGCTTGTGGTGTATGGGACATCTGTTTTTCATGAAAGAATTGTGGTTCAGGTAAAACAATATCCCCAAAAGGGCTTGCTTTTCCAGTTGATTTTAATAGATTTGTTGTTTACTCAATAAATTGATTATAAAACAGAGCTTTATGACATCAAATGTGAAATCTTTAGTCTATAAGATGAATATAGTGGTTGACTGTAAAGATGCAGGAGTTGGAAGAGGCTGAATAAATACACAAGACAGTTACTGAACATTAAAGAATACACCATGTCCGAAATTGCGAACTATTTCCTTTATAGAAATGCCGAAGGCGAAACCGGTTTATCCGCTAACAGCATTGACGACCTGAATCTGGATGACCTGTTTGCCGAAATAGATTATTGTCATTCCAGTATAGGCAGGCAGTATTTGTATTATCTTCTGCTATCGGATAAAACCTCCGGCATGGAAAAGCAGGAAGCACTTCTGTCTTCATTGGCAACTCATACGGGGTTACGTACTCTTTTAAGCAATTCACTGAAAGAACTGGATAAACCGGATGCTTATTCCATCGTATCCATTCTGGAAAATGATAATACAGGAATTGGTGCCAAGGAGATGGTTCTTATTAATATCTGTCGGTTTCTGCCTTTGCTGTTTCTGGCTCTGATGCTGCTCACTCATTCGGGAGTGTTTCTTACTTTATTTGTCTTTTCATTCGTGGCAAATGCAGTGTTGCACTATCGTAATAAGGCGAAAATCCAGAGATACTTTTTCTCCATACCTCAGCTTCTGAAGATGATAAGGCAGGCGGGAAAGCTGGCGCAGAATAAGGAGTTTATCTCTGTAGATCCTTCTATCACGACTGATTTGAAGGCTGTGGAAGGTCTGAAGAAGTATATCTCTTATTTCCGTTTCAACCTCAGTCTGGATAACGACATGGCTATTATGTTTTATATGGTAGCGGAATTAATCCGGGTATTCTTTCTCCACGAGGCGTATGCGGTAGGCAGAACTTTTCATCTGTTGAAGGAGAAGGCGACGGCTATCCACAATGTTTACCGCTTCATCGGTTTTCTGGATTCTATTTTGTCTGTTGCCATCTTGAGGGAGGAGCTACCTTATTACTGTCTGCCGGGAGATAACAGGGCAGGGGAGCGATTGCGTACACAGGCAGTGTATCATCCTCTGATAGAAAACTGTATTCCGAATGATATGGTGCTTCATGAGAAATCGGCATTGATAACCGGTTCGAATATGGCAGGTAAGACCTGTTTCATGCGTACGATAGGAGTGAATCTGTTGGCAGCGAAAACACTTCATACTTGTTTCGCGGAAGTCTTTGAGATAAATACCGGAATTTCTCTTCTGTCCTCCATTCACCAGGGAGATAACCTAATGGAAAATAAGAGTTATTTTATGCAGGAAGTGACGACTATCAAAGATTTCGTAGATGAAAGCGGTCATGGGAACCATCTCTTCCTGCTCGATGAATTGTTCAGAGGGACCAATACCAAGGAGCGGATAGCTATTTCGAAAGCTGTGCTTTCCTGGCTGGTGAAAAGTGATAATCTGGTATTTGTATCTACGCACGATCTGGAACTGGCCGATATGCTGGAAGATGAATACGAATTATACTATTTCAGCGAGTCGGTGAAAGATGGTATCCTGTCTTTCGATTACAAGTTGAAACGCGGAGTTGCGACCGAGCATAATGCAATTAAGATATTGGAAATCTGCGATTATCCGGCTTCGTTGGTGAGTGAGGCCCATTCAATTACAAGTATATAATGAAAAACAGAGAGAGTGTAGGTATGATATCCCGCCTCCCTCTGTTTTTACGGTAATGAACAGATTGATTACTTCTTAGCTTCATCAGCCATAGAGTGCACTTTGCCTTTGATATCATTGGCTTTTTCAGCAATGACAGATGTTTCATTGGCCACTCTGTCAGCAACTTTTTCTCCGGCATACAATGCCTTTTCTTTAGCAGATTCGATCAGGCATTCGGTATGTCCTTCAATTCTGTGCAGGGCATCGAATACTTCTGCTTTCATTTTTTTTGCTCTTGCACTGCGGGCAAAGCCATAAGCCAGTGCTCCAAAGATTGAACCTATTCCAAGGCCAATCAAAAAGTGAGAATCTTTACATGTCATAATTAAACAGGTTTAATGGTTAAAAACTAAATAAATGTTCTATTTTGGTCAGAGAACAGAGTGCACAAGGCATTAGTTCAACGGGGAGGGAAAGAATTACTACTATTTCACAATTTATGAGAATCAGGAGTTGAATTAACTC
>NZ_EQ973491.1:1346587-1349477 GCF_000158035.1 Bacteroides cellulosilyticus DSM 14838
CCGTTATAAATCAAATTCAATACCAGATTTGTATAATTTATAAATATTCTCTTGCCGGATTCCTTTAGCTTTATCTTTGGCGCCCATAAACATTACTACTGCACGTACGTTCTGTGGTACAAGCAGTTTTTTGAATCATGTAATTAAAATCAATGCTTTATGAATGTAGAAAGAAAAAATGCGAAAGATGACTTACGGCTCTACATACCGGAAGTTATCGGGATGCTGAAGCGGGAAGGAAAGTTCCCGGCAATGCATGTTTATGCTTGCACGTTGCGTTCCTATGAGAAGTTTTGTGCAGAGGAAAGGCATCCGAAAAACACCACTGCTTCCCTGTCCATGCAGGAGATTTTCACCCCTGAGAGGCTGAAAGAGTATGAGGACTGGTTGGCTGGACAACAGTCCAGTCCGAACACGATCTCCACTTATATGCGTACATTGCAGGCGGTATACAATCGCTGGATGTCACCGGGTATAGAGGGGTACAATCCGGTGCTGTTCAAGGATGTTTATACGAAAGTGGAGTCGCGTACCAAGCGGGCGCTGACGGCAGAGCAGATGGAGCAACTCAGGAATACGGACTTTAGTGTGCTGACACTGCGTCAACAGCAAGTGCTCACCTACTTCCTGCTGATGTTCATGTTGCGCGGTATGCCGTTCATTGATCTGGCACACTTGCGGAAGTCGGATTTAAGAAATAGGCGCATCACTTACCGTCGGCACAAGACGGGGAAATTGATGGTGGTGGATGTGCCGCCCGATGCGATGAGGCTGTTGCAGAAGTACAGGGATAAGACGGATTCGGAATATCTGTTCCCGTTGCTGCATGGTGGCTTGTTCATGGAGGAACATCACCACCGCTATCAAGAAACATTACGGCATTTCAACCGGGAGTTGGCGCGGCTGATGAAACAGTTATTGCCCGGTGTTTCCGTAAGTTCGTACACCGCACGCCATACATGGGCTACACTTGCTTATCATAGTGGTGTACCTGTGGGACTGATAAGCCAGTCGTTGGGGCACTCGTCCATTCGGGTGACGATGACTTATCTGAAACCGTTTGATGCGGAGGTGATAGACAGAATAAACAAGCAAGTGATTTCCTTGGTGAAGAAAAGTAAAAAGAAGAAAGATGGCAGATTTAATATGTTGTATGGCACTTCGTTGAGGTGAAATTACTTGCATAGTAACGGCAAATAGCAGCTACAAAGTTGCGTCTTTTTTGACAGAAAAGCAAACAAACCCTAACAAAATATGAATAAATCTTATATCGGACAGCAAAAACAACATCAAAATTAGCCCCTGATACATACAGTTTCCGATTTTTTACCCCAGCAGGCAAAAGGAATCGTGTTTCCGCTTTATCCTTTGAAAGTGGAATGCTTCTTTACGTACCTTATTATCAGGAAAACTTCTTTTTACCATAAAATGATACCGTCTGAAAACGCCTTTCCGGTCTGCATCAAATGGTAGTTTGCCGTTACTATGCAAGTAATTCCAACAAACGCATTAATTATACTGTTTATGAAGACTATAGAACTTCCCATCAAAAGAGGAGACCGTGTGTGGGTGAAGGTTTATAATGAACGAAATGGCTCATTCACTTCGCGTATGGCGGAGGTTATATCTATATTGCAAATGTATGTTTCCGGGGCAGATGTACCGTATGTAGCATTGCGTTATCTGGACGATCGCAGCTATGGATGTATTCCTTATGAACAAGTCACCGAAGTATGCGACGAATCTTTTTCTGAATAACAGACCATTTGATAGAATCTGAATAATAGTACTGTAGTTTTGTTGATACTAATAGCCCTGCTTTCTTCATCCGCCAGTATCGTCTGACAAAGAAGAAAAGCAGGGCTTTCTTTTATAACCAACCCGAAAACTTTCTGATATACCAGTTCTTTATCAATTGAGTCAGTACGCAATAGGAGAGCAGAATACCCACCAGCCACGGGAAGTAACTCAATGGAAGTGCCTGCAAACCTATGGATGCTCCGAAAGATGTGAATGGTATCACAATTCCTATAACCATCACCAAAGTAGTCATACCGATTACGGGCCAAGTGGCACGGCTCTGTATGAACGGAATTTTCCGTGTACGTATCATGTGTACAATCAGAGTTTGCGAAAGCAGTCCCTCAATAAACCATCCTGATTGAAACAAGGACTGATGTTCCGGACTATTACAGCCAAACACATGCCACATCACCAGATACGTGACGATATCAAATATGGAACTGATGGGCCCGATGTAAATCATAAAACGTTTCAGGTCTGATGCATCCCATCTGCGTGGTTTTCTCAGAAACTCCGGATCCATGCGGTCGAATGGAATCGTAGTTTGCGAGATATCATATAGTAAATTCTGGATGAGCAGATGAATCGGCATCATCGGCAGGAACGGCAGAAACGCACTTGCAAACATGACACTGAACATATTACCGAAGTTTGAACTTGCCGTCATCTTGATGTACTTATTGATATTCCCGAAAGTCTTCCGGCCTTCCAGTACTCCGTCTTCCAGTACCATCAGGTCTTTTTCCAGCAGGATGATGTCGGCACTTTCCTTGGCGATGTCCACAGCGGAATCTACCGAAATGCCGATATCCGATTGCCGTAAGGCGGCAGCATCATTGATGCCGTCTCCCAGAAACCCTACGGTATTCTCCTGTTCCTGTAAGATGGAAATAATCTGTGTTTTTTGTAGAGGCGTCAATTTGGAAAAGCAGGTAGTGGTCTTTACACGCTCTTTCAAAATAGTCTCATCCATATTCTCAATATCTGGTCCGGTCAGTGAATAACTTGTGTCGATACCTACTTGCCGCCCTATGGCTTTCACTACAATATCATTATCCCCCGATAAAATTTTAACTTCCACACCATA
>NZ_EQ973491.1:1349635-1367830 GCF_000158035.1 Bacteroides cellulosilyticus DSM 14838
ATGCAGTTGCTTAATAGCTTCTGCCGCAGATGGTTTCGGGGGATCAAGAAAAGCCAGGAAGCCAATCAGAACCATTTCCTTTTCATCACTCACGGAGAAATTACCCACCTTCTCTATATAGCTTTTCTGAGCAACGGCCAGCACTCTCATTCCTTTCCGGTTCATTTCTTCGCTGATCTTTTGGGCTTTAACCTTCAGTTCATCCGTCAGAGATTGCACTTCTCCATTGAATTCTGTGTGCGAACAGATACTGAGCATCTCTTCCACGGCGCCTTTGGTGATGATCTGGCGTTTCCCTTGTTTGTCTTCTATCACTACGGACATTCTCCGGCGGATGAAATCGAACGGTATTTCGTCCACTTTGGTGTAGGCATCCTTCAGATGTTCCAGCTTCAGTTCCTTTACGTGCGAGAGGATGGCTTTATCCATCAGATTCTTTAGCCCGGTCTGAAAATAGCTGTTGAAGTAGGCGTGACGCAATATTCGTTTGCTTTCGTCATTGCTGCCATCGGCATTGATGTACTTTTCCAGAACAATCTTGTCGCACGTCAGCGTACCCGTTTTGTCGGTGCAAAGAATATTCATCGCACCGAAGTTCTGGATGGCATTCAGGTTCTTGACAATCGTTTTCTTCTTCGACATGGACAGAGCGCCTTTAGAGAGGTTGGCGGTTACAATCATCGGAAGCATCTCGGGCGTGAGTCCCACGGCTACCGAAATGGCGAAGATGAAAGCCTCGAACCAATCCCCTTTCGTAAACCCGTTGATGAAGAATACGAACGGAACCATGACCAGCATAAAACGGATGAGCAGCAGGCTTACTTTACTGATCCCCCTGTCGAAAGCAGTAGTGGCACGGTGTCCCGTGAGGTTGCGGGCGATAGTACCGAGGAAGGTCCTGTTGTCGGTTTCAAACACAATACCTTTGGCTGCGCCACTGATAACGGTGGAACCCATGTAGCAGATGTTATCCAGTTCCACGATGCTGCCTTTCCGGTATTGCTTTTCCTTTACTTCCGGAAACTTCTCTATCGGTTCCGACTCTCCGGTCAGGGAAGCCTGGCTGATGAACAAGTCCTTGGACTCGATGATGCGCAGGTCTGCCGGAATCATGTCTCCGGCTGCCAGGAAGACGATGTCTCCCGGAACCAGTTCCGTGATATCCAGTTCTTCCTCACCACTTCCGGCACGCTTCACGAGACAGGTATTCTTTACCATTTTCATTAGTGAGTCTGTGGCTTCGTTGGCTTTCCATTCCTGCCAGAAGCGCAGGATGGCACTACACACCACCATGACGGCGATGATGACGACTCCCGTCCATTCCTGTTCTCCCGGTTCTGCCATGAGTACGTCGATGACGAGTGATATGACTGCCAATCCGGTCAGCACTCCTATGAACGGATTGATGAAAGTTTTGATGAATACGATGAACGGATTCTTCTTTTGTTCGTGAACCACTTCGTTCTTTCCATACGTAAGCTGGCGGTCTTCAACTTCTGCTCTTGTCAACCCGAGCCTTGTCGTTTGCAGGTATGAGTAAACGGATTTTGCCGGTTGTATGGCAGTCAGGAATACTTTCTCGGAGTTGAGCGCATACTGAGGCTGCTGTAACTTTTTCTTCCACTTCATAATCTCTTTCCTTTTTTTGAAGTTACTAATTGCGTTTCTATTTCACGGCGCAAAAGTAAGAACGGCTTCGTGGAGAAGCCGTTAGAGATTTATTAGAATGGTATTAGAAAACCATTAGAGAAATCAGATATGCGGGAGTTTAACGACGTAAGTGGTCCCTTCACCCGGATGCGAGAAGACGGATATTTCCCCTTTGTGCAGGCTCAGTATCTTTTGTACCAAAGTCATGCCGATGCCGTAGCCGGATGCCACATCTTTGTTTTCGCCGCGGTAGAAGAGTTGGAACAAGTGCTCTTTGTCCTTGTCCGACATGCCCACACCGTCGTCCGAAAGGCGGATGATGGACCATTCTTCCCAGAAAGAAATCTGGATAAAAGAAGTTTGGTTCCGGGAGTACTTGCAATTGTTTTCGATGAGGTTTACGAACGCTGTTGTAAGCAGGTAACTATTACCGATCACTGTGAGCACCTTGTCGTCTTCGGCTTCCTGCTCGAATACGAGTTCCACATGGAAATCGGGGTACGCCCTCAAGACAAGTTCCCTTGCATCGAGCAACAGTTCGTCCAGACGGATTTCTTCTCTTTTGATCTGTTCCGGTTCATAATCCGCTTTGGCAAGGTTCAGTAATCCGTCGATGAGTTTAATCACTCTTTGCGAATCCTGCAACGCGTTGTGGATGGCGTTTTGGTATTGTTCGGGACTTCGTTCTTTCTGCACGGCAAGATCAAGTTCGGCAGAAAGTGCAGCCATAGGGGTACGCAGTTCGTGCGACACGTTGCTGACAAACATCTTCTGCGAATTGAATGACTTTTCCAGTCTGTCGAGCAAGGCATTGAAGGTAAGGCTCAGTTCGCCTAATTCGTCTTTCTCATTCTTGACGGGCAGGCGTTTGTTGATTCGTGAGGCGGTTATGTTCTCCGCTTCTTTTACAATGCTTCTGATGGGGGCCAATGCGCTCCGGGCAAGGAGGTAGCCTACAATAATCAGCGCGGTCAGTCCGCTGAATAGTAATAGGGCGAGTGTTTCTTTCAGGATTTCCCGTTTGGCATATCCGTAGCCGTCATAAGCGGCGGCGGTAACGATGTAATCCTTACCTTCGAAAGTATAGATGATACCTACTCCCTGGTAATCTTCGATGTAGAAGTCTATTTCTTTCTTCTGGAGGATGCGCTCTATCATTTCCGGAGTTTCTTTTATGATGTCGTTTTGCAAGGCATCGTGGTATAACATCCGGAAATCGGTGTCGTAGACGGCTACTTCTACTTCGTCGATAAACTTTTTATTGTTCAGGTAAATGGATTGCATGGTTTCGGCATCCACCTGGTTGTTCAGAAACAGATGTGCCTTGGTGATGGCTTCGCTTTTCAGATTCCGGAAAAAGGCATTGCTGCGCGAGTGCTCACTGACGTAGTAGATGGTAGTGATAAATACCAGGAACACGGCGGCTGTGATACAAGTGTACCGCAGGGTTAAGGCTGTTCTGATCTTCATAGTTTATCCGTCAGTATAAAGCCCATACCGGCTTTGGTATGGATCAGTTTGGTGTCGAAATCCTTGTCTATCTTTTTGCGGAGATAGTTGATGTATACGTCGATAAAGTTGGTTCCGGTATCAAAGTGGGTATTCCAAACCTTTTCGGCTATCTCTATACGACTGAGAACCCGCTCTGCATTCTCGGTCATGTAGAGTAACAGATTATATTCTTTGGGTGAAAGTTTGATGGGAGTGCCGTTTCGGGTTACATTTTTTCCTTGTAGGTCAATGTACAGGTCGGAATATCTGATCTCCCGGGGTTGCGGTGCGGTTGCTTCATTATTACGTTTCAGCAGTACCCTGATTCTTGCATAGAGTTCGCGGAAATCGAAAGGTTTCACCATGTAGTCATCGGCTCCTGCATCGAATCCGTCCAGTTTATCATCTGTAGAGCCTAAGGCTGTCAGCATCAGGATAGGGATGCCTGGGTTTGTCTTACGGATTTCTTTACATAGCTCAAAACCATCCATCTTGGGCAGGATAATATCAGAAATCACCAGGTCGAACGTATGGACACGGAAGAGACGCAGTCCCATGACACCATCGTAAGCTATCATGGTTTGATAACCATTCTCTTCCAGTCCATTCTTGAGCAGGCTGGCTACTCTTGGTTCGTCTTCAATAATCAATATCGTATGCATGGTCTGTATTTTTTGTAGATTCCAGTTGTTATTGTTTGAGACCATACAAATATAGAGATTATTTGTGAGTTTCTCTTTTCTTACTCTTTTAATAAAGGCAACTGGTTCAGCATATTCCTGATTTTAATAGCGATACGTGGCATTGGTTCGGCTACGGTCAGCCCTACCAGGTCATATTCGGAGGCAATGTCGTTAATCACGCGGACTACTTCCTCGGTCTTCATACCGTCCGGTTCAACGCCGACGCCTGCTATCATGTCGGCAGGATCTATCACGTCCAAGTCAAAGTGGACGACAACCTTGGAAGCTCCGGTACTTTTCAGCCATTCCATAATGGCGGAACTGTTGTCCGCTGTTTCTTTCGGTGCCAGACCTTTTATGCCCAATTCCTTTTGCCGTTCCTGCATGCCTTTATCCCATGAACGCAGTCCTACTATTAATGCTTTGGAAGCGTCAAACTTACCGGGCAGTAAGTTCATAATCTCTTCGTCACCCATTCCCAAGCAAGCGGTGAGGGCCATGGCATGATACCCTTTGTAATCATCATAAGGCAGGTTGATGTCCGGATGAGCATCTATCCAGATTATGGCTACATCGTTCGGGTATCGGGCAGCCAGATAAGTGAACGGAACAACGCTGACCGAACATTCTCCGCCCAGGATGATAATCCGGTCCGGTTTGTTTTCGTTAAGTATATCGAGCGTAGCCTTGCTTTGTTTGACAATCACGCTACGGGAGTTGATACCTTTTTCCGTTGCTCTGTCGTTTATATCGAGAGATACCGGAACTTCCACGGTTTTCTGATTGCTGTCCGGAGCCAGCAGGTTCAGTAACTGGGCACCTAAATAATAACCTCTGGAAGAGTCTTCTGCCGGAATATCCGGCATCCAGTGATCTACAATTCCGCCTTGCCATTGCGGATAAATCAGGCGGAGAGGAGTGGTTTCTTTCTTCATATCTTTACTTTTTACGGGTTGTTGTGCATACATTGAAGCGACTCCAATGATGAGTGCAACTGATAATAAATACGTTCTCATTTTTTTAGGTACAAAAATAAGAAGTGGCGGAGTAATACACAAGTACGGCTAAATTATTCATATACTGATAAATTTATCTCTACCTGTAAAAGCGTTTATTTCATTTTTTACGAGAATGGAATCTAAGCGATACGGTTTTTGTGATAAAATGTAATGAATACGAAACGTTTTGGTAGATGTTCTTGGTTTGTCCGGCATACTTTCTTTTGCCTGTTTACTTGTCCTTTTTTTAATAAGCTGTATCTTTGTAGGTAAACTAATGTATTCCGATTAATACTCAGATAATATGGCAGAGCTTCAAGATAAATATGTACGTTTCGATTGGGCAATAAAACGCTTGCTCCGTTAGAAGGCAAACTTTGGTGTATTAGAAGGTTTCCTCACCGTGTTTTTGGGTGAGAAAGTTACTATTCTGGAAATACTGGAGAGTGAAGGTAATCAGCTATCTGCCGAAGATAAATTCAATCGTGTGGATATTAAGGCGCGTAACAGTAAGGATGAGATTATTATTATCGAGATACAAAACACTCGTGAACTTTATTATCTGGAACGGATTCTTTATGGCGTTGCCAAGGCCATCACTGAACATATCTCGTTGGGCGAGACTTATTATAAGGTGAAGAAAATATATTCTATCAGTATTCTTTACTTTGATATCGGGAAGGGTAGTGACTACCTGTATCATGGTCAAAATCATTTTGTAGGTGTGCATACAGGTGACTGTCTGCAAGTGAATGTCAAAGAGCGTGATGCTATCGTACCTCGAATGCCTGCTGAGATATTTCCTGAATACATCTTGATTCGTGTGAATGAGTTTGATAAGGTAGCTGCTACCCCGCTTGAAGAATGGATGAAATACTTGAAGTATGGTACTATTTGTCCTGATACCACAGCTCCCGGTTTGAGTGAAGCTCGTGAGAAACTGAAATACTTCTCTATGCCTCCTAAAGAACGTATGGCTTATGATGAGCATTTGAGTGCTGTGATGATTCAGAATGATGTGTTGGATTCAGCCAAACTGGAAGGCAAGATGGAAGGACGTGAGGAAGGTCGTGAAGAAGGACGCGCGGAGGCTTACCTGGCCGTTGCCCGTAACATGAAGCAATTAGAGACTCCTATTGACATTATAGTTAAAGCTACCGGTCTAACGCCAGAAGAGATTGACGCTTTGTAGTCTTTTGTGTAGTTTTCCTCTGATATGATTCTTTTGTGCAAAACTTGACTCTATGTATAAGAAGAAAATTCCTTTTGATATTGATTGTGGCATAAAGATTACGATGGAGGTGATAGGTGGTAAATGGAAGTCCTGTATTATTCAGGAATTGCTCACCGGCCCTAAGCGCCCGAGTGAATTGCATCGTTTGTTTACAGATGCAAGTCCCCGGGTTATCAATCAGCAGTTGAAAGAACTGGAAATGCACGGCATGGTAGAGAAGAAGATATTTACAGTACTTCCGCCTCACACGGAATACTCCATAACGGAAGTGGGCAGAACACTCGTCCCCATTATCGAACAGCTTGAGGCATGGGGCGATGACTTTCGTCCGAAGATGAAAGAGATACTGGAAATGGAATAGATTTGTAGCCTGTTCTTTTTAGTCGAATGGCACCTTCCAGTTTTCATCCAAATAGGCGGTGAAACACATGGCTATCTGTTCCTTATTGTTCTTTTCTTCGGCCAATGCAGGTATTTCGTCCAAAGAGAAATAGCTGCTTTCGGTAGTTTCTATATTACTCTGAAAACTTCCGCCTGTTACTTCGCAAAGAACAAAGGCTTTGCAAACATTGTATGCATAAGGAGGCAGGTTGTGCAGGTTTCTATCCTGCAAAGCAATCAGGCGTACGGCTTTTACATCCAGTCCGGCTTCTTCTTTGACTTCTTTCTCCGTATTGGTTTTGATGCTTTGGTTGACGTCTACCCAGCCACCGGGCATAGACCATACACCGGCTTTTTCCTTTACCAGAAGTATTTTTCCGTTTTTAAAGATGGCGGCACGGGTATCCAGTTTAGGTGTTTGGAAACTGGTTTCATTGCAGAATAATTCTTTTACTTTCTCTACCGGCAGACCGCTTTGATGGCTCATGATCTCTGCCGATATTTCCCGGATACGTTCAAAACGCTCGATGTCGAAGGGATCGCGGGAGTAGGTCAGTCCTGCCTGAGCTATGAATTGTAATTCCTTGGCCCATTCGAGCCAGCGGGGATCAGTGTTCTTGTTCATTGGATATCTGAGTTTAAAGTATCATATACAATTTTGGATATACTGGCGATGATAGCTGCATTATCTGCATCGGTTTCCTGAGACTCCATCACGAAGACAGCTATATAATATTTCTGTCCGTTGGGCAGGATAACAAAGCCTGCATCATTGTCAGCAATCTTTATCCCTTCCGGAGTCCGGTCGGAAGAGCCTGTCTTATGGCCTACGATTACGTCGGCAGGTAACTGGCCTTTCAGCTTATCTTTGCCGGTAGAAGTTTCCTGCATGATTGCTTGAAGGAAGTCTTTGTATTGAGTTCCAAATAGGGGTTGCTTGTCGGCTATATTCAGTAATCTGACTACTTCTTCCGGAGTACTCCAGTTCAGATCGGTATCTCCGGAGGTATGCATGAGGGTTTCTGTTGCCGCAAGATTACAATCTTTTATTCCTAACGATTTCACATACTCGTTTACTTGATCTATACCGCCGACATATTCTATAAGGATATCACATGTATTGTTATCGCTTTTCGAAATGGTATATTTTAGCAACTCTCCGAGAGAAATTGTAATATCCTGATCGGGGAATTTATCTCTTAACGGACTGTATGTATTGGACTTCAGTTGTGAAGATTTCACTTCAATAAGACTATCTAAAGCAATATGTCCTTTATCCATCTTATCCAGAACAGCCAGTCCCACATGAAACTTGAAGACGCTTAACAGGGGGAAATGGATTTGATTATTATAAACAGCTACAGTCTCATCATTGGCGAGTACGGCAACGCCTACCGTAGCTTTTTTATCTTTCAGAAGGGAATCTATTTGTTGTTCTATCTTCTGCTTCGGGGTGCGGTTGGTGGTATTGCATGCACTGAACAAGATTGCCAGCGCCATACAGCTTAAAAAGAATTTTGCTTTCATACGTGAATTATAAAGGATTAATAATATCAGATAGTAATCAATTTCTCATTATTTTTTATAGTTGTTTATTTACGGGTGATTCAGGAATTAATATTAATTCATAATCAAACACGTCCAGCCAGCGATCGAATTTCAATCCGACTTTCTCAAAGTGGGAAACTTGCTTAAAGCCAAGTTTCTTATGCAGGGAATTACTGGCTTCGTTGCCTTCCGTGATGCATGCTATCAATGCGTGATAACCTCTGTGGCGGCATTCGTTAATCAACGTCTGCATGAGTTGTTTTCCTATTCCTTTGCCTTGATATTCGGATGCCAAATAAACGGTTGTTTCCAACGTATACCTGTAAGCCGCCCTTTCTTTCCAGGCATGGGCATAACAGTACCCGGCAATTTTACCTTCCGTTTCATAAACGAAGTAAGGAAAGTGTGATACTATTCCGGTTATGCGTGAACGCATTTCCTCTTCGCGTACAGGTTCTGTTTCAAATGTAATCACACTGTGTGCGACATACTCGTTGTAAATGGCTGTAATGCTTCCGGTATCTTCCGGCCTTACTTCTCTTATCATAACAAGTGCAATTCTTTAGCAATCCGGCAAGCTTCAATAGAATTGTTTACCTGAAGTTTCTCCAGGATATTTTGCCGGTGCCGGTTTACGGTGTTTATACTAATGGATAATGTCTGGGCAATGTCCTTACTCATTTTTCCCTTATTTATCAATTGCAGGATTTCTTTTTCCCGGTCTGACAACAGGTCGTTGCAATTCTGCTTTTCCAGTTCGAGGGTTTGCCCGTCTGCCGAGTTAAGAATGGTGCAACTTAACGACGTATCCATTGAAAAGTTGTAAAGGCATAAGGATAACCATACACTTCCGTTTGAGTGGCTCGCTATATAAAACATCCTGTGCAAGATGTGTACATACCTGCCCGAATGATCGCGCATGCGCATATTGTGTATAAGGTAGTAGTCCGGGCGTTTCTTTTCCGGGACACTTTTCAGGAAGTGGAAGAAGCGGAGCTCCTGCAAATGCTTTTCCTGTAAGTCGTCCGGATGAATGCGGCTGAATATTTCTTCTTCCCATATCGACTGAATGGTCTTGGCGGTATTTCGTTCTGCCAGTCCCAGTTTCTCGGCTACTCCGCCGTAATAAATATAACTAATATTGGCTTTCATATCACTTAACACTGCTATGGCATTTTCAGTCTGTGCATATATGGAAGCTATATGTTTGCACTCATTCAGGCGTTCCGTTTGTTTCTGTTCCTCGGTGAACGCTTGTTTCAGTAGCTCTTTCTTCAGTTTATTTACGATGTCCATACGGTATGGAGATGGAAAAATGGTTATTAATCAGTATTGCCGACTTAACTGTAAGCCTTTACCTTTGCAAAGGTAATGAAAACTAATGGTTATTTATTTTAAGTGCAATAAATTATGGAGAGTGAAAAAGCAAAAGCGAAAGCCGGGAAATTGTATGATGCCAATAATGATATAGAGCTTGTGTCGGAGAGGGAAGCTTGCAAAGAAGTATGTTATGAACTGAATAGCTTGCGCCCTTCACAAAAGAAGGAGCGGGAGAGCATTATCCGCCGACTGTTCGGTAAGACCGGAAAATCGTTCTTGATAGAACAACCATTTTATTGTGATTACGGATATAATATCGAAATAGGGGAGAACTTCTATTCGAATGTAAATTGCGTCATTCTGGATGGAGCTAAAGTTACATTTGGTGATAATGTTTTTGTGGCTCCGAACTGTGGTTTCTATACTGCCGGACATGCCTTGGATGCGGAACAGAGAATCCAGGGGCTTGAATATGCCTATCCTATCACTATCGGAAATAATGTGTGGATTGGTGCCCAGGTCTGTGTGTTGCCGGGAGTGACGATTGGTGACAATACGATTATTGGTGCCGGAAGTGTGGTTACAAAAAGTATTCCTGCCAATGTGCTGGCCGTCGGTAATCCTTGCCGGGTGCTACGTACGATCACCGAAGCGGACAGGGCTAAATATATGTCAGAATAATAATTCATTAAAATAACACGAGAAATGAAAAAGTTACTTTTTAGTCTGTTGATAATGATTGGGGTACAAGCCTCTTTTGCTCAGACATTGGAGAAAATGCAGTGGTTCAACGAACCTGAACAGTGGGAAATAAAGGATAAAAGTCTTTCGATGTTTGTCACTCCGCAGAGTGATTATTGGCGTATCTCTCATTATGGCTTTACTGTGGATGACGCCCCTTTCTATTATGCAACGTATGGCGGTGAATTTGAAGTTAAAGTGAAAGTGACTGGCGATTATAAGGCACGCTTTGACCAAGCGGGACTGATGTTGCGCATCGATCATGAAAACTACATCAAAGCAGGCATTGAGTTTGTAGACGGAAAATTCAATCTGAGTACAGTGGTGACTCACAAGACCAGTGACTGGAGTGTAATCACGTTGGATAAACCAGTTCCTTATATTTGGATTAAAGCTGTCCGCAGGCTGGATGCCGTTGAAATCTTCTATTCGTTCGATGACAAGACTTATACGATGATGCGGAATGCATGGTTGCAGGATAATATTCCGATGAAAGTTGGATTCATGGCTGCCTGTCCCGATGGAGGCGGATTTAATGTTAAGTTTGAGAACTTCAAGGTAAAGCACCTGCCTGATATGCGCAGGTTGGAATGGCTGAAAAAGAATGCAGAATAAATAGGGTTAGCTCAATTAAGTTTGGTAAAAAGACAAATGCCGGCAAAAAAGAAGAGTGATTCTTTATTTGCCGGCATTTATTCTGTTTTGAAATTTAAAGAAATCCTTTTCTGAAATAGCCTTGTTTAATATCCTATGGTGAAGCGCTCCTTGTGGTGGTGCTTCTGTTCCAATTCGTCTACCATTGCTACGGCATAGTCTTCAACGGAGATATTGCTGTCTCCATTTACATCTACCACTAAGTCGTCTTTTCCGATACGGAACTTTCCGGTACGTTCTCCCGGTGTCATATTGGCGGCAGGAGAGAGGAATATCCAGTCAATATCGTTTTCTTTACGAAGCGTGTTCAGATAGAATTCTCCGAGGGATTTGATTCCGGGCAACAGTTTGGCTGGAACATCGTCAGCATCCATCACCATCTTTCCGGGAGCATAGAACAGGGTTCCGGCACCGCCCACGATAAGTAGACGCTCAACACCGGCCTTCTTCACACTATCCACTATCAGCGGATAGTTCTTCAGTGTTTCTTCGTATATATTGGGATTCTTCCAGCCGGGGTTATAAGCACTGATGACGGCGTCTTTACCTTTACTGGCCTCAATCAGAACATCGGTATCGGTCACATCTGCCTGAATGACTTTCAGGTTCGGATTGCTGGCGGTCACCTTGGCCGGGTCGCGTACAATGGCAGTTACTTTGTGGCCTCTGTTCAGCAATTCATTCAGGATGGCGGTTCCTACAAAACCGCTGGCTCCTATGAGTACTACATTTTTCATATTGGTTCGTTGTTTATATTTATATATAGAACTATTTATCTTCAATAAAAGTTTGACAGTGATTGCTCTTTTTGAGAATGTTTAATAACTTATCCTCTTTTCAATCCGTTTAATCTCCGGGATACAAGAAATTATTCTTGAAAGTGCTAAAAAATAATCTTACAACAATTATACTTCTTTCTTACAACAGCTATTGTAAGAAAGAAGCACAACTGTTGTAAGAAAGAAGTATATTTGTTGTAAGAATAATAATGTGCATAAACAGAGTTAGTTTCTTGCGAATAGGATTTTAGTTCTATGCAATTACAGAAATAATTTATAATAAGTTGTCAATGGGCCCTTTGCAACCCAGTTGCATTTCCTATTCCTTACCTTTGTACCAACTAAAAAAATAAAAAGATTATGGAAAGTAAATGTCAGTGTTGTTGTTCACATACTCATTCGCAAAGCAAAGAAAAAGAGAAATCTATCATTAAGAAGTGGTGGGCTCCGGTATTGTCCGGTGTCTTCCTTCTGTTGGGTATTGTCTTTCAGCATCAGGAGTGGACGTTGTTCGCTAATCCGGTTATCGAGTTCCTTTGGTTTCTTATAGGCTTCCTGCCTGTCGGACTGCCTGTGATGCGCGAAGCTTGGGAGAGTATTTTGCAAAAAGACTGGTTCAATGAGTTTTCGCTGATGGCATTGGCTTCCCTTGGAGCTTTCTATATCGGAGAATATCCGGAAGCACTGGCAGTAATGCTACTCTATTCCATCGGAGAGATGTTGCAGGATAAGGCTGTGAACCAGGCATCCCGTAATATCAAGGATTTGCTGGATGTACGTCCCGAACAGGTAGATGTGTACCGAAAGGGGATACTAAGTACTGTTTCCCCCCGTGAGGTAAATGTAGGAGAAGTGATCGAAGTGAAGCCCGGCGAACGGGTTCCCTTGGATGGTAGCTTGCAAAATCCTTATGCCGTCTTCGATACTTCGGCACTGACGGGGGAGAGTATGCCGCGTAATGTCTCCGAAGGAGGCGAGGTGCTTGCCGGTATGATTGTCAGCGGACAGGCAGTGCGCATACAAGTGACGAAACCTTATGATCATAGCACTCTGGCACGTATTCTTACTTTAGTTCAGGATGCGGCGGAACGGAAAGCACCGGCGGAACTTTTTATCCGGAAGTTTGCCCGCATCTATACACCGATTGTAGTCCTGTTGGCTTTTCTTATCGTTGCTCTTCCTGCACTTGTTGCGGTTGTGCATCCGGGATTCGACTATGTGTTCAATGACTGGCTCTATCGGGGATTGGTATTTCTGGTAATATCCTGCCCTTGTGCATTGGTTATCAGCATCCCATTGGGCTATTTTGGCGGAATAGGAGCGGCTTCGCGTACAGGTATCCTGTTTAAAGGAAGTAATTATCTGGATGCCATAACCCGTATC
The DNA here is from genome assembly GCF_000158035.1 of Bacteroides cellulosilyticus DSM 14838. GTDB lineage: Bacteria > Bacteroidota > Bacteroidia > Bacteroidales > Bacteroidaceae > Bacteroides > Bacteroides cellulosilyticus. The sequence continues at coordinate 1,362,498 of NZ_EQ973491.1, forward strand.
AATGCAGTTGTATTCGATAAGACAGGTACGTTGACTACCGGTAGTTTCCGTGTGACATCCATACAGGCAACAGATATCCCCGAAGATGAATTACTGAGTTTAGTGGCATCTGTAGAAAAGAAAAGTACCCATCCTGTGGCACAAGCCATTGTTCACTATGCTTCCGGACGTGGTGTGAAACCTGCGGTTGTGACTTCTCTGAATGAATTGGCTGGATACGGTCTGGAAGCTGATGTGGAACACCATCAGGTACTTGTCGGTAATATCCGTTTATTGACTGACCGTCAGATAGCTGTACCCGAAGAACTTGCGGATTGTGTAGCTACGGTAGTGGTCTGTGCCGTGGATGGGAAGTATGCCGGACAACTGCTACTTTCAGACACTCTGAAAGAGGATGCGGTAGATGCTATTAAAAAATTAAAGGCTTTAAAAATAGATAATATTCAAATGTTATCCGGGGATAAACAAGAGATTGTTAATATCTTTGCAAAGGAATTGGGAATTGACAAAGCCTACGGTGACTTATTGCCGGAAGATAAGGCCGTTCATTTGGAACAACTCAATTCTGTTCCGGGTATGTCTGTCGCATTTGTCGGAGATGGTATGAACGATGCTCCTGTATTGGCTCTCAGTGATGTGGGTATTGCCATGGGAGGGTTAGGTTCGGACGCTGCCATCGAAAGCGCGGATGTCGTTATTCAGACTGATCAGCCATCCAAAGTTGCAACCGCTATCTCTATAGGGCGGGCAACACGACGGATAGTGATGCAAAATATAGTAGGTGCTATTACGGTGAAGGTGTTGGTGTTGCTGGCGGGTGCCTGCGGATTTGCCACTCTTTGGGCGGCAGTGTTTGCTGACGTTGGCGTAGCTTTGTTGGTGGTGCTGAATTCAGTCCGTATATTGAGAAAGAAGTTTTAAGAAATATGGAAGAAATATATTTGCATAAATTGTCCCTGCGGGATATAAAGCCTACGGCCATGCGGCTGCTGATTCTCCGTACTATGATGGAGATGAAGCGGGCCGTGTCCGTGACTGATCTGGAGGACAAACTCGACACGGTTGATAAATCTACTATCTTCCGGACATTAACCCTGTTTCTTTCCCATCACCTGATACATGGAGTGGACGATGGAAGCGGTTCGCTGAAATATGCGGTTTGCGAAGATTGCTGTATGTGCACGGTGGAAGACCAGCACATGCATTTCTATTGTGAGCAGTGCCACAAGACGTACTGCATCCGAAGTGTGCATGCTCCAACGGTCAACCTTCCGGAAGGGTTTATGCAGACCGGTATAAATTACGTTATCAAGGGCATTTGCGCAGACTGTGCAGTCCATCAGAAAATAGACACAGAAGAATAAGAAAGATATTATGAGACATTTCTACTACTTGTGCTTCCTTTTATTGGGATTCCTATCTCTGCCTGTCCGGGCAGGGGGGGATAACCGTGCGCCGGAACAATATACCAGGGAGTATATTATGAAGGATTATATGAAAGATCCTGTTCGGACCTTGCAATTATTGGATAAAGCCGAAGTAAACAGTGCAATGCCTCTAAATATTGTTGATGAGCTGCGCAGTGCGGTTTATCGTAATATGTACAGAAATAAATCCGCTCTTCATTATGCTCGCAGGGCTTATGTCAGCGATTCCCTGTCACATGATAATCCTTCACATTTGTTGAGGATGACGGTATCCATGGCTGAATTATTTTCTCTATTAAGTGAATATAAGGAAAGCATGCGCTATGCTGTTCAGGGGGTGGAGCTGGCGCGCGAACTTAAAGATATACAGTCCGAATGTAAGTTATTGTTTTGTATGGGAGAGAACAAAAGAAGGCTTTCTTTCAAAGAAGAGGGGTATCTGTTCTTTGATCAGGCCATTGACTTGCTCGATAATTCTAAAAATGAAGACTATGAAACGATGCTTTCCTATTTCTATGGAGTGAAGATGGGCTATCTGATTGCTGACAAGCGATCGAACGAGGCTTTGGAAATAGGTCTGCAACGCGAAAAGTTACTTGACAGAATGAGTGAACAATCGAAAATCCGTGCGGACTTATTGGATCTGCAATTTGCGTATGTATACTCCAAATTGGCTTATCTTTTCCATTTGATGGGAGACCAGAAGCGTGCAGCTGTATATTATAAGAAATATCAGTCGACAAATGCTGCTTCCACTCCTGATGGTAAATTTGATGCTACTCCTTATTTATTGCTTTTGGGAAAATATCAGGCCGTATTGGATAATTGTCGTGATTTTAAGGAAGTAATGCGTCAGCAGGATACATTGAATAGCCAGTATCTCAGTATCCTGAATTTGGAAATACAAGCCAATGTTAAATTAGAGAACTATAAAACGGTTATAAATCTTCAAAGGGATATCACTGCAATAAAAGATAGCATTTACCAGCGGGAAAAGCAGAATGCCGCACTGGAACTGGATGCACTTTATGAGCTAAACGAGAAAGAAGCCCGCATTTCGCAACAGGCGTTTCAGCTGAAGATACGAACCATTACGCTGATATGTATTCTGAGTGGCGCATTACTGGCTTTATTCTTTTTGTGGAGACTATGGCATCAAAATTGTGTAATCAGAAACAAAAATAAAGCGCTGGTAAAACGCATTAACGAGCAATTTTCCATGCAGGAAGAAATGGACCGTTCGCAACTGGGTGTAGAGAAAGATCTCTCTTTTCCAGAGAAAGTGGAAGACGAATCCGGTGATAACGAGGAGCAGGATAAGCAGATGAATAAGATGATTTTCGAAAAGCTGGATTATATTATAAAACGGGATAAAATGTATCTTTCTCCCGACTTATCGAGAGAAGAGCTGACTAGAATTGTCCGCATGAATAATACTCGTTTTGCCAAGATGATAAAGGAGAATACGGACACTAACCTGAACGGATATATCAATAACCTGCGCCTGAATTATGCGATACATTTAATGAAGGAACAACCCGATTACACTTTGCGTGCAATTGCTGAATCATCAGGCATCAACAGCATGCCTACATTCCATCAGTTGTTTAAGGGAAGAACGGGAATGACCCCTTCGGAATTTAAGAATGCTCAAAAGGATATGGATTCTTAAAATCCTGTATATTAGTTGTATAGTACTTTTTTTAATATCATTTGATACTATTTTTAATAATCAATTGAAAATATAACTTAGGGGTTATCTTATAATTGAGTTTCTTTGTAATTCAATATATAAGGATAACTTGAATCATGACGTATATTTTATATTTAATAACTCTGTTTGCTTTCATTGTTTCACTGATAGCGGCAGTCTATTATTTCCGAAAATATAATAAAATTCGCAACCGTCTTCCTGATATTGATGGTGAGGAGGAACTAATGAAGCCTTATAATCTTTTGATGCAGGAGTTGGAGCAGAAGCAACAGCAACTGAAACAGCAAAGTCTTCAACACCACTTGCTGGTGAAAGCAATTAAGCTGAAACTATGGAAGTGGGATTTGAAGCGTAAAGAGATTATTTGGGAAGGAAACCTGGAGAAAGGGGAGCAGGGAACTGTAGTAGTAGATGTGGATGAGCACCTGTCGCATGTATTGCCGGAATACAGAAAAAGAATCTATGAAGCGATAGATGGATTGGAGAAAGGTTGTTCCAAGCTTATTGATGAAGAGTTCTTATACCAGAATGCGGACAATACTTTATCTTGGAGAAATATCTATGGTATCATATATGAGTATGATGAGGGTGGAAAACCTGCTATTCTGATTGGAGGCACCCAGATTATTGACGAGAGGAAAAAGCTGGAAAGCGATTTGCGGAAAGCGAAAGACAAAGCAGAGGAAGCCAATCGACTGAAGACGGCTTTCCTGGCAAATATGAGTCACGAGATCCGTACTCCTTTGAATGCTATTGTTGGTTTCTCCAGCATATTGGCGGATACTGAGGATATAGCGGAAAAGAAAGAATTTTGTAATCTGATCAATCACAACAATGCGCTTCTACTGAAAATAGTGGATGATATTCTTGATATTTCGAAGATAGAGGCGGGGTATATAGATCTGCATCCCACGTGGTTCTGTCTGTCCGACTTGATAATGGAAAGTGCTACCGAGTACAGGATGAAAGCAGCCGGAAGGCTGGATATCCGTATTCATAAACCGGGACAGGGCTATATGGCTGAACTGGATACAAAGCGTGTGAAACAGATATTGAATAACTTCTTGTCCAATGCTTTGAAGCATACTCAGGAAGGGTATATTGATATTACTTACGGCGTTACAGAACAAGGTATTGAGATAAAGGTAACGGATACCGGATGTGGTATTCCGCAGGATAAATTGCCTGTTATTTTTGAACGTTTTGAAAAAGTGGACTCTTTTACACAAGGAGTTGGGTTAGGGTTGCCTATATGTAAGTCCATTGCGGAATGTATGGGTGGATCTATTGGGTTGACTTCGGAAGCAGGTGTAGGCACAACTGTTTGGGTTACATTACCTTGTAGTACTGCACCTACTCCCAAGTTATACAAGGAGAAGTTAATCGACAACTTCTATTCCTAATCCTGTAAGCAACCCTTCCAGTCCGTAGCGGGAGAATTTCGCTTTTTTCAGACGGTTGGCAGCAGGATTTAAAGTATAATTGCGTGCAGTAGTGAAATCTGCTTTTTCCAGGTTGGTATGATGGAAAGAAGCATAACAGAGGTCGCAATCTTTAAATACTGCATTGGAAAGGTCGGTTTCCATAAAGTCTGTGTTTTGCAAATCGCACCCTATAAAACGGGTTCCTTTCAGTTTCATCTCAGTAAAAAGGGCGTAGGACAACAGACAATTATGGAATTCCACAGACAAGCCGAAGCGGTTGCTGAGGCTGAAGTTGATGCCTGTCATTTTGCAATCGGTGAACAGGACATCCAACCAAGAGGTATTACTGGTTTTTACTAATGAAAGGTTGCACTCTTTGAATGTACATTTTTCGAATATAACTCTTCCGATAGGCTTATCTGAAAAGTTACATTTGTCAAATGTACATTCATAATAATTGGTTTCCAGTTCCTCGATGGAGAAATTTACTTTTTCTATGGTCTTGTCTTCCATTTATCTTTTCAGTTAATTCATTGCTTTGAATACGGGTTCCGGCTTCTGTATCTCCGATTCGAAACCAAACCAATAGCCTTGATTGGTTTCCTCATTGACAGGCAGGAAACAAAGGCGGAGATTCTCTTTGTATTGGCCATACAGTATTTGCCAGTTCTCCGGGGGAACCTGCCGTTTGGTCTTTACCTTTTCTGCCGGAAGTTTTTTCAGTGACATGCCGGCCTCTATCCAAGCAATGCTGGCTTCTAACTGATA
>NZ_EQ973491.1:1368003-1377926 GCF_000158035.1 Bacteroides cellulosilyticus DSM 14838
GAATTCTTTCTTCTGCATCTAAAAGGCTTTTCTGTGCTTCACGCATTTCGATACCTGAAAGGTTTCCCAGCATATAACGCTCCATGGCAATCTCATGGTTTTCTTTAGCGGCTACAAGGTTCTGGCGTTCCAGGTTCAGCATTTGCAGGTTGTTCTGGTAAGCTTGCCATAAGTTGCTCAGGTCTGCACGTAAGGCTTGTTCCAGTTGTTCGCGTTCCAGGCGGGCATTCTGAATGGCAATACGTGCATTGTTGCGTTCTCGGCGACGGTTTCCGTCGAACAGGTTGAAACCGATAGTCAGGCCGAAGTTGGCACCAAGATTACCGCGTTGGATGTTAGTGGCGATATCGTATTTGTTGAAGGTATAGCCATAACCGCCGTTCATCTTCAGATAAGGATAGTCGCGGGAACAAACCTTTTTGTAATCCAACTGGGCAAGCGTGTTGTTTTGATAGGCTTTCAACAGAGAAGCGTTGGTTTGCAGAGTCATGTTCCAAAGCTCTTCAAAGTTTAGTCCACCGTCTACGTTGATCAGACTGTCTTGAATAATGATGGGCTGGTCTACATCTTCGTTCGCCATCAGTTCGTTCAGTTGGATACGGGAGGTATGCAGCAACTCTTGCTGTTTCATATACTGGGCACTGTCTGCATTGAAGTCTACCTTTGCCTGTTGGTAATCCAGACGGGAGAAGTTACCGATGTGATAACGCTCTTCTACGATACGCAAACGCTCTTTGGACAAAGATACGGCATAGCGGAAATTATTCAGACGGATCTTATGTTGAAGATAGTTGTAATATTCGGCAGCGATGTTGGCTATCAGGTCTTCTACGGCGATACGGGTATTGGTTTCACCTTGTCTTTCCAACTCTTTCAGACGTTGGTAGTTGGCGGTGATGTTGAAGCCGTCGAAGATAGTCCAGTTCAGATTAAGCCCCACGTTCATGGTCTGATCGAATACACCATTCTCTTTGACATGTTCTCCGGTAGCCCGCACTTTGCTGTCTGTATTGTCTACGGTTCCTTTATAACTTGCAGAGAGATCAAGTGTCGGCAGATAACCGGCGTTTCCCAGCGTGGCGTTGTTTTTGCTGACTTGTTCCTCGTTGCGGGTAATGCGCAGCGAGTAGTTATTTTGAAGCCCGTATTCCAGGCAGGACTTTAATGTATAAGATTGCGGCATCTGCGCTTGTAACGCAAGCGAGGTGCTACAAATGGCTATGAGGGATAAAATCGTACGTTTCATGATTTCTTTAACTTACTTCTGTTAGTAGATACATAACTATATATGGCAGGTACGATGTACATAGTGAGGAATGTGGATACCAACATACCGCCCACTACGGCTGTACCCATGGCAATGCGCTGGTTACAACCTTCACCCGAAGCGAATGCCAACGGTATCAATCCGAGAATGGTAGAAGCACTGGTCATTAGGATGGGGCGCAAACGTTGCAAGGATGCATCCTTGATAGCTTCCATTTTATCTTCTCCGGCTTCTTGTTTCAGGTTGGCAAACTCTACAATAAGGATACCATTCTTTGCCACCAGACCAATCAACATGATGATACCGATCTGACTGAAGATATTCATTGTAATATCGTTGAAGTACATGAATATTAAGGCTCCGGCAATAGCCAAAGGCACGGTAAGCATGATAATCAACGGGTCTTTGAAACTCTCGAACTGTGCTGCCAGAATCAGGTAGATCAGCAGGATTGCCAATACAAAGGCAAACATCAGACTGGAGGAACTTTCTCTATATTCTTTGGAGTCTCCCGTCAGTGCGGTACGGAATGTATCGTCCAATGTCTCTTTGGCAATCTTGTCCATCTCGTCCAACCCTTGTCCGATGGTTTTCCCATCAGCAAGTCCGGCAGAAATAGTGGCGGAAACGAAACGGTTGTAACGGTATAATTGCGGAGGAGCGATACCGCCGGTCAGTTCAATCAGATTGTCCAACTGCACCATTTCACCTTTATCACTACGAATATAGATGCCTTTCAGGTCGGAAGGTTTATTGCGTTGCTGGCGGTTGATCTCACCCAATATCTCGTATTGCTTTCCATTCATATAGAAATAACCCATACGCTGGCCGCTCAATCCGTATTGGAGTGTTTGCGCAATATTGCGTGTGCTTACTCCCATGATACTTGCCTTGTCGCGATTGATATTGATGCGGGCTTCCGGCTTACTGAACTTCAGGTTCACGTCGGCCATTTGGAAAACAGGATTTTCATAAACTTTCGCCATAAATACCGGTAATACTTCTTGCAGCTTTTCGATGTTGGTAGCTTGTAATACGTATTGCACCGGCATACCACCACGTCGTCCACCGAAAGAGGATGATTGTTGCACAAACGAACGTGCCTTGGTCTTTTTCTGCACAGCCTTCGAAATTTGTTCGGCTACTTCCATCTGTGTATAGTCACGATCTTTCATGTCCTTCAACGTGATACGTACATTACCGCTACCACTTGATACACGTGCCGTTACTGATTCTGCATCCGGCAGAATGGAATCTACCAACTGGTTGATGTCTTCCGTATAATCTCGTATGTATTCATAGGTTACACCCTCTGCTCCACGTGTATTGATACTGATTTGTGAACGGTCTTCCAATGGTGCCATCTCGGCAGGGATGGCATTCCACAGAAATACGATAATTATCAATGTTGCTAAGATAAGTGGCATAGCCAGCCAGCGCTTGTGCAGGAATATTTCCAATGACCGGCTGTAGATGCGGTTCATTCCTTCGAAAAATGGCTCGGTTTTCATATAGAACCAGTTCTTCTTTTCTTGTTTTACCAGCAGTTTGGTGGCAAGCATCGGAGTGAAAGTCAATGCGGCAAAAGAGGAAATGATAACAGAACCGGATACCACGATACTGAATTCACGGAAAAGTCGTCCAGTCATACCGTCCATAAATACGATGGGGAAGAATACGGCTACCAGTGTGATGGTGGTAGAGATTACGGCAAAGAAAATTTCCTTGGCACCCTCGATACCGGCTTCTTTGGGTGGCATCCCGCGTTCAATACGGACATAAATGTTTTCTGTCATTACAATGGCATCATCCACCACCAGACCTACTGCCAGCACTACCGCCAGCATGGAAAGTACATTGATGGAGAATCCTGCCAGATACATTACGAAGAATGCTCCGATAAGCGAAACGGGAATCACGATACAGGGTACCAGTGTTACACGCCAGTCGCGCAGGAAAAGGAAGATAATGATAATAACGAGAATGAATGCTACATATACCGTTTCCTTTACCTCACTGATAGAAGCACGGATAAACTTGGTATTGTCGAAACCATAAGAGTATTGCACGTCATCCGGAAGGTCTTTTTGCATCTGTTCCATGCGTTCATAAACGGCATCGGCAATCTTGATGTGATTGGCACCTGGTTGAGGTACTACAACAATACCTACCATCGGTACACCATTCATTTTCATGTAACTCTTGATGTCCGCCGGTCCTAATTCTGCCCGGCCGATATCGCTGAAACGGATGATACGGTTATTATCTTCCCGCAGAATCAGATTATTAAATTCTTCTGCCGTATGCATCAATCCTAATGTACGGATGGTGAGTTCCACCGTATTACCTTCGATACTACCGGATGGAAGTTCCACATTTTCTTTATCTACCGCATTCTTAACATCGATGGGTGTAATACCGTAACCTGACATCTTGATAGGATCGAGCCAAAGACGCATGGAATAACGTTTTTCACCCCAGATACTAACACTGCTGACGTCTGAAATAGTCTGCAACTGTTCTTTGACAGTGAGGTCTGCTATTTCGCTCAGTTCCAGTAAAGAACGTTTGTCACTTTGCAATGCTACCATCAGGATCGGTGTAGCATCCGCATCTGCTTTTGATACGGTAGGAGGGTCACAGTCGCGAGGCAGATAACGCTGGGCGCGTGAAACTTTATCACGCACGTCGTTTGCGGCCGTTTCCAGGTCTACGGAGAGTTCAAATTCTACCGTAATACGGGATGAACCTTGTTGGCTGACACTGGACAAGGAACGGATTCCCGGGATACCATTGATGTTTTGCTCCAATGGTTCGGTAATCTGGTTTTCGATAACATCGGCATTTGCACCCGGGTAGGAGCAGGATACCGAAATGATGGGATTATCCACTGACGGATATTCGCGGACGCCGAGATAGCTGTACCCGATAAGTCCAAAAAGCAGGATGATAAGGGTAAGCACTGTGGAGAGCACCGGGCGCCGTATGCTGAGTTCGGATATGTTCATAAGGCGTCTGGTTTAATAGATATTATCCAATGTTACGGGTAATCCTGTGCGGAGCTGCAATGTTCCGGAAATTATAATTGTATCTCCGGTCTGCAAACCCTGCAATACTTGGGTTTCAGCTTCTGTACGTATGCCAGTTTGTATTTCTACAGGTTGGGCTTTTCCAGATTTATAAAGGAAAATCTTGTCCTTACCCATTTCCGGAACGATAGCTTCGGATGGAACGGCAAGGGCATCATGGATTTCATTTTTACTTAAGCGAATATCCGCATAGCGTCCCGGCATTACATTACCGTTGGCATTGGGGTAGAGGGCACGCAATGTCAATGTATGGGTGTTTTGATCCATTCTCGACTCGCGTGCGTACACTTTGGCATGGAACGTTTCAAGCTTACCCTCAAGTCCGAAGTTTACTCCTGCACCGATTTTTACGTCATTGGCATAACGTTCGGGAACGGAAAATTCTACTTTCAGCGGAGATACTTTTGTAAGTTTGGCAACGATGGTAGTGGGGGAAGCATAGGTTCCGACACTGACTTGGCGCAGACCGATTACACCGTCGAACGGAGCACGGAGCTCGGTTTGTGCAATGTTAGCTTCTATCAGGTCTATGTCTGCATTCAGGGTTGCCAATTCAGTTTTTACCTGCTCGTAGGCTTCCTTACTGACTGCATCCCGCTCCAACAATGCATTCTGGCGGAATACGCGGTCTTCTGCCAATTTCAGTTGGGCAACAAGACGTTGCAACTGTGCCTGTAAAGGCCGGTCGTTCACTTTAGCCAGCAGTTGTCCTTTTTTAACCTGGCTACCTTCCTCAAAATTGATTTCTATGATTTTACCTGAGGTTTCGAAAGAAAGATCCACTTCCTCATCAGGCAACAGGCTACCGCTGATTTTGATTTCATCTTTGAGCAGCTGTGGCTTTATGATCTTTGCGTTTACATTTAATGCTTTTTTGCCATTGCGGTTACTGCTCATAACTTTGTCGGCAGCTGCCAATTCTTTATTCTCTTTAGGAAGCTGGGAATAAATACCCCAACCTATCAGTCCGGCACCAATGAAAATGATAATGCCCCATTTAACTTTTTTATTCATGTATCAGTATTAGTATTATATCAGATATTAAGTTAGATTATGTAGCACTAATTTGGACATATTAGGAACAGAAAGGTTTAATGCGAAAAGCGTTAAAAAAGGTAATAAAGTGATAATGTAATAGCACAATAGCGTGTTATTATGATAGGATGATAAAGTAATAGACTGATAAAACGTTATCACATTGTTGCTTTATCAATCTATCGTTCCTTTTAATATGCAGCCCGGTATTTACCTTCCTCTTTGTCTTCCAACATGTTAAGGTATGAGGCATAACGCGATTCGCTGATGTAGTGTTCCTCTACAGCTTTTCGTACGGCACATCCCGGTTCGTGGCGATGCGTACAGTTACCGTAACGGCAATCGGCAGAAAACTTAAATATCTCCGGGAAATAGTGTCCTATTTCCTCCTCTTCCATATCGAATGTTCCGAAACCTTTGATGCCCGGTGTGTCAATGATATATCCGTCTCCCGGAACGGGAAACATCTCAGAGAACGTAGTGGTGTGCATTCCTTTGTTGTGGTAGGCGGAAATCTCCCCCGTTTTTACGTCCTGTTCAGGCAATATTGCGTTGATGAGCGTTGATTTTCCTACACCGGAGTGACCGGAGAAAAGTGTTACCCGCCCTTTAAGTTCTTCCTGAATGAGTTCAATGCCTTCACCGTTTTTGGCGGAGACTTTAAAGCAGGGATAACCGATAGTGGTATAGAGATTGATGAGGCTGTTCATATAATGAAGTTCCTCTTCATTGTATGCGTCTATTTTATTGAAGATGATCTTTACCGGAACACGGTATGCTTCGGCAGAAGCCAGAAAACGGTCGATAAAGGTGGTGGATGTTTCCGGATAGTTGACCGTTACGATAAGCATGCTTTGGTCAAGGTTTGCAGCGAGAATGTGCGATTGCTTGGAGAGATTGGAAGCACGACGGATAATGTAATTTTTCCGGTCTTCTATTTCACTGATGAGAGCAGTTCCTTCCGGATTCAGAATGATTTGTACATAGTCTCCCACAGCTACCGGGTTGGTACTGCGAATGCCTTTTAACCGGAAGTTACCCTTGATTTTGCACTCTACACATTTACCTTCGTCGGTTTTTACCAAATACCAACTACCTGTATTTTTTATTACCAGTCCCCTCACTACTAATTAGATGAGTAATGAAGAATGGAGATATTCTCCATTCTTCATTAAATTATTATACGGTCATGATTTCTTTGTCCTTTGCAGCCAGCATATCATCAATTTGCTTGATGTATTTATCGTGAATCTTCTGCAATTTCTCCTCACCTCCTTTTTGTGCATCTTCTGCCAGGCCGTCTTTAACAGACTTCTTTAGGCCATCGATTGCATCACGGCGGGCATTGCGTACGCTCACTTTGGCAGTTTCGCCTTCACCTTTACACTGTTTGGCAAGTTGTTTACGGCGTTCCTCAGTCAGCGGTGGGATACCGATACGGATGATTTCACCGTTATTTTCCGGCATGATGCCAAGGCTGGAGTCAATGATAGCTTTCTCAATCACCTTGAACATACTTTTGTCCCAAGGCTTGATGACAATACTACGGGCATCCGGAGTATTTACGGCAGCTACGTTATTGATGGGAACCATGCTTCCGTAAGAGTCCACACGGATACCGTCCAGCAAACGAACGTCTGCTTTTCCGGCGCGGATGTGAGCCAATGCTTCTTCCAGATACATGACGGCCATATCCATTTTTTCTTGCGCTTCATCTAAGATCTCTTTTACTTCTCTCATATTTCTTAGTTTTGAATTGTGCTTTTAGAATTTTTGATTGAACAAAAGTAGTATAATTTTGTCTATTTGCAAAATATTAGCTAACAGGAATAAAGCAAATTGCTTATATTTGTCGCATTTATATATAGAAATTAAAAGTATGCCAACCTATTTTGAAAATATGTCATTTGATGAAGTCTTTTTGAAATTCAAAGAGAGGTTTATTCGTTTCTCCAGGGCATATGTTTCTGATAGGCAGGTTGCCGAGGATATTGTTACTGATGCCTTTATTGCATATTGGGAAAATAGGGCAAGATTATCTGATAATACGAATATTCCTGCGTATATACTGACGGTGATAAGGAATAAGTGCTTGACTTATTTGAGGGATGCCAAATTACATGAAGATATACTGGCTGATTTGGTGAAAGTGGAGGAGTGGAAATTGCAAATGCAGATAGCTTCTCTGGAAGCTTGTAATCCTTTCGAGATTTTTACGATGGAGACTTATGAATGTGTGAGGAAGGCTTTTTGTGAACTTCCGGAAAAGACCAGAAAGGTGTTTTGGTTGAGTCGGTATGAAAGTAAAACTCATAAAGAGATAGCTTCAGAACTGGAAATTTCTATTAAGACAGTTGAGTTCCATATCACTAAAGCTACTAAGATGCTGAAAGATAAACTGAAGGATTATTTTCCCATATTACTCCTATTCATATAATCCAGTTGGTTAGTCTATAGAGCGGATGAGTTTCCTTAAGTTTGGAAAAGAATTAATCCAGTTAGTGGTTTAACTTCTTTTTAAGTCATTCTTAATCTCTTTTTTCCGAAAACTAATCTCTTACCATACGAATATTTATTCTTTCCATCATGGTTGAAAGAATAAGTGTCTGCGATGTTTTCTTTGGCTGTTAAAGGAAAAGGAGGTAGAAGTGGTGGTCTGACGGCTTAATTCCCATATTTATGGTTACTGAATAAAAAAAAGAAAAAATATTCTTTTTTCACTAGGGGGTTGTATTACTTGCGAGTTTTATAATCGTAAACGAAGATAAATATGAAAAACATCAATGATTTTTTTAGGTTTTACAGTCAACAGACTTCATTGGAAGAAGATAAGGAACTGATGGAGTGGGTGGAGGAATCAGAGCAGCATAAACTCGACTTTATGAATTCCTGGCAGATGTATCACGCCATGGGATTGTTGGGAGAAGAAAGGGCAGTAAGCGATATTTCAATAGGCAAGCGATATAGAATAGCAACGTGGACTAAATATGCTGCGGTAATAGTGCTTATTTTTGTGACAGGCTATTTCTCTTCTTTATTATGGCAATCCCGGCAGCAACAAGATGAATTAGTGCAGGAAATTTCAGTACCACGGGGACAGCGTGTGAATATAACATTGTCCGATGGTACCTTGGTATGGCTGAATTCATTGACAAAAATAAGTTATAATCCATCATTCTCGGGAGATAAACGCATGGTACATCTGGATGGTGAAGCTTATTTCGAAGTGAAACGGAACGAGAAAAAGCCTTTCATTGTACAGACTTCTAAAGGTGATATCGAAGTGTTGGGGACAAAGTTCAATGTAGAAGCCTATACTTCCTCCCCAAAACTAGTGACTTCCTTGATGGAAGGTTCCGTGAAGTTTTCGGCAGGTGCCCGGTCTATTGTACTGAAACCACTCCAGAAGGTACTATTGACAGATGGCATTATGCTATTGAGTAATATAACTAGTCTGGACGATTATACTTGGAGAGACGGATTGATGAGTTTTACCAATGCTTCTTTTGAAGAACTAATGGAGAAATTTGAAAAATATTATGGTTATAAAATTATAATCGAAAATCAGAAAGTGAAAAACTTGCGACGTTCCGGTAAGTTCCGTTTATCTGATGGAATCAACTACGCATTGGATGTTCTTAAAAAAGATATGAACTTTTCGTATACGAGAGATATAACAGATTCAATAATAACTATAAAATGATAAGCCTATGAATTGACACGTAAGAAATGCATGTTTATTGATTTTTTTTGTTAAAAAAGGAATACCGGTCATCTAGGCCTCGACCAGTATTCCTTGAACAAATCAACACCTTAGTATTAATTTAAAATCAGTACAAAGATATGAAAAAAGATTCTTTGTGGAATTACTTTGCCCTTAAATTTTGGAATAATCAGTCTTATAAGATTATGAAAATCACATTTTTCCTTCTATTTGTAGCTATTTTTAGTATGTATGCCGCTAATGGTAACTCGCAAAATGTGAGGGTATCCATTCAGCGTGATAACTCCTCCCTGAAGAGTGTTCTGGATGACATTGAGGAGCAGACGGAATATCTGTTTATTGTCCATTCGAATGTTGATGTCGATAAAAATGTAACGATGAAAGTGAATAATGAAACTTTGTCGAAAGTACTGGGAATGCTGGCTAAAAAAGCTGGGGTTCGTTACTCTTTATCTCAACATCATATTATTTTATCGGATGATATTGTTGAGAAAAAAGAAGTGGTACAGCAAAAGAAACTTGCCGGGACGGTGGTAGATGAAACCGGGGAGCCTTTAATTGGAGTAAATGTAATGGTACAGAATAACGGTAGCGGCTCAGTTACAGATATATCTGGACGTTTTGAGTTAAATGCTTCTGCCGGTGATATTCTGACTGTTTCGTATGTGGGATATATAACCCAGAAAATAAAAATAACATCATTGATAGAATCTTTGAAAATAGTATTGAAAGAAGATGCACAGATGCTGGATGAGGTGGTTGCTATTGGATATGGTACGGTGAAACGTAAGGATATAACCGGTTCGGT
>NZ_EQ973491.1:1377946-1384119 GCF_000158035.1 Bacteroides cellulosilyticus DSM 14838
GATATTCCGGATAGTTGTGCTTACAGAATTCATACAGAATAAGTCCTCGTTTTTCCAGACTTATCGGTTGGTCTATCAAACCTATTTGTATCAGGTGTTCCAGGAACCGATACAGGAATTTTTCTTCTTTCAGAATGAGTTTACGGGTGATGGATTGCCAGGCTGGAGTATTATAAAATCCATCCAACAGGCGGGAGAGTTGACGGGCTGTTTGCAATTCACTTACATTGATCTCGCGGGTTTGAAGCACTTCATAGGGTGGTAGGGGAGAATATTGGATGCCCAATTCTTCCGCTCTTCTACGCATTTCCGTACCGGGGAGTAATTTGAGAGACTCCAGTTGTATTTCTCCTGCACCGTATGCTGCCAGAACACGGATATCTTCGAATATTTCTGCAAGATGGTAGAGTGGGAGTCCTGCTATTAAATCGGCATGTGTTTCCATATTGGGGAGAGAACACAGGAATTTCAGACCTTCCAATGCGTCTGTCAGCTTTCCCATCCTCCGGCTTTTTTCGAGTACAGGTTCACGCAGGCTTTGTATGCCTGCTTCCAGATGTAACAGACCTTCGGGCAAGTGTTTCAATTCTTCTTTCAGTTCTTCGGAAAGAAGTGCAGGGTGTATTTCCAGATGGAAGCGTATATCAGGGTGGTATTCAAGAAAAAGCTCAAGCAGTTCTTTTGCCCGGCGGGTATTGTAATTGAAAGTACGGTCGAGTACACGCACGTTTTTAATACCATGTTGATGAATGATTTGGAGTCGTTCGCGAATAGCTTCTATGGAAAGTGTACGTACAGGCTTTTCGCCTCCACTGACGCAGAATGCACAGGTGTTGAAACAGCCTCGTGTCGTTTCCAGCTGTACGAATGGTTTGCTCCAATTAAAGAAACGGCTTTTTTCAGGAGGTATGAGATCAGAGAATTTCAGTACACGTGCTATGCCGTTGTCTCTGTACTGCCCGTTGGAGTCGAGATAACAGAGTCCGGGAATGGTATTCCACTTTTCCTGTTCGTTCCGGCATGCGAGCCATTGCGGGAACACTTCTTCTCCTTCTCCTCTGAATACACAGCTGACATAAGGGTTCTTATGTAGGAAGTATTCATTGTCTCCCAGATACTCAGGGCCGCCTAATACAATGCAGCATTGTGGCAGGAGTGCTTTTACTCTTGAAAGGATGTGGAGCAATTGCTCATGGTTGAAGAGCCAGGTTGTAGCGGCAAGTATGTCAGGTTGGCGATGGTAGACTTCATTGACAGTCAGACCTACATTCTCATTGATAGTGGCTGATACGATATCCCATTCTATGGATGTATCATCAGCAATCTGGGCATGCAGTGCCGGAAGTGCCAGGGAAGAATGTGCGTATGAACTGTTGAGGTCGAGCCAGAGTAACTTCATTTTATATAGGGTTGGGTTTACAAAAACAGTTGCAAAGATAATGAATGTATTCCTATCTGCCTCTTTTCTGCCTGCCCAATCCTTTGCTTTACCAGTTTACGGTATGCTTTTTTAGCCTGCTTTAGGTCCGACAACGGATATTCTGACGCATTCGCTGGGAACTAATGTCAATAATTCATCCAGAAACTCACGGCTACATTCCAACAAGGTTTCCTGCGTCATTTCTTCTTTTGAGGTAGCGAAGAAGTGAAAGAGGTTATCAGAATCAGGAAGTTTCTTTACTGAATAGACTATATCCGTTGATTTCTCATTGTATGCTTGCGCCAAATCATCAGCTCTTGCCCAGAATTGAGTTGCTTTGTCACCACCGATTTCTACGACTGCAATTAATTTTTCGTTTGTTTCCATAATCATTTATTTTTAGTTATACATGTTGTCATACTAATATCAGGAGTATATTGGTTAATACTCTGTAATAATATCCGCAAATCGAGTGCCAGCAAACAGAAAATAAGCGTAGGATTATCTACTTTCAACTTTTTTAAACTAAAAGACTGTTTGTTGTACACCTGATAATTCCGAATATTTAGATAACAATTGAGCCTTTTTTATGGTTTTGGGCATTTACTTTTTTTACAGAAACATGGGCATACAGGTGCCTGAATTTATACTAACTTTGCAGTGCTTTTAACGAGTTAATAATAAAATCATTTTTAAGATGAGAACACTTCAAGAAGAATTAAAGTGTATGCGCGAAGGGCTTCATTACGATGCTCATACTCCTGAAATGTATGCCTATCGGGCTGAAGTAAAAAAGAAGCTGCATCAGTTGAATGTGACTGAATATCATACCTCTAAAATGCCGGAGGTTACCCGTTCACTTTTCCCGAATTCCGCTCCGGATTTTTTTGTGGAACCACCCTTTTATTGCGATTATGGGGATGGTATATATGCAGCTGAAGGAGTTTTTATCAATTTCGGTGCTGTTATTTTGGATGGTGCTAAAGTTACTATTGGCCGGAAAACGCTGATTGCTCCGGGAGTACATATTTATACGGCGCAACATCCGCTTGATGCTGACGAAAGGGATGCCTATGAGAATTGTCTGCCGATAACCATTGGTGAACGCTGCTGGATTGGCGGTCATGCGACAATCTGTCCGGGAGTGACTATTGGCGACCGTTGTGTAATCGGTGCAGGTTCAGTGGTTACGCATGATATTCCGGCAGACTCGTTGGCTGTGGGAAATCCTGCTAAAGTGATACGTAAATTGAATCAGAAATAATCCTGTTATTGGGGTTGTTGTTTGAAATATCTGAAAAGTAAATCCATTAATTCTCGCTTTTTGACAGGTTTTGTCATGAAATGATTGCATCCTGCAGCTAATGCATTCTCTCTGTCGGAGTCGAAAGCATTGGCAGTAAGGGCAATAATAGGAGTAATCTGGTTGAATTCCCGGATGAGGGAAGTTGCTTCAAGTCCATTCATTACCGGCATCCGCATATCCATAAAGACGATGTCAAAGGTCTGGGCTTTGATTTTCTCGATAGCTTCTACTCCGGTTATGGCACGGGTTAGTTGATTGTCTTTAAGAAGTTTCTTGATTAACAGGTAATTGCTGTCATTATCTTCCGCTATCAGAATATTCAGATCTTTAATCTTTACTGAGGAATCTGCGGAAAGGTGTTCTGTACTTTTGTTATTTAAGTCCTCGTCTGCAACCTCTGATTTTTCGACATATTCGACATCGGTATATCCGATGTACCAGAACTCAGAACCTATGTTGGCTTTGGATTTAAAGCCTACTTCTCCGCCTGTAGCATCGGCAATGGCTTTACAGATAGAAAGTCCTAAGCCGGTTCCCTGGGCAAAAGTATCTAATTTCTCGAAACGACTGAAGATACGGTTCTTTTTCTCCTCCGGTATTCCGATGCCACTATCTTTTACATAGATTCTTACCTGTCCGGGCATACATTCGTATCCCATCACAATTTCACCTTGTGGCGTATACTTAATGGCATTTGTAGCAAAGTTTGTGAATATCTGCATAAAGCGATATTTGTCGAAATTCGCCACACATTTGGTATATGGGTTGATGAGTTTGAGGGTAACTTTGGGATTTTTAATCCGTTGCTGGAAGGATCGGTACAATTCATCGCAAAGCTGGCACAAATTCAGTTTCTGACGATTGATATCAATGGAGCCAACTTCAATTTTTGACAGATCGAGAATGTCCCCGATTAATTTCAGGAGTATCTCACTGTTGGTTTCAATCAGTTGTTTATATTCAAATTTTTCTTCCGCATCATCCGTTTCGGTCAGCAATTCGGAGAATCCAACAATTGCATTGAGTGGAGTACGGATTTCATGACTCATGTTAGCGAGGAATGTGGACTTCAATTTGTCCGCTTCTTCTGCTTTGTTTTTGGCTGTAATCAGATTTTGCTGGTATATAATGTCTTCGGTAATATCCCGTTGAATAAATGTGATGACCACTACATTGCCTGCTTCATCTTCTACTGCACTGTAGGTAAAGCTGGAGTAACTATAATCTGTTGCATTGTTTTCCAGAACTCTTAATATAATTCTGTTTTCCGGGAGCTTCTGTTTATGAGCAACTGCTTCCAGTAATGCCATGAATTTATTTCTGTCGTCGGGATGGATGCTCTCATATATGGATTGCAATGATCTTTTCTCAATATTCTCGATATGGACATCGAATTTGCAAAACAGACCTTCCTTTATATTGTAGTTCCATGAGGATAGCTTCCCAGCATTCAAGGCTAGTGATAATTCCTTTTGTGTTGCTTTTATCTTCTTGTAGCTTTCAATAATTTCCCGCTCTTGTGCTTTCTTTACGGTGATATCTTCGCAGGCTAATAAATAGCCTTGACGATTTCCTTCGGGATCGCGCATGATAGTTACTTTGGTAACAAAGTATTTTTTGATTCCTTTGATGGGTGTTTCGTAGAAGTTTTCACAAAGATCGAAATCATAATCAGTTTCAAAAGAGACATTCAACCCCTGCTTTAGGAGAGCTTTATCTTCTGCCGTGATGTTAGGGTCATCGAAGATATTAATATTATAAATATCCTTCATGGTTACACCGAACATTTTTAGTGTAGTGCCATTGGCGTATTTCAGATATCCATCTTTATCATATACGCCGAGCCCTAAAGGTATGTATTCAGGAATGAGCGACAGAAGTTCATTTTCCATGTTTATTATTGCACCTATGATGTTTTTATAAGCGTGGTGCAAATGTATGCAAATTCCCGGAACTTTATGATTATCGTGGTTAATATTTATTGGTGGTTGGTCGGAATAGTAAACTTTAACATAGAGGATAGTAAAGTGTTATAAACAAAAAATCCTGCAAGTCATAAACTTACAGGATTTTTTGGGGTGACTGATGGGACTCGAACCCACGACATTCAGAACCACAATCTGACGCTCTAACCAACTGAACTACAGTCACCATGTTTACGTCATTTCTCAAACGCGGTGCAAAGATAGGTATTATCTTTAATACTGCAAATATTTGGCGAAATATTTTATTGAAATCTGCATTATTTTTTATTCTCCTTAATTCCTACATTGTGCTGTTGGAGGAGCTTTCGGGAGTTTTTGACGAAGATATTCAGATGGTTACGTGCAGCTTCCGGGAGCTTTGAGATAGATGTGGAATCTGTGGGATAAAGCACATAGTTTTTTTCTTTGGTGAAATTGGGACGTGCTGTCCATACGAAATTATATCCGCAACGTTGTACTCGAACTTGTGGGGAAGTAGATGTTGTGGTGTCTTTTTCTAATTCTAATGTGAATATAAGTCCTCCGTCAGTATTTACTTTACTCATATTGGAGATGAAATTCCCTAAAGAATATACTACAGCGTGTTGTGTTCTGGTAATGCTATCGGTACGTAGTTCCATGGGTTGTATAACATGAGGATGGCTACCGATGATATGGGTAACGCCCTGTTTCAATAACCAATCAGCCAATTGTTGCTGTTCGCGACTGGGTAGCGATTGGTATTCGTTTCCCCAATGCATACAGGCAATGATAACATCAGGTTGCCATGTTCGTGCTGTATCGATATCCTGTAACATGATTTTCTTATCAATATAGTTCACTATGTTGGGAGAGGATGGCTTAACTCCATTGGTATCATAGGTATAGTTAAGAAGGGCAATTCGAAAACCGTTTTTGTGAATGAGTAATGGGTATCGTTGACGGCGTTCTTCTTCATTTCTATAAGTTCCGGTGTAGGGGATACGTAAGGAATCTAACATTAGGATTGTACGTTCCAAACCTTTTTTACCGCGGTCGAGACAGTGATTGTTAGCAGTTAACAGAACATTGAAACCGGCCTCTTTAATGGCATATAAATATTCATCAGGTGCACAGAAAGCCGGATAACCACTATAAGGTTTTCCACCGATAGGTACTTCTAAATTGCTGATAGCGATGTCCGCTCCACTGATTTGCTCTTTTACTAGAGAGAAGCAGGGAGAGTAGTCATAAGTCCCTTTATCTGTACGCGCGGCGTCAAGCTGGGCTTTGTGTTGCATCAGATCACCTACAAATAATAGAGTGATTTTTGCAGGGGGGATTGTATCAGTGGATTCCGGTACTACTTGTTCCTGTGCTGTGCTACAACACGATATAAAGAAGAAAAGTAATGCAAGAGGGATTGTCTGTCTCATGACTTTGAGCGGATTAAGGTTCCACTGGATAAAATAAATACCGAAAGGAGTCAAGTTGTCACAAGAGG
>NZ_EQ973491.1:1384389-1395836 GCF_000158035.1 Bacteroides cellulosilyticus DSM 14838
TCACAAGAGGTTCCTTCCGGTATTCGGTATTTTTATTATTGATATATTGCTTTCTTACCAGCCAGCAATGTATTCTTCATCAAAGAAACGATGGTCATCGGTCCTACACCACCCGGCACAGGAGTGATAAATGAACATTTCGGAGCAACCTCGTCAAACTTAACATCTCCAGTCAGTTTGAAGCCTGATTTTTTTGTAGAATCCGGTACACGTGTAGTACCTACATCAATAACTACGGCACCTTCTTTTACCATTTCAGCTTTCACAAAGTTGGGTTGTCCCAATGCAGCGATGATGATATCGGCTTCCTGGCATTCTTTTACAAGATCTTTGCTCCGGCTATGGCATACGGTTACAGTAGCATCTCCTGGATAGGCTTTCTGCATCATCAGTGCAGCCATTGGTTTACCGACGATATTACTACGTCCCAATACTACACACTTCTTACCCGAAGTTTCTATTTGATAGCGTTTCAGTAGTTCAAGAATACCGTTAGGGGTTGCTGATACATAGCAAGGCAATCCTATGGACATGCGACCTACATTGATGGGATGAAACCCGTCTACATCTTTACGATGATCGATAGTTTCAATCACTTTTTGCTCAGAGATATGCTTGGGTAATGGGAGCTGTACGATAAATCCATCAACATCTGCATCTTCATTTAATTCACGTACTTTAGCAAGGAGCTCTTCTTCCGTAACATCCGCTTCATAACGGATGAGGCTGGATTTGAATCCACAAACTTCGCATGCTTTCACTTTGGCAGCAACATACGTTTCGCTGCCACCATCGTGGCCTACAAGAATTGCAGCAAGGTGAGGGCATTTGCCACCTTTTGCTACAATTTCTGCTACTTCTGCAGCAATCTCCTGTTTTACTTGTTCAGAGATTGCTTTTCCATCAATTAATGTCATATAAATATTTTTGTTTTGATTATAATTTATCTTGTATTAGGGGTCTAAAAGAGTATCGCAAATATAGAGCAAATAACCGAATATAACAACAATCCCGCTGACTTCATTTAAAATATGAAATTAGCGGGATTGGTATGCTTGCAGTTTATCTTTATTATTTCATCTTCGGCATCATTTTGCCCATCTTGCTACCCGTTACCATTTTCATCATCTTGCGGGTTTGGTCAAATTGTTTCAACAGACGGTTTACTTCTTGAATATTCGTACCACTACCTTTGGCAATGCGTTGACGACGCGAACCGTTCAGAAGAGCCGGATTACTGCGTTCTGCCGGAGTCATCGAATAGATGATAGCCTCAATACTTTTAAATGCATTATCATCAATATCAATGTCCTTAATAGCTTTACCTACACCCGGTATCATAGAAGCCAAGTCTTTCAGGTTGCCCATCTTTTTGATCTGTGCAATCTGACTCAAGAAATCGTTGAAATCGAATTGATTCTTGGCAATCTTCTTTTGCAGGCGTTTTGCTTCTTCTTCATCGTACTGCTCCTGGGCACGTTCCACCAATGAAACGATGTCACCCATACCAAGGATACGGTCTGACATACGTGAGGGATGGAATTGATCAATAGCATCCAGTTTTTCACCTGTACCCACAAACTTGATCGGCTTGTTCACCACCGAACGAATGGAAAGAGCGGCACCACCACGGGTGTCACCATCTAATTTAGTTAGTACAACACCGTTGAAGTCAAGTCGTTCGTTAAACTCTTTTGCTGTGTTTACAGCGTCCTGGCCGGTCATGGAGTCTACTACGAATAGGATTTCGTTTGGATTGATTGCTTTTTTAATAGCGGCAATCTCGTTCATCATCTCTTCGTCTACTGCCAGACGTCCGGCTGTATCGACAATGACTACATCGTATCCTTTGGCTTTAGCCTCTTGAATGGCGTTTTCAGCAATTTTCACCGGATTCTTGCTGTCAGGTTCAGAGTATATTGGAACTCCAATTTGTTCAGCTAGTACGCGCAACTGTTCAATAGCGGCAGGGCGGTATACATCACAAGCCACCAACAATGGCTTCTTGTTCTTTTTCGTTTTCAGCATTCGTGCCAGCTTACCTGAGAAAGTTGTCTTACCGGAACCTTGCAGACCGGACATCAAAATAACTGCCGGCTTTCCTTCCAAATCAATCTCTGCAGTTTCGCCACCCATCAATTGAGTCAGTTCATCGTGCACGATTTTTACCATCAACTGACTGGGCTTTACAGCTGTCAGCACGTTTTGTCCTAATGCTTTTTCCTTAACAGTATCAGTGAAAGTTTTGGCTACTTTGTAGTTTACGTCAGCGTCCAACAGTGCTTTACGCACATCTTTCAGGGTTTCCGCAACATTGATTTCGGTGATCTTTCCTTCACCTTTCAGAATTTTAAACGACCTTTCCAGTCTTTCGCTTAAATTATCGAACATGATGATATAATTCTATTTATAAATTACAAATTACTCTTATTGAGGCGCAAAAGTACAAAAAATCCACGTATCTACCTT
Organism: Bacteroides cellulosilyticus DSM 14838; assembly: GCF_000158035.1. Lineage (GTDB taxonomy): Bacteria > Bacteroidota > Bacteroidia > Bacteroidales > Bacteroidaceae > Bacteroides > Bacteroides cellulosilyticus. Next base: position 1,386,859 of record NZ_EQ973491.1, read on the forward strand.
CATTTAAGGCAATAATATTATTCAACCGAGGTAGCGGGATAAGTGAAAAGAATAGTTGGACCTTCTTTGCTATCGGGGATTACTTGATATGTACCGCCAAAGTGTTTTATAAACAGACGGTTGACATCATTACGCAAAGCAGAGTCTTGATTGGCATATTTGAGGTCTGCGAGGGGGCAGTTGGTGATTTTAAAACGTAATATTTCTCCGTTCTTGTTCAGAGTGAAGTTGAGATCGCGTTCTTCTTTGAAAGAAGCGAATGGACAAGTTAGAATACTGACAACGAATTGCATGAACCGGTTTGTGTCTGTATGGATGATATATTCGTCAATGTTACTGATGAAATGAGTATGCAAGGTAGAATTCTGCATATGTGCCATTCCTACAGCATCGTTGCAGAGCTGTACGATGTCATAATTACTCATTTGGAATTTCATCATACCGGCTTCCAGGCGCGACAAATCAAGGACATTGTTGACTAAACGCATTAGCTGATCCGTGTTTTGCTGAATAATTTCCGCATATTCTTTACGGGTTTGATCGTCTATTTCCGCTTCGTTTGCTATGATTTGTGAGAACCCCAATACTCCGTTTAGGGGAACACGGATGGCGTGACTCATATTGGAGAGGAAACGATTCTTCATTTCATTGGCTTCTTCTGTCTGTCGTGTGGCTTTATGAGTTTCTTTTTCTGATATCTTTAGTGCTTTTCGTATCAGATTGATGCGGAACATATAGCCGATACATAAGATCAAAATGATTCCGAGACTCAAAAGAATACTGGTTTGTACACGATTTCTTAGTTTTCCACGCTCCCATACCAATTGGTTCAGATGATGTATTTCTTTGATTTCCTCCAGTTGTTTAGCTGATATGGCGGCAGTCAGTGAATCCTGAATATGATTGGAACTTTCGTACAGTGGCAGGGCTTCTGCATATTTACCCATTTCTTGCAGAATGTCAGCTTTCCGCGATAATTGTTTGGCATACTCCATTTGGGCAGATTCAAATTGTTTCATCTTTATCAGAGCAGAATCTATATAGAGAAGTGCAGCCTGATAATCTTTTGTATGCCGGTAATACTCCGCACTTGCATCATAATACAGGGCCATATAGGGAATATAACTCTGCGGAGTTATGAAGTCTTGAGCTTCTTCTATATGATATTTAGCCGAGTCTGTCTTTCCTATCCCTGTATAATAGTAAGTTTGAAATATTTCTGAGAATAGATAAAGATTGAAATATGATTCATACATATCCGGATCTAAACTAAGCATTTTTTGCAATAGCTGTTTGTTTTCTTTCAGATACGTCTTCAGGCTTGAATAGTCTTTCTGGTCTTTACTGAATACAATTAATTGATTCAGAACATTAAACTGTGTACTGCTGGTTGTTTGTTCCGAAACATATTTATGAGCTTTTCGAAGCGCTTCTCCTTCTTCTTTTGTACGGTTGGTTTCATGGTATGCACTTGCCAGACATGAATAAGCAGCTATACGGCCGTCTGTGTTATTCAGTTCTTCTGCTTTCTCAAGCATTTTTAATGATTCATTGATGGCATATTCATATTTCTCCTTATATGTATAAGTATAAATAAGCAATTTTTGTGCATTGAAGTACAACCTGAAAAACTCCATGCGTTCAGCAATGGGTTTCACGTAGTTCACCAGTTTACTGACACTATCGACTTCATTCTTATTATAATAGTACAATATTTTGAAATATGTACTGCTGCATATATATTTAGGATTCTTTTGGTACTGTGCTTCGTTGAACATTTCTTCAGCATATTCTATATAATGCGGAGAGTTTTGTTCGGTAAGCACGAGTTTCTCAAGTAATTTTAATCTTGTGGTGTCATGCGGAAGTGCACGCAGTTCGATTAACAGACTGTCTGCCACAGATGATTTTTCTGTTATATTTTCTGCAAATGCGAGGAAACTCTGTAGGAAAAGAGCGAGTATTAACAAGGTTTGTTTCATTGCGCTGCCTCCTTTCTGTTGGTAGAGTGAATTGGATGAGTAAACAAGAAGCGGGAACCATCCTTATATTCAGGATCTATCCATATTCTTCCGCCGAAACGTTCTACAATTAATTGACAGATAGAGAGTCCCAATCCGCTGCCTTGGGCATTTTCATTCAGCTTTTCAAAACGGTTAAATATCTGTCCCTGTTTTTCCGGGGCGATCCCACAACCGGTATCTGTAACCGAAAACACAGTCATTTCTTCTGATTCTTTCTCCAATAATAAGGTTATGCTACCTTCTGTGGTAAATTTGGTTGCATTAATCAACAGATTGATAAGTAACTGCTGGAGGCGTGCCTCATCCGTATAGATTTCCATTTTTTCCTGAGACGTTTGGAATAGGACTGTGGCGGATGTTTGCTTTATCTTCTCTACCGTATCCACTACATTGCGACAAATAGCTACTGCATCGCTGTTTCCAAACTGGAATTGCATTTTCCCGATTTCCAAACTGGAAAGGTCAACAACATCGTCTATCAGCTTCAAAAGTAAGTCTGAATTTTGCTGAATGATTTCATTGCATTGTTGTCGGGTTCCGATGTCAATATTAGCATCGGTCAGAATAGATGAGAAACCGGACAAGGCATTTAGTGGAGTACGTATTTCATGACTCATATTCGACAGAAAAAGACTTTTGGTACGAATGGAGTTCTCAGCACTTTGCCGGGCTTTTTCCAATTTATGTTGAGATGCAATCAAGCGTGCATTGATTTTACGAATATAAAGTACGGATACAATAGATATGCCTAGAATGAGGATACAACCTATAATTGAATAAAAAAGCAAACGGCTTCGCTCGCTTTGATTATCCATCTCGAGACGGTCCACCTGATATATGGTTCGCAACAGATTTATCTGGGTGGAATAGTTACGGGCATTGATAGAATCTCGTGCAATATTGATGTCTTGAAAAATGGCACATGCCTCTCTAGGCCTGTTTTGTTTGGTATACAGTTGTGCCAGTGAATTCTTCATTTTTAGATATCTGTTATAGACATTGGCACTGCTGGTATTTATGGTCAGCTCATTATATAATTTGATAGCTAGTTCGTCATCTCCAATTCTTTTGGCATATTCAGCTTGTATATATTTCAAGATAGAACTATGAAAATAAAACGGATAGTATTCATACCATTCTTCTGCTTCCTGAATATATTTCCGGACTTTATCCATATCATTATTATGGAGGTAATAATATGCTTGGAAGATATTTTCTATGAAACGGCTGTGCTGATAATCATTCATTTGTTCCATTTGATCCAAATAGGCTTTAGCTTTATCCATCCTCCCCATTCTGATGAGGGTTGGAATTAGTTGAATCAAGACTTTTTCCTGTAATTTTTCGGAGTCGGATACTTTATGCAATTTCTGCATGGCTATTTCGTATTCTTCGATAGCCTCATTATTCATGTTGGCATTAAGATAAGTATCTCCTATTGCATAATGGGCTATGGCTATGCCGATATCGTATTTCATTTGAGTGGCCTGTTTCAGCATAACATTTGCTTTTTCCAACGCTTCGTTGATGTGGCCGTCTGAAACGAGGGCATATACAGCCATCTGCTGCATAAGGAACATGTATTTATAGTCCTTTCTGCTACGGAATACTTCTACAAGTTCATTTTCCCATTGGGCGATATCTCTTAATCTGACTTCCTGAGAATAACCTAAGTTATTATCCATCAGGTATTCCATAAGATGTATACGCTCATCTTCCGAATCCTTGCTTGCAGACAGGATATAGGAAGTACCGTAAAATAACATCAACAATAATAGTATGATCGTTTTACTGAGCTTCACCTTATTAACTAATACGTTTATACAATGATATGTGATTAATTGCGACAAAAATAACTAAAAAGGACGAGATATCCGAAAATGTCTCGTCCTTTTTGTATATTTAATCCTATTTCTTGTTGATTATATCCTTTGGCTTCAGTTTTAGCTGTTCATACTCATTAGGAATTCGTCGTTGTCTTTGGTTTTTTCCATACGATCTTTTACGAAATCCATAGCTTCTATCGGGTTCATATCAGCCAGATATTTGCGGAGTATCCACATGCGATCCAATGTTTGCTTATCCTGCAACAGATCATCACGACGAGTGCTGGAAGCAACAATGTTGACTGCAGGGAAAATACGTTTGTTGGACAGGTTGCGGTCGAGTTGCAACTCCATGTTACCTGTACCTTTGAATTCTTCGAAGATAACTTCGTCCATTTTAGAACCGGTATCAATCAATGCAGTAGCCAGGATAGTGAGTGAACCACCATTTTCAATATTACGGGCGGCACCGAAGAAACGTTTGGGCTTGTGTAGTGCATTGGCGTCCACACCACCTGAAAGAACTTTGCCGGAAGCCGGGGATACCGTATTGTAAGCACGTGCCAGACGAGTGATAGAATCCAGGAAGATAACGACATCATGGCCACATTCTACAAGTCTCTTTGCTTTCTCCAGTACGATACCTGCAATCTTTACGTGACGTTCGGCTGGTTCATCGAAAGTTGAAGCAATTACTTCGGCATTTACGGTACGAGCCATGTCGGTTACTTCTTCGGGGCGTTCGTCGATAAGCAACATGATCATGTAAACTTCCGGATGATTTGCTGCAATTGCATTGGCTATATCTTTCATCAGGATGGTCTTACCGGTTTTAGGCTGTGCCACGATCAATGCACGCTGACCTTTACCGATAGGAGCAAAGAGATCTACTACACGGGCAGACATGGAGTCGGAGTAGCCACCTTTGCATAATCTGAATTTTTCATCGGGGAATAACGGAGTAAGATGCTCAAATGGTACACGATCACGTACGAAAGCCGGATCACGTCCATTGATTTTTCCTACCTTTACCAATGGGAAATATTTTTCTCCTTCTTTCGGCGGACGAATTACACCTTCCACAACGTCACCTGTTTTCAGTCCGAACAATTTAATTTGGGATTGTGATACGTAAATATCATCCGGTGAAGAAAGATAATTGTAATCGGAAGAACGAAGGAATCCGTAACCATCCTGCATAATTTCCAGTACACCGGTACCGGTCAAGATATCATCGAATTCGTATACTTTTTCGCGCTCAATTACCGGTCTGCGTTCTTGCACAGGAGCATAGTTATCACCAGCATTTTGCTGCGCGGGACGTTGTTGCTGAACAGGACGCGGGTTGTTGTTACGATTATTATTGTTGTTATTATTATAAGGAGTATTATTATTGTCGCGAGGACGAAGGCGTGGGCGTTGTGCGGTTGCAGGCGTGGGTTCTGCTACGGGTGCTATAGGAGTCTCGGCTTTGGTAGCTTCGAATTTGCCCAGCAGTTCTGAAGGGAGCTCTATTTTCTCAGTCGGGAGATCTTCGATGGGAATGAAGTCATCTTCGGGTTCTGATAAGATAGGACTGTCCTCTATTACGACTTTCTTAACTACTTTAGGTGCTTCGGTTTCAAAGTTCAATTCAGGTTCAGCTTTTTTAGGCTCTTCCTTCTTTGCAACAGGCATAGGTGCGGGTATGGGAGCTTTTTCTTCCGTCTTGGTTTTGCGCGGACGCCCCGGTTTACGTTTCGGAGTAGCGTCTTCGGCTTTTTCGGGAGCGGATGCAGTGGTTACAACTGCTTCAGGAGCTTTCTCAGCTACCGGTGCTTTTGTTGCCTCAGCTACTGGTTGTACCTTGGCAGCTGCAACTGTGGTTTCAGCTTTTGCCTTAGTGAGGTCGCCATTTTTGTTGGCGGTGAAGACTTTGTCAGTACTCTCTTTTTTTACGGTTACGCGGGTACGTTTTTGTTGTCTATCCACTTTACGCTCTTCTTTCAGCTTTTCAGCAGCAACCTTTTTGGTAGCACCTGCGATGGCTTGTTCATCAAGTATCTTGTAAACAAGTTCTTCTTTTTTTAGTGAGTCTGTCTTTTTAATACCCAGCTCTTGGGCAATAGATTGAAGTTCCGACAAATTTTTGTCGTTCAATTGAATGATATTATACATACAGTATATATGTGAATGGTTTAAAATTTCTTTTGTTATTGGACAGATATGTTCACACGGCTGCGGTTGTCGTCACAAGCAACGTGGCAAATATACCTTTATTTAATATAATGATTATGGGATATTTATTATTGAACCGGAAAACTGTTAGCTACCCGCACTTAGGAGTTTACAGAATGTTTCAACGGTGCAAAGGTAATAAATATTTTTGGTTTCATAAACAATTCGTCTTTTTTTTAATTTTAAAACTTTATCTTTGCTTGATAAACCAAGAAAAAGCGCATATATTTATGGATATAAACGAAGTTCATTTCATCTATTTTTCGCCTACTCGTACATCTAAACAAGTTGGCGAGGCAATTGTTCGCGGAACAGGATTAACAAATGTTGTTACTACGAATTTAACACTGCATACTGCTGAGGTAGATATTCCGGAGAATACACTGACTGTTATTGCTGTGCCAGTGTATGGTGGCAAGGTAGCTCCTTTGGCTATGGAGCGGTTGCAGGGCATTCGTGCATCAGGATCTCCGGTTGTGCTAGTAGTAGTTTATGGTAACCGCGCGTATGAAAAGGCTTTGATAGAATTGGACGCATTTGCTTCTGCTCAGGGCTTCAAAGTTATTGCCGGGGCTACTTTTGTGGGAGAACATTCGTATAGTACGGAACAAAATCCAATAGCCCCAGGGCGTCCGGATGCAAATGATTTGCAATATGCGGAGGAATTTGGTGCAAAGATACGGACGAAAATAAATGCCGCCATTGATATGGAACACTTGTATCCGGTGGATGTGAACCGTATCCAGCGCCCGCGCCAGCCTTTTCTGCCTTTGTTCAAGTTTCTGCGCCGGGTGATAAAGTTGCGTAAAAGTGGTGTTCCTTTGCCGCGTGTACCGGAAGTGAATGCGGAACTTTGCACGCATTGTGGCGTTTGCGCTGTACATTGTCCTTCAGGAGCTATCCTGAAAGGTGACGAATGTAATACGATTGCCGAAAAGTGCATAAAGTGTTGTGCATGTGTCAAAGGATGTTCGTTCAAGGCGCGGACGTATGATACTCCGTTTGCTTCATTGCTTTCAGACTGCTTTGTGCGGCAGAAAGAGGACCGGATTATTTTATAGCTTTAATCCTACATGCAATAAACTCCTTTCATTCAGAATTTCTACAGAATTCTCCGATACATTTGTGTCTGTATTTAAAATTAGGAACTATGAAATTATTGATAGTAGAGGATGAACGTGAATTGTCCGACAGCATTGTGAGCTTTCTGTGTCGGGAAGATTATCTGTGCGAACAAGCCTTTTCTTTTGCTGAGGCTGTCATGAAGGTAGAACTCTACGAATATGATTGTATCTTGCTGGATTTAATGCTTCCCGGAGGAAATGGATTGGATGTGCTGCGAAAAATAAAAAGTACATCGCCTCAGACGGGAGTTATCATCGTGTCGGCAAAGGATTCTTTAGACGATAAAGTGGCGGGACTGAAGATCGGTGCGGACGATTATTTAGCCAAGCCTTTTCATCTGCCGGAATTGAGTATGCGTATTTTTGCTTTGTTGAGGAGGAAATGTTTTACGAACAGCAACACTTTACAGAATGGTCCGATAAGTATTGATTTGCTTGGTAAGGTGGTTAGTGTCGGAACTGTCACGCTTGATTTGACCAAAACAGAATATGAACTTCTGTTATTCCTCATTGAAAACCGTCGTCGTGTTGTTTCTAAGAGTGCATTGGCTGAACATCTTAGCGGGGACATGGCGGATATGATGAATGACTTTAACTTCGTCTATGCCCACATCAAAAACTTAAAAGCGAAAATGGCGGATGTGGGTATGGCAGATTGCATTAAGACATATTATGGAACCGGATATAAATGGGCTATAGAATCATGAAAAGTCTTTTGCATAAAACACTCTCGCAGTTCCTTGTCTGTACGGTGGCAATCTTTATACTAGCCACTCCCTTGTTTTTCCTGCTCACCAAGTATTTCTATGCGGAGGATATGATAGACATTATCGAGGCGGTGCAATTAGGGACGTCTATTCCACATATTGATTTAGAACGGGATATTATGGTGGGAATGATGCTTCAGTTCCTGCTTATTTTTCTGGTCTTGAGCCTTGCTTTGTTTATTATGATGCGTTTCATTACACATCGCCTGTGGTTGCCGTTTGATGATACGTTGCAGAAGACAGAACAGTTCAACTTGGCGCAAAGTGCAGTGCCTCAGTTTCAGAAAACCGAAATAAAAGAATTTGCCCGGCTCAACAATTCGTTGGCAAAGCTGATGCAGAAAGATAAGGAGATTTATCGTATACAGAAAGAGTTTACCGAGAATGCTTCGCATGAACTCCAAACACCTATTTCTATTATTCGCAGTAAACTGGACTTGTTGATGCAGGAAGAACTGGACGAGCGGTCAATGAGTCTTGTTTCCGATCTTTACGACCTCAATACCCGGATGGAACATTTGAATCGCAATTTACTACTCTTGGCAAAAATAGAGAATTCACAGTACACAGAGATGGAGGAGGTCGATTTAGGCAGCTTTATTCGTGAGGCAATGCCTACTTACAATGTACTGCACAGTGATTTGAACATTTCATTCCTTGACCAGCGTACGTGCCATGTTGTGCACAATGTAAACACAATTCTGTTAAGTTGCCTGCTGAATAATCTTGTTGTCAATGCCATTCGCCATACTGCTGCAATGGATGGAGAGATTAGACTTTTGCTTTGCGATAACTATTTTACGGTCAGTAATCCGGCGGATGGGGTATCTCTTGATGCCCATACACTTTTTCAGCGTTTCAGTTCTGATGATACAAAGACGTCTGGGAATGGACTTGGACTTTCTATTGCGAAAGCTATTTGCGACTATCATGGTTGGAGGTTGCAGTACGTTTTCGAAGAGAATCACCATGTATTTTCAGTGCATTTTAGGTGATTTGTTGGTGAAATTATTTCAAAGC
>NZ_EQ973491.1:1396158-1418471 GCF_000158035.1 Bacteroides cellulosilyticus DSM 14838
TGAAAAGGATGTAACTGTCTGTGTGATAATGCACTTGGTGTTCCACTAAGATCAGTCGTAGTGGAACACGAGTTCAGTCCTAGTGGGAAGTGGCTTCAGTCGTAGTGGGAAGTACCTTCAGTCCTAATGGGAACTATCCTCAGTCGTAGTAGGAAAATAGCTCGCTATACAGTTGTAAATTCCTCTAATGGGAAATGAATTCCGTTAACGGCTTTTCGATAATCAGTTGACGTATCCTAAAAGATCTCCTCAAAAAGATTGTCTCCCCCGGTAAAATTCAAAATGTCTTCTAATTTGCCTTTTACTTTTGCCTCAGAATTTTGAGATAAAAGAAAGAAAAGGTATGAAAAGATTTGTTTTAGGCATCGTGGTCATTTGTTGGATTACGATTGTATTCGCTGCAGGAAATGGCAGTAAAGTGACAGGAATCTTAAGTGGTAAAACGAATAAAGTACCGGTGGAGTTTGCCACGATAGCTTTGTACGAGGCAACAACAAAAAAACTTGTGACGGGAGCTATGACAGATTCTACCGGATGCTTTCATCTGGAAGATGTGCCAACGGGTCGTTATTATCTAGTGGGTAGTTATGTCGGTTATGGTGAAACACAATCTGAAATGTTCACTGTGGGTAATGGTAATCAGACGGTTGATGTCGGTGTATTGTGGATTGACGATAAAGGTCAGGTATTGAATGAAGTGGTGGTAGCCGGGCGAAAATCCACTTTTGTGCCTAAACTGGATCGTAAGGTATTTAATGTAGGACAGGATTTGATGAGTTCGGTAGGTTCGGCAAGCGAGTTGATGCAGAATATTCCTTCGGTAGAGGTGGATTTGGAAGGTACGGTCAGCCTGCGTGGTAATGAGAATGTGACTATCCTTATTAATGGAAAACCATCCGCACTGATGAGCGGCAGGACACGGACTGATGCTCTGAATCAACTTGCCGCAAACAGTATCGAACGTATCGAGGTAATTACTAATCCTTCGGCAAAGTATAAACCCGATGGTGTGAGCGGTATTATTAACATCGTATTGAAAAAGGAGGGCAAGGCGGGACTGAATGGCACTTTGACGGCGAATACCGGTAGCCACGACCGTTACAATGCCGGAGTGAATTTGAATTACGGCATCAATGGGGTGAATTTCTTTGGCGGTTATGCTTTCCGGCAAGATCGCTATGACCGTAGTATTTTTGACAATCGTACATCGCCCACGGAATACATTAACCAGACGACTCTCGGTACAGGTCGTCCCGTGTCGCACACATTACGACTTGGAATGGGAGTAAACCTTTCGACTCATGATGTCATGGAAATTTCGGGAAGCTATAATCGCCGTCATTTCCTGCGAAGTGAGCGTATAGAATCTGTTACGGAAGATATAAATCATCATTTGGAAGATTTTTATTTTCGCAATCGCAGGGCTGATGCCAGGGAGAATATGTGGGAAGGAAACTTTCTTTATACCCACACCTATGGAAAGGGCAATGAATGGAGTGTGAACTATACTTATTCTTCCGAAAGTGAAGACGAACAGAATGAATATTCTACCATGCAAATGGAGAATGACACTAAAGACAATGAGTGGGTATGGGATGCCGATTATTTACATATCGGAAAAGTGCATTGGCAGCATCATTTGTCGGAATGGACAAAACTATCGGCAGGTTATGAACTGGAAGCGCTTCGTGCCGAACAGAATTATCATGTGGAGAATTGGGATGGAGCATCTTTCATTCCTGATCTTGACCGCACAAGTGATTTTACCCATCATCGCACCCTTCATTCTTTCTTCTCTACTTTAGAAATGAATCCGGGAGAGTGGAGTCTTATGGCCGGACTGCGTGGAGAATATGCTGATATCTGGAACAATCTTTATTCTCTTGACAGCATCACGAGGCAGCACTATACCAATATTTATCCTACGTTACACGCCTCCCGCAAACTGAATGAGCACAATGAACTCCAACTAAGCTATAGCCTTCGTGTGAACCGTCCGGAAGGTAGTGATATGAATCCATTTGCCGAGCGTATCAATCCACTCAGTCTTTCGGCGGGTAATCCTGATTTGAAACCGGAAAAGATACATTCGGTGGAGGCGGGATGGCTGTGGCACAATGATACAAATGCATCGTTGATGACTACAGTCTATTATCGCTATCTTACCAATCAGATTACCGAAGTATCACATTTGGTGGAAACAAGAGCAAAAAACACACAGCGAAGTTAGAATATGATGAGAGTATGTAAAATCCTTATATTACTTGTACTTTGTGCATTTACAGTAATCGGACAAGCACAGGAGGATTCTGTCAAAACGGATACGGTTCGGGTAATGGATAATAATCCATACCGTTTCCGCATCCGGCAGATCATTTTACCTGCAACTTTGATTGGAGTGGGGATTATCGGGTTGGAAAGCCATTGGCTGCAATATCAGAACCGGGAGTTACGTGACGAGCTACGGGAAAACATTGACAGTAAATTTACGGTTGATGATTTTTCGCAGTATGCTCCGATGTTTGCTGTTTATGGCTTGAATTTGTGTGGTGTAAAAGGAAGGCATAGCTTTACGGATCGTACCATAATCCTTGCTACTGCCTATGCACTAATGGGTATCACCGTAAACACATTTAAAATGACGGCCAGTGTAGAGCGTCCTGATGGAAGTAGCCGTAACTCCTTCCCGTCGGGGCATACCGCAACCGCTTTTATGGGTGCGGAGTTTTTGCGTAAGGAATATTGGGACGTTTCTCCATGGATAGGTGTTGCCGGGTATGCAGTAGCTGCCGGTACAGGCTTCTTTCGTATGTATAACAATCGTCATTGGCTGACAGATGTGCTTACCGGAGCCGGAATCGGAATACTGAGTACTCAGGCGGCTTATTGGCTTTATCCAACTATTACAAAGACTTTCTTCCGTAAGCGGTATAAGAATATATTTATTTCTCCTTATTTCTCAAAAGAAGAAAAAGGAGTAAGTTGTCATATCGCTTTCTAAAGGATACTCGTTGCAATTAATAAGGAATAAACTTCAGAATAATAACTTTCTGTGTTTGGTCGTCTATTCTGAAACGATTATCAGTACGTTCGCCTATCAACCAAATGATATGGGAGCCACTGCAAAGCACCCATTGTTGCTCTTTGCGGGAAAGGGAGAATTTTCGATCAGTAAGGTAGTCACTGACCTTTTTTCGCCCAGTCATACCAAAGGGAACGAATGTGTCGCCTTGTCGGTAGTGTCTGACTGTGAGAGGTTGTTTTAGTTTGTCTGCATCGAAGCAAGCAGTGTTTCGGTCGCGGGGAATGATGAAATCATCCGTGACTTCTAATTCTTCCATTGTCAAACGGAAGGGTAGGGCAGGATCATCTGGAGAAAAGACTGTTGAAACATCTTCTGAACAGATCGGTTCTAGCAGTAGAAGCTCTCGATCTTTAATCACGCGCCATTCTCCACTGAGGAATATTTTCCCCGGTTGCCCATTCAGAGAGGTGAAAATATCTTTGATCTGTGCACTGTTAAATCCTAATGGAGATAAGATCTCAAATAATAAGGTTTCCGGTGCAGATTCTTGGAGCAAAACACTGATCAGGATACCTTGTTCGGTTTGCACTTTCTGCTTGCCTTCTTCTATTCCTTTTTTATATAAGAGAGCTGCATCATTCAGATGTTCTGCAGTGCGGAGAAGGTTTTCTTTTACAGAGGGATTGATTTCCTGCATAAGTGGCAAGAGGTTGAGGCGTATCTTGTTGCGTGTATATTCGTCTTGCAGGTTAGTGCTGTCCGTTACGTAAGATTGTCCGATTTCTTGTAGGTATTCGGTTATTTCTTTCCGGTCGAGGCATAACAAGGGGCGGACAATGTTTCCGTTTTTGGGACGGATACCCAATAGTCCGTTGATGCCTGTTCCACGGATAAGGTTGAGCAGGAGAGTTTCTACACTATCATCTTTATGATGGGCCACGGCGATAACGTTGGCTCCTTGTTGTAGACGGAGCTGCTCAAACCAAGCATAACGTAATTCCCGTGCTGCCATTTCAATGGATATGTGGCGCTTTTCCGCTTCTTCCGTGGTTTGGAAATGTTGGACATGTAACGGAACTTCCAGCTGCAAGCATAGTTCGCGGACAAACATTTCATCTCGAACCGACTCATCGCCCCGCAGATGGAAATTGCAATGTGCCGCCTCGCAGGTGTACCCCATAGCAAGAAGTAGACGCAACAAAGCTACTGAGTCCGCTCCGCCACTCAGCGTTACCAGTATTTTGTCTTCTCGTGTGAAAAGCTTCTCCTGATCAATATATTGCGCTATTTTCTTTATATTCATAATGGTGCAAAGATAATATTAACGGATTGAATTCTTTCTAATTCTTCGGAACAAAGTGGAGAATGGAGAATATTTCTCCTTATTTAAAAACAATCTAAATAATTTGTAGGCTAAATACAAATCATTTATCTTTGCATCCAAATTAAAGAAAGAGAGAAGACTATGCGTTTATCCGAATTAAAAACTGGAGAAAAAGGTGTAATCGTTAAAGTACTGGGGCATGGCGGTTTCCGCAAACGAATTGTAGAAATGGGTTTTATTAAAGGCAAGACTGTAGAGGTTTTGCTGAATGCCCCGCTGAAAGACCCAATAAAATACAAAGTAATGGGGTATGAAATCTCTTTGCGCCGACAGGAGGCAGGGATGATTGAAATACTCAGCGAACATGAGGCGAAAGAGCAAGTGACAAAACCGAATTATCATCCGGGAATGAGTGAAGATATTTATCCGGGGGAAGAAGAACTGAAACGTATCGCTCTCGGTAAACGTCGTACCATTAATGTTGCATTAGTGGGTAATCCAAATTGTGGAAAAACTTCTCTGTTTAATATTGCTTCCGGTTCACACGAACATGTTGGTAACTACAGCGGCGTTACAGTGGATGCTAAGGAAGGTCATTTTAATTTCCAAGGTTATCATTTCCGCATAGTCGATTTGCCGGGTACATATTCGCTATCAGCATATAGTCCTGAAGAAATGTATGTCCGTCATCATATTATTGATGAAACACCGGACATTGTTATCAATGTGGTAGATTCGTCCAATCTGGAACGTAATCTGTACCTCACTACCCAGTTGATTGACATGAACGTGCGTATGGTGATGGCGCTCAATATGTACGATGAACTGGAAGCCAGTGGCAACACGCTGGATTACATGAAACTGAGTGAACTCTTTGGTGTTCCTATGGTTCCTACCGTTTCGCGTACGGGCAAAGGCATCGAAGATCTTTTTCACGTTGTTATCAGTATTTACGAAGGTGCCGACTTCCTCGATCAGAAAGGCAAGGTACGTGCAGAAGTGTTGAATGACCTGCGTGAATGGCATCGGGAGTATGTGCCCGGCTATACCGGTGGGGCTCATAAAGAAGAAGAAGTACGTCATCATGGATTCTATCGTCATATTCACATTAACCACGGTCCTGAACTGGAACGCAGCATTGAAGAGGTGAAGCGGGTGATTAGTGAGAATGAGGGTATCCGTCATAAGTATTCTACCCGCTTTCTTGCCATCAAACTTCTGGAGAATGATCCGGATTTGGAAACGCTGATTAAAACTTTACCCAACGGCAAAGAAATCATAGATGTCCGTGATCAGGAAAGCCGCCGTATCCGAGACGTGCTGAATGAGGATTGTGATCAGGCAATTACCGATGCAAAATATGGTTTTATATCCGGTGCACTGAAAGAAACCTTTGTGGATAATCACTTGGATAAAGAACATACTACACGTGTGATAGACTCTATCGTAACGCACCGTGTGTGGGGATTCCCCATTTTCTTCCTGTTCATGTATCTCATGTTCGAAGGGACGTTCGTGCTTGGCGAATACCCGATGATGGGTATCGAATGGCTGGTAGAAACTCTCGGTAACTTTATACATGCCAATATGGCGGACGGACCGTTGAAAGATCTATTGGTAGATGGTATTGTAGGTGGTGTTGGTGGTGTGATTGTCTTCCTGCCGAACATCCTTATTCTTTATTTCTGCATATCGCTGATGGAAGACTCCGGTTATATGGCGCGTGCTGCATTTATCATGGATAAGATTATGCATAAGATGGGGCTGCATGGTAAATCCTTCATTCCTCTGATTATGGGCTTCGGATGTAACGTACCTGCTATTATGGCTTCGCGCACTATTGAGAATCGTAAAAGCCGACTTATTACCATGCTCGTCAATCCGTTGATGTCATGTAGTGCCCGCCTGCCTATTTATTTGTTGCTGGTAGGTGCATTTTTTCCGAACAATGGTAGTTTGATACTGTTATTAATATATTCAATAGGTATTCTGTTGGCGGTATTGCTGGCGCGTTTATTCAGCCGTTTTCTGGTGAAGGGGGATGATACTCCGTTCGTAATGGAGCTTCCGCCTTACCGTTTACCGACAGCAAAAGCTATTTTCCGTCACACGTGGGAGAAGGGGGCACAATATCTTCGTAAAATGGGAGGTATTATCATGATAGCTTCCATCGTAATATGGGCATTGGGATATTATCCTGACCATGATGCGTATGAAACGGTTGCCGAACAGCAGGAGAATTCCTACATCGGACAGATAGGAAAGGCTATGGAGCCGGTAATTGCACCTTTGGGTTTTGACTGGAAACTTGGTATCGGTATACTTTCAGGTGTGGGCGCTAAGGAATTAGTGGTAAGTACATTGGGCGTGCTTTATACGAATGATGCTGAAGCAGATGCCGTAAGTCTTGCCGAACGTATTCCGATTACACCGTTGGTAGCTTTCTGTTATATGGTGTTTGTATTGATCTATTTCCCATGTATAGCTACGATTGTAGCAATCAAGCAAGAATCTGGTAGCTGGAAATGGGCATTATTTACGGCAGTGTATACCACGCTGCTTGCGTGGGTAATGGCATTTGCCATTTATAGAATAGGAGGATTATTTGTATGATGAATTGGCAACAATGGGTAGTTGCAATCCTGTTACTGTTGTGTATTGTCCGGATCGGATGGGGAATTTATGCATTTTTTCGCCGGACAAGAGAAAATGGTAATCCATGTGCAAATTGCGTAACCGGTTGTGACTTAAAGCGATTGATGGATGAGAAGCGTGCAGAGTGTAGTGCGACGAAAAAAGAAAAGAAGAAAAATTGCTGCGGATAGTTGGAATTTCCAAAAAATGTACTACCTTTGCAACCGCAAATGAGAAAGATTGGTTCCTTGGATGAGTGGCTTAGTCAGCGGTCTGCAAAACCGTGTACGGCGGTTCGAATCCGCCAGGAACCTCAAAACGAACAAAATGCCCTGAGTAGAAATACTCAGGGCATTTGTTGTTTATTGACCTTCAGTGACTTAGCTACCCTGCCATTTGGGTAGAAAATCGTGCGAGTGTAGACCGAATGTAGTCCGAGCCTCCTAAAACGATACGATTGTAGCACATGAAAAGTATTAATTTTAGGTTTTTCCCTATCAATAATTATAGAATTCACCAGTTAGTTCTCATTTTCCCATATTACTTTTGTTACAAACCAAAAGAAATACGCCATGAAAAAGATTCTATTTATCCTATTTACAGTTCAGTCTGTTTTAGCTCCCCATATAACGAAGAGCTATAGTGTTAATTCTATCGAGGATAGTTACGAATATTCGATAGTCAATCAAGAAAAGAAAACAGTCAAAAAAGACATTTTAGGCAATACGATTATTGAAGATGATAATGGTAATAAGATTACGATTAAAAAAGATATTCTGGGAAATATTATTATTGAAGGTAATAATGGTGATAAGATTACAATCAAAAAAGACATTTTAGGAAATATTACTATTGAAAACAATAATGGTAATAAGAAAACTATTAAAGAAGATATTTTAGGGAATACGATTATTGAGGACAATAATGGCAATAGGAAGACTGTCAAAAAAGATATCTTTGGCAATACTATTATTGAAGACAATAAAGGGCACAAGCAGATTATCAAAAAGGATATATTTGGAAATTCCACTATCGAAGACTATTAGGTAGACATTCTTTTCCATCTTGTTTTCTTCCCTTTCGGAAAAAAGTATCCATGAACCCTAATTGTTCATGGATACCATTCCGTTCGCATGGCTGAATATTCCTTGATCAATCAGTAATTGTATAGTCTGTTCCGTTACCATATCTAGATTGTTTCCTTTCCTACTGAAACCGAGAAGTTGGGAAGTCAGCCGTTTCAGATCTTCAGTCGGCATAGATATCTGTTGCTCTATGGCATAGCGGGCGGCGCTCATTACTTCTAGGATTGGAATATCCAGAATATCGCGTTTGGAGTTGATGCGGTAAAAGTCGCAGTCTTTAGCTTTCTCTTCATCTTCCCAGTAAATTATAGTATCTCCCGATAAAGGGTCTTTATATGCATCTTCAAGAAGATTGTCGATAAATACCTGTAAACGGGTGGTAACTCTTGTTAGATTCCAAATTCGTAATATCCTTTTATATAGCAGAGTATTTGTTATGGGCTGTTCAATCTTGACTATTTGTTGAAGTTGTTTTTTAACTTGATAGGAGGAAGCCATTACGGTATCGATATCTGTACTGTAGCCTATATCGGGCAAGTCAGCAAATATATATTCTCTTTCTCGATTGTTCACTAACTCTACAACAGGTTCATTCTCTATACTGAATGTTTTCAGAACATTATTCTCTATCGGAAGAGGAGGCTGTTCTTCTACTTTTGTGTTTTTTAAATCTTCCAGCTTTTTGATAATGCGCTCCACGACGTTCTCCTTATGTTCAAACCAGTCGACGGACCATACACGCATTACATTCCAGTGGAGCATCTGCAAAACATTCGGTTGTACTATTTCACGGTCCCTTGTGGTTTTGGTTTCATAATAGTTTCTGCCGTCACACAATATTCCCAGAATATATGTATCCGGTTGCAACGGATTGACAATCGCTAAATCTACTTTAAAGTTTGACCGCCCTACCAGAGTATCCACTTTATAACCACGCTGAGTAAGTTCCTGTGCAATTAAAGTGATAAGATTACTTTGTTGCAGGTTCTGGAGCTGGATGGCCGGAACAGGTGAGGTGCCGCGTTCTGCAAATTCAAGGAACCTCTTTAAGCCTTCTACACCTTTGGACTTTGTACGTTTCAAATCTATTTGTTCGGAACGTAAGGTTGAGAAGATAATCATCTCATAACGTGCACGCGATACGGCTACATTCAGACGACGCTCGCCACCTTGATTATTCAACGGTCCGAAATTCATAGATACATTGCCATTCCTATCCGGACCGTATCCTATAGAGAAAAGAATAATATCCCGTTCATCACCTTGTACATTCTCCAGATTCTTGATGAAAATAGGTTCATTACTTTGGAAAGCTTTTTCTTCCAATTCAGGATATTTGTTCAGTTCCTCAATGAGCATATCTTCTATCAAATTTTGCTGTACTTGGCTGAAAGATACGACGCCTATGCTTTTTTCAGGAACTTCAGGTGTACGTAGCCGGTTCAGTATTTCTTTCACAATGGCTTCAGCTTCGGCATGATTGCTGCGTGTACGTCCTTTATCATATGTACCATCTACCTGAACTAAACGTACTTTTGAAACTCTGTCATCCACAGAAGGAAAAGTATATAGCTTTCCATTGTAATACTGAGAATTACTGAAAGCAATCAGACTTTCGTGTTTGCTCCGATAGTGCCAAGTCAGATAACGGGATGGAATGGATAACGAGATGCAATCATCCAGAATGCTCTCCATATCGTCAAATTCAGCTTCTTCCTCGTCTACTTGTGAAGAGGAGAAGAAACTTGTCGGAGGCATTTGCTTGGGATCACCTACTACGACTAATGCGTTGCCGCGGGCTATTGCACCGACTGCCTCGCTGGTAGGCATCTGTGATGCTTCGTCGAAAATAACAAGATCGAACTTCTCTGCATCCAGATCGATATACTGAGCCACTGATATCGGACTCATCAACATGCATGGACATAGCTTGGGCAACAGAGTTGGTATCTGGTCTATAATTCTCCGGATAGATGTGCCACGTCCTCCATTTGAAATGTTCCTTTTTAGAATTCCTATTTCGGAACTGGAGGCAGCTTCCATTGTTAGTGATGGTATTCTGGCTGCTAATCTACAGTATAGTTCTTTTTTACTCAACTCCTGAAAATCTATAGTCAGTTGTTTGTATTTACTGATCATTTCCTCAAATAGCAACCCGTTGAAAAGGCGTAAAGTTTCGTCCGCATCAACGGTTTTTAGAGCTAATTGGTGATAAACGCCTTTCATATACGCATTAGAAGCTTCCGATCCGCTTTTATGCTTATCTGTTATATAGTTGATAACTACGGTTAAATGAAGAGATTCCAATTCTCTCTTACGGATGCACCATTGTCCCCAATCTTTAATCTTATTGAAGTGAGTTAGCCAGGTATTCAGTAGAACCGGTAGTTTCACTTCAAGATTATTATCCGGCAGTTGTATGTAGCATAAACCTTTTATTTCATTGAGAACCGTATTCAACTCGTTGGATGTATCGATTAGTTGCCTGAATGTATCTTTATTAGACTGTTGGAATGCGTTCCAGTCAATACTGATTTTATTTGCAAATTGATTCAGAACTTCTGCGAATGGCTGTTGAACGATTGCTGCGTATTCCGATAAAGTGTTGTAAATTATCGGAAGATTCTTAAGTATAGAATCAATATCATCCCATTTCTCTTTGCTCTTTCTTCCTAAGAAGCCGAAAGAAGATGATAATTCGGAAGATTGTTCTTGAATGATCTTATTATTCTTTTGATAAGCATTTAGCTTTTCTAACAGGCTTGGTATTTGTGCTGCCTGCAAACTCGTATTGTAAAGTCTGAGCTTTTTCAGATAAGAACGTTTGGCAAAGAATTTAGGTAAGAACCATTTCAATTCGATAGCTTTCCATTCTTGTTGGAGGGCAAATGCATTTTCTCCCAGAATTTGAGGTGCATACTCTTTACCCAGTTCAGCTTGTAACTGATCTCGCTTACGACCGGACAGGATAATATCTTTCCATTCTTCTATCAAGTCGGTATTACCACCCATTTCCAATAACGTTTTATTCAGATATGGGATGGATAGAAGCTGGTTACATATCTTGCCCATCCAGTTGATCCCATCCCAATTATCAGGTATCGAGATTCCCAGACTATTTGAAAGCAACTTTCTGTTAGCGGTAATCGAGGTGAATAAATTAATAAAGCGCCTGATTCCGGCTTGTAATTTCTGAGAGCTCTCTATGGAAGTATCGTATGGCTCCAGTCCCTTTAACGGGTGATCTTGCGGATGCCCTGTTATCTGAAAAACTGTATCCAGTTCCTGGATATTTTCGCAAAAGTCTATCAGTTGATTTTGGGTGATGGAGGGAAACAGAGAAAAGTCGATCGACAATTCATCTCCCTGTATCGATAAGTAGTTTGTAATGCAATCATAAAGAGAAAAGCCGGAAGCATGGGGATGATGCAATGCTTCCATATAATCGATTAATTTCTTTCTACGCTCAAATAATTGCTTTGAAGTGCTTTCAAACTCGGCTGGAGACTGAATGTGAATGACTTCTATAGCCTTCTGAAGCTGAGCCAGAAAATGAGATTTAGTGACCTTATTAGAATGTAGTTCCAGACAGAACGGATCTAATCCTATCTTAGTCAGACGGTTTTGTACTACAGAAAGTGCCGCCATCTTTTCTGCTACAAACAGCACACGTTTTCCTTTGTACAGGGCATTGGCTATCATATTGGTAATGGTCTGTGATTTACCGGTTCCCGGAGGTCCATGCAATATGAAGCTCTTTCCTTCTCCTGATTCAATAACGGCTTCCAACTGCGAAGAATCGACATCAACAGGAATGGCAAAATGGAGAGGTTCAAGATTTTTGTCTATTTCTCTGGCGTTAATCTCCGGAGTCGTATCCTGCCATTGAATACGATTTTCCATCAGACTGGCTATAATGGCGTTCTCTTTCAATTTGTCTGCATTGGTATGAATATCATTCCACATGACAAACTTGTTGAATGAGAATAGCCCCAACATTGATTCTTCCACTACATCCCAACCTTTCATATTACGAATGCAGGTACGAATCGTAGCGAATATCTTTTTCACGTCTACGCCACTATCATCTTTTGGCAACGGATTCAACCCGGAAAGATTAACACTGAACTGTTGTTTCAATAGTTCGACGAGCGTTATGTTCAATATTATTTCTTCGTCTCTGGTGCGGATGATATATCCGCTTGAACCTCCACGGCGCACAATGTCTACCGGTAACAGTAAGATAGGAGCAAAGCGTGGTTTCACGCTCTTAGGAGACTCGTACCACTTCAGGATTCCTAAAACGAGGAACAGTGAATTGGCGCCATTTTCTTCGATGGCGGTTCGCGATGTACGGTATACAAATTTGAGTGAGTTCTGAAGTTCGCTTTCGGTCAGATAAGAACGAAGTTTTTTGTTTCTCAGCTCGCTGATTACTAATTCTTCCAAATTCTCTTTCCATAAAGAAGAATCATAGAGACCTGTCTCACCCGGTTCTATTTTACTTTTAGCGGGACTGGGTAATATCTGGTAGTTTTCTCCGGCTTGCAAATGATCTTCCAGATGGTCAATTTCAAAAGATATGAATGGTATAACCCTTCTACCAAGACGGATGTTAATCAGATTATTGCGTAGAGAAAAATCCAGCAGTTTTCTTTCCCAAATAATCTGCTTGGTTATTTCATCCTTGCTGTCCTCCAGTTTTATTTCATACCGGTCCAGTCGGTGTATTCTTTGGGTTACATTCTCATGTTCTATTCCGCTGTTTTCTATTTGCCATTCACCGTTATGGTTTATGCGTTGTGGCAATGGACGGATTTTATCCAGTCTGCACCTATATACATCGATAAACAGCTCGAATCTGTTTTCTTCTTTGAGTTCTCTCTGAGCCATTGTAGCAGCTTCTTCAAATGAAATATTTTGAGAAGATGCCAGTGCGGTTGTCTCTACTAATACAATGTCGCTGATGCCATTTGCACTCCCTTTGAGTAGAAAGGAAGCATCATCGCCTACGGTTTGATGATAAATATCTTCTGTAAGCCATGCACCTACCAATATATGTCCTTTCAACAAGACTAAAAGAGGATGAATGCCATTGGCTTCCAGACAGGAAGCATAGAGTAAAGTCAGGTCTATACATGTACCTAGTTTGCTGGTGAGTACATTATCTACCAAGCGGATACGCTGCCCCGAAGTTTCAAAGCTGGCTGGAACTGTAGAATATATTAAAGACTCAGACCGGAGAGCTTCATAAATAGCAGCTACCTGTGCACGTACTCGGTTGGGGTCCTGTGTCTGATACTCGTCTAAGGCAGAGTTTCCGGTCCACTTTTCGAGGAATTGTGAGGCTTTTACGCTTATTCTTGAAAGTATGGGATGATTGGGAGTAACAAATGTAGCTAAGAGTTCGGGCATAATCCTGGAACCGGTCCACTGATCGTATGCCATCAGTTTGATGGGAAATGTTTGCTGATGGGCTATCTCACCGGAAATCGTAATAACCAGATGAAAGATAGTATCGATGCCTTCTGTCAATTCGATTAATTTTCCACTTTCAGGTGATATTTCCAGGTTGTTGATTTGAATGTTCTGTCCGTGCGGAATGACTTCGAGAATACTCTCTGAGTACTTAATTAGTTCTCCATCTATCGAAACTTTGATATTGTTCCAATCGACTTCATCACTGTTCATTAGTTCGCAGAAATTGCATGAAGGTACATGGTTGTGTATCATTGCATAATTGATGCATGGCAGGTATTCCAGGTGGATTGTTCCATTGAAGGTGCCTGTAATTGTGTTGTCGTTTCCCATTGTTGTTATAGAATTTAACTGATAAAAGAGGTGATCCCATAATATCATTCCCGGATTCAAAGTTATAAATATAATGCTAATAATCTATACTTTATTTATAATTTAGTGAGATATTTGTCGCTTATTTAGTTCAAAAAGGATTCACCCTATTGTTCATTGTGCTGATTTTTGTGATATTTGCAACGCCTTAGAACAAAAATCACTGTTGAATTGTTTAATAACTGACAAATTTTATATCTATATGTATATTACTCTCATTGTTTTATTCCTTTCTGCGATATTCTTTATGAGTGGCAAAGTGCGTTCGGATTTGGTGGCGCTTTGTGCTTTGGTGTTACTAATTATATTCGGTATTCTAACTCCGGAGGAAGCATTGACCGGTTTCTCCAATTCCGTCGTGATCATGATGATAGGATTGTTCGTTGTGGGCGGTGCCATTTTTCAGACGGGTTTGGCGAAGATGATCAGTAGTCGTATTCTAAAATTAGCCGGTGACAGCGAATTAAAGCTTTTTATTCTTATTGTACTGGTGACTGCCTTCATCGGCGCTTTTGTCAGCAATACCGGAACGGTAGCTTTGATGCTTCCTATTGTTGTCAGTATGGCTATGGGGACACAGATTAATGTCAGTCGCCTGCTGATGCCACTTGCATTTGCCAGTAGTATGGGAGGTATGATGACACTTATCGGTACACCACCGAACCTTGTAATTCAGGAAGCACTGACTTCTGCTGGATATGCGCCCCTTACTTTTTTCTCATTTACTCCTGTCGGACTGGTTTGTGTAGCTGTCGGATTGGTGATACTGATTCCATTGAGCAAAATTTTCCTGACTAAGAAAGGCGATAAGGATCGTAAGGGCAAAAAGAATAAATCACTGAAAGAGCTGGCAGGGGAGTACCAATTGTTCCAGAACTTGTGTCGGGTACGAGTGGAAAGTAGATCCCCTTTAACTGGAAAGACCATACAGGAACTGAGTATTCCACAACGTTATAATGTGGGTATAATGGAGGTTCGCCGTCAGTCATCTTCTTCGCGTCGTCATTTCTTTAAGACGATGAGCCAGGAAATGGCTGCTGCTGATACCATTATTCAGGAGAATGATATTCTGTATGTACTGGGAGATTTTACGAATGTGGAGCGCTTTGCAGAAGAAAATACATTGAAGTTATTGGATACGCATGATGCAGAAGGCACCGTAGAATCAAAGAGTGATGAACTTGAATTCACGGAAATCGGTATTGCTGAAATTGTATTGATGCCTGCTTCTAACCTGGTCAATAAGCCGGTAAAGGATTCTGGTTTCAGAGAGAAATATGGGGTGAATATTCTGGGTATCCAACGCAAACGTCAGTATATTCTAAAGAATTTGAAGGATGAAAAGATGCATTCGGGAGATGTGCTGTTGGTGCAAGGAACATGGGAGAATATAGCGCGTTTGAGTGAAGATCCCTCTGATTGGGTAGTACTTGGACAACCGCTTGCCGAGGCTGCCAAAGTAACCCTGAATCATAAAGCACCTGTTGCCGCCATTATCATGTTGGGAATGGTGGTAATGATGATGTTCGATTTTATCCCTGTCGCTCCGGTAACGGCAGTAATGATTGCAGGTTTGCTGATGGTGCTTACCGGCTGTTTCCGAAATGTGGAAGCGGCATATAAAACTATTAACTGGGAAAGTATTGTTCTGATTGCCGCTATGTTGCCTATGTCGTTGGCGCTGGAAAAGACCGGAGCTTCCGAATTGGTGTCCCAATCGCTGGTAAACGGGCTAGGTAGTTACGGACCTTATGTGTTATTAGCAGGTATTTATTTCACCACTTCGCTGATGACTATGTTTATTAGTAATACGGCTACGGCAGTACTTCTTGCACCGATTGCGCTTCAGTCTGCCATACAGTTGGATTTGAGTCCGTATCCGTTCCTATTTGCTGTAACTGTGGCAGCCAGTATGTGTTTTGCTTCTCCGTTCTCGACTCCGCCCAATGCATTGGTGATGCCTGCAGGACGTTATACATTCATGGATTATGTTAAAGTAGGTTTGCCTTTACAGATAATTATGGGAATTGTGATGATCTTTGTGCTCCCGTTATTGTTCCCGTTTTAAAATAACTAAAGTATAAGATCGATGAAAGTAGTAAAAAGTTTGATTTTTATCTTGTTTGCCCTTTGTAGTTTATCGGGCAAAGCACAGGAAGTAACTGCCGATAGCACCGGTTACATTGTAAGAGTAGGGGGGATGGCTCCTAACTTTACCATTACCCTGACAGACGGTAAAGAAAGTTACCCTTTCCGAACTTCGTGGAAAGGTAGTGATGTTACAGTTCACTGCCAGTTGGTGTGGGGTATGCCGCAAAGAGATGCCTTTCATAGAAAAAGATATCTGGCTGAAACACAAAGATAATTCAGCATTTGCTCTTATTGGTATAGACCGTGATGAGCCGCTGGACAAAGTGATTGCATTCGGTAAATCAACCGGTGTTACTTATCCTTTGGGATTAGATCCGGGTGCAGATATCTTTGCCAAATATGCGCTTCGTAATGCCGGCATTACTCGCAATGTACTGATTGATAAAGACGGACGCATTGTGATGCTGACCCGCTTGTACAATGAGGAGGAATTTGCCGCATTAACGAAGAAGATAGACGAAATGCTGGCAAAGAAATAATAAACAGAAAGTCCGGGTTGACCTTATTTCAAGGTCAACTTGGCTAAATAATCGTAGTGCTTTCCCTCTTTTACTAATTCCGCTTGGAAACCATTTTCGGCTGCATAAAGACTGAGTGTCTGGAAATCAATGTAAAGCCAGTCGAATGACTCTCCCAGAATGTCCTTATATTGCATCTGGAAGTCTATTTCTCCATAATAGTCACCTGCCAGATCGATCACAAAACTTCCGTCTTCTTCCTCAAACAGATAGCGCAGATCACTGGAGTCCATAAAGATGCAGCCGCTGGGTTGTAGCAGTTGCTTCATTCTTTTGAAGAAGGCAGGCAGGTTCTTCAACTTACCGATGATTCCAGAACCGTTCATCAACATTAATATTGTGTCGTATGTCTCTTGGAAATGTTCATCGAACAGATTGAGTAATGTGGCATGCCGTACACCGCGTTGTTGCATTACTTCTACTGAAAGCGGTGAAATATCAATGGCATGTACATCTTTGCCTGCTTCCTGCAAGGCAAGACTATGACAACCGCTTCCGGCTCCCACATCCAGAATCTTTCCCGTAGCCAGTTGCAGGGCGGTACGTTCCAGAAGAGGCATCTGCTTTTCCATGCGAAAAAGTTCCTTTACCGGAATTTCATCCTCATCGAACTGTGAGGAGAAAACCCGTAGTCGTTCGGCCTTGTGTCGTTTATAATAATCTGCAATAGCAGTACCCATCGGATCCTTGTCAACAGAAAGCAGCGTAGTGTTCATTCTATTCAATCTTTAAAAGTTGTCCGCAAAGATACGAAAAATGCAGTCTGTTAGTAGAAAAAAGCTATCTTTGTGGTCAATATATGGATAAAGCCATACTTCGCACTGGCTTATAAATGTAATAGTAATAGAAACCGAATATGAGTATAGAAGATGCAATAATGGGCGGTATCGTCTTTAGAGGAAAGAAAGACAAACCTAAGGAAGATGGAAAGGTGAAAACTAAAGCCAAGAAGAAATCGTATATTACCGGGAAACATGGTTCCGGTGCTGCCAAGATGAAGGCGGATATACGAAAG
Organism: Bacteroides cellulosilyticus DSM 14838; assembly: GCF_000158035.1. Taxonomy (GTDB): domain Bacteria; phylum Bacteroidota; class Bacteroidia; order Bacteroidales; family Bacteroidaceae; genus Bacteroides; species Bacteroides cellulosilyticus. Next base: position 1,413,761 of record NZ_EQ973491.1, read on the forward strand.
AAAAGGGCAGGTCGTCATAAATAAGATGATAAGATGGTAAAATGATAAATGGTAAGATGAGGAAATGTAATCCTATCATCTTACCATTTATCATTTTACCATTCTTTCATCATTTTGCCGGAAGCACCTCTATCCAGTAATCATCCGGATCATGGATGAAGTACAATCCCATAGTTGTATTTTCAAAGCATACCCAACCCATTTCTTTATGGTATTGGTGAATAGCTTCATAATCACCGGCAACACGGAAGCATAAATGGCTTTCGTTCTCTCCAAGTTCATAAGCTTGCGGATGATCTTTCAGACAAGTCAGTTCCAAGAGGAAACCTGTGCTGTTATCTGTCAGGTAAACCAATGTGAAGGAGCCATTTGAGGCTTCTTTACGATGATGTTCTTTCAATCCCAATGCCTTTTCATAGAAAGCAATACTACGTTCCAGATTGGTAACGTTGATATTAAAATGATCGAATTTAGCTTTTATTTCCACGTAATTAGTGATTAGTAATTAGTAATTATTTAACGAATGCCTTCAGTATTTCACCCACATACATGCGTGGCTGACCTTCCATCGGAGTCTGTGAAGGCATCTTCTTACATTCCAAAACAACTGACGGTTCGGTTTGGTTTGCCGGATAGAAACGAACGGTGTAAGTTTCTGCCGTCTCCATCTGTTCGTAAGGCTGGTCGGGAGAAAGGAAGCTGAAAATAACAGGCTTGCCTGATGATTTGCCCAATGAACCACCTGCGTTTGCTGTCATCATGGTCATGTTGAAAGCATCCGAGCCGATTACAAGCACTAACTTGCCCGCACCCATTTGGATGGCATTTGCCGGCAATTGATCCGGAGCTACTTCTTTGTAACCGGGCACTGTACCTGACGTTGCAGGAGTAGCCGGGGTGAGCGGAGTGGCGGGGATTACTGTGACTTTGCCGGTTTCAGCCGGAGTCTTCACTTCAACTTCTGCTTTTGGGGCAATTACTATCGGACCAGAGTTTACAACACTCTTTTCCTCTTTCTTAGCTTCCTTTTGCTCAGCTGCTTCGGCTGCTTTCTTAGCAGTGCTTGCACTGAGGGCTTCGGCTGCTCCAAGGGCCAGGTCGTCTACAAAGTCTACTGTTTTTCTACGCCATTTGGCAAGTCCGCGTACCAATTTGGTTTTGGCCTTGTTCAGTGCGTACTTGTCTACTATCCATTCTTCTGCCGTATATTTCTCTTTGCCTTCGCGATAGTTGAAACGGATTTTCTCTACTTCCATCGTACACTTCTCAGGTGCGCAGACAACTGAAAGCTGATAGAGTATCTTTGTACGGTCCAGAGAAAGCGCACTCGAACTGAATACGATCCATTCATCTCCCGTGCCTACGATTTGTCCTTCTTCCGGATTGGTGTAGACTACGCGACTGGTGTTCGCGTTTTTCTTCAGCCGCGCTTCCATCCAAGCCTGTATGCGTTTGAAGATTTCTTCCTGCGACATGCCGGGAATGCTGAATTCTTTGGTGAATACCACCTTTCCATCTACTTCGGGTACTGCACCTGCCAGATACTTGCTGTCGTCATCTTTATCTTTATTGGCGTCTGCAAACGCTGTGGCCGGCAGACAGATGCATAACAGCATAAAAAGAAACTGTGTCAAATTTTTCATAATGCGTATGTTTTATTGAGTAATATCGAAACTTTCGCCCCTACGGGTAATGGACAGGAAACGGCAACCTTTGCTTTCGGCAAACTCCCGGAAAGCATTTCCGCCCTTGTATTCCTCGCTGAAGTGCATAGGAACAAAGATAGCGGTTTTTATTCGTTCCACGAATTGTTCCGCACCTCTCATATAGTCTTTCCCGATGCGGTTGTCCACTGGAAACATGGCTACGTCTACCGAAGGGGCGGTCTGCTGGAGGTACTTCACCTCGGCAAGGAAGTCGCCTTCCGCTTTCCGGATTTCCTGTGGGGTGGACTCTTCACTCCAATGCCAGTTATTCAGGTCTCCGGCATGGAACAGCCGGATGCCTTGCAGGTCGATCAGAAAAGAGATGCCCACGTCCGTGGAGCCGAATGCTTCGATACGGATATTCGTGTCTTCGTACACATCACCTTTATTTATATAGGTGGCATCCTCACGTGTGGCGCGACGATGTTTCAGGATGTCCTTGGAGAAGATGTAGTGAATATCCGGACGCTCGACCTTCCATAAAAGAACTTCGCGATTAAAGTGGTCGGGGTGAAAATGGGAAGAGAGTACATATAGTTCTCCGGGTCTTCCCAACAGATAGTCATGAACGATACCTTTATTATATTCCGTTTCAGAGGAATCTTTGTAGTAATCGATAATGACTGTCACTCCGTCCGCTTCAATCGCGAAGCCGCTATGGTAAATGTAATCAAGTTTCATGCAAGGATCAATTTATAGCGCAATATTACGAAAAACGCTACACAAACCTTGGCTTTTAGCTGTTATTTTTATCTAAAAGACTTACATGGGCACTTCCATCAGCAGGATATGCGAGTCTTTCAGTGTTTCCAGCTCAAAGCTGTGGGTGTCATATACACCCATGCCGTCACGGCGTGAGAGTACAGTGTCGTCCACCTTCACTTCACCTTCAATCACGAAGATGTACACCCCTGCATGCGACTGGTGCATGTGGTAGCCGATTTTTTTGCCTGCTTCTATCTCTCCGATGGAGAACCATGCCTGTTGCAGCATCTTGGCAGGAGCGTCACCGTCCGGTGAAACAATCAACGTCAGTTCGTTCTTGCGCAGCAACGGGCGGATGTCATAATCCTGATAGGCAGGTGGTGTATTCAGCTTCTCCGGCATTACCCAGATTTGCAGGAACTCTACCGGTTCGGTGTCGCTGCCGTTCATTTCGCTGTGATAAATACCGGTACCGGCACTCATGGTCTGTATGTCACCCGGCGTGATGGATCGGCTGTTCTTCTGGCTATCACCATGTTTCAGCTTTCCTTTCAAGGGGATGGAGATAATTTCCATGTTTTTATGCGGGTGGGTGCCGAAGCCTTTACCTGGTTCTACACGGTCATCGTTCAGTACGCGCAGGGCACCGAAGTTCATACGGCGCGGGTTGTAGTAGGTGTCGAAACTGAATGTATGGTGACTGTCGAGCCAATCATATAGAGCACGTCCACGGCTTTCCGCTTTGTCTATTACTTTTTTCATAATTAATTCCTTTCTTTTAAATGGTTGATATGTTTAGATAACAAACTGGTTTTGAAAAAGTTTATGGTCAGATGTTATCCTCTGCTTATTGCAGATTCTTATTGTTAATTTTATATCTTGACTTTATTTTCCAAAGCTTTTCCGCTTGCAAAGTCTTTGATATTCTGAAGTGTGGTAGTGGCGATATTCTCCAATGCTTCACGGGTGAAGAACGCCTGGTGTGAGGTGACGATGACATTGTTGAAGGAAAGCAGACGCGCCAGTACATCATCATCGATGATGCGGTCCGACTGGTCTTCGTAGAAGTATTCGCCTTCTTCTTCGTACACATCCAGTCCGGCAGAACCGATTTTCTTGTTCTTCAATCCTTCTATCAGTGCGTTGGTATGAATCAGTTGTCCGCGTCCGGTATTGATAATCATTACGCCCTCTTTCATCTTGCTGATGGAGTAGTCGTTAATGAGATATTTGGTCTGCTCGGTGAGAGGACAGTGCAGGGAAATGATGTCTGAACTGTGGTAAAGTTCGTCCAGCGTGGTGTACACCACTTGATGCTCACGGGCAAAGTTATAGTCGGGGTATAGGTCATAAGCCAGTACGTTCATGCCGAAGCCGCGCAGAATCATAATAAGTTTCTTGGCAATCTTTCCCGTACCGATGATGCCAACCGTCTTGCCGTACATATCGAAACCAAGCAGTCCGTGCAGAGAGAAATTACCGTCTCGTGTACGCCAGGTGGCACGGGGGATTTTCCGGTTCAGCGACAGCATGAGGGCTACGGTATACTCTGCTACGGCATAGGGCGAGTAGGCGGGTACACGTACCACTGTGATACCACAATCGGCAGCCGCTTTCAGGTCTACATTGTTATATCCGGCACAACGCAATGCCAATAATTTCACGCCATTGTCCGCCATCATATGGAGCACTTCCGCATCTGCGGTGTCATTTACAAATATGCAGACGGCATCTACATTTTGTGTTAGTATCACGTTATGTTTATTCAGATGACCTTTGTAATAGCGGAGTTCAAAACCGTATTCTTTGTTCTTATCATTGAACGAAGCCTCGTCATAAGGCTTCGTGCCGAAGAAAGCAATTGTATATGCCATAGTTTATGGAGTTTTTAGAATTTATCGTCTGTCAATATAACACACGCGTGGCTAATAAGGTTCATTGGCGACAGTTGACTACGATATTGTGGATAGTTGTTGGTGACTGCGGATTATCTCAGTTTGGTGAGTCTTGTTCATAACGCTGCGGAAAGGAAATAATTTATCATTTCAAATAGTTTATTTGTTTTGATTTTTTGATATCGAAGGAGTGCTTTGTAAGTATCTGATTATCAGATGTATTACGATGGTGGTATCTCAGTATACGACTGAGGTAGCCTAAGTATCATATTGAGGTACCCTAAGTATCATACTGAGATACCCTAAGTATATGACTGATCGCACAATTATTCTGTTGTGTAAATATTTATTATAAACGCATAAAATGTTTATCATACAGGGTCATCGTTTTGCCCATAACGGACG
>NZ_EQ973491.1:1418771-1423528 GCF_000158035.1 Bacteroides cellulosilyticus DSM 14838
CCCTTATGAGCAACGGATATCATCTATCTTTTTTTTTTCATCAGTTTCATTAGAAACAGTTTCTATTTTCAATTAATTGTTGGTCTGATGCGACATTTTTGCACAAAATACTTTCAGCCGTGCAATATTATTGTAACTTTGCGCCCGCTAACAATTAAAAAAGATTTAGATGAGAAAATTTTCGTTGATTAGCCTTATGTTGCTAATCGTTTCAACTTCAACTTTTGCTGGAGGTCTCCTTACGAATACAAATCAGCATGCTGCTTTTCTTCGTATGCTATCCCGTGGTGCTACAACTGAAATAGACGGTGCTTTGTCCAATCCGGCAGGTCTGGCGTTTTTACCGACTGACGGCTTTCATATGTCTTTGAGTATTCAGAGTGCTTTTCAAACAAGAAATATCGATGCTTCGTGCGAAGGTTTGGGGCTGAATAAGTATTATGAGGGTAAGGCATCTGCTCCTGTCATTCCCAGTTTGTTTGCCGCTTATAAGACGGGTGACTGGACGCTTTCCGGCTTCTTCGGTATCACCGGTGGCGGTGGAAAGGCTTCGTTTGATGATGGTCTTCCCATGTTCGATGCTATGGTGATAGGCGGATTGGGAGCCCAAAAGATTCCGAGCAATGCCTATTCGCTGAAAAGCTACATGGATGGCAAGCAGTACATTTACTCTGTACAGTTGGGCTTGACTTATAAGGCAACAGACTGGCTTTCTGTTTTTGCAGGTGGTCGCATGAACTATTTCACCGGTGGCTATCAGGGTGCATTAAATGCCAGTGCCGCCACTAATTTGCCTTTGCCTACCGGAGGAACGATAACTACCGGAACAGAACTTATCGGCATCGATTTGGATTGCAGCCAGACCGGATGGGGATTTACTCCGGTTATCGGTTTGGATGCCAAGTTGGGCAAGCTGAACATTGGCGCAAAGTATGAGTTCATGACTAATTTGAATATTGAGAATTCCACTAAAGAAAACTCGCTTCGTATGATTGGTGCCGCTGAAAGTGAATTGGCGGATTACAAGCATGGTGTGAATACTCCGAATGATATCCCTTCCATGCTATCCGTGGCTGTTGCCTATGAGTTCATACCGGTATTGCGCGCATCTGTGGAATATCACTTCTTTGATGACAAGAATGCAGGAATGGCCAATGGCAAGCAGAAGTTTCTGACAAAGGGAACAAACGAGTATCTGGCAGGTATTGAGTGGGATGTAACCAAACAGCTGACAGTGAGCTGTGGTGGTCAGATTACAGATTACGGATTGTCTAACGATTATCAGAGTGATACCAGTTTCTCTTGTGATTCTTATACTCTGGGCTTTGGAGCCAAGTTGAAGTTAAGTGAAAGAGCTGCCTTGAACGTTGGTTATATGTGGACTACCTATGATGACTATACTAAAGTGTCTCAAAACTATAATGGTACCGGATTGAGTGGTACAAATGTTTATAGTCGTACTAATAAGGTGTTCGGCCTTAGTATTGATTACAGGTTCTGATTTCATAATTACTTCTAATATGATAGAAGAAGCCGTCTCGAACATTGTTTTGAGGCGGCTTCCCTGTTTATATATCTGATTAGAAAGAATATTGTACCAACAAATTCATTCGGTTGGCATGGTGTGTTGAATTACTGAAATCTGTACGCCAGCCACGGAGGTATTCGGCTCCTACCTGCATGTTTGGAGTGACATTCCAGAATACATTGGCTACGAGATACTGTCCGTAGCGATAACTGCTTGGTTGATCGTTGGGATAACCATTCTCAGAATATAATCTGGACATACTATATGTGCCGGATACGAATATTTTCGGACAGATATTATACTGTGCCCCGGCAAACCAGCCCAGCATAGGCAATGCCTGCATCTTGCCTTCTTTTTCAGGATTGGGAACGATGTCCACATTCAGATTGCTTATATCATTCAAATATTGTCCGATACCTTTTCCGTAAGTAGCTTGCCCGAAGATTTCCCATTTCTTACTGAGATTGAACGAAGTAGATGCCTGTACACCCCATCCGGTAACATCGGACGCATGATTGCTGAGCGTGCTGGTATACGTCATGCTGCGCACGATACCACCCACACGAAGATGGCTGTTAGCTCCCCATCCATATTGGGCGTAAGCGGTGAAGTCCGGCATACGTTGTTGGGCTACGCTGAGTTCGTCATTCGTGGCGCCATCTACGCTTGGCACTTCGATAGATGCATGGAAACGCCAGTTTTTCAGACCTTTGTAAGTGTAGGCAAGTTGAGTGGCACGGTAGAAAGTTGCACCATTGGGGCCTTGGAAGTCGATAGTGGAAGGCAATGCAGCCAAATCCATGAACCCACCATAAGTATAACCCACCGTTACATTACGGAACGACATATAAGCATTTCGCAACTGGAATACCTTATCTCCGCCACGGAAGTTACCGGCAGTATATACAACGAAATCGCCCAGCAATTTAGTATGCCCTACCAGTTTCAGGAAGATGGTGGAAGTACTTGCATCCATTTGGAACTGGTTCTTTACTTTGCTGGCATTCGGAATGTAGGCAGGGATGAAGTCCATGTTGTCCACGATGCCGCCAAAGTCATATTCGGCAGTGGCACGCACATATCCGCCGATACCAAGGGCGAATTTCCCTTTTTTATCCATCAACAGGAAGCGGGGAGCTTTAGGATCGTGGATGTACCTGAATTGCGATTCGTTCATGATACGGACGATCTCATCGCCTGCCTTGTCGATGGTAACCATGACGATGCCGTTAGGTGCTTCGTCATCAATAATCACTTTTTCTTGTGCTTTGGCTATGGACGGAATGAAACCGATGCCGCACAATAGAAACATTACTTTTAAGATTGTCTTCATTATTAAGTTAGGTTTTGGTGAATGCCCTTTGAACAACTTAAATTAGAAATGGTTTTGCGGTCAATGGAAGAAAATGTATCTTTGCAGCCGATTTAACGATCTTATGATGCCGTGAATAGCGGTCGTGTATTCTAGAACACCACGTAAAAAACAGGATTTATGAAGCAAAAAGTATCTGTACCCTTTATGCTGCTGGGTATTCTATTTAATGTTTGTCTGATTGCAGCTAATCTTCTTGAAACTAAAGTTATCCAGGTTTTCGGTATTACCGTTACCGCAGGGTTGCTGGTTTTCCCTATTTCTTATATTATCAATGATTGCATTGCTGAGGTGTGGGGCTTTCGTAAAGCACGTCTCATTATCTGGAGTGGTTTTGCTATGAATTTCTTTGTGGTGATGCTTGGATTGATAGCCGTAGCATTACCGGCTGCACCATTTTGGGAGGGGGAGGCTCATTTCAACTTTGTTTTTGGGATGGCACCGCGTATTGTGGCGGCGAGTCTGACAGCTTTTCTGGTTGGTTCGTTTCTCAACGCTTATGTCATGAGCCGCATGAAAGTGGCAAGTGGTGGACGGCATTTCTCTGCCCGTGCTATCTGGTCCACTGTAGTGGGGGAGACGGCAGACTCTCTAATATTCTTTCCTGTTGCTTTCGGAGGAATTATTGCCTGGCCTGAATTGCTGGTGATGATGTGTATTCAGATCGTATTGAAATCCCTGTATGAGGTGCTGATTCTTCCGGTTACTATCCGTGTTGTGGCGGCTATTAAACGTATTGACGGTAGTGATGTATATGATCAGGATATCTCTTACAATATATTGAAAATCAAAGATATTTGAAGTAATGATAAATACTGTAAATCAGGAGTTAAGCGAAGCGATAACTTCCTTTAACTCCTGATTCGCATTAATAATGAATAGTTGTGAATAAAGAAGTTGCATTAGTTGTATTCAGTGGTGGACAAGATTCTACCACTTGCCTGTTTTGGGCAAAACGTGAGTTTAAGAGAGTAGTTGCTTTGAGCTTCCTGTACGGACAGAAGCATGAGAAAGAGGTGGAACTGGCACGGGAAATAGCCCGTAAAGCTGATGTGGAGTTTGAAGCAATGGATGTGTCTTTTATCGGTAAGTTGGGGCACAACTCACTGACGGATACAACGATGCTTATGGATCAGGAAAAGCCAGCCGGTAGTTATCCCAATACATTTGTGCCGGGACGTAACCTCTTCTTTCTAAGTATTGCTGCTGTATATGCCCGTGAACATGGTATCAATCATATCGTGACAGGAGTGTCGCAGACTGATTTCAGCGGATACCCTGATTGTCGGGATGCTTTTATCAAGTCGCTCAATGTTACATTGAACTTGGCTATGGACGAGCAGTTCGTAATTCATACTCCATTGATGTGGATCGACAAAGCGGAAACCTGGGGATTGGCAGATGAATTGGGAGTGCTCGATCTGATACGGAACGAAACATTGACTTGCTATAACGGGATACAGGGTGATGGCTGCGGGCATTGTCCGGCATGTAAGTTACGTCGTGAGGGATTAGAGAAATATTTAAAGCAGTTAAGTATTTAAAGGAATTATCGCTTCGCTTAACTCCTGATTTACATTAAAAACAAATAGTTATGACCGAATTAAAAGATCAACTGTCCCTTTTGGGGAGAAAAACAGAATATAAGCAGGACTATGCTCCTGAAGTGCTGGAAGCTTTTGATAATAAGCATCCCGAGAATGATTATTGGGTACGTTTTAATTGTCCGGAATTTACCAGCCTATGTCCTATAACCGGGCAGCCGGACTTTGCGGAAATCCGTATTAGTTATATTCCTGATATAAAGATGGTGGAAAGTAAAAGCTTGAAACTTTATCTGTTTAGTTTCCGTAATCA
>NZ_EQ973491.1:1423785-1428278 GCF_000158035.1 Bacteroides cellulosilyticus DSM 14838
TTTCCGTAATCATGGCGCTTTTCATGAAGACTGTGTGAATATTATAATGAAGGATCTTATTCACCTGATGAATCCTAAATATATTGAGGTAACAGGACTTTTTACTCCGCGTGGTGGCATATCCATTTATCCTTATGCTAACTATGGACGCCCGGGTACGAAGTATGAGGGCATAGCTGAACAACGATTAATGAATAGAGAATAAAAAGAGATAGGGGTGATTTTTCGGAACACCCCTTATTTATATGAATATCACTTCTTGATTATTACCAGTTCGGTAGCTTTCAGGATTTCCCCACCTTCAATCTTTTCTTTGATACATGTTACTTCTACACTGTCCTCCAGTAATACACCGGGAACTTTATCCGGATTGGCATCCATAGTGCTGATGTTTATTGTATCACCTTTTCCCGTAATCAGAGTGATATTATTCATTGTAGCATCGTAAACGATTCCATTGACTATTTGAGGACGATTCTCTTGTTTACAAGAACTGATACTTCCTGCAAGGACAGCAAGAACGAAGAGATAAATTAACTTTTTCATATATAATAGCTTTTCGTGATAATTGTTGAATGCAAATATATGACTATTTCTAAGAAAATATTGATAATCACAGGGAAAGTCTTTCTTTTCATGAACTAAATGCTGCTTTTCTGTGTTTTAATACAGTCAAGTTATGCAATCATGAGAATACTACATATTAGATATCTTTTACTTATTTTCCTTTTATCTTTCTCTGCTCTGGCGTCTGCTGATGATAAGAAAGAGAATTCTGGTACCGATTTGCTGATTATCAGTAGTTATGTATCGGGTGCCCCATGGAGTCAGACTATCATTTCACACATCATGCAGAAAGAGTATGACCGGAAGGATGTGAGTATGAATGTGGAGTACATGAATATCCTGACGATAGAAACTCCTGAGATACTGAACCAATATAAAGAAAATCTTTTTTCAACTTATGGTAACAACCCGCCTAAAGCAGTGTTGATGTTGGGAAATGCTCCTTTGATATTACGTGATGATATGCGTAGACACTGGGGAGATATACCTTTGATAGTATGTGCTGAAAGTAGATATATAGGGCCGGATTCTACTTATATGTACAATCAGATTATTCCATATAAAGATCGTATCTACTTGAAAGATCTGCGTAATGAGTATAATATGACTTTTCTTGCTGCACGTGCTTTTATACCGGAAAGTGTCCAGTTGCTGCGTCGTATGATTCCGAAGATGAAGAGTTTACTGTTAATAGGTGATCAGACTGACCGTGACATTGATTATGACCAGCAACTCTCAGAGTTGATTAACACTGAATATACAGATATTAATTATAAGTTTTTATCGGCAGCTGCTTGGAGTCCGGACCAGTTGTTGGATACATTGCGACAAGTGGTTCCGGAGGAAACCGGTATTTTGTTCGCTTCATGGTTCCACAAACGAATGTTTGCGGGCAATATGCTTATGATGGCAAACTCTTATAAGGTGATTGCCAATTCTACATTGCCTTGTCCATTTTTTGCATTATCTTCTTCTATTTCAAGTATTGAAGAAGATGGGACTATAATAGGAGGGTGTGTATATGATATGAACCTGTACTGTGAGGAAATTGTGAAGATGATTAATGCTGTAGCTGATGGAAAACAGGCACGGGATATCCCGTATTATGATCCGAAGCCTATGGTTCTTTTCAACTATCCTTATATGGTCGATTTTGGTTTGTCTCCTAAAAATTGCCCTCCGGGAACCATTTACTTGAATGCTCCTCCTACTTTCTTTGAAAAATATCGGTCTGCCTTGGTAGTAGGAAGTATTGTTTTATTGTTGGTTGTTCTCTTTTTCCAACTTCGGCGAAATAAGATTTTGGAACAACTTCAGTTGGTTGAACAGAATCAGCGCTTCACTCACTCCAAAATGGCTATGGCATTGGAGGTTGTTGATTTACTACCCTGGCAATGGGATTTACGGACGGATGAAATCACATATAGTTCTTACAAACCAATAGAACAGGGTAAAAAAGAAGTTTCGGAAATGACCTATACGACTGATATTAACGACTATCTAACTTTTGTTTGTGAAGAAGATAGAGAACGTATCCGACAGGTTTTTAAGGATGTACGCGCTAATAAAGTTGATAGAATAAAGGAAGAATATCGCGTCCATCGTCCAGGTAAACCATATGATTCGGAAGACTGGATGGAAGCACGTGCTTTTGTTGAACAATATGATGAAAAGGGAAACCCCTTGATCGTGGTGGGATCATCATTGTTTATTACAGAACGTAAAATAGCAGAACGCGAACTGATTGCTGCCAAAGAGCGTGCGGAAGAATCCAACCGTCTGAAATCTGCCTTTCTTGCTAATATCAGTCATGAAATCCGCACTCCGTTGAATGCAATTATTGGCTTCTCCAGTATATTGGCTATGACTGAAGATGAAGAAGAGAAGAAGGAGTATGTCAGCATCATAGAGAAGAATAATGGAATCTTGCTGCAACTTATCAATGATGTTCTGGATTTATCTAAGATTGAGGCTGGAGTTCTTGATTTGTATTATTCGGAATTTGGATTAAATGGAGTGTTAGCGACTTTGAAGGGAGTTGTTGAGTCTCGTTTGCAGGATAGGGTTGATCTGATTTTTGAGCCGGGGATGCCGGATGATTATGTTGTTTATTCAGAGAAAAACAGACTTCAACAATTGGTTTTGAACTTCCTGACTAATGCTTGTAAATTTACATCGACCGGCAGCATTCGCTATGGCTATGAAGTGCGTGACAAAGACATCTATTATTATGTAACTGATACGGGAACTGGTATTCCGGAAGATAAACTCCATCTTATATTCGAACGTTTCATCAAGTTGGATAGTTTTAAACAGGGCACCGGTTTAGGTTTGCCTATTTGCCAGCTCATTATTCAGAATATGGGAGGCGAAATCGGAGTGAATTCTAAATTGGGAGAAGGTTCTACATTTTGGTTTACGCTTCCCCTCAAACCAAAACAGTAAGAGGGGATAACGTTGCTTCTATATGACAGCTTTATTTTCAATTAAGTTCTTCAATCGAACCAAGGCTTCGATATAATAATAGTCTGCATAAATGATGGCGGCATCTATTTCTGAATTATTCGGCAAGTGTCCGGTGGAGTGGAGGAGGAATGCCGGCTTGCTTTTGCCGCATTGATACTTGTCCGAACTCAGGCTTGCCAACATTTTTATAGCTGCATTCTTATATTCTTCTCCTTTTTTGCCAGGCAGGTAAGTGGAGAGTTCCAGTAAAGCCGATGCGGTTACACTTGCAGCGGAGGCATCACGTGGGACATTCGGGATATTGGGGTCATCAAAATCCCAGTAAGGCACATAGTCTTCCGGCAATCTTTCTAAATATACATCTGTTACTTTCTGTACAAAATCCAGATATCGTGGATCTAATGTTTCCCTGTAGACTACTGTATATCCATAGATAGCCCACGCCTGTCCGCGTGCCCACATGGTATTGTCTGCATATCCCTGATGTGTAACTCCTTTTATGAAGTCGCCCGTCAAAGTATCATAGACAGCGACATGATAGGAAGTGTAGTCGGGACGGAACTGATATTTCATAGTCTTGTCGGCATGCGATACGGCTATGTCTGCCAGATATGGGTTTCCTCCATTCTTGGCAGCCCAGAAAAGCATTTCCAGGTTTATCATATTATCCATGATCGTATTGTGTCCACCGAACATTTCTATATTGCGTGGCCATGAAAGTATGGTACCTACACGGGGTCTGAACAAAGTTGCCAGTGAATCTGCTGTATCTAGAATCACTTGTTTGTATTCCGGATTATGTGTCAACCGATATCCATTGCCGTAGCTGCAAAAGATCAGAAAACCTAGGTCATGGTCGTATGCCGGAATCTGTGACAGGAACTTCAACGGTTCGGTGAATTTCTCTGCTTCCTCCTTTATGGCTGCTTTACCGGTATATTCGTAATCATACCATAACACTCCCGGCCAGAAACCACTGCACCATTCATCCTTTGTTGCTTTTCGGCAATGCCAGGTGTTGAGGCTGTCCATGATGTTACGGGGCATCATCGAGTAGTCGATAGTACCTTCTGCCGCTTTTAGTTCTGTTAAAGTGCGTTGTACCTGGGCGTCACAGTAATCCAGCGCCTCATATACATCCACATCCATTCCTTTCTCGGGCATGTTGCAAGCTGTAAACATGCACAGGCATGCACCGAACAGTAGTTCTTTTGTTTTCATATAATCAGTCTTTTTATTTATCTATGTGAAACCAGTCGGCATCTACCCATCCCCGTTCCTTACCATAAGGAGTGGTACTGAATAGCCCTACTTTGGCACCTATCCATTTTCCCTGACGGGCTGTGAAAGGCATACCTATTGCTTTATATTTCTTACCATCCAGGCTGTAATAGAAGTGGCAGATGCCGCCTTTCTCTATTTTTGCCCGTAGATAGATGTCTCTTTCGTAGTTGGGTAAC
>NZ_EQ973491.1:1428511-1435287 GCF_000158035.1 Bacteroides cellulosilyticus DSM 14838
CTCTGCATCTTTGCAGGTCACTTGCTTCAGTATAAATTTATCGCCCTCTTTCTCTACTCCGAGGTAGCAATAGTCCCAGCCCATCACAATCAATCCGGATTGCTGTCCGTCCATTTTGGCGGAAACCTTTAACTTGGTAGTTGCTGTGAACTCTTCTGCCATGAACTTTTGCAATAGAAGATTAGGCACTTCCCAGAAATTCACAAAGTTCTCGGAGAGAATATGCCCGTAAATACGGATGAATCCCAGGTCGGAAGTATATCCGAATGTATCCTGATAATTGGCATGCCATTCCCATTGTAGTCCTAACTGGCGGGTATTGAACTCGTCACTGTCTGCAGGTGTTTCTACCGGATAATTCTTGCCTACATTGGGCTTTTTGTAACGGGTTACGGGTTCACCGCAACCGTCACCGTCCTTATCTTCTCCAATTACAGGCCAGTCGTTTACCCACTTCATCGGGTTCAGGTGAACGACACGTCCGTACATGGCTTTATCCTGAAAGTGAACGAACCAGGATTCCCCTGTCTGCGTATCAACCCATGCGCCTTGGTGGGGACCATTGATGTCGGTAGAGCCTTGCGCCATGACAATCTTCTTCTCATAAGGACCGTATATATTCTGCGAACGCAATACTAACTGCCATCCGGTTGCTACTCCGCCTGCCGGGGCAAAAATGTAGTAGTAACCATTCCGCTTATAGAGTTTAGGACCTTCAATTGTATGGTTGATTCCATCATTACCATCAAAGACCAGTACCGGATCACTGATCACTTTTGTTCCTTCTGCATTCATCTCACAAATTGTGATAACACTGTTCAGTGCGGCACGACTTCCTGCCCATGCGTGTACCAGATATACTTTTCCATCTTCATCCCATAGTGGAGCAGGGTCTATCATGCCACGACCGGCTTTTACCAATATCGGTTTCTCCCATTCTCCGGCCGGGTCTTTGGTCTTTACCATGAAGATGCCATGATCCGGATCTCCCCAATAGATATAAAACTCTCCATTATGGTGGCGGATGGATGGTGCCCAAACACCTTTTCCATGCTGGGGAGTATTGAAGAACTCGATGGGTTCTATCTGTTTCAACGCATAGCCTACATATTTCCAGTTAACCAGATCTTTGGAATGGAGAATGGGCAAACCGGGAGCACATCCGAAGCTGGAAGCCGTCATATAGAAATCTTCACCTGCCGCGCAGACATCCGGATCGGAATAATCGGCATGCAGCACCGGATTGATGTATGTGCCATCCTTCTGGTCAGATACCCAGGCTTTGGATACATATTGGGCTTCCGCCTGCCAACAGGCAGCGTATAGCAATGTAGTAAGCAGAAATATCTTTTTCATCTTTTTAGTTACCTTTTTAAATATCCTGAAAACAAAGATTTTACCTAAACAAACTCTTACCTTTATCTACTGAAAATAATCTTAATGTGTTATTTGCCTATTAATACGAGCGAATCTGTTTATTCACTCAATGAAATATCATATTTTATAATCTTTCTCCTTTGTACTTTTTATACTTCTTCATTTCCTGCCTGTCTATAGGTACCAGTCTTATGGCAGCTCCACCACTGGGTTTCAGCTGGAACTTCATAGTTTGTGAAGCGTTGACAAGCAGATAAGTACATTTTACCTGTGTACTTGTTTTTATCTTTTCTTCCCCATCCGTATAGATGCAGGCGAGGTAATTCTTTTCTTTATCGAGGAACGTGAGAGGTATTTCTTCTTCAGAACCTTCATTGTTGGTCATTGCTGCAACAAACCATTCTTGGCCTTTTCGGCGTGCCATTGTTATGTTTTTGCCGGGAGCGCCATCCAATACTTTCGTATCGTCGAATACAGTTTGCAAGTGCTCAAACCATTCCATTTCCGGTTCTCCGTGATAGAACGATGGTTTGTCATACCAGAAGATAGTTTGCAGAGGGCTGTAGAACACGAGGGATGCTGCCAGTTGATGAGCATGAGTCGTTTTCAGCCGTTTGTCGAAATAACAGATCGTATAGTCGGCTGCACCGTTTATCATACGAGTGAAGGGGAGCGTGACATTATGAGTTGCATCGGGAAATTCTTCGTTTCCACAAATGCCTTCCTGAGTTAATAAATTCGGATAAGTACGGCTGAAGCCTGAAGGGCGATATTCATCATGTATATTCATCAGCAGATGATTCTCTGCTGCCAAGCGAACCATGTCGTGCATCCAAGTTGCCCAGCGATGGCTGGCGTATTGTACGAAACCGGATTTTACTCCGACAATCCCCCATTCGCGGAGCAATGGGAAAAGTTCACGCATTTGCTTCATGAGTGCATGCTGGTTTACGTACACCCAGATACCAACTCCTTTTTCCTTACCATAAGCTATAACACGGGGCATATCCAGTTTGGCAACCACTTTTGTGGCATCCCCGTCATGTGAAGTACAGGGCATATACCATTGCCAGTCGAAAAGCATATACGGGATATTATGTGCTGCACAGAAGTCGATGGTTGCAATAGCTCCTTCGGTTGTGATAGTTGTTTCGCGCATAATCTTGCCTGGTTTTACCCATGCGGCGGCATCGGCAATTTCACACGGCGGATTCAGATTCTGGATGATATCATTGTGTTCCAGCAATTCACCCGGTTTGTCGGCTGCCATGACTATCTTCCAGGGAGTGGCATAATAAGTCACTACATCCACGGGGCTATACATTACAGAAGTCAGTGTATTCTTCTTGTCTGTGGAGGCAAGGTATTTGGTCAGACACCAGTCGTCAACATCAGCATCTGCCAATGCGGCCCATTTACCATTCGGGAGTTCCAGCGTGAGGGCACGTTCTACCGGATGTTTGATATCATCAATGTTCAGGTACTCAAAGAAAGCCTGTGCCCATTGTTCGGTCCATGCTTTTGTACCTGCCGGTAAGGCGTATTCTGTGAGATCACCTACTACTTTATGAAAGATAGCCTTTGGGTGTTCCGGGAAGAAATAGCGGAAAGCTACTCCTTCATTATAGGCACGCACCTCAATGTTGAGTCGGTAGCCGGAGTTATCTTTCTTGGAGAGATAAAGGGTGCCGGTCCGGTAATGATCGCGTACACTGCTACGTTCACCGTAAAGTGGCTGCCAGGTGATGTCTGTTTCGGGTTGGTAAGTCACAGAGTCCACTTCCAGATTGTCCATCCAGCAGGCAGGCTGTTTTAGGTTTCGTGCTCCCAGAGCCATTTCCCATATCCGGTTGTCCAGTTCCAGCCCGGCACGTGATTCATTGACTACAGGTTGTGATTTGTAATCTACCCGATAACAAAGTTCGTTTGCTACAGGTGAAACCTGCTTCTGGTAAAATGCTATTTCATGTGTTCCGTCAGGAGATGTCAGCTTCAGTTCCTTGCCATTGTCTGCAAAGAGGGAAGGAGTGAGAACTAACATAATAATTGCTGAGCCGATAGTCTTCATATCTTCGTATTTATTGTTTTTATATAAATACGATTTGGGATATGAGGATACTCAATGTATTCTATCTTTTTAGGGAAATAATGTTCGAGACAGTTTGTGAAATGACAGGACTTCCAAAAAATGACGAGAATCCATCTTCCTTTTGTGAACTTCCCTGTACATGGGCTATGAAGAATCCATATACCCGGTCCTGTTTATTGATCCATGGATAGGCGCCGGCCCAACCCGGTGAACTGATCTGATAGGCTTCTCCTGTTGCTTCATCAATAAGTTCCCGCCATTCTCCCAAACCATATATGCCAGTATGATATTTTTTCAGTGCACGTTCCACATATTCACCCGGATGAACTTCTGCATTTCCCACTTGGTTTGCTTGCATTTCATGTATGGTTTCGGGTTTCAGTAGTTGCTTTTCTTCAAATACGCCATTGTGGTAGATCATATCAAGAAAACGCATGTAGTCGTGCAAAGTGGTACAGAGACCTCCACCCAACATGGGAGCGTGTCCTCCATCTGTATTCACGGGCGTGAAATGGGAATTTTTCATTCCTAAAGGTCGGGCTATTAATTCCTGAAATAATTCCTCGAATTCTTTATTCATAGCTTTTTCTGCCATCCGGCCGGCTATCTGCATGGCAAGTCCGCCATATTCAAAGCGGGTGCCGGGAGTGAAAACCGTGTCAAGCGGAAGAATCTCCATGATTGCCGAATCCAGATGATTGTAATTGTCTACGCGTGGTTCCGGCAGATAAGGGCGGACACCCGATGTGTGCGAAAGCAACTGACGTAAAGTAATCATTCCTTTTATGTCGTTTTTA
Organism: Bacteroides cellulosilyticus DSM 14838; assembly: GCF_000158035.1. Taxonomy (GTDB): domain Bacteria; phylum Bacteroidota; class Bacteroidia; order Bacteroidales; family Bacteroidaceae; genus Bacteroides; species Bacteroides cellulosilyticus. The sequence goes on from NZ_EQ973491.1 coordinate 1,432,775, forward strand.
AATTCAGGAATCCATTTCTTTACACTGTCATTCCAGTCCAGTTCGGTGCAGTCTACCACAGCTCCGATTACTGCGGCGGCTACCCATTTTCCGGCAGAGGCTACATAGACTTTAGTGTCAGGGGTAACGTCTTTGTAGTTTTTCTGAAAGATAACGCTATCGTCTCTGACTACACAGATTGAGGCTCCCGGATAGTATCCTTTATTCATCCATGAGGTGATAATGGAGTCAAGTGGTGTAAAATCATAATCCGCCTGCCGGTTATCGGCAGGACGGCATGATGTGAATGACAGATAAATACCTATGAGAGAAACTATAATAATAATTTGTTTCATTTTTACTTTTCTATTAAATCCCAGTATACAACGTAACGTTGGTGATGTAAGTCATACAGTGGCTTTAAAACATTGCCCTGTGATGTTTTAAATATCAGTTCCTCGCCTGTACGCTGTAAACTGTGTCCGGGGTGTTTCCGGTCTATTTGTAAGGTGGTATTCAGCTCAGCCGGAATATGATAATTGTAAGTATAGTAATCATTGTATAATGCCGGATCAGAGAATGGTGCCGGAGATTGCATACCTTCTGTTCCCGATTCACCGGCCAATACCAGCGGTCCGTATAGCAGGGCCCCCTTTTGTGGATTGTCTGGCGTTGTTTCCAATTGCAGGCTCATCGGATAATTAGCTTCAATGCGATCACCGTCTTTCCATTGGCGGGTTACGGCAATGTATGATCCCGGTTTCTGTTTTACCGATACTTTTTTTCCATTGACGTTTACTTTCACATTTTTACTCCATGATGGATAGCGCAGATAAATCGTAGTGGTGACAGGTTTGTCCGTTTGGATGGTCAATGCAGTGTTCTCTTCTACGGGGAAAGCTGTTTCCTGGTGCAGAGTTATTCCTTTCGCTTTCCAGTTTACTTCTGACGGGATAAAGAGGTTTACGTAGATTCCCTGGTCATTGTGATAATAGATAGCTTCTCCATATTTAGCATGGTTTTCGAAACCACTGCCTACACAACACCAGAAGGAATTCTCCCGGGTACTATAAACTTTGTGAGAACCGGAGAGCAAAGGCAAGAAATAGGATACCATTCCTGTTTCAGGATCTTGTTGTCCAAGGATATGATTATAGAGTGCACGTTCGTAGTAGTCAGCAACTTTGGCATCTCCTGTCCAGCAAAACAGGTGGCGACTGAGTTTCAGCATATTGTACGTACAACAAGTCTCACCGGTATATCCGGTCAGATGTTTGGATAATTGTTGTGGATCGAAATAATGCTCTTTATCACTGCTGCATCCCGGTGCAAAGGTATGATGGTCTATCATGGTATGCCAGAAAAAATCAGTCAGTTTCCGACTGTCATTATCCTGCGTCAGCTCGTAGTTACGTGCTTCGGCAAGAACTTTTGGGATAAAGGTATTCGTGTGCTTGGTTCCTAAATCATCGCGTTGTTCTTTCAGCGGATCGATAACATCATTGTGATAGAAAAATTCAGCAAGCCATTGATAACGCTCGTCACCGGTGATGGCATAAAGATTATAGAAAGATTCGTTCACACCGCCGAATTCATTCCGTATCATCCTTTTCCGGGTGGGTTCATCCAGCGGTTTAAGTTTATTATAAGCCCAGTCGCCCATGCGGGTAACTACTTCCAATGCCTGTTTGTTATCTGTATAGAGGTATTGGTCGATCAATCCGGAGAAGAGCTTGTGTAATGTATACCAGGGTGCCCATACACTTGTCCCACGTATGTTCCGATTGATTAATTCTTCCGGATATGCACTGAGATACCCGTTTCCCAAAGCTGCCTGTACTTCTGCCAGACCTGTAACAAGACTGTCACCTTTCAGCTTGAATATTTCACTTCCGGTAGATGCGTACATGAGCGCATAGGCTGATAGTAAATGCCCTGTTGTATGTCCGCGCAGTTCGCAGTCCAGTGATTCCCAGCCGCCTAGTTTCTTTACGGTCATATATCCACCTTCACGTCCGGCAAATACTCCGGCGTTGTTGCGGAAACTGTGTAGCAAACGATTGGTTGCTATAGAAGTCATCCAAACAGAATCACGCATCATATTGTCGCGAAAACGGCTTGGTAATAAACGCACGTCTTTTAAGTCGAAACTCTCTACCTGTATCGGCGCTGTTGTCACTTTTTTCATTTTTCCGGCATGCTGTCCGGGATAAATGGATTGAGCGGAAAGGCCGGTTGATAGAGCCGCACAGATTGTCATTAGGATTAAACTCTTATTTCTCATAACTTTTTTATTAATTCTTTCTTTATATATACGAAGTAGAGGGATATATTACTCAAAACCCGTTAGAGGAATTTAAAACTGTATAGCGAGCTATTTTCCTATTACGACTGAGGATAGTTCCCACTAGGACTGAAGGTATTTCCCACTAGGACTGAAGGCACTTCCCACTAGGACTGAACTCGTGTTCCACTACGACTGATCTTAGTGGAACACCAAGTGCGTTGTCACACAGATAGTTATGCTTTTTGCT
>NZ_EQ973491.1:1435423-1440645 GCF_000158035.1 Bacteroides cellulosilyticus DSM 14838
CTGTAGAAATGAACTAGTCTTGTCCGCGGATTACTTTATATTACTCAAATATCTTCCAGCTTTTCAAATGAGCGAATCCATTCCACAATTACCGGTTCATTACCGATATTCCCAAAATTGAGAATAAGAGTAATGTTTGTTGGTCTTTCTGTGAAGTGCGTTCCATTATTTGACAGATAGTCTGTAATCTTGAATACATAGATATCTTTTCCTATCTTTTTAGCCTTATCCGAATCTAACTTCCAAAATTCCGGAGCACTGGCAACGCTATAGCTTAATTGTAACCAGTCTTTATTTGCGGATGTTGGAATTTTGGGTGCCTTTACAGCAATATACGGATAGTTTCCTGCCTGGTAGGAAATCCTTTTCTTTTGCATATTTACTCCGGATGATACAAATGACATTAGATTATCCACCTGTTTATAAGAGCAATTGGCGAAAGTCCATCCTTCCAGTTGGGAAAGATCCTCATTTATTTGTCCGGGGACTTTCCTTTCATTTAAGTCTTTTCCCAAATAGAACAGCAGGCTGCCGAAGCCCGGGTTATCACAAGTAAATCCCGGTCCTTCAGGACGTATCATGCCTAATACAATTTGGGTATATGGCATTTCTAACCCTTTGCGTTCAACATAGTGGTTGTAGGCTATTTCAAATAATGAGCGGAAACGTCCCATTCCTTCTTCCCCTAACGTAGTCCAGTTTGAATATTTTCCGGTTATATCTTTCCAGGTAAAGAAAGGTACTTCATAGCCCAGATTGGATTTGGCCAAGTATTCATAACCTTTCATAAGGCGATTATCCAAAGCGCTATACAGGTCTCTGCCTTGTGTCCAGGCTATTTCGGCAATTTCCGAGAGGCATCCTAACCCTAACATGGCATGTTGCTGGTCACGTCCACTTTCCTGTATCTGGCCGGATTCTGCTACGTAGTTGGGAAGAGTTCCATTATCATGGCCTTTCAGAAAAAACTCTATAGCGTCTTCATACAACTTCTTATCGTTCAGAAATACTCCGAATGCCATTTGTGCCTTAGTTACCGCAATTCCCCAGTTACCGTTGGTGTAAGGTTTGGTATTGTAGAAAGTAGTAAGTATCGGCTGGAATACATCTCGGAACATACTTTCTACTTTGGGTGTATCTTTTGCATCCCATCCGTTAGTATATTTATCTGCTGTATATGTATATCTCATGATTTCTGCTGCGTTTACCAGCATAAATCCTTGAAGGCCGGCACAAAGCGGATCGTCCGGACCTTCTATTTTCTTTATGGTACTTGCATACGCTCTGATAATCTCCATTGCTTTGTCTGCATGAGGCTCTTTTCCTGTGACTATCCAAAGAATGGCATTGTAGTAAGCTGCATTAAAATCTCGTTCACAAGGATCTTTGGTATAACCATATCTGCCGGCACGGCTGATAGTTTCGAAAGGTCCTTTTATGCAATAATCAGCTTTTCCCTCAGGCATTCCTCGCATGATGTTAAATGAACCGTAAGCCGGTTGGATCTCATTTCTGACAAGTTCCTGGATTCTTTTTAATGAAGAATCAGAATGGAGTAAGCCCGGATGAGTAAACTCTTGGCTGTTTATATTCAGCATATAAAAGAGAAGAATAAATAACGGAATAAATTTCTTTTTCATCATATTCTTAAAATAATAAGGTTAATACATATTAGATAGAAGTCAATATGTATATAGCGTATTTACGTGCCGATTTACCTAAAGCGACATCGCACTTTTTAGTTTAATTATGAAAAACAATTCTGCGTATAATGCATCATGAGATTAAACTAAGTTTTAGTGAGCAAAACTATACATTCTATCAAAAAAATCATTAAGTTTGTCGGACTTCTTAGTAATAATAAGGAGAAAATGATCGATTTTTATGAATGTATGAAGGACACATATTATTATATAGGGAGAGTTGCTCCATTTGTCATTCGTTATTTATTTATGGTGATAATGTTGTTGTTGCCATTATCTCTGTATTCAATCCAACAGTCTCCTGTTTTTCGTTCTGTAACTGTATCTGAAGGTTTATCCCATAATACGATAAATGCTATATATAAGGATACCCGTGGTTTCGTATGGTTAGGAACACAGATGGGATTGGATCGTTTTGATGGGGTAAATGTGACGACTTATCCTCAATTTTCCGGGAGAACTGTTTTTTCGATAGCAGAGACTGATTCTGTAAATTTATGGGTGGGTACAGATATAGGATTGATAAAGTTTAATCGTAAGACAGAGACGGTTGAACCGATTGTTTTAGATGGCAAATCTTTGTCTGTAAAAGTGGTTTTTGTGAGTAAGAAGGGGAGATTACTACTTGGTAGTTCACGTGGATTATTTCTGTATGAAAGTGGTGTATTCAGAAAGATTCTGCTGGACTCCAATGCCTTGTCTGCTGTGAATGGCCTAATGGATATTGTAGATGGAGAGGATGATAGTGTTTGGATCGCTTCAAATGGAGGATTGATCCATTATAATATGGAAACTGGAAGATCACGAGTGTTTGAGAATAATATTAGAGGAGGATTAAATTACTATAGTTGTCTGGCTTTGATGGGAAATACTATTTATTTAGGTACGGCAAACCAAGGCATGCTGAAGTTTGATATTGGGCAGGAAGTTTTCTCCATATATCCGCAAATAGGTAATGGATGTATTAAGGATTTGGTACCTGTAGGTAATGATACATTGTATGTAGGAACCAATGGAAGTGGTGTCAAAATTATAAAAGCATCTTCCGGACAAGAAATAACGTCAATAGAACATTCTATACAGGAAGATGCCATTTGTTCGAATGCTGTTTATTCATTACTGAAAGATAAAAATATCCTTTATATCGGTACTTACATGGGTGGAATGAGTTATACGCCTACGCGTGGGAATACCTTTTCCATCTATTCTTTTAAGGATAAATTTGATTCCCATAATCTGAATGTGCGTGCGTTCTGGATTGGTAAACAAGGGCGAAAAGTAATAGGTACCCGTGACGGACTTTATTATATTTCCGAAGAAGAGAATATAGTGAAACATTACACTATAAAATCTTCTATATTACGTTCGGATATTATTTTGTCGGTTAAACCTTTGGGAGAAGATTATTTGATAGGAACTTATGGTGGTGGCATGTATTTGCTGCATGCAGAGACGGGTAAACTGTCTTTCTTTAAACCGGATGATTGCTTCAGGCAAAATTCATTTACCGGATGTGAAAGAGATAAAGAGGGCAAATACTGGATAGGGAGTTCTTATGGGGTGTATGTCTATAATGAATTGACCGGACAGTATGTAAATTACAATAATAGAAATTCGTCTCTTGCCATAAATTCAATATTTACTTTAAAAGCAGATTCAAAGGATAGAATCTGGATAGGAACGAATGGAGCTGTTTTTTTGTATGATATGTCAACCGGTACTTTCAAGTCGGATGTATTTCCTGAACATATAGAACCGTTTACAAAAAGCATACGGTATATTTATGAGGATAATCATAAAAATCTATGGTTTTGTGACGATAAAGAGGGAGTTGTTAAAGTTGATGAGCATTTTACTAAATTTGAGCATCTGACAGTTGATGATTTCCTTCCCAATAATTCGGTCATGAGTATTATTGAAGATCCGCATGATGGAGGACTGTGGTTTAGTACACAACGTGGTTTACTGTATATCAAAGATAATCATCACAAGATTTTCTCTCTTTATGATGGCATTCCCGGATACATATTTAATAACCCTGTACAGATTACAGATGATGGCTCTATTTGGTGGGGCAATGAAAGGGGATTAGTAAAATATACTTCTCAGCTTAAACATGAAAGAAAGGTAATTCCATTACCTCCTGCCATTACATCAGTAGCTGTTGCTGGTAGAATCCTTCAGACGGGAGATGAATTGTTGCCTTTTTCTTCTTCATTTATGGAGAAGATCTCTTTGCCTGCAGATAAGAATAATATTGCATTTACGTTTTCTGCCTTGAATTATGCTGTTGTAAATACGGATATCTATGAATATTTTTTGGAAGGGTATGATAAGGAATGGTTGACTCTGATGAAAGGCAATCAAGTAGCCTATATGAATCTTCCAGTTGGCAACTATGTTTTTAAAGTACGGGCGGCGTCTAATCCGGGTGCAGTTATGGCGGTTAAGGTGGAAGTTGTACGGGGACTTTCTTTCACCTTATGGATGGTGGTACTTTGTTTTTTAACATGTTTGGTACTTCTCTATAGCTATTATGCTTTGCTGGGTAAATATAGGAAAATGAAAGAGGATATGCGTGAGAATACAGTACAAGTCGAAGGAGTACAGAAGGAGAAGTATCAGAAATCCAGGGTGGATGAAGAAGAAGTATCACGGATAAAACAAAGGTTAACAGAATGTATGAATAAGGATAAGATGTATCTGAATCCGGATTTGAAGTTGCAGGATGTAGCGAATACTATTGGCTGTAATGCGGGAGATTTGTCACAGGTTCTAAATTTATATTTGAATATAAACTTTACCGATTATATCAACCAATATCGTGTGGAAGAATTTATTATCCGCGTGCAGGATAAATCAGCTTCCAAATATACTTTGGCGTTTCTTTCTGAGCAGTGTGGATTTAGCTCCCGGACATCTTTTTTCCGTTCATTTAAGAAATTGAAGGGTAAATCACCTGCAGAGTATATTAAGGAGAAAGATATCATTTTAGAAATATAACTTCCTGAAAAGAGTACCAAAATAATTTGGTACTCTTTCTTTTTATATAATTAAAATATTGAAATATAGCTGTTTATTGAGAAACTCGTTTCAGCCTTTAGGTTGGTACCTATTACACTTCTCAGAATGTCTGAAAAGAATTTCAACTTACTAATTTTGTTGTCGTTGAAATCAATTTGTTCATTTAAAAAGTGCTATATCATGAAACACAAAACCATTCTTTTGCTTGCTTCTTTATTTGTAGTGGGAATTGCTTGTAAGCAATTCGACCGGGAATTTTCAGTAAATACCAATATTGATTATTGTGAGGCCCAGGCTTTACGTACATTGGCCATTGTTCCTTCTGGCTCAGAAGGAGGTATTCCTAACTCGATCGATGGAGATGATGTTAATTGGCATTTCACCAGTCCCGGTTCATGGACTTCAGGTTTCTGGCCTGGTATTCTTTGGTATTTATATGAGAATACAAAGGATAATATGTGGAAAGTTGCAGCTGAAAACTATACTCAAAAGATT
>NZ_EQ973491.1:1440867-1454797 GCF_000158035.1 Bacteroides cellulosilyticus DSM 14838
CAAGGAGCCATGATATGGGATTCATTACGATGTGTAGTTTGGGCAATGGATATCGTTTGACGGGTAATACGGAATATAAAGAAGGATTATTACGTGCAGCTGATTCTCTTTCAATTCTGTTTAATCCTGAAGTTGGTACTTTTCTTTCATGGCCGGGTATGGTAAAAAAGGAAAATTGGCCTCATAATACTATTATTGATAATATGATGAATCTTGAACTGCTATTTTGGGCTGCCCGAAACGGGGGAGAACGCCGTCTATATGATATGGCGTGTGAGCATGCCGATACCACAATGAAATATCAGTTTCGCAAAGATTATTCATGCTATCATGTTGCCGTATATGACACGATTACCGGACATTTTATAAAAGGTGTGACTCATCAAGGGCTGAGCGATAACTCCATGTGGGCACGTGGGCAAGCATGGGCTATTTATGGTTATACTATGGTATATCGTGAAACGGGAGAAGTGCGCTTTCTGAACTTTGCCCGAAAAGTAGCAGATGCTTATTTATCCCGTTTACCGGAGGATTTAATTCCTTATTGGGATTTTGATGCTCCCGACTTGTCTTCTGGAGAACCTAAAGATGCTTCCGCAGCGGCTATTACAGCTTCTGCTTTACTGGAACTTTCTACTTATGTAACCGAGCGTGACTCTTCACATTATTATTATGACCAGGCAGAAAAGATGCTTGAAATGTTATCATCTTCTGCTTATAAGGCAGGAGATACAAAATATGCTTTTTTGTTACATTCGGTAGGTCATATGCCTCGTGGTGGAGAAGTTGATGCATCCATTATTTATGCGGACTATTATTATCTTGAAGCATTAATTCGTTTTAAGAGATTACAAGAGAAACGTTCTATACTGGCTAATTTATAAATACTTCCTTAATCTTATCTATTATGAATACACAATTGATGATTGCCGGATATTGTCCGGTTGGAAATTACTCTTTCGAGATAATTTATAAAAAGTATCACACTTTTTTCGTGCACTATGCTGAAAAAACGATGGGAGAGGAATTGTATGCTGAAGATGTTGTACAAGATGTATTTATCAATTTGCTACAGCAGACTAATTATTTTGTATCGGAAGGTGCAGTATTGAAATACATCTACAAAGCGCTTTATAACCGCTGTATTGATTTGATACGTCATAAGCAAATAGAACAGCATTATGAAGAAGTCTCTGGAAATGACTTTATATCTGCATTGAATAGAGATGGACACAATACTCTTTTGACAAAAGAATTTTTTGTAATAGTAGAAAATCGTATAAAAGGGTTACCTCCTAAATGTAAACAGATATTTGTAATGAAGTATAAGAATGAGTACTCTAATCCGGAAATCAGCGAAAAGTTAGGATTATCAATACGAACAGTAGAGAATCAAATATATATCGCCCGCAACGTGTTACGAGAATATGTGGATTCTTATCTATGTTCCTAAAAAAAATAGCGAAAATTATCTTTTGTTTGAGTGAATGAAAGTTTATTCCCGTTTAATCTATGTTCATTGAAGATATATTGACTAAATAATTAAATGTGATTTTTTATGTTAAACTTAAAATGCATGCTATGAATAAGAAAGACAAATTCTTTATGCTTTTAGCATTGTCCTGTTTGCCATTAAGTGAAATGGCTGCAGAACAAGTGGATGGTATGGCTGTATCTCCTATAACTCAGGAGGTATTGCAGAATTCGGTTAAAATTACCGGAAAGGTAGTGGATGTTCAAGGAGAACCGGTTATTGGTGCTACAGTAATGGAAAAAGGTACCACCAATGGCATCATTACAGATGTTGACGGTAACTTTACATTAAATGTTTCTCCCAACCGGAAGTTGCAGGTTTCGTATGTCGGTTATCAGACTCAGGAAATTACAATTGGCTCCAATCGTACGTTGAGAATAACCTTGAAAGAGGACTCTGAATTGCTGGATGAAGTTGTGGTAGTAGGATATGGTACGATGAAGAAATCAGATTTGACAGGTGCCATTTCTTCTGTGAGTACTGAGACATTGGTTCGTGGAGGTAATGCGAATGCTATAGGAGCTTTACAAGGATCTGTTGCAGGTGTCAGTATTTTGAAGAGCAACAATAAGCCTGGTGGTGGCTATGACATTAAGATCAGAGGCGTAAGTTCCATTTCTGGTTCAAGTGCTCCGTTAGTGGTTATTGATGGTATTCCCGGAGCAAGCTTGGATAACATAAATCCGGATGACATCGAGAAGATTGACATTCTGAAGGATGCTTCATCTACAGCAATCTATGGTTCGCGTGCTACGAATGGTGTCGTGATGGTTACTACAAAGAAAGGCTCTCTTGGTGACCCTAAAATCAGCTATAGTGGCTATGCAGGTTTTAGAAATTATACTCATGTTCCCGAAATGATGTCGGGGGATGAATATGTTCAATTGGCTATGGAAAATGCCAGAGCACTTAATAATAATAACTATAAAACCCTTGAGGAAATTTTCACAGATCCGTCTGAATTGAAAGCCGCTAAGGATAGAAATTATTATGATTGGGTAGATGCTATTACATCACCGGCATTTATGACGAGCCATACTATTTCTGCTACAGGTGGAACTGAAAAGGCTAAGTATACATTGGGTGGTGGCTATTACTTTGAAGATGGTATGCAATTTCCCCAGGAATTTTCAAGATATAATATGCGTGCTGCTGTTGATTTAAAGGCTAATGATTATTTATCATTTGGAGGAAGTCTATATATGACCCATTCTGTTAGGGATACTGGTAATTCTTCATTGATGGTCGATGCTTTACGTATGCGTCCTACTCAACATCCTTATAGCCTTGTAACGGGTGAAGAAATCTGGAAATATACAAGTAACGGTATGTTCAATCCATTAATAACTAATCAGAATGAATTTAATAAAACAAAGAAGCTGAATATTCTTTCAAATGTATATGTGAAGTTGACTCCTGTTAAAGGATTGGAACTGACATCTTCCTTTGCCTCTAATATGACGAATGACCAAATAGGCCAATATCGTGGTGTCTGGACTAAAGCATTGCAAGGGACTGCCAAAGGTGCTACTAATTTGTTAGATAAGAATAACTATACAAATTGGGTATGGGATAATATTGTTCGTTACAGTTGGGAACATAAAATACATAAGATAGATTTTACCGGTGTATACTCTTTACAACAAAATCAGGATGAGAAGATGCGAGGAGCATCCAAAGATCTCCCTTTCAACTCTTTGTGGTATAACTTGCAAGGAGGTGAGATGACTTCCATGACTTCCAGTTATGTACAATCCAATCTTATGTCATTCCTGGGGCGTATTAATTATACTTTGGCAGACAAGTACATGTTGACGGCAAGTTTACGTTACGATGGTTCTTCAAAGTTGGCTGATGGCAATAAATGGTCATTATTCCCGTCGGTGGCAGTAGCATGGCGCCTGAAAGAAGAAGCGTTCATGCAAAGTGTTGATTGGCTTTCTAATCTGAAACTGCGTTTGAGTTATGGTCAGACCGGTAATGATACGGTAAGCCCTTATTCCACGAATGGAACCATTGCAGGTTCACAGTATTATTCATTCGGAACCAATACGGTTATTGGTACTTATCCTAATAATATTCGTAATGATAAGTTGGGTTGGGAGCGAACCTCTGAATACAATGTCGGAGTAGATTTCGGCTTCTTTGATAATCGTATATCAGGATCTGTGGAATATTATAATCGTTTGACGAAAGATTTGATTATGAACAAGAGTATACCAACTCATTTGGGATATTCCAGTGTACGCGATAATGTAGGCTCAGTCAGAAATCAAGGTTTCGAAATAATGTTGAATACTGAGAATATCCGCTTGAAAGATTTCTCCTGGCAAACAACTTTTACTTTATCTTATAATAAGAATGAAATCGTAGACTTGGCTTTCAAAGAAGATTTGGGTGTTTATTCCGATCGTTTGAAAGGGATGCAGGGAGATTATAATAACCGTTGGTTTATTGGCCAACCAGTGCAATTAAACTGGGATCTTGAAACTATTGGTGTATGGCAGTTGGGTGAAGAAGAGGCGGCTAAGAAGTATGGTCAGAAGCCCGGACAATTTAAGGTCAGTGATTATAATAATGATGGAGTAATTAATGATAAAGACCGTTTTATCAATGGTTCTCGTATTCCTAACTGGACAGGAGGTATGACCAATACATTCCGCTACCAGGAGTTTGATTTGTCTTTCCATATGCATTTCCAGACTGGAGCAAGACTGAGAAATCAATTCTACGTATCTTATGCATTGGAAAATAATAATGCTAATCTGGGTAATATGAAAAAAGATTATTGGACCCCAGAGAATCCTACCAATTCATGCGCACAGCCGTCGAATATGGGACCTTACAGAGATCAGAATACAACAGGCAAAAGTGTATCACACATTGTTCAGAAAACCGATTTCTTGAAGGTATCCTATATTACTTTAGGATATACGTTTAAGAAAAATCTCTTGAATCGTATAAAAATGAGTAATCTGAGGCTTTACGCTACAGTGCAGAATCCGTTTACCTTTACAGGTTTCTCCGGGTTTGATCCGGAACAACCCAGCGAGCAAGTATCTAATTCAGATATGATAACTTGTAATGTATTATTTGGATTAAATGTTTCATTCTAAAAAATAAAGTACTATGAAAGTAAAAAGATATCTAATAAAAGGGTTATTGACCCTGACATTCATAAGCGGGTTTGTATCCTGTTCTGGTTTTCTTGATGAAACGAATTATTCCAGCCAGTCTGCTGATGAGTATTTTCAGACAAAAACAGGTTATGAGGGGTTAATTAATGGGTGTTATTCCCGGTTAAGGACGATCTACAACTCTAAAGAATACATATCTCTCGGATGTCTTGGTACAGATATATGTACACAGAATAATACGATAGGGTTGTCTAATTTAAATCAATACCCGGTTAACTATGATGCTAACGAAGGTAGTGTTTATACAATGTGGAATAATCTGTATGCGGCGCTGAAAGATGCGAATGCGGCAATCGATCGTTCTGATAAAGTAATTCTGTTGAGTGATGATCCCGATGGCCTGGCAGATGATGTGCTGGAACAACGAGTAGCTGAGGCTAAAGCGCTACGTGCACTCTTCTTGTTTGAGATTGTGCGTAATTGGGGACAGGCGCCTCTGATGATTCATGAACCATTAGCTCCGGTCAAGACAGCTGAGCTTTCCGATGGTGCGCAGTTTTATACGCAAATCCTGAGTGATTTGGAAGATGCAATACGTATATTGCCTGCCCGACAGACTGGTAGTGATTATGGACGTATGTCTGCTTCTGCTGCCAAGCATTTGCGTGCGTTAGTATATTTGACCAGAGGTTATGAGAGTTATGCAGACTCCCGGGATTTTGAAAATGCATATAAGGATGCGGTAGATGTGATTAATAATTCCGGTCATAAGCTATTGGAAGATTTTCAAATGGTACATTGCCAATCCAATGAAACTAATGATGAAATCATATTTAGTGTGGGATTTTCTACAGGTGCCAACCATAATGTGAATAACTGGCCTAAATGGTTCTTGTTCCCTTATAGAGAAGGATGGGCAGGACTTTCAAAAGATTCTTATTATAGTAATGACGATGCTGCTGCCATTCCTACTAAGTTTGCCTATATGATGTATGATTGGTTCAAGGATCGAAGAGCTTCTGTAACGTTTATGAGTCCGCTGAATGGTGATCCGAAAACCTCTACTGATGGCAGAGATACAGGTAAGAACTGGTTTCAGTGTACAGGTGCCATTGAAGGAGTGTTTGAGAAAGGAGATACCGTCATCTATTTCCCTGTACCTACGGATAGTAAATTTAAACATTGGTCTCAGGCAGATAAAGATGCTGTGAAATATAAGGTTTATAATTTTCCAACGGGAGATCCTGCTGATATGTCTTCTGACGATTATTTCAAGTTAGGTTATCAGTCTACAAATTCCAATACCCGTGCTTTTTTGCCAGTTTGGAAATTTAAGGATGCTAATACAGTGTACAATGAAAATGGCAATGCTTCCGGAACCCGTGACATCTATATGTTCCGCCTTGCCGAGACCTGCTTAATTGCTGCGGAGGCAGCTGTTAAAAATAATGATAATATTAATGCTTTGTACTATATAAATAAGGTTAGAGAAAGGGCTGCGAAGAATGCTTTGGAAACAGGATTATCCTTATATACAGGTACTGTAACTTTAGATGATGTCTTGGATGAGCGTGCAATGGAGCTTTTTGCGGAAGTACCTCGTTGGAATGATCTTCAACGAACCCGTAAGCTGGCGGAAAGAGTTTTGAAATATAATTGGGATACCAGGAATATAGCCGGCGGTATACCTACTCAATTAACTGAAGAGAGTTTTTTAAGTAAGTATATTCGTCGTCCGATACCTTTAACTTGGCTGAATTCTTTGTCTAATGGTCAGGAGCTGGGAAATAATCCAGGATGGCAATAGGTATAACAGATAACTGATATTTAGAGGACTATCTTCACGAACGAAGATAGTCCTTTTTATTATGATTTACTTGGGTATATGAGGTTTACATGATAAGGATATTCAGCAAAGAAATCTATAGCTTTTGAGGAGAACAAAGCATCGTCATTTAATAATATGTCTATTACTCTTTTATAATATGATTATTGCCCCATTACATATTGGTCATTTCTAGTTTTAGTCTTGAGACACCAAAAATAGTGATGAAAATAAGAAACTCAGAGAAATCGACCAGATATTGGGTTTCGTTTTTTCAAAATTGATTCTTTTTATCGTTTTTTTTCTTTTACTTTGTTTCGTTTTTAATCTTATACTATATGCAAGACATCAGATGGATCATTATTATACTATTGAATCTTTTATACTGTTCTTCGGCTTTGGCAAACACATATGCTTTTCGTAGTTTATCAAGGGCTGATGGGCTATCCGATTTAAAGGTTAGTGCACTTTATAAAGACTCCAATGGTTTCCTATGGGTAGGTACAGCTACTTCTGTAGAACGTTTCGATGGTGTTCGTTTCAAACATTATCCGATTCATGGAAATAGTGAAAAAAAGAAATGGGTAAATGTTATTGCTGAAATAGAAGGGCATCGAATATTAGTAGGAAATGATATGGGGTTATGGGAAGTTAAGTCAGAGAGGTTGAACCCTATAGGTCAGGATACAATAAAAGGTGGAGTACGTGAAATTATTTCAGACTATCAAGGTAATTTATATCTGGGAAGTGAAACAGGATTATGGATTCGAAAATATTCCGGAGAATGGGAACGGATAATTTTGGATAATAATCCGTTGACAGCAGATAACTCTATTTCTGCCATGTGTTTAGATGAAAAAAATAATCTCTGGATATTAACCAGAAAAGATTTATATCTGGTGGAACTGGATAATGAAAGAAAGACGACTCTATTTATTAATCCACTTTTTGGTAAACATTTATCTTGTTCTTATCGTACAGTTAAACGTATAGGAGAACTTCTTTATATAGGTACCATGGAACAAGGTATCATCTGTTTCAATACGGTTACAAAGCAATTCAGCCGTTTTATGGATATTGGTTGTAATGTGATAAATCAGATGACCACAGACGGGAAAGATTTATTATATGTAGGAACTGATGGTGGAGGAGTCTTTTTCGTTTCTACCCGGCAACAGAAGATTATTCAGAATTTTAGTAATAATCCTAATGAAGTGGAAAGCTTACGTTCGAATTCTGTTTATTCTCTGTTGCTCGATCGTGACGGAATACTGTGGGTAGGATTATATCAGTTTGGGCTTAATTTCACTTATTATAAGAACAGTGCTTTTTCGGTATATAGTTTTCCTCCGTATTTCGATTCGAAAAATATAGCTGTGCGTACTTTGAATATTGGTGAACATGAAAAAATGATAGGCTCGCGCAATGGTTTATTCTATATAAATGAAAAGAATGGAAATGTTAAGACATTGAAGACTCCTCTGTTGCGTAGTAATATTATATTGTGTTGCGCTACATTTATGGAAAAATATTATATAGGTACGTATGGAGGTGGGCTGTATATATTCAATCCTTCGGATATGAGTGTGCAGGATTTTCGTCCACAGGAGAAGACACCCTTTTTGAACGGGCATATCTTTTGTGTCAAAGCAGATGTTGACAATAAGTTGTGGATTGGTACCTCTTCAGGAGTATATTGTTATCAGGATGATAAGGTTATATATCATTATACGATGGAAAATTCACCATTACCGGGGAATAATGTATATGATATCATGTTTGACTCAACAGGTAAAGGGTGGATTTGCACAGAAAATGGTCTGGCGATTTGGAATCCATACAAGAAGAGGATTTATGCAGATGTTTTTCCATCTGGATTTATACATAAAGAAAAGATAAAGTATGTTTATGAGGATTCGGAACATAAACTGTATTTCATTCCTGATAAAGAGAGATTATTTATATCTGATTTATCTATGAATCATTATGCATATCTTGCCCCTAATAGCTTGCTTGAAGGAAAAGAAATAACTTTTGTTATTGAAGATAAACAGAACTGGCTTTGGTTAGGAACAAATGATGGTTTATATCATTATGATAAGAAAAATACATTTATTCCATATAGTTTTGCTGACGGTGTTCCCAGTTCAATCTTTTTAAGTTGCACTCCTGTGACCGATCATGGTGAAAATATGTGGTTTGGCAACTCAAATGGTTTGCTAAAGTTGGGAGCCAATTGGCAGAGCGTAGAAGAAAAGACTCGTTATTCTGTTGCTATATCCGAAATCATGGTAGATGGAGAAGCGCAGAATCTAGTATTGAACGAAGGGGTAGGTTATTATGAATGTCGATTAGAAATGTGGAGGAGGAATGTTACAGTTAATTTTTCCGGACTGACTTATACTGATCCTTCACACATGTTTTATGAATATCGGTTGGGAGAGAAAGATGATGAATGGCAAATTCTTACCGGTAATTCAACTCTGACTTTTTATGAACTGTTTCCGGGGAGTTACAAATTGAAAGTAAGACGTATGGGAGCACCACAATCAGAAACAACTTTGAATCTCTATATATCTCTACCACTAATCTATTATATTGGGCTTTTTAGTTTGATTGGCATATTGATGTTAGCCGGAGTCTATTTCTATTTAAGAAGAACCGAGCAGATTCAGAGCATCACAAAATGGTGTTTTAAATCTCAGCCTGCCAATGAGGAGAGTGAGATCGATGGAGAAAAGAAATATCGGACTACTAGTGTAACGGTAGAGGAATGTGAAGAACTGTTGTGTAAAGTCAGGAAATGTATGGATACTCAAAAATTATATCTTAATCCTGACATGAAGTTAAATGATTTAGCTACTGCTACTGGGGCCTCCATCTATACTTTATCTTACTTATTTAATCAATATCTACATAGTGGATATTATGATTTCGTAAATTCTTGTAGACTTGCCGAATTTAAGCTTCTGATAGAAAAAGGAGCACACACCAAGTATACTCTGAATGCATTAATTGAAATGTGTGGTTTTAATTCCCGTACTTCTTTTTTTCGTTATTTTAAAAAAATAAACGGTATTTATCCGAGTGAGTATATCAAAACTTTTGAGAAACAAAATTAACTGTAGATTTGCGGTTATGCATTGTTATAAGAAGATGAGTATAAATAATTATCTTCTTATAACAATGTGTGTCCTTTTAGGGTATTTCGATGGGGTTAAAAACAATGTATTATCCTCTGAAAAGTCTTTTATAATTATTTGAGACTCATGTTTTTTATTTCTTATCTTGTTGATTGATAGTTGATTAATTAATCGTTTTGTACATCTAAAACGGAAGGGATGTATTGTGGCTTACAGGAAGAATATTTTTCTTTTTACTCCTTTATATTTGCAGTCATAATCATTAAAATGCTTCCATATGAAAAACGCTGCGGTCCTTTCAAATCAGGTAATAGCTGATGCTTATACAGGGTGTTACGATTTAATATTCCGTTACATCTATAATAAAATTAATAATAGAGAAAGAGCTGAAGATTTGACACAAGATACCTTTTTGCGTCTGTTGTCTTATCGTGATATGTTTTATCTCAATATCGATACAATAAAATATTTCGTTTACACAATTGCTCGTAATTTGGTGACAGACTATTTGCGACGTTACTATAAAGAACAAGAAATAAATGCATATTTGTTGGAAACGGTCAGGACAAGTGTAGACGATGTTGAAAATAAGCTTTATGCAAAAGAATTATCTTGGCTCGAACAGGAGAAATTGAGTAGACTTCCTTATCAACGAAGAAAAGTGTATACAATGAATCGCTTTCAATATAAAACCGCCTTTGAAATTTCTACTGAACTCCATATCTCACCGCGTACAGTTGAAAATCATTTGCTTATTAGTCGTAAAGAGATCCGTACATATATCAAACAATCTATTTAATTATAAAGTATTTATTAATTTATTGTTATGAAAAACCGTAAAGTGAATTTTAAGAAACGCTATCTATCAGGGATAGCTTTGGTCATGGGGCTGATTTTTATTAGCTCGTGTAATGATGGTGACAAAGGGTATAAAGAGTATGACCCAAGTTTACCTGTGGTAATTGATGAAATTTATCCTGATTCCGGAGGGTATTTTGATGAAGTTATCTTACGGGGAGAAAATTTGGGTAGTGATCCTAAACGTCTGAGAGTTTTTTTCAATCAGAAAGAAGCGATTGTAGTAGGGGCATCAGGAGATCGTGCATTAATACATGTACCCAAACTTCCGGGTGAAGAGTGCAAAATAGGCATGCTTTTCGATGGTAACACAACAGATACTGTATTTTGTAACCAGTCATTTAAATATCAGAAAAATTATCAGTTGCAATATGTTTGTGGACAGGTAGGTTCCACTAATGTAGCATTTGTAGAAGGCAGTTTCCAAACTACAGAGTTTGGTAAATCTATGTATAATCTGACAGTAGATCCTGAAGGGGTTATTTATTTGAATCATCGCGCTCAAAATGCGGAAGGAAGCCTTGTTTATATTGATGAGAACGAATATATAACTAAATTTATTGCTTATGGTGATGCAAATGCAGGAGAACCGGCAGCTCCTTGGTATGACGAGGTAACTCAGAAAGTTTATTTCACAGGTATGAGAAGGGGATATTTTTGGGAGGTTGACCCTTACGATAGTTATGCGGTGGTACTTAGGCAATTGGTTGCCCCTAATACTGAATACCAAGCCAAGGGGTATCGCCCTTATAAAAATGGAGATTTAATGTGGTGTTATTCATTTGTACGTGCTAAAGATGCTAAGGGAGAAGAATGGATTTATTGTCGTGCTTATGATGGAACCTTGTTTCGTTTCAAATTTGAAGATCGTGTTTATGATGTAGTAGGGGTGTGTCCCTCAGGAGCTGTTGATAACTTCATATGTGGAGATCCTGAGGATAATACGAAAATATATTGTTCACTTAAGCAAAAGAATATAGTGACTTGCCTTGATCTGTCGAAAGATATTTCCGACCCTGGTTTTGAAACTGTGGTTTGTGGCGTTGGTGGTATGGGAGGTAGCGTTGGCGATTTCCAAGATGGTCATTCTTCCATTGCGAAAATGAGTTATCCGGAACAGATATTGTTGACTCGCGATCCAGAAACATCAGAAAAAATAATGTATATCTGTGACTCTAAAAACTGCTGTGTACGTCAGTTCAATTTAGAAACTAACATGATGACTACAGTTGCCGGTATTGGTAAGCAGAAAGGATTTTCAACGGGAAGTCCGAAAGAGTCGAAACTGAATTGGCCCGCAGGTATTTGTTTATCTCCCAATGGAGATATCTATATTGCAGATGCAGGTAACCGTGTCATAATGAAATTAATGTTTTTATAATCAACCTTTTTTAATCTGTAAATTTTAAAATGAAGAATCAATTAAGACTCAAAATGTGTCTTTTCCTTTTTAGCTGTTTGATGGCAGTTATGGCACAGGCACAATCATTTGTATTGTCTGGTACAGTACAAGATGAAAATGGTGAACCATTGATTGGAGTTAATGTTTATGTGAAAGATAAGCCCGGAGTTGGAACTATTACCAATGTGGATGGACATTTCACTTTGAAAACCGATCGAGGTGATAAATTGCAGTTTACCTTTATCGGATATTCTACAATTGAATATCTTGCTTTGAAAGCAGAGAAAAACTTATTGATAAAGATGAATCCGGATGCAGAAATGCTGCAGGAAGTTGTTGTCGAAGCTTTTGGTGCGAAAACTCGTAAGATATCTGCTACAGGAGCGGTTACTTCTGTTGATGTAGCCAGTTTGCAGTTACCCGCAACCAGTTTGGCCAATGCTTTAGGAGGACGTGTTGCCGGTATCATTTCGATGCAATCTAGCGGAGAACCGGGAAAGAATATATCTGAATTTTGGGTACGTGGTATTGGTACATTTGGATATAGTTCCGGAGCGTTAGTATTAATCGATGGGTTAGAGGGGAGTCTGAATGATGTGGATCCGGCTGACGTAGAAAGTTTCTCAGTGTTGAAAGACGCTTCTGCAACGGCTATGTATGGAGTACGTGGTGCTAATGGTGTAGTATTGGTTACTACCAAGCGAGGTAAAGATGAGAAATTACAGTTCAAGGTGCGTGCCAATGCAACTATGTCATGGTTGAAGCGTCTGCCGGAATATTGTGGAGGATACGAATATGCCAAACTTGCCAACGAAGCATTGGCTGTACGTGGCGATGATCCTAAATATTCCCAAAAAGAATTAGAAATCATCCAGTATGGTCTTGATCCAGATTTATATCCGGATGTTGATTGGCAGGATGTCTTGCTGAATAATTCTTCATGGCAACAAACTTATTATGCTAGTGCACAAGGTGGT
Organism: Bacteroides cellulosilyticus DSM 14838; assembly: GCF_000158035.1. Taxonomy (GTDB): domain Bacteria; phylum Bacteroidota; class Bacteroidia; order Bacteroidales; family Bacteroidaceae; genus Bacteroides; species Bacteroides cellulosilyticus. Next base: position 1,453,744 of record NZ_EQ973491.1, read on the forward strand.
GGTAGTGTAGCTCGTTACTTTATTAGTCTGAATTATTCCAATGAATCTTCAGCATATAAACAAGATAAAAATAGTCGATATTTCAAAGATGTAGCATATAATACTTTTGGAATTCGTGCAAATATTGATATGAATTTGACCAAGACCACTACTTTATACTTTGGTGTAAATGCTAATAAGACAATCAATAATTTACCTGGTAGCGAAGATACTGACAAACTTTGGTCTGCATGTAGTAAGTTGACTCCTCTTTCTATTCCTGTTGTATACTCTAATGGTATGTTGCCTTCAGCATCAGGAACTGATGATTTGGCTTCTCCTTATGTAAATTTGAATCATACTGGTTTAAAGACAAAGGATTACACTAACTCTGTATATACATTAAGCATTGATCAAAAATTGGATATGATAACCAAAGGCTTAAAATTGAATGTACAAGGTGCTTATACTTCCAAGGAATGGTTTGATGAAACCCGTAAAGTAGTTCCTGAATTATGGTATTATGATCATCGTGATGCCAATGGAAATTTGGCAGGTACGAGACAGAGTGTAGCGCAAACTGTCCAATACTCAAAGTATCAAGATTTATACCGCAAATATTATTTGCAGGCTACCATGACTTGGAGTCGTCAGTTTGCTGATGTGCATAATTTTACAGCGCTTGCGCATTATGAAATGAGTGATGAGAAAACGGCTTCAAAGTCTGTAGATGATGGTGTAGAAAATAGTATGTTAGCTATTCCTGTTCGTTATCAAGGTCTGTCTGCTAAATTAGGATATAATTATAATGATTTGTATATGATTGATGGTAACTTCGGTTATACAGGCTCTGAGAATTTCCAGTCTGGCAATCAGTTTGGTTTCTTCCCTTCTATTTCTGTCGGTTGGGTTCCCAGTAACTATCAGTGGGTGAAGAATAATCTGCCATGGGTGAATTATTTTAAGATACGCGCTTCTTATGGTTTGGTAGGTAATGACCGTATTTCAAGTAAACGTTTCCCTTATCTGACCAGCATTAATGTAAGCAATTCCGGTGCTACAGCTTGGAAATATT
>NZ_EQ973491.1:1455129-1476191 GCF_000158035.1 Bacteroides cellulosilyticus DSM 14838
GGCAAGATCGTTGAAAGTGTGATTGGCGCTGATAATTTGAAATGGGAAAAAGCAAAAAAATGGACTTAGGTATTGAAGGTAACCTTTGGGGTAAAATTGATTTTACTATTGATTTCTTCCGTGATATACGTGATGGTATTTTTCAGGAGCGCAAGCAAGTGCCCGATTTTGTAGGTTTGGTTAGCATGCCTTACGGTAATGTAGGTAGTATGGAAAGTTGGGGATCTGACGGTAATATATCATTTACCCAACGTATTAATAAGGATATGGATTTCACTATTCGTGGAAATTTCACTTACTCTACGAATAAAGTGAAATATTTCGAAGAAGCAGATAATAAGTATGAATACTATTCGGCTTCCGGTAGACCTTATAATTATCAAAAAGGTTATATTGCTTTAGGACTTTTCAGTGATCAGGAGGAGATTGATAATAGTCCGAAACAAACATTTGGAGACTATATGCCGGGAGATATCAAATATAAGGATGTGAATGGAGACGGTATGATCAACAGTGATGACCGGGTACCATTGAGTTATTCTGACTATCCTCGTTTGTCATACGGTTTTGGTGGCGAGTTTCGCTGGAAGAAGTTGAGAGTGGGTGTTTTGTTCAATGGCATTGGTAATACAACTTACTATCGTGCTTATACTGATGGTAAAGACAATGTTGGTTATATACCTTTCTACGAAGAAAAATATGGAAATATACTAACGATTGCAGCTGACCCTGCCAATCGTTGGATTCCAGCCGATTATGATGATACGAGTATTCCGGCTGCGTTAAGAGAAAATCCGAATGCACTTTTTCCGCGTTTAAGTTATGGTAAAAATAACAACAATTCACAAACATCTACTTTCTGGCAAGGAAACCGTAGGTATCTGCGTTTACAGGAACTCAGTTTATATTATACGCTGGATTTACCGTTCGTTCGTAAATGTGGTATTAATAACATTGATTTGGCTATTATAGCTAATAATTTGTGTACATGGGATAATGTGAAACTATTCGATCCGGATCAGGCTGCAAGTAACGGTCGTAAATACCCTATACCGGGACGTGTAAGTTTTCAAGCAACCATCACTTTCTAATTTTAAAATGTTGAAACAATGAAAATAGGAAAATCATTTAAAGTTCTTCGGAATTTATTGTTAGCATCTTGCCTGGCGCTTCCGGGTGCATTTACTTCATGTAACTTCTTGGAAGTGGATGATCTTTTTGACGATACGATGAAGTTTGATAGTATATTTGTAAAATATGACTATTTGGTACAATATATGTGGGGAGTCTCTGATTTGCTTCCTGACGAGAGTAATGTTTTTCGTGCTCCTTTCAACCCTGGTCCCTTGGCTACGGATGAAGCTTTTACCAATTATACGAATAAAGATGGTATAAATTATGTACTTGGTAATATTAACGCTGATAATATCTCTGGAAAGACAATGAATATATGGCCTTCCATGTATCAGGTGATTCGAAAGTGTAATTATATTCTCAGCAGAAAGCATGAAGCTAAAATGACGACTGTACAGGATGAAGAAGTCACTGGTTATACTCATATGCTGAGAGGATACGCTTATTATAATCTGATACAAAATTATGGTCCTTGTATTTTGGTAGGTGACGAGATATTTCCTAATAATGAGCAGCCCGAAGCATACAATAGAGCTCGTTCTACTTATGATGAATGTGTGGACTATTGTTGTGAGGAACTGGAGAAAGCCGCAAAATATTTGCCGAGAGATATTGCTTCCAGTTATTTTGGACGGCCTTCTCGAGGTGCGGCATTTGCGTTGATTGCGCGTTTGCGTTTGCAGCAAGCTAGTCCGTTATATAATGGAGGAAATGCGGCACGTATTACTTATGGGGACTGGAAACGTTCTGTTGATGGAGTAAATTATATTAGCCAAACCTATGATGAAAGAAGGTGGGCTGTAGCTGCTGCCGCTTGTAAGAGAGTTATTGATATGAATAAATATAAATTGCATACTGTAAGTATTGACCCGATGCAACCGGTTCGTCCTTTGCCTTCTAATGTTCCAGATGCTAATTTCCCTGATGGTGCAGGAGGGATAGACTGTTATCGCTCTTATAGTGAGATGTTTAACGGAGAAACGATTGGTAGTAAAAATACTGAATTTATATGGGGAAGAAGTTTTGGTGATTTACGGAAACATATGGAAGAAGTATTTCCACCGAATGATATTATGGGGGGATATAATGGACTTTGTGTAACACAAAAGTTAGTTGACGCTTATTATATGGCTGATGGTAAAGATATAAAGAATTCCAGCAAAGAATACCCCTATAATATCGCTCAGGGTACTGTGACGGATGATAATTTTTCAAAGGTGAAAGAAAGCTTTTCTGGTTATGTAATACCTATAGGGGTATATGGTATGTATTTGAACCGTGAGAATCGTTTTTATGCTACAGTGGGCTTCTCCGGTCGTCATTGGTTTGTAAAATCAAATACACAGAGTCAATATGGTCCTTTCAATGTGTGGTATCATGAAATGAATACAGTGCCAGGATCAGATCTTTATGCAGGTAAATATTCCTCTGTCACCAATGTGATAGACTATCCCGGAACCGGGTATGTTCTTACTAAGTGGGTACATCCTATGGATGCTTTGAAAGGAACAGGTAGTAATCTGGTAGCCAAATATTATCCTATCATTCGTTATGCGGAAATATTGTTGGGATATGCTGAAGCTTTGAATCATTTAAAGGCATCCTATACTATTGAGTTGCCAGCTGTTAATGGAGGAAATCTTTCTCCTGAAACTTACAATGTATCTCGTGATCCTTCTGAAATAGCAAAGTATTTCAATCAGGTTCGTTATCGCGTAGGACTTCCTGGTCTGTCTTCTGAGGATATGGCAGATGAGACTAATTTGGATGAGATTATCAAACGTGAATACATGATTGAATTTGCCTGTGAGAATCGTCGCTATTTCGATGTACGTCGTTGGGGCATTTACGAGCAGACAGAGAAAGCTGGTATATATGGAATGCATTTGGGAGAAGATAAATATGGTTTCTACCAAACTCCCGCTCCTGTAAATCAAGTTAATAATCGTAATAGGATTATCGATAAAAAGCTAATTCTTTTGCCTTTACCAAAAGCAGAGGTACGGCGTGTACAGGATTTGGATCAGAATCCGGGTTGGGAAAACTAATTATAATATAATCGTATAAAGTAATATGTTATGAAAAATATATGCAATGAATATAATAAATGGCTATTGATACTGCCTTTTATAGGTATACTGGGTAGCTGCTCCAATGGAGATGAATTCTTTGAGGAAGAGCGCTATAAGAAGGAAATTTATGTTGTCAGTGATGTTAGTCAAGTGTTTCAGGCTGAATATGAAATGACTAAAAGTGACGAAGCTGTGAAAACACTGGCATTTGCTGTCAGCGGTACTAATCCTATAGATAGGGATGTGAATATTGTGGTAGAAAAAGATGAGGATTTATTGACGAAATATAACTACAGTAATTATATGGATGAGACGGATAAGTACGCTCATGGATTAAAAGAGACAGATTATACATTATCATCTTCTTCTGTCACTATAAAAGCGGGGGCCGAGTTGAAGGATCAGATTGGTAAGTTACCTATAACTTTGAAAACATCTGTGTTGGAGAATTTATCGGTTGATTCGACCTACTTTATCCCATTTCGTATTAAAGAGGCGAGTCCTTATGAAATAAATGAGGACAAGAGAAATGTATTGTATCGTATTTATAAAAAGAATCAATATGCGTCGCAGCGCAACAATACGTATTATAATTCTATAGGCTATATTGGTTCTGCTTTTTTTACTTCAACGAAAGTTGTACAGCCATTGTCTTATAATAAAATTCGTGTTTATGTTGGTAGTCAGGTCTATAGCTCCAGTGATACGAAGGCGACTATAAATAAGAATGCTATGATTATCACCGTCAATGAAGATAATACAGTAACCATGTCTCCTTACAGTACAGAGGGAGGACTAAAGGTAACCACTCTTATGCCAAGTGATGATCCCAATGACAGTTCGGGTTCGTATGGATATCGCAATGTATATAATCCGGATGAGCAACGCTTCTATTTATATTATAGTTATAATGCAGGAGGTGGGGAACAGATTATCCGCGAACAGATGACATTAGAATAATTGTATTTTGAAATGCCCTCCTTTTGTACTGGAAGAGGAGGGCTGTTTTTTTAATTGATAGATAGAAAAATAACATGGACAGGTTTCTTATACTTTGTTTAATGAGTGTAGTCTCTTTTTCAGCGTATTCGCAGGTAGGACTACTTGATGAGATTATTTTCGGCAACATACAGTCGGAAAAGAAGCATAATTTTGCTACAAATGCTACAGAAGTAATTAAGGGCGGGCTAAATGAGTCGGCACGATTGCTTCTTCCTGTGAAGGGAGAACGTGTTGAAGGTGGGAATATCACTTTTAAGATGAAAGTCGATTCAGAGAAGCAGAATTACTTTACAGCTCGCTTTTGGGGTTCCGATTCAGGTAACAGTAATATTTTAATCCTATTTTGCGAGGGTAAGCAAATTGGTTACCGCCATTTGGGAGATTATGATATGCTGGATATAGCTAATGATGAAGCACCTTTTCCGGGACGTTTTACCTATACTACTTTACCTTTGCCTCTGCAGATGACTCAAGGCAAAAAAGAGATTGAATTAAGTATACGTTCTACTGGAAGGATTGCCCGCTATGGAAATACATTCGATCAATATCAGAAAGTTATGACGGAACCAGCAAAGGCATTGTACAAAGGATATACCCATACCGGAAAATGCTTTATTCCCGCACGGCGTGAAAAACAGGGTGTCATGCCTTCATCTGCTGTACGTATAGCTCCTGGAATAGAAGTAATGGAGCAAGTAAAAGTACACGTCAATCGTGAACTCAAGAAATTGATGGCAAAAAAACAACCGGATCAGGAAGAATTATGGGTACTTTCTTATGCCTATAATGAACCTTGGACTATAGTATATCACGACAGGAAGGTTGCCGAAAAAACAATAGAAGCTACGGACTGGTATTATGTCCGCTATTCACAGAATCCCAAATCTGTTTATAACGACTCTTGGCTCACAGTGGGACCTTTGTGCCTGGCTTTAAATAGCTTTATCCCCGAAGTACGCGAGGTACTCGATGAAAAAATGGAAAATGGCCGGACGCGTCGTGATAATTGGACGCAGATGTGTGCGGAATGTCTGAACTATGCTAAGACACATCGCCGGCAATACACCAATCAAAGTCTGATTGTCGATCTGAATTTATATTGTGTCAATCGGTTCTTGTCTGTCATTGCGCCAGAAAAAGCATTGCCTGCCTATCAAACTTTAAAATATTTATATGAATCCATGGGAATTGTTCCATGGTTGGGAAGTGAGACGTCTGAAGGACCTTCGGAACCATTGGGCGACAACTACTTTCAACTTTCAGCTAAAGGACTTAGTAAAGAACTTGGTTTTGTTGGCGGATATGGAGAAATACTACATTGGATGTTACGTGTCTACGAGGCTACAGGTGTGTGTGGAGAAACGGATAGCCGTGATCCTTTGATTCGTGCTCAGTTGTTGAAAGTCTTAAAAGCGCGCAGTTATTTCCGCTATCCTTCTGTGGATGAAGATGGGAATAAAGCAATGCTAGCTGAGGCTGTAATAGGTTGGCGCGATCATGGAAAGTATCCGGGAACGATTCTTTATGGTGAAAAAGGATTGGATAAAGAAGGGGATCCTTTGATGACAGCAGCCTCTACGCTCGATCCTATTGCGGTGGCCTATGCGCAGCAGATGCTGGATGATAACCAGTTTTTTCATGTTGTCCGGGAAAAAATGAAGGACAGTTCGCTCAATTCCACTTATACCCTATTGCGCCTGCCAGGTGAATATGAATTGATTGCAAAGCAACCTCGCAGAGAGGATAAACTTCCGATGTCTTCAGGAATGCCGGATGCATTGTTTGCCGATGAAGAAGTTGGGGCGATAGCATTGAAGAATGGTGAAGAAATATTATATGCCTCTTTGTATTGGAGGGCAAACTACGCTATAAACTATTTGGCAAGAGTGCATTATATTACTCCGGAAATAGATAGGATAGCTACTATTTATGAAGATATCAAATTTACACCGAGTGGGTATACTTATAAACGGCCGGAACGTACTAACCTGTTTTTTTCGGATGCCCGTCATTTTTACCCCGAAGTGAAATCGGCACATACAGGTGAGGAATTGCCCATTGCTAAGATTCCGGAAGGCATCCGCTACGAACCAGGTTGGGAAAATGTATATGCCGGTAGGGGAGAGTTTTACTCATTGCGGTACGGTAAGTATCTGATAGGGATGAACTGCACACAGAATAAGGATTTTGTATTGAATATTCCCACCGCTAAAAAAGTGGTTAGCTTTCCTGCAAAAGAAATTGTTAAAGAATCTTCTGTCATAGTAAAACCGATGAGTACAGTCGTATTTATAATAGTGGAATAAGCTTATTATGGATAAAGAAAAATAAGAGAATATTATTATTGGATATGAAGAAGAATATAAAAATACTATTATTGACAATCACGTGTTGTAGCGTGCTACATGCACAAGATCATCTGAGGTTATGGTATGAAAAGCCTGCAAACACTTGGGTAGAAGCTTTGCCTTTAGGGAATGGCTATATTGGCGCAATGGTCTATGGTAAAGTAGAAAATGAACTGATACAGTTGAATGAAGGTACATTATGGACCGGAGTACCTTGTGTAAAGAGTGTCAATCCCGACGCTTACTCCTACTTATCAGAAATGCGCGAAGCGTTGTCGAGAGATGATTTTGCTGCAGCGGGAACTTTGAGTAAAAAAATGCAAGGCTATTTCTCCCAAAGTTTTCTTCCTTTGGGAGATCTTGAAATCAAGCAGTCTTTTGGTGATAGGAAAGCCTGGTATTTAGGATATAAACGTGAGTTGGACCTGAATGAAGCCATACTAACCACCAGTTTTTGGGAAGGCGGGGTGCAATATGTTCGCGAAATGTTTACTTCCGCTCCTGATAGAGTTATGGTCCTGCGTTTTACCGCAAGCCAAAAGGGAAAACTTGCGTTGGATTTTACTACGAAAAGCAGATTGTCGGATGCAGTTGAAGCTTTGGGGGATAATTGTTTGGCTATGGATGGCGCAGCACCAGCCCGTCTCGATCCGGCTTATTATAATCGCAAGGGACGTGAACCTATGATGAGGGTAGATGAGAATGGATGCAGTGGTATGCGTTTTCGTTCTTTGCTGAAGGCTATTCCTGTGGGGGGAACAGTCACGACAGATAAAAAAGGTATCCATATTAATGGAGCGGACGAGATTCTTGTCATATGGACGGCTGCAACAAGTTTCAATGGCTTCGATAAATGTCCGGCTTGCGAAGGCAAAGATGAGAAAATGCTTGCAGGGCAATATTTGGCAAAAGCATCGATTAAGTCATTCGATGAATTAAAAGACTCGCATATACGCGACTTTGCCTCTTATTTTGAGCGTGTAAGTTTGCAGCTTACAGATACGGTGGGTAGTAAGGTGAATGCACAACTACCTTCCGACTTCCGGTTGAAGCTTTATTCGTATGGTAATTATGATCCCCAGTTGGAGGAGTTGCTTTTTCAGTATGGTAGATATTTGCTGATTTCTTCTTCGCGTCTTGGTGGGACAGCTGCCAACTTGCAGGGAATTTGGAATAAAGATTTCCGTCCTCCTTGGAGCTCTAATTACACCATAAACATTAATACAGAAATGAATTATTGGCTTGCTGAAACTACCAATTTATCGGAAATGCACACACCTTTGCTTAGCTGGATTAAAGATTTGTCGAAGGCAGGTCGTGCTACAGCCAAGGAGTTTTATCATGCAAAAGGTTGGGTGGCACATCATAATTCCGATATTTGGGGGCTTAGTAATCCTGTGGGGAATAAAGGAGATGGAAGTCCTGAATGGGCAAACTGGACAATGGGAGGAAACTGGCTATGTCAGCATCTATGGGAACATTATTGTTTCACTGGCGATAAGCAATTTTTGGCAGATGAGGCTTATCCTGTTATGAAAGAGGCAGCATTGTTCTGTTTGGATTGGTTGGTGGAAAGAGGAGATTATTTAATAACTTCTCCATCGGTATCTCCTGAAAATTTGTTTGTGGTGGATGGAAAGAAATATGCTGTTTCCGAGGCTTCTACAATGGATATGGCTATTATTAGAGATTTATTTTCCAATTTGATAGAAGCTTCGGAAGTTTTAAATATAGATCGTAAGTTTCGCAAGCAATTGGTTACTGCAAAAAATAAGCTTTTCCCTTATCAGATCGGAGCTAAAGGACAATTGCAGGAATGGAGTAAAGACTATGTGGAAAACGATCCTCACCATCGCCACTTGTCTCATTTATTTGGTTTGCATCCGGGGCGTGATATATCTCCATTACTTACGCCTGAATTAGCAAAAGCTGCCCAAAAAACATTTGAATTACGTGGTGATGATGGGACGGGATGGAGCAAAGGATGGAAGATAAATTTTGCTGCACGCTTGTTGGATGGGAATCATGCTTATAAGATGATTCGTGAAATCATGAGATATGTCGATCCTACTTTAAATACGAATCATGGAGGTACATATCCCAATTTCTTTGATGCCCATCCTCCCTTCCAAATTGACGGTAATTTCGGTGCTACAGCCGGGGTTGCCGAGATGCTTTTGCAGAGTCATTTAAAAGAACTGCATTTGTTGCCAGCTCTTCCTGTTGTCTGGCCTTCGGGCAAAGTAAAGGGACTCAAGGCTCGTGGCAATTTTGAGGTAGATATAGTTTGGGAGAAGGGAACACTGAAATCGGCCCGGATTCGTTCGAATTTAGGGAATAAGTGTGTGCTCCGTACATCCGTTCCCGTGAAAGTGGAAGGTGCAGAATGCCTTCAATCACAAGATAAAGGATATTACTTGACAACATTTGCCACAATTCAGGGTGAAGACTATCAGATATGGAGAGAGTAAACACTGATATTTGTTCTTGTCTTTTGCGTACCTGAACCGTATCCGGACTGTACTTGCTCCGTACATTCTCCACTCAGAGATACCTCTACACGGAGCCGATACGGAGCAGGTACGGAGCAAGTACGGTACAGGTCGGCGTAGATACCTTCTGAACAGGATTCAATGGAATAAATTGTATGAGAGTGAATCGAATATCCTTTTAACTGATTAGAATTTGAAAAATACATCTGAATATGCGAAAAATAGTAACATTTTTATCTCTTTTGCTTTTAATGGGAACTGTGGTCGGACAAAATATAACCGATTTGTCTGTAATGCACCGAACCGATGTGGATTCAAGTTTATTGAATATCGGTACTTATCCTTCTATTGTAGATACTGTATTCCTTCATCCGGATCGTGTTCGTTACGATCACCGCTGTTTTCAGTTGGATGGGAAAGACACTTTTATATTTAGTGGTACTTTCCACTATTTTCGTGTGCCCCAACCCTTGTGGGCCGATCGTTTCCGTAAGCTGAAAGCAGCAGGGTTCAATTGTGTGGAAACGTATATTCCTTGGAATTGGCATGAACGCACTATGCCCCGTTCTGTAACAGACGAATCACAGATTGATCTGCGTGAACTGAACGATTTTCTTGTAATGGCTGAGGAGTTTGGGTTTTATGTAATCCTTCGTCCCGGACCCTATATTTGTGCCGAATGGAGTGGGGGAGGATTTCCACAATGGATTATGCAGAAAAAGCCTGCTAAGCCTGCGTTTGATGTTTGGTTGCAAAGTAATGATCCGGAATTTATGCGCTGGAATGAACATTGGTATCGTGCTGTGTGCAGGGTTGTTGCGCCACATCAGTTAATTCATAAACCGGTAGGCGGCAAAGGAGTTATCTTGTTTCAGGTAGAGAATGAATTCAACCGTGTCCGTTGGTTCCCAAAAGAAGCAAAAAAAGATTATCTGGACAAGTTGGCTTTTATTGCTCGTAAATATGGAATAGAAGTACCTATTATTACGTGTTGGACTGATGAATCACGCAATGTGGAAACTGGTATATTGAATGGAGTGGTAGATATGGTGAATAGTTATCCTCGCTGGCAGATAGAGAAGAATTTAGGCCGTTTGGTCGATTTACAGATGAAAACACAGCCTGGAAAACCATTGATATCAGGAGAATTGCAAGGTGGCTGGTGTTGTGAATTAGGCTGGCAGTTGAGTTGGAAGCAGGATGGACTTCCTCCTGTGCAGACACAAAATATTACTCTTTATACTTTACAGCGTGGATTCAGTGCACTGAACTTCTATATGGCAGTAGGTGGCACGAATTTTGACGATTGGGCGGCCCGCCAGCAAGTCACTTCCTATGATTATGCAGCTGCTATTGGCGAAGATGGGGTTGTTAACGAGCGTTACCGTAGATTTCAGGGGTTATCTACTTTTATCAATGAACACGGTACGCGTATTGCCCGTGCCGATCTAGTATCTTTGGATTATATTACAACAGATACATTAGTGAAGTTAGCATTACGCTGTGCTAAAAATGGAGATCGCTACTATTTCGTACGTACTGAAGAACGTTCACGCCAACATTTCGGAACAATTCGTACGGATGACTTGGAATTTGATTTTGCTTTGGAACCGTTCGGTTCTATGGTTTATTATCTGCCAGCAGGTGCTACACAGGGGGAATGGTTCCCAAAACTTCCTGATCCTCAGATACGCCCGGCAACCAAGATTGCAAAAATAGAACTTAAAAAACAAGGTGAATGGGCTGATAAATTGCCAACAAAATGGACACGCTTGAAGAAAGGTGAAGCGATTGATAACCATGGTATTTACGGCCGTCATTTTGTCTATTATAAAACAAATGCTTTTGAGGGATGCACTCTTGAAGTAGGGCGTATCGGTAAGAAGGTGGTGAACGGGAGTGTTGCTGATACAGTACTGGTGTCTGTAAATGGAAAACTGCTTCCTATATTTTCAGAAACAGAGGAGAGTACGCACTATTGTATTCCGGGTGATTCGCTTAGCGGAAGAAGAGTGGAAGTTATCTTGTTGTTTGAAAATAAGGGATTGCATCACCATACTAATTGGGCTGTAGAAAAATTTTGGTATATAGGTCCTACCTATGTACGTTGTAAAGGTAAGGAACTTCCACTTAGTTATGCATATCTTGAGAATGAACGTGGAGTCAGGTATTCTTCTTCCATGAAAGAGAATGTAGACTTAGGGGATATAGTTGGTGAGTCTTTGCTTAAATGGTATCGGTACTCATTTGATTTGCCGCAGGGCCAAACGGTTACTTCTTGCTTCCTGAAATTAGAGCAGAATGGCAATGGCTTCATTTACGTAAACGGGCATTGTATTGGCCGTTGTTGGGAGCAGGGACCGCAATCTGAATACTATATTCCCGAGTGCTGGCTGAATACTGATAAACCGAATATTGTAACAGTCAGTTTACGCCCTACTGCTCAAGGGGCTAATGTAAAGGTGGCAGGTATAAAAGCGTTGCATAAGTGAAGTCACCTGTATGATTTGATAAACCATAAGTAAACCTATATAATAAAAATGAAAATAAAAGCAGTAATTTTCTCAGTAATCTTGTTTGTTGTGAATGGTTCTTCTGTTTCTGCCCAGCAGAATGAATGGGAAAATCCGGTAAAGTATGAGTGGAATAAGGAAAAGCCGCATGCCGATTTTTTTATTTATGAGCGTCCGGAAGATGCAATGAAAGAAGAGGAGAGACTTTCTCCTTGGTATAAGTCATTGAATGGAAAGTGGAAATTCACCTATTCGCCAACTATAGAGAAAAGTGATAACTATTTTTATCATGAGAAATTGCAGGACGAGAGTTGGACTGATATTGCAGTACCTTCCAATTGGGAATTGCAGGGATTTGGTGAACCTATTATCCGTAATATTCAGTATGTCTTTTCTCCGAATCCCCCATATATCGATGTAGATAATCCTGTAGGAACCTATCGTAAGACATTTACTGTCCCGTCCGGCTGGGAAGACAGAGAAATAATGCTTCATTTCGGTTCCATCAGCGGTTATGCGCAAATATATGTCAACGGACAAAAAGTGGGGATGAGTAAAGCCTCGAAGACCCCTGCGGAATTTAATGTGACCCGTTATCTGAAAGAAGGGGAAAACTTGCTTGCGGTTCAGGTCTATCGTTGGCATGACGGGAGTTATATGGAGGACCAGGATTTCTGGAGGCTGACAGGTATAGAACGGGATGTATTTCTACATGCCTATCCGAAGTTTACCATTTGGGACTTTTTTTTGAAAGCAGATTTGGATGGCTCATATAAGAATGGTCTCTTTCAGGCAACTGTTGATCTTCGCGAATTTAGCGGCAATACTTTCAAAAAAGGTTTGCTTAAATTAGAATTGCTGGATGCTGCCGGAAAGAGAGTGCTGACACAACAAAAGATGTTCGATGTAGACGGTGAACTTACGACTGTGTCATTCTCTGGTTCCGTAAAGAATGTAGCGAAGTGGAGTGCGGAAAAACCTGATCTTTATGATTGTGTACTCACTTTGCTGGATGAGAATAATAGGAAATTGGCTGTGACTGCTCATAAAACAGGATTCCGGAAGATCGAGATTAAAGATGCTAAATTAATGGTGAATGGAGTGCCTGTTTACATAAAGGGAGTCAACCGGCATGAACATAATGACAGTTTGGGGCATACGCAAAATCGTGAAATCATGATGAATGATCTCAAACTCATCAAGCAATTGAATATAAATGCGGTTCGTACATGCCATTATCCCAATCATCCATTGTTCTATAAACTCTGTGATAAATATGGTATTTATATTGTAGATGAGGCAAATATAGAAAACCATGGAATGGGTTCGGTTCCTTATTTTAAAGATACCATCCCGCATCCCGCTTACCGGTCTGAGTGGTATGCGGCCCATGTCGACCGTATTTCTCGCATGGTGGAGAGAGATAAGAATCATGCTTGTGTCATAGGTTGGTCACTGGGAAATGAGTGTGGTAACGGAAAAGTTTTTCATGATGAATACCGGCGTTTGAAAGAATATGACCCGGGACGTTTTGTGCAGTTTGAACAGGCATGGGAAGACTGGAATACAGATATTGTATGTCCGATGTATCCTAATATGGGAAGGATTACCGGCTATCGTGATTCTGGCAAACAGCGTCCGTACATCATGTGTGAATATGCGCATGCGCAAGGCAATAGCAATGGAAATTTCAAGGATATCTGGGACGTGATTTATGATAGTCCGAATTTACAGGGTGGATTTATATGGGACTTTATGGATCAAGGGTTCAAGATGAAGACAGAACCGAGAGACGGCCGGGTGTACTGGATGTACAATGGTCGGATGGGCAGTTATAAATGGCTGGAAGATAAAAAGGGGGAGCTGAACACGGGTACTGATGGGATTATATCCGCCAATGGTATTCCTAAGCCGCAGGCTTATGAAGTGAAGAAGGTGTATCAATATATTCAATTCAATGAAAAAGAGCTTGGTAAAGGTATTGTTACAATTAAAAACCGTTATGATTTTACGAATCTGAATGAGTATGACTTTACTTGGGAGATAATTAAGAATGGCAAGAATATTGCTACCGGAGACTTTAAAATAGATTTGAAGCCTCATCAGGAGGCAGAAGTACGTTTGGAGCTTCCCGCAATACCCGTGGATGAAAATGAGTATTTTCTGAATCTCTATGCTTATACGAAGAAAGCGACAGATTTGGTTCCGGCGCATTATGAGGTGGCGAAAGAACAATTAGAATTGAAACGGGGTAATGTGTTTACCTCTCTTCCCGATTGTTCCGGCAATTTGACGTATAAGGTAGTGGATAACGTGCTTTCTTTTGAATCGGGAACAGTTTCCGGCAAAATAGATTTGAAAAAAGGAATGTTGTTCGACTATATGAAGAACGGTAAGAAACCTATCAAACAATATCCTGAACCAGCTTTCTGGCGTGCACCGACAGATAATGATTTCGGAAATAAAATGCCTCTTCTGGCAGGCGTATGGCGCACTGCTCATGTCAATCGTTATGTCAAAGAAGTTACAGTAGGAAACAAGAATGAAAAAGGACTGCCGGTAAAGATTGAGTGGGTGTTGACTGATATTCAGGTGCCCTATACTATGGAATATCTGATACGTAATGATGGTTCGCTTGTAGTAACCGGAAGTATTGACCTGAACGGAACCAGACTCCCGGAACTGCCGCGCTTCGGAATGCGAATAGAACTGAATCAGCCATACGATAATTTAAGTTATTACGGCAGAGGACCTCAGGAAAATTATATTGACCGCTGTTCCGGTTCGTTTATAGGTTGTTATGATGATAAAGTCGAAAATCAGTATTATGAATATATACGTCCGCAGGAAACGGGTAATAAGACGGATGTTCGTTGGCTGACTTTGCTGGATAGCGATGGAGCGGGCATAAAGATTACCGGTTTGCAGCCTATCGCTTTTTCTGCCTTGCATTTTACACCGGAAGACCTTGATCCGGGATTGACACGCAAAATGCAGCACACAATTGATGTTATTCCACAAAAGAACGTTTTTCTGCATGTAGATATGAAACAGCGTGGGCTTGGGGGAGATAACAGTTGGGGTATGTATCCGCATACTGAATATCGCCTACTTGATAAGAAATATAGTTATAGTTATATACTGGAACTTGAGTAAATAGGTTGTCAGATTCGTATGTTAGTAAGTCCGGAAATAGTAATATAAACAATATAAACCATGAAACGAATTGTTTTATCCTTTTTAATGCTGCTGTGTATGGCTACGATATATGCACAGAAAGTAAAACATCCTTCATTGCTTTATACGCCTGAGCGTATTCAGTCGGTAAAGAACAGAATAGCCAGAGAGCCTGAAGTAGCCGAATGTTGGAAACAGATTAAAGAAACTGCCGACAAAAAGTTGCAAAATGGTGGGCTGAACGATGTGGAATATCTTTCATTGACTTATCTGATGACAGGCGAGAAGAAGTATTCGGATCGGATAAAGAAAATTCTTCTGGACGTCATACAGGCAAAGACTTGGGGAAGCGCTGAAATGCTTGCGCGTATTCCCGTATGGACTGCCGATTTGGGATTGTCACATAAGGCGCATCTTTCTGCCATTGCTTATGATGCCATTTACAACGATCTTTCTACTTCCGAGCGGAAAGAGATTGCATTAGGGTTGAAACGCCTCGCTTTAGATCCTTCGTTGGGAGATTGGTTGCTTGAACCTACGCGTATACATGCATTGAATTCTATGGGGCATAATTGGTGGACTTCTTGTGTCTGCATGGGTGGTCTTTTGGCATTGAGCCTTCAGAATGAGATACCGGAAGCTAAGGAAGGGGCAAGATTTTTGAATGAAGCCTTGCCCGAGTGGTTTAGTTTTGCCGGAGATGTACTTCAGCAAAAGCCGAAGTCATTTGATGATGCCGGTGGCATGTATGAGAGTCTGAACTACGCCAATTTTGGTATTCAGGAGGCTTTGAAATTCCGCCTGGCATGGATGAATATGAATCCGGGTGAGAGGCAGCCGGAAATACCTGAACTGGAAAAGATTTCTGATTATTTTATGCATGTATGCTACCCGCGTACTGGGATTTTGTATAATCTCAATTTTGGTGATAGTCATAAGAATGTGTCGGCTGAAAGCAGTTTGATGTTGCTGTATGCGTTGGGTATAAGGAATGATAATATGCTTTGGTATATGAATCAGGTGGAGCAAGGGCAACATCGTGACGGTTATTTTATGAATCGTCCTATGGGATTTCTCTATACACCGGATCTAAGTAAGGCACCTAAGGTACCGGAGTTGAAAAAGTCGCAGTTGTTTTCTGATTTCGGTTGGGCCATAATGCGTACTTCCTGGGAAAAAGATGCTACGATGCTGGCAGTGAAGTCCGGGCATACGTGGAATCATTCCCACGCAGATGCGAATTCGTTTATTCTTTTTCATAAAGGAGTCGATATACTGAAAGATGCTGGTAATTGTTGGTATCCGAACCCTAATTATCGTAATTATTTCTTCCAGAGTCAAGCGCATAACGTTGTATTGTTCAATGGCAAAGGGCAGCCGCGTGAGCAGCAGTATCATGGTTCTACACTACGTGGTTATCTTCATCATTTGCTGGATGGCGATAACGTGAAATATGTACTGGCAGATGGTACAGGACCTTATTCTGATCAGTTCAGCCGTAACTTTCGTCACTTCTTATGGATAGATAATGTCATTTATATGGTTGATGACCTGAAGACGCACGATATTGGACACTTTGAGTGGCTTTGGCATCCGGGTGGAGAGGCCAAGAAACAAGGTATTGATTTGGATATAACAAACGGCAACTCCTCGATAGTGGTACGTCCGCTTTATCCACGCTTGTTGGCGAAGTCCGATTTTGTTCATGATTATCCGGAAGACCTTTACTGGGAAGTAGTGGAAGCACCTACCGAAGATCTGAAAGGAACAGAAAATTACTATTCTTTTCATCTACCAGCCAAGGTGGATCGTGTGAAAGGGCTGACGGCTATTATTTTGAAAGACACTCCGGGTGAGAAAGAACTTCCTCAGATGGAGAGACGTGAAGGTAAGGACTGGATCGGACTGCGTATCCGAAACAAGGGTAAAGTGACGGATTTGTATATTAACCAGTTGGCAGATGGACGTCTGATGCATAGTAACTCTTGGATTGAAGCTGACGGTTGGTTTACGGATGCTTATATGTTTGCCGTTACTTATGAAGAAGATGCTGACCCTGCCGATTCAAAAGATCTCTTTGTTTGTTATGGTAGTGCCTTGCGACGTGGAACTACATCTTATTTTGCTTCCCTTTCTAAGTTATTTATCATCCAAAAGGAAGAGAATAGGAAACTGAAACTTTGGATAGAAGGGCAGCCGAAAGTACACGCTACTTTTGGAAATATGAAACGTCCTTCTGCTTGGAGTTAATGAGAAAGCGATGCCGGTGATTTATGAACGGGCGGTGGTGAAAGTGAAATATTAAAGTCGGATGAAGAAGAAAAGCTTTCTTTTATATGTGGAATTAATGCTACAGGGATTTGTGGCTTTGGCGTTTGCCCAACAAACGCCTGATAGTATTTTTGCGAGCTATTTTCGTAGTGCGCAAACTTTTGCTGATACTTATCCCCGTGAGAAAGCTTATCTTCACTTTGATAATACCAGTTATTATCGCGGGGATACTATTTGGTTCAAGGCTTATGTGGCAACTGCCGAAGGAAATAGGCGCAGTTCTATTAGCAGACCTCTTTACGTGGAACTATTGGATCAGCTGGGAAACTTAATAGAACGTCAGATTGTAAAGCTGGAGCAGGGTGAGGGACATGGACAGATAATACTTAAGACTTCTTATCTTACGGGATATTATGAAGTCCGTGCTTATACCCGCTGGATGCAGGCTTTTGATGCGAAGCCCTATTTTTCACGCACTTTTCCGGTCTACCAGAGCAAGTGGCTGAATGGAAATATGGAAAGAAGTATTAGTACCTATTATTTGGATAAAACGATGAAACAACGCCCTTCCACTATAAAGGAGAAGTTTATTCTCCGTTTCTTTCCCGAAGGTGGCGGGCTGGTTCGTGGGCTTGCCTCGATTGTTGCTTTTGAGGCGGAAAGCCGTGATCAGGGACCTGTTTCTGTAACGGGAGTTATTCGTACTAAAGACAATCGTATTCTGACGGATATTTCCACTCTGCATGAGGGGATGGGGTACTTTGCTTATACTCCTGAGCTAGAACCTGCTATAGCTGAGGTGGAGTATGAGGGTAAAATGTATTGTTTTACTCTTCCTGAAGCTTCATCGAGCGGATATGTCATGTATGCTACAAATAAAAACGGCGTATTGGATGTACGGGTAATGAAGAATCTTGAAACCTCACAGGATACTTTGGCATTGTTTATTTCCTGCCAGGGACGGCCGTATACGTATGGTGTGTTTGATTTTGCGGGTGGTCCTATTCAGCATTTTTATGTTCCTACCACTCGTCTTTCTGGCGGTGTGGTGCAGTTGTCCTTGATTTCAACGAGGGGGGCCACTCTTTGTGAACGTTTGTGTTATGTGATGCCCGAACGTACTTGCCGGATCGAGGCGGATCTGACCGACAGGACGTACAAACCATACGAACCGGTTTGTTTTCATTTATCTGTCCGTGATAAAGATAATCATCCCGTGCGTACCCGTTTATCTGTTTCTGTTTGTGATGCCTTAAATTCGGATTGCCTTGAATACGATAACAGTATCTATACGGATTTACTTTTGACTTCTGACCTCAAAGGTTATATTCATCAACCCGGTTATTATTTTGCGGACTCCTGTTCTCAGCGTCTGAAAGCGTTGGATTTACTTATGCTTGTCAGGGGGTGGCGTAAATATGATATGGAACAGGCTATCGGCACTTGTTCTTTTAATCCGTCCTGTTTTCCCGAGCGTGAGTTGGTGCTTCGTGGCCAGGTTCGTTCATATGCCCGCCTGAAGGCGCGTGGTAATATGGTGGTTAGCGTGTTGGTACAACGTGATTCGTCTTCCATTGCCGGGAGTAGTTTGGCTGATTCTCTTGGACACTTCTCTATTCCGCTTGAGTTTCTTGAAGGGACAATGGATGCTTTGATACAGACCAGTCAGGTAGGAAGGAAGCATAACAAGATGACTGCTATTTGTTTGTCCCGTAATTTTTCTCCACCTTTGCGTAGGTATGGTTATCCCGAGTTGCATCCTTCTTATGTAGATACGGATAGCTTGCGTTTATTGTCCGCTTTGTCCGATTCGTTGTATGAAGACTCTATAAAAGGCGATGCCCATAGGTTGAATGAGGTTTTGGTAAAGGGAAGTCGACGGAAGAGGCATAGGATTGTAGAATTTGAACAGAGTATTAGTGCTTATTACGATGTACCTGTTTTGTTGGATGAAATGCGTGATGAGGGAATGTATATATCCAAATTATATGATTTGTTACCGCGTTTGAATAAAGATATGGTAGTAGAGGAATATTTGAATGAAGGAGAGTATAGTACTATTACGTGTAAAAATAAATCATTGTTCTACTTTGTGGATGGAAAGTTAATGTCTGACGGAGAAGTTTATTTGTTTCTGGGGGACGACGTAGATGCGATAAAATATATAATACTATGTGAAGGCAGAGGATCATTGAATGCGGGAGAAATGAACACAATTCGCAATAATCCGGTTGATTTTGGTATTTTAGGGGAAATAGATCATTTTGATTATATTGTTAACGGTTATTCACGGGAATCGTTGCTTGCAGGTGTAATTTGCTATATAACTACTGTTGATGGTTGGCGCCCTGAACGAAATTCCGGTGGCTCCTGGGGGATTCGTCGTACCCGTATTCAAGGATATTCTCGTCCTTTGGAATTCTACTCTCCTAATTATGGAGAAAGTAAACTGTTTCCTCCCGATGATCATCGTAGGACATTGTACTGGAATCCAGATGTAGAAACGGATGAACATGGTAATGTGGAATTGAAATGTTATAATGCTGGTAATTCTACTTATTTAACCATCAGAGCAGAATCACTATATAATGGAGAGCCGATAACTTTGACCAAATAGTGTAGAATAAGCGCACTTTCAACAATAATTTTAATATTTGATTAGGTACCTCAGTCCTGCCAATCGTTTTTTCTTATAAAGCATACGATGTTCGCTAACTTATACAGCGGACATCGTATAAATAACCATCTTAAATAATACAATATTATGAAATTTACATTGTTGAAATGTGCCATGTTCTTATTTGGCATTTTATTGAACATCCCAATGTCAGTGTTTTCTCAGCGTACTTTTGTACATCCCGGTGGGGTTCATAACCGCGCTGATCTGGATCGTATTAAAGAAAAAGTATTAGCAAAGGAATCACCTTGGATAGAAGGTTGGAATCTGATGATTGAAGATTCTAAAGCGCAATATACATATAAAGCGGCTCCTGCAGAGTCTGTTTCAGGACCAAGTGGACGCCGGCAACGTGCGGCCCGTGATGGGGTGGCTGCATACTATAATTTTCTACGTTGGTATGTGACTGGGGATGAACGTCATGCAGAGTGTGCGGTGAATATTCTGAATGACTGGTCTGCGGCTGTGAATGGAGTGATTACCGGTGAATTGTATCAATTGCCTGCCAGTATAATGGTGCAGGTAGCTGAGGTGGTTCGTGCATATCCCGGCTGGAAAGCTGACGATATTGAACGTTTTAAAAAAATGTGCAAGGAGTATTTTTATCCGGCATGTAAGCAGTCAGGAGGTTGTGGAAGTTGGTCTGGTTGGGACGGACCTTCCAATACCTGCAATCTGGCTATCGGAATATTCTGCGATGATGAAAAAATCTATAATGAAGCTGTCGATTACTATAAACATGGTGTTGGAGGAGGTTGTCTGACAGAAATGGTAAATCCACGTACTTATCAGGTAAATGAGATGGGGCGTGATACGCCACATGCCGAAATTGGGCCGGGCAGTGCGGCTGAGCTTTGTCAAATGGCATGGAATCAAGGAGATGACCTTTTCGGATTAGAGGACAACTTATTACTGAAGGGATTTGAATATATGGGTAAGTACAATCTTGACCATGCCTATGATGAGTGGGAGTGGAAATTGGATGAAGATTGTGCCCAACGCTATTTCTATTATCCGGCTTGTCGCTGGCGTTGCAATAGTTTGAATTCTTTTGTGGTATCGAATATGCCCGCCAATGAAATTATCTATAATCATTATGCAGTAAGGAAAGGTTTGGATGCTCCTTATACGAAAGCGGTGATCAATGCACGCGGATTGACAGCTTGCGGCTGGGAGGCTCCAGGGTATACAGCTTTTACGTATACATTGGATGCTGCAAAATCTCCTTTCCGCGAACATACATTGCCCTCTGCTCCACTGAATGTGAGAGTGATTCCCGGTTTAGAGGAGGTGGTTGTGTCTTGGCAATCAGTTGAGGGAGAAGTGATTAACGGTGCGGTGATTCAGCGTGCTCCCTTTCCTGAAGGACCTTTTGA
>NZ_EQ973491.1:1476360-1482497 GCF_000158035.1 Bacteroides cellulosilyticus DSM 14838
AGGACCTTTTGAAACGGTGGGTACCTGGAGTTATAATACTACCAATTGTTATGCCGATACTACTGTTATTGGAGGAAAGAGATATTACTATCGTGTGGCGGAAGTGAATAAAGCGGGTACTGGTGCCTATTCGGATGTTGTTTCGGCTATCCCTTGTTCAGGGAGAGAACTACCTGAAGAGTGGAGCCTTATGAATTTAAGTGGTGCTTCCATATCTTCCGAAGTATCTTATAATCCGGTTAATAATCGTACGTTTAAAGTTTATGGTACAGGAAGTTCCTTTGGTGGCAAAAATGATAATGTTACATATTTGTATGTTCCGGTGAAAAACAATTCAACCATTACTATGCGGTTGTTCGATGCTATAAATTCTGGGGATAAATCGGATCGTACAGGGATAATGATGCGTGAGAGTTTGGATTCTAATTCAAAGATGGCATCGATAGGGTTAGCGGATGATGGCTTTCGGACGGTCTGGTTTGCACCGCGGGCTTCAGCGGGTGCCAATGCCAGTTGGATGAAAGGAAATACCCACACTTGGCTGGAAGTATGGTTCAAGTTAGTACGTGAAGGCAATCTCTTTAAAGGGTATCAGTCACAAGACGGAGTAAAGTGGTTTGAAGTAGGTTCTATGGAGATAAACATGTCCGGTGATTTTTATGCGGGTATTTTTGTCGCTTCATATAACTCAATGCGTGCTTTTATTGATCAGGTTACTGTGACAGACGATTTACATCCACAACTACCGGCACCTACTGGTTTAAAGGTGGAAGCTGAAAACAGTACTTGTGCACGGCTGGAATGGTTACCGGTAGAAGGAGCCTATTGTTATAAAGTGAGTCGTTCTCTCTCTCCTGAAGGACCATTTGAAGTACTTACCGAAACCTGTGAAAATTCGGTGTATACTGATATGAATTTGTCCGAAAATACATATTATTATTATGAGGTTCGTACGGTAAATGTGAGTGGAGACGGCAAAGAAACTGCAACAGTTTCAGTCAAAACCCCAAGTGTGTCCATACCGGGAACTCCCGAAAGACTTAGAGTGTTGCAAGGAAGCGCTAAAGCTTATGTGTCGTGGAAAGCTGTAGATGAGGCTGAAAGTTATACAGTCTATCGTGCTAAGGAGGAGAATGGTGCTTATGATAAGTTGGCTACAATCGGCACTTTGGCTTATACTGATAATTTGCCGGATATGAATGGCTCGTATTATTATAAAGTATCGGCTTCGAATAAGGTGGGAGAAGGACCTTTGACTTCTGCTGTCGCTTTTGTTGCTTCGGAACTGAAAGAACTCCGGTTGCTGAATACTGCCCGGATAATAGGAACTCCGGGTTCATGGGGTGGTATGGGAAATACTTGTGATAAGGCGATGGATGGAAACATAGGAACTTACTTTGATTCTGATGTGGATACCAATGCTTGGGTAGGCTTAGATTTAGGAAGTAATATGCGTGCCACAGTTTCCCGCATAGGATATGCTCCACGTTCCGGTTATGCTTCCCGGCTTTATGGTGGTTGTTTTCAGTTAGCCGATAATAAGGATTTTATTGATCCTGTAACTTTTTATTGCATTGATGTGTACGATACGGAATATTATGTAGTGAGTCATCGTGAAGTAGATATAAATAAGGCTTATCGGTATATGCGTTATTTATCTTCAGGTACGAAGAGTAATTGTAATATAAGTGAGGTGGAATTTTGGGGATACCCCATTGAACTAAAACCACAAACTATTACATTTGAATCTATTCCGAATAAGAGTCTGACTGATAGTAGTTTTGAGTTATCCGCTACGGCAAGCTCTGGTCTGCCTGTTTCGTTTTCCAGTTCTGATCCGGATATAGCAAAGGTAGAGGGTAATCGCGTTTATCTGAAAAATACAGGTCGTTGCGAGATTTATGCAGATCAGGAAGGTGATGATGAGTATGCCATGGCGGAACGGGTAGTACGTACGCTTTTGATTAATCCGACTTCTATTCAGGAAGTAACTTCAGGTACTCCTACATGGTCTGTTTCCCCTAATCTTTGTACTGATTATCTGATTGTTTCAGGAAATGAAATAATAGGTTATGCTTTCTATGCTGTAAATGGATATAAGATATCAGAACATAAGGTGGCTGGGAAGGATTTAAAAATATCTGTGAGTCATTTAACTTCGGGTATGTATTTATTGAAGTTGACGAATGGGACAGCTACAGAGATTAAGAAATTTATAAAAAGGTAGATTGATAGAGAAATAGGTATTGGTTTTAGATAATATAAAGAGGCTGTCACCGGACAGCCTCTTATTTTACATATGTATGCGAGGTAACTATCTGATAGGTTCCATTCTGAACTTCAAATTATATTCTTTATTCTTTTGAATGAGATATTGTGGAAGCGGACCGGGACCACAACTGGCATTTCCAAGACCATTTTGAATGGCATTAATATTCAATATGGTCTCTGCACGACGGAAGTTGCCTAAGTCGTGTCCATAACGAGCAAAGAACAGGTCTTTGTCCGTATAGTGCAATGCGCTGAATTCAAATGGAACATCACCGGAAAAACGGATGCCTGAACCGGCTTTATCTTTCATCTCCAGCCAGCGTGTGTCGCAACGATTACCCATAGATTGGGGGCGGCCATAGTTTTCTCCCATTTCAGATACTGTTTTGGAATAAATACCTAGAAAAGCTGCATCTTTTCTATCCCAATAATTCTCTATAGGACCACGACCGTACCATTCCACTTGTTCCAGTCTTTGACATAGGGACATTTGTAAAGCCAATCGAGGGAGATTGAAATGGTCATTTGTGGTGAATGTGGCATCTACATCGATTGTGCCATTGGCATAAATGGTATAGTTTACACAATATGGGACTGTTATATTATCTATAGTTGCCTCCATTTTTGTGATCACCTTTACATAACTATGATCTTCGGCCAATTGGTAACTGAAATCTTTCACTTCAAAAGCAGTTGGTTTCCAATCACGTTTATTATTACTGATATAGCGGTAACCATTGTAGGTAAGACCTTCATGTCCGTAGATGATATCTGAATTATGATATCTGAGAAGTATCATGCGCGCTTCATCTGTATTGAAAACTGTTTCAAAATTATCAGCTGTGATACGTAACCAGTTTTTGTCCGCCGCCAGCGTAATGGTACCGGAAGATTTGGATGCATGTGCTGCTGTAGTAGGTGTTTGTATGATAAACTGTTCTTCTGCTATAGTATGTCCGGCTTTTCCCCATGAGGTTGTTTCATTCAGAATAACGTATACATTGATATAATATTCACTATTGGTATCAATCATGAGTTGTTTGAATGGAATCCGGATATCTGCACTATGTCCTGCTGGTGTGAATGGCAGTTCTGTTTTTGCAGATTTAATTCGTCTACCATTTTTGTAGATATCATAAATTAAAGAGAAATCCTTTAGATTATAGAAAGCATATTCATTTTTCACTTTCAGAAGTTCTTCTTCCAATTCAAACTTGATGTATTGGTATATCTTCTTTACTTGTAGTAATTTAGCTGTAATCGCACGGTCGGAAGTTATGATGCCGTTGAGGCAGAAATCTTCTTTATTCGGATTGTCACCAAAACTGCCACCGTAATAATACCGGTTATCCGCTTCTCCCGGTTTATTCATACCTTGGTCTACCCAGTCCCAGATACATCCGCCTATCATACGGTTGGACTTGTATTCGATGTAATCCCAGTATTCTTTTAGGTTGCCGATGGCATTGCCCATGGCGTGGGCATATTCACAAAGGAAATAGGGCTTTTCAGAATTCGTTGTATCCATTTTGATCATTACCTCCATCGAGGGATACATGGATGAGTCCATATCTGCTGATTCATTGTATCCCTGATAATGGATAAGTCTGTCGTCCATGGTCCGGATGGCTTCATATACTTTGTAGAAATTATCTCCTTTGCCGCACTCATTACCCATTGACCAGAAAATGACGCACGGATGATTCCGATCACGCTGTACCATGCGTACATTCCGGTCGATAAAAGCGGCCGCCCAACTTTCTATTTTAGGAAGTTCACGGTTTCCGTGACATTCTAAATCTGCTTCGTCCATTACATACATACCATAGTAGTCCATCATTGCATAGAACTTTACATCATTGGGATAATGACTGGTACGCACTGTGTTGATATTATTCTGTTTCATCAATAACAGGTCTTTCATGTATATTTCTGCCGGAATTGCTTTGCCGAGGCGGGGATGTGTATCATGCCTGTTTACACCTTTGAAAATGACAAGTTGGTTATTAATGTATATCTTTTTGTTACGCAACTCAATTTTACGGATTCCATAACGTTGAGTGAGTGCTTCTTTTACGACTCCATATTCATCAATAAGTTCGATGTCGATATTATAAAGATTGGGTATTTCGGCACTCCATAAATTGGGAGATTGGACGGAAAGTTTACCATCCAGGTAAATACTTTCCCCGGATTTTACTTTTCCGGCATTCATCTCGAATTTGTCAATGCATATCTTATTATTATTGATAAGTGATACTCTGATTTTACTGTTATTGACTGTATTTCCCTTATTTGTCAATTCTGTCTTTACTTGAATGGTGGCTGTTTTCAGGTCGTCACTAACGTCGGATTTTAATATGACATCGCGTACATGCATCTTAGGTACACCAATAAGATAGACATCCCGGTGTATACCGGATAAGCGGAACATATCCTGATCTTCCAGATAACTGCCATCTGTCCATCGATAGACTTCACAAGCGAGGATATTTCTTCCCGGTTTTACATATTTAGTTATATTGAATTCCGCATCATTGCTGGCTCCTTGGCTGTAACCAACTTTTTTACCATTGACGAATACATATAAACCGCTGTAACAACCATCAAAATGAATGAAAACCTCACGTTCCTTCCATTCGACGGGTAAAATGAATTCTTTACGATAGGAACCGACAGGATTAGGTTCGTTAACAATGGTATATCCATCTTGGGGCTGAATAAAGGGAGGATTATTCAAAAATGGATATGTAACATTTGTATAGATAGGAGTTCCATAGCCTAATGATTCCCAGGTGGATGGAACAGGAATTTCGGCCCATTCAGAATCATTATAATTCATTTTGTAGAAGTTTACCGGACGTTCAGAAGGTTCTTTTGCCCAGTTGAATTTCCATTGACCATTTAAAAGTTGATAGTAAGATGAATTATTCCGCTTCCAGGGCATTGTGTATGATTCGTCTTTTCTCATTTCTTCGGTATTGGCAAAAGGAATGAAGGTTACATGTCCTTCTTCTTTGTTAATAGCGAATATTTTCTCGTTTTCCCAGTCATTCTTGCTACTGGCTTTGGCTGCAATTTCATGATGAGAATTACGGGTCGTTTGAGCTGTTAAAGGCTTGTACATTGATAGTAGGATAAAGAGGATCGGGAAGATTCTGCTTTTCCATGGAAAAAAATGAAATGTTTTCATGGCATTGTAATATTTTATATGGATTACTATGTCGATAAAACGTTTCATTCTGCCGATTTACCTAATTTATATAAAAGAAAAAGGGATTTAAATCTTTCTGTGTTGAGTAAAAACAAGCCGCTATACGTCTTTTAGTAAAAGATGATACATCAAAAAACAATAATTTACTAACTTTGAAAATATGAAAAGTATTATGGAAACATCATTGAAAAGAATTGTTCATCTGTTACTGTTAGCTGCATTGTCAATATTAACAGTCAATGCCAAAGTTATCAGCTATCCAGCTCCGAAAGGAGAGACTTTATCTTCCGATTATATGGTAGAGGTGGATGGCGTTTCGGTACCCGTTTATATGGCGAAAACACAGCATCATGATAAAAAATATTCGATTGCATATTTTGATTTCTCAGGAACAGTGACTGTTAAAATTAAGAGTAAACTATCTCTGGGTCACTTGAATATATTACCGGATAAATATGCAATTCATCCTTCTGTTAATAAAGATATTGCTACTTTCCATCTGAACGAACCTTGTGATATATCTTTTGAACCGGATGGTTGTAACAGCCCGTTGATTCTATTCTGTAATGAATTGGAAACAGATATTCCTTCAAAGAATGATCCGAATGTTATTTATTTTGGTCCTGGGGAACATAATCCTGAAAACGGTTTG
>NZ_EQ973490.1:0-2355 GCF_000158035.1 Bacteroides cellulosilyticus DSM 14838
TCGGAACAAAACATACAGGAGCTTCAGCTAAAACAGCTTCTATCTGAGACTTTGTCGGACTACCAAGCACTTCCCCGCCCCATTCAATGCTAATTTCCACTTTTTCATCCGAAGAAGCAGGGACAACGACGGAAAGTATCGGACGGCTGATGGAGTTCTCTACCAATGTCCATGTTGCAGGCTTGCCATTGACTGTAAGCTTCGCCACTTCCGAGCGCTGAGCCGGAAACTGAAGTTCCAATGTACGTACCGCAGGTAATCGGTGGATAATTGCATAGGATGTTGCAGTTTCATTAGTATGCTTAAAGTCAAAATCAATATCCGGAGTATGCAGAGATGCAAAAGGCCAGGAGGAGGGTAAGCCGGGTTTCACCAGCAGGCGTCCGTTCATGGCATCAGGAAGGATACCATAGAGTCCTTGTATCAATACACGGGAAGCTACACCTATAGGATCCCCGAAATCACGGTAACACTCTCCACGAGCAGCATCATAAAAACTGATTTGCCCGAAGTTACCGGGGCTTTCACCCAGATACATGCCATCGAGGACAGAACTCTTGAGCAGATGAAAACCTGCATCCGCACGTCCTGCCTGGAAATAAGCAAGAGCAGTATGCATCACTTCGGCAAAAGCAACATTGTTGATACTCCAGGAATAAGGCAACCAGTTCGTAGTGGAGATAGTAGCATAACCTTCATCTTTCAAACCATCGCCACAAACGGGGATATGCGGTATTTCGCGATCCACATAACTGGTGGCAAGATAAGCTTGGAAAGGATCAGCGATGTTGCTATCCAATGCATGATAAATAGTCCATACACCAGGACTGGTATGCAAACGTTTATGCCCCATGAAATCCTGAAACTCAGCCCAATGTCCACGTTCGGGCATCCAAAGGCGGGCATTCAGAGCTTTCAGTATTCTGTCAGCTTCTTCACGATAGGGTGCAGGGTCTTCTCCAATCTTCTCGGCAATCATAGCTGCGAGGCGATTGGAACGATAGTTATAGGCAGAAGAATGAGTGACCGCACCACTATTATAATAAAGGGCATCACTTGCCCAGATGCAGGCATAGGCATCATAAAGTCCGTCATTATCGGGATCATAGTTTCGTTTTTCCCAAGCAAGGTGACGGGTCAGGACAGGCCACATACGGCGGGCGTATTCCAAATCACCGGTCCAGTTGAAATGCCACAAGAGTTCATCAATATAACAAAGATTCATGTCATAATGATGCATCTGATCGTTCCGACGGGGGTTACGGCAGATATAACCGTTACTATATTGGGGTGTTCCCCACTTCTTTTCGGAACGTGCCAAAGCAAGAGTTGAATCCTGTGCAGGGTGTGGAATCGTGTTCGGCACTTCTGTCACCTGACTGGCGGCATAAGCATTGAAGTGCGTACGGGCACGGTCGTGCCAACCTAAGGCATCACCGGTATAAGCAGCACGCCAGCCACTGAGAGGCATACGCCAGCCAATAGCACCATGCAACCAGACTTCACCATCCCAGATGCCATCGGCAGCTACGGCAAGGGCACCACCCAGAGTATTAAAGTATGGATCGGGAGTTATGATCCTGATACGTGAGGCAAGATCGGCACGGGCTTGTTCAGACTTATTATAAAGGGCAATGCCTTCTTCCTGTGAAGGTACTACCAAGGAATAGTCACGTACAAGTACATAAACATCCTGCCGGTCGAAAAGGGAGATACCCAATGATTGTAATTGTTGAGGTTGCTCGGGTGCATCAAAACAACCGGGAGGATCGGCCCCCATATCACCGTTACGACTCAATCTGTTCAGGCGGATTTCACTCAACATAGGGCGCAAAACCGCGCCTACAGGCATATTTACGGGGGTAATCTTCCAAATGGCAGCATCCTCATCCGGCAAAGCAAGAGCAGAGATTTGCAGCTCAGCATCTGTTCCCCAGGAGGGGTGCTTCAGATGATAGGAACGCCGTCCGGGAGTGTAACGAGACTCACACCAAGCGGTTTCTTCCAATGGAGTCACTGAACTATCAGCCAGTACGAGATGGAAATGTATATTCTTACTGTTGCGCTTTTCGTAGACAGCAAAAATAGGACGGTCACTCGTTTCCAGGCGGAAAGCGGTATGGCTGCCATAAAGGGCACGAGTATAGCGGTTCTTTCCATTGACACTTACAAAATCTTCACCGTCCGGGTGATATTGCAGGGTACGGGCAGCACCCCGCTTATGATCATTGTAAGAGGTGGATTCGATGCGGTCGCCGGCACTTTGCGGTTTATTACCGGTGGTATATTGCGCATAGGCGAAAGCAGGCAACAAAGAGATGAGGATATAAAAAAATAGTTGTTTCATTACTTTTC
>NZ_EQ973490.1:2692-8224 GCF_000158035.1 Bacteroides cellulosilyticus DSM 14838
GATATGGAGGCTTCTCTCTAAAAAACGGCAACTACCTACTCTCCCACTTGACGCAGTACCATCGGCGTGATCAGGCTTAACTTCTCTGTTCGGAATGGGAAGAGGTGGAACCCTGATGCTATAGTCACCTAAATAAGTTAGACATGATGCAAAAAAGCAAAGACTTTAAACTGAACGTATATACCTGCCATACAAGGCAAAGACCAAAAGTGAACGGGCAATTAGTAATGCTCGGCTATGATGTTACCACCTGTACACCTGCATCCTATCAACGTTGTAGTCTTCAACGACCCTAAGAAATCTAATCTTGTGGCTGGCTTCGTACTTAGATGCTTTCAGCACTTATCCAATCCCGACTTAGATACCCAGCAATGCACCTGGCGGCACAACTGGTAAACCAGAGGTCAGTCCAACACGGTCCTCTCGTACTAGTGTCAGAGCCACGCAAATTTCATACGCCCACGATAGATAGAGACCGAACTGTCTCACGACGTTCTGAACCCAGCTCGCGTGCCACTTTAATGGGCGAACAGCCCAACCCTTGGGACCTTCTCCAGCCCCAGGATGTGACGAGCCGACATCGAGGTGCCAAACCCCTCCGTCGATATGAGCTCTTGGGAGGGATCAGCCTGTTATCCCCGGAGTACCTTTTATCCTTTGAGCGATGTCCTTTCCATACAGAAACACCGGATCACTATGCTCTAGTTTCCTACCTGATCGACTTGTAAGTCTCCCAGTCAAGCGCCCTTATGCCATTACACTCTGCCGCCGGTTACCAATCGGCGTGAGGGCACCTTTAGAAGCCTCCGTTACATTTTTGGAGGCGACCACCCCAGTCAAACTACCCACCAAACAGTGTCCTCGTATCAACGAGTTAGAACTCAAATAACCAAAGGGCCGTATTTCAACAGCGGCTCCACAAATACTGGCGTACCTGCTTCAAAGCCTCCGGCCTATCCTACACATCAATTACCCAAATTCAATGTTAAGCTATAGTAAAGGTTCACGGGGTCTTTTCGTCCCATCGCGGGTAATCGGCATCTTCACCGATACTACAATTTCACTGAGCTCACGGTTGAGACAGTGTCCAGATCATTACACCATTCGTGCAGGTCGGAACTTACCCGACAAGGAATTTCGCTACCTTAGGACCGTTATAGTTACGGCCGCCGTTTACTGGGGCTTCAATTCAATGCTTCTCTTGCGATGACATCTCCTCTTAACCTTCCAGCACCGGGCAGGTGTCAGGCTATATACTTCATCTTTCAATTTGGCATAGCCCTGTGTTTTTGTTAAACAGTTGCCTGGACCGATTCTCTGCGCCCCACCTCGCAGTGGGGACCCTTTATCCCGAAGTTACAGGGTCAATTTGCCTAGTTCCTTAACCGTGAATCACTCAAGCGCCTTAGTATATTCAACCCGACTACGTGTGTCCGTTTACGGTACGGGTACCTTAAAGATTAAGTTTAGCGGATTTTCTTGGGAGTATGTTTACATGCACTATTGGATTGTTCCGAAGAACGCTCCATACTATCAGGTTCGACTCTCGGAGCGGATTTGCCTGCCCCGATCAACATCTACACCCTTCAACGAACTATTCCGTCAGTTCGCGGCACTGTCACGCCTCCGTCTCCACGTCACTCTTTAAGGTAGTACAGGAATATTAACCTGTTCTGCCATCGGCCTCACCGTTCGGCTGAGCCTTAGGACCCGACTAACCCTGATCCGATTAGCGTTGATCAGGAAACCTTAGTCTTTCGGCGAGGGGGTTTCTCACCCCCTTTATCGTTACTTATACCTACATTTGCTTTTCTACACGCTCCAGCAAAGCTTACGCTTCACCTTCGACGCTGAGTAGAATGCTCCCCTACCGATGTTTGCACATCCCATAGCTTCGGTAAATTGCTTATGCCCGATTATTATCCACGCCAAACTCCTCGACTAGTGAGCTGTTACGCACTCTTTAAATGAATGGCTGCTTCCAAGCCAACATCCTAGCTGTCTTAGCAATCTGACTTCGTTAGATCAACTTAGCAATTATTTCGGGACCTTAGCTGATGGTCCGGATTGTTCTCCTTTAGGACATGGACCTTAGCACCCATGCCCTCACTCCTGATATAGAACTAATACGCATTCGGAGTTTGTCAAGACTTGATAGGCGGCGAAGCCCTCGCATCTTATCAGTCGCTCTACCTCATATTAGTATAAATCAAGGCTGCACCTAAATGCATTTCGGGGAGTACGAGCTATCTCCAAGTTTGATTAGCCTTTCACCCCCACCCTCAGCTCATCCGGAAGCTTTTCAACGCTTATCGGTTCGGTCCTCCAGACAGTGTTACCTGTCCTTCAACCTGGCCAAGGGTAGATCACTTGGTTTCGCGTCTACTCCTTCCGACTATCCGCCCTATTAAGACTCGCTTTCGCTTCGGCTGCAGATCTCAAGATCCTTAACCTTGCCGGAAAAAGTAACTCGTAGGTTCATTATGCAAAAGGCACGCCGTCACAGTTTAAACTGCTCCGACCGCTTGTAGGCGCATGGTTTCAGGGACTATTTCACTCTTCTGTTCGAAGTGCTTTTCACCTTTCCTTCACAGTACTGGTTCGCTATCGGTCTCTCGGGAGTATTTAGCCTTACCGGATGGTCCCGGCAGATTCACGCAAGATTCCTCGTGTCCCGCGCTACTCAGGATACCACTAGGGTTCAGTTAGCTTAGTATACCGGGTTATCACCGTCTATGACTGAACTTTCCAGATCATTCTACTCACTAACTTTCGTCCCACGACGTGGTCCTACAACCCCATACATGCCGTAACACATATGGTTTGGGCTATTCCCCGTTCGCTCGCCACTACTTGGGGAATCATTATTTATTTTCTATTCCTACAGGTACTAAGATGTTTCAGTTCCCTGCGTTCGCCTCCATCATAAGATGGATAATATCTCTTCAAGATATTGGGTTGTCCCATTCGGAAATCCGCGGATCAAAGGTCATTTGCACCTACCCGCAGCTTATCGCAGCTTATCACGTCCTTCATCGCCTCCGAGAGCCAAGGCATCCGCCATGCGCCCTTACTTACTTTTAGTCTTACCTAGCCGTATGGCTCGATATATACTTTCAGCTTGTTATAACTTTACTTTTTTTTGTACATCATGTCAAAGAACGGTTGATTAACAAATTAATAATTAAAAATTAAATTTGTAATCAGAGTGGAGAATAACGGATTCGAACCGTTGACCCCCTGCGTGCAAAGCAGGTGCTCTAGCCAGCTGAGCTAATCCCCCTTCATTAATTAAAAATTTAAAATTAAATTTACGACATCGCGTTTTAATTTATAATTTATAATTTTTAATTTAAGAAGTAGTCCCAGGCAGAGTTGAACTGCCGACCTCTACATTATCAGTGTAGCGCTCTAACCAACTGAGCTATAGGACTGTCGAGTTCAACCTCGCCTTGCGGCTCGGCTTCTTCTTTCTCAATATATATTATATAAACAACTACGCGTAGTGCAAGAGGTTCTTATGTAGCATGTCAAAAGAACCAACTTTTAATTTGTTAGTACAGAGAGTTCTTAATTTATAATTGTTAATTATTAATTTCAAAATCTCTGATTTTGACTGAGCGTCGCTCCAGAAAGGAGGTGTTCCAGCCGCACCTTCCGGTACGGCTACCTTGTTACGACTTAGCCCCAATTACCAGTTTTACCCTAGGCCGCTCCTTGCGGTTACGGACTTCAGGTACCCCCGGCTTTCATGGCTTGACGGGCGGTGTGTACAAGGCCCGGGAACGTATTCACCGCGCCGTGGCTGATGCGCGATTACTAGCGAATCCAGCTTCATGGAGTCGGGTTGCAGACTCCAATCCGAACTGAGAGAGGCTTTTGGGATTAGCATCACATCGCTGTGTAGCTGCCTTCTGTACCCCCCATTGTAACACGTGTGTAGCCCCGGACGTAAGGGCCGTGCTGATTTGACGTCATCCCCACCTTCCTCACATCTTACGACGGCAGTCTCTCTAGAGTCCTCAGCATGACCTGTTAGTAACTAAAGATAAGGGTTGCGCTCGTTATGGCACTTAAGCCGACACCTCACGGCACGAGCTGACGACAACCATGCAGCACCTTCACATCTGCCTTGCGGCTAATCTGTTTCCAAATTATTCAGATGCAATTTAAGCCCGGGTAAGGTTCCTCGCGTATCATCGAATTAAACCACATGTTCCTCCGCTTGTGCGGGCCCCCGTCAATTCCTTTGAGTTTCACCGTTGCCGGCGTACTCCCCAGGTGGAATACTTAATGCTTTCGCTTGGCCGCTTGCTGTATATCGCAAACAGCGAGTATTCATCGTTTACTGTGTGGACTACCAGGGTATCTAATCCTGTTTGATACCCACACTTTCGAGCATCAGCGTCAGTTACAGTCCAGTAAGCTGCCTTCGCAATCGGAGTTCTTCGTGATATCTAAGCATTTCACCGCTACACCACGAATTCCGCCTACCTCTACTGCACTCAAGACGACCAGTATCAACTGCAATTTTACGGTTGAGCCGCAAACTTTCACAGCTGACTTAATAGTCCGCCTACGCTCCCTTTAAACCCAATAAATCCGGATAACGCTCGGATCCTCCGTATTACCGCGGCTGCTGGCACGGAGTTAGCCGATCCTTATTCGTATGGTACATACAAAAAGCCACACGTGGCTCACTTTATTCCCATATAAAAGAAGTTTACAACCCATAGGGCAGTCATCCTTCACGCTACTTGGCTGGTTCAGACTCTCGTCCATTGACCAATATTCCTCACTGCTGCCTCCCGTAGGAGTTTGGACCGTGTCTCAGTTCCAATGTGGGGGACCTTCCTCTCAGAACCCCTATCCATCGATGTCTTGGTGGGCCGTTACCCCGCCAACAAACTAATGGAACGCATCCCCATCGGTTATCGAAATTCTTTAATAACAAAAAGATGCCTTCTCGTTATACTATCCGGTATTAATCTTTCTTTCGAAAGGCTATCCCGGAATAACCGGTAGGTTGGATACGTGTTACTCACCCGTGCGCCGGTCGCCATCAACCTATTGCTAGGTCATGCTGCCCCTCGACTTGCATGTGTTAAGCCTGTAGCTAGCGTTCATCCTGAGCCAGGATCAAACTCTTCATTGTAAAAGTATTGTGACTGCGCAAATTAATAATTAATTATTAAAAAGCGACAGTGTTTTTGCTCTGTTCAGGACGCTCGGTTTATTAAAAGTCTTCAAATTACCTATATATATAAGTTACTTGACGGTTCTTTTTTATACCCAGATGCTGCGCCTTAATTATTAATTTTTAATTATTAATTTGCGAAGCACCTGCTCTTGTACTACTTGTATTGTTTATGTAAATTCTTCAAAGATCGCTTCTTTTTAAAACTGCTTTTCTTTTCAGAAAGCGGATGCAAAGGTAAGAACTTTTAAGTATATCTTCCAAATAATTTCGAAAGTTTTTTTTCTTTTTTCTTTTTCTCGTCGTCTCTCTTTGCGAAAGGGAGATAAAAGAAG
>NZ_EQ973490.1:8939-17019 GCF_000158035.1 Bacteroides cellulosilyticus DSM 14838
GTTACGGCATCGGTTTCAAACCTTCCCAACGGACATCCCATGTTCCGTCCTGCGGGAAGCCCGGGTTCTTCACCTGGCAGCCATCCCAACCGGCACACATTAATGCTACGGCAGTCAGCAAGCCTCCATTACCGGGTAGGTAACAGCGCAGACGACCATCCTGGTAGTTATGTCCGTTCTGCAAATACGTATTCGTGCGCTTATCCATCAGCAGGGCGCCGACAGCTTTTTCCGGCTCGCCCAGACGAGTGGCATTCATGGCAGTCATCGGATAATCCCATCCCCAGGTCTTACCCCAGTTCCAGTTGTCCCACACCCAGTGCAGGGTATTCTTCATGTAGTCGTCACGAATGAGTTTATTCATCGGAAGGATACCTACAGACCCCAATACAGCCATGTGATCGCTGGTAAAACGAATATCTTTGTATGTATCAACAGCATCTTCAGAAGCAAGGTAAAGATGATCCTCATTATAGGCAAGCGGAGAAAGTTTATCAATCATCTCATCCCACTCCAAATTACGCTTCTCTCCGGCACGCTCGCGCCACTTCTGCGCAGTCTGCATGGCAAAGTGCCAGTAAGACAATTCGAAAGGCGGGTTGATGGTAGTAGCTGCACGCAGCGTCTCTTGTGCAGGAATAGCTCCCTTCAGAATGAAACGTCCGTGAAACTCATCATAAGTTGCAAAAGCATACATGAACTCGGCAGTTTCCTGCACCAGACGATTGTACTTCTTAATCACTTCATCCGAAGGATTGGCACGGTAGACAAGTTCTGCCAGATAGATAAAGTGCGGTTGTTGCCAGATCAGGAAAGAACCTACATTTGAGGGAGCTTCCGTACCACTGGGATCGGTCATTTTCATCCAGCGTACGCCGGGAAACCCTTGACGACGTGCTATTTCACGAGCAACAGGCTCTACAGTTTCGTACCAGCCCAGTGTACGGTCCAGCAGATTGGCATGTCCCCAAAGAGGTTGCCATGCCTGATGCCACCAAATCATTTCGAGATGGAATTTACCAAACCAGGAGTTATAAGTCAAACCTGTTTCCTGCGGAGGTACACTTCCAGCCGATTGGATAGCAAGCAGATACTGACTCAACAACACGCGACGTTCCAATTCTTTGGCACGCGGATCCGTGCAATGAGAGAAATCAACGGCAGCACCATTCTTCCAGAAATCCGTCCAGTATGTAGCACTGGCGGCAGCGGTTTCGGTGAAAGCGGGCAATGCTTTGTCATCGGCATAGACAACAGGTTCACTTTCGAATACGGTTCCCTGAAAATTCGGTGTAAACAGGCAGGAAAAGGCCAGCATATCTTCTTCAGGAGTCAGTACGAAATAGTTCTTTGACTTCTCAGCCAGATTCGCCTTGCCTTCCCAACGGAGGGTTACGTAATAAGTTGTTTCGTCAAGTACACGCTTCAACAAAGCACTTTGAGCATCCTGGCGAACGATAGTTGTGGAATGTTTGTCGTTCGCATTCCAATTGCAGGCATCATCGGCATGTCCGCCTGTAGGATAAGGAAAACGCAGATTAACCCCCGCATGCGCACGACTGGTAACACAAGCAGAAATCATATCCTGGTTAGGATGGCAGACTGTCTGCACATCGAAAGCATTGCCATTCAACATGAAGTGGCTGGTGATTTCACCTTTCCACATATTCAGTGTCTGCTGAATCTCAGTAATATCAGAAGCTTTCACTCCCTCGCCCAGTTCGAGGCCTATAATGCCCAGATGTAGGCGATGCGGATTCACACGAAACCAATCGGAAGATTCTTTCTGACGGCCCGGTTCCTTGAACTGGCAGGCATAGAGTTCTTCGTGACCACGACCGAAGTCAAATGATTTCAGTGTTTCCTCATGCTTATATCCTTTAGGATTGGCAAATGAATGCCAGCCCCATTGGCTCTGTGTGCCCAAGGGTACACCTTTACTATACATGGCCGGAAATGTCTGCAAACCGGTAGCATCTACCGTGAACGCAAATTCACCGTTGCCGACACTAAGCGAAGCCAACGAATCGAATGAGGATACTTGGGGATTGTTACGGGCCACCAATGCTTCACGGTCTATCGGAGCTTGTTTCTCCGAACCACAAGCCGTCAGCACGAAAGCGGCGAGAAGGGAATGAAATACTTTTTTCATGGTATTCTTTATAACAGATAGTTAGATTAATAGCTGGGACAAAAATAGCAGTTCCCGGTAAAGCAGGCGGTGCAGGGTTTGACGGAAATGATAAGGAAAATGATAATTTAGCGGCGATAGAATTTAAGATACTTCCGCGTAACAATTCTATCACCGCTAAATTATCATTTATCTGAAATCAAACATCAAATTCAATCTCAATCCCTCATCCCCCTTCTTGATACGGATTATTCCCGGTTGGCTCTGTGGTCCGTGCTGACTAATAGGTTTGAAGCAACGGATAGCAGGAATATCGAGCAGGAAGGAAACATCTCCGGCAGGGAAGTCGGGCATGGTGTTCAGGCCATCCTGACGTCCGTGAGGTTCTTCGGGGGTAAATACTCGCAGGAATATCCCGTCACTCGCCGCATAAACCGTAAATGGAGCGGTAGAACTTTGCAAAGTTGCCCAGTAAAGATTAGCATGATAGCCCTTGAACTCCGGATAAACCAGACGTTCGGTACTTTCACCGGTGATTGTATTATTATAATCTTTCTGCCAGACACCATAATTTGCCCCCGGAATACGATTCTTCCATACACGATATGGACCGCGTCCCATCCAACGCATACCGGAACACTCGGACTCAGGATAAGAGAAAGTAAGGCCAAGATTCAGCACTTCCGTGTCCGTGAAAGCATCGTCGAAGCCACCACCACCGGAAGCTCGGTTCAGCAACACAGCATCCATCGAGAGCAATCCGTCCGGCGCCAGACGCCAAACAATAGAGTCCGCCGCACCACGATAACGGGCACAAAGAACCGCATCTCCATTTTCCGTACGAGCAGACAGATCAGCCAACACCATCTTCATCCCAACAGCAACAGGACCATCTTTCAGCGGGATGATTCGTCCGTCAGCATTCCTCGTCACAGAAATGATAGTGGCATCACTCTTTCGGAAAGAGACAGTGACGGCAGAAGAACGCAACGTAATCAGAGTATCTGTTTCCTCAACACGGCAATTACTTGCAGCCGCACTTTGCGAACCGGACGGATGAGCATCTGCCCTCTTCGGCTGTAACTCACCTTTCAGATAGTCTTTCGCGTAATGTATCGGGAATGTACGTGTACAGACACTCTCGCCATCTGCTCCATAAGCTTCAAGTTCCAGAATATCTCCGTTGAAGAAATTATCCGGCAGATTCATGCGTGCAAACCCCGTTTCTCCGGGAACCAATGACGGTAACTGCACCATTCCACTGTCCAGCACCTGACGCCATGCCCGTGCACCTCCGTCAGCTACTGTCACAACTTCCCCTTCTCCATCACCATTCAGTGGTGACGTGCAATGAAGCACGCGCCAGCGCATGGCGCATGCACCCAGGTTTGTAAACAGATATCTGTTCGATACCCGGAAATCCCCACGGAACGAAGGAGTAATCATCAACGGTTCTATATGTATTGGCGACCAGACTTCACGAACTGAATAATAACTGCCCTCTTTTTCCCGGAAAGGCCCCAGAATACCATCCGGTGCATTATAATCTTCACTGTCCAGTGCCCCGCCGCGATCCGAACGACGCACTGCCTCATCACTATATGCCCACATGAAACCTCCGGCAAAGAGCGGATGAGCGGTGTAGCGTGCCCAGAAATCTTCCAGTCCGGCACCATGTCCCTGGTCGTACTGGCCGTGCATGAACTCGGCAGGCATAAAGACTTTATAGCCATTGGTGAAACGGGCCACTCCTGTGAGATAAGCGGGATAGTGATGGGTATCCAGTTCGTCAAAGTCCGCCCAGGGATGGATGACATGACGTTTCTGGGGATCGTATGTACGGAACAGGCTGTCGACGGCAGTATTCCATCCGCCTTCGTTGCCATTGCTCCACAACACGATACACGGATGGTTTACATCGCGCGTCAGCATTTCGCGAACAAGCCGGGTACCCGTCGGGGTATCGTAAGCATCCTGCCAGCCTGCCAGTTCATCAATATAAAGCAAGCCCAACGAGTCGCAGGCATCCAGGAAATGCTCATCAGGCGGATAATGGGAACGGACAGCGTTCATATTCATTTCTTTGATGAGCTTCACGTCCTGTATGCTAAGTTCTTTATTCGTGGTTCGTCCACCATCGGGATGGAAAGAGTGGCGGTTGATTCCCTTCATAACCAGCTTCGTACCGTTCAGGTAGAGCCCGTCGCGGGGACGGAAATCAATGGTGCGAAAACCGATGCGGGTATCCACAAAGTGACGTGGATTCGTATTCTTATCACACAAATACACTCTAAGTTGATAAAGGTTGGGAGATTCCGGAGTCCACGGGCAAATATCTTCCCAACGGCTTGTGGAGTGCAACGTAGATGCGCCTTCCTTAAATTGAACAAATACGACTGTCGTTTCTTCGAACAATGTATCCTTTTTCTGCAAAGGTTCTACCTCTATTCCCAGGTACCCTTCCTCAGTAACCCCTTTCAAATACACATCCAGTTTCAGTGTGCCATCCGCCTGCGCGTCCACAGCCAGACGCTCTATATGTGTTGCCGGTTTTGCTTCCAGCCATACCGGGCGGTATATTCCACCGAACAGCCACCAGTCCGCTTTACGTTCGGCGGCATTTACTGTACGGTTGTCGGAATGTTTCTTCACCCGTACTTCTATTTGGTTGGAATTTCCGTATTTCAGCAATTCCGTTACGTCATAAGAGAAGCGATAGAAACCGCCCTGATGCACCGGTCCCGCCGATTGCCCGTTGACTAAAACCTCGGTATCGGTCATTACACCGTCAAACCAGAGACGTATGTTCTGTCCCTGCCAGTTGCGGGGTACGCGGAAAGAACGTTTGTATGTGCCTTCTTCCATCGAAGGGTTCTTCACGCCCGGCTTTTTATACCAGCGGCCGTAGGTGTATTCGCCGAAGCCTTGCAATTCCCATTGCGAGGGGACTTCTATTTTACTCCAGCGTCCACTGTTCCGGCCTTCGGAGACGCGGAATTGCCAGGTCACCGTGTTGTCCAGCCCGGTGCCGGAAAGATATTGGCGTTCTGTTTCCTGGGCTTGTACAACCCAAGTGGTCAGTAAGAAAAGGATGGTTCCGAGAAAGTGCTTTCTGCTCATAGTATTTGGCTTTATTATTCGATTTTACAAAGAAAGACATTCTCAGGCAAACAGGAAATAAACAGAATGATTTTCTAGCTGTACAAAATGACAGGAAGAGAACGACTAACCATTTAGACTCTTGTGCCCACCAATAAAAAATATAACTTAGTTTTTTCCCTACGTCCTTACTTCATCCACTTTACCAGTACTTGAATTACTCTTATTGTAAAGTATAACCAAGTTATATGGGGGTATGTCACACTGATAAGTATAACCACTCTCGTTGAATGTTTTAGTAGTGGTATAATAATTCGTCTGTGCATGCAAATATGACACATAGAATAAGATACAAATAGAAACAATTAAAGTTCTTATTAGCAAATTCATACGCACAGACGATTATTAATTAAATGACTTACTATTTAGGTTCTTGCGCCCACCAATAAAAGATATAATTCAATTTCTTTCCCACGGTAGTCGGAGTATACCAAATATTTTTTTTGATTTCGGTTTCAATCTTGCGATAAACAGAAACAGGAATGGTGGCAAAAGGATCGGATTTGTGAAATTCAAAGCTTACTTCATCCACTTTACCAGTACTTGAATTTATGTACATAATTATATTGAAATCATGTCCTTTTATCCTTTGCTTCTCACTGGCTGAAAATGCGGAATTAACAATAGAAAAACGTTTTGAACGTGTCCAAGTGTCGCTTTCAAGTAATTTAATACCATCACCAGCCTCATCTTGCACAAAATTTTTGCCTGTATCCTTATAAATAGAATGAACATAGATCCATTTATTACTCTTATTGTAAAGTGTAACCAAGTTATATGGGGGTATGTCACACTGATAAGTATAGCCACTCTCGTTGAATGTTTTAGTAGTGGTATAATAATATGTCTGAGCATGCAAATATGCCACATAGAATAAAATACAGATAGAAACAATTAAAGTTTTCATAAGCAAATTTATATGTACAGACGAATTATTTAAACTAACCACTACTTAGGCTCTTGCGCCCACCAATAAAAGATATAATTCAATTTCTTTCCCACGGTAGTCGGAGTGTACCAGATATTTTCCTTTATTTCGGTTTCAATCCTACGATAAACAGAAACGGGAATAGTGGCGTAAGGTCTAAAATTTGGAAACTCAAAGCTTACTTCATCAACTTTACCAGTACCTGAATTTATATACATTATTATAGTAAAGTCATGCCCCTTTATTCTCTGTTTCTCACTAGCAGAGAATGCGGAATTGACAATAGAAAAACGTTTAGAACGTGTCCAAGTGTCACTTTCAAGCAGCTTAATGCCATCACCGGCTTCATCTTGCACAAAACTTTTACCTGTATCTTTATAGACCGGATAAATATTTATCCATTTATTGCTCTTATTATAAAGTGAAACAAATCTAGAAGCAGCTACATCGCACTGATAAGTGTAACCGTTCTCATTAAATGTCTTGGTAGTGGTATAATAATTCGTCTGTGCATGCAAATATGTTACACAAAACAGCATGCTAATAATAATAGTTTTCACCTAATTATCGTATATTTACAAGCGTTTCAAAGCACTTAATTTTTCCTACCACTGAAGCATCTCCCTCTTTAATTATCCTAATAGATAATTTAGTTGTTACAACTATACTTTTTGCATTCAACCACTTTTCTTTATTCTTTAGAGTAATGCCAAAACATTTTTCTTCATTTGGATTCATCCAACTCATAGAACGATATTTCTTTAAAGTATCTGCTTTTTCATCATATTCCCACATCAAAAACATCGCGTCATCAGAAAAAGGACTTTGCGGGCTTTCCCTAATGTAAATAATACTACCATCAAACTCATTCGTGCCAATACGACCATTAAATAGTCCAAATGATTTGCTGCTACTTTCGTTTTTTACTTTTATAAGTAAAAACTGTTTCTCTTTTAAATAAGACACATCCACCTTTAATTCATTTTGAGATAAACACAAAGTAGAAAATGTGAACGAAATTAATATGCAAATAATATATTTCATAATCTATAATTTATTTATATTCTTCTATTGCTATTTTATATTTTTGTTGATGTAACCACAACCCATACTCTCTTTCAATGCTATATGAATCCGTAACATTTTTAACTGTTTCAATTTCATTTGTATAGGCATTAATATCATTTAAATAATACTCCGGAGGCAAAGTAGTAGCAACCATAAGTTCTGTATATTTAATATATTCATCCAAACTCGTTCCACTAGAGTGTGAGGAGTTGTATTCTTCTATATGTAATGCTCTTAAATAATTCATCAAATTATCAGGAGGAGTATCAAAATATCTTATACTATTTAAATTTTGCAACTTAGAATCCCAATCTGTTTCACTATTTACATCGTTGCGTATATGATAGATTTCATGATAGATGTTAGAGCAAATATTATTATCATCCCAAAACATGTGTTTTTCATATTCTGATTTCATTTATTTTGTCGGAACAAAGGTAGAACATTATTTACAGACAAATATGCCCTTACAAAATTGAGACGCAAGCATCAAATTCACAACCACCTATCTATCAATCAATTAATATTTTACAAACAGAAATAAATACTCTTTTTATAATAATTATTACTCTAAATTCT
The DNA here is from genome assembly GCF_000158035.1 of Bacteroides cellulosilyticus DSM 14838. Classification (GTDB taxonomy): domain Bacteria; phylum Bacteroidota; class Bacteroidia; order Bacteroidales; family Bacteroidaceae; genus Bacteroides; species Bacteroides cellulosilyticus. Next base: position 16,805 of record NZ_EQ973490.1, read on the forward strand.
ATAGTTCAGCATCACTTTTGTAAAACCATAAGAAAACACAACTCTCATTAGCATACAGCTATTCGGTTGTTTTTTCACTTGCAAGCTACACTAAATGCAGATACTTTGCATTACGGAAAAGTAATGAATTTGCTCACCACAGATTAACACAGATTCTCACAGAGTTTAATTAATTAAAAATCAGAGAAATAAAATTCTGTGGAAATCTGTGTTAA
>NZ_EQ973490.1:17255-41939 GCF_000158035.1 Bacteroides cellulosilyticus DSM 14838
TCTGTGGTGAATTAATTCATAACCCTACAAAAGTGCACAAAACATAACCAACAGAAATTCAGCTCATATTCTGGATATTAGCTATATACATCGGACGCGCAGCATCTATATATCGAACATGTCGCATCTATATATCGGACATGCAGTATCTATATATCCAATACCACCGATATATAGATGCTAAAAGAGCGGGATGAAAGAAAAGTGTTCAGCCTTTCTAATACAGATGTTCCTATATCCTCGAAAAACAGTTCTCCAAATGCCACACTTAAACGTATGAAATGCCACATCTGAGTGCCTTAAATACCACACTTGAAGAAGTGCGAAGTATGGCATTCCGGACGTTTAAGTGTGGCATTCTGGTTACTGAGATGTGGCATTCCGGTTACTTATATATCAAAGCCCCCTTAAATAAAAGTTGATGTGATTTACTCTCACTACTCTCACTTTTGAAATAAGCAGTTGATAAACAAAATATTAAGTGTGAGTGAGAGTAAATTTTGGGCGTGGGGGTAAGTTCCCTACCCTCACGCTCAAAATTTTATTCCTACAGATTAACTTGCTATAACACAATAAGATATTCCGCATTTGGCGTAGATGCCGTATAGGCCCGTAATCCGGTATTTTTAGCTTTTTTCCCCCGCATAAACGGCGGTATGTAGCCCTTTCCAAGGATTATTCTCCTAATAAATGTATCGTTTCTGTAGAGTTCATGGGGGAGGGAGGCTATCCGCGTAATCCCTATTCATCCTGTCAACCACGAGGTTCATGCAGTGTAAGAAAACCGAAAAATCTGCAGTTTCTCCTTTTACAGGAAGTTAGGAGTTTGCTGACAAGAAGTTAACTTCCTGTCGACAAACTCCCAACTTCTTGTCGACAAGAAATTGGGAGTTTGTAACATATTGATAATCAGCAATGAATTTCCTTGTGTAAAAAGAGTATTCGTGTGCATATATTACTCACTTTTACATGAATCGGACTTGCCTGAAATTACATTGCTTGTTGTAGATAAGAACAAGCAATGTAATCATTCATTGCATTGCTTATTCTGGATCATAACACCGCTTGTTTTCAGATGTTATTCAATAAGTATTTTTTCTTCCTGCAGTCTTTCAGTTTTTTCCAAACGCCCTGTTCATCGGCATTTCAGCTGAAAGATACCTGAAACTACTATAAGGCGGGAAGTTTCAGCCGTAACGTCGATGAACAGGGGATTCCGTGAGGCCTGAAAGAACGGAAAGAACTTTTTACGGAAAAATAGTGGATGCAGAGTGATAGTTCATAACAGGTACAGAAATGAGTCAAATGGTCAAGTAATGCTATCTTAATTCTCCTCCAGTTGGAGGAGGGGAATTGAGATACTCTATTTACTTAATATTGGAATTATCATTTAGCTCATAACCGAAAAGAAATACCAAAAACTATCCGATATATATCGCTGGAAAAACAACTATACTTCGCTAAAAAGAGAGGATACACGGGAGTTAAGCTGCCGAACCGGCACTTTTATCTCTTTCCTTTACGACTGTTAGGGAAAAATGTAGTATCTATTTATTCTTTCCACCGTGGTGGAAAGAATAAACCTTTGCAGAAAAATACGCTAATCTTCCACAGAAAGGAACTTAGGAGATGCCGGTCTCCGTTTTATCTTCTTACGTATCCACAGGTAATATCCGGTCAGCGGAAGACTTGCGCCTATCAATGCTGCAGCGAAAGTCAGTATCCGCGTCAGCATACCGCCCCAACTGCCCACATGCACGGAGTAAATCCAGCCACGGATTTTGCCGGAGTTATCCAGGTCCTTATAGAGAGTAGTTTCGGTAATCTCGCCATTACGGGGATTGAACTTATAACGGTCTGTTCCCCGTTGGTTACCGAAACGGGGGACAGCAACACTGGCAGAACCGTCGGAAACACTAATCTGCTTGTAGTCTGGATTTGCCTCGGCCAACTGTTCATATACCTGTTGCCAATTAGTATAAGGAGAATACCTGTGTGCGCCACGGCCTTCCCTACCCTCCGGTTTACCGTCCCGCTTACCGCCTTTGGCGGTCGCATTGGCTGCCGCGTTGCCGTGTCCCATACTGGGCTGCACTTCCACGCCAAAGGTTTTATAAAATCCTGTCCTGTACCACTGGAAAGACCACGTCAATCCTGTAAGAGCCATAGCCAGCAAGAATACAAGTGCATACATTCCGCCCGCTACATGCAAGTCGTACCAAAAGCGACGCCAACCTTTATTCGCTACAATCTTCAGACTGTTCTTCAATGCCTTGCGCGTACGCGGCCACCAGACGACTACACCTGATATCAGTACAAACACGAACATCAACGTACTGGTGCCGACAATCATCTTCCCCCAGAAGATGCCGCCATCCTGCTTCATGCTGTCCAGCAACCAACGGTGCATCCGGAACATAAAGTTGAAAAAGGGCGCCCGTTCATACTTCCCCGTAATCTCACCCGTATACTGATCCACATACATAGATGCACGACGAGGTTTGGAAAGCGTGACTTGGTAAGCCCGTTCAGGATCAGACGAAATATTAACGCCGGTCACTGACACGCTATCGGGCAAGGTTGCCGCCACTTTAGTCATCAATTGCTCCATGGGTAGCGGAGCAGCCTCAACCTTTTTCACAAAGTAGAGCTCACGATGGCAAAGTTCCATCACCTCTTTCTCGAATACCAGTGCTGCACCCGAAAAGCAGATCAACGTAATCAGTATCCCGAAAGGAACGGAAAGCCACAAGTGTATATTACGGAATATCTTTCTCATTATGTCAATTTATGAAGTTCGTAAAAAAGAGCCTGGCCGGCACATACCAGCAGGCTCTTTATCCCTAATTATAATCAATGAATGGTTTTGCACTTATTTAGTAGGTGTCAACCGACCCACACCGCTGATCTGAGTAGCTTCAATGGTAACTCCCTTCGTTGCAGTGGCGCTCGACGGATTGATCTTGTAGATGGCAGGATAACCCTCGGTTGTCGTTACAGTCAGATAAACATTGCCATTTTCGGTATAAGGCGCGTTGCCGAAACCGGAAATCAAATTAGTCTCAGGCAAGCCGGTTACATAAGTCAGCTTCTTGTCGCCTGCCTTGAAGATGGCCAGTTGATTCGCAGTAAAATCTTCTTCAGTCAAAGGACGGTCATACATCAACATCAGGAAGTAGTCACCCGTAATGTGCCAGCAACGGAGGAAAGATTTTCCGCCACTTTGAGCTTCCAGATCACAATAGTAATCATCAAAGTCTTCCGTGCCGTTAGGAATACGTACTACACCGGCAGGCAAAGTAGTCTGTTGGCGCACATCATCCATCGTCTTTGCAAAACTGGGAGAGAAAACGTAGATATCACCGTTGTCTGCTTCCCAGATTGTCTGGTAATACTGAGATTTATTGCGTCCGCAAGCATAGCTGATTTTATCTGTACTGATCAGTTTCTTGCTGGTAAGAGTCTCATCATCGAAGATAGCTACCCAACATTCATTCGGATATTGCGTCCATTGCAACTCTCCTTTTTTATAGCTGCTACTGTTTGAGCCACCGTCTTCCTTTTTTATCAGGTCTTGATTACCCGGTAACACCCATTCGCCATTATTATACGCTGCGCCGTACTGGCTCAGCCCCATCGGAACAGCTGCGCTATAAATCTTGTTGCCGTGTTGCAAAATACCAGCCAGCGTCACAAACTCACCATTTCCCAGGAAATTCTCTGAGAGATAGGCCTTATTTTGAGTGTCATTGGTCTTATAAGTTTCGGCCTCTACATCCAGATAAGAAAGCAGGAATGTTTTAGGTAAGTAACCGTTATCATCGGCATACCCCGTATATCCGTCACCTGTAGAAGAAGTGATGATATATCCCCCGTAAATACCATAGCTGGTGAACCGCTTCACTGCATACTCGCCCGACCGTGCCACCATTTCATAATTTGAATTCATGACGAATGAACGGGTAGTACCGGCATTACCTTGATTGTAGGTCAAACCATACAGATATTGATCTTTATAAAATATCCACTGTGACGCACCGTCATTCACAAGGCCATTGTTTATGGCGGAAACCGTTCCTTTATCCAATGTTTCGGAAGTCAGCAGAACGTTCGTAGTATTTCCCGAAGCTGTCACTGAGGATGCTATCACATACTCACCTCTACCTTCGGTGCCACCACCAAGGCTCGGCTCATTGTCAGTACATGCTGTCAGCGCCAGTCCGGTTATTGCTGTTGCAAAAAATCCAGTCAAAAAGTTATTCTTCTTCATCTTACTTTTACCTTTAATTTTAATCTAAACTATATAATCTATGAATCTTTAATTACCAAAATACACACGCACTTTCCCGTAGAATGCCCGCCCGGGCTTCTGAAGACTGAAATTGTCATACAGTTTCTCGTTCGTAAAATTGCGGCACTCAAACGACAAATTATACCGTCCGTTGCGCAGACTATAAGAAAGCGCCAGATTGTGCGAGAACTGATTAGGCACCACATAATCGTTCTTATTCGATCCGATATTAGATGAATAATAAGTAAAACTATGCAGATACTGGTTGTCATAGGAAACCGTCAGCGTATTACCTTTCTTCCAAAGGTTGCGCCAATAGAACGTCACATCCGAATCGGCAAACATATACGGCAGATTGGGCATACGCTCTTTATAGGCAAGATTGGCCGCACTGCTGGAGATCGAGGTCTTCATGTTGTCACGCACGTTCATCTGCGTAAAGTTTCCTCCAACACTCAGCCATCTTCCGAAACCATATCGGGCGGAAACATTAAAGCCTTTCGTCAACACCTTACCATAATTTATATAGGTAGCAGCTGATTTACCTCCACTCAGGTCGGCAATGTTACGCTGAATATAGTCTTTTGTATTACGGTATATCAAGCCTCCTTCCACATATACGGAGTGTTTCCCGAATGTCCGGGTATAGCTGAGGGTAAGGTTCAAGTTGTCGCTATTCTCAGGCTTGATGCCGATATCTCCCATTTCCAGGTCTTCATCACCGAACATTTCTTCAATAGTAGGCAGTCGATAGGCTTTCTCATAGGACAATTTGGCCTGAAGACCGGGCAATATGAAATAGGTTCCGGCTGCACCATAACCCATGGAGCTCACATCGCGAGTAGTGCGCACATACTCACTCTGATTACTGGATGTAGCCATCGGCCCTCCTACAAACTGGTGGTAATATTTGCCGAATACGGAGAAGTTCCAGTTTTCAGACGGCATCAGGCGATAGGACAGGCCGGAAATATTCTTGCGTGTTTCCTTGGCGATAGCCTCTTTTTGCTCTTCCTTGGCAAGCAGCGAGGTGTTAGAACGGTGGAAAGCATTCAATACATGATTGAAAGTCAGCATCTGTACCCTATTGATGCGGTAGTTCACAGTCAGCGTACCATTCCAATTGTTATTGTCCGCCCGTGAATATTGATAAGACTGTTCACCGGGAGAGTTCATCAGCGCCTTCTGCCCATACCAATTGTACTTGTATGAGGCAGTATCCACATTAGTGGTTTCATTCTTATTGTAATTGACGGTCAGTGCCACATCCAGACCTTTGGTGAGCAGGTCACGCTTGCTATATTCCAATGAAGGCATCAGTGAATGACCTTTACGATGCTTCTGACCGTATACGATTTCCTGACGGACACCGGTCTGTATATCCTTATACATGTGCGAATAGGTGAAACCCAGCAACAGACGATCCGCCCATTCCTTATCTACAAAACCAATCTTTCCGATAATGGCTTCGTTATGGTACGTATCGTTGAAGCGCTTTACGCGCACCTTCTTATCCCTGTCAATTCTGCCGGTTTCGAAATCTTCTACCGGTGCCTCTACATGATAGTCGTTATCCGAATAATTCTGGAAAGCATTGATTTCATAAGTTAAACCATTCTTAAAGGTTTGTCCGAAGTTGACGTATGATTTATGTGTATTAAATGAGCCATAAGAATAGGAGGCATCCAGAAACCAGCGGCGACGTTTCTTGTTAGTTACAATATTGATAACCCCACCGATAGCATCGGTACCGAATCCCACAGGTACCACTCCTTTATAGACCTCAATCCGGTCGGCAAAGTTCACAGGAATATTGTTCAGTCCGAAAGAATTTCCTACGCCTTCCTGCGGTACACCGTCAATGAATACTTTGACGTGCTTTCCACTGAATCCATCCAGCATGAGTTGCATATCCGAACCCACACCACCCGATTCACGAAGTTTCATACCCGGTGCCTTGGTTAAGGCGTCACTCAGATTCTTAGTAGTGTTCTGTAACTCTTTCGTATCGACAGCCACTGCATTAAAGGCTGATCTCTTCAAACGGGTCACCCCTGTAGAAACAATGGTCACTTCGTCCAACTGCTGTGTCTCGGGAGTAATCGTGAGGTTCTGTTTCACACGCTCCCCTGCAATCAGCTTCACTTGTTTCTCCACTGTTTTATAGCCGATGGCAGACACGATCAATGTATAGTTACCAGCGGGTGCTTTTATATGGTAAATACCTTCCTGATTGGTAGTTCCACCATAACTGGTACCCTTCAGGTAGACAGTCGCAAAATCAACGATTTCCTTCTCAGTAGACAGTATCTTACCGGAGATCATTGCTTTGTCTTGTGAAAAGACAGATAATGAAGAAATTAACAAGACAACGAGAACGGAGAGTTTTATTATATTTGCTTTCAATTTACAAAGAGTTTTATACGATTAATAAATCGCTGCAAAGGTCTTTATAAAAGGGAGGCAAAACAATCGCTATATGCAGGTAAATATCTTACAGGAATATTCGATAGGAGTATACGCCGCAATCGCTATTAATAGGTATATTGCATTAACACAAAAGGATTTCAGCATAGTTCTTTACAAAAAAGAGGCGGCATACTCATAATGAGCATCCACCTCTTCATCCACTAACCTTCATCAGCAGTTCTCAACTTACTGAACTAAACCATTTAGATAAACCTCAACATTAGTATAATTTACATCTAACGTATAATCAGATGCATCCAAAGCATTGTGAGGATTTAATCCATGCTTACTTTCCCACACATCAGGCATACCATCCCCGTCACTGTCCTTCAATGCTTTCCCTACTTTCAGAACAGGCCATCCGCCCACATCCTTCTGTGAGTCGATAATACCGTTTGTGCCGAATGTGCCAATCCCTTTCTTTACCTGAAGTAATACTTCACGATCATAGGTATCTTGAGCAAAGCTGCAACCCACAGACTCCAGAACCCGTTGATATGCTATAACAGGTGTATCTTCATGAATAGGTTCACATGGAAAGGGAGAGTCGGTTAGACAGGATGCACACTCTTCACCCGGAACCGGGATAGCTTCGATAGAGATACCGGAGTTCGGCCCGGCACTCTTATTGCCGGGTATATAACATTTTCCAGGACGATCCGCTACGGCACTATGGTTATCACATGTCACAGCATCATCCCCCTCCATCACGTTGCCGGCCACATAATAGCGCCCGGTACCATCTTCCGCCACATCAAGCAGACGATGATGCTGTGAAGCAGGCCCTGGTTTATAATAGTTATTCACCATATTGATCTCGGCATGATGTCCACCTCCATAAGCTGTCTTAAAACCCCAGTTATACACCACGTTATTCCGGTAATCCACCCATTTAGTACCATCCACAGAAGCAAAACGGGGATTACGACTTGCATGATTTGCCAACAGATTGTGATGGAAAGTAGCCTTATACCCTCCCCAAATACCACCAAAGCCATGACTCCCTTTAGTATGTACCGAAGTGTTCAGACTATGGGTAACCAGGCACCATTGTACTGTGAGATTCTCAGTCTTGTAAATAGAAAGACATTCGTCAATACTCCAACTTACGGAGAGATGGTCAAGAATTACATTCTTCTGTCCATAACGTCCTCCTCCTAAACCATCACTATCCAAATTGTTCAGGTCGCCAACACGTACACGAATATAACGGATAATAACATTGCTTGCATTCACTACCAACGGATAATCTTTCAAACAAATACCATCTCCCGGAGCAGATTGTCCTGCAATAGTAATACTATCATTATTTACACGAAGTGGAGATTTCAGCTCAATGGTACCATCTACAGCAAAGACCACTATACGAGGCCCCATTTGCTCCACCGCATCGCGAAAACTACCTTCACCACTATCATTCAGATTTGTCACAGTCAACACACGCCCACCACGTCCGCCGGTAGTCCATTTCCCATATCCTTCGGCACCCGGAAAAGCGATTTGTTGCGCTTGTATGCAAGAAACCGCCCCTAACAAACAGGCTACAAGAATAATCTTTTTCATGATCAATGTATTTTAATCAGGTTATTGTTTCCTCTAATGAACAAATAGAATATTTTTCCTCTCAAAATGATAAGAAAAAGGCGGTGCATCCTAATTATGCGCCCGCCTTCCCCTTTTACCATCAAGAAAAACTTACCTATCAATAAGACGGATGCTGCTGACCGGCAAGCCCCGGATTCACATCGATTATGTTCGTAGTATTAAACGGTAATATTTCTACCATATTCTTCTTCATACCATAGAATACACCAGTCTTACCTGTAATCCATGCATTATTAGAAGAAAGACCTTCAACATCTTCCACACAAAGATTTCCTTTTTGTTTTATGGAATTAATGCTGAACATATTCAGAATTGTATATTCCACTTCTTCTACTTTCTTTGCGTCAGCCGGCACATCTTCGCTCTTAAAATAAACTTTCCCATCAGCCTCAAAGAACTTTCTTTTTATTGCACCTTTGGAACCGGAATTTAATGTATGCATTGTTGTTAGTTCAGTCTCAGAGAGTCCCATATCCACCAAATCCTGTTCAGTTATTGAGATGTAAGGTAAAGCTATTGTCGGATCTGCAAAAGATGGGGTTGAAGCCAACTTATAAGCACGATATACATCAACATTTGCATATCTTCCTTCACGCTTGGCCAATTGAACCAACTTTTCTTTTTCTGTTGTCAGATAATCAACCAATATCCCCCAACGAGCTAAATCGCTCTTACGCAGTCCCTCATTAGACAATTCCAGTTTGCGTTCCTGTATAATAAAGTTTTTGAATTCTTCATAACCGGAAGGAATTGTACCAACTTTGGAGGCATCATTATTGAATGCACGCAGGCGAACATCTTCCACTGCTTTTTCAGCTTCAGGAGTAGCACCATTATTCAACTCATTCAAAGCCTCAGCATACATCAGCAAGACATCAGAGTAGCGCAATATCGGCCAATTGAAATCACGTTTACTATCAGAAGAACCTCTGACCTTTTTCCAGTTAATACGATATTTCCCCACACCCATACCGGCAAAAGTATTCATTTGATAAGCATTGTTGCCAGTAGATAACTTAAGACCATAATTACAAACAGAAACATCACGCCGCTGGTCGTCTTCTTCAAATTCAAAATAGAAGGTCGGCATAGCTATCATCTGGCTACCGCCTTTTCCTAAACCTTCATTATCCGTACCACTTGTAGGAATACCATTTGTATAACCAGTACGAACATCCTGACCATTAGTACTGTACCAACCGTACTCAAACATAGTTTCATCATTATACTGCTGATTTCCCAAATCTCTGAAAATTTGATCATAATCATCCAAGAGTCGATTTTCTCCTTTAGTTATCACAGCTTTACAAGCATCCGCAGCTATTTGATAGAGTTCTTTTATACGAGCCGCATCACTACGTTGTGCAATTTTCAAACTACTCTGATTATAGGGTACTGTATTCAAATCCCAACGTAAGGAGTAACCGGCAGCGTAAAGAGCTACACGAGCCAAAATTCCATAAGCTGAATTTTTCGTGAAACGCTCGGGGGTAGCAACCATGCCTTCACTTTTCCAAGGGAGCAATTCAATTGCACGTTTCAAATCTCCAATACAATGATCATAAATAGTATCACGACTGACACGCGAAGAAGAGAATGTAGTCAAATCTACTGTAGGTATATTAGTATAAGGTACATCACCATAAAAACGAACTATGTTCCAATATGCATAGGCCCTTATCGCCAAAGCTTCTCCCAGTAGTGCATCCACTTTCTTCTTCTCACCATCACTAACATTCATTTCCGGAAGATTCTTAATACAAACATTAGCATATTCGATGGCCTTATACATATTTGTATAAGTAGAACTCAACATACTGGAAGTATTAGTATAATCATAGTTGGCCACATTATATTTAGAATTGGACTCCGTAGAGGCGGATTCATCCGTACCCATCAATAATTGATAGCCCAGTTCTTGTGTGTGCAACCATGAATAACCACCCATCACGGTCATCTCCGCTCTTCCTACTGTTTCAAAAACAGTAGAACTATCCGCTTTTGATTCGGAAGGCATATCAAGCCAATCTTCACAGGAAGTGAAAACCAACAACATGGCAGCAGATATACCTAAAATATTCATTATCTTTTTCATATTAATTGTCTAATTTAGAATGTTAAATTTACGCCTACTACCCAACTCTTAGAACGTGGATAAGATGAGTTATCTATACCTGGTGTCAAGGCACTGCTTGATGCAGATACTTCAGGATCATACCCCGTATAGCCAGTAAAAGTATGAATGTTATTTAGAGTACAATATACGCGGGCATTACTGATTTTGGCACGTTGTACTAATTTCTTCGGTAAAGTGTAACCTAAAGTAATAGTATTCAAGCGCAAGTAAGACCCATCTTCCAAATAGTAACTACTACGTTCACTAATAGCAGTTTTGTTATTACCTGAAATATTCCATAAAGCATCACCACTATATTGATGTGGGTTTAGAGTAGCCAAACGTGCTAAATCAGTACTTTCCTTACCTGTTGATGGATCAATCAATGTGAAACGATTCTTCATTTTTTCAAGCGTATTTTGGTTAGCCAAGTACGGACCAATAAAACGTTGCGTACTCATGCTGAACACATCATTGCCTACAACAAAGTTCATGAAAATAGTCAAATCAAATCCTTTGTAAGTAAAGGTATTGTTCCAACCTCCGATAAAATCAGGGGCTGCATTTCCTATTACAGTACGGTCATTAGTTCCCCATACCGGATTTCCATCTGCATCTACTTCACCAGCCGTCGGCCTATATTTAGCATCACCTGGTTTTACATTTTCACGATTAGAACCTTTCAAATAAGGAATACCATCCTTCAAAGTATAGCCACCGTCAGCATTCTGAACAAAATCATCTGTCGTATAGATACCATCATAAATCAAACCAAAAAATTGTCCTAATGGTTTTCCCTCTTCAATCTTGAAACCCATACGAGATTCATATTCTGCTATGAAGTTATCAGTTTCACCATCTCCATAAATATCCAATACCTTTGAACGGTTAAAAGCTATATTGAAATCCATTGTCCAACTGAAATCCTTCGTACGGATATTAGTTGTATTCAAAACTAATTCCACACCGCGATTACGAATGGAACCAATATTCTGAAATTGATGAGTATAACCGGTAGAAGTTGGTATCTTATTCTTAATCAACAGATTGGAAGACTCATTATTATACCAATCTACAGACAGATTGACACGGCTATTAAATATTGATACATCCAAACCTATATTGGTGGTGGTGGTTTTTTCCCACTTCAATTTTTTGTTTCCAAGTGTTGTACCGGGTACAAGTGTAATGTAATCGCTACCATTATAGCCATAATGCCCCGATCCATAATCTGTAGCATACATATTGTTATCAACATTATTATTACCCGAAGTTCCATAACCTACACGCAGTTTCAGATTCTGAAAGAAATCAAAATCCTTCATGAAGCCTTCTTCAGAGATACGCCACGCCGCAGACGCTGAAGGGAAATAACCCCACTGTTGACCACGGGCAAACTTAGAAGAACCATCGGCACGTAATGTTCCCGTAAATAAATAACGGTCACTATAATTGTAAGAAAGACGACCAAAAAGAGAAACAAGACCTATCCGACTTTTTCCCGACTTCCACGTTTGCGGAGTACCCATACTGACATCATTCAATCCAAAGTTACCATCTGAGAATTTGCGATATTCGTTATCCAAATTCATAGACTCTTGATACCAAGTTTCTTGACCAAGCAAGACATTAAAACGATGAGCTTCTTTCACATTAAATGCATAATTTAATGTATTTGTAATCTGCCATGAGAACTTTTCACTATTGTTACGATAACCATAACCATAAGGACTTTGATTGGAAGAAGCTGTCTTAGTATTACCATTATCCCAATAATCATGACGAACTTGCTGCCACATATAACTTCCAGAAGTACGGAAAGTTAAATCCTTCAATATATCTATTTCCAGCCCGGCATTCACCGTAGCCATACGGGTATATTTCTCGTTAGTAATAGATTGATTATTAATAATCGGATTATTTGCATCATAATTGTCTCCGCCATACATTTCAGAGAAAAGATCCGCTAAATCAGAGCCTAACAGTTGTTCATTGGTCCATTTTACACCACCAGTTACCGGCTGTAAAATAGTCTGCTTCAAGGTTCCTCCCAATGAACCACCTCCATCAACTTTAGTCATTTGTAAACTGGAAGAAAAGTCAAAACGTACACCTTTCCATAATTCATGATTAATTTTGGCACGAATACTATTCTTTTGATAACCATGTTTGTCCATTATACCATCTTCACCCGTATAGTTGTAGCTCAGCATGTATTTAGTTTTCTCACTACCACCACTGATATTCACATTGTGATTCTGAGTGATACCTGTATTACCAAACACCTCATCCTGCCAATCAATGCCAGCACGATTACCGTATTCATTAGCAATACGACTATAGGCACCAGTATAAAAATCACCAGAATTAATATCTCCACCAAAAATATTCGAGAAGTTATCTTCATTGCCACGAAGCAATTGGAATTCATATTGATACTTTACGTAATCTTCAACTCCCATTAAATCCAACTTCTTTCCTAAACGGTCAAAACTAACAAAACCATTATAAGATATTTCCGTCTTACCTGCCTTACCGGATTTTGTCGTAATCAATATAACACCATTCGAACCACGAGCACCATAGATAGCCGTTGCTGAAGCATCCTTCATGACATCAATAGTTTCGATATCATTAATATCCACATTCTGCAAACCATTCTCCATCTGAAAACCATCGACGATATAAAGCGGTTCAGTGCCTTGCGTAATAGATGTACCACCACGTACCGTAATATTGATATCAGCACCTGGAGCTCCACTTTGCTGTACAATATTCACACCAGCTGCCTTACCCGCTAATGCTTGTGCGGCAGTAGTCACAGGGGCCATGGCTAAATCCTTGCTACCAACAGAAACAGAAGAACCAGTCAATTCTTTACGTTTCACCTTCGCATACCCAATAGCAACGACCTCTTCCAACATTACTGAAGATTCTTTAAGCGTAACTGCAAAATGGGTTTTGTTACCAATAAGAACAGTTTGGTCTTCATAACCAATAAACGAAACCACCAATTCCTTAGCCGAAACAGGTACAGAGAGTTTGAAATTACCATCCATATCGGTAATAGTACCAATAGATTTGTCACCTTTCACCGTAACAGAAGCACCGATCACCACGTCAATCGCATCGCGAACCGTACCGGTAAGCGTCTTGTTCTGGGCAAAAATGCTTAGAGGACAGCTTATTAATAGAAGCATTAATAAGCACATTTTTCTGTGTAAGATTCTCATAGATTATTAATATAATTTGATTAATAAATAAATTTAAGCCTAACCAAATGCACAACCGTTATCGAGCACATTATTCTGGTTGCAAATATATAATTTGAAACCAGCCTATAAGATGTATTTTTTGACCGAAACACTTTCTCTTTTGATTTTCTTAATAAATAACCTAATAGTTCAAACAAAAAATAGGATTTATTGCAGTATTCTTAATAGGTTAAATATAAAATCAATCCTAAAAATGCCATTAAAAAAGGATGTTCAAAATAGAACATCCTTTCTTCGTAAACTATCATTACAGTTACTCAAAACTCACCGGGTAATGGCCAATTGGGAGTAGGCACATGCATTTTCTCCATTTCCTTTTCAAATTCAGCTATTACTCCAGGATATTTATCGGCTAAATTCATAGACTCTGTCATGTCTTCCTTTATATTATATAATTCTAAAGGGGCATCTTTTTTAATAGTAACAACTTTCCAGTCACCTCTGCGAGCTGCACGTTGTTTTCCGGGAAACTCCCAGTACAGTAAACGATTATCCGTATCCATCTGTTTACCATAGAATAGAGGTAAGACATTTATCCCATTTAAATTTTGAGGCAATTTATCTGTAGCATTAGCCAATGCGGCCAATGTAGGCATTACATCCGGGAAATAAATAATATTATTCAATTTCTGAACCGGAACTTTACCTGGCTGATTAACAATAAAAGGCACACGAATTCCTCCTTCATAAAGTTGACCTTTCATACCCTTCAGTGAACCTTTACATCCTAACTCGGCCAATGGTGCCTGCTTAGCAGCTCCATTGTCTGAAGCAAAAATGATCATTGTATTTTCACGCAATCCCAATCTGTCAAGTTCTGCCAACAAGCGTCCAATTGCTCGGTCCATGTGTGTGATAAGCGCAGCATACCGTTTAGTATTCATATCCCAAGTTTCATCATCATACCAAACCGTTTCATCTATAATATAAGGTTCATGCGGTGCATCATAGGCCAAATATAAAAAGAATGGATTTGTCTTGTTCCTATTTATAAATTTAATCGCATCTTCCGTTGAAAGATCAGTATTATGTTTTATATGTTTGTCTCCTTCATTCTCTTTTATATTTTCAAGTTTCTCATTATTAAAACGCCAATAAGGATAGTAATATGGATCATTAGAATAAACCGTACTAATAAGCCAGCCGTAAAACTCATCAAATCCTCGATTCAAAGGGGTAGCCTCAGGATTAAAACCATCCAAATGCCATTTGTTTACCAAACATGTCCGATAGCCAGCACTACTTAATACAGTAGCGATTGTTGTATCATTCGGTAACAAATGCATTCTTCGTATAGGCTTTGTACCTTTCATCCCTTCAATACCTCCTGCATTACAGAAATTATCACGAATGGTAGTGTTTCCTGTATTCCGCCCCGTCATCAATGCACAACGAGAAGGAGAACTTATTCCCGATCCTGCATAACACTGAGTAAAAGAAGTGCCAGTTGCTGCCAGTTTATCAATATTAGGAGTCTCAATATATTTATTCCCATAACAAGCCAAATCACAATAGCCCATATCATCCGCCAATATAAAAATTATATTAGTTTTTTTATCATTTACCGCAGTTGACTGCTGGGCCTTAACCACTATTTGAGGAAGAACCAACATATTTACGGCACAAAATCCTCCTAAAAGTTTATTCTTATTCATAATCTACATTTTTTTATTCACAGTTTCATTCTGTCTCACGAAAATTATACTCCAACACACATTATGGCATATCAACATTCTCATTATACTCCAATATCAATTCATCATGAGCTTTAATCTGAACGTCATCCAATTTCCACTCCTTAGCCCAAATGATTTTTCCAGCTTTATTACCTTCAATACAGACATTACGAAGTATAAAGTTTTCGATTTTGCTGTTTGCTATTCCAACTACATTCATACAAGTTCTTGCATTAGAAGCCGTTACATTATCAAGAGTAACATTCCGAAAGACAGGAGTACCTTGTTCCAAACTTACAGATTCTAACATTTTACTCCAGTACACTGGAATTTTCTCCATATCATATCCCTTCGGAAGTTTAGAAATACTATATGCAGGATTCCAATTCAAATCAACAACAAACGGCCGTTCAACCCCTATCATCTCGATGTCATACAAATAAATGTCTTCAATCACTCCACCACGCTGACAAGTACTCTTGAAACGCAATCCACATTTTGTACCTACACCTTTCATTCGGTATGCCACTATATTACGAATTCCCCCCGAAGTTTCACTACCACAAGTAAACATCCCCCCTCCAGAACCAGCTACACAGTCACGAATCACTACATATTGGCAAGGGCGATTCACCCTAAGCCCGTCACTATCTCGTCCAGCTTTCAAACAGAAATTATCATCATTGCAATTTATATTAGCATTCTGAACAAGAATATATTCAGATGAATCAATATCAATGCCATCTGTACTTGGACCATGGCCTTCAATATTATTACTAATTATAATGCCATCAATTGTTATATGCTTACTATACAAAATATGTAAACTCCAAAAACCGGGCTGATACAATACAATATCACGTACAGTCACATTCTCACATTCGGCAATAAGAATTCCGCGAGGGCGTTCACAATCATAATCCACAATCCAGCGTAATCCCTTTGCCTCATAATCCTCCCGCATATTCCAGTACTTATCCCAAAACACCTTGCCACGCCCATTTATCACTCCATCACCAGAAATAGCAGCATTTTTCTTACCAATGATATTTATCAATGCAGAAGGCCACTCCATTTCTATTCCTGCAACGCGCGTATCTATCTTCTTATAATCACCTATATCTTGAGAGCCTATAAGAGTAACTCCTTTTGAAATATGAAGATTTACATTGTTCCCTACAAATAAAGAACCGGTAAGATAAATGCCTGGATGAAACACTACAATTCCGCCTCCGGCTTGTTCTGCAGCATCAATTGCTTTTTGAATAGCCATAGTATTCATACTTAGAGCATCTCCCTTTGCGCCATAGTCTGTAACATTATATACAGCCTGCTGTACCGGATAAGACATAGCACCTACTTTTTTCATCCAAAAGAAATCTGGTATTTCTCTGCCATGAGCATTCGTGGATAAACCGGTCATCCATACAGACAACGCAAACAGAATAAAGTAATTCTTCATTATATAAATTGGATTAACAAGTAAATTATACGTTATTGAAAGGTCAATTAGTAAACAACAAATCTTGTAAAGGACAAAAGTAAACAATTATACAACCACAATTATATTCCTTTTGACCCTAATACTTTTCTTTTTGATTTTGTCCAATCAAAAAGTATCTATTATCTCATCTTAGCTTAAATTCTCTCCGCCTATTATTGTCAGAAGAGTCTTTCAATCTTTCAAAAGTATAGTTTATTCCTCATCCACAATTCCGGTTTCACGCCCAAAAGATCTATATTCCAAGGGGGTAAATCCAGTACGTTTTTTGAAAAGAGAGAAGAAATGCTCAGTGGATTTATAATCGAGCATAAAAGATATTTCCTTGACAGACTGGGATGTACCTACTAACAACTGCTTTGCTTTACGGAGTTTCAATTCCTGAAAATATTTGGCAGGTGCATATCCCGTATAATCCTTAAAAACCTTGCGAAACCAGGAATAGCTAATATTCAGTTTCATAGCCAATTCTTCCGGATCAATATCTTTGAACACATTTTCATTCATAATGATTTTCGCTTGTTCAATCTTTTGATCAACATCACCGACCTCAAAAATCTTATTCTTAGAAATGGAAAGGATCATTCCTATCATATGCAACACAATACCAGAAAGATATTGCTGAGAAGAAATCTTATCAGCTTCAGCAATTTCCAATGCACGCGAGAAAAGAGTAACTAATTCTTCATTCAACCCCACCTCTAATACTTGATTATCTTTAGAAAGGAAACCACCTTTCAACATATCATCTATGACCGGTCCTTCAAAACCAATGTAGTATTCATTCCATCCTGTCTGCTGGTATGGGTGGTATGTGTGCCACTGTCCGGGAAACAGCACCATGAGCCTTCCCTTACAAACTTGCTTCTCAGGAGTGGTCTCAGAGGTAAATAATCCTCGACCTTTAGTTATGTAAACTAGCTGATACTCACGTAAAACACGTCCTTTTTGAGCATTGAAGAAGTAACCAGAAGGGTGATCCTTCAAGGGATAGGGAGAATTCGGCTGGATAGACTGAAAGCCTACAGTATTTACCCACAGACCGAATTTCTGGTCCATGTCATTTACAATCAAGTACTTAAATTCAACCCCTAAATCATTATAGTTCTTAGTCATAATACGTGTTTTTACAGGATAGGATAGGTAAGGGCAAAAATAGAAATTATTTGCGAATAAAAAAATGTCCGCTCCGGGTTAATTCTAAAAATATACCGGAGCGGACTAATAAATACGAATAAAGAGAAAGAGTCTATTTCTTTACGACAATCTTATCATATTGTTGTTCGGCCTTGATTTCTGTATACTTAGGTGCATCTATCATCTCGATAAGTGCACGGAGTACAGGGCCTTCCCCCATAGGATCGTTCTCCTGGGTAGGACGGTTGTAATAGTATGCCACAGAAGGCATAATGCCGGTTCCTACACAAATAGAAGTTACATCACCATCATCTGAGATTTTTTTCATCATACCCTTCAAACCTTGTTCAGCCACATAGATAAAGTCCGGATGCAACCAACCCTCCTTCACACCACGGGCAATACCGAACACAAACATAGCGGTACCAGTGATTTCTTCATAAGAATCTTCCTTATCCAGCAATTGATGCCAAAGTCCGTTCTTACCTTGATAGCGTGCTACACCACTGGCTTGCTGACGGAAATTTTCAATAACCGCTTCACGCATCGGATGATCTTTCGGCATCATACTGAGCAAATCAGCTTGTGCCATAAACACCCAGCCATTGGCACGGCTCCAGTGAGCTACTCCATGTTCCTTGTTGTCTGTATGATAACAGTGATAATAAATCTGCTTTTCAGGACACCAGAGATAGCGATTATAATTCAACACCTGATTAACGGCATCATTGAAATACTTCTCATCACCGGTCAACTTACCCATACGTGCCAAAAAAGAAATTGCCATGAATGCATCGTCCGCCCAGATAGTATTAACGTGTGGCCAGATGCGGGCAATGGTACCATCAACCAGACGAGGTTCACCATAATTCAGATGTTCGGCAGTCTCATTAATGTAACCCAGAAATGAATCATTAGGATACTTCAACTGCAACTCTATCAAACTGGCTCCCATCGGTCCATTATCGTCCAGACGTTTGCCACGGAAGATCATGTGCCAACTCAATTTGCGGACAGCATTCCAACCATCCCGCTTAAAAGCTTCATCATATTGTTTACGGAAGAAATCAAGGTTACCTTCGTTGAATACGAAGTTCATATTCTTCAAAACATATTTCTCATACTTCTTATCACCGAGCTTATCACCCAGTTCCATCAAAGCCATGTTTGTTACCCCATTGGTATAGTGCCAGTTATTATACTTGCAAGCAACCTTTACATCCATATCAAGAGGTAACTTCTTGACGGACTTATATATTTCACCAGTCTTCGTATTCTTGAACTCGTATGTAGTGCTGGCAAGAATGCGGTCTGCAATCTTTACGGCAGCTTCTCTTGCCGTCATCTTAGTTTGGGCGGTAAGGGTTGCCACTGCCAACAGCAGGGCGAGGGAAAAGAATGTTCGTTTCATGATATTTGTTTAAGTACTTGATTATCATTTAGGAAGATTAAATGCGCGAGTCATTTCCTGCATTTGCTCCTGACTCATGCCATCAGGCTCAAAGCCCATGTTTTTGGCAGCAATATAAATCAAGGCAGATTTATTCAATACATCTACCTGATCGAAAGCAGACATAACATCCACATCTACAGCAAAAACACCATGTTTTTCCCACATAGCCACGTCATAATCTTCAAGTTGTTCAATAGTTGCTTCCGCCAGTTTCACGGAGCTTGGCAGTTCGTAAGGAATGATGCCTAAACCACGCGGACAGAAAGCCTTTGTTTCAGGAATCATACTCCAAAGTAAATTGGTAGCCACATCTTTCTCCAGGAATTTCTTGCAATGCGTCATAGCAATCAGTTCGATAGGATGGGTATGCAATGAAGCTTTATAGGGAGATCCTTTCTCAATCAAGCGATTGTGCACACTAAGATGGGCAGGAAGTTCGGAAGTAGGCATCACCGGATGATCGGCAATGATGACATAGCTGGCACAGTCATCCAGAATACGAATTACAGAACCGTGCTCCATCGGCCAACGGGCCAGATCGCGCATCCGTTTATTGGTGCCCTTGCAATAGAAATAGCAATCTTTCAGATACGGAAGAGTAGCACCGATTTGTTTCACTTCGCTGATGGCAGGCAATGCTTTTATTTCATCGTCTACAAATTCAGTAATATTCAGGGTGATATTACCGCCATTACGTTCGGCCCACCCTTTTTGCCAGAGATATCCGGCAACCTCTGCCACTTGATTGACTGCATAAGTCAATGCCGGACGGTTTTCGAGAATTGATTTCATTATAATAAATTAAGTTACGGGTTACGAGCTACAAGCTACGAGTCGCTGCGCTATCATACCGAAAGGCACTTGTAACTCGTAACTCGTAGCTATATATACTATTACACTTGTGCCATTGCCACCACAATAATAGAAGATATCAGAACTACCAACCCCAGAATAAGAACCGCAATCGTAGTATTGCTGACACCTTTCCATTCCTTCAACAGAATTCCCCAGACATTGCTGAACGTTACGTTCAATGACATCAGGATACTCCAGGAGAAAGCAAGCAGTACAGGACTGTCTGTCAGGAAGCTCTTACCCATTTCAAGGCCGAAGAACTGAGAATACCACAACACGCCTGCAAGCGCACAGAACAACAGATTATTCGTCAGTACCGAACCTTTCACAGAAAGATATTCCTTACCCGTCTTATTCTTGATATTCTGCCAAATACAGTAAGCGGCATTCGTACAGAAACCTCCAAGAGTTACCAGGAAAATTACAGGTAATCCGGCATAGAGCGCTTCTACTCCACCAGCCAAAGCAGCCTCTTTTATCGGTGTTCCCGCATCCAGACCGAGAGCGAAACAAGCGCTCATCACACCTGCCAACAGAGCCACAAGCAGCCCCTTTGTCAGAGCAAAATCCTTAACGGCAGCGCGTTTCTCCTCTTCCGTCATATTCTTGGAACGAAGACTACCGGCATATCCAATAATAGCAATACCTGCCAACGTGATACATACGCCGATGAGCAACATCAGTCCTTCACCATGAAGCAAGTCTTTTCCGGCAAACAAAGCCGGGAAAAGTGTTCCGAAACCGGCGCACGTACCGAGGGCAATACTCTGTCCGAGTGCTACACCCAGATAGCGCATACTCAAACCGAATGTCAGTCCACCCACGCCCCACAGAACGCCGTAAACCATTGCAGACAAAGCGCCTCCGGCCCCCCAAAGTTCAATCAGCGAACTTCCCGCCGGAATGGCAAGCAACGCACCTAACAATGGGAAAACAAGCCATGCAAAGATTCCCTGTACAAGCCAGAAACTCTCCCACGACCAGTTTTTCACCTTGTTAATGGGTACATACGAACTACTCTGTCCGAAGCTCCCGATAGCTATAATCAACAATCCTATCAGTGTATTCATGATAATAACGTTTAGTGATAAATGATGAGTGTTTAACACAAAGAACCGTACAAAGATACAGCTTTCTCCGCTAAACACTCGTCACTAACCATTAATCCCTCAATTACGTTTCGACGTAACGTCTGCTTCGTATTTCTGTATCTCAGTAATGAATTCCTCACCTACAGGTACACCGTTCTTCAGACAGAACATATCCCAAACAGCATTCCAAGGCAGAGATTTTCCTTCTTCGAGCAGAGCAAGGCGTTCAAACAGTTGATCGTTCGCCTCGTATTTACGCAATGTATCCAGCGGTTCCAACAGAGCTTGCAACACACACTTCTGTGTAGCACGGCTACCTACTACATACGCACCGATACGATTGATAGAAGCATCAAAATAGTCCAAACCGATATGCACACGATCTAACGCATTACAACGTACGATTTCTTTGCAAAGATCCATCGTCTCATCATTCATTATCGTTACATGGTCAGAATCCCAACGTACCGGACGGCTCACGTGCAACATGATTTCCGGAATAAACAGTAACAATGAAGACAACTTGTCGGCAACGCTTTCTGTCGGATGGAAGTGACCTGTATCCAACGTAACAATCTTATTACGGCTCACACCATAACCGATATAGAAATCGTTGGAACCTACCGTATAACTCTCCAGACCAATACCGAATACCTTAGATTCCACACAGTCCTTCATATTCTTGTATTCCACCTCGAAGATACGATCCAAAGAATCCTTCAGTAACTCGCGATATAACATACGGTTTACAGTAATATCCTTACTTCCATCATGCACCCACAGGTTCATGATACAAGGATCGCCCTGGCGTTTACCCATTTCCTCGGCAATAGCACGGCAACGTTTTGTGTGCTCTACCCAGAAATCACGGATTCCTTTATCAGGATTAGCAAGTGAAAGATTACCACTCTTCGGATGAGAGAAGGAGGTAGAGTTGAAGTCCAGCTTCATATTGTTTTCGGCCGCCCATTGTATCCAGCTTTCAAAATGAGCCGGCTCCACCTGGTCGCGGTCAACGAACTTACCGCCGAAGTCACCATAGATTTCATGCAGATTCAAACGATGAGTTCCAGGAATATAGCTGGCTGCCTTCAAGACGTCTTGTCTCAATTCTTCCATATTGCGAGCTTTGCCGGGATAGTTTCCGGTAGCCTGGATACCTCCTGTCAGCGCACCCTGCGCTTCAAATCCGGCTACATCATCTGCCTGCCAACAGTGCAGGGAGAGGGAAATCTTTTGCAAAGCATCCATTGCTTTTTCTACATCTACGCCAATAGCCGCATAACGTTCTTTTGCCAATTCATAGGCTCTCTGGATTAATTCTTCTTTCATGATGGTACTAGTTTTAATTATAAAGTTTTAAGTATTAAGTATTTTCTATTCAGGCGGTAAGGTAAATCAGGCTAACTGCAAGAAGTGCAGATAAGCAGCATTCCATACTTCCACATTTTCCGGGGTGAAGGTTTTCAACGGAATGGAACGGTTGATGAGCTGACGCATGGAAACAACGTCACTCGCCGCACCCGCTGTAAGGGCTTGTATCATGACATTACCGATTGCTGTCGCTTCTGACGGACCGGCCACTACTGGTATACCTACTGCATTGGCTGTCCACTGATTCAATAAATCATTACGGCTGCCTCCTCCGATAACATGCAGGGCCTCTACCGGACGGGGAGAAAGACCGCGCAGGTTCTCCAGCACCTGACGATAGCGCAGTGCCAGACTTTCGAAGATACACCGTACCACTTGCCCTCGGGTCTCCGGTATCGGCTGATGATGGTCAGCACAATAAGTACGGATTGCCTGTTCCATATTCATCGGATTGGCAAACAGAGCATCATCCGGATTTATCAGGCTACGGAACGGTTCACTGGCTTCCGCTTCGGCGATCAGTTCGGGATAAGAGATTTCTTCCCAATCGCAACGGCAGCGTTCCAGTAACCACATTCCACAAATATTCTTGAGTAAACGAATGGTTCCGGCAACACCGCCCTCATTCGTAAAATTTAAAGCTTCGGTTTCTTCATTAATAACCGGTGCATCCGTCTCTACCCCCATCAATGACCATGTGCCGCTACTCAGATAAGCAAAGTTACGATCCAATGCCGGCACAGCCGCCACAGCCGAAGCCGTATCATGCCCGGCAACAGCAATCACCGGAATTGCCCCCAACCCAGTGATCGTTTGTATTTCTTTAGTCAATACACCTATCTTTTCGCCCGGATAAACAAAACGGCCGAAATGCTCTTCCGTCAAACCGATTTCTTTTAACAATGCCGGTTCCAAACGACGCGTTTCAGCATTCACCAGTTGCGCAGTGGTGGCAATGGTATATTCTGTCACCATCTCCCCCGTCAATAAGTAACTAAGTGCGTCCGGCATGAAAAGTATTTTATCAGCTGCTTCCAGTGCACTATCTTTATTACGGCGTAAGGTATCTAATTGAAAAAGTGAATTGAAATTCATGACCTGAATACCTGTCCATCCATAAACTTGCTTACGGGGAACACGGGCGAAGAATGTCTCAGGAGCCCCCATGGTATGCGGATCACGATAAGAATAGGGCTGGCGAAGCAATCCACCGTCTTTACCTACGCATACAAAATCCACTCCCCAAGTATCAATTCCGATAGAAGTTATCTGTACATCATCCATGTGGGCAGCCAGTTTCAAGCCTTCCAAAATGTGACGATACAATTCGTAAATATCCCAGTAGTAATGTCCACCGACTTCGATCAGATGGTTAGGAAAGCGGTTTACATCCTGCAATTCCAATCCCTGCGGAGTAAATGTTCCCAATATGGTACGGCCGCTGGTAGCTCCCAAATCAACCGCAAAAAAGCAATGTTTCATGATATTAAATATAATTTGACGATACAAAAATAGGGGAAACCTCCCCTATGCTTTGTATTAGTTTTGATTGAAAAGGTGCTGTTTCTGATATTCTTACCAGAGAGTGCACAGAGATCAAATTACTCCTCCACTCCTTCACAATAACGGGTCACTATCTTTTCTCCTTCCGTATTACGAATATTCACATTCTTCATACTGATATTCTTACTATATATAAATTCAGCCCCCAATTTAGAAGTAATATCTATATCTTCCAACACAATACCATCAATCGGCATTTCAGGAATACCATTGAAGAATAAAGCACGGCGGGCTCCGGCGCAAACCAGGTTCTTCACATGAATATTACGGAAACAAGG
>NZ_EQ973490.1:42093-59824 GCF_000158035.1 Bacteroides cellulosilyticus DSM 14838
GAATATTACGGAAACAAGGTGTAGTTTCATCCACTGGCAACGGTTCTACTTTAGCAGGTACCTTCTCACCACTTTCCAACACTTCAACAGCCGATTTGCCACCATAATAAAGATTGAATGTAATCGGCTCCGTCGGGATATCCATCATGGCAATATTACGTATCCAGATATTCTCAACAACTCCTCCGCGCCCACGCTTGCTCTTAAAACGCAAACCGACATCCGTCCCCAGGAACTGACAATTGCTGACAGAGACATTGCGTACACCACCACTCATTTCACTACCAACCACAAAACCACCGTGGCCTTTGAATACTGTACAACCATCTACCACCACATTCTCACAAACACGTCCCCGGCGGCGACCGTCTTCGTCTTTGCCACTCTTCAGACAAATACCATCATCGCCCACATCAAATGTAGAGTTCACAATCAGTGCATTCTTGCAAGATTCCAGATCCAGACCATCACCATTCTGCGCATAACTCGGATTACGAACCTGTACTTCTTCTATCAACACATTCTCACACATCAACGGATGCAGGTTCCATGCCGGTGAATTCTGGAAAATCACACCCTGCAACCATACATTCTTACACTCTATCAGGCTCACCATCACCGGACGAAGAAAATGACGCACACTCTGCCATTCTTCCTCGGTTTTCAGATTCTGAGGTACGTTCATATTACTGATAGTATCCCCTTTCAACGTCTGCGGATAAGGGAACCAGTAGGTGGGACGTTTATATACCCCACCCCGGGCGATAGTCTGTTTCCATACACCTTCTGTTACTTTCTCCCGTTTCAGAGGACGCCAATAATGTCCGTTACCATCAATGGCACCTTCTCCCGTTATCGCTACATTTTCCAGATTACGTCCGGAGACAGGCGATTGGCAACGGCGGGTATCCAATCCTTCAAATACAGTCTCTACCAATGGATAGAGGTCTACATCAGGTGAAAAGAGGATAACAGCACCCTTTTCCAAGTGCAGGTCAATATTACTTTTCAGGACAATAGGACCTGTAAACCAAACACCGGCAGGAACAATCAAATGTCCGCCCCCCTTTTCCGCCAAGGTATCAATAGCCTTGGCAAAAGCCGCCGTACAAAGTTCTTCGCCATTACCCACTGCACCAAAGTCAGCAAGGTTCACCTTGCGATCGGGGAATTTCGGCGCTTCTACCCTTGGCATATCAAAAGGCAGGTCTTTATATACTGCTTCATACTTATACGTTGAAGATTGGCAAGCACTGAGCAACCACAGACACACGGCTGCAATCACATACAATTGTTTCGTCATTCTTAGTTCTTTTTTATTTATAATCAGATATTTATTTCTATTCTCCCAGATAGAAGGAAGGTACGGGCGCTTGTGGATATCCCATGCTGCGATGCGCCACATAGCTACGATAAAGCGGATCTTGCATCAGCGTTACGCGGCGGTCGCGAGCCGGAATATTGGTATGATAGATACGCAACTCTCCCGGCAAAGCAGTAATCAGTTCTTCACGCCAATCACCTTCCAGGTCAGCTATCATCAAGATATCACCTTCGATTCCTTCAGTCAACACTTCTCCCTGCCATTTCCAGATGCTTTGTTTGCGCCCACCTGAAGATGAAGAAGCTCCCCAGCGGTTATCATCTCCTTTAAAAGTCTCACGCAGTAGATCCGCATCCCACCATATCCAATTACGGCAACCGGGTACTTCCGCATTTGTAGTGTTTATTTTCTTGCCATCGGCAGTGAGCAGGTATTTATCCGTGCTGCCACCTTTACGGTCTTCACTGGCAAAACATTCCATACCGGGATGTGAAGAATCAAAATCGGCCACCATACCGTCACCTACATGATAGGTGGTCTGCCCGATTTTCCAGATCAATTTGCCGGTAGTTGCATCCACCACGGAAACACCGCGACCATCCTCTTTCTTCGGTTCACTCACCATAAACACCTGCATACCTTCCATATCAGGATGAAGTTTGCAGAGATAAGCCTTGTCACTATGCCCCAAACCGGAAGACCAAAGTAACGTACCATTATCATCGAGCATACACGAGCCTAACAGAATCTCATCCCGTCCGTCACCGTCCACATCAGCCGTCACCATGCTGTGCGCACCCATACTGCGCACAATGGGATTTTCTTCATCCCCATCCCAGCGCCAGGCACGTTGCAGTTTTCCGTCTTTCAGCATCCAGGCATCTACCACCATCAGTTTGTAAGTGCCGCGGGCAGCCAATATATAAGGTGTCTTTCCATCCAGATAAGCAACCCCCATTTGGTTACGGTTCTGGCGAATCAGATTTCCATAGCGGTCGTTCCGTTCAGGCCAGTCCACGCGATCTATCTCTTTACCGGTCATGCCATCCAGCACGGAGAGGTATTCACTGCCACCACAAACACGACCTTTTTCATTCTTTACATAGTCATCAGCAGCAGTCTTGATAGCAACTTCAGCTTTCCCATCTCCATTGAAATCGTATACTATGAAAGGAGAATACCAGATTCCCGGTTCGATACCCGGTCCCATATCATAGGTCCAGAGGTAGCTTCCGTCACTCAGGTAAGCAGATATTTTATATGTCTTTCCGGTTGTATCTCCGGGCATACCGGGGTCAACATTCGTTTCGGGAGTACGGATGATATAGTCATAAATACCGTCACCGTTCAAATCCGCTAAAGCGATCTTACCGGCTTTCACACCCTCTTTCAATGGAATAGAAGTATAAGGCTTCAATTCGGAAAGAATCACTTCCCGTTTCTCCGACAAGGCAGGTTTCTTTCCTTTCACCAGAACTTCCACCCAATAAGACGCCTTTTCGGCAGGAGTGACATCCATAAAGTCACAAGTCTGTGTAAGCGGCTTTTTAGTCAGGCGACGCGTTTTACCGTCAGCTTCCCGATAGACATGAAATGCAGTACCGGGAACATCCGATGCCAATAACCGCCAACTGAGATAAATACCTTTGCCATCGCGGGCAGGGGTTACTGTCAGTCCACGGTTCAGATTCTCAGTCACCCGTTCCCGGGCAAAACCTTCCACTAAGGGTTTCGGTTCATGCCTCGGATCAAGTATTTCATAGTAGTAATGCCTCTCGCGAGGGTCCTGGGCATTCAGAGTACTCGCCAACCCAAGCAGGCAGAGCATAATTAGATTCGATTTCATTGATTATCGCTTTAGTTTGAGGATGTACCGGAATCACCACAGATTACACAGATTTACACAGATATAAATATGATTATTAATGATAAAAAATAATCTGTGATAATCTGTGTAATCTGTGGTGCTTTCCTGTCTCCGAATTATAAAGTTCTTATTTCAAAGTCTGCATAGGAATCAAGTGTACAGGTCCCAGCAAACCGCTTGGAACCGGCTCCCATTTGCCATAATTATCCTTTTTATAATGGATATTCACAATATTGGCATCCTTATAAATACGCCAGGGAACGTCGCGCCGATCCATATCAGCAATACGGTTAGCGGGCAGATTGGTTACTTCCACCTCCAATGTATTCACGCCCGGACTAAGATACTTACCTACCAGACAACGATAAGAAACTGCAATAAGCGTAGCTACCGCCTGTCCGTTGATGCGTACACGGGCACTCTCACGAACATCCCCGAGGTCGAGCATCCACTCTTCGACATCGGCAGGACTCTTCAGTGTAAACGTAGTGGTATAGCAAGCAGCTCCCATCACATTCTTTGCACCTTCGGCAGGAATTTCCGTCCATGAGCCAAGAGATACACTGTCCGGAGTGGCAGCAACCGCAGGGCTTGCCTCTACAAAGCGGAATCCCCATTTACCGGTAAAAGAATAAGTTACCGGAGACGTCTTCTTCACATCGTTCTGCACCACAGGCGTCCAGTATCCATATTCGGGTGCAGAAACGTCCTGGTTCGCGAACGTCTTCAGGATAACAGATTCACCGGATGCCAATTGCAGGAACACTTCCGTCCTGTCATTATTCTGGCGCAACCGTGCCTTACCCGAGGTTCCGTTCATTGGATTATAAAGCATTGCCGAACGTGCCTGCACAGCCAAAGGTATCCAGTTTTCGGTATCTTCTGTTTTCAAAGCAGAGATGAAATAGTGGTGTCCTTCAGGATGCGAGCGGCGAATGCTGCTTAATCCGAAAGTTGTTTTCATCTCTTCGGGAACAGCAGCAGTGGCGGCCAGTGTACGAGCATAGTCTGCTCCAAAGAGAATATGTCCCTTTCCTTCCCGCTCCTTTATCTGTGCCAGCGCCTTATTGAACTCAGTACGGCGTCCTTCCAAAGTATTCAACCCCGGTACATCCTCCGGATATTGCTCCAGAAAAACAATCGTAGCACCTTCATCTGCCAGACGAAGCAGTTTCTCCAGTACATCGGCAGGCATCAGGCGGGCACCGGGAACTACCAGCGCTTTATAAGAGACACCACCGGAAGTCAATATCTTGCCGTCCTGACACATGGCATTACGGATGAAGTTATCAGAAATATAGTCCATATCATATCCCGCACTATAAATACGGTGCACCGCCTCTATAAAACGGGGAGCACGCTTTGCCATCTTATGAATATCGAAAAGCAACAAACGTCCGTCCAACTCATCCCACATGTCATATACAGGCAGATAAACCAGGAAGTCATTATCCGGTTGTCCCATTTGCAGGAAACTCTGGCAACGGGTGACATAATCGAAAAATGCAGGGGCATCCCGCCAAATATTATTCGTAGGACTCATATCAATGGAAGCATAGAACTTCCAACCCGGCCAGGCAGCCTCAGCGGGCGAGTAAGTGGTTCCATGAAAATACATGTGATTCACACCCGAGATAAACATCAGGTCCATATCGGGTTTGCACTGCGAAAGTGAAGTGCGGAAGTGCTCTGTCAGCCAAGTGAATGTTTCCGAAGTAGTAAACGGCTTTCCGGCAATATGCGCTGCCGAAGAAGCATATTTCAGCATGGAAAGATCAGAGTCGTTGGGACGCGTCAGCGAATCCTTACGCAATCCTCGGATACCGAAGTCGGACAGTCCGAACCCCTCACATTCGGGCACGTCGACCGTCGCATAAAGATCTATCAGATTACCGGGAGAACCGTGTGCCTGGTTACGGGTACGTGAACCATGTTTGTGCGCCCAGTCCGTCCACTGGCGGGTGAAGTTCTCCTGAAGCAGTTCGGCAAGAGTTTCGCGATAATCGGAGATAATGCGACGGGTAGTCTCTGTCCGGTTTTTCGAAAGGAAATCCGGAAGAAAGTGTTCCAGTTTATAGCCACGACGGCGGGCAAACTGTTCAAAAAGGTCGTCCGTCCAGTCGGCACCGTAAACTTCATAAGAGTCATTGAAAAAATTATGCGGATACTCTGTTGGAGTTCCGGCAGAACCATCAGTCGCCTTTCCGGCAAAAGCCCGTTCAAACCGGTTCAGATAATTGGATACTGCTTTTGCCGAAAAATGGTTCATCACATATCCTTCACCACCGGGAGCTGCACGCTTCACTTTCTGAAATGTCTTACCTACGAAAGCGGCAATCAGCCGCCACTCCCCTTTCGGAGCCTTCCATACCAGCTTTCCGTTCTCTATCTTCGAAGTCAGGTCATAGCAACGCACAGCCTTTTGTTCTTTCGGAGTAGCACCGTCAGTCAGCACTCTGAAAGCCATCAGCTTACACAGTTTGGCATACGGACGTTGTTTTTCATCCGTCACTTCTATCTTTGCTTTCAGGCGTTCACCACCCTTCAGTGTATATTCTTCAATCAGTAATTTACAGGCAGCATCTTCTATACCCACTTCCGGGCCACCGAAAGGCCAGCCCGTACCTGTGTTCATATCAATCTTCATACCCAGGCGTGCAGCTTCACTTTCCGTATGGCGTAACATTTGCATCCACCCGGGAGTCAGGAACTGAATTTCGTTTGCATCATTACCCTGCACCCCATAGATAGGAGTAACTTCCATCGTGCCCATCCCGGCTTTGGAATATGCTTCCAGGTTACGGGTCAGGTTAGCCGCATCTACCGCACTCCCCATCCACCACCAGCGAGCACCCGGTTTAGCTTCCGTAGTTACTTCAGGCCACGCTATATTTTGTGCGGAAAGGGTTCCGGCACAGAAAGAAGCAAAGATTATTGCCAATAAATTCTTTTTCATGATATATACTATTTATTCAGCTCCAGACAGCCCATAATGAATGGTCCTGTTGCTTTTGCATCATTATCCCGCATCTTCTCACCGATATAATATTCGAAGCTGCCATCGCGATACGGATGTCCGCCCAAGCCGCCCACCTGGCAGCAACGTGTCAGTGTCAGCGTACCATCCTGGCGTTCTACCATCAGTTTACTTTTCAATCCCTTGAAAGCCTTCTCAGCCACAGCACGATATTTCGGGTCAATATACCCTTTATTCACAGCTTTTGCATAAGCATACATGAATTGCGTGGTCACAGATGCTTCCGGGAAGTTTCCTTTCCGTTTCGGCTGGTCGAGTACCTGATACCACAAACCATTTTTGTCCTGATAAGCGGGCAACACTTCAGCCAGTCCCTGTATCCAGCCAATCATCCGGGCGCGTCCTTCGTGGTTTTCGGGAATGAAATCCAACGCATCCACCATCGCCATGAACCACCATCCGATACTCCGTCCCCAGAAGTTAGGCGAATGTCCTGTTTCCGGATCTGCCCAACGCTGGCTCTTGCTTTCATCCCAGGCATGATGATAAAGCCCGGTTTTGGCATCATACGTATGTTTCTGGCAAAGCGTAAACTGCTTTACCGCCTCATCAATCCATTCGGGTTTGTTGAACTCCGCACCATATTGTGCGAGGAAAGGAGATGCCATATATAAGCCATCCAGCCAAATCTGATGCTGATAGATCAGCTTATGCCAGTACGCGCCTTCCAGCGTGCGCGGATGGTTTTTCAGTTGCTTAACCAGGGCATCCATTGCTGTTTTATATTTCTCTTTGCCTGTTTCACGGTACAGGTCGAACAAAACCTTACCTGAATTTATATAATCGAGGTTGTATGTTTCCACATGATACAAATGGATTTCTCCTTTATCATTAATCAGCGAATCCGCCCATTGCTCCACATAGTCGAAATAACGGCGCTCTCCTGTCTTCTTCCACATCCGCAACATCGCACAGCAGCCTACACCCTGCGCATATCCAAAGAACAGACGCTTCCCATGATCCAACTGATGGGCTTTCGGAAAACGTACCATTTCCGAATCGGCAAACCAACGGGCATACGAATCCGGCTCCCACGTATCTGTACGGAAAGGAGTAGCCGGGAATCCGGCTTTATTACAAAGATTCACGCGGAAGAAATTGCAATATGCATAACGCACAGCTACCGGCACGGAAACCTGCGGAGCGGAAACTTCCAGTTTGTCTCCCCTGATTAGGGCCGTAGCGGGATAAAAGCGGCGATCTTCACCGGCAACGATAAAGCCTTTCACCGGTTCATTGTCCGGAGTCATCAGTCCGTCGTCAGCATAGTCAAAGCTCAATACGGCTTTATTCCCTTCCACCTTCATTGTCTTGAACAACGGGCCGGAATAAGTCACGTCCTTACCATATTGCTTTGCCAATGCCCAGGCAGCCAGACGTTCACCCGTCACTGTTTTATTGCGGGGATGGATATCGAGCGAGTCGCCCGCATCAGTGATAACTGCCATACCCACATTCTTGAGTCCGCTTTGCCAGGTCCGGAGTTGAGCTTCGCGGATAGTGGCCGGCTGTCCGTAGTGCGGAGCTATCTGCACAAAGTAGAATGGCATATCCGGCTGTTTCCACTCCTTACGCCAACTGTTTATCATATTGGTGAATACCTGCTGGTATTTATCGGCACGGATAGAGTTTGACTCTCCCTGATACCAGATATTTCCTTTTATCGTATATCCCAGAATGGGATGTATCATACCATTCCACAATGTTGCGGGTACTTTACAATAGTTTTTCTGTTGCTTCACGCCTTCCAATGCAAAGTCTTTCAGCACATCGGCATAAAGCGGATTTTTCTTCATTACATCCAGCTTTGTCCATGACTCCGCATGTGTTCCGCCCCAGGTAGACTGAATCAACCCTACGGGCATCTTCAGCTCTTTATATAACTTACGTCCGAAGACAAAGCCCACAGCCGAAAAGTCATACAGGTTCTTCGGATTGCAAACCAACCATTCCCCCTCACAGTCGTCCAATTCACCCTCGTGCGCCAACTGGTGTTTCACATGGAACAGGCGGATTTCCGGATAATCGGCATCCTTCAGTTCTTCCGCTTCATTCAGCATTCCGGTATTCCACTTCACATCCGGATGACGCGATACGGGGAACTCCATATTACTCTGTCCCGTACAAAGCCAAACTTCACCTATTAATACATTATTAATGGTAATCTCATTTTCACCGCTCACCGTAACGGACTGGTTGGTTATTGCCTTCGGTGTCTTCAGTTTCACGGTCCATTTACCATTGGCCGCAGCCTTGGCAGTCACAGCTTTATCCAGCCATGATGCTTTAACCGTTACTTTTTCTCCGGGCGCAGCTTTCCCCCACACATTCACCTGTGTGTTTTGCTGCAATACCATGTTGTCTGAAAAAATAGCAGGAAGTGTCACCTTTGCTTCTGCCGTGAGAGAAGCAATCAAAACGAATACAAGAAAAATAGAAAATCCAAGAAGCTTTTTCATGTGCCTTTAATAGTTTATAGATTCACATAGATTATTTTATAGAACATGCCAATACCTGACGGCACAAAAATAGGGGTTTCCACCGAAACCCCTTCTTTATATTTTGATAGTTTTCTTATTGCTTTTGTCGTTTCCATAAAAACAGAATTGGCATTATCTATCCCTTTATCTTCAGCCAGCCCCAAATCGTTTTCTTTCGGGAGATGCTAAGTAAAGCAGCCCCCATCAAGCAACAGGCACAGCGTAACTCTTTATTGGAAAGTTTATTAAGATTATCAACAATACCGGGTAAAGGGTAGTTCTCTTTAAAAAAGGAAAATACATCGGCTGAGTTTTCTAAGTCGGTTTTCATTTGGCAAGTGCAAGTAAAAGGTTCATCCATCGTGTTATAAGTTTTAAAGGTTGATGTCGCCCCTATACCTCTATAATAAAAGTGGCATGGGAACTATTAACATATTATCCACTTTCGAGGCTCTGGTAAACCGGTAAGAAAATAATAAGCAATAGCTCCACGCCACAAGATGTATATAACAAAGTTATATGCAATCCGGACGTGGAGACCTTCACTTATCATTCGCTCTTATTAAAAATGTACCAGATTTCCGAAAGTACGAATAATAAAATGATCTCCAAATCATAAACATATCCCTTCACCACTGAAGAAATATGCAACAAAGATACACAAAATATCGGAATAGATATCATAGGATACGGCAATTATCATTTAGCTCATTATGATAGAGAAAATGACTCTACCAACGTTTTAGAAATAATGTTCCCGACCGGAATAACGCAATCTAAGTATTGTAGAACGGTATGTTAAAGATACAAATGCCTATTTATCCCATACAAAAACAACGCAAACAATAAATTTCTTCTATTGGAAAAATAGTTCTCTATTTCCTACATCCTACACCGGAGACTTTTTTCATTTGATTATCAGACAAATAGATGCGTGGAAAATGATGTAGAATGGTGTAGGCAAATTTCATCCTACACCCCAAAAACAGGCTTTCAAAGCACTTTTTCTATTACAACCAGCTAATAATCAGACTCTCAATACGTTTTTTTACATACCTTACGCACATCCCCGTAAACACCTCTCTTTTACAAGAAAACAGAGGATATCTCTGCATTATTCTTCAAAAAACCTTCCTGATTCCTTTCATATCATAATATTAGGCGACGAAAAGAACTTGAAAATCCTGTTGCGAGATCTATAGATCCCACAATAGAATACTTAGGAACAATAAGAAAAATGAGAAGAAGGTCCTATGAAAACCCAACTTAGCCTTATTGTTTTTGTTCCTTTGCCCGTAACAAAACTTCGTTTCACAGTTGAGGGCTCTACGTTTTACAGTTGAGGGCTGTCGGTCCCACAACTGCGGGCTGCACAGCCTTCAATTGAAAAACGAGATTTTGCTTATAGCATAATAACATTAACATTAAGGCTTTAGGAGAAAAAGGAAGGAGCATATCAAGTTTTTCCTCTATCATTCAGCTTTCTATATAACGAGATAATGAAGTCTAACTCCTGCAAAGCGCTCTTTCTTATTTGCTTTACGGTGCAGGATTCATCTCCGTGAAACTCTGTGTTACTCCGTGGCGAATTAATTCATAACTCAATAGATATTTATTATCTTTGCTACAGAATTTCTAAACAACGAATGCTCCTTTAATGAAAAAGTTCCAAATGATATTACAAGAAAGAGTCAAACTGCTGCTGTTTGTCTTGCTTTCTATTAGTTTGAACTCTTTCTCTACCAATACCAAATTCTACAACATCAGTGACACCTATGGCATTACATCAGGAGAAGCATTTTCCATCTGTAAAGACCAGTATGGTTTTATCTGGACCTCCACCAAAACCGGCATTTTAAGAGTGACTGAAGGCGACTGCCGCAATTATGAACTTCCCTGCCGAACCACAGATTTTGTATTCGTAAAGCTGACTTATAGCAATTCACAACTGTTCTCCTACACCAATAACGGCCAAATATTCCATTATGACGAACCTACAGACCAGTTCTTCTTCCTGACAGACTTGCGGGAAGAAACCGATAATAGCCACATTACAATAGGAACCATCGTTGCCGATACAAGCAATGTACTTTGGATTGCTTCCTCGATCGGACTCTTTAAATATGAGAATAACATACTTACAAAAATCCCACAAACGGAAGAGGACATAAAGCATCTCACTTTTTATGACGGCAATCACTTATTCTATATTACATCGGCAGGCATTTCACTACTGAATATTTCGACATCAGAAAGCCGGCTTCTTTACTCAAACACTACGGAAGATTTCTTTCAGGTACCCAGCCTGTACTATGACGACCAGCTAAAACGTCTATGGATTGGAACCGGATCGGCCGGGCTTTTCTACTATGACATCATCCGGAAATCTTTATCAGATATCCCTATCAGAAACTTTCCGAAGCAACCCATTCTTGCTATCAGAAAGGATACCAAAAACACCCTTCTGATTGGTATTGACGGACAAGGTATCTGGAACATCAGCGAAAAAGGAGATACAATTCTCCATATATATAAGGAGGACCTGAACAATCCTTTTTCACTCCGGGGTGACGGAGTATATGATATTCTTTGCGACGGTTCAAAAAACTGGATAGCCACATTCACCGGAAAGCTGTCTTTCTTTGAAAACAACAACTCCCAGATCACACCGGTCACTTACCAGATAAACAACCCAAACTCCTTAGGAAACAACTACGTCAACCAGATCATTGAAGATCACGAAGGGCATATATGGTTTGCTACAAACAATGGTGTAAGCCGCTGGGATGCAGCATCCAACAAGTGGAAGCATTATTACCAGAATAAATCGGAACAGGCAAAGGTATTCTTATCTTTATGTGAAGATAACCAGGGACATATCTGGGCAGGAAGTTATTCTTCCGGCATCTATCTATTGGATCGTGAAACCGGAAAAACGCTGAAACATTACTCCTCCAAGACCAACACTCCCGGCTTTACTGGCGATTTCATCTTTGACTTTTTCGTGGATAAAGAAGGAGACGTGTGGATAGGCGGCAACCAAAAGCTATCCTGTTATCTGGTAAAAGAAGATCGTTTCCGTGAATATCCGGTCCAGCCCGTCAGCGCGTTTGCCGAACTTTCTCCGGGGAAACTGTTGCTTACAACCTCACGTGGTTTGTTGTTGCTGGATAAAAATCAGGGAACGGTGGAAACGTTAGTTGAAGGCAGTCTGACTCAGGACGTAGTAGTAACCGGCAATACAATATGGGTTGCCACTTGCAGAGACGGCCTGATAAGATATGACTATGACAAACAACAAACAGAGAGATTTACAACGGAATCCGGCCTGACGTCCAACTATGTGAACAGTATCTTATTTGACAGCGGTTTCTTATGGATTGGTACAGAACGAGGCTTATGCCGGCTCAATATCTTAAATAATACAATCCAACCCTACACATCGGTCTATTCCCTTTCAACCACGACTTTCTGCGTCAACTCCTGTACGCGGCTGAAGAATGGCAAGCTGATCTGGGGAACAAGCAACGGTGCAATCATGTTTGCGCCGGAACTGATTCAGGAAACCCCTCCACGAGGAAATATCTTTTTCCAGAATATCACCGTAGCAGGCCGCTCCATACGCACAATTCCCGGTTTATTAAACAATACTCCCGTTAATCAACAGAAGAATCTTTCCTTAAACTACACTCAGAACAATTTCATGTTAGAGCTGCTTCCAATAGGGAATTCTTCAGGAAACATGAAATTCTCGTGGCTATTAGAGGGATTGGACGCAAACTGGAGCCGCCCTTCGGAACTTCACTTTATTAATTATACCAACCTTCCGGGTGGAAACTTCAAATTACACATCAGGATGTACGACAGTTCTCTATCACAAATGATTGATGAACGCAGCCTGAACATACACGTCACGCCTCCTTTCTGGAAAACCTGGTGGTTTGCAGCTATCATCAGTCTATGCACCATCTGCTATATCATTTATGCTTTCAAAAGTTATTCGAACCGCTTGAAGCGGAAGAGTACCAATGACAGGCTTATTGCCGATGCTGTCCAGGCACTCATGCAAGAAAGAATGGCACAGGCAGAACCGGGCATCCGGGAAGAGCAGCCTGTGCCCCAGAGTAAGCCAAGTGATCCGTTCGTAAGCCGGGCAATTAGCATCATCAACGAAAACATTTCCAATAGCGAATTTGGAAAGGAAGAATTTGCCGCAGCCATGAATGTGAGTTCTTCACTTCTATATAAGAAAATTAAAACATTGACGGATCAATCGCCGTCTGACTTTATCAAGACCGTACGGATGAATCATGCTCTCAAACTTCTGCAATCCGGTCAATATACTGTAACCGAAGTTAGCGAACTTTCCGGTTTTTCAAGCCTCAGCATTTTCAGCCGCGCCTTCAAAAGCTATTTCGGCAAAACACCAACCGAAATCTAAGAAAAGCCTCAAAAATAAGGCCGGAGACCATTATGCAGGCCTTTTTTATCTGAAATGCAAAATGAAATATCTAAAATGAAAAGTCCTTTCCCTATCTCCTCCCCTAACTTTGCAGGCAGAACTTTTAGATTATCAGCAGAATGAAAAACATGTCACATCATCTACAGCTTATATTAATAATGCTGTTCAGTTTCGGGGCAACCGCCAACGGATATGCCCAGAATAAAAAAACAAACATTGCATCTGACTTTGACAAAGTGGGTTGGAAAGTAGGTATTCAGTCCTATACCTTCACCCGGTACTCCCTTTTTGACGCTATTGATGCTGCGGCGGATTTAGGTCTGAAATATGTAGAGGCTACAATCTGGCAAACCATAGAGAGGGGAAAAGAAGAACGATTCAATCCATGGCAAATGTCAGAAGAGACTAAACAAAAAATCAAGAACAAATGTCTGGAGAAGGATATAACACTTACTTCATTCTACTGCCGTCCAAGCAAGGAAGATGCAGAGAACGGACAAACAGAGAAATTGTTCCAATTCTGCAAAGAATGGCATATATCTTTGACTACCGATCCTGTCCGTATTGCAGAAGGTCCGGGAAGTATGGACTTCTATGACGAATTATGCCAAAAGTATGGCGTTTATATGTTTCTGACCAATCACCCCAAAGCACATGGTTCGCCTTATTGGAACCCCGTAGATGTATTGGCCGATTGTAAAAACAGGAGTAAATACATCGGTGCTTCTGTCGATGTAGGACACTTTATGCGCGATGGTACCAATGTATATGAGGCTGTTAGAAGCTACACCGATGCAGGTCGTATGTATCATTTTCATTTTCGTGATGTAGACCGTTGCGACAAAGAAGGAAAAGATGTAGCCTTGGGTGAAGGAGCAGCTCAAATCAAAGAACTGCTAACCTATCTTTATGAAAAAAGAGCTACTCCCGTTATCGTATTCGAATATGAAAGGGATCAGGATGAACCGTTGAAATACGTAACTCCCAGTGTGGGCTATCTTCATCAACTCAGTAAAGAATTGTTCGGAAATAGGAAAGCGAAAAACTCCAATAAGAATGAAACCGTAAAATTGTGGGCACAGAATGCCCGGACAGAAGGCGGATTAAAGGTATATGACAAAGATACATTAGCAACGATACATGGCTGGAATAACACGGATCAACTTATTTCGTGGAACACCTTCTCTAAAAAAGGGAACTATATCGTACGCATGAAGTATGCTGAACCCTACCAAGGTAGCGCCCTAACTGTGACGGCAGGACAACAGCAACTTGCCACATTGATTCAGCCGACCAACAATTGGAACGAATACCGGGAGATGGATTTAGGTGTCATAAATATTCCTGTTACAGGAGAAATAGATATTAAGCTCCAAGGCATCCAACTCTCTTTAGCAAAAGATGAGAAAGGCAGACTGGTACACAAAGAAGCACTACCCGATGTTCAATGCCTTTCACTGATACCAACAAAGGAAAAAGCGACTTCCACTCCAATGGACATACTGAAAGGATTCAAGGGAAAACCTCTCTTTAATGGAAAGACATTCAAAGGCTGGACTGGCAATAACGGCGACAACAGCATGAAGTGGTTTCGCATAGAAGAAGGTGCCATTATCGGCGGAAGCATAGAGAAGGATATTCCTAAAAATGAGTTCCTGCGTTCCGACCACGAATACAGTGACTTTGAACTCCGCCTGAAATTCAAAATTAACTGTGCGGATGACTCATATAATGCAGGTATCCAATTCCGTAGCCAACCCCAAACAGAAAAGAACAAAGAGCATGAAATGATAGGTTATCAGGCAGACATCATCTCATGGAAAAAAGGAGCGCTTTATGATGAGCAACGCCGGTGGGATTTCTTAGGTACGCCTCTCTGTAAAAACCCGGACTATAATCCCAAAGAGTGGAACTCATATATTATCCGTTGTGAAGGTCCGCGTATCCGCATCTGGCTGAATGGAACACAAACATTGGACTACATCGAGCCTTTCTCTGACTGCCCTCACCCGGATGCACAAATAGGTAAAATTCCACTGACAGGATACATCGCTTTACAAATTCACGAAGGTAAAGCTTGCGAGGCAATCTATAAAGATATTGAAATAGAAAAAATCAAATAGGAAATGAAAACAACAATCAAGTCCTTTCTGCTACTCTCCCTATTATCCATTCTATTGGCAGCATGTAGGGAAAAAGAGAATAAGGTCAAAACAATTTGTAATCCGGTAAACCTAAGTTATCGTTTTTCACTCGACTCTCCGTCCTGGCGTGAGGCAGCAGACCCCAGTATGATAAAATACAAAGGAGAATATTATCTTTTCCTTTCTAAATCCGGTGGTTATTTCCATTCAACAGATCTTGTTCATTGGGATTTAATAACCACTGACAGTCTTCCCATCGAGAAGTATGCTCCCACCGTTATGGAAATGGACGGAGAGATCTACTTCACGGCCTCCGTAGCCACCAACAAAATCTATAAAAGCGCTGATCCCAAATCAGGCAAATGGGAGTTGGTAACCGATCAGTTTCCTTATATCCTGGCAGACCCGATGTTGTTTTACGATTCAGATACTGACAAAGTATATCTATACTATGGTTCCGGTGCAGCCACTCCCATGATGGGAATGGAATTGGATAAAAAAACATTTATGCCCAAAGGGGAAGCCATTCCCTTATTTTACAGCAATGCTGAAAAATACGGTTGGGAAGTATCCGGAGACTATAATACCAATTACAAGCACACTTGCTGGCTTGAAGGCGCATGGATGAACCAATACAAAGGGAAGTATTACCTGCAATATGCAGTACCCGGTACCGAATTCAAAAGTTACAGCAACGGAGTTTACGTATCGGAAAATCCATTGGGCCCATTCACTTTACTCAAACATAATCCTTTCTCTTATAAACCCGAAGGTTTTGTCAACGGAACCGGACATGGCAGCACATTTCAGGATTTATATGGAAACTACTGGAATATCGGTACTTCCACAATCTCACGAAGGCACATGTTCGAAAGAAGGATTTCCCTATATCCAACCTTCTTTGACAAAGATGGGGATGTTTATGCATACACAGCATGGGGAGACTATCCTATGATTGTTCCTGATAAAAAAATATCTTCTCCACAAGATTTATTCCCGGGATGGATGCTCCTGTCTTATAAAAAGAAGGTAAAAGCGTCATCTACATTGGAAGGATATCCTACAGAGAATGCCGTGAATGAAGATATCAGAACATGGTGGAGCGCAAAAACCGCAGACAAAGGAGAGTTTATGACTGTTGATTTAGACCGGAACTCTAAAGTCTATGCCATTCAGGTCAACTTCGCCGACCAGGATGCTACCGCATTGGGAAAATCGGATTCCATATATTACCAATACCGGATAGAAGAATCCCAAGATGGGATTACATGGAATCTGTTAGTTGACAAATCAGAGAACAAAGTTGATGCTCCCAATGACTACATCCAATTGGACAAACCGGCAGACACCAGGTATATCCGTATCACCAATATCTATTTCCCTTCCGGCAAGTTTTCCATCTCCGGCTTAAGAGTGTTCGGGAAAGTGGATAAACCGGTTCCGGCAACTGCCCAATTCACGGAATTAACCAGAAACAACGATAACCGCAGAACCGTAAATCTGAGTTGGAGCAAAGTCAACGATGCTACCGGATACAATATCCGGTTCGGTACACAGAAAAGCAAATTATACCATAATTATCTGGTATATGAAGACAACAAGGTATCCATTAACATATTGAACGCTGACCAGACTTATTATTTCGCAATAGACAGTTTCAATGAAGCGGGTGTCACTATCGGAAAAGAAATCAAAACCATTCAATAAATATGCAATATCATGAAAACCACTTATTATCTTAGGAAATCACTTTTCTGCTTATTACTGTTTGCATCATTTGCATCAATCAGCAAGGCGGATTATCCATTGTTTTGGCAACGATATACAGCCGACCCATGGGGAATAGAATACAATGGACGACTGTACCTGTTTTGTTCGCATGATACCTATAGCCCTCAAAGAGGATACGGATATTTTATGAACGATATCACTTGTATCTCAACTGACGATCTAAAGAATTGGACAGACCACGGTGAAGTATTCCATGCCAAAGACTCAAGATGGGGAGCCCAATTGACCTGGGCGCCATGCGTTGTTTATCACAACAACCAATTCTATCTCTATTACGGTGACGGCAATTGCGGAGGTATTGGCGTAGCAACCAGTAACAGTCCAACCGGTCCTTATATAGACAATCGAGACAAACCCGTGGTAGATATGAATACTCCGGGAGTGCAACCCGGCAGCGGACAATGGGGAATGTGGTGTTTCGATCCAAGCGTATGGATAGAAGATGACGGACAGGCCTTCCTTTACTTCGGAGGGGGCGATCCCGGCAATTCACGAATCATTAAATTGAAAGATAACCTGACAGAAGTTGAAGGTAAGGCCATACACCCCAATACTCCCGGTTTCTTCGAAGCTTCATTTGTACATAAATATAAAAACAAGTATTATTATTCGTATGCCGGGCATCA
>NZ_EQ973490.1:59844-69830 GCF_000158035.1 Bacteroides cellulosilyticus DSM 14838
TTTCAGCTTTCCCGCCAACATTGAGTATGTAATGAGTGAACATCCAATGGGACCTTTTTCCCAGCCTGGATTAATATTGCCTAACCCACCCATCAACGACGGCTTCAACAATCATCATTCCATCTTTCCATTCAAAGGCGAATATTATATTGCATATCATAACCGGGAAGTGGCCTATGTGAAAGGAGAAGCGGACAAACGTTCACGCGAATATATGCGTAGTGTCTGTCTGGACCATTTAATACACAATGAAGATGGTACTATCCGGACGGTATCAATCACACGTGACGGCTTGCCCCAATTAAAATACATCAATCCGTACAAACGAAATGAAGCGGAAACCATGGCAAAAGGTTGGGGCATCAATACTGAAGCCCGAAAAGGCGATCCGGGTAATCGGATTGTAAGTTCTGCTAACGAGGGGGATTACATAAAAGTACAGGGAGTGGATTTCACCAAAGAAGGCCTTTCCAAACTTAAAGCTTTGATTTCATGTGGTGCTCCAGAAGGTGGAAATATTGAAATCCGTCTGGAGAGTGAAAACGGATTGCTGATAGGTACTCTGAATGTTGTTCCCACAGGAGACTGGGATTCCTGGAAAACGATTACAACGGACGTAGCTATTCCCAACACTGGTATATTTGATCTGTACTTTGTATTCAAAGGCAATAAAGAAGACTTTGTCCATATAGATTATTGGGAATTCACACATTAATATCCACAATAAATATTTGTATTAAAAACAACCATCAACAATAACGATTATGATGAAAAACAAGATTTTAGCCCTATATCTGGGGTTCCTTCCACTTTTGGCAACGGCTCAAAATCCGATTATTCAAACCAAATATACAGCCGATCCTGCTCCAATGGTGCATAACGATACATTATTCCTTTATGTGGGATGCGATGAAAAGGATGCTCCTTCCAACGCATACCTGATGAGAGAATACCGCCTGTATACCACTACCGACATGGTGAATTGGACGGACTGTGGAGCACCGCTGAAAACAAGTGATTTCAAATGGTCAGCCGGAGATGCCAGCGCTGCACAATGCATAGAGCGGGATGGCAAGTTTTATTGGTATATATCCTCACAAAACAGATTCAGTCCGGGTTCATCCATCGGTGTAGCCGTTGCAGATACTCCTTATGGTCCCTTCAGAGATGCATTGGGTCAGGCATTAGTAACCAACGACATGACTACAGCCGCCAAACACTCCTGGGATGACCTTGACCCTACGGTCTTTATCGACAGTAATAAACAAGCATATCTCTATTGGGGAAACGGGGCTTGTTATCAGGCCAAACTGAATAAAGATATGATATCCCTGGACGGCTCAATCACAGCACTCGACATCAAAGACCAGACCGCCTTTGTGGGAAGGTTCACAGAGGCGCCCTGGGTATATAAGCGTAACAACCTGTATTATATGATTTATGCCGCCGAATTCCCGGAATCCATACATTATTCAACCGCCCGGACCGCAGAAGGTCCCTGGAAAGCCCGGGGAGTCGTAATGCCATTGGAAAAAGGAAGTAATACCAACCATCCCGGAATAATTGATTTTAAAGGTAACTCCTACTTCTTCTATCATAATGATGCGCTGCCCGGTGGGCACAGTTATTGCAGATCGGTATGTGTGGAACAGTTCACATACAACCCCGACGGAACCATACCGCAAATGCACATGACTAATGAAGGTATAAAGAAAGGAACAGGTACACTCAATCCATACAAACGAACTGAAGCGGAAACTATAGCATGGGCACAAGGTGTTACATCTGCCACCGATAAAGAAAAAGGTGTATATATAACCGCTATTCATAATACCGATTACATCAAGGTGCGTGATGTGAACTTCGGACAGAAAGGTGCTTCGCAATTCACCGCTTCCGCATCCAGCAGATATCATGGAGGAGAAATAGAACTAAGAATCGACTCACCCGAAGGTGAAGTGATCGGCACCTTAAACATTCCCTATACCGGAGAATGGGATAATTGGGAACAACACTCTACCCATGTGAAGCCGGTCAAAGGAGTTCATGACCTATACCTTATATTTAAAGGTAAAACTCCCCACGAGCTTTTCAACTTCGATTATTGGATGTTCTCCGAAAAGTCCTCAAATTAATTAATTTATTCTATTTATTATGACCATGAAGCATATATTCTCTATCATCCTCGGCCTGATGGCATTCTGCCAGTTACAAGCCCAGTCGTGGACAGCCGACAACGGCAACGGTACTTTTACCAATCCTCTGTTTTACGATGAATTTA
The DNA here is from genome assembly GCF_000158035.1 of Bacteroides cellulosilyticus DSM 14838. Classification (GTDB taxonomy): domain Bacteria; phylum Bacteroidota; class Bacteroidia; order Bacteroidales; family Bacteroidaceae; genus Bacteroides; species Bacteroides cellulosilyticus. Next base: position 62,126 of record NZ_EQ973490.1, read on the forward strand.
CCGATCCTGACCTGATACGTGTAGGAACAGATTATTACATGGTTGCCAGTTCCATGCATGCCATGCCCGGACTACCGCTGCTACGTTCCAAAGATCTGGTAAACTGGGAGTTCGTAACATATATCTTTGACAAACTCGATTTAGGACCTGATTTTCATCTGGAAGGCGATAAAGGCATTTATGGAAACGGAATATGGGCACCTGCTATCCGTTATCACAAAGGCACTTTCTATGTATTCGTCAACGTAAATGACCATGGCTTACAAGTTTTCTCTGCCAAAGATCCCGCCGGCCCCTGGACACACAAGAATATGGGTGGCAGAATTTACGACCTGGGCATATTGTTTGATGACGACGACAAGATATATGCAGTACATGGTTACGACGAAGTACATCTGATTCAACTCAAACCTGACTTCAGCGGCTATGTGGAAGGCAGTGAAAAAGTAATCATCCCTAAAGGTAATGCCATGGGAGAAGGGCATCATTTCTATAAAATAGACGGAAAATATTATATCATCAGTGCAGACTATGCACCCGTAGGCCGTATGCAATGTGCCCGCGCCGACAAACTGGAAGGTCCTTACGAAACCGTGGTTATCAGTAATCGTGAAACCATGGGTACACAACGTGGCTGGTGGACCAAAGGATATGGCTTCTGGTCGAACATCCCCAATGAAGGAGAAGCAATGGAATTTGAGCGCCCTTCTGAAAATGGTTTCGGTGCAGTAACCCTTCATCAGGGAGGCATCGTCGATCTGCCTAATGGTGAATGGTGGGGATTCTCAATGATGGACGTAAAATCCGCAGGCCGCCTGACTTTCCTTTCACCCGTGACCTGGAAAGATGGTTGGCCCTACTTCGGACTGGAAGGAAACCTGGGACGCTCACCACGCACCTGGTTCAAACCGGATACCGGAACGGATATAGCTCCTCTGACAACTTATCAGCGTGATGATGATTTCTCGTCTGCCAAACTAAAACCGATCTGGCAATGGAACCATATTCCGGTAGATAAGAAATGGTCGCTCACTGAGAAAAAAGGTGTACTGCGTCTGCACACTCTCCCTGCCAAAAACTTCATGTATGCGAAAAATACACTTACTCAACGCGCTATCGGTCCGGAGTCCAGCGCCACCGTCGAATTAAATGCCAAATCCTTAAAGAAAGGTGACGTAGCCGGACTTGGGTTATTGAATGTTCCCTATTATTGGATCGGTGTAGTGCGTACTGACGAGGGATTCATCCTGAGATTTTACGACTTAGTAAAGAACCAGTCTACAGACGAACCATTATCCGGCCCACAAGTGTACCTGCGTGCCAGTGGTGATTACAATAGAGACCTGGCAACACTCAGCTTCAGTACAGACGGTAAAACATTTAAAGAAGTCGGCGGCGAACTGCGTCTGGGCTATCAAATGAAGACTTTCCAGGGAGTACGGTATGCCTTATTTGCTTTCAATACGAATGGAAAAGCGGGAGGTTATGCCGACTTCGACAATTTCAAGGTAAAAGAACCACTGGCAGATCGCTCTAAAAATCTTCCTCTCGGCAAAGTAATAACACTAACCAATCTCGCAAACGGTGAGCAAGTCTGGGCTAATCCCCACGGTATGCTGAATCGTTCCTATCCGGGAAGTAATACGTTCAACGGTACCGGATGCCAATTCCGTGTACACGACCGCGGACAAGGACGTATAGCTCTTGAAGCATTAGACGGATCAGGCTTTGTCACCGTCACTGGAGCCGGCCTCTCAGCAGATGTTCGACTCATGCAGAAAGAAACGGAAGGCAGCCTCTTCATGTGGCAGGATATGCTATGGGGACAATGTATGCTACTATCCTTAAAGACCAATCGCTTCATTGGTTTAGATCCGCGTACAGACGAACCTTATTCCGCCGACTGGCCCGGGACTATACCCAACCGTAAAGACGGGACTGTGTTTTCCTGGCAGGAAATAAAATAATTGCATATATTCTCCGATTTATGCATAAAGCACAGCATTCATAGTATAAAAAGTATAAAAATTCCCTCTTTAATGCATATTCTTTCCAAAATTATCGCTACTTTTGCGCCATTCTTAGAATAATTATACAGAACAATGAAGAAAAAAGCCAATCGGTTAGACGCTATCAAGATGATTATCTCAAGCAAGGACGTCAGTTCTCAGGAAGAACTGCTGCAAGCTCTGAGTAAAGAAGGCTTTGAACTGACACAAGCCACTCTCTCCCGCGACTTGAAACAACTGAAAGTTGCCAAGGCGGCAAACATGAACGGGAAATACGTATATGTATTACCCAACAACATCATGTACAAACGTTCCAATGACCAGAGTGCCAGCGAGATGCTGATGACCAGCGGATTCGTGTCCCTGCAATTCTCCGGTAACATTGCCGTTATCCGTACACGACCGGGATATGCCAGCAGTATGGCCTACGACATCGACAACCGCGAATGTCCCGCCATTCTGGGCACTATTGCCGGAGACGATACCATCATGTTGGTAGTGCATGAAGCTGCTTCACATGGCGAAGTACGCGAATTTCTGTCACAAATCATTCCGAACATTAAATAAATAAAGAACGAATCAATAAGAAATGGATACCAAAAAAGTGGACGTGATGGTGGCTGACGCCTCTCACGAAGTTTATGTGGATAAGATTTTGGATACCATCAGAGAAGCGGCCAAAGTACGTGGAACGGGCATCGCAGAACGCACACACGAATATGTGGCGACAAAAATGAAAGAAGGAAAAGCCATCATCGCCTTATGCGGAGACGTGTTTGCAGGCTTCAGCTACATCGAGAGTTGGGGAAACAAACAATATGTTGCGACTTCCGGTTTGATTGTGCATCCCGACTTTCGCGGTATTGGATTGGCTAAGCGTATCAAAATGGCATCTTTCCGCCTGGCACGCTTGCGATGGCCCAACGCCAAAGTATTCAGTCTCACCAGCGGAGCCGCCGTCATGAAAATGAATACGGAACTGGGATACGTTCCCGTCACTTTCAATGAACTGACTGATGACGAATCCTTCTGGAAAGGCTGCGAAGGCTGCATCAACCATGATATATTAGTAGCCAAGAACCGCAAATTCTGCATCTGCACAGCAATGCTTTACGACCCGGCTCTGCATGAAGATGATAAAATTTAAAAAACAAAGGATATGGAAGAAAAGAAAAAAGTAGTAGTCGCATTCAGCGGCGGTCTTGATACTTCATTTACGGTAATGTACCTTGCCAAGGAAAAAGGGTATGAAGTGTATGCAGCTTGTGCAAACACCGGTGGTTTCAGCCCCGAACAACTGAAAACAAACGAAGAAAACGCTTATAAACTGGGCGCAAAAGAATATGTCACTATCGACGTGACGCAGGAATATTACGAAAAGAGCTTGAAATACATGGTATTTGGTAACGTGCTGCGTAATGGTACCTATCCTATTTCCGTAAGTTCCGAACGTATCTTCCAGGCACTTGCCATCGCACGCTATGCCAACGAGATCGGTGCAGATGCTATCGCTCACGGTTCTACCGGTGCAGGCAACGACCAGATTCGTTTTGACATGACATTCCTTGTATTGGCTCCGGGCGTGGAAATCATCACACTGACTCGTGATATGGCATTGAGCCGCCAGGAAGAAATCGATTATCTGAACAAACATGGTTTCTCAGCAGACTTCACCAAACTGAAATACTCTTACAATGTAGGTTTGTGGGGTACCTCTATCTGCGGTGGTGAGATTCTGGATTCCGCACAAGGATTACCCGAAAGCGCTTATCTGAAACACTGTGTAAAGGAAGGCAGCGAACAACTCCGTCTTACTTTCGAAAAAGGTGAGTTGAAAGCTGTGAACGATGAGAAATTTGATGATCCCATCAAAGCCATTCAGAAAGTAGAAGAAATCGGTGCCGCTTACGGTATTGGTCGTGATATGCATGTGGGTGATACAATTATCGGTATCAAAGGCCGCGTAGGTTTCGAAGCTGCTGCTCCGATGCTGATTATCGGCGCACATAAATTCCTGGAAAAATATACACTGAGTAAATGGCAGCAATACTGGAAAGACCAGGTTGCCAATTGGTACGGTATGTTCCTGCACGAAAGCCAATATCTGGAACCGGTGATGCGCGACATCGAAGCCATGCTACAGGAAAGCCAGCGTAACGTAAACGGTACGGCTATTCTGGAACTTCGCCCATTATCTTTCTCGACGGTAGGTGTAGAATCAGAAGACGACCTTGTGAAAACGAAGTTCGGCGAATATGGCGAAATGCAAAAAGGCTGGACAGCAGAAGATGCGAAAGGTTTCATCAAGGTTACTTCTACTCCACTGAGAGTATATTATAACAATCATAAAGACGAAGAAATCTAAAAAGCCTATCCCCTAACCCATCTCTCATAGTGAACGGTTAGGGGATAGAACAATTATACGAACAGATATGGATAATAATAACAAAAAACTAACTCGCTCACGCAGCGACAGAATGCTTGCCGGCGTCTGCGGAGGATTGGCCGCTTATTTCGGACTCGACCCTTCACTCGTACGTATCGGCTATGCGTTATTGACGTTTTTTACCGTATTTGCCGGTATCCCCGTGTACCTTATAATGTGGCTTATTGTTCCCGAGGAAAAGAACTTGTATAACAGATAAAAGAATAATAGTATAAACTAACATGATTAAAGTAGGAATCATCGGCGGAGCCGGATATACGGCAGGTGAATTAATTCGTTTGCTGATCAATCATCCGGAAGCGGAAATCGTATTCATCAACAGCTCAAGTAACGCCGGAAACAAAATTACCGACGTACATGAAGGATTGTACGGCGAAACGGACCTTGTCTTCACCGACGAGTTACCTTTGGACAAAATTGACGTGTTATTCTTCTGTACCGCCCATGGCGACACGAAGAAGTTCATGGAGAGTCACAACCTTCCCGAGGAATTGAAAATTATCGACCTTTCTATGGACTACCGCATCGCTTCTCCGGAACATGACTTTATTTACGGTTTGCCGGAATTGAACCGTCGCGCTACCTGCAAAGCAAAGCATGTGGCTAATCCGGGTTGCTTTGCCACTTGTATCCAATTGGGATTGCTCCCCCTTGCCAAACACCTGATGCTGAACAATGACATCATGGTGAATGCCATTACCGGTTCCACCGGGGCTGGTGTAAAACCGGGATCAACCAGTCACTTCAGTTGGCGCAACAACAACATGAGTGTTTACAAGGCATTCGAGCACCAGCATGTACCCGAAATCAAGCAATCTCTGAAGCAATTGCAGAACAGTTTTGATGCGGATATTGACTTTATCCCTTACCGCGGTGATTTCGCACGTGGTATTTTTGCTACCATCGTAGTAAAAACTAAAGTTGCACTGGATGAAATAGTCCGTATGTACGAAGAATATTACGCCAAAGACTCTTTCGTGCATATCGTAGAAAAGAACATCGACCTGAAACAAGTAGTGAACACCAACAAATGTCTTCTGCATTTGGAAAAGCACGGTGATAAGCTGCTTATCATCTCCTGCATCGACAACCTGCTGAAAGGTGCCAGTGGTCAGGCGGTGCACAACATGAATCTGATGTTCAATTTAGAAGAAACCGTCGGCTTGCGATTGAAACCCAGCGCCTTCTAAGTAATTTGTATTTTGTAATTTAGAATTAAAGAAATGAACTTATTCGACGTATATCCCCTTTTTGACATCAACATTGTCAAGGGAAAAGGCTGCCACGTGTGGGACGAGAACGGTACTGAGTACCTCGATCTCTACGGTGGACATGCTGTTATCTCCATCGGTCATGCACATCCGCATTACGTGGAGATGATCAGCAACCAGGTTGCCACGTTGGGATTTTATTCCAACTCTGTGATTAACAAGCTACAGGAACAGGTTGCTGAACGTCTGGGAAAAGTTTGTGGTTATGATGACTACTCCTTATTCCTGATTAACAGCGGTGCAGAAGCCAACGAAAATGCTTTGAAACTCGCTTCGTTCTACAACGGACGTACACGTGTGGTTTCCTTCAACAAGGCATTCCACGGACGTACTTCACTTGCCGTGGAAGTGACTAATAATCCCAAAATCATAGCTCCTATTAATGACTGCGGACATGTCACTTACCTTCCGCTGAACGATATTGAAGCTATGAAAAACGAACTGGCAAAAGGTGATGTTTGCGCAGTGATTATCGAAGGTATTCAAGGTGTGGGTGGTATTCAATTGCCGACAGATGAATTCATGCAGGCTTTGCGTGAAGCTTGTACAGCTCATAATACGATATTGGTTCTGGACGAAATTCAAAGCGGTTATGGCCGTAGCGGTAAGTTCTTCGCTCATCAATATAATGGTATCAAAGCAGATATTATCACGGTAGCCAAAGGCATCGGTAACGGTTTCCCAATGGCCGGTGTACTTATCAGTCCGATGTTCACTCCGGTTTACGGACAGTTGGGCACTACTTTCGGCGGTAATCACCTGGCATGCAGCGCAGCGCTTGCTGTCTTGGACGTAATAGGTCAGGAGAATCTGGTTGAAAATGCAGCCAAGGTAGGTGAGTATCTGATGACGGAGTTGAAAAAGTTCCCGCAGATCAAAGAAGTTCGCGGACGTGGTCTGATGATCGGTCTTGAATTTGAAGAACCAATAAAGGAACTTCGTCTGAAACTGTTGAAAGAACAACATGTATTTACCGGTGTCAGCGGTACAAATGTACTCCGCCTGCTTCCACCCCTCTGCCTCAGCATGGAAGAAGCCAATCTCTTCCTCGAACGTTTTAGAAAAGTACTTTAAAGTATATTTGATAACATAATCAGCAATAAACAGGCAGCCTTCAAGCGTTTCAGCGTTTCTTAAGGCTGCCTGTTGTTTTAAATACACAAGCACTTTTTTTACATCAATTAGGTTAGAAAGGTAGAAAAAATATCTACCTTTGCCCATCGACAACCCTTTTAATAACAGAATGATATGAGAACAGCAATTATCGGAGCAGGAAACATGGGCGGCTCTATAGCCCGTGGATTGGCAAAGGGAAGTATTATCCCCGCCTCGGATATCATAGTTTCTAATCCCTCACAAGGAAAGTTGGATGAACTACAAGCAGAGTTTCCTGCTTTACAAATCACCCATGACAATCAGGAAGCCATCATCGGCGCCGAATTCATCATACTCGCTGTGAAACCGTGGCTTATCAAAGGTGTGCTGCGCGAACTGAAACTGAAGAGTAAACAAATTATCATTTCTGTTGCTGCAGGCATCAACTTTGAAGAGCTGGCTCACTACGTACCCGAACCGGAAATGACCATGTTCCGCATTATTCCTAACACCGCCATCAGCGAGATGGAAAGTATGACACTGATTGCCAGTCGTAATGCAACCAAAGAACAAGAACAACTGATGCTGGATATTTTCAATCAGATGGGACTTGCCATGCTGATCCCCGAAGAAAAATTCGCAGCCTGCACTTCCATGGCTTCCTGCGGAATCGCTTATGTGTTGAAATACATCCAGGCTGCCATGCAAGCCGGTATAGAAATGGGGGTTTATCCCAAAGATGCTATGAGAATGGTGGCTCAATCGGTAAAGGGAGCAGCCGAACTGATACTGAATAATGATACGCATCCCAGCGTAGAAATCGATAAAGTATGTACCCCCGGCGGTATTACCATCAAAGGTATCAATGAACTGGAACATGACGG
>NZ_EQ973490.1:70111-106936 GCF_000158035.1 Bacteroides cellulosilyticus DSM 14838
GACTAACAATTAATTCATTAAATAAACAACCACATGGACGAACAAATTAAGCAAATAGCAGAACGCCTTCGCGGGCTTCGTGATGTACTGGAGCTGACCGCTGAAGACATTGCCCGTGAATGTGACATCTCTCCTTACGACTACCGTCTTGCCGAAACGGGAGATTTTGATATCTCCGTAAGTATGTTACAAAAGATAGCACGCAGATACGGAGTTTCATTGGACGCACTGATGTTTGGTGAAGAACCTAAAATGAGCAGCTACTTCCTGACTCGTGCCGGAAAAGGCGTCAGCATCGAACGTACCAAGGCCTACAAATATCAAGCCCTCGCTTCCGGTTTCATGAACCGTAGCGTAGATCCGTTCATTGTAACCGTTGAACCTAAACCGGACGATGAACCGATACATTACAACAGCCACGCCGGACAAGAATTCAGTCTTGTGCTCGAAGGGCGCATGATGGTCAACATCGATGGCAAAGAGCTTATACTAAACGAAGGAGACAGCCTGTACTTCAATTCAAAATTGCCGCATGGCATGAAAGCACTGGATGGAAAAACGGTACGATTCCTGGCAATTATCATGTAACAACTAAATGGAGAATGAAGGGAATCTCTCATTCTTAATTCCTATAATTATGGTAGAAAGATTTTTATCACAAACCTCTTTCACTACACAAGAGGACTTTATCAAAAACTTTAAAATAAACGTACCGGAAAACTTCAACTTCGGATACGATGTAGTAGACGCCTGGGCTGCCGAACAACCTGACAAACCTGCATTGTTATGGACTAATGATAAGGGTGAACACCGGCAATTTACGTTTGCCGACATGAAACGTTATACGGACATGACCGCCTCGTATTTCCAAAGCCTCGGCATCGGCCATGGTGACATGGTAATGTTGATATTGAAACGCCGCTTTGAATTCTGGTACAGCACCATAGCTTTACATAAACTCGGTGCCGTCGTCATTCCCGCCACTCACTTGCTGACAAAGAAAGATATCGTGTACCGCTGTAACGCTGCGGACATCAAGATGATTGTTTGTGCAGGAGAATCGGTTATCACGGATCATATTGTAGCTGCCATGCCGGATTCCCCCAGCGTGAAGAAACTCGTCAGTGTAGGTCCCCAAGTAGCCGAAGGATTCGATGATTTCCACAAAGGGATCGAAAATGCCGCACCTTTCGTGAAGCCGGAGCATCCGAATACGAACGAAGATATCTCACTGATGTACTTCACCAGTGGAACCACCGGTGAACCGAAAATGGTCGCCCATGACTTTACATATCCGTTGGGGCATATCGTTACCGGTAGTTTCTGGCATAACCTGACGGAAAACAGCCTGCATCTCACCATCGCCGATACCGGTTGGGGGAAAGCTGTATGGGGCAAACTTTATGGACAATGGATTGCCGGAGCAAATATATTTGTGTATGACCACGAGAAATTTACCCCTGCCGCCATCCTGGAGAAGATACAGGATTATCACGTAACTTCTCTCTGTGCACCTCCCACCATCTTCCGTTTCCTCATTCACGAAGATCTGACAAAGTACGATCTCTCATCACTGCAATATTGTACCATCGCCGGCGAAGCTCTGAACCCAGCCGTATTTGAGACCTTCAAGAAACTGACAGGCATCAAACTGATGGAAGGATTCGGACAGACAGAAACCACGCTGACCATTGCTACCATGCCTTGGATGGAACCGAAACCGGGAAGTATGGGATTGCCTAATCCACAATACGATGTAGACCTGATAGACAATGACGGCCGTTCCGTAGAAGCCGGTGAACAGGGACAAATCGTAATCCGTACAGACAAGGGTAAGCCACTGGGATTGTTCAAAGAGTATTACCGCGATCCGGAACGTACACACGAAGCCTGGAACAATAATATCTACTATACGGGAGACGTTGCCTGGAAAGATGAGGACGGCTATCTCTGGTTTGTAGGCCGTGCCGACGATGTGATCAAGAGTTCCGGTTACCGTATCGGCCCCTTCGAAGTGGAAAGTGCTCTGATGACACACCCAGCTGTAATAGAATGTGCCATCACAGGCGTACCTGATGAAATCCGCGGTCAGGTAGTGAAAGCTACCATCGTACTGGCTAAAGAATATAAAGGGAAAGAGGGAGAAGCACTTATCAAGGAATTGCAAAATCATGTAAAGAAAGTGACAGCCCCTTACAAATATCCGCGTGTGATTGAATTTGTAGACGAACTGCCGAAAACCATCAGTGGAAAGATCCGTCGTGTGGAAATCCGGAAGAACGATACGAAATAAGAAAAAAATATGAGGAATAAGCTACTTCTAAATCGTTTGCACCTTTTATGTTACTTTTTGATCGATTTGAGCTATTCGGTTTCCCGCAAACCACTTACATTTGCGACCGGAAAGTACAACTAAAAAGTTTAAAGCACATGATTACAAGTAGAAAGATTTCTCAGATTAACGTTTTCGCAGGTAGCCCCTGGGAAGTGGAAAGTGTGAAGCAATTGCTGAAGTCAGCTTACATCACCGCTTCAACAGAGGACAAAGGTAATGGCATTCACGTGTCTGTGCCTTGTCAGCAGTACACTGCCGCCATGCGAGTTATCAGTAACCGAAAGGCTTTATAAGACTGAAAAGAAAACGAAGTGAAAAAGGACTGCCCCTTGGAAGAAATTTCCGAAGGGGCAGTTTTTTTATTCATTAGTATACCGCTTCTCCATGATAATTCTCCCTTCACCGCCTTCCTTGTGTAAAGGAACAGAAAATCAAGTCATTCCCCGTCAACAAGAAGTTAGGAGTTTGTCAACAGGAAGTTAACTTCTTGTCGACAAACTCCTAACTTCTTGTCAACAAAAAACCAACAATTTGTAACCGTCAGGAAAACAGCGACATAGCATCTCTTTATAGAAGATTAAATTGTGTACTAATATTACAGTCGTGTCTTCGCAAAGTGAAGTTCATTAGCTTGAGCTCAAGTTGCAAATACGTAGCAAAGTGAAACAAACAGGAGAAAGCATTCCATTATTATATAGAAAAGATGTATTTACATTCTTCTTGTATCTGAAATGAATAAAATAAAGTAATATTGATCATTTCATTTTTGTACACTTCTATTCTTTAATACACTGACATATATAATATTACCCAAAAGAAGTGTACAAAAATAAAAGGGCCAAAAATGGCATTTAGACACTTAAGACCGCAACACAGATTTGTATACAGCAATTTGATATGAGCACTACGGCAAGAGGGTGTATAGACACTCTTTATCTGCCTTTCACTCTCCCACTATACATACAAAACGTCCAGTCCGGAGACAAGTCACTCCACATAATTCATTAATTAACAGCACATTACTCTAAGGTTTGAATTTGAGTAAAAAAAAAATTAAATCAGTAAAACGTATTATTTTAATACGCATAGATTTGCGACGTTAATTTTAATTTAAACATTATGAAAGATGTAAAAACATTAATGAGAGATTGGAACAAACATCAATGCTTGATGTTTTTCCTATGCTTTTTCTTTTTGTCTGCAGGATTGTCGCAAAGGGTATATGCCGTCCAGAGTATCGCAATGGGCATTGACCAGCAACTGCAAATTACCGGTGTTGTAAAAGACACCAACGGTGAACCTATGATTGGAGTGACAGTAATGGTAAAAGGAACGGGGACCGGTACCATCACAGACATTGACGGCAAGTATAGTGTATCCGTGCCTGGAAACAAGAGCGTACTGACATTCTCTTTCGTAGGATATACTACTAAAGAAGTGACCGTTGGTAATCAGAAGAGTATAAATGTCACTCTATCCGAAGACTCCAAGATGATAGACGAAGTAGTAGTCATCGGTTTCCAATCACAGAAAAAAGGGAATCTGACAGCTTCTGTAGCTTCCGTTGGAGCAGAAGCATTGGAAAACAGGCCGGTTGCCAATATCGGACAAGCCTTGCAAGGCATGGTTCCGGGCTTAAACATCAGTATCGAAGGTGGCGACCCAAACAAAGTTCCTTCATTGAATATCCGTGGTGCCACTACTTTTCGCCAGAGAGGCACATCTAATGATGACAAGAACAAGTTCGATGTGAAATCCGGCTCTCCGCTGATCCTGTTGGATGGTGTGGAAATCACTGCTGAAGACTTGAATCAGTTGAATCCGAATGACATAGACAACATGTCGTTCCTGAAAGATGCTTCCGCCGCCGCTATTTATGGAACAAGAGCCACCTTCGGCGTGATACTGGTAACTACCAAAGGAGGTAATTACAATCAGAAAGCGAAAATCGACTACTCTTACAATTTAGCTTTCGATCAGCCTTATGAATTGCCTGACATTTTGGATTCATACTATATTTATAAAGCGTTAAGGGACAAAGAAGTTTGGACTGGTACTATCGCTGAGTATTCCCAACACGACAGAGACATGTTGGATCACATGATGGCCTACATGAAAGATCCTGTGAACAACAAGCCTTATTTTATGGAGGGGGATGCCATACAATGGGTAGGCAACACGAATCCTTACAAAGAGTTAGTGAAAAGCTGGACTCCGACTCAAAAGCATAACCTCTCTATCAGTGGTGGTGGTGACAGAATCAGTTATTATATCTCTCTGGGTATGCAAGACCAAAAAGGTATGTATGAAATTAAAACCGACAGATTAAAAAGATACAATGCCATGCTCAGCATTAACGCCAAAGTTACGAAGTGGTTCAATGTAGCTGCCAAAGCCTCATACAATGTGTTCGATTATGAAGGTCCTACGCAACAAACAGATGGTATGAACCTTTGGAGTTATGCCAAATCCTACTATCCGGAGAACTTTATTTATCAACCTGTATTGACAGGACCAGACGATTTTCTACCGAATCACCCGACAGAAAATCCCGTAAGCTATTTGTATGCGGGCGGACGTAATATCAGTTCCAGACGAAAAACAATTCTTTCCATCAGTCCCGAGTTCACAATCATCCCCAAGATATTGAAAATCAAGGCGGATCTATCTGTAGCTCCCACTACTTACCAAAAAGAAAAGACTCATCCGAAACAGGCGCGTGTAAACAATTCATGGACCGCTCTCGAAACTCGCTGGGCAACCGAAAATACGGGTGAAGTCACACGTTCTACCACAGATAGATATGCTATCAACGTGTATGCGGATTATAACCAAACTTTCAAGGAAAAGCACAATGTTTCCGTGTTATTAGGCCTTAACCAAGAAGAAGAATCTTATGCCGGTTCTACTCTTTACCTGAAAAACATGCTCGATCCGTACATCCTGAATCCCGAGCTGGTGCAAGATGTTACGGCAAACACCTCTGCCAATTCTCATCATGAAATTGCTTCACGCGCATTGTTCGGCCGTATCATGTACAACTACATGAGCAGATATTTGATAGAACTGGATGCCCGTTATGACGGTAGTTCCAAGTTCCCGAAAGATTCCCGCTTCCAGTTCTTCCCCACCGTATCATTGGGATGGAGAGTATCAGAAGAGAAGTTCATGGAATGGTCGAAAGACTGGCTGGACAACTTCAAGATCAGGGCCTCATGGGGACGTTTGGGCAGTCAGCCCGATTCGGAATACCCATATCAATCCGTTTTCAGTACTTCAGAGGGATATTTCTTGTTTGATGGAACACGTTACCCTACTGGTATCAATACTCCTTCATTAATCAATCCTAATTTGACTTGGGAAAAATCGACTACCAAGAACCTTGGCTTCGACTTTACTTTCTTGCAGAGCCGATTGACATTCACCGCCGACATATTCGAGAGAAAAGTGACCGACATCCTGATACCGGGTGGAAAGGATTACCCGGCATTGATCGGTGACGATGACTTGCCCTTCGAGAATGCAGGTATCTTGAAAACCACCGGATTTGAACTCCAGGCAAAATGGTCTGACAAACTGGCTAACGGATTCCGTTATAGCGTAGGCGTAGCACTCTCAGATGATAAGGCCAAAGTGGTGAGCTACCCTTCCAACCCTACGAATAAGATTGGTGACGGTGTATTGTATAAGGGATATACCGTAGGAGATATCTGGGGATACGTAACCGGAGGTATCCTTCAGGAAGGTGACTTCGACGGTGTAGGCGCAAATGGGAAACCGCTGTATCATGGGCCCTATTTCAAAGGCGGACAGGCTTATCCGGGCTACATTTGGTATCAAGATTTGGATCACGACGGCGTCATCACTACCGGCTTGAATACCGTAGACGATCCGGGTGACAGAAAAGTGATTGGCAACAATGCACCACGCTATCGCTACAACATCACCGCCAACTTCCAGTACAAAGGATTCGATCTCGATCTGATGTTCCAAGGTGTGGGCAAACGAGACTATTGGTTGTCGTCTACTTCCAGTTATTGGGGCAATGGAGCCGGTTCATGGGAAATATACAACAACTCCTGGACTCCCGAAAGAACAGATGCCAAATTCCCGATGTATGGTTCCGGTACAGGCAGTTACGCCCAAACAGGTTATTTACTTGATGCTTCCTATATCAAATTGAAACAAGTGATTCTGGGATATACATTCCCGAGAGCTTTAATCAACAAAATCGGTTTGGAGAAATTGAGATTGAATTTAGCCGCCTATAATCTGTTTACTATTTCGGATATGCCCAAGTATTATGATGCTGACTATCGCTCCGATGCGTATCCTCCGAAACGGACATTCAGCGTAGGTATTCAAGTAGGTTTTTAACGTTTTAAATCAATAGAGATTATGAAGAAATATTCAATTATAGCTTTACTTGTGACCTTGGTGGCATCTTTGTCGTCTTGTAATGACGACTTCATGCAACGAGATCCGATAGATGACATGGCTGACGGTACATTCTTTACAAAAGAAGCCGACTTACAGCTGTACTTGGACGGAATTTACAGATATTATGTATACGGACATGGAGTGAGTGGAACCAACAATACCTCGCACGATAAAGGTTTCTTGGCAGTAAAGGCAGGCAGCCAGATTATTTTTGGAGATGCATTCAGCGACAATACTGTATATGCGGGTAATATCGATGCTAAATTAGGCGGTACTTATGACACTCCGAACACAGCATCAAAGAATTTTGATGCGCCCTGGCAGTGGGAAAAACTTCGCAAGGTGAACTACTTCCTGAATCATTATGCGGAAGTAGGGGATCCGGAAACATTGAAGAAATATGCAGCTCAGGCCTATTTCTTCAAGGCATGGGACTATTACATCAAACTGGTGGCTCTGGGTGAAGTGCCTTGGTTGGATAAGGAACTGGATACAAGTTCACCGGAACTCTACGGCTCCCGCATGCCACGCACGGAATTGGTTACCAATATCCTGAAGTGTTTTGACTTTGCCATTGAAAATTTGGAGGATAACGACAATTCCTGTGGATATATCAACAAAGATATGGCATTATTCTTAAAAGCCCGCTTCTGTTTGTTCGAAGGAACCTTCCGGAAATATCATACAGAATTGAATCTGCAATCTACAGCCAACGAATTATTGGGTATGAGTCGTGACGCTGCCTGGACGATTATCGAGAAGAACAGATACTCCCTTTTCAAACATCCTACAGCAAAAGATTCTTATTGGCAACTGTTCGTACAAAAAGGTTCTCCCGAAACTGAGGGTAACAACGAAACCATCCTGTCACGTGTATACGACGGTGTTAAACTGGGACATGACAATCCGCGTTATTGGGGAATGAACAACCACACACGCTATTGCATGGGTGCTCCCGTAACTATGCTCGAAGACTATCTGTGCGAAGATGGACGTCCCATCTATATAGGAGGTGTGGAAGGCAGCTACGAAGTAAACCCTCTGTTCAAAGGATATGACGGAATGTGGGAGGAGTTGAACAACCGTGATCCCCGCTTGACGCAAACTGTTTGCAGACCGGGTGAATATGCGTCCATCTTTGATGCGGACGATAATACATATTCTTTGGAAGAATCCGGTATCATCTATCCAATGATTACGTATGATACAGGTGGCGGTTCTCCAATGAAGAAGTACAATTCAACGGTAACCGGCTATCGATTCATCAAACACTGGATGCCCGATTACGCTGAATGGGAAGCTAACCCAAAAGGTGTGCAAACAGCCCACATGTTCCGCTATGGAGAGTTGTTGCTGATTTACGCCGAAGCCAGAGCGGAATTAGGTGAAATTACCAACGACGATTTGGAGATCACCGTCAATGCCTTAAGAGAAAGAGCCGGATTTGATTTTGCCAAATACCCCAATGCCAAGCTGACTCTAACCAACATACCTGCTGACCCACGTCTGGACGCCATCTATGCAAAGTATCTGGATTATTCCGTTACTCCGATAATTCGCGAAATCAGACGTGAACGCCGTGTGGAAACAATGATGGAAGGCATGCGCTACGAAGATTTGATGAGATGGAAAGCCGGTAAGCTGTTCACGGTCCCTGTAAGAGGAATGAAGATGACGCAGGAGAAAATAGAATTGTACAGCAAAAACCGCAACGATGAAGTATATAAGGATTATCCCTACAAAGTAACAGTTCCTATAGGAGAGGTAGGTAATAAGGTGATTGTAGACGATGACGGTTTCATCATTCCTTATCCTACATCAACCACTGTTATCAAAGGCGTGCGACCTTGGGATGACAAACGTTACTATTATCCGATCCCTTTAAACGAGATGCTTATGAATCCGCTGCTGACGCAGAATCCAGGTTGGAAAGACATTAATAGATAACCGATAAATATAGCGTAAGATCATGAAAAAAAATATATATTTCTTAGCAGGAATGCTTTCGTTCGGGGCACTGTTTACGGGATGCGACGACGATGACTTTGGTAAAGCGGTGACCATTACCGTTGAAAATGCAACAAACCTTGAAAGCGATGTTTTCGGGGTCGACGTGACGGAAGGACAGCCCGTGCAACTGAAACCGTTCATCATGCCCGAAAGTGCGAGAGAAAATGCCGTCAGCTACCACTTTGCCGGAGAGCCTTCGGGTGCCATCGACTTAAGCGCGGACGGCTTGATTACCCCTAAACTGACCACACCTGCCGAAGGAAACATTCCATTTCCGTTGGGTACGGATACCATTATTGTAAGAGTTGACGACGGTTCGGGCACATTTGTCAGATACCCGATCAGAGTAATCAGTAAGATAGTACTCGTTTCGAGTATCACGATTCAGTCTGCCGGACAGAGTGTGGAAGTGGAAAATGGCAAGACCTTCAATTTGGCGCAATATGTGACCATCAATCCAGGCAATGCTACCGACAAGAGTGTCACTTACTCTTCGGAGGATGAAACGGTGGCTACAGTAGACCAGAACGGCTTGATAACCGTAGTAGGAGAAATAGGACAAGCCACCGAAATTCACATAACCGCCAACGACAGAGGCAAACAAACGGCCACTTGCAGGGTGAAAGTCGCCGCAGAAGCTCCCATGTATGTAGGTTTCCCGTTCTCGGACAGTTGGAGCTACTCATCCAATCTGGGAACCAAGGAAGGTGACATGAAGAATCTGTTCGATGACAAGAATTCAACATTCTGGGCACCCACTATCACCACTCGCCCCATCTATGATCCGGTTTGCTATCTGGATATCAATCTGGGACAAGTCATCAAGTTCGGCCAGTTGGGCTACAGGCACCGTAACCTGAATTTTTCTCATCTGCAATGCCACACTTTCAAATTAGAGGCCAAAAAGGCGGAAAGTGACGCATGGACAGATTTGGGCGAACACGTGACAGAAGCCTTGAAGGTAGACAATTACCAGCTGTTCCAGGTGGAACCCACGGAAGCCCAATACATCAGAATAACCTTTATCAAAGGGCATCTGAAAGATGGCTATACGGACTGGAACTACTCAGAAACCGGAAACGTTTCCGTGGGAGACTTGCAGGTATTCATTTACAACAGATAATTACTTTTGTTAAAGTGTCGAGGGAAATCTTATTATGAGATTTCCCTCTTTCTTCAACGATAATAATTTCTTATAAAATATTTCCGTTTTCTTTCTTGCACATTCAAAGTTTTCTTGATAACTTGCCATTATATTTTTTCAGAATCCGCCGAATAATCTTTAATCCGATAGTTTATGTATGAAAAGCAAATACCTATTACTCTTTCTGGTCTTCATTTATCAAGCATCAGCTTCCTTTGCCACTGAAAAGTATAAGTTCAGAACCATGTCGCCCGATGGAGGATTCTACTATGATGGAATAAAGGCGATAGAGCAAGACATAGAAGGTTTTATCTGGGTAATGATGGACTACGAGCTCTACCGTTTTGATGGCTATCACTATAAAAAGTACTATCCTTATTTTGCCTCGATTGCCCCAACAAAAAGATGGATATTCAACAATATAGCATCCGACGCCTCCGGTCATCTATATGTAAATACAAACAACGGACTATACCGTTATAAGCGCATCTCGGATAGGTTTGAGAAAATATATGATGCGGTTTCTCAAGTGAAGGTCGACAAAGCCGACAATGTCTGGATCAGATCTAAAAACAAATGGAGCATATTGGATTCCAATACAGGAGAAGTCAATACGCCTTACTATGACGAGAAAATTCCAGTTTATAGTAATCCAGTTTTCTGCCTCCACAACCAGGACCTATATACATTCATTTATCGGGAAATTTACCGTTACAATTATGCGGAGAGTAGGTTTGTTCTCTGTTTCACGCTCCCCAATACGGGCAGTGGTTATATTCGCTTTGCCCAGACGCATATGGGAAAGTTATGGGTATTTATTGATAAAGATGGATTATATAAGATTGACTTGTCATCTTTCAAGATTGAAGACCATTATAAACCTCTCCCTGAATATGACGACAGCTCATTGCGAGCATTTCATGTGGACAAGAAAGGGAATATTTGGTTAGGAACCATAAACGGATTGTACATACTCAATCCGTCAAGCAGAGAACTATCACTTTATAAACATTCTGGAACAGACCCCTTCAGTCTACCGAACAATTCCATTTGGGAAATCTATGAAGACAGGCAGGACAATGTTTGGATAGGCACCTATTCGGGCACTTTATCTTATGTAAACGTAAATGAAAACCATGCGTTCAGAACTTATCACACCCAGAACAGCGGTCTGAATTATGCTCCGGTAAGCGCGTTCGCCGAGGAGCAGGACTATATCTGGATAGGTACGGAAGGTGGAGGCATTAACCGGATGGATAAAGTCAACGGAGAAATAAGTGGCTTTACACTCCCGAACAACGTTACATCCAAGAATGTAAAATCGCTGGTGATTGACGCCGGACGCAATCTATGGATTTCGACATTCAGGGGCGGGCTGGATCTTTATGATTCCAGACAGAATAAGGCAATCAATTACAAACATTCCAAAAAGGATTCCTGTTCTTTGCTGGTAGATGATATCCGAAAGACTGTTCTTGAAGGAGACTCGGGTATGTGGATATCGTATCAGTATCACAAGCCTGAAATATCCTATTTTTCTTTCCACAGCAAGTCGTTCACCCATTTCAGCCTCGATAGCATACACGATTACGCCTACTTGTTCGACATCCTGAGGCAAGGAGAGAAGACACTATGGGCTATCAGCAATGAGGCCCTCTATCAGATGGACACGCACACACGTGCCGTGGAAAAGATCATTCCCAATGATTCCACATACCTGGGACTGTTTACTTTCTGCCTGGACGATTCCGGCAATATCTGGATCGGCACCATCGGCAATGGGCTTATTAAGTTCGACACCAACACCTCGCACTTCATCTCGCTGAAAAATGTGTTGCAGCAGGACATCTACTCCATCTACAGCATTTGCTATGACAACGGGAATGTGTGGATGGGAACTGACAACGGTCTGTTTTGCTATAACATAGCCGACAACCAGCTGATGAGATTCGACAAAAGGGAAAATACGCAGGGACAAGTTTACTACCCACTGGCATCCATGAAGGGAAGAGACGGATTATTGTATTTCGGAGGAACAAATGGCTTTACCGTCATCAATCCGAAAAACATCTCGTACAACAGTTACAAGCCCAAAGCCATTATATCAGATTTCTTTATTGACCACCAAGCGGTTCATCCCAACTATACACTCAACGATACACTTAATTGTATTATCCTTGATTATGACCAGGTAAACTTCGGTTTTCAATTTTCTTCCGACAATTATCATATCCCTGAAAAAAACCGCTTCAAATACCGGCTGAAAGGATATAGTGATTCTTGGATCACTACAAATGCACAACAGCGCACAGTCATGTACTCGAAAGTACCTGCCGGTACGTATTACTTTGAAGTCTACGCTGCCAACAATGACGGTATCTGGAGTGACAAGCCCGCGGTGATAAAAGTGATAAGAAAAGTAGCCCCGTGGGTTAGTCTGCCAGCATACTTCCTTTATGTGCTGACGGTAATAGGAATCACTTACCTGATGTATCATCACTATGCCGAGAAGAAAAAACTGGAGATGCTGCTCTACCAAGAAAATATAGAAAAAGACCAAAAGGAGCAAATACATCAGGCACAGCTACGATTCTTTACCAACATATCACATGACTTCCGAACTCCACTATCTCTTATCCTTGCTGCACTGGACAAACTGAGACGTGAAGGATTGAAAGAATATTATTATCGTATATTGAACGGCAACGTGCAACGTTTACTGAATTTGGTAAACGAACTGATGGATTTTAGAACAGTAGAAAACGGTATGATGAAACTGGAATTGCAGCCACTGGACATCAACCGTTTCATAAAAGAAATCGCCAATGACTTCATCGACTATGCACGGCAACGAAATATCGACTTCCAGATACTATGCGACGAAAACATGCCCACTGACGTTTATATAGACAAAAACATAGTGGAAAAAATTGTCATGAACTTGTTAAACAATGCTTTCAAATATACGCCTGACAGGGGAAGCATTATTTTAGAAACACGCTGCAGGAAAGCTTTTACATCCTTGTATAAGAACAGCTACACCGTAGGCGAAAGCACGAACGATGTCTTTTCTATCATCGTCAGTGATACGGGAGTAGGCATATCCCGAGAGTCCATAAGCAGTGTTTTCGAACGTTTTTATAAAGTAAATACAGTAAACGCCGACTCCCACCTGGGTACGGGAATAGGCCTGGCACTTGTAAAGAGCTTGGTATTGTTACAGAAAGGAACTATCTCCATCCACAGTGAGCGGGAAAAGGGCACGGACATGATTGTATACTTACCGCTTGACAGCAGTATCTTCAACGAAACTGATTTCATGAAACAGAAGGAAACGACACAAGAAACTATCATGGAAATTACAGACAAAGAAGCCCTGCCTGTCGATATTAAAGATATGGGAAGCGAATTCATGCCCGCAAACAAGAAAAAAATATTGATTACCGAAGATAATGATGACTTGAGGGTATTAATCGCCGAATCCCTATCCGATGAATTTCAGGTGATGCAGGCAAGAGATGGTGTTGAAGCTCTGAAGTTGATAGAGGATGTAGATTTTGATTTGGTTATAAGCGATATCATGATGCCTCACAAAGACGGGGTATCTTTGTGCAATGACATCAAGAAAGACATGAATACATCACATATTCCGGTCATTTTACTGACAGCCAAAACTAGTCTTGAAAGCAAGATCGAAGGAGTGGATTCGGGTGCCGACCTTTATTTCGAAAAGCCTATCGATTTGACCTATCTAAAATTGTCCATCCAAAACATATTCAGAAACCAGCAGCAGTTGAAGGAACATTATGCCAAGAATTATTATGCGGACAGCAGCGAGCTCTCTTCCAACGAGCAGGATGGTAAATTTCTAAAACACCTGATCACTTTTATCGAGGCTAATATGGACCAGTCTCAAATGGATGTCAATCAGATTGCCGAGGAATTGTTGATAAGCAGAAGCAAACTTTACACAAAGGTTAAGAGCCTGACCGGAAAGTCTGTTGTAGAATTTGTATTGAATTGTCGGTTACGCAAAGCTGCCAGATTGATTATTGAGGAAAATCTGACCATGAGGGAAGTGATGATGCAAATAGGTATAGAAAGTCAAGCCTATTTTACCAATTCATTTAAGAAAGTATTTGGTGAAACACCTACATCCTTCGCCGCAAAGCACAAAAAGTTGTCCAAAGGCGATTTAGATAAAACAAATGGCAAATAGAGTAAAACAAGGAAAGAGGAATTGCCTTCCTTTGCAAAAACTTATAAATTTAAGAACATGAAAAAGATTTTGCAGGTAACCATTTTGTTTTCCTTATTGACTGTCGGTTCGTTTGCTCAAAAGCAACAACAAATATTACCGGCCGATCAGGAAATTCCTTTAAAATACGGTGCCGATCGTTTAGGTAAACGTTCAGATGCAGCCATGAAAAAATTCCGTGACAACAGATTGGGAGCTTTCATACATTGGGGGCTTTACGCCATTCCCGGAGGAGAATGGAACGGAAAAATGTACAATGGAGCAGCCGAGTGGTTGAAGTCGTGGGCCAAAGTTCCTGCAGATGAGTGGTTGAGGCTGATGGACCAATGGAATCCAGAAAAGTTCAATGCCAAAGTTTGGGCAAAGATGGCTCGAAAGATGGGAGTGAAATACGTGAAAATCACAACCAAGCATCATGAAGGTTTCTGTCTGTGGCCAAGTAAGTACAGTAATTATACAGTGGCTCAAACCCCTTATAAGAAAGATATTTTAGGCGAATTGGTAAAGGCCTACAATGATGAAGGTATTGACGTTCATTTCTACTTCTCGGTGATGGACTGGAGTCATCCAGACTACCGATATGACATCAAATCGAAAGATGATGAAGTTGCTTTTGCGCGTTTCCTTGAATTTACGGACAACCAGTTGAAAGAGCTTGCTACCCGTTATCCTACCGTAAAAGACTTCTGGTTTGACGGCACATGGGATGCCAGCATCAAGAAAAATGGCTGGTGGACAGCTCATGCCGAACAAATGTTGAAAGACCTGTTACCGGGCGTAACTATCAACAGTCGACTACGTGCCGATGATTACGGCAAGCGACACTTCGACAGTAACGGACACTTGATGGGAGATTATGAGTCAGGGTATGAGCGCCGCCTACCCGATCCAGTGAAAGACTTGAAAGTAACCCGCTGGGATTGGGAAGCATGTATGACCTTGCCCGAAAATCAATGGGGATATCACAAAGATTGGTCGTTGAGCTATGTGAAAACTCCCTTGGAAGTACTGGAACGCATAGTGCATGCCGTTTCAATGGGAGGAAACATGGTTGTGAACTTCGGACCGCAAGCCGACGGTGACTTCCGCCGGGAAGAAAAGGAAATGGCTAATGCCATTGGCAAATGGATGCAACAATATGGCGAGTGCATCTACGGATGTGATTACGCCGGTTGGGACAAACAACCCTGGGGATACTATACCCACAAGGGAAAAGAGGTATATATGATTGTCTTCAATCCTCCTTATTCCAAACACTTGGTGGTTAAAACCCCAAAGGGTACAAAAATTCTGAAAGCAACTGTGACAAACGGGAAAGAGGTGGCAGTGACAGAAACCGCCCGCAATGAATACAATGTGGATATGCCCGCAAAAGCCCCCGAAGGTCCCTTTGTCATCAAACTACAGATAGAGGAAAACGTAAGTTCCGCTGATAAATACCGTGATGCTTTGACTTGATTCTTATTTAATCTGATTATGTTATGAAAAGGCTTTCTCTTTTTATTTATTTCTTCCTGATAACGGTCCTGCAAGCTGCCGCACAGCAAAGCTTTGACAAGACTGCCGTAAAATCTGTCATGAAACGCGTGGCTGACTGGCAGATTGCCAATCCCAACAAAGGAGCAGAGCACGATGATTTAGACTGGACGCATGCAGCCCTGTACATGGGTATGTTGGACTGGGCAGAGCTAACAGAAAAAGAAGACAGCGACGATTCTTATTATCAGTGGTTGCTCCGTATCGGACAACGTAATCACTTCCAGATAGGTAAATGGATGTATCATGCTGATTTTATTGCCGTCGGACAGCCCTTTATCGACCTTTACTTGAAATATGGCAACAAAAAGATGATCGCTCCCGTCATGGCACGAGCCAACTGGGTAGTAGAAAATCCGGCTGAAACTACTTTGGAACTGGATTACGGCAAACTCGAAACTCTGGACCGATGGTCCTGGTGCGACGCATTGTTTATGGCTCCCCCCGTATATGCCAAACTATATGCGTTGACCAAGGACAAAAGGTATCTGGATTTCCTGAACAAGGAATACAAGGCCACTTATAATTATTTGTATGATAAAGAAGAGCATTTATTCTACCGTGACCATCGATATTTTGCCAAACGCGAAGCTAATGGTAAGAAAGTGTTTTGGGGACGTGGCAACGGTTGGGTGTTGGGAGGACTGGTCGAAATCCTTCAAGCTCTTCCTAAAGATGAATCCTCACGCACGTTTTATCAGGACTTATTTGTGGCATTGGCCACCCGTGTAGCCAGCCTGCAGAGTGCTGATGGATATTGGCATGCCAGCCTGCTCGATCCAGCGTCTTACCCATCGCCCGAAACAAGTGCAACCGGTTTTATCGTTTATGCACTTGCCTATGGCGTAAACGAAGGGGTGCTGGACAAAGCCACTTTTATGCCAACCATCGAAAAGGGATGGAAAGCCTTATTAGATGCGGTCGAACCAGATGGTAAGTTAGGCTACGTACAACCCATCGGAGCTGATCCGCGTAAAGTGACGCGGGACATGACCGAAGTATATGGGACAGGGGCATTCCTGCTGTCCGGGTGTCAGATTTATAAGATGAAGTAAAATAAGTTAGATCTATCATGAAGAATTATACATTGTTTTTGTGGATTGCTTTGCTAATGTTAGGTATATCCGGTACGATAGGTGCACGTGAGGTAGCATCCTTCAACGACGGTTGGGAATTCAAGAAAGGTCCGTTTTCCAAAGAAGCATTGCAGGCTGTACAGAAATGGAATTCAGACTGGCAGGAGGTATCCATCCCACATACTTGGAATGCGGACGACATGCAAAAGCAAGCCTCCGCTTTCTATGAAGGTGTAGGCTACTACCGCAAAAAGTTCACTTTCCCCGAAAATATGGAAGGCAAGCGCATCTTTCTACGCTTCGAGGGTGTAGGTTCTTATGCCGAAGTATATATCAATGGCTATCTGGCAGGAACACACAAAGGAGCTTACTCTGCTTTTGCATGCGAGATCAGCTCGCAAGTGAAGTTCGGCAAGGAAAACGAAATTATAGTAAAGGCAGACAACTCCTCACGTCCCGATGTTATCCCCACGAACCACATTTTGTTCGGTGTTTATGGAGGTATTTACCGCCCCGTATGGCTGGTTGTTACGGAAACTTGCAGCATCATTGCAAACGACTGTGCCTCTCCGGGAGTGTATATTACCCAGAAAAATGTTTCAAAGAAGTCAGCCGAAGTGACTGTAAAAGTAAAGGTGGACAATGCAACCTTAGCTCCCGTCCCACTGGAACTAGAGAATGCAATATACGACAGGAACGGCAAATTGGTAAAGAAACATAGTCAGAATTTCGAACTTACTCCACAAGGAGTGCAGAACTATTCCTCACACTTCCGACTGAACAATCCCCATTTATGGCAAGGACGTGAAGACCCATATCTGTATAAAGTCGTTTCACGTCTCATGCAGAATGGACGCGTGATAGACGAAGTTATTCAGCCCCTGGGGATTCGCAAGTATGAAATCGTGGCAGGCAAAGGATTCTTCCTCAATGGAAAGAAGTACCCCATGCTGGGGGTAACCCGCCATCAAGACTGGTGGGGACTGGGTAGCGCCCTCACCAATAAAGAGCACGACTTCGACTTGGCACAAATTATGGATATCGGTGCAACCACCGTCCGCTTTGCACATTACCAACAGTCTGACTACATCTATTCACGCTGCGACACGCTGGGATTGGTAATCTGGGCAGAGATCCCCTTCGTGAACCGAGTCAGCGGCCAAGAGTGGGACAATGCCCACCAACAGATGCGCGAACTTATCCGTCAAAGCTTTAATCATCCCTCCATCTATGTATGGGGAATCCATAATGAAGTGTATCATCCGCATGGTTATACCGCCGCACTTACCCAATCCATTCACGACCTCTGCAAACTGGAGGATCCAGACCGCTACACGGTTGCGGTAAATGGTTACGGTCATGCCGATCACCCCGTCAACCAAAATGCGGATATACAGGGCATGAACCGTTACTTCGGTTGGTACGAACGGAAGATACAAGACATCAAGCCATGGATAGAGAAAATGGAAAAAGAATATCCTTGGCAACGCCTGATGCTGACAGAATATGGTGCAGACGCCAATATAGAACATCAGACGGAAATATTGGGCGATGCACTGAATTGGACAAGCCCTTTCTATCCGGAAACATTTCAAACTAAAACCCACGAATACCAATGGAGCATCATTGCCCAACATCCTTACATCATCGCTTCTTACCTGTGGAATATGTTCGACTTTGCAGTGCCAACATCAAAAAGAGGCAGTGTAGACGCCCGCAACATGAAAGGCATGATGACTTTCGATCGTAGAATCAAGAAAGATTCTTATTTCTGGTATAAGGCGAACTGGAGCAAGGAACCGGTTCTTTACCTGACACAGCGCCGGAATGCAGTGCGCGAGAAAAAAGAAACTTCCATTACAGTGTATTCCAATATCGGTACCCCCAAGGTGTATCTGAACGGGAAAGAATTGACCGGAGTGCGGAAAGGTTATACTGATGTACATTATATATTCGACAAGGTAGTGCTGGACGATGGCAAGAATGTTCTGAAAGCATCCCTTCTCCATCAAGGAAAAGAATATACAGACGAAATAGAATGGAATTATAACGGAGAGTGCAACCGGGAAGCTGATTTCCTGGAGCATAAGAAAGAGCATGGTAGTTGGTAATTCCATAAAGAAAGAAATTATTATTATTACTGATAACATTAAATTAGGATTGAAGTATGAAGACTTTTAAGACCTTGCTGTTGGGACTTTGCATCGTGATGTGTGCATGCTCGACACAAACTCCCCGGCAAACCAATGAGTACGGCACTAATTGGCAGTGGGAAAACGGGACCATCGTAATAGAAACTCCCGAGCGTCCCGCCGGCCAAAAAAGCGTGTTGGGACTGACTGTCCCGAAGATGGAAGTAGTACGCGTAGGATTCGTAGGACTGGGCATGCGCGGTCCCGGTGCGGTGGAACGTTTCACGCATATACCGGGTACACAAGTCGTGGCACTTTGTGATTATGAGCAGTCGCGCGCAGAGAGATGTCAGAAATACCTAAAGAAAGCATCCATGCCCAAAGCTGCCATCTATTCGGGAGAGAAAGGGTACGAAGAACTTTGTAAACGAGACGATATAGACTTGGTTTATATCGCTGCCGATTGGCTACATCACTTTCCCGTAGCCAAATACGCTTTGGAAAATGGCAAACATGTAGCGATCGAAGTACCTTCAGCAATGAATCTCCAGCAATGTTGGGACTTGATTAATATGAGCGAAAAGTATCGTAAGCACTGCATGATTCTAGAAAACTGCTGTTATGACTGGTTTGAAATGAACACGCTGAACATGGCACAGCAAGGGGTATTCGGTGAAGTAATTCGCGCACAAGGTGCCTACATTCACAACCTAAGCCCATTTTGGAATCATTATTGGAAGAACGGTGAGAATGACAAGCTGGGTTGGCGCTTGGACTACAACATGAGACATCGCGGGGATGTATATGCCACTCACGGTCTGGGTCCAGTAGCACAAGCGCTCGACATTCACCGTGGAGATCGCATGAAGACACTAGTGGCTATGGATACCAAGTCAGCCATAGGTAAAGCACTGGTAGAAGAAAGAGCTGATTCCACTTGTAATAACTTCCGCAATGGCGACCATACTACCACTCTGATTCGTACCGAAAACGGTAAAGTTATAGAAATCCAACATAATGTAATGACTCCGCAACCTTACAATCGCTTGTATCAACTTACGGGTACTAAAGGCTTTGCCAATAAATATCCGATCAGCGGTTATGCTCTTGATGCTAAACAGTTGACAGCTTCCGGAGTACAGCCCAAGATTGATGATTTAAATTCACATAGTTTCTTGCCTAAGAGTGAGATGGAGACTCTTGTAGCCAAGTACCAGCATCCGATATTGAAGAAATATGGTGAAATGGCTAAGGAAGTAGGGGGACATGGTGGCATGGATTTCATTATGGACTGCCGTCTAGTTTATTGCTTACAAAATGGTTTGCCATTGGATATGGATGTATACGATCTAGCAGAGTGGTGTTGTCTTGCCGAACTCGGAACACTCTCTATGGATAACAACTGTGCCGCCGTAGCATTTCCTGACTTTACCCGTGGAGAGTGGAATGTTGTAAAAGGTTACAAACACGCTTATGCAAGTCCTGAAGAAGAAAAAGCCGTAGCCGAGAAAGCAGCAGCTTTCACAGCCAAACTGAAGGAACAAGGAAAAAAAGAATGGGGGGAAACTGAGAATCAAGAAGCAAAATAGCAATATAGCTGAGAAAACGAAGTGAAAAGATATCGCCCCTTCTATTTCCGAAGGGGCGTTTTTTTATTCATCTTAATATACCGCTTCACCTCCTTCGGGCTTCTCACGATATTTTATATCAAAACGTCCTTCCTTGATACTTCCACCACTGAATGTACCACTAATAATGGTTCCATCCATACGGGTAATATAAGCTTCGCCATCGCCTAAATCTCCTTCATCAAGAACGGCATCTGTATAAGTACAAGTAGTACCCTGACGAGGATTCACAAGTACCAAATGCAAACTACTGAAGACACCGACTGCGGCATCAATCTCAACATAATGATTCTCTTCATCGTCAGAAAAACGAACAGTGGGTGTCCCATACCGTCCACTGGCATATACCCAGCCATCAATCAGACAGCCTAACGTATTTGCACCCGTAGTCGTAGCCTCCGGCATCAGTGTCGGATCAACAGTTTTGTCTTCATCACAAGCACAACAACAAACCAACAGGAATAGAAATAACAGTTTTTTCATAACGCCTAAAAATGATAGTTTAAACCGAAAAGTAAGGATAACTGTCCGAAATAACCGCTACCGGCTCTCGGACTCTCCACATCCCACTCCACATTATGATACTTCACCGAATAAGACTCGGAACTGGATGCCAGCCAGTTCACCCTGGCAGAAGCTCCCCAATGACTTGACAGAAAATACTCACCCAAGAGAGACAAGTTACCTGCAAACTTACTCATGGTAACTTTTCGAGGTTTATCATATACTGTACTCTTATCACGATAAAGTTGATATCCGATTCCACCGGAGAATTGAAGTTGATAATGCTTTTGCACCATAGTCAAGGCTACCTGAGGAGCCATATAATGCATATATATCTTATCTGCCCCAGTATCATGTGTGTTCTTATACGCACTTCCCTGATACAGAAATCCCAGCCCGAACTTCAGTTCCCTACCCGTAATCTGTCCAAGGTAGTTGACATCCCAGGCTACACCTTTTCGTAAGTCACTGCGATAGGTATCTGCCCTATCAGTAATTCCTACAAAGCGCCCCAGGTACCATGACGGTCCGGCATGAACGGAAAATGATGATCTTTTATCACCTGCACTTTGAGCGTATAAAGAGGCGCTTAATAACACCCCGACAAAGAAAGAAAGCAAGTATCTCATAATGATTTGTATAGCGTCTTTTCCTTATAAATACTCAAAAATCGAAAGTACTGCATTCGGATAATAACTATTTTTAATCAAAGTTATAAATCCGCATCTTCTTCAGCTACCTTTCCCGCTCTATATCCTGTGTACGAAAGAATGCCTCCGAATACCGGGCTCCCCAAAGTTCATAGCGTTCAAATTGCATTTCTACTTTACGGGTAAAGTTTATCCAGTCTTTCTTCTCTAACGGCGACCATACATTCTCAGCCAGTGCCGACATCCGCGGGAAGATGGCAAACTCAGCCTTCCAGGTTGTAGGAATATATTCCGTCCAAAGGCACCCTTGTGCACCCCATACAAGTTCTTGTTGCTCCGTAGTCAACGAATCGGGCACAATCTGAAATTCATAGACCTTCTCCAATGACAACGGGCCACGAGGACCTATTTCCGACTGGATACGACTTTCCTTCAGATTGAAATACGACCAGGCAGAACAGGTAAATATAGTACGATGATTGGTCCGCACTGCCTTTTTTCCAAATTCAGGCCGACGCCAGTTCATTACAATACAATCTTCAGAAATACCTCCTTCAAGGATCTCATCCCAACCAATCAACGTTTTACCTTTCGCGTTTACCACCTTCTGCACATAATGGATGAAATAGCTTTGCAATGCCTTTTCGTCTTTCAACTCATGTTCACGCATAAACTGTTGCGTCTCTTCGGATTCCTGCCACCAGCGCTTGGCACACTCGTCGCCACCCACATGAATATATTGACCGGGAAAGAGATCGCATAATTCAGAAAACACATCTTTCAGGAAGTCAAAGACTTCAGGTTTTGGTGCCAGTACATTATTGAATTTATTGAAGATCCCCCACGTCAATGCTGCCTTTTTAGGTTCATTCGGCGTAGTACTGAACTGTGGGTAAGTGGCAAGTACTGCCATACAATGCCCGGGAATATCTATCTCAGGAATCACTGTGATATGACGTTCAGCAGCATAACGTACAATTTCGTGTACATCTTCATGGGTATAATAACCGCCGTAGGGTAACGGTTGATACTTTCCAGGATAAAGTCCGAAAATCTCTCCCTCGCGGATAGAACCTTTCTCCGTCAGTTCCGGGCGGCATTTCATCTCAACACGCCAAGCCTGATCATCTGTCAGATGCCAATGAAAATGGTTGAGTTTATGAAGCGCAAGGTAATCAATATACTTTTTGATGAAATCTACGGGAAAGAAATGACGTACCACATCCAAATGCATACCACGATAAGGGAAACGCGGATAATCGATAATTTTCAGAGTCGGAAGGATAGGCAACACACCCGCACGGGTGGGCAATAATTGTATAAGCGTCTGAACACCATAGAAGACACCCGCCTCATCATTTCCTTCAATACGTACACCACCTACAGGGGTAATCTCCAACTGATAACCTCCTGGAATTTCTCCATTCTTTTGATTTTTCAGAATGATACAAGGTTGGTCACCCGGCTTCGAAAGTATTGTTTCTACAGCAGACGAAAGTTTCTTTCGGGATTTACCAGATTTTGGGAGCTCCACTTGCAAGGGGATACCGAGATAGCGCTCCATATAATCAGCCAGATAGGCAGCCGAAGGTGCCAACGTTGGTTCTGACATACGAATGACCGTATTACGTTGAATCAAAGACTCTCCCTGTCCGATTACAGTTATCTCCACCGGTTCGGGAATAATGCTAAAAGTTTTCTCCTGTGCCTGCCCGGCAAGCGCAGTTGCAGCGAAGGTTGCAGCCATAATTTTCTTTAAGTACATAGATGATGATGTATATTATATTGCAAATATAACCCTTTTGCAGAAAGATGTTTAAGATTTCCAATCTCTTTTTTGACGAAAAAAGAAAGTACAACATTGAACACATACCACACAAGTGTTTAATGTATACCATACAAGTATTTCATATCTGTAACACAAGTGATTTATTTGTAGGATACAAGTATTACATAAGTACCTTAATTAATAAGCCTTCCGTCCATATAGCAAGGTGATAAATCAATATTGAAAGAGTATAATTTAATATTATAGAGGCAAACAACTCATTTGCATCGTGAAAATAAAACTGAAAGAATAGCATCCTTCATTTTTCTCACTATACCCTTCCACCCGCTAAGGCCGATGAATAAGGAAGTGTAGAAGTGTGGAAGGGAATTAAGTTTTCATTGTTTTAAGTCAATAAATTAAAGAAGTACCAAAACTTATGCACTATAACCTCACCTACTCCTAGGATCTCATATAAAAGTATTTTTGAGTTTTTGACTTGTAACAAAACACATTAATAGTAGCTTTCATACATTTTCCGGTTTAACTCTTGGTTTACATGAACTGCATAATTCGTAGGAAATGTGACTTAATTTAATGCCAAAGGAAAGTTCTTCTTTAGAAAATGTAGGAAAACAAAAAGCTCCATAAATCAATGATTTATGGAGCTTTAATCAGTACTCGAAGCGGGACTTGAACCCGCACAGCCGCAATGGCCAAAGGATTTTAAGTCCTTCGTGTCTACCATTCCACCATTCGAGCATCCTATAAAGGAGAGCGGAAAACGAGACTCGAACTCGCGACCCTAACCTTGGCAAGGTTATGCTCTACCAACTGAGCTATTTCCGCAGGTCTTTTTTGTAGAACGGGTGCAAAGATAAGGAGTTTCCCCGTTACAGCCAAATTTTTTACATGGAAAATGTTACAGTTTTATTAGTTCCTCACTTGCAAAGAAGTGCCGGACACGGTAACTTTATAATGTTTCAGATACTCTGTACCTTCCCCCGTAGGAAATCCGCCACTACTCAAATTATATTGGGTATGGCATTTAGGACATTCTGCCGTCCCCAATCCATCTTCTAAGACCTCTACCGAAACATTACGACTGGCCTCCACCGGACAAGCTGCATCATAAGCAACATAAGTATTCCCCTCTGAGAAAACACTCTGCCCGATAACCAATCCCGCATAGCCCACCGGCAGTCCATTTACATTCTTCTCTATCTTCAGAAACTGACCGGGAGTCGTAATCTTATAATAAGGAGACTGTGAAAGACTACATGAAAAATTAAAGGTAACGGAAGGAATGCTCGATTCGTAAGAATCACCACAACTGGTGACACACAACCAAAGCATTCCTATGACTATACAGAGTTTCCGCATACAATATCGTATTTATCG
Source organism: Bacteroides cellulosilyticus DSM 14838 (assembly GCF_000158035.1). GTDB lineage: Bacteria > Bacteroidota > Bacteroidia > Bacteroidales > Bacteroidaceae > Bacteroides > Bacteroides cellulosilyticus. The sequence goes on from NZ_EQ973490.1 coordinate 94,994, forward strand.
ACCAAGCAAAGCTTTTTCAGCTACTTTCATTCCATGAAAATTGAAACCATCTACCACTTCCTGCATCAGCGCCGAGATTTCATCGTTACAGAGATTACCGATACTTCCCTCATGTGTGTGATGCACTTGCTTGCTGTGTGAGAAGTTTCCGGCTTCAATGTCCAATCCCACTTTCTTATAAGCATCCCGGAAAGGCATACCTTCACGTGCCAAGCGGTTCACTTCTTCCACACTGAAAATAAGCAGGTATTTGTCATCGTCGAGGATATGTTCGTTCACCTTTATTTCATTCATGATATAGGTAGTCATCTGCAAACAGTCTTTCAACTCTTGGAAAGCAGGCAAAAAGACTTCCTTAATAATCTGCAAATCCCGGAAATAACCGGACGGCAAATTATTGGTAATCATCATAATCTGTTGTGGCAATGATTGCAGTTTATTGCATTTGGCACGCGTCAGTTCAAAGACATCCGGGTTCTTCTTATGGGGCATAATGCTGGAACCTGTCGTGCAATCATCGGGCAGCTTCACGAAACCGAAGTTCTGACTGTTGAACATACAAGCATCAAAAGCCAGTTTGGAGATAGTTCCGGCAATACTCGCCAAAGCAAAAGCTACATTACGTTCCATCTTGCCACGCCCCATCTGGGCATAAACAACATTATAGTTTAAAGAGTCAAAGCCCAACAAACGTGTTGTCATCGTACGATTCAATGGGAATGAAGAACCATACCCGGCAGCCGAACCCAAAGGATTACGATTACACATCTTGAATGCTGCCTGCAAAAAGAGCATATCATCCACCAGACTCTCAGCATAAGCACCAAACCACAATCCGAAAGAAGACGGCATAGCTATCTGCAAATGAGTATAACCCGGCATCAGCACATCTTTAAAACGCTCACTCTGGCATATCAGCACATGAAACAGTTGTTCCACAGCTTCAGCAATCTCCTTAATCTGCGCACGCGTGAAAAGTTTCAGATCGAGCAACACCTGATCGTTGCGCGAACGACCACTATGTATCTTCTTGCCTATATCACCCAATTTACGCGTCAGCATCAATTCCACCTGCGAGTGTACATCCTCCACTCCTTCTTCTATCACAAACTCCCCTTTCTCGGCAGCCGCATAGATATTTTTCAGTTCTTCAAGCAAAAGAGCCAGCTCTTCCTTCGTCAGCAGACCAATACTTTCGAGCATGGTGATGTGAGCCATAGAACCTACCACATCATGTTTAGCCAGATAAAGGTCCATCTCGCGATCACGTCCCACCGTGAAGCGTTCTATATCCTTATTTACTTGAACGGATTTCTCCCAAAGTTTCTGAGCCATTTATTTAGTGATTAACAGTTAGTGATTAATAAGGTATTATCGACAGCATATCCGCCATCTTTTCCAACCCTTCTTGCAAAGGTTTCTGAACCATACCTTTCATGAAAGGATTCAGTTCCAAGCCAATGGTCAATTTCAGTTTACATTCTGTTTCTGTTACCGGAACAATCTGTATCCACAAATTGAAGGGCAGTGGTGAAGTAGTTGTGGCAAACTTAATACACTTGCATGGTTCTTTTTCTACTATGCTCAACGCTATTTTACCCACAGGAGCTACTTCTATCATCATACTCTCCGAGTCAAAGCTCAAATTCTTAACTTTATCCTCCGGCAAGCTGTCTTTAAACTTCTCCAGATTATTCAAATCAGAAAGTTTCTCATAAACAGCCTCCTGTGAGGCAGGTATAGTTTTTACACTACTTTCAAATTTTGTCATATTTTGATTCTCTTTAAAAGACAAAAAAAGAACTATCCGGACAGAAACTATCCGAATGGCCCTTTTATCATATTAATTATTTTATAGTATAAACCGCCGTTACTTTCCAGCATCCCAATGTGCAGGGTCCTTACGCCATTCGTTCAGCGTTGCAATATCATCTTCTTCGATGTAACCCGTACGAAGTGCAACATCCAGAACCGCTTCATAATTCGTCAGCGTCACCAAAGGAACTTTGGCATCCTTGAATGCTTTTTCTGCAACCGGGAAACCATAGGTATAAGCTGCAACCATACCGATTACTTCACATCCGTCGCGACGAATAGCTTCTACGGCCTTCAAGCTACTTCCACCTGTAGAAATCAAATCTTCAACCACCACAACTTTCATACCCGGGCGAAGCTCTCCTTCGATCAGGTTTTCCAATCCATGGTCTTTCGGGGTAGAACGTACATACACAAACGGCAAATTCAGCGCATCGGCAACCAAAGCTCCCTGAGGGATAGCGCCTGTTGCTACGCCGGCAATTGCATCCACCTGCCCGAAACGTTCCAATATCAAACGGGTAATCTCAATCTTTACAAAATTACGCAAAGAAGGATAAGAAAGTGTTTTGCGGTTATCACAGTAAAAGGGAGATTTCCATCCGGAAGCCCATGTAAAGGGATTTGCCGGTTGTAGTTTAATCGCTTTTATCTTCAGCAACTTCTCTGCGAATAGTTTTTCTAAAGTTCTCATAACTAAATTAGCTATTTATAGTAAATATGGCACAAAAATACAGAAACAGAACGAGAATAAAAAAAAGAATAAAGAGATTTTTCACTCAAAGTCGTCATTTTCGTCAGAAAGTTGTATACAATGACGAATATCTTTCATTTCAAAACCCCGACTCAGGGCAAAACGCATCAATTTTCCATTCAGCTCATACTCATTCTCCGCATGTATGCTTTTCCTTTTTGCAGTCAGCAAACTATCTAAAATAGACAAGTATTCTTCTTCATCTATTTCATTCAAGAACTGCCGGCATGTATTATAAGAAATTTTCTTCAGTTGCAGTGCTTGGGCAATTTTCACTTTCCCCCATCTGGCAAAGCGATATTTATCATTCACAAAGGCACGACAGAAGCGCTCTTCATCAATATATTTTTCATCTACCAGCCGCTTGAGAATGCGGTCAATGACATCATAGGGCAATCCCCAACGCTGTAGTTTTTCAGAAATCTCAGCACGGCAATGTTCCGCTGTAGAGCAATAGGCAGCTACTTTATTCAGCGCCTCTGTTTCAGTAATATTCGTCATTTTTCGGCTATTACAAATCGATCATTATGAGATATGTCCTTTTGGAGTCTGACCGCGCGATATCCTGTTTCACACAACATCGCTACAGTATCCTTTCCAAAAGCACGGTTAATTTCAAAATAAAGTTTTCCACCGGACGTAAGCATCTCAAGTCCCAGCACGGCTATGCGGCGATAAAAACGCAAAGGATCTGTATCGGGCACAAACAATGCCAACGAAGGCTCCCAGTCCAGCACATTATGTTCCATCTCCTGTTTCTCTGCTTCAGTAACATAAGGCGGATTGCTCACAATTACATCATAACAGTCCGCCACACAAGGTTCATAAGTTAACACATCGCGCTGTTCGAACCGTACAGATGCCTGCAAAGCCTTACTATTAGCAGCAGCAATAGATAAAGCTTCTCCCGATACATCCCAAGCGGTGACTTGCGACTCCGGTAATTCTTTCGCCAAAGAAATGGCGATACAACCGCTACCTGTCCCAACGTCTAAAACACGAGAAACGGGAGAAAGTTCTTTCAACATCATCTCTACCAGTTCCTCGGTTTCCGGACGGGGAATGAGTACACCCGGAGTCACGCGAAAAGTTCTTCCCAAGAAGCGGGCTTCCCCTAAAATATATTGTATCGGTTCAAAATTATGTAAACGGGCAAGAATGCTTTCCAATTCCTGTTCCTCTTTTACAGATAAAATTATATCTTTGCCCAGATAATAATCCACAGTTTGCTGCCCCAATATCTCGCAACAGATAATCCGGGACAGGTTTCCGGCTTCGCGGGGATCATAACGGCCCTGCAATTTCCGGCGAATATAAGAGGCGGTAATGTTCATAATGGATATTTAGCGGATTCTTCACCTGTTCGGCTTCCCGGTCAGACCGATCTCCGTCCGTATCCTACTGCGAAGAATCCATTTTGGGGTGCAAAAGTAAGAATTATCATAGAAAAATGGCACACATAGAAGAAGAAAAATACATGCGCCGCTGTATACAATTGGCGCAAAACGGACTTTGCAACGCCGCTCCCAACCCGATGGTAGGTGCGGTAATCGTATGCGACGGGAAAATCATCGGTGAGGGCTATCATGTACGTTGCGGAAAAGCACACGCTGAAGTCAATGCTATTCGTTCCGTAAAAGAGACCTCATTACTAAAGCGTTCCACCATCTATGTAAGTCTGGAGCCCTGCTCTCATCACGGGAAAACTCCCCCCTGTGCAGATTTGATTATTGAAAAACAAATCCCCCGTATCGTCATCGGCTGCCAGGACCCTTTTTCCAAGGTTGCCGGACGGGGCATACAGAAGCTGAAAGATGCCGGACGAGAAGTAATCGTAGGAGTACTGGAAGACGAATGTCGACACCTAATCAAAAGATTCATAACCTTTCACACCTTGCACCGCCCATATATCACACTGAAATGGGCAGAATCTGCAGACGGGTTTATTGACTTATGCCGGACCGAGGGTAATCCTGTGATTCTATCCACTCCCTTAACCTCCATGCTGGTACATAAAAAGAGAGCGGAACATTCTGCCATTCTTGTAGGCACACGTACTGCTAAACTGGACAATCCTTCTTTAAATGTACGCAACTGGTATGGGCGCTCTCCCATACGTCTCGTCATCGACCGGAAACAGAGTCTGTCTCCTACCCTTCATTTGTTTGACGGAAGTGTACTGACACTCGTCTTTACCGAACATTTTCATGACGCTCTGCCTAACGTGGAATATCTCCCGATAGATTTCCAACAGGACATATTGCCTCAGATCATGCAGATATTGTATGAGCGTGGTATTCAATCTCTGTTGGTGGAGGGCGGAAGCACCTTACTACAATCTTTCATCGATGCGGGGCTTTGGGATGAAGTATATGTTGAAGAAAGCCCCAGATCACTGATATCCGGTGTTAAAGCTCCTGAAATGAACGATAAAATTAGTTATGCCAGTGAGCAATCTTTCGGCAGAAGTATACGGCATTATACAGCAACGAAATAGTCCGAATTACCTCATTTTGATGCTTTTTTATCGAGAAAAACAGGGGTATTATCTATAATTTTATATAAAACTTCCCCGGGATGCTGATTATAGAAAAAAATGTTCCTATTTTTGCAACTTGTAAATAAACACTATCTTTAGAAAATGAGAATAAAGTTTTTATCCGTAATACTGAGTTTTCTTCTTATGTCAATTGCCATAAGTTCGTGTCTTGACTCAGATGAAAATTATGAATATAGTTCCGACGCGACGATACGTGCCTTTGGTATTGATACTATAACAAAAGGCGTATATTATAAGTTTACGATTGACCAGTTGAAAAGAGAAATTTATAATGTAGACTCGCTTCCTATGGGTGCTGATTCCATCATAAAACGTATCTTAATCGACACACTGACAGTAACAGGATGGGTAACTTCTGGTCTGAATGATACTGTATTCAACATGAACGACTCAGTTGACCTGAGAGAACCGATCAAACTAAAAGTACATGCAGCCGACGGAATCACTACCCGCGAATATACTATCAAGGTAAATGTTCACACACAGGATCCGGACTCACTGATTTGGAGAGAAATGCCATCACTTCCGGCTTCTCCGGCTTCCGGTAAGCAAAGATCTGTTGTTTTGAATGAAGATTTATTAGTCTACACCTCTACGACAACAGCATATCGCACTTCCGTATCAAATCCTGCCAGTATCCAATGGGGAAACCTGATTACAATCAGCGGTCTTCCTTCAGACGCTAAATTAACTTCTATCATTAATTTCGACAACCGATTATATACTACAGCAGAGAATGGAAAAGCACTCTACTCCGATAATGGTACAAATTGGGAAGAAATGGATATGCAGGGAATGTACATGGTAACATTCTTAGCAGGTATTCCTGCAGATGAGGTAACAGGAAGTAAAAATATGCTTACCGGTATCTTTGCAAAAGATGGAAAGAATTTCTTCTGTGCAAAAAGCGCCGGAGAAACAACTTGGAAAGAAGGCGAAGAAGTTCCCTCTGATTTCCCTTTAAAAGAAATATATTCTACTGTATTCACGAATGCAAGTGGCATCAAACAAACAGTAGTAGTAGGCAATGTTGAAGAAACGGTTGAAGCTACAACACCTTGGTTCTCAAAGGACGGACTTGTTTGGGTCGATATGAGTACCCCGACAGACTTTTCTTGCCCAGCTATGAAGAATCCAGCAATCATGTATTATGGAAGCCAATTCCACATGATGGGTGGAGAGTTTAAAACCATCTATTCTTCCCTTGCAGGCATTGCCTGGAATGAATCTGCTGATAAATTCAGATATGCATCTGAAAAAGTTATCATTCCAGGAGAAGATGAAGACGACGAAGATACAATTGAATATAAAAGTTTATTCGAAGGTAAGGGAGATTATTCTTTGGCTATTGATAAGAACCATTATATTTGGATCGCGTGGAATGACGGTTCTGTTTGGCGTGGACGTCTAAACAAACTGGGATTCAAGCAACAATAATAAAATAGTCAAATTTCCGTTTCCTTATATAGTTAAGGAGTAACAAGAAAACGGTATGACTATTACAAGAAATATAAAGATAGTATTTTGCCTGCTCATGTTCCCATTCTGTTGTGCCATGGCACAGGAAGAATATACTTGGGAGATGGGAGGAGTCATTGGAGGAAGTTTTTATATGGGAGATGCAAATAGCAGCACCCCGTTTAAAGACACAGGTATAGCGGGAGGTTTTATAGCCCGGTATTTACTGAATCCACACATGGCAATAAAAGGCAACCTGACAGCCGGCAGGATTTCCGGTGACACGAGAGATTTCAAAAATGTGTATCCGAATGGAGAGTATGCCACTTTCAAACGGACTATAATCGATTTGGGAGCACAGTTTGAATATAACTTTTTGGGATATGGTATCGGTAATACGTACCGGGGGGACCGTCGATTTACACCTTATATATTGGGTGGATTGGGTTTTACGTTTGCACCAAAGCCTGTAAAAACGGTCTTTACGATGAACATCCCCATAGGAGTGGGAATAAAATTCAAAGCAACCCCACGCATCAATATAGGATGCGAGTTTACGATGCGGTTCAGCCTTAGCGACCAGTTGGATGTTACTCAACGGGAAGGTTTGCAACTGGAAGACCCATACCAGATAAAAGGAAAAGGTTGGAAGAATAAAGACAGTTATGCATTTACCGTCTTTTTCGTCACCTACGACCTCTTCCCAAGATGTAAGGAATGTAACAACTAAAAAAGATGCAATATAAAGAACAAATTGATTTGAGCCGGATACCCCAGCATGTGGCGATTATCATGGATGGCAACGGACGATGGGCGAAGCAGCGCGGACACGAGCGCAGCTACGGACATCAGGTCGGTGCAGAAACCGTCCATGTAATAGCCGAAGAGGCAGCCAGACTGGGCATCAGATATCTGACCCTATATACGTTCTCAACCGAAAACTGGAATCGCCCGACAGATGAAGTGGCAGCCTTGATGAGCCTTCTTTTCGACTCCATCGAAGAGGACACGTTCATGAAGAATAACATCAGTTTCCGGATCATCGGAGATATAGAAAAGTTACCCGCAAATGTACAGACACGTTTATACAATTGCGTAGAAAATACTTCTAAGAATACAGGTATGTGCCTGGTACTTGCACTCAGCTACTCTTCACGTTGGGAAATCACAGAAGCCAGCCGGCAAATTGCCGCTTTGGTGCAGAAAAGAGAATTGACGCCCGAACAGATCGACTGCGATTTAATGTCAAAGCACCTGACTACCCACTTCATGCCTGACCCCGACTTGCTGATACGCACCGGTGGAGAAATCCGCCTGAGTAATTACCTTCTTTGGCAATGCGCGTATTCGGAACTTTATTTTTGTGAAACCTATTGGCCCGATTTTCGGGAAGAGGAACTTTGCAAAGCCATTTGCGACTACCAGAGACGGGAACGCAGATTCGGCAAAACCAGTGAACAAATCAGTTAAACTCAAACATATTTAATCAAAAACATAAATGCACTATCGTATTTTCTCTATACTCACAGCGTTTATCTGCCTCTTCGGTTGTGTACTGACAAGTGCGGCTCAAGATGCCAATGGCACCGATAATGATGCAGCAAAACCGGTTATTCTCTATTCGGGAACACCCAAGAAGTATGAAATTGCAGAAATTAAAGTAGAAGGAGTTAAGAACTATGAGGACTATGTACTGATCGGACTATCCGGTTTGTCTGTAGGACAAACGATTACCATACCAGGTGACGAAGTCACTCAGGCTTGTAAGCGTTACTGGAAGCATGGTCTGTTCTCCAATGTTCAAATCACCGCAGATAAGATAGAAGGCGATAAGGTCTGGCTTACGATTCATCTGACTCAGCGTCCGCGTGTATCCGATATCCGCTATCACGGCGTGAAGAAGTCAGAGCGCGAGGATATAGAAAGCCGGATCGGTATGATTAAGGGCGGACAGGTGACCCCGAATGTCATTGACCGCGCCAAAACTTTGATTAAGCGCTACTTTGATGATAAAGGCTTTAAGAATGCAGAAGTTATCATCTCGCAGAAAGACGATGTATCCAACGATAACCAGGTGATCGTGGATATCGACATCGACAAAAAGGAGAAGGTAAAAGTACACGAAATCACCATCGTTGGCAATGAAGCGATTGCAACTAAGAAGTTGAAACGCATCATGAAGAAGACCAACGAAAAGAATAAATTGCTCAATCTGTTCCGTACCAAGAAGTTCGTAGAAGAAAACTTCGAGGCAGACAAGCAGTTAATCATCGATAAGTACAACGAATTAGGCTATCGCGATGCTATGATCGTAGAAGATAGCATCAAACCGTACGATGACCGTACCGTAGACATCTTCATGAAGATTGATGAAGGAGAAAAATATTATCTGCGTAATGTAACGTGGGTAGGTAACACCTTGTATCCTTCCGAACAGTTGAACTTTATGCTTCGCATGAAGAAAGGTGATGTATACAACCAGAAATTACTGGAAGAACGTACCATGTCAGACGAAGATGCTATCGGTAACCTCTACTATAACAACGGCTATTTGTTCTACAGCCTCGAACCCGTAGAAGTAAATATCGTAGGAGACTCCATCGACCTGGAAATGCGTATTTACGAAGGCCGTCAGGCTACCATTAATAAGATCAGCATCAATGGTAACGACCGTTTGTACGAAAACGTAGTACGCCGTGAACTCCGTACCCGTCCGGGTGACCTGTTCAGCCGTGAAGACCTGATGCGTTCTATGCGTGAAATCCAGCAGATGGGACACTTTGACCCGGAACAAATCAAACCGGATATTCAACCAAGACCGGAAGACGGAACTGTAGATATAGGTTACGATCTGGTATCCAAAGCTAACGACCAGGTGGAATTCTCTGCCGGTTGGGGACAAACCGGTATCATCGGTAAGTTGAGTTTGAAGTTCACTAACTTCTCGCTGGCCAACTTGTTGCATCCGGGTGAAAACTACCGTGGTATCCTGCCGCAGGGTGATGGCCAGACCTTGACCGTCAGCGGACAGACTAATGCCAAGTATTACCAATCCTATAGCATTTCATTCTATGACCCATGGTTCGGTGGTAAACGTCCGAACGCATTCTCTCTGTCGGCCTTCTATTCCGTACAGACAGATATCAGTAGCCGCTACTACAACTCGGCATATATGAATAGCTACTACAACAGTATGTATAGTGGTATGTATGGTTATGGTATGTATAACTACGGTAACTACAACAGCTATGAGAACTATTACGACCCCGACAAGTCTATCAAGATGTTCGGTGTAGCAGCTATGTTCGGTAAACGTTTGAAATGGCCGGATGACTACTTCCAGTTTACTGCTGAGTTATCTTACCAACGCTATATCCTGAGCGACTGGCAGTACTTCCCCGTTACAAACGGTAAGTGTAACAACCTTAGTATCAACCTGACATTGTCTCGTAGTTCTATTGACAATCCGATCTATCCCCGTTCCGGTTCAGAGTTCTCATTGTCAGTACAGTTAACCCCGCCGTACTCACTGTTTGATGGAACTGACTACAGCAAGTACAGTACTACCAGCCAGGACGACATGAACAAGATGCATAAATGGATTGAATATCACAAATGGAAATTCAAATCCAAGGTGTACATCCCGTTGATGGACCCGGTAGCAGTTAAACGTACTCCGGTATTGATGGGCCGTGTTGAATTCGGTTTGCTGGGACACTACAACAAGTATAAGAAGTCTCCGTTCGAAACATTCGATGTAGGTGGTGACGGTATGACCGGTTACTCCAGCTACGCAACGGAAAGTATTGCCCTTCGTGGTTATGAAAACAGTTCATTGACTCCTTACGGTTACGAAGGTTATGCTTATACCCGTCTCGGACTTGAGTTAAGATATCCGCTGATGCTGGAAACAAGTACCAGTATTTATGCGTTAGGTTTTGTAGAAGCCGGTAATGCATGGCATGATGTGAAGAATTTCAATCCATTCGAATTGAAACGTTCCGCAGGTGTCGGTGTTCGTATCTTCCTGCCGATGATCGGTATGATGGGTATTGACTGGGCTTATGGTTTCGATAAAATACGTGGTTCCTCAGATTACGGTGGCAGTCAATTCCACTTTATCTTAGGACAAGAATTCTAATTGTATCACAAAAACCAAACGTTATGAGAAAGTCTGTTTTATTAATGATCTTGCTGTTTGCCGTAGGTATGACAGCCAGCGCACAAAAGTTTGCCTTGATCGATATGGAGTATATCCTGAAGAACATTCCGGCTTACGAACGTGCTAACGAACAGTTGAACCAGGTTTCCAAGAAATGGCAGAGTGAAGTAGAGAAAGTTGCCGAGGAAGCCAAAACCTTATACAAGAACTATCAATCGGAAGCCGTCTTTCTTTCAGAAGAACAAAAGGGAAAGAAAGAGGAAGCGATTGTCGCTAAGGAGAAAGAAGCCGCTGAACTGCGCCGCACTTATTTTGGTCCTGAAGGAGAATTATTCAAGAAACGTGAAAGTCTGATGCAACCTATTCAGGATGAAATTTATAATGCGGTTAAAGAAATATCGGAGCAGAAAGGATATTCGGTAGTTGTAGACCGTGCATCCGCAACAAGCATTATTTTTGCTTCTCCGCGTATTGATATCAGCAATGAAGTGCTTGCTAAGTTAGGATATTCAAATTAATTTCATACATTTGCTTCGCGAATATAGCCGCACTTCAGCATTAAAAATAAGCAAGCTTATTTTGTTTTGCGTTCAGTTTGCACTATATTTGCATTTATTCAACGACTAATTATTAAAATAAACAATAAACATTATGCTTAAAAAAATCGCACTACTCGTGGTACTGTTCGCTCTTCCTTTGGGAGCGATGGCACAAAAATTTGCTCACATGAACTCTCAGGAGGTTATTGTTGTTATGCCGGAATATACTAAGGCACAAGCTGATCTGGAAGCTATGTCAAAGAAGTATTCTCAAGAAATGGAACGCACTCAATCAGAATTCAACAAGAAAGTGCAAGAATTCCAACAGCAAGCTGACTCTCTGCCGAGAAATATAGCAGAAAGACGCCAGAAAGAATTGCAAGAGATGGCTCAAAGACAAGAAGAATTCCAACAGGAAGCATATCAAAGCATGCAGAAAGCACAGCAAGATGCATTGGCTCCCATCTATAAAAAATTGGATGACGCCATCCAGGCTGTAGGCAAAGCAGAAGGTGCAATCTATATCTTTGATTTAGCTCGCACACCAATACCTTATGTAGGTGCAGAGAGTGTAGATGTTACTTCTAAAGTTAAAACCCAACTGGGAATTAAGTAAAGACATATCTTATTTAAAGATAGAAAAAGGCGTGGACTG
>NZ_EQ973490.1:107183-114640 GCF_000158035.1 Bacteroides cellulosilyticus DSM 14838
CGTGGACTGCAAACAGTTCACGCCTTTTTTCTATCTTTAAATAAGATAAGCGGTACCTCAGCATAACTTTTTTCATGCAAGCATGAAAGTTCTGCATTCGATTTGCATTATCTTTGCATTGTGTACAAAGTATTTCTGTTATGAAGCAAAAATTACCCACTATCCCCGGCCCTATCGGTGTATTCGACTCCGGATATGGCGGACTGACTATCCTGAGCAAGATACGGGAAGCCTTGCCCCAGTACGATTACATCTATTTGGGAGATAATGCACGTTCCCCCTATGGTACACGTTCTTTCGAAATCGTGTATGAGTTCACATTGCAAGCTGTCACCCGATTGTTCGAAATGGGATGCCATCTCGTTATCCTGGCATGCAATACGGCGTCCGCCAAGGCATTACGCAGCATACAAATGAACGATCTTCCCGAAATGGATCCTGCACGTCGCGTACTGGGCGTCATCCGTCCTACTGTGGAATGTATCGGGAATATTACCCATAGTCGCCATGTAGGAATTCTGGCTACTGCGGGAACCATAAAGTCGGAATCCTATCCGCTGGAAATACATAAACTTTTTCCGGATATCCAGGTGGAGGGTGAAGCCTGTCCGTTATGGGTATCCCTCGTAGAAAACAATGAGGCGGAAGGAGACGGAACTGATTATTTTGTACGCAAATATATCAACGAACTTCTGTCAAAAGATGAACAAATCGATACGGTCATTCTCGGATGTACCCATTATCCAATACTGCTACCTAAAATAGAGAAGTATATGCCCAAGGGCATTACCACCGTAGCACAAGGGGAGTTAGTAGCAACTAGTCTGAAAGATTATTTACAGCGTCACCCGGAAATGGATGCCAAATGTACAAAAGGCGGAAATTGCACCTACTACACTACGGAAGCAGAAGAGAAGTTCACCGAATCGGCATCTACCTTTCTGAATGAAGCGGTAACTGTGCAGCGAATAGAGTTATAATCGCCAAACATTTAAGGATAAAACAAATCTTTTCTCCGAAATACTTGTTATATTTGTAATATATAAATCTATTAATTCTTACCATTATGAAATCAACAGACTATAGCCGCACAGTTGAAGTGTTCAAAGGATCACCGTGGGAAGCAGAACTTGTTAAGGGTTTACTCGAAAACAATGGTATAGCAACTATTATCAAAGATGGACTTATGAGCACCATCGCACCTTATATAGCACCAGATGTAACCATTCTCGTCAGCGAGGAAACATATGAAGATGCCATGGAGATAATCCGTGAACGTGATAAAGGAAAAGACGAAGAATAATCCTTTCACTTTCCTCCAGAAACCACATAAGAACGATATACAACACATGGAACAACAATTTTCGAGAATAGCTGTAAAGGTAGGCAGCAATGTCCTGACACGTCGTGACGGTACTCTGGACGTAACACGCATGTCCGCTTTGGTCGATCAGATAGCTGAACTGCATAAGACAGGAGTAGAAGTCATACTTGTGTCGTCCGGAGCCGTAGCTTCCGGACGTAGCGAAGTGCACTCCGCCAAGAAGTTGGACAGTGTAGATCAGCGCCAGCTTTTCTCTGCCGTAGGCCAAGCCAAACTAATCAACCGTTATTACGAACTCTTTCGCGAACATGGTATTCCTGTTGGTCAAGTGCTGACTATGAAAGAGAATTTTGCTACCCGCAGACACTATCTCAATCAAAAGAACTGCATGACGGTGATGTTAGAGAATGGAGTGATTCCCATCGTCAATGAAAACGATACGATTTCTGTAAGCGAACTGATGTTTACGGATAATGATGAGTTGTCCGGCCTGATAGCCTCCATGATGGACGCACAGGCTTTGATTATTCTCAGTAATATTGACGGAATTTACAATGGTTCTCCTGCTGATCCAGCTTCTGAAGTGATCCGTGAAATCGGTCAGGGAAAAGACCTTTCTTCATACATTCAGACCTCCAAGTCCAGCTTCGGCCGTGGCGGAATGCTAACTAAAACCAATATTGCCCGTAAAGTAGCTGATGAAGGTATCACAGTTATCATTGCCAATGGTAAGCGGGACAATATCCTTGTCGATTTGATTCAACACCCTGAAAGTACGCTATGTACCCGCTTCACTCCTTCTCCCGAACCTGTATCCAGTGTAAAGAAATGGATTGCACACAGCGAGGGGTTTGCCAAAGGCGAGTTACACATCAATTACTGTGCTACCGAATTGCTTTTTTCGGATAAGGCAGTCAGCATTCTACCTGTAGGCATCATCGACGTCATCGGCGAATTTGAAAAGGATGACATTGTGCGGATTGTAGACTTCGGAGGTAAGCCCATCGGTGTGGGTAAGGCAAACTGTGATTCCACACAGGCTAGGGAAGCAATGGGAAAGCATGGCAAGAAACCAGTAGTACACTACGATTATCTCTACATAGAGTAATAAAGAAAAGGAAAGAAGGTGCATTAGGATTACTCTTAATGCACCTTCTTTTTATTTCATGCCGTGAAACTGTCAGTTTCATTACTTGAAACCGTTTGTTTCATGCCGTGAAACTCTCAGTTTCAAGCTGAGATACCAGTACTGCTACTATAACTTCCAACTTACAGTATGGAATGAGTGGGGAGGCAACGTAAGCGTTACCTTCTGTTCCCTCACTTTTACACACATTGTTTCCTCATTATCAGTCATATTTGCAACGATGGCAGTGATTGTACCATCCGGATTAACGAAAGCAAGCATATTCTTATCCGACGGTGTTTCCAGCCTATAAGCGCCTGTCTGTACAAAATGCCCTAAATGCTTCATCAGATAAAATTCCGGATTATACTTTACGGTTTGTTGCTTCTTGTCAATGGACACCATAGAATTCTGATTCCATCCCCAAGGACTAATGCCCGGAGTAGGAAGAATCATATTCCAATAGTGATAGGAATTGATACCATTACTGAAATAATGCTTCATCAGGTTCCATGCATATTCAGCATAATCCCATGAGTTTGCTCCGTTGCCACATTCAGTCTCAGTTTGCATCAGGTTCAGATTAGGATATTCACGATGGATAGTTGGGATAGCCTTCTTACCATCCCACTGGAAACCAACACCCTTAATGTACTTAGCTGCCTGTTCATCCCGCAAAGCAGTGCGCACATAATCCGGATTGGATGTATTGATAGTTCCAAAATAAATATCAGTTTTGATATTCTCCCGCTCGAAAGTCGGCCCCAGATAATGCCCCAGGAAGAAAGTCAGATCTTCCGTGCGCCATTTACAACTGGGAAAAACCTGGTTGGAACAAGGCTCATTCTGAACATGGATACATTCCAGCGGTAATCCTTCGGCTTCATAAGCTTTAATAAAACGCGCAAAGTAATCGGCATACGTTTTCAGATACCCCTCTTCCATCCGGAAACCGGTACTGAATTCTGCTATAGCTTCATGCGGTAGCAATCCATTCACGTCTTTCTCTCCGGACGGACGAACCGCAGAAGCATAATGATTATTCGTCTTCATCCAAGGCGGAGGACACCAGGGAGAAGCCCAAATGCGCAAGTCAGGATTTATCTGACGGGCAGCTTTAATATAAGGAATCAGAATATACCTGTCACGGTCGATATTGAAATTCACCAGATTAAAGTCTCCTGCAACATCCGCAGAAGAGTAAAAACTCATGGCAAAGTCATTAGCTCCCATCGGAAGACGACAATAGTCGAAGCAAGCTCCATCTTTGCCAAAGATAGCTTGAAGAACAGCTTCACGATCTTCAGCCGACAAGGCATTCAGCGCATCCCAACCCATTTCATTGAAGCATCCACCTATACCCGTAATCAATTGTAAGCGTTGAGCCGGGTCAAGCACAATCTCTGCTCCGGTAGTTGTACGTTCCGGCTTTACCTTCTGTTTCACCCACGGAGAAGTCTGAGTGGTAGTATACCACTCGACCTTCTGCGCTGAAACAGTTCCACTTAGCAGGAACAGTAAAATCAGACTTATTAACCTCATAAGCTATCTTATTTTCTTTGTTTCACCATCTGGATAGTTCCGTCTTCATTGTAGTAAAGTTTGTCTACACAAATAGAGCGCAACCAGTCATGATTAGATAAAGCACTGTTGTGGTAGAATGCAAACCACTGGCCTTTATATTCTACGATAGAACCGTGATTGGTATAGCTGTCTGTAGGCTCCATATAGATACCCATAGATTTCCAGGGACCGAGCGGGTTATCACTGATAGCATAGCGCATACGGTTGTCACCTTTCACACCGTCATTCCAGTTTTCATCGTGATTATCGGAATAAGAGAGATAGTATTTTCCATTATATTTATGAATCCATGTAGCTTCGTGGAAGTCTTCCAGACCTTCCATTTCCTTCATTTCTCCATCCAGTTCCACCATATTATCTTTCAGTTTGCCACCTTTACAAATCTGGCCGCCACCGTTATAGATATAAGCCTGACCGTCATCATCCACAAATACACAAGGGTCGATCAACGGGTCCATTCCTTCGATATACCCCTGCACAGTAAAATTAGCAGCCGGCTCTTTGCTGGTAGCTACACCGATCTTCCAACTATCATTCCACTTCGTATCACTGGGATGCGGGAAGTAGAAATAGTACGTACCATCCTTGTAAGCACAGTCGGGAGCCCACATAAATCCACCTTCTTTGCGCCCCCAGGGCACTTGTGACGAATTCAGAATTTCACCATGATCTGTCCAATTCACCATATCATCCGTAGAGAACACATGATAACGATCCATCAAATCGCAACCACGCGGAGGATCTATATCATGCGAAGCATATACATACAAACGTCCGTCCGCCCATACATGTGCCGAAGGATCGGCGGTGTACATGTGCGTGATAAATGGATTGGGAGCCATACTGTCAATTCCCGCCGCTTCTTCTTTCGTCGAATTGCTTTTAGGCGACTGACAAGAGAACATAACTCCCACCAGGAATAATGCAAAAATAGGATAAAAATGCTTTTTCATAAGTAATGTGTTTTATATTAGTAATTAATAGCACTGTTTCTGTCATTTCTGCAATACCGAAACCACTTTCTGTAAACGAATATCAGCAGAAGAAGCACCTACCATGATCGTATAATCACCGGAAGGACAGACAAACTTATCTTTCGCCTCATCCCAATAACGCAACAGATCTTTACGCAATTTCAAAGTCACCTTCTTGTTTTCACCACTCTTCAATGTGACACGCTCAAAACCTTTCAGCTCTTTGATAGGCATTATTTCATCCCGTTCAGGCAACTTCACGTATACTTGAGCAACCTCATCACCTGCATATTTACCTGAATTCTTCAGTTGGAAAGAAACATTTATCTCCTCTTCACCATCTGCCACTTGCAGGTTGGAATACTTGAACGTGGTATAACTTAAACCATAACCGAAAGGATACAGAACATCCCCTTTGAAGTATTTATAAGTACGTCCCTTAGTTATATCATAATCATCAAACGGAGGGAGTTCATCCAGACTTCTGTAATAGGTCAACGGCAGACGGCCACCCGGATTATAATCACCAAACAAGACTTCCGCTACAGCTTTACCACCACTTTCACCGGGATACCAAGCATTCACGATAGCCGGAATATGCTCATCCATCCAGTTGATGGCCAATGAGCTACCTGCTACCAATACAACTACGATATTCGGATTTACTTTGTAGATTTCCTGCAAGAACTCTTGTTGGTCCGCCGGAAGCTGAATATCATATCTGTCTTGCCCTTCACGTTCTATTGACTTATTAATGCCCAATACGGCAACCACTGTCTCACACTCACGCACCGCCTTTCCGGCTTCGCCATACAAATCCAATCGCGTCACTTTTCCTACCTGTGGAACACGCCATTGCAGTTTGGCAATAGCATAGTCACGGTTATCATAATATTCAGCCTTCAACTGATAATCTTTTCCGGCTTCCAGATAAATAGTAGCGGTATCAGTCCGGACAGCATGTCCCGGCCACGCATCAATCAGCATCTTACCGTCAATGCTCAGGCGACAACCGTCATCCGATGTGAAACTAAGTGTATATTGTCCGGTAACCGTAGGACGCAATTTTCCGGTCCAACGGACAGACAAAGGAGATTTAGGCAAGAAGGGATCCGGTGCCTGGTTGGCAGGCTCAAAGTTGATCCATTCTTCTTTACGCACTTTCGGAGTTCCCTGCAACTTGGTATTGTCAAAATACTCGGCCTTCAATCCTTCCGGAAAACTGGCACCCTGTATAAGTTCCATTCCGTCTACAGCAGACTTCCATGGGGCGTATACCACTTTTACATCATCGCCTACCCTGTCTTTAATACCTTGTAATACAGAGATCGGAGCGATTACCGGCAATCCGCTATAATCACCAAACTCACTGCTACCCGCATTGATGCCTACCACTGCTATGGATTTTACCTTCCTGGCGTTAAGCGGCAACATTTTCTTTTGATTCTTGAGTAATACAATACACTCACGTGCAGCATTCAAAGCCACTTCCTGATGTTCTGCCGATCCTATCACAGCAGGAGATATTTTCGTATAAGGATTCTGTTCTCCACTATCGAACAATCCTAATTCCATACGCGCTCTCAACACCCGATAGGCTGCGGAGTCGATGTCCGCATCCGTAACCATATATTGACGGTATGCACTCAGCAAAGGCTGGTCATATACATCATCTCCACATTCCAGATCCAAACCTGCTTTTATGGATAAAGCAGCGGCTGCTTCTTTAGTCTTTACATATTTATGCGCATTCACTAACAAAGAAGGTCCACCGCAATCGGAAACCACATATCCTTTAAATCCCCAGTCCTTACGAAGTACTTTCGTCAATAACCAGGCGTTCAAGGTACAAGGCACATCATTCAGCGCATTGTATGCTGACATGATGGAAGCTGATTTACCATCCTTCACGCACGCTTCAAAAGCCGGAAGGTAATATTCACGTAACTGTTTTTCTGAAATCTGCGGATTACATACAAAGCGATTGTGTTCTTCATTATTGGCTGCAAAATGCTTGGGAGTTGACACAATCTTCAGATAACGGTCATCATCGCCTTGCAGACCTTTCACAAAAGCAGTACCCATGATACCACTTAAATAAGGGTCTTCTCCGTAAGTTTCCGGAGTACGTCCCCAACGTGGGTCACGCGCCATATTCACTGTGGGAGACCAGAAGGTCAGCAAGTCACTGAACTGGCTTTTCTGCTCCCGTCCCTGATCCAATTCATTCCAACGGGCACGGGCCTCATCAGAAATAACCGTAGCTACCTGCAATTGCAGCTCCGGATTCCAGGTTGCCGCCAGTCCGATAGCTTGCGGAAAAACGGTAAAGCGTCCCGGTCGAACCACTCCGTGAAGCGCCTCGTTACCGTGGTAATACTTAGGAATATCCAGACGGGAAATTCCCGGAGAGGTGGCACGCAACAGGCTGATTTTTTCTTCAACCGTC
>NZ_EQ973490.1:114660-141840 GCF_000158035.1 Bacteroides cellulosilyticus DSM 14838
AAGCGTGATAATAAATCCATGATGCGCTCATGCATCGGTGCTTTCTCATCCTTATATAGCTCTTGAGCCTGTGCCACTCCGGCACAGGCTATTAGAGCTAATAATCCTGTAAATACAATCTTTTTAAGTGTTTTCATGTTTTTTTCCTATTGACTTATACCTTATTGTTTTTCTGCGGATGGGGGCACTGCATCACCTGCGCTACCCCATGCCTTATTGGGTCTGCTACCCATCACCAATACCAATTTCCCACCTTCTTTTATGTCGTCATGACTAAACCAAGGCTTATTCCATTCTTTTCCGTTCAATGTTGCAGATTGGATGTATTTATTTTCATCCGACGCACCTTGTGCTTCTATTTCAAATACCTTTCCGTTGCTCAACATCACCTTAGCCTTAGCAAACAAAGGACTACCGATATTATAAGCCGGGAATCCCGGTGTAACCGGATAGAAACCTAAAGAAGAGAATACAACAAATGCCGACATACCGCCACCGTCTTCATCTCCCGGTACCCCCATCAGGTCGTTACGGAACCAAGTCTTCAGCAACTGACGGATACGTTTCTGTGTCTTCCAAGGCTGACCTGCATAGTTATACAGATAAGGAATATGCAAAGAAGGTTCATTGGCCATTGAGAATTGTCCCACATTTCCCGTATGATCCGGTATCTGTGCATAGAAAGCATATTTGCCACGTCCCAGCGGTTCACGGAAAGTCTGATCCAGATTTGCTATAAACTGTTGGTTACCACCCATCAAATCAATCAGATCGGCTACATTGTGAGGAACATCCCAACGATAAATCCAACCATTATTCTCACCATAATATTCACGGGCACCCATACCTCCGGAGAAACGATAATCGAATGGTTCGATCCACTTACCATTCTTATCCTTCGGATGGAAGAAAGCTGTTTCTGCATTATACACGTTGCGATAATTATGAGCACATTGCAGATAGTGAGCAGCATCTTCTTTCTTTCCCAACATATCGGCTATACGCGACAGGCACCATTGGTCGTATGCTGTTCCCAGTGTAACTGCAATCGGCTGACGCTTTTCGAAATGATGTACATTCGGGTCTGTTTCTTTTTCTCCTTCCTGAAGTGCAGGGATATATCCGTTCTTCTTATAGAAATCATCAATCCAACCGGCGGCAGCCCCCGACCACGGAGCCAGTGTTTTTTCTTCAATTCCTTTACGGCAAGCTTCATAGGCCTTAGCCAAATCGAATTGTAAGCCTTTAGCAGCCGCATCAGCTACTGTTGCTACGGCATGATTGGAATTCATACGGCGGGAGTCACCTGTAATTTCAGGGAAGGTAGGCATCCACATATTACCCATTTGTTCAGCCATACGCAGATAAGAGTCAATCACATTCTTTTCCGTACCTTCGTCAATCAGGAGACGCAGGGGATGAGCTGCGCGATAGGTATCCCAAATCCAGTCGTCCGTATAGAAAGGTTCGCCATTATCCTCGTGCACTTTTCCGTCAAATGCACTGAAATAACGACCGCCCTCACTGATACAAACGGGGCGTTCGAATATGCGATAGAGTGACGTATAAAGAATTTGCTTATCTGTATCACTGCCACCTTCTACTTGAATATCGCTCAATGCTTTATCCCAGATTTGGCGTCCTTTTTCTGCCAAAGCCTGTAGATTATAGTCCGGCAATTCACGTTGCAGATTCTCTTTAGCCTGTTCCTCGCTTATAAACGAAATACCATAACGCAGATTTACCGTTTTCGTTCCGTCGGCAAAGTGCAAAACAGCACAGGCATTGCGACCTTCAGCTTCCTTCGTGCCTGCATCTATTTTACCATCAGCCAAGATACCCGTTTCTATAGGAGCAATATCCGATTCTATATACAAGTACACACGCGTATTATTCTCCAATTGCTGGTAACCGCTCACAAATCCGTCACCTGCTTTGATGGCACCGTTTCGTGAATTAATCATCATGTATACAGGTTTATCCTGCTGACTATAATCTATCTGATAAAGAGCCGACTGATGAGAGGGTGCATACTTCACTTTAATTTCCTCGTCATCGAGGATCACCTCATAATAATAAGGTTTCAACTTTTCATCATCATAGCTATAAGCTACAACCGGACGAAGATTCTCTCCCTGATACGGACTCAGGTTGAAAGCTGAACTTCCACGATGGCTGGTTACAATCAAAGGAAGACCGTTCAACTGATCTGTTGTATAGTCCGCCCGTTCGGGATAAACACGAAGCATACTATTCGGCAGATGAATAGTCGGGAAAGTAGGCACCAGCAAGTGACTGATATTTCCCATGTAAGGATTTACATAGTCAACCGGACCTTTCACGGCAGTTACTTGATTTTGTACTCCACTACAAGCGCCCAACATGGAAACTAAAGCTACAGAAGCCAGGCAATGTGTAATTTTCATAATATAACAGTTTTAGTTTATATTTATTCGTGAAGGCAAATGTAAGACCTAAAGCTTTCCCTTTCGATTAAAAAAGACTTAATAGCCGATTAAAATTGAATAAATAGCTAAATAAGTCTCTTTTTAATAATTATTTCTGTCCTCGTGTCTGTTTTATCACCTGTATTGTTCCATCCGAGTTATAATACAGCTTGTCTACACAGACCGAACGTAGGTTTCCCTGTCCTGAAATAGAACAGTTATGATAGAAAGCATACCATTCACCTTTATATTCAGCTATAGATCCATGGCTTGTATCGCAACCTGTCGGTTCCAGATAAATGCCCTGATATTTCCACGGCCCCATCGGAGAGTCACTTGTTGCATAATTCAAGCGGTTGGCACCTTTTCCATTATCCGAGTGATTGTCAGCATACGACATATAGTAAACACCGTCTTTCTTATGCACCCAGGTAGCTTCATGAAAATCTTTCAGTCCTTCCATGTCTCTCAAAGGTTCAGCTATTTCCATCATATTATCTTTCAGTTTGGCTGCCGCA
Source organism: Bacteroides cellulosilyticus DSM 14838 (assembly GCF_000158035.1). Classification (GTDB taxonomy): domain Bacteria; phylum Bacteroidota; class Bacteroidia; order Bacteroidales; family Bacteroidaceae; genus Bacteroides; species Bacteroides cellulosilyticus. The sequence goes on from NZ_EQ973490.1 coordinate 117,626, forward strand.
CAACGACCGCCACCGCCATAATAGAAGTAAGCCTGCCCGTCATCATCTACAAACACACAAGGGTCAATCATTGCAAAAGCATTACCCAATCCTTCAATATATCCCTGCACTTCAAAGTCTTTGGCGGGATACTTGCTGGTAGCTACACCGACTTTCCAGGTATTATTCCAGTCATCACCACTCGGATGCGGAAAATAGAAGTAATAAGTACCGTTCTTATATGCACAATCGGGCGCCCACATGAATCCACCGTCTTTACGTCCCCAAGGCACCTGTGAAGAGTTCAGAATTTCACCATGATCTGTCCAATTTACCATATCATCCGTAGAGAATACATGATAGCGGTCCATCAAATCGCACCCACGTGGCGGATCAATGTCATGCGAAGCGTACACATACAAGCGTCCGTCCTCCCATACATGGGCCGAAGGGTCGGCAGTATACATGTGAGTAATAAAAGGATTCGGCCCTAAAGTAACCGTTTTTTGCTTTTGGCTGTTACAACTCATCAATGTGAGCGACAAGGCAGCCAAGGTGATAAAAAAAGTTTTCATACGTATATTTCCTGTTAAATCATATTATCGATTCTATTTAACGCTTCGGCTGTGTTTCCTGAAGAGCAATCTGCTTGCGCAACATTTTACCGGCCTGTCCGGTGAGCCACAGATAATAGTCAGTTTCCAGATCATCATCGATACCTTCAAAAGTGATACCCAATTCTTTTTCTGATTTGCACCAACCATCAGTAGGAGCTGTTACTTTATTCTTCGCCATGAAGACAGTATTCTCAGTGCTTCTTCCGATGCCGTTCATGTCTGAATAAGAAATCTTTTCATTCTTCGGGTTATAAACCACATAGTATTCCACGTCGGCCGCATTACTGGGCACATCACTCTTTCTAAGTACCTTATAAATAGCTGTACCTTCATCTATTTCATCGAACATAGCAATATACAACATCGTACAACCTCTGCGAATGCAGTTATGGAGTTGAGTCCAGAAGAACTTACCTCTTTCGCGGGATCCCCGTTCATAGTAAGGATGCATATTCAAATCCGAAGCACCCGGATAGCAATGAGGTGCATACTGTACTTTGCTTTCTCCAGACTCATTGACATTCTTACACCATTCTATATCCTTACCGACCATGTTGGCAAATCCACCGTCACTACCACCCGTGTTATAACTATTGATATCATTGAAACGACCTACATACCAGGGCATAATTACATCCACACTCTTAATGAGAGCATGCAAGCTAGCTCTTCCGGGAGTATAGGTATCACCTCCGCCGGCACGCCAGTAAGTAGATACACCCAGCATGATACTGTACCCCACTTCTTTCAGTTTGTCAGACAGCTTCTGGATATCCTCATTGCTGTAACCACGTTCAGCAGGATTGAAACCGACCCCCCAAAGAGCAATTAGCGGTTTGCCATTCTCGTGCAGATAATATTTCCGTTTGGAGGCATAAGTATCATAGATTGCCTGGGCATCAGCAACGACTTTCTCAAAACGGGCAGGATTATAACCGCCAAGGTCATACATCACCGCAATAGCACGCTGATATTGGTCGGAACCATCCATAGCACTTGCCAATACCTTATCGAAGTGATCCTTACCGTCGGGATTATCAATCACTTCGCCTACAAAACGCTGCATAAATGCACCGTCAATGCCATACTCCTGCATCCACTTGAAATGCAGCATCACAGTAGACTTGTCATAAGCACTATACACCTGCGCCGTCGTTCCATCAGGATATTTGAATTCTGTATCATACTTGATTTCATACTCACTCATATCCGGCCAGAGGTCAATGCTGTTACGCAGTACACCGGGTTTGAACATATCGTTTTCACGATAGTGATACCACTCCGTATTCTTATGATTCGCATGGCTACAGCCATCGCCCGGTGTACCAAACCACCCTTGATAACCGGTCATCAGCAACCCTTTGTAAGTGGTGTAAGGCTCTCCATCTACATGAATGGGGACATCCGCACGCGGGTCTTCAGGTTCAACAGGTACCTCAGGCTTTTCGGGCTCTAAAGCAGGCGGAATATAATCATCATTACTATCTTTGCAAGAGGCTGTAGTGCATGCCACGAGAGCACAGAGCACTAAATAATATATCTTTTTCAAATTCATCATAGCTTTATTTATTGTTGTTCAGTTAAATAGAACCGGGAAAAGAAGCTGTATGCCTCCTCTCCCAGCTGCACCATCATACCAATCTAATTACGTTTCTGTTGTATTTACTTTTGAGGAATTTCAACTTTCACTATTTCCGTATAGTTGCACTTTTGGAAAGTATCGTCAACCCTGGCACCCACACGAACAAAGTAAGTATAACCGGGCTTCACATCCACCTTGAAAGAGAAGATCTTGCTCTTACCATCTTCCAGTTTTTCCAGTTTCTCCCAAGTACTTCTTACCTTGGCAATATAGTTCTTAGCATAAGGTTTCTCGTCATCACTACCCATATCATTATAGTAACTAATGCAATTGCCTTCGCCACAGAACTGATTAAGGCTCAAGAAAGGACGTATATCCAGAATTCGGGGAAGTCCCGCTGTAATAGGAGGAACATCCAAACGGCAGGAGATAGCCAGTGAGTCATCCACCAGTTCCGTCTTCAGATCAATCAGTTTCAGATAAGGAGTTACTTCGAAGTCATGAACAGCCTTTTTACCAATGCCTATACGAATAGTATCGGCAGGCCACCAGGCGCCTTCGGGAACCACGTCATACGTGCCTTTAAACAGTTTCGTATTGTTGAAAGTGCCATCCTGCTTCACAGGAATCGTTTGAGAACCGGGATTAAGACTGAAGCTTTTCTCCCAGATCTTCACCCGTCCTGCACCCTGATCGGCCAGGATATTCTCCCCCGTAGTTTTATCTATAATACGTCCGGTGAAGTGAGCGTCGGGTTCATCAAAATTGTCCACTTCCATACAGGAAGTCACAAATAGAGTTAATACTCCAAACAACAGACTATGTTTCAACTTTTTCATATCCATATACAATTTAGTATTAATAACCATCATTACGTATAAGATTCGGATTCTTGCCGATTTCTCCACCCGGAATCTGTTCATAGTACCATTTCTTATCGAACGTAGCCTTACGGGCTACAACCGGCACTTCATTCAAGAAAATCCACTTATTCTCATTAAGTACGTAGTAAGGGAGCAACGTATGCGGTTGTTTACCATCCATAAAGTCAATATCAGCCACTCTCCAACGACGCAGGTCATAGATGCGCAGATTCTCAAAGCAAAGTTCACGTGCACGCTCATCACGAATGTACTGCAAGTTCTCATCTACCGGGAATCCGTATTTCTCCATACCCAGATCTTCCGGATTATTGACCATCTGATGAAGAGTAGCGCCTGCACGCGCACGGACTTCATTAACGTAAGTAAATGCTTCCGCCTTCAACTTATCATCACCGGTTTCCAAACCCAATTCATAAGCGGCCTCTGCCCAGTTCAGTAAAACTTCACCGTAGCGGAATACCTTCCATGACTGCGAACTTCCAAAAAGACCACCTCTAATAGCAAGGTTTGAGTTAGGGTTCGTATATTTACGAATCAATACCCCCATGTAGGAGTATCCTTCATCACCCGTACCTCTGAAACAACCATGCGGACCGGCTACTTTTACGTTCTTCTGATCACCGATATCCTGATACATCTGACTTGCTTCCACATTCTGTGCCGTCACGCGATAGGCGTTCGTATAGTCATTCGTGCTGCCACCGGTTTCCGTAGTTCCGTCAGCCGCCGTTCCGGGATAGCTTTTGTATACACCAGCCTGAAAATCGAATTTGGTACCCGAACCTTTCTCAGTCATACCCGAGAAGAAGAAGATAGCGCGGGCACGAGGCTCCATCTCGCCCGAGTTCCAGAGGTCCTCCACATTGTCAAAGCGAACAGGCTTGCCTTCCTCGTCGGTCACGGCAGGTATCTCGAACATACGAATCAGCTCCCATGCGGGCTGTATGGTGCAACCCGGAGCACTGATACTCAAGTTACTGCCCTTAGGTAGAATCATTGAATCCCAACTGTGAAACAGCATAGTACCCTGATTATCCTTCAAGGCTATGTAATCACCATACTGTTTGATAAAGATATCCTCTGGAGTATTGTCTTTAAAGAACTGCTCGGCATAGGCAGTTTCCTTGTCACTACCGTCGTTCAGCGCATAACCACCCTCCTTGACAAACTTGCAGGCGTCATAGGCATATTGATAAAATTCCTTAGCCTTTTCGGGAGCAACACCCATAAGTCCTGCATCCACGGCTGGTCCTGTTATTTTGCCATAACTGCCATATTTTGCAGCAGAAGCCGCATAGAGCATAGCGCGGCTCATTAACGCTGCCGCTGCATAGCGGTTGGGACGACTGGCATCTCCCTTGGCAGTAGACATATGATTCATGGCATATTCCAGATCATTGTGAATAAACATCCAACAATCATACTCTGTGCTACGAGGCAATTGCAATTCAGCAAGCGGTGCTTTCGGATCGAGTACCTTGTCCACAATGGGCACACCTCCATAGCGCTTCACCAGTCCAAAGTAGTAAAAAGCCCGCAAGAAAAAGGCCTCAGCATAAAGATTTTCGTATGTTTCTTCATTATAGTATTCCTTGTAATTCGGAAATTGCTCCATGAAATTATTAATGTCACGGATACGGTCGTAAGGCCAATATCCCCAACCGTCACCATAGGAAGTGGTACGTCCGGTAGCCTCCATAGCTGCGGATGCAGGACTCGCTTTCTGCGCACCCCACTGATTCGCTTCGTGCCAACCAGCCGCACAGACTGTGCCGAAGCCATTGTGTTCACCATTCATCGCAAAGTTGAAGTCTTCAATCGGCAGGTCCTGGAAAACCATGGCCCAGTATTTCTGCAGACCACTTTCGGATTTCATCAACACATTTTCATAGATCAGACCTTTGGGTTCCAAGTCCAAATCATAACAAGATGACATCGTCAGGCCTAATGCTGCTGCTACAAATATATATTTGATCTTTTTCATGTTCTATCCTCTCGTATTAGAATTTAATTGTTGCACCAATATTGAATGTACGGTTTACCGGGTAGTTGTAGAACAAGACACTCTTTTTATTGGGATCTTCGTTCGCACCGCCCTTTTCTCCCGGACGCTCCGGATCTATATTATCCAGTCCGGTAAAAGTCAAAAGATTGTAAGCATTGAAATAAACGCGAAGATCTTTAATACCTGCCTTAGCCAACCATGTCTTAGGCAAGGTATAGCCCACTTCCAAAGTTTTCAAACGAATATATGAAGTATTCTTAATGCCCGTGCTACCCGTATTAAAACTATGTCCGGTAGCCGGATAGAGACCGGATACCCACTTAGTATTCGGATTCCACGGATCGTCCGTCGGTTTCTCCGTATGCCAGCGATCTTCGTAAATATTCAGTACAGCAGCACCGTTGAATGGTCCTACCTCAGTAAAAACTTCACTATAGGAACTGTATACACCAGCTGAACCTTGCCAGTTCATAGAAAGATCGATACCTTTCCAAGCAGCCCCCAGTGTGATACCGTAGTTGAATACCGGCAAGTTGAAGGTAGCCATCGGATGTCTATCCGAATCGTCTATAATACCGTCACCATTCCAGTCCTTGTAATAGTAGTCACCTGGCAAGGTACCTTGACCGTAATTCGCACCTGTTGTACCATGATAACGGATATCATCGTAACTGCCGAAACGTCCACCTTCCTCATAAGTAAACCAAATATCCTTATTACGACCGGAAACATCTCTGCGATACCAGTTATCCATAGAATTGGAAGCTTGACTATCGGAATGATAATCCCAACGATTCTTGGTCGCACTGATTTGTCCGTTTACCCAATAAGTAACTCCTGCCACTCTGTTGCGGTGCCCTAAGCTGATTTCCCAACCAAAGGTTTCATCACTTTCCTTATTCTCTTGCGGAAGGGAAGCGCCTACAATGCCAGGGATCTGTGCAGAAGAAGTAGCCAACAATCCATCACGTTTACGCTTAAATACTTCAAACGTACCACTCAGTTTCTGGTTCCAAAGGTCAAAGTCTACGCCAAGGTTATAAGTCTTAGCTGTATACCATGTCAAATCCGGATTAGGAATAGATGTTGCCGAAACACCGGAAATCAGAACCCCATTATAAACATAGCCCAATTTGCTGGGATTAAGTTCATAAGCTACAGCAGTCTGTGGATAGGTATTGGCGCTACCATCATCACCCATTTCACCGTAAGAAGCACGAATCTTCAAGTTACTGAGGAATGGTACCCACTCTTTCATAAAGGCCTCTTCGCTGACACGCCAGCCTGCAGATACAGCAGGAAAGAATCCCCAACGAGAGTTTTTCGGGAAACTGGAAGAACCATCATAGCGAAAAGAGAAATCCAACATATAACGACCTTTATAGTCATAATTGAATCTACCTACCAAAGCCTGACGAACCTTATCGCCCGCAAGACCTGCACCTACAATCTGATTACTTTTCTCACCATATATCAGATATTCCCCATCCAACTTCATAATCGCTTGTCCGTAGAAATTATCCCACTCATTATACTGCTCTTCAAACAATATCAAGCCCCCCACATTGTGATCGCCGAACTTATTGGCATAATTCAAAGAGAGCTGCATTACGGTACCATGGCTGGGATCAGTTCCCCGACGTAGATAACTGTCAGCATTACGGTCATAAGTCTTCATCTCTCCACCTACCATTTCATACAATTGATAGGCGCGTTTGTATTCCGTATTGTTCGATGAATTGTAATCATAGCTATAGAAAGCTTTAGCCTGTAAGCCTTTCACACCGGGAATATCATACGCCAATGTCAGCGAACCATTGAAGTTTGTACGCTTCTCTCTGCGGTAACCGGTGAAACGACTGTCGGTAGTAGCCACCGGATTATCATTGTCAGAAAGTTCCGAGTCGTAACTGGGCAAATCATGATCCCCATTCAGCCAAGCCTGTGAAGTAGGCCGCAAAGTCCATGCCTTCTTGTAGACCGTCCACATGTCAGTAAACGGTTGATTCTTCTCATCCATATAGCCGCTCAACTGCACGGTAGCCTTCAATCTGTCAGTGATCTTAGCATCCACGTTACTGCGGAAGTTCCAGCGGTCATAGTTCAACGAACCGCTCTTGTAGGAGCCTTCCTGCTTCATATAGCCCAAATTAAAGAAATAGCTTATCCTCTTCGAACCACCATCCACACTAATGTTATATTGTTGTTGCGGTACATTATTATCAAACAGTTCGTCGGCCCAGTTGGTACCTCTATTGTTCTTGGAACTATATTCCATCATCTGCTGCCATGTATATTTCGGCGAGGTACGACGGGGATAGTTAGTGCCAAAGTCATTATAAGACTTCTCGTTGATCAACAACATATGGTTGGCTGCAGAAGCTGTTTCAGGCATATATAGAAACTGTTGCCAGCCATAGTTGGCAGAAAAAGTAATATCAAACTTACCATCACTGCTTTCTCCACCATGCTTGGATGTTACCAATATAACGCCATTGGCAGCACGAATACCATAAATGGAAGCAGAAGCATCTTTCAATACAGATACCGATTCTATTTCATTAGCATCCATACGTGAGAAATAGCCCTTGTCACGAGGAATACCATCAACCACGATCAACGGCTCACCCAAGCCACGGATATCGATGGCATTATCGAATTCACCGGGTTGTGAACTTTTCTGTGTAATACGCACACCGGGTATTTTTCCGGAAAGCATATTCACCACATTCTCATTCTTAGTCACGGCAATTTCCTTATTATTAACAGCTGAGACTGCACCTGTCAAAGTCGCTTTCTTCTGCGTACCGTAACCTACAACTACTACTTCTTCCAGTGTCTTGCTATCTTCCTGCAAAGTGACTTTCAATACGGTATTAGCTGCCGAGACTACAGCATCCAGATAACCGATAAAGGTAATTGTCAGTTTATCTTTGGCAGAGGCTTCTATCTTGAACACACCGTCTATATCAGTGATTGTTCCTCGGGTAGTACCGCTCACCCGTATGTTTGCTCCGATAACCGGCTCGCCCGTATTATCAATGACGGTTCCCTGAACCATCCGGTTCTGAGCCGACATAGGCAATGCCGTCAGGAGGCATAGAAGTGCAATCATCATCGTTCTCCATGAAAAAAATGCACTTCTTTTTATTTTATTAGAATTATAATGTTTCATGCTTAGATTTTCTGTTCATTAAAGAAATCTTCATTTTTTAGTGATAAGAGGTGTACCCGTCGCTTGTACAGGGGTACCACCTCTTAAAGTTTACTTAGAGGAATCTTAAGGCTTGGGAGCCGGCATTGTTGCACCTTCCGGAGCCACACGACGGTTGATAAAGAGCATGCCTAACTGATCTGCACCTGCTGCATGGAGCGGTTTCACACCGTAAGCATATTCATAACCAGCATCGAAAGCAATGCGGAGCCCATAACCTGTATAGCTTTCAGGGAAATTGAAGTCACCGGTCTTTTCATCCATTGTGAAGTCACCGAAGCCCCATTCCTTTATATTGTTATAGAAACCTACCGGATCATTGATGTATTCATTATATTGTCCCATCCAGCCGTCATAGCCATAACCTTCACCAGCATCATAAGTCTTGCCGTTGACATCTGTATATTTTCCATCAGTACCCAAAGAAGCCGGAACATAGACAGCAAAGCCACGGAAGAAATAATAAATGCCACGACAACCTTCCGCATACTTTTTGGCAAGATTCCCCATTTCCAACGTTGATCCATTATTGAAAATCAACTCTTCATCCCCCATTTTTATACTATACTTCAGCCAATTAGGAAAGAATCCATCTGCTCCATTATGAATGGTAGGGATATCCGTCTCATATTTAGAAAGAGCCCTCGGGAAGTTCAGCTTTCCTGCCCCCAGTGGTTGAGCTTTTTCTGTACCACCCCACTCTGCTTCGTAGTTACCGACCAACCCGTTTGCTGTGAAATCCACATCAGCCAGTTCATCAACAATAACCACATAAATCTTAGCTTTCACTACGTCGTCAGCAACCACATTCACCAAGAATCCCGGACGCTCTTCATTATCATTGAAGCTGGTTCCCGGCCTTGTACTGAATTTCCAAGTACCATCGGATTTTAAACTCTCCTTAAGCATATCCACTTTCTCCTGTGCTTTTCCACCCGGTTGTTTACTACTGCTGGCAACTATGAATTCAGCCTTATCAGGAAGTTCTGAGAATAGATTATTGAAATTCAAAGTTCCCAACAGGTCAAGACCGTTTATAGTCATTTCCTTGAAACCGTCGGCTAAATCTCTCGGGGCGTAATCAGCCTTGATGGTAACACCACCTAGATCTTCGGCTACAGCCGAAAAATCATCAGCCACTTTCACATTGAAGTAATTTGAACCGATGACCGTTCCTCTGAACTTCATTTGCAGAGATACAGCATACATCTTTCCAGCTTCCGCTTCACCCAACGCCTTAATGGGAACTACAATGAAACCACCATCCAGACTTGCCGCACCATTAACCTTAAATTGCTCGCCATCAGCAGCACGAGTTAACACATGAGACTCAGCAATCGTAAATTCTGCACCTTCTATACTTGTTAGAGCTGGTCTTGGCAGGAATTTTACAATTGCGCCAGTATTGCCAATCTCTACAATACCATCTATTGTTTCGGGGCTATAGATTAAAGAGTTGACAGCAGAACCCAATGGGAGTTTATATTCCGTACCATTTACATTGATGATGGCTTCCGTATCAGTCATTGTAACGGAAATATTACCTCCACCCGGTTTTATCACAATTTTTTGTCCATCACTCAACGACAACGTATAAATACCAGTTTTCTCGTCCAACTTGACTTCTACAACACTTGCACCAGTCTTCAAAGCCTTATCTAAATCAGCTTTCAAATCGCCAATAGCCGTTTCTACCACTGATACTCTTGATTTAAGATCATCAATATCATCATCATTATTACATGATATAAAGGTTCCCGTTGACAGAACCATTGCTCCGCACAGGAGCACTTTGATAAATTGCTTATTCATAATAATTAAATAGAAGTTATTAAATAAATATAGAATTTGATTGTTTCCAGAATATTCTTTCTGTATTCAACTGAAATGACCTCTTATAGATTTCCGGTGGAAGTCTATACCTACCTTTCATTTGATTAAGTAACTTGTGTCTTTCCATAATTAATAATTTATTAAATTTAAAAATTAACTTCAGCGATTATTCCTCATCACATGTAAGAGGATTACATCAGGTGAAGGGCACTTTACGCATAGTTGTGCATTTTTCATATTTATTAAACTCGAGTTTTAAAATTCTATGAGACAAAAGTATGCCTATACTGTTAATATTCTCCTTAAAAAGACATTAATAGAAGAGGCTTTTTACCAAAAAAGAAGGGTTCAACAGCTTTTTAACGCTTCCACATTAAAAAAGGATATATAAATAGATTAATTGAAAAAAAATGTAGCTTACAAACTCGTATTCGTAATTGACGAATACGAGTTTGTAAGCTACAATACACAATTTTATCCGATATGGATAGCCCTTTTATGAATTAAAAGTCACCAGCTCCTACACCATTTTCATTAAAAGCAATGATAGAAAAATAATATTCTGAATCCCTATTGAAATAGCGGGCCTCGTATTGATTGTTGTAAACCACCATTGAATGGGTAAGTTTTTCTTTCTGTGTTCCCCAACGTAAAATGTATCCTGTTACATCTTCTTGAGAATCCCATACAAAACGGTAGATACGTTTGTCATTCTCATCACGCGTAGCCTGGAAACCTGTTACGGCAACGGGTACTTTACCATCACCTTGTCCGAAGATACGCAAATCAAATAAGGAGAAAGAGCCTTCCATATCTTTTGAATTGCAGATTTTCAGGTATTGCATTTTCGCTGGTGTAGCCAGAGTATGTAATTTGTGAGGAGCATCTTGCTGATTCTTTTCTTCATCTACCAGACGAGTCCATTTATTTCCATCTACCGATCCTTCAATATAATATTGATATACCACCGGTCCATGGGGAGCATGGATATTGAAATTATGATCTGCAAAATTAACCTGAATAGCCTTCACATCCATAGGCTCGCCAAGATCAATTTGTAACCATTCACCTTTGTTACCAGTCTGTGCAGCCCACCAGGTCTCGACTTGCTCATCATTAGCCAATTCCGGTTCGTAACCTTCAAGAGAAGAAGATGCAGCTACTTTCTTCTTATACGAAAGTAGGTTCCACCCCATGTTGATATCTTCTTTTTCGAAGTCTACTTTCCTGTCGGGAATACAAAAGGGATAATCTGCAAAAGTAGTAAGCGCATACATACCGTATTTATCAGAAACAACTACCGGGAATAATCCCAAACGACGTTCGAACCAGTGACGAACAGAGATAGTCATGGAAGCTACATGCCAGTAATTTCCATATTTATCCTTGAAGGTATGTCCATGTCCGGCACCACCAATAAAACCACCAGGTTTGAAAGAGAAAGGATTATCTTCTACATACTCAAAAGGCCCTAACGGATTATCGCCTACATAGTTACCATCACCATAAATACGATACTGGGTACCGGGAGCAGCATACTGTAAGTAATACCGTCCATTATGCTTCAGCACACACGGACCTTCATTCCAGCCTTGGCGCGGTTCTTCATTATTCTTACCGGGAACTTCCCAACCATATTTATCACAATTATGATGTATCAAAGCTTTAGGTTCACCGATAGCGCGGAAACCATCTTTGGGATCCACTTCTACTCCCATTATCGGTTCTACATCCGAACATCCCCAATAAAGATAAACTCTTCCATCATCATCTTTAAAGAATGCCGGATCATGTTGAGAATACTCAAATTTTGTATCCACTTCTTCCCAAGCATCTTTTTCCGGATGAGCATTCTTATAAATTCGGGTATTTCCACTGGAAGCGGTAAAGTAAAGTGTATCACCATAAACAAGAATTGTAGGCGCATAATCCTCCATAGTCGGAATAGTTGTACAAGGAATATATTCCCACTTTGCCAAGTCTTCAGAGCGCCAGTAACCACCGGACTTGGAAGCAAACATATAATAATATCCTTTGAAATATTCCAGTACCGGATCGGCAGCTTCACGTCGTGACTCTTCATTCGGTTGGAAACGATAATTCAAATCAATAGGATTTGTCACAATCCGATCACTATTAACCGTAGTCCGTTGCTCCGAAGCACAACTGGCCAACAAGCCTGACAGCAAGGCTATACTAACTAATTCCGCAATGCTTTTCATGGTAGTTTTATATTAAGTTTCTTTCCTTTATACTCCACATTCACAGTATACGATTCATTATCCAATCCCAATCCTTTCAGATTATCTACAACAACGATACGGAAGTTACGATTTTGCAACATGCCATCATAGCTACCCTGACGAGGATGGATAGTTAACTGCCTATCCTTGTCACTCCACGTCATACGGACAGTGGTATATTTACCTTTTTCGTAATTATAGTTATCATCCTCGTCTTCATATAAGGTAAATTCCCCATCGGCACCCGGATAGATGCGAACCTGTAGATCATCCCATGACTTCTCGGTTGCAAACTGAACGGAAGGCCCGGCAGGAATGATGGAACCTGCTTTCACATATAATGGGATGATATCAATGGGAGCTTCACGACTAATCTCCTGCCCGCCCTTTTGCTTTTCACCTGTCCAAAAATCAATCCATTGCGTACCCTCAGGCAGATACAGGGAGCGTCTCTTTACTTCACTTATTACCGGAGCTACCAATATGGACTTTCCAAACATATACTCATCGCCCATATCTGTAACCTTTTTATCTTCCGGAAAGTCAGAGAACAAAGCACGCATCAGACTTCCACCATTAGAAGTAACCTCCCATGAGGTTGAATAAATATAAGGTAATAATCGATAGCGAAGATTAATCATTTTCTCTTGCGCATCGAAAGCCCAGTATCCACGTTCACCAAACATAAATATTTCACGGGGAGTGTTTGTGCCATGCGAACGCATCATTCCCGTAAAAGCTGCAAACTGCATCCAACGCACATACAATTCATGGAATGCCGGATCTTTCACACCTTCCGGAAACTTTCTGCCAGAAAAGAAACCACCAATATCAGAATTCCAATAAGGAATACCTGTCAATGAGACATTCAAGGCTGCCGGAATCTGATTACGCAACACATCCCAATCAGAAACAACATCACCAGACCATGCCTGGGCGGCATAACGTTGCTGACCTGCAAAAGCAGAACGAGTCAGAATAAAAACGCGTTTATCGGAAGTCTCCTGTCTTTGATGATCATAAACGCCGCCCACGCTTACAAGTGGGAAAGCATTACGCACTTTACGGAAAGAGCCCAGATAAGTTTGAAAATCCAAGTCTCCTTCTTTCGCCGGACTATGTTCCGGTTCGGTTGCATCCAGCCACCAACCATCCATTCCGATGCTGAACATATTTTTATTCATATATTTCCAATAGATATCTCTCGCTATGGGATCATAAGTATCATATACCTTCACACCATTATCCTGCGGAAAAGTTTCATGTATCATCAACTTGTTCAGAGCTTTCAAATCAGCATAGATTCCGGTAGCGGGTCCAAAAGAAGGCCACACTGAAATAATGGCATGGGCATTCAGATGGTGCACCTCTTCCATCATTTTCTTTGGATCGGGAAATTTCGGATTACGAAATTCTACCGCATTCCAATCTTTATGGTCTTCTCCCCAATAACGCCAATCCTGAATAATGCCATCCAGAGGCACCTTCAGGTCACGATATTTCGCAACAACGCCAACCAGTTCATCCTGGCTGACATATCGCTCTCTTGATTGCCAAAAACCGAATGTCCAAAGTGGAAACATGGGAGCCTGTCCTGTTAATTCACGCAATCCAGCCACTACTTTATCTGCTCCACCGCCATAAACAAAGTAATAATCGCACAAATCACCAACCTCCGAATCAAAAGTCATTCCTTGTGCATTGTCTGTAAAAGTGGTAGGAGAATAGTTATCCCAAAACAACGCATAGCCTTTGATGGAATGGACCAAAGGAATACATATTTCCGTATTCGCCTGTTGCAAGAAAAGAGTTTGATTACGCTGATTCATCTTTCCCTGCTGGTGCTGTCCCAAACCATAAATAGCCTCATCACTATCCAACAAGAAAGTTTGGCGAATCCGATATGTAGAATTACCTGCATCATTGAAAGAAGTGAAACCTGTGGAGGAAGGTTTTTCTGCCAACAATTCCTTCCCGTCTTTAGTCGCAAAGCGAACCTGGTTCTGAATGATATCCAGCAAAACGGTCAGTTCGGAAGTAGTAAGTATTACCTGATTATTTGCCTCCTGTATCTTATACTTCACCTTTTCTGGTTGCATCGTAACAGATAACGACTGTTTTTCCGGCGCTTGCCCAAGAGGATACTTCTTCACACGAATAATGGAAGAAGAAAAGCACTCCAGTTCCACACAGGCAGCTTTTGTCTCTACTTTTACTCCATGTGAAGTACGCAATACAGATTGTCCCATTATGGGAACAATCTGTATACACAGGCATATAAATGCTAACAGTTTCTTCATTATATCAAGTTTATATAGACAACACTTTATATTTAGTGGTGAACAGCACATCTCCGTCATTATTCTTATCCACACTGAAAGGTATCAGTTTCTCTTCTCCCGGAGCCAGTTCATAATGCACATTCTCTCCTGTCTTCTTACCTCCAACGTACATTTCTATCTTACCAGTATCCATCAGAGTACCATTGTTCTTAACAGATACCCAGATTGTCTTCTGATTTTTCAGCAAGTTCTCTTCAACTTTGAACAATGACAAACCGAAATCTGCGGCAAATTCATGAGTATATTCAAGCATACCGGACAATCCTTTCTTTGCATCCGCATAACCTACACTATCTTTTATACGGTCTTTTGCCACATACTGAGGGCTAACTCCGCCGACTAATATCTTAAACTCTCCTTTCTCTACTACTCTGTCCATACGATCATTGAGTAATGAGAGTTCATAAGGTGTCAGTTCAAAAGAAACTATCTTTGACTCACCCGGTTGCAGATGAACACGAGTGAAATCTTTCAGCTCTGTAATACGCGTTTTCACGCTGGCATACATATCAGTTATATACAACTGAACAACTTCGTCTCCGGCACGTTGCCCCACATTCTTCACAGTTGCCTGTATTGCAACATTACCATTATCCTTTTCCTGTATCTTCAAACCGGAATATTCAAAAGAAGTGTAGCTTAAACCATATCCAAAATAATAAAGAGGATAAAATTCCATGTCTGAATACTCATAACGACGACCGGAAGTCTTAAAGTTATAATACAGAGGAAGCTGACCTACATGACGCGGGAACGTCATCGGTAAACGACCGGCAGGATTATAATCACCGAACAGCACATCAGCCGTAGCCGGACCACCTTCTTGTCCCGGTAGCCAGTTAACAAGAATAGCTTTACACAGTTCTGACGCCTTAGACAAGTTGTAAGGACGGCCTGCCTGAAGAATTAAGATTACAGGTTTGCCGGTTGCACAAACGGCTTCCAATAATTCCTGTTGCTTACCCGGCAAAATCAGAGTGGCATAATCATGGTTTTCTCCGGAAGTCTTGTAAACATCTGTCGTTGATTCACTGGTAGAGCAATCTCCCAAAACCAACACTACTACATCCGACTGAGAAGCTGCTTTCACTGCCTTGGGAATATTCGTCCCATTCGAACTTGTAAAATCACAACCTTGTTCATAAACCACCTTTGTCTGCTTACCCACCGCTTGTTTGATACCTGTCAATACAGATTTCAACTGACCGGGTAAAAGTTTGGGAGTATAGTCACCCGGCTGGAGATCATCTGCTCCGGGACCTACTACAGCAATCGTACGCATATCTTTAGCCAAAGGCAATATGTTATCTTTATTTTCCAGCATTACAATAGATTCGCGTGCTGCCTGACGTGCCATTTCTTTATGGCTGTCTGAGTTCCATCCCGGATATATCTTATTCCAGTCCAAAGGTTTATTCGGTGTCTTCTCAAACAGTTCGTTACGGAACATCATACGCAGCATGGTGCGACAAACCTCATCCAGGTTTTCCATATTGATACGTCCGTCTTTTGCAGCTTGTATCACCTCTTTGTCATTGTAAGTATCACCACAATTGGTAGCGATGCCTGCCGCCAGAGCCTGATTAGCGGCTTCTATCTTATCTTTTGCTGTATAATGTTTACGGGCAGTCAGATTACCGATAGCACCGCAGTCACTCACAATAAAGCCGTCAAATCCCCATTCCTCACGCAGAATACTATGCAATAACTCTCTGCTTTTAGCAACCGGCACACCTAGATAATCAGAATAAGCCATCATTACAGATTGGCAGTCATAGTTGCGAATCACATGACGGAACGGAACCAGATGCACCTCACGCATTTCACGTTCGGACAAACCGATATCATGGGAATCACGTCCGCCCAGGGGGGCGCCATGCCCACCAAAATGTTTCGGAGTAGTAAACAAGCCTTTAGATTGATATCCTTTAATCCAGGCTCCACCAATTTGTGATACCAGCACAGGGTCTTCACCAAATGTCTCCTCACAACGTCCCCAACGTGCATCCTGTGCCACATCGAGTACCGGAGACCATGCCTGCATAGTACCTGCTGCAAGAGTTTCGTCACCAACAGCCATAGCAACATCTTCTGTCAGTTTCTTATTCCAGGTGGCTCCCATTGCCAATGCTTGCGGAAAAATAGTAGCACCGCTACCGTATGAGAACCCATGCACCGCTTCTACTTTTGTAATGGGCGGTACATATAAATGAGGAATCCCCGGGATCCCCCATCCTTCACGAATTAATTCCATCTTATCTTCCGGAGTCATTACACTCAGCAGACTTTCCACACGTTCTTCCACCGGAAGCGTCGGATCCATATAACGAAGAGATGTTTTCTCTCCTTTTCGGTCTTTCAGCACTTTATCTGCCAAAAGTACCGCTACCTCTTTCACCGAAAAAGGTTTCACACGGCTATCGCCTTTAAATGCCAGTCGAACGTGAGCACCGTATTTAGGTGAAAACGTGACCTGCATTTCTTTCGCACTACCCTTCACCTGATAGTCTACCGGAACTCCCAGATTCATCGGATCATAAGTAACAAATACACTCATCAGTTGCTTCAGTTCTTCCTTTGATACACCCTGCATCTGAAGGTTAAGTTCACACACATCACCAGGAGTCTGTATGGTAAACATCAGCCACTGGTCCGCCTTCAGATCCTGACCATTCACTTCCCACATCGTTTTCGGATCTTTATCAAAAGCCAGCGAGGCTTTCTCCAGTTTGGTTGATGCCGACACTGATAAGATATCACTTGGCTGTTGAGCCATTATAAAAGAGCAGGACAATATACCTGCAAAAAGAAACAAGTGCTTTTTAAAATTCATACTATCAGATATTAATTTTACTCTGTTTGATGTTGCAAAGTAAACGGTAACCTATTAATAAAACAGTGAAACTATAATTAATGAAACATTAAAATCCGCTTAATGAGGCTCTTTAAGCGAAAAAGAGAAGTCCTCCCCGAAGAATTGTATAATTTAGTAATTGCTTTTCACCGAAAAATATTACTTTTGTCCAAGCTAATACTTCATTAAGGAACTTCAGAATGAAAAAGACACTATCTATATTCTTCCTTTTATCTATATGCTTGAACTCAATAGCCCAGCTTCCTGAATATGGCCTGCATATCCAGTCCTACCCACTTCAGAACTCCGAGTTCACCAGTATGGCATTAGAAGATGGAAAGCCCATAGATACCAAAGGAGAAAAAGTCACCCTGAACTTTAACCTTTGGATCAGACCGGATAATGTATTCGGAACCGTGTTCCGAATTATTACAAATGACAATAAAAATATAGATTTAATGTACAGCGTGGGTGAGAATGACAGGCGTTTCCCCATTCTGGTCACCGGAGATGCCGTACATCCCATCCAAAAAGAAGCAAGACGTGAAACCTGGGTTTCAGTCAGCCTGACTTTTGACCCCAAAGACGGGAATATAACAGTACTTTACGACAGCACACAAATTAATGTCAACTATCCGGCATTAATAGGTGCACAAGAAATACGCATTGCTTTCGGTTATTGTCCTTTCGAAGATTTCGTGTTAGATGATGTAGCTTCCGTTAACCTGAAAGATATCAGTCTGAAACGCGGGAACCAGGAAATCCGTCTATGGAAAATGGCGCGTCATAATGGAGACATTTGTTATGATGAAACATCTCATAAGCCCGCTTCCGGCAAGAATACACAGTGGATTATCGACCAATACATTACTTGGAAGAAAATCTATTCACAACATTTTGCCACCTCTCCTTCCATTGCGTTCGATCCCACTGTCGCCACGTTCTATATAGCCAACGATAATAAGAGACTATACGTTTTTCACGCAGATGAAAAAATGACAGATTCCATACGGGTGAAAGGTGGAGAATTCGTAGCAAACTATCCGAACCAGCTTATCTACATCCCCCAACGCCATCAGTTACTATCCTACAATCTGAATGAAAATCTTTATTCGGCATTCGATTCTAATACCCAGAGTTGGAAAGGAACGCAGGCCCCCGTCGCGGAACATGACTATTGGAACAATACGCTCGTCTACAATCCCTCCAACTCCTCACTAATCAGCTTTGGCGGATATGGACATTATCACTATAACAATAGACTACTAATCAGTTACCCGTATGAAAACACACCGCAACGGTATATCAATCTGACTAATATCCATCCCCGGTATTCCTCCAGTTCCGCTCTTGTGGACAGTACACTTTATATCTTCGGCGGTCGTGGTTGTCCGTCCGGACGCCAGGAATTATCTCCCCGGAATTATTATGATCTTTATTCGGTCAACTTACTCACCCAACAGGTCAACAAACTATGGGAAGCCCCTCAAAATCCGGATGATGGTGACTTCCAACCTGGCGAGAATATGATTTATGACTCGGAAAAAGACTGTTTCTATTTCTTCTGTACACAATTAGGTGGTATCCTGATGAGAATCGATACAAAAACGCCACACTTCGAACCCATGTCATTGCCCATGGGGCTAAAATTCCCTGGACAATATCTATACAGTAATCTATATTATTCCCCAAAACAGAAGAAACTATATCTGGCTGTACACCAGGCCGAAGTCAGCGGAAAAGCAGATATAGACATCTATGAACTGAATTTTCCTCCTATTCCCGTTTCATCATTCAAACAGTCCGAAGTGTCTGAAGCCCAGACTGCCGGTAGCAATAAGCTCTATGTTTGGCTATGCATTATCGGAGGTTTGCTTGCTATCGGAATAGGAACTCTTTATTACAGAAAAAAGCGCACCATACTCGCCCGGAATGAGGAAAGTAAATCTCAGAAGACAAATGTGACCGACAAGGCTCCCAATACTCTCCAGGGACAAGAGAAGCCGGAAATCAAGATTGATATGCCTATCAACATGTCCGTCCCCACATTTCATAACTATGACTTCTCCAGGAAATGCATTTGTTTCTTTGGTGGTTTCCGTGTCATTGACAAGGAAGGGAATGACATTACATTTTCCTTTACCCCTACCCTCAAATACTTATTGATATTATTGATTCTTTATACGGGAAAAGATTCCAAAGGTATCATTGGAAACAAGTTGATTCAGTTGTTGTGGTATGATAAAACGGAAGAATCCGCTAAAAACAATCGTAATGTATATATGAGTAAGCTTCGCAGTCTGCTGGACAAAGTGGGTGACATCAAGATATTGAATCAGAATGGCTTCTGGAGCATACAATTTGAGAATGGCACCATTTGCGACTACCTGGAGGCTCTCCACTTATACAACAAGAACAATAGTCAGGATCTGGAAAAGCTATTGGAGCTGTTATTGCGCGGTATGATGCTTCCTAACATTGAGACTGATTGGATCGATACATTCAAGAATGATTTCTCCAATGACACCATCGACTTGTTATGCCGATTATTAAAGCAGGAGGATCTTTCGGACACGCTGAAATTGCAGATAGCGGACACCCTATTCCAGCATGACTACATCAATGAGGAAGCCCTCTGCATAAAGTGCCGCATTCTTTGCCAACAGGGAAAGAAAGGACTCGCCAAAACCGTTTACGATGCTTTCTGTAAAGAATATGCAGCTTCATTGGGAACTACATACAAATATTCCCTAATGGAAATCATTGATGAACAGAACAAGAACTAACGTACCGGTTGCTTCATCTCCAACGGCATTTCCTTACGCAACATTTTACCGGCCTGGCCCACCAGCCACAAATAATGATCACTACCAATGCCTTCCTCAATGGGCACAAATGTACTGGCACCTACGGGAACCTTTTTAGCACATTTAAAGATAGCCGTACCTTCATCTATCTCATCAAACATAGCTACATAAAGCATTTCCGCACCTTCCTTCAAAGCTCCGGACAACTGCTTCCAAAGGAACGAACCTTTGTTACGCGGTATCTGCACACTGTTCTCATGCCCCTTCATATTACGCCAGGAGAATCCTGGGAAAGCCAAAGGTGCATAATCCACTTTATTCTTTTTCGCCCACTCGATGTCACCTTTAATCAGTTTCTGATAACGAGGATACGAGTCTTCATTATACCGTCCTACAAACCAGGGCATCACAACATCACACCGTTTTATCAACTCATGCAGACGAGGGTCCGATTCGGTATCTCCACTCAATTCGCGCCAGTGTGTAGGCACTCCCAACATCACACTAAAGCCCTGTGCCTTCAAACCATTGATAATCTTTTCGGCTTCATCCAGACCGTAACGGCGGTGATCATTGAAACCTACTCCCCAGACCGTAACCAGCGGTTTTCCATTATGATACAGATAGGAGGGATTCTTGGCATGATCTTTCAAAGAATGACGTTTAGCCACATCGGCAATATCTTTTAGCAAAACATCCTCATCACCGGGACGCATACCACTTAAATCATACATAACACAAATGGCACGCTCATATTTATTGGCGGCTTTCATGGCAGAGTTCAAAACAGTATTGAAATGCTTCAAACCACTCTCACCACGGATTTCCCCGACAAAACGCTGCATAAACACACCATCCAATCCATATTCTTTCATCCATCTGAAATGAGTATCTACCGTAGACTCATCGTGCGAAGAGAAAGTATAAGCGGGCGTTCCGTCTGCAAACTTGAACTCCGTCTTATACAGTTTTTTATACTCCGACACTTCCGGCCAGAAGTCAATCGTACAAGAACCGGGGCGAAAGCCATCGTGTCCGGTATAGTGATACCACCCCCGATTGGCGCCATCATCAGGGGCATTAAACCACCCCTGATAACCGGCCATCACCAATCCTTTGTACGAATTGTACTGTTTACCGGCAGCCTGCGCCGTAATACCTATTGAAAACAACAAGCATACAATAAACCAATTTAATCTTTTTACCATAACCTATTTCTATTTCTTATTCGTAATATCGATTGTCAGAATGCTCTGTGCAATGTGTACTTTTCTCCCGGTTGTGTCTGTATATCATACTCATAAATCTTATACAAGAGAGGATATTGCGCCCTTAATCCGGCAGCGACCAGCGGTTCCTTAATAGCTCCGCGCTTCATCAACGGATTCGGATTATCCCCCTTCGCTTCCTTAAGACCTGTACCTTCCAACGGCACATACGAACGTATACGCAGATTGCCGCCAATGCGTGAAGTTACGGTAGCCGTAGTCAATTCACCGCCATCCCAATCCATGTCCACTTCAAAAGCACCGCGGGCTACCAGACCTTTTACGCTACCCTTGTTCCAATCCTGAGGCAAGGCGGGCAATAAATGTAAAGCCTCGTCATGACTTTGAAGTAACATCTCGGCTACACCGGCAGTGAAACCGAAGTTTCCATCAATCTGGAAAGGCGGGTGTGCGTCAAACATGTTCGGATAAGTACGTCCGTCAGGATTATCCTTTTCCACCAGCTTCAACATATTCTTGATAATCTTATAAGCATGATCACCGTCAAGCAGACGTGCCCACAGATTGATTTTCCAACCGATAGACCACCCCGTAGCCATGTCACCCCGATAGAGAAGTGAGCGTTTAGCTGCCTGGAAAAGCTGCGGATGCGCATAGGGGGAAATCTGGTTACTGGGATAAAGCCCGTATAAGTGGGAAACATGACGATGGTCATTATTCGGATCATCCACATCCGCCAGCCACTCCTGCAACTGGTTATGCTTGCCTATCTGCATAGGCGGCAAACGCTTAATCATGCTTTGCAGACTATCCCGATAGGAGGTATTAGCGGGATACAACAGTTGGGTAGCCGACAGTACGGAAGTCAATGCATCCAGCACAATCTGGGTGTCCATCGTACATCCGGCAGTAATCATTGTACCGGTTCCCGGAGGGCCCTGTTCGGGAGACATAGAAGGCGCACAGACCATCCAGCCATATTTAGGATGTTCCACCAGGAAATCCAGGAAGAAATCGGCTGCCCCCTTCAAAGCCGGATATGCTGTTTTCAGGAATGCCTGATCGCCTGTATAAAGATAATGTTGCCACAGATGTTGGCTCAGCCAAGCACCACCCAACGGCCAGACATACGAAGCACCATCCACAGGTCCGGCCATACGCCACAGATCCGTGTTATGATGTACGGTCCATCCACGGCATTCGTACAAGGTGCGTGCTGTGCCTTGTGCCGACTCTGACAATTCTTTCACCATCTGGAACAGCGGTTCATGCATTTCCGGGAGATTTGTCACTTCTGCCGGCCAATAGTTCATCTCCGTATTGATATTGATGGTGTACTTTCCATCCCACGGAGCCAATAGTTCATGATTCCAGATGCCTTGCAGTCCGGCAGGCTGTCCGCCGGGTTGCGAAGAGGATATAAGCAGGTAACGCCCGAACTGGAACATCAACGCCACCAAACCCAAATCTTTCCTTTCATTGAAATGCTTGATACGGTAAGATGTCTCCTCTTGACTGGAGGGGCCGATGTTCAGAGAGACACGTCCGAAAAGCTTTTGATAGGCTTCTTCATGAGCAGTAAGCGCCTGGGCATAAGGACGCTTCATGGCTTTTACCAGAAACTCCGTTGCCCGACGGGTTTCATTGGCACTTACATCTTTATAATTGACAAAGTTGGTTGCAGCCGTCACATAAATCACAGCAGCATCTGCACCTTTCACTTCGATGCAATTATTGGTGACATTGACTTTACCCTTCTCCGCCTTTATCTGTGTGCGGGTTTCAAAACGAATAGCTCCAGGAATGCCTTCGTGCGCAGAACCATGTCCGGACAACAGGAGGCTTTTGCCATTCTTCTTTATCTCGTACTCTTTATACGGGGTACTATATCTGGTTGTAAAATTGACTGCACCGGGTTTATCCGCCTCGATACGGATGATCAAAGCATTATCTACCAAAGAAGTGAATATGGTACGGGTATAATTCACTTCGCCTATCTTGTACCGCACGGATGCGACTGCCCGTTCCAAGTCTAAATCTCTGCGATAATTGGAGTAATCGGCATGTCCGTCAAATTCTAGCATCAAACTGCCAATCGTCTGGAAAGGCATGCCATGCTGCCCGGTAAAGAAGTTATCAGCCATAACCTTTTCGGCTTCCTTCTCACGTCCGGCAAAAATAAGTTCCCTGACTTTGGGCAATACACCGAATGCCTTCGGACTATCGTTGCGATGAGGACCACCGCCCCAGACAGTCTCCTCATTCAACTGTATCTGTTCGTTAACCACTCCGCCATAGACCATGGCGCCCAAACGTGAATTACCCAAAGGTAATGCTTCGGTCCATACTTTGGCAGGTTGCTGATACCAGAGTTTTAAGTCATCAGCTTTAGCCATCAAGCAGCAAGCACATACAATGCACAGACCTATCAAACGGTTTTTCATGATTCTTTAAGTTTATGTTTTCCGAATGCAAAGAAAAGTGCGACACATTAATAATATCAATGAAAAGACATTAATATCGACTTAAAATAGAATTAATAAGGATTAATGTCGAAAATAATTCATTTTTTTTTCGGTTATGAGTTAAATGATAAATAATCTTTTAGACGCGGATGACACGGATA
>NZ_EQ973490.1:142135-150114 GCF_000158035.1 Bacteroides cellulosilyticus DSM 14838
TAAGCAAAACGATAATCTTGTATGATAAGTGCCCCATATACAGATGACCAATATTTACACAATAAGATATTTGTGAGATCAGTATGATACTGAGACCACCTCATCAGTCGTATGTTGAAATACGTTCATTATAACATTCCTGATAATCAACCATTTACAAAAGACATCTTCATCATTGATAAATTAAAACAAATGAACTGTTTAAAATGATAAATTATTTTCTCTCTTTTCTGTTATGAATCAAACAATAGTCGATATACACTACGTCTTATACCAAAGTCACAATGGCACACGACTCTTTCTTCTGTTATCATTCTTTTTCAAAGGGATAAAGCAAGCATTCCCGATATAATTGCTACATTTGCAGGGTAATCGATAAAAGAAGTACAAGAAAATGGACTTAAACAAAGTATTTGCCACCGTGCAGGAAGCCAGCCGGGAATTGTTATCACTGAGCGATAAAGAAATCAATCAGATACTATTGGCTGTAGCGGACGCTGCCTTGGCAAAATCGGACTTCATTCTCGCTGAGAACAAGAAGGACCTGGAAAGAATGGATCCAAATGATCCGAAATACGACCGGCTAAAACTAACCGTAGAACGCCTGCAAGGCATCGCTGCCGATACACGCAATGTAGCAACCCTTTCCTCACCAGTGGGACGCATGCTGAAAGAGCACACACATCCCCAGGGGATGAGGCTCAGAAAGGTAAGTGTCCCGTTTGGCGTCATCGGCATTATATACGAAGCACGCCCCAACGTGAGTTTCGATGTATTTTCTCTCTGCCTAAAAAGCGGAAATGCCTGCATACTGAAAGGCGGTAGTGATGCCGACTCCTCCAACCGAGCCATTATCAGCGTGATACACGAGGTACTGGAACATTTCAACATCAACCCGCACATCGTAGAATTACTGCCCGCCGACCGGGAAGCTACAGCCGAGTTGCTGAATGCCCGGGGGTATGTAGACTTACTTATTCCGCGTGGCAGCAGTAGCCTCATCAACTTTGTGCGTCAAAATGCCACCATACCCGTCATTGAAACAGGCGCAGGTATCTGCCATACTTTCTTCGACCGCTACGGTGATGTAGAGAAAGGTGCAGCTATTATCAACAATGCCAAAACGCGCCGCGTCAGCGTATGCAATGCTCTGGACTGTCTGTTGATTGACGGTGACCGCCTCAACGATCTGCCGGCACTTTGCACACCGTTGCAAAAAAGCAATGTGATAATCTATGCGGATATGTACGCATACAACGTACTGAAGGGAAGCTATCCTGCGGAGTTACTGAAGGAGGCCACGGAAGAAGACTTCGGTACGGAATTCCTGGACTACAAGATGTCCATTAAAACCGTTCAGTCCATTCGTGAAGCCATAGCGCATATTCAGGAATACGGTTCCAAACACAGCGAATGTATTGTAACCGAAGACAAGACTCGTGCCGAGTGGTTCTGTCGTGATGTGGACGCCGCCTGCGTATACGTCAACGTACCGACTTCCTTTACAGACGGAGCGCAGTTCGGTCTGGGTGCCGAAATCGGTATCAGCACACAGAAGCTGCATGCCCGCGGTCCCATGGCTCTGGAAGAACTGACCACATACAAGTGGATTGTCGAAGGAGAAGGACAGATAAGGAAGCGATAACTCCTTTAACTCCTTCTTCCCCCCCTCTTACTCCTAATTCATATTAATCATAAATATATAACATGAAGAAGTTTACTTGTGTGCAGGACATCGGAAATCTGAAAGCTGCACTGGATGAAGCATTTGAGATTAAGAAAGACCGTTTTAAATACGTAGAATTGGGACGGAACAAGACGTTGATGATGATTTTCTTCAACTCTAGCTTACGTACCCGTCTCAGCACGCAGAAAGCGGCTACGAATCTAGGTATGAATGTTATCGTGCTGGACATCAACCAAGGAGCATGGAAACTGGAGACGGAACGCGGCGTCATCATGGATGGAGACAAACCCGAACATCTACTGGAGGCTATTCCTGTGATGGGTTGCTACTGCGACATCATCGGTGTACGTTCGTTCGCCCGCTTTGAGAACAAAGAGGATGACTATAACGAGGTAATCATAAATCAATTCATCCAACATTCCGGTCGCCCGGTGTTCTCAATGGAAGCAGCTACCCGCCATCCGTTGCAAAGCTTTGCCGACCTCATCACAATTGAAGAATACAAGAAGACTGCACGCCCTAAAGTGGTAATGACCTGGGCGCCACATCCACGCCCATTGCCCCAAGCCGTGCCTAATTCATTCGCCGAATGGATGAACGCCACGGATTATGATTTCGTCATCACCCACCCCGAAGGCTACGAACTTGCTCCGCAATTCGTAGGGAATGCCCGTGTGGAATATGATCAGATGAAAGCGTTCGAAGGTGCCGACTTCGTCTATGCCAAGAACTGGGCGGCTTATGCCGGAGATAATTACGGACAAATTCTGAGCAAAGATCGTGAGTGGACCGTAAGCGACCGCCAGATGGCAGTAACCAACAATGCTTATTTCATGCACTGCCTGCCCGTGCGCCGCAATATGATTGTAACAGATGATGTCATCGAAAGTCCGCAATCTATTGTCATCCCCGAAGCGGCTAATCGTGAAATATCAGCTACGGTAGTATTAAAGAGACTGCTTGAGGCACTCTGAACAGAATAAGGAGCTATAGTGAGGAGCTAAAGGAGTTATCAGCCCGCAAGCGGGCTTAGGAGTTAAAGCCGATAAAGTTGTGAATCATCAGCAGGAGTGTTGGCTTTAACTCCTTCTAACTTCTGTAACTCCCAAACGAAGCGAAAACGTCTTTCTCCTTTAAAAAAGCTCCTCAGCATCAAAAATAAGCAAGCATATTTTGTACTGCTTTCGGTTTGCATTATCTTTGTCCCCAAACAACGCCAAGGATTATGACTATAAAAGAGTTTTTTTCTTTCAAACAGAATAAGTTTTTCTGGATAAACCTGATCGCAATGGTCATTGTGGTTGCCCTTGTACTGTTTGGAGTGCTGAAGGGACTGGATATATACACCCGTCACGGTGAAGCGGTAGTAGTGCCCAACGTGAAAGGTATGGGAGTGGCAGAAGCTGAGAAAATGTTCCGCAACCAAGGACTTACCTGCATTGTTTCCGACTCCAGCTATGTAAAGAACTTACCAGCCGGATGCATCCTCGAACACAATCCTGCCGCCGGGCAGAAAGTGAAAGAAGGACGTACCATCTATCTGACCATAAACACCCTGAGCACCCCTTTGCTAGTCGTTCCCGATGTAGCGGACAACAGCTCCATGCGCCAAGCACAGGCACGTCTGCTGGCGGCCGGCTTCAAACTGTCCGAGAACGAACACATAGCCGGAGAAAAAGACTGGGTATACGGTGTGAAATATAAAGGCCGTACACTGACCAACGGTGAAAAAGTACCTGTAGGTGCTACACTTACACTAATTGTGGGAGACGGTGGAGAGCTGCCTCAGGAAGGGGATTCTACAGCAGTAGAAGCTACCACCCCTACCTCCTCTAAAGATTCCGCAGCAGACGAGTCCTGGTTTTAAACTCGATCATACGGGGAATAATAACAATAACACATAGAAAGAACAAGAATGATAGAAGATTTGCCGGACGACATAGTGACTGAGGATGATCTGGACGACATAGAACCTGTCGGTGATGAAGCCCAACTCTATGAACACTTCCGTGTGGTAGTGGATAGAGGACAGGAAATGATGCGCGTAGACAAATACCTGTTCGACCGCCTGACAAACGCTTCGCGCAACCGCATACAGAAATCAGCGGAAGCCGGTTTTGTAATGGCTAACAACAAACCGGTCAAGAGCAGCTACAAGGTGAAACCGATGGATGTCATCACCATCATGATGGATCGTCCGCGTTATGAAAACGAAGTCATTCCCGAAGATATCCCACTTAATATAATCTACGAGGATAAATACCTCATGGTAGTGAATAAACCTGCCGGACTGGTGGTACACCCCGGACACGGAAACTACCAGGGGACTTTAGTGAACGCCATCGCCTGGCACATGAAAGATAATCCCGACTACGATGCCAACGACCCGCACGTCGGTCTGGTTCATCGCATCGATAAAGACACTTCCGGACTGCTCGTCATAGCCAAAACACCGGATGCCAAAACCAACCTTGGTATGCAGTTCTTCAACAAAACCACCAAACGACGCTACCGTGCCTTGGTGTGGGGAACCGTTGAACAGGACGAGGGAACCATCACCGGAAACATTGGCCGGAATCCCAGAGACCGCATGCAGATGACCGTTCTGCCCGATGATCAGGGAAAGCATGCCGTGACCCATTACCGGGTTCTGGAGCGTCTGGGCTATGTCACTCTTGTAGAATGCATTCTTGAAACGGGACGTACCCATCAAATACGTGTTCACATGAAACATATCGGCCATGTACTCTTCAATGATGAGCGCTACGGCGGTCACGAGATTCTGAAAGGTACCCATTTCAGTAAATACAAACAATTTGTAAATAACTGCTT
Source organism: Bacteroides cellulosilyticus DSM 14838 (assembly GCF_000158035.1). GTDB lineage: Bacteria > Bacteroidota > Bacteroidia > Bacteroidales > Bacteroidaceae > Bacteroides > Bacteroides cellulosilyticus. Next base: position 146,655 of record NZ_EQ973490.1, read on the forward strand.
CGATACTTGTCCACGGCAGGCATTACACGCCATGACACTGGGTTTTGTACATCCCGCCACTGGCGAAGAGATGTACTTCACCTCCGAAATGCCCGAAGACATGACCTTGCTGATAGACAAATGGAGAGGCTACATCAGTAACAGAGATTTAGAATGAAACGCACGATTGCTATTGTTTGCGGAGGTGATACCTCCGAATTTCAAGTTTCCCTGCGCAGCGCACAGGGCATCTACTCCTTTATCGATAAGGAAAAGTACACATTATATATTGTGGAGATGCACGGACTCGACTGGCACGTGCAACTGCCCGACGGCGGCAAAGCGCCCATTGACCGGAATGACTTCAGCTTTCAGATGAATGGCAGGAAGGTAACATTCGACTTTGCCTACATCACCATTCACGGCACTCCGGGAGAGGACGGACGCTTGCAAGGTTATTTCGATCTCCTTCACATCCCCTACTCATGTTGTGGTGTACTGGCAGCAGCACTTACGTATGACAAGTTTGCCTGCAACCAATATCTCAAAGTTTTTGGAGTACGCATAGCAGAATCCTTAGTGCTTCGCCAAGGACAATCCATTTCCGATGAAGATGTGATTGAAAAGATAGGTTTGCCCTGTTTCATCAAACCCAGTCTGGGAGGTTCCAGCTTTGGCGTAACGAAAGTTAAGACGAAAGAACAAATACAGCCTGCCATTGTTAAGGCATTCGATGAAGCGCAAGAAGTTCTGATAGAAGCCTACATGGAAGGCACCGAAGTGACCTGCGGTTGTTATAAGACTAAAGAGAAGTCAGTCGTATTCCCCATCACCGAAGTAGTGACCGAGAATGAATTCTTCGACTACGACGCCAAGTACAACGGGCAGGTTTCCGAAATCACCCCAGCCCGTCTCTCCGATGACCTGACACACCGGATACAGACACTGACTTCCGCCATTTACGATATCCTGGGCGCTTCAGGTATCATTCGTGTGGACTACATCATCACTGCCGGAGATAAAGTCAATCTGCTGGAAGTGAACACCACGCCCGGAATGACGGCTACCAGCTTCATACCCCAGCAGGTACGTGCCGCAGGATTAGACATTAAGGATGTAATGACTGATATAATTGAGAACCAGCTTTAGTGACTAAACTACTAATCGCTAATCACTAAACGTTAATCATTATGAATATGGAATTTGATGAAATCCGCCCTTATCATGACGAGGAGCTTCCTCAGATTTACGAGGAACTGATTGCCGATCCGGCTTTCCAGCAGGTGGCGTCTGCTGTTTTCCCGGAAGTTCCCTTTGAGGCACTTGCGCAGAAAATGCGTACATGCAAGACGAAGTTGGAGTTTCAGAAAGCATTCTGTTACACAATCCTGAAAAGATTTGCCAGAGACACGACCCAGGGAGTAACTCTGGACCTTACGGCACAGACGGACAAGACATCCGCTTATACTTATATCTCTAACCACCGCGATATCATTCTCGACTCCGGTTTCCTATCCGTAGAGTTGATAGACAAAGGTATGGATACAGTAGAAATTGCCATCGGCGATAACCTGCTGATCTATCCCTGGATTAAGAAGTTCGTGCGTGTCAACAAATCATTCATAGTACAACGTGCCCTGACCATGCGCCAAATGCTGGAATCTTCCGGACGCATGTCGCGCTATATGCACCACACTATTAAGGATAAGAACCAGTCTATCTGGATAGCACAACGTGAAGGGCGTGCCAAAGACTCCAACGACCGTACTCAGGAAAGCGTTCTCAAGATGCTGGCTATGGGCGGTGAGGGTGACATTATCGACCGCCTGATTGAAATGAACATCCTTCCATTGGCCATTTCGTACGAATACGATCCTTGTGATTACCTGAAAGCACAGGAGTTCCAACTGAAACGCGATATACCGGACTACAAGAAGACGCAGGAGGACGACCTGAAGAATATGCAAACCGGTTTGTTCGGACCTAAAGGACGCGTGCACTTCCAGGTAGCGTCGTGCATCAATGAAGAGCTGGAAAAGCTGGACCGTTCTCTTTCCAAACCCGAACTGTTTTTACAGATCTCCGCCCTTATAGATCGGAGAATCCATGCAAACTATCGTATGTATCCCGGCAATTACATAGCTCACGATTATTTGTCGGGCACCCAGGCCTTCGCCGGTCATTATACCGCCGAAGAGAAAAAACACTTCACTGACTACATCGACCAGCAACTTGCACGCATTGAACTGCCCAATAAAGACATCCCGTTCCTGCGCGAAAAGATGTTGTTGATGTATGCCAATCCACTGACGAATTATTTGGCTACAAGAACTGATAATCCGAAATAGAGTAATATATGAAAGGTAAGCTACAATTTCCGGTTTCTTTATGCTGGTTTCTTCCCGTACTGGTATTCATGCTGGTTTCCTGCGGCGATGACGATGATTATCATTATCCGTCCGTAAAACTGGACTTCCTGACTGCACAGGCCGGTGCCGACGGCAGCCTGCAATCCGTGCTGACGGATGAAGGCGAAACACTTGCAATAGTGGAAGACGCGTCGAAAACACGTATAGACGCTAATGCCTCTGCCCGCATTGTCAGCAACTATGGCAAGGCGGAAGCTGCCGATGGGACATCCGGAGTGAAATTGTATGCAGTATTGAGTGCCATATCGCCTGTGCCGCAGTCTGCGGATAAATTTAAGGATGGAATCAAGCGTGATCCGGCAGATATACTGAGTATCTGGATGGGGATTGATTACCTGAACATAATGCTGGAAATCAAGTCGCAGAACGGAAAGCACTCGTTCCATTTCATTGAGGACGAAGTCACCACGGATAAAGAAGCAGGAACCCGGACGGTACGTCTGTCTCTCTATCATGATGATGGCGGAGATGTGCAGGCATACACGAAACGTGCGTATGCATCCGTTCCGTTACGGCAATATGCAGAGGATGGAATTGATAAAGTTACAATCTATTTCAGCTTAAACACGTATTCCGGCAAAGAAGTAACTTATGAATTTGAATATACCCCCCAATAAGATGAAAATAAATTCTTTGATTGCAGGCATCTGCCTATTCTTCTCCTCTCTTTTCTCCTGTCAGCAGAAAGGAGATTTCAAGTCTGTATCCGTGGAAGATTTCTCCACGCTGATAGCCAATCCTGAGATACAACGTCTGGATGTACGCACCGTAGCCGAATACTCGGAATCACACATTCCCAAAAGCATCAACATCAATGTACTTGATAAGACTTTTGCGGAAATAGCCGACTCCACTCTACAGAAAGATAAACCCGTTGCTTTGTATTGCCGTAGTGGTAAACGCAGTAAAAAGGCTGCCGCTATACTCAGCGAAAAGGGATATGTGGTCTACGACCTCGACAAAGGTTTCGAAGAATGGAAAAAAGCCGGAAAGGAAATAGAGGAATAATAAGGGAAAAACGTTGGTGTAACTAATACGTTTCAGATTCATAA
>NZ_EQ973490.1:150449-159127 GCF_000158035.1 Bacteroides cellulosilyticus DSM 14838
TTAATTAATTCCGCTAAAGCTTTATCGTCACAATAAGAAAAGCCGCAAAGCACTGTTATCAGTCCTTTGCGGCTTTCTTATTCTTTATTACAAAGAGTTTACTTATGCTTTCACTCCGTTGTATTCGTCAGAAACAGTCAGTTTCTTGCGGCCTTTAGCACGACGTGCAGCTAATACTCTGCGACCGTTAGCGGAAGCCATTCTCTCACGGAAACCGTGTTTGTTTTTTCTCTTTCTGTTAGAGGGTTGAAATGTTCTTTTCATTACTGTATATTGTTTTATGTTATTATTTCACGTAATCGGGCTGCAAAAATAGGGACTTTTTTCAAAATAACCAAGAGTTAAGTCTTTTTCTCTCAAAACTTTTTGCGATTTTTACTGATTTCCATTACTTTTGCACCCGCAAAGCTCAGTGGAGACAATTATATAACATCTAAAATAAAAAATATTAGTATGATTAATGCCCAAGACATTAAAATCGGAACTTGCATCCGTATGGATGGCAAGCTGTACTTTTGTATTGACTTCCTGCATGTAAAGCCGGGAAAAGGTAATACCTTCATGCGTGTAAAACTGAAAGACGTAGTAAACGGTTATGTACTGGAACGTCGCTTTAACATCGGTGAAAAACTGGAAGATGTACGTGTAGAACGTCGTCCGTATCAGTTCTTATATAAAGAAGGTGAAGATTACATCTTCATGAATCAGGAAACTTTCGACCAACACCCCATTGCCCACGACCTGATCAATGGTGTTGACTTCCTGTTGGAAGGTGCTGTGCTGGAAGTAGTATCTGATGCTTCTACTGAAACAGTTCTTTATGCTGATATGCCTATAAAGGTTCAAATGAAGATTACTTATACCGAACCGGGTGTAAAGGGTGATACAGCTACAAACACGTTGAAGCCTGCCACTGTAGAGTCTGGTGCAACTGTGCGCGTTCCGCTGTTCATCAATGAAGGTGAAACAATTGAAATCGACACTCGTGACGGTTCTTATGTAAGCCGTGTGAAGGCATAAGCCGATCCCCCGACTACATAATTACGATTATACAAGCTGCCTGTCAGAAGAATTAAACACTTCTGGCAGGCAGTTTTTTTCTATAGGGGAGCAAAAGAATATACGATTGGGAAGATTATCGGAAAAGAATGATTTATCTTTGTAAGCAATAAGCAATAGAATTGCACCATGAGTAAACTGATAAAGACAGACAACGAATATAAAGAGTGGATAGGCGAACTAAAACAGCGTATCCGCCAGAGTCAGATTAAGGCAGCGGTAAAAGTAAATACGGAGTTATTGAAACTATACTGGAGTATAGGAGGTGATATAGTCCGGTTGAAAGCGGAAGCAAAATGGGGAGATGGCATCATTGAACAATTATCCCAAGATCTAAAGACGAATTTTCCAGATATGAGTGGCTTTTCTTCGCGCAACCTTTGGTATATGAAGAAATGGTATTCTTTTTATTCTCAGCCTGATACAAAACTGCCACAAGTTGGGGCGGAAAGTAAAAGTGAGAAACTGCCACAAGTTGTGGCAGAAATAGAAAAGCTCTTTTTCGCAGTTCCATGGGGACATCAACGCTGTATCATTGATAAAATAAAGAACATAAAAGAGGCTGTATTCTATATTAATAAAACTGTAGAAAATGGCTGGAGCCGAAATATGTTACTTAATATGATAGAAAGTAGTCTCTATTACAGAGAAGGTGCTTCTATTAACAATTTCTCATCATGCCTACCGGCATCACAAAGCAGCCTTGCACAGGAACTAACAAAGGACCCTTATAATTTCGACTTCCTCACCCTGCGTGATGGTTATCTTGAACGGGAGTTGGAAGATGCCCTAACTGACAATATCACCAAATTCCTCATTGAATTAGGAAATGGTTTTGCCTATGTAGGACGGCAAGTACGCCTTGAAGTCGGTGGTGATGAATTCTTTATCGATCTGCTATTTTATCATCTCAAACTACGCAGTTATGTAGTGATAGAGTTAAAAACGGGAGACTTCCAGCCCGAATATATTGGTAAGTTAGGTTTCTATGTCTCTGCCATCAATCATGAGATGAAACTGCCACAAGACAATCCAACTATAGGATTGCTAATTTGTAAAAGTAAGAACAACATAGTGGCACGATATACGCTGGACACAGCCAACCTCCCATCGGTATCTCTGAATATGAATTAAGTCAGCTTTACCCAAAAGATTTCAAGAGTACCCTGCCCAGCATTGAAGAAATAGAAAACGAACTAAAAGATTAATACCTATGAGATACTCCGTCATTATTCCTGTATACAACCGTCCCGACGAAGTAGACGAACTGTTGCAAAGTCTGACCGAGCAGAGTTTCAAAGACTTTGAAGTCGTAATTGTGGAAGATGGTTCCTCCATTCCCTGCAAGGAGGTAGTGGACACATATCAGGATAAACTGGACATACACTATTACAACAAACCGAATTCCGGTCCCGGACAAACCCGTAACTATGGCGCCGAACGAAGCGCGGGGGAATACCTGATCATCCTCGATTCCGACTGCATCCTACCCGCAGGTTATCTCGCCGCCATTGAAAAAGAACTGCAAGCCAGCCCTGCCGATGCTTTCGGCGGACCAGACCGGGCTCACGAGTCTTTTACAGATATACAAAAGGCCATCAACTACTCCATGACCTCTTTCTTCACTACCGGAGGCATCCGGGGAGGAAAAAAGAAAATGGATAAGTTCTATCCGCGCAGTTTCAACATGGGTGTTAAGCGAGACGTATATGCCGCATTGGGTGGTTTTTCAAAGATGCGATTCGGAGAAGACATAGACTTCAGCATCCGGATATTTAAAGGCGGTTACCGCTGCCGGTTATTCCCCGATGCATGGGTATATCATAAACGCCGCACGGACTTAAAGAAATTCTTCAAGCAAGTGCATAATTCGGGAATTGCACGCATCAATCTATATAAGAAATATCCGGAATCACTGAAAGTCGTCCACCTCCTGCCCGCAGCATTCACACTGGGAGTAGCGGTACTGCTGCTTGGTGCTCCTTTCTGCCTTTACAGTCTGACGCCCATTGCTTTGTACGCACTGCTGGTATGCATAGACTCTTCCATCCAGAACCGAAGCCTGCGTATCGGCATCTATTCCATTGCCGCCTCCTTTATCCAACTCATCGGATACGGCACAGGCTTTTGGAGAGCATGGTGGAATCGCTGCATACTCGGCAAAGACGAGTTTGAGGCTTTCAAAAAGAACTTTTATAAGTGATTAGCGATTAGTGATTAACATGGAGAAACTGACTATCAATCAGTGGGCGGAAGAAGACCGTCCACGGGAAAAAATGATGCTGAAGGGAGCGGAAGCTTTGAGCGATGCTGAATTGCTTGCCATCCTTATCGGTTCGGGAAACACAGAAGAAAGCGCGGTATCACTTATGCAACGGGTACTTTCCACTTGCGGCAACGACCTCAATCAATTGGGTAAATGGGAAGTGCAGGACTTTTCCAGCTTCAAAGGCTTCGGTCCCGCCAAAAGCATCACCATCATGGCAGCATTGGAACTGGGTAAACGCCGCAAACTACAAGAACGTCCGGAACGTGCCACCATCCACTCTTCCAAAGACATCTACGAAATCTTTCACCCGCTTCTTTGCGACCTGACACACGAAGAATTCTGGGTTTTACTCCTTAACCAGGCTTCCCGCGTCATCGACAAATCCCGCATCAGCCGCGGCGGCATCGACCAGACTACTGCCGACGTACGCAGCATCCTGCGCGAAGCCTTAATACAACGAGCCACACAAATAGCTCTGATACACAACCATCCTTCCGGCAGCCCACGCCCCAGTACAGACGACCAACGCCTGACGCAACTTGTCCAAAAAGGCGCTCAGACAATGAACATCCGTCTCATCGACCACGTTATTGTAACAGACGGAAAGTATTATAGCTTTAACGATGAAGGAATGATTTAAGAGAAAGCATTAAAGGAAGTCACCCGGATCTTCCTTACCGCTCATGTAAAAGATGGCATCTTTTGCTACGAAAGGTGGCATCTTTCACATCAAAAGATGGCATGTTTTGCTACAAAAGATGGCATCTTTTGCATGGGCGGTAAGAAAGATACAGATGAAAGATAGTAATGTTTGATGTAAAAGGTAGTAATGTGCTTAATAAAAGGTCTTAATATTCGAGTTGCAGAGTGCCTGTGACAGGCTTTTTCAAAACCCGTTCCTTTGTAGTTTCAATTTATTTCTTTAGCTTTGCTTCACGAAGATGAGTTGCATTCAGCATAATGCAAATAAATTTGCTTCTGCTTCCGGTTTCAACTATCTTTGCCTAACTAAAATGAAACGAATATGACCAAGTTTGAAATAGAAGAAAAAATAGTAGCAATGCTCAAAACCGTATTCGACCCGGAAATCCCGGTAAATGTATACGATCTGGGACTTATCTACAAAATAGATGTCTCCGACAGCGGAGAAGTAAATATTGATATGACCTTGACAGCCCCCAACTGTCCGGCAGCCGACTTCATCATGGAAGACGTGCGCCAGAAAGTGGAATCAGTTGACGGTGTATCTGCCGCCACCATCAATCTGGTGTTCGAACCGGAATGGGACAAGGACATGATGAGCGAAGAAGCCAAACTGGAACTGGGATTCCTGTAATTTGCAATTAGTAATTTGTAATTCAACAGAATAGCACGGTTATGAAGAATGTATATTTCCTTTCGGACGCACACCTCGGCTCACGTGCCATCGAACACGGGCGTACACAAGAGCGACGCCTCGTTAATTTCCTCGACAGTATCAAGCACAAGGCTTCTGCCTTATACTTACTGGGAGATATGTTCGACTTCTGGTATGAATTCAAGACCGTTGTGCCGAAAGGATATACCCGTTTTCTGGGAAAGCTGTCCGAACTGACGGACATAGGAGTGGAAGTGCATTTCTTCACAGGTAACCATGATATTTGGTGCGGCGACTATCTGACCCGCGAGTGCGGCGTCATCATGCACCGCGAACCGCTCACCACGGAAATATACGGCAAAGAGTTCTACCTTGCCCACGGCGATGGTTTGGGCGACCCCGACAAGAAGTTCAAATTTCTGCGCTCCATGTTTCACAGCGAATTCCTGCAAACCCTTTTCTCCGCCATACACCCGCGTTGGAGTATGGAGCTAGGACTGAATTGGGCAAAACATAGCCGTCTGAAACGTGTGGACGGCAAGGAGCCCGACTATATGGGTGAAGACAAAGAATTCCTGGTGCTCTACACCAAGGAATACCTGAAAAGTCACCCGAATATCAATTACTTCATCTACGGACACCGCCACATCGAACTGGACCTGATGTTGAGCGCCACCGCCCGTGTCACCATATTGGGAGACTGGATTAATTATTTCTCCTACGCCGTATTCGACGGTGAGAATCTCTTCCTTGAGAACTTTATTGAAGGAGAAACCAAACTATAATCCATCCCGGAAGCCCCCCTTAAAGCGCCAACCAACCGCCCAATCCGATATGAACCTTTTAAGACTGAAACACCTTTTTGCCGGATGTTTACTTGCTGTAAGTACCCTTCCGGCATGGGGACAATCCGCCCCTACCCTTGCTATCCGCATCGACGACCTTGGAGCTTTCCACTCCGTCAACGAGGCTTGTATTCAAACTTATCAGTCGGGCATCGCCCGCTCGGTTGAAGTGATGCCTGTAGCCGCCTGGTATCCGGAAGCCGTTCGTCTGCTGAAAGAAAATCCGGGATTGGATGCCGGACTGCATTTAGTCATTACCAGCGAATGGGAAAATGTAAAATGGCGCCCCCTGACGCATTGTCCCAGCCTGACGGACGAGAACGGATATTTTTATCCGATGATGGGGGCTAATCCGGCCTATCCGGGACAGTCGGTTATGGAAAACAAATGGGATATCAAAGAGGTGGAGCAAGAATTCCGTGCGCAGATAGAAATGGCACTGAAGAACATTCCCCAACTCAGCCACATGACAGGGCACATGCTGTCCACCGGATTCACGAAAGAAGTGAACGAATTGGTGTTGCGACTGGCAAAGGAGTACAACCTCCCTTCCATTGACCGCATGGATTCACCCGAAGATTACCGGTTCACCTATATCGGATATGATGGTCCGAGCCGGACATCGGCTGAAAAAGAAGAGAGCTTCATCCGTTCCCTCAATAAACTGGAAGCCGGTAAACGGTATCTGTTCCTCGACCATCCGGCACTGGATAACGAAGAAATGAGAACCGTCTTTCATATCGGCTACGAACAAGTAGCACTCGACCGGCAGGGAGTGACAGACCTCCTCACCAGCCCGCGCGTAAAGCAAGTCATTGAAGATAAAGGCATCAAACTAATTTCCATCAACCAGTTGACAAAAGGACTTCCACGTAGCACTGCCTCTAAAAAACTGGAGAAAGCTATGGAAAAATACCTGGATGCAGTGCAGAAAGCTAACCAGGACCTGCACAGCATCATGATAGTGCAACATGGTAACGTGCTTGCCGAAAAGTGGATAGGTGAAGGGAAAGAAGATGAGCCACACATTCTGAACTCTGTCAGTAAGACATTTACCGCCTCGGCTGTAGGACTCCTCATTTCAGAAGGAAGGCTAAAGCTGACGGATAAAGTAATCTCTTTCTTCCCGGATAAGCTACCCGCAAACGTCAGTGAAAACCTAAAAGCCATGACTATCCGTGACTTACTGACTATGACTTGCGGACATGATACAGCCCCGAGCGTCAATACCCAGGCTACTGAAACTCCCGCCAAGGATTGGGTGGAGCAGTTCCTCGCTCATCCCGTAGAACATAAGCCGGGCACTTTCTTTGCTAATAACAGTCTCGGAACCTATATGCTTTCCGCCATTGTTCAGAAAGTGACCGGAGAAAAGCTAGTGGATTATTTATATCCACGACTGTTCCGTCCACTGGGCATCGTCAATGTGAAGTGGCAGGAAAGCCCGCAAGGAATCAATTGCGGCGGCTGGGGACTATACCTCAAAACCGAAGACCTTGCCAAGATGGGACAACTCTTCCTGCAAAAAGGGAAGTGGAATGGCCGGCAAGTACTGTCGGAAGAATGGATTGCCGAAACTTCCGCCCGTGCCAATGGGGCCAACGGACAATATATCCTCGTAATTCCTGAAAAAGACGCCGTTATTGCCGTTACAGCACATATCGGAGACATGCAGGTTGAACTGGATCTAATCTGGAAATACCTGCTCCCGGCACTGTAAACAGATGCTTCGTCTATTTAATCTTCTGTAAATGGCCACAAGAAAAGGGAAATGTACAAAACCTTTTTCACTGCAACCTTGTAGTATATCCATAAACCATTAAAAATATACAGTTATGGATGATTTGATTTACAGAAACAATGCGATTGCCGAAGAGAATATCGACCCGCATGGTCGTCCGGCAAAGGATGAATTTGAAGAATTCAGCGAGGAGGTTTCCGAACATACGGACCTTGGATACAAAGAACAGAAAGTAAAGTCCGCAAAGGAGCGCAAGAAACGTCTCAAGGAAATGGACGAAATAGTCAAGGAAGAAATAAAGTAGCTACGAAATACAAGCTACGAGCTACAAGTGGCTGCGCAATTATACCGCATGGCACTTGTAGCTCGTCGCTCGTAACTGGTAGCTGGTAGCTTATTTGTATCCCGCAACTTTTGCTATACGTTTCGGGATTTCCGTATTATCATACTTACCGGCAAATTCCTTAGAACCTGCACCTACTGCATATACCGGCACATACTCTGCTGTGTGGCTGCCACTTGTCCAGCCTATCATGGCAATCTGGCTCATCACTTTTCTTGCGGTAGCAGCCAGCGGTTCAGTTTTCGAATAAAGAGTTTCTTCGAACACAACCTTATTCTTTACGAAGGATTGCTCAAATTCATCACGCAACATCTTCTCCTGTTCCCAAGTCAAAGGCAATTCTTTCCAGAAACCCATCTTTTCTACCAACAGAGCCTTGGCATCTTCCCAGGTTACATTATGACCTTTGGCTTTGCGCAAATCCGTGATAGCAGTAGAAAGTAAATCCTGAGACTGTTTCTGGTTCTTCAGAGCCTTCAAATGTAATTCATACTTGCCTGTACCCAATCCCAAGCCACCGGTTTCATGGTCGGCAGTTACTACAATCAGAGTTTCTTTCGGATGTTTTTTATAAAACTCATAAGCCACTTTAATGGCGTTGTCCATATCAATCACTTCTTCGAAAACTGTGGCAGGGTCGTTGCTATGGCAAGCCCAGTCGATCTTTCCACCTTCCACCATCAGGAAGAAGCCCTTGTTCTTGCCTTTGGTCAGGAAAGAAACAGCGCTTTCTGTGATTTCAGCGAGGGTCATATCGCCGTCTTTACGGTCAATGGAATAAGGCAGACAAGAAGGATTAGCACCGTCTTTCTGGATAAGAATCATCTTATCAGCCTGGGTGGACTTAACCTTAAAGTCATCAATACCTTTCGCAATGGTGTAACCGGCTTCCTCAATGATCGGGAAAATGCTCGGAGCTTCTTTCTTATCAGCGGTAGTAGTAGGCTTCAGAAAACCACCACCTGCATAGAAGTCAAAGTTAGCCTTCGGTAAGTCAAGGGCTATTTCATAATACATGCTGCGGTTAGGCTGATGAGCATAGAAAGCGGCAGGAGTAGCATGGT
>NZ_EQ973490.1:159147-182636 GCF_000158035.1 Bacteroides cellulosilyticus DSM 14838
CCACACTGACACTGGTAGTTACACCGACTTTCTTCCCGGCCTTCTTCGCTTTTTCGGCAACTGATTGAATCACATTCTTCTGGTCATCTATACCGATGGCACCATTATACGTCTTCACTCCGGTAGCCAATGCAGTTCCGGCAGCGGAAGAGTCCGTAACCGAATTAGTGGCAGAGAAAGTAGTGGCAACACCTACAGCCGGAAACTGAGTGAACAGCAACGGCGTCACGCCAATGCGTCCTTCCTGTTCAGCCAGGTACATTTCCGTACCGTTCACTTGGTTTACTCCCATTCCATCACCGATGAAATAGAATACATACTTTGCCTGTTGCGCATACGTCGCGCCTGTCAACAGAACAAAGAGCAATACATACATGAATCGTTTCATAAGTTGGTATATTTAAAGTAGTTTGAATAAATGTCGCTTTCTCTTAAATGACAAACAAAGATAAGGAATTTACCCCAGTGACCGGAGCAGATATTGTTAAAAAAATAAAGCCGGAAGGCAATCCGCATTGCTTCCGGCATTATTGTTACATCGCGATTGCGACGCTATCTACTTTAAAAGGATTATTTCTTGTTCAGGATAGCCATTGTATCCGAAGCAATCATCAGTTCTTCATCAGTCGGGATTACTACAACTTTCACCTTAGAATCTTCAGCAGAAATCACTGCTTCTTCGCCACGAATCTTGTTCTTCTCCAGATCCAGCTTCACGCCCATGTATTCCAAACCTTCGCATGCACCGGAACGACAAGAAGCCTGGTTCTCGCCTACACCACCGGTAAATACGATGATGTCTACGCCACCCAAAGCAGCAGCATAAGCACCGATATACTTTTTGATACGATAGAAATACATCTTTTCGGTCAGGTCAGCCATTTTATTGTTACCGGCAGCAACGGCAGCCTCCAATTCACGCATGTCACTGGATACGCCGAAGATACCCTTTACACCGCTCTTCTTATTCAGCAAGTCGGATACACCGGCAGCAGTCAGGTTCTCTTTTTCCATGATGAAAGTCACAGCACCGGCATCAATGTCACCACTACGGGTACCCATCATCAGACCTTCCAGCGGAGTCAATCCCATACTGGTATCTATGCTCTTACCATCCTTAACAGCAGTGATAGAACCACCGTTACCAATGTGGCAAGTGATAATCTTCTTTCCCTCCGGACTCACTCCCAGATACTCACACACGCGTTGTGAAACATAACGGTGAGAAGTTCCGTGGAAACCGTAACGACGCACACCATATTTCTTATACAATTCGTAAGGAATGGCATAGAGGTAAGCATAGTCCGGCATAGTTTGATGGAACGCTGTATCGAATACACCGATCTGCGGTACATTCGGCAATATGGCAGAGATGGCGTTTACGCCTTTCAGGTTAGCAGGATTGTGAAGCGGAGCCAGGTCGTTGCAAGCCGTGAAAGCATCCAGGACTTCCTGTGTCAGCAACACAGATTCGCTGAACTTCTCACCACCATGCACCATACGGTGACCTACTGCGTTGATTTCATTCAAAGATTTGATAGCACCAAATTCAGGGCTGGTCAGTGTATCCAGAATAAACTCCACACCTACGGTATGTTCGGGAATATCTTTCTCCAGAACTTTCTTCTCACCGTTAGGCAAAGTAAACTTCAGGAAAGAGCCTTGAAGGCCTATTTTTTCAATACCACCCTGTGCGATCACTTCTTTATGATCCATATCAAACAATTTGTATTTGATGGACGAACTACCGCAGTTCAATACTAAGACTTTCATTTTATATATTCAGATTTAATGGTTATTTTTGATTCTTTGCTGCAATAGCCTGGTTGGCAGTAATTGCAATCATGCGATAAACATCTTCGATGGAGCAACCGCGTGACAGGTCGTTCACCGGACGGGCAATACCCTGCAAAATAGGACCTACCGCATCTGCATGACCTAAACGCTGTACCAATTTATAAGAAATATTACCTACTTCAAGGCTCGGAACCGCCAATACATTCGCATTTCCTGCAATTGCAGAACCCGGAGCTTTGCTGGCACCTACTTCCGGAACCAATGCAGCATCAGCCTGCAATTCACCGTCGAGAGCCAAGTCGGGATCCATCTCATGTGCAATCTTTACAGCCTCAATCACTTTATCCACAACTTCGTGCTTAGCAGAGCCTTTGGTTGAGAAGCTGAGCATTGCCACTTTCGGTTCCATGCCTACTACAGACTTAGCCGTGCGAGCTGTACAAACAGCAATCTGAGCCAACTGTTCTGCATCGGGCACCGGAGTCACAGCTACATCCCCCATTACCAAAATACCATTCTTTCCATATTCAGGAGCATGCGTCAACAACAACATTGCACCGGATACACAAGTAATGCCCGGAGTTGTCTTAATGATTTGCAATGCCGGACGAAGTACATCGCCTGTGGTGTTGCGTGCACCTGCCAACTGACCGTCAGCATCGCCATTCTTAATAATCAGACAGCCCAGATAGAGCGGATTAACTACCAACTTACGAGCTTCTTCGATAGTCATGCCTTTTTTCTTGCGAAGTTCACAAAGCAATTGCGCATACTCCTCTTTCTTCGGATGATTCTCCGGATCGATGATTGTAGCCTTGCTGATGTTTCCAAGTCCCCATTCTGTTGCACAAGCATTAATTTCATCCGGATTACCCAGAAGAATCAGGTCAGCAACTCCGTCTGTCAAAATTTGATTGGCAGCTTTCAAGGTGCGTTCTTCCGTTCCTTCAGGAAGAACAATACGTTGGCGGTCGGCTTTCGCACGCTCAACGATTTCATTAATTAATCTCTGCATATATATAAATTGTGTATAAAAATCCAGTAGACGTGTTATTCACGCCGCAAAAGTACACAATTTTGCAATATCAACATTGCAATTCGGGGCATTTTTATGCCCCGAACTACAATTATTATAATATTTAACACTAACGGATGATTTCTGGAGCCACTTGTTTGTACTGGTCCATGCAGGCACCGATGGGTGCTCCGATATAGGTGGGATCGCAAATCAGATATTTACTGCCGTCATCCAGTACCACATAGTCTCCCGGAATGTCCTCGGTAAAGCGGACAGCCGAAGCAATATGGTTAGGATAATCCAGCAAGATAGTGTCCAGACCAAGCAAATCTCTCACTAAAGTAGAGTAAAGCATTGCGCGGTCTTCGCAGTCACAATAAGGATAATAGAATGTTTCGTCCGGGAAGTTTGGCTTTTCAAAGCCGAATTGTTCCCCGTCCGTCATGTACTCAAAAGCAGTCTGCACAAAGTTGAGCAGAATATTGGCAGCCTCTTTCTGCGATTTACCCGCAATAGCGGTTTTCAGTTGCGGATAAAGGGAAGCACGCAATTCCTCACTCATCGGTGTTTTGTAGTGAATCACGACATCACACTGGGGGTAATCGTAGTAAAAGTCTATCAGATTCTTATTCACTTGTGTCTGTACTTTCACAGCACCTGTAGAAGAAGTCAGACTCTTTTCAAATTCATTCATGGAGAAAGCGGGAACACCCTCTATATTCAGGCATACCAAATTCTTAGCATTGGCAAAGTCCTGACGATAGGTATAAATCCCCATCGAACCTCCCGGTGTCGGTTCAAACACATAATACTTATTACCGCTTATAGTAAGATAAGGTGTACCGTAAATAGTACCGGCAGGTGCAACCATCAACTTCAACTGGTCGTCAATCTTGGCAAGGCGTACCTTATACCCGGATTTATTCAGAAGAAACATCTGCAAGAATACAATATTATTCGTATTTCCGGCACCATATAGTTGTGTTCCAATCTGTTTCGTAAACAACAGATAGGCCCAGTCGCTCAAGTTCTTCTCCTTCTTGATGGTCATACAATCCTTCACCATCTGCTCGTAATCCCTCTTACAAATAGCTTTCCAGGCATCCGCCACATCGGACTCACGATTACCTTTCAGAGAAAGATCGTCCGCAGCTTCCAGAGCAACTTCAAAAGAAGTACCGTAAAATTCTACAGGAGTGCGATACACCGTACTCCCCGGTTTTACAAGAGGTACTTCAACCAACACAGGAGTATAAGGCTTACCCGGTACATATACGCCCGGAGCAGGTTTATCCTCAATGGCAGGCAGGTCAGGACGTTTCACATCCACCGGAACCTTCTCTCCCATACTGGGCACAGGAGCATCCGGCACCTTCGGAGCAGCAGGTTTAATATTCACCGGCGGCATCGTCGGCTTTGTCTTGTCAAACTCTACCGGTTTGGGTGGTTCGGGACGTTCAGGAGCCGGAATCGCAGCAAATGCTTCATACTTCTGCCACGTTTCCCGCAAGAAGGTTTCAAATTCCGCGTCCGCCTTATTCTTGAAATCTTCAAACTCTTGTTGTTGCTGCTTTGCGAAATCATCGAATTCTTTCTCAATGTCTTGCGCACACAAGTGTGTCGCCGACAAAAAGAAGGCAACTAAAGCAGCAGAAAAACACTTCATCTTATTCATCTGTACAATAGATTTAGAGAAGTTAAAATAAAAACATGTATTACTTGATAAGTATCATGTCGTAGAAGGCACAACGCTTGTCATTAGGAATGGAGTATACCCATTTCAACACATTCTGATAAGTCACCTCGTCCGTAAAAGGAATGTTTTCCTTGGTAGCCACCATCATCATGTTGATTTTCTCACTTTCTTTTCCTTGCTTTTCCATGCGGTAGTCCACCGCATTGCTGAAAGGAATACTGTACTCCTTTTCGGCCTGCAACAAGGTGTTGGGTTCGTAAGTATTAGGGTAGAGCAATGCGCCGCCAGTACTGTCAAACCAGAAAAACTTCAGATAGGAGTCCGTGCCGTGCACTTTCAACGTACAGGTAAATACATCTCCTTCTTTATATAAATTCGCTACGCCCTTCACTTCCAGCGCATACGACTTATCCACTTTTTCTTCTTTCTGCACAACGGCATCGATAGTTACCACTTTATACAGGCTACGGGTATTCGTATCCCACACTTCCTCTACTTTCTTGTTGGTAACATTCACCATTCCCCCAATCGCAAGTACGTTCATCTGTGAATATGCCTCGTGAAACTCCGTGCCGCTCTCCTGGGAAATCTGTCCGAATACGGACCACACATTCTCCATGACACCGGCTTTGCGCAAGGCTTCTTTCTTCGCTTCCATAAAGGCGCGTTCTTCCGCTTCTTTCAGCGTGATCTCCTCACTCACTTGCCAGCGCCCCTGCGCACCCTTCACCTTTACGGAATTCTGGGCGTGCAGCGGAGCAGCTATTGTACATATCACAAGGAATATCCACCCAATCAGGTTGTTCCTATTCATTCACCATCTGTTTTTAAGAAAATGGAATTAATTAATAGCCCAGTTTATCCAACTGTTTAGCCAGTTCTTCTGACTTGGCAGCCAGTTCTTTACGGATAGCCTGAACAGCAGCCTGGTTAGCTGATTGCATGCTGTAACCAATGGTAACCATTACTTCCACATTCTTGTTAGGTAAAGTTTTGTATACTTCTACCAAAGGAATCGTACGACCTAGTGTAGCAGAAATTACACTCTTGCTGGAAGCAACTACGCTTGACAAACTGGCTGCTTCTTCCTGTCCCATGTCGTCATTAGCAACTTTCGCTTCGATCAATTGAGAAACTTTGGTCTGAATCTGACCTGCCAGGTCTATTTTTGCAGCATTGGTAGCTTGCAAAGCAGCAGCCGACTGATTTCCACCTACCGCTCTGGAAGAAGCGATGTACCAATACGGGTTACCTTCAGTATCCAATTCCGCTTGTTTTTCCCAAGCTGTTTCCAATTGCTTGGCCAAAGGCAGTTTTCCTACCGGAGTCTTAAAGCCTTCTTTTTCCAGTTTCTTGGCTTCTTTGCGAGCTTCTTTGATAGCTTTCTTCTGCAATTCCTTATCCAATACCTTTTCCTGCTTTTTCAGGTCTTTATAAGCCTTACCAGTAGCTTTTTCCTGTGCATTCACATTTACACAAAACATCATAACAAACGCTACTAAAGCGCTAATGAACAAACTCTTTTTCATATTCTTCCTGTTTAAAAGATTAATATTTCTCTTGAAACTTTATATACAATCGCTATCGCAAAAATAGGCAAATATTTCTAATAATATCCATATCACGTCTTTTTTTTTCATTGCCCTGAAACAAATGGAAATAAATATCACGGGAAACAGTGACAGCCAAACTACAAAATGCCTAACTTTGCAGCGTTTTCAGTAAACAATTCAGCTTCTGATTAGTTATTAGGAGAGTTTCAGCGAAGTGACAGTTCCTTTAATTCCTTTCAGCCAAAGGAAGTTGAGTTTAATAATAATAAATAGGTAATAGTAGTATGATTCGTCAATGCGCCATCCTTTTCGGATGCCTGGCTTTGGGTGAATTGGTTGTTTTTCTTACGGATATCAAGCTTCCGTCCAGCATCGTAGGTATGCTGTTGCTCACCCTTTTTCTGAAATTGGGTTGGATTAAACTGCAATGGGTGCAGGGATTGTCCGACTTCCTGGTTGCTAATTTGGGATTTTTCTTTGTTCCTCCCGGTGTAGCCCTCATGCTTTATTTTGACATTATCGCTGCCCAGTTCTGGCCGATAGTCATAGCTTCTTTAGTTAGCACCCTGCTGGTTTTAATCGTTACAGGGTGGGTTCATCAATTAGCACGCAAAATCAAATGAGTTACTTAGACAACGAATTCTTCTTGTTAGCCGTCACCTTCGGCGTGTTTTTCTTTTCAAAACTGTTGCAAAAGAAAACTGGTATTTTATTACTTAATCCCATTTTACTCACTATCGCCATCCTGATTATCTTTCTGAAAATGGCGCATATCAGTTACGAAACCTATAACAAAGGCGGATATCTCATCGAATTCTGGCTGAAACCGGCAGTAGTAGCTCTTGGAGTACCTCTATATTTACAGTTGGAAGCCATAAAAAAGCAATTGGTCCCTATCCTGCTTTCACAACTGGCGGGTTGCATCATCGGAGTAGTTTCCGTAGTGGTGATTGCCAAACTGATGGGAGCACCACAAGAGATAATCTATTCATTGGCCCCAAAATCCGTCACTACTCCCATTGCTATGGAAGTGGCAGATACATTAGGGGGTATTCCGGCACTGACGGCTGCCGTAGTGGTTTGCGTTGGATTGCTGGGTAGTATCATCGGAATAAAGACCCTAAAACTAACGCGTATTAAGAGCCCCATTGCCCAAGGATTATCCCTGGGAGCTGCCGCCCATGCTGTGGGGACTTCCACAGCTATGGATATCAGCAGTAAATACGGGGCCTACGCCAGTCTCGGACTTACGCTGAATGGCATCTTCACCGCCCTGCTTACGCCAACTATTTTACGATTATTGGGGTTGCTATAACAATTTCTCTTTATCTTTGTTATTCTTTATATTGAAACTAACGAAAACGACGATATGATATCATTTAAAGACATTGAACTTAAAGACAAAGAACTCATTACATCTTATACACAGCAGAGTCCCCGACGTAACTGTGACCTTTCATTCTCTAACCTCTGTAGCTGGCGTTTCCTTTACGACACCCAGTTTGCCGTGCAGGACGGCTTCCTGGTACTGAAATTCTGGGCAGGGGAGAAACTGGTATATATGATGCCCGTCGGAAGTGGAGATTTAAAGAAAGTACTGGAAGACATGATAGAAGATGCCAACCTGGAAGGTGAACGTTTCTGTATGCTCGGAGTATGTACCGGCATGCGGGCGGACTTGGAAGCTATTATGCCTGACAAATTTCATTTCGAAGCGGACAGGGATTATGCCGACTACCTATATCTTCGGACCGACCTTGCCACATTGGCCGGTAAGAAATTCCAAGCTAAACGAAACCACCTCAATAAATTCCGTCGGACCTATACCAATTATGAATATGTTCCTCTCACTTCCGACCGTATACAGGAATGTCTCGATCTGGAAGCCGAATGGTGCAAAGTGAACAACTGCGACCAGCACGAAGGTACGGGTAACGAACGCCGTGCCCTTATCTATGCGCTGCATAACTTCGATGCCCTTGGTCTGACGGGAGGTATTCTTCATGTAGATGGTAAAATTGTAGCTTTCACTTTCGGTATGCCCATCAACCAGGATACTTTCGGCGTGCATGTAGAAAAAGCAGATACCACAATTGATGGTGCCTACACCATGATAAATTATGAATTTGCCAATCATATTCCCGAACAATATACTTATATCAACCGGGAAGAAGATTTGGGTATCGAAGGACTACGCAAAGCCAAACTGTCCTACCAGCCGGTGATTATCCTGGAAAAATATATGGCTTGCCTGAAAGATATCCCTGTAGATCCGGTGAAATGGTAAGATTCTTTAAAGCAGTTAATAGCAAGTAATAAATAGTTAATAAAGATAGTAAGCATTTGAATAGGAGATAGAAATAATGCGCGAAAAGGTAAAGAAGCTATGGAAGCTTTGTTTTAATGATAATGACGAGTTTGTGGATATGTACTTTAACCTTCGTTACAACAGCGAAGTGAATGTTGCCATCGAAAGTGGTGATGAAGTCATTGCCGCCTTACAGATGCTTCCCTATCCGATCACTTTTCATGGCAATAGCGTACCGACTGCATATATTTCGGGCGCATGCACTCACCCCGACTACCGTAGCCGGGGCGTTATGCGAGAATTGCTATCTCAGGCATTCGGACGTATGTATCGTAATAATATCGCATTTACTACCCTTATTCCTGCCGAACTTTGGCTATTTGGCTATTACGCACGTGTAGGTTACGCAACGGCCTTCCGTTACGGTAAACGCACATTTCATTTACCAACCAGTGAAACGGATACTTCTTCTCTCACTTCATCTGCCGAAACAGGCTGGTGTTTTCAGGCTTACACAGACTATGATGAAGATGTCTATCAATATATGAGTCGTAAAATGCAGGAACGCCCTTGCTGCCTGCAACATACAAAAGCTGACTTCCACGTCATACTGGCCGACCTCAACCTAAACCGTGGATGTATTTTCACTCTTTCGGATGAATTTGGAATCGCCGCTCTTGCCATTGTATATCCCGATAAAGAAGCTTCTAAACTGTTTATAAATGAATTATTTGCAGATACTCCCGAAGCAGAACGTTTGCTACTCACCCGCATTTGTCAAGACATGCAGACTGAAAGCCTCGACATCATCATGCCCCCTGTTAAAGATCAATCTGCTTTCGATCTGGGCATGATACGCATCATTCAAGCCAAACCTGTACTGCAACTTTATGCAGCCGCACATCCTGAAGAGGAAATGAACATTGACCTCATTGATAATGAACTTTCAGCCAATAACGGTTATTATTATCTGAATAAAGGGAAATGTATGTATAGCCACAGACGACTTCCGGGTGCACACGAGCGACTAACCATCGGGCAATTAACAGAAAAAATCTTTGCTTCGGAACGAGCATATATGAGTTTAATGCTAAACTAAGCAAATACAGGCAGCCTAACTTAGTTCTATTTAGTTAGGCTGCCTGTATTCGTCAGGAGTACAACCACTTATTCTTTTAAATAACAAACTGAAATATCTGGAAGAAGAAAATCCCAGCCCATTTGCAATCTGAAGAATTGATTTATCAGTCTTTATCAACCAGTTCTTCGCAATCTCTATACGTTTAAACTGCACATATTCATGAAAGGTCTTTCCTGTATCATGTTTCAGCAAATCCACGAAATAAGAAGAAGACATTTTAAGTTGTTCTGCACAATGGCTGGCTGTAGGTAGTCCTTTCAGCTGTACCCGTCCGGCAAAAAAAACAGCCATCCGTAATTTGTGTACAGACTATATCTCCCACCTTGCTCCCGGAGTTACAAGTCAAGGAAACTTAAATCACCAACCACTAAACCGGCATCTCTTAAGTTCCTGTCTGAGGAAGATTAGCGAGCTTTCCTGTATCTGTCTATTCTTTCCACGGTGGAAAGAATAAGCAGATGCATGACTTCTCCTTAACGGTAGTAGGGAAAAGAAATAAAAGTGGCGGCTTGGCAGCTTAACTCCTATTCCTTTCTTATTCTAAATTAATCCCACTAACCGGTAAAAACAGTAATTCAGTTACTTTTATCTGTAATCTGTATACAACGTTTACGGAGTATCTTCGGTAATTTTGCATTGTGAATGAAGCGAATATAAAATCCAATAAATATTGATTTAATAAAGAAGTAATATGAAAAAGCTATTCTTATTTCCAGTAATGTTATTGTTTGCCCTTACAATAATGGCATGCAGCAATTCTCCCAATGGTTTTGAAGAACCGGAAACTGAACAACCGAAAACTCCCGAAAATGATGGTGACGAAGATAATAAACCAGAAGACAATAGTATGAAGATTAAAATAACCGTAGGTAACCGTGAAGTTACCGCAACGATGAAAGACAATGTTACAGCTCGTGATTTCCTGTCACGTCTGCCTATAGAAGTTACTATGAATGACTATGCCGGAGCTGAAAAGATATTTTATCCGGAACCTGCATTCAACACAGAAGGTGCTCCCAAAGGACATACTCCATCCCGTGGAGATATTGATTTATATGCTCCCTGGGGAAACGTCGCTCTCTTTTATAAAAGTGGAAGTCATAGCAGCGAACTGATACATTTGGGACGCATCGACGGAAACGGAATAGAAGCTTTTGACGTAGCAGGCAATGTAGTCGTGAAGATTGAAAGACAATAGAATCTACCATCATAAAAACAAGATATTATGAATTTGAAAAGAATAATCATTGCCATAACGGTTGTTTTAATCGGTACAGGCAATATAAACGCACAAGATATGAAAACAGAAGTTCCAAAAATCAGTGACTTCCCGGTAGGGGAAGAGAATACTGGCTACGCACAGTATTTCACAGGTAAATCCTGGCTGGCACCTTTGACTACCAGCAAAGAATTAAATGTACCGATGTCCAACGTTACGTTTGAGCCCGGTTGCCGCAATAACTGGCACAGCCACACAGGCGGACAACTACTGATTGCCGTAGGTGGTGTGGGCTATTATCAGGAACGCGGAAAGGCTGCACGCCGCCTGTTGCCCGGCGATGTAGTAGAAATCGCTCCCAACGTAGAACATTGGCACGGTGCCGCACCCGACAGTTGGTTCTCACACCTTGCCATAGCGTGCAATCCGCAAACGAATCAGAACACCTGGCTTGAGGTGGTGAATGATGAAGAATACGCGGAAGCTGTAAAAGACAGAAACAGTAAGAATGGAAAGGATGAGAATAGAATTGAATTATGCAAAGAGAACTACACCCAACTATTCGGTGGAGAAGCTTTGACCGGAGGAGGAACAGATCCGGAAATGATGGATATACTTCAGAAATATATCTTTGGAGAAGTGTTTCGCACAGGTGATCTGGATATAAAAACCCGTGAGATGATTACTTGCGTATCATTAGCCGCCATGCAGCAACCGCCACAGCTTAAAAGTCACGCCGGAGCTGCACTAAACACAGGGGTAACTCCTATAGAACTGCGCGAGGCTATCTATCAGTGCGCCCCCATTATCGGCTTCCCCAAAGTATTGAATGCATTGGGTGCAATAAACTCCACATTCACGGAAAGAGGTATCAAGTTACCTTTGGAAAAACAGGAGACAGTGACAGAAGAAGATCGCTTGGAGAAAGGTCTTGCTATTCAAAAACCGCTTTACGGAGAGGCTATGAAGGAATTACTGAAAGACGTTCCGGGCGGCATGGGAGCCGACGTAGCACGTTTCCTGACTGAAGTTCATTTCGGAGATTTCCAAACCCGAAGCGGACTGAATACCCAAACACGTGAATTATTGACCTTCTGCGTACTGACTGTAATTGGTGCAGAGCCCCAACTACAATCACATCTGCAAGCCAATCTGAAAGTAGGTAACAGTAAGGAAACACTGACTGCTGCCATCATACAATGTATGCCTTATATCGGTTTTCCGGCTGCAATAAAGGTACTGGATATTATAAAAAAAGCATGACACTTTCTTCCATAAATCCTTTATTGACACAACCGTTTTAGCAAATCTTCATGATCCGGGTAAAGTTTCGATAAACGATTGAACGTACCCAACTCAAAATCATCGAAGGTAAAACCGGGAGCAACGGCACAACTGACCAATGCATATCCGAAATGCGAAGGCAATTCAGCTGCAAACCAACATCCGGGTTCAATGGCAACCTGCTGTTCGCCCGAAAAGTCAGCAGTCATCAAGTGAGTAACTAATCTACCATCGGGATGGATCACATGTAGCATCAGGGGATATCCCGCATGGTAGTACCATACTTCGGGAGAAGTCAGTCTATGGAAAGCTGATTTATCTTCATTTTCCAACAGGTAATAAATGGAAGTCATGGCTGATTTATCGTTATCAACCAGCTTTTCGGAACGAAATATTTCTTTGTAGTATCCACCCTCAGGATGGCGACTCATATTCAGATGGTTTATCCAGTCAATTGCTTTCATACCTATATTATTATTAATCAATCCCGCTCTTCCGTGATAAACATCATAGAAAAGCGGGATTTCTTTTATTTAGAATCTCTTAAAGTCCACTGAAGTCAACTCCTTCAAACACTAATGAAGGAACCAGCCAGCTACGATCCGTGCGAGCATCATTACCGATAGCCGCCAACGAATTCCATAGCGTCAGGAAGTTTCCGGTAACATTCATTTCATTGACAGGTTGCGTCAACTTACCGTTCTCTATAAGGAACCCTTCGATACCGTAAGAGAAATCACCTGTGTTGCTATTGCTATTACCACCATTCAAACCGGTAACAAGGATACCATTCGCTACATCAGCAATTAAACCATTAAGATCTTTATCACCCGGAGTAAGTACCAGACGTGACGGACCGCTAATAGTAGGAGCTACACCCATCTTCTTGGCATTATAAGTATCAAAGAAGTAAGTCTTCAACACACCATTCTCAAAGATCGGACGATGTTCCGTTGCCACACCTTCGTTGTCGAAATAACGCGAACCGTTAGCCCCTATCACGTGCGGATCATCCATTACAGTCAACTTATCCGAGAATACTTTCTGATCTAGTTTATCAATCAGGAAAGAGTTCTTTTGCTGCAAAGAGGAGCCATAAAGAGCACTCAATACAGGACTCAGCATACGTCCCGAATTTATCGGATCAACCACCATTGTATATTTACCAGACTTAGCTTTCTTCTGTCCCAATTTACGCAATACACGTTCCAGTGCTACTGAACCGATATCTGTTTTAGGCAATTTATCATAGAACAGGGAGCTTCCATACCAATAATCAGACGGACGGGCTTCACCCTCACCTTTAATGGCTACACTGGCAGAAACTGAATACCAGGTTGATTTGGATTCACCTTCAAAACCATTACTCATCAGACGGTAAGAAGAATTCTCACCATCACTGTATGAGGTCTCTACTGAGATGATACGGTCATTCTTACCCATAACTTCTCCAGCGGCAGCACGGGCCAAAGCTACTTTATCATCCGGATTGATACCAAAGATCTTATCATCGAACATCTGCAAATCGGGTTTGCCACCTGTATAATAGCGGGCAGGATCTGCCAATACACGGAATTCATCCGGAGCCAGATAACGGGTAGACTCGATACCATTCTTGATAAATGTTTCAAGTTCTTTCTTATCCAAACGGTTGGTAGAATAATTACCGTAACGCCCATCTACATATACATTAATTCCCATGCCACTCTCAGAAGCCTGTTGCAGACGATCCATCTTAGCATCACGCAATTCAAAAGAAGTGTTTGAATTGGCATACAATACAACTTTGGCTGCCTGGCAACCATTCTTCAAAGCGAAATCCATCGCCCATTGAGCCAGTTTTTTATTATTATCTGTTATCATCAGTTTTCTCCTCCTACAGTTAATTTACTTACTAAAGCCGAAGGCATACCGCAGGTCACCGGACAAGACTGTCCGTCCTTACCGCATGTCCACGTACCGTTATCGATCTGGTCATTGCTTGCCACCATCGTGATGTCTGCCAATGCTTTGGGTCCGTTACCGATAATATTGATATCTTTGATAGGTTGTGTCAGCTTACCGTCTTCAATCATATAACCGAATTTTACGAAGAATGTAAAGTCACCTGCACCAATCTGCACCTGTCCGTTGGTGAATTGTTGTGCATAAATACCATTCTTTACAGTAGAGATGATATCTTCCTCCTTCATATCTCCGGCTTCCATATACGTGGCACGCATACGAGGAATAGGTACATTACGGAAAGTATCGCGACGTCCGTTTCCGGTAGGAGCCACACCGTAATGTTTAGAACTGATACGGTCGTGCAGATAACTGGTCAATACTCCATCCTTCACGATATAAGTCTTCTGTCCTTCTATACCTTCATCATCGAAGTTTACAGAACCACGATTGAAAGGAATCGTACCGTCATCTACCACACTGATATGTTCATTACATACTTTCTTGTTCAACTGATCGGCAAAGATAGAAACATTTTTACGGTTGAAATCAGCTTCAAACGCATGTCCGATAGCTTCGTGCAACAAGATACCCGAACCACCGGATGCCATCACCACAGGGAGTTCACCACCTTTAGGTTTAATGGCTTTAAACATGATTGCTGTATTATCTACAACCTCGCGAGCTATCACTTCGATGATATCATCCGTCATAAACTCAAATCCTTTACGATAGGAACGAGTGGCGTAGTTATTTTCCATACGTCCGTTCTCTTCCATAATACAGAAAGCCATATAGGATACCATCGGACGGTAATCATAGTAAGTCACACCTTCTGAATTACAGAACAGCACATGTGTTGTGTTGTCGCTCAAAGAAGCCTGCACCTTACGTACACGATTGTCCAACGCAAAGACTTTATCATTCAGCTTTTGCAGATAAGGCATTTTCTCCTTCAGGCTTACTTCTTCCCAAGGAGTAACTACAGAATAACGGTCTCTTTCAATCGTCTTCTCCTTAAATGCGACAGGCTTTCCAGCCTTACCGGAAGAAGCAATACGGGCAGCCGTACGTGCAGCACGCAACATTTCTTCCAACGTCACACCTTCCACATAAGCATAACCGCTTTGGTCACCGGCTAATACACGTACCCCCATACCGAAGTCAATATTTGAACTGCAATTGTTCACTTTACCGTCCATCAGGGCTACAGCATTATTAAAAGAGTGTTCAAAATAAAGGTCCGCATAATCCCCACCTTTTTCAAGTGCAGCAGTCAGCACCTTCTTCAGGTCTGCCTCCGTTACACCGAAATGCTTCATAGCCGCAGCTACAGCAGATTTGTTATCCGTGCCTCCCAAAGCTCCCCGTACCGTATCAGGTAAGGCAAGCGACGGAGCAGCCAGCGAACCTAATACCGCCAGACTACCCATCCGTAAGAAATTCCGTCTATCCATCTTTTTATTCTTTAAGATTGCTAATAATCAAGTTATATTCTTTGTATAAAATATGTTTTCAGTATATAAGACGCAATTTAATATCATTTTGTCACAACTGAAACTAATTTTCTTTCGTCAACAGGCTTTCTAATTCTTCCGCATTCAAGCGCAAATGGAATTGTCCCTTATAAGCTACGGAAATGGAACCGGTTTCTTCGGAAACGATAATAGCCAATGCATCAGATTCCTGAGAGATACCCATCGCCGCACGATGGCGCAATCCCAGTTCCTTAGGTATATCCAGATTATGTGATACCGGTAAAATACATCCTGCCGCCTTGATCCTTCCCTTGCTGATCACCATTGCACCGTCATGCAAAGGGCTATTCTTGAAAAAGATATTCTCTATCAAACGTTGGTTGATATCAGCATTGATAACTTCACCCGTGCGTACCACATCGTCTAACGGGAAATTATGCTCAATTACAATCAAAGCTCCTACTTTCTGTTTACCCATGCTGATACATGCCATGACCACCGGCATGATTTCATCATGCTGCATATTCTCCTTCTTATTCCCGGTGAAAAAGCGTACCAATGCACTGGCATGCTGATGTGAACCAAGCGTCAGTAAAAAACGCCGTATCTCATCCTGAAAGAGGATGATAAGTGCTACCACACCCACGCTCACCAACTTGTCAAAGATGGAACCGAGCAACTTCATCTCCAATACCTGCGACACTACCAACCAGATCAATATGAATATCAGGATACCCGTAAACACATTGATGGAGCCAGAAGCTTTCATCAGCTTATACGTATAGTAAAGCAGAAATGCAACCAGCAAAACATCGATAATATCTTTTACTCCAATATCAAAAAACACAATAGTTTAAGATTTATGATTTATAATTTATGATTTATGAGCCAAGTGCCCTTCCTCTATCACTTATCACTCCATCACTTTATCACCATTCCTTCTCATTGCCTCCACAATCTTCACCGTTTCCACAGCTTCTCGTACATCATGCACCCGGAGAATATCAGCACCCTTCAGCAGACAAATCGTATCGAGTACTGTTGTTCCGTTCAATGCATCCTGCGGAGTACCTCCCAACAAACGATAAATCATCGACTTACGGGAGACACCTACCAATAAGGGCAACTCAAAGACACGAAACTCTTCGAGATGCGCCAGAAGTTCATAGTTATGTTCTACAGTCTTACCGAAACCGAAACCGGGATCAAGAATAATGTCCTTCATACCCAGATCACGTAATTGCTGCACCTTCTGTGCAAAATATAAGAAGACCTCTTTCAAAACATTGTCATAGTGCGGATGTTTCTGCATATTCTGTGGGGTTCCCTGCATATGCATCATAATATAAGGCACATTCAGTTCAGCCACTGTACGAAACATATCCGTATCCATCTCTCCGGCAGCAATATCATTGATGATTGCCACTCCATATTCTTCCACACACATCCGTGCCACATCTGCCCTGAAAGTATCAACAGAAATAACAGCTCCGGGGTGTGTCTTACGCAAGATTTCCAATCCCATACGCAAACGTTCCATTTCTTCATGAGCAGAAACATTCTCCGCATTCGGCCGGGAAGAATATGCACCGATATCTATAATTCCAGCACCTTCATCCAAGATCTGCTGTGCCCGCGCAGTTATCTCAGCCTCAGTCTGCATACGCGAACCGGCATAGAAAGAATCAGGAGTAATATTTAATATTCCCATGACGCAGGGAACGGACAGGTCGAGCAAAGAACCGTTGACGTTAATATATTTAGAGGATAATGTTTCCATGGATAATCCTTTTTCGTTTATACTTTGCAAATGTAACCAAAAAAGATTATCGTAAATACATTAAATACAAAAAAACAAGTTAACTTTGCTCAGGATTAACAACCAATAGATAGAAGTAGTAAACTATGGAAGCATGCAGAACGACTGGACTGGTCTCTCTTTTTCTACTACTTTTCTGGTTGCTTATTCCCGGACATATCCACGGGCAACAGACAAGCGAACAAGAAAAGTATCATGTTGACAGTACATTATTTGTATATTATCAACATTGTAAGGCAGAAATAAAATCTCCTTCTGTCATGCAGATGCTCGATACGTTATTCCTTATGGCCAAAGAAAAAGGAGATTTGCGTATGCAGGCAGTCGCCATATCCAGCAAAACAGATCATTTCTATTTTGGTCCGTCCTTTGAAGGCCAAGAGGACAGCCTGATATCGTATACCAATGCCATCAAAGACTTTGCCCGGAA
The DNA here is from genome assembly GCF_000158035.1 of Bacteroides cellulosilyticus DSM 14838. Taxonomy (GTDB): domain Bacteria; phylum Bacteroidota; class Bacteroidia; order Bacteroidales; family Bacteroidaceae; genus Bacteroides; species Bacteroides cellulosilyticus. The sequence goes on from NZ_EQ973490.1 coordinate 176,835, forward strand.
AACCAATCAACCTCAATATTATTATTTTGCCTGGGCCAACCGCCTCATAACTTACTACACAAAACAGAAGAAATTAAACCTGGCCCTCTATGAGGCCAACAAGATGCAACAAGAGTCGGAAAGCCGGGAAGAAATCGATGGTATGCAGAATTGCTACCAAGCACTGTTGCGCATCTATCAGAGTAAAGAACTCTACAAACAAGCCACTTTATATGCGCAAAAACTGATAGACCTCATATTAAAATACAACCTGAATAAATATAATATGACAAATAAATATCTTGAATTAAGTAACTGCTACCTCCGCACCAACGAACCTGCAAAGGCTTGGAAGGCTCTTGAAGAAAGTAAATTGTATATTGGAAATGAACTAAACCAAGGAGCTTATTTATGCGGACTACTTCGTTATTATATTCACACCAAAGATATGGTCAAAGCCCGGGAAACACTAAAAGAAACCACACAACTTTTCAGCAAGAATACCGAACTGCGTATTAAGCGTGCTACTAATCTACTGGAAATTGAAACCAATTACTACATAGAAACCGGCGAATACGATAAAGCCCTGAGGATATTCCAACAAGCCTTTGAAAAGCTGAGCCAAAACGGATTTATCACCCCAACACTATACCGCACACGTGGGGCTATCTATACTGCTAAAAAGGACTATCAGAAAGCGATTGAGAGTTATGAAAAAGCTTTTGAACTCAGTGATTCACTGAATAGTGCCCAGGAAGACATAGCTGTAGGAGAGTTTGCAACCATTTTGGGAATGGAACATCTTAATTTAGAAAATAAGGAGTTAATACAGAAAAATCAGGAAATACAATTGGAAACACGCCGGCATATCATCATTCTATTATGTATCATAGTAGTAATTGTCGGTATTATGTTTTTTCGCGAAACCCGACTGAATAAAGTTCTGCGGCGTGCCAAAGATGCAGAACAGAGCGCCAGCCGCATGAAAACAGAATTCATACAGAATATGAGCCATGAGATACGTACCCCACTCAATTCCATAGTTGGTTTCTCGCAAATACTCAGTAGCAAGATTTCCGAAGAAGACGAAGAGTCGAAAGAGTATACAACTATCATCGAACAAGGTAGTAATCATCTGCTTCAATTGATAGACAATGTACTGGAGTTATCCAGCCTTGACAATGGCACTACTATTCTTACAGAAACCAAAATCGAGCTAAACGAATTTTGTCTACAATGTATAGAAAGTGCAAAAAGCTTGGTAAAGCCCGAAGTCCTTCTTTCTTATCAACCGGAAAAGAGCGAACTCTATCTGTGCACAAATCCGGCACGTCTTGGTCAGGTAGTACTACATTTACTCCATAATGCAGCAAAATTTACAGAAAAAGGTAGCATTATACTCAGTTGGCACATTCTTCCCAAGCAAAAACAAATCATGATTTGTATCACCGACACCGGTATTGGTATTCCTCAAGACAAACAAAATTTTGTATTTGAACGATTTGCCAAATTAGATACATTTTCAAAAGGCACCGGATTAGGACTTGCTCTCAGCCGTCTCATTATGGAAAGAATGGGTGGCAAACTCGTACTTGATGAGCAATATACAGACGGATGTCGCTTCATACTGGTTTTTCCGATATAACAGACACTAAAAAGTGTTATAATATTTTTTTCTTCCAACGAAGAAAAGCTAAATTTGCAAAAAGAGTTTAACCAGTAATGAACACAAGAAAACCGTACCTCTCTATTTTCATCTTTTTGTTTGGTCTTGGTATTTTGTTCAGTTCTCCAATACAAGGACAGCAAAGAGACACACAAAAAGAGTACAATGTAGACAGTACATTGTATACTTACTATATGCGTTGCAAAGCCGAGGTGAGTTCTCCCATCGTTATGCAAATGTCAGATACCCTTTTCCTAATGGCAGAGGAAAAAGGAGACCAGCGTATGCAAGCCGTAGCACTATGCAATAAACTGGACTACTTTTATTACAAGAATGACCAACCGGACAGTATCAGTCACTATGTAGAAATAGTAAAGGATTTCGCAAGAAAAACCAATCAACCTAAATATTACTACTTCGTCTGGAGTAAAAGGCTTATATATTACTACATCAAGCAATATCAGTATAACATAGCCTTATACGAAGCTAACAAAATGATGAAAGAAGCGGAACAGGAAAAATACATGGATGGCATAGCCAACGCCTACAATGTTCTCAGTTCTATCTACCAACTTAAAAGGTTATTTAATCTGGCTATCAACAACAAAAAAAAGGAAATAGAAATCACTTTGCAATACAATCTGAATAAATTCAATTTATCCATCTACTATTCAGGGTTAACAAACCTCTACTGCGAATTAGGAGAAGCTGATAACGCTCTGGAAAATCTCAATAAAAGCGCATCTTGCCTCTATAGCAGTACACAAGAGTATTACTATTATGTACGCGCTGCCCAATATTACCTTTTTATTGAAGACTATTCCCAATCCTGGAAAAATTTGCAAAAAGCCAAAGAATTGTTTCTCTCAAAGAAAGAAGTACAGAAGAATGTAGAAGAATATTATGAGATCCTACAGAAATACTATACAAAAACAAAGCAATTCGAGAAAGCATTAGAAGTTTTGGATTACATCATTGCGACATTTAACCCGAATGAAAGGTACAAAGTGGAAGCTATGCGCAAACGCGCATCGATATATTATAAAATGGGTGACAAATCCAAATCAGCACAATGCTATCAAGACTATTATACATTAAATGATTCAATTCAAATAACAAATGAAGATATTGCCGCAGGAGAATTTGCTGCCATGTTGGGAGTAGAACGTTTGAATCTGGAGAAAAGCGAATTGCAGCAACAAGTCCAACAGCGCGACCTGGCAAACAAACAGCGTATCATCATCTTCCTGATTATTTTATTAAGTCTTGGATTCATTATTTTCTATCGCGAACATTTGCTCAATGGACGCCTACGCATCTCTCAGAAGCAGCTTAGCGAGAAAAACAAGCAACTGATCCGCTCGCAGGAAGATCTGAAATATGCTAAAGAACAAGCGGAAGAAGGGAGTCGTATGAAATCGGAGTTCATACAAAATATGAGCCATGAGATACGTACGCCACTCAATTCCATCGTAGGTTTCTCACAAATACTTAGCAGCTACTACGGTGACAATGAGGACACCAAGGAGTACGCCCATATCATTGAACAAAATAGCACTAACCTGCTGCAACTGATCAATGATGTTCTCGACCTTTCTTATCTGGATGGAGAACAAAACATCCCTGCGGAAACCATTGCAGACATTACAGGTGTTTGTCAAACTTGCATAGATCAGACATATTCCTATCTGAAACCTAATGTGCAACTCATATTTACTCCCGAACGGGAAAATTTCTCCATGCAGACTAATCCCGAACGCATTTCACAGGTTCTAATGAGTCTTTTGCAAAATGCAGCAAAGTTCACAACACATGGCAGTATTTCTCTTTCATATCACATTCGTGAAGAAGAAAAGATGATTCTTTTTAGCGTAACCGATACAGGTATAGGCATCCCGATAGAGAAACAAGAATCTGTCTTCGAACGTTTCAACAAACTGGATACGTTTATGCCCGGCACCGGATTAGGTTTATCCATTAGTCGCCTGATTGCAGAGAAGATGGGAGGTAGCCTCACCATTGATTCAACTTATACCACAGGTTCCCGTTTTATTCTGATTTTGCCTTTGAAAGAATAAAAACATTTTCATTGTAAATGTATCACTGTAGCGGAGAATACCTATCTTTGCAACGTTTTTATACAACAGAAAATAACAACGTTTCAAAAAGGAGATAGTTATGGATATCACCGCCCTATACAAGATATTTCTGGAATGTACCAGTGTAACTACGGACAGCCGCAACTGCCCTGAAGGTTCTTTATTCATCGCACTAAAAGGTGACAATTTCAATGGAAATGCTTTTGCAGCCAAAGCGTTAGAATCGGGAAGTGCCTATGTTATAATAGATGAAGCCGAATATGCACTCGCCGGAGATTCACACTACATATTAGTTAACAACTGTCTGCATACCTTACAGGAACTAGCCAACTATCACCGCCGTCAAATAGGTACACGTATTATCGGCATCACGGGGACTAATGGAAAAACAACTACCAAAGAACTAATGGCCGCTGTTCTTTCTAAAAAATACAATGTACTTTATACACAAGGAAATCTGAATAATCATATCGGTGTTCCCCTTACTTTACTACGACTAAGAGCAGAGCACGATCTCGGCATCATAGAAATGGGAGCCAGCCACCCGGGTGACATCAAAGAATTAGTGGACATTACCGAACCGGAATACGGAATCATCACGAATGTAGGAAAAGCACATCTGGAAGGTTTCGGTTCTTTCGAAGGGGTCATCAAGACTAAAGGCGAACTGTATGACTATCTTCGCGAACGTAAAAACTCTACTATCTTCATCCACCACGATAATTTATATCTGAGGAATATGGCTCGGGGATTGAACCTGATTTCTTATGGAAGTGCGGATGAATTATACGTCAACGGACACGTTACGGGCAATTCTCCCTATCTGATTTTTGAATGGAGAGCAGGCAAAGACGGTGAATCTCATGAAGTAAAAACACAGCTAATCGGTGAATATAATTTTGCCAATGCACTTGCTGCCGTTACTATCGGTCACTTCTTTGAGGTAGCATCGGAGAAAATAGATGCAGCACTACGAGAATATACCCCGCAGAACAACCGTTCACAACTGAAGCAGACAGCAGACAATACACTGATTATCGATGCATACAATGCTAATCCAACTAGCATGCAAGCCTCAATCAGCAACTTCCGTAATATGGAAGTTGAAAATAAAATGCTGATATTGGGGGATATGAGGGAATTGGGAAAGGATGGTCCGAAAGAACATCAGAAAATTGCAGACTTCTTGGCAGAATGTGGTTTCAAGGATGTAATGCTGGTAGGAGAGCAATTCGCCGCCGCAAAGCATAACTTCCCGACTTACCCGGATGCCCCGGCAGTCATCGAAGTTTTACAGAAAAGCAAACCTCATGGAAAAACGATCCTAATCAAAGGGTCGAACGGGATTAAACTGAGTACGGTGATTGATTATTTATAGTCAATCACCATTATTGTTTCTTTGCCATTCGCGGACGTAATACAAAATATCCTATCAGCGAAGCAATCAGCGCTCCTGTTGTATTTGCAGCAAAGTCAAGCCAATCGCCTCCGCGATAAGTAGTGCAGTATTCCTGCAACAATTCTACCATTCCACTAAATAATACCGGACAGACAAACGCTCCTACCCATGCATGCCACAATGGAGAATCTCCTTTTTGGTGCGCCCGCAGGAACTCCAGCCACAACATACCAGACATCCCTAAATACATACAAACATGTACGATTTTATCAATATTAGGAATATTGCTCAAATCGGTGGTAGGCGGTTTAAAGAACGACAAATAGATTACCGTCAGTATAATCAGTAATGATACCGGATATTTCTTAATATAGTATAGCATATCTCAATTTATGAACGATTTGTGCGCAAAAGTACAGAACATTTTCTATATTTGCATGTTCTAGTAGAGAATAATAACGAAATGAAAGAAAAATCTACTTTTTTATGACTAAAAATGACAGAGCCAATTTTGGGAGCAAATTAGGTGTCATACTTGCTTCGGCAGGTTCCGCGGTTGGTCTGGGTAATATCTGGCGATTTCCCTATGAGACAGGTAATCACGGCGGTGCTGCGTTTATTCTCATCTACTTAGCATGTGTACTTATATTGGGAATTCC
>NZ_EQ973490.1:182970-185538 GCF_000158035.1 Bacteroides cellulosilyticus DSM 14838
GGTGAACCTCTGTACCAAGTGTACCAACGTCCGATGGAATTTCGGCTTGATCTTTTCTTTTACGCCGCACAGTTCGACCAGATGGATGGCGGTACTTATATGCACCTCGTTGTGTCCGGTTTTCAGCGCGTTGCTGAATAACTTTTCGGCTACCTGCGGATTATACTTTGATGAAAGGCTATGTTATGGAATTCACAGGAAGTACAGAAGCAGAAATCATTTAGACTCATCCCGATGTCCCACTACTATTCCCATTAGTATGCAGATACCTCTGCATGTCAGATAGAATACGTCTACTAAATTACTGGTTAACTCCATACTATCCAGATGAACAAGACAAAACGGAAATCGAAAAGAAATGAAAAAGGATAGCCATTACAAACTTTCTTTACCGGATGAGTGGCAAAAAGAAGATTTCACTGCGTATATAGCCTTAGAAAATGAAGAAAAGAGCTGCCACGGAACACCTTCCGGGCAGCTCTCCTTTCATAGAAGTAAAGTAACAGAAAGAGAGTATGATACAGTTTTAATTCTGTCCGCCTCCCAACGCTTGGAATAGGTTAATTAAGCTTTGTATTTCGGTAAAATGATTAGCAGTCTGCGACAATTGTGCGCTAAGCAATGTCTGCCGGGCTGTGAGTACTTCCAGATAAGTGGTATTGCCATGCTCCATCAGCAATGAAGTACTTCTCAGGGCGGTTTGTAAAGAAGCAACCTGTTTATCCAACAGAAGTTTCTTGCCCTGACTGGTCTGATAAGCCGTTAATGCATCGTTCACCTCGCTGCCTGCATTGAGCAAGGTTTGCTGGAAGCCAAGTGCGGCTTCTTCCTGCTGTGCACGGGCAATGCGATACTGGGCAACTACCTGTCCGCGGTTGAAGAGCGGTTGCGTCAGCGATCCTACAGCAGATGCCAGAAACTTGCCCGGATTGAGTATCATCACTCCGGCAGAGTTCGTCCAGCCGGCACTTCCACTTAAAGTAATGGAGGGATAGAAAGCCGAACGGGCCTTATTGGTACCATAAAACGCTGCTTCGAGTGAACGCTCGGCACTGCGGACATCGGGACGACCGGAAAGCATCTGCACCGGAATACCTACCGAAAAGTCGGTGGGGAACTGCTGCTGTGCCAGACTACCACGTTCATAATGACGGGGTGTTTCAGCCAACAGAAGGGCAAGACTGTTCTCTGCCTGGTTGATTTGCTTCCTCAAGTCGAGCACGGAGCCCTGTACCTGATAGTACGTCGCCTCCATCTGCGATACGGCCGATTCATTCGCCATTCCGGCATTCATCAAGGCACGAGTAGACGCCACGGTTTCTTTCCACGCTTCTTCCGTTTGCCGGGAAATGGCAAGTTGTTCGTCGAGCATCAGCAGCGTATAATAGGTATTGGCTATCCCGGCTATCAGTTGGGTACGGACAGCCTGACGATAATCCTCACTTTGAGCATAAAGAGCTTGCGACTGTTTCTTGGCATTGCGCATACGGCCGAAGACGTCCAACTCCCAACTGGCAGTGACGGGCAACGAATAAGTTTGCGTTGCCTTTTGCGTATCGAAGCTGCTCACGGTTCCCTGCGGAGCAAGAGCAAAGGCAGGCAGGAAAGCAAGTTTGGCAGACATCAGTGTTGCCTGTGCTTCCTCTACACGAAGCTGGGCAGACTGATAATCAGTATTGGTCTGCAATCCCACTTCAATGAGGGATTGCAGATAAGGATCGGTGAAGAGTTCCCGCCAATCCATATTACCCAGACTGACGGTGTCTTCGCTCACTACTTCCCCGCCATAAAGCTGGTCGGGGATGGAAGTAACGGGCTCGTATTTAGTATAGATGCCACAACTGCTCAGCAGCAGGCCAGTGACAGCTAATGTGATGATTTGCTTTTTCATTCTTCAGTATCTTTAATATGTTTCCTAGAATTGATTTTATCAATAATGCACCATAGAATGGCAGCAATGCAATATGCAATCAACTGCTCTACCCAAAATATGTCACCTTGATACATCATCTTTTCTTTCATTTATTTATTATTCCGTTCAGCTTCACTCTTCTCCTTCTCAAGCAACACTTGTACGTCTGCTTCTTCCTCCATCGGCGGACGGATTTTCTCCTGTAAGAATTCAAAGATAATGTAGAAGACGGGAACAACGAAGAGCAATGCCAGGGTACCGACAAGCATACCACCCACAACGCCCGTACCCAGCGAACTGTTACCATTGGCACCTGCACCGGAGGAGAACATCAACGGAAGCATACCGAAAATCATTGTCAGCACCGTCATCAGGATAGGACGCAAGCGAACCTGTGCGGCAGAATAGGCAGATTCCACGATGCCCATTCCTTTACGACGACGCTCTATGGCGTATTCCGTAATCAGGATAGCCGTCTTGGCCAGCAAACCAATCAACATAATCACACCTGTTTGCAGGTAAATGTTATTCTCCAGCCCGAGCAACTTGGCAAACAGGAATGATCCCATCAATCCGAACGGTACGGAGAAAATAACGGCAAACGGTACAAAAAAACTTTCGTAAAGACATGCCAGAATCAGATAGATAAGGAATAT
>NZ_EQ973490.1:185824-190574 GCF_000158035.1 Bacteroides cellulosilyticus DSM 14838
TATCATGGTATCCGAGTTTCTTATCGGACGTCATTCACGCGCCAACACTGCCGGTGCTTATCAAAAACTGGCACCGGGTACGCACTGGCGTTGGGTAGGTCGTATGGGAGTATTGGCAGGTTTTCTGATCTTGAGCTACTATTCCGTAGTGGCTGGCTGGACACTGGAATTCATTGGTGAAGCTGTTACCGATAACTTTGCCGGAAAAACAGCAGCCGATTATATTAACACATTTAATTCCTTCTCTTCTAATCCCTGGCGCCCCGTTATTTGGCTGGTACTCTTTCTTCTTTCCACCCACTTCATCATCGTGAAAGGGGTGGAAAAAGGTATTGAAAAGTCTGCCAAAATTATGATGCCGATGTTGTTTATTCTGTTAATCATACTGGCAGGTTGTTCCATTGCATTACCTGGCTCTGGTGCCGGTCTGGAATTTCTTCTAAAACCGGAATGGGATAAGGTAACTACCAACGTATTCCTAAGTGCCATGGGACAGGCCTTCTTCTCCCTGAGTCTGGGAATGGGATGCCTTTGCACCTATGCATCGTATTTCAAAAAAGACACGAATCTGACTAAAACTGCTTTCAGTGTCAGTATTATCGATACATTTGTAGCTATATTGGCAGGACTTATCATCTTTCCTGCTGCATTTTCGGTGGGTATTCAGCCGGATGCCGGTCCGAGTCTTATCTTCATTACACTACCCAATGTATTCCAACAGGCATTTAGCGGAGTACCTTTATTAGCTTATATATTTTCAGTCATGTTCTATATTCTTCTGGCAGTTGCAGCACTGACTTCCACCATCTCTATGCACGAAGTGGTGACGGCTTATCTGCACGAGGAATTCCACCTGAGCCGGAAACGCGCGGCAAGCTTCGTAACGGGCGGTTGTATATTTTTGGGAACCTTATGTTCTCTTTCATTGGGAGTAGGTAAAGGATATACTCTGTTCGGCTTGAATTTATTCGACATGTTCGACTTTGTCACAGCTAAGATCATGTTACCGTTAGGTGGTCTGTGCATTTCCATCTTTACCGGCTGGTATCTGAATAAAAAGATTGTCTGGGAAGAAGTCAGCAATAACGGAACACTGAAAGTAACGTTCTACAAATTGCTGATTTTCATATTGAAGTTTATAGCTCCGATAGCAATTTCACTCATCTTTATTAAGGAATTGGGATTCTTGGAATTGTAGGAGATGCAGAATCTATTTAAAGATTTCTTTTACTTTTCCCGGGGAGAAAAGCGAGGTATCCTGATGCTCATAGCAACTATCTGTATCGTTTTTCTCGCCGGGTATCTTATATCCGCCTGGCAACGAAGAGATCAGACCTCTCTGGATGACAAGGTTATACAAGCTATCGCCCAACAGGAATATGAAGAATTCATAGCCTCACTGGAAGAAAAAGAGCAATCCGGTGAAAAGCAATATACGAGTTATAAGCCAAAGAAGGTAGAAAGCATTCCCGTCATCTTGGCTTCTTTCAATCCCAATACGGCAGACTCCATAACATTCCGACACTTAGGACTACCAGCATGGATGACAAAGAATATCCTGCACTATCGGGCAAAGGGTGGCAAATTCCGTAAAACGGAAGATTTTAAAAAGATATATGGAATGACAGAAGATCAATACTCTGTTCTGTCACCTTACATACATATCCCACCGGAAGACACAGTACGTCATACACCACAACTGTATATTACAGAAACTGTACCAGTGGAAAATATAAAATATAAAACCGGCACTATTCTTGATCTTAATCGCGCCGACACCACCGAATTAAAAAAGGTTCCGGGTATCGGAAGCGGCATTGCCCGCCTGATTGTGGGTTATCGGCAACGCCTTGGCGGATTCTACCAAATAGAACAATTAAAGGATATCAATCTGGATACCCAACAACTGCAAGCCTGGTTTAGTATCGACCTGACAAATGTTCACCGCATAAACTTGAACCACACTGGCATAGACAGATTACGCTCCCACCCTTACATCAACTTCTATCAAGCCAAAGCCATTGTAGAATACCGCAAGAAAAAAGGCTCGTTAACGAGCCTTAAACCTTTCTCCCTTTACGAGGAATTTACAAAAGCTGATCTGGAAAGAATCAGCCACTATGTCTGCTTTGAGTGATAGCCTTAAAATTACTTCTCCAAAACTCCTGACCGGATAGCAGCATCACGTTCATTCTTCAAGCGTTCCTTCTCCTGTTTATATTGATTTTTAAGGGACCTCACCTTGTCTTTTTTGACATCTTTAGATAAAGAACTATTTTCAATAGCCTCTTTATCTTTTTCAAATTTCGCTTCCAATTGATCGAGTCTATTATCGTAATCATCTTTCATGATGCCGCGCAAGCCTTCACCATTATTCATACTTCCATAATGCGTTTCCCATGCTTTGATTTGATTTTCTGACAAGATAGCCCTAATGGCAGCTTTGTGTTCAAGAGCCAACGCCCTCTTCTTTTGCCCCTTTTCATATCCAGGAAGGTTACTCCGTCCAATAGCTCTAAACTTAGGTCCCACTTCTTTATTTAGCTTTTTGATTTTTGCAATTTGATCGGCTGACAGGTTCAACACCTTATCCGATTCGATTCGTTTAAAGGAATCGAAATTTACATCCTGCGCATAAGCGAATGACACAAATGCAGATGCAACTAAAGCAAGAATTACTTTTTTCATAATGCAATCTATATAAGTTATAAAAATCAGGGCTAAGATATAACAAAATGTTATAATTTCCATCCATCTTATATAGAAACAGATTTAAAAGGCGTTTGTTTTTCTAAATAAAAAACAGCAATTGATGCAACTTTACCAGACTCTACTTCGTCTAATCAATAGAAAACAATCTGAAACAGGACAGGCCAGTCTGAAATTAGAAATTAAAATAAAAAAATCACAATGAAAAGATTATTAATAGCCATACTAATAGTCAGTATGGTACAGGGAGTATTTGCTCAAAAAATAGAGATAAAAGGTACTATACGCAATGCAACAGACAATGAAGCCACAGAATTTGTAAACGTAGTACTACAAACCACCGACTCTGTCTTTGTAAATGGTGTGTCTACCAACAATAACGGAAGCTTCATCTTCAATAAAGTAGAAGCTGGAAATTACCGATTGGTTCTTTCTTGTGTTGGATACAACACACAATACATCACATTGAATGGAGTAAAACGTAATACAGATCTGGGAGATATTTTTCTGGAAGATGCCTCAGTAGCCTTGGAGGGTGTAATCATCAATGGTTCCAATCAAATCAACCGTCCCGACCGGAAACTGGTATTCCCTTCCGAACGCCAGATGAAAGTCTCCACCAATGGAGTCAATCTGTTACAAGAACTGATGCTCCCACGTATCCAGGTCAATCCGATGAATAACGAAATCGGAATATCCGGTGGGGGTGAACTACAAATACGTATCAACGGAGTCAAGGCAGATATCAATGAGATAAAAGCTCTGCGCCCCGCCGATATCATCCGTATAGAATATCATGACAATCCCGGCTTACGTTATGGCAATGCGGAAATCGTACTCGATTACATTGTTCGCCGCCCCGATACGGGAGGAAGCTTCGGCACCGATCTCAGTCAGGGAATCAATGCAATGTGGGGAAGCTACAATGTATTCGGTAAAGTCAATCATAAAAAATCAGAATTCGGTCTTTCTTACCACATGGGCCCTCGCGATTTCTACGGTATGTATCGGGATAATGAAGAAACATTCCGCTTAGCAGATGGAAATACCACTCAGCGCGTAGAAAAGGGAGAACCCAGCCATGCCATGTTGTTTATGCAAAATCTGAATGTCAGTTACAGCCTTCAGGCATCCAAGAATTCTCTCTTCAGTGCCACATTCCGCCTGCGTGGAAACAATCAACCCAATTGGGATTACCAAGGAGTGCTCTATAATGTGAATGATGAAACAGATATGGTAAATATGATAGACCGCACCAAGAATAGCTGGACTCGCCCCTCTTTAGACCTCTACTATCAGCAAAACCTAAAAAAGAAGCAGACGTTGGTATTCAATCTGGTAGGAACTTACAACCGGGAGAAGTCGCACCGTATCTATCAGGAAAGCCTACACAACGAAATGTTGACTGACATTAATAACAATGTATTGGGTGACAAATACTCCTTAATTGGAGAAGCCATTTACGAAAAGCAGTTCTCAAAAGGAAACGCATTGAGTTTTGGCTTAAAGCACACCCAGTCCTATTCTAACAACGAATACAGAAACGGCCATAATTATGATACCCGGATGAACCAGGGAAACAGTTACATATTCAGTGAATACCGTGGTAAGATAAACAAATTGGATTATAGATTAGGAATCAGTCTAACCCGTTTCTATTACAACCAAAGCGGGAATGATGATTCTTCTAAAAAGTACAATATAAACCCGAAAGCTACATTGCATTACACTTTTTCCGAGAACTCATACCTCCGTTGGAAAGCCGAAGTATTCAATGCAACTCCTTCATTGAGTAACCTGAGTGCTATAGAACAAACTATAGACTCTTTCCAGATACGCCGTGGTAATCCAAACCTGAAATCGTATATGTGCTATCGCACGGAACTGACTTATGAATGGAAGAAAGGCATTTTCTACAGTAATCTATGGGGTGCATATGATTATCGTCCCAATGCCATTATGGATGAGAAGTTACAGGAAGACAATAAAATAGTACAAACGTGGGATAACCAGAAAGACTGGCAAAAGTTATCTGGACGTC
>NZ_EQ973490.1:190594-194962 GCF_000158035.1 Bacteroides cellulosilyticus DSM 14838
TGATGCTCCGTGTAGGTCCACTATGGGATATGCTACAACTTTCATTTACAGGAGGAGTGAACCATTATATGAGTCATGGAAACAATTATTCTCATACTTATACCAACTGGTATTACGAAGGACAAGCTTCATTCAATTACAAACGATTCTCCCTGTTCTGGCAGATCAATACCAATTGGAACAACTTTTGGGGAGAAACCCTCTCAGGAGGAGAAAACATCCAGATATTAGGTCTATATTATAAATATAAAGATCTCCGTTTGGGCGTAGGTGCTTTCAACCCATTCACTGATAATTATAAAGTAGAGAATGAGAATTGGAATCAATTTGCCTCGTACAAGACTAAAAGCTATATTAAGGAAAGCTCACGTATGTTTCTAGTCAGCTTATCCTACAATTTTTCTTTTGGGCGTAAGTTCAAAGCAACACAAAGAAAAGTAAACAATAGCGATAATGAATCAGGAGTAATGAGTACGGGAAAATAAAATCAAACTATTTCCCCGTCAACCATGTGCACCGTACGGTCCGTAATCCGTGCCAGTCCTTCATCGTGAGTGACAATAACAAATGTTTGTCCGAAACGATTGCGAAGATCGAAGAAAAGCTGATGCAATTCTTCCTTATTATGAGTATCCAGGCTACCCGAAGGTTCGTCAGCCAGTATCACAGCCGGATGATTAATAAGAGCACGGGCTACGGCCACACGTTGTTTTTCCCCACCTGAAAGTTCATTGGGCTTATGTCCGGCACGATCAGTCAGGCCCATAAAATCCAATAATTCCAGCGCAGATGCAGTAGCCTCTTTCTGCCCCACACCTGCAATAAATGCAGGTATCATCACGTTTTCCAATGCCGTGAATTCTGGTAAAAGCTGGTGAAACTGAAAGACAAACCCGATATGTTTGTTACGGAAAGCCGACAGTTCCTTCTCCTTCATACGGCTAACCAATGTACCGTCGATCGTTATCATTCCGCTATCAGGGGCATCCAAAGTTCCCATAATCTGAAGTAAAGTAGTCTTTCCCGCTCCACTCGGACCAACAATACTAACGATCTCGCCCTTATCTATGTTCAAATCGATTCCCCGCAGAACTTGCAGGCTACCGAAACTCTTGGTTATTCCTTGTAATTGTATCATACATACTTCATTTTTATCTAATGAATAATTACTTAAGTACTGATTCTTTGCCAATAAGATGGCAAAAGATGTGCTTGCTGATCATAATCTTTTCAACACATACTCCGCCAGATAACATCCGAATACCGCCGGCATATAGCTAACAGTTCCACATGTCGATTTCTTATTCATTTCATCCTCAGTCAGCAGTACCGCTTTCGGATCTGCCTGCTCCGTACTGAACACTACCGGCAGTTTACGCTTAATTCCCATTTTTTGGAGTCGTTTTCTGACTGCTTTGCTCAGCCCGCAATGATAAGTATCCCATATATCGGCAAAACGGACCTGAGTTATATCACTCTTTGCACCGGCTCCCATGCTGGAGACTATCTTAATATGTCGCTTCATGGCCTCTGCAATCAAATGACATTTTGGGGACAATGTATCAATAGCATCCACTACAAAATCATAGGAGGCCGCGTCCAGCAGTTCAGGAATATTTTCATCTTTCAGAAATACGGGCAATACGGTCAGTCCAATTTCCGGATTAACGTCCCGGAAGCGTTTCTCAAGAATTTCCGCCTTACTCATCCCCAGCGTAGAATGCAAAGCCGGAAGCTGACGGTTCAAATTCGTTGGTTGCACCATATCTGCATCCACAATCGTCATACGCCCTACTCCCGCGCGACAAATCATTTCCGCCGCATACGCTCCTACTCCACCCAGGCCTACTACAAGCACATGCGCCTGCCGTAGCCGTTCCATCTTTTCATCACCCAACAAGAGTTGTGTCCTTTGCCGCCAATCTTCCATCCTTACTAATCACTTATCACTTTTCCTAAACCATTTATAGAACCATTTACCCACCTTTTCATAATGCTGATCCTCATTATTGCCACGCGGGTTAGAAAATGACAACATATCTTGAGGCTCACCCAATTGATCCGGATACAGCACTATCAAACTATTATTGGCAAAATACTTTCCTAATTGCGCGGGAAGTCTCTCAAATGCAGGATCATAAGAGATAGAACCACGACGGGCACTGATAATCACGAGTAAATGATCATAATTCACCTGCCCGGTCAGCAACAACAAATCTCCCCAATCGTCCAAACGAGAAAAATCAGTCATGGTGGAACTAAATCTTTTCTTCACCAGAATTTGCAAAAGCGTGGTTGTTTCTTCGTTAGCGAAGAAATGCACCCGGCACCCCAATGTATTTCCCATACGGCAGAAATGTTCCACCCACTTCTGGAAACCAGCTTCATATTCCGCTTTGGGCGGAACGGCAATATTAATTCTCCGTAAAGTATTAATCGGCATCAGGAACTTAGCAATCATTACTTCCCGATGCAAGCCTTTCAGCAAATTCTCAGCCAGCATACCAAAGAAAGAATCCACGATATTCACCTTACGGTGCAGGCCAATCACTACATCCGTCACTCCATGTTCTTTAGCAGTATGGATAATACCCGAAGCAATATTCAGATCATAACGACTAATTTGTTTCAGTGGTACATCCGCTGAAGCCGTTATCATCGCCGCTTTCTCCAGATAACGTTTTCCACGGAGTTCCAAAGCTTCCGATGCATTATTATCATTTATTACGTTCAACGCCAACAGATTATCCCTCTGTTTTGGGTCACGTATCACCAATGACAGATTTACCAAGTCTTCAATTGTATCCGGATTTGCAACCGGTATCAAAATCTTCTCTAGTTCTGCCGGACGCTTTTCATCCTCCAAATGTGCCTCATCAATAGCTATTTTACGGGCAGCGCGCTCAGTAATAAACGAACTCACCACGCAAGTCACAAGGATAAGCAACACAGTACCGTTCAGCACATCATCATTCAGCAACCTTTCACCATTGGGCAAGATGATGTTATATCCGACCAAGACGGCAGCCAGTGTAGCAGCAGCCTGGGCATTACTTAAACCGTACATCAACTCCCGCTCAATGGCTCCCATCTTATAGATTTTCTGTGTCAACCAGCAAGCAATCCATTTACCGGTCAAAGCAACCGCTATCATTACTCCTGCCACCTTCAGAGCATCACCATGACCAAAAATCACATGTATATCAATCATCATTCCCACACCAATCAGGAAGTAAGGAATGAAAAGCGCATTACCTACAAATTCCAAATGATTCATCAACGGAGAAACATGGGGTATCAACCGGTTCAACACCAGCCCCGCAAGGAATGCACCAAGGATACCCTCCATTCCTACAAATTCCATCAATCCTGCCCCTAAGAATACCATAGCAAGCACAAAGATGAACTGCATTACATTATCATCGTACCTACGGAAGAACCAACGACCGATACGAGGGAAAAAATACATGATCAATCCACCAAGGAAAACGACTTTAACCACCAGCCATACCCAAAACAGTCCACCGGATTCTCCCTTAAACATACCACCCACTACAGCCAGGACCAGCAACGTAAGTGTATCAGTCACCGCTGTACCTCCTACGGCAATACTGACACTTCGATGTCGGGATACACCATACCGGATAACAATGGGATATGCTACCAGAGTATGTGAAGCATACATACTTGCCAACAGGACTGAAGTGATCAAACTATACTTCAAGAAGGTCATATTCACCACCAAACCGATCATGATTGGAATAATAAAAGCTAATAATCCCAGCATTACGGCCTTCCCCCGATTCTGCTTGAAATCCGCCATATTCATTTCCAGACCAGCCAAAAACATTATATAGTATAAACCAACTTTACCAAACAGTTCAAAACTACTATCCCGCGCCAGAATATTAAATCCATGCTCACCAATTACCAATCCCGCCAATATCATACCGATGATATGTGGAATACGCAATCTATTCAACAAAATGGGAGCAAACAATATGATAAGCAATACAAGGAGGAATATCCATGTAGGATCAGTAATCGGAAGTTTCAGACTGAAGTCAAATAAGTCCATGGGCTTCAAGTTTTAGGTTTTACGTTGCAAAATAACAAAAAAGTTTTCATTTTATACGTTGTCATACAGCAAATTGTTATAAATTTGCAGCCAATTCTATCGTTTTTAAGCATAGAAGAACATTTTTATAAACTTAATAAAAAACAAAAGAAAATGAAAGTAGCTATTGTTGGAGCAAGCGGAGCCGTGGGACAGGAGTTCCTGCGTGTGCTCGATGAAAGAAATTTCCCGTTGGATGAGTTAGTGTTGTTCGGTTCTAAACGCAGTGCCGGAACAAAATACACATTCCG
>NZ_EQ973490.1:196821-216519 GCF_000158035.1 Bacteroides cellulosilyticus DSM 14838
GTCGCACAGTTCCCTGAAAGCTATCATTGCGGCTTCTTCAAATGCTGCATGTGTATTATGAATTATATTCCTGCGGGATGTGTCGTAATAAAAGAATCCGGTGACAGGCATGTCATTGATAAAACTTTGTTCCTGACATTGCACCAATAATTTCCCGAAATGAAGTGCTTGTGCTTTATAACGTTCTTCACCGGTTGCCCGATACAATAATACAGAAGCAATCGCACCCCATGAAGCTTCCTGATATCCGGTACGACCCCAATCATCTTGGGATGCAAAAGCAAACTCCCAATCTTCTGTAGCGCACGCCAACAGCTTCTTTGATAATTCAGGGTCCGAATCAACCAGTATTCCGGCCGCCTTACATTCAACCGCAGCTCCCAGGAAGTTCTCCCAGGGTACTTTTTGTGCCTGGCTCACATTGTCATCCAGAGTGCCTGCCAGATTATCTGTATAAATCCTCATAACACTCCAACTCATGTGATAACCATCTTCGAAGCGAGTATTCAGTAACCAATCTATACCCCACTTAATTTCAGAATGCATTCTTTCTGACAATTCAGCTAAAGCTTTATCTTTTCGAATCAGTTCTAAATTACTAAGCAGAGCATACACTCCCATGGCTGTACGCCAATACCCTTGCGATAAGTCAGCTGCATCGTGCCAACCTCCATTAATAACCTTCCGTTCATTACCATGAAAGCCGAACCAATCCTTATGACATGCCTGATGAATACCTGGTACATCATAGCCACAACGCTGGCAAAAATAGAAATTCAAGCCACTAAACAATGGGGACAGCCAGATATTCTCTTCAATTGGAAAAGGAAGAGACTCATTCGTACCACATTGTAAACGGTAGGCTCCCTCTTCTCTGAAATTGGAAAAGTCCAACAAATGAAATATTCCGTTCTTAGTAGTATCTGCAACAACCGAACCCTGAAAAGCTATTTTTCCATCAACATCCAGCAACTGGAAATCCTGACAATCCGGATGTCCAATCATAGCAATCTTTTTATCTTCCGGTCTATATCCGATATGTGAAAAAGAGAATTTGCCTGAAGGAAGATCCCACCCTTCAAAATTATCCGTCTCTACTTTCTGGAGCTGGAACCTATCAAAATCATAAGTAATGACCGATTCTCCCTCAGGAGTATGTCCGATTAATGTCTGGATGATATTGAACTTCTTTACTTTATCCCTCTCAAGATGTGGTATCTCCCATAATACATGATTCCATTGTCCCGGAACAAGGTCTTGGACAAAATGGTGCTTACGCGATGTAGTAGAATTATAATCAGTACCTTCGTTCTCCAGTTCCAGAAAAAAACAATAAATAGGATTGGAAGTGGGATGTATATACACCCAGAAAGACAAACGATTGAATTGGGACCAATCCTGAGTTTTTTCAAATGTCCGCCCTACACTGGCATATCCGCCTTGCTCCCCTTTGAAAGAATTCCAAGGAGTACGATTCATAGGAAGCCGATAGTAAGCAGTATCTACCAGAGAAGTACGGAAACGAAGAGAGCGGCGCCCGTCTACAGCATGTTCTTCGGTGTAATAGCACTCGGCAATACCGGTTGCCTGCCATTCGCTGTCTTGCTCCATATCTTCAATCAAGAGTGAATCCAAGACTGGCTTCCGTTCCCATTGCGATAGTAATGAATATTCTGTCCGAACAGGTAATGGGAAACGTTGTCCAAACTCCAGTCTGATACCTCTACCGTTCGCATTGAATATAAAGACAAACGACAGTAATGCCAGTTGCACTAATTTTCGGGTATTATTCATGAAAAACTTTCAACTTTAATATTTTATTCTATATTTATATTCTATTCAAGCTCCTCAGCGCTACACATCGCTCAATTTATTAACGGAACCGAATAGCCTTCTCCGTATTAAGTACGGATTTGGTACATCTTTATATAAATTTTACAAACCAATCTACTTTATTTTCAAAAGTACCAATTCAGCCCCCAACTGCAAGCTTATTTTGTCACCGGTTTTAAGGCTTTGTATTATCTGGTCTGACTGATTAGGAATATACATATCGATAGAGGAAGGTATTTCAGCAAACTCCACATTCACATTTACCGGAGCTACTTCAATATCCTTATGAGTTTTCACATCATACACATTCACTTTGCGGAACAATGCCAACCAATGACTGCCATCTTGCTTTTGAAGCAATGTATATTCAATATCCTTAACCGTTGGATCAATTCCAAACTTTAGTGGAGACAATTCGTAAGATACTTCTTCCTCCTTGACTATCGACAGCAGATTCTTCAGTGCCCGGAAAGATGGCTTAGCACTACCATCTGCACGTATCAAGCCATAATGCATATTCATATCATCCACTACACCGGCCTTATTCCAATCCAGAAGTTCATAAATATAAGTCCGGGAAACCCCTGCATTATAATATACAAACGGCAGATGAACATGATAAATAGCAGCGGCCTTTTCCGAACATCCTCTAAACTGATTGCTATTCTCATAATTATGATAACCAGCTTCTGTTATAATCAACGGTTTCTCACCGCAAATGAGTCTTGCCTTACTGATTGCCACTTCCATACGTGTCCCCCAGTAATTACCAAAATCCTGATTCGTAGGATGTACCCCCGAAGCATACAAATGTAGATTACCAAAATCCAACTGCGAAGAAAGATTGCCTAATCGCGAAGGGTTGTCAACGTTCTCCGCTAAAGCAATCCCCAATACAGGAACCTGTTTTCCCGGAATAGAGCGTGCGGCAGTGAACACTCGTTGTTGTTCATTGCGGGCATGCTGCTCCCACTCACCAGGTTTCTTATTGAGGTCCGGTTCGTTGACCGGTTCTATCCCCCAAAGCATCTGTCCAAAAGCCCCGGCACGTTCCACTGGATCATCCACTACCGGATCACCACCAAAACAGATCAGTAATAGATTAATTCCATACTGTTCCAACTCTTTACATCTGGTTAACGGAGTATCACCTGAGTTTCCACCCCAGATATTACCATCACGAATATGTTTGACGCCCAGTTCCAATAAACGTGGTTTGAGCATGCCTTGGAAATCTGCATAATTTGTATCATAGAAACCAATGTGAGTATTCACTCCTATCGAGTTAAAGAAAGCAGATGCACGGGTGGGCATCACTTCATTCATGGAAGGAGAACTACCATCTACCAAACTACCATCTTCACATCGACAGAAAAGGAAACCTAAAGCCAAGCAACCTGTCAATAATAAGTGTTTATTCATATATTCCTGCTTTAATCATGTTTATTTAATCTTTTTCAACCCGCGTAACCCTTCTTCACCAGTGGCCTCAACAATACTGATAGCTGCTCCGCCACTTCGTGCCAGTTTCTGTTTGAGTACACTCTTATTGGTAACTACTGCTTTGAAAATATGATAACTCTGTGGATTCTTTTCCCAATCAGCATCTTTTCCATCTTCATATATAGTTGCAATGTACTTTTTTCCATCAGGCAAGAAATCGAAAGGAATAGTTGCTGTACGTGCATTCTCATCAGTAATAGCACCAACAAACCATTCATTCTTCCCTTTTGCTTTACGGGCAATCGTGATATAGTCTCCCGGTTCAGCTTCCAGAATATCCGTTTTATCCCAGTCTACTGCAACATCCTTAATGAATTGGAACGGTTCAGGATAACGTTTATAATTCTCTATCAAGTCAGCAGCCATCTGTATGGGGCTGTATATGGTAACATACAGTGCTAACTGTTTCACCAATGTTGAACTACGCTTACGCTTATTCGAACCGTAAGTCGAAAGATCACCCTCAAAGATTCCGGGGGTATAATCCATAGGTCCTCCCATCAGACGGGTAAATGGCAGGATAGTCGTGTGGTCCGGACGAATACCATCGTTGAAAGACTCAAATTCAGTGCCCCGTGCAGATTCCTGAGCTATCCAGTTAGGATAAGTTCTGTACACTCCTGTAGGCCGCACCGCTTCATGAGAATTCACCATGATTTTATAATCGGCAGCAGTCTTTACCACATACAGGTAGTGATTCACCATCCACTGGCTATCGTGATACTCGCTACGTGGAATAAGCCGTCCTACATATCCTGTTTTCACAGCATCATAACCATTATCTACCATAAAATGGAAAGCATCATGTAATTGCCTTTCATAATCGGAAGCTGTGGAATAGGTTTCGTGATGCATTATTATCTTTACTCCTTTGCTTGAGGCATAACGGTGCAAACCCTCCACATCAAAATCAGGATATGCCTTGGTAAAACTGAACACACGTTCTTTCAAGTACCCTCCTCCATTCTCCCAACCTTCATTCCAGCCCTCCACTAATACAGCATCAAAACCATTTTCAGCAGCAAAGTCGATATATTCCTTCACATGGGTTGTATTGGCACCATGATGCCCGTGTGGTGTCAGCTTTGTATAATCCGTTTCACCGATTACAACATCTTGAGCATCTGTATAAGTCCAGGTAGAACCTCCTCCCGTGAAATACTCCCACCATACCCCCACATACTTGCAAGGTTTAATCCATGAAGTATCCGTCAGTTTGCACGGTTCATTCAGATTCAGTATCAAGTTAGATGCCAATATATCACGGGCATCATCACTGACCACAATGGTTCGCCATGGAGTCGCACTACCGGTTTGAATATATCCTTTTACTCCCGCTTTATCTGGTGTCAAATGCGAAGTGAGTGTGAAGGTTTTATCATCCACATTCAAACACATGGCAGCATAATTTACCAACGCCGCTTCATGAATATTAATATAAAGTCCGTCAGTCGATTTCAGCATCAACGGAGTCTGGATGACCAGTCCCGGTGCGGGAGCTTTTGCTGCTAAACCCTCCTTCCTTACATCATCCATCAAAGTAGATATCTGAGAGAGTGAAGAGGTGGAAATCGGATACTCGTTCGAATCATAGTCAGCCGGAATCCAGAAAGCCGTATGGTCTCCCGCCAGACGGAACTCTGTCTTTTCATCCTGAATCACAAAGCACCTCAAACCCGGCTGCACAGGGAACTCATACCTAAATCCCAGTCCATCATTGAACAAACGAAAACGGATATTCAATTTTAACCTGCTCTCTTTCTGTATGAGTTGCACCAGCATTTCCTTATAATGACTTTGGATCCGGTTGTTTTCTCCCCAAACGGGTGTCCAATACTCTTCTTTTGTATCATACTGAATATTATCAACCTTGAAACCAGCATCCATCGCTTGAGAATCGTTGATAACGAATCCCATCCCACCCTTTTTCAAAACCGCCTTATTCTTATAGTCAAGACTATAAATTGGTGTACCATTATTATTGACATCGAATGACAATTTCAAGTTTCCATCCGGTGAGTCAATAACCCGCCCCCAAAGTGAGGGCAGGGTTAAACTTAAAATGAATAACGCTATAATCTTTTTACCTATTCCCATAATCATATCATTTAAAAAGCGACTTGTATGGCAGGAGCATAGTTCAGTTTTGCTTCAGAAGCATCGACCTGTGCACCTACTCGGAAATAAAATTTAGTTCCCGGCTTCAGAAGATGTTTGTTTGTAGAAATGGGAATTGACAATTTGCATTCATTGCCTGCCACATATCCACCGTCTTCCGGATTGGGCCACTCAGCATACAATTGGCGCATCTGTTCTCCCACCTGTTGGTTTTGATGTGCGTACAGACCAATTCTGGTAATTTTATGCCCTGTGGTTTTCTCTACTTTTGCGGTAGCCACCACTTCATCCCCTTCTATCTTAATCTGTACATCTTTTATCCTCAAGTAAGGGATTACTTCGAAATCATAAGTAGTATTTCCTTTAATGGTAATTTCCACAGGTTCTGTCGCAGGGAAGTTAGCACTCCTAATCTGTATCGTGTAGTCATTTGCAAACATCATTTTGTTAGCATACGTACCATCATTCTTTATCACCATATATTGCGTCAACGGATTGTCATATCCGTGCTCGATGAATTCAATTTGCGTACCACGGATAATATCCTGTTCCACCAACTCACCGGTTTCTTTATCGATGATTCTACCCGAAAGGGTAGCGTCCGGTCCGTCGTAATTATCCAGTTCACATGAGTGCAATATCAAAGCACTCATTGCTATAAACAAAGTTTTTACAAATATCTTTTTCATAATTTCTGCTTAATAATTTTAGATCTTAATAGAGGGGATTCTGGGTGATACCTGTAGTTTCAGTACCAGGAATCCATACATAATAAGCTTTCGGTTCGAAGAACTTCATCCCATCCCGGGAAATCAATTTACGAACAAATATATACTGAGGTTTCTCCCCACGGAGGTCAATCACCGGCATCAGAGCAAGCCTTTCCCTACCATTAAACTCCTTCTGATATTCACGACGGCGCATCAAATCCCAGTGTCTACGGTTCTCAAAGGCAAGTTCTACCCTCCGCTCACGCAGCACATTGTCCAGTGTCAACGGTATATCCTTCGTATGTCCGGCACGTTTTCTCAGTGCATTGATAGCTTCTGCTGCTCTGGTTTGCGCTCCATTTGCCGAATAATTACTTTCTACTACAGCTTCGGCATAGTTTAGCAGGATTTCAGCATAGCGTATATCAATGTAACTGGTAGTCGACTCAAAGAATCGGGGAGCAACATCCGATTTTTCATTCAGGAACTTCTTTCTCAGGAAACCGGTACGCGTCATATTCGGATGATTCTCAAAACCTGAATATTCGCTACGAACCGATGCTCCGAAGGTATAGTACTTCTTTCCGTTGGGCATGGTGTATGAATCTTCAGTCTCTGTAACATAACTTCCATCTGGTTTTATCATACCACCTTGAATAATGATGGTGGTATTCTTCCACTGACTTGAAGGTACAATCAATGTTCCGAACAAGCGGGCATCCTTTCCTTTGAATATATCCATCGGATTGTCGAAGTGCAAATATTTTCTAGCAGGATTATAGCCTGAAACATCACTAAGGTCTCCATCTTCAGTTGTTACTATCGGTGCACTATGCCCCGGATTATCATAGTTTTCATAAAGATCTGCCAAATCGAGAGTGGGGTTCGTACGTCCCGGATAAGAAGCACCGTTAGCTGTTTGGTTCGGATTATTCCAAAAGTCTGTACTGTGCCCTCTCTCAGCACCGGGTTGTGCATACCCTTTTGCAAAGATCACCTCTTCAGGAGCTGTAGACGGATCTTCAAATATTTCCTGATAGTTACGAGCAGCCTCTTCCGGGTTGGCTGGATTAGGTTTGTGCAGTGAATAGGGACTATCATTCATCAGAGCTTCGGATGCCTTGATACAGGCTTCGTAATACCGATTGGCATCATCCGCTGTCATACCGCCTACATACCCTTTGTCTACTGCCTCTCCCGAAAATGGATATTCATTCCAATATTTAGCTATGGATGCAGCATGCAGAGCTGCTCTTGATTTATAGGCATAAGCCGCCCATACTGTTGCCCGACGCTGATTATCAGACCATGATTGAGGAAGATTTTCGATAGCTTTATCAAATAGTTCGAGCACATAATCCCAACTCTCTTTCTCTGTAGAGCGAGGCACTTTCAGTATTTCCACATCACCTTCATACTCCTGCAACTCTTTCACCAAAGGTACTCCACCATATCTTCTCACCAATGCAAAGTAATTATAAGCTTTGATAAAAGCACACTCACCAATCAGTGACTTCTTCTCCACATCCGTAATATCCAAAGTCGGAATAGCAGCTTCCAGTACATTCACATCGCGGTTCAGCTTATAGCCACCGTTCCACCACTGATACATATTGATATCCCAGCCAATAAACATCCAGTACTCGGAGCTTACGGCCTCATCCGTGTAGACAGAAGGGTTGATTCCAAAATTCTGGGCACCATTGTAATTGTAATTAAAGCCTTTATCCTGGTCGAACGTAAAGTCCTCAATCGGTAGCTGATAATAGAGATTTGCCATATAAGCCTGAACACCTTTCGGGTCACTAAACAGGCGGTCGGCTGTTACCTTATTTTTGGGCTCCAAATCCAGGAAGTCCGAACAACTACAATTCAGGAGAACCGTCAGAGCCAGTAATATCGTTATTTTTAGTTTCATAAATTCTATTCTTTAAAATGACACATTCACTCCAATGTTATAACTCTTCATTACCGGATAGCTGAAGCCACAACCATAGGCACCTTCTATTTTTTCCGGGTCGAAAGGCTTCACAAATGAATCGGCAAAAGTAAACAGGTTATATGCATCTACATAAACGCGTACATCAGCCAATCCGGTCTTTACCAACAGACGCTTTGGTATAGTATATCCGATTTCTATATTCTTCAGGCGTAAATAAGAAGCATCTCTTCTCCATATCTTACTTTCTTTGTACATACTACCCACCTGCCCCGAACTGCTGGCTTTGCTTGCGGGCCATTTGCCCGGAATCCACTCACTGTTCGGATCATAAGGGTCAGCACGATGCCATCTGTCGTAGAAATAGGTCGGCATATTGGCTCCGTTCAAAGCCATGATTTCACTATAAATTTCCGTAAAGCGCACTGAATATTTACCTGAACCTTGTAACAAGGCATTGAAGTCAAACCCTTTATAGGAAGCATTCAATGTAATACCATAGTGCATCTTAGGTTGTCCGGTCCAGAATAAAGGTTGCAAATCGTTATCATCGAGCAAACCGTCTCCATTGACATCCTCATATTTGAAGCTACCCGGCAATTCCTGAATATTTCCCTGGTCTCCATTCTGCAGAATATAACTGTTGACATCATCCATATCCTGGAATTGTCCTACCGGTACAAAGCCCCAACTCATATCATTCCAACGATTGGAACTTCCATTTCTCCACTTCTCCATACTGCTTCTGAAAGGGGCACGTTCTACATAGCGATTCATTGTACGGGCAAAGTTCATATTAAACTTTACACCATAATGAAAACTACCGATACTGTTATTATGAGAGACAGAAAGGTCTATACCTCTCACCCGGTCACTGTTGATATTCTCATCAGGCAATGAACCTCCAAATGTATTGGGAAGTGAAAGATTACGTTTGGCCAATAATCCTTTACGGTCGCGTTGATATAAGTCCATCTCAAAATTGAGCAAGCCTTTGAACAAGCCTACATCAATACCTATATTCAGTGTTTTCGATTTCAACCACGTCAGATTCGGATTAATAATGCCGGGCGAAGCTGCTCCACCGGTATAAACGCCATCTACAAATGAATATCCGCCTCCACCAGTAGTAGAAAATCCTTGTACATACTGGAACGGCTCACCCGTATTTTCACCCACCGTACCATAAGATGCTCTCAATTTCAAGTTATCGATAAACGTCAGATTATCCTTAATGAACTTTTCTTCTGAAATACGATAACCCACTGACACTACCGGAAAGAATCCCCATCTTGCACCTGGAGCATAGCGGTAAGAACCATCTTCCCTGAAGGCAAACTCCACCAAATAGCGGCTCATATAATCGTAAGTAAAACGCCCTATATAGGACATACTGGCTTCTTCTGTTTCGTAACCGCCATTCTTCATGTTGTTGACACTTCCCTGATCTACCTGATCATTAGTGTAGAAATCATAATCACGATGCAAACTGGAATTACGATACCAATACTTACTCTGCTCATAAACCAATGTAACCCCTACATTATGACGTTTGTTGAACAATCGTTGGTAGGACACTTGTGCCTGCAATACCAATTTATTATGATCGTCATAGCTATTGTTAATATAAGCCGGAGCACCAATTGTCTGTTTCAGATATGTATCTGTTTCGCTGGCATAGGTAAATACATCATACGAACGATGTGCATTCTTTCCCATATACATATTACTGTCATAAGCACCGGTAGCCTTGATTTGCAGTCCTTGCACGAAAGGTACGTCATACTTTACAGAAGCGGTTGTCTGAAGTGCCTTGTTATTGGTCTGACTATACCCTACGATATCCGGGTCGGACATGGCTACCGGATTATTGTCCAGAAATACTTTGGAAGGATAATCCGGATTGTTGTTGGCAAAAGGGCGTTCAGTGGGCCAAGCTGCACGCGTAGCTTTAAAGATATCAAAGAAAGTAAATCTTGGTGTTTTCTTTGTATCGTAACGTCCGCCAATCAACACTTCGGCTGTCAGGTGTTTACTCAATTTAGCACTCAAGTTACTTCGGAATGTATACTTTTCATAATCGAAACCATCGTTCTTCACAATACCATTATCGGTCAGATAGCCCAGACTAAAGAAAAAGTCCACGTTTTCGCTCCCACCGGTCACCGAGAAATTGTGTTGCTGTTGAAAAGCGCTGCCTTTCATAGCTTCGTCATACCAATCGGTGCTTTCGTATCCGGGTGCTCCCTCTTTCCATTTCATCAACTCTTCTTTCGTAAGGATAGGTTCGCCACCTGCATTGATACTTGCCTCATTCTTAATATCCATAAATTGTCCGGCATTCATCATTTCGGGTACATCCGTAGGTTTCTGCCAACCGAACACACCACTATAGTTGAAACGTGGCTTTCCTTTCTGTCCTTTTTTAGTTGTCACAAGAATAACACCGTTTGCAGCATTCAGACCATAAATGGCTGCCGAGGCATCTTTCAGGATGGAGATACTTTCAATATCTGTCGGATTCAATCGTTGAAATTCACCTGAACCGTCACGGGGAATACCATCGATAACATACAAAGGTGTACCAAATCCACGGATACTAATCATATTATCAAAAGATCCAGGCTCACCGGACTGTTGCCTGATTTGCAATCCTGCAACTTTACCTTGCAGATTCTGTGCCAGACTGGAATGTGTCGTCGTGAGAATCTCATCTGATTTAATACTGGCAATAGCACCGGTCAGATTTCCTTTTTTTTGTGTGCCGTAACCCACCACCACTACTTCATTCAATAATTGTGCATCTTCCTGAAGCACAATATCGAAGTCCGTTTGATTTTTGATTGGAAACTCCTGAGTAGCATAGCCTACATAACTGACAACCAACGTTGCCTTAGGGCTTACCTCCAAAGAGAATCCACCGTTAACATCAGTAATAATACCGTTCGATGTTCCCTTTTCCTGGATAGAGACACCAATCAGGAGTTCCTGATTCACGTCAGAAACGTGTCCCTTCACTCTTACTTTTCCTCCTCCTTGCGCATATAGTACTGCCGAAGAAGAAAAGACGATCATAAAAAGAAAGCATAGTAGCTTTCGAGAAAAAACCTGCTCTTTCCGCATAATACTAAATTTAAAATTTAACAGCAAAATTTACTGATGGCAAAATTAGTATGTTACAGAACAGCAAAGAAGCAATCAATGCATGATACAAATAGTTAAAAACGATATATCTCTATATATCAACAATATACATCATTTCAAAAGAGATTATATACAGATATAAATATCAGTTATAAGCTCTCTTTATCCGCATAATATAGTATTCAAACTCTTCTTTCGGAACAAGTGATTTGGCTTTTATGCGAGTTTTATATGCATAAATGGTATTGACGGAAAGATTGAGGAACTGAGATACTTTTTCGCTGTTTGTAATCCCTAATCTTATCAAAGCAAATATACGAAGTTCCAGAGTCAGCGCATTTTCTTCGTCCAACTCAACTTGTTTGTCTTCGGGAAAAAGCTTATTATACTCGCTGACAAAATCCGGGAAAAGCATCAGGAAAGTCTTATCAAATGACTGAAACATGTTCTCCCGTTCTCTCTTCAAGTCAAACTCTGTATGAAGTCCTTTAATAGAGTCATACTGGCGGACAGAAAGTTTATGATCTATTTTCTTGAGAATGGATTCTATCTTATTATAATAGTCGGATTTACTATATAAAGATTCTAAAATATACTGGTCTTTAATAGCATCAGCTTCCTTCAGATTTTCATAAGCTGTATTCAGTTGGTCGCTCACTGTCTGTAGCTGGTTAAATTGTTCGCGGATTATCTTTTCTTTCTTTCCCAACTTTTTGTTTATCTTATAATAGAACCACAAACAAACCGATAAAAGGGTGGCAAAAATACAAACCAAAACTAACAGAATTATAAGTTTGTTATTCTGCCGCGCTACAATCTCCATATTTTCCTTATCGATAATAGGTAATACGGCATTGATATCTACTTTCCGATGCCGGGCATTATAGAAATTAGCATCTTCAAGTGAGGCATGAATATATTTGCTCGCCTTTTCTATATTACCCAGTTCATAGCACCAAATAGCTAATGTTGTTTTAGAAGCGGTTTCTGTTATTCCGAGCCGAATATCTGATATAGCGGATAATGCAAGGTTATAAAGAGCCGGTTCGCTATTCCTATCCCCCATATACAACGCCCCCAAAATCGAACTATTTATAGCCAATTGATGTAAATTACGGTCTTTCGGGTCAGTTATTCTTTCATAAAAAGCAATCTTTTTCTCAGACGGTATATCAGGGTTTGTATAAGTTTTCAGTGCCAATACATTATTGTATTCATAAGAACCTTCAGGCAGAATCAATAGTGCAGAATCACAATATGCCTGACAAAGATTTACATACTTCCTATGGTACGGTTCTTTCATATTCTCCCTGGCTAGCTCGGAATATAACCTGCTCATCTGATCATAAAATATTTGCTTCTGTCTGATTGACATTCGGGAAGTATTTATCTCTTGCATAACATCAATGGCATCCTTAAATAATCCGGCAGATATAAAGCAAAACAATAAATTAGATTTAGCAGATTCCATCAACTCATCATTCTTCAATAGCTCCGCCTTTTCAATTGATTTTTGCGCATAGACATAGGCAGAATCAAACTGGTAAGAACTGTACTCATTGTATAATTTATCGCAGATGAAATATTGCTCATAAACACTACTTGCAACGAATAAACTTTGCTTCAATGTACTTATCTGTTTTTCCTTTTCCATCCGGTATTCCATCTTTTTGCCCAATTCAGAATCCAATATAGTAAGAATAGAGTCTGTCCGAGATGCAGAAGCCGTAGAAACGAATTGTACCAGTAATAAAAATAAAAACATTCTCATAGTATCTTCATATTTAGCATACGTTCAATAAATTATATTCGATTGAGTATTTACAAACCAATATAACAGTGTTCATCTATGACAAAATTACAGAGATATTCTATATAGCAGATGATTTTTATAAATTATTTGTTTCTCAAATGAAGAAATACATAATATTACAATAAAAAAGGGAATCAACTTTCATGGAACAATACACATTCCTTTATAGCTTTTTCGATAAGTTTCTTCGCAGCAGGCCTGCACCCAGGGAAAAAAGATGTATCAAAAACCCCTTTCTTTGAAGTTTTACGCCAATTCCCGGTGATACGGCCTTGATGGAGAATTACAGATTGAAATATACCAAAATTATTATAAGCATACTTCGTATGCGCTTCCTTTATACAGTCTAAACGATTTTTGTAACTTACCAAGTATTCATCAAACGGTGGAAGGAACTGGAATACATTTCTTTCATCAATCTCCACTTCTCCTACAAGCCCGGGCGAAGAAGCATGTATCAGCATTTCACGGTCGTTATACCGCTCTGTTATCATTTCAGTGCCAAGTGAAGCGATGGCATTACGCGCTTCGCCTATATTCAATGCAGACCACCAAACAAAATCTTCCAGTGTGGCCGGACCGTGGCTCCTGAAATATCGCCGTGTAAGTTCTGCAAGAGCCTCCTCATGGGAGAGCTCGATGGCATCCGGAATTCTTTCACAGGTCAGTGCGTAGGTATGCTTTCCGTTCTTCTCGATGCCGCTGCACACGGTACCGTCTGCCTCGCCAAAACTCAGATACATTTTCACGATGGGTTCATCGAGAGCAATGCCCTTTGAGTGGAGTTGTTCAAGAACTTCCTGGCTCGTCAGGTGTTGTCCGCTCAACACTTCTTCTATCTGGGGCTTACTGCGGAGGAAGTCTTCTTCAGTCAGACTGAAATGCTTGGCATAAAAACGAAATTTAGACAGCAGACCTTTAGTGGATAACCCCGTCATCCATTTGATGTCTCTACCGGGAATGTAATGCCACGTGGGACGCATCACATGAAGACGCAAAATCCGGCCCGTATCCAGCGCCTCTTGCACAGCCGTCAGCGAGGGACTTGCAATACGCAACCCTACAGCCCACTTCGCCGCCCTGATGTCCTGTGCCTGCATGGCACCCATCCATTCAACAACTTCCTCCGGCTTTTCAAACCGTGGTCCTGCAATACCCTGTGACAACATTCTTAGTTTAAGCATGGTTCAAATGATAAAATTATGATTTTAGTATCGGACAGCTTTTTACAAAGATAGAGAATATTTTGTGATATCCAACAACGCCCCTATATCCCAACAAGAAAGAGGTTGGACTCTAACAAATAGAATCCAACCTCTTTCAGTTACGCCATTAACAATCTCACCTTATTTCCAGAACGGATTCTGTTCCATATTCGAGTTCAGAGTCAGCTGAGTGGTAGGTATAGGATAGAAATAATGCTTAGCCTCGTAGGTACGCGGTTGGTTGATGGTATTGGAACCAATCATGTATCCATCACTATTAACATCCACTTCCGGATTTTCTACATTCTTCATGTTAGCCCCAAGATAGATCGTAGGATTCTTGGAAGAGTCTAGTAAATCAAGCTTATGCCAACGAATTAAATCCCAATAACGTGTCCAGTTATCGCACATCAACTCACAACGACGGCAACGGCGGATTTCCCAAAGCAAATTACTGACACCCATATTATTAGCCGGATCGGCTTCCGGACTGGTAGTCATAGCGGGCAGACCGGCACGTTCCTGCAATTTATTGATGGAATTATCAAGATCGGCTTGCGTCAATGTTCCAAGCTCTGCCTTGGCTTCAGCAAAGTTCAGATAGACAACAGACAACCAGAAAAGCGGGCAATCTGTATATTGCTTGCCAATACTGTTACGGTCACTTACTGACAATTCCGCCGTATTATCATATTTAGCTATGCCATAACCGGTAGTAGAAGTAAATGCAGCAACTCCGGCACGGCTATAAGCACTACCCTTAAAGCATAATACAGGATCGAGAGTAATCGCCAATCGCTTATCGCGAACAGCAAGCACAGACTCAAGGTTATACTTTCCATTTGCATCTTTTACTGCGGCATCATTGGTATCCATTGTAGTGGTTGCTTTGGGCTTACCATCAAGGAACAGGTAACTGTCGAAAGCATTTTTAGTCATACCGCTGGTACCACTGGTATTTATAGTGTAGTCAATAGTAGAATGCATAAATGTATTCTGCGAATAAGGCTTATAGAATATCATTTCCGGATTGGAGCTGAGCGATATTGAATTATAATTTCCTTGATAGCTCGGATTCAATGAATATCCCTTCCCCATCAAAGTTTCACAAGCAGACACACATTCACGCAAGTACTTCTCAGCACGAGCGTTGTCGGCAGCCTTACCAGCATTGTCATTTGCATTGCGATACTTACAGTAGGTACCTTCGTACAACGTGATGTCAGCTTTCATAGCCAGTGCCATGTCAGCACTGAAGCGTTGCTTGTTGGTTCCCGTAATTGTAGTCGTAGCATAGTTCAGATCTTCAAGGACATTGTCCATTACAATATCGCGATCCGTACGTGGTCCGTAAACCACATCTTTTTCTGCCGGGTCTACAACCGTAGTTATCCACTGTACGTCACCATACATGCGAACCAATTGATAATATTCCCATGCCCGGTTCAAACGTGCCAGACCTTCATAATTAGCTTTAACAGCGTCATCAAGAGAAGATGTTTTCAATCCTTCGATAATATAATTAGCACGACGGATTTCGGTGAAAGGGTCGGACCAATTTGTAGAAGTAGCCACTACACTTGTGTAAGTCCAGACTGTCGACTGATAGTCTACCTGATCATCACTCAATGTCTTAAAATAGTACCATCCGCTACCACTGCCGTTTCCATAACCTGAATAGTTGTTATAGAACGTATTGCATTGGTTGTCAAGATTACTCGTATTACTCCAATATGCAGGAGTATTGGTAAAGGCATCCAAAGGTGCTTTGTCGAGAAAGTCATTACAACTTGTCAAGGCCATCAGTGCCATTGTTCCGTATATGAATAGCTTTTTCATCATTCTTATTGTTTTAATCATTATTATAAGGTTACCTGAATACCGAACGAGAAAGTACGGGTAATAGGTGCCGTACGTCCCCAACCTGCTGAAGTAAGCCCGTCGCCTGTACTGATTTCCGGATCAACGGGGAGATCGCTACCCTTGTAAAGCAAGAAGAGGTTGCTACCGCTAAAGTAGATGCGCGCCTTTTCGATGAAAGCTTTGCGGGTCCATTCCTTCGGTAAAGTATAACCGACAGTTACGTTCTTTAAACGGAGATAAGACATATCAGTCAAGTAACGGCTTTGCGGATAGTAGTTGTTGGAACCGTTCGCAATACCCGATACAGTACCTTTGGCTTCATTTCCCGGATATAAACGAGGATAAGTATTGCCTTGGTTGATATCATAGCCGGTAATTGTTTTCCAGTCATCGCTATAGAACACTCTGTTGTAACTTGATTGATGTTCGTAAACAGCTAAGTCGGCAGAACGCATCATCGGGAAATTCAGAGAAGCAATAGTCCAATCAGAACGTTTGCCTACGCCTTGGAAGAACAAATCCAGGTCAATGCCTTTCCAACTACCACCTAAGTGGAAGCTATATTCGTAACGAGGAAGTGAATTACCGATAACTTTCAAGTCACCATGATCATCAGCTGTTCCTTTTCCACCGTCAATCGCACCACTGCCATCCAAATCTTTGAACTTAATATCACCAGGACCATAGTGGAACGGAGCCCGTTCAAGTGCGGACTGGCTGGCAACGCCTGACTTATAGATCCATGAACCATCTGCATTCTGACCTGTAAAGTCTGATTCTTCAAAATAACGATCTGTTTCGAAGCCCCAAATGTCACCATAAGTCTTGCCCGAAAAATAAGAACTAAGCAACTTAGTATCATTATTCCACTTTGTTACTTTCGTTTTAGAATCGCTAAGATTGAAATTGGCATAAACATTAAATTCACCGAATTTATGATGCCAGTCGAGGTTCAACTCCCATCCACGAGTACGCAGTGTACCTGCGTTATCGTAAGGAGCAGTGGCACCTACACTGTTCGGCAAAACTTGAGCTGGAGCAAGCATATCACGGTTTTCACGTTGATACCAGTCAAAACCTACGGTTAGTTCATTATTCAGGAAACCTAAGTCCAAACCAATGTCAGTAGTGCGGATACGTTCCCAGGTAAGAGACTTCGATACCAGTTTAGGCATATTGTATTGAGTCAATCTGTTAGCATTGGCCCCATTGCCATCTACCCAATAAATATATCCCGTAGCCGATGTATTTTCACGTTGGCTGATCAATTCTTCAAACATATAGTTTCCGATAGCTTCATTTCCAATTTCACCATAGGATGCACGGAATTTAGCATTGCTGATAACTTTCTTCAACGGTGCAAAATAAGCTTCTTCCGAGAATCGATATCCTATAGAGGCAGAAGGGAAGAATGCCCATTTATCATTGTGCGGGAATCTGGAAGAACCGTCATAACGTCCATTCACTTCCAACAGATAGATACCCTTATAATCGTAGTTAATACGACCGAAATAACCGGCTGATGCGCGGGAAGTATGTGACCAGTTTATTTGCTGTCCATCTTGGCTCGCCAAATTCAATTCGGGATATGCTTCATCATACAGTCCTTTGCGATATCCATATAAATAAGTGTAATCCACTTCTTCCGCATTGGCTCCAACCATTACATTCAAGTTATGACTCTTTGCAAAAGTCTTGGCATAGTTGGCATACGCATTCAGAGTCCAAGTATTCTGCTTGGAATTATCACGCCAAATAGCTGAATTACTTTTGGTAACGATATAGCTGGGAACAGGCATTCCTGACCAGTTGATACCATAGACCGAAAAGTCCTCAGAACCACTGTTCAAGTTCTGAATTGCATAAGTAAAATCGGCATTTAAAGTAAGCCCCTTGATAATTTCAGCTTTCAAGAATGCATTCATACGAGTAAGGTCTGTTATTTCCTTACGATCAGATGCTTGTTTACGCATAGCCATGAGGCGAGTATCATAACCATCAATGGTGCCTGATGGAATGAAGAAAGAACCCCAGCGCCAAAGGGTCTGATAAGTACTACTGTAAATATCAGGGCGTTGATAAGCCTTGCGGGAGTAATTGACACGTGCACCTACTTGCAACCAATCATATAAATTCGTAGTCACATTTACTGAAACGTTGTACTTCTTCAACTCATCCGGACGCACCTTCATAATACCTTCTTTCTCATCATAGCCAAAAGAAAGGTAGTAGTTAGTTTTACCTGAACTTCCCTGAACGGATAAGTTGTGACTCTGCGAAGGAGCAGCTTTGCTATAATAAATATCCTGAACATCCCAATCAGCATAGTAATAAGGAGTTCCGTCAATGATGGTATAATCACCGACATTGCTATCGCTCTGATACGGTCTCATTTCACCGTATTTCAGTTTTCTTCCTCCATTCTGTTGTGCCCACTTTTCAGCATAAGGCAACAACTTATCGAAATACATACCAAAAAGTTCGACTTCATATTGGTTGGCATTTGCCTTAGCCTCCAACGCAGAACGAAGTTGTGTGGGAACATCCGAGAAATTCGGAAGGTAGGTTGCTTGATCCCAAGCAAAGTTATTGCTATAATTTATAGTAACCTTTTCCGTCGGTTTAGCACTCTTTGTATTGATCAAAATAACACCAAAGGCAGCACGGGTACCATAAATAGAGGTAGAAGCGGCGTCTTTCAGTACAGAGATACTTTCAATATCCTGCGTATTCAAGAAAGAGATATCGTCCATCGGAACTCCATCCACCACAATCAGTGGATTACTCTTTTCAGAATTGCTTAACGTACCGACACCACGAATACGCATTGAAGCATTCCCGTTGATATCGCCATTTTCTGTAGTAATGCTCAAACCAGGAACCGCACCTTGCAATGCCTTGGATACATCTTGCTGAGGGCGTCCCGCCATAGTCTTATTCAAGTCTACAGTAGTTACCGCACCTGTTAGATTAGCTTTCTTCTGTACACCATAACCTACAACTACAACTTCATCCAGTAATTCCGTATCTTCCTTCAACACGATTTTCATAGTAGGTGTAGCTTTTACTTCCTGAGGCTGATAACCTACGAATGATATTTTTAATATAGCTCCAGTCTTTACACTCAAAATAAACTTACCATCGATATCAGTTACAATACCATTCGTCGTTCCCTTTTCTACCACACTGGCACCGATAATCGGCTCGCCCGTCGCATCTACGACCAAACCTGTAACATTAATAGATTGTAACTGCTCAGTTACTTCCAAGACATTATCCGAAGCAACTTGAGTAGCCATCACATTACCGCTACTTAAAAACAGTGCGCTCATTGCTACTACTGTGAGGAATTTGCTATGTGCCAATCCTCGTTTTTTGCGATCTTCATTCATAAAAAGATTGATGATTTTGTTATTAATTAAATAGTTCTCTCTAAAAAGTTGGGGTAAGGATAGTCAGTTAGAAATAGCTAAGGCTATTTCTCCTGTCAGATAAGTTTCTGTTTCATAGGCTCTTTCTCTATTTATAGGTTTAACTTATATTATATCTCTATTACCATAATTATATATC
>NZ_EQ973490.1:216799-226928 GCF_000158035.1 Bacteroides cellulosilyticus DSM 14838
ATTGCCGAGTTTTTTATGGTAAAAAGAATACAATAACACCTGCTGGCAGAATTAATATCTTTCTTTCAGATTATGAATTAAATGGAGTATCATCTTATACCTATTATTTAATCTGAAAATACTCTTTCAGGTCCTTCAGTTTTCCCCGAGCACCCTGTTCATCGGTGTTACAGCTGAAACTTCCAACCTTATGACTGTTTCAGGTATCTTTCAGCCGGAATGCCGATGAACAGGGTGCTCGGGGAAAACTGAAACCTGAAAGAAGAAAGATTGACCTGAAAGCAAGTAATGTTGTGATCTGGAACAAGTAATGTTGAGAATGATTACATTGCTTGTTATGAATAAGAACAAGCAATGTAATTTTCAGGCAAGTCCTGTTCTTTTAGCGTCTATATATCGGTGACGTTGGATATATAGATACTGCGCATCCGATATATAGATGTGACGCGTCCGATATATAGATGCCGCATGTCCGATATACTTATCTTTTATGCCTTGTTTTTGTATTAAATAGAGGATTATTTAATTAAAGCCCATTTAATTAGCTAACGCCAAATTATTCTTTGTGTTTTTCTTATTAGAAATGTTATTTAGCTCTTTATTATTTGTTCATATTCCGATTTATGGTATATTTGCCAATAAACGGAACCTATTTTGTGATATTTTGCCAATAATCGGAACATAAAAGTAGTTATTATGGAATTATATCGTAGTATAATCGAAGAATTGAAAACGTGGAAACGCAATCCAGGGAGAAAACCTCTTATTTTAAAAGGGGCTCGTCAAACTGGCAAGACATGGATTCTTGAGTATTTTGGACGAACAGAATTCAAATACACCGTCAAATTCAATTTTGATAAGGATCATTCTATCCATGAAATCTTTAAAATGACCAAAGAGCCTTCGCGGATTATCTCGCAATTGTCCTTACTGACCGATTACCCTATCTTACCGAATGAGACATTGCTCATTTTCGATGAAATTCAAGAATGTAATTCTGCCTTAAACTCATTAAAGTATTTTTATGAAGATTCACCCGAATATGTTGTAGTAGCTGCCGGTTCATTATTAGGCGTAGCTTTGACTAAAGGGGAGTCATTTCCGGTAGGCAAAGTTGATTTTCTCGATCTATATCCCCTCACATTCAAAGAGTTTCTGAAAACAGCCAATGAGAAACTATATAATTACGTGGAAGAATTGTCCGAGATATCAGCTTTACCTCAATTTATTACAGACCGCCTTAGCGAGTTGTACCAGCAGTATTTGGTAATAGGTGGCATGCCTGCTGTCATCAACAGTTTCCTTGAAAACAAAGGCATGGAAAAAGTCAAAAAGGAACAACAGGCAATACTTAACGCCTATATTTTAGATTTTTCAAAGCATGCTGAAAACAAGGATATTCCCCGTATTATCCATATATGGAATTCTATCCCAAGCCAGTTAGCCAAAGAGAACCGAAAGTTTGTTTACAAAATGGTCAAACCCGGCGCTCGTGCCCGTGATTATGAAGACGCTCTGCTTTGGTTGGAAAGCGCAGGTTTGATTTATCGGGTGTTTTGTACCACCAAGCCCTTTCTTCCTTTAAAAGCTTACGATGATTTGTCTGCATTTAAAGTTTATTTATCTGATGTCGGATTATTACGTGAATTGTCAGGTCTTCCGCCGGAAGCTATCTTTTTAGGAAATGAAACTTATACGGAATTTAAAGGTGCTGTTGCCGAAAACTACGTTTTGCAAAGTTTAGCGCCTCAATATGACATCCTTCCACGCTATTGGACTTCTATAGGAAAAGCGGAAGTCGATTTTATCATTCAATCCGATAGTGACATTATCCCTGTTGAAGTAAAAGCTCAAACCCGTTTGGGAGGTAAAAGCTTATCTGTTTATGATGCAACCTATCATCCGGTATGCAAGTTGCGCTATTCATTAAACAATCTGAAGCAAGACGGGACACTGATTAATATCCCTTTATATTTAGCGGATTGGACAAAAAAGATTGTATCTTTCATCTCATAATCATCCGCTCATTATCCCTTGATCTTTATCGTTGCATTATTAAATGGTCATTAATTTAATGACCATTTAATAATGTAACTTTAGTCGGTAATGTTATAAATAGACTCAGCGTGCATACACAAAATAGAAATTTGCTGTACATTATTGAAATCTACATTGTTTTCTTTGATAAACCTCTTTAGTTCTTCTTTCTGTTTAGGATATAGTTTCAAAAACTGGTTGAAATTCT
Source organism: Bacteroides cellulosilyticus DSM 14838 (assembly GCF_000158035.1). Classification (GTDB taxonomy): domain Bacteria; phylum Bacteroidota; class Bacteroidia; order Bacteroidales; family Bacteroidaceae; genus Bacteroides; species Bacteroides cellulosilyticus. The sequence goes on from NZ_EQ973490.1 coordinate 219,045, forward strand.
TGAAAGGCTTTTTCTTTCCTTTTTGCTCTATCCAATAAATGTTATATCGGCTCCCGAGTATTAACTTCTCCGGATCGAAATCATAACGTTCTCCGCGTCCTGCATATGTTCCTCCGTATGTTTTTACAGAAGTTGTTTCTGTAGGTTGGCCGAACGCACCTTTTGAGGCTTCTTTGCGCATATTCCCTTTGTATTGTACATACAGTACAGGATTCGTCGGCAAAATCTCGATACCATTATTCCCTTCCGTATAGAACACCCGGTTACCGAATTTTATAACCTGTATATCTTGCGGGTTACTTAATGCTTTCACCTTATTATCAACACGATCAACAAAATAAAATTTGTTTGCCAGTATGTTGTAATTCATTTTTTCGCGAAATTGCGAACCGTTCTTGAAATAGACAACCGCTTCTTGAAAATCATCAAAAAGAAAAGAAGAAGTATTCTTGTCTTGTGCATATAGCATACATACAGTGCATGCCCAATAGAATAAAAGCAAACATTTTTTCATATTTACATTATATTATAAATGAATAAACAATAATGCCCGACTCATTTATGCTGAAAACACAAATGGGCGGGCATTATATTCTTAACCAGAATGATTCAGAAACTATTATACAAAGTTACCACCCTGTTGTCTGCGTCAGTTTGAAACCTTTCTCCGCATAAGCATTGATTTCTTGCTCTCCTACAGGAGAACAATAACTCCGGTCACTGAAAGTATTACGCGGCTGAACATTAGTAGGCATATAATAACCTACCATTTCGGAGGCATTGCTCCCATCGAAAGTAATGACTGTACCGTCTTCCTTCTTGACCTGTCTCTTGCCAATATACTGTTCATCCAAGTAAGCCGGAACTTCTTTTACCATATCTACCCAAGGGCCTATCATTGTATCCGGGTACTTGTTGTTGTCCATATACTCCAATTTCTTCCAACGCTTGATGTCATGCAAACGGCAGTGCTCATAAAACAACTCCATGCGGCGTTCACGGCGGATTTCCCAAATCAATGGGGTGACATCCTTATCCCTGGCAGGATCAAAATTTTCTGTTATATCGGCTAATACCATATCGGCAGTGTTTTTCAGTCCTTTAGCCTGTGCAGTAGCATCCAGCGGACGGCGTCTTAACTGATTAATAGACGCGTTGATATCTTCTTGAGTTACCCCACCCAATTCAGCTTTAGCTTCAATCCAATTTAACAGCACTTCCGCGTAACGGATTACCGGAGCATCATTTGTATTGGTATTAGAATCATAAATAGGATTGTTCTTGGGATTATCCATCGTCAATGCTTCACGATCGATGAATTTGGAAGCATACAGCAGTGTGACAGAATTGATATTCACATGATCAATAAATGTTGCCTCAAAACGCGGATCGCGAGTTTTTGCCAAGTTTGCTACACTCAACAACTTTGCATTCTCAAGATCAGAATGCTGATAAACTTTACCATCCTGGCAAATGAAAGACTTTGCTAGCGCAAGATTGGGGGCTGGCGCCTGGCTTTCTACACCATTAGAATAAGATGCAATATGGTGTTTAAGCATTTCGAATGTATAATGACGATACATAATAGCCTCTTTATTACCTTTCAAGTCCTGCGAACCGAACACATCACGGAATGGAGTGTCGATAGCGTATTTACCGCTATTGATTACTATTTCGGCAGCTTCCTTTGCCAACTGCAAATATTTGTTTGCCACAGTCTGGTCTCCGCCATGATACTTCTGCCATGTCCCCTCAAAAAGCATCCAGCGAGAGGCAAACGCTGCTGCAACATACCGGTTCAAAGTGTTATCGCCATCATTAGTGCGTATATTGACCAACACTTCATTCTTTAACATATCATGAACTTTATCCATTACAAATACACGGCTGTCGCGGTCTTTATACATGGCTTCCAGGTCGCTATTGGCAAATGAGGTTTCATAGTAGGGTACGTCACCAAATACAGCTACCAACCGGGAGTAAGAGAAGCATTTAAAGAAAGCTGCTACAGCATGCCAGTGATTATACGCTTCTTCCGTTACATTCCCTTTCATATTAGCTTCCAGACGTTCCATAAAAACGTTCGCTTTACGAATCCAAGTAAAATTCCAAGTCGGACCAACGTACTGGGTCTGATAGGTAGCCAAATCACCTGTATTTGAACTGCCAAGGGTACTGGGAATCGAATTGCTAAACGATGACTGCTGACCTGTAGAAGCTAAATCATCCGAAAAGGAGTAACCACGCAAAGGAGCATAATTAGTTGTCCATCCATCAGCATAGCCTACAAAATAGTTCCTATAAAACCCGTTGGCATACAGACGGGCATCCATCTCGGTTTTCCAAAAGGTGCCATCAGTCGGAGTGTTTAGTTGCGGGCGGTCCAAAATGTCATCACAAGATGTAGTAGCTAGAACTACCGCAGAGAGTGTGATTAATATATATTTTTTCATATTGATATATTTTTAGAAGTTTAACTGAATACCTACAGACATATTCTTCATGGTTGGCGTACCAACACCTGTACGGCCGGAGTTATAGTTTGTAGAGTTGAACATAGAGAAACCTGAGATTTCTTCCGCATCAATCGGCAAACCTCCCAGTTTGTCAAACGTAAAGAAATTTTCGCAGGCCACATAAATACGAGCCTTGTTAATCAGTACTTTCTTAGTCCATACGGCAGGCAGTGTATAACCTAGCGTGATGTTTTTGATACGGAAATAAGACATATTGAGCAAGTATCGATCCTGTGTTTGCATGTTGAAACCAGTATTGGAACCTGCCAGATTATAAGCGGCCGGATAAAAAGCATCTGTACGATCTTCTCTCCAATAATTACCTGCAATAGCCTGCGGCATAGCACCGTCACCTGTATTAAAGCCAGGGATAGCAAGAAAACCGGCACCCCAAATATCGCGTTTACCTACACCCTGCATAAAGATAGAGAAATCAAAGCCTTTATAGTCGGCACCCAAACGGATACCATATTCGTAACGCGGTGTAGAGTTACCAATAACTTCCAAGTCCCCCGTATCACGTTTACCGTAATTCGGATCATTTTCATCGGTTACCGTACCTACTGATCGGGAACCGCCATCAATTTTCCCATCACCATTCACATCTTTATATTTCACATCGCCGGGGCCAAACTTTATTGTTCCCGTTTGGAAATAATCTTGATATACCCCATTCGGATCTTTCAGTTTGTTCATTTCTTTAGCGCCGGGAGTGTTAGCGGGCACTTCTTTACCATTCAAGGCCCAAACGGTAACTAATTTACCATCGGCATATACGAAATCGTCTTTTTGATAAAGGCGATCTGTGCGATAGCCCCATATTTCACCATATTTTTTCCCTATATACCAACTGTCAATGCTCTTTGTATCACCATAAGCAGTGATTTCAGTCTGGGCATCCGACAAAGAAACCATAGCGTTGATCCCTAATCCGTTTTCAAATCGATGATTATAGTCGATAGAAAGTTCCCAGCCTCGTGTTCTTAAAGAGCCGAAATTCCCTTTCGGAGAACCGGCACCAAAAGTCCATGTAACACCTTCACTCGGAACAATCATATTCTTGGTGTCGCGTTGATACCAGTCGAATGTTACCCCTAATTCACCGTTAAAGAATCGCGCATCGAAACCAAAATCCAATGTGGCTATATCTTGCCAAGTGATTCTAGGATCTACTGCCGCTGGAGTTCCGGCATAAATAATCTTATTACCACTCGGATCAAGCCAACTTGCCTGTCCCTGGCTGATAGTGGGCACATACAATGAACTGGATACAGTCTGATCACCAATCATACCCCAAGAACCTCGGAGTTTCAAAGAAGAGAGGAACGTTTTGGACCAGTCCATGAATTTCTCTTCACTGAGGCGCCAGCCTAAAGAGAAAGAAGGGAATGCGCGCCATTGTAGATTGCTGGGAAATTTAGAAGAACCATCATAGCGGATGTTCGCTTCCAGCAAATATTTGTCCATCAGATTGTAATTGACACGTCCGAAGAAACCGAGCTGACCATCCCAGTAGAGGTTACCGCTGGAAGTCTGTGTGCCGATGGTTTTATCCCAACTGAGGTTATTAATATCTGTAAGGTTAGTGATCTGCGACCAGTTATCTTCAGATTCCCAGTCAGTCCGGTTCATTCCAACCAATACCTTCAAATTGTTTTTTTCGTTGATCTGCCAATTATAATCAGTTGTAATATTGAGCGTATGTCTTTTAGCGTTAGTCACTTCACGACGAATATGGTCAGGATTAGCACCGTCTGCAGTATACTGCCGATAGCTCAAGCCGTATGCAGGCATAGCACCTTCAGTACCTGCTGATACCACTTCTCCCATATTGTTAACGTATATTTGGTTACCGTTACCATCCAATCTCTTGACGGGAGACGTCCATGTATCAGCGGCTGTAAATTTAGTACCGTTTTTTTTCCATATCTGGTCTTCGCCTGCATAAGTATAATCGATGTCAAACTTCCAGTCCTTCGTTATTTGCAGAGTTGCGCCTACATTGAAACTCAAGTAATTATTCTCTTTGTTTGCAGTGTTCGCCTGATGAATTTCAGAAGCCGGACTGCGCATTTCATTTCCGTTCTCATCATATCCTATCGGATAAGTACTATCCCAACGATAGAGATAGAGCCATGGGTCAGCCGTTGTAGAGTTTGTCGCGTAAGCATAGCGTTTGTTACGTTTCGAATAATTAGCTCCGGCACGGGCTGTAATATACTTGTTGATTTCGGTACTTAAACGTATAGAACCGTTCCATCTGCGGAAATCATCATGTTTAGCCAATTTCATCAAACCATTTTGATCCAAATAGCCTAAACCGACATTGAACACAGTCTTACCACTCCTGCCGCTCAACGAGATATTATGTGTTTGCGAAGGAGCCCATTCACGAATCATGTAATCATAAGGATCGAAAGTACGTATAGAGAACTTACGATTGGAAGCATCTACGTACCAGTCGCGGCCGTATACGAACGGATCATTGACTCCTAACTTACCACCCCAGGTTTTGTCCCATTCCTTAGCTCTTTCAAGACTGGTTTCATCTACATACCAGAATGCTCCATATAGAGTGCCTTTGGCACGTTTCAGCGCATCAATGCGATACTGAATACCATCAACTCTTGCCATTTCCATCTTTTTGGAAATATTTTGCCAAGAGAAATTACCGGAATAGCTTACTTCTACTTTCTCACTTTTAGCACCCTTTTTTGAAGTGATCAATACTACACCAAAAGCCGCCTTTGCACCATAAATAGAAGCAGAAGCTGCGTCTTTCAATACGGTGATAGATTCAACATCATCAGGGTTCACCATCTGAATAGAAGGAATCTCCACGTTGTCTAACAAAATCAGCGGTGTAGAGCTACCATCGATGGAGCCGATTTGTCCACGTACTTTTATAGTCGGATCCGAACCTATTTCGCCACTTGGAATAACGACAGACAACCCCGGCGTAGTGCCTTGTAACCCCCGGCCGATATCAGGAATCTGGCGTCCCTCTAAAGTCTTGCTTACATCTACCGTCGCAATTGCTCCTGTCAGGTTCTCTCTCTTTTGAGAGCCATAACCTACTACTACCACCTCTGATAGAATTTCACTATCTTCCGCCAAAACTATTTTCATAGTTCGGGTAGCTTTTACTTCTTGAGGTTGGTAACCGACATAAGAGATTTTCAATATAGCCCCTGCCCTTACATTCAATGTAAACCTTCCATTAATATCTGTAATACCACCGTTGGTAGTGCCTTTTTCGACCACGCTGGCGCCAATAATCGGTTCATCAGAAGCATCCAAGACTACACCTGTAACAGCGATAGTTTGTAGCTGCTCTTTTATATCCGGAACATTGCCTGAAACTGTTTGGGTAGCCATCACATTATCGCTGCCTAATAGCAGTGCACTGATTGCTACTGCCGTGAGGAATTTGCTATATGCCAATCCTCGTTTTTTGCGTTCTTCATTCATAAATGATTGATGATTTTGTTGTTAATTAAAATAGTTTTCTCTAAAATAATTAGGGTAAGGATAGTCTGTATAGAAATAGCTTTGACTATTTCTCCTGTCAGATAGATTTCTTCTCCATAGGCGTTCTTCTATTTTATAGGTTTAACTTATATATTATCTCTCCTTATTTATATTACAGTCCAACGGTTCCAAGAGAACTTGGTAAATATGTATTAGAAGGATAGCTTTGCTCTAAATTTATTTTTCGATGCCTACCAGGAGCGTACCCGGGACGTAGTTGCTCCGTACCAAAGTCATACTTTCTTCGGTCAGAAGTACCTCTGAGTGGAGAAAGTATGGAGCAACCACGACTCAGGTACGTCTCGGGTATAGCCAGAATGATAAAGGGATGGTCTATTCCGATTCATAAAAGTTGAGTCCTTATAGGAATGAACTTTCAGGAATAGAGTCTTTCCTCCCTTCAGGAAGTAGCTGTGAGGGCAATTTCAGATGGCTACACCCTTTACTTCGGATGGCTACACCCTTTTGACGTGATAGCTACACCCTTTATAGCAAAAGGTGTAGCCCTGCAAAAGGGGTACTTAACCCACAAGAAAACGGGTTACAATTCTTCCATATAAATTTAAGGAGATATGCAGTAGTTCACCTCTTTTTTACACTTTAACCATGTATTCCTCAGATATTCTTTTCAGTAAGTAATGCAAAGCACGAAAACCAAACGATTAAGTGAAGTTTTGGAAGTTTTTGTCTTGGTATATTAAAAAAAACTATATATTTGTATCCAATTCTAAATCTAACTGCGTATGAAACTGATTGCAGAGAGTGGTTCGACAAGAACTGAATGGGCTTTGGTTGAAGACAATCACCTGATACAACGTGTTTTTACAGAGGGACTTAATCCTTTCTTCCAAACCCGAAGAGAGATCAGCCGGAGTGTGCGTTTAGGTTTACCCGAAACTTTTTTCAAAAGAAAACTGGAGCAAGTATATTATTATGGAGCCGGTTGTACTTCTTATGAGAAAAAGAATGTATTGGGTGCCTCATTAGTAGCACAGTTCAAAACTCCGATCCAAGTAGAGAGTGACTTACTTGCCGCCGCCCGTGGTCTGTTTAAATGTGAAGCAGGAATTGCCTGCATTTTAGGCACCGGATCTAATTCTTGCTTTTACAACGGAAAGATTATTGTAAAAAATGTCAGAGCAGGCGGATATATATTGGGAGATGAAGGTAGTGGTGCTGTATTAGGCAAGCATTTTCTTTCGGATGTACTAAAGGGCTTGGCTCCCAAAGAGGTAATGGCTGATTTCTTTGAGAAATTCCGTATTAGCCCCAATGAAGTAATGGAGTCTGTTTATAATCGCCCGTTTCCTAATCGTTTTCTATCCACTATTTCTTATTTCCTGGCGGATTATACGAGTGATGATTATGTTTACGAACTAATAATCACCAATTTGCGCAACTTCTTCACAAGGAATGTATGCCAATATGATTATAAGAACTATCCAATCCGCTTTGTAGGTTCGTTAGCCTATAGCTATGCCCCGATTCTAAGAGAAGTCGCCGGTGACTTTGGTATTGAGTTGGACGTGATTGAAGAAACTCCCATGAATGGACTGATTGACTTCCATTCATTAAATATTGAAGAACCTTAATATTTGTATATAAAGCATATCGCAGAAGGTACAAACCTTCTCGAAGAGCAAATATATAAATATAAAGTTAAATAAATGCAAAGGAATGTTCTTGATATTAAATTATAATATATCTTTGCTAAGAAGAAACGAAGAAATGGCGTTTCATCACCTTTGTTAATAACGAGTTTATCTCTTAAAACAACCAACTAAATAGTAACAGTATTTAGTGTATTTTAATTTTTAACCGACAATGTATTTACCAA
>NZ_EQ973490.1:227108-267121 GCF_000158035.1 Bacteroides cellulosilyticus DSM 14838
TAATGTATAATTAAAATAAGAGAGATAAAATATAAGTTAAACCTAAAAATAAAAAAGAGCCTATGGAACAAGACCCCACCTGACAGCAGAAATAGCCTCAAAGCTATTCTCAATTGCCCATTCTTACTCTTTCAGAGAAGACTATTTTAGTTAACAACAAAATCATCAACTTTTTATGAATGAAGATCGCAAAAGAAAAGGATTCGCAAACAGCAAACTCCTCTCAGCAGTAACTATAAGTGTACTGTTCATAGACATTGGTAATGTGACAGCTGCCCAACAGCCTCTGGTAATTCTTTGAGTATGAGAAAATAACAACATTATTTTCAAGTTAAGTTACAAATATTCAAAGCAAGCCAATCATATATGATGATATAATTCTGGACTATTAACCATTATTGTTTATTAAATCTATGTTAATGCAAAAACTTTTAATTCTATCAGTAACCGGCCTAATGCTTATATGTGGCGGTTACATCCCTGGAATGAGTGTAAGTGCACAAAATACCACTTCGTCTAGTACACAGAACTCAAGAAGGATTTCCGGAGTAGTGACAGACACTCAGGGCGAACCGATTATCGGAGCAACTGTACTTGTAAAAGGAACAGGCATCGGTACAGCAACAGATATCGACGGCAAATTCTCTCTGGATATTCCATCCAATGGAAAAACCTTGGTAGTATCTTTCATTGGATTCGACGCACAGGAAATTCCTGTTACAAATAATGCTACGTACAAAATACAGTTAAGCGGAACAGACTATGCTCTGGATGAGGTAGTGGTGACGGCTTTAGGTATGAAGCGTGAAAAGAAGGCGCTCGGCTATTCAGTGCAAGACGTAAAAGGGGACGCTCTTATTGAAAACCGGACTGCAAACATTGCCACATCACTGAATGGTAAGATTGCCGGTATGAATATTTCTTCAACTTCTATTCCCGGTGGTTCAAACCGTATCGTCATCCGCGGTAACAACTCTATATCCGGTAATAATATGCCGTTGGTGGTAGTGGACGGGGTTCCGTTCGATAACTCTCAAGGCGTTGACGACGTAAATACAAACTCTTGGGGTGCAGGTTATTCGGATACCGGTGACGGACTATCCATGCTGAATCCTGATGATGTTGAATCAATTTCTGTACTGAAGGGTCCTTCGGCTACAGCTCTTTACGGTTCACGCGGTGGTAACGGTGTGATTCTGGTTACAACCAAACAAGGACAGGGTGGCAGAACCAAAGTGTCATACAATAGCAACTTTACTTTTGAAAATGTAATGATTCAACCGGAATTCCAGAATGAATACGGTCAGGGTACAGACGGAGCATTTGTGGCTACCTCGCGTAACTCCTGGGGTCCTAAAATGGGTACGGTTGTTACAGACTGGACAGGACAGACCCGTCCTTTGGAAGCAAAAAATAATGATTTTTCCGATTTCATGGACACCGGTACATCATGGACCAATTCTCTTGATATCACAAGTTCCGCCGGTAAGATGAACTACCGTGTAGGTATGTCAAACACAATGCGTAAGGGTGTTATCCCGAAGAATGAGTTGAACAAGACAAACTTCTCTATTCGCGCAGGCGGCGAAATCATCAAGAACCTGACTCTCGATGCCAAATTGAACTATACTTATCAGAAAGGTCAGGGACGTCCTGAATTCTCTGCTTCAGGTTTCAACCCGATATTCGCTCTTATTTATACTCCGCGCAGCATCAACCTGCACGAAATGAAAGATGTTTTTGATAAAGACGGAAAGATTATCGACTGGTATCCCAGTATGCTTACGGTGGTAAATAACCCGTATGCACTGACTTCTCTCAGCGGTAACAAGGACGTAACCAATCGTATCAATGGTTTCGCTTCATTGACATACGAGGTTAGCAGCTGGCTGAAAGCTATGGTTCGCTTCGGCGGTGACACTTATGGCAAGAAGACCGAAAAGTGGATACGCCATGACTTGATTTCAAGTGCAGGTTATAAGGATGGTCGTTTCTCAACCGGTCAATACAATATGGCTGAATACAATGCAGATTTCCTGATTACAGCACAAAAGGATAAGATTGCAGACTCCAAAATCTCCGGAATGCTTTCTGTTGGTGGTAACCTGATGAACCGCCAGTACAATAGTTTCTATGCCACAGCCGAAGGTTTGAACATTCCTGAACTGTATACCATTCAGAATGGTCAATCCAAGACTACTTCGACTTCCAAATCAGAAAAAGAAGTTCAATCCCTCTATGCACTGGGACAATTGTCATGGGATAACTACCTGTTCCTCGATATAACTGTACGTAATGACTGGTCTTCCACATTACCGAAGGATAACCGTTCATTCTTCTATCCCTCATTCTCTCTGGGTTGGGTAGTGACGGATATGTTGACCAAGTTCAAAGTAGATGTTCCCAGCTGGCTTTCTTTCGCTAAAGTACGCGCATCTTATGCAGAAGCAGGAAATGACACCGATCCATATCAGCTGTTGTCTGTATTATCTACAGTTTCTAACATGGCAGGTGGTCAGATGGGCGTAGCAGAACCTTCTACGAAAGCAAACTCTAACCTTAAACCGGAGATTATCAAATCTACCGAGTTCGGTGCTGATATCCGCTTCTTTGATAACCGTTTAGGATTCGACGTTACATACTACAACAAGCGTGCATACAACCAGATCATATCCATGCCTTCATCCATCACTTCGGGATATAGCGCCAAATATATCAATGCAGGACGTGTAGACAACTGGGGATGGGAACTTCAGATGAATGCCACGCCGGTTCGCACACGCGACTGGAACTGGAATCTTTGGGTGAACTTCGCCAAAAACTCTTCTGAAGTCGTAGAACTTTACGAAGGAGTGGAATCCATTACATTAGCTCGCCCGATGGGACAAAACTGTTATGTCATGGCTAAAACAGGCGAACCTTACGGACAGATTTACACGAATGGTTTCAAATATGATGAAAAAGGAAACCGCCTTGTGGGTGATGACGGCAAATACATAGTAGATCCTACCCTCCGCGTTTCCGGTAATATGAACCCGGATTGGACAGCAGGTATCGGTTCTTCATTAAGATGGAAAAACTTCTCTTTCGGATTCCTGATTGATGTCCGCTATGGTGGCGATGTATATCTGCAATCTATGATGCGTCTGCAATCTAATGGTCAGACCAAAGAAACAGTTGCCGGACGTGAAGAATTCTATTCAACCGGTAAGGGCTTGATTTCTCAGGGTGTTAATGTAAACACAGGAGCTCCCAACACCGTTGAACTGAATCCTACCGCTTATTGGGGACAGTTCTATGGCAACATCGGAAACTACGTTTATGATGCTACCAACGTACGCCTTCGCGAACTTAATTTCTCTTGGATATTGCCGGACAAATGGTTCAACAAGACAATCATCAGTGGTATTAAAGTCAGTGCTGTAGCCAACAACGTATGCTTCCTGTACAATAACCTTCCGGGATTCGACCCTGAATGTACATACTCTACTGGCAACGGACAGGGTGTAGAAACCGCTGCTCTACCGTCTACCCGTTCATTTGGTTTCAATCTTAATGTTACATTCTAAAAATGAAGATAAAATGAATAAGTTATTTAAATCCATTATAAGCATTATTGGTCTTTCAATGGCCTTCGCGGGCTGTGTAGGCGATTTTGACGATATGAATACCGATCCCAACAACCCGACACCGGGTTCAGTAGATCCTAAGTTCCAGCTGATATTCATACAGGGACGTGGTATTCCGTATGCCAATCAGTGGCAACAGATAGACCAGCTGATGATCAGTACTTTCTGTGAATATTCGGCTAACGACCAACTCTCGGCTTCCGACTATAACATAGACGCACGCTATGTGGACAACATTTGGGAGTTGACTTACACCGTGCTTACCAATGCCAATTCATTAATCCGTGCCAATGAGAACAACCCTGTTCACAATAACGTCGTTCAGATGGCACGTATCTGGAAAGCGTATGCTATGTTGCGTTTAACGAATTGTATGGGAGATGTACCTTACTCTGAAGCTGCCAACGACATTGATCAGCCTAAGTATGACACTCAGAAGGACATATATTATACCATATTCGAAGAATTGAAAGATGCCGTAAGTAAACTGGATGAGTCGGCAGCCAATAATGTCGGTTCTTATGACCTTATTTATGGGGGTGATGCCACCAAATGGAAGAAATTCGCCAACTCTATCCGCCTGCGCATGGCTGTCCGTATCTCCGACGTAGATGCCGCCAAGGCTAAAACAGAAGCCGCAGCTGCCATTTCAGCAGGTGTATTCAGCAGTGACGCTGATGCCGCCTTCCTGACGCAAGGAGAAGATAAATTTGCCCAGAACCCGATTTATTATCATAAAGGTTCTTCGGTGTTGCATATGTCAACGGCTTACAAACGTCTTGTAGAAGGTATCGGTGGACAAGCATGGCCTACCGCAGCCGACCGCGAAGCCAATAAGAATATCACCGAAGTTATTCTTACTGCCAAGAATGCTCCTGCAGTTGTCGATCCTCGCGCTCCGATCCACTTTGAACCCGCAGGTATCATCGAAAGCCCTGCAACTCCAAGCATGAACGGCAATTGGGACGGCACAGATCCGGGCCATGTAGCTTCGGGTGTAGGTGCTGCAATGGACAATGGACAGTTTGTTAGCGACTTCTCAAAAATCGGTCCCTGGTATTATGAAACCATTGACAGAAAGTATCCTTTGTTCAAGTACAGCGAACTGTGCTTCCTGAAAGCTATTGCCATCCAACTTGGTCTTACAAGTGGAGATGCCAAAACAGAATACGAAGCCGGCGTACGCTCAAGTATGACAGAACTGGGAGTTCCGGAAAGCAAAATCGCAAATTATCTGGCTTCAACTTCTCCAAACTATTATGGAACCACAGCCAAGTATGACGATGTTACAGGAACTAACAATACACCTATGGATAAGATTCTTACCCAGAAATACATTGCTCAGTTCCAGGAGTGTTCTTTTGAAACTTGGGCTGATCATCGCCAGTTCCACAAACCTACGCTTATGCCATTCGCAAACGTAAGTTCAAGTGTCTTCAACATGAATCCTTCTGATCAGGCTAATAATACTCCAAACGCTTATATCAAGCGTATCTATTATCCTTCTTCGGAATATACCGTTAACGAAGCTAACGTGAAAGAAGCCGAAAAGCGCATGGGTGGAAGCAACAGCATACAAAATAACCTATGGTGGGATGTTAACTAAAAATTGATTCTTATGAAATGCGTAGTTGAGTAATTCAGCTACGCATTTTGTTATACATATAACCTCTTATCTGAAACAATATGAAAAATATTCTTCTCTTAATTCTTATATGTTGTCTTTCTCTGTCCAATCGGGCACAAGAACAGATGAATCCTTCATCGAGAATATCCGGTAAAGCAATCAAATTACCCGGATTTGTAACCAGTCCTTATTTTGAGGAACAAGTTATCAGCTTTATCCATACTCCAGGAATCAAAGTTCATATAAATGCTCCCGCAGAAACTAAATTCGGAAAGGATAAACCCACAAAACTTGTACTATATGCACTACCGAATGGCAACAGTACAGACTGGACCATCGGGAAAATGCCGGCAGAAGGTGATGACTGGCATTATCATATACAACACATAGGAGCTCAAACACGGTATATCAGAGCTACTGATCCGGAATGTAACTTTATTACGGTTTACCTGGAAGCAGACACCAAAAGCTGGGGAAGTTGGAGAAAAGCTGAACCTACACGGGATCAAAAGATTAAAGAAACAGTAGAGTATATTCTTTCTCTTTTTTTCCAAGTATAATCCACATATCGAACTGAACAGCCACAGTGGAGGAGGCAACTTCATTTTCGGTTTTATGGATGCAGTTTCTGAAATTCCGGATTATGTGAAAAGAATCTCTTTCATTGACAGCAATTACAACTGGGATAATGAACGTTACGGAGATAAATTACAAAAATGGTTGGAAGCTTCTTCCGACAATCGCTTATTTGTAGCTTGTTATGATGATGCTAATGCTCTGCTGGATGGAAAGCCATTTGTCTCAAAGACAGGAGGGACCTGGCACAGAACCTATTTAATGCAACGATATCTGAAAAAGAAAATGAAACGTCTGTCATGGAATAAAACCGAAAATGATAGTATTATTTATTTCACGGCAGACAACCGTCGGATTCAGTTTTATTCCCGAAAGAATCCGGAGCAGAAGATTTACCATACAATACTGGTAGAGCGAAATGGCTATATCCAGTCAGTATTCTCCGGTACGAAATACGAGGGAATGGGATATCAGTTCATGGGTAGAAAGGTTTATGACATGTATCGGCAAAATTCAGGGTCCTGGTAGACAGTAAACTATATTCTTTGAACGCCTTACTACAGGACCCCGTACTATAAAATTGTTTAGTGATAAATCAGTTCCAATGGTAATTACAAGTTATATTCCTGATTAATCCTGCTGACCACTTGCAACTTTCCATCCTTCAGCAAAGAACGTGCATTAAAGAAATTCACGCCGTCCGCTCCTGCTTCGATAGATAGTTTTGCAGCTGTATATAGCTCTTCAGCCGTAATATCGGGAACAAATAAACCGGATACATACTTATTCTTATGGAAAGTTTCGCGCAAACCGTTTTCTATACTAAACGGTATCCATTCAAGGCTTTCCGAATAAAACGACTGATAATTCATCGGGCATACAATATCTATTTTCCAGGTAGGCCAATCCTGATAAACTGTCATGCGGGCACGGGTAGGATAAGGGAAAACAGCCGCTGAAACCAGTTTGCCTTCAGAATGAGTCGCTTCTACAATCTCATTCACTAAAGAAGTGACCTCATTCAAACGGAACTGCAACCATTCCGGACTCATCCACGGAGCCTGCAAATCTAACGGGGAGTAACCGAACAGTTTCTTAAATTTTTCTATTGCCACCGGATGATAGCCAAAATCATATTCAGCACGATAGGTATCTTGCTGAATCTTAAATTTATGCTGTTGCAGGCGTCGCCCCAGTACCGCATCATTATAGCGAATAAAATCCAGATGTACAGAAGTCAGTCCTTCCAAAGCTGCATAAGAAGCCGCTTTATCTTTCATATACTGTCGGGCCTCAGGCACAGAAGGACTCAGCCATTTATAATGCTTTACATAAGGGTCATATTCATGACTGTTATAACCTATCCGGTTCACATCAAACCATTCGGGATGCACCAACGCCGCAGAATCCCCGGGAGCATTCACAGTGAACATCCACGCATGCACTTTTGCACCCTGATAGGACTTGGCAGCCTCAATATAACGCGCCACTTCTTCCGGTGAGCCACACATATAATAATTCTTGATACCGGCCTCATCGAAAGGCTTCATCCAGAGAATCAGAGACTCCACCGTGGCACCTTTATCCACATCGTCCCAGACTCCCAAAGCAACCTTTTGTTCCTGGTTTTGAACTTTCTTTTTTTTACCGGCTGATAACGGCTGAACAGCCAAACTGAAAATGCACGCAAATGCTGCACATAAATAAGTAAATTTCATGATGATGATTTTTTTTGGTTCACAGCAAAGATAATATATCTTCTATATAAATAAGGTGAATATCTGATTATTTGCAAATTATTAATTATAATGCTAAAAATAATAAAATAAGTGTTTTTGATATTAAAATAAAATCTATCTTTGTTGCTACGAATATCTCCCTTAACAATAATACTATTATGAAGAAACTTCTGCTACTGATCTTTTTATTGTGTAGTACCTTCTGGTGTCAGGCACAAACAGACCGGATTATTTTGGGTGACGAACAAACTTCCGAGTATTTTCCCATCCTAAAGGATAAACGGATTGCCATTTTCACTAATCATACAGGAATGATAGGGGATAAACATCTATTGGATGTTCTTTTAGAAAACAAATTCAATGTAGTTGCCATCTTCTCGCCCGAACATGGTTTCCGTGGAAATGCAGATGCAGGCGAGCACGTATCCAGCTCAGTAGACTCTAAAACAGGGGTGCCAATTCTTTCTCTTTATGAAGGGAAGGACAAAAAGCCAAGTAAGGCTTCAATGCAAAAATTTGATATTCTGATAGTAGATATACAGGACGTAGGATTACGTTTTTACACCTATTACATAACGATGTGCCGGCTAATGGATGTCTGTGCGGAATATAACAAGAAAGTTTTGTTATTAGACCGTCCTAATCCGAATGGGCATTATGTAGATGGACCGATTCTGGATATGAAATATAAATCAGGTGTGGGATGGTTGCCGATTCCTATTGTACACGGAATGACATTAGGGGAACTTGCATTAATGATTAATGGAGAAGGTTGGTTGCCTGGTTCGCGCAAATGTGATCTGGCAGTGATCAAATGTAAGAATTATACACATCAGACTAAATATCAGCTACCAATTCCCCCATCTCCTAACTTACCGAACATGAAGTCGATATATCTATATCCGGCTACATGCTTTTTTGAGGCAACTCCCGTCAGCTTGGGTAGAGGAACTTCACTCCCATTTCAGGTTTATGGACATCCCAATATGACCGGATATAGCTACAGTTTCACCCCAAGAAGTATTCCCGGAGCAAAGAATCCGCCGCAGCTGAATAAACTGTGCCATGGAGTAGACCTAAGCAATATGAGTGATGAAGAAATCTGGAAACGAGGTGTAGATTTATCTTATGTCATCGATGCATATCGTAATCTGAATCTGGATGATCATTTCTTCCGTCCATTCTTTGAATTGCTGGTAGGAAGGGATTATGTACGGAAAATGATAAAAGAAGGAAAAAGTGCCGATGAAATTAAAGCTATGTGGAAAGACGACGTTGAGAAATTCAAGGTGCAACGTAAACCATATCTGCTTTACGAAGAATAAGTTCATGTACTATTATAAATCATAAATCAACCCTATGAGCCCGATATCTGTCATCATTACTATTGCCGCTTATTTCGTGATCTTGTTCACTATATCTTATATAGCCGGCAGAAAAGCCGACAATGAAGGTTTCTTCGTCGGTAACCGTAAATCGGCCTGGTATGTTGTGGCATTTGCCATGATTGGGTCCAGCATCTCCGGAGTGACGTATGTATCAGTACCGGGTATGGTGGCTGCCAGTAGTTTCGGTTACCTGCAAATGGTATTGGGATTTGTTGCGGGACAGTTCATCATAGCATTCGTATTGACGCCACTGTTCTACCGGATGAACCTGGTATCCATCTATGAATATCTGGAAAATCGTTTTGGTATGTCTTCCTATCGGACAGGCGCATGGTTCTTCTTCATCTCTAAGATGCTGGGAGCCGCGGTACGTTTGTTCCTCGTATGTCTGACACTTCAACTGCTGGTATTCGAACCGTTTGGATTACCATTTATTTTGAATGTGGCCATTACCGTAGCATTAGTATGGCTCTATACGTTCCGGGGTGGAGTAAAATCTCTGATCTGGACAGATTCACTCAAAACATTCTGCCTGGTGGTATCCGTAGTTCTCTGTATCAGTTATATTGCTTCCGATCTCAATCTGTCGCTTAGCAGCATGATCAGTACAATAGCCGATAGTGACATGTCACGCATTTTCTTCTTTGACGATGTAAACAGTAAACAATATTTCTTCAAACAATTCTTTGCCGGGGCATTCACTATGATTGCCATGACAGGGCTGGATCAGGACATGATGCAACGTAACCTCAGCTGCAAGAACTTCAAAGATTCACAGAAAAATATGATTACGAGTGTTATATCACAGTTCTTCGTTATTTTGTTGTTCCTGATGTTGGGAGTATTGCTTTACATCTTCGCTGGTAACCAAGGCATTCAGGTAGAAAAGAGCGATGAACTCTTCCCATTGATAGCCACCGGTAACTACTTTCCTGCAATTGTAGGTATCTTGTTTATCATTGGACTTATTTCTTCGGCTTATTCCGCTGCCGGCTCAGCACTGACAGCTTTAACAACTTCCTTTACAGTGGATATCCTCGGGACAAAAGGCAGGACGGAAGAAGAAATCGTAAAGATACGCAAGCGGGTACATATCGGTATGGCTGTAATTATGGGTATCACGATATTCGTATTCAACCTATTGAATAACACAAGTGTAATCGATGCCGTATATATACTGGCAAGTTACACATATGGCCCCATTCTCGGATTATTCGCATTCGGTATATTCATGAAACAACAGGTTCGCGACAAATATATCCCATTGGTAGCCATCCTCTCCCCTATCCTTTGCTTCATCCTGCAAAAGAATTCGGAAGCCTGGTTCAATGGGTATCAGTTCAGCTACGAACTGCTGATATTCAACGCTCTGTTCACGTTTATCGGACTCTGCCTGTTGATCAGAAAAGATAAGAACTAATAATTAACTTAATACATCATCCATGAATGTAAGACTTCATTTTTTGTTCACTTTGCTCACCGCCTCCCTGATCCCCCAAACGGGAGGCGCGCAAGAGCTTCCGACGGATGTCCGCCAGGAAATCGGTAAGTTTCTGGACGCAACCGCACGGAAAGAGGTTTCCGTAGGGCGCATCCGAATTGACTCTGTCGCCATTGAAGAAAACACGTTGCAATTATTCGCTAACATGAACTGTGCATATATTCCTTTCCGGGAAGATAATGTGACAGAGATTTATCAAGGTGTGCAGGCACTGCTTCCGGCAGAGTTTTCAAAATACAACCTGCAAATCCGCACGAATAAGCGTAGCATTGAAGAATTAATCCCCCAAGCACTACGCAGCAAAAAGGACAAAAAAGCCAAAACATTCAATCCTGCCGGGACAAAACCTTTAGTAACGGCCCTTTCTACCCCCTATACCCCTACAAATGGACTAAAGAACCGTCACATTGCTTTGTGGCAGAGTCATGGCTTCTATTATGAGCCCAAACTGACACGCTGGGAATGGCAACGCGCCCGCATCTTCCAAACGGTGGAGGATTTATATACGCAAAGTTATGTACTGCCTTTCCTGGTTCCCATGTTGGAGAATGCAGGAGCTAATGTGCTGATGCCCCGTGAACGGGATAGCCAAATAGCAGAAGTTGTCGTAGACAATGACGGTTGCCTTCACTCGCGCTCCGTTTATACAGAAAAGATAGGCGATAAGAACTGGATGCAAGGTACCGGTGAAGGTTTCGCCCATCTGCGCGATCAATATATCAATTTTGAGAACCCATTCCGTGAAGGAACTTTCCGCACTGTCGAGACGGTGAAAGGTAAGAAGGAAAAAGAAAGTACTGCCGAATGGATTCCTGAACTCCCGTCAACCGGACAGTACGCCGTTTATGTATCCTATAAATCATTGCCAAACAGTACGGATGATGCCCTTTACACCGTTTATCACAAAGGAGGAGTCTCCCAATTCAAAGTGAACCAACAGATGGGTGGCGGCACTTGGATTTATCTAGGTACATTTGGTTTTGATGCCGGAAAAAGCAATGCCGGCAAAGTTGTTTTAAGCAATCGTTCTGAGAAAGCCGGACGTATCGTTACCGCTGATGCCGTAAAAATCGGAGGTGGTATGGGAAATATGGCCCGCCGTATCTCTGATGCAGGTGCCACAGAGAATATTAAAAGTTCGGATGGCAATGCTGCCATAGTGCATAAAGAAATGCCGAAGATAGATTACCCATATGAGATAAGCGGTTATCCCCGTTTCTGCGAGGCAGCACGCTACTGGCTTCAATGGGCAGGTATTCCGGACAGTGTTTATTCCGACAGCCAAGGTAAGAATGACTATACGGATGATTACAAATGTCGTGGTATCTGGGTGAATTACCTTGCCGGTGGTTCTACGGTTAACCCGACAGAACAAGGACTGAATATCCCGGTAGATATGGCTTTCGCCTTCCATTCAGATGCAGGAACTACGCTAAACGATTCCATCATCGGAACACTGGGTATCTACTATACCAACGTTTACAATGAAGAATACGCCAACGGAGCATCCCGCTATCTGGCACACGACATGACAGACCTGATTCAGTCAAATATCGTACGGGATATCCGCAGCCTATACGAACCGGATTGGACACGTCGCGGTATGTGGAACCAATCCTACTACGAAGCACGTGTGCCCCGTGTCCCCACTATGTTGCTGGAATTACTTTCTCACCAGAACTTTGCAGACATGCGTTATGGTTTAGATCCACGCTTCCGTTTTACGGTAAGCCGTGCAATCTATAAAGGTATGCTGCAATTCATTTGCTCGCAATACCACATGGACTATATCGTTCAGCCGTTGCCTGTCGACAATATGGCATTGAAAATGGTAGGCGAGAATGAAATAGAACTAACCTGGCAACCCGTAGCCGACCCACTGGAGCCAACGGCAAATGCTGAAAAATATATAGTTTATACCCGTATCGGAGATGGCGATTTCGATAATGGCGTGTTGGTAGATAAGAATACCTATCGCACCGCCCTCCCTGCCGGCATGGTATGCAGTTATAAAGTAACTGCCGTCAACAAGGGCGGAGAAAGTTTCCCGTCCGAAATACTCTCAGCAGGACGTGCGTTTAATAGTTATAAGCGATTAGCGATGAGTGATAAGCAGACAAACGCTAATCACTCAGATATCGTGCTGATAGTAAACGGCTTCGACCGCATCAGTGCTCCGGCAGATTTTGTCGCACCTGTTCCCGGAGATACTTTACTTGCCGGTTTCTTAGATGATCTGGACCACGGCGTACCTTATCTGAAAGATATCAGCTACATTGGTAAGATGAAAGAATACCGCCGTTCCATTCCATGGATGGACGACGATGCTTCCGGCTTCGGCGACAGCTATGGCAATTACGAAGATAAAGTAATCGCCGGAAACACATTCGATTATCCCGCTATTCATGGAGCCGCCATTTTGAAAGCCGGATATTCTTTCATATCTTGCAGCGATGAAAGTGTGGAAAATAAAACAATGAACCTGAACGACTATAAGTATGTAGACCTGATATTAGGTAAAGAATGTCAGACCAAAATGGGACGTGGCGGTGTGAAGCCGTTAGAGTTCAAAACATTCAGCCAACCCATGCAGGAAGCTATCACCGCATATTGCGGACAAGGCGGAAACATCTTCGTCTCGGGTGCTTATGTAGGAACCGACCTTTGGGACAATCGCCTTGCCCCGGCTCAGGAATCCGATAAGAAATTTGCAACAGAAGTCCTGAAATATAAATGGCGCGTGGGGCAGGCAGCTACAGAGGGTAAGGTGAAATGTGTAGCTTCAC
This sequence comes from Bacteroides cellulosilyticus DSM 14838, assembly GCF_000158035.1. Classification (GTDB taxonomy): domain Bacteria; phylum Bacteroidota; class Bacteroidia; order Bacteroidales; family Bacteroidaceae; genus Bacteroides; species Bacteroides cellulosilyticus. Next base: position 240,355 of record NZ_EQ973490.1, read on the forward strand.
CGTTCCCCGCCCTTTCAGGCAACTATACATACCATAATGAACTGAATGCAGACAGCTATGTGGTAGAATCACCGGATGCCATCGAACCGGCAACAAAAGATGCATACACCGTAATGCGCTATTCGGAAAACAATCTGAGTGCCGGAGTAGTTTACAAAGGCGCCTACAAGACCTGCATACTGGGCTTCCCGTTCGAAGCATTGCGCACCGCCTCTGAAAGAGAAGCGTTGATGAATGCCATCCTTACATTCTTCAATGAAAAAACAGATTCACTCAAGCAATAATATACTAAAATCAATCATCATTTATGAAGCGAAGACTTTTAATAACGTTCCTGTTGGGGTGCCTGCTACCGTTCGCGGTGCAGGCACAACATGGCACATTCCGTTTTGCGCAAATAACGGACATCCATTTCAGCCCCAACAACCCCAACCCGACAGAAGACTTACTACGTTCCGTCGCGCAAATAAATGCGATAGACAGTATCGACTTTGTTTTGGTTACGGGCGACATCACCGAAGAGGGCGACCGTACCACTATGCTGAAAGTCAAAGAGACATTGGATTTACTGAAAGCGAAGTATTACGTGATCCTCGGTAACCATGAAACCAAATGGAGCGACTCCGGTTGTACTGCCTTCGGTGAGATTTTCGGCGGCGAACGCTTTGAATTCGAGCATAAAGGCATTCTGTTTCTGGGTTTCAACTCCGGACCGTTGATGCGTATGGCTTACGGACATGTCGTTCCGCAGGACATCCGTTGGATGACGGAAGAAATGGATAAGTTTGGAAAAGATAAACCGGTTATACTCGTCACACACTATCCGTTACTGGATGGAGATGTCGATAACTGGTATGAAGTAACAGATGCAGTGCGCCCCTATAACATTCGTTTGTTCATCGGCGGGCACTATCATCGTAACCGGGATTTGCGTTATGATGGCATTCCGGGTATTTTGATGCGCAGCAACCTGCGTGATAAAGATGGAAAACCGGGATATGGCATCTATGATATAACGAAAGATTCGATCCTCGTCTACACGCAACGCATCGGCGAACCGAAAAAGCAATGGGCTGCTTTCTCGCTGACTCAGCCCTATTATGATCGTAATGGAAAAGCAGAGAAATACCCCGACTTTTCAGTCAACACAGAATACCCGAATGTGAAAGAACAGTGGGTAGTGCAAACCGGTGCAGGTATCTATTGTTCGCCTGCAATAGAAAAAGACAAAGTGTTCGTCGGAGACGATATGGGGTACCTGACTTGCTATGCCTTGAAGAATGGAAAGAAACTGTGGAATTTCCAGTCCGGTAAGCGCATTGTAGGCACTCCGGCTGCGGCAGATGGTATAGTCGTATTCGGTTCTGCCGACCGTAACATCTACGGTCTGAACAGTAAAGACGGAAAACTGCTGTGGACTGTAAAAGCAAAAGCCCCGGTACTGGGTGCGGTAACCATTGAAAATGGAATTGCCTACATCGGTGCCAGCAATTCTACTTTCCGTGCTATTGATATCCTTACAGGTAAAGTGCTCTGGGCATATACCGGTGTGAAAGGATACATTGAAACCAAACCATTGGTAACAGCCGACAAGGTGATCTTCGGTGCCTGGGACAATACCCTCTATGCATTGAATAAGGCAGACGGCAAGGAATTATGGAAGTGGACAGGCGGTTTAACGCGCATGCACTTCTCACCCGCAGCCGTATGGCCGGTAGCCGCAGAAGGCAAAGTATTTATCACCGACCCACAACGTGCCATGACGGCTATCAATATAGAAAACGGAGAAACAGTGTGGCGCACTTTCCAGTCTATGGTACGTGAAACGATTGGCCTGTCGGAAGATGGAACGCGTGTATTCAGCAAGACCATGAACGACAGTATTGTCTGCTATGCCACACAAGGAGATCAACCCCGTGAATTATGGGCAAGCAACGTCGGTTTCGGATACGAACATGCACCCTCCATGCAAGTGGAAAAAGGAGGCGTAATGTTCGGCAGTACCAAGGAAGGACTGATCTTTGCTTTGGAAGCCCAAACCGGTAAAGTCTTGTGGAAACATAAGATAGGTAACTCACTGATCAGTACCGTAGTGCCGCTGAACGGACGACAGGTATTGTTCACTGCCACCAGTGGCGAAGTGGGACTGCTACGAGTTAAGAATTAAAGAATTAATAATTAAAAGCAATATAGGACATTATGAATAAAATCAATTGCTTCGTTCCTTTTTCAGGAGCTGCACAAGCGGAAAAGACAGTAAAAGGCCTGCAAGAAACCGGCTTAGTGAATAACATTTATCTGCTCGCCCTACCGGACGTTACAGAAAACCTGCCCGGATGTAGTACCCTGCACATGCAATCCATCCAGTCCAGTGCGGCCATAAGAGACATAGCCGGACATAGCGATGCAGAATATACGCTGATCTATACAAAATATACGACGCTCGAACTGGGTTTATTCGCCCTGGAGCGTATGATACACATTGCTGAAGACAGCGGTGCAGGCATGGTATATGCTGACCGCTACCAGGTAAAGGAAGGCAAGCAAACCAATGCCCCGGTGATCGATTATCAATTCGGCTCATTGCGCGATGATTTCGACTTCGGTTCCGTGCTGTTATTCCGTACAGATGCATTCAAGGAGGCTGCTGCCCGCATGAATGAAGACGAATATAAATTTGCCGGGCTTTATGACCTTCGCCTGAAAGTAAGCCAGAACGAAAGTCTGGTACACATCAATGAGTATCTATACAGCGAAATCGAAGACGATACCCGCAAGAGTGGTGAGAAGATATTCGATTACGTGGATCCCAGAAACCGTGACCGCCAGATTGAAATGGAACAGGCTTGTACCGAGCATCTGAAAGAAATCGGTGGCTATTTGGCACCAGAATTCAAACAAATAGAATTTTCAGCAGGCAACTTCGAATATGAAGCTTCGGTTATCATCCCCGTACGCAACCGTATCCGCACCATCCGTGATGCTATTCATTCGGTATTGAAGCAGAAGACCGACTTTAAGTTCAACCTGATTATCATCGACAACCACTCTACGGATGGGACCACAGAAGCTATTGACGAATTCAAGAACGACGAACACCTCATCCATATCATCCCCGAACGCAATGACCTGGGTATTGGCGGTTGCTGGAACATGGGTGTGCATCATCCCAAGTGTGGTAAGTTCGCTGTACAATTGGACAGTGACGACGTGTACAGCGATGAAAATACACTGACCACTATGGTTCGTGCTTTCTATGAACAGAATTGCGCCATGGTGGTAGGTACTTATATGATGACGGACTTCAATATGAATATGATTGCTCCGGGTATTATCGACCATAAAGAATGGACACCCGAAAACGGACGCAACAATGCACTCCGCATCAATGGTCTGGGGGCTCCTCGTGCTTTCTATACACCGGTGCTGCGTGAAGTGAAAGTTCCGAATACCAGCTATGGTGAAGACTATGCACTGGGATTAAACTTCTCCCGCCAATACCAGATCGGCCGTGTGTATGACGTAGTTTACTTGTGCCGCCGATGGGATGACAACTCGGATGCTTCACTAGATATCGTGAAAATGAATGGCCATAATCTGTATAAAGACCGCATCCGTACCTGGGAACTCCAGGCACGCGTGGCGAAGAATAAGAGAAGATAAAACACTCCATGCGTTTTCCGCACTTGTACCACATAAGTGTTTCTCAGATGAAATGCTTGTGTGCTACAAATGTAACGCAAGTGTCCCTCACATGAAACGCAAGTGTTATGCAACACACTAATAAGTAACCAGTTACAGCATTCAATATGAACCAAACCATAAACAATCTGCTTACCGAGCAACTTGCCTCCTGGGAAACGGCTCGTAACAACTACGCCGCCCTTTCGGGTGTGCAGGTGAAGGAACTCGATGTAAACGGTATTCCGTATAAGGTACAGTTCAATCCTGCACGTATCGTTTCTTCGGGAGCTAAAGTAGATGCCCAGTCCATCAAGGAACGCAAATGTTTTCTCTGCCCGGCCAATTTACCGCCGGTGCAGAAAGGAATTCCGTTCGAAGGACATTATAATATCCTGGTCAATCCGTTCCCTATCTTTCCCCGCCACCTGACGATACCGGAAGTAGCACACGTGAACCAGCGCATAGCCGTCCGTTTCAAGGATATGCTGGCATTGGCACAGGCGTTGACGGATTACACAATATTCTATAATGGTCCCAAATGCGGTGCATCCGCCCCCGACCATGCTCACTTCCAGGCAGGCAACAAAGGTTTCATGCCTATTGAAAAGGACTGGCACGGACAGGTAGCAGGCAAAGTGGCAGATTACGGTGAAGCCACCCTCTGGTACTTGAATGACGCTCCCCGTGCAACATTGGTCATCGAAGCAGCCAATAAGAAACACGCTGCCGCCCTGTTCGATATCATTTACCACTCACTGGACATCAAACCGGGAGATGACGAACCAATGATGAATGTATTGGCATGGTACGAAGATGAGAAATGGATCGTATGCGTATTTCCACGTGAGAAGCACCGTCCAGCTTGCTATACAGCCGAAGGAGATGCCAATTTATTGAGCAGTCCGGCATCCGTAGATCTCGGTGGAGTGTTTATTACACCGGTCGAAAAAGACTTTCTCAAGATCACAGCCGAAGATATAGCCCAGATCCTGAGTGAGGTATCACTTTCTGCCGAAGACTTCCATCGGGTGCGTCAGAGTATTAAAGAGAAGATATAGTTAATGATACTATTTGAGCTCTCCTTCTCTTGGGAATTGCTCTCCCCCGATAACGGGGGAGCCGGAGGGGGTGGAGTACCCTGAAAGGGGGAGGTGGTAGGTAAAATTACAAAATTCCTATTTCTCATATAATAAAGAATACTATTATCCTCCTACCACCCCACCCTAAAGGGCACCCCTCCTCCCAGGAGGAGGGGAATTTGAGATAGTAATGCAATATAACACTTAAATAAGTATGAAAGAGCCCAAAGTACACGTAGGCATATTGTTCGAGCCGCAAATAGAGTTTATCCTGCTGAATCCGTACCGCATCAACGGTATGGAAATCAGTGGTAAGCAGGTTGTGACCTACAACGAAGGCAGGATACTGTGGAACGGACGCCTTTATGACGAACTTCTATTTGAACCTGTAAACGAAACCACCGACGCTTTCGAACTGCTCGATGTCACCATCGGCATCAACTTCCACTGGGAGCGTAAAGAAGACCAGCGCTTCCTGGGTTCTCTGAAGATTATTGTGGAGAACAAGAAGCTGACAGGCATCAACGTCATTCACGTAGAAGATTACCTGACCAGCGTAATCTCCAGTGAAATGAGCGCAACGGCTTCATTAGAGCTGCTGGAGGCACATGCAGTAATTTCACGAAGTTGGCTTTTGGCTCAGATTCATAAGAACAAGGAGATTACGGAAACCCAGACAGAGTATTCCGCTTTCACCCAAACAGATGAAGAGTTAATCCGTTGGTACGACCGTGAAGACCACACCCGTTTCGACGTCTGTGCAGACGACCATTGCCAGCGTTACCAAGGCATTACCCGCGCCTCCACCGAAATCGTAAAGCAAGCCATCGCTGCCACCCGCGGACAAGTATTGACATCCGACGGTAAGATATGCGATGCCCGCTTCTCTAAATGCTGTGGCGGTGCATTCGAAGAATTCCAGTATTGCTGGGAAGATGTGAAGTATCCCTATCTCCTGAAACAACGGGATTTCCGTATCTTCAGTTCCAAATTCAATGACTTGAGTTTCGAAAACACCTTATCCGGTAGCGGATTACCAGATCTGACCGACGAGCAAGAAGCCGAGACATGGATACGTACTTCTCCACCCGCTTTCTGCAACACCACAGACAAGAAAGTCCTCTCACAGGTATTGAATAACTATGACCAGGAAACCACCGACTTCTATCGCTGGAAAGTAGTTTACACCCAGGAAGAACTTTCTGCACTGATTCTGAAACGTTCCGGCATCGATTACGGGCAAATCATTGACCTTGTTCCTATTGCCCGTGGAACTTCAGGTCGCCTCTGGAAACTGAAAATCATAGGAACCAAGAAGACGCTCACCATCGGTAAAGAGCTGGAAATACGTCGCACGCTGTCCACTTCCCACCTGTACAGTTCCGCATTCGTAGTAGATAAGGAAGACGTCTCTCCCGAAGGTATCCCCGCCCGTTTCATCCTCACCGGAGCAGGCTGGGGGCACGGTGTAGGACTATGCCAGATCGGTGCTGCCGTTATGGGCGAACAAGGCTATAAGTATGACGCAATACTGCTGCACTATTACATAGGCGCAAATATCGAGAAGCTATATGAGTAAACAGAAATAAGAAAATACCATGAAACAATCTACCAAGAAAACCAGTCCGTGGGCATGGATACCTACCCTGTACTTTGCACAAGGTTTGCCCTACGTAGCCGTGATGACCATTTCCGTCATCATGTACAAGCGTTTGGGAATATCCAACACGGATATCGCTCTCTACACCGGTTGGCTCTACCTGCCATGGGTAATCAAGCCTTTCTGGAGTCCATTTGTCGACTTGATCAAGACTAAACGGTGGTGGACCGTCGTCATGCAATACATCCTTGCCTTTGCATTGGCAGGCATTGCATTTTCCATCCCCACTCCCTTCTTCTTCCAATTGACACTGGCAGTATTCTGGATAGTGGGCTTCACCTCCGCAACTCATGACATTGCGGCGGATGGATTCTATATGCACGCCCTGACGGAGCATGAACAATCGCTCTACGTGGGCATCCGAAGTACATTTTACCGTATTGCCACGGTAGCCGGACAAGGCTTGCTGGTCATCATTGCGGGATTGATTGAAACCGGAACCGGTCTCGAACCTGCCATGCTGCAAGTTCAAGTCTCACCCTCTTACACTAACACCCTGACCTTGCCCGACTTTGAGGATACGAATATCGACACACAAAAAGAAGCCTATTTCGTATATACCTCTCCGATAGTACAAGCAGGTGTCACCGCTACCGCTGATAATGATTCGGTAGATATAAAGACACGGATTGCCGAATTGGAAAAAGCGGTCAAAGCATCCAACATAGCCAACCACTTCGTTCCGGCCGAGGAAGCCAAAGAAGGCGATGCCACCGTAAAAGCAGAGAAAAAGGAGAGCACTTTCACCGCATGGGTACGTGAAACTTTCGGCGAGAAGCGCGAAGTAGCCGAAGGTGCTGTTGATAACGTTGCCATAGTAGGCGTACGTCTGTCCAAGCAACCATCTGCCGATGAAACCAAGATATTGAATGTCACCTTCAAAGACGGTGACCAAAGTATCAAACTGGAACAGAACAGCCTTTCCACCCGGTTCGAATTCACTGCCGAGAACTGGGACAAGCCTGCTTACCTACTGTTCAGAATAGATCATAAGATTAAGAACGAGACTTCCGCTACCTTCGAAGGTGCATCCGGTAACATTCCGTTTGCCTGGTTGATAGTATTCATCGTACTGTCCGGATTCTTCTTTGCGGTAAGTATTTACCACAACTGGATATTGCCGAAACCCGCATCCGACCGTCCGTCGAAAGACGTTACCGCCCAGAATCTGATGAAGGAATTCTTCGATACTTTCAAGAGCTTTTTCACCAAACCACAGGCAGGAGTCGCTATCCTCTTTATGTTGCTCTACCGTCTGCCGGAAGCACAGCTCGTGAAGCTCATCAATCCTTTCCTTCTGGACCCAATAGACAAAGGCGGACTGGGGCTGACTACCGGACAAGTTGGTTTCGTCTATGGTACTATCGGTATCATCGGACTGACAATTGGCGGTATCATTGGCGGTCTTGTTGCTGCACGGGGCGGATTGAAGAAGTGGTTATGGCCAATGGCATGGAGTATGTCCCTCACCTGTCTGACATTCATCTATCTGAGTTATGCACAGGATCACTCGTTGCTGACAGTCAACATCTGTATCTTCATCGAACAGTTCGGCTATGGTTTCGGCTTCACAGCTTATATGCTGTATCTGATTTATTTCTCGGAAGGCGAGCACAAAACTGCCCATTACGCCATCTGCACAGGATTCATGGCACTGGGAATGATGTTACCCGGAATGGCTGCCGGATGGTTACAGGAAACCATCGGTTACCGACACTTCTTCGTATGGACCATTATCTGTTGTGCCGCTACCATCGGAGTATGTGCGTTCATCAAGATAGATCCGAGCTTCGGAAGGAAGAAAGAAGAGTGATAAAAAGTGATAAGCGGTAAGTGATAAGCAAGAAATCATAAATTATAAATCATGAAGAAATACATTCTCCTTTGCCTGCTCTGTGTGCTCTGTGGTACATCGCAGGCACAAAAGATAAGAATAAAGACAGGCATCGAAGTCCTGAAAGACCAGAATTTCAAGTGTCTGGAAGGCAAACGCATAGGTCTGATTACCAACCCTACCGGAGTGGATAATCAGATGAAATCCACCATTGACATTCTGCATAAAGCACCGAACGTAAATCTGGTTGCCCTCTTCGGTCCGGAGCACGGGGTTCGTGGTGACGTACATGCCGGCGACCACGTGACGGACATTAAAGATGCCACCACCGGATTGCCTGTATATTCTCTTTACGGCAAAACCCGCAAGGCTACGCCAGAGATGCTGAAAGACATTGACGTATTGGTCTACGATATCCAGGATATCGGTTGCCGCTCATTCACCTATATCAGTACAATGGGGCTGGCTATGGAAGCTGCGGCCGAAAACGGTAAAGAATTTATTGTATTGGATCGCCCCAATCCGGTAGGCGGCCTCAAGATAGAAGGCAATCTGGTAGAAGATGATTGCATTTCTTTTGTCAGTCAGTTCAAGATTCCGTACCTTTACGGACTGACTTGCGGTGAGCTGGCATTGATGCTGAACGGAGAGAAGATGATGGCAGCACAATGTAACCTGCACGTTGTGAAGATGAAAGGCTGGAAACGCAAGATGGACTATGTACAGACGGGGTTGCAATGGGTACCCTCTTCTCCGCATATTCCTCATCCGCACTCGGCTATATTCTATCCGGTAAGCGGTATTCTGGGTGAACTGGGATACATATCCATCGGGGTAGGCTATACGATACCGTTCCAGATGTTTGCCGCACAGTGGGTAGAAGCAGAAAAACTGGCGGGAAACCTGAACGCATTGAATGTGCCGGGTGTTGTATTCAGGCCGATGTATCTGAAACCCTTCTACTCCGTAGGTAAAGGTGAATTGCTGCAAGGCGTACAGGTACACATCATGGATGTGCAGAAAGCTCCGCTGAGCGACATCCAGTTCCTGGTGATGCAGGAGATCGCAGCGCTCTATCCTGACCGTGCCGTATTTGAGCATGCCGACAAGGGACGTTTTCGTATGTTCGACATGGTAAGCGGCTCGGAAGAGATACGCAAGCGATTCTCACAGCGCAACCGCTGGGAAGACGTGCGCGACTATTGGTATAAGGATGCTGAAGACTTCCGACGATTGTCTAAGAAGTACTACCTATACAAGTAAGGAACAATAAACGCTTCTTACACTGAAAAAGTCATAAAGACATATGTATGTCACCCCTCATGAGATACGTATGTCATGGGTCATGAGAAGCCCATATCATGAGAGGTGAGATACGCTTCTCATCACAGGAGAGACCGGGATGTCATTAAAACAATCCTACAGCACATTCTGACGGGGGTGCCGGTGAAAGAAGAAAAGAATGATAAGGAAAAGAAAGGCGAAAACACTATGGTAAAAAGTAGCTACACTTCGTTTTTGCAGGAAATAAGGGGACTTATTCCGCAAGATAGGATATATACCGACGAACTACGCCGGTTGGCATGGGGAACAGATGCGGGTTTCTACCGCCTTATCCCACAAATCGTGATTCGTTCCAATAGCGAAGAGGAAATCTCCGACCTGTTGAGACTTGCCGACCGTTACGGTCTGCCAGTAACGTTTCGTGCCGCAGGAACCAGTTTGTCGGGACAAGCCATTAGTGACTCTATCCTGATAGTAGCCGGAAAACATTGGGAGAAGTACAGCATTTCTCCCGATCATGAACAGATTACCTTGCAACCAGGCATCATCGGTCAGCGGGTTAACGAGATTCTTGCCCCCTACGGACGTAAGTTTGCTCCGGACCCGGCAAGCGTGAAAAGTGCTATGGTAGGCGGCATCGTCATGAACAACGCCTCGGGTATGAATTGCGGCACACATGCCAATAGTGACAAAGTGCTTCTTTCCGCCCGCATTGTATTAGCGGACGGCACCGTGCTGGATACAGGGGATGATATTTCGCGTGCTTCCTTCGAAGCCACCCACCCCGATTTCTACAATCGCATCTGCGAACTGCGGGACCAGATACGTGCCAACGAAGAACTCGCTGCACGCATCCGCTACAAATATTCCATCAAGAACGTAACCGGATTGAATCTTCTGCCATTCATTCGCTTCGATGACCCGTTCGATATTATTGCCCACCTGATGGTAGGCTCGGAAGGCACGCTTGCGTTCCTTTCCCAGATTACCATGCGCACAGAGTACGACTATCCGCACAAGGCAAGCGCCATGCTCTATTTTACCAGTATCAAGGATGCCTGTCGGGCAGTGGTGGCGATGAAGGAGTTGACAAATCGTAATTCTTCATCCCCGTCATCCGTGTCATCTGCTGATGAAAAATTAGTAAAAGGCGCCGAACTGCTGGACTACAAGAGCCTCTCTTCGGTAGAAGACCCTGTCTACTTAAAGTATAAGCAAGAAGTTGCCGATGCCTCCGGCCTCACAGCCGTGCTGACTGAGACCAAAGCCCGCACCCGCGAGGAATTGGAACAGAATATCTCAGTGATCGAAAAGTGTCTGAAACCTTTCAGTACCTACATCCCCGTGCACTTCACCGACCGACCGGGAGAATATTCCAAGTATTGGGCTATCCGCTCAGGTATATTCCCATCCGTAGGCGGTACACGCCAACCCGGCACTACCTGCCTCATCGAGGACGTAGCCTTCCACATCGAAGACCTGCCCGAAGCCACTGCCGATCTGCAACAGCTCATCGCCCGCCACGGCTACGATGATGCCTGCATCTACGGTCATGCCTTGGAAGGCAACTACCATTTTATCCTGAACCAGTCCTTCAGTACCGACGCCGATGTAAAGCGCTACGAGGACCTGATGAATGACGTAAAGACTCTGGTAGTCGATAAATACGACGGTTCGCTGAAAGCAGAACATGGCACCGGACGTAACATGGCCCCCTTCGTGAAATATGAATGGGGAGAGGCAGCTTTTGAAGCCATGAAGGCAGTCAAGCAGTTGTTCGACCCGAAAGGGCTGCTCAATCCGGGAGTTATCTTCAATGATGACCCGCAATGTCACATCAAAAACTTCAAACCGCTGCCGTTGATTCCTATCGACGAAGCCAGTCCTGCCGAAAAAGTAAACAAGTGCATCGAATGTGGCTTCTGCGAAGTGAACTGCCTATCGTGCGGCTTTACCCTTTCTTCGCGCCAGCGCATTGTACTGCAACGGGAAATATCACGTCTGAAACAAAGCGGTACAGACCCGGAACGTCTGTCTCTACTCGAAAAACAATACCGCTACCCGGGCAATCAAACTTGCGCAGGAGACGGACTGTGCTCCATGTCTTGCCCGATGAATATCAATACAGGCGACCTGACCCATATCATCCGCCAGGAAACGCTACCGAAAGGTAGCCTCGGATATAAAGCAGGAGATTTCATAGCCAATCACTTTGCCAGTGTCAAGAGTAGTCTGCGCCCCGTTTTATCATTAGCCAATTTCGGACACTCCGTATTAGGAACCAAAGCCATGAGCAGCATTACGAAAGGGATGCACAATGTATTGGGCATACCTTTGTGGACGCCTGCCATGCCGAAGAGCTATAAAGTGACAAGCTACAAGCTACAAGCTACAACAGATATGAGTGACGAGCTACAAGCTACGAGTACTATGCAGAATGATAGCGCAACACTGGTAGCTTGTAGTTCTGTAGCTCGTAACTCCACAGCTGACAAAGTAGTTTATTTCCCCAGCTGCATCAACCAAACCATGGGACTCCCGAAAAAATCCCCCGTGGAGCAACCTTTGGTAAACAAGATGATCTCCCTCCTGCAAAAAGGCGGTTACGAAGTCATCTTCCCCAAGGACATGGATAAGCTCTGTTGTGGCACCATCTGGGAAAGTAAAGGTATGCTCGACATTGCCGATCGCAAAGCCGCAGAACTCGAAGCCGCCCTTTGGGAAGCCAGCGAGCAAGGCAAATATCCTGTCCTCTGCGATCAAAGCCCCTGCCTGCATCGCATGCGCGAAACCATTCAAAAGATGAAGCTCTACGAACCTGCAGAATTCATCTACACTTTCCTGCGAGACAAACTGGTCTTCACGCAGACCGACCGCCCCGTAGCAGTACACATCACCTGCTCCATGCGCAAAATGGGACTGGCAGATACAATTGTTTCCCTGGCAAAACTCTGTTCTACGCATGTCTTCGTACCCGAAGAAGTAGGCTGCTGTGGTTTTGCCGGCGACCGCGGATTCACCTATCCCGAACTGAATTCCTATGCCTTGCGCAAACTCCGTCCGCAGATAGAAGCATCCGGCATCACTATCGGCTACTCTAACAGTCGTACTTGCGAAATAGGACTGACTACCAACTCAGGTATCCCCTACGTCTCTATCGCCTATCTCGTAGACCAATGTACGAAGGGAATTGACAATTGAATAAATAACTTAACACACTTATTACAATGAACAGTCAGACCAAGACAAACAAGCGCATTCTTGCCCTCGACATCCTTCGCGGTGTCACCATTGCGGGCATGATTATGGTGAACAACCCCGGCACTTGGGGACATATATATGCCCCCTTACGCCACGCCGAATGGAATGGCCTCACCCCCACCGACCTCGTCTTCCCCTTCTTCATGTTCATCATGGGTATCTCTACCTATATCTCCCTGAAGAAATACAATTTCGAGTTCAGTCATGCAGCCGCCACGAAGATATTGAAGCGTACTATTATCATCTTCCTGATCGGACTTGCCATCGGCTGGTTCTCCAGATTCTGTTACTACTGGGCAGGCTCCCATGAAGGTCTCAGCTTCGGCGAACAACTCTGGGCATCCGTCTGGACTTTCGACCGCATCCGTATCCTGGGTGTCATGCAACGCCTGGCCCTTTGCTACGGTGCTACCGCTATTATTGCGCTGACCATGAAACACCGTCACATCCCTTATCTCATTGCCACATTGCTGGTAGGCTACTTCATCCTGCTGATGTGTGGCAACGGATTTGCTTACAACGAAACCAATATCCTCTCCATAGTGGATCGTGCCATCCTCACCCCCGCACACATGTACAAGGACAACGGCATTGATCCCGAAGGTCTTTTAAGCACCATCCCATCCATTGCCCATGTATTGCTGGGCTTCTGCGTGGGTCGCATGATGCTAGACAGCAATAGAGCCGAGAGCCGCGAAGCCTTACTGAATTCTCACCTGATCAAATTATTTCTGGTTGGTGCCATCCTTACTTTTGCAGGCTTTCTGCTGAGCTACGGTTGTCCTATCAACAAGAAAATCTGGTCTCCCACCTTCGTTCTCACCACTTGCGGACTGGCCTCCAGTTTCCTGGCACTGCTCATCTGGATCATCGACGTAAAAGGATACAAGAAATGGTGCACTTTCTTCGAGGCTTTTGGTGTCAACCCCCTGTTCATGTACGTTCTGGGTGGAGTACTAAGTATCCTGTTCGGCAGCATCAGCTTCCCTTGGGGCGATGGCAGCATCAGCATACACGGATTCTTATACAAGATCGTTCTTATGCCGATATTCGGTGAGACAGGCGGTTCACTGGCCTACGCACTGCTCTTTGTAGCCATCAACTGGTGCATCGGCTATCAATTGTATAAACGGAAGATATATATCAAGATATAAGAGATAAAGGAGTTATAGAAGTTAAAGCCGATACTTCTGCTTATAATAAAAAGACTATCGGCTCTAACTCCCAGCGAAGCGATAACTCCTCTAACTCCTTAAAACAACAAGTAAATAATTAAACTTAAAACGATATGATATTAATAGCAGACAGTGGCTCTACAAAAACCGATTGGTGTGTTGTAGAGAAAGGTAAACTCATCCAGCAGATTTCTACGAAAGGTACCAACCCTTTCTTTCAGTCGGAAGAGGAGATCAGTAATGAAATTGCGACAGCGCTGCTGCCCCAGTTAACGACCAATGCCTTCGACGCTGTGTACTTTTATGGTGCCGGCTGTGGCTTCCCCGACAAAATAGCCATGGTACACCGTGCCATTATCCAACATCTCCAGGTTTCGGGCGACGAAGTGGAAGTAAATACGGACATGCTTGCCGCCGCCCGCGGACTTTGTGGACACGAACCGGGCATAGCCTGCATCATGGGCACAGGTTCCAACTCGTGTTACTACGACGGCAAACACATTGGTGCCAACGTCTCTCCCCTGGGTTTCATTCTTGGCGACGAAGGTAGCGGTGCTTGCCTGGGTAAGTTACTGGTAGGTGATATTCTGAAAAATCAGATGACTCCGGAACTGAAAGAGAAGTTCCTCAAGCAGTTCAATCTGGAACCGGCAGACATCATCGACCGTGTATACCGTAAACCATTCCCGAACCGGTTCCTGGCAAGCCTGTCTCCATTCCTCGCTCAGAATCTGAACGAGCCTTGTGTGCGCACGCTGGTGCTGAACAGTTTCAAGGCTTTCCTGAAAAGGAACGTCATGCAATACGATTATCAGCATAGCAAGGTACATTTCATCGGCTCCGTAGCATTCCATTATAAGGAGGTACTTACCGAGGCCGCACAGGAAATGGGCGTCCAAATAGGCACCATCCTCCAGAGCCCCATGGAAGGCCTGATTAGCTACCATAGCTAATCACCCCAGCCTCCATAAATCATAAATTATAAATCATAAATCTCATCATCATCATGGCATTCGTAAAAATATCAGAGCAACCTTCGCTCTACAACGACTTGGAAAAGAAATCTGTCCGCGAAATATTGGAGGACATCAACACAGAAGACCAGAAAGTAGCATTGGCTGTTCAAAAAGCCATCCCACAGATTGAGAAACTGGTGACACAAATCATTCCGCGCATGAAGCAAGGCGGACGCATCTTTTATATGGGAGCTGGCACCAGTGGTCGCCTGGGTGTGCTGGATGCATCAGAAATTCCTCCAACATTCGGTATGCCTCCTACACTCGTCATCGGACTGATAGCAGGCGGTGATACAGCTTTGCGTAACCCGGTGGAAGATGCGGAGGACGATATGCGTCGCGGTTGGGAAGAGTTAGTTGAACGTAACATTACGGATAAAGATACCGTCATCGGCATTGCTGCTTCCGGCACGACTCCTTACGTTATCGGCGCCATGCAGAAAGCACGTGAGCACGGCATTCTTACAGGCTGCATCACCAGCAACCCCGACTCTCCGATGGCGGCTGAAGCAGATGTTCCCATCGAAATGATTGTAGGACCAGAATATGTAACAGGAAGCTCACGCATGAAATCGGGTACGGGACAGAAAATGATACTGAACATGATTACCACTTCCGTCATGATACAACTGGGCCGCGTGAAAGGTAATAAGATGGTGAACATGCAGCTGAGTAACCAGAAATTAGTAGACCGTGGTACCCGCATGATCGTAGAAGAACTGGGATTGGACTATGGAAAGGCAAAGGCACTGTTGCTAATGCATGGTTCAGTGAAAAAGGCAGTAGATGCTTATAGGGGGGTAACATTATGAAACTCCTCTCTTCCTTTTTCTTCATTGTATTGCTTGCCCTGCAAGCCAATGCACAATCCTTACAACGTGTTGCCCCCGAACAAGTCGGCATGGATTCCCGTCATTTGTTGTACGCTGACGAAGCGATAGAAACCGC
Source organism: Bacteroides cellulosilyticus DSM 14838 (assembly GCF_000158035.1). GTDB lineage: Bacteria > Bacteroidota > Bacteroidia > Bacteroidales > Bacteroidaceae > Bacteroides > Bacteroides cellulosilyticus. The sequence continues at coordinate 256,296 of NZ_EQ973490.1, forward strand.
CATCGCCAATAAAGACATTCCCGGTGCCGTACTCGCTGTAGTACGCAACGGGAAGATGGCCTACCTCAAAGCATACGGCAACAAGCGTGTGTACCCTAACACCGAGCCTATGACTGTAAACACTATTTTCGATATGGCTTCATGTAGTAAATCCATGTCCACTGCCATCTGTACCCATATCCTGGCAGAACGCGGTAAGCTCCGTCTCTTGGATCCCGTCAGCCTCTACATACCTGAATTTAAGTCCTGGGTGAGCGAAGACGGAAAAGATAAGAAAATCATCCGCATCGCCGACCTGTTGACACATACTTCCGGTCTCCCCCCTTATGCCCCAACCAGTGAATTGGAAAAACAATATGGTTCCCCCAGTCCCAACGGAATGATAGAGTACATAGCCAACTGCCGCCGCGACTTCAAGCCGCAGACCGACTTCCAATACAGTTGCCTTAACTACATTACCCTGCAACGCATCATCGAAACCGTCAGCGGACAATCCTTACGTGACTTCGCTCGCGAAAATCTATTTGATGTATTAGGTATGGCCCATACCGACTATCTCCCCTGCAAGCGCGATAAGGATGGGAAATGGATCAATACAGCAGATGCCCATTGGGCAACCTCTACCGAAGGTGACTGGCATAGCCTCATCGCTCCTACCGAGAAGCAATCCGACGGCAGCGTCCTCTGCGGACAAGTACACGATCCACTCGCCCGTGTCATGAATGGTGGTATTTCCGGCAATGCCGGCGTATTCTCTTGTGCCGAAGACATAGCTGTCCTCTGCGCCGCCCTGCAAAACGGCGGAGAATGGAACGGACACCGCATCCTCAGCCCATTGGGAGTAAAAGCTATACGTACCGTCCCCCGTGCCACTGCTACATTAGGACGCACTTTAGGATGGGATAATTTCACCGCCTACGCTTCCAATAACGGAGATTATTTTAGTCCGAACACCTACGGGCACACCGGATACACCGGTACTTCCATCATCATAGATCCGGACAACGATACTTCCGTCATCCTGCTCGTCAATGCCGTGCATCCCGAAGACGGTCACAGCATGGTTCGTCTGCGCTCTCTGATAGCCAATGTCGTTGCAGCTTCTATCTATCCCACCCCACGTATTTATACGGATCATTATTATAAGCGCTTCCTCCAATTCATGGATGAACCTGCCATTACCTCCAAAGACATCGTCATGGTGGGCAACAGCCTTACAGAAGGTGGCGGCAACTGGAACACCCGCCTCAACAAGAAAAACATCCGTAACCGTGGTATCATCGGTGACGAAGTTATGGGCATTTACGACCGTCTACACCAGATACTTCCGGGACACCCAGAGAAATTATTCCTCCTTGCCGGTGTCAATGACATCTCACACGACCTCACAGCCGACAGCATCGTCAGTATGATACGCATGACCGTAGAGCGCATTCAGCGTGAATCTCCTAATACGAAACTCTACCTGCAAAGTCTCCTGCCTTTCGATGAGAGCTTCGGACGTTACAAAAAGCTAACCGGGAAAACCGACATGGTTCCCGAAATCAATGCACAACTGGAAGTTTTAGCTAAAGATCACAAAATTACATTCATCAACCTCTTCCCGTTATTTACAGAGAAAGGCACGAATGTGCTTCGCAAAGAATTGACCAGTGACGGCTTACACCTGAATGAAGAAGGATATAAAATTTGGGTGAAAGCGTTGAAAAAGAAGATGTAGACTCCTCTATAAACACAAGAGGCTGCCCATAAATGAGCAGCCTCTCTATCTATCTATTTTATAAAGAGCCTCTACTTTACTGTCTCTAATTGCATATCAAATGTCAAAGTTGAATAACCAAGAATTGAACCATATCCGCTTTCTCCATATCCACATTGGTAAGGAATATACAATATCCAGCGTTCTTTCGTATGCATATATTGCAATACTGTAGTCCATCCAGAAACGACACCTGTCACACTAAAAGAAGATGGAGAATCAAAGTCCGTAGGCACCTTGGCGCCCTCGCCTTCAGAAAGCAGTACGCCGCGGTCTATTGCGCTGTAACCAACAAAATTACCATCGAATCTATCCCCCAGTATTATTGTACCATAATAGTATGTCGTAACTGACTGCGTATAAAGCGGACGCTCCCCATCGGGATTGTCTGGCGATATTTTCTTACAATAAATATACAAAGAATTCTCTGTTGTACTCTTGTAGTTATCCTTAATAGCAAATAATTCACCTACAGGAATCTTACTAAGCTTAACAGAGTCACCGTTATCACCTTCATATTTCGCCCCTTCTATAATTCTATCAGCCCGACCACCTATGATCAGATTCAATGAATCAATATAAGCTTCATTCCGTTCTCGCCAGTTATCATACTTACCAACTTCCTCTACTTCTTCACAAGAAGTAAATACACCTGCCAAGAGTAACAGGAAAGGTAGAAATATTAAGAGTCTTTTATTCATTCTATTAATTTATTGTATTACTTATTGCAACCCCTTCAGCAATGAAGTGATGCTAACACGGTCTGCAATGATGTTATTCAGTTCAGCAATAGCCACACGTTCCTGTTGCATCGTATCACGATTACGCAGCGTCACGCAGTTATCTTCCAGAGTTTGGTGGTCAACAGTCACGCAGTACGGAGTACCAATGGCATCCTGACGACGATAACGTTTACCGATACTATCTTTTTCATCATATTGGCAGTGGAAGTGGAACTTCAATGAGTCGATGATCTCACGAGCCTTTTCAGGCAGACCGTCTTTCTTCACCAACGGCATTACAGCCAACTTCACAGGAGCAAGTGCGGCAGGTAATCTCAGTACTACACGGCTTTCTCCGCTCTCCAGTTGTTCTTCGCAATAAGAAGCAGACATGATACTGAGGAACATACGGTCCACACCAATAGAAGTTTCCACAACAAACGGAGTATAACTTTCATTCGTTTCGGGATCGAAGTACTTAATATTCTTACCTGAGAACTTCTCATGCTGCGACAAGTCAAAATTCGTACGGCTATGGATACCTTCTACTTCCTTGAAGCCAAACGGCATCAGGAACTCGATATCTGTAGCTGCATTCGCATAATGAGCCAACTTATCATGATCATGATAACGATAGTGATCATCACCGAATCCCAATGCCTTATGCCATTTCAAACGGATTTCTTTCCATTTCTTGAACCATTCCAGCTCAGTACCCGGCTTCACGAAGAACTGCATTTCCATCTGTTCAAACTCACGCATACGGAAAATGAACTGACGGGCAACAATCTCGTTACGGAATGCCTTACCAATCTGTGCAATACCGAAAGGTATCTTCATGCGACCGGTCTTCTGTACATTCAGGTAATTCACAAAGATACCCTGGGCTGTTTCAGGACGCAGGTAAATCTTCATGGCACCATCCGAAGTAGAACCCATCTCTGTAGAGAACATCAGGTTGAACTGACGAACTTCCGTCCAGTTCTTTGTACCGCTGATGGGGCAAACGATTTCTTCATCCAGAATAATCTGGCGAAGCTCGTCAAGGTTATTATCATTCAGAGCCTTTGCAAAACGTTCGTGCAATGCGTCGCGTTTAGCCTGGTGTTCCAATACGCGACCATTTGTGCTACGGAACTGCGCTTCATCAAAAGCCTCTCCGAAACGCTTGGCAGCTTTGGCAACTTCTTTATTGATTTTATCGTCGTACTTTGCAAGTTGGTCTTCAATCAGCACATCGGCACGATAACGTTTCTTGGAATCACGGTTGTCAATCAAAGGGTCATTGAATGCGTCTACGTGTCCGGAAGCCTTCCAGATGGTGGGGTGCATAAAGATAGCGGAGTCGATGCCGACAATGTTTTCGTGCAGCAACACCATGCTCTGCCACCAGTATTGTTTAATGTTGTTTTTCAGTTCCACACCCATCTGACCGTAGTCATACACTGCTCCCAATCCGTCGTAGATGTCGCTGGAGGGGAATACGAAACCGTATTCCTTACAGTGTGATACGAGTTTCTTAAAAACGTCTTCTTGTGCCATTTTTTTGTTATATCTATTAATTTTAATCCTGTTCTTTATTAAAAAGCGCCACAAAGATAGGGATTTATATCATAAGTCGGGCAGGTGGGGTATTAATTTATCTTATCGTAACAAACTCTCACTTTGCACTTCCGTCACAATCTGTCCGATAGGATCTTCATCCGGAAAATATTTCCTGGCAGCCGACTCCGTAATAATCGCATTATTAGTTCCGGAAAATGCCGTTTCAATATCTCCTTCTTTCAACGGAAAACCAAAAAACGAGAAGAAATTGTGGTCAGTCACAAGAGAGGGCACTCCAAAGTGAACTATATTATGAAAAGTCACCCCAACATAATTGTTCTTCTCCACCAATTATATATCCAATTCTGTGCCAAAGTAATATAAAGCTAATAGTCAGCCGATTGTCTAAGGGAAGTACTTATAATGGTGTTAAGGAAGTTTACACGCAGTGGAAAAAAACTGAATGTTCACCCGTTACTGACATCATTCCTCTTAATAGTCATCACTACAAATAATTAAAAAACCTTCATTTGCAGGTTTTCCCGAGAAATTTAGTAATTTTGCGTTCGACTGAAAAATTCAGTGATTATTCAGAATAGATATTCCCGGAACAGATATGAGCGAAGACTTTGAAGCACCAAAAGACGACTTGGAAAACGGACTCCCGGAAGGGAGCGAAGGACATTCGGATTATAAACCCGCTGACACGAAAGACGTAAAAGCAAAATACCAACTAAGCGGTATGTACCAGAATTGGTTTCTGGACTATGCTTCATACGTTATTCTGGAGCGTGCCGTGCCCCACATCAATGATGGTTTGAAGCCTGTGCAGAGACGTATCCTGCACTCCATGAGGCGTTTGGAAGATGGACGTTACAACAAAGTAGCGAACATCGTAGGACATACCATGCAGTTTCACCCGCACGGTGACGCTTCTATCGGTGATGCATTGGTACAATTGGGACAGAAGGATTTACTCGTAGACTGTCAGGGAAACTGGGGTAATATACTCACCGGTGACGGCGCTGCTGCTCCCCGTTACATTGAAGCACGCCTGTCGAAATTCGCCCTCGATGTAGTGTTCAATCCCAAAACTACCGAATGGAAACTTTCCTATGACGGACGAAACAAAGAACCGGTAACCCTGCCTGTTAAATTTCCTTTGCTGCTGGCACAAGGAGTAGAGGGTATTGCGGTAGGTCTTTCATCCAAAATACTTCCCCATAACTTCAATGAACTTTGCGATGCATCCATCCACTATCTGCATGAAGAGGAATTCAAACTGTATCCGGATTTCCAGACAGGTGGCAGCATCGACGTTTCTAAATACAATGACGGAGAACGTGGCGGTGCGGTACGCATACGCGCTAAAATTGAAAAGATTGATAATAAGACACTTGCTATCAAAGAAATTCCTTACGGGAAAACGGTAGCCAGTGTTTGCGACTCTATTGTAAAGGCAAGCGAAAAAGGCAAAATCAAGATAAAGAAGGTAGAAGACCTGACATCTGGCAACGTAGAGATATTGGTTCACCTGGCGCCTGGTGTTTCCTCGGACAAGACGATAGATGCCTTGTATGCTTTCACTGATTGCGAAGTAAGCATTTCGCCCAATTGTTGCGTCATCGACGATCAGAAACCTCACTTCCTCACCGTGAGCAATATACTGAGAAAATCAGTAGATAACACCTTATCCCTGCTGCGCCAGGAGTTGGAAATACGCAAAGACGAAATACTGGAAAGCCTGCACTTTGCCTCACTGGAAAAGATCTTCATTGAAGAACGCATTTATAAAGACAAGGAATTTGAGCAGGCCCAAAATATGGATGCTGCTTGCGAACACATCGACGAACGTCTGACGCCTTATTATCCACAATTCGTACGCGAAGTAACCAAGGAAGATATCCTCAAATTGATGGAAATAAAGATGGGGCGCATCCTCAAGTTCAACTCCGACAAAGCGGAAGAACTCATTGCCCGTATGAAAGCGGACATAGAGGAAATAGACCATCACCTGGCTAATATCGTGGAATATACGGTAGACTGGTATTTGATGCTGAAAAACAAATATGGCAAGAATTTCCCGCGCCGTACAGAATTGCGCAACTTCGATACCATCGAGGCAAGCAAGGTAGTGGAAGCCAACGAAAAATTATACATCAATCGCGAAGAAGGCTTCATCGGCACAGGTCTGAAGAAAGATGAATTTCTCTCAAATTGTTCCAGCCTCGACGATGTCATTATCTTCTTCCGGGACGGACGATATCTGGTTACTCCTGTTTCCGACAAGAAATTTGTGGGCAAGAATATTCTTTATGCCAATGTATTCAAGAAAAACGATAAGCGCACCATCTACAATGTGGTTTACCGTGACGGAAAAGAGGGTACACATTATATCAAGCGTTTTGCAGTGACAAGCATTATCCGTGATCGCGAATATGATGTGACGCAAGGCACACCCGATTCACGCATCATGTACTTCACTGCCAACCCCAACGGGGAAGCGGAAGTCATCAAAGTAACCTTGAAACCCAATCCACGGGTACGACGCATTATCTTCGAAGAAGACTTTAGTGCCATCGGCATTAAGGGACGCCAGGCAAGGGGAAACATTCTAACCAAGCTTCCGGTGCACAAGATCGCCTTGAAGCAGCGTGGAGGTTCTACTCTGGGCGGACGAAAAGTTTGGTTCGACCGTGACATACTTCGCCTTAATTATGACGGACGAGGTGAATACCTGGGAGAATTCCAGAGCGACGACAGTATCTTGGTGGTGCATGATAACGGAGAGTTCTACATCACCAACTTCGATCTCAGCAACCACTATGAAGCCAATATTCGTATATTAGAGAAGTTTGACCCGAACAAGGTATGGACAGCCGTACTTTATGACGCGGATCAACAGAATTTCCCATATATCAAACGTTTCTGTATGGAAGCAACCAACCGCAAGCAGAACTATCTGGGAGAAAACAAGAACAATCGCCTCATCTTACTGACGGACGAATGTTATCCCCGCCTGGAAATCATATTCGGCGGACACGACAGTTTCCGTGAACCCATGATTATAGAGGCTGATGAATTTATCGCCGTAAAAGGTTTCAAAGCAAAAGGTAAACGTATCACTACGTTCACAATGGAAACTGTCAACGAACTGGAACCTACACGACAGCCGGAGGTTTCGCAGGACACAGAAGATCGGGAGGAAGAAGAGCCGGAAATTTTAGACCCCGATCATGGAAAGAGTGAAGATGATATCCGGGATGAAATAACAGGGCAGATGAAGCTGTTCTAAGTGATTAATGATTAGTGATTAGTGATAAGCAACTATATCAATGAAGTTATATAAGATTGGTGTAATAGTGGGATGCCTGCTTTGGGCAGGTGGAAGTATAAAAGCGCAAAGTGTTGAAGAAAAGGCGCTGCAAGAGCTGAGGGCAGACTCCTCTGCAAGGACACGCTTTATAACCCGCGCCACAATGTATGGTGTCGGCTTCACGAACGTATTCGACACCTACCTGTCACCGCAGGAATACAAAGGCGTTGACTTCCGTATTTCCCGCGAAAGTATGCGCATGACGAAGTGGATGAACGGTAATGTATCTCTGCAAAGTTTCTTCCAGGCAGACTTAGGCTATACACACAACCGGGTGGACAACAACAATACGTTCTCCGGTCTGGCAAACTGGAATTACGGATTGCATTATAATTTTCCGATTACTTCTAACTTCAAATTACTTGCCGGAGGACTTATCGACTTAAATGGTGGCTTTGTCTACAATCTGCGCAATGGCAACAACCCGGCACAGGCACGCGCTTACATCAATCTGGATGCATCGGGAATGGCAATATGGGATTTAAGAATCAAGAACTATCCGATTAGCCTGCGCTATCAGGTTAACTTGCCTTTTGCAGGTATTATGTTCTCACCCAACTATGGACAGTCGTACTACGAAATATTTACGTTGGGCAACTGGAACGGGGTGATTAATTTCACTTCCCTACACAACCAGCCATCCCTGCGGCAGATGCTGACTGTTGATTTCCCGGTAGGAAGAGCCAAAATGCGTTTAGCCTATCTCTGGGATGCGCAACAGTCCAAGGTAAATGATATAAAGACGCATACCTATTCGCATGTGTTTATGGTAGGTTTCGTAAAAGAATTGTTTCTCATTCGTGACAAGAAGAAAAAATAAAGTGATAAAGCGATAACATCGTGATAAGGGGATAGAATAATGGGAATAAAAGAAATATATCATAGTAAGTTTAGATGGCTGGGAGTAGCGCTCATGATACTGCCTTTGCTATCCAGCTGTATCCGGGAGGAAGAGTTCAACAATTCACCACAGGGAAACTTCGAAGCTTTGTGGAAGATCATTGACGAGCAATACTGTTTCCTGGATTACAAACAAATAGACTGGGATGCCATCCACGATAAATACCAACCTCTCATTACGTCCAACATGGGTAATGACGGATTGTTCCAAGTGCTTGACAGTATGCTGGCGGAACTGAAAGACGGTCATGTGAATCTGTACAGTTCTTCAAATGTGGCCCGTTACTGGGACTGGTATCTGGATTATCCCCGAAACTTCAACGAAGGTATTATCGAACGGCAATATCTCGGAAAGACGTACCGCATCGCTGCCGGCATGAAATATAAGATTCTGGATGACAATATCGGATATATCTATTATGAATCATTCTCCAGTGGTGTCGGTAACGGCAATCTGGATGAGGTACTTTCTTACCTTGCTCCATGTAGTGGCCTGATTCTGGATGTTCGCAACAATGGTGGCGGAAATCTGACCAATTCAGAGCGTATAGCGGCCCGCTTCACTAATGAGAAAGTGTTGACGGGATATATCCAGCATAAGACCGGGAAGGGACACAGTGACTTCTCTGATCCCAAACCCATTTATTTGGAGCCCTCCAATAGCATCCGTTGGCAAAAACCAGTAATGCTTCTCATCAACCGTCACTCTTATAGCGCAACAAATGATTTCGTAAATGCGATGCGCTATTTTCCTAACGTTACTCTGGTAGGTGACAAGACCGGTGGCGGTTCGGGATTACCTTTCTCTTCAGAGCTTCCGAATGGTTGGGGTGTACGTTTCTCCGCCAGCCCCCACCTGGATGCAGACAAACAACATATCGAATTCGGCATTGATCCGGACGAGAAAGTAGATATGGATGAGGATGATACCAAAAGTGATGCCATTATAGAACGGGCACGGGAACTCTTAAAAGTAGTTCAATAAACACTTTCTATGCCAAACTATTTGCCAGAAAGAAAAAACTTTCTATCTTTGCCACCGCTTAACAAGAAAGCCACTGCGGGTGTGGCGTAATTGGCAGCCGCGCCAGACTTAGGATCTGGTGCCGAGAGGCGTGTAGGTTCGAGTCCTATCACCCGCACAGTATTTAAAATACGGTTAAAATGTAAGAAGAGAAAGCCTTTGGAATTAGTTTCCGAAGGCTTTTTCTTTGTTTACAATTCAATACTTCAAGAAATACAGATATTAATTCGGTGACACCTTTTCTTCCGGCAACTAACTTTTCTACATATCCCGCAATGAGAGCTTCCCTAAATCAAGACTATATTTTTTCAATTCCTTTTCCGCCTCCAATAGACTTGTCACTTTCTCTTCCAGTTTGGTAATGCTATACCGAGATTCATCTCTTTTTATCTCGTAAATGGCAGCCGTCTTATCCAAATCATTCAATGTAATAAGATCGATTTCATTTTCTCCTTTTCGATTCCAGTACATACCAATATCAGTATATAAACCAGATTGCATAAATTTATCACGGAAATAGCGCTCCAGCATACTTCCTGAAAAGACATCATAATCCCGACGGATTATATTTTCCACCAGTTTCAATGCACCGGATTCAATATACCCTTGATAACGATAAATAAAGCGAAACCAAAAAGTAAGGAAGTTATCAGCTATGCAATAGCGTACTTGTTTAGAGTTCTCCTTAGAGAAAATAGGGCGTTTCTTACTTATCAAAGAATAATATTTCTCCAACTTAGCCAAATAGCCGCCAATCTCTGCCTTTCCCAAACGATTTTCAATTTCTCCACGAGTATAGTCTCCGCCGGCTATACATTCTAAGATAGAGAAGTAAATGGAGTAATCCGGTCCAAACTCTTCAATAAGCAAATTCTTCCCTTCATTCAAAAAAGGAGAGTTGGGACGTGCCAACAAACCAATCATTTTATCCTTGGTATATGCCTTATTTGTCATAAACAGATTGACGTACCACGCTACCCCTCCTGTAAATGAATAAAGCGCCAAAAGATCATCGGGATGGTAGGATGGATTGTGATCGGCCAATATCTCCTTCAACACCTCCACCTTGAATGGTTTCAAATGTATCATCTGCCCGGCACGGGAGAAAAGAGGCTCTTTCCGATCTTCAAAAATCTGGTGCATCAACGAATAGATAGAACCACTAACAATAAGGTTCATTCTTGAAGTCCCCTTATTCAAGTCCCACTCTCTTTGTATTTCACTGAAAATAGAGGGGTTAGTACGCTGAAAGTCTTGAAATTCATCAATAATAAGATTAAAGGGACGTTCCCGGGAGATAATAAGCAAGTGACGGAATAACTTGGCAAAAGAAACATAACTGCCAATAGGCAATCCTAACTTATTTTCAGCTTCCTCTACGAAGTCCTGGCAAAGCAAAGTTTCCGCCTTACGCGCAACAAAGAAATAAAGAGTCAGATTTCCTGCGGTACACTGTAGCGCCAATTGGGTTTTTCCAATACGCCTCCGACCGAATAGAAC
>NZ_EQ973490.1:267141-291450 GCF_000158035.1 Bacteroides cellulosilyticus DSM 14838
AGTCATTTGCGACTCTTGCAGGGAAGCTTCACGGATATTCTCTAATAATTCTTGTTCTTCTTCACGATCATAGAATTTCATAATAAACTATGCTTTTAATAAATAAATCATCATTATCGCAACAGTCATTACGGTAACATCCATTACGATAATACAAAGATATTATTTTTTGTACTTACACCCAAAAGAAATGCAGGTATCTTTCTAACCTGCTTAATTCATAGTAGGCTAAAGGAATTGTGTTAAAAAACCGGGATTTGAATGACCTCGAAATCTTTTTTTCATTTGCATTGTTCTGATGCAATATATCATTCACATAAAAATTTAATGCAATGAAGAGAAACCTGAACCCTCCTATGAAGAGAGCCCTAAGGCTTAAAAATCTATTCTTGACGGTATGTTTCCTGCTGATAGGCACTGCCGCATTTTCTCAGGAACGGACCATAACCGGTGTCGTTACCGACTCGTTTAAAGAACCGTTGATTGGTGTATCCATTGTGGTACAAGGCACCAATACCGGTGTAGTGACCGGACTGGATGGTGATTATTCAATCCAAGTTCCGCCAAATGCCACCCTTGACTTCTCATACGTAGGCATGGAGAAGCAAAGCATTAAAGTAGGTAACCAAAGCGTCATCAATGTACAGATGAAAGAAGACTCGCAAATGCTTGCCGAAACAGTGGTCATCGGTTACGGTAGCGCCAAAAAGCGTGACCTGACAGGATCTATCACCAACATTAAAGGTGATGAAATTGCCAACAAACCTGTTGCCAACCCACTGTCTGCCCTGCAAGGTAAAGTGGCCGGTGTACAAATCATCAACTCCGGTAAGGCAGGTGCCGACCCGGAAATCCGCGTACGCGGTACAAACTCTATCAATGGTTACAAGCCCTTGTATGTAGTGGACGGACTGTTCAATGACAACATCAACTTCCTGAACCCGCAGGATATCGAGTCAATGGAAATCTTGAAAGACCCTTCCTCACTTGCCATCTTCGGTGTGCGTGGTGCCAATGGTGTAATCATCATCACCACCAAGAAAGCGAAAGAGGGACAGACACGGGTAAACATCAACGGTTCGTTCGGCTTCAAAGCCATTACCAATAAAATTGCAATGGTAGATGCCGATGGTTTCAAACTGCTGTATAACGAACAGTTGAAAAATGAAGGCAATCCGGAATATAATTTCTCGGACTGGACAGGTAACACCAACTGGCAGGACGAAATCTTCCAGACCGGATTCATTACGAACAACAACATCAGCATTACAGGTGCTTCCGACAGGCACAGTTTCTACCTCGGCGCAGGTTATGCCTACGAACAAGGGAACATCAAGCACGAGAAGTACAGCAAAATCACACTAAACATCAGCAATGATTATAAAGTGACGGACAACTTCAAAGTAGGTTTCCAGTTTAACGGTGCACGTATGCTGCCAGCTGATTCAAAGAGTGTTGCCACTGCTCTGCGGGCGGCTCCGGTAGCAGAGGTGTATAACAAAGAATATGGATTGTATACCTCCCTCCCCGGCTTCCAGAAAGCGCAGATGAATAACCCGATGGTGGACGTTGAACTGAAGGCAAATACCACAAAGGCGGAGAACTACCGCGGTTCGGGCAACATATACGGGCAATGGGACTTCCTGCAACACTTTCAGTTCAAAGCCATGTTCTCGCTGGATTATGCATCGAACAGCACACGGACTTACACGCCGATTATTAAAGTGTATGATGCCAGTGCCGAGAACGATATAGCTACACTGGGCACCGGCAAGACCGGAGTGACTCAGGCTAAAGAGACCGAGATGAAAGTGCAGAGCGACTATCTGTTGACTTATACCAACTCCTGGGGCGACCATAGTCTGACAGCCACCGCCGGTTTTACCACCTATTATAATAAACTCGAAAATCTGAATGCCGGACGCACACAAGGCGTAGGACTGGTCATTCCGGACAATCCGGACAAATGGTATGTAAGTATCGGCGATGCCGCCACTGCAACCAACGGTAGTACACAATGGGAACGTTCTACAGTATCTGTACTGGCACGTATTCTCTATAACTATAAAGGCAAATACCTGTTCAACGGCTCCTACCGCCGCGACGGTTCTTCCGCTTTCTCTTATACAGGAAACCAATGGCAGAATTTCTACTCCGTAGGTCTGGGTTGGTTGATGAGCGAAGAGGAATGGATGAAAGGTATCGAATGGCTGGATATGTTGAAACTGAAAGGATCATGGGGTACCCTGGGTAACCAAAACCTGGATAGAGCCTATCCGGCAGAGCCTTTGCTGAGCAATGCCTATTCCGCAGTATTCGGTACTCCGTCCGCCATTTATCCGGGCTATCAGCTTGCCTATCTCCCTAACCCGAACCTGCGTTGGGAAAAAGTAGAAGCATGGGAAGTAGGTGCCGAAGCCAACTTCTTCCGCAACCGTCTGCACTTTGAGGGTGTATATTACAAGAAGAAAACTAAGGACCTGCTGGCAGAAGTTCCCGGTATCTCAGGAACCGTGCCGGGCATCGGTAACCTGGGATCTATCGAAAACCTGGGTGTGGAACTTGCACTGAGCTGGCGCGACCAGATCGGCGACTGGAATTATAACGTCGGGGCCAACCTGACTACAATTAAGAACAAGGTATTAAGCCTTGTACAGGATGGATACTCCATCATTGCCGGAGATAAGAGCCAAAGTTATACAATGGCAGGTTATCCTATCGGCTACTTCTATGGTTACAAAGTAGAAGGTGTTTACCAGACTCAGGAAGAGATTAACAGTTCACCGAAAAATACGCTTGCAACCGTCACTCCGGGTGACTTGAAGTTTAAGGATGTGAACGGTGACGGTGAAATCACCACCGCCGACCGTACCATGATTGGTGACCCAACTCCTAATGTTACTTATGGCATCACTCTCGGAGTAGGTTATAAAAACTGGGAGTTGGCAGTAGATATGATGGGACAAGGCGGTAACCAGATTTACCGTACCTGGGATAACTACAACTGGAGCCAGTTCAACTTCATGGCACAACGCATGGACCGTTGGCATGGAGAGGGTACCAGCAATACCCAGCCGTTGCTGAACACGAAGCATACCATCAACAATATGAATTCCGAATATTATATAGAAGACGGCTCGTTCTTCCGCATCCGCAACGTATCACTGGCTTACAACTTTGATAAGGCGCTGATTTCCAAGATCGGTATGCAGGCATTGAAACTTTATGTGAATATCCAAAACCTGAAAACATGGAAGCATAACACCGGATATACGCCTGAACTGGGTGGCTCGGCCATCGCCTTCGGGGTAGACGACGGAAGTTATCCGATGCCGGCAATTTATACGTTTGGATTCAACTTAACGTTCTAAAGCAGTATCATAAACCATCTAACAACAAAGAATATGAAGATAAAGAAATATATCCTATCCCTGTTGATTGGTGCAACCGCCCTCTCATTCAGTGCTTGTAATGACTTCCTGGACCGCGACCCGCTGGGACAGTTCACGGAAGACGATGATCCTAACGCCCTTGTAGGCGGAAAGATATTCAACGTTTACTACCTGATGCGTTCGTATGACATCACCGCAGGCATTCCCGCTTTCATGGTGCACATGGTGCGCAGCGAGGATTCCGAGAAAGGTAGTGATGCCGGTGACGGTGGCAATGAAGCTGCCATGTGGGATGATTTCGAGTACACAGCCTCCAATGGTCCGCTAGGCGCCTACTGGGGTCAGAACTACAAAATCATCTACCAATGTAATGAAATCTTAGACGACATCGCCAACAGCGATCATAAGGACGACACCGAATCCATCCGCAACCGTGGTGAAGCCCTCTTCTTCCGTGCCTACTGCTACTTTAACCTGGTACGTGCCTTTGGCGAAGTACCTTTGGTGACTATCAAAGTAGTGGAAGCCTCCGACGCCAACGTCCCCAAGACCACTGCCGAAAAGATATACGAACAGATTGACAAAGACCTGACCGAGGCCGAAAAGTGTCTGCCCTTGAGATGGGACAGCGACTACACGGGACGACTCACCTGGGGTGCCGCACGTTCCCTGCACGCACGCACCTACATGATGCGTAACGATTGGGACAATATGTATACAGCCTCTACCGAAGTAATCAACTCCGGCATTTATAACCTGAATACTCCGGTAGATAAAGTCTTCACCGTAGAAGGTGAGAACTGTGGTGAAAGTATCTTCGAACTGCAATGTGAAGCAACCGATGCCATGAAAGAAGATGGTAGTATCGGCAGCCAATTCTGCCAGGTACAGGGTGTGCGCGGAGCAGGCGATTGGGATTTGGGATGGGGCTGGCACATGGCCACCACCCTGATGGGTAAAGCTTACGAACCGGGCGATCCGCGTAAGAATGCTACACTGCTTTACTTCCGCCACAGTAATGACGACCCCATCACACCGGAGAATACCAATACACCTTATGGCGAATCTCCCGTTTCTACCGCCATGGGCGCTTACTTCAACAAGAAAGCATACACCGACCCAGCCTTGCGCCGCAAGTATACCCGCATGGGCTTCTGGGTAAATATCCGCCTGATCCGTTACCCGGACGTGCTGTTGATGGCTGCCGAGTCTGCCAACGAAAAAGGTTTGATGGGCGAAGCAAGCGGTTATCTGGAACAAGTACGCGCACATGCCCGCGGCACACTGACCAATGTACTTCCTAAAGTAGAGTCTCTGGATCAGAGTGTATTGCGTGAAGCTATCCGTCACGAACGCCGCGTAGAGCTGGGATTAGAGCCCGACCGTTTCTATGACCTCGTACGTTGGGGTATCGCACAAGAAGTGCTTCAGGCTGCCGGAAAAAACTATCAGCCTAAAAACGCACTGCTGCCATTGCCGCAAACAGAGATAGATAAATCAAACGGTGTATTGATACAAAACCCCGATTATTAATCAATTAGGAATTAAATAGGGGATATCAGAAAGATGCTGGCAGGTGACTAAAAGTTTCTCGGTGTGAAACCATTGGTTTCATGCCTTGAAACTCTCAGTTTCACACCGAGAAACCGGCAGTTTCATCGCTTGAAACTGGTAGTTCCAACTGGGGGAACAAACAAATGCAAAGTATCTCCTTATCGGATTCTAACTTATATAAATAAAAAGATATGAAGAAAATACTCAAAAGAACAAGCCTGTTGCTGATCAGCGCTTTAATGAGCATAGCGGCGGCACAGGCTCAAAAGTCACCGCAAGACATGGATCGCTTCATCGACGCACTGATGAAGAAGATGACCGTGGAAGAGAAAATCGGACAATTGAACCTACCCGTCACGGGAGACATCACCACGGGACAGGCCAAAAGTAGCGACGTGGCACAAAAGATTGAAAAAGGATTGGTGGGCGGACTCTTCAACCTAAAAGGTGTAGACCGTATTCTTGAAGTGCAAAAGCTGGCAGTAGAGAAATCACGCCTCGGTATTCCCCTGCTGTTCGGCATGGATGTGATACATGGCTACGAAACCATCTTCCCCATTCCATTGGGATTGTCCTGCACCTGGGATATGGCGGCTATCGAGAAATCCGCCCGTATTGCAGCCATCGAAGCAAGTGCCGATGGCATTTCCTGGACATTCAGTCCGATGGTAGACATCAGTCGCGACCCACGTTGGGGACGTGTCAGCGAGGGCTCGGGAGAAGATCCGTTTCTGGGTGGAGCTATCGCACAGGCAATGGTATACGGATACCAGGGTGCCAATCTGCAAGACCAATTGCACCGCAACGATGAAATCATGGCTTGCGTAAAACACTTTGCATTGTATGGAGCCGGAGAAGCCGGACGCGACTATAATACAGTAGATATGAGCCGCAACCGGATGTTCAATGAATTCATGTACCCGTATGAGGCTGCCGTAGAGGCCGGAGTGGGTAGTGTGATGGCGTCATTCAATGAAATAGACGGTATTCCCGCCACCGGAAACAAATGGCTGCTGAGCGATTTGCTGCGTGGCCAGTGGGGCTTCGAAGGGTTTGTGGTAACGGACTTCACAGGCATTTCAGAGATGATAGAGCATGGTGTCGGCGACTTGCAAACCGTCAGTGCACTCGCTCTTAATGCAGGGGTGGACATGGATATGGTAAGTGAGGGCTTCGTCGGTACACTGATGAAATCAATTAAAGAAGGAAAAGTAAGAATGGGCACGTTGAATACAGCCTGCCGCCGGATATTGGAAGCGAAATACAAGCTGGGACTGTTTGACAATCCTTATAAATACTGCGACGTGAACCGTCCGAAGCGGGATATCTTCACAAAAGAGCATCGTGACGCCGCCCGCAAGATTGCCGGCGAAAGTTTTGTTCTTCTGAAGAATGCCCCCGCCACCGCACAGCCACTCGCAGCTCATAGCTCGTCACCCGTAACTGCTTCCCCCGTGCTTCCGTTGAAGAAACAAGGTACAGTTGCCGTCATCGGCCCTCTCGGAAATACCCGCAGCAACATGCCGGGCACCTGGAGCGTAGCCGCACGCCTCAACGATTATCCTTCTTTATACGAAGGCTTGAAAGAAATGATGGCAGGCAAGGTGAACATCACCTATGCCAAAGGTAGTAACCTCATCGGCGATGCAGCTTACGAAGAACGTGCCACCATGTTCGGCCGTTCATTGAACCGCGATAATCGCACGGACCAGGAGTTACTGGACGAAGCACTGAAAATTGCAGCCGGCGCCGATGTTATCGTAGCTGCCCTGGGAGAATCTTCTGAAATGAGCGGTGAAAGTTCAAGCCGCACCGAACTCGGCTTGCCCGATGTACAACATACCCTGTTGGAAGCCTTACTGAAAACGGGTAAACCCGTAGTACTAACCCTCTTTACCGGTCGGCCGTTGACGCTGAACTGGGAACAGGAGCATGTACCTGCCATCTTGAATGTATGGTTCGGAGGCAGTGAAGCGGCTTATGCCATTGGCGATGTTCTGTTCGGTGACGTCAATCCGAGTGGAAAACTAACCATGACTTTCCCGAAGAATGTAGGCCAGATACCTTTGTTCTACAATCATAAGAATACCGGTCGGCCACTGGCGGCAGGCAAATGGTTCGAAAAGTTCCGTTCAAACTATCTGGATGTGGATAACGAACCGCTGTATCCCTTCGGTTATGGATTGTCGTATACCACTTTCCAGTACAGTGACATTGCATTGAGCACACCGACATTGGGAAAAGATGGTTCCGTTACAGCCGTAGTCACCGTCACCAATACTGGTAAACATGACGGTGCGGAAGTAGTTCAACTCTATATCCGCGACCTCGTAGGAAGTATCACCCGCCCTGTACGCGAGTTGAAAGGTTTCAATAAAATCTTCCTTCGCGCCGGAGAAAGCAAAACGGTATCATTCACTATCACGCGTGATCTGCTTCGCTTCTATGATTACGACCTGAACTACGTAGCCGAACCGGGTGACTTTGACATCATGATCGGTGGAAACAGCCAGGCTGTGAAGACGGCGAAGTTGACACTTAAAGTTTAGTGATTAGGGTTTAGTGATAAGTGATTAGTGGGCTACGCTATTATTCCGCATGGCACTAATCACTTATCACTAAACCCTAATCACTAAACTTTAACCCCTTATTAATTATGAAACAATTAACAACCTATCTTCCCCTCCTCTTTTTACTTCTCCTCGGAGCCTGCAAGAATGCCAAGACCGGAAGTGCCGCCCAACTTACTGATGATGCCCTCATGGACACCGTTCAACGGCGAACCTTCAATTACTTCTGGGAAGGCGCGGAGCCTAACAGCGGTCTTGCCCCCGAGCGTATCCACATGGATGGTATCTACCCCGAAAAAGACCAGAACGTCATTACTTCCGGCGGTAGCGGCTTCGGCATTATGGCGATACTTTCAGGTATCGACCGCAACTACATCACTCGTGAAGAAGGTCTGGCGCGTATGGAAAAGATAGTCTCTTTCCTTGAAAAAGCCGACCGCTTCCACGGTGCCTATCCTCACTGGTGGTATGGAGACACCGGCAAGGTAAAGCCTTTCGGACAGAAAGACAACGGTGGCGACCTCGTAGAAACAGCTTTCCTTATACAAGGACTGCTTGCCGTACACCAATATTACGTCAACGGTTCTCCCCAAGAACAGGCACTTGCCAAACGCATCGATACCCTTTGGCGTGATGTCGACTGGAATTTCTATCGCCAGGGCAACCAGAATGTACTCTACTGGCATTGGAGTCCCGAATACGGTTGGGCAATGGACTTCCCCGTACATGGTTACAACGAATGTCTCATCATGTACCTGCTTGCCGCTGCCTCACCCACGCACGGCGTTCCCGCCTCCGTCTATCATGAGGGATGGGCACAGAACGGCGCCATCGTCGAACCCCATAAAGTAGAAGATATCGAACTTCATTTGCGCTATCAGGGTTGTGAAGCTGGTCCCCTCTTCTGGGCACATTATTCCTTCCTCGGATTAGATCCGACGCATCTAAAAGATGAATACTGCGCCAGCTATTTCGATGAAATGCGTAATCTGACTCTCGTGAACCGTGCTTATTGCATCCGAAATCCGAAGCACTACAAAGGTTTCGGTCCGGACTGTTGGGGAGTGACTGCCAGCTACTCCGTCAACGGATACGCCGCCCACATGCCGAACGAGCGGGATGACCAGGGAGTCATCTCTCCTACAGCCGCTCTTTCGTCCATTGTCTATACCCCGGACTATTCGCTCGCTGTGATGCGCCATCTCTACGACATGGGCGATAAGCTATTCGGTCCTTATGGTTTCTACGATGCTTTCTCCGAAACAGAGAACTGGTATCCCAAACGATATCTTGCTATCGATCAGGGACCTATTGCCGTCATGATAGAGAACTATCGTACCGGCCTGTTATGGAAACTATTTATGAGCCATCCGGATGTGCAAAACGGATTGCAGAAACTGGGATTTAAATAGAGTTTTTAGTTTCCTCATTACCAGAGAAGATCAAGAATAAAACAATCACTGTATGATAAAGAGGCACTCCCGCCTCTCAACCATACAGTGATTTCACTTTTGAAAATCAATTATGATTTCCAATACCTACTTACTTCCCTACTTTCAATGGCCCTAAAGGTCCTCTTACAATTCCACCGTCTCCCCTATCATCAAAAATACGGATTGACAGAATATTATCTTTCCCATATTGTATAGCGTGTTCGGGTAACTCAACCTCAATAGGTACATTTCCAGAAGATATAAAATTGGGTGGAAGCGAACCGGATTTTCCGATACAGATACCGTTCAAATAAACTTCTCCCGCATCATCTATACTACCAATGGGAAGTATCAGTTTGAGATGGCGCCATTCTTCGGGAATATTAATGGTTTTCCGATACCAGCCAAATACCCTTGGAGCATCGTAACCGGAATGAGTTTCCCAATTTTGTGGCAGTTTAGCAGTAGGTTCCCATTCACTTTCATCTACATCCGGTTTCGTCCAGGCCATATCATCCCCTCTATGGAACTTCCAGTTATCTTCGAAATTAAGAGCAGGGAACAGACCTGTGTAAGCTGATGTTTTCAGGCCTTCAATTTGCATAGAGATATCACATAATCCATTAGAAACTTCAGTAAGAACATGAATGTATTCATTCCTTACAGAAGGCTCGATAATAAACGGTTCTTCTTTTACAACCTTATTATCATTTTTAACTTGCAGAGCAACCGTTTGCGGCTTATTTGAATGATTGTAAATATAATCAGAGATTTCAAGGTTATTATCCGGAGTTATTGTGTACGAAGCATCTCCGATAGCCAATCCGTTCAGTTCTATCTTAAAAGAATAAGCATATTCACAAGGTTTATTTTTGGGGAATTGTATTTCAAGCCCCTTATCGGTATAGTTCCAGTCTATTTTCTCGTTCGATCCTAATAAACTCACATTCTTGATTTCCATATTCTTCGTCTTCGAAGCATCCAACGAACTTATTAGAATCTTCCCATCGGTCCAGCCTAAACTTGTTGCATACAATATATTTCCATGAGTCGTAAAACGAATATCCCCAGCAGTATACGAAGTTGCGTGAGAATCGGTAAACGCACCGGAAGCACCTTTTATCGCCCCTTCGCCATAGCGTACCCAAGTACGTGTGCCATAGATAGCTTCACCATTTATTTTCAGCCATTCGCCAATGCCACGCAATACAGATTGCTGTTCTTCGGTAATACTTCCATCTGCCCTGGGACCTACATTCAAAAGTAAATTACCATTTTTACTTACGATATCAACCAGATCTTGAACTATTTGTTCCGGTGTCTTATTCTCTTCGTCAACCACATAACTCCACGATTTCTTTCCTACCGAGGTATCTGTCTGCCAGGGGTAACGTTTTAACGCATCCGATTTTCCACGTTCCACATCCCATACCATAACATCCTTAGGATAACCATATTTAGTATTTACCACCACTTCTTCTCCCCAATCAATAGCCGTGTTATAATAGTGAGCCATGATTTTATTGAAATACGGCATAATCTGAGGGCTATTAACTGTCCAGTCAAACCAGATTAGGCGGGGATGATACTTGTCTATTAACTCATATGTATGAGTCATAAAGTTGTTCATGAATCTCGTGTTTACCTGATTTCTCTCCAACCGTTCGCCATATAATGTAATAGTGCTATCCTGCACATCGGAAGGAAATTTCATTCCGCCTCCATAGAACCATGCATTCTCGGCCCGGTGCGTAGAAAGTCCGAATATAAGTCCGCGCTTATCAGCCGCTTTCTGCAATAGCCCGACAATATCTTTTTTAGGTCCCATATTTACTGAATTCCATGAATTCACTTTGCTATCGTACATGGCAAACCCATCGTGATGCTCGGCTACGGGAACAATATATTTCGCCCCGGACTCCTTAAACAACTCCACCCACTCGTCAGCATTAAACTTCTCGGCAGTAAACATCGGAATAAAATCTTTATAACCAAAAGTTAAAGGATCACCGTATTTCTCGACATGATATTTATATTCATTGCTATTCTGCATATACATGTGACGAGCATACCATTCGGTACCAAATGCCGGAATAGAATATATACCCCAGTGTATAAAGATTCCAAACTTCGCATCCTGAAACCATTCAGGGAATTTATAATTCTCTCTGATATTATCCCAATTGTCCTGAAATACTTCGGTGCCTTTAGCTGAAGCAACCGATTCAATATTGTACGTTGCCAGTGATTTATCTGAACTCTGGCAAGAGAACAACACCAATAATAATAATAAAGTAATACTGTGTTTCATATAAGTTAGTTTTTACATAATTCATTCAATTCCTTTGTTTCACCTTTCGCTATATTCAGAGAAATTTCTTTCTCCTGATAAAAGACTCTTGCTTGTTTACCTGCCAAACTGGTAATAACCGCATTTACAAGTCTGCCATCTTTCCACTCAAATGACAGTTCAAATCCACCTCTGGCACGAATACCAGAAATCTTACCCTCTCTAATCTTTTGAGGCAATGCAGGTAGAATGCGAATAACGTATAAATCTTCATTAGGCGAAGATGGATCTATATACATTTCATGGCTCTGAAGTAGCATTTCATTAACTCCGGAAACAAATCCATAGTTACCATCAATCTGGAATGGAGGGTGCGCATCGAACAAATTTGGATAAGTTCCTCCCTGATTACTATAATTGGTATCATTCGATCTAACTAATTTCAGTTGGCGACATAATAACTTATAAGCATAATCACCCTCCAAAAGCCTTGCCCAAAAATTAATCTTCCATGCCAGACTCCACCCTGTACCTTCATCTCCTCTTATCTGTAAAGAACGTTTGGCCGCTTCCGCAAGTTCCTTATGTTCAAAAGGAATTATTTCTCGTCCCGGATGCAATGCAAACAAATGAGATACATGGCGATGACGAATATCTTCCGCATTCAAATCAAAGTCATCATTCCATTCCATCAATTGCCCGGCACGCCCGATCTGTAAGGGACGAAGGCGAGCCAATGATTTCTCTAATATCTCTTTGAAAGAATTATCTTCATTTAGTATTCCGGTAGCGTAGATAGTATTTGAAAACAAATTACGAATAATGGAAAGCTCAATCGTGCTCCCCTCAGTAACAGCTACCCGACTACCATCAGGTGCAATATAACGATTCTCGGGTGACGTAGAAGGCGAAGTAACCAGATATCCATCTTTATTCTCAATTAAAACGGACAAATAGAACTCACATGCCTCTTTAAGTATCGGATACACTTTTCGAAGATATTCTTTATCTTGTGTATAAGCATAGTGCTCCCAGAAATCCTGACATGCCCAACCACTTCCACCAAAGAAACTGCCCCAAATAGTATATTGTCCCGGCGATGTCCATCCCCATGCATTGGTCATCATCGCATACATCCACCCCGAAGCATTGAAATAGCTCTGAGCTGTTTTTCGTCCCGGCTCTACCAAACTGGCAGTAAGCCGTAACATCGGAATATGACATTCGCTTAAATTAGAGGCCTCAACCATCCAATAATTCATTTGATAGTTAATATTTGCCTTGTAGTCAGAATGCCACGGCAATTTATAGCCATCACCCCATATTCCCTGACAATTCCCTGGCAAAGGATTATTCTCACGACTGGATGAAATCATCAGGTATCGACCAAATTGATAGAATAAATCAACAAACCCTAAATCATCGCTTTTCTCATTAAATCGGGTTAAACGCTGATCTGTAGGAATATCAATAGATTTGTTGTTACCCAAATTAAGACTTAATCTATTAAATATCCCTTGATAGTCTGCAACATGGATACTCTTTACATCATCATACTTCTTTCTGGATACAATATTCAATTTTCTTACGGCATCCTTAGAATCAATTGCCCGTCTATAATTTTTCTTATAATCCAGAATGTAAGATGTCTGACAAGTGATATAGACATAGGCGCTATCAGCTCCTTGAACAGATATTTTACCTTTACTGTTACTCACCCGGCCCCCGTCAGCTACGACTTTAACCCTCGCTTCATAATCGCAGTTTCCCCGATGCTCCATGTAATCCGTATTTCCTTTCATGACGAGTCCGTGGGAATCAGATGTGGTGACTGCCGAGAATTTACGATCTAATAGCATTGAAAAAGAAAGCCCTCCCTTCATATCGGTTCCAAGCTTCATCACAATTACACTATCAGGAGCCGAGGAAAAAATTTCACGGGAAAAAGAATATTCCCCAATTTTGAAATCAACTCCCGATATCGCCCTCGTTATGTCTAACCAACGTCTATAAGATCCCATTTCACCTTCAGGAAGTTCAAACTTAAGAGATAAATCACCTAACGTCTGGTAAGAAGATGAATAAATGGTATTATATATATCTTCGTTCGATACACTATTGCAAGTCATATATTGATGCGTCAATACTTCCGCCAGCTTGTAGTCACGATTTCGCAATGCTTCACGAATCTCTGGAAGTTTTTTATACGCATCAGTTCTATCGGAATTAGGCTGGGGTTCACCTGACCAAATAGTGACATCATTCAATTGAAGCTTTTCTTCATGAATGCCTCCAAAACACATAGCCCCCAGACGTCCATTTCCGATAGGAAGTGCCTCTTCCCATATTTCGGCCGGTTTGTCATACCAAATGGTATAGTTCTTCGAGAAAGGCGCCTGAGCCATTCCTACAGAAATAAAGCCGGATAACACAGTCACTAAAAAACTAATTTTATATTTCTCTATTTTCATCATCGCATTAATTATACAAATAAAACATGCGGTCCATCAAAGTCCACTTCTCTGTAGCACTTGCCCCCGGCTTAGAGACCTGAAATACAGACATACATTCTTCCCATTCGGCCTGCCGGGGTAAATGGGCCAGTTTCTCCATCGCTGTATCCCAATCAAAGTCCAATGGCGTTTCCACAATCATAAACAAGCGTGAATTATATATATATATTTCCATTTCAAGGATGCCGACTTCTCTGATACCTGCTCTGATTTCCGGCCATGAGTTCAATTTACTATGACGGTTAACATACTCTTCAATAAGTTCCGGATTATCTTTCAAATCCAATGTTTGACAATACCTTTTTACTGAATCATTGTATTTTCTCACCTGATAACCATTCTTACTATTTCCAATATCACTTCTCATAATTATATTAAATTTAGTTATACTATTTCATATTCCAACCAATCAGTTTTACAGGACCTATTAACCCTGCATGAGGCTCACCTCTATATGCAGACGGAATAGTCTGATAATGATTCGATAGCGTACTATATACCAAAACCTCTATTTTATTACTACCGGGTTTAAGAAACTTGGTTACGTCCAACTTAAAAGGAGAATTCATCAAAACATCTACAAAGTCTCCGTTAATATTCACTTCACAGGTCGCATCCACAATGCCTAAATCTAATTCAACCTTCTGTCCGAACTTATCAGAATCGAAATGAATTTCTTTTGTATATCTGATACCACCGGAGAAGAACTTTAATGCACCGAAATCGGACCAATTTCCCAATGAGACAGTACCCATACCACAGTTAAATTTAACAGGTTCAACAAAGAAAGCAGGTCCTTCATAACCTATCTCCGGTTTGGCAGAGACAACAATCGTACTTACTCCCTTATTGGGATGCTTGACAGTAAGCAAATATTTGCCACTTTCGACCGATATTTCCTTTAAAGGAACTTCTTTTCCGTCAATCCAAAGTTGATTCACTCTACCTTTTACGGTGAATTCCATCGTATAGGTACCGGGAGCCGTAGTAAATTGATAGAGCCACATTCCATTTGTTGAAGGAATAATGCTATAAGGCACATATTCCGTTTTATACCATTTGGTTGCCACAAGACTGTCAAAAGGAGAGTTCGCTTTTATCTCTGGATAATTTTCTTTATAAAAAACGACAGAACCTCTTTTTCTATCATCTACACTATAACTTTTCTTCTCAGCCAAAACGTAACTTCCCTTGGGGGTATTCGCATAAGCTATCAACAACCGATGCAAACCTTTTTTCAAGGTAACAACTTTATCCTGGATTAACTTTCCATCCAAATATAAGAAATCTGCATTTTCACCTTCTTGTTCTATTCGGTATTTTCCCGATTTAGCAATACAAACATACGTCTTAAAAAGTTGATGACCACCCTGATCTAAAATCAACATACGATTATCAACTTTACCTTTCAACCCATGATAGCCCTGTCCACCAGGGTTATCAAATACTCCGTATTGCCACGAGAAACAATAAGGTTTCCAGTCGGTTTGAAAATTATTTTCAAGCAGATAAGCATGCAGATCCACCGATTGGTCAAGAGTAACCGTTTCCATATAGGGAGCATATCCAAACACTCCTGTTGGAGAATCTGCAGGAAATACAGGAGTCGATTGATATTTTGTAGACACAGGGCTATAATAATAGGTAAATTCACGAGCTTCAGGACCTATCAATTCGTCGATAGCCGGCAAACGAAAATCTCCCCATTTATTATTCATCGTCGGAATAATTTCAATATTCCAATCACCTTCTACCTGTTGGGTATTTGATACAAACCATTTTTCGGATGATTCATTCTCATAAGTAGGAATACCTGGTGAAAAGACTATCAACTGAGCTACATTATATTCTCCATCAAATTTTATCCAACTTCCCTCATCTGTCTGACGAAGTATTGGTTGTGAAACAATGGTAGCATTCTTTGCATCCCAACGTTCAACTTTACCTTTCGACCGGAAAAAAAGTTCGCTTCCCTTTTCAATATTCATGATCATATATACATCCCGCACCCCAATCTTACGATGTAATACCTTTCCTTTTTCTGTGCTTACTTTAAAGTCTGGTACTATAAGTCGGGAGATGAGTTCGGGAATCTTCTTGTTATCCTCTTCAAACATTCCCTTTCCACTTTTAGTAGAGGACTTGAATATTTCATTCAATATCCTCTCTACATCTGCATTGTTCTCCCCACTTTTAGAAGTTGCCTTAGGCAGTGACCCTGTTGCTATAACAATTCCTCCTCTCTGGTAAAATTCAAATATTTTCAACAATGTTTCGTGATGCAATGCTTTCGTATCCGGCAATATCAGTACCTTATACTTTTCACCCGATACAGATAATGAGCCATTCTCAATTTCTGCCTTCTGAAGAGAATGAAAGTCTATATAATCATAATCCAGTCCAACCTCACTTAATTGATCGGTTACGTTCCACATCACATCAGGATTCGCATCCGGATATGCTTGCATGGATTCGGTTGGGTAAAGCACAGCAATATCACAGACATGTACTCCCTGACTTAACAAAAAGCTTAAACGTTCAGCATACTTTAGCCATTTTTTCATATGAGGCCAATAAGGCATCCGAAAATGAAAACAAGGAGGAGCCCATTCCCACCATCCACCATGAGTTGAATAATACAGCCCATGTAAACATAGTAAATTACCACCGGCTATCATGTGATGTTCTAATTGCGAGGTCAACCATTCACCATTACTATCCCATCCCATACTATGAAAAGCCTCCAGCCAAGTGCGGGGACGCTGATATAAATGAGTAATTGAACTGGATACCTTTGTTTGTCTGAAGCTTGAACCTTTTGCAGGAGCATCATTTCCCGGAGCCGTAAACCAGCTGATCATTCTAAAATAATCTAAGTATTGTAATGGTTCTAACCCACGTCCATTATTATCGCACCCATAGATCAAACCACGTTCATTATGCCAATCAAAAATTGGTTTAAAATACCTTTCTTCCGACAATTGGGTAACGACTTCAGCATAGTCCAAGCGTATTTTAGGAGTTATATCCCCTATATTCTCGAATAGAGCAGGCAAATAGGGCAAAATAGAATATCCCTTCCTTTTCATAAATTCTTCAGGCATATCTTCCGCCCATGAATGCATACTCAAGTCATAATGTAACTCATCCTGAAAAAAGAAGTTCATTCCTTTTCTTCCATGGGTATCTAATTTTTCTTCAAATCTATTGAAATAGACATTCACCAATCTCTTTCCGTAATCCGGATGTAACTCACAAGAAGGCTGCGTATAAACAATATATACTCTCTGCTCCTTAGCAGAAGGTGACTTCCAGGTTAACCGGTTATCGGAAATTTTATCTGTCAGATCAATCTTATCCGGGTAAGCTATAACAGATATGGTTTTCTGCGGCAATTGAATATTCAATATAGCTGACGGCTTCACCACATACTGCTCCAGTCTCAAGCGACCTTGATAGTTTGCGAAACGTGTATCATTCCATATTTCATCTACATAATATCCATTTTTTGTCCAGCCAAGCACGTAATCATCCAATCCTAATCCCACTCCCGCATCAGCGCATTTACCGGAAAACCAATTCCAAGTCTCCCACCATCTATCAGTAAAAACCCCTGGGGTTCCAGGATCAGCTTTTCCAAAGCCTCCATAACCATTGGAATTCAGTTTCACATCAACTAAAGGATGCGAATGAATATAACTTACCGAAAAACCATCGGTAGACGCTTCGCTTAGTATTTGTAATTGTTCCTGTAGTCTCTCCCGGTTTAGCGAATCGCCATTCCACCAATAGAAAGGTATATTACCATACCCTTTCGGAGGATCAGCAAAGTTTTCTTTGATATCAATATTACCTTCTCTGGATGGATATCCATTGTATCGTTGCTCTTGTGCCATTCCTCCCAAGAAAAATAAACACAAGAGTGCACTTCCTATCAACCTTCTCTCTATCATAACTGCTATTTATTACTGAGGTTACATTTTAGTATTAAATACGATGTTATCTCCACTCAAAATAATATCAATATTCTGTACAGGAGTAGTCACATCCTGTACAGGCTATCCCCCACCTACTGAAAGATGTATTTTGCCCGGTTTTATCACCCATTCGTCGAAATCATTATATACTGCAAATACCTTAGGAGGTAAAATTGAAACACTATTTTATAGGCTTCCCATTCATATCACTAACTTTTTTAAAGCGAAAGGCAGGATATTTCTTATTAGGAGCTTGCTCCCCAATAGTTCTAACTAGATTCAGTTTATCAACATTCTCGAAAAAATAAGCACTTTCCCAAGCTGCTTCCGTTTTTTCTTTATTCCAGATAACTTCACAATCAATCATTGAGAGTTTATTAACCTTATGAAACAAAAAACCATTGCGTGCACGTTTGTCTATGGCATTTTCCGGTTCCATAAATAGTTGGAAATTATTAAAACGTATATTTTTAATTTCCGAATCAAACCCTTCGAGTCGCACGCCACTCTGTCCATGTGCAATGATATGATTAAACGTTATATTCTCAATAACTCCTGCTGAAGGAATGTTCTCACTCCGCTTCTGGGTGGTCAGCCAAACTGCATCTCCATTTCCCCACCAGAACGTAGCTTTACGTACTGTATTGATGACGATATTCGTAAACAATACATTTCTCACATTGCCCCCGTCGCGAATAATCATATTCAGTCCACGATTAGCATCGTTTATAATGCAATTAGAGACTGCTATATTCTCGAAATCAGCGTGAGATTCTGTCCCTATTTTAAGAGCGGCAGAAGAAGAAGTAAGAATACAGTTGTTGACCGTAATCCATCTGCATGGTCTTGTCTCATTATTCTGCCGGGTTGTCTTTAGGCATAAAGCATCATCGCCCGTATTTATGACACAGTTGCTTATCATCACATTGCTACATCCATCAATATCTAAACCATCAGAGTTCACTCCATCTACAGAACTTGATTGTATGTGAATCCCATCCACATAAACCCTATCACACCATTGCAAATGTACCGCCCAGAAAGATGATTCTATCACTTCGACATCTTTTATATGCACATTGGTACAATCGGTAAAATTAATAGCCCCCGGACAAGGAGGTACTTTTCTATATTTAGTTCTGTAATCGGCTCCATATTTAATCGCATTGTCTATTTCGCGTCCTGTCACAAAGTCTGTGATAGCCAATTGAGGTTCTCTTCTAAATTGTTCACGCACTGCTTGACAATGCAATTTACCTGTTCCGGTAACAGATATATTGTTCTCATTCAAAGCAATCAGGATAACCTCAACTGCTTCTGCATCCGAGGCCCCTACTTTTATTTTATGATTCTTATAATCGCTCACCCGACGGCTGGCATACAAAGCTGAACCTGCATCCAAATGCAAGTTCACATTACTTCTCAAGACCACTGAGGTCGTTAAATAATTTCCACTTGGCACCCAGACTACCCCACCTCCGTTCTTTGCACACTCGTCAATTGCTTTTTGAATGGCATTTGTAGATAAAATTGTTGTGTCCGCTATTGCGCCATAATCCATAATATTATAAACAGCTTTATTAGCAGCACTCAAGTTTATCAGGAAATAAGTTGCTATTAAAGTAACTAAAAATCTTTTCATAAGTATCTATTAGTAGGAGAGCACAAAAGAGTATCCAACTCCCTCATTTTGTGCTCTCACACATTTATATAAATTAAATATTAATAGTCGTAACCCGGATTTTGAGCAATTATATTGCGTAAAGTCTGCGCCCAATCATAAGGAATAGGGCGTGTCAGATATTCATCCTTAAACGCTTGTTCAGGACCAAAAACCTCCAAAGCCCGAGCTGCTCTCTCATTCATCTTCTTTGTAAATACTCTTTCACGAAGCTTTCCAGTACGTTTTAGGTCAAGGAAGCGTCTTTCTTCCCCCATTAACTCACGCGCACGCTCATCCAGAATATTATCAATAGTCAATTCAAGTGCGGGAGCTGTACCGGTTAAAGCTGCACGATTACGCAATTTTTGCAAATAGCCGGCACCATCACCCAAACCGGCTTTCAAAGAAGCCTCAGCAGCTATTAAATATACCTCACCCAGACGGAATTCAAAATGATCTCTTGTACCATTTTCACCACCATCACTGTAAAGAGCCTTAGAATCCTTGAACTTCTTAATACCCGGATATACATAGTATCTTGCTTTCTTATCATTGCCATTTTCATCTTGGGCAAAACCATTTACACGATAATCACCATCATCATCTTTAAGTCCGCCTACAAGTGGTTGATCAGCATATTCATCAAAGTTTACTACAAAATAAGGAAGCTGGTCTTTTTCCTCACGCGTCATCTGATGTTCATCAGGGAATACACAATGAATCATTTTCTGTCCTACCATAATTTCTCCGAAAGCTCCAGCACTGAATGGCTTAGCCTCATTGGCAAAATACTCACGTTGGAACGTTTTATCAAAACGAGTATCCCAGGAACGATCAAATAATTGATAAGCAGCACGAGTAGGAGCTACCGTACCTGTATACCTTTCCATATATTCCAACTTGGCACCCATACCGGGTATTGCATATATAAAGGGCTGATAAGTAGAATAATCTGTATTCCCACTCCAATTTGTTTGTAGATTTGTACTATACTGAACAGAGAAGATTATCTCATCATTCTTCTCATTGTCTTCTCTGAATATATCCTCAAAATTAGTAAGAAGTGAATAACCTTCATTCTTGATTACATCTTCCGCCAACTCGTATGCTCTTTTGGCATCATTTGATTCTGCATACGATTTATATGAGCGTGTCAGATATATTTTGGACAAAAGAGTCTTGATGGCTCCACGAGTCACCCGCCCAAATTCAGCTTGATCATTTTTAGAAGCTACCTTACTATAACATCCTTCCAAATCTTGGATAAGAAAAGCATAGATATCTTTTTCTGGAGTTCTTTCTGCTGTAAAATGGGGCTCTGTAACCTCTTCAATCAATAGAGGAATATCACCAAACTGCTCCGTTAAATAATAATAGGCCAAAGCACGTAAGAATTTTGCTTCCCCAGCGCGTTGTTCACGGAGCTCCTCGGAAATATCAGCCTGCTGACCATAAGATATTATTGTATTAGCTCGCTGTATTAAGTTATATCCATCTATGAACATCCATAAGAAATCCCCATTCCTAGCATCAATAGAGGTTTTATAATACTCGTTCATACCTCTTAGGTAAGTTTTACTATATTCCACTTTGTCTTTCACATTGCCATAATCTAAGCCACGCCCGGGAGAAGTATAAATATCTGTCCCCAATGTATAGGTTACTGATCTACGAGTCACATAACGCACTGGCTCATAGCCAGCCTTTACTAAGTATTCATACCCATCTTTCGTCCTAAAGTAACTCTGGGCATTCATTGTTCCTTCCGGTTTCTCTGTCAGAAAATCCTCACAAGAAGTAGCAGATAAGAGGATCAAGCCTCCTAAACAAATATTCTTTAATATATTGAGTTTCATAATTGATATTTAATTAGAATGTTACATTTATGCCAAACTGATAGCTCGATACAGATACACCACCATTATAAGTGGCTGTATTATCAGCATTTCCACTTCCATTAGTCGCATTAGCTCCAAACTCCGGGTCAAGACCTGTATAGTTAGTGAAAATAAAAGGATTAATAGCTGTGACGTACAGTCTCATCTTGGATATATGGCAATTCTTAAGCCATTTTAAAGGCATATTATATCCTAAAGTCATATTTCCTACACGTACAAATGATGTTTTCTTGTAACACAGCAGACTGGTATTTCCACCATTGAAGCCCGGACGATAAAAGGTATTAGAAGGATTCTCTGGTGTCCAATAATCAACCTTCAATTGATTGATTTCACCCAAGTACTCATTCTGCAACTCTGTATGGAACTTACTCCATTTCATTTCTCCCTGACGGGTATATATAAACACAGAGAAGTCAAAATCCTTATAAGTGAATGTATTTGTAATGCTACCTGTCCAATCGGGGAACGGAGTTCCTAAAATTATACGGTCCTTATCCGGGGTTATCGTACCACTATTGTCCTGGTCTACCTCTTTTACAGCACCAGGCAGCCTGCCATATTTACTCGCTTCATCTTTCTCACTTGTTTGCCATATCCCATCCCAAGCATAGTCATAATGAACAAGGACAGGCTGACCGATAAATAGTTTCTGATCGGGATAGTCTTTGCTATCACCAAATATCTCTGTTATTTCATTCTTATTAGTAGCAAAACTTAGATTGGTAGTCCAAGAGAAATCTTTGGTTTGTATATTTACCGTATTCAAGCCTATTTCCAGTCCTTTATTTCTAGTAGCACCGACGTTAACCGCACCAACATTATCAAAACCGTTGGTTTGAGGAATCTTTTGTGAAAGAATCAAATCGTATGTCTTTTTATTGTAGAGTTCAACATTACCAGCTAAACGCCCACCCCAAAGAGCAAAATCTAATCCTAAATTAATTTCCTTACTTTTTTCCCAACCAAGTTTATCATTCTTTATACGATTCAGATATTGTCCATTGGCATTAGTTCCATCAAAATCATATTGAGTGCTGCTCGTTCCCAAAATAGTAGAATAATTATCGACAGCATTATTTCCCGATTCTCCATAGCTAAGACGTAATTTCAAATTATTGATTACGCTATTATCTTTCAGAAAACCTTCTTCTGTGACACGCCATGCTATGGCAGCCGATGGGAAAAATCCCCATTTATGTCCTTGTGCTAATTTTGAAGAACCATCTGCACGTCCAGTCACAGTGAAAAGATATTTATCCTTGTATGAATAGTTGAAACGCCCCATAAAGGATACAAGTCGATCTCTGCCTTCCCATGATTCACGGGCTACCTCAGTACCTGCCGACTTTATATTATGCCATTTCGAGTTGAAAGGAAGATCCTTAACAGAAATATACGAATGTTCCCATTGTGCCTCATAAGTACTTGTACCAAGCATTACGTCGATAGAGTGATCTTTATGAATCGTTCTGACAAAATTCACCGTATTATCCCATGTGTAAGAATAACCATTGTTATTCGTCAAATCGGCCTTAGGCAAAGCTGTTCCTTTATTCGATTTAGTAAATGTATCGGCAGCATAGCCAAACCGATCAAAATAGGCGTACGGGGAGAACGTACTTCGCACAGTTAAACCATCCATTATCTTATAATTTATGAAAAAATTGGCATATCCATTTAACTGACGGCTATTCTGAACCTCATTCTCCGCATCATAAAGTGGATTGGTAAAACGCTCTGGACGATAATCCTGAACATAGAATTGGCGATTACCATCTACATCATTCGGTGATGCAATAGGACGTAAACGAAAAGCTGAGCGAAGAGCTTCACGTGAACCATTGTCAATATTCCCATAACGCGCATTGACCGACAGTCCCAAAGTGAAATTACCAACCTTGCCTTCAATACCCAATTTAAGAGTAAAACGTTCCATTTGTTCACCTTCAATACTACCAGTCTGATTTACATAACCTACTGACATAATATGTTTTTCTTTCTCACTTCCACCAGTAAGACTCACAGAATGAGAGGTTTGAAATCCATTCTGCAAAGTATAATCCAACCAGTCAGTAAAATTACCATTATCTGCATTCTCCTTTTCACGACCTACAAAAGGATTATGGTTAGAACCTCCATTGATTGCTTCTTTCGCATAAGCAACATATTCCGGACCATTAAACATTTCAGGCAAATTCGTTGGAGTAGTAAAACCCACCATACCATCGTAAGTTACAACCGTTTTTCCGCTTTGTCCACTCTTTGTCGTCACAATGATTACCCCGTTCGAGCCACGGGAACCATAAATCGCTGTGGCTGAGACATCTTTCAATATATCTATCCGTTCAATATCTACAGGATTAATCGCATTAATATCCCCCCCAATAACTCCGTCAATAACACATAAAGGAGAAGATGATTTATTGATAGAGTTCATACCACGAATTTCAATATTATAGCCAGTGCCCAATTTTCCATTGTTCTGAGTGACATTAACACCTGCAGTTTGGCCTCTTAACGCTCCTAAAGTGGAGTTCTGGCCAGTAGATTTCAATGTTGCATTAGATATCGATTTCACAGAACCGGTTAAATCCTTCTTTTTCATTGTCCCATAACCAACCACTACTACTTCATCCAAAAGCTCAGAATCCTCAACCATAACAATCTGAAGGCTCTCTTTACCATTCACTTTGACACGTTGAGTAGCATAGCCTATTGAACTGATATTTAGCTCATCTCCAGGCTTTACTTGCAGTGTAAAATTACCATCAAAATCCGTTATAACCCCAGTAGTAGAACCCACTACCAAAATAGTGGCGCCAATTAAAGGTTCTCCTTTTTCATCTATCACCTTTCCCGTTATGTTTTTTTGGGCATAGATAGGGACAAAACCTATCATTAGTAATAGAAAAACGACTAATTTCTGAGTTAGTCCTCTCTCGAAATGTGTTTTAAACATAATAGTACAAATTAAAAGATTAAAAATATATTCATATCACAAAATTGTCTATCAAAG
>NZ_EQ973490.1:291651-340769 GCF_000158035.1 Bacteroides cellulosilyticus DSM 14838
TTTATCATCGGAACTATTTTATTAACTCACCTTTCTTTTGTAATCTCTCAATGATTTCCATATATACTAGAGTTTACCTTGTACCATCTTCTCATCTTTTTCAGGAGCCAAAATCCGGCAAGGCGAATTTGTGGTAATTTTTACAAACAACAATAAAACTGTAAGTAACAATAAAATTTTTGTTCTCATAATACAGATATTAATAAGACTCCTTAATTATTATACGATACAAATATAAAGTATCTCTTTTATTTTGTTATTATCCAAACACGATATATCATAGGACATTATCGATTCGCAGTCAACAGATGGAATTATCCAAGCGAAAAACGATAACAAATAAGATTTTATCGACTTTTAATTGTACATTTACTACTTATTATTATATTTGTAGCAGCTTATTCTAATCATATTAACACAAGTCTTATGCTACAATCCATTGATCAATTGCACCTATTAGTATTAAATGTAGGATTGGCCATTCATAATGCCGATTGGAACTGGAAAAACGTAAATAGCCCGTTTACAAGACTCTATTACATTAATGAAGGAATCGCTAAATTAAAAACTCCCTCCGGCATTCACGAATTAAAACCCAACCACCTCTATCTGATTCCATCTTTCATGCTGCATAGCTATATTTGTGATTCACATTTTAGTCATTACTACATGCATATATATGAAGATCATCAGTCTGAATCCAGTTTTCTGGAAGATTGGAACTTTCCTTTTGAAATTCCCGCCAGCAAACTGGATTTGGCATTATTCAAGAGGTTATGTGACATAAATCCAGCTATGGGCTTACCACAATCCGATCCAACGACCTATGACAACAGCCCCACATTAATTCAAAATATCATAAGAAATAAGCAACGGACTTTCTCTGTAAAAGTTGAGTCAAGAGGGATTGTTTACCAACTTGTATCCCGTTTTCTAAAAGAAGCAAAACCCAGAATTGAAACTAAAGATACTCGTATACAAAAAACGCTCTCGTTTATTCGGAAAAAACTCTATGAGCCCACTGATATTAATATATTATCTGAAATAACCAATCTTTCCAAAGACCATTTTATACGTTTATTCAAGAAAGAAGTGGGAACCACCCCATTGCAATACATCAATCAAAAAAAAATCGAAAAAGCTCAATTGATATTGATTACTGAAGATATGCCAGTCAAGAATATCGCTTATATGTTGGGATACGAAGATCACTCCTATTTCATCCGACTTTTTAAGAAAACCGTAGGAATAACCCCACTTGAATATAGACTAAAATTCAGTAAAGTATAAAGTAATCTTAGAGACAATCATGCGCTTAGAGGTTGGATAAAATTCTATCCAAACCTCACCTACTCCATAGTTGTATCGTATAAAGGTATCCCTGCATGGAATAAGCAAGGAGTAGGTAAGGCTCAGATAAGGTGATGCGGATCATTTCTACTACTGAATCATAATATAACATCATTTAGTCATATATCTAAAGATATAATCGCTATATGACCATACATTTTTACCTCCAGGAATGCTCGCTTTACCCATTTTATTATTAGAAGCATCCACATCTACAGTTAATACTATACGAACAAACTCTCCTTTCTGATAGTTGAACGTTTCCCCATCATCATCATAAAGATCATATATACCCGGTGCGTTTCCATAATGACGAACTTCTAAAGGATATTGTTTGTTATCTATCTGTCGGATAGGGGGAAACATCGGAACGATTCCTCCATCTTTCACATATACAGGAATTTTATCCAAGCCGGGACTTACACTGATAATTTCTCCTTCACCGGCAAATTCTCCGGTGTAGAAGTCATACCATTTTCCCTTAGGCAATATGACTTTACGTTCCTTCTCCCCCTCAAACAAAGGCGCTACCAATAAGGAGTTACCAACCATAAACTGATCTTTCACTTCTTTTTTAATAGCCAACGCATACGGATTATTCGTAGCGTCGAAAGATACCTGCAACATTTTCTCATCCATATTATACCCTTCTTCCAAATTCATGGCACGAACAGGCGGAGTCCCTTTAAAAGTATAATCAGCAAAGGCGGTATATAGATAGGGGATCAATTGCATCCTAAGCAGCGAAATAGCTTTCACACTCTCGGCCACCTCAGGAAAAGTCCAGGGTTTTGTTCCATCCGCCCATGCATTCAACATAGCCAGCGGAGAGAAGCAAACAGTTTGCATACGGCGCAGCCATTCTTCAGAAGTCCGTGAAGCGCGTACTTCGGGAGTCCAGAGTACTCCAATAAATGAACTATTAACTAATGCTGTGATAAAATCGTGATGATTGTAATAGTCGTTATAAATAACATAAGGAAAAGAAGTAGTTCCCGCATTGGCCGCGCGTACCAATCCATATGTACGCTTATTCTCATCCTTATACATCTGAGTAGTGACTTTCTGCATTAATGAACCATAAATTTGTCGCATCTGCTCAGCGGAAGTTCCTGAAGGGAAAGAGGCAACATCCGGCCATAACCACGAATCATAACCGTCATTCTCATCCATCTTATAGCCACTTACCCCTAAATTCAATTGGTGTTTCTTAAAATGATCAATCAATATTCGTTGAGCTTCAGACATCATATAATCCGGAACAATGCCGCACCAAACAGTATGACTACTTGTATAGGGCTTAATTCTATCATATAATTCCCCTTTGGGAGAAATATATGGGTTCATCCAAAGGTTTGTTTGAATATTGCTCTCTTTCATTTTTTTGGTAAATGCCTGGGGATTTGGGAACCGAGTATTGTCCCACTCATATGTGCAAGGATAGGAAGCTGTCATCCAACCTGGTTCAAGTCCAACCACATTCAGCGGGAATCCTTTGTCTCTAAATTCCTGCACTTCCCGTTCTATTTCCGTATCGGTAAACAGGCTTGGTACCCTATGCCAGAATCCCAATCCCCATTTGGGAGGCAAACAACCTCCCCCATTATAAAGATTATAACGACGAACTACATCTAGCATCGTCTTACCGGAGAATACAATAACTTCAGCTCCTTCAGCTGGAATCAGAAACTCAAGGTTGTCTGAATAAGGTTGTGCAGTCCAGTCCTTATCAGTATTTCTATCTTTTGCAACCGGAGGATTAGAACTATCCTGACGGACACTTGTTCCTACCCAAACATCAATATAACGGGCAGAATTAATCAATGCACCGTATCCTTTGCTGGAGACAAAAAAGGGAATAGGAGCATGTGTACGGCCATTATCACTTCCTCCATAATGATCGACATGCAGGCGCATAACTCTGCCTCGTTGTTCTACCGTTTTGAAATTCAGACCAAGACCAAATATTTTTTCATCTTTGTCAAGTGGAAAACGTATATAAGTCTTACCATCCACAACTTCCGTTTTAACATCTTTAGGATCAATGGCAAGTGGAGCGTCTCCTATTTCTTCAATGGCTTTCCATTGAGGAGTAATATCCAGTTCACTCAGGAGAGTAACCTTCTCCTGTTTGCCAACGGAAATTTTCCATATCCCTTGTCCTTCTTTTTTCCATTCTAAATTAACATTATCTTTCTGCACACAAGCAAACGCGGCAAGTACCATAAACAGTCCGCAAACATATATTACAATCTTTCTCATTATAAGCGAATTATTTTTGTTATTAATTGCATTCTATCTTAAACACTACAGCATTATTCCCTTGTACAATAGGAACTTTCACCTGCAATCCTTCCTTAGTCAGTTCCCAAGGAACGAGTTGATTGGAGCCTATAACCGAAACATTTTCTATTTTCAACGCCTTGATCTTTTTTTTAAAGCTTTTGAACGTCATGGTTTTACCAGCTTCGGGAACCCCTAAAGTAATCGCATAAACAGTCTTTCCCTTTGTAGTATACCGCACATCATCTGCCGTGTATTTTAGCTTCATAAACTCTTTATGATTTTCAAAGTCTCCCACCGGTTGACTGGTAGGGCCTTCGCCAAACACATACCAAGGTCGGGTTCCATAAATAGCTTCTCCATTTATCTTTAGCCAGTCTCCAATATTCAATAAGATGGATTGCTGCTCTTGTGGAATGATACCATCAGAGCGGGGAGACACATTTAACATAAGAACGCCATTCTTACTGACCACATCAATCAACACATTTATCAGGTCTTCGCTTTTTCGCAACTCCATATCTTCGGTAAAACACCAGCTATCTGTACTTATTGTCTCTTCAGTGGTCCACAAACGTGATTCTATCTCTTGTTTTCTGGATTTCTCCAGAATCTCCATACTAACATTCAAAGGTAAGTCTTCCTGCTTGCGAAAGATAGCTACCTCCTTGTTCTTCTTTTTAGCATCCTCTAAAAAATACTGAGTAAATTTATAGAGATATTCTTCAGGAATAAGGTTAAGCCAAGAATCAAAATAGATAATATCCGGGCTATAATTATCAATAACCTCCTTCAATTCTCCCAACCAAATAGGCTCGTAAAACTCCTCGGGGGTTACGTTCCCATAAAGTAAACGAAGCATCGGATTGTTAGATGAAGTAGGCATCTCTTCTGAATAAGGGAAATGACTATCGTATAGATCCCAGAATTCAGGACGATCAGGCCTTTCCGTGTTTTTATAACGTTGTAACAAACGGGCATGATGGAAGGTGGTCATCACTTTCATTCCATGTTTTTTTAACTCTCGGCTGTATTCTCCCAGAACATCTCGTTTAGGTCCCATTAACGCGACATTCCAAGGGGTAATTTTACTGTCCCACATAGCAACCCCGTCGTGATGTTCAGCTACTTGGCCACCAAACTTTGCACCGGCGCGCTGAAATAAATCAACCCATTCTTTAGCATTAAAGTGCTCCGCTCTAAAAAGAGGAACCAATTTATCATATCCGAACTCT
The DNA here is from genome assembly GCF_000158035.1 of Bacteroides cellulosilyticus DSM 14838. Lineage (GTDB taxonomy): Bacteria > Bacteroidota > Bacteroidia > Bacteroidales > Bacteroidaceae > Bacteroides > Bacteroides cellulosilyticus. The sequence goes on from NZ_EQ973490.1 coordinate 296,520, forward strand.
CTAGGATCCCCATAATGTTCTTTATGATATTGATACTCTTTACGACTCTCCATAAACATATGCCGGGAATACCACTCATACGAGTAAGCTGGCACAGAATATACACCCCAATGCAGATATATACCAAACTTAGCATCTTTCAACCAATCCGGTTCCCGATTATAAGCATTCTCTTTAGATAGAGATTTCCAATTCTTCTTATATGACTCACTCTGTGCACTTGCTTGAAAAGACAGCGTACAAAGCAACAGTATTAGTGAATAAACAGTACTCTTGGTTTCCATATAAATCTTTTAATAAATGAACTCTAATAAGGTGATATAGAAAATGAATAATCTCCTGAACCAATTTCATAAATACTCCGTCCATTTTCTACTCTTATAAATTGAATATCAGCCTTCTCTTTTATTGGTTTCCCGCTTTCTTGGATGAGTTCAACATCTACTCCTGGCAAGTATACCCATGCAGTGGTATTAACAGGAACGGTAACCTTATAAACAAACGAAGTATCTTTAATTTCCCACTTGCTTTTAATTTCTCCATAAGGGGATTTGAATGAAACATCTGCCCAATAGATATTCCCTACCATCTCTGGGTGTAGTATAAACTTCTTAAAAGCAACACTCTCTTTGTCCGCCCTTACACCACCAATACCGCTATAAAACCATTCCATCAAATGCCCCAGCATGCAATGATTATGCGAAGCTGTTTGTAAGGCCGCCCAAGATTCGGTAAGCGAAGTAGCCCCTTGTTTCAGTTGGTAGCCATAACCAGGCTTATCCGATTGGCTATTCATATCATATATTACATCGGACGCACCTTCCATTTCCAGTACGCGTAATAGATACCTGAATCCAATATCTCCTGCCGTAATACTATTATCTCGATTATGGATATCTGCAATAATTTGTTTCAAACAGCTTTCACGATCTTCGCCGTTCACTAAATTCATATAAAGAGCAATAGCATTCGCCGTCTGGCTTCCCCGATCATAATATCCCTTTTCCACATTAAAAAACTTTGCGTTGAAGGCAATCTTCACCTTGGTTGCCAGTTCCGTGTATTTGTGATATTCGAGTTCTTTATTCAAGAGCTTAGATGTTTCGGCAAGAATATTTAAATTATAATAATATAAAGCGGTAGGTGTTAGTCCTCTCGTTGTAAGCTGGCTGTAACCGGGATGATTGGGTCCCAAATCATACCAATCACCTAAACCATGATACAGTATATGATACTTACAACGGGACGTTAAGTAATCTACATAAGAAACCATCAAATGATAATTTTCCTCTAGCACAGATAGATCACCATACCATCGATATAAAAACCAAGGTAATATAACCCCAGCACTTCCCCATTCGGGCGAATCCCTAAAGTCATGAGGAAAGCTTGCATATTCCGGTGCCGTATTAGGTATTAGTCCATTCTCTAATTGAGAATCCTTCATGTCATTTACGATTTTAGTATACATCTGCTTTATATCATAACAATAAGCAATAGAGCTGCTCATTAAATGAGCCACTTCTAGCCACCCTAGCTTCTCGCGATGCGGACAATCGGTCAATACATGTGACATATTACTTTTGACTGACCAATCAATCAATGAGTAGATATTGTTAAATACCGAAGAAGAACAGGCAAACTGTCCTACCTCTTCAGAGGTGTTGGAAACGTGCAGCAGGCTTAAATCTTCAATAACCGGAAGCCCTTGAGGATTTTTAACCCCTATCGGAACTGCCCCCTCAACCTGCACATACCTGAATCCATAATACGAGAAAGAAGGACTCCAATTTTCCGTGCCATTGCCTGACAAGGTATATGAAAACCAATAAGGAGTTCCGCTATTATTCTGATTGGCAAGCCCATCTTTTGTCAGATACTCTGCTGGCTTCATCACTACTTTTGCTCCAAATTTACCTTTAACTTTCAAAGCTATTATGGCAGAAGCATTCTGTCCAAAGTCATAAATATAAATGCCTGGATGAGTTTCTCGAACACTGATACTTCTTAATTGTTTCTTAACTTTCAGAGGCATCGAGATTTGAGAAGACAAGTTACCCACAGCAAAAATTTCGGTTGCATTTATCCATGAAATATCATTAAAATCTGACGTATCCCACCCCCTTTGTTCCAGAGTGGCATCATAATCCTCGCCCCCATATATACTTGAGAAAGTTATCGGGCTTTGAGTAACTTTCCAGCTATGGTCACTATTAATGTCATTGGTTGTACCATCTGCATAAGTGATATGTACTTTGCAAATCATCTTTGGAAAAGAAAAAGTCGAAATAAGTTTTCTATATCGGGTTGAATCACGGGGAACATGCAAAAATCCATTCCCCAATCTTACACCTAACACATTTTCTCCGCTGAGTAGTTGGTCAGTCACATCAAATGTTACGTACAAAGAAGATTTATCGTACTTACTCCAGCCTGGATCTAGAAAATGGTCACCAACCTTTTTGCCATTGAGACTCAATTCGAAATGTCCCAACCCGGAGATGAAAACCGTAGCCGATTGTATTTTTTTAGTTTCGACCTGAAACGGTTTGCGGAATTGAGGCATCCGAGCTTCCTTTTCCAGATAGTCCACTTTATTACCAGCTAACTGAAATCCAGGATACACCACATCTTTTGGAGATACACTCTCCATAGCAATCCAACGGGCAGGAGCCCAGTCTTCCTGCTTCATCAATCCCATCTGAAAACTTTTTATCTCCGACCATTTCGACTGGACTCCTTGGTTATCCCATACTTGTACTTTCCAATAATAACGTGCAGCCGACAGCAGCTTTTTTCCTCCAAACAATATATTTATCGATATTTCTGAGTTACACCTCCCAGAATCCCAAATATTACCGATGTCCTTCTTCAAAAGGTCTTCATTGTCCGAAACCAATATCCGGTAACCAACCTGAGTTAGATTTCTAGTATCTCCTAAAAGTTTCCATGAGAAAGTAGGTTTCAACGTTTGCACCCCCATTGGACATTCCTGGTTCTCACATCGTATATCAATTATCTCTATCTTTTTCGCCTGCAAAGAGCCGGCAAATAAGAATAGAGCTATCCAACCAAATACTTTCAAAATATTCATAATCGTATTCTTTAATGATTTATTGATTGAAACATATAATTCCCACCTCTGACCAAAAACTTGATATGCGTTTGCGAATCATCCTCATAAGCCAACGCTACCCGGTTAATTCTATATGCACCTTGTTTCCATATCAATGTACCATTTACTCTAATTTCTTTAGTATTATTAATAGGAACGCCCACTACAGTAGGTATATCAACAGGAGTTTTTACATCGATCGTAATCCCTTTCTCTTCTTGAACAAACGAGCTTTTAATCATTCCTTTTACAGATGCAACCTCAGCCTTGGCCTGTCGTATATTTCCCGGTTGAGGTACAATGGCAATCTGTTCATATCCTGGTTTTAGCGGGGCTATACCACACAGATATTGCGATAAAATGGTTAAACCTCCTCCTGTCCATGCATGATTTACGGTACCGGCAGCATATCCTTCGATTCCTATATTCCAATGTTCAAAGAGAGTAGAGAAATAAGGATCTTCCACCATATACTTCATTCGTTCTTTATGCCTGGCCAATGCCTCAACTTCGTATCCCATCATCATCATGGCTTCAAAAACATACTTCTCCATATAAGGACTTGAGTGTTTTTCAGTCTTGAAGATGTTCAATAATGCCTCATACTTATCTTTATCGGCAAGTCCTGCAACAACGGCCAATGCTTGTACCCTATCATCTGTTTTGCCCTTATATGAAGAGTCACGATAAGCTATACCCGTCCAGTAATGTGTATTAAACGCATTCTTAAAAGAAGTCATCCGGCGAATATAGCTGTCCGCATCATTTGTGTATCCCAATTCCAATGCCATCTGATACATACCTTTCAATGCTAAATAATACCAGACATTAATCAGAAGAAACATGTCTCGTTCACTTCCCCAGTCGCCCCATACCCATCCAACATTCCGAAAAGACACAACACCCGTTTCATTCTCTTTCCACAGTTCCATATATCTCTTAATTGCTGGATACAGATGATGCAGGGTTACTTTATCCCCGGTATGTAAGTAATAGTTCCAAGCGCCATAATAACCCACAGAGGCCAATGTCTGCCCAGGAAGTTCCAGGCGCCAGTTACCGGCAGGGACCGGAGCAAATATACTACCATCATCTTGTTGCCAGTCAATGATTTCACAAAGCCATTTCTTAGTTAGTGCATGACTGGAAGGAGAAAGAGCATAAAAAGATTCGCCCGATTCATTCACTGCATCGCCTGTCCATTGGGCACGTTCTCGTTCGGGGCAATCCATATAGGTATCACGCATTGTAACATACAACGTACGTAATGATTTCCGCCAAAGTTGATTCAAGAAGGCATCTGAAGAATAGAAGCTTCCGGCAAGATCACAATCATATCCTGTTTCCCGATATTTCACATCCAACACTTCCACTTCTTCAGGAATGAAATAATACATCCGGTGCCCATTCATCCATCCTAAACTCTCATACTCCTGTATACCTGCCTTCGTTATGTATTCCGCCCGAAGATTTTCGGTAGCTCCATTATAATAATAGTAATTATCTGTCCCCATTACTATCCTGCAACCTTCTGGTGATTTTATTTTAATATAAGGTGTAAACTGGGCATTATAAGGTAGCACACATATCAGAGTATCCTTACTTTTATATGACTTCACATAATTTTTCAGGCCGAAATCTTTCCATAAAGGGATAGGCCTTTTAACTAATTTATTCCAAGGTGCACCTCCAGCCTTCTGTAGCTTTGAAGCCCCTGGAAAGGAGGATTTAAAAGACTGAGTGACCCATCCCTCCATTTCCTTACGAGCATCGTAAAGAATACTAGATTCGGACAAACGGAAATTAGGCTTTGGCCCAGAACACGTTGAATAAGCCTCGTTAATACAACATGTCCAGCTATTATCACTTATGATCTCGATACCTGAAGTTTGGCAATCAAATAGAAACCCCGCCTTCCCACTGCTATTATGTGAGAATCCTTGTTTACCGAAATACCAGACTAAAGCGGCAATTGTATTCGAACCTGCTTTTAGATAAGGAGCAATATCTACTTCATCATAATAGGTATCTTCCGGATTAGGTCCCCGCTTTAAACCGCCTTCAAATACCACCAGATTATCGTTTATCCAAAGCCAATATTTACTATCAGCCGCAATGCGAGCTATAGCCTCATCGGGAACCTGCACTATATGAATGGTTTTGCGATAACTCAACCAAGTGTTAGGTTCACTTTGACAAGCATCCGTACTAATCCAATAGGCTTTCCAGTCATAGCCAAATGATGAAAGGCTGACCAAGCACAGGAGTAAAGTTACGATAAATTTCATTCACACTCTATCTTAAAGCTGATGGCTTTGTCACCTTCCATTATTGGCGTTTCAACTTGCAAACCTTCAGGAGTTTCTTTCCACTTAATAACTTGATTACTTCCCAGCACTCTCACATTCTTTACTTTCACAGAGGAAGGTACAGATGCCCCGGCAAATCCTTTTAGTAACAATGAAGTCCCAGCTTTGGGCATTCCCAAAGTTATCGCATAAACTATATTTTCCTTTGTAGTATAGCGAATATCATTCGAGGAATATTTTACTTTCAAGAATTCTTTGTGATTCTTGAAATCTCCTTCCGGCTGAGTTGTGGGGCCTTCTCCATACATATACCAAGGTCTCGTATTGTAAATGGCTTCTCCATTCACTTTCAGCCACTCTCCTATCGAAAGTAGTATATCTTTCTGTTCCACTGGGATTGTACCATCAGCACGCGGGGAAACATTCAGCAACAATACACCATTTTTACTTACTATATCCACTAAGACATCTATTAAATCTTTAGATGTCTTTAGTACCATATTCTCTGTGTAACTCCAACTATCCGTACTGATAGTTTCGTCAGTCATCCATAACCGTGGTTCTATGTTTTGCTTCCTCGATTTTTCAAGATTCTCAATACTTACATTCAGTGGCAAATCACCTTGCTTACGGCAGATAGTTACCTCCTTGCCTTTTTTCTTTGCCTCTTTGATATAATATTCGGCAAATTTATATAAATATTCCTCCGGTATCATATCCAACCACGCATCAAACCAAATTACATCTGGACTATACTTGTCTATCACTTCTTTTAAAGCTCCAAACCATATTGGCTCGTAGAACTCCTCAGGCGTTACATTACCATAAAGTAAACGTAACATCGGGTTATTCGAAGAAGTAGGCATGTTTTCCAAATACGGAAAGTGACTATCCCACATATCCCAAAAATCAGGAGTTTTCGTACGATTGACATCATTCTTATAACGTTGAAGTAAACGAGCATGATGGAATGTTGTTATCAACTTCATTCCATGTTTCTTTATCTCTTGCTGAATCTCGCCAACAATATCTTTTTGGGGACCCATCAATACTGAATTCCAAGGAGTAGTTTGCGTATCCCACATAGCGAAACCGTCATGATGCTCTGCCACCGGTCCTGCAAATTTAGCACCTGCCAACTGGAATAAATCGACCCACTCTTTTGCATTAAACTTTTCAGCTTTAAACAATGGCACCAGAGCTTCATATCCTACTTTCTTCGGATCACCATAATGTTCTTTATGATATTTGTATTCCTTCCGATTCTCCATAAACATCAGCCTTGGATACCATTCATACGAATATGCCGGAACAGAATAAACACCCCAATGGAAATAGATACCAAACTTGGCATCTTTCAACCACTCGGGCTCTGAATTATACTGAGATTCATTGGATATCTTAGTCCAATCCATCTTATAGTTTTCAAACTGAGCTACCATTTCCAAAGGAAACAGAAATAAGCACAAAATAAATAATGCGTTTTTCATCAAACTATTCTTTTAAAGTTACAATTATTTAAAGCATACACCCAATTATATATGAATACAAAAGTACGAAAAGTCTCATTATACAGAAAGTACGAATCAGACGAAAGATAGCACAAAACAGGCATTGTTAACAAATCCTTATTACCGGTATATTTAATAGGAATGCCAATTTTTCAATCTTATCCGCAATGTGTCCTATTCCTATTGCACAATGATGAGAAGGTCCTTCCTTACTCCATTTATTCATAAATTCCTTTGCACCAATCGAAAAATGATAACGACTATTGGTATTACCAATTTCCAGAACAGGACCAGAAACCGATTCTCCTTGAGCCACAAGAAAAAAAATTCCATTTTTATTCTCGCATACTGCCAATAAAGTCACCGCACCGTGTCTTACACTCATTTGAATAGAAAGACCTTTACCTGGCTTACCGTGATATATAGCCAATGGCACAAGCTTAACTCTTTCTTGGGCTATTGCAAAATGAGCAGGTCCGTCGTGTCCTAACATAACAATATCGTCATTAAAATCCATAGCATAAAACTCTGAAAAGGAACCACCTACTCCAAACTCCGACATGATTTTCATGGCCTGTACATTTTTTACTTCACATTCACCGGCAATAGGGATACCTTTTCCGGTAAGTAATGTATGTCCTGCTATTACAGAAGTCACAATGTCTTCATAACTTTTATCATCACTCCCTTCAAAGTAATAGGCCATTGAGCCAAGCCTATGATTTGCAATAAGTTTATCTAAGGCAACCGATGTTTTGGCAGCACGTACCACTTCTGCTTCTTCACATTCGGAAGTTATCTCAAAACATCTATTAAATTCATCTATTTTAGCCACCAATTCTTCCGTACTGACAGTATCTCTATACTTCTTAACCTCACACATCTCTACAATCTCTATATGTGTACCAAAGACTGAGGATTGCTGAGTCAAGTCGGTATATACATCGAGCATTCCACAATAGTAATGTCCAAGTACACCAAGCCTATTATTTTTCATCACAGATCGTACACGTGCAGCTTCTATCCATCCGTCTATCTCATTCCATGAATCGACATCCTCTAAATATCCTGTTACAAAATCGTACCTTAAATTGGCGCGATTAAAAACATTGCCTATTTCGGGAACCGAACAAGCCTGACAATGAGCTAACCAAAATCCTGTCATGCCACCTCGGTCTTTCATCGAATTGATATAGTTATAATCAATAGCCGGAACAGGTTGAAGATTTAAAACGATTATAGGGCAATTTAATCTTTGTGCTATCGGAAGCACTGTAGATGAAAGAGAATATGTAGCAACATATAGAAATATTAGATCGACTTCTTCTCTCATAAAAGAGGATGCAGCCGATAATGCCTTTTCCGGACTATCAACCATTCCCTCATCAACAACCGTAATATTGTGTTGCTTCTTTATTCGCTCTCTTATTCTGCCTTGATATATGTTCAAGACATCCAATAATCCATCAAACTGCCCCCAATAGGTATCAAGACCAGTGCCGAAAAGACCTATTTTTAATTGACTCTGCATATACTATTTTTTTATTTCGCATACAAAAATAAGCCATCGCCATAAAGCAACATATTACTTTTTGCTATATAGATATTACTTTTTCAACACATGTCGAATATGTCCTATTATTTATCTGATATGCTATTAACAAATAAATCTTAAATATTTATATTTGCCTATATTATAATAAACTAAATATTACCCCCCTATGAGCGGAACTTCAAATGTAAAATATCTCTCCTCCAGCGAGCAGGATACTCGATGGGGATTAACGGTCAACACAGTAGGTCATCAGCTAATTAAGCCAAATTCTGTCTACCCATCAGCCAGTCATCCGTTTCATTATCTTTTCTCTCCGGAGAAAGGAAGAATACTCAATGAGTACCAACTGATTTATATTCTCGACGGAAAAGGAACATTCGTATCTATGAATAAGAAGAAAATGCAGATACATAGCGGCCACATGATTTTACTTTTTCCCGGCGAATGGCATAGCTACAAACCCGATAAAGAAACAGGATGGTACGAATATTGGATTGGCTTCAATGGACAAGACATAGAGAAGTTAGTTGAAGTAGATTTCTTCCGAAAAGACAATCCTATCTTCAACATCGGATTAAATGAGAATGTAATTCAATTATACAAACAGGCAGCCAACGTGGCACAAGAACAGACTACAGGATTCCAGCAAATACTTGCGGGAATAGTCCATCTTCTACTTGGCTATACCTATTCAGAGCATAAACAGAATTCATTTATAAATATGAATGTGCTTGATCAGATAAATACAGCTAAACATCTTATCGCTGAAAATTATAAAACAGAAATTACACCGAAAGATATAGCCACTAAAATTAACATGAGCTATTCCTGTTTCCGAAAGGTTTTCAAACAATATACCGGATTTTCCCCATCCAGATACAAAGAAGAACTACGGTTACAGACAAGTAAGGAATTGCTGGCAAATACCACCATGACCAGTCAGGAGATTGCTTTCGAAGTAGGTTTTGACACACCTTATTATTTCTGTATTCTTTTCAAGAAACGAACTGGTTATTCGCCTTTGGAATATAGAAACTTAGCACAGGGGAAATACATTTCCAACGATTTAAGACACAATTAGCCACTTTCACTACATCTGCAGTCTTTATCTCCGAAAAAACAAAATTAAGACGCAGTGAAAGCAGCTTGCCTATAAAAACGCAACAGAATGTACTACAACAAACAAAAACACTTGGTTAATGTATAAAATATTACTCATTCCCAATCCCCATCCACCAAAAGGTTCATCATTAGACAACACAACCTCCTTGAATTTCTTTTTATCCAACTTATATTCTTCAAGAGGGATTAGTGTAGTAAACAGAGTATCTGTTACATTAGAGAAGTTTCTTCTGAAAATAGTTATTTCTATATTCACTCTTTATCCATCTCATAAACAATACATTAAATTGATTTGAGTAGTAAATGAGTAGTCCCCGATTTGTTAAAAATCAGGGATATGTATTGGTGGTGAATATCTTTTTTGCAGTTCGCACATCGAAATTTCTACATTTGCGATGAAGTTTAATTCGAGCACTGCGCAGAGCTAAGAAGAAAACAAAAAGAGTTATCCACCTAAAAAAATTTAATGCGATGAAGAGTAAAACACATCTTCTGAAAAAAGCCTTATGGCTAAAGAATCTATTCTTGACGGCGTGCCTCATATTGGTAGCAATGCCCGTACTCTCCCAGACAAGAACAGTAACAGGTACCGTAACCGACACATCGGGTGACGCACTGATTGGTGTATCCATCCTCGTGCAAGGTACCAGCAACGGTGTAGTTACCGATTTAGACGGTAAATATACATTAACGAACGTTCCGGAAAACGGAACACTCACTTTTAGTTATATAGGTATGTTACCGCAAGATATAAAAGTGAACGGACGTTCGGCTATCAATGTGACATTGAAAGAGGATTCACAGCAGTTGGAAGAAATTATCGTAATCGGTTATGGTGCTGCAAAGGCCAAAGACCTGACGGCTCCCATTACCGTAGTTAAAGGTGAGGCCCTGACTGCCGTACCTTCTACTACTCCTATGGCAGCCCTCCAAGGAAAAGTTCCCGGTGTCAATATCGTAAATAATGGTGCTCCAGGTGAAGGCCCTACCGTACAGATCCGTGGTATCGGTTCATTCTCCAACAGTAAGCCGTTGTTCGTTGTAGATGGTATGTTCTACGACAACATCAACTTCCTGAACAACGCGGATATTCAGGAAATGTCTATCCTGAAAGATGCTTCGGCTGCCGCTATCTATGGTGTACGCGCTGCAAACGGTGTAGTTCTCATCACTACCAAAAAAGGTTCGCGTAACCAGAAAGCAAAGATCACTTATGACGGTTATGTAGGTATCCAGAAAGCATCCAATGTGCTCGAACTCTGTAATGCACACGAATATGCAACTATGCTTCTCGAAGGTAACTTCGACTCCTATAAGACTCACTTCACACAATCCATCGACAAATACGGCGGTAGTTATGATGACCCCGACTTCCATAATTGGACTTTTGGAGCAGACAACGACTGGTACGACCAGCTTCTGCGCACTGCCGCTATCACAAACCACAGTTTAAACATTAACGGTGGTTCCGAAAAAGCGGTGTATGCTGTCGGCGTAAGCTATTTGTATCAAGATGGTATTATGGATGTTGACAACAACTACAAACGTATGAACTTCCGTGGTTCTGTCGATTATGATGCTACGAACTGGCTGAAAGTCGGTTTCAACGGTGTGTTTAGTAACTCCACACAACAAGTGCCTAACAATCAGGCATGGCAGAAAGCATTCAACTGTCCTCCCATCGTAGCTCTTTATGATGACAAGTACAATGAAAAGTCTTTCCCTGACAAATTTGGTTCTCCGGATGCAATCGGTTATACATCAAACTTCTATAATCCTGTCGCAACTGCCAAGTATTTCGATTCAAGCAAAGAAAACTATCAGGTATTGAGCAACTTCTACGCTCAGATTGATTTTATTCCCAGCAAATTGAATTTCAAGACGAACTATTCTTATAGTTTCCTCTCTACCCAAGGTCGTGAGTTTACTCCGAAATACTACGTAAGCAGCTGGCAACAATCAGCCACCACTCAGCTTACAAAGAACGAAAACAAGTATTACAACTATATCTGGGATAATACCCTGACTTATAATGACCAATGGGGCAAACACAGATTCGGCGCCATGGCAGGTTACTCCATGCGTCAGGAACAATGGCGTATGTTCGAAGGTAAAGCAAGCAACGTTCCCGATGGAGCTGACGAATACTGGTACATCAAGAACGGTGACGCAGCAGGTGCTACCGTAAAAGACGACGGCTACTGCTACAGAGGTGTTTCTTACTTCGCCCGTCTGAACTACAACTATGATGACAAATATCTGTTGATGTTCACAATGCGTGCCGATGGTTCCAGCAAATATCAGGAACATTGGGGTTACTTCCCTTCAGTAGGTGCAGCCTGGGTTCTGTCCGAAGAATCATTCTTGAAAGATCAGAAATGGATTGACTTCCTGAAACTACGTGCAAGCTGGGGTAAGCTGGGTAACGACCAAGTAGCAGCAAGCGACGGTTTTGCTTCTATCGCGACCGGTAACGCTGCCTCCGGTGTATTTGGTAATTCTACCATTGCAGGTTATCAGAACAGTACATACTTCAGTTGGTTGAAGTGGGAAGTTGTTGAAGAATGGAATGCAGGTATAAACTTTATTACCCTCAACAACCGTCTGAATATCGACGTTGACTATTATCACCGTATGACTAATAACGCTGTGATCGCTCCGCTACTCCCATTCAGCACCACCACCCTTGCCGGAAACTATGGTAAGATTCTCAACTCCGGTATCGATGTAAGTGCCAACTGGAACGATAAAATCGGTAGAGACTTCTCATACAATATCGGTGTAAACATTTCTACTTTGAGAAACCGCGTGAAAGACCTGAACGGTAACAGTATCATCAGAGGCGGTAAGACCGTTAATATAGTAGGTAAAGAAATGAACTCATTCTACGGATTCAAAATGATAGGTGTTTATCAGACAGAGGCAGAAATTGCCGCTGATCCTATTGCAGTGGCCAACGATTGTGTACCGGGCGACTTAAAGTATGCCGACCTCGATGGAAACAATGTTCTTGACGGAAATGACCGTACTACATTAGGTTCTTATATTCCTAATTTTACTTACGGTATCAACCTCGGTCTTAACTACAAGAACCTCGACTTCCAGCTGACTACCTACGGACAGGCCGGTGCCCAGATGTTCAACCGTAAACGTGCGCTTCGTTATTCTTCACAGAATTATAACTTCGACCGCGCCCAATATGAAAAACGCTGGACAGGCCCGGGTTCCACGAACTCCAATCCGTCGGCTGCCGCCCTGCTGAAACCTTGGAACGTAAGCGACCAGAAGTATAGCTCTTACTTTGTAGAAAGTGCCGACTACTTCCGTATTCAGAATATTACGCTTGGTTATACATTCCGTAACCTCAAGTTTGGTAACTATACCATGCCGGGCTTACGCCTGAGTCTGACTGCCGACCGTCCGTTCACAACTTTCAAGGCCAACGCATTCACTCCTGAATTGTCCGACAGCCAAGGTTGGGATACCGAAGTATATCCTTTGACATCGACTTACACCTTAGGTTTGAAAATTGATTTCTAAGAAATAACCCATTAATAATTTAGAACTAATGAAAACATTAATAAGACCTTTTATATATATAATGTCCGCCTTGATGGTATTATCGTTCGCATCCTGTAATGATTTTCTGGACAAAGAGCCTGAAGGAAAAGTGCCGGAAGAGAAGGTGGATTATACCAATATCAGCAATATGTACCAACCGGTATCAGGCGTATATGCAAAGATTCGCACCAGCGGTTTGCACTGGGTGATCTGGGAAATTACTACGATTCGCGACCAGGACGTATTTAGCGGCCAGTGGAATGGCAGCGACTATTACAACCTGAGCGAATATAAGTATAATGATTCTTTCTGGGGCTTCAACGAATTGTGGATGCAATATTACAATATTATCAAAACTGCCAATGCAGCTATTGAATCGTTAGACCTGTACGCTGAGAATATCACCAACGATAGCGATATGAAAAACTATAAGGCATATCGTGGTGAAGTGATGTTTATGCGTGCTTATGCCTACTATCGTCTGGTGCAGGCATTTGGTCCGGTTACCATTCTCCGCGACAATAATCAGGTTGATTTGAGCCGCTCCACTGCCAATGCGGTAAACAAATATGCATTGGAAGATTTGCAGTACGGCATTGATAATATGCCGCGTATCCGTCCGAACCAAAGTGAACACAAGGGAGCCGTTACAGCGTTCTCTGCCGAGATGCTGGCTGCCAAGTTTCATCTGAACATGGGTAACTATGCAAAGGTAGAAGAACTGACAAACGATATTATTGAGCATGGTAATTTCTCACTCTATCCCGACTTCTACCAGTTATGGAAGATTCCCGGAAAGCTCTGTGACGAGTCTATATTCGAATGTCAGATGACTGACTTCGGCAATGGTTCCGGAGATCTGATTGATGGTGACCAATGGTTTGTTTGTCAAGGTCCCAATAACTCCGGCAGTGACATCAGCGGTTGGGGAGACTGCGGTATCCTGAAATCTTTCCGTGACTGGGCATACGCTCGTGGAGAGACAATACGTGCCACCACTTCATTCCTGCTGGCAGGAGAAACGACACCGGACGGTGATTATATCCGGGAGCAAGTAGATCCGAAAAAGACCGACTGCTGGAACGGTAAAGCATACACCCCGCTGAACCAATTAACACCGGGACGTACGAAATACGGTACAAACAATAATGCACGTATTTTCCGCTATGCTGATGTTCTCTTGATGAATGCCGAGGCGAAAATCAAAAATGGCAAGAATGGTGACGCTCCATTCAATGAAGTAAGAAGACGTGCCAAGATGCCGGAACTTACCAATGTAACTTTCCAACAAGTTATCGACGAACGCCGTATGGAGTTGATGTGCGAATGGGGCGAACGTTATAACGACCTTGTACGCACCGGTCTGGCAAAAACAGAATTGAAAGGCTGGTCTGAAGATAAGGCACTTTTGCCGCTTCCTTTCAACCAGTATACTCAGATTCCTGATTTGCTGAAAGAGCCGAAGGATGAGTAACCTTATGAATTAATTTAGTTTTCGCAAGTTAATGATAACAACATACAGATTGCACCGGATTATCATTAACTTGCGAAACTTAAATAAATGCCCAAACAAAACATATCATGAAGAAAGTTTTCAGAAAAACAAGCTTATTGCTGGCTACTGCCCTGATGGGTGTTACCGGTATGCAGGCACAAAAAGCTCCGCAGGACATGGATCGCTTCATCGACACACTGATGAAGAAGATGACTGTAGAAGAGAAAATCGGTCAGCTAAACCTGCCCGTTTCCGGTGAAATCGTTACCGGACAAGCACAGAACAGCGATGTAGCCAAAAAGATTGAGCAAGGATGGGTAGGCGGACTTCTCAACCTGAAAGGAGTAGAGAAGATCCGCGATGTACAGAAACTTGCCATAGAGAAATCACGCCTGGGTATCCCCCTGATATTCGGTATGGATGTGGTGCATGGCTACGAAACAATCTTCCCTATTCCATTGGGGCTCTCTTGCTCATGGGATATGGACGCTATCAGAAAGTCCGCCCGCATTGCTGCTACCGAAGCCAGTGCCGATGGTATCTCATGGACATTCAGCCCGATGGTAGATATCAGCCGTGATCCGCGCTGGGGACGTGTCAGCGAGGGTAACGGTGAAGACCCGTTCCTGGGAGGCGCCATCGCTAAAGCAATGGTGTCGGGATATCAGGGAGTGGACCTCAACAATCAGTTGAAACGAAACGATGAGATCATGGCATGCGTAAAGCACTTCGCTCTGTACGGAGCCGGAGAAGCCGGACGCGATTATAACACTGTGGATATGAGCCGCAACCGCATGTTCAACGAATACCTATACCCTTACCAGGCTGCTGTAGAGGCTGGTGTAGGTAGCGTTATGGCTTCTTTCAATGAAATAGACGGTGTGCCCGCCACAGCCAACAAATGGTTGATGACCGATGTACTGCGTAAACAATGGGGATTCGACGGTTTTGTAGTGACGGACTTCACTGGAATTTCTGAAATGGTTGCGCATGGTATCGGCGACTTACAGACAGTTTCGGCACGTGCGCTCAACGCAGGCGTAGATATGGATATGGTGAGCGAAGGCTTCATCGGTACCATTAAAAAGTCTATAGCCGAAGGAAAGATTGACATGGAAACACTGGACAAGGCTTGTCGCCGTATCCTTGAGGCCAAGTATAAGCTGGGATTGTTTGACAACCCTTACAAATATTGTGACCTGAAGCGCCCGAAACGGGATATCTTCACCAAAGAACACCGTGATGTTGCCCGCAAGATTGCGAGTGAAAGCTTTGTACTTTTAAAGAATCAACCGGCAAAAACCGGTCAGGTTCCTGTATTGCCATTGGCAAAAAAAGGTACGGTTGCCGTTATAGGTCCATTGGCAAATACCCGTAGCAACATGCCGGGAACATGGAGTGTGGCTGCACGCCTCAACGATTACCCTTCTGTATATGAAGGGTTGAAAGAAATGATGGCAGGTAAGGTGAACATCACTTATGCCAAGGGCAGCAACCTCAGTAGTGACGCCGCTTACGAAGAACGCGCCACCATGTTCGGACGTTCGCTGAACCGTGACAACCGCACAGACAAGGAAATGCTGGAAGAAGCGTTGAAGGTAGCGGCAAACGCAGATGTCATCGTTGCCGCTTTAGGTGAATCTTCTGAAATGAGCGGAGAAAGTTCAAGCCGGACAGATCTGAATATTCCCGATGTACAACGCACATTACTGGAAGCATTGTTGAAGACCGGAAAACCGGTTGTATTGACCCTCTTCACTGGCCGTCCATTGACACTGACCTGGGAACAGGAAAATGTACCCGCTATCCTGAATGTATGGTTCGGCGGAAGCGAAGCTGCCTATGCTATCGGCGATGTACTGTTCGGTGATGTAAATCCAAGTGGCAAACTGACCATGACATTCCCGAAGAATGTAGGGCAGATCCCTTTGTTCTATAATCATAAAAACACCGGCCGCCCTTTGAAAGAAGGTAAATGGTTCGAGAAGTTCCGCAGTAACTATCTGGATGTTGACAATGATCCACTGTATCCGTTCGGTTACGGTTTGTCATACACCACATTCCAATACGGGGACATTACTTTGAGCGCTCCTGCAATGGACCAGGACGGTTCTGTAACCGCTGTAGTTACAGTGACCAATACCGGTAAGCGGGATGGTGCGGAAGTGGTACAACTGTATATCCGCGACTTGGTGGGAAGCATTACCCGCCCGGTGAAAGAGTTGAAAGGCTTCGAAAAAATCTTCCTCAAAGCAGGTGAGAGTAAGACGGTCTCTTTCAAAATCACCCCGGAATTGTTGCACTTCTACGACTATGATCTCAACTATGTAGCCGAACCGGGAGACTTTGATGTAATGATCGGCGGTAACAGCCAGCATGTAAAAATAGCCCGTTTGAGCTTAAAATGATAATTCAGAATAAAAACAAAGGAAACATGAAACACATAGCTTTACTGACCTGCGTGTGTGGCCTGATGCTTCTCGGCAGTTGCAAAAACCAGTCTGCACAAAATGAACAGCCACTGGAGGTGATGACTTTTAATGTTCGCCTAGATGCTCCTTCGGACAGTGCCAATAACTGGAAATATCGCAAAGATAACGTCTGCCAAATGATTACCTACTATCAGCCCGACCTGCTGGGTATGCAGGAAGTACGTCACAATCAAATGGAAGACCTGAAACAAGGTCTTCCCCAATACACCGCTTTAGGCGTAGGACGTGACGATGGCAAGGAAGCAGGCGAATATTGCCCGATATTCTTCAACAGCCACCGGTTCACATTGGTGGAATACGGTAATTTCTCTCTTAGTGAACAGCCCGAAACCATCGGCATCAAAGGCTGGGACGCCTCCTACAACCGTATTACTACCTGGGCCATACTGCAAGAAAAGAGTAACGGGAAGAAGTTGGTATTCTTCAACACCCATCTGGACAACGACGGAGAGATAGCGCGTAAAGAAGGCGTACAACTCATTCTGAACAAGATTAAAGAGATTGCCCCGCACATGCCAGCCATCATCACCGGCGACTTCAATTGTACTCCCGACGAGACACCTCTGCAGACTCTTGAAAAAGGAGGAATGGAAAATGCGTCAAAGGTGGCAGCCATTACGTACGGTCCATCCTGGTCTTTCCATGATTTCGGTCGACTGCCGCTGGAAGAACGTGTCTTGCTGGATTATGTGTTTGTGAGCGGCGGCATGAAAACGAACCGTTATCGTGTCATTCAGGACAGGCCGGAGAATGGCTTCCTTTCTGATCACGATCCCGTACTTGTTGACGTAATCCTTCGATAGAAATAGGTATGAAGACACAATATAGCTTATTATTGCTCCTGTTGTTGCTGGGCTTTACACAATGTAAAAGCCCGGCAGCAAAACCGGACCGGATAAGCGACGAATCCCTGATGGACACCCTGCAACGCCGTACCTTCAATTACTTTTGGGAAGGAGCCGAACCTAATAGCGGACTGGCATGCGAACGTATCCATATAGATGGTATCTATCCCGAAGATGACCAGAATGTAGTGACCACCGGTGGCAGTGGCTTCGGAATCATGGCTGTATTGGCAGGCATCGACCGCGGTTACGTCACCCGTGAAGAAGGGCTGGCACGCATGGAGCGCATCGTCTCTTTTCTTGAAACAGCCGACCGTTTCCACGGTGCCTACCCGCACTGGTGGTTCGGAGATACCGGACGGGTAAAACCTTTCGGACAGAAAGACAACGGCGGTGACCTCGTGGAAACCGCTTTCCTGATGCAGGGTCTGCTTGCCGTACACCAATATTACATCAACGGCTCCCCCGCAGAACAAGCCCTTGCCGGGCGCATCGACACACTGTGGCGTGAAGTTGACTGGAATTTCTATCGCCGGAACGATCAGAATGTACTCTATTGGCACTGGAGTCCCGAATACGGCTGGGAAATGAATTTCCCCGTACACGGTTACAATGAGTGTCTCATCATGTACATTCTTGCTGCTGCCTCCCCCACGCACAGCATTCCCGCAACTGTCTATCATGAAGGTTGGGCAGAAAAAGGCGCCATTGTCGATCCCCACAAGGTAGAAGATATCGAACTTCACCTGCGCTATCAAGGTTGTGAAGCCGGTCCCCTCTTTTGGGCACACTATTCTTTCCTCGGACTGGACCCGACAAATTTATCTGATAAGTATTGTCCCGGTTATTTCAATGAAATGCGCAATCTTACTCTGATCAACCGCGCCTATTGCATCCGCAACCCGAAGCAGTGGAAAGGTTTTGGTCCTGATTGTTGGGGACTGACCGCCAGTTACTCTGTCAACGGCTACTCTGCCCATGCTCCGAACGAGTCGGCAGATCACGGAGTCATCTCTCCCACTGCCGCTCTTTCTTCCATTGTCTATACTCCGGAATACTCACTGGAAGTAATGCGCTATCTCTATGGAATGGGAGACAAGGTATTGGGACCTTATGGCTTCTATGACGCTTTCAGCGAAACGGAAGATTGGTATCCTAAACGCTATCTTGCCATCGACCAAGGACCTATCGCTGTAATGATAGAAAATTACCGTACCGGCCTGCTGTGGAAACTATTCATGAGCCATCCCGATGTGCAAACCGGACTGAAGAAGCTGGGGTTTAAATAAGCTCACCACAGAGTAACACAGAGTTTCGCCGAGTTTCATTTTTTTGTTTTTTATAGATTGAACTCTGTGAGACTCTGTGTCACTCTGTGGTGAATAAAGAAAATCCCCTATATTTTTACTCTAACCTTAAATTAATTATCTTTGTCCCAAGAATAACAATAAGGTCATGACCTTTTCTAACCTTTATTCAACCTATTATGGACATCCGAAAAAACATTATCATAACCTGTGTGTCCCTTTTTGTATGTGCCACCATACTCGCCAACCAGAAGCCTTATGTCACCAACCTCTCACGTGACAAATACCACGCTGCCAACAAGAATTGGTCTATCGGGCAAGATGAGAAAGGTATCATGTACTTCGGTAACAGCATCGGCCTGCTGGCATCCGACGGCATGGAATGGAAACTCTTTCAAACACCTGATGCCAGCCTCGTACGTGCCATAGCCGTAGAATCCCACCACACCATTTACAGTGGGGGCTCCGAAGACTTGGGACGCTGGGATCGAGACCAATCAGGAGAACTGAAATACACTTCACTGAAAGGATTAATCAATGGGGATAACCCACTCGACAACCAAAGTTTCTGGCGTATCTGGATAGAAGGCGACAAAGTGTATTTCCAGTCTTTCAGTCATATCTACGTATACGATCACCATACCATCACTCCCGTTGATGGGCCAAACGCCTTTTTACTTCTTCTGAAGGTACGTAATGAATACTGGGTACAAGAAATGTATGGTGCACTTTATCAGTTGCACAACGGCATACTCAACAAAATCCCTGGGAGCGAATTCCTGAACGGCACCACTACCCGTGTCATCCTACCCTACGATACCGACCGTTATCTGGTAGGCACTTCCACCGGTGCAATCTATATCTACGATCAAAAGAACTTTATCCCTTGGAACCTCTCCCTCTCGCGACAATTGAGAGGGCAGGAACTGAACTGCGCCATCTATTCCGCCAAACGGAACACCTATTATCTGGGCACACAGCTCAGTGGCATATATGAAGTAGATACCCATGGAAATATCCTCAATCACTTCTCCACTGCTAACATTCTTCAGAATAACACCGTTCTATCCCTTTACGAAGATAATCAAAATAACATCTGGGTAGCCCTTGACCGTGGGCTCGCTTACATCCGGTATACCGATGGTTTAAGTTACTACCGTTCCACAGACGGTGGCTTCGGCGGCATATACGATGCTACTATCTGGCACGACAATCTGCTCATCGGAACGAATCAGGGAATTTACTACACCCGCCATGACAAGCTCAATGATCTGGATATGTTTTCTTCCCTCAAATTGATAGAGGGCACTCAGGGGCAGGTATGGTCCTTCCGTAAAATAGACGGACGGTTGTTTTGCGCACATACTAACGGACTGCTGGAAATTCTTCCCGATCTCCATATCCGTCACCCGTATCGCATCAATACAGGAGTCTTCCGCACCCTGGAGGCAACCATCAATGGAAAACAAATACAGATTATCATTACCTATGATGAACTCCTGATATTAAACAGAACTACCGGAGAGCTAAACTCCATGCGCCAGATCGCCGACCCGATATATAATGCCGAAGTAGATCATTTGGGAAATATCTGGTTGGAAACCAGCAGTCGAGGCGTCTACAAATGCCGTCTGAATGACGAACAGAGCGCTTTCCGATACTATACGTATTACGGTAATGAGAAGGACAACTCACTCCCTGCCCGCCTGCAATTATTCAAATCGGGCGGACGCATCCTATTCTTAGGCAATGATCAATTTTATATCTATGATGAGGTCAACGACAACTTGCAGCTTGAGCAGCATCTGAACCGATGTTTCGAAACGATACACGATCTGAAACGTATCGTTCCCATCGATAGTGAAGAAAGCTGGGCCATCACCGGCTCATCTGTCTACCGTTTCTTCTACGACGGATACATTGCCCGCATCCGCGAAGCATATAAGGTGGAAGCTGACAATCTTTCACTCATCACGGCTTATGAGAATATTTCCGTTCTCAACGACTCCCTCTCACTCATTTGCCTGGATGCAGGTTTTATCCTCCATGACTCTCATCGCAGCAAACGGCAAACCGTGGAACTTTCCGCCCCTAATCTGGAATTTATTCATGCCGGAAAAGAACAAAATGCAGGTTTCATGGACCTCAACAAAACTATTCATATCCCCTATAAAGACAATACGGTAACTGTCGGCTTCTCTGTCAATGCCGCCTTTGCCGGAAACCTTTTCGTTCAATACCAACTGGAAGAAATGGACAGTGCCTGGAGTGCCCCGAAGCGACTGAACAGCATTTCCTACGCCCGCTTGCCGCAAGGCAAATACATACTTCGCCTGCGTACCACGGACGGCTTAAACAATTACTCACCGGACACTCTTCTGGAATTCGACGTACTCTCTCCCTGGTACAATACTGTCTGGTGGTATTTTACCTGCTGCTTACTCATTATCGCCACTCTGTTCGGCACCTTCTACCTGATGAAACGACGCCTGCAAACCAAGCACTTGCGTAGAATGAAATCTCAGGAAGCTACACGCCTGCGTTTGATGAACGAGCAACTGCAAAATGAAATCGAGGAAAAAGACGCCGAGATCTTTACCCAGACCTCTTTCATCATCCACAAGAACGAACTTATCCTGAAACTGAAAGAGATGGTAGATGAGATTTGCTCCCGTAATACGCAGAAAGCCTTATTACCTCTTTATCAGAAAATAAATACGTTGCTTGCCAATAACCTCGATACGGAAGATGACTGGAAAATGTTCCTTATCAAGTTCGAACAGAAGCACCGCAACTTCTTCAAACGGTTGAAAGAGGCGCATCCGCAGCTGACCAACAATGACTTGCGTCTCTGTGCCTGCCTCAAGCTGAATATGGAGACTAAGGATATTGCCTCATTAATGAACCTTTCGGTTCGTGCAGTAGAGAATAACCGGTACCGATTGCGAAAGAAGCTCGATCTGAAGCCTACACAGAACCTGAATGAGTACTTTTTGAATATAGATTAATAAAAACGAAGTCTATTTCTCTAATTATGTAACACCATGAAAAGTATCTGTAACATCCTACTAACCGGTTAAAAAAAACATCGTCTATCTTTGCCAACAGATGTAAACCTCTTAAAAGATAGAAACATGAAAAACAGGAAAACACGTTTATGGGTACTGATTGTTCTGCTGAACATGGGTATGGGCATTTCCACATTTGCACAGAAAATCCCCTTAGTCTACACTGTGGAAAATACGGGAATAAAGAATCCTGCACCCGTGTTGCCAGGTATCAACGAACTGCCGGTAGTAAAAACACTGACCGATCCCTTTCAATGGTCCGATGGCAGTGGCCGTTCAACCAACTTCAAGGACTGGAGCCGACGGCGTGCAGAGATAGCCCGCGAAATAGAACACTACGAAATCGGCAAGAAACCCGTAGTATCGAAAAAAGACATTACAGCGGATATCGTGGATGATACCCTTAGAGTAAATGTAACAGTGAACGGACAAACGCTCACCCTGAAAGCAAAAATTACTTATCCGGCAGGTAAAGGCCCTTTCCCAGCCATCATTGGAATAGGCAGAGGCACGGGTAGTCTTCCTCCCACCATCTTCACGAGCCGCAATATAGCACAAATCGCATTCAACTTCACACAAGTCATGTCGCACACACAAAAGCGCGGCAACGAGCCTATCAACAAACTTTATCCTGACCGTACAGACATGGGAGCCTATTGCGCCTGGTCCTGGGGAGTGAGCCGTATCATTGACGGATTGGAAATCGTAGGTAAAAAGAGCAAGATAGATACCAAACGACTGGCCATATCCGGTTGTTCCTTCGCCGGGAAAATGGCTCTTTTTGCCGGAGCATTCGATGAGCGTATTGCACTGACCATTGCTCAGGAACCGGGTGGTGGCGGTGCGGCAGCATGGCGTGTTTCCGAAACGCTGGGTGAAGTGGAAACTTTGGGAAGAACCAGTCATGCCTGGTTTAAGGAAAGCATGTTCCAGTATAAAGAAGATAATGTATCGAAATTGCCGTATGACCACCACGAACTGTGTGCCATGGTAGCACCGCGTGCACTGCTGGTACTCGGAAACCCGGACTATGTATGGCTGGCTGATGAATCGGGTTATGTCTCCTGCCGTGCTGCCCGTAAAGTATGGGAAACCTTCGGCATTGCCGACAGAATGGGCTTCTCCATCGTAGGCGGACATGGGCACTGCCAGCTACCCGAAAGCCAGTATCCTGAAGTAGAAGCGTTTGTCGACAAGTTCCTGCTTGGAAAGAAAGATGCGAATACAGAAGTAACCATTGCGCCACTTTACGAAAAGGTGGACTATGAGCGCTGGTTATTCCACTAAAACTCTTTATCTTTGGGGGTATAACACTTACTAATACCCCCAAAGAATCATGAAAAGAATTTTATTGGCTATCTGTGTGATAGCGCTGTCTCTCCTTTCCTACGGACAAGGCAGCAACGAACGAGCCTTCACTTTCGCATGGCTCAGTGATGTACATCTCAATTCTTTCGCCTATGCCGAAGACGACCTGCGACAATCCATTGAAGACATCAATGCCAATCCTGACGTTGCCTTCACCATCCTCAGCGGCGATGTCACTGAATTCGGTGACACCAAGGAATTTTATCTGCTGCAAGACATTCTGAAGAACTTCCGGAAACCTTATTTTCTCATCCCCGGCAACCATGATGTAAACTGGAGTGAAAACGGATGCACTATGTTCGACAAGATTTTCCAAGCCTCCCATTTCTGTTACGACTGGCAGGGAGTACGTTTCATCGGCTGTGGCGCCGGACCAAGTCTGCGTATGGGACCACCTCACATTCCCCGCGAAGAAATTCTGTGGCTCGATTCTATCGTTCGCGCCACTCCGGCAGAACAACCCATTATTTTCATCAATCACTTCCCTATCGATCAGGATCTGAGTAACTGGTACGAAGTTGTCGACATCCTTAAAGCGCGCAATATCCAGGCAATACTCGGCGGACACCTACACGTGAACCGTGCTTATGATGCCGAAGGTATTCCCGCCGTAATCGGCCGTTCGTCCCTGCGCAGAAAAGATCCGATAGGCGGATATAACCTGGTCACACTTCGCGGCAATACATTAGAGTTCCATGAACGCATCATCAAAACAGAAACCCGCCCTGTATGGAATACGATCCATCTGGCACCTTTGCAGGAGAAGAAGGATACCACTTACTATCGTCCGGATTTCGCTATCAATGCTACTTATCCTTCGGTACGCGAAACCTGGAAATTGAAGGATGTGACCGATATCGCTTCGCAGGGAAGCATAGACGGTAACTTGTACGTTTACACCAATACAGCCGGTGTTGTCCATGCCCTTAATGCCAAGAACGGCAAAACCCAGTGGACCTATACCACCGGAAACAAGATATTTTCAGCCCCATTTATCACCCCAAAACTTGTCATAGTCTCTTCCTGTGATGGTTTCATCTATGCCCTTGACAGAAAGCAGGGCACAGTGCGATGGAAATACAATACTGATTACCCCATTGTAGCGTGCCCTGTCGTAACCGAAGGTACAGTCTACATCGGCAGCAGCAACGGTAAATTCTACTCTTTAAAGCTGACAGACGGAACACTGAACTGGACTTGTAATGGTCTGCAAGGCTACATCGAATCACGCCCGGCTGTGGATAAAGAGCGCGTATATATAGGCACTTGGGGAGCGATGTTCTATGCCATCGACCGCAGGAGTGGGGAGAAAATATGGGAGTTCGACACCAAACGAGGCAGATATTTCTCACCGGGTGCCTGCTGGCCGGTAGTACTGCCGTATACGCGGCAAGGAAAGACGAATGAACAAGTCATAGTTCTCAGCTCCGACTATTTCGTCCGCTCATTCCATCCCGGGACGGGAGAAATTTTTTGGGCTTCCGATGAAGCGAAAGGACGCGAGTCCCTCGGCTTCTCACCGGATGGAAAAACAATGTATGTGAAAGGAATCAAGAACAACATCACCGCTGCGGATATATCTCACGGCACCTATACCAGTCTTTGGAATACATCAATGCCCTACGAAAGCAACTTCATCCCCACCCGTATGGAAACAACCGAACAACTGGTGTTCATTCCTACTGAATTTGGTGTTCTCCATGCCGTGCGGACAGACGGAAGCGGCATTGCCTGGGCACACAAAATCTCCCATTCGGCAATAACTTCACTAAAGAATGCAGGAAAAGGGAAAATCATTGTCATGACAATGGATGGTACGGTGACTTGTCTGGAATATCCCTTATAGAAAACAGTTCATCCGCCGACGTCACAGATAACGCAGACTTCATTAATCGTAAATCTGCGTTATCCGCGCCATCTGCGGATGAAAAATAATTCAGGAAAGTACGGGCAGATTATTCTCCGCCACCGCCCCCTTCACCACCGCTACTCTTCACATCATCATTGCTGATGGTACGCGCGGCTTTCTTCACACTGGCTTTCAACTCACCGATGCGATAGCTAACACTTACACCAAAACGCTGACGAGTATATTTATTCCAACTATCCTGTATAAAGCCTACACCTTCTATACTTGAAGTCGGATGCTGATATTTCTTAAAGAAATTGCTAGCAAATGCCGACAAGGTCAGACGCTTCTTCAAGAATGATTTGTTTACACTCAATCCGTAGTCAAAGAAACTGCTCCCCTTTCCCTGCAACATGATCCAAGGCGTCTGACCATAAATATTCAGACTGATACGCCAATCGTGAGGCAAAGACTGCTGAGCACCACCATAAGCAAACAAATTCCAACCGTCATTCTTCAATCCATTGGCGCCTTCCAAATAAGTATAGTTACCATAAAGGTTTGCATAGATACGTGTATTGGAGGTAGCATTCCAGTTGATATAACCACTTAGGCTGGCATTCCTGCTCTTACCTATATTCTGATAAGTAGAATAAAGCACTTCTTTACCTGTAGGATTTTGCAGACCGAAAATTTCTGTATCCTTCACCTGTTCTGTTACCCGTTCAATACTATTATTGGTAAAGCTATAGCGGGCTGAAAGATTGATATTAAACTTCTGCGTGAAGTTACTGTAACTCAAGTTAAATGAATGACTCTTCTCACTATCCAAATGAGAGTTACCCTGGCTTATATTTGTAGGATTACTATCGTCCAGATAAGGATTCAAATACCAGATCCCCGGACGGTAAATACGCATATTATAACCAAAACGAAGATTAGACATATCTGTCAACTTATAGCCAATACTTGCAGAAGGAACTAAATCATCAAAATTCTTATCAAAGTTATCTCCCTTACCCAACAGATATTTCACCTCCTGCTTCGTATGCTCATAACGCACACCAAGCCTTCCGGATATCTTCTTCACTTTCAGTCCATATCCAAGGTATGCAGCCAAAATGTCATTCTGGTGTTTATAATGCGAACTGTGATCATTGTCAAACTCATAATCAGCTTGAGTTGCTGACGCTTGTTCATAACGATCATCTTCCGAAGAATTATCACGGAGAATATATTTCGCACCGGCTTCAAGAGTATGTATCTTGCCGATAGGCGTCGTATAATCAGCCTGGAAAGTATGTTCAGTAGTATTCTGGGATCCATCATTATGCTGATTTTTCATACGTTTCATAAAATCCTGCCAATCCGGAGCTACATCCTCCATATCATAATCATAAGTGGAGTATGAATCCGAACTTTCCGGTCTGGTATTGATTTTATAAGAGAAGGTCAACATACGATCTTTTACATGAAACATACGTTGGTAGTCAATGCCACCATCAATAGAATACCAGGAACTTTTGCTTCTATTGTTCGATACATATTGATACAGATCATCACCGGTACCGGGCATCGTTGCAAAAGTATTACTCAGTCCATTGCTGTTATTTCCGCCACCCCAAAGTCCGAACGACATGGTTATCAAACGCAAAGTATCAATTTCATAACTGGCTTCCATGCTGCCGGACTGGAAATTACCATGCCCTTTACTATCGCCACTATAATCTAAATCTGAAGAACCGTCGGTTATGTCGCCTACTGTACGACGAGTACCACCAGAATAGCTACGCGGACGATCATTATAATTATAATTATAACGAGCACTTATCGTCAACTTACCACTCTTAATTGTACCGAACAGGCCACCACCAGCCCCCATGTTACTAACGTTTCCACTAAATGTAGCCGTATACCCTTCCAGTCCGCTACCTACAGTGACAATATTCAGGATCCCCCCTACACCTTCAGCGTCATACTTAGGACCGGGATTAGTAATAACCTCGATATGTTTGATAGAATTGGCGGGCATACTTTTCAGTACTTCCGTCGGATTATTACTCATCATATTGTTAGGTTTACCATTCACATACACCTTAAAGCTGCTACTACCGTTCACCTTAATATTATCTTCGCCATCTACAGTAACCAAAGGCACTTTACGAAGCATTTCCAATACAGAGTTTGACTTTGAATCAGGATCATCCTGTACATTATATTCTATCTTGTCAATATCAGCTTTCACCAGTGGTTTTTGAGCTACCACCTCTACTTGTCCAAGCTCATTGGACGCATCTGTAATATACAGCGTACCGAAATCAACAATTTTCTCTCCTGCTTTCACAGTAAAATCTTTCACAATGGTATTTCTACCGATAGAAGAAATCGTCATCACGAAATCACCCGTCCCCGGAACCTTTTCCTGAAACTTACCTTTCATGTCTGTTACCAGCATTTTCAATGCATGGGCAGGCGCTTCTTTTTTCACGATTTTGATTGTGGCATAAGGTTCTCCCTCTTGAGTCAAAGAATCCAGTAAGACTCCTTTAATCTGAAATGGAGGTGCCGCATTCTGTGCCGCTACCAATGAGGATATTACCAGCATTATAAGCAGCAAAGGGCATTTAATTTTCATTTCTGTTTTAGTTTGTTTGATGAATATTAGTTGACTGTTTTTGTATTAGACGTACATCGTAGCTATTTTGTCACATGAATGCGGCAAAAGTAGGCTCTTTTTCTTTACCTACGAGATTTTCGGAGTTAAAAAAGCACAAAGAAAAGGGATTAGAGAGAATATTTGTAAGCGTTCTTGCGGAATTTATAGCAAATAGAAAAAAAGTAGCAGGCAGACATTCACTGCAATCACACCACCAAACCCACGCAGTACCCACCGGCGCAACGGACTCTTCCCACCGGCAAAGAACAACGCATAGCACATATTCACGGCAATATTGCTCACGATAGCCTGCATACAACAAGCTGTCACCACCACAACGGCAACACCCGAACCTTGCAGCAGGTTCAGAATAAATGGAGTAATATCACTCAACCCGGCAATGAACGACAAGACATTCAATCCACCTGTACCGGTATAAATCAAAGTATAATGTGTCACAATGGTGAATATCACAAACAGAACGGCAAAAATCAGTGCAACTTTAAATTCCAACGGGTTACTGCTATCTTCTTCTTCAGCTTCTTCGCCCGTCACCGGAATCGACTTACGCTTCCGATGCAGATACCAGGCCACTCCCGCCGTAACGAAGGACATTATAAGGAGGTATGGATAAATTTCCGCAAGAATCGCCTTACTGAATATGCCTATTAGTATAAGGAAACGAAGAAACATCATACTCACTGCCAACAACATTGCCGCGGCATATTCCGGCGCCTCCTGTGCAGGTGCCTTGCGACTCTTACGTGCCAGAACAGAAATAGTTGCCGTACTGCTATACAAACCACCTATAATACCGGATACCAGAATACCGGACTCATGAAATACATATCGCCTCAGCAGATAAGACAAATAAGAGATACCGGATACAACTACCGTAGCCAACCAGACGGTATAAGGAGTCAAATTAATGTCGGGTATCAGATTTTCATTCGGCAACATCGGTAAGATAATGCCACTGATAGCGAGGAACTTGGCGAGAGTAATCATCTCGTCATTCTTCATGCGCTGTGCGAGTTCTGTAAAAGTATGCTTCAATTCGGTAAAGAGCAATACCGTCACAACCACCATCACGTAAAACCAAGAGGGTTGTGTGGCTACAATAGGAGCAATACAATAAGTGATGAGTGCGATAATAATGGTGGTAACCCCGAATACATGGAACTGAGATTGTTTAACGTAATAGTTCAATCCCAGCAGCAGTCCCAATATAGCGCCACCGCCCATAAACAAGCGGTAATCCACCGGATCAAGAATATAAAGCAGGTACCCCAAAATACCTATAAAAGTGAACGTGCGGTCCGTACCGAATAACGTTGTCTCCCCTTCGCGCTTCAAACTGATTTTCCGCTGTGAAAGTCCTATTAATAAAGAAAACAAAGTCACCAATACAAAGGTCACCAGTTCTCTAGGCAGGTATTCATAAAGTTTCTCCATTTCGTCCTCAGAATATACTTGATTAGCAACCATTTGCAAGGAGTTAACTTCCTGTCAACAAGAAGTTAACTCCTTGTTGACAAACTCTTAACTTCTTGTTGACAGGGTATTAAGGCCTTACCAAACGGTGTATGGATGCTTCATCAGTTGCGAGTTATAGTAACGGACGTCGCCTGTTACTTCCCGCCCTATGAAATCCGGTTTTTCAAAAGCCTCGTCTTCCGAAGTCAATTCCACTTCAGCAACTACCAAACCTTCATTTTCACCGTAGAACTCATCCACCTCAAACGTATGCCGTCCGCTGCGCACCAGATAACGAGTTTTATCGATAACACCCGGTTCACAAAGTTTCATCAGTTCCTCCGCTTCATTCAATGGAATCTCTTTTTCCCACTCATATCGGCTGAGTCCCGAAGCATCGGAAGCACCTTTTATCGTAAGATATCCCTTTCCGTTACGGATGCGCACCCGCACGGTCCGGCCTCTTGCACTACTGATATAACCTTGTACAATACGGCTTTGTTCATACGCCCTCGATTTGTACTCCCCCGTCACGAGGAATTTCCGTTCTATTTCTTGCGACATCTATTAGTTATTTCCCTAAGAACGAGTATCCTATCAGCATCACCAGCACCAGTATCAATGCAGATACACCAATAATCAACAACACTTTCTTAGCTTGTTCTTCTTCTTTACGGCTATGCATAACCTTTTTCTTACTCTTTCCCATAATGTGTTCTTAGTATTAAAGTTCAACTAATAACAAAGTAACATGAAATTCGGGAAGATTCCAAAAGAAAAGAGGAAATTTATTTGTAACAAGCTAATATCTGAACCATACCCGAACCGTATCTGAGCCGTACTTGCTCCGTATATTCTTCGGTCAGAAGTAGCTCTGAACGAAGAAAGTACGGCTTTGGTACGGAGCAAGTGCATCTCAGGTACGGCAAAGAGATATCCCGAACCATCTACAAGCAGTTAGTAAACTACTACGCAGTAAATGCCCACCTACTTACAAGTAGTTTAATATTTACTACGTAGTAGTATTTCGTCGCTCTAGGTTAAATCGAAAAAGCACATTTTCTTTAGATTGAAGGCAATGGCAAAGAAGGCAAAGTCCATTTTGACTTTGTCAATTCCAAAATGACGGAACCGTTTGTACGCCATGTCGTATTTCATCTGTCCGAAGACTGCTTCCGGCTCTATACATCGCCGTCCCCGATGTTTGATTCCCTCTTCTGAGGTAAGCCTTTCCCCGGCTTTCCGCCGATATTCGTTTAGACGGTGGTTGACTTCGATTATCCTGTTCCCTTTAGCTCTGAAGCAACTTCCCCGAAGCGGGATCCCTCACAGCATCGGGCCTTGTAGCGTGCGCTTTCGGTAACATATCCGCTTCCCGTCTTCGATCGTGCTGTGCCAATGCGTTCCATGTGCTGTCCCATCGGGCAGACATAATAGTCCCCTTCGGCATTATAATATAAAGATTGCGGACTGAACAGGTTGGGTTCATAGTGCATGCGCTGTTCACGAGGAACCAGTTGTATTTCACATAGGCGGCAATGCCGGCTTCCTCCATGAACCGGTAGTTCTCTTCCGAACCATAGCTGGAATCGGCAACTCCTATACCCGGCAATTTGCGGTAGCGTTCAAAAAACGACTTGAAGAACGGGACCATGGTAAAAGTATCTCCGGGAGATTGAAACAAACCAAAGTCAAGAATGAACAGGTTCTCTATTCCTATCTGCAGGTTGTAACCCGGCTTGGTCTGCCCGTTGTTCATCTCGTCCTCCTTCATGCGCATGAATGTGGCGTCATGGTCGATTTTTGAATAGGAGTTGCGATCCCCAAGAATACGCAGTTTTCCGTCATATTCATCAAGTTTGCCGGCGTGCTCCTTGATCTCCTTATCTGTCTCTCTTTTTCTTTCCGGTGCAGCTTTTCCTCTTTCGTTACGGGCTCCGGCTCTTTCTGCAAGGAACGGTTGAGTGCATTGGCAATACCCATAAGGTCTGACGGTGTGAAATCCTGCCCGTTTTCCTCCCGGACGTTTTCCTGCGCTATGGCTTCACCTATTTGTTCGAGAAGAGCCTTAATCTTGTCAATCAGCCTGACACGGTTCTTCTCGGTAGTCTTGCACCATACGAAAGTGTATCTGTTCGTCTTCGATTCGATTTTTATACCGTCGATATACTCCACATCAAGCGTGACGAATCCCTTTTCCGCCAGTATAATCACCAACTGGGTGAATACACGGTTGATTTCTCCTTTCACACAGTTGCGGAAGCGGTTGATGGTATTGAAGTCAGGCTGCTCATAACCAGCGAGCCAGATAAAATGGATATCGCGCTTTAGGGCGGATTCTATCTTGCGACAGGAATAAAGGTTGTTCATGTAGCCATAAATCACGGCCTTGAGCATCACCTTCGGATGGTATGGACTGCGGCCGCGCTCTTTATAAAGTTTGCGGAAGTTTTCCAACTTAAAGTTGTCAATTACCGTGTCAATCACAGGGGCATTCTCCGCAATATCCTTGTCAAGACGCTGAGGAAAAAGAATTGTTTGTTTGGGATTGTAATCCCGAAAGTGTATGTTTTCTGACATATTATATATGATTGTATATCATAAAGATACAAATTATTTATGATATGGCAAAGCCTTGGCTTGGGCAAGTCAGGGCTTTGTTTCATTATATGCTTTCTTTACCACAGGATATGAAAAGAGGATGTACCAGAATTTTAATACACCCTCTTTTTCTTTCACACAATGTTATCCTTTACACTTCTTACAATTAACTAATTTAGCCCACACCATTCTAAGAATTCATCTTTCGATACCGAGGCGCAGCCGGTGCTCGAGTGTCCGTCCCTGAAATAAACCTCATCTCTATCCGGAACCCGTCCTTCACAGCCCCATCCTTCGTAATACAGATAAAGCATATTGTTGTATTCAAACACTTCGCCAAACCAAATTCCTCCTTGGTCCCATTGTTTTGCGTCTCCGCGTTTGAAAAAAGGTTTGGTGTTATCTACTTTTGTCCAGTTCAGCAAATCGTCGGAATAGGCCACATGGAAACGGTCGGGGAAGTCGAAGTAGCGTGTACTACTTTGATACACCATAAACCATTTGTTCACGCCATCCAACCGGAAAATACGCGTTCCGTTTACTGTTAAGCGGTCATGGTTTGCAGGACCTCCACCCGGCCAAAGTACTGTTGTAATCTCTGCATTGGCAAAGCTCATCGGGTCGGAAGTAACGGCACAATCCACTTTCATGTGTCCATCATTACCATATCCGTATCCATAGTATATGTAGTACTTTCCGTTGTGGTATATAGCATCGCTGCATCCCACCCCGTCGAGCAGTTTAACCGGATCACCGAAAGTATATCCACCGTCGGTAGATTTTCGGCAAGCTAACGAACTATGGAGTGTATTGGTTGATTGTCCGCATTTCGCGTGATAGTAGAAATATACATTATCGTCGCCACCCACTACCGGAGCGCAGTCAAGCAAATGGTCTTCATCGATTGTTCCCGGTGCACCGTGAGGTATTATTGGATTGTTTTCATTGGCTATCCATCCGCCTGTTGGATTGAATGTAGCCGCATCCTGTGTAAACAAACCAATCTGATCATGATATACATTGGCTGCGTTGTAGCCGCTACCTCGAGCATACATCCACCAGTTCTCTCCGTCAGGCGATTCGTTTGGAGGCAAAATAGCAACATTGGCTATGTGTTCGCACATCCAGGTAGGAGCACCTTGGTATCGCAATACCGGGTTGTTTTCATAACGAGTCATCAGCGATTCGCTTTTGTTGTTCGGCCCTGTAATATCATCAAAATAGAATACTTCTCCTCCTTCGGTTGTAACTCCTGCGTTAAACACAATTACAACTTTATCGTATGTTTCATCGGGCAAGTTCCAAGAAGTAAAATCAAACTCCAGCGTTTCCCATTCGTTGGCCACGGTGGTCTTTACATTCTGTAGTTCTTTGGCTTCTGCCCATGCCGTACTTTCAAGTTTGAAATATACAGGTATGTCTGCTGCCGGAGAATACACTTTCACTGTAAACAGTCCGCCATACTTGGAGAAGTTGAACTTCGTGTTATAATCCGAAGTGATGGGCTCGGACCAAATCAATTCCCATTGGTCGCCTGCTGCAACAACTTTTCCACATTTCTTGCTGGTGTTTATACCATTTTTAAACGGATTGTCTACAATGCTGTATTCTAATCTGTCATTAGTTTTGAAGTTAATAAATGTATTTTCAAAGTTACAATAGTTTATGTATTCACTATCCGGGTCCGGATCAGGTGTCGGTTCAACGGCTTCTCCTACTTTTTGGTGAATATTATCGAGAAACCATTCTTCACCGCCCTCTGTTTCTACGCCTGCATCGAAAATCATCACGATCTTGTCGTACACATTGTCGGGTAAGTTCCAAGAGGTAAAGTCGAACTCAAGCGTTTCCCATTGGTTGGCCACTGTAGATTTCACAGTGACTATTTCCTTGGCATCTGCTCCTGCCGAACTTTCGAGTTTGAAATATATAGGTGCATCTGCTTTGGGCGACCGTATTTGTACGGTGAACAATGCCCCTTCTTCCGTGAAGTTGAACGGTTTTGATACTGGTTCCGACCATATCAGCTCCCACATATCACCTGCCGAAACCACTTTCCCGCATTTTTCACTGGTGTTGGGTTCTTCTTTAAACGGATTGTCTACAACACTGTATTCTAATCTGTCATTAGTTTTAAAGTTAATAAATGTATTTTCAAAGTCGCAAATCTCAATATATTCCTTGCTCGGGTCTTTGGGCGGATAGGGGTAAGGCCCATTTCTTTTGTCATCTTCGCTACATGCGCATAATGCAAGCATTAACAGTAAGTTTAATATATAGTTCTTAACTATCATGATATATGTATTTATTAAAGGTTACTTGTTTATTAATCTAATGGGTATCCGGGGTTCTGTTCTAATTTAGGATTTGCCAACCGTTCCTTACGTGGAATAGGGAATAGGTTACGGAAGTCTTCACTTGAATCGTGTAAGAACCATTTCTTAGAAGTGAACACTCCGAATCGGATTAATTGCTGACGTCTATGTCCTTCTTGGCAGAATTCCCAAGCGTATTCTTGTAGGAATCGTTCGTCGTTCAAGTCTGCAACTTTTAAAACTTTATTACCGGTATAGTTAACGAAAGAACGTTTGCGAACATCATTAATCAAATCTACAATTTCCTGTGTAGCCACTTTGCCACCTTTACGATAGAGTGCCTCTGCTTTCATGAACAATACATCTGCATAGCGGAATAAAACGAAATCATTCGATAATGTATTCACCGCACCTTTCTTTATTTCGTACTTATTCATGCGGGCTCCATATTGTTCGCCTGTAGTTGGTGTGTCTTCGTTCGGGTATAAAGGCACGTCTTTAGTGTATGCCAGCAATTTATCTTTATCGCTTGGATGCCAAGGGTCGCAATACATTGGAGCACCGACGGGACCGAAGTTTCCAACATTATCATAAAGCTGACCGATGAGCCATGATTTTTCAAATCTCAAATCGTCTGGGTCATAGCTGTTTGCAAATTCGGGAGGGGCACAACAGCCTCCCCAAAATCCGGTAATGGTGTTGGCATGGAACTGGTATTTCCAGTGCTGTGTCCATAAGTGGATAAGGAAAGTACATCCGTAATCGTAGACGTCATCATTACTTATCCCCATTACAATTTCCTTGGAGTTTTCATTATCTGTTACAAATGGTGCTTTATAGTCTGCTTCCAAATCGTAACGTGGGTCTTTGATAATCACGTCGCACAATGCAATCACTTCATCCCAGTATGTCTTGCCTTCACCTTCCCATACTTCTGCATTCAGATATACTTTGGCCAACAACATGGAAGTTGAGAATTTGTCCCAGCGTCCATAGGTTTTGTCTGACAGGTGATCTATGGATTCGGTTATTTCTTTAACGATGAATTTGAACACATCTGCACGTTTCGATGTTTCGGGCAGGTATCCGGCCGGATTGTCGTATTTGGTTTCTATGGGTACATTGCCGAATAGGTCAATCAAGATATAGTACCAAAACGCACGTGCCACTCTTAGTTCGGAGACCAATGCTTCGTTGTCGAATCCCATGCTTTCGAACTGATACAACAATCGGTTACAGTTGTTTATACTCTTGTATGCTCTATCCCAATTTCCTTCAAAGTGCGCATCATCGTACAGCCATTTGTGCTGATTGAGGCGGTAGTAAATACCTCCATCGTACCAAGAGCCACCTCTTTTGGGTGTTACCCACAAGTCGGCCGACTCTTCCGTGGTGTACAAATATGCTCCTTGTGTGTGTGCGTTGTCACCACTATAAAGTTTCTGCAGATCACTGTAAACCTGTGCTATAGCTCCGGGTATATCTGCTTCCGTAAAGTTTTCAAAATATTTATCGGCTGTCAATTGGTCGTACACCTTTTCGTCGAGGTCGATACATGAGCCAAATAAGAATAAGCTCACGATTGCGCTATATATGATGTTTTTTCTTTTCATATTCTGTTTTTTATGATATTAAAATCCAAGTTTTACACCCAATGAGAACGACCGTGTCGTTGGATAACCATCACAGTAGTCCATACCCGGAGTCAGTCCGTTCATGTTTACTTCAGGGTCAATGCCTTTATAGTTGGTAAAGGTGTACAAGTTGAGACCCGAAACATATAGCCTCAGGTTTTTTACAGCACTGCCATTAGGCAACTTAAATGTATACCCTAACGTGATATTGTCTAATTTAAGATAATCTCCTTCTTCTATATAATAGCTCACGTATGCCGGAGAGCGTCTTACGTATTGACCATATACCGATCTTAGCAATGTTTTAGGGTAGTTGAACTGTGTTCCTTTTTCGAATGTTTCGAAAAGCATGCGGTATTGGTTCAAGATTTCAAAGTCGAATGCTCCTCGCATAGATACCGTAAGGTCGAAGTTCTTGTAAGTGGCAGCAACAGTGAATCCGGCTCTCATGGTAGGAATACCGTTTCCTAATATCCGGCGAGAACTGTTATCACCATATTCGCCACCTTCCACGATCCAGTCTCCATTTTCGGTCATACCTATGTCGTTCCATCCGTAGAAGTTACCTATGGCTCCGCCTTCTTGTACAATGTGGGTTGTCTTTTGCACAGGTGCTCCGGTGTATCCTAACTCAAGGAAGTCGCGTTGGTACATTTCGTTCGACAGTTTAGTCAGCTTGTTTGTATTACGCGAGAAGTTGGCCGTCAAGTTCAAACGGAAATCTTTTGTTCGGATCGGTTCTCCCGACAAGATGATTTCTATCCCTTTGTTTTCCACCTCGCCTACATTGGCCAATGTGGTCGATGCCAAGTTGGGAGGAACCGGCACGTTGTAGGTGTACAACAGGTCTTTGGTGTTTCTGATGTAGTAATCAATGTTACCCGTCAGGCGGTTATTGAACAAACCGAAGTCTAAACCAATGTTCGTTTCATGCTTTTCTTCCCATTTCAAGTCGGAATTGGCATTTTCGGTTGGAGCAACCGGCTGTACGACTGTGCCGTTGATAAGTATAGGCGAACCGAATGCGTAGCGCAGGTGCGATTGATAAGGGTTGGTAGGCTCTATACCTGTAACCCCGTAGCCTGCTCTAAGTTTAAGGTCGCTCAACCAAGTGAGGTCTTTCATGAACTCTTCCTGCGATATGCGCCATGCTCCGGATGCGGCATAGAACAATCCCCAACGGTTGTTTTTACCGAACTTGCTTGAACCTTCGTAACGCAAACTACCCGAGAAAAGATATCTGTCATTGTAGCTGTAGTTCACTCTTCCGAAGAAAGAAATCAACTTGTTCATGTATTTATATCCGTTCATAGCTGCTTGTCCGTCTTTCAAGGCCAAACCTAAATTGGGTTTGTTGTATCCTAAAGCATCTGTTGGATAATCATAGTTGTATATATCTAAAGCTTGTTCTTCGAAATCATTGTAGCTATATCCGGCCAGCACGCTGAAATCGTGCAGTTTGATGGTTTTGGTATATTGTCCGAATAACTCTAATGTACGCGATTCGTTGGTTTTTGCTTCGCGCCACACTTGCCCGTTGTGTACATTGTCATAAGCTCGTGTGGCATACGTACCGTTGTTATTGTTATGTTTGGTTGTTCCGGCCTGCATGGTCAGTGATATTTCCTCGATGGGACGGTACACGACTTTACCGGTTGCAGTAATTTCATTCCACTTCAGGTCGTTGCTGAATTCATTAATAAGGCGTACCGGGTTTTCCGAATCATAGAATGTAGTGTACTTTCCTGTATTTTCGTCAAAAATTGGATTGGTAGGATTACCGGTTAGGGTGGCAAAATAAACAGCATTTTGCGCCACTTTCTTACCTTTTACATTCACATAGTCTAAATTGGCCCCCACAGATAGCTTGTTATCCAAGAACATTCTGTTTACCCCAATCTTAATCGTAGTACGTTCCTGATTGGTGTTTTTCATAATACCTTCATTTTTTTTGTAGTTTAAGCTAGCATAGTAATTCGTTTGTGCGTCGCCACCTTGGTATGCCAAGTGGTGGGTATGGTTCAAGGCATCACGAAATACCTGGTCTTTCCATACCGTATTGGTTCCTCCGTCATTGATGGCAGATACCAATCCACCTGTCAGTTCCGGCAAGCGGCGATATTCATCCGGAGACAGCACATCGATTTCGTTGGATATTTGTTCGAGAGTGGCATACCCGTGATAGCTGATTGTTGCTTTTCCTGCCGATCCTTTTTTGGTAGTGACAAGGATTACTCCGTTTGTACCACGTGTACCATAGATAGCTGCTGCCGATCCGTCTTTCAATACGTCAATGCTTTCAATATCGTCTACCGCTATATTGTTGAGGCTTCCGGGCAAACCGTCGATGATGACCAATGGCTGCTGGTTACCGCTAAGGGTAGAAACACCACGGAGCATGGTTTGCACTTCTGCACCGTTGGGGTCGCCGGAAGTGGTATTAATGGCCAAACCGGCTACTTTACCTTGAAGCAGTTGGAGAGGTGAACTTACTGCTCCTTGTACAAAGTCTTTATTGCCTACCGATGATATGGCATTGGTAAGCGTGCTTCTTTTTACAGTACCGTAGCCTACAACCACTACATCGCTCAACACCACGGCATCTTCCGTCATCACAATCTGT
The DNA here is from genome assembly GCF_000158035.1 of Bacteroides cellulosilyticus DSM 14838. Lineage (GTDB taxonomy): Bacteria > Bacteroidota > Bacteroidia > Bacteroidales > Bacteroidaceae > Bacteroides > Bacteroides cellulosilyticus. The sequence continues at coordinate 335,422 of NZ_EQ973490.1, forward strand.
AGGTCATGTTGCCATCCTGTAACAGATTTCTCTATTGTAGTAAATCCTATGGATGAAAACACAAGTACGGGTTTGTTTCCTTGCAGTGTTAAGGAGAACTTGCCATCCATGTTTGTACTTACACCGTTGGTAGTTCCTTTTTCTACAACGGTTACACCGGGTAATGTATTACCATCTGTATCTTTCACTGTTCCCGTTACTGTCTTGTTTTGTGCGGAAACTGTGGATACAACAAAGAATAGAAATAAAAAGATGTTCAATACAATCTTTCCTGTTCTAAATGTTCCTGTCATACGTATTAGTTTTAAAAATTAATTATCGACGGCAAACTTAGTTAATAGCGCGTTTACGGGAATGGACAATTATTTCAAATACATGGACAATTTGTCAAATATCGCCTCAGGAGCACCTGAGGGGGCCGTTTTTATGAAGATTTGGAGTCGCGCCAATGCTGTGGAGACTGTGCAAAGCACTTCTTGAACGCTCTACTAAAATAGTACGGGTCGGAGAATCCGACTTCGTATGCAATCTCGGAAATGTTTTTATCGGTTTCGATCAGGATGCGTGCGGCATACTTGAGGCGTATGTTCTGAATAAACTCGTTGATGGACTGTCCGGTGGTGGCGCGAAGCTTGCGGTACAAGGAGGCCTTGCTCATGTTGAGCTCTGTACAGAACTTTTCCACGCCAAATTCCGGATCGGACAGGTTCTTGAGCACAAGGTTCACGGCATTGTTCAGCAGTTCTTCGTCGGAATTGGAATGAGCCACCTCTACGTTGGACAGGTCAATGTCTACCTTATACTTCTGTTTGGCTTCATAACTGTTGTACAACAGGTTCCTGATGCGCAATTCTAATAAGGACAGTTCGAACGGCTTGGTGATGTAGGCGTCTGCTCCCGACTTGTATCCGGAGTAACGGTAGCTTGTTTCGGAAAGTACCGTCATCAATATCACACGGATGTGGCTCGTGTTGATATCGCCTTTCAGGGTTTGGCAAAGTTCATAGCCCGACATGCCTTTCATCTTCACATCACTCACCACAATATCCACCGATTGCTGTTCTATCAGTTTCAAGGCTTCTTCGGCACTCGAAACAGCGGTTATCATGAATGCGTCCGACAGGTAATCGGCAATAATCTCGCGCAAGTCGTTGTCATCGTCCACGATGAGTACTTGTGTGTTGCGGGTCACGGCTTCAAACTGTAGGTCGGGCAGCTCGGCACCTGTGGCGGCCAAAGCCGGATTGTCGGAAAATACGTCCAAATTGTAATCGGTTATAGCACGGGGCTTCACCTGCAATATATCTTTGCGGATAGGAATGGAGAACGTAAAGCGAGTGTACTCTCCGGGCTGAGAATCGGCAGAAATAGTGCCGCCATGTACCTCTACCAATGACTTGACATAGGAAAGTCCAACGCCCGACGAGTACTTGTCGTAAGAGTCGTTAGTAAAGAAGCGGTCGAAGATGAACGGCAGCTTGTCCTTGTCGATGCCTGCTCCGGTATTGGTTACGATGGTAACCACCTCATCGGTATTGCACTGTATATCGATGGATAGCGTTCCGTTAGGGTCGGTGTATTTGGAAGCGTTGGACAGCAGGTTGTCGAATATCTTTTCCAACTTGTCGGCATCGGCGTGTATGATGGTGTTCTGCCCTGCGTCTGTGACGTCGAATTGAATGTCTCTGGACTCGAACACCAACGTGTGCTTGCTCAGTACCGAGTGAATGAACTCCAAGTAGTTGATGGGTTCTATTTTCAGTTTCAGGTGTTCCAGCTCTCTGAACGCCAACAGTTCATTGATCAGGTTCAAAAGTTTATCGGCGTTTTTCTTGATAATGCTGTAGTAGTGCAGTTGTTTAGATGGTTTTACACGGTTTTCCATGAATTGGTTCACCGGCCCCAAGATTAACGAGAGGGGTGTCTTGAACTCATGCGATATGTTGACAAAGAAGCGCAGTTTGAGTTCGTTGATCTCCGTATCTTTTTTCCGTTCTACTTTTTCGAGCGCCAATGCGTGCTTGTTCTTTTGGTTGGTGGTGAACAGGTAAAATAAATAAAGCGTAATGCCTGCCAAGGCAAGGGCAAACAGCACTTTGGCCAAGGTGGATTGCCACCACGGTGGACTGATGCGTACGTGCAGTATGCGCTGGTTGTTGTGCGGCTTGCCGTCGTTGTCGACAGTACAGATGCTCAACTTGTACTTCCCGTAACTGAATGCGGGAAAGTCGAGCCGATGTTTGGAATCTAACATTTGCCATTGATCGTCGAAACCGAGGAATTTATAGGCAAACCGAGGTTTGCTGTGCAAATTGAACGTGTTGCAAGTAAAGTCTACACCCCATGAGGTTTGCTTGTGGTTGAGATGGATTTCCCGGATGTTGTTCAGTTCTTGGTTGAGCAGCTTGCCCGACCCAACCTCTTGCTTTTCGCCATGAACGTAGAAGTTGTCCAACCAAATGGGGTGGATGGCATCGTCAGGCTTTTCCATATCGGGGTCTACCACTACAAGCCCTTCCGTCGACCCGAAGTATAGTTTTCCGTCAATGTTGGCCGCGGCTTTGTAATTGAAACGATTGGTGGGCAAACCATCGCTTACGGTGTAGTTGGTGAACTTGGACAATTGCAGATCGAACTTATAGAGCCCTTTATTGGTGGACAGCCAAATGTTGCTGTGCGCATCTTGCAGGATGGCATAGACGGTGTTGTCGGGGAAACCGTTGTTCTCCGTGTATTTACGGGTCGACATATCTGTGGGATCGATAATGGTGAGCCCCATGGTTTCGGAACCTAACGCTATCTTTCCGTCGGACAGTTCGTAAAGGTTGACGTTGTTGTACACCTGTTCGGTTAACGGCACTACCCGGTACCCGTTTTGTACGTCCAATTTGAATACTCCGTGGCTGTAGGAAGCCACCCAGATATTGCCCTGCTTGTCTTCCATCAAATCCCAAACAAAGATGTCGTTGGGCAGGTTAATGGGGGCTTGCTCCACTTTGCCACTTGTGGGATTGTACACGCACAGTCCGCCATATTGTGTACCGATCCATATCGTACCTTTGCGGTCTTGAATGATACAGTACACGTTGTTGTACTGTATACTGCCTGCTTCTTGGCTATGCTGTCGCAGGTGTTTATAGCTTGAAGCACCTTTGGGGCTAATGTTGATTCCACCATAGTATGTACCGATCCAGAGGTTCTGGTTATTGTCCACACAGAGCGAGTGTATATTGTTGCTATTCAGGTTGCTGTTTTCAGTGTTTATCACATCGACCTTATTATTGGATTCGTCGAGCACGAACAGCCCGAAGTTCTCGGTTCCTACCAAGATTTTTCCATCGACATTGATGATGGAGCTTATAGCACTGCGCTGTAGCGAGTAATCACCTTTGGTGACGTTGACGGTGTGGAATAGGCCGGTGCGGGTGTAGTGTACGTTTACACCGCCAAAGAATGTACCCACCCACACATTCTTGTCCTCATCGGTGTATATGCTGTAAATGGCGTTGTCGTTAAGCCCGTTGGGCAGTGAACTTTTTACGTAGACAAACTCCGGACGCCTGTCTTTTATTATGGTAATTCCTTTTTCAGTTCCTATCCACAGTGCATGGTCGGCATCGGAGGCAAAGGCACGTGCAATGTTGTTCGACAGGTTTTTGTTTTCTTCACAGAAGTGTGTCATTGTGCATTGCAGGCTGTCGAGTTTGAAAACGCCGTCGCCCTCGGTAGCAAACCAGAAATTCTTTTCGTTATCTTCGTATATCTTGTTTATTCGTTGGTTGCATGGCAGCTTGTCGTGAGGAAGCGTGTCGAATGCTTTGTTCTTTCGGTTGTAGCACGCAGCGATTCCTTCACCCCCACCTGCCCATAAGCGGTTACTGCTGTCGAGAAAGAAAGTATAGATAAGGCTTGTGGAACGGATGTTGTCTGTGGTGTACAGCCTTTGGTACATGATGTTTTTGCCGGCTTCGATGTCGAGTTTGTTGATACCGTAGTTGGTTCCTACCCAGTATGTTCCGTCGGTGTCTTCGAGCATGCACAGGATGAGGTTGGACGAAAGGCGTATGGGCGAGTCGGCATCTACACTGTAGCGTGTGTAGGTGTTCAAGTTGCGATTATGACGGTACAGTCCGTCATCGGTGCCGAACCATAGGTCTTTTTGGGAATCTTCGTAGACGAAGTACACTTTTGCCCGGGAATAGCGGCCGATATGTTTGAACGAGTATTCTTCAAAATCGTAGCCGTTGTAGCGATAGGCTCCGTTTGTGGTGGAGAACCACATGTATCCCCTGCTATCTTTCATTATGTTCCATGCCCATGTGCACTTCAATCCTTGGGCACTGGATAAGTACTGGAACGATAACTCGTCGGAAAGGGCCGGAGTTACGCATATCATGATTAGAACAATAAAAAATAACAAGCGTTGTCTCATCTGTTTTAAACTTGAAGAACTAAATGTACAAAGAAATCACCTTTGCACATTTAGTTCTTGTTGTTTTTTAATATTTTTTTACTCTGCACTGTGGTATCCGGTTATCGGGAATTGAGTGATGCGCAGGGTGGTGCACCCATAAGGAATTAGTTCAATGTCTTCTACCTTTTCGCTTACCTCGGACGCAAACATAACCGAGTAGGGAAGCGGACCGGCCGATTTGTTGTAGGGTCGCCAGTTGAACATCTGACGTCCTTTGGTCTTGATGGTAATCGGTGCGTTCTTGACGTTCCACGGATAACCGTCGTTTTGATTCACGGCAGCGGTCTTGTCGGTATTCACCACGTAGTGTGTACTCATCGCTTCGGCTGGAACGTCCATCAAGGCGTAGTTCCATGTGTCGGTCGAGGTGTGTTGGTAGTACCATAGGTTAGGACCGTCTTGTACCGGAACGTCATCCAGGAACTTTTCGTTTGCATTCATTTTCAGTGCATACACCAACGGACCTCTTTCCACGGCGCGCGATCTTTCTTTCCATACGCTTAGCTTCACTTCGGGAGTGAACTCGAGTGTCAGTTTGTCGCCCGCCTTCCATATGCGGTCTATGGATACCAAGTTGTTCTTGTCGGCCTTGTACTCTACAGCCTGTCCGTTAACCTTAACTACAGATTTTGTGCTCCACGACGGTATGCGGACAATGAACGGGAACTTGGTGTCTGTGTCCAACGCCTGTATAGTGAAGTCGATGGTCTCCTCGAACGGGTATTTCGTATCTTCTACTATATGTATAGGTATATTGTTGCTACCCACTTTTGTTTTTACTTCCGAAGGGGCATACAGTGTGGCGGCTAGGCCGTTGTCATGCGCTGAGTACCACAGGTTCTGAACGTACTTGGGCCAGCCTTGGTGCATGTTG
>NZ_EQ973490.1:340925-461321 GCF_000158035.1 Bacteroides cellulosilyticus DSM 14838
CGTACTTGGGCCAGCCTTGGTGCATGTTGGATGTACAGCAAGGATATCCGGTAAGTAGTCCGAAGCAGTTGTCCAATCCGGTGTGGTTAACGTCGAAGTTGCGTTGTTGTTGCGACAGTTCTATTTGGTTCACTTGCTGGAAGTATTGGCGAGCCATGTATTCATCGTCCGTTTGTGCGGGCAGTGCATTGTAGGCCACTCTTTCCAATATATCAGCAAAGCGGGGATTACCCGTAATCTTGTACATGGTTTCCAACGAGAACATATATTCTACGATGGTACACAACTCTGTGCCCTGTGTGGGGTCGTTGCCATGAATGGCTTCGTCGCCGCTGAACATGCCCGTTGGGTATCCGTGGAAACGTTCAAGGTCGTTAAGTGCCACTTCCAAGGCCTCCAAGTACTTCTGTTGCGGATGTGCTTGATAGTACACGATCGGAGTCTTCATGCCCTGTGCCAAGTTTACGCTGTGTATCGATCCTTCGCGGGTAAGTTTGTCGCGGTCGAGGAACATGTCCGTATAGTTTTCGGTTTGTTTGTATATAAGTTCGCCGAGTTTCAGGAGTTCTTTGTCTCCGGTGATGTTGTACAGCCAGTACACACTCATCAAGTTGTCGCCCCCGCGCATTCTGGCCCAAAACGTCCAGTTATCGAGCGGCTTCTCCTCCAACGTATTCAACTGATATTTAAAGTAGTTCGTCATTAGCGTAATGACGCGTTCGTCGCCCGTTGCCGAATAGTATTGTTGAAGTATCTTCAGCATCACCATTTTGGGCCACCAGTCTCGGCAATTGTCTCGTTGCAGTCCGTCTTCGTACGGATAGTCTTGTACGGGGCCGAAGTAACCGTCTTCCTGTTGGCTTTGTATCGCCCATTCCACCCACGGTTTTGCTTTGGCTATCAATGCTTCGTCTTCTAGAATGTAGGCCAACGGCAACAATCCGTCGATCCAGTACGGTCCGCGTTCCCATTGGTCGCCGTCGCCTCCGAGCCATCCGTTTCTTTTACCCATTACTGCCGGGTACAGTTCGTCTAACTTTCCGGTTGCACCATCTTTTTGTCTTTCCAACATTTCCAACAGCCATCCTTTAGGCTTTATGGCGCCTAAGGGCAGTTCTGCAAAATGGCTTTCGATTAAAGGAGCTCGGTTAAACTCAAAGCCTTGATCCTTGTTTGTGCTTACTTGTTGCGAGCAAGATGTTGTGAAAAACAAGCTGCATAGCAACACCACGGTAAGAGATAATCTGATCATTCTTCTGTTTAATTATTAAATTTATTATTAGATTTTATTTAATTCCGAGGGCAAAAGTAGATATTCCTATTATTACGGAGATGGACAAATGCTTCAAATAGATGGATAAATACTTCTAACCGCCTTGTACGCCGTACAAACGGTGCTGTTTTCCTAAAATAACTCATCGAAAATGCGGTTACCGCGCTTTATTTGTTTACCTTGACCAAAGCATAAAACTGTCGAGATGTACATGTCAAGACTATTTAGATAAGAGAAACGTTTAACTAACAAAACAAGCATGCTATGGCAAAATACGTGGTACGCACAAAAAAAAGCGTAATGGGCAACAGAGAAAAGGGGCTCTATTATGGTGTTCCCGTGGGTTCGGGAGTGATAGATTTGGATTATATTGCTGCAGAGGCTTCCGTGCGGAGCTCATTACCCCCCGAAGATGTAATTGCAGCCGTTGGCACTGTGGCCCGACTGATGCGGAAGCATTTGGCGATGGGAGATTCTGTGACTCTACCCGGTTTAGGCATATTTACGGTGTCGGCCAGCAGTGAAGGGTGCCAAACGCCCGAGGAGTGCACTCCGGCAAAAGTGAAACCCATGCGGGTGTGCTATAGAGCCAATCCGGAAATGCGCCGCGTATTGGCGGAGATTAAATACGAGAAGAGAGAAAGACATAGATCAGGTGTAGCAGCGGTACAGTAGTCTTTTTATGCAGGGATCTATCAAGGTATTGTACACTGTGGGGTTATGTTTCAAATACGGAACTCTTACTGAATCCGGTATTTGCATTTACACAAAATATTTTATAGTACTCTATTTTACTTTGAATAAAATTTAAATATCATGAGAAATCGGCTTTAACTCCTACTATGAATAATGTAGGCTAATACAGAAATCCAAACAGCCAAAGAGGAATCCTGTTCCATATTCCATCCCGTCTATGACCAGATAACTGTTCGGTACATCCTTTATTTGCTCAAACGTCTTGTTCTTTCCTCCCACTTCAAAAGTATAAACATCATCTATCCGAAAATCTCCCTGCCCGGAAAAAGCTATCTGATGATTTTGTTTCAACTGATTGGCAAAGAATGTTTCACGAATATTACCTATATCCGCAGAGGAAGAAAGAGCATACATCAAGTTCATATTGTCCAAATAAACTTTTTCCGGTTTGGCAAGTTGCTGCATATTGTTTTTCCCGGAATACAGCATGATGAGTAAAGCTGCACGTTCCAGAACTTGAAACATACGGATAACCGACTGACGAGTGGCTTCTATGCTTTCGGCTATTTCCATGCAAAAGCAATTATTGAGTTAGGAACAAAGATAAGAAATGTTTTTTAAAGAATACGTTTTCGCAAGAAAAGTGTTTTTTTCAAAAGACGTTTTTTCTTAAGAAACGTCTTTTACAAAGAACAATATCGTTTCCCCTCACGCTCTTGAAAACAAAAATGGGTGCCACTTTCATTCATCAAGTGACACCCATTCTCTTTATATAGAAATAAATTTTAATCCTCTTGCCCCGCAAACTCCATCAGATACGCCTTAATGAAACCATCTATCTTACCATCCATCACTCCATTGACATCCGAAGTCTGGAAGTTAGTACGGTGGTCTTTTACACGGCGATCATCGAATACATAGCTTCGTATCTGCGAACCCCATTCGATCTTCTTCTTCCCGGCTTCCACCTTGGCTTGTTCGGCCATGCGGTGCTGAAGTTCCTTATCATACAGAATGGAACGTAACTGGCGCATTGCATTCTCGCGATTCTTGGGTTGGTCGCGAGTTTCCGTATTTTCAATCAGGATTTCTTCTTCCTCGCCCGTATACGGATCCTTGAACTGATAACGCAGACGAACTCCGGATTCTACCTTGTTCACATTCTGACCACCGGCACCACTGGAACGGAAAGTATCCCATGAGATATTGGCAACATTGATGTTCACCTCAATAGTATCATCAACCAGCGGAGTTACAAAAACAGAAGCAAAAGAAGTCATACGCTTGCCTTGCGCATTGTAAGGAGATACACGCACCAGACGATGTACACCGTTCTCGCCTTTCAGATATCCATAAGCATAATCACCTGAAATCTCAATAGTGCAGGTTTTAATACCGGCTTCATCACCTTCCTGCAAGTTAGAAATGACAGCCTTGTAGCCATTGGTTTCGGCATAACGCAAATACATACGCATCAGCATACTTGCCCAGTCCTGGCTTTCCGTGCCACCCGCACCGGAGTTGATTTTCAACACACAGTCCATCTGGTCAGCTTCATCACGAAGCATATTTTTCAGTTCAAGCTCATCAATGGCAACGGAAGCTTTGGCATAAGCTTCATCTATCTCTTCCTCGGTTACAAGTTCGTCCTTATAGAAATCAAAAGCCAATTGCAATTCATCCGATAATGTCTTTATTTCATTATAACCGGCTATCCACTGTTGCAAACCTTTCACTTTCTTCATTTGTGCCTCAGCCGTCTTCTGGTCATCCCAAAAGCCCGGAGCCTGCGTGCGCAACTGTTCTTCTTCTACCTGGATCTTCTTTCCTTCGATGTCCAGATAGCGGTAGAGTGCCTCGGTGCGCTCTTTAATGCTTTTCAGTTGTTCTATGGTAATCATAATCTATGAAAATAAACCTTCTTATTTAAAATATTTACTTTTTGAGTGCAAAGGTATGAAAAAAACGCATATTTTTGCAGTTATCAATCTAATAAGTCAGCTTATGAACAAACTATTCCGACAAATTGGTTTAACGTTTATCCTACTGGTAGCGATAAGCTTAGGAAGTTGTACTTCGAAGTACAGCTACGAAACAGTACCCAATGATCCGCTGAAAGCGCGTATCTACACTCTGGACAACGGTTTGAAAGTCTACATGACTGTAAACAAGGAAACTCCGCGCATACAAACGTACATTGCAGTACGTGTAGGTGGTAAAAACGACCCCGCAGAAACTACCGGATTGGCTCACTATTTCGAGCACCTGATGTTTAAAGGTACCACAAACTTCGGTACTCAGAACTATGAGATTGAAAAGCCTTTGCTGGACCAGATCGAAGAACAATTCGAAGTTTATCGCAAGACAACAGACAGCCTTGAACGTAAAGCTATTTATGCAAAAATTGACAGCATCTCCTACGAGGCTTCCAAATATGCCATCCCCAACGAATATGACAAACTCATGGCTGCCATCGGTGCCAACGGAACAAATGCCTACACCAGTTTCGACGTTACTTGCTACACGGAAGATATCCCCAGCAATCAGATTGACAACTGGGCAAAAATTCAGGCAGAACGTTTTGAAAATTGCGTGATCCGCGGTTTCCATACTGAGTTGGAAACGGTTTACGAAGAAAAGAATATGTCGCTGACCCGCGACCCGCGCAAAGTTTACGAAGCAGTACTTTCTTCTCTTTTCCCACACCATCCGTATGGAACACAAACCGTACTTGGTACTCAGGAAGACCTGAAGAATCCTTCAATCACCAACATCAAAGAATATTATAAGAAATGGTATGTGCCCAACAACATGGCTATCTGTCTTTCCGGTGATTTTGATCCCGATCAGATGATTGCAACCATTGACAAATATTTTGGTGGTTTGAAACCAAACACTGATCTGCCGAAACTGGATCTGCCGAAAGAAACCCCGATTACAGCACCTGTTGTACGTGAAGTAATCGGCCCGGATGCCGAAAGCGTTGCCCTTGCATGGCGTTTCCCCGGAGCGGCCGACAAAGATGTGGAAACATTACAAGTGGTTTCCCAGATACTTTATAACGGACAAGCCGGCCTGTTCGACCTTGATCTTACACAACAACAGAAGACGTTAAGTTCTTATTGCTATCCTCTGACCATGAGCGATTACAGCGCACTGTTGATGCAGGGACGCCCTAAACAAGGACAGACTCTGGACGAAGTGAAAGACCTCATGCTGGGTGAACTGAAGAAACTCCGCGACGGCGACTTCGACGAAAAGATGCTGGAAGCCAATATCAACAACTTCAAACTGTATCAGATGCAGCAGTTGGAAAACAATGATGCGCGTGCCGACATGTTTGTACAGTCATTCGTAAACGGTAGTGACTGGGCAGACGAAGTTACCGCCCTCAACCGTATGTCCAAACTGACTAAGAATGATATCGTAGCCTTTGCCAATAAATATCTGAAAGATGATAACTATGCCGTTATCTACAAAAGACAAGGTAAAGACCCAAATGAAAAGAAGATGCCGAAACCCGAAATCACTCCTATCGTGATGAATCGCGACACCGCCAGTACCTTCCTGAAAGAAATACAGGCAAGCGTAGTGACTCCTATCGAACCGGTATTCCTGGACTATTCCAAAGATCTTACCCAACTGAAAGCAAAATCGGATATTCCTGTACTTTACAAACAGAATACAACGAATGATATTTTCCAGTTGATTTACCTCTTTGATATGGGTAACAACAATGACAAGGCACTCGGTACCGCTGCCCAATATCTGGAATACCTCGGTACAGCCGACATGACTCCGGAAGAGGTTAAGAGCGAATTCTATCGTCTTGCGTGCTCATTCTTTGTATCTCCGGGTAGCAAACGTACTTATGTTGTACTCTCCGGCCTCAACGAAAATATGCCTGCTGCCATGGCTCTCTTCGAAAAACTGTTGGCAAATGCCCAGGTAAATAAAGAGGCTTATGCAAATATGGCTAACGATATTCTGAAATCCCGCAAAGACGCTAAGCTGAATCAGATGCAAAACTTCTCGCGCCTGGTGTCTTATGCTACTTATGGTCCGAAATCTCCGGCAACCAATCTGCTGACCGAAGCTGAACTGATCTCTATGGATCCGCAACAGCTTGTGGACCGTATCAAACAGTTGAGCAGCTTCAAGCACCGTATTCTTTACTATGGGCCAAGCAATCAGGATGACCTGCTTGCCATCATTAATAAAGAGCATCAGGCACCGGAGGCTTTGAAAGAAATTCCTGAAGGAAATAACTTTGAAGCACTATTGACACCCGAAACGAAGATTTTCATTGCTCCGTATGATGCTAAACAAATCTATATGTCGCAAATCTCCAACAAAGGAGAGAAATTTGATCCTGCTGCTGAATCCGGTCGTCAACTATACAACGAATACTTCGGTGGCGGCATGAATTCCATCGTATTCCAGGAAATGCGCGAAAGCCGCGGTTTGGCTTACTCGGCATGGGCCGGTATGTTAAAGCCAAGCTATTTGACAGATCCTTATATGCTACGCACACAAATTGCTACGCAGAATGACAAGATGATAGACGCCATCAATACATTCAATGACATCATCAACAATATGCCTGAATCGGAAGCTGCCTTCAAACTGGCCAAAGACGGCATGATTGCCCGTATGCGTACCGACCGCACCATCAAGATGGATGTTATCTGGGATTATATCAGCGCTCAATATCTGGGACAGAATGTAGATAGTCGTATCAAGCTGTATAACGATGTGCAGAACATGACGTTACAGGATGTTATCGACTACCAGAATAAATGGATCAAGGGACGCACCTATACATATTGTATCCTTGGTGACAAAAAAGAGCTGGATATAAATGCTTTGAAAAAAGTAGGTCCGGTAATTGAACTGAAACAGGAAGATATCTTCGGATATTAATATATCTGAGCAGTAAAACAGGGAAGGGTTGCATTGTCATGTAACCCTTTCTTTTTTTATAATTTCTACCGGTTCTATTTATAAATACTCTTTATTACACAAAAAGTCCACCCTCCCCGCACTGTGATTACGTACATTTGCCCCGTATTCTAATTTGTATCACATATCTAAAAGAGTATAAGACAGACCATGAAACGTTTATTCATCTTTATTATGGGAGTAATGATGGCTGTGGTAGCCACGTCCCGCACGTTCGACATGAAACAATTGGGGGCTGATGCCAAAGGCATCAAGCCATGTACGAAACTGATTAACCAGACTATTGAAAAAGCAGCTTCGGAAGGAGGTGGAACCATCTATTTTCCTGCCGGGACTTATCTGACTGCTACTATCCACATGAAAAGTAATATTACATTGCATCTGGAATCAGGTGCCATTGTGCGCTTCTCAGACAGGTTCGAGGATTATCTGCCTTTTGTAACCGCACGTTGGGAAGGAACCGTTATGCAAACCTTATCCCCACTGATTTACGCTCATTCGGCAGATAATCTGACCATTACCGGACGCGGAACGCTGGATGGGAACGGACTGAAATGGTGGTTATGGGAATTTGAGACACGTAAGGTGATAAAAGAGAACGGTGGCAAGCTACCTTCTCTGGATAAGTTACAGCAAATGTGGGTGGATGCCAATAATGACCTGGAAATATCCGATTACTATAAGCCTTCTCTGGAACGTAAAATGTTCCGTCCGCCTTTTATTCAGTTCTACGAATGTACGAATATCCTTATTGAAAATGTGAAGATCATCAACTCTCCTTTCTGGACAGTCAATCCGGCCTTCTGTGATAACGTTACAATACATGGAGTAACCATCAATAACCCGTCAAGCAATCCTAAAGGGCCGAATACGGACGGTATCAATCCGAGTTCCTGCCGAAATGTACGTATCTCCGACTGTTTTATCAGTGTTGGAGACGATTGTATTACCATCAAGTCCGGACGTGATGCCGACGGACGTAAATATGGGAAAGCATGCGAGAACATCACAATCACCAATTGTATCATGCTTTCCGGTCACGGTGGAGTGGTCATCGGCAGCGAAATGTCGGGCGGTGTAAAAAGGATAGCTATATCCAATTGTGTGTTTGATGGAACGAATGCCGGTATCAGGTTAAAAGCATCCCGCGGACGCGGTGGTGTAGTAGAAGATATACGGGTAGACAATATCGTAATGAAGAATATACAAGGAGATGCCTTTATTTTCGATTTATTTTATGACCGTTTATCGAAAGTGGAACCGGTAAGCGAACGTACTCCTATTTTCCGGAATATCCATTTAAGTAATGTTACGGGAAATGATATCAAGCGGATAGGCTATATAAAAGGCATTGAGGAAATGCCTATATCGGAACTGTCTTTCTCTAACATGAACATAGTAGCCGGAAAAGGATTTCAAGCAGAAACAGCCACCGATATCCGTTTTAACAACGTAAGTTTCACCGTAGAAGAAGGACCTTCACTCAACATCCGACAATGCAAGGATATATTCCTGAATGACGTGCGGACAAAGCAACCGATAGCCGGTCAGCCGGTAGTGGATTTAGAAGCAATAGAAAACCTGTCAATCATTCATTGTGATTCCACACAAATTGTCAGGAAATAATAGAAGAAAAACAAATAGACCACTCAAAAAAAATCTATAATATGGCACACCGTTTCTTAAAACTCTCATTAGTCTGTATGGCAATCATAGCAAGTACAGACTTAAAAGCCCAGCAAGCGCCGGTCTTATGGTACGACAGCCCGGCTGAATATTGGGAAGAAGCTCTCCCTTTAGGTAATGGAAGATTGGGAGCAATGGTATATGGAAATCCGGTAAATGAAGAAATCCAATTGAACGAAGAAACGATTTCTGCCGGTGCTCCTTACAAGAACTACAATCCGGAAACTAAAAACTATCTGTCTGAAATAAGACAGTTGATCTTTGAAGGAAAATATCCTGAAGCCCAGACATTGGCGGGTGAGAGGCTTCTCTCGAAGAATGGTTTTGGCATGCCTTATCAAACAGCAGGTAGTTTACGGTTAAGGTTTCAGGATCAGGAAGGTTATACAAACTTCCGCCGGGAGCTGGATTTGGAAAAAGCCGTCGCATCAACCACTTATACAGTGGATGGCGTCGACTACAAACGTGAAGTATTCACTTCATTTGCAGATCAATTAGTCATCATCCGGCTGACCGCTTCACAACCGGGGAAACTGACATTCACCACTGCTCTAACATGCCCGCAAGACGTCGACGTCACAACTTCCGGCAAAGACGCCATGACTATGGAGGGAGTGACTAAAGGAAATGAGTTTGTAGAAGGGGCAGTCCGCTTCCGTACAGATTTAAAGCTCAACGTACAGGGAGGGAAAACCTCTGCAAATGATTCTACCCTGGTAGTAACTCGTGCAAACAGCGCCACAATTTACCTGGCGATATCCACCAATTTCATCAATTACAAAGACATATCCGGCGATCCTGTCAAACGTAACAAAGTATACTTAAAGAATGCTGGGAAGAATTATACCAAAGCACTTCAGGCTCATATAAGTGAATATCAGAAATATTATAATCGTGTATCGTTGGATTTAGGCCGTACCGCCCAGGCTGACAAGCCAACCGATATACGCGTCAAAGAGTTTGCCACAGCCAATGATCCTCACCTGGTAGCCCTATACTTCCAGTTTGGACGTTATCTTCTAATCTCCAGTTCACAGCCGGGAGGGCAGCCGGCCAATCTGCAAGGCATTTGGAATCAGAAGCTAAATCCGGCATGGAAATGCCGTTATACTACGAATATCAACGCCGAAATGAACTACTGGCCGGCTGAAGTAACTAATCTGCCCGAAATGCACGAACCTTTCCTGCAAATGATAAAGGAACTCTATGAGAATGGTCAGGAAGCTGCTCGCGAAATGTATGGTTGCCGTGGATGGATGTTGCATCATAACACCGATCTGTGGCGCATGAACGGGGCGGTAGACAAAGCATATTGCGGTCCCTGGCCCACTTGCAACGCTTGGTTATGCCATCATTTATGGGATCGTTATCTGTATTCGGGAGATAAAGATTTTCTGGCCCAGGCATACCCGATCATGAAAAGTGCTTCCGAATTCTTTGTCGATTTCCTTGTCAAAGACCCCAACACAGGTTATATGGTAGTCACCCCAAGTAATTCACCAGAGAATTCACCTCCACAATGGAGAACAAAAGCCAATCTCTTTGCAGGCATCACCATGGACAATCAGCTAGTATTTGATCTATTCACAAATACAGAAAGAGCCGCACGGCTATTAGAGAAGGATGAGCTATTCTGCGATACGATCCTCTCACTCAGAAAACAATTGCCTCCTATGCAAGTAGGGCAATACGGACAATTGCAGGAGTGGTTTGAGGACTGGGATAACCCCAAAGATCATCATCGCCACATTTCTCACTTATGGGGATTCTTTCCGGGATTCCAGATATCTCCATACTCCTCACCCGTACTCTTTGAGGCTGCACGCAACACCCTAATCCAACGTGGTGATCCTTCTACCGGTTGGTCTATGGGATGGAAGGTTTGTTTCTGGGCAAGATGTTTGGATGGGAATCATGCATTCAAACTTATCACTGATCAACTCAATCTGGTCTCCCCCGAAATCCAGAAAGGACAAGGAGGAGGAACCTATCCTAATCTTTTCGATGCACATCCTCCTTTCCAAATAGACGGAAACTTCGGTTGTACAGCCGGTATTGCCGAGATGTTAATGCAAAGCCATGATGAAGCCATACACTTACTACCAGCTTTGCCAGATGTATGGAAGGACGGTGAAATAAAGGGACTTCGGGCACGCGGAGGCTTTGAAATCATTTCATTGAAGTGGAAAAACGGGCAGATAGAATCTGCCGTGATCAAATCGACTCTCGGAGGCAATCTTCATCTACGTGTACATCAGGAGTTGGCTATGGATGGAAAAAGTTTATCTGTTACTGACAACGGTAATGCCAATCCTTTCTTTGCCAAGCAGCCCATAAGCCGCCCCTTGATTAGTGAGAAAGCTCCTTTGAAAGGTATTGAGCTAAAGAAATCATACGTTTATGAGATCGCGACCCAAGCAGGAGAAACTTATACTTTTACGGATGTCCGGTAACAGGTAACCGGACGTTCTTTGTCAAGAGCATATTTACAGAAGATTAACGGACGGGAGGCATAGACCTCCCGTTTTACTTTCGGAACAGACCGTCTGTTTGCCTCAAACACATGATCAGTATGCCTCAAACGTATCGTCTGTTTACCTCAGATGTATCGTCCGTTTCGCTGGGGTAAATCAGTGAAACGCCACACCTCAGCAAGTGAAACGGCTGGGCTTAAAACGGTTGAAGTGTGGCATTTAGGTTGTTGAAGTGTGGCATTTAAGCTGCTAAGCTGTAGCATTGGGGAAGTAAACATGTGGCATTTCAAATGACAAGCCATAGGGATAAAAAAAGAACGGAGAAGCAATGCTTCTCCGTTCGTGCTAATTTAAAATTGAATATTAAATAGATTTACGAATACAAATATACGACATCAGAAAGGCGATGTCAAGTATATTGGGATTTTTCTCACTTTCCAACAATTATTTTATAGCAATCGTTGTTCGCTGCAAATCTTCTTCTTTAGAGCTTCCTCCCACCATAATATCATAATTACCCGGACAAACTCTTACTGTATTGGATTGATCGTCCCACCACTCCAATTCTTTATCTTTCAGGTCAAACTCCACATTGACGGTCTTTCCTGCCGGAATAGATACACGCTTGAAAGCACGCAAGGTTTTGATAGGTCCTTCTGCATCTCCTTGTTTTCTAAGATAAACCTGCACCACTTCTTCTCCGTTACGCTTGCCCGTATTTGTAACAGGTACAGTAAGTTTCAAAGACTGTCCGGCTGTAAGTTCATTCTTGTCAAGTACGGTTTTACCATAGCCAAAGGTGGTATAACTAAGACCGTAACCGAATGGGAACAAAGGCACATCCTGCATATATCTGTAAGTTCTTCCGGTCATGTTATAATCTTCAAAGTCAGGCAACTGAGACACATTGCGATAGAAAGTAACCGGTAATTTCCCCGCCGGATTATAATCACCGAACAATACCTCGGCAACAGCCTTACCACCTTGCTGACCGGGATACCATGCCTGCAAGATAGCTTCGCACTTCTGAGTCTCAGGTTCCAAACCGATAGGCGATCCTGAACAGTTAACCAGAATAATCTTCTTACCTGCACGATGCAGAGCATCAATCAGTTCACGCTGAACGGCAGGTAACTCAATATCCGTACGATCTCCTTTCTTGAAACCGGGAAGATTTACTCCCATCTCCTCTCCTTCAAGGCTGGGAGATATACCGCTCGCAAAAATAACGATATCTGCATCCTTCACACGTTCAACAGATTTCCTTATATCCACATCTTTCTTAAATCCAAGATCAAAGTTCAACTGTGCATCACTTCTCAGATACTCAAAATCAAGTTCCAGATCATACGATTTACCAGCCTGTACCTTCATCGCATGAGTAGATTTCCTTGCACCGTGCTTGTTTGAGAAACTTTTCACTTCTTCTCCGTTCACACGAAGTCTTCCGCTCCCATAGCAATAAACCTCAAGAACAATTTCTCCTGATTCTTTAGGAGTAAATGCACTGTTATAGGTTGCGGAGAAATCCGTCAAATTCACTCCCGGAGCAAACACTGTAGCCCCCGAAGTACAAAAGCGGAAAGGAGTGGTGACTTGTGCTGTGGTCACCGGTTCGCCTTCACGCTTCAGGTTATTCCAGTAACGAGCTGTGAACCCGGGACCTTTGTCTGACTTACACTGGCTGAATGCACTCTGAATCAGAGTTCTTTCCACCCATGGGCAGCCTTGCTCATAGATCAGTTTATCATCAGTGCCAAGCAAATTCCGCACTCCATCAAGAATAGTGACGGTGTGCGCCGGCATTCCGTTATAATTTCCCCATTGCATCACTGAGTCATTCGCATTCGGCCCCATAACGGCTACCGTCAGTCCACCACGTTTCAACGGCAGAAAGTTATCCTTATTCATCAACAATGTCATGGATTCACGGGCCATATTCAATGCCAGAGAGTCATGAGCAGCAGAAGCTACTACGGAGAAAGGTATCTTGGTCCAGGATACTTTTTCCGGTTCATCCATTTCCCCCAATGCAAAACGGGCTTTCATCAGTCGCTTGACAGACGTGTCTACGGTCTCTTCTGAAATTAATCCTTTTTTCACACTCTCTATCAAAGCCTTATAACTGGAACCACACTCCAAGTCTGTTCCACTGATCACCGCCGCGGCAGAGGCTGACTCTGCATCGGGATGAGTGTGATGACCACGATCGTTGTAGAAGTCAGCTATTGCACCGCAATCAGATACTACTATACCGTCGAATCCCCATTCTCCACGCAATATCTGCATCAGCAGGCGATCACTTCCACAGCAAGGATCACCTTCAAAACGGTTGTAAGCGCACATCACTTCTTCCACTTTTCCTTCTTTCACCAATGCTTCGAAGGGTGGCAGATAAGTTTCATACAAATCACGTGGCTTTATATTCTCCGCATTAAAAGAGTGACGATTCCACTCCGGTCCCGAATGTACGGCAAAATGCTTGGCGCAGGCATGCAGTTTATCATATTTTCCATCGGCAGGTCCTTGCAAACCTTTTACCACCATCACGCCCATCCGACTTGTCAGATAAGGGTCTTCACCATAGGTTTCAATACCCCTGCCCCAGCGCGGATCACGGTAGATATTCACTGTGGGAGTCCACATGGTCAAACCCTGATAGCGTTCACGGCTATCCTGAGATGCGTAGTAGGTATTCTTCGCACGTGCCTCATCCGACACGGCATTGAACACTTCGTACACCATTTCCGGGTTAAAGGACGCTGCCATACCTATCGGCTGGGGAAAAACCGTAGCCAAGCCTGCCCGGGCAACGCCATGCAGCGCCTCATTCCACCAGTTATACGGTTTAATACCCAATCGTTCCACAGAACGGGAACCATCCATCATAAGATGCGCTTTCTCTTCCAGTGTAAGTTCCTTCACCAGAAGTTCCGCCCGCCTTTCAGGAGATAAAGAAGCATCCTTGTAGGATGGCTCTCCGCAACTTGCCAAAGCAAGGAGAGGCAGTAAGTAAAAAAGTTTTTCTTTCATCATTTCTATTCTATATTTTTACAAAAATAATATATCAAAGGAAATAGTACGACAAAAACTGCAAGATTTTAAATCCGATGGAAATGAAATCCTGCAGTTTTCTCAAAGCTCTATACCAAATACCTATTATTGCTGTGGCAGTCCATAGCCATTTGTCACTTTTCCTTTGGATTGACTGATTGTTTCATAAGGAATAGGCCAGTAATAACACGGAACACTCTCTTCCGATGTAATGCCCGGAAGAATATTGCTCAGATATATATCAATATTGGCAGCAAGAGTGCTTCCCCACTCTGTCTTCACATATCCTTCCGCTTCTAATTCTGCCGCAGTCTCACTATCCGGAGCAATATATTCAAATAACCCTTTGATAGCGGTATTATGGTTGGTTCCATTTACAGACAATCCTAACTCAGCAAAATCCAATACACCACGCCACCCCGGGAAAAGTACAGGATCATTTTCATCCGTACAGTCATAAGTCAGTTTGGCACCTGCAACCTGCTTTGTCCAGATGTAAGCGGGTAAGATGTTGCCATTCTCAAATTCATGATAACCTTTAGTCTTCAGATTTTCAGCAAGGGTTGACATCTCATTACGTACTTCCATTGCTTTTTGTGAGAATTTACCACTCCGAACCAGATCGTAACTGGTATGCCCTTCACCGAAAAGTTCAAACTTACGTTCCATCAGAATAGCTTCTTTTAGTGCTTCACCGGACAAACCGGAAATATTATGCAAATCATCTCCAAAAGCTCTTTCACGAATCTGATTAACCAGGCCTATAGCTTCAGTATCTGCATCCAATCCTGCTTTCACTTCCGCTAACATCAAGATGACATCAGCTACACGCATAATCGGTATATTGAAACCCGCGCCCATCTGAGGACCGACAAAGTAAGGATTTTGGCGGCAAATATCCCACTTATTCAAGCAAATACCTCCATCAATCTTAGCACCCGCCTTAAAAGTAAATGCCAACTCATTGCCTTTACCATCCAGCCCGGTAACCACCGCACTGACATCGCGACGTTTATCAGCGTTATCATAACCACCGTAATAGAAACTCGGCACCATACGTATACCGGCAAATACCTTATTCGGGGCAGTATTGTTACCACCGTTAGAGCCACGACCGAAATCATAGCAATACATACGGCTTGTAGCTTGATTTTGTACACAACCTATTTCAAAGATAGCTTCAGGACTCATCAGAAGATCCATTCCGTATTGAAAATGGCGTTGGAAAGGATTGTTCGCATAGCTACGCTCATCCGTAGTAACCAGTTTGGTAGTTCCTGCATTGGTTGAAAGAGCTTTCTGTAAATAGTCTTCAGCTATAGTGTAATAGTTCTTGTAATCGGAACGACGGGCATAAGCGCATTTACGTTTAGCATCCGTGCTGAGAGTTTCGAACTGTACACTTCCATAAAGTTCAGGCATATCAGTACGGATTGTTTGATAGCCTCCGGCATAAAGAGCCATTTTACCAATCAGTCCATCAACAAATGTCCTCGTAATACGCTCACCGTTCAAACCGCCTTCACCTACTTTATACATATACGGTTCCGCTGCTTTCAATTTTTCAATCAATGCATCATAAATATCAAAACGTGAAGTCAGCCCGTAATCATCTACATAATTATTCTCATAGCCATACGGTACATCACCACAATGTTTAATCAAGTCAAAGTAACATAATGCACGTAATGCTTCGGCTTCACCTTTCAGATGTGTCCAGTCAGAAGTCCTGCCTGCTGCGATATCATCCTGATAAGCTGTTTTGGCAGCAATCAGGTCAGCGGTCTTTCCGGCATAGGAAATCACATTGTACAGAGCATTGAAGCTACCTTTCATGTGATCACAAGGAATCTGTTCGGGAACCAGCTTTGCATTGATATTATTGGAAGTATTATTCTCGGGGAAATATTCGATATCCGAACGGTAATGGTCGTTCCAATCGTATGCCCCATTACACGATTCACGATAAAGTGCATAAGCTCTTGACAAAGTCTTCAGAGTTTCTGCGGGACTGGAAGTTACAAACTCGTCATCTGTATTAGAAGGAGAAGAAGTTTCCAGAAAGTCACTGCACTGTGCAAACAAGACGCAACAGGCTGACGCAAATGCCATTTTTATATACTTATTCATAATTTCATCTTTTATTTAAATGGTTAGAAGCTAAGATTTACACCCAGTACGAAGGAACGGGCACGTGGATAAGTACCCCAGTCCATACCTAATTGAGGATAGGTCTTTGTAGAAGTAGACGTACTTACCTCAGCATCAATTCCGGAATATCCTGTAATTGTAAAGACATTATAGATACTTCCGTAAACACGCAGATTACTGATACCCGCCTTCTGAAGCATACTCTTCGGTAAAGTATACCCCAAAGTCAGTGTATTCAAACGCAGATAAGAGCCGTCTTCAATACCCAATGTAGACACATAGCCATTCTCACTGTATGCCAGTGGTAACTTAGCATTCGCATTGGCAGCATTCAGCTGTTCAGGAGTGGTCAATGCAACCAATTCGCCATTCACTACATCATAGATTTTATAGCAGTCCTTTACTATAGAGAGCTTATTCTCGTAAACGGCACCTTCTTTATAACCATAAAGTGCTGCCAACTTATTTACATTATAAATTTCATTACCATAGCTCCAGTTAAAATACAAACCTAAATCAAAGTTCTTATAAGTAGCATTAATATTAAAACCACCGGTATGGACAGGTGTCATATCGCCGATAACGTCCACGTCATCATCATTGATAATACCGTCATCGTTCAGGTCTTTGAACTTTGCCATACCCGGATAAGCCAACTGTCCTGCAGGGCGTTCGTTCATACCATTGTGTAAATGATAGTTAGGGAATACAGCAGAAGAAACATCCGCAACTCCTTCTTTTAGAGTATACACCCCATTTTCATAAGTGAAATCGTCGGTAGTATAGAAGCCATCAGCAGTCAAGCCACGTACCAAGCCTACAGGGCGCCCTTCTTTCAAGACATAATCTGATTTCGGGAAAGTAGATGAAGTAGCCCATTCCGTACCATAAAGTCCAGTGACATTATCAGCCAGTTTGTCCACTTTACCGCGATTGAAGTTAATATTAAAACCAGCCGTTACATTCCAGTCCCTCGTTTTCACGAGTACACCCTGAAGAGCAATTTCAATACCTTTGTTGCTGGTCTGGCCTACATTGGCGTAGGTTGAAGTGAAACCTGTGATACCCGGAATAGCCGTTTTCATCAACAAGTCCTTGGTGGTATTCCAATAGGCATCAATCGTACCTGTCAAGCGGCTATTAAAGAAACCGAAATCAACACCGATGTTACGGGTAATCGTAGTTTCCCACTTCAGGTCCTTGTTCGCCATATCTGCACCAAGTGAATAAGAAGGCAAGAAGGCACCATTCACGGCTCCCTGGTATCTCTTGTCACTGGTAGCCTCCCAATTCTGTGACCACAAACTGGAATTTATACCATCGTTACCTACCTCACCATAGGAAACACGAAGTTTAAGGTTATCCAGCCAGTCCACATCGTTCAGGAATGCTTCTTCAGACATACGCCATCCCAAAGCGGCAGCCGGAAAATATCCCCAACGGTTACTGGGAGCAAATTTAGATGAACCATCCGCACGGAACGTAACCGTCAGCAGATAGCGTTCCATAAGGTTATAATTCAAACGACCAAAGAAAGAAAGGATACGGCTCGGCGTAGAAACACTTGAAGAGAAATCCCCCACTCCCTTAGTACTATCGTATTGATTGATCATGGCAAATGCATTCTCTTTCGTAAAGTTTGCAGGGAAATAAGTTCCTGAGGCTTTCAGCCCGTCACCGCCCGAATCGGAAACTTCATGACCGGCCAGTATATTCAAACGATGTATCTTACCTAAAGTAAAGTCATAGCTCAAAGTATTTGTCCAACGGAGTCCCCAGCTATTCTTTTTCTCCAGATTCGCGTTACCTGCATATAGGACCTCACCGGTATTATCATCCAGATAGTTATTTATGATGGCTCCCGTCCATTCCTTATTCTGATTCCAAGTCTGGCTGAGAGACAGGTCAGTATGATAGGTTAATCCTTTCACAATTCCCCAGTTCAGCGAAAGAATACCACGCAATGACTGCTGAGCATTCGGTGCATACTTATCATTGATACGGTTTACCGGATTATATCTGTCCCACTGACTCTGTTTGGCATAGTTCTCAATCATACCTTCATTCATTGCGGATAGATCACCCAAAATATCTTCTGTTGCAATTGGACGGAAGCGATAAGAAGACGACAGGATAGACCCGCTACCATTCGTAACACCTTCATCACCCATCTTTTTAATATTGGTATAACGGGTATCAAGACTCAAATCTAGATTCTTGGCAATCTTCTGGTTCACTTTCAACGAAACATTGGCACGTCTGTAGTAAGAAGCGAGTTTCATACCATCCTCATCCATGTAGTTAACACCAAACAATACTTTGGTCTTTTCAGTACCACCCGTAACAGAAAGGTCATGATTATGAGAAAAAGAATCTCCATAAATCTTTTTCTGGATATTATCCGTCTTTACATTACGATAGCTTTCTATACCACCGGGATTGGTAGTCGTATAACGTCCTATTCCATACAGTTTCTCCAATGGTTCCATATAGCTGTTACCACCAACCGAAGCCGCACTTGCCCAGCTATATGCCAGGTAGTCATAAGGATTGAGCGCATCCATATACTTAGTCGGTGTATTGAACTTCGCATAACCATTGTAGCTAACAACAACACGTCCTTCTTTAGCCCCCTTTGTGGTAACAAGAATTACACCATTAGCACCACGGGCACCATAAATAGCCGTTGATGAGGCATCTTTCAAAACGTCAATCGACTCAATCTGATCGCCCGGAATATCACTCAACGAACCACTGACTCCATCAATCAACACCAACGGATCATTGCTCTGTGAGATAGAACCGCCACCACGTACACGAATAGAAACAGCGGCATCGGGACGTCCATCCTGCGTTGTTACATTTACACCAGCCAGCTTACCCTGCAAAGCCTGAGCTGCATTGGCAACAGGCATAGCTGCAATTTGCTCACCCGAAACAGAGGCTACCGATCCGGTAAGATCTTTACGTTTTACCGTCTGATAACCGATTACTACAACTTCATCCAGAATCTCAGCATCTTCAGCCAATGTCACATGAACCGGCTGCCCTGCAACAATAGATACTGTTTGCGTCTGCATTCCGATAAAACTTATTTCCAATTGTTTGGCTGTACCCGGCACGGCAAGGGAGAATTTACCATCCAGGTCTGTAATTGTACCGATAGAAGCGTCGCTTACTACTCTGATATTAGCACCAATAACAGGATCACCTCTGCTATCGAGCACAACACCTGAAACAGTACGACTCTGTGCAAGAGAGATAAGGCAGATCATACTCATCAAGAGAGTAGCAGCTGTCCTTTGAACAAGTCTTTCAAAATTCATAAGTAATGTGTTTTTAATAGTTAATGAT
The DNA here is from genome assembly GCF_000158035.1 of Bacteroides cellulosilyticus DSM 14838. GTDB lineage: Bacteria > Bacteroidota > Bacteroidia > Bacteroidales > Bacteroidaceae > Bacteroides > Bacteroides cellulosilyticus. The sequence goes on from NZ_EQ973490.1 coordinate 360,576, forward strand.
TAAAATGATTCACTCCGCAAAAGTAGCCAACCTGTGTCATAGCAACGGAATAAAATCAGGTAACAAGAGTGTACTTTTTCAAAATGGAACAAAAAGGAGGTGGACTATTCGGGCGAAATATCGTTTTTTTCGGTCAAACAAATCCTATACTTTTCATTTATTCCCTTTTTTCTATACATTTGTTCTGCACTATTCAAAACAGTACTATGAGACGACTGATTATCTACTTCTTATACTTAATGATACCGATGTTTTCATCGGCGCAGCCCATCTGCCAGATTACTGATTTTACAGCAGAGAACGGACTACCCCAAGATATCGCATCAGCAGTTTTACAAGATCAGAAAGGCTTTATCTGGATCTGTACCCGTAACGGACTCAATAAGTTCGACGGATATACATTCAAGAACTACAAATCCGCGCCACATAAAGAATATACACTATCCAACAATCGGATAACCTTTATTTCAGAAACCGCATATGGCGATATCTGGTGCCAGACGTATGACAGCAAGGCTTATATATTCGACACGCATCTTGAAATCTTCTATGATGTTCTGCAAACAGTAGATAAAGATATGCAAAGAAGAAACTTTGTTCAGAAAATATTTCCCCTAAAAGAAGGCATAGCCTGGGTAACATGCGACAAGGGTTATTGTTACAGAATCGATGAAAAGAGATATAAAGAAAAAGACGGAATTACACTCTATAGCACATTCAATGGCTTTTTAAAAGGCGAGCACATCTTCACTATCTTCCAGGATTCCGATAAGGATGAGTGGATATTGACAGACAAAGGTATATCCATTATAGGCAACAAAAAGATCGACAGTGATTTTCCTTTCCAGTTTATTCAGGAATACAACGGTACAATTTACCTTGCTTCCGCTTCTGAAAAGATAGCCTATTATAACCAACAAACTGAAAGCATAAAATTTATAGAGTTTCCTTACCCCATCAACAAAATAAGCTCTTTAGACATAACCAACCACGGGCTACTCACCATATCCACTGATAATGGTGTCATCCTGTTCAATCCGGAAAATAAGACTTCTCAGCTAATTGATATCCGTACTCCCATGCAATCCTCCAATGAAGCTATCTCCATTTATGAAGATAAAGAGGGAGAGCTATGGATATTCCCCACTACTCCCGGAGTGATACGCTTTAATCCGGCAACAGGTGAAAAGCAATACCTCTTTACACCCCCAAAAGAGGTCGTGAATTATGGCAGAGAGAACAAAAATACCATATTTGAAGATAAACAAGGTACTTTATGGCTGATTCCCCATAATGGAAACTTCTGTTATTATGATAGGAAAAGTAAAGAATTGAAAGCTTTTTATACAGACCCGGACAATCCTCAATCGCTATTTGCCCCGCTTGTTCGCTACCATTATCAGGACAGACAAGGAAACTACTGGCTAGCCAGCGCCAGAGGAATAAAGAAAATGTCTTTCTATCCACAAATTTATAATCTGAAAGGAATAGACAGGGGATTCGAAATCCGTGCTTTCCTTTTGGATAGTTCACAACGATTGTGGGTAGCTTCCAAAAGCGAATATGTCAGGATATACCACCCTGATGGCAGCCTGGCCGGTTACTTGTCTTCACAGGGAAAGATAAGTAAAGATAAAGTATCATTCAATGCCAGTGTTTACAGCATCTGCGAAGGAAAGAACGGAACAATCTGGATAGGAACCAAAGGAAACGGCCTATTCCAACTCACAAAGAAAGCCGATGGAAATTACAACATACAAAATTATGTGTATGACTCTGAAGACCTATATAGTTTGAGTTACAATGACATATTTACCATATATTCCGATAATCATGACAACATCTGGGTAGGATGTTACGGTGGTGGATTAAATCTGCTACAACAAACACCTGAGGGAAAAGTGTATTTTATCAACCACAGGAATAAGCTACAAAACTATCCGTTCAGCACCTGCCATAATATCCGCTATATTACAGGTACGGAAAATGGTATCCTGTTGGTAGGAACCACCTTTGGTTTAGTTACATTCTCAAATGACTTTGCACAACCGGAAGAAATCAAGTTCTACAGAAATATACAAAACAGGAACAATCCTTTTAGTCTGACAGGAAATGACATTATGCATATATACAAAAATAGCCATAAAGACATCTATATATTGACATTCACCGGAGGAGTCAACAAAATCACATCCAGAACCCTACTTAGCGAAAACATTGAATTTCAGTATTACACCGAGCAGGAAGGGCTAGGATCCGATATGGTCCTATCCATGATAGAAGATTCCCAAAAGAATCTGTGGATAGCATCAGAAAATGCTTTATCCAAATTTAATCCGGAAACAGAGGCATTCGAAAACTATAGTACAGGATTTCTCAGACAAAAGATGAACTTTAGCGAAGCGATACCCACCATAAACGCCCGGCAACAATTGATTTTCGGCACAGATATGGGCTTTCTGGAAATTGTTCCGGAACAAATGAAGAAGAGTGATTATGTACCTCCTATCGTCTTTACAGATCTGAAAGTCAACGGAAAGAAATCAACTGTCTCCACCGATGATTTGAAAGAGATAGCCTTACATCCTTCGGAACGAAATATTAATGTACAATTTTCAGCATTAGACTTCACAAGACCGGATGACATACGCTATGCCTATCGCCTGGAAGGTCTTGAAAAAGAATGGAATTATAGCGATAAAAACAAATCAGCAAGCTACATCAATCTACCCGCAGGCGAATATCGTCTCCAAGTGAAATCAACAAACAGTGACGGAGTATGGGTAAACAATATCCGTACACTTTCCATCAAGGTCATTCCTACCTTTTGGGAGACTCCTTGGGCTTTACTGGCATATCTTGCAGCATTCATCCTTCTCACAGGATTAATTCTGTATATCTTCTCTTACATCTATCGACTGCGTCACCAAGTGAATATGGAACAGCAATTATCAAATATCAAACTGAAATTCTTTACCGATATTTCACACGAGCTACGCACACCATTGACTCTTATCTCCAGTCCGGTCAGTGAAGTTCTGGAGGACCAGACCATTTCTCCTTCCGTGCGGGAACACCTGACCGTTGTACATAAAAATACAGAACGTATGTTGCGTCTTGTCAATCAGATACTCGATTTTCGGAAGATACAGAATAAGAAGATGAAAGTAATGGTTGAACAAACAGAATTGATTGCGTTCCTGATGAAAATTACAGAAAATTTCCGTCTGATAGCTGAAGAGAAACAAATAGACTTCACATTCAAAGCTGATCAAGAAGAAGTATATATATGGATAGACAGGGACAAAGTGGAAAAAATAGTATTCAATCTGTTATCCAATGCATTCAAATATACTCTACCTGGGAAAACCGTAAAGATTACAGTACAGAAGTCGGATCAGCATATCCACATTTCCATTATTGATGAAGGTATCGGTATTGCTCCTGATAAGATAGGTTCTCTTTTCAAACGCTTTGAGACACTAAGCAAGAACAACAATATTCTGCAACCTTCATCAGGCATAGGTTTATCACTCGTCAAAGAATTGGTGGATATGCATCACGGAGATATAGAGGTCAAGAGCCAACCGGGAACGGGTAGCGAATTTAGTGTAACTTTACCTTTGGAACGTGAAGTGTTTGAGAAAGATGCACAGGCCGAATTAATCCTTGCTGATAGTTCGGACAATACAGAATATATTACCACAACTGTAGAGAACGGCATAGCTGAATCTGGGAATAGCTCGGAAGAGGATTTTTTATCCATTTTAATCGTAGAAGATAATCGTGAGCTGAGAAGCCTGCTCAGAAATATACTATCAAAGAAATACACTATCCTGGAAGCAGCAAACGGAGAAGAAGGTTTGAAACTTGCATCGGAAGCCATACCCGATATGATAATCAGTGATGTAATGATGCCTGTCATGGATGGATTGGAAATGATTAAACGTATCAAGGAAAACAAAGATATCTGCTATGTTCCAATCATTCTTCTATCAGCAAAAGCATCATTGGATGACCGTATCACCGCTTTGGAACAAGGTATCGATGATTACATTACGAAACCATTCAGTTCTTCGTACCTCAAAGCCCGTATTGCTTCTCTGTTTACCAAGCGTAAGCAGTTACAGGAAATATTCATGAAGCAGTTATCAGCAAACAATGAAACCGATAATTCTAAGGAATGGACTCCTTCGGAACCCGAAGTGATGCCGCATGATAAGTTATTCATGAAAGAAGTGATGGATTTCCTGGAAGAGCAAATAGATAATCCGGATCTGGTGATCGACGATTTCGCCAACAAGCTACTGCTAAGCCGGAGTATTTTCTACCGGAAGCTTAAGTCCATTGTAGGAATGCCTCCGGTAGATTTTATCAGGGAAATTCGTGTAAAAAGAGCCGCCCAGCTGATCAGAAGTGATGTATACAACTTCTCTCAAATAGCTTATATGACCGGTTTCAGCGATCCGAAGTATTTCAGCAGATGCTTCAAAAAACACATGGGAGTTACTCCAAGTGAGTATAAAAACTCCATTAATAACGAGGAGAATAATCCGGATCAGTAAAAGACAAAGTTCTTTATAGCAAGTCCCTGACTCTGTCCACGGAACAGGAAATAAATTTTGGACTTATCTTTCACTGCTCCACTGACCTCAAAGGCTTGCTTCTCCCATTCTCCCGGAGTCTGGTTCTGATTTATCGGACAAGTGGCTATCAACTTCCCATCGAGACTTCCCTCCCTTATCTCAATCACTGTTCCGGGAGTTTCCGCCTGAAGTTCGATAGTTACTTTTTGAGGGCTCTGCTTAAAGTACATATTATTGAATACGAGCCAGTTTCCATCCCGTACTCCGGAAATAAACTGCATAGGGCGTTTTGCTACCGGACGTACTAATTTCATTCCTTCACGATCGTCATACTGAGAAAAGTCTATCTCGGTAAATGCATCGTAGTGATTTCCCCTGCGATTACTTTCTAATTCAAAATAATCAAAATCGGCATAGCCGCCAGTAGCACCTTTATTCAAGTTATAACAACATAAAGCATGACGGATACCCAGAAATCCCCAGAAGTTAGAAACTCCTTCCGGACCCAAACGGTTATATTCAAGATTATCCAGACTATAATAAAACAGTAAAGATCCTTGCTTTGTCACTTCAGTGCGCAGGTATATCTTATCAGTTTTGACAGGAAGACTATCGACAACAGTCTCTCCTTCTCTTCCTCCCTGCCTCATTTCAAGCCAAAAGCCATCCGCTTTCTTCCGTACTCCCAGTTGGTACATGACTCTCCCCATTATGCCATTTCCGGCAAAATCCCCTTCACGGAGTCCGGTCAAATCTAATGAAACAGTTCCGGTACTATAAGGCCCAGACACTTTCTGTGTCAGAGAATTACGCGCCCATTCAAATCCCTTTGCATACTGCGCATAAATCCTAAAATAGCCGGGACGATCCGTCAGGCTCCATTTATCTTTCCGGGGTACATGATTGAATTCCCACACATGAGCCAGTTTCGAAGAACTGAAATCATCCGAATGTTGGGGAAATGTAATCTCTTGCTTGGCCTTGACTGCCGGTTTTCTATAAGTTACCACTCCTTTTCCCGGTTTACCTTCCGGGCCTACCACCGGCCAATCCTCTTCCCATTTCATCGGATACAGCATCACACACCTACCCATATAATCCCTGTCCTGGAAAGTATAAGCCCACGACTCGCCTTCAAGTGTCTCCACATATCCGCCCTGATGTACACCGGCATCAGCATAGTTGATATCATCATCAATAAGGACCTTTGTTTCATACGGACCGTAAAGATTACGGGAGCGACTGATCATCTGCACCCCATTGTATCCCAATGCCGGATTAAAAATATAATACCAGCCATTCCTTTTATAAGTGTGACATCCTTCAAAAAGATATTCATATCCCTTGGGAGCTGTTATAATCAGGGTACCCTCATCGTTAGGATCCAGTACACCGGTTCCATCATCTTTCAAACGTGTCAGGTATATTTTCGTCTTTCCATGTGTGACATATTTCTTACCGTCATCATCAATGAAAAATCCCGGATCATACAAACGCTTGTCAAACTTATGCATTGAATACGGCCCTTCCGGTTTATTACTCTTAAACATTACAAAACCATCATCGGCAATATTAACTCCTATATAATAGGTGCCGTCATGATATTTAATGGAAGGAGCCCAACACAAACGACTATACGCGGTCTGCTCATTCTCCATCCTATATTGAGGACGGAAAGTGATGCTGTCGTAGGCATGCCCTATGATACGCCAATTTATAAGGTCTTTAGAATGACAGATAGGAATACCCGGCATAGCAACGAATGAGGAACTGACCATATAAAAGTCTTCACCTACCCGTATAATGTCAGGGTCGGGATAATCGGCATTAATCACCGGATTGGTATAAGTACCGTCTCCATTGTCAGACGACAAAGAAGCTGTAGTTTGTACGGGAACAGTGCACGACTGTACCATGAGTATGCAACAAAGCATTAACAACGCGGAAAAGCCATCCGCTATTTTTCCTGTAGTAATAGATAAGTTATACATCTTACATAAATATATAAAGTGAGGATGCAAATATATGCGGTACAGGGCCATCAAGAGGGGATAAACCGGTAATATACGTGCACTTTTTAGGCACACGGATATATAAAAAAACTCCCGATTAAAAGTTCTGACTCTTAACCGGGAGCTTTTTATTTTCAATAGATAGGTTTATTATATCTTTATTCTTCGTACATCTTATCTATCACTTCCTTGTAATTCTTTGCAACTATAGGACGCTTCAACTTCAAAGTATTAGTCAGTTCGCCACGTTCCATACTGAAAGGTTCGGGCAAAAGTGTGAAACGTTTCACTTGCTCATAGTGGGCAAACTGTTGCTGCAAGGTATCTATGCGAGCACGGAACAGACCGAGAATCTTAGGATGTTGCAGCAGTTCTTCCATATTCTTATATTCAATGCCTTTTTCCTTGGCATAATCTTTCACAAAACCATAGACCGGTACAATAAGGGCAGACACAAATTTACGCTGGTCGGCAATAATGGCAATCTGATCGATATAACGATCAATAGCCAGTTTCGTTTCTAAAGCTTGCGGACTGACATACTTACCATTGGAAGTCTTGAACAAGTCCTTGATACGCTCAGTCAGATAAAGTTGGTCACCCTTCAGATAGCCGGCATCACCGGTATGGAACCAACCATCTTTATCAATAGCAGCGGCAGTAGCCTCCGCCTTCTTATAATAGCCTTTCGTGATAGTCTTTCCACGCAGAAGTATTTCATTCTCGTCACCGATCTTCACTTCTACATCAGGCATCACGGTGCCTACGGAACCAATTTCATAACCCTGGTTAAGGAAACAAGAAACAGTAGCAGTCGATTCGGTCAGACCATAGCCAACCAACATATTGATACCTACCGAATGAACAAATTCACAGATTTCATCAGGTACGGCAGCTCCAGCAGTAGGGAAAAAGTTACCGTTCTCAATACCAATCGTCTTTTTCAGTAAAGCATAAACCGTCTTTTCGTAGAATTTATATTTCAGTTGATTCATCAACGGCGGAGTTTTACCTTTACGCAGATAATCGATGTTGTGTATCTTACCCACCTTGATGGCATCTAGCATCATAGCTTTCTTCAACCCTGTTTCCTGAGCAATCTTCTCCTGCACACCGGCATATACTTTTTCCCAGAAGCGGGGAACACTGCACATCAATGTCGGACGGATTTCTTTAATGGTAGTCTGGATATCTACCGGACGGAGGTTGATGCAAATCTGCACACCTTTATGGATACAAAGATATGTCCATGCTTTCTCAAAAACATGTGTCAAAGGAAGGAAGTTCATGGACACATCTTGGTCACTCATATCTACCAGACGGATATCATGGATACGGAAGGCCTCCATATAGTTAGAATGATGCAACATCACCCCCTTCGGTTCACCAGTTGTACCGGATGTATAAAGAATGTTGGCAAGGTCATCATCCGATGCACGGGAAGTACGTTCTTCCACTATATCGTTGTTCGGCAAACCTTTTCCTGTTTCCAGGAATTCGTCAAAATAAATAGAAGTCATGTCACGAGGGTCGCGTACTACAGCACGGTCGAAAATGATCAATTGCTGTAATGATTGGCAAAAGCCAAATACACTGAAAGCTGCATCATACTGGAATTGCTCGCCTACAAAGATATAACGTATCTGAGCATCATTGATAATGTACTGCGCTTGTGCCGGTGAACTGGTAGCATACAGAGGTATGGTCACCGCACGATTAGCAAATGCCCCGAAATCTACATAAAGACATTCCGGTTTATTCTGAGAAAAGATTCCTATGTTTTCTTCCTCCTGCACTCCTAACTCTACGAGTGCATTCGCAACTTGTCGAACTGTCTGTGAGAATTGATTCCAAGTAATGGGTATCCACTGCGACGTTTCGTAATCCCTGTATTTCAGAGCCACCTTGTCGCCATACTTCTCTGCCCGTCGATGTACGAGGACAGATAAATGATGATAAGTCATATTATTCATATATTGGTAAATACGGCACAAAGGTAGTGGTTTCATTTGAAACTATTTCTATATTGAGAATTAAATATTTAGTATATATTTCCGCAATACTAGTACTATCCTACTATAAAAAGAAGTGATTACCCTACATTTTTGTTCGTTTTTCCAAAGAAATACAAATATATGTATATATTTGCATCCGATAGTTTTTAAATATCAATACAATAACTTAACAGACATGAAAAAGATTCTAGCATTAGTCGCCATATTGGCGATAGGTTTAGGGAGTATCAACGCACAAGATAACCTCAGATGGGGTGTCACGGCAGGTATGAATGTAAGCAGCCTCAACGTAACCGGATTGGACAGTCGCATAGGTTTCCATGCAGGCGTTAAGGCTGAATTGGGACTGCCTCAGTTTACGGAAGGTCTTTATATGGATTTCGGAGCGCTACTTTCGCTAAAAGGCGCCAAAGTTGAAGCAGGCAGTATGGCTAGTTTCAAGATCAACCCGTACTATTTGGAGATTCCGGTACATATTGGCTATAAATATGCTGTAAATGATAATTTCTCTTTGTTTGCCAATGCAGGTCCTTACATTGCAATCGGTCTGTTCGGCAAAGCAAAAATTACCGCCGACGGCAGTTTGGTAGATGGAGGTTCCAAGGTTTCCGAATCAGAGAACGTGTTTGGCGATGACGGATTCAAACGTTTTGACCTTGGATTGGGACTGAAAGCAGGTATAGAAATCAGTAAGAAGTATCAGTTCTCCATCGGCTACGACTTCGGATTCATTGAAGCTGAGGAATTGATGGGCTGCAAGAATAGAAACCTAATGATTTCTTTAGGACTTATGTTTTAATGATATCAAGAATAAAAAAAGGCGTTGAATAACGCCTTTTTCAACATACTCAATCCTTATATTTACAATTACATAAACCAAATTAAAGACTTAATTACATGAAAAAGATTTTAGTAATATTCGCATTATTAGCGGTAAGTTTCGCAAGTGTAAATGCACAAGAGAACCTCAAATGGGGAGCAACTCTCGGTATGAACTCCAGTAATTTTTCCGGTGATGCATTCAGTAGTAAAATAGGATTCCATGCCGGAGTCAAGGCTGAAGTGGGATTGCCACAAATTGCCGAAGGAGTATATTTGGATTTAGGTGCCCTATTGTCACTAAAAGGTGCAAAAGTCAATCTTGGTTCCTACGATATCAAGTATAATCCTTGCTATTTAGAAATTCCCGTACACATGGGTTATAAATATGCAGTGAATGAAAATTTCGCTGTTTTCGGCAATGCAGGTCCTTATGTCGCTATCGGTCTCTTTGGCAAAGTTAAAACAGATGGAATCGAATCATCAGATCCTTCTGATAATGTTTTTGATGAAGATGGTGGTGGCATGAAACGTTTTGATCTCGGCCTCGGGCTGAAGTTCGGTGTAGAATTCTGCAAAAAGATTCAGGTTGCTTTCGGATATGACTGGGGATTAATAGATAACGCCGATCACATAGATAACAAGAACCGTAACATGATGATTTCCTTGAGCTATATGTTCTAAAAATATTAAATGCTCTTCCCCCTTCCGCACTCTGCCCCTCTCTATATTTATCTGCAGCAACAGTGGAAGGGGATTTTTATCCTATCGATTAAGCATATTTCAGTATTTATCCGTAAGTTTGCATCACAATAATTTAACTGATTGAGATATGGCTTACGATATACCGACAATGGTTTCTGAGGCGACCGGAGTTCTTAAATCTCTGATTGCTATCCCTTCTCTTAGCCGCGATGAAGAAAAAGCGGCTGATTATCTACAGAATTATATAGAGTTGCAAGGCATGGCAACCGGACGAAAAGGCAATAACGTATGGTGTCTTAGTCCGATGTTCGACTTAAATAAGCCTACCTTGTTACTGAATTCACATATTGATACAGTGAAAGCTGTGAACGGCTGGCGGAAAGATCCGTTTACCCCAACCCTGGAAAATAATGGAAAACTATACGGATTGGGTAGCAATGATGCCGGTGCAAGCGTTGTCAGTCTGTTGCAAGTCTTTTTGCAACTTTGCCGCACCACACAGAAGTATAATCTCATCTATCTCGCTTCCTGCGAAGAAGAAGTTTCCGGAAAAGGAGGCATCGAATGCGTATTGCCTGAACTTCCTCCGATACATTTTGCTATTGTAGGCGAACCTACCGAGATGCAACCTGCCACTGCGGAAAAAGGATTAATGGTACTGGACGTGACCGCTTACGGAAAAGCCGGACATGCCGCACGCAATGAAGGAGACAATGCCATATATAAAGTATTGGAAGATATCGCCTGGTTCCGCGACCATCATTTTGAAAAAGTATCTCCATTATTAGGTCCTGTAAAGATGAGTGTAACGCAGATCAATGCAGGCACGCAACACAATGTAATCCCAGACCGTTGTACGTTTGTGGTAGATATTCGCAGTAATGAATGTTATAGTAATCAGGAACTGTTTGCCGAAATACAAAAACATATTTCTTGCGAAGCTAAAGCACGTTCGTTCCGCTTAAGTTCTTCTCATGTAGAAGAAAGACACCCAATAGTACAGCGTGCCGTGGCAATGGGGCGTGTTCCTTTTGGTTCTCCTACCCTCTCCGACCAGGCACTGATGTCATTCCCCTCTCTCAAAATGGGACCGGGGAAAAGCAGTCGTTCCCATACAGCAGATGAGTTTATTTTCATTCAGGAAATAGAAGAAGCGATAGGGTTATATCTGAAACTATTGGACGGAGCTATCTTATAATTCGTCAGTTTCTACTTTCTTTCATAACACATGAACAGCCTTTCCTATTTAGGCTGTTCCATTTAATCATGCTCTTTATCGATTTAAAAGCGTACGGAGAGCCGGAATTTTCTTTTTAAGATTTCCTTTTTGGATATATAGTACTTTTTCTCTAATATTGTATCATCTTTGCTTTGAATTACTAATCCTAATTAGAATGATATCACACAGATTTCTTTTTCTCCTGTTGCTGTTGTTGCCCATCCATAATTCGGTGGCACAAGAAGAGACATTTGAACCGTTGTTTGAAAACATTGATATCACTAAAGGACTACCTCATAATACAGTTCAAAAGATCTTTCAGGATTCCGAAGGCTATATGTGGTTTGCAACTAAAGATGGACTATGCCGGTATGATGGCTATAATTTTATTGTTTACTGCGAGTCATTAGTTAAAGAATCTATTTCCAACAGTAAGGTACGTTGCATAGCTGAAGATGCTCATAAAAATATATGGGTAGGAACCGACAATGGCCTTAATTGTATAAATCTTCTCAGCCAGCATATTCTTTCTTTCTTCCCTAACGAACTTTCCCCACTAAAAAGCAATAAGATTAATGAACTCTATTTTGATCCCTCCACCCATTTATTGTGGATTGCAACAGATAAAGGAATTACATGGTATGATACAGATTCCAGAAAATTTATAGCTCCGGAAAACCACAGAGCTTTCAATGAGGAAACCAATACCGTAGGGAAATATGGTGACAAGGAAATATATATTGGCACACATAATGGATTATACATTTATGATATTCATACCCAAAATGTACGACGCATCCAGTTAGAGCATGGAGGTGGCAATATTAATGTACTTTCTGTCTGGCAAGATACAGCAGGAGACACTTGGATTGGAAACAATTTAGCTTTGTTGGCTAAAGTGCCCAAAGGTGGAAGCGTTATCTCACTTCTTCCATTCGGACAGGTACGTATGAACGACGATCAGAATATCTGTTGTATTATAGAACAAAAAGAGATTCTGTGGTTGATCAGTAAACGGCGGGGAATCTTCTTTTATAATAAACAGACCGGGCAATTACTCAAAACACGGAATACCTATTCTCTGAATCCTCTCGGAACAGATGTGAAAGAAAGGATCATGCTTACCAGCGGTTATAAAGATAATAATGGAAATATTTGGGTGGGATCATATTATATGGGACTCTTTCTCCATTCACGTTATATGAATCATTTCACTCACATCCCAATCGAACGGACTGGTAAAGCCTCCACTGGAATAATCGGATCAATGGTACCCGATGGGCAAGGAATATGGCTTGGAAGTGATGATCTTGGAATCACTTATTACAACCCGGTTACGAGGACTCAACAATATTATGAGTTATACAACGGAGAGACTCCTCTAGTGGAATGTAAGCCTCTGTTAATTCATAAGGGTGCGTTATGGGTTGGTACAGAATCTCATGGCATCCACCTTTTTGATTTGAAAACAAAACAACTCATCGGACATTATACAGCTACTTCACAAACCGGACGCATTCCCGGAAATCGAGTGAACTGTGCATTGCAGGATTCCAATGGATATATTTGGATTGGTTTTAACGGCGGTCCGGGTGGCATTTGCCGTTTCAACGAACAGAATGAAAGCTTTACGACTTTCTATCCATCAAACAGTTCTCATAAGGTAAGAGACGTGTATTTTATCTATGAAGCTTCCGATAATGAGCTATGGATTGGTACTCGTAATAATGGTCTGTTCTGCTATAATATCGCAGAGAATGTTTTCACACCTATTCCTGTTATGGGTAGAGAAGACTTGTCTGTCAGTTACATTTATAAAGACAAGAAAGATCGTATTTGGATAGGAACATTCGGGCAAGGACTGGTCTGTATGGACAGTTCGGGTGAAGTGAAGCAGGTATTCAATACAAATAGCGATCACATTGGTAACAACATTTGCGGTATACTGGAGGATAATGACGGTCGTATCTGGATCAGCTCATTTTATGAAATAGCTTATTATAATGAAGAAGACCATACATTTATAAGATATGATGCTTACAATGGATTTCCATTGTTGCACGTAAAGTCTATGTCTTGTTTTGTTTCAGAACGCAATTTGCTATACTTTGGGGGAAGTAACGGTTTAGTTGAAGTCGTTCCAAAAGATGTGATGCATGTTAATAAGAAGGCTCCTAAGGTTGTTCTGACAGATTTTCTAGTTCATAATCAGTCAATAGATACTCTATCCCGTAAAAATATACGTACCCACCACAGGGTTGAACTTAAGTATAATCAAGATAATCTTACTTTTGCTTTCGCTGCATTAAGCTATATCTATCCGGACAAGAACCTGTATCGTTACCGATTACAAGGTATCGACAAGGAATGGAATTTAGCCGGTACACAAAGACAGGTGACTTATAGTAACCTGGGAGCAGGTGAATATCAGTTCCAGGTCTGTGCTTGCAACAGTAATGGAACCTGGTCTGAACCGTCCAATCTGCTTTCTGTCATTATTAAACCTGCACCATGGCGTACATGGTGGGCTTATCTGGCATATACGATTGTAATACTTGCATTGTTGGCCTTGTTCTTTTACTACCTGCGCATTAAGATGCAGTTGGAACACGACTTAGAGATCAAAAATATAGAAAAGAAGAATTTAGATAAGATGCATAAATTCCGACTTGATCTTTTTACAAACTTTTCCCATGAGATACGTACTCCACTGACACTGATTTCCGGTTCATTGACTGACCTATTGGCATCCAACACTCCTTCACAGATGGAAAAAGGAGTATTACAGGGAGTTCAACGCAATGTCATGAAAATTATGAAGTTAGTAAATCAGTTGATGGATTTTCGCAAGCATGATGAAGGGCGTATGGAATTATTAGCATCCAAACAACACCTGATTCCTTTTATCAAGGAGGTGATACTTGCTTTTAGCGAATTGTCCAGAATCCAAAATCATCCATTAAAGATACATTTACCTGAAACAGAGCTAATAGCCTGGTATAATCCTCAGCTACTGGAGAAAGTCTTTTATAATGTCCTGATGAATGCTTTCAAGTATTCCAATGAAGAAAGTGTCATCTCCCTAAACGTTGATGTGATAACTTTGAATAAGTCACCCTATCGGGAACGGGTAGATGAACGGGTAAAGGAAGCTATACTTATTTCTGTATTCAATGAAGGAGATATTATTCCGGAAGATAAACTTGAAGAAGTTTTCGAACCTTTCTATCGGCTTAAAAACACAAAGAGCCAGCAGGGAACAGGGATCGGTCTAAGTTTCAATCGTATGATCATGCGCCTGCATCATAGTGATATTTGGGTTGAAAATATCGGTGACACAGGTGTTGTATTCAAATTCCTGATTCCAATAGGTAAAGACCATTTGCGGGAAGATGAGTTATGCGATGAAACAGAACAGGAACATCGTTTGATTCTGACTCCTTCAGTCGCTCCCAAAACAGAGCCTGCTATGGAACGCCCAAAGGTGGAAAAAGAGCTTAGAACTTTGTTAGTTGTAGAAGATAACAATGAGATCAGACAGTATCTGAAAAGTAAGCTTGCCACTATATACAATGTATTCGATTGTGATAATGGCCATGAAGCATTAGAAATCATACACCGGAGAGAGATCGACTTGGTCATCAGTGATGTAATGATGCCGGTTATGGACGGAATAGAACTCTGTAAAGCTATAAAAAGTAATATTGAGATTAATCATATTCCAGTAATCTTACTGACAGCACATGTATCGGACACACACGTAAAAGACGGATTGTCTTCGGGTGCCAATGATTATGTATTCAAACCGTTTAATTTTGATTTATTATTGGCGCGTATTCAAAACTTATTAGATAACAATGAACGGTTACGACAATCTTTCCAGAAAAGAATCAGTCCGAAAGATATGAACGTAGAGGTAACTGACTATGATGAGCAATTTTTGCAGAAATGCTATGACTTTCTGCGAAAGAACCTTACTAATTCAGAACTAACCATTGAGGATTTCGGGAAAGAGTTAGGAGTAAGCCGTGTGCATCTCTATCGTAAGATAAAGTATCTTACGAATTTATCTCCCAGCCGTTTCATTCTAAATGTAAGACTTAAAGTGGCAGCTGATTTGCTTCGTCAGGAAGGTGTTTCTGTTTCTGATGTCTGCTATCAGGTCGGCTTTAATAACCTTTCTTATTTTACTCGCACTTTTAAGGAAAGCTATGGCGTTTCACCATCCGACTACCAGCATAAATAATTGAATAAATACAGAAATATCCGATTATTAAGCGATTATATCATGTGCTTGTATCATTTGTGTTAATATCCGTAACATAGCTTCAAACAAAAAAGTAGTTCTGCGCATACCTTTGTCAGCGAACAATCGGAGTTAAATCCGGCTATTCTGAAACTTTAAATGATACGATATGCAAAAGACACTTTTTAGTATTCTGGTTTTATTAGTCTGTATAAGTCATCCGTCAAAGGCTACGTCTTTTATATATAATGTAACAGACTATGGAGTGAAAGCCAATTCAGGAAGATCCGAGACAGCTTCCTTACAGAAAATTATTGACTTATGTTCCACAAATGGAGGAGGTACGGTATGTATACCTACAGGTACTTATATCAGTGGAACATTATTTCTGAAAAACAATGTAATGCTCTTTTTAGATCGTGGAGCCGTACTGAGAGGAAGTTCGGACCTGAATGAGTATCCTGAACTTAGAACTCATCGTAAGGGACTTATTCATGCAGAAAATGTCCATAATACAGGTATTTGTGGGAGTGGAGTGATCGATGCGAATGGCAATGATACTGTTTTTCATGGAGGTGCCAAATCCCCAGACCGTATTTATGCCGCTAATTTTGAAGGATGTTCACAAATAGATATTCGTAATGTAAGCCTGATCAATGCCTCTTATTGGACTTTGCGTATCAGCGATTGTGACCATGTACAAATAAGAGGGATTACAATTCGTTCTACCAGCTATTTTAATAATGATGGAATAGATCTCGATGGGCGAAATATTACCGTATCCGATTGTATAATCGATTGTATTGATGATGCGATATGCTTGAAGAGCTACTACAAAGAACGCCCTTGTGAAAATATTGCCATTTCCAATTGTATTGTTTCCAGTAATTGTAATGCTATAAAATTGGGAACAGCTTCCAGAGGTGGATTCAAGAATATTGCCATATCCAACTGTGTTATAAAGCGCCCGGAACAAAATGATTATTTTGATTATAAAAAGTATACTATACCTGGTGTAACAGCCAATTATACAAACAATTCGGGCATTGCATTGGAAATGGTCGATGGAGGAACAATGGAGCAGATAGTGATTAATAATATCACCATGTTCAATACATTGACCCCTATATTTATTCGTTACGGACAAAGACATAGTCCGCTGGTTGGTATGATGAAAGGAATAATAATCAGTAACATTACAGCCACAAGCAATAGCCTGATGAGTTGTTCCATTACAGGTATTCCTGACCAGTATGCAGAAAATATAAAGTTGAGCCATATAATACTGAATTGTCCTGGTGGCGGGCGTAAAGAACATACACTGCGCACTATCCCCGAAGTGGAAAACAGCTATCCGGAAAATAAGATTTTTGGTGCAAACTTACCGGCATATGGCTTTTTTATCCGTCATGTACGCCATCTGACCTTAGAAGATATACAATTTAATTTAGACAATAAAGATGATAGGCATGCGCTGTACCTTGACGATTGCCGTGATATTACCATAGATAAAGTGAAAACGATTTCGCACCTGAGCGAATCTGCCTATATCAGGACAAATAATGTGGAAAATCTTATGATCAGAGGATTCTCAACAGAAAATGCTCTACCGTCTTTTTTGGAAAACAGCGGCAAATCTTCCGGTATAAAGTTGATTGGCAATGATTTCAGTAAGGTATCCCAGTTGTACAATGAAGAAATCGAGCAAGAGGTAAAAGAAGCCGGCAATCTATTTGAAAACAAATAAAAACTTAAGTATATATGAAAATTATGAAGCGCTATATTCAAGTAATATTCATCTGCTGGTTATCCATAAATTCCATAACTGAAGTTTACGGAAAGGACCCGATAGGCATATCTTTAGTAAAGTGGAGTTTTCGTACACAGACTGCTATACTATGTGATATGGCAAAAGAAAACGGAGCTGTAGCTATTGATATGGTAGATCCAGAAAAATGGGACATTGTGAAAGAGAAAGGACTAACCGTTGCCATGGCTGATGGTATAGATATGGGAATCGAACGAGGATTTTGCGACCGGAGGTGGCATTCATCACTAATTGAAAACTATAAACGCTTCATTCCCCTATTAGCAGAAAAAGGAATTAAGCAAGTGGTATGTTATTCCGGAATAAATACAGACTTATCGGATGAAGAGGCTTTGGAAGCATGTGTGGAAGGATTAAAGCCCCTATTGGATATCGCAGAAAAAGCAAATGTGACTTTGGTAATGGAGTTACTCAGCAGCCGTAATACTGAAGAGATTTTCACAAAACAGCGTTTCTCTTATTATCAGTGTGATAATCCGGAATGGGGAGTAGCATTATGTAAAAAACTAAACTCACCGAATTTCAAACTTTTATATGATGTCTGGCATATGAACGATATGGGACGTGATATAATGAGTGATATAAAAAAATATCATTCTTATATTTCTCATTATCATATTGCGGGCATTCCAGAACGGAAAGGACTTAACCGGACAGACTCCTTTAATTATCAACAGTTCATGAAATTGCTGAAAAAGGTCGGTTACCAAGGTTATGTTGGATTAGAACCCGACAGGATAGAAAAGAATTTGAAAAGTACTATTCAAGAAAGTATAACCCTATTAAAAAATAAATAATGATGAAACAAATCTCTTTAATGATCACATCTGTGGCGTTGACATTTGCTATGAATATCTGCGCTCAGCAATCACCTTGGGATAAAGCAGATGCCATCGTGCAGAGCCTAGATCCTGTGACATTTCCCGACAAAACTTATGTCATCACGGACTTTGGTGCAGTCGGAGACGGAAAAACATTGTGTAAAGAAGCCTTTGAAAAGGCTATTACAATTTGTAGCGACAACGGTGGAGGAAAAATCACTGTTCCTGCAGGTACTTACTATATGAATGGGCCTCTGGTCTTCAAAAGCAATGTAAATGTACATCTGGAAAAAGGAGCGATACTTGATTTCAGCACTAATGAAAGTGACTATTTACCGGCTGTCATTACTCGTTGGGAAGGTACCGAGCTGTTCAACTATTCTCCGCTGATATACGCATATCATGTGCAGAATATAGCTCTGACAGGTGAGGGCACCGTAAATGGAAATGGCTCAAAAAAATTCTCACCATGGAATAATATTCAGACAGTAGAACAGGAAATGCTTCGTAAGATGGGGCGTACCAATGTACCGGTTTATCGTCGTATATTCGGCGAAGGCTATAAACTTCGTCCCGGTTTTATCGAACCTTTTGGCTGTGCTAATGTAAGAATAGAAGGCGTCACTATCATGGATTCTCCGTTCTGGGTGATTCATCCTATTTTCTGTAACAATGTAATTGTCCGTAATGTAACAGTTGACAGTCATAATTATAATAATGATGGTTGTGATCCGGAATCCTGCCGGAACGTACTGATTGAAGGTTGTACTTTCTCCACAGGCGACGATGCAATAGCCATCAAATCAGGACGGGATAATGACGCATGGCGCATCGGTCAGCCGACGGAAAATGTTGTGATACGTAATTGTTCTTTCCGCTCTAAAATTAATGGTGTATGTATTGGTAGCGAGATTGCCGGTGGAGTCCGGAATATCTTTATTGAAAATATTACAATTCCGAAGTCCTCCAATGCCATCTATTTCAAATCGAATCTTGACCGTGGAGCTTACATACAGGATGTATATGTACGTAATGTACAAGCAGATACAGTACGTACTGCCCTGATACGTTTTGAACCGAACTATAAAGGGGAACGCTCAGCTTTCCATCCAACGTTATTTGACTCATTCTTGATTGAGAATGTAACCTGCAAGCAATCCAATGAATGTGGTATTTACATGGCCGGTTTTGCAGAACGTCCTCTTCAGAACATTGTATTGAAAAACGTAACAATC
Source organism: Bacteroides cellulosilyticus DSM 14838 (assembly GCF_000158035.1). Classification (GTDB taxonomy): domain Bacteria; phylum Bacteroidota; class Bacteroidia; order Bacteroidales; family Bacteroidaceae; genus Bacteroides; species Bacteroides cellulosilyticus. Next base: position 380,062 of record NZ_EQ973490.1, read on the forward strand.
GGTAAAGTACCTACCCCCTACTGTTTCCAGAACGGAGAAAATATTCGATTTCAAAGTGTAAAGGTAAACGGTAAAAAGCTGGATGAAAAACCAACTCCCAAAGAATTGGTGAAACTTAGAGTACTTTAATCTGTATAACTTTAATCTAATCACATCATGAAACGATTTATAGCAGGGCTGTTGATGAGTGGATTAATGATTCCACAGTTGGGGGCGATCGTCCCTCCATCTTGTTTCAATGATAGTCATGATATAACTTCATTAACATCCTGGGGACCTTATTCAAAGCGTTATGCAGGAATTTCGCATATACCTGACATAAAGAAAGGAATACGCTTTGACTTTTCTGTAATGCCCGGTTATTACCGAAACCGGCAGTTGGTTCCGCATGTCCTTTTTGAATCGTCCTATTATCCATGGAATATAAATCCTTCCATGAATCGCATCACCTATCGCTATGAGTTGGAGTGGAAAGACCGGGTATTTACAGATGTTACTTATTATATATTGGATGAAAGCAGCACACTGGTAGGTATACGTTGTGTAAACAATACGGAGACTTATCAAAATCTGGCCCTGAATCAAATGGCCTATATCGATTATCCGGAAGCACACCCACAGGTGAAAGCTTCAGGAGCTTCTCGTTTGCAATGGTATAGTGCGATAGATTATACAGAGAATGAACCTGCTTTTAAAACTCCTCAGTATGGACTGGTGTATGACGGGTGGTACAGAAATGAAGAACGTAGCAGTTTTTCACTGGATGGGTCCGTTTTGGGAAAAGGATTTGGAAAAGACGCGGGCGATCGGGTAAGCTACCGGATAGATATACCTTCAGGTATGGAAGATGGGGCTATAGGATTCAGATATAAAGTTGAAAAAGGGAAAACTGCAACTTTACGCTTGAAAGGACTGACTGATGAAGTGGTAAAATTCACCGGAACCGGAGATTTTACAATTCTCCCGATCTCCTATTATGGCAGAAAGAGTGGTGAATACATTCTGGAACTTATTTCCGAAGGAACTGCCGAGATTTGTTTGGACGGATTCTTTATCGGGACTGCTGAAGATATGGGCAAACTGAAGTTCACCCCCACCGCAATACCTTTTACACCAATAATTGAAGTGGGAAACGAGAAGCAGGATTTCATATTAAAATATGAAGATTGTGAGAATTTCTATGGAGTAGCCTGGAATTATAAAGAATCGTTTATCCGGGAAGTGCTGAATAGTGAGTTAGAGTCATTTTTCCGAAAGAAAACACACGATCATTTAGCCAGAAAACTGATTGGTGACAAACAATGGCACTATACAAATGCTTTTTTGCGACCGGTAGTATTAGCTCCTCATTCAGAACAAACACTGTATATGTTGGTATGTACCGGCAGCCGTGAGAAAGTCAGACAAGATTTAGAGCTTTTTCATTCCACTCCTGAAAAGTTTGTTTCTCTAGCTCAGTCTCAGCAACCGGTAAAACCAGAGGAAGCCCTGCTACCCGGAGGAAAGAAGTATAGTTTTGGGCATCAGTTATTGCAGGCCGCATTACTTTCCAATGTTGTTTATCCGGTTTACACTCAGAAAGAATATATCCGGCATTTTACACCCGGGAAGAATTGGAATAGCCTCTATACATGGGACCTTGGCTTCATCGCTTTAGGCATGATTGATGTGGATATAACGAAAGCCTTCGAATGTATCAGAGCTTATACTACACCGGTGGGAAGTGAATCTGCTTTTATTCATCATGGTACTCCGTTGCCTATCCAGATGTATGCTTACTATGATTTGTGGAACAATAGCCAATCGCGTGAAGTACTGAAGTTTCTCTATCCGAGGCTGAAACAATACTTTGATTTTATGTTAGGAAACAACCCGAACTCTACTACGCGCATGAAAGGCTCCGGTCTGCTCCGAACCTGGGATTATTTTTATAATTCCGGAGGCTGGGACGACTATCCACCGCAGCAGGCACTACGCAGTGATAAGAGTCAATATCCGTTTGTAACCCCTGTAGTAACTTCAGCGTATTATCTTCGTGCCGCCAAAATTTTGCGTTTGGCTGCTAAAGAGATGGGATTGAAAGAGGATATAAAGAGCTACGACCGGATTATCAAGAATCTTTCTAAAGCACTGCAAACCTACGCCTGGGATGAAGAGAGTGGTTATTTCGGATATGTGACTCATGATGCATCCGGAGATGCCAAAGCAATTTTCCGATACAAGGATCAGTCCAACTTCAATAAGGGATTAGACGGAGTAACCCCGCTGGCAGCAGGTATTTGTACACCTGAGCAAGTAGACAGGTTGGTGGGACATTTGTTTTCACCGAAAGAATTGTGGACATCTTCCGGTCTTTCAACTGTCGATCAATCGGCCCCTTATTATCAGGCAGACGGATATTGGAACGGAGCAGTCTGGTTTCCCCATCAATGGGTTATATGGAAAGCTCTTTTAGACATAGGAAAAGGTGAACAAGCCTATCAGATAGCACAAACCGCCTTAGACAAATGGGAACAAGAGTGCCAGGAAAGTTATTACACTTTCGAACACTTTATAATTTCCTCAGGAAGAGGAGCTGGATGGCATCAATTTTCCGGCCTTTCTTCTCCGATACTAAATTGGTTTGCTGCTTATTATAAGCCCGGCAAGGTGTCAACCGGCTTTGAAATATGGATTGCCGAGAATCATTTTAATACAGATTGTTCTCAGTATCGCGCCAAGATTTCTTTTGACGATTCTACACTGCCTCATGAGCGTTGTATGATTGTATGTATGAATCCGGATCATACGTATGAAGTACAATTCAATGGCAGACCGGTTAAAAGTAAGTCTTATCATACCGGAGTGGTGGAAATCACCCTCCCGAATAGCAATAAAACAGGAGTACTTACCATCAGTGCTCTTAAATGATATCGATGTTAATTTTTAATTTTATGGAGACACAACCTATGAAAAGTAAAAAAATCATTTTAATTCGTAGCCTGTTTACAGTCCTTTTCTGCCTGTCGGCAGTGATGCTGTTTGGTCAGCAAAATAATACAAAACAACCGAGGGCAAAACAGACAGCACAAGTTGGAGGACAACATACCGGTCAGAAAATAGTGACAGGTATTGTCCGTGATGACAATGGAGATCCTTTGATTGGTGTGAATGTACAAGCGGTTGGTACACAAACGGGTGTCATAACCGATGTAAACGGAAAATATTCAATACAGGTATCTGCCGGTGCAAAACTGTCTTTTTCTTATATTGGATTCCAGACACAGACTCTGTCTGTCGATACGGGTTCGGTACTCAACGTAAAAATGTCCGAAGACGCTCAATCCTTGGAAGAAGTAGTAGTCATCGGTTATGGTCAGGTGACTAAAAAAGATGCAACCGGAGCAGTGGCAACCCTGAAAGCCGGAAACATGAACAAAGGTGCAATCACCACTCCTCAGGATATGCTGACAGGAAAAGTGCCGGGTTTGCTGATTGTTCCGGGCGATGGGCAACCGGGGTCCGGTACCACCATCCGCATCCGTAACGGCTCCTCTCTATCTGCCAGCAATTCTCCTTTGATAGTGATTGACGGAGTTACTACATCTGATGATGCCGGAGTGGGTATGTCGAACGTACTGGGAGCATTAAATCCCGAGGATATAGAATCATTCAGTGTTTTAAAAGATGCTTCCGCAACAGCCATCTATGGTTCCAGAGCTTCTAATGGGGTCATTATCATCACTACGAAAAAAGGAGGAAGCAAGGCACTGAAAGTGGAATACAGCAGCACATACAACGCCAACGTAAATTCGGGTAAAGTACCGGTCCTTGATGCCGATGAGTTCCGTGCCTATATTGACGAGTATTATCCGGAAAACACGTTATCCGGGGCAGCAGTTCACAAAGCCATCAATTATACCTATCCGGATGGTACAATAGGATATTATAATACAGACTGGCAAAAGGAAATCTACCGGATAGGTCTGTCTACCGACCAGAATATAGGAATATCCGGAGGAGGTGATAAATATCCTTTCCGCGTATCTCTCGGATATACTGATCAGAATGGTACCTTGAAAGGTTCCAATTTCCAGCGCTTTACCCAGGCAGTCACATTTACTCCTAAATTCTTCGATAAGCATTTAAGTGTGAGTATCAATCTAAAAGCTACGGAGAATAAGAATAAATATGTATCTACCGGAGCCATCAACGCTGCCGCAGCATTTGATCCTACAAAGCCGGTACACTTTTATAATGCCGACGGCTCGATTGATTACAATAAATATAACGGTTATTTTCAATGGCTGAATCCGGATGGTTCTATCAATCGTAATGGCTCGGAGAATCCTGTATCACGACTCAGTGGTTACTGGGATGAGACCCAAGTATTCCGTTCTTTCGGTAATATGCAGCTTGATTATTCCTTTCATTTTTTACCGGAATTACGTGCCAACCTGAACTTGGGATATGATTACACGAAAAATGATGGTGATAAAGGTAATTATCCCGGATCGTACAGTTCGTATACAGATGCCATCTTACCTCCGGGACAAGGAAGGTATACCGATTCTAAATCGACCCGCGAGAACTATCTCTTGGATTTCTATTTGAATTACGTAAAAGATATAAAGGCAATTCGCAGTAAGATTGATGTCATGGCCGGTTATTCATGGCAACATTTTAAAAGAGATGATCAGAGTCAGACCTACTCCAATCCGTTAGAAAATTATGAATCGGTATTTATTTCGGAAAGTGCAGCTCCTAAAGAATATTATTTGATTTCACTTTTTGGACGTTTGAATTATACATTTATGGACAAGTATCTGATTACTTTCACATTGCGTGATGACGGAACTTCCCGTTTCTCTCCTTCTAACCGTTGGGGCCTCTTCCCTTCTGTAGCTTTAGCGTGGAGAATGTCCGATGAAGCTTTTTTCAAGAAATTCGATAAGCTGAGTAACTTAAAGCTACGCGCCAGTTATGGTGTGACGGGACAGCAAAATATTGGTTCAGATTACTATCCTTACATTGCAACCTATAATTTGTCAACCATCACTTCTACTTCACAATATCAGATCGGAGATAAATTCTATCAGATATTGAAACCGGAAGCTTATAATGAAAACATCAAGTGGGAGTCTACCGCCACCTGGAATGTGGCATTGGATTGGGGATTCTTTAATAACCGTTTATCGGGGAGTGTCGACTTGTTCTACAAAGAGACCTCCGATCTATTAAACTCCATTCCCATTCCCGCCGGTTCTAATTTTACGAATAAGATGACCGCCAATATCGGTAATTTGGAGAATAAGGGTGTTGAAATCAACATCAATGCCACTCCTATCGTTACAAAAGACTTTTCTTGGGATATCGGTGTAAACGCTACCTGGAGCAAATCGAAAATCACGAAACTGACCGCCATCTTCAATCCGGACTACGTGGGAGTGCCCACCGGAGGTATCAGCATGGGAACGGGTAATAACATCCAGATACATAGTGTAGGGTATGCTCCTAATACATTCTATGTATATGAACAGGTATACGACGAATATGGTAATCCGGTTCAAGATGCATTTATCGACCAGAATAAGGATGGCATCATCGATGACAAAGACCTCGTACTTAAACACAAATCGCGCCCGGATGTATTCTTCGGATTCAATATGTTATTCCGTTATAAGAATTGGGACTTCGGTTTTAATGCACATGGAAGTATTGGGAACTGGGTATTCAACGATTACAATTCCGCACGCTGTTCAGCCGACTATACATTCAGCAACGGCCAAACAGTACGCAATATACCTGAATTTGTTGTGAAAACTTCAAAGTTCCGCAATCCCATTACCGTCACTCAGGCAAAGAGTGATTTATTCCTGGAAAATGCATCTTTCCTGAAGGTGGATAATATCACCCTGGGCTATTCTTTCAAAAAACTATTTAATAGTAAACTTGGAGGACGTGTCTCATTCACTGCCCAAAATCCATTTGTTATCACAAAATACTCTGGATTAGATCCGGAGGTAAGTAGTGGTATTGACAATAATGCATGGCCACGCCCTCGTATCTTTGTATTAGGTTTGAATCTTAACTACTAAAAAATGATCTGTTATGAAACTAAAATATATTTTACTATCAATACTGTTCCCGGCAATGACGATTCTATTTGCGTCTTGCTTCGATGACCTGAACACTACCCCGCTTGATCCTAAGTTGTATACGGCAGATAAAGCGTATTCTACCCCTGAAAGTTACATGCAGGGATTAGCCAAATTGTATGCAGCACTTGGCCTCTCCGGACAAAGCGGACCAGCCAGTGCGGAAATTGCTGATGTGGATGCCGGAACCTCTCCATTCTTACGTACATTCTGGTACATGCAGGAGTTCACTACAGACGAGGTGACATTCACTCAGTCCGACCCGGGATGTCCCGAACTCTCTTACAATACATACAGCACCTTGAACAATCCGATAATTTCAGGTCTCTATTATCGCCTCTTGTTCACTATTACCATGTGCAATGATTATCTGAAACAAACCACAGACGAGCGTTTGAATGACCGTGGAGTAGATGATGCTCTCAGAGCTAACATACAGTATTATCGTTCCGAAACCCGTTTTCTCCGTGCTTTGATGTATTATCACGCTATGGATATGTTTGGGAATACTCCTTTCATTACAGAAAACGATCCAATCGGTACTTATTTGCCTCCACAACGTTCACGTGCCGAACTCTACAGTTTCATTGAGAGCGAACTTCTGGAATTATCAGACGATCCGCATATGACCGAACCGAGACAGAATGAGTATGGGCGTGCCGACAAGGCAGCTGTCTGGATGTTGCTGTCACGCTTATATTTGAATGCAGAAGTGTATATTCAGACACCTAAATATGATGAGTGCATGAAATATGCCCGCAACGTGATCAGTGCAGGATATGATTTATGTCCCAACTATGCAGAACTTTTCATGGCTGACAACGGTGAAAATACAGATGCACGTAAAGAGATGATTTTCACGATCAACTTTGACGGACGCTGGACTCAGTCTTATGCAACACAATTCCTGGTAGCAGGTTCACGAGGTCCCAACGATCCTAACTTTACCCAAACGAGTGGTATCTCAAAGAGTTTCAAAGGTTCTCGCGCTACATTGACTTTCGTCCGTCACTTCTACCCGGGAATTGATGATTTCCTCGGAACAATGGATGAGGTGGTTGATGACGGAAACGGATCATTGGGAAAGTATGTAAACACCTTAGATAACCGGGCTATTTTCTTTACCCCGACTTGCCATTTGCCTATGTCCAAAAATGCCGGTTCGAGCACCTTCATTTATGGCTGGCCTTCCTATAAATGGACCAACCTGACACGTGAAGGCATACCGCCCTCATATACGGATGAAAATGGGAATGTGATTTCTTTGACTGAATATCCAAGTCTGGACTATCCCTTGATGCGCCTTGCCGAAGCCTATCTGAACTACGCTGAAGCTGCGGTGAGAAAATCCGGAGGAACATGTACGGATGCATTGGCTCTGGAAAAGCTCAACGAACTGAGGCATCGCGCAAAAATACAGGCCGAAGATCTGAGCTCTTTCACTCTCGATTATATTTTCGGTGAGCGTTCCCGCGAGCTTTATTGGGAAGCATTCCGCCGCACAGACCTAATCCGCTTTGGTAAATATTCCGGGAATGATTATACATGGGAATTCAAGAATGGAACTTTCCCCGGTTCTGCCGTTCCCAAATATAGAGAACTGTTCCCTATACCCGCTTCAGATATAGGCGCCAATCCTAATCTGACTCAGAATCCGGGCTATGACAATGCCGTTTCCAATCAATAACCTCTTTAAGAAGATTAAATATGAAAAAGTTAGTTTATTCAATAGTTAGCATAATTTCTCTTCTTTGCCTGGCGTCTTGCGCACAAGATGAGAAACTGATACTGGACCCTGATAATTTTGTTGCCAGTTCCTGGAAACAGACCTTTGACGATGTGTTTGTTCTGGATAAGAATGCTGCCGAGACAGACTTGGCCGTCATTGAGTGGACCCCTGCCCAATTTGGCTACGATGCTATTATTTCCTACGCCATTCAGCTGGCTGTAAAAAAGGAAGGAGTAGATGTAAATGATCTGACATACACAACGTTTGCAATTACCAATGAAAACAAATATACGGTGAAAGTAAAGGATCTGAATGCCGCCTTATTGTCGGCCGGAGCCATCAAACGCCGACCTACAGACATTGTAATGCGCGTTGAAGCCACTATCAGCACAGCCTATGCATCATTGACATCCTCCATATCCGAATTCAATGTGACTACGTTTTCCAGTGATCCCGACTTGCTTTATGTAATAGGTGATTATACCGACTTTACAACAAATAATGCAGAAGTATTATATTCTCCCGGCTGGAATGGAGAGTATGAAGGATATGTATATTTACCCAAATTAGACCAAGGTATAAAATTGGTTGAAGAACTGGCACCGGAAGTTGAATGGGGAGCACCGGCTTCATTCACTCCGGGTACAAGCCTTGCTCTGCAGGCAGGAGGAAACGTTATTGCTCCGGGTTCTTTTGCACCGGGTTCCAATAAAGAGGAAATACTCGATGGAGCGGGATTTTATAAAATGGTAGTTAAAATCACGGAGAACGCAAAGACCATGACACTTTACAAATTCTATAAAGAGTTTTTCGTGTGCGGACAGCGTAATATGAGTTATCCTCAATGGGCAAATTCCATGTCAGCTCAAAATCCTGAAGAAGGAACAGGAGCTGTTCTGACATACGATCCAGAAGGAAAAGTATGGACTGCCAAGCATGTGTATGTTCCGGAATATCAGACAGACGGAAGTGGTGTACCCAATACCTCTAAGTTTGAATTCAAATTCAGAGCGAATGCAGTGGGCAAAACCTGGGCAAATGCTGCCAATATGGGAGCTACCGACAATAAGGTGGAAAAGGGTAATCAATCGGGTATCATATCCGGCACAAAGAATATTCCATTTCTTGCAGCAGAAGGATATTATGACTTCAATGTGTATTTGCAGGAATATCCTTTCCGGTATGAACTGGTCCCCAGTGCTGATGAGTAGTTTTCAGGTTAATTGAGTGATTAGAATCGGGCTGTATCGTATATTTCCGATACAGCCCATTCTTTTATAATACTGACATTGAAACAATTAAAAATTATCCTTATGAGAACTTATATATTGTTTATCACACTTCTGTGCACTTTATCTCTAAAAGCACAGATTGTAGATTGTACACCATCTAAGCCAACAGGTGACGATGAAGTTACTGTGACTTTTGATCTGACCAAGTGTTCCTTTCAGAAAGCTTCTTTAGTCGATTTTGAAGGACCGATTTATTCACATATGGGAGTTATCACTTCCGAAAGTCCGAGTGGTACTGAATGGAAATCCAGAATTGCTTTGTGGCCGGATAAGACAACACCCGACAAATGTAATATTGATGCTGTTAAACTCCAGAAAGTCGGAGATAACCTCTGGCAGCTTAAAATCACCCCGTCCGTCAAAGAGTTCTTTATGCAAAACACTCAGATGGAACCACCTTACGAGTTTAAAGCAGACGAACAGTTGCTGAGTATCGAGTTTGTGTTGCGTAATGCGGATGGCACCATGGACGGGAGGGCTACCAGTGATAAAAAATCGAATATTAAATTACTGTTGTCCCATACAATAACTCCGGGAGAAGATAATCCGCGCCCGGAAGGAGTACAAAGAGGTATTAACTACCACAATGACGAAAGCCTCACTTTAGTACTGTTCGCTCCGGGAAAGCAATTTGCGTATTTAATGAGCGAACTGAGCAACTGGGAAGTGAAAGAGGATTATCGGATGAAAAGAGACGGTGACTACTTCTGGATTACTCTGAATCATCTCATTCCCGGGAAAGAATATGCTTTTTATTACCTGGTCGATGGTCTTTTGGATATCGCAGACCCTTATGCCAATAAGATACTCGAAAGGAAGTTCGACAAAGGAATATCTCCCGTCGCATATCCTAACCTCATGGAATTTCCGGAAAAATGTAAAGCTGATATTGTATCTGTGTGGCAAACGGCAAAACCGGAATATCCATGGGAAGTGACTGATTTTAAAGGCGTACGCCAAGACCGACTGACAATTTACGAACTCCTGCTTCGAGATTTCACACGCAACGGTGAATATAAAGGAAATCTGAAACTGGCCCTTGAGAAACTGGATTATCTGAAATCATTGGGAATCAATGCAATCGAATTAATGCCTTTCTGCAAGATAGACGGAATAACCAATTGGGGATATCACTCCACCTTCTTCTTTGCAACAGAAAAAGTGTATGGAACAGAAGAGGATTATAAGAAATTTATAGACGAGTGCCACAAACGTGGAATAGCAGTGATCATGGATATTGTATTGGATCATGCATATGGTACTTGTTCCTTAGTCAGACTGTATGCTGATCCTCCGGGAAATACCAAAGCACAGCCGGCAGCAGATAATCCCTGGTTCAATATGGTTTCTCCCAATACTAAATATTCATGGGGAGCCGATTTCAACCATGAGAGTAAAGAAACGCAGATTCTTTTAGACAGCATTTGCGCTTTCTGGCTAAAAGAGTATAAACTGGATGGTTTCCGTTTCGATTTCTCCAAAGGTTTTACCAATACTCCGGGAGATGGTTCTGCATACGATCCGGATCGGATCCGCATTATAAAGAGATTATCGGATGAAATACGGAAGCGAAAAAGTGACGCTTACCTCATTTACGAGCATTTAGCTGGCGATCAAGAAGAAAAAGAACTTGCCGAACACGATCTGATGCTATGGGGAAAGCAAAATTCTCCTTTCAGCAATGCGATCAATGGAGTTCAGAAAGGTAGTTCGTTTAAGGGAGCCATGGCTTCATCTAAAGGATGGAGTAAAAACAACCGGGTAACTTATATGGAGAGCCATGACGAAGAGCGTGTTGCATACAATGCTTCAGTGAATGGAATTGGAGAAATTCGAACGGAATTAGAGGTACGTATGAAAAGATGTGGAACTGCCGCAGCCTTTTTATTTATGATGCCCGGTCCCAAGATGATGTGGGAATTTGGCGAAATGGGGTACGACATCTCTATTCAGTCAAAAGAAGGTACGGACGAACTTAGTTCCAGCTATGAAGGTGAAACGAAACCTCCTCATTGGGAGTTCCTGGAGGTTCCGGAACGAAAGAATTTATTTGAGACTTATTGCAAATTACTAAATTTCAGAGAACAGTATGCCCATGTGATATCCGACGGAGAATTCGTAGGAAATGTGGATGAGACAGACTGGCCTATCCGACGTATTGAAATAACACATCCGGATCTTCACTTTGTTTTAGTAGGCAACTTCGGTATTGCCACTAATATATGTATCCCAAATTTGAATAACGGAGAAGACTGGTATGATTTCATGACCGGTAAATCCGAAACAGGAGGTCCCTTCTCTTTGCCTGCCGGAGAGTTCAGACTGTATATAAACAAGCCTGTAGAAATTACTTCCATAGAAACGATACCGGAAGAAAACCGGCAAATCGCTATTGCCCCTACAATTGCCCAAGAGGATGTTTGGATTTTATTATCCGGAATTGTCAAAGTGCAGATTATTGCAATGAATGGAATCATAGTAGACGAACAGACTCCCGCAAACCGTTCTTTCAATGTCAGCAAATTAAATAAAGGATACTATCTTGTACGTCTGACAGGAGAAAACGGGAAGCAAACAATGGCTCATCTTATCAGGCAATAGAAACGATTTACTTTGAGCAAGCATACCGGGAAGGCAGATTAAGAGTACCTTAATCAGATATTGTTCCATTACGAAGAAGCGTAAGTTTCACTTTAGAGGAACATTTGTTTCCTTACTGTGGCACAAAAGTTTCTTGCCTAAGAAACGTTTGTTTCTTAACCGAGAAACTTTTGTTCCATAGGCAAGGCACTTTTGTTTCAATAGGAAGAAATAAAAAGGAAAGGCGTAATCTTACGAGTATACCTTGCGCTTGCTAACAGGCTGAAAGCACTGAAAACCGTCCACGACCAGACATTTCAGTATAAACGCCTTACACACAAGGGCCTATAGACGATGAAAGAGATGAAAGCGCAGAACGGCAGGATAATACAGCACAAAGAAGACTTGACTCAGCGGTTCAACCACGGTTCCGGATTCAGTTTCTCCTTTTCTTTGCGCAACTGGAAGTGAAGCACCGTACGTCCATTGTCCGCACCATCCGAAAATACTTGTCCGAGGGCTTGCCGGGTAGTAACAGTATCCCCCGTCTTCACTGAAGCAGAAGCCAGGTTACAATAAACGGAAATATAGTTTCCATGGCGGATAAGAATATTAAAAAGTCCGTTCAGTTGGAAAACAGCAGCTACCTTTCCGTCGAAGATAGCACGCGCCTGTGCACCGGGCTTACCTTGAATATCTATCCCTTTATTATCCAGTTTCACATTGCGAAGCCCCTCTACGGAATACTGACCGTAGCGACTGGTGATGATATATGGTCCGGTAATAGGTATTGGCAATTTACCACGGTTGTTGACAAAGCTACCGGACAATTCCCGGTCTGCCTTATCCATCGTATAGGTTTCGAGAGGTGCTGCTTTCTTGGCGGCGGCTGCTTCGGAAGAAGAAGTTGCAGCCGGTTTCGTTTCTTTTGCAGCAGCCTTTTTGCGGGCAGCCGCTTCTTTACGCGCCTCTTCCGCAGCACGTTTACGGGCTTTCTCAATTTCTTCGGCTATCAGGCGATCAATACGCGCATTCAGCTGGTCGGCTTCCCTACGCTTCTTGTTCAACTCATTTTGCAGCCCACGCTGCTTCTTCTGTAAATTGGCAACTAAGGTTTTCTTCTCCTTCTCCTGGTTTTCCAACTTTTCTTTTTCCACTTCACGCTCTTTCAGCAAACTGGCTTTGGCTTTCTTTACCTGTTGAAGTTCCGTCTTCTTTTGATTGACCTGCTCTTGTTTCTTCAAAATCTCTTCGCCTTGCAGGCGCTGATAGTCGGCATACTCACGCACATAGCGCAAACGGCGATAAGTTTGCGATAATGTCTTGGCGGAAAGAATAAACAAAAGTTTGTCTTGGACGGAACGGTTCTTATACAGATATTGAACTGAAGACTCATATTTCTTCTTCTTATCCTTCAGATCATTTTCGAGGCGGACTAACTGACGTTCCAGTTTGGAAAGTTCACGATCTATAGTCTCCATATCATTATTAATGGCGAGGATATACCGTTTTCGTTCCTCAATCTGCCCGGTAAGGGCGGCAAGACCATTCAACTGGCTACCGACATCTTTCTTTGTAGTGTTCAGAAGTGTTTCCGACTCGGCTATCTGCTTTTGCAAAGCGCCCCGTTTGCTTTCCAACTCCTTAATCATCTTGTTGGATTGGGCGCAAAGTGGCAGAGCCAGACAGAAACAACTTATGAAAATACAAAGAAACTGTCTCATAACTTAGCCAGCATCTCTAAAAATTCAGTCCATTCAACCTTAGTATATCTGGAAGACACCTGAGTCGGGGTCAGCGATATCTCTTTGTCCGAAAAGTCGGTAAGAACGATTTTTCCTTTTTCCAAAGAAGGAATCCCCAACTCCTTACCTGTCAAAGAAGCTTTGCCACCGGGTTTGGCAGCCTCAAAAAGCATCTTCTCCAAATGGGCAAAGTCGGCCTTCTTGGGCAAAACGTCTTTCAATTCCTTACGGGTAGCCTGTACATAACGTTTTCCCATGCGGTCCACTACCAACACATCGTCAGGAGTAATCTCCAATCGTGCCACTTCACTGCGGAGGATAGGCATCAGAAGGGAAAGCTGCATACGTTCACCGCTTACAAGCTTCATGGTACCGTTCACTGTAATTGTGCCCCCCTTGTTAGGAATGGTCAACTGTACTTTAGAAGATAAAAAGCGCGGTTCTCCCAACGAAGAAGTCACTTTCCGGGAAGTCTTACAACCGGAAAGACCTATTACCAGGGTCAGGAGAAGCATGAAAGGCAGCATACGAATACTGCCTACCGTTCTGTATTTGCTGTGTAACGTTCTCATTCGGGTATATATTTCTTTTTCTCGATCTTCTTTTTCAATGTCTTGGACTCACTGCCCACTTCCTGAGCTTGCTTCCAATACTTCAAAGCACCATCCACATCACCGGTCATATAATAGATATCACCCCCATGTTCAAGAATGGTATCACTTTGGTCTTTATCATTCTTTATTGCATCGTCTATGTAGAGGCGGGCTTCGGCATAGTTGCCTTTCTCAAACAGAATCCAGGCGTAGGTATCCAGATAAGTGGGGTTCTTCGGTTCGGATTTCACCGTTTTATAACTCATTTCCTCCGCTTTGTCCAAGTCACGGCGTTCCAGCGAGAGGTAATAGGCATAGTTATTCAATGCTCCCAGATTTGCCGAATTGTAAACCAATGCAGAGTCATAGGCTGCATAGGCTTCCGTATTCATTTTCTTGGTATGATAGATATCGCCCATGATGGCATAGAAGTTCGAAACGAATTCTTTATCACTCTTTTCCGGGATATTTTCCAATCCTTTCTTGCAAATGGCAAGTGCATCGTCAGTGCGGTCAGCCTGATTATAGGCTATGGAAAGATAGAAATAGAACTCCAGCATATCGGGATTAGACTCGATACCGGCCTCGCAAAGACGGATTACTTCTTTATAATCTTCTTTCCGTATTGCTTCACCGAGAAGTGTCATACGGGCAGCCGTATTCGTCGGATCAATGTCCAGCACTCGTTCCAGTACGGGCATGGTCTCTTTATTCATTTTCTTGGCAAGGAGATATTGGGCATAAAGCATCGGCATCTGTGCATCATCCTGATCTTGTTCCATAATACGGTCAAAAAGATTGATCACGCGGGTACTGTCTCTACCTGCCCGTTCATTTTCAACCACAAACTGACGCATCACGTTCAACTTTGTATCAGAAGGCACTTTCTTATTCAGTAAAAGGGTATCCAGTTGTTGCTCGTAGAGTTCTTTCTGTCCGGTTTGTTCGTAATAAGAGGCCAATGAATACATCGCCATGGCATTATCCGGTTCGGTGGCAAGCACTTTCTTGTATATGTTATAGGCTTCGTCCTTCTTGTCGTTCTGCATATAAACATCACCCAGTATCACCTGATATCGCATATCCATCGGATACTCTTCCACCAGACTCTCTATCTCACGGAAAGCGCTCTGATTATCTTTCTTCTGTAAATAGATACGAAATTTCTCCATACTGAGTTGCTCGTTCTTTCCCATCTTTTCTTCCAAACGATTCAAGGTGGTAATCACATTATCGTACTCTTCCAGACGGTTATATATATCCAACAAGCTGTACAGAGGATCCATCCTATCCGAGAAACGAGTTGCCATGCTTTCCAGCAGATTCGTGGCTTTCTGCATCTCATTCTGTTGCTGATATAAGCTGGCCAATCCCTGGCTATACCAATAATTATCCGGATCATTTTCCACAGCCTTTTCCAATGCTGCCTGTCCTTGCGGAACTTGTTTAAGGTACATATAGTACTGCGAAATCTCGTACAAAGCCGATGAAGCATTCGGATTAATGGTCAGACAATGCTGCAATAAGTCAAAGGCAGCACTATAATCGTCTTTCATCTTCAAGCGGGAAGCTTCCAGGAAGAAGTAATCGTATTTACGCTGTTGCTCGGGCGTAAGCACAACCTGCGCCTTGGTTCCTTTCCGCTGTTTTTTTCCTCCCTGACGGGAAGTACCACACGATATAAGTATCGCGCACAATACGAAAAGAGATACTATTTTAAATTTCATTTTCATTCAGTCAGTTAGTAGAACTCAGCCCCTTTTAGTTTTTAAATTCTTTGATTTTTAATTCCTCAACTCTTTCCTGTATGACCGAAGCCGCCTGCACCACGCTCCGTATCATCCAGCACTTCCACTTCCTGCCATGTAGCTTGTTCGTGGCGTGCTATTACCATCTGCGCAATGCGTTCTCCGTCTTCTATCACAAAAGTCTCCGATGAAAGATTTACAAGGATAATACAAACCTCTCCACGATAATCGGCATCAATCGTTCCCGGAGAATTCAGCACCGTGATACCTTTCTTGATAGCAAGACCACTGCGAGGGCGCACTTGTGCCTCAAACCCCGGCGGCAGGGCAATATATAATCCTGTAGGCACCAGGCAACGCTGCATTGGAGCTAAAGAAATAGGTTCTGAAAGATTAGCACGGATATCCATTCCTGCGGACAATTCGGTGGCATAAGCCGGAAGCGGATGTTTCGATTTATTAATGATTTGTACGTTCATGACATTAATTACAAATTACGAATTATAAATTACGAACTGCAGCTATTTCAGTATTTAATAGCAGTTCTTCTTTTTTAATTGGGCGAAAATACAGCTTTTAAAGCAAAATAGTGATACATTTGCAGTTAAATAATAACAAAGGGCAAATGTCCCCTCTTTTTTGCCATTTATAATTTGTAATTCATAATTCGTAATTATCGCCATGAATTGGAACACCCTCATATCTGCCAAACGCTTCGGGCTTGAAGAGTTTCACCAGGAGCGTCACGAAAACCGTTCGGAATTTCAGCGGGATTATGACCGTCTCGTCTTCTCCGCCCCCTTCCGCCGCTTGCAGAACAAAACACAAGTTTTTCCCTTGCCGGGTAGTATCTTCGTACACAACCGCCTAACGCATAGTCTGGAAGTTTCCTGCGTAGGTCGTTCGTTGGGAAATGATGTCGCTAAAGCCATTCTTACCCGTCAGCCTGAATTGAAAGATTCGTATTTACCCGAAATTGGGTCTATCGTATCGGCAGCCTGCCTGGCACACGACTTAGGGAATCCTCCCTTCGGTCACTCCGGAGAACGAGCCATCTCCACTTTCTTCTCCGAAGGAAAAGGTATGCCTCTAAAAGGACAACTGTCCGCAGAGCAGTGGGAGGACCTGATACACTTCGAAGGAAATGCCAATGCTTTCAGATTGCTTACCC
Organism: Bacteroides cellulosilyticus DSM 14838; assembly: GCF_000158035.1. Lineage (GTDB taxonomy): Bacteria > Bacteroidota > Bacteroidia > Bacteroidales > Bacteroidaceae > Bacteroides > Bacteroides cellulosilyticus. Next base: position 397,057 of record NZ_EQ973490.1, read on the forward strand.
ATCAGTTTGAAGGAAGACGCAAAGGAGGATTCGTATTAACCTATTCCACCCTGGCCAGCATCGTAAAATACCCCTTTTCATCGAGTTTAGCTGGTAAGAAATCAAAGTTCGGCTTCTTCACCACGGAGGAAGATAGTTTCCACCGGATAGCTGAAGAACTGGGTATGAAAAAGCTGAATGAAACTCCACTGAAATATGCCCGTCATCCGTTGGTTTACCTGGTAGAGGCGGCAGATGACATTTGCTATCAGATGATGGATATTGAAGATGCCCACAAGCTGAAGATACTTACCACACAGGAAACACAAGATTTACTTCTTTCCTATTTCCCCGAAGAACGTAAAACGCATATGCTCAAAACACTGAAGCTTGTCAGTGATGTCAATGAGCAGATTGCCTATCTGCGTTCCTGCGTCATAGGACTGCTCATCCAAGAATGTACCCAAGCCTTTCTGAATAATGAGGAAAAGATATTAAAGGGGGAATTTGAAGGAAGCCTCATCAAGCATATTTCCGAATTGCCAGCCGGTGCTTATAAGCACAGTGCAGATATTTCGTTAAAGAAAATCTATCGCTCGCGTGATGTACTGGACATCGAACTTGCCGGTTTCCGCATCATCAGTACTTTGCTCGATCTGATGATCGATGCCGTCTGCTCACCGGAAAAAGCTTATTCACAGTTGCTCATCAACCGGGTATCCGGCCAATACAATATAAAAGCGCCCGTACTCTACGAAAGAATACAGGCGGTATTGGATTATATCTCCGGCATGACAGACGTTTATGCACTTGATCTCTATAGAAAGATCAACGGAAACAGTTTGCCGGCAGTATAAGTTGTGCTTCAGGCACAATTATCATCTACTCGGAAAGAACACTTTATTAGCTCCGGAGGTAAGTTTGCAAGCCTCCGGCTCATTCTCGATGAATGACTGGATATGGCGGATACGCTTTTCTGCCAGAATCTCATCCACAGCAATCAGAATTCCCGTTTCTTCCACATCGCCAAAACCATAGTTAATGGCAGTACCGAACATACGCATCGTCGGACTCAAACTCATATAAGCATTTACCAACGGCGGAATATTATAGCCTAACTTACGTATCTCGCAATTCAGTATCTTATAGTCCTCCTTAAATGTCTTCTTACAAAACAAAGCAGCCAAATCGGCCTCTTTAGCTTCCATTTCAAGCGGTTTCATCGGAGTAATCAGATTATCTTTATCCTCAAAGTGCTTCTTCAAGAAATAAAGAATCATGTCGCGTCCCTGACGATGATAGCTCGGATACATAGTCACTTTACCGAAAAAATACTTCACATTCGGCATAACTACCGTTAACGCACCCAAACCATCCCATAGGTTATCCAGCGCAAACAAGCCTTTGCTACCGGCACGGGTGGACTGATACTCTACCGTAACAAATGAACGTCCTAACTCAATTGTAGTGGGAAGGTACTCTTTCAGGAACTTTTCAGAGAAATTGAACATGTGGGCTGTAGCCAGAATAGGGGCACCCTGTTCATCGAACCGAACGTCCGTACCAAGGATATAACGATAACCACCTAATATTTCTTCTGCTTCAGGGTTCCAGACAATCAGCTGTTTGTAGGGATTATCCATGATATCGTATTCATCGATATCCAGCGGTTGTCCTGTACCTCCACCTGCTGCACGGAAAGCAATCTCGCGTAAACGCCCGATTTCTTTCATAATATTCGGAGAATCCTGAGCTGTAATGATATAAATCTGATTATGGCTCTTATTCGTCATACGCAGACGCTTCTCTTCGGTCAGTTCCGCCTTCAGAAGTTCCTTACTAATAGGTTCAATAATCTCTTCCATATTTTTTTGTTAGTAGTTCTCTTATTAAAACTAAGTTCTATAATTTATAAACGATATCTTTTACGTAAGCCGCCCACTCGGCAGGAGTTTTTGATTTATCAAAAGTCTGCCAGGAAATAGGTTTCCCGATGGTAACAGTAAACGTTTTATGACGGTTCTTCAACATCTCGTCGGCAAGGTAGAGCATGGCTATGTTAATTTTGATGCCCAAAAATTTGCAGACGTTAGCCAAATTATAAAAAAAGTTCGAATTCCGGCCTTCAAAATGAATGGGGACAACGTCGCGTTGTGCCTGCACACTCTTTACGATAAAGGTCTTCTTCCAATCCAGATCACGGATCACTCCATTCTGACGTCGGGAGCACAATCCGGCAGGGAACATAATCAACTGATCATTCGATGCAAAGCCCGCTTCCACCATTCTCGGAAAATCTTTTGCCTGTTTTCCTGTCTTATTAATAGGTATACAAAGAGGAGCTAATCCTTGCAGATTCATCAGCAGGTCATTCACCATATACTTCACCTTACCTTTATAGAAACTACCCAACACATATCCCAAAGCCACACCATCCTGGCCTCCCAACGGATGATTAGAGACAAAGGTATACAATCCTTCAGTCGGTAGATTCTCTTCTCCCTTCACTACAATATTGGCATCCAGAAATTCCAGGCAGGCTTTTAAGAAGTCTACACCTACCTTATCCTTCGACTCGCGCAGGAAAACATTCAGTTCTTCCTGATGAACGATTCTTTTCAGATAAGAAACCACGAATTTGGGGATATACTTATAGTACTTCGGAGCCTTTTCCCGGAGCACTTTATCAATATCAATCAAAAATAAAGAGTCGTCAGCCATTCTTTTTAAGATGAAATGATTGCGCAAAATTAACTCATCTTTTTAATTATACGCAATAAAATTGGTGAAAACTGCACCCAAAAACAAACAAAAGGCACCCAAAAACTATCAATTGATAGTTTTTGCCCCAAAGATTGCTCAAAATGCGTCCGTCAGAGTTAGGGAACTTTCGTAAAATTGCAACATCAAAAGTCAAACAAACGAATAATTATAATAAAAAAGGAGAACGATATGAACAGTATTACATTTCAAAAGGATTTGCTCGGAGTACAAGACGATTTATTACGTTTTGCATATAAACTAACCTCCGACCGTGAAGAAGCTAACGACTTACTCCAGGAAACCTCTCTAAAGGCATTAGATAATGAAGATAAATACATGCCCGACACTAACTTTAAAGGATGGATGTACACCATCATGCGCAATATCTTTATAAACAACTATCGGAAGCTGGTTCGCGACCAGACCTTCGTAGATCAGACTGATAATCTTTATCACCTCAATCTGCCTCAGGAGTCCGGATTTCAAAGTACCGAAAGCGCCTATGACTTGAAAGAAATGCACCGTGTTGTAAATGCACTGCCACGCGAATATAAGATTCCATTTTCTATGCATGTATCCGGTTTCAAATACCGCGAAATTGCAGAAAAGCTGGGATTACCCTTAGGAACAGTAAAGAGCCGTATATTCTTTACACGCCAGAAGTTGCAACAGGAACTGAAAGACTTCAGATAATCTGTGTTGCAGGATAAAAACAGTTATTACCCTATACAACCTAAACCGATAACGTTCAGATATGAAAAAGTGTTCATGAAGAGGTCAGAGACTACTTGCATGAGCACTTTCCGACCACCCGAAAACTATCAAAACACCACCTGAAAACTATCAATTGATAGTTTTCCCCCCAAATATTGCCTGAAATCCGTCTATCAGAATAAGATAACTTTCGTAAAATTGCAAAGTCAAAAGGCAAAACAATAACTATTGAAAAGGAGAAATGATTATGAACAACAGTATTACATTCCAGAAAGAATTGATCGGGGTACAAGACGATTTATTACGCTTCGCATACAAATTAACCTCAGACCACGAAGAAGCAAATGACCTACTCCAGGAAACCTCTCTAAAGGCGTTAGATAACGAAGATAAATATGCACCTGATACTAATTTCAAAGGATGGATGTATACCATCATGCGCAATATCTTTATCAACAACTACCGCAAGGTGGTTCGCGACCAGACTTTCGTAGATCAGACAGAAAATCTCTATCATCTCAACTTACCGCAGGAATCCGGCTTTGAATGCACGGAAAGCGCATACGACTTGAAAGAGATGCATCGTATAGTAAATGCATTACCCCGTGAATATAAAATTCCATTCTCCATGCATGTATCCGGTTTCAAATACCGCGAAATTGCAGAGAAACTGGGATTACCACTCGGAACAGTGAAAAGCCGTATCTTCTTCACCCGACAGAAGTTACAACAAGAACTGAAGGATTTTGTTTAGGAGATTTAAAAAAAATCTGCAAAACCGATATATAGTATAAATTTTTAGTTGTGTTAGAGAGAATAGGGGCAGATTTGGAATTACTTCCAGTCTGCCCTTTTCATTCTCTAAAATTAATCCGGACGAATTTCACAACCCACACGAATCATCTATTGTTAACTTTATATTTTCTCATTTAAATTCAGATTTCCCTCTACAATATCTAAATCCTGCTGATATCCATGCAATTCCTTTCTTAATCTATCGGCATGTTCTTTATATGCTGTATCATTATAGACATTTTTCATTTCATGAGGATCAGTCAGCAAGTCATATAATTCAAAGTATTCGATATCCGCTCCCTCATCTTTACCTTTTCCTTCACCATAAAAATGAATCAGTTTATAACGGCCGTCAAAAACACCATCATGGCGACGAACCATGTGAATAGCAGGATAATCATAATAATGATAGTAGAGATTCTCGCGCCATTCCTGCGGTTTATCTCCGGAGAATAAAGGTACTAAAGATCTTCCGTCCATCTTTACCGGTGATTCAACCCCTGCCAAAGCCAAATAAGTAGGTGCATAATCTATGTTCTGAACCAACTCATTACATACTGAACCAGCTTTTATCATTTTAGGATACATAATCAAAAGAGGCGTTCTGAATGACTCCTCATACATAAAGCGTTTATCAAACCAACCATGCTCTCCCATATAGAAACCTTGATCAGAAGTATATACGATAATTGTATTGTCCATCAATTTATTCTCTTCCAGATAGTCCAATAAACGTCCGATCTGATCATCTACAGATTTTATAGTACGCATATAATCCTTTATGTAACGCTGATATTTCCACTTAGCTAATTCTTTTGCAGAAAGATTCGCTTCCAACATCGCTTTATTACGGGGGCCATATGCTGCATCCCATGCCTGTAATTGTTTAGGGGTCATACGAGCACGCGCTTTCTCCCAATCAGCTTTTGACCATTCCAGATGGGGAGGTAAATTATCATTTAATTCATTAACCTTCAAATCATACCCCATAGTCATATCATGCATGATAGACATTTGCTGTGATTTAGCCGCCGGTCCTCTGCTAGTGTAATCATCAAAAAAGTTATCCGGATAAGGAAATTCTGAATCTTCATACAAATCATAATATTTAGATTCTGGCATAAAGTTACGATGTGGCGCCTTATGATGAACCAATAAACAGAAAGGCTTCTTCTTATCCCTTTTGTCTAACCAATTTATAGCATAATCTGTAGTTAATGTCGTTGCATAACCTTCTTCTCTCACATATTCCCCATTAGTTTCTTTTGTCGCAAATTCCGGATTGTAATAATCCCCCTGATTCTTCAGAATTTTATAATAATCAAAGCCTTTGGGCTCTACTTGCAAATGCCATTTTCCCACAATAGCCGTTTGATACCCAGCTTGCTGCAATAGTTCCGGAAAGACTGTGTTATCTGGTTTGAATCCATTCGTTAATATCTCCTGACCATGCTTATGACTATACAACCCTGTCAAGAGCGTAGCCCGACTTGGAGCAGAAATAGAGTTTTCCACATAAGCACGCTGAAAAATCATTCCTTTTTGTGCGATTCGATCGATATTGGGAGTTGGTGCTATCTTTGAGATAGCACCTCCATAAGCACTGAGAGCCTGAAAGGCATGGTCATCTGTCATTATATGAATAATGTTAGGTCGTTCACTCTGAACCGCCTTTTCATTACCTGTGCAGGAAGCAAAGAGTGCACACAGCATACTCCCTGTTGCAACTGATAAGTTATTTAAGCTACTGTTCTTCATCTTTTATATTTCTTATTTATATGCCTCATTTTGTTCTATTACACCCTTGGAATCAATCACCATTTGCGGATCTATCGGAAATACGGCACGTCGTGGGTCTTCGTTATACTTGGATAAACTATATGCAGACAAACCTCTTTTCCCATACTCTACAAATTTGCCCATACGCACCAAATCCATGTGGCGAACACCTTCCCCATACAATTCATGTCCTCTTTCCTCTAAGATAGCTTCCCGGAAAGCTTCCGGAGAAGCGACTTTTTCCCCTCCGTTTATTTCTTCAATATTAGACAAACCGGCCCTGCTTCTTATTAAATTAACAAGATGTATAGCCAGATCTGTTACCCCTTCCGTCTCATTTATAGCTTCAGCATATCCTAAAATTGCTTCGGCATATCTGAATATCGGAATATCATTTTTAGCAAAATTTCCCTGCGTGGTAGGATCTTGATCATATTTAAAGGGCAAAGCTCCATTTTCCAGATTCTTATCTCCTCGTTTGACCTTTTTCCCCTTATTATTTACATACTCGGCAACAATCGTATTCAACCGTTTGTCCCCTTTTTCATACGTATCATAAAAAGCCCATCTCATTCTATGGGAATTACTACCCTTTGCAGCAGTAGAAATATGGGGATAATCTCCTGGCATTGCAGCACAATACCATTGATTAGGACTATAGTCTTTAGTACCATCACACGGAATAGCAAGGATTAACTCACTGTTTCTTTGATTATCAATACTAAATATTTTAGAATAGTCTTTCATCAGTTCATAAGTAGAACCACCTCCTTCTTTTCCCATCTCATAGACAGACTTTGCTACCACTTTAGCCTTCACAAAATCTTTCTGCATCAGATGTACCCTTAAAAGTATCATAGAAGCAGCCCCTTTAGTCAAACGTCCCCAAGTGTCTTGTGTTTCCGGCAAAAAAGGAATGGCTTCAGTCAAATTCTCTTCTAGATATGCCAGAAAATCTTCAGAAGAAGGACGCGCTATCCATTCTCCTTCCAGAGGATGTTCATCCCAATATAATAATTGTTCGTCCGAAGGATAAGGAAGAGGACCAAACATATCATACAAAATCATACCTGCCCAACCAATAATAGCTTTTGCTTCAGCAGCATACTTTTCTTTATTATTTACTGTAGTCTGCATAATTCTCAATGCTGCCATTCTGGCTTTAGATATATAAGTAAGCCTGGGCAGGAATTTCTGATAGAGAGGGGTTACAAGATTGGCACTTGCAACTAAATCCCAATCATGGGTGTTACATACTATTGAAGGAGCTGTTACATTTGTTTTTTCAGAAGTCAATATGTCCGTAGTATTTTCTGTCAAGGCAAAATATCCTCCATCCAGTGTAGCATAAAATCCTGCAACGCTTACATCCCCTTGAGAAGATCCAAACGGTTTATACAAAGAATAAACATAAAGCCTTAAATCATCTTCGTTCTTCAAAAAATCTTCCATAGAAACCCTTGTTGAATCTTCACGTACCAAATCAAGACAGGAAGAGTTCAACATCCCACACAAAAGGATCAAACATAAGTTATATATATTTTTTTTCATATTCATATCAAATTAAAAGGTAATATCTATTCCAAAAGTATAGGTACGAGAATTAGGATAAGCTGCTTGAGAATCAGTTTCAGGATCTGAACCGGAATAAGGAGTTATCACAAATAAGTTGCGTGCAGCAGCATATACTCTCAATGAAGAAAAATATTTATTTGATTTCTTTGTTTTGAATGTATAGCCTAATGAAACATTGTCGCAACGCAAAAACCAGGCCTTTTCAAGATAATATCCATTTCTCTGCGCTGCCGTACTTTCTACATGTGCAAAAATAGAAGGTATCGAAGAATTCAGATTGTCGTATGACCAGCGGTTAGCCAAAGACTTAAGTGTATTTTCTCCATACAAAGCTACATTCTGTAAGTTTCCGGCAAACATAGTGTAAGTAGAATTCTTCTGCCAATTATTGAACATTCCATAGAAATAGACATTCACGTCAAATTTTCCAAATTCAAAAGAGTTATTCAAACTAAATGGAATAGGAGTACTATTACCTTTATAGATCATATCCGCTTCATCAATCATTCCATCCGGCGAGCCACTATAGGCCGGTTTTCCATTCACCATCACAATATTACCACTATCGTCACGGAGATATCCATTCAAATCCTTAAACTTCAAGGCACCGGCATTGGGATTTCCAGCAGGTATCATGCCATCTACAACATACTGCCACATATCATTCACATCTTGACGTTGAGTTTCATTGATACCTAAAACATAATTAGCATCACGCTTTACGTAATAGTTTCGATAATAAGATAATACAAAATTGGTATTCCACTTAAAATTCCTATTATGTATATTCGTACTGTTAATTCCTATCTCAAAGCCATGATTTCCATCTACCTGAGAAAGGTTATAATCTATTTCCATAATTTCTTGATTAATCGGTAGTTGCCTTTTCCCTATCTTATTTTTGATACGAGAACTAAAGAAGTCAACAGTTCCACTTATACGACTATTGAAAATGCCCCAATCAATTCCCACATTAAAACTTGTTTTTGTTTCCCATGTCAAATCAGGGTTTGCCAAAGCTCCTAACCCCAAGCCAGCAGTAGGTATATTATTAAATGCATAATAATAAGTCGTAAAATAAGTATCCGTCCCTGTCAATTTACCGTCATCACCCACTTGTCCCCAACCGACTCTTAGCTTCAGATCATTCAGCCAGTCTATCTTATTCTTTATAAACTTCTCTTCTGCTATTTTCCACGCAGCAGACACTCCAGTAAATACTCCCCATTGTTTATTTGCCGCAAAATTAGAAGAGCCATCCACACGAATATTTGCAGTAAGCAAGTAGCGATTGTCATAGCTATAGTTAATACGTCCGATATATGAAGCACGCTCACCTATCTTTTTATATGAGGTTACATCCGGATGTGCACGAGAACCGGATCCCATATTATCCCAACCAAAATTATCTGAAGGAAATCCGGAATTGATCATAGTCGTACCATTTTGTCCTTGGTGCTCAAATTCAAATGCCCCCATAACACCCCAATTATGCTTATCCAGACTTAATTTATAGTCTGCCATCAAATTCAACAAATAGCTTTCACCCCTGTTTTGTCCGATATATGCATACATGGATTCCTGATTTCCAATACTTATAGTAGAAGGCAAATAAGATTTTCGTTCATTAATTCGTATATCAGTACCCACGGTACCTTTAATCATCAAGCCTTTTACCGGAGTCAGTTCTACATTTGCAGTAGCCAATATATTTTCCCGTTGACTTTTATCCTGCGCATCTAAAAACGATACAGGATTGGGGCGCCCGAAACGATCATCCGGGTTCAAAGTATAATTTCCATTTTCATCCCAAATAGGCAACGTCGGATTGAATTCCATTGCACTTGAAAGCATACCAGCAAACTGTGAACCTCCAGAGCGTCCGGATTCTCCATAAACATTATCAATATTATTCCGACTATATGAAACATTTACGCCTCCTTTCAGCCAATTATTAAACTTCTGATCCAGATTCAATCTAGTGGTAAAACGATTAAAAGAGTTATTCTTAACAACCCCGTCATTACTCAGGTTACTAACAGAAAACAAGTATTTAGTTTTACCGGAACCACCTTTGATGTTTAGGGACTCATTATGAATTAATCCTGTTCTCGTTACCTCATCCAGCCAGTTTGTTCCTCCACGGAATTTGCTGATTTCCTCTTCTGTATATGGATAAAGGATAGAAGCATTCATTGAATCCTCCCATTCTCTTGTCCCATATGGATACACATTATTATTATTCATCCATATTTCCCGGGTTATTTTATTTCTTTCACACATAAAATCCTGCCCACTGAGCATGTCTTCAAAGCCATATAGTTTCTGCATAGATACAGAGGCTGAGAACTTTACATCCACTTTGCCTTCACTGCCACGCTTAGTTGTAATCAGTACAACTCCATTAGCCGCACGAGATCCATAAATAGAAGTAGCACTGGCATCTTTCAATATATCAATAGATTCTATATCATCCGGATTCAAATTGATAAAGTTGTTATCCATAGGTACTGAACCCAATTTATTTCCGGTTTCTTTCACATTCTCCGAAATATACTGGTCATCTACCGGAGAAATAGGATAACCGTCAATTACAATCAAAGGGGCGTTTCCACCACGAATACTGAAATCGATAGCACCACCGGGAGCTGCACTATTAGCTTTCACTATAAGCCCTGGCGTTCTTCCTGTAAGCATATTCCCCACTGAAGCTGTAGAAGCTTTAGGAAGCTCATCCGTTTTCACAACTGAAATAGAACTGGTAACATCTCCTCTCTTCACAGTACCATAACCAATTACCACCACTTCATCAAGCATCTCTTGATCAGGCATCAACTTAACATTGATCTGACGTTGATTTCCAACCAATATCTCCTGAGATTTATACCCAATAAATGAATAAACGAAAATAGCTTTTTCTTTAGTAGAAACAGATACAGAATATTTCCCATCCAAATCAGTCACAGTGCCATTAGTAGTTCCCTTAACCACTACGTTGACACCCACCATAGGTTCACCTAACTCATCGACAACAAGTCCGGTTATTGACACTTTACCAACCTGAGCAACAGATCCGCCTATATTCATAAGCACAAAAAGCGCGAATAGCAACCACTTTAAAGTATTAATATGGTTACCGTGCAAAAAGTGTTTCTTCATAATTTTTTAAGATTAATGTTTTCTCAATTCTATAATTTGTGTACTTTTTCTCTTTAAAGATATTTTATCAAGCTGTCCGTAAGCTTCTCCCGTTTCAACATTCAATCCAGAATGATAGGAACTTAACATCTCATTAAACCGTTGAGTATCCAAGACCTTATCTGCATCATTTGCATTGACTGCCACCATTACACAAGCAGAATCATCATATCTGAAATAGACATAGATTCCATCTTGCGGTTTAAAATGTTTCAATTTCCCATACTGAACAACCGGAGTCCGTTTACGCCAGGTCAAAAGCATACGCACATAATCATAAACAGCACTCTCATCAGCAGTGCGTCCTTCTCTGACAAACACACTTCGAGGATCCCCCCCCCAACCGCCGTTCATTTCTTTGCGATTTGCATTTGACTTATAAATACCTTCAATATCACTATTCATTCCGATTTCCGTACCGTAATAAAGTTGCGGAATACCCCGCGTTGTCAGCAAGAATCCCATAGCCGATTTATATAAGTCGAGATCCTTACCTATTGAAGTCGCAAATCTTTCCGTATCATGATTGTCGGCAAATATCAATACATTATCAGGATGAGCATATAAATAATCCTGTGCGAGAGAGGCATAAAGCTTATTCAAATGCCTTCCTCTATTCGGGTTATGCGCAGCAAAAGCATCCTGCATTGCATCCATTAAAGGAAAGTCCATTACACAAGGTAAATAAGAATTGTATCCATCATAATTTCTGGCATCTTTTTGCCAATATGCAACAGAAGACACTTGCGGTTGCCATACTTCACCTACAATATTCAAATAGGGGTATTCATCCATAATGGCTTTTGTCCACTTTGCAATCTGTTCACGTTCACAATAAGGATAGGTATCAACTCTCAATCCATCTAAGCCGGCATATTCAATCCACCAAATAGTATTCTGAACCAAATAACGTAGCACTTTCTCATTATTTTGATTCAGATCTGGCATCAATGGAGAGAACCAGCCATCTTTATTCAACAGAAAATCTTTCTCCGAAACATAAGGATCATTCCAGGCAGAAATAGCCAATGCCCTACCCGGGGTTTTCGGTGCCGGATGAATCCAATCTTTCAAAGGAAGATTCTGAATCCATGGGTGGGAAATGCTACAATGATTCGGAACCACATCCATCACCAATTTTAATCCTCGTTTATGACATTCATCAGCAAACTGCTTATATAATAGATTATTACCATAACGGGGATCTATATTATAGAAGTCCGTACAAGCATAACCATGGTATGTATTTTTCACATGATTAGATTCCCACAAAGGTGTTGGCCAAATCGTGGTGACTCCCAATGTCTGTAGATAATCCAGTTTCGATATCATTCCTGCGATATCTCCTCCATGTCTCCCATTCGAATTATTCCGGTCTGTACCTTCCAGCGTATTTGCAGTGGTGTCATTAGAAATATCCCCGTTTGCAAAACGATCCGGCATAATCAGATAAAAAACATCCGATTGATCAAATCCTTTCCTGATGGCAGAGTTTTCACTCCTCTCTTTCAACTCATAAGATATCTTTTGAAAGAATTTCCCCTTCTTAAATGAAAGTTTGATTTTACCGGCTTTTTGATCTTTACCAATATCCAATGTCACAAATAGATAGTCAGGACTATCTGCATTCTCTACAGCTACCACTTCTACATCTTCTGCTTCAATAGTCACAGAAGTACCATCCAAATCCTTACCGTAGACAAGTAACTCCAACTTACTATCTTTCATCCCTGTCCACCAATTGCCCGGTTCTATCTTTTCGATATCGGTCGGAAAAGCTAAAGAAGCTGTACACAATACCGCAAAGAAGATCAATACAAGTTTTTTTCTCATACCGCTTGCATTTTATTTATTTCTTTATTTTTGAAGCACTTACCGGAATTGTAGAATGCCACTCATTCCAAGCTTTCATCATTTTTTCCTTAATATGGGGATATTCAGCCGATACATCTTTCGTTTCACCAATATCTTCACGCAAATTATATAATTCCGTTTTATCAGACTCCTTATACAATTTCCAGACACCCATTCTGGCCGCTCCAAAGTTATTTCTGCACCAAAAAAGCATATCGTGAGGTTGCTGCTTAGTCTCTTCACGCAGATAACGCACTAAACTTACACCATCCAGAGTAGTCCCTTCCGGGATTTCAGATCCGGTCATTTCACAAATTGTAGGATAAAAATCTAAAGTAGAAATCATATCCCTGAATACTTTACCTTCTCTAAGTAAAGGTTTATAAGCAATGATCATAGGAGTCCTGATACCACCCTCGTACAAATCGACTTTATGTCCGCGCAAAGTTTTCATCTGACCGAAAACATACTCAAAAGAGGGATCATACCCTTCCCATGTTTTAAGTTCTGGTCCTCCCTTCGCCGGCCCATTATCGCTAACGAACACTATTATAGTATTATCAATCAATTTCCGGTTTTCAAGATAGTTCAGAAGAATCCCAATATTCTCATCGGCACATGCAATAAGAGAAGCTTGTACACGCATATACTCATCTTTAATATTGCTCAACCTATCATAGTACTTTTTCTCTGCTTGCCAAGGATTATGAACCGCATTATATCCCAGATACAGAAAGAAAGGAGTTGCATTAGATTGCTTGTTCATAAATTGTATGGCATGACTGGTCAGTTTATCCGTCATATACTCATTCTCATAGGTTGATTCTTTCACTGCCAGAATTGGTAAACGAGGTCCATCATACACTCCAGTCGAATCCGGGAAATAGTTACTGCTAATATCAATACGATCATAAACCTCATCAAAAACTACGTTTGCATCGCGGCAAACATGCCACTTACCGACTAATGCGGTTCTATATCCCGCCTCTCTCATTGTTTCTGGAAGTGTCTTATGCTGTGCCGGAACTTGAGCAAATTTCAAATCTGCATTGATTTGCATTCCATACTTTTGAGAATACATACCAGAGACCATACCATTACGGCTCGGACCACTTATAGGAGCTGTTACATATCCATCAGTAAAAGAAACACCCATAGAGGCCAACCGATCTATATTAGGAGTTGCAACAAGAGTACTCCCATTGTAGCCTACATCACTCCATCCCAAATCATCTACTGCGATGAATAGTACATTCGGTTTTTCCTGCTGTGTCTGGGCAGCCAGTGCATTTACTCCCAGCGGTAAAGTACATGCAGCAACAATAGCTGAATATTTAGTCATAATCATTCCTGTTCTATTTTCAAAATTCTTCTTTTTTTATTTCCTTTCTTCTCTCTCTCTGCTTTCTTCACATTACCTTTACCATCAGCTACACCTCCCTTGCCATAGTAAGGATAAGTATCCCAAATATCAGTATCCGAAATAGCACGAGGGTCTTCTGTTTCCTTCATCCACCGATCCATTTTTTGCTTCATTTTTTTCAGTATTTTGGCATATGCCTTATCATTAGCCAGATTCACAAATTGATAAGGGTCTTTCTTTACATTGAACAACTCATATTCCGGACGTTTGTCAAAAGCACGTTTGAAATAAGGATTCATATCTGGATCATCTTTACGATCAATCATATAGTTTTTGGTTGGAGAGCCATCCACATCACCGTAACCTCGCTCATTGTTATATGGGTTAACAGGGTCACCACTTGGCCAACGATCCGGCCTAAAATTGCGTATCAACAGATAATCTCCGGTTCTAACCGTACGTACCGGATATCCTCCATGGTTGGCACGAGCTTTATATCCATGGCGTTCACGTCCTCCATTTATAAATTCCCTGTTCAAAGGCTCATTACGCATTAAATAGGGTAACAGACTTTTACCATGTACATTTTGTGGAATATCCAATCCCGCAGCCTCTAAAAAAGTAGGAGCTATATCTGTCAGGCTTACTAACTCCTGGCTAACCTGCCCGGGATTTATCTTATCAGCCCACATGACAATGAAAGGCATGTTGGTACCGGAATCATAAAGAGAAGCCTTAGCTCTGGGAAAAGGCATACCATTATCACTTGTAATAATAATCAAAGTATTGCTTAACTCCCCTAATTCTTTCAATATCTTTAAAGCCTCATGTAGTTCATAGTCCATGCGTTCTACAGCATAGTAATAATCAGAAATATCTATTCTTGTTTCCATATTATCCGGCAAGTAAGCCGGAACTTCCACTGTTCTCGGATCTATACCATTCTCTTCCCCTTTACCCTTTTCATACGGACGATGGGGATATTTGCTACCATACCAAAAACAAAACGGTTTACTTTCGGACTGTGCTTTCTGTACAAATTTCTTCAGATTATCAGAATAGTTTCCAGCAGGATTCTCAGCCCAGGCTCCTTCTTCATAGACACCGGGGCCCCACCCCTTCTTGGTATAACCAACTTCATACCCATTATCTGAAAGTGTAGAAGTATAGGTTTTAATATCTTTTGGAAACATACTCCACAAATTTCCAGCAGCCTGCAATGCATGAGAGTACCTTCCCGTCAGTACTGCTGCCCTTGATGAAGTGGAAGTTGGAGCCGCGCAATATGCATTCATAAACGTGACCCCATTTTGTGCTACGTAATCAATAGCCGGAGTCTTTACCGTTTTATCTCCATAAACCCCAGCATGTGGTGCCGACCAATCGTCTGCTATAAACAAGAATAGATTCGGACGATCTTTATCCATTCTTTTTTGAGATTGTGCAACTGCATTTCCCACGACCAAAGAGGATGCGATAGCTGCACAACCATAATTAAATAATTTTCTCATAGTAATAATATTAAAAATTAATCATTTAGAACTTCAAATCCATAAGGAGGCAAAGTCAAATTGAACCTGTTTTTATCTAAACTATAATCAGAGCCGAAATTAGTATGCAGATTACCCGAATACAGGGTTTCTGGCAAAGTAAATTTTAGCTCTCTCACTTGACTACTCCGATTATAAGCAACAACAACAATCTCGCCCATGTATATCCTCGCAAAAGCCATAACATCTTTATCACAAAACAAAGACAACATATCTCCATAAATTAACGGAAGGCTCGACCTGCGCAATTTTATAAGCTTCTTTACTTTATCCAAATGTTGTTGCTCTCTGACAGAATAATTATCAAACTGCATCATCCGTCTATTATCCGGATCATTAGCTCCCGGGACTCCATATTCATCTCCCTGATAAATACATGGTACACCGGGAATAGTCAGCATAAACGCTTCCAATAAAGCCAATTTGTCATAAGCCACCGTATCCCCTACCAGTATTTTCCGCTTACGCCCGGCGGCCTTTGTGTCTTCTGATAAACTAACCGTACCTCCTGCTACCGATATAAAACGAGGCTTATCATGATTGCCTGATATATATCCCATTAAATTATGATAACCATAATTATCCAGACTTTTATACAGTTCAGTATTAAGCACTCTCATATCCCCTCCATCTAAGCCAAACACCTTGACTGCAGTATGATAGACATTGAAATCAAATTGCCCATCCAACATTCCACTTTTTACATAACTTCTCACCAATTCCACACTACCATAGGTTTCACCAATCTGGTACAGATGGTTCCAGTTCCGTTCTTTCCGTATTTTCTTTGTAAGTAATCTCCAATAAGATTCAGGAATATGCTTCGCAGCATCGTGCCTGAATCCATCAAAATCGTAATGCCGGATCCAATATAAAGCAGAATCAGTCATGGCCTCACGTACTTCCTCTTTCTCTAAATCAAGTGTCGGTAAAAAAGTATCAAACCAAGTAGTTAAGCGCTCATCATCAAATAAACGCACATTCAAACGCCCGTCTTCAGTATACATCGGAGTAACCCAGTCCGGATGTTCCTTCAAAATAGGACTGCTTTGATGAAGATGATTGGCCACATAATCCACAATCACATTAATATTTCTTTTATGAGCTTCTTCCAACATCTCCTTTAATTGTTCCTCTGTTCCAAAATGAGGATTTAAAACCGTAGGGTTGATGGGCCAGTATCCGTGATAAGCAGAAAACTTTGTATATGGGTCTTTATCTAATCCCCACGGGTCATCTGGATTCTGTGCTACAGGGGTCATCCAAATTGTATTTATCCCCAAATCTGTAAAGAAGCCAGACTGTATTTTATCTGTAATACCTTTGATATCTCCACCCTTGAAGTCAACAGTAGGCAAGACATCAGGACGATTGAGTGGCTTATCATTACTTGTATCACCATTATGAAATCTATCAATCATCAGTGAATAAAGTACTTGTGCCTGCTTATCCGTCCTATCTAATTGCGAAATATCCGACAACACCCTCTTATATTCTAAAGGAATTAGCAAATCATTGGATATCTTTTCTCCTTCGGAAGCTATAATTCTTATATAAGAACGTTTCATTAATCCGGCCTCACGTGGAACCCTAACTATAAGTTCTCGACCATTCAGCTCATAATCAGTGGAACTCATCTTCACGTTTTGCCAGAAAACCATCACCTGCTCCGGTGCCACCAAAAAAGTTGTTTTAAACTCTGTTCCAACCTGAGATGAACTAAAGGCAGTCAGTTCCTTTTTTGGAGTATCGTCCCCTCTCTTCTTTATAGCCATAACAGATACTCTCTCTTTTCCACTCCAGAACTCAATTGTATTCAAGATAGGGGTTGTTGTTTCACTTATAATAATAAACTGCTCAGAAGTATTTTGAAACAAAATTTTCAATGAGGAAGATGTTATAGAGTCTACCCTATCCATAGTAGGGTAATAATCAGTTATATAAATAGATGAGGTATCGCTTTCCAGTATTAAGATGGAAGCTATGTTTTCATTATACTTCAGTATATTCTCTTTTGTACAAGCTGACAATAGAATTATACCTAATACTATCTGACAAAAATTAAAAAGGTTTTTCATTGTATCTCTAAAATTATATCTATAAAAAACAGTCAAACATCTCTTTATTGATGTTCTGCAAGCAAAAATAGTAGCTTTTGGCAGGCATCTGACAAGCCACAAATAAAATATAGAGATTTTAGAGACTACAAAAGCACGTAATCAACTAATAATAAAACAAATACCCAATGCATTCATTTCTGTAAAATATAGAATTAGTATTAGCCTATATCGAGGATTTTCTTATCAAAACAGGTTTTATCAATAGCCTTATTCTTAATTTTTGTTCGATATGAATAAACGGTATTTGTAGAATATTGCAGGAATTTGGCTATGCGATCCGTATCCGTAATCCCCAACCGTATCAATGCAAAAATTCTTAATTCAGGAGTCAGACATCTGCTATTTGGCAAGACTATACGTTCTTCTTCTCTAAGAAGTGTATTGAAACCGACAATGAAATTTGGATAAATATTAAGAAAAGCTTCATCAAAGCTCCTATAAAATTGCCTGATTTCTAATTCTATTACATCAGAAGAACGAACCATACTTTTGAGTTCTTCAATCTTGCCAACCACTATTTTACTATATACCATTGACTGATAATGTTTCAAATTGGATATATAAGAAGAACAGAGACTCATAAAACGCCCCACATATTCTTCCTTAACCATATTCGATTCAGACAAAGATTTATTCAGATTCGACAATTCTGCATTAGAAACCTGCAATTTTACCTTTATCTTATCCAGTTTTTTATTCTGTTTATATAGAACAATCCAAAACGCCATCAACAATACGAATAAACCTGTTATAGCAATCAGATAGATCCGTAAACGTCTGTGCTGTTCAGCAACTTTCTGTTTATAGGCTTTTTCTATAATCGGTTGTATTTTAACGATTTCCAAGCTTCTCAATCTTGCATTATAAAAGTTTGCATCATCCATTGAAATAGTACAATAATGATAAG
This sequence comes from Bacteroides cellulosilyticus DSM 14838, assembly GCF_000158035.1. Taxonomy (GTDB): domain Bacteria; phylum Bacteroidota; class Bacteroidia; order Bacteroidales; family Bacteroidaceae; genus Bacteroides; species Bacteroides cellulosilyticus. The sequence goes on from NZ_EQ973490.1 coordinate 415,654, forward strand.
CTCGCTCAATATCTCCCTCAGCATATAGCTCAGCTGCCAGATTTCTCAATGACTTGTTTTCTTTTACTGCCGACATCACATCCGACATTGCAGACAGCAAAAGATATCTTTTCCTTTTTTCACCCACCGGTTCCATCTCAGATAAAGTAGAAGTAATGACAGCATAATCATGAGAACCAAATTCATATTTTTGCAAGACACCCAACAAAACCTCTTTGGCTTTATTCTCATTACCTTCACTGTAGGATTTTCGAGCTAGTAATCGCATATATTCATTACTGTTCGATTCAGAGATGAGTAGTAACGAGTCAATATACGACTTACTTTTACGCTTGTATTCTTTCCCGTATTTTGAGCTTCCTGCATAATTGCTCAAGTGATAATATGTTTGTTCGCAACAATGATAATATTGCTTCAACAAAAATGGAGATAATTGATCCACATTGACACTACGAAGTATCTCAAGCGTCTCCTGATACATACCGACAGAAAGTAAAAGATTGGCTTCCAAAAATTTCGTTTCGTTTAATTGATCACTATCCCTTGTCTGTTGCGCTATTTTCCAGTTTTCATCCACATATTTCATTGCAGAATCACAAATATAGGATCTATACTCCATGACTAAACGGGTAGTGACCATATATTTCTCATCCAAAGAATTACATAAGAAAAGTTGTTTCTTTAAAGAATCTATTCTCTGTACTTTCTGTTGTACATAGCTTTCTTTTGCATCAAGCACCTTATCCAGACGCTGAATAAGAGAGGGTATAGGTAAAGAAAACACGTTCTCAGCTTTCGCCACGATGCTCTTACATAGTAGAATAACAAAGAATAAAATGATGTAGCGTTGCATTATCTTTCCACTTAATAAAATTAAAAAATCATCTGAGAAAAGATTTCCCTAAAGCACAAATATACATGATAATTTTTTAGTTTTCTCTATAATAATGCAAAAATCACATTCATCTCAAAAGTAGATACATAGATACGCACACCATAAAAAGCCCATCAAAAACTATTTTATTCCATACCCGAACCGCACTTGCTCCGTACATTCTTCGGTCAGAAGTACCTCTGTACGGAGAAACTACGGACTTGGTACGGAGCAAGTATGACTCGGGTACGGTGTAGGTGGATATTTGACTAATAATATTTCGGAGCAGGAGGATTTTCACCTTTATAATCTCGATTCGTATAAACACGTATCCAGTCGATGTACATGGCAGGTTTAGCATCTTTTTTCCATTCGGAAGGAATGATAGCACCAGGCCAGGCATTCGGGTTCGTAGAGATACCCGTACTGAAAATCAGGAAGAAGCCCAGCGGATCACTCCAAGGCCAGTCAGTATTGCCATCAGCCCCTTTGTGGTGTTCAAAATAGACTTGTCCGTTGACACCTCCTACAATGCGGTCGGGATACCATTCCAGCCAATAGATATTCCATTGAGACATATTGGCAAGATTGATGGAGGAAGTGACACTACCACCACCGCCTATGACACCGGCATAGTGATTTTCGGAATGAAGCGTGAAATGAGCACAATCGTTCAATGTCTTCTTGGGATTCTCCAAAAGATCGATCTCACCATTCTTCGGCCAGGGACGGTTATTGTTTCCCATAAACCAGAGGGCATCATTGAAACCTACATAAGGAGTACGTTTGAAACGTATCTCAATACGCATATTTTCAGTAAAGTTACACCAGAACTCCTTACTGCCGGGAAGTGAGGTGCGATAACAACCGTGAGAATACTTCACTTTCTTACCGAAACGGTTGTCTATCGAGTCTTTCTCCTCTACACTCCAGATGCGCAAAACTCCATCCTCTACTTTTGAACATTTCCGGTTATCGACCTTTGCCGTACGTGACATGTGCAAGCCTCTATGTTCTACGAAGCCAAGCGGCAGTCCCTTTTTCGTATCTTTATCATTAAACTCATGGGCTGTATAAAAAGACCATCCTTTCATTTTAGGATGCATATCGCCCTTCTTCAAGTGCAGGGCATCCCCCGGATTGTCATACACCAATGTTTCATCATCTTTCGGCAATACCCTCTCTACGTCTTCTCCATCGGGATAGGGAACAAACTTGCCGGTAGTTTTCAGAATAGGCATAGTGGCATGTTGGGCTCGCAGATAATCACTCAAAACTTTAGCCAGCTCCTTCACTTTATCCGGATAACATGCAGACAAATCATGCTGTTCGGAAATATCATCGTTCAAGTTGTATAGACAACTGCTGCCGGTTTCGTAATAATGAATTAATTTCCAGTCACCTTTCACAACGGCACTTTGCGGAGCACCAATCGTTTGTATTCTCTCACCCCAATTATTCGGATAATGGAAAAATAAAGCACGTTCTTTTTCTCCAGTCTGTCCCTTCATCTGCGCCATAAAGCTCTGCCCGTCAATCTGCTGTGGTGTCTGATAATCATGTACTCCAGCTATTTCCAATAGAGTCGGAAAGAAATCTTCAATAATGACTGGTGTATCATTCATAGTTGAAGGGGACGTTACATTCGGATAATAGACGATCATCGGTTCGCGAATTCCTCCTTCTTTCAAGGAACCTTTTCCTTCACTCAATGGAGCATTTTTATCGGCACGACCTATTGTATAGCCACCATTATCCGACATGAAAATAATAACTGTATGATCTGCAATGCCTTTCCGATCTACATAGTCCATCAAATCTCCCAGACTCTTGTCCATACCCTCCACCAAGGCAGCATACTGCGCCTCTTTATGCGGAAGCCCTTTATCCATATACTTCTGATAGAAACGTTTATCTGTCCCGAAAGGCGCATGCACGGCATAATGGCTCATATAGAGGAAAAAAGGTTTAGACTGGTCAAGAGCCTTATCCATAAGCCCCTTTGCCTCCAACGTCAAAGCCTCAGTAAGGAAAGTATCTGTTCCATGATACTTTTCCAAATCGGGCACAGCCCATATCGCTGCCCATTCCGGCTTGCCGGAAGCACCATATCCTTCTTCTCCCAGATAGCTGCCCATAGCACCGGCCGCATGACCGGCTATGTTATAATCGAAGCCAATAGCCAATGGATTCGCAGCAGGTGTATCTATCGAACCGAAATGAGCTTTACCTACCATCATGGTAGTATATCCGTTTTCACGAAGCAATTGTGGCAGGCACTTCGCATAAAAAGAATGTTCCAACCCGGGTTCAGGACACAGACCATTATAATTCCATACTTCAAAATCCAGTGTTTCATTTTTCCGGTCAGTCGGTGTATCTTTCTTCAACGTCCAGTTCGTTACTTTATGCTGGGCGGCGTTTGCTCCCGTAAACAAGCTGACACGTGAAGGGGAACTGATAGGGCATGCATAAGCGTGTGTAAACCTGACACCTTTCTTTGCCAGACGCTCCATATTGGGTGTTTCATAAATATGATTCAATTCGGTAGTATCATTCCAGAACGGTAAGGAAGTATCTTGCCATCCCATGTCATCCACCAGAAAAAGAATAATATTAGGCTTTTGCTGAGCTATGGCATTACCTGAAAGCAATGCCATAGCAGCTATAGAAAGTATCGAATTCTTCATAACACTACTTTGTCAGGATACCGACTTCACCGACCGTTACAATATTTTTATTATTTATCTCCGACAATGGTTCCAGCTTGAAATAACGGGCAGGATATGTTTTGCCAAACCGTACAAAATAAGGCACAGGATTGTGCATGATATTACTGAATTCACCACTTGCCTCACATTGAGTCCACGACTGTCCGTCAAGGCTCACATAGAAAGCATATTTATAGATAGTTCCCGTCAAATCCTCTCCTATGGAAGGAGCATAACTGAAGCCACTTACTTCCACTTTATCCCCCATATCAACAATCAATGGCGTAAGTGCGAAAGCACGCCAAACCGTTTTCCGGTCCCCATCAATAGCCTTACGGGAATCTGCATTGCCACCAACTACCTGCCATCCATCGACAGGCACATCGCCGAGTTGTACTTCTTCATTCTTATCTGCAAGAGGTTCTGCATAGAAAAGACCGACCGCAGCAACATTAGCCACACCACGGGCAGAGCGAATAGTTACACGAATACGCTCCGGACGAGTATCAGAGAAACGTACAAGACGTTTATATCCTACTGTTGTACCTTCTGCCATATGAATCCAGGAACCATCTTTATACGCTTCTACAAGGAAACTTTCAATACGTTGTCCTTTGGAGATATCTTCCTGAATCATGAAAGTATTCACCAACGCATCTTTCTGTATATCATATTGGCGGACTGTGCCGGAAGTTCCATACCATGCCTCGTTTCCTTTCAGCACACAATTACGGGCAAAAGTTTTCTTTAAATAACTGGAAAATTCTTTCAGCCTCTGCACATCATTTTCATTAATCAACCCACGAAGGTCAGGCGGAATATTCAATAAAAGAACGGAATTATAGCCTACTGATTTGAAATAAATATCCGTCAGATGATTTAAAGACTTCACTTGCTTGTCCTGATCGGCATGATAAAACCAACCCGGACGGATGGAAACATCCACCTCAGAAGGATACCAGAAAAGTTCGGTAGCACGAGCCACTATATCACGTCCGCCTAAGTCCTTTGCCTTGCCGAAGATACCCAATTCTTTATTCTGTTCGCCGGAACGGGGATAGATACCCGGAGTCAGAGCTGTAGCACTCCATTCTGTTTCACGACCGATGCCTTTTTCATTGCCTACCCAACGAACGTCATCACCCATGATAGCAGTAACTGCTTTAGGTTGCAGGCGACGAATGGTTTTTAATATGGCATCCCAATCATAGATTTGTTTTTTACCGTTAGGACCTTCACCGTTAGCACCGTCAAACCACACTTCATGGACTTCACCGTAATTGGTGAGTAATTCGGTCAGTTGCTTGATGAAAAACTGATTGTAGGCAGGAGAATCACCATAGCAAGAAGCATTACGATCCCACGGGGAGAGGTAAACTCCAAACTTGATACCATACTTCTTGCAAGCATCCCGCAGTTCACGTACCACGTCTCCCTTTCCATCTTTCCAGGAAGAAGAGACTACGGAGTGACGGGTAGTTTTGGTAGGCCAGAGACAGAAGCCATCGTGATGTTTGGCGGTGATGATGGCCATCTTGAAACCGGATTCTTTAAGAGTCCTCACCCATTGTTCGCAGTCCAGCGAGGTAGGATTAAAGATGGCGGGATCTTCAGTACCATCTCCCCACTCTCGTCCGGTGAAAGTATTTACACCGAAATGCAGGAAAGCGGTCAGTTCCATACGCTGCCACTCCAATTGTTGGGGAGTGGGTACAAGACGTGAAGCCATTTCTACCTTTTCCGCCGCTGTAGCACCAGCGGGAAAAGCAACGTGCTTTTCATAATAAGTCTCTTGTGCCTGCAATCCGGAAAAGATTGTAAGACTGAGAACTGTAGTTAGAATCAGGTTTTTCATGCTATCTTATGTTATAGGTTTCGATCTATTTCAAAGGACGGATTGTAAACCGGAATATGTAATCCTGCACAGGTACACGATACTGCGGCAATACTCCAGGACCACAGGTAGCCGTACCGACTCCTGCCTGTGCGGCATCCAGATGAACAGTTACCACTCCATCGCGCCGTAATTGATTGATATGCGTTGCCGCATCCAGATTCTCATCCGTAAAAGGAATCACACTAAACTGAAACGAGGCATCGGAACGGAATGCCAGCCCCTCACCTGCCTCATCAGCAAGTTGCATCCAACGGACATCCGTACGGTTACCCGTTGCCTGCGGACGAACATAATAGTGGAACATACTCTCCACATCGGTGTGATAAATACCTATTTTACCGGATTGATTACGATCCATATAAGTTTCATGCTCTCCACGCCCCAGATAAGACACCTGATTGTAAGCATCGGGCATTTCAAAAGTAAGCCCTACACGCGCCAGTGAAGTGATAACGGTAGTATCCGGCACAAAGTGTGTCTGTATATCCAATTCGCCATTTTTCTTTAGTGTATAGATGAAAGAAGCGGTTCCCACTTTTTCACCACGGACATTTAATAATTCCACTTCGGCACGTCCACTGCGGGTAGAAGTCTTCACGGTAAGGGCACGCTGTGTTAACTGATCCAACCCAGCTTTCTTCCAAGCTTTGGCTCCTCCTACTTTTTCACGGTTATCATTATCCGTCACCGGACGATAGAGGCTCAATGTAACGGGGGAAACCAGTAATTCTTTCCCATTATAAATATAAGAGTGAAGCGCCCCTGTTGCCGGATCTATATTCATTTCCACCTTACCCGAAAGTTTAGTTTCCGGAGCCCGGTAGTTCTTATTACCCGAAAGAACAAATTGGTCATAGGCTACCTCGTAATCCGTATTAATAAACGGAGCAGCATCCACAGACGTCCAACTTAAGTTCAGATAAGCTTCACGAACATCAGAAGGTAAACGTACAGCACCCAGCGTAACTTCAACGGTGGCGTGCGGAGCGGCATCTACCCGACGAGTACCATCAGTAATCACTTTCCCATGATCACCTACCACCTGCCAGTGTAAGGTATAAGCATTGAGATTCGTAAAATCATACCAATTCTTTATACTTAAAGTCAAGTTGCTCTTATCAATCAATGTAGTCTTTATATATTGATATGCTTTCTTCACTTCCAGCAAATGCGGATGAGGTTCGCGGACAGCATTCACCAGACCATTGCAGCAAAAGTTCCCGAAACTGGGTACATTCTTCGGACCATAATCACCACCGTAAGTCCAATACCAACGACCATCGGCATCTATTTCACGGAAAGACTGATCTACCCAATCCCAGATACAACCGCCCTGCACTATAGGTTCTGTTTCGAAAACATCCATGTATTCTTTCAATCCGCCTCCGCTATTGCCCATAGCATGCAGATATTCAGTCATGATGAAAGGGCGATACACTTTCGGTTCTGTCTGGCGGGCATAGGCCAGCAATTCTTCCACACTGCGGTACATACGGCAGTAGATATCCGTATTATAATTCTGTTCGGCACGCTCGTATTGTATAGGGCGGGTGGTTTCAACGGACTTCATCCAATCATATGTCCGTTCAAAATTGATTCCGTTACCCGCTTCGTTGCCCAACGACCAGATCACGATCCCCGGATGGTTCTTGGCACGTTCGTACATACGTTGCGTACGGTCCATGTGTGCAGGCAGCCAAGTGCTATCCTTTGCCAATGAAGCCGGGCCATACCCCATACCATGCGATTCGATGTTTGCTTCATCTATCACATAAAGGCCGTAACGGTCGCAGAGTTGATACCAGTACGGATGTGTCGGATAATGCGAGTTGCGCACAGTATTCAGGTTATGTTGCTTCATCAAGCGAATGTCTTCTTCCATCAGTTCTTTGCTGACAGTACGTCCCAACTGTGAATGTTCATGCCGGTTAGCACCTTTTATCAATATAGGTACCCCGTTGATACAAAAACGGCCATCCTTGATTTCAGAAGTACGGAAACCAACTTTGCAACCGGTCAGGTGTGTTATATGTCCTGCATCATCTTTCAACGTCAATATTAACGTATAAAGATTCGGATGTTCTGCACTCCAACGTTTTACACCTGGAAGAGACTGTTCGTCAAAGATAATAGAATTACTCAAACCACGGTTCTTGATCGGTATTTCATTTTGTAATATTGTCTTTCCGGCAGTATCTTCCAGACTATATGCCAAAGTAGACACACCAGTCGCACTTCCTTCAACTGTTACATCAAGGCCGAAAAATCCTTCCTTATACTCTTTCTTATCCAAAGAAGAAGTCACTTTATAATCAGCTATAAACTGGCGTGGAGTACTGTAAAGATAGACATCCCGTTCAATGCCACTCAACCGCCACATATCCTGACACTCCAGATAGGAACCTGCACTCCAGCGATATACTTCAAGTGCCACGATATTTTCTCCTGCCTGTACATAGTCCGTGATATCCCATTCGGCAGGAGTCTTTGAACCCTGGTTATAACCCAGCATATGTCCGTTCACCCAGATATAATAGAAAGAGATCACACCTTCACAGCAAATCACGATGCGACGGTCTTTCCAGTCAGCAGGAACCGTGAACGTACGGCGATAAGAACCTACTTCGTTCTCTGCATAAGGTACCAGCGGAGGATTCTTTTTGAAGTTGAACAAAGGATCATCAAATTCATAAGTTTCGTTCACATAAATAGCCGTACCATATCCCTGACGCTCCCAGTTACCGGGTACATCGATATCTGCCCATCCGCCCGTATAGAACGAAGGTTTATAAAAGTCTTTCGGACGATGATCGGGATTCTTCACCCAGTGGAATTTCCACTTACCGTTCAGACTCATATAATAAGGTGATTGCTCATAATTCCCTTCACCCGCAGCATCAGCATTCGCATAAGGCCATATATAAGTATGTGGTGCCAGTTTGTTTTTTCCGATAGCATACTGGCTCTGCCATTCCGGCTGTACAGTCTGTGCTATAGCAGGGGTGGTAAGCAGGCAAGTCAGACACAAGCTCAACAGGGTCTTTTTCATGGTACTATATCTCATTTTTCTAATTTTCTATTCTATTATTATCTCATCAAAGTATATCCTCGCTTCCTGTCCCGGACGTACATGCGTGAAAGGACAGTCTCCTGCTCCATGGGCTACTACACGAACATAACGTGCCTCTGTCCCTATTTCAAACGGGATATCTTCTCTAAATACACCTTCACGGAAGATTTCGTTCTTTGTGTAGCTACACTCACCTACTTTGCGATACTCCTTGTCATCACCTGAAATCCAAACTTCTATTTCAGTAGGTTTATGCACTGCCATGCCATAATTCGTAATAGAGCCTAACGTTAGTTTATTCACCAATTCCGGTTTCTTCAGGTCGAGGGTAAAAGTAACCGTATCGCTTTTCATCCAGGAGCACCATTCCAGATCGGTATATTTCTGACTTCCCCGTATCCCATTTGTCAGCATATAAAGATCTCCTGTACCGGCACTCTTTACAGGCTTCGCCGTCGCTTTATTCCAGATGACAGGCAACTCCAGCATTTGTCCCAATTGCTCGTTTCCGGCAAAGGTTGCTGCCTTAATTGTTTTGGCCTCTGTAAGCATCAACGGTTTTGTATAAAGGGGTGATTGCGCAGTCGGCACACTGCCATCCATTGTATAACGCACCTGTACATCAGGGCGAATACAATCCAGTTCTACTTGCAGACGACCCTCTTTGGGAGTTACAGTCTGTTGTATATTATACATGGACCGGGCATAGACAATTCCTTTTGCAGCCAAGTGTTCATTAAAGTGGTCCATAGCTTTCAGATAAGAAGCCCAGTTCTTGCGTGCAGGCTTCGTCCAGGCAACTTCCGCCAATGCCGACAGGCGGGGGAAAAGCAGGTAGTCCACATCTGCCGGAGAGTTACAGAACTCTGTCCACATACACGCCTGAACCCCCATTAGCAGAGATGCAGCCTGCGGTGTCCAGTCTTTCTGCACAGGTTCATAGTCATAGACATCTTTCAGGGTGTTATTCCCAAAATAGGTAATAGGTTCGAACCATTGGGGACCTTGATAGCGGATGAGATACAATATCCGGGCAGGAGTCATGATAAAGCGGTGACCCAATTCAGCAGCTTTCAGTGCAGCCTGTCCGTAACCTTGCCATCCAAGGATAATGCTTCCTTCGGGGATTCTGGCATTCGTCAGTTCATCCCATCCTATCACTTCACGTCCCTTATTCTGCACATATCGTGCCACCCGTGCCATGAAATAGCCTTGCAATTCTTCTGTATTCTCCAAACTCTCCGCTTTCATCCGTGTCTGGCACAACGGACATTCTTCCCAATGTGTCTTTCTCGCCTCATCACCACCTAAATGGATATATTTTGAGGGAAACAATTCGAGTACTTCATCCAGAATATCTTGCAGGAAAGTAAATACACTGTCATTTCCTGCACAAAAGATAACATCCGCATGATTCCCGCCTAAACCGGGCAATACACCGATAAATTTATCCACTACCGGACAGGACAGCAAAGGGTAAGCAGCCAAGGCAGCATTACTATGTGCCGGCATTTCTATTTCCGGGATCACTTCGATATGCCGTTCCTGAGCATAGCGCACGATCTCGCGGATTTCATCCTGCGTATAGAATCCTTTTTCCACAGTAGGTTCACCCTGACGGGGATTACGGCGTTCGGGGAATGTCTTGCCCGGACGATCTACACGGCATGATCCTATTTCTGTGAGCAAGGGGTATTTCTTGATCTCAATACGCCAACCATTGTCATCTACCAGATGCAGATGTAACTTGTTCAACTTCAGCATTGCCATACAATCGATAATACGCAACAAGTTTTCCTTGGGGGAGAAAAAACGTGCCACATCTACCAATAGTCCCCGATAACCGAAACGGGGCTGGTCGGTGATAGTCAGTGCCGGAACAGTCCAATCGACATTCTCCGTCACTTGTTCACTTTCAATCGCAGAGGGAAGTAATTGACGAATGCTTTGAAGGGCATAATAGAAACCTTGCAGATCGGAGGCACGGATGGTTATCTTCTTAATCGTTATCTCCAGTTTGTAAGCTTCACTTTTTAAGGTTGCGTCCGTCACCAGACAGACATCACCTTTCCGGCTATCTACCTTTATGCGGGGAGTAAAACCTCCCGCACGGGTAAGAAGTTCGGTGAACTGGCGCACTTGCTCAGCTTGTCCTTCATTCTCTACTGCGAAACTCGTCTTAGCGGAGAAGTGGAAGTTACCCGTGCCCGGTACTAAACTCACCGGGCAGGGAACTAATGAAAAAGGTTGTGTCAAGTTATCAGCCTGAATGTTTGTTACTGCCAGGAACAGACAAAGCAGTACTGTATATATATATTTCATAAGGTCATAGCGTTTGATAATATGAATTATTCTTTATCTCTCTCTGGGGAAAAGCGTACCGGATCATTGTATTGTTCCTGCAATGCCGTAAGTTCGGTTTTCAGTTCCTTCACAATATCTTCCGTACCCGGCTGTCCATAGATATTACGCATTTCGGTCGGATCGGCCTGTAAATCGTACAATTCCCATTCATCGATGTCATTATAGAAATGAATCAGCTTGTAACGTTCTGTACGTACCCCGTAATGACGCTTCACCATGTGTTCAGCAGGATATTCATAGAAGTGATAGTACAGGGATTTCCGCCAGTTTTCAGGTCTTTCGCCTTTCAGTAATGGCACCAGGGAAAGTCCCTGAATATCTTCGGGCACCTTCACACCGGCCAGTTCCAGGAATGTGGGTGCATAGTCAATGTTCTGTACCAACTCTCCGATGTCTCCTTTACGGTCGAAACCTTTCGGCAAACGCATAATCAGCGGAGTATGCATGGATTCTTCATACATGAAACGCTTGTCGAACCATCCGTGCTCACCCATATAGAAACCTTGATCGGAAGTATAAACAACTAATGTATTATCCAGCAATCCTTTCTCTTTCAGGTAATCGAGCACACGGCCTACATTATCATCCAGTGATTTCACAGTCTTCATGTAGTCGCGGATATAGCGCTGGAACTTCCAGTTGGCAAGTTCTTTACCCTGAGGATTCTTTTTATAGAAATCATCGATGATAGGACCATAGAACTTATCCCATGCTGCACGCTGCCCCTCATCCATCCGGCCGATATATTTCTCATAAAGAGACTTCAACCGGGTTTCTTTGTCCGGATGTAGCATTTTGAGGTCATAGATCATATCCATATCTTTCACAATGCTCATTTCCTGTGCAGCAGCGGCAGGACGTCCTTCGTAATCGTCGAAAAAATTGTCCGGTAGCGGAAAGGTCTTGTCTTCATAAAGTGCAAGGTTGCAGGTATCTGCCAACCAGTTACGATGAATCGCTTTATGATGAATTAAAATACAGAACGGCTTATTTGTATCCCGCTGATTTTCCATCCAGTCGATAGCGTCATCAGTGATGATATTGGTCACATAACCGTGTTTCTGTATAGTATCATTGTCCTGAGTGATAAAATCAGGATTATAGTAATCACCTTGTCCGGGCACAATCTCCCAGTAATCAAAACCCGTAGGCAAACTTTCCAGGTGCCATTTACCAACCAACGCAGTCTGATAACCAGCCTGTTGCAAAAGTTTTGGGAAAGTTTGCTGCGAAGCATCGAATACGCAAGTTGTGTTATCATAGAATTTATTGGCACAACTGTGCTTGCCCGTAATCATACAGGCACGGCTGGGACCACTCAGAGAGTTAGCCACAAAGCTGTTTGTAAAACGTACTCCATCGGCAGCAATGCGGTCCAGGTTCGGCGTCTCCATGTAGCGGTGGTCATAACAGCTCATCATCTGGGCTGTGTGATCATCCGTCATGATGTATACTATATTATATTGCTTTTGTTCCTCAGCTTTCTTTTGTGAAGTACATGAAGTCATGGATGCCACAGCAGCGACACCGGTCAGAGAAAAAAGCAATCCTGATTGTATCGTGTTCATAATCGAATCTAATTAAATATTTAAAAATCCGGATGTGGAATGCGAGGGTGGAAGACAACTCCCACCCCGCATCCGGGAAAATCTAATAACCTATTGTAAACTCTATAGATTCCGGATGATTAATAACCAAAGTTATTATCGTTATTCGTGAGGCCCGGATTAGCATCTATTTCACTGGTAGGAATCGGCAGAAGCAAATTCTTTTTCAGGAAGTCATCCGTCAGGCTACCATTGTTCAGGAGACGATCTGCGAAGTTGTTTACACTTGAAGTATAATTCTTTTCTCCCAATATGGTCAGTTCATGAGTAGTATTCAGTTCCAGGAACTTTTTGAAGTATACCGTACCGCGGATACGTACCATATCGTAAATGCTGGGTTCGCCGCAAAGCTCGATGATACGTTCAAAATACAATTTTTCCGTAACCTGTTCTTTGGTAAGTGATGCCGACCAGTCTGCAGGTTGTGCAGAAGAAACGGCTCCGGATTTACGGGCACGGGCCAGTACTTCATTGGCCAGGCTGATAGCTTTCGGAGTATCACCCAGTTCATTGTAAACGTCAGCCATCAGTAACAGCATTTCAGCGTAACGATAAACCATTAAGTTCTTGTGGGCCATCGTACCAGTTTGTGTCTGGTCGTACAACTTACCAAAGTACGGCCACTTTTCTGCATTACCTGTTTTTGCAAAGTCATTTACAGCTTTTGCTACTGAAGAGTTATACGGAGATGCCCCGTGTGTAGCCTCGTAATTATCACAAACGCTAAGGCTCGGGTTCTTCGGATTAGGAAATTCTGCATAAGGCATCTTGGCTATAACCTCCATATTCACATTGTTCGATCCGGGTACTGTCATATCAGTATATTTGATTTTCCAGTAAGGGTACGTACATACAGAGTCGTTAGCACAAAGTGCAGTACCAACCTGAGGTTTCGGATTAGCTTGATTATTACCATTGCGAGCTCTCCACTTTGTCAAGAAATTAACATCAATACGAGGATCTCCCGGGTAAGTACCTTCATGCATATCATAAGCGAACTTAGCTACGCGATACGTACTCCAATTGATGCCACTAGTAGAAGCCTGAGGAGCAAAGCGGTTACTGCCACGATTGTAGCACCCGTTCGCATTTCCTGTTGAATAGTTCATCTGGAAGATAGACTCCTTGGAGGTTGACACATATTCACCAAATAAATTGGCAAACTTAGGTTCCAACGAATAAACATGACTTGTGTATACTGCATCAAACATGTTTTTTGCATTCTGCCAATTGGCGGCAGCATCTATACCCAGAGCAGCCATCTTATAATATACTTTACCCAGGAAAGCTTTTACAGCCCAGGAATTAGCACGGCCCACTGCTGATTTTTCAGAAATAGACAAAGCATCCACCAGGTCCTGTGTGATTTGTGAGAATACCTCTTCACGGGGTGAACGGGCAATAGAAATACCTTCGGAAGAGGAAGCAACCGTTTTCAAAGGAACATCACCAAAAGTGGAAACCAAATTATAGTAAGCCAGTGCTCTCAAAAATTTAGCTTCGCCACCCTTCTGAGTCTTGACTGCTGCACTCAGCCCGCTCTTATCAATACTTTCCAGGAAAGCATTGATTTCGGCTATCGCCTTGTACATACCTCCCCAAGCCAAGGATACCAAACTATTGGCAGCCAATGTATTCAACGAGTTCAAATCCTCAGGACGTTGTGCCCATGCAAGACCCGAAGCTACAATAGGAGCTTCCTGCCACATCTGTCCGTAGGCATTAGGGGCCGACATATAACCATAGCATCCTAACAGAGCTAATTCTGCATTATCTTCGGTCTGAAAAACAATATTGCTGTTCTGAGAGTATAAGGGATCTTCATTCAGTAAAGAGTCACAGGCTGAAAAGCTGCACAGTACAGCCAAAGACAGTATATAATATTTATATCTTTTCATATTCTTCATGTTTTTAATATTAGAAAGTCAAGTTTAAGCCGAATATAAACGAACGCGGAGTCGGATAAGCCCCCATATCTACACCCGGACGAAGACCGTCGAAACCGAAAAAGTTTACATCAGGGTCGTAGCCACTATAGTTGGTGATAATAAATGCGTTCTTAACGGAAGCATAAACCGAAGCATTCTGGAAACCAATCTTGCTCATCCATGTTTTCGGTAATATATAGTTCAGAGTAATGTCGGCACAACGCAGATAACTGGCATCTTCTACATAACGGTCCATAACATAGTTCTGTATAACGAATGTGGAACTCGGATACAGATTGGAATGATTACTTTCTGTCCACATATTCTGATAAGCTTTACGGGTGAGATTATTAGATCTGGTTCCCGGAGTATTAACATAGCGGTTGTTGGTATTCAGAATATCTTTCCCTTGTACACCGGCAAACGAAGCCGACAGACTCAGGTTTTTCCAGGAAATATTTGTAGAGAAACCGTAGGTAAAATCAGGATTCGGATCACCGATAACATCACGGTCGTTTACATTTACATCACCGTCTCCATCGCTATCTACAAATTTGATATCACCGGCTACCGGAGCTACTTTGTTGAATGTCTGGTAATAACCAATTGTACCGTCTTTTTTGGTATATTTCACACCTTGTTCTGTTATATCTTCCGGCTGTACGATACCCTGTGTAACATATCCGAAGAACAAGCCCGGAGCTTCACCTTCCAGGAAGACATGGCCTACACCGAAGTGGTCACCTATCGAGTTACCATAATATCCTACTTTCTCACCTAGAAAACCAAAGTCAGATGGCAGAAGTCCCAACTCGGCAATCTCACTCTTGTTGAAACCGATGTTACCGCTTACGCTCCATTTCCAATCTTTCTTATCAATAATCTGTGCATTCAGAGAGAGTTCAACACCATTATTCTTCATTGCTCCCTGATTATAATAGGTGGAAGCAAATCCGGCAGAACCCGGCAGAGTTCTGGAAATAAGCAAGTCAGTAGTCTTCTTCTGATACACATCGAGAGTACCACTCAGGCGTGAGTTAAACAAACCGAAGTCTAAACCGGCATTCCATGAAGCTGTCTTTTCCCATTTCAAGCTATTATTTGACAGATTGGTTACCGTAAAGGCTGTCTGGGCATTACCGGAACCATCAGCATAATAAAGATTGGAGTTAGAACCATACATAGAGAAGGTAGAATACGGATCAATACTTTGATTACCGGTAACACCATAGCTCACACGAATCTTCAACTGGCTCAACCAAGAGATATTTTTCATAAACTCTTCCTGTTCCATACGCCATGCCAACGATGCAGACGGGAAGTATCCCCAACGATTGCCTTTAGCAAATTTACTGGAACCGTCAGCACGGAAAGAAGCAGTAATCAAGTACTTGTCGAGAATGGAAAGATTAGCACGTCCCAGATAGGAAACCAACTGGTAGTCTTTCTGGATAGGCTGGGCATTGTTTACATTACCTGCCATGTGAAGACCATTCTCACGCATTTCAAAGAAAGTGAATTGATTGGCGGTAGTATTTTTGTTCAGGAAGTTATAATCTTCGTAAGTAACACCGGCCGTAGCATCCAAAGTTGCAAAGGACTTGAGCTTCGTACTGTAATTCAAGATATTCTCAACGGAAACATTATTCTTATTCAAGTCTGACAATGCCAGCAAACCTTGGTTGTTCATACCTTGGTAAAGTTGCAGACCGTACCAACGCTTGCGCTCGTTAATATTCAGGTTACCACCGGTACGAAGGTTATAACGGAAGAACTTGTTAATCTTCCAGGTCAGGTCCAGACTGGCTTTGAAAGTTTTATCATCTGTTACGTCTACATAATCATTCAACCAACTGAAAACAGTTGTCTTATTCTCATTATTAAAACTGGGATCACCTTCCGGCATTTCAAATGGAGCATAGTCCAATGCCGTACGTGAGATAGCACCAGTAGCTCCTCCCAATGTATTACCGCCCGCCATCATATCATTTTGACGAAGAGCACCACTCAAAGACAGGTCAATCTTTACAGCTTTTGATACTTCCGCGCTCAGATTGGCACGTAAGTCACCCTGTTTCAAAGAAGTTTGCTTTACCGTACCGTTGATGTCCTTGAAATTGGCAGATATATAATAGGTAATCTTATCCGATCCACCATTCAAAGATAGAGAATAATTCTGTGAGAATGCCGAAGTATAGATTTCCTTCTGCCAGTTGCGGTAGGTTACAACGTTGTAAGTTTCGGGATTATTAGCATCATATTTGTCGTAAGAACCATTGAATACATATCTTACCTGGTCACCTACAAGATGAAATGGTACAAGGCCATCCTGAATTCTGCTATTTGCATAATTAGCATACTCTTCCAAGTTAATCATATCCAACAGATTCGTAGTATTGGCAATTGTGAACGTAGCCGAAGCGTTAACTTTAGCTTTTCCAGCCTTACCTTTCTTAGTGGTAATCAGAATTACACCATTGGCACCACGCGAACCGTAAATGGCGGTTGAAGAAGCATCTTTCAAAACGGTAATATCTTCAATATCGCCAGGGTTCAAAGATGACAACGGATCTTGATTGATCTGGAAATCGCCACTGATACCGGAAGAAGAAAACTCACCGGTAGAAGCTTGCGGCACATTATCAATAACATACAACGGCTGGTTGTCACCACGGAGTGAACTGGCACCACGAATCGTAACCGAAGAAGCGGAACCAACAGCCGAAGAAGTTGAGTTAACGACCAGACCTGCCACTTTACCGGACAATAAGTTATCAAGAGAAGTAGCCTTAGCCGCATCGTTCGGATCAGGACGCAGGCTGGTTAACGCACCGGTTACATCACCTTTACGGGCTGTACCGTAGGCCACTACCACTACTTCATCCAACACTTGCGTATCATCTTTCAATGATACATTTATTACGGTCTTGTTTCCCACAGGGACTTCCTGCGTTTCATAACCGATAAAAGAAAATACTAATACGGATTTAGAGTTGGGAACATCGATCTTATAGTTACCATTTACATCGGTAATGGTTCCTAAAGCCCCTCCTTTTACTTGTACATTGACACCGGGTACACCTTCATTGGTGCTGTCAATCACTTTACCTGTCACCTTAATCGTTTGCTGTGCCAAAGCAGCGGCAGTAGATGTCAAACAGAGCAGGCATACCAGAAATACATTCAATAATTTCTGTCTCATAGAATTAAATTTAAATTAGTTATAAACTATCGTTAACATTGATTTGTGATGCAAATGTAAAACGATAGTAAAGGAGCATCTGTACAAGATTCACTATTTCAAGGTCCAAAATTGACTATCCGGACAGCAAAAACAAATAATAGTCAAAACTGGAGGCGAAGTAGACAAATTTGGAGCTTATTTCCAAGTAATTTCCTGCAAATTGTATTGTGCGGTTCGCAACAAAAGAGTATTTTTGCTCCAACCTATCCACAATACCCATGAGAAAAGCCCTGTTAACCACATTACTATTATCCCTGCTACTATCCTTTTCATACAAGATGGCAGGAAATACTCAATATGCTTTCCAACAGATAAGTACCCAAAATGGCCTGTCTTCTTCGGTTCGCTGTCTGGTAGTAAGCCATGAAAAAGGGTATGTCTGGATTGGAACAAGATCAGGTATCGGACGCTTCGATGGCTACGAACTCAGGAAATACCTCCACGATAATATCACTCACATCATTGAAGACAAAGAAAATACCATTTGGGCCATTACTCCCAAAGGGCTTTTCTACTACAATTATCAGGAAGATGAATTCCGGCAGGCACGCGATGAGGATAATAATCCGGTAATAGCTACCTCCATTTGTCCTTGGGAAGATGGTGTATTATTCGGTGGAAGCGGCAAATTATATAAGTATGACTATGCCAATCACCAAATCAGATTCCTGTGTGCCCTCACTAATAATAAGTATAATATTACCAGCCTCCAGAAATGGGACGATCATACCCTGATGTGCACCAACCGATGGAGTCGTGCACTACTCATTGATCTCCCGACAGGTCAGACCCATCCCGTACCTTTCGAAAGTAACGAACTGATAGCCACTCTTATCGACAAAAACGGGAATATATGGGTGGCTCCTTACCATCAGGGTGTGAAGTGCTACGACCGGAACGGTAAGCTTCTTCACTCTTATGATACCACAAACTCCCGATTGCAGACCAATGTCATACTTTCTTTAGCCGAACGTGACGGACAGATATGGGTGGGTACGGATGGGTCCGGTATCTATATTCTGAACCCCAAGGATGATACGATGTCTGTTCTTGTGCGAGTTCCCGGAGATCCATACTCACTACCTGCGAATTCAATCCTTTACTTATATACTGACTCCAATAATAATATGTGGGCAGGCAGTGTGCGTGCCGGCTTAATACACATCAAAGAAGCGGGAATGAAGATATATTCGGATGCATTGCCCGGATTTGAATACGCACTCAGTGAAAAGTCGACACTCAGCATCTACCAGGATGAAAAAAAAGACATATGGATTGGAACAGATGGTGGCGGAATCAACCGCCTTGATCCTGTCACTAAGAAATTCCACCATGTACTCTCTACCTGGGGAGATAAAGTATCTTCCATCACAGGGGTAGATCAGAGATATCTTCTGGTTTCTTTATTCAGCAAAGGGTTATTCTTTTTTGATAAGCAAACTGAAAACTACCAACCACTTATTATCATCAACGATAGTATAAATACCCTCTTATGCAAACGGGGAAAAACGGTTAATGTATTCCGGAACACACCGGAAACGATATTGTTGCTATCCGAAATGCCTTATAGCTACCACCTAACCCGGAAAGACTTCACACCTATTCCTTTGGACAAACCTGCCCAAGATGTCATCGGCACGCTCCTGCCTATATGCCAGAACGGTTTCGTTTCCTATCTGCATGATTTCAAACGGATTTACCGGATCGATTCCCGAAAGAACCGGTTAGAAACCTTATACAGTTGCAAAGGTGATACCATATTCAATTCTGTATCTGCCGATGAAAACGGGATTTTCTGGATAGGAAGCAATTATGGGCTTAGTTATTATTCCATGGAAAAAAAGCAATGCATCAATATTCCCAATAGTCTGATCAATGAAATTAATTCACTAATTTGCGATCAGCGGGGACGTGTATGGATAGGAGCAGACAGTAAACTATTCGCTCACCTAATTCAAGAAGGAGAGTTCATTCTTTACGGGGAGTCAGATGGAATCATTCTGAACGAGTATCTGGAGAAGCCCCGTTTACTTTCCACGCAAGGCGATATCTATATGGGAGGTGTCAACGGACTGCTTTGTATCAACAAGCAACTCCCTAACGAACCAAACGCCCCTCCAATTCTTGAACTGGCAGACGTTTTGGTAGGCGGAGAACGTATGAATGCCCTAATGAGCACCGGACGAAGACTAAAAGTAGAAGAACAAAGTAAGCCCATCACCATTAAAATCATTGCCCACGACAAAGATATCTTCCGCAAACCGATGTATCGTTATACTTTACTCGGTATGGAAGGGCAAGTGATTTACTCCTACCAACCGGAACTGACATTAAGCGGACTGCCTGCAAGAACTTACCAAGTGATGGCTTCCTGCAGTACTCGTACCGGCGGATGGACTAGGGATTATCAGATTCTGGAACTCGTAGTCTTACCACCGTGGTACAAATCCAACTGGTTTATCAGTATTTGTTTCATATTGATAGTTTCAGGAGTGATACTGGCATTCTTCTCCCTATTGCATCGCAAGGAAAACAAATTGAAATGGGCCATGAAGGAACATGAGCAACAGGTTTATGAAGAGAAAGTACGTTTCCTTATTAATATCAATCACGAATTGCGCACCCCACTCACCCTGATACACGCCCCATTAAAGCAATTGCTGGAATCATTATCGCCTGAAGACGACAAGTATCCGGTTATCCAAAGCATCAGCAAACAGTCCGGACGCATGAAGAACCTTCTGAATATGGTGCTGGATGTACGCAAAATGGAGGTAGGACAAAGTACCCTGAATGTAGGAACTGTGGAATTAACTCCATGGATAGAACAACTTATAACAGATTTCAGACCGGAAGCCCAGTTAAAAGACATCTCCATCTTATATAGTCCCGGACCGGAAGTAGATACTCTTTGCTTTGATAAAGAGAAATGTACTACTATATTAATAAATCTGCTGATCAATGCGTTGAAGTACAGCCCTGAGAACAGTCTGATCCGTGTCACTACCAGCCTGTCAGACGATAAGAGCCGTGTACGCATCTCTGTTTCCGATGAAGGCCCCGGATTGAAAGATGTGGATATAAACAACTTGTTTATCCGTTTCTATCAAGGCAACAATAGCCGCCCTGGAACAGGAATCGGCCTCTCCTACTCTAAAATTCTTGCAGAGCAACATGGCGGAAGTATAGGTGCCTATGACCATGGAGATATGTCCGGTTCTACCTTCTGGTTCGAACTGCCGCGAGACATACAACCGGGAAAGGTTACTCTGCAACCCCAAGCCTATTTGAATGAGTTACTGGCTCCCACCCAGGAAGTCGAAAGCATCCCAAGCGATATGCAAAACAAAGAGGATACCCAAAACTGTACGTTGCTTATCGTGGATGATAACAAAGATCTGACAGATTATCTATTCTCCGCCCTTAAAAGTAAGTTCAAAGAAATCCGGATAGCTTATGACGGTGAAGAAGCCTTGCGTATCTGCCGTGAATCTTCACCGGAAATTGTAGTCAGCGATATTCAGATGCCACGCATGAATGGCTATGAATTATGTAAGCATATCAAAGAGGACTTGGAAATCAGCCATATCCCCGTTATCCTGCTTACAGCCCGCAATGATGAGGAAAGTCAGTTATTCGGTTACAAGAACGGAGCGGATGCATACCTGACCAAGCCTTTCGAAGTAGACATACTTTATACCGTTATCCAAAGCCAACTGAAGAATCGCGAACGGATACGGACACGTTATGCTGAAGCCGGACCACTCCCCCTGCCACAGGAAAGTACATTCAGCTCGGCCGATGAGAAATTCCTCAATCGCCTGAATAAACTGATCTCCGAAAATCTGGATAACCAGCAAATGGGGATACCGTTCCTTTGTACGGAATTGGGTATCAGCCGTGCAGGCCTTTACAACAAGCTGAAAGCATTGTCGGGGATGGGGGCCAATGATTATATCACCAAACTACGAATAGAACGGAGTGCCTGGCTGCTTACTCATACCGCGCTCAGCATCGTTGAAGTTGCAGACCAGACAGGGTTCTCAACTTCCCGCTATTTCAGTACGGTGTTTAAGCAATACATGGGGTGTTCACCTACTCAATATAAAGAAGAACACAAGTCATCCTAACGTTTTTCCAAGAATTATATTTTGTAGTCATCTTATGGAATTATCAGGAATAGGTTCAGTATAAACAGGCATATTGAAATTAATTCGAATGGATAAAACGCCCTTTTTCATACAATAATTCTCCTATGTATAATGCCGTTTCCCTATCACTGTTCAAACGAGCTTTCCCAGCCGACCCGTGACACAAGAAAATAAATTTGCCGTTTATTAAATAAATAGCAGGATGAGAACCGATTATTGTTGAAGAATATGTCCAAGTATCACGACCATTTTCCGAAGAGTAAATACGAAGCCCCTTATCCCAAGCATCCACTATCATCCAATATTTATTATCATATTCCCACACAAACGGTGCTTCATGTCCGCAGTCTGTAATAGCTGGTCCAACCACGTCCCAATGATAGAGATCGGTACTCTCTGCAAACCAAGTATGATTATCATTGGCCTCATCCTTGTACCATAATAACCACTTATCCCTCACCTTACATACTCCCGCATCAATGCAATGTTCCGTGGATAATGAAAGAGTTGACTGATATTTCCATCTCATCCCCTCTTTACTCGTAAAATGTTTGATAAACCGCTTTGCATTCCAATCCTGGTATACCCCGGGAACAAAAGTAACAAACATATGCATTAAGCCATCCTGTACAATAACTTCCGGTGCCCACCAAGTCTGCGTATGTTTTTTATTGGTTAAATTTTCATCTCCTACACAAGTACCCCTATACTTCCACTCTTTACCATCTTTAGAAGAAGCTATACCAATAGAACTTCCATGCATCCACTCTACTCCCTGACCGTCATAGTAGGCTCTCCTTTGTGTATAATATACGAACCATTCCTTATAATGTTCGTTCCACACCATCACCGGATCAGCAGCACCTCCCCACTTCTTATCAGAGAAGAAAGGATTTTCAACCGATAACTGAAAATCGGTTTCGGGGAATTGCGCCGGAACATGCAAGCATTGCCATATACAGATCAAAAAACAAAACAGATTCTTTATCATACTTTTATTCTTTAATTATTATTTCCTTATTTCTTACTGAAAGCACGAAAGTTCCGAATACGATGAAAAGTCATATAATTAGCATCATGTTGCCGGGGTGGATTTCCGGTTTTATCTCTCCAAGCTGTACGGGAGACAAAAACAATGTCTTTTCCATCAAATTGCCAGTCGACATATTGAAAGCCATACAATTCCGGTTGATCGCATGTCAGCACCGTATCTTTGATACACCACTCCGTCAAATTATCCGAGCACATCAAAACCTGTGTGTTACGTATAGCACCACCATCCATATTGTGCCGGTCTTTTTTCCAATATAAAATTGGATAACGTCCAATACTTCTTACTTTTTTTATCATAACGAATGGTGAACTTCTTGCCTGCTCCCGGAAGTTTAATGAAATCTTTCTCCGGATTAAAAGTCATAATCTTACCATCCTCTGAAACAGAAGTCATTGCAGCCACGTCATCCGGTCCATAGGCCACACGCAGGATATCTTTGACTTCTCCCTCTCGGGTTACTACCGCATTGCCTTCCAACCATGCGGTAGCTCCTTCTTTCCACGACGAATCATATCGTATCTCGTTACTAAAATTCCACTGTCCGGCGTCCAGCAGATCGGCTTCACAGGAAATTGAAGTCATCAAAGCGGAGAAAGGTCCCCAGCCCCATTCTTGTCCCATATTTTCCATAGCACGCCAGTATTTTCCTTTATGACGAACTACCGGGACCGGAGCACAGTGATAAAAGCCACATCGGATAAGCCCGGACTTTTCATCTTTAGGTTCTGTCCAGGAGCGCCCAAAGTCCAATGACCTACGAACTACAAAATCTCCATACCCCATTGTAACCTTAGGTGATATACCTATCAGATACAACTCTTTGCCACGGTTAAATAGTGTAGCCCAAGTCAGA
Source organism: Bacteroides cellulosilyticus DSM 14838 (assembly GCF_000158035.1). Taxonomy (GTDB): domain Bacteria; phylum Bacteroidota; class Bacteroidia; order Bacteroidales; family Bacteroidaceae; genus Bacteroides; species Bacteroides cellulosilyticus. The sequence goes on from NZ_EQ973490.1 coordinate 439,407, forward strand.
GATTCCAGTTTGGCTATCGGAGTCCAGGAATTACCACGATCCCCGGACCTATAGATATAAGTATCCGAAAGCTTTTTGCCAAAATAATCGTGTGAAGCAATATAAGTACCATCCGGCATGATAACAATGCTGGGTGATCCTATATATTCATGAGATATCGCCGGTGCATTATGTATTACAACTCCGGGAGGAAGTGTGTCACCTTCCTGGGTGATTCCTGCCCAACACAGGTTTGTAATCAGCAGGCAGCCGACTATTATCTTTAATGTTCTTTTCACTTTCATACCTACTCATGTTTTGCTATACGCGCATTATAGATTGCTCCTGTCCAGTTACCCGGTACACCTTTAAAACGGATTGTTATCTTTTCCTTACCTTTCCAGAAATGCTCCGGCAACGAATATACTCCTTCAAAGAACTGATTCGGTTTATTCTGATAAAGATGTTGCCTGGCCAGTACCTTACCGTCTACATAAATATCAAATTCCAAATGAGCCGTTTCGCCTCCCCAATAGGTGACATGTAAATCTTGAGGAACATCGGGCAAAACCTTCATATCAAATTCAAACCAACCACCAATCCAGGCCGCTCTCCACTTTTTCCGGTGCGAAACACCATTACCAATACCCTCCCCACGGAAATTATGATCTCTCTCCGGTTGCATTTCACCTAAAGTAACGTAGTCAACCGTTATCTTATCCAGATCCTGCAACCGCTTTAATTCATTTTTATAGGCTTCCTGCATATCCTTCCATTCTTCAGTAGTAAACAAATCCCAGTAGACCATATAATGTTGATGATGCATCCCATAGAAAGGAATTAAAGACATATCTTTCGGTTCTCCAACCCCTTTTGTCTTAAATCGCAAAGGACTATCAGATACTTTCTCCAGCCACTTGTCCACTGGCTGATTATTGGTTACTAACACCGGAATATCTTTTTCCATATCAGGTTCCTCTACTCCCAACTCACCAGCCAGCAAAACCGGTCCATAGAAAATACCCACCCGTTTTTCATTATCAGGCATAGATACGGTATAAAACTTTATTTTAAAGGTAATTTCTATTTTATCATTATCTTTCCATTCCCGCTCAATAGAAACATAGCTATTATTAGAAGCCTCAAATGAAACAGAACTTCCATTCACTTTGATACGCATGGACTCCGCCCATTCCGGATAACGTAGACGGAATATAACAGACTGTGATTTTTCTGTTTTAACTGTCAGCACAGTTTTATCAGAAGAAGGGATATCCGTATCCTGGGTAACAATCATCTTCCGGTCCGTCCAATTCAATTGCGAAGGGATGAACAGATTCACCCAAAGGCTGGAATCACTGCCTTCAGAATAAATAAAGTCACCATACTTCACGTGATTTTCCATACCGGATCCGCTGCAACAGCAAAATGATTGAAAAGGAGACAAATAACCTTTCTTACCACCAGAAATCAAAGGCGTATAGTAAGTACACATTCCATCATCCGGATTCTGAGAAGCCAGAATATGATTGAACACGGCTCTCTCATAATAAGCACTATACTCAGGAAGCGACTGCCAGGAAAATAAATGCCGCGTCAGTTTCAGCATATTATAAGTGTTGCACGTTTCTGTATTGGAAGTGCTTAAGCGTTCATTCAATTGTCCGGGGGTTCCAAAATGTTCTCCATCACTATTACCTCCGTTCACATAAGAATGATTCTGTACCACCGTATGCCAAAAGAAAGAAGCAATCGCAGAATCACGCTTACTACCAGTCAATTCATACAGGCGTGCGGCTCCTATAATCTTAGGTACCTGCGTATTGGCATGCTTTCCTTCCAAATCATCCACTCCCACCGCTAAGGAATCCATGATAGCTTTATGATTATCGAACCGTTGAGCCAAAGCCAGGAACTTTTCATTCTTTGTACAAGCATATAAATTAGCCAATGCCTCATTCATGCCACCAAACTCACATGCCAACACTTTCTGCATTTGTTCTTCTGTAAGATGCTGAAAGGTACCATACATCCAATTGGCCAATTTTTCGGCAACAACCAATGCCCGCTCATTATGAGCGTATTGATAAGTATCAATCAGTCCGGCCAGAACTTTATGCATTACATACAGAGGTACCCAGCCTCCATTCAGGTCGAATCCCTGTGAATATATCTTTCCAGCCGAAACCTCCTTAAAAATCCTTTTACCATCCGGTGTAGCCGCCAGATAACCATCACCATTTGCCTGTTGGCAACTATCCAGTTCATTAATAGTGTATTCTAATCTTTGCAGGAAACGTTCATCTCCCGAAGTTGCATAGTACATGGCACAAGCTGATAAATAATGCCCCAATGTCTGTCCGGCTACTCCCAGACTTTCCCATCCTTCATATTTAGGAGCTTTAGGAACCAATCCGGCTTCTGAGCGGAATCCACTAAGAAAACGGTCCGGTTCCAATTCCAGCAGATAAGCAGTCTCCTTTTCCTCCGCATGTTTAAAAGGTCCCTTAGTTATAACGACCTCCCCCATTTCAAAAGGTTTTGTCGGTAAAACCGGAGTATCTACTTGTTTTGCCGCTTGCTGGCAGGACAGTAACAAGCACAAGGCACACACGCCATAAAAGTATTTCTCTATTTTCATGATATTATATTTTATTTACTACGAAGTTCATACATCGTCTCACCAACCGAACGTGCAGCACGTATCAGTTCCCAGTTGGGAGCATCATATACATTAATAAAACCAATCTGATAGTTCTCTCCATCTCCGCGCCCGGTTACAGCCTGGTCATTGTATTGGAACCAGTGTGTACCAACCAGATAAGGATTCATCACGGCATCCTGCACATAATGTTTATACAAGTCAGCCCGGTTCTCCTGACTGCCTCCATAACGTAACCCGCCATGCAGCAGACCACGATCCAACCCTCCGAAATGGAACTCACCGATTATCATCGGAAAATCACGATCCTTGGAAGGCCGAAGCGAATATGCCGAATAAGTATACCTGTTGAAACTTACAACATCACAATATTTGGCTGCGATATCTACAATCCATTGTTGCACGGCATTCCCGGCAAAGTCTCCATAATTAAACCGGCAACCCAAATACAGTTTGTGAGGCGCTTTTGCTTTTAATGCTTCTTTGACAGAACGAAAATAAGCATTCGCCATATGACTTGTGAAGTCAATCAAATCATTTGTAGCCCCGGCATAAACTGAATCATTTTTCATCCAATCTTCCCAAGTAGCGAACTCACTTCCCCAAATAGTATTCAGTTCAGCCAAGGATGCATATTTCTCAATCAAACGATTCTTGAACACTTCCTTCGCATAAGGATATCTCCCTTGTAAAGCCAAAGTAGCCAGATAAGTATTATTACCCCAACCCAGTTCATTATCAACAAAGTATCCGATACACCATTCATCATTGGCAGCTGATGAGCCGGCAATGGTCCGTTCAAGACCTTTCCGAAATTCCGGTGAGAACGGATCTTGTATGAAATGCCAATATTGCGTATGGATTACTGCCGTATAAGGAATCTTTCTTGTACGGATCACTTCTTCATTAGACCAGTTTGCAATGGTATTAATATTCCAACTCTTTAACCGTCGGTTTGCCTTATCAATCATTTTGGTTTTATAATCAGCACCCCATTTCCGATACATATTCAGTTTCCAATAAGAAAGCTCTTTCCTGTCGTTACGCTCAGAAACAAACAAAGATGAATCCACCGAAGCCGGGAGATTCAAGGGACGATAAAACTTCTCACGCCCTTTGACATTCGTCTCGTCTCCTCCACCTACGCAAGTAATGCCATGCGACCAAAACAGATATCCCTGCGGGTCAACCAACCACCATTTACCCTGATATTTCTCTACGCGAAAATGTCCGGTAGCAGCCAATTGAGGTCCCTTTGCCCAACCCCCATAAATATCCCAGCTTTTATTGCCCGGATAATTTTTCATATCCTGTTCCTCTCTTTTATCCGCTTTCACTATTTCTCCGACACCAGATATCTTACCAGGATAACGACTATGAACATATTGCCCGAATTCATCCACAAATGGAAGTAAATCTTCATATTCCTTGCCTGAGTATTCTTTATAAGGAATGGTCAGCATCACATTCTTCACCACGACCTCATCTCCCGACTGAATACGGGGAAAGTCCAAGGAAAAACGATGGATAGATTCCGGACGATAACCACACCACAATCTTGTAGCACCACCGGGTAACCCATTCATTTTGGGAAACAATTCCAATTGCTGCATTGAATATTCTTTGCGTAAAATCAGAGTTTCAATCTTTTTCGTACTCCGTGCAGGTACATACCCCGCACCTGTACTCCAATAATCGCCATCCAAATGGCACTCCACGAATAACTCATGATCTGCCAGGTTCTGGACTTCACAAACTAAATGTACAAAAGGGGAGAAGTCCCAGGCCGTTTCTCCCGAAGAAAAAGTCACGCTCGCCCCTTGCCGGGTTGCCGTCCAATGCAACGTCTTGCCTCCGGAAACTTTTTCAAGTCCATACGTATCAATACTACCTTCTTTTAATAATTCGGGAAGTAGTTTTCTGTTATTCTGTCCTACTGCCCATACAGAGCAGGTAAATACTATTACAATTGATAATAAGAATGTTTTCATGGTTATTCTTTCAATATTCTGTTTTTAATCAAGTTTAGTTCAACCCATCAGGTAAGTAGAAATCAAAAGGGGCATTTCTATCGCTTCCCATTATTCCGTTTCTGTCTACCTTCAATTCAGCTACTTGTATCGACGAACGACGATAGATATAAGGCAACACACCAGCTTCATCCAGCTTTCCGGTCTCGTCGCCCCAGCCTCCCTCTTTCTCCCATCCCGGATGGGTGAAATAAAAGACATACGCCTTATCTCCGGTCACCACCACTCCCGGATGACTGGCACGGACATTGTCATCTTTGCGCTCCCCTCTGCTTCCCAATATAACGCTTTGCTTCTCCCACTTCTCAGCATCCTTTGAGCGGTACACTCCAAAGCCATTCCACTGGTCTATCAGCATCCAGTAATATTCTTTATAATAGAACACAAAAGGCGCTTCGTGAGGAACATCACCAATCGTAATGCCCGGTACGTTCGTCCAATGATACAAATCGTCGCTTACAGCTTCCACCGTATAGCCTATACGCGAATTCTTATACCACATCCCCCATTTTCCATCCGGTTTCTTATAAACCGTGGCATCCAGTAACGGGTCTGCATCGGCCAAAGGTATCAATCCGCAGAAGTCCCAGTTCCACAAATTACGACTTGAATAATGAGCTATCTTGCCTATCCCCGACCATGACTCGTGCACTCCCCGGATATAGGTGACAAACAAATGGTATACTCCTTTATCATACACTACATGAGGAGCCCAAAACGTATTTCTTCCGCGCTCGAATTCAAGATCCAATGCACCTACATAATTCCAGTTCTTTCCGTGATCCGTGCTGACTGCCACGCCGATCCTGGTTCCATAACACCAATTGGTTCCTTGCGTAGGGACATTAGCCCGCCGGTTGGTGTAGAACATATACCATGCCTTCTCCTGTTCGTTATATATCACCATCGGATCTGCTGCCCCGTCATGAATGGGATCTCTGAACAAAGGGGCTTTAGCGACTCTCATCTCTTCTTTAGCCGCTGATTGAGCTTTCAGATCCATATCAGTCCCCAATATCAGACCACCTACTACTATGAGTAGTAACAATAATCGTTTCATCTATATAGCGTTTTTATAATTCCTTATTGGTTCTGAAAGAGGTTGCGGGCAATCCCTCTTTATTATAGAGATTAACTGCCGGATTGGAGTCCCACGCATGCCGCGCTGATAAAGGCTTCTTCACTGCATCGCTCCAAACCAGCACATCATTACCCTCGATAACCGCCTTTGCCGGAACATACTTACCATCCTCACCCGCAACTTCAAATGTGCGTAAATCTTTGCCGTCTTTACTCATCAGACCGCTTCCCGTACTTTTAAACTTCAAGCGTATCTTGTTTCCTTCTATCCGGAATGAATCATAAACCGGACCTTGGAAGACACCCACACTATCTTTGTAAACCATCTCTTTGGCACGCAGATAAAGGCGCTCGCCTACAGGTTTCTTGTTATTCGGATGGATATCATAAGGATCGCCTACATCTATGGAAACAGCCATCCCGACATTAGGCAATTGCAAAGATTCTGCCTGCGCCTCCCGGAAATACTGGCAACTGCCTCCGCTGATATTAGGCAATTGTACAAGCAGGAACGGAAGATAGCCTTGTTCGAAACGTATGCGCCAATCGGTAATCATAGTTGGCTGCAACTGTTTATACAACTCCGGCTGACCGGAATTCCCTTCACCCTGATACCATAGAAAACCACGGATACCATAAGGCAGCAGAGGGGCAATCTTTGTATTATACATACAAGTGATATTATTGGAGTAACCCCTTCCCACCGGAAGCTTCGGCTCTATCTCACCATTGTACTTCCATTGTCCTTTCAAAGAAATGCGTACCTGGTTATCAGCAGAATGTAAATACGGATCACTAGCCTCATCACCCAAACGTCCATTTCCCCATTCGGACAACAGCCGTACGGCAATCACATTCTTACCCTTTCTGAGCAGTTTGGCAGGAACACGGTAACTTCTCACACCATCCCATCTTTCACGCCCTACTTCCACTCCGTTGAAGTAAGTGACGTCTCCCGTCATAACTTTCCCTAAATGCAGAATCAAGTCTTCACCCAGTGCCTCCTTCGAAAGTGTGACTTCTTTTCTTAGCCAAAGCAGTTGATAACCGCCCAAACCTACACGCGGAGGATATACCGGATAAGCCTCCTCTTTCCATGCCTTGTCATTAAAAGAAAGTTTATGAGCACCTTGTTTCAGCCCCACTTGTGTAGTCTGAACAATCTTCTCACGTTCTCTATCCTTCTCAACTCCCAACTGGTGGAGAGCTGCCCAATCTTCATCACTCTTATAAATCTCTTCAATCACCCGGTTCTTAAAAGCGGGAATCGTATAAAGCATTTCCGCACTAATCCATGCTTCGCAGATAGTACCGCTCCAGGAGGTATGAATGATCCCTACCGGTACTTTCTTATCCAAATGCAGAGCACGTGCAAAGAAATAGGCTACTGCCGAAAATCCCTTCACCGTCTCCGGGGTACATACCTTCCACTCTCCACCCGTCAAATCAGCATGAGGAGTTCTGCTTACAACTTCGGGAGTACAGAACTCACGGATATCCGCATAATTGGCATCCTTAATCACTTCATCGGCAGACAAGACAGCACCAACCCTGTAATTCATATTCGACTGCCCCGATGCCAGCCATACCTCGCCAATCATTACATTCTTGAACACCTCCTTCTGTCCACCGCAACTCACACTCAATGTATAAGGACCTCCTGCCGGCAGTGGTTCCATCTTAACCAACCATTTACCTGTATCATCAGCAACAGTTTCATATTCTTTTTCACTCATGCTGATTCGGACTGTTGCTCCGGAATCGGCCCACCCCCAGACCGGTGCATATATCCCCTGCTGAAGCACCATATTATCTGAAAAGATACGTGCTACGCGCATAGAATTGCTTTGGCTGTACGCCTTCGGGCAGACCAGTAACATCCACACGATGGAAAAGAATAAAGCTGAGCTTACACGTTTGTATACCATAATTCTATTTTTATTTATTTTACCTATCTTATCTTTAAAAGAAGTATTCGAAGAGGCACATCCTTTTACCTTAGTTCATTGACTGTACTTCCCGACTTATACAAATCCCATACTGAGACGCTTCGTTGTTCCAACAAGGAGAAACTTTTGTTTCAACAGGGTGGAACTATAGTTTCTTCATGATGAAACCTTTGTTTCTCCTTGTTGAAACTAAAGTTCTTCCCTGTTGAAACTGAGTGAGACTCTTACTCCTGATTCACTCCATACTAAAAGCCTCTTCGAATACCACTATTTCCAACCGGGATTCTGAACAAGTTTGGGATTTTTATAGATCTCCGACTGTGGAATCGGATAGAAATACATCTTGTCATCCCAAATACGATCCGCAGTCACACTATATTCGAAAGAATACTTGTCACCAGCCTTACTGATAGAAACACGCTTGATTTTCGTTGTCTCCTCCCCTATCTTCCATCTGCGGATATCCCAGAAGCGATGATCCTCAAAAGCTAATTCAGCCATCCTTTCTTTACGCAAAGCCTGGCGGAACTCCTTTTTCGAAGATACATCCTCAGAAGTCAGTGCAGCAATCCCCAAACCACTTCTGCCACGTACCATGTTGATCGCGTCACGGGCTGAAAGATTTAACTCATCCGTAACCCCTTCCGGACCATAAGCTTCATTCATAGCTTCCGCATAAATCAGCAGTATCTCAGCATATCTGAACAAAGGCATGGAATGCTTAGCTGTAGTAGTGCTATTGGCAGTCAGGCTTACACTGATATTCACGAACTTACTCAGATAGTATCCCGTTTTGGTTGCACCTTCCTGCGGAAGGCCGTTAAGGCCGTTCGGAAGTACGTCAACTTGTTTGCCATAAGCCGTTTTCCCGCCATGATAGAGTACGGTATATGCCAATCGGGGGTCTCTGTTGGCATAAGGTTCCGATTCATTCATCTCCTGCCCTTCCTTCATATCGTATGCATCAACCAGATTCTGAGTAGGACAATTGCCACTCTTTCCACCCTCCAGGCCGATTGGGAAATTCAATTTCTCCAGTTCGTTGGTATCACCAATTCTTTTAATCAGAATCATTTCCGGTTCTTTATAATTATCGGCACCCAGCAGTCTGTCAAATGACACTAAAGACAAATTCCAACTTCCGGCGGCATCTATAATCTTCTTGGCAGCTTTAGCTGTTTCTATCCATTTTGCAGGGTTAGTCTCGGCATCCGGATTATTCAACGGGCTTGCAGCATATAATAAAGTTCTCGCTTTCAATGCCAATGCAAAGATTTTAGATACACGTCCGGTTTCATTATCATAGTCTGCATTGTAGACTGCCGGCAACCTTCCATCCTCGGTAACCTCGTCACACTCTCTCACGATAAAATCAACAATAGTTTGGTAATCAACCGGAACTTGATTGTTTGCTTCTTCCTCTGTCAGGACTTTCGTTATCAACGGAATCCGGTTATAGCGCTTTACTAACTCAAAATAGTAATATGCACGCAGAGCCTTAACTTCCCATTCCAGATTTCGGTATTTACGCATCATCTTGGCATAGTCTTTCTTAAACTCAAACTCTTTCCAGTCCTTGCCCGTACCATTTTCCAGGTAGTCATTGCAAGCCCGGATGGCTTTATAGTAATGCCCCCATTTATCATCTACAGTACGTATTGCACTCCAGCTTCCGTCATAAAAGCGGTGAATAGTTGAAGTGGGCCATACATACTCCGCTTCATCACAAGCTGCCGAACGCAAAGCACCGTCTACATCATTTAAGGCACCCGGAAGATAGGCATAGATGCCGGTCACAAAGTCTGTATTGGACCAAGTGGTATTGAAGAGTTTATTCTGATCGTAATCTGAATTCTCATTGTAATCCAGAAAGTCGCTGCATGAGGAGAGCAACATCACCAGAACTCCTGCTAAAAATATATGCTTTTTCATAATCTATATCTTTTTAGTTACATTAAAAACCAACTGAGAAACCAACCTGAATAGATGCCGGAATAGGATGAGAAATACCCATTGCTTCAGGATCGCACACATCTACGTGATCGAACAGAATGAAGTCGGAAGCCCTGACATAAAGCTTTGCCGATTGCAAAGGTGTTGAGGCCAATGCCTTTTTAGAGAACTTATAGTAAAGCTCGGCATGACGCAATTTCAAGAAAGATTTATTGGTCAGCCACAATGTATTGTCATTAAAGTTATTGGCATTCGTTCCTTGTGACAGTCTCGGAAACTTGGCGTTCGGTGTCTCAGGTGTCCAACGGTTATTGTAATAATATTCAGAGATAGAAGTATTGCCCGTCAAGGGACGGAACAAACTTGCCGTAGATGCAATAGCGGAATAGTTCCCGGTTCCCTGTATCAAAGCATCGATACCAATTCCTTTATATTCCACTCCAAGATTAACAGAGTAATAAATCTCAGGTATCTGGCTACTATAACCGATAGCTTTCTTGTCGAACTCATCAATAATTTTATCACCGTTCAAGTCTTTGAACTTGATATCTCCCGGCTTCACCGTGGACATATTCTGCTTCGGACTGTTGGCTATGTCCTGTTCATCCTTAAAGAAACCGATTGCCTCATAACCGAAAATCTGTCCAACAGGTCTTCCCGTAGCTTTCATCCATTCGTAAGGGGCATATTCTTCACCCATTTCTATGATCTTGTTACGGTTGAAAGTAAAATTAGCACCTGCGTTGAAACGGAAATCTTTTAATTCCTTATGATAATTCGCTCCGATTTCAATCCCTTTATTCTCTACCTTTCCGATATTCTGATAGGCATTAGTAGCACCCAGCACAGCAGAGATATCACCAGGGGTTACCAGCATATCCGTTCTCTTTTCCTTGAACAGTTCTACTGTTAAATCAACTGACTTTACAAAAGACATATCTAAACCCAGATTTGCCTTAGCAACTTTCTCATACAGCATATCCGTCGTTGGCAATCTACCTTCTCCCAATCCACTGGCACCATTGTATTCACCGCCCAGAATATAGCCATTAGCCCAACCATACTTACGATTCCACATCAAAGCCTCAGGCATAATATCCGTACCGGTAAGCCCCCAGGAAGCGCGCACCTTTAAAAGATCCAGGAAAGCAACATCTTTCAGGAAGTTTTCATTAGAAACGATCCAGGCAGCCGAGACAGCCGGAAAATTTCCGAAACGCTGAGAAGGAGCCAGTAAATTAGAGCCATTACGCGAAAAGGCCAAGTCGGCTACGTATTTATCAGCATATACATAATGTACATGTCCCAGCATATTGATACGGTTACGGGTATTGTGCTGTCCGTTCAAGATAGTCTGCTCTCTTGAAGCCGCAAGAGTCACATTCAGTTTATGGTCGTCCCAGGTATTAGCATAATTTACTCTTCCCCATAAGTTAAAGCGGCTCCACTGGTTACCTAAAGAAGAACTGAACGAAGCGGCAGTACTCTCTCCCTTCAATGTATAATCTTCGGAAGATGAGGGATTGGAAACATTAGGCACTGCATAGGCATAGTTCATACCATAGTTATCCCAATACTCACAAAAGTTATCATAGGCAATACGCGCATCAACCGAAAGTCCTTTTAAGAACATACCAAGGTCTTGCCTGATGGCCATATCAGCAAACAAAAGCCGTTGATGACTCCTCGCATATCCTTTGGCTGCTACTTCAGCTACCGGGTTCCGGGTCCACACGTTGCTTCCACCCCAGTCACCATAAGGAGTCTTAACGGGAAAAGCCGCCGCCGGAGTATTATACAGCATTGACATCAGATCTCCGGTCAAAGGGTTCGGCCTGTTATGTTCGGACAACATACCACTCATCTTGAATGATAACAAGGTGGATTTAGTCAGATCTACATCTACATTGGTTCTTATGCTCAACTTCGAATACTTAAGTTGGGAGGAATACTCATCAACAATATTCTCCGGCTTAATGAAACCTTTGTAGGAGAGATAATCCACAGAAGAGAAGTATCTGACAATTTTTCCGCCACCACTCAATGTTACGAAAACATTATCCGTAGAACCTGATTTGCTCAAAACTTCATCCATCCAGTTCACATTACCATAGTGAGGATCATTATTCTTAATTCCATCCAATTGTGTCTGATCGTACATCGGACTCAAACCGTCATTCTTCATCGCTTCATTCATTGCCAATGCATAGGTATAACCATCTGCAAACTTCGGCAAGCGATTCAGCATATTAAAATGATGTTCATAATTCACACTGACATCAATCTTCTTCTTAGAACCGGTCTTGGTCGTAACCAACATGACTCCATTAGCACCACGCAAACCATATAAAGCCGTAGCTGCCGCATCCTTTAATATCTGAACGCTCTCTATTTCTTCTTTTGTAATCATGCTCAGATCTCTTTCAAAGCCATCTATCAGCACCAGAATAGAATTATCACGTGTGGAATTCAAACCGCGAATCATCGTAGTCGGTACACTTTCCCATACAGTACCGCCATTCTGCAATACAGTAAGTCCCAATCCCTTACCATACAATGCGTTCAGAGGATTGGTCGCCGCACTTTTCATGATCTCTTCTCCCGTAACTTCCGATATTGCAGCAGAAGACTCTTTTGCCTTCACCGTTACGCCATAGCCCAAATTCAGAAGTCTTTCCCCTTTAGCAACAATAGCGCTATCTTGTTGTGCATATGCGCTTAGACAAGAGAACATCAATGCACACGATAATTTATATATATTTCTCATAATCTTTTACTTCTTTAATTGTGATTTACAAGTAGCATATTACCATCCGGGATTCTGAGTTAAATATCCCTTGTTCATCTCTACAAATGGGAAGGGAGACAAATACCATTTCGGAGTGAAGAAAATGGTTCCATCCTCACCATCCTGAATAAATCTCTTCTTAATAGAAAATTTCTCATAAGAATAAGTACTATTATCTCCACGGCGTATACGGATTCCGTGCAATATCTTACGGAAGTCTTTTGCCTGTTTCCATCTGATCATATCATAGTAGCGCACTTCCTCAACACCAAACTCTCTGGCACGCTCGTCCAGAATTTCTTTACGCATCTCATCCTGAGTAAGCCCCGACTTCAACCCCGGCAGTCTGACACGTGCGCGTACATAGTTTACGTACTGATAGGCATCGCTCGTACGTCCCACTTCATTCAGGGCTTCCGCATAGCTCAGATAGATTTCAGGTAAACGCAAATAGGGCCATTGGTCTTGTTTACCCGCCATGTGTTCTTTATCCAAAATGTATTTGTAAACGGCAAAGCCTGTAAATGCCGCACCATCACTGGCAAGGTCATTGGCAGGACCCTCACGTCCACCAATCCATAACTCTGCCACATGGTCCATACCGAATTCCGCATTATTCACCAGGCAGTTTTCGTACAACCGGGGATCTCTGTTCGCAAACGGGTCTTCTGCTATGTAATGGTCTTTACTTTGTCTATCCCAGAAAGAAGCATCGAATGGAGTACCATCTGCATATGGAAAGAGATTCACATACTCCAGTGTAGGGGTCATTGCGCCATACGAACCGTAAGACTGCAAATAGTAACAATCCGCATCCCAGTACCAAGAAACCGTGGCACGGGCACGCGTATCGATCAGCAGCTCACCATTCGCCCTTCTATAATATGCATCCTGATAAGCCTGGCGGGGATTAGATGGATTCTGAACTAAATCCCAGGGATTTCCTTCCTGCTGATTACGTGTCATAAACAGGTCACAGGCATCTACCACATCATCCCACAAAGACATATCTTTACCACCGAACCAGACATGCTGTTCAGCAACTGACGGAGCAGAGGATGCTTCCGGATGATAAGGTTCGCTATCATTGAACAAAGGACTTGCACCAAACAACAAGATCCTAATCTTCAGACCAAGGGCAGCAGCTGCTGTAAAGCGTCCGGCCCATTGTTCTTGTTCACCGGATTGTAAGGCCCAGGGCAATACTGCATAGGCCTGGTCACACAAATCTGTTATAAAGTTCATCGTTTCACGAGCGGTAGCACGTGGTAATTTAAAATCGTCATTCGGATCGAAAGCCTTGGTTACTAACGGAAGGCCTCCATAATTGCGGAACATATCAGCATAATGGCAAGCGATAATCATTTTTGCCTCTCCTTTTAAACGTTCTTTCTCACTATCGTCAATATTAGGAGTCTGACCGATATTCTCAATAAATAACCAGGCTTTACGAATCCCGGTCCACTGTTCCTCACCGTTAGAATAAGAATAAACGGCAGCCGAATAATCAGAGGTAGCATTGAACTGACCGGAATAGTACAGGCTACTTACGCCGTCCCAACTCAAACCACTGGTGAAACAATCTGTCAAGGCATCCACAGCCCCCATATTCATTCTATTTCCCTTCGCACTCCAGTTCAAAGGACGTCCATAATAAAGTGAAGTATAGGCGTTCCATAAGAATGCACGGGCATAATTAGCATCATTAAACACCACATCTTTATCCACATCCACGCTCGGCGCCTTTTCCAGAAAAGCATCTCCTACCTTGAATTCATCCGCACAAGATACCAGTGCAGCGAATAATATAAGGATTAATCCATTAAATATCTTTTTCATGTCAGTCATAGTTTTAGAAGCTTACATTTAAACCAAAATTAATCACACGCATTACCGGATATTGCGGTACGCCACTGGACATAGATTCCGGATCTGATATTTTCAGCTTATCAAATGTCAGCAGATTATAACCGGTCATAAATACACGCATCTTTTCCATCCCTATCTTTGGCATAAACGGGAGGCGGAAGTTATAACCGATTTCAATGTTCTTCAAACGCAGGTAACTTGCATCCTTCACCCACAACTCGGAATCCCGATAGTTATTCTTCACACCGTCAATCGTGGCACGTGGCAATTTAGCCGTAGCTGCCGTTTCCGGAGTCCAACGATCAGTAAATTGATGACTCATCAGAGATCTGTCGTAAGTTTCTCCAAGAGGTTTACGGAAAGTTTCTTCCAGAACACGGGATGTTTTTGTAGCTCCTACCCACAGCATACTAAAGTCAAAACCTTTATATTCAAAACCTAAAGTAAGACCGGCGTTCAGTAATGGATAACTGGGATATCCTATAGCCGTTTTATCATTATCATCAATCTTACCATCATGATTTAGATCCTCATACACTACATCTCCTTCTTTCAGGACATAGCTATGATCCGCCACATCTTCCATACCTTCGTAGTAGAACCCCCGGACTTTTAACCCAAAAGGTTGCCCCACAGGATGACCTGTTTTCAAAGTATATGTATATTCAGAAGGAACTTCATCCTGATAAACGATCTTGTTCTTCGCATAAGAAACATTCAAGTTGGTCCAATAACGAAAACTATTGATTTTATGATTCCATTTTAAGTTCAGCTCAACACCTTTGTTGGAAACAATACCCAAATTCAAAACAGGTAAGCTCATTGCATGAATAATCGGATCGGTAGATGCCTTCGCCAAAATATCCGTGCGTTTTTCATAGAAGTAATCGATACTACCACTCAGCTTCTGATTAAACAAAGAAAAGTCAATACCATAATTCTGCTTGGCAGATTTCTCCCAACTCAATCCGGAGTTACCGAAACTCTTTTCGTAAGCACCCGGAGACCAACTTGTACCCGTACCAAATTGATAACCGCTTCCTATAAAGTAACTGTTAGGCAAATACAAGAACCTATCCATAAAACCGGTTCCATACGGATGGTATCTATCATTACCTACAATACCATAAGAAGCACGTATCTTCAAGAAATTAACTACTGGATTATCTTTCAGAAATTCTTCCTGAGTAAGTACCCATCCCCCGGAAACTGCCGGGAAGAAACCATAACGATTGCCTGGAGCAAAGTTCTCAGAACCATTATAACCCACATTGCCTTCAATCAGGTATTTATTATCATAATCATACGTGACACGACCTACCAAACCAACATACCCTCTTGGAATACCGGGGTAATCACTGTCAGGATAATAGGTTTTGCTTTGGTTATAAAGGGCCAATGCAGAAAGATGATGCAGACCAAAATCACGTTTCCAGTCAAAACTGGCCTCAGCATACCAGTCACGCGACTTACCAAAACTTTCGGCATAGCTGATCAGACCGGCTTCACCGTCCTGAATATACACAACTTCATTGGGATCGGAACCTGCCGGATGCTCCATCCATGTTACATCTTTCCTATACCACGGCTGATAACTCTCTATAGAAGTAGCACGCTCTTTGGTGTGATCATATCCGCTATTGTAGGCTACCTTTATCTTAAACTGCAATCCTTTGGTGACGAAATCCAGTTTTTGTGTTAGAGCCAAGTCCAGATTGACAACATTGGTCGTCTTAGAACCGTAACCACGTCCATAAATATTCCCCAAACCGTCAGACAATCCTACCGGCAGATATTGGCTATTACCCTTGATCCATTTCCCATCAACAATGCCAGGACCGGAGAAAGGTGTAGCCCAATAAATTCTGCGGAACAACTGATTTATATCATCACCCGAACGGGGAAAGTTTCTTTTCTCCACGCGACCTCCCATATTGATAGCCACAAGTGTTGTTTTTGTAAAATCAATATCCAGGTTTGCACGGTAGTTATAACGGTTGAAATTGAAGTTAGCATCGTAACGGGTATCATGGTTTTTAAAGAAACCTTTCTGATCCAGCATACCCATCGAAATGAAGTATCGAACCCTCTCCGTACCTCCCGATATATTCACATTACCCTGAGTCTGAGGCGCCGACGACTTAAACAACAGCTCCATCCAGTCCGTATCCGGATATATGATAGGATTAGAATGTGTACGGAAAGCCTCTACTGCTTCAGGAGTAAACTTGGGATCTTTGCCATCATTCGTATAAGCTTCATTCAAAAATGTGGCATAATCATAGCTATTCACAAATTCCGGCATCCGCGTCGGAGTCTGGATACCATAAGAAAAAGAAGCGTTAATCTTAGCTTTACCCTCTTTTCCTCGTTTAGTAGTAACAATGATTACACCATTAGCGCCACGTACACCGAATACAGCCGTTGAAGAAGCATCTTTCAAAATCGTAATATTTTCCACTTCATTAGGATCAATCTGGAAAAAGCTGCGCTCTACCCCATCAACCAGATATAGAGGCTTAGCATTCATTGTGTTCAACGTACTGATACCGCGAATAAAAACATCCGGGTCATCGCCACCGGGCTGTCCTGATGACTGTATGGAAGAAACTCCCGAAAGGACACCTGACAACATATTACCAATACTCGCCGTAGGTACTTTCAACAATTCATCTGTATTCACAGAACTAATAGAACCGGTCAAAGTTACTTTCTTCTGAGCGCCATAGGCCACTACTTGAACTTCCTCTAATAATGTATTAGAAGATTTCAATACAATATCAAAAGTTCCTTTACCTTTCATCGGGATTTCCTGAGTTTCCATGCCTACAAAAGACACCACTAACACTCCATTCAAATCATCAGCCCGAAAAGAAAAATGCCCGTCAATATCCGTAATAGTTCCTAATGTAGTTCCCTTAACAAGGACTCCTGCTCCAATCACCGGTTCACCTGTATCATCTTTCACCACCCCCGAAACTGTTGCAGTTTGGGCGAAAGTAGCAGCAGTCGAACAAATACATAATAATCCTACTATTAGTTTCCGGACCAACCAGAATGTAACAGTCTGATTCATCTTTTCTAAATGCTTTTCATGTCCCATACTCTTACTATTAAATTAAAATTAAAAAGGTTACTATTTACATTTGTTGCAACAGCACAAAAGTGAATAAAAAATAAGTGACTACTGTCGTGAATTCATTCATTCAAGTCGAAAATTCCTTCACCATACACTTTATGCAACGATTGAACGATCTCTTAGACTTTATTGACTGATTTTTCTACCTGTTTATTTTATATTTGTTTCTACCCTTAAAAACCGGCATAATTACTCATTTTTTATATATGATATTTAGTTTAATTTGGTATTTTTGCGAATACCACACAATATTATGAATATATGGAAAACATTCAGAAAGTATCTTTGCTATTTATACTCTCCCTGCTAATATCGTCCTTCCAGAACATACAGGGAAAGGAACATAAGATTGAATTCAAAAGTCTCCCTCCTTATATTAATATCCCTACCGATGTTCAACAGATCTATCAGGACAGGGATGGTTTTATCTGGTTTGCAACCCGCAACGGGGTATGCCGCTTCGATGGTTACGAACTTGAAATCATCAAGTCGAACCTCTATACTCCCGGAGCCTTATCCAGCAATGACATTCTTGCCATACAAGAAGACTACCAGCACCGATTATGGATAGGTACCAGCTATGGTTTAAACATGCTTGACAAGAAAAGCGGAAAGATTCAAAAAGAATTTGGGGCTCTGAACAACGAGCGAGTCCAGTCTATACTGATAACTAAAGATAATACAATTTGGTTAGGCACCGGTAGTTCTCTATATAAAAGCAACAATGATCCCGGGCAGTCCAATACATCTGTAAGTTTCACCAAAGTCAGATCCATGGATGTGAAATCTCTTGTAGAAGCCCCCAATAACCAAATATGGATAGGAACCTGGAGTGATGGGCTATATCGCTATATTACCGCTACAGACAGCTTAGTATCCTACCCTGCTATTAATCCTTTGAATTCCGCTTACTTTCTATTCCAGGATAGCAAAGAACAAATCTGGATCGGGACTTGGGGATATGGCTTATACAAGCTTCATCATCCATATGATCAGGAAAAAGCTTATTTTGAGAAGTTCGCACATGAAGAAGGCAACAACAATAGTTTAATACATAATTTAATTTACTCCATCTCCGAAGATTCGAGTACCGGGAACCTATGGATAGGAACCCTGGAAGGTTTAAGTTGCTTTAACGGAAAGGATTTTCTCAACTACACACCAAATATTCCTTCCAATGGGTTGCCATACAATGAAATTATTAGTATTTTCAGAGACCGAACCGGAACAATGTGGCTAGGATTTCTTGGCGGAAGAGTTTACTGGGTACGACCACAAAATTTGCAATTCAACCTTCACCAACTTTCCCATGCATCTGTCGGAACAGCCTGTAGCAATATCCAAGGCCTGACAGTATACAAAAACGATCTGTGGATTGGATTAGAGAAACATAGTTTCATTATTCACGACCGCACCACAAACTCTAATAGTAAAAGAGAAAAAGCATTTAATCCTTCCATACTTCAATCAGAATATACTTATTATTCCTTTTTAAAACCTCGACACAAAGATGAACTATGGTTGGGTAGTTATGGTAATGGGGTCTACATATATCACCCTGAAGAGAGTGGCAAGCCGCTATCAAATATGCGTTCACCTGAAATTCCTCATTTTCCAAACTTTATATATTGTATGTTTGAGGACAATCGGCAAAATGTATATTTAGGCTCCACCACAGGATTAAGTATCCTGACGAAAGAAGGGAAATTCTATCACTACAACAATTTACTTTCTCCTCAAGGGCAATACTCACATAGTGTATATTCCATCGCCCAGGACAGTCTCAACAATATCTGGATAGGAACAGATCATAGCGGTATATTTCGCATAAATCCAACTCAAGACCTCAGTAATTGCACATTCAGTTCTTACTCTATCAATAATAACAAAATAAATTCCAATGAAATACAATGCATATTTGTGAATAAAGAAGGAAATATCCTCGCAGGAACAGATGGAGGAGGATTGAATTTATATGATCCTCATCTGGATTCTTTTATTTCAATCCATACCCAATATAATATTCCGGGAGACATGATATGCAGCATCTTGGAAGACAAGCAACAAAATCTATGGATGGGAAGTAATGTCGGATTAATTAAATTAAATCTGAAAGATTCTATTGCCGAAAGCAAATGCCGTCTCTATACCACTTCAGACGGTTTACAAGACAATAAATTTGCACGGGGAGCGGCATGCCAAGCAGAAGACGGAGAAATGTTCTTTGGAGGTCCCCAGGGATATAATTCCTTTTATCCGGAAAAGTTAACGGCTGATGAGTTACAGCCAGACATATTCATAACTGATATACAGGTACAAAACAAATCGGTGAAAGACCTCCCAGCTAAAGATAAATTAAACATAATGTCTGATCTGGCACCCGGATATGCTCAGACCCTTCACTTAAATTACAAACAAAATGATTTTACCTGTAAACTATCTGTTTTGAATTTTTACAATCCGGAGAAAAATGAATATGCTTATAGATTGGATGGTTTAGACCATACATGGCAATACACCACTGACAGAAGCAACATTATCTCTTATAGCAATCTGGAAAGCGGAACCTATACGCTATATATAAAAGGGACGAATGGGAATGGAAAATGGAGTAAAGTAGAAAAAGCATTAACCATCATCATTACCCCTCCCTGGTGGAATAGTATGTGGGCTTATATAGCCTATGCTATCTTCTTAATAGCAGTTATTGCCTATACCATACATTTTATCAGGAAAAGAATAAGACTAAAAAATACACTCCGCATAAAAGAAGTAGAGCAAAGGAAACAAGAAGAACTGAACCGTGCCAAACTACAATTCTTTACCAATATCACGCACGAGCTTCTTACTCCGCTGACTATTATTTCAGTCACATTGAATGAGATAAAAAGTATCGCTCCTCAAATAAGCGATTATTATTCTATTATGGACAATAATATCAATCGCTTAAAACGATTGCTGCAACAAATTCTGGAATTCAGAAAAGCAGAATCGGGCAACCTGAAACTTAAAGTATCTCAAGGCAATATTGCTTCCTTCATCCGAAAAAGCGTCGATAGTTTTCTGCCTCTGCTCAGGAATAAGAAAATGCAACTCGACATGTCAATCGAACAAGAAGAAATCATCGGATACTTCGACCCTGACAAAGTCGACAAGATTCTCTATAATCTTTTATCCAATGCTTTCAAATATAACAGAGAAGGGAAAACAATACGCGTCAATGTGTCTTATGGCTCTTCAAAAAGAGAAATTATTATATCTGTTAGCGACAACGGAGAAGGGATCTCCAAAGAGAATCTTTCTAAACTGTTTAATCGCTTTTATGAAGGAGATTATCGCAAGTATCATACTACAGGACATGGAATAGGTCTGTCTTTAACCAAAGAACTTGCAGTGTTACATCATGGTAAAATTGAAGTTGAAAGCCAGATCAATGAGGGAACGACATTTCGTGTCACCCTGCCCATTATTGAAGAGGAGTTTACTGAAGAAGAAATAGACAGAAGTATTCTTCCCTTACCCGAAACGGTATCAGATTCCCTCTCTGTGATATCTTCTCTGAACAAAGAAGAAACCATAGAAATCACAGAAAAAATTGATAAGAAAAAGCTGCTATTAGTAGAAGACAATGAAGAGTTATTAAAAGTCATGGCCGATTCATTGTCCCGTGAATACCACATCATCAAAGCCACCAATGGTAAAGAAGCCATTGAACAATTAGAAAAAACAAAAGATATCGTAGTAGTCATATCGGATGTGATGATGCCTGTCATGAATGGTATCGAACTTTGTCATTATATGAAGAAGCAAGATGAATGGCTACATATTCCAATCATCCTGCTGACGGCTAAAAGCAGTGAGTCAGATATCATTGAAGGATATGAAGCCGGGGCAGACGATTACATAACCAAACCGTTTCAACTGACATTGCTACTGGTTAAGATAAAGAGCCTGCTTAAAAACAAAGAAAACCTACTCAAAAATTATTCCAATATCATTGCTTTTGAAATGCAAAAGCCCAATATAGACTCCGCGGACAAGGAGTTCTTACAACAAGCTATCAATTGTGTATATGAGCACTTGGATGACATCAAATTCGATCAACAAGCATTTGCAGATGCTATGCGAGTGAGCAAATCAACTTTATACAGAAAGTTAAAGAGCCTGTCGAATGAAGGTCCCTCTGTTTTCATTTCTGATATACGCTTACAAACAGCTTATAAGATTCTTTCTGATAACCCCAGTATGCGTATTTCCGATTTGGCTTATACTGTAGGATATAATGATCCTAAATATTTTAGCAGTTGCTTCAAAAAGAAGTTCAAAGTATTGCCCAGAGATATATCACAAGAATGATGCTATTCAGGCAATGTAACAGGGAATATATCACTATCTCTGTGTTCCCGCTTAATAATCTCTTTCATCTGCTTCACAATATCAGGATGGGCAGCTGACAATTATTAGTG
>NZ_EQ973490.1:461652-580507 GCF_000158035.1 Bacteroides cellulosilyticus DSM 14838
TCAAGACTTCGCCTACATAACTGTCGAGACGGGTGATCATACCGGCAAACTCAGCATGGGTATGTTCCACGGCATTATAACGCGAACCTTCGGAACCTCCCCAGGTTTTATCTCTGAAAAATTGCTTTTTGTAT
Source organism: Bacteroides cellulosilyticus DSM 14838 (assembly GCF_000158035.1). GTDB lineage: Bacteria > Bacteroidota > Bacteroidia > Bacteroidales > Bacteroidaceae > Bacteroides > Bacteroides cellulosilyticus. Next base: position 461,787 of record NZ_EQ973490.1, read on the forward strand.
CCTTTAAGAATGGAGTCATTGGGCTGTGCCAATTCCGCATGTGGAAGCGTATAAGTGAAGAAGCCATAAAAAGGTTGTTTGTCATCCTGCTTATCAATCCACTCCATGGCTTTCTGATGAATCAAATCGGCAGAATATTGCGAACGCTTTTTGTAATCATCACCAAACATGGGATAATTGATGTTGTCTTCCATTACAATACGTACGACTCCGGTATCTCCTTCCTCTTTACTGTATCTGTTCAGGAAATTGGGATAGTACAAATGTGCCTGAAACTGACATATATAACCGTAAAATTCATCTACACCCCGTTTATCCGGTGTGGAGCAGGAACCTTCATAGCCGCCCGCCCATTTACCGAAAACTCCTGTAATATAGCCGTTCTTCTTCATGACTTCGGGCAGAATAATGTGGTCTTCATCATACGGTTCCTGTCCTACGACAGAGAAATCTTTATTGATGCCGTATGTCACGGCAGGAACATTTTTCCAATATTCTTTATTACCACGCACATGAGTATGCCCAGTGTGCTGCCCGGTCATCAAAGAAGCACGGGAAGGTGCACTAACCGGACTACCGGCATAAGCTTGGGTAAACAACATACCTTCCTGCGCCATACGGTCGAGGTTGGGCGTCTGGATATATTTCTGCCCGTAACACCCCAAGTCGCCATAGCCCATATCATCGCAGAGAATGAAAATGATATTAGGCTTGGATGAATTATTTGCCGCATTGCTGTATAAAGAAATAGCGGTCAACAATCCTGTCCCCAAAGTTACTTTTATAGATTTCATATCATTGTTTTTTCTATTTCACTGGGACGGTTCATTCATTTCTTCTCTCCGAAATCCTCCTGTTGTTGCTCCACTTCTTTCAGTTTCTGCATATTCTGTTCTTTCTGCAACCGTTCCTGTTCTAACTCAGCAGCCGATTTTACTGTTGTTCCTCCCAACCCGGTAGCAGAAGCGCTTGAAATAAGCACCGCCTCTTTTTCTGAATATAGTAATGAATGCTCTGTCAGCACACTTTCCAACTCCAAAACAGCACTGGTGGGCATCTGCGAACCTTCAAACAACACACTGGCTGTCACCTTTATCTTGCCCGGTTTCAAGGTCGACTGTATCAGTACCGGAGCAGTGCCCCACTTTACAGGTGCAGGATTTGCCAATATGAAAGCATCTCCCAGAAGGCGTCCTTCGCCTTCCACATGGAACTTCACATAATAATTATTCAAGCGCTTGATATTTCCATTTTTATCAGCAACGGCAGCCACCACTGTTACAAAGTCGGAGCCATCGGCTTTCAAGTTAACCCCTTCATTATCTGTCCAAAGCAGTAGCTTCTCCGGACGACGTGCCGGATGCACCTCATGGGTGGCAACCACTTTGCCATCTATCAGCCCTTCGGCCAGCAAAAGTACATCTTCTTGTTTTTTCTTCCGGGACATAGCTTTGTCCATCTGAAAATCATAGACATCCGGGAAAGTGATAACAGGTGAAGGCATACCGGCTTCTGTCAGTGACTTGCTGTAAGTAGACATTTTCCCGTCTCTCATGAAAGTAAGCCGTACTTCCTCGCAATTCGAATAAACAGTGACATCCTTACTTGAGAATGGAGTCATTTCATGGGCTATATAAACCATCGGGCCAGTCTCGAAAAGGCGTTCCTGTTTCTCGGGCGAACGCTGTGCCTTGAACATATAATACGAATACTTGGGCTGACGGAATACATCCATCAATCCACCATAAAATGGATCGGGATGGTAACCACGTTGATGATCGAACGAGTGCCAGAGACATCCACCCACGTGTTGCCGGGGAGTGCGATAAAGAGCATCATAGCAAGTATAAGTATAGGTAGGATTGGCATAATGCCGGGCCTGGATGAGCATGGGTTGCTCTCCCCAGTTGCGTGCTACACGACTGGGTGAGTTATGCGAATTCCAATCATCCACATTGTCGCCCCACTCACGGGTAAAATAGGTAATTTTAGGATCAGCATTCGGATCACCCCAGGCCTTCCCATCAAAAGACGGATGGGTGAAAAGTACCGGGAAATATTCTTTGCCACGCGCTCCGCTGTCGCAACCCGAATAACAATAAGGGTAAGGATATTCCTGATCGACCAGTTCACGGGTCTTCTTGGCAAAATCATCCGGATACCAAGTTTCATTCAGGATAGGTTCCCACAACCAGACACAAGCATGATTACGGTCACGGCGTACCAGATTACGTATATCACTATATACACGTTGTACAAATTCAGGGGCATCATTCCAGAACTGCCAGCCCGGAGTATTGACTATTACAAACAAACCGAGTTCATCGCATGCATCCATGAAAGCCGGGTCTTGCGGACAATGGGCATTGCGGATCACCTTCATTCCCGCATCCCGCAGTTTCTTTGCGTCACGCCAGTGAATGCTGTTGGGTACTGCATTACCTACTACAGCAAAGTCCTGGTGGCGATTGGCACCGATCAACGGTTCTTCATAAGGTCTGCCGTTCAGCCAGAAACCATCCTTACCTTTAAATTCCACACTGCGGATACCAATACGGCGACGGTAACCATCCACCACTTTTCCTTCGTGGTCGCGGATACGTACAATCAGATTATATAAAGTAGGAGTCTCCGGACTCCACAACAATGGATTCTTTACTGTGATTTTATCTTTTGAAGTAACAGCCTTACCCGGATGTACCTGTATTTTATCATTCTGGAACGCCACCTGAGTACCATCCGGTTGCTGCAATTCATATTCCACAACTCCTGTAAAAGTTTTACGGCTATCATTACGTAGATGAGCTTTCAACAATACTTCAGCCGAAGCATCCGATACTTTATCATAAGCCACAAACAGACCGCCACCTGCGACTTCGTCCTCAAAGTTAGGGTCAGTGATAAAGACAGGATTATGAGCTACCAGCCAGCAATCACGGTAGATACCACCGAAGTAGGTAAAATCAAGAACATCCTGTGCCTTTCCGGGAGGATAAGACGGATCATCACTATTGTCCGCCCATACGGCAATCACATTATCCTCTCCCCATTTCAAGGCGTTGGTTACATCTACGACCACCGGCAAGTAACCACCAAAATATTCTTTCATCAACCGGCCGTTCACAAACACCTTGCTCTTCCCCATGATGGCTTCAAAATGCAGGAATAACTTCTTTCCTTTCAATGCAACTGCGGGAGTGAAGTGCTTACGATACCAAACTTCACCTTGGTAATTGATACAACCGCTGGCTTCTGTAGGCAGATATTCAATCCCATTAGGCAAGGAGACTACAGCCCATTCCGTATCATCAAAACTTATAGCCTCAGCACCGGCAACGCTTCCTTTATAAAAACGCCAGGCCGGATTCATAGAAAACACTTCACGTCCGGAATTGGGTAATTCGAAGAAACCGGCAGTGGAAAACTCTGGTTGGTGAGACGCCTGCAATGCGCTGCAGGGAACTAACAATAAAACAATTAGAATTAAATGAATGATCTTCCTCATAAGCATAGTATTATTTTAGGCATACATAACTTGATGCAATAGCCATTTACAACATCCGATGCAAAAATAGGGCAAAACAGAAAACTACTGTTACAATAATCGCTATTTTTAATCCAATTTTGTCTAACTATCCATTTATACAACATGGTTCCCTAAACACAGAATGCTATGAGAAACTTTCAGTGAATCATTATCAACTATTAGTATAAGAATATTTCATTTAATTCCGAACAAAGCCCTACACTTATCTAATTCCATATCAGAAAAATCATTTCTGAGCCATCCATTTCTATCTATTTTATACATTTCATATTCCCACTCCTCTTCAAATCGTTCACCAGTATGAGCCATTTCATTCAAGATTTCAGGAGGGAAGGGCTCCCAAACATCACCTCTTAAGCGTTTTATAGAAAAAAGGTCCTCCTTCTTTTCTGTCCAAACGGCTACAAATTCAGTCTGTTCTCTCATCAAAGAAGCTATCCGTATCAGAGAACGCACCTTATTATCTTTACAAACCACACGAACAATATCATTCATCAGAAAAAAAGATGAATCCATTCCGTCTTCTTCACTATTATATTTGATAAGAAGCAGAAAACTTTTATATGGGGTATCCTCTTCAAGACAACCAAGATATAAAATCTCAGATACTTTCCTGAAGAGTTTTACCGCTGCTTCTTTTCCCTCCCACTGCATATTTTTGTGCAATGATACTATACTGTCATGCCTAGTTCTATTTATGACACTTTGATTAGCCAACCATTCATAAAAACGTTCTCTCACCTTAGGATAAGCCATAGAGTAACCCTCTCGGTCACAAAGTCCCGATACAGAGTTCTGAACAAAAGAAATACTATCATTTTTAAAAGGAACAAAAACGAGTGACGAATTCATCAAAGTATCTGATACATCAAATGTATTCCCATCTTCATAGTTTTGATACTCTAGCAAAAGACTATCATTACGTATCCAACTGATATCTGTCAGTTCCCTCCTCGTGATAGTCGATGAGCAGCTTAAAAATATCAGTAAGATAAGATTGACTATAATTATAATTCTCATACGCATCACTCCTTTTTTAACATATAAACTCCTGTTCGTTTATCATATAAGTGTCATACTCAATCATGAGTTCACTTTTCCCTCCCTCAAGCTTCTCCTTCTTTTCCATTAACTCATCATTTGCAACCTTATTGATACTTTTATACCGTCTTTACGTAATAAACGCCTTGTTTACGTTCCGTCCAAACAACTTCTTAGACAGTGGTAAATATAAGGCGACCGGTAGCTATTCAAACCATTTATTGCATTAAAAAACTGCCACGGATTAGTCGCATGCATAAAATCATGTAAATAAGCAGCTTGTTCTTCCCAATCAGCATACACCTGCTCCACATACAGTTCTTGCAGCAGATACAAATCGTCATAATTCTCATTTCTTTTTATAATAAATCCTTTTCTTTATATCATCATTCCAAGAAAAAAGCTCAGTTATGTAACGCTCCTTCTTAGAGTTCAACACAAAATGCCGTGTTATATAAAAAACAGGATACTGACTTAACAAGTCATAAATCTCAGCTGTAACAGCTTTTTCTTGTCTCAATATCTTTTGCTTATTCATTACATCATTTTTATATTGAAACCCTTGTACTTTTATTACTCGCATAACATCACCATTCTTTTCTTTCAGAAACCAACACTCTTTGTTTAAACGGATATCCGTACAGATTAAAGTATCCCCTTTCTGAACAGAATTTCCTTCTGACCAAATAACATCAGGAGCTTCAAAGTCTTCATAAGGCAGATCGTCCGGACAATTCTCCCATATCGGATTCAAAGAAGACAAAGTATATCTATTTTCTGAATCCAATTTTAAGATAACTGAATCATAATTACTATAACAATATATATGTAAATCTTGAGCAGACATAGAAATACAAACTAACAAAAGTAAAAAAATATTCTTAATCATAATCTATTAAAATTTAATTAAATAATTTGGTAACGGCAGCATATAGGGAGAACGATAAGTATTCAAACCTTGCACAGCATTCATTAATTGGTTCATATTTAAAGCATGACTTAATTGGTATGCGTAGGCAGTCTGCTCTGTTGCTGCACGAAACCCAGAACCCAAAAAAGAAACGAATCCTAAAGTACGATGATATGCATGAATTAATTCATGGTTAAGAGTAAGAGCAAAACCAGATAATGATTGATGAGGAGACATATAAATAGACACTCGAGGAGAACGAAAGATTCCTGCATTCACTGTTTTTGTCAATCCTCCTAATTCCGTAACTCCCCCTCCACCACGAGGAGCTCTACAAAGGATTCCACCATCACCTCTATAATATTCAGATCCTAAGGTCATCATTTGAGGATCTGCTTCTACACTGATATTCATGATCCCATAATCACCCTCACTCCAACCTATTTGAGACTCTATGTATTCCTTCATTAATTCATCATCACTAAAGTAGTCTCCTCCCAATTCACTTACGTCAGAAATACTCTCTTCAATGGATATTGCTCCTTTACCTGTAAAAAAATTACCTTGCTTCTTCATCGCTGAAATACCCCCTAAAGCTCCTCCAATAACACCACCGATAGTACCACTTATCCCTCCAGCAGCTAAACCTGCATTCAGCCCCTGCTTAAAATTTGCTCCATTCAACCAAGCATTTCCAGCTCCTCCGACAAAACCGCCAGCAAAACCTCCACTAAACCCAGTAACCGCCCCACCGATAAAACTAGTCGTTCCTAATAACCCGGCCATTGCTCCGCCTGCAAAATACCCGGCAGCACCAGATGCTCCACCTATAAATAGCCCTTTCAACATATCACCAGCCAAAGCCCAACCAGAATTATCACTCATCACCATAGCAGTTCCCATCCCAATCCACGCCCCCACAATAACAGCAGCTAACCAAACGGATTTTCCACTTTTATCTACATACATCAACGGATTATTTAGCGCATAACTATACCGATTAAAGTTTTGCGTAAAATCCATCATCTGCACATATGGATCCGGACTCAAGAATCGTCCCAATGCGGAATCATATAAACGCGCATTCATATTAACCAAGCCAAAAACAGACAGATGTTCATGCCCCGTATACCCCCTGCCTAAAAGCAATGCCGGTTCTAAACCAGGAGCATAAAGTACATGGTTAATAGGATTACGTAAACGCCCCCAAGCATCATAACTCAATTCCTGTTGGACAACACCCGCAGAATTTGTAATATGCGTAATACTACCCAAGTAATCACGACAAATATAATAAATTCCCCATGAACCATTCTTCTTCATATAAACAATTGGCGAAGAATAATAATCACCAGCCAAATAGAGGCGAGTTTCCGTATTATTTGTCTCATAACAATTACCTAGATAATAAGTCGTATTTTGTACAGCCCCATTATGAGTTAAAAGCATTTTAACACGTTCACCAGAAGAATCATACGTAAAAGTAGCTATATAATCATTTTCTACAATAGTAGCCGGACGCTGAAAAGAAGTATAAGTAACATCTTGGTTCCGCATAGGTATTTGGTTTCCATTTAATTCCACATTAGTCACTGCATACGGCTTCGTATCATGACTATAAAACATGGTGCCAATGCCACTCATTGATGTAATATTTCCTTTCGAATCATATCCTACCGTCTTACCTGCATAATTAGCTAAACGATTCAGATTATCGTAACTAAAAGATTCCGTCAGATTGCGCTTCTTATCCACACGACTTGTCAGGTTGCCTTTCTGAATATCGAATGTATAAGCAAAATGTTGAATCTCTCCAGCTTTTCGTTCTGTCAACATACCATAACTATTATATCCATACGTACGCGTTAATGGTCCAGTCACAGCGGTCGTAGGTTGCCCCAATGCATTTTCAGCTGTCAACTTCCACACAGAAGTTGTCCCAAACTTTACTTCTGTTAATTGTCCATTAGTATACACCATATTCTCTGTTCCAATCACCGCCTCTTTAGAAGAGCTGTAAGTAACAGAAGCCACATTGCCATTTGCATAAGCGAAAACACGCTTCAACCAGATATCATTCGAAACCTTATCTGTTTGTGACTTCAATCGGGCATATTCATCATAAGTATAGACTTTAGAAGTACCATTGGTAGAAGTTGCATTATCAATCTGTTTTGTTACTGGATCATATTTATAAGTAGTAGTAAACTCTGGTTGAACTTTACTTTTAGGACGACCATATTTATCATATACAATAGTTAGAGTTTTACTATTTGCATCAGTTTGTGTTACCGTACGTATATTGCCTGAGTAATTCTCCGTAAAAATCATTGTCCCAGCACTAGGGTCCACAATTTTAGTTCGGTGCCCATAATCAGGGTCATAGTCAAACTCTGTTACAATCCCTCCTGATGCAATAACCTTTTTCAACTGTCTGTCTGGACGATAAGAATAAGTAATCTCTCCTCCTGGATCTGTAACAGAAACCAATAACCCACTCTTATCGTATGTTCGGGTAGTCGTTATACTCTCTTTTACTATTGTTTCACTTTTTCCAATATAACTGTAAGATGTTGTTTTGCCAGATGGCTCTGAAAACGAAACTATTCGATCAAAATCATCATAACTATATACATTCCATAACGAAGCTGTATTTCCTTTATAAGGCAGAGAGACCTTCCATAAGCGTCCCCAGTTATCATATTGTTTATCTATATACAGCCAAGTTCCATCAAAGCGTTTATTACCAATACGAATATCACGCCCTAGAGCATCATAATATGTACGCTGTTCCGGCATCCCCGTTACTGATTTCTCAATATAATATACCCCTGTACTCAAATCCCATCTATAATTTATATTCTCTATTGTACCATCATCATAAGTGGTTGTATTAACTCTCCCCAAATCATCATAATTATACAAAGCAATCTTACCCAAATTATTTACCACTTTTTCTGGTAGACCATATTTATTATAATTAGAATATACCGTCATACGTCCTAAAGCATCAGTACGAGTGTTTACATAGCAATTATTCAAATAAGTACAAGTGTCTCCTAAATACTCCACCGCTGTACGAGGGGCACTTACTTCTGTTAAAGCATTGCCGTAAACATCATAAGTGCATCGCGTTTCTCCAACTTTATTACCATTAATTTTAATTATTTTCTTTTCTGGAAGATTTGTTCCTGTTTTATAAACCAATTCTTCTGAAGTTACCCACGAACTCCCGTCACGCGATTCTGTTATTGTTTTCAAACAGGGAAGACCTATCAGCCACTTCGCGGTTGTGTTTGTATTACTATAAGTTTGATTCGTAACTGTTTTGATCACATTGTTAGATGTATAATCCGTATAAGTAACTGTTTCACGCGTAGGATTACTGTAAGTATCATAAAGATAATCTTTAGTCACTGTGGTACTTTTCAAAAGATCCTTTTCTACTGAGTTATTCAGTCGTACCGTGGCTTTCTTATTAGAAGCAACAGCTGAATAATAAGTATAATTTCCTTCTGCTTCGGGAGTAATGACCCTAACCAAATTATTAAAGTTCAAAGGATCGTATATCGTTGTTATGGTTTTGTTACGTAATACATCCTCTGCTATTATTTTAGTAAAGCCACAAAAGCCACGGCCCTGTCGATGTACAACCCCTCCTTGATAGCGATACTCTTCCGAGGTTAAAATGCTGCCATTTAAAGCAGTTTCTTTAGCAGCGAGCCCCCACAAAGGCCCTTGAAAGCGTTCATAAGGGAATGAAACAATTGCATTGGAACTATAAAAATCAATATAATCTCCGTTCTTTACATTGAGAAGTTGATAGGAGTTTTTATCTATCACCCCGAAACTATTAATTACTCCTGTTAGCAAATATTGTTTACGCTCATTCCTTGTAAAGCTCACCTTGTAAACATTTTCATCAATAACAGCTATAAGGGAACTATAAAAATTCGGTTGAGAAATAGAAGAAGGAAGTAAAGTAATACCACCACCAAGTGACGTTCCAAACCTATCCTCTTCTTTAAACCCACCATTACGATTGAAATACCCCCATGTACTGGTATTCTGCCTAAGTACCAAGTCTACATACCCATCTTGATCTATATCCTGTAGCATACAGGCAGCTTCATGTTCCACATATTCCGTTAAATTAAATGATCTACGTATATTGGATAACGGGTAATAAACCTCCCACCACGTACCATTATGAAATTTACGCCAATATTCCACTTGACAGACATCCCCATGTACAGAACAACTACTACCATCCAGCCACTCACCACAAACCAAGCACCTGTTGGAATACCCAATATATTCTCCACAATGCACACATTCATAATCTTCCGGATATTCTGCATTACACTCCGGGCAAAATTCGTGTGAAGTAACAGGCATCTCATACGTACCTTTTTTGGTATATGACTTGACAGGAGTTACTAAGAATTCCGGTTTGCCATCACCATTTATATCTCCAATGGCCATGTCTCTATTGCTTTGAAATACATAATTATAGGATAAGTCAAAACTACATTTCAAGTTTAAGCTATATACTCCGTTCACTTGAGAAAACGAATACACCCTTGTTATCCCAAAATTAATATGACAAATATCCGTCTTTCCATCTCCGTCAATATCTACAGCCACCAAAATTCCTTGTTTCACATTGAAATTGAAAACATGAGCATTAAACAACACCTTATTTGTGCTCAAATCAAACAAATAGCACTTAGAGTTCATATCCTTATCCAAAGGTCTATCCATAGATATAGCCAATAACTCAGCTTTTCCATCTCCATTGTAATCGCCCGGAAGATATACTTTTGGCCAAATGCTAGAACTATTGGGAGCCTCACTGTCAAATGTAAAAGTAGAAGTCTGTGTCAAAGACAAACCCAAACCAGGCTTATAAACCTTTACAGTTAAACGATCCTTACCACTCTGCACCGTAGCATTTATCTTCAATAGTTCATCTCCAGATACTCCATCTACATCTGCCGACAATAAAGTCTGAAAGCCTCGCTCTGCATACAAAGTTGCAGGTACCAAAGTACTCCCTTCCAAATTTCGATATACAAGCAACTCTTGGTTTTCAGCAAAAGCAGAATAATACCCTTTCGAAGATATAGCACAAGGATTAAAATCCGGATACGAAAAAAGTCCATCATCTTCTGTCCCTGACTCAAACTTTACCTTATTTACTACTAAATCGGTATCCTGATTAAAATATCTCGTTAATATAGCTTTTTGTTTTTCCCATCCATTCATATTATTATCATATCCATAGTAAAACAACAAAGGGTTTAAATTATCGCAATCTATTCTTGTCAACAAAGACACATTACTAGTTTTATAAACAAATGAATAGGTATGAAGCAATTCTATTCCGTGATAGCACTTAATATTATCAAGTAAATGGAATAACTTTACTTCTGTTTCTCCTTCAAAACCACTCAACACGTCCACACGGTCTTTATAAGTAAATGCAATATTAGCCAATGGCGTATCAGAAGAAGTATGAGCTCCATATTCTATATTTAGAATGCGATACCTGTTATTTTGATAAGCATAAGAAAAGGATACCATATTTCCCAAAACGTCTGTACTTTTAGATATTGGGTAAACGAGGCAGTCACTCGTATTAGTTTGTGAACCAAATACAGCTACCGTGCCATTCGGATATAATACCGTAAAGTAACTAAATGTGCCGGATGCCGTTTTCTGCGCTTTCACTCGGATATTCCCTTGTTCTGTCTCAAAAACATTCACAACAGTTGTTGGCAACAGACGAACTCCATCAAGCATTAATGCATCATCACCATTCACTTCAACCGGTGCTGTTTTACCGTCATAGTACATAGAACGTGGTACTCGAGTTATAGATGATAGACCGCCAATAGACCAACCATAACCAACTATGTCATTTCCACCTTGACTATTATAAGCAATGGAAACAGAAGGTGCAATGCCACTACGTACCGGAACACACGAAATAGGAACATTGTAAACAAGTCCTCCCGATGGCGTAACTTGTGAATTTATTGGTATAACACCAACATCTTTACTTGTATTTACAGATATTGAGGTAGGGATATGCGTATGAGAACCACTCGCAAAACCTCTTACTAAATCTTGTTGAGACATAGGATTTTGGTTAACAATAGTCTCTTTGCTCCTGCACTCTAGCTTTTTTATATAAATGGAATCACCAGTAGAAATTGTGTCAGTAGGTACTGTCCGATGTTTTTTTACGGATGAAATAAAATCAAAAGATTGTTGTCCCATAGATGGGAATGTCACTATAAAAGTAAATGTCACGGCTAAAAGAATAAGCCATAAGTGATGTGTTTTCATAATAAATAATTAGTTTACAAACAGTATAACCCTATTCTTTAATAATTTTCCATATAGATTGCCTTGAACCGAAGACCAACTTCAGCAAATATGTACCCGACACAAAGCTATCAAGCTGAAGGATAGTTCGTATAGAAGTCACATCCTGGCTTAACAATAGTCGACCTTGCAAATCGTACAGGAAAACTTCGCCGTAACCCGGCTCAAAGAGTTCACTTAACAGAACAGTCAACTTCGTTTGCACTGGGTTAGGAAAGAGTTTAATTGCTTTCCGTTCCAACAGTCCCTCTGACGATACAACATTTACCTCGTTTTTTTGAAGTACAAAAGAACGCGTAGCTACTTGCATTCGAGTGATTCTGTTGCCTGCAGCATCATACAAATACAAAAGAGATTGTGAAAAAATAGAAGTAGCTAGCCCTAGGTTAATTAAGAGCAAAATTAATTTCAATTTCATGTTTTTCATATTTAATTACGCAATAAAGATAGATACTCTTTTTTAGAAAAAAAGCTATTGGCACCATGCATTTAGGAGTAATACAATTTATACTCCTTTTTCTACAGTTTTTACTCTAAGCAAAAAGATTACAGCCAATAACTTGACTTTTCTCATGCTGTTTTTTCTCTCTTGACTTCACAAAATCAAACACGAAATACAAGGTCTTCCATCTTTAGAATTCGCCATACCCTGCACCGTATCCGAACCGTACTTGCTCCGTACCTTCTTCGGTCAGAAGTACCCCTATACGGAGAAACTACGGAGTTGGTACGGAGCAAGTACGGCTCGGATACGGTGCAAGTACAGTCCGAATACAAAACTAACAAGGTTTTTACACCTCAATTTCCCACGAATAAAGCCTTTCGGCACTATGTTCATTATCAACGAAATAAACAATGAACAGGGTGTTGAAAACTTCTCAGAAAGTTTTTAGTTAAATCTTGTGGGGAATTGTGGGGAAATGTGTACTTTTACCGTCGCTTATTATAATAAGGTAACAATGATACGTTTTTTGGGCAATATAGAAGCGAAGACCGACGCTAAGGGACGTGTATTTATCCCCGCCGGTTTTCGGAGGCAACTGCAATCCGCTTCCGAAGAAAGGCTCGTGCTGCGCAAAGACGTATTCCAAGATTGCCTGGTACTCTATCCAGAAAGCGTTTGGTTCAAGACGCAAAACCAATTAAGGAGGCGATTGAACAAATGGAACGCAAAACACCAAGACATTTTCCGGCAATTTGTGAGCGATGCGGAAATCATGATTCCTGATGGGAACGGACGCATCCTTCTGCCCAAACGTTACCTGCAAATGGCCGGCATACAGAGCGATGTACGTTTTATTGGTGTAGATAATACAATAGAGATCTGGGCAAAAGAGAAAACCGAACAGCCATTCGTAAGTCCGGAAGAGTTCAGCGAAGCTTTGCAGGACATTTTGGGAGATGAGGATGATTGGGAGGAAGAAGAAGATGAGTAACAAGTGATTATTTATTAGTGATGAATGAAGAATTGACATATCATGTACCGGTGTTGTTGAAGCCGAGTGTGGACGGAATGAATATCCGCCCGGATGGGACGTATGTAGACGTCACTTTCGGTGGAGGAGGACATTCACGCGAAATACTGTCACGATTGGGAGACGGCGGACGGTTACTGGGATTTGACCAAGACGAAGATGCCGAACAGAATATCGTGGATAATCCGCATTTTATTTTTGTACGCAGCAATTTCCGCTACCTGCATAACTTCCTGCGCTACCATGATATAGAAGAAGTAGATGCGATACTTGCCGATCTGGGTGTGTCCTCACATCACTTCGATGATAGCGAGCGGGGATTCTCATTCCGTTTTGATGGTGCACTGGATATGCGTATGAACAAACGTGCAGGAGACACTGCGGCGGACATTATCAATACTTATGATGAAGAGCGCCTGGCAGATATCTTTTATCTGTACGGAGAACTGAAAAACAGCCGCAAATTGGCATCCGTACTCGTAAAGGCACGCGCCGGACAAAAGATTACAACTATCGGTGAGTTTCTGGAAATCATCAAGCCACTTTTCGGTCGGGAACGCGAGAAAAAAGAGTTGGCAAAAGTTTTCCAGGCATTGCGTATCGAAGTAAATCAGGAAATGGAAGCGCTGAAAGAGATGTTATATGCAGCAACCGAAGCGCTGAAACCGGGCGGACGCCTAGTAGTAATCACGTATCACTCGCTGGAAGACAGAATGGTGAAGAATATGATGAAAACCGGGAACGTGGAAGGCAAGATGGAAAAGGATTTCTTTGGAAATGTACAGACGCCTTTCCGACTGGTAAACAATAAGGTGATTGTACCGGACGAAGCGGAGATAGAACGAAACCCGAGATCGAGAAGTGCAAAACTGAGAATAGCAGAGAAAAAAGGGGAGGAATAGTGGTTAGTGTTAAGTGATTAGTAATTAGCGATAGGCAATGAGTGAAGTAGAAGAGAAACAGATTAATGAGAAAACAGAGAAAGCGAAGAAAGCTAAAAATCGCACGTCTCTGAAAAACATCATTGGTGGTGATATTCTGGCAACGGATTTCTTCCGTCGTCAGACCAAATTGCTTGTGCTGATAATGGTGCTGATACTGTTTTACATACACAACCGTTATGCTTGTCAGCAACAAATGATAGAGATTGATAAACTGAAAAAAGAACTGATTGACATTAAATATGATGCCCTCACCCGTAGCTCGGAGTTGATGGAAAAAAGTCGCCAGTCACGCATTGAGGAATACATTGCAACCAAGGAGAGTGACTTACAGACCTCAACCAATCCACCGTATTTGATTAAGTAATCAGTAGAATCGTTAAACAGAAAACAGACTTGGCAGTAAATAAGAAAAATATCATGACCCGCTACTTCTTTGTAGTCCTCGTAATGGGGCTGCTGGGAATAGCTATTGTCGTAAAAGCCGCAATTATCATGTTTGCAGAGCGACAATACTGGCAGGATGTAGCCGACCGTTTCATAAAAGAGAACGTGACGGTAAAGCCTAATCGTGGTAATATTCTTTCATCCGATGGCAAACTGATGGCAAGTTCCTTGCCGGAATATCGCATCTATATGGACTTTAAGGCAGGTGGTGTAACCAAAGATACCATGCTGGTGAACCACATGAACGAAATTTGCGAAGGACTGCATAAGATATTCCCCGATAAAAGTGCCGCCGAATTTAAGTCACACTTGCAAAAAGGGCGTAAGAAGGGCAGCCGTAATTATCTGATTTATCCGAAACGTATCTCGTATATCCAGTATAAAGAAGCTAAACGTCTGCCTGTATTCAATCTGAACAAGTACAAAGGCGGTTTCCACGAGCAGGTTTATAATCAACGCAAGAAACCATTCGGATCATTGGCAGCCCGCACATTAGGCGATCTTTATGCCGATACTGCACAAGGTGCAAAAAATGGTATCGAGTTGTCATTCGACACCTTATTAAAAGGTCGCGATGGCATCACTCATCGCCAGAAGGTGATGAACAAGTACCTGAATATTGTAGATATAGCCCCCGTAGATGGTTGTGATATTATCTCAACCCTCGATGTAGGCATGCAGGATATCTGCGAGAAAGCATTGGTAGACAAGTTGAAAGAAATTAATGCCACTGTAGGTGTTGCAGTACTCATGGAAGTACAGACCGGTGAAGTGAAAGCCATCGTCAACATGATGAAAGCTAACGATGGCAACTATTACGAAATGCGCAACAATGCCATCAGTGACATGATGGAACCGGGCTCTACTTTCAAGACAGCTTCCATCATGGTGGCCCTTGAAGATGGAAAGATCACACCGGAAACAGAAGTAGACACCGGGAATGGTATTATGATGATGTATGGCAGCAAAATGAGAGATCATAACTGGCATCGCGGAGGATATGGAAAAATCAATGTAACACGCATTCTGGAAGTCTCATCCAATGTAGGTGTCTCCTATCTCATTGATAAACATTACAAAGATAATCCGCAGAAATATGTGGATGGTTTAAAGCGCATGAGCATCGACCAACCGCTACATCTACAAATTTCCGGTGAAGGGAAGCCCAACATCAAAGGGCCGAAGGAAAGATACTTCGCAAAAACCACCCTGCCCTGGATGAGTATCGGATACGAAACACAGGTTCCGCCACTCAATATCCTGACTTTCTATAATGCCATTGCCAACAATGGTGTAATGATACGACCCAAATTCGTAAAGGCTGCGGTAAAAGACGGTGAAGTTATAGAAGAATATCCTACGGAAGTGATTAACCCGAAGATATGCTCTGACCGGACATTGACTCAGATACGTGATATTCTGGAAAAAGTGGTATCACAAGGATTAGCCAAACCGGCCGGAAGCAAACAATTTTCCGTAGCCGGCAAGACGGGTACAGCACAGGTATCACAAGGTACAGCAGGCTATAAAAACGGACGAGTAAATTATCTGGTAAGCTTTTGTGGCTATTTCCCGGCTGATGTTCCCAAGTATAGCTGTATCGTTTCCATACAGAAACCGGGACTTCCGGCATCAGGCGGTCTGATGGCAGGTAGTGTATTCGGAAAAATTGCAGAAAGAGTATATGCAAAGAATCTGAGATTTGATATCCGCAGTGCAATAGATAGTACAAGCAATGTCATTCCACCAGTAAAAGCCGGAGAAATGAATGAAGCCTTCCAAGTACTGAATAGTTTGAAAGTACCGGTACAGAAACAATTCACGTCCAAGAAAGGACAAGAGGTTTGGGGACATACACAAGCTGCTCCCAATGCAGTTGTTCTGCAAGGTAAAGACGGGGCCAACCCGGATCTCGTCCCCAGTGTTATTGGAATGGGAGCAAAGGATGCTGTGTACTTATTGGAGAGTAAAGGTTTGAAAGTTAGACTAAACGGTATTGGAAAAGTGAGAAATCAATCGATACCAGGAGGCAACCGTGTGGTAAAAGGACAGACGGTGACGTTAGCACTTCATTAGAGGTGTGGACGAAAGATTTATTAATTTAGAATATATATTATATATAAGGTATGGTATTAAGTGAATTACTGAAAGCAATACAACCGATACAGATTATCGGAAATACGGAGACGGAGATAACGGGGGTAAACATCGACTCCCGCTTGGTACAAGCCGGACATCTGTTTATGGCTATGCGCGGTACCCAAACTGACGGACATGTCTATATTCCCGTAGCCATAGAGAAAGGTGCTGTCGCCGTGCTCTGCGAAGATGTACCCGAAGCTAAACAGGAGGGCATCACCTACATTCAGGTGAAAGACAGCGAAGACGCTGTAGGCAAAGTAGCCACTACATTCTACGACGATCCTACTTCCAAGATGGAACTAGTAGGCGTAACCGGAACGAATGGGAAAACGACCATCGCCACCTTATTATATAATACATTCCGTTATTTCGGTTATAAGGTAGGACTGATTTCTACTGTTTGCAACTACATAGACGATCAACCCATACCCACTGAGCATACGACCCCCGACCCCATCACTCTGAACCTGTTATTAGGACAGATGGCAGACTCCGGGTGCAAGTATGTCTTCATGGAAGTAAGTTCGCACTCTATCGACCAGAAACGTATCAGCGGGCTCCGTTTTGCAGGTGGTATTTTCACCAACCTGACGCGCGACCATCTGGACTATCACAAGACAGTGGAGAATTATCTCAAAGCTAAGAAGAAATTCTTCGACGACATGCCGAAGAACGCCTTCAGTCTGACCAACCTAGATGATAAGAACGGACTTGTAATGACGCAAAACACGCGTTCAAAGGTATATACCTACTCATTGCGCAGCCTCAGCGATTTCAAAGGCAAGATATTGGAGTCTCATTTCGAAGGTATGTTACTCGACTTCAATAACCACGAACTAGCCGTGCATTTCATCGGCCGTTTTAATGCTTCAAACCTGTTGGCGGTATTTGGTGCAGCTGTACTGCTCGGCAAAAAAGAGGAAGATGTATTGGTTGCCCTCAGCGCTTTGCAGCCGGTAGCCGGGCGCTTTGATGCGGTACGTTCTCCCAAAGGCATCACCGCCATTGTAGATTATGCACACACTCCGGATGCCCTCATCAACGTATTGAACGCTATTCACGGAGTACTTGAAGGTAAAGGCAAGGTGATCACCGTAGTAGGTGCAGGCGGTAATCGCGATAAAGGCAAACGCCCCATCATGGCCAAGGAAGCAGCCAAAGCCAGCGATCGCGTCATCATCACCTCGGACAACCCGCGTTTTGAAGAGCCCCAGGATATCATCAACGATATGCTTGCCGGATTAGACAAGGAGGACATGCAGAAAACCATCAGCATAGCCGACCGTCGCGAGGCCATCAAGACCGCTTGCCTACTGGCACAGCCGGGTGATGTAATTCTCGTTGCCGGAAAAGGCCATGAAAACTATCAGGAGATTAAGGGAGTGAAACATCATTTCGATGATAAAGAAGAGCTAAATAAAGTTTTTAACGGTTAGTGATAAGTGATTAGCAACTGCATTATCACCATGCAAGACACTAATCACTTATCACCAATCACTAATCACTAAGAACATGTTGTATTATTTATTTCAATGGTTAGACAAGTATGACATTCCCGGTGCGGGTATGTTTGGATATACATCATTCCGGGCTTTGATGGCAATCATCCTTGCATTGCTCATTTCAAGCATCTGGGGAGATCGTTTTATCAACCTGCTGAAACGGAAACAGATTACGGAAACACAACGTGATGCCAGCATCGATCCGTTCGGGGTGAACAAGGTAGGTGTACCGAGCATGGGGGGCGTCATTATCATTGTAGCAATTCTCATTCCGTGTCTGCTACTGGGTAAGTTGAGTAATATCTATATGATATTGATGCTGATTACCACGGTATGGCTGGGGTCATTAGGATTTGCCGATGATTATATCAAGATTTTCAAGAAAGACAAAGAAGGCCTGCACGGAAAGTTCAAGATTATCGGACAGGTAGGTTTGGGATTAATCGTAGGACTTACTTTATACCTGAGTCCGCAAGCCGTCATCCGCGAAAACATTGAAGTGCAGAAACCCGGGCAGGAAGTGGAAGTTATTCATGCGGGACAAGACATTAAGTCGACGCAGACTACCATCCCCTTCTTTAAAAGCAATAACCTGGATTATGCTGATTTCGTAAGTTTCATGGGTAAACATGCGCAAACGGCAGGTTGGGTACTGTTTGTGATTATCACTATATTCGTAGTGACAGCCGTCAGCAATGGCGCCAATCTGAATGATGGAATGGACGGTATGGCGGCAGGGAACTCGGCTATTATAGGTTTGGCACTGGGAATTTTAGCTTATGTATCCAGCCACATCGAATATGCCGGTTATCTGAATATCATGTATATTCCCGGATCGGAAGAACTGGTAATCTTCATCTGCGCCTTCATTGGTGCCTTGATTGGTTTTCTGTGGTACAATGCCTATCCGGCACAGGTATTCATGGGTGATACGGGCAGTTTAACCATTGGCGGTATCATCGCCGTATTTGCCATCATCATACACAAAGAGTTGCTGATACCCATTCTTTGCGGTGTATTCCTGCTGGAAAACCTATCCGTCATTTTACAACGGTTCTATTACAAAGCCGGAAAACGGAAAGGAGTAAAACAAAGGCTATTCAAACGAACACCTATCCACGACCACTTCCGTACCTCCATGAGCCTGATAGAACCGGGCTGTACAGTGAAGTTTACAACGCCGACCAAGTTGTTCCATGAGTCAAAAATCACGGTCCGTTTCTGGATTGTGACGATTGTACTGGCCGCGATAACGATTATTACATTAAAGATAAGATAACAGAGTTGCCAGTGACGAGCTACAAGCTACAAGTGCTCGCTACCGGTAACCAATAAGAAACAAACTTGTAGCAACTACCAACTCCAGCCACTGCTTGTAGCTCGTAGCTGGTAGCCCGTAACTAAAGAAAACATGAGTAGAATTGTAGTATTAGGAGCCGGAGAGAGTGGTGCAGGTGCTGCCGTACTCGCCAAAGTGAAGGGATTCGACACATTCGTATCCGACATGTCCGCCATTAAAAGCAAATATAAAGAAATGCTGGACAGGTACGACATCTCCTGGGAAGAAGGACAGCATACAGAAGAGCTGATTTTAAATGCCGAAGAAGTGGTGAAAAGCCCCGGCATCCCCAATGATGCTCCGATTATATTGAAACTGAAAAAGCAAGGTACGCCTGTCATCTCTGAGATAGAGTTTGCAGGGCGCTATACCAATGCTAAAATGATATGTATTACCGGTTCAAACGGTAAGACCACTACCACCTCACTCATTTATCACATTTTCAAGAGTGCAGGTCTGAATGTAGGATTGGCAGGCAACATTGGCAAGAGTCTTGCTTTGCAGGTGGCCACGGATCAACATGATTACTACGTGATTGAGCTTAGTTCTTTCCAGTTGGATAACATGTATAAGTTCCGCGCCAATATTGCCGTGCTGATGAATATTACGCCCGACCACCTGGACCGCTACAACCACTGCATGCAGAACTATGTGGACGCAAAGTTCCGTATCACGCAGAACCAGACACCGGAAGATGCCTTCATCTTCTGGAATGACGACCCCATCATCAAACGCGAACTGGACAAACACGGGTTATGCGCCCACCTTTATCCATTCTCCGCAATGAAAGAAGATGGAGCCATAGCCTACGTAGAAGACGGTGAAGTGGAAATCAACGAACCCATCGCCTTCAACATGGAGCAGGAGAAATTGGCTTTACAAGGTACACACAACTTATACAATTCTCTCGCCGCAGGCATCTCTGCCAATCTTGCCGGAATAGAGAAAGAATATATTCGCCGTGCTTTGTCCGACTTCAAAGGCGTAGAACACCGCCTTGAAAAAGTAGCCACTGTGCGCGGTGTAGAGTTTATCAACGACTCTAAAGCTACCAACGTAAATTCCTGCTGGTATGCTTTGCAGAGCATGAAAACGAAAACGGTCCTGATACTGGGCGGAAAAGATAAAGGCAACGACTATACAGAAATTGAAGACCTGGTGCGCGAAAAATGCTCTGCCCTGGTTTACCTGGGATTACATAACGAAAAGTTGCACGATTTCTTCGATCGCATGGGATTGCCCGTTGCCGATGTGCAAACCGGTATGAAAGATGCCGTAGATGCCGCTTTCCGTTTAGCGAAAAAAGGCGAAACGGTATTGCTGAGTCCTTGTTGTGCAAGCTTCGACCTCTTCAACAGTTATGAAGATCGCGGAGACCAGTTCAAGGAATACGTAAGAGCATTATGACCGTGCCCGGGATCAGATTTTTATCCCGTACCCGGGATAAAAAGACGGTCGCACATCGTGAGAAAAGCAAGCGTATATGAGCGCTTTCATTCCTTAATTATTAACTATTAATTTGCGAAGCATTGGACTTACTCAGAAGCATATTCAAAGGTGACAAGGTAATCTGGATCATATTCCTTTTCCTTTGCCTCATTTCTATCGTAGAAGTGTTCAGCGCCGCGTCTACACTGACGTACAAGAGCGGTGACCACTGGGGGCCTATTACACAGCACAGCATCATCCTGATGGTGGGCGCTGTAGTAGTGGTGTTTATGCACAATATTCCTTATAAGTGGTTTCAGGTGTTCCCTGTGTTCCTGCTGCCTTTGTCCGTAGTATTACTGGGTCTTGTTATGATGATGGAACGCATCAACGGCGCTGCACGCTGGATGACCTTCATGGGTATCCAGTTCCAGCCTTCGGAAGTGGCAAAAATGGCCGTGATCATCGTCACTGCCTTTATCCTCTCCAAGGGACAGGATGAAGACGGGGCCAGTCCGAAAGCCTTCAAGCGTATCATGATCATCACAGGTGTTGTCTGCCTGCTGATTGCACCAGAGAACCTTTCGACGGCGGCTTTGCTTTTCGGAGTGGTTTTTCTGATGATGTTCATCGGACGGGTGGCAATAAAGAAACTGTTGATATTGGCCGGTGCTTTGGCAGGAGTAGCAATCATAGGTGTAGCATTCCTGGTACTGACCAAGAATAGCGATTTACCGTTCCTGCACCGTTTTGACACATGGCGTGCCCGTATAGAGAAATTCACGGATGACACAGAAGTGCCTGCCGCCAAATTCGATATTGACAAAGATGCCCAGATAGCCCACGCCCGTATCGCTGTAGCCACAAGCAACATTGTAGGTAGAGGACCGGGTAACTCAGTACAGCGCGACTTCCTGAGCCAGGCATTCTCTGACTTTATCTTTGCCATTATTGTGGAAGAATTGGGATTGATAGGCGGGGCTTTCGTCGTATTCCTCTACGTCTGCCTACTGATACGAGTCGGGCGTATAGCGAAGAAGTGCGACCGAACGTTTCCGGCTTTCCTCATCATAGGAATTGCGCTGTTGCTTGTATCGCAAGCCGTATTTAACATGATGGTAGCAGTAGGATTGGCACCGGTCACCGGGCAACCGCTGCCGCTTATCAGTAAAGGTGGTACCTCCACACTTATCAACTGCGCCTATATCGGCATGATATTGAGTGTGAGTCGCTATACTGCCAAATTGGAAGAGATTAAAGAACATGACGCACAGATACCGATGCAAGTGGAAGCTGCTGTTGAAGAAGGAAATAGCGAGATACAAACAGCGGCCGAACCAACAGCAAAGGTGCTGAACAGTGATGCAGAATTCGAGTAGGAGACAACGGAGTGACAACTCCTTTAACTCCTGCAATAAAATTAAGTATGAAAGATATGAATAAAAGTCATAACGGAGAGGCTCCCCGCATTATCATAAGCGGTGGAGGTACAGGGGGACATATATTCCCCGCAGTATCCATTGCCAATGCCATCAAGGAACTACGCCCCGATGCAGAAATCCTCTTTGTAGGTGCAGAAGGACGGATGGAAATGCAACGTGTGCCCGATGCAGGATACAAAATCATCGGTTTACCCGTGGCAGGCTTCGACCGTAAACGTTTATGGAAAAACTTTGCAGTGATTATAAAGTTACTCCGCAGCCAGTTGAAGGCACGCCGCATACTGAAAGAGTTTCATCCTCAGGTAGCGGTAGGTGTAGGTGGTTATGCCAGTGGCCCTACGTTAAAAGTAGCAGGTATGATGGGAGTGCCTACTTTGATACAGGAACAGAACTCTTATGCAGGCGTAACAAACAAGCTGCTGGCACAAAAAGCCTGCAAGATTTGTGTTGCGTATGATGGAATGGAAAAGTTCTTTCCTGCGGATAAGATTATTATGACAGGAAATCCGGTTCGACAGAATCTGTTAGCAAATAAGCAGAGTCGCGAAGCTGCCGTGACCTCTTTCGGTTTCAATCCGGAGAAGAAAACAATATTGATACTGGGTGGCAGTCTTGGAGCGCGTACTATAAACCAGACGCTGATTGCCGCACTGGATACAATCAAAGCATACGGTGACATCCAGTTCATCTGGCAGACCGGGAAGATATACATTCAGCAAGTGAAAGATGCCATCACTACCACCACCGGAGAAGCGGTACGTAATCCACGCATCTCAGCTATCCCGAACCTCTATGTGACGGACTTCATTAAAGATATGGCAAGTGCGTATGCGGCTGCCGATCTGGTCATTTCGCGTGCAGGAGCAGGATCTATCTCTGAGTTCTGCCTGCTGAATAAACCGGTTATTCTGGTACCTTCACCCAATGTGGCAGAAGATCACCAGACTAAAAATGCACTGGCCCTCGTAGATAAGGAAGCCGCCATTTACGTGAAGGATGCAGATGCTATGAAGCATCTTATTCCGGTAGCACTCGAAACGGTTGCCGATGCACAAAAACTAAAAACGTTGAGCGAGAACATTGCCAAGTTGGCGCTGCCGGACTCAGCAACTATAATTGCAAAAGAAGTATTGAAACTGATAGACAAACTATAGTATCTCAATGAATAAACAGCAGTATCCCAATTCCCCTCCTCCCGGGAGGAGGAGAATTGAGATAGTATTAAAATATAAGAAAATGAATATAGAAAACATCAAATCCGTATATTTCGTCGGTGCCGGCGGCATCGGTATGAGTGCCCTGATACGTTATTTCTTATCAAAGGGCAAACTTGTAGCTGGTTACGACCGCACTCCGAGCGAACTGACCGAACACCTTATCGTAGAAGGTGCACAGATACATTATGAAGAAAATGTAAGCCTGATCCCCGAAGATTGCAAGGACAAGGAAACAACTTTAGTCGTATACACCCCGGCCGTTCCGCAAGATCATGCCGAGTTAGTGTACTTCCGCAATAACGGTTTCGAAATACAAAAACGCGCCCAGGTTCTGGGAACAATCACCCACAGCAGCAAAGGTCTGTGTGTAGCCGGAACGCATGGTAAAACCACTACCAGCACAATGGCCGCACATTTGCTTTATCAGTCACATGTAGGCTGCACCGCATTCCTCGGAGGCATCTCCAAGAATTATGGAACTAACCTGCTACTGTCTCAGTCCAGTCCGTACACAGTGATCGAAGCAGATGAGTTCGACCGTTCTTTCCATTGGTTATCACCGTACATGAGTGTCATTACAGCTACTGACCCCGATCA
Organism: Bacteroides cellulosilyticus DSM 14838; assembly: GCF_000158035.1. Taxonomy (GTDB): domain Bacteria; phylum Bacteroidota; class Bacteroidia; order Bacteroidales; family Bacteroidaceae; genus Bacteroides; species Bacteroides cellulosilyticus. The sequence goes on from NZ_EQ973490.1 coordinate 486,208, forward strand.
TCTGGACATCTACGGTACGGAAGAAGCCTATCTGGAAAGCTTCCGTCATTATACAACCCTGATTCAACCGGGCGGCGCATTGATCATTCACAAAGACATTGCTTTGAAGCCTGATGTACAATCCGGCGTAAAAGTTTATACCTATGCTCGCACCGAAGGTGATTTCCATGCTGAAAATATCCGCATCGGGAACGGTGAGATATTTATCGACTTCGTGGCACCTGATACACGTATCAATGATATCCAATTAGGTGTTCCCGTCAGCATCAATATAGAGAATGGTGTGGCAGCCATGGCACTCGCCCACCTCAACGGTGCTACGGATGAGGAAATCAAACGCGGCATGGCAAGTTTCCGCGGAGTAGACCGCCGTTTCGACTTCAAAATCAAGAATGACAAAGTGGTATTTCTGAGCGACTACGCCCATCATCCTGCCGAAATCGCACAAAGCGTAAAGTCTATCCGCGATCTATATCAGGACAAGAAAATAACAGCTATCTTTCAGCCGCACCTTTACACACGTACCCGTGACTTCTACAAGGAATTTGCCGACAGCTTGTCCCTGCTCGATGAAGTGATCCTCGTAGATATCTATCCGGCACGTGAACAACCGATTCCCGGTGTCACCAGCCAGCTGATATATGACAACCTGCGTCCGGGCATTGAAAAATGTATGTGCAGGAAAGAAGACATTCTGAACCTGCTATCGCAGAAAAAGATCGAGGTTCTGATTACTTTAGGTGCAGGAGACATAGATAACTACGTCCCTGCCATTGCAAAACAATTGGCAGAGTAACTGACAGTTGAGAAATCATAACTCATAATTGATAAATCATACATGCTGAAAAGAATTCTATTGTCTATCGTCCTGCTGCTCGTCATCGCCTATCTGGTGGTAGCTATCACGGCTTTCAACCGGAAGCCTGCCGGACAGGTGTGTCGTGACATGGAATTGGTTATCAAAGATACAGTTTATGCCGGCTTCATCACCAAGAAAGAAGTTTCGGGTATGCTGGAAAAGAAAGGTATTTATCCCGTTGGCAAACCTATGGATCGCATTCGTAGCAAAACATTGGAACGGGAACTCGCCAAACATCCGCTGATCGACGAAGTGGAGTGCTATAAGACTCCCAGTGGAATACTCTGTGTGGAAGTCAGCCAGCGCATCCCCATCCTGCGAGTGATGAGTGCAAACGGTGAAAACTACTATCTGGACAACAAAGGCACCGTGATGCCACCCGACGCAAAATGCGTTGCTCACCTTGCCATAGTGACCGGAAGAGTAGAAAAGTCGTTTGCCATGAGGGATTTATATAAGTTTGGTGTATTTTTGCAGAATAATAAGTTCTGGGACGCACAGATCGAACAGATACACGTGCTGTCGGACAAAAATGTGGAATTAGTGCCCCGTGTGGGCGACCACATCATCTATCTCGGTAAGCTGGACGGCTTTGAGCGCAAGCTCGAACGGGTGAAAGCTTTCTACGAAAGAGGTTTAAATCAGGTAGGATGGAACAAATATTCCCGTATTAACGTTGAATTTAGTAATCAGATTATCTGTACGAAACGAGAGAATTAAAATATAAACAATAGAAATATATCTATGGCAACAACAGAATTTATCGCCGCTATCGAGTTGAGTTCTTCCAAGATTTCCGGTATCGCCGGCAAGAAGAACAGCGACGGAAGCATACAAGTGCTGGCCTACGCGCGTGAGGATGCCTCTTCTTTTATCCACAAAGGAGTCATCTACAACATTGATAAGACCGCACAGGCTCTGACTTCCATCATCAACAAGCTGGAAAGCCAGTTGAACAACTCCATTGCCAAAGTATATGTAGGCATCGGCGGACAGTCATTGCGCACGGTAAAGAATGCGGTAAGCCGTGTGCTGGAAGAGGAAGGGATTATTTCGCAAGAGTTGGTAGATGCAATCAGCGATGAAAACCTCGAAGTTCCCCTGATGGACATGAGCGTGCTGGATGTAGCCCCGCAGGAATATAAGATAGACAACAATCTTCAGGCCGATCCGGTGGGTGTGGCAGGCAAACGTATCACAGGAAACTTCCTGAATATCGTGGCACGTGCTTCCCTCAAGAAGAATCTGGAGCACAGCTTCGAACAGGCCAAAGTAGAAATTGCCGACTTGCTCATCGCCCCGATAGCCTTGGCCAATGCCGTGCTGACGGAAAGCGAAATGCGCTCGGGATGTGCCTTGGTAGACTTCGGGGCAGATACGACTACCGTATCAGTATATAAAAATAACATTCTCCGCTTCCTTAGCGTACTGCCGCTGGGTGGAAACAATATCACCCGTGACATTACCGCCCTGCAAATGGAAGAGGCCGAAGCCGAGCAACTGAAGCTGAAATACGGAGATATGCTTTACGAGGAAGAAGAGACTGAAACACCGGCAGTCTGCACACTGGAGGACGGTCGTAGCATCGAGTTGAACGTGTTGAACGACATCATCGACGCCCGTGCCGAAGAAATCCTTGCCAATGTATGGAACCAACTGCAACTTTCCGGATACGAAGACAGATTGCTGTCCGGCATCATCTTCACCGGTGGGGGCGCCAACCTGAAAAACATGGAAGACGCATTCCGCAAACGCAGCAAGGTCGATAAGGTAAAGACCACCCGGTTTGTACACAACACCATCCATGGCTTCAGCGATGTACTGAAGAAAGACGGCATGCAGAATACACTGCTCGGCCTGCTTGCTGCCGGCAACGAAAACTGCTGCCTGCAAGAGGTGAAGCCTGCACCTGCCGCTTCCACCGTTACTCCACCGAAACCCGTCGATATGTTTGGCGACGACGAAGCCCTGAAAGAACAGGAAGCCGCCGCCCGTGCCGCCAAAGCACAGCGCGAGAAGGAAGAGAAAGAACGTCGAGAACGGGAACGCAAGGAGAAAGAACGTAAAGAAAAAGAAGAGAAAAAGAAAAAGAAGAAAGAAGGTCCCAGCTGGTTTGAAAAGACTTTCAACAAGATTTCCAATGAGATTTTCTCGGATGACGATCTGAAATGATCTCATAACGTATAAATCATAAATTATAAATCATAAATCCCATTATCATGGACGATATAGTACAATTCGATTTCCCGACAGATTCACCGAAGATCATTAAAGTGATTGGTGTAGGTGGTGGTGGTGGTAATGCCGTGAACCACATGTACCGGGAAGGCATACACGACGTAACGTTCGTTCTGTGTAACACGGACAACCAAGCGTTGAAAGAGTCTCCCGTCCCCGTAAAACTGCAACTGGGGCGTTCTATTACCGAGGGACTGGGTGCCGGAAACCGTCCCGAACGTGCCCGAGAAGCCGCCGAAGAGAGTAGCGAAGAAATCAAATCGCTGCTGAACGACGGTACCAAAATGGTATTTATCACCGCCGGAATGGGTGGCGGAACAGGTACGGGAGCTGCTCCCGTCATTGCCCGCATAGCCAAGGAGATGGACATCCTCACCGTCGGTATCGTCACCATACCTTTTATCTTCGAAGGTGAAAAGAAAATTATCCAGGCGCTGGATGGCGTGGAACGTATCGCCCAGCATGTAGATGCCCTACTGGTTATCAACAATGAGCGTCTGCGCGAAATATATTCCGACCTTACGTTTATGAATGCTTTCGGCAAGGCAGATGATACGTTGTCCATCGCCGCCAAGAGTATTGCAGAAATCATCACCATGCGTGGAACGGTGAACCTGGACTTTGCAGATGTAAAGACCATCCTCAAAGACGGTGGCGTTGCCATCATGAGTACCGGCTTCGGCGAAGGTGAAAGCCGTGTGACGAAAGCCATCGACGATGCCCTGCACTCTCCGTTGCTGAACAATAACGATATCTTCAATGCCAAGAAGGTGATGCTGAACGTATCCTTCTGCGAAAGTTCGGAACTGATGATGGAGGAAATGAACGAGATCCACGAATTCATGAGCAAGTTCCGCGAAGGCGTAGAGGTAATCTGGGGTGTGGCTATGGACAACACACTGGAAGGTAAAGTAAAGATTACCGTACTCGCCACCGGTTTCGGCATGGAAGATGTCCCCGGTATGGACAGTGTGCTCGAAAAGCGCAGCCAGGAAGAGGAAGAACGCCAGCTTCAGCTCGAAGAAGAAAAAGAAAAGAACAAAGAGCGTATCCGCAAGGCTTATGGCGAAAGTGCCAGCGGCATCGGCAGCAAGAACATTCGTAAACGCCGACATATCTATATCTTCAACCCCGAGGATCTGGATAATGCCGATATTATCAGCATGGTAGAAAGTTCACCGACATACCTGCGCGATAAGAGCACCCTGAGCACCATTAAAACCAAAGCGGCTACCGAAGGGCAGCTTGCTACGGAAGAGGCACAGGGCGGCGAAGATATGGGAGGAGTGATTACCTTCTAAATCTGCCTTAAGACATCTTTCATCCGCGTAATCTGCAGATGAAAGATTAGTACACACTATAGCGTAATAAACAAAAATAGAGTAAACTTATGGATTTATTTGAAAGAGTCAGCGAAGACATTAAAACCGCAATGAAGGCCAAAGACAAAGTGGCACTCGAAACATTAAGAAACATCAAGAAAGTATTCCTGGAAGCAAAGACAGCTCCGGGTGCCAACGATACTCTGACCGACGACGCTGCATTAAAGATCATGCAGAAGTTGATGAAACAAGGCAAAGATGCCGCTGAAATATACATCCAGCAAGGTCGTCAGGACCTGGCAGATGCTGAACTGGCACAAGTGAAGGTGATTGAAGTTTACTTGCCGAAGCAGATGTCCGCCGAAGAACTGGAAGCTGCCCTGAAGGAAATCATTGCCGAAACAGGTGCTACCAGTGGTAAAGATATGGGGAAAGTAATGGGTGTTGCTTCCAAGAAGCTTGCCGGACTTGCCGAAGGTCGTGCCATCTCCGCCAAAGTGAAAGAATTGCTGGGATAAACTCCCGCCTCATTTCTGTTATAAGCCGTGTTTCCGGAAGATAGAAGAAAGTAATTTAACTTCTATCGCCCGAAAACACGGCTTCTTTTCGCATTTTATTGAGTATCATAATTTTTATTTCAAATACTATCATTATATTTGCCACGCATTTTCAAGGGAATATCCCCGCATAATAATAAAACTAGAATTCTGGCACAGCATATGAAAAGCAATATAAAGATGTGGAAATTAATGGTCCTTGCGGGGACAATGCTTTTCTTGTCTGACATAGCTTACGCCAAAAGCCGGACACAAGACAGCGTACCGGGATATAAACCGGATACGGGATACTTCGCCAAACGTTTTATTCACAGACTGGGCGTAGAATACCGCCCGGGGTATATATTCCCTACCAGCTCATTCCTGGCGGGGGACAATTCTCAATGGAAACCTTTCGAATGGGGCTATTCCGCCCACCTGAAATATTCATTCCAGTTCAAGCCCAATACATGTGCCGACCGGATTTACGGCAGCGCCTACCAAGGTATAGGCGTAGGCTACTACGACCTCGGAAGCAAAGAAGAACTGGGAAACCCGATTGCCGTTTACGTCTATCAAGGCGCACGCATTGCGCATATCACCCAACGGTTGTCACTCAATTACGAATGGAACTTCGGTGTGTCCTTCGGTTGGAAACCTTATGACGAACGCTACAACCCGCACAACAGTGTAATCGGTTCGAAAGCCAATGCCTATATCAATGCCGGCGTGCAACTGAACTGGATGGTTTCACGGCAGATCGACCTGATTGCCGGAGTAACCGGTACCCACTTCTCTAATGGTAATACCAAATTTCCCAATGCGGGTCTGAACACCATGGGATTGAAAGTAGGCGTTGTCTATAACTTCAACAGGCCGGAAGATGCGCTTACCAAACCTACGTACTATGCACCTGTACCGAAATTTCCGCGCCACGTCAGTTATGACCTAACCCTGTTCGGCTCATGGAGACGGAAAGGCGTGTGGGTAGGTAGCGGACAGATCGCTTCACCGGATGCTTATACGGTGCTTGGTTTCAACTTCGCCCCCATGTACAACATCGGATATAAATTCCGTACCGGTGTTTCGCTGGACGGTGTATACGATGCCAGTTCCAATGTTTATACAATCCCCGGAAATGGAAACGAGTGCTACAAGCCGTCTCTTCACAAGCAGTTAGCCCTGGGTATTTCAGGACGTGCGGAGTACGTGATGCCCTACTTCACAGTCGGTGTCGGTATCGGTGCCAACGTTCTGCATGGTGGCGGCGACCACAAAGGTATCTACCAAGTGTTGACGCTGAAAGCGGAACTTACCCGCAGCTCCTACCTGCATGTAGGCTACAATCTGAAGAATTTCAGTGATCCGAACTATCTGATGCTGGGTATCGGCTTCCGTTTCAATAACAAGTATCCGACTTTCCACCGCTGATGCAACGCATCCGGTCCGGGAGTTCTTCCTCATATCCCTCATACATCTCTATCACATCCCTATTTAATCTCATGCAAAAGATGGCATCTTTTACATCAAAAGGTGGCATGTTATGCTACAAAAGATGGCATCTTTTACAGCGAAAGATGGCATCTTTTGCACCAAAGGTCAGTGAGATATACAGGAAAGAGTTTATTGTTCTACGTCAAAGGACTTATTAATCCATATCAAAGAGCTCCTTCAGCACCTCAAGAGACTTTAATACGGGAAAGTCAGGCAAGTGAAGGCGATAATATTCATTCATTATTGTAAGGCAGCGGGTACGTTCAGCACGGTTCATGGCAAAGAGGTGCATTGTTTCATAATTCATGCGCATCAGCATCGTCAGCCGTGAAGCCTCCGCAGGAAGTATATAAAATGAATGAAGCTGCGGGCGCAAAGGAGTGAAACAGGCATTCAGCAGATCAAAGTAATCACCATTCTCATAATCCTCCAGATTAGGGTACAATCCCAGGAAGCGGGATAAGCGCATCAGGAACACCAGATGGAAATTGGCAAAACTATCGCGACACTCGTCCAGCCAGATAATAGAATGTTGCAGATAAGCAAACAACGGACGGTTCTCAGCCTCTTCGCGCACCGCACGATACAGAAACTCCGCCAGGAAAAGCGCTATGGAAGATTTGTACGGATCGTAGGGAATGGAAGAAAACGGATAGTAAGACTTCGCCTCCGTTATCTTATACATACTGGCGTTCGAACGGAAATCCGCCTCCAGCTCCACCAAGGCGAGTGGCTGAAACAGCACCGATTTCACCGCAGCCTTCCGCGAACGGGGTATCTTTACAATGAACGAAGCACGTCCGGCCGTCTCCGTATAGATGTCCGCAATAAGAGAGGTATCGTTATATTTCAGGGTATGCAGCACAATCCCCAGCGTTTTCTGTAACATCCGCGCTTCAAGTTTTGGTTTCAATCCGGTAACAAAACTACGAAAAAAGCCGGAAATAACGGGAATAAAACAAGGATAAATAAAAAAATGCAGGTAGGAAAGTAAAAAAATGAAAGATATTACTATCCTGATATTCAGACTATAAGCACAGAATCAGAGAATAAACGCTACAAATCCCTTTATTTTTTTCTTGAGATTATTTTGCCAATTCAAAAATAGTCCCTACATTTGCAACCGCAAACGAGAGATAATCTCTCTGCAAGAGCAGAAATGCTCACTAAAGGATGGCCCGTTCGTCTATCGGTTAGGACGCAAGATTTTCATTCTTGAAAGGGGGGTTCGATTCCCCCACGGGCTACAATTAAAAAAAATAAACGAATTAAAAAAGATTAGTCGAGATGGCAAATCACAAATCATCACTGAAAAGAATCAGACAAGAAGAGACTAGAAGACTTCACAACAGATATTATGGCAAAACCATGAGAAACGCTGTTAGAAAGCTTCGTTCTACAACCGACAAAGCAGAAGCTGCTGCAATGTACCCGGGCGTAACTAAGATATTGGACAAATTGGCTAAGACCAATGTAATCCATAAGAACAAAGCTAACAACTTGAAGTCAAAGTTGGCTCTCTACATTAATAAGCTAGGATAAGCTAATTAATATTACACAAAAGATATACAAGGAAAGTCGGACTTTTTAGTCCGACTTTTTCTGCATCTGCACCTATCGCCCTACCCCGTTCCAGACACCTTCCGCAAGAAGCTAAAAAGCTGTAAACGAATGAAATTTATCACTCAGTTTAGTTTCGTATCTCACGAATTTTCACTATATTTGCTCTGTTATTTGAATAAGGAAATTAGATTATGACTGAAGAACAGATTAACTCCAATAACGGGAGCTATTCAGCCGAGAACATCCAGGTTCTGGAAGGTTTGGAAGCTGTTAGAAAGCGTCCCGCGATGTATATTGGTGACATTAGTACGAAAGGACTTCACCACCTGGTTTATGAAGTTGTGGATAACTCTATCGACGAAGCGCTCGCCGGCTATTGCGACCACATTGAAGTAACCATCAACGAAGATAATTCCATCACTGTACAGGATAACGGACGTGGTATTCCGGTTGATTTTCACGAAAAAGAGAAGAAGTCAGCCTTGGAAGTTGTCATGACCGTATTGCATGCCGGCGGTAAGTTCGACAAGGGATCTTACAAAGTATCCGGAGGTTTGCACGGTGTAGGTGTATCTTGTGTGAACGCCCTGTCCACACACATGACTACGCAGGTTTTCCGTAACGGAAAAATCTATCAGCAGGAATATGAATGCGGACATCCGCTGTATCCGGTAAAGGAAATCGGAACAAGCGATATTACAGGTACACGTCAGCAATTCTGGCCGGATAACACGATCTTCACGGAAACCGTTTACAACTACGAGATCCTTGCTACCCGTATGCGCGAGTTGGCCTATCTGAATGCAGGCATCAAGATCACTCTGACCGACCTTCGTGTAAAAGATGAAGAAAACAACGCCAAGATGGAAGTTTTCTACTCGGAAGAAGGTTTGAAGGAATTCGTCCGCTACATCGACTCTTCCCGCGAACATCTGGTAAATGATGTAATCTACATCAACACAGAGAAACAAGGCACACCGGTGGAAGTGGCTATCATGTACAATACGTCTTATAACGAAAATATCCACTCTTACGTAAACAATATCAATACCATCGAAGGTGGTACGCACCTTGCAGGTTTCCGCCGCGCACTGACCCGTACGCTGAAGAAATATGCCGAAGACAACAAGATGCTGGAAAAAGCTAAAGTAGAAATCGCAGGCGATGACTTCCGTGAAGGTCTGACGGCTGTAATCTCTATCAAAGTGGCAGAACCGCAGTTTGAAGGCCAGACCAAGACGAAGCTCGGAAACAGCGAAGTTATGGGAGCCGTAGACCAGGCCGTAGGTGAAGCACTGAACTATTATCTGGAAGAGCATCCGAAGGAAGCCAAGATGGTGGTAGACAAAGTGATTCTGGCCGCACAGGCACGTGTTGCCGCACGTAAGGCGCGTGAATCCGTGCAACGTAAGTCACCGATGTCCGGTGGCGGTATGCCGGGTAAGTTGGCCGACTGTTCAAGCAAGGATCCTGAGGAATGCGAATTGTTCCTAGTCGAGGGTGACTCGGCAGGTGGTTCTGCCAAGCAAGGCCGCGACCGTAGATTCCAGGCTATTCTGCCGCTTCGCGGTAAAATCCTGAATGTGGAAAAGGCCATGTGGCATAAAGCGTTCGAGAGTGATGAAGTCAACAACATCATCCAAGCTCTCGGCATCCGCTTCGGTGTGGATGGCGAAGACAGCAAGGAAGCAAATATTGATAAGTTGAGATATAAGAAAGTGATTATCATGACCGATGCTGACGTCGATGGTTCTCACATCGACACGCTGATCATGACGCTCTTCTTCCGCTACTTCCCGCAGGTAATCCGCAACGGATACCTGTATATCGCTACTCCGCCCCTCTATCTCTGCAAAAAAGGTAAAGTGGAGGAATATTGCTGGACAGACCAACAACGCCAGAAATTTATCGACACTTATGGTGGCGGTTCGGAAAATGCCGTACATACACAACGCTACAAAGGTTTGGGTGAAATGAACCCGGAACAGTTGTGGAGTACAACCATGAACCCTGAAAACCGTATGTTGAAACAGATAAGCATTGAAAATGCCGCCGAAGTGGATTATATCTTTTCCATGCTGATGGGTGAAGACGTTGGACCACGCCGCGATTTCATTGAGAAGAATGCAACGTATGCAAATATTGATGCGTAAGAAAAACAGTGATTAATGATTTACGATTAGTGATTAGTCACTGAATAACACGTTTTTATTAACCAACCTCACATCTTACAACGAAGAAACGCCGGATGGACAGGAAAATCCTGTTATCCGGCGTTTTTCTTTTCAGCTCACGAAATAGAAAAAGACACTCCGTGAGATGGTTCCGTACTATCTTTACAACAGATTCTGTTTCTTCATCTCTTCTGCCACCAATTCCAGCTCAGCATACCAATCCTCACCGAACTTACGTATCAACGGTTCTTTCAGAAACCTGTATACCGGCAGATTCTCTTTCCGCCCCAGCAATACGGCGGCTTTACACACATCCCAACGGTTATAATTCACTGCCTTATAAACTCCGTAATTTCCTACCCTGATCGGATACAAATGACAGGAAACAGGTTTGTAGAAATCTGTCTTTCCGTCCCGATATGCCTTTTCAATAGCGCAATAACAACAACCTTTCTCATCATAACAAGTGAAAACACAATCCTTGTTGTTGACAATGGAGGTCACCAGATCACCCTCACAATCAGTATACACTACACCTTGTTTCTCTATAACGGCACGTGCCTCAGGAGCAAGTTCTTCCCAAATCACAGGCAGTACTTCTTCCAGCTTTTCTATTTCATCCAGTTCCACCGGAGCTCCGGCATCTCCCTCAACACAACAAGCACCCTTGCAGGCATCCAGATTGCATATAAACTTTTCACGCAGCACATCAAAACTGACCACTACGTCACCTATTTGTATCATTTCCTATAAAAAATTAATTGCGGATGCAAAGATAACACTTTGTTCCGCAATTAATAAGCACAGATTACCTATTTATCAAATGTCAGGATATAAGCTCCGCTCTTATCCACGAAACCGCTCACATAAGAACCGTCATTTCCTACGCGAGCATAGCAATATGCCAGCCCATTAAAAGAGAAGAAGCATACCGTCAAAAGAAGAAGTATTTCAACAAAAGTAGGAAAAACTACATTTACGAAAAGGACTTTATGGGATATGTTATTATAATCAACCGTTTACCATCTTCCTCACACAACTGATAGCTGCCTTGGAAGGCTTCCAGATACAGACGGTTTATGGCATGCTGAATTTCACGTTCTCTTTCGTTTTCTGCATCCATAAGTAGCGGACTGTTTGTAACCACTATCCTCAATTCATCTATACTTTTATAATCCAACATATACTGCACCGCATACGGCTCACGCCTCCCTTTTGGTGACATCAGAACGGAAGAAAGCAGCTTCATGAAGCGGACGGTATCCACCTGAACAAGCTGCGTATGCAAATCAGTAAGGAAATCAACCTGAACAGAAATTCCTTCCTGCAACTCTGCCTGCATTCTGGCATCTGTGCACAACTGTACCATGTCATACTCCTGCACATTAAATTTCATCATGCTCGACTCCAGGCGCGAAAGATCGAGAATGTTAAATATCAAATCGATCAGCTTCTCAGCATTTCGCCGGATAACCGCCGAATATTCCTGCTGCTCCTCCATGGTCAGATCATTTCTTTGGCAAAGAGAATCAGAAAGAGTCACAACAGAATGAAGAGGAACACTAATTTCATTCGTGATGTTGTGAAGAAAGACTTCTTTCATCTTATCAGCCGCCTGAACCACAGCATACGATTCACGCATTTCACGCTCCGACTTCGCCAGTTCCCGATAAATCCGGGACACTCGTAACACTCCCCCTACAAGCAAAATGACAAACAGAGATGCACCACCTACTGCTATCTGCCAGAAACGCTTTGCACCAATTTCCTTTTCAAGCAGGGCTTTCTGTATCCTATAATTGGCCTGAACGGTCTCCTCATTCATACGCAACGTAGCCTTATTGATAGAATCGCATTTCAGCACAGCGACTCTATATGTTTCAGCAGCTTCTTTATACCGTCCCGCATCAGCATAAGCATCTCCCATAATTCTGCGTATATCCATCTCATACATCGGCTGAGTGCCTTTAAAGGCAGACAATGTTAATTCAAATTGCGGAAAACATTTATCCCAATCCTTCGTTATATAATAATAGCCCGCCCACGAAAAATTATAAGCAATTACAGTAGAGGAAAAAGAATCATCAGTGTAGAACTTTGCAGCTTCGTCCAGATGCTTCTTCAGATTAGGAGCATCCTCAACAGCCAGATAGATTTTACAATACATTAATTCTATTTCCAGGATTTTACTCCTATAAGAATCAAGCATCGCAGGCTGCTCCTTTATGATACCATCAATGATTCTCCGTTGAGCCTCCAATTCCGCTATCATTTCAGGATGTTTATTAAACAAATAATAAGCACTTGTCAAATATTGGTGAACCATTAGCCCATCCTCCGTGGAAAGTGAAGTTAACTCCGCTGCTTTTTTATAACATTCAATCGCTTTTTCGTAGTTCCGGGCAAAAACATACGCTTTACCCTCTGTCACATAAGACAGAAATATGCCCCGACTGTCTTTCAGACGAATAGCTTCTTCACACATCTTTTGTGATTCCAAAATCGCTGATTCCGTATCACCTCTGCTCCCCTTAAGTTGAAGCATGTAATGTAATGCGGAAAAGTAATTGTCATAGATCTTAGAGCGATAACAGACTTCCTTCAGCAAGGCTAATGCTTTATCCATATTCTCACCATCCAGCCTGAAAGTGTAATAGCGGAAATATTCGTAACGAAGCGCCAATTCACTTTCCACATCTTTCATGCTTATTGCAGAGGCTAATGCCGAATCAAGCAATTCAGCCGACCAGTCTTTATCAATATTACGTACAAAGAGATCCTTCAGAAACTGAGTCCGGGCAGTATCAGCAGGCATCGACCGATAAATCCGGAAGATACTGTCACGCAAATTACTGCCATCCGAGGCCTGGGTAGTAGCAAGCGAAAACGAGCTGACTGCACAAAGCAACAAAAGAATCAGCTTTTTCATCGCACCACCTCCTGCTTTAGAGGATGAATAAACACAAACCGCGCACCGGCAGTATAGCCGGAATCCACCCAGATTTCTCCACCCAGCCGCTTGATAATCAACTTGCAGATGGACAACCCCAAGCCTGCGCCCTGCACTCCCTCATTCAGCTTCTCAAACCGACCGAAGATCGTGCTTTGCCTTTCAAGAGGAATACCGCAACCGGTATCCGTCACCGAGAACTCTGCAAAACCCTGTTCATCCAATCGCAATGCAAGCGTGATGCTTCCCTCTTTCGTAAACTTAGTGGCATTTACCAGCAGATTCACCAGCATTTGCTGCAAACGCCCTTGGTCCGTCTCTATCTCCAATGAAGTCAATTCCGTTTCAAAACGAATATCCGCTGATGTCTGCTTGATGTTATCCAGCATCTTCACCACATTGCGGCAGAGAGCCACTACTTCATGCGTAGTGATGCTGAACTTCATATTCGCTACATCCAGGCATGAAATATCCACGACATCATTAATCAGTTTAAGCAACAATTCGGAGTTCAATTGAATCACATCGTTGCACTGTACACGAGTAGCCTCATCAATTCCCGGCGTAGTCAACACTTCCGAGAAACCCGCCAATGCATTCAGGGGAGTCTTGATTTCATGACTCATATTGGAAAGGAACAAGCTCTTGTTACGAATGGATTCTTCGGCCATGGACTTAGCTTTCTGAAGTTCATTTTTAGAATGAAGCAACCGCTTCCCTACCTTTTTCAGATAGAAAAAACCACCCAATAAAAAAACGGCAAGGGATAGGATAATGATAAAAGAGAGTTGTAACAAACGCTTTTGCTGTGCACTATTTTGCAATTCCAGTTCATCGATGGTATAATCTTTGCGCATATCTTCCACCCGCTCTCCGGTGTATACACGAAACAGAGAATCACCAAGCACTATCATTTCACTATAAATTCGGGCCGCATCTTTGTACTCTTCTTCTTCCATTTTCTGTTCGGCATTTTGCCAATACAAGCTATCTACTATTACCTCTTCTGCACAAAGAGATGACGGCATCCCGGACAAGACAAATATCAATAGTAATATAAGTAGTTTCATTCCATCAATTGCGTGTATTGTCTGCAAAGATAACCTTTTAGAGAGAAGGACTGCCATTGAAGCACAAAAAAAGAGATGTTCCAAGAGCATAAAATCTCTTGAAACATCTCCTTTATTGAATATTGCAGGCAGTTGCTTACTTAATCAAGTCTTTTCCTGTCATATCGGCCGGCTGCGCCATACCCAGAATGTGAAGGATAGAAGGAGCAACATCTGCCAAAACACCATTCTCAACTTTGGCATTCTTGTTCTCGGTTACATAAACAAAAGGAACCGGATTCAGAGAGTGAGCAGTGTTCGGAGTGCCGTCTTCGTTCAGTGCATGGTCTGCATTACCGTGGTCAGCGATGATGATTACTTCATAATCGTTGGCTTTGGCAGCTTCTACCGTATCTTTCACACATTCGTCGATAGCTTTTACAGCTTTCTCGATAGCGCTATAAATACCGGTATGCCCTACCATATCACCGTTAGCGTAGTTCACAACAATGAAATCGAACTTTTGAGTGTTGATAGCTTCCACCAATTTATCCTTTACTTCGTAAGCACTCATCTCCGGTTTCAAGTCGTAAGTAGCTACTTTCGGAGACGGAACCAAGATGCGCTCTTCAGCGTCATACGGAGTTTCACGACCACCGTTGAAGAAGAAAGTTACGTGAGCATACTTTTCCGTTTCAGCAATGTGCAATTGAGTCTTGCCTTGAGCTGCCAGATATTCTCCCAATGTATTCTGAACATTTTCCTTATCGAAAAGAACATGTACGCCTTTGAAAGATGCATCATACGGAGTCATGCAGTAGTATTGCAAGCCCGGAATGATGTGCATACCCTGTTCCGGCATATCTTGTTGAGTCAGTACTACGGTCAGTTCTTTCGCACGGTCGTTACGATAGTTGAAGAAGATAACTACATCACCTTCCTTAATGGTTCCGTCGAAGTTACCATTTACAATCGGCTTGATAAATTCGTCCGTCACACCTTCGTCATAAGACTCCTGCATAGCCTGAACCATATCGGTAGCTACTTTACCTTCGCCGTTTACCAGCAAGTCATAAGCCACTTTCACACGTTCCCAACGTTTGTCGCGATCCATTGCATAGAAACGACCTACGATAGAAGCAATCTTACCTGCTGACTTTTCGCAATGTGCAGTCAGTTGTTCAATAAAGCCTTTACCACTCTTCGGGTCGGTATCGCGTCCATCCATGAAGCAGTGAACAAAAGTATTATCCACACCATATTCTTTGGCAATATCGCAAAGTTTGAATAAGTGGTCGAATGAGCTGTGTACGCCACCGTTGGAAGTCAATCCCATGAAGTGAACGTTCTTATCTTTTTCTTTGGCATAAGTGAAGGCGGAAACGATTCCCGGGTTCTTTAGAATGCTATTGTCGGCACATGCACGGTTAATCTTTACCAGATCCTGGTATACGATACGTCCGGCGCCAATATTAAGGTGTCCTACTTCCGAGTTACCCATCTGACCATCGGGCAAACCTACATTTTCACCGCTTGCCTGAAGCTGTGAGTGAGGATATGTTGCCAGCAGACTGTCCCAGTACGGAGTAGGTGTATTGAAAATCACGTCATCTTTCCCCTGATCGCCGATACCCCAGCCATCAAGAATCATTAAAAGGGCTTTCTTACTCATAATATTAATTGATTTTAAATGTACAATCTTTAACCTTAGCAAAAACGTTCTTTATAGAGAGAACGATTTTTCCGGCTGCAAAGGTACAAAAAAGCACGGTTAAAGCGTACTGTTTCAAATGATTTATGTACTTTTGTCGCGCTTTAAAAAACAAAAAACAAGAAATATGGACGATTCAAACCCACGAACGTGCAATAGTATTTATAATTAAAGCGAACAGAGACGTTGTCCGCAATGCCTCAGTTCGTTCCTAAAGAAAGGAGGCCATTACGATGAGAACGTACCTTTATTCTGAAGCCGGCTTTATAGAAAAGTCGCAATGGATGCCCAATAGCTGGGTAAACGTTGAATGCCCCGATGACAATGATTTTGATTTCCTCACCCAAGAGTTGAAAGTTCCGGAATCTTTTTTGGAAGATATCGCCGATGCGGATGAACGCCCGCGTACGGAAACGGAAGGCAACTGGTTGCTCACCATCCTGCGTATCCCGATGCAGAGCAGTCAGCATGGCATTCCCTTTATCACCGTGCCAATAGGCATCATTACCAATAATGAAATTATCGTATCGGTATGTTATCACAAGACTGAACTCATCTCGGATTTTATCCAACATACACGTCGCAAAGGTATCGTAGTGAACAATAAGCTGGACTTGATCCTGCGGATGATTTATTCTTCCGCCGTCTGGTTTTTGAAGTATCTGAAACAGATAAACAATGATGTAGCCAATGCGGAAAAAGAGTTGGAGAAAAGTATCCGCAATGAAGACTTGCTCCGTCTGATGAAGTTACAAAAAACCCTTGTCTACTTCAACACTTCCATCCGCGGAAATGAAGTGATGATCGGGCGATTGAAGAATATCTTCCAGGATACCGACTATCTGGATATGGAGCTGTTGGAGGATGTAATCATTGAACTAAAACAGGCATACAATACCGTAAACATTTACAGCGACATCCTGACAGGAACGATGGATGCTTTTGCCTCCATTATTTCCAACAACGTCAATGCTATCATGAAACGCATGACGAGCCTTTCCATCACGCTCATGATACCGACACTGATAGCCAGTTTCTACGGCATGAATGTGGATATTCACCTGGAAGGTTTCCCGTATGCTTTCATATTCATTATCCTGATCTCCGTAATATTATCGGCAGGAACATTTATCTGGTTCAGGAAGATTAAGTGGTTCTAAACTACCATTACCGCATTTGTTTTTGTATCAAAGATGATGTAGTTACGACCTCGTGACTATCATCATCTTCTTCTTTTATTTCCTCTTCCGCCTTTTCTACTTTATTCACCTTGTCGGCTCCGGCAGCAGTAGGTCGGGTTTTCCAGGTAAGGCGCGTTGTCATAACAGAAGGTTTAGTACTGGAAGGTTTCATGAAGCTGTCCATCCAGGAGTCGTCAGCATCGTCAACATTCTTCAAATTCGTAGCCGCCGAAGATTGAAGTACAGGAGATTGGGATGCGGAAGACATCTGTACCGGCTGATTCGAAGCGTTCAGCAGGAAAGCATACGTATTCTTCGTATCCTTCAAGGCACTCGAAGTTTTGAAGAAAGTAACTAGATTCATGATTACCAAAAAGACAGCCGCAAGGGGCGCAAGAGCTATGATAATCGCCAGTCGGATCAGCAACATTATAAACGGATAAAAAAGACTGTCAATGATATCATTACTGACTACCCGCATTCCTCCAGAGGATTTTGTAGATTTAAACGCCGAGGGAATGCCGCCAATACCTGCATATATCCACGCATTCATGGCATCACCGGTAGATTGCCAGATAGAAAAACCCAATATCATGAAAACCAATACGAAAATGCACTTTATCAGCGCCCATACTTTCCGCCTACCCAAAGTAGACATTTCATCTTCCGCGGCTTTCAAATTACAGTCGTGGCACAAAGGTTTGCCGTCATAAGAGTAAATAGAACCATTCAGACAGTTCTGACATAATCCCACTCCACAAGATCCGCAGGTGGCAACAGCATAGTCATTCAAATGTTTGTAGCAATTCATAGCAGTGTCTTTCTTTGTGTACAAAGATATACAAAGAAAGACACTTAGCCTAATGCAACGTCAGTTTTGTTTTTCCGCTTCGTATATTTCCTTTACTTCGCTTGCACTCAACACTCGTGTATCATAAACCCGAAGATTATCAATACTCATGGAAAGAGCATTCAGTGTTGTAGTCGAGTTTCGTTTCATCGTACCGCCAAGTTGGAATTTAACACCATACCCGTAATCAGCCTGACTGGAATTTCCCTGACTAAAAGGATTACAATATTCCGTAGCCACGCCTACATACTCACCATCAATATAGAGTTTACTTGTAATGGTAGCATCGGAAGTTTTAGGATAATCCGAAGTCAAAGTAATCATGTGCCAATCATTATCCAACGCAGAATGTTCAAAAGGAGTAGATTTATCATAAGACGGATATCCATTAAAGTACTTAGTCACAGTGAACTTCAATTTACCATCCACCATTGAAAGGCAGAAATTATTTTCATTAGTACTCTTGACCGAATGGAAAATATGCCCGTCCGAGAGCCCCTTGGCCCAAAAAGATATAGAGAACTTATATTTGTCAATCAACCCTTCGGGAATGCTGATATAACTTTCATTCGCACGACTGAAACTGATAGCCTGACTGCCGTTCTTACTATTTGAAATATAAGTGGGAGCATTCAGAGCCGAAGCCGTTAAAGTCGTTTCTGTCACACTCTTGGTATTTCCTTCAAAAGTATAATATACATACAGCCCATTACTTACTACCTTGGACGCATCTTTTTTCTCCACAATCATTGTCAATGGAATTTCTTTATTACCAAGGTCAGTCTGCACCACTATGTTGCAACTATAATTTCCTGCAGCCAACCCTTTGCGGTCTATTCTGACTTCCACGTTGTCTGTCGCAGAAGCAGCCACTGTACCCGAGTTCTTACTGAAAGAAATCCAAGCTACATTTTCTTTTGTGGATAACTGATAAAAAGTCGTCCCATAATAAGAGCTGACAGAGAATGAAGCCTTATCATTGACTCCAACCGTCAGCGATTGCGGATTCACATCAAAACTGCGCTGAGGTTTCTCTTCAGCACTGATAGTTATTTCCTCAGACAGGCCGGCAACATTTACTTTGATCGTAGTTCCCATTTGCCCTTTCACTTTGGAACGATCCAAAGTCACTGTCACGGTAGCAGACTTGCCCATACCCAAAGCTCCTTCTGCCGGAGATACTGTTATCCAATCTGCATTAATTCCGGAAATATTCCAATCCAGCGTCCCTGTATTACCTATATTCTTAATTGCAAATGTCGAAGAATTCAGATCCTGTCCGAAATCTATTGCCCTTGGACTGACATCCAGTTTCTTATCCGACTCTTTCACTTTCATCGTAACAGGTATTTCCAAATCCTGCAAGTCCGAACGTACAATCAAAGTGCAATTATAATCCCCGGCCTGTAGTCCTTCTCTTGAAACAGACAATTCCACCGTTTCCTTCATTGCAGGGTTAGCGGCATCATATTGCGGAATCGTACCATTCGTTTTCGACAGTTTCAGCCAATCGGTATCGTTTTCCTTTATTATCAGCATGTAAGATGTACTGCCATAATAGGAACGTAAAGTCAGCGTAGACTTTTCCTGCTCTCCCAAAGCCAGTGTCGCCGGATCAGCTTCTATACGACGTTCCAACTTCTCATCCGCCGATATTTCAAGCGGTAACGACTCTCCATCCGCATTAATCAAAATAGAAGTCTTCACATGATCCTTTATTTTACTCCGGTTTAATGCAACCTTTACGGCACTGGACTTTCCCTGTTCCGTCTCTCCCTTCATGGGAGTAATGGAAGTGATCCAATCTACATCCAGTCCCGTAATATTCCAACTTACACCTCCACTGTTACCGATATTCTTCACATCGAATGTCAAGACTGACTCATCCGTACCAAAATCCAGTTTTGAAGGAATGATTTCGATTTTCGATGTTTTCCTTTCCACTTCTGCCGTAATCTTCAATGACACGGACTCCTTATCGGCATTTATAATAATTGTCAGTTCTTTATTCTCTGTCAGTTTCTCACGCAACAAAGAGACTTGTACGGCACAACTTTTACCGGCTTCCAACGCTCCGCTTGCAGGATTTACTTCCAGCCAATCCACTTTATCCAAACCGGATATATTCCAGTTGAATTTTGCAGTACCTTTATTGAATATATCAAAAGAAAGAGACGTATTGGTCTTGCCAAAATTCAGTGTGGATACCCCTAACTCTATTTTTGCATCTTTCTTCACAGGGGTCAACGTAATATCTCCCATCGCATTTTTGCCGGTAACGACACTGACACTTTTGGTATTAGTGACATAATCTGCCTTTCTTGCTTCAACCTGATACTGTCCCGGTTCCAAATTCAGGAATTCATAAGTTCCATCATCACCGGTCGTCCGTGAAATACCTCCGGGAGTCAACGTCACAGTTGTTCCATGCAGAACTTCACCACTCTGCGTATCCGTCACTTTACCATATATAGAGCCTGTCAAGTCTTCCTCATCTTTTGCACAGGATATCACAAAAAGTAACACTAATAAATACAGGCATTTATTCTTAAAAACTTTCATAATTCACTTAGATTTATTGGTTTAAAAATGAAAAGTCAATGCTAACCCATTGCATTCGGTACCCATCACCGGAGTCATCGACAAATACTTCTGTCCCGATTGTACGCATCCCCGCTTCGCACCGTTAGCAATGGCAGCATCCACCAAATTATAGATATAAAGGGCAACCGCCGCACCAATACATACGTTGCGGCCTGTCTCCCAATTATCCGCCTTGGAGTTGTAGGTCTTCGCATGCGCAGGTTGTTCCCTCATCTTTTTTACATAAGAAGCACGGGTATTCTCGCAAAGCACGATAGCTGCCGCCAAAGCCGCTTCACCTCCCAGAATGGAAAGTCCTTTTGCCGTACTGCCTTTATACAACTGTCCCACACCGGGAATTAAAGAATACGCCAGCCCACGAATCCCATACTTCTTTGTGAAAGTGACTTCTTGAAAACGTACCTTATCCGCATTATTAGCCACTTCAAACAATACCCAGCAATTGTATATGCCACTTTTGTCTTTTTCCCAATAAATATCAATCTGCGTAAAGGCTGTTTTAAAATTATCAAAATCAAGGTTATACGTATAGTTATGCTCGATATTTTCCGTATAAACATGATCCCGGCTTTCCGCCTTTATTTTCTCAATAGCTGTCCCCTTCACAGACACTCCATGCATACTTGCCAAATCTCCAACCAGAGTCAACACTGCGCTTTCGCAAGCATCAGACAGAGTTCTGCCCTCTCCATGGGCAACCTTGAAGTAATAGCTGTTATCATGATTTTTAGGAAAAACTCCATTCTTCCAACGCGGTGCAATTTTATCCGACTTATCGGGACGGGCCGCTTGCATACTTATGCCATACAAACAGAGCAACAGGAATACGAATATAGTTTTCATGTTATTACTCTGTTATTTGTGTTATCTTGTCATTGATGAAATCTGAAATTTGTGTTGCATACTCCTGTCTGAGTTTAGATTCCTCCAAAGCAGCATTCAAAGCTTTTTTTCTGATATCTAAAGCTTTATCTTCATTCACCAAGAAAATGATCTGGTATTCTTTAGCCCCATTCATATCCTTATATACACTATAACTTTCCGTTAAGGTTCCTTTGTTTATTAAAGTACCAAGCGCCCTTTCATAAGCACCATAAAAACGATCCAGTTCACCGGTCTCCGAATCCGCCGTAGCAACATCGGAAGTAGTACGCCCTTTGACATAGGAACTTGCTAAATTCGCATACGTCACAATCGCATTGTTATAGGCCGCCTGACGACAAACATTGGTACGCATACACCCTGATGATGTACCCACCAATTGCGTATAATTGCCATTCTGCAATTTGTCATAATGTTGTAGCAAAATAACCTCAAAGGATCTCGAAGTCGCATCCAGTTTCCAACCGTCTTTTTTGTACTCTTTCAACTTAGTTTTGTACTCTTTTTTTAGTTCTTTCTCTAATTGCTTATTTTGTGCTCTTCCACTCTGAGGCATTACACACAACAATACAATTGTCCAAACTACCACCCAAGGTTTCATTGTAAGTTTCATAATTTTTTTTTAATTTTAAAGGGCAGCAACATTGTCACTGTTTCATGTTTGTTACTTAATTTATCAATCTCTCATAAACAAAAAAAATCTTTTCACGTTATGTAATTAAACGGAAAGAGACGAATCAACTGCATTCTATTGGCTTAACTGATACTGATATGAGTGTTTTTGTTTCTTTGCAAAGATAAGCATGTATTAACATTGGTTATATCCACTATATTTGCTACATTTGCCCGATAAAATAAGAGTATTCCCCTAATTTTTACGACCATGGAGACTGACTTGAAGAAAATAGTAGGACAACGGCTGCAATTGCTCCGTATGGAAAAGAATCTGACACAGGAACAAATGGGCGAAAAGCTCAACTTGTCGACCAGTGCATACTGCAAAATTGAATATGGGGAAACTGACTTGACTTTGACACGGTTAAATAAAATTGCAGAAGTAATGAATATGTCGGCTATTGATTTATTCAGAAAAATAGACGGGAACTCATATTTCAACAATTCAAGTACCATTGGAACCAGCATCGGAATTGCCAGAGACTGTAGTACTATCAAAATAGAAGCATCGGAAGATCTTCGTGAGTTGATAAAGGCCAACAGTAAAATGATAGATATGCTGTGCAAAAGAATAGAAATGTTAGAAAATAAAATCCAGTAAGCAATCCGATTGCTTCTTTATTCCCACTTTGCTCTATTCTTTTATTTAATCTCACTTTCTTTCATCCTTCATTATCCCCCTGTTTATCGGCATTCAGGCTGAAACTACCGGCTGAAAGACAGGGAAATGCTTTCAGGCTTATCATTGAGGACACTCCTCACCTTTCACCCCTCAGCACTTCTGCATGAGGCAGCAAATAAGTAATATTACAGGTGACCGACTGAAAGTCGTTCGAGTGAACAACTTTAGTCGGTCAATCGAACAACTCCAGTTGTTCACTTGAACAACTCCAGTCGGTCATCAGTAAACAAGCACGCGAAGATCGCAAAGAAAGGGAGATCTGCCCGTAGATACTCCTCGAAGCTATCTTAATCATATATATGCGAAGCGGTAACTCCTTCTAACTCTTGATTCGCATAAGTCACTAAAAGCAGTTCAGTTTCTATATTTTTAGCGCGAAATAGAGTGATTTATAACAGAATGTAGTAACTTTGTGATCAAAGCAAACTTCAAAGACTATATGGAACAGATACAGAGACTTTATCCGATAGGTATACAGACCTTTTCCGAAATAAGGACAAAGAGATATTTGTATATCGACAAAACGGCATACGTCTACCACATGACGCATTCCGCATCAAAATACATGTTCCTGACTCGTCCGAGACGTTTCGGCAAGTCATTGCTCGTCTCCACCCTGCACAGTTATTTTGAAGGGAAGAAAGAGTTGTTTGAGAACCTTGCGATTGAAAAACTGGAGAAAGAATGGACGGCATACCCGGTGCTACACTTCGATATGAGTACGGCAAAGCATGCGGACAGGAACCAGCTTGTCAGCGAATTGGAAAGAAAACTTCTGGGATATGAAAAGATATATGGCCGCGGAGAAGGTGACATAGAAATCAACCAACGCTTGCAAGGCTTGATAGAACGGGCTTACACCCAGACCGGGCAACAGGTGATTGTTCTCATTGATGAGTATGATGCACCGCTTCTCGACGTGGTTCACGAAGAAAAGAATATGCCTGTGCTGCGAAACGTTATGCGAAACTTTTACAGCCCCCTAAAAGCATGCGACCCCTATTTGCGCTACGTGTTCCTGACCGGCATCACAAAATTCTCTCAGCTAAGCATCTTCAGCGAACTGAACAATATCGAAAATATCAGCATGGACGAGCCCTATGCGGCCATTTGCGGCATTACGGAAGAAGAACTGCTGACGCAGATGTCGGGTGATTTGAATAGGATGGCGGAAAGAATGAAGACGAGCCGCGACGAGGTCATCGCACTGCTGAAGGATAATTATGACGGTTATCATTTCACCTGGCCTTCTCCGGATATTTATAATCCTTTCAGCCTGCTCACCGCCATGGCCAAAGGTAAAATCGGCTCCTACTGGTTTGGCAGCGGCACCCCTACCTACCTGATAGAAATGCTAAACAAGTTCCATGTAAAGCCCCAGCAGATTGGAGGACGGAAAGTATTGGCCGAATCGTTCGACGCCCCTACCGAGCGGATGACCGACATCAATCCATTGCTCTATCAAAGTGGTTATGTAACGATAAAAAATCAGGATTCATTCACCGGTCTTTATACGCTCGATATCCCTAACAAAGAAGTCCGCATAGGATTGATGAAGAGCTTATTGTCCGGCTATTTAAACCAATATACCGCCGAAGGCTTCACTACAGTGGCACTTCTTTTTAAAGCAATTACCGAAGAAAGAATAGACGACGCCTTGCGCTTGTTGCAGACATTCCTCTCCACCATTCCGCAATGCGACAATACCGACTACGAAGGTCATTACCAGTCATTGCTCTACACCATTTTCAGTCTGCTGGGAATGTATGTAGATGTGGAAGTACGTACTCCCGACGGTCGTGTGGACATGGTGATGCGCACTCCATCCATACTCTACGTCATAGAACTGAAACTGAATAAAACAGCGGACATCGCCATGCAGCAAATTGACCTGAAAAACTATCCGGAACGCTTTGCCTTATGCGGACTACCGATAGTGAAAGTGGCAATAAACTTCGACAGCAAACGACATACGCTGGAAGACTGGATTATATCGTAGCCTGAATAACTCCTTTAACTCCTACCATGAATAATGTAGGGGAGACACTTACGATGGCTGAAAGCTGAAAATGTCCCTTCAGAACACTCTTTCAGCTGAAAGGCCGGTAAACAAGGAGGTTGCGGAAGCTGAAGGCACTGAAACTGTTTAAGAACACCGAAAAAACGACAACTTAAATCACACTCAAAAAAAGAACGTGGGCAGTGTTACTTGAGAGATTCTCAAGACAATTACACATATTCTATCCCTTCGACCTGAAAAATTCGCAAATAATACGTATGTTTGCGCCAAATAGGTCAATGAACATGAAAATACACAGAAATCTAATGCTTGTATGCCTGCTCCTCATGGCATCAATCTCTTATGCTCAATCCGAAACCATCGTTGTAGGAAAAAAAGCGGACGGAACGGACTTAAAAGCACAGTGCTACACTTTTCCGCAGCGGGTGGAAACTTTCTCCATGAGTGATAAAGGCGATTATCTCTGCGTCAGTTTCAGGGAAACCACTAAAAGCGGTAAGTATCTGAAGAATAAAGGAGAAATAGGTTTCTATGACACAAAGAGCAGTCAGCTCCTATGGAAACAGCCGATTGACTTCAGCAAATCACGGATAACTTGTCTTTCGGAAGGGGTCTTGATAACTGAAATCGGCAGCAAGATATCATTGCTCAGTAGAGAAACAGGAGCGAAGAGATGGGAAGCCAGTTTATTTCCGGTATATGTGGACGATTCATTGGGATTGGTCTTAGGTTATAACTCCCCTACCTCCAACAAACTCCGCGCTGTCAACTTGAAATTCGGTAACGATCTGTGGGAAAACAAAATACCTCATCAATACGGTTGGAACGAAGTTCTTGATCTGGAACAAAATAAACGCCTGATTGTAGCGGATGCATTGCATAAGCTGGATTTCATGACCGGAGAGTTACTGACCTATCCGGGCAAACCGGGAGCTCATGATACAAAAGCGGCATTGTTGCAAGGATTAGCCGCTGTAGCAGTCGGAGTAGCCGGTGGCGTAGCAACCGGTGGTGCCTATTATTACAGCTATGTTCCCATTGCCAATAATACAATCACGGGGTTGACTTCCAATATACTGTCTCAGGATTCACTTTATTACTGGGCAGACCGTCAACACATCTCCTGTATGGACACGGCTTTCAACGTAGTGTGGCAAACAGAGTTTCCTGATGTGAAAGCTTCCTGCTCTAAACTTTTCGTGCAAGATGATAAGTTATTCATGCTGAATTACGGCTACGGATTACGCGAAGGAGCAAGCCGCAAGAAATATGGACGCCCATTTATAGCCTGTTATAACTTGCTAAACGGAGAAGAAATCTTCTTCAACCAACTAAGCGTAAAGAAAGATATGATTGAAGATGCCCTGCGAACTGATGACGCACTCTACATGCTGTTTGATGACGGAATGGCTTATCAGGAGCTGACGGATTCCATCGTAAATATTGTACCTTGGGATACCAAGCAATACGGAAAGCTGGAAGCGATGCTGCCCGGTACATTCTATGCAGCCAACAAAGATACAACCGCTTTCAAGTCGCTCGCTTTCGATGGAGAACATTGCCTGGTATATAATGATCAAGGAGTTATCTATGAAGTAGACAAGGATTTGAACATCAGGAATACCTATGAACGGGAGCGGATTTACAGCCCCAGTATCCAACTAAAAGATTATTTATGTATCGGCAATCGTGGAGACTATTGGTTCATTCACGAAATGGGAATGCCTGTAGCCCATCTTGATACGGAGTTCAAAAAAGGGCGGGTGATTGGTAATAAGCTGCTGCTACTTAACAATGAAAACCAATTCCTGTTTATCGATCTGGATGAAGCGATAGAATAATCACTTGAAATCAAGTGCTAACTGCCCGTCACCCAATAGATTGAATGTCATGCGGTGATAAGGCGTAGTTCCACGTTCGGAGATGGCCGCACGATGTTTCTTCGTGGGGTATCCTTTGTTATGGTCCCAATCATAATATGGAAATTCTTCGTGAAGGCGGTTCATATAATCATCACGATAGGTTTTGGCAAGCACAGAAGCCGCCGCAATGGAAAGGTATTTACCGTCGCCTTTAATCACCGTGGTATGCGGAAGATCCTGATATTTCTTGAAGCGGTTGCCATCTATAAGCAGATGCTGCGGACGCATCTTTAATTGATCTACGGCACGATGCATGGCGAGGAAAGAAGCGTTCAGTATGTTAATCTTATCAATCTCTTCGGGAGATACAATGCCAACCGCCCATGCCAGTGCTTCTTTCTCAATCACTTCACGCAAAGCATAGCGCTGATGTTCCGTCAACTGTTTGGAATCATTCAGTAGTTCGTTCTTGAAATCTTTGGGAAGAATCACGGCAGCAGCATATACAGCTCCTGCCAGGCAACCACGTCCGGCCTCATCGCAACCGGCTTCAATCAGATCTTTATTCAAATAAGGCAATAGCATACAGCATTAATTTAGAGGCACAAAGATAAATCTTTTTGAAAGCAAACCTGACTTTTAAAGGAAAATAATTACATTTGCAGAAACAACAAATATACTATGAAGCAAGTACTGTATCTAATATTTGCAGTTTCCCTATTAACCACGATCCCCTTACAGGCTCAAGACAGCAAACAAGCCCAGACCTTATTAGAACAAGCTCAAAAAGCCCTGTTCAGCAATCCCAAGCAGGCATCATACTATGCAGCTCAGGCAGCTGCCTTATTTCCCGAAGACGAACCCAATGAAACCCGTGCACAAGCTATGATACTCTATTGCCAAGCAGAACAACTGCTGGGCAACTTCGATTTGAGTATCAAGAATTTATACGATACACAGAGATATATCAATCCCGCAAACAAACGGCAAACAGCTCAGCTTTATTCACTCATGGGACGTGTATATAGTAAGTTGGGCGATTATAACAAAGGGATAGAACTAAACGATAAGGCAACCTCTATTTTCAAGTCTTTAGGAGATTCAGCTTCAGTGGCCGGATGTTATAATGAGCGTGGAGTCATGCATTATCTGCTTGATGAATTTCTGGTAGCAGAAAGATTTCTTCAACGGGCCTTGACTATCAATCGTGCCCAAAGGAACTTAAAAGAGATTGCTACCAATCTGAACAATCTATGTCTATATCAAGGAGATACGGAAAAGAAACTGTCCTTTATTCAGGAAGCCATAGCCATCAACAAGAATCTGGATGCACAATGGTCATTGGGAGAGAACTACAACAATATGGGCAAGCAATATTACTTCGGCGAGCAATACTCCAAAGCTTTGGAAGCTTTGCAGAAAGCCTATGAATATGCCCATAATATCGGCGCCAAGGAATTGATTTGTGATTATTATGAATATTCGTCCTGGGTATATGCCGCCATAGGTGATTATGACCAGGCCTATAAACGGCTCAGTCAAATGTATGCCTTGAGCAAAGAGCTGCAAAGTAGCAACAAGTTGCGCAACATTGAACAGGAAATCTCTTATAAAAGATATCAGGATCAGAAATATGCTACCGAAATGCAGGAGCAAACTTATAAGATAGAACTACTAAAGCGCAACCTATGGCTTTTGGGCAGTATACTTATTCTTGGTTTAGCCTTCAGTATATTCTTATATAAATGGTATAAACGCAGAAAAGGACTTCAACTAATAGAAGCCCGATATCAACTGGAACTGTCACAACGGGAAATATCCGAATTGAAACTGCACCAACAGGAATTGGAACTGCAAAATGTACAGAGTGCCTTAGACAACAGTCAACAAGAAGTAACCAGCTTTGCCGTATTTCTGAGAAGCCGTAACGAGTTGCTGGGCAAAATACGTGAGATGATTAAGGAAGGGTATAGAATGGATAATCAAGCACTGGTTCCCCACTTAAAGAAGGTGAATGCTTTTATCAGCCAATACCAAAGCGGAGATAAGACCAATAATACATTGCTGCTGAGTGTTGAGGAGAAAAATAAAGAGTTTATCGAAAAACTCGTAAAGCAACACCCCAACCTCACACAAGGCGAAAAATATCTCGCAACTTTATTACGGGTGAATCTCTCTACAAAAGAAATCTCAATGATTACTGGAAGCACTCCCAAAACCATCAACATGAACCGTTACCGGTTGCGCAAATCACTCAACTTATCCACAGAAGAAGACTTAACTACATATTTGCAAAGTGTTTAACCTCATCCTTACACACAATAGCATTTTGTAGATATAATCCCAGAATTATATCACTATATATCAAACAATTAAGAATTCCATTGTAGTACAAATATTTCCTCTAAAAAGCCCTTTTGTAGATTAATTATAGAACCCCCAGATTGTGAACTTTGATAAATAACATTCTTATTTGTGGTGTGAAACACATTTTATTAACCTTAAAAAACCACACACATGGGTAGAATTATTAAGAATTGTTCCATGAAGAGAGTAGTCAAGTTAGCCTTACTCTTTGCTTTCCTAATTCCACTAAGTTCTTTAGCACAGAACATTCAACTGACAGGTACAGTAACCGATACAACAGGTGAAACTGTTATCGGTGCAAGTGTACTTGAAAAAGGTACTACTAACGGAGTGATTACCAATATAGACGGTAACTTCTCACTAAACGTTTCCCCTAAGGCAATTATCGTTATTTCTTACGTAGGATACACTACTCAGGAAATTCCTCTTAACGGTGCAAAAAACATTAAGGTAGTATTGAGAGAAGATACTGAAATGTTGGAAGAAGTAGTAGTCATCGGTTATGGTACCATGAAGAAAAGTGATATGACAGGTGCCATTTCATCTGTTGACGTCGAAGAACTATCCAAACGTACCACCACTAACCCCGCCGAAGCGCTGCAAGGTAAAATCGCCGGTGTAAACATTATGAAAGCAGGTGGTAACGCCGGTGCCGGCGTACAAGTAAAAATTCGTGGCGTAAAGACTTTCGGAGATAACGAACCTCTTTATATCATCGATGGTTTCCCGGGTGATATAAATGCTGTTAACCCGCAGGATATTCAAGCTATGGAAGTACTGAAGGATGGTGCTGCCGCTGCCATATACGGTTCGGTTGCTGCCAATGGTGTAATTATCGTAACTACTAAAAATGGTAAGAAAGGCGAAACAAAAATAGATTTCAGTGCATACGTAAGTATGACAAATGTAGCGAAAAAACTCGACTTGCTGAATGCAGAACAATATAAGAAAGTACATACACAAATGTATGAGAACTGGAACGCTCATGTAATAAATCATAAGTCGCAATACGACCCGAAAGGTAACGGTGCATGGGAAAAACAGATATTGGAACTGGAACCTTACATGACCAAGAATACCGGCATCGACACTGACTGGCAGGATGCAATGATGCGTACCGGTCTTTCACAGAACTATATGTTCAGTGTAAGAGGTGGTAGCGAAAATGCCCAATATTCCGTTTCATACAATCACGCTGATGACAAAGGTATTTTCCTTGGCAATGATTACCGTCAGGATAATGCACGCCTAAAACTGCACATGAGCAAATATATCTTTGATATTGACGCCAACATGGCTTTCAAATTCACAGATAGCAAACAGCCCGAATATCAGCTGAAAGAAATGTATATGATTTCTCCGCTGGTACCTATCTACAATGAAAATGAAGAATATGGCTTCGGTCTGACAAACTTCGATAACCTGCCCAACAATCGTAATGTTATGGCCGACCAGCACTACGAGAAATCTACAGATAAGAAGTATCATACCACCGCCAACGTAGCTTTAACTGCCAACTTCACTAAATGGTTGAGTTTCAAAACAAGTTATGCTTACCGTGGAGAGCATCAACGCCAAACTTACCATACACCGGCTTACATTTCCGACGTAAAAGCCAAGCGAGACTATCCGTATCATAGCGAAACCACCGCTTACTGGGAAGAACATGTATGGGAGAATGTACTGAGTTTCAACAAAGCATTCGGCAAACATTCTGTCAATGCCGTAGCCGGTACTTCAACCATGGCTCGCAAATATACATGGAATTCTGTAGGCGTAGAAGGTAAATCAACAACTTATAAGGTAGAGGACGGGCAATTGGTAATCGGTGAACAACCAGGAGGTTTCCTCGATCCGGGCTTCTCTACAATCGGCGCAGGTGCAGGTGGTACTTACGACGGTGACGGAACTAAATGGGATTACAGACGCGTATCCTTCTTCGGTCGCGTAAATTATAACTATAACGATCGTTATCTGATTCAGGCAACTGTACGTTCCGACGGTTCTTCCAAGTTTGGTGCTGACAACCGTTGGGGGGTCTTCCCATCAATAGCTGTGGGCTGGAGAATCAGTGAAGAAGAATTTTTCCCAAAAGGTATTGCGCTGAACAATTTGAAATTGCGTGCCAGCTGGGGACGTCTGGGTAACGAAAATGCCTTGGGATATTATGACTTCCTCGCTCTAATTTCTACTTATAACACCAAATACCAGGGATATGTAAAAGGTAACGGTGATAATGCATGGGCAGGAAGTATTGCCCGCGGGCTGGAGAATCGTTCGTTGAAATGGGAAACTACAGATACTAAGAATATTGGTCTTGACTTCGGTTTCTTCAACAACAAACTGACCGGTGCTATGAACTACTATTACAATCAAACCGAAGAACTCTTGATTACGAAAGCACTTCCACCTTCTGCCGGCTTGAACAACCCAATCCTGAATGTGGGTAAAATCCGCAACTCCGGTGTTGAAGTTGAGATAAACTGGGCTGACTCAAAAGGTGGTTTCGATTATAACATCGGTATGAATTTCAGTACAACCAAAAATAAAGTTGTAGAACTGGCAGACAAAGGACAGGTTCTTTACGGTGAAGGTTTGAAATATGGAACCGAACACTTCCCAACCCAGACGCGCGTTGGCAAACCTATCGGTGCATTCTATCTTTATAAGACCAACGGTTTGTTCCAAAGCAATGAAGAAGCCCGCCAATATGTAAATGCAGATGGAGACGAGTATCAGCCTTTCGCCGATGCCGGTGATATCCGCTTTGTAGATGTAAATGGCGACGGCTCTATTGACGACGACGATAAGGTCTATTGTGGATCGGGTATACCTACACTGGAAGTTAACCTGAATTTCTCTGCCGGCTATAAAGGCTTCGACCTTTCTGTTGTATTGGGTAGTGCATGGGGACACAAGATTTATAATGGTAACAAGTACTTCTATGAAGGAATGAACTCCGGTTCCAACTTCCTCACATCATCCTTGAATGCCTGGACACCTCAAAATACCAATACAAACATACCTCGCGCCATCTTCAACGACCCGAACGGTAACTTGAAGGAGTCTGACCGCTTCATTGAGAAAGGTGACTTTGTCCGCCTCCGTCAATTACAATTAGGTTATACCCTACCGAAAAAAATAATGCAAAAAGTATTCATCGAGAGATTGCGTTTTTATGTAAGTGGTGAAAACCTCTTCACAATCACCGGATACGACGGCATCGACCCCGAATTCTCACGTGTAAGTGTATTGAACACCGGTATTGATAAACTGATTTATCCGTTTACCCGTTCATTCACTTTGGGTGCCCAACTTACTTTCTAACTCATTTAACATTGTATAAACATGAAAAAAGTAATATATATAGCCAGCCTTTGTTTTGCATCGCTCTTTGTGAACTCTTGTGATGATTATCTAACCTTGGAATCTCCCGACCAGTTGACTTCGGGAAGTTTCTGGCGTAACGAAAGTGATGCACAAGCCGGAATATCGGCTGCATATTCGCAATTAGAATACTACATTGACACCTGGGAATTTGCCGAAGTTAAATGGCCGGTGGAAGCTTACCGTGAAGACATTATCAATATGGGTAACGATGCACGTAACTATCCCAACTGGCTCGAACTCTACAATTTCACTTATACAAACGGTAACTCACAGTTCAGCAATTATTGGTGGAACAACTACAAAGGAGCCAGCTTTGCCAATCAGGTAATAGAGAAAGTGACAGAGATGGAAGAAGGAACTATCGACCCTACTGTCCGCACGCAAATTATAAACGAAGGTTATTTTCTTCGCGCTTACTATCACCTTAAATTGCTTTTGAATTGGAAAGAAATTATCATCCGTGACAAGTATATCACCAGTCAGGCAGAATTAAGCAAAGGACTTTCACCGCGTCCCGATGCCTGGGATTTTATTATAGAAGATTTAAAGCGAGCCACTGCTCTCCCTTCTTCTTATGACAACGACAACATCGGTCGAGCCACCAGTGGGGCAGCCAATGCCTATTTAGGTTTTGCCTATCTGACACGCGCTTACGAAGAATCTGACAAGAAGACAGAATATCTGAATGAGGCACTTACAGCACTAAACAATGTCAAAGGCTACGAACTGGTAAAGAAGTTTTCAAGTATGTTTGACGCCAGCAACAAAAACAGCAAAGAATCTATCTTTGAGTTGCAGACTTCCATGAGTAGTGCCAATGGTGCTAATTATCGCACTCAACTCCACCGTTGGATAGGTACATCCGAACTTTGGGGATGGGATGAGATTCTTCCGAGTAATGTATTGATGGAAGCGTACATGAAAGAAGGTGAGATTGCCACAACCGGACGCTATGACTCACGCTTGTATGAGAGTGTATTCTTCCAATGTGATTATTTCAATGATGGAAGCGGGCGTGTTTACGGGGGCGATTATGACAACTGGTTCTGTAGTTTCGATGATAAGAATAACCCTATTCCCGGTACAAGTTACAATCGGCCTTCCTTCCGCAAGTTTATGCCCACCGACTATGATGGCTTATACAATAATTATTGTGCCATCAACATTCCTTTGATGCGTTATGCCAATGTATTGTTAATGAAGGCGGAAGTATTGAACGAGCAAGGCCATCCCGAGCAAGCCATTCCGCTGATTAATGAAATCAGAAATGTACATGGAGACATGCCTGCCATGAAAGGGACTTCACAACAAGAGGTACGTGAGCAAATAGAACATGAACGTATGATTGAATTCCCGCTGGAAAACTGGCGCTGGTATGATTTACGCCGTTGGGGCAAATTAGCGTCAGCCTTGGCAGATGCAGGACGCGCCGGCTTTAATGTAGAGAAGAATTCGTTCTACCCTATTCCGTTGACTGAAATCAATTCGAACGACCAAATTAACAAATAAATTCTCTCTTCACTCAATATGACATCCTAACGAGACGGTATTTACCTACAGTGATACCGCCTCGTTATATTCAAATGAATTATCTTTGCCCTCAAAAACGACATAGATATGTTTACAATTATCGGACTGATGCTCACAGGAATGCTGCTGGGCTACCTCTTACGGAAACGGAATTTAAGTAAAATACATAAGGTGATCACAGTGCTGATCTGGGTGCTGCTCTTCATTCTCGGCATTGAAGTGGGAGGAAACGAGCAAATTATCAAAGGACTGCACACCATTGGCCTTGAAGCCATCATACTCACCATAGGTGGAACTCTGGGAAGTGTGATTGCCGCTTGGGCACTGTGGAGGGCCTTATACAAACGGAAAGGAGGACAAGCATGAAAGGAAGTCTTATCATAGTCGGCTTTTTTGTGCTGGGGACACTTTGCGGAGTCTTTCACCTGATACCTATCGACATCGTAGTAGATAGTAAAGTCAGCTTTTATGCACTTTGCGCACTGATGTTCAGTGTAGGGCTAAGTGTAGGCAATGACCCGCAAACGTTGAAAAATTTTCGTTCACTCAATCCACGGTTGATATTCCTGCCTATCATGACCATTCTGGGCACGTTGGCAGGTTCTGCCGCAGTCAGCCTGATACTGACACACCGTTCCCTGACAGATTGCCTGGCTGTAGGTTCGGGCTTCGGTTACTATTCACTCTCCAGTATCTTCATTACCGAATATAAAGGAGCTGAATTAGGAACAATTGCCCTGCTCGCCAACATCAGCCGTGAGATTCTGACCCTGCTGGCTGCACCATTACTGGTGCGTTGGTTCGGCAACCTCGCCCCTATCTCTGCCGGAGGGGCAACTACGATGGACACCACACTGCCCATCATTACACGAACGGCCGGACAACAATTTGTAGTTGTCTCCATCTTCCACGGATTTGTAGTGGATTTCAGCGTTCCGTTCCTTGTGACACTGTTTTGTTCTATTTAATACTGTTTTGAAATGACAGCTTAGAAGCGAATTGGTACGCGGACGACACAGACGAAGCGGACAAATGCGGATTTTAATTTTCATTTCAGAACTTAAAGCAAATTATCATGAAAGCCAAAATTTATACTTTACTCTTTTCCTCATTGCTTTGTGTTTCTGCCCTGGCTGATAACGAACCTTGGCAGAACCCACAAATCAACGAGATAAACAGAGAGCCGATGTATGCGCACTTCATCCCATTTACGAATGAAGCCAACGCTTTGAAACAACGCTCTCTCCCCGCCGATGTGCGTTTCGATGTGAATCCTGCGACAGAAAGACGAGTTTCTCTGGATGGAACCTGGGAATTCCTGTTTTCAAAGAATAACGATCTTTGTCCAAAGGATTTCCATAAACCCGGATACAATACCCGGAAGTGGAGCAAAATACAAGTTCCCGGAAGTTGGGAACTACAAGGATTCGATGCTCCTATCTATACGGATACCCGCTATCCATTTCCCGCCAATCCTCCGTATGTGCCCACCGATTACAATCCGGTAGGAGCTTACATCCGTGAGTTTACCGTCCCGAATGGTTGGGAAGGTATGGATATCTTCCTTGACTTCGAAGGAGTGGAATCCGCTTATTATGTATGGGTGAACGGTGAGCTTGCCGGATATGCCGAAGACAGCCGTCTACCGTCTCACTTCAACGTTACGAAGCTGTTGAAAAAAGGCAGTAATAAACTTGCCGTGAAAGTATTCCGTTACAGCGACGGCTCCTATCTTGAAGGGCAAGACTACTGGAAATACAGTGGCATTGAGCGGGATGTATATCTCTATGCCCGTCCGCAAAGCCGTGTCCGTGACTTCCGGATGACTGCCGAGTTAGTCAATGATTACAAAGATGGGGAACTAAACCTCGATGTATTACTTCACCAACCGAAAGTCGGAGAAACCGTTGAAGTCAAGGTATTGGATAAAGGCAAGGAAATTTACAACCGGAAGAAGTCCATCACTTCCATCACTGATACTCTGTTCAGCCAACAGGAGATTTTCCCGAATATACGTGTATGGAATGCTGAAACGCCAAATACTTACACATTAGTAGTCAGCACCTTCGACGCCCAGGGAAAACCGCTGGAATCTTTCACTCACCTTTTTGGTTTCCGCACGGTAGAGATGCGCAACGGAATGCAGATGATCAACGGGAAAGCAGTACTGTTTAAAGGAGTAAACCGTCACGAGCACGATCCACACAAAGGGCGCACTATCAGTGTCGCTTCCATGATACATGATATTCAGTTGATGAAACAGTTTAATCTGAACGGTGTACGCAACTGTCACTATCCGAACTACTCTGCCTGGTACGAGCTTTGCACCGAATTCGGTCTGTACATGGTGGATGAAGCCAATATCGAAAGTCATGGCATGATGGATCACAAGGATGGCACGCTGGCTAATTATCCGGACTGGGAACTCCACTTCATGGAGCGCATGAGCCGCATGATAGCACGCGACCGTAACTACTCAGCCATCGTCACCTGGTCCATGGGTAATGAATCCGGGTATGGCAAACATTTTGAAACGCTGTACGATTATACTAAGAAAATAGATCCTACCCGTCCGGTACAATACGAAGGAGGCGGCTACGATGCAAAAAGCGACATTTACTGTCCGATGTATGCACGTATCTGGTCACTGCGCCGCCACATCAATCAGCGTGACAAACGCCCCTTGATTATGTGTGAGTACGCCCATGCAATGGGTAACAGCGTAGGAAACTTCCAGGATTACTGGGATTTGATTTATAAATATGACCAGCTACAAGGCGGATTTATCTGGGACTGGGTAGACCAGACATTCGCCATCAAAGATAAAAACAACCG
Source organism: Bacteroides cellulosilyticus DSM 14838 (assembly GCF_000158035.1). Classification (GTDB taxonomy): domain Bacteria; phylum Bacteroidota; class Bacteroidia; order Bacteroidales; family Bacteroidaceae; genus Bacteroides; species Bacteroides cellulosilyticus. The sequence goes on from NZ_EQ973490.1 coordinate 522,982, forward strand.
TGATATCTGGGCATTCGGAGGCGACATGGGCTTTGTAGGCATCGTCAACGACTCTAACTTCTGTGCCAACGGACTGGTAGCTGCCGACCGTTCTCTCCATCCGCACATCTATGAGGTGAAGAAAGTATTGCAATACATTCACTTCGAACCGGTAGCTTTTACTCCGAACAAGATAAAAGTCAGCAATCGGCATGATTTCATCGGTTTGGAAGGATATACCCTGCGTTGGGCAGTAGAGTGCGACGGAAAAGCGGTACAAGGAGGTGAAATGGACTTCCCCGTAATCACTCCGGGAAGTTCTGCCAATATAGAATTACCCTTGAAAGCATTGCCTGCCGACGGTAAGGAATATTTCCTGACTCTGCGCGCATTCACCAAGCATGAAGCTCCGCTGATACCGAAAGGACATGAAGTGGCCATCGAGCAATGGATACTCCCCACGACTCAAATCACCGGAAAGGTTCAGCCCGCCAACAGTACGTTGGCAACAGACCGGAATAATGAAGCGATCACACTGAAAGGAAATAACTTCCAGATAACCTTCTCTACCCAAAACGGTGAGATGACAGAACTGATCTACCATGGAAAGAATCTGATTAAAGAGGGATTACAACCCAACTTCTGGCGTCCGTTGACGGACAACGATATTCCTAATGGACATCTCAATCGCTGCGCCACCTGGAAGACTGCCGGAAAGGATGCCAAACTAGAGAATCTGGAAGTTACGGAGAAACAGCAGATTGTCATTGTAACGGCTACTTATAAGATGGAGGCACAAGGCTCTACATTGCAAACAATCTATGATATTCATCCTGACGGTGCCGTCCGGGTGAGCATGCACTTCACCCCGGGCAAACAGGCGCTGAATGAAATGCCTCGTCTGGGTATGCGCATGATACTTCCGGCAGAATATGAAATGATGTCCTGGCTGGGACGCGGTCCGCAAGAAAACTATGCAGACCGGAAGACAGGAGCATTGATAGGCCTGTATAATGCTACGGTTTGGGAACAATTTCATCCGTATGTACGTGCTCAGGAAACGGCCAATCACTGTGATGTGCGTTGGGTTGCCCTGCGCAATGTTGCCGGAGAAGGTTTACTGGTTACGGGAGAAGATCCTCTGAGCGTAAGTGCCTGGAACTTCCCGATGGAGGACATTGAATATCGTCCCTCGCAGGTAGAACGCCGTCATGGAGGAAGTATCCTGAAAAAGGATATAATTTGGCTAAACATCGATCATCAGCAGATGGGTGTGGGTGGTGACAATACCTGGGGAGCACAGGTACATCCCGAATACACTATCACGCCACACGAGTGGAAATACAGTTTCACACTGCAACCGCTCGGAGCAAAGGATGATGCAGCGGAACAGGCTCATAAATGTTGGTTCTGAGAGATAAATGATAATTTATCATCTAAAAAGAAATCATTAATTATAAATTAGATCATGCGACATAAGTTTATACACATTATTTGTATTACTCTGCTGGTTACAGGCATCACCGCCTGCACTCCCGGCAACAAAAACACTGCGGAAAAGCGGTATACATTCAATAATATACTGGATATCGCCTACACTCCCGATACCTTGCACCGCTGCTACGGCTGGTTCACAGATGCCGGCTCGTGGATGGGTTTCACTCTTCCCGAGAAAGAGAATTGGGTAAACGGTTTCTGCGGCCCATTCAGTCTGGATATGTTCCGCCGCCAGTGGATGGCTCAATCCGCTGTTACAGTAGGTTTTAGTCAGAAAGTCTCGGATACCTTTGTGCCTGACTCCACCTGTTACTATCCCGGAGAACTGTATATGTCCGCCCATTCCGGCAACGGAACTATCACCCAGCGGCTTAACTTCGTAAGTGCCTCCACCGCATTGCTCCGTATAGAAGCCGACAAAGCGGAAGAACTGATGCTGACCGGCAGCCAATGGGGAAAGAATATAACCGTAAGCGTAGAGCAGAACTCTGTAATAGCCCGCCATCCCAGTGGAGAAAGCGTAACTGTAACGTTCCCTCCCGATGTGAAACTTACCGGAACGGATAACAATTACACCGCCCTTATCCACACCTCTAAGTATCCCGTAAATGTAGCCATTTCCTTCTTCACCTCCGAAAAGGAAATGACAGTCGGATTACAGAACCTCCCCAACCTGCTCAATAATCCCGAGAAAGCATTGCAAGCCAATGCCGAACGTTGGGAAGGATACCTGACGAAGATACTGCGTACCGACATGAAACCCGAATACGACCGCATCGCCGTGAAAGCCGTAACCACTCTTATCTCCAACTGGCGCACCCACCGCGGTGGCCTGTTGCACGAGGGTATTGTCCCAAGCCATGCAGTTGGCTACTTTGTAGGTTTCTGGGCATGGGATACCTGGCGTTTCAGTGCGGGGACTGCTAAGTTCGATCCTGAACTGGCAAAGAATAACATCCGCGCCATGTTCGATTATCAGCAACCGGACGGCATGGTAATCGACTGTATCTACACTGATCCATCCGAAAACAATGCCCGTGACAGCAAACCGCCTCTGGTATGTTGGGCTGTAGACGAGATTTTCACGCATACAGGCGACACGGCTTTCGTTTCCGAGATGTATCCGCAACTGCTTTCTTATTATAAGTGGTGGTATCAGAAACGCGACCATAATCATAATGGTATGTGCGAATACGGTGCCACTGACGGTACTCTGGAAGCAGCCGCCTGGGAAAGCGGAATGGACAATGCCATTCGTTTTGACGACGCCATGATGCTGAAAAACGACGGAGGCGAGGATGCCTGGAGTATGGACCAGGAAAGTGTAGACCTGAACGCCTACCTGGCACTGGAATGTAAGTTACTAAAGAAGTTTGCCGGATTACTGAATGTCCCATTCGATGCTCCCGACTATAGTAATAAAGTAGCCGATTATTTCTTTGATCCCAAACTCAACTTCTTCTTTGACCGCCGCCTGAAAGACGGCTCATTTATTGAAGAACCGGGATGCGAAGCCTATACTCCGTTGTGGACTCAGATTGCCACGCAAGAACAAGTAGACAAGATGTTGCCCATGCTTCAGGATACAGCAAAGTTCTCAACGTATATTCCTTTCCCCACCATTGCCGCAGATAATCCCAAGTATAACCCGCGCGGCTACTGGCGTGGTCCTATCTGGCTAGATCAAACTTACTTTGCCATCCGCGGGCTCCGCAACTACGGTTATCATAAGCTCGCTGATGAATACACCTTGCAGGTATTCGACCGCCTTAACGGACTGAAAGAAGGAGCGCCCATCCACGAGAACTACGGCACTCACACCGGAGAGCGATTGAAAGCGCCACACTTTAGCTGGAGTTCATCCCATCTATTGATGATGTACGATGATTACGGGAAGTAATTCCCATTCCCTCTAATAGAAACGCCCGTTCTCATTAAGGAAACGGGCGTTTCTATTAGAGGGAATAACAAACAGGCTTCTTAGAAGAGGCTCCACGCAACCGTCAGCCCCGCCATCACGATAGCTACCATACTCATCAGCTTGATAAGTATATTCAAACTCGGACCGGAAGTATCTTTGAACGGGTCACCTACCGTATCGCCTACCACAGTAGCTTTATGTACTTCGCTACCCTTACCACCAAAGTTACCTTCTTCCACATATTTCTTTGCATTATCCCATGCACCGCCGGCATTCGCCATAAAGATGGCAAGAACGAAGCCGCTGCTCAATCCACCGATCAGCAGCCCCAACACACCGGGAACGCCAAAGATAAGTCCCGTTGCAATCGGAGCAATAATGGCTATCAGCGAAGGAACTACCATTTCACGCTGTGCCCCTTTTGTAGAAATCTCTACACAACGCTCGTAATCCGGTTCTGTCTCACCGGTAAGTATACCTTTGATTTCACGGAACTGGCGGCGTACTTCATCCACCATGTGAGCAGCAGCACGGCCAACAGCATTCATTGTCAATCCGCAGAAAAGGAATGCCATCATACTGCCCAGGAACATACCCGAAAGAACCTTCGGATTCATCAATGTCACATCATAATGATGCATAAAATCGAAGAAAGTGGCATCCTGAAGGGCCACGGAGTTACCATGAGGAAGCGTTAAATCAGTAGTTCCCAAACGAGTCAGTCCGATACGGATTTCTTCAATATAAGAAGCAAGCAGGGCAAGTCCCGTAAGTGCAGCCGAACCAATGGCAAAACCCTTTCCGGTAGCAGCAGTAGTATTTCCCAAAGAGTCGAGAGCATCCGTACGTTTACGAACTTCCGCACCCAGACCGGACATTTCAGCGTTTCCGCCCGCATTATCAGCAATAGGACCATAAGCATCCGTAGCAAGCGTAATGCCCAGGGTGGAAAGCATACCTACGGCAGCAATACCGATACCGTAAAGTCCCATACCTACATTATTGAAATCGAACCCTGATGCAAACAGGTAGGAAGCAATAATACCGACTACCACAGCAATCACAGGAATCGCAGTAGACAGCATACCCAAACCGATACCGGAGATAATCACCGTTGCCGGGCCAGTCTTTCCGCTTTCGCTCAACTTCTGAGTAGGACGATAGGATTGTGAGGTATAATATTCCGTAGAACGTCCGATGATGATGCCGACTACCAGACCGACTATAACGGCACAAGATATCCACATCCAGTTATCAAGTTTCAATAACCAAAGAATAAAGAAAGTAGCCACAACAATCAGCACTGAACTCAGGTTCGTACCGAAAGCCAACGAAGCGAGCAGGTCTTTCATCTTCGCATTCTCCTTGGTACGTACTGCGAATATACCGATAATAGAAAGAAGAATACCTACGGCCGCAATCAGCATCGGAGCTATAACAGCTTTGAACTGCATGGCCGTATCTCCCGTATGAATAAAGGCAGCAGCACCCAGAGCGGCAGTTGCCAGGATAGAGCCACAATAACTTTCATAGAGGTCTGCACCCATACCGGCTACATCGCCTACGTTGTCACCTACATTATCGGCAATCGTTGCAGGATTACGCGGGTCATCTTCGGGAATACCGGCCTCAACCTTACCTACCAGGTCAGCGCCTACATCGGCAGCTTTCGTATAAATACCTCCACCTACACGGGCAAAGAGCGCTTGTGTGGAAGCACCCATTCCGAAAGTAAGCATGGTGGTAGTGATAATGCAGAGTTTATGAGTCGGAGTCAAAACATCTTCCGGTATAACCGCATTCAATAACAGATACCAGAAAGAAATATCGAGCAAGCCCAAACCCACTACGACCAGTCCCATTACCGCACCGCTACGGAAAGCAACACGCAATCCCGCATTCAGTGAGCTACGGGCAGCATTTGCTGTGCGTGCCGAAGCATACGTTGCCGTCTTCATACCGAGGAATCCGGAGAGGCCGGAGAAGAAACCGCCCGTCAGGAAAGCAATCGGTACCCAACGATTCTGTACATCGAAACCATAAGCCATAATAGCGAAAAGGATCACAAGTCCCAGAAATACCCAGCCAACTATCTTATACTGTTGTTTCAGATAAGACATCGCGCCTTTACGCACAGCGGCGGCAATCTTTATCATTTGCGGAGTACCCTCACTCTCTTTCATCATTTGCTTATGGAAATAATAAGCAAAGCAGAGAGCTAAAACGGAAGCGGCCGGAATCAGCCAGAAAAGCAAACTGTCCATGGTGTTAATCGTATTAAAAGGTTGATTGAAAGTCTAAAAGTATTGATTTGAAACGAAATAAGCAAAGGAATAAAAGAAAAATCAACTCATTCTATTAAATTTGCAGGCGAAAACCGTACCCGATTGAGCACCCATGTTGTAGTATAAGTAAAATCAATAAAAACAAAGGAATAATGAAACGCACAGATTTTACTTTTAGAAAGGTATGGATGATATACACAGTATATTTTCTTCTACTCTTTACCCCAACCGCAAATGCACAGCAAACATCCAGACTGGTCAGCCTGGAACTAAAAAACGAAAAGCTATCTGCCGCACTGAAACAGATAGAAAAGATGGGCGGCAAGAATATCCTTTTTGCCTATGAAGAGACGGAGAATTATCACGTAACAGCAAGTATCCGTAAACAGACGCAAGACGAGGCCATCCGCACAGTACTGAAAGGAAAACCTTTCAACTGTATCGAACGTACTGATTACTTCGTGATTCAGCGGAAGGGAAAAGATGGCAAGACTACCCAAGTGCGCGGAACCATATACGGAGACCGAAATGAACCGTTAGCGTATGCCAACGTCATCCTGCTGGCAGCAGCTGATTCCGCCTTTATTACAGGATGCGTCACAGCGGAAGACGGTAGCTTTATCCTACCCGGCAACAATGAAAAAAAACATTTGCTGAAAGTAACCTACATAGGCTATCAACCCTTGACGCTTCCTTGCCAGCCGGAAAATGACATTCACCTGCAACCAGACGCACAAATGCTGAAAGAAGTGACCGTTACTGCCTCTCGTCCGCTGATGGAACGCAAGAATGGCGCTTTCGTTGCCAACGTAGCAGGGACACCGCTTTCTATGCTGGGCTCTGCAAGCGATATGATCGGTCACCTCCCTTTTGTCACCGGCTCGGACGGTAACTATACCGTTATCGGACGAGGTAAACCGGAGATCTACATCAATGGCCGAAAAGTACGCGACACCTCCGAACTAAACCAACTTCAGGCTAACGAAATACTCTCCGCTGAAATTGTAACCACGCCCGGAGCACGTTATTCCTCCAACGTGTCATCCGTTATCCGGCTACGTACCATCCGCAAGCGCGGGCAAGGTTTAAGTGCCAATGCCTACGCAGACTATACACAGGGACACTCGGCAAAAGGCAAACAAGGCGCCTCCCTAAATTATCGTACCGGCGGACTGGACATCTTTGTCAAAGGGCACTTCAATGAGTCGGACACATACTCCACCAGTCATACCCAACTGCAACTGAACACTTCCTCCGAATGGAAAAGCATATCTGACAACGTCAATCGTGCACATGATGCAAACTTCAATGGCGAAGTAGGTTTCAACTACGAACCGGATGACCATCAGTCTTTCGGTATACGCTATGTACCCAAAACCGGACTGGGCGATCAGGAGCTTTATTCGCAAGGTGAAACCGTGATGCTGCGGGACGGAGAAGAGGTAGATCGTCTTACATCCGACTCACACGGTCGCAAGCATACCAACTGGAATCATACCGTGAATGGCTATTATAACGGTACTTTCGGAAAATGGAACATCGACTTCAATGCCGACTACCTCTACGGTCGCTCCGGAGGTGGGCAGAAGGTAGACAATAATGGTGAAACAGATGCCTCATCCGACAGTGAAGTAAAAAACCGCCTGTATGCCGCTAAATTGGTGATTACGGCACCGCTTGGTCAAGGCAAACTCTCTTTCGGTACTGAAGAAACTTTCACCGAGCGCCACGACATCTTCAAACAAAGCGGTTTCTCCAATGATGCCGATAACCGCATCAAACAGTCCATCGCCTCTGCCTTTGCCGATTATTCCATAGAACTCGGGCAGTTCAACCTGACGGCAGGATTGCGCTATGAATATCAAAAAACGGATTATTACGAATCAGATATCTATAAAGAAGAGAAAAGTCCTTCTTATCATGACTTAATCCCCATAGTCAGTATTTTCTATAAAAAGGAAGACTGGAATATCGGTCTGTCCTATCGTATGATGAAGCTTAATCCCAGTTACAGCATGCTGTCCAGTACCATCAGTTACCAAAGCAAGTACCAATACCACAACGGAAATCCTGAACTGGAACCGCAAAAGCATAATGCCTTCTCATTGGAAGGGGGCTGGAAATGGATCAATGCCAGTTTATACTTCGATCATGCACGAAACATGTACACCACTTATGCCAAACCCTATGATGATGCAAAGCACCCCGGCGTAGTATTGTGGACAATGGCAAGCATCCCCAACTCCTATGCATACGGAGGCGCCTTGGTACTCTCCCCAAAGTTCGGCTGGTGGCAACCGCAATTTACGGCCAGCCTGTTCTGGTTCCAGTCCAACGCCCGTTCACTGAATATTCAGCCTCTTTGGAATGAAGTGCAACCGGATTTCATTTTGAATAACAGCTTTACATTGCCTCGTGGCTGGTTTCTCAATATAAAAGGAAGACTCGCATTTGGTGCAAAGCAAAGCTATGCCATCAAAAAAACAGAAGGGACTGTAGATGCGCAACTTACCAAATCTTTCCTGAAAGACCGTGCATTGCGCGTCTCGCTGGTAGCGAATGATATATTTCGTACAGGTACCTATCACTTTCGTGTATATGGCGACCGTACCTACAACGAGTTTGAAAATTATGCCGACAAACAACGTTTCGGCATACGCCTCAACTATCAGTTCAATGCCACTAAGAATAAATATAAAGGTAAAGGTGCCGGAGAAAGTGAAAAAGGACGTCTTTAAGCATTGCAGTAAACGAGGGATAAAGGATAATCCTTACCTTTGCGGACTAAAAAAAGAATCGGAGAATGTCCTTGTTTCATAAAAAAGACACAAAAAGAGAAGTTTTCGGACAGATGTTCACGGAGCTATATCCCCGTCTGGTGCGTTACGCCACCCAACTATTGGGCGACGGAGAAGAAGCCCGTGATATTGTGGGTAGTGTGATGGAGCAGGCGTGGAAACAATTCGAAAAGCTGGAACCGGAAAACCGGGGAGCTTGGCTTTATACTGCCGCACGTAACGCCTGCCTTAACCGTCTGAAACATCTGCAAGTAGAAGCCACCAACCTGGAAGCGTTACGCGAAGCCACTCGTATGGATGTAGCGACCGACTACCGGGAACATGAACGACTACTGCAACAAGCGGAAAGCATTGCCCGCAACCTACCGGAACCAACCTGCACGGTATTGCGGCTCTGCTATTATGAACATAAAACCTATCGGGAAGTAGCCGAACAGCTTGGCATCAGTCCCGACACCGTAAAGAAACATATATCCAAAGCTTTGCGTACCTTGCGCGAAGCTATGACCCTGAAAGGAGGAAACCGATGATGGAAGAGAGAAAAGAAAATGATTTCAAGATGGATACTGAAGACCTCAGATTACTGAATGCCTTCGGAGAAGCGCTCGGAGACTTACCTTCGGAAGAAGAAACCCGCGCGGCATGGAATGCTTTTACCTCCCGGCAAGACGCTCAAAAACGCAGACGCATCATACAGGTGTGGACTTCCGGCATTGCAGCTGCCATCGTAGTGCTGGTAGTGCTTATCGTGCCCCGTATTACCAACGAAGACACGATTCAAGATATTGAAATCTTTGCGGCCCTGGATGTCCCCGAAGCAATCATCACCTCAGAGAACAATGGTAGAATTACTCTTTCGACTCCCCCTGCCACTACCACGCAAATCATCCTGGACGATGGTACACAGGTTACGCTCAACGCCAATTCCCGCCTGGAATATCCTAAACAATTCCCGGCAGAGGGGACCCGTGAAGTCCATCTGACAGGAGAAGCACGTTTCGAAGTGGCAAAAGATAGTGCACGCCCTTTCATTGTTTCTTCCGGTAAGATGCAGACACAGGTATTGGGCACGGTATTCGATGTAAATGCCTATCCGGGAAAAGTAGCGGCAGTTACTTTATTTCAGGGGCGCGTCCGCGTCAGCGACGAGAAACAAACACAGCAGAAAGACATATTGCCCGGACAGCAAGCTATATTGTCTGAAGATAATGGTTTCACCATATCCGAAGCACAACTCACCGCAACGGAAGGATGGACCAAAGGAGAGTTCAGCTTCGATGATGCCGAACTGGCGGAGATTATGAAGTCTGTAGGCACATGGTATAACACCAGTATCATCTTTCATTCGCCCGACTTGCTGAAACAACGCATTCATTTCCGCTTCCCGCGAACAACTTCTTTGGAAGAAGTAGTGCAAGCGCTCAATGATCTGGGAATAGCCAAACTGGAACAAAAAAAGGGAAAAGTAATCATCAGCGATTATTCTCCCAAGCATTGATACGCAGAGGAAGAGCTTTTCGGCTCTTCCCCCTGTATTTATTATTCTACTGTCACAGCCGTACCGCAAGCGGTTACCATCAGCATACTACCGCTTCCACCTACAGTTTCATAGTCCAAATCCACGCCAATCACAGCATTGGCTCCGAGAGCTCTGGCGTGTTCCTGCATTTCACGCAGGGCGATATCTTTCGCTTCGCGCAGCACTTCTTCATAAGAGCCGCTACGTCCGCCCACTACATCGCGGATACTGGCAAAAAAGTCACGGAATACATTGGCACCGATAATCGTCTCGCCTGAAACGATACCGTAATAGCGGGTGATACGTCCACCCTCGATAGTTGGTGTTGTTGTTACTAACATAATCTTTCTCTATTTATTTAAGTTATTTGCACCCTATTAGACGCATGAATAGGGCGAAAAGTTGCAGTGGCGAGAACTTTTATACCTCTTCATTATAATAAAAAAACAAAAAAGAGAGCACCTATATATGAGCAAAGTCAGCATTTATCTATCTTTGTGCCGAAGAAATGGAAACAAAGCATTTTATATTTAAAATAATGATGTATCTGGTCGTAGTGCTTTTTGCTCTGCAACCAGAAGATTATAATTCCTTTTCCGAAAACGAACCTCCCTTTCTTTGCATCGAACAAAATGAGCATCATTCGCCTGAAGAGTTTAACGATGAAGCTGTTATCTCACGTACACTTTCTTTAAACCGTGCGCGTAAGCTCTGTGCAGAGACTACGACTACTTATACTTTCTCTACTGAGAACACTAATTTATATCAATATAGTGACGGCAGCCAACCGTACAACCTCAGGAGCGTATATTCACCCGAACGCTCTCTACTTTGTATATATCGGCTTTAGCACAAGTCCTTCTATTACCGTATTTTATATTCTATCCGGAACGAATCATACATTCGTTCCGCTATGTCTAATTAATAAACTTATATATGGGACTTGTTTTATTATACTTAACCCTCGCATTAGCTTTATCATTTTTATGCTCCATTCTTGAAGCAGTTTTGTTATCTACCCCAATGTCGTACATCTCCACCAAAGAGAAAACACACGGGAAAAGCGCTATCTTATTAAAGAAGTTCAAACAAGACATCGACCGGCCTATTGCTGCCATATTATCCTTGAACACCATTGCCCACACCGTGGGTGCTGCCGGTGTAGGTGCCGAAGCAGTAAAGATATTCGGAGAAGCTTACTTCGGTGTAATCTCCGCCATACTGACTATTTTAATCCTCGTTCTCTCAGAGATCATTCCTAAAACGATAGGCGCCTGCTACTGGCGCACACTGGCACTTCCATCAGCCCGTATCATTAATTTCCTTATTATCATCTGTTATCCCCTGGTGTGGTTGTCCGAGCTGATTACCCGTCTGTTTTCTTCCGGCAAACAAGAATTATCCGTAAGCCGCGAAGAGGTTTCGGCTATGATTTCCATCGGGGTAGAAGAAGGTGTTTTCCAGATGAAAGAAAACAAGATGATACAAAACCTCATTAAACTGGATAAAGTAAAATCACAATCCATTATGACTCCTCGTACTGTAGTAGCAACAGCTCCCGAAAGTATGTCTCTGAAAGAGTTCTATCAGGATGGAAAGTATAAGTTTTACTCTCGTATCCCAATCTATAATGATAGTGAAGATTATATCACAGGATATGTGTTGCGGCAGACTGTACTCGAAAAGTTAGCAGAAGACAGATTCGATATGTGTCTGAAGGATGTGGCCCGCCCTATCCTTTCCTTCCCGGAAAATAGTTCTGTTTCCACAGTCTGGGAACAGATGCTTGAAAAAAAAGAGCATATTTCAATCTTGATTGATGAATATGGCTGCTTCTGGGGAATTGTCACAATGGAGGATATTATCGAAACAGCCTTAGGTTTTGAGATTGTAGATGAAAAAGACTCCGTAACGGATATGCAGAAGCTGGCACGGGATAAGTGGCAGAAGAAACTGGCGGAAACGAAGATTAGTGATTAGGGGCTAGTGATAACCCCTAATCACTAACTAGAACATCTTGCTGACACGTTCGATACCTGCCACCAAAACATCGATTTCTTCTTTCGTATTATAGATTCCAAAGGAAGCACGCACTGTTCCTTCTATGCCGAGGCGTTGCATCAGCGGTTGGGCGCAATGGTGTCCTGTACGTACGGCAATGCCGAGACGATCGAGCAATGTGCCCATATCGAAGTGATGAATATCACCTACAAGGAAAGAGATGACACTCCCTTTCTCAGCAGCTTCACCAAAGATGCGCATACCAGGGATTGTTTTCAGTCGCTGTGTGGCATATTCAGTCAATTCATGCTCATAAGCGGCAATCTTATCCATGCCAATGGCAGAAACATAATCGAGAGCTTTCGCCAGTCCCGTAGTACCGATATAGTCAGGAGTACCGGCTTCGAACTTAAACGGCAATTCATTGAAGGTAGTACGTTCAAAAGATACATGCTTTATCATCTCACCGCCACCTTGATAAGGAGGTAACTTATCCAGCCATTCTTCCTTACCATAAAGCACGCCCACACCGGTAGGCCCATACACTTTATGACCGGAGAATACAAGGAAATCAGCGTCCAGATCTTTCACGTCCACTGCCATGTGAGGAATGGATTGCGCCGCATCTACCAGGAAAGGTACATTATGATTATGGGCAATCTTAATCATTTCCTTGATAGGATTGACCGTACCCAAAACATTGGACACATGTACCACGCTCACAATCTTCGTTCGGTCAGTGAAAAGCTTCTCGTATTCATCCATCAGAAGTTCACCGCGATCGTTCATCGGAATAACTTTCAGATTGATGCATTTCCGTTCAGCCAGCAGTTGCCAGGGGACAATGTTACTATGATGTTCCATTACGGAAACAATCACTTCATCACCCGGATGCAGGAATGCTTCGCCAAAGCTGGAGGCTAACAGATTAATGCTTTCCGTAGTTCCCCTTGTAAATACGATTTCATTTATAGAACCGGCATTGATGAACTTTCGCACTGTCTCTCGACTTGCCTCGTGCAGTTCCGTTGCCTGTTGCGACAGAAAGTGTACGCCACGATGCACATTGGCATTGACAGAATAATATTCATCCGTTATGGCATCCACCACACAACGTGGCTTCTGTGTCGTCGCCCCATTATCCAAATAGACCAATGGTTTGCCGTACACTTCACGGGATAGTATCGGAAAATCGGCTCTTATCTGTTGAATATCATACATGTTGTTTAGGTATTAATATATTCTCACTTGCATATCGCACAGCCCTGGCATTTATTCAGTTCACCACGGAAACGTTTCTCAACCAAGAGATGTAAGCGATCTTTCAATGCGCCCAGACGGATGGTATCGATTACTTCGTTCACGAAGGCAAACATCAGCAATAAGCGGGCTTCACGTGCCGGAATACCGCGCTGGCGCATATAGAAAAGTGCATTTTCGTCCAACTGACCAACGGTAGCGCCATGACTACACTTTACATCATCGGCATAAATTTCCAGTTGCGGTTGCGTATACATACGTGCCTCACGGGTAGCGCAAAGGTTCCGATTCGTTTGTTGCGAATTGGTATGTTGCGCATCCGGGCGCACTAATACCAAACCGGCAAATGCACCGACTGACTGGTCATCAAGCACATACTTGAAAAGTTCATTGCTCGTGCAGTTAGGTACGGCATGATCGATACTTGTATTATTGTCTACATGCTGATTCTTATCTGCAATGGCCATACCGCAAAGATTGACTTCGGCACCTTCACCTGCCAGCAATACTTCAGTGGTGTTGCGGGAAGTGCCGTTATGCAAGGTCATGCCATTCAGCAATACATTGCTGTTGGCTTCCTGCTTCACATACATATTGCTGATACGTACGGTACTTGTATGCGTTTCTTCCAGTTCGTAAAGGTCAAAGACAGCATTCTCACCGACGAATACTTCTATCACCTGGGTTGCCAGGAAATTCACGGCATCCATGGCATGATCACACACCAGCATACGCGCCTGTGCGCCATCTTCCAATACAATCAATACCCGGCGGTTCACCAGGAAGTTCACGTCACCACGCAGGATGTTTACCAACTGAATGGGACGTTCCAAAGCGACGTTCTTAGGTATATACAACAGCACACCGTCTTGTGCAAAAGCGGTATTGAATGCTGTCACTCCGTCTTTTGAAGTATCTGCCAGCTTGCCATAGTACTTCTTTACCAATTCCGGATGCTTCGCCGCCATCTCCTTCAAACTACCGAAGATAACTCCTTCGGGCAGATGTGAAGCAGGTAGCGCTTTATTGTAAAAAGCATCGTTCACTACAAAATACAGAGAGGTACTCATATTGGGTACGTCACATTTGAATACCTCATAGGGATTTACCGGAATATCCAGGCGGTTCAGGTTCAACCCATAGTCCGGTTCAAAGAACTTGCTGACATCGGTATATTTATATTTCTCCTGTTTGCGGGTAGGAAAGCCAAGCCGCTCAAAGTCGGCAAACGCAGTCGCACGAGGGATATTCATCACCTCGGTGCTGTGCTGGCATATCATCGCTTCCGTCTGGGAGAAAAGATCTATGTATTGTTGTTCTGCATTCATCTTATATATATTTTTAGGCGCGGATTACGCGGATTACACGGATTCATTTAGTAAAGACTTTACGTTTAAACTCTGCACTATGACCAAAGTTCAATAATAATCCAACTTCCAGTCCAGTTGCTTTTAAATAGTTAATCAATTGCCATTCATGTTCTACTCTCAATGCCTGTACAGCTTTTAATTCAAGAATAACTCTGTTTTCAACTAACATATCAGCAATATATCTACCAACAGTTTCACCTTTATAGTGAACTAAAATTTCTTTTTGACACTCTACCTTCATGCCCCTATAACACAATTCTTTATAAAGAGCATTTTGATAAACCTGTTCCAAAAAGCCAAAGCCTAATATTTTATGTACTTCATAAAAGGCCTTTATAATCTCATGTGTTAGTTCCTCATGCAACATAATCCGTGTAATCCGCGTAATCCGCGCCTAATTAATTACTCTCCTAGTTCCTTCTTAATCCAGTCATACCCCTTCTCTTCCAGTTCCAGAGCCAATTCCGGTCCCGCAGTCTTCACGATACGACCTTTGTAAAGCACATGTACAACGTCAGGTTTGATATAATCCAGTAAGCGTTGGTAGTGGGTGATGACAATGGTACTGTTCTCCGGTGTTTTCAACTTGTTCACACCTTCGGCTACGATACGCAAAGCATCGATATCCAGCCCGGAATCCGTTTCATCCAGAATACTTAATTTCGGTTCCAGCATCGCCATCTGGAAGATTTCATTCCGCTTCTTCTCTCCACCGGAGAAACCTTCATTCACCGAACGGTTAGCCAGTTTATTGTCCAGTTCCACAATGGCACGCTTTTCACGCATCAATTTCAGGAACTCGCTTGCACTGAGAGCGGGCAGATGATTGTATTTACGTTGCTCATTCACCGCTGCACGCATAAAGTTAACCATACTCACACCCGGAATTTCTACCGGATACTGGAAGCTAAGGAAAATACCCTCGTGACTACGGTCTTCCGGTGAAAAGTCCAACAGGTTCTTACCGCAGAAAGTCACGCTTCCCTTCGTCACCTCAAAGGCAGGATTACCTACCAATACAGCCGAAAGAGTACTCTTTCCGGAACCGTTCGGTCCCATAATAGCATGCACCTCACCTGCTTTTACCGACAGGTTGATGCCTTTCAATATCTCTTTGCCATTTACACTGGCATGCAGGTCTTTTATCTCTAACATCTTTATATTTACTATTAGACTATTTACAATTTACTATTTAATGTCACTTCTCCACTATTCACTATTACTACCGACCTTTTACTTATCTACCATTCATCTGCCGATTGTGCAGCAAAATAGTAAATAGTAAATCGTCTAATAGTAAATCACCCTACGCTGCCTTCCAGCGAAATAGCCAACAACTTCTGAGCCTCTACCGCAAACTCCATAGGCAATTTATTAAGCACTTCCTTAGCATAACCGTTCACAATCAGCCCTACTGCATCCTCCGTAGAAATTCCACGCTGGTTGCAATAGAAGATCTGGTCTTCATTGATCTTGCTGGTAGTCGCCTCATGCTCCACAACCGCCGTCTCATTATGGATATCCATATACGGGAAGGTATGCGCACCACATTTATCACCCAGCAACAGAGAATCGCACTGACTATAGTTACGCGCATTGTCCGCCTTTTGAGCTACACGCACCAGACCACGGTAAGAGTTCTCACTATGTCCGGCAGAGATACCTTTGCTGACAATGGTACTACTGGTATTCTTACCCAGATGAATCATCTTCGTACCCGTATCCGCCTGTTGGTAATTATTCGTCACCGCCACACTGTAGAATTCAGCCGAGGAATTATCTCCAGTCAGAATGCAGGAAGGGTATTTCCACGTAATAGCTGATCCCGTCTCCACTTGTGTCCAGGAAAGTTTACTGTTCGCACCTTTGCAGTTACCACGTTTCGTAACAAAGTTATAAACACCACCTTTACCTTCGGCATCACCCGGATACCAGTTCTGTACGGTACTGTACTTCACCTCCGCACGCTCGTGCACCACAATCTCCACAATAGCGGCATGCAACTGGTTCTCATCGCGCATCGGAGCCGTACAACCTTCCAGATAGGAAACATACGAATCATCATCCGCCACAATCAGTGTCCGCTCAAACTGACCTGTATTACGCGCATTGATACGGAAATACGTGGACAACTCCATCGGGCAGCGTACTCCTTTCGGGATATATACAAACGAACCGTCGGAGAATACCGCCGAGTTCAGTGCGGCAAAGAAGTTATCACGGTATCCCACTACGGAACCAAGATACTTCTGCACCAAATCCGGATGCTCACGTACGGCTTCACTGATGGAACAGAAAATAATTCCTTTCTCCATCAACGTTTCCTTAAACGTAGTTTTCACAGATACGGAGTCCATCACGGCATCCACTGCCATGCCACTCAACGCCATCTGTTCTTCCAAGGGGATGCCCAGCTTATTGAAGGTTTTTATCAACTCTGGGTCTACTTCATCCATGCTCTTAGGCGCGTCTTTCTTCTTCGCCAACGGATCAGCATAGTAGGAAATAGCCTGATAATCTATCTCAGGAATACGGAGATGTGCCCATGTAGGCATCTCCATCGTCAACCAGTGACGATATGCTTTCAGACGGAACTCCAACAGCCATTCCGGCTCGTTCTTCTTCGCAGAGATCAGCCGTACAACATCTTCATTCAGCCCACGCTCAATGACTTCCGTATGTACATCGGTGGTGAAGCCGTACTTGTACTTCTCCTGCGTTAGTTCCTTTACATATTTATTGGGTTCTTCGGGTTGCATTATGTATTAAGTATATATTGTTCTGTAACTTCTTTTGCAGCCGGGAAAAACATTCCCGCGAACGACTCTATAGGATAATATAACACGGATTCCTCCTTCATTGTTCTATCAATCATCGTATTATCCGAGTCGATAAACTCGACAACACAGATAAGCAGACTCACCAGCAGCAGAAACTTCAACGCGCCCAGTCCGGCACCCAGCCAGCGGTTCAGCCAACCGAGCGAGACTGCTTCCATCGCCTTCGTCAGCAAAGCCGCTACCAGCAGGAACAACAACGGAACCACTATCCAAATAACAACAAACGCCAATATCTGGGCAAACGTCATGGAGTCCGTTATCTTAGAAAAGACTCTCTCCGCTACCGACACATACAGTGCTTTTGCAGCCAGCAATCCGACAATCAATCCGAGGATGGATGCCAGTTGCTTGATGAAGCCTTTTATAAAACCGATGACTGCTCCCGCACCAATCACCACTAATAAGATGATATCTATTATTGTCATAACTATATCTAAAAAAGACACGGATTACACGGATAAGCACGGTTTTTCTTTTAAACCAATCCGTGAAATCCGTGTAATCCGTGTCTAAAAGATTATTTCGCTTACAGAGTCTGTTTTACTTCTATTTCTTCGTAAGATTCGATCATATCGCCTACCTTGATATCGTTGCAGTTCGTCAGGCTGATACCGCACTCAAAGTTGGTACCTACTTCCTTCACGTCGTCTTTGAAACGTTTCAAAGCATTGATAGAACCGGTAAAGATTACGATACCGTCGCGGATCAAACGGGCCTTGTCGCTGCGTTTCACCTTTCCGGTCTTCACTACCGCACCGGCTACGAGACCTACCTTGGTGATATTGAACACCTCGCGTACCTCGATGGTTGCAGTTACCTGCTCCTTCACCTGCGGTGCCAACATACCTTCCATAGCGGCCTTCACCTCTTCGATAGCATCGTAAATCACTGAGTACTTGCGGATATCCACACCTTCATTCTCTGCCATCTTTGCAGCGGCATTCGACGGACGTACCTGGAAGCCGATGATGATAGCATCCGAAGCGGCAGCCAATGAAACATCGGATTCGGAGATTGCTCCAACGCCTTTGTGGATTACATTTACCTGTACCTGCTCTGTAGACAGTTTGATCAGTGAATCGCTTAACGCCTCAACAGAACCGTCCACGTCACCCTTAACGATAACATTCAGTTCATGGAAGTCACCCAGTGCCAGACGACGGCCAACCTCATCCAAAGTAAGCATCTTCTGAGTACGCAGACCTTGTTCACGTTGCAACTGTTCACGCTTGTTAGCGATTTCACGTGCTTCCTGTTCTGTATCGATTACGTGGAACGTATCACCGGCAGCAGGTGCACCGTTCAATCCCAGAATCAATACCGGCTCAGACGGTCCGGCCTCTTTCAGGCGCTGGTTACGTTCATTGAACATAGCTTTCACCTTACCATACGCTGTACCTGCCAGTACGATGTCTCCCACCTGAAGTGTACCGTTTGATACCAGCATGGTAGCTACGTAACCACGTCCTTTGTCCAACGAAGATTCGATGATGGAACCTGTTGCCTTACGGTTCGGGTTTGCTTTCAGATCAAGCATTTCTGCTTCCAGCAATACTTTCTCCAACAGTTCTTTCACACCCAAGCCTTTCTTGGCCGAGATATCTTGCGATTGATATTTGCCACCCCATTCTTCAACGAGATAGTTCATACTTGCCAGCTCTTCCTTAATCTTGTCAGCATTGGCAGTCGGTTTATCAATCTTGTTAATTGCGAATACGATAGGTACACCGGCAGCCATAGCATGGTTGATAGCTTCCTTCGTTTGCGGCATCACGTTATCATCGGCAGCGACAATAATGATAACCACGTCCGTCACCTTTGCACCACGGGCACGCATAGCGGTAAACGCCTCATGACCCGGAGTATCGAGGAACGTAATCTCACGTCCGTCTTCCAGTTTCACGTTGTAAGCACCGATGTGCTGCGTGATACCACCGGCTTCACCGGCAATAACGTTCGCCTTACGGATATAGTCGAGCAATGATGTCTTACCGTGGTCTACGTGACCCATGACGGTAACAATCGGTGCGCGCGGTTCCAGATCCTCTTCAGAATCCTCCTCCTCTACAATGGCCTGTGCCACTTCGGCACTGACATATTCAGTCTTGTATCCGAACTCTTCCGCCACCAGATTGATGGTTTCAGCATCCAGACGCTGGTTGATAGACACCATGATACCGATACTCATGCAAGTAGCGATGACCTGCGTCACGGAAACATCCATCATGCTTGCCAACTCGTTGGCAGTCACGAATTCCGTTATCTTCAGCACTCTGCTGTCCGCCATTTCGCGGTCTTCCTGCTCCTGCATACGGCTGTTCGCTATATCGCGCTTGTCCTTACGGTATTTGGAAGTCTTGCTCTTACCTTTGGAAGTGAGGCGTGCCAAGGTTTCTTTTACCTGCTTAGCTACGTCTTCCTCGCTAACCTCCTGCTTGATGACCGGTTTCTTGAAACGATCCCTGTTATTGTTGTTACGGTTGTTCTTGTTGCCACCTTGGTGATTATTACCACCACCGGCACCTTGCTGACCGCCGCTGGCATGAGGTCCTTTACCTCCACCACCACGGTTGTCGCCTCCACGCTGGAAGTTGGATGCATTGTTGATATCCACCTTCTCCTTATTATTATTAATGCGGAGACGTTTCTTCTTGTTGGCATTGGCATCGGCATCTTTCTCCTTGCCATCCTTCGCTTTGGTGTCTTCGCGGCGGATTTCTTTGATGATCGCCTCTTTCATCAGCTTCTTCTGATCCTGACGAATTTTCTCCTTCTCTTCGCGCTCCTTACGTTTCTCCTCTTTGGATTTCTTCTTAGGGCGCGTAGACTGGTTCAATGTCGCCAAATCAATCTGACCGATGATATTGATCTTAGAAACAAACTCCGGCTTGTGAATTGTGAAGATTTCCGCTTCACCACTCTTTGCAGGCGCTTCTTCTGCCACGGCAGGTTTCGCCTCTTCCCGGACAGGTGCCGCGGGAGCAGGTGTTTCTTTTTTCACTACTTCTTTCGCTACTACCGGAGCGGGGTTGGATGCAGTTTTTTCTGCAACGACTGCTGGCTTCGGTTCTTCTTTCACCACAGGAGCCGGTTCGGGAGCCGGAGTCGGCTTCGGTTCCGGTTTCGGTTCGGGCTTTAATTCCGGTCTGGGTTCCGGCTTCGGTTCCGGTCTGAACTCAGGCTTCGGTTCCGGTTTGGGCTGCGGTTTAGGTTCTTCCTTTACCACAGGCGCAGATGTTTCCACTTTCTTTTCTTCCACTTTTTCTACTACCGGTTTCCGGTTCAGTTTATCCAAGTCTATTTTTCCGACAGGTTTAAACTTCGGACGTGCATCTTCGGGTACAACAGTCTTTATTTCTTCAACTTTCGGTTTCTCCGTAGTCTCAGCTTCGTAACCATCGATAGATACCGATGCTTTGTTACGGTCTTTATTCTGCCGTTCCTGAATGAAACGTTCCGATTCAAGTCTAAGATTCTTATCTGTACTGAACTCTTTCACGAGCAAGGCATATTGCTCCTCGTTAATTTTTGTGTTGGGGTTTGCCTCAACGGCAAATCCTTTTTTCTGCAAGAACTCAACGACCGTTGAAATTCCTACATTCAAATCTCTTGTTACTTTATTTAACCTTATCGTCATACTAAAAAATTAATGAATAATGTGGAGAAAGAAGTTAGTGCAAACAGAAACAGATGTCGACAGACACTTTATTCTGCCTCGGGCTCTGCCTCAGGGGCAACCTCGGGCTCTGTCTCAGGCACAACCTCAGGTGCCGGTTCCAATTCAGGTTCGCCTTCTTCAAACTCCAAACTTAAAATGCGTAATACCTCGTCCACCGTTTCTTCTTCCAAGTCGGTCTTTTCAATCAACAACTCGCGCGGAGCGTTCAGCACGGCCTTCGCTGTATCGATACCAATCGACTTGATGGCATCAATCACCCAACCGTCGATTTCGTCTCTGAACTCATCCAGATAGATATCTTCATCCTCAACAGCCTGATCCAACTCACGGAATACGTCAATGGTGTACTCGGTCAACATACTGGCAAGCTTGATATTCAAACCGCCTTTACCAATAGCCAGCGAAACCTCTTCAGGCCTCAGAAATACTTCTGCCTTACGTTCTTCTTCATTCAGACGAATAGAAGATATCTTCGCGGGGCTGAGGGCACGCTGAATAAACAACTGGATATTGGACGTATAGTTGATTACGTCAATATTCTCGTTGCGCAACTCACGAACAATGCCATGAATACGGCTACCCTTTACACCTACGCAGGCACCTACCGGGTCGATACGGTCGTCGTACGACTCAACGGCAATCTTGGCACGCTCACCGGGGATACGGGCAATCTTCTTAATGGTAATCAGTCCGTCATTGATTTCGGGCACTTCCATCTCGAACAGACGCTGCAGGAATACAGGCGATGTACGGGAAAGGATAATCTTCGGATTGTTATTCTTGTTGTCCACACGGGCCACCACGGCACGCGCCGTTTCTCCCTTGCGATAGAAATCGCTCGGAATCTGTTCCGTCTTGGGCAGCAGCAATTCGTTTCCTTCATCATCGAGCAGCAGCATTTCCTTCTTCCATATCTGGTATACTTCCGCATTGATGATATTGCCCACCTTATCAATATATTTATTATAGATACTGTCTTTTTCCAGTTCCAAAATTTTAGAGGCCAACGTCTGACGCAGGTTCAGGATGGCACGTCGTCCGAAGTTCGCGAAGATTACTTCATCCGTCACTTCCTCGCCCACTTCATAAGAAGCATCTATTTTCTGTGCTTCCGATAATGCAATCTGCAAGTTCGGATTTTCCAGGTCTTCATCCGCCACTACTTCACGGTTGCGCCATATTTCGAAGTCGCCCTTGTCCGGGTTCACAATTACGTCGTAATTCTCATCGGTGCCGAACATCTTCGCGATCACACTACGGAACGACTCTTCGAGCACGCTCACCATGGTGGTTCTATCGATATTTTTCAGTTCCTTAAATTCCGAAAATGTATCTATCAGGCTGATAGTTTCTACTTTCTTGGCCATAGTCTTATTTAAAACTGATTAAGTATTTAGTATATTTTATTTCATCATACGCAAGCATTTCGTCTTCCTGCACCAGCTGGGGACGCTTGGCTCCTTCGGGTTTCACTTTCTTCTCTACAGTTACAGTGAAATGCTGTTCATCGGCTGCCTTCAGCACGCCGCACAACTTGCGTCCATCTTTTCTCAGCACTTCCACTTCTTTTCCGATGTGGTTGGTGTACTGTTGCAACACTTTAAATGGCTGTCCGATACCGGCAGAACCTACCTCCAACTCATAATCCTCATCCTCACGGTTCAACTTGGATTCGATGTATCGGCTCAACTCCACACAATCTTCAATCCAAACCCCTTCTTTGTGGTCAATTTCCACCACAATCTTGTCGTCCGGGCTGATAGCTACTTCCACCAGAAAGTACTCTTTTCCGTCCAGCCACTCGTCAACAATCTGACAAACAGTTTTCTTTTCTACCATTGATTAACTATATAAGAACAAAAAAAGGAGCTTAATTGCCCCTCCACCTTTCATCCATTGCGGTTGCAAAGATATAAATAATCTATTCGACTACAAAATATTAGAGAAAAAAAGAATGATTTAACGCTCCTGAAAGAAGAAAGTAATGCAAATGACTTCTGTAAAACCGCTTCGATATGGCAAGGTCGATTCTGACATTTTGTATTTTATGCATAAGGAGAATGCCGTATATCCGTCCTTCCGCCGGTCTGAATGGAAATACGCAAGTAAAAAAGTGTATCTGGCAGACTGACAGAGGGATACATAAATACGGACAATGCTGAAAAATAAAACAGACGCGGTTTGGCAACCATAAACTGTTGGTTTGCATTGGATATATGGATCGTAGGCGTTCCATATATAGATGGCAAGTATTAGATATATAGATCGTAAGCGTTAGATATATAGATAGCAGACATTAGATATATAGTTTTGAGGCGTAAGATGCATAGTTATCTTGCATAAAGTCTGTATAACGACTGTATATTATTCAATATTCCGTATTTATATTCCTTTGGGAGACAGAACAAGATGCTATTTCCACTCTTTTATAAAAACGGAGCGTAAGTAATACAGGCTTTTTACTATCTTTCTGCATACAAGAAAGCCAATAGTTCGAAATAAGGGAACTATTGGCTCTATCCATAGGAGGTAAAATGTACCTGAACTTTTATATATTTTTATTTATTCGGCGTATTCCATTTCCTGGTATCCGTACAAGTAATATTCAAAGTTTGATTACCCGTCTGTATGCGGAAGTCGCCTTTTTCCAGAATCCATTTGCCATCATAACCCACGAAAGCAAGGTCGGAGCCTTTCACTTTCAGCGTAACGGTTTTCGTTTCTCCCGGTTGCAGTTCTACTTTCTCGAAAGCACGCAGGCGGCGGATATCAGGAGTCAGGGAAGCGATCAGATCGCTACTGAACAGCAGAACGCTTTCCTTGCCGATACGGTTACCGGTATTCTTCACATCAACGGTGAAAGTAAGTACATCGTCAGCCGTAAAGTTGGTTTTATCCGCTTTGAGGTTGCTGTAAGCATAGGTAGTATAGCTCAATCCGTAACCAAATGCCCATTGCACGGACATCACGGCATCGTAATCATAAGCACCCGACATCTTTTCAAGGTCTTCGCACGGCTTGTAGTCGTAAGTGAACAATGAATTGATTTCCTTCGGATAAGTGTAAGGCATCTTACCGCTGAAGTTGGCGTCTCCTGCCACGAGGTTTGCCAAAGCATCACCTCCATAGTTACCCGGAAGCATGGTGTTGACAACAGCCTTTGCCAACGGTTCTATTTCGTTGACGATGCGCGGACGGCCTTCGTTCAGAACCAAAACAACCGGCTTTCCGGTGGCAACCAATGCTTTCACCAGATTGAGTTGGCTTTCGGAAAGGAAGAGGTTGTTCAGGTTACCCGGAGTTTCGCAATAGGAGTTCTCACCCACACAAGCGATGATATAATCCGCATTGGCGGCAGCAGCTACGGCTTTATCTATTTCCGGAGCATTTTCTTCCCACCATGCGCCACCTTCCTTATAAGTGACACCCGGCTCATAGATGATATTGGAAGCACCGAACTTCTGAGTGAACGATTCAAGAATGGTGTTATAATCCGCCGCTAATTCATCCGCCCTGTGTCCTTGCCAAGTGTAAGACCAGCCACCGTTGAGCGTACGCATGGAGTTGGCATTAGGACCTGTAATCAGCAGTTTTTTATCTTTGGGCAACGGCAAGATGTGATCGGTATTCTTCAATAAGACCAGAGACTCTTCGGCAGCCTGCAAAGCAGCCGCGGCATGCTCTTTACCTCCGAACAGGGGGAAATCCTTGTGATTATAAGCAGGTGTTTCGAACAAGCCCAAGCGATACTTCATGCGCAGCACGCGGCGTACAGCATCGTCAATGCGGCTCATCGGCACTTCGCCTTCTTCCACCAATTCTTTCAGGTATGTACAGAAACTCCATTCATAAGGCACCATCGACATATCGATACCGGCATTGATAGCTATCTTGATAGCCTCTTTCTTGCTGCCTGCAATCTTATCGCGGGTGTAGAGGTTATTGATATCCGCCCAGTCGGTCACAATCATGCCGTCCCAGTTCAAGTCCTCTTTCAGCCACTCGGTCAGCAGTTCGTAGTTGGCATGGAAAGGAAGCCCGTTGTTCATAGCGGAGTTCACCATAACAGACAAAGCACCTGCCTTGATACCTTCGAGGAACGGAGCGAAATGTTTCTCGCGCATATCCTGCACGGTGATGGACGAAGGGGTACGGTCTTTACCGGAAACAGGCACACCGTAACCCATATAATGCTTGATGCAGGCGGCCACTTGTTGCTTTCCTATATGATTAGGATCACTGCCCTGGAAACCGAATACGGCTTCGCGCCCCATTTCGGCATTCACGTAGCAATCTTCGCCGTAGTTCTCCCAATGACGGGGCCAGCGGGCGTCACGTGCCAGGTCGAGCACCGGAGCATAGGTCCAGGGGATACTTCCGGCCTTGGTTTCATAAGCGGAGATACGGGCACCTTCACGCACCAGTTCGCGGTTGAAGGTAGCTGCCATATTGATGCCCTGAGGGAAGAAAGTTCCGCCCAATGTATAAGTTGTTCCGTGTATCTGGTCTACACCATAAATACAAGGAATACCCATGACTTTCATCGATTTGTCCTGTATCTTCCGGATGATTTCTTCCCACTTCTCTTTGGATTGGGCAACACCCTGGGGTACATTCAGGATAGAGCCGACTTTGTATTTGCCGATAACGGTATCCAGCAAAGCATCGTCTATCTGAAATTCTTGGGTCGAATTATCACGTTTGGTAATGACGTCAATGGTAAGCTCGGTCATCTGCCCAATCTTCTCTTCAAGGGTCATCTTCTTGAGCAAGGCTTCTACCTTCTTTTCTATTTTCCCGTCTCTTGGGATGGCAGGAGCCACTGTAGTTTGCGCCGTAGCGGTCAACATCAGCCCGGAGAGGGCTGCGGATAAGATTAATTTTCTATTCATGGTATTGTTTTTGGGTTTTCGGAGGCAAAGATATGTCAAAAGTTACCACAGACCACACAGATTCACACAGATTATTTATATATATTGTATTCAATCCGTGTCAATCTGCGTAATCTGTGGTGATAAGTTTCTTACCTGAACAACATCGGAACGAACTCCGTCAGATAAATACGCCAGTTCTTCCAGATATGTCCTTCGTCCGATTCGTAATAGGTATATTTATATCCCTTTTCATCCAGCAGTTTACGGTATTCCTCATTGGCTTTGTAGAGGAAATCCGTCTTACCGATGGCAATCCAGTAAAGGGCGGGATTCTTGTCAAACTGCACTTTCAGTTTTCCTTCCATATTCTCGTATATCGGTGAAGACACCTCTTTATTAGGCATAATGGCAGCAGAAAACAGTCCGATATAATTAAACATATCAGGATATTGCTTGGAAATATGCAAAGAATGGAAACCACCCATAGACAAACCGGCAATGGCACGACCGGATTTACTCTTTATCGTACGGTAGTTTTTATCGATGAACTTCACGATCTCGGGAAACGCCTGTTCATAAGATCCCTCCATTGTCTTGGGCAACTGCATTGTCGGGGGAACCATTCCACGGGATGACTCTCCAGGAGCAGCCTCCTGTGAAGCATTGCCGTTCGGCATTACTACAATCATAGGCTTTGCTTTCCCTTGTGCAATCAGGTTGTCCAGTATCTGTGCAGTACGGCCCAGGGAAATCCATGCCTCTTCATCACCCCCCATTCCATGAAGGAGGTAAAGCACGGGATAGCGCTTGCCGCTGGTTTCATAACCGGCAGGGGTATAGACCGTCATACGACGTTCCAGACCAAGCGCCGGACTATCATACCATATCCGGGAGACGGTTCCGTGAGGCACCGGATTGACTTTATAAAAATGGCACGATCACCGCCTATGATAAATACGTTGGTTAAGGTGGACACATCACGGATCAGGTAGACATTGGCGGGATCGTTCATCCGCAAGCCATCTACTATGAAAGAGTAGCTGTAAAGCTCCGGTTTCAGAGGTTCGGGAGTAGTATATTCCCATACACCCTCCTGCCCTTCCTTCAGATCCACAATTCCGGGAGCCTCGAACTTAGCATTCTTCTGTACAGGCAGGAAATCTCCTGTAAGCTGTACTCTCACCGCTTTTGGTGCTTTGAAGCGGAAGGTTACGGTATTGTTGTCATGAATCTCAGGAGATACCACGGGAGCAGCCCCCCAAAGGGCTTGTTGTGCAAACATCGTCACACCAATCAGCAAGGCGACAGTTAAAGCTGTTAATCTTTTCATAAGTATGTATATATCAATGTTCACGAATATAGTTTATAATCAGGAAACAGGCAGGTTCGAGTACTGTGCCATGATTGAAGCCTTGCAACTCATGCAGAGTCACCTTCTTATTGCCGATATTCTTCGCTACGGAAGCGAATAAAGCGTTCTCTTCCCATCGATCCGCCATTTCCAGATTGCGGTCTCCGGTAATCAGTATGACAGGAGGGGTATCTTTACGCACACGGTTCACCGGGGCATATTCATCTATAATAGGAATACCGTTCGGTAACCCGCGTTCTTTACGAATCGTGAAATGGGTCACCGTCTGTCCGCTGACGGGAAGATAAGCCGCCACTTTATCGGCATCCGCACCATAAGCTTCCATGTACTTCTTATCCATAGCCAATATCAGTGCAAGGTAGCCGCCTGCGGAATGTCCGGAAACAAATATCTTGTCTTTACTGCCGCCATATTCCTCTATATGGTTGAATGTCCATGCCACGGCAGCCGCAGCATCTTCAATATAAGCGGGATTCTTGGCCTTGGGACTTAGACGGTAGTTCACCGCCACCACTGCAAAGCCTCTGTTCATCAGTTCCTGGGGGATGTGTTTTCCACCGCCTTCCAGACCACCGCCATGAAACCATACGATAGTGGGAAAATCTTTTTTGTCCACCGGATAGTAGACATCCAGTTTGCAACGTTCCTTCCGGTAAGCGTCAGTCTCGGGCTTGGCAATATACGGCAGGTCTTTTACGGTTTTATATACTTCCTGCGCATGCAGGGTTAACATACAGAATAATAGCAACAGAAGTGTCACTTTCCTTTTCATGGCATATTTGTTTAAAGGTTTGTAGCTGCAATATTAGGCAAATAATTTTAAAGAGCGGCTTCTTAATTGTTGAAAAGATTGTCTGTACGTTCAAAATCAATCATTTTTCTCATTCTTCATATCCGACCATCTACAAAGAGTCTGAATGAGTACTCATACAGTTCATTCTGAACTTATACGACTTACATCAATTGAAAAGACATTTTCAGGTTCAACTCTATGTTCTAGGAAGTTAGAAAATGAAAGCTGTTGACGCCCTCCTACGACATAAAGCTTTCCATCAGCATAGAATAACCCAGAACTCTCCGAACCGTCCGTAAAATAATAAGCATTCACAGTATTCTTTCTGATATTATAAATCTGCAAGGTTGTGTTTTCATATATATAAATCAGATTTCCGTTGGCTGCAATTCCCGGACAACAGACTCCTTCCTTCAAATTACATAAGTCATTCCAGCCACCTGTCTCCAAATCATAACTTCTGACCTTCCACATTGAAGCCGTGTATTGACCACCAAAAAAATAAGCAACATGTCCCACCAAAACGCATTTCATAAAATCCCTTCTTTCTTTTGGAATAGCGATTCCGGCATCATACCAAACGCCGGTTTGAAGATCGAGCATATGCACTTTATCAGAGTACACGTTCTTTTTTATAGTGCCACCCATCATATACAGACAATTATCATAAATGAATGTAGCCGGATCTACCGTCTGATGAGGATTCGTCCAATCTACATACAGGGTATCTCTATCCAAATCATAAATTTCAATCTGAGGTGCCGTATATTCCAATCTACGATTAGTGGATAAATACTTTCCTCCCACAATGAATACCCTTCCTTTATAATAATGCGCTCTATGCCCATTACGTCGGGCAAACTTTTGCAGACTTTCTGTCCAAATATCTGTAGCAATGTCATAAACATACATTTTATCAGAAAGAGTACCACCGGTTGCCAAAGTCTTTTCATCTCCTGATATGATATATATCTTGCCATTTTGAAAGAAGGAGCCGGAAGAAACAACAGCTACAGGCAAATCTTTCAAAGGTTCATAACTAAGGAAGATACGTCCTCGTTCTCCCTTCACACTCACTTCCGGCAATTGCTGAGAATAAGTAAACATTATTACGCGATAGCTCGAATATCTCAAATCCTTAAGGGTTAGTTTAAGAGAAAGATACCCCACATACGAGAAAATAATCGTATCATTTCCTGCTATATTCTCTATATCTGCAATATTGAAATGTCCGTTTTCATCAGTCACACCTATTCCTACAGAATCTTTTTGCAGATATATATTTACTCCGGATAATGGACTATTGTCTTTTCCGTCTATGACATGCCCCTGTGATTGAGATTTCACCAGTTGGGAACAAGTTATTAGAAGAAACAAGAATAGGATTATCTTCATATATGAATAATTCAACGCCAGTACATTCATAATATCTCAATTAAAATTCTTCTATGAATCACTCCCAAAGATATGAATATATAAGATAAACAATGAACAGAAAACAAGAAATATTACCCAGTATGGCATTTATTCATTACATTTGTACCATTCTTAAAACTTTATCCTTATGGCACACCACTTGAATACCAACAAACAGTTTATGGTAGGCAACGGCATCTTGGCTTTTGCAGTTATTTTCGTTGTCGTCATCTTCATTTACATGAGCCTGCGCCTGCAGAAGCAGAAAGATGAAGACCGGAACTTTATCGAAACGTACACCATCACCCTGGAAAAAGGATTTATAGGAGATTCCCTGTCACTAATGATTAATGACAGCGTGCTGGTGAATAAGAAAATAACCGAAGAACCATTCAGTATGGATGTGAAACGTTTTGCCGAACAGAGCGCATTGTTGATTGTGGATAAAGCAACGGATCAGCTATCCCTGTTTGAACTGAGTGAGAAAGGTGGTAACTACCGGTTTGAAAAAGAGAATGGGGAAGTAAAACAGTTGGCGCAAAAATAATTCACCACAGAGTAGCACAGAGTCTCACAGAGTTTAATCTATTGAAATAAAACTCTGTGAGACTCTGTGCTACTCTGTGGTGAGAACTTACTTCACCTGAAAATAGAACTTATGCTTCAGTGATTTTCCCGGCATCTTAAATGTCAGTTCCACAAAGTTCTCTTCATCTTCCAGACAGTCTTCGCTATTATAAGTTATCAGAATGTCTTCGCCACATGGCACAGCTTTCAGTTGGGAAGCGCAGTTAGAAGTAAGTTTCGGCATAGCAGCCGTAGTTATCTTCTTTCCTTTTATAAATAAGGAGACTATATAAGCATCCTTGCCGTCCGACTTTCCTTCGGCAGTGATAAAGGTTGGCAACTTCCGATAGTTCTGAACGACACCTTCCGCCCATTCGCGGCGTGTCTTATCGAAGAAGTATTCTACGGCGGGACGCATTTTTGTGATGCACTGGTCTATTTCTTCCACAGAAGAGATATCAGAAATATGCTCTTCCATCTTCTTTATCAAGTCCTCCATCGCACGGTCCTGCTCTTCAAACTGACGGACCAACGCTTTATGTTCGCTTTCAGGGAAGGGGTAGCGTATCGCATAAGCGTACGTTATCTTACCGGACTTCTTATCACGGCGTTTCTCCCAGTACGAACCATCAACTTTAGAAAGTGAGATTCCCTTGATAAAAGGCAAAGAAGCTGCACGGGTAGAACCTTCGGCCATATACTGATCGACGAACTCCGTGATACGGTCACCGTTACCGGAAGTCTGTTTCACTGTATGCGAATCCGAGAACTCGACATTCTGTGCCACAGCCTGAATAATCTGGCGCTTCACACTTTCCAGGCATTGCTGACGCGCCTCTTCCATCGAACCAGTCTCAGCAGAAGCCACGATATAGCCGGACTCCGCAGACTCATACCAGACGGGAGCTTTCTTATCACTCTTCTCAACGACTTTATATGCCTGGGCAAACAATGAAACTGTTCCCATGCAGAAAAGCAAGGCAACCGTAATTCCTATTCTTTTCATCTTCATAAGCGGTTTTCCTTTCTTTATTTCCAATCAACGGGCAGATTATGGATAATCACTTTACAGTTATCCACCGTCATTTCTACATACGAAAGTGTAGCACAAGGAGTACTGACACCTTTGATTTCGAACACCTTACCTATTCTGACACCTTTCGGCATCTTGTTTCCATAAGTCCAGGAAGTACAGCCATTCGTCTCTATCTGAGAGAAATTAGTAAAGGTCGCACCATCCGGATCAATCGCCGAAGTCATACGAATAGTCGCACTGTTATTCGTCACACCTGTATTGGTGAAGCGGGCATAGACACGAATACTTTCAGCCGTTTCATTGCCTTCACAAGACACCAGTTCGAAAGAAAGGTCATTGCAGGAAACCGAAATCTTACATTCGGGCAAAGGAGACTTCTCAGGCTGCACGACAACCGGTTCAGGAGACGTCACAGGTTCTGCGACAGGAGTAGGTTGCACTTCCGGAGCAGGTTCCGGGGAAGCCGGTTCTTCGGGAGCCGGTTCAGGAGTAACAGGTGATTCTTGCGGCTCCCGCTTCCCTATCTTTTGCAATATACCCAACACTTCATCGTAGCAAGGTACCGTTTCGGGAACTATAGACAAATAATCCGCAGCTTCATTCAAGAGCCCGGCATCTATCAGCACCTCCGCTTTTTTAATGATGACAGGACAATTCTGCTGGTAGAAATCAGCAATACGCTTACGTGTAGTGCGGATGAAACGTACAAAAGCCGGATCGGTAACCTTGATGCCGGAGATAAGCGAAGCAATCGCATCGTCCTTACTCCCAGTAGCATCTCCCTGTACCTCGATAACGGCCGTTCCATATACACTGTCGTCATACTTATTGCGGGCAGTCAATGAAAATTCACCTGTAACCAGCGTCACGTCCCGCAGTAATCCTTCCGTCTTCTTCGTCTCTCCGAGAACAAGTTCAGGCTGAATGACGAACGCATTGTAAAGTGAAGCAGTTCCGGCATTATTGCGGGCAATAATTTGCTCCACTTTCAGTTTCAGTGCATCCATGTTCTTCTGGCTTAATCCCTTCTGCGTGGGCGTACCCGCCACAAAATGAATGTTATCCTGCGCCGCCGCACCCAGCGAAACGAGCAGCAGTAAAGCCCATAGAAATCTATTCTTCTTCATAAAATGCAGATTTATTTAATGGTTACAGTCAACCCTTGCCCCATTGTAACTACAGAGGCAACATATTCTCCCCCTAATTTCTCATCGAGGAAGTTCTTCAGTTCGGTACTGAAGCGGGAAATGGTATAAGCGCGTCCCTGCGCTTCATCCCAAATTGGCACTTGTACGGACATATCGATCACCTTGTCGTTGCTGCGGCTCATATCGTAAACACCATTCAAGGCGTGAACCTGCAACCAGTCTTCCAATACGGTCTTGAAACTTGCGCTTCCATCGGGCAACGGCTGGTCAAAATCCCAGTCGGTGATAGATTTCGCCAGTACCATTTGGATAGCCATCTCACGACCATTCTTCACAATGTCATTGAAAGAAGCCTGCAACTTGGTAAAGAACTCATCTTTTACCTTTTTGAGAGCATAGTCCGTCAGCTTAATGGTATCTGTAGTGACGTACTTACCACTTTGGAAAGTGGCGCTTGCCAGATTGCCTGCCGTCTGAAATTCAGTTGCCGTCAGCTCCAGCGACACTTCGCTTTGACGTCTAGTATCAGTGGTTGTCATCACTTTGGCAGTCACAATGATATCCGCACCCATATTCTGAATCATCTTAGTTACGGCATCAGACTGAGTACCGGCTGTCAGCACGTCATTCCGTTTCGCCCGTTTCAGTTGGGCAAGGAAATCTTTCGTCTTATATCCGCGTGAACTGAACTCACTGGTCATTTTGCTTACGGCATAACTCAACATCTGATTGTGATCCAGGATAGCACGTATATCTTCATCTTCCCTGGTATAAGGAACCACCGTCACCGTAGGCAAACTTACCTGGCTGTTGGGAGTGCCCACTGCCATACCAAGATTAGTCTGCACCTTATTCCGGTTCAGATCTTTCTGCAAAGCATCGAACAGAATAGTCATTTCCACCGTGCAGCGGTATTGCTTACCTTGTTTTTCCGGTCCCTCCGTAACTGTATAGTCCTTAACAAACACGGAATAACGGTTTTCATCGAAAAAGCGGCGGTCATAGTCAGGTTTTGCAGTAGAAACCATCGGATTTCCCTTATTGACTCCATCCACCCCCGTATAGAATAAGGTATAGAAGGCAGACTTCAATGCCATATTTGCCGCCTCTTTTTTCTTCTCACTGATACCCAGGGCACGGACAGTCAATATGTTTCCCTGCTGTTGCAGAAAGACCACTTCACTGGAATAATTCTGTCCGCAAAGAGTGGCGGACAGAAATATTCCCAAAAGAAACATAAAACAATGCTTCATAATAACTGTATGGTTTTATTAGTTGAAAATCCCGCCCATCAATGTCTGTTCGCGGGAAACGATCTTTATCGGTTGCTCATCACGGATGGCTTTCATGATTTCTTCACCACCCTTCTGCACCTTACACAAAGAGATATCATCTCCTTCAACCGCC
Organism: Bacteroides cellulosilyticus DSM 14838; assembly: GCF_000158035.1. Taxonomy (GTDB): domain Bacteria; phylum Bacteroidota; class Bacteroidia; order Bacteroidales; family Bacteroidaceae; genus Bacteroides; species Bacteroides cellulosilyticus. Next base: position 556,744 of record NZ_EQ973490.1, read on the forward strand.
TTCACGGTCAAACGGCCGATTTCCTTCTTGGCTTCGCGTCCGGCAACTTCACGTATGGCATAAACAGTAAATTTCTGGGCTTCTTTCACACCATTCATGGAGCCGAGGTTAATGTACACTTCCTCTGCCTTGCCCTTCTTCTCGCTATTTACTTCAAGGATAGTTCCTTCCATTTTGAAGTATTCATCCACAAAGTCGCGCATGCTGTATACCGCACTTTTGATAGTGTTGGCAATGGCTTCTTCCTTATTGCCACCGGTTCCTCCGGTCAGTCCGCTGTGCTGGAACGTCTTTGTACCGATCAATGTACCGTTCTTCGGATTGATAACTTTCAGTGTATAAGATACCGAGCCATCATAATATCCTTTTCCATCTCTTGTCTTATAAGCAGCAGTCATAGAAGATACCTGACCTGTAATGATGAACTGTGCCCCCAATTCTTCCATCACTGAGAGGCGGTCCATTTCATTATCGTCACCCGAAGAGATATTAGCAGATGAGCGACGTTGCGATTCAATACGCAAGGCATCCTGTGCATCCACATCAATCAGAATCACACGTTCCATCTTCTGTATACCCTCAATCACCGTATTACGCAAGCCCTCTACCCACGAGAACGGTGCATCGCTGGATCGTTTGAAATAGTCAATGAATACCGTAGGTTTTCCCTTCGGCTCATCAAAGTTCTGGCAATAACCGGCAAGTGAATATACCACACAAAACACTAAGAGTACAATCTTTCTCATAAACTTCTTGAATTATATAATTTAAACTTCTGAACTTGCATCTTACTTTAATTTTTCAAAAATAAACATTTGTTATCAAACCGCAAGAGCGTTTACGTTTATTAACTCAAAAAAGAAATACAATCACGGAAAACAGTGACAACCCCTATACCGTGTACCGATTGTATCAGAATCATGTCCGCATCGTACCCGAACCGTATCTGCACCGTACTTGCTCCGTACATTCTCCACTCAGAGGTACCTCTGACCGAAGGAACTACGGAGTTGGTACGGAGCAAGTACGGTTCAGATACAGTTTAAGGGTAATCCAAGTCGTGATAAGTGAGTTGGTAAGTGAGTCGGTAAGCCGTGGTAAGTGAGCTGGTAAGTCGCGGTAAGTGAGTTGGTAAGTCGTGGTAAGTGTACAGTAGCAATATGTGGCACGACTTCAAGTGGTTAAAACTCCGTGCGATATTGCCTCAATTCTTTCCGCAAAGCTTGGGCTTTTCCTTCCGTCAATTCATCGAGAAGTGCCCAGAAACGCTCTCCGTGATTCATCTCACGAGTATGAGACAATTCGTGCAGAAGTACATAGTCTATCAGATGTTTCGGCAACAAAACTAGATAGTAAGACAGGTTGATTGTGCGCCGTGCCGAACAACTCCCCCAGCGTCCACTGCTGGAATTGATTTTTACACTTTGGTAAGGCAGATTGTGTTTCTGTGAAAGCATATACAGACGGGGTGGAAGAATGATCTTTGCATTACGACGCAGAGCCTCCTCGATAACTTTACGTAACCATGCTTGTAATTCCGCATCAGTAAAATCAGCTCCCGGCGGACAGATAATCTGCATCTCTCCCAACTCGGAGCGTGAAAGGAAACGTTCGCGCTGTCCGCTTACAAGACTTAATTTGAAGAACTCCGTATCAATCCGAAAATTTAAGTCTATCATAGGATGAGTATGTTTTTTCCGGGCCACCCGCAAACGGGGACGCAGTTCTTCTATCGCATTCTTTATCTCTTTAAGTGTAGTTCCCGGCGGAATGGTTACATAGATAGCGTCTTCCCGCGTACGAAAAGTCAAACGCCGCGCACGGGTATTCACTTTAATAAGAAAGCGTCCAAGTTCATTATCTTCCAATACATTTTCCAAAACGACAAAACCTCCCAATGAATAAACAGACAAATAAACGAAATATCGTTCGAATATACAAATGACTAGATACCCAAAAACGGACAAGTGTCCGAAAATGAACACCTGTCCTAAAAGAATGCACACTAATTATCAGCACTTTATTAAATTGGCATGAATATTGAGTTATAAGATGCAACCGGACGTTGCCAAAAAAGTTTCTGAAAAAAGAGAAAAAAGTATGCAACCTTTTTTAAGCAACTTACGTCTAATAGATAAACAGGAATAATATAAATGAATAATTATAAAACTAAAAAAGTTATGAAAAAGTTAGCAAGCCTCCTTACATGCATCTGTTTAATCCTTAGTACAACAGCGTGCTCACAAAGCAAGAACTACAGTTCAGGTAACTGGGGTAGTAAAAAAGTGATAGCCAGCAACAAATACGTAACAAAGGACATCAAGGTAGATAACTTCAAGAAAATCAGTGTAGCCGGTAGCCCCGATGTTACGTTTACTCAAAAGTCGGGACGCCCCGAAGTAGAAGTCTACACCTCGGACAATATTGTTGATTTGCTGGATATTAAAGTAAAGGACAACACCTTATATATAGGTTTCAAGAAGGATGTCAATGTGTCTTACAAGAAACTGGAAGTACGTGTATCTGCCGAAACTCTGAATGGAATTTCTGTTGCCGGTTCAGGGGATGTCTTCCTGAAAAACGGTCTCCAGACTAATGACAATTTATCAATTAATGTTGCCGGTTCAGGAGATATCAAAGGCAGTGGCATCAAATGCAATGATATGAAAGTATCTGTAGCCGGATCGGGCGATATCAATGCTGATAATATTACTTGTAATAACCTGAAAGTATCCGTTGCAGGATCGGGTGACATGGTATTGAGAAATGTAACAGCTACGGGCACGGAAGCAAGTGTGGCCGGATCAGGCTCGGCAACTATTACCGGTACAACCCAAACAGCTACTTACAGCGTAGCCGGATCAGGCGATTTGCTTACAGAAGGTTACGAGGCTCAACGCGTTACCGCCAGTGTAGCAGGCTCGGGCAGCATCAAATGTTTTGCAACCGAGTTCCTGAAAGCACGCACCAGCGGCAGCGGAAAGATAGGCTACAAAGGAAATCCGGAACTGGATTACCCGAAGAAGAGCTTGTACAAACTTTAAGATTCTCTCTTACGATTATTATAAAAAGGATAGTTTAACAAACATCAAGCGAAAGGGGTTCCGGGAGGAAGCCCTTCGTTGTTTTTATACAATGATGTTATTTCAAACGAAGACGATTCGTTTTTTTCGGGATATGAGTTAAATGATAATTCCAATATTAAGTAAATGTATCTCAATTCCCCTCCTCCGTCGGAGGAGGGGAATTGAGATAGTATTATTCAGCATTTTATTCATTACTGTACCAATATGAATTAATTTCTCAAAAGGCTCCCCTAAAGCACAAAAAAATAGGGAAACCTCCCGGCCTCCCTATTCGTATTGTTAACTTTAATATTAAATGCAGAGTATATCTCCATTTAATGCCTTTATGCCTTAGCGGATGGTTTTCAAACCTTTCATCTCCGCTTTATCAGCCTCTTTGATGCTGATGGCAACGCCACCGCTGGCGGCTAATTTCTGTTTCAATACACTCTTAGGTGTCACTACTACCTTACGTATACGATAGCTTTGGGGATTGGTGTCCCAATCTGCATCCTTGCCATCTTCGTAAATGGTAGCGATATATTGTTTTCCTTCCGGAAGCCAGGAGAAAGGAATCGTCGCCGTACGACTATTCTCATCGGTAATGCCGCCAACAAACCATTCGTTTTTACCTTTTGCCTTGCGGGCTACGGTGATATAATCTCCCGGTTCAGCTTCCAGGTACCAGCTATTGTCCCAATCTACCGCAACGTCTTCAATGAATCGGAAGGCATCCGGGAAACGGGCGTAATTGGAAGGCAGGTCGGCTACCATCTGGATAGGAGAAGGCATGGTCATGTAGAGTGCCATTTGCTTCACCAAAGTGGTATGCACACGTTCGTTGGGTTTCTCACCGTTGTAATAAGACAGTCTTGTCTCGAAAATACCCGGGGTATAGTCCATCGGACCACCTTTCAGGCGGGTAAAAGGCAGAATACAGGTATGATCGGGATCATTGCCACCCATTGTTTCGAACTCTCCGCCACGGGCCGATTCCTGAGCCAGCCAGTTGGGATAGGTACGGCACAAACCTGTGGGGCGTACTGCCTCGTGGCTATTAACCATTACTTTATAATCAGCAGCGCGACGGGCTACATGGATGTAATGGTTGTTCATCCATTGGGAAGAGTGGTATTCATTACGGGGGATGATATAACCTACGTAACCGGTTTTCACAGCATGATAACCATTGTCTACCATGAACTGGAAGGCCTCATCCAATTGGCGTTCGTAGTCGGCAGCATTGGCGGCTGTTTCGTGATGCATCACCATTTGCACGCCTTTTTCTTTGGCGTAACGTTGCAGCTCTTTAACGTCGAAGTCGGGATAGGCTTTGTTGAAGAGGAACTGACGATCTTTCCGGTAAGAAGCCCAGTCTTCCCAACCTTCGTTCCAGCCTTCTACCAGTATTCCGTCGATGCCATGGGCGGAGGCGAAATCGATATATTCCTTCACATGGGCGGTATTGGCGGGGTGATGACCATTGGGTTTCAGTTTGGCATAATCCGTAATGCCGGGCTTGGCCTGGTAGAAATCACTATATGCCCAGGTCTTTCCTTCGCCTGTGAACATTTCCCACCACACGCCGACGAATTTCATCGGACGAATCCAGGAGGTATCTTCATATTGGCAAGGTTCGTTCAGATTATAAATCAATTGAGAAGCAAGAATGTCACGAGCATCATCGCTAACAATAACGGTACGCCAGGGAGACAGCACGGGCAGTTGCAAGTAACCTTTCTTACCTAATTTATCGGGAGTCAGGTGGGCACTCAGTTTAAACTGCTTATCATCTACATTTAGCAACATACCGGCATAATCCACTAAAGCGGCTTCATGGATATTCAGGTAGATGCCATCTTCGCTTTTCATCATTAACGGGGTTTGCACTGTCAGGCCGCCTTCGGCTTTAGATTCATAAGATTTCTTGGCAATTCTTTTCTCCATATCCACTGCGATGTCCGATAGAGGGGCGGTGGTATAGGCAAACTCGTTGGTATCATAGTCACCGGGGATGCAAAAGGCTTTATGATTTCCCGTGAGATTGAATTCGGTTACTTCATCTTTTACGGTGAGGTAGTTCATCTTGCGTTGCAAAGGCAGTTCGTAGCGAAAGCCCAGACCATCATTGAACAGACGGAAACGGATATTTAGGATACGTCCCGTTTCCGGTTGTTCTAAAGTGACGGTCATTTCATTATAATGGTTCCGTACCCGGTTGTACTCACCCCAAACGGGATTCCAGTAGTTATCAACAGAAGCACGTTCAAGGTTTGTTTGTTTGAATCCTCGGGTCAGGTCGGCTTCTTCCGTCAGGAGACCTAAACGACCGGAAGTTAAAACGGGTTTGCCTTTATAGTCCAGCCGGTATGCCGGAACGCCGTCTGCCTGCTCCATAAACTCCAATGACAGGTTACCGTCAGGAGAAGTGAGTTGCTGGGCCGAGGCGAACGAACCGAGGCAAAGGAAAAAGGCAATAAAAAGAGAATGTTTCATATTCTATTATGGTTTTAGTATGATACTTTTAAACACTAATATCATCTCATCAATACTTAAAGATTCGATACTGATAAGGGCACAGGCTCAGTTCTGCTTCCAGCTTCTCTTCTGTTCCGCTATACATATCTTTACTTGGATGTCCGTTCCACTCTTGCGGAAGCGTCACATTTACTTCACGATTACGTACATTTACAGCAACCAACACACGATCTTTACCATCCTGTTTCTCAAATAGTAGCACATCGGGTTGCGGGAATGTTGTCAATCCCCCTTTACGGATAGCCGGATACTCGTTGTAAAGAGCCATCAGACGGCAGTATTCCTGATACAGTTCACTGTTCCCCGTCCAATCCACCGGAACATACGTAAAGAAGTTGATAGCTTCGGGATAACCCGCCTCTTGTGAACCATAAATCAACGCTCCTCCATGCAGATAAGTAGTCAGCACGAAAGCTGCCATAGAGCCGCGCATATCTCCGAATTCTTTAATAGGCGACATCTTTGCCGACTCATCATGATTGGTGGTAAAACGCAGTTTCACTTTTCCTACGGGGATAGTGTCATACTCCGCTTTATCCGTAGCAAACAGTTCCTGTGCCGGAGCATCTTTTACGAATACATCGCGAAGTGACTCCAGAAAGTCCCAGGAATAATTCATATCGAAACCTGCATCAAAGTGGTCGCGTCTTTTCCCTTCAGCCAGCATCAGCAACGAACGGTCGGGGATGGCACGCAAAGAGTCGAGCGCCTGTTTCCAGAAGTCGAAGGGAACAAAGTCCGCCGCATCGCAACGGAAACCATCGATACCTATTTCAGTAACCCAAAACTTCATGGCTTCAATCATTGCCAGGCGCATCTCCTGATTATCAAAGTTTAAGTCAGCCACATCCTTCCAACCGGTTCCGGCAGGAAAGATTATGTTTCCGGCCTCATCCTGCGTATACCATTCTTTGTTGGCAATCCAAGCATTGTCCCAGGAAGTATGATTGGCTACCCAGTCGATAATCACATTCATCCCCTTCTGATGGCAAGTGGCAACCAAGGCCTTAAACTCATCCAGTGTACCGAACTCCGGATTCACTCCTTTGTAGTCCTTCACACAATAGGGGGAATTCACTGATTTCTCCTGCCCCACTTCATTGATCGGCATAAACCACACCACGTTGATTCCCAATGCCTGAATGGAATCTAAGCGACGTTCCACCGCCTTGAATGACTTCTCAGGAGCAAACACTCGCGGATTGACCTGATACATCACCACATCTTCCACAGCAGGCAATGCCGCAACTTCCACCGCCGCTTCGCCCTGCCGCTTACCTGTACAGGCAGCAAGCAGACACAGCAGACTTACAATAAATATATATTTCTTCATATTATCCTTCTATTTTCCAGATGTAATATTGATAGGGCTCCAACGTAATCGTTCTTGGCAACACGGTGCTTTCTCCGGTCCAGAGATTCTTTGCGCTATCCCCTACCCGCTCCATAGGCAGATTCAATCTTTCCTGATTGCCACTGGTATTTATCAGTACCAGTATCTTTTCCGTACTGGAGATACGATAAGAGCATATCGCTTTACTCGTCTGATAAAGTTTGATCTCTCCATTCTGTAAAGCAGGAGAATTGCGATACAACTGCATCAGTTTGGTATAATCCGCCTGATAATCGGCATTAGAGTTCCAGTCCATCGCCTGATAGCCAAAGAAAGAGAGGGCCTTGTCATAAGCCAGTTCCTGCGAACTATAAATCATTGGGCAGCCACCCATAGAAATAGAGGCCACAAAGGCTGAGAAAGCACCTTCCTTGGTTTGATAAGCCTGCACGGGCGATTTCTCGGAAGCCATATCATGGTTGGTGGAATAACGCATAAGTAACCGTTTATCTGTTACCGAAGCAAGCTCACTACGATGTGTATCATACAAATTAGCCACAGAAGCGCTTCCTGCATATACATCCTGTAGTTTATAAGCGAAGTTCCAGGCATACAGCATATCAAAGCCTGCATCGTAGAGTGCGGTTTGTGAACCTTCGGCCAGCATCAGCAAGGTACTTTTGGCGGCACGAAGCTTCGTGATAGTTTCCTTCCAAAAGTCATTGGGCACACCTTCGGCATGGTCGCAACGGAATCCGTCTATGTCAGCTTCGGTCAGCCAGTAAAGCATAGCCTCCTGCATGGCGGCACGCATGGCAGTGTTGTCATAATTCAAATCAGCCACATCGTCCCAACCCATTCCGGGGGGAGAAACAATATTGCCGTTGGCGTCCTGCGTATACCAGTCCTTATGTTCCGTGGTCCAGGCATGATCCCAGGCGGTATGGTTAGCTACCCAGTCCAGGATTACCAACATACCTTCGGCATGGGCCTTCGTGACTAATGCTTTCAAATCGGACAGTGTTCCATAGGCAGGATTAATAGCCCGATAGTCTTTCACACAATACGGAGAACCGACAGCATTCTTTTCACCTTGCTGGAAAATGGGCATGAGCCAAAGAACATTGGCTTCCAGCTTTTTGATACGCGGCAGTTGGGCAGTCAGTCCATTCAGTGCTTGCGTTTCACCGAAGAGTGCCGGATTGGCTTCATAAATCACCATTCCGTCTGTAGTAATGTCATCTGCGGGAGGCGGCATGTCAGGATCATCATCCGAACTGCATCCGGTAAAGCTCAACAGCAAAAGGCTGGAGCACAAAATCTTAAGGATATCCTTTATTCTCATATCTATTTAATTAATTGAGATAGTATAAGTTATAATTTCAAATAATCTGTTTCAAGCAATGAAACTAAGAGTTTCTCGGTGTGAAACAGAGAGTTTCAAGTAATGAAACTACTTGTTTCAAGGCATGAAACAAACGGTTTCCCATCTTGAAACTCAAAGCATCTTAGGGCTTGGGCAGTTTTTCATAAGAAGTAGCTGTGATAGAGAAGTAGATATCTCCTATCAATGCTGTATACAGCCCGCCATCTTCTATTTGCTGTCCGCCTCCATTGTTATTGAAAATCAGATTCGAATACTTACCCACGTGCTCCGATAAATCAAAGTACTTATAAGTAACACCATTGATCTCCCTCGTTCCGGTTACTTGTATGCCCGGCCAACTGTCGCCAATTGCAGCGTCGCCCCAGCCATAGAGAGTCAAAGCTTCCCAACCGGAATTATCCTGTACATACACGGTGCAATCTTTTATTTCACTACAACCCGCTTCCGAGATGCGGAGATAGTAATCGCGATCTATCGTCAGATTATAGTCTTTCAACTGATTTCCAACGCCGTTATCATTGAATATCAGGTTGATATTCTTATTTGTGCAAGCCGGTGTCAAATGGAAACACTTATACGTTGTACCGTTGATTTCCTTCGTTTCTGAAACCTGTATGCCGGGCCAGCTACTACCAATAGCCGCTTCTCCATAGCCATACAGCGCCAACGCATTCCAACCAGTATTATCCTCCACATAAAGGGAATAGCTTGTACCGTGTGTTGCAGGATCTATCTCCTCACACTTCTCAGGAGTTATGCTGAAATAGAAATCGCGGCTGAAAGTGATGTTCTTTACGAAAGACAGCACGAGTCCCGGATCGTCTTCCTTTTTGTTATTATTAAATGTCAGCTTCAGACTCTGATTCATCAATTCCACATCGGTTTCAAAGTATTTATAAACTACTCCGTTGATTTCCTTCGTTCCGGCAGGTTCGAGTCCCGGCCAGTCTTCATTGTTATCACCTGCCCCGGAGATGTAAAGTGCCAGATCTTCCCAACCGGACTGGTCATCCACATAGATGCAATGACTTGCTTCCGGGTCTATCTCTTCAAAGCCTTTATCGGTAATGCGGAAGTAGAAGTTTCTGTTGAGTGTCACCACCGGACCGTCAAACTGCTTTCCATCATTATTATTGAAAATTAGATTCACACCTTCATAACCATCCAGAGCTTTCCCCATATCGAAGTATTTATAAGTAACCCCATTGATCACTTCCGTACTTTTCACCGCAATACCCGGCCAAGCTGGTGTTACATCACCGGCACCGGCCCAACCGTACAAGTAAAGATTATCCCAACCGGACTTATCAGCCACATAAACCACAAAGCCATCATGTCCTTCTTCTTCCGTATTAAAGTAAGCCTCCCAGCGGTCTACCCATACATTGGTACGGGTTCCCACCTTTACATCCAACTGATGCACCACAGCTTCATTCTTCACCGAACGTTCTTCACCTTTCGAGGCCGATACGAAGTAAAAACCGTCTGCCAGTGTCTTTCCATCTTTGAAAGTAGAAGGTAGCAGATAGATTCCCCACTTGGATGCACTACCGGTAGCTTTCTCCAACTGCCATTCCAGATTACCTACAGCAGCTTCGGCTCCTCCGTTGAAGTCGCCCACAATGTAGTATTCGTCATCGGCAGCACTGCCTTTCGGCATGATGACTTCCAGCAATATAGCGTTCGCCTTGATTTCGAACTGAGGCAGTTCATCATCGAATATAATCGTATCTGTATCGTCGCACCCGTTGAGCAGAGCAAACAACGGCAACATAAACAGCCAATAAATTATCTTTTTCATGGATTTTCTGTTTTTGAGTTATTTATAATTCGGGTTCTGTATCAGTCCTTGATTGACAAGCAATGCAGAAGCAGGCAACGGATACCACTCATATTTACGATCACGCTTGGCGGGATAAAGTTGACCATTGTCCGTGGCACGTCCGAAGAACCACCACTGGCCTTGCGTGAATTTGTCGAAACGACGCAGGTCTGTACGGCGGCGGCGACCTTCATTCAGGAATTCAACACCCCACTGACTCAACATCCAGTCCATATCGAAAGCAGTGAAGCCACGGCCCGGTTTGTCTTTCACGTCTGCCCAGTCGCCGGCACTGAAGTAACGTTTACGTACTTCGTTCACCAGTTCTTTGGCCTTGTCGGCTTGTCCGGCACGCATTTCACACTCTGCCAGCATATAGTACACTTCGCTCAGGCGGAATTCCACTTCATCGATGTTCTGAAAGTCGATGGCTGCGGAAGTAGGATATACCGGATACTTCACCAGACGGAGGCCGGAGTTCGTCTCACCCCAACGCGGTGACATGACGGTTTCCAAGTTGCGTCCGAGGTTCATAAACGTACCTACCTGGTCTACATACGCCAAGTCTTGTCCGTCACGGTCGGCATCGGCTTTCAAGGCCTCACCCTTACCATAGTTAGCTTTTATGGTACCTTTCAGGAAGATACCGCTGTAGCCGTTCTTCTTATCATAATTATAGTTCTTTTTACGGATGTCACGGTCGTCGAAGCGTTCGTAGACTGCACCCAGTTTATCACCGTAAGCCGCATCGAGGAAGCAGGTAGCTCCCTGTGTACCTCCCAATTCATTCACCGTTCCCGCATTGTCATACGAAGGAACCAGACAAGTACAGTTCCAACCACTCTGACTGTAAGTACCTCCGAAATAATCCCAGATATTATAAGGATAGAAAGTCATGCGCATCCATCCCATATTCAGTTTACCGTCTTCGCAGGCAAAAGCCATGATGACTTCGGGACATTCCGTATTATTGATAGAGTAAATATCGCGGTAATCCTTTGCCAATTCATATTTTCCATATTTACCGCTGATTATTTCACGGCACAGTTCGGCACATTCGGTATAGTGGCTTTCTTTGATGAACACTTCGGCATTCAGCAACAGACGGGCCTTGATCATACGGTTCACAGCCTTGTTCATGCGGTTCACCTGATTTTCGACCATTCCTTCGTAGCAATCATCCAGCTCGGTAGCAATGAAGTTATAAATCTTCTTGCAACTTGTATCGAAGTCCGGGTCGGCAGTGGGTGGCAATTCACCGTCTACGGTGGCCGGTTCAATATTCAGCGGCAATGCACCACCCCAGATTTCAAAGATATTATAATAAGCCCAAGCACGGAGTGTACGTACTTCGCCTTCATAAGCTTTCAGTTTCTCATCAGTCATCTTCAGGTCAGCAGAAGTTAGCTTTCCCATATCAGCCAATAAGGTGTTACACAGTCCGATAGTGGTCCATGCATTCTCCCAGGCACTACGGATAATCTTGGCATCGGGAGTCCAGTTCTGAATGGAGAAGATAAACTTTTCACCTTCATCATATCCCCACTGACCGCCATTCCATACACGCCAGGTCACTTGATCGGCAGGAAATTCCTGCATGTACCAGAAGTATTCGGCATAACTGGTAGCACCTGTGGAATAAATAGTAGCTACCGCACTCTTCACACTATTCTCGTCCTGATAATAGACGCCGGAGTCTACACGGTCGAACACTTCTTCCGTAAGGTCGAAGCAACCGCTCAATGAACAACCCAGAATGATTGCCAACAGACATTTATATTTCAGATATTTCATAATTCTTTTCTGTATTTAGTTATTAAAGGAGTTGACAAGGCTTCAGGCGACAAGTTGACAAGGGGAAATGACTCTCTTACTAAACGAAACTATTATCCTCGTTCCCTTGTTAACTGCAACCTTGTTAACTATATCTATTTGAAACGGATATTCAAGCCTACGCTCAACTGAGTAGCCGAAGGATAGGCACTGTTCGTATCTACACCCGGAGTCAGTCCGTTGATGGCAACGGCTGAGGGATCGTTACCGGAATAACCGGTCAGCGTAAACAGATTCTTAGCTGTCAGATAAACTCTCATACCTTTGATGAACTTGTTTTCTTTCGGGGTAATGGTATATCCTAGAGTCAGGTTATCCAGCTTAAAGTAATCACCCTTTTCAAGGAAGAAAGAAGAGATTACACCGCCACCGGTTGTAATATCCGCATCTTTTCCATAAGCATCGCGCAGCACATTGTCCGTACCGCAACCTTTCAGACCCATTCCGTAACGACGCATATTGAAGATTTCAAAACCGAAAGCACCGTTGAACATCAGGCTCAGGTCGAAGTTCTTATAACGGAGCGTATTACTCCAGGAAAGATAAGAGGTCGGCGTACCATTACCGATATGGCGTTTGTACTTCACATCTGCCTTGGATACAGGAACTTTTTCGCCTTCATCGGTATAAATCATCATATCCCCATTCTCTACACCGGCATACTCGTAGCCATAGAACTGGCCGATCTTGCTGCCTTCTTCCACGCGGAAGAAGTATTCACTGGTACCTACACCCGGCTTCTGATACAGTTCCACATAAGAAGCTTTGTACAGGCTGTTGGAGAGTTTATCCAGTTTCGTAGTGCCGTAAGAGTAGTTGATACCCGTTGTCCATTCTACGGGAGTTCCTTTGAAAGCGTCGCCTTCCAGAGAAACTTCGATACCACGATTCACAGTGGTTCCTACGTTTACCAGAATTGTAGAGTAGATGTAGGGAGGCTGTGGAGCCGTATAGTTATAAAGCAAGTCGCGTGACTGGCGGTCGAACCATTCAACAGAACCACGCAATCTGTTCCACAAGGCAAAGTCAACACCGATATTCATACTGACACTCTTTTCCCAGCCCAGTTTGGAATTGGCATTCACTGAAGGAGCATAACCTGTTACCCAGGCACCGTCCATCAGATAGGTATCCGTAACATTCAACTGGGCATTTTTATGAGAGCCGTAAGTGGCTAATGACTGGTAGCAATCGAAGTCCGAACGACCTGTTACACCATAGGAAACACGGGGTTTCAAACTCTGAACGATGTTTTGGTGGTCTTTCAGGAAACCCATATTCGCCATTTCCCAGGCAAGAGAAAGAGATGGGAAAGCACCCCATTTATGATCTGCACCGAATTTCGTAGAGCCTTCGTAGCGGATGGAGGCGGAAGCAATCAACAGATTCTTCCAATTATAGTTGATACGTCCGAAGACACCGATCAGTTTGGCAAGAGATTTACCAGTACCCATGCTTGCTTTTCCTTTAGCAAGATAAGAACCGCTTCCAAGGTTATTCCAGAGAATATCATCGAAATTGAAATCACTGTTTCCGGCTTGCAGGCGTTCCCAGGTGGTTTGCTCATAGTTATAACCGACCATTGCCTTGAAGTTGTGATCACCCAGATCCAACGAGTAGTTACCCAACCACTCCAGGCGGGACGTGTACCACTTCTGGTAAGTCACTTCTGCACGTCCGTTATAACCGTTCCAGTAAGATTCACCGGCAGTGGAAGGGGTATAATAGTGCTGTTTCAGATCGTTGTAGTGCAAAGAGTAGCTCAATGAAGTATTCAGCATTTGCTTTTCCGAACGGATCAGGTTGACTTTTACCTCAGCAGTACCCAGCAGGTAAACACGCTGACCGTTATTGTCGATTTCTTTCAGTTCCTGCACCGGGTTGCGTGCTCCGGTAGGAGAAGTAGGCTGGAAGTAAGTTCCGTCCTCGTTATACAAAGGCATGGTAGGGTTCATGCTCAGGGCAGTATCGAACATACCGTCGTTACCCCATACTTCATTCACGCGACGGGCGTTGAGTGAACCGTTCAGTTCTACGATTCCATCCATCATACGCTGGTTCAGGACGAAGCGTCCACCGAATTCTTCACGACTGCTGTTCAGATCGAGGCCGGTTGCTTTCTTATAATTAAAAGAAGCGCCATAGTATCCGTTCTTGGTACTGCCGTCGATAGAAAGATATTGGTTGTTATCATAAGAGAAATCACGCAGCAAGAGGTCATACCAATCAGTAGAATACCCATAATCCGTTGCACGACGGGAACGACGGAATTCGTCTGCACTCAAAATATCCGGACCGCTCTTTGCCAGATTCACACCGAACCAGCTGTCGTAAGTCACTTGGGCACGTCCGGCTTCTCCGGCTCCCTTACGGGTAGTGATTAGGATCACACCATTGGCACCGCGTGTTCCGTAGATGGCAGCAGAAGCGGCATCTTTCAGTACGGTCATAGACTCAATGTCCTGTGCTGCCAGGTTGCGGATATCGCCACCTGCCACACCATCAATTACCACCAACGGGTCATTGGATGCCGAAATAGATGTTGCACCACGAATCTGAAGAGAGGAACTTGCATTCGGATTGGCTGCCGCCGTATTGTTTACGGTCAAACCGGCAACTTTACCGGTCAGCATCTCCATCGGATTGTTCATAGAACCTTGCAGGAACTTCGATCTGTCTACCTGCACAATGGAACTGGAAAGCTCTTTCTTGCTCAATGAGCCGTAGCCCACCACAACGACTTCATCCAGTGCCTGAGCGTCTTCTGACAGCACTACATTGATTTCCTGACGTCCACTACAGGGGATCTCTTGTGTTTTGTAGCCAATAAAGGAGAAAACAAGGACGGAAGAAGGCTTCACGCCCGACAAAGTATAGTTACCGTCAATATCGGTAATGATACCATTAGTTGTACCTTTCACGGTTACGTTAGCACCGATTACAGTTTCACCCGTGGTATCCGTTACTTTTCCTTTCACGGTTAAATCCTGGGCAAAGGATGCCACTGCAAAAAGTAATCCGACCATAAGAAGAAGAGACCGGCACAAACATAACTTTGTTCTTTTTACATTCATACTATTAGTTTTTAGATTAGCAATCATTCTGTTCACCTCCACAGGTTGAGGCGACAGTGCAAATGTCTGTAAAAAGAAGGGGGAAAGAAAAGAGGACTAAAGAAAATCTAGATTAACAAAAGGATCAAAATATTATATATCAGCGAGATAAAACAAATAAAGGGCGTTAAAAAACTAAATGAAAACAAAGAAAGCAGAATAGAAAAAACGGGATTTTGGGTTCATTTCGGAGGGGTTATGAATTAATTCACCACAGATTAACACAGATTTCCACAGAATTTTATTTCTCTGATTTTAATTGATTAAACTCTGTGAGAATCTGTGTTAATCTGTGGTGGGCAAATTCATTACTATACCATATAGCTCACTAACCAGCAAAAGACCCAATCTTCATCACCTCTTCCTCAAAATTATCACGGCAAAGAGAACGATTCTTCAATTTGGAACGATAGGTATAAATAGTAGTAATGGAATAACGCAGGAAGCCTGCAATCTTGGCACTGTCCGTAATTCCCAAACGAATTAAGGCAAATATACGAAGTTCCGTTGTCAGCCGTTCATCCTGTTTAGGAATAATTCTTTCTTCTTCCGGCAACAACTCATTAAAGCGTTTCACAAAATCAGGGAAAATACTAAGGAATGAATTATCGAAGTTTTGATAGAATTCTTTCAGTTCTTCATCGATGAAACGGGACGATTTCAACGTTTTATAGAGTTCTTCCACCTTCCCCGAAGCTGCCTGTTTGTTAAGCATCCGACGGTATCCCTCCAACTTGTCAATGTATGTGGAACACAATCCCATAAATCGGCCGACATACTCCTCCTTAATATGATTAGCCTCCGTCAGTGAATCATTCGTTTCGTGCTGTCTCTGATTTACTTCGATCAATCTTTCATTCAGAAGTTTCAGCTCTTCATTCATTGCCAGCAAATCCTGTCGCGCACGGGCCAGCTTCTTCACCTGACGAATTACATACCAGACCGCACATGCCAGAAATAGCGTCAGCAAACTGGTAACAACCAGGAAAATCTGTAACACCTGCTGATGCTTCTGTTTCTCCACCTGATAGGCATGGTCTATGACCGGGAGCATCCTTGAAGCCTGCACATTCCGGAGACGGGCATTATAGAAATTGGCATCTTCCATGCTGCGCTTCATATAAACATCCGCCCGTTGTAACTGCCCCTCTTCATATAACAGTTCCGCCAATGCACGCAAGGAATTATTCTCTTTCACCACACCACGAATATCGGCAATTGCACTCTTTATCAAATATTCTTTTTGCTTTTCCCGCTGTCCCGTACTCTGATAGATAAAGGCAAGAATAGAGGTCACCACTGCATAATCCCGTGTATCCGGTGAAAGTTTTTGATGATAAACTTCCAACATTTCAATGGCTTCCTCTCCTCTTCCTTGTTGCAGAAGTTCGGGAGTATAAGCTATGACATACTGATAAGACCCCTCTTCTACCATCTGCAATACAGAGTCGCGGTAGATATACAGGTTATTCAGATATTCAATCTGATATTCGTCATCCATCGCATACTCTGCATGATAGAGATAAATATCTTCAAAAGTGATGTAATATTCAATGAGTTGGTCTCTGGAAAGTTGCTTGCTATCTATAGACTTCAACAAGGCCACGCCTTCTGCATACAGACCTGTCTTTCCCAAGATACTTGCCTTCTTCAGTTTGGCCTCATTCAGCCACTCTTGATTGTTGTGCTGAAGGGCAATCTCGATATTGCGATTGATATAATGTCTTGCTGAATCGCAAATATACGCTTCATATTCATCAAAAAGTTGTTGATTGATATGGTACTCATCAAATGGAGAAGTACTTTTACAAGTCCGGAAATATTCTTTAATCTGATCAATGCGTTTCAGTCTGGCCTGCTCATATTGAGCGGTGTTTTCAATTGTCCTGTCCAGAACTACCAGTAAAGAATCTATTTTCTCCTGCGCTTGCAGAAGGCAACAGAACAGCAAAGAGATTACAAAAAGCAGGTACCGGTCTTTCATGCTTACAAACGTTTACGAACAGGACAAAGATATAAAATCCTACTATAATAACCATCTTACCAGTTCGTTTTTAATAAATCGTCTCAGCTTTGAAGAGCATATATACATAAAAGGGACGCTGCATCTCGCGGCGTCCCATCTATCTTAGTTAGTTTTTATAAGAATTTGAGAGAATTGAAACTTCACAGCCTCAATTTGTTGTTTTAATAAAGCACACTAACTATATTTATGTTTAAAGCAAATGAAAATGTTATTCTTAAAAGCAAATGAAAACGTTACTTCTTCAGTTCCACCTTCTTGTCTATCCGTTGCAGACTATCCAGAATCTGTTGTTCATGGGTAATCGTCACGTCTCCCGAGAGAGCTACCGAAGGTGTGGTAATTTGTTTGCCTATCGTATCGGCTGCGGCTACTTCTTTTATATCACTATAGAATGAATGTTGCATCACATTCCCTAATGAAAGTACCACTGCCACTACTGCGGCGGCCTTGAACAGCGGAACGAAACGTGCGGTAAGCGTCAAGCGTTTTGCCTTCACCACCGGAGTCTCCACTTCTGCAAGCACACGGGCGTCGAAATCTGCTCCCAACCCCACTTCTTGTTGCAGTTGCTGATATACGAACAAATCTTTGTAGCGAAGCAAATGCTCCGGAACATCGCTTCCGTTAAAGAAAGCACGCAACTGTGCTTCTTCCTCAAGGGAAGTCTCACACTGCCAGTAGCGTTCTAAAAGTTGTTCTATATATTTACAGTCCATAACCATCTATATCTAAATACCGTTGTTTTACTTTTTGCCTCGCCCTGAAGAGGTTCACTTTTACCTGTTCCTCCGTCAAATGCAGGACGACCGCAATTTCTTTATAACTCTTACCCTCTATATCCCGAAGCTGCATAATCAGCCTTTGTTTATCGGGGAGTTCATTGACCAGACGATGGATGAGTGTCATTTGCTCTTTATCCACCAAGTGATCGTAAGGATTGGATGCTCCGGAAGTCTGTTCCATTTCAGGTGTCAGTTCCACGGTCTGAGCGTCTTTTCTTTCGCTACGGTCTATTGCCAGATTCTTTGCCACTGTCAGGCAATAAGCCTCGATAGAACCGAATTTCGTCCACTCATCACGTTTGTTCCAGACTCTTATCAGTGTTTCCTGCACAACGTCTTCTGCCTCTGCTCTGTCGAAAGTAATCCGGAGAGCCAACCGAAAGAGTTTGTCTTTCAGAGGGAGAATGTCATTCCGAAAACTGATTTCTTGCATCTCTATTAATAATGACGGTTAAGTATATGGAAAGTTACAGTTGATCACTACTTTTTTTGAATTATTTTTTGTATGCGGGTTCCGCTATTCTCGTTAATTGCTGACGCTAAGGTAATTACCACTTCAGTTACTCCCGCATTCAAAGCTTCAAAAGAATTCTCCAGCTTGGGTATCATACCTCCTTGAATAACACCGTCCGCTACATATTGTTTGAATTCGACAGGAGTGATCTGAGGTATCACGCTATCGTCATCGTTCTCGTCACGAAGCACACCCTTCTTCTCAAAACAGAATACCAATGTCACATCGAACAAAGCAGCAAGAGCTTTGGCAGTCTCTCCTGCAATAGTATCGGCATTTGTATTCAGCAGATTGCCTGCACCGTCGTGCGTCAGCGGAGCCATTACGGGAACTATTCCTTTATGGATCAAATCACCCAAAAACTCTGCATTCACTTGCTTTACATCCCCCACAAAGCCATAGTCGACGTCTTTTACCGGGCGTTTCACGGAACGGATTACATCCATATCCGCACCAGTCAATCCCAGTGCATTGACACCACGCGCCTGAAGTCCGGCTACAATATTCTTGTTTACCAGCCCGCCGTACACCATCGTCACTACTTTCAGCGTTTCGGCATCCGTGATACGACGCCCGTTTACCATCTGGCTTTCAATGCCCAGTTGGGCAGCCAATTTTGTGGCCGAACGGCCACCTCCGTGTACCAAGACTTTGTAGCCCTCAATAGCTGCAAAGTCATCCAACAACTTATGGAGGGTAGCTTCTTCCTCCACGATTTTGCCACCCACCTTTATTACTGTTAGTTTTTCTCTCATAATTCAGTTGACAAGTTTTTTAGTTAACAAGTTGACAAGGGGAGAAGACAAAATGAACAAAGCAATAAAGCGCAGCTCCTTGTCAACTTGTTCCCTTCTCAACTCGTCAACTTTTCTTATTCCAAATAGGTATATCCGTACAGACCGGAACGATAATTGGAAAGGAACTCTTTACCTTCTTCCAACGAAATACGTCCCTCTTTTACTGATTGAGTCACCCAAGTCTCCAGTGTACGCACCAGCTTCTTAGGGCTATATTGAACATAGTCAAGCACTTCCGCTACAGTTTCACCATCAATCACCTGTTCGATGGTATATCCCTTCTCGTTAACAGATACATGCACAGCATTCGTATCACCGAAAAGATTATGCATATCACCCAGAATCTCCTGATAAGCACCTACCAGGAACACACCCATATAATAAGGTTCCTTACTCTTTAAAGAATGAGTGGGCAGATAGTGTGCCACATTCTTAGTCGAGATAAAGTTAGCTATCTTTCCATCCGAGTCACAAGTGATGTCCTGCAAGGTTGCCGCACGGTCGGGACGTTCATCCAGGCGCTGAATGGGCATAATCGGGAATATCTGGTCGATAGCCCAGGAATCCGGCAGGGACTGGAACAGCGAGAAGTTACAGAAATATTTATCCGCCAACAGTTTCGGCAATCCGCGAAGTTCATCGGGAGCATGCTTCAAGCCGCCTGCAATCTGGTTCACCTCACGCATAACAGACCAGTAAAGACGCTCAATCTGTGCACGTGTTTTCAAATCCACAATTCCATGACTGAACAAGTCGAGCGCTTCTTCACGAATTTGCTGTGCATCGTGCCAGGCTTCCAGCATCTTATTTTGATTCAATGTATCCCAAATGCCATAAAGTTCCTGCACCAATTCATGGTCTTCCTCGGTTACTTCTTCATCATCGTCCCATTCGGGCAAAGTGGTGGTTTCCAAGACTTCAAAAATAAGTACGGAATGATGGGCAGTCAGTGCACGTCCGCTTTCCGTAATAATATTGGGATGGGGAATACCATTCTTATCACTGGCATCTACCAAAGTGGAAATAGAGTCATTCACATATTCCTGAATGGAATAATTGACGCTACTTTCGCTGCTGGACGAACGTGTTCCATCGTAATCTACGCCCAAGCCACCACCGATATCCACGAATTCGACTTTGAATCCCATAGCATGAAGCTGCACATAGAATTGAGATGCTTCGCGCAATGCCGTCTTAATACGACGGATCTTTGTCACCTGGCTTCCGATATGAAAATGTATCAATTTCAGACAATCTTTTAGTCCTTTTGAGTCTAAAAAGTCGAGTGCTTCGAGCAATTCACTGGAACTGAGTCCAAACTTACTTGCATCGCCGCCTGAATCTTCCCATTTGCCACTTCCTGAAGAAGCCAGTTTAATACGAATACCAATATTAGGCATAACATTCAGCTGCTTCGCCATCTTGGCTATCAGTTTTAGCTCGTTCATTTTTTCTACTACAAGAAAAATGCGTTTACCCATCTTCTGGGCAAGCAAAGCCAATTCTATATAGCTCTCATCCTTATAGCCGTTGCAGATAATCAACGAGTCAGAATCTGAGTTAATAGCAATCACGGCATGAAGTTCAGGCTTCGACCCGGCTTCCAACCCAAGATTGAATTTCTTTCCATGGCTGATAATCTCCTCTACCACAGGGCGCATCTGATTAACCTTGATAGGATAGATGATAAAGTTCTGCGCTTTATAGCCGTACTCCTCAGCGGCCTGCCTAAAACATGAAGAAGTCTTCTCAATCCGGTTGTCCAGAATATCGGGAAAACGTATCAGCATAGGAGCCGCCACGTCTCGCAATTGCAATTCATCCACCAATTCTTTCAAATCGACGCCGACACCGTTTTTACGAGGTGTTACCACTACATGACCTTTGTCATTGATACCAAAGTACGAAGTGCCCCAACCTGTAATGTTGTAAAGCTCTTCTGAATCTTCAATACGCCATTTTCTCATTTTTTGTAACTCAGATGTTTGTTGTTTGATTTTAATAGGGCGACAAAAATACGATAATTCTCGATATTTATTGCGTTTTCCACCTAAAATTACACATTTACAAGCGGTTAAATGCTCAGCAAGTTACGTAACTGCTGCACAGAATCCGCAATTTGCCGACGGCTTTCCAACTGCCCGGCATCGAAACGGTATCTTGCCTTACCATAGTGCGGTGCACGTTTTTCCAAGGCTTCTATAATGAAAATCCGCAGTTCTTCGTCCGTTTTTCCTTGCAGAATAGGACGTTGCTGCGTAGCCACTCGCAAGCGGCGGAACAAAACGTCAGGATGAACATCCAGAAAAACGGTCTGCCCATGCTCGTTCATATACTCCATGTTATCGAAAAAGCAAGGAGTACCGCCTCCGGTCGAGATAATGACGTTTTCAAACTCAGCCACTTCATGCAGCATGGTTCGCTCCAGTTCACGAAAAGAGGCCTCTCCCCGCTCAATGAACAATTCACGTATGGATTTGTGAAGACGTTCTTCGATATACCAGTCCAGATCGATGAACGGTATATTCAATTCGCGGGCAAAAGCCTTTCCTAAAGTTGTTTTACCGGCTCCCATGTAGCCGGTTAAGAAAATACGTATCATAAGCGCTTACCTTTGCGTACAAAGGTAAGCAATTCTATTCTGAGAGATTTACTATCAGATAAAAATTTTAATGCGTTCGCTCAAATCATCAAATTCCTTCCCGCCCGGTTCGGCCACAGGAGTACCGAAAGGCATCTGTGCAATCAACTGCCAAGTTTCGGGAAGATGCCACGTGCTGCGTACATCTTCGTCAATCAACGGGTTATAGTGTTGCAGCGAAGCGCCCAGACCTTTATCTTCGAGCATGGTCCAGATGGCCAGCTGATGCATGGCAGAAGTATGTTGCGACCACGTCGGGAAATTCTCATGATAAGTAGGGAATTGTTTTTGCAGTCCTTCTACAATGGAACGATCTTCAAAAAAGAGTATCGTGCCATATCCGCAAGAGAACGAAGTATCGATCTTCTTCTCCGACTGGCGATATTGTTCTTCGGACAGGCGTTCTTCCAACTGATCCTTCACGATTCTCCATAATTTCTGATGTTCGTCCCCCAGTAACAACACAATACGTGTAGTCTGCGAGTTGAATGCCGAAGGCACATGCTTTACTGCTGTACGGATGATGTGTACAATTTCCTCGTCCTGAACCGGAGAGTCGTTACTGATAGAATAATAGCTGCGCCGATGCTCCAATGCTTCGGCAAATGTCCGTTCTCTGACCATATTTAATCCTTTCTTTTCGTAATTATCATTTTTGTCTTATATAGTGAAACAAGTGAAAGAGTGAAGTTGTTCGAAGTTGTAGAATATATTTGTACCTTTGCACCCAATTATGAGTAAAGAGAAGTTTTACGTTGTATGGTCAGGCGTCAATCCGGGGATTTATACTTCCTGGACAGACTGTCAGTTACAAACCAAAGGCTACGAAGGAGCGAAATATAAATCGTTCGAGACGCGCGAAGAAGCGGAAAAAGCCTTTGAATCTTCTCCGTATGAATATATCAAACGATCCTCTCCGGGTGCTCCCGCCCAAAAGAAAGATGTGAATGCTCCCCTTCCTTCATCTGTCGTAGAGAATAGCCTTGCCGTAGACGCTGCCTGTAGTGGTAATCCCGGAGCTATGGAATATCGCGGTGTACACGTAGCCAGCCGACAAGAAATATTCCATTTCGGCCCGGTATATGGTACGAATAATATCGGCGAGTTCCTTGCTATCGTCCACGGACTTGCCCTACTGAAACAGAAAGGCTTCGATATGCCCATCTATAGTGACAGTGTGAATGCCATCAGTTGGATCAAGCAGAAGAAATGCAAAACAAAGCTACCTCGTGAACCCAAAACAGAAGAACTTTTCAAACTAATAGAGCGTGCCGAAAAGTGGCTACGGGAAAATACATATACTACCAAAATTCTGAAATGGGAAACCAAGCAGTGGGGAGAAATACCTGCTGACTTCGGAAGAAAATAAGCCTGTACAGGGCTTGAATTAAATGAAACATCATCCTACACCCGCTATTTTTGAGAAAATTGAATAACACTTGAAAACAAGTAGTGTTATGGTCCGGAATAAGCAATGTTACGGATGATTAGATTGCTTGTTCTCATCCACAACAAGCAATCTAATTTCAGACAAGTCTGATTTCGTTAAGCGAAATCTGTAAGCGACATGTGAAAAGCGAGTAATATATGCGTATAAACACTCCTTTTATACAAGGGGATTTTACCATTGATTATCAAGGTGTTGCAAAGGATCAATTTCTTGCCGACAAGAAGTTGGGAGTTTGTTGACAAGAAGTTAACTTCCCGTCGTCAAACTCCTAACTTCTTGTAAAAGGAGAAATAGCTGTTTTTCGGTTTCCTTACACAGCGTAGTTGATAGTACGAATGGCCTATGTGTTCAATCATCTGTATTAGAAAGGCTGAACGCTTTTCTTTCATCTTGCCTCGTCTAGCAGCTATATATCGGTGGTATTGGATATATAGATACTGCATGTCCGATATATAGATGTGAC
>NZ_EQ973490.1:580702-585620 GCF_000158035.1 Bacteroides cellulosilyticus DSM 14838
CAGAATCAGATAGATAAGGAATATGCAAATGGCATAGATGAAAATAGTCTGTGCACCACCACTACTTGCTTCTTCACGTGCCATACCACCATATTCATATCCGTAGCCCGTAGGCAAAGTCTGTTCTGCCACCTCTTCAATCACCTTCTGCACTTCACCGGAAGAGTAACCTTCGGCAGGATTTACATTGGCAGAGATAGAGCTATACAGATTGAAACGATTGGTTGTTTCCGGTCCCAACACTTTCTTCAATGTTACAAACTGACTTACCGGAGCCATTTCCGTACCATTCCGTACAAACATATTGTCCAGAGATTGCTCGTCCAGGCGGTATTCAGGCGAAGCCTGCATCATCACACGATACACTTTACCGAACTGGTTATAGTTAGATATGTACGCACCACCGCAATAGCTGCCCAATGCATCGAGCACTGCTCCCGGAGAAATACCGGCACGCTTACATTTAGCCGCATCTACTTCTACCGATACCTGCGGGAAATTGATGGCATATGCCGTGTAAGCCATAGCTACTTCCGGACGCTGATTCAGTGCGCCGAGGAACTGCATTACCGACTGGTAGAATGTTTCCATATCGCCACCCGTCTTGTCCTGAAGGTTCAGTTCGAGGGAGTTACCCATACCATACCCCGGAATCATAGCAGGCTGGAAACTGAATATCTGCGCTTCCTTAATACCATAAAACTGTCCATTGAGGCGGGCAACCACAGCATCCGAACTATGATCCTTTCCTTTTCGTTCGCTCCAGTCCTTCAAGCGCACAATGATTGTACCGTAAGAAGTTCCCTGACCGGATATAAGTCCATAGCCTGCTACGCGGGCATAATGTTCTATTTCAGGCGTATCCCGGAGGATATCTTCCAGTTTATCCATTACCTTCGTTGTTTCATCAAGCGTGCTTCCCGGTGAGATACTGACGTTCACCATGATGACACCCTGGTCTTCCTGAGGAACAAGTCCCGTTTTGGTAGTGCTCATCAGATAAACCAACAACGCGATAGCGGCTATCAACGAAGCCCACACCATCCAGCGATGACGGATGAAGAACATCACACCTTTCTTATATTTACCCAGCACAGCGTTGAACGAGGCATTGTAAGCTGCGCGTACCCGTCCGTTAATACTCTTGGCACTCTTGGTCCCGTCCGACGGGCGCATCATGATAGCACACAAAGCCGGGCATAGCGTCAAAGCCGAAATCATGGAAATACCTACGGCAGTTGCCATCGTGATACCGAACTGTGTATAGAATACACCGGAAGTTCCTCCCATAAATGTTACAGGAATAAACACTGCCATGAATACACAGGTACAAGAGATGATAGCCATCGTCACATCACCCATCGCATCTTTAGTGGCAAGATAAGGAGATTTGTATCCGGCATCAAATTTGGACTGCACCGCTTCCACCACCACAATGGCATCGTCCACCACCGTACCAATGGCAAGCACCAGTGCAAACAATGTCAGGATATTCAGACTGAATCCCGCAGCCACCAGGCAGGCAAACGTACCTACCAGCGACACTATGATGGATATGGACGGAATGAGCGTACTCTTTAAGTCCTGCAAGAAGAAATACACCACCAGAATAACCAGAATAATAGCGATGATTAATGTTTCTACCACATTGTGGATAGAAGCGAAAAGGAAGTCGTTGGAACTCATCATCGTGACAAACTCTGTTCCCCTCCGGCAGACTCTTTTCCATCTGCTTCATCTGGGCAGTAATTTCCTTATTCACAGCGGTTGCATTGGAGCCTGCCGTCTGAAATACCATGTAAAGAACAGCCGGTTTGCTATCCATTTCACTGCGGAAGCTATAAGTCATCGTACCCAATTGTACATCGGCTACATCCTTTAGGCGGAGTACAGAACCGTCGCTTTGCGAACGGATTACGGTATTCTGGAATTCCTCCACACTCTTCAATCGTCCGCGATACTTCATGGTAAACTGGAAGACATTCTTCGAACTCTCACCCAGCGAACCGGTAGGAGCTTCAATGTTCTGCTCCCCCAGCACGGCAGTAATATCCGAAGGAACCAGGGCATATTGCGCCATCCGTTCCGGTTTCAGCCAGATACGCATACTGTATGTATCTCCCAATTCCATTACATCTCCTACTCCCTCTACGCGTTTGATTTGAGGTAGTACATTGATGTCCAGATAATTGGCAAGGAACGTCTGATCATAACGCCCGTCATTGCAGACCAAAGCACCAATTTGGAGGAAGCTGGTCTGACGCTTCTGCGTGCTTACACCGATTTTGGTTACCTCGGCCGGCAGCAAACCCTGTGCCTTAGCTACACGGTTCTGCACATTCACTGCCGCCATATCAGGGTCTGTACCTTGCTTAAAGTAAACCTGTATAATAGCGAGGCCGGAGTTGGATGCCGTGGAAGTGATATACATCATATTCTCCACACCATTAATACTCTCTTCCAACGGCATGATGACGCTGTTCATTACTGCCTCGGCATCAGCGCCCGTATACTGAGCACTTACATATACTGTGGGAGGTGCAATGTCCGGATACTGCTCTACCGGCAGTGTAAGGAGCGAAATAAGCCCTATGACCAGAATCAGCACGGAGATGGAGATAGCCATCACCGGCCGCTTTATAAATACATTTCCTTTCATAATTTGTCTCCCTTCTTATTTTACTTGTGTGCCCTCACGCACTAATCCGGCACCTTCCGATATAATTTCATCACCGGATTGTAATCCGCTGAGCACCACATATTCGCGCCCATCGCTTATTCCGGCTACAGTGATCAGTGTAGAGACTGCTTTGCCGTCCACTACTTTATATACCACAACTTTGTCCTGCATCTGTACAGTGGCTCCCTGCGGAATGGCAATGCAATCCTTATAGATGCTGGGCACCACTACCGTACCGGATGCTCCGCTATGAAGCAGGCGTGATTCGTTAGGAAATACCACACGTGCCATTACAGTACCCGTCTGACGGTCGATAACTCCACTAATGGATTCTATGACACCTTTCTTATTATATACCGAATTATCATTCAGTATCAGTTCCACTTCCGGCATGTTTTTCAGAGCTTCATCCATGCTACCATACTGGCGTGTAAGGGCAAGTAACTGATTCTCAGTCATGGAGAAATAGACATACATGTCCGAATTGTCACTGACCGTAGTCAACGGATACGGCAGGTTGGCACCTACCAATGCACCCACGCGATAGGGTAATGCCCCCACTACTCCGTCACTGGGACTTTTCACCTCAGTATAGGAAAGATTGTTGCGTGCGTTCACTTCCTGGGCTTCGGCCTGCGTCAGCTGTGCTTTGGCAGTGAGATAGGTGTTCTCAGCTGTTTTCAGACTGAACTCTGAAACTACTTTCTGTGCATACAACTCTTTATTGCTGTTGTAGGTGAGTTCGGCAGTCGCCATTGCAGCACGTGCAGCTTCCACATTGGCAACGGCAGTCTTGAGCGCAGCTCTGTAGGGAATCTGATCGATAACGAAAAGCAACTGCCCACGGCGCACCGTCTGTCCTTCAGTCACACAAAGTTTTTCGATAGTACCCGATACTTGCGGATAGATATCAATATCCTGCCGCCCACGGATAGTGGCCGAATACGAAGTGGAAAGTTCTTTATCCGCCGCTTTTACTTCCATTATTGCAAAAGAAGGTTTCACTCCCGCATCCGTTGCCTGTTTGCAAGATGCCATCCACACTGTACAACCGACAATCCCTATCAGCCGTAACCATTTTTTGTTCACTGTAATCATACTTACTCTAATTGTCTTTTTATTAAAACTGGGACAAATGTAGGAGAAAGGAACAAAGCCATAGTGATCAATTTTCCCCCAAGAATGTCCCATTTTCGTTATTCGTCACTTTTAAAGCTAACTAATTATCAATAAGCATCATATAGAACAATATTAAAGGATAATAGGACATCCTGTTTTCCCCATAATTTACCAACTTTGCAAAAAGAAAAATGAAATAATATGGAAAAAGAGAACATTAAGACCGTAACCATAGAAGACTTTAAGAACAGTCAGCATATTCTTGACTATATAGATGATGACTTTGCGATAGTCAACAGTCTGGATGGAATACCTTATAGTAATGAGGTTGTCAGATTGGAGTGTTTCCTTATTGCCGTTTGTATAGAAGGGTGCATACAACTGGATATCAACAACCGGACCTACCAGCTACAGCCGGGCGACTTACTGCTCGGCCTTCCCAACACCATTATCGGACACACAATGATGAGCCCTAAATATAAAGTAAGGCTTGCTGGATTCTCCACCCGATTCCTGCAACGTATCCTCAAAGTAGAAAAAGATACGTGGGACACTGCCATCCATATCCACAACAATCCGGTGAAATCTATTAACAGGGAAAATGACAACAGCATTTTTAAACACTATGGAGAGTTAATCCTGGCGAAAATTAACGATGAACCCCATTGTTATCATAAAGCGGTGGTGCAGCATCTGTTTGCCGCTATCTTTTGCGAGATGATGGGTTACCTCAACAAAGAAATCGCCGATTCGGAGAAAGCCAAACTATCGAAAGAGGGTATCAAACAGGCTGACCATATTTTACGGAAGTTCATGGAACTGTTGTCGAAAGACAATGGTATGCATCGTTCAGTGACTTACTTTGCCGATGCACTTTGCTATACGCCCAAACACTTTTCAAAGGTCATCAAACAAGCATGCGGAAGGGCTCCTCTAGATTTGATAAATGAGACTGCGATAGAGCACATCAAATACCGGCTGAAGCATTCGGACAAGTCTATCAAAGAGATTGCGGAAGAATTCAACTTCCCAAATCAATCTTTCTTCGGGAAATATGTAAAAGGACACCTGGGGACATCACCCATTCGCTATCGGAGCACAAAAGAGGAATAACTTTCA
>NZ_EQ973490.1:585827-591637 GCF_000158035.1 Bacteroides cellulosilyticus DSM 14838
ATATATAGATACTGCATGTCCGATATATAGATGTGACACGTCCGATATATAGATGCTGCACGTCCGATATATAGCTAATATATTCAGAACATGAGTTTTGACCAAAGGAAATGTACATTAAAAACCAAGAAAAAGAAGATTATTCTTTTAGGAAACAGGAGGTAAGCACTGATTCAAAGCAACATGAAGACAGGCACAGATTCCGGTGGTGTAGGCAAATACCTTTCCTACACCCGCATATAATTTTGCCTACACCACACACCGTTCTATTAATGAGACGATTAAGTCTCCGGGTGTAGGATGTAGGCAGAATTAATAAATCTTTCTATTCAGAATCGTTTTTTGATCAAGACAGAGATTGCATATCATTCAAACGTTTATAGTATCCATTCTTCTCCAACAAAGCTTCGTGCCTGCCACGTTCCACAATTTCTCCTTCATAGAGTACGCAGATTTCATCTGCATTTTTAATGGTAGAAAGACGGTGGGCAATAGCAATTGTAGTACGGGTTTTCATCAAACGCTCCAAAGCTTCCTGCACCAGACGTTCGGACTCCGTATCAAGAGCAGAAGTAGCCTCATCAAGAATAAGAATAGGCGGATTCTTCAAAATAGCACGGGCAATACTGATGCGTTGGCGTTGTCCTCCGGAAAGCTTGCCACCACGGTCACCAATATTTGTGTTGTATCCATGCTCTGTCTCCATAATGAAATCGTGCGCATTGGCAATCTTCGCCGCCTCCATCACCTGCTCCAGTGTGGCGTTTTCCACACCAAATGCTATGTTATTAAAGAATGTATCATTAAACAGAATCGCTTCCTGATTTACATTTCCTATCAGGCCACGCAAATCATGAATACGGAAATTCTTGGTACTAACGCCATCAATCATGATTTCACCGAAATGTATGTCATGGTAACGCGGAAGCAAATCTACCAGCGTAGATTTTCCCGACCCGGACTGCCCAACCAATGCAATCGTCTGCCCCTTCGGAACAACAAGATTGATATGTTTCAAAACTTCCCTCTTCCCATCATAACTGAAAGAAACATCCTTAAACTCGATTTGTCGGTTCATGCCATGCAGAGGAAGCGGGTTTACGGGTTCCTTAATAGGATTCTCAGCCTTCAGAATCTTATCCACACGTTCCATGGAAGCCAAACCTTTCGGGATGTTATATCCTGCTTTTGCAAAATCCTTCAACGGATTAATGATGCTATACAGAATAACCATATAGAAAATGAATGTAGGAGCTTCCAGCGAAGAATGCTCATCGCCCAAAATCAGCATACCGCCAAACCAAAGCACCAATACAATCAAAAGCGTTCCCAGGAACTCACTCATCGGATGAGCCAACGCCTGACGAACAGCCACTTTATTGGTCGCATCACGCAGTTCATTACTGCATCTGGTAAAGCGATCCACCATCTTATCTTCTGCAATAAACGCTTTAATGATGCGCAAGCCCCCCAAAGTTTCTTCCAATTGTGACATGGTATCACTCCATTTGCCCTGCGCTTCCAAAGATTGGCGTTTCAGCTTCTTGCCGACCTTTCCCATCAGCCACCCCATTCCGGGAAGTACTACGATGGTAAACAGGGTCAACTGCCAACTTGTTATAATCAGCGTTGTAAAATAAAACAGGATCAAAATCGGATTTTTCAGCAACATATCCAACGAACTGGTAATGGAGTTTTCTATTTCTCCCACATCACCACTCATACGGGCAATGATATCTCCTTTCCGTTCCTGAGAGAAAAAACCAAGTGGTAAGTGCATCACTTTCGAATAGACCATGATACGGATATCACGAACAACTCCTGTACGCAAAGGAATCATTACCGCAGAAGATCCAAAGTAGCAGGAAGTTTTCAGCATCGTCATAAGGGCTAGGAACAGTCCCATAAACAGAAGTGTCATTATCGGGCCATGAACCTCTATCAACTGAGTAACATAGTAATAGAAATTATTTATTGCTACATCTTTCAAGTCATCGCTGCCCCACTCCATGAAGTGATATACTTTCTCTCCGCTACCCGTCTTGAACAGAATATTCAGAATTGGAATCAGCAGAGTGAATGAGAATACATTGAAAACAGCCGATAAGACATTGAGCACAATCGCCCACCCTATATACTTCTTATATGGCGACACAAAACGCCGCATCAATTGCAGGAATTCCTTCATTGCTTGGTATTAATGAATTAGGGGCGCAAAGATACAAGAAATATCTTTAAGATAAAGAAGATAAATTTAATATTAACGAGATTTATCTATACAACCCTCAATAAACAAGCCCTGTAGCTCATTTATATAGATCACAGAATGATATCGGAAAAATATATTGTATCTTTGCGCCCGGATATAAAACAAACGCTTTATTATGACAAAGATCGATAAGTCCGTACTGACATTCGGAATCACTATTTTCCTGAAATTCATGTTATTCGACATACTATGGTGTATCCCGACTACTTTTGCTTCTCTTTCTACAGTTGAATGTTATACAACAAAACTGATAGCCACACTTATATTGCTTATCCCTTACGCCTTCTTCCGTATGTGGAAAACAGAGACGCTCATCATGTTCCTGCTGGATTTCCTGCTGATAGCCAATCTTATGTACTTCAGAACCTATTATACCGCCATTCCTCTGAACAGCTACGGATTATCAGGAAACTTAGCCGATTTCACCGGAAGCGTTTTCGACTCTCTTCGCTGGTATGATATACTTTTCCCATTATCCACCCTTGCAGCCGCCGTCGTTCATCGGCGTACAAAAACTGCACATCAGAAGCGTCCCGCACCGGTACTTGCTTATTCTGCGGTACTTGCAGTCATCATCTGCATCTTTGGCACAGTGACCCTGATTAAAGGCGGATTTTCAAATGCATACAAGGAATATCGCGACAAAGCATATTTCTGTTCAAGCGGCCCCTCCCTCTATACCGTTTTCGGTAGCCTTTGCTATGATTTGGCAGGTCAGCAACAAAAGTTAACTCCTGAACTGGAAGCAAAGATAGAAGAATGGTTAAGTAAAAAGCCCAAACACGAAGTTGCTCTGCCGGACAGTAGTACTAATCGCCGCACCAATTGCATCATCATTCTGGCAGAATCATTGGAAAGCTGGGTATTAGAGAAAGAAGTGGAAGGACAGGAGATCACCCCCTACTTGAACAAATTACTGAAGGATTCTACCACCATCTATGCCCCACATGTACTGACACAGGTAAAAGGCGGCCGTTCCATAGATGCCCAACTTATCCTCTGCACCGGACTACTACCTATCAACAGTGGTACGTACAGCAGCCAATATCCCAACCATGTTTACCCTTCGTTGCAGAAAGCCATGCACGAAAAAAATCATTCGCGCAACTATCTGTTAACCATAGATAAGATATCCACCTGGAACCAGGGCCCCATAGCCCAAAGCTTCGGCATGGATACGATTATCGCCTATCATGATTTCGAACTGACGGAAGCTTTCGGTACCCACAAACGTACCGGAGACGGCTCATTCTTTGCTCAATGTCAGGAAAAGATAGAAAAAGGGGAGATATGGAAAGAAGGGGAAAACGCATATATGCAACTTATTACCTATTCCGGTCATGCTCCATTCATATTACCGGAATATCTCAGAGAGATTTCATTCTCCTCTGACATTCCGGAGAAGATGGGTAACTATATGATCACTGCCCGCTACACAGATAAAGCTATCGGTAAATTCGTGGAGTATCTGAAAACACTCCCTCAATATAAGGAAACGCTGATTGTAATAACAGGAGATCACGAAGGTTTAGCGTCTTATCGTGCAGAACTATGCGAAAGTCCCGGTGGTAAAGGTATCGTGTCCGACAAGCAGTTTACTCCTTTCATCGTTGTCAACTCTCCCATAGGTATGCGTTACGATGAAGTGATGGGACAAATAGATATGTATCCCACCCTGCTGAACCTACTTCAACTTGACGACTATTATTGGACCGGCCTCGGAGAAAGTATCCTCAATCCTGAAAAGAAAGGATTTGCTGTAGGTTCACAGATGAATGTGGAAGGAGAAGGATATAGTCCGGAAGATGAGGATTTTGCAAAGGAGGCATATGATATTTCGGATGAGATGATACGGTTTAATTACTTTGGAAAAAAGTAAGATAATAAAGAAAGCGTTCCATGTTTTTAAGAATCTTTGTTTGGAGAAACAGCAGAAAGGGCGTACCTTTGTTTGCATTCAAACCAAACTTCTAAAAAGGCATCAGTTATGGAAGAATATATAGCACCGAACAGAAAACGCATCCCCTACGGCATGATGAACTTCGCCGTGATTCGCCGTGATGATTGTTATTATGTAGACAAGACCCGCTTTATTCCCATAATAGAAGACGCAGATAAGTTTTTCTTCTTCATCCGTCCCCGTCGTTTCGGCAAAAGTCTGACGGTAAGTATGCTGCAACATTATTACGACATAGCCGCCAAAGATAAGTTTGATGCTTTGTTCGGTGATCTTTATATCGGGAAATATCCCACGCGTGACCGCAACAGCTACCTGGTGCTCTATCTCAATTTTTCCGGAATTGTCGGTGAACTGCACAACTACCGCAAAGGGCTGGATGCGCATTGCCAAACCATGTTCGACTACTTTTGCGATATCTATGCCGACTATCTTCCTCAGGGTATTAAGGAAAAACTGGATGCAAAAGAAGGAGCCGTAGAACAATTTGAGTACCTGTTTACGGAATGTAACAAAACCGGCCAAAGAATTTACCTCTTCATCGACGAGTACGACCACTTTACCAATGCCATCCTCGCCGATCCTGAGAGTTTACATCGTTACACCAACGAGACACATGGCGAAGGCTATTTGCGCGCCTTCTTCAACAAGGTGAAAGCAGGAACCTATTCCAGTATCGAGCGCTGTTTCATCACCGGTGTCAGCCCTGTTACGATGGACGACCTCACTAACGGCTTCAACATCGGTACCAATTACTCGCTCTCCCCAAAATTCAACGAAATGATAGGATTCACGGAAGAGGAAGTACGGCAAATGTTGACCTATTACTCCACCACCAGCCACTTCAACCACACTGTGGACGAGCTGTTGGACATAATGCAACCGTGGTACGACAACTATTGCTTTGCACAAGGACGTTATGGTGAAACTACCATGTACAATTCTAATATGGTGCTCTATTTTATCAAAAACTACCTTGACAACGATGGTAAAGCACCGCAGAATATGATAGAAAGCAACATCCGCGTTGACTACGAAAAGTTGCGCATGCTTATCCGTAAGGACAAAGAATTTGCCCACTATGCTTCCATCATCCAGACCTTGGTGAGTCAAGGCTATATTACCGGAGATTTGAAAGAAAGTTTCCCTGCCGTCAATATCACCACTCCTGACAACTTCGTGAGTCTACTCTATTATTTCGGTATGCTTACCATCAGCGGCACATATGAAGGTAAAACCAAACTCACCATTCCCAACCAGGTGGTTCGTGAGCAGCTTTATGCCTATCTACTGAGCACCTACGATGAAGCCGACCTTAATTTCAGCAGTTACGAAAAGAACGAGCTGTCCAGTTCACTCGCCTATCGTGGTGACTGGCAAACTTACTTCGGCTACATCGCCGACTGCCTGAAACGTTACGCTTCTCAACGCGACAAACAGAAAGGGGAGTTCTTTGTCCACGGCTTCACCCTTGCCATGACAGCCCAAAACCGCTTTTACCGCCCCATTTCTGAACAAGATACGCAAGCCGACTATGTTGATATATTCCTCTGTCCACTACTGGAAATCTATTCCGACATGAAA
>NZ_EQ973490.1:591910-594099 GCF_000158035.1 Bacteroides cellulosilyticus DSM 14838
ATATGAATCCGGCAAATCTGCAATCTGATTATACCCTTTCCCTTCACCACCAACTTCCAATGTATAGCATCCGTTTACTTTAAAATCGCCTGTTTTTTTACCATACTCCACCTCATGCATATAGCCTAACTGATTCACAACAAACGTTTCACGCGCTGTACCTATCTTAACCGGATGGGAAGCCAAAGCGTAGAGCAGATTAGGATTATCCAGATATATCTTATCCGGCTTCTGCATCTTTTTAACAGAAAGCAAATCCGCATACAGCAGGCGGAGTAATTTGGCTCTTTCCAAGCTATTCAAATATTCTATTACCGTATTACGATGAATGCCAATTGTAGTTGATAATTTAGAAATATCCACTTCAAAAGGAACAGAAGTGGCCAGAATCCCCAATAGTGCTTTCAGCTTACGGACATTACCAATATCAACTCCACACAGTTGAGGCAGCTCCGACTCAATAATAAAATTAGTAACCTGCTCAATACTTGTATAATAATCCATCTGATTCTTTAAATAGAATGGATAATATCCATACTGCAAATATTCCTTGAAAAAAGCGAGAGGGCGACATACCTCGTTCACTCTTGAGCAAATATCTCCAGGAGAATTCAATACCTCTTCCAAAGTACATATCGGCAAATCCAACTGTTTATAAAACAGCATAAATTCCCGAAAAGAAAGTCCTTGCATCTCATAAGGAATACAACGCCTGGACAAGTCGGCATCTGCATTCAGTATATTAAGTAAAGAAGATGCACTAAATACAACCCGCAAATCAGGATACATATCATAAATCTCCTTTATCTCTTTGCTCCAAGTCGGGTACTTATGCACTTCATCCAAGAACAGGTGCTTACCACCGTGTTTATAAAAAGTATCCACCAATTCCAGTAAAGTATGATTAGAAAAATACACAGAATCCAGCGTACAGTAAAGCGCTTCCCGGTTATACACCTCATAATGCTGTTTTATATACTGCAACATTAACGTAGTCTTCCCAACACCTCGTGGTCCTCTTATAGCGATCAGTTGAGCATTCCAATTGATCCTATGCATGAGTGTGCGTACAATCTCAGTAGACGTAAGCATTAATAAACGGTCCTGCTTGGCAAATAGCGTCTCCATACATTCTTATATTTTAATTTCAGACTACAAATATAAGTATTTGCTGTTCGTAAACAGCAAAAATATCCTTTTTCTGCTGTTTACGAACAGCAAATTTCCTTTCAGCACTACCATCCGGGAATTTTGAGCGAATGCAAGCTCCCGTATACGGACCAATTCTGCTATCTCTTTTTCTCTGTTATAGAACTTCATACATTGTCTTTTATATCGCAACAGCCATTGATTCAACCGCTGTTGCAAAAACAAAAAGAAATATGGACTTATGCTATTTTGATTAAATAAAATTGTGGATTACACAGGGAAAACAAGATAATAAAGAAAGTGTTCCGTGTTTTTAAGAATCTTTGCTTGGAGAAATAGCGGAAAGGGCGTACCTCTGTTTGCATTCAAAGCAAACTTTAAAAAAGGGCATCAGTTATGGAAGAATATATAGCACCCAAAAGGAAACGCATCCCTTACGGCATGATGAACTTCGCCGTGATTCGCCGCGACGATTGTTATTATGTAGACAAAAACCGCTTTATTCCTATGATAGAAGATGTGGATAAGTTCTTCTTCTTCATCCGTCCCCGTCGTTTCGGCAAAAGTCTGACGGTAAATCTCTTCATCAATGAGTACGACCACTTTACCAATGCCATCTTCGCCGATCCTGAGAGTTTACATCGTTACACCAACGAGACGCATGGCGAAGGCTATTTGCGCGCCTTCTTCAACAAGGTGAAAGCAGGAACCTATTCCAGCATCAAGCGTTGTTTCATCACCGGCGTCAGCCCTGTTACGGTGGACGACCTCACCAGCGGCTTCAACAGCTGACCTATTATTCCACTACTATCCCCTTCAATCACACTGTTGATGAACTGATAGAGTTCGTGAGCAGCTTTATGCCTATCTACTGAGCACCTACGATGAAGCTGACCTTAATTTAGTTCTTTGTCCACGACTTCACCCTTGCCATGACAGCCCAAAACCGCTTTTACCGCTCCATTTCTGAACAAGATACGCAAGCCGGCTATGTTGATATATTCCTCTGTCCACTGCTGGAAATCTATTCCGATATGAAG
>NZ_EQ973490.1:594459-596630 GCF_000158035.1 Bacteroides cellulosilyticus DSM 14838
GAAAGTCCTTGCATCTCATAGGAAATACAACACTTGGATAAGTTGGCAATCACATTCAGTATATTAAATAAAGAAGATGTACTAAATACAACTCGCAAATCAGGAGACATATCATAAATCTCCTTTATTTCTTTGCTCCATTATTATAATTTCAGACTATAATTATACCATTATTCTTCCTGCATAGTCTCAATTAAATCTATGGCTTTCTGAATATCAACAATACCACAACCATAAGGCAGTTCCGGAACATCATATCTATTTGCTGACTTTTTCAAAATCTCCAATAATTCTTGATTAGTCAGCCAAGGGTAAGCTTGCCATAAACAGGCTGCCAACCCACATAGAATAGGGCTTGCATAGGATGTTCCACTTCTAAAATCAATCCTCCCCTCAATATCAATTGTACATGCCGAAGTTCCAAGAGCTACAACATCAGGCTTCATCCTTCCATCAACAGTCATACCATATGCCGTAAAATCGCCTATCCCACCAGTAGTAGTAACAGAACCTACCGCCAATACATTAGGAGAGTCTGCCGGAGTCCCAACCCAACTCCCATCATTACCAGCACAACATGCAATAAAAATCCCTTTATTTGCAGCAACATTAGCCGCTCGTGTTGGCAATGCAGTTTTTCCATCCATCTCTTCATACTCGTGCGAAGGAAAAGGCCATCTATTCCCAGTATAATACAATGAAGTATTCACAACATCTGCCCCTACACTATCAGCATACTCTATGGCAGCTACCCAATAATCCTCTTCTACCGGATATTCACCGGACAAATCTTCCGAACGTAGAAGCCAATAATTAGCTTCCGGTGCAGTTCCGATATAATATCCCGGCTTATCAGTCGCCATACAAGCCGTGACCCAAAGGCCATGCTCATCGCTATTATAAGGGTTCGAATCTTCATATACAAAAGACTTGGCACCTTGAATATGCATAGTATTTAAAGTAGGATTATTAAGCAAATCCATAAATCCTGCATCAATAACTGCAATATCAATACCCTCTCCTTTGAATCCACGTTCATGCAATATTTGCCCATTATGAAGAATTATATTTCTCCACGCCTCTCCATAATCTTCTGAAGAATAACCTGACATATTTCCCCCTGCTGAAGAGCTAACCGAAGAAATTATTCGTTTCTGTTTTTCCGTTTCACCTCGCCATACTTTCACGATATCTTCAACAAATGGTAACTCTTTATATTTGTCAATCTGTTTTTCGTCTTCACATTGCACACAAACAGTTTTCAACCATTTACTTTGGCAAACTATTTTTCCTCCAACCTGTTCTATTTGTTTCAGATAATCTTTAGATATGGGTAGATCTGAATCATCTATAGCAATATTTCTTTTTCGCCGCCTTTCAATTGCTTTAGTTGATAAAAACTTTTCTGGCTGATTTAACGAATAGTCAGCACTTCCTTTATCTTTTAGAATCAGGCGAAATTTATAATTATACTCTTGATACACCGTAATCGGGCATATAGCATGAAAACCCTGCACTACAGCTTCAACTTGTAATCCTGAAATAAACTCATTCTGGAAAACAGCCGTTACTTTACCATCCTCATCTACATTAACCAAATTACTATTTGATTCCCAACGCACTTTACTTCCGTCCAATGGAATCCCATTCAATTTAGCAATCAATTGACACGATTCTCCCACAGCCAACACAATTGATGCAGGCTCAATAGTCAGTTCATCTGGCACAGGAAACTCCTCTTGCATATTATCTTTTTGACAAGCTACCAGCAAAAGAACTTCACAAATAATACATAAAAAGAGTCTAAGTTGTATCATACAAAAAAATTATATAACTTTTATTATATTGCTAGAAGCGAAGTTGCCATTTATTGTAAACAACAACTCAGCCAATCAACTGTTGAACTAACATAAATTACCTCATAAAAGAAATAACTACACCAATATAATGTATACTCTAAAAAACATAACCAACTATACCTTCATTTAGCCAACCCAATGAATAAGAATTTGTATTATAATGAAATTTTCCATTTTTTTCAAATTGATACAGTGGAATAAGTTCATCATAAATTTTACTTGGATAAATATAACATCTTACCCCTTCATTCAACCAACCTAATGAGTAGACATTGGTATGGTAATGAAACTCACCTTTTTTTTCTAAATTAG
>NZ_EQ973490.1:596867-652978 GCF_000158035.1 Bacteroides cellulosilyticus DSM 14838
AAATTGATATAAAGGGATAGCATCTTCATTACCTTTTTGAAGTAGCACATAACACATAACCCCTTGTCTTTCCCAACCTAATGAATAAAGATCCGTATTATAGTGAAAACTACTCCCTTTAGCAAATTGATACAAAGGATGCAAATCCAGCACATCAATCTTTTTACTATCAATATACCTAAACACAGCCTCCTTCATTTCTTGTTTCTTTATAGGATCAGAAATTAGATCATAAATAGGATACGTAGCATTCCAGTTGACATCAAATAATCTAGAATGCTGGTCATCAACTGACTCTGTCCATGCTCCCAAATTAATACTAAAACTTGGTCCTTGCTCAGGCGCGAGCGTAATAGTAGTACCCGAGGTAGAACCACCAAGAGCCTTAATATAGCATTCCCAATTAGAATTTTTCTTATTGCGCTCCTCTACTTCCGTTTTGCTCCATGAACCGTGAGCATCAAGCCCAATATTGCTCAAATTATATTTTGCCCCTGCACTGACAATCTCTGTCTTTTCCGTACTACTATTCTCTTCTATTATAGCAGATTTATAATATGCAGTATATTTCCCTCCAACTGTTATATTAGTTAAAACATGCGTTCCATACATTTCCACAATTTTATCCGCAGAATATTTATTTAAATCTTCAACAAAAGAAGACAACAAGTATTTAGATAAGGTTTCAATATCTGTATTCAGCAAATATCTCCTTTGCTTTTTAAAAACCTCCGCTCTTGCAAATGAGTATTTTGAAGAATAGAAATATTTTGAGCTTGTTTTGAATCCCGTCGTTATAGTCCCTGAGAAAAAGCCCTCTTTATCCTTTTTCTCAGGTAAAGATCCTACAGAACCACTAAAATTCGTATCGGTTATTATCTGAGATAAAAAAGATTGCGCATCTGCTCCTGCAAAACATCTCTGATCAATTACCCCTGAAAATTGCTTATCAAATCTGTTCGGATTTGCTTTCACAAATGCTTCCACATCTAAGATTTTCAACCTTGTTGAATTTTCACCCATGTAGTCATCGGTTATATCATAACCATAACCTAATACATCATACACTCCATCTCCAGCTGCCCTTGTTGTTACATTTGATACCGAAGATTCAACATTTGGTAAATCCTCTATTTCTGAACAAGAATAGAAAAGAGGCAAAAAGCCTAATAAATAATAAGATTTCTTCATAATAGTACACATTAAAAGATTAACATTTACCAAATGTAAGAAATGTCATCATTTTATCCAATTTTAAAAGCATGTTTATAAACATGGCAATCGCACATAGTATTTGAAGCCACCTACCTTATATGACCTTAGAGCTAAGCACAGATACAACACATTTTTAAATAACAACATAGACAACAAGCTAAATAATGCATAGAAACAACATTATTTTTCACATCATAGATTTTCAGAATCTCAACTAAAAACTTTCTAAAAACAGATTTTAAACTTACACAAGTTTATAATACTTATGCCCCTTTATTTTCCATTTAATTAAAAAGCAAAAATAATACTTATCCCAAAGAGCGCGTAGCGTATCTCTAAAAGAAAGCGGATTCTTTTTTATCTTTTTCAAATAGCGATAATAATTTATTCGAAAAGGATGTTGGCAAGAAGTTTCCCAAGGTTTTGGCTTCCAAGTAAAATGCAGAATTTTCGGATGCCTTAAAATAAATCTCAAATCGCGGTCAAAACCAAACTTCTTGATTATTCCATAATAATAAAAGATAAATTCGACATTCCATGCTAAAGAAATATGCACAGACTTATCATAAAAAAAAGCATTTAATACATCTTGATCATGCGCTCTAAGTTTTTCAAAATTATGTTCAATGTACTCTATAAAAGCTTGAGTCATATTATGTGTACGCCAATAATCCAAGTTCACCAATAATACACCTGCATTAAAATATCCATATTTAGAGTCGTAATCAAGTCTTTCATACACATCTTCTGCGCAACATCCTCTTTCTTCAAAGGCCGCTACAACAAAATTGTCTCTCAAAGGCGTTTCCCAAAGTTCTTTTATAGACTGATTAACAATGATATCACAATCCAAATATAAAACTTTATTCACGTCAGCAGGAAGAAGATCCGCCATAAATAACCTATTATAAGTAGCAATAGATAAATGATCAGTTGACTTTATAGGGCACTTTTCCAAAAATTTAAAATCAACCTGACAATAAAAGAAATGTCCATTATATGAATGAACAATCTTTTGAATAAAATCTAAATCATCCAAATCCAATCCTTCAGTGAGTAAATAAACTGCATGCTCTTCTCCCGGATTATTCTCAAAAAAGGAAATCAACATCACACTGCAATGTTGAACATAACCACTATCAGCGGCACAAACAATATTCATATTTCTACATTAATATATTGCAAATATAATATTTACGCTTCTCAAAAAATGAATATCTCTTATCTTTTTTAAAAACTCTTTTTATCAACATAGATTTAGGTCACAAATACACTATTATCATTTGATATTTTTTATACCTTTGTTCTTCAGATATAATAAGATCTGTTTTATTTATAGTATGTAAATATCTTTATAAGACATAGGCTTCAGCTTTATCTAAATAAAAATATTCTAAAAACAAATTTATCCATGAGACTCAGAATATTCAGAAGAAATAAGAAACGCCACATTCTCTACTCCTTATTTAACAGAAAATGGGTATATATTTCATATATTCCCGATGTATACTACAATAAAAAGAATACGAAATACATGCTATCCCACCAAAACAAGAGAGAAGCTTTGGTTATTGGAGATATTTTTTACTCTTTAGGATATAACGTTAAAATTGCGCTTTTTAATGCCCCTGAAGAATGCGATACTCGAAAGTATGATATCATATTTGGTTTAGAACCAAACTTCGTAACTATGAGCCAAAGAAATCCACAAGCTCTTAAAATATACTATGCGACAGGAGCTTATTGGAAACATCAACTCACAATGGTAAAAAACAGGACAGACCTATTTAATACAAAACATGGAACACATTTACCATATTCGCGTTTAGTGGATGCGCATAACAGTTGCGAGATAGCTGACGTTATTTTTCAAATAGGCAGCTCATTTACTATCCAAACATATCCTTCCAAATTGCAGAGTAAAATTAATATAATTAATCAGTCTAGCAATTTTGTTCAAGAGTGTGACCTAAAACATAAATTGCAAAGTGTCTCAATGAAGGATTTCATGTGGTTTGGCTCCAGTGGAAGTATTTTGAAAGGTTTAGATTTAGTTTTAGAGTATTTCATAGAGAACCCTCAATACAATTTGCATATAGTCGGACCACTTGATGAGGAATTCATAAGGTTCTATCAAAAGCAAATAGAAAAATGCCTCAATATAACATTTTACAATTTTCTCGATACCAGCTCCAAAGAATTCATGAACTTAGCCTATCTTTGTGCTTTCAATATCTTTCCATCTGGTAGTGAAGGTTGCCCTGGCTCCGTCATAACTTTGATGCAAATGGGTGTCATCCCTATCACCTCTCAATGGGGAGCAATAGACCAAATAGAACATTACGGATATCTGCTACCCGAGTTATCCGTTGAAGCTATAAGCAAAGCCATTGAATGGGGAGTTACACTTCCCCGGGAAGAGTTCCATAAAATTATAGAGGAAAACATATCATATTCAAAAAATACTTGGAATTTAAAACGATTTGAGAATGAATTTCGCTCTCTATTACTAACATTTATAGAAAAAAGTAATCCCAAAATATGAATCAACCATATATTTTGTACGATTCTCTCATATTTGATTTACAAAAGTTCGGAGGTATTTCACGATACTTCTGCGAAATAATCTCTAGACTAAATGTCAAGTATGATATTTCATTATATTATACAGAAAATTACTACTTAGCACAAAGTAAGATATGTAAGCACCACCTACATATTCCAGGATTTCTATTTAAACATTTTAGATATAAGTTCTATCGTAAGAATCAAAAATTAACAAAGAAGTTACTATTGAGTTCATCCCCATATCTCTTTCACCCAACTTATTATGATCTTACTTTCCTTAAGTACATAGGTGATAATCCTTTTGTCATTACTGTACATGATATGACATATGAACGACTCCCTGAATATTTCAGTGGCGCAGAAGGAACCATACAACTAAAAAAAGAAATTATTACTAAGGCAAATAGGATCATTGCAATTAGTGAAAACACCAAAAAAGATATTGTAGAAATACTCAACATAGCTCCTACCAAAATTGATGTTATTCATCATGGAACCAGCATACAGCCTCCATTGGGAAGACAAAAGCTTTTATTACCCAATAAATATCTTCTTTTTGTTGGTGATAGAACCAGTTATAAAAATTTTCAACGATTATTGGAAGCATTTGCAAACATTTATAAAAACATAAAAGACTTATATTTAATTTGCACAGGAAAACCTTTCTCCCCAGAGGAGCTACAACAAATCCACAAGCTACACGTAGAAAATCAAACATTACAATTTTCTGTCAATGATGAAGATTTAAGTGAGCTATATAGCCGAGCATTATTATTTGTATATCCCTCACTATATGAAGGATTTGGTATTCCTATTTTAGAGGCATACGCTTGTAATTGCCCTGTAGCATTAAGTAATACCAGCTGTTTTCCAGAGATTGCAGGTAATGCAGGTGCCTATTTTGATCCGTATTCAGTAGAAGCAATAACAGACACCATCACGGCCGTCATAAACAATAAAGAAGAACGGTCAAGACTGATTATTGCAGGTAAAGAACGCCTTAAACTATATTCTTGGGAAGAAGCTGCCAAAAAAACAGAAATGGTCTATCAAAAAGTTCTAAATGATTTTCTAAAATAAACTATAATCAGTGTAAAATGAAAAAACCAACCCTCAGTATTATTACAGTCAATTTCAACAACAGAAATGGCTTAGAAAGAACAATACAAAGTATTAAGTCTCAAACATATACAGATTATGAGCATATAATTATAGATGCAAACTCTACTGACGGAAGTAAAGAA
Source organism: Bacteroides cellulosilyticus DSM 14838 (assembly GCF_000158035.1). Taxonomy (GTDB): domain Bacteria; phylum Bacteroidota; class Bacteroidia; order Bacteroidales; family Bacteroidaceae; genus Bacteroides; species Bacteroides cellulosilyticus. The sequence goes on from NZ_EQ973490.1 coordinate 601,895, forward strand.
ATCATACTTGAATATTCCCAAAACACCGCCCATTTAACATATTGGGTATCAGAACCAGATAAAGGGATTTATGACGGCATGAATAAAGGAATAGAGCATGCACAAGGAGAATATATATATCTTTTAAACTCAGGTGATATACTTTCTAATCCGACTGTACTATCTTCCATTTCATTTGACGGCACAAAATATATATGTGGTAATATGAGAATTATCCATTCAGAGACTCAATATGAAGAAGTCGTGCCTCCAAATGAAATAGATGGACTATTCTTATTCAAAAGCTACCTGCCTCATCCTGCATCCTTTATTCATCATTCACTATTTAACAAACAAAAATACAACATTGATTACAAAATTATATCTGACTGGATACATATGGTGGAGAACATTGTATTAAAAGGATGCAGCTATAAGCACATCAACTTGCTAATTTCGGATTTTGATACCACAGGAATCAGCTCCAACAACAGAGCATTAGGATTATCAGAACGAAGTAAATGGATAAAAGACAATATCCCCACTTTAATTTACGATGCTCTTATGGAACTAGACAAAATCAGAAGTTCTGAAATTGGAAGTATTATTCCTACACTTATGCAAAAAAAAAGACATTCGCAGAAACGAGTAAAGAAACTTATTCTACTATTTTCTAAATTCTTCAAATGAGAAATTCTAAAAGCATTTTCAATGTTTCAAACAAAACATTTGCATATAATAAGAATTTTATCGAATATTGCATATAATAAGAAAAAAGATGAGTAACAATATACTTTTTATATTCAATATTTTCCCTGGTGTTGGAGGCTTAGAAACCGTATCAAACAACATCATTGATTATATAGGTAAAGACTTTACCATTTATACACTATCTTTTAACGCAGTAAACAATGCCCCTACTTCACCAGCTATCACGGAAATATTTCAATTTAAAACAGACAATGAAGAAGAAAACATCCAAACATTCAACCAAATTATTGAAGAAAGAAACATTACCCATATCATCAATCAAGGTATCTACCCTCATATAACCAATATAATATTCAACCCCGATAGAAAGAAGGATGTAAAAATAATCTCCGTTCTACATGGTATGCCCAAATATGAAAATTCACAATATTGGCAATTACCACATATTCTTAAAGCAAATAAACTGAAGCAAATAAAAAGAAGATTTCTATTCCACATTGGATTGAATTACAAATATAAACGATATATCAGGTCATTCTATGACTCATATCGCAAAGCATGCATCAAAGGTGATCAAATCATTGTACTATGTAATGAATACATTAAGCCATTCATAAATGAATACCATCTGAAAAAGTACCAAGAGAAAGTTATTGCAATAGAAAATCCATTATCACCACTCTTTTCCGAGCAAAAAAATATTGAATGGACACAAAAGAAAAATCAAGTAATTTTTGTCGGTCGTTTGTCCGAAGAAAAACAAATACACATCATTCTTGATATATGGGAGAGAATAGGGAAAATAACAAACTGGGATCTAGTTATCATTGGTGATGGTTGTATTCGCCAAAAATTAGAGCAAACTGTCAGAGATAAACAAATACAAAGAGTTAGTTTTACTGGGCAAGTCAACCATCCTGAAGAATACTATAAATCTGCAAAGATTATCCTCTTAACTTCAAGTTTCGAAGGGTTTCCAATGTGTTTAATTGAAGCTTTAAGATTTGGAGTCATACCGTTAACTTTTGATATAAGTGCAGGAGTTCGTTCAATAGTATCAAATTCCGGTGGTATTATCATAAAAAACAGAAATTCAAACGAAATGTTTCTCAAGCTACAAGAATTGATTAACAATAAATATCTACATTCACTTAGTGAAAAGGCTAGGCTCAAATCTAATAGATACACATTGAATAGAATTGGCGAACAATGGATAAACTTATTAAGAAAATAAATTAAATGAGAAGAAAGCTTGTACGAAAATATAAAAGATTTAAGAAATGGGTAATTCCTGAATTAAAAAGACGCTTTAGCAAAACAGAAGAAGTGCCCTATAAAAGTGTTCCAATCGTAATTAACAACTTTAATCGCGTAAATACACTAATAACATTGATTCATGGACTAGAAATTCGGGGATATAATAATATATATATTATTGACAACAACTCCACCTATCCCCCATTACTAGAGTATTACAAAGATTGCTCTTACCCTATATACATGTTAAACAAAAATATAGGTCATTTGGCCATATGGGAAACTGGCATTTACAAGCAGTTTACTGACTCATATTTCGCATACACAGATTCAGACTTAGAAATTCACCCAGATTGCCCAGACGATTTTATGGAAAAATTCATTCTTTTACTCAAAAAATATCCCAAAGCACTAAAAGTAGGGTTCTCTATTTGCATAGATGATTTACCTGACTGCTATATCAACAAAGAACAGGTTCAAAAATGGGAAAGCCAATTTTGGAAGAAAGAAATAGAACCTAATATTTTCAAGGCACCTATAGATACTACCTTTGCAGTATATAAGCCTTACTTCAAAGGAGAGATAATAGATTTCTTTCATTTATATCTACGCACTGGATTTCCATATTCAGTAAAACATCTACCTTGGTATATAGATAGTGCTAATCCGTCCGAAGAAGAAAGATATTATATTAATCATCTGCAAACTTCTACACATTGGTCTGAACAAAACAAAAAATGAGTCATTTAAAACTACTATTTTATATACTTATATAAATTTGAAATACAATGTCCCAAATGTTTCCAAGAAAAAGGATAAAATAAGAATTCCTTTAATACAGTTCTTTTCTCTGGATAATTAGTATCTAATAAGCATCGTAAAAAAATGTTAAGATACTTTTCTTCATTTTTTTTCTCTTTCTTTTTACTTAGATTAAGACCATGAACTTTCATTGGAAGAATCTTATTCCATTTGAGATTATGTAAACGAATAGTATCTCTATACCAATTTTGATCATAAGTACCTGTCGAGAAATGTTCTACCAAAACTTCATGAGAACAACACACATAATTTTTATATTGTTTACTAGCTGCGATCTGCAATGAAAAATCTAAATCATAACAATGAAATCCTATCAGTAATTTCTCATCAAAAGGATACAAATTCCATACCTCTTTTCTCACAAACAAACCCAGCCCATCCAGAGTAACTACTTCCTCGAAAGGGCATTCTAGAAAAACATTACATGCTTCAAGTTTTGTTTTGTTTCCTTTTTTTTGATATAAGAAAGTACATTCCCATTCATTATTATGAAACCAGCCAGAATAGCATTTGAGTTTAACTTTACTGCCAGCAAAGCCAATGACTCCACAATCCGGTTCTCGCAATTTATTTTCTATTATTACGCCCCAATTCCGTGAATGAAACATTACATCCTCATGTACAAAAAAAAGATTTGGATACTTAGCTTGACGTGCGCCTTCATTATAAGCTCGAGCTATAGACCAACATTTCTCCCTATTATCGATAGTAACTATTTCATATTCTACCCCTATAGTCTCATCTATATTTTGACTTATTTTTCGCAAACGTTCCGGCAGTACAGAACAAATAATAATTGACAACATAATTTCTTCTATTCAACAGCATCTCTCTGTTTTAATTCTACATAAAAATGGAAATACACCAGATAAAGCCTTATTTACACGTTCTAAATAATAAGCAGTTTTTATCATATAACACCGCTCCTCCAATTCATTTAACAAATTCTGTTTAATCTCATTCCTAATATTTTTACGTTTAATATCCTTATAATAATTACCATAACAAAGCAAACGTTTATATATACTAAGTGGCAAATAATTCTCAAGGGTCCATGTTAAATCTATGCATTCCTTTATACATGCACCATATGCTTCGTCATCCTGTTTTGAATCTATAGTCACACTTTGCGAATGCTGTCTAAAGTTATTCAAACGCTCATAAACTTCTATAACATCCCCTTGTAACGCCATAAAAGTCCAAAACCACCAATCACCACAGTAACGCATTGTAGCCCATCTAGTATTGAATATTTTCAAAGAAGAGCTCTTCCTAAAAAGAACACCACTTGCATTATAGACATAATTAGTCCAATATAAATTTTTTGCCGCATAGTTTGTCCCTGAAAATAGTTTATACTTCATTAGATTATTCTGTTGTTTTTTTGTCCAACGATCCATATCCTTATCAAGCATATTACCAACTTCATCTACTATATAAGATCCAGTAAAACAATATGCAGCTGTGGGATGTTGCTCCATCAGCGAAACTGTTTTGGCCAAAAAAGAAAAATCTGCATAATCATCACTCTCTGCAATCCATATATATTTTCCGCGAGCAAGTTCTATACCCTTTTGCCATTGTTTAAAAGGGCTACCAGAATTATAGTCATTTACCATAACACAACTAACCCTCTTATCTACTTCCTGATACAGTCTTAATATTTTTACACTATCATCAGAAGAAGCATCATCTAACAGAATTAGCTCAAAATCGTTAAAACTCTGCTTTATAATAGTCTCTATACGTAAAGGCAAGTATTTTGCATAGTTATAATTGGGAACAATTACACTAACTAATGGATTCTTTATATCATGCATTTACTCATTCTTTTAAAATACATTCTTTCATCACTTCCAAATAACGCTTTCCATATCGTAAATCCGGTTCTAAATAATTTCCTTCTGCCCATTCATTCCAAGATTTAACAAAAGCAAGGCGGCATTCAAATGGCTTATTTTCTATATGGATCATTACATTCTTCACATGCTTTTCAAAATACCTCGGTTCTGCATGGTTTAAAACCAAAGCTTTACCAAGAGAACGAGGGGAATGATCCCAGTTAGGAATTATAGTAGGTATAATTTCTTTATCATATTCTTCTTCTCCAACAAAAAAAGAACTGGCTTTTTTATATTCCACAATCTTAGGAGTACGAAAAATTTTATGTCGCCATTTAGCACATTCATAAGTAAACCTTGCTTTTTTCTCAAAATCAAATAACCGTACCACATTAATGGCATCAAACCCCATCCTCATCAGTTCAATCCTGTCCTTTGCCAAATTATAGGTATGCCCTATAAAGTGAATACCTTTTAATCCATTTTGTTTTGCTAGATTCTGCCAGAGTTCAATAAACTCTTTCATTTCTGGATGATCAAAAGGTTGATAAATTACAAATATAGGCTTTCCCTCTACCGTAATATATCGATGGTCTTTCAAAGCCGGAAGCACTTCATTAAAATGTTCAATATAGTCATCTTTACCTGGATACAATTGGGTTATTAAAGTTTCCTTAGTCTTAACTCCATGAAAAAAACCTCTCCATGATTCATTAGCCCAAGCCAAACAAAAGGGGAAATCCGGCTCACCCGAAGCTAACACTTCATTAAAAGGACGTTCCAATAATCTTTTCCCATTACCAAACCAATAATGCCAATAACAAAAGCCTTCTATTCCATACTCTCTCGCCATATCAGCCTGAGCTTTACGAGTTTCAGGCACTCTTAAATCATAATATCCCAAATCTGCAGGGACTTTTGGCTGATAATGTCCGGCAAACAAAGGACGAGCTTTTCCTACATTCGTCCATTCAGTAAATCCTTTCATCCACCACTTATCATTTTCTGGGATCGGATGAAATTGAGGTAAATAAAACGCTATAACTCTTGCTTTATTTGCTATACTCATCACATTTTATCTTTAAACAGAATACTATCTTAGAAACGATGATTTCTCGATTTTAATATGGATCTTACAAAACGATAGACTAAACGATATACCGGAAGATTTTTATAAATAGCCCAACGCTTTACAGCACAGGCTATTCCAATCTGTCTCCACTTAATCTCGTCATATTGACGTATTATAACAAGTACATTTTTTATTATTTCCTCTGTAACAGAAGATGGATGTACAAGCATAATGTGATCTATAAGATGGATACCACAGCGAATGACAAATACAGGAGTCTCATCCCATATCCCCTTTTCTAATATGAAACGATTTTGCTCATATACAGCTAGAAACATCTGATATTCCTTTTTAGGATCATATTTACTTCCTATTAAGCTATCAGTGCGCATCATATAATGGTATTTGGGTTGACCTTTCATTACTACTTTCCGTGCTCTATAAAATACTCGGTACATAACAGCCATATCCTCAAAGCAGGTATTCTGCGGAAATCGCAAGCCATCAAAAAGCTCCCTCTTAAAAAGTTTATCCCAAAGATAATTCCTAACAATATCATCTTTAACCAAAAGACGAATAGCGTCGCGAGGTGTCAAATTCAATACTTCATCTGAAACATATTTGATTTTTCTCCTGTTCGGTCTTTCTATATAATGTGAACATACTGATATATCAGCTTCATTAACAATCAACAATTCATACAAGAATTCGTACATATCTCCATCTACCCAATCATCACCGTCCACAAAACCAATATACTCTCCTTGAGCTATATCAAGTCCCTCATTCCGTACAGTACTTACGCCTCTATTATCACGATGAATCACTTTAACTCTTTGATCTTTTAGGGCATAAGCATCACACAACTCTCCAGATCCATCTGTAGAACCATCATCCATCACAATTATCTCCAGATTGGTATAACTCTGTCCACAGATAGAATCAAGACATTTCTCCACATAATCTTTTACATTATAGACTGGTACTATAATGCTTATTAAAGGTAATGCTTTCGTTTCATCCATTATTTTCTTTATACCTTTCTTCCTTCTTTCACGATTCCATTTTCACACCAAACTATCCTCTCTGCAATAACCTGCCTCAACACCTGTTCGTGATATTCCAAATTCTCTCGTGAAGCAAATTTATGATAAAGATGGAATTGCACTCCACCCATCTTCAATTGTTTCTTTTGAATACCTGCATGGATAAGGCGATAGGAAATTTCCACATCTTCCTGCCCCCACATCTCCAAAGACTCATTATAACCATTGACGCGCAATAAGTCTTCTTTCCAGAAAGCCATATTACAGCCCCGGATTCGCAACATGCTATTCTTTGCATAACGATTTGCCAAATACAAACGTAAAGTGTGTGAACGAAAAGCGTTCAATAAAAAGCTAAGGTCTTGTTTAAAAAGTGCAGGATGAGTTTCCACTCCTCTAAGTAATCGGGCAGTAGCCATTCTTCCTAAAAGTACACGACTCCCACACACAAAGTAACCTTTTTCCGCCAATTCCAGATGGTCCGCAATAAAATGCTTATCCAAGAGGATATCACCATCAATCTGGATAATATAATCCCCCTTCGCCCTTTCAATAGAGCGATTACGGATGGCAGAAAGACGGAAACCTTTGTCCTCGTGCCATACATGCACAATAGGAATATCGGTCTTTGTCCGCATCTTATCAATCAGCTGTTTGGTGTCGTCACGTGAGCCATCATCTGCAATCAGAATCTCACAGGGCTTCACGGTCTGAGCAAAAGCGCTGTACAGACATAGGGACAAGGCCTCCTTCCAATTATATGTAGATATCATTAATGAGACTAACATGTATCAATTCTTTAATTCAACTTCATTTTTTCTGATCTTCCGGCCAATTATAATCTAATTCAGCCTCACGTTGTAGCGCTGCCCTGATAATCTCACTTGTACTCTCTATTATTTTCTTCTTAATGCCTGTAGTGCTTACATCGGGAGTATAAGGAAAATACACCACTTCCTTACCGGGCTGTTGCTTCATCCACTCAAGCCCCTCCAGATACTTATTTATCCAATCATCCCCTATGGTTACTATATCAATATCCTCTCTCTGTAATTGTGCCACCTCAGTAAGCTTCACTTGCTTCACAGCTTTAGTCACACACTTCAAAGACGAAATAATCCGGAAACGTTGTTCAAAGGGAATAATAGGCGGCATTCCCTTGTAATGCTGTATCAACTCATCTGTGCTTACGCCGACTATAAGTTCATCGCCCAATGCCGCCGAACGTTCCAATATGTTCAGATGACCGATATGAAACAGGTCAAAACTACCGGATGTGAATACTCTGATTTTCTTTCTTTCCATGCTATATAGATTTATCGGTATTCTATTTCTTTAATTCTCATTGCCAGATCATCCAGATCCTCTTCACTTTGAACTCCCAAATGGGAAACCCTGAAATAACAAGGAGTACCACCCGGCATAATGAATATGTCTTGCTTCAACAATTCATTAAAGAGAATATCTCCATTCTGGCGAACAAAGAACCCCGTAATGCAATTGGATGGCACTTCCGCTGGAATTTCCCAACCATTCTGCCTGCACAGCTCACGAAAATACAGCGCTTTAGCACGCACGGAAGCAATGATTTTGTCAACCCCAAGGACTACATTCTCCTTTAAACGGGCATGCAATTGCATAAACAAACTGGTGGCCGGACTGTAAGGTGTCTGACCGCGTTCCAGATTCTTCAGATTCTCAGCAAAATCAAAATAATAAGATTTATGCAAAAAATCAGTCTGCAGGATTCTAGGCGAAAGAAACAGAAACGACAAACCCGGAGCTATATTCAGCCCCTTCTGACTGCTGGTAATACAGATGTCGATATTCAACTCTTCCATATCCAAATCATCGGACAAGAAAGAACTAATAGCATCAACAACCAGCGAAACATTATGTTTCCTGCAAATAGCAGAAATTTTCTTTAAATCAAACAGTTGACCGGTAGAGGTTTCATGATGTTGACATAAAAACACATCCGGACGCGAAGCAGCCACAGCATTTTCCAGCTGGGCATAATCAATATCACGAGCAAAAGGAACTTCAAAAACTTCATTCTGAACCTGATAGTACTCGCAGAGACTCTTCCAACGGTAGCCGAATGAACCGCCGGCTATAATAAAAGCTTTCTTTTTCAGGGAAACATAATTGGTAACCACAGCATCCATCGCACCGGTTCCTGAAGCAGTATAGAAGATAACACGCCCGCCTGGACAATGTATCAGTTCCAGCAACATACGCTCTGAATCTTTCACAATTTCAGAAAACAAAGCAGTGCGCATATACGGAAAAGGTTCTCCTGCGATTCGAAGAATCCGCTCTTCTATATTTCCCGGAAAAACATAAGATTTCATATTCCTGCTTTTTAATAGTTCTACATTACTTTTCATCACTTCTTTATCCTTCCGAACGTCTTTATACTCGTATATTTTCTCCAAAGGTTCAACTTCCGTTCTCTCGGAACACCATGACGGCGAATATAATCTTCAGCCGCTTCCAGCATTCGCCTGGCTACATTTCCATCCAGATACGGATCGTAGTTATCAACCACCCATCGTCTTTTCGCAATAGCGTTTTCATCATGCTGCACACTTTCAAAGGCGTCTGTCAATTGGGACGTATCCGTTATGTCAGTCCAGTAAATGTCCTTCGCTATGGTGCGATAAGTAATTACCGGACGTCCCAGAAGCAAGAATTCATATACTGTTGAGGAAGTGTCACTTATCATGACATCGGACATTAACTGATACTTCGTAACATTAAAGCCGTCTTCCCATATAATGTGTTCTTCTTGTTCTGCCAGTTGTTTATATTCATCCACCCACTCTTTTTTAGTCAACGGATGCAACTTCAACAACAGAACGACATCCCTCATCTTTACTAAATGCAGCAAAGCCTCTTTTAATGCAGGAAGAGATGTTAAACTTGGTGAAAAAGTAGGTGCATATAATACAATTTGACTTTTTCCATGCAGTTTCAACAGTTCTTCACGTTCCCGGTCAAAATCATGCCAATGATTTTTTATCCAATCTTGTTTGGGCCAACCGGTCTCCACGACCTCAAAATCTTTATATTCGGCAGCTAATTCCTTAAACTTTTTCGTAAAAAAAGGACCTTGGGTGAAATAGGTATCAAAATAGCGACGAATGGCCCAATGATCTTTCTTTTCTGCCGCATAGCCATGAAAAACCTGTATCTTCACACCCGGCAAATAATAGGGAACAATATTGCCCGGCACAAATATAGCTTCCGGAGAAAAATCATAAACCTCCTGCATCGAATAGGTGTAAACGACCTTTCCGTCCAGTGGGAAAACCGGGATCTTCGGAAGATGCACATACCACAAGATATGATTCGTCTCCGACTTTACCGCTTCCTGATATATAGGCAATAATATATCAACAGCATACTTATTTTCACAGAATAAGACAATACGCATACTTCTCTCTATAGCTCCAGTTTATACTTCACTTGATGTTTCTTTGCAAAATAAATCCAGAACTTCTTCCGGTGTGCAAGCACTTTATCAACGCAGTATTGTTCATCAGTATTGCGTGCACGTGCATATTCTCTGGCAAGTAATTCAAAAAAGGCTTTCTGTCCCCATAAACGGGCAAAATTGGCACAACCCATATCAATACTGATCTTACCGAAGCTCATGCGGTTAATATCCACTAACATAAAATGATACTCACCATCTATCTTATCAAACAGAATATTTCCGGGAGAATAATCCCGGTGCATAATATCAGATTCATGCAGACGAGCCGTATAACGGGCAAAGGCTATAACAACATCCCGGCAATCGTTAACATCGGCATTGCCGAATTCATAAAAATTTCTTCGATAGGAAGATTGAAGACTGATAAAATAAGAGTACTTGATCAAGCCCCACTTACATTCTTCGATATAAGCGATAGGAACCGGGGTTTCAAAACCTCTCTGAAGCAGTATATTGGGATATGAAAAGGCGCGCCTTCCTTTCGGGGCACGAAAAAAAGAATAAGCAATCCGATTTACCAAAGCCGGAACTCCATAACGTTTTATATTGATCTCCAATCCATCATCCACCGTCATCACTTTGATGAGGTTTCTTCCAGAGTAGATCACCCTCCCCTCACTTTCAAAGATATCAGGAATGCTTTCTACAAATTTCCGCAAATGCTCGTATGCAGGATTTACTATTATTTTCATATTTTACTCTGCCTTCACCTTTTTAGACGGTCCCGTCATTCTAAAATATTTATCCATCATTTACCTTATATTCTCTTCAATCTTCGCAATAATCTCTTCAGGTTTTATCTCTCTCAAGCAGGCATAATCGCCACGCCAGCAAGGCTTCTGCCCGTAAACCGAACATGGACGGCAGGATAAGTCTAGTTGCACCGTATTGGCCGGCAACTGTTTCCAGCCCATGAATCCGGCATAAGGATGCGTAGCACCCCATACAGAAACAACAGGCACATTGACCAGAGATGCCAAATGCATATTAGCGGAGTCCATGGAAAGAATCACATCCAAATGACTCATCAGATTCAATTCCGTATCCATTTTCAGCTTACCAATCAACGATAGGACGGAAGGATACTTAGCGGTCCAGCGGTCGAATACCTCCTTTTCACTCTTCCCTCCACCCAAAAGGAAAACTTTCACATCCGGCATTGCAGCAAAATAGGCAACAACCCGTTCCTGCTGTTCTATCGGATAAATCTTACCTTTGTGTTTAGCAAAAGGAGCAATACCTATCCATTTATTATTCCCTTTCGGTCCTACCACCGGTTCTATTTGCGAGAAGTCACCTTTCCCCTCTCCGTAGATGGAAGTGAACTTCAATTGAACCGGAAGCCCCAGCTTTTCCAGTACATCAGCATAGCGCCGGAAAGAACTTTCCTGCTTTTCAAAAACCTTATGATGACGGCGAACCAGTTTCTTCTTACCTGCCCGCCCCTTGCATATTGCAGCTACAGGCACGCCATCCAACCGAAAACGCCATCGTAAGTATTTCGCGCGAAGTATATCATGAAAATCGGCCACATAATCAAAATGTAGCCCTTTTAGTTCTGCATACAGACTGTTTAATCCTCGTAATCCTTTATGTTTTCCCGACAAATCGGCACCGTAAAAGCTTACATTCTCCGGCAACTTCAGAAAAAGAGGTTGCAATGCAGTACGACTCAGCACTATGATTTCATGCTGAGGATATTCGGCTGCCAGCGAATGCACTACCGGAACCGTCATGGCTACATCGCCAAGCGCAGAGAAACGGATAATGAGGATACGTGCCATTCGTTATCTTTTTGCATAAAGCACCGGATTCAAGGCCGGGTCATTATACATCTTCATCTGTTTATATACTTTCATATATTTTTTTCCGGATTCAATATCAGCCAGCAATTGGTCAATGGCCGACGAAAGATCTTTCTTTTGTTCCAGAAGGATATCCAGTTTAGCCTTGCATTGAGCATGATGTTCGGGAGTAGTATCCGTACGTTCCACCTCCTTTTGCATATGATAGATCTTTAATGCAAGAATAGAAAGACGGTCTATCGCCCATGCGGGACTTTCCGTATTAATGGTAGCCTCCGCCATCGGTTTCACATCTTTATATTTATCCAGGAAATAGCTATCGATCAGTTCTACCAAGTCTGTTCTGTCCTGATTAGACTTGTCTATTCTTCGTTTCAAAGTTAATGCCGCATTCGGTTCAATCTGCGGATCACGTATAATATCTTCAAAATGCCATTGTACGGCATCAATCCAATTCTTCAAATATAGATAATACTCAATCGTCTTCAACTCGTAAGGATTGTTCATCGGCGCATCCACGCTATCCGTTACATGATAATCCGCGACTGACTTCTCAAAAATGCTGTTGCAAAGGTTACTAAATGCCATAATCTTAACGAACTTTACAGTTATACAATAATACAAAGTTATGCAATATTTCCCACACAAGCAACCGTTCCCCACTTTTTATTCCCATCTTGCTCTAAAAGCAAAATATCCTCTTCCTTATTTATTTCATATTTTTACTACCCCATAACACCTTCAATAAGATAAGATCAAAGGGTTCGTATGAAGAATACGTTAACAAATCAAAGCAACTTTCATAAGAAAATAGAAACCAGCTATACTTTATTACTATAACATGACCCCATACATATAATTAATTTCTAAATTTGCCTGTATTCAAAAAACAGAATTCCATGAAAGTTATTGTTGACAATAAAATACCTTTTATAAAGGAAGCTATCGGGAAAATAGCCGACGAAGTAATATATGTCCCCGGAAAAGACTTCGCCCCTGCTTTAGTGAAAGATGCAGATGCACTAATAATCCGCACACGCACTCAATGCAACCGCGAATTACTACAAGGAAGCCGGGTACAATTCATTGCTACAGCCACAATCGGCTTCGATCATATAGATACGGAGTATTGCCACGAAGCGGGCATAACCTGGACTAATGCACCGGGATGCAACTCCGCTTCCGTAGCACAGTACTTGCAATCCACACTCTTATTAATAAATCTCCTGAAAGGAAAAAACTTATCAGAAATGACCATTGGCATTGTCGGAGTAGGCAACGTAGGCATCAAAGTGGCTAAAGTGGCTCGCGAATTAGGTATGCGGGTATTGCTGAACGACTTGCCACGAGAAGAGAAAGAAGGAAGTACTAACTTCTGCTCTTTACAGTTTCTTGCCGAAGAATGTGATGTTATCACTTTCCACGTACCTTTATATAAGGAAGGGAAATATAAAACTTTCCACCTGGCCGATGAAGCATTCTTCCGTTCCCTCAAACGTTCTCCTATCATCATCAATACTTCCCGCGGAGAAGTAATAGAAACAGCAGCTTTATTGAAAGCTCTTCAGACCGGTCTGATTTCCGATGCCGTCATTGACGTATGGGAAAACGAACCCGACATTAATCTCTCCTTATTATATAAGGTATTCATTGGTACCCCCCATATCGCCGGATACTCGGCAGACGGAAAAGCAAATGCTACACGAATGTCTCTGGACTCCCTGTGCCGACACTTCGGCATACAAGCTGACTATCACATTGCTCCACCCGAACCGGAAAATCCGATCATCATAGCATCTACCCCTACAGAAGCCTATTTAAAAATGTATGATCCGCGGAAAGACTGCGAAGCGTTGAGAGCTCATCCCGAACTATTTGAAAAGTTAAGAGGAGATTATCCGCTACGGAGAGAAAAGACAGCATTCTCCGTAATAACCCCGTAGCTTAGCCTTCGGATTCAAGCAACTTTTCTATCACTTTGGGATAAGTGTCATATTCCAGCGCATGAATACGATGCGCCAGATCATCAGGAGTATCTTCCGGCAACACCGGGCATTTCACCTGGCAAATAATGGCACCCTCATCATAATGTTCATTCGTATAATGAATAGTAATGCCACTTTCCTCCTCGCCGGCAGCAATCACAGCTTCGTGCACGCGATCGCCATACATGCCCTTTCCGCCGAACTTTGGCAACAACGAAGGATGTATATTTATCATTTTATTAGGATAAGCATGCAAAATAAGATCCGGCACACGCGCCAGAAAACCGGCCAGCACTACAAAATCAATATCATGCTCCCGCAACACCGATAAAATCGCCTCTCCATTCTCCCAGTCACTCTTCGGAAAATAGAAACAAGGCACTTCCAGCCCGCATGAACGCTCTAAAACAAACGCATTCTGACGGTTAGTTAAAACCAAAGCCACACAAGCCGAACTTTTTTCCCGGAAATAACGGATGATATTTTCGGCATTTGTGCCGCTTCCCGATGCTAATACTGCGATATTTTTCCTCATATTTCTTCCTTTTAGTGCACAAAACCGTGAAAAATGTGCAAAACATTGCATTTAATTCCCTAAATATTTGCGAGTGACGATAAATATTTATTCCTTTGCCCCGCAAATTTAAAGAAATAAAACTAATTATTAATTAAAAACTTAAAGTTATGTCTGAAATTGCATCAAGAGTGAAAGCGATTATCGTCGACAAATTAGGCGTTGAAGAATCAGAAGTTACTAACGAAGCTAGCTTCACTAACGATTTAGGAGCTGATTCTCTTGACACTGTAGAACTTATCATGGAATTCGAAAAGGAATTCGGTATCTCTATTCCGGATGACCAAGCTGAAAAGATTGGTACTGTAGGCGACGCCGTTTCTTACATCGAAGAACACGCTAAGTAATCCTATCCATCAATTTAATATGGAATTAAAAAGAGTTGTAGTAACAGGTCTCGGCGCCATTACCCCTATTGGCAACAATGTTTCCGATTTTTGGGAAAACCTTGTGAATGGGGTTAGTGGAGCAGGACCTATTACTCATTTCGATGCTTCCCTTTTCAAGACCCAATTTGCCTGCGAAGTGAAAAACTTCGAAGCTACCAAATATATCGACCGCAAAGAAGCCCGTAAGATGGACTTGTATACACAATATGCCATCGCCGTCGCAAAAGAAGCGGTCACCGATTCCGGTCTTGACATCGAAAATGAGGATTTAAACAGAATTGGTGTCATCTTTGGCGCCGGTATCGGTGGTATCCGTACATTCGAGGAAGAGGTAGGTAACTATGCCTTGACCGGCAAAGAAAACGGTCCTAAGTTCAATCCGTTCTTCATCCCCAAGATGATCTCGGATATTGCTGCCGGACAGATTTCTATTATGTATGGTTTTCACGGTCCCAACTATGCAACTTGTTCTGCATGCGCTACTTCCACGAACGCTATTGCTGACGCCTTCAACCTGATTCGTCTGGGCAAGGCTAACGTTATTGTGAGTGGTGGTTCGGAAGCTGCAATCACCGTTGGCGGTGTAGGCGGTTTCAATGCTATGCATGCATTATCAACACGCAATGAATCTCCTACAACTGCATCTCGTCCGTTCAGCGCAAGCCGTGACGGTTTCGTGATGGGTGAAGGTGGCGGTTGTCTGGTTCTTGAAGAGCTGGAACACGCCAAAGCACGTGGTGCTAAGATTTATGCAGAAGTTGCCGGTGTAGGAATGTCTGCCGACGCTCACCATCTGACCGCTTCTCATCCGGAAGGACTTGGAGCCAAGTTAGTGATGAGAAATGCGTTGGAAGATGCCGAGATGAACCCCGAGGAAGTAGATTATATCAATGTACACGGTACTTCTACTCCTGTAGGTGATATATCGGAAGCTAAAGCTATTAAAGAAGTATTTGGTCAACATGCATTTGAATTGAACATCAGTTCAACAAAATCTATGACTGGTCACTTGCTGGGCGCCGCCGGTGCGGTAGAAGCCATCGCAAGTATTCTTGCGATCAAGAATGGCATCGTACCTCCGACTATCAACCACGAAGAGGGTGATAACGACGAAAACATCGACTATGACCTTAACCTTACGTTCAACAAAGCTCAAAAACGCGAAGTGAACGTAGCTCTGTCCAATACATTTGGATTTGGCGGTCATAATGCATGTGTTATTTTCAAGAAATACGCAGAATAATCAGTCGTGTTACGTAATCAAATAGACAAAATAAGGCTCTTATTCCGTAAGGACAAAGAGTCTTATTTTTGTTTTTATAAGATTCTGGGGTTCTATCCCCGCAACATTCAGCTCTACCAGCAGGCTTTGTTGCACAAATCCACCTCCATCCGCTCTGAAAAGGGACGCCCTTTGAATAATGAACGACTGGAGTTCCTGGGTGACGCCATTCTTGACGCCATCGTGGGAGATATTGTCTATAAGCATTTCGAAGGCCGTCGCGAAGGTTTTCTCACAAATACACGTTCCAAAATCGTGCAACGGGAAACTCTGAATAAGTTGGCAGTAGAAATAGGCCTGGACAAGCTGGTAAAATATTCCACCCGTTCTTCCTCGCACAATAGTTATATGTACGGAAATGCTTTCGAAGCATTTATCGGTGCCATCTATTTGGATCAGGGCTACGAGCGCTGCAAGCGGTTCATGGAAGAAAAGATATTCAAGAATTACATTGACCTCGACAAGATGTCGCGCAAAGAGGTCAACTTCAAATCAAAGCTGATTGAATGGAGCCAAAAAAGCAAAGTTGAGGTTTCATTTGAGCTGATCGAGCAGTTCCTTGATGAAGATTATAACCCCATGTTTCATACCGAAATCCGCATAGAAGGTATTTCGGCCGGGAAAGGAACCGGATACTCTAAAAAGGAGTCTCAGCAGAATGCCGCACAAGCTGCCCTGAAGAAAATAAAGAATGATGCTTCATTCAAAGAACAAATAGAAGCCACAAAAGCGCAGAATCATTTGCCTGAGAATACAGAAGAAACAGATGAACTCACAGAGGAGACTCTGATTGAAGAAAATCTTGAAACGATTCTGCCTGTAGAAAATCCTGAAACGGACGAATGTAAGGGCGAATAGCCTTCGCCCACATCATTATCAGCCGAAACAAATTCCCATCCGGCGCCCTTGAACAACCAGATCATTATCTTCTGTCACCAGTTTCAACTTTCCGGCTATTTCCTCCAGTGGTGCAGAAGAAATCTCATCCCCTTTCAACGTAATCATCCGGCCAAACTGTTCTGTTGCAATCAGTTCCGTAGCATGCCCACCCATGCGGGTAGACAGGTTCCGGTCGAAAGGCGTGGGCGAACCTCCCCGCTGGATATAGCCAAGCACAGTTTCGCGGGTTTCAATGCCAGTTTCATACTCTATCTCCTGGGCAATGTATTCAGCGGCACGTTTCCGGCCATCCGTCTGTATGCCTTCGGCAACCACCACGATGGAATAAGGTTTTCCTTTCTTCAGTCGGTTCAGAATAGTCTCACCGATGTTATGGATATTATAAGGAATCTCGGGTATCAAGATAACATCACCGCCACCTGCCATACCTGAATACAGTGCAATCCAGCCGGCCTTATGCCCCATTACCTCGATCACCATCACCCGTTTGTGCGAGCTGGCAGTAGAGTGCAGGCGGTCAATGGCATCCGTAGCAATACTTACAGCCGAATCAAATCCGAAGGAGAAATCCGTTCCCCAGATATCATTGTCAATAGTCTTAGGCACAGACACGATGTTCAATCCCATGGCAGCCAGTTTGGCAGCAGTCTTCTGCGTACCGTTACCACCGATACAAACCACACAATCCAATCCTAATTCCTTGATATTCTGTTCTATCAATGCCGGTTTATTGACATCGGATATCACACCGTTCTTCTTGAAAGGTTTCTCGCGGGAAGTGCCGAGCATTGTGCCGCCCTGATTCAACAAACCGGACAAAGATTTATCAGTAAACGACTCCACATCCTTGGTAAGCAACCCCTGAAAGCCACTATGAATGCCCACAACTTCCATCCCGTAATGATTGATTGCAGTTTTGCACACTCCACGAATGGTGGCATTGATGCCGGGACAATCGCCCCCCGAAGTCAAAATACCGATTCTCATGACACTTTTGTTTGAATTATTGTTCTTTAGGTCCGTAAAGATAGAAAAAAAAGAGAAAAAAGATAGAGAAGCCGATAAATAAGATTATTTTTGCGCAACAAAATAGTTTTAACTAAGAGAGATGAATATCACAACATTGCTGGATAAGGTGTATTTTGCCCCTCGCCTGAAAAAAATCGACTTCTATGCTAACCGCGCAGGAGAACTTCAACACCGAGTTCTTGACCGCTTAGTGCGCATGGCAGAAAATACAGAATGGGGAAAGAAATATGATTATAAAAGCATTCATACTTATGAAGACTTTAGAAACAGACTACCCATACAGACTTACGAAGAGGTAAAGCCGTATGTGGAACGACTGCGTGCAGGAGAACAAAACCTGCTTTGGCCTTCGGAGATACGCTGGTTTGCCAAGTCCTCGGGCACAACGAACGATAAAAGTAAGTTCCTGCCCGTCAGCAAAGAAGCATTGAATGACACACATTATCAAGGCGGTAAAGATGCGGTTGCCCTCTATCTGGGTCAGAATCCTGACAGCCGCTTTTTCTCCGGACAAGGTTTGATTTTAGGTGGAAGCCACAGCCCCAACCTCAACTCCAGGCACGGGCTTGTAGGCGATCTTTCTGCTATCCTGATACAAAATATACATCCGTTAGTGAACTGCGTCCGTGTTCCGAGCAAGAAAATTGCTCTTATGAGCGACTTTGAAAAGAAGATAGAAGCAATCGCCAACAGTGCCATATCAAAAGATGTAACGAGCCTTTCGGGCGTTCCTTCATGGATGTTAGTACTCATTAAGCGTATCCTTGAAAAGACCGGTAAACAATCGCTGGAAGAAATATGGCCCAATCTGGAAGTCTTCTTCCATGGTGGTGTTGCTTTCACCCCTTATCGTGAACAATATAAAGAAGTGATCCGATCACCCAAAATGCATTATGTAGAAACGTACAATGCCTCCGAAGGGTATTTCGGTACGCAAAACGATCCGAATGATCCGTCCATGCTGTTGATGATCGACTACGGTATATTCTATGAGTTCATCCCATTGGAAGATGTAGGTAAAGAGAATCCCCGCATCTACTGCCTGGAAGAAGTGGAAGTGGACAAGAATTATGCATTGGTTATCTCTACTTCTGCGGGTTTGTGGCGCTATATGATTGGAGACACCGTGAAGTTCACGCAAAAGGATCCATATAAATTCGTCATCACCGGACGTACCAAGCATTTCATCAATGCTTTCGGTGAAGAATTGATTGTGGATAACGCGGAAAAAGGTTTGGCAAGGGCTTGCGAGGCTACCGGAGCATTGATTTCCGATTATTCGGCTGCTCCTGTATTTATGGATGCCAATGCTAAATGCCGTCACCAATGGTTGATTGAGTTTGTACAGGCACCGGACAGTATAGAGAATTTTGCCAAAATACTGGATGATACACTGAAAGAAGTGAATTCCGATTATGAAGCAAAACGACAGAAAAACATTGCCCTGCAACCTCTGGAGGTGATTGTTGCCCGCAAAGACCTATTCCATGACTGGCTGGCACAAAAAGGAAAGTTGGGTGGACAACACAAAGTTCCGCGTCTCAGCAATACAAGGGAATATATCGAGGAAATGCTGGAGCTGAACAACTGATTCCTGCAATAGCATAGGACAATACGATAATAAATAAGAAAGGCCGCATCAGACAAAACCGATGCGGCCTTTTCCATTTTTGTTCCATGCCTTGAAACTCACAGTTTCATTACTTGAAACCAACAGTTTCATGCCTTGAAACTGCGAGTTTCACGCCGAGAAACCAGTAGTTTCACACCGAGAAACTAACAGTCATCCCAGACTATCAGAAATTATAAGCCAATCCGATGCCCAGTATCTCCTTGAACTGTACCTTCGGCCCTCTTTCAACGCCCTCATCATTAAAGGTTTTCACATCATTATCATACTTCAGTGTCATATTCAGGGTTGCTGATAGCACTTTATTGATCTTCATACTGATGAGCACATCCCAGTTGACATCCACATTACCAAAGTCTTTATTATAAGGAGTGAAGAAATCGGCTGTAGTAATCAGATTCACATTTTCCATGACAGGCAGCTCTGCACGGGCTTTCAGGAAAGCTCCGGCTTCGATCTTAAAGTGATCCCCCGGATCAACACCGAAAGAACCTAAATCAGAAAGATAATCATCGCTCACAAAGGTCATCTTTGTGGAGACAGGTGAAAGGAATATAGAATAATTACTCTTCGGACGATATTCCATACCCAATGCCACATTAGAATAGGCGGGAGCAAAGAAGTTAGATATATAGTGACTCTTGTCCGGATAATTATATCCTTTGGCAAATTGAGTATTCAAGTCAGCCATAAGCGTATAATACCAAACTTTAGTGGCTGCATAGCCCAACTGGGTAGATAATCCTATTTTATCAGAACTCTTTCTCATCCCTTGCGATTTGGTTTTCGAAAGACCATAATCCAGCACCAGGTTCGTCACCCATAGCCAGTTTCCGCTCTTATGTGTCAGTGACCCATTCAGGTAAGCATTCCCGGCAATAGAATTCTCACCACCGGCCGACCAGTTTGTCATTGCAGTTTGCGACATATTTATACCTGTCACACCCTTCAGTACCCAAGCTCCTTCTTTATATCCCTTATCGTCCGTTTGGGCAGAGACGATTGTTGCCAAAGTGGCAAATAGTATCATTAAATATATACGTTTCATACTGTTATTCGTTTTAATTGTTCCGCAAAACAAAGACGTCTTTGTATTTCAAACAGAGTAAACTATTTTTTTGTTCAGAAACAAATAAAAGAATGATTGTACGGAAATTACAGGATGATACCTCCTCCCAGCAACAGACCTGCCTCATCGTAAAATGCCGCAGCCTGTCCGGAAGCAATGGATTCCAGTGGTTCGCGCAATAGCACATGCAAGAGATTCTCATCCGTTATACTGACAGTGCAGTGATTAGCTTGCTTCCGATAGCGAATCCTGACAATGACATCCTCGGAATTCAGTAAACGGGAAGTATCCACAATATTCCAGTCTTTCAACAGCATTTCCTCTTTGTAAAGAGAAGCCAGAGGCGCAAGTATCACTTCGTTCCTCTCTTTATGTATCTCTTTTACGAAAACAGGACGGTTCAGATGAATACCCAATCCTCTGCGCTGACCAATCGTATAGAAGGGATATCCTTCGTGCCAACCTAAAAAAGTCCCGCTTTCATCGAGAAATTGTCCTTTTCCCGGCAAAGCATCCTGCGGAACTTCACGCTGCAAGAAAGAGCGGTAATCCATCGGGCAGAAACATACACCAAGACTATCCTTTTTGGTTGCTGTCCGTTCAAAGCCCCGCTTAGCAGCATAGGCACGCACTTCATTTTTAGTCCAGTCACCCATTGGAAGGAGCATACGTTCTAAAATGTTCTGTTGCAGTCCCCAGAGGAAGAAAGTCTGATCCTTATCACGGTCGGCAGCCGGGGCTATAAAGTAATAGCCATCCCGGAAAACTTTACGTACGTAGTGTCCGGTAGAAATCCAATAAATGCCCATTTCATCGGCAATCTTTGCCAGCAACGGCCATTTCAGTTCATTGTTGCAGAGAGTACAGGGAACAGGGGTATGGGCGGAAAGATATTCATCTACGAAATAGCGGATAATGCGTTCACGGAATAATTCGCGGGCATCATAGATGATGTGCGGGATATTCAGACGGGAAGCGAGATTACGGGCATCATCCAAAGATTCTTCAAAGCCTTCCGAATCATAGAAACGAAACGTCACACCGGTTACTTCATAACCGGCCTCTTGCAACAGCATGGCGGCAACAGAACTATCCGTACCTCCACTCATACCTAATAATACACGCTTAGCAGACTTCATGAGTACAAAAATAAGAATTATTTCTCTGGCAAAGAATAAACATATATATGAATCTGTGGTGAACTTACACCCATCAGTAATATGAAATAAGTTCAGCCGCTGTCGCACTTATTATACAATAAAGAAGCGGGAGAATGTTCTTTCCAGTCTTTCAACCTTCCAGTACATCTCCCGCTTATGATGAAGAGAATCTCTATCTTATTCTTCTTTTTCCAGTTTTCCGGCTTTCACTTCTTCAAAAGTAGGATTGAAAGCATTGCCAATTACTTCCCATGCTTCAGCATCGTTCAGGCCCGCAATAACTTTTGCCAATCCCTTATAAGAAATCAGTCCCATCTGTTTTTCAATATACACCGACTCGGCAGATTCCAGGTTTTCAAAGCAATCCAGATTGGTAATCACTGTATTAGGATTGCTTCCGGTAGCACCACCTATTGTTAGTTTCAGAGTACCCACACGCTTCAAAGCAGGCAGATTAATACTTTCCAGCATAGCAGGAACTCCATTTGTAAAACAAGTACCGATGCTGCACACGCCTGTTACTTCCTGCAAAGCAGGCAAACTCAGAGTTTTAAGTACTCCCCCATAAGTAAAGCTACCTACTTTGGCCAGCTTCGGAAACTGAACAGGTTGCACTACATTGTTCACATAAGAACCTTCCTGAAGACTCATAGCCCCCGTTACCTCTTCCAGATCTTCAAAACTGATTATGGCAAGGTTGGCATTATAACCTTGAGTAACCGTCAGTTTTTTAGCCTTCTTCAGACCTGGGAAGGTAAAGTTCGCCTCCTCTTTCACAATTGCAAATTCCAATGAGATCTCTGCATTCTCAAGTCCTTCGAAACGCATTCCTTTACTACCTGACACTGACACTTTTCCCGTGAAAGTGTCATCACCTTTCAATAGCAGACCTTCAGGAACAGAGCTCAATTTCAGTTCGTCAATGGTCAAGCCTGTAACATCCATTTCTTTCAGAGCAGCCACATTTCCCAAAGATAAATAAGAGAAATGCGCTCCTTTCAGATTCTTCAGGAAAGATATTTTCTCCAGCTTAGGCAACTGTTCCATTGAAACCCGACTGACAGAAGTCAATGAGCCCAGACCTGTTATATCAGTAACCCCTGGCATGGATGACAAAGAGAATGTCCCTCCGATAGTCTTCAATGCATTGAATCCAGATAAAACAGTAGCCTCTTCACTATAGCCCCCCAAAGAGAATCCGCCACCTACGGTCTCCAATTCGGGACAGGCATTGTCCAGTTGTTTCACATTCGATAATGTGGTCAATTTCAGATCTCCTCCTACACTCTTCAACTTTTTCAACGGCTCCATATCAGGAATGGCAAGATAAGATATAGTAGCGGCACCGTCTACAGTAGTCAATGAAGAAAGATTAAGTTCTCCAAGGCTTTGACAGTGTTCTATGGTCAGTCCGTTTTTACCTACATAAGCAAGCGAGCCTAAATCCAGTTTTTTGACACCATTATTATAAATGCGCATACTGTTGGCTTTCGTCAGTTTAGGGAGACTCACTTCATTCAGATTGTTCATTGGATATTGCAATGAGAAGCTGTATGATATTTCTTCCAACGAACTAAAGAACACGTCCTCCAAATCCGAAAGCGACTCAAGCGAGATAGTAGCCGCGGAAACCAAGGCAGGGAAGTTTATTTTCTTCACCTTCTTGTAGCTTTTCAGAGTCAACTGATTACCCAGCGTTTTCAGAGCCGGGAAACTAACTTCTTCCGTCAGTTCAAGCGTTCCGTTCTGTCGTCCGGTAAAGGTGATATCCTTTCCTATAATCTCCAAAGCCGGGAATTCCAACTGTTTGAAGTGGATTGCCTGTAAGGTCAACGTACCGCCCACACTTTCCAGTTTTGGCAGATTCAGTGTGCGAAGCGTATCAGCCGAAAGATACAGATCGCCACCTACCATCTTCAGTTGAGACAGTTCGATGTGTTCCAGTTCCTTGTTACCAAACGCTCCGTTCGTACCGATACGGCCTGCAATCTTCAGTGCTCCTGCCCTTTCCAGATTCTCCAGTCCTGCAACTGAAGTACCTTTGTAAGTAGGATTGATAAGCACTGTTCCGGATACTTCTTTCACACCACTCAGCGCAGCGAAAGAAAGTAACGAATCTTCCTTTACGCTTCCCGTTTCCTTACCGATAATCAGATTTCCTTCTATGCGGCTGATACCACGTGCTGCAAAAGCTTCTACGTCTTCAGCCGTTTCCAGCAGCACATCCCCCTCACCGACAATCAATGTGCGGCTCAGAGAGTAATGATACGTACGTTCCTTACCATTATAAGAGGTTACAGTCAACGTCTGATTTCCTTCCCAATCTGTTATATTCGACGGATCCGGGGTAATCGTGGCAAGCTCACTACACAAAACCTCAGCTTTGGCTCCCTGCACCGAAACACCTTCGGGCACAGACAGAGTCAGTTCATCTTCAGTAATAGTGGCCGCATAGGCCTTTCCATCCTGTAATTTCAGGCTGAATGAAGTGATATAGTTTTCGCTTCCGGAGAAAGCAGAGTCTTCGTCATCGCAACCGGCCAGCAGCGAAATGAAGCCTATCATCAATATGTATGCTAAACTTTTTAGTTTCATATTTTCTTTATTTTATACTTGATTATTCTTCTTCGGCAGGCAGGGTCCATAGTCCATCCTCTGCCAGCTGCTTGTACGTTGGATTATACAGGTTATCCTCAACAATCCAGTTCGTTTCAGGACAACTCTTGATGGCTTTCTTCAATCCCTCATAAGAGGCCAGAGCCTTGTGGTTCACTATTTTGAAGCCACCGATACTCTCCAGAGATACAAGGAAGTTCAAGTCCGTCAGTTTAGTGTTCTGCATATTCTGGGTTTCATTATAACCATAAGGGCGAAGATACAACGTCCCGCCCACCGTTTTCAGTAGCGGATAGTAAAGAACCGGTTCATAAACATTGCCATATTGCTCATAACCTGTCTGAATAAGCAGATTTCCACCTACCTTTTCCAGCTTGGGGAACGAACGTTCATCAGTGGTATTGACACATATCCGAGTATCTCCACCAATTGTTTTCAGTTCGGGGAAATGGAACTCTTTAATATTAGAGTAAAGGTCGAATATACCACCCACTTCTTGCAAGTCGGGCATAATGATCTCCTGAATATTCGAATTATTCCAATAAGAAAAGTCACCAGTGATTTTGTTGATACCAGCTATATTCGTTGTTCCACCATTATTGCTAAGATAGTTGAGCTTTAGAGAACCGATTTCCTTAAAACCCTGGAATTGGGGAGAGAGACCGGACATGACTATGCTTCCGGCAAACACATCATCACCCTTCACGACAGTTGTACTCATGTCCGAACCCTGCAACAGTAATTCTTCCATTTCTACACCGCGCAAATCAATCTCACTCATACCTGAACCTAAAGAGATCTTTCCCACCTTCTTCAATTTAGCCGGCATCTTCACGCTACCGGTAGCTGTCAGACTCAGAGTTCCGCCAATACTTTCCAGCGAAGCCAACTGCTCGGGATTGAATCCGGCAATGGAAATACTGGCATTACCGTCTATCGCCTTCAACAGAGGCATATTCATCTGATTCACTTTCGGGCAACTAAGCGATAATTCACCTAAATGAGTCAGCGCCGGGAAAGAAACTTCATACAGCGGGTTATCTGCAATGCTGAGTTTCCCCGAAATATCCTGTAACTTCGGGCAATAGAGCAACAGAAGAGTTTTTCCGGTCACATTCAAGTCTTTGCAGGACAACAGTTCGCTGAAGTCCAGACGAATGGCTGACATACTCACTTCAATACTTCCTCCTACATGCTTCAAAGACTGGAAAGACATTTTCTCTACCGATGATTTACCTTTCAGCGAAAGGTTACCGCTCACCTGTTGCAATGCGGAAAATTCCGTAGAGACAAAAGGAGCTTCCATCGAGAGGTTACCGCCCACACTCTTCAGTGAAGAACAGGAAATATCACCCACAGCCGCGCTCTTTATGTCCAGATCACCCCCTATATGAGTCAGCTTATTCAAATCCACGGTCCACAAACTGTCAGCCGAAATAATCTGGAAAGAACCACCTATCTCTTCCAGATTCTCCAGCCCGGCAAATTCATGCCCACGGTAACGGGTATTAATGGTGATACTACCGGACACCTGCTTCAAGGTTGACAATGCTGCCAGAGACTTAATGGAATCTGTACCCAACTGCTGTCCGATAATCAAACTACCATCCAGATACGAAATACCTTTTGCACCGAAAGCATCCAATTCTTCCTGCGTATTCAGCAAGATGATACCGGTTTCGGGTACACTGCTTCTGCGAGGCGTATAGAGGTATTTGCGTGACTGGCCTGAAAGGGAAGTCACGGTAAAGAACATTTCCTCCTCCCAGTTATACACTGTAGCGGGGTCCGGCTTGATTGTAGCGTTCTCGCTGCACACCACTTGAGCCTTAACATCACTGAGTATCACTTCTTCCGGAATGTTCATCACAATGGTGTCCCCCCGGAAAGAGGCTACAAGAGATTGGTCTCCCTGTTTCAGGGTAAAGGAAGTGATAAAGTTATCAGTTCCCTCAAAAGGATCATTGCTGTCATCGCAGCCCGTGAGACAGGCCAATACGAACAAAATGCTCCCAAGGATATATTTATTCATGATTCTATTTGTTTTAAATTACTAAATCAAGGTTTCAATCGCAAGTCCATAGCAGCAGAAGATTCGGTAGAAATCTCACCTACAGCTGCTCCTTGTCCCATTTGTGCCGTATGAACTTTCACAAAGTCGATGTATTTCAGATTAGCCGGGCTGCCGTCCTGCTGAATGGCGTTCTCAATACGGAATCCGGTCGGATCATTTATATTGTCCACATATCCCCAGTCAAAGCCCCAATTAGTTTCAATACCTTCCGTTTTAAACTGATCGCCCAAGCAAGTTCCTGTCAGGATATAGTATTCCTCTTTCATGAACCAAGGGAAATAACCGCTATTCGGATGGTAAGCATTTCGTCTCAGGAAAGTCAGGTTACCATCATTGTCAATCGAAAGTACATCCTGCTTATCCTGCGTAGGACGATAATACTTCAGAGCATAACGTTGAGTGATTCCGGGCTTTCCTGTTTCACTACCTTTAAGTTCATACCAAGTATCATCAGCAATACCGTTTCCGTTTTCATCCTGGCTTACCCATACGACACCACACTCACACCAATATTTACCAAGCGGATTACCAACAATATCAAAGTCTGCTTCACCCTTACCGTCATCCTCTACACTGTGGTCAAAGCCCAAAATAAAATAACCGCCCCATGCGCCAAGAGAAGCGATCCAACCGGTTCCACCACCATTATCCAGTGCATTCTGTATCGTCATTCGTGCATCTTCGGCGGTCTTGTCCTGAGAGAAATTAACGAACTGCCCCGGAGCAGGCGTGAACTCAAAGCAATGATTGGATATCCAATAACTCTTTGCGGTCGGTGCCCTAAAATAGGTACCTTCTTGCGGAGTACATACCACTTTAACGGTAGCCTCGGCTGTTTTACCGCCGTCGATAGCCTTCACTTTTATTTCATAAATCTGGCCTTCAGCAGAAGGCGTAAACTTGAAATGAATGGAAGTTTCGCTCTGTACACTCCCGTCCACGCTCCATTCGTACACCGCATCATCGCTGATTGAGAATCTTACAGGTGCCAACACAAGGCTTCTGCCAATAGGACAAGTCATAGTTCGCACATCATGTATGGTGGAAGGTTCCACATAGCGGCCGTTATCAAAGAACAACACCGGCTCTTCTTCCGGTATCACCGAGATATTAATGTTCTTCACATCCACACCATCGGCATTGGTTACTTTCAGAGCAAGCGTATAAACATCTATCTCCTTCTCTTTAAATTGATAGATGGAGTCGTGGCTTACCACACGTCCGCCATAGCTCCACTCAAAAGTGGTACTCTCGTCCGTGTATTTGGTTTCGGCAGCCACCTTCAGAGCTACATCGCAATAGCCCACAGCCGAACTACTCACCGTAATTTCAGGCGGCAGACGGTCTACGACTGTTATTTTGGCTTGCTTTTCCACACTTCCGTTATCAGCATCCAGGCGGAAATTCACAAAGAATTCTCCTAACTGATCACCTTTAAACTGATAGGTTTCCTGCTCAGACACAATCTTACCTGCACGTTTCCAAGCATACACAGGATTGATGGCATTCTCCGCAGTCACCTGCAATGTCACCTCATGTCCTATCTTTACTTTATACTCTCCGGTATCGGAGTTTAGCGAACACTCGGGAGCTCCAACCAGCCCCGCTTCGTCATCATCATCCGAACAGGCACCCAATGCAAACAGGCACAGTCCGACAAACGATAGTTTTAAATACAGATTTTTAAACATACTATTTATTGATTAGAAAATGTTACTTGCAATCGTTTCGTTGTAAATACAAAGTGCGCAGGGATGTCCCCTGTCGTAACGCTCCACTTCTTTTTTCCCTCGGGCGTGAAGCAATAGAGTGTTCCGGGGGTAACATAATTTTTGGCATCGGTCACGAAGATCTCTTTGGTATCGGGATTCACAGCCAATCCATAAGGTACCTCGATACTCTTTTCCGTACCGTCCGTAATGAAGTTCGTAGTCACTACACGTTTCTTCCGCGTGTCATAAATGCCATAACTGATGGTATTCTGCCCGGTGTACTTACTATACTCCGTACTGTAATAGAAGAGCGAGTCCCCACTCAGACAAAACTCACTGGCCGGAAAGTTCAGCACATCAGTCACCATATCATTATGAGAGTTTATGACATATACCTTGGAGTGTATGTCGTAATAATCACCACGTGATGAAACATAAATATTTCCACGCGCATCAATTGCCATCCGATGAAGGTTGATGCCTACCGTTATTTTTTTGATTTCGGTAAAGGTGTTCAGGTCTATCACAGATACGGTATTATCGTAATTGGGTACACGATAACCTCCGGAATTGGCTACATAGAGTTTATTCCCTACCACTACCATCTCTTCCGGCTGATAGCCGACATCACAAGTGTCCACCACCTGCAGGGAATTCAGATCCACTTTAGCCACATACCCCAGTCTGGCATTGGGATCAATCACCACTTTACCCGCATAAGAACTGACGTAAGCATAGCGACCGTTGAAAACGATATAGCGACAGTTAGGAATAGGGATGGCAGCCAAGTGCCTTGCTGTATTGACATCCATCACCTCCACCAGGTGGGATACATTAATGACAGCAAACAGTTTATCACCATTTATCTGAATATCATTCCCCACATCACCCAGCGCTTTTTGTACGGTAGGATTCAATTCCGGATAAATGTTCTTACAGTAATTACCCGAAGCGTAATCGAAATAGTCCAGAGAAGCCTTGTTACTTCCCATATTCCCCTCATTCAACAGGAAAAATCCCTTGACCGGACCTGTCACCTGTACGCCCGGTGTCACATTCGTCACACTGGAAAGTACCAGTTCTTCGTCGTCGCTACGGCACGAGGATACCAACAGTATCAGCATGCTCGCAAGCCACATCAGTAATAATTTACTTCTTTTCATAAGCCGTGTATTTGGTTTTTAGAGTTCTACATTTATCACAAAGCGGAAATTTATTCCCGGCATGGGATACCATTGTACCACCTCGTACTGCTGATTGAAGACATTATTGACTTCAGCGGTCAGTTTCCACAACATCTTTTTCCAATGCAAGCGGCGGGAAAGGGAAAGGTCGTTCGTATACCATTCCTTGGCATAATTCTCCGGAATGTTGGCACTCGATTCATAACGCTCGCCGGTATAGATAAAACTGTAATTCATGTCCCAATCCCTATAACTCAAATTAAGGACAGCCGAACCGCTGTGCCAGGGAATATAAGGTATCTGTCCACCGTAATAGTCACTTTTTGCATCGGTGAAATCCTGCGCTTTCTCATACGTATAGTTCACCCGCAGGTTGGCCTTCAGGTCTTTCAATAAATGCCATTCGGTTTGCAGAGCCACATCCACCCCGCGCATCTCCACATAGCCCAGATTTACCATTGTCCAACGGAACTGGTTAGAAGTAGGCATGGCTACAATCTTGTCGGTGACCTCGTTATAGTAAGCATCTGCCTGAAACTCCAGCCGGGCAGGATAACCTCCACGGAATTTGCGGGAATAAGTTACACCTATATCATATTGTGTGGTATATTCCGGATTCAGGTCAATGTTTCCTATGAAGGTATAGTAAAGATCATTCAGCGTCGGCATGCGGAATATCTTTTTGTAAAAAGCACGCAGATTCAGATCTTCGTTCTTGAAAGGTTGCCAAGATGCCACGACGGTAGGCGTATATTTATGTTTATCACCTGCTGCGGCGTTGGGAACCTTCGTAGTCTCGTGTACAAATGTCCCCAGCAGACTGGCTTGTAGTTTGAATCGCTCAAAATGCAGTGCCGTAGCTGCCGCCACAAGTGCCGTGTAACGGCAGGGATAGACGAAGTTCACCAGGTCGGCATTTAATTTATTCCACTGAAAATCCACCGAAACGTCCGCACTCCAAAAAGGAAGAATATTCAGCATATTCGCTGCCGAAAAATAGAGTTCATGCTGGCGGTAATGATTGTTCACATACATTGTAGTAACATCCAAGCGCGGATCGGACAGATAATGAAGATAATCGTAAGCATACTTACCATTCGTCTGTAAACTGTAGTTTCCCCAATGTTTCCGGAAAGAGCCCTGCAAAAAGAAGTTCGTATCCCATTGGCGGTCTTCATGCACAAAGTCACCCGTCTCACGCACAGCGGCACCGGGCAATCCCCGTTCGGAATTATATAAATAAGCTTTGGCTTTCCATTCTCCCCCTTGCATATCTCCGAATAAGCCATACTCTGCACGAATGGCCTCCACATCACCGTTCTTACGGGTTTCTGTTATATCATATCCGTTTTTCTGTCGGTAACGGAATTTATATTTCCCGCTGGTGTACATATACTCAGCACTCAGTGAACCGCTCACCTGCTTGCTCAGCCTATGCTCCAGCAGGACGGAAGGATTGACCAAACCGAAAGAACCGGTTTTGAAAGTTCCTTTCAGGCGATAGTTCTGTCCTTCGCCAAAAGAAGGATGACGAGCTGTCATGTAGATAGAACCGGCTGAAGCAAAGTCCTTCGCCGATTGAAAGATAGCGCTCTTCTGGCCATTGTAGAGTGAAACGGCCTCCATGTTATCCAACGAGAAACGTCCCAGATCGATTTGTCCGTTCTGAGCATTTCCCAACTGAACGCCGTCATAGAATACGCCCACATGTTGAGTGCCAAGTCCACGTATGTTGACGGTTTTCAAACCACCGATTCCTCCATAATCCTTTATCTGGATTCCGGAAAAATAGCGGATTGCATCAGCCACAGAATGGACACTCAATTTCTGAAGTTCTTCTCCGGCAAGCATTTGTACCGGAATCACTTCTTTACGGATGCGTTGCGCTGATACAGAGACTTCTTCTATATGATAAGTCTTTGTAGAGTCTACCGTTTGAGCATACAAATCCACGCAACAGCATACTAATGGCATTACCACTGCCAATAAAATGCGATGATACATTCGATTTCATGTATTAAAGAGAGTATCAAACCTCTGCCAAGAGTAATCAATGATAACCCTATAAAAAATAAGTACGACCGGATTTCTAATCCCAGAGAACTCCTGATTCCAGATCATGGCAGGTCTTCTGACTTGCTTCATCTGATGACTCCCTTCCCGTTCATGCAGAAAACAGTGGCGTGAGTATCGTCTTCAGACTTTGTTTGAAGCTTACAGCAGCGGGTCTGTTCAGGATTTACACCTGATTCCCTTTTCACCACCCGCCACGAAAGCGACGGGTGACACCATAATCAATGGCAAAGATACATATTATTATTAAAGTTAACCTTTTTACAGATACTTTTTTATCCGATCCATATCCGAGACGTATCTGGGCCGTACTTGCTCCGTACGTTCTCCATGCAGAAGTACCTCTGACCGAAGAAAGTACGGCTTTGATACGGAGCAAGTCATATATCCACGCACGTTCACAGGCCACTATCAGCGAAGCAATATATATACCCAAGAAATCATAGAGCAATATGAAGTAAAAGAGAGACCGGGAAACTATCTGAACCTGAAGTTCGGACTCAGTATCCGGCTTGGAAAGAAATAAGAAAAGAACCTCTTCATTACTGTACTAAAAGCCATTAAATCCGACAACAGAACCGTTTAATAAATTATTTGTTGTAACTTTGTGCTCTTTAAAAAACTAAAACTCAAACGTTATGGAACATCAACTGACAATTTACAACACCTTAGATAGGAAAAAGGAGCTATTCGTGCCACTGCACGCTCCACATGTAGGTATGTATGTCTGCGGTCCTACCGTTTACGGTGACGCGCACTTGGGACATGCACGTCCTGCCATTACTTTCGACTTGCTTTTCCGCTACCTTACCCATTTGGGATATAAGGTACGTTATGTCCGCAACATCACCGATGTAGGCCATCTGGAACATGACGCTGACGACGGAGAAGACAAAATAGCCAAGAAAGCACGACTGGAACAATTGGAGCCGATGGAAGTAGCGCAATACTACATCAACCGTTACCACAAGGCAATGGAAGCGCTGAACGTACTTTCACCCAGCATCGAACCGCACGCTTCGGGACACATCATCGAGCAGATAGAGCTGGTGAAAGAGATCCTGAAGAATGGCTATGCTTATGTCAGTGAAGGCTCTGTCTACTTTGACGTAGAGAAATACAATAAGGATTACCATTACGGAAAACTCTCCGGCCGCAATTTGGATGACGTACTGAACACCACCCGCGAACTGGACGGACAAGCTGAAAAGCATAACCCCGCCGATTTCGCCTTATGGAAATGTGCCCAACCGGAGCATATCATGCGCTGGCCTTCTCCATGGAGCGACGGTTTCCCGGGATGGCATGCCGAATGTACGGCCATGGGTAAGAAATACCTCGGCGAACATTTCGATATTCACGGTGGTGGTATGGACCTTATCTTTCCTCACCACGAATGTGAGATTGCTCAATCGGTTGCATCACAGGGCAATGACATGGTACATTACTGGATGCACAACAATATGATTACCATCAACGGACAGAAGATGGGTAAGTCTTACGGTAACTTCATCAATCTGGACGAGTTCTTCAACGGCACACATAAGTTGCTGACACAAGCATACAGTCCGATGACCATCCGCTTCTTCATCCTGCAAGCTCACTATCGCAGCACGGTAGACTTCAGTAACGAAGCCTTGCAAGCAGCGGAAAAGGGATTAACCCGAATGATGGATGCCGTGAACGGACTGGAAAAGATCACTCCGTCCGCCACTTCCAGCGTAGATGTAAAAGCAGTGCGTGAGAAGTGCTATGAAGCCATGAATGATGACTTGAATACCCCGATAGTCATTGCCCATCTTTTCGACGGAGCCAGAATGATTAACAACATCATTGCAGGCAACGACACCATCACTGCCGATGATCTGAAAGAGCTGAAAGAAACTTTCCATCTTTTCTGCTTCGACATTCTGGGACTGAAAGAAGAAAACAATTCCAATGAAGAGCGTGAAGTTGCTTTCGGTAAAGTAGTAGATATGTTACTGGAAGAGCGCATGAAGGCCAAAGCCAATAAAGACTGGGCTACCAGTGATAAGATTCGCAATGAACTTACAGCACTCGGTTTTGAGATAAAAGACGGTAAAGACGGTTGCGAGTGGAAGCTGAATAAATAAGCTCCACTACCCTATAAAAAAGCTGCCTCCCTCTGATCCAAGCGAATCGAGGGAGGCAGTTTCATTTAGAAAAGAGAGTTTTAGTAAGGTATCATGTCGGAAAGAATACGTTCCTTATACCAGGGATCATCTATCGCCTTCAACTCCTTGCCCATCTCACGGCAAAGTTCTGCAACGATTTCTTTATTTTCTTCCAACGGAAGATTATTCATCTGATAAGGGTCCTTCTCATCATCAAACAACAGGCTTTTCTTCAGCTTATGGTCTTTCTTATCAATATAGAAAGCCAAAGTATAGCGTGCCGTCTTATATCCTCTTGAAGAAGGGAAATAAGTCTGCACTTTACCATCCGCATCCTTTTCTCCGTCCAGATTCTGGATATACAAAGCACCACCAGGACGTTCAATTTCCGCCTTTTCATCGAAGAAAAGAGGTGCCCAGTTGCGTCCCTGCACATTAGACGGAATGGAATCGCCCAAACCACACAGCCCCAGGACAGTCGGCATAATATCCGGCGCGGACATCAGAAGATTGTCCACCCGTGGCTGGATATGACCGGGATAACGTACCAGGAACGGTATATTCATAGATTCGGAATAAGGAGAATTCTTCGGATCATCCGTGAACTGGCTACACATTGTTTCACCATGGTCGGAAGCAAAGATCACAATCGTATTCTTATCCAAACCCTGCTCTTTCAGTGTTTCAAGGATCTGTCCGAAAGCACGGTCTACACCGGTAACAGAGGCAAAGTAGTAGCGAACGCTCTCTGCTTTTTCACGCTTCTTATCTGCATTGGGACGGATAAGAAGGCTGTCCAGAGGTTGATCTTTGTACAGATTGAAATCTTCTTCCATACAATCATCCAATGAACGGTACGGACTGTGGGGCGGATTCATACCCACCATTATAAAGAAAGGTTTCTTCGGATCACGTACATTCCCTTCGTTCTTCAGATAAGAAACCACCATCTTGGATTCATGCAACGGTGACCATTCTTTTGGATCGTGACGATTTCCGTCCGTATCCCAGTAACGGGGATTCTTATGTTCATCAAAAGTACCGTAGGAGTACCAGTAATTAAAGCCGTGACGGCGTTCTTTCGGCGTATAGGCATCCCAGGCAGGTATTCGATCTTCTACATAGTGACCGGGACGTTGCGGATCGTTCGGTGTAGGGAAGTCAGCGTGTAACTTACCAAAATAAGCGCAGTCATATCCGGATTTATTAAATACGTCACCTATGCAATCCACGTCGGCACGCAGGGAACTGATAGGCCGGTTTGAATTACAGTTCAAAGGTATTCCGCTTTTATTGGGATACATCCCCGTCAACAGCATACCCCGATGAGGGCTACTCAACGGACAGTTACTTTGGGCAGAACTTAACACCAACGCTTCACGGGCAAAGCTATTCAAGTTAGGAGTATGCACCGGATCATTGCGGAAGTTCACCTTGTCGCGAAACCCATCCTGTCCCCAGAACTCCATAGCCTGATTACGGTACTGGTCGGGGAAGACATAAATTACATTCGGAAGTTGTGCCTGCTCTCCCTGCTGAGTTTTGCAGCCTTGCAGGGCAAACAGACCCAAGCCTCCCAAAAACAAACTAAACCGATTTATCATTTTATTCTTATTAAATTACGTTGAAATTATAAATGGGAATTTATCGGTGAGATACTGTTGCTATCACACCGAATGGAAACTTTGCCGGGGCGCTACGCCCCTAAATTATCATTTATAGCTTCAGCATGTGAATTAAAACAGCTTCTTGTTTGATTCCAAGTCTCTTTTGCGCATAATTCCTTCCAGGAAGTAATAGTCCGCATAATTCAACGGAACATCAATCTCAGCACCATGAGGAATACTGCCTACAGAGTGCATCAGAATGAAATTACCGTTTGTGCCCACTTCTGCACGATAAGCCGGAGAACCGAGATTTTCCATAATCTTATCTGCTGTTTCCTTATAGTTTTTGCCGGGAATGTATGTACTCAACTCGTACAAAGCAGATGCCGTACATGCAGCAGCCGAAACGTCACGGGGTTCGTTCGGAATATTGGGAGCATTAAAGTCCCAATACGGTACAAGGTCTTCCGGCAAGTTCGGATTATTGAAGATAAAGTTATAAATCTTTTCAGCCATATCAAGATACTTCTGATCGTGGGTATAACGGTAACACATGGTGTATCCGTAAATAGCCCATGCCTGTCCGCGTGCCCAGGCGGATTCGTCAGCATACCCCTGTGCGGTTTGTTTCTTACGTACCTCACCGGTTACGGGATCATAATCCACTACGTGATAACAGCTGTTATTGGCACGGAAATGGTTCTTCATGGTGGTATCGGCATGCTTCACGGCAACATTATAATAAGTGGAATCGCCTGAAAGCTTGGAAGCTTCGAACAATAGTTCCAGGTTCATCATATTATCTATAATAACCGGGCATTTCCAACCGCGTTCTGCCTGCCAACCTTTATCGGCATCCCAAGACTGAAGTACGCCTGCCGCCGGACGGAAACGGGTAGAAAGAGACTTAGCCGTCTGAATAATCACAGGCTTGTATTCTTCTTTACCGGCAAAACGATATCCGTTCAGATAGCTGCAACCAATCATAAAGCCCACATCATGATGCCAGGTCAGGTATTGCACGGAATCCAGCGCTTCTGTATACTTCTCAGCCAGCGGCAACCATTTCTTATCACCGGTCAACTCATACATATGCCAGATATTACCGGGGAAAAAACCGGAACACCAGTCATCAATGGGTACATAAACAATGCTACCGTCTTTGTTGATAGTTCTTGGATTCAGAATTTTCCCTGACTTTTCGATAATGTCGGTCTGAATGGTCTCCTGCGCCACCGCATTATCAATATTCTCTTGGATAAAGTTGCTCTCGGTCTGCTTCTGACTTGTGCAACCCGCCAAAACTAGGAGGGATATTCCCAATGTCGTGAGGATTGTTTTCATAATAATGATTTGTTTATTAAAGTTTCGTATTCTTTCGTCAGCAAAAGTAGCGCAGGTTTACAGAAAAGACCCTCCTAAATTATACAGGAAAAGAGCAAAATTGTTACATTTGCACATAAATCATACAGATTGAACTTTTTAATCATATTGAAAACATGACTCCACAAGAATTTTTCAAGAAAGATCTCTTTGCAGAACAAACCGGTGTAGAACTACTGGAAGTACGCGAAGGATATAGTAAGGCACGCCTCGTTATCACGGAGAATCACCTTAACGCAGGACATCGCACCCAAGGCGGAGCCATCTTCACTCTTGCAGACCTGGCACTGGCCGCCGCTGCTAATTCACATGGTACATTGGCTTTCTCCCTGTCTTCCAATATCACCTTTTTGCGCGCCAGCGGACCGGGCGACACGCTGTATGCCGAAGCACGCGAACGGTACATCGGACGTACTACCGGATATTACCAGATAGATATCACGAATCAAGACGGAAAATTGATTGCTACATTCGAGTCCAGCGTATTCAGAAAAGGGGATCCGCTGCCGTTCAGCTTATAACTATCTCATTTCTTCTTTACTACCGACGTCATCGGATAACGATTTCCTTGTACGCTCTTCAGGAAAGCCTTTGCCGACCCGAAGTTAAGATACATATCCAGACGAATCGGGAGATGATTCTTATCATCTGAGATAAAGAAAGTAATCACTTCTTTTTCCTTTCCTTTCTTATATTCTACAAAAGAGAATACGAGGCAACGATAAATCGTATCATTATTGGCTTTTACATCTTCTTTGCCCCGGTAAATCAGCGTCTGTTCTTCTACCTTACGTCCGGTGGCCATAGGGAAAAGAATCCGGTCGCCTATTTTATAATCTGCCGGATCGTAAGAACGCGCCTGCGCCAGGATACTTAACATATCGAAGATGCAACGGCTGTCACTGTATTCCATCTCTTGCGGATCGCGGACCGGATTGTGCCAGATACGCCTCTGTTTCACGTTGGATACGCCATCCTTATATGAAAACCAAGCTTCATCCACCGTATAGCGGTCACCCTCTTCGGCCGCTTTACGGAAGTAGAGCGGCTCCAGCTTTTCACTGACATAGCAAGTCAGCGTATCACGCATCTTAAAGAAGAAATCGGTCTTTTTACTTCCTACTGAAAGCAGGTTGAAGCGGTAGGCAGGTTGTGACTGATAAGTAGTGGAGAAGGTGGTCAGACTTGCCAGCCCCACCTTCTTCCAGATAAACTTCCAGTTAAAATATAAATCGTACATCACGTGCTCGCCGGACTGAAATGCGGTATTTTGAGCAGTACATTGCGCCTTGGCAGGCGTGGACATCATCGTAAGTAACAGTGCTCCCAACAGGCAGAACACCCATCCGCGCTTACCGGTTATTGCCGGAGCTGCGGTTATTCTGGTTTCTCTTTTTCTTGTCTTCATCTGGTTTTTGTTTTTTGAGTTCATCCGGTTTCTGTTTATCCAGCGGCTTTTCATGTATGTTCCAATCCTGGGTCAAGTCGAAATTAGCTTTCAGTTCTATCACCTGAGGATAGTAATACACTTTCTCCGGTTGCCGTTTGTCTTCGTATTTTCCGGTGTCCCACACACCGTTTCCATTCGTATCATTTATAAGGCGCGCACTATATTTGCCGGGATTCAGGAAGTAGAAATCTGCCTTACCATCGATAACCGGCACTGTACGTACCACTTTATCCTGTGCGTCCAGCAATTCTACAAAAGCAATCGAATCCGCTCCCGTCACATTATAGAATATTTGCCCATACTCTTCAGGTTTCTTCACCTTAAATTCTTTCTTTATCTTATCGGTGAAAAGGCCATATATTCCATGGAAAGCCGTCGAGTCGACTTCAAAAGCATAGCTTTCACCGGGCACCCAATCTGCATAAACATTATAGCGCATCAGGTTCAGAGAGTCCGGAACAAAATCGTAAGGGACATCATTCCACAAACTGTCTACTTTCTGTTTCAGATGAATAGCACCATCAGCAGCAGTTGCCAACGGTTCAGTAAACGTAAGAGAGATATAGTCGTAGATATCCATCGTACCCGGTGCATATACATCTACAGGTAAGAATACCGTCGGTTCTACATACTCCTTACCCTCTTTCTCCGCTTTCTTTTTGGCTTTTTCCAGTTCCTTTTCTTTCTTCTCACGTTCCTTTTCAAGTTCTTTCTCGGACTTAGGTCGAATTTTCGATACAAGTCTCAGAGTATCCGTACGCGGTACCAACTGGTTGAGCGTATCCGTATAGAGGTAAGTGAGACTCATCTTCAAAGTATCCATCTTATAGATCAAAGAGTCTCTTATCCAATAATGAAGCGTATCAATGCGTCCGGTAGGCTTCTCCACGATGAAAGCGTTGGTTTCATCGAAATTCAGTCCCTTCAACAACGGCAGGCTGTCAGCCTGAGTAGAGAAATAGAAAGAGAATTTCCGGGATTCGGGACGTTCGCTCCTGATGAGACGTTGCGACAAAACCCGTTCTTTAAAACAGCGCAATATAACGTCATCCGGAGAAAAATGAGTATAAGCTCTCTCCATGATCGTATCTATCGTCAGAGAATCTTTCCAAAGTGTATCAAGACGTGTCCGTTCATCCATGGCAGGAATAATCAGGGAGTCTTCGAAAGCAATCATTTCAGTGGGCTGACTAT
Source organism: Bacteroides cellulosilyticus DSM 14838 (assembly GCF_000158035.1). GTDB lineage: Bacteria > Bacteroidota > Bacteroidia > Bacteroidales > Bacteroidaceae > Bacteroides > Bacteroides cellulosilyticus. Next base: position 641,376 of record NZ_EQ973490.1, read on the forward strand.
AATAGAAGTTTTGGTCAGCATCTTGCAATCCGTAGATGCGGTATTCGCCCGGAGCAACACCCCGAATTGTGAAACGTCCGCGACTGTCGGTACGACCTACACGTTCAAAAGGTATCGTAGTAAAAGCCGAGTCAGCTAAATTGGAATGCATACCTACCAGCATACCTTTCACCGGTTCCAGATTGGCTGCATTCAACACGGTACCGGAAACCACCATCGAGTCGATAACGGAACCCGTGGAGAAAGTAAACCCGAAATCGGGCAACGGATTACCTTCATTATTGTCCTGAATAGCATCCGAGAAGTCTATCGAATAAGTAGTATTCGGTTTGAGAGTATCCTTTAAGGTGATTACCACCTTCTTCCCATTCGCCTTTATCTCCGGTTGTTGCACCTGAGGTGGAGAAATCACGATCTTCTCCCCGGGTTTCTCAAGCTTGATGAATTCATCGAATTCAATCGTAACTTTCTTCCGGTTATTATTAAGCGCGCCCGGCGCAGGCGTACTACCTACGAAGCGTGGAGGGGTTTCATCAATAGCACCACCTTCCGGACGACCGATGCTGGCGCAAGAATAAAGCACGACACCAACAACGGCAACACCTGCCAGACGATTGAAAAGAGACTTCATATCTAAATATTTATTACGTAATATGCTGCAAAAATAAAGGTTATCCCTTAATAAACAGAATGCTTTACAGTATTTTAATCAAAAAAGAGCAAGAAGACAGTAAAAACAGATAAAACAAAGGAAAGGTTCAATCGGGAGGATGAAAGAGAAGATACTTTAGCAAGACCCTGAGAAAGCGGGCAACTACCTGTGTGACAATCCACTGGGTGTTCCACAACAATCAGTCGCAATGAAACACGAGTTCAGTCGTAGTGGGAAGTACCTTCAGTCGTAGTGGGAGCTAGCTTCAGTCGTAATGGGAAATAGCTTCACTCGTAATGAGAATATTATTCCTTTCTGTAATATAGAAACCGGAGAGGTAAAAGCTGATTAGAATGGCATATTGGAGACTTATATATAAGATATGTATGAAACATAGTTAAAAATAGACGCAAATAGAACTAATCTGTTCAAAAATAGATAATTTTGCAGCCGGAAAACCCGAAGAGTGCTTTTAGTTTTCCCCTTTGTCCTCCGTATTATCCAACTATGACAAAACATAAAAAGCCTTTTTTACCAAGATGAAAAAATAAACCAAAAGACAGAGAATAATTACAAGTATGAAGAGTAGATTGATTTTATTGGCATGTTGCCTGTCACTGTTCAGTTGCGGACAAAGTGACAAAACTACGGGTAAAGCACCCGAATTTGCAGTGATTACAGTGGAAACAACCACTGCCAACTTAACGAACAGCTATCCGGCTACGATCAGAGGTAAACAAGATGTAGAAATCCGCCCCATGGTAAGCGGTTTCATCACCAAACTGCATGTAGACGAAGGTTCAGTAGTACGCAAGGGACAAGTGTTGTTCAGCATTGACCCCGTACAGTATCAAGCTGCTGTGAACTCAGCCAAAGCTGCTGTTGAAACAGCCAAAGCTGCCGTGAACACGCAGGAACTTACCGTAAACAACAAGCGTGAGTTGAACAAAAAGAATATCATCAGCAACTATGATTTGCAGATGGCAGAGAATCAACTGGCACAAACAAAAGCACAATTAGCACAAGCTGAAGCACAATTAGTAAACGCCAAGAACAATCTGTCGTATACCAGTGTAACCAGCCCCAGCGATGGTGTAGTAGGTAATATCCCCTACCGTGTAGGTAGTTTGGTTAGCCCTTCCGTTGCCAACCCGCTGACTACTGTAGCCGATATTTCTGAAATGTATGCTTACTTCTCCATGACCGAAAGACAACTGCTGTCTCAGATTCGCGAGGGTGGTAGCATCAAGGAAATTCTGGAAAGAATGCCCGATGTACAATTACAACTCATCGACGGAACCATGTATGCCGACAGTGGCCGCGTAGAAACCATCAGCGGTGTTATCGATCAGGCTACCGGTTCGGTAACTATGCGTGCCCTCTTCCCCAACAAGCACAATGTGCTGCGTAGCGGAAGTACCGGTAATGTAGTATTCCCCAATCCGATGACAGATGTTATTATGATACCGCAATCGGCCACTACAGAAATACAGGACAAGAAGTTCGTATTCGTAGTGCAGCCTGACAACACCCTGAAGAATACGGAAATTAAGGTGTTTAAGCTGAACGACGGCAAGTATTACTACGTAACCGAAGGCTTGAAAGCCGGTGACAAAGTAGTAATGGAAGGTGTGCAGAACCTGAGAGATGGAGCAGCTATCACTCCTATCACTCCTGCCGAGAAAGAAGCTGAATATCAGAAAGCACTGAAAGACCAGAAAGAAGGCAATATCCAAACTGCGTTCAATTAACGTTTAACGGTTAATGATTAGTGATCAGCGGCTGCGCTATTATGCCGCAGGTACTTATCACTAATCACCAACCCCTAATCACTAAATAACATGAAATTAGATAGATTTATTAATCGTCCGGTACTATCCACGGTAATCTCCGTGCTGATAGTAATCCTGGGGCTTATTGGTCTGGCAACCTTGCCTATCACCCAATACCCGGACATTGCACCACCAACCGTATCGGTGCGTGCCACCTATACGGGTGCCAACGCTCAAACGGTGTTGAACTCCGTTATTGCACCGCTGGAAGACCAGATCAATGGTGTAGAAAACATGATGTACATGACTTCCAATGCCACCAACAGTGGTTCTGCCGATATTTCCGTTTACTTCAAGCAGGGAACCGACCCGGATATGGCTGCCGTAAACGTACAGAACCGTGTATCTATGGCACAAGGTCTGCTGCCCGCCGAAGTAACCAAGGTAGGTGTGACCACACAAAAGAGACAGACTTCCATGTTGATGGTATTCTCTATTTATGATGAGACAGACCAATACAACATCGAGTTCCTGGAAAACTATGCCAACATCAACCTTATCCCTGAAGTAAAACGTGTTGCCGGTGTAGGTGATGCGATGGTGATGGGTGTGGACTATTCTATGCGTATCTGGCTGAAGCCTGATGTCATGGCACAGTACAAATTAATCCCCAACGATGTAGTAGCATCCCTGTCTGAACAAAACATCGAGGCTGCTCCCGGACAGTTCGGTGAACGTGGTAACCAGACATTCCAATATACGATACGTTACAAAGGCCGTCTGCAACAAACAGAGGAGTTTGAGAACATCGTTATCAAGGCACTTGACAATGGAGAGATACTCCGCCTGAAAGACATTGCCGAACTTGAATTGGGACGTTTGACTTACAGCTTCAACAATACCGTAAACGGACATAAAGCCGTCAGCTGTATCGTATTCCAGATGGCAGGTAGTAATGCTACCCAAACCATCAATGACCTGGAAACACTATTGGACGGATACTCTGAAAAGTTGCCTACCGGTCTGAAAATCAATATTGCACAGAGTGCCAACGACTTCTTGTTCGCCTCTATCCATGAGGTTATCAAGACTTTGATCGAGGCCTTTATCCTTGTGTTCATTGTGGTATATATCTTCTTGCAGGATTTCCGTTCCACATTGATCCCCGCTATTGCTATTCCGGTAGCATTGATTGCGACATTCTTCGTACTGAAGCTAATCGGCTTTAGTATCAACTTGCTGACCCTTTCGGCCATGGTGCTTGCCATTGCGATAGTGGTCGACGACGCCATAGTCGTCGTCGAGGGTGTCCATGCGAAGCTAGACCAGGGGTATAAGTCCGCCCGTGCCGCTTCCATCGATGCCATGAGTGAATTGGGTGGTGCCATCGTTTCTATTACGCTGGTCATGATGTCTGTATTTATCCCTGTAAGTTTCATGGGTGGTACGGCAGGTACATTCTACCGACAGTTCGGTCTGACAATGGCCATCGCTATCGGTTTCTCCGCATTGAACGCTTTGACGTTGAGTCCGGCATTGTGTGCCATCTTCCTGAAACCACATGATGAACATGGTGAAAAGAAATCGACATTTATCAGTCGCTTCCATACAGGCTTCAATGTGGCTTACGACAAGATGTTGAAGAAATACAAGAATAATGTATTGTTCTTCATCCAGAAGAGATGGTTGAGTTTCGGTCTTGTAGCAGGTTCTATCGTATTGCTGATTTTCTTTATGAAGATCACTCCGACGGGTATGGTGCCTAATGAAGATACAGGTACCATCATGGGTGTAGTAACTCTGCCTCCGGGTACTTCACAGGAACGTGCGCAAGAAGTATTAAACCGTGTAGACAGCCTGGTAGCTGCTGAACCAGCCGTTGCATCACGTACGGTAATCTCCGGTTATAGCTTCATCGGTGGACAAGGACCTTCTTACGGTTCTATCATCATCAAGCTGAAGAACTGGGAAGAACGTTCCACAATGCAAAACTCTAACATTGTTTATATCACGCTCTTTATGCGTGCACAGAAGATTATCAAGGAAGCACAGGTACTGTTCTTTGCTCCTCCTATGATTCCGGGTTACTCTGCATCCAGCGATATCGAGTTGAACATGCAGGATAAGACCGGTGGTGACTTGAACCACTTCTTCGACGTAGTAAAAGATTACAATGCTGCACTGGAAGCACGTCCGGAAATCAACTCCGCAAAGACGAGCTTCAACCCGAACTTCCCGCAGTACATGCTTGACATTGACGCTGCTGCTTGTAAGAAAGCAGGAATCAGTCCAAGTGACATCCTCAGCACTATGCAGGGATACTTCGGCGGTCTGTATGCTTCTAACTTCAACAGTTTCGGTAAGATGTACCGTGTTATGGTTCAGGCAGAACCCGAAGCAACCAAGAATCTGGAATCTTTGTCCAGCATCAAGGTGCGCAACGGCAATGAAATGGCCCCGATTACTCAGTTCGTTTCCATCAAGAAGGTATACGGACCTGATATTATCAGTCGTTTCAACCTGTATACCTCTATGAAAGTAATGGTTGCTCCTGCTTCCGGATATACTTCCGGTCAGGCACTGGCTGCTATCGCCGAGGTTGCCAAAGAGAATCTGCCTGCCGGTTTCGCTTACGAATTGGGAGGTATGGCACGTGAAGAGGCCGAAACCAGTGGTAGTACCACAGGATTAATCTTCGTACTCTGCTTCGTATTCGTTTACCTGTTGCTGAGTGCACAGTATGAAAGTTATATCCTGCCGCTTGCCGTACTTTTATCTATTCCGTTCGGTCTGTTGGGTAGCTTCTTGTTCGTCAACGGTATGAGTGCTATCGGCAATATCTCCATTCTGAAGATGATAATGGGGTCCATGTCGAACGACATTTATATGCAGATTGCATTGATCATGTTGATGGGTCTGTTGGCAAAGAATGCCATCTTGATTATTGAGTTTGCTCTCGACCGTCGTAAGATGGGTATGAGTATAACGTGGGCAGCCGTACTGGGTGCCGCAGCCCGTCTGCGTCCTATCTTGATGACATCACTGGCCATGATTGTCGGTTTGATTCCGTTAATGCTGGCATCCGGTGCAGGTGCTAATGGTAACCGTACGCTGGGTACTTCTGCCATCGGTGGTATGTTAATCGGTATGATTCTGCAGATCTTTATTGTGCCGGCTCTGTTCGTTGCATTCCAATACCTGCAGGAGAAGATTAAACCGATGGAATGGACAGATGTGGATAACTCTGACGCAGAACCTGAAATTGAGCAATACACTAAATAAGTATTAGGTATAAATACTTTTATCATTATGAAGAAACAAATTATAACTCTGATGTGTGCAACTGCTCTTTTAAGCAGTTGCCATATCTACAAATCATACGACAGACCCGAAGATATTACGGCTGCCGGACTGTATCGCGACACGACAGCTGTGAACGATACACTGGCAGCGGATACTGCAAACTTCGGTAACCTGCCTTGGAGGGAAGTATTTACCGACCCTCAGTTGCAAGCGCTCATCGAACAAGCACTTGCCAATAATCCAGATTTGCGCAGTGCCGCTCTGAACGTGAAGAAAGCGGAAGCTGCACTGATGTCTGCACGCCTGGCTTATGCTCCCACGCTTGCACTGTCTCCGCAGGGAACTGTAAGCAGTTGGGATAAGGGAAAGGCTACGCAAACTTATTCGCTTCCTGTCACAGCAAGCTGGCAAATAGACCTCTTCGGTCAGATACTGAACCCGAAACGTGGTGCACAGGTATCTCTGAAACAGACACAGTTCTATGAACAAGCCGTGCAAACTCAGGTAATTGCCAATGTGGCCAATATGTACTACACATTGTTGATGCTCGACCGACAGTTGCAAATTACAGAATCCACTGCCGATATTCTTAAAAAGAATGTGGAAACCGTAGAAGCAATGAAGGACGCAGGCATATACAATACGACTTCTGCCGGAGTAGAACAAACCCGTGCCGCCTACGCACAGGTGCTGGCTTCTCTGCCCGGTATGCGTCAAAGTATTCGTGAAACAGAAAATGCTCTTTGCCTGATGCTGAATCAACCGGCACAGGAAATAGAACGTGGGGTATTGGAAAACCAGCAATTACCAACAGAATTCTCTGCCGGTATTCCTTTGCAACTGTTATCTAACCGTCCCGATGTAAAAGCTGCCGAAATGTCTCTTGCTGCAAGTTATTACGATACCAACAGCGCACGTGCAGCTTTCTATCCACAAATTACATTGAGTGGTTCGGCAGGATGGACTAACAGTGCAGGTTCTGCAATTGTAAATCCAGGCAAATTACTGGCTTCCGCCATAGGATCGTTGACACAACCGCTATTCTATCGCGGTGCTAATATCGCCCGTCTGAAACAGGCCAAAGCACAGGAAGAGCAATCCAAAATCCAGTTCCAAACCACTTTGCTGAAAGCTGGAAATGAAGTGAGCAACGCCTTGTATCAATACCAAATGACCTCCGAAAAAGCCATTTCTCGCGAGATTCAGGTAAATTCAGCCCGTAAAGCTGCGGAAGATACAAAAGAATTGTTTAACTTAGGCACGTCAACGTATCTGGAAGTTCTGTCTGCTGAGCAATCTTACCTCAGTGCACAAACCTCCGAGGTATCCGACACTTTCGACCGCATGCAAGCTGTTATCAGCCTGTACCAAGCGCTTGGAGGAGGCAGAAAGTAATAACTAAAAACTAATTACTATGATAAGTCCATTAGCATTTGTAGATCCTGCCGCAAAGCTCGGCAAGAATGTAACGGTTCAGCCTTTTGCATATATCGAAGGCGATGTAGAGATTGGAGATGATTGTATTATCATGTCCGGTGCGCGTATCCTCGACGGTACACGCTTGGGGCAAAGGAACAAAGTGCATCATGGCGCCGTACTCGGTACCGTCCCGCAGGATTTCCATTATACGGGCGAGAAGAGTCTGCTGATCATCGGCGACCAGAACGACATTCGCGAAAATGTAGTTGTGAGCCGTGCTACACATGAAGGAGATGCCACACGTATCGGCAACGAGAACTTCCTGATGGATGGTGTACACCTTTGCCATGATGTGCAGATAGGTAACCACTGCGTATTAGGACTTAAGACTATTGTAGCCGGTGATTGCCGTATCAGTGACTGCACCATTCTGAGCAGTAACGTCATTTTGCAACAACAATGCCACATCGGAAGCTGGGTATTGATCCAGTCAGGATGCCGCATTGCGAAAGACGTTCCTCCTTATGTGATCATGAATGGTAATCCGGCCGGTTATCATGGCATTAATGCTGTTGTGCTACAGCACAAGCATCAGGTAACAGACCGCATTCTGCGTCATATTGTAAATGCTTACCGTCTGATTTACCAAGGTAACTTCAGCATACAGGATGCTTTGCAAAAGATTGAAGACCAAGTGCCGATGAGTGACGAAATACACAATATCCTTAACTTCGTACGCGAGTCTAAAGGCATTGTAAAATAAAAGAATACTCCTTATTCGGAAGGCGGTCGGGTTTACTCGTCCGCCTTTTTTGTTATCTTTGCACCACCTTACCCATTCAGTTATGAGAAAGAAGAAGAAAAAACAAACGAATAGCAAGAAACAACTGACGCTCCTGATTATCCTGATCATATGCGGCATCGTCACCACTTATCAAACAACGAACTCTAAAGAAAAGGTTACTGGTACTGAGCAAACAGAAACCATCGTTCAGAATCTTCCCCTGAATTCTGATATATACATCAAGCAAACGACCACCCCTGGTACTCCCGAAATTCTTCTGCAACGTACCGGATACCTCGTATCCTATAACTCTAACACCCGCATAGCCAACTGGGTAGCTTGGAAACTGACTCCCGAACGTTTAAAGGAAAATACCGAGCGAATCAATAACTTTCGTCCTGACCCTGACCTGCCTAAAAGTAAAGCCGTCACTACACAAGACTATAAAGGTAGTGGTTGGGACCGCGGACATCTTTGTCCGGCAGGTGACAACAAATGGGACCGTGAAGCCATGATAGAAAGTTTCTACATGACCAACATCTGTCCCCAGCACCACAATCTAAACCGGGGCGACTGGAACGAACTGGAACAGAAATGCCGCAAGTGGGTGAAAAAAGACAGTTGTCTTTACATTGTAACCGGCCCTATCTTCTATGACCGAAAGCCACAGACTATAGGTGAGCATAAAGTAGCTGTACCGGATGCTTTCTTTAAAGTGATACTTTCTCTGCACAAGAAACCGAAAGCCATCGGCTTTATTTATAAAAATAATGAAGGGAACAATCCGCTGGACTCTTATGTAAACACTGTGGACGAAGTGGAGCGGATCACAGGGATAGACTTCTTCCCCGCCCTTCCCGATGATATAGAAAAGGCGGTAGAAGCAAGCTATAATTTGAAAGACTGGAAATAGTTACTCAAAATTCAATGTGCCGAAGAATTCGGGACAGTGGAAATTAGGCTTTTCCAGATTAATGGGATTCCATGAGAGGAAATGAGGCGTTTGCAACTTATCTCCGCATTTGTAGAAATTGGCACGAACCGTCTTTCCGTCAAGACTGGTGATTTGATGTTTGAAGAAAGCAGAATAAGGAATGACTAATGCCAATTCCCAGCTACACTCTCCTACACGTTCTTCAAAAGATTCGCGTCCCAGAGAAGACCAACGCTGCACCTTATCCATTACTTCTTGTGGAGCATGTTCGCGATTGCTACGTCCGCCACCTGCACCGATCAGCAAAGTTCCCACACAGTTACACTCTACATTATAATAAATTCCATCTCCCGCAGGAATAGAAAAGAATTCTACGCAAGCATCTTCCCACACAGCACCGTTATCTCCCGTTGCTACAGCACGCACACTAGCTTCTTTTACTTTGTAATGAACCAAAATCGCATCATCCGTATGAGCTATACGGAACTGCACCTCCGGCTGATAAGGGAATGCCTTCCAATTCACCGTATTGATCGACTGAAAAGCCACCTTTTCTTTATCCAACAAAGCAGGAATATTCTCTACTGCTACATTAGCCAGACTTACTTTTTTTACATTCAACTCTTTCATTTCTTTCTTTTGGGGGTTAGTTGCAGACAAGGGATAAAAACAAAGCAGAGATAAAAACAAGACTGCTGATTTCAACACCAAGTATGCAGGGGTTCTTTTGTTCATATTTTGATTGCATTAAAGAATTCATTTCTTTTCGGTTATGAATTAATTCACCACAGATTACACAGATTGACACAGATTTTATTTTACTGATTATTAGATTAATAAATTTGTGTGAATCTGTGTAATCTGTGGTGAGTCTTATTCCTTTCCATCCTGTTATAAACAGACCTTATACCAATGATTCCTTTATAAACTCCTTCATCTCCGGTGTATATTCCTCGGCACTCTGAAGCAATTTGAACTGCGCCTTTGTACGTACAAGGTTGTGTTCCGGATATTTAATCTTATAATAAGTATCACCATTAATATAATCTGCCAGAAAACGAACACACTGCATGTAGGGGAACAACGCAGCGGCATACGGCAAGTTCTCAATCTCTATTGGAAGCAAAAAGACTTTTGCAGACTCCAGATAGCCTTTTGCAAACGCCTTAAAGATTGCCATATTGAAATTCACATTATTCAGGTCTTTATCATCCTCGGCGCCCGTATTGGCTGCTGAACGAAGGAAGTCTCCGAAATCGGAAAAGATAAAATTGGGCATTACGGTATCGAGATCAATTACGCAAAGCACCTTCCCTTCTTCATCGAACATCATATTGTTCACCTTCGTATCGCAGTGGCATACACGTTTAGGCAATTTACCCTCACGATACAAACGTTCACCTTTACACATTTCGTCTGCACGCTTTTCAATCTCATCCAGATAATATTGCACTTCTTTCACCCGACCCACCGCATCCGCAGCTACGGCATCCCGAAGCTGCTTCAGACGAAACTCCATATTATGGAAGTCAGGAATCGTCTCTCCCAGCGTATCCGGAATATCCGCAAGCATCGCCTGGAAATTGCCAAAAGCAACACCGGCATAATAAGAATATTCCGCATCCACCGTTTCATAAGTCTTTGCATTGGGAATGAAAGTCATGATGCGCCAATAGTTTTCGCCATCATACCAATACGTTTTTCCCGTATCGGCAGGAATAAAAGAAAGTACCTTGCGGTCGATATCATCCGCTCCCTGTTCCGTAAGTTTCTTGCGGATATGCCGGGTAACGGCTTCAATGTTTGTCTGCAACATTTCCACATTCTGGAAGATAGCGTGGTTGATACGTTGCAATACATAGTCGGGCGCGTCGGCTTCCAAAGTAGTCACTTTGTACGTGTCATTAATCAGTCCGCTGCCCAAAGGCTGGATTTCGTTAACTGTACCCTTCGTATTGAAATGGGATACAATGGATTGGAGGTTATTCATGATATTTTATAATAGATTTAAAATTGGTATGCAAATATACACCTTCCGAATGAAAGCAAAAGTCAAAATTCGTCCGACAAACGCCCAAAAATATACATTTCGACAGACATAACCATAAAAAACAGCCAATAAACATCCCCCTTTTGAGCAAAACGCCTTATATTTGTGTTTGAAACCTTAAAATACCGGAGGAAAAGTGCAAAAGTTTATCAGAACGCTGTTTCTTGTTTTAGTAAGCATAGTTACAGCAAACGTACACAGCCAGAATATCACTTTCAATCATTTAACCACCGACGACGGCCTATCTCAGTTTAGTGTCAACAGTTTGTATATTGATGAAAATGGTATCTTATGGATTGCTACGCGCGAAGGTTTGAACCGTTACAATGGAAACGATATACAGACTTACAAACTGAACAAAAACGATCCCTACAGCCTTTTCTGTAACACCGTGCTCCGCATGGCAGGCGACCAGAACGGAAAAATCTACCTGCTCTGTACCGAAGGTGTTGCCCAGTTCGACCTGACTACCCAACGCTTCACCACCCTCCTGCAAGATAACATCAATAGCATATATTATAAAAGCGGCCTTTTCATCGGGAAAAAGAATGAAATATACCGCTATAATGAGCAAACCGATAACTTTGATCTTTACTACCAGATGGCAGGAGAAAACATCGAAATATCCTGCATGTTCGAAGACAAAGGACACATGTGGATAGGAACCACCAGCGAAGGTGTGTTCAATC
>NZ_EQ973490.1:653101-668922 GCF_000158035.1 Bacteroides cellulosilyticus DSM 14838
ATCGAGAAAGGAAATATCACCAGTATTTACCAGGACAATGCAGGCGAACTGTGGATCGGAAGCTGGGAAAAGGGACTCTTCCGAGTGAAAACAGACGGAAATATCGAGAACCTGCGAAACGACCCGAAGAACCCACATAGCATATCTTCCGATTTTGTCAGATCCTGCTGTGAGGATAATCTTGGCAATATCTGGATAGGAACCTTCAACGGTCTGAACCGGTACAATAAAACGACAGGACTTTTCCAGAACCACACCTCCAACGAGATGCAGAATGAAGGACTTACACACTCGTCCATCTGGTGCATCGTAAAAGATAATCAAGGTACTTTATGGCTGGGTACTTACTTCGGCGGTGTCAATTACTTCAACCCTGAATATGAAATCTATACCCGATACAAAGCTTCCATTCATGAAAAAGAAGGATTAAGCAGTCCCGTAGTCGGACGCACCATCGAAGATAAGAACGGAAATCTGTGGATTGGCACAGAAGGAGGCGGACTGAACTTCTACAACCGCCGGACACGTGAGTTCAAGTGGTATCTTGCCGGACAAGGACGCAACAGCATCTCCCACAGTAACGTGAAAGCCCTTTATTATGATCCCGCAAAGGAAATCATCTGGATAGGAACCCACCTTGGCGGACTGAACAAACTGGATATCCGCACAGGTACATTCACGCATTATCTTATGGAAGAAGGAAATCCGGAAACTCTTCCGTCCAATATCGTTCGTGACATTGCCCCCTACCAGGACCAATTGATTGTCGCTACCCAAAACGGTGTATGCCTGTTCAATCCTCAGACCGGAAAATGTCAACAGCTCTTTAAAGATAGCAAAGAAGGGCGTAAAATAGCTATGGTTGCAGATGTAGAGGTAGATAATAGCGGTACGCTCTGGATTGCCGCCACAGGCGAAGGTATCTTCTCCTACCGCTTCGATACGAACAAGTTGACCAACTACCGTCACGACGGAACGCAGGCACACAGCCTCAGCAACAATAATGTGAACAACATCATGCAGGACAGTAAGGGTAACTTGTGGTTCTCTACTTCGGGAAGTGGCCTCGACCTGTACCGCTCCGCTACCAACGATTTCGAAAACTTCGACAAGGGCAAGAACGGACTTGTCAGTGATTGCATTTACGATACACAAGAATCTCCCGTCAGCGGTAAACTGATACTGATTACCAATCAGGGCTTCTCCATCTTCGATCAGAAAGTGGAAAAGTTTCAGAACTACAGCGTGGAGAATGGTTTCCCACTGACAGCTGTCAATGAAAACGCCCTTTGTGTGACACGCGACGGAGAAATCTTCCTTGGCGGTACGCAAGGTATGCTCTCATTCAATGAACTGGAACTTAATTTCACCCCGAAGCCTTACAAGATCATCCTTTCCCGCCTCATCGTAAACGGCGCCGAAGTAAAAGTGAGCGATGAAACGGGTATTCTGACGCAATCCCTATGCCATACACAGGAAATCACCCTGAATGCTAACCAAACCATGTTCAGCATCGAATTCGCCACCTCCAACTACGTGGCAGCCAATAAGAATGAAATCATTTACAAGCTGGAAGGCTTCTCCGAAGACTGGAACAGCACGCGCGGCCAACCTATCATCACCTACACGAACCTGAATGCCGGAACATACAATCTGCTGATTAAACCTAAAGGAAAAGAAGAGTCCATCTGTCCGCAGGTGCATCTTACGATTCATGTACTGCCACCTTATTATAAGACTCCGCTCGCCTATCTTATTTATCTGATAGTGACCGGTATCCTTTTGTGGTATCTGGTGAAGACATACAAATCGAGAATTAAGCTACGTGAATCGTTGAAGTACGAACAAAAGCATATACAAGACGTGGAAGCGCTGAACCAATCGAAACTACGTTTCTTCACCAACATCTCACACGAGTTCCGCACGCCGCTTACACTCATCGTATCGCAGGTGGAAACTCTGATGCAATTGCAAAACTTCACACCCACCATTTATAATAAGATACTGAGCATTTACCAGAACAGCATCCAACTGCGCGAACTGATCACCGAACTCCTAGACTTCCGCAAACAGGAACAAGGACACATGAAGGTAAAAGTCAGTCCGCACAACATAGTGCATTTCCTTTATGAGAATTACCTCATCTTCATGGAATATGCAAGCAGCAAACAGATCAATTTCAATTTTGAGAAAGACTGTGAAAGTCTTGAAGTATGGTATGACCAGAAGCAAATGCAGAAGGTAGTCAATAACCTGCTATCCAATGCCATCAAGCATACCCAAGCCGAAGATACCATCACACTCAGCATCACCACCGAAGGCTATGAAGCCGTAATTCGCGTGACTGATACTGGTAGCGGTATCGATGCCAAAGAAGTAGATAAGATATTCGACCGTTTCTATCAGACAGAGCAGATGGACAGCCTCACCACCGGTGTAGGCACCGGCATCGGTCTAGCCCTGACGAAAGGCATCGTCGAACTGCACCACGGCACCATCAAGGTAGAAAGCGAACTGGGCAAGGGCAGCAGTTTCATCGTCCGCCTTCACCTGGGCAACGCCCATTTCAATACTGAGGAAATCAGCAAAAAGAGCGAAGACGTACAGCAAATAGAACAACCGCAAATTTCTGAAATAGATGCTTCACTCAAAGCTGAATTGGAAGAAAATGCCCCGATTAAGCGCATGCCCGATGTCAAGATGGTTATCGTGGAAGACAATGCTTCCATTTGTGAGATGTTGGCAAACATCTTCCGCCCATTCTATCAGGTGCTGACAGCCGCAGACGGTGAAGAAGGTCTGGAGCTGATACAGAAGGAAATGCCGAATATTGTGGTAAGCGACGTCGTTATGCCCAAAATGTCCGGTACCGAGCTCTGCAAACAGATTAAAAATGATTTCAATACTTGCCACATACCGGTAGTACTGCTTACCGCACGGACTGCCGTAGAACAAAACATTGAAGGACTGCGTATCGGTGCGGACGATTACATCACCAAACCATTCAACACGAATCTGTTGATTTCGCGTTGTAACAACCTGGTAAATTCACGCATTCTCCTCCAAGAAAAGTTCAGTAAACAACCACAAGCTTATGCACAGATGCTTGCCACCAACCCGATAGACAAGGAAATCCTGGACCGCGCCATCAGCATCATCGAAAAGAATCTGGATAATACGGAATTTAATGTCAATATCTTCGCCCGTGAAATGGCTATGGCACGTACCAACCTGTTCACTAAACTGAAAGCTATCACCGGGCAAACACCGAATGACTTCATCCTGACCATTCGCCTGAAAAAAGGCGCCTTGATGTTGCGGAACAACCCGGAACTAAACATTACCGAGATATCGGACAAAATAGGTTTCAGTTCTTCACGCTACTTCTCAAAGTGTTTCAAGGACGTATACCAGATCAGTCCGCTGGCATACCGTAAAGGAGAAAATATGGACTCCGATGAAAAGAACGAAGAAGAACCGCCTCTTGCCACTTAACAGGCAAGAGGCCGGCAAAGTACCAAACATACACTCGATACGTGTTTTGTACGTTTTTCCCCTTCACTTGTACTCTACTATACACAGAATTTCCCGAAAGCCATTACCTTTGACCTCAGAAATAACAATCTAAAGTCAAAGAGCTATGAAACATTTTTCACCTTTATGGTCTCTCCTCCCGGGCGCAGCCCTGATAGCTGGATGTGGAAATCCATCGAAAAAGGAAACCACTGACAACACCCGTCAGAAACCTAATGTGATATACTTAATTGCCGACGATTTGGGTATCGGCGATTTGAGTTGCTATGGCGCTACCAAGATAAGTACTCCTAATATCGACCGTCTTGCCGGACAAGGTGTACAGTTTACCAATGCCTATGCTACTTCCTCTACCAGTACTCCTTCCCGCTTCGGTCTGTTGACAGGTATGTATCCTTGGAGGCAGGAAAACACGGGAATCGCTCCGGGTAACTCTGAGCTGATTATCGACACAGCCTGTGTCACCATGGCTGATATGTTCAAGGCAGAAGGCTATGCTACCGGCGCCGTAGGAAAATGGCATCTGGGACTCGGCCCCAAAGGTGGTACGGACTTCAATCATCTGATAAAGCCTAATACTCAAGATATAGGATTTGATTACGAATACATCATTCCCGCCACAGTTGACCGTGTACCTTGTGTATTCGTTGAGAACGGACATGTAGTAGGTTTGGATCCTAACGATCCCATTACCGTCAACTATAACCACAAAGTGGGTGACTGGCCTACCGGATTGGAGAATCCGGAACTTGTAAAACTGAAACCCAGTCAGGGACATAACAATACGATTGTAAATGGTATTCCCCGTATCGGTTGGATGACCGGTGGTAAATCTGCTCTTTGGGTGGATGAGGACATTGCAGATGTCATCACAGGTAAAGCAAAAGATTTTATTATCAAGCATAAAGACGAACCTTTCTTTATGTACATGGGTACGCAAGATGTACATGTTCCACGCGTCCCCCACGCCCGTTTCGCCGGAAAGAGCGGTATGGGAACCCGTGGTGATGTAATCCTGCAACTGGACTGGACTGTGGGCGAGATTATGAACACTCTGGACAGTCTGAACCTTGCGGATAACACCATCTTTGTATTCTGTAGCGATAACGGCCCTGTCATTGACGACGGCTATCAAGATCAGGCTCTTGAACTACTGAACGGTCACACTCCTATGAAACAATACCGTGGTGGAAAGTACAGTGCCTATGAAGCCGGAACACGTATTCCATTCATTGTACGTTGGCCTGCCGGTATTCAGCCTTGTAAACAGCAAGCTTTATTCTCTATGATTGATGTATATGCTTCTTTGGCTGCGTTGTTGAATCACCCGCTTACACCCGCAACCGTTGCTCCTGACAGCCGTGATCAATTAGCCACTTTCTTAGGGAAAGATAATACCGGATGCGACTATGTAGTACAGCAGAATTTGAACAATACTTTATCGATTATTCAAGGAACATGGAAGTACATCGAGCCAAGTGATAAACCCGCTGTCGAACATTGGACTAAAATGGAGTTAGGGAATGATCCCAAACCTCAACTGTACAATATTTCCATAGATCCGTCGGAGAAAAATAACGTTGCAGCAGCACATCCGGAGATGGTAAAAGAGCTTTCAACACTACTGGAGCAGGTAAAGGCCGGGAAGAACCAGGGTACAAAGTAAGGAATCGTACAGAACAGGGTTTCTTTATCAAGAATGTACAAATTCGTACTTTTTGCGAACTATTAACTAAAGTCGACTTCTATTCAATCACATACATTTGCGTTGTGATTCGAGTCGTTTAACGAGAAAGAACAACCTTTTTTAAAAACTAATTAATTTAATATTTATGAAACAGAAAGTAACCTTAATGCTATTGGCAACTTTTCTTTGCTGCGTATTAGGCGTACAGGCACAGACAGGAAGTCAAGTTACAGGTAAAGTTGTTGATGCCATGGGAGAACTTCCCGGAGTCAGCGTCGTTGTGAAAGGAACTACTAATGGAACTACTACCGACGTAAATGGTGAGTTTAAGTTAGGTAACGTAAAAAACTCTGATGTCTTACAATTTTCTTTTATCGGATATAAAACTTTAGATGTAAAAGTCGGAAATCAAAGAAAATTCGATGTTACATTACAGGAAGATGCTCAAGCATTGGATGAAGTTGTTGTTGTAGCTGTTGGGTATGGTGACGTTAGAAGACGCGACTTGACAGGTTCTATTGGATCGGCTAATATGAGCGATCTAGTTAAAGCTCCTGTCACCAACATTGCCGAAAGTTTAGGTGGTCGTATTGCAGGTGTACAAGTTTCATCCTCTGATGGTGGTTTAGGCGACAATTTCAACATTGTTATTCGTGGAGCCGGCTCATTAACAGGAAGTACCGCACCTCTTTATGTAGTTGACGGATTCCCTCAAGAAACATCTACCATGAGTGCACTTAACCAAAACGATATCGAATCTATTGATATTTTAAAAGATGCATCTGCAACTGCTATCTATGGCGCACGCGGTGCAAATGGTGTTGTTATTATTACCACCAAAAAAGGTGGCGCAGGTAAACCTACAATCACTTATAATGGTAGCATGACAGTAGGTCAGGTGAAAAACACTGCAGATATGATGAATGCATATGAGTTTGTTCAATTGCAACGCGAACTTCTTGATGATGCAGATTTTGAAAGTAACTATATTACTGACCTTTATGGTTCTCTCGAAGATTATAGATATGCTCCAACATATGATTGGCAAGACTATATTTATCGTACAGCGTTAAGTCATAATCATCATGTTTCTATGACAGGTTCACAGGGCGATCTTAAATATTCTACTTCATTATCTTATACCGATCAGCAAGGTATCATCATCAGATCTGGCTTAAAACGTTATCAAGGACGTGTAAACCTGAGCCAAAAAGTAAATAAGAGATTGAAAGTTGATTTCACAGGTAACTATGCCAGTAATGTACAAGATGGTCCTACTGCCTCAACCGCTACGACAGCCATGTCTACAGCCTACATGTATAGTGTATGGGCATTTCGTCCCGTATCACCTACCGGATCAGACATGTTAAACCAGATGTATGATGAAGGTGTCAATATGACAGAAGACTACCGTTTTAACCCAGTACATTCTGCACGTAATGAATATCGTCACAAAACCACTAACAATTTACAATTCAATGTTAGTGCGGATTACGAATTCATCAAAGGATTGAAACTGAAAATTGCTGCCGGATACACTTCAAGAGACTATACGAATGAAGAATTCAACAGTTCAATGACTCGTACGGGTAACTCACATCCTTCAAATACACAAAGTAAAGGTATTAATGCTTATCTGTACAAATCAGAAGCAAGAAGTTATCTGAACGAAAATACTCTTACCTATCAGTTCAATAAAAACAAGCATAACTTTAATGCACTGGCAGGTCTTTCTTTCCAGAAGAATACAAGCTACATCTATTCCATTACAGCAGAACATATAGCTAAAGATTCCTATGGAATGGCAGGTTTGGACAAAGGTTCATCTACTCCTTCTGTAACATCATCAAAGGGAGAAAATACATTGATGTCCTACTTCGGACGTATCAACTACAACTATGACTCTCGCTATTATGTAACTGCCACTATGCGTGCTGACGGTTCTTCCAAATTTGCAAAAAATAATCGCTGGGGTTACTTTCCTTCTGGTTCATTGGCCTGGGCATTCCAACGTGAAGCTTTTATGTCAGATGTAAACTGGCTATCAAATGGTAAATTACGTTTCAGTTATGGACAAACAGGTAACAACCGTATTGGTAATTATGAATATATGGCTCACCTTGTTACCAGTGATGATGTATATAAATATCCCTGGAACGGACAGTTCAATCAAGGATATGTACTAAGTAGTATGGAAAATGAGAAATTAAAATGGGAGACAACAGAACAGTTAGACTTCGGTATTGATTTAGGTTTCCTAAACGGACGTATTAATCTTACGATGGATTATTATATCAAAACCACAAAAGATTTACTACTTGATGCTAATATTGCAGCTAGTTCCGGCTTTGCAACAGCCACCCTAAATGTAGGTAAATTGCGCAATAACGGTTTTGAACTTACATTGGAAACAACAAACGTTAAAACCAAAGATTTTAACTGGACATCCAACTTTAATATCGCGTTCAATAAGAACAAGATTATTTCTCTGAACTCAGGTCAGGAAGATATTACTAGCTACATTACTTGGGATAATAAATATCGTACCACACCTGCATACATTAGCAAAAAGGGTGAAGCAGCAGGCAAAATGTATGGTTTCATCTATGAAGGAACTTATAAATATGAGGATTTCAATATTACTGAAGAAAATGGAAAAAAGGTTTATACTCTTAAAGAAGGTATTCCTTATTACGTAGCCAATACTCAACCAGGCGATCCGAAATACAAAGATCTGGATAATAGTGGTACAATTACTGACAAAGATAAAACGACAATCGGTAATGGACAGCCTAAACATATTGGTGGTTTCAGCAATAACTTCACCTACAAAAACTGGGATCTGAATATCTTCCTGCAATGGAGCTATGGCAACGACATTCTGAATGCCAACCGCCTTGTATTCGAAAATCCTGGAGGTAAAAAGAACACCAATATGTTTGCAGGATACGTTAACCGCTGGACTGAAGATAATCCAACTAGTAATATTCCACGTGCAAAAGCAAATGGTGCTGCAGAATACAGTTCACTATATGTAGAAGATGGTTCATTCCTGAAACTGAAAACTATCTCTTTAGGATACAATTTCCTGCCTAAGACATTAAGACCGCTTCATATCAGTAGTGCACGTCTTTATGTGTCAGCAGAAAATATAGCAACAATCACTGGATATTCTGGTAATGACCCTGAAGTGTCAACTCGTAATTCTATTTTGACCCCAGGATTCGACTGGTCACCTTATCCACGTTCATTCAATATGTCTGTGGGATTAAATGTAACATTCTAATTAATAAAAAACAGAATATGAAAACAATATATAAAAGCTTGAGAAATATCAGCCTCGCCCTATGTGCCACAATGGCCATCAGTTCCTGCGATAGCTTTTTAGATACGAAACCTTATGATTTTGTTGCCCCACAAACGTTCTATACAAACGAATCGGAATGTACAATGGCTTTGGCCGGAGTTTATTACACACTAGTTTACGAACAAACTTATGGTAACTATTACTCATGTATGATTTCCAATGTAGATGATCTGAGCTACTACCAACGCCCTGAAGGCCAAACAGCCAGCTACGTATATGGTAATGATCATAGCCCTAGCGAACAATATATCTGGGGGGCATGGGAAACTCTATATAAAGGGATTAATAATGCCAATATGCTAATAGAGAATGTAGATGGTGCTGACATGGAAGATGCTATAAAAACCCGAATCAAAGGTGAAGCCAAATTTCTTCGTGCATACTACCACTTCTTATTAGTTCAAGGATGGTACGAAGTTCCTCTTCGTCCAGAATCATTCAAGGACGTAAACAATTCATCCAAAGAAGCAACTTCGCATGTTGAAGCTTTGGATTGGATTATCCAGGAAATGGAAGATTGCGTAGATATGGTAGATAATACAAACTATGATTTATCTCCGTCATATGTTAAGAAGAATTCAGTTATGGGCGTACTTGCCCGCGTTTACTTGTGGCGTGCTTGTTATCCATTTGACGGAAAAATTTCTAGTGATGGAAAAGCCTACTTCGAAAAAGCAGCTTACTGGGCAACCCAAGTTAAAAATTCAAATAAGCATCACTTGAATCCTGATGTTTATACCATGTGGAAAGCAATGGCTTCAGATACTTATGATACAGAATATAATGAATCTATCTGGGAAGCCGAATTTATAGGTACACGCGACGATGGTAGCTACACAGCTGGACGCATTGGCAATGTAATAGGTAATATCCAGAAAGGTACTGCAAATCCAGGTAATGGATATGCCTACGGTTTCTACGCCCCCACACTAATACTTTGGGATCTATTTGACGAAAAAGACAAGCGTCGCGATCTCTCTATCGCACCTTACCAAATCAATGCCAAAGAAGAAAAGGTAGAATGGACTGCAAAGCAAATCGTACAACGGTCCTGTGGAAAATTCCGTCGTGAATGGGAAAGTGCTGCAACAAAGCACAAAAACTATACCCCTGAGAATTACCCACTATTACGTTATGCAGATGTACTGTTAATGCTTGCTGAAGCTGAAAACGAAGCCAACCAAGGTCCTACAACATCGGCCTACGAAGCTATTAATGAAGTACGCGAACGTGCCGGAATCGATCCTCTGAAGAATTTATCTTATAGCGATTTTCAGCAAGCTGTACGTGACGAACGTGCCCGTGAATTATGTTTTGAATCTTTACGTAAATATGACTTGGTACGATGGGGAATTTACGAGAAAGCGATCCACGATGATTTAGGTGCTGCTACAAAAGACTCTCGTTGGGCTACCGGTACTAATTTCATCGGTGCAGCTACCTACGCTCAAAGAACATCGGAAAAGCACCAGTTTCTTCCTATCCCCACCAAAGAACTGGGTGTGAATACTAAGCTAAAACAAAACAAATATTGGGAATAATCATTTAGTTACGCATAACTTCTAACCTTAAAATGAAATCAAATAGACCTTAATCAATTTGATATGTATGGGGAGAGTGACCGTGAGGTTCCTCTCCCTCTTTTTAAAAACTTAAAAACAATATGCCTTATGACCAGAAAACACTTGCTATTCATCCTTGCGCTGCTATGCGGTCAAGTATCCTTTGCCCAACTGATAGGTTTTGAGACTGGGATTCCCAAGCAGTTTCAAACAAGTGATAAGGGAAAGATAACTTTATCTACTCAGTATTATAAAGAAGGGAAACAGAGTCTGAAATGGGATTTCCGTTCCGGTTCCAAGCTCAACGTTACTCTTGAACAGCCTCTCACCCTTGATGAGCGAATGGAAAATTCATACGGAATAACCTTATGGATTTATAATGAAGTCCCTCAACAAGATTCCATTCGTTTTGAATTCCTTTCCCCCCAAGGAGATGTCTCTTATTGGTTCAGTTTCCAGTTGGCATCGACTGGTTGGCGCGCTTGCTGGATCGGCTTCCAGCACATGAAAAGAGATAAACAAAACAAAGAAATAGCAAGCTATCGGCTGATAGCCCCTGAACGAAAAGGTCGCATATTTCTGGACCGCTTGACTTTCCCTGTGAAAAAGATGAACGACCGCACTACCCCCGACTTACAGATGCCTTACAATAACTCCCTCTCGTATCGTGACCTGTGGCATTGGTGCCGGGTTTGGCAATGGGAACAATATAGGTATGATATTCCATTACCTTCCACCCTCAATCAAGCAGAAAAAGACGAACTGCGTACCGTAGAACAGCGATTAACTAATGCCCTCGATATTCAGAAAGCGCCGAAGGAAGCTGTTTCCAAAGCATACGATGTTTTTCAGAAAGCCAATATTCAACGCTCCGGAACAGGATTCACCGGTACTCCGATTCTAACACCCGATGAGCTTGACCGTTCTAAAGGAGAAATTTCCTGGAATGACCTGGAGACAATGCTCTCCGGATTCGCTTACGATGCTTATTATAATCATTCCGAAACTTCCCGCCAGAATTACTTCACCGTCTGGGACTTCGCCATAGATCAGGGATTCTCTTTCGGTAGCGGAATGGGAACCAATCATCATTACGGATATCAGGTACGGAAAATCTATACTACAGCCTGGTTAATGCGCGACGCTATCTGGAAAGCTCCCAACCGGGATAATATCTTGTCCACCCTCATTTTCTGGTCTGCCTTGCAAGAAACCCGTCAACCTTACCAATACGGCAGAGATGAATTACTGGACAGCTGGCACACCCTCTTAATGGCTAAAACAGTTTCAGCATTACTGTTCACTGACGAACGGGAACGAGTACGCGCACTGAAAGGTCTTTCCCGTTGGGTATCCTCTTCTCTTCAATACACTCCGGGCACTATCGGAGGTATCAAAGTAGACGGAACCACTTTCCACCATGGCGGTTTCTATCCGGCGTATACCACAGGTGTACTAGCCATGGTAGGGCAATTCATCTCCTTAACCAATAAGACAGTCTATGAACCTACCGAAGAAGCCCGTCAAGTACTGAAATCCGCCTTTATTGCCATGCGCAACTACTCCAACAAATATGAATGGGGAGTTGGCATCAGCGGACGACATCCTTTCGGTGGCTCGATGAAAGCGGATGATGTAGCAGCTTTTGCTTATCTTGCTCTATCGGGAGACTTATCAGGAAAAGGCAAGGCTTTCGATCACTATCTGGCAGCAGACTATCTACGGCTTTGTGAAAAGGATACCCCTGAAGCACGTTACTTCAAAACGCAAGGTATCACTCCCGCCGCTGCTCCGCAAGGCTTCTTTGTATATAACTATGGAGCGGCAGGCATTTTCCGGAGAAGCGATTGGATGGTAACCTTAAAGGGATATACCACTGATGTTTGGGGATCTGAAATTTACCGGAAAGACAATCGCTACGGACGTTATCAAAGTTATGGTTCCGTCCAGATTATGGGATATCCCTCACGACTTGCCAGCGGTTATGATGAGAATGGTTGGGATTGGAATCGCCTACCGGGAACCACGACCATCCACTTACCATTCGAATTACTGGATAGCCCGCTACCGGGAACTACCATGGCACATTCCAAAGAGAATTTCTCAGGCAGTAGTTCACTGGAAGGGAAAAACGGAATGTTTGTTACGAAACTGATGGAACGTGAACTGAAAAACTTCACCCCGGATTTCGTAGCCCGCAAATCCGTCTTCTGCTTTGAAAACCGGATGATCTGTTTAGGAACAGGTATTCATAACAGCAATAACGAATATCCAACCGAAACAACTCTCTTCCAAAGTACATTCCAAAAGGGAAAGAGCACCATCCTCGTTAACGGAGAAGAAGAAAAAGAGATTGGTTTCAAAAAGAAACTTTCCGGTACTACTGAAAAGTTACTTTCTATCAGGGACGGTTACAATAACCATTATTTCGTGAAAGACGGTAATGTACAAATACAGATCAAGGAACAAGAATCTCGTCATGAAAAAACACGTGCTGTAACACAGGGCACTTTCGCTTCAGCATGGATTGAACATGGAAAAGCCCCTAAAAACGGAACGTATGAATACCTCGTATGGATACAGCCAACCGATCTGGAATTAAAAGAACATGAGGCTTTGCAAACATACGAAGTATTACAACGAAATGATAGTGCACATATCGTTCACGACCGATTAACCAATATCACTGCCTATGCTGTCTTCGAAACCTATCGCTCGCAACGGGATAGCCTGCTTAGTCTTATTCCGGCAGAAACAATGGTTATGTATAGGAGGGACAAAGCGAATATCATTATGAGCGTTTGCGATCCAAACCTAAATATTGAGGAAAAGGCATATACCACCAAGAACCCCAGCCGCGTTCTTAAAAAGAGACTTGAATTAAAAGGAAAATGGAAAATCAGTATACCTAATGAAAAAGTAATCCTGACTGCAGACGGAGAGAATACCATTCTCACTGTTCATTGCCAACATGGGCAACCTGTAGAATTCAGTCTCCAGCAAAATTAAAAATCCCGGAAGAATATTTGTAGCAATTACTCTGCTACATGTCTGGAAGTTGTCTGAACCGTACTTGCTCCGTACATTCTCCACTCAGAGGTACCTCTACACGACGAAAGTACGAGGTTGGTACGGAGCAAGTATAGTTCAGGTATGGTTTTATGGAACATGGTTATTCCGCTAAAATAGTTACCTTTGCAGAAATATTGAATAACTAATTGATATGCAGAGTACCCTCCCCATTCATTTTGCCCCGCTGCAAGGTTACACCGAGGCTATTTACCGACAAGCGCATGCCCGTATATTCGGTGGTGTAGAGAGCTATTATACTCCTTTTGTACGTGTAGAGCACGGAGAAATCCGAAAAAAAGACATGCGCGAGATTACTCTGGAAAACAACCGTGGCGTGCAGCTTATTCCGCAACTCATTGCTCCCGATGTGGACAAAATGGAGCTGATAATTGCCCTATTCATCGAAAAAGGATATAAGAATGTGGACATAAATCTGGGATGTCCTTTCCCTCTTTTGGCTAAACGGCACAATGGTTCGGGAATGCTTCCTTATCCCGAAGAAGTACGGGAGTTGCTGACTGCTGCCATAAAGAATCACCCCGACCTTCAGTTCTCTGTCAAGATGAGGTTGGGTTGGGAGAACCCGGAAGAAAGTCTGGCTTTGCTACCCTTGCTGAATGAACTGCCACTGACACATATCATTATGCATCCCCGATTGGGAAAACAGCAATATAAAGGGGAAGTGGATTTAAAAGGTTTTGAAGCCTTCTACAACGAATGCAGCCATCCGCTTATTTATAACGGTGATTTACTTACAGTAGAAGATATACAGACTATCAGCGAACGCTTTCCACGACTGGCAGGTATCATGATAGGTCGTGGACTGCTTGCTAATCCCGCCTTAGCTTTAGAGTATCAACAGGGACATCCGCTTTCCGAAAAGGATATGCAGGAGAGACTCAGATTGTTCCATGCTGACGTATTTGCCCAGTATGGCAATCTTCTGGAAGGGGGAGACAAACAACTGCTGACGAAAATGAAAAACTTCTGGGAATATCTGATGCCGGACGGAGACCGAAAGGCAAAAAAGGCGATTCATAAGTCCAACAAGCTGGAAACTTACCAAGCGGCAGTCCGCAGCTTGTTGGGGTAATCATTCATCTTATTCCGGATTTACGCCCGGAATCGTATGTACATCTTTACGTATCTGCGCTACATGATGCAACTTCATCCAGTCGTGCAGGTACTCACGGTGTTGCAACAGGATCTCTTTGTATTTCTCCTCGATGGCGAGGTTCCGCATTTCGCCACGGTCTTTTTCCATATCAAAAAGTTGCTCACGGTAACGGCCTTTGTCATACAACACATATTTATAGCGAGAGGTACGCAAAGCCCAGCCACGTGTATTGCCACCTTTATCGAAAGTAGTTTCGGTTACGATATAGTCCTGATGCTTCAATGACGGATCAGCTTTCTCTACCAACGATCTGAAAGAGACACCATGCAGCCCTTCAGGAAGCCGGATACCTGCCCAGTCGCAAACTGCTGCAAAAAAATCGACACCATTATTCACGAGTTGCGGCATCTCCTTGCCGGCATTCTTCTTTCCCGGTAAGGTTACAATCAGAGGGATATTTACCACCTCTTCATATAAAGCCGATTTCTGGTTCCAGTGGTGTGCTCCCACTCCGTCGCCATGATCACTGGTAAATATCACGACTGTATTCTTCCATAAATCCTGTTTATCTATAGCATTCAGAATCTTACCGATTTCCGCATCCACCTTTTCAACCAGACGGTAATAGAGGTTCCGGTAACGGCGCCAATCATCCGGAGTATAGTTACGGGTAGGATAAGCCGAATAATTCAGGCTCTGCTCATAACTGATAACATCAGCGTCATAAGGATTCTTAGCAAAATTAAGAGGTAGTCCCGGCCACTCATTCTGCGGCAGGTCTTCTATATTCCCCCAAGGCAAATTCTGGCTACGTGCGTACTCACAAATATTATGCGGGTTATCGAATCCTGCCACCAGGAAGAAGGGTTTGGTATGTTTTTGTTCCAGAAAGCCGACACAGGCTTCCGCCAGCCCATTATCACTATGAGGATGGATAGTAGTAAAACCAAACTCTTTATCCGGCATGGAGGCAGTATGTACATGCCATTTACCAGCATAGATACAATCATAACCGGCATTTTGCATCAGTGTTCCCAAAGTCCGGGTACGCAATGAATCCGGTATCGGCGTACCATTTCGGGCAAGTCCTACTTCGTGCGAAGTATAGCCTGTAAACATAGCTGCCCTGGCAGGTCCACTCAGGGGCGTAGAACAATAGGCATTACGGAACAGAACACCCGCCTGTGCCAGTTTATCCATATTCGGAGTATGCAAGTCATCGTTTCCCATGCAACTCATCGCAGAGGCTGTCTGCTGATCGGTAACAATGTAGATGATATTAGGCAACTCTTTCGCCCAAGCCAAAGAAGGAACGACAGCCGTTGCACACAACATTATATTCTTTACTTTCATCACAGTTCTATTTTAAGGATTAACTTCATTATTTTTTCAGTTCCACATCGAAGCTGGCGGCATCTCTGCACGTAAATTGTAAAACAGTCTGCTGCTTATCTTTGGAAATCACTTTGCAATAAGGAGTTT
>NZ_EQ973490.1:669043-684596 GCF_000158035.1 Bacteroides cellulosilyticus DSM 14838
TTTGCAATAAGGAGTTTCTGCAACATTCCATTCACCCTTTAAAGTAACGGTTACTGGTATTTCACCACTATCATTATCAATCCAGGGACGCGAATAGATACTGCGTTCCATACGTTTGCCATCCTTGTCAAAAGCCTCATCGCTCGGACCTCGATATAGTGCCAGATCCGGTTGGGAAACGGTCAATAAGAGCTTATCTCTGTCTTCACGTATCATGACGAGGCAGGAAGTATCAGCTTTCTGTAGCAATCCCTCCCCGGGCAATGCCTGTGGTGTTTCAAAAAGTACATATGAAGTCAGGTTATCAGTCAGAGAACGAACGATATGAGCATTGCGGTCCTGTTGCAATACCTTGTAAGACGGTTTCTTTGCGAAAGCTTTCAAGGAAGCTGCATCCGTACGGGGCAAGACAGCATATTCATAGGAAGCACCTTTCGGAGCTTTTCCATGCTCTAATACCAATGAAACCCAATCACCGGAAGTAGGTTTCGGATTACGTTCACCTACGGTAACTTGTGGGAAATTCCTTTCATATTTCGCCGCTTTCATCGAGTTTTTCGACAGATAATATCCTACTCCGTTAGGATCGATATAGGTCTGTCCGTCACTTTTATAAGTTGCCCAGTAATCATGCATTTCGGGAGTAGTGGCTGCCAACTGGAAAACGGTAGTTTCTGTCGGGAACTCTTCATTTGTATTCTCAATATCCGTTCCCAGACATACGATCATTCCATTGAAGAAGTGATAAGATTTACGGGCACGGTGTGAACCGTTGTACTTGTCATGCTCGTGAAGCTTCATGCCGAAGTTACCATTTAATTTCGCCTGAGACAAACCGCCTGCAAAAGCCTCGTCGGAATAAAGCATTTCTTCCATACCTGAGAAAGTATCTACATTCATCACTTTGGCACGAAGCTGATCGAATGGCAAATGAATAGTCGTCGTACCGGGAAAACGGTTCCAGTCGAAGCCTGCTTCCTGCCAACCACTGGTTGTAAAAGTAACCATTTCATCGGGTTTTCCGGTCAATATCTGCATACTTCCGTGGGCCAGGTAGCGACCGAAGAAATTAGCATCTAGATAATGTTCGGCTGCCCAAAGGTAACGGGAATGCCCACGTACCACAGCAGCCCAATTATCCCGGCGCTGTACTGAAACGCAGCCGTACCCTAACGCCAAATTACCTTGCGGATCGGGTTCGGGGCGGAATCCCTGTGCTTCAAATAGTTGTTTCAATTTCTGTTCATGGGCAGTAGATGCTTTCGGTAGATAATCAGGAGAATTCTTATCAGGAGTTTCCGTATAAGAAACCAGACGCAGATAAGCAGCAGCCAGTTCAGGATCGTATTTTTGTTTTCCATCGGGAGTGCCAGCCAATGCCAAAGTAGCATATTGTATAGGTATCAACTGTCCCTTTCCATTGGGATGACGCCCTGACATGGAAAGAGCCCATTGCTTGGTATTACAATAGAAACGCATAGTGAGCAATACATTCTTTACTGTTTCGTGCGCTATTTCAGATACTTTGAATCCTGTTCCGCTCAACAGATAAATCATATTCGTGGCACCATCCAGACCGCCGACCGCATAAGCCGGGTAGTTATTACGATGATGGAAACAAGCACCGTCTTTTTTGAAAGAACCGGCCAATCCAACTGCCGGGCGGCAACCATAATCTATCCAACGGGAGAAAGAACGAAGATATTGAAGTTTCTCAGGAGTATCTTCCATAATCAGGATACTTGCCATACGCCCCTGCGTCTGCGTATTGAAAGTATCTATATCAATGCCATTAACCGTGGGTTTAGGATATACTTCATTGGTGATGGCATACCAGCGCAAAGTACGTTCCGCTTCGTTCAGCTTTCCGGCTTCTCTCAATACATCTTTCATCAGGAAATAGGCCACATACAAACCGCGCATACTGTATCCGTAATGATGGATATTTCCCCAACAACTGCCATAAGCTACTCCCTGATCGGTGATGTGGTCGTACATCGCCAGGAACTTCTGTTTCAGCTCATCCTTTGCCACAGCATCCGAAGCGTTGTTATAGGCATAGGCTATCCGGCGCATCAGATTGAAATACTCACTCATTTCCATCCCTAACTTGGTGAACATGCCTTTGTCCCAGTTGGGATACATACGTTCGTAAGCTTCAGCCTGGCGTACCATAAAAATGGGCAGCCCGCTTACAACACCGTCCTTATAAGTAATCCCATAGAAATCATATTTCTTACGGATACTTTTCATTTCTTTTTCTGTCAGTTTAGAAGGAGTATAAAGCATATCGCGGAAACGTTTCTCCATCAACTGCATATCTTGTCTGTCTTTCTCGCTAACCGGAGTAAGGGCTATTTCCGGTTTCCACAGGGAGTGTTCATAAATCACCAGCCAATGGTTGGTGGTTCCTTTATTAACGAAAGGCACCTGCACATCAGCTGTTTGCTGACGGGCATCCACTTTACTGGCAGTTATCAGATGGTCGATGAACAACTCTCCCTTTACATCAGGTGCAACGATACGCAGTTCATTCATCCCGGGTTCAGGAGTGCCTTGCATATCGCGCTCGTAGCAGACCCACGCAGCACGCCAGCCGGTGAAGTTAATACCGAAAGGAAAGGAAGTACACTTCTTTCCATCTTTCAGGAATTCAAACTCAATAGTAGTATCCTGAGCCTTTGCATTGTACACCCAAACTATAAAAGCGGAAAGATAAGTGTCTTTTCCGGTAGGGTCTTTCTTCTCAAACTTCAGATCACGCTGAAGGGTTAGTACAGAACCGGGTTCAAACGTCCAGCGCAAACTATGCGTACCATCTTTATAATGTTGGTCGCTAATGCCAAGCGTGGCCTTCGTAGCGCTCAGCCCGGCAGGAAGTTCAGGTTGTTCAAAAGAGAGCAACCGGTCATTCTTTACAACCTGTGCCGACAGGCTGAAAGAAAACAGTGCAGTGCATACAGCGGCAAGAATAGGATTCATCAGATTAAGTTTCGTCATCATGGTATGAGAATATTAATAGAGTTAATTCAAGTGTTCGATACGGAAATTCGTGAAGCGGACATGATTTTGAAGAAGGCGTAAGCCAAAATGTCCATCGCCTGCACCGGCTTCGAGAGGCAGACGGAAAAGTTCCTCACCATCTACAAGAAAAGTTGTACAATTGTCCTGAACGCGGATCTGAATATAATACCATTGATTAGGTTTCAACAGATGAGCCGGGTCGGTATATTCTTTAATCAGAGGTTTGATACGGGCCTCGTCTACATCATAAAACTGACCGTAGTAACGACGAAAACGGGTAGTGGTATTATCATTACCACCATA
The DNA here is from genome assembly GCF_000158035.1 of Bacteroides cellulosilyticus DSM 14838. Lineage (GTDB taxonomy): Bacteria > Bacteroidota > Bacteroidia > Bacteroidales > Bacteroidaceae > Bacteroides > Bacteroides cellulosilyticus. The sequence continues at coordinate 672,371 of NZ_EQ973490.1, forward strand.
GCCTACATAAAAAAGGTTCAATGTATTATAGTTGCGGAAGACACCGTTTCGCCAAGTGGAACGGGCCAAGAGTTTGCCGGGATGTTTCGGGTCGTTTGCAGCCCAGAAGCAGTTCATATCACTCAGACGGTCGTGTTTACCGCCATTCATTACCATACAGATATGGTAACTGATCTCGTAATCGCCGGTCAGGCGATCTTTATACCATAAAGTAAGTCCTTCGGGGACAATCAATTCAAGAGTATCTTCACGAATGGTGAAGTCCATTATTCCCGACTGGTCTTCGGCTATCCAATGGCCCAATGAGAGCCGATCCTGTGCCAATACGGTACAGGGCAGGAAAAGAAAAAGACATTTCCACAGAATTTGTATGAAAGATGAATGTGTCATTTCCGGTATTAGTTTCGTTTACAATATTTCCACATTGCAAAGAAACGGTACTTTTTAGAGAAAATGACACATAAATCGTACAGAAAAGGTATATTTTAGTAATTTAAGGATGCATCTCCTCAAACGCTTTATTCTCCTCTTCTATCGTAGTGATGGTTTCCGGCAGTTCACTGATAGGAAGATCGAAATTATACCAGTCAGTATAGCAATCGGTAACGTACCACTTCCCGTCAATCAGTTCGAACACTACGCGAAGGGAAGCTTCCGACTCATCATAGCCAGCCTCAAACTCTTTATGCTTGGGGTTGTTCACGGTAAACCGGGAGACATAAACTCCGCCCTCTTCGTCTGTGATACGTTCTTCTTTAAACGCATCTTCACCCAGCAACGCCCACTTATCACGTGTAAACGGAAAAGTCTTCTCCGTCTCACCGTCTTCCTCTAACAAGGCTATGGGAGTTTTCAACGGAAACTTGATACGGGAATACTGGAAAGAAGCACTGGAAGTAAATTTCTTGAGGAATGTCTGGAAGTCCTCATTAGCTGCGGCAGCATGACCATTCGTAGTCGTCAGCATAAGTACCGCGAAAAGACAAAATACAAAGTGAATTGCCTTCATTTAGTTACAATGTCAAAGGGTTTATTAATCAGGCGCAAAGATAATGCAAATCCGCAGATTTGAGATAAAAAGGAAAAAGAATATTATACGGTGGTGTTGGATCTATAGATGCAGCATGTCCCATCTATAGATGCAGCATGACCGATATATAGATGCAACGCGTCCGATATATAGATGCAACATATCCGATATATAGATGCAACATATCCGATATATAGATCCCTGCACCCTTATCATGTAACCCTTCATCATATGTTTCATTTCTGCCTCAGATACTCAAACCCAAAACGACAGCGTAAGCAGTCTTTCTTATCGCAATACTCTTTCTGAAGCTGCAACAAAGCCTGCGAATCAGCAGCAGTAGATACAGGTAGTCCTGCCACACTCCAGTGGCGGATGATATGATTATCCTCCGCTTTCAGACTTTCTAGAAAGCCCGTAGCCCGTTCGCAAAGCTCTTCATTCGCCTTATGCAAGCCATAAGCATATAAAAAAGGGATGACAGTATTAATAACAATCAGGTTCTGGGCATTCTTTCCCACTTGTTTTTCACAGGAGGAAGAGACTTTCCGGAAATTGAAATGCTCTTCCCAATACGGAGAGGTAGCGACAGTCAGTAGTTTCCGGACAGCTTCCAGCGTATCCGCTTCCATAATACGGGAGAATAAGGACTGCTCTTTATAATAAAGATTTGCCAACTGCGCCAAGCGGACATGAGGAAAATTACCCGGACGTAAGCGAAGAAAGCGCCATTGAGTAGCAGCCATCGGAACAGGCAGTTCAAACTTATGTTGCAAGTAGCGAAATTCCTTCTGCAACTTCAGATAATACCCGTCTGCATCCGGCAGTTCTTCATCCAGCAGCCCGGCTTGCCCCAAAAAGAAGGCTTCTACTTGAAAGAGATTATCCCGGTGCTTATCTATCGCACGAAAAGGCAGACGACTGGCCCATGCTTCAAAGGCATCCCCATTCAGCCCGAAACCAAAGTTGCGGGCCAAGGTGATAAAGAATACATCTTCCCAATGATTATTGCATCGCTCCAACCGGGCGGCAATCACATGGGCTTTCTGCTCGAAACGTTCTACCTGCAAAGCAGAAAGCCAGGAATGGACTGTTAGTTTCGGAAGAGAAGACAATATGGAATAACAAGGAGGATAGATTTCCGCATGACTCAGTTCATCATAACGCTGACGAACAGATTCAGGACAGGATAGTTGCAGTTGTGGCACCGGTGCTCCGTTTGCACGAAACACTTCGCAATCTACAGTTTCCGCTACGTGCAGAATGACATTGTCATAAGCTGCATCTTTATCGTGACCATGCCTCATCCAATCGGATGCCAACGTATGCACTTCGATGTTTCCCACCCAAAGGGTACCGCCAATTTTTAGTTTGGCATTGAAGAAGTCGGGGCCTGCGTTTGTGTTCGGTAGTCCGGCATCTATCACTTCAACCGGTTCGCCGGTGGTGGTCTGGAGCATCTTTAACGGAAAGATTTTATGCTTCCAGACATAATGCAATAGTAGTTCCATTGTTAACAAGAAGTTAATGTACGCAACAAATGTAAGAAAAAGATTATCTTTGCGACCTATAGAACGTTGATAAAGTGAATTTAATCAGAAGAAAGAATGAAAATAGCATTAATCGGTTACGGTAAAATGGGTAAGGAAATCGAAAAGATTGCCCTCAGTCGCGGACACGAGATTGTCAGCATCATCGACGTAAACAACCAGGAGGATTTTAACTCGGACGCTTTCAAGAGCGCAGACGTTGCCATAGAATTCACAAATCCTATGGTAGCCTACTCCAATTATATAAAAACCTTCGAAGCCGGAGTGAAGTTGGTTTCCGGCAGTACCGGATGGATGGACAAACACGGTGAGGAAATCAAGAAACTTTGTACCCAAGGAGGTAAAACGCTGTTCTGGGCATCCAATTTCAGCTTGGGCGTGACCATCTTCTCTGCCGTGAATAAGTATCTGGCAAAGATTATGAACCAGTTTCCTGCCTACGACGTGACGATGAGCGAGACACACCATATTCATAAACTGGATGCACCAAGCGGTACGGCCATCACGCTTGCCGAAGAAATTCTGGAAAATATCGACCGTAAAGATCATTGGGTGAAGGGAACTTTGCAGGCACCGGACGGAAGTGTTTCCGGTTCTGCCGAATGTGCAGCAGATGAAATTCCTGTCAACTCCATCCGCGAAGGTGAAGTACCGGGCATTCATGTGATCCGTTACGAGTCGGAAGCAGACAGCATCATCCTGACACACGATGCCAAAAATCGAAAAGGTTTTGCACTGGGTGCCGTTCTTGCTGCCGAATATACTGCTGACAAGCAAGGTTATCTGGGAATGAGTGACTTGTTCCCATTCTTAAAATAATAAACACGCTTCACCACAGATTACACAGACTCACACAGATGAAAGAGAGCAGAATTAAATTTTAGTATTAAAAAAAATCTGTGTGAATCTGTGTTATCTGTGGTGAACAACAAAATCTGTGGTGAACAACAAAAATAATATAATAATGAGAAAAGCTACTCGCGCCCAATGGGTTAAATTCGCAATCGTCACCGTGCTTTACCTCGCTTTCCTGATATGGGTAAAAAGCTGGTTGGGGCTGATTGTCCTACCTTTCATCTTCGACATCTACATCAGCAAGAAAATTCCCTGGGGCTTCTGGAAGAAATCAGAGAATCTGGCTGTACGCAGTGTTATGAGTTGGGTAGATGCTATCGTGTTTGCACTGGTAGCTGTTTATTTCGTCAACATCTATGTATTTCAGAACTATCAGATACCTTCTTCTTCTCTGGAGAAATCTTTGCTGGTAGGCGATTATCTTTATGTCAGCAAGTTGAGTTATGGTCCGCGTGTGCCAAACACACCACTGTCTATGCCATTAGCACAACACACCTTGCCGCTAGTGAATACAAAATCATACATCGAGTGGCCCCAGTGGGACTATAAACGTGTTCCGGGTCTGGGTAAAGTGAAACGGAATGATATCGTAGTATTCAACTTCCCTGCCGGAGACACCGTAGCCACTAACTTCCAGCAAACGGATTTCTACACCCTTGCCTACAACGAAGGACAACGCCTCTATCCGAATCCGGTAAATATGGACAGTTTGACGCGCAAGCAACAACGCACTGTCTACGATCTGTATTATAATGCCGGAAGAAATCTGATACGTTCCAATCCCAAGATGTACGGTGATATCGTTGTCCGCCCCGTAGACCGCCGGGAAAATTACGTAAAGCGCTGCGTTGGCTTACCCGGAGACACACTGGAAATCAAAGATGCACAGGTATATATCGATGGCAAACCGCTCGAAAACCCTGAAGAAATGCAGCTCAACTACTTCGTACAGACTACAGGACCATACATCACTGAAGATATGTTCCGCGAATTGGGTATCAGCAAGGACGACCAAACATTAATCAGCAACGAAGGTTTATTAATGGAAATGGGCTTGACTCACCGTGACGCACAAGGTCGCCTGGCTCCGGCCTATGACTTACCACTGACGAAGAAAATGTATGAAACCCTGTCTGCCAATAAGAAACTCGTCAGCAGCATCGTTATGGAACCGGAAATATTCTCCGGCCAAATGTATCCGTTGAACCTTTACACCAAATGGGACCGCAACAACTACGGCCCGATCTGGATACCGAAAAAAGGTGCCACCATCAAGCTGACTGAGGACAATCTACCGATCTACGAACGCCCTATCAGAGCTTATGAAGGTAATACACTGGAAGTAAAAGAAGACGGCATCTATATTAATGGCAAGAAGACGGACGAATATACCTTCAAAATGGATTATTACTGGATGATGGGCGATAACCGCCACAACTCAGCCGATGCCCGTTCGTGGGGTTTCGTGCCGGAAGATCATGTTGTAGGTAAGCCAATTGTTGTCTGGTTATCACTCGATAAGGATCGTGGTTGGTTTGATGGAAAAATCCGTTGGAACCGGATATTCAAGTGGGTAAAATGATACCAAATGAAAGAATGAAAGAATTAATAATGAAATAGGTGAGAACGTATTCATTATTAATTCTTTAATTATTAATTTCGACATGAATAAGGCTTGGAAAATAACGGGAGCAATCATCGGAATAATACTCGTTGTGGTGTTACTTCGGGGTTGTGTTATGACTTCCTATCTTATTCCTTCTTCGGGTATGGAGAATTCCTTATTTCAGGGAGAGCGTATTCTGGTAAATAAATGGAGTTACGGTCTGCGTCTTCCCCTTATGGCATTGTGGAATTATCACCGTTGGGCAGACAGCCCTGTACAAAAAGAGGATATCATTGTTTTCAATAATCCGGCTAATCTGTCAGAACCTGTTATTTCCCGGCGCGAAACATTCATCAGTCGATGCATCGGCGTACCAGGAGATACCTTATTGATAGACTCCCTGTTCTCCGTAATTCCATCAGAAAAAAACGCTCCCGACCAGAAGTTTTTATATACTTATCCACGAGAAAAAGAAAAACAGCTGGATTCATTACTTACACTATTGTCCATATGCAACAACCACCTGATGGGACAAGATAGCATAAAAAATGTACGTAGCTTCAGCCGTTATGAATATTATCTGCTGGAACAGGCTATGAATGGCAATTGCTGGATAAAGTTACTGAATGAAGGAGACTCCATAGAAGCCCTGCGCCCGTTGATCGTTCCCGGCAAAGGTAAACCGGTGCGTGTATATCCGTGGAACCGTACTTTACTACGCAACACACTTGTACTGCATGAGAATAAACAAGCTGAAATAAAGAACGATACTTTGTACATTGACGGGAAGCCTGTACAGCATTGCTATTTCACCAAGGATTACTACTGGGTAGGGGCTAATAACTCTATCAATCTCTCTGATTCCCGCTTATTTGGCTTTGTACCCAAAGACCACATCATCGGTAAAGCTTCGCTCATCTGGTTTTCCAAAAAGACAGAAACAGGATTGTTCAATGGTTATCGTTGGAAAAGAATGTGGAAAACGGTAAGATAAATGAAGTACGAATTACTAATTACGAAGTATAAATTACAAATTGCGAAGAACCAATTATCTCATGAAAACCATATACCTCTCTTCCGCCTATCTGGCACCCGTAGAATATTACGCCAAGTTGGTGGCATACGATAAAATCTTTATCGAACAGCACGATCATTATGTGAAGCAAACCTACCGTAACCGTTGCACCATTGCAGCACCCGATGGCGAATTAGCTCTCTCCATCCCTACCGTCAAACCCAATACTCTGAAATGTCCCCTAAAAGATATCCGCATTTCCGATCACGGCAATTGGCGTCATCTACACTGGAATGCTTTATCATCGGCTTATAACCATACTCCTTTTTTCGAATATTATAGAGATGATTTCCAACCTTTCTACGAGAAGAAATATGAGTTTTTAGTCGATTTCAACGAAGAACTGTGTCATCTGGTCTGTTCACTGATAGATATACAGCCGGACATGGAACGTACTACTTCATTCCAGAGCAGTTTTGCACCCAATGAAGATGATTTCCGCGAGCGTATCCATCCCAAAAAGAATTACAAAGAAGAAGATCCGGACTTCATAGTCCGGCCTTATTATCAGGTTTTCCAGGAACGTCTCGGCTTCCTGCCGAATCTGAGTATCGTCGATCTTCTTTTCAACATGGGACCTGAGAGCTTACTTGTGTTGCAGAAGTCATTTTGAGAACTTCTGCAAAAATTCCGCAAGATTCGCTCCTTCTTCCAGTCCCAGCTTCTTACGCAAGCGATAACGACTTATTTCTACCCCGCGCAAAGAAATATTCAACAATGGAGCAATCTCTTTAGAAAGCAAATTCATTTTGATATAAGCACAAAGTAACTTTTCCTTGTTGTTCAGTTCCGGATATGCTTCTTCCAATTTTTTGAAGAAATCATGATGTACCGAATCAAAGGTACTTTGGAATGCCTGTAAATCGTCATCATGCTCAATGTTCGTATCAATCTGTCCCAACAGACGAAGTGTTTTCCGACGAAGAGAAACCAGATTCTCTTCGCTGATGGAATGGGAAATGCCCAGCACTTCCTTTTTTATATCCAATAGAATTTCATTCTTACGTACGATGTTCAAAGTAGTACGAATCAGTTCCTCCGATTTATGACGCAATTCCGACTGTAGGTTTTCTTCTTGCAGTGAATCTATCTTCTGATCTTTCAGATCACTTTCTTTTTGAAATTTTTGTTCTTGTCGATAGAGTTCCAGTTCCTTTTGCATTAACAAGCGCTTACGCCCTACTGAGATACGATAATACACATAATAAAACAGCAATACTACCACTACCGAATAAACCAGATAACTCCACCATGTACGATACCACGGCGGCAATATCTCAAAGACAAACGAAGTTTCCACAGATTCCTGGCTACCGTCGGTAAGCAATTTCACACTGAATACATACTTTCCTTCATGCAGTCCTGTAAACTCTTTCATATTATTCTCACTGTATTCACTCCAGATTCCTTTCTCACCACCCGTACTTAACTGATAAGAATATAACACTGTGTGTGCCTTATTGAAGTTGTTTACACTATATTCTATTCGCATTGAATTCTGAGAATAAGGAATCACTATCGGTGCTGTATCATACAAATAACTGCGGCCATAAATAAGCGAATCACGCAATCCCGTCAAGTAGACTTTCCTGATTTGCAATGTCAACGGCATTTGTTGCACCGGCAGGCTATCCAGTGTGATCAGTGAAAAACCTTCCTCTGTTCCTGCCACTACCTTGTTGGCCTTATAAAGATTTACATCTTCAAAGTTTTCTATCAATGCTCCTTTCAAGAACTGTTCATTAGTTACCCGGCGATACTCCTGCTTATTGGCATCATAATGCAATACTTTCAATGCGCCATCTGCTACATACCAGATATTTTGCAATGAATCTATCTTCATATAGGTATATGCTGCCTTTCCTTCTAATAATTGTTCCAGCCAAATACATGCTTCCAGCGTATCACGGCTCCGATTATACTGCCACAGACCATAATGTGAAGCTATAGTAACTTCATCTTTCACCCGCAACAAACAAGCATCATATCCACGTGGAAAGATGATGCTATTATAGTCTTTCATCTTTTCCACCTTTCGTAAATCATCTGCCAAAGTCAAACGGCAAACCCCATTTTCTTTATTTCCAACCCACAATATATGAGTCGAATCTTCCATCAACATATCTTTGCACGAACGGGTAAACCCCTCTATATAGCTTTCTACCCTCCAACTCATCCCTCTCTTCATGAGCAAATACAGTCCACTATAAGTGCCTGCAATCAACACATCCTTACGGTCATCCACCGATACAATTCCCCATACTCCTTTGGGATTGTTGAGATGTTCCATATGATCTCCATCCATAATAAAGATACCATTATCCGAACAACAGAACAACTTATCGTCATATTGGTGAAGTGACCACATCTGACCTCCTGTACCCGGTACGAAGTCTATGGGATTTCTCTGGTTTAACTGCCCTGGGAGAGTAGAGCGATACAACCCCTGATTCGTTGCGAAATAGTACTTACCCTGATAACTACAAGATGCATATCCCGAACCAATCACAGGTTTACCTCCATAAAGTGAAGCAAGCCTTGCTTTCAAATGAATGCAGTCAATCCCATTATCCAACCCGAGCCATAGGTTGCCAGTCTTATCAAACAGCATACTCAACACAGTTTTGTTCTGCAAGCCATTTTCCGTAGATATGATTTCCATCTCATTCGTCTTCAGATTTAAAAGACAAACTCCACCCTGGATAGTGCCCAACGCCAACAACGAATCTTGCAATGCAGCACAGAAAACTCTATTTTTACGGCAAAAGTCCTCGGCTACAGTATTATATTTCTTAAAAACAGTGCCATCGTAAATAAATAATCCGTTATCCCGGGTTACCATCAACAAACTGTCCTGATGAGGTAACAATCCACCGACTTTGACAGTCGCTCCTATCCCCAAAGGACCAAGAACGGGTATAAACTCTGCTCCATTCAACATTAGCAATCCTTCGGCAGAAGTAATATACAGTTTGTTACGCAAGATAAACGAAGTGTAAATCTCTGAAGAATAATCTATTTTCTTCACAATGCCCTCTTCCCAATAAAAGAAACGACGGTCCGATTGAAAATACACCCGTTCTCCGTCCAATAAGATATTCCAGATGACTCCGACATTCACATTGGGAGATAAACTGTCAGAAAGGCAAGTATACTCCAACCCACCAAGACGATTTGGAGTAAAATAGCCAAATTGCTCCATTCCACCGATATAAATCCGCCCGTCATGTCCCACTTTCACAGCACGTGTTTTGGCATTATGAATCGGATATGTATTCCACTCCACACCGTCAAATTCCAATAAGCCTTTGTTGTTAGCTATATATATCCAACCGTTATCATGCTGCTGAATACTCCAATTCTGATTGCCGGCTTTATATGTATGCCGGGTATAATTTGTCACCGGACGTTGCCATCCGGCACTTACAGGAATAGATATCAAAAGAAGAAGAATATAAAACAGGAGGTCTTTTCGTTTCATAGCAGTTAACGTTTTATTCTTTGAAAACAAAGATAAGGTATTTTACCTACAAATAAAAGAATTATTTTTTAGATGTAGCCATATTATTATAATAAACATTTAATTATCAACAAAATAATTAATCCAAGAGAAAGTTCTGATGTAGTTAAAACCAATGAATGAGAAAGTTTTGAAGTAGTGTATTTTTAGGAAACACCCTTATCATACGCATATATTTGCAGCGGATAAAACCATTTTGTTAAACCTATATAAGTCGTACTAACATGAAAAACAAAAGACTATTCACTTATGTGTTTCTTTTCGGCCTACTGGTCAACGGTAGTGCATGCGGATCGGACCACAATGAAACAGACTTCCCCGAAACGCCCGGCGGTGAAACTCCACCCTCCCCTAGTGGTCTACAAGCCTACATGCTTACTACCACTGACACCCGTACCTATGATTTAAGAGAATCCACCGTGGAATTTGAGCCCCAAGCCAGCATGTCGCCTAAAAACATCCTACTGAATCCACAGCAGATCTACCAAACTATGCAGGGATTCGGAGCGGCACTTACAGGATCATCAGCTTTCTGCCTAAAACTAATGAAACAGGAAGATCGGACAGCATTCCTCAAAAGAACCTATTCGCTAACTGAAGGTTATGGATGTAGCTATGTACGCATTGCCATTGGCTGTTCCGACTTCTCCTTGAAAGAATACACCTGTTGTGACACACCGGGTATAGAAAACTTTGCTCTGACTTCAGAAGAAACAGATTACGTAATACCTATCTTAAAGGAGATTATTGCTATCAACCCGGACATCCGCATACTGGGTTCACCCTGGACTTGTCCCTTATGGATGAAAGACTACCGGAAATACCCTGTCTACCAAAATCGGGAATACACCGCAGGACAACTAAAACCCGAATACTATGCTGACTATGCCACCTATTTTGTGAAGTGGATACAGGCATTTCAGGCAACTGGTATTCCCATCAATGCCATCACCATACAGAACGAACCACTCAACAACAAGAACTCAGCCTCACTGGTGATGGAATGGAAAGAACAACGTGATTTTGTGAAAGTACTGGGTCCTGCTTTTGAGGCTGCTGGACTTTCCACCAAAATATACGCTTACGACCACAACTACAATTATGATAACAAAAGCGACCAAAACGGTTATCCCTACCAGATATACAACGATTCCGAAGCCGCTAAGTATATAGCAGGAGCAGCCTACCATGACTATGGAGGTAATCGCAGCGAACTGCTCAACGTCTACCAACGAGCTCCTGAGAAGGACCTGATTTTCACAGAATCGTCTATCGGCACCTGGAATAACGGACACGACTTGACCAAAACTCTCCTTTCTAATATGGAAAGTATCGGTATAGGCACCATCAATAACTATTGCAGTGCAGTGACCATCTGGAACCTGATGCTTGAAACAGACTTCAACGGAAGCATACCCAGTAACAATGGTGGACAACCTAACCGCCCCGGCGGATGTCAAACCTGCTTCGGGGCTGTAGACCTAAACATGAGTGATCTTAAAACTATCTACATGAACTCGCACTACTATATGATCTGCCACCTGTCGGCAGTGGTAAGACCCGGTGCCATACGAATTGGTACAAGCGGCTACACAGACAATGACATAGCCTACAGTGCTTTCAAGAATACAGACGGAAGTTATGCCTTCGTCATCATCAACAAAAGCAGTTCAGACAAGAACATTGTACTTACCGCCCCCGATGACGCCGGTAAGAAGCACTCGGCAAGTTGCACTCTGCAGCCGCGCTCAGTAAACTCTTTCAAGTGGAAATAACAGAGATTCAAACATAATAAATCACTTTTTTAATTTTAAATTTATAAATTATGAGAAATCGATTTTTGCTCGGCATGATGGCACTCAGCCTTATAGCTATGACATCATGCAAAGATGAGATTGACCAGTTCGATGATCATGGCAGCTCGACTATCGTATCCTTTGCAGGCACTGAAAAAGCCTACATGGGCGATAGTATCACCTTCGACTTTGAGGTGAAGAGCGGAGGCGTGAAAATCAACCAGGCCAAAGTTCAGCTCTATTATGGAGAAGAAATGGTATCCGAAGCCTTCTACAGTCTGAAAGCCGACGGAAAATACAGTGGAAAAGTGCTGGCTCCCTACCAGAAAAACACGCCTGACGGAGAAGCAAAGGTTATACTGCGCATCCAAAATGAACGTTTCAGCAATGACAGTAAAGAAATGACCGTTGCTATAGAGCGTCCAAAATATCAAACATTGAAACTTGTGGCTGCCAATGGCAAGGAATATACCATGACTCCCGTTCCAGGTAAAGAATATGAATACAAAGCACGTGAGGCTTTCCCACTCGACATGGAAGCATCTATCGTAGCACCAGCTTATTCCGATGGAACAGGTAATCCTTATTTGCAGGGCAATGAACTGAAATTTGGTATGGACAATGGAAAAATTGTCCTCAATGCCACCAAGAATATTGGCTTTGAAAACACAGGTTACGGTGAAGACGGCAAGTATGAAATCACATTCAATACCCTGACTTTCGAAGGTAGCCCATTCCCAAAATTCGGTGTACGTTTCGACACGCAGAATAAGTTCCTGGAATTCGATGGGTCG
>NZ_EQ973490.1:684711-708226 GCF_000158035.1 Bacteroides cellulosilyticus DSM 14838
ACACGCAGAATAAGTTCCTGGAATTCGATGGGTCGGGCAATGTTTTCTACATCGAAACCGAATTTAAGAAGGATGATATCATCAAAATCAGCGGTGTCAAAGAAGAATATGCTGATTATTGGAAGAACCCCACTTGGTTTGACCTCGTGAAGGAAGACGAAACTCTGCTCCATTTCCGCGGAAGAGACGGCAAGTATAAACTCACTCTGAACAAAGGCATGAATGCAATTATGATGGAACAGTTGGAGAAAGCTTCTTCATCAAGTACACAGAATGCTACCGCTATGTGGGTGATTGGTAATGATAAGATAGGATTCCCGTCATATGCCCAAAACAACATAAACTGGAATACGGACAAAGCATTCAATCTGGTTCCGCTCACCGATACCAAATATGAACTGATACTACTTGTTGGACAGAATGTCAACGGGGTCAACTTTAAGTTTTTCGGACAGAAGGGATGGGGACTGGAATGGAAAGGCCCCGGAGCCTATACCGCAAAAGAAGGCGGCGATTATATCAAATATGCCAGTGACGGCAACTTCAACGCCAATGCCACCTGGCCATCCGGAAAATATATGGTGATGACTGTAGAAACCAGCACCAGCCCGAATGAACTATGGGTGAAAGCTTTGGACGAACTCCCCCCATACGAAATGGGTGAATGACAGACTTTCTTAAAGTATAGATAAACAATTAAGTATAGATATATGAAAAAAAGATATTACATAGCAGCCATGTTTGCCCTTGGTTTGGTAGCCCAACCTGCCATCCTACGTGCCAATGCTGCTGACGAAGCTAACAGCATTGAGGCTGTACAGCAACAAAAACAACGCATCAGCGGTTTGCTGACCGATTCTAATGGTGACCCTATCATCGGTGCCACCGTCAGAGTACAAGGTACTACCAATCGTGGTGTTATCAGTGACGTCGAAGGACGATACTCCATCGAAGCTGCTCCCGGCGAAGTACTGGAATTCAGCTATATTGGATTTGTCAGTATAGAACACAGAGTGAAAGCTGACGAAACCACCTTCAACCTCCGAATGGAGATGGATGCCATCGCCACGGAAGAAGTAGTAGTTGTGGGATATGGTAAACAGAAGAAAGAGAGCGTAGTAAGCTCCATGTCCACCGTAGGACCAGCTCAATTGAGTGTAAAGAGTGCCAACCTTACCAACAACATCGCCGGTAAGCTGTCAGGTCTGATTGCCGTACAACGTTCGGGCGAACCGGGTTGGGATGACGCACAATTCTTTATCCGTGGTATCAGCTCGTATGCCGGTGGAACAGACCCATTGGTACTGGTGGACGGTGTACCCCGTAAGATGAACGATATCGATGTGGACGAAATTGAAACATTCTCTATCCTAAAAGACGCCGCCGCAACGGCCGTGTATGGTGCCGAAGGTGCTAACGGTGTGGTATTGATTACTTCCAAACGTGGTAAATCACAAAAAACAGTTGTCAGTATGTCAGCAGAATACGGCTACTCGACACCGCTCCGCCTGCCCAACCTCATGAGTTCTTACGACTATTTGAGCTTATACAACGAAGCAGACTGGAACAGCAACGGTAACCCGCGCGCCAACTATACAGCACCGGTGAGCGACGCTGATCTGGAAAAATATCGTAGCGGCGTAGATCCTGATCTATATCCGGATGCAGACTGGATGAGTATGCTACGTGATCACACCAGCAGCCAGCGCTACACCATTAACTTCCGTGGTGGTGGTGACCGCGTACGCTTCTTCGTATCAGGTGCCTACTACACACAAGACGGTGTATACAAGGAGAAGAAGAACGCCGATTACGATTCAAACATCAGTTTCGACCGTTATAACCTTCGTTCCAATATTGACTTCGAATTGAGTAAGACTACCCGTATGTCCGTAGATATGTCAGGACAGTATATCAACCGTGTGGCTCCCTCCAAAACAGCCAGCGACATCTTCGGTGGTATGACATTGCAACCTGTACACCTCTATCCGCAAATCTATTCTGACGGTTCAGCTGCACAACATCCTAACTATGATAATTCAGGTCTTCGTCAAAACCCCTACAACTTCCTCTACTTCAGTGGATACAGTAAAAGTTGGGACGCTACATTCCAAAGCAAGGTATTGCTAGAACAAGACTTGGATTTCATCACAAAGGGACTTTCTATAAGAGGTAGTGTCAGTTTCGATGCCAACTCCAACCAGTATGTCAACCGTACTATGTCACCCGCTACTTTTACAGCTACCGGACGTGATGCCGATGGCAACCTGATATTCAAGTCACTGGAGTCAGGCTCGGCATTGAGTAACCCCTCAAGCGGTTCATCCGGTGGTAACAAGAAAATATACATTGAGGCGTCCCTCAACTATAAGCGTAACTTCAGCGACAAGCACGATGTTACAGGCTTGCTGCTATACAACCAAAAGGAAACTCAAAAACAAAACGTTGGCGGACTCAACCTGCTTCCTTACCGTAAGCAAAGCGTCGTAGGACGCGGTTCTTATACTTACGACAACCGCTACACCATCGAAGGCAGCTTCGGTATGACAGGTAGTGAGAATTTCGCTCCGGGACACCGTTGGGGTATTTTCCCTGCTGTGGGTGGAGCCTGGTATGTGAGCCATGAAAAGTTCTTCGAACCTGTGCAGAAAGTAATCAGTACACTGAAGTTACGTGCATCCTACGGACGGACCGGTAACGATCAGTTAGGTGAAACTCGTTTCCCTTATCAGGAAGCCATGAATACCGATGCCGGCGGTCTTAACCTGGGTATCTCAGGCATCTCTAATGGTAATGCACAGAACTGGTTCGGCGGATTGAGCGAAAACCGTGCCTACTACGCCAACCTGCGTTGGGAGATTGAGGATAAAACCAATATCGGTTTCGACCTCGGCTTGCTGAACGGACAGTTGGACCTCTCCATGGACTACTTCTCCAACCGTCGTAAAGACATCCTGATTACCCGTAATACGGTTCCTTCTATGAGCGGTTTACAATCCAACCCAACTCAGAACTATGGTATCGTAAGTAACAAAGGTGTAGATGGGAACCTGACTTTCAAACAGCATGTGGGTGGCCTGAATCTGACATTCCGTGCCAACTATACGTATGCCAAAAACAAGATTGTAGAAACAGATGAAATCAAACATAGATACAGCTACCAGGACCTCACAGGTATGTCATTGTGGACTCCTTACCTCTACATCGCCGACGGTCTTTATACACCCGATGATTTCAACATTACCATTGATCCTGTGAGCGGTGCCGAAAGCTACCAACTGAAACCCGGCATAGCCGACCCGGGAGCTGCTGTGGCACCCGGTGATATCAAGTACCGCGACTTAAACGAGGACGGACTTATCAACGACGATGACAAGACCTACCGTAATGGTCATCTGGACAAGACCCCGCGCAGTGTGTACGGTCTTTCACTGAATGCCGAATGGAAAGGATTCTTCGCCGGTATCTTCTTCCAAGGCGTGACGGGCTGTTCCATCAACCTGATGAGCAAAGCATCCAACTTCATGCCGTTCAACCAAGGCAAGGACGCTTCTTCTGCGCGTATGGAGGCTATGAACCGCTGGAAAGCATCCGACCCCTACAACGACAACGTGCTCTACCCTCGCTTGCGTAACAACACCTTTGCACACAACCTGCAAGCGAGTACCTGGTGGTATCGCGATGCCAGCTTCATCCGCTTGAAGAACGTGGAATTCGGTTACCAATTCAACAAGAAGCAACTGAAATCACTGCGTCTCACCAACCTGCGCCTTTACGTGCAAGGTACTAACCTAAAAACTTGGGATCACGTGAAGTATTGGGATCCGGAACTGGGCGATGCAAACTCAGGCGCCAAATACCCCATCTCCAGCACCTGGACCTTTGGAGCAGAAGTTACATTCTAAACATCTAATTAATAAACGATATGAAACTGAAAAATTTACTATACGCAACCGTCGGCTCTGCCGTCCTTGCATTCAGCACAGCATCTTGTTCAGACTATCTTGACATATCAGGCGAGTTCAACGCCAGTCTGGGAGTCGATCAAGTTTGGGACAATGCAACCTATACCCGAAACTGGTACGGGGTCATCTACCGCAATCTGATGGAATATTCAGAAACCGGATCAGAAGTTAACGCCTTCAAAAATCCATGGTCAAACCTCTGCGGTGAAATCGCTTCAGAAAAAGCTAGTTCACGCGACGTCATGATGGCAGGTTTCACGGCAGCCAGCGGAAGTTATCATCGCTGGGCTACTTTCTACAAAGACATACGCCAAGCTATGATCTTCATTGAACGCGCCCACGACCAAGGTGTAGGCGACCCCAGCAGTACTAACAAACTGACTGCCGAGGAAATAGCCCGCATGAAAGACGAATGCCGATTCATGATAGCCTATTATTACTTTTCCATGTTCGAGCTTTATGGCCCTGCCTGCATCGTGACGGAGATAGACGACGCTGCCGAACCGCACATAACGGACTACGACCGCGCTACTGTAGACGAAATGGTGAACCACATTGATGGCATATTGGCTCCTCTATGTGACCCCGCACAGTCAAAATTGCCCGAATCAATCATCACATCATACGCGGACAATACATACAACTTCAACACCAATGAAGTAGTACGCCCCACTATCGTAGTGGCCAAAGCACTACGCGCCAAGTTGTGGATGTATGCTGCCTCCAAGTTATTCAATGGTGGCGATGGTTCCGAATATTACCAGGGACTGCAGAAGTTGCAGAACTCTAAAGGTGAATACATCTTCCCACAGAGTAAGGACCCGCAGAAATGGGTAACTGCCAGAGACCGCGTAAAGGATCTGATAGACTATGCTGAAGCGCAACACCACGCTCTCTATCGCGTGATGGCAAACGGAGTAGAGCAACCCGACCGTTCTGTATACAACCTTTTCCAGGTGTACAATGAAGAAATCCTGTGGTGCAGTACCAACAACAGCTACTCCGACCAGTACAAGATGGAGAAACGCACTAACCCGCGTGACGTGAACTCATGCTATGGTACCATCGGCCCGTCTCAGGATGCTGTAGACATGTTCTTCATGGGCAACGGCCTCGCCATCAATGACCCAAACAGTGGTTATGACGAAACCGGATTCGGTGCTGTAGAAAACCATTGCTACGACCCCGACTATAAAGACAAGAAGACAGACCAAAATATCTCCAACATGTATGCCAACCGTGAACCGCGTTTCTACGCAAGCGTTGTATATCAGGGAAGAAGCTGGTTCAAGAAATGGATGAATGGTAATCCCAACTACATCGTAGATTTCTCTGCAGGTGGCGGAAACGACCTTTCCAACGGTGACAACGTGAAAACCGGGTATATGCTGGGGAAATTTAAGAACCGTACCGTAAATCATGCCAGCGGCGATACTCAGAGTTGGAAACGTGTTTCCATCATCTATCGTCTGGCCGAATTCTATCTGTTCTATGCCGAAGCACTCAATGAAACAGATCCGAGTAATCCGGACATCATCAAGTATATCGACATGGTACGCGAACGCGCAGGCATCCCAGGCTATCAGACCATGAACGATAACGGTATCAAGACCGGCATAATCGGCAATTACGACAAGCAGTTCGATGCCATACAGCACGAACGCTATGTAGAACTCTATTGCGAGGGACAACGCTATTTCGACATCCGTCGTTGGATGATCTGCGGTGACAAGGACAGAATAGGTTGCGACCAGACACGTTTCTACGGAATGAACATGAAGGGTTCAAAAGACAAGACTCCGGGCGAACCAACTTCTTACTACACGCGTACGAAAGTAGAAAACCGACAATGGACAGACAAACTCTACCTCTATCCCATCCATCAGAATGTGATAGAACTGGCCAACGGACGTATTCCACAAAATTACGGATGGTAAAAAAGACAGCTTTTTTGATTAGTTTTCGAAGGATATAAGTAAAAAGATTGAATGAAGGTTTGGAGGCAGAAACTGGCATAACCGGCCTGGTAACTGCCTCCTTTCTTTTTCAGCTAATAAACCAACAATAAATATACCATGAGAAAAGAGAAAAAATATCGAATCGGGACATACCTGATCCTGATACCTGCTATTCTGTTCCTATTCCCCAAAGTATACGCACAACATGAGAGCAAAACGATCAACGACAGTTGGAAATTCTATCAGGGAGAATGCAAAGCTGCCGCTTCAGCAACCTATGATGACAGTGCGTGGAACAGCATACATCTCCCGCATACATGGAATACGGATGCATATACAGAAAAAAAGTATTACCAGGGAACAGGCTGGTATCGCCGTACGCTGACATTACCGCAAAATTGGCAAACCAAACAGGTATTCCTGAAACTGGATGCAGCCAGTAAGGCCGCTGCCATCTACATGAATGGACGGAAAATAGGTGAGCATAACGGTGGATATACTGCCTGCACATTCGATATCACCCCATTCTGTTCATTTGACGCTCCTAATTCTCTCGCTATCCATGTAGATAATGCCCGACAGGATATTCCCCCTATCTCTGCCGACTTTACATTCTTCGGCGGTATCTACCGGGATGTATGGCTTACAGCCGTACCAAAACAACATTTCCATTTGACGAACTATGGTTCAGAAGGAATATTTATCAGTACCCCGCAAGTATCCGAAGAAAAAGGCACAATACTTATTCGCGGAGAGATAAAGAACGATGCAGAACAGAAAGCATCTCTTGAACTGGAACATATCGTATACAATCCCGATGGAAGTATTGCCCAGACCCAGAAACAGTCTATCCAGATAAAAGGTGGAGAATTATACTCTTTCCGCACCGAAACCTCCCCTATTCTGTCCCCCCGATTATGGACACCCGAGGCCCCTCATCTCTACAGAATAGAAAGCATTCTGCGCGATAAAAAAACAAAAGCCATCCTAGACCACAGTAATCACCATACAGGCTTCCGCTGGTTTAGCTTCGATGGTAAGACCGGCTTCTCCCTCAACGGAAAACCTTATAAATTACGCGGTATTTGCCGCCATCAGGACCAAAAACCCATCGGAGTTGCCCTGACAGACGAAATGCACCGTCGTGACATGAAGTTAATGAAAGAGATGGGTGCCAACTTCATCCGCATCTCCCATTATCCGCAAGATGACGCTCTGTTGGAAATGTGCGACAAACTCGGTATGCTAGCTTGGGAAGAAATACCCATTATTGATATTGTGCCCGACACTCCCGGCTATGCAGAAAACTGCGAAAACAATCTGCGAGAAATGATACGCCAGCACTATAACCATCCCTCCATCATCACCTGGGGATACATGAATGAGATATTACTCGTCACCCAGCGCCGCTATAAAAAAGAAGAAGAACTGAAACCCGTGCTGGAACGGACATTGTCACTGGCCAATCGTTTGGAGAAAGTTCTGAAAGAAGAAGATTCCACTCGTGTCAGCACTATGGCTTTTCATGGCAGTAACAGCTACAATGAGGTAGGACTGGGCAACATCACCGATATTGTCGGTTGGAATCTTTACCAAGGCTGGTATGGAGGAGACCTCACAGGCTTCGAACGTTTCCTGACAGAGCAACACAAAAAACACCCTTCCCATCCGATGATTGTCAGCGAATACGGTGCCGGATCTGACAAGCGTCTACATTCGCTGCAACCGCACGCTTTTGATTTCAGTATCGAGTACCAGCAGAAATACCTGGAACACTACTTACCGGTATTGGAAGAAACGCCGTATATTTGTGGTGGAACTCACTGGAACTTTATCGATTTCTCTTCTGCATTGCGTGATGAATCTATGCCGCGCATCAACAATAAAGGACTGGTATACTCAGACCGCAGTCCAAAAGACGTGTACTATTACTATAAAGCCGCCTGGCGTCAAGACATTCCCGTGTTACACATTGCCAGCCGTGACTGGACGCACCGTAGCGGTGTACAACATGGAAAGGCTCCGGTTCCGCTACCCGTCAAGGTATATACCAATCTTCCGGAAGTGGAACTCTTCATTGACGGAAAATCCTTAGGTAAACAGAAAACAGAGAATTATACAGTTACATTTCAGGTACCATTCAGCCGGAAAGAGCACTTTATCTCCGCCCAAGCTGAAAACAAAGAGTCAGATCAAAGCATCTCCATGATAGAAGATGCCCTCCACATCAACTTCACCCCTATCCCTGCAAATCTGAATGAAACAAACTTACGGAATCTGGAACTTGCCGTAAATGTAGGCAGCAACTGTTTCTATACTTCCGATGAAAGCCAGCTCACGTGGCTACCCGATCAGCCCTACACTGAAAGCAGTTGGGGATATATCGGCGGAGAAAGCAAAAATAGCCAGACACAGGTTGAGAATACCCATGACGGGCCATTGTTTCAAACTCTTCGCAACGAAATTGAAGGGTATTGTTTCGATGTTCCCAACGGAGTCTACAAGGTAGAATTTCTTTTTACAGATATCTTCCGCGAAAATGCAGCAGCTGTTTACCAGTTGGACCGGGAATCCGGTGTAGAGAGCCGTGAAAATATCTTCGATATAGTTATCAATGGTGAGAGCGTTGAAGAGAACTTTTCTCCTTGCCGCGAAAGCGGTTATTTCCATGCTCTACGGAAAAGATACAATATTACAAACTTTCGGAATAAAATTGAAATACGCTTCCCTGTTCGGAATGGAAAAAGCTTTCTGAACGGTATAAAGCTCAGGAAACTTTATTAACTTCAAAACAAAAACACCATGAGAGCTAAAATTTGCTTAGTTATTACCAGTTTGTTGCTCGCAGTAGTCAGTATACATGCACAGTCCATCTGGGATGGGAAACATCTGGAGAGAGTAAAACAATCATTACATCAACCGTACTTTTCGGCCGCCTATCAGGAGCTGATTTCAGGTGCCGACAGGCTACTGGATGTGCGCCCCTTGTCCGTCATGCTGAAAGAGAAGACACCTGGTAGCGGAGACAAGCACGACTACATGAGTCAAGCACGCTATTATTGGCCCGATCCCTCCAAACCCGATGGCCTGCCTTACATCAGCCATGACGGCAAGTCGAACCCCGAACTGGACAAGCTGGATCGCAACCGCCTCGGAGAAACAGCTCAGCGTGTAACTACTCTTGCCCTTGCCTGGTACTTTAGCGGCGACGAGAAATATGCCCAAAAGGCAACGGAACTTATCCGCGTATGGTTCTTTAATAAAGATACGCGTATGAATCCAAACCTGGAGTATGCCCAGATGATACCGGGACACAACAACAATAAGGGACGTTGTTACGGCGTCATAGACACTTATTCATTCGTAGAGATGCTGGATGCCGTACAGTTGTTAGAGAAGTCGGAAGCCTTTACGCCCAAGGATGCCAAGCAGCTGAAAACCTGGTTCGGCAAGTTGCTGACGTGGATACTGAATAGTCCGCAGGGACAGGAAGAAGCCCGTCAGGCCAATAACCATAGCACGGCGCATGATGCACAAGTGATAGCCTTTGCCATGTACGCAGGAAACATGAAAGTAGCCCGGGAAGTCATCAATGCCATTCCCCGGAAGCGCCTCTTCACCCAGATAGAGCCGGACGGCAAACAACCGCATGAACTACGCCGCACTCTCGCTTTCGGTTACTCACAATTCAATCTGTCTCATTTCATTGACATCTTCATGATGGCCCGGAAGATCGGGATTTCCATTGATAATGCAACCTCCGAAGACGGACGAAGCTTCTACAAAGCCATGGACTTTCTGGTACCATACGTTGGAAAAGATGTCAAAGCCTGGCCGTACCAGCAGATCAGTGAATGGAAATACAAGCAACAGGAATTCTGCAAAGACCTGTACCGCACTTTCCTGCTGAACCCCGAACGCAAAGATTATCTGAAGCTCTATAAAACCCATCGCATCATCGACTGGAAAGACCGTTTCAACCTGCTATGGATGGAAGCCGATGATGTGGACAATGCCTACGCCTTTGCCTGCGGACAACTGCAATTTGCCATGCAGTGTGCTGCCAAGGCCCGAAAAGAGGCAGACAATCAATGCAAGCATCGTGTAATTCCCCGTAGCATCAACAAAGACGGTTCGCTGCGGATGATACATCCTCACGATTGGTGCTCAGGCTTCTTTCCCGGTTCATTATGGCAGGTATACGCCTATACAAACGATGATTTCTGGCGGCAGCAGGCCATCAGCAATACCTGGCTGATAGAAGCAGCCAAATGGCACAAAGGCACTCACGACCTCGGTTTCATGATGAACAACAGTTTCGGCAAAGCCTACCAATTGACAGGCGAACGCTCTTACAAAGATGTGGTGCTGCAAAGCGCCAAAACCCTGATTACCCGCTACAATAAGAAAGTAAAGAGCATCCGTTCGTGGGATCATAATCGCGATAAATGGAAGTTTCCGGTAATCATCGACAACCTGATGAACCTGGAAATGCTATTCTGGGCTACACAGGAAACCGGAGATTCCATCTACTGGAAGGTTGCCGTAAATCATGCCAATACAACTATGAAGAATCATTTCCGCCCGGACTACTCTTCTTTCCACGTAGTAGATTACGATCCAGAAACCGGTGAAGTACGCGCCAGACAAACCGCACAAGGCTATGCCGACGATTCCTTCTGGAGCCGCGGACAGGCATGGGGACTATACGGATATACCATGTGTTACCGCTTCACCAAGAACCCCGCATACCTGCAACAGGCACGCCACATTGCAGATTTCTTTTTCGGCCTGCCCAACCTGCCGGAAGACCTGGTTCCCTACTGGGACATGAAAGCTCCCGGCATCCCCGACATTCCCCGCGACGCCTCGGCTGCCGCCATCATGGCTTCCGCCCTGTATGAACTCCGCACTTACGTTTCAGCAGAAGATGGCAACCGCTACCAAAGCATTGCCGACAAGATAGTGGACAGCCTCAACCGGCACTATCAGGCCGAGCCGGGAACAACTTATGGCTTCCTGCTCCTCCATTCCACCGGACACCATCCGGGAGGTGATGAAATTGATGTGCCCATCAACTATGCCGACTATTATTATCTGGAAGCATTGGCAAGAAAAGAGGCTCTTAAGCAATAATTAGGACTTTTTGAGACGGTAGTTCATCTTTTTGAGACGTTTTGTATGGTGAGCAAACTACTTTTCCACTATTTTTGTAGCACAGAGATATTAGAATCATTTTTATAAAAGAAAAAGACATGAAAAACTTATTCGACATTAAAGACAAAGTGATTATCGTCACCGGCGGTTGCGGTATTCTGGGTAAAAGTATTGCCAACTACCTCGCTGAGCAAGGCGCAAAAATCGTAATTCTCGACCGTGTAGAAGAAATCGGTAAAGAACTGGAAGCAGAGCTCAACCAAAAGACGGAAGCCCTGTTCCTGGTAACGGACGTTCTGAACAAGGAGATACTGGAGGAAAACAAGAAAGCCATCCTGGAACGTTTCGGCACCATCGACATTTTGCTGAACGCTGCCGGCGGTAATATGCCCGGTGCCACCATTGCTCCGGACAAGACGGTACTCGACTTGGATGTAGACGCTTTCAAGAAAGTAGTTGACCTCAATCTCTTCGGTACCATTCTGCCTACCATGGCATTTGTAGATGTTATGGCAAAGAATAAGAAAGGTGTGATCGTAAACTTCTGTTCCGAATCAGCACTGCGTCCTCTGACACGCGTGGTAGGTTATGGTTCCGCCAAAGCCGCCATTGCCAACTACACCCGCTATATGGCAACGGAACTAGCCACCAAATTCAGTCCTGAACTCCGTGTAAACGCCATCGTTCCGGGTTTCCTGCTGACCAACCAGAACCGTGCCCTGCTGACCAATCCGGACGGATCTTATACGGACCGTGCAAAGACTATCATCGCCCACACCCCATGCGGACGCTTTGCTGAACCGGAAGAATTGTTCGGAACCATTCACTACCTCATCAGTGATGCTTCCTCCTTCGTGACAGGTGCCCTGTCGGTAGTAGACGGTGGTTTTGACGCCTTCTCTATCTAATACTAACTCATAAACCCATTCATTATGATATTATGTGAACAAACCTGGCGCTGGTACGGTCCTAATGATCCCGTCAGCCTGTGGGACATCAAACAAGCCGGAGCAACCGGTATCGTGAACGCCCTGCACCACATCCCGAACGGTGAAGTGTGGACTGTAGAAGAAATCATGAAGCGCAAAGAAATGATCGAAGCTGTCGGTCTGCGCTGGTCAGTAGTAGAAAGCGTGCCTGTACACGAGCATATCAAGACTCAGACAGGAGATTTCCAGAAATACATCGATAATTATAAAGAAAGCTTGCGTAATCTCGGTAAGTGTGGCGTGAACATCGTGACCTACAACTTCATGCCTGTACTGGACTGGACGCGTACCGACCTCGCTTACGAACTGCCCGACGGCAGCCGCGCCCTGCGTTTCGAACGTGCCGCTTTCATCGCCTTCGACCTCTTCCTGCTGAAGCGTCCCGGTGCCGAAAACGACTACACCGACGAAGAGAAGGCCAAGGCCAAAGCTCGTTTTGAGCAAATGACGGATGCCGACAAGCAACTGCTCATCCGCAACATGATTGCCGGACTGCCCGGTTCGGAAGAGAGCTTCACACTGGAGCAATTCCAGCAGGAACTCGACCGCTACAAAGACATCACACCTGAAAAGCTGCGTGCCAACTTGATTTACTTCTTGCAGGAAATCACTCCGGTTGCCGACGAAGCCGGTGTAGAGCTGGTTATCCATCCGGATGATCCCCCCTGCTCCATCCTCGGCCTGCCGCGCATTATGAGCAGCGCTGCCGATTTCCAAGCACTGATAGATGCCGTTCCCAACAAGAGCAACGGACTTTGTCTTTGCACCGGTTCGCTCGGTGTAAGCAGCTCCAACGACCTGGAAGGCATGATGAAGCAATTCGGTGACCGTATCAACTTCGTCCACTTCCGCAGCACACAGCGTGACGCAGAAGGCAACTTCTACGAAGCCAACCACCTGGAAGGTGATGTGGATATGTATCACGTCATGAAAGCTTTCCTCGAACTGCAACAGAAGAGACAAGTATCCATCCCCATGCGTCCCGACCACGGACACCAGATGGTGGACGACCTGAAGAAGAAAACCAATCCGGGATACTCCTGCATCGGCCGCCTGCGCGGACTGGCAGAACTGCGCGGACTGGAAATGGGTATCGCAAAGTCTATCTTTAAGGATTCCCATTAAGCAGTCTCAACCACCTGACGCGTCCATACTATTAATTACGGGCTACAAGGCACCTATCATTCGTGCCTGTAGCCCGTAACTAATTATAAACTATTCTATCGGTGAATTTATATTATTCTACCTACTCAATAGTTTCATTTTGACACTTTGCTTTTTATGCATAACGAGAATGCCATATTTCCGTCCCATTGCAGGGAAGAACAAAAAGAAACGAACGAATATCGGCATTTCACTGGCTGACAGTGCAATACAGAAATACATACAACTCTAATAAAAGAAAAACAGACGGTCTGTAAGCTAAAAACAGATGGTCTGTCTTCCATATATAGACCGTTCGTCTCCCATCTATAGATAGTTCGCATCAGATATATAGATTATTCATGTCCCATCTATAGATTGTTCGCGTCCCATCCATAGTTCCTTTGTGAAAGAAGTATAGTTTCTTGCATACGTATTGCATATACAGCTTGTTTTATGCAAAAAACATGGATGTATATTCCGCATATTATGCATCCGGAGTCTATTTGGATATTTTCGGAAAAGCCTCTGTCACTAAAAGAATCATTCCGGTTACTTTTTGTCCGGAATAAAGCGTAACGAGTTTCACTTCTGTACGAATCAGAACCTAAAAAGAATGCGGAGCCACCTAAAGTACTCCGCATTCACAAGATAAAAAGAGGAAGGAGGACATATACACAATACTATATGTCACTTGTTCACCTTCAAAAGATACGTTTTTTTCATATTCAACGTTCAAATATCTCTATGTTTTTATTCCAAGCTTAAAGAATATCAAATCAAATCGCTACAGCTTCTTCTTACAAAAAGGTTCACATACCTTTCATCAAGCACCTTCCACGATACCGGCAACGTATAGGTAAAATCTACCTTATCACCAGTATGAATCATCATTACCGGGGAGTATTCTCCCGGCTCCAAATTAGGCAGGATCACCAACACCTCTGTGTCGGTATACTTAAACACTCTTTTAACATGTATCAATGTGCCCTTATCGGAGACGGGAGAAAGACCCAGGTAAATAGTTCCAAGTGAAGATAGACACAGGTTTTCACCTGTAATAACGACCGGAGCATTCGGAGTAATCGTGCCATTACGCAAACCCGTCAACGGATCGTACACTTCCTTAATAACAGGAACCTTTCTTCCGAAAATCATCGAGGTTCCATTTCCTTCCTGCTTCCTATGATGTAGCTCAGCCGCCATTTTCTTTCTATCTTTCATCATTTATTCTATTCCTTATTAGTTAGTAATAACAGCTTCTTAACTGCACTACAAAATTACATCACAATGCATATACATTTGTGGCAAGAACAAGAAAGATCAAGCATCCGGGTTTTCTATATATGACGAGGTAAACAAGATCCGGCACTTTTTTCGGAAATGGGGTATCTCTAAAAAGAAATGTTACGATTTCCGAAACAAGTAGCCCTCGAAAAGTGTTAAATAGACAATAGACAAATCTCTAACTCACACAGAAGATTATGATAACAAACGAGTTAAACACAGGATTAGTAAATGCCGTCAGAGAGAAACTCCCATCCAAAGACAATCTTGCCAATGCTTTAATGGACATTCTTTATATAGGCAAAGAAGCTATATACCGCCGGCTACGGGGTGAAGTACCTTTCACACTGACCGAAGCCGCTATTATATCCAGAAAACTGGGTATATCACTGGATAAGATGATAGGCGTAAGTTTCCAGGACAATGCTGTATTCGACATGAATATAGTGGGCAGCAACAAGCCTCTCGAAACCTACTATTCCATGTTGGAAAAGCAGGTAGAACTGTTCCATGCAGTCGAGGAAGATGAGAACTCGGAAATAGGAACCTCCTCCAACATCATTCCCCAGACTCTCTCTCTGAATTATGACATGCTCTCCAAATTCCGCTTATTCAAATGGATGTATCAGAATGAAAACATCCGATGCAAGCATTTTGATGAATTGAATATTCCGCAGAATATGGTAGACAAACAAAAGGAGTATGCCCGAATGGTATCCCGCATCCATTCTGTAGACTACATCTGGGACAATATGATTTTCAGTCACCTGGTCACGGACATCCAATACTTTTGCAGCATCCACCTCATTACGGATGAAGACAAAAATCTCCTGAAGGAAGAATTGTTCGTATTGATAGATGAAATGGAGGCATTGGCCGCCCGAGGGAAAAGCAAAGCAGGCAACGACGTCAGAATCTATATTTCGAATATCAACTTCGAAGCGACCTATAGTTATCTGGAGACAAGTTCCACGCAACTCAGCCTGATCCGCATCTATTCCATCAACTCCATTACGACACAGGATCCCGAGATGTTCCGCGGATTGAAGGAGTGGATTCAATCATTAAAGAAATTCTCAACCCTGATATCCGAAAGCGGCGAACAGTGAGACATATTCCGCCACCAACACCATTCCTTTCACCCTCTACTCATCTTATGAATATCTTTCCAAATTCCGTATTTGCCGGTGGATCTATCAGAATGGGAAGATGAAAACGCCTAACTCTCTGAGTGATATGCATGTGCCTGAAAAGATCATCAACGCTCACAAAAAGCTGAGTGAAAGCATCAGAAAGGTAGGAAAAACCTACTTTGTATGGGACAGCAATGTTTTTCAGTCTGTCGTGAAAGAGATAAAGTACTTTGCCGGATTGAACCTGATATCCACATCGGATGTCATGTACCTGAAAAATGAGTTGCAACAGTTACTCACGGATCTGGAGCACTTATCCATTAAAGGTGAATTCAAC
Organism: Bacteroides cellulosilyticus DSM 14838; assembly: GCF_000158035.1. Lineage (GTDB taxonomy): Bacteria > Bacteroidota > Bacteroidia > Bacteroidales > Bacteroidaceae > Bacteroides > Bacteroides cellulosilyticus. The sequence continues at coordinate 700,681 of NZ_EQ973490.1, forward strand.
GAAGGACATGAATTATACATCTACCTGTCGAACATTGATTTTGAAGCAACATACAGTTATGTTAGCAGGAAGGATTATCAGATCAGCCTTTTCAGAGTGTATTCTATCAATTCGATGGACTCGCAAAGTCCCCAAATCTGCCAGATACAAAAAAACTGGATACAGTCTTTGAAAAGGCACTCCACACTGATTTCGGGAAGCGGAGAGGCACAGAGGATTGCGTTTATTGAGAAACAGAGGAATATTATTGATGTATTATAAGAAAGGGGATAGCTAAACTATCCCCTTTCTTATAAATATTCCGCATATTTATTGAAACATCAAAGATTCCTAAGTCGCCTATATGAAATGCCGCTAGTTTACACTTCTCACACATCGATAATGAACCCACTGCGTCCCTTTGGAGCCCGTCCAACCATCGAGTTTATTACTTAGAGGCCCAAGAAACCAATAACTTGTATCATCACCACCATTAGTTAACAGCCAGTTTACATAGGTCAATTTTTCAAATGAAGAGGGCCAGGAAGGCATCGATTCTTCACTAAACCCCGCATTATCAAATCTGATATTCGAACCTCCCATAGCGAGAATAAGTAGCATCTCACGGTGCGTAGGTAAACGCCAACCATCACCTAAACCTGTACATGCAGTGTTAGCCTCATCCCATCCCGTTTCACTATTACCACTTTGGAGTGCTACCTGTAGCTTCGGAGCAATCTTATTCAATTGACTACTTGAGCCTGGAGTCTCACCTGCTGAGAACAACACTGAAGGATCCACTCCCACTTCCTTTCCACCGACTGTCTCGCGAGACACTATAATAGCTTCCGTAGCAGAAGACTTAATATAAGGATACTTCTGACTTGCACTGGAGTTGTTCCTAACACAGCGAGAATAAATGGTATTATTAGGCCAAATAGCAGTAGTCTGCACAAATCCACCGGAAAAATTCATAGTAAAACGCACATTAGTATCACCCAAGTCAAGATAGGACGATGAAGACCAATAATTATTAGTCCAGTTTGTATACCACCCGTATATATTTTGTCCCGCATAAGCACTGCCTTGAGTCGCTTCTCCTCCTAAAGCATCCCGATAAACATATGATAATAATAGTTCATTGGCATTAGGTAACCGCCAGCCATCACCTATTTCTGTGCATAGATCCACAGCATCATCAATAGTAACCTGACGCCCCAAACTCGTATTTCTATTATTCGCATCATAATAGAGTCGATTGTCAAATCGAATTGGATAAAGATAGAAAAGTGGTTCTCCGTTGTCAGTATAGGATTTTTTCTCAGATACCATTTTCAAATCAATCGTAGTGTAGAACGGATAATCCGTATAGGACGTTTGGTTTCCTGCACGCATCACATTTTTAAATGTAATTCTTATCGTTCCACTTTTACCTTCTTTCCACTTACCGGGATGGAGTTTCAACCTGAAATTGTAACCTCGATTAATTACACTATATCCCATCTTATCATCATCCGAATCCACAACAGATTGGTCCCACATAATATTATCCGCATTACTTCTGCCTGCGACTATATCATTATCCGTATCAGAAGTTATTAATAATCCGGTTCCATCATCACCATTAACTTCCAATTGTTCTACTTTTGTAATCTCCCAGTTATTATTTGTAAGGAGTTGCAGATATTGCTCTGCTCCCAAATGTACTTCATAACTACGGGGACTCAAACTCTCATTATACTGAAATGAGAAATCCAACAACGCCTGAACGATAGTAAATTCTTTCTGTGCACCCAGCAGTATTCCCTCCTTATTATGTAAAGTAAACAATAACTTGTCTACACGCCAATATTCACTTTTCCCATCGCCATCCACTTTAACTTTCGGCTCTACGCTAAAGGCCTGTACACTGCCGTAAAACGGTGTAGTTGTGACTCTATCCGGATTCAGAGCCGGAATTAAACCTCCCCAATCCGGGTACGCTATTAAGCCCGCAAAATCCCTGTCCGGCTCAAGCCGTGCATCAAGTCTATCCGTAGAAAACATCACATACACAGATTGCGGCTCAATGGTATTAGCGGCAACATTAGTTGCCCTAAGGCGAAAGAAGAGATTCTCTATTTCATTTCCGTATGCGTCCACAAACTTGATTACCCCCGGCTCTATCATCTTCTGCGTCACTGTAATCTCCTGGGAAAGCCTCGCCGTTTTCAGCAGAACAGTCCCCGTACGAGTGTCACCGATTCCTAACGCATTATCAAAATACCCCATACTCAGCTTAAACTGTGTATCACTATTTGATGCACCAGACATTGTAGCACTCCCACCGGAAGTACCATCATTAATTCTGAGCCAACTCTCCCCATTTGTAACGGTAGCTGTCCAGCCGCCAGGGACATCAGTAAATACATCTACGGCGTATTCACTAATCTGAAATTGAGATATCTGCACATCTGTTACGCTCACACCAAGCATATACTGCCCATTGTAGACTACATCCTTTATTTTATTACGGTTATAGCTAATCACACGCGTTTTCATGTTAGACATTACTGTATAGGAAGCCAAGGCGTCAACTTTATCAGTAAACCCCGGACCTGAAACCTCATTAATGTCAACAACATATTTGTAATTTCGCATCAAAGGCATATACTCTACCTCCGTTCCTTCCTCTATCGTGACCTTTTGGGTAAAATCTACCCGATAATAGTAAGAGTCTCCAACTGCAACTCCATTTTCAATCATCTTCCCCATTACAATCAGACATGTCGCATTCTTGCGACTTGCATTACCGTCCTCACCCACTCCACCGGCATCTATTGCCGCAGAAGCTTCAAGAGCATAGATTTCTCCAATATAAGAGGCAGCGCCATTCACCTGATACCTAATAGCATTCTCTGCACCCAAAGTCTTACCCGGGTCGGATGGCATATTGGGGGCAGTTGGTGTCAGGTTTATCTTCCCATTACTATCCCATTCAGGAGACACATATCCATTTGTATTGAAATTGGCCAGATACACATCTTCTATCTTGAAATTAGAAGTTGAATTTTGTATATCAATACGCGCCAACATTCGCTTCATCTCAATGTTGGCTATACTCACCGAAGGTTCTATCTTCGCCACCTCTATCTCTCCGTACATAGGAATTGCGGTGTAATTATCAGCATCAGCAAGCCACTTTCCGCTATTTTGAAAAATCAGACTGTTCAATACATCATTTTTGGGAGTTCCTTTCGTTAAACCGGAAAGTGAGCAATTTGCCACTACCGCTATGCACACTTTCTTGGAAGAGAGAGTAAGCGGAGCTGAAAAATCTACCTTTGAGCTACCTCCAGCTAAATTCTGCTCAATATTCTGGCTTTCCACTTCCACCCATTCCAAAAGAACAGGAGGTTCTACTGAAGCATCAAACACCAGAATATCTACACTTTGTACCTCATCTTCTTTATTAGCCTCTCCCACTCCTACCATTGAGCGTGAAGCTACTGACGGCATTTTCACATCGAAAACAGACAGACTAAATTCCACGCTGTTTTCAGTTTTCTTTGGAGGAGTTGCAAACTCCTCTTGTACACACCCACTGAGGCATACCACTGTCATCAGAGTATATATCAACAAATGCTTTTTGAATATTGAAACAGTATATCTCATTATAATTTTCTCTTAAAAAGGTTCATATATCTATGCTGTAGCAGACGCATCGTCCGGTACAGTTAATTCTATCTCCACATCCGGATTGTCACCATTCGTATTGTGTAATACCAGCGTGGCTTTAGAGCCCTCTGTGGCATTGGCCTTGTAATAGAAGTAAAGCCACCCACCACCTGTGCCATTTGCCCAAAGCATCGTTTCAGCATTCAGCAGAATATTATCAGGATCTCTTATTTCGCTTATTTCCCAATTCCATTTCCAACTGTCTGTAGAGTTAGTTAAGGCAGTCGTGTTAAAGACTATTTTACGCCGTCTTTTGATTCCTTCTGTGGTGGGATCATTATCGGCAAATACGATATCCGGGGTTATCCAGTTGCCAGCTCCACCCCACTGTTGTATAGGTACACCAAGATTCATGTTACCGGCAGTAATATAAAATCTCATATCACGAAAGTCGGCAACAGTACCGACATAGTCACTTATCACGGCACGAATAGTATAAGTATATACACCATTAGCTTCGGACGAATTAAGCAGGCTAACTTCAGACCAAGCTGTATTGGTTACTGTTAATTGCGCTCCTGCCGGATAGCCTGTGTATGGTATCGCATTATAGTTCGTTTTTACTACTATATCCACAGTATTACCTTTCCCTTCCAGTCTCACATTAGCTTGTGACAATTTAAGATAATACTGTCCGTCAAAAATCACATCTATTACCGGATTTTTATCCCACGGAAGCGGAGTAGCCGATATCTGATAGATTGTATTCGAGATTGTAATGTTATAGTTGATGTATTCACCCGATTCCCATGAATGAGGTTTGGTAGCAACAATATCCTTGAACATAAACTCCCGCTCACCTAAATTAGTGGTAACAACAATCTTCGCCTCATCGGAGAATTGATCGGTAGGCAACATCAAAAATGTGTCACCAAGCAAGACCTTATCATCTGTTACCGTATTATTACTGCTGAGAGTAGAAACGATATTTCCTGTAGTGACGTCATTCCACACAAAGCCAGGCTTTCCATTCGCTGTTGTCTTGGCAGGTATAGTGCCCACAGTAAGTTTACCAACATTCGGCACACCCTGAAATTCAATCTTCTGAATAGTTACCACATCAGGTACCGGATCCTTCTTTTGAAACGTAAAAGTAACTTTGGTCAGAGTATGATAAAAATGTACACCCACGCCTTCATTCCAGCCGGGTGTAGATACGGCAGCCATCACATCCACATGATTGGCAGCATCAGCATCGGCCGTATAATTCAGCAACATTTGTGCAGGGTTAGCGAAAGTTGCGGCAGGCGCATACGTACCCTCATATGGATACCATGAAAAGAACTTCATGCTGGCTCCCAGCAGGGCCGGCCAGTATTGTTCCGGCAATATAGTACCCGTTATGCCTCCTGCATTCACCCGGGCTTTTTCGTTGAAGTACACTTGTGTAGCAGACGCAGCAGGTGTCAGGGAAGCTGAAAAGCCGAATAATTGATTCTCCAGATCGGATACGGAAGAGACAGCCGTACCACGGGTAACGGCACCTCCATCTTCTCCAATACGTTGCACAACAATCTGATTTCCGCACGTCATTTCTTCTCTGATACACGAAGAGAATATGACCGGAAGAATAACTGCCGTTACAATCGTCCTAATACTATTATTAAACTTTATCATCCTATTCCTTTCCCAATTAAAAAAACATCCGCCCGAAAGCATCACAGATACATATCCAGATCAATATCCTGAACCTTACCCCATCCTTCCACACTTATCGTTATTATCTGAATACCGATTTTGCCAACCCGAGCTGTAATTTGATACACATTATTCCTCCGGATCTCCGTAAAAGGTTGCGCTGTCGGAGTACCTGAATTATCGACTTTTGTTATTGTTTTTATCACCTTCTCTGCTATTCCTGTAACACTTGGAGGTCCTTTCAGAACATTTACCATGCTAATAGCCAATTGGTCGGAAGAATCTGACCTGAAAATACGCTCGGCAACATAAAATGAGCAGAGTATTTTTCTATTTTCGGCTCCAGCTACAGATGAATACGCCCAGGTTTCAGTTGTTGCAGCTGTCCAAGTCTGCGTCAGCAAATCACCATCTACTGCATTTGTCATCACTTTCCCGTAATTCTTCGAGGGGTTAGCGTTGTCACGCGTATAGTTGGCCTCATTTCCCATCACAAAATAACTGTTATGGGTGAAGTTGTGTAAAGTGACACTGGTGACATCCTTTGTGTATCCTGTCACAGCTCCACCATCTGTAGCTTCAAGAAAGATATCAACGCGAGCCACAGCACGCTCGACAACCATTTTTACCGCCTTGACTTCATCAGACGCCACGGATATATCCCTGATTACCCCAGTCATTGGCATACCGGTTGAGGAAACAATCTCTCCGTCACTGTCTAATATGTTGGCTATATCATAGTCCACACTCTGCAATAGCCATGGGCTGGTGACAGTATTGAGCTTGCTCGTAAGACTTTGCGGCTCATTGGCGATGACAATAACCATAATATCGTTGTTAGGAATCACTTCGAGGTTTTTCGCAGTTATATCGGTGGCTGTGGCCGGAGTATCCAACGTAACAAGTTTATTCACATTCAGCTTCACGTCGCCCGACGCATTGCTGAACACGATAAACCGGATGGATTTTATTTCCTCCTGCCGCTCCACTTCCGATTTATCCTCAAGTCCGATGCTAAGCTGCGCCCGGGTAACAGGGAGCAGTTCATCATCCATCGCATCCTTGCTGCATGAGAACAAAAGGGCTGTGAAAGCCATACAAACGATATATAGTATTTTTTCCCTCATTCTTATATTTCGATATCATGAAGCCAATAAATCCAGGGTCCTACAAGAAGACCGATTTGAAGGAATCCTCCTCCCGGCTTTTCTACTACGGAGAACATCAGGCTCCATTCGCTCTGCCTGTCAAGATACTCCTGAAAAGGAAGCACCGTACCGTCATGACGGTACTCCGGCCGAGCAATACTCAACAGTTTCATCAAATCATAGCTCCACACTTCTGTTCCTGTATCCGCATTTCTTATAATAAAACGGTAATCCCATCCCGTCCGGTTAAACAGACGCATAGTATTCATACGCGCTGACATTAGCACTTCAGAGGTGTCACCCGGTCCTGAATAATGAGACGCATATGTAATCGGTCCCTGACCTGTAGGCTCGTTTTCCCAGGAATAGATGGCATTTTCAGGCGACTGGATTTCAAAAGAGTACTGATTCTCAGTTTCTTCTCGACCTTCATAATCCATCAACGCAATATTAAACCGGTTGGTGTTACGTACCATGTTTACCTGATAAACATTGTGACTGGTATTGGATGGCAAGTGATTCACCTCCACAATTGCTCCGAAATAGAGGTGCGGAAACTCAAAATCCACGATATCCGATTCACGGTTCAGAGCTAAAGTGACTTGCTGATAAGTGGTCGACCGCAAAGCCATCCCGCTACCTCCATTTCCTAAAGCGCTAAATTTGTCGGACAGTCCGCCTACAGTCAGCACTTTATAGTTGCCAAAGTCCAGTTCGTCAGTCAACGGCATTCGGTTTCCACCAATCAGTTCAGTAGATTCCGTTCTTTTAGAGAGAACCAGTTTGTCATCACTATCAAAAACAAATACATCTACCGACTTAACCTGCGGATTGAACGCATCCGCATATTCCATATTGTAGTCGAATGTGAATTCCAGCCAAAGTTCGCACCGAGGCAAATCCTCACGTATACTATCGCACGAAGCGATGAACAACAGCGAGGTGACAATAAAGAATAGCGATTTGGTTTTTCCGAACATATCTTTTTTCTTTTATGAGGCAGTGCTTTGAGGACTGCCGTTTATATTGTCAGAGATCCTGCTTAATGATCTCCGGTTATTTCC
>NZ_EQ973490.1:708425-738447 GCF_000158035.1 Bacteroides cellulosilyticus DSM 14838
CCGGTTATTTCCATTTTAGGGGGCGCGCGGTTTGCACTCCATGCATTTCTGATGCGCCAAGATGTTTCCGTGCTGTTTTTAGAAAGCCTGTCACCGGCTTATTTTACTTTTCCCTACGGTTCATTTCCGTATGGAATATCATTAAGAAAATACAGGGCAGGCAGTTTTGCACTGCCCTGCGCTTTTTCATAGAGAGTATATTAAATCTCAAAACCAGTTTGCCAGTATACCCACGGAGCTATTTCAATATCGAAAGCAAGGAATCCGGGCTTTTCATCAATTGGTTTTTCCGGATCCGGATCTTCTGGTCCATCACCAGGATACCATGGAGTACCAGAACCATTCACCTTATTCAGAGTAAGGTTATACCAGTTGTTACGTACTACACCATATTTACCAAAGTACATATATTCATCATCAGTATTATCATGGCGAATCTCATAATAGTAATAGTTAAGACTCTTCTGATACCACTTAATACACTTGGCAATTTTCACAATCTCACCACCATCTGTGATATTATCAAGATGCGTATCTTGATCAAGATCTGCAAAAGCGGCAATTGAGGCACTTAATGCTGTATTTACCGCACCTAAGAAGTTATCGCAAACTTCCATAAGCAATGTTTCTACAGGATAGAAGAGCTTTGCATTCGCCAGTGCAGTGATCGGATCCTCCCCTGCCAATTCCAATTCATCAGCCTTAGCCTTAATCGTAGTACCAGCTGTAGAATACGCAAGCTGAAGATTTGCAAGAGTCGGATAGTTTATGCCACCGAAAGAGAACCAGTCATTTCCGAGTGTAAAATCTTTTGGAGCGTATTTCCCTTTTATTACTACACGGGTAGCTGCACCAAACTTCTGGTCGGCATCAGCCATTGTATTCTCAATACAATATTCAAAAACCGGAGTTAGAGTTTCACTTTTAGCTTTCCAGGTTACAAGGGGCGCACGATCCTTGACTTCGTTTAGAACAATCCCGGTTCTGTGACCTGGAGTCGCAAAGTTCGGGTCCTTAGTATAGAAACTATTCTCATAGAAAGCTGCAGTATGGGTCGCTTTGGTTTTAGATTTCTCTGCAAATGGATAGAAAGTGCTATTGTAATAATCAAGTGTCCAACCACCGAATTCAAAGTTAGCTCCTTCAGGCAATACAGTCAGACCAGGTGATTTAACAGCTACTTCCACTTTTGCAGCAAGACGTTCAATTTTCAGCGTCGCTCTGTTCCCAACTTTTTCCGCTTCCTCTTTGGCTGCGGCTTCATCTTTAATGGTAGTACCATCAACAGAAATCACATTAGTTTCTACGTCAAGCAGACAGCCTTGGTTCCACTTGTCACCACTAACATCGTAGGAACCGGCATTGATCATCGTAAAACCCTTACCACTATCCGCAGGATCCGCAATTTCACCTACAAGTGTCTCAGGTTTGCTGCCAGCTGTTAGACTTTTAACGATAGCCATGTTGATATCATTGTATAAAGCACCGGCAGTCAAAGCCCTTAATCTCGTCTCCAACAATGTACCCGGATTAACGACAACGAGCAAATACTTAGTACTGGCACTTACCAGAATCGCCTCTGTCGTACCTTGATTACCGCTAACTTGGGGCGACAAATCGCCTGATCCCAAAACAATAACAGGATTCTTTCTGGAATGGTGTACCAGTTTTTGGTCCTTGTCGAATGTAATGACGTAAAGAGAGTTGACATCACCTTCATGTCCGGTAGGATCTTTTTCCGTAGAAGTACCTGCAGCACGGGTACTTGCCTTCTGGGTAGGTAATGTAATCCGCAATGACATGTAAGCCACATCCAAATCGGCCCCCGTCCTCGTATCTTCTCCTTCCAGCTCATTTGTTGAGCAACTTGCCATTGCCCCAAGGGCCAGCAACGATACTAAAATTGATTTAATCTTTAGCATAATACAAAAATTTATTAGAAATTAATAGATATAATTATTCACTTTAATAGTAACCACTTTCGGGTTCTTATTTATTATTCGTTTATTTACTCTTTTTCCTGATCTCAATAGCATTAGCTTTCTTCTTAGCTAATTCTTCCAAGTTGCTTTTGGCTACATCCAGCCCCAACTCTTTGGCAATCTTTAAATGTTTCTCTGACAATTCATAATCCTCCTTCATTAATAGTAATACTCCCATTGCATTATTATACTCCGGTGAATAGTCTGCTGACTTCACCCTCTCTAAATAGCGTTTCGCAGAAACCAGATCATTGCGTGAAAGGGCTGCGGTAGCTGCATTCATATTGGCTATTTCACTCTCCGGATAGATACGGACAGCAGTTTCGAAGATATCGATAAACTCCTGCGAACCTTTCGGATACGTATTAGCCACCATAAACATCTCGTTCAAACTCAGATTCTGAGGACGTTTCTTTATCACTTCTTTCGCCTCTTCCAGATTGAAATTCCTAATATCATAACTCACTTTACAGATCGCGACACGCAGACTCGGGAAAATATGCTTCAACATAAACCGATATGGCACTCCACCATTTAACTTCATCAACTTGGTTTCCCTTCCTTTTTCAATCGGGATGCTGGCTATAATATCCAATACTTCTGCCTTGTCATCCATTTCAACGGTAGCAAGTGCCTTCACCAATCCTTCCCAGTTTTCACCTCCAAACTGGATATGATACTGGTTCTTCGGGAAATCATACTGCGTAGCCAGATAGTTACGCAATGCCATGGCACGGCCCTCAGACAAACGTTTATTCGCTTCCAGCGTTCCTTCAGGAGAAGCATAGCCAATAATATCCAAGCGCTTCACATTCACATTCGCATCATTCTTCAGATCGTCAATCATGGCACGTATCTTACCCAGTTCCTTGGGATTATTCATATATTCAGGACGAATATCCACTCTGTTCACCACAAAGTCCAGGAAACATTCAGCTTGTACATCACGACTCTTTATCTCTTCCACCCATCGGTTCTACATAAGACAAATAGGGAGTCACTACATATGGCACCAGCATACGTTCAAGCGTAACCTTATCAAAAGCATATTCCACATTCATCAATGTGCTTTCACCACAACCACATTCGTCACGCTGCACGTTCAACCGGGCATCTGCCATCCAAGGTTCATAGGGTAACGCATATCTGTATTGCAGCACACCACTTTTTTTCTTGTAATTCTTCTCTACCAGATAGGGAAGTCTATAACTATCCTTCTGCTTCCGGCTCATTACCGATAACCTGCGTTCATAGGCCAGATACTCATTCCGGCCTTTAATAGATATTCTCGGAAGATCGCGGGTGGTAGTGGACGAAATCAGCTGAGGAATAAAATCCACTCCACGTGCAGACTTCACTTTCACATCATCCATAATGACATCCAGATCTATATGGAGGAATTCACCCGATTGTTCCAACCGTACAGGTTCTATCCTGATAGTACCTTCGTATGAACGGTCCTGAGCCGATGCTCCGTTCACATTCAGGAATAAGAGAGCCAGTGCCAGTGCAATGAATTGCATATTTATTTTCATCATTCTCAATCTATTTAATTAAGTAAATAAGTGATAAGCTCGCTTTTGTAGGACCCAGATAATTTTTGCTGGTATCTTTCAGTTTGGTGCCACACGTTGCACAAGGATATTTATCATATAAAATACGTGCATATCCCAGTCCGATAGAAGCCTCAAGGCTCCAACGCTTCTTTAATATCCATGAATGCCCGATTGAAAGCCCACCACCATAGAGACGTCCCTGATAGCGCATATTCTGCATATTCTCACTGATTAACGGCCAATCTGGCCATCCACCTACATTGAAGTCGGCATAGTGCGCATGCAACCCGATGAACGTACGGTTAAAGCTTTCGCAGAACCAGTATCGAAGCTCCGGCTGTATACCCCAATGCTTCAAACGGGCATCATCAAATTTCCATGGATTATAGTTGACCGGGATATCCAGTGTCCACTTACGCGCCAAAGCAACTTCCAAACCAAGATTCATAGTAGTAGTGGCATCATAAAGCAGGTTACTTTTTACGGCAACCTTTTGAGCTTTACTTTCAACCGACAATAAACCCAATATGAATAGTATGCAGACTAGTATTTTCTTCATTTATTCCTTCTTTTTATTTTAAAACCATTCTATAAATCCAATTTCATGCCGTGAAACTTTGATGAAGGAGAGCATTCTTTAAAGAAACATTTTATATCTTTGCACTCTCCATCTATTCCATGCTTCGGCATCCCGACTTCATCCCCTTCAAACCTTGAATAACAAACCGAAAAAGGACAAAATCTCAGATTGCAAATATCGTGGAAATAAAGAAGACTGGAAATCGTATCAAGTTCTGTTATAGGCACTAAAAAAGAGGCCACACAACTAATAATGCTAGTATGCACAATAAGAATGACCAAAATAAGAAAAAAGAGAAAATATCAGTTTACATTTCCATTATCCGCATATTTTTATTTTATTTGTTTCAATATCCGAAACTTTCTAAAGAAATTAATCCAAACTATTTAATATAAGAAAGAGCAAGAAATAATCATTAAATACAATAAATACAAGATAGAATATACAACTTTACTATTCTCGCCCAGGCTATACACACTCCTCGCCACGATTAGAAAGGAAAAGGGAGGAAATTTCATAGAAGACAATTTTGTATTAATTACTACATTATATGCTTTATAGTCTTGCCTTTATTATAAAACAAATGAGTTGTCATCTTTTTCTTGCAGACTGAGCGATTATTCCCCCAGTAAACACTACCTTTGCTATTATTTACTTATAAACGAATACAATTATGAGTCCCGACTTTAACTACAGCGAGGTACCGGCCACCTTCCTCCACTGCCTCAACAAGCAGTGCAAACACTCCGCCAAATGTATGCGCTACCTGGTGACAGCCTATGTCCCGGACAACTACCCGGTAATCAGCACCGTAAATCCAAACTATTTTAGTTCGCACAAAGAATCCTGCCCGTACTTCATGGCGGATAAAAAGAAACGTTTCGCACTCGGCATCACCCACCTGTTGGATAATGTACCGCACAAAGAAGCCCTCGGCATCAAACGAGAACTTATGGCAGAGCTTAATCGGACAACCTACTACCGCTGTTACCGCAAGGAACGACTTCTTAAACCCAAAGAACAGGAATACATCCGTCAACTGTTTCTCAAAAGAGGAATAAAGGAAGAACCCGTATATGACGAGTACGTAGAACAATATGAATGGTAAACTTCTGTAAATAAGTCCGATGCCTTCCTCTCACGGAAGGCTCTACTGAACCGGTATCGTTCCATTGTGAAGAAATGTCCGTTTCACTTTACTGGCATTTTTGTTTCTCAGGCAAGGCACTCTTGTTTCTTAGGTAAGAAACTTTTGTTCCTCAAGGAAGAAACTTTTGTTCCTTAGGCAAGGCACTTTTGTTTCAACAGGAAGAAACTAAATGGAACAAATAGAGACCCGGCGAAGCGCCTATATCTCCCTGACTGACAACAATAAAGGGCGTAATCTTGCGACTACACCCTTCCTCTTATCAACTTAATAACGTTATTACTTCAATTCAAAAGGAACGATCCCTTTGATATCCGCTGCCGAAGCGGCGATAACAGCTTCAAACTTACCCGGTTCGGCTACCCAGACATGTTGGGCATCGTCAAAGTAGCTCAAAGCTTCTTTATCTATGGTGAAGGTAATTTCTTTCTCTTCGCCCGGAGCCAGTTTCACTTTCTTGAAACCTTTCAACTCTTTGACAGGACGGGGCAGAGAGGATTTCTTATCACTGATATACAATTGTACGACTTCCTGTCCTTCGCGGTCACCGGTATTCTTCACGGTTACGGTAAAACTGATCTGATCATCGGCAGACATCACTTTCTTATCAGCCGCAGGTTTGCCATAAGCAAACGTTGTGTAAGACAGCCCGTGTCCGAAGGGGAACAATGGTTTCAACTTCTTCTGCTTGTCCGCCCAACGATACCCCACAAAGATGCCTTCGTTGTATTTCATATCTACCACATCCTTACTTCTCTGACTGATATATTCGCCAACGCTATGAGCCGGAACATCTTCCAGACGGGCAGGAAAAGTGAAAGGCAGCTTGCCGGAAGGATTGGCATCCCCCATCAACACGGCAGCGATTGAGTTTCCGGCTTCCGATCCCAGGAACCAAGCTTGCAAAACAGAAGGAACTTCCGCAATCCAGGGCATAGCTACCGCATTGCCGGAAACATTGATGACTACAAGATTCTTGTTTGCCTTCGCCAAAGCTGAAATGACAGCATCCTGTCCGTACGGCAATTCCAAGCCAGCACGGTCGGTATCTTCGCAATCCTGATTGTTACTCTTGTTCAGCCCACCGATGAAGATCACATAGTCGGCATCCGCAGCCACCTTTACGGCTTCGGCAATCAGCTCCTCAGGCGTACGGTCATCCTGTAGATTCTGACCGGTTACCACACCATTATATTCGCCACGGGCATCGCCTACGTATCCACGGGCATAAACAACTTCCGCCTTGTTTCCTACGCGGTTCTTGATGCCATCCAACGGAGAAAGTTCGCGCTGCACCTTCAGGGAGGAGCTACCACCACCTACGGTCATCATTTTCACAGCATTCTCACCGATAACGGCAATCTTCTTCACTTTATTCAAGTCGATGGGCAATACGCCGTCTTTGTTTTGCAGCAGCACAATGCCTTCTTCACCAATGCGGCGGGCAGCCTCGTAATGCTCGGGAGAAAGGATAGAGCCGAAAGGACGGTTCACATCCATTGTAGTGCGGAATGCCAGGCGCAGGATGCGACGTACTTTTTCGTCCAGTTCCTTCGTACCTACTTTGCCCGATTTGATACGCTCCAGATAAGGCATAGCCAGATAATAGTTATCATAAGCGTTGCTGCTGCCATTGGCAAGACCATCCGTCCAGCTTCCGAACTCCATATCAAGACCGTTTGTAATAGCCTGATCAGTATCGTGCGTGCCGCCCCAGTCGGAAACGACCACACCGTCGAAGCCCCATTCGCCTCTCAGAATATCGTTCAGCAGATATTGGTTGTGGCAGGCATGCTGACCTTTATACAGGTTATAAGCTCCCATGATAGACCACGCTTTACCTTCCTGAACGGCCGCCTTGAAAGCGGGCAGATAGATTTCATACAGGGCACGGTCGTCTACTATGACATTGGTGGTGTGGCGGTTGATTTCCTGATTGTTCAGCGCATAGTGCTTCACGCAGGCTGCCACCCCATTCTGTTGTACGCCCTGCACGTAAGGAACCACCATACGGGAAGCCAGGTACGGGTCTTCGCCCATGTACTCAAAGTTACGTCCGTTCAGCGGAGTACGATAAATATTAACACCGGGTCCCAGAAGAACGGTCTTGTTACGATAGCGTGCTTCTTCACCAATGCTTTTTCCATAAAGCATGGACATCTCGGGGTTCCATGTAGCCGCCAAACAGGTCAATGCCGGAAAAGCTACACAAGAGTCATTGGTCCATCCGGCCTGATTCCATTCATCCCAAAGAACTTCGGGACGGATTCCGTGAGGACCGTCCGTCATCCAAAATTCCGGAATACCCAGACGGGGCACACCCGGACTGCTGAATTTACTTTGTGCATGCAGCATGGCTACTTTTTCTTCCACGGTCAGCCGCTTCAACGCATCTTCTACTCTTACTTCCATAGGTTTGCTCGCATCCAGATATACAGGTTTCTGTTGCGCAAAGAGCGGGAGAGCAACAGCGAATGCGAAACCGAATAATACTTTCTTCATATAAATAAGTGGATAATGGGGTTAGTAGCTAAGTTTGTTTCTTTTTGTACTGTTATGAACCAAACTCAACTACTGACTCACATGATTAAATATTTAACAATAGCTTCTTACTTCATTCCCAACGATTTAATATACCCTTCCTGCACCACACAGTTTTTCAGCTTGCAAGCCTCGATGAAATCCATCATGGCTTTGCGAGCCATTGCCTGGTCGGGACGAGCATCACGAACTTCCTTATAAGATGCGCGGGGAGCCTCGGAGAAGTAAACGATATTCGCCCAATTCTCCGGAGGAGTAATACCGACGAAGCTGGAACCATCCATCTTCTTATATGGCCAGAAGGTGTAGCCGATATTATTGTCACGCATAGTCTGACAGAATGCAGCTTGCCATTCATCCGTATTATGTCCTATTTCGCCCATATACATCGGCAGGTTCACTTTGTCACGGAAATCAATAATACTCTGGATAGCTTCTTTGGTAGGATCGCCTCCGTAGCGGTGGCAGGTGTACATTATCTTATCGTCGAACTTTGAATCCGTAAACGGCTTGAAGTTACCGTTCCATTGTGCACCGCCCAACAGGATAAT
The DNA here is from genome assembly GCF_000158035.1 of Bacteroides cellulosilyticus DSM 14838. GTDB lineage: Bacteria > Bacteroidota > Bacteroidia > Bacteroidales > Bacteroidaceae > Bacteroides > Bacteroides cellulosilyticus. The sequence goes on from NZ_EQ973490.1 coordinate 716,783, forward strand.
ATGGTTGGTGTCCACCTCGCGGATAGCGGCTACTCCCTTCTTATAGATATCTTCCAGCTTACCGTTCAGTTCTTCCATATTCGGGAAGTACGGAGCAATAGGTTCGTTGAAAAGCTCATAACCCAGAATCACCGGTTCATTTTTATAACGCTCCGCAATCTTGCGCCAGATGTCACAATACAACTGCTGGCTGGTTTCACTTTCAAACAACCAAGGATAGCCGTAACTGTCGTCAATGTTATCTCCCGTTTGTCCGCCCGGAGCATCGTGCATATCAAGAATCAGATAAAGATCGGCTTCACGACACCATTCCACCACACTGTCCACCCGGGCGAAACCATCCTGATTGGCAGTCAGCCCCATAAAGTCCTCATCTGTGAACAACTTATAGTGAAACGGCAGACGGATTGTATTCGCACCCGTATTCTTAATGAACTGAACATCTTCACGGGTGATATAATTGTCCTTAAACGCTTTCCAGAACTCAGCGGTAAAGTCGGGTCCCACCAACTGACAGAACATCTCGTTGATGAAACGGGGGGAATTCGTCTTACTGAACTTGAACATATATCCTTCCGGATTCAGCCAATTACCCAGATTGGTACCCATGATAAAGAGTTTCGTACCGTCGGGCTTTATCAGATCTTGCCCTTGAATTGTTACAAATGCGGCAGGTTCCTGTACTTTTTCTGCCTTTTCACCGCAACTCCCTAACATCAGAGAAGCTGCCAAGAGGGATGTACCCACTAAAATAGATTTCAACATGGTATTCTAAATATAAGATTATTTCTTCCAGCGATAGGATGCTACAGACTTGGCAGGCACCACACAATCCACACAGTTCTTTCCGTCCGTTACCGTCAGGCGAACTTCCATCGTACCCTCATTCAACAGCACAAAAGCCACGGTTCCATCGGGATTATCGAATGCAGAGTACATCAATCCCTTCTCTGCAACGCCTTTGCTTTCTATGCGGACAGCGCCCGGTTTCACTACGGTAGACAGATGTCCGATGATATAGTAATGGGAGTTGTAAGTCATTGTTTTATAGTCGTCACGACTGATATCCACGGCTCCGTAACAAGTCTTGCACCCACCTTCACGCCAAGGTCCACGTTCATTGTCCAACATCAGATTCCAGACTATGACACCTTTACACCAGTTGTTCACTGTGCCAAGGGCTACTTCACGCATATCTTCCATCAGACGTTTCTCCAGGTTACGACCATCATTCCACATGCCGATAGAAGTTTCGGTAAAGATCAGTTCCTTGTCAGGACGCTTCTGTCGGATATTGTTCAGTTCTTCGCGCCTGCCGCCATAATTGTGGTAAGCGGCTCCGGTCAGGAAAGCGGCGGCTACTTCATCATCATACATCTTAACGGGGTATTGTTGCTGATCGGCCATGTTATCGTAGTTGTAATTATGATCGAAAGCATAAATCTTCGTATCCAGTCCGGCAGCCTTGAAAGCAGGACCAAGAGCGTCACGCACAAAGGCCAGTTCTTCCTTCCAACCCATGAACAAAGAGGCGGAATTTCCCCTATTCAACGGTTCATTCTGTGGAGTAACGGAATAAATATCAATACCTTCATTACGAAATGCCTCAATCCATTTCACGAAGTAAGTGGCATAATCCTGATAGTAATCCGGATTCAGTTGTCCGCTTGTCCAGGAATCGAAGGGGTTCTTTTCCTCCAGGTTATTCACCTTCATCCATTTGGGGCATGTCCACGGAGAGCCCAGTATCTTGATGGTGGGATTAATCGCCAGAATATCTTTTAAGATAGGTATCACGTATTCCTTCTCTTCCGTCTGTAAGGCAAAGTTTTCAATGCCTTTCGTATCGCAGCAGGTATATTCGCTCAGCGAGAAATCGGAACAGCCTATGGAAATGCGGATATAGCTGAAGCCTAGTCCGTCTTTATCCGAAAAAGTTTCGGTAAGAAACTTCGCACGGTCGGCAGGTGTCATTTGCATCAGATTGTAGCAGGTAGAACCGGTCACGGCAGCACCGAAACCGTCCATCTCCTGAAATTTCACCTTCGAATTCAGGGTGATTACGGATTCAAACGCAGGAGTTTTAGAGAGCTTCTGAGTAGTGTGATTAAAGCTTTGCTGACGGTCGGCAGTCGTGATGTACACATCTGCTTTCTTCTTTCCTGCCGCATTTTCGTCCAATGAAGCGGAAGTCTCGGCACAAGCTGTAATGGCAGCGAATAAACAGCATCCTAATAAAAGAGGTAGTTTCAAGTTCATGGTATGTTTTCCAAGGGTTAATTAATCTTCCCCAAAGGTAGGCAAGATAAAGACAGTATGCACCTCCGGTTTATCAAGATGTGGATAAGATGAAAGCATGCGGAATGATAACAGACTAAATAACAAGACTATAAGTTTGCAGTGAGAAAGTAAAAAAGTGGATGAACAGGAAAGAAATGGCGTATGTTTAGCGTATCCTCATAACACACATTTCAAAATCATCCCGCGAGACGCACGCCTTATTTTTCACTTTAGCACGGTAATTATAGATTGTATTGACGGAATAACGAAGAAACTCGGCAATCTGCGAACTATCGTCAATACCCAGACGGATCAAGGCAAAAATACGCAATTCTGTATTCAGCAGTTCGCCCTTGCGGAGTATGATCCGTTCTTCAGGCTGCAACAACTGATTGAACTTTTCTACAAAGTCAGGGAAAAGATGGAGGAAGGCAGTATCGAAGTTCTCGTACAGTTCTTTCAGATCAGTGTCAAGCACATCTCTTGAACGCACCATCTTCAGCAGTTCTTCCGTTTGCCCACCGGAAAGCTTTTTGTTGACCATACGTCGGTAAGCATCCAGACGGTCGATATAGGTAGAACACAGTTTCAGGAAACGGCCGATATATTCCTCCTTTATATGATTGGACATCTGCAACTGTTCATTGGCCTGTTCCAGATGACTGCGGGCTATGGAAAGATGCTTCATCTGCCGATATATCCAGATGACAGCCATAATCAGCAACAGGGACAGGATACTGATCATACAAAGATAAAAGAGCAGACGGTCGTTCTGCTTCTCCTGCATAGCCTGATAGGTAAGATCTATGAGCGACAGAATACCTGCCGTCTGCAAGCTGCGGCTACGGGCATTGTAGTGGTTAGTTTCATCCCACGAGAAGCGAATGTAGCGGTAAGCACGTTCAATGTCTCCTTCTTCATAAAGCAGTTGTGCCAAGGTCCACAAGGAAGCATGATCAGTAATTGCCAGCCGGACATCTGTCAAAGCAGACAAAGCCAGATAATACTTTTCCTGCTGCCTGTCTCCCAAACTACGGTAAAGCTGGGAACGGTGGTAAGTGACCAACGCATATTCCGGGGTATCGGGACGTATGCCCGCCAAACGGCTATCATTCATCTTCAAAGCCTCCTCCAATTGACCGGAGCCGGCGGCTTTCATCTCTTTACGTTCCAGGTAGAGGGCGGAGGCAGGAGAAAGCACCTGCATCAGAGAGTCTCCATAAGCGACAGACAAACCGTAATAATGGCTGCGCCGGAAGGTATCCTGCGTATACGCCCCCAATTCATTGTATAAATGACGGTAACATTCATAATAATCGGGTAGCAAACGGGGAGAAAGCTTAGAGGGATTTATCTTTTCCAGATCTTCGGAAGCTTCTTTATACATACCTGCCGCTGACATCAGATGCGCCCTCCGGATACGGGTTTCATCTGCCGCATCCTGCTCACCTCGCTGTTGCGCCCAGCGCAGGTTACGGCTCAGATAGTAAAGGGCGGAGTCGCAGATGTACGCTTTGTATTCCTGATACATTTCCGCATTCAGCCGGAAGAATTCCGGGGTTTCTGAACCGGCCTGTACCAATTGCTGCCTCAACGCCTCAATACGGGCTTCACGCACTGCCACATATTCTTCGTGCTTACCGATGGCTACGTCCAGAGCATCAGTCCAGCCATCCATTGCAGGAACATCGGCCGGAGCCGACATTCCGTGAATGCCAACTAAAGCCAGACCTAGAAATATCAGCAGTTTTATCTTCATAGGGGACAAATATAAAAAATTTGTTTCCTATATTTGCAGCATTAACCCCCAAATGTATTCTATAATGAAAAACTTAACACCTCAACGAGTGGCGGCGGTCGATGTATTCCGTGCGCTTACTATGTTCCTTATGCTCTTTGTGAATGATATCCCCGGTCTGAAAAACATCCCCCACTGGCTTAAACATGCCGAAATGAACGAAGACATGCTGGGTTTTTCCGACACAATCTTTCCCGCATTCCTCTTCTGTATGGGTATGTCCGTTTCCTTTGCTATCCAGAACCGCTATCGAAAGGGAGACACTACCTTGCAAGTGATCGCTCATATTTTCTGGCGCACGGTGGCTCTGATTGCCATGGGACTGTTCTCACTCAACTCCGGCGGCATAGAGGGCGGCATCTCCCATCAATGGTTCTGCATACTGATGGTTATAGGTTTCTTTCTGGTCTGGGCGGTCTATCCCAAGGCCGAAGGTTCAAAAAAGTACCTATTCATCGCAATGAAGGTGCTTGGTGTGGCCCTGCTGGCATTCCTCGTATTATATAAAGACTTAAACGGAAAACCTTTCCATCAGGGTTGGTGGGGCATTCTGGGACTTATCGGTTGGACTTATGTCGTATGTGCCGGTATTTATCTGTTTACCCGTGAAAGTCTGCGCAAGAATGTAATAGCATGGCTGGTAGTTATGCTACTTGCAGTAATCAGTCATTCCAGTCTGATACCACAAGAATACGGTTTACGCGTCATACTGCTGCCTTTCATCCCCAGCGATTGGACGTTGCACGCATTCGGTATGTCGGGTGTACTCACTTCATTGCTGATGCAGAAATATGCTGACCGGGAACATCCGCGTAAGTTTATCACGATTCTTTGTGTATTGGGTGCTGTCATGCTTATTGCTGCACTCTGCTCGCATCCTCACTGGATTATTTCCAAGATACAGGCTACCCCGAGTTGGTTGTTCTATTGCCTGGCTGCATTTTTCCCGCTGTTCGGTTTGTTCTATTGGCTGACGGATGTGAAAGGCAAAACGCCCTGGTTCGATATTATCAAACCTGCCGGAACAGCTACACTGACATGCTATATCCTTCCTTACGTATGGTATGCTGTGCAGCAATTGCTGGATTTGCATTATCCAGAGCTATTGAATGCCGGTGCTCCGGGCTTATTAAGATCGCTTATATTCTCCCTCATCATTGTCCAATTGACCGGACTGTTGGTGAAGGTTAAGATAAAACTGAAAGTATAAAGGATTTCAGGTGCGGATTACGCGGACTATACGGATTCTCAAAGAATCGGAAAGGAATAATTTCCGTGTAATTCGCGTAATCCGCGCCTAAAAGAAAAACAAAAAGGATTATGTTGAAAATAGAAACTCCAAACAACGAAGACAAAGTACTGCTACATTCCTGTTGCGCACCTTGCTCTTCTGCTATTATCGAATGTCTGCTCGCCAACAACATTCGTCCCACCGTATTTTATTATAACCCCAACATCTATCCTCAGGCAGAATACGATATCCGAAAAGCCGAAGCTATCCGTTATGTAAAAGCCCTCGGACTTGATTTCATCGATGGAGATTACGATTATCAGCTTTGGCGCAGTTCCATGTCAGGGATGGAAGATGAGCCTGAACGTGGGAGTCGTTGCCTGCAATGTTTCACTCTTCGCCTGACGGAAACAGCCCGCTATGCCGCAGAGCATGGTTTCACGCTATTCACCACTACCCTTGCCTCTTCCCGCTGGAAAAGTCTCGACCAGATTAATCTGGCAGGTCGTCGCGCTGCCGCTCTCTATCCCGGCACCATCTTCTGGGAGCAAAACTGGCGGAAAGGAGGATTACAAGACCGCCGAAATCAACTTCTTAAAGAGCATGACTTCTACAATCAACAATATTGCGGTTGCGAGTTCAGTATGCGGAGGCTTGAAGAGAAAGAATAAAAACATCCGATCACAACTTATATTTCTCCATCAGTGACTTCACTGCATCTTTTTTAAAGTGATACTGAAAGAGCACGGGATTATCATCCTCAGATAAGGAATCGGCCAACTCTGATAAAGCCTTACTTCCCGCTGAATCCTCCTTCTTTTCACAAAAGAATTCTGCAGATAGATAACCTACGTGCTCGTCGGAACTCCCTCCCGTCAAAAGTGAGGAATAGAGGTTTAAGTCCGAATTATAGGTAGTGGAAATCAAGATTCCCTTTTCTCCATCCCAAACCAACGTTTTTCTGTTATCAATCAATGCAAACAAATAATCGGAAGAAGCCTCTAAAGCGGTTATGCCCGTGCCTATATTCCGCTGATTCATAATCTTTAGCAGTTCAAAAAAGTCCAGATCTTTGTGCTCATCCAGGAAAGCCTCATCAGGAATGGTAGCGGAGGTATCGACATGATAAACCGGGAAAGTCTTGCCATTCTCATATTGATAAAGTTCATTAGAAAACACAGATGCCAAGAAATACTTATTGTTGAAGGTCACCATTGGAAAGTACAAGAAAGGGTAAAAAGCATCTTTAGTTGTCAACGCCTTTGCATCCATTATCCTTTCCGAAACTAATGTATCTCCTTTCTCTCTGAAGACGCGATACTCACTATCCACATGAAAAAGATCATTAGGCAAAGGATAAAATGCTAAAAGTTCTCCTCCATCACACAACATTGCCGACTCTATATTGGCATCTTTATCCCCAAGGTAGCTCATAGATATGTAAGTGCCATCATACGCATATCGTAATATTCGCTTTTGTACATTGTTGATAATGCAGACTTGCTTATTCTTACGGTCCAAATAGAAATTATCCATATAGAGATATTCCCCGGGGGCATTTCCTTTATGACCGATTTCATTCAGGAAACGTCCGTCTTTACCAAAGACAAATAGCCCTTTAGTATCTTCGACAAAATAAAAATCACCATCCCTCTTAGTCCTTTGGAGTTCACCCAGCAAGCACTTCTCCGAAGTTTCTAAAGGAATATAACTAATGCTGTCCACTATATCGTATATATCCAATTCAATAGGGCAGTCTTTATTTATTATATTGATTGCCTCTAAACTATTCGGCAACGATTGCTGGCGGCAGGATGACATAAGAATTATGACTGTCACTATTAGGCTATATGATTTCCTATTTATGTTCAGCATTAGTTTCATATTAAAAAAAATCTAAATTAAGGTATATTATAAGTATAGATCACATCTTCCTGTTCTTGACAGACAGCAATACCGGAGGAATAGAAATACTGTCCGCAAAATTACAGTTTATACCTTAATAAATAATCTTCATAGTGTGCATTAGTCGCATATATATATCCATTTTCTTCATCAACTACAAAATAAAAAGGAATTATATCAAATGTATATTTGATTATCGGGTTCCCTTCATAATCATAGACCTCTAAAGTTCTGCCTAAGAAATTATCATCCTCCTTATGTCCGACATACAAAGCATAAAAATATTTCTTCCCCGCATAGACATTAAGATAGTGATAAGTTATATCTTCAATGTCATTAGCTATAATTTCGGGATAATGCTTACCATCATTAATTCTCTTTACCAACTTAAAATCTTTCACGGCATAGATATCTATTTGCTTTTTATAGATGTAAGGATAAACCACAAATGAATCATTTGCAGCAATAATTCCTCTATTAGAATAGAAATAAGACTCATTATCGTCATCTTTTTCCAGTTTTATTTTATCCAGTTCAGTTTGATTCTTCAAATCATATTTTGTAATGGCAAGTTGATTACTGCTATAATATATAAATAAAGAATCATTTATAATATTCATGAAATTATATTCATCATATTTACCCAATTCATACTCATCAATAAACAATAAGTTACCATCAAGAGCTAATGATATTTTTCTGATTGACGTAGGAGAATAACCTCTTATATATAAATAATCATTATCTAATGTATGGCAAAACATAGGAAACATTTGGATCTCATCCGGACCATTTCCTTTTATACCTGTGGCATTTTTAAATGTCAATGAAGGAGTCTCATATAGGAATAATGTTGTGTCAGATCGTGAACTTGAAATAATAAAATTGTCTCCTGATTTTGTGACGAAATCAGGAGAAAACATTTCGCTTACAGGAATCTTTTCTGCAAATACCTTTTTACTTTCGTGAAAAATGGTTCCATCTACACGAGGTTGAGAGCATGCACTTAGCATCCAAGCCATTAAGAACACACATGTTGAATTATATTTCATCTGAGTCTAAATTAAATAAGAGGTAACTACATTATATTTGCTGTATATACCGGTCCAGGCTATCCGTAGCAGATAAGGACAATTTATTCTTTATGCGCTGTTTGGTTTTCAATACCGACTGGGAAGTAATATTGAAAAGAGCTGCAACAGCCTTGTTACAGAGTCGGGCACGCACCAGATAACACAACTTTAATTCCTGAGGTCCTAAACAGTAATCAACCAACTCTTCCGACAGGCAGTTCCCATAAAACCAATCGATAACGGTAAACAGATTTTGCCATTCGGTATCATCCCTGACAATGCCATAAGACGGATGCTGATGAAGTCGTAACAACTGGCTCATGGCCAATAATAACGAAGATGAGCAATCTGCCAATACTGATGCTTCCTGATAGTTTTTCAGTTGTTTTGTCAGTTGCTTATTTCTGAACAATAAGCAAGCATTCCAATTATCACTGTAAGTTTCCATATACATCTCTTGTTTTTATAATATTTTCCTAATTACTTTTCCAGTTCCTTTGCTATTTCCTCTACCTCTCTGCGCATCTCCTCAATGGCCGTAGAATGAATTTTAGGCGCTTTCATCAGCACTATTCGTTTCATCTCCTCAAACTTCTCCCTATTCAGAAATTCCGGTTCGGCATATAGCTTCGCCAGCAAATAGTAAGGATAAATCCGCCCGGGCAAACGATGAACCGAAGCCAGAAGAAGTTCCTCTGCCCAATGGTAGCAACGCAGTGCCTGATAATTCTTGCCAATGACATTCAGTATCATTGGATCAGCGCAATATACCAGAGCCTTATCCAGATATTTATTAGACTCATTATAAAACCCCGCCTTATGAAGGCTATGCCCATATTCAAACAAGAATGTCCCTTTCTCTCTCAGTTGCGGATAGAGCTTATCATAAGCCGCATTTGCCGCTGCATAGGCTCCCGCATGATAAAGCATACGGGCATTCACCCAGTCCCGACAAGCATCCTTTTCCCGTTGCCACTTGCCATGAAAACCGCCTATCCATATAATAAGACAAGCAGATAAAACAACCGGTTTAGCTATTATATCTCCTATCCCACAAGCCAGCAACAAGCACACATAGGCCACAATGAAAGCAGGAAGATGCATAGGATAAGAAGAAAAAGAAAAAATAAGTAAAGCGATAATTGCGCCACATACACCGTAGCGTCTGAACTGTGTCCCCGCCCATAAACAGGCAAGAGTAATCACCATCAGCATTATACAGATAACAGGTCCCTGTGTCAGAATCAATTCCAGATATTCATTAAATGCATATTCCGGACTTCCGGCCACCCTTTCTTCCCACTCGGCATAATCTCTCTGGGAAAAATAAGCTTCCTGCGCCTCACCATAAGCAAAAGCGAATCCCTTATCACATCCCCAGGGGTACTTGGTTATAGCCTGACAGGTTATTTTCCATAAAAACAAACGTCCCAGAGCAGAGTCCGGCTTCAAGAAGAAAGCTCCGGCACCTCCCACTATCAACACAAAAAATATCCCTATCCCATAAGAGATATATCGTTTTTTGTACCTTCTCCATAGTATATTCCATTTACGCCTATCCCGATGCATGTATATCACCCATACACAACCTATCACGGCAGCCACCCAGGCCGAACGGCTCATTGTAGCCGGTAATACGCAAAGAATCAGTACTCCCACTACTCCCGCCGCCACTTTCTCCAACTTTAAAGAAGCGCTCATCCACTTCCATGCTCCGAATTGCATATAATGATGCAGGCAGACAGGTAGTACCATTGCCAGATATCCAGCATACGGACCGGGATTAAAAAAAGAACCGGTAAGTGCATAACGAAAATGACCGGAAGCAGAAAAGCCATACAACTGACATAATCCCCAAACGGCTTCAATTCCTCCAAGAAGTATCAGACTCCATGATACACAAGCGGAAAAAGACGAAAAGGATAACATCTCCTTCCTAGAAGAACCATAGAAAAGTTGAAGCAGACAGACTGCAACGATACAACCGGTCGAAAACAATACAGCCTTTCCAAACCAAACCCACTGCCCGATAGTTTCTCCGGCAAGAAGTTCAGGTGTTGTTACGCAGACCAGGCTCAGTGGAGAGCAAACAGCAAGAAAATGTAACAACACAACGGCTGTGTCTTTTATTTTATGTATCCATATCTTTATTCTATTCTCTTCCATATTCTATCCCATCTTATCCTATCCTTCTCCCTATCTACCGACTTCCATATCCTGACAGCCTTGCCCACGATTAGAGGTTCCGGCAACAGTCCCCAATAGCGGGAATCCTGAGAGTTCATCACTTTATCTCCTGTAACAAAGTAATAATTCTCTTTAAAGCGATAAGCATATATCACACTGTCATTCAGTAAAACGGTATCTCCACGCAAGAAGAGTTTCTTCTTTTGTTCCCACTCTATTGCATTCTTATAGAAAGCGGCATGTTCAGGATTCATTTCCACCTCATCCCCTTTAGCCGGAAGATACAAAGGCCCGAAATTCATAATATCCCAGTTTACCAATTCATTATAAGGATAACCACTCATGACAATTCCCCAATCCCTTTCTCTCCCATTCTCTATGATACGCCTCAACCCATCCTGAGAATCTACGTTTCCTAACGGCATATTACAACCGCGCACTTTATAATGCGCCTGACTTATTTCAAATGTATCGCCCGGCAATGCCACACAACGCTTCACATAATAAGTCATTAAATTCAGGCCGATACTGTCCCACCGGGCCGGATAAGGAAAATTGAAAACCAATACATCGTTTCTCTTAATCTCGCCTAACCCCGGCAAGCGGAAAATCCTAACTTCTTTTCCTTCTGCGGCATCCCAAATATTGAAGATACGGGCACCCATCACCCACTTATTCACCAGAATGTTATCCCCCGGAAGCAAAGCAGGCTCCATGGAGTCCGAAGGAATCCTAAAAGTGGCAATACAGGTTACTTGAAGTAATACCCACAGAGCCACTAATCCACAGCCTATCAAAAACAAGTTTAACAACTTGTCGACAAACCAAGAGAGTTTTCTTTTCAAAGCCATCACATCTCCTTCAAGGATAAAGCTATTTTTTCCATTTCCGGCAACTCTTTAGCCCAAATCTGCTCCTCCGTTGTAGCAAATGAAATTAAATAAGTATTCTTTTTTCCCTGAACATACCATGTCTTTATCTTCAATATCTGACTCTCTCCTGTTTCCGGATGCTTATTAGCTTTATATGTCAGTACCACTGATCGCTTCACTTTCTCCGAACTCTGTACATCCCAAATAGTAGAGCTTATAGAAGTATCTTTTAAGTAATTCAAGCTATCCTGCTTCTGTATAAGTTTGTAAGATCTACATTCTTTAAACTCCATTATAGAAATAGACGCTCCCATATCCTTTATTGAATTCTTGGGACGTATCCGCGTTATTTGAGTCGCTTCATATCCTCTTACGGTTCTCCTTGCCGGTTTCTTATATAGTTTTTCTCCAGTAGAAAGTTCCCATCCCTTGATCATATTCATGACATAAGTATCACCCCACAATGTTACATACGAAACTTTCTGTGCACTAACACAGGTGCAGAATATAACTACTAAAAGAAATAAGTAATTTCTCATAACCTAACTGATTAACCGTTAACATTTCAAACATTCATTACTACAAATGATCCAAATTGAAAGTATATATAGAACTTTCATCCTCTGCAAACACTCCATAAACTGTCCGGCTGGCCTCATCGATCGTAAAAGCACTTATATAGCAATTCAATTTATATTGTTTCAAAGGTTTACCCTCCCACGAAAAGACTTGTAAAGAAGGGTAATACTTTCCAGCATATATGTCCTGGGGAGTCATATCTAAATTTAAAGTATAAATATAGTTTTCAGTAGCATAAGCCCCAATAGCATATATATACCTATTCTCTACTTCCAATGGACCTCTTGTTCTCCCGGTAAAATATTCAACTCTATATCTGTAGCATATTCCCGGATATATCATATATCCGCAGCTTTCGAGAATTTGTATAAAATGCCGCAAAATACTTACCGGATGGATGAGCTACCTTGATTTTGGTATAAGCTTGATTTCGTGATAGCAAATTGCCAAAGCGTTCTATCCCTTCAGGATAAACTCCCTATTTTTTCAGTTCTCCATTCGGATAAATAAATGCATATTCATTCTCTTCTTCTAAACCGGAATCACAGATATATAAGGAATCGGTTAACTTAATCAAACCATTATAAAACGGCTGAGCACCAGAAAACTCTAAGTTGGAAATAGTTGGTTGATCATTTACAAAAGATATCTTCTTAAACCGATTCATATCTAACACAATCGTTTCATTATGATTATTAGCAACCAATTGACTTGCTGGCAATATTAAATCATCAGGTCCTTCTCCTTTAATGCCAAAAGCATACTTATATCCAAAACCAATTTTATCAAATACCTGAAAACAGGTATCTATCTTTTCATTGAAGACTACCAAGAAAGAATCTTTTAGAAAGATATTCTTAGGATATAGCATTATTGGAGGAATATCATGTTTTTCCCCTAATAAGGAACTTGTTGCATCAAATGTATCATATATTTCAGTTGTTGACCTTACAGTACAGGCAGACAGGCCTATCAGTAATATCATAAAAGTAAATATCTTCTTTATACCTTTTCCCATATTAAAATCAAAGAATTGCCACTTCACCAAAGACTTACCCTTTAGGTATGTATATTTATCTTTCAACCCCGTTCATTTAGCCTCTCCTGTAAGTTTCAACAAAATAGGCGAAGATTCTGCATTACAATACACTTGTATGGTTTTATCAAAATGTTCCGGTTGTTCCGCTTTATACGTTACCAGTAAAGAAACAGAGCCCTTTGGACGAATCGGCTCCCCAGAATAACCGATCGTAACACAGCCGCAAGAAGTAACCACATTATCTATCACCAAAAGCTTATCACCTGTATTCTCAAGAATGAACTCAACCTTTTGTTCTTGATTCCAATCAAAAGTACCTAAAAACAAATTAATGTTTTTTACATTGACCTTCGTTTTTATCTTCTCATTCTCATAAGTCATCTGCTTTCCCTGAATTATATCTATATATAAATCCCTAACTTTATGATTATGAATGGGATTTCCCATAGCAACAACTCTATTTTCCTCATTCAACAAAAAAGTCTGAAAGTCTATCTTATCAGGAAACTTATTCAATTTATTAAAAGTGTCATTCTCATCAATACATACCGGATGATCAAAATAGTTACTTACTAATAAATTTATCAGTTCATCCCTATTTGTAGGGCATAGAAAGAACAAGACTGGGATTTCCTCTCCATTGGCAGGACTCAACATGGATATGTATTTTTTCCACATATGAGGTTGTAACTTACAACTTGTACAACCGACAGAATCTACATAGCTAACTATTGAATAGCGGGAACGTCTCGTTGGATATTTTACGGTATCTTTCCCATATACTGTGAAATATATTTCTTTAGGAAACAGTATTTCCCTTCTACTCCATTCGGATATTAAACGAGTTATCTCATCCTCCTTTTTTATATACGTACAAGAAAAGAAAAGTATTGCCGTAATGATAAACGATATAGTTACTAATAATCTCTTCATGACAAATTGCTTTATAGTCTTAAACCATAAGAAACTAAAAAAAGTAAACTTCAAGAAACTGTCTTCAAAAAATTCACTGTTATAATTATAGATAATTCTATTCTCTTCGTCCACATCAAAGGGATTCGATATAGTATCCAAAGTATATTTGGTTATGGAATGACCGGAGTAATCAAAAAAATCTATAATACATTTCTTCTCTTGCCTTGACCTCGTGCATAGAAATAACACTTACCTACACCCGTTCATCATAATAAAACCACATTATTTTCTAAATCAATCTACCCCCTATTAATATATGAAATAAAGGTGAAAACAAATCATCAAAAAACACACTATTCACTGCCGTTTAAAGTATATTTTAAGAAACCATCCTCAAATATGTCACTATTATACCCATATATAGTACTATTATCTTCATCCACATCAAAAGCATATAACATTTCTGTCAATTCGTATTGAGCAATTGAGCGTCCCGAGTAGTCATATACTTCTATAAAGCAACCCTCCATGTTTTTGGGTTTTCGACACCTTATATAAAAATAATGCTTACCTGCCACCAACTCGCGCTGCCGGAACTCGGTTTCTTTAACATCACCAACTACAATATGAGGTACCGTATTCTCACCAACAAGTCTTTTCCGAAGTTTCATGTCATCCACTCCATAGATATCGATTTGTTTTTTATAGGTATAGGCATAGATTATCAGAGAATCGTTAGCGGCCAAATATCCCCTGTTTTTATCAAAAAACGTTTCTTTATGACTTTCCATCTCAAGTGAGATTCTACCAGTTATCTGCTGAGTGTTCAAATTGATTTTCTCTATATCAAGTTTACTAGGATATGCACTATATATTAGTAGCGAGTCATTGACTATATTCATAAAGTTAACCATATTAACAGAGATCGGTAATTCTATTTTTTTCAAAAGAAAGATGGTTGGTATCATCCAATGCAAAACTTTTAATAGTGAATGGAGTATATCCCCAAATATATATATTGTCAGAGACTGTTTTACAAAACGCGGGAAAAATTTGAAACTCATCTTCTGCTCCTCCTTTTGCACCTCCTTTATATATACACTGGAATTCAGGTAGAGAATATTGATACAACATAGTGTCATTACTTTTTGAGTCTGTTACAAAAAGACTACCTTTTTTTACCTTTATCCCATCAAGCGAAAATACTTCATTTACTTTTATTTTTTCTGCATGCAATAACTTCTTCACAGGAAATGACTCTATCTTCTGTGCAGACACTTGCTTTTGCGCACCCACCTGCCCGGCACATGCAGTAATCAAAGCATAAGTCAGTAATAAACAAATATTTTTCTTCGTCATAAGATACATTTCTCACTAAATAAGCAACATTTTTCAGTATATTATTTGTGAACCTATACAATGGGCATCACCCACATGCATGGTAGATTTCACCGTAGCACAGCCATTACATTTTACGACAATTTCTGCAGGTTCATCGGGAAGCAAATCAGTGCCGGCATATAGATAACATTTTTTTAATCTTAATGGATCAGCCATATCTGATTCATATTCTGCCAAAGCCTCTACATTAGGCAGTACCAAATCCGTCAATCCATAATTTTTATTATGCATTACATACACGTCATAACAAACCACTGTCACAACCAAGACAGCTAAACCAATAAATACTAATTTTTTCATCATGATAACTTTTTATTAATTATTTTTATATCAATAGTTTGCACTATTTACCTAAAGTATACTTTTCTTTATTACAACAAAACTTCACCATTGGCTCATCCTTATTTATATCTACAACAAAAAGAGTCCTAAACTGACCATCCACAAACATACCATAAATAGCATGATCCAACTCATATTTCCTCAACGGCTCCCCCTCCAGACTAAACACATATACATACCATCCTCCATCCGTCATATCCCCTCTCTGTGTCGCTTCTGTAATCTCCTTGAATGTACGTCCCTGAAACACCGCATAGATAGCACTATCCGTCACCTGCACATCGCAAAACCCCATAATTCCCGTAGGAATACCATAGCCTTCCGCAACTTTGAACTTCGGCTCGCCATGCGGACCAATACGAACCACATGTGTACTATCTTTCAAGTTATAGATTTCAAGAACTTCTCCCAATTGAGTAACAGCCGCCAAAACTCCATTCCGAGGATTATAATCAATGAAACTACGCCATGCCTGTGCCAAAGCAGGACGAGCCTGCCTCAAAACCTCTTCATTAACAGAAGGAATCTCTCCCATCTTGCGCAGTAGCTTACCCTTTCGGTTTATCCAACAAAAACGACTTTCTCCTGAATAATCAGGAACGATAAAAGTAGAATCATCATATACCACAAAGTCTAATGCCCGGAGAATTTCTTTATCCAGACTCACCACTTCCTCACGAAGGAGTGAGTCGCCGGATAAAGACAAACTATACCTGGTTAATTGCGATTTATTTGCATCTAACATCCACAATGAATTTCCATCCCAACGGAGATTCTCGGCAGAAAGCATATCTTCCGGTGAATCTCCGCGCCTGCCCAAAGAAGCTATATATGAGAAATCAGGATAATGAAAAAGCTGAATGAAGTGCTCCGAAGCATGCAAATCCAGTATAGCTACGGTATCACCCTGTACCCGAATCCGATAAGGGAAACGAAATATGGCAGTATCTAATGGTACAGTTTGTCCAGATAACTGTTCCGTAACTGGAAAGTCATTATAAGGAATTCCTTTCTCAGGCGCAGAGGCACATGCCGAGACAAGAAGCACTATTAGCAATATGTTAGTACAAGTCTTCAAGGCTATAACCGGTTGCTACAATTTTAACTTTCTCATGATTTATCGGACAATCAACTGTCCCAGAACCTACACAATGCATAGGAACATGGCTTTCTCCTCCCGCCAATGCTTCAATATTTTCCATTAGCAAAGCACTTTCAGTCTTTTCCTCATGAAAAGAGCCATAGCAGACAATCGTCATAACCAGAAGTGACATATCTGCAAGCAAAACTTTCTTTTCATATTTTTCATTTAACCAATAATTCCATTTGATTCCTCACAAAGGTAGCAGTCCAAAGAGCATAAAAACAAATATAACGTCTGACAAAACCTGTCAGACATTATATTTGATGAATTTGATAGGTTTTGTAAGATTATGTTAGATTTTCACTAATTCTACAAAACATCATCCAACGGTGTCTTTTCTTCGATGGAATGGGCTATTTTCAACTGATACTTCGAATTTCCGCTGATAACTGAAATTTGCGATGACATTTCAGCCAAAGAAGAGCGAAGCCGTCCTACAACAGTATGTACCCGTTCAGAACGTCCACTGCCATCCGGCCATAACAACAGGCAAATATCCGATATAGACATACAATACCCGTCAGCCTCTAAAAGCCCAAGTAATAAAGCGGAAACCTGTGGCAATAAACTCTTTATTTGATTTCCCTTCTTCAACAGTCTATCTGCCGGATCAAACAAAACATCATCTCCCAGTTGATAGATACAGGACACAGTTTCTTTCAAGACAACCACCAACTCTTCTTCCTCAGCAGCTACGCTTCCGAAATTATCATGTTCGCAAGCATCAACAGAACGTCTGTTATAAACAGTCCAAATCCAGAAGAAAAACACAACGGACAACAAAAGAAAGAAGATTTCCATCCAGTCCCATAAAGTCATACTACGCCAATAATTAAAAGGCGACGCAAAAGCCGTCACCTCGACTTCACAGCGATAGCCTATGTAATAAGAGAACAAGCTATCTGATAGAGGCAGATAGCGAGTATCTTTTGCATAAGTCATAGATATATTCTCCGATAAATCTGTGACTGAAACACGTATATTGCCAGTACCAGAGATACCGTTTTTAACCAAAAGTCTATCCCACAGCATATTCAAAGAATCTGCCGCTAAAGGTTGTTCTTCCAATATAACACTGTCGAAAAGTCTCTCTGTAGGATTCTCCGCTATATTATTATAATGCTTATAGGCAGGTACAATATATTCTTTAGGGCCTTCTCCTACATCCATTGTAACTATCTTCGGGCTATCATCTTTAAAATCTCTTCTGCTATAGGAATGTGATACTATATACACATCTTCTTTTCCACGTTTCTCCATACTATCTTCCAATACACCGACAAGGGAAGTACGCATTTGCTCATTCCAGCTCCGCTCCTTCGTCAGATATCCATAAATAATATCTATTGATAAACACAAAGTCGCTATCAATGATACTATCAGCAGAACTCTACCAAAAGCGTTTTTTCTATTCATAATCCAATTCTATTTTATGACTTATCATTATCTGCTACTACCAAAACACCTGTTCCCCATCCACATACTCAAAGATCCGTTCATCTACCCCACCCGAATGATTTTTCAGATAAAGTAACGCCCCTTTAGGAACATTATAAACCAGTGAATCGGAATTAGCCACCGTAGTTCCCGCAGAAATCCAGCCTCCCTTTCCGGCATAGAAAAGTTCGTACTTATCGCCTTGGCGAATAAAATTAACGCGATTTCGCGGAGTAAAGACTATCTTACCAACCGAAACAGATTTTCCCAAATCAATTCCTGCCCAACCGCCATCCGGCTGGTTATAATCAAAAGAAGTGTATGGGTCACCATCAAAGGCACTCATATACCAATGCCCTTTATCGCCCCCGAAACTTCCCGGTGTACCTATCACCCTTCCTTGCAACGGAACCATATCATTCGGATCCCTGTAAAACCCGACTTCCGAAACGTTGCAGTAGCTACCCGCAGGTCCGTAGTAGCGCAAATAGCGATACTCTTTCGGATTACTGACATAAACCACATTCTGAAGCCGTACGGGCTTCTCTTCAATCACAAACAAAGTATCTCTTGTCCGGAATCCCGCATCATTGCTGCCTTCGAATACCCCGCCCACCATACGGTCGATGAATGGTTCAATAAACAGGTTGAACTTATGAAGAATCGTAACCCGTTCCTCCCCCTCTCCGTTACCAAAATATCGGAAATAACTCAATTCCTTATGAGCCCAAAAAGGAACAGTCATGGGCACCAACTGTTTATCACGGTAAGAGGACAGGCAAAAAACAGCGTTTCCATCGACATTTTCAAAACTTACCTGTCCATTCCTATACTTACTGACGGCTACCGGAACCCACTCCATGTGTGAAGGAAGACATAAATAGATAAGCTCATCCCGCTCCGGCCGGATAAGAAAGCGTGACTCAGGGATGCAGATCGTCTGTTCGCAATCAGAATAAATATCTGTTACATCCAGCATCAACGGATAGCGGAAAGTAGGATGTATTTTCTCCGGCGGTTGGCTCATCATTTTCATCATGTCCCGGTTGATACTGAACATCCGGCGATAAACCTTTCCCCGGGGTGCGTCGTAAGTGTGCGATTGGATAAGAGGACCGGGATAGAGAAGCGAGCAGAAGAAAGCGTCGCAATGATCATCCGGTACAAAGTTCCAGTAATGGGGCACATTGTTATCACCACGCATCAGCATTTCATCACAACCACTCGGAATGCCCAGAGAGCGACAGATGTAAGTAAACGCATCCGCCAAATCTTCACAGTTACCGGACAGCCAGTCCGCAATTTCCGGCCCTGCGCTATGTTTGGCATAAGAATAAGAAACAAAACGGGGAGAACGTTTCTTCAAAGAATCCAGCAGTGCATCCGCCACAATCCAGGGGAAAACACTCTCGGGTTTAAGACGAATGCTGTCCAACAGAGAATTATATTTATCGTAAAGCCGTTCGCGCCATTCCACCGGACATTCATCCCCCACGCGATAAGGAAGCACATACTCACAAAAGTTCTCAAAAGAAACCTTCTTGCCCCAAGGCTGCTCACGCCAGACCTTGAATGCCCAGTCTATATTGTGAACCAAATAGACGGAATCCACCTCCCGAATATCATACTTCAACTCTGTCCTACCAAATTGTTCGTTCATTCTCCCACGGTTCAGGGAATCCGCAATCACTTCGGGCGACAAAGCCGTTTCATGAAGCATCTTGAAAAATTGTTTTTCATAATTCACCTCTTCGCCCGTATAGTAGTAATGATAGGGCATATTCTCGATCAGGAAACAGGCGGCCTTATACTTCAGCGAATCCACAGCATAGTGATTTAACACCTTTTCCAACTCCGCGCGATTATCACCTGCCTGTATCAGTGCCGTCTCTAAATTCGTCTTGCCGCCACAAGCCATTACTGCGATGGAAAGGGCTATTATTGAAAGAATCTTCTTCATTGTCATCTTCTTTTTTGTGTTTTTATTCTCATTACCGAATAAGAGAAAGGAAGGAATTCGTAATCAAACAACTCTCCAAACTCCCGGAATTCACTCTCACGCGGATAAATACGTTTAGGCTCCTCTGCCGTATTCTCGTCCATGCCGGTAGCGGCCGCCAATGTAAGCACATGTCCTTTCGTCTCAACCCGTGCGCCTCCCACAAGATGGAACCTTACTTTATAAGGAGCATTTGCCGCATTAACCACCTTTACCACTATCTCTCCCGCCTCTCCATCGTATCCGGCAGCATAAAACTGCCGGGGCATGACCGGCTTATAACCGACCACCAATCTCCCATTCACATAAAACTCCACACCCTTGGACGTACTCACCAATTTCACATCATACCAACGACTATTCTTCAGATGCCAAGGCAATATCTTGGTCACTACCTCACCCTTCATATCTTCGATATTAATGAAGCGGTTACCCCATCTTCCCACATTGACACAATATCCCTTTTTCCCGTTCACCGATACACCATAATAGAGAAAAAAGCCCTCATTGCCTTTTGTGCGCCGTGCCTTGAACGTAAGTACATATTCATTCCCGATGAAATCGGGCAAAACGGCTCTGGTACGCAGTTGTCTGGAAGTCTGCATCAGAATGCCATCCCGCACTTTCCACTCCCCGCTATCGGCTCGGCAACAGGACACATCATAATGAATGTTTTTTCCATCCGCCTCTATCCGAATATCCTTAAACTCTACCTCCGTATCCCATGAGCCAAATCCTATCATGCCTTTTTCCATTCTGACAGGCGATGGAGCACTTTGCGTTTTACTGATTTCTACGATGTAGGTCGGGGTATTCTCCATAGACATGGCTCGTGCATAGTCGGCGCTGAGTCTACTCTCATTATCATCCTTTACAATTAATGAGTCGAAGTCTATGCGAACCAGATCCCCGTTCCGCTCCATCCCCATGTGCCAAGCTACTTCGGCCAGCGTAGCCAGCATATTACCGCTATCTACTTTACATGCGTAGCCATGCGCATGGAGCAGAAATTTCCCGCGTGGTTCTTTGTCAAACATCGCAGAATTAGCAAAGAAGAACTCCGGACTTCTACGATAACAGGTGTCAGTCACATTCTCAACAAGAATCGTTTCTATCGACATATTCTGATAAATATTTATATAAACTTCATCATCAACAGGAGGCGGACAACAAGAACTGAGCAGGATAGCTGATAAAATAAAAGTATTCCATACATGACTGTGCATTTTTCTTAATAGTATCATAATATAGGTTTTAAAGGTTTTGCCATTTTACTACTGCAAAGTAAGCTACTTTCATATAAACCCAAGGTCTACATTCAAACCAACGAGGGGATAAAAACGTGTCACGCCTGTTTTAAACAGCCTTTTTCTTCTTTCTCCGACGTTATGTTGCAACATTCCGACAAGGCGAAGAGATTTCATCAATGCTCATAAACCCTATCTAAACCATATCCGGGATGC
>NZ_EQ973490.1:738611-757349 GCF_000158035.1 Bacteroides cellulosilyticus DSM 14838
GGGAGCGGGTTGAAGAGATTTATTTTCCATATATTTGCGCAGTGACAGAAACAAGTAATTAAAAACACGATATCATGGGAATTATCAACCAGGGCATTCTCGGAGGTTTCTCCGGTAAAGTGGGACCGATAGTAGGGTTCCGCTGGAAATCAAACTACTATATACGCGCACGGGCCGCCAAAGTCAGCAATCCGCGCACACCGAAACAACAGGAACAACGCGGTAAATTCGCCACGGCATTCAGCTTCCTGAAAGCTATAAAACCTTTCATACGCATTGGCTACAAGGAACTTACACAGGATAAATCCGCGTTCAACTCCGCTATGTCCTACACACTGAAAAGAGCCGTGACTGGCAGTGGAAAAGAAATCAAAATAGACTTTGACCGGGCATTGGTTTCTATGGGAACCCTGATGCCGGTATTCGAAGGTACAGCCACACAAAACGGAAATAAGGTGCACTTTAAATGGCAGGACAACAGTGGCATGGGAAATGCAGAAGATACGGACATAGCCATGTTATTAGTATATAACAAAGACGAAGAAACAGCTGTTTACGATACGGAAGCCACCCTACGTTCCGCCCGACATGCAGAACTTCAACTTCCTTCCGACTGGCAGGACGATGAATTGATAGCCTACCTCAGTTTTCGTAGCGCCGACGGGAGTTGCGTGGCCAATAGCATTCGCCTGACGGTAACAGTAGACCAAACAGACTTACCTGCACCGGACCAGGAGGCTTCCGCCTTATGTACTTCATCAGATCGGATTCCGCTTTATCCAAAACCTAAACAGCCGGTCATTAATAACGTATCCGTCAAGGATCTTACCTACTATACCCTTACCGGAAAGCCCTTTCAGAGCAGACTGTACGGAACTGGGTGATTTCAGATCATATCTTCGCACAAACTCACCGGAAGTCACATTGACAGCAACATTTTCGACAGCTATCGCACGGAGTATCTCACGCTGGCGCTCCGTTAAATCCGCAAAGATGGACTGATAGATAGGTACCTATGATAAAGGGATTCACTTGTATACTCTTCATGATTATCCTGCTTTAGATTATTGCAAATTATAATAATTATATTCATAATAATCATTCTAACTTGCTACGAAACTTTTGGAAATGCGGAAAGTTATTGCTACATATAAACATCTGCTTATGAACAAAATAACTAATCCATTTTTGATTTATGGCTACGCCGGGCCAGATTATTTTTGTGCTCGGAAAGAGGATACACAAAATCCCATTAAGTAAACGACAATCAGCGATAAATTAACGTTGACAGATAATCTTCTGCAAACATCTCATTCGCCACTTCCAGCAAAATCTCCGGAGTAATTTGTTCAATACGTTGATAAACCGCTTCGGAACTTTCATACTTATTATAGTGCAGGAAAGTCTTCGCCATGCCGAGAGCATTGTTCTCATTATTATCCGAAGCCACACCTATTTGTCCGATGAGTTGCTTCTTCGCAGCTGCGAGTTGTAACGAAGTCATCTTTGTATCACGCAGATTTTTAAGTTCTTTCATCACCAGACGCATACAAGTATCCACATCATCGGGATCGCAACCAAAATAAGTGCAGAAAACCCCGGTATCCGTATAAGAAGTCAGGTTAGACTCTACATTATAGACAAGGCCGCGACGCTCACGCAGAGAAACATTCAAGCGACTGTTCATACCGGGCCCGCCAAGAATATTATTCAATAGATAGAGCGCGGTACGCTTATCATCGTACGCATTATAGCCACGGCTGCCTATCATCACATGAGCCTGATGCGTATCCTTATGCACCACCAGTTTTTCGGGCGTATAAAGAGACGGCGGAGTACGACGGTTATCCACCGTCACCGCCGGAACATCGGCAAGCAGTTTCTCTGCCAAACGGATGATTTGCTTGAAATACAGGTTTCCCCACACAAAGAACACCATATTCCCCGGATGATAGAAACGGGAAGTAAACGCAGCGGCATCTTCGCTGTGAAAGGTCTTCAGCAGCTCAGGATTCCCCAGGATATTGCGTCCCAACGGATGTCCTCGGAAGATTAAATCCTCAAAATCATCGAAAATAAGTTCGGAAGGGGTGTCTTCATAAGATTGGATCTCATCAATAATCACTTCCGTTTCCTTTTCAATCTCACGTTGCGGAAAAGTAGAGTGAAAGACAATATCCGCCAGTAACTCGAACGCACGGCCGAAATGTTCGGTAAGAAAAGCAGAGTAGATCACTGTTTCCTCCTTGTTGGTATAAGCATTCAGGTCACCGCCCACATTCTCCATACGGTTGAGTATATGCCAGGCTTTCCGCTTCTGAGTACCCTTAAAAATAAGATGTTCCACAAAATGCGCCATGCCCTGTTCATTCTCCAGTTCATCACGGGTTCCGGCATCAACTGCAAAACCACAGTAAGCCACATCGGAAAATGACGGCTGGTGAATAATACGCAAACCATTGGCAAGAGTATATTGATGGTGTCCCAACAAGGGTAATAGTGCTAACTTCTTCATTCTGACGTTTGAAACTAATTGAGGGCGCAAAGATAGCGCAATTTGACGAGGTCCCCTTATCTTCGCAAAGCAAAAATACAATAAAACTTATTGCCATTTATGGAAAATTGCAGATATTTGTAGGCTATAACCTAACTACTAACAAAAATAGTATAATGATTGAATCCATTCAAGAGCTTTTGCAGAAAGAGGCACAAGCCGTACTGAACATCCCCGTGACAGACGCTTACGAGCGTGCGGTAGAACTTATCGTGGAACAGATTCACCGGCGGAAAGGGAAACTGGTGACCTCAGGTATGGGAAAAGCCGGACAGATTGCCATGAACATTGCTACGACATTCTGTTCCACAGGTATTCCTTCCGTATTTCTGCACCCCAGCGAAGCACAACACGGAGACTTGGGCATCTTGCAGGAGAACGACCTGCTGTTGCTGATTTCCAATTCCGGTAAGACGCGTGAAATCGTTGAACTTACACAATTGGCTCATAATCTGAACCCAGACCTCAAGTTTATTGTTATTACCGGAAATCCGGATAGTCCGTTGGCACACGAGTCCGATGTATGCCTCAGCACAGGAAAACCAAAGGAAGTTTGTGCTTTAGGTATGACTCCCACCACTTCGACCACTGTGATGACCGTTATCGGCGACATCCTTGTGGTACAAGTCATGAAACAGACAGGATTTACTATTGGAGACTACTCCAAACGCCATCACGGTGGCTATTTGGGTGAAAAATCAAGAAAATTATGCGAAAAGTAATTGGTATAGGAGAAACGATTCTTGACATCATTTTCCGCAACGGCCAGCCGACAGCTGCCGTACCGGGCGGTTCAGTATTCAATGGCGTCGTGTCATTGGCACGGGCAGGTGTTCCCGTCAGCTTTATCAGTGAGACAGGAAACGACCGGGTAGGTAATACAATCCTGCAATCCATGCGGGATAGCGGCATGTCTACTGACTATGTCAACGTATTTCCCGATGGAAAATCCCCGGTATCACTGGCCTATCTCAACGAGAATGGTGATGCGGAATACATCTTCTACAAAGATTATCCCAAGCAACGGCTGGACGTGGTTTTCCCAAAACTGGAAGAAGACGACATCGTGGTTTTCGGCTCCTATTTTGCCCTGAATCCGGTGCTGCGCGAAAAGGTTCTGGATTTGCTGGAACAGGCACGCGAGAAGAAAGCAATCGTGTACTATGACCCCAACTTCCGGTCGTCGCACAAAAGCGAGGCTATCAAGCTGACGTCCACCATCATCGAAAATTTGGAATATGCCGACATTGTGCGCGGATCTATAGAAGACTTTTTCTATATGTACAATCAAAGAGAAGTGGACAAGGTATATAAAGACAAAATTCGTTTTTATTGCCCTAACTTCCTTTGTACTGCCGGAGCCAAAGAAATCTCACTACGCACGAATAGCATCACCAAAGAGTATCCTATTCCCCCATTGGAAGCAGTCAGCACTATTGGCGCAGGCGATAACTTTAATGCCGGTATTATTTATGGCTTATTGAAGTACGACGTGCGTTACTGCGATTTAGGACAGATAAGCGAGGACACCTGGGACAAGATTATCCGTTGCGGCATCGAGTTTGCGGCAGATGTATGCCGGAGTTTCAACAACTCTATATCACCGGAATTTGCCAAGCAGTTGCCTCCCGTTAACTAAATCCCCGTTAAAGGAGAAAAAACTCTGTGAAACTCTGTGCCCTGGAATAACAAAAGTCATCAGAATACATATCTTTGCAACAAAGCGAAGATAAGCTGCACCTCGGCATAAGAAATGAACAAGTTCATTTTATTCTGCTCTCGGTTTGCATTATCTTTGCATATATATGCTCAGACAAAAAAACTATGTATAGAAATCTGTTGAACTTGCTAACATGTGTATTGCTGCTACCGGCTTGTAGCGGCACAGCTCCTCATATTTCCATTGTTTGCGAAGAAAATAACGTTGGGAACAGTATCGTCAAATGGGAAATAGCCCCTCTCATCAAAGGGAACGTAAAGGTATATGCTTCGACTGATCCGAATAATATCCCCGAGGATTCTCCGGTAGCCATAGCAAACATTTCCGATCAGCGAATGACGATTGTCACCACAGACCCTACCAAGCGTTATTACTACACCCTCGTATTCAATGATAAATATCGCGTAAAGATTGCTACCCGCAATGTCAATATCCCCGGCATACAAAACTTCCGTGATATGGGTGGGTATCCGTCATACCCTACCAAAAAGAGGGTGCGTTGGGGCATGCTCTATCGTTCTGCACAGATAGACAGTCTGGAATGCTACTCACGCAGGGAACTGAAGAATATAGGCATCAAGACCATCATCGATCTGCGCTCAGAATCGGAATTAAAAGGTCACACCCCACTGCAACAAGGATTTAATGTAATACATGTCCCTATAAAAACGGGAGATATGGAAGATATCCTGAAAGGCATTCAGGAACAGAAAATAAAAAGCGACACCGTCTACCGGATGGTGGAGCGGATGAACCGCGAATTGGTAATGCACTATCATAAAGAGTATCGCCAGATATTTGATATCTTGCTGAACAGTACCAATTACCCTGTCGTTATCCATTGCTCCTCCGGCAAAGGACGTACCGGCATTGCTTCGGCACTGATCCTCGCCTCCCTCGGCGTGAACAGCGACATCATTATGGAAGACTACCGCCTAAGCAACGATTACTTCAACATTCCCAGCGCTTCCAGTTATGCCTACAACCTGCCCACACGCTCGCAAGAAGCCATTACGACCATCTATTCGGCAAGGGAAGATTTCCTGAACGCCGCCAAGGAGGAAATAGAGCGTCGGTACGGTGATGTAGACACGTATCTGCAAAGAGCTATCGGACTCACCAAAGAAGAAATAAAGAAGCTGCAAAGCATTCTGCTGGTGAAAAACGATTAGTAATAAAAAAATAGCCCTGTTATTCAATTTTATCGCTGATAACTAATCACTAATCACTAAATTTGTTCTATCTTTGTGCCCGAATATAAAGATATACAAAGATTTAATGAAGAATTTTGAAGAGCTCGGTCTGTCGCCGGAGATACGCCGCGCCATTGAAGAAATGGGATATGAGTGTCCCATGCCGGTACAAGAGGAAGTGATTCCTTACCTTTTAGGAGAAAATAATGATGTTGTAGCACTTGCACAAACAGGAACGGGGAAAACCGCCGCATTCGGCTTACCACTTATCCAGAAAATTAATGTAAAGAACCGGATTCCACAATCCCTTATACTTTGCCCTACACGCGAACTTTGCTTGCAGATTGCAGGTGATCTGAATGATTATTCCAAATACATCACCGGATTGAGGGTATTGCCTGTATATGGTGGTTCATCCATAGACAGCCAGATACGTGCCCTGAAACAGGGTGTACATATCATTGTCGCCACCCCGGGACGCTTGCTCGACCTGATGGAACGCAAAACGGTATCCCTCACCACCATCCAGAACGTAGTGATGGACGAGGCGGACGAAATGCTGAACATGGGATTCACGGACAGCATCAACGCCATTCTTGCCGATGTACCGCAAGAGCGTAACACCCTGTTATTCTCCGCCACTATGAGCCCGGAGATTGCACGCATTTCAAAGAAGTATCTGCGTGACGCCAAAGAAATCACCATCGGACGGAAAAATGAAAGCACAAGCAATGTGAAGCATGTGGTTTTCACCGTTCATGCCAAAGATAAATACGCTGCCCTGAAACGCATCGTAGACTATTACCCGCAAATATATGGTATCATTTTCTGCCGTACACGAAAAGAAACGCAGGAGATTGCCGACAAGCTGATGCAGGACGGCTATAACGCTGACTCACTGCATGGAGAATTAAGCCAGGCACAACGTGATACCGTCATGCAGAAATTCCGTATCCGCAATCTGCAAATCCTGGTTGCCACGGACGTTGCCGCCCGCGGACTGGATGTGGACGATCTGACCCACGTCATCAATTATGGCTTGCCGGATGATACCGAAAGCTACACTCACCGTAGCGGACGTACAGGACGTGCCGGAAAGACAGGTACTTCCATCGCCATCATCAACCTGCGCGAGAAAGGTAAAATGCGTGAAATCGAACGGATTATCAGCAAGAAGTTTATTGTTGGTGAAATGCCTACCGGTAAACAGATTTGCGAGAAACAGCTGCTGAAAGTAATCGATGACCTGGAAAAGGTGAAGGTAAATGAGGAAGATATGGCTGATTTCATGCCTGAAATATACCGTAAACTGGACTGGTTGAGCAAAGAAGACCTGATCAAGCGTATGGTTTCTCATGAATTCAACCGCTTCTCAGAATATTACCGCAATCGCGAAGAAATAGAAATGCCTACCGACAGCCGTGGCGAACGCAACAGCAGAGGCGGCAGCGAACGCACCGGTGATCGCAACAGCCGCAAAGCAGATCCGGGATTCACCCGACTGTTCATCAATCTGGGTAAGATGGATAACTTCTTCCCAAATGAGCTGATAGGCCTACTGAACGGTAATACCCGCGGACGCGTGGAACTGGGACGCATTGACCTGATGAAGAACTTCTCATTCTTCGAAGTAGATGAGAAAGAGGCAGGTAATGTAGTGAAAGCCCTGAACCGTGCGAACTGGAACGGCCGAAAGGTATCTGTAGAAATTGCCGGCGAAGAAGGCAAGGAAGCTCCCAAAGGCAGACGTAAGAGTGAGGGCAACAACTACGGCAAGAAGGAATTTGAAGGCAAGAAACGCAGCTTCAAAGACGAAAAGCGTAGTGATGCATCTGGAAAACGTAGCGATGCCCCCAGAAAAAGTAGAAGTAAATCTGAAAGTGCTCCGGCTGACAAAAAGAAAAGCAAACCAAGCCGCGAAGAGCGT
This sequence comes from Bacteroides cellulosilyticus DSM 14838, assembly GCF_000158035.1. Classification (GTDB taxonomy): domain Bacteria; phylum Bacteroidota; class Bacteroidia; order Bacteroidales; family Bacteroidaceae; genus Bacteroides; species Bacteroides cellulosilyticus. Next base: position 746,006 of record NZ_EQ973490.1, read on the forward strand.
GGCTATACCGACGCCCGCGGCAAGAAAGACGATTGGAGACAGTTCTTTCAAGGCGACAACAAGGAGTTCCGTGATAAAGAGCCCGATTTCAGCGAAGAAGGCTGGGCAAGACGGGCACCTAAGAAGAAATGATTAATAGTGATTAGTGGTTAGTGATGAGTGATTAGTGCAACTGCTAATTACTCATCACTAACCACTAATCACTTATTAACGTGAACAAAGTAAACGGATTCTTATATGGCCTTCTCTCTTCGGCGAGCTTCGGACTTATTCCGCTGTTCACCATTCCTGCCATGCATCAGGGCATGCAGTTCTGGTCCATACTGCTCTACCGTTTCCTCTTTGCCATGCTGGCACTGGCCTGTATACTGTTGCTCGACAAGCAGTCTTTCCGCATCCGCCGGAAAGAGATACTTCCACTTCTCCTGCTGGCATTCCTGTATGACTGTTCCGCTGTTTTCCTGTTCTGGGGATATAAGTTCATGTCAAGCGGAGTAGCTACTACCATTCATTTCATGTATCCGGTGCTGACTACGCTTATTATGATGATTTTCTTCCGCGAAAAGAAATCCCCTTGGCGTATAGCAGCAATCGCTTTAGCGGTAAGCGGAGTTTTCTTCCTTTCGCATGGAGATACGACAGGGACTGTTACTTTACTGGGTATTTTTATCGTTCTGCTCTCTGCTTTGGGCTACGCGCTCTATCTGGTCACCGTCAGTCAACTGAAATCCCTTGAAATGAAGGGGCTGAAAATGACATTCTATGTTTTCCTTTTTGGCGGAATCCTTCTTTTCACCGGAATGACAGTGACAGGAGTCGGAGTACAGGCCATCCCGGACCGGATAACCCTGGGAAACCTGGTGATGCTGGCATTGGTACCGACCGTAATATCTAATCTGGCACTGGTACGCGCCATTAAAAACATAGGCTCCACACTCACCTCTGTATTGGGAGCCATGGAGCCTGTGACTGCCGTCTGTGTAGGCATTCTCATCTTTGGAGAACCTTTCACTCAAAGCATCGCCTTAGGCATCGGATTGATTATTTCGGCAGTTACGGTGATCATACTGAAAAAATAGAATGTCCTGCTTTCAGCCTGCTCTTTTTAGTATCTATATATGGGTGGCGTTGGATATATAGATACTGCATGTCCGATATATAGATGCTGTACATCCGATATATAGATGCAACACGTCCGATATATAGCTATAACACAAGATTTCATCTACCTTCACAGGCAGATGAAATCCTTGAACATCCAATTCAACGTTCTTATCTATTTTTGAATTTAATATATTAATACCCCGGATTCTGGTAATAACCACCACCCTCTTCCAGATTCTCCAGGAATGACTGCGGGAATGGTCTTACCTCATGTTTGCCATCTACAAAGTATTGACCGACATCAGGATTTGTAGACTTCAGATAGGTGCTGGTCAACTTCCCTGTACGCTTCAAATCATAGAACCGTACATACTCCCCACACAATTCTCTGGCACGTTCATCCAATACTGTTTCTACTGTTGCCGCACCGGACAAAGCCTTGGCACCGGCACGCTCACGAACCTGATTTATGTATTGCATCGCATTTGCTCCGCCATTTACGTAGATATCGGCCTCAGCAGCTATTAAGAAAACCTCAGGAGTACGCATCATAAAGGTAGCATTCAGATTTCCGAGACGCTTCTTGCTCAAGTTATTAACGTAATAATTGCTGCTGTTATGCTTCATCAACGACGGATAGAAACTGAGCCAAGGGCTGACTACATCCGTATTATCATAATCTCTGTGATAATCCATAATCACCGTGTTGTCCTCAGCATACAAATCCTTGTAGTCAACATACAGGATTTTTGAGTCCTTCTTTACCGCTACCTTTTCTGCATATCCTTCATCTCCCGGACGGATAAATTCGAGCGCCGCTTCACCAAACAGAATTTTGGTATACTGACGTACCAACTCACCGGTTATCGGATCAGGTACCATTGCTGATATTTCAGGAGAATCCAGATTCTTATCAAACTGCTTCACTTGTGATTCGCTCCATGCCTGACCTTTGTCTTTATTCCCTGTCCAGGAAGTTTGAAAATACTCATGATATCTGGGGTCCAAAGTGCCATCTTCCTGTACATACAAGTCCAACAGATATTTTGAAGGCATAAAGCTTCCGCCTGCACGTCTGCCCCATATCTGATAATCGGACAAACCATCATATTCATTACCGGAATGTAAATCCGTCTTAAACTGAATGGCTGAGAAAGCTGTAAGCGGACAATAGAACTGCTCATCATTCTGGTTCATGATCCAAGCCTGGTTGCTTACACCTCCCACCACATAACGGTGTTTCCATAGGGCTTCCTTATTCTCAAAATTGTTGCTTTCAGCGAAGACTTCCTCTATATTATCATACATAGATACTCCCAGAGTCGCTCCTCCCGCTTTGCAGTCTTCCATCATTTCTTTGGCTACCTCTAAAGCCCGTTGTGCATACTTTTTAGAAGAATCATATTCTATGGATTGCAGACAGGCTCTGGCCAGCATACCCATTGCCGATTTTTTAGAAGGACGGGTAGTCCTTTCTTCCACCGGTAACCATTGTGCCGCAAACTCTAAGTCCGGAATAATACACTTCTCATAGATATCCAGCGGAGTATCTTTACCGGGATGTAAATCTACATTTTCTACTGGAGCCATTTGCAATTTCAGCCCCCCCAGTTGTTCCACCAGATTATAGTAATATACCGCTCTCATAAAATGAGCTTCCGCAACCTTTTTGTTTCTTTCCTCATCGGTAGTGAAAGGAACTTTATCAGCCTTCACAATTGCCTGATTGCAATAACAGATACCATCATAACAACAGTTCAACGTGTTAGCCATCATGTTATTAGCAAAGTCAGAACCCATACCATATTTCAGGTAGAGGTTATCACCATTTTTCTGTGAAGTCCAGATGTCTGTTCCCCCTTCAGTCATGAGCATAAACTGTCCATATCCATACAGTGCTCTTTCCATACCGAAATAAACATTATTAAGTATGGTTTGATAGCCCTCTACCGAAACGGACAACGCATCCATAGTGTATCCCGAAGGATTATATTCATCAAGTGTACAAGAAGCATTGCTTATCGTCACTGCCATTACTGTTACAGTCAGCCAGTTTTTTATTTTCGTAGTCATATCTATTCTTATTGAATTATTAGTTAAAAAGATACATTAAGTCCCAAGAGATAAGTTTTGTAAAGCGGGAAGGTATCAGAACCGTTGTTTTCAGGGTCTGTATGCTTCAATTCGCTCTTAAACGGCAGGACAAATACATTATATGCAGTTCCATAAATTCTACACTTTTCAATTCCCAGGCGCTTACACAGCTTGTTCGGGAAAGTATACCCTAAGGTTATGTTCTTTATCTTGGCATAAGAACCATCAATATACCTTAAAGACTCTATTCCCGTAGTACTGGCAATACCCGGCCGGGGAAAATAAGCGGTTTGATTCTCAGGAGTCCAGTAGTCAGTACCTTTGGGTTGGTTATTATTTTTAGTAGAGTACCATCCGATAGTTTTACTATCTATCATTTGTCCATATCTTAGCATAACAAAAGCACTCAGATCAAAATTTCTATACTTAAATGTATTGTTTACGCCTAAGATACCATCAGGCACATTAGAACCTAATATCTGAAGGTCACGTGTATTACTGTAAGTATGTACTCCACCGTCTCCCACAAGGTTTCCATTCTCATCTGTAGTGAATTGTTCCACTGTCTCTATTTTCACATAACCCGGTTGACACCCGTATTTTGCGGCTTCTTCCTCTTCGGCAGTTCCCCATATTCCGGCATATTTATAGTCATAGAATGTCTTGATAGGATGTCCTTCAAACAATTTCTTGGCAATAAGGTCACCGTCAGGCAGACTTACAATCTTTTCATCGTTGTGAGTATAGGATATAGATGAAGACCACTCGAAGTTCTTGTTCCGTATATTCACAGTGGACAACTGTATTTCATACCCTTTATTGCTGGTTTCACCAATGTTTTGCCAAGTAGTCATGGGAGATCCCCAGGCCGTAATAGCAGAAGTTATAGGTAATGTACGGCTGAATAAAAGGTCTTTTGTCTTTGAATCATAAAAGTCTACACTCAGATTGATGCGATTATTAAACAGCCCCAAGTCCACACCATAATTCCATTGGTATGTCTTTTCCCAACCAATAGACGGGTTTCCATAAGGAGAGACAAGTTGGCTCATAGAACTCAACACACCGTCGATGGAAACAGCCGAATAAGTCGCTGCTCCGGTCTGTGAAGAATAGGCTCCCATACCTCCGGAGTTACCGGTAACACCATAGCTCAATCTGAGTTTTAAGTTACTCAGCCATTTTTCCGTACTCTGCATAAAAGGCTCTTGTGAGATACGCCATGCCAGTGCACCAGCAGGGAATGACTCCCACTTATGTCCATCAGCCAGATGGGATGCACCATCCCAGCGTGTGGTGAATGAAGCAATGTATTTATCCTTGTATACGTAATTGAAGCGCAAAGCATAAGACATCTTCTGATTCTGGGAGTAATAGGATTGTACACCATGTTTCGTAATCCCCGAAGCCATATTATGAAACAAATACGAATCAAGTGGTTGTCCGGAAGCTCGCATATTGTTGTAATCACTCTGTCCATGGCTCCATGAAGTCACACTGGTCAACGTCACTTTATGATCTTTGAGGAAGTCAAAGTTATAGGTCAGGATATTATCCCATAAGTAGCTATACCCATAATTGTTATTGATGTATGCATAAGGTGACGAATACCCGTTTTCAACTCCTTGCAAAGAATGTTCGCCAATATACTGTCCGTTACGTGAACTACTCAGCGTGGTACTGATCTGCGAACGGAATGAAAGTCCTTTTAATGGAATAATTTCCAGATACCCATTGACATTGGCATAAATCGTGCGGGTTTCATTGGCATACTGATTCTCTATTTCATCTCCGAATGGCGAGGTTTCTCCTTCGATAAATTCAACATTGATGTTGCCGTTATCATCATAGGGCTTACCCAGAGGAAATGCAGTCAACGATTTAGTGAAGATATTCTTGCCTCGCGAATTCTTGATTGTATAAGTAAGCGCTGAACTGGTACCTATCTTCAGCCATTTGCGAATGTCATAGTCCACATTAAACCTCATTCCGTAACGCGTCTGATTTTCATTAGAAAGCAAACCTTCCGTATTGTTATAGCTAAAAGAAGAATAGACCTTGATCTTATCACTTCCGCCCCGTATGGATAAGTTCACATCTTTCTGAGAAGCATTTCCTTGTGTAGCCTCATCAATCCAGTCTATCCATTGGTTATTCTCATAAGCCTGTTGTATGGCTTCAGAGTTATACATCTGAAAAAAATTTTCCGGATAATCACCATTCTTAGTACGGTAATATTCCCTCTGATACTGATACCACTCATCACCTATCATACCATGCACAAAGTTAGCTCCGCCCGAGATACTGTACTTTGTATCCAGATTCACAGTCACCTTTCCGGCGGCACCGCGTTTTGTAGTGATAATAATAACACCGTTGGCGCCTGCCGAACCATAAATGGCAGTTGACGATGCATCTTTCAATACATCAATTTGTTCAATGTCACTCGGGTTCAGTTGATTGTAACTGGCTCCCTGCACACCATCAATGATAAACAGAGGTTCATTGCTGCCGTTTATAGAACGGGAACCACGCAGCAAGATGTCCACATCCTCGCCTACTGCACCGGACCCCATCATAATATCGGCACCTGCAATCTTACCTTGAAGGGCCTCCATCACATTGCTTGTCGGAGTACCTTTGATATCCTCCTTATTTATAGATACGACAGAACCGCTAAGGTCAGCTTTCTTCACTGTACCGTAACCGACCACAACCACCTCATCCAGTGTTTTCGTATCTTCTTGCAGAATAATGTTCAAAGAAGTTTTGCCTTTCAGATTTATCACCTGCGTCATATATCCTATGTATGAAACTTCAATAGGATACTTTCCTGAAACTTTCAAAGTAAACTTACCGTCTACATCGGTAATCGTTCCATTGCTTGTCCCTTTCTCAACTACGGAAGCACCAATGGCGGGTTCTCCCAGATTGTCCTTTACAGTTCCCGTAATGTTCTGTGCAACAGCATTGACACTCAGGAAAACGAATAGCATACTAAGCAATATTCGCATGTTTTTCAGATTAATAGATGTTTTCATCAATTCCAAATAAATTAATTAATAAAGGTTATTTGTCGCAAAACTACCTAACGAATGTTTTTTAACTTTGTATGAGCGTACAAGAATTGTGTTTGTCCGTCTATTACATAACGGCATATCAGTTTTTCCGATTAAAAAATCAATAAATACAAAATGAAATTATACCTGTCAATACTCATACTCACTTTTTGGTTCTGTCCGCCGGTTTTCGGGCAGCCACAACATGTTATTACCCGCTACAGCATTGAAGACGGACTGCCGCAACAAACCATAACCGGCATCACGAAAGATAGAAATGGATATATGTGGTTCACCACCTGGAATGGAATCTGTCGTTTCAACGGACATTCATTTGTAACTTACAGAGTACTGCCCGGAGATTCGAATGATTTAGCTACCAACCGGATTGATGATATAAAGATAGACGCTCATAATCAGCTGTGGCTATTAGATGATGAGAACTCGCTTTACCGTTTTTCTCCGGAGAACAGCAAGTTCGATCATTTTGCTTTGCAAACGGCTCCTGTCCAAAATATATTTACCCTTTCCGATGGAGATATCTGGGTATTCCAGACTGACGGACGCCTGTTAAGAATCAGACCCAATGAAGAAACGATGGATTGTCTGCAAATTCTTGATAGTTCATCCCAAGTCCGTAGTATCATAAGTCTTGTTCAAAATCAGGATATCATTTGGATTATCGCTGACAGGGGGATTTACAAATTCTCGAAAGAAGACGGCAAACTCACACCTATTTTATCTTCCCCCAACCGCTTTTATAGTTTCAGAAAGTGGGAAGGTATGTTTATTCTGGGATCAGACAACGGGCAACTCTACATCTACGACCCTAAAAAAGATACGCATTCCATACTGAAGTTCAATACCACCAGCCCCCTAATAAGAATCAAAGCTTATGATTCCAAGCATTTCCTTGTCATAGCAGAAAATGACGGCTTCTTTCTGACGGAAGGGTATCAGGGAGAGGGTACCCACTATACCACCTCGAATCAACTGTTAAGCAACCAGATTAATGCATTATACGAAGATAATAATCAGAAACATATATGGGTGGCCTACAAAAACACAGCAATGATTACCCGCATCAAACCATTCAGCACGTACTATAAGCATTATCAGCTAAAAACACAAGAATATAACAACTCGCAACGTTCCCTGTCACAAGACCGCAACGGAAGACTGTGGGTATTCTCCAAGAATGAAGCCCTGAACTATTATGATGAAAAGGCGGATGAGTTCCTTTTATTCTCGATCAGCAGAAACAGCCAGGAATCAAGGCAACCCAGAATAAAGAAGATCTACTTCGACAACCAAAACAACCTGTGGATTGCCAGACAGCCGAAAGGACTTATAAAGGTATCTTTCAAGAATGATCTTTTTACTCTCTCGGTGCCTGACGTCAAAGGATATCCGTCCACGAACGAATTGAGAAGTATAATGGAAGATGCTGACCACAACATTTGGGTCGGAGGCAAGAATGGGGATATTCAAGTATATGACAAGGATAAAAACTTCCTTGGCTTCTTAAATTCCACCGGAAAGTTGTCTCATCAGGCAGAGTATCTTGGTGCCATATATGCTTTGCTGCAAGATAAAGAAGGAAATATATGGATGGGAACACGCAATGAAGGAATTATAAAATTAGTACCTCAAGGCAAACTGAACTTTCAACTCAAATACTATAAAGCAAATCCGGCTGACATATTCAGTCTGAACTGTAACTTCATCTTTTCCCTGAAAGAGGATAAGCAGGGCAGAATCTGGGTAGGTACATTGGGTGGCGGACTTAACCAGATAACTAAAGATGCAAACGGAAATGAGCGCTTTATCCATTCGGGCAATAAACTATCAGACTATCCGTCCCGTTTTTCAAGAATCAAGAATATCTGCATAGATCATCTGGATAACATCTGGCTGGCAACCACATCAGGTATATTGCTTTGCAGATGGAGCAAAGACAAGTTGACCTATACCCCCATCGTACGCAACGGTAATGCAAAGAATAGCCTCAGCTGCGACAATGTTTATGATATTTTCGAAAGTAGCAAACATGAAATCTATGTAGCAACCTTCGGTGGAGGCCTCGACAAGCTTACGGGCTTTGACGAGCAAGGCAACGGGATATTCAAAAACTATTCATCTCCACAGATGATCTCCAACGTTCCGCTGACGCTGGCGGAAGATAATGAAGGTAATCTGTGGATTCCATCGGAAAACGGACTGTACCGTCTGTTTCTGGAGAATGATTCAACTGAAATATATGATAACAGATTTCTACCCGAAGGGCTCCTACTGACGGACAGCAGGGCTTGTCGCCTCTCAAACAATGAAATGCTGTTTGGAACAGACAGAGGATTATTATCAATAATCCCTCAGCAAATGAAGAGGAACAGCTATACCTCCAACCTCATCATTACAGATATCCACATAAACGGAGAAAAAAAGGAACCCTCCTACCGGTCTTCCGGCATAACCCTCAGCCACAAGGAGAACTCATTCAGCATCAATTATGAGACACTGGACATGAAATTCCCCAATAAGATAGAGTACGCCTACCGTCTGAAAGGCTTTGACAACTGGAACTATGTAAAAAACAACCGTATGGCAGTCTATACAAACATTCCTAAAGGGAACTATTGTTTCCAGGTTAAATCAACCAACAGTGACGGAGTATGGAGTAATAAGATAAAGGAGATTTCCATCACCATATTGCCTTCATTCTGGGAATCCATTTACGGTACCATATTGTATTTCATTATATTTATCCTCATTGTTGCCATTTCAACCTATATTCTGTTTGTTATCTATAAACTCAGAAACCGGGTTGCAATAGAGAAGCATATCTTAGATATAAAAACCAAGTTCTTCACAGATATGATTCATGAACTACGTACCCCTTTCACACTGATCGTAGCCCCCATAGACCACATGCTCTCACAAAAGGACTTGAGTCCTGTCATTCAGCAAGACCTGGCTCTGGTAAAACGAAACACCAAACATACACTGAAAATCATCAATCAGGTACTCGATTTGCAGAAGATACAGAATGAATCCAAACTTACAGTACAAAGAATAGAAATAGCCCCATTCATCGAACATATTATAAATAATTTCCAGTCAATTGCCATCCAACGGGAAAGTGAAATCACCTTTGAATCTAAAGAATCGCCTCTATTTTTATGGGCAGATCCGGATAAATTGGAAAGCATTCTCTTCAACCTGATCACGAATGCTTTTAAATATTCACCCAAAGGAACAGTCATACATCTGTCTGTTCAGGAAACTGATACCAATATCATTCTGCAAATATCCGACCAGGGATATGGCATCAGTCAGGAAAAACAAAAAAGTATCTTTAATCGGTTCGAGAATTACGTGAGTTCCGACATCTTCAAGAAACAAAGTACAGGCATAGGGTTGTCTTTAGTCAAGGAACTGGTAGAGTTACACAAAGGCAAAATCACTTTACAGAGCAAAATAAACGAGGGTTCCACTTTCACCATCTACTTCCGTAAAGGAAAAGAGCATTTTGCACCTGAAACGGAGTTCATTCTATCAGATTATGATGAACGGCCTCAACTGTCCCAGAATGATACTCTCTTTCTGAGAGACAATTACGAAGCAGAAGAAGAGGCTTGTAAGGACTGCGGCAAGAGTTCCATTTTAGTGGTGGATGATAATCAGGAGCTTCTTTTCTTCTTACATACGATTCTTTCCGAAGAGTTTCGTGTGATCACGGCTTCCAATGGAAAAGAGGGATTGGAAAAGGCAATCAAGTACCTGCCGAATATGATTGTCAGCGATGTTGTAATGCCGGAAATGACAGGGATCGAAATGGTCAAGAAGCTACAAGCCAATACTTATACCTGCCACATACCGATTGTTTTACTGAGTAGTAAGGCAGATGTGGAAAATCAAAATGAAGGTTTGGAATTGGGCGTGGATGATTACATAACCAAGCCCTTCAGTGCGAGTTATCTGATAGCCAAGATATGGAATATCATCAGACAAAGAAAGCGGATTCAGGCACTGTATTATTCAGAACTCATACAAAATAAAGAAGAAAGCAATATCGATTCCGAAGAGCAAGAAGAGCTTCGCTCACTTCCGCAAGCCGATAAAGACTTGCTGGACGGGATTGTCTGTTTCATCAACAAACATCTGGATCATCCGGACTTGAGCGTAGATACGCTTGTTGAAGAAGCAGGAATCAGCCGCTCCGCCCTATTCAAAAAGATAAAGACGCTCATAGGTATCTCACCGATGGAGCTCATCAAAAACATACGTTTGAAGAAAGCGGCAGAGCTGATAGAAGAGGGGTCGGATAACTTTACCCAAGTGGCTTATAAGGTCGGCTTCAAAGATTCGCAGCATTTCAGCAAATGCTTCAAGCAGATTTATGGGGTGACTCCTACGGAATACAGGAAAAAACATTTGGGTTAGCCTACATAATTCATACGCAGGAGTTAAAGGAGTTATCACTTCGTTTAGAAGTTAAAAGAATTAATTCATAACGGTATGTCTTAATACAGATTTACTTTACACCATTTTAACACTAAAAAGCTGTAAAGATGAAAAAAGACTCACTCTCCAAACGTACGTTTAGCTTAGATTTTAAGCATCAGGTATTAATAGACTACTACCGTAGCGGTTCGACAAAATATTTCATAGAAAAGAAATATGGTCTGCACTGCGGCACGATGCACAGATGGGAAAAAGCCTTTGTCTTGTCTGAAAAAGATTTATCTTTGTCGGATGAGTTACTAATCCGACTATCGAAGATGCGTCAGAAGAAATCCCCCAAGCCTGAAAAGGCATGCCCCCCATCGCGCGAGCAAGAAATGCAGGCTGAAATCCTTCGCCTACGCCAGGCTCTGGAATATTCCGAACTTCGTAATGAAGCTCTGAATGAAGTTCTCAAAATCGGTCGTGAAGAATATGGCGTCGATTTATTAAAAAAAGCTGGCGCCAAGCAGTAAACAGCCTTCGTCACAGGCATCCCAAGACCTCCATAGGATGCCTGTGCTCACTGTTTGGCAAAAGCCGGGAAGGATATTATTCGGTAAGTTCCAGGGTTCTTTCGGAGA
>NZ_EQ973490.1:757369-762102 GCF_000158035.1 Bacteroides cellulosilyticus DSM 14838
GAATTCTCACGGAAGTAAAAGTCATCGGGCTTGTGCAGGAAATCCGCACATTGGCACCCGGTATTGGCGCTTACAAGCTGTTTCTCATTTTGCGGGATATATATGAAGGCAAGCTGATGGGGCGTGACCGCTTCTACCGCCTGCTGCGTCGCAAGGGGCTCATGCTTCCCGCCTTAAAACGCCGTCATACCACCAACTCCAACCATAACTACCGGATGTACAAGAACCGTATAAAAGGATATAAGCCTCCCACCTTGAACCTGTTATGGGTGGCGGACATCACCTATATTGAAACGGACGACGGCATCTGCTATCTCCACTTGCTTACTGACGCGTTTACCCATGAGATAGTAGGCTGGACCCTGTCCGAGAGTCTTGTAGCGGAGAACACTCTGCAAGCACTCAACCAGGCCATAACCATGTTTCCCGAGGCTGATTTCACACGACTGACCCATCACTCGGACAGAGGGGCACAATATTGTTGTAATAGATATGTGGACAGGCTCAAGGAAATGAATATCTCCATTAGTATGACAGAAGACGGGAATCCCACTGACAATGCGATTGCCGAGAGGGTAAATGGAATTATAAAACAGGAGTGGCTATACAGGGAGAAACGTCCCGGGAATATTGTCGAAGCAAGAATCAGGATAGCCCGGATTATTGATTTCTACAATAATATACGCCCACACAGGAGTAATAATATGAAAACACCCAAGGAAATGAGGGTTAGCGCAACAGCTTAACGCTCTTTGGAGGCTTCACGCCTCCAGCCGCTAAGGCAAACCACCGTGGTGTTTTTCATAATATTCCTTGTCGGATATATAATTAATGGCTAATTGGGTCATGGAAAAATACACATCTATAGAAGATGTATATATTTATAACCGGCAAGGGAATGTGTAAAGTTTATCAGGAACGTAAAATCCAAGATGTAAACTTAAACAGGAAGACTATTTTTAACTGTGAAGAAAAGCAGTATATATCAAAACAAAAGTGTAAAGTAAATCCAAGCATAGTCATGGGGTGATCATTGCCTGAAATTACATTGCTTGTTATGGATGAGAACAAGCAATGTAATCACCCACAACATTACTTGTACCGGATCACATCATTACTTGTTTTCAGGTCAAATATTCTTCAAAAAAGAACTTAATCATTCTTCATAAAACAGCTTGGTACATAAATGATCGTTTATCCCCCTCTATTTATTTTTTAACATTACTAAGTCATAAAAAAACTTTTTCTTCTTTCAGTCTTTCAGTTTTTCCCGAGCTCCCTGTTCATCGGCATTCCGGCTGAAACTTCCGACCTGAATGTTGTTTCAGGCATCTTTCAGCCGGAATGCCGATGAACAGGGAGCTCGGAAGGGCTGAAAGACTGAAAGAACGGAAAGAGCATTTCTCTCAAAAACCGACAGAAAGGAGATATTTGCATAAATTAGGGCACAGTTACTTCACTTCCACAAACGATGCCTTGCAAATATTATTCTTCCACGCCAGATAATATATCACATATCCTATCAATGATATCACTGAGCCTACACCCGGAATAATATAACCTATCAACAAAAGAACAGAAGCCTTTATGCACCTTCGTCATCGCTTTCGCATCTTCGCTTCCCGACAAATCTTCCATGCCATACAATCCGGCCAAATGCATGATATCACCTATCAATACACCCAGTGTAACAAGGATAGGCGCCAAGAAATCCTGCGCCACATCATACTGAAAATAGGATCTTCCTCCTGACTCGAAGAAACTCAATATATCTTCCAGATTCAACGCTATATCAATCAGAGCACAAGCCGCCATCAGGCTTATCCCTTTGAGGGCGAGGCGAATGTTTCTGATCCATTTCAAAACCTTGGTAGCCGATGACTGCGGAAGAAAAGAGTATTGTTTTCCGACCATAGTCAAGCGATAGTCTTCTTCCGAATACGCGTACAATTTCAATAAAGCGGGAAATGCCGACACTCTGTAGTCCATTAATGCTTGGTTAATGGAAAGTTCGGGGCCTTGCATTTGGTCAAGATATTCTACAGCCACTTGCCCATCCATAACTTAAAAGGTTCTGCCTTAGGCGATGGAATAGATTGAATAGTGCGGAGAAGTCACTGCCTTCTTTTTTAGGCGTGTTTTCAATACACGCCAATACTTGCGTGGATTAGGGCTATCTGTTAAGACTGCCACTACATCTACTATTGAGAGGTAGTATTTTTAGAAAAAAAGAAAAGGTGACCAAGCAGTGTTTCCACCACTTCATCACCTTTTCCATCATTTATCACCTAAACCTATATATTATTTGTCTGTGCATCCTTTTGTGCTGAAAGCAACCAGCATCCAAACCATCTTTTCCTGTTCTTTCAGATAGCCTGTCATCAGGTCGGCAGTAACGTCGTCGCCTGCTTCATTAGCCAGTTCAATGATCTTTCTCTCCTCACCAATGAGGTATCCGTAAGTTTCAAGAATATTGCTAACCGCATCGCTGCCGCAAGCCACGTCAGATACTTCTTTGATCTTTGCAACTTTCAGGTATTCGCTGAACTTGTTTTCGGGTACACCACCCAGCATCAGGATACGTTCTGCAATTTCGTCCACCTTCTCGGCTGCGTCGTCATACATACTTTCAAACTTCTCGTGCAATACGAAGAAACCATGCCCCTTGATGTTCCAGTGGAAACCGCGCAGATTCGTGTAATATACCTGGAAATCTGCCAAAAGTTGATGCAATGCAGATACTACGTTAGCTACTCCCGATCCATTTAACTTGATATAATTTAAAGTCTTCATAATTCTATGGTTTTAATAATTTATACTGTTTTTCTTTTTTCTGTTGCAAAGAAAGTGCAAATCGAAGGCAGAAGCAAGCTTGCTTGATTATGCTGAGATGCAGCCTTTCTTCGTTTTTTGTACAAAGATAAGGCGGAAACCCATGCTTGTCAAACAGATAATTTCTATCTTTGCATAGACAGAATCTATATAACCCGTTCAAACCCCTTATTTATCATGACTTTACAACAACTGGAATACATTCTTGCCGTTAGTCAGTTCCGCCATTTCGCCAAAGCCGCGGAACATTGCCGTGTAACTCAACCCACCCTGAGTGCCATGATACAGAAACTGGAAGACGAGTTAGACACCAAGATATTCGACCGCAGCCAACAGCCCATCTGTCCTACTCCAGTCGGACAACTTGTAATAGAGCAAGCCCGTATCGTATTGGAACAGGCAGGCCATATAAAGGATATTATTGAAGAAGAGAAGCACTCCTTGTCGGGTGTCTTTAAGTTAGGTATACTCCCCACCATCGCCCCTTACCTGTTGCCCCGCTTCTTTCCGCAACTGATGAAGAAATATCCTAAATTGGATATCCGCGTAACAGAGATGAAGACGAAGGACATCAAACAGGCTCTTATAAAAGGAGAGATAGATGCCGGCCTCATCGCCACCCTGCCTGAAAAGGATGACTTCCGCCAGATACCTTTATTCTACGAACAATTCTATGCTTATATCGCGCGCGAAAGCAAACTGTTCGATAATAAGATTATCCGTACCTCCGATCTCAGCGACGAACAGCTTTGGATGCTTGACGAGGGACATTGCTTCCGCGACCAGTTAGTCCGCTTCTGTCAGATGAAGGCGGCACAAGCCAGCCAGATCGCTTATCATCTAGGTAGCATGGAGACATTCATGCGTATGGTAGAAAGCGGTAAAGGCGTTACCTTCATTCCTGAACTTGCAATCGATCAGCTCAACGATACACAGAAAGAGTTGGTGCGCCCCTTTGCCATTCCCACTCCTACCCGGCAGATCATTCTCATCACCAACGAACATTTCATACGAACCACTTTATTGGAGGTACTCACAAAAGAAATACAAGCCTCTGTACCCCGCGAAATGCTGTCCCTGCGGGCAACTCAGTGCGTTGTATAGATTTCGTCTATCGGCCCATAAATCTTTTCAATCGTTTTTTTTGTTCTATCGGCAAAAGATGCTATATTTTTGCATCATCGAAAAAACAAAGTACTAAACCTTTTAAAACAAAAAAGATTATGGAACCAATTATCAATTCTCAGCTTCCTGAATTCAAAGTTCAGGCATTCCAGAACGGAAGTTTCAAAACAGTAACTAACGAAGACGTAAAAGGCAAGTG
The DNA here is from genome assembly GCF_000158035.1 of Bacteroides cellulosilyticus DSM 14838. GTDB lineage: Bacteria > Bacteroidota > Bacteroidia > Bacteroidales > Bacteroidaceae > Bacteroides > Bacteroides cellulosilyticus. Next base: position 761,526 of record NZ_EQ973490.1, read on the forward strand.
GGCAATATTCTTCTTCTATCCCGCAGACTTTACGTTTGTATGCCCTACCGAACTGGTGGACATCGCTGAAAAATACGAGCAATTCCAGGCAATGGGTGTAGAGGTATACTCAGTAAGTACCGACTCTCACTTCGTGCACAAAGCATGGCACGATGCATCCGAAAGTATCCGTAAGATCAAGTATCCGATGCTGGCAGACCCTACAGGCGTGCTGACTCGTGCATTCGGTGTAATGATCGAAGAAGAAGGTATGGCTTACCGCGGCACATTTGTCGTGAACCCCGAAGGCAAAATCAAGATTGCCGAAATACAGGACAATAACATCGGACGTAATGCCGACGAACTTCTCCGCAAGGTAGAAGCTGCACAGTTCGTTGCAACGCACGACGGTGAAGTATGTCCCGCAAAATGGAAGAAAGGCGGCGAAACACTGAAACCAAGTATAGATTTGGTTGGTAAAATTTAAGTTCACATCCCTTTTTTATTAGCGAGGTCCCCTTTATCCATTGCACACATAGAGGGGGCCTCTTTTATCTTACATTAGTACCCGTTGGCGAGATTAGTTTATATCGTATTA
>NZ_EQ973490.1:762403-791221 GCF_000158035.1 Bacteroides cellulosilyticus DSM 14838
CCCTGTGGTGAATTAATTCATAACCGTTCAGAAACGAATTAATCCCGCCAACGGAATACATTAATATAGACTGTTATGTTAGAAACAAGCATTTTAAATCAAGTACGCAGCGTCTTCCAAAACCTGGAAGCGCAGTACACTTTTCATATCACCTGCCATCCCCGGCACGAAAGCGCACAGGAACTGACAGAGTTGCTGAAAGATGTAGCAGGATGTTCCGATAAACTCTCCTGTGAGGTAACTGAAACCGAAGAACCGAAGTTGGAATTCTCTTTGCTGAAAAACGGGAAAGAAACCGGTGTCAAATTCCGCGGAATACCGAACGGTCATGAATTCACATCTTTGCTTCTGGCAGTACTGAATGCCGATGGAAAGGGGAAAAATCTTCCTGATGAAGCCATCAGCCGACGCATCCAGGCGTTGAAAGGACCTATTTCATTGCAGACTTATGTATCATTGACATGTACCAACTGCCCCGATGTGGTGCAGGCCCTGAATATAATGGCTTTGCTGAACGGACAGGTCACACACGAAATGATAGACGGTGCTCTTTTCCAGGAAGAAGTGGATGCATTGAAAATACAAGGCGTACCGTCCGTCTATGCCAACGGTAAATTGCTTCATGTAGGACGCGGCACCTTAGGCGAACTTCTGCAAAAGCTGGAAGAAATGTTCGGCTCCGAACCTGTGGGAAATGCAGAACCTATCTCACGGACTTATGATGTCCTTGTATTAGGCGGTGGGCCGGCAGGTGCCTCAGCTGCGATTTATTCAGCCCGCAAGGGATTACGGGTAGCTATTGTAGCTGAAAAAGTCGGTGGTCAGGTAAAGGAAACCGTAGGAATCGAGAACCTGATTTCCGTACCGCAGACTACAGGTGCACAGTTGGCAGACAATTTAAGAAGCCATATCAATCATTATCCCATCGACTTGTTTGAAGACCGTAAGATAGAGAAGGCGGAGCTTCAAGGAAAAGAAAAGAGGATTTCAGTAGTGGGCGGTGAAGTATTCATATCTCCCAGTGTTATCATCGCCACCGGTGCAAGCTGGCGCAAACTGAATGTGGATGGTGAAACGGAGTATATAGGCAGAGGAGTAGCTTTTTGTCCGCATTGCGACGGGCCGTTCTATCAGGGAAAAGACGTAGCCGTTATCGGTGGAGGAAACTCCGGTATAGAAGCAGCCATCGACTTGGCAGGTATCTGCCGGAAAGTGACTGTCTTTGAATTTGCGGATACGCTGAAAGCTGACCAGGTACTGCAAGAAAAGGTGAAAAGCTTGCCGAATGTAGAAATTTTCACTTCTTCACAGACCACAAAGGTAGTGGGAAACGGTGATAAGGTAACAGCTATCCGCGTCAAAGATCGTGTAAGTAGTGAAGAACGGGATTTCCCATTGGATGGTATCTTCGTACAGATTGGTTTGGCAGCCAATAGCGCTCCTTTCCGTGACATGCTGGAAACGACTCCAATAGGCGAAATCAAGATCGACGCTTTTTGCCGCACCACACTTCCGGGAGTTTATGCGGCAGGAGATGTTTCGAACGTTCCCTACAAACAGATAGTAATTGCAATGGGTGAAGGTGCAAAGGCGGCACTGTCAGCATTTGATGACCGCATCCGGGGAATTGCATAATAGGTACGCGGACGACGCGGATAGAGTATCTTCATTCCCCTCCTCCTCGGGAGGAGGGGAATGAAGATAGTACTGTCAATCATCTACCTATCTGTTTACAAGAAAGGAATTCAACGATATCCTCTTTTTCTGCCATGTCCAATTTCTGCCGTATGACCGTCTTACGTTGATACACCGTCCGTATGCTTTGCTGGATAACCACGCTAATCTCTTTCGTCGAAAAGTCCGACTTTAACAAACAGCAGAGTTGCAGTTCCTTTTCATTCAGGATATTTCCATACTTCTGACTGATACGGGTATAAAAGCCATCATGTACCATGTCGATAGTCTTATATAAATCACTCCAAACCAGCAAATCATCCACCGCTACATCTTTATTGGCTATCCGTCCCATCTGTACCAATAGCTCCTGATGATCGGAACTGGGATTCGTAGCCACAATACGTATCAGACCTAACTGCTGAAGCAGCATCTTCTTGACAAACTTATCATTATTGCCGCTTTCATCGCCTTCCGTCTCATGCAGCAGACGGCGCAAGGCCTCCAGTTCTTCTTCCTTTTCCACGAGTAAATGCTTTCTCCGCTGCAAATACCAGACGACAGTCAGCAACAACAAAATACAGAGAGCCACCACTCCGACAAAGAAGGTCCGTTCTTTCTGTTTTTCCAGTTGCAGATTCATATTCTGCTGTTGGAGTAACAATTGTACCTTCCCTTTTTGGGCTATCACCCGTTGGTCACGGATAAAGTTGTTATACAACCGGTTTGAGAAGAACGCCACATCCCGGATTGTAAAAGAACGGCTATCTATATAATTCATCAACGTTTTCTGTACCAGATAAAAGTTAGCCAACGATAAGTCCTGGTCAATATAGGGCGAACGCACACTATCCCCCATTTGTATATAGTAGCGGGCGGAATCCACCTGCCCCATATTCAGGAAATAACGTGAAAGAGCATAATAAGATAAGGACTCGAAAGGATGTTTCGTCTCTTTATACTCTTGTAAACTATGGCGTTGCAAATTGATAGCTTCCTGATTCTTCCCGGAGTCACTCAATATATCAGCATAGTTGCGCATCACATAGTATAACGCCTTTAGAGAGTCTGCGGATGTATACAGGCATTCGGTAGCTTTACGGAGAGCCAGCAGCGCAGAATCATTCTGATTTGCACAGTAGTATGATATCGCCAGACTGTTGTAATTGGAATATCGCCGGGTGGAATCAGGCTCTATAGCTATCAATTGCTTCTGCAAGCGTATCAGACCTTCAAAGTCATCATTACCTTCCCCTATATTCGCTACGGACCGCAGCAAATCAAGACGGGCTGCCGTATCACCACGCAGGGCTGCAATGCGATTCCCTTCGGCCATCATCTCAGTGGCTTCTTTATATCTCTCGCTATCGTAGAAGTAATGCGCCGCCAGTTTATAGGTACGCAGTAACTGCAATGTGTCGCGTACGTCCGGCCTCCCATAATAATCCAGAGCGTATAATAGCAAAGAGTCTTCATTCATCACCCAATGCGCATTATAGTGGGCTTGCCCCATAGCCAATGCAAACCGTGCCCGCAATGAATCCGGCAATATTTCGGGATCTTTCACCGACCGAAGCAGAGCAATCGCCTCCTCTGCATTCTGCTGTAACATCTGCTCCGCCTTTTCTATCTGGATGCGTTGCGACGGCAGGGCTTCTGCACATGCTGCCAATGCCAACACGCATACCCAACCTATCAAACCATGTTTCAATGCTTTCATGCCGTCCTTCCTTCTTGCTTTAAGTCTTTGCAAAGATAGATATTTATCAATTAACGGAAGTTACGGCATCCCATTTTTTGCACTTTTCTTTATATATAAACTTGAAATAGGAAGATATAAACTTTTCTATAAACCGCAGCTCAAAACACTCTAATTATCAGACAGTTGCAAAACCCATTGCACTTTATTTAGTGCCACATATAAACCGTTTTTCTCCCCCGATCCCCCTACCTTTGTCATGTTCAAAGAACAGAAATAATCACTAAAAATAATAAGTAAAATGAAGAGACTAAGTATCATTTCAGGAGTATTATTCCTATGTACCTCCCTGATGGCGGCAAACAAAATCACAGGGAAAATCATCGATGAGAGTAACAATCAGCACATCGAGTATGCCAATGTCAGCCTGCTGACTCAGGATTCAACATTCATCACCGGAGTTGCCACAGACAACGGTGGCGGCTTCCTGCTGAAAGAAGTAAACGATGGAGATTATATCTTATGTATCTCATGCGTCGGATATGAAAACTCCTATCTCTCCATCCGCAACCTGCAAGCCAACCTGAATCTGGGAGAACTGCCCTTATCGCCCGACAATGTAATGCTGGAAGGTGTTACCGTCACAGCCAGCCCCATCATCAAAAAGACCGACCGGCAAATTATCCTCCCGACCGAAATGCAGACTAAAGCCGCTTCCAACGGAGTTTCCTTACTGAGAAATCTACAACTGTCGCGCATCCTGATCAATCCGATAGACAACAGCATCACGATTCCCGGAGGAGACAATGTGCAACTTAGGATTAACGGCGTAGAAGTGACTCAAGCTGAAATAATTGCCATCCGCCCGACAGATGTGATCCGCATCGAATATATAGACAATCCCGGCGCACGTTATGGAAATGCAGGAGCTGTATTGAACTACATTGTAAAGAGAAGAGAATCAGGAGGGAGTATCTCTGCCGATCTCACCAACGGAGTATCCGATACGGGATATGGCGAACATAATCTCGCCGCCAAATACCACTCCAATAAGTCAGCACTCAGCACTACCGTATATTGGGGACAGAGAGATCTGAAGTGGACACGCGAAAACGATGAAAGTTTCCACTTCCCGGAGGCTTATCAGGAGAACAGAGAAGTGGGAGAACCTACCAAAGTAAAGTATGATAACCTTAACTTCAACCTCAATTACAGCTACCAGGATAATGACAAACAACTTCTCAATATTGCTCTCAGAAATCAATACAGCGATACTCCCAGTTCCATGTCGGACAGAATCAGTACATTGTATGAAGGAGACACCTCCTACTCCATATCCGACCTTTCTACCTCCAAAGTAGTTATCCCTTCGTTGGATATCTATTACCAGAGGAATCTGAAAAACAAACAGACAATCTATGCAGATATAGTGGCTTCTTATCTGGACAGCAAGAATGAACGGACTTTTATTCAGAAAGCCCTTAATAATGACAATAACGATACGGATATCTATTCGGAAACCAAAGGTGAGAAGTACTCCATCATTGGAGAAGGTATCTACGAAAAACAATTCAATACGGGTAAGTTTACCGGAGGTATCAAGCATACACAGGCCTATTTGCAAAATAGATATTCGGGTAATATAGAGAATAAAATCACGATGAATACGGCCGAAACGTACCTATTTGCCGAATATCAATCAAAGATAAAAGCTCTGAACTACACAGTAGGGATTGGAGCCATGAGAACTTATAACAGTCAGGAGCAGTATTCTTCCGAGAAGTATATAGTCAAACCTTCCTTAAGCCTGTCGTACTCTATCAACGGGAAGTGGTTTTTCAGATACAACGGATACGTGTCGGGGTATGCTCCTTCCCTGTCCGATCTGAACGACATCTCGCAAGCAATGGATAAGTATCAGATACGCAAAGGAAATCCCGACTTAAAGTCTGTTACATTCTATGCCAATACACTGTCTGCCAGTTGGCAAAGCAAGTATGTATCTGTCGATTTATTTGGAAGATATAGTTATGACAATAAGCCGATTATGGAAAATACCTACTACGAGGACGGGTATTTTGTCCGCACTACCGAGAATCATAAAGGTTTCCACCGGATCAATCTGGAGACAGCTATACAAATACGACCTTACAAAGAGTATATCTCCATTAAAATCACTCCGTTTCTGAACCGCTATATCAGCTATGGCAACACCTACACGCATACACACACCAATGCAGGACTGCGAGGCAATCTGATGGCAATGTACAAGAACTGGGTACTGATGGCAGAAATGAATACCAGCAACCACACTCTGTGGGGTGAAACACTGACTAAAGAGGAGAAGCTGCACACCATCATGGCAGGATATAATACGGAGAAATGGAGCCTTTCTGCCGGAGTGTTGAACCCGTTTACCAAGAAGTATGAACAGGAAATAGAAAACTTATCAAAGTCGGCTCCCTACCGCCAGTTAGCGTATTCCAAGAACTTAAGGCTTTTGTTCATGGTAAATGCATCCTTCAGCCTTGACTTCGGAAAGAAGCGCAACAGCCAAGGCAGAAGAATCAACAACAGGGATACCGATACCGGAATCTTGTCCGGAAGCAAGTAATTGTCTCCCTCACGAAAAGCAGGGGCCCGTCTACTAATTGAGAATATTCAATTCCTGGATCAGGTTTCCTGCTTTCCCGTATTTCTCAATCATAAACAGTATATAGCGCACGTCCACCCCGATGGTACGCTGCATCTTCGGTTCATAAAGAATATCACTGCCCATAGCTTCCCAGTTTCCATCGAAAGCCAACCCCAGCAATTCACCTTTCGAATTGAACATCGCACTACCACTATTGCCACCCGTAATGTCATTATTAGAGATGAAGCACACCTTCATTTCGCCCTTTTCATCGGCATATCTTCCGAAATTGCCCGAAGAGAGTAATGAAAGTATCTCCGGCTGTACTGCAAAATCAACATCACCCACATGAGCTTTCACTTTCTCCAGGACACCCTTTGTCGTTGTATAATAATCATATTCCGCTCCGTCAAAGGGAGTATAACCGCATACCGTTCCAAAGCTCAGCCGCATGGTGGAATTGGCATCCGGATAAAAGTTACGAGACGTATACATCCGACGGATAGCCCCATTCAGCAAGCGTTCCCCACGGATGATCTCCGTAGTAGGTGCCTGCATCTGCATATTCATATCGAACAACATCGTCAGCATATCAATGCCCAACGAGATAGCCGGATCATCGAAAATCTGATAGGTAGTATCCCGTTCAAGAAAGCGTTTCAAACCACGGGGAGTAGTCAACTCAGAACTTGCATAAAGACTATCTACGAAAGCTTTCTCATCCCCATTATATTTCTGTGCGATAGTATGGTAGATTTCCGGCAGGAAAGTGGTATCCACTTTTGAGCGATACTCCTTCAACAGTGCCGTAAATACTTCCTTGTCTATATCCAGATCCAAATTAGAGTATTGCTCAACGATATCTTTCAAGGCGGCAATAACTGTTTTCTGCTCCCCTTCAAAATCGAAGTTCAGAATCTTCAGTGCAAGCTGCACTAATTCCGGTCCATATAAGAAGGACTCGATAAAGTAAGCCTGTGCACGGTTTACCTCCCGGCGGTTCTTATAATTCAGTTCCAGGTCTGTAAATAGTTGAAGAAGTTTCTCACGTTCGTCCGGGTTTTGCTGTATCCATCGACGAATTTCCTGTTCCATTTTACGTTTCTTCTCCAGGATTCCCAGCTTACGGATAGCACGGTTGACACCGATACTGTTCTTCCAGTAATTGGAGCTTTCATCGTATTTGGAAGCATACTTAATGCGTATGCTGTCTTTACTGTCCATTTCACGTTTCCAGATGGCTTGCTTCACACCACGGATGTCAATCTGCGCCTGATTGGAGTTATTCATCATTTCCTCGATACCGAATGAAGAAAGGTAACGTTCCGTACTTCCCGGATAGCCTATCGTCATACAGAAAGAGCCTTCCTTATAGCCATCCAGTGAAATCGGCGCTACATATTCAGGGTGATATGGGACATTATCGGGGGAGTAATCGGCAGGCTGGTTCTTGCAGTCTGCATAAATACGAAACACACAGAAATCTCCTGTATGCCGAGGCCACACCCAATTATCCGTATCCCAACCGAACTTACCGACAGAGGAAGGGGGTGCAAACACCAGCCGCACATCGTTGAAATCGCGGTAAACGGAGAGCCAGAACTCATTGCCTCCATAATAAGCATCTACCACGCCAAGCAAAGTGGAGTCTTTCAGGGATACCTCACCGCCTATTACCATCATCATAGAGTCTACCGCACTGGAACGTTCCATCTCGTTCATCGAAGGTTTAACGACTCCCAGCACACGCTTGGTTACATCTTCCGTACGAAGCAGAAAACGAACATAAAGCTCCGGATTAGGCAATTCCTCTGCACGGCTACGGGCTACGAAACCATCTTTCAGGTAATCATGCTCCACCGACGAATGTTGCTGCACACTACTGAAACCGCAGTGATGATTGGTAAACACCAACCCGTCTTCCGACACTACCACACCGGAACAAAACCCTCCAAAGCTGACTACCGCATCTTTCAACGACGGTTTCTTCGGATTATATAGTCTATCGGCAGGCATTTGCAGGCCGAGTTCTTTCATAGTCTTACGGGTCTGTTTATTCAGGTTTCCCAGCATCCACATACCTTCGTCCGCCTGTCCCGTCAACGTGAAGAGGCTGCAAGCTACAATTAGGATACACTTTAGCTTCATTCTATACTTGGTTTAAATTACAATTTATATCTTAAGTTAAGAGTATATAAGAAATATCTAACTCAGTTCCCCTCCTTTGAGAAGGAAGGGTGGCCAAAGGGCGGGATGGTAGGTAAAAAAAAACTTATTTTATGACTAATAAGTCCTTTATAACTTCAGCTACCACCTCCCCCTACGGGTACTCCTCCTTCTTGAAGGAGGAGAATTTAGTTAGATTTAGCTCATGGCATACTCTCATTTTGAATAATTTAGTATGATATACTTTCCAATTGCGTCATTCTGCAATCAGTCTTAGTTTTTTCGCTCCAGTACGTGCTTTCAGCCATTCGGTAATCTTCTGTTTCTCATGGGCGTCGGGATGCTTGCCAAATTTCAGCACAGCAAGCGTAATGGTATCTGTCCGTACCGAATCAACCGTCAGTTCTATGGCATGAGAGATAGAAACAGTTTTCACTGACGGATAGAGAACTTTTAGCTCCGGAACGATCGTTTTGCCCAATTCATCGAAAGATTTGTATCTTGCCAGACTCTGTTCCAGCACTGTAATTTTCTTTGTTTGTTCCACCAGTCGTTCCTCACTGTTTTTATAGAAATCTTCCATCACCATAGCTCGGATAGAAGAAATATCCACAGCTTCATTATTCATTCCCTGAAGAACGATCAGCTTCGTTTCACCTAACTTATAGTCCTTCATCTTGTTGCGGGCAATGGCAATCGAAGCTTCGGGAACTTCTTGTCCGATCAGTACCACGCGTATTTCATTGTCTTTGTTGCCATGATAATGAATTTTTTTATCCAATACCTGTGTATTCTCAAAAGAAAGCTGTTCGGCAACAAACCGATTGGCGGCACTCTCATAGAAAGTACTCTGAATAATGCCTACCGTCAAGTAGACGGCCGGACACATAGTCAGCACGGCAATGAGTATTATGTATTGGCGTACTTTCTTCTCCCGCTTCTTGTCCACAAACTCTTTACGCTGGAAGTGCATCACACGCACACCGGCAAACGTGGCAAGACTGATGAATACCGAATTAATGAAGTAAAGATAGAATGCTCCGAGGAAATAAACCAGATTCCCCGTTGCCAACCCGTAACCTGCCGTACAAAGCGGCGGCATCAAAGCCGTAGCAATGGCAACACCGGGAATCACATTTCCTTTCTCCTTTGTAGACAGGGCAACTACACCGGCAAGACCACCCATCAATGCGATGAATACGTCATAAATCGTAGGTGAAGTACGTGCCAGAAGCTCCGACTGCCCTTCGGCAACAGGGCTTACAAGAAAGAAAATAGTAGCCGTAGTTACGCTGAACAGGGTGGTTATCAGAAAACTCTTCAGTGAACGCTTCATCAGTTCGAAGTCATTCAGACCGACAGAAAGTCCCACACCCATGATAGGTCCCATCAATGGGGAAATCAACATCGCACCTATGATTACAGCTGTAGAGTTGACATTCAGTCCCAACGATGCCATAAAGATGGCAAAGATCAAAATCCACAGGTTAGCCCCTTTAAACTCTACTCCCTTGCGGATGGAGTCTACTGTTTCCAGCTCATTGTCCTTATCCTTCCTCAGATCAAGGTACTCGCTCAGGAACTTTTTAATGGCAAAAACATTCCGGTTTTGTTCAGGTGTTTCTATCATATCATTTACAATTTGACGATTTACAATTTACCATGCGGCTCATTTAGTGTTTTAAGAGTTTGTTCAGGATTGGTATTTGGTTCAGCGGTAAATCACGCTTAACGACATACGCAATAAACAGTAACAGCAAAACTGTACGATATGCCATACGCAAATAGATATTGTCTATCGATACATATTCGGCAGCTACATAAAGCACAGCGGCAAGAAGTACATACATGCCTATCGCCTTCAAATCGTACTGTATCGGATATTTCTTCTGACCGACAAAGTAAGAAAGCAGCATAGCAACGCCGTATCCTGTAAACCCAGCCCAGGCACAAGCAAGATAACCATACTTTGGAACCAGGAAGATATTCATCAAAATCAGGATGATACAGCCCGTCAATGAGAAATAGGCTCCCCAACGGGTCTCATCAATCAATTTGTACCAAAAGGACAGGTTGAAATAAATCCCCATAAAGATTTCCGCCGCCATGACGATAGGCACCACCCGTAACCCGTCCCAATAATCACGTCCGATGACATGACGCAGGATGTCCAGGTAGAACATCACAGCCAGAAAGGCAAGCAAGGTAAAAATAATGAAGAACTTCATAGCCTGGGCATACATTTCACGGCTGTCTTTCTCCTTACTCTTACCAAATACAAAAGGTTCATAAGCGAAGCGGAATGCCTGGGTAAACATAGCCATAATCATGGCTATCTTACTGGCAGCTCCGTAAATACCGAGTTGTATGGTAGCTTCCGCCTCATCGGGATAAACGAAAGGAAAGATAATCTTATCAGCCACCTGATTCAAGATGCCTGCCACACCCAGAATTACCAACGGCAGAGAGTACCGAAGCATCCGTTTCAATAACTCTTTATCCAACACATAGGTAAATCCCCTCAGTTCCGGTATCATGCACACCATAACAACAGAGGTACATACCAGATTGAAGAGGAAGGCATACCCCACGTCATTCCCTTCCAATATGACATAATAGAAAAGATTGAGTGCAATATTGAGGAAGATAAACAGCAACTTCAGTGCAGCAAACTTGATAGGGCGTTTTTTATAGCGCAAATAAGCGAACGGAATACTTTGAATGGCATCCATTGCTACCACAATCATCATCATACCGATATACCAGGGATGTTCGCCGTATTCCAGCCATCCGGCAATAGGTTCCAGAAACAACAATCCCAAAGCAACGAATACCAATGAACCGATACTCACGCTCAACAAGGTGGTAGAGTACACCCGCATCGGGTCATCCTGCCCTTTATTGGCAAAACGGAAAAACCCCGTCTCCATGCCACACGTCAGCAATACCAGTATCAATGCCACCCAGGCATATATATTCGTAACCACACCATAGCCACCCGACGATGCAGGCAAAGCTATCGTATATACAGGCACTAGCAGATAATTGAGGAAACGCCCTACAATACTACTCACCCCGTAAATAGCCGTTTCTTTTGCTAAACTTTTTAATCCCGCCACTTTATTTAATGATTAACGTTTAATTATTAATGGTTAACAGTAGTATCTCCATTCTCCTCCTCCCGGGAGGAGGAGTACCCAAAGGGGGGAGGTGGTAGGAAGAAAACTTTTCCTCTATCTCCCATATTATCTGTTCCGGATTCTCAAAATACTGTCCTATTTTCAAACCGTAACACCTCAATGTCTTCTACCCTATTCAGAAAATAACTACGTTGCTCATCATAATCCTGTTGTCTATTATGTACCTCACCATCCAATTCTATAGCCAATTTTATCTGCGGACAATAAAAATCAAGAATATATGGCCCGACACTATGTTGACGACGAAATTTTAAACCGGCTATTTGTTTCCCTTTCAACATTTTCCAAAGAGTAGCTTCGGCAGAAGTGCTATGGTTGCGTAACTCCTTTCTATTACCGGTTACGTCGGATTTGTTCATGATGGTTTGCATAAGAATCTTTTTTTTCCTACCACCTCCCCCTTCGGGTACTCCTCCTCCCAAGAGGAGGAGAACTGGAAATGATTTGTTTGACCATTTCTATATGAAAGTAGTACTGATATTAATTAATAGTTAATCACTAAATAACGTTTTCTGACTATTGTAAAGACTACGTCCTAAATGTTTATAAGCCAGTTCAGTTACTTCACGTCCGCGGGGGGTACGTTTCAAGAAACCCTCTTTGATAAGGAAAGGTTCATACACCTCTTCCAAAGTTCCGGCATCTTCACCCAATGCCGTAGCAATGGTAGTAAGCCCTACCGGACCGCCTTTGAATTTATCAATAATGGTGCAAAGTATCTTATTATCGATTTCATCGAGTCCGTACTTATCAATATTCAATGCTTCAAGAGCGAAGTTGGCAATCTCCGTATCAATGCTACCCGAACCTTTTACCTGTGCAAAATCTCGCACACGACGCAACAATGCATTTGCAATACGCGGCGTTCCACGGCTACGGGAAGCGATCTCAGACGCTGCCCTTGTGGAGCAAGGTACATTCAATATCCCTGCCGAACGACGAATAATACCGCTCAACACATCGTCATCGTAATACTCCAAATGCAGATTAATACCAAAACGTGCACGCAAAGGCGCAGTCAGCAAGCCACTACGGGTAGTAGCTCCCACCATCGTAAACGGATTCAGATCAATCTGAATGCTCCGTGCAGACGGGCCTTTATCTATCATGATATCAATGCGGTAATCCTCCATCGCAGAGTACAGGTACTCTTCCACCACCGGAGAAAGGCGGTGAATTTCATCGATAAACAGCACATCATTCGGTTCCAGACTGGTAAGCACTCCCGCCAAATCACCCGGTTTATCAAGCACTGGACCGGAAGTAACTTTAAAACCAACTCCCAGTTCATTCGCAATAATATTGGAAAGTGTCGTTTTTCCCAATCCCGGAGGTCCATGCAGCAATACATGATCCAACGCTTCGCCACGCAAGCGGGCTGCCTTAACAAAGATACGCAGATTATCCACCACCTTATCCTGTCCGCTGAAATCTTCAAAGGACAACGGACGAAGTGCGTTTTCAAAATCGCGTTCCCGACTAGTCAACTGATTATCGCGTATGTCAAAATCTTCTCGTTCCATTCTATATTTAGTTCTTTTCTTATCTTTTTAGAAAAAGAATAAAAAACAAAATTAAGACTGATAATCAACCACTTAATCCTTTTCTTTTTCTATTTCTTTTTTATTTCTTTTTTTTTTACCACTTATTTCAGTGCATAACGTCTATCAGTACGAGCCCCTTCTGTTATCAATTCCACATCCACCATCGAATAAATCATTTTCCTCAACTCCTGCAAATCGATTTCCGGCAACCGACCCCCAATCTCCGAAATCTTACTTTTAGGATGTGCCCTCAAGTCTTCCATAATTAGAGTTCTCAACACATAAGGTTCTACTGTTTTCAGAGTTGTCTTCAAATTTACCTTTGCGTTCTTTATCAACTGGGGATTCACAAAAAACTGGGTACCTTTCTTCGCACCATTCCTCCCGATAATATTATCTTTCAACAACTTATCTGTATAACTGCGCAAACGGTCTTCTTCTTGAAGCTGAAGTATGGCAGAAAGCCGCGTACTGAACACCTTCTTCTCACGGGCTATGATACCAAAAGCTGTAAATGCTTTTTGCGTCAACTGATAATTCTGCAAAACAAAGTCCAGCAAAGGAAGCAGTTCTGTATCTATAATCTCTGCATTTTGAATCACTGTAACTTCATTGTACGAAGATTCTATCATAGGCGGATTCTTTGCTTCCATAGCATTCAGTTCATAAATCAAATCATAACCGGAGCCTTCACCTTCCATCATTTCCAAAGCGCTCAGTAGCTCTATCATATTAGGATTACGCCGATGCTTGGCATGCAAAATATTATCTTTTGTTATGCCCAATGGCAACCCACCCGGATTAGAGATTTCTAATCTGTCAGAAAAAACTTTAATCATTATATCACTGGAAATGGTATAGGATTTATGAGCTAAAGCATTGACCAACAACTCTCGTACCAACTTAGGATGATAATGCCGTATTTGTTTACGAAACAAACCATTCGGAAACTCATACGAATAAGTCAACTCAACAGCCTTCTGTTCTATATCAAGAAGCAGCTCTTTAGGATTCAGCCGATTATCATGCCATTCTTCTTTTCGTACTTTCCGCTCAAGCACATCATAAACAATATACTGAACCGTAGCAGGATAACAGATAGAGCTTCTCTGCTTTGCTGTACCTAACCAAAGAACACCTAAATTCGTCAAATAACCTTCATCAACCAGATGATAGTTCTCTGCCAACTCTGCATCATCCATCTGCTTGACGTGCTGACGCACACGGGATGATTTACGAATATCATTCGCCAACTGCCGCAAAGCATCCAAAGCAACCCCATCAAGCAGGTATTTGGTCCTCACCAATTCCCACTGATAAGCACCCTTCTCTTCGCCCAAACGCTGCAAGTCCTCGCTACGCACCGGTTCACATTTATCGGCCACCCGAATGTAAATACGTCCGTCCGAGGTAGTAGCTACAGAATGCATAGAAGGAGAAACAGAAACAATAAAGTATTGGCTGCCGGTATCATCAGTACATATTTCAGAAGCTACAAGGCCGACGTTGAAACAGAGGCTACGCAATTTAGTCACTGCCTCATTCACTTCATCGGGCGTGACATGCTGTTCCGGCAAAGGGGCTTTCTTCTTGTCATCGTAACCTATAAAGATTCTTCCGCCTTGTGCATTTGCCAAAGCAACACAGGTCACGGACAAGTCTTTGAATCCTTTATCTCCTGTCCTGATTTTCAGAAGACTCTTATATTCGGTTGTCTGCTTCTCGCAATCCATGTCTCCATATTTTGGTTCTATTGAGCAAAGATAGTACAAACTGATGAACCCTATCTATTTTTCACTTAATTTTCTTTCCTCGCTTCATCATTCCGTCCTTCTCCGCTTACTCATGCAGAAAAGAAACTCTGCCTCTGCGGCTCACATGCAATCACACATCATGAAAAAAGACTGCACAAGGAATATTTCCCCATGTAGTCTTTATCCCTAATGAGGCTTAGTTTTTTTACTTGAAATTTTTGTAGTTCTTGATGTACAGTGACTTCATACCACAACTTTTTGTTTTCTGCAAAATAACTAATTTATTTTGAGATAATCCCTATAAGTTAACTCTTTTCACAAACAACCTTACCGTATATCAATACAAAAGCACCGCATGAGAAAATTCCTTCGCATGCGGTGCTATAGATCGGACGTGCAGCATCTATAGATAGGACGTGTTGCATCTATAGATAGGACATGTTAGATATATAGATCGGTGGCGTTGGATATATAGATCCGACGCCACCGACATACAGATGTTGAAAAATAGAGCGAGAGACTCCCTCTATTACCTTACTCCTACAAATTGAGCTGAAGCATTAAATGAAGGAAATATCGACATAGAAATCTGTACCACGGCATCACACGGCTTACCACCTTTTGTTGCCGGAGTCCATCCACTCAACATATTCACCAAACGCAGCACTTCTTTATCAACACGCTCATTACAACGTCTTTTATAATCCGCACCGACAACCTCACCATTGCGCGTCACAATAAACTGAACTGTAGTTGTACCATATCCTGCCGTTTCTATTGCAATCTGAGGCTTACGCATGTTTTTGCGTAAAAAGGAGTACAGCGCTTGAGTACCTCCCGGATATTTAGGAGCCGTTACCACACGTGCAGCACGCTCAGCTTCAATGGCAGCCACCGTCGCAATCGAATCTGCTATGCGTACTGGGTCATGATACGCAGCATCAACGTCACTTGTGCGTGAACCTATTTTCGCCCCGGCTTCTGTGTCTTCTTCAGGTATACGCAACCTCTCATCATAAATACAGAATCCTTTGAATCCCACAGGCGTGTATCCCGGAAAAGCGGAAACAATCTCAAACCGGAACTCATGCCCTGCTTTCACTTTAGGAAAATAGTAGGCACCGGCAATCGAGGGTTTATTATCCGCATCGATATAATATATATTTATAGTTCTGCTTGATGTAAAATCATGATTGGCTCTTCCCATAACGAGAAATTTATATCCCCCATTTTCGGAACCGACACAAACGATGGCATCTACTCCCCAATAGTACTTCACTTCATCCGAAACAATAAATGGAACAGACAACGGATAACTCTTGGGAGGCCATGAGAATTTTTGAGCTGCAACCGTCATTGTCAGCAGGCTCAACAGAAATAGAAAAAGTATTTTCTTCATCTCTTCTAAACTTTTAATCGTTCAACATTATTCCATATCATCTTGATCAGTATACCCTTCCGCATCCGTCCCGAGTCGTCATACTCCAAAGCAAATTTCTCTCCATAACGATGTTGCGCATCAAACCAATGGCCGGTATAAGTAAGATTACCCGCCTCATTAAACTTATGATAGCATTAATAGCATATTCCCCCAAAATATGCCATGAAGACTTCTTCTTTTCCATATCTTTGATTTTAATTAATATTATAACAATAATTAATCTATGCGCCTATAGTTCCCGTCATCTCCTCGTTCATATTTTACACCGTTCTCCCCTCTAAGGAGCGATCCATTACCCAATGCGCTGATATCTTTAGCTTTTACATCATCGCCCAAAGTGCCGGCACCTTTCAGAATCGCATCATAATCTTCTTCATTAGTATCGGTATTCATGTCGGTATTAGCATTTGTGTCGGCATTTGGGTTAATATTAGGTGTATAAGTGGCGACTGAATTAAAACTCGCTTTCAAAAAAGACAACCCAAACACAACAACCAAACAGACAATCACTACAACAATCATCACTGCCATTGATGAAATCAGCAGCACCACCCCCGCCGCAAAGAATACAGGATACATCAGCAAGACCGCAATACGGTAAATGCCCTTCAGCGAAACTGCTAGTATAATCATCTGTATTATAAACAGGACTCCAACAGCCACCACCAACAATGCCATTATGAATTCAAACAACCCCGTCTGATACGTCAATGATGACCAGAAGTGATCCATAAGAATATCGAATAATAAATTCCCTGTAAAAATTTGGATGACGAGAAGCACAACAGCGACCACAGCCGAAAGAACAGTAGGCAGTTTGCTGAAACGTCCGAATTCTTCGTACAGATATAACATAATGCTGAACAGGCCAAACAGAAAACTTGCTGTAATCAAAACAACGGAACCATAAAGTTTCAGAACATCCATAGCTCCCTTTCCACCAATATCAAAATTGCCGCCATTATAGAATACATCGTAGACTAAAGACAATATCAAAACGCTCATTACCAACAATCCCGAAGCAGGCAACCAGAAACGGATCACACCCTCGATATCCAATACATTCAGAGAAATCAGCGAAACGACAAGCAGTACAGCCAAAATGAGAATCCACGGACCTACCCCAGAAAGCAAAGACGAAGATTCACCAGAAACGGTCGTACCATCATCCTTCAATTTAAATTTCCAGTCAGAATTATAAGTTATTTCCTTCGTCTTCGGGTTGTAAGTGAGCGTATCCACATTCTGCTCAAGCCAACTATCCACCGATACTACCCTATACTGATTCTTGCCTATATAAGAAACCGAATCTATTTCATAATGATACACACGATTCATTGTCGAGAAGTCCATCCAGCCATAACTGTTCCTTCCATCCGGCAGATTATCAGCGGAGAAAGTGCGCTCCGAGAAATCCAGTTCCATGCAATAAGTCACATTATCCGCCCCATATTCTTGACCCATCAGACTCGGATCCTTGCCTACAAACATTTCCCAAGATCCCTTTAACGAAGGAGTCTTTGAGGTACATCCTGAAAGCCCCAGCAATAGGATTCCCAAAATCCCTAACAGAAGCGTCTTCCTATTTAAATATTGGTTCTGATTCATTGTTTCAACTATTTTAAGGATTAATACACTAAACCATTTCATTATTTTCATCAGCTCACATCATTGCAGCTTGAAATTAACTGGCACCACATAACTTACACTAACAGGCTTGCCTTTATGCATACCAGGTTTCCAGCGAGGCATTGCCTTGATAACACGAACCGCTTCTTTATCCCCAAAAAGGATCAACGCTTTTTAGTACATTCACATTGGATATAGTGCCATCTCTACCAACTATGAATCGTACTCCCACTCTTCCTTGCGTTCCATTTTCCTGGCAAGCTTTCGGATATTCCAGATTCTGAGAGATAAACTTTATCATTGCCGTTACTCCTCCCGGATATTCCGGCGAAACCAGAGAATCCACTAAGCTTCCAACTTGTCCGGATTTTCCAGATTGTGAGCAAGCATATAGTAAAGAAAAAGAGCAAGACAATAATAACAATCTTATAAACTTCATATTATATCTTTAAATTATAAATGATTAGCAACCTCATCCTCTATACCTGGAGTAACTACCACGGTAAGAGGAGGATAAATCAGACTAACCAATTTCTTTAAATCCTCATTATACATCCGGATACATCCTTCTGACGCCCTCGTACCTATACTTTCGGGAAGGTGGGTCCCATGAATACCGATCCCCTTGTGCCCCGGTACAAGCAAACGTATGAAGAAGTCTCCATAGGCACCATCTATTTCTCCCTTTCCATCACCAAAATCATGTTTCCAGTCCGTAGCCCGTTGTATATCGGACACCTGGAAAACTCCTTCAGGAGTTCGCATATCACCTTGTTTCCGTTTATCACCTACATTCTTACCAGTTGCCACGGGAGCGCAAAAGATTTCCTGACCTTTATAGTCAATCAAGCGAAGCTTCATCTCCTGCTTAGAAATAAGGATGATACAAGCATTCTGAATTTTACTCAGTTCCTGCCGATGATGATATTCCAGATAAAACACTCCACCCACTACCAAAACCGCAACCAAAAGCAAAATAAGAATATAACTGCGTCTCATATTTCTACAAATAGATTTCCACATCCAAAGAATGTCACTAATAAAGAGGTATTTCTACAGTCTCATAATTATCAAACGAAATTTTGATCTTCCCATAAGATACAGTAGCATTTTTTATGTAGCCTTCGGAAGGAGCTGCTGACTTGAAACGGAATACAGGAGTTTCTGTCTCATTATCAAATGAGTAACATACCACCACACGCTCACCCGACGCATTGTTCTTTGTAACGAAAACAAAATCAGTAAACTTACTGCTTTTATCGTAAAGTCGAGGATAGAACACTGTATTGGGCTTCTGCCCTTTGTTTTTTGTATAAATCTGCCAACCTGTGGAACCGCTCGCCAACTGATTATCCTTATAAAAATCAAGGATGGCCAACCGGCATTTGGACGAGCTAATACACATCCTGGAATCCGTATCACCCCATACACCATTCAGCAAGTTAAAATCAGCCTGCGTAAGCAAATATGGAGAAGCCATATATCCCTCTATTCCATTCACTTTTACAGCTGCCCACTCGGCATTCTTATTATAAGTAATCAATTCCGAGCCATAGGGTATTTTTTCTAAGATATTATACTCTACGCCTGCCATTTGTGAAGAACGCAAAAATACATTATCAGCCAATACATAGGTACGCAAAGCATCACGATCCTTAGCATACGGCACATACCATAAAAAGTAGCCCATAATACCGCCTGCAAGCAGCAATCCTCCTAAAACAATTCCCACTAACAACCCCGTATTTGTTTTCTTCGGCATAACTGCTGCCGAAGCCCCTTGCGGTATATAAGAAACAGGAGATTGTGGAACACCCGCAGAAGAAAGGTTTCCACTTTCCAAGATGGTTTGCTGCGGTATATCAGGAGTGGTAGTTGGCGCTATTTGAGGCACTACAGAATCTGATACACCTACCGGCGTCACATCTTCTGCTATATCTTGCCCAGAAGATAAATAGTCATAAGCCAATTGAGCATTCTTTACCTTCCCAAAACTACTAATAAAGATGAATAAATTCTTAATAGCAGCAAATGCTGCTGTGATAGGAGCCAATATAATGATAGCTGCTATCCGTACCAACAAATCGATAAATGTATTGGAAACGCTATCCATCATATCCGTAGTCAGAGCATCACGCACCCCTTTCCTCACTTGTTCACGTTTACTATCACGAGTTGATCTGAAAGCAGCCGGAATACCAGCAATACCAGCATATATCCAAGCATTCATAATATCTCCGGTAGAAGAATATATCGATATACCCAACAACAAAAATGATGAACCAAAAATAAACTTCACCAAAGACCATATTTTCTTTGATTTTGCATCTGCAAGATCAGCAGAAGCCTGCTTTAGATTGCAATCATGACACAAAGGGTGATTATCTATTGTATAAGCAGAGTTATCTACACAATCCCGGCACAACCCCATTCCGCATTCATGGCAAGTTGCAACCGCAGGTTTATCCAGATGTATATAGCAATTCATAGTAATTCTAATTAATAAGATTAATATTAAAGTTCTTCCATTCCTGATCTTACCATTTCACTTCGGTAAACGTAATCTTCTTCACCTGCGGATTCCAGGGCTGCGAACTGGAGATAACCCAGTCGAGTCGTTGCAAGGACGAAGCCTCGTTCTTAATGCCGGGAACTATAACACGGCACTTCGTACTTACCCCTTTCATAAAGCGCACAGCATTTCCATTCGTCACAAACGAATCGGAGTTACCTACATAGAATTTTGTATTATATCCGGGGTAACTATTTCCCTTGTCATCCACCCCGTCCGATTGATCTCTGTTGAACCAAACCTGCCAGTCTTCTCGGTTATTGGTCAGCAGAAACTGAAATTCCACTGCATCGGCATTCTTCACGCACGACAAAAACTCCATCTTCACCTCCGAATCGCAAGAAACAATTTCTCCGCACGAGCCTTTGCCTTCGGATGGTTCATCTCCACCACCACCTTCACTCTCACCAAATCTCACGCTGATTGCCACAGGCATGGATTCTCCGTCAGCCTCAACAAGCAGATTTGCAGTCACATCCTGAGTTATCTTTTCACGATCTATATTAACTA
Organism: Bacteroides cellulosilyticus DSM 14838; assembly: GCF_000158035.1. Taxonomy (GTDB): domain Bacteria; phylum Bacteroidota; class Bacteroidia; order Bacteroidales; family Bacteroidaceae; genus Bacteroides; species Bacteroides cellulosilyticus. The sequence continues at coordinate 783,228 of NZ_EQ973490.1, forward strand.
CCACCGTACTGCTCTTTCCTTGACTTGTAGTTCCGCTTACAGGAGCAATCTTTATCCAGGACTCTGAAAATGCAACACTCCATGATACAGAGCCGGAAGTACCGATATTCATTATATCAAAAGTTTTAGAGGTCTCTCCTTTGGCAAATATCAACGAATTTGTACTCAACTTGATACGCGACTCACCCCGTTCCAGCACCATATCGCCGGAAGTCTGCTCTCCTGCAACAACGGAAATACGTTTCGTATTCGTTTTATATCCATTCTTTGATATCTGAATGGTGTACTGTCCCGGTTCCATGTCGAGGAACTCAAAACGCCCGTCGCTACCCGTATTGGCCGTCTTACCTCCCGGATTCAAAACGATATAGACGCCCGAAACCGGTTCACCGTTATCGGCATCATTCACAATCCCATAAATGGTGCCAGTTGTGTCTACTTCATCTTTAGTACATCCTGCCACAATAAATACCGCCCACACACAACATACTAAAAGAAGCGCCAAACCTACCTTACTTGTTTTCATGATTATTTTTTAATAATAAAATCTCTAAAAATTCAAAGCAAAACTTACCCCATTACATTCGCCCACCGAGGGATACATGGCAAACTGCACAGGTCTATGCACCACCGCCCTTTTACGCCCATTCATCACAATTGCATCAATCAGATTGTAAACATAAAGAGCTGCCGCCGCACCAATACAGACATTGCGTACATTTTCCCAATTATCAGCTTTTGTGTTATATGTCTGCTGATGTTTAGGTTGTTCGTGCATCTTCTTGACGTAAGAGCTTCGCAAACTTTCGGAAACGATAATGCCACCTGCAAGCAACACCTCACCACCCAAGATACACACTCCCTTCACTGTGCTGCCTTTGTACATCTGCCCCCATCCCGGAACGATCAACGAACGTACCATTCCCCGCACACCATATTTGCGGGTAAAGGATAAACGGTCAAACCTAGGAACCGGAACATCGGCCACCCCAAACAGCACATAACAATGATAGCGCCCGCCACCCGGATAATATACATACTCCCAGTATTCATCATACTTGGTAGTAGTTACACTTATCTCTTCATTCTCTATTTTGTAATGGAAATTATAGACTGATGATTCTGTATAGGCTCCATTCTTTTGCTCCATACGAATATCAGTTTCAGCCTCCCCGCTAATCTTCCAGGCCTGCCCGATATAGCGGGAAAGGGCAAGCAGGCAATCATGCCGCGCTTTCTCCAACGACTCGTTCTCTGCTTCGACCAGTTGATAATGAAAAGTCTCATTGGTGGTTTCCGGAGTCTTACTTACCAGCCATACCGGACGCATATTCTCTGATTTTCGAAGTATTTTCTGTGCCGAGGCATCAACGAAACCAAACAAAAAACAAGACGAGACAATGGCAACCATTCTCCCGATTTTCAAAACAGTCTTTTTCATCTCTATTTATTTTCAGATCTCCAACACTCCACTCTTGATAGCCTTTATCAACATATCAGATGCATTCTTGGCTTCCAGCTTAAGCATGATCTGCTTACGGTGGAACTCCACTGTATTAACTGATATATATAATTTCGTTGCTATCTCATTACTCTTCAAACCTTCGGATATGCATTTCAGCACTTCCTGTTCGCGCTTGCTGAGTACTTGCGGCATCTCAGGAGGAAGCTTCCGAAGGCATTTCCGGAAATGGGGACAGAAATATTTACGTCCTGACAGAACAGAATAAATCGCCTCTTGCAGATTCTCCGGATCGGACTGTTTAAGAATCACTGCATCTACATCCGCCTTTACCATCCGACGGACAATCCACACTTCACTATGCATGGTTTCAATAATAATACGCATATCCGGATAGAGCAAACGTATCTGTTCTATCAGCTCAAAACCCGACATGTCCGGCAATTCTATGTCGACCATGCAAATACTGATATCGTGAGATTTAAGAAGTTCCAAAGCTTTCGCAGCACTGTCAGCCGCATAGATTTCACCTATTTCCGGACAGACTTCAAGAATGTTACGGATGCCCGCCAATACAATAGGGTGATCATCTATAAGAAGAAGATGGTATTTCGATGTATCCGATGGAAGTTGCACCATATTTCTTTTATTTATATGCTTGTGGTCAGATATTAGTCCTCCCTGTTATCATGTTTACTATTTTGTGCAAAGGAAAGGTATTTTTAATTTAAATCTACTATCATTTTCCGTAGTTTTTCAATAGACAGTTGGTAAATACTATGGTATACTTTCCGTACATGAAAACTAGTACAGAATAAATCTTTATTTAAAAGGAGCCGTAACTGTAACGCATACACCGGTCTCATCAGCAGCCACATGGAGTGTACCGTTCATACATCTGACCCTATCTTCCATCGTGCGCATCCCGATGCCTTTGGAAGAAGAGCGCTTCATAACTCCATTGCTGAATATCTCCAACCGCACATGCGCACCATCCACCAACAGTGAAATGGAAATCTGTGTGCCGGAAGAATATTTGAGAATATTATTCATGCTTTCCTGTACAATACGATACAATTCATATGCCACATTATAGGATACCAGACTCCAATCGGACGTAGAAGCATCGAATGAAAGATGCATGGATGAAGGAACATTCAGATGATCGATATAATCTGTTATAATCTCATCAATAGTGGCATCAGAAAATACGGGAGGCATTAGTTCGTGCGAAATACTACGGATATTCGCACGACTCCGCCCTAGTTTGTCCAGCAACTCACATTTGTCCTCTTCTCTATTAAAGCCCGATTTAAGTTCCATTTCCAACCCCAGAAGTTCATTGCACACCCCATCGTGCAGTTCGCGTGCCAAACGGGCACGTTCGCTCTCCATTCCGTCAATATATTTACGGCTGAGTTGTAACTTGCGTTTATACAAGAGAATGATCAAGAGGATAAGCATAAAGCTGATAAAAGCTATAAACCAAATTGTGAGCCGAAGACTGCGAAGTTCTTCCTGCTGTTGTAATTCTTTCAGACGCTTAATTTCAAGTTCTTTCTTCTGAGTATCATAGCGCACTTGCAGCTCGCTCATTTGCTTCTCCACCTCCTGTGCAGCCAGGGAATCACGCAATTCGAGAGCCTGCTCCATATATCTGTAAGCCTCATCAGGCTGTTGCAGGTTATGATAGCATTCGGCCATACGGCTGTACCACACGTAGGGAGCGGTAGGCGAATTTGTACTTATCAATCCCGTCAACTTTCGATAGAAATCCAAACTTTCCCGATATTTCTTTTCCTTTAGTAAGAGCTGGGCTTTTGTCTCATAAATACCGATAGCTTCATGGCTCGTTTCTGGTAATTCATCCAGAAAGCGGTCACATACATTCAGATAGTAACGCACCGAATCATCTTGTGCAGTAGCCTGAAAAGCGGGTAACAGCGCTGACAATACTTTTAACCGGAAACGTGGTGATTGTTGCTGGGAAGCTATTCCATAAGCCTTATGCAGATAATTGATCGCTTGATCGTATTCCCCTGTCTTTACCAACAGAGAACCGCAGATGTAGTAAGCCTGCAACCAGTCCAAAGCATCTTCCTCTTTCAGAGCATACGTAATGGCTTCTCGTGCATGTTCCTTCGCGTTTTCTAACTGTTTGAAAGAGATATACATCACGGCAATATTGGCATGCAGATTGGATACAGCACTATAATCCTTGCTTTTCATGGCTGCCTCAAGTCCCTTGCCGTAATAGTAAAGAGCAGAGTCCGGGAGGTTTATTCTGCGATAGGCGACACCCAGCGAACTGCAATTGGTCAGATAGGCTTCACTATCACCGGATTTAGAGGTGGCATCCAAAGCTGTCAGATATTGTGATGTTGCTTCCCGGATATCCCCCTCAATCATATAACAGCTTGCCAAATCAGTAAGTAACCTTCCACGGATACTGTCAAGCACTGTATTCTCTTCACAATATTTCAGTCCTTCCAGTAAATAAGGCCTTGCCGAATCGGTCTGAGCTATCCCATTGTAGGATTGCCCCAACGACAAACAGGTGATAGCTACCTTTTCGTTTTCTCCACTCTCACGATATAGTTCTAAAGCTTTTGTCAGTTTATAGGTACAACTATCTATTTCTTCATTTTCATAATGTGCACAAGCTTCCTCGTAAAGACTATCGGCTTCACTGTTCATTTGCAGATCCAAGGTGGCAGGTCTCGTACACCCTGCCAGAACAAACATCAATAAAAGTAGTAATTTCATCTTCATCACAATTTACCATACACTATAAACTCCCATTCAACATGATGATGCTATATGGAATTTCATCTTCCAGTCAGCTGAAATTGTGACAAAGTTAAGAGTCTTCATTTAAAATGAAAATTATCCGGTATATTTTTATCCGGCATTTTTACCACATATCATTTATTTTCAATCTTACTAATCACTATTTTAGATCTATTCTTTACCTGTTGGCAGAATTGATTTATTTCGATACAGTAATGAAGTTTCACCACAGAGTAACACAGAGTTTCACGGAGTCCTATTTTCTGATTTCAAATCAATTAAACTCTGTGAGACTCTGTGTTACTCTGTGGTGAACTAATTCATATCCCAGCGGAGAGGAGCGAACAGATGTTTCATATACGTCGTAACTTACTGTATAACAACACACTTGATGTTCCACCATGATCAGTCGCAGTGGAACACCAGTTCAGTCCTAGTGGGAAGTACCCTCAGTCGTAATGGGAAGGCGACACACTGATTACTTATCCGGACTTTTGCGGCGCAAATGACGAAAGTGTGGCCAACATTGTATGTCTGCCGCTTACCGCTTCATAAATTCTTTCCGTTTTTCTTCCGGAAATTTCTCTATCGCATAGCGCAACATTGTGCGAGGCATCACTTTACAATGCTTTTCAAGGAACTGCACCAGTAGGTCTTTATTCCGTTTTCCCATTTCCCGCAACATCCATCCCACGGCCTTCTGCATCAGGTCATGACGAGTGTAAAGGAAATGCTCGGAAAGAGCTAAAATATCGATGAAATCGTCGTTTTTAATCAACGCATAAGTGGAAACCACCGCTATGCGCTGATCCCAAAGCAGTTCATTTCCGGCCAAGCGATAAAGAACATCACGGGGTTTATCCTTGAGATATTCGCCCACAATACCCGGAGCAGATAAGTCTACCAGATCCCAGTTGTTGATACGGGCAGTCTGCGACAAATAGAAGTCGAATATCTCTTTTTTGCCCTTTTCATCGCACTTTTTAAAGCGTTCCACCAGCATCAGCAAGGCACACAGGCGACATTCATGCCATTCGCTTTGAAGCAACTCCGCCATTACCTCAAATGGCACATCCTTATGCCGCTTCGCCACCATACGGGTGTTGGGAACGACAATACCGAGAAACTTGTCACCTTCTCCGTATTGCCCTTTCCCTGTTTTAAAGAAATTGGGAAGATACTCCCGTTTCACCGGGTCAATGTACTGTTCCAGTTCTCGCTGTATTTCCTTTGTTATCTGCATAATATGAACTTAATAATATACAAAAATATCGCTTTTATTTTATTCTTCACATCGACACACAGAAAATAACACGGGTACCTTGAGTGTACCCTTTATCAATCCTCAGGTAGCCACCCAGCCTTTCGGCAACAATACGACAAATGGACAAACCGAGCCCTGCTCCCTGACTAAAGTTATCCAACTTCACAAAGCGCTCAAAAACACGTTCCTGTTCCTCAACGGGAATACCGATTCCGGTATCTGTAACCGTGAAAATCAATTGATTCTCTTCTTTCTTAACCTCATAGGCTAATGTAACGGAACCCTCATGAGTGAACTTCGATGCATTGCCCAACAGGTTATCAAGTACCTGCACTATATAACTATAATTACTGTTTATGATCAGCTCGTCACAGGCAGGTTCAAAAATGAGCCTTACGCCCGGATCGAAAGATGCCCCCGCCGCATCTATCGAAGCCTGGCAACAGGCATTGACATCAACAGCATTATGCTTGATTTCAACTTCACTGTCGAGAATGGAAATATCAAGGATATCACCTACCAACTTCAGCAATAACTTGCTGTTACTCTCAATCAATGCAACATACTGCCCGATGTCTTCCTTTTCATCAAGCATATCAACCAATACCCCGGAGAACCCGACAATGGAGTTAAGCGGAGTACGGATTTCATGGGACATATTCTGAATGAACATTGTTTTCAACCAATTGCTCTGTTCAGCAACTTCCTTGGCTTTACGCAGTTCCTCCTCGGCTTTGATTAATGTACGATTCTGCTCATCCAGCTTATTTTTTGCCCGATGCAACTTTGCATTGAGTTTTCTCTGTTGCCACAAAAAGATAACGACGATACATAAAAGACCTAGTACAGAGAATAAAATAGTCCGGGTATTTTGCAGTTGTTTCTTCTGAGAAATCTTTTCCAACCGTACCTTCTCAGCATTGAGCTGTTGCAAGTTCAACATGGTAGCAAACTCACTGGTAGTGATTTCTTCATTCCTTTCTTTCTCCTTCTTCTGTTCCAACAGAAAATCGCGGTACAGCCCGGCTGCTTCTTCTTTACGGTTCATATCCCAAAGAATATCCGCCTTTGTTTTTCTCAATGCCATCAAAGTTGTCAGATTGTTTTTCTTCCTCAATTCGGTTTCCCGTTCATCCAATACACTAAGAGCCTTATTATAGTTACCCACCCTCCAGTTATAATCAATCTCTACATCATACAAATAGTGTATATGACGTTTCATTGAAGGTTCTCCCATATACATTTGTCTACACTCCTCCAATGCCTTGCGGGCAGCTGCCGTATCTCCTTGCGCAAGATAGAGTGATACATAAACCAGCTTGGCCGTCACTTCATGATAAGTAGACTTAGAAGTTTTGAGTGCCTTTTTAAGCAATTCGGGAGCTTTTTCTGCTTCGCCCAGATCAATGTATATCTTTGCGGCATCACTATACTGGCAGGATATATTATATCTAAAGACATTGGCATTCTCAAAAATATCAATCTCTTTAAGCATAAACTCCTGAGATTTTTTTACTAAACCTTTAGCCGTATACACATTGGCCAATGCATAATAACACTCAGCAATACTTCCCTGCTTTTTCTCACCTTTGGCCTCCTGCAACATCTTTTCAGCTTCAAGAAGAGCAATGTTATATTCTCCCTGTATAATATAATAGTTAACCAACCTGGCAGCCCATGCCCAGTAGTAAAGTTCAGCGTTACCGACACTTCTGGCATATTGTTTTAAGCGATTTACTCCGGCTATGATGCTATCCGTGCGGTTCTCGCCCTGTCCGTAATAGTAATAGTCTACCTTGGCTCCCAAAGCTATCTTAGCCATCACCGTATCATTGCACCTGATTGCCATATCAAATAATGTATCCGATGCTGTCAGAACAATGGGATCAGTCGGATCATTAAAATACTGTTTATAGTAAGCACGCATGCTTTTAATATCGATAGAATCTATCTTTTGAGGTGAAATAGTTCCTACAACCAAATGCAAAAGAACACAGGCAAGAATCGTTTTTTTCAGCATAAGTTATTTGTCTGTTGTATGTTATACGATGATAAAGATATATTTTATCTATGAAATAAAACATCCCCCTATCTCACAAGACAGACCAATTGATGATTTTTACCTTTTTATTGCATATAATAAGCATTATTTTAGAATAACAACAGCCAATAAGTAAGCAAACGTTCGTCTTCACAGTATCTATCGCCAAGTGGCATCAAAAAGAACTCCGCTTATTATCAATAATTTACAATTGATAATAAGCGGAGCCGTCATACAACCAAACGCACTGATTATTTCTGCGTCACCCCTTTCCAATCATCCGTACGGAAAGGTGAAGCCGGGAGACCGGCACCATTATATAAGTTACAAACCGGATTGTTGGCCCATGCATAGCGCACAGCAACCGGATACGATACTTCGGGAGAACTCACCACAATCTTATCACCCTGTATTTCTGCCTTCGCCCAATGGAATTC
>NZ_EQ973490.1:791241-809910 GCF_000158035.1 Bacteroides cellulosilyticus DSM 14838
GAAGTAAAACTGCTTTTATTGAATCCATTTGCCCACTTTATTTGTTACTTACTCTGAACGATTAGTAACAATCTCCCGATTATGAAATATAAATCCTTGTCTTTATTAATTATAGTATTGTTTTCTGCCTGTACGCTCGGAGCACAGAACCGTAAGAAAGTGGGAATAGTATTGAGTGGCGGCGGCGCTAAAGGAGTAGCGCACATTGGAGCACTGAAAGTGATAGAGGAAGCCGGTATTCCGATAGACTACGTAGTGGGCACTAGTATGGGCGCCATCGTGGGCGGCCTATACTCCATTGGTTACACCCCGCAACAACTGGACAGCATTGTCAATGCACAGGACTGGAAATATCTGCTTTCCGATGCTCTTGATCCGGAAACTACACTGTTGAGCGAGAAGCTAAGAGAAGAACAATACCTGCTGTCTGTACCAATTGCAGGGAAATCGGCACATGTATCCGATGCCGGAATTATAAAAGGAAGAAATATCTCCCGGCTACTCTCCGAACTGACAGTTGGATATCACGACTCCATTTCTTTCAACCGAATGCCTATTCCATTCGCCTGTGTATCGGATAACATCGTGAATGGCAGCAAAGTCGTTTTCCACAACGGTATTCTGGCAACTGCCATGCGCGCCAGTATGTCCATTCCGGGAGTATTCGCCCCTGTTTATCTCAATGGCATGGTATTGGTGGACGGCGGACTGACGGATAATTATCCCGTAGACATTGCCCGGCAAATGGGAGCGGAAATTATTATCGGAGTCGATGTACAAAATCCATTGATGAAAGCGGATGAGCTGACAAGCATGTCGAATGTACTCGGGCAAATTCTGAATCTGGTGGGAGAAGAGAGTTACAGGAAAAATGTGAAGGACAGCAACATCCATATTCAGGTAGATGTAGACGGTTATTCAGCGGCAAGTTTCAACCACGAGGCACTGGATACCCTGATGCGCAGAGGTAAAGAAGCCGCCATGAAAGACTGGGACAAGCTGATTGCACTGAAAAAAGAAATAGGTATCCGTACGAATTACCGGGCGGAATATCCCGGACCGTTCAAAATACCAACACGGGCTATGCTGGATACGATACCTTCCGTAGCACAAATCACTCCCCATGAAAAACCAGTCAATACTATAAATATTGGAGGACGGTTTGATAATGAAGAACTGGCAGTATTGTTATTGAATGCGAGGGGTTATTTCGGAGCACAGAAGAAATCGCAGTTAAGCCTCACTACCCGGTTAGGAAAGCGGACCTTTGGAAGGCTTGAATATACTTACTCACCACAAAAAAGCTGGGATATAAATACAGGATATCAGATAGGATACAATGATTTTAATCTTTACGAAGAAGGTAAGCGACTGATGAATCTGACCTACGTGCATCACATGGCTTGGGTCGGATTCACGAAGAGCTGGTATAAAATGCTTGTCAAGGCGGGAATCCACTTCGAGAAATTCAATTACCATGACTGGCCCTCGGGACCGGACGTTTCCATTACAAGATCCAGTGACAAGGCTTTGCTCAGTTATCAGGCGAGTATCATGTACAATAGTCTGAATAATCAGCGATTCTCTACTCAAGGAATGGAATGGGAAGCAGCGTACAGGCTCTATACAGATAACATGGTAACCTATGGTTCGAACAGTCCCGTGTCCGTATTCCAAACTCATTGGAGCGGATATTTCTCACCAAACCGGGTATTCACCATCATGCCATCGGTGTATGGAAGGATAGTTGGGAAGAATACGCAGTCATTAGCCATATCTAACTTCGTGGGCGGTAATGTGCCGGGACGGTATATGGAACAACAGATCCCTTTCACAGGTATCAATCACATCGAAATAAGTCCGGATGCCATCTTGGCAGGAATGTTGGGAGTCAGGGCAAGAACTTACAAGAATCAGTATATCGTAGTTCGGGGCAGTTATGGACGGACAGCCAACAAGATAGAAAATCTGTTTGGCGGAACAAATACACACGGATTGGCGGGCGGCAGTATAGGGTACTGCTACAATAGTATCATAGGACCTATCGAGGCGGAACTCAACTATTCCAATCAGTCAAAGAAGTTAGGATACTATATCGGGGTAGGATTTACGTTTTAGCGTTATTCTTTCGCCTCTTCCTGTGGAATACGGATAGCCGTGTACAACTCCAGTATGGCAGCAACCGTCAGACATACAATCCATTCGTTTCCATGAGTAAAGAACATGAATGCACCCGTAAGTACCAGCAGCAACGCACCAAATATTTGTTGGCGACGAAGGCGCTTCACATTGGCTCTATTGCTCTTGGAAGGTGAATTGATCTGTGCCAACGCTACCATAGTGGCACCAATCGTATAAACATAGGGAGCAGGCTCCCAACCGGTAATATAGACGGCAGCACCAAACAGCACCATCAAAGCGCCTACAGTAAACAAAGCAGGTATCAGGGATTTCATTTTTCGATGTCTTCTTCAAATACGTAAATATCCTCATTCGGTTTCTTCATCAGGTACTTCTCACGCGCTATGCGTTCGATGGCACCGGAGTCCACAGCTAGTTCGTTCAACCGCTCTGTGTTCTCTTCATATTCTGCCCGGTATTTCTCTATCTCATTATTCAAACGGCTGATTTCATTCGCATAGCCCATGCGGCGCACAATGCTGTTCTCGTCCAGAAAACCGACAATAACCACAAACACCACAAGCGTAATCAGGTATTTACGCCTGCAAACAAAGGCCCAAAGTGTCGCTAATTTATCCATTGATAAACAAATTAAAGAATGAAAAAATTAATAATTAAAGAAGCCCGGGAGAGATTCTTCGCCTACAAAGATAAGAGGAATAACTGAGAAATTCCTTTTTTTTGTGTACATTTGCACAAATTGTAACGGACAAGAATATCCCAAATCATGGAAAACTATATCGTATCGGCACGAAAATACCGCCCTACCACCTTTGAATCGGTAGTGGGACAACGTGCCCTGACCACTACGCTGAAGAATGCCATTGCCACCGGCAAACTGGCACATGCTTACCTGTTCTGCGGTCCGCGCGGCGTGGGAAAAACCACTTGCGCCCGTATTTTCGCCAAAACCATCAATTGTATGACTCCCACGGCTGATGGAGAAGCGTGTAACCAATGCGAATCATGTACGGCATTTAACGAACAGCGTTCATACAATATTCATGAACTGGATGCCGCGTCCAACAACTCCGTAGACGATATCCGCCAGCTGGTAGAGCAGGTACGCATTCCGCCCCAGATAGGTAAATATAAGGTATATATCATCGATGAGGTACACATGTTGTCTGCCTCGGCTTTCAATGCTTTCCTGAAAACACTGGAAGAACCGCCACGCCACGCCATCTTCATTCTGGCTACTACGGAGAAGCATAAGATTTTGCCAACCATCCTTTCCCGCTGCCAAATCTATGATTTCAACCGTATCGGTGTGGAGGACACCGTTGCCCATCTGGCATACGTAGCTTCAAAGGAAGGAATTACCGCCGAACCGGAAGCACTGAATGTGATTGCCCTGAAAGCTGACGGTGGTATGCGTGATGCTTTGTCTATCTTCGACCAAGTGGTCAGCTTTACCGGCGGACACATCAGCTATAAGAGCGTAATCGAGAACTTGAATGTACTGGACTACGAATATTATTTCCGACTGACAGATCATTTTCTGGCAAACCAGGTCAGCGATGCTTTGCTGCTCCTGAATGATGTGCTGAATAAAGGATTCGATGCCAGTCATTTTGTAACAGGACTGTCTTCTCACTTCCGCGACCTGTTGGTAAGCAAAGACCCCGCCACATTGGCATTACTCGAAGTAGGTGCCAGTATTCGCGAACGTTACCAGTCTCAGGCACAGAAGTGTCCGTTGCCCTTCCTTTACCGGGCTATGAAGCTCTGCAACGATTGTGATCAGAATTACCGTGCCAGCAAAAATAAGCGCTTGCTGGTGGAACTGACTCTGATTCAGGTAGCCCAGCTTACCGCCGAGGGGGACGATGCAGGCGATGGGCGTGGCCCTAAACAATCTATCAAACCCATATTCTCGCAGCCTGCCGCCGCTCAGCAGCCAAAGGCCGCAAATGCTATGCCCCAACAGCAGGCTACAACCGCTGCTCCGGCACAGCCCCGACCTGTACAACAAGCCCCCGCAGCCCAGGCTGCCTCTCTCTCGCCGGAAGTTCAGCAAGCTTTTAGCTCGCAGACGACCATGCGTCCCACTCCTACTGCCGTATTGATGGCACAAGGAAAAGAGGAAAAGAAAATACCAGTCATGAAAATGTCCGGTCTGGGTGTTTCCATTAAGCATCCGCGAGTAGACGAAGAGCAACAGAAACGTACTGTTTCCACCGTTCAGCAAAATGCACAACCCGAGGAAGATTTCATCTTCAACGAAAAGGACGTGAACTACTATTGGCAGGAATATGCCGGCCGCTTACCACAGGAGCAGACTGCTCTTGCCAAACGTATGCAAGTAATCCGCCTGACCATGCTGGATGCGACCACTTTCGAAGTTGTTGTAGAAAATGACATTGCAGCCAAGGAGTTTACCGATCTGATTCCTACCTTGCAAGGTTACTTACGTAAACGCCTAAAAAACAGTAAAGCCACCATGACCGTCCGTGTCAGTGCCCCCACCGAAAAGGTACGTGCTTACAGTCGTGTAGAGAAATTTCAACTGATGGCCCAAAAGAACAATGCACTGCTACAACTGAAAGATGAGTTTGGTTTGGAACTATATTGATAATTATAAGTAAAAGATTGCATTATTTATTCAGCAAATAATTTTGTTTTTTTAGTTTTATCACTACATTTGCGAATAATCTAAATAAAATATCTTCTACTTTGAGAAAGATTGCTATTATATCGGCAGTGGCTACTATTTTGCTCTTTTCCTTTGCGACGAGAACATACGCTACTCGTACAGACAATGAACACTTGTCTGCATTGCAATCACTTATCAGCAGAGAAATTCCTTACGATGCCAACACACCGATAGACAGCATTATCTCCTGGACAAATCAACTGGCACCTACTCTGAAATTTCCCCGGACAGAAGAATCCTATTTCACCTTACTGTTATGGCAAGTTAGTGCATATATCATGCGAGGCGACCTCAGTCTGGCAGTAGACCGGGCACGGTATATGTACGAAAGTGCCAAAGATATGAACTCCAACTTCGGTATTGCCCTTGCCAATCAAGCCATCGGTCAGGCATATACTGCCTCTTACATACAGGACAAGGCGTTAAGTTCCTATCTGGATGCCTTGCACCACTTATCCCCGAATAATCCGCAAACTTATCGACTCCTGGTGAAAATCTCCACTCTTTTGCAACAGATGAACCGATTGGAAGAGGCCATGACGTATGTAAATCCCCTGAACCAACTTCTGGAACAGCAGCCCGAACATCCGCTCACCATTCCCATACTCATAGAAAATGCTACTTACTATATTTCCTCGGGAGATCAGCAAACTGCGCTCCGGTATCTGCAAAAGGCAGATTCCATATACCAAAACCATACTCACGAACCGGCTCATGGGTTCTCCATCGACTATTATACAGCAGCCTGCTACCGTGCATTGGCAGCAGATGATCATGACAAGCAAAAAGCAGACGAAGCACTTGCCCTTTACAATAAACTGCTCGAACTGGTTTCCGGCAACAAACGTTCCCTGGAGTATCGCTCGATTTCTGCCGAAAAGATATATTTGTATAAATTACTGGGGCGCTTTGATGAGGCTTGCCGAATATATAAGGAGTTATATACCGTTACTGACACCCTCGCTTCGAAAAGTTACATCCGCCAGATAAATGCATTGAAAGCAACCTATCAGATAGATGAACTGGAACTGGGGAATAAAGCACAGAAAAACAGAATTGTACTTGCATCCATCTTCATCGGACTTGGATTATTGGCTTTCATCTCCATGTTAGCTGTATGGCAAAGAAAACAGAAAAAGAAAGTGGCACTATCCAAGAAAAATCTGGAACAGTCCCGGTGGAACGCAGAGAGTGCAACGCGCGCAAAAAGTGTATTCTTGTCGAATATGAGCCATGAGATACGTACTCCCCTCAATGCTTTATCCGGTTTTTCTGCACTGCTGACCGAAGAAGGGTTGGATGACGCCACCCGACTACAATGTACTGAGATTATTCAACAGAACTCTGAACTTCTATTGAAGCTAATAAATGATGTGATTGACCTGTCGAGCCTGGAATTCGGTAAGATGCAGTTCTCCATTGGAGAACATGATGCAGTAGCTACCTGTAGAAATGTTACTGACACAGTGGGCAAAGTAAAACAAACACAGGCGGAACTGCTGTTTGTAACCTCACTGGAAGAATTGAAAATAGAAACAGATGATTCTCGGTTACAGCAAGTATTGATAAACCTGCTGATAAATGCAACTAAGTTCACAGCAGAAGGTGCCATCACACTGAAACTGGAAAAAGAATCGGATGACATGGCTCTATTCTCCGTTACAGACACCGGTTGTGGTATCCCGAAAGAAAAACAAGCTCATATATTTCAACGTTTCGAAAAGTTGGATGAGAACGCACAAGGAAGCGGACTCGGATTGTCTATCTGCCAGCTAATTATAGAGCATATAGGAGGCAGGATATGGATTGATCCGGACTATGACGAAGGTTCCCGTTTCTTATTTACACACCCCATACGCCAGACAAAAGGCACACAAAAAAAGGAGGGTCGCGCATGATAAAGCGTCTGATTATAGCACTGGCATTAGGCACTGGAATTTTATTCACCGCCAATGCCCAAAATAGCGCCGTTAAAGACAGCCTATTGCGCATTTACGTCACTGCGCCGCACGACTCTATGCGCCTGGATGTACTGCATGACATCGCCCGCCTGGACCAGCAGACACCGGTATTCCTCTATTATGAGAATAAATTGCTGAAAGAGGCTACGGAGCAAAACAACCTCCGTTATCAGAGTCTTGCCACCTATGAGCATATCATCTACTTTTTCAATAAACTGGATCTGAAACGCGTAACGCAGTGGATGAACAGAATGGAAGTTCTGGCAGAGAAGCATAATTATTACAATGATTACTTCAAAGCCAAGAAGTTACAGATTGAAATGTATACAATCAACCAACAGATAGAACTTGCCATCCATGAAGCGAACATCATGTATGATAAAGCTAAAAAACTGAATGACAGCAATGGTATGCGGGAAGCCTGTCTATGCCTCATGACCAGCTACATTGCCACACTACGTTACGAAGATGGAGCAAAGGCCTTGGAAGAAGCATTCCATCTAATGAGTCCGCAAGACAGACCTATGGATAAAATAAATCTGTTGTCGAAGGCTGTGCTGGCTTATTCATTCCTGCATAATAATGAAAAAATGTATGCTTCGCTGGAACAGATGAAAGTAGCGATACAAGACTTAATAACCGCCACACCGGCACTCAAGAATGCATACTCAGCCCTATATATGGGAATGGAAACTCAATACGCCCTTTACTATGTCCGCACGGGAAACCCCAAGAAAGCCTGGGAACACCTACAAAAAGCAGATGAATATGATACCCCTAACACCTTCCTGCCGTACAGAGTATCCCGTCTGCAAGCTTATGCAGAATATTATCGTGCCCGAAAAGAATACGAAAAAGCCTTGGAGTCATTGGATAATGCCATTACCCTAACACTTCAGATGTCTTTCCCGGATGCCATACTATATATGGCTATGAAAGCAGATATTCTAGTGGATATGGGGCATCCGGAGGTTGCTATCAACATCTACAGGAAAGTAATGCGTGATAAGGACTCTCTATACCGAGGGTTGTCGAACGCGCAAATGGAGCAAATACAGAGCTTGTACAATATGGATAAACTGGTGCTGAAACGAGAACAGCAACAAGAAAAGATACATTATTTTGTATTGATCGTTATTGGGATTGCCCTGCTGGCACTGATCGCTTTCGTTATCCACATGTACTTCAGCAGAAAAAGATTGCAGAAAGACGAGAAAGAAGTGGCCCGTCTGAGTGAAATAGCTGAGGAAGCGAATGAAGTAAAGAGCCGCTTCCTTGCAAACATGAGTTACAATATCCGTATTCCACTGAATAATGTGGTAGGTTTTTCACAGTTGCTCTCTACTGATATGGGATTGGATGATAAAGAAAAGCTGGAGTATTCTGAAATTATTCAGGCAAATTCTACTGATTTGATTCAACTGGTGAACGACGTACTCGACCTCTCACGCCTGGAAGCTAAAATGATGAAATTCCAGATACAGGATTGCGAAATACGGGAAATATGCAACGACCTTATATATATGGCCCGGAGAGACAGTAACGGACATATACATGCCGAACTGGAAAGTGATGTGGAACACCAGATGCTTAGAATGGACGCCAACCGCTTCAACCAAGCTGTATTGAGTATGCTGATTTATCCTGTACCCAACGATACCGATCGTGAAGTGAAGATGCAACTGAGCAAAGACGAAGAAAATCAGTTACTGATATTCCGTATCATAAACAGCCCGTTAGTTGATCCTGCATTCGCCTCCCAGCAAGTTTCCATACGGCTAAAAATCAATCAATTGTTATTTGAACATTTTGGTGGTAGCTTTATGGTAAGTGAAAGTGCCGAGGATGGCTATCCCATCACTTTTAGTATTGCTACTCTGTGATGAATCTTATTCAAAATAAAAAGTGAGTACAATCATTCGGGAAGTAATTTTGTCGACTGACTGCGTGAACTTCAATAATGATTGATCCGTAAGATCTTTACGGTCTTTCTTAATAAGATTTGCCAGTCCGAAACAGAACTTCAGTTCCGGGATTAACTTGAAATAAGGCAGATAAAAATCACACCCCAACCCTACTTCTACATAACAATCGAAAGGCTTTACCAATAAGGCCCCCTGCTTCTTCACACTGAAATCATACGTAGGAGCAATACCTGCCACCAGATAAGGACGGTAATTATTAAAACGTTCAGCAGAAAACTTCAAATCTACCGGTACAGAAAGATAGGCGGATTTCATCGACTGCGAATGTTCTTCACCACTGGCTTGCTCGCGGAATACTACTTTCTTATCCCCGAAATGTAATGTCGGGACGAGACGCAAGGAAAGAAACTGATTCAAATAAAGTTCGCCCAATACTCCGACCGTAAATCCGGGAGAATATTCAGGCACATCGGCAAACCAGCTCTGACCATCTTCCGTCACATATCCGGTATTCACCAATTTATAGTCCTGCACATGGATACCTGCCAAAAAACCATAGTGCCACCTCCGTTGATCGATATACGGACGGTTCTGCACCTTCCGCTTCTGTGCCGAAGCACCAAAAGCAAGGAGTAAAGTAAGGATTATCAGACAAATGCGCTTCACATCCTTAAAACGCTGAAAGTGACATTTTATTGCATTTTCCTTCAGTTTTCTCCCCACTATTATTTAGACAAGGTACAAATTAAGGGAATTTAAACAGGTTTGATAACAACTAATCAAGAAAACCATTATTTTTGCCGAACTAATTAGTACTAATAATTTAAAATCTAAAGAAAATGGCTTACGTAATTAATGACAGTTGTGTTGCTTGTGGTACTTGTATTGACGAATGTCCGGTAGGAGCTATCTCAGAAGGTGATATCTACGCTATCGACCCTGAAACTTGCACAGATTGTGGTACTTGTGCTGATGTTTGTCCGTCTGAAGCAATTCACCCGGCAGAATAATAACAACACTCAAAAAAAGAAAAGCCCGGTTTCAATTATGAAACCGGGCTTTCTCATTTTTATATACTATCATTTATTTCAGTTCAGCCAATGCTTCCTTAATACGACGGATAGCCTCCACAATATTCTCATCGCTGGTCGCATAACTCATACGGATACATTCAGGCGCACCGAATGAAGCACCACCCACACAAGCTACATGAGCTACTTCCAACAAGTACATTGCCAAATCATCCGAATCTTCAATCTTACGGTCACCGGCAGATTTTCCAAAGAAAGAATCACATTTCGGGAACAGGTAGAAAGCACCCTGCGGCACGTTTACTTCAAATCCCGGAACTTCTTTTGCCAACTTCACAATTAAATCGCGACGACGTTCGAAAGCCTTACGCATTTCTTCAACAGGAGCCTGTGTTCCAGTGTAAGCAGCTTCAGCAGCCTTTTGAGATACAGAACAAGGGCCTGAAGTATATTGACCTTGCAGCTTATTACAAGCTTTTACAAGCCATTCCGGCCCGGCAATGAAGCCAATACGCCACCCAGTCATGGCATATGCTTTAGATACACCATTTACGATTACCGTACGATCTTTCATTTCGGGGAACTGAGCAATGCTCTGGTGCTTACCAATATAATTGATATGCTCGTAAATTTCGTCAGCAATAACAATAACTTGCGGGTGTTTTGCCAACACGTCAGCCAAACCTTTCAATTCCTCCTGAGAGTAAACTGAACCAGTCGGATTAGAAGGTGAGCAAAGAATCAATGCTTTAGTCTTCGGAGTGATAGCTGCTTCCAACTGTGCAGGAGTAATCTTGAAATCCTGTTCGATACCTGCGGTAACAATCACCGGAGTACCCTCAGCCAACTTCACCATTTCCGGATAACTTACCCAGTAAGGAGCAGGCACAATCACTTCATCACCTGGGTTCACTAACACCAATACTGCATTACAAACTGATTGTTTAGCACCATTGGCACATGAAATTTGTGCGGCTGTATATTCCAGACCGTTTTCCTTTTTCAGTTTCTCCACGATTGCATTACGCAAAGCCGGATATCCCGGAACAGGAGAATAGCGAGAGAAGTTGTCGTCTATCGCTTTTTTCGCAGCCTCTTTGATGTGGTCAGGAGTATTAAAGTCAGGCTCTCCCACACTCAGGTTAATTACGTCAACGCCTTGTGCCTTCAACTCGGCGCTCTTTTGCGACATAGCCAGCGTCGCCGAGGGCGACAAACTGTTCAAACGATCTGATAATTGATTCATTTTTCTATCTATTTTATGGTTGTTGCATAAATTTGGCTGCAAATTAAGCTATTTTCTTTGATATTAGAAAACAAAACAGCAAATTACTTATTAAAATGTAATGTATGTCCCATGCGTTCCTTCTTTGTACGCAGGTAACGTTCATTGTACTGATTCGGGGTTGTTTCAATAGGAACAATCTCTGTAATCTCCAATCCATAAGCCTCCAGCCCCACACGCTTCACAGGATTATTTGTCATCAATCTCATTTTGTGTACGCCCAATTCACGCAGAATCTGAGCACCTACACCATAATCACGCTCATCAGCTAGGTGTCCCAGACAGATGTTGGCATCCACCGTATCCAGTCCGTCTTCCTGCAACTTATACGCTTTCATCTTCTCCATCAAACCAATACCACGCCCTTCCTGGTTCAGATAAACAACTACTCCTTTACCGGCTTTATTAATCATTTCCATAGCCTTATGCAGTTGTTCGCCGCAGTCGCAACGCTTGGAGCCAAATATATCTCCTGTGGCACAAGAGGAATGCACACGTACCAGAATCGGTTCATCTTGCTCCCACGTACCTCTGAACAGAGCCACGTGCTCCAGACCGTTAGATTTCTGACGGAAAGGGATCAATCGGAAATGTCCGTGTTCGGTAGGCATATCTACTTCTACCCCTTCTTCCACAATGGATTCTTGTTTCAGACGATAGGCAATCATGTCACGAATAGAAATCAACTTCAGGTTAAATTCGTCAGCCATCTTACGCAATTCAGGCAGACGAGCCATTGATCCATCTTCATTCATGATTTCCATAAGTGCACCCGCAGGATAAAGACCTGCCATACGGGCCATATCAATCGTAGCTTCTGTATGCCCGGCACGACGTAATACACCTTTTTCCTGAGCATACAAGGGGTTGATGTGTCCCGGACGTCCGAAGGTTGCCGGAGTAGAAGCCGGATCAGCAAGCGCCTGAATGGTAGCGGCACGGTCGGCAGCAGAAACGCCGGTAGTGCAACCTTCCAGTTTATCGATAGTCACCGTAAAAGGGGTGCCCAATACGGAAGTATTGTCACTGACCTGATGAGGCAAATCTAATTCTTTACAGCGTGACACAGTAACCGGCGCACAAAGCACACCACGTGCATGCTTCAGCATAAAGTTTACCTTCTCAGGAGTTATTTTCTCCGCAGCGATAATCAAGTCGCCCTCGTTTTCACGGTCTTCATCATCCACCACAATCACAAAGTTACCGGCCTTGAAGTCTTCAATCGCCTCTTCTATTGTATTTAATTTCACTTTTTCCATTCTGTATTCTCCTTTATTTATTTAGGTTATTTCAGATTAGTTTCTATTATCTTTTGAATGTCTTCATTAGTCTTGATAATCCGCTCCATATCCTTATTCAACCGGATACGGAATGCCCAGATGCGAAAGTAGAAGAACAATCCTATCGGCACCAACAATCCACAGGCCATATTCAACCAATAATTACGGAAAGGACGCAGGTGAGCGTGAACCGGGATAATAGGATAATTATTCAATGCATTCAACAAATGAACAGATTTAGTATTGGACATCTCTTCTACTAATTTCTCAAGACGCTCATTTATATCTTCTATTTCTTCATCGATTGAGTCTGCCATCCACAACTTGAAATAGTTGGGAGCACGCTTCAACGCTTTCCTTTCAGCATACGCACGACAATCAGCAGACAGTGCCTGCAAATCAGCAGGCAAATGAGTATAATCAGGATCGTGTATAATCACCTCTTTACGGAATAGATGGCGCACACTGCGTATACCGACGATCTTCTTAAACCAACTCACATAGGCATCGGCATTCAATACCACGGAGTCATTATTGGACTTATAAGTAAGGAATGCACCCAATGGAGCCAAGATAGCTGTACTGGTCCACATACCCATCCAGACAACCCACTGTCCATCACGTGCCATTTTATAGCCCGTATTATTAATAATGTAGTAAATAATAAAAATAAGAACGGATACCACAACCGGCATACCTAAACCGCCTTTACGGATAATTCCACCCAACGGAGCACCGATAAAAAAGAAAATAAGGCATGCCACCGAAAGTGTTAATTTCTCATGCCAGGACGTCATGTGACGACGAAGGCTGGTATCTGTCTGTGACATACTATAACTCTTGACACTCCAATCGCTCCCTGCACTCTCTGCACGGTTCACGGCAGTAGAAATGATCTTCTGCTTCTGTGACAAGGTAGCCACATTGAAAAGACTGTCCACATTGTATTCTCCCAAATGTGCCTGCTCTATCTTCAGCGTATCAGCTTTCTTCAAGTCAGCAGAAATCTTGTAAGTGCCATTCATCGCTTCCTTGAAATAGACACGTCCTACACTGTCATTCTGCACCCTCATGGAGTCAATGCCCGCTTGCAGCATCGCCATATCCTTGCTGTTAGACTGATTGCTCATGATGCCGGCATCCACCATATTAAAATCGGAATTGAACTCAATAATAGCATGCTTCTCCCGAAATGCTTCCCGACGATAAGGCACATTCTTCTGATTCATATTCTGTGATTTCAGATTTTCAAACTGCTCACCACTATAAAGATGCAAATACAAATGCTGTTTATCAGCCGTCATTTCCAGTCTTCCGGAATCTGAC
Source organism: Bacteroides cellulosilyticus DSM 14838 (assembly GCF_000158035.1). Lineage (GTDB taxonomy): Bacteria > Bacteroidota > Bacteroidia > Bacteroidales > Bacteroidaceae > Bacteroides > Bacteroides cellulosilyticus. The sequence continues at coordinate 804,887 of NZ_EQ973490.1, forward strand.
TTGATAATCTGCGCATTCTCAAACCCTTTTTCAAAATTATAAATCAGCACATCGTAAAGCATACCCGTTTTACGGTTCTTATGTTTTACATAAAGGTTATAGCCATCAATCTCGTCATAGAAAACTCCTTCCGGTATATCCAATTCCGGAGATTTCTGCTTCATGGAAATTAGCAATGTCCAGAGCTTAGTCTGTGCCTTCGGTCCTATTACATTTTGGAAATAAAAAGAAACGCCACAGATGAGAATGATAAACACAATCAACGGGCGCATAATCTTAAGTAGTGAGATACCTGCCGCCTTCATGGCCAGCAGCTCAAAACGTTCACCAAAATTACCAAAAGTAATAAGTGCCGCCAACAGAATAGCCAACGGTAATGAAGCCGGCACCAATGTAAGGGCGGAATAAAAGAAAAATTGTGCAAGGACACTCATTTCTAATCCTTTTCCCACCATTTCATCAACGTACTTCCAGAGGAACTGCATCATGAAAATGAAAAGGCAAATGAAAAAAGTGCCCATAAAGAGCGTGCAGAAGCTCTTCAATATAAATATATCTAACTTTTTTATGCGCAGCATTTTACTCGTTTCATGCAATGAAGACACAAAATTAGCATAAAAAAGGGAGTGTGGAAAATTTTTATATCAAAGTTAACTAAAAACCGCACGTTCTCCGCAGAGTATCTACCTGAGAGTCCCATAACTCGCACAAATCTTTCACTTCATCCACCACAGCGAAATCTGTAACTTCTAGCACGAAGTCGTTTGTCAGTTCATTGTTTGTCATCTTTAATTCAAAATATTCCCGCTCATATTCATCATCCAGCCAACGGAAGCGAATAAAAGAGAAAGCCCGCACAGCGATAATCTCTGCGTCACGATGTTCCGTCTTTCCCCAGAAGAAGGTGACAATCTTATCGTCCGACTGTACCCTGTCTGCAAACCAGCCCTCCAAACCGGTGGGGGTACTTATCGCGGACCAAAGAATGCTTTTAGAAGTTGCATTCAAGAGGTATTCCCGATGAATCTTTTGTCTTTCCATAGTTCATATTTGCTTTTTATTGCGGCGGCAAGATAGAGACTTTTTTCTAATTACGGAAAAGAAAGCATCATTTTTATTCAGTATAGTGCTATCAATAGTGCTGTATATAGTTATCGAAGCTATCTGACGGTAACAAAGCCAACTTCCGTTTCAGTCGTTGCTTGGCTTTTACTACCGATGAAGTAGTAACATTGAAAAGTAGTGCAATCGCTTTATTATTCAGGTGGGCACGCACTAAATAGCACAGTTTTAATTCCTGAGCGGTAAGCTGACGCTCTCCCAAGTCTGCCAAGAAGCCACTCCCGTAAAGCATATCAAGCAAGGCAAAGAGATTCTGCCATTCCCGTTCACTCCTTATAATACCATAAGCCGGAGTTGTGTGCAGCCTCAACAACTGAGACATTGCCTGTAGTTGCGAAGCAGAACAATCCATAGCCGCCGATACAGAACGAAGTTCCTTTACTTCTTTCGTCAGCTGTTTGTTTCTAAACAATAAACATGCATTCCATTCGTTCTGAGACTGAATTGTATTTTCCTGAACTTGCTTGTTCATGCTATTCATAATTATTGCCATTTTACTTTATTTTCTTCACCTCTCTACGCATTTCTTCTATAGCTGTTGAATAAATCTTCGGGGCTTTTGCAAGAACAATCTGTTTCATCTCTTCCAATTTATCCGGCTGTCTAAAATCCGGTTCAGCATACAACTTTGCCAGCAGATAATAGGGGTAAATCCGTCCCGGCAGACGATAAGTTGATCGTATCAACCATCTTTCCGCCGCCAGATAATCTCCCGTTTGTTGGTGATTTTTGCCTATAATATTCAGTATCATCGGATCACTACTATATTTCATAGCCTCCATCAGAATACGGATAGACTCTTCCGGTTTCTGTTGTTTATGCAAGATATGACCATACTCAAACAAAAATGCAGCGCGTTTCTTGAGTAAAGGATAAAGTAATCGATATTCTTTTTCTACCGAACCATACGCAGCAGCGTTATAAAATATCCGTGCATTCATCCAATTCCTGCATGCTTGCTCCATACATAAATCATTCTTTAGACGAGTTGCTCCAATTCCCCCTGCCAATATCACCAATCCCATCCACTCCCAACGGTAATTTCTCAGAATGCAAGCTAAAAGTAAACATACTGCCGTCACTACAAACACTGGCAATTGCAGCGGATAGGAAGAAAATGAAAAGATCATTAAGGAGAATACAGCGCCACAGATACCGAAACGCTTGTTCCTGATTCCTATATACAGGCAGAACAATACAACTGCCAACAGGCAAAGCGTCAAAGGTCCCCCCAGCTCTACCGCAGTCTGTAAATACTCATTAAAGGCATATTCAGGGCTACCTGCTACACGTTCTTCCCATAATTCATAATCCCCTGTCGCGAAATAAGCTTCTTGCGCATCGCCATAAGCAGCCGCAAAACCTCCCATGCCATACCCCAGCAAAGGTTGCTCCGCCACAGCCCGACATGCAATTCTCCACATAAACAGTCGTCCACGGGCAGAATCAGGTTTCAGTGCAAACATTAGCCAACCAGCCAGTACCCCCACACACGCTCCCCCAAATGCCGATACAACAACCAACCTTCTGTATTGCTGCCATGCTTTTTTCAGTTTAATTCCCCAATCTGCATAACAAGCATATACCCACAAGCAGGAAACGCCTCCCGCCAACCAAGCCGAGCGACTCATTCCAGCCGGCAGGACACAAAGTATAAGCAAACCCGCCCCACCTGCAAATACACGATCCATCTTCCCATCGCCAATTAAATATTGGTGTAAGCAAACGGGAAGCACCATCGCCAAATATCCCGAATAAGGACCAGGGTTAAAGAAAGATCCTGTCATGGCATATAATGAATGTCCGGAATCTGAAAAACCATAGAGTTGACATATTCCCCGGACAGCTTCCATACTCCCCCAAAAGATTAACGCCCACGACACAATATCAGGAAACTCCCCACCTTTCTTATCCACCCATACAGCAAGCAGTATGCAACCTGCCGCCACCAATACCCTTTTATCAAAAGCAAGCCATTGCCCAATAACCTCTCCGGAAGGAAGTTCCGGATTCTCCACACACACTAGAGATAGCAAAATAAGACAAGCCATCCCTTTCAAACCGACTGCCAATATTGTTCGTATACACCTCATTTTATTTTCTTAAAAGCTCTGTCCCATCTCACTGCATCCGTACTTCTGTCTATCGACTTCCAGATACGCCAAGCCCTGCCCACAATAAAAGGCTCCGGCAACAATCCCCAGTAACGGGAATCCAGTGAATTTTCTATTTTATCACCCGAAACAAAATAATAGTTCTCACGGAACTGATACTGATATATGATACTGTCGCCCAATAAAACCGTATCTTCACGTACCATCAACTTTTTGTCCTGTTCCCACTCTATCACATTTCTGTAAAGCACTTTAGTCAAAGGCGTCATTTTTATCATACTTCCTTTGGCAGGGATATAGAAAGGGCCGAATTCTCCTATATTCCAATCAAGCAATTTACTTTTAGGATAACTTCTCACAGCAATTCTCCACTCCTTTACTTTCCCCGATTCGAACACGCTTTGCAAGAAATCCTGCCCTTCTACATTTCCCAGCGGTTGCGTACAGTTACGTACGAGGTAATGAGCATCCCTGATTTCCAATGTATCTCCTGGCAGTGCCACACAACGCTTCACATAATATACCATCGCATCCAAAGCTATGCTATCCCGCCGTTTGGAATAAGGATAATTAAATACCAACACATCATTCCTCTTAAATTTTCTCCAACCCGGCATACGATAAATATCAACTTTCTTCCCTTCCAACGATGCAATCACATTAAATAGCCTCGCCCCTTTTGAACATTTTTCTACCAGAATATAATCTCCACCCAGAAGAGTCGGCTCCATTGAATCAGAAGGTATTTTAAAAGAGGTTACAAAAAACAACTGTAACGCTAAAAATACGATAATGGCAATACAGACGCCAAAAGCAATATTTACGATTCTGTTACAGCATTTGCCAATCAACTTCTTTACATCTACCACCATACCTGTCTGTCATTTTCGTAAGTGAAGATGCGTTCCTCTTTACCTTTCGTCCTGTTTTTGAGTAAATACAAGGCATTGCCGGGAACATTCTCATAAACCAGCTCTCCACTTTCAGCCGTCATTATTCCCAATGAATGCCAGTCGCCCTTATCACAGTAGAATAGTTCGTACACCTCACCGATTACAATAAAGTTATCATCATTGCGCGGATAGTATACCAATTTATCCAAACGACATGGTTGCTCCAAGTCAAGACCGACCCAATAATCCTTTTGTTGAGGATCAGCTATCGACATTAAGTCATGATCAAAAGCACGTTTTTGCGAAGGAGGACTCAAGCCTTCCCCCATAGCTCTCCCTTTTATCTCTTTCTCATTACAAAAGAAAGCAAGCTCCGCCAATGCGCTCTTAGAAACTTTAGAAGAAACGTAGCGAACATAGCGGTAAGATTTCGTGGTTTGCAATTTTACTTCATTACAATAAACCGGAAAATCGCAAATTGTATGCAGCAGATCAGCATTACGGAAATCACTATCATTACTCGCTTCAAAACGCCCGCCAATCAATTCATACCATCGGTTTGTCCAATTTGTCAACAGTATGTATTTGCGGTTCAGCCGCATCGTCCGCTTTTGTTTCGAGGGAATAAGTTTCTTCACAGCTCCTCCTTTTCGTAATATGAAAGGAGCATCCAGCACTTCGGTCTTATCCTTTTTCACCACAACAGGTAAGTAAACGATAGAAGCTCCAAGATTACGGAAGACACAATTCCCCTTACGGATTTTACTTCTCACGATAGTCTTCCAGTCTTCACCGGTTTTGAAAGTACAAAGTTCCGCATATTCCGCCGTACTATTAACCTGAATTACAACACTGTCCGTCAAGCCATACTCTGCCGAGACATCCATCACCGAAT
>NZ_EQ973490.1:810013-812836 GCF_000158035.1 Bacteroides cellulosilyticus DSM 14838
ATGATCACGACCGGCAATGGCAAAGCCTTGCAATGCTTTCCCATCACTACTCTTTAAGCCACCATCTGTATGATCAAAAGAAAGGATAATCTTATCTCCGTCCACCTGATAGGAACGATAAACGGGACCGGAATAAGGTATTTGTTCTCCATACGTATTAGCACGGGCTACCAACGCCAAGCGATGTCCAACGGCCTGTTTATCTTTCGGGTGGATGTCATTGGCATCGCCCTTATCGATGATTACAGCCATTCCGGTATTCGCTACCGACAATGTGCGCGCTTGTGCTTCGCGGAGTTCCGCCCAGTCAGAATCAACGGGGTTGGGAGACACTTGCATGAAGTTGGCTAACTGCACAAAATAGAAAGGAAAATCCTGTCCCCAGTCCTTACGCCAATTCTCGATAACCAGCGGGAAAAGCTCACGATACTGATAGGCACGGGAAGCATTGTTTTCCCCCTGGTACCAGATAGCACCACGGATACTGTAAGGCACCAATGGATGGATCATAGCATTGTATAAAGATGTCGGCAAATTGGGGTCCTCGGACATATCCTTCGGAAACATACCCTCTTTCCGGGCATCGGCCGCTATCTGATATTTCCATTCACCGGCCAGACTAATTTGTTCTCCATTGTCTGAACGGAGATAAAGTTCATCCGGCATACCACAACCACCACCTGTATCTGTCACACGGATAGCCAATGTAAGCGGTCCTGCTTTCACCAGCTTACCCGGAACGGTATAATTGCGTTGAACAGAATAACCATCGGTACGGCCCACTTCCCGACCATTCCAATACGTTATATCATTATCATCAATAGCCCCTAAAACTAACTGCACTTTCTTACCTCCCCAGGATGCAGGAATATCAACAGTGCGGCGAAGCCAGATCAGTCCGTCAAAATCACCAAGCCCTTGCTGGTCCACCATTCCGGGGAAGTTCAGCTTACCCCAAGCCTTATCATCCAAAGAAACCTCAGCCCGTACCGGTTTCCCGGCAGCAAAACCTTCATCAACACGATTGTTCCAAGCTTCCAAAGCTTTCAAATAGTCCGCTTTCATCGCAGCTTTATCAGGCATTGCACGAATATCTTCCACTACTTTACTGAAGTCCGGCATTTCTTGCAACACCTTCCCGCTTATCCAGGATTCTACATTGGTCCCTCCCCAGGAAGTATGAATCAACCCGACGGGTACATTCTGTTTTTCAGAGATTTCGCGACCAAAGAAATAGGCGGTAGCCGAGAATTCAGAAACGGTCAGGGGTGAGCATACCTGCCAGCCATTATCACGGATTTTGATATCCGTCTCCGGCTGCGTACTGGTAACATGTTCCACATGCAATAAACGAATATTGGGATGATTGGCTGCGGCTATTTCTTTCTCATAATCCAGAACCTTGCCCCAACCTTTCAGCGGCATTTCCATATTGGATTGTCCGGAACAGATCCATACCTCCCCAATCATTACGTTCTTCAACACCAGTTTCTGACCATCGGTCAGTGTAAGCTCATACGGGCCACCCGCTTCAGGAGTACGAACGGAAAGCTTCCATCGCCCTTCCTTATCAGCCAGTGTTTCATACGTCTTCCCATCCCAGGAAGTGGTTACTTTTACCGCTTTCATCGATTTTGCCTCACCCCATATAGGGGCATCCGCCTGTTGCTGCAACACCATGTTATCCGAAAACATCGGCGGCAACACAACCTTGGCCGAGATTGTACCGGATAACAACAGCAAAGCTGCAACTAACATACATTTGTTTTTCATATCAGTTAATTATTTTATGAGAGTCCGGAGTTAATAACCTCTTTAACTCCTTCTCCCTCTAATTCCGTCGCAATATCAGAAAGCAAAGATAGCCAGAATTTCATATTCGAAATAGTGTTATTGCCCTAATAAATGCAATAATCTTTCCATTTATCACGCTAAATAGAAAGATATTCCTACTTTTGCACGAAAATCAACGCGTTATTTTATGGTTTTAAATTACATTTGGGTAGCATTCTTCGTAATTGCTTTCATTGTGGCACTCATCAAGCTCCTGTTTATGGGCAACACAGAAATCTTTACGGAGCTTGTCAATTCAACATTCACTTCCTCGAAAACAGCCTTCGAAATATCGCTGGGCCTGACGGGTATCCTTTCTCTATGGCTGGGCATTATGAAGATCGGCGAGCAAAGCGGCATGATTAACGCATTATCCCGCTGGCTGAGTCCGGTGTTCTGCCGTCTTTTCCCCGAAATCCCCAAAGGCCACCCTGCCATGGGTTCTATCTTTATGAACCTCTCCGCCAATATGTTGGGACTGGACAATGCCGCTACACCAATGGGATTGAAAGCTATGAAGGAGCTGCAAGAATTGAACCCTCAGAAGGATACGGCAACCAATCCGATGGTCATGTTTCTGGTGCTCAATACTTCCGGGCTGATCCTGATTCCTATCAGCATCATGATGTATCGCGCTCAGATGGGCGCTGCACAGCCTACCGATATATTCATTCCCATACTGATCACATCAGCCGTTTCCACCCTTGTAGGAGTGATTGCTGTCAGCATTGCTCAACGCATCAATCTGATCAATAAGCCCATCCTTATCCTCATCGGTTGCATCAGCCTTTTCTTTGCTGGACTTATTTACTTGTTTATGCAACTCGGTCGTGAAGAAATCGGTACATATTCCACATTGATTGCCAACGTTATCCTGTTCAGTATCATTCTTTTGTTCATTATCTGGGGATTATGGAAGAAAATCAATGTATATGATGCCTTCGTAGAAGGTGCCAAAGAAGGCTTTACCACGGCCGTGCGCATCATTCC
>NZ_EQ973490.1:813001-842310 GCF_000158035.1 Bacteroides cellulosilyticus DSM 14838
TCAGGTAGCGTTTCTGGTGGGTATTGCCGTATTCCGCACTTCCGGTGCGATGGATATGTTAGTAAGCGGCATCGGTTACATAGTAGGATTGTTTGGCGCAGATACCAGTTTTGTAGGCGCCCTACCAACCGCATTGATGAAATCGTTGAGTGGCAGCGGTGCCAACGGATTGATGATTGATACCATGAAGGAATATGGTGCAGATTCTTTTGTAGGACGAATGAGTTGCGTAGCCCGTGGTGCTTCGGACACCACTTTCTATATCCTGGCTGTTTACTTCGGAAGCGTGGGTATTACTAAAACGCGTAATGCCGTCACCTGCGGACTGATAGCGGACTTTGCAGGTATCATCGCCGCCATCATCATCAGCTATCTGTTTTTCTTTTAACTTTTAATTATTAATTGATATGATTTCCTATCAAACAGACGGTGTAGAAATGCCCGCCATCAAAAAAAGCCAAACCACAGAATGGATTAAAGCCGTTGCTGCCACTTACAAGAAAAGAGTCGGTGAAATCGCCTATATTTTCTGTTCTGACGAGAAAATACTTGAGGTAAACCGCCAGTATCTGCAACATGATTACTACACGGATATCATCACTTTTGATTATTGCGAGGGCAATCGCCTCAGTGGAGATTTATTTATCAGCCTCGACACGGTACGTACAAATGCAGAGCAGTTCGGCAGTGACTATGAAACGGAGTTACACCGGGTTATTATCCACGGTATTCTGCATCTTTGCGGTATTAATGATAAAGGACCGGGAGAACGGGAGATTATGGAGGCAGCAGAGAATAAAGCGCTGGCTATGCGATGAAGAAACAAAAGAAAGTAGCTGTTTAGAGCATCTATAGATGGGATGCGCAGGATATATAGATGGGACACGCAGGACATATAGATCGGACGTATAGGATATATAGATCGGATATGCAGGATATATAGATGCAACGTGCATGAGATTATGACTCATGCACGTTGTATTTTATATCCATCTTTTTATTTCAATAAGAACTTCTCCGCACGTCCCGGAGAAAAGAGTTCCCACAGGGAAGCAACTGTCCAACCCGGAGCAAAGATATTATTATAATATCCCTTTCCATTGCGACCATAATCCCAGTTGGTGTGCTGAACAACTTCGGGATAAAAGCCCACTTTAGCCACACCACACATGTGTCCTTCGTACGGTAACAATTGACGCATAGAGGTAGAAATCACTTGGGCAAAGTCAGAGAAACGAGGTTCATCGTATTCTTTCGAAAGCCAATTCAATACATCGGCAAATTCAAAAACAAACACATCTATGTGGTTATTCTCCACCGATACATTTCCCCAGCCACGAGTTTTCAGGCCGATATCACCCAGCATCTGTCCTTCGGCAAAAGGAACGTCCCAAGTATAATACCAGGATAAAGCAAAATAAGCTGCTTTCTTCGACAGTTCTGCATAATGCGTACGCTCCGCCCCTTTAGTAACCAGCGCCAGATAATACGTAGCAGTAGCGGCATACAGAGAAGCTTCTTTATCCTCACAGTTTGCATCCAGGGTTGAAGAGAAGAAATCCGCCTTAGATATAAGTTCTTTCTCCAGATAGCCCACCGTACGTTTCGCACTCTCCAGATAACGTTTATCCTTGAAATACTTGTAAGCCATCACCAAAGGCAAGGTAGCTGAAGGGGTGCTTCCACCCGTTCCATCTACAATAGAGAAGTCATCCTTAAACTTACGCGGGAAGCTACCATCCTCATTCTGCAAACGCAGGAAGCTATCCAAAATTCCTTTGATACGCTTCTCCCACTCAGGATGTTTGCGCTTCTGCTGCTTTTCGTAAGTCAGATAATTCAGCACGGCATACACACCCTCTGATTGGCGGCGGATACTGTGCTTGGATTCTTTAAAGCCACGATTATAATGTACCACCTCATTGAAAAAGCCTGCCGGAGAGAAACCATTCTGAAGATACGTATCAAAAACACTGTTGGCACTATTCATCAATTCCTGGCGGTTCTGTAACGCACCATATTCCAGTGCATTGAAAGCATTGAGCAACGTACGTCCCACAAATCCGATTTCAGCAACATCCACATGATCGCAAGTAGCCGTTTTCAGTTCCACACCGGAATAGTAATGAGTAGGCGTATTGCCCACATAACTTTCCACAAAGAAATTACTGAGTACTTCTTTCATTCTGTCCACCGTATAAGGTGTATCGACAGGCTGCGGACGGTTCGTGTCGTAACAATACTCCCAAGTACGCTGCACGCACTCAGAAAAATCAGCGGCATCTATTTCCGCCAACTCCCAGGTCAGAGTAATGCTGTCTCCTTTGCGAAGCAACTGAAAAGCCTCAACAGAAGGAGCTAAAGTCAATTTACGAATATAAGTTTTCGGAGCTTCCCGATACGGAAAACCGTAAGAAAGCACAGTCATGCCTCCCACATTTTCAAATCCGGTATAGCCTATGGATGTTTCTCCGGACACAATGACCTCTCCTTCTTTGTGAGTGGCCAGCGCCTCCTTGTCAAACTTATCAATGCGGATAACCGACATTGACTTACCATTTGCAGAGTTGAAAGCTGCTGTAAGCGGAGTGCTCAAACGGTCCTCGCGCACCAACCAACTATCCGAAGTATAGAATGAAGGCGCCTCTTTGGGCGAACGCAGGTTACGACGATACCAGAAACCAGGCATATAAAACTGACAGTCACCATGCTTATAACCGGTTTTTATCTGCTCTCCATAATTGAAATACACATTCTCCAAGGCTTTGATGACAACATTGATGCGTTGTTTTCCATCTTTCTCCGTAACCTGACGGGTAATGACCAGCGGCAGACTTTCGGAAGGCTGACAATCGTACACACCATCCTGCACTTTCCGGAGAGTTAATGAATAGTGTTTGGCATCATTTCCCGGAACTTTTAAAGATACAGAAACATTCTCAGGAGTATAGTTTGCCGCTCCAATATTTGCAATGCCCGCAGAAAGCATTATCCCTAAAAACAATCTTTTTAACCTCATATTCAATCTTCATTTTACTATTTTACAATACAGGTCTTTCGGATTCTGATGACGGAGAATTGCCAGACACGGATGGCCACCCGTCTTTCCAATCAACCTTATCTAGCATCAACACACGGCCTCCGGGATTCTTGGTACTGACTGCATGATAAAACACCCAGTCATTACCCGTCTTATCCGTTACAATCTCTGAGTTATGTCCGGTACCTACAAAAGCCTCATTCTTGTGAATCAGTATTTCATGGTGGTTATCCAGCATCTTCTTACCATTTTTATCCACATAAGGTCCAAAAAGTTTCTTCGAACGACCTACAACCGTAGTATAAGTACTTTTCAATCCTTCACAGCAAGTTCCTATAGATGCAAAGAAATAATAATAACCATCTTTTTTATGAATATATGTTCCTTCATAGGCTGTTCCTGCCACCCGGCGGAGCTTGGCACCTTTCCTAACAGAAAGTCCGTCATCCGACAGTTCAATGCCGTAAATTCCCCGGAAACTACCCCAAAAGAGATATTTCTTTCCTCCATCCTCTATATAGAAAGGATCAATGGAATTCTGTACATTGATTTCATTGCTGCGGAACATCTTTCCATGATCTGTAAAAGGACCTTCGGGCTTATCGGCAGTGGCACATCCGATACCACAGGTCCATTCGCCACCCCAGACAGACATGGAATAATAAAGCACGTATTTATCACCTATTTTATTGATATCAGGAGCCCAGAGTCCTCCTTTAGGTTCAAAATCCGGACGAGTGCCTTTGGTAAAAGCAGTACCCACATACTCCCACTCCACCAAGTCTTTTGAACGATGGATAGGCAAGTTTCGGATATCTTCGGTGGCATACAGGTAATAATAACCATCTTCCCCTTTGATAACAGAGGGATCGGGCAGGCTATAATTTACAACCGGATTCTGATAGTTTTTGACGGGCCCTTGCGCCATAAGCAAACAGCTTATGGCGACAAAGGCTCCGATTAACAATATTTTCTGCATATATTCACTATTACTTATTTACAAACCGGAGCTTCTGCCTCGGTAGATGGACTATTACCGGCAATCACCGGCCAATCATTCTCCCAAACAATCCGGTCAATCATCAAATAGCGTCCTTTGCTCGGGGTGTGTCTGTCATAACTATGATATAGCATCCATTCATTACCCTCACTGTCTGTTACGATTTCCGAGTTATGCCCCGGTCCTACAAAACGATCATTGGCTCTGATCAGCACTTCATATTTATTGTCCAGCATTGATTCTCCGTTCTTATTCACATACGGGCCTAAGAAAGAAGTGGAACGGCCAACAACCGTAGTATAAGTACTCAACATAGAGTTACAGCATGAACCGACAGATGCAAACATGTAGTAATAATCGCCACGTTTATGAATGTAAGGTGCTTCAAAAGCAGTACCCGCAACCTGCACTCTTTCTTTCTTGGCTGTTGCAATGTCAGGGTATACTCTCGTACCGTCTTCATTCAGCTTCACAGCATACAAACCGTTGAAACTACCCCAAACCAACCATTTCTGTCCATTGTCTTCAAAGTAGCAAGGGTCGATGGAGTTTCTTACATCAATTTCACTTGAAGTGAACAACTTTCCTTTTCCGTCTACCGATATATCCAATGTGAAAGGACCTTCGGGAGAGTCAGCCGAAGCAATACCGATACCGGCAGTTGCAGGCTTGCCCATGGCAGACATGGCAAAATACAAGATATATTTATCACCCACCTTTTCGATATCCGGTGCCCAGACTGCTGCACCCGATTCCGTAACAAACGTAGGTTTTGTTGCAAACATCTTGCCTCCGTCCGTCCAGTGAATCAAGTCTTCCGACTTACGGATTACAGATGTATTGGTGGCATATACATAGAATGAATGGTCATTCTCTTTCCAGACTGTAGGGTCAGCTGCGCTGTAATCAGTCAATGGGTTTGAATAAGGATTCTTATAGTTTGCTGTTCCCTTATTATCGTCGTCCGAGCAGGATGCCAAGGCTCCTGTCAGAGCCAAGGCAAACAATATATATTTACTTCTCATATATTATCTTATTTATATCTTTGTTCAAGTTCTTCTACCGGGATATTATCTTCATAACCGTCGTAACCATAGTTCTGATTGATACGGCCTTGAGTGTTGGATTCTATGGCATTACGCGGAATGGGCCACAACACGTGATACGGCTTCATGATAAATGCATTGGTTGAATAATAATATTCTGTTGCAAAGAAATTATTCTTCTCCATCATGCGGTCATAATACCAGTTCTTTTCTGAAAAGTTATTGAGTGAATATCCATCTATACCCTTTTCTGCTTTCAGGAAGGCAATACGAGTCAACTCAGTCTTACGATGGTCTTCCAGGAACAATTCTCTGGCTCTTTCATCCAGGATATCTTCCAGTGTAACGGATGAGAGTTCCGGTGCATTCACACGGCGACGGATTGTATTCACATCCTCAGTAGCCAAATCGTTCTTGCCTAACCACCAGTAAGCCTCAGCTCTATTCAAGTAAGTTTCGGCAAGGCGGAAGATATACTGGTCTGTGAAACCACCTACAGGTACTTTACCTCCTGCATTCGGATCATCTTTATCAATCAGAACCTTCACAATCGGGAAAGAGAAATAACAGCGCATGGTATCGGTACAGTAAGCAGGATTAACCGGTTGACCGAAGTAAGCGGCACTACCACCCTTTGAAGCCGGCAGATTGTATTTGATACGTGACTTATCATACCAGTTATTGGAATTATGACGCATATCATCTCCACAATCCTTCCACAACTCATATTGTGCATAGTTGGTAGGACGTATCTTGGCAAGACCTCTACCCAGTTCTTCCAACTGTTCGTATCCATCATAAATGCCTGATGCATCAGTCGTTCCGTTCTTTCCGTCCGGTGTCTTCATTTTGCTTCCGGCATGCCACTGCGGCACGAAGTTACGCTTACGTTTTGAACCACTTGGAGAAGAACATCCGTCCAGACCGTAGATTTCCTGACCGATCATAATGCCTTCTTTGTTCTCAACAATACTGATATTCTCTTCCTGGAATAGGTCGTTGTATACGTCCTTACTCTTATCATCCATATTGATACCGAAGCGCTCGGTCATCAGACGCAATCCGTAATCATTGATACAACGAGTTGTTGCATCTACCGCCTGTTGGAAGTCACCGGTAGCCAGACATATCTTAGCCAGTAAATGTTCACCTGCGGCTCTGCTCACAGCACCACGGATTACTTCTTTAGGTAACCATTGTACAGCATATTCCATATCTTTCTTGATATTCGCCAAGATAGTTTTGCGGGAAACGGTATTAAAGTCCAGTTTTGCACCGGTAATTTCTTCTCCGATCCAAGGTACATCTCCAAATTGGTTAGTCAGCAGATAATACCAATAAGCGCGATGGAAATATCCTTCTGCTAAACAAGCGTTTCTGTCTTCTTCCGAAGCCATACCGTCAGCTTCAGGAGCACGGGTAATAACCGTATTGGCATACTTGATACCGTTCCAGCCGAAAACCCAGTAACGAAGGTGCAGATACATATTGGTGGTAGGGGTCAGCTGAGTCACCATATTGTGGATTTCCTTCGTTTCAGGACCTCCCATAACAGCCAAGTCAGACCAAGCATATTCATATACAGAATAGGTTTCACAGTTTCCAGAGTTGAAAGCGTCTCCAAACCATTCAAAATTCATCTGTTTACGGCAGAGGCGAAGCATGGTTTCCAAACCTGCTTTATCAACAAAAGTGTTCTCCGGTGTCAGGAACGACATCGCCTTCGGTTCAAGATCAACACAAGCAGAAAGACTGGCAGCTATCAGGCAAGTTGCCAGACCTTTTAGTATATATTTCTTTGTTTTCATTTGAATATCTTTATTTAATTATCGTTCTATCAGATTATAAGGTAATGTCTACACCAAATGTCCAGATGCGTGGAGTAATGGCCTTAGTCAAAGGATCAGAAGTTCTCCATTTAGAAATAACGAATGCGTTATCCACATTAATACTGAATCTTAGATTATCAATCATAAACTTGTTGATCAACTTCTTCGGGAATGTATAAGACAATGCCATATTCTGCATTCTTACGTAGTTTCTCTTTTCGTAAATGTTCACGCCCGGGCTATCGATGTTTGCACCCAAACGGGCATATTTGCTATTCGGATTCCATGGTGTCCAATACTCGGTCCAAACAGAGTTTGAAGTATTGTAGTAACGGTTAGTTTCGTTTCTCGGCAGGTTATCAATATCCATCCAACCGAATTCTCCACGCAGTACAAAAGAGAAATTGATGCATTTGAACAAATTCAGGTCACTGCTCAACGTCATACGATGCTTCGGAGTTTTTGTACCCAACCAGAGTTTATCGTCATCATTGATCTTACCATCGTTATTAACATCCAGTAGTCTCGGGTCACCCGGTTGCTTACCATATTTTGCAGCTTCCAATTCTTCACCCAGTTGCCATACGCCAATCCACTTATAATCATAGATTTCATCAATAGCATGTCCGATATACCAACCGTTCTGTACATCATCGTCTTCACGCTGACCGATAACATTACCATCGGCATCCAGCACATCAATCATATCACCGTACAGGTGTTTGATTTCATTCTTATTAGTAGAATAAGTGAAGGTGGTATTCCAACGTACATTAGAAGTATTGATATTTACACTTGACAAAGTTAACTCAGCCCCCTGGTTAGCAATTTCTCCCAGGTTAGAAGCGATCTTACCATATCCTGAGATTTCAGGCATAGCACGGTCCATCAACAAGTCATTCGTCTTATTCTTATAAAGTTCTACAGAACCGCTCAGTCTGTTTTTGAACAATCCAAAGTCAACACCGAAGTTGAACCCGGTAGTAGTTTCCCATTTCAAGTCTCTGTTAGCCAAACTTGAAGGATATACACCTTTATAGTTTACCCCATCCTGAATAACGTTGGTAATAGTTAATCTTGAGAAAGCAGCATAACGGCCGATGTCACGGTTACCGGTTTGTCCCCAGGAAAGACGCAGCTTCAGGTTGTTAATCCATTCAACATCCTTCAAGAACTTCTCTTCTGATATACGCCATCCGGCAGCAACTGTAGAAAATACACCGAAAGGATTATTCTGTCCGAAAGCTGAGAAACCGTCACGACGTACAGAACCTGTCAGCAAATAACGGTCCATCAAAGAGTAATTCAAGCGCCACAACAAACCATTACCAGTCTGCATTTCGTCATTTGCACTGACAGTAGGAGTTATACCGGCCTGAATACCATGATAACTCAGTGCGCCATTCGGCTGGAAACCTTCATTGTTTCCCGTACTTTGCCAGTTCTGATATTTTTCAGCAGTATATACAAAAGTGAAGTCGAAATTATGTATATTAGCAAATGTACGGTTCCATTTCAACATGTTATCAATGCTCCATTCATAGTCTGAATAGTCCACACGTTTTGCTTTACCACCTGCTACTACACCCGGCTTGATATCAGAATCAAAATAGTAATCCTTTCTCCAGCCGTAACGCACATTGAAAGTTGTCTGCCAGGTAAATCCAAAAGGAAGAGTTAACTTACCATAAACGCTTGAATTAAACGTCTGCGTTCTGTAGTATTTTTCGTCCACTGAACGGTTCAGTAATGGGTTGGCAATACGGTTGTCATCCCAAGGTCTAACCTTGATACTTCCATCAGCCTCATAAACGTCTCCAAAGGGGCTGGCTGCTTTAGCCGCGCCCGTATCTGCCTTAATATCATCCGAGCCTTTATGAACGAACTGCGCATTCAAACCAATATTCAACCATTTCGTAATCTCAGTATCCAAATTCACACGCGATCTTGAAGCACGGAATTGATCACCTACTACGATACCATCATTATTAGTATAACCCAACGACACATAATAGTTGGTTCTTGCCGTCTTACCGGAAACAGAGGCATTGTAATCCTGTCTCAAACCATTCTGATAAACTAGGTCCATCCAGTCAACGAATTTACCGGCTTTATAGTTGTTAACCTCAATAGGATTGAATTCCAGTCGTTGCATCCAGGTTTCAATATAATCACCGGAGAAAGAGCTGTCATAGCTTGCCCATTGTTCACGAGAAACGCCATCGGGCAGACTATTGGGATTATCATAATATCCCAAACCATGCTGTTGTTCGCCCGGCTTAAAGTAATCAATTGTTTTGAAGTAATCAACACGTCTCTGCATATACTGTTCAGCAGTAGGCATCTCCGGCATAAAAGTAGCTTGTGAAACACCTATTTTTGTACTTACGTTGATAATGGGCTTCTCGGAAGAACCTCTCTTGGTATTGATAAGAATAACACCTGCCGATCCTTTGGAACCGTAAATAGCAGTAGAGCTGGCATCCTTCAGGATATCCATACTTTCAATGTCATTCGGATTAATATCATCAATGTTACCATAGAATACCACACCATCCAAAACAATCAAAGGAGAAGTACTGGCCTTCAACGATTGTTTACCACGGATCAGAAGCCCGGAGGCGCCGCCACCTGCATCAGTAGAAGGAGTGATGTGCACACCGGGAACCGTACCAACCAGGAAGTCAAGAGCATTTGTTGCAGCTCTATTCTTTGTCACTTCCTCGCCAACGTGTGCCACGGCGCCTGTTACATCCTTTCTTTTCATCGTACCATAACCCACCACAACAACTTCATCCAGCAACTTAGAATCTTCCACTAATGTAACGTTCAGAGTTCTTGCATTGGCATCAATCGTTTTTTCTACCGTTTGGTAACCAATGAATGAAAATACTAAAGTAGATTTTTGCGCAGGAACGTTCAATGAATACTTACCATCTAAATCGGTAATAGTACCCAAAGCAGCATTACCCTTTACAGTAACGTTTACACCGATTACTGTTTCGCCTGTGGCATCTTTAACGACACCCGTAACGATTCTGCCCGATTGGGCTTGAGCATAAATTGTAGAAATCAGGAGGAGGAGTAACATCCTAACCCTTGCATCAAAAAAGCATTTTGAAATTTTCTGCTTCATAATATTAAATTTTAAAAAAAATGTAAAGACTTACTTGGCTTTAAAGCAAGACAAAAATAGATATTCAAATAGGCAATCAATAATACAGTTATCTCTAAAAAAAGAAAAAATGTCCCAAATCACGCGTTAGAAAGGTTTAAAACAGCAATAGACACAATAATCTCAATTATAGGGACGTATCTATCATTTTATTCATAGGCTGTAAGCTGCGAAACTAGTCAATTTTATAAAGTTTCAGAATAACAACAAAGGCGTATCCTTAATAGAACACGCCTTTGTTCTAGAGATATCGAATCTGAAAGAAAATATGCCTCTCGCAGAAAATAATCTAATCAAGAGTTCGAACTACAAGTTCCCCTGTTTTATTCGTAGCCGGCAGAGTTATTTCTAACATTCCTGCATGGCCAGACCTATACTGAACCGGCTTTCCGTTAAAGAATACTTCATATTGATGCCCTGCATCCATACAGACAATCATGCAACGCTCATGAGGTTTCGTCGAATCATCAAAAGAAAGTTCAGCCTTATATCTGGAATGATTCTCATTAAAATCACTCTTTGTAATCCATACCTCAAAACCGGTGGAGACTTTACCCGGCCTATAGTATGCTGCAAACCAATTTAATATAGGAGATGAAAGCCCCGAGAACTGGTGCCACCCTGCCCCTCTCCCCGACGAAATGATGAAATGCTCGAATGTGAAATAGCTTTCTTCACACTCCTTCTCCCAATTATCCAGAGCTGTATGTGCCACCCGGTAAGCCTCTTCCCCTTTACCCAAATCTAAAAGAGCCTTCCACATCATCCACTGATGGGGAAACCAGACAGCACCGTTCCAATATCCATCTTCTTTATAATAAGGAGCAGACTGATCGACCGTTGAGAGCCCGACTTTAGTCCACAGTTCGTCAGGAGAAAACAAATGTTCCATCAACCGGTCCACTTGAGCGGGAGAACAAATACCTGCTACCAAAGGGGTGACCCCATCCAGTCCCTTATTAAAATTAGATTGATCCTTATACCGGAAAATATCTGTCGCATTTCCCAGAGAATCATGGACTACATATCCGAAGTATCCGCTTTCTTCATCCCAAGAGTAATTTTGCAGGCCGTACGACAAGAGTTTGATGATCCGTTCATACGCTTTCACATCCTTTTTCAGCCCCAGTTCCTTCGCTGCCAGGCGCAGAATCTTCGCCGCCCGCAGATAATAAGCAGAGGTTACCACAGGAGTCACCGATTGATACTGCGATTTATTACCGCGTAATGCATGTTGAGGCGGATAATCGTCCCATCCACCGGAATTATAGAAATAATCCCAGGTACGAAGCAGACCGGAACCTGCCATTCGGGTAGGTGAATACGGATCAGCTCCGACCATAAAATCAAAATATTGTTTCAGCCTGGGATATAAGAATCTCAACGCTTCCTGTGACAGGCTGTTGTTCCACAAATCAGCATAAGCATACATCTGAATGGGTAATGGGGTACCGTGATGGATGAAAGCCGATTCACTCCCCACCGGAGTTGTATAAGCCTTGATACATTCGAAAGCCTTGACCGGGTCCACATCAATCAGTCCCAACGCAATGAAGCCGGAGTCCCAGGTATAAAGACTGTTCCAATTCTTACCCGGCGTAAAATGTCTGATGTATTCCTTCTGCGTATAAACCGGATATACGATATTCGACAAGAGTGAGGCTTGCAGCAAACGATTCCCCAGAAGATACTTCTCTCCGCCTGGCAACACCTGGTCTTCAGGCTTCGCTTTTTCCGCAGAACTGATCCGTGCGACCAGTTTATCCGGTGTCGAATGGAAATCTTGCAGTTCCTGCTTCACCTGTTCTTTATTCCCACTGCACACTAGCATGTAAATGGTCTGTTCCGAGTCAGGTTCCAATACGATAGGGCGCAAAAAAGCATTGGCATAATGCCAGTTCCTGTCTCCAATTAGCCTTGAAGATACATGTTCATGCACCCTTCTACGGAAGAAAGACTCCAATTCACCGTTCAGTATTTCCCTCACTTCCGAATGTTGGTAGTTCCAGGCCACGCCATAATAGTTGTCACAATCCTTGTATTTCAGTATAAAATCCTGTTTGTTTTCTCCCACCTCCATTACAGGGGTGAAAGGAATCGGTGTACGGACCACATTTACTTTGTTTATACCGTCAACATCCCCTATAAAGAATCCATCCAGACTGATTGCAACAGTACTGCCCGAAACAAGTTCCAGTTTATATTCTCCGGCCTTCTTTCCATTATAAGGAACTGACAAGAAAGAGAATTCCCCCGTACCTTCCAATTCTACAGATTGTTCCACCAGTCCTTTCAGACACAGTACGGCACTCTCTCCTTTCTTCATCTTAAACCGGAGGCCTATCGCCCCGTTTTCCTGCCCCGGAAGAATGTTTACCAGATAGCTCAACCGGTCACCTTTATTCCTGCCGAACCCTCTTCCCAGTATGGAACCATCGAGTGATGAAGTACTGCGCTCCTCATTCCGTTGCCATCCGTCATACACCAGTTTGTATTGAGGGGATTTACTGGCAGGTTCATTCTCAATATAATCAATGGCATTATACCATTGCAGGCCGGACGTATCCGAAACCGCTACCTGCGGATATGTCTCAGGATAATCTATATATGCCATCTGATTCAATACCAGATTTTGAGGCATACTCGTATTGTTGACGCAATGTATCCCGACCAACGTACGGTTATCATCCAATATGTGATAGGTGACATCCGTATAAACCCGGTCTTTCCACTCCAGTTCATAGCGGTAAGTGATGCGGGTCATCTCCGGATTTATTTCCCACGGATAGTAGGATGATTCGAACAGGACATGCGGTACCAACTGACGGTTCCGGTAATACCCGGGCATCACCGAGAAGTCAAAACGTATCCCTTTACGCATATCAGGTATGTGCGAGATACCGGCATAGCGTTTTGAATAAGGCCCCCATGCATGCAATGATGCAATATCATGGCTATTGCCCGAAGAAAGCAAAGGAAAAACAGCTCCTGCACAGCAAAGGGTCATAATTGCGGTCAGAAATGTCATCAAGTATCGTTTCATCTATTACTATAGCTTTAGTATTCGGCACTATGTGCACTTTCATCATTAATTTACAAAATCATTTACAGCAATCCTACATTATGAAACAGTCGTTGCCTTAACCTATATCAGTCGTTACTTCATTGCCATTCACTCGTTACTTCATCCCTATTCTGTCGTTACCTCATTATAGAGCACTTTCATCTACTGATAATCAAAGAGTTGCAAAAGAAACAAAGAGTATTATCCAATTCCATAAATCCCAACAAGCAAACCACTGATACATCATTCAGTAACTCCTATTCCGGACATATCCGGAGTTACTTTTCACCCCAGCAAACGGATTGCAGGAACCATGTCGCTTGCTCGCTCTTCAAACCCTGCCGTTCCAATACCGAAGGCAATTCATGATAACTCTTCCAGAAATCAGCAATCAAAGCGGGCATTTCAGACGGAGCATACATCACAGCCTCATTCAGACTTCCCATTTTGCCGAACTCTTCTTTAAAGACAATATACGAATTACGATACTTCAGTTGTTCCATAGACCGGGCTATTCTTTTGGATGCCCCTAAAAGTCCGTTCATATCCACTTTCCCAGACGGATAAATGATCTTAATCACTTTTTCCTGGTTACAAGGCAATTCCGGCAAATCTACCAGTAATGCAAAGTCTTCAGCCGAATATCTGTATTCTGCAGGAACTCCATTTACCGTGACGGACTGGGGAAGCAGAGATGAAAGCACTTTCACCGTGAACGGACGGGCAAGAGGCATTTCTTTATAGCCACCTTCGCGCTTGCCGATAACAATCGTTTGCTCATTACCACTACGGGCAGAAGTCAGCTTAGTCACGGCATACTCGGATGCATAATTCTTATCATTTCCGTTATCTTCATACAAATTAAACGCCGCTGTACCGCTTCCACCGGGAAACACCGTCACCGCTATTTCTTCGTCATTATTGTTAAGGTTCATCACATTCTCCAAATACAAAGGAAGTATGGCACCCGCCTTTACATAAATTGGATATTCATCAATGGCGAAAGAGCGTTCTACAATCCGGTTACCTTCCAGTAAAGCTCCCGTATGCCATTCGTACCATTCTCCTTCCGGCAACCATACACGTACCTGTGCATAACCATCCTTGGCTGGAGTAGTGACCGGTGCAACCAGAACGTCATCTCCAAACATATACTCATTGCCAAAGTCGTAAGCTTCTTTGTTCTCCGGATAATCATAATACATCGGACGACAAAGAGACAATCCGTCGTCATACCCCTTACGAGCCATGGTATAGATATAAGGAGCCATCACATAGCGTTGGCGAATCGTTTCACGGATGATATCACAATATTCCTTGTCGAACACCCAAGGTTCTTTATTCAGCTTAGCCCCTTTCTGGGAGTGGGTACGCATAATCGGGCTTAATGCTCCGAATTGTAGCCAGCGGGTATACATTTCGGGATCTATCTGGCTACCGATATGCCCACCCAGGTCATGACTCCAATAGCCGTACAACACGTTGGAAGCTGTAGAATTGAAATAGGGTTGGAAATCAAGTGATTTCCATGAAATCACAGCATCACCCGAGAACCCTACCTGATAACGATGATTTCCCAATCCTCCCCAGCGGTGGTAAAGCATCGGACGTGTCTCCCGACGTTGCTCCATATCGCTGAAAAATGCATAGTTAATCCACCAGGTATTACTCAGATTCTTCATCTTTGAGTCGAACATTCCCTGCTGCCAGTCCAGCCACCAGAAGTCCACTCCGTCTTTTTCCATCGGAGCCAGGATATTCTTGAACATATTCTTCATGAACTTCTTATCTGAATTTATCCAAGGGATCGTCTGCTTTGTAGCCGGGTCTACACCCATGTCCTTAGCCATCTCCGGATATTTCTCTTCATAAGCGGCCACTCCGTCTGCCGGATGCAGGTTGAGTGTCACTTTCACGTTATTCTGTTTCAGGTATTTCAAGAAACCCTGAGGATTCGGAAATAAGTCCCTGTTCCAGGTCCAGCCTGTCCAGCCTCCCTTACCTTTCTCGGTATAATGCCAGTCCATATCTACCACTAACACATCCAAAGGTATCTGATAAGTATGAAAATTATCAATCAGATTACGGAACTCTTTGTCAGAATACAGCCAATAACGCGACCACCAATAGCCAAATGCGTAACGGGGAGGCAACGGCATCTTACCAGCAAAAAGAGTATAGTCTTTCAAAGCCTGCTTATAGTCATGTCCGTAAGCCATGAAGTACCAGTCTTGCCCTTCATTAGCGGGGCGTTCCTTAGCCCAGTCCCAGTCCGGATCATTATCAAACAAAAGTCCGCGGGAATCGTCAATGAGCGACCAACCATCAGTTGCCAACAGGCCGTCTTCCAGTTTCAGTTTATCCCCTTTCTTCGTATCAGACACCCAAGTTTGAGTCTGTGTATCACCGTCCATCCCATCAAGAGTGCGATATGTACCTTTCAGATTGCCTTTCTGTTGCATTCCAGGCTTCCAGGTGAAGGGGAATGCCCCCTTTACAGCTTCGATTATCAGATTATTGTTCGTAAACCGCCCACTGTCTTTTTTATAACGCATTTTCATCTTGGAGGTGGTTATTTCAATCCATGCCCCCCTTGTCTTCAGTTTGTAATCAACCTGCGGATATAAACGGTCTACTGCAATAAAAGACTTGTCGTCTACAAATTTTCCATCCGGAGCATACTCCAAACGGAGCGTTCCATCCGATATGACCGTAAACCGTACATTGTTATCAGTATAAGCAATATTCTGCTGTTCACCCTGCGCTCGCAGTGACAACAGGACACCCTGCAAAATGCAAAGGATAAGTATCAACTTCTTCATCATGGTACTATTGATTTTAAATGGTTTCTGAATTCGATATCTCTTTACGTAACATTAGACTATATGTAATATAACGACAACAAAAATAGGGAATTATATCAGCCTGACACCTTAAAAACGATTCAATAAATAGAAGATTCGTATCAAAACAAAAGATGTAGGATTCTATCGAATCCTACATCTTCCATTTAAGCAATTATACAGCAATACTTTTTAAGAATTTCCTGCTATTCAAGCAAGGAAGCAATTCTATTCACCGTTCACAATGGCTTTTATTTAGCAACCTCTTGTTCATTTCTGGTAGGTTGCGGTCCCATATAGGAACGCTTCATACCGCCAAAGTCCAACACAACCTTTTGCAGAACTGTTCCGGCATCTCCACAGATGATTTTCACCGTATGCTTACCCGGTTTATCGATATGGAGAGTGGTCTTGTTGATTCTGCAATTCTTCAATACGCTTTCATACCAGATCTGGGCATATTCGAAAGAAGAAGTAGATGGAGTCATTACCGGACCTTCGTCTATACATACACCATATTTGGTTTCAACATTTGTTGCTTCATGTCCGGCATATCCTCTATCCTTGCTGATGGGGAATGTAGGCAGCACATACGTATAAACGTCTACTGATCCCTGCTCAAACGTATAGAAATCATATTCCAGGCGCGGTGTATTACGTCCTGCGGTACGTTGTGCCGGAGCGATAGGATTACCCAACTGTACAGCTGTATTCTCGCATCCCAGGTTCGGAATCATAATCATCTTAATGGCATCATTCTCCACTTTACGGTGGAAACTTGCCGCATCTATCGAAACATATCCGTTGTTTTCAACAAACAGCGTATCCATTTCGGCCAATGAAGGAGAAGTAGGATTAAAGACGGAGATATAGACACTTTCCTTCTCACCGCGATCAGAAGTGATATCCAGTGTTCCAAGTATTCTTTCACCGGCAGGAACCTTCGCCCAGTCGATAGAAACCTCGATACGCTCTTCAGTAGCAGTCTCTCCGGATTTCTTACTAACTAAAATCCAGTCATTTGTTACAGCAGCTTTCCATTTCAACGGAGTAGCACCCTTATTGAATACATCTACATAGTAAGACTGGCGCAAGTAAGTATTGAAACATGGCAATGAATGGAAACTCTGGAGACCTTTCAACACGGCCTCACCTTCGGCCATTACGCCTAAAGAAGCAGTAGGAGCCAATTCAACATCTCTCAATTTCGGAAGTTCAAAATAAGCAGCGGCAAATCCCTGTTTCATCGTCATTACATGATCCCACTTACCGCCAAGCAACGAGTTATAGCCCTTGGTAATTACTTCCAAACTGTCGTAACAGGCTTTCGCTGATTTTTCCAGTTCTTTGGTTGATGCTCTCTGCTGAATAGAATACCAGCGGTTTCTTTGTCCGTCCAGTATCATTCTGTTCAACAACTCGCACCCTTTCACCGGATAATACAGTGTCTGGTAGAAGCATGCTTTCTGTTTCTCGTCCGACATACTGTTCAATATCTTCTCTACGGTGCTTCCAATACGACGGTATTCGCTCAAACGATTATCCACCTCACGATAGTTGGTAAGCGAAAAGTCCGTATCCGTATTCCGTTCTCTCCCGTGCTTATCAGTAGTCCATTGGTAGCCCCATCCCATAAATTCGGGCTTACGCGCGAAAGCCAGCTTATAGAAAGAATTAACCACATCCTGGTATTCGTTGCGGTATTGGTCGCCCAACATACCACACAGCCATTCGGTACGGTAGTTAGCTGCCCTTTCAAAGTTGAAAGAATCAATATCGAAAGCCATCGTCAGGAAGTAATCAACAGCGAACTCACAGGATTTGATATCACCGGCATTCAGCAACCAGATGCGATCTGCCGTTGCATCATACGCTTTACGAAGTTCTTCATACATCAATGTAGGAGAAATCGTGTTCATCCAAAGATGATCGTGAGGCTTACCAAGATAAGAAGAATGGTAGTACACACCCGAACGGCCCGAACGCTTCTGTTCCTTCGGGCTGCTCAGACGTTTCATATAACCATAGTTATCATCCGGCCAGATGATTGTTACGTCATCCGGTAGTTCCAGACCTTCGTCATATACATCCAACACTTCTTTATAGGGAGTAAATGCTTGGGGAATCTCTTCACCCGGTTTACCAATGGCATCAATCAACATCTGTCTTTGTGCCATCAGAGCCTCCTGAAGCATATCTTTCCGGTCGCCCATATCATTGCTTGCATTCATGGCTCTGTCGTGCAGTCCGCGTAATGCCAGCGTATATACATTTTCAAAGGGAGCACATTCCTTCACGCGTGCATTCAGCACACTGTCTACGCCTTTTTTATTATTGATGTAGTCCCACTCACCCATTTTATCACGCTTCCATTCACTTGCCGTATTAAACAATAACGGTTCGCAATGAGAAGAACCCATGATGATGGCAAAGCGGTCTGCAACCACTCTGTTCTCGGGAATGCGGTGAAATGCCATAGACGCATCGTGCATGGCCGGACACAAATAGTTGGCCTGGAGGCGGAGCAACAGTTCGCAAACCTTAGCGTAAGTCCGGGGACCGAAATTACCCACTTCTTTCTCAAAGTTTCTCTTCGACCAACGGTAGAGGCCCCAGTCTTCATCATTGATGAAAATACCTCTGTACTTCACAGTAGGCTCTTTAGATATATATTTATCTACTTTCAGGTGTAACTGATCCTTCTTTACAATAGGAGCATCTGCCCACCAGTACCAGGGAGATACACCGATAGTTCTTGACACGGACAGCAATCCGTAAGCAGCACCTCTGCGGTCGCTACCCACAATAACCAATGCCTTGTCTACACCAGGAAGCGGATTACGAACGAGTTGCACCAGATAGCTTTCCCAACGATCCTTCAAAGGTTCCACGTCCAGTTTCTTCTTCGCAATCATCTGGTTAATCCATTCATTATGACCCAAGGTTCCGACAATGATACAATTCTTCTGAGGAGCTTCCTTGGTAGTAGCAACGCCCAGAATTTGTCCACTCACCTCTTTCACATCATTCGCAAATAGTCCCGCCGTTGTTTTTACAACTTCAAAATCTTGTGCGTCATAGTACACGCAGGCTTTATCCTTCTTGCCTACGAGACTAAATACGTTGGATCCGCTACTATTTTGCGATAGCGAAACCTGAGCCAGTGCCACTGAAGAACTCAGTAGCAGCATACCTCCTAATAAAACAGATTTAAAAATACTCATGGTTTATTTATTGATAATTTATAAGTTACTTCTCCATCAAGGCGACCACACACCAGAGGTAAGGTCCTTGCGCATGAAAATCACCAGTACGACGCGGACGGTCATAATAGTATTGCTTGTCGTTCTTCTTATTGGTACCTACGCAGATTTCTCTCACCTGATTCTTTTCGGTAAGGTAAGTCACCAAAGCCATCCATGCCTTACGGGCTGCCGGAGCATATTCTTTGGCATCCAGCCATCCGTTCTTTACCCCCGTAATAAAAGCGAAGGTAAACATGGCAGAACCCGATGTTTCAGTCCAGCATTCGGGATCATCGAGCAACTGATTCCACAGACCTTCCGGATTCTGATATTCCTTCAGACTTTTCATCATGGTCAGGTAGCCTTCCATGATGCGGGGACGGTCTTTGTGCTTCTTGGGCAAATAACGAAGCAATTCTGCCATACCTGCTGCCATCCATCCGTTTCCGCGCCCCCAATAGAAAGGTACGTCCGGTGCATGATAGAAGAGACCGTTGGGACGTTGCAATTCATCCAGATACATCACCATCTCTTTGGCTGCACGATCTATATATTTGCTATCATTGGTCACTTTGTAGGCATGTGTCTGTACAATGGTAATCATGTACATATCGTCAATCCAAAGACGTGTCTGCCATGAATAGCCCTTCTCTGCCCATTCCTTCTCACTTGGTTTGGCATCTTCGGGAACTTCCCATTGGGTATCGGCATAAGGCAATCCCAGTTCTTTGTAGCGTTCATCCTTCGTCACCCAATAAAGCTCCAGAGGCAAACTTCCGAACATATTCAGATCGACATGATTCTTGATGGGCAACAACTCCTTTTCGGTAGTAAACAGATGCTCAAATCTGGCTTGCAGAAGCTTGATGAGCGCTTTGTCTTTGGCTGCCGCCGCATATTTAAGAGAACCGTTCCAATAGAAGGTTTCAGGATAACCAATCCATTTTCCGGCATGCAATGCATGTTTCTCGGTTACAAAACGGTAGGCAATACGTCTGCCGATTTCATCGGGAGTATACCCTTCGGGAAAATTCTTCAGAAGACTAGTCTGGGCGATTAGCAACTGGAAAGATGATAATAAAAATAATAATGCGAATACTTTCTTGTACATAACAATTTGAATTCTATCTATTAAACATTACAATAATTTACTTTCTCTGGAATATCCGTTGATATTACTTCACTTTCAATAGTTTCTTGGTGTCGTCGCACACGGCTACCGCCACTTTGGAGTCTGCACAGCCGTAATAAAGATATAGCTTCTTCTTATAATAGGCCAATCCTTCGATAAACACGGTTCCGTCCTTATACTGCCCGCTCTTCTCAAAAGAAGCTTCAGGCATGAAGAAAGGCTTGTCTAAACGGCCCAATACTTTATAAGGATCTTTGGAATCAAACAGGAGCTGACCAGCGCAGTAAGCACCTGCCGGATAATTTGCATCGCCTCTCTTTTTATCATTCTTACCATTATACATCAATACGATGCCTTGTTTGGTACGAATAGCAGGAGGACCAC
This sequence comes from Bacteroides cellulosilyticus DSM 14838, assembly GCF_000158035.1. Classification (GTDB taxonomy): domain Bacteria; phylum Bacteroidota; class Bacteroidia; order Bacteroidales; family Bacteroidaceae; genus Bacteroides; species Bacteroides cellulosilyticus. The sequence goes on from NZ_EQ973490.1 coordinate 833,760, forward strand.
ATTCAGTCATCTGGCTGTCGAAGTATCCGTTACGCGGCCTGGCTATTTTCAACAACTCGTTGTTCTCATCCAGCACAGGATACCAGTCTGTAAGATTGTCGGAAGTAGCTGCATGCACGGCATATTCTCCCCAATACATGAAGTACTTACCATCTACTTTATCGATAACCAGTTTCCCACCTTTCACCTTGGTAAGCATGGAGGCTGACTTGGTAGCAATTCTGGCGAAACGCCCGTCATACGCTTTTTCAAAAGCAAGACCGTGCTTGGTCCAGTTCTTCAAGTCTCTGGAGGTAGCCACTGCAAGACGGGGAGTCTTCCGGTTCCACGCCGTATAAAGCATCACGTATAATCCGTCTTCGGTCATTGCCACTCGCGGATCTTCGCAACCACCCGGACACTCTATATTCTCAAAATCATCTCCACCGGGGAAAAGTACCGGACTGTCGAATCTCTTCATAGTTACTCCATCCACGCTTTCAGCATACCCGATACGGGAAGTTCTCTTCCCGATGCCTTGTGCCGAGTTATCTTCAGCACGATAGAGCACGACAATCTTTCCATCTTTCACGGTGGCAGCAGGATTGAAAATATCACTTTCCTCCCACTTCACCTGTTCCTTGCGCATCGGACAATAGAAAGAGGTAGGCTGTGGAGTGAGTACAGGATTGACACCTTCAGGACGATGAAATGGGCCAATTACCCAGTTCTCCTGTTCTTTCTTATCGGTATCATCTGAAGAAGGCAGAGTAGAAAAACTACTCAATGACAGCACTCCTATCAAACCGACTATGAGTTTTAACTTCATCTTAATATCTATGTTTCGCATGGTTAAAATTATCGTTTTATTGACGAATATGTTTATAAATCTCGGTCAATACTTCCAATCGGGTTGTTTTTCCGGGAACAGCTCGGGGCTTAAACCCACATAATGTACTCCAGTCCTGCAACGTCTTTTCATCGACCGTTCCTTGCAAATCCGCATCCCATCCGGGCAAATACCCTCTCAATCCCATATATTGAGCCAAATGGAAACCAGTATTTTCCGGACGCAAGTCACGAAAGTAAATCAGCGTTGCTTTCTGGTCGATCAACAAATCCTGCAATATGGACATATCCACATCCTGAACAGCAACTTTACGGTCAATAGCCAGTGAAGCAGTGATACCTGCCGCCTGCCCCAATGCCATCCAACATGGCTCCATACGCAATGTGGAGAATCCGATATGCGAACCGGATACAGGTACAGGTAATAGCAGATTATCTACATTCCGGGGTAGAATCACACCCAAGGGCACCGTATACACTGCTGTAGGATAGCTGATGAATCCATCCAAATGTACTCTTCCGGCTTCCCGCTTTCTGGCAGCATGCGAATCGAGTGCATAATGGCTGGCTGTCACGCTACTGCCATGCAAAGGCGGGCGTTTGCCCGGTGCAGTGGGTAAAGCATCCTTAGCAGTAAAGAAGTAAACTCCTTCAAAGCGTCTTCCTTCACGTACATAGACCTGGCGGGGAAAATATTCATTATCCTGATATTCATCTTTAGCCAATCCCCATTCTAGCATTGCTTTACGGAAATGCTCCGGTAATTCCGGATCATTCTGGGCAAACCAGAATAAACCCAATGTATAATCTTTCAGACGTTTGGCAAACTTATCTCTCCACTCCCAGGAAGAAGTAGGCCAAGGCCAGTTCTCTTCCGGCAGATCAGTAGAGATAAATGCAGCATGCTGATTATTGCCATCTGTCTTCTGATTAGGCAGTTTCACGATACTGCTCAGTTTTCTGATTCCCCAACTGTCTCCTGGAAGTTTAGTCTGGTTACCGCCAGCGATATGACGACGGTTTTCTTCCATCATTTCATCGGTTACTTTCAGCATGGCCCGTTGAGTATTCTTTCCGGTCCATACATCTTCAATCAGTGAGACATATTCATTCCTGTTATACGATGCCGGCTTCGGAAAGAGGACACGATTATCAGGATCATTAGTCAGGCAAAGGCGATAGTTATATGCCTGGACTGCATTATCAGACTCTCCTGTGCTACCATTGGCGGGCAGACTTTTCCAGTATTCATAGGTTCTTCCTGCTCCGGGTTCTCCGAATTCGGCTTTGCTTTCCCTGCCTACGCGGAAAGGCACACCTGCCGCAGCACCCAGATCACCTTCATAAGTGGCATCCACAAAGATGTCACCCTGATAAAGTTCTTTCTCTCCATTCTCACGATTCAGTATACAGATGCTTTCAATGCGCCCGTTTCTGAGAGTGATATTCTGATCTTCAGCATCGAACTGCCGCATAAGAAGCACGGTAATCTTATCCTTATGTTCGTTCAGCATATCCTGATAGATAGAGGCTGCAACAGACGGTTCGAAATGAAAGCCGTCACTGCAATCCTTCAGCTGCTGAGAGTTCTTTCCATACCGTTCTGTATAATATTGCTTGATTCTGGAAGTAAACTCCATGAACAGACCGGTAGTTGCCTCCCGGGTAGCAATATCAGTAGCTCCCAGTCCGTTGGCCGGAAGTCCTCCAATATGTTGGGTACGTTCCAATATAACCGAGGTCTTGCCTTGCCTGGCCGCTGCAATCGCCGCCATTATGCCACCGGGATTACCGCCTACCACCACAATATCAAAATGATTTTGAGCGGATATCCCCCAACTGAGCAACAACAGAACAGTAAGAATATGGAATCTCTTCACGTTATTTTTTTATTTGAGTTTATACTTCTGAGTAGTTACATTCCAACCCTTCAATACCAGAACAGCTCCCTCAGTCAACTTTTCTTCCGCCGTTTCAATGGTGACAGTTTTCTTTTCACCCGGAACCAGAGAGAAAAAGTTATCCGAATAGAACGACGGACGTATCGGACTCATTTTGGAATTGAGGAATTGCAACTGATTAAAGAAAGCGATACCACCGGAGGTATTCTTCAATGTAATGTCTACGAAATAGCGACCGTCTGCCTGACGCGCTTTATAGGAGAGCTTCACATTAGCCGCTTTCAGCTTATTCAAGTCTTCAAATCCTGAAGATGCAGGACCGGTCAGAGTCTTACTGCCTTCATACTTATCATTTGATCTCCAATAGAAGTTGGAAGAAACGTCTTTACCCTTCTCATCTTTCAGCACCAGCTTGATAAAGTGAACCTGAGAGATGTTTTCAGGAAAACGGATGGTCAGTACATCATTGGCTACTCCATCTTCCGGAAGATTCACGGAAGCAGATTCTTCATATACCTTCCGGCTATTGATATCATATACCCGTGCTATCACTTTGTAATTATTAAAAGAGCGATAATAATCGTTCACCACAGATACTGTATTCTTCAGATAATCGAACTGGGCATGTAGTGGCTCCAATGAATTGGCTGTATGGTACAAAGAAGCAGTGGGTTCCAAAGACCAATCCCACATACGGGAAGATACCTGACGCATGGAGCAGTTATGATACCAAAACAAGAGTCCGGAACAGAAGCGATCACCATAATCCAACTTATTGTAATTCCACACTTCCCAGATACTCTTTGAGTTAATGGCACCCAACAGTTGTCCTTTCTGAGCAAACTCATCAATAGAGGATGACTTTCCATAGTTGTTCACCAAATCAGTATACATGGTAGTCATCAAGTGGAAACCATTTCCATCCAGGTAATCCCACACCTCTTTATTGATAGGCCAGAGGTCTTTTTCGTCCATCATCTCACGAAGAATCTCCACTGTGGGAAGTGTAGGCGCACCATACTCCGGATTGAAACCATCGACACGGCTTCCACGCGGAGATGCCGTATTTTCATAATGCTGCATCGGATTCACCTGCTTATACGGACTTCCATCATGCACTCCGGCACATTCTGACTGCATCTGATATCCTCGCGTACCGTCCAGTTTGTTCAATAATTCAGGGGTACCTGTAACTTCGGTACTTTCATTAGAGGCTACATAATAAGCCAGAGAAGGATGATTGCGGATACGTTTCACAGTAGATGCCACATTATCCAGATAATTGCCCTTATCGTTCGGATGGCGTGTATCACCCGTCATCCAGAATTCCTGCCATACCAGCAGTCCCATCTCATCACACAACTGGAAGAAATAATCGGATTCGGCAATGCCACCTCCCCACATGCGTAAGAGATTGACCCCCGACTGACGGCTATATCGCAGTTCGGCATACGTACGCTCGTCAGAAGTTCTCAACATAGCTTCCGGTATCCAGTTCGTTCCACGGATAAAGAGACGCTTGCCATTGACATAAAAGACACGTGACTTATCAGGCGTATTCGTATCGGAAGTAATCTCACGAATACCGAATTTTGTTTTAACCGAGTCGCAAACTACTCCATCGATGGATACGGTCATTTTCAACTCATACAGGTTTTGAGGACCTTTGTTCACAGGCCACCACAAACGAGGAGAGTTAATCACTAATTGAGGAAATTCATCCGGAGAAAAAGACAAGATTTTCTCTTCTCCACGCAAAACTTTAAGCTTTTTCTCGAAAGTTATATTTTCACCTGTAATCTCACCTCTTACCGTACAATTAATTCCGCTAAATCCGGTAGTAGGATTTACAACTTCCACAGAAATGAACTCACGTGCCTGGTCATAACCAGGTTTACGCAATTCGGATTTCACAAAAGGATGACGTAACGCCACTTTACCGGTAGCATAGAGAGAGATGTTTTTCCAGATCCCCGTATTACGGTCACGGATACCATCCATGAAAGTAAAATCCCAGCCTACGGTCATCAGCATAGTAGTGTTCAATCCGATATTTCCGTTCCCACCATTGTGGAACTCACCCACTGCACCCCAGGACTTGGGTTTGGCACTGCCGGGGACATCAACCGGATATACTTTTATAGCCAATGCGTTAGCCTTATCTATCTTCACAAAGTCAGTCACGTCAATATAATCCTGCATAAACATACCTTTAATAGTACTGAGCAGGTTTCCATTCACCCATACTTCGGCACGATAGTTGATACCATCCACTTGCAACCAGACATGTTTTCCTTCAAATGATTTGGGAACTGTAAATTCAGTCCGGAACCAGTAGGTATAAAAGTCACGACCGGTTTCAGAGATATCCGGTATTAATTTGGATTCGATCTTATTGTTGATTCCGTAATAAGGTTCCGGATATTTCCGGTTATGTACCAATGAATTCAGAACTGTACCGGGCACAATGGCAGGCAACCAGTTCGCGGTCGGGTAATCTGACAATGAAACCTTTTCTCCAGGATCTGCTACATCTCCTGCCTTTATCATTTTCCACTGATAGTCTCCATTATGGGTAATTTCCGAGTCGAGCCAGAGGCGTTCAGAGTCTCTGACATCATTTACTTTGGTTTGTCCGGTTACTACTGTCGAATAGGAAAACAACAGTACAACAAAGGTAAGGGCCTTCACCCAACTGCTTATGTTCATCTTATAAGTATAAATAGATTTTCGATATGAGATTATTAAAGTAATGCTATCTTATTCCTCCAGAAGTGCAACGGCACACCAGAGGTAAGGAGCTTGTCCATGATAATCACCTACATTTTGTTTGCGATCATAGTAATACTGTTTGTCGTTCTTCTTATTGGTACCTTCGCAAACAGATTTCACATTATCATTTTCATCTATGTATTTCACCATAGCCATCCATGCTTTGCGGGCAGCGGGTGCATATTCCTTGGCATCCAACCAGCCATTCTTCACTCCTTTAATGAAAGCAAAGGTAAACATGGCAGATCCTGAAGTTTCGAGCCAACAATCGGGATGATCCAGCAACTGATGCCACAAACCGTTTGAAGACTGATATTTCTTCAGGCTTTTCATCATGGTACGGTAACCGTGCAGAATACGTGGACGATATTCACTGTCTTCGGGCAAGCTGCTCAACAATTCAGCCATACCGGCAGCCATCCATCCATTACCTCTTCCCCAATAGAAAGGAACATCCGGAGCATGATAGAAAAGACCATTCGGACATTGCAGTTCGTCCAGATACATCACCATCTCTCTTGCAGCACGGTCTATATATTTACGATCACCGGTAACTCTGTAAGCCTGAGTCTGCACAATAGTAATCATGTACATATCGTCAATCCACAAACGGGTCTGCCAGGAATAACCTTTCTGGTCCCATTCTCTTTCTTTCGGTTTGGCGTTTGCAGGGAGTTGCCATTGAGTATCGGCATAAGGAAGGCCCAGATCCAGATAGCGTTGATCCTTTGTAATCTTATACAGTTCCAAAGGCAAGCTACCGAACATATTTACATCCACATGATTCATGATAGGCAATAAGGCCTTTTCTGTTGTGAACAGAAGCTCAAATCTGTTCTGCAAAAGCTTCACAAGCTCTTGATCATTGGTAAGTGCAGCAAACTTTAGCCCTCCATTCCAGGTAAAAGTCTCCGGATAACTAATCCACTTTCCAATATGAAGCATATGCTTTCCATCTACAAAATGATATGCAAGACGTTTACCGACTTCTTTAGGGGTATATCCCTCGGGAAAATCGGTCAATAAACTTGTTTGAGCGAATACGAACTGAAAAGGAAGTAAAAACAGCAATAATAACGACTTCTTACACATAAGGTTAATTCTTTATTTATTAGACATTAAGAAACACATAATTGTTATCATGGTATAATCTCTTATGAGACGGTTACAAAGATAGCGCACAGTATCTTCTCAATACGAAATAAGCATTCCAATAAATAGAAAAAACATCTCAAAATCGCATAAAAGCCACAATTTTATTCCAAATAAAGCCACTAAATATCAGTCATCAATGAATTTGTTCACTCCGCCATCTTGAGCTTGCTGAAAAATCCCATTTCTTTGCACAAGTTGCTTCTTACTTACTTTAGCCGGAGCGTCCGGAACATTCGGTACATGAGTTTAAACTTTCCCGGCAATCAGTTGTATAGACAGAACGTGCAGCATCTATATATCGGACGTATTGCATCTATATATCCAATGTGTTGCATCTATATATCCAATACGTTGTATCTATATATCCAACGCCACCGACATATAGATGCAAAACGAACAGAAAAAAGAAAGACGTTCAAGACTTCCAATGCCGATGATTTAACTCATACACCGGAAATTCCAGATGCTCCCCCTTTAGCCGGCAAAATCCTTCGGAAGTACCCCGAATTGCTTCAGGAAGCATTTAGAGAAATAAGAAGAAGAATTGAACCCGACCATATAACAGATTTCATTGATACGGCTCTCACCTTCTTTCAATAATTGGGCGGCACGCTTCAAACGTTCTATGCGTAAATACTCATTGGGACTCAAGTCTAATACTCCCTTCATCTTACGATAGAAACTGGAACGGCTCATATTCAGGCTCTCTGCCATATCATCCATACTGAATTCCTGGTTTGACAGGTTAGAAAGAATTATTTCGTTCAGCTTCTTGATAAATTCTTCATCAGCCTTAGTCAATGCCATTGTATTGACCGCAACAAAAGGAGATTTAGCAAAATCCCTGCGAAGTTTCTCCCGGTTATTTATCAGATTAGAAACCACAGCCAGGAGATATTCCGGTGAAAAAGGCTTTTCAATATAAGAGTCCGCTCCCAGTTCCATTCCTTCAATCTTAGACTGGATATTTGTCTTTGCAGTTAAAAGTATAATAGGAATATGGCTATAACCTACATTCGATTTTATAGTCTTGCAAAGTTCAAAACCATCCATCAACGGCATAACGACATCACTCACCACCAGATTTACGAAATTACTATCCAAAGCTTCCAAAGCCTCTTTACCATTGGTAGCAGTGATTACAGCATATTGAGACGATAACTGACGTTCGATGAAAGCGAGCATTTCCGGATTGTCTTCTACAACCAAAACCATATGTTTGCTTTCTTTCGAATGTTTCCCTTCCAATTTATCATCCGGATAGGATTCACCGGATGTTTCCGCTTGCAACTCTGCATCTTTATTCTCTACATCAGAATCCAGAGCTATGACCATATCCTGGGTGATAGGAAGTGTCAAGCGGAAAATGTTCGCTTCTTCTCCCTGAACCATGACCAAAGTGCCACGATGGAGCTCTGCCAACGAACGGGAAAGAGCCAAACCGATACCCGCACCTGTAGTAACCTTTCCCTCTTCCTTCTGGCTAAAACGGACAAAAGGCTGAAAGATTTCCTCTTTCATCTCATCAGGAATGATTACTCCGTCGTTCTTAGTCACCACATAGAAAGCCTGCTTTTCCTGATCTACTTCCAGCTTTATATGCATATAACTATCAGCATACTTCATCCCATTATTTAAAAGATTACTTATAATCTTCGTAAAAGCTTCACGGTTGACATGCGCACAGAAGTTTTCATCCGGCAACTCCAATGTAAAGTCGAGACCTTTCTGGCGCGAAAGGGAACTAAATCTCATATAAGTCTCTCTCAAAACATTAGTAATATCACATTTGGTAAAGTTCAAACTGTATCCCTGACTCTCTACCTTCCTGAAATCCAGAAGTTGATTCGTCAGGTTCAGCAACCTTTCCGTATTATGCTGCATGATGTTCAGAT
>NZ_EQ973490.1:842502-866911 GCF_000158035.1 Bacteroides cellulosilyticus DSM 14838
GCTGCATGATGTTCAGATCTTCATGAGTTTCCGGGTCCAGATGCTTTTTCAGAATGATATTCTCCAAAGGTCCTTTTATCAATGTCAGCGGAGTGCGGATTTCATGTGCTACGTTCGTAAAGAAATCTATCTTGGCATTATAAATCTCACGTTCTTTCTCCTGTTCGAACTTCTCAAGCTGGCGGCGGTGCTGCCTGCTGCTACGTTGCTTGAAATACCAGAAAGTATATACAAAGCAAACAATAAACAACAATAAATAAATGCAATAAGCCCAGATGGAAAGATAAAAAGGAGGACGGATATGGATATATAACAACTGTTCTTCGGGTCCCCAAATACCATCACTATTGGACGCTTTCACACGAAACTGATAATCACCATGCCACAGATTGGAATAAGTCACAATAGGGCTTTCCCCCACAGTTATCCAGTCCTTATCAAAGCCATCCAATCTGTACATCAATTTATTCATTTTCGGCACCTGATAACCCAAGGCCGCAATACGGAAGGAAAATGAGTTCTGATTAGCCTGAAGGGTAATACTGTCCGAGAAAGTAATGCTCTTATCAAGAGGAGTATTCTCTTCATCGGCACGAACTTCTTTATTAAACAGCATAAAATCGGTAATCACCACCGGCGGCAGGTTCTTATTCTCTGTAAATGTCTTAGGATTAAATACAATAAAGCCATCAATACTACCCAGATAAATGTTACCGGCTTCATCCTTATAGCTGGAACGGTAGTTAAATTGATCACCAAGCAATCCATTGGCCGTAGTATATCCCTTCACCTGTTTAGTTACAGGATTAAAACGTACCAACCCACTATTCGTAGTCAACCAGAACAGACCCTCCGCGTCTTCTACAATCTGGTAAACGACATCATTAGGCAATCCGTTGGATGAATTATAGCTGGTAAAAGTCTCCGTTTCAGGATGAAACAGACAGAAACCACCTCCTTGCGTAGTCAGCCAGATCTGGCGATGGGAGTCTTCAAAAATACTCAAAACCTTATCATAAGGAAGGCTCTCTTGATTACCCTCATTGTGCACATAGTTTTTCCATCTCTTTTCATTCACATTATAGCAATAAGCGCCATTCGCATAGGTTGCCAGCCACAAGTTACCGCCCGAATCCTCCTTTATATCATATACAAACCTGCCGGCCAGTTCTGTAATCCTTTCAAAGTCATCCGTTTGTCCATTGTATTTTAACAGACCGAACATCGTTCCCAAATAAATATCACCAGTCGTTGTTCTGCAAATAGCAAAGATGCTGTTATCAATTAATGAACGTGGAGAACCATTTTTCTGGTAGGTTTTCAGGATATTACCGGTATTAGTATCTACAATTTTCAAACCTTTAGAGAAGGTTCCAACCCACAACTTATCACCCACCATACAGAGCCCATGAATATTCGTAAACCCGGAACTGGGTGCAAAGAATGAGAAGGTCTTAGTGCTCGGATCAAAACGGTTCAAACCACCATCTTCGGTGCCAATCCATAATATGCCCTTATTATCCTGACAAAACTCACGAACCCGTTTGCCTTGCAAATTATTGTCCCCATCTTTCGGATAATACTTCTCAAAATAAGTATAGGATTTCGGATAATAATCTACTCCCCCAAAATATGAACCTACCCAGATGCCACTTTCACGATCCTCGCACAACGAATAAACGGCATTATCGGACAACGAATAAGGATCATCCTTAGAACTATGCAGATGCACATACTTGTCCGTACGAAGATTGTAGATATAAACTCCCGATTCAGCTCCTATCCACAGTTCATTATCCGAATTTACCAACAGGTCACGGCTATATACCATTTCACCGGTTTCATCCATCAACAGCAAATTTCTCAGGTTACCGGAAGTCAGATTCAACTCCTGCACTCCCTTTCTTATGGAACTTATATAGATACAATTATATGCTCCCGGAACTATCTTCATGATAACATCATCCTTAAAAACCTCATCACTATCCTTCGGGGAAAGATAAGGGTGAAGCGTTTTTAAATTATCCTTGGAATAGAACAGGCCATTGCCATAAAATCCTACCCAGATTGTTCCACTATTATCAAAAGCAACGCTCTGTACATTGGCTGAGAACTCATTCAATGTATAATTATGAAGTTGGCCTTTTTGCGGCTCATAACAGAAGAGTCCCTGTGTTTCGACCGCTATCCATACCCGGCCCTGTTTATCTCCCGAAATAGCGGAAACAGTCCGTTCTATCTTTGTATTCTCCCCACTCAGACGGTCAAATGGAATAAAAATCTCCTGGTCAGAATAATAAATATACACCCCGGCATCTGTACCAACCCAGATATTCCCTTTATTGTCCTGATAAAGACAAGTCACGAAATTGTTTCCCAAACTATGATTATCAGTCATATCACGTTTAAAGTTCCGGAATGACATCCCATCGTATCGGCTCAGTCCACCCTTGGTACCAAACCACATAAATCCCTTCTTGTCCTGTATAATAGCATTGACTGTAGTCTGGGATAACCCATCCTGAATGCTAAGATTTTTGAAATAGTAATGTTCATCTGCTGCTTGTGCCCAGCAAATGATATAGCAAAGAAAACTAATAAGGGCTATTATTCTTTTCTTCATTTTCGTGCTTTTTATAGATTCATACGTCAAATATAGCCCAATTTGACGATAAACAATAAAAGAAACATTTCAATAAATAGAAATATCGTCCCTTTAAGATTCAAGAAAATCAATCAAACAACGGTTTATAACAGAACTTCGATAAAAATAGCCCTTTTCATCGAAGTTCTGTGACTCAAAACAAGCGTCATTTCACAAGTTTAGGGGTTATATACTCTTCACTAATTCTCATGCGGTCCACTCCACCGACATTTTCAAACGAAACTTCTCCGATGTACATGGCACGCGGATGAATGTTATCCTTATCTTTATGAGCATGATAGACTATGCGAAGCTTGCCGGCTTTATCCGTAAACATAGCACTATGCCCCACTCCAACCAGCTTACCGGGCTTTTGCAATAAAGGGTTTTCATCATACTTCGTCCATGTACCCATCAGATCGGTAGCCGTAGCACAGCCTACACCATAAAATGGACTTTCATAACTGTTAGCAGAATAAGACATATAATAAATTCCATTATGCTTAAGAATATAGGAACCTTCATTCACGCGAGGCCAGACTTTCTCCCATTCCTGAGTTACATGGAGGCAAGGATGCATTGTCTCTTTCTTGATAGTAATCAAATCCTTTTCCAACTCTGCTATCCAAATGTTGTTACCGTCATTGAAACGTACAAAGGATAAATAAGGCGTACCGTTATCATCTATAAACAGAGAATTGTCAATACACTTCTCATCAGCAATCATCGGCTCCTTCTTATCCTGAACAAACGGTCCCGTGGGAGAGTCCGCAACCGCTACACAGATATGTTCATCTGCCGAATAATACATATAGAATTTCCCATTTACAAAATAAATCTCAGGAGCCCAGAACCAACGGTCCGCCCAGGAATCTTCCTTATTCAATGCCAACCCTCCATACTTCCAGGTCAGCAAGTCATCGGAGGTATAAAATTCAATTCCTTTATTCGAATGCGTACCATAGGCATAGTATACTCCATCGTGCAGCAAAATGAACGGATCACCCAAAGGCACAGGTGTTTCAGTGGTATTGACAACAGCATTGTCAGCACTCTTTTTAGAGGAACATTGGCAAGATGCCAATGTTCCAAACATAAACAAACAGACAAGAAATAAATTCTTTTTCATACACTTCTATTTCGATAATACTCTATTGACACAACCTGAATACATGCTTCATTAGTCAGTAAAATGATAGTTATAAGGGTTCCGCTTAAAATGATAACGATGTCTTGGTAATGGCAACGGGTCCTGCAAACGCAATTCCCAGGCCAACAATTTTGTCAGCAACTCGCTCTGCTTATCTATCAACTTGGGATTTCCAAATAAATTATTAATTTCATACGGATCTTTCTTCAAATTGTACAGTTCCCCTTTTCCATAGCTATTCATAATCAGTTTCCAGTCACCCATACGTACCATTCGGGAGGTTCCACTTTGAGTCCATGTATTCAATTCGTCAAAATGAGCCACCTTATTGGGTCCCAGCGCACCTTCCTGCTCAAAAGTCAAGCTATCGTCCAAAGGAACATCTTCTCCGCCAAAACCTAACTGCACAACAACGCTTGAAAACTCTTCTTTCGGATATTCTTTACCCGTCAACATAGGCCACAAACTCCGTCCCTGAACACCTTCCGGTATTGAATCACCTATCGCAGTACAGAAAGTAGGGAAAAGATCGGCCAACGAAACATGCGCATCTATAGCTTTAGGCTGCTTCTTTATCTGATAGCCTGCCCAAACCATCGGTATTCTGGTTAGAGACTCAGACAAGCCTACTCCCTTACGAATTAGTCCGTATTCACCGCAATAATCTCCATGATCGGACAGAACAACGATGATAGTTTTCTCGAATAGTCCCTTTTCCTTCAGCTCCTCAACCAAGCGTTTGATCTGATCATCAATGAGACGAATCATCCCCATATAATTTCCACGTAACCGAGGCAAGTCTCTTTCAAGATCAGGACAAGAAGCGTCTTCCAGTTCCGCCAGAATCTGATACTTTTCTCCCTTCTTCAATACATCCTTACGTGAAGTCTTCACAGCCGGAATCTTATCCGGTGCAAACATTGAATAATAAGGTTCACAAACCTGATACGGATTATGCGGTTCAGGGAATGAAACCCATACAAAGAACGGATTGTCCTTCTGGCTATCTATCCACTCTATAGCCTCATCCACAATTCTCGTAGGTTGCTGATCTTTCAAAGGTATAGGCGAAGGTTCCAGATACTGCCCGACTGCCTCTTTAAAGAATTTGGAAATAGCACGCTCTCCTTCCGTCACCGGCTTATTCTTCCCCCAGTGAGAATATTCAGACCAGAAATCCATATCCTTTGAGTTCAGATAAGCATGATTCTTACCTACTAAAGCTGTTTTATAATGATTCTCCTTCAGAACGGTTACCAAGTCTTTCGCATAATTAATGTCACGCACATTGTGATTGGTACGTACATGAGTTGCAGTTGGAAAACGGCCGGTAAACATGGAACAACGTGCAGGAGTACTGGCCGGCATAACCGTATACGCTTTATCGAACCAAGCATTCTGATGTGCCAATTCATCGACAAATGGAGTAATATCCATGGGAAAACCTTCACGTCCACACAAATCAGCACGTTGCTGGTCCGTCATTATCACTACGATATTAGGTTTATCTGTCTGTGCAAACAAAGACAAACCTATTCCCTGGAGAACGATTCCTGAGAAAAGATGTTTTCTAAAATTCATAACTATCTGATTTTAATTAATAACCATATAAAAAACGACACATACTCCATAACCCCTATAAAGAGATTATGAAGTATGCAGAGACTCAATCACATCAATCCCAACCCGGATTCTGCACCATATTAGGATTCATTTGCATTTCTCTTGCCGGTATCGGAAGACTCCAATAATGATCTCCTCCCCAGGCATAATTATTAGTTCTGGTTCCCCATATCTGAGTCATACCATTCATCTTGCCTTCTTTGTCCTTATAGAACTTCAGATCTTTCCAGGTTCTCCAGCGAATCTCATCGAAATAAATCACGTCTTCACCTATTAATTCCCAATGGCGTTCGTTCATGATACGCTGGTGCATATCTGTTTTTCCTGTAACCTGAGTAAATTCGTTGGTTCCCAGTAATTGGGCTCCTGCCCTTTCGCGCACCTCATTCACTTTGCTTATGGCTCCGGGAAGATCATTCAACTCATTCAATGCCTCCGCCCAATTCAACAGAACATCCGCATAACGGATAAACGGCAAATCCAATTCAGAATATATATTCGGTAACTCTAATCCTTCACCCACAAACTTACGATTTAAGTAATAGAACTTCAAACTTGTATCTGTTTTCAAATCCCCATATGTGGTATAAGAACGGAAAGGATAACGCATCACATACTCTTTAGGAGTTCCTTCAACCCCACCAAGAAAAGAGGCATAAGGGGTTATAACGGACATTGCCATTCTCGGATCACGGTTTTCATAGGCTTTTTTAATCCTCTCCTCGTTACCGGAAGCATCATATTTGGACATATCAGCCCCCGCAGCTACTGCGTTCTTTCTTTCAGTCTCCGTGATGTTATTCCGCAGGAAATACACCATACGCTTATCAATGCCCATATCATTATATCCGGGGATAATGTCATCCCAATTGAACTTACTACCGTCTCTATTTTCGTAAGACTCGGCAAACTGCGGGTTTATAATATAATTATTCCACCCCAATCCATTGCCTGAAGGGTCAGGCGGCAAGCATCTGTTACCGAAACCTCTGTTCTTCTTTTGCGTATAATCCGGATGATCCAGACATTGCAAAGAGAATATCATTTCATCGCAACGCTCATTTTCCACCTTAAACAGTTTCTTGTATGACTCCTCACCCGCACCTTTATAGAGCGTGTATCCACAATCCTTTACTGCCTGAAAATCATCAGCCGCCTTTTTCCATTCTTTCATCCACAGATATACCTTGCCTCTTAAAGCATAGGCTGCACCTTTTGTAATATGCCCGTAATTGGCATCATCCGAACTGTATTTATCCGGCAAATCCGGATTATTGATACAGGAAGTCAAATCATCCACTATATATCCCCAGACTTCATCCTGAGTGGAACGTGCCAGTTTTGCCTCATCAATATCCTTAATCGGATCTTTATAGTAAGGAACTCCATTATACAAGATATTCAGCCTGTAATACCACCAGCAACGCAGAAACATACATTCTGAAATATAGCGGCTTCTTTTAGTCTCATCAAATCCCTCGACCGTAGGCAGATTGCCAATCACATCATTTGCCTTGATAATTCCCTTATAGAATCTTTGCCAGGGAGCAGAACTCCCTTTAACAGAGCTCGGAGAATTTGTCGCAAATAAGAAATTGAAAGTAGGAGCTATACCTATACCGTAATCCATAGTACTGGACCATATATCAAACCACCCGTTGGCAACATCGCTATAATCCACATACAATTGATTATACACACCCGCTATCGTCTGTTCCGCCAAGGTAGGAGTCGACCATACATTCCCTTCCGCCGGCTTTCCATTGGGTGACAAATCCATATCTACGCAACCTGCGGTTGACATTCCCACAAGGACCACTGCGGCCATCGTTTTCATCAGATTTCTTCCTTTGTTTATATTTATCTTGTTCATACCATTTAATTTTAGAAAGTAACATTTACACCAAAAGCATATTGTCTCATAGGAGCATAGCCCACTCCACTCATCATTTCAGGATCAATACCTTTGAACTTAGTAATCGTCAACAGATTCTCTCCCGAAACATAGACACGCACATTTTGCATGCACACCTTCTGTACCCAATCTTTGGGGAGCGTGTAGCCGACTGTCAGATTCTTCAGTTTCAGATAATTGCCATTATGTAGAATATGCTGGCCGGAAACACTTACCTGAGCTGCTTTATCCATGGTGAGACGGGGATTTGCCGAAGTAAGATTTGTCCGCGGATCATTCGGATTCTCAGGATCGTAAAAGTAATGGTCATAAGCTACATCTTTACCCATTCCATACCCAAACCAGGTTATACTACTATTCTCACCAGACTGATACCAGTTGATTTTGAATCCGGCAGCACCAGCCCAGTTCATAGAGAAGTCAATGCCTTTCCATGACAGGTTTGTCTGGAAGCCGAAGTAATACTTCGGTGTTTTAGAATAACCCTGGAAATCCTTGTCATCGTCGTCACCATAAATGCCATCTCCATCCAAGTCTGCATAAATGATATCACCATACCAGATATTACTCTTGCCGATTCCCTGTTTCGGATAGAACTTATATCCGGCATCCGTCATGGCCTGCAACCATTTCATATCATCTTCCGTACGGATCATTCCGTCAGAAGGCCCTCCTTTCGGATTTACCGTACCATCGGCATTAAAATAGTTTCTATTGCCTTTATATACGTTCAGCACATAAAATTCATTGATCATGTGCCCTTCCAAAACACGCTGCAAGTCTCCTGTTGAAACCTCACCCAAATTGGTATAATAAGTGGAACTACCATCCGCATTCTGCTGCCATCCGCGGACAAGTTCTCCTTTGTATTTGGTTACTTCATTCTTGTTGTAAGAGAAGTTTCCGGATATGCCGTACGAGACAGAACCGATCCGATCATTCCAACCTAAGGTTATTTCAAGTCCCTTATTAGTAACCTCTGCAATATTCTGTCGGGGAGAACTGAACCCAGACAAAGTAGGTGACAAAGTTGGATTATACAAGATACCGTCCGTCAACTTATTATAAACCTCCACTGTTCCACTCAAACGGTTTTTCAGCATAGAGAAGTCGATACCCAGGTTGGTAACCGTAGTTGTCTCCCATTCCAGGTTATAGTTGGAAAAACTTCCCATGCCCAGTCCGGGAACCTCCTTGTTGCCAAAAGCATAATGGGGAGCCGTAGCATAAACAGCCTGCCATTCATAGTTACCGATTGAGTTATTTCCGAGTTGTCCCCAGGAAACACGTAGTTTCAGGTTGTCGAGCCAATTCATCTTCTTCATGAATTTCTCTTCCGACAAACGCCACCCTGCCGAAAAGGATGGGAATATACCCCAGCGGTTCTCCGGAGAAAAACGGGAGGAACCGTCATAACGGACATTCGCCTCAAATAAGTAACGGGAATCATACGTATAAGTAACACGACCAAAGACAGAACGGGATGAAAACTCTGTAGTGCTTCCATCGATATAATCAGGCTCCGTCAATGCGTCAAAATCTGTAAGACTGGTATCAAGCATCCCTTTCTTACTAATGTCGGTAGTACGTGCCCATTTGCGGAATTCCTCATAGCCCACTAAGGCTGCCACATCGTGTTTACCTTTGAAAATCTGTCCCCAGTTTAAGGTGGTAGTATTTTTCCAGCTCTGATTTCCATCAATATAATATTTCACAGGGTACTCCGCAAGCAATTCGGAAGTAGGAGGAACATTCATAGTTTCTCCACGTTGGAATGAAAATCTTTCCTGATAATCGGAATAATGCCACAGATTCTCCTGCCGATAATGATCGTAGTAGAAGTTAGAAGTCAAATGGAAGTTCTTAAGGAAATCAATCTTAATATAAGGATTCACAAAGAATTTCGTTGTTTTATAAGAGCCTCCCGCACTATTCAGATAATAAACCGGATTGTTGACTACCGGATCTTCTTCGAGGGCTTCGGGAGCTCCATATTTCCCATCGTAATACGGATAGGTTCCCGGTGTACTTTTCTGCATTTGCAAACCATTCAAATCATCAACATTATTTCTTTCCTGATCTACATGATAACCCCATGCATTCAGTCCCACAGCCAAGAAACTGGCAACCTGTGACTCCAGATTACTGCGCATATAATATTTCTTCATTCCTGAATTCACCACCAGACCGGGATTATCCACATACGTAGCATTCAGGCTATACCGGGTTCTCTTTTCCGCACCGGTAAGCGTAATAGAATGTTCTTGCATCAATTTCGGATTATACACCTCATCGTACCAGTCCGTATTCGGATAGGCCACATAATTCGGGTAACCCGATTCGGATATTCCATTCGGATTGCTGGCCGCTGCACGCCACGTATCAATGGTAGTTTGGCTAAACACCTGTGCCTGCCCTGCATTGTCCGAAGCCTCATTGATAAATTCCATGTAGTCGGCATAGTTTGAAACCATACGGATCAGATTAGCCGGTGTATTATAGGAGAATTTTCCTGAATAGGTCACGTTGATTTTCCCGTCCGTACCTTTCTTGGTAGTCAATAGAATAACACCATTAGCACCCCGGTTACCATAAATAGCACACGAAGCGGCATCTTTCAGGATGGAGATAGAAGCGATATCATTAGGATTGACATTATTCAGCGACATTTCCATTCCATCGACCAGCACCAATGGTGCAGAATCATTTAAAGTACCTGTACCGCGAATACGCAAAGTAGATGATTCTGAGTTGGGCTTACTGGATGTCTGCATCACATTCAATCCGGCCACCATACCCGATAAAGTAGAAGCAAGCGTAGTTACGGGACGCGACAAGGTCTTATCATCAAAATTAACCGTAGCAACAGAACCCGTCAGATTCACTTTTTTCTGAGAGCCATAGCCCACCACTACCACTTCATCCAACAATTCGTTATCGGACATCATCCTGATGTCCAAGACACTCTGATTGCCAACCACTATCGACTGGCTTTTATAGCCGATATACGATATCTCCAAGACATCTCCTGTAGCCACAGACAATGAAAACTTCCCATCAACATCGGTCACCGTACCCATAGAGGCTCCTTTAACCAGAATGCTGACACCAATAAGAGCCTCTCCGGTATCTCCATCGATTATACGTCCTGTAATGTTCCGTTCATTTTTTGTTTGATCCGCCGAAAGGATAGATACGTGCACCGTTTCATTTGCCAAAGAAGACGATCCCACCGCGTTCGCAGAAAGACTCCCCATATATATAAGCGAACACACGAGGAATTTTGTATTTACCTGCATAAGATTTAAAGTTTTAATTAAACATCATTTTTTGTTTTCCATAAAACCGGTTCTTCCTGATAGTTTCCGGATACTAACAAGCTGAATCCAGCCATTCAAAGGTAGCGCTTATGTGCAATTTCCGATAGAACGAAAAAATCATTTTATAGAATAATCGAGGCAAAAAGGTATTAGTAGCGTATCCGGCTATACCTCTGACACAGATATTGTACAAACAGGTCTTATTCTTGCATACAGAATACCCGAGATGTACTTGCTCCGTATCAAATCCGTAGTTTCTTCGTCCAGAGGTACTTCTGAGCGAAGAATGTACGGAGCAAGTACGGCTCAGATACGACTTAGATACGATTTAAATATCCCACTACTTCAGTTGAGAAGTTGTTTTAGAGATCAAGAATCAAACGCGGACGGAACTCCGCTTCCAGTATTTCCCGCTGACGGGCATCAGCTACAAATAAACCGGTCGACAAAACTTCGCCTATGGCACCATTGTCCGTAACCACCGCTACTTCTCTTTTCCCTTCCACCGGTTTTCCGTTCCGGGGATTAATAATATGTTTTCGCTCATGCGAATCATTACCGGAAGTAGTGAGGCATTCATTCTGAAGAAGCAACTCCTGCGGTTTCCTCCCGTTTAGAACAGCGCCCTGTCCAAAACCGACCTTCCATCCATCAGCCAAGGGATGATGCCCAAAAGCCAATACAGAACTGTTTCCCATATTGATCAATGCATCCTTCACTTCATAATGTTGCAGTAATTTCCGTGTTTTTTCCAAAGCATATCCTTTCAGGAATCCGGAAAGGTTGATAGTCACTCCCGGTTGCAAAAAGAGAAGGGTACGCTCCTGAGGTGATAGTTGAACACTACGGATTAAATTGGGTGTATAATCAGCCGAATGAATAGTTACATCAAAACATCCAGCGGTACGGGTATAGCAATCTACACAGAAAGTAAGCATATCATAAAGCTCGTGGCTGACCTGTTGCGGATGTACAGAAGCAGTCCGGTTCAAATATGCCAGTTCACTATCCGCATCATAATAGTTGGCCATCTTTTCTAAACGACACAGCATTTTGTACACCGCATCGACTACCGACAGTAAAATGTCCTCCCCCTGCCTGCCACACAGCATTATATCGACACGTGTATGCATAGATGGAAACCAGGCATAAAGCAAGCCACCCTGAGAAGGTGAATATTTATAAAGATGTTTAATAACGTCCGGCATTTTCAAGTCTGTGTTTCCTAAAGAAAAATGAAAGGGCAAGCCACAATTCTGCAACTCACCCTTTTCAAAGACATACTATTAATTACAACTCTTTGATCTTTATATTCTTAAACCAAACTTCATCGCCATGGTCTTGCAGAAGAATGTTTCCAGACTCTGAATTACCGAAGTTAGGCCAATCTCTATACTTGCTATATGCAACCAGTGCATCCCACATCTGGTTCTGACGTGTGTATTCGATGAGCTTCACACCATTCAGCCAATGCTCTACGCGGTCACCTTTCACGATAATCGTAGCCGTATTGAAATCTTTCTTGTTGAAAGGTTTATCTGCCGGAGCAGGAATCAAATCGTAAAGTGAACCCAATGTACGGTTTCCTTTCACGCCCAATTTAGCATCAGGATGCTTATCGTCATCAAGAATCTGAAACTCGCAACCAATAGCCGAACCGGCTCCTTTATTCATATCGGGGTTTACGAAATATTTCACTCCACTGTTAGCGCCTTCAGTAATCTTGAAATCTACTTTCAGGATAAAGTTTTTGTATTGGCGGGTAGTTACGATATCGCCACCGTTAGCAGATTCAGCACCACCACTCTTCATCACTTTCAGGATGCCGTTTTCCATTTTCCAACCCTTTTCAGGGAAAGAATTCAATTTGGCTCCTCTCCAACCTTCTGAAGTCTTACCGTCCCAAAGAAGTGTCCAACCTTCTTTTGCTTCGTTCGGAGAGATGGTATTGGGGATAACATTTATCTCCGGAGCTTTCCGGTCTGTCTGGTAGCGCTCTACGTCTGTTGTACAAATGCGGATATTCTTCCAACTGACTGTTTTTCCTTCATCGGCAGCATTACCGATAGCATGTACCTGCAAAGCAATAAAACCGGCAGGGGTCATATCGTCCCAGATATTGGCACAAGGCACTCCATTGATCCAAGTAGCGATAGAATTACCTATAGCCTCGATACGAGCCTTATTCCACTCATTGTTCTTGAAAGCACTTTTAGCTGCCGGATTTTGTGTCAGCGGATAAAGCCAGTTGCGACGGGCCTCATCATAGATGCCACCCGACCAGGCACGCTTAGAGGGATCAATCTCAAACTGATAGCCGTGCACGCGTCCTTTCTGGTAGTCTTTCTTGCTTTCACTGCGCAGCTGCACACCAGAATTCAAGCCATCATCTACTTTGAAATCAAACTCCAGGATAAAATCACCATACGTCTTCTTTGTAGCCAGAAATGTGTTAGGTGTTCCCATCTTCGAAATGCCGACAATAGCACCATCTACCACTTTGTATTCGGCTTTACCATTCAGCTTCTTCCAGCCACTCAGGTTCTTCCCATTGAAAAGCGGCTCCCAGTTTTGCGCCGAAACCACAGATGCACAAAACACAAACAAAAGCAACAAATAATTCTTTTTCATATTGATATTTCTTCTATTGATTATTTAATACTATGCAATTACAGTTTATAGAACTCATCCCATCCTTTACGAGGCGGTACGCCGGCCAACATTGCATTCGCAAACTCATTATTTGTAATCTGCTTGGTGCGAGGATCAAAGAATATTTGCGTATTGAGACGTTGAGCAATCACTCCTAATGAGAATACCTGCCCCAGCACACCGTTAATTTCAAACGGTGAGCGGGTCTTTTCCTGTCCCATACAAGCCAACAGGAAATTTTCGAAATGATTCGACGGACTCTTAGGTACTTCCGGCAGTTTACCTGCCATTTCCCTAGCTTTCTCTTCCGGTATTATGGAAAGTGTGCTGCCATGGCTTCCACCCTTAAATATCAAATCCTTTGTATAAATAATCTTTCCGGGGTTCAGACTGGAGGCCGGCGTATCTCCCTGATTAGTTGCAGGAATATTAGGATCTAAACCGGATACCCCATAACCGGCAGGGATAGGAGGAAGATTGTCCAGACCATCATACCATGTAATGTCAACCGGCGGCATACCCTTACGTTGAGGGAAACGGAACAGGATAGTGGAAGAATAAGGGAAGAAATAGTCATTATGTCCGTTGGCATATTTCATAGACACTTCGTAGGGCAATCCCAATTCCAGGAATTCGTGAACCGTATCTAGGATATGTGCACCCCAATCACCCAGACAGCCCATTCCAAAATCGTACCAGCAGCGCCACTGTCCCAAATGGTAGTCTTTGTTATATTCGTGATAAGGAGTTACTCCCAACCAGGCATCCCACTCCATGTCTTTCGGCAGTTGCTGGCCGGAAGGGAACTTATAGATATTGGTATCCCATTTGTGCCAGCGACGGGGATTATTCATGTGTGCCGTCACAGCCGTTACATCCTTGATAATACCGGCATCCATCCACGCCTTGAACTGAAAATAGTTAGCTTCCGAATGTCCTTGGTTACCGACTTGTGTAGCCAGGTTCGGACGTTTCAGTGCAGCTTGCATCAGCAATTCTCCTTCATAGAAAGTACGTGCCAGAGGTTTCTCCACATACACATGTTTACCTGATGCCAAAGCCAGCATACTGATAGGGAAATGTGAATGATCGGGAGTAGCTATGGCTACCGCATCAAAATCATTGCCCGCCTTGTCAAACATCTGACGGAAATCGCGGAAGCGTTTCGCCTTAGGATACTGGTTCATCACTTTCTGGGTGTGAGCGGCTCCCATATCCACATCGCACAGAGCCACAACTTCTACCATACCGGTACGGGCAAAATCGTTTATAATCTGCTCGCCACGGTTTCCAATGCCTATATAGGCAATCTTCACTTTATCCGTCACTTTCCTTTGCGTAGTGGAAGCACGGGCTCCCAGCACATCACCGGCCCCGAATGCCAGTCCGGCAGAAGCCATTGTCATCGTTTTCAAAAAATCTCTTCGTGTCGTCATATATCATTGGTATTAATTAAGTTACTGAGTCTTGATCATCTTCAGGCCGCATTTCTTTTCTTCAAAAACAGACTTCTTATCCCATAGAACAGAATGCGCAGGATTGTCCAAAAGACATAAAGCACGCCCGAAAACGCGAGGACATAGAAAAAGGATGTCAGCATCTCCGAGAAAGGTGTCTCATAAGAAATTATGGCATACAGATTTGCCAGATTGCCTATAATGAAGCACGCCAGCAAAGTCAGCAGTTCTATCTTTTTCCGGCGGGCAGTAATGACTGTATTTTTCATACGGCTTCAGGTGTTTTAGCTTGATGATTCAAGTAGTTGATTTTATATTCATCGGGGAAGTATAGTACCCGTTCTTCCTGTAAAGCCTGATCGCCCAACAGGCAAAGCATACTTGCATAATAGCCCTCTTCAGCTATGCGTTCTGGCTGCCTACGGGTAATAACAGCCTCAACAAAAGCTTCTAACAACAAAGAAGTACCATCCGATTTAGGTCGTTCTCCCAGAATAAATTCCCCTTTGTTTTCATTGGCAGTTTCCGGTGCCCAGCTAGTTCCGGCAAAAGGTAAGGAATCAAACACTTTATTCTCCCAGTCGTTAATCATCTGCAAAAATCCAGGTGCAGGAGGGACACTTTCAAAGAAGTATTTACCTTTCTCCGGTTCCACCGTCCCCAGATTACCCATGATTTGTTCTTCCAAACCATAGAATTTATTGGATATGACAGAATCAAATGTCATCTTCACTCCGTCATCGAACACATATATGCAACTTACATTATCATATACTTCCCTACCATCCTTCCAATAGGTGATAGCCCCATGTCCCATCACTTTCTCGGGAAGCTTTTGCAGTGCCCAACTCCCTATTTGCAACTGATGGCAAGCCAGTTCAGTCATCAGTCCTTTGGAATATTCGCGATACAGACGCCAGTTAATCAGACGTTCCAGATCAGGTGAAGGCACTTCCCGCCTCCAGTCTCCATTCCGGTTCCAAAAAGTACGGATGGCGTTTATCTCACCAAAAGTACCGGCATGAATCATTTCCATGGCCTTAATGTATCGCGGATCAAAAAGACGTTGCTGGCCGGTAAAGAATACTTTCTCCGTACTGATGTGCTTATTATAGATGCGGAAACATTCTTCCATCGTAAAGCCTATAGATTTCTCACAGAACACGTGCTTGCCGGCATCAAAAGCATCCAGCACTATTTGGCAATGGGAATTAAGAGGAGTAGCTACCAGTACGGCATCAACGGTTTTATCTTCCAGTATTTCCCGGTAATCGTCATAAACTTTAGCTTTCGGAGCCAGCTCCAGTGCTTTTTCAATAGAAGGCTGATAGATATCGCACAATGCCACAATCTCTACTTTAGGATTCTGTACCAGAAAGCTCATCAAAAAACGTCCTCTTGAACCCGGACCGATAATAGCCAGACGGCACTTTTCACCGGATGTTTCTACAACTTCCGAAAAAGCAGAAAGCCAAGGGCTTGCCGATAGCAGCACTCCGGCTCCAATCATCCCTATATCTTTCAGAAACTCTCTCCTGCTGATCAATGTATCTTTCATAATATAATCTTTAAAATAAAGCCTATTTCCCGTCTTTTACTGAAGGCGGAACAGCGATATAAAATGACAGTCCAAAAATAGCAAAATATTGAGATATAGAGTATAAATATTTATCCAAACAATGCGAAAATAGTACCAATCGCCCCTGTTGTCACTTTATAAAGTCCTTAGGCAGAACTCCAAACTGCTTCTGGAAGCATTTTGTGAAGTAAGAAGGGGTATTGAATCCAGTCATGTAACACACTTCATTGATCTTACATTCTCCTTCCTGCAACAGCTGTGCCGCCTTCTTCAGACGTTCCAGACGAATGTAATCATTCGGGGTCAAATCCAATATCCCTTTTATTTTCCGGTTCAGGCTCGAACGGCTCATATTCAGCAGGCTCGCCATATCATCAAGACAGAATTCAGGATTTTGCATATTGGCCACAACTACTTCTTTCAATGTTTTAAGAAAGGTTTCGTCTGCTTTAGTCATCGCCATACTGTTAGCTTGTACAAAAGGAGAATGAGCAAAAGAAACCCGCAACTTCTCGCGGTTACTCAACAAGTTAGACACACATACTCTCAAGTATTCCACAGAGAACGGTTTTTCTATGTAAACGTCCGCACCAAGCCTCATACCTTCTATTTTTGCCTGAAGGGTGGTTTTAGCTGTCAATAATATAATGGGAATATGACTATAATCGAGCTCCGACTTCAGATGTTCACACAGTTCCAATCCATCCATCTCGGGCATCATAATATCAGAAATAACCAGATTGACCGTATGTTCTCCCAACACTTTCAACGCTTCTATACCATTGACGGCTGTCAGCACCTGATATTCCGATGACAATTGTTTAGTCACAAACAACCGCATCTCCAAACTATCTTCTACAACCAACAGGGTATACCGGCATTGTTTACGACCGGTTTCCGGTTCTCCTTCTCCGGATGATTCTTCATTCATTACCGGTTCTTTTCGTTCTATTGTAACAGTTTGTACATGCTTCAACGGAAGTGACAACAGGAAACAATTACATTCCATGGAATCTTCCATGTATAATGCACCTTCATGCAGTTCGGCAAGCAAACGGGCTAATGCCAACCCAATACCGGTACCGGATACAGAGCTCAAGACTCCCTCCTTATACTGGATGAACGGCTTAAAAATCTCTTCACGCATTTTTGCCGGAACAACAGGACCGTCATTACAAACCGAAAACAACAGTTTATCTTCTTCCACATACAGCCTAACGCGGATATAAGTTTCAGAATACTTGATGGCATTGGAAAGCAGATTACTGATAATCTTGGTCAAGCCTTCCTTATCGACCGAAGCATACACCGTTTCGGGAGAATCAATAACAAATTCCAATTCTTTCTGACGTGCCGAAAGTCTAAAACGTTTACATGTCTTTTGCAGGATATCCGACACATCACATTCCACAAAATTCAGTTGGAATCCTTGCGTCTCCGTTTTTCTGAAATCGAGCAACTGATTAACCAAATCGAGCAGCCGATTTGTATTCAGGTCCATTATCTCCAAATCATCCCTGATTTCATCGGATACCGATTTGGATGACAACACATTCTCAAGCGGACTCTTTATGAGTGTAAGCGGCGTACGTATCTCATGAGCTACATTCGTGAAGAAATCTATTTTAGCCGTGTACAGTTCCCTCTCCTTCTCACGCTCAAACTTCTCCATGGTCTGCTGATGCTTCTGTTGGGTCCTTCTCCTAAAATAGAAAATAACGGCAACCAGAGAACATAAAGCCAATAGTACATAAACGACATAGGCCCAGGTAGACAAGTAAAAAGGAGGTCGAATACGTATTTTAAGCACACGTTGCGCTTCATTCCATTTACCGTCGCTATTAGATCCCTTTATACGCAACGTATAACTTCCGTAAGGCAGATTGGAGTAATTGATCATGGAGTTCCTGCCTACCGTATACCATTCACTGTTAAAACCCTCCAGCTTATACTCTAACCGATTCATCTCGGGAGCCTGATAACTTAAGGCAGCCACCTGAAGAGAAAAGGAATTCTGATTGGCATCAAGCTCTATTTCATCTGAATAAGTAATGCTCTTCTCCATAGGAGAATCCGGACTATCCACTGATAACCGCTTGTTGAACAAGTAAAAATCAGTAATGACCACCGGAGGAAGAAAAGTGTTCTCTACAAAAGTTTCTGGGTCAAAAGCTATAAACCCATTGATACTGCCCAGGTAAATACGTCCTTTTCTGTCACAATATCCGGACTGGAAATTAAACTGATTGCTCAACAATCCGTTGGCCGTGGTATAGACATGCTTGCTCTCTGTCTCCGGATTGAAGCAGACAAGACCGTTATTAGTTGTAAGCCAGAGATTTCCCCGCTTATCCTCCACCATCTTATAGATAGTATTACTTGGAAAACCTTTCGACATATCATAGCGGGTGAAGTTATCCGTCTCCGGATTATAACGGCAGAAGCCCTCACCCAAGGTCATAAACCACAGACATTTTCTGCTGTCTTCATAGATACTGATCACCTTATTGTAAGAGAGCGAAGCAGAGTCTTTTTCATTCGACAGGTAATTTTTCCACTTCTGACTTCGGACATTATAGCAAAAGACTCCATTGGAGAAAGTAGCAAACCAGAGATTGCCGTTGAAATCCTCCAATATATCATAAGTGAACATGCTCTTCAGTTCAGCAATGCGTGTAAAGTCGTCAGAAGAGCGGTTGTATTTCAGCAGACCGGCCGTTGTACCGATCCAGACATCGCCTGTAGTGGTTTTGCAAATGGTAAAAGCATCATTAGCGGACATAGAGTTCTGAGTTTTACCTCTGGAATAATGCTTCACTTGCCTGGTATGCAAATTCACCCGGTTTAATCCACCGGAAAAAGTGCCCACCCATAGATCATCTCCATCCAGACAAAGTGCATGAACATTTTTGTAAATGGCAGGATGATCAAAAGGCACTATTTTACCGTTCGCAGGGTCATAATTGAATAATCCCTTATCTTCGGTACCTATCCACAACGTACCGTCATTGCTTTCGCATATTTCTCGTACCCGACGCCCGAAGTGCCTGAGATCATCTCTTGGATAGAATTTCTCAAAATAAGTCCATTGATATGGATAATAGTTCACACCACCGAAATATGAACCTATCCACATACCATTTTCCTTGTCACGGCACAGTGAATAAATGGCGTTATCCGACAATGCATAAGAATCATCCTGATCAGGAACCGACAGATGTGTCACCTTATCATTTGCCAGATTGTATATATACAGACCAGATTCCGTACCTACCCACAGCTCATCATCGGATTTGAATTGCAATACGCGTACATAAGCGTTCAACAATCTGCGAGTTTTGCCGGTGGTAAAGTTTATCTCAGTCAATCCGTTAACCGAAGCTATATAAACGCAATTGTGCGGCCCACTGACATGCCAGTTAATGATATCTCCTTTAAATATCTCATTGCCATCTGCATCCTTAAAAGGTTGTAGCGGACTTTCAAAATTATCCTTTGTGTAGTAAAGATTGTCAGCATACAAAGCCAACCAGCAGGTACTTTCGTTAAGCCAGAAACGAGCTACATTGGACATGCCCGAATCATGCAGATAATTCCGTAACCTTTTTTCATGGTTGTAGCAAAACAAGCCCTGATTCTCCACCGATATCCAAATATTATCGTATTCATCGCTTCCAATCATGGTTACGAAGTCTTTAATGACAGTACCTTTATCACTTGTCTGATTGAAAGCTGTGAAAGAATCAAGCACCGGATTATAGATAAAGACTCCCCCATCCGTCCCTATCCAGATATTCCCTTCATGGTCTTCATAAAGTGCAGTAATGAAATTCTTGCCTAAACCGGAATTTTCCTTTTTGTATACGCGGTAAGATAGACCATCATAACGGTTCAAACCGTCTTTAGTCCCAAACCACATAAAGCCTTTCCTGTCCTGCAAAATCTGATATACCGTATTTTGTGAGAGACCGTTCCGGATGTCCATTGTCTTAAAATAGTAATGAACAGCATTTTGTGCATATGACGGCAACGCCGTCAATATGCACAAATAAAAGAAAAGCTTTATAATCGTTCGGTTCATAACCTCCTCCTTCCCGGAAGATTACTTTTTCAACGAATTACAGATACGTGTATTTATTTCTTTAGCACGCTTTTCATCCAGTTTAATAACCTTACGGTCATAGGTCATCAGGCCATTCACTTCCACTTCCACGTCAGTAGTCTGTGTATAGACAGCTGCGGAGAATCCTCTGTCTACCATCTTATACAGCATATCGGCATACTTCACATATTCATCCGTAGCTTCTTTGGAAGAATTAAATTGAACATAACCCCAGTTACGGTTCGGCTCCCAGATATGATCCTTCAGAACAAGACCGATACCACCGTATTCACCCAAAACAGTTGCACGCTGAGCATCATACAAGTACATCTCAGGTGCCGGATAATTATGCAGGTCAAGCATATCACCACAAGTATAATGATTACCGCCACTTGCTGGATTCACCAAACGGGTCGGATCATATTGTTTCGTCCATTCAGCAATTTCAACGGTCTTAAACTGTCCCCAAGCCTCATTAAATGGCACCCAGGTACCAATGCAAGGATAAGAATACAGACAGTCCATTATTTCTTTCCATTCTTTGCGATAATAAGCTTCTGATTCGGCTGAACGCTTCATTTCCGTACCATCAAAGTACTTCCGGTTCTGCCATTGCGGGTTGCGGTCACCACTCGGCATGTC
This sequence comes from Bacteroides cellulosilyticus DSM 14838, assembly GCF_000158035.1. Taxonomy (GTDB): domain Bacteria; phylum Bacteroidota; class Bacteroidia; order Bacteroidales; family Bacteroidaceae; genus Bacteroides; species Bacteroides cellulosilyticus. The sequence goes on from NZ_EQ973490.1 coordinate 863,587, forward strand.
TTGCCACACAATAATTCCAAGCTGGTCGCAATATGTATACCAACGGGCAGGCTCTACTTTAATATGTTTACGGATCATATTATAACCAAAATCTTTTGTCTTCTGAATGTCGTACAGCAAAGCTTCATCCGTAGGAGCCGTATACAGACCGTCAGGCCACCAACCTTGATCAAGCGGGCCAAACTGGAACAGCGCTTCATTATTCAGTTCCAAACGTACGATACCATTGGCATCCCTGCGAGTGGAATATTTACGCATGGCCGCATAGCTATCCACCTTATCCACAATCTTATTCCCCTCTTTTAAAGTAACTTTCAAAGTATAGAGAAAAGGAGAATCAGGGCTCCACAGTTTTGCATTTTCAGGCATTGCCACTTCTACAGGTTCCCCATTAATACTCTTACCGGCAGCAATTAATTGATTACCATCATACACATTCACCTCCACGAAGTCTGATGTGCTGTTGGTGTTCAGTTCAGCTTTTACCGTTAACAGATGACGGTCAATATCAGGAGTAATACGAAGATTCTCAATATGTTTACCAGCAACAGGTTCCAGCCATACAGTTTGCCAGATACCTGTTACAGGAGTGTACCAGATACCTTCCGGTCTGCTGACTTGCTTACCACGTGGTTGAGGGCCTCTGTCCGTAGGGTCCCAAACCTTTACAACCAGACGGTTGTTACCTTTAGCCGACAAGGCAGGAGTTATATCAAAGGAGAATGGAGTAAATCCTCCGGTATGACTTCCAACCTTAATATCGTTCACCCATACATCGGTTTTCCAGTCAACGGCACCAAAATGTAGCAAAACCTGTTTTCCTCTCCAGGCTGAAGGTATCTCAAAGCTCCGCTGATAGATTACTTCCTGATTTTCGTTCACTCTTTTTCCTACTCCGGACAAAGACGATTCTACAGCAAAAGGTACGAGAATTTGGCCTTCAAAATCCGTTGGAATGCGTCCACCTTTATCAATAATAGCATAATCCCACAAACCATTCAGGTTTTTCCAGTCATTACGCTGCATGATGGGCCTTGGATACTCGGGCAATACATCGGAAGGATTGATCTGTTCTGCCCACTTTGTCTTTATTCTATCTCCGGCCGGTTTCCATTGAGCCGAACTCTCCAAAATAAAAAACGTTACTAAAAATAACGAGATGAATAATTTTTTCATGGTATGTAACTCTATTTAATGTTTGGAAGCAAAGTTAGCTACAAATTTATTTTCAGAATAACGCAATTGACTCAATAAATGCAATAATCTTTCCATTTATTCGCTAAGATAGAAAGATACACGAGAAAAACATACCAATTTGTGAGATCCAATAGCAAAAAATAAAGAAGATGGGAAATTATAAAAACAAGAGGTTAACACCTTGCAAAGACTTAATTCTCAAGAAAAGCTCCTTTTCTGTCAGGTTATCTGTCGTTTCAAAGCATTTGCATATCCCTCAATAATCAATTCCAACCCATCCGTTAATTCTTGTGGCGAAATAACAATCTCCAATTTTCCCACCGTAGCATTTTCTGATATTTTTTTATTAGGGAAGCTGATCTGTAGTTCATCGTTTATAACTTCCAAGGCAAATTCTGCCGTAACAGTAGCCTTCTCTATTTTAGAAGCCGTAACAGGTACCAATGTGATTAAAGGGACCTGAACTGTTGTAGTAGTAACTGCTCCGGTATCATCCAAAGCAGGATATTCAAGTTGCACTATCTTCGGAACCAATGCCCCTTTATTTTTCCCCTCCCCGTCAACAGGCTTTTCAAAATACTTATCCAGCAAACCTTCATTCTTATCCATCAGTGAGTCGCTGGCACTTACAATGGCATGATGGATAGCCTCTACAAACAATTTAAAGCTAATCATATCGATGAGTTTTATGATTCGACATTATGCTATTTTACTTTTTCTGAGGTGCCATCTTCTTCAACTTTTCAAAGTTGTCGACCGCCTCACTCACTACTGAGCGACTTTCCGACGCCAACCCAATCGCCGCTTGACAATTAGGGCATGAGAATTGCACACCTTGAATTAGCAAATGCAAATCAATGGGTATTTGAGTCCTACATACCGGACATGGGATATATTGATCTATCATACTTCTATTCTTCTTTTTCCGACTGTTTATCTATCTTTTGTATGGGCTGTATCGATTTTGTATACAAATCAAGTAAAGTCAATACTCCTTTAGGCAAAGGTAATCTGCCCGCATGTATATTCACTTTAAGACGGCTCGACAAAGTACTATCATATTGTTCACGGAAGTTTTTCTTATATTCCTGTTTGGCTGGAGCAATTCTTCCATTCAGAACCGCCTTCTTCTCTACAAGCTGCACACCCGCATTTACTTGCGATTTATAATCATAAGAACCCACCGATGTGATTTCCAGATCAAAGTCCACATTGATCTTATCTATTGCAAGAGAATTTAAAGGCAATAAGCACAGTAAAGGAACCTGAAAAGCCATTTTGTTGATAGAGATGTATCCCGGATCAGTGGGTTGTTTCGTATGATCAACAACCGGCTGACTCAGTACCATCTCTATCATAAGAGGTTGTCGCAAGTCGCTTCCCTCCTCTTTTGTGAAGCAATAATCAAGCAAGAACTGAGCCTGCCCGGTCAGCATCATAACATTGGCTTTCGAGGCCGCCACCAAAGGTGCGCCAATGATTGATTCAATGTTAAGTTCTGCCCCAAATTGAGGTTTGAATGTACCTTGCTCGTTTTCAGACATAATCGTTTATTTCGACTTGATATTAAACTTTCCTGACCATTCTATCATTCAGACTACTTTCAGGGTGCTGGAGGAGTAGGAGTAGAAGAGGCAGGCGTCAATTCTATAGGCTGAATTGCTTGCGTAAATGCTTCAATTATAGTATTTACTCCTTTAGGAAGCGGCAGCTGACCAGCATGTACATTTACCGTATATTTGGCAGAATTGCTCTTTTCATAATGTGTATTATGAGTAGCAGAATCCTTTGAAGAATAACTGGCTGATCCTTTTATAGATACAGATAGCGGTCCCCAACCCAATTTAGTTTCAAAGCTACCGGAACCTGAACTTGCGCTTTCAGATGTTTTGTTATCGTCTTCAGAGAAACTGGATTTTACTTCCATTTCAAAATTAATATCCACAGTTTCCACAGCTAATGAATTAATTGGCAGAATAGTCAAAAGAGGCAAAGTGAATTTTGTAGAAGCAGGGGTAACAGAAACCTTTCCATCTTTATCCTCTGAAATAACACTTCTAGTAAGAATCATATCAATCATGATAGGCTCATACTGGGTCGGAATTGTTTTCCCATCTTTATCCTCCTT
>NZ_EQ973490.1:866931-877577 GCF_000158035.1 Bacteroides cellulosilyticus DSM 14838
CGCCATGTTGAAACAAGTATCCAACATAAACCTTGTTTGCGTAAGAGCCATTGCAGAATTCGCCTTAGCGGCTGCATTCAAAGGACCTCCGATTAAGCTTTCCATTGGCAGCCCGGAGAATTGCTGCGACATCGACAATAAATTTGTATCCATAATAATGCGTTTTGAAGAAGTTATTAAATATGTTAACTAAAACTCAGAAGTCTCTTAATCCATCTTTTTATGCATTCGAATAAGCGAGCAAAAAATCCTTTTTTCCTCTTAGGCTTTTCCGCCGGATAAAAACTAATAGTAATGCGTTCACCCATATGCCTTTCACATTTATCCCGATTCGTAATGTGACAAAGTTAGTGACATAAAAGCATAAAAAGAGAATATAAGTGATAACATCTAATTTTCACAATTAGCTATTTATCACTTACTTACAAAGAGAAGTAATAACAATCTTCAAAAAGCAGGCTAATTAGCAACCTTCAATTTTATCCGATGCCTCCTTTGAGCCACAATTTGCTTATTGACATTCCCAAAGCAAAGAGCAATGGTAAAATCATCTAACCCACAAATTGAGAGGCATGAAAATAGACAATCATCTTCCGTATATTTAGGATAGGTTTGGTGCAGATACTCTATATAGTCCTTGTATATCTCCATAATAGTAGAACGAAGTTTCTTCTGCTCATTTTCCAATAAAATACGTAAATCCTGTTTGTTTTTAGTCTTGTCTTGACGACTAAGCCGTTCTATTGTTTTATAAATGGATGTCTCTTTAAAGATCACATTGCATAATTGCGCCTTTTCATCGGCCAATTTTCTGATTTCATTTTCTTTCTGAGAAAGCAGTTTTTGAGTTTCTTCTTGTTTATCCCTCAATAAAGAAATATAATACTCAGTCTCTATCGCATGTACTTCCAATAAAGCCTGATCGTATTTATGCTCCTGTTCGAGAAACTTCTTCCGCTGCTTTGTTCGCTGAATATACCAGACTAGAAAAAGAATCACAAGTAAACAGAAAACGATCAGATAGATAAATGGAAACTGCATCTTCACTTTAAAATATTCGGTTATCTGACAGCAAAGAAAATAAAAATATAGAGAAATAGCAATATATATTTCAAAAAAAGCTGACTCACAAACCTACATGGTTCATTTGATCCGCTACCTCTTTCTATTCTGTTACCCGCAGAAGCACAACACTCACATTATCTCTACCACCTGCCGCCTTTGCAGCTTCTATCAGATTGATTGCAGTAGGTTCTTGATGAAGAACTTCTTCAATCTGATCATCTGTAAGCATATCACTTAAACCATCGGAACAAATCAAAAAGAGATCTTCATCCAATAATTGACCGGTTAATTCGGTGAAATCGGCAAAAGCAGATGTTCCGGCACCCAAAGAGTTATATATTACGTTGGATGGAGTAGTCATATCTCCGGTCAGCTCCCGCATAGAATGGTCCGACGAAAGTTGTTTCAGAATACCGCCACGATAACGATACAGGCGACTGTCTCCAATATTCACCATATAGATGCGCTCTTCATAACTGAACATGCCTACAAAAGTGGTTCCCATTCCCTCGTATTGAGGAAGTTCAACGCCCTTGTTTGTTATCAGAGCATGAGTTTCATTCACCCAATTCTTTATCTCACCGGACAGTGCCTCATGGGAAAGATCGGAAGGAAGATCGGTAATAAAACGGTCGAATGCCTGGGTAGCCAACTCACTGGCAAATTCTCCACCTTCGTGTCCGCCCATACCATCCGCTACAAAAGCCGTAAATCGAGCCTGAGGAATGAGTTCAAACTTCTGTTCGTATGTTTCGTCACGATAAAGTCCTCCATTGAAAAGTATCATGTCTTCATTATTGGTACGTATGCACCCCATATCACTGGCAAGCTGACATTTCAATAATAACATAAGGCAATTTTGCGATTTAATGATTACAACCTACGATTAAAATGATCTCTATTCCATCCGAATCTATTCAACCTTAAAATCAAGATTGGCTATACGAACGATATCTCCGATGCTAAACACCGCAGGTACATTCGGCGAAAGACGGTTACCGTTTACAAACGTACCATTGGTAGAATCCAGATCCACTATTTCCCATTGTCCAGAGGCGCTTTTCTGTAAGCGGGCATGGGTACCGGAAACATATCCCTGAGAAGCGAATGCAGATACATAATCACCCTTTCTACGCCCAATCACCGCACCATTTCCCAAACCTAAACGAATGCCTGCGGCAGAACAAACCAAACGTACAGGAAGTGGAGGTACGGATACTCCCGGACGCATTGTCTTTTCAGGCTCAGAGGGAGCCGGACTCACAGAAGAAGCCGAGAAATTCACGGAAGAAGTCGAAGGATGCACAGGTGACACCACTTGATTTGCAGCGGATACTAACGGCTGACCGCATTGCGTGCATCGTTTCCCCTTTCCAAACACATGACATTGAGGGCAAATATACAGTTCAACACCACATTGATCGCAATAGTAACTATCACTTTCTATTTCAACTCTGCATTTAGGGCAGTTGACTAATGTACTCATTTCTTTAGTAATTAACGATTAGTGATTCAATTATCCCATATCCTCAGGCAACAATATACTGTAACTTGCCGGATCAAAGTCAGGACGCTCCATTTCGTGACGAAGACGGGAACTCTGATTCTTTTTCACCCGATCGAAATAATTATTCACTTCACGGGCATTGGCAAAATTACGTTCACGACGATTATATAAATCCGTGAAGTAAACACGCATGGCATTTTCTGCTTCAGGAGTCAGTGTGAGCTTATCCTTTTTCACCTTCATCCTAAAAATTTGCGCCAATTCATCGGGATTATAGTCCTCAAAATGAATCACCTTAGTGAAGCGGGATTCCAAACCGGAATTCGTATCAATCCATTGGCGGATCTCACGCGGATACCCGGCAGCAATGCAAACCATCTTCCCCTTATAATCAAGCAACATCGGCAAAATGGTATTCGTAGCCTCCTGCCCGAAGTTATCGCCCATCAGTGAATAAGCTTCGTCAATAAAGAACACACCGCCCACCGCACGCTTCACAACCCGTGCCGTTTTAGTGGCAGTCTGTCCCACATAGCCTTCTACCAAATCCTTACGGGTTACTTCCAACAAACGATTGCTGGGCAATACACCCAATGAGTAGAAAATATTTCCCATGATACGTGCCACAGTAGTCTTTCCCGTTCCCGGATTACCGACAAAGAGATAGTGATCCACTACACCCTGGAATTTCTTACCCATAGCTTCCGCCTTAGCACGCTCCACTTTGATATAATCGGCAATCTCCTTCACTTCACGTTTCACGCTGGATAATCCGATCAATTGGTTCAATTCAGCCATGCACTCTTCTTCATCGATCATCTTTGGCGGATCATACGGAATATCCTCCGCCTCGATGGTCAGGTACATTTCGCGAGTCAAGGTCTGTCCTCCGGCATGTAATTGTGCCAGCCGATTGGCACGGCGGGCTTTGGTTTTCTCAAAGAGTTTCACCATTTCCCCTGCATTTCCAAAGTTCTCATCTTTCGATGTCACCATTTCATCGACTAATTTAATCAGCATCTCTTCTGCATCCGGTGTCAGTATATTCCCTTTCTTCCTGATAAGAGAACGATAAATACAAATCAACTGGTCTGCCGAGTAGTCCTCGATATGCAGAAAATTACTAAACCGGCGCCGGAAGCCCGGATTGGCATTATTGACAAATTCCTCCATTTCAGCGCGATAACCGGCACAGATAACCACAAATTTCCCGGCATCCTTCACCATTCGGGTCATTAGTGCCTCCACGGCTTCTACTCCAGTCTGATCCTTACTTCCACCCGCACTGATAGGCATCAGAGCATAGGCTTCATCTATAAAAAGAATACCGCCCATTGCTTCGTCACAAGCCTTATCCACAAGTTTGGCCGTCTCATTCTGATACGTACTTATCAGATGTTTACGCTCCTTTTCCACGACTTTATCGGTAGGCAGCAGACCGATGGCTTTAAAGACCTCTCCCAACTTACAGGCGATGGTGGTCTTACCTGTCCCCGGATTACCCGTCAGCACAATGTGTACAGGAGTCACCTCAGCGTCAGCAATACCCATTTCCATCATTTCCTTGTCCATGGCTATCTTGTTCGCCAGCGCACGTATCTCTGCTTTTACGCTGTCCATACCGACGAATTCATTCAATTCAGCAAGTACAACGTCCAGACTCTTGATATTTTTGCTTTCTTCACCTTCAATATCGGCACGCGTCAGTACATGCACCATAGACGCATCATAATCCGGTGTACCCTTCAGTTCCAGCAACCGGACTCCCTGATTCTTGATTGCACGATCCATTGCGTTCCGTACCTCACGGGCATTACCGAAATTGCGTGTACGGGTCAGGTACATCTTCGAGAAGTAATTACGGATAAATGCCTCGGCCTCTTCATCCAGGGTCAGATGCTCTTTCTTCACCTGTCGGCGGAAGATTTCCGTCAATTCATCGGCTTTATAGTCGCGGAAAGTCACCGTTTCATTGAAACGGGAGGCCATCCCCGAGTTGGAACTCAAAAATTCTCCCATCTCTTTTGTATATCCGGCAGCAATAGCCACAAACTGCCCGCGACGATCTTCTACCAGTTTCAGCAACGTATCAATTGCCTCCTGACCGAACTGGTCATTATCACCTTGCTTCAATGTATAGGCTTCGTCAATGAACAGTACTCCGCCCATAGCCATATCCACATATTTTTCCACTGCCAAGGCCGTCTGACCTACATATCCCGCAACCAGCTCCTTTCGCGAAACTTCCACCAACTGACCGATGGGCAGCACTTCCAGCGAATTCAGGATATCAGCAAAGATACGGGCAATTGTTGTCTTTCCCGTCCCCGGATTACCAAGGAACAGAAAATGATCTTTGACCTCCCGCTTTGCTCCGGCACCTTTCCGTTCCCGTTCAAAATCTATCTTATTAATGATTTTCTGCACCGTTGCCTTGATTTCATCGATACCGACAAACTCATCCAGCTCTGCCATGATCTCCTCATAACTCTTCTGCCGGAACTCTTTACCGGGAATATCCTCAGGAATGGCAACCGATGCATTCGGATCGCGCTTAATAGTATTGGCAAAGATATCAGCCGCCTTTTTCACAGCCAAATGCCCATTCCCGAAATCATCTGATTTCTGTCGCATCTCATTCTTAAACACACGTTCCAATTTAGCATCCGCTTCCTCACTCAATGCAATCCCATAACGTTTTTTGAGTTCATGGATACAAAGCTGCTTCAGTTCCTCCATACTGAAATCTTTCAGATCGAAGTAATACTCAAAGCGATTGCGCACATCAGGATTGGATACCAGAAACTCTTTAAAGGCCGATGAAAGCCCGGAAAGAATGACTATCGGATCATTGTTCCACTTATCCATACAGCTGAACAGCTTATCAAGCTTATTGATATCATTGGCTGCACCCGAAGGCAAAAGCTTCTGCACATTTTCAATGCAAAGAATCCCCCCTTTCAGATCGGCAGTATTCTTTTCCCACTCTTTGGCAAACTCCTCATAATCCACTGCATCCACTACTTTCATGGCAGGCTTCTTGATAATACCACTGGAATACAATAGTTTTTGCAATACTCCTGCCAGTTTGGTTTTACCGGTTCCGGTATTTCCCGTAATAATCATGTCCATGCCCAGACGAATGGAAATGCCACTACGCTGTGCACGCAAAGCGAGCGACTCACAAGTATTTACCAAATCCTGCAACTGGTTCTTGACGGTTTCCATCCCCACCAACTCACGCAGCGGTTCGGTAGCTTTAGTAACCACATTGGTACCACACCATTTGCAGAAAACAGCCTTTTCACGGTTCGGCTTATTACATTTCGGACAATTCATAGTCATCTTCATTTATCAGTTCTCTACATCTGCTTTCGCTTTTTTGAAACTGAAGTTCACTTGTTTTTTGGTCGTATAATTCTCATAAGTACCTTCAAAAGCATCCATTCCATCGCCGGTGAACGTACCGTTATACTGCCCGTCGAGAGTACCGTTCTTGTATACATCGTCAAAATGGATAGTATTCGTAACGGTATTCACAGTGCCCGTCAGTGCTTCGTTGGTCAGATTCGTATATTGCACATGTATGGTAGCTTTCAAGCCTTCCGAGTTTGCTGTCGTTATGTTCAGCGTAGCATTACGCCCTTCAAACGTACCCTCCCATGTACCTACCAGTTCTTTAAGCTTTCCATCGTTTTGCAGAAAACGGGAGGCATCCAGTCCGAATGCCGGAGTATATTGCACAAACAGATAGGCCAGCCAACCTACCACCACCATGGAAAGTACAGCACGATAAGAAAACTTACGGATACAATCTTTCAGATATTTAGCATATTGCGCCGATTCACCGCCAATAGAAGACTCAAAGTGTGTCCCCACACTCGCCTTAAAAGCAAAATGCAATGGCTCCAAGCCTGTTTCCTCAAAACCGGGATTCAGCAAATGATCATGCAACCTCCGCTCAACCGGAAGTTTGAAATAACAGCTTTTCATCAGATAATAAGCCAGTAGGAGCAAAAGTCCAGCCAGTACATAATGAGCATAGGGCATGATGAGATCCAGCACAAAATAGACTGTATAATAGATAATTGCCCCCACAATAAAACCTAAAATAGCACTTCCGATAAGATTCTCAAAATCAGAAGTTACAAAAATAAGAATACCGAAGATGATACCCATCGTCACAATGGAACCGACAGAGAAACCGGACAACGGGTTTTCTGTGAACGGAAGCCCGTAGAAGCATAATGCAACCGCAAAAGCCAAAATAGGAATGAAACACAGTATTCCCAACAAGACACGCATCACCGTCAGCGTCCTACAACGCAAACGCACTTTCCGCAGGTTCTTATTCACAAAATTGGTGGCAATACGGAAATTGGAAACATCTGTATCTTTACTATCTATTTTTTCGATGAATTCGAGATATTTCACCGTTTCCTGCTCATATGCGAATTTGGGAGAAAGATTCTTCAACGGATTCTCCTGAAAGAAAGTAGTAAGCCAGTCTCTCAGATATCCACTCTCCAATTCTGCCTTAACTTCTTTCGATGGAATGGACCTCAATCCGTCCAAATCGGTTATACTCTTATCACTATCCTTGAAGTAATAATAAGGTAAAGCACCCAATCCCTTGATCATCTTGAAAGTAGCTATTATCCAGTTGTAAGGACCTGCTTTCCGGAGATTATCTTTGGATTTCAGTTCAAAGCAATAATTTATCCATTCAATCTTATCCTCATACACACCCTTAGACTTCAGATAGAAATAGAGCCGCGAACCTTTCAGACTTGAGAGCATACCGAGAATATAATCGGCATATTCATGATCCGGATCATTCTTCGGTGTATTCTTGTAAACCATCAACTGTTGATTGATGAATTGGGCTATTTGAGTATGTGTGAAATAATAATTATTTGCTGTCTCATCCATTTGCAGGGTGAAGGAAACTTTAGGACTCAAATTATAAAGTACACCGTAAGTTACCGCAGCATCTGATGTACTGAAGCCTTTCAATTGAGTACGTATCTTCCCTACCAATCCTTTATCACGGCCTGCCAACCATATCAGGAAAGACTCTTCTGCCAAATCATTCCACGAGTCGGCACTCAACATATGATTATAAGCATAATGAAGAACTTCTTCCGGTGTATTACAACGCCCCAAATTCCCCTTTTCATCGATCAATTCATAAGGACGTGAAGGATCAAGTTCATAGATCAAACGCCATAAAGCCTCCCTTTGGCGACCTTTTTTATTAAACAAGGGAGCTGCATTATCCGTAAGCCGCTTCAGATCGTGCGCATTAAAAAAGAGAAACAGGGGATCGTTCGCATTCGCCAAGGTAGTCTGGTAAGTGTTGAAATTCTCAATGAGAGATTGCGCTATTTCTTCGGCGGTAGTCCGCGGACGTCCCTTGACATCATAATAGGGCATATCCACATTGAGCGTATAACAGGCGGCATACAGCCCTGCAGTCTGGTCTTTCGGATAGCGCTTTTCCACAATATCTTCGATTTCCGAAACCAATTCCGGCCGCTGATTATCATTCAGCCATTTAGTAAGCTTACCGGTATAGAGATATTTAATGGCAAGATTCTGATCCTGTCGCATAAAATCAGCCAATTGTTCGGGTGAATGTGCTATTTGATTCTTTCCGGCATTAAAAATAATACTGAAACGACGTTTACTTTCCTGCCCGACAAAATCACTGAATACATCCTCTCCCCGAGCCCAACGAACGATTTCGGTAAATCCACAACGTTTTTCCGGCTGAGGTGCGGTCAATGCTTTTATTAATTGCAGCGTTCGTCCCGATAAATCCGCAGGAAAAGGCAAATCCCCCGTGCGTTTACGCTTCATCAGCTCAAATTCTCTTTCTTTAAACTCTTTCTCGCCCATCCACAGACAGAGCAAAACCATACCAAGAGAGTAAAAATCGCTCTTCGTATCAATCTCCACCCGATTCTCACCGGGAACCGTATAATACATTTCGGGAGCTGCATAAATGCGGGTACGAGCCTGGTCCGTACGGGCAACTCCATTCTGATCGCATCTTACCGAAATACCAAAATCGCCCAGCAGTACCTGATTCTGATTCTCATCGGCAAAAAAGAAATTACCCGGCTTTATATCCCGATGAATAAACCCATGCTTATGGCAGAAATCAATGGCGGCAGCAGCTTGTTTAGCAATTTCACAAAGCCTTCTTTCGTCTCCTTTCAGATTTATTTTATCCAAAGAGCCTCCTTTACAGTAAGTCATTACTTCATAATGCCTCAATTCACCGGAAACACGCGGATTATCCCACTGACCATGATCTATGATATCCACTAATAATCCCGAGCGCGGAGTTTGTCTTATAATTTCAAGTATCTGATGATTAGGAGGCGGCTCAATACCAACATAATAGAGTTTTAGTACGTACTGCTTTCCCTTATTTTCCACCAGAAAGATCTGAGCTTCTCCCGTCCCATCCGAGATTACCTTTATAACCCTGTAATTCAATCCTTTAATAAGATATTCCGTATCATGCTGGCGAGTGATAGCCTCAATCGCCTTTTGCTGTTCGGCACGTAAGGTCGCATCATCTGACGAAACCGGACGCAACGTCTTATCCTCCATTCCACCCGGATGCAGAGTTTTGTCAATGTTAGCTACACCAGGGCGCAAGGTCTTCTTACTATCATCTTCCGGGCGAAGAGTTTTTTCTTCTTCACCAGGGCGAAGGGTTTTCTCGGCTTTCAGGGCAGGGCGCAAAGTTTTATCACCGTCCGCACTACCGGGACGCAGTGTTTTATCACTGTCTCTCAAGTCGCTCATAATTCTATATAGTTTTAAGATTAGCCAATCCGGCAAGGCACCCTGAAGGATCAATCATCCTGATACTCAAAGGTTTTTGTAACAGTCACCACATCTTCATATACCCAAGTACCCCCCAGTTCCGGCTGGGCACACTCACTTGGGTGACTATGGTGGCAACCGCAGAGGTTACATATCCAGCAAACAGGCGCTTTTGTTACGGATTTCCGCAAAACAGGCAATTTCCTTGCCGAATAGTAATTCCGCTGCATCTGTGGCGTCATATCTCCTTCCGGACGAAGTTTCTCCATCAGTAACTTCATCTCTTCCAGTTTCTCTTTATAAGATTGCTTTGCTTCGTCAAGATCTACCTTCTTCACATTCAGTTGTATCTTCGGACGAGTTTGAACAGGTTCCTCCACTTTCGGTTCAGGTCTGGCAACCTGCATTCCTTCAAGAGAACCGCTTCCTGAAAAGAGATCTTTATATTGTTGTATCAGTTTCTTATCGGCTTCACTCAATTCTACAGGGGGCAGTTCCGGTTCCCCTACCGGAATTTCTTCAGAGACAGTATTCAGTATTTGTTCTTCCAAATCGGCAAGTTCCTGCGCCAATGCCAGCATTTCCTGAAAGACGGGGTCTTTCTTCGCCTTCTGCATTTCCTGCATTGCCATCTCATTCAGGGGACGATTACATTTTCGGCAAAAACTGCGGAAATTAAGGGTATTGCAGTCAGGACAGATAATCCCTGTGCGAGGATTACCACAATCAGGACAGAAGAAATCATCCGCTTCCATCGAGGCACCGCAGAATGAGCACAATTCTGCATGAAGCCCTTGTCCGCAATGAGGGCATATTTCCCAATTAGGCTGAACAGGAGAGTTACAACGCATACATGAAGTTCCTTTAAGCGCCATGCCACATTCTTCACAGAATTTATCACCACTGTGACAAGGCGTCCCGCAATTAGGACAACATTGCGGCTGTTCCGCCTGTTTCTCCGAAGTCTTCTGTTGCGCCTTTATCTGTTGTTCCGATAAAGATTGATGTTGCTGTTCCATAAACCGTATTCAGACTATAAGTTGACCATCCAGATTTTAAGTTTCCAAATATATCAAATTATTTGCGGAATACGATGGCGGCAGATAGAAAAAACTCTTTTTTGTATTAGTAATGAGTTTTCACCACAGAGTAACACAGAGTTTCACGGAGTTATATTCTTTTGATTTCAAATTGATTAAACTCTGTGAAACTCTGTGTTACTCTGTGTTAC
>NZ_EQ973490.1:877740-907613 GCF_000158035.1 Bacteroides cellulosilyticus DSM 14838
CGGAATGAAATAAAAGCGTTCAGTCTTTCCAATACAGATGTTCCTATATCCTCGAAAAACAGTTCTCCAAATGCCACACTTAAGCGTTTGAAATGCCACATCTCGGTAACCGGAATGCCACACTTGAAGAAGTGCGAAGTATGGCATTCCGGGTGTTTAAGTGTGGCATTTAAGATACTCAGATGTGGCATTTCAAACACTTAAGTGTGGCATTTCGGGTACTTATATATCAAAGCTGAGCGCTAAATAAAAGTTGATGTGATTTACCCTCACTACTCTCACTCTTGAAATAAGTGGTTGATAGACTAAACATTAAGTGTGAGTGAGAGTAAATTTTGGGCGTGAGGGTAAGTTCCCTACCCTCACGCCCAAAACTTCATTTCTACAGATCAACTTGCTATAACACAATAAGATATCCCGTATTTAACGTAGATACCGTATAGGTCCGTAATCCGGCATTTTTAGCTTTTTTCCCCCGCATAGACGGCGGTATGTAACCCTTTCCAAGAATTATTCTCCTATAAATGTATAGTTTCTGTAGGGTTCAGTTTTCAGGTCAAATATTCTTCAAAGAGAACTTGATCATTCTTCATAAAACAGCTTGGTACATAAATGATCGTTTATCCCCCTATTTCTTTTTTCCCAATTGGAGAAATCATTTTCCCTAATTGGAAAAAAATATTTCTCCAATTGGGGAAATAGAACGTCCATTTATATCAAGTTATTTTTTAAGCATTACTAAGTCATAAAAAATTCTTTTTCTTCTTTCAGTTTTCCCCGAGCTCCCTGTTCATCGGTGTTCCGGCTGAAAGATGCCTGAAACAACAAGCAGGCTGAAGTTTCAGCCGGAATGTCGATGAACAGGGAGCTCGGGAGGGCTGAAAGACTGAAAGAGCATTTCTCTCAAAAATGTATTAGTAATGAATAAAATGATAAAGTAATACTATCTCTATTTACTTAATATTGGAATTATCATTTAATTCATAACCCGTCAGAAATAAAGATTTCACAAGCCACTAACCATCCCTTAAACAATGATAAGAAAAAGAAAAACTGGATGAGTAGTAGTTTTTTTCGTAACTTTGCACTGTTTTAAAGACATTGAATGAATGGAGTTTAAATACGACGTTATCGTGATTGGCGCCGGACATGCCGGTTGTGAGGCCGCAGCTGCTGCGGCAAATCTGGGTTCAAAAACCTGTCTTATCACCATGGACATGAATAAGATAGGACAAATGAGTTGTAACCCTGCCGTAGGAGGTATTGCCAAAGGACAAATTGTACGCGAAGTAGATGCTTTAGGTGGATATATGGGATTAGTGACCGATCAGACCGCCATCCAGTTCCGTATCCTGAACCGTTCCAAAGGCCCCGCAATGTGGAGCCCCCGTGCACAATGTGACCGCAATAAGTTCATCTGGGCATGGCGTGAAATCTTAGAAAATACTCCCAACTTGCATATCTGGCAAGATACAGTACGTGAAATTCTCGTTGAAAACGGAGAAGTGGTAGGCTTAACCACTTTACTCGATGTAACCTTCCGTGCAAAGTGCATCGTACTGACCGCCGGCACTTTCCTGAACGGATTAATGCACGTAGGACGTACCAAACTTGCCGGAGGACGTATGGCAGAACCTGCATCTTACGAATTAACCGAATCCATCGCAAGACATGGCATTGAATACGGACGCATGAAAACCGGTACGCCTGTTCGCATAGACGGACGGAGCGTGCACTATGAATACATGGAAACGCAGGATGGAGAATGTGACTTTCATAAATTCTCATTCCTGGATACCAGTGTACGCCACTTAAAACAACTCCCATGCTGGACTTGCTTCACAAACGAGGAAGTACACCGTGTATTACGTGAAGGGCTGCCGGATTCTCCCCTTTTCAACGGACAGATTCAGAGTATCGGTCCACGTTACTGTCCCAGCATCGAGACTAAAATAGTTACTTTCCCCGATAAGGAGCAACACCAGCTTTTTCTGGAACCGGAAGGAGAAACAACTCAGGAACTTTATTTAAATGGCTTCTCTTCATCACTCCCGATGAATATACAGATAGAAGCGCTGAAAAAGGTTCCCGCATTCAAAGATCTAGTGATTTATCGTCCCGGATACGCTATCGAGTATGACTACTTTGACCCTACCCAACTAAAACATACGTTGGAAACGAAGAAAATTAAAAATCTATTCTTTGCAGGGCAGGTAAACGGGACCACCGGATATGAAGAAGCAGCCGGACAAGGAATCATTGCCGGAATCAACGCACATATAAACTGTCACGGCGGTGAACCATTTACCCTTGCACGAGACGAAGCATATATCGGCGTATTAATCGATGATTTGGTAACCAAAGGCGTGGATGAACCTTATCGTATGTTTACTTCGCGCGCCGAATATCGCATCCTGCTACGTATGGACGATGCAGATATGCGTCTTACCGAAAAGGCATGGAAACTCGGACTCGTAAAGAGCGACCGTTATGAGTTACTGAAACGGAAGCGTGACTCGATCAATAGTATCATAGAATTCACTCGCAACTATTCGATGAAACCGGCATTAATCAATCCGGTATTGGAGCAATTGGGTACCACTCCCCTTCGCCAAGGATGCAAATTGATCGACCTTATAAACCGTCCGCAAGTTACGCTTGAAAACATGGCGGAGCATGTCAGCGCTTTCCGCCGGGAGCTGGATAAAGTTACTGAAAGAAAAGAAGAAATAATTGAGGCAGCTGAAATCCTGATTAAGTATGAAGGATACATTGGACGTGAACGAATGATTGCAGATAAACTGGCTCGTCTGGAAAGCATCAAAATAAAAGGGAAGTTTGATTATAATGCCATTCAATCCCTATCCACCGAAGCAAGACAGAAGCTAGTGAAGATTGATCCGGAAACGATAGCTCAGGCAAGCCGGATTCCGGGCGTATCACCAAGCGATATAAACGTATTACTGGTGCTTTCGGGCAGATAAAGCGAATACGTTCCACGTGAAACAAAGAATTCAATAAACGCATTAAAAATACTGATTATGAGCAAAGAAACTCTTGCAAAAAGCATTCGGGAAATTCCTGATTTCCCTATTCCGGGAATTCTATTCTACGACGTAACTACATTGTTTAAAGATCCTGCAAGACTCCAGGAACTTTCAGATACATTGTATGAAATGTACAAGGACAAAGGTATCACAAAAGTGGTAGGCATTGAATCGAGAGGCTTCATTATGGGACCTATCCTTGCCACCCGCTTGGGTGCAGGTTTCATTCCTATCCGCAAGCCCGGAAAGCTTCCTGCAGAAACCATTGAGGAAAGCTACGATAAAGAATATGGCAAAGACACCATTCAGATACATAAGGATGCCCTCAACGAGAACGACGTAGTTTTGCTACATGACGATCTGCTCGCCACAGGCGGAACAATGGAGGCTGCCTGCAAACTAGTACAAAAGATGAATCCGAAGAAAATATATGTAAACTTCATCATAGAACTAAAGGAGTTGCACGGAATAGACTTATTCAACAAAGACGTAGACGTACAGTCGGTACTTTCATTATAAACAAAGAGAAGAGATCTGAGAACCACATGGAGAATAACCCTGAACTTAAAACCAGCGAATATCTGAAAGGAATTGTATTGAACCTTCCGGATAGCCCCGGTATTTACCAATATCTGAATACCGAAGGGGTTATCATATACGTAGGTAAAGCTAAAAACTTAAAGCGAAGGGTCTCCTCCTATTTCAACAAAGAACACGAACCGGGGAAAACAAGAGTACTCGTCAGCAAAATAGCCGATATCCGATACATTGTGGTGAACTCTGAGGAAGACGCTTTGCTGCTGGAGAATAATCTCATCAAGAAATATAAGCCACGGTACAATGTCTTGTTGAAAGATGACAAGACATATCCGTCCATTTGCGTTCAAAACGAGTATTTTCCCCGGATATTCAAGACACGTAAAATCATACGCAACGGTTCCTCTTACTATGGCCCTTACAGCCATGTACCTTCCATGAATGCATTGCTTGATCTTATCAAGCACCTGTATCCGTTACGCACCTGCAACCTGAACCTTTCACCCGAAAATATCCGGGCAGGAAAATTCAATGTTTGTCTGGAATATCATATCAAGAACTGCGCCGGACCTTGCGTCGGGAAGCAATCACTGGATGATTACATGAAAAACATCGGAGAAATCAAGGAAATCCTCAAAGGTAATACGCAGGAAATACAACGGATGCTTTTTCAGCAAATGCAGGAACTGGCTGCCGAAATGAAGTTTGAAGAGGCACAAAAGGTCAAGAGTAGATACATGCTGATTGAAAATTACCGTGCCAAGTCAGAGGTAGTAAGCAATGTTCTGCATAATATCGATGTTTTTTCCATAGAGGAAGACAGCGATGGCAAATCCGCATTTATCAATTATCTGCATATCACAAACGGGGCAATCAACCAGGCTTTTACATTCGAGTACAAGAAAAGATTGAATGAAACCAAAGAAGAACTTATCCAACTGGGCATCATTGAAATGAGAGAGCGATACAAGAGCCTTTCACGCGAAATCATCGTGCCTTTCGAGGTGGATATGGAGTTGAAAGACGTGATCTTTACAATACCTCAGCGAGGGGATAAGAAGAAACTGCTGGATCTTTCCATTCTGAATGTAAAGCAGTATAAGGCCGATCGCATGAAGCAAGCCGAAAAGCTGAATCCGGAGCAGCGTAGCGTCCGCTTGATGAAAGAGATACAGGAAGAGTTACACCTTGAACATTTACCCATACAAATAGAGTGTTTTGATAACTCAAATATCCAAGGCTCCGATCCGGTTGCCGCCTGCGTGGTATTCAAGAAAGCCAAACCCTCAAAACAAGACTACCGGAAATACAATATCAAGACCGTAGTAGGCGCAGACGACTACGCCTCCATGAAAGAAGTCGTAAGACGCCGTTATCAGCGCGCTATTGAAGAGAAAGCAACCCTACCCGACCTCCTTATCACCGACGGTGGAAAGGGGCAAATGGGCGCCGTGAAAGAAGTTCTGGACGAACTAAATCTGAATATCCCCATTGCCGGACTTGCCAAGGATGGCAAACACCGCACATCCGAACTGCTTTATGGCTTTCCACCGCAGACTATCGGTTTAAAACAAAATACTCCCCTGTTCCGATTATTGACGCAGATACAGGATGAAGTACATCGTTTTGCCATTACTTTCCACCGCGAGAAACGCAGTAAACGACAGATTGCTTCCGAGTTGGATGAGATAAAAGGCATTGGAGAAAAGACTAAAGCAGCTCTGCTAAAAGAGTTTAAAAGCGTAAAGCGCATAAAAGAAGCATCCCTGGAGGCGCTTACGAAGGTTATAGGAGAAGCTAAAGCAAAAGTTATTGAAGAATATTTTAGGAGTTAACCCCTCCTTCTACATATTCATACATAAAAATTGCAGGCAATCACGAATTTATTCGTAACTTTGCATCCGGAAAAGTTTTTAAAAGATTAGGATAAAAAGAACATGAGAGTAGTCATACAACGTGTCGGACACGCTTCTGTTACAATCAACGGAACATGCAAGTCCGCTATAGGGAAAGGGCTTCTGATATTGGTAGGTATTGAGGAAACAGACGGACAAGAAGACATTGACTGGCTTTGCAAAAAAATTGTCAACCTGCGTGTCTTTGACGACGAGAATGGAGTAATGAACAAATCAATCCTCGACATTAACGGTGAAATACTGGTAATCAGTCAGTTCACCTTGCATGCTTCTACAAAGAAGGGTAACCGTCCTTCATATATACGTGCAGCAAAGCCCGATATTTCTGCTCCACTGTATGAACAGTTTTGCAAAGATTTGAGTTTTCTATTAGGCAAAGAAATAGGTACCGGAGAATTTGGTGCCGACATGAAGGTAGAATTATTGAACGATGGCCCTGTGACCATCTGTATGGATACAAAAAACAAGGAATGATGACATTAGAAGAAGCTCAGCATCAGGTAGATTGCTGGATCAAAAAGTATGGTGTACGCTATTTCAGCGAACTCACCAATATGGCTGTCCTTACTGAAGAGGTAGGTGAACTGGCAAGAGTTATGTCCCGCAAGTACGGTGACCAATCCTTCAAAGAAGGAGAAAAAGATAATATCGAAGACGAAATAGCGGATGTCCTCTGGGTACTACTCTGCATTGCCAATCAGACAGGTGTAAACGTCACTGAAGCGTTTGCCCGCAATCTGGAGAAGAAAACCCAACGGGATAACACCCGCCATATCAATAATCCTAAATTGCAAGACCATGGAGAAGAATGAACCTAA
This sequence comes from Bacteroides cellulosilyticus DSM 14838, assembly GCF_000158035.1. Lineage (GTDB taxonomy): Bacteria > Bacteroidota > Bacteroidia > Bacteroidales > Bacteroidaceae > Bacteroides > Bacteroides cellulosilyticus. Next base: position 884,059 of record NZ_EQ973490.1, read on the forward strand.
CCAGAACAAGTATGATGCCGCATTGGCAAAGTACAACACACATCTGGACGATACGGAAGTAGCTGCCCAGGTAGCGAAAATCATTGCAGAAAAAGTGCCCGGAAACCATACGGAGGAGGTCAAGAAATTCTTGTTCCACTGCATTGATCTCACTACACTGAACACTACGGACAGCGATGAAAGCGTGATGAAATTCACTCAAAAAGTAAATCAGTTCGACGAAGAATTCCCAGATTTGGAGAATGTCGCTGCTATCTGTGTTTACCCTAACTTCGCAGAAATCGTAAAGAGTACCCTGGAAGTAGAGGATGTAAAAATAGCCTGTGTTTCGGCTGGTTTTCCTTCCTCACAAACCTTCACAGAAGTAAAAGTAGCAGAAACCGCCATGGCACTGATGGAAGGTGCAGACGAAATAGATATCGTAATTTCAGTAGGCAAATTCCTGAGTGGAGACTACGAAAACATGTGCGAAGAGATACAGGAACTGAAAGATGTCTGCAAGGAACATCACATGAAAGTGATTCTGGAAACAGGCGCTCTGAAGAGTGCTTCCAATATCATGAAAGCCTCTATCCTATCCATGTATTCGGGCGCAGATTTCATAAAGACATCTACCGGGAAACAACAACCCGCTGCAACCCCGGAAGCTGCTTATGTAATGTGCCGGGCTATTAAAGAATATTACGATAAAACCGGCAATAAAGTAGGTTTCAAACCTGCCGGAGGCATTAATACTGTAAATGACGCTGTCATCTACTACACTATCGTCAAAGAGGTGCTTGGCGAAGAATGGCTCAACAACCAATGGTTCCGCTTGGGCACCAGCCGCCTGGCCAATCTTCTGCTTTCGGACATCAAAGGCATGGAAATGAAGTTCTTCTAAGAGCTTCCATACCATAATAAAAACTAAAGAAGCTTGATAGGAAAAGCGAAACTTTTCCTATCTTTGCGACAACATAAGCCAATAGAGTTTTGGCTAAAGCATTGTATTAGAGAACGTTTCATTTATTACCTTTTTCCTGGAATTCGGCAAAATTCAATCTATGAAAGGTAATGAGCAAACGGGTCTCACGCACTTTCGTGTATATACTCTTGTTATATATCGAATAGGCGTGAGACTGTTGCTTGTATTTCATAGAAGGTTTGCCGAAGCCTCAGGAATGGTACAAGTAACAGTTCTCACGCTTTTTGATAACAAACGTAAAGATAAGAGTATGGAAACAAATTCGGCACCCCTCTTCCATCGGAATCCACAGGCACCTCCTGTGAACCGAAATCGTGAACAAGCCCTTCTCATCGGACTGATGAGCGGAGAGCAAGAGTTTTTTTACACAAACAGTCTGACTACGGGAAGAAGTCGTGAGGAGCTATCCCGACATCTTTCTTTAGCCGTAAGACTAAAAGACAAACCTAACATTCAACTGGTATTTAACTTTCTCAAAGAGGAAGGAGAACGCAGTGCATACAACATCATGATTTCTCTTTTTCTATCGGAGCATAACGAAAAAAAACGCGAAGCACTCATCAAAGAACGCTTTCTTGGCATCGATCGCTTCGTACAATATTGCAGAAATCTGAGTGACTTCCTGGTGTACATCAAAGAGAATAACACAATCGAAATAACCAATGAAGACCTCCAACGAGGTATATTAGCATGGGATTTAGGGCATCTGGTAAGTCTCGCCCGCGTATCTTATGACTATGGACTTTTAGCCGAAGAAGAAGCCTGGAAGTACATAGAATTTGCCGGTAAGAAATGCCGTGAAACATTCGCTTGCTGGAAAGAGATAGGCAAAAGCTTCCTGTTAGGACAAATCATGAGCTATCCCGGCGAAGAGAACTTCCAGGAAGCAATCCGCTATTTCCTGCTTTCGACGGAGAGTCTCGAAAGCCCTTGGGTAAAATGTAAGTTTGGTTGATTATTTATCGCGGTCCACTACATAATCCAAATAAGCAGCAAGGCCGGCTTTTACATCTGAATCAGGCAAGGATGCCAATAATGAAAGTGCTTTTTCCTTATAGGCAAACATGGTCTGCACTGCATATTCAATGCCACCTTGTTGCTTGGCAAATTCGATTAATCGGGCGATTTCATCGGCCGAGGCAGTACCATTTTTCACTTTGACGGCAATCTCTTCCGCACTTTCATCCTTGGTAGAGTTCAAGGCATAAAGAACGGGAAGGGTCAGTTTGCCTTCCAACATATCGTTTCCTGTTGGCTTACCTATCTCCTTACTATCATAATAGTCGAATATATCATCCTTAATCTGGAAGCAAAGACCGATATATTCACCGAACTGGCGCGCAAATTCCGCCTGTTCATCGGTCACTCCTACCGAGAGAGCACCCGATTTGGTACAAGCTGCAAAGAGCACAGCCGTCTTCTTACGGATCACATCAAAATAGATTTCTTCGGAGAATTGGAGATTACTTACATTAGAAAGTTGAAGAAGTTCTCCCTCGGACAAATTCTGTCCCAAACGGGAAACCACATCAATAATAGCGTAATTATGCGTCTTGCCTACCTGCACAAGTGCAGTTGCCAAAAGGTAGTCACCCACCAGTACCGCTACCTTATTATTATAAATGGCATTCACCGACAGCTGTCCGCGACGCTCGGTGCTTTCATCCACCACATCATCGTGTACCAGACTGGCCGTATGTAATAATTCAAGGGAAACCGCCGCATGAAGTGATTCGGGACAAATCCGTCCATATAGCTTTGCCACAAGCAGCAGCAAAATCGGACGCATCATCTTCCCATTCTTTTGTCGAATGTGTGAGATTACTTCATTCAGCAAAAAGTTGGAACTGGTAAGCGAATTGTCAAACAGCTTTTTGAAATCGTCCAGTTCTGCCGCTATCGGAGTTTTTATGAGTGATGAGTTGTCCATGCATCGCTATTTTCCCACAAAAATAGTAATAAAACACTTAATACGGTATTTTTTTGTACTTTTACCATGAAAAAAAGGATAAATATATGAATTCTGACGATAAACTGTTTCTTCTCGATGCCTATGCATTGATATATCGCGCCTATTACGCGTTCATCAAGAGCCCTCGGATTAACTCCAAAGGGTTCAATACTTCCGCCATTCTGGGCTTTGTAAATACCCTGGAAGAAGTACTTAAAAAAGAGAACCCTACTCACATCGGAGTCGCTTTCGATCCCGCCGGACCGACCTTCCGCCATGAGGCCTACGAACAATATAAGGCACAACGTGAGGAAACTCCGGAAGCTATCCGCCTTTCCGTACCTATTATAAAGGATATTATACGTGCATACCGCATTCCCATCCTGGAAGTAGCGGGATACGAAGCCGACGACGTCATCGGCACGCTTGCCACTGAGGCAGGGCAACAAGGCATTACCACTTACATGATGACTCCCGATAAGGACTATGGCCAATTAGTATCTGAAAACGTATTCATGTACCGTCCCAAACATACCGGCGGGTTTGAGGTTATGGGAATAGAACAGGTAAAAGCTAAATTCGACATTCAGTCCACCCAGCAGGTTATTGACATGCTGGGATTAATGGGGGATGCTTCCGATAATATTCCCGGATGTCCCGGCGTCGGAGAGAAAACCGCACAAAAGCTGATCAGTGAATTCGGCAGTATCGAAAATCTTCTGGAGCACACCGATAAACTAAAAGGTGCATTAAAGACGAAAGTCGAAAATAACCGGGAAATGATTATCTTCTCCAAATTCCTTGCAACAATCAAAATCGATGTTCCCATCAAACTTGACATGAAAGCTCTCGTTCGTGAAGAACCGAATGAAGAAGAACTCAGGAAAATTTTCGAAGAATTGGAATTCCGTACACTCATTGACCGTGTACTCAAGAAGAGTAGTTCCCCCTCCCCTTCTTCCATTGCTCCCGATCTTTTTTCACCAGGCCCGCTTTTTACTCAAAATAACGGTCCGGTTCAAGGCAATTTGTTTGAAGAATTTGCGTCCAACGGGCCGGAAGATTCCAAAAATTCAAATCTCGCGCGTTTAGAAACCATCAATGCCGACTATCAACTCATTGATACAGAAGAGAAAAGGAGCAAAATTATTAAAAAGTTGCTTACAACGAAAATTCTCTCAATAGATACAGAAACCACTTCAGCCGAACCAATGGAAGCAGAATTGGTAGGGATGAGCTTCAGCGATACCGAAAATCAGGCTTATTATGTTCCGGTTCCGGCAGAACGGGAAGAAGCGTTAAAAATAGTAAATGAGTTCCGGCCGCTCTACGAAAATGAAACTTCAATGAAAGTCGGACAAAATATCAAGTACGATATTCTTGTTCTTCAAAATTACGGGATGGAAGTGAAAGGTGAACTTTTCGACACCATGATCGCACATTACGTTTTGCAACCCGAACTTCGTCATAACATGGATTATCTGGCAGAAATTTATCTGCATTATCAAACCATCCACATTGATGAACTTATCGGCCCGAGAGGAAAGAATCAAAAAAACATGCGAGACCTTCCACCAGAAGAAGTTTACAAATATGCATGCGAAGATGCAGACGTTACTTTAAAGCTAAAGAATGTACTTGAAGAAGAATTGAAGAAACAGGGGGTTGAACATCTCTTCTATGAAATAGAAATGCCGCTCGTACGCGTACTCGCCAATCTGGAAAGTAACGGGGTGCGCATTGATACCGAAGCGCTGAAACAAACCTCCGAACATTTCACTGTCCGCCTGCAAGAGATAGAAAAAGAAATCTATGAACTGGCAGAGGAAACGTTCAATATAGCTTCACCCAAGCAGGTGGGCGAAATCCTGTTCGACAAACTGAAGATTACGGATAAGGCGAAGAAAACCAAGACAGGACAATACGTCACTTCGGAAGAGGTGCTGGAAAGCCTGCGCAATAAACATGAGATTATCGGAAAGATCCTCGAATACCGGGGATTGAAGAAATTATTAGGAACATATATCGATGCTCTCCCCCTGCTGATCAATCCACGCACAGGGCGTATTCATACTTCTTTTAACCAGGCAGTCACAGCTACCGGACGACTCAGTTCCAGCAACCCGAACCTGCAAAACATTCCTATCCGCGACGAAGACGGTAAGGAAATCCGTAAAGCCTTCATTCCGGACGATGGTTGCGAGTTCTTCTCCGCCGACTATTCACAGATAGAGTTGCGCATTATGGCGCATCTAAGCGAAGATAAGAATATGATTGACGCCTTCCTCAGTGGTTATGATATTCATGCCGCCACTGCCGCTAAAATATATAAGGTAGATATAAAGGACGTCACTTCCGACATGCGTCGCAAAGCTAAGACAGCCAATTTCGGTATCATCTACGGTATTTCTATCTTTGGATTGGCAGAACGTATGAATGTGGACCGTAAAGAAGCCAAAGAATTGATCGACGGATATTTCGAAACCTACCCGCAAGTTCGTGAATATATGGATAAAAGTATTCAGATAGCACGCGAACAAGGATATGTGGAAACGATCTTCCACCGCAAACGTTTCCTGCCCGATATCAACTCCCGCAACGCAACCGTACGCGGATATGCAGAGCGCAATGCCATCAATGCGCCTATCCAGGGAAGTGCAGCTGATATCATTAAAGTTGCCATGGCACGCATCTACAAACGCTTTCAAAGTAACAATCTGAAAGCAAAGATGATTTTACAGGTCCATGACGAACTAAATTTCAGCGTTCCAGAGGCTGAAAAAGAGTTTGTGCAACAAATTGTAATTGAAGAAATGGAACGCGCATATCGCATGCACGTACCCCTGAGAGCCGATTGTGGGTGGGGAAAGAACTGGTTGGAAGCCCATTAATTCCACCTATAACTTTATTTAACTTACAATCAGAAAGCAACTGAAGTAATCTGTTCGAAATACAGTTTGCTCACCATAATATCCGGCAACATCACTGCCGGATATTTTTTTGTCATCAATCTTGGCAAAAAGAAAGCATAAGAAAGCAATCGCATCTGACATTTTGACTATATTTAATTCATATATGATATTTATGTCAATTAAATACGTACCTTTGCAGCGAATTCAATGACATATTGATAGAATATAGTAAGAGATAACTTAAAAACATATAGAACCATGAGAACAAAAGTATTTTTAAAAACAGTTGCTTTATCAGCAGTTATTCTTTTTAGTGCTATGGCAGCTTCTGCAGCTAACAAAAACAACCTTATTTACAATTCGGAAGAGAAAGACGGAATGATGGTTGGGCAAACCGTTTACAAGATGGACAGTGGAACTTTAGCAAACTACATGAAGTACAGCTACAAGTATGATGACCAAAAACGTATGACGGAAAGCGAAACTATGAAGTGGAATAGCCAAAAGAATACTTGGGAAAACGACCTCCGCATTTGCTACGCCTATCAGGGAAAAAGTATCACTACCACTTATTATAAATGGAACAGCAAACAAAAAGCATACGTCCTTGTACCTGACATGACGGTTACAATGGACAATCCAAGCCTGTAAATCTTACAGATACTCTCTTAAAATTCTAACAAATTGAACAAACCGAAACCTTTATAAGTTTTGTACACCAATGAAAGCCGGAATACGCGATGTATTCCGGCTTTTTTCATAACTTTGCCTTTCAAAAAAAACATCTATTTATGATACCTGCCAACCTCACCCACTACATTGAAACAAAAATCATTCCACGTTATGAGAAGTTCGACAAGGCTCATAACCTCTCGCACGTACAGGCCGTTATAGAAGAGAGCCTTTCACTTGCCAAACAGTATGATGTAAATGAAAGTATGGCATATACTATTGCCGCTTACCACGACACCGGACTTTGTCATGATCGTGCTACACATCACCTAATTTCAGGTGAGATTCTGAAGCAAGATGTCACTCTCCGCCAATGGTTTAATGAAATAGAAATAGAAACAATGAAAGAAGCGGTAGAAGACCATCGGGCATCTACGGACCATGAACCTCGGAGTATTTACGGAAAAATAGTCGCAGAAGCAGATCGCGTGATTGACCCCACTATCACTCTACGCCGCACGGTACAATACGGACTGAAACAACAACCAGAAGCAGATAAAGAATGGCACTATCAACGTTTTCATCAGCATTTAATGGACAAATATGCGCCTGGAGGATATCTGAAGCTCTGGCTTCCAGACTCCAAGAATACAGAACGCCTGAAAGAACTACAAACTATTATCCTAAACGAAGAGTTGCTCAAAAAAACATTCAACAAATTATTTTCAGAAGAAAAAAACAATTAAACCTCCAATAATGAAAGCACTTTATTATAATGCCATACTTGGCATATTACTATCCTTTCCCTCATTTTTGAAAGCGCAAATCAGACCTTTTGAACCACTTAATCCAGACAGGATATTCTTTAAGGGAAAGGTTGTGGATACAGATAACAACGCTCTCCCCAAGGTAAGTATCTACATCCCCGGAAGTATGCGTGGAACAATTTCAGACTCAAACGGAAATTTCTACATAGATGCCAAACCTAAAGAAACCCTATACTTTACCTATGCAGGAAAAGAAGATGCATACAGACAATTACAGGAGAAAGATACTACCGGTTTCATAGTACAAATGCAACCACGTATTCAAAGATTGAAAAATGTACATGTAAGAAAAGATAAGAAAATCATTGAAAAAGGTGAACCTTATGAAGACGACCGTGATGGTACGTTTGAACTTGTATATGCAGATGCCTATTTCCCAGATGGTGAAGAAGCTTTATACAAATTCTTCAAAGAAAACCAACAATATCCTCAGGAAGCTTTTAAGCAAGGAGAAGAAGGAGAAGTACTAATACAGTTCACTATTGATGAAAAGGGTAAAGCTACCGATCCTAAAATCCTCCGGAGTGTATCACCGATGCTGGATCAAGAGGCAAAACGCCTCGTTCTTTCCATGCCAGCTTGGAAGCCTGCCAGACAAAGAGGTTTGTGTGTAGAAAGTACCTTTATATTGCCTGTCTATTTCCATATAGATATATGGAAACAATATACAGAATAACGCTACATAGCATTGAAAGACATAGGACAACGTTAATTAAAACCTAATCTTTTATCAGATAAACAGAAGAATACCTATCTTTGCAGCAAGAAAATAAGTAATAACAAAATAGATAATGGCTTTACAATGTGGTATTGTTGGTTTGCCGAACGTAGGTAAATCAACACTTTTCAACTGTCTGTCAAACGCAAAAGCGCAGGCAGCAAACTTTCCTTTCTGTACAATAGAACCGAATGTAGGTGTAATCACCGTACCCGATGAGCGCTTGAATAAGCTCGCCGACCTGGTACATCCGCAACGAATCGTCCCCACTACAGTGGAAATCGTGGATATCGCCGGATTGGTAAAAGGTGCCAGCAAAGGTGAAGGATTAGGTAATAAATTTCTCGCAAATATCCGAGAAACAGACGCTATCATCCATGTGCTGCGTTGCTTCGACGACGAGAACGTGACACATGTAGACGGAAGTGTAAACCCCGTACGTGACAAGGAAATCATCGATTATGAGCTTCAACTGAAAGACCTTGAAACCATCGAGTCACGCATACAGAAAGTACAAAAGCAAGCGCAGACCGGTGGAGACAAGACCGCTAAACTGGCCTATGACGTACTGGTAAAGTACAAAGAAGCACTGGAGCAAGGCAAATCAGCACGCACCGTAGTCTTTGAAACTAAAGATGAGATAAAACTTGCCCGCGAACTCTTCCTGCTGACTTCCAAACCTGTGATGTACGTATGCAACGTAGATGAAGCAAGTGCTGTAAAAGGTAATAAATACGTAGATATGGTACGGGAATCCGTCAAGGATGAGAATGCCGAAATATTGGTGGTAGCCGCCAAAACAGAAGCGGATATTGCCGAACTGGAAACTTATGAGGATCGCCAGATGTTCCTCGAAGAAGTAGGACTGGAAGAGTCAGGTGTAAGTCGCCTCATCAAGTCAGCCTACAGCCTGCTGAACCTGCAAACTTACTTCACTGCCGGTGTACAAGAAGTACGTGCCTGGACGTATGAAAAAGGCTGGAAAGCTCCGCAGTGCGCCGGCGTTATCCATACAGACTTTGAGAAGGGCTTCATTCGCGCTGAAGTTATCAAGTACGAAGACTTTCTGCAATATGGCAGCGAAGCTGCTGTAAAAGAAGCCGGAAAGCTAGGCGTGGAAGGAAAAGAATACATAGTGCAGGATGGCGATATCATGCACTTCCGGTTTAACGTATAATCAATTACAGGTTATGAAATATCTCATAGCCGGTACAGGCGGCGTAGGAGGCAGTATCGCCGCTTTTCTTTCTCTTGCCGGGAAAGATGTGACTTGTATAGCCCGCGGCGAACACTTGACTGCCATACGCGAACATGGATTGCGTCTGCACTCTGATCTGAAAGGTGAACATACACTACCGGTAAAAGCATATACTGCCGAAGAATATAACGGCAGTGCCGATGTCATTTTCGTATGTGTCAAAGGCTATTCGGTTGATTCTATCACTGACCTGATCAAGCGTGTATCGCATAAAGACACTATTGTCATCCCTATTCTCAATGTATATGGGACAGGTCCGCGCATTCAGCGCCTTGTACCCGGAGTAACGGTACTGGACGGCTGTATTTACATTGTCGGTTTCGTATCAGGTAAAGGCGAAATTACCCAGATGGGAAAGATATTCCGCTTGGTTTACGGAGCACATAAAGACACGGTTGTTCCCCGTGGAACGTTGGAGGCTGTTCGGCAGGATTTAGAAGAAAGTGGCATCAAAGCAGAGATATCTCCGGACATCAATCGGGATACCTTTGTGAAGTGGTCTTTCATCTCTGCCATGGCTGTTACCGGAGCTTATTACGATGTGCCTATGGGCGAAGTACAAAAGCCCGGTAAGGTTCGGGATACATTCATTGGTCTTTCAGAAGAAAGTGCCACTTTGGGCCGGAAATTGGGTATTGAGTTCAAAGAAAACATTGTGGAGTATAACCTCAAAGTAATCGACAAACTTGCCCCGGAAAGTACCGCCTCCATGCAGAAGGATATAGCCAAAGGACATGAAAGCGAAGTACAAGGACTGCTATTCGATATGATTACTGCTGCTGAGGAACAAGGAATCGACATTCCGACGTATCGGATGGTGGCGGAGAAGTTCAGAAGTTGAAACAATAAACTTAATAAAAAAATATATTATGCTTCCATTACTCAGCATCAATTGGGACCCAAATCCCGAACTATTCAATCTGTTCGGTCATATTCCCGTACGCTATTACGGTCTGTTATGGGTCATCGGTATCGCCTGTTCCTATTTCGTAGTCCGCTACCAGTACAGAGACAAAAAAATCGGCGATGACAAGTTTGAACCGCTGTTCTTTTACTGCTTTTTCGGCATCCTCATCGGAGCACGCCTGGGACATTGCCTGTTCTATCAGCCGGAATACTATCTTCATCATTTCTGGGAGATGATATTGCCTATACAGTTCCTGCCCGATGGAGGTTGGAAATGGACCGGCTATGCAGGTCTCGCCAGTCATGGAGGCACGCTGGGGCTGATGATAGCCCTATGGCTGTACTGCCGCAAGATGAAAATGCACTATATGGACGTATTGGACATGATTGCCGTAGCAACTCCTATCTGCGCCTGCTTCATCCGCCTTGCCAATCTGATGAATTCTGAAATTATCGGCAAAGCGACCGATGTGCCTTGGGCATTTGTATTCGAACGGGTAGATATGCTTCCCCGGCATCCGGCACAGCTTTACGAAGCAATCGCCTACTTCATTTTCTTCCTGCTGATGATTTTCCTGTATAAGAATTACGGCAAGAAGCTGCATCGTGGTTTCTTCTTCGGACTCTGTCTGACAGAAATTTTTGTATTCCGCTTCTTCGTAGAATTCCTGAAAGAGAATCAGGTAGATTTCGAGAATAGCATGTCACTGAATATGGGACAATGGCTCAGTGTTCCGTTTGTAATCATAGGAGTGTATTTCATGTTCTTCTACGGAAAGAAGAAAACACAGAAATAAAAGAAAAATGAGGATGTATCAGACACGATTCTGATGCATCCTCATTTACACTATTTACGTTGCCACTTACTCTTCGAGGCATGCTCCCGCTTCAGAATATCACTTAAGGGAACTTCAAATATCTTGGCCTCAACCCATGCCACAAAATCGAACTTACGTAAAATCTGAGTCTCATATTTATCCGCATACAAAGTATGAACCTCTTCCGCCATGCTTTCCCATATTCTCGCTCGCTTTTTCCGATTCGTATCAACGAAAGAGTAATTCAGAAATTTAAGCAGAAATGATTCTACCTTCAGATTATACCCTTTGTTTTTGGACATTTCCCGCTTAATAGAGCGAACTTCGGACTGGATATAGTCTACATCCCCCAACTCATAATGAATCATCACATTCACGATCCTAATGGTGCGAAACAGTGGCAGAGAATATAGGTGTCCTCTCCCGATAGTCGTACTCAACCGTTTCCGGGCTTTCCTGTACTCCCCGTTCCCCAAATGGATCAAGGCGACATACAAGGACATTTCCGCCTGTTGCTGTTCTTTTAATAAGGCCATTTTATCAATCAGTGAAGCCTGATGTTCAGCAATCCACAAACCCGCCTGTTCAAACTCTCCTCTATCGATATAGGAAAATAGCCTGTATATGAATATCACATAAGTTACATTCAACTGAAAACTCGATGACGGTGAAGACAGTTTCTCCAACTTCCCTATAAAGTAATCCATACCCTCATAATTATGCATAATGCGAAGACTCTCTAACATTCCTTCTACAGTCATCAGATAATATACCGGAGGATTATTCCACAGATGCGTATTCTCCTCGAACAGCTTGTTCAGTTCCACAAACGAATTGAAGGCTGCTCTGTAATCTCCCACCATCATAAAGTAATTGGCCTGAAAAAGCTGGTGGTTTTTCTTTATCTCAAAGTTTTCGACGCCTGCACTTGCCACGATACTGATCTCACTCGTCACCAGATCATCCAACTTCTGTGTTTCCTCCAATGATCGTGAAGCTCCCCTATTAAGCATTCTCAACTTCAATAACTCATGCAATGAAGACTGTTCATTCAGCTGCCTGATATTCTTTAGGGTATTATTCATCTTATATTGCTTGTTCAGGAGCTTCTTTTCATCCACCTCTTCGAAATCCAGAGTCAAGAGATAATTCAGTTCCAGCCTTTGCGCCACAAGCAGTGCAAAATGATTCTCATAATAGACAGCTTTTTCCTTCACTTTTTTCAGTACCTGGAAGCACTCCTGATACATTGATTTCTCATACAACACCCTGGCATGCAGCAGCTCATTGAATAACAGATAATAGCTATCCTGCTCTGTTCTCAGTTTTGTCAATATCTCTATCAGCAGATCAAACAGGTAAATAACCACCGTATTGAAAGAAGAAGTAGGTTTTGCTTTCAGAAAGCATTGTTTCAACTCCTCAGGATCGCTTATCTTCTTATCATCAATCAACCTGAAAAGAAAAATATAATCTTTCTCCGGCTTATTGGATATATACATGGAGAACTCTTTCTTCTCTTGTTTCGTGAGACTATTAATCAATTGAATGAGTGATTCGGACTTCAACATAGCATTAGCAGATTTATAAAAACACATCTTAGCGAAAGCAAGGTAGAGAAAAAAACGAAAGAAAGCAATCTTTTCATGGAATAATATAGCTTTTACCTATATTACAAATATTAAAATAAAGCATCTAATACAAATACAAACAGATGTATATCAATTATTTAACACATCAATTAACAGAATTATATAATTTTACCAGTATTATATTTGTGCTCTTTTTGTTTGCTTATGTATTATGTATCGCATACTTTTGGCATAGAAAAAGAAAGCACAGTTCCCGATTATTTAATCTTAAACTAATAAAATAGCCATGAGCAAAAATATTATTGTAATAGGTAGTTGTAATACAGATATGGTCATCAAAGCTGACCGTCTTCCCGTACCGGGAGAAACAATCATAGGTGGTAGTTTCATGATGAATCCCGGAGGCAAAGGAGCCAACCAAGCTGTAGCTGCTGCCAGACTAAAGGGGAATGTACACTTCATTGCCAAAACCGGAAACGACCTGTTCGGCAAACGTTCCATAGAACAATATGAAGACGAAGGAATCCATGTTGAAAATATCTATTCAGATCTCACACTTCCTTCAGGTGTAGCGCTAATTATGGTGGATATGAATGGAGAAAACAGCATCGCCATCGCTTCCGGAGCCAATGGTTCATTGAGTCCCGAAGACATCCGGAAGGCACAGCCTACCATTGAAAAAGGTGACATCTTGTTGATGCAACTGGAAATTCCCATAGAAACAGTGGAATATGCCGCTCAGATAGCCAGCGAACAGGGTATCAAAGTAATCCTGAATCCGGCACCCGCCCGGGCACTCTCCAACAAATTATTGCAGAACCTGTATATGATCATTCCCAATGAAACGGAAGCTGAAATACTCTCGGGAATCAAAGTGACCGATTGGGAAAGCGCCCGTAGAGCCGCGGATATTATCAGTGCCAAAGGAGTGGATATCGTGGTTATCACTCTTGGTTCCAAAGGAGCACTGATTAAAGAGAAAGATACATTTCATGAAGTGCCCGTACCCAAAGTTAAAGCCGTAGATACTACAGCAGCGGGAGACACTTTCTGCGGTGCATTGTGCGTCGCTTTATCCGAAGATGTAGATGTGTTGAATGCAGTTAAATTCGCAAATAAATGTGCATCCATCACTGTGACCCGAATGGGAGCCCAGCCCTCCCTACCCTATCGTAAAGAAATTGATGTTTTATAAATAGTAATTTAAAAATCTAATACCATGTTTATAGTCGACAGTTATTCATTAGCAGTTATTTTCTGCGTTGTCACGATGCTTTGTTGGGGTTCGTGGGGTAATACACAGAAACTTGCCGGGAAAACCTGGCGTTACGAATTATTCTACTGGGATTACGTAATCGGTATCCTTGCCTTCTCTCTCCTCTTAGGTTTCACCCTGGGCAGTACGGGGAGGATGCCGGACGCGGTTTTGTTGAAGATTTGAAGCAGATCAGTATGGAGAACTATGCAAGCGCTTTTGCAGGAGGCGTCATATTCAATCTGTCCAACATCCTCTTATCAGCTTCCGTTTCTATGGCAGGGCTTACGGTAGCATTCCCCTTAGGAGTCGGCATAGCCTTGGTATTAGGTGTTTTCGTCAATTATTTCGGTGAGCCTAAAGGTGATGCAGTAATTCTGTTCAGTGGTGTGACACTCGTTGTATTAGCCATAATCTTTAATGCCATAGCTGCCGGAAAAATGAATCAGAAAGGAAGCATCATCAATAAGAAAGGGATTATCATTGCCATTATAGCCGGTGTACTGATGTCTTTCTTCTATCGGTTTGTTGCTGCCGCCATGGACTTGAACAATTTTGAGTCACCTACCCCCACAATGGCTACTCCATATTCAGCATTCTTTATATTCGCAATAGGTATCTTCATAAGCAATTTCATTATCAATACCATCGTGATGAAAAAGCCGTTTGTAGGTACTCCCGTGAGCTATAAGGAGTATTTCCAAGGCAAGTTCAGCACACACATGGTCGGAGTGCTGGGAGGAGCTATTTGGGGATTGGGTACGGCTCTCAGTTATATTGCAGCAGGAAAAGCCGGTGCAGCTATTTCTTACGCACTAGGACAAGGAGCACCCATGATTGCAGCCTTGTGGGGCATATTTATCTGGAAAGAATTCAAAGGCTCTTCCCGTGCGGTAAATATTCTTCTGGCCTGCATGTTCGTTCTGTTTATATCCGGTTTAGGAGCAATTATTATCTCCGGAGCTAATTAAAAAAGAACTCCCGCCCCTCTCCTTTGTGCTTTCTTTTTCTATTATCTCAAAGATAAGAGGGGAGGAGAAATAAAAGCTTTAAAACCAAAAATCTTGTATCAACAAAAAACGTAAAATTATGAGAGTTATCAACATCTTGTTATACTGCTTCCTACTTACCATACTAGCATGCAGTAATACTAATGAGCCTGAACGACCTCCTGCCGTCCATCCTCAAAAACTAATAGTGGAAGGAAAGCCATTCTTAATGTTAGGAGCCCAACTGCGCACAGACTATTTCCTGCAATTAGATAAAAAAACTCTAAATGAACTGGAACCGTATTTTGAACTGGCAGCTAATATGAACATATTAGTCATACAAGTTCCTGTTGGTTGGAGGGATATAGAAGTGCAAAAAGACATCTATAACACAGAACTGGTAGAAAAGTATATCGAACTGTGCGACAAATACCAGATGAAACTGGAAATCTTATGGTTTGGTAGTTATATGTGCGGATATTCTGTAGAGGGGTATATACCGGAGTATATAGTAAATGATCCTGTGACTTATCCCGATCTCAAACCAGATGCTGCTTTTGACGGATGGTTAGGAAAGCACTATTACTTGAAACCTAATACACCTGCTTTGGTAGAGCGTGAATCAAAGGCTTTGGGAAAAATGATGGAAGCCATCTACAACTATGACAATATACATAACCAAAAACACACGGTCATAGGTATTCAAATTGAAAATGAACCGGATATGCTGGCAACCCGGCATAACGAAGCACATGGGTATACACCGGAGCAAATATGGCCCGACCTAATAATCATGCTGGACAAGTTAGGACAAGTAGTCAAAAGTTCTCCATACGATTGCTACACACGGGTAAATCAGACAACAACCTATCCTGAATATCTAACTAAAAGTACAGCTATTGCAATTACTGAAGGTATCGATTATGTAGGAGTAGATCCTTACGAAAATAGCATCCAAGCTATAGACGGAAAACTCAGACAATTGAGAAAGATTGAAGGTAATTATGCACACATTGCAGAGAATGGAGGTGAATATGCAAATAATGACCTTCTCGCTTTAAAAGCATTCAGTCTGGGTTGTGGATATGAGATATTCGAAGTCATCACTACCCCTCACCCATTCCTCACAGAATGGACACTGCGAGGGATCTACAATCCCGACTTTACTCCTAAGGCACATACACAGCAAATAGTGGATGCCTTTAAAATCTTTAAAGAAGCATGGGTAGACCTCGCTAATGCAAATTATTTGGATATAGCGGGATTCAACTTAAAGAGTAATGACGGAATGGAACAAACCTCCGAGAGTAAAAACACTACTCACGCAGGTATCAAATGGAGTACCAAATCTCGTGGAGTGGCCTTTGCGATAGAGTATAATGACCACCTGACTGTTGCTTCCACCAAAAGTGATGAGATGGTATTCAGGAACATACAAATAAAAAGCATAGAAAAAGGGCATTATGATATTGACGGAAACTGGGTATCTGAAGAGAAAGCAGAAGCTCCCGATAACCGGCTTGCCATGGAGCCTTGTATAGTCTATAGAATAAAGTTTTAACCTACTAAAGAAAATACAATGAAAAGAAATTTATTTATCACAGGAATAGCATGCACAATACTATTCCTGACAGGATGCAAAGATGACGATTCTCCCAACTTGAGAATAGAAGCAGAATCTAATATTCAAGTTGAATGTAAGAAAGATACAATCAACATACCCGTATTCTGCAATATGCCGTCCAAAGCAACCATTACCTACGACTCACCGGACAAATCCGGGTGGATCTTTCTTTTACCTTCGGTGCTAAACGGAGATGGGATATTCACTTTGTGGATTGACGAATACAGTAATGTACTGGAAGATCGTACTGCCACTTTCCTTGTAACTGCCGGTGACGAAACAAAAGAAATTCATATTACCCAACTAGCTAAGCCCTCACTGGCAACAGAACCTGCAAACATCGCCCCTATTAGTAATAATGCAGGAGACTATCAGGTAAAAGTATTATGTAAAGGAACCTGGCAAGCAACAGTCAATCGAGAAGCAGCCTCCTGGTGTACTTTAAAAAATGATACAGGAGAAGGCGTAGGAAATATTACCATTCACTTGTCAGAAGTATCTGATAATGAAATGCGAATGGCTACTATTACGGTCAGTTCAGGTAACCTGTCTTCAGACATAACCATACAACAAGGATTCGGAATTGAAATTAATGGTCTGATCTGGGCGAAAAGCGATGTTGCTCAACCTGGATATTTTGCAGCATCTCCCGACACCAAAGGATTGTTGTATCAATATGACTCAGCTATCGGCTATCCCAACACCAGTCCGAAAGAAGACAATAATAAACCTAATGGTTTCAGAACGGGAGCATACGACGACGGAATTCCAAGCTGGAGAGCTGAAAAGAATCCTTGTCCGGAAGGCTGGAGAATTCCCGAATATGAAGAAATACAAAGATTGACTGGAAACTCCGGGAATCCTTATTTCATTTGGGCAGAACCAACAAACAGTCATTTCCTCGTACCCGGAGCCATTGTAGGTATCCCGAGAGAAGAAGCTGCTCTTGCAAACAAAGACAATATGAGAGGTGCTATTTTCTGGCCGCAGTCTGGTTTCCGTGACAGAGATTCCGGTGCACAAATCATCTGGTGGCCGGCCAATATCACAAGTATCACACGCCCCGGACAGACCTGGGACCGATACATTTGTTGGATAGGCGCAGACAACAGTATAAGCAACAACGAATTTGCCGGAAATGCAGCAGCTTACCCAGTACGCTGCGTAGCAAATAAAAAATAAAACGAAAACATGAGAAAATTCTAATTTATACATATTAAATCGATAAATTATGAAAGACTATTCAAAACATTATTTCAGACTTTTGCAAGGAATGGCTTTGTCGGTATCTGATTACATCAGAAATCAGAAGCCAATCGTAATCATAGTTTTCTTGCTAGTGCATTCTATCAGTATATATGCACAAGACAATACAATCTCCGGACTTGTAAAAGACAACGAAGGAGAACCATTGCCAGGAGTTTCTGTTGCCGTAAAAGCAGGAGAGTCAATATCCGGAGTAGTGACAGATATAAATGGTAAATATCAGCTAAAAGCTTCTCCTGATGCTACCATAGAATTTAGCTTTATCGGCTTCAAATCTATACAGCAACAGGTTGGCAATAGAAAAGTAATAAATGTAACCTTGGAAATAGACAACCAAATACTTGAAGAAGTAGTCGTTGTAGGTTACGGTACTCAAAAAAAGGTAAATCTTACAGGTTCCGTAAGTGTAATAGACTCAAAAGCTTTCGAATCCGTGCCTGTAGCCAACGCTGTACAAGCACTGCAAGGGCAGGTTCCCGGCCTGAATATTTACAGTAACAAAGGTGGAGGACTTAATCAAAAACAAAGTATCAATGTACGTGGTATAGGTACCATTGGTGAAGGTTCCACGGGTGATGCCCTCATTCTGATAGATGGTATGGAAGCTGATATTTTCTCCGTAAATCCACAGGATATAGAGTCTATTTCAGTATTGAAAGATGCCGCAGCCTCTTCTATATACGGATCAAGAGCACCTTTCGGAGTTGTATTGGTAACCACCAAAAAAGGAAAAGCTGGTAAAGCCCAAATAAACTATAATAACAGTTTCCGCCTAAGCAGCCCCATTAATATGCCTTCATCCTTAGATTCTTACACGTATGCTTTATTTTTCAATGATGCTGGCTACAATTCTGGCTGGGGATCTTATAACTGGGTGTCCCAAACACGTTTGCAACGTATCAAAGATTACATGGATGGAAAAATCTCTTATACTACTATCCCTCTGAATGGAAGCAACACCTGGGCCGACGGTTACCAAGAAGGAAATGACAATATAGACTACTACAACTTGTTTTTCAAGAAGAATGTTTTTGCACATGAACATAATTTCAGTGTAAACGGTGGTACGGACAAGATACAATATTACTTGTCAGCCAATTATCTCGATCAGGATGGAACTCTCCGCATGGGCGAGGATTACTCTAAGCGATATACGATGTCAGCCAAGATTAGCGCCCAATTATCCAGAGCTGTATCATTATCTTCAAACACCCGTTTTGTACGTAATGATTTTGTACAACCTACCCACATGAATGATTCCTTCTTTTCTGATATCGGCCGTCAATGCTGGCCTGTGAAGCCTCTGTACGACCCGAACGGTAACTTATTTGACGATCATGTACAACAAATGAAAAATGGCGGTCGTAAAACCGAACGCAACACTTGGCTGTACCAGCAATTCAATCTTACCATAGAGCCCATTAAAGGATGGCGTCTGATTGGTGACCTAAGTTATCGGTATAATACTCAATATGCACATGAGGACTTACTTACTATCAGTCAAATTGGTGTAGATGGAGTAACCAAAGTAAGAAGTTGGGATGAAAATTCTTCTGTATCTGAAAGTAGCTTCGCCAGTGATTACTTCAATGTAAATCTCTATACCGATTTTGAGAAGACATTTGCTAAATCTCATCATCTGAAAGCACTGGCCGGATTTCAGGCTGAAGCTAACAACTACCGTAATATATGGGCACAGAAGATTGGTATCACTTATCCTGGTAAACCAACCATAAACACTTCTACAGGTATAGACAAAGATGGAAAAGTTATTGCTCCCAACGTATCCGGAGGACACAATCGCTGGAGCACTGCCGGATTCTTCGGCAGAGTGAACTATGATTTTCAAGAAAAATACTTAGTCGAAGCCAATCTTCGTTACGATGGTTCTTCACGTTTTCGCAGTGATGACCGTTGGGGATTCTTTCCCTCTGCATCATTGGGTTGGAACATTGCAAGAGAGGAATTCTTCCAACCAGCTACGCGTATAATGAATACCTTGAAACTAAGAGCCTCTTACGGTAGCTTAGGTAATCAAAACACTACAGCACTTTACCCCACCTATACTGTTATGGGAACAGGTACAAGCGACAAGTGGCTCATGAATGGTGTAAAACCCAACATAGCTTGGGCACCTGCATTGGTCAGCTACGATCTTACATGGGAAAAGATACGCACTTGGAATGTCGGTATAGATATTGGACTGTTTAACAATCGTTTGACAGGCTCTTTTGACTACTTTATCCGAAACACCAACGATATGGTAGGTCCGTCAGAAAAGTTACCTGCTACATTAGGTATTGCCGTACCACCCTCCAACAATACCGATCTGCGAACAGCCGGTTGGGAACTGGAATTAATGTGGAAAGACCGTCTGCAAAACGGGTTAAATTACAGCCTGCGCTTCACACTGGCAGACAGTCGTACTAAAATTACCCGTTACTCAAATCCATCAGGCCTGATAGACAGTTTCTATGAAGGTAAATATTGCGGTGAAATCTGGGGATATGAAACCATCGGAATAGCCAGAACCGATGATGAGATGGCCGAGCATGTAGGCAGTTTAGTAAATGGTGGACAAAGCGCATTGGGTCAAGATTGGCAAGCCGGCGACATCATGTACAGTGATCTCAATGAAGATGGCAAAATAGATGCCGGTGCACGTACCTTAGACAACCATGGCGACTTGAAACGCATTGGTAATTCTACACCACGCTATAATGTAGGAATTGATCTGTCAGCTGACTGGAAGGGATTCGACTTCCGTATGTTCTGGCAAGGAACGCTGAAACGGGACTATTTTCAGGGAAGTTACTATTTTTGGGGAGCAAATGGCTCACAAGGATATTGGTTCTCTACTGCTCTCAAAGGCCATGAAGATTATTTCCGTAATGACGAAAGCAGCCCGTTGGGAGTCAATCTGAATTCCTATTATCCCAGACCGTTACTCAATACAAACAAGAACCAGCAATGCCAGACCAAATACTTACAGAATGCTGCATATATGCGCCTGAAAAACCTACAAATCGGTTATACGTTACCGCGTAAGATAGTACAAAAAATGGGAGTACAGAACCTGCGTTTCTTCGCTTCCGGTGAGAATTTGTTAACGATTACCGATCTGGTCAAGTTTTTCGATCCCGAAACAATAGAAAGTGGTAGTTTTGCACATGGTTATGCTTACCCACTCTCCAGAACCTATGCTTTCGGGCTGAACATTACGTTCTAATCGGTAAACCAAATGAAAATCTTAATGCTCAAATTAAAAAAAACACTTATGAAAAATCATCTCATATATACGCTATCAGGAATGTTATTCCTCCTGACAAGTTGCGATGCTTTCCTCAATCAGGAACCGCTTGACCAACTCGCACCCGACGAGTACATGACTACGGAGACGAATGTAGCCTCTTACGCCAATGACCAATATCAAATGTTGCCTACACATGGTACTTATGGTTACGGTACTTTCGAATCAGATCAGCATACCGACAATATGGCTGCCATGCAACCCAGTACTCTCTACGCTCCTGGTTATTGGAGAGTAGGACAAAGTGACGGTACCTGGTATTTCGGAAATATTTACCGTTGTAACTATTTCCTGGAAAATGTGTTACCTGCCTATGAAGCTAATACTATAACCGGCAACCGGGAAAACATCCGTCACTATATTGGTGAAATCTACTTTTTCCGTGCTTTTGACTACTTTGAACGGCTAAGGACTGTAGGAGATTTCCCCATCATTACAAAAACTTATCCCAATGAAAGCGAAATACTAACGGAAATCAGTAAAAGATCTCCTCGTAATGAAGTTGCACGTTTCATTCTGTCCGACCTCAATACAGCCATTGAAATGCTGAAGGAACAATCACCAGACGGTACTAAAAACCGTGTCACCCGAGATTGCGCCATCCTACTCAAATCCAGAGTGGCATTGTATGAAGCATCATGGCTGAAAAACTTCAAAGGAACAGCTTTTGTTCCTGGCGGTCCGGGATGGGCTGGAGCAAATAAAGAATACAATGCCGGCTATACTTTCCCATCCGGAAGTATTGACAACGAAATCAATTTCTTCTTTGACGAAGCTATTGCAGCATCTCAGATTATTGCCGACAAACACACTCTGACTACCAATACAGGTTACTTCGCACAGAATCCAGAAGACACAGAAAATCCTTATTTCAGTATGTTCTGTAGCACAGACATGGATAAATATAACGAAGTATTATTGTGGAAGCGCTATGACTGGGCACAAGGTGTGGCTAATGAAGTATGCGAATATGCTTGTACGGGAAATCATGGTGTGGGAACAACCAAAAGTATGGTAGATGCTTTTATCTTGAAAAACGGCGAACCAATATACGCTTCACCCATGTGGGCTGACGAGAATAATTCCTATTGGGGAGACAACAATATGGAACATATTACCAAAAATCGTGATACACGCGCTGATATCTTTATCAAGAAACCAGGACAACGCAATCTGCATACTCCTCCACAAGGCACTGTAGCAGCCGGCAGAGAATATGAAACCAAACCTGACATCACAGCTGCCACCGTTACTGATAAATACAATACCGGCTACGCCATACGTAAAGGTTTAAATCCGGATGGCAAATATACAGCAAATACGCAAAGTAACGTTGGCTCCATTGTATTCCGTGCAGCAGAGGCCTATCTCAATTATATAGAAGCCTACTATGAACGCTACGGTACACTTAATGACGTTGCAGAAGAATACTGGCGCACCATACGTCGTCGAGCCGGCGTGAATGAAGATTTCCAAAAAACCATCCGCCTAACGGATATGGCCAAAGAAGCTGAAACTGACTGGGGAGCCTATTCCGCCGGACAAGTTATTGATGCCACCCGCTACAACATCCGTCGTGAACGCCGATGTGAGCTGATGGCCGAAGGGCTTCGTTCAATGGATCTGCACCGCTGGCGCGCTATGGATCAGATGATCACTAAGCCTTACCATATACTGGGAATGAACCTATGGCAAGAGATGTACAATTGGGACTGGTATAAAGACGGTTCCGGAAACTCAATATTGAAAGAAGGAGAAAATGTATCATCCCGTAATTTCAGTACCTATTTAGCTCCATACCACATCACTGCCAATAACATCGCCTACAATGGTTATCGATGGCACATGGCGCACTATCTTGATCCTATTGCCATAGAACATTTTCTGGTGACTTCACAAGGAGGAGACCTGAATAGCTCCCCCATCTACCAGAATCCCGGATGGCCTATGATCGGAGGAGGTACTCCCGAATAGTAGCCGGACAAAGTTCATAAAATAGATTCATTAACAGATAAATGGAAAATATGATGTATAAAAAAGCAATATTATTAGTCTATACTTTGGCCTGTTTTTCTTTCCTTGCCATAGCTTGCTCAGACAGTGAAGTTGACGAAACAGGAAAGGAACCGATACTACCTCAGATAGAAGTAAGTAAAGTTGCAACAGAAAATGGTAAAACTTATCTTGAGGTGGATGGTAAGCCCTTCCCACTCCTCGGGGCACAAATACGCCTTGATGCCCTGCTCAACTGTGACAAAATGAGTATAAACGAGGCAGAGAATTATTTCAAAAAAGCTCAAGAACTAGGAGTGAACTGTGTGCAGATTCCTATTTCCTGGAATATGATAGAAGCAAAGGAAGAGAAGTATGATTTCAATATCGTAAATTCAATCTTACAATTTGCGAATAAATATGATCTGAAAATAGAACTTCTCTGGTTCAGTACTAACATGGTAGGTGATTCTTTCACCTACCTAACCCCCCAATACGTCC
>NZ_EQ973490.1:907827-939622 GCF_000158035.1 Bacteroides cellulosilyticus DSM 14838
ACCCCCCAATACGTCCTTCAGAATTATCATAAACGATTCGGTAGGAACGACGAAGGCAGCTTTTGGAATTATTACGGTTACCAATATACTATGATTCTTGATGACAGTTGGGTGTTGGAGAGAGAAACAAAAGCTATCACGGCACTTTTCAATCATATACGATACTGGGATTCGCAAAATGGTGATAAACATCCGGTTATCACTGCACAAATACACAATGAACCGGATGCACTGATGCGTTGGAGAATTGAACAAAAAGATCTTAAATATCGTGATGGAACCCCACTTTCCAAAGAAAAAGCATGGAACATGACAACAAATGCCCTCAACGCCGTTGGGAATGCCGTAAAGAACAGTTCCTATAAAGTTGCAACCCGAGTGAACCTAATATACGGTGATGGAATCAATCCTTTCCCGGAAGCCAATAATGCATGTCCCAAAGATGTTTTTGACTTGCAAGGTATTGATTTCATCGGAGTAGACGCTTATAAAGACAATATCAAGCAGCTAAAAGAGCAAGTATCATCTTATGCTTCCATAAACGGCAACTATGCATTGGTAGCTGAAAACAAAGGCAGCTACTCCAATACACCAAGCCTTATACTGACGGCATTGGCATTAGGAGGAGGATATGATATTTACGACCTGGCAACAAGTAACTTCTTTATCAACAATACAAGCGAACCGGACCAAATTGACCATGGCATCTATACGTGGGATTTACAAGAAAAAGATTTCACAAACCCCACGAGAATGATTATTAAAGGGCTGACTGACGCTAATGTAGACGTTGCTACAGTGAAACCAGAAAACTTTGCTGCATTCAACATCAGCGACAACCACCCCATAGCAGTAAAACAGCAACAAATACGCACCACAAACGTGGAAATAACTTTCTCAACCAACAATGCCTCTTTGGCATTTGCACTCGATAAAGGCAGTTATTTGCTTGTTTACTCTACTGGTGATTCGGAATTCCATTTTGGCAATGGTACATTTGAAAAAGTGATTTACGGAAAGTATAACGATAAAGGTACCTTTGTTGAAGAAGGAAACACAGTTTTAAATAACCAGACACTCCATGCGAAAGGTGGCGTGCTCTATAAAGTGACATACTCTTCTCAACAACCTTTAATTAGCAATACGATTGAAAATATCGGAAATAATTTATAATATCATGAAAAGACGACTCATTACCGGACTGCTCACAGTCTTGGCCATGACAGGAAATGCACAATCCTTCAAAGAATGGACCGACCCGGAAGTGAATGCTGTAAATCGTGCTCCTATGCATGCGAACTACTTTGCTTATGAATCAGCAGATGCCGCTATGCAGGGTAGAAAAGAATGTTCATCTAATTTCATGACCATGAATGGTACTTGGAAATTCTTCTGGGTGAGAAATGCCGACTCTCGTCCTACAGACTTTTGGAGATACGATTTCAACGATAAAGGTTGGAATGATCTGCAAATACCTGCCGTATGGGAATTAAACGGATATGGTGATCCTATCTATGTCAATATCGGTTATGCATGGCGTAACCAATATCAGAACAATCCTCCTCAGGTACCAACAGAAAACAATCATGTAGGTTCTTACCGCCGGGAATTTATAATTCCCGCTTCCTGGCAAGGTAAAGATATCATTGCACACTTCGGATCTGTGACTTCCAATATCTACCTGTGGGTAAATGGAAAGTATGTAGGTTATAGTGAAGATAGTAAATTGGAAGCAGAATTCGATCTGACTTCTTATTTAAAACCAGGACAAAAGAATCTGATTGCCTTTCAGGTATTCCGTTGGTGTGATGGTACCTATTTGGAAGACCAAGACTTTTTCCGTTTCAGTGGTGTAGGTCGTGATTGTTACTTATATGCCCGCAGTAAGAAACGTATTCAGGATATCCGCATTACACCTGATTTGGATGAGAATTACAAGAATGGCTCGTTGAATGTAAGCCTGAGCGTAAAAGGTAACGGTAATGTTGATTTGAAATTACTGGATGCCACAGGAAAACAAGTAGCCATGTCAACAATCAAAGGTAGCGGAAATGTCGTGATACATGTGGAGAATCCGTATAAGTGGTCAGCTGAAATTCCATATCTCTATACGTTGCAGGCTACATTGCAAGGCAGTAATGAAGTAATTCCCATAAAAACAGGTTTCCGCAAAATAGAGCAGAAGAACGGGCAGATTTTAGTAAACGGACAGCCCATACTCTTCAAAGGAGTCAATCGTCATGAGATGGATCCGGATGGTGGCTATGTGGTATCTCCTGAACGAATGTTACAGGATATTCAGATCATGAAGAGATTTAATATAAATGCCGTGCGCACCTGCCACTATCCAGATGATAACCTTTGGTATGACTTGTGCGATAAATATGGCATCTACGTAGTAGCCGAAGCAAATATAGAATCACATGGCATGGGCTATGATGCAAAAACACTTGCCAAACGGGATGATTACAAAGAAGCACACATGGAACGCAACCAACGTAATGTACAGAGAAACTTCAATCACCCCAGTATCATCTTCTGGTCATTAGGCAACGAAGCTGGTTTTGGCCCAAATTTTGAAGCAGCTTATCGTTGGGTAAAGTCCGAGGACATCAGTCGCCCTGTTCAGTATGAAC
This sequence comes from Bacteroides cellulosilyticus DSM 14838, assembly GCF_000158035.1. GTDB lineage: Bacteria > Bacteroidota > Bacteroidia > Bacteroidales > Bacteroidaceae > Bacteroides > Bacteroides cellulosilyticus. Next base: position 910,464 of record NZ_EQ973490.1, read on the forward strand.
AGGCACATGGCAATGATTTTACAGACGTAGACTGTCCTATGTACGCTGATTATAACCAGATGGAAAAATATGCTCAACGTAATGACATCCAGAAGCCATTGATTCAATGCGAATATGCTCATGCTATGGGTAATTCTCTAGGAGGCTTTAAAGAATATTGGGATTTAATTCGTAAATATCCTCATTTGCAAGGTGGCTTTATTTGGGACTTCGTAGATCAGTCTGTCCGTTGGAAAGGCAAAAATGGTGCGACCATCTACGCTTACGGTGGCGACTTTAACCGATTCGATGCTTCAGATAAGAACTTTTGCGACAATGGCCTTATCAGTCCCGACCGTATCCCCAACCCACATATGTATGAAGTTGGCTATTTCTATCAAAACATCTGGACCACACCAGCCGATCTGATACAAGGTGAAATAAACGTGTACAATGAATACTTCTTCCGCGACCTCTCCGGTTACTACCTGGAATGGGAAGTGCTTGCCGATGGAGAGCCTGTACGTACAGGTAGGGTAACTGAATTGAATGTGGCTCCACAACAGACAGCCAAACTCAAGCTCAATATAGGCAAGATCTGCTCAGACAAAGAATGTCTACTAAATATAACTTATCGTCTGAAGAATCAAGAAAACATGCTTCCTGCGGGATACACCGTAGCCAAGGATCAGCTTATACTGAGCCCTTACAAAACTCCTTCCATGGAATTGAAAAATGCAAAGACAACCAACACTGTTACTGTTATTCCACAAATACAAGACAACGATTCACACTATTTAATTGTTAATGGTGAAGCTTTCTGTCTGGAATTTAATAAACACACCGGTTACTTGAACCGCTATAATGTGGCAGGTATAGAAATGATGAATCAAGACACTCAACTGGTGCCCAACTTCTGGCGTGCCCCAACAGACAATGACTTTGGAGCAGGTTTACAACAAAAGTTTGCCGTTTGGAGGAATCCTGGTCTGAAACTGACTTCATTCAAATGGGAGACTGTCAATGAACAGGTAATATTATATGCTGAATATGAAATGCAACACGTTTCAGCAAAGTTGAATCTCACTTATATTATCAATAACGAAGGTGCTATTAAAGTAACACAGAAAATGGTAACCAATCCACAAGCAAAGATACCTCCCATGTTCCGTTTCGGTATGCAAATACAAATGCCTAAAGCATTTGAAACCATAGAATATTATGGCCGTGGTCCGATAGAAAACTACAATGATCGTAATCATTCTACAACCATTGGATTGTACCGTCAGAGTGTTAACGAACAGTTCTACCCATACATTCGCCCGCAAGAAACCGGAACCAAAACAGATATTCGATGGTGGAAGCTATTGAATGCAGCCGGTCACGGACTACAAATCGTAGCAGATGCTCCCTTCTCCGCTTCTGCCTTGCACTACACCATTAAATCATTGGACGATGGCATTGATAAGGCGCAACGCCACTCTCCCGAAGTGAAACAATCTGATCTAACCAATCTTTGCATTGATAAGATACAAATGGGATTAGGTTGTATTGACAGTTGGGGGGCATGGCCATTACCTCAATACCAGATTCCTTATGGAGACTATGAATTCTCATTCATATTAAGCCCTGTATATCACAGTTATTTCAATTCAACCTTACAATAACTCATAAAAATACATCATTATGATCAAAAGCAAAATTTATCTCTTAAGTGCATTTTTAATAGCTTTGTCAAGCTGCACTTCTTCTAAGAAACAACAGGAAGTAGAAATCACTTCAAATGTAGACAGAATTATCCTGGAGACAGATATTGGGAATGATGTCGACGATGCTCTGGCGTTGGATATGCTCTACAAATACTTGGATACAGACAAGATTAATTTATTAGGTATTATGATCAATAAGGAAGGTGTATACCCTGCAGAGTTCGTCGATATTATGAATACCTGGTATGGCTACCCCAAAATTCCCATTGGTATTATACACAATGGCATAGATTGTGAAAATGACGCTATAAACTATGCAAAGGCTGTATGTCTCATGCAAAAAGAGAACGGTGAGCCCACATTTAAACGTTCATTGCAAAACTATGATGAATTATCAGAAGCTCCTGTAATGTATCGCAAGATATTGGCACAACAACCAGATAGTTCTGTCACAATCATTTCCGTAGGCTTCTCTACCAACCTCGCTCGTTTACTGGACACTCCCGCTGATAACATATCACCACTTACAGGCAAAGAACTGGTTGCCCAAAAAGTGAAACTGCTATGTACCATGGGAGGATGCTTTGACAACTCCAATCCTCTTGAATACAATGTTGTGAAAGATATTCCTGCAGCACAGAAAGTTTTTGCTGAATGGCCAACACGTTTAGTTACTTCTCCATTCGAAGTAGGCATTAAAATCAATTATCCGGCCAGTAGTATTGAGAAAGATTTTCAATGGGCAACCACACATCCGATGGTGGAGGCTTACAAAAGTTATCAAAAAATGCCCTACGATCGTCCAACATGGGATTTAACATCCGTATTATATGCAGTTGAAGGTCCCTCCTACTTCAATATTTCTGCACCCGGACATATTGTCGTAACAGATGAAGGAGCCACACAGTTTACATCTGATGACAAAGGAAAGCAATATTATCTCACTGTAGATTCAATTCAGGCAGATAAGATTAAAAAACATTTTGTGGAATTACTGTCTAGACAACCTATCCATTTCAATAATAAAGAAGAATAAAAACAGATACTTTAAACAATAAACAGGAAGAGAAAAACTTGTATTGGAAGTTTTTCTCTTCCTGTTTTAACGACCTTTCTATCCAAGAATACCTATATTCTTTTCGTCTGCCATCACTATCTCACAAATCCTCTTCATTATCAATTACACCAATTCACACGGATTATCTGATATGATTCATTTTTAATCTGTGCAAATCCGTGTAACCTGTGCCCCCTACTCCCTCTACTCTTGCTTTATGTTTTTGTGACACATCTATCTATTTTTATGCCATTTCCCCTCAGGAATACATTTATGTCGTGAAATCATATATCATATCTGACACATACCGGTAACTTTGCAAACAGAAAAAGATATCATAGGTAACAAAACAAAGAGGTAAGAAAGATTCCAAAACAGGAGAACAAAAAACAGGTAGTTCAGATTTAAAACTACTACCTGTTTTCTAAGAAAAGAAAAATGAATATACAAACATACATAACTATTTAAACTAAGAATGATGAATTCAAAACAAACGCTTTTCAGTCTATTAATGTGTGTACTGGCAATAGCAGGTTGCGACACGCAAAAACAAGCTATCGTGGGCAACGAACTTGCCTTAACACGAGCTAAGCAAACATTGGATTCTTTATACCTGAACTATTCCGTTTCCGGTACATGCCTGTTACGTGAAAATTACCCTTCCAATATCGGAGAGTACACAGCAACCTATCTGGCATCTGAGGAACAAAAGAATATGCTCAATCTCTATTCTTATTTATGGCCCTATTCCGGAACCTTCTCAGCCGTAAATGCATTATTCGCCACAACAGGAGATAAAGAGTACAAATCGGTACTCGACAATAAAGTACTGGTAGGTCTGGAAGAATACTTCGATAACCGGAGAACTCCCGAAGCCTATGCTTCATATATCAACAGTGCACCGCAATCCGATCGTTTCTACGATGACAATGTCTGGTTAGGCATCGATTTCACCGATACATATATGCTCACTAAAGAACCCAAATATCTACAGAAAGCACAACTCATCTGGAACTTCATCGAAAGCGGTACGGATGATAACCTGGGAGGTGGTATCTATTGGTGCGAACAAAGGAAAGAATCCAAGAACACCTGTTCAAACGCTCCCGGCTCAGTCTTCGCATTAAAGCTTTTCGAAGCTACTAAAGACAGTGCTTATTTCGTAAAAGGGCAACGCCTCTATGAATGGACGCAAATAAACCTGCAAGATTCTACAGACTATTTATACTTTGATAATATCAATCTGAACGGAAAAGTCGACAAAGCCAAATTTGCCTACAACAGTGGACAAATGATGCAGTCAGCCAGCCTGCTATACCAGTTCACGGGCCAAGAGAAGTATCTGACTGATGCACAAAACATCGCTAAAGGATGCCATAACTACTTCTTTCAGGACTATACACCGGAAAACGGAGAACCATTCAAACTATTGAAAAAAGGAGATGTATGGTTCATTGCAGTCATGCTGAGAGGTTTTATCGAGCTCTATCAAGCGGATAAAAACGAAACTTATCTGGACTCTTTCAGCAAAAGTCTGGATTACGCCTGGGGACATGCACGGGATGAGAAAGGACTGTTCAACACAGACTTCAGCGGAAAGACCCAGGATAACAGAAGATGGTTACTTACACAAGCTGCCATGGTAGAAATGTATGCCCGCCTTGCAGCCATCAAATAATAAGAAAAAAATACTAATACCTAAAAACATGAAAAAGAGAAATATCGGTTTATGCGCTGTAGCGTTGTTCTGTATGCACAACAATGCCAAAGCCATGGAGCCATCCCTAAAACAGGACAACACCACAGTGGTGAATCATGCTCAGATAGCCGCTGCCTACAAGACAAACCGTCCTGCCGTAAAAAACAGACTCTACACGTCTAAAGCCGTAGAGGCCGAAATCCTGCGGGTAAAAAAGTTACTGACCAATTCCAAGCTGGCATGGATGTTCGAAAACTGTTTCCCGAACACACTGGATACCACCGTACATTATCGTTTGCTGGATGGTAAACCCGATACATTTGTCTATACCGGCGACATCCATGCCATGTGGTTACGTGATTCCGGTGCACAAGTCTGGCCATACGTGCAACTGGCACATAAAGACCCTGAACTGAAGAAGATGTTAGAAGGCGTAATCCGTCGTCAATTCATGTGCATCAATATCGATCCTTATGCCAACGGATACAACGATGGCCCTACTGGTGGCGACTGGATGTCAGATATGACAGACATGAAACCCGAACTGCACGAACGTAAATGGGAAATAGACTCCCTCTGCTACCCTCTCCGACTGGCTTACCAATATTGGAAAGAGACTGGTGATGCCAGCGTCTTCGACGAAGCATGGATAGAGGCTATCACCAACATCCTGAAAACGTTCAAAGAACAGCAACGCAAAGACGGTGTAGGTCCTTACAAATTTCAACGCAAGACAGAGCGTGCTCTCGATACGCTGAACAATAATGGTCTGGGTGCTCCGGTCAACCCTGTCGGACTCATCGTTTCCTGTTTCCGTCCTTCGGATGATGCCACCACACTTCAGTTTCTGGTTCCGTCGAATTTCTTTGCTGTATCTTCTTTGAGAAAAGCTGCGGAAATTCTTTCAACTGTAAACCATAACAGCTCTTTATCCCAGGAATGTACAGCTTTGGCTGACGAAGTAGAGTTGGCTTTGCAGAAGTATGCCACTTACAATCATCCGAAATACGGCACTATTTATGCTTTCGAAGTGGATGGTTTCGGCAACCATATGCTAATGGATGATGCCAATGTGCCCAGTCTGCTCGCTATGCCTTATCTGGGTGATGTGGATGTGAACGATCCTATTTATCAGAATACCCGCCGCTTCGTATGGAGCGAAGATAATCCCTATTTTTTCAAAGGGAAAGCGGGAGAAGGTATTGGCGGTCCTCACATCGGATATGATATGGTATGGCCCATGAGCATCATGATGAAAGCCTTCACCAGTCAGGACAATCAGGAAATTAAAGAATGTATCAAGATGTTGATTAATACGGATGCAGGTACAGGCTTTATGCACGAATCTTTCCACAAAGATGATCCGGCAAACTTTACCCGCGCCTGGTTTGCATGGCAGAATACTCTTTTTGGAGAGCTGATACTGAAATTGGTAAATGAAGGAAAGCTTGAATTATTAAATAGCCTTTAAAGAAAAAATATACCATGAAAATACCGAGGATTATAAATTATGTCTATCTGGGTGCTTTCTGCCTTTGCATGTCATGGGCAGAGGGCAACGCTCAGAATCGAGACTTCGGAGGATTGAACCGGTATGCAAAAGAAAACCGGGAACTATCACAACCCGGTAAGAAAGAACAAAGGGTTATTTTCATGGGCAACTCTATCACTGAAGGGTGGAGAAATACACATCCTAACTTCTTTAAAGACAATGGATATATAGGACGTGGTGTTAGTGGACAAAGTTCTTATCAGTTCTTATTACGTTTCCGTGAAGATGTCATCAAACTTTCTCCTATGCTGGTTGTGATTAATGCTGGAACCAATGATATAGCAGAAAATACAAGTCCTTATAATGAAGAATACACGTTTGGAAATATCATATCAATGGCTGAATTGGCAAAAGCCAATAGAATAAAGGTTATCCTGACCTCTACCTTACCTGCTGCCTCATTTGGGTGGAATCCTTCCATCAAAGACGGAGCAGATAAGATCGTTTCTCTCAATAACAGAATCAAGGAATATGCCAAAAAGAATAAAATACCCTATGTTGACTATTATCAAGCAATGGTGACAGGCAACAACAGAGCATTGAATCCGGCATACACCAAAGATGGAGTACATCCGAACTCCGAAGGATATACGATAATGGAAAGCCTAATCAAAAAAGCTATTGATAAGGCTCTATAAATAGTAACCCATAATTTACCTTAAACACAATACAGTATGAAAAAGTTCCTCTTTTTAATCATACTAATCATAACCTGTGAAGTACAGGCTCAAGAACAAGGAAAGATTATTATGTCCAATCCCTTGAATCTGAGTTATCGGTTTCAAACAGACGGTGTTTGCCGACGTGAAGCTGCTGATCCCGTTATTATCTTATTTAAAGACCAATACTATCTATTCGCATCTCATTCTTCCGGATATTGGCACTCTTCCAATCTAAGAGACTGGGATTATATCGAAACCAAAACTCTAAAAGCCGCAGAGGTATGGGCACCCGCTGTTTTCGTGTACAAAGGTGCAATATATTATTTGGGAATGGGAGAAAGCCGAATTTACAAAAGTACCAATCCAGAAGCAGATGAATGGGAAGAAGTGAAATATGAATTGCGAGGATTGGGGGACCCTGCTTTTTTCCAAGACAATGACGGTCGGGTATATCTATATTATGGATGTTCAGATAATGAACCTATCAGGGGATTTGAAGTAGATCCTGAGAACAGTTTCAGAGCCATAAGTCCTGAAGTAGACCTGATACCCCATTCCTCTGATCGTTTAGGTTGGGAAGTTTTCGGTGAGAAAAATGAACAATATGATAAGAAAGGTTGGAATGAAGCTCCTTGTATCACCCGTCAAGGCGATTATTACTATTTGATGTATGCAACTCCTGGTACAGAATTTACTAGCTACTGCACAGGAGTTTACACTGCCAGAAACCCTCTAGGACCCTATACCTGTATGCCGGGTGCTCCTTTCGCCATCAAACCGGGAGGATTTATTACCGGTGCTGGTCATGGTCATCCATTTAAGGACCGTTATGGAAATAATTGGTATGTAGGTACCATGATTGTTTCTGCTAAAGAACACTTTGAACGCCGGATTGGCATATTCCCGGCCTATTATCAGGATGGATATGCCCACGCAATAACCGACTATACCGATTTTCCTTTCATTCTGCCTGAAAAAAAAGTAGACTTCAGCCGATATAATATTTCTGCTGATATGAATCTGCTTTCTTACGGAAAAAAGATGAAAGCATCTTCCTCCTTAGAATCACATACAGCTGCCATGGCGGCCGATGAAAATATTAAAACCTGGTGGTCAGCTGCTTCCGGTAAAATAGGAGAATGGCTAGAAATGGATTTAGGAACTCCAATGGAACTATCAGCCATACAAGTCAGTTTTGCCGATGAAAGTTTTCAAACTTATCGACGTGACAAAGTGATTCCTATCTATCAGTACATTATAGAGGCCTCTCTTGATGGTATAAAATGGAAGACAATAGTAGATCGTTCTCAGAACACTAAAGATCAGATTTATGAATTAGTTCTCCTTGACAAAGTTATAAAGACGCGCTTTGTTCGCATAAAAAATAAGAAAGAGTTTGCTGTTGGAAACTTTTCTATAGCAGATATGCGCTTGTTCGGTAAGGCTAAAGGCAAAGCCCCACAGATTGTTACCGGATTAAACATAAACAGAGGGAAAGACAGAAGAAGAATTGCATTCTCATGGACAAAACAACCTGTTGCCGACGGATATATTATCCGCTGGGGTATCTCTCCCGAACACATTGATAATGCAGTCATGGTACGTGGCAGTCAAGCTGAATTTGGTTTCTTCGATTGTAATATTTCATATTACATCACCATTGAAGCTTTTAATGAATCAGGAAAAGGGAAACAGAGTAATCCTATCAAAATAGATTAAGTACTAATAACTAATACAATAAAATATGAAGATTAAAAAAATTACAGTTTTATGTTTATTAGCTGCCAATTGTCTCATGGTATCTGCCCAAAAGTGGTTTACACCTGATGTAGAGAAACAGGTAAACATACTTTTGAGCCAAATGACAGTTGAAGAAAAGTTAGCCTATATAGGTGGTGTAGACTGGATGTACACTAAAAATATTGACCGTTTGGGAATTCATCGTATGAAAATGACCGATGGACCTCAAGGATTGGGTACTCATGGTAAATCAACGGCTTATCCCGCTACCATCACGTTGGCTGCAACTTGGAATGAAAACTTAGCTTATGAATACGGCAAAGCATTGGGACGTGATTGCAGGGCAAGAAACGTGAACATCTTATTAGGTCCTGCCGTAAATATTTACCGTTCAGCACTATGCGGACGTAATTTCGAGTACATGGGCGAAGATCCTTATCTAGCCTCACGCACAGCAGTGGGTTACATCAAAGGTGTACAAGACCAAGGAGTTATGGCAACTATCAAGCATTTTATTGCAAACAATTCCGACTATGACCGTGATCACATCAGTAACGATATTGATGAAAGAACTCTGAATGAAATATATTTCCCATCATTCAAAGCTGCTGTACAAGAAGCTGAAGTCGGTGCAGTAATGACTAGTTACAATTTGCTAAACGGCGTTTACACAACGGAATCTCCTTGGTTACTAAAAGATGTTTTAAGAGATCAATGGGGCTTCAATGGTGTAGTAATGTCTGACTGGGGTTCAACACACTATTGCATACCTGCTGCCAGAGGTGGTTTAGATCTTGAAATGGCAGGTGGTGAGAGAATGAATCCGAAAGATATGGCTTATTACCTAAAAACAGGTGATGTAACAATGGATATGGTTGACGAAAAAGTACGTCATATCTTACGTGTCCTAATTGCTTTTGGATTCAAAGATGGTACTCAAGCAGATAGTAATATACCCTTGGATAACCCTCAATCCACAGCAACCGCTTTGGAAGTAGCTCGTGAAGGCATGGTACTTTTGAAAAATGAAAAAAATATCCTTCCTATTAATCCGAACAAGTACAAACACATTGTAGTAACTGGAAAGAATGCCAAAGGTTATGTACATGGTGGAGGTAGCGGTGCAGTTGTTCCATTTCACTATGTAAATATGTTCGATGGTATTCAAAAAGAAGGAATCAGCCAAGGAGTTAAAGTAGAATTTCTGGATGAATTTGATTTCTTCCCCGCAATTATGTATACAGGTAATGATTTAAAGGAAGCCGGGTTCAAAGCCGAATATTTTAATAATATAGATTTCAAAGGTGCCCCTATAGTCTCGCAAGTTGAAAAGAAAATCAATTATGTTTGGAGTGGTACGGGAACAGGCCTCAACGATATGCCCAAAGAATTCTATGCAGTTAGATGGAGTGGCGTAATGTGTCCGGATAAAACTGCTGAATACGAGTTCACACTCGGTGGAGATGACGGCTATCGCATGTTTATTAATGGTGAAACAGCTATCAATGATTGGGAGGCAAGAGCCTATCACAAAACCAATATCACTAAAAAACTAGAAGCCGGAACAAAATATAAGATTACGATTGAATACTATCAGAAAGGTGGTTCAGCTAATGTAGATTTCCGTTGGAAAGTGAAAGGTGATAACACTGACTATTTTGCAGACTACCTAAAAAAGGCAGACCTGGTAGTAGCTTGCTTTGGACACAACTCTGATACGGAAGGCGAAGGACACGACCGTCCATTTGGTTTACCAGAAGAAGATAAGAAAATGCTAGCAAGTATCTTCAAGAGCCAGACTCCTGTTATAGGTATCGTAAACGCAGGTGGCAATATTGAGATGCAGGAATGGGAACCTTCCATGAATGCTCTTCTGTGGGCTTTCTATGGAGGTCAGGAAGCCGGAACAGCTGCCGGTGAGGTTTTATTCGGTAAAGTAAACCCATCTGGTAAACTGCCTATGACATTCGAAAAGAAATGGGAAGACAACCCCGCATATAACAGTTACCATGATCCCGACGGCGATAAGCATGTGAAATATACAGAAGTTATCTTCATTGGTTATCGGGGCTATGACAAACTGAAACGCGACGTTCAATATCCTTTCGGTTATGGCCTGTCTTATACTACTTTCAATTTGTCCGGTGTATCAGTATCCAAACAAAATACAAACGGCTCTGTCGAAGTGACCTGCAAGTTGACCAATAGTGGTAAGCGCGATGGTGCACAAGTGGTACAAGCATATGTAGGTAAAGTAGGAGGTACGATTGAACGCCCCGAAAAAGAACTGAAAAAGTTCGAGAAAGTATTCCTGAAAGCAGGTGAATCAAAGACAATCAAGATGACACTACCCAAAGATGCATTCACGTACTATAGCACTAATGCTAAATCATTCGTTACAGATGCCGGTACCTACAACATCATGTTAGGTTACTCTTCAAGAGATATAAAGGCAGTGAAAGCAATTCAAATACAGTAGTCCATAACTAAAAACTATAATTCCTAAAACAATGAATACTAAAAAACTATGCGCGGCACTCTTGCTTGCATCCAGTTTTCTGACCGTATCAGCACAGAAATGGTATACCCCTGATATAGACCAAAAGGTAGAGGAACTGTTAAAGCAGATGACCGTAGAAGAAAAGCTATCCTACGTAGGTGGTGTTGATTGGATGTACACAAGGAACATTGATCGTCTGGGCATCAATCGTATGAAAATGACAGATGGTCCCCAAGGATTGGGTACTCACGGTAAATCTACAGCTTATCCTGCCACAGTAATGCTGGCAGCCACTTGGAACGAAAACCTGGCTTACGAATATGGTAAGGCATTAGGTCGCGATTGTAAGGCAAGAGGCATCAATATTTTGCTAGGGCCGGCAGTGAATATCTATCGTGCGGCCATGTGTGGACGCAACTTTGAGTATATGGGCGAGGATCCCTATCTGGCAGGACGCACAGCTGTTGGCTATATCAAGGGTGTACAGGATCAAGGTGTAATGGCCACTGTGAAGCACTTCATCGCCAATAACTCCGATTATGATCGTAACAATATCAGCAACGATATTGATGAACGTACATTACACGAAATTTATCTCCCGGCTTTTAAAGCTGCGGTACAAGAAGCAGAAGTAGGTGCAGTAATGACCAGCTACAATTTGGTAAATGGCATTTGGACAACTGAAGCACCTTGGTTACTGAAAGGAGTATTGAGAGGCCAATGGGGTTTCAATGGAGTTATAATGTCTGACTGGGGTTCTACTCATCATTGCGTACCTGCTGTAAAAGGTGGCCTGGACTTAGAAATGGCTGGTGGAGAGAAAATGAATCCGAAAGATTTGGCTTATTACTTGAAAACAGGCGTTATATCTATGGATATGATTGATGAAAAAGTACGCCACATTTTGCGTGTTCTCATTGCTTTCGGATTCAAAGATGGAACCAAAGTGGATAACAGTATCCCATTGGATGATCCCGAATCAGTAGCTACTGCACTGAAAGTTGCCCAGGAAGGTATTGTATTACTCAAAAATGAGAAAAACGTTCTTCCTATCAATCCCAAAAGCACCAAACATATCGTAGTAGTTGGCAAGAATGCTAATGGTTACGTTCGTGGAGGTGGTAGTGGTAATGTAACTCCATTTCATTATGTAGGTGCCTTCGACGGTATCCGCGAAGTGGGCGAAAGCTATGGAGTAAAAGTAGAGTATGTAGATGAGATGGACTTCATGCCCGAAATCATGTACACGAATGAGAAACTTCAGGAGAAAGGACTTCATGCAGAATATTTCACCAATCAACATCTTGAAGGGAAACCGCTATTGGAGAGAACCGAACAAAAAGTAAATTATTCATGGAGTGGCGGTACTTCCATTGAAGGCATGTCCAAAGAACATTATTCTGTACGTTGGAGCGGAATTGTCCGTCCGGCAGAAACAGCTGAGTATGAATTTCTGGCAGGTGGCGATGACGGTTATCGCATGTACATCAATGATGAGTTAGTAGCTGATGAATGGAAAGTAGGTGGTTTCAGAACCTCTACAATCGCCAGAACTTTGCAAGCTGGTGTAAACTACCGGATACGCTTTGAATACTTCCAGGAAGGTGGTGGCGCTGCTGCAAGCTTCACATGGAAACGTAAAAATGAAACAAGAGATTTGTTTATTGAACACTTAAACAAAGCTGACATGATAGTTGCTTGTTTTGGACATAGCTCTGATTCGGAAGCAGAAGGTGGCGATCGTTCTTTCTTCCTTCCTGAAGCAGATTCACAACTGATAACGAGAATAGCTAAATGTAAAAAGCCCATTATAGGTGTAGTAAATGCCGGAGGAAACATTGGAATGCAAAGTTGGGAACCTTCATTAAAGGGATTACTCTGGGGATGGTATGCCGGGCAAGAAGGTGGACATGCTATTGCAGACGTGCTATTTGGTAAAGTTAATCCTTCCGGTAAACTACCAATGACTTTTGAAAAGAAATGGGAAGACAATCCTGCTTACAATAGCTATCACGATCCCGACGGTGACAAACATGTGAAATATACCGAGGGTATCTACATCGGCTATCGTGGTTACGACAAACTGGGACGTGATGTACAATACCCATTTGGTTACGGCCTTTCTTATACTTCTTTCAAGCTTTCTGATATGGTTGCCTCAGCTCCCAATGCTGATGGTAGTGTGAAAGTTACCTGTAAACTGACCAATACAGGTAAACGAGATGGAGCACAAGTTATACAGGCTTATGTAGGAAGAGATAAAAGTGGTATAGTAGATCGGCCGGAAAAAGAATTGAAGAAATTCGAAAAGGTATTTTTGAAAACAGGCGAAACAAAAACTGTTACAATGACCCTTCCAAAAGATGCTTTTACTTACTATAGCACAATTGATAAACAATTTGTCACAGATCCGGGTATTTATAATATCATGCTAGGTTTTTCTTCAAGAGAGATCAAGGGACAGAAATCTATCCAAATTCACTAAATAGATAGGCTCAAAGTCTTGATTTTGAGCCTTCAAATAAAAATTAATTCAACAATAGTATTTTTTAACTCTAATAATTTTTTATGGAAACACATTTAAATGTTAAATGGAAACAGTGGTACTTGTTAGTACTGCTCCTTATCTTGGGTGTTGTCGGCTGTAAGGATGATAAGGATGAGGATAATTCTACCATCTACGATCCTTCTGTACCTGTAGAAATAACAAGCTTCACACCAGAAGCAGCTGCAGGAGGCGCTCAGTTTCTGGTTTATGGTAGTAATTTCGGAACAGACTTGAGTAAAATCAAGGTAACGGTTAATGACAAAGAAGCTGTCCTTATCAGTTCTAATGGTTCATGTCTCTATTGTTTTGTACCTAAGAAAGCAGGAGTAGGTCCAGTGAAGGTTACTGTAGGTTTAAACGAATCAGCACAGGAAGCTGTAGCTGAAAAGGAATTTGAATATGTTCCTTCTTTGGTAGTAAAAACACTGACCGGACATATTGATATAGATGGCAATAGTACGATTAAAGACGGTTCTTTTGAGGATGCACAATTCCAAGCTCCTTACTGGCTGGAGATAGATGATGAAGATAATATTTATTTATTGGAAGACCAGCAAGGATTACGTAAACTCAATATGAAAGACCGCACAGTAACTACTATATGGCGTACCGGAAGCGGAGTTAATCACCCGCGTTCTATGGCTTTCAATGCAGATCATAGTAAACTATATTTCTTTAATGACCAAGATAATAGTGATGAAGGTGTAGCTGTAGCTGTGGCAGAACGTAGCAATGATCCATCAAAAGAAGATTTTGCTTCATGGGTAACAGTAGCCCGTATGAAGAGTTGTTGTGGAGGAGACGTTCACCCTGAAACAAGCGATTTATTCTTCAATCGTTGGAATGGTGGTGAATATTATAAATGGGATTTTGATAGAAAAGACAAAGACCAGATATTCCGTTTGGATAATGGTTTCAACTCAGCATTAATATTTGCACCTAGTGGTAAATTTGCCTACATTGTAAGTATGGGACACCACTGTATATACAGAGCCAATTTTGATTATGCAACAGGCCGTCTGATGCAACCTTACATCTTATGTGGAAGTAAAAACAACAAGGGATACACTGATGGTCCTGGTAGTAAGGCCCAATTTAACGAACCTCAACAAGGATGCTTCGACAATGATGATAATTTCTATGTCTGTGACCAGAATAATAATCTGATTCGTAAAGTAGAACCGAGCGGTCAAGTTAGCACTTTTGCGGGACGTCGTGAAGAATGGGGTTGGGCAGATGGTGACTTAAGAAAAGAAGCCAGATTTGACCGTCCTTTTGGCATTGCCTACAACAGGAATACCAGTGAATTTTACATTGCGGACAAGAACAATAAGAGAATCCGTATTATCACAAAGGAATAATATTAATGAGAAACATATTATATTATGAAAAAGTATTTATTAATGTGGGTACTGCTTTTGGGATGCCTCTCTACGATATGGGCACAAAAGAGTGTATCTGAAATAACCGGAACAGTTCTTGATGAAAATAAAGAGCCACTAATAGGTGTAAACATCGTTATAAAAGATAACCCCGGATTGGGTACCATCACTAATGTAGATGGAAAATTTCGCATCAAGGCTACATCTTATCAGATATTGGTCTTTTCTTATATCGGTTATGATAAAATGGAAGTACCTATCACTGGCAATAAAGAAATCAATGTACAGATGAAACCATCCAGCAATAGTGTATTGGATGAAGTAACCATTACTGGTACAGGAGTACAGAAGAAAGCAACCATTACCGGTGCTATTACAACGGTAGATATCAATACACTAAAAAGTTCAGGAAGTGCCTCTACTAGTATCACCAACGCCTTGGCAGGTAATGTGGCAGGTATCATCGGCATGCAAAGATCTGGTGAACCTGGTAAGGTATCCGATTTCTGGATTCGTGGTATTTCAACCTTTGGTGCCAATGCAAAAGCATTGATATTGGTAGATGGCTTTGAACGTTCCATGGATGAATTGAATATTGAAGATATTGAGTCATTCTCTGTATTGAAGGATGCATCCGCAACAGCTATTTATGGTTCACGCGGTGCAAACGGTGTTGTATTGATTACTACTAAACGTGGTAAAGAAGGTAAGGTTAATATTGATGTGAAGGTAGAAGGTGGTTACAATACCCGTACCCGTACACCAGAATTCGTAGATGGATATACATATGCTTCTCTATTAAACGAGGCAAGAACTACTCGCAATTTAGAACCACGTTATACTCCTACAGAAATGGAAATTCTGCGTCAAGGTTTAGATCCTGACCTCTACCCGAATGTGGATTGGAAAGATGCATTGTTAAGAGATGGCGCTTGGTCAGAACGTGCTACAGTCAACATCAGTGGTGGTGGTTCCACAGCTCGCTACTATGTATCTGTAGGATATCTGAATCAGGAAGGTATGTATAATACGGATAGTAATTTAAAGAAGGATTACAATACAAATGCAAATCTTTCTCGTTGGACCTACCGCATGAATGCAGACTTAAATGTGACTCGTACCACATTAGTTAGTGTTGGTCTTGGTGGTTCTTTGGATTTACAGAATATGCCGGGTATGGACAATGATCAAATTTGGGGATCTATCGTAGGACAAAACCCTATAAGTATTCCTTTCATGTATTCTGATGGAAAAGTTCCAACTTATGGAACAGATAACCGCATGAACCCATGGGTAATGGCTACACAAACCGGTTATCAAGAAAAATGGTTCAACAAAATTCAAACAAACGTAACATTGGAACAAAAGTTGGATTTCATTACAAAAGGATTAAGATTTGTTGCTCGTTACGGTTTTGACACTGAAAATCAAAATAGGAATAACAGAACTAAGCGTCCGGAACTATGGCAAGCAGAAAGTCGCCGTGATGAGAATGGTAAACTGACAATGAATCGTGTAGGTGAAGAGCAGTTGATGAAGCAATCTAGCTACACTGATGGTAATCGTAGCGAAAATCTAGAAGCAGAACTACACTACAATCGTGTATTTGCAAAAAAGCATGATATCGGTGCTACTTTAAAGTATTTCCAATATCAAAAAGTTAAAACGGCCGATGTAGGTGATGATATCATGAAAGCTATTGCCAGACGTTCGCAAGGTTTCTCCGGCCGTGCAACCTATGCCTATGACTATCGCTATTTTGCAGAATTCAATTTCGGTTACACCGGTTCGGAAAATTTCATGAGTGGACATCAATTTGGCTTCTTCCCTGCCATATCTGTAGGTTGGAATATTGCAGAAGAAAAATTTCTCAAAAATCGTTGGAAATGGTTAGATATGTTCAAAATTCGCTATTCTTATGGTGAAGTTGGCAATGATCAACTTGCTGACAATGAATGGGAACGTCGTTTTCCCTATTTATACACATTT
This sequence comes from Bacteroides cellulosilyticus DSM 14838, assembly GCF_000158035.1. Classification (GTDB taxonomy): domain Bacteria; phylum Bacteroidota; class Bacteroidia; order Bacteroidales; family Bacteroidaceae; genus Bacteroides; species Bacteroides cellulosilyticus. The sequence continues at coordinate 927,281 of NZ_EQ973490.1, forward strand.
GGTAACATGGTCTATAAAGACAAAGTATTGGGTTGGGACTACGGCGACATTAATAATTCATACCGATTTGATGGATACCGTTATTCTCAAATTTCCTCTCCGAATTTGGGGTGGGAAGTTGCCAAAAAGCATAATTTAGGTTTAGATATGTCCATTCTCAATGGTAAATTCTCAATGACTGTAGATATCTATCAAGATACCCGCGAACAAATTTATATGCAGCGTCAGTACTTGTCACAAATCGTTGGTGTCACTAGCCAACCTTGGGCTAACGTCGGAAAAATGCGTTCAAAAGGTATTGACGGCAATTTCATGTTACATGAAAAAGTGGGACAAGTAGATTTCACCATACGTGGTAATATGACCTATACAAAAAATGAAGTTTTAGAATATGACGAACAGCTAAACTCTTATCCTTATCAGATGACAGAAGGTTTTCGCCATGGTCAAGCTCGTGGTCTAATAGCTTTAGGATTATTCAAAGATTATGATGACATCCGCAACAGTCCCAAACAAGAATTTGGCGATTATATGCCAGGAGACATCAAATATAAGGATGTGAATGGAGACGGTGTTATCAATGGATTAGACGAAGCACCTATTGGTGCTACCGATAAGCCAAGTCTAATTTATGGTTTGGGACTTTCAGCCACTTGGAAAGGATTTGATTTCAACATTCACTTTCAGGGAGCAGGAAAATCATCTTATTTCATTAATGGTTCCAGTGTCTATGCATTTAAAGACGGCGAATGGGGTAATATCCTAACAGATATGGCCAAATCCAGTAATCGATGGATTTCAAGTGAAATATCCGGTACGACTGAAACCGAAAATCCGAATGCTAAATACCCGCGTTTGAGCTATGGAGGTAACAATAATAACTATCGCAATTCTACTTATTGGTTAAAAGATGGTTCATATCTACGCCTCAAAACATTAGAAATTGGTTATTCACTACCACAGAAATGGGTAAATAAGATGCGTATGACGAAAGCACGCTTCTATTTTTTAGGTAACAACCTCGCTGTTTGGGATTCACTAGAACTTTGGGATCCTGAATTGGCAAGTGGTGACGGTATGAAATACCCATTGTCAAAAACATATACTTTAGGATTGAATGTAACCTTCTAAAAAAACGAACTATATGAAAATTAAAAATATTCTTCTAACAGCTGCACTGGGAGTAAGCGCACTCGCCTTCTCGTCATGTAGCGACTATTTGAATGTAGACCGTTATTTCAATGACCGAATGACGGAAGAAAAACTATTTGAAGACAAGAAATACTCTGAACAGTGGTTAGCCGGTGTATATACGCACCTATTAGGCTGCAATGACGATGTGTGCAGTAAGGGTAATACTCCTCATAACTTCTCTGACGATATGTATTTTGGTGACCGCAGTGGTTTATATCGCAATTTGAAGTACGGTATGTATGATGAAGGTGCTTTCCAACGTTCATGGAAAGAATGCTATATCGGCATTCGGGATGCTTCCACTTTCATTCGGAATATCCATGTAAACAAGGATTTCACACAGGAAGAAATAGCTGATTATAGAGGCCAAGCTCGCTTTCTTCGTGCCTACTACTATTGGCTATTATTGCGTAAATATGGTCCTATACCTTTGATTCCTAACGATGGGGAGATGGATTATACCGCAGAATATGAAGATTTAGCATTACCTCGTAATAGTTACGATGAATGTGCGGACTATATTGCTGACGAAATGGCAATAGCTGCAGGTGAATTGGCTATAACTCGTACTAATAGTGATATTAATCGTGCCACTCGTGGAGCAGCCTTAGCACTACGTGCCAAAGTTCTGCTTTATGCCGCCAGTCCATTAGCAAACGGAAATACAGAAATGGCTGATTTAACTGATGACAAAGGTAATATTTTAATTTCCCAAGAATACGATGAATCTAAATGGGCAAGAGCTGCCGCTGCTGCAAAAGATGTTATGGATTTAGATATCTACCATCTCTATGTGGCTAGTCGACGTTACAATAATGATGGAGGTCAGGCGTACCCTGAAACTATTATTCCTCCTGTTACAGATGAAAATCGCGAATACTCAGAAAACGAATGGCCTAACGGTTGGAAAAACATTGATCCATTTGAATCCTATCGCTCTATTTTTAATGGCGATGTGCAACCTAAAGCTAATTCAGAATTAATCTTTACCCGTGGTGTAAACACTCGAAAAGAAGGAGATTTTGATGGATTTATGACAGAAGATGTAGAAACCATGGTCATGCACCAAATGCCTTTCCAAATGGGTGGATATAACTGTCATGGCATAACACTAAAACAATGCGACGCATACTATATGAACGACGGAAGCGACGTTCCTGGTAAAGATGATTGTTTGGGACGCGGTGATGGCAGTTCACGCATAACAGGATTTGTCACCGAGGAAAACAAAGACCAGTACAAGCCACTTCCTACCGGAGTATCTTTGCAATATGCCAATCGTGAACCTCGTTTTTACGCTTCTGTTGCTTATAATGGCAGTATTTGGGAAATGACTACTTCATATGATGAAGATAAGCGTTTCTATCGGGCATGGTATTATCACGGCTCAGAAAATGGTAAATTAGCTCAATCACCAGACCTTTATTTACGTACAGGCATTGGTATAAAGAAGTTCTATAATCCTCAGGATTCTTATCAAAACGGTGGTCGTATTATTCCAAAAACAGAACCGGCTATCCGCTATGCTGAAGTATTATTGATTTATGCTGAGGCCTTAAACGAACTTTCTAACAGTTATGAAATAGCATCTTGGGATGGTTCCAAAACCTATACTATTAAACGTGATGAAGCCGAAATGAAAAAAGGTATCGAACCTATCCGTATTCGCGCCGGTGTACCTAACTATAAAGCAGAGGTATATAATAACAAAGATTTGTTCCGCAAGGCTTTGAAACGCGAACGCCAGATTGAATTATTTGCCGAAGGACATCGCTATTACGATCTCCGTCGTTGGAAAGATGCTCCGGAAGAAGAGGCAACCATGATGTATGGCTGTAACACCAACATCGGCGAGAACAACAGAGATATGTTCTATATACCAACTGTAATACCTTCCATGCCTTCGGTATTTACCAAGAAGATGTATTTTTGGCCTATCTCTCATGATGAATTAAAGAAAAACAGCCGACTGACACAGAACCCGGGCTGGACCTATTATGATTAACATTAAAGGAATACTTTTATGAAAACAATATATTGTATATTATGCACCATAGTGGTGGTTTTTGCTTGTTATGCTTGCAACAATGAATGGGAAGATGAATTGTACAAACAAGCCGTATCATTCGGAAAAAATGGCGTAGCGGATATCTATGTGAAGTATAAACCGAATGGAAAAACATCCTATCAGGTACCAGTCGTATTAAGTGGCACCACTATGAACGACGGTAATATCACAGTGAATGTAGCATTGGATGTAGATACACTAACCGATTTGAATTTTGAACGCTTCAGATATCGGGAAGACCTGTACTACAAATTATTGGATGAAACATACTATGACTTGCCTTCCACTCAAGTTACATTACAGAAGGGCACCAGTGTAGGGCTGCTTGACATTGATTTCTCATTAGGTGGAATCAACATGACAGAGAAATACATCCTCCCTCTGACTATTGCAGAAGGTGATGGTTATCAAATCAACTACCGCAAACACTACCGCAAAGCATTATTGAATGTTATTCCCTTCAATAATTTTTCAGGTAGTTATTCTGCTAGTGCCGGATTAATTTATCAAAGAGATAAAGAAGAAAACCAGCAAACCCCGATGACTATGGATACCCGTACAGCTTTCGTTGTTGATGATAATACAATCTTCTTTTATGCAGGTGTAACTGAAGAAGAACTAGAAAATCGCGAACTGTATAAAGTTACTGCTCATTTCAACGATGGTGGAATCTTAATATTAGATGCCCCCCATAAAGACAAGATAGGCTTCAATTTTATTTCCGGAGGTTATGTAATCAGTGAAGAAATGGATGCCTTGCAGCCATACCTAAAGCATCGTTATATCAAACTGGATATGGAATATGAATATAATGAATTGATTACAGATAACCTTTATATCCCGTATCGTTTCAAGGGTTCACTGATCATGGAACGTAAGATAAACACAACAATCCCAGATGAAGATCAAGCTATTATCTGGTAAAATACAATAAGCAATCCTAAATGAGACTGTGTATAAAACAATACACAGCCTCATTTAACAAACAAAATCTATCATGAAAAACAGCAAGTGGCTATTAGTATCTATCCTTTTTTTGTCTTCTTGTAGCAATAATATGTTTCAAGTAGAAGAAAGTTCTTTTGATGTATTAGAAGAAGAATTTGCAGCAGACACAAACAGCGAAAACATATTACATACACAAGAAGATAGCATAAATTTATTAACCATCAATGATTCTAAAGAAACAAACTTATATCCTGCAATGAGCTTTCCCATAGATCACGAGAGCTACTATACTCATGATGAAGTGGTTATTAATGTTCCTAGAATAGGTAGAGAATATGTGTACAATACTGAAGGAAAATTTCCAAATCTACCAAAGTACAATTTTAACTTAAATACTGGTTGTTATATACAATATCGATTGCACTCTGATAGAAATGGTGCTGATCATAACTGGTATTATTACCATCCAGATACAATACTATCTACTACACCTTATTATCTTGAAGTCCCTAATTATCATCCAGATGATTATCGGCTACTTACAGTAAGACTTAATGCTGCCAGACTCCCTAAAAGGGCTTTCGATATTCAAGGCGTATTGTGTGGTGGTGGTGCTATGTCAGAATGGCTTCCAGAAAATTGGAGCTATGATCCCTGGGAATTAAATACTAATGGTTTTTTATATCAAGGAGATCGCTCTGGTGATCGCCAAGACATAAATGTTTATGTGCAATTACATCTTGACGTAGATATGGTATTAGAAGTAGAGATGATGCGCGGTCCTTATAAACTAAAATTTGGAGACCAAGTAAAGGAAGTAAACTATAGTATTGGTACAAATTATATTTTTCATAAATTTATTGTAAACAAAACTCTCTATGATGTTCCTATAAACTCTCCTTATAAACTTGGAATGATATTTGATGAAAAAGTGTATTATTTCAACTTCTATATTTCTCCTGCTTATAGAGGTGAAGTACTACATGCATATGCAAAAGCTAATATACATAAGAGCCTCAATTTAATGGACACTAAAGAATAAGAATAAGTAAGTGATTAGCTTAACTACTTACCCATAGAATTTCATGATCTCTATTAATACGTGCAATCTTTAAACCAATTCACTATTTTACATACAATTAATTATGAAATCCAAACTATTCACATCCTTCCTCCTATCAATAGCATTATACACCACAGCATATGCTACCGACCTCTATCGTCCCAGTAGGAACGTAGAGTTACGACTTCCTTCTGTCCCCTTAATCGTATCAGACCCCAATTTTTCTATTTGGTCTCCCTGCGATAAACTGATGGATGGAACAACTCTGCACTGGACCGATGCACCCAAATCATTGATAGGTGCATTGCGTGTAGATGGTAAAAGTTACCGTTTTCTGGGAAAAGAGAAACTGGATCTGCAAGCCATAGCACCAATGACCGACACAGAAATCTGGGAAGGCACTTTTTTAAGAAAAAAGCCAGCCGATAATTGGATATCTTTGGATTTCGACGACAAAGAATGGAAACATGGAAAAGCCGCTTTCGGAAGCCGTGATCTCCCACGTGTCCATACAGAATGGAGCGAACAGAATAGCGACATTTATGTACGACGTACATTTGATATAAACGAATTGGAATCTGAAAGAGATTTTTACATCATTTACTCCCACGATGATGTATTTGAACTTTACTTGAACGGGGAAAAACTTGTTACTACAGGCGAAGAGTGGAAAAACAATGTATACCTAAAACTTACAGATGAAGCAAGAAAGAAACTCCGCAAGGGAAAGAACGTTATAGCAGCCCACTGCCACAACACAACCGGAGGCGCTTATGTCGATTTCGGACTCTATTGTGAAAAGAAAGATGCTGTAAAATTTGCAGCAGAAGCGGTACAAACTTCAGTAGATGTACTGGCAACTTCAACTTATTATACTTTCACATGCGGTCCGGTGGAACTGGATGTTGTATTCACAGCACCGCAACTGATTGATGATCTGGATTTATTGTCTACTCCTATAAATTACATTTCTTACCATGTCCGATCATTAGACAAAAAGGCACACGACGTGCAACTTTACTTTGAAACTACCCCGGAATTGGCTGTCAATGAAAACACACAGCCCACATCCGCCAAGATATTTTCTAAAAACGGTATCCGCTATATAGAAGCTGGAACCATAGATCAGCCTGTATGCCATCATAAGGGTGATGGAATCTGCATTGACTGGGGGTATACTTACTTAGCCACTCCCAGCAGAACAGGAACAGAAATCGGTTTAGGCGATTATTATGAAATGAAGCGGTCTTTCATACAAAACGGAAAAAGTGGACTTTCCACACTCAACTGGTGGGCAAAATGTGCCGAAGAACAACCTGCCATGACATTCGTACACAACCTGGGTGCAGTAGATAAAACCGGAAATACCGGATTCCTAATGTTAGGATATGATGATATCTACTCCATAGAATATATGTATGAAAGATATATGGGGTATTGGAAACATGAAGGCAAAGTGTCTATCTTCGATGCATTTGAGAAATTAAGAGATAATTACCTACAGATTATGCAACGTTGCCGTATGCAAGATGAAACTATTTATGATGATGCCCTGAAAGCTGGTGGCAAACAATACGCTGAGATCTGCTCCGCAGCTTATCGCCAAGCTATATCCGCTCACAAGCTATTCACCGACAAATACGGAAACTTACTATTTTTCTCCAAAGAAAATAACAGTGGCGGATTTATCAATACAGTAGATGTAACTTATCCCTCCACTCCACTCTTTTTGACTTACAATATAGACCTGGTGAAAGGCATGATGACCAGTATCTTCGACTATAATGCCAGCAAACGCTGGACTAAACCCTATCCGGCACACGATTTAGGGGTATATCCGATAGCAAACGGACAGATATATGGCGCTGACATGCCGGTAGAAGAAAGTGGTAACATGGTTATTCTTTCCGCAACCATTGCCATGATAGAAGGAAATGCCAACTATGCCAAGAAATACTGGGATTTGCTGACTATCTGGACTAACTACCTAGTGGAGAATGGACTCGATCCAGAGAATCAACTCTGTACAGACGACTTTGCCGGTCACTGGGCACATAATGCTAACCTGTCGCTGAAAGCCATAATGGGTATCACCGGTTACAGTGAAATGGCACGCATGTTGGGCATGAATGATGTAGCAGACAAATACATAACCATTGCCAAAGATATGGCCTGCAAATGGGAAAGCATGGCCCGCGAGGGTGATCACTACCGTCTAGCCTTCGACCGTAAAGACACCTGGAGCCAAAAGTACAACATGATTTGGGATAAAATGTGGCAGACAAACCTGTTTCCGGATGAAATCACCAAAAAGGAAATTGCTTACTACCTGACCAAACAGAATACGTATGGCTTGCCACTCGATTCACGCAACACTTATAGTAAATCGGATTGGATTCTCTGGAGTGCCTCTATGTCAGCCAATCAAACGGAATTTGAGAAGTTCGTAAGCCCATTGTACAAGTACATCAATGAGACCGCATCACGAGTTCCTATGAGTGACTATTTTTATACGGATAGTGGCAAAATGGTAGGCTTCAAAGCCCGTTCAGTGGTTGGTGGATACTGGATAAAAGTTTTAATGGATAAAATACACAGTAGCAAATAGAATAAATATGAATATATCTACTATCAAGAAAGCATTTTACCTATTGGTAGGAATCGGATTCGGCTGCACTCTACAAGCTGTCGAACCTCAAAAAGACGTAACGGATAACTACAGAAATAATCGCTATCCGCTACTTCAAAAGCCATTAATAGAACTTCCCTTGGGCAGTATCAAGCCCCAAGGTTGGTTAAGAGAGATGCTAATCCGGCAAAAGAATGGTGCCACCGGACAGATGGACACCCTCTATCCTTTAGTCATGGGCGAACGCAATGGTTGGTTAGGAGGTGATGGTGACCAATGGGAACGTGGTCCTTATTGGATTGACGGCTTATTGCCTCTTGCCTATATCCTGGATGATAAAGAACTGAAAGCTAAGGTGCAGCCTTGGATAGAATGGGCTTTGCAAAGCCAACGCGAAGACGGCTTTTTTGGTCCGGCAAAAGACTATCCGGGTGAACCGGGATTACAGCGTGATAATTCACATGATTGGTGGCCACGTATGGTAATGTTGAAAATCTTACAACAATACTATTCGGCAACCAACGATGAGAGAATCATCACCTTTATGACCAAATACTTCCGTTATCAACTAAATACCTTACCACAGAAACCCCTAGGACACTGGAGTTTTTGGGCTGAATTCCGTGCCTGCGATAACCTGCAGGCTGTATATTGGCTGTATAATCTCACAGGGGAGGCTTTCTTACTCGAATTAGGGCATCTATTGCACCAACAGAGTTACAGCTTTGTTGATATGGTAAACCGAGGGGATTTGCGCCGCATCTGTACAATACACTGTGTAAATCTGGCACAAGGTATCAAAGAACCGATCATTTATTATCAGCAAGACACCAATCCTAAATACATTGATGCTGTAAAAAGAGGGTTTCAGGATATCCGTCAATTTCACGGACAGCCACAAGGAATGTATGGTGGAGATGAAGCATTACATGGAAACAACCCTACACAGGGTTCTGAATTATGCGCCGCTGTAGAATTGATGTACTCCCTTGAAAAGATGGTAGAAATTACAGGAGATATTGATTTTGCCGATCACCTGGAACGCATAGCCTTCAATGCTCTGCCTACCCAGATATCAGACGACTTCATGATTAAACAATACTTCCAGCAACCCAACCAGATTATGGTAACTCGTCACCGCCGTAATTTCGATCAGGATCATGAAGGTACGGATATTACTTTCGGCACATTGACCGGCTATCCTTGCTGTTTTTCAAATATGCATCAAGGCTGGCCAAAATTCACACAGCATTTATGGTATGCAACGCCCGATAATGGTATTGCCGCCTTTACCTATTCTCCATCAGAAGTCACAGCTAAAGTAGGTAACAATGTATCGGTCGTAATTAGTGAAGATACCTATTATCCTATGGATAACCGTATATCCTTCACTATTAAAGAAGTGAAGAACAAAACCAAACAAGTCGAATTCCCGCTACACTTACGCATTCCGAAATGGTGCAAACGTGCTGAGATAATAGTAAACGGCAAGGCAGAACAATACATTGAAGGAGGGCGGATCGCTGTTATCAATCGTATATGGAAGCGAAATGACAATGTAGAATTACACTTACCCATGGAAGTTTCTACCAGTACATGGTACGAGAATGCTGTGACTATTGAAAGAGGCCCATTAGTATATGCTCTTAAAATAAAGGAAAACTGGAAAAAAGAAAATCTCAATAATAGCTGGTATGGCCCCCTTTATTATCAAGTTACTTCATCCGAACCTTGGAATTATGGGTTGGTGGACTTTGATCGCAGCCAAGTGAATAAAATAGCACAAGTTAGTATTGATAGCCAAAAACAGCAATCAATATTCCCCTGGAATCAAGAGAATGCACCGATTGAAATCAAGATGAAAGCCCGCCTTATTCCCACATGGACAGTTTACAATGAAATGGCAGGACCTCAACCTTTCTCCTTCTGCAACGGTGCTGAAGGAGAAGAACAGGAAATCACATTAATACCTTATGGTTGCACCACCCTACGTATCTCTGAATTCCCCATTGTTGGAAAATAATTTAGTTAACAATATCACTAAAATCAATAACAATATGAATTTTAATCATCTGAAAACAGCAATGATCTGCCTACTGGCAGTATGCATCCAGATCACTCATGCCGGCACACAGCAAGTGAATATCGAGCGCTCTTTCATGGTTGGAGACGGTATTGCTCAATTCATACCCACAGGGTATGATGCAAAGAAAATTCCATCATTTGCCCTACAAAGTGAACCACGTAAAAAAGGCGAACTGGCATCAAACTGGACACTAATGCCGGAATTCTTCTTGAATGATGGAAAAGCAGGAGCTTCTCTGGCAGTACCTGAAGGCACAAGCCTTTATGGAGGTGGTGAAGTTACCGGTACGCTACTGAGAAACGGCAAAACGATTAAATTATGGAACACAGATTCAGGAGCCTATGGAGTAGATGGCGGTAAACGCCTGTATCAATCACATCCTTGGATTATGGGTGTACGCAAAGACGGCACTTCTTTTGGTATTCTATTTGATACTACCTGGAAAGCCGAACTCTCCAGTATGGATGACAAGATAGAGTTAAGAAGTGAAGGTGAATTATTCCGTGTCTTCATCATTGACAGAGAGTCTCCCCAAGCTGTTGTAAAAGGTCTGTCAGAGCTCATTGGAACCATGCCAATGATTCCCCGGTGGGCAATGGGTTATCAGCAATGCCGATTCTCCTATTCACCAGATAGCCGCGTACTTGAAATTGCCGATAACTTCCGTGAAAGACGTATCCCCTGTGATGTTATATGGATGGATATTGACTACATGGACGGATATCGCATCTTCACTTTTAACCCGAAAGGTTTCCCAAATCCAAAGAAATTAAATCAAGATTTACATTTGCGTGGTTTCCATAGTGCCTGGATGATCGACCCGGGAGCAAAAGTTGATCCCGATTATTTTGTTTACAAATCAGGAACAGAAAATGATGTATGGGTAAAAACTGCAGATGGAAAGGAGTATAATGGAGATGCATGGCCCGGTTCCGCAGCTTTTCCGGACTTTACATGCCCCAAAGTATCTAAATGGTGGAGTGGCCTATATAAGGATTTCCTTGCACAAGGAGTAGACGGTGTATGGAATGATGTGAACGAACCTCAAATTAGTAATACTCCCACTGGAACCATGCCTGAAGACAATTTTCACCGGGGTGGTGGCAATTTACCTGCCGGTAGTCACCTGCAATATCACAATGTGTACGGTTTTCTGATGGTAAAAGCATCCAGAACCGGAATAGAGGCTGTACGGCCCGAAAAACGCCCGTTTATTCTGACTCGTTCTAACTTTTTGGGAGGACAACGCTATGCAGCAACTTGGACCGGGGATAACGGCTCCTCATGGGAACATCTGAAAATGTCCATTCCTATGTCTATCACGCTGGGATTATCCGGACAGCCCTTTAGCGGTGCAGATATAGGTGGGTTCCTGTTCAATGCGGACGCAGACTTGTGGGGACACTGGATTGGTCTAGGCGCTTTCTACCCGTTCTCCCGCGCTCACGCCTGTGCCGGAACCAATGATAAAGAGCCTTGGGCATTTGGTAAAGAAGTAGAAGATGCGGCACGTACAGCATTGGAACGCAGATACATGCTATTACCTTACCTCTATACTTTATTACAGGAAGCCTCTGAAACCGGCATGCCTATCATGCAACCAGCTTTCTTCGCCGATCCTAAGGATTTATCCTTGCGTGGAGAGGAGAAAGTATTCTTGCTTGGTAGCGATCTACTGGTTATACCTTCCTGGGCTGAACAAGTAGCACTGCCTAAAGGTATTTGGGAAGAGTTCTCCTTATTCCCCGGAGACAATAAAGATAAATATCAGTCAAAACTCAAAATACGTGGAGGAGCCATTATTCCTACAGGGAAGATCATACAGAACACTACTGAGAAATCACTAGATCCGCTCACACTACTGGTTTGTCTGGACGAACAGGGCAAAGCAAGTGGTAGTATGTACTGGGATGAAGGAGAAGGATGGTCTTTCAAGAAAGGAAACTACAGTTTGCAACAGTTCACTGCCGAAAAGGGAGCAAATAACAAGGTAATTGTGAAGTTAGCAGGAAAAACAGGCAAGTACCAGACAGAAAACAAGGACATGGCCATTGTAAAAGTAGTTACCAAACAAGGTATACGTCAAGGAAGTGGAAACCTCACAGAGGGAATTGAAATTCAACTATAAATATATAATTCAAGTATCGCATGTCTCCAATGTGCGATACTTGAACTAATAATATCTGATGCTCCAATGAATACTCAGACAATTTATCTCGCCTCAAAGCCGCATTATGAAATCCTGGATGGATTGCGTGGAGTGGCAGCTGTTATGGTCGTAGCCTTCCATCTTCTTGAAGCACATTCGGGGGGCAACCATCTCGCACAAATCATTAATCACGGCTATCTTGCCG
>NZ_EQ973490.1:940404-954586 GCF_000158035.1 Bacteroides cellulosilyticus DSM 14838
AAAAGGAGCACGTAAGATCAAGTAAATAAATTCAGCTTCATATAGCTTTCATAATCCTATCTCCCTTATTTATCGACCTTTACGCTGAAAGCATCCCTTTAGGGGATACTTTCAGCTTTCAGCCGTCACCACAACCGCAGAAACATTCATCAGTCGCACAGCCTCCTAACCACTTGATACACATTTCCATACTCTGTGTGCCGACGCACCACCCCCGCTTTCAGCAGCACTTGGCCGAAGCGCATAGGATTGACGCTGCGCATGGCAGCGGAATTCTTTTGCTGAAGTTCCCTGAAAATCTGGGCAGCCGTAAGACCGATACACTTCTCACCGGAATTCGCCACACGAAAATAACTATGAAAAACATCCTCTGCGGGACAAACACGGTAGAACGCCTCATTCTGCACCTGCAACACCTGTTCCTCTTCTTTGGTGAACCAATCGCGCCTCCCCGCAAGCAGTTCCGCCTTCAGTTGTGCATAAATCTGGTCATGTTCTATATGGGTACAATCAATCACCCGCTCCACTTCCACGCAAAGAAAACGGCGGCTTCCCGTAGGGTCGGTAAGTAAGTCGAAACGGTTACTGGTACCAATAAAAGAGGCGACACGAGGCAGTTGGCGGAAGCTCTGCTGATAGGCCTTACGAATATTCAAATCAGACATTTGCATCAGGTTCTTCAGCAACGGCATTTTGCTTTCGGCATACTTATCAAACTCGTCCATATTCAGCAAGCCCATTTCCGCCAAAAGGCGTTCCGCCTGCCCTTGCGAAGTAAGCTTCAAATTATCCACATAATATCGCCGCAGAGCCATCGGCATCAATGACTTACAAAATGTGGACTTCTGCCGTCCCTGCTCTTGACTTACAAGAATAGGCGCTACACTGTTGGCATGTATGCCTGCCAGCCCCGACCACTGCGCGGCAAGCCCCAGCATCCAGATGTGAAATCCCTGCACCCAATGCGGACAGTCGGAAACCCGCAAGGCGAGCTGTGTCAGCCGGTCAACGCCGTCCCATTGCGGCAATTCCTCCATATAGAGCTGAAAGGGGTGATAATCGGGAATGTAAGTAGAATAGATATAGCGACTCAAATCCTTGTCCCAACAAGGGATACCCTCAGCATGAGCCTCAATGCAGAAAGCGTTCAGGTTTCGCTTACCGACAGGCAGGAAAGCGAAATCACGCTGCCCGGCAGGACGGAATTCGGTCTCTTCCGTCAACAGATTATAACGGAAATCATAACGTTTCGTCAGAAAATCCATAACCTGTCTCGTCAGGCGAACCGTTGTATTCGTGTTGTCTCCGGATTCCGACGCCTCCGATGTTTTCTTTTTCGCTTTCTGCCTTTCCGATAAAGCCAACAACTGTTGTGCCTCGCGCAACAAGCGACGTTGTTCCAATGTCATTAATTTCTTTTTCATAACTTCTTTTCATTTTAATAGTAAACAGGTTTCGTTTTGTCAGTACCAACGCTACGAATTTACTACAACGAGAAAGCGCTTTGCAAGCATTCCATCAACTATTTTCCAGAGAACACAGTTAGAAAGAAAGTAAGGACTTTCATAGGTAAATCTTACTAATATCACTATCTTTGTATGCTGACTTATAAACGGCCCACTCCAGTTGTTCACTCGACCAACTCCAGTCACTCATTCTACCAACTCCAGTCATTCACTCGACCGACTCCAGTGGTTCACTTTCAAGACAGCACCTTCGAGTCAACAAGTATATACATTTAAAGCATTAAGAAACAAGCATTATGGCAATAGTTTACGATTGGTACGAGAACCCCAACGCGGAAGGGGAATCGGAAGAAAGAGGGCTGCATCCCCGCCCGTTGCTCAACGGCAAAGTGAGCATGGAGCAATTATATTATCGGGTACACGAACGCAGTTCGCTCAGCGTGGGTGATGCAAAAAGTGCAATAGACACTTTGACCCAGCTTTGCGGAGAAGAGCTACGCGAAGGTCGGGAGGTGCACATCGAGGGATTGGGCTATTTTTCCCCCACTTTGGAGGCCACACAGAAAGTGACCCGCAAGACCAAGAACAAGCATTTGAAACTACGCTTGAAAGGTGTTAGTTTTCGCCCGGACATTCGTCTGAAAGCCGCACTGGCAGGTGTTACAGCCACCCAAAGTAAATACACGCGCCACTCCCTGCGACTCTCCGAAGTAGAGATAGATATGCGCTTGAAAGAGTATTTCACGGAACATGAACTGCTGCTTCACATCGATTTCCAGGAATTATGCGGCATGGCACGCACCACCGCCAACAACCATCTGCAACGATTGCAAAAAGAGGGCAAACTGACAAATGTAGGAAGACGCGCACAGCCGATCTATCGCCCCATGCCGGGATATTACGGTATGTCGAGGGATGCGGAACTCAAGAGATAAAGTTAGAAACACTTCCCTTCAAAATAAGTGAAAGAAAACGCATCGTCGCTATAAGAACTTTTGTTATCTTTGTGTCGTTATGTGACAAAGCAACAGATTAAAAAACAATAGTAGGAGGACAGAAAATGGATCCATTGGAATATATAGTACCGAACAGAAAGAGACTTCCCTACGGAATGATGAACTTTGCGGTTATTCGCCGCGAAGACTATTATTATGTAGACAAAACCCGCTTTATCCCCCTGATAGAACAGGCGGATCGTTTCTTTTTCTTCATCCGTCCGCGACGCTTCGGCAAGAGCCTGACACTGAACATATTGCAACACTACTACGATGTAAACACCCGCGATAAGTTCGATGACCTCTTTGGTGGCCTCTACATTGGTGAACACCCCACACCGAACCGAAATAGCTACCTCGTGCTCTATCTCAACTTTTCCGGCATCAGCGGCGAGCTGAATGATTACCGCAAAGGGTTGGATGAACACTGCGGTACTACCATCGAGAGTTTTTGTAAGAAATATGCCGACCTCCTCCCCCCGGACACCTGGGAAGAACTGCACACCAAAAGCGGAGCTGTAGCGCAACTGGAGTTCATCTATCAGGCATGCGAGCGTGCCGGACAGAAAATGTATCTCTTCATCGATGAATACGACCACTTCACCAATGCTATCCTTTCCAATCCCGAAAGTTTACGCCGATACACTGACGAGACGCATGGCGAAGGTTATTTGCGGAATCTATTCAACAAGGTGAAAGCAGGCACCTATTCCAGTATCGAGCGTTGCTTCATCACCGGTGTAAGCCCCGTGACGATGGACGACCTGACCAGCGGATTCAACATCGGTACTAACTACTCACTCTCACCGGATTTCAATCAAATGATGGGTTTCACGGAAGAGGAAGTACGCGAAATGCTGACTTATTATTCTACCACCAGCCCTTTCCATCATACCGTTGACGAGTTGATAGAAATGATGAAACCATGGTACGACAATTACTGTTTTGCGCAGGATTGTTACGGTGAAACCACAATGTACAATTCCAATATGGTGCTCTACTTCGTCAAAAACTACATTATACGCGGTAAAGCACCGCAAAACATGATAGAAAGCAATATCCGCATCGACTACGAGAAGTTGCGCATGCTTATCCGCAAGGACAAGGAATTTGCCCATGACGCTTCCATCATTCAGACTTTAGTGAGCCAGGGATTTATCACCGGTGATCTGAAAGACGGCTTCCCTGCCGCCAGTATCACCAATCCTGATAATTTCGTGAGCTTGCTCTACTATTTCGGGATGCTCACCATCAGCGGCATGCACGAAGGAAAAACCAAACTGACCATCCCCAACATGGTGGTACAGGAACAACTCTACACCTATCTGCTGAATACCTACAACGATGCCGACCTGAGCTTCAGCAGCTATGAAAAGAGCGAACTATCCAGCGCATTAGCCTATCGGGGTGATTGGAAAGCTTACTTCGACTACATCGCCGACTGCCTGAAACGTTATGCCTCACAGCGCGACAAGCAAAAGGGCGAATTCTTCGTCCACGGTTTCACCCTCGCCATGACTGCTCAGAACCGCTTCTATCGTCCCATTTCCGAACAGGACACGCAGGCTGGATATGTCGACATCTTCCTCTGTCCGATGCTGGAGATTTACTCCGACATGACGCACAGTTACATCGTGGAACTGAAGTATGCCAAGTATAAAGACCCCGAAACACGCGTGGAAGAATTACGCCAAGAAGCCATTGTCCAAGCCAACCGCTACGCCGACACGGACACAGTGAAACGTGCCATCGGCCACACCCAACTGCACAAGATTGTAGTGGTATATAAAGGGATGGAAATGCGGGTGTGCGAGGAAGTAATGTAATCTTCCTGAAAGCACTTCCCCATCCTTCAGACGGCAGTTTCAGCGGAAAAGCCAATGAATGAGACAACAATGAAAGATGAAAGAACTTTGCAGATAATCAGTGCGTACTGAATTATCTGCAAAGTTCTTTTTAATTGTCACGAAAGAAGACATATACGTCACAAATGTATAACACGCAAATCACTATAAACCACCATATTTGCAGGAAATATTATATCAATAAATCCAATAACATGAAACAAAAGATTCTTTTCTTATCATTCTTATTGGGAGCCAGTTCTCTCTTATTCTCCCAAAGCAAGAAAGATATAGTAGACTATGTAAACCCACTAGTAGGGACAGACTCCAGTTTCGAATTATCCAATGGTAATACCTATCCTGCCATCGCAATGCCCTGGGGGATGAACTTCTGGACCCCACAAACCGGAAAGATGGGAGAAGGATGGACTTATACCTATGCATCTAACCGTATCAGAGGTTTCAAACAAACACATCAACCCAGCCCTTGGATAAACGACTACGGACAGTTCGCCATCATGCCCATTACAGGTGAGCCCGTATTCGACCAGGACAAGCGTGCAAGCTGGTTCAATCATAAATCTGAGGTATCTACACCCTATTACTACCGCGCATTCCTCTCCGATCACAATATTACAACAGAAATTGTACCTACGGAGCGGGCAGCCATATTCCGCTTTACCTTTCCCGAGAGCAAGGATTCTTATGTAGTAATTGATGCATTCGACAATGGTTCGTATGTGAAAGTTGTTCCGGCCGAGAATAAGATCATCGGCTACACGACCAAAAACAGCGGTGGCGTACCGGCCAACTTTAAGAACTACTTCACCATTACTTTCGACAAGCCCTTCACTTACTCAGCAACCGTAAGCAATGGTGAAATCAAAGTAGGCCAACCAGACGTTAAAGAAAATCATGCCGGCGCCATTATCGGATTCGCCACCCGCAAGGGAGAAAAAGTATGTGCCCGAATCGCATCTTCCTTCATCAGTCCCGAACAGGCTGAACAGAATCTGAAAGAACTCGGTTCAATGAATCTGGAAGAACTAAAGCTGAAAGGTAAAGAACGCTGGAACGAAGTACTCGGACGAATAGAGGTTGAATCGGACAGCGAAGATCAACTTCGCACCTTCTACTCCTGTTTATACCGCAGCGTTTTATTTCCCCGGACGTTCCATGAGATTGATGCGGCGGGAAACATCCTGCATTATAGCCCGCACACCGGCAAGGTGATGCCCGGACGCTTCTTTACAGATACCGGCTTTTGGGATTCCTTCCGCGGAGAACTCCCAATGATTAACCTGATATACCCTTCCATGAGCCGACAAATGGAAGAAGGTTTCCTGAATGCCTATCTGGAGAGTGGTTTCTTCCCGGAATGGGCCAGTCCGGGACATCACGACTGCATGGTAGGCAATAATTCCGCATCAGTAGTGGCAGATGCCTATGTGAAAGGCAACATCAAACAGAATGCCGAGAAAATGTATGAAGGTTTGTTGCATGGAGCAAACAACCAGCATCCCACGGTTCCTTCTTCCGGCCGCATGGGCTACAAGGAATACAATGAATTGGGATATGTACCTTCCGATATCGGTCAAAGTGCCGCCCGTACCCTTGAATACGCCTACAATGACTGGTGTATCTATCAGATGGGGAAAAAACTGGGCAGACCCGCATCGGAACTGGACATCTACAAGAAACGCAGCCAGAACTATAAGAACCTGTTCTATGCTCCTTACCGCCTGATGAGCGGCAAAGACCGCAACGGCAACTTCCCGCAGCACTTCGATCCGGTGGAATGGTGGGGACCTTTCACTGAAGGAAACAGCTGGCATTATTCCTGGTCCGTATTCCATGATATGCGGGGCTTAATTAACCTGATGGGAGGTGACAAGAACTTTGTTGCTATGCTCGACTCTGTATTTACTACGCCGCCCGTATTCGGCGCAAACACTAATACCCGGCAAAGCCTGATACACGAAATGCGCGAAATGCAGGTCATTGACATGGGGCAATACGCACATGGCAACCAGCCCATACAACACATGATTTATCTCTATAACTACGCCGGGCAACCCTGGAAAACACAGTATTGGGTACGCGAAGTGATGAACCGTCTTTACCAGCCAACCCCTGACGGATATTGCGGAGACGAAGATAACGGACAGACTTCAGCCTGGTATGTCATGTCGGCATTAGGTTTTTATTCCGTCTGCCCGGGTACGGACGAATACGTGTTGGGCGCACCACTCTTCAGAAATGCCAAGATACATCTGGAAAATGGCAAAACTATCGAGATTTCTGCGCCCCTAAACAGCGATGAAAACCGCTATATCAGCGATGTACGATACAATGGCAAGAAGTATGACAAGAATTATCTGAACCACTCCTTATTGATAAAAGGTGCCAAAATCAGGTTCGACATGGACAGCCAACCCAACTATAAACGCGGAACAGAACCAGATAGCTTCCCCTATTCTTTCTCAGATAAAGAGGAATAATCATGATATATCAAACAATATGAAAAGAAAAATAGCAACTTTCTCCAGTCCCACGCCTTCAGCAACAATGGTATCTCGACATACAATTGTTATAGGTCAATCTCAAAATGCTGGTAATCCTTCAATGAGATCCAGTCTCCTCCCCATTCAAATCCGGCTTCCGTAAAGAGCCGGTATGCCAGGTCGTTGTGATCTATCTTGTACGGTATATCCGTCCTGTTATCACGGTCTAAAGCGTATGGCTCACCGGTAGCGGGTTCTATGTGCCAGGAACCGTCAGCTTTTTCCTTGACGTATGGATTGTAAAGCGTATTAATGTCGATGGCAAGGCCAAGTCCGTGCTTGGAAATCTTGGTAGTGGAGCCGGTCATGAAGCGGAAGTTGAACGATGAGGAGTTGTTGGCACGCATAGAACTTTCATCGTCGGCATCGTAGTTGTCAATGAGCACCATCCGCTCAATGCGGTAGTCCGCCAGGTAGAGCTGTCGAAATATGTCGATCGCTTTATCGGCAATGGCGGCGTTCACCACCATCTCACCCCGTTGGGGGTTGCCGTCAGCGTTGCGATGCAATACTTTTAGATAACGCAGTTCGGACCGATTCAAAGGACAGTTCTCTTTCCATGACTTGAGCCACATGCGGCTGAATATCTGGTCGCTGATAGCTTCCGAATAGAACCAGGCATCCACACCGGAGTGTTCTACGTCAACTTCGGACACCAAAGTTTCGGCTATCCACTCATCGTTAGGACTTTGATGTCCGAGGTCGTTGTCACATCCAACCAAGAGCAAGGTAAAGGACACGACAAAGAGCAGCAGGTATTTTCTTCTTATCATATTTGTTAATGTACTTATTATTTGTCTTTACTTCTCAAATTTCCACGTCGGCAGTTCGCTGCGACGAGTAGTGGAGGTACAGTAGAAGAGAGTGTCGCGGTAAGTGCGAATGTAGTCTATGGTCACAGTGTTGTCTGTAAAGCTCTTTACATGTACGGTTTGTACCGGCTTATTGGGGTCTGACATATAGAGGGTATCGTTGCGGAAAGCATATCGAAACCGTAGCTTATTCAACAGCGTATCATTTTGGATGGTGTAGAAGGTCATTATACTGTCCGGAGTATAGACTTCGTAGAATTGCTGTTCATGCGGGTTATTGATGTAGTCGAAAACTACGGTATCAGAAACGGCTCCCAGCACGGCTTGAGTCACTGTTTCATAATGCCATGTGCCAACGAAATCCGGCATTCCGGATTCTGTGGAATTTGTTTTGTTTGTTGTTCCTTTGCATGATACAAATGCAATTGTTGTCATCAAGACGATACTGACGATATAAAATAGTTGCTTCATAATAAAATGATGATTTATTGTTTATATTTTTTCTGATTTCAGCGAATTAATACATTCTTAAACTCTCTGGTGACAGTCTGTCCCGTAGAAGGTTCAAGGTTATAGAATACCGAGAGTGTTCCGTCTACTTCTATCGCTACATTTAATTCCATAGTCTGTCCGTCTTTAGTCACCATGCGCAGTTCACCGGTAGCATTGTTCACGCGCCAGTACATGCTGAGCGTTCTTTCATGCTCACCGAAACGTGCGTATACGGTAGATGAACCGTCCTCACAAAACAGAATGTCTGTTTCGCCCAAAAACCAACCTTCATCTTGCATTCCGGAGTGAATCTCCACCCACTCACCGTTTATCTTTTCGTAGCTCTTAGAGTAATTCCATTTGCCTATGAGCTTCTCGGCAAGCGTCTTCTGTGTTTCATCCATGCGGGAGTATTTCCATCTGAACTCACCATCCATCAATTCGCCTGTCTCCGCATCGAGAGCCTCGCCGTACCCCATTTCAAATGAAGTGGCATTCAGGCTGAGTACATCTACGGTCATTGTTCCGAGTGTCAGTTTGTTGGCGGCTTCGTCTGTCTTCCATTCGCCCAGGTTGAGCTTCGTGTAGCCATCGGGTGCCGTAAATGCGCTCAGCACTGTGCCGTCCGTGCGGATAGTATAGGTTTGTCCCTGACCTTCGGGGATGGGATCTTCCACCCACTTGCCATCCAGCTTTTTGTAGCTCTCCTTCATGCTCCACTTGCCGATAACATTCTCGGCGACGGGTTTCAGGATTTTATCATCAGATTCGGGTGTCGCTTCGTCACTGCAACCGGTGAAGGTGAAAGCAAGAATGGCGACAGCCATCATCATCAACAGTGCTGACATTTTTTTGATTGAACTTTTCATTTTGATTTTCATTATTTATTGTATCGTATTATTGTTAAATAGGTCAGAAAGCTAAGCACGCGCGAACTGCACAGCTGAAGTCCTTAAGGTCGTCGTCCATGTAACCGTATCGCATACTCAAGTAGTAAGCGTTGCGTTCAGGACTGTCGCTCATTTCCGAACTTGAACAATACCAGTCTTTCCATCCGTCGCCTCCGGCATTTTGGATACTCCTCAATATGACATCCCTGTTTTCGAGCCAATACTGGCATTGTCCGCCGGAAGGAAGAAACCAACCGCTGGTTTGGGATGGCGCAGGACATACAGTTTCATAATTCACGGCATGATAGACGGCAGGGAATGCATCTGAAAGATTCCAGTTTTTGTCTTTATTGAATGCTACAATGGTCTGCGTGCTGCTGTAGCCATTGAAACCGGTAGTCTGATTTCTGTCGCAACCTACCTCGGTCCATAACTTCCCCCATTGGCAGCCGCCATTGGCATCACGGAGAGCAAGCACATAACCGTGAACTTTCTGCATCGGAGTCGTACCGTCTTTCAATGTATAGTTGCCGTTGTCAACCAAGTCGCCGGAATCGTCGCGGCCTTTTTTAAGCACCACCCCTATACAGGCGGCTTTCTGCCAGGATGCCAATTCGGTAGATTTGTCGGCAAAGGAGCCGTCGGAGAAGTAGAAGTCACCCGTATCGGCATCCTCCATCGCCTTGTTGCCGATAGTCGAAATCGTCAAGTTTTCGTCATCAGCACTAAATATAGCCGTACACACAACCTTTCCCGTTCCCACGTTCGTAACCTGAAAGGTGTAATCCCCTTGCCACGCCTCGCCTTTGAGCGAATCGAATGCTCTCTGGCAAGCCTCGTAAACCTGCTTGTCACACTCTTCTATCGAACCTTTCTTGGTGAAAGGTTTGCCGGTGATACCAAGAGCTGACTGGAAGCCTTTCTCTATCTTGCTCATCTCTTCAAGAAAGTCGGGATGCGATGCCGACATGTTGGAGAAGCCGTATGTGTAAGTCACTTCTGTCACAGGATCGTCATCGTCACTGCAACCGGAGAAGGTGAAAGTAAGAATGGCGACAGCCATCATCGTCAGCAGTGCTGACATTCTTTTGATTGAACTTTTCATTTTGATTTATCATTTTTGAAATTTATAAATTCTGACATATTGGCTGAATAAAGATTGCCATAGTTTTCGGCATTATAAACCATTACATGGCTTCCGACAGTATTGATGAACAGCCGATAATAAAGGTCGCGCATAGCTACATCCTTGTTATCGGTTATTTGTTCGATAAAAGTGGAGGTGAAACGGTTGCTCATCCACACTTTCATCTCTCCGTTGAAGACATCAGCCTTGGATGTTTCGTCACCGTTGGCCGCAGTGATGAACAGCATTCCGGGGATGCCCTCGCACTGCTCCATCACACCACCCGAAAAACATGCCTCCACCATCATGAGAAGTTTACGGTAACGCCTTTTGAGGTTCATATCCTTAAAAACAGTGGACAGGTCATCGCCTGTCATGGCGTAAGGCTCCTCATCCCAGCACATGGCTCCCGGTACACCGTGTCCGCTCCAGAAAACGAACAGGTTGTCGTTTTCAGTAGATTCGATTACTGTGGGCAGACTTTCGCTTTTTCGTCCATTCAGAATAGCAAGTATATCTTTTGCCTTCAACGATGACATACGATAATCAATCTCTACATTCTCATACACATTGTTTCCCCCAATAGTCACCTGTATAACTCCTTTGTTGGGATTTGAGACATTATCGGCTATGTCATCCTCGACAATGAGAATGATACGGTCGTCGGTATATCCGGCCTGTCTGAGCTGCTGATAGATAGCGAGCACATCTGCCTGATGGCGGTAATTGGTCCATTCCTTGGAGGAAGCAACAAGGAGTGCCCAGTTGCCGGTATGTGCAGGGTAATTGAATTCCCCTGAATTGTTGAAATCCTGCATCTGAGAGGCTTTCCAGTTCCAACCGGCAAGTGTCGCATCCGTGCGGTTCCCTCCGTCGCTGGTGTTATAGTCAAGGATGATATACTGTCCGTTGTAAACCTTGAAATTATAGTAGGTGGTGGCAAGTACATTGGTAAACACCTTAGCATCGAACCTTAAATGCCCTGAAGCTCCCCGAACATATGGTGACTTTCCGGCAGCAAGCGCATCCACCACAAGCCCCATATCCTCACCTGTCCAGCTACCCATGTTCAAGCCTTCACCCGAAACAACGGCCCTTAATGATTTTTGTAACGACAACTCCGGTTTGAACTGCTGGTACCATGCGGCATAGCCGATGAGCATTGCAGCATCGTAGAGCTGTGACTCACCAAGAGTAGGTGTGGCATTGAAAAACGTCTTGTAACTCACGTCAAATCCCGATTCAGGATCGGCACCAAATGCGACTCCCTCTATACCTTCAGCTGCATCACCGTGAATCTTGAGCACATCCGCACCGTAGGCAGTATCCGAAAACAGCATTCTCGGTACACTACACCCGTTCAGGCTTTGTGTTTTATGCGCTTCAAGCATCGGTCCCATCTCTTCTATTTCAGAGGGGATGCATATCACATATTCTGCACCTGACTGCATGGCTTGGCGAGACACATCAGCTACATTTTCGGAGGTGTAAGTATAGCATCCCATGTTTTTCAGTCCGAGTTCGCGTGCCTGAAATGCGAACCAGTCAATGAACGTTTGTCCGTAATTGTCGTTCTCCTTGGCCAAAAGCGCCACGCTTTCACCCTCATAGTTAATCACCTTGGAGAGAAGCACCTCACATTGCGTAATGTCGGTCTCGGTCATCGCCCAGAGATAGCCTGTCGATGCATATGCACGAACCAGTTGTTCGGCGGTGGCGAGAGTGAAGAATGTTTTGCCCACAAGAGTCAGTTCTGCCGCGAGGATTGCCGCGTTGGATGAATACAGCCCACCGATTACGGCATACACCTCATCGTTGAATGCCAGCGATTGGGCAAGTTCTTGCACATCGACCTTTGCCTCATCGTAGTATTCAAACTTTAACCTTATACCTGCTTCGTGGTTTTTGAATGCACGCTCAAAGTTGGTTGTAAACATTCCCAATGTCCTTTTCCAATGTACATCAAGCCCTTTCTCCATGGGAAGCACCACGGCAACAACCTTCTCTGTCCACTGCTTGTTGTCAGGAGAATAAGAAGGCTCATCGTCCGAGCAGCTCCACAGACCAATCAGGCAGAGGAGCGGCGCAATAAGTTTAATAACCACTCGTTTCATAATACTCTTTCTCAAAAAGAATAGCCTGGTGACGCATTCCATTGACTAAGCTGCTGAAATCATTCACGTATCGGGGGGCGACCAGCCAGTCGGCATACCCGCTTTCAAGACCGTAAAGTTGGTTCTCCGGCATAATCCCCGTGACTACCCATTCCGTCAGATACCTGTAAATCAATTGGTCGATATGCTTAATAACCGAGCCAGTGATTCGGTTGGAGAGACTTGACTGGTCGATATCCATGCCCACCAGAAATGGTGAGTACTCAAATTCCCGGGAGTAGCGGTATATACCGGCATTAGAGCCACCTGCCACTGGGAAAATGAAGTCGTAATCAACCACCCAATCACTCATTTTCCGGTAAGCGAGCGAAGCCGACACATATCCCGTCCAATCATCCGCAAGATACTCCACATTGCAGTCACTGCCGTAGCCTGCAATAAAACCGTCTTTGGCTATGTTGATGGGACTGTCGGTATTATTAGCAAGCAAAATCAGAGGTGTCATCTCTGAACATTGTTTTGCACATACTCCTGCGAGGTATGAAGCTCCGAACATTGAAATCTGGAATGTATGAATGTTCTCGGCTTTATATTGTTTCCGGCTTTCAAAAAGCAGGATACTTTTGTTGGGTGTCAAGTCGTGCTCCGCCAGATGAAGTTCTGCCATTGGCTCATAATCGCTGCTACCCAAAACAAACAACACCGGAATTTCGCTTTCCGGTCGTTTGAGCCAGTCGGAGAAGATTTTCTCGGCTTCAAGCAATGATTCGGGCGAATAGATATAAATGTCAATCTCTTTATGTTCCATTTTGAATTTCTGAACGCCTTCAAGGATGCAGTCGTTATAGCTCATGTCGCCCAATCCGCTTGGAGAAAAAGAAAAACAATCTGTGGTGCCAGAGAAACCGGCTCCAACTCATCGGCATGATTGCAGGATGACAACGCTCCTGTTACCAGGAGCGTTGTCATTGCCAAAATAATACGGACAGGATTATACATACTATTCAAACTCACATCCGCATTTAGAGCATTTATAGGGTCCGGATGCAAATGTTTTCCACTTATGACCGCATTGGGGACATTCTTCAGTCCACCTTGCCGGGAAGTATTGGTCTATAGCAAGATTATCCCCGCTGAGGTATTCCTCTGGAACAATTACGACTGTCATAACCGGCTCTCTGAAATTCTTGAGTGCATTGAACGAAATAGTGTAAAAGACGCTTTCATCTGTCCCCGGCATAAGTGAGATTGTGCCGCAGTTGTCAGGGAGCTTGACAGTGCGTTGCTTTCCGTCCCATTGGTTGAGAATGAACTTCTCACACAATTCATGGGCTGCCTCCTTTGAGTCTGCAACCAATATAAGCCGAGTAGCATCATCCTTTTTCAGATAAAGATTTCCGGCTTCAGCTTGGTCGGCAATTATCTTGTCGATATTCTCCACCATTTTTTCTCCAGATGGTTCTTGTGGCTCATCGTCGTTGCTACAAGCAGTGAAAGCGAGCATTGCCATCACTGAAGCAAACATGATCGTTAAAATTTTCTGTTTCATTTTTAATTATTTTTTTAAATTTCTGTATTTGATATTGTAAATGGTTATTTCACCTGATTTATTCACGCACCAATATATCCTTGCGTCCCACGTCTGCCACACCTTCGCCACCAGCGTCGAAGAAGTCGAGCGAATAGGCGGTCAGAGTGCCATCCGGGTTTAAAGTGAAAGCGCTGTAGTCGTTGTATGACTCTCCGTCGATACCTTCATATGATTGGAATACATTCTCCCAACCTTCGTAATCTCTGGCTCCCCAGTAGTCATAATCGATACGCAATTCTTTTCCGCCTATACGTTCGTAGTAGGTGCTCGTGCCTATATCGCGGAATT
>NZ_EQ973490.1:954606-991469 GCF_000158035.1 Bacteroides cellulosilyticus DSM 14838
CGCGCCATCCCTCATCGTCCGCTCCCAAAGAAGTCTCTACCCACTGCTTATCCTTAATTTCATAACGATGAAGGAGTTTCCACTTACCCAACAGTCTTGTGGCGTATGTGTCATGCAGACGGTCGAAGCGACGGAGAATCCAGCGGAATTCGCCGTGTAGTGTCTCTCCCGTCTCACCATCTATGGCTGTATTTGCGCCTATCTCCATTTCATCGGCAGTCAGGCGATAAATGCGAGAGGAGAAATTATCCCAGATAAGCAGGTCTTCTTTTTCGTTTACCGACCATGTACCAGCATAGATGGTCGAATACCAGAAACTGTAGCTGATTATCATTTCACCGCCGGGCCGCAGGTCATACTCCAGCATGTGGCCTTCAGGGTTTGGCGTTTCAATATACTTGCCATCTTCCACCTCGTAGCTTTTCCATTCCTGCCAGACACCTTGAATATGCTGTTCCAAGGGGCGCAGGATGGGATCTTCGGGAGAATCGTTGTCATCGCAGGACGTGGCAATAACTGCCAGTCCGATGAGGACGGGTAACAACAAGAAGTAGCGTCTGATTGTTTTCATATCTGTCAATATTTTTAGTGGTTATTCTTTCAGAAGAAGGTCTCGATACTCACCCTCGCGCATTTCTCCTGTAGCAGGGTCGAAATTCACGGAATAGAACACGTACATCGTGCGGTCATCCTCCAAGGTGATGCGCACTCGGGACACCTTGTCGCTGTCGAGGGGCTTGTAGGAGACTGTGTCGGTGACGGCATTCGCTTTCCACTGCATCGGGTCGGTGGTATGCTCGTTGTCGCCTTGGCGCGAGTAGGTGCTAAAAGTGCCTTGCTCGGTATATTCGTGCCACCCCTCATCGGGGATGCCATAGGTGATCTCCTTCCACTCTCCATTCTTTTTCTCGTAGCTCTTGCTGAAATGCCAGCGCCCCACAAGGCGTTCGGCAAAGTTCTTCTGCCCCTCGTCTATGCGGCGGAAGAGCCATTTGAATTCTCCCTCTTGCGTGGCGCCGGTGGTCATATCGGTTGCCTTGTCGTAGCCGAATTCCAGTTCGTCGGCAGTGAGGCGCATCAGGGTGTACTCCACCGGATATGTTTTATAATTGATTTTCAATGTACTGTCATGGTCTTCTACCGCCCAAGTCCGAGATCTCAGATAGGTGTCGTGATTGGCGTAGGTAACGGCGGACATCATGGAGCCGTCGGTGCGGAAAAGATAGGTTGTGCCGCTGCCTTCCGGCTCGATCACTTCTTTCCACTCGCCATCCTTTTTCTCATAGCTCTTGGTTATTGTCCACTTGCCGGGAAGGTTCTCGGCCATAGATTTGCCGATGGCTTCCTCTTTATTCTCCTTGTTGCCGCAAGCTGTAAATGCGACCATTCCCATCATTGCGATATACACTATCGTTAAAAAGTTCTTTCCCATAAAGTATTTCTTAATTAATATTCTATTTTATCGTCTTTCTTCATCCACATATCAAAAGCCTTGACAGCTTCGTCCTTCAACACCCTCTCAGAAGACAGTCTTCTGCTTTCAGGCGAAAGAGCGATTTCTTCATAAATGAATGAATCGTCAAAACCGATACGCTTGGCATCGGCTTTGTCGTTACCATAGTACATCTTGTCGATATGAGCCCAATAGATTGCGCCCAGACACATAGGACAAGGCTCACATGAAGTATATATCTCGCAACCGGACAAATCAAATGTGCCCAGTTTTTTGCAGGCTGCACGGATGGCGCTTACCTCGGCATGGGCGGTGGGGTCGTGCTCGGCAGTAACCCGGTTCACCCCGGTCGCGATAATCTCTCCGTTGCGTGCAATCACAGCGCCGAAAGGACCGCCGCCATTGTCCACATTTTCTTCGGCAAGCACGATGGCTTTCCGCATAAGTTCTTCACTTGTCATATTCTTGTCTCCTTTCTGTTGGCATGACGACAAAAGTGCCATAGTAATCATAATATATATAAGCTGTCTCATTCTATTATTTGTTTTAACCGGCCTCATCAGTTGTTCGGGCTTCTGAATACAATGGTGTATCGGGGTTTCCCCTTCTTCTCCAAAAACTGTAACTCCAGCTTGGCAAAGCCATCTGTTATACCACTGTCCTTGTAGGTCACCGACAGTAACGTCGAGCCGAAGGACTTATTTTGGAAAAACCGCGTCCTTGCTCCTAAATCTTCTGGGTCTATCAGTGCGTTGAGGGTGATAAAGGTTATGGTTTCATTCTTATAGTCCGTGCATACCAAGGGCTCGGTGAGCGGGGCAGGGAAACCGGGATGCAGCTTCGTGACAAAGGCGGCATACTTCTCTGCAGTCCTCTTTATTGCTGCCGCCGGGGTTCTACCGAAGATGTTCTCGTTGTCGGCATCGAACAATGCCGTGCATATCACCTCTCCCGTGAGGGTGTTTGTCACCTCGAAGAGGTAGTCGCCCTGCCACCCTTCGTCTTGGAGTGACTGGTAGGCTTTCTGGCAGGCGGCATAGACCTGCTTGTCGCACTCTTCCACCGTGCCCTGCTTTGTAAAGGGACTTCCGGTGATGCCGAGGGCCGACTTGAAGGCCGATTCTATCTTCCCCATCTCTTCGAGAAAATCGGGGTGTGAGGCCGACATTTCGGCGAATCCGTAGGTGTAAGTCACTTCGTTGTCAGTGTCTTCATCGTCGCTGCAAGCAGTGAAGGTGAAGGCGCAAAACATCGCAGCCAACACCATTGTCAGCAGTGCTGACATAGTTCTAAATCTTCTCTTCATCTTTATTCTATATTTGTTATTCTTTATTCTTCATTCTTCATTCACCCACGGTGAAGGTGACGGCACCCTGGCTGTTATTCTCTGACGAACACCTCCTTACGACCACCGTTCTCCTTCAGTCCTTCCTCATCAAAATCAAAGGAGTTGCTATAGGTGATGGAGAAGGTATTGTCATCGTCCATCTGGAAGCCATCGAAGGTTATCAGTTGCTTGTCCTCGTGAAGGTGGTATATCATGTCGGTACCCAAGCCAAAGATACCTCCTGTTCTTGCGTACGGGAAGATGCACCATGCCTTGTAATCAGTCTTTTTCTCCTCGCTGCCCATGTGTGAATAGTGGATGGATGTGCCTTCTTCCGTATATTCGCGCCAGCATTCATCGGGCAGGTCTTGGGTGTCTTCCACCCACTCACCGTCTTTCCTCACGTAGCGTTTGGAGAGTTTCCATTTGCCCACCATCTTCTCGACGAGGCACTTTTTCGATTCGTCAATGCGGCGGTAGATGGCTTTCCCCTCTTGTTCCACCACCTCACCGGTTTCCTTGTCAATACTGGGTTCATAGCTGAACTCCCATTCCTCGTCCGTCAGCCGGAGTATGGTATATTCGTATCCGTTTACTGTCATTGTGTGGTTGGACTCGTTTACGCTCCACTCGTTGTTCATCAGATATACCATACTTCTCTTGATGTCTTCGGTACTTCTTATCAACTTCCCGCCGGGCAGAAACCGGTAATGGTCGTTCTCGGCAAACCCCTCGGGTGATTTGTCTTTTACCCATTCGCCGTCTATCTTCGTGTAGGTCTCCACCTGTTCCCACTTGCCTAAGATGTGTTCGGCGATGGGTTTCTTGATAGGGTTGTCACTGTCGCTGCATCCGCAGAGGGTTGCCGCTCCCACAATCGCTGCGGCGAGGAGCAGGAGGGCTGGTAATTGTCTCTTCATAGTCTGTTCCTTTTATTATTCTTTTGTTAATTATTAGTTAGTTCTCTCTCACCAGCACGTCCTTGTATTCGGTGGTTGTCTGTTCTTCCAACTCCGGGTTGAAGTCTTCGGAGTAATACATCACCATTGAATTGTCATTGTTTTCCAATGATATGCGGTAATATCTCTCTTTCCGCTCTCCGGGAACATAGTAAGTAACGACTCCGGTTGATTCATTGACAAACCACTTCATATTGTCGTTTTTCCATTCCTCAGCAGGCCAGCGCGTATAGGTAGTGAAAACTCCGTTTTCGGTAAATTCACTCCAACACTCCAATGGATAATCACCGGTTATTTCAGTCCATACTCCATTGGCTTTGGCATAGCGCTTGGAAAGCGACCATTTGCCGACCATCCGCTCCGCGAGAGTTTTTTCATCTGTGGCGATACGTTGAAAACGCATCTTGTACTTCATATTCGGTAATGTGTTGACAAGTACCATGATGTTTTCGGTAAGTTGATATACTTCCAATTCTTCATCAAGAATTTTTAAGGTATGTTCATCGTCATTTACATCGCCCCATTTATTGAGCGAGAGGGCTGTTTCATCATCAATGGAGGAAACCATGAAAAAATCGCCATTAGGCCTCAATGAATATTTTAAGATATAATCGTCATCATTGTCGTTTAAGACCCATTTTCCTCCTTCCTTTCTGAATGATTCAATAAGTTCCCAATCGCCAATGATGCGCTCGGCAATAGGCGTCAGCACAAGACCCCTTCCGTCAGACAACTCATGTCCATACGACATGAGGTTTTCATAGAAGTCGCACCATCCGGTAAGCTGTTCAAATCGGCATTTGCGATATTGCTCCCGTACATCAGCCTGGTAGTCGGATGTATTGGTGTAGGCAGTATAGAGAAAATCATGTTTGCCGTTGGTTTGTCGATGAGTCACCACAATGTCTGAAAGCACTTCATCGAGACGGTTTATATAGGACGCGAGACGCATGTTCCCGCTCTCGACGTAGGCGGCGTGGAGGAAATCCACAAGATCCAAACTGTAATAGGGTCGCATCGTCTGAAAGAAGTCATCCAAATCATGACCCACCTTTGAATGCAAGACTCTTAAATAACCTTCTCCATAGGTCTGGCCATATTTTGCCGGAGCGTCTGTGGTATAATTGACATCCTGCATTGAGTTGCTCATCTTGTCAATCGTCTCACGCAGAACTTCCCATAAAGGTGTCAAATTTCCAATCCTGCTCACCACAACCGCAAGACCAACAACTTCCTGATTGTGAAACTCCTGCCACAGATTCATGGCGCGGTGTGCGGTCAGGGTCAGGGTCTCCTCCACCGAGCGCCCTTGTCTCAAGTCGTTGACAAGTGAGGTGTAATCGTAGGCGAGGTCGGGTATGACGAAAGGGGAGCCGAGCATTAGGTCGGCCGTTCCCTCCAATTCAGCGAGCAGTTCGATATTTCCTTGCTCGCAGGAGTTGAATATCACGGCATCCATATACTGACCTGATTGGCGTAATGCGTCCCCCAACTGGGCGGACGTCATTCTATGGTAGCTGTCGTACAGAGTGGCTCTTGTTGAGGGTGGAGTTTCTTGCTCTTTCAAATCATTATAGGGAGAAAAGTGGCTACCATGACCGCCGATAACAAGAATGTAATGGCGGTTGGGATATTTCTCTGCCGACCAGCGGATAAATTCCGTCAGCTCTCCGGGGTTATAGATGGCAAAGTCATCGCCAGGGGTGAATGTCCCGTCTTCTGTCATGACTCCGTCCTGAGCGGTATATCTGCGAACACCGTTGTGTTGGTCTCCTTCCCCTTTTCCGGAAGCTTTGAACAACACAGTTGCCGACACATCATCACCGGTAGCATCGGTTGCCTGACGGATACTCTCGGCGAAAATAAGGTCATGCTCCATGTCGCCGCCCGATATATACATCATCAGACAGTATCCGTTCACCTCCGGTTCGTCTGGTATAGGTGACGGTTCGTCTTTGTCGGAACAAGATGACAATCCCGACAGCGTAATAATCAACGCCAGTATATGATTGAGATATTTCTTCACTGTTTTTGGGTTTTAGAATTAAAAAATATATAATCCAATTCAATTTCTAATCAGAATGTCTTTATACTCGGTACTTGTCTGTTCTTCCAACTCCGGGTTGAAGTTTTCCGAATAGTTCATAATCATTGTATTGTCGTTGTCTTCCAACGCTATCCGGAAAAATCTCGGAACTCGATCGGCAGGGTTTATGTACATGACAGTTCCGGTTTCTTCATGAACCCGCCAAGGCATGTTATCGTTTTTAACTCCTTCAGAGGTGGTGGACAAACGGGTATAACTGTTTGATAATCCTGATTCTAAAAATTCGGCCCAACACTCAACGGGTAGATTCTCCACTTCAACCCATTCGCCATTTACTTTCTCATAGCGTTTGGAAAGCGACCACTTGCCTACCATCCTTTCAGCTATCGTCTTGTCCATATCATTTGCCCTTTGGAAATGTACCTTCATTTTACTATATGAGACTGTTTCCATGAGGACTAAATCATTTTCGGTAAGTTGAAGTATATCTGTTTCAGCATCAACATCAAAATCAGTAAGCTTAATTTTATTCCCTTCTGTTATAATCCAATGGTTAATGCCCAATCGTGTATATCCTCCAGCTTTATTTACCTTGACAATTTCATTATTAGGCCGAAAAATCATGACACCCAAATCGCTCGCTTCATTTCCCGCAGGTATCCATTCATTGAATCGCTTACGTAACATTTCTTTTACATCCCATCTCCCAATGATGTGTTCGGAAATGGGAGTGAGAATCTCACATTCCTCCTCATAGTTATAGACAAAATCCGTTAGGCTATCATAGAAATCACGCCAACCCGTGAGTTTGTCGAACCGGCATTTACGATAAAGTTGTCCATCTAACTCCTTATCATAAATTGACAAGGCATTGAAAACAAGATAAATGAAATCATGCTTTCCGTTAGTCTGTCGATGGGTCACAATTACATCAGCAAGAATCTCATCGAGACGATTTATATATGGAGCGAGACTCATGTTGCCGCTTTGCACATAAGCTGCATGAAAGAATCCCACAATATCCAATGCGAAAGTTGGGCGATTATATTCAAAAAAATCGTCTTCATTGCCGACATATTTGGAGACAAGCGCTCTTGCATAGCCTTGTCCATAAGGTTGTCCATACACGGCCGGGGCATCGGTAGTGAAGTTTCTATCTTCTATGGATTTATTCATCGCGCCGATAATCCGCCGCATTGTCTCCCACAGGGGAGTGAGGTCACGGATTCGGGAAACTTGTGTCACCATCCCGCATTCTTCTTGGTTGTGAAATTCCTGCCAAAGATTGATTGCGCGGTGGGCGGTACGTGCAAGAGCCTCTTCTACAGAGCGTCCCTGTTGCAGGTCACCGATAAGCGAAGCGTAGTCATAGCCAAAGTCTGGCAACATAAAAGGAGTACTGAGCAGATAGTCGGCAGTACCTTCCCATTCCGCAAGCATTTCAATATTTCCTTGCTGACAAGAGTTGAATATAAGAGCGTCAAGATTCTGACCCGATTGGCAGATTGCATTTCCCAATTGTGCGGACGACATATATTTGTGGTCATCATAGAGTGTCGCACGCGTTTTAGTGGAGGTCGCATCCTCATCTTCATATGGAACAAACGCTTTACCGTGTCCGCCAATTACAAGCAGATAATGGCGGTTGGGGTATTTCTCTACCGACCAGCGGATAAAATCCGTCAGTTCCTTGGGGTCGGTAATGGCAAAATCCTCACCGGGATCGAATGTCGGGTCTTCGGTCAAAACGCCATTCTGCGCGGTGTAACGGTGCGTACCGTTGTGCGCTTCGCCTTCTCCTTCACCGGAGTTTTTATGCAGTACCGTAACGGCAACGTTGTCATCCGATACTGCTGCTGCTTGCCGGGCACTCTCCATTAAAGTAATGTCATGTATTTTGTCGTCGCCCGACATGTAGAACATGAGACAGTAGCCACTCGGTGTGGGATCCGGTTCCGGAACCGGAGAAGGTTCGTTGTCATCGCTGCAGGATGACAGAGCCGTTAGCGCAATAAACAGCGCCAGTATATGGTTGAGATATTTCTTCATTGTTTCTTGAAATTTGAGATTCATAAATTATGTCGTTTCGTAAACTCAGTTTCTTACCAATATGTCCTTATACTCTGTGTTAACTTGTTCTTCCTGGGTCGGGTCGTAGTTCTCGGCGTAGTTCATGACCAGCGTGTCGTCGTCTTCCAAGGCAATCCGGAAGTAGGCAAGCGAGGCTTCTTCTGATGGCCAATAGCCTATTATTCCAGTCAGTTCGTGCACTCTCCACGTCATGTCCTCGTTCAGGTGTTCTTCGTCGGCCCAGCGCGTATAGGTGGTGAACTTACCGGCTTCGGTGTACTCACTCCAGCATTCCAGAGGCAGGTCGTCCGTCACTTCCACCCATGCTCCGTCCACCTTCTGGTAGCGTTTGGACAGGATCCACTTGCCCACCATGCGCTCGGCCAGGGTCTTCTCGTCTTCGTCGCTGACACGGCGGAGACGCATCTTGTATTGGGGAAAGCCTTCTTCGGTAAGCTCCAGCTTGTTCTTGGTGAGGCGGTGGATTTTGCAGAGGCTTTTGTCCATCCGGAACGTAAAGTCGGTATCGTCCGTGTCTCCCCAGTCCGATAGGTATAAGTTGGTCCAGTAGGCAGCAGTACGAGTCCTGAACAACTCGCCGTTGGCGCGCAGCGTGAAGGTCTGTGCAGAGCCTACGGGCAGCTTTTCGGGTACCCACTCGCCATACTCCTTATAGAAAAGCTTCGTAACTTCCCATTTGCCTGTGAGGTGATCGGCAATGGGGGTCAGGATACGACCCGGCTCGTCCGGCAATTGGTTCACATAGTCCATGAGATCTTCGTAGAAAGTGCCCCAACCCGTCAGTTGGTCGAAACGACAGTCGTGATAGCGTTCGCGCGCCTCTTCACTGCTGCTGTAGTTGGAAAGGTTAGTGTAGACATTGTAGAGGAAGTCGTGCTTCCCGTCGGTTTGCCGGTGGGTGACCACGATGTCGGCCAGCACCTCGTCCAGCCGATTGATGTAGGAGGCAAGGCTCATGTTGCCGCTATGTACGAAGGCGGCATGCAGGTAGCCCGGCAGATCAACAGCGTAAAAAGCCCGTGTGTTCTGGAAAAAGTCGGAATGGTCCCTCTCATACTTGTCAACCAAGGCACGCATGTAGCCTTTGCCGTAGGTCTCACCGTAAACGGCCGGCGCGTCGGTCGTGAGGTTCACCTCGTCCATTGATTCGTGCATCAGGTCGAGTGTCTGCCGCAACACGTCCCACAGGGGACTGAGGTCGCGCAGACGGGTCACTTCCATCACCATGCCGCTGACGCCCTGATTGTGGAACTCCTGCCACAGGTTGATGGCACGATGGGCTGTACGCTTCAGGGTCTCTTCCACGGAGCAGCCTTCCCGGAGGTCGTTGATGAGGGAGGTATAATCATAGGCATAGTCGGGTATGGAGAAAGGCGATCCGAGCAGGTAGTCGGCCGTGCCCTCCCACTCGGCCAGCATCTCAATGCTTCCCTGCTGACAGGAGTGGGCAATAAGGGCTTCGAGGTCCACGCCCGATTGGCGGATGGCATTGCCCAGCTGGGCAGCGGTCATGAGATTGCCGTTGTCCGACAGCGAGGCGCGGGTGCCGGGCCGGTCGGCACGGGTGTCATCCGCCGGATCGGGCAAGTCGGTTTCGGGCGAGAAAGTGATGCCGTGCCCGCCGAAGGCAAGGAGATAGCGCCGGCAGGGATATTGCTCTGCTGACCAGCGGATGAACTCGGCAAGGTTGGCGGGATCGGTGACGGCGAAGTCATCGACGGAGCCGAATTCGGTATCTTGTGTCAGCACCCCGTCCTGTGCGGTGTAGCGGCACGTGCCGTTGCGCGCTTCGCCTTCTCCTTTGCCGGAGGCTTTCATCAGGATGGTAACCGCCACATCGTCGCCCGTGGCCTCGGCAGCCTGGCGTGCGCTTTCCATCAGGAGAATGTCGTGTTCGGGGTCACCGCCCGACATGTAGAACATGAGGCAGTAGCCACTCGGTGTGGGGTCTGGCACGGGAACGGGTGTCGGTTCGTTGTCATCGCTGCAGGATGACAAGGCCGCCAATGAAAGGAGGTAGGCGACGAGATAATTCAGGTATTTGTTCATGTTGTTCATTCTTTTAATGTAAACAATGTATTATTTAAGATTCTATTTTATCGTCTTTCTTCATCCACATGCCAAGCGCCTTTGCCGCTTCTTCTTCCGGCATCACTTCCGATGATGTTCACGATGTTGTCGGCCGGCAGGCCGTTAATCTGGTACTTGATGTCTTCTGCCATACTTGAATTCTTTTATGGATTCTCTGATTTCGGTTGGAACTCGTTGATGCTAAGGTAATTGCCCCATCCTGTTTGCCGGTGGAACTTCAGCATCGGGTAGAGGACGGCATAGTCGGCATATTCATACTGTTGTCCGTTTGCGTCCTCTATCACGAAGTCGTTCCTGTTGTAGTATTCGGCGGGCATCCAAGTGATGCCTACGGTAAATTCGGGTATGATGCCTTCGTTATGGTGGCTTGCACGCACGGGCTGCATTTTCTGCAAAGCGTTGGACAACAGGTAGGCTTGGGTGGAAAGCGTCCCGTTCATGCAGTAGTTGGCGATGTGGTTGGCATAATAGTCGAGGTCGATGGAGTAACTGCCGGGATACTGGTCGAATTGGTAGATGGAATAGAGTTGGTAATAATCGAACAGCTCCAAGGACTCGGCGTCATTCTGGCAACTGTTGCGTTCTTCGATGAGCGCGTCGGTGAAGAGGCGCATCTCGTCGAGCACGGGTTGCAACATGCGGGTGTCGGTCAGCGACAGGTCGTACGAGTTGTTGGTATCCAGACTTTTCCACAACTCCACCGTCAGCGGAACATATTCCTGCATGGCGGGCAGCACTTCGCTGTGTTGCTCCAGTTTGTCCATCAGCCGGCCGTAATGACCGCCGTAGCCGGGGGTGATGTGCGAGGCGCTGAGGATGTAGTCCGTGTAGTCGGCTATCTGGCAGATGTTCTCCATCATGTTCATCAGGCACACGTCCATATAGATGAGGTCGAAGTGCACCCCCGACCGCTTCAGCCCTTCTTCCAGCTCGAAGATGGAGAGATGGCTGTCCACGCCGGCTTCCTTAACGTTGTCGTCGAACACCACGCCGCGTGTGCTGCTGCCGGGCCAGTTGCTGGGCTGGTCATAGACAGGCGTGAACTCCGAGCCGTGGTTCCACAGCACGAGGACATACCGCTTGGCGGGCATCCGCTCTGCCGCGTCGCTGATGAACGAGGCCAGGTGGTCGGGATTGTCCAGACGGTAGTCGGCATCGGCTATGCGCTCGTTTTCCATACCTGTGGGCGTGAGGCTGTAGAGCCGCGTGCCTTGGAACTGAGCATCATCGCCCGTTTGATAGGGGACTGAGAATTTCACCAGTCCGGTGAACTGCACCTTGTCCGAATAGCCGTAGCCTTCCACTTGCGAGAGGTTGTAGATGAGGGCATCATCCAAGTTTCCGCCGCCGCATCCGTAGAGCATGACGGTGTAGTCGGCGTCAGGTTCCGGCTCCGGTTCGGCGCTCTGTTCGGTGGTGGGGGCTTCATCGTCGCTGCAGGCGATGAAGCCGAGCGGCAGGGTGGCGCACACTAACCACAGCAGGAAGTGTGCGAAGGTGGATGTAGTTGTTTTCTTCATTGTGAATGAGAATTTGAGTGATTAAAGAATATGTTTGTCAAAAACAATACTTTACCCCAGCCTGTATGGTGAAGGTGGTGTTGTATTGCGGTTGTTTGGTATGTTTCATATAATCCTTGGTCGTGGAGGTCAGTGCATAGTAGCAACGGCCTTCCGCTTCCAGCTCGATATGGGGGTGGATACGGTAGCACACGCCCACGCCGCCCACCAGTCCGGCATCGAAACGGTTGTCGCGTTTGGAGATGAATTCATACCGGCGGTCGTAAGGTGCAAAGACAAACGACTCATTGTCGGCTAAAAAATCATCTATCAGATTATCCCAGGATATTTCTGTACCCTTCACCCGGCTATCCGCCCAATAGCCCATGTAACCGCCGGCATGGAGGAAGCCGCGTAACTTTTCACCGCCGAACGAGAAGCGTGCCATCACAGGCAGCGAGAGGTAGTGGTCGCGGCGGTCGCGGTAACCTTGGTTATAGGCACGTTGCATTGAGTACCCCTTTTGCAGATAGACAAAGTCGGCACGTACCGCCAGCCAGTCCAGGATGCCGTATTCCACGGGAATGCCCACGGTTAGCCCGCCGCGCCCGTCGAAGTTGAAGTCGTATGCATATTGGGTATCGATGCTGTACTGGTTGTAAGCATAACCGGCGCTCACTCCCACCTTCCACTGCGCTGCTGCCCGGTCGGGCAACAGGCATCCTGCCAGAAGCAGCAGGCTGGTTACTATCCATTTATTTTGTTTCATATCTTTTTTCTTGTTTATTTTTATGTCTTAATCTTGTTATTGTCTCATTTTTTGCCATGCAGGAAGTCGATGGCGTATTCCAGTTGGTTGTCTATGTGCTGGCCGGTAAATTGTTCCACATCCAGTGGTACCGTGATGTCAGGTGTTATCCCTTTGCCTTCCAGTATTTCGCCTTCGGATGTACGTGACATCGATGTACTGGTATAAACATAATAGCTTACACTTGCACAATCCGGGTCGCCAAACTGCCCGGAGAAGGAGAAGTGTGTTTCAGAAGTCAAGGGACCATGACCTCCGAACGTGCGTGTGCCTATCACCGTGGCATAGGGCAATTTCTTGACCGGCTCTGCTGTCATTTCCGACATGCTCACTGACCAACTGTCTGTCAGCACTACCACTTGGCGGTCACCGATACAGTCGGTTTCGGGCAGTGGTTCCTCCATTTCGAGCAGTTCGCCTAATTTCCGTTGCGTGATGACTTGCGCCCGGAAAGGAACCCATTCGCCGTAGTCCAGCCGTCCCACTCCCATCTTGGTTCTTGTGTCGAACACGTGTATGTCTTCTTTCAACAGCGGTCCCAATACGGTGAACATGTCCAACAAATAGCCTCCCCCGTTGCTGCGAACGTCAATGATGACTCCCTTGATGTTCGGGTTGAACAAGAGTTGGTTGGCGTATTCGCAATAGACCGCGGCGGCAGCCTGCGCCACCTCTTCGCCCGATTTATTATGGTTCCCCAACTGGGCAATGATGCTGAAGTTGCTGAATCTTAGGTAGAGGATGTCATTGTCAATAACGTAGGTGAACATGTGGTCCAAGTCGGGATTGGGGTTATTATCGACGAACTCCCGGTCGTGCGTGATGCGTCCCTCCTTCTTCAGTTTGTCACGATATACCTGGAAGCCTTCGCGGGGGATATACTCCTGGTAGTCTTCCCGTTTCTTCACCTCCATTGCGCCGGGTTGGACATAGAAGAGCTGCTCCGTTTCTTCCGGACCTGCCTTCACATTCCTCAACTGGACTAACATGTGATGGTCAATAAACGAACCGCATATCTCTTCATACAGTTTCTGCAAGTCGGCGGTAGGAACCGCTTCCTGCTTGTCCAGCTCCACGAAGCGCGGACGGTATTGGCTGTAGACGGCATCCCAATCGGTCGGGTCTGCCTCCCAAAACACGTAGTTCTGGTTGATTCCGTGCCAGATTGCATCAAACTGTTCGGTCAGGGACTTGTCGGCAGTAAGTACGCCGGGCTGTATCACGTCGTCTGCCTCGTCGCGGCAGGCAGTCAGCAACGCCAGTAGGGTAACGATGGCGAAAGCCGACATAAATTTGGTAGTATAAGTCATTCGTTTCATAAACATTATTGTTTGCTTTTTGAGATATCTGTACATTTTATAAGTTTTCAATGCTTTTTGTGAGTATTTCATTTCATATAGTCATCCTTTCTTTCGGTCTATTCCACACCGTTGATCAGGATACGGATCTCCATGTCGAGCAGGAACTGGAACGTGTTTTTGTCCAAGGGATCACCATACTGAGGAAAGCTATGCAGGATATAGTTCGCGATGGCGGCATCAGCGTCAGCCGTTATGAAACCGGCTGTCAGTTCGTCTGGAATGAAGGGACTCGCCTGGAGGACGAACGTGTTGTCCTCGCCCACCGTGTTGATCTCGTCTATCCCAAAGTTGTCGATGAAAACACCGTGGAAGTCGATGCTTGTCGGCCTGCGCGTCAGATGCGAAGCCATGTCCGCCGTCAGCCCGTATTCGGCAGCTTCGGCACTCAGGTCGATGACGTAATCAATGTCATCGCGGTTGGCGTTCAGCTCTGCAATCGGCATGTCTCGGCGAATAATAACCGTGCGCGGACAGTAGGTGATGGGCAGGTCGATAATCTTCTGCGTGCCGCCGAAGTCGGTGATCGCCACTTGTGACGCAGTGCTCACCTTCTTCTCTTTGCCCTCTTCGAGCGAGGTCCACAACTCATGGCCTTCCTTGGGAATCAGCGACACGTATTGTTTCTCGTGCAGGGTGAGCCAATCGAGGGTCATCGCCTCGCCCTGAGACTCAGCCTTCGTGATGAAGCTGATATCGTAGACCCACTCCCCGCCCGAGGCATTACGATAAGTGTTTACGTCCGTGTAGAGTATGTAGGGATTAAGCTCCCCATGCGCGGTTCGTAGGGTCTGCACCAGCGAGTAGCGAAACTCCACCCCTTCGTCCGCCGTGGGGACAATCTGCACGGGCAAAACCGGCGAGCTGACTTTATGAGCCACGCCCGCTGCATCGGTATAGTTCATGACGAGGTAGAGGTCCGAAACGTTGCGGAAATTCCCTTCACCCTGGGTCTTGATGGTCACAATCCACTGGCCGTCGAGAATCTCGCCGCTACCGTTGCGGTCGGGTTCCACTCCGGTGATTTTATAACAGTCGGACGGGGTAACGTAAGAGGCCCGCGACTGGGCAGAGAAGGCACTTCGAGTAGGTGGTACGAGCAGGTAGGTGTCGCTGTTCTGCAAGTCGAGTTCAAGATTACCTTCCGTAACTGCCACGCCTGAAGGGTTCACCCGGAAACGCAGCTGAAATGAGGTTCCTTTCACCGCCGTGACTGACACGGCGTCCATGATGACGATACCCGTGGGCATCGGTTGCTTGAGCGCATCCACGTCGTCTTTCCACTCGTCTTTGTTGCAAGCGGCCAGCATGAGGGCGACGAAGACAAGAACCGATATAAATTTGGTGGTATAAATCATTCGTTTCATAAGCATTAATTCTATTCATTTACTTCGTTTTCATTCAAATTGTTTTCCGGTGTCTGCATATCGTCCGATTTGATGTTGTAGGAGTTTTGCTCCAAGAGTTTCCCTACTTCATCCAATTCTTCCTGTGTGATGTGAAGCACCTGTTTGTTACGTTCATTCAGCTGGCAGACAATACCGTGCGTATGTTTCAGCATTTGGATGACGTTGGAATGTATGGACAATACATAACGCACGTCGTACCGTTCGAGGAGTGCCTTTGCGGCCTTTTCGGCATCGGGGTAATCCATGGGCGGACATTCGTGCCAATAGGCTTGATAGGCCTTTTGGCGCAATTCTTCCATTCTGAGGTACTCTTTGCGACATACATCCAGGACACTATAGCAGTTGCCTATCCGTCCGATTACCTTTTCGTCGTCCAGACATTGCCACACTTCGAAACTGTTGGAGAAAATGCTGCTTGTGGTATGGTCCGTCATCAGCAACCGGCGTGAGCCGAATGCATTGACGAACATTTGCAGCGAGTCACTCCCCATCTGGCCGAGCCGGTCGGGCATAAGGGAAGCGGCCCGTGTGAAAAGCGTATCGTACTGTTGCAATTCATCCAAAAGTGTCTGCATATTTCGGGTGGATGCATCCAGGTTGTGCAAAGTAAGCATCACGGTTTTCTGTGCCATTTCGGTTTTGTTCCGGTTTTCCAAATAGGAACTCGTACCAAAAGTCAGCAGGATACCGATCAAGGTGCCTACGGTACACCCGGCCGTGTTCTTCCAAAAATCCTTATCAAAAAACTGTTTCATCGCCTGCCCGTCTGTTTATTTAATTACGATTTTGAATTTCAGATTGGCACAAGAAGGATTGTATGTCTTGCCATTGTATTCCCACGGCTGGCGGCAACGCAGTACGTAGTAGTAGGTGCCCGGGGCATAGTTGTATCGGGCATCTCCTGTCAGGCTCACACTGCATTTGGTGTTGCCTTCGGCATCCATGATTTCGAGCTGTGTCTCGATGAAAGGCCCATCGTCCACCGATTTCCCGTTTTCGTCCAACAGACCAAGACTTTTTACTTTGAATCCACTCTTTTCCAATATGCCCATTTGTCTGAGTTTATGGGTTACATCAATGTCGAAGCCTTTTTCAAAGTCAGGGTTGCCCAAGTCGGATCGCGACAAGGTCAGCGCATCATCTTCCACGGTTGCCTGCGGTGCACAGGCGGTAACTGTCAGTGGCAGGCTGGCTACTCGGCTGTTCTTGGAGGTCAGCTGCACGTTGAAGTCTAACGTACTGTATGTCGGGATGGCTTCCTGTACCTCTTCCAGCTTCTCGGGGTTCACATTCAGCGTAAAGCCGGTTTCTTCCGTCATGGGAATTATATTGAAGTGGACGGCTCCCACTTTATGGGACACTGCTCCGTCAACCACCTTGATGTTTTTGCTGTCGATCAAGGCAAGGTCTTCCTGTTTCTCTGCTGCGATGACTACCGGCAGACCGGTTTCATACAGGTTTTCCTTATCAGCACTGTAGTAGTTGAATCCTTTGGGATTGGCAAGGGTGAACTTGTTTTCTATAGTGTACGGGTCGGTTACGACAAGCTCAACTTCACTGGCAGCTCCGCCAGTCTGTCTAACGGATAGAATGACTGTATTCTCCTGCTTGATCTGCGTGAAGTCGGTTACCCTGGCATTCAACAGCCATTTGCCCCCTCCTTTGGATGTGAAGCCTTGCGCCTCGAACGCTCTGTTTTCTCCTATGATTTTTACCTCGTTCACTTGGGCGTTTTCGGGGATTACTTCAAATTCCAAGGCGACATCACCCACTTCATTCAGTTCGTAAGCGGATGCACACGGCTGTGCGGCTTCAATGACTGCCGGTGCATCATCATCGCTGCACGACGGCATGGCGCAACAGATACAACCTGCCACCAGCAAGACAGACACATTTCTCCATAAATTACATATTCTCATTCTGATTCTTATTTTAGTTAGTATGATATTATTTCTTTGTGCTATTGTCTTCATGTTTTTCCATGCACATGGCTCAACTACCAATGAAATGACCGGAACAACTATTGGGACAATGAGCGTTAATCGTTGTTTATAAACTGTTTACTAATGAAATGGCCTCGGTCGGACAGACTAACGTACAAAGCCCGCAACCCACGCAAAGCGATTTGTCAATCATCGGAGTACGTTTTTCCCATCCGATGGCTTGATGTCCGCCGTCAAGGCACGAGATGTAACAACGCCCGCAATGTATGCACCGTCGGCTGTCGATCTCGCAATGAAGTTTGCGTTCTCTGTCTAACTGTTCCGGCTGAACTAAGTTGGGCAAAGCCAATCCGCGCAACTCGTCAAGCGAAGCGATGTCGTGCTGTTTCATATAAATAGAAAGCCCTTCCTTCAAATGATCGATGATGCGATAACCATATTCCATCACTGATGTGCACACCTGCAATGCCGTACACCCCAGCAAAATGAAATCCAAAGCATCTTGCCAGGTTGTTATTCCTCCAATACCAAACAGAGGGATACCTTTGAGCGGTGGATAGGAGGCCAGGTCACGAATGAAACGGAGGGCTATCGGTTTCACCGCCTGCCCGGAGTAACCTCCAACAGCTGATTGTCCGCCTATATCAGGATAGGAAGAAAAATTTTCAGTATTGATGCGCGTAATGCTCTTCACCGTATTGATAGCGGCCAAAGAGTTTGCTCCATTGGCAATCGCAGTCATTGCCGGAAGTTCCATATTGCCTATGTTGGGTGTCATCTTGGCTATGATAGGTAAACGGCTTCCTTTGCGTGTAGCCCGGGTATAGAGCGCAATAAGATCCTGATCTTGTCCGATATCGCTTCCCAATCCCTGCTTGGCCATCTGAGGACAAGAGAAATTGCATTCTATCAAGTCTGCACCGGCTTCTTCTGCCATGCGTGCAAGGACAGTCCATTCGTCGCAATTTCTACCCATAATGGAAGCGATAATGACCTTTTCCGGGTAACGTTCCTTTAAACGACGGATAATCTCGAAATTCTCTTCGGCGGAGTGAGGCGACAGCTGCTCCAGATTTTTGAATCCGCAGAATGAAAAGGGATGTTCTCCGGGAAGCGCATCAAAGCGGGGAGAAACTTCCCGGCTCTGATAGAAACTGATTGTCTTATATGATACTCCTGCCCATCCGGCATCAAAAGCATGGCAACACATCTCGAACGACGAAGCCACTGGCGATGAAGCAAGGAAAAACGGATTTTCACATCTGATGCCACAAAAGTTGACCGACAACTCTGCTTGTGTGCTCTCTCGTGATATGTTTTCCATTTGGGATACATATCTGCAAATTTCCTGTATTCGGATTGGAGAATCTACCCGTCC
Source organism: Bacteroides cellulosilyticus DSM 14838 (assembly GCF_000158035.1). Classification (GTDB taxonomy): domain Bacteria; phylum Bacteroidota; class Bacteroidia; order Bacteroidales; family Bacteroidaceae; genus Bacteroides; species Bacteroides cellulosilyticus. The sequence continues at coordinate 972,970 of NZ_EQ973490.1, forward strand.
GCGTGCGCAGGCTTTTTCACACTTTGCATCATCACAATGGAGGCAGGAAACATTTTCTGCTGACCGCAAGTATGCTCCAGCCTCATTCTTCAAATGTAAAGCATGTATAATTCCGGCCGGGAAAACCTTTTTCTGACAAGCTATGTCACAAATAGGCTGATAACACATCAGACATCGTGTCGCATCTGCAATTCTTGTCTTGTTTTTTGCCATGATGAAATCTATCTTTTATTCTTATTACTTAATATCAAACGGTTATTTCAAGGTTGCCTCGCCTGCTTCATTCCGTTTATTAGCCAATGAACTCAGTGCTGTACCTGCATGGTTGCCGGTGCTTCGTCGTTGTTGCACAACGGCATGGTACAACAGATACAACCTGCCACCAGCAAGGCAGACACATTTTTCCATAAATTATGTATTCTCATTTTGATCCTTTTTTTGATTAATATTTGTTTTACTTCTTGTTGTTTTATTGTTCTCGTATCATTCCCGCACATTATCCGATCACTAAAAAAATAATAGACACCACCACAATTACCAATGAGATTATCGTCGTGACTATTTGAATAATGAACACAATATCTGTGTTTATAGAAAAGAATGGTAATTTACTTCGTTTCATAATGACTCGGGATGTTTTTTTAACCTGGGCAAAAATAAGTGAACTGTTCGAGAGTGTATGTCGCAAATTGTCCTAGTATATCTCAAATTGTCCTAGTATATCTCAAATTGTCTATACACGTTGATATATAATTTGTTATGATGCCTACTCAATGTGGGTGTAAACTGGAAAACATAGCGAAAACTACAAGGTTGAAGAGATGATCTTTTGGCTTAATCAAGACGGTTTATTACATTTGCCAATGTTTTAAATATAATAAAAATGAAATTAAGTTGTTTCTTGGCATTCTTCCTCCTTTGGGTGGTTAATTCTTTTCGTACGAGTGCCACGGTTCCCGATAGCCTGCTGACCGAACGTACGATCCGTTCTATTTATGTAAACTATCCGGATAGCGCTTTACGACTGTTGGACGAAGCGGAAAAAAGTCCGGCTTCCGGTATCATTCCCTTTCGGATTGATCTATTGCGAGCGATGTGTTATGAAATCAAGCACGACCTGACTGCCAAGGAAATCTGTGTGCGCCGTGCGTTGCAGAACGACTCAATACGTTTGGTACCGGAGCGTAAACTTTCATCTATAACGATGCTGGCAAATATCTTGGAAAGACAGAACAGATATGAGGAAAGCATCGGTGTGTGCCATGAAGGTATTGATCTGGCACGCAATCTGGCATGTAAAAAAGAAGAATCAGATATGTACTCCGTAATGGCGCGCGTCTGCATAGGCATGACAAACGACGAAATGGCACAGGAGTATTTTCAGCGGGCGGTGAAGCTGCTGGAAGGAACAGATGATGTGCGTGAAATGTCTCGTCTCTCGACTATTTATGGTGAATACATGTCCTTCTATATCAATCGGAACCGGATGGCGGAAGCAATTGAAATAGGTTACCGCCGTGAAACCGTCATACAGCGTATGAGCGGGCTCCCCGGACCTCCTCCAGGATATATTGACCAGCAATATGGCTTCCTTTATGCCAAAATGGCTGTGCTGTTGCACGATGAAGGTAAGAAAGAAGAGGCAACAGAAATATTCAGGAAATACCAATCTACCAGCTTTTCGAAAACTCTTATCGGCAAACAGTATAGTGTACCTTATTTGCTGAATATCAATCAATATGCGGAAGCGGCAGCTCTAAGCGATACATGCATTTCTGCTTTTACAAATGATACCGTAAGCTATGAATATCTGATTTTGCTCAACTATCGTGCGCGAGCCAGCCGTGGAATGAAACGTTTTGACTTAGCCGATGTCTTCACCCAACGTGGCTGGGTGGTGCAAGATAGCATTTATACCCGCGAGAGCAAAAGTAAGGCACAAGAGTACGCTTCTAAATTCGAGCTGAAAGAAAAAGAGTTGCAGTTGGCCAAATCTCACGCTTTGTCCGAACGGCGTATGCTTCTGTTGGCAGGCTCGTGTGTCCTGACGGTTCTGCTCATTATCATCCTTTGGACGACTTTTGTGAATTTGCAAAAAACAAAGATGCGGAACCGTATCGCAGCCAAACAGATAGATGAACTGTTGGCGCAACGTGAAGAATTGCGTAAGGTGTTTACACAAACAAGAAATACTCATGAAACAACGAAAGAAATCGGAACTGGTTCACCCCTGCCTGAGGAAGAGACATTAACAGCCGCTACAAAAACAGATGTGGCAGCTCCGGGGACAAATAGTGATGAAAATTATGCTAAGTTCATGAAGATGGAAAGCCAACTTATCGAACAAAAGCTTTTTTTGAAACCCGGATTCGGGCGTGACGACTTGATACGTGTCACCGATATCAACAAGAATGATCTCAGCCCCCTGTTGCGGAGATATGCGGGCTCTGACAATTTCAACGATTATCTGAATGGTCTGAAAATAGAGTATTCCATTAAACTGATGAAAGAAAAACCTTATCTTTCTGTTGACGCGATTGCCGAAGAGGCTAATTTCAATAGCCGTAGCACATTCTATCGAGCTTTTGTAAAGATTTCAGGAATGACTCCTGCACAATACATGCGCACTAAAATAGAGTAATCATATCTGTTCCTTGAAGTTATAACGAATGCCTTAAGCATTAATTGTTGCAATACATTTTTCTTTTCTAGAATAAAATATACTTTCAGTCCGTAATTTGCAAAGCTGTTATGGCAGGTAAGACATCTTAGGCGATTGATATTGGAACTGTTCATCAGTTTGCACTGCTTGGTGGTGTTAAGTAACGCTAAAGATCTAACAAGACTGGAAACGTACTATAATGTCACAAATCTATAACTAATTATTCATGTCACACGCTACCTTTGCAAATAGGAAATCAAAGACTATTATCATGAAAAAACTATCATTTTTATTACTAAGTTTTTGCACAATCCTGTGCATGTACGGACAAAAAGCACACGAACTTCAATCACCGGATGGTAACCTCCGGATAGTCATTAACCTTTCAGATAAGATTCAGTACGACGTGATGTACAGGAACGACATATTGCTGCAACAATGTGCTCTTCGATTGGAAGTAGGTAACCAACAATTGGGAAGCAATCCTAAACTCACAAAAGTAAGCAGAAAAAGCATAAACGAATCTCTTACACCGGTAATTCCACTAAAATATTCCATCGTATCCAACACATACAATCAACTACTACTGAAATTCAAAGGAGATTATTCTATTGAATTCCGTGCATTCAATGACGGAGTCGCCTATCGTTTCATTACAGACAAGAAAGGAATAATCGATGTGAACAGCGAAACTCTTCAGATAAACTTCCCGGAGAATTATCTGCTTCATGTGCAGCAACCGGGCGGTTTTAAAACAGCTTATGAAGAAGAGTACCGCCACATACAAAGTAATGAATGGAAAACGTCAGATCCAATGATACTCCTACCTGTACTTATAGATACACAGAAAGAATATAAAATCCTGATCAGTGAATCAGATTTGACAGACTATCCGGCTTTGTTTTTTAAGAGTAATGGCGATAACAGCATGTCTTCCATATTTCCTAAAGTTCCTCTGGAATTCGGTGAAGACGGAGACCGTAGCCTCAAAATAGAGAAAGAAGCAAGCTACATTGCCCGAACCAATGGAAAACGCAGTTTCCCCTGGCGCTACTTTGTCATCAGCACAAACGACGAACAATTAATAGAGAATACCATGACCTATCAGCTCGCACAAAAAAATGTATTGAAGGATACTTCTTGGATTAAACCGGGATTGGCAAGCTGGGAATGGTGGAATGGTGCCACCCCTTACGGAGCGGATGTAGACTTTGTAGCAGGCTGTAATCTGGATACTTATAAATATTTCATTGACTTTGCCGCCCACTATGGAATACCTTATATCATCATGGATGAAGGCTGGGCCATGTCCACAAGAGATCCTTATACTCCCAATCCAACAGTGGATGTTCATGAACTTATCCGCTACGGTAAAGAAAAGAATGTAGGAATTGTACTTTGGCTGACATGGTTAACGGTAGAAAAGAACTTCGGTTTGTTCGAGACATTTGAAAAATGGGGTGTGAAAGGTGTCAAAATTGATTTTATGGACAGAAGCGACCAATGGATGGTAAACTATTATGAAAGAGTTGCCAAAGAAGCAGCCGAACATCATCTGTTCGTCGATTTCCACGGATCATTTAAACCGGCAGGTCTGGAATACAAATACCCCAATGTCCTTTCTTATGAAGGAGTAAGAGGTATGGAGCAAATGGGTGGATGCCAACCGGACAATAGCGTTTATCTGCCTTTCATGAGAAATGCAGTAGGCCCGATGGATTATACTCCGGGCGCTATGCTGAGTATGCAACCGGAGATCTATCGTTCCGAGCGTCCCAATTCAGCCAGTATCGGTACACGCGCTTATCAGATGGGATTATTCATTATATTCGAAAGCGGAATTCAAATGATGGCAGACAATCCAACTCTCTACTACCGTAATGACGAATGTACACGCTTCATCACCCAAGTGCCACAAACTTGGGATGAAACCATTGCTCTGAAAGCCAAAGTTGGCGAATACGCTATCGTAGCCAAACGCAAAGGAGATAAATGGTATATCGGTGGCATGACCAATAATAGAGAGCAACAACGAGACTTTGAACTAAACCTGAACTTCCTGAAAGAAGGACAAACCTACCGTATGACCTCCTTTGAAGACGGAATAAACGCTAACCGCCAAGCTATGGATTATCGTATGAAAGAGCGTACACTTAGAAAGGGAGATAAGTTAACTATAAGTCTGGCACGCAATGGTGGTTTTGCAGCTGTAATTGAATAATCTAACAGTTAATCCGGAGAAGTTTTTTGAATCTCCTCCCCCTGAGAATTACTTTAACACAAAATTATTAACAGAAATACTCAAATAAAAAATGAAACGTATTGTTTTTTTAGATTATGTACGCGTATTCGCATGTTTCCTTGTCATTTTGGTCCACGCCAGTGAAAACTTTTATGGCGCTGCCGGATCTACAGATATGGTAGGACCTCAGTCTTATTTGGCCAGTGAAACAGACCGGCTATGGGTAGCAGTTTACGACGGTTTCTCACGCATGGCAGTACCACTATTCATGATTGTTTCCGCCTTCCTCCTTGCACCGATGAAAAAAGAACAGACCACATGGCAATTTTACCGCCAGCGCTGCTTACGCATCCTGCCACCATTTTTTATTTTCATGATACTCTATAGTACCTTACCAATGTTGTGGGGAGCGATCAATGGAGAGACATCATTGAACGATATGTCGCGAATATTACTGAACTTCCCATCACAGGCCGGACACTTATGGTTTATGTATCCTTTGATCAGTCTTTATTTGTTCATACCCATCATATCACCGTGGTTGAGTAAAGCCACAAAGAAAGAAGAGCGTTTCTTCATTGGGCTATTCCTGTTATCAACATGTATGCCGTATCTCAACCGCTGGTTTGGTGAAGTATGGGGGCAATGTTTCTGGAATGAGTACCACATGCTATGGTATTTCTCAGGCTATCTGGGATACCTCGTATTGGCACATTACATACGTGTTCACCTTACATGGAACCGTTCCAAACGTCTCACCGTAGGAGGCATTCTAATGATCATCGGAGCTGTATGGACCATTTATTCATTCTATATCCAGGCTGTGCCCGGAGAAATTCTTTCCACACCTGTAATAGAAATAGGATGGGCTTTCTGTACAATCAATTGTGTGCTTCTTACAACGGGTACATTCCTTATTTTCACATGCATCAATCGCCCAAATCCCCCACGAATTCTAACAGAAACATCAAAACTCAGCTATGGCATGTATCTCATGCATATATTCTGGCTCGGGTTGTGGGTAACAATATTCAAGCACACTCTGGCACTGCCTACCGTTGCGGCTATACCTTGTATTGCAGTGAGTACATTCATTTGCTGCTTCGTAACAGCAAAGATCATCTCATTTATACCGGGCAGTAAATGGATAATAGGATAAATATCAAATTATTTATGAAAAAAGTGGGGGCTGATCTAAAGACAGCCCCAAATACTTCCATCAATCGGATTACGACGCCAGTCAATGGGATGATATCAAATACACTTTCGCTCAATTGGCCTCGCTTCTCAGCATGAGGATGACCATTTATAATGGCCTATTCTGCCATTACAAATTCTATGATTGTCCGGCCTTGAGTAGCGACAATGGGTTTCTTTAAGTTATACTTAACACCATTTACCAGCATGGTGGATAGCTTACTGCCTGTTCCTACCATCTTGACATCCAATGTCCCCATCTGATAACGCAAGTCTTTAAGTTCTTTAAAACCCAAATCTTTCATCAACTTAAAGTTGGGTGCAAAAGTTACCCCCGAAGTTGAAAATGACATACCAAGCAAACCACTGAAAACCATGTTTATATACCCCGTAGCCGACCAAGTCTGATCATATACAGAATTCCATTGGCCACCCTGCTGCCAGCCTCCATCAACCTTGCCCGTATCCTCATTATATATTTCATAAAAGCAGTTATTACCCTTATTGATGGCTAAATCAGCAAGATTCATCATCTCCTTCATGAAGATGTCATCTCGTCCACTCTTGCTACAGGCATCCGCCCAAAAGCCATTGACAAATGGCCACACAATCTGATTATGGCGACCGGGATGCTCCTTTGAGAAACGTTTAAATGCTGGATAAATGGAAGGCAAACCGTATTTTCCCATATAAACTCCGTTGATGATTTTTTTTGCTTCCTGAGGAGTCACAACCTGGAACAAAATAGCTAAAGAAATACCCAATCCTTCCTGATAAGCATGCACTTTGCCATTTCCATCAATCAGATAGTTCAAACGGTTCTGTTTCTTATCATAGAGATATTTACGTATATTTTCCTTTTGGATAGAGGCCTTTTGCTTATATTCCTTAATATTCTTCTTATCTCCTAACACTCGTGCCATATCAGCCAACAACTCATATGCTCGAAAATAAATACAATTTGTGCTCAAACACTTGATAGTCTTTGATCCTGGATGGTCCAACACATAAGAAGATTTATTGGTAGGTTCGTAGATGGGCTCTTCATATCCGGCAATACCGTCGTTGAAAACCGAAGGGCCTGTGAATAGACCGTATTTCTCATCATAGGCTTCCTTCTCCAATTTCTTCATTGTATTAGCAGAAGCTATATAAGCTTGTTTCAGAAAGTTAAGATCGTTGTTTTTCAGATAGAAATCATAGGCAGCCATAACCCAGATAATCTGATCCCAGTATTGATGTCCTATCAACTTCCGGTCATCGATTGTAACACTCCAGAGAGAATAAGCGGTTTTCTCCGGTATAAGTAGACTGGCAGCATTCCAAGCATTGATGGAAACATCACGTGTCCACTCACCGCCATATTGCCCTCCGGCTTTAATCAAACTGTCAGGAGCATTTTTATATAATGTCTTAGTGGCAAGTGTAAAGGCTTTATCGACTAACGGAGTTTCCGTTGTCAGTTGCTGAGCATTTACTTCTGCCGCTATGAAAAAAACTGAAGCTAGAACAAAAAGACTTTTCATAATATTCTCGTTATTGATATAATGTTATATACTTATTAAAAAACTGCAAACTCATAAATACGTGTGTCCTTGCCATTAGCGGCCTGTACCGGTTGAGTAACCAACAGACGCAGATAGCGTACCTTCTCAGTCTTACCCAAAGAACGGTTGATAACATTCTGCTTGTTTCCGGTTACAAAGTCCAATGTGCGCCATGCTTCATTCGGGTTATTCCGGCCTTGCAAGAAGCAGCTGCCAGTGATATAAGAATAGCTTTCCTGAGCAGCATTCACCATCTTCCAACCGCTTATTTCCTTTTCCATTCCCAAATCAAAATCAATATAGTTAGGAAGCATAGAGGTATCGCACCATTTAGTATTCTCGTTTCCATCAATGAGAAATGCAGGTTTCTCATTGTCGTTGGTATATCCCGACCAAGCAACGATATGTTCCGGTTTCAACAGATTGATCTTCAGTTCTGCTGTCTTCTGCAAGCTGGTATCATCTTCATTGGCAGTCTGGAATAAAGTAGATAGTGCTTTAACAGGTGCATATGGTTCTTCAACCAATGTAGCAGCAAAAATAACAATATCTTTATTATCGGGCAGGATAACCTCAGTTGCTTTAGCAGGGATGTCAATGGCAAACTTGAACATATAAGTAAACTCATAAGCATGATCTCCCTCAGCGGAATGGCGGTGTGTACCGACATAGGCCACTTCTGCATCTTTCAAATAGCCTTGTGTATGGCCTGTATGTCCCCATTGTCCGATGAAACCGGTATAAGAAGGAACGACAATCTCCTGCAAATTCTTCCCTGCCTGGAATACGCCTCTAACATCTTCTTCAGCAGTTGCCGCAGCAGCCAGTATATACAAACGGTTATAGGAATGTCCGGCAGGCAGTTGCAAGGTATTTCCGCTACATAACATACCATTCATTTCTTCTTTTGTTTCCAGATGGAAAGGAACACGATTAACAGTTATATCGGCAGGTATTAATTCAGCGGCATAAGAATAACCGGCTTCGAAATTAGCCTCCCAACGAAATTCGTTCCAGCTGAAACATTTACGGTCATAATTGAGAGGCAGTTGTTCGCATCGCAATTCTTCCTTCTTATTATCATTGAAACGGACTTTATAGGTCCTGATGCTGTTGGGCTGTATGGAGACTTCCAGCTGATTATCACTGAAGTCCGCACTTCCTATACTCTTCTCCGTACCATCTGCTTCAACGGCACTTATAATAGTTCCTGCAAATGTCAGCACTGCATTTTGTGGAGCTTTGCCACCCGTTTCGTACACACGCACCACATATTCGTCCGAACTTTCCGCTTTCTTCAAAGCTTTGATGACAACGTTACTATTGTCCGAAGATGCGAAAGAAAAGGCTTTGCCCAATGTTCCGGAATGTTTCTCGGCAGCAAAAGCCTTCAGACGCTGATTCAATACTTCAGACTCCTTAACGACCTGCGCCTTGTCCAAACCGCCGGCATGCCCTACCAAACTATAAGTGAAAGTATGATATCCCAGGTCCTGACGGTCTTGATACGGATAGTTGTTCTTAGTCTCGGGTGTATGAAGCAATGTCAGGCGGAGTGTATGATTATCAGGTTTATCCCAGCCATATTTACTGTCATTCATAATAGAAACACCATAACTGCCGTCACTATCGGTTAAATCCGCCCAATATTGGGCATATACTTCATAAGCGGTCAATATATTATTACCTCTCTGAACGCTGCCTATACCCAGATCGTAGGTCGCCTTCTCGTTATCAACATTCAAGGGGAATTCTGCTTTCAGCAGTGCATTCGTTGACTGCCAGTTTATCTCATTGTAGAAGTCTATACGGTCAGCCAATTCTCCCTCGTAAAGCCGGATATACTGACGGAACAACGATTTGCCATGGCGCTTTTCTATACACAAAGTCTTGCGCAGGGCACCATTCTCACACAGATTCATTTTCACGTCTTCAGTAATAGAAACAGGTGCACGGTCAATAGTCTTTTTCAGAATCTCCCAAGCTGGCCAATTATATGATTCATTCTCAGTAAAAAGAGCCAAACGAATAGATTTGCCGTCCTTAACAAGTTCTTTATTGTTTTTCTTATCGTAAAGCGAGATTATATCTCCCTGCTTATCCAATGAGATTTTATAGACAGAGTTCTCCACTGTTGTTTCTGAAACAAAAGAATCTGCCTGCTTCTGGCTTCCGGAAAGTCGGACATCATACACGGCATATCCTGTAGCAGGTACAGTTGCTTCTATCAATAAATACACAGTTCCATTCCGGTAAGAAAGTAATTGGGAAGCAACTTGCTTGCCTTCCGCATTATAAACACTGACACCTTTAGGGAATTTGGGAGCTTCAATCGCTACCTCCGCTACATCCGTAACCGAAAATCCGAGTGCATTGTAGAACACAACCGGAATCCCCTTGACGCGAGTATCCATTTTCTCAGAAACAGCCCCTACCGAAGCTGTCAGAACACCTGAAAATTGCTTTAATGAAAGCAATTCATCATTCCACGAAAACTCATAAGCACGTGGGATACTGGTACCGGTAAGGTCATCATGGAATTGGTGGAAAATGAAACGCTTCCATGCTTCTGCCAGACTTTCACCCGGATAACCGGCTATACCCAACCAATCCGCTGCTACGGCCGCTCTTTCGGCAGCATCTCCCAAAAGTTCATTCTGACGGTTATAAAGCTTCATGGCAGCTTGCGAAGTATAACATCCGGTTCCATGTACATCCATCAGCAATTCACCGTTGAAAACGGGCAATTCCGAATGTTTTTCATAAGGAAGATAATCCTTGAATAACTGATCGCTCGTTGCGCTGATTATTTCTAGCGGTCCGTTCCCCTTGATACCTTTCTCTACAGAACTAACAGAGCCTATTGAGGGAGAACCACCCGTATCACCCGTACCATAATAGCGATAAACCGTATTCAATGGAGTGCGCTTAGTCAGTCCCAACAATTCTTTATCTTCCGACAGGTCAATGTTATTCCAGCGCTTACCATAATCATAGCCATGAGCAAGCATAATAGAAGAACCGTCAACCCCCTTCCACAATCCAAGCATAAAAGGATGTTTACTCTCTCCATAAAAAGGATGGTTACGCCAGTCGAGTTTCTGCGAGGAAAAGCCGATGAGACCGCAATGTTTGGCAATAGTAGGCAACGTCCAGCCAAAGCCAAAACAGTCGGGCAAGAAAATATCCGTACTTTCTGTCCCGAACTCTTTTCTGTAATATTCCTGTCCAAGCAGGATGTTACGAATGGAAGACTCAACAGAGGGTACCAGCACATCCGATGCTTCCCAACTACTGCCACTGATATGCCAGCGACCTGAACGCACAAATGCTTTGAGTTGCTCATATTCACTGGGAAAGTATTCTTTCATCCAAGCATATTTGACACCTCCTTCAAAATTGAAGATATAATCGGGATACTTCTTCAACAAAAACAGATTACGGGACAAGGTATTCCAAACATACTCTTTGATGGTGGTTTGGACATCCCAATTCCATTGGGTATCCAGGTGGGCATCTGCCACCATATAAGCTTTCGCTTTTTTCTCCGGTTTTGCACTCTGTGCATGCATACTACCTGAACAAAGCAGCGCAGATGCTAATAGGATAACTGGTAATTTCATAGTAAAATATTCTATTGTGAATAATACAGATATTTATCAATCGCAAAAATAGCGGCACTTACCTAAAAGCATACCTATATTTATGCCATAAAAGTGTAATTACATGGCTATGGCTGTAAAACGCACAAAAAAGTCAGAAAAGTATTACTCTTTTTTCTATGCTTCCTAACCATATCCTACCATAAATCTCTATCTTTGCAATACCTAATTAGTCCGATATACAGATATGAAAAACAAACACTACTTCCCTCAAGTTTCACTGCTTATCTGCATCTTATGCTGCTTTCCGCATTTGATTCATGCATACAGTCTACGGCAATTTTCAAACAAAAACGGCTTATCCAACAGTGCTATCTTATCCCTTTACCAGGATCATCAGGGAGTCATCTGGATCGGTTCATGTGATGGTCTGAATATTTTCGACGGCACCAATATCCATGTATATAATCCTGTCAACCCGACGAAAGCCCCATTATCCGGAAACCTGATTAACGACATCATGGAGACTGAAAAGGATGTATTATGGATACAGACCAACTATGGACTGGACCGTCTGGATACTAAACTCCAGACATCCAAAAGCTTTACGGAGTTCAAAGACAAGAACTATATGGCAAAAAGCAGGGATAATGACCTTTTCATTGTAAAAGACGACGGATATATCTATTACTATCAACCGGAAAAACAACTCTTCCAAAAGTTGGAAGTACCTCAAATAGCATTCGGACACGTATTATCCACTATCATCGACAAAAACAATATTCTATGGGTATTCACTTCGAATAATGACACCCGCAGCTATCAGATAATCAAGAATAAAGAAGAGATAGCCCTCACCCCCAACAATCTTTTCAAACATTCCGAACAGTTATTATGGGCATTCGCAGAAGAAGACCTGATCTATTTCATCGATAAGACCTACTCACTCTATGAATATGACTTCGGAAATCAACAGCAATACTTTATTGCAGATCTCAAAGCAGAAGTCGAAACACGCGGAGAAGTTTCTTCCATCATCAAACAACAAAACGACTATTACATTGGCTTCAAAAGCAGCGGATTGATCGTATTGAAATATATGTCCGATCAGAAAATAAAATACCAGATGCAAGATACAGAAATCCATTCCGGCATCTTCTGTCTGATGAAGGACAAATATCAGGATATTGTTTGGATAGGAACAGACGGACAAGGGGTATACATGTATTTCAATGATACTTTCTCCATTACCAATACACTGCTGGATACTCCTGTATACCAGATAAACAACCCCGTACGTACCGTTTACTACGACGAGGAACAAACCTTATGGATAGGAACCAAAGGAGGAGGTATATTGCGCATCAGGAATTATTCTCCGGAAACCAATGCAGCAGTTTCTTTCGACCGGATCTCCATCAGCAACAGTACCTTAACCGACAACACCGTCTATTGCTTTGCCCCCGGTTCTGCGAACAGGCTATGGATTGGAACGGAAAACGGGCTTAACTACTATTCATACCAGAATAAACAGCTGAAAGCGTTTACAGTGATAGCCGATGGAAAGAAGGTGAAATATGTACACTCTATCAACGAACTAAATGATACCACTTTATGGGTATCCACTGTAGGTGAAGGTATCGTAAAAGTTATTTTGGATAAAGCCGGTAGCTCTCCTTCCGTTAAATCGGCTACCAGAATTGTTCTGGATGACGGGCGTATGGCTTCCAATTATTTCTTTACCTCCTTCCAGGAGAATGATTCTATCCTTTGGTTCGGTAATCGTGGCTATGGAGCCTACCGGCTCAATGTCGAAACCGAACAGCTAACTCCATACAGGTTTGATAATGTAGTGAACAGTCAGACGGCCAATGATATTTTCGCCATTTATAAAAATGAGAAAGGATATTGGCTGGGAACCAGTTCCGGACTACTTCACTTCAATGAAGATTACTCACATTATCATGACAGGGCTGACCTTTTCTCAAACAACACAGTACATGGCATTTTGGAAGACCAGCAAAATAACCTTTGGATTAGCACGAATCAAGGACTGGTAAGGTTCAACCCTAAAACCAATACCGGGCAGACTTACGACCGGGAAAACGGACTGGAAGTCACTGAATTCAGTGATGGAGCTTTCTATAAAGACTCGCGGACCGAAACTTTGTTCTTCGGAGGGACAAACGGATTTGTTACCGTCAAGCCTAATGCTTATATTATGGCAGACTATATGCCTCAAATAAACCTGAAGGGATTATCTATCTTCGGAAAAGAATACAATATTCATGATTTTCTCCACGACAAAAAAGGAAAGAAGATACTTCAGCTGGATTATAGCCGGAACTTCTTCTGCATCGACTTTATGGCAATAGATTATATAAATGGTAACAATTACTCTTATTCTTACAAATTGGACGAAGTAAGCAGCCAGTGGATAGAAAGTGGAACATCGGCCAGCGCCATCTTCTCCAATCTTGCACCCGGACAATATACTTTGTTAGTGAAATACAAGAATAACATGAATGGAAAAGAGTGCGAACCGCAGAAACTTCTGATTCAGATTACTCCTCCCTGGTATTTAAGTAATTGGGCATATATTCTCTATTTCATATTAATCGCTTTGTTCTGCATTCTTGCTGTTTACAGGATAGTTCATCAATACCGCCGGAAGCAGCACCGCATGATTGAGAAATTGAACCGGGAAAAGAAAGAAGAAGTCTATGAGTCCAAGCTGCGCTTCTTTACCAACATCACTCATGAATTCTGTACGCCACTGACGTTGATTTATGGTCCGTGCGAAAAGATACTTGCCTACCCGCAATCTGATTCGTACATCCGCAAATACGGGAAGATGATACAGCAGAATACAGAAAAACTGAATGGCTTGATTCTGGAACTGCTGGAATTCCGCAGACTGGAAACCGGTCATAAGGTGCTTTCTATCCAAAGATTATCCGTATCAGACAAACTCCGGAACATAGCGGAATCCTTCTGTGAATTGGCTGAAAATAAGAATCTGAACTATCGGTTGGATATTGAACCGGACATTGAATGGAATACGGATATCAGTTGTTTCAGTAAGATCGTCAATAACCTGATCTCAAATGCCTTCAAATATACTCCGGAAGAAGGGAATATCACCATCGGTCTGAAAGTAGAAAACCAGCTTCTAACCCTTAATATATCCAACTCAGGAAAGGGGATAGCGAAAGAGAATCTTGCAAAGATATTCGATCGCTATAAGATATTGGATTCTTTTGAAATGAATGGCAAGAATTCACGGAATGGGCTGGGATTGGCTATTTGTAAGAATATGGTTACTCTGTTGAACGGTGAAATCAATGTTAGCAGTATTCAGAATGAGATAACTACATTTACAGTCACTTTACCGGAACTATCGCCCACTGCACAGGAAGCAGAAACACCCCAAAAAGTGTATGCAACAGGACCTCTGAATACAAATACGGAGCCCATGGAACTGGAACAGACCACTGTTAATTTTGACACTTCCAAGCACACGGTTATGATCATTGACGACGATCCTTCTATGTTATGGTTCGTCTCGGAAATATTTGTAGATAAATACAATGTATTATCTTTCAATAACGCTGCAGAAGCTTTGGCCAGCCTGGAACTGAAGCAGCCGGATCTGATTATTTCAGATGTGATGATGCCTGAAATAGACGGGCTTTCCTTTGCCCAGAAAATCAAGCAAAACAAGTTATGGAGCCATATTCCACTCATTCTACTGTCTGCCCTTCATCACGAAGACGATCAGGTGAAAGGCATTGAGGCTGGTGCAGAAGTGTATGTGACGAAACCTTTCAATGTAAAATACTTAGAGAAAGTAGTCTACCGATTGATTAAAAGAGAATCGGACCTGAAAGAATATTATAGTTCCATATTCAGTTCATTCAAAGTGGAAAACGGGAACTGTATCCACAAAGAAGATCAGGAATTCCTGGATAAGGTGATAGAAACCATAGAAAAGAATATCACAAACCCTGACTTATCCGTTGAACTATTGAGCAGTGACCTGGGCTATAGCACCCGTCAGTTCTACCGTAAATTAAAACCTATAACAGACAAATCTCCTGCTGATATCATCAAAGAATATCGCCTCACAATGGCCGAGCGACTGTTGCTGACAAAGAACTATACCATTGAGGAAATTATGGACAAGACAGGTTTCAATAACCGCGGAACGTTCTATAAGTTATTCTCCCAGCGTTTCGGTATGCCACCACGCCAATATAGGGAACAGCAGAAAGATAGTGTGAAGAAAGAATTGACAGATATGGATTCTATCAACGAATAGCGTCACCGGATAAGAATAAAAAAGGGAAGCTTTACTTCCCTTTTACAATCCTCTTAATATCATTCAATTTATTCAATGCCTCCAGCGGAGTCAGATTATTCACATCCAGATTCAAAATCTCGTCACGTATCTGGCAGAGCACAGGATCTTCTAACTGGAAAAAGCTAAGTTGCATGCCGCCACGCGTCTCTCCTACTTCCGCCATCGGCTTACTTGCAATACCTTGCTGACGATTGTCCGCCTCAAGCTGTTTCAGAATGTCATTCGCACGTTTTACGATACTTTTCGGCATACCTGCCATCTTTGCCACATGGATACCAAAGGAGTGTTCACTACCGCCACGTTCCAGTTTACGCAGGAAAATGACCTTATTATCCACCTCCTTAACGGAAACATTGTAGTTCTTGATACGCTTGAAGCTTTTCTCCATCTCGTTCAACTCGTGATAGTGCGTAGCAAACAACGTACGTGCCTTTGCTTTAGGGTGTTCATGGATATGCTCTACAATTGCCCAGGCAATAGAAATACCGTCGTACGTAGACGTACCTCGTCCCAACTCGTCAAAAAGCACCAGACTGCGCGAAGAAAGGTTATTCAAAATATCAGCCGCCTCGTTCATTTCCACCATGAAAGTAGACTCTCCGACAGAGATATTATCACTGGCACCTACACGGGTAAATATCTTATCTACCAAACCGATATGTGCACTCTCGGCAGGTACGAAGCTGCCAATCTGCGCCAGTAGCGTTATCAACGCCGTCTGTCTCAGCAATGCAGACTTACCCGCCATGTTCGGACCGGTAATGATGATGATCTGTTGCGAGCTACTATCCAGCACCACATCATTGGCAATGTACTTCTCTCCTATGGGAAGTTGCTTCTCGATAACCGGATGTCGTCCCTGGCGGATATCCAGAACATCGTTATCTTCGATGACAGGACGTATATAGTTATTCTCACGTGCCACATTGGCAAAAGACAGCAAACAGTCCAGACGCGCGATCTGGTTTGCATTCACCTGAATGGCAGGAATAAACTCACTTAGAGCCTGCACCAATTCCATGTAGAGCTGGGTTTCCAGTATCAATATCTTATCTTCGGCGCCGAGAATTTTCTCTTCGTACTCTTTCAGCTCTTGTGTAATGTAACGTTCGGCATTGGCCAAGGTCTGTTTACGTATCCACTCCTGTGGTACTTTATCCTTATGTGTATTGCGCACTTCAATATAGTAACCGAATACATTGTTGTAACCGATTTTCAGACTGGGAATTTCAGTCAGTTCACTTTCCCGTTGCTGTATCTGTAGCAGATAATCTTTACCGGAATAAGCTATCTGGCGTAATTCATCCAATTCGGCATTGACGCCTGACTTCATAACACCACCTTTGTTTATCAGCAACGGAGGATCATTATTAATCTCTTTTTCAATGCGGTCACGAATGGACTTACAGATATTCAGTTGTTCACCGATACGGTTCAGACTAGCATTATCCGCCTCCAGACAAGCTTCCTTAATAGGCTCAATAGCCTGCAAAGCTACCTTTAATGCAACTACTTCACGAGGAGAAACACGTCCTACAGCCACTTTAGAGATGATACGTTCCAGATCACCTATCAAATGCAACTGTTCTTCGATCAGTTCTTTGAAATCCGGCTGACGGAAAAAATATTCCACTACATTCAAGCGTTCATTGATAGGCAGTACATCTTTCAACGGAAACACCAACCAGCGCTTCAGCAAACGGGCACCCATCGGACTGATAGTCTTATCAATCACGTTCAGCAAGCTGCTGCCTCCATCATTCATGCTGCCTATCAGCTCAAGGCTACGGACCGTGAATTTATCCAGACGGACGTATTTATCTTCTTCAATACGTGCCAAAGAAGTGATATGCCCGATTTGGGTATGCTGCGTCATGATGAGATATTGCAGGATGGCTCCCGAAGCGATGATACCATTCTTGAGATGCTCTACACCAAAACCTTTCAGATTCTTCGTTTCAAAATGCTTCAGAAGTTTCTCCCGGGCGGTGGTCTCTGTAAATACCCAGTCGTCCAGTTCGAAAGTAAAGAACTTACTTCCGAAATTTCCCTCGAACATCCCCCGCTTACCACGTTCAAAAAGTACTTCTTTGGGCGCGAAGTTATTCAATAGCTTGTCTACATAGTCGAAAGGCCCTTCTGCTGTAAGAAACTCACCCGTAGATATATCGAGAAATGCCACACCGCACGTTCCCTTACCAAAATGTACGGCAGCCAGGAAGTTATTCTCCCGGTAATTCAGTATATTATCATTGATGGAAACACCGGGAGTTACCAGTTCCGTAATACCCCGTTTCACCAGTTTCTTGGTCATTTTCGGGTCTTCCAACTGGTCACAGATGGCTACACGCTTCCCGGCACGTACCAGTTTAGGCAGATACGTATCCAGTGCATGATGAGGGAATCCCGCCATTTCAACAGTCTTTCCTTTACCATTGGCACGCTTAGTCAGGGTAATTCCCAGGATTTCGGCTGCAACAACAGCATCAGTAGAATAAGTTTCATAGAAGTCGCCGCAACGAAACAGCATAACGGCATCAGGATGCTTGGCTTTCAGGTCCAAGAACTGTTTCATCATCGGGGTAAGGACAATATCTTCTTCGCTCACAGTAGTTGTTCTTTATAAATTTATTAATATGCAAAAGTGCAGCTATTTTCGCAGCCATGCAAAGATAATTCTTTTTTAGAAAACAAGTACTGGGGGGACTCAAATCCTTAGTAAGCCTTAACAAAAACAACACTTTTACTAAAACATGTTATAAAACACTCTTTTTTATTTGTTTTATTTGCAGATATCCCAGAAGTACGTATCTTTGCACTGTGTTTTTCATAGTATTAGATTTAAGGTTAACAAAGGTTGGAGTACAGCGGTACTCCTTTTTTTATG
>NZ_EQ973490.1:991489-1048975 GCF_000158035.1 Bacteroides cellulosilyticus DSM 14838
CCCATACTTTACAGGGAGGTTCACAAAAATGCCATTTTGATTGAAGTATTGCCAATAATACCCTATTTTTGCAATCGCCACCAAAGAAAATACCTTGTAACATTATGGAAAACAGAATTCATCGTACAGAAATTCAGATATATGTATCCCCCTTTCTCATTGTCATCTTCCTATTAATGAGCATTTCCTCATATGCACAGCAAATAATAGCCAAACAAATGCCTTTTCTGGAGCAGCTGCCTTCCAATGAAGTAATAGACTTACATCAGGATCAGAATGGGTTCATCTGGTTAGGAACTAAAAACGGCTTAGGACGATATGACGGATACCAACTCCAGACTTTCAAATCAGACTTTAACCAGCCTCATTTATTAACCGATGACTTCATCTGGTGTTTTGCTGAAGATGATAATTGCCTGCTGGTAGGAACAAGACAGGGGGTTAATTTGGTGGATAAAAGCAACTATCAGATACGGCCATTCCCAGATACAGAAATCCAGAATACATGGATAAACTTCATGTTGGTAGATAGCCGGAAAGAACTATGGATATGTACCCGTAATCAGGTTTCTCACTATAATTCAGACTATTCATTGAAGAAGCGCTACGGAAATTTGATCCCGGCGGTTCCCAATAATGGTATAAACTCAATATATGAAGATCATTTCGGCAATATATGGGTATGCACATGGGGAGGAGGTTTATATAAGTATCTCAAGAATACAGATACATTTATGAGTTTCCCTACACTCGGAGCGAATAATAATCCGTTTAAAATATTTCAGGACAAAGATGACCAATATTGGATATTGACTTGGGGAGACGGTATCTACCGTTTTCATCCGGATGCAACAGAGGATAAAATGTACACGCATCAAGAAATCTTCAATGAAAAACTGCACCAGCCTGAAACCGCCTTCTTCAGTGTAGTACAAGATGATGTTTACGGCTATATATGGATATTCGGCTACCACGAACTTTATGCTTTCAAAGTGGCGGACGGACATCTGGAAAAAGTGGACCTCAGCTCGTATATGTTCGATTATAACAAAATGTTCAGCCAGATCATCAAAGACAGGGAAGGCAACCTTTGGGCCGGGGCCTATGACAGCGGGTATCACTTGCTAATGGGAAATCCTGCCATAGCTAATAACTTCTTGCCCAAACTGAAAAGACATGTAGGTTTCGACACGAATATAACCACTCTGGGTATTGACCCCAACAACGGGCTCTGGTTCAATCAGGAACGTTGGGGACTCTGCTGGTATGACATAGAACAAGATAAATTCTATGACTACTCGAATACAAATTCCGGAGTGCATAATATAGGATATATCCTCCGTTCGAAACAGCCGGGAGAATTCTGGCTGGGATGCAGAGACCAACCCACCCTCTACAAGGCAAAACTAAACAGTAAAAGAGAAATTGAGTACTTACTGGCAAAGGACTTATATACACCAAAAGGGACTACTGGCAACATTACATCCATGTATGAAGACAGTAAGGGGAATTTATGGGTAGCTACCACCGGACAGCTCTATCTAAAACCGGACAGCAAAGACTTTATCATCCCCGAATTCTCTCTGCCCAACATTACATCTATTGCAGAAGACGGACACGGTAACATCTGGTTGGCAACCGAAGATTCCGGTTTACATAAGGTTTCTTTAGGGGATAAACTGAAACAGATTAAACAATACTCAACCCAGAATTCATCCTTACCCAGTAACAATATTGACAAGATAGTGATCCAGGAAAATCATTTATGGATTGCCACTACTCAAGGTTCCATCCTGCAAATGGATCTCAACTCAGAGATAATGAAGGACTTCAGCAACTCATGCGGAATGACCGGACAGTCTATTTTAGGGATGAAACATGACAGGAATACCCTTTGGATACTAACAAACCGACAATTGACTGCCTATGATATCCAGTCAGATAGATACATTCATTATTCAAATTCAGACGAATCCGTTCAGATAAACTCGTTCAAGAAGGACGTCATAGACTTGTTCAACGGCAAGCTTTATGCCGGTGGGCATGGTGGTTTTGTATCGATGGCTTCCTCAAAATTCCCATCTAAGAAGATCAATTCCAATCCGGTCATCATAACAGATATCAAAGTATCCAATCATTCTTTCTTCTTCAGTCCCCAGCGCCAGTCGAATGATTTATCAACCCGAAGCATCTGGTTGGAGTCCGAAGATAACAATCTTGAAATCTTCTTCTCCGCTCTTCAATTTACAGCAACATCGAGAATAAGATACGCCTACAAGATGGATGGTGTGGACAAAGAGTGGGTATACACCGAAACCGGTAATCGGTCGGCTTTCTACAATAAAATTCCTAAAGGATATCATACTTTCAAGGTACGCTCTACAGATGAATACGGCTACTGGAAAGACGACGTCACAGAACTACGTATCTATAAAAAGCCGGCTTGGTACGAAACATGGTGGGCATACGGTACCTATATAACTCTCATCATTCTGATCCTTTATTCCATCATGTTCTATTACCTGTACAGGGTAAGACGGTCCGACCAGGTTAGATTCCAGAAAGAACTGACCAAGACTAAACTGGAATATTTCACCCATATAAGCCATGAACTGCTCACCCCGCTCACTACCATCAGCTGCGTAGCAGATGATTTGGAAGAAACAAAGGTATCTCCACAGGAAGATGTACATATATTGAAAAGTAATGTGCTCCGCTTAAAACGCTTAATCCAGCAAGTACTAGATTTTCGGAAAGTAGAAAACGACTCGTTTGTACTCACCCCTACCTATGGCAATATCAGCAGCTTCATCCGTGAAATCTACCATACAGGCATACGACCGATCATTGAAAAGAAAAACCTTCATTTCAGTCTTCATCTGGAAGAAAAAGACATTTGGGGATATATGGACTTTGACAAAATAGACAAGGTTCTGTACAATATACTCTCGAATGCGGCCAAATATACACCTGCCGATAAAAAAGTAGAGCTGAATGTATCGACTCTGCAAAAGGATAATTCCCGATTCCTCCGGATAGAGGTGCAGGATGAAGGAATCGGCATAGATCAGAAAGAAATATCCAAGATATTCACTCCATTCTATGTGAACAAAACAGCTTATGCACCTCAATCAAACGGTGTAGGGCTTTCATTAACCAAGAAACTGGTGACCTTGCATAAAGGAGACATCCAGGTAGAAAGCAGCATCGGAGAAGGTTCCAGATTCACTGTTCTAATCCCTATCGACCGAAATTATTATCCGGAAATAAAGGACATTATCGAAACCAGTGAAATACCGTCAACAGTACCGAATGAAGCAACAGAAGATACAGAAGAGAAAGAAGATACGATATTATTGGTAGATGACAATGAAGAGTTCCTGCTATTGATGAAAAGAAAGTTGGCAACACACTACAATATACTCACTGCTACGAATGGAAAAAAAGCATTGGAAATTGTAAGAAGCGAAGACGTAGACCTGATGGTCAGCGACTATATGATGCCCGAAATGGATGGAATCGAGCTCTGTGCAACAATGAAACAGGACATCAATACCAGCCATATACCGGTATTGATGCTTACGGCAAAAAGTTCAGTGGAAGACCAAGTGAGATGTTTCAATGCAGGAGCAAACGGATACCTGACGAAACCATTCGATATGAAAATGCTTAATGCACGCATTGACAATCTGATGAAATCCAACCAGAAGCGACAAGAGAAGTTCAGAGTCGATACGGAAATCAATGTTGTAGCACTGGAATATCAGAGTACTGACGAGCAGTTCCTGGAAAAAGCCATCGAATGTATAGAGCAACATCTGATTGAAACCGAATTTGATATAGATACTTTTGCCTCGGAACTCAACGTTTCCAAGTCCACTCTAAATAGAAAAATGAAAGCAATGATCGGTCTCTCCCCAGTAGAGTTTATTCGCAACATCCGGCTTAAACATGCATGTACACTCCTGAAAAAGCCTTTCATTAATGTCTCCGAGGTTGCCTATGCGGTTGGTTTCAGCAATCCAAAGTATTTCACGAAGTGTTTTAAAAAGGAATTTGACGTAACGCCTACCGAATATCAGAAAAAGGAAGAAGATAAATAAACGACTTACCCGTTGGCGGAGTTTATTGCTCATCATTTTATTCCTTTCATTTTCCGTTTTGAATTCCTCCAACCAATTGCTACTTTATTATTTGCTTTCCCCTATACTACAACAAAATCCCTCTCCAGCAACAAGTGTATTTTTGACGCAGTTAAGGTATACAAATAACGCATTCCCCGCTCTGTACCCCTTTCTGCCTCATTTGAGTACTCCTCCCTGTTCTTTTCTATATTTATTTGCATCGGCCTTAAAGACCGTAAATCAACAACAAGGATAAAGAGTTTCAGTGACCAATCCTTTTAATAATAATATATATGAAAGACAAATTTCTTAAATCAATCCAAAGAAAAAGCTGGCTGTTGCTGGCCCTGTTCTTCATCAGCAGTTGTAGCAATGAAGACATCGTGAAACATCCCGCCATCACCAACAAGTATGATCCCTCAAAGCCTCAGGCACTGACCGGCTTTATCCCGGAAAAAGGAGGAATAGGTGACAAAATCATTGTTCAGGGAAACTTCGGTACAGACCTATCCAAGATGAAAGTGATCTTTGCCGATACCAAAGAGGCTAACATCATATCAAGCGACGGAACTTCTATTTACTGTACCGTACCTAAACAACCGGGCGGTAATAATTCTGTTAAAGTCGTTGTAGACGATAAAGAGCTTACCATCGACAAGACATTTGCCTACACGCAGGTACAGAAAGTTTCTACAGTTTGCGGAACCTACAATAAAAGAGGAGATACCGATGGAAACATCTACGATGCACTATTCAATAATGTATTTGCTGTCGGTATAGTGGCAGGAGATAACATTGTAGCAGTAGAGTCGGACAAACAACGGGTACGCCTGATTTCAGAAAGCGAGAACTTGGTTACAACCCTGATAAGCGGATTCAAAGCAGGTAAACCTGCAATCAATAAAACCCGTGATAAAATGTACTTTATTGATGTCAAATCAGCTAAAGTATATATCCTGCGCCGTGAAAATAGCTGGCAGCCGGAGCTATTGCGCGAAGGTATCACCGAATTATCCGCCAACAATGGTGAAACCTGGTCCTGCATTATTGACGATGAAGAAAAATACCTCTATACAAGAAATCACCTGGGGATCTTCGTACGTATCAATCTGACAGAAAAAGATGATAGCGGACAGTACAAAGTAGAAAAACTCCTTGAACACCGCTGGGACTTTGAAGCTTGGGTTTCCGACCATTGTAGCTATCTGGCTTATAGCCGTGTAGAAGATTGCTTCTATTTTGCAGAAGACAGGACACATGCTGTATACCGGATTAAACAGAACGCTGACGGCACATGGTCGGACGAAAGATATGCCGGAAACGGCTGGCCTAATCAAACCAATACGGAAGGTTATCGGGAAGACATACAGTTTGCCTGGCCAAATGGAGTAACTGTTGACAATGAGGGCAACATATATGTAGTAAACGCAGGCGGACAATCCATCCGAAAGATATCCTACCCGGATGGCTACGTAACAATTGCTGCCGGCGGCACCATGTCGGGCGAGACTGAAACAGACGGACTTCCACTGGAATGTACATTCCTATATCCCAAAGATATAGCTATGGATTCTGAAGAAAACTTCTATATAGCCGGAGGTGCAGGATTGAATGTGCGTAAACTCGCTATAGAATAAACTCCTTCCCGTAAATCAATAAATAAACTAATATATGAAAAATAGATTTTTCCTTATACTTTCATTCCTATTGCTTGCAAGTGTGTTTCCACTTGCCGCACAGAATGGTTTCACCGTATCCGGTATTGTGATGACGGAGCAAGGTGAAGAATTACCTGGTGTTACGATTCAATATAAAAACAATCCTTCCAAAGGAGTTATCACGGATGTTGATGGTAATTTCCGCATGGACAATGTTCCCGCCAATACAGTATTGGTGTTTACCTACATAGGTTATGCACCCCAGGAACTGGTGGTAAACGGAAATAAAACCAAGCAAAAGATTGCACTGAAAGAAATTGTAAATGAAACCGATGAGGTAGTGATTGTAGGTCGCGGTACTCAACGTAAAATCTCGGTAGTAGGTGCGGTAACTAACGTAAAGGCATCCGATTTACAGGTTCCTTCATCCTCGGTAACAAACATGCTGGGAGGTCGTGTACCGGGCATCATTGCCGTAACCCGAAGCGGCGAGCCTGGCAATGACTTTTCTGAATTCTGGATTCGTGGTATCAGTACTTTCGGTGCAGGTGCATCCGCTTTAGTGTTGATTGACGGTGTGGAAGGCGACCTGAATATACTTGATCCTGCCGATATTGAAAGCTTCACCATCCTGAAAGATGCTTCCTCTACAGCTGTATATGGTGTACGCGGTGCCAACGGTGTGGTACTCGTTACAACAAAGCGCGGTAAATCGGGTAAACTGAATATCAGTGTGAAAAGTAATGTCGGGCTTTCCTATTCTGCACGCAATCCCGAATATGTGGACGGATATACGTACGCACAACTAGCCAACGAAGCCTCCGTCGTACGAGGTGGACGTCCCGTATACAGTAATGCCGAGTTAAACCTGATAGAAACAGGACTGGACCCGGATTTATATCCCAATGTAAACTGGCGTGATGTTATGCTGAAAGATTATGTATGGAACAATCAGCATCACATTAGTATTAATGGTGGTGGAACGAATGCACGTTACTACATGAGTGTGGGTCTTCAACATAAGGATGCCATCTATAAGCAAGATAAAGGAATTAAAAACTATGATAACAGTGTAGGTTATAATAAATACAATTTTCGCGCAAATATCGATGCTAACCTAACCAAAAGTACTATTATTGAGCTGGGCTTATCAACAGAGATTGTAACCAATTCTTTCCCCGGATATGCCAATGATACGAAAGCCTTGTGGCAAACACAAGCCAACCTGACCCCTGTGACCGTTCCGGTACTTTATTCGGATGGTTCGCTTCCAGCCTACGGTGCCAGTGCTGACCAACAGAACCCATATATTTTACTAAACTATACAGGTTATAAGAAGAAAAATGAAACGACAAGTAGTATCCGCCTACGCCTTGAACAAGATTTTGACCAATGGATAAAAGGTCTGAAGGCAGAAGCCACCATGTCAATCAATAATTACTCAGCCTTAACACAGTCTCAAACAAAAACTCCGGCGCTCTACTATGCACAAGGAAGAAACAAAGACGGCTCCTTAAATCTGATAGAAAAAGTAGCCAAAACAGATGATAAATACGAGTCTACCAATCTGTCTACACGGAAAATCTATTTTGACGCCCGTGTTAACTATAACCGCCTGTTCAATAATGATCATCGCGTAACCGGATTAGCCGATTTTTATATGGAAGACTTCATAACCGGTGAAGCGCAAACACTTATCGCATCTATCCCAAAACGGTATACAGGTTTGGCTGGGCGTGCAACCTACTCTTACAAGGATACCTATTTCCTGGAAGGTAACATCGGCTATACCGGTTCAGAAGCATTTGAGAAAGGACAGAAGTTCGGCGTATTTCCAGCCATCTCAGCAGGTTGGGTACCTACACAATATGAATGGGTGCAGAAGAACTTGTCTTTTATCAATTTCTTCAAGATCAGAGCTTCGTATGGTATCGTAGGTAACGACCGACTTGGTAACGACACACGTTTTCCGTTCCTTTCTACCATGACCGAAGGTAGTGGAGCCGGTATCTGGGGAAGTGGCAAGAATATAGCAGAAAGCCAGGAGGCGTCCCAAAACTTACGCTGGGAAAAAGCAAAGAAGTTCGATATAGGTATTGACGGACAACTATTTAATAGTAGTGTGGAGTTTACAGTCGACTTTTTCAGTGAACGCCGTACGGGAATTTTCCAGCAACGTGCAAGTATTCCCGATGAAATGGGATTGGCTACGCTGCCTTGGGCAAACGTAGGCGAAATGAAAAGTTGGGGAGCGGATGGTAACATCTCATACACTTACCGGTTCAAAAATGATATGAGCCTGACAGGACGCGCCAACTTCACTTACTCTAACAATAAACTGCTTGAATACGAACAAAGCGGAATTAAATATCCCTACCAAGCATGGAAAGGAACACCTTGGGGAACTCAACGCGGATTAGTTGCCTTAGGACTATTCAAAGACCAGGCAGATATTGATTCAAGCCCCAAACAAACCTTCGTAACCAGTGTAATGCCGGGTGATATCAAATACAAAGATATCAATGGCGATGGTAAAATTGACAGTTACGATGAAGTACCTATCTGCTACTCCAATGTTCCACGTCTGCAATACGGTTTCGGTCTGGAATTCCATTGGAAAAGACTGACTGTAAGTGCCCTGCTTGAAGGAGTAGGCCAAGTGAACTTTCTGTATGGAGGCAGTGGTTTTCACCCTTTCAACGGTGGACAAACAGGAAACGTACTCAGCATTGTAGCGGATGCCAGCAATCGCTGGACACCGGCTTCTTATTCCGGAACCAAAGACACGGAGAATCCGAATGCCCGTTTTCCGCGTCTCACCTACGGAGAAAACAAAAACAATAGTCAGGCATCCACATTCTGGATTGCAGACGGATCTTATGTACGCTTGAAGAATGTACAGATTATGTATGACATCACTCTGCCATGCTTCAAAAAGATCGGCTTGCAAGGTTGCCAGATCAGCTTGATCGGTGATAATCTTCACTGCTGGGACAAAATCAAACTATGGGATCCGGCACAAGCATCCGACAACGGCGCGGTATACCCGCTGCAACGTGTATTTACCATACAGGCAAATCTTCAGTTCTAAACCTAAAAAACGATATGATTATGAATACCAAATATACATTTAAAGCTCTTCTTTGCGGCATATCCATCTGGGCAGGGATGAGTCTCGGATTAACCTCATGCGAGTCTTATCTGGATGTGGATTCTTACTTCTACGACCAGACAAATATTGATTCAATCTTTCAAAGTAAAGTTCGCGTCAATGAATACATTAATGGCATTGCCACCATACTACCGGATGAAAGTAAACTGTTCACCTCCTCTTATTTCCCGTTCGGCATGGGTTCCGACGAATGCTTCGCATCGTGGGCGGACGATTATGGGAAAAATGAGAAAGACCCTTACAGACATGCCGCAATGGCTCTGTTGCTGGGAGATGAAACTCCCCAAAGCGCGAACTATAATAACTGGGGAAGCTTTTATAAAGGTATCCGCAAAGCCAACATCGTGTTGACCCGCATCAGCGAATGTAAAGATTTGTCAGATATGGAACGCCGTGACTATACAGGACGCACTTACTTCTTGCGCGGATATTTCTATTTCAGTTTGCTGCGCCAATACGGACCGGTGCCTATCGTTCCCGACAAGCCTTTCGATGCCGATACCCCATCCGACGAAGCCTCTATCGAACGAAGCACATACGATGAGTGCATAGACTACATCTGTAGTGATATGGAAAAGGCTGCGGAATTCCTCCCGGATTCCCGTACACAACAATTCCAGTATATTGCAAGCAAAGGTGCAGCATTAGCGGTAATGTCTCGCTTACGCCTTTATGCGGCAAGTCCATGGTACAACGGAAATACCCGCTATGCGGACTGGAAAACAGCCGATGGGCGGAATTTCATTTCTCAAAACAATGATAACTCTAAATGGGGTGTAGCCGCTGTAGCTGCCAAACGAATCATTGATATGGGAAAATACGCACTCTTTACAACTGCCCGTACAGAAAGAACACAGGAACTCCCGTCCAATATTTCACAGGCCGGTTTCCCTGACGGGGCCGGTAATATCGATCCTTACGCATCTTACAAGAGCCTGTTCGATGGTTCTGTGAATGCAGAGTTAGTTCCGGAATATATTTATTATTGCAATGCCATAGTGAAAGAGAACTCTCCTCAATGGCTGGCGACCCCTACCGCTCTGGGAGGTGCCAACGGTATAAACCTCTGTATGGATTTGATTGATTCCTATAAAATGATAGATGGATATGACATCCACCATTCCAGCGCAAACTATCCTTACCCTGATGCCTCTCATGCAGGTGATCCGATAGATATTGCTTACAGGGTATCTGACGGCTATACCGTGAATGGCAATGTAGCCAAAGTAGATGCTTACCGTGAACCTCGCTTTTACGCAACCATAGGATATAATCATTGTATCTGGCCTGGAACTTCTTATGTAGGCAATGACCCGGTGACCAATGTAGAAGTGACTTATTACTCTGATGGTAATGCAGGCCCGCTTCCCGAATACCCGGACAATTACAACCGTACAGGCTATACTCTCCGTAAATACATCAATCAGGAAGATAACATGAAAGGTTCCTGCCGTGCCAAAACATTTGCCGTATTCCGCTATGCGGAAATCCTCCTCAATTATGTAGAGGCATTAAATGAATTGGAAGGAAGTTATACGGATGAAGCCACAGGTATCACCGTGACCCGTAATACAGAAGAAATAAAGAAGTATTTCAATATGATACGTTATCGTGCCGGTATGCCGGGCATTACCGATGCCGAACTGAACAGTAGAGACGATATGCGTGAAGCTATTAAGCAGGAACGTAAAGTGGAGTTTGCCCTCGAAGGGCTTCGCTACCATGATTTACGCCGTTGGGGCGATGCGGACGCAGCTTATAATACAAAGATTATCGGCTGGAACACCAAAGCCAGAGTAAATAACCGTACCGGATTCTACACCCGTACAATATGGGATTCAGAGAGAATACAGAAGCGTGTATTTACACAGAAGATGTACTTCTTCCCCATCCCACAGACAACGTTGGATCATAATGCAAAACTGGTTCAGAATCCAGGCTGGTAATTAACTTTAATATTAAGACAATTATGAAAAAGCATATTTTATTTTCATTAGCAATAGGTTCGCTCTTTGTACTCACCGGATGTGAGAACACCAATGTTTGGGAAGAGGAACAGTATATAAAACAAGCCTATCTCGTAGGTATCGGAGAAGAAGGAGCATTAGTGACCCGCAACGTCAACTATGCGGACGAAAGTGCAGAAACTTTCGTATCGGTAGGCACCAGCGGCTCATTGAATCCGGATGGGGACATTCACTGTACATTGATTGAAGATCCCTCAGGCATCACTTCTTACAATCAAAAATATAAATCGAGTACGGAAATCCAATATCAGGCACTTCCTGCGGCCAATTACAACATATCTTCAATGAATGCAGTGATCCGTGCCGGAGAATCTTATGCCCGCATACCTGTTACCATCCACCCGGAAGGATTACATTGTGATTCCTTATACGCCCTTCCGCTGAAAATGGAATCTTGCAAAGAGTACCCTGTTGCACAAGCTGAAACAGTGGTTCTGTTCGCTATAAAGACCTACAACAACTACTCGGGATACTACAATTACATCGGTACCAACAACGGAGCTTCCTTTAGTTTGATTCGTAATGCTGTTGCTGTAAACAAGAATACAATTCGTATTTATTATACAGGCACTGAGGAACTGGCAAGAGCGAAAGATACCGGACTCACCATTACAGTGAACGAAGATAACACACTCAGCCTTGCCGGATGGAAGAACCTGAATGTTACAGAGGGAAGCGGAAGCTACGATCCTCAAAACAAAACATTCAGTTTTACATGCAGGGTGAATGGGAATGAAGTGGAAGCCTATTTAATATCGGCAACAGCAAGCGAAGAATAATCGTAACCGGAAAGGATATATTAAAAACCACCACAGATTATACAGATAAAAACAGATACTTGCTTCTTCAATATAAACAATCTGTGAGTATCAGTGTAATCCGTGGTGAATTATTAATTACATAAATGAACTATTATCATGAGAGAAAAAAACATCAAAAGAGTGTTCTTGTGTTGTCTCACCGCTTTGGCTGTTAATACCTATGCCCAGAATTTCAACTGGGTCAGCAGTACAGAAGGCAACACTTGGAAACAATCAAAAGTGAAATTACAATCGAGCGCCGGCCAAACCCCGCTTTTAGATATCAGCGGAACGGAAGAAGGCACCACATTCAAAGCATGGGGAACCACCTTCAACGAACTGTACTGGGATGCCTTGAACATGCTCACCCGTGATGAACAGGACGACCTGTTGAAGAAAATGTTTTCCCCTGAAGGAGAACTTCGTTTCAACAGAGGCCGTATTTCGATGAATGCCAATGACTATGCCCGTGACTGGTATAGCTGCGACGAAGTATCAGGCGACTTCCAACTGAAGTATTTCAATATCAACCGTGATAAATTGGCTATTATCCCCTTTGTCCGTGCAGCGCAAAAGTATAATCCGGATATGACTTTCTGGATGTCTCCCTGGTCACCTCCCAGCTGGATGAAAATTAACAATGACTATCCGGTTCGCAGTGACAGGACTAATAAGATGTCGCCTCTGTCTGATGTAGTACTCTATGAGGATAATACGGAGACACGCGATAACGTCTTCCCCCGACAACTCGCAGTGAATGACTACATGATTCAGGACCCACGCTATCTGCAAACTTATGCCAACTTCTTCTGTAAGTTCATTGATGCTTATAAAGAACAAGGAATTCCCATCGATATGATCATGTATCAGAATGAAGCATACAGTTATACCCCGTATCCCGGTTGTGCCTGGACAGCTGAGGGTACCGTACGTTTCAACGTAGAGTATCTGGCGCCCACATTAAAGAAACATCATCCGGAAGTAGCTCTCTACCTTGGTACTTTCAATACCAACCGCTATGATTATGTTGATAAAATACTTTCCGATCCACGCATGCCGCAAAGCGTTCAGGGAGTTGGCTTTCAGTGGGAAGGAGGACAGATACTACCTAAAATACGTGCCAAATACCCCCAGTACAAGTATATGCAGACAGAAAGCGAATGCGGTGGGGGCACCTTCGACTGGAGAGCGGGCGAACACACCTTCCATCTGATTAATCACTATCTGGGTAATGGCTGCGAAGAGTACACCTTCTGGAACAATACCCTCTGCGATAACGGTGAAAGTCCCTGGGGTTGGAAACAAAATGCTTTGATACATGTTGATTCAAAAACCCGTACGGCAACTCTTACACCGGAGTATTATGCTGTAAGACATTATAGCCAGTTCGTAACACCCGGTTCACGCGTTATAGCCTACAAGCCTTCAACAGAAGGAAGAACACCGGTCTTGGTAGTGGAAACTCCAGAAAAGAAAAAGGTAGTGATAGTCGGAAACTTTAATGATGAGGCTAAAAAAGTAACCGTGAAGTTGCGGGACCGTTACCTGAACATTGAACTTCAACCGCACTCTTTCAATACATTCGAAGAGAAATAAATTTCTTCAATAAAATGATAAGCAAGTGAGCATAATTCGTTTATGCTTTGGGAGTATCTGTCATGCTAAGCGTAGTCGAAGTATCTCCTCTCTTGAAATGATGAAGAGAATGAGATCCTTCGATAAGCTCAGGATGACAGATAGTATCAGATAATTAAGCACGAATATTTAATGATAACTACAAGCATTATTGATCAGCCATCATTTCTTACCTGTGAGACTTTTGTTTCTTACCTGAGAAACTTTTGTTTCTTGCCTGAGAAACTTTTGTTCCATAGGCAAGGCACTTTTGTTTCAATAGGAAGAAACAAAATAGAACAAATAGAGGTGCGACAAAGCACTATTGTTTCAAATACTCTGAGGGCAATACCCCAAACTCTTCCTTAAAGCATTGCCGGAAATAAACCACGCTGTTTATGCCTACCCTGAAAGCAACTTCGGAGATATTATACCTGCCTTCCAGAAGCAACCGTTCAGCATGCTGCATTTTTATCTTACGAACATATTCATTGGTAGACAAGCCTGTCAAAGCTTTCATCTTGCGATATAGCGTAGACTTACTCATACACATATTATCAGCCAGATAACCTATGTCAATCTTCTCGGATGACAACCGGGCTTCTATCAGCTGATTTATCTTCTCGATAAACTCATTATCCAGTTTATTCAAAGACTCTGCCAATAAAGCACGTTTCTCATCCATATTATGATGTGGAGTACTGGTATTAAAACGTTCTGTCAGCCGCTTGCGGGATTCAAGCAAATTGTTGATACGACTATGCAGGAGAGTAGCACTGAAAGGTTTCGTCAGATAAGAATCGGCTCCCACCTGATATCCCTCTTCTTTATCCTGCAACGAATCTTTAGCAGTCAACAGAATAATGGGAATGTGACTGGTGCGCACATCTTCTTTCAATATTTTACACATCATAATTCCATTCATCACAGGCATCATGATATCACTCACAATGATATCAGGAATACTATTTAATGCCTGCTCCATCCCCTGTTCGCCATTTGCCGCTGTTTTCACTTCAAAATCATCAGAGAAGGATTCAGCAATATAATTGCAGATGTCCTGATTATCTTCCACTATCAACATAATACGCTTTCCACCGGAAGCTGACTCAGGAATCTCTTCTTTTTCTTCCTTTTCATCTACGGTTCTTTCCGGTGAATCGGCATGTAATACATGAGGATAAGTATTATCAGTCAATAGACTGAAATAGAAGGTACTACCTGTGCCTAAGGTACTCTCCACCTTTATTTCCCCCTCATGCAACGTCACCAGATTTTTCACCAGTGCCAGGCCGATGCCGGTACCCGAAGCCTGATGATCGCCTCCTTCCTGATAATAACGATTAAAGATATGGGGTAATGCCTCAGGAGTAATGCCAAAACCTGTATCACTTACTTTTATTTCAGTATAACTGATATTATTCCGTACCACATTGTGCAATCCCAGGGTGATAGAGCCCTTCTCGGTATATTTAATAGCATTAGAGATCAGATTATCCAGGATAATAGTCACTATCTCTTTATCAAAGTATAGAGGCATATCCTCTTTTTCCAGTTCGATGCAAAACTCAATATCCGGCTTACGATTCAGTTCTTTATATTTAAGTCCTATTTCGTACACCAGATTGGCAATATTGTCATGAGCCACACAAAGCTTCTTATTCTGTGTTTCCGTCTTTCTGAATTCCAGTATCTGGTTGATCAGATTCAATAATCGTATGGCACTTTGATGGATGACTGATATCTTCTGGGCATCCTTATTAGAAAGCGAATTACTCTTCTGCATATCTTCCAGTGGGCCCAGTATCAATGTCAGCGGTGTACGAAGTTCATGCGTGATGTTGGTATAAAAACGCAGACGCTCCTGATTCAGTTCCTGCTCTTGCACATGATTCTTTTTTTCCAGATCGTACAGAACTTCCATATCAAGCTTCTTCTTGTAAGCATAAAGAATGAAGAACAGGATGGCTCCACTCAACAATACATAGCTGCATTTCGCCCACCAGGTAAGCCACAAAGGCGGAACAATATGGATATCCAAAGTTGTAACCTCATCCGACCATTCCTGGTTCTTGATACGGGTTTTTACCATGAAATGATAATCACCGGGAGGCACATTACGGAAGGTTACGCTATTGGGGTCTGTCACCGTATACCATGCATCTTCCAGTCCTTTCAGCATATAGGCATACTCCACCTGGTTGACCAATGCATAGTTCCGTATATTAAAAGTAATATTAAAGCTATTCTGCATATACTTCAGCCTTACTTTCGACTGACCGTCAATACTGACCACTTCTTCATTGTCTCCCATATTACCCAAAGGAGCAAATATCTTCATTTCCGTGATGACAGCCGCAGGAGACTCACGCTTTGTCAGAACAAAATCCGGATTGAAGTGGCAAAGTCCATTGATGGAACCGAAATAAATCTCTCCATTCTGATCCTTAGCTACACTGCCACTCATAAAATTTCCCATCGGCACATTATCCCAATGGTCATAGTTATAGAAAACATCCTTATCCCGCAACAGACAACTGATTCCCTTATTGGTGCTCACCCAGATATTATGATTCGCATCTTCCGTTATAGCACGTATATGTGTATTGGTTAAGCCTTCTTCACGGCGGTAAACCTTATATCCCCAATCGGATGGCGAGGAGAAACACACCAAACCTTCTCCTGTCCCGACCCATACATTCTTCCTGCTGTCTTCATAAATTGCATTGATGGTATTGGAAGGGAACAGGTTCTCCATATTAAAGAGCTTGATATCCTGCAACTCATCATCTCCTATCCCCAGGCCACTCCCAAAAGAACCGATCCACAGACGTCCCTGAGAGTCCTTCATAACGCACCGCACCAGATTGTTCTCAAACTCATAATGTCCCACGATCTTCTTATCAGCCAGACTAACTTTGTAGATACCACGACTGGTACCAATCCACAGAATATGCCGGTCGTCTTCATAGAACGAACGGATATCCTCGTGTTCTAATTCTTTAAGGAAGTTCCGGTGGAATATCTTTCTCTTCGCATCGTAATAATTCACTCCACCCATAAATAAGCCGAACCACAGATTATCTTCCGAGTCGCGCAGTGAGGCCAGCACAGAGTTTCCACTCATATCTTCAATCTCTTCCTGATAAACGGATACCCGTTTACCTTGATCAAAGACATTGATTCCTCCCCCATCTGTTCCAATCCACAATTTACCTTGGCTATCCACACAAACGCTGCTTGCTGTTTTATTATTCAGGCGACTCATTGAATTCTGATTGGGAGAATAGTAATAACCGCCAAACAAAGGTGGCTCATAGCTTAAGAAATTTATGCCACCACCCCATACACCCGTCCAGATATTCTTGAATGAATCCTGAAAAATGCACCTCGTACTTGAATTAGAGAGACTGTATCCGTCATCTCCTTCCCTGATATAATGAAATTGAGTCTGTTCGGGTAGCAGGAACAAACGCTGCGATAAATCCATTATGGCTATTCCGCCAAATTCCATAGCTATCCACAACTTATTCCCGTCAAGCTGCTTAATGTCGTAGATATAGTGCGAAAGATTCCCGTCTGAATTAAACTGGATGAAATTCTCTGATTCAGGATTAAACAATGCCAGACCTTTGTTTGTCCCTACCCAGATATTATTATTCAGATCCTTATATACGCATCTCACTTCATTACCCGGCAAGCTGTGCCGATCACTCGGATCATGCACGAAGTTCTTCGCTCTTTTATCTTTAATGGAAAGAATACTAAAACCATTATGGACATGGCCTACATATAACTTACCATTCCCTCCATCAGCAACAGTCCAGATGTTATCACTGACAAGCCCCGGTATATTTGCCGTATTATAATGAGAAAAGTGACCGGTTTCTTTATCGAAATATTCAATTCCTTTCCAATAAGTTGTCACCCACAGATTTCCATCAGCAGCGGCAATAACATTGGTTACGTCATCCGTAATGATACTTTCAGGCACAGCCTCATTATGCCGGTAGAATGTAAAGGTGTCCTTTACATAATTATAAGCATTCAACCCCGCCCTCTGTGTGCCAATCCATAAGATGGAATCCTTCGGATCATCCAGCAGGCAGTTCAGTTCATTCCCCGTAATGCCATAGCCGTTCTTTGTTTCATTCTTATAGTAAGTAATGAAGCGCGTTCCATCGAACTTATTCAAGCCCTCTTCAGTCGCAAACCATAAAAAGCCCTCTTTGTCCTGGGCTATGCTAACCACATAGTTATTGGATAATCCCTTCTCAATTCCCAATTGCCTGACAGCATAAGGTTGTGCCGTCAGAAGGGCAGGTAACAACAGTAAGTAAAGTAATAATCTGCTTTTCATGACATCAATTTTCTATTGCAATCCAAAAGTATAAATAAATTCTTTATTTCAGATACACAAATCGTTCATTGCAAGATTTACATCCCCTCACTGCAAGATTTATACAGTTCAAGAAAACTAAGATAGCTTACATTTGCATTATCTAAAAGTGATATTTTAGTAAAGAATGTATCTAATTGTTTAACTTTAAAAGTAATATGTATGAAGAAGAAGCATTTATTCAATGCCGCCCTACTCTGGGCATTCTTATCACTGACTTTATGGACTACAGGATGTAGCGACGATGATGGCTATCCTGATGTGGACGGACAGGCACCTTCCATAGAAATGACACTTGAACACATTCAGACTGCAAATGGTCGCACATTTACACTGGAAGGAACGATTAAAGATGCTGATGGTATTTCAACCATTCAACTGCAATGTGCCGACCTGAACCTCAACAAAACAATCGATTTGATCGAGATTTATGAGAAACCTCTCGAAACTTACGAATTGAGCTACGACTTCAAAATTCAACCAGATGAAATCGGTGAGCAGTTCACCGTAAAAGTTACCGTAACCGATGTAGGCGGACGTACTGTTTCACGAGATGTACTTGTAACGTTGGACGGAGACTTTGAAGATCCAGTATTCGTTATTGCACCCGAAAAGGGTGGTATGGTCACCGTATTGCTGAGAGAAGGTGAAATCCCTACACTCAACATGAATATCTCGATAACTGACGACCGCGGATTGGATTATCTATTGGTAAATATCGAAGGCATCGAAGGATATGAAAACCTGAAAATAGATGCTGATGGTGAAAAAGCTTTTGAGCACTCATTCAACATCACAATGCCTAATGAAAAGAAGGACTATCCGATGACACTTACTGCTGTCGACAAGACAGGAAAAAGCACAATGATAGAATGTACCGTATCTGTAACCGATGTGCAGGATTTCGAAAAGATGTATCTGGCAGACGTAGCTACCGAAGCAGAACTAAACAGCGATGTATTCGGCGTACCGATGCGCATAGACCATGTGGGCGAATTCCAATATCAAGCTCTCTATTATTGCCAGAAAGCTAATACGGAAATCTTCTTCTTACCGCAAAAGACAAGTTTTTCTCCTGTTTGTTATGGTATTGATCCGACAGATGAAGCCATGCTGACCGATGATCCGGCACTGGCTAAACCAATTGTACTGACAGAAGCTAATGTATACTATAAAATCAATATCAATATCTTGCTGAAGACGTATGAAATGGAAACTTATTCACTTGCAGAAGCTGTAGACCCATGGCCTGCAAGCATGAAATACGGCTTACCTACCATGGATAAATGGAACAACAACAGCGGTGAGATGATGGACTTTACGTTCGGTCTGACATCTGACAATCCTACCGGAGTAGTCTCTTTCAAACAAGATGCCACTAACCCGCACTTGTTCTACAATGAGCCTATGTCACTGACAGCAGGAGAGTCAATGAACTTCATTATTCACAACTATCACACAGACCAATGGTGGAACTTTGTTCGCTGGTGCAGCGATACTGAAGAAGAGCCTGAAATATTCGGCTATTACACCGGAAGTGCATTTAAAAATTCCAATTACACCGGTCCCACTACAACACAAGATGTATGGTCTAAACCCAAAGTAACTGTAACCGGCACCTATCAATTCTGGTTTGATTCCCACCTGGGTAGAGCGAAATTAGTACGAGTAAATTAACCTAATAATAGTCTGACAAATGAGAAAGCAACTATTAATTGCATGTCTTTTGTTACTGTCAATATGCAGCTATGCACAACAGATAACAGTAAAAGGTATAGTGACTTCAGCTACCGATAAGGAACCCTTAATCGGAGCTACAATTCAAGTGAAAGGCAGTGGAACAGGCACCATCACAGGCATCGATGGTGATTATACACTGATGAATGTTCCTGCAAACGCTATACTTGTGTATTCTACCATCGGTTACCAGACACAAGAAATCAAAGTAAACGGACAGACCACCATCAACGTTGTGTTGTCGGAATCTGCCGAACTACTGGACGAAGTGGTGGTTATCGGATATGGTGCCGTGAAAAAGAGCGACCTGACCAGTTCCATCGCTACAGTGAAAGGCGATGAAATCACCGAAACTGTAACCGGTAATGCTATGGACGCCTTGCAAGGTAAGATCAACGGTGTACAGGTAACCAGCGGTGGTGGTCCGGGTACACAACCTAAAGTATTGATCCGTGGTGTAACTACAGTTAACGGAACCGATCCGCTCTACGTGGTAGATGGTATGCCGGTAGGTACGAACATCAACTTCCTAAACAGTAATGATATCCAGTCCATGGAAGTTCTAAAGGATGCTTCTGCGGCTGCTATCTACGGTACGCGTGCCTCTAACGGTGTGATCCTGATTACTACCAAGAAAGGTATTGCCGGAAAAACAAATATCAGTTTCAGTGCATCGGCAGGTTTCCAAACGTTGGCTAAACCCAAGATGGCCAATGCTGCCGAATACAAAGAAGTGTTCAATACCCGCTATACAAATGATGGAGGTACCTCTATCTGGAATGACACCGGTGCCACTACCAATCCGAATGGTACTGACTGGTGGGATGAGGTAATCAATAAGACTGCTTTAGTACAGAATTACTCACTCAACATCTCCGGTGGTAATGACAAATTGGTTTATAATCTTAGCTTAGGTTATTTCCGTAATAATTCACAATACGACTACGGATACTGGGATAAAATCAATGCACGTCTCAATACGGAATATACCTTCAACAAATACGTAAAAATGGGTTTTGACATTGCACCGCGCGTAGAATCATGGGATGATACTCCCAACCTTTTCTCAGCTGCTATGTCCATGGATCCGACAACTCCTGTATTTAAACCACAAGATCAATGGGTGGACAATGAGTTTAACAACTATCAGCGTTCTTACAACAATCAGGAATGGAACCCAGCCGGTTCGTTGTCACGCCAGAATGGACATTCACGTGAAATGGGTGCCATTGTAAACACCTATTTACAAGTAAATCCGATTGAAAAGCTTACCTTACGTACACAATTCGGAGCTAATGCCCACTTCCGTCGCTCG
Source organism: Bacteroides cellulosilyticus DSM 14838 (assembly GCF_000158035.1). Classification (GTDB taxonomy): domain Bacteria; phylum Bacteroidota; class Bacteroidia; order Bacteroidales; family Bacteroidaceae; genus Bacteroides; species Bacteroides cellulosilyticus. The sequence continues at coordinate 1,012,336 of NZ_EQ973490.1, forward strand.
GATGGATTCACACCCGAATTCTATATCGACGCTTTGGAACAATCTACATTGAGTAATGTATCCCGTGAGATGCAAGAATGGCTCGACTGGAACTGGACCAATACTGCAACTTATTCTGACACTTTTGCTTCAAAGCATAACCTCAATATAATGGGTGGTTTCACAGCAGAACGTTTTGCATGGTTCCAGACCAAGGCTTCACGCGACGATGTGCCCAACAATATGGACATCATGCAGGAAGTAAATGCCGGTACACAGAATCAGAAAGGTGACGGTACTACCACCTACAACACGTTGATATCATACTTGGGACGTATCATGTATAACTATGACAACCGTTACTATGTGACAGCATCTATCCGTGCCGATGGTTCTTCCCGCTTCCCCAAAGGAAACAAATATGCTATCTTCCCCGCGGTATCTGCTTCATGGCGCATCATCAGCGAAAGCTTTATGCAAGACCAGAAGGTATTCAGCAATCTGAAACTACGTGGTGGTTGGGGTCGTGTAGGTAACCAGAACATCGACAACGATGCTACTCTTACCCTACTGGGACAAGCTGACTATGTATTTGGTTCAACTCCCGTCCGTGTACCCGGTACCATGATATCAGGCGTAGGAAACAATCAACTGCAATGGGAAACAGTGGAAGACTGGAACGTAGGTGTGGACATGTCATTCCTAAACTCCCGCCTAGGTGTAACTTTTGAATATTTCCAAAAGAAATCCAGCAACATGCTCTATCAGAAACAGAATATCTTCGCTATCGGTTATCCCGATTGGAACAGCACTGTATGGATGAACATCGGTAGTATGAAAGCCAGCGGTTGGGAATTAAGCCTGAACTGGCAGGATAAAGTATCTGATTTCTCTTACAATGTAGGTGTAAACCTTTCAGCTGTGAAAAACAGAGCTATCAAATTCTCTGGAGACGGACCTATTCAGACTGGTGGGTTCAATAGTGATCAGATCATCCGTAACGAAGACGGTGGTTTAATTTCACGGTTCTACGGATACGTGGCAGATGGTATCTTCCAAAACTGGAGCGAGGTATATGCTCATACCAACGAGCATGGAAAATTGATACAGGATAAAGCACAGCCAGGTGATATCCGCTTCAAGGACTTGAATCATGACGGTGTACTGGACGAAAACGATAAGACATGGATCGGTAACCCTTATCCAGACCTTATGGTAGGTTTGAATCTGGGCTTCAATTACAAGAACTTCGACTTCACAGCCAACTTCTACGGAACACTCGGCAACGATATCTTTAATAAAACCAAAGGATTATATTCCGGGGTAAGCGGGCAGAACGTATGGGCAGGCACACTGGAAAAAGCATGGCATGGCGAAGGTACCAGCAATGACATTCCACGCTTGTCATACAACGACCTGAACCAGAACTATACACGCGTATCCAGCTTCTTTGTAGAAGACGGTTCATACATGCGATGCAAACTGCTTCAGATAGGTTATACTCTTCCCAAGAAGCTGTTGCGCGGAACAGAGTTGCGTCTTTATTTCTCAGCACAGAATCCGTTCACTATCACCGGTTATTCAGGTATGGACCCCGAACGTCCGCAGATTGGTAATGATGGAAGTGTAATCGAAACAGGTATCGATGGCATTGCCTATCCCAACCCACGTACATTCTTGTTTGGTATTGACTTTAAATTTTAATCCTTGATAACAATGAAACAGATATTAGCAATATTGACATTGATTGCCTCGCTGACATTCACCTCTTGCGAGGACTTCCTGACCGAGGAAGTGCGTGGGCAACAAAATCTCGACACCTATTTCCAAAGTGTAGAGGAAGCCGAGTCATTCATCACCGGTTGCTACCAGGCCATCACTTTCGGTGGTTGGTGGAACATCAATACGGTATGGTTACTTTCCGAAATGTGCAGCGATGACGGTTGGATGGGAAATACAACCCAAAGCCAGAGTGATTATATCTCTTTAGCACATTATCAGGGTACAGGACAGAGCAACGGAGCCATCTCAAACTTCTGGCAATACCGTTATAAAGGCATCTTACGCTGCAACGTAGCCGTAGAACGCATCTCACAATCCGAATTCTCGGACGAAGACATGAAGAACCGCCTGATAGGCGAAGCCCGCTTCCTGCGTGGATATTTCTACTTCGAACTGGTAAGAAACTTCGGCGGTGTACCTCTCGTTACAAGCTTCCTGTTGCCCGAGGAGATACAAGGCATTACCCGCGCTTCTGCCGAAGATGTATATAAGTTCATCGAAGATGATCTGAAAGCTGCCGCCGACGCGTTGCCAAAACGTAGTGAATATGCTGCCACCGATATGGGGCGTGCTACCAGTGGTGCAGCCTTAGGCCTGCTAGGTAAAGTTTACCTTTATCAGGAAAAGTGGCAAGAAGCACATGATGTATTGGAAACCGTTATCGACAGCAAAGAGTACGAACTGCTTGATAACTTCGGTGACGTATGGAGTGTTGACCACAACAACAGTAAAGAGAGTCTGTTTGAAGTACAGTATATGTACGACGGTACTTATTCATTAGGTGGTTCACTGACAATAATCACCGGTGCACGTAATGGTCCCGGCGACGGATGGTCTTGGGGTCAGCCTACTGCCAACCTCGAACAGGCTTACATTGACGCAGGTGATACCGAACGCCTTCGCTGGACTATCATCAAAACCGGATGTACCGAGATTGCCGGTGAAGATAACTTCGATAAGTTCATTGAAAATAGCAAAGACATGGCTAATTACAAGACTTATATCGAGAAGTATGGTTGGGATCCGGATTGCTATATAATTGACCCTGCACAACATAAATCGGCACGTATCGTCCGCAAATATTTCGTACCTATCGAAAAGCGTCCGGAAGTGTACAATACAGACAAGATTCCTTTGGATCACCGCATCTTGCGCTATGCCGATGTATTGCTGATGTATGCCGAAGCCTGCAACGAACTGGGTGATGACGCTACAGCACGTAAATACCTCAATGAAGTACGTAACCGCGTAAACCTGGAGGATGTAAAATCAAGCGGCAACGATCTCCGCAAAGATATCCGTCTGGAACGTCGCCTGGAATTAGCATGGGAGCAAAATCGCTTGTATGACATCCGCCGCTGGACCGACGACAATGGCAAGAAGGTGATTTCCAATCTGCTGGGAACCAATGGTACTTTCGTTAAGTATAACACAGATGCCGCTACCCGCGACCTCTATGAATGGGAGAACCAGGGCGAAGCAAGTAATAAAGGTGCTGGCTTTGATGAAAACCGCGACATGGTATTCCCCATTCCTTTGTATGAAATCACAATGTCTAATGGTTCTATCGTTCAGAATCCGGGTTGGAATTAACCCCGGTGAATGTCTAAATAGAATTCTTCAATAGGTCTTTATACTCTGTCGCGGATAGTTTCATAATAGATTATCCGCGACAGTCTTTTTTAAACCATCGAATATTTATGAAGCTAAAATATTATTTCACTCTGCTGTCCCTGCTTTCCTTTATGGCTTGCAGTGACGATTCTCCTTCTACACCCGATACTCCCGATCAACCGGATGTACCGAATAGTGTAGAGAAACTAGTCACCATTAATGCCGGAAAAACCTATCAGACTATCACAGGATTCGGTGCATCAGACTGCTGGAATCCTTCCTATGTAGGTAAATACTGGACCAACAGCCGTGAGAAAATCACCGAATTACTCTTCTCTTCCGAAATTCAGGCAGGAAGCCCCAAAGGTATCGGTCTCTCCATGTGGCGTGTAAACCTTGGCGGTGGAACTGCCGAACAAGGTGATGCAAGCGGCATTACCGATAAATCCCGTCGCGCAGAGTCATACCTGACAAACGACTTGACCCTTGACTGGAATCGTTGCGAAGGGCAACGTTATTTCCTGAACCGTGCTAAAGAGTTCGGTTGCGAAAGTATCGTCCTTTTCAGCAATACACCACCCGTACAATATACACAGAACGGCAAAGGTTTCTCCAACCAAGGAGGAGTATCAAACCTGAAAAACGATTGCTACGATGACTTTGCCGCTTACATGGGCGATGTAGCTCAATACTACATAGATAAAGGTTATCCTGTGACGCACATCTCACCGGTCAACGAACCGCAATACAACTGGGATGGAGGACAAGAAGGAAGCGGCTGGACCAATGACGAAGTTGCCAGATTGGCCCGCGAACTGGATGATGCCTTAACCGAACGTAATTTGTCTACCGATATCCTGCTCGGTGAATCGGGCGATTGGGAATACTTATATAAGACCAAAGACGATGCCAATCGCAGTAACGTTATGTCTGCCTTTTTCACCCCCGGCTCGTCAGCTTATGTAGGTAACTTAAATCATGTAAAGAAACTAATCTGCGGTCATAGCTATTGGACCGATGGTACTTGGGACGGTATGCGCAGCGTACGTAAGCAAGTGGCACAAGCAGCAACGCAATATGGTGTAGATGTATGGCAAAGTGAATGGAGCATGCTGGGAGACAACTACAGCAACACAGAATTTGTAGGATATGACAATGCTACAGAAATGGATATCGCATTTTATATGTCGAGAGTGATACACAATGACCTTACCGTAGCAGGAGTATCTTCATGGAGCTACTGGACTTCCATGGACGTAGCCCGTTGGGGACATAAAAACCGTTTTCTTCTGATATCCCTCGTACCTGGTGGAGGAATCAACAACAACAATGACAACATAGAAAAAGAAGGTACTTTCCAACCCACTGCCACCCTTTGGGTATTGGGTAATTATAGTCTGTTCATCCGCCCCGGATACCAACGTATCAACATGCAACTGACCGAATCGCTCAACTTCTTTGGATCTGCATGGCTATCCCCGCAAGGAGATAAAATAGTAGCCGTCTTCACCAATATGTCCAGCAAGAATGTCCGCCTAAGCGAAACTCATGAAGGATGGAGCAACGAAGCTACGTCAATCCGGACCTACACCACTACCAATAGCAAAAAACTGACAGAAGCCACCGTATCTGCCGGAGAATCTGTACTTTTGGAAGCGGAAAGTGTAACCACAGTAGTGTATAATCTAAAATAATCATCCAAAATGAAAAACGCTATATTCACGCTGACTGTATTCATGACAGCCCTGCTCACCGGCCTTCCGGCACAGGCGCAGGTTTCATTTGGTAATGCCACCAAATTCAATGAAGATTGGCTCTTCCGGCTGACCGATGACTCAACCATTGTAAATCCCGCCTTCAATGACAGCGAATGGCGCAAACTCAGATTGCCGCATGATTGGTCTATTGAAGGACAACTTTCACCTTCTTTAGCAAGCTGTACCGGCTATTTACCTGGCGGAATCGGCTGGTATCGCAAACATTTCAAGATCACGGATGACGCTCCACGCCATTATATCTATTTCGAAGGAGTATACAATCGCAGTGAAGTCTATTTAAACGGACATCTGCTTGGCAAACGCCCTAACGGTTATATCTCATTTCTCTACGACATGACTCCTTATCTGAAAGAGGGGGACAACGTGTTAAGTGTACGTGTGGACCATAGCCGCTATGCTGATTCCCGTTGGTATACAGGATCGGGCATATATCGTGACGTATGGCTAATTGCCGCTCCTGAAATACGCCTGGCACAATGGGGCACAGGTTGGCATGCCACTTCTCTGACCAACCGACAGGCTACCATAGCCGTCGATATGGAAGTACAGAAACACATAGCAACCAACGACAGACTTGAACTTTCAGCTACACTATACGATGCTGCCGGCAAACAAGTAGCGCAACGCCGCACTCGTGTTTCTGACGGTAAAGAAGGTATTACTAAAGAAAATCTCACACTGAAAATAACTAACCCTCACCGTTGGAATCTGGACGATCCTTACCTTTATACACTAAAAACGGAATTGCTCAGCAATGGACAACGTATCGATGGATGTGAGACTAAAGTAGGACTCCGTACACTGAAGTTTGACCCTAATAAAGGATTTGCGCTCAATGACAACTGGATGAAGGTCAAGGGTGTATGCCTGCATCATGATGCCGGTGTACTCGGCGCTGTAGTACCTCCGGAAGTATGGGAGCGCCGTTTAAACAATTTGAAAGAAATAGGTGTAAATGCCATCCGCATGAGCCACAATCCACAGGCTCCCGTTGTATATGACCTATGCGACCGACTGGGACTTCTCATCATGGATGAAGCATCCGATGAATGGGAATTCCCGAAACGTAAATGGGTGAAAGGCTGGAATAAGGGGGAACCCGCCTATGACGGTTCTTTCGATTTCTTCGAAGAATGGATTGAACAGGATGTAACCGATATGGTACGTCGCGACCGCAATCATCCTTCCATTTTCATGTGGAGTATTGGTAATGAAGTAGATTATCCGAATGATCCTTACTCGCATCCTATTCTTGACGGATCAACCATCAATCAACCCATGTTTGGCGGTTACAAACCGGATGCTCCTGATGCCATGCGTATCGGAAAGATAGCCAAACGACTGGCTGCATGCGTCCGTGCTGTCGATACGTCACGCCCCGTAACGGGAGCACTGGCAGGAGTTGTTATGTCCAATCAAACAGAATATCCCGAAGCCATCGATGTAGTAGGATACAACTATACTGAAAACCGCTATGATGAAGATCATGCCACCTATCCCAACCGTGTCATTTATGGTAGCGAAAACGGTTCCGGTCTTGAAGCCTGGTATGCCGTAAAGGATAAAGAATTCATCTTCGGACAATTCATCTGGACGGGTACCGACTACCTTGGTGAATCGGGTGCATGGCCCTCACGCGGACTATATACCGGATTGCTCGACTTTGGTAGTTTCCCCAAACCCCGCGGACACTTCCGTGCTTCCTTATGGTGCGAAAAACCGGTTACTTATGTGGGTACTTATCCCATACCGGATCGTTTCAAAAACTCCCGGCGTACCTTCCTGTCACCCGATGCATGGGATATATGGAACTATGATCCCGGTCAGGAAATACGTGTAGTCTGCTATACCAATGCCCCACAAGCACGTCTGTTACTTGATGGAAAAGTGCTAGGTGAGATGAAAACCTATGATGAAAAGACAGGTATCATCTACTGGGATATTCCCTATCGGGCGGGTGAATTGAAAGCCGAAGGTTGCGATAAAGACGGAAATATATTGTCCAGCTATTCCATCAAAACCTCCGGTCGCCCCTACGCTCTCCGTGTAAGTGCCGATCGTACCAATCTATCTTGCAACCGCGCTACAGCGCATCTCATTGTAGAAGTGATAGATGAAAAGGGTGTCGTAGTGAAATTAGGCGATAATGACATTACTTGTACCATCGAAGGTCCGGCACATTTACTGGGACTCGAAGGTTCCGATAACAGCGACATGAGTGACTACACCGATAATCGCCATCGTGCCTTCCACGGACGTCTACTTACCTACATACAGACCACGGGTGAGAAAGGTCAGATTCGCGTAAAGTTTACTTCACCACTTTTACAAGGAACAGAGATTGTCTTGAATGCTAAATAACCCTCTAAAAACAAATATTTATATGAAATACAAAGTATTATTACTCGCCCTCGCCGCAATAACTACTTCGTGTTCACCACAAGCAGATATAAACTATCAGATTATTCCCGAACAGCCTCAGCAAACCATGGATCATTTCAGTGCTTCGGATGCCTGGAGCATGCACATCATAGGCAAATGGCCTCAGGAGAAACAGGACCAAGTAGCTGACTGGTTGTTCAGTACTGACAATGACACTAACGGAAAGCCCAAAGGAATCGGGCTTTCTCTGTGGCGCTTCAATGTAGGTGCAGGAAGCACGGAACAGGGCGAAGCCAGTCAGATAGGCTCCCCTTGGATGCGTACCGAATGTTTCCTGCAACCGGACGGAAGTTATGATTGGGACAAACAACAGGGACAGCGTAATTTCCTCCGATTAGCAAAGGAACGTGGAGTCAATAAATTCCTTGCTTTCCTAAACTCTCCACCCGTTTACTTCACTCAAAACGGGCTTGCCACCAACACCGGACGTGACGGCACACTGAATCTGAAAGCGGAACATTATGAAGACTTCGCCCGTTTTCTGGCAAATGTGATCAAAGGAGTTGAAAAGAAAGACGGCATTAAGTTCGATTACCTCTCCCCTTTCAACGAACCGGACGGACACTGGAATTGGATAGGTCCCAAACAAGAAGGTACCCCGGCAACAAAGAAAGAAATTGCCCGTGCCGTACGCCTCATCAGCAAAGAGTTTGTGAAAGAGGGTATTGATACGGAAATCACCATCTGCGAAGCGTCAGACTATCGTTGTATGTTCTCCACACATATGACAAACCATGAACGTGGATACGAAATACAATCTTTCTTCTGCCCCGACAGTGTAGATACTTATTTGGGAAACACCCCGAATGTCCCCCATCTCATTGCAGGGCACAGCTATTGGACCAATACACCTTTAGAAAGTCTGAGAGATTACCGTCGTCAGTTACGTGATACATTGGACAAATACAAAGTTGACTTCTGGCAAACGGAAACCTGCATTATGGGGAACGATGAAGAAATTGGCGGAGGCGGTGGATTTGATCATACAATGAAAACAGCCCTCTATGTGGCCCGTATCATTCATCACGACATTGTTTATGCAGGAGCACGTAGCTGGCAGTGGTGGCGTGCCATAGGAGGTGACTACAAAGACGGATTGCTACGCGAATACACTGATCCCGATCTTCATGACGGTAAAGTGGAAGACTCCAAATTATTATGGATATTAGGTAATTACAGCCGCTTTATACGCCCGGGAGCTGTACGCATGTCTATTAAGGCAACAGACAAATCCGGACAGGTAATCCCGGAAGGAGATACTGATCCCCAAGGACTCATGTGTTCTGCTTATCAGAATACAAACGGACAATGGGTAATGGTAGTTATCAACTACGCTGATCAGGAGAAAAATTTCACTTTCAAAGTGGATGGTTCCAAAGTAAAGTCATGGCAAGGCTACCGCACCTCAGATGAAGCAGGTGAAGATCTTCTACCCATTAAGAAACTGAAAAACGAACAGATAGCAGTAATTCCTGCACGTTCCGTTATCACTTTTGTTTCTCAGGATTAAGAGATTTCACCACAGAGTAACACAGAGGTTCACAGAGTTCAATAATTTCTAAATCAAGAAAATAAAACTCTGTGAACCTCTGTGTTACTCTGTGGTGAAATCCCTATTCTTTCGGCCGCCCAAATCCCTCGCAGACATTCAAACGATGAATATCTACCACTGCACTTATTTCTCCCATCTTCCCTAACAATGTTTCCGCACCATTCTGAATCTTGAAATTGACTTCTTCTTCGTACAATGGAATCATCTGATAGAAATTCACTTCTTCCCCATTAGGCAATTGGCAAACAGCAGCTCCTTCTTCCACATTCTCCGGATTAATCAATAATACACTGGAAAGCTGAGTATTCTCTGCAAACGGTTTCCCGTTGGGTACAGAATGTCCCCAACCTAACCAGGAGTCCTCTTCCAATGGCAGACGGGCAAGTATCTTCAGCCAACGTAGCGGCCAGTAATTCTTTTCTTCATGGTCAGAAATATTCCAGTCGGCAGGTAAATATACCACTATCTCCGCACGCTCCAGCTTATACTCAGCCAGTTCCTTAGGTACATTCATCCGATGGGCACCCATGCCCGATGTGACCAGCGTGTAATAATTCCTTTCAGCCGTCGGCTCGACAATAAAGATATCCACATGGATATCCGGTGAGGCGATCTCATGGAACACATGATCCGAATGACCGAAGAACTTGTCAATATGCGCTTCAAGAGCATCCAATTCCTCCTCTTCGTACATCTCAGGATTATGAGGCAAAACACCATTCTTACAATTTTCAATGTATTCCTTCGCATCTTCATCGCTGGGATCCAATTCCAATGAACGTTCAAAGGCTTTCTGCGCCTTATCCAGTTGGTTCAGATAATAATAAGCATAACCCAGTCGATAGAACCAAAGCGCATCTTCCTTACATTCTTCCTTTACTGAAAGAAGCTGTTCAATGGCTTCATTGTAATTCCCCTGATTATTGTATGAGCGCGCCAGAAGCCCCGTCAATTCCGCAGTTCTCTCCTCTTCAGGAACTTTCAGAATAGCGTCAATTATCTTCTGTTCTTCATCGTCCGCGTTCCATTGTTCTATTTGCTGAAGCAACTTATCATGCTTGTTCGTTTTGGTAGCAGTCAGATGATCAATAAAGTCAGCTGAAAAGCCCATTGCTTCATCCTTTCCCTCGCACGAAAGAGTAAACAGGGTGAACTGATGTTCAGTGATAATCTGGCACTGGCACACATATTCATCACTGTCTTCTTCTCCACCCAGATCATAAAGCCTGCACTTACCGTTTTCAAAAAACTTCTCTTCAATCAGCACATTCTCATCGTCTTCCAGATAGTCTGCTTCGTCATCGGGCATAGAATACGCCAACATCCGCACTACATGCCAATTCTCGTCTTCTCCATCATAATACCCGCGAGAATCATCCTCTTCAAAATAAAGGTAATTACCCGGAAGATCAAACTTCAGATTTCCTAATGTATAGGTCACTTTGTTCTTGCGATAACCAATCGGAAATTCACTTATGAAATCCGGCAATGCAGAAACATCTACCGGCTCTTTTTCCACCAAACGACAAAGCAACAGATAGTCTTCTTTCGGGAAAGCAAGAGACGTATCCATTGCGGCAGCCTTCTCCAAGTTTTCTATAATAAACGAATTGATTTCCATATCTTCTTCGCTACGCGCGGAAGGCATAAAATAGCAATCTTCCCACAAGGCACTCAAAGCCGTATTCCGATAGAATAATGCATCACGCTCTTCATTATTCCACATGAAAAATTCGCTTGCCAACCTCTCGATACCTTCATCTTTTATCCGTTCGACTAAGTGCTCCGGACATATTCTTCCGAAAGGAGATACCACCGTTCCTTCTATCCCACGGGGCATGTACTTATTGCAATCCCAACAAATGGCAGACATGCTGCAATTCTCCTTCATACGTTCACGACAGAGTTCTACAATGGCGTTCAACCAACGATAGAAATGTTCGGAACGCATCCGCTCAAAGTCCCTGTGCTCATAATATTCCGTATCGTCCTCCACCTCAGTAGAGAAGTCTCTCAGTTCTACCAACTCGTCAACGATATCTATCGCAGCCTTATGAAAACCTGCTCCCAACAGGTTAGTCTGACAATCACCTATGACAGCTATATCATCTTCTTCCTGTTCATAATTGAAGAATATATTTCCTAAACGGCAGACTGATAATTCAGAATAATCTTCTGTATGACTGACAGATGCCTCGTGCCGGGCGGCAACTACATCCAACAATTTCTGGAATGAAGAAATACTTTTGCATTTCGTTGTTAATCTGAAACCTATACTCATGGTTGTGATATATTTATAATTATAGATTCATTTTATTCCTCAGACTCGTCATCCTCCGTTTCATACAGTCTGCACAAGTCACTACCCTGACGGAAGTCGGAAAGATAGAAGTGATATTGGGGATAGTCTTTCAGAAATGGAACAATCTTTTCCATAAATGCCGACTCATCAAACAAAAGAAGATCAATATAGCAGGTACCGGTACCGATAGCTCCCCCTAATAAAAGTCCCAAACCTTCCGGTTCAAGCAATTCCGCCGCCAGGCGGTCTTCCAGTTCATAACGGAAATCCAGCACTTTCTTCCCATCACCTTCTTCCTTATTTTCATAGGGGAAAGCGATAAATACAGCCTGCGCACCAAATCCATTCAAACGGTCGAACAGTTCTGTGGAACCATTATAATAATTGGCCACCAAAGGCTGGAAGCAGGAGCTGCCTGCCATGACGTCAAAACGTAATTCCTCGTTCTCCTGAGGCTCAAAACGATAGCTGGTATAGACTTGCTGCGGATTATCAAATATCTCCTTACCATGAGCCTTTAATGTATCTGTAATGTAGGCTCTGAGTTCAGGAAGCTTTATCATATTCTCCAATGGAGCATCTGCACGCTCCACACTGGCAATATACTGGTAAGAAAGTCCCTCACCCAGCATAATCTCCATCATGATATAATAAGCATTATAGCTTTGTGCTTCTTCCAGAGAGCATAACTGTTCTTCATAGAAATGGATATTGAAAGCATTGATATCTTCCTGATAAGCAGCAGATACCTGCACCTGAGCCATATCTACATTCGCCCCATACATGCCGAAAGAGAAACTTGCATCCGTCCCCTGATTGAAAGGAAAAAAGTGCCATTTATCCTTGAATTGTGCAGGCATTTGCGACACAATGTAGGGATAGAGATAGAACAAATGTGTATTGCCCTCTACGGAGAATGTGAATTCATAGTCTCCACCCAGATTAAAATGCACATCCTCATCTATCAAATTCGTACCGGCGGTAACAAACTCAACAGCATCACCACCGTCAAGCTGCCCGCGGTTCTCAACAATCCGGGAGAGCTCCTCCTCGTTATCGGTAAACCACTTCCAAAAGTCCTTCACCCGCTTCCGGAAAGGCAGGTGACTGTTGCAACTACGGATGAACTCAATCGTATCTTCATCTTCCGGAGTCAGTTCGTCCGCCTTCTTAAAGCAAGCCAAAGCTTCCTTGTATCTGTCGAGAAAGTAAAGTGCATACCCTTTCCGAAAGTTCCAATTAGTATCTCCGGCTTCTTCCTCCTCGATGGAATCAAGTAACTCCAAAGCTTTTTCATATTCACCCAGGTTGTTATATGCACGTGCCAGCAAACCTGTAGCTTCAGAATCTCTTTCTTCAGGCGAAATCTGTCCTAACATATCAACAATTCTACCATGCTCGTCAGTTTCTGTCCAAGCATCAATTTGTTTCCTTAATGTTTCATCCATTGTTCATTGTGGTTTAATGATGTCCAAAGATATAAAAACTCAGTTTATCCACTCTATAAACTGCCATAAAAAATTACAATTGGATAATGGCTATTTTATAGAAACCATGACAAATTGCAAATTCTATTCTGTCAATTTGCTTTTCCAAAGAACTTTTATTTAGTATTTATTCAGGAAGATACCCAAAAGGTAGGATAAATGTCATTATATTCACAAGAGAAAGAGCAAGAAGTACAAGTCTTTTCTTTATATTTTGAAGACTGTTTTTCAAAAAAAAACGGCTATGGAAAAAAGCATTTTCCATAGCCGGGTACATATAAAACAATACTTAATTATTTATAACCTGTATTCTGAGTGAACTCTGTTTTATTTTCAATTGCATCCAAAAATGTCTGCGGAAATGGACGTACCCAATGGTGTTCATCAACATTAGCCGCATTAGGATTACATTTCTTTATTCTTTTTACAAACTGCTCTTTACCAAAACGCTTTAAATCAAACCACCTCAGTTGTTCCCCTGCCAATTCTCTCGCACGTTCATCCAAAATAAAATCAATATCTTGAATCTGCGACAGGTTGACACACATATCCTCCTCATAACCGGCAACTGCACGGGTCATACGTAACTTATTCATATAATCCAAAGCATCAGATTTATCCGTTTGAGCCCCAGCTTCTGCTACAATCAGATACATTTCAGCGATACGAATCATAAAACCGTCCCGCGTACTTCTATCTTCATCTTTAGAAGCACGTGCAGGGTCTGCAAACTTACATAACTCTAAAGATTGCTTCATGTTTTTAGTAGAACCATCTGCATTATAAATATCATTTCTGTCAAACAGCTGGTAACGGTTTTCCGCCCAGGCACGTTGCGCAGCAGTTGCTTCCCCTTTAATTATATAAATAGCCGTATCAGCCATTGCCGTGTACTTACCTTTTCCTTTCTCATTATTCATGATCCATAGATGGCGGAAACTGCCACCATAACGTTGATCTCTTTCCTCATCAAACAAGTCAATCAAATAACGGGTTGGCATGTAACGGTTAAACGGACGTCCATACTCTATGGAACGTGTCATACCCGGTTGATCATCATATTTCATGCAGAAAAGCAGATGCGCATTATTTCCTCCATTTCTGATAACCGGTTTATCATCCAATTCCGAATTATACAGCTGATTTGTTGAATAATCGACATACCATATTACTTCATTATTGGAATTTCCATCACTGTTCTTCATATCCCAGATAGAAGCAAAATCTTTAGCCAACTCAAAAGGACCATTGTCTATCACGTCTTTGGCCAAATTATAAGCCTGTTCATACATCTTTGCATCCTTCGTTACACTAGCCCGCGTTAACAGTAGTCTGGCTTTAAGTGCTTTGGCAGTCCATACCGTAACTCGACCACCGTCATTCTGCTGAGTAGATAATTTACTTGTAATAGCCCAGTCCAGATCACTAAACATATGCTGATAAATATCACTTACCGATGTTTTAACCGGATTCATTACGATACTACTTGAAGGCACATCTATGTAATAGGTATCTCCAAATGTTTCAGTCAATATCCAATAATAAAATGCACGCAGTACTCTGGCTTCCGCCTCACGCTTATTCAATGTTGTAGCCAATGTTTCATCTTTCGATGGGTTAGGTACAGTTTCCGCATGATAGATTGCGGTGTTGCACCAGTTTATAGCTGCGTAGAATCGGTCAAAATAAAAGGTACATGCAGAATTGGTACCATCAAGCGACTGCGTATATGCCGCCATATTATTATCCACACATCCAGAAGCTGCTGCTATAATATCCGTTCCAGTTTCACTCAATCCAATAGCATCTTCTTTACCTGCCCAAAAGCGCAATGGGGTATAACATGCATTCACGATGGCATTCAACCCTTCTTCTGTATCATAATATCCCCCTTCGGAAGTTACATCACTATAATTGGTTTCATCTAAGAAACTATCACAACCACTTCCCAGAAACAGCATCAACGATGCTACTAATAATATACTTTTTTTCATAATGTTATTCCTTTAAATACTGAATCGTTTATCAAAAATCCAAATTGACACCAAACACAAGTTGCTTGGTCATAGGGAATGAAATACCTCCTCCACGTTCCGGATCATAATTCTCAATACTACTGAAAGTGAAGAAGTTTTTAGCTGTTGCATAAATGCGTACGCGGTCCAGTCCTATATTCTTCAGTGCTTTTGCTGGAAGATTATAAGCTAAAGTTATATCTCTGATTTTCACAAACGAGCCTTTTTCATATTTCAAGGTTGAAGAATATCTGGTTTTTCCGAATCCGTAAAAACGGTTAGGACGTGGAAAATCGTTTGTGGGATTTTCAGGAGTCCAGTAGTCTACATTCGAACTGTTTTCCAATCCGTCTGGTTTATATCCTCTATTAAATTCATAATCGATCCACTGACCTAAACGGCTGTAAATGAAAAACGAAAATTCAAAATCATGAATGGTAAAAGCATTATTGATACCAAAAGTCACTTTCGGACGTTTACTGTAAATAACACGGTCTTCGGGAGTAATTTCCCCGTCATCATTCGTATCCTGTATCTTTATGTCACCAGGAATCTGCCCGTTCTTAGCAGCTTCTTCCGCTTCATCTAATTGCCAGATACCAATTTTCTTATAATCGTAAAACACCTGAAACGCTTCACCCACAAACCACGAGTTAGCCTCATCTCTCAGTGCTCCCGATGCCAGTTCTTTTATTTTCTCTTTGTTATGAGAAAGCGTAAAATCTGTGGTCCAGGTAAAATTCTTCTTTTGTATATTTACTGAGTTTAGCGTTATATCAATACCAAAGTTTTCCGTCTTACCAATATTTTCCATCACATCAGAGTAACCATTAGTTGATGGGATCTTGCGATTCATAAGAACATTCCTCGTATATGATTTATAAATGTCCAGAGAACCTGACAGACGATTATTGAAGAGTCCGAAATCCACTCCCAAATCGAATACAGAAGTTGTTTCCCACGTCAGATTCTTATTCGACATAGTCTTAGGATACAGACCACTGGCCAGCTCATTATTGAATGAATAAGTAGAAGAGCCCAAAAGACCTATCGTTTGATAAGGATCAATGGCCGATTGACCGGATTCTCCCCAGCTTAAACGAAGTTTCAAGTTAGATAAATTATCAATGTTCTTCAGAAAAGCTTCTTCATTCATTCTCCACGCTAATGCTACAGATGGAAAATATCCCCACTTATGTCCACTGGCAAGTAGTGAAGAGCCGTCTGCACGTAAAGAAGCTGTAAGAATATAACGGTCCATAAACTTATAATTTACACGTCCGAAGAAAGAAGCCAAATTCTCTTCTTGTAAATAACTGTCAATCATAACTTCTTTGGTGTTTGATGCCAGATTATGATAGATATTGCCTCCATAAGTCTGCCCTTTACCTGAAGCCAATGTATATTCTTTACTCTTATAAATCGTACTGGTACCACCCATTATCTGAAAATCATGCTCTCCCAATATCTTCGAATAGGTCAGGATGTTTTCCCAGGTAATACCCGATTGAATAGTATGTTCTTTCAATGATTTACTGTCTTTGCCTTCTCCGTCCAAAGAGTTTGCCGAGCAATAATACCCTCTTCTTGAATTCTGAGCATCAACCCCTAATGTTGTTCTGAAAAGAAGATCTTTTGTGATATTCCAGTTCGCATACAAACTGCCAAAGAAACGGGTGCCTTTCGTGTTATCCTTTATTGCCCCCTCCACATCATCCACCAATGGATTGGTCTGAGAATTGTATCCCGGTGCCGGGAATCTTACCACTTCTCCATTTTCATCATAAGGTTTTGATAATGGAACAATCTTATTACACATATTCAACGGATCACGACGTGTGTTTTGATCCTTATAAGTATACGTAATGCTTGTACCTATCTTCAGGGTTTTCAGTAATTCATGATCCAATGCTACCCTGGCATTCAATCGTTTATAATTATCATTTTTGAAAAGCCCATTCTCACCTCTATATCCCAAGGAGATATTATGTTGTGTCTTGTCTGTACCTCCCGATATGGATAGTTCATAATTCTGATTGAAACCATTGCTCATCATTAAGTCACGATAGTCAGTAGACACTCCTTCTCTAACATATTCCAATTCCTGCGCCACTGTAAAGACCTGATCATCCGGCAAATATTCATTAGTTGTCTGGTCACGGTATGCTTCACGTTTTAACTGTGCATATTCAGCTCCATTCATGATAGATGGATAAGAAGAAATCATATTAACAGAAGCAAAAGCATTCAGAGAAACTTTTGATTTTCCTGTTTTTCCTTTCTTAGTAGTCACGATGATAATACCATTTGCACCACGTGTTCCGTAAATGGCGGTTGAAGATGCATCTTTTAAGACTTCAATAGATTCGATATCCGAAGGGTTAATATCCAGAGTCGTACCATAATCTACTCCATCCACCAATATCAGAGGTTTATTGCTGGCTTTTAATGATCTCTCTCCACGAATAGTGAAACTCAGCTCAGCTCCTGCCTTACCTGAAGAAGAAGTCAGGTCCAATCCTGCAACCTTTCCCTGTAAAGCTTCCAAAGCATTGGTTGTCGGTATAGCTGTGATATCCCGTGACTTTACGGAAGACACAGCACCCGACAAGTCCCTCTTTTTCTGTACACCATAGCCTACAACAACAACTTCATCCAAAGCCTGTGCATCTTCTTTCAAGGTAATAGTAAATGAAGTCTGTTTTCCAACCGGTATAGACTGAGTCAGATAACCGATGTAAGAGACAATTAAAACATCTTTCTCCTTCACATTCGGAATTACAAATTTACCATCCAAATCCGTAATAGAACCGTTACCGGTTCCTTGCACAGATACATTGACTCCAATCACCGGCTCTCCGGTAACATCTTTCACAATACCGGAAACTTGATGTGTCTGAGCCAGAGACAACAAGCAAAGCATGCTAAACATCAAAGACATACATGCCCTTCGAATAAATACATTCTGATTCATAAAAAAGTGCTTTTAAAATTAGTAAATAAGGTATTTGTTTTTCTATTCATATGAAAAGCTGAAGGTAGCAGGAGTATCTGCTTTTAACACTATTTCCTGCATTTCCGCTTCCCGCAATTGAATTTTTACGTTCTGATCTATTTTAGATAATAAAGTGACTTTCACTTCCTTTTCATTCCATGACAGCTCTTGCACTATAATTCCACCTCTCAAGGCTACTCCGTTTATATGCCCACTGCGCCATTGCTGAGGCTTACATGGTAAAAGGGATATCAGACCCGGTTCCGAGTAAACCAACATTTTCATCACTAAAGACGGGTATCCTCCGCAGATGTCCAGATTGAATGTTTTTTTAGGATCGTGGGTTGAAACCATATTATTATTCCAATAACTGTTTCCCAACCAGGTCAGCATATCATAAGCCGTCTCGGATTCACCTAAAGCACACGCAGAGAAAGCCAGTTGAATCATACCGAACGCCATGATTCCGCCATTGTCTTGCCGGCGTATTTCCATCCTACGATTAACGGCCCGCTTACATCCTTCTAGCAAATCCTTATCTTTCATAATAAGGGGATCATGAAAATCATACAGTCCGAATAAGTGAGAAGCGTGGCGATGTTTATGATTGTCCTGCAAGTCCTTCCACATCCATTCTCTGATTTCTCCATTCTCATTCAGCATATAAGAAGGCATTTTGGCCTGCATAGACTCCCATACCGGAATTTTATCCTGATTGACACCCAAAACCTGACTGGCTTCTATAACTGAGCGCAACAAAGCATTAGCTGCCATCACATCCATCGTGGCATTTATACAAGCCTGGCTGGGATGATTTGCCGGATGATTTTCAGGAGAATATGAAGGATTAAAAACATACTTCCCATCAGCCCCTTCTTTCAGAAAGTCTTCATAAAACAAGGCGGCCTGTTCCATGAATGGAAGTGCCCGTTTCTGCAAAAACTCTTTGTCCAGGGTATACATATAATAGTCATAATAGAAGAGTGAGTACCATGCCGCTCCGGTCACCCAGAAAGTCATCGGCCAGGTAGCATCAAAATGATTATTTAAGCCATGTGAACTAAAACGTGACGGAACATGAATACCACGGCAGTTATAAAGCTCACGTGCATTCACCTTAAAATCTTCCATATATGCTTCCAGCCTGTCAAACAGTGGCAACATCAGCTCCGGAGTATTAGCCTGCAAATAATGGGAAATGACAACCGGCAGATTTCCATTAGTCGTATAGTCACCGGACCAGGGAGGAGTCATAGTAGCTCCCCAGATACCTTGAAGATTGGGAGGATTGATGCCTGTGGCACAAATAACATTATAACGTGCAGCATCGAAAATCTTCTCTATTAAAGCCGGATTGGAACCACCTGCTTCCAATAATTCTTCGGAAGATTTCATACGGTCTTCTTTAGAGGCACCCAAATCAATCGATACACGCTCAAATAATTCTTTATGGATTTTTTTATGCGCATCCAGTAATTCCGCATAATTAGTAGGATATAAACTGAGGTCTTTCATCATATCAGGCACTTTCGATATTTCCATATTGTCAGAAGGTTCAACACGAGCTAATATCAGCACATCCGTAGCACCATTTATGACTATTTGATCCGAGTTCATCTCTATATCACCGTCCATGTTCACGACTTTCACTACCCCTTCGTATCCCTTAAAGCTTTTTCTGGATTCAAATTCCCAAGGCCTTTCGTACCATGCTTTAAAATAAAGTCCGTTTTCCATTACACCGGATTCAACTTTATCAATGCAGTTCTTCTCACTTAATGTAAATTTCTTCTTACGTCCTGCATCATGCCTCATTATCTGTGAAAGATTCAATGTTGTATGGATAGAGCCTTTTTTTGAAGATAACCGTAGGGCAACCACATTGTCCGCTCTGGAAATAAATAGTTTACGCGAATAGATTCCATTATTATCCTCCCATTTAACCTCTACTTCGCCCGTAGTAAAATCCACAGTCCTATTATACTTCTTTACAGAAGAAGTATCACTTGAAATGTTGAATTGAAATGCCGGAACGAAAAGATCTGTTGCGTGTTTACCTTGGTATCCCTCGGAATTAGCTAAGTCTACAATAAACTTAGAAGCCTCCGTATATTTACCATCCAGCATCATTTGCTGAATCTTCTCCAGGTTCTTTCCCTGGCTGACAGGCTTTCTCGGAGAATGAATAGGCAAATAAAGCAAAGCATGGTTAAGAACAATAGATTCCCTGTATGGGTCTCCCATTACCATAGCTCCCATCACACCGTTTCCGGTAACCAACGATTCTTCCCAAATATTAGCCGGACGATTGCTATGAAATCCCCGTTCCGGAACATTACCAACATCATTGATTTCTGTTTTACAGCTTAAAAAAGAAAAAACAGCTACACAGCAAAGAAAAAATATTCTCATAGTACTTTCATTTAAAATATTGTTATAAAAAAAATGCCCACTAAGCTCGTATTGCTTTGTGGGCAAAGGTAGCGCAGGTGGAACAGACGCCTGTGCATTATTTATGTGATTCTGTGCACTATTTATTTTAGTTCTTTATCTTATATTCACTCGGAGTACAATTTTTCAACTCTTTGAATACCCGACTAAAATATTGAGAAGAAGAGAAACCACTCATGTATGCTATTTGGGATATATTGTAATTTCCTGTTTCCAATAATTGTATAGCTCTCTTTATTCTCATATCTTTTACAAGCTCAATGGGAGATACCCCCAAAATAGATTTTACCTTCTTATAGAAAACAGAACGTCCAATATTCATACTATCAGCCAAGTCTTCAATTTTGAAATCAGAATCTTGCAGCCTTTCTTCCACAGCCTGAATGATTTTATGAATGAATTCTTCATCATAAGAAGTTATTTGCGGTACCGACGGAGATAAGTTCTCCAAAGCATCACCTTGAATAGCAACAGGCTCTTTACCGGCAACAGGTAATACTTCTTTCATAAAATGTTCACGCAATATGCTGCGTTGCTTTAATAATGAGGAGATGCGCGCACGTAAATACCCAGAACTGAATGGCTTTGTTATATAATCATCCGCCCCATATTCCAGCCCCTTTATACGGTCATCCAACGTAGCTTTCGCTGATAACAAAACAAAAGGAATATGGCTTACATTATAGTCCTTCTTTACTTCTTCCAGTAATTCTATACCATCCAGACAAGGCATCATAATATCACTGATAACCAAATCCGGAATTTTCAACTTGATTTTCTCCAGCCCTGTTTTCCCATTTTCTGCTTCAATCACATGATAATCTTTCCGAAGTATATTCACCATAAAATGTCTCAGTTCCTCATTATCTTCCACTACTAAAACCGATATCCCTTCTGCTTCTTCATTATTTTGCGTTATGCCGGAATCCATCGGCATTGAAGATTCGGAATCACTTAAAATGAACTCGACATTTTTATCGGACTCAAAAATCTCATGTTCTCCCGGCAGGGAAATAGAGAAAGTACTTCCATACCCCAGTTTACTATCTACCGTAATCGTCCCATGCAGCATATCAACCCATTCTTTTACCAAAGAAAGCCCGATACCGCTTGATAAGTTAGCGTCTGTCTGTCCCAAGGTCTCGAAACGTTTAAATAACATATCTATTTTATGCAATTCAATTCCATTTCCCTCATCTTTAACCTTAATGAGCAGGTTCTTTTCTTTAAATTCAAGAATTAAATCAATATTCTTCCCATCCGGAGTATATTTAAAGGCATTTGACAGTAGATTAAACAATATTTTTTCCAGTTTATCTATATCTGTGTAAAGAGTATAATTATCATAAGAACAAACAAAATGGAAACCGATATTCCGCTGATGAGCCAAGCCCGTAAAGTTATCATAGATTTTTTTAGACAGTGTTACGACGTCCGCCTGCTCAATATACAACTTCATTTTGTTGTTCTGTATCTTCCTGAAATCAAGCAATTGATTAATAAGACGCAACATACGATCAGTGTTCTTCTTTGCAAGCTGTATGTTTTCCTGTCCCTCCTCACTTAATTCCTCCCGATTAATAATCTCTTCTATAGGGCTTGCAATTAAAGTTAGAGGAGTGCGTAATTCATGAGATATGTCAGTAAAGAAACGAAGTTTCAAGTTGGTAAGTTGCTGTTCAAAGTCCACTTTCCGTCTCAAATTAAATATGTAAGCAAAAGTAGCCGAGATAGCCAGAATTACCACTACTATTAACACTATATATAACAGCCATGCCCAGCCTGTCTCCCAGAAGATAGGTTTCACATGAATAGCCAGCTGTGCCGTATTTTCCACCCAAAGCCCATCTCCATTCGTTGATTTCACTTCTAAAATAAAGTCTCCCGCCGGCAGATTCACCAAACTTGCCGTACGGCTATTTCCTATATAGTTCCATTCTTCATCTATATTTTTCAGCCGATAAGCATATTGCAAATGCCCCGAACCTGTAAAATCCAAAGCAGCAAAAGTAATTGAGACATTACGCTCATCCTTTTCCAGCGTTAATTCCCGATTGGTAACAGGAGAAGATTTTTCCTGTTTATAATTCTTTCGGGTTCTCACATCTGTGAAAACAATATGTGGAGCAAACTGGCTTTTTTTAAGTTTATCCAAATTCAAGTATAAAACTTCCCTATTCAAGGCTACATACATACCATTGTTTTTATCCCTGATGAATGGTATTTCGGACACGGCCAGGTGAGAATGGAAATAAAAGCGATCATAAGTATCTATAGTATTCTCAACCGGATTATATTTACAGATATGATTCTCAAAATTAATCCACAACTCATTATCCTTTCCTTCTAAAATTGCATAAGCCAGATCGGAAGGCAAGCCGTTTAATTTATTCAAATGAATAAATTCTATATGATCACATAGAAGATCTTTAGAGCTAACCAGATTTAGTCCACTGCTATGAGTAACCACATAAATATCTCCTTTGCGACTTTCAAATACATATACTACATCATTATTACTAAGACTATTGGCACGTTTTGTTTCGCATTGATTCAGATTAAACTGTATTTTTTCCCATTGATCCGCATTTGTTGAAAAAGTCAGCAGCCCATCAGTGGTTCCTGCCAGCATAATTCCTGCTGAAGTACAAAGCAGACTTCGCACCCTTAGATATTTGTTCTTGGGATAGAGTTCCAGCCCATTTTGGTAATGCGTAAATTTCAGATTGGGAAAGCTCCCCTCCACTACATTCAGTCCTCCCCCATACGTTCCAACCCAAATATTTCCTTTTGTATCCTGACAAATAGAGAAAATAGCATCAGAACTCAATGAATTTTTATCTTTCTCATTATGCTTGAAATGATAAATCCGGAACTTTCCCGCTTCCGGAACTGCTACATAGATTCCTCCTGTCCTGCTCCCCATCCATATCCTGTGCTGCTCATCCTCAAAAAAGCAATAGATATCCGCACCAAAAACAAGTTGCTTGTCTTTTACCAAATGCCCGTCCCGGCTAAGATTACCGCAATAATCATGATTATCATTGTAGATTTCTATTCTTTCACTTTTATCAGCCACCCATATTCTCTGTTTGGAATCAACAAACAGCCCGCGTATCTTATCATTGTGCCCTGTAGAGAAATAGCTGTAACTTTCATTTAAGAAGGTCAGCTGATCGACACCGGAATCACAGCTTAACCATATATTTTGCTGATTATCTATCAGAAATTTCCTCCCGGTTGCATGATAATATGTATGTTCTCCATTTATGTACGTATAGCCTTGCTCAAAAACATTTGTTATAGGATTATAAAATGAAAATTCGCCATTTGGAGCCAATATCCATATACGTCCGTAATTATCCTCATGGATAAAAATATTCGCTTTTTCCTTTTGGCTCAAAGGATAATTTATAAAGCTAATGCTTTTCTGCTTTAAATCACACCGGATAACATTTTCCTTTCCGTTAATCATCCACAGTATGCCATTGTTTGAAAGTAAATGATAAGATGGTTGTATATCAGGATGATTCTCATTCACCAAAATGCTTTCTGCATGGTTGTTTTGAGTATCGTAGATGATTATACCCCGATTAGTCATAATACCCATTTTCGCATTGGGTAGTTCCAACAAGTCTATGATACCGTAATCAGTTTCTTTTATAGATACCTCTTTTATTCCTTCTTCCGGTGTATACGTCACCAGTTCTCCATCCGGAGAAGACATATAAAGGATATGATCGATACATATTGCATTATTAAAATTCCGGCTGTCCGATAATTCCCGTTTTCCATAGACAAAGCATCCCTTATCAGTCAATACCCATTCATTATCATGAGCATCACGTACAACTGAATAAACACGGTTACCATGTTGCGGAACAGAACCGGAAGGAAGGAACATAACCCCTTTATCTTTTTTATACAGGGCTTCATCAATACGCCACAAATTACCGTCAGAAGCTATTATCCATATGATCCCATTTGTCAATGGAATCATTTTCTCTACCAACTTGCATTCCTCTATCTGTGGATGATAGACAAAAATATCATTGAATTTTTCCTGGCGCACATCAAATAGATAGACCTTATCATCGTATGTATGACACCACAAAGCATCATCGGCTCCTTTGACAATGCTTACTAGTCTATTGTATTTTAGTTTAGTATCATCTGTAGGATACGATTTATAATTCTTAAAAGTATATCCGTCAAACTTTTCCAGTCCATTCCATGTAGCCAACCAAATGTACCCATCATTATCCTGAAGCATATCCTGCACAATATTTTGTGACAAGCCATCTTCTATTGAATAATGTCGTACGTTGATCATCTCTTGTGCAGACAGTACAGGAAGCAGATGACACCATATTATGGTCAGTAATAATTTTACTTTTGTATTCATCATAGCATAAGATAAGAAAAATTAATCCGGGGCAAATTTATTCCTTTTTCGGAAATTACAGATGAAAATCTGTAATAAAGCATTCCGACTACCCAATTTGAATATACTTATCCAAACAATCCGCAGCCGATAAAGTCAATTTCCCTTTTATACGTTGCTTTGCCTTCAACACTGAACAGGGAGTAATATTAAAAAGAACTGCAATAGCCTTATTTCCTAACCGTGCACGAATCAGATAGCATACCTTTAACTCTTGCATACTCAGCCCGTATGAAGATAACTGCTCTGACAGGCAACCGCCATAAAACATATCAATAACAGTGAACAGATTCGTCCATTCAGTTTCCTCCCGGATTATGCCATAGGAGGGGTTCTGATGAAGGCGAAGCAACTGTCCCAGAGACACAAGTAAGGAAGAAGAACATTCAGCCAGTACCGAAGCATTCTGGTACTCTTTCAGTTGTTTAGTCAGTTGCTTATTGCGGAATAACAAACAAGCATTCCAGTTATCATGATAAGTTTCCATATTCTATTTCTCGTTCTTTTAATGTTCCATATAATCCGTATTCCAATTTTTCGCCATCTCCTCCACTTCTTGACGCATCTCCTCAATGGCCGTGGAATGAACCTTGGGCGTCCGGTTCAGCACATTCCATTTCATATCCTCAAACTTGTCTTTATCCCGATAATTCGGTTCAGAATAGAGTTTAGCCAGTAGATAGTAAGGATAGATTCTGCCCGGCAGGCGACTGACAGAAATAAGAAAAAAAGCCTCGGCACATTTATATTCATGCAACGCCTGGCAATTTTTACCCATAATATTCAATATCATCGGATCATTACTATACAACCGTGCCCGATCCAAACACTCAAAAGATTCGTCATAACGACCGGATTTGTGCAAGCTATGTCCATATTCAAACAAGAATGTTCCTTTATTCCTCAAAGACGGATAAAGCTTTTCATAAGCCCTGTTGGCAGCTTCGTAAGCCCCCGAATGATAGAGTATTCTCGCATTCATCCAGTCCCGGCAAGCGTCTTTTTCTTGCGTCCATTTTTCCGTATAGCCTCCGAGCCACACCACCAGACAAACACACAGAATAAGATACTTACCAATTACATCACCTATCCCACAGGCAAGAAGCAAACATATACCAGCGACAATGAAAGCCGGAAGATGCAGCGGATAGGAAGAAAAAGAAAATACAAGCAAGGAGATAAGGGCACCACAGACACCATAGCGACGGAGTCTCACTCCTATCCAAAGACAAGCAAAGATTACAAACAGCGCCAATATACACATAACAATACCATACGTCAGGGCAAACTCCAGATACTCATTAAATGCATATTCAGGACTTCCTGCCACACGTTCTTCCCAAGCAGCATAGTTCCCTGAGGCAAAATATAAACTCTGAGCCCCACCATAAGCACAAGCGAATCCGGTATGACATCCCCACGGATGAGCAGCGATGGCCCGGCAAGTCATCTTCCACATAAACAGACGCCCCAATGCTGAATCGGGTTTTAAAAAGAACATTCCCGCAGCAGCCAACAACAGAATTAAAAATATCCCGGTTCCCCACAATATATAACGCTTTTTATAGCGACGCCACAATATATTCCACTTCCGTTTGTCACGATGCATATATGCCACCCAGATACAGCTTATTGCCGCAGCTATCCAGGCGGAGCGGCTCATAGTGGAAGGCAATACGCAAAGAATAAGCATACCCGCCACAGCAGCCGCACCTTTTTCTATTTTATAACGAACAGGCATTCCTTTCCAGCCACAAATGCGCAAATACAAATGAAGACACACAGGCAAAACCATTGACAGATAGCCCGCATACGGACCGGGATTAAAAAAAAGAACCTGTAAGTGCATAACGTGAATGACCGGAAACAGAAAATCCATAAAGCTGGCACAATCCCCACACTGCCTCAACAGCCCCTATAAAAACTAAACTCCACGCTACATAAGCATAAAAATACGGGAACCCCAACGCATCTTCCTTACAAGCCTTTCCAAACAACTGCAGGAAAGAAGCAATAAGAAGGCATCCGGAAGAAAACAATGCAGCCTTCCCTAACCAAACCCATTGTCCGACTGTTTCTCCTGAAGGAAGCTCGGGAGTCGTTGCACAAACAAGGCTCAATAAAGAACTTATACCAGCAAACAGAAGCAATGCTATTATGGCATTTTTAGCTATATGTTTTTTCATCTTTAGCATCTTATTATTTCATAAATGCACTAATAAATAATCCTTTTTCTTCATCTTCTTGCATTTTTGAAATGACATTTAAATACAACAGGATTTGAGTCTTCATTCATATTGGAAATAATTGAATCCAACTCTTTTTTATAACGAATATTATCACTCTTATCTCTTACATAATTCCAATTGGAAGATAATATATCAGCATATTGAAAGAAGACAAAATCATTATTATTCATTATGCAAAACTCATGAATCCATATTCCCCCAAGAGATTTGACTATCAACCGATTCCCGACTCTTATATCAGATTCACTTTTGTTGTATATACAATATCTGAAATAATAGTTGTCTGCATAATATCCTAACAAATAATCATGAGAATTCTGCATATATTCCAATCCTTTCAAATAATTATTCTTATGAACATATCCATAAAGCGCATCTCTATCTATATCCAGATTATCAGGAAGGTTTCTTGATGTAAAACGTATCACGTAAGAGGGAAAAACTTCATCTCTATTTACTGAATAAACAGTATCATTCAATGGATAAATAAGCATAGCGTCATCACCACATTTACTGGCATATCTCTTTAATCCATAACCCGATTTATCTAAACCACCTTTATCAAATGGAATTCCTAACGACACTATTTCAGATTTATCAAGGTCAAACTTAGCCAAATTAAAGGCACCATATTTAGATTGTTCGTAATTAGAAATGAAATATGCTATACTATCAAATACCACAACCTCCAAATGGTGCGGATCATACAATATCTCTCTATATCCACTACTATACAAATCATAAACAATATATTTCTTTCGCGAAAGGTCTTGAATAATCACAGAATCACCTTTAAAGCTAAAATCTCCCATATAAGAATATTCTCCGGGGCCCCGACCTTGCTTTCCTATAGCCCTCAAAAAATTTCCTTCAGAATCGAATACAAAAATTTTTGCATTTATTCTATCTGAAATGAATATTCTATTTTTATAAAATTCAAGTTTCTTAATATCCGATATCAAACAGTTTTCTGTCACTTCCAAAGGTATAATATCTATTGAATCAGAAAGTACCTCTGATATATCTAAATAATCTTCTGTCTTTTCTGGATTTATTATAATCTCTTTTATTTCTCTATCAGAAATATATTTCCTCCTTTCGGAAGAACATCCTTCCAAAAAGCAAATTATCAAAAGTAAAAGTAATATTTTTGTAGGCATATATAATGTATTATTAGTAACATTGATGATATAACAAAAGTAGATTACAAATAACCTCCTCCACACTTTTCAGCTTCTCTTCCATATGGTGTTTTTAATTTCTTATTTACTTCAACCTCATTTAATTTGCTTCAACATACGCTTCCACCGAATTTCATCCGTTCCCCTATCCACCGACTTCCATATCCTAACAGCCTTACCCACAATAAAAGGTTCCGGAAGCAAGCCCCAATAACGGGAATCCTGGGAATTCATCACCTTATCGCCTGCAACAAAATAATAGTTCTCTTTAAAACGGTAAGCATGAATCGCGCTATCATTCAGTAAAACCGTATCACCATGCAGGAAAAGTTTCTTTCTTTGTTCCCATTCTATCACATTCCGATATAGGACAGCATGTTTAGGGTTCATCTCTATCTCATCTCCTTTTGCAGGAAGATAGAGGGGGCCGAAGTTCACGATATTCCAGTCCACCAATCCATTATAAGGATACCCACTCATCACTATTCCATAATCTTTTTCTCTGCCATTTGCTACTATACGCATCAGTGCATCCTGTGAGTCCACATTTCCCAACGACGTTTCACAACTACGCACCCAGTAGTGAGCCTTCCTGATCTCAAACGTATCCCCCGGCAAAGCCACACATCGTTTTACATAGTAAGACATCACGTTCAGGCCTATACTGTCCCATTGTGCGGGATAGGGAAAATTAAAAACCAACACATCATTCCGCCGTATCTTTCCCAATCCCGGCAAACGGGAAATCTTGACTTCTTTCCCTTCAAGAGCATCCCAAATATTAAAAATGCGTCCACCCATCACCCATTTATTCACCAAGATATTATCTCCGGCAAGCAGGGCAGGTTCCATTGAGTCGGAAGGAATCTTGAAAGTAGCGATACTAGTCACCTGAAGCAGTATCCATATCACCACTACTCCACAAGCTATCAGGAACAGGTTGAGGAACTTGTCAACAACCCAAGACACCCCTTTCTTTTTCTTACCAGAACTGTTGTTTTCCATCTTTATATTCAAATATACGTTCATCCTTTCCACGGGTATGATCTTTCAAATAGAGCAATGCACCTTCAGGAACCTTATAAAGCAAAGAATCGGAATGAGGACGGACCCTACCTGCCGATGCCCATTCCCCATCATTATAATAGAAAAGTTCATACTCATCGTCCGTACGAATAAAATTATCACGGTTGCGGGAAGTGAACACAATCTTCTCAATACGTCGAGGAGTACCCAAATCAAGCCCCGACCAACCACCCGTAGGCTGGACATAGTCAAAGGAAGTATAAGGGTCGCCGTCAAACACATTTGTGTACTCATGTGAACCGTCCAATCCGTTACACCCCGGTGTACCGATAATCTTCCCTTTCAAAGGGACACTGTCAGCAAAAGATGTATAGAAAGCAACCTCCGAAATATTACAATAGCTGTCTTTAGGGCCATAATAGCGAACATAACGGTAAGATCGGGCACTATTTACCCGTGCAACATTCCAAAGCCGCTCGGGGAATTCCTTGATGATAAACAGTGTATCTTTCCTGTTGAAATGAGAGTCATTGCTACCTTCAAACACACCATCTACCATTCGCCGGACAAAAGGTTCAAAGTAAAGTTCATATTTATGGAGCAGCGTAACTTCGACCTCCCTACCGCCCGAAGGGAAAAACCGTACTTCACCGCTCTCCCTATCAAGCAAGAAAGGATCGCTTTGCGGGCATATACTGCCGTTTTCATAAGTTCCCAAACGGAAGACAACCTGCCCCTCCACATTTTCAAAGACAGCGCCCAGACGCTTGTCGTAAAGACACCACCCGATGGGAGCCCAGTCCATAAAGCTGGCGGAACAGAGATAGACCGGTTCACCTTTCTTTAAAGGGTTGTAGAGATTTTCAGGACCAATCGTTAATGTGCGGTTCTTGCTCCCCGCATATATAGCAGTAACATCACGAAAACAGGGATAACGGAAAGAGGGATGTCTTTCTTCCGCTTTCTTTCCCATAGCCCTGATCATTTCCCGGTTAACGCTGAATGTACGACGATAAACCTTTCCTTTAGGATCCCAATAATTATCAGGGCTATTCAGTTCGGAAGTAGGATCCAAAATGGAGCAACGATAAGAGTTGCCATCTTTGTCAAAGGCGGCATTCCAGTAATGGGGAACATTTTTATTTCCCCGCATCAACATGATTTCCTCGCTGCAAGGCAGGCCCAAAGCCCTGAAGACATACAGTTGCAAATCAGTGAAATTTACACAACTTCCCGAACGCCAGTCCACTACTTTGGGACCGTAATGAGGACCAAATGAAAAAAGTTCGGTAAAATAGACCGGAGCCTTATGTAAGGTATCCATCAGTACTTGAGAAACGTACTTCGGATCTTCGGCTTCCGGAAGTCCTCGAATGCTGTCCAGCAATGGGTTATATTTATTATAGATTCTTTCGCGCCAGGGTTCCAGCCTTTCATCACCCACACGGTAAGGGAGAATGAATTCACAAAAGTCTTCAAAAGAGACGTTTTTCCCCCAAGGCTGTTCACGCCATACTTTGAAAGCCCATTCAATATTCTCAATCAAATAGACCGGATCAATATAGATATCGCTCTTCGCTTCCAGTCTATCCAAATGAAAAGGGCCGCAAGCACGTTTAATGGAGTCCAACACTTTATCCGGATACATAGTACCTTTGCCGTGAAGTTCAAAAAGCTTTAGGTAATCATTTAGAGCTTCACCTTCATAGCTATAGTGAAAAGGCAGATTTTCGATAAGAAAAACGGCAGATTTATGCTTCAAGGAATCATCTTGGTATTTGTCAAGAACAACCTGCAACTTGGGATTGGCTGATAAAATATCTTCTAAGGAAGGACCAACCGTATTTTTAGTACAAGAAGCCAATATCAAAAAAATACAGACTATTAATAGGATACCATGTTTCTTCATAAGTATTTCATTTATGTCATCTTATTCTGCATCACCGGTTATTCTCAAAACAACAGGAGAAGATTCCGCATTGCAATATACTGTTATAGTTTTATCAAAATGTTCGGGATCGTCTGCCTTATATGTCACATTCAGTAATATAGAATTTCCCGGACGAACGGGTTCTTTGGAATAATCAACGGAAGTACAACCGCAGGAAGTACTTACGTTGTCAACTACCAAAGGATTAGTACCTGTATTCTTTAATGTAAACACAGCCTTCTGCTCTTGCTGCCAATCAAACTTACCAAGAAATATACTTTTATCCTTTATATCAACTTCTGTCCTTACTTCCTTATTAGAAACAGGACATTTTTCTTGAATGATATTTAAATATAACTCCTTTATTTGAGGATTATGGATAGGATTACCTATAGCAATAACTCTATTACTCCTATCTAACAGAAATGTTTGATAAGTTATATTTGCTGATAAATTATTTAATTGATAAAACTGATTCTGTACATCCAAGAATATTGGATATGCAAAATTATCTCTACGGATTAACCGCTCCAATTCATCCTTATTTCTCATATTTGAATAAAATATGAAAGAGACATTCATTCCATTTAAAGAATCCACAGCATGTATCAACTTATTCCACAGAAACAATTTCAGTTTACAGTCAGTACAACCAGCAGAGTCTATATATGTCAATATTTTATATTCAGAATCTATTAATAATTGGCTTAATGTATCAGAATATTGAATACTAATAATTGATTTTTCAGGAAAAATGATCTCCTTTCCTTCCCACTCCTGCAGCAAAGATATAATCTGACTTCTCTTGCCATCCTGACAAGAGAAAATTAAAGATAAAAAAAGCAGAAGCATCAATAAAAAAGAATTTTTCATATTAATATCTCATAAAAAAAAGAATTGGATTAGAGTCTAAATCTACATGAAACCTAACATCCTCTTGCAAAATTTGCATATCTTTTTCTTGTAATTCATATGGATGAATAAGAAATACCAAATCATTTTCAAATGTTGCTTTAGGCTGCATAAATGTCATATCATTGAACTTAAAATTTTTCTTACGATACAGAGAGTACCCATCATAAATATTCACTTTATTTAATTCTATATCATAGCATGCTATATATTGCAAAGAATTCTCTGAAATACTAGAAAACGTAAAATAGAGTTGATCCCTATAAAATAAGAAATCGCCTAAATACCCTAAATAATTATTTTTTTCAATGAGTTTATTGTATTCTTTCTCATCTGAAAAAGTTGCTATCTTTTCATAGGGGAGAGTTTTATCTCCAAAATCAATCCTGATATAAGGAGCTAATGAATCATTATAAATTCGATAAATAATATTATCATATGGAGAGATAAAGTACTTCTCATTTTCTTTTTGTATAAAAGTAGAGTGAATTATTGTGCGAAAAAATACCTTTTGAGGAAATTGCCCTCTAATAATGGCGAAATCATCATCGACTTTCAATAGACTATTATCTGTATCATCATTATTATAACCAGTGTAAATCCAATACCCGTTATCCACCTTACAAAATGATCTAAACCAAATATGATCTGTTGGTATCTCCCGAATTAAATCCCCCGACATATTATAAATATACATCACACGTTTTATTGCTTCGTGAGCAAAAACTAAGTTTGTGCTTTTATCAAAAGACACATCATTAAACAAGATATGTTCTCCAGGCCCCTCTCCTTTTCTCCCACACTTATTTATATATTTCCCCTCTTGATCAAACAAAAAAATATCACTCAACATATCATCAAAAATGATAATCAAGGAATCCGTTATAAACATCTTCTCCACATGTTTTATCAATGCCTCTTTTGTCGTCTCCAACGGTACGTATTTAATAAAGTCCGCCGTTTTTGAAAAGTTCAATGTTTTGCTTTCATCGGGGTTTATATTCACTTCATATTTAACATCTACTATAGAGGTGCTATTTTGCAGATTGCAACTGACAAGTAAAGCTCCATAAACAAATAAATAAATATATATATATTTCTTCATAGTATATAATTTTTAATACAACTAAACCTACTTAAATCTATTATGCAAAAGATTTAAGTAGATTTAGATAATTTGCAATTTAGCAAGGAGGCGCATCGCAAGCCTGATTCCCGAAATTTTTACAGCCATCCCATGTAGATTTTTTAGTTGTTGTTTTTTTCTCATAGGATGGAGGTGGTGTTTTAGTTACTTTACCATTAACAAGCCACGCTTTTAATTCGACACTCCATGTATAACCTCCTGTAGCTTCATATGTTTCTACAACTTCAGTGCTTTCGCATTTAGCTGCAGTCCCCATATAAGTACTTCCACCCTCATCCAGTGCCAATGCTTCGGCATTAACTAAAACTAAATTTGGCAATGCGTTTGTACTTTGAGAAGTATAAAGGCTATAACCAACCACCACAGCAAATACTACAGAGAATACTACTTTTATTAATGTTTTCATTTTTCTTTTATCTTTAATAATCAAAATAATATTTTTTTATTGCTCAATACTATTTGTTTCAATCATTATATTAAACACATTTAATGTGTACATCATAAGCCAAGACACAAATATATTGTAATAACTTTTCTTTCCATACTATCGTAAAGATCGAAAACATCTTCTATTATCTAATTTAAAATTACATTTCTACCACAACCTCCCTTCTTTTAGAATAGAACAGACTGCCCACAACTAACCAATTAAACATTCGCAACCTGTCCTTTTTTATTTTATTTTTTATGAAATAATCAATCCACCGCATATTTCACCACCGGTTCATCACTATTCACATCCGTAGCAACAATCTCACCATTTAGTTCATCTACCGATATACCGTAAACATTATGATCCAGCACATATTTCCTTATAGGTTCACCGCTCAGACTAAATACATATATATACCTCCCACCATCCGTCATATCACCTTTCTGCATTTTCCGCGAAATCTCTTCAAAAGTATCCCCTTGAAAAACGGCATAAATAACAGTATCCGTCACCTGTACATCACTAAATCCCATAATTCCAGTAGGCACACCATAACCTTCTGCTATTTGAAATTCAGGTTCACCATGCAAACCAACACGAACTATATGGGTACTATCTTTCAGATTATAGATTTCGAGTACTTCTCCTAATTGAGTAACGGTAGCCAGAATCCCATTACGAGGATTATAATCAATGAAACTGCGCCATGCCTGCGCCAATGCCGGACGAGCATGTTTTAAAGCCTCCTCATTCGTAGTGGGAATAATCCCCATTTTATGTAATAACTTACCCGTTCGATCCACCCAGCAAAAACGACTTTCTCCTGAATAATCAGGAATGATAAAAGTAGAGTCATTATAAATCACAAAATCCAGCCCTCGAAGTATCTCCTTATCCAAGCTCACTGCCTCTTCACGGAGTAATGAGTCATTGGATAAAGACAAACCAAACCGAGTTAATTTTGAACTATTTGCATCCAATGCCCACAACGAATTTCCATTCCATCGGATATTTTCAACAGAAAGCATCTCCTCCGGTGAGTCTCCACGCTTACCTAAAGAAATGATATAAGAGAAGTTCGGATAGTGGAACAAATGAATAAAATGATCCATACCATGCAAATCCATTATTGCTACAGTATCCCCTTGCATCTTTATCCGGAAAGGAAAACGAAATACGGCTGTATCCATAGGCAAAATACATGCAGTCAGATTTTTCGTTTCCGGAAAATCCGTATACGGTATTCCCTTATGCACAGATACAGAAGTACATGCAAGAAAGGAAAACAGAAACAATATGTCAATAAGGTACTTCAAGGCTGTAACCGATCATGACAAACTTTGTCTTTCCGCCTAAAGGGCAATCCACCGTTCCTGTACCTATACATTGTATTGGCACATAATCCTCACCAGCAGCTAAAGCCTCTATATTCATTAAGAATAAATCATTTTGCTCCTTCTCCGGCTTAGCCATATAGGAAACCAAAGCAATTAACACAAACAGCACACCAAGCATCCAAGATTTTCTTTTCATACAATATTAAATTTAGTATTAGATATTTAGATCATATCTGTCTCGGAAGCGAAGGTAGCAATCAAGGAAATCCGCTCCAACAAATCTGACTGACAAACACTGACCAAGCTTCATTTATCAGAATTTGTCAGTCCCTGTCAGAATTTGTCAGCCACATACTATCCATGTTTTTAGGCATTAGTCAAAGCATTTTTCTCGATGAAATGGGGGATTATCAGATGATAGGAATCATTTTTGAACTTTATTTGAAGAGCTGTTAACTCACCGAGTGATTTTCGTAAACGACGAATAAGCGTATGTATTCTTTCCTGACTTCCGCTACCATTCGGCCATAAAGTCTCACTAATTAGTGACGTAGAAAGCGTGTGTCCTTCTGCCTGAAGAAACTTTTCCAATAAGACAGCCGTTTGGGGAGTAAGCTTTACTACTTGCTCCTCTTTTATCAATTCCATTCGCTCCGCATCAAAAAAAGTATGCTCCCCCAACTGATAAACAGGTGATTGTTCTGCAGTCACCACTATAACGGGGAGACCTTCTTGTTCGACCTCCTCAGGCTGCCTTTTCTTTCTATAGCAATACATTTTTCCAAAAATGAAAAATAACAATTCAATACCTGCACAAACGCCTCCTATGGCAAGCAAACGCCAGTCACTAAGCAGCCACCACCACTCGCAAGAAGCATAACCGGTAGCTTCCACCTCACAACGAAATCCCATATAATAAGAAAGAAGGCTGTCAGTCTGGGAGAACTTCTGCACGTTTTTGGAAAAAGCAGAAGAGGGCTGCTCCTGAAAATCCCAAACAGTAATACGAGTATGGGTTTTCAGAAATATATCAGATTCTTTCAACAACTTGTTCCAGGTTCCATATAATGAGTCCGCATCTAAGGGAGATTCATCCAAAAGTGCAGTAAGAAGTCCGCGCTGTATACCCCCTTTCACAAGGCTATTCTCAAATTTAAAACATGGGATTTCATATTTTCTTTTGCCTGAATCCAATGCAATCTCTACCACCCCGGGATTTACCTCCTCTAAAGCAGATATAGCTGTCCAATTGCTTATATAGGGAATTGAGAGAGTATCTCTTTTTTGTAACTCCTGCAATAATGCTGTTTTAAATGTGGCGCGTGCTTGTTCATCCCATTTTTGATGAACCAGAAAAGTTCCGGCTCCCATAGCCAACGAATACACAAGCAACCTTATCCATAGTATCTTTTTGCGTTTTATTTTCATCATTCTTTCCGCTCCATTTTAATAGCTGTTTCTCAATTGCAAAAGTAGGGATTCATACACTTAAAGAAGAAAAGCAATGTTACAGAAACTTTCGTTCACGTTTCATCATTACCAATTTATAGCCAAAAAAACTTATCCGGATTATACCTGAGACGC
>NZ_EQ973490.1:1050060-1052198 GCF_000158035.1 Bacteroides cellulosilyticus DSM 14838
CTTGATTTTCGAGAGGAAGTTTTTGTCAACCGCCTTCGACTATATATAGTCAATTGGCGTGTCAAAACAGTAAATCACTGATTATCAACAAATATTCAAATTTAAACGATGTTCATTTCCGGACAAGTGTCCGCATAAAAGCGGACGATAGGTATGGAAATAATAAAAAAGCAAATGCAAATGAATCATGAATACTTATTCTATACCTTAGTGGGTATAATCAAGATATAAAGACAAACTATTTATACCCGATATGGTATAAACAAGAAGATAATTATTATATTTGTACCCAAACGGGTATAATATGAAATATATGGCTTTAGCAAAATACGTAAAAGAGATGCGTAAGCAGCATGAACTTACACAAGTTGATTTATCAGAAAAGTCCGGTGTAGGGCTCCGCTTTATCCGCGAATTAGAGCAAGGTAAACAGACTTTAAGATTGGATAAAGTCAATCAAGTATTGAATCTTTTTGGAATGGAAGTAGGTGCCGTTCCAATGCCTAAAAATGCAGAATTATGAAGCGAGCATCAGTCTATCTGCACGATTATAAGGCAGGAACATTGACAGAAGATGAAAACGGATATACATTTTTGTATGATAAAGATTTTCTGGAATCTGCTCACTCGGAAGCAATCAGTCTGACTATGCCGCTAACCGATAAACCTTATCAGGATAAAGTTCTATTTCCTTTTTTTGACGGATTAATCCCCGAAGGCTGGTTACTGAATATAGCGGAAAAAAGCTGGAAAATTAATCAACGGGACAGAATGTCTCTATTACTTGCATGTTGTAGAGATTGTATTGGCGCAGTTAGTATCATACCTAATCAAACCGAGGAATAATATGGGAAAATGTTTGTATTGCTATAAAAAATTAAGAGAAGGAGACCGCGATTTCCATCCGGCTTGCTCTCAAAAAATATTTGGTACGAAAGTACCTCCTATCCTCCCATACGTCAGGAATCAATTAGCCGACTTAGCGGAACAGGTGATCCGAAGCCAAACCACATTAACAGGAGTACAGGCAAAATTATCTTTAGACATTCACAAAGGAGAAAGGAACGAACCGGAACGTTTTACAATCGTCGGTCTCTGGGGACGATACATACTGAAACCACAAACTGATTTATATCCTTACCTTCCGGAATTGGAAGATCTTACTATGCATTTGGCTGAAATAGTCAGAATCAAAGTAGTGCCACACTCTTTGATACGGTTTCAGGATGGCGAACTTTGTTACATAACACGACGCATTGACAGACGTGAAGATGGGACGAAGCTCCCTATAGAAGATATGTGTCAATTGGCCGAACGATTAACTGAATACAAGTATAAAGGTTCTTATGAACAGATAGCAAAACTGATACAGAAATATTCCTCCACCCCCAAATTAGACCTCATCAACTTTTGGGAGCAAGTGATATTTTCATGGGTTACAGGGAATGCTGACATGCACCTGAAGAACTTTTCTTTATATAGCCAGAGTAAAGGAAACTATGTTTTAACTCCGGCTTATGATATGCTTTCTACAGTATTAGTTATGCCTGAAGACACGGAAGAACTGGCACTGACCTTGAATGGAAAGAAAAGTAAAATAAAAAAGAAGGATTTTATTATAGCTATTACCGCTTCGGGCATTGAAGAGAAAATCATAGACAATCTATTTAAAAAATTCGCGAAAGCCGAACAAAGCTGGTCAGATTTTATAAGACAATCTTTATTACCGGAAACGATGCAAAAACAATACATCAACGTCATAAATAGTAAACTAGGCATAATAAAATAAGGGAGATCCGTTCAAGTCTCCCTCATCCTGTATGCGATTGATATAGTTATTTAGTGCTTGCCAGCATCAAAGTTGCGTCAGCATCGTTCAGTTCATAAAAACTCTTTTGAATATTGCTATCGTAAGCGTTACTCTTGGAGTTCCAACGGGCATAACTAAGTTCAACTTCACTATTGGTATAAGAAACATCCATCTTGAAATAAGGAACCCAAGCCTCTTGTGAGCTGTCCCATTTGGAGGCTTCTTTACTGGTCACACGATTTTCGTTATCATAAGTGTAAGTATAACGGAGGTGGCGGAACAAGTGACCGTCTTCATTCTTAAAGATAGTCTTAGCGGTTATCAACTC
>NZ_EQ973490.1:1052516-1116791 GCF_000158035.1 Bacteroides cellulosilyticus DSM 14838
AAACCCTTTACGGTTTCCAACTCACCGAATAATCTCGATCTTCTTCTCTGAAATAATTCTGTCGATAGACTTTTGCAGCCCGTTTCAGAGAATCTACCCGATATGAATAATTCGAATCCGGCAGAGCCAACGGTTTGAAAAATGAGGAATCAATCCACGTGGCCGGACGGGGTATGGAATCTCCCTCATACAAAGTATATGTTTTTCCGTCTGTTCCCATCAGCACAATCCAAGAATGCCCATTTTTACTATAGTTAGCCCATCTTTCAACACAATCATAAGCTATCGGAATCCCCAACGCCCTCATAACGTTTCCTGTTACTATGCAACGCTGCTCACAACGGGAAAATCTCGCATCTCGCATTGTCAGAACATCCAGTAAATACGGACATTTTGATGAAGCCGAACGGAGTTCTTTATCTACAGCCCTTGCAAGTAAGGCAAAAGCCTGTTTCATATCTGTTACCCCACGAATGCATCCGGCATAGTCTTGTATCAGACTATCCCGCCAGTGCTCAACCAACTGTTCGTCACTAACCCGGTAAGGCAGAATGTACCGGCAAAACATTTCAAAGCTTACCTCTTTGTACCAAGGGGCAGTCTCCCAAACCTGAAATGCCCTGTCTATGTCTTCAATAAGATAAGAACTTTCAATCACTTCAAGATCATAAGACTTCACAAAGTCTTCATCTGAATATCTCACAGAAGTTTCTTTCCAAAGACTATCCAAGAAATCACGACTAAAAGGTTTTAACCGCATTCTCAACTTCTGTTTATAGAAATCCGTTGCCGATCCTTGATTAGAAAAATGCCCTACCATATTTTCAATCAAAAAACAGGCGGCTTCATATCTTAATGAATCATTCTGATAATATAACAGTACCTTTTCCAACTCATTACAGTTGTTTCCTGATTTTTTTAATGCATAATTAACACCTTGAGAGACACCATTCAAGTGACTATTGCAGGAAACAATTACAAAAAAAAGAGAAATAAATGCTATATAATTTGATATGCGGTTCATTGTTTACACAGATTTATAAAACGATACTCTATTTCAGATTTGCCACCAATAATTCATAATCTTCAACAAGTCCTATCGCATACATTATACTATCATCGGCAGAAACACACAATGCCGTCAAGTCAGTATTACATGTATATATTTTCAGCAAATCCCCATTCCAATCATATACGCGAATTACATTTCCTGTAAAAGCAGATAGCCCAGATTCTCTAGTTGACTTTCCTGATAGCAATGCATAAACATACCTATCTGTTACTGCAACATCAATAAAACCTAATATATTACTCCTGCTCATAGCTGAAGCATAAGAATTATTGCCCAATTCCGGTTTATATGTCGGATAGCAATCAACATGCGATTTCAACAACTCAATATTAGCAAGGGAAAGTTTGTAAAATGATATAATCGGTGACATAAAAATAGCATGAACCAAAGAATTCCCCTTAGGTGATATAATTATTTTCCCTTGATACGCCATAGCTCTCGCCAATTCCGGAACATTTCTTTCTGCTTCATCTCTATATGGCTGCTCTCCTATCGTATCTACGGCAGTCCCTTTTATGTCCAAAATATGAAACAACCCCTTTTCATAAGGGCCTATCCCAACGAATGTATTGAAAGCAGTCGGAACAAGCCTATAATGTATAGACTCATAGCGAACATTCTTATTTAATAGAATTCTATCTTTTAAAAATATTATATCATTAAAAGTTCTCAATCTACGATCATAAAAACCACAGTTATTATTTATATGATAGAAATTATCAAAATGCAGAAACTCTCCAGGACCTTGTCCTATCTGACCAACATCCTTAGATGTTAATTTATTCAAGTTTACCCAATGAAACAAGGAGTCAGCCTGACGGTCTGCTATCAACAAATTTGAGTCAACTAGCAACATTTCAGTAGCCTTTCCAATCATGAGACCATCAACAAACAAAGTTTCAAACTCTAACTTTGTTTCCTTTACTTCAGTTTTCACCTTATCTGAACATGATATAAAAGCACTTAATAGTACTAATAGAAGGAATAGTCCTGCTTTCATTATTCTTTATTATTTAAAAAGCCTATTTAAATTTTCCTCATAAACATTCAACACATTAATTCAAAATTACTTCTATAATCATTCAACATCTCTATTCGTTTAGTATTTCATTATCTCACTTATAAAAACAGGAAACAATCTAAAATCAACCTCCGTTACACCACGAATATATCCAATATAACTTTGTATCAGACTATCTCGCCAGTCCTTGACTAGAAAAATGCCCTAACATATTTTCAATCAAAAAACAAGCAGCTTCATATATCTAATGTTACATGAGGGTCACCTGGCATTTCCCGTTATACGAAGTTGAATAGGAGAAAATTTCGCATTACAAAATACTGTTATCGTTTTATCAAAATATTCTGGATTATCAGCTTTATAGCCCACCTCTAACTTTATATCCTTACCTGATGGCACAGGTTCTTTTGAATAGCCCACAGACACACAGCCACAAGAAGTATTTACGTCTTCTATGACTAAAGGTTTGTCACCTATATTGGTCAAAACAAATATGGTCTTTTGTTCTTTTTGCCATGCAAAATCACCAAGAAACACAGAAGCTTTATCAACTTTGACCTTTGTTTCAATAGCCTTATTCTTCGTATTACTCACCACTTCCTTTCCCTGAATAATGCTCAAATATAGTTCTTTTACATTCGAATTATGTATAGGATTACCAATTGCAGTAACATGGCTATTGGAATCTAACAGGAAAGTTTGCAGTTGCATTTCTTTAGGAAATCTGTTCAGCCTGTCAAAACTGCTGTGTTCATCAATATACACAGGATAATCAAATCCTGTTTTTTTAAGAAAGTGAATTAAATCTTTCTTCTTGTTTGACTGAAATACAAAAACAAAAGGAACAGATCCATTTGATATAGAATCTACCACATATATAAATTCGCTCCACTTAGGTAACTCTAATTTACAACTCATACATCCTGTTGAATCAATATAACTAAGAATCGCATATTTTCCTTTTTGCAAATGCACCTTTCGCTCATTATATTTCCTACTATAACTAACGAAGGATGTATCTTTTGGGAAAATAATCTCACGACTCTGCCAATATGAAACAACTTGCGCCATCTTCTTTCTTTCCGAATCTTCACAAGAGCAGATAAAGAATATCACAATAACATAAATAAGCTTTTTCATTTACGTAAATAATATTTCAGAA
Source organism: Bacteroides cellulosilyticus DSM 14838 (assembly GCF_000158035.1). Taxonomy (GTDB): domain Bacteria; phylum Bacteroidota; class Bacteroidia; order Bacteroidales; family Bacteroidaceae; genus Bacteroides; species Bacteroides cellulosilyticus. The sequence continues at coordinate 1,055,772 of NZ_EQ973490.1, forward strand.
TTACAGGATTATCATCTTCATTTAACCGCTCCATTTTAGATATTTCCTCGGGCGACATCAAACGAGTATCCACCAGCCTCGATACATAATAAGGATCCGCAATAGACATTAATACATTATCAACAATGCCAAAGCAAGGTTGCATTATAAAAGGCTTTCCTTCATTCAATAGAAATCCCTTCTTCTTCTTCCTATTATAAATATAATTTCCTCCAAAACCTGTTTTACCTTTGGCAAAATAGATGTAAACATAATCATCATTAAAAAATTTCACCAAAGGAACTACAAATGCAGATTCCCGTATAAATTGAGCTCTTTGTCTTATTTCTTTTGACAATTTATTCCTTTCACTATCTGTCTTTGTTTTTTCTGTTCCCGTCCTTTTTCCTACTGCTACTCCAGGCAATCCTTTTTCTTTTATTTCAGAATCACCAAAGTCAAGATAAATAATAGGGATTAACTCTTTCTTTTTCTCATCTATTTGATAGAAGTTATAATTAACGCCTCTGGGAACAAAATACAAATTATCATCATTTTTGTAAAAGCATTCTCTATCCATTGTATTATCAGAAGAGATTGTTCCACTATAATTGGCGACTTCCACTTGCTGTGTCTTCAAATTTGCAAAAGTAACCTCTTGATCCGTCCAAATTGATGGAACCGTAAACACATAATCATCAGCACTTAAAGCCATAAGAGCATCAAAATAGAACTCTGTCTTTATTGTTCTTTTAGCTATCAACTCAAATGTAGGGCTATAAGTATATATCATACCATAAGGGCTTAGTAAATCAATACCTTTCAAATAAGGGTTGAATTTAATATCTACCGCCATATGATATTCCTGTGGTCCTTCGCCTTTCATTTTTCTTGAACTGCCAATAAATTCTCCCTTTCCAGAAAATGTTTGTACCACTTGCTTTTTACCATATATAGCATAAATATCCATATTCTTATCATATATCGTCTTCTTATAACCACTTATTAAAGAAGAGTCTGTCGTTTCTAAAGGTACGATTTCAATTTTCTCAATGAATAATGAAGCATCAGAGGTTACTTTGTGCACTTCAACAGGGATTCTTTCAATATCAACAGCCATTTTTGAATGCTCAGATGAACATGCACAAAAAATCAACATCAAAACTATTTTCAAAATTTTACTCATAACACAAAAATTATAAGTTTGCATCAAAAGCTTCAAACGCTCCCAATTTTTTCTTTCATTACAAGCTGTATAAAAGGAATGATTTGAGTAGAAACTTTCGATACAAACTCTATTAATTACATACAAGGAGAAAGGCACGAATCCGACATATAACCGCTAAACTTACAATCATCATAATGGATAAACCAGCTCACATAGCAATCTCCTGATGTAGTCCAACAAGTTCCACCATAGTCATCACAGGTTATTTCAACTTCTGGCAATTCATATCTAGCTAAGGCCTCTATATTAGCTAAAGCTAAATCAGAAATGAAGTCATTTTTCTGATTAGAATAAACTCCATATCCCGCAATTGCCACAAATATTGCAACAAAAGCAATTTTCGTAAACTTCTTCATTTTTACATTGTTTAAAATGAGAATTCATTTTTATAATTAATATTAAGCACATATATTGTGCAGTCGAGATTTAAGATACAGCATATCTTATAGGAATATTGTTCACACTGCACTATCGTCACAGCTGAAACCAGTTTCCGTTTTTGCTTAAAAATACATATCTTTGCCAGGCTTCTAATTTTTAGGGGTTACGGAGCATTCGGTATTCTATTGCACCAACAAGTCGTTTATCGTCTGCTCCTTTTATAATTTAACTATCACTTTACATGCAGTTGATGCTGTATTCTAATATCGGTTCATCCTTATTCACATCCGTAGCTATTATAATGCTCTTCTGCTCATCTACTGAAATTCCATGAACATAGTGATCAAGCACATATTTCCGAAGCGGTTTAGCCTCCAGGCTGAATACATAAATATATTTTCCACCATCCGGTAAATTAATACCTTGCCGTGCTTTCTGCGCAATATCTTTAAATGCACGTCCTTGAAAGACAACATAAATAGCAGTATCGGTCACTTGTACATCGCTAAACCCCATGATACCGGTCGGTATGCCATAACCTTGGGAAATCTGAAACTCCGGTTCGCCATTAGGCCCAATACAAGCTATATGCGTACTATCCTTCAAATTATATATTTCAAGCACTTCTCCCAGTTGAGTAGCCGCCACAAGTATTCCATTATGAGGATTGTAATCAATGAAACTCCGCCATGCCTGCGCTAAAGCAGGACGGGCACTCTCCAAAGCATCCTCATTGGTAGTGGGAATATTCCCTACTTTACGAAGTAATTTACCCTGCCGACTTACCAAACAGAAGCGGCTATCGCCCGAATAATCAGGAATGATAAAAGTGGAATCGTCATATTGCACAAAGTCCAGTGCCCGAAGTAGTTCTTCATCCAGGCTCACTACCTCCAGACTAAGCAACGAGTCACTGGATGAAGCAAAACCGAACCGAGTTAATTCAGACTTATTGGAATCAAGTGTCCATAAAAACTGCCCATTCCATCGGAAATTTTCAGCAGAAAGTATTTCTTCCGGAGCATCTCCCCGCTTGCCAAAAGAGGTCAGGTATTGGAAATCCGGATAACGGAAAGCATGAAAGAAGTATTCTGTGGCATGCAAATCCATCACTACAACTTTATCACCCTGCACATGTACCCGGAAAGGATAGCGGAATAGAATACTATCCTGCGGAATCACCCTCGCCTTCAGTTCAATAGTTCGCGGAAAGTCCACATAAGCGACATTTGTCTTCTGCACTTCTTGCCGGCAAGAAGAAAGCGAAAAAGAGAACAAGCTAATGAGGCAGGCTATAATAAACAAGCACATGAGCAACTTCAGTATTATTAAAGGGACAAACTATAGAACCTGAACCTATACAATCTCCGCCATCTGCTGCTTCGCCGGCAGCCAAAGCTTCCACATTATCTAATAATAGAGTGTCCAAATTCTCAGGTTGCCGACTTTTACTATATCCTAAGGCCACAACAACCAAGATCATAGCAATTCCGATAAATTTCATTTTGTTTCTCATAGTTCCTTTACATTTTATATTGTTTAATGCAAGTAAAGGTAGGAAACGTTGTATAGAAGAAGGTGGAAATTTTATCGTTTTCTTTCCCACCATGCCGTGACAAAAATATCACGCCTTATTTTCAGGCAATTATCCTTTCGCGTGTTCTTGTTTAGGGATTACCATCTGGCATGCTTTCTTTCCCGGAAGCGATAGAAAATCCACCTTATTATCAAATAACTCCCGTAAATTCCGAATTGCATTCCGGCGTCGCTCTCCTAAACCGGCACTATCCAAAGACCAACCACACACCTTGGCTATCTCATCGTATGTAAGAAAGTGGTCAGGAGCCGTCAGAAAAGCATAAAGCAACTTACTATTCTGTAAAGAACAAGGTTTCTCAATACCCTGGCAGGTCAATGTATGCTTTAGTATATTAAAAACATATTCTCCAATCTGATAGGTATCCTGAACCGATGTACCGGTAGCTCTCCTTTTTCGCAGTTTCAGTATCATAAACCAGACTAGTAAACTAAAAAACAGAATAAGCCAAACACAAGATAACAGCAAAACCCAAGTGGAGGTCCAATCAACACTTTGCCAAAAAGCGGGTAACAGGTATGCTGTCAGCACCGTGGTATACATGCAGTCCAAATAATAAGTCCCCAGTTCATTTTGCGGGAAACAAATAGTGCTATCTCCCAAGTATGATTCTTGTGCGGCATCTTCTCCCAACGGGGTTCTCTTCAAAAATAAAGTTGACGAAACACCATTTTGACTATTTTTTATTCTTTCTTGCCAATTATCGTAAATCCGTTCCAAGGGAAAACTATCTAAAGAAAACAAAACGTCAACCTTGGCGCCCATCACCTCCAATGAATACAAAGCTTGAGTCTCTTTCACTGAATCAATCATCACTTCAAACATTCCTTTTTCGGTAACAGACAGCCTTTTAGTATGTTTCTTCTCTCCAAAGAACCTCGAATAAGGAATCTTCATTCTTTCAAACTCCCTGTCCAATTCCAGCTCCACCGCCTCGCATAAATTCTCCTTTGCAACTTCTTTCACAGCTGCCTTCCCTTGCCTGGCACTGTGGCATACAGCTACGCACCACAACAATGCCATGCAAGCCAAAGCGGCAATCCATCCACATAGTATCGACCTATACAGTTTTTTATTCATCGCCATTTCTATCAAGTTTACTTCTGCTACAAAATTAACAAATAACATCAATTACATCCAACGATGTATACTTTTAATCTAATAAATTATGCACTTGCTTTTTCTGTTATAAACTAAACTTATCCTCCACCCTTGCATGAGTGCACTTCGTATCGCTACTTGAAACACGGCGTATCAATATGCTAAACAAAATATTTTGGATCATCAGAATAAAGTATTTTACAGACAAAAAAACAAATAGTCGGCTCTATGAACTAACTATTTAGTCCACAGTAACGGATCTACATATTCTGCAAGTCAGTTCTATATGTCCTGCGCATTGGATATATAGATCCTACATATTACTTGTTTTTTCTGTCGTAGAATAATTGTGCGCATTACCATTTATACGCCAAGTTACTATTTACATGCTACATAGAAAAAAAACGCAAAAATTTTGGCAGTTTCAAAAAAAGCTGTATCTTTGCACCCGCAAACAGGAAATGATGGCGGGATAGCTCAGCTGGTTAGAGCGCATGATTCATAATCATGAGGTCCCCGGTTCAATCCCGGGTCCCGCTACAAGATTAAGATTTAGACTGTTAGGAGGCTTCCACTCTTGGCGGTCTTTTTTGTTTTTTACCCTCGGTTTGCGCTATGGTTTACAAGGATCAACGTAAAAACGGATGGATCAATGTAAAAGCCAGCCTCAAATTTAATGTAGCAAGGTTCAACAGATTACCCTTCCACACCTCTGCATCCCCTCTATTCATCCGCCTTATCGGGTGGAAAGGTATAATCTACGTATTTTCCACAACATAACAGATAAGCATTTTCCTATTACAATACGCCATATACTACGCCAATTATAGAATACATTATACTGTTTTGCATAAGGCTTGACATTGCTTTACATAAAGCATGTCAATCGTTTGACTATAGTCAGTAAGTTGTTTGATTATAATCCGCAAGCTTACTGACTATAGTCAGCAGACTTACTGAAGGTAGTCAACATCAAATAATTCCTATAGCAAAACGAATGAATACTATATCCACATATTGCCTTCACCGCACCCGTTTCTACCCCTTCCATCCGTTAAGGCCGATGAACAGAGGGATGCAGGACAGCCGTTCATTCGAAAAGTTCATAGCTATTGCTGGAAAATTAAAGGTTACATATTGAAAAAGCACCTCCATTTTTGATGCCATAAAGCTTTTTACCTATCTTTGCAATGATCGAAAAAGAAACCAAACTCGTTCAACACGTCATATATAAAGCCTTTAAAGGCAAGACAAGAATACAAACTTTTTTCTATATGCAATAGAGTTATGCGCGAGGGATTATTTGTTATCAGCCGTGGCATCGGCCAAGTGATGTTCCAAAACAATGCATTTTCAGGTATATTAATGCTATCAGGAATTCTGTACAGTTCCTGGCAATTGGCTTTATTAGCTATTATTGGCAATATAATAAGTACTGCAACTGCCTGGATTTGCAGCTACAGCCGTGAGGATATAAAAAATGGACTATACGGATTCAATGGTACTTTAGTAGGTATCGCCATCGGAGTATTTATAGAGATAACATGGCTATCAATGTTGCTTCTGCTAATAACTTCCGCCCTATCCACCTGGATCACTTATCTCTTCAGCCTTCAGCATCGTTTATCCGGATATACGGCTCCCTTTATTTTATCTGTATGGATATTACTGGTTGGATGTCACTGGATATTTCCTTCATTATTATTATCCACCACACCTGTTGGGGCAGAGCCATCCTCTGATTTCCTCCGCGCTTTCTGTTTGAATATAGGTCAAGTAATGTTTCAGGGGAATAGTATATCAGGATTATTCTTTCTGATTGCCATTGCAGTTAATTCCCGCATCAATACTTTCTATACTGCTTTAGGTTCCATCCTTCCAATAGTTGTGGCTGTGCTAAGCGGTATGGATCATGCCATACTAAATGCCGGATTGATCGGTTATAACGGTGTATTGTGCGCCATTGCTTTGGGTGATAAAACAATACGTTCCGGAGTATGGTGTGTATGTTCCATCCTTATATCCATTTTATTACAATGGCTGGGTATGCATTGGGGAATTACAACCCTGACTGCCCCTTTTGTCTTTTCCGTATGGATAACCATTATATTAAAGAGAAGCCTGGAGAAAACTGTATAGTATATCGTAAAAAAGGAAGAAGGACACCAAAGTTAATGGTATCCTTCCTTCTATCAATCAATCATAGTCATACAAAAACTATTTCAACTTTAAATTACTTCTTACAGCCGCAGCAGCGGGCTCACTCGGTGCAACGGATTTCCGGGTGCAATAATCAAATTCGGCTGATTTATCACCGCTGAATGACTTCCATTTCAGTTTCAACTTAACAGTTTTACCCTCCGTATCAGGCAATTCATCCAACTTAAAGGCAACCAAGCCATCATCCGTTTTTCCATACGTATCACCGTACGCATTATGCCGGAACTCCACTTCATAAGGATTATCCGGATTTTGTCCTAACAATAAGTTTACAAAATGTTTCTGCGAACCTCCCCATACAGTTCTGAAACGGAGTGTCAGATAGCCATCTTCTGCAAGAGTCACCCAGTCATTTACTATTTCCACAGGATCTGTACCATATATTTTATCATTTTCTTCTCCCAGATCCGGAGCGATAGGCTTTGTCAAGATACTATCTATCCAGTTGATGTGCACTGCTTTCGTGTATTCACCACTGGCTTCGTCCACTTCACTGTAATTCATCAATGCTCTGACCTCTTTATCTCCAAAAGGAGAGGTTTTCACATTGGTCGGTAATAAGGTCGTCTTATCATCCAACTGCAAGAAAAATGCTCCATCGGCAGCTTCCTTCACTGTCACAAGGGCATTAGGATACCTCAGGTAATAAGCGTTATTGTCGTCGTCGTCCAGGCAGGACTGAAAACCTATAGAAGTGGCTACTACTGTTGCCACGGCAAGTGCTTTACTAAATACTGAATTAATTTTCATAATGTACTTCCTCTAATTAAATATTCAAAATAACTTCTTTGTATTAGAGAAATAACAAATTAGAAAAAAGACTGCATAGCATATTGTTAATTAACAATAATGTCTATTATTTCCAAATCATCCGGCACGTGTACCACACCGGAAAATCCCTGAGCAGCTTCTTCCGTATAACACGCTTTACGCGTATTCAGCGTCTTATCTTCCGTATGATATAACAACAGATTCTTCACTTTTAGTTCTTCCGCCAGCTTCCCGGCATCCAGTGCCGTACTATGGTGTTTCTCATAAGGTTTGAATATATCACGGTCTTTATACAGACAGAAAGCCTCGCACAACAACCAGTCAGCCCCTTCCACATAGGGACGATTCTTCTCATTATAAGGTTCATCTCCAAGACAAACCAGCGATTGGCCATTCGGCAATGTGGTACGAAAACCATATTGTTTCTCTTTGGTCGATCCTATATCAAAAGATTGTAGTTTTAACTCCCCTGCTTTAAATCTCTCTCCGTCCTTAACCTCACAAAGTTCAATGCCATTTCCCAAATACTGTACAATTTTCTTAGGTAACGTCATCCGGCAGATCCAATCCAGAACTTGTAATACTTTATCATGTCCATACAGCCGGAAGACTCCTGCATATCTCCCACTTTGCATCTGCTGTGCTACCATCCGGATTACCCATACCGCACCCAATATATGATCCGTATGAGCATGTGTCACAAACATATCATGAATACGCTCAATGGCGATACCGGCTTTCTCCAACTGAACCAATATTCCATTCCCTCCACCGGCATCCACAAGCAGCACATTTTCAGCTGTCCGGATTGCGAAACAAGTATTATAGCATCTGGTAACGCCTGCATTACCTGTACCTAACATAATAATCTGAGTATCCTTCATCCTCTTAATTCTATAATTACGAAATCTGAGCCACAAAGATAAACAGAATATGCCATTCTATAAGGAAAGATCAAAACTCTCCTTATAGAATGGCATATTTATAACAGTATAGTAAAGTATATAATTACTTACTGAAATCTCTTGGAGCCGGAACAGGCGGCAATGGTTTACGGTTCTGCAACTCCTTCATTACTTCTTCGATAGCCTTATTGAGCTGTTCGTCTTCACCGTTCCATTCCTTCACCGGATCGTTATCAATCAAGATATCCGGATCGACACCATGATTTTCAATAATCCACTGGCCTGTTTTCGCATCATAACTGGTGAAGAAAGGAACACGGATATCCGTACCGTCCATATAAGGCAACGGTCCGCTGATACCTACAATACCACCCCAGGTGCGGGTACCGATTAGTTTACCAAGTCCCAGTGCACGGAAGCCCCACGGGAAGAGATCACCATCAGAAGCAGAATATTTATTAATCAAACAAACCTTCGGCCCCACTTGTACAGCATCGGGTATAGTGCCGACACGCTTCGTACCACGTCCCATCGTCAAGCGGTAAGGTTCGCGAGACAAGCGTTCCAGAATCATAGGAGATACATTACCGCCACCATTAGCACGGTCGTCTATAATCAGACCTTCCTTGTCGAGCTGCGGATAGAAATAACGGGAGAACTCGTTCAGACCCTCTGGACCCATATCAGGAATATAGATATAACCAATACGTCCATTGGATGCCTTTTCCACCTTCTTCAGGTTATCCTGTACCCAGTTATACTGATAAAGAGGATACTCATTTTCCAGCGGACTGATGACAATCTTTCTTGCACCTGCCAATTGCGGTTTGCTGTTCAGCGAGATTTCTGTCGGTACATCAGCCTTTCCTACCAGTAAAGCATAGATATTCTTCACCGTATTCGTCGGTATACCGTCAATGGCAACAATGTATTCCCCGGCCTTAGCCTCAATACCCGGTTCAGTAAGCGGAGAGCGCAGTTCCTTACTCCAGGAAGCACCGGGAAGTATCTTATCCAAACGGAAGAAACCACTCTTATCTGCCGATACCTCAGCACCCAGCAAACCAGTCTTGATACGTGCCGGTTTATCCGTTTCACCCGGATTGACGTATGCGTGCCCGCAGTTAAGCTCACCAATCATCTCTCCAATGATATAGTTTAGGTCGAGACGCGTCTTTGCATAAGGCAGCAGAACAGAATATTTCTGTTTGATTGCTTTCCAATCCACACCATGCATATTCTCCAGATAAAAGCCATCACGATAAGCACGCCAAGCCTCATCAAAGATTTGCGCCCACTCCTTGGGATAATCTATCGTAATGGACATATTATCCATATTGACAGGTGTACTCAGATTAGCCGCTCCTTCCGGTATAGCGGTTACATAAAGCTTGTTGTCCTTGTAGAACAAAGCCTTTTGACTACCCGGAGTAACCGTCATCATAGCACCATCGGCAACCGTTTCTTCTTTCTGACCTTCAAGATCGAAGAACTTCGTTCCGCCATTGCCCCAGTAATATACTTTCTTTCCGTTTGAATAGAAATTAGTATAATAAGAAGCCGACAATGGAAGCTTGATGATACGGTCAGTGATACCTTCCGGATCAAACTTGACGAGTGACGCAGAAGCAGTTTCCTGTTTCGCGTCTTTCTTTCCGGCAGTCTTTTCAGTAGCCTTCGGGGCCTCACTCTCACTGTCGTTCTTCATTCCGGCATCTTTCTGTATAAAAGGTGACGGGGTATCTTTCGAGAGCAAAGCAAGATAAACTCCATACATATTATTATAGACATGGTTCCATTCCAACCAGCCGTATGTAGGGTTGAAATCGCGGGCAGATGAGAAAATCAGATACTTACCATCCGTACTGAATACCGGTGAAGAAGAATTATACCACTTGTCCGTCACCGGATATTCCTTCTTTCCGGCAATATCATAGACATATACAACAGTTATTTCATTATCTGCATCACGGGTATAAGTCAGCCATTTGCTATCCGGTGAAAAAGTCACATCCTGCGGTTCCCCCATCGGGTCTTGTAATAACATAGTCACCTGTCGTGAAGCTACATCCAGCAGATTGATACGATTTTGACGGTCGGTATAAACAATCTTCTTACTGTCCGGACTCCATTCGAAAGAGCGGATATACGTATCATTATTCTTGGTCAGCTGCACCGGATTACCTTCTACTGCATCCTGAAGATAAAGTTCTGTCTCTCCGGTAGCATCCGAGATATAAGCAATGCATTTTCCATCAGGAGACCATTGTGCATCACGTTCGTGGGCACCCGGAGTGCGGGTTATATTTTTCGTCACACCCTTGGTCGAGGGCAGATTAAAGACCTCTCCGCGAGCAGTCACCACTACCCGTTCTCCATCGGGAGATGCACTGGCGGCTGTCAGATATTTAGCTCCATTCTTTATGGCGCTGCGTGCATAGATATTATCCGAAGCAAGACTGATATTGACTTTCTCGGGCTGACGGGTGGCAGCATCCATCTTATAGATATATCCGCCATTCTCAAACACAATGGTATTGCCGGAAGCACTCGGGAACTTTACATCATATTCGGTAAAGTTAGTAACCTTCGACGTCTGTTTGGTCTTCGTATTATAAACAAAGATATTCATGGTGCGGTCACGGTCGGAAAGGAAAAATATATCATCGCCGATCCACATGGGGAAGATATCCTGAGCAACATTATTCGTTATATTTTCCACTGATTTCTTTGCCGGATCGTATATCCAGACATCATCCGCCATACCGCCTTTATAATACTTCCAAGTACGGAATTCACGCATGGTACGGTTGTAAGCCAGTCGCTTGCCGTCGGGAGAATAACTACAGAATCCACCCTCGGGCAAAGGGATAATTTCGGGCATACCACCCTCTTGATTGACAGAATAAAGCTTACCGGCAAAACCGTCACTGATACGGTTACGATAAATGATCTGTTTACCATCCGGTGTCCAGGTCATCACAATATTGTTAGGTCCCATACGATCGCCCAGGTCATCACGGGAATTCGTTGCAGTATACGTCAGGCGTTGCGGTTCTCCACCAGCTGCCGGGATGGTGTATACTTCCGTATTTCCATCATACTGACCGGTAAAAGCAATCGTTTTGCCATCGGGTGAAAAACGAGGGAACATTTCGTAACCCACATGCGAAGTCAGGCGCTGCGCTTCTCCTCCAGTGACAGGCACTCTATACAAATCGCCTGCATACGAGAAAACAATCTCGTTCCCGTTCGTTGCCGGAAAACGCAATAAACGCGCTTCATCTGCTGCCGAAAGACAGACAGATACACCTACAAGGGCAAATAAGGATAAAAGTAATTTCTTATTCATACTCTTAAAAATTAATTGACTTACAAAAGTATGAAAAGAAAAAGATAGTACAAATTTATAGAACGAATTTGTTGACAGAATTATTCTTTTCCATTAACAAATTCTCCGGGTTTGATACCGAATTGCTTTTGGAAACATTTGGCAAAATAAGATGGATTATTAAAACCTACCATATAGCAAATCTCATTGATCCGGTATTTATTCTCTGAAAGCAAGGCAGCAGCTTTCTTTAACCTCACAATCTGAATCAGTTCATTCGGAGTAACATTAGCCAGCGTTTTTATCTTGGCAAATAATCCGGAACGACTGATGCAAAGTTCTTCTGCCAGAAAATCAACAGACAGTTCCGAATTTGAGAAGTTTTGCTCTATAATCTCATTGATACGGGTAAGGAATTTATTATCCATAGAGTTATTGGCAATACTGTTCAACGGTACCAATGGCATTTTAGAGAATTTCTGACGCAACAAATTACGCAGATCAAGCAGATTCTTAATACATGCTTCCAGATACTGCACCGAGAAAGGCTTTTCAATATAAGCATCCGCCCCGCAGTCCATACCTTCTATCTTTGAATTCGTATCCGTTTTAGCTGTCAGCAAAATAAACGGTATATGACTGATGGCCTGATCGGCACGCAAAGCCTTGCAAAGTTCCACTCCATCCATGCGCGGCATCATCCAGTCGCTCACAATCAGGGTCACATCATTCTCTTTCAACTTTTCTAAAGCCTCTATCCCATCTTCAGCCGTAAGAATAGAGTATTGATTAGAGAAATTGCCGGAAAGGAAGTTCAGCATTTCTTCGTTATCATCCACAATCAGCATGACCGGTTTATCCTTAGAGACCGCCGCCGGTAAGCTTTCCGACAAAATATCCTCGGGAATTGCCGGATTCAATCCATTCGTTTCCCCTTCCTGAATTGCTTCCTGACTTTGTTCGATGGGCAATGTTACTATAAAGGACGATCCTTTATTGACTTCAGACTCCACTTCTATGCAGCCATTATGAGACTCCACAATGCTTTTCACAATACTCAGTCCAATACCTGTACCGGGTTTATTGTCCATGGCCTGATAGAAAGGTTTGAAAATCTTCTTCTGATCCTCCTTACTTATACCGATTCCATTATCCGTTACCCTGATTACAAATGTATGCTGTTCCGGTTGCACCACACACGAAAGGATAACTTCATCTTTTGTATACTTACTTGCATTCGTCAGCAAATTACTGATAAGCTTTGTAACTGCCTCGCTATCCACCATAGCCGTAAAATTCGCATCGGGATACTCCACCGTAAGATGGGCACCATGTTGGGTAATGAAAGGATTAAACCGTTCACAAACAGCCTCCAGCAATTGACGAATATTCTGTGAGGTGTATTTCATGGTCATCCCCTCCTGTTCCACTTTGCGGAAGTCCAACAACTGATTTACCAGGAACAATAATCTCTGACTATTACGGTCTATAATATTAAGGTCATCACGCAGCATCGCCGGCATAGGTATGGATGATCTCATAATCTTTTCCAACGGACCAATGATAAGCGAAACCGGAGTACGGATTTCATGAGCTATCATTGTGAAAAACTTAATCTTAGCCTCATGCACCTCTTTCTCTTTATTCACATTCAGTTGCTTAATTTCTGCTGTATGTTTCTTTTCACTCCTTTTCAGCAGAAAGCGGATGAAGAAAGTCAATGCCACACACAGCAACAGGAAATAAAGCAATTTGGCCGGTAGACTCCAATAGAAAGGCGGATGAATAACTATTTTCAGGCTTGCTTCCTGCTCGCTCCAGATACCATCGTTGTTAGTAGCTTTCACCTTAAAAGTATAGGTTCCGGCAGGCAGATTGGTATAAGTAGCCTTATTTTGAGAACCTACATAATTCCATTCTTTATCAAAACCCTCCAGTTTATAGGCATACTGATTCTTTTCGGGCGTACAATAGCTCAATGAAGCATAAAGCAAGCTGAAGACATGATCTTTATAAGATAATTCCAACTGTTCCATATGGTTCAGAGCCTTCGGCAACAACTTATCACCTATCCGGATCTCTTTATTGAATACTTCCAGTCCCGTAATAATTACCGGAGGGAGTACCTTGTTCGTTTTAATCTGATAAGGATAGAAAGCATTAAACCCATTTACAGAACCAATGTAGATTTTCCCATCGGAAGCTTTCAAAGCAGCATTCACCAGAAACTGCTCACTTTGCAATCCGTCGCTTCGTGTAAATACCTGACAACTTTCTCCGGGAACATATCGCACCAGCCCTTTTGTAGTAGTCAGCCATAAGACACGCTGATCTTCAATAATAGCACAAATATTACGGCTTGGAATATCCAATGGAATTAATTCAAATTGGTCTTTCTTTGCATTGTATTTGCAAAGTCCGTTCATCGTTCCAATCCACATTTCCCCATTTCCATCTATCAATACACAATTCACCTGATCATTAATCAATGCACCGGGGGCACTGCTATGTACATAATTCGTCCATTCCTGCTTATCCGGATCATACTTGAACAGCCCGTTTCCCTGAGAAGAGAACCAGATATTTCCATCGGCATCCTGATCTATGTCCATGATCCAGGAACCAAGATCTCTTATTCGGGTAAAGTTATCCTCTTCCCTGTTATACAAGTTTACTCCCGACATGGAAGTTACCCAAATACGTGCTTCACGGTCCTTAAAGATAGCATAAGAACTGCTTCTATCAAGGGTAGTGGGATCTCCCGCTTTAGTTGTATAAATCCTGAATACCCCTGTCTTTGTATTCAACACATTAACTCCCCCCGTATAAGTACCAATCCATAAATCATCACCATCCATACAAAGTGCATGTACGTTATGATAAGAAAGACTATTTCCGTGCTCATCGGGTAGATAATGAGTAAAGTGTTTATCTTTAGGTGAAAAGCAACTCAAACCACCATCATCAGAGGCAATCCAAATATGCCCGTAAGTGTCTTCACAAAAGCGTCCGATAACAGTTCCATTGACAGAATTGGAAAAACGAGAATGAGCAAAGCACTCAAACTGCCCGGTATTGGGTGACAGATAATTCACACCTCCATAGAAAGTTCCTATCCAGATTCCACCTTCACGGTCTTTTACAATAGGATAAACAAAACGATTGGACAAAGAATAAGGATTCGTTTCATCTTCTGTAAATAATTGGTGTTCGCATGTAAGGGTATTAAACAGTAAAAGCCCGTCATCCGAACCTATCAGTAGTTGATGGGGAGCATATTCCATCAAAGAGTGAATATGCGTTGCCCCTTTACCATCCGACGGGTGCAAGTAAGTAGTTGCCTTACCGGTATACCGGTCTATCTTTTGCAAACCGCACTCCCAGGTTCCCAACCAGAGTGCATGTTCAGAATCTTCCAGCATAACCAAAGAGTTGGAATCATACCCACCCGTGTCGTAGGTAATATGGAAAGGCTCAAATTTATTCTCCGCTTTATTCAACTTAGAAACGGTCGGGTTTCCCCAATTAGTAACAGCCCATATTTGATTTTCACTATCAATCAACACGCTGGCCATCAATCCATCAGCATCTTTAAACTCATAACGCTCCAGATAACGTTTGGATACATTATATTTGAAGATTCCCTGACCTACGGTTGAAAACCACAAATTACCATCCCTGTCTTCAGCAATATGATTCACATTGGTTTTAATGCTATCTCCTTTGGCAGTCAGAAGTTTAAACGGCTCGAAGTTCTCTGTTTCATAATCATAAATATAAACTCCGTCCCCTGTTCCTATCCAAATCCTATCTGTAGTATCGTATAAAAATGAAATATAATCATTAACTCCTTCCGGATTCAATCTGTATATTTTAATAGTGGTACCGTCATAACGGTTTAGACCATCATCCGTACCTAACCACATAAAGCCATATTTATCCTGCATAATAGCACGTACAGCGCTGGAGGATAATCCATCTTCTACTGAAAAATGACGAAACCAAAAATCAGTAGAACCGGCAGAAAGCATCAGCGGAACCATAACAGCTACCATCGCAAGGATAATCTTTTTCATTTCTTTACCAGATATTGGTTGAACATAATTCCCAGTACAATCAATATGAGGCCGATATACGTTGTAAACACAATTTGTTCACCCAATATGATTGCAATAAAGAACAAAGACAAGAAAGGAGACAGGTAGCAAAGCTGATTGACCAGTGCCGGATTCGTAGTTTTCCGCATGGCAAGACTGAAAAAGATGAAAGGGATACCCATCTCAAATCCGCCGACATACATTCCTGACAAGATACCGGGCAAAGTATTCAAGTGAACACCCACTATCATTGCGCCAACCAGTAAATATGCCGTACCAAACAAAAAGCTCATAAACAGTGCAACGCTACCATCTGTCCGATCCTTAAATTTATTATTTATCATCCAGTACATAGCCCACAACAAGGCACTCAATGCTGCCAACAACAACCCATGAACAGGTATATCCATGCCACCCGACTGCCCGGTTCCTACAGAAATAAGTACTACTCCACCCAGAGAAATAAACATACCGATATATTTCTTCGGAGGTATGGGCTGACGGGCAAATAGGGCCAGCAAAATTAATAGCACAATAGGCCATGCATAATTGATAGGTTGAGCCACTTGTGCAGGCAGCAAATCATAAGCTTTAAACAACACCAGATAATAAGCCACTGGATTCAGTAAGCCTAATAATGCAAAATATCCCCATTGCCGGGCAGGCAATGCAGACAGTAGTTTCCACTTCTTCTGGAAGGTCAGCAAAAGGGCAAATATAAGTAATGAAGTACAACTGGCTATCAACAACATCTCAAAATGAGTAAGATGCGTCAAAGCAATTTTAAAAGCGGTGGCAACAGTAGACCAACTAAGCACCGCAATACAGGCATAAATGATAGCCCTCGTATTGTTACGACTATTTACATAAGTTGCCCTTGCAAGCATAGCATTTTGTTTATAAAGGTTTACTTCCTGTAACTTTGATGCGATATGGCCATTGGGCATCTTTTTCCTCCGGATTGGGATTCATCCAATGTTCAGTAGGGGCACCCATCACAACCAGCCACAAATGAGTCAAATTATTTACTTTTGGAGCTGTAAAAATAATACTTTTTCCGCTATTATCACTCACATCCCCATAAATAGATTTACCATCCTCCGTTATGGCTACAAAACCATAACGCCAATCGGCTTTATCCGTATGAATTGCATTATATCCTTCCTTTCCTGCTTCTCCGCAGAACTCTACTTTTACTTTCTTTCCCTGTTCAGGTAAAGCTAACGGAATAGCATTAAATCCATAATTCTCGGGACAGTTGTCCAGTGCGATTCCATACCACCCGTCCGATAGAGTGGTTAAGCTGGTAGTATATTTATTGGCATACGGTCGAGTTTCTTTCCATACACGAGAAAAATCCCAGTTGATAAAATGACGATAAGCATCAAACATTTCATCACAGAACTGCTTCTGATCTAATCCGGCCATCCGCTTGTAAGTTATCACCGGATCTTCTCCCTGCTTACCTTGACGATAGAGTTCGGCAATAAAAGGCAATCCTCGTTTCATACCCCAATATTCCAGTACATAGGGAGAGTGATAGATATTTTCCAAATGGAGATAAGCTTTATGAGTCAGCTTCATGAAAGCATCCCAATGATATTTTTCATCAGTGATCCATTCGGGATTTACTTGCCATAACATCCACTGCGAGGTCATTTCAAAGAAACCGCATCCTCCCCAAGCCTCTCCTTCTCCATCACAACTGATCTGAGCCTGAAAGCTATGTCCCAATTCATGGGCAATGCAATTCAGTTTCTTATCCTGCACACGATTGGGAGCAATCCATAATGCACCGATTTCTCCATCATAATCACCACCATAGGCAGTGCCTTCCAAAGAGTAGTTTAGCATGACCATCATACGATACTTATCACACTTTGAACCCGGTTTGGAAAACTTCAAGGTATCTCGGAAGAAATGATAGAAACTTTCCAATTTTTCCGTTAAGTTCGACAAATCCACTTTCATATCATGCCCTTCCAATTGAGGAGGATTAGACAGATCATTTCCAAAACCTTTTTCCCAGAAGATGACGAAATTATCAGTATATGCCATGCGGTGATAACTCCATTTACTATCAGGATTTTGAAGATCCATACCCTGCAAATCTTTAGGGATATAAATTTCTTTACCGGAAGGCATTGGAACTTCAGTGGCACTCTGAACTTCAGAACAACAGCTAACCAATAAGAAGGTAGATAGAAGAAAAATATATTTATTCATACAGTCTTTAATTAAGTAAAGGGTGGTAACTAAAAACTTTGATACATCGCTTCCAGTTACTCACCCTTTATAGTATTAATAATGCTCTCTATTAATTTTCATAAGGTTTTCCATCCAGATTAGGACATTTATTTAATTCATAACGAGGAACAGGCATCCAGTACATTTGTGGAGAAACAAATTTACGTTGTTGCAAAGGATTCTCATTATGCTGATAAAGCAATGTACCATCTTTCAGTTTATAAATTTTTAAACCAGTAGGCCAGTTCTCCTGAGAATAAATTGTTTCCATTTTCTTCCAACGGCGAAGATCAAAGAAACGCTGTCCCTCAAACATCAGCTCAATCATACGTTCATATTCATATTCAGCGCGAATATCTGTTCCGAGAGCATCAGGCAACAGAGCACGGTTCCTAATATAGTTAATATACTTCAGAGCCTCATCCTTATTACCAAGTTCAATCTGGCATTCCGCATAGTTCAAATAGAATTCTGCCAAACGAAAGAATATCCACGGTGTTGTATCCATAATGGTCTCACTATACTGGTCATAAGTTGGATCCAGGAATTTGCGCATATAATAACCAGTCTGAGTTGCATTCCAATATTCTCCATCCGTATAGCTGGGTGACTGTTCTCCAGGAAGCACCCCTTCTTCCCCTGGTTCGTAAATAGCTATAGCATGGTTATCATCTCCATACCCCCACATGGCTCCATCATATAAAATATTAGCATAAAAGCGTATTTCACGACCTTCCCAAGGTTTGATCTCAGTAGCCTCAATAGTTGCATCTTTATAAATAATCTGATTTGTTTCCGGATCAACGCTAGGTAATGAAATATTATAAGAAGCTAAGCCCTTCACCGTATATTTGCTACCATCTTCATTCTGGAAAGCATTTACAATATCATAAGTAGGCAACCATACTCCCCAACCATTATAGCCATTGTAAGGGCCATTAGGAGACTGGAACAAATAGTGTAGAGCACTTCCATAAGTA
This sequence comes from Bacteroides cellulosilyticus DSM 14838, assembly GCF_000158035.1. Lineage (GTDB taxonomy): Bacteria > Bacteroidota > Bacteroidia > Bacteroidales > Bacteroidaceae > Bacteroides > Bacteroides cellulosilyticus. Next base: position 1,074,609 of record NZ_EQ973490.1, read on the forward strand.
CCTTTATTGTTATACAGTTTCTCGAAAATTATTTCGGGATTCTGCGTATTGTAAAACAGAGCTGCATATTCTTCACTACTGCTGACAGTAGGTAAACTGTATACTCCTAAATCAATAATATCCTTGCTTGCCTTAGCAGCCTCTTGCCATTTCTCCGTAGAAGGTTCTCCAAACAAAGGACTTGCCTTATAGAGCAAAGTACGAGCTTTCACTGCCATAGCAGCTCCCCGGGTAGCGCGTCCAAAATCATCACTACTTTCATATTTTAAAGGTAACTTTTCAATTGCACTCTCACAATCTTTTACGATAAAATCTGCTACATCATCCATATCAGCACGTGTCTCCACCCAATCGGAATCAATATCAAACGTATGGTCTACCAAAGGAATGCGCCCGTAAAGTGAGTAAAGCTGATGATAGAAAAAAGCACGTAGAAAATAAGCCTGCCCGATAATTTCTGCTTTTCGGGTCTCTTCACTATCGGAAACAGCAGGTACCTTATCTATATTCTCAAGCAACTGATTCACCTTTTTAATACCACTATAATAAAAGTTCCATGTATTACCTCTGGCTTCCGAAAAACCGACATTGTAATTATCGCAAGAAACATTTCCTAATGTATAAACTTCCGTTGCATAGCCGGTACGATGAAACAATTCATCCGTATAACTACAGAAAGGTACACCGTTTTCATTTTCTCCTTCCACATAAGTATAGCAATTATTAAGGAATGCTTCTGCCAAATCCATATTTTCCCATACAGCCGCATCACTTATAGAATCGTGCGGATTGATATCCAAGAAGTCTGAGCAAGATACCGTGCTAATGCTCAGCAGAACCCAAAAAGCTCCTTTTAATATATTTCTTTTCATATTGTTTCTCATTAAAGGTTAATAATTAGAATGTAACGTTTACTCCAAAAGTCAAGGTGCGTTGGATAGGATAGCCCTTGATACCAGCTGTCATTTCAGGGTCGAAGATGCCCATACTGTCAATCGTGAAAAGATTATTTCCATTAGCATAGATACGTAACTTCTCAAGACCCAATTTCTTTACCATAAGATTCGGGAAAGTATATCCCAATTCCACTGATTTCAAACGGACAAATGAAGCATTACGAAGCCACCAAGTTGATGAAAGGGAATTACGATTATCTACGGCAGCTGCTTTCATAAAAGCACGGGGCCACTTAGCACTCGCATTCTCTTCGGCAGTATTGGTTTCTATCCAACGACCTTCATAAAAATCAGTAGGCATATTCATAGCTGGCATAACCAACTGTTCTGCATCAGCCTGTCCTTGGAAAAATACATTCAGGTCGATTCCCTTCCATGCACCATTCAATGTCAAACCGAATATCCATTTCGGAGTGGTCGATTTATCTATTCTGATTGCATCATCCCATGTAATGCTTTTATCACCATTTGTATCCTGATAAATCAAGTCACCCGGTTTAGTACCCGGAAGATGCGGAGTAGCATCGATTTCTTCTTGTGTCTGATAAATACCTATAGCCTTATATACTGTGATACCATCAATGGGATGTCCCGTTGCACGCTGCCATTCGGGAGTCTTTGTAGCTTCGTCCATATAAACCACTTCATTATTGGCATAAGTAAGATTACCTGTTGCTCCCCATTCAAAATCACCTGCCTTATCACGATAAGTAGCAACTACCTCAAAACCATGATTCTTAACTTTACCCAGATTCTCCGCCGGCAAAGACAATCCTGAATAAGTAGGAACAGAAGCATTACGAGTAATTAGAATATCATTACGACGTGATTGGAAGTAGTCAAAATCCAAGCCCAACTTTCCGCTCAAGAATTGTGCTGAGAAACCTACATTCCATGTCTTAGCCTTTTCCCAGGTTACTAACGGATTGGCAGTACGTGTTTCATAAACACCTTGCACATAACTTGGGTCCGTACCGAACGCATACGATGCACTACTATTAAAAGAATACATCGATAAATATTGATAAGCGGTAATATTATCATTACCCATCATACCCCATGATCCTTTAATCTTGAAGAAATTGACAACATTCAGTAAAGGTTCAAAGAAGTCTTCCTGAGAAATGACCCATGCAGCCGATACAGAAGGAAAAACACCCCAACGATGACCTTGGGCAAAGTTCATGGAACCATCATAACGGATAGTGAATTCTGCCAAATATTTATCCTTATAACCATAATTGATACGTCCGAACCAGTTCTGTCGTGCTGTTTCTGTAGAATTTCCACCATTGTCCTTATCAGCATCCACTTTACTACCAAAGTCTAAGTCTGGTAATGCAGAAGACAGATAATTAGTACGGTAGCCACTTAAAGAGCTATAATTATATTTACTCTGTTCGTAAGAAGCAAAAGCATCGATACGATGGGCTTCATTAAAAGTACGTGTATATCCTATACGGGCATTCAATGTAATAGTATTGCTCTTATTTGACCATGAATTTACACTGATAGCACCCGTCGCATCTTTATGGTTAGTGTATTCATCAGTAGCAGAACTATAAGAATAAATATCATAAGGCGTATTTATACTCTTACCGTCATTGAATGAATAATCCAATGCTGCGTAACCTTCAGCATACAATCCGGGAGTAAGTGCATCCAGATCAATGCGAACCTTAGGTTTCAGATTCAAGGTATGATAATTAGTCTTATTGGTTCCCGGAGTATCAGATACCATCAAAAGCGCATTGTTAGTGATACCGTCATATCCAATTCTCAACAATCCGTTCGGATAGTAAGGCGCCGACATCGGATTGGTAGTAAGGAAGTATCCGAATAAATCTTCCGTAGAGTAAATACCACGATTACGTACTTCCTGGCGCCCCAGAATATCCATACTGAATTTAATGGATTTATTAATCTTCGCATCAATATTAGTAGTGAACTGATATTGATTATAATTCTGTGGAGTATTCTTATAAATAGCATCTTGATAGGCATACTGTGCCGAAGAATAGAATGAGAGTTTATCATTTCCACCGCTTACCGAAAGGCTATGTTGGGTATTAGTAGCCCAATTCTTCGTTACAGAGTCCCACCAATCCGTATCAGGAAAGCTGATAGGATCGCTTCCGTCCAAGATTTTAGCCATAGCTGTTTCCGAATAAGTAGGTGTATTACCTTGTGCTGCATCGAACTCATTGACATAAGTAGCATACTGATAAGAATTTAACATTTCAGGGATGCGTGTCGGTTGAGAGAATGATACATTACCACTATAATTAACCTTCACTTTCCCTTCAGCACCACGTTTGGTGGTAACCAAGATAACACCATTAGCAGCACGTGCACCATAAATAGCAGCAGAAGCATCCTTTAATACGGAGATGGATTCAATATCTTCGGGATTCAAACGACTGAATGAACGGTCGGCAATACCATCTACTACAATTAGCGGAGCAGTACTTCCCAAGGTTCCCTTACCACGAATCAGGATATCAGCATTATCTTCGCCAGGTTCACCAGAACGTGTATTAGCAATAACACCGGCTGTTTTACCTGCAAGTGTATTCGTTAGATTGGCAGCAGCAAGTTTTTTAATTTCATCTCCGCCCACTTGAGATATAGATCCTGTCAAAGTAGCCTTTTTCTGGGTACCATATCCCACAACCACTACCTCATCAAGCATCTCAGTATCTTCCTTTAAAGTTATACTGAATGTTTTTTTTCCATCTACCGGAACATACACGGTCTCATATCCCACATAAGAAACAGTCAAGATTGACTTTACAGGAACAGTTAATGTAAAATTTCCATCAATATCTGTTATTGTACCGTTGGACGTACCCTTCACCACTACACTGGCACCAATAATAGCTTCACCATTGGAATCTATAATTTTACCAGTTATAGTACCTGTTTGCTGTACAATTTCCGTCCTCATAGTCTCTGTCACTTCCGAGAATGCAAATGCCTGGCTTACACTGGCACCTGCTGCAAGGAAAAGGCAGATTGTTGCCTTTAGGACAGCTTTGCTGAACAAGGCTCGATTTTCATGTGTATTCATACTACATCTTTAATTTAAAGGTTAATATTTTATTACAAGTTATAATTCACTAAATCAAGATAAAACTATTAGTTTACTTTCCATTCAATAACCCCACCCGATGCACCTTTCTGCAATTGGGCAGCTATTTTCAGTCCTGTCGTTTTCACCGGTTTGAAATCAAGGCTGTTGTAGCAGTCTTTCTTTACCGTATATTCGTTCAAAGCTTCTACTTCTTTCCAGCTTTTACCATCTTTATAGTAGAGTATCCAACTTTCCGGCACCCGGAAATCCCCGTCATAATGATCGAAATCCAACCAGTACACTTCTACGTTTGAAATCGTATAAGGTTGATCAAATTGATAAGCCAAAGTTTCCTGTGTTCCATTTCTCAACCACCAGTAGTGATAAGGTTTGGAAATATCCGATGAGCGCTTTGGTTCCCACTGGTCATTCACACCCCATGCCCAGGTTTCAACCGAAGCAGATTCAGGAGCATCTTTCTGGATAGGTGCTTGTATCATCAGTGTATGTGCCTTGCTGGCGATTGTTGGCTCCGGAGTAGGACGGGCATACTCTGCAGCTTCAGGAATCCATACCGCCATCTGGTCTGCACCACGATTATTCCAAGTGGAATAAGGAATGGCTTTGAAAGGGACCTCTTTCACACTACCATCTTTTTCTATTTCCTTAGCTGTACCAGTCAACACCATGACACCGTTTAATAAATCAGCATCGTAAGTTGCCTCCATTGAAGTTCCGTCAGGAATAAACTTATTAAAGACAATGCTGTCAACCTGATCTTTACCTTCCAGGCAGAACATAATTGGGCCACGCTCGATAGCAAGCTTACCACGGTCATCTTCTACATTATCATTCGCTTTCACACGGCGGACATCCATCGGGAAATTAATTTCCACAACATCTCCAGTCTTCCAGTCATGGAGAATCGTAGCATAACCATCCAGTTGCGTGGCATTTACTTTCTTGCCATTAATAGAGATAGTGTAAGCCTTTGCCTTATCAGTAAACGAATAAAGGTCCGTAGGTACAGGAGCATCCTGTGCCCATCCCGGAATACGAACGCGCAAAGCAAACTCCTGTTCTTTTTCGGGATTAACGGAAATGCTGACTTTGCCATCCCACGGATAGGTTGTGATCTGTTCCAATTTTACATTGTTAGTTTCCGTATTCAATTCGGCTTTACTCTGGATATAAAGATTGACATAAATATCATTGCCCTGAGTAGCATACATGTAAAAAGGTACGGAAGCCATGAAACGCGTTACATTACCCGGACAGCAAGCGCAACCAAACCATTGCTGGCGTTCATGTTGCCCCATAGACTCAAGCGGATTATCATAGAAAAATTTATCGCCACTGAGTGAAACACCCGAAATAACTCCATTATAAAGAGCACGCTCCAGTACATCGGCATACTTGGCATTACCCGTAGCCAGGAACATACGGTGATTCCAATATACATTGGCAATGGCAGCACAAGTCTCACAGTATGCGGTATGGTTATTCAATTCATAGTTAGGACCAAATCCTTCACCCTGCGGACGTGAACCGATACCACCAGTGATAAAAAGCTTCTTACTTGCCATATTTTCCCAGATACGGCTTAAAGCATTGAAATAAGCTGTATCCTGAGTTAATGAAGCTACATCGGCAACACCGGAATAAAGATATCCCGCACGTACGGCATGACCTACTATTTCATCTTGTTGCAAAATGGGTTTGTGATCTTGGCTGTATTCGCTGAGACGATGTCCGTCTGTTCCGCGACCGGTTTCCTCTACAAAGTATTTAGCCATTTTCAAATACTTTTCATCACCTGTCACCTTATATAACTTAGCAAGGGCCATTTCAGCGATAGGATGCCCGGAAGGAACATGCTTCTGTCCTTCATTCGGACCAAAGACCTCACATACCAAGTCGGCATTCTTGATAGCCACATCAAGGAGATTACGCTTCCCTGTTGCACGATAATGAGCAACGGCAGCTTCATACAAATGACCGCTATTATAAAGTTCATGACTATTAATCTTTTCCCAACGACTCTTTCCCCACCAACCGGAAAGGCGATAGCATTTATTAGTAACACAAGTGGTAAGATAGCCATCCGGTTCCTGAGCAGTAGCAATCAAGGTAATAACGCTATCCAAATAAGCATCCAGCGCTTTATCATATTTCACAGCCAGCGAATAAGAGGCTCCTTCTATAATCTTATAAGGATCAGTATCATCAAAAGAAAAGTCACCGCGATGTTCTCCCTTCATCAGACCACCAGCTATGGCGAAGTTATCAAAGCGTCCATTCTTCTCACATTCCTTAAATGCTGAAGGTATGGAAACAGTACGATTGGTTTCAATGCGTGGAGTCCAGAAGTTATCATCCAAGTGGACTTGAGTAAAGGGAACTTCTTTTATCGGTGCATCGGGCTGAACATACGAGTCGTTACAAGCACTCATACTAAAAAGGGCAACACTACCGAAAAAGTATTTAGTTATTCTATTCATAATATGTAATAAAGATATGGATTTCATAATTCTTCTTGCAATTAGCGTATTACAAAGTAATGGATTTCTTTTTTAACAGGATAAAACAATAATCTATATGAATGCTAAAATAGTCGAGTCACAAAGCCTCAGAAGGGGATTTAGACAATCATTTCATATATTGGATTATTTTTTCATACCTGTAGGTACTATACACAATAAGCCCATAAATGACAAACGAAAAGGGAACGGAACACCAATTATTAACTGAATCTGCAATATTTTACAGGAAGTGCTTCTCATATTCATCGCATATAATGATCATTCAAAAACTACACCCAACCAGACAGATATCCGGAATGCACCTACTCCTTACTTACTCCCTATCTACTCTTTCTTATTATACAAGGAGAAAGAAGCGTTCGGCCCGGCGAATATCAGAAACAGATAAAAGAGAAGAAAGTACCCATCCATCTTAATTAAGCAGCAAAGCACCCGATTATTTCAGGTAATTTTGTTCAAATCATAGGGGGTAATTAGTCAATTTAGAGTTGATTAATTACCCCCTATGATTTGATTTATAAGCATTAACAGCTTTGCCCTTATTTGTTTTCCTTTGCTGCCGAAAGATGGATGAGCTCACCTCTATCGAAAGAAAAAGAAACCTTTAATTTTAAATTCAAATTCATGAAGAACTATCATTTTAAAGGTACAAAGAAGCTACGCCCTAAATACGAGATAAATAAGAATCAGATAAGTACATGCAAATGAATGAAAAAAATAGTCCAATCGAATACAAGAATACTACAAACAGCCATTCAGAAGGCCACAGAAAGGTATCTTTTGGACTATTCTTTTATTTCATTATATTATTCAGTCTTTCCGTTCGCTCTTTTTTCTTTTACTTTGCAAACAGACAAATAAGAATTAACCGAATTATGAAAAACAACCTCTCTTTCAAATTAGTCATTATTTCCCTATTTCTGTATTGCGGAAATAATTCACTCGAAGCAGCATCCGGAAAGAAATACGCACTGACATCTCCCGACGGAAAACTGAAAGTAGAAATCAGTACCGGAGACAAATTATCTTATCAGATAATGCACGAAAAGGATACAATTCTCTCTCTTTCTAACATAGGCTTGGTTCTGGCTGACGGAACCGAAATAGGAAACAACTCTCAGGTAACTGGTATAAAAAGGAAAAAGATCAGGGATAATGTAGAATCCCCTTTCTACCGCTTCAAGGAGTTCGTTGCTGCATGCAATGAACTCGACTTGAAGTTGATAGATGGTTTTGGAGTTACTTTCCGCGCTTATAATGATGGAGTAGCCTACCGTTTCTATACTACACGTACAGCAGGTGTTACAGTCAAAGATGAAATAGCTGATTTCAACTTTAATCAAGATTATACAGCTTATCTTCCTTATACGACGAATGACAAAAAGCCGATGGCAATGGCTTTTCAAAATATATACGATGTTACCCCACTATCGAAGGCACAGCCGAAAGTAGCTTTCCTACCCGTTACAGTGGACTGCGGTAAAACCAAATTAACTCTACTGGAATCTGATCTTGAAGCATATCCGGGAATGTTTGTAGAATCTCAGAAAGATGGATATGGGCTAAAAGGTGTTTTTGCTTCCTACCCTACCCAAACAGATTTCTATCCTTGGCGTATGCAGGAGTATGTAACAGAAACCAGTGATTTCATAGCACGCAGTAGTGGTGCACGTACTTATCCCTGGCGCATACTGGCTGTTACTGAAAAGGATACGGATATGCCTGTTAATAATCTGGTGTATGCACTGGCATCTCCCAATCGCATAGGTGACACATCATGGATAAAGACCGGAAAAGTAGCCTGGGATTGGTGGAATGACTGGAATCTGAAAGGTGTCCCCTTTAAGGCAGGTATCAATATGGATACCTATAAATATTACATAGATTTCGCCAGCAGGAATGATATAGAGTTTATAGTGCTCGACGAGGGTTGGTATAACCCGAAAAGCGGTGATATGCTGACTGTCATTCCGGAACTGGACCTTCCGGAACTGATTGCCTACGGAAAACAGAAAGGAGTTGATATCATTCTTTGGACAGTATTCAATGTACTCGACAAACAACTGGAAACCGCCTGCAAGAAGTACTCCGAAATGGGTATCAAAGGCTTCAAAGTAGACTTTCTGGATCGTGACGATCAGACTGCCGTTGAAATGGTATATCGTATCGCTGATGCTACGGCAAAACATAAGTTGACACTCGACCTTCATGGCATTTACAAACCTACAGGTATCAATCGCACTTATCCGAATATCATCAACTTTGAGAGCCTGTTCGGTATGGAAGAGGTGAAGTGGACGGATATCAAGAATAACATGCCTCTTTACGATGTGACCTTCCCTTATATCCGTATGATGGCAGGTCCGGTAGACTATACTCCGGGTGCCATGCGCAATGCAACGAAAGCCGACTGGCGTGCCGTCTATTACTCACCGATGAGTATGGGAACCCGTTGTCATCAGTTGGCCGCTTATATTGTACACGATTCCCCGCTCACCATGCTGTGCGATGCTCCGACGAATTATCTGAATGAACAGGAATGTGTGGACTTCATCACTTCAATTCCCGTGGAGACGGATTCTACCTTTATCGCCGCAGGTAAAATGGGAGAATATATCGTCAGTGTACGAAAGAAAGATATCAACTGGTACATTGGCGGGATGACAAACTGGGATGAACGTGATGTAGAACTTGACTTTTCGTTCCTGCCTTCCAATGTTCGCTATACAGCCACACTCTTTGCTGATGGTATTAATGCGAACAAGCAAGCGGAAGATTATCGTACAGAGAAACTGATTATAGACAAAAACAGCCGGATAAAGATACATTTAGCTTCGGGCGGGGGATTCGCGATGAAGCTTGAGTTATATCCGGTGCGGGGTGAAGTAACGTCCATACCCGAGAGAAAGAATATTCCTTCTTTTTATAAGAAATACATTGAAACTGAGGGATTGTATGTCACTTCCTCCGAAAAGGTAAGTGATGAAGCGTTGCTAAAAGCATGTGATATCATCAGTCTGATGCTATCAAAACGTCCGGATGTAAAAGCGCATATGGTGAAAAAAGGTTGCCACGTGATGGTTATCGGTAAAGACGAAGAAACTTGTGATTTACCGGAGTTTGCACACATCTGTAATTCGCCGGACAGCATTGCATACTGGAACTGGCGTGCCCGTGGTTTCGGTGGGGCACCGGAAGATGAGTTCTCCGCCAGTTGCGGAGAAGAGAATCTGTTGGCTTTACCACAAGATAAATATACAGGCGAAAATATTTTGATTCATGAATTTGCCCATCTGATACATATGGTAGGAATTGCAGGTGTGGAACCGGATTTCAATGACCGACTGGAAGTATTGTGGAAAAGTGCTGGAGAAAAAGGACTATGGGCCGGTACTTATGCATTAAGTAACAAAGAAGAGTATTTTGCTGAATGTGTACAGTCTTTCTTTAACTGTAACCGTTATGCTGATCCTGCCAATGGTATACACAATTCTATGAATCGTCGCGTAAAGCTGAAAGCTTACGATCCGGAAATGTACAAGCTGTTGAAAGAATATTTTTATGAAATAGAGATACCGATTAATAATGAAATACATAAATGACCAGCGTAGTGCTGGAGCAAAGTTTGCTGCGCGGTGCAAGTAATTTTTCTAACAATAAAGTAACAATATGAATAGAACCATCCTTTTAATCACTTCCTTTTTAATAGGAGTTGTCTCTGCCTTTGCACAGGCCGCTTTCAATGCTCCGGGGACGGGTAATCCCGTGATTCCCGGATATTTCGCCGACCCTACTATCAAAAAGTTTGGTGATACTTATTATATGTACGCCACTACCGATGGCAGTGGTGCAGGCTTTGGCCCCGCACAAGTATGGACCAGCAAGGACTTCGTAAACTGGACCTTGATGCCCATGAACTGGCCCGACAGTCACTGGATATGGGCACCTGATGTGATGCAGCATTCTGATGGGAAGTACTACTACTTTTACTGCCAGCCCTGTATCATCCATTGCGGAGTCAGTGAAACTCCCCGTGGTCCGTGGAAGAATATCCTGGGCAATAGCGAAGCGGTCCTTATCCCCGACCGCTTCGTAACAAATGCCATCACTCTGGATGGACAAACATTTGTGGACGATGACGGTTCAGTCTATATGTACTGGGGAACCTGGGGCATTTACAAAGGTTTCGGTTGCGGTGCCGGAAAATTAGCTCCCGATTTGAAGAGTTTTACCGAAACCCGCCTCATCCCCAATACCGAAGCTACCGATTTCTTCGAAGCACCTTTTGTAATCAAACGCAATGGAACCTACTACTTTATGTATTCCTCCGGTTCCTGCCACGACCACACATACCGTGTGCAATACGCCACTTCAGACAAGCCCCTGGGTCCTTACACCTATGGTGGCTGTATCCTCGAAACCAATGCTGACGGAACCATTCACGGTCCCGGGCACCACAGTATCCTTCAGGAAGGCAATGATTACTATATCGTTTATCACCGCCACGATAATCCACACTCCAACCGTGGTTTCCACCGCCAGCTTTCCATCGACCGCATGACATTCAATGCAGACGGGACGATTCAGAAAATCATCCCTACTCATGACGGCGTAGGTGTACTGGCCCCCTCCGTTGTTAAATCAAACAACCTCGCCTTTGGTAAAAGCGTGCGTGCCTCTTCCTCTTATGATGACAACTTCCGTCCTGAATATGCCGTAGATGATAACAACGGAACTTTATGGCGTCCGCGCGGCATGGGACAGGAATGGCTTGAAATAGACCTGGGACGCCCCCAACAGATACAAACGATCTGGACACAATTTGAATATGGCACTCAGTTCTATCAATACCTGATTGAAACTTCAACAGATGGTAAACGCTGGACTATCTTTGCCGACAAGCGGAACAATCATCTGGCAGGCAGCCCAATGGTAGATTTCGGAAAAGCCAAAGCCCGCTTCGTGCGCCTCACCTATACCGGCGGACAGAAGAATGGCTTCGGTGGCGCTATCTGGAACCTCAAGGTATTTTCCGGTATCGAAGACTCCGCTCCCCAACAATGGCTCGGACTGACAGCCGCCGACTGGAATGGCCGCCAATGGCAGAATAATGAAGGAATGTTAGGAGGTGCTTTTATCCTGAAAGCAGGATCAGCTCGCACCGAGCGCATTGACGGACGCGACGCACTGGTTCTCGAACCGGGCACTACGCTAGAATACCGTCATCCGTTACTTTCTCCCTCCAAAGAGCATACAATTAGTGGGTTAGTTCATAGGTTAGGTAGATGGCAAAGCTACGAAGCGGAACCTGCCCTTTCATCCGGTGTGATTTCGCTTCAAAGCAGAGCCGAACCCTTAATCATCACTAATCTGCGTTACTATAACTGGAAACAGGCACCTGCCGAACAGGAATATGATACCACTACGGATATCGTCCGCTTACCGGCTGCTGATCAGCGAAAGCGTGGCCTAGTAGTAAGCATCACCGCTGATGACTTCGCCGCAGGCGACACCGTACATTATCTTTCCAATCATGGAATAGAAGGATACTTCGAAGCCCACAAAGCCCCCTCCATCATTAAGGAAGTGGAAGGAAAAAAGAGTTTCAGTTTTGATGGTCATCAGGTATTCCAGTCCAACTTCTCCCTGCCTGCAACCTTGCTGGACAATGCCCCCTATACATTGGAAGCCTGGATACTGAATGATTCTATTGCCGAAAACGAATGTGTAGCCGACTTCACGACTTCGCATGACGAATTGGAAAAGATTATGCTCGTCAATGGCACGGAGCCCCGATGCGGTGTCATCAACCACTACGGCTGGTACGAAGATGCCGGATACAAGGACATGAAAGAGCTGACCGGCAAATGGCAGCATATCTATATTTGTTTCGACGGCCGCATGGAACAAGTATATATCAATGGTAAATTAATTAGCGAAAAAGATATTCAATTGCTAATAAAACCATCACAATACGTAACTTTGGGGCGGAATGCAGAACACAACTGGCCGTTCACGGGCTACCTGCATTCACTGAAACTATGGGACGAATATATTCCAATCAAGAAATAATACCATAAAACGAATAATAACCATGAGAAAAGTATTAGTTACCACCCTGCTGGTTGCCGCCACCGTAGGCAGTCAGGCGCAAGTGAAAAACCAATCGCACGGGTATCCCATCGATCCCGTACCTTTCACCTCGGTGAAAGTAACCGACTCCTTCTGGGGACAACGTCTCAACGCGAGCCGAGAGGTAACCATCCCCTTGGCATTCAGCAAATGCGAGGAAACCGGAAGATACCAGAACTTCGTCAACGCAGCCCATCCCAGTGATACCATTAAAGTAGGCGGACTGGCTTTCGACGATACGGACGTATACAAAACCATCGAAGGTGCCAGCTACCTGTTGCAGACGTATCCCGATAAGAAACTGGCCAAATACATTGACAGCGTGCTCGTCATTGTAGCCGCCGCACAGGAACCGGACGGATACCTTTATACCAGCCGAACCATGAATCCGAAACATCCCCATGAATGGGCGGGAAGCAAACGCTGGGAAAAGGTAGAAGACCTAAGCCACGAGTTCTACAACCTAGGGCACATGGTGGAAGGCGCCATCGCCCACTACCAGGCCACCGGAAAGAAGAACTTCCTCAATATCGCCATCCGATACGCCGACTGCGTATGCCGTGAAATCGGTACAGGCGAAGGGCAGCAAATTCGTGTCCCCGGACATCAGATTGCCGAAATGGCACTTGCCAAACTTTATCTGGTTACCGGAGACCAGAAATACCTCGACCAGGCCAAGTTCTTCCTCGACCAGCGTGGATATACCAGTCGTACCGATGAATACAGCCAGGCACATAAGCCGGTGGTTCAACAGGATGAAGCTGTGGGACACGCCGTTCGCGCCGCATATATGTATGCAGGTATGGCCGACGTAGCCGCCCTGACGGGAGACACCGCCTACATTCATGCCATCGACCGCATCTGGGACAATATCGTTGGCAAGAAATATTACATCACCGGCGGTATCGGAGCTACAGCAGCCGGAGAGGCTTTCGGCAAGAACTACGAATTGCCCAACATGTCAGCCTATTGCGAGACTTGTGCTGCTATCGGCAACGTGTATGTCAACTACCGTCTTTTCCTCCTGCACGGTGAATCCAAATACTACGATGTACTGGAACGCACTTTATACAATGGCCTGATTTCAGGCGTATCCTTAGATGGCGGCGGTTTCTTCTACCCCAACCCGCTGGAAAGTATGGGACAGCATCAACGCCAGCCCTGGTTCGGTTGTGCCTGCTGCCCGTCCAACATCTGCCGTTTCATCCCGTCCCTGCCGGGATATATCTACGCTGTGAAGGATAAGGACGTTTACGTCAACCTCTTCATGTCCAACACTTCCGACCTGAAAGTGGGTGGCAAAGCTGTTTCTATCGAGCAAACCACCAAATACCCGTGGAACGGTGACATTACCATCGGCATCAACAAGAATAACGCCGGACAGTTCAACCTGAAAGTCCGTATTCCCGGATGGGTTCGGGGTCAGGTAGTCCCCAGTGACCTGTATACCTATAGTGACGGCAAGCGTCTGAAATACACAGTGAAAGTAAACGGAGAAGCCGTACAGAATGAACTGAAAGATGGTTATTTCTGCATCGACCGCCGTTGGAAAAAGGGTGATAAGGTGGAAGTACACTTCGACATGGAACCGCGCACCGTGAAAGCCAACAATAAGGTGGAAGCCGACCGTGGACGCATTGCCGTAGAACGCGGACCGATTGTATACTGTGCAGAATTCCCGGATAACAACTTCGACATCTTCAGCGTATTCATGAACCGTAACCCGAAGTTTGAAGTGGTGGAAAAGCCCGATCTACTGTATGGCATCAACCAATTGAAGACCGGCGCACAGACACTTGGCTATGACGATCAGGGTCGCCTGACCACTACCGATGTGAACCTGACACTGATACCTTACTACGCATGGGCCCACCGTGGTTCGGGAGCTATGGAAGTATGGTTGCCACAAGAGCTGAGCGCATCCCGCCCCGCCATGCCTGCCACACTGGCTTCGGAAAGTAAAATAGACGCATCCCACCGCGCAAGCTCCATTTCAGCCATCAACGACCGCCTGGTTCCGAAAGATGAGAACGACCGTTCCCTGCCCTACTACCATTGGTGGCCCAAACAGGGAACTACGGAATGGATCACGTATGAGTTCCCGGCAGAAGCTACCGTATCAAGTTCCACCGTATATTGGTTCGACGATGCTCCCTGGGGCGGTTGTCGTGTACCGAAAAGCTGGAAGATATATTATAAAGATGCACAAGGCCAGTGGCAACCCGTCACAGGTGTCGACAAATATGGCGTTGTAAAAGGTGCGGGAAACACCGTAAACTTTGATCCCGTGAAGACCAAATCAGTAAAACTGGAAATCACCCTGCCGGACAAAAATGCAGCAGGTGTTTATGAATGGGAAGTACAATAAAGGTTAGTTAGATATGAATGTTTGTAAGTTAGGTTTGTCGATAGCCATGCTCCTTAGCGGGGGCATGGCTTTCGCACAAGGCACAGTGGACGATTATAACCGTGCCTACGCATTGAGAGAGAAATTCAGTGCCAACAAAGTTTTCTACTCCAACGTCACGCCGCAGTGGATAGAAGGCACACATCAGTTCTGGTATGTACGCAATACGCCCGAAGGCCGTATCTACGTATCGGTGAACGCAGACAAGAAAAACAGAAAGGAGTTGTTCGACCACAAGCGTCTGGCAAGCGCACTGAGCAACGCATCCGGCAAAGAAGTAAAGCCCGAAGCAATCCAACTGGAACGGCTACGAGTGAACCCGAGCTTAGATACGCTTCGTTTTGTTTTTGGTAATCAGCGCTGGATGTACGCCACCCGCAAAAATCAGTTGGTAAATGAAGGTGCCCTGCCCGACCGCAATGCACCACAAAAACACTGGATGGAACGGGATGACGAAAAAGAAGCCGCTCCCGTAACTTCACCCGATGGAAAGTATACCGCCTATATCAAAAATCAGAATGTATATGTGAAGGAACTTGCCACGGGAAAAGAGAAGCAGTTGAGCCTTGACGGTACACTCAGCAACTATTACTCAGTTTATATCCGCTGGTCTCCGGACAGCAAGAAGGTGGTATCCTGCAAAATCCGCCCAGTAGAGAAACGCTATGTGTACTATGTAGAGTCTTCTCCGGCAGATCAGCTCCAACCGAAACTGCACAAGCAGGAATATGCCAAACCGGGAGACGAACTTCCTTTCAAGATACCTTGCATTTATGAAGTTGAAACAGGACGAGGCATCATCCCCAGCACCGACCTCTTCGACCGGCAGTATGAAATATACGGTCCCGAATGGAACCCGGACAGCCGTTCCGTTACCTTCGAGTACAACCAGCGCGGACATCAGGCATATCGTGTACTTGAACTCTCTGCCGAGACAGGCACCGTACGTCCTCTGATAGAAGAAACCAGCGACAAATACGTGAATTATACCCGCCGTTTCCGCCACGACCTAAGGGATAACAAGCACATCATCTGGATGAGCGAACGGGATAACTGGAACCACCTGTACATGTACGACCGCTCTACCGCACAACCCGTCCATCAGATAACCCGCGGCAAATGGTATGTGCGCGAAGTGCTCCGCGTAGACGAGGACAACCGGCAGATTTATTTCTCCGCAAATGGTGTACAACCCGGTGAGGATCCTTATCTCATCCGCTATTACCGCATTGGTTTTGACGGGAAAGACTTGGTTTGCCTTACTCCGGAAGAAGGAATGCACCGTGCCTGGTTCTCGGGAGATATGAATTATCTGGTAGACGTTCACTCTATGGTAAACAAAGCTCCTGTTACCGTATTGCGCAGTGCCGAAGATGGCAAGGTGGTGATGCCGCTGGAGACAGCCGATATCAGTCGTCTGGAAGCAGAAGGCTGGAAAGCACCGGAAGTATTTACCGCCAAGGGGCGTGACGGCAAAACGGATATGTGGGGACTGATTGTTCGTCCCACTAACTTCGACCCGAACCGGAAGTATCCGGTTATCGAATACATTTACCAAGGTCCCGGCGACCAGTATGTACCAAAGACTTTCATCCCGTACAACTGGTACATGACTTCCCTTGCCGAACTCGGTTTTATCGTCGTCATGGTAGACGGAATGGGAACTTCTTTCCGTTCACGTGAATTTGAGAATGTATGTTATAAGAATCTGAAAGATGCAGGACTTCCCGATCACATCGCCTGGATTAAAGCTGCCGGAGAGAAGTATCCGTATATGGATATGGATCGTGTAGGCATCTACGGCTGTTCCGCCGGTGGCCAAGAATCCACCACTGCCGTGCTGCTACATCCCGAATTCTATAAAGCCGCTTATTCCGCCTGTGGCTGCCACGACAACCGCATGGATAAAATCTGGTGGAACGAACTCTGGCTGGGATATCCCGTAGGAGATCAATATAAGGAAGGATCGAATGTAGAGAATGCCCATTTGCTGAGCCGTCCCCTGATGCTGGTGGTAGGCGAACTGGACGATAATGTAGATCCTGCCTCAACCATGCAGGTGGTGAACGCACTGATAAAAGCCAACAAAGATTTTGAATTGGTAGTGATTCCCGGTGCACACCACACGATGGGAGAAGATTTCGGGGAACATAAACGCTATGATTTCTTTGTACGCCATTTACAAGGAGGAATTCCACCGGAATGGAATGCAATAACATATCGCTAGGATTTATATAATGTATACCTCAAAAGTAGAGCCGGATTTAGGTCTGACTCTACTTTTTATTGTATTAACTATCAATTAAATAATTTTTCATTCATTACAGGTAATAAGATTTCTGAGTTTTTATTCATATCTTTGTGTATCGATATATAAAAGATACTATGATAAAAGCCATCTCAAATATGATTATCAGACAAAAAGTCTACCTGATGCAGCTCTTGTGTCTTTTAATATTCAGCCCCTTGCTGCATGCTCAGGATATCGTGGTCAGAGAAATACCTTCCTTAGATAAACTTCCGGTGAATGCCATCCATCGTATATTTCAGGACAGCGATGGCTACATGTGGTACGGCACTTTCAACGGTCTCTGCCGAAACGACGGATACAATATCCGCGTTTTCCGCTCCGATCTGTATCACCCGGGACTCTTATCGGATAATTATATTACTTATATCTCCGAAGACCACGACAAAAAAATCTGGTTCGGAACCATGAAAGGAGGCTATATACTGGATAAGGCTACCTGCCGGATCACTCCCATGGATTTGCAGGAGTGCTCCGACAAGAATGTATTCACTATAAACGTAACCCGGGACGGGAGTATATGGGTAAGCATGCATGGCGTATTATTCCGGTTCAAGGCTGACGGCACTCTGATAAAGCGGTATAAAACCGAATACAACCACTCTCCTGAATTTGTGTACATCGTCTACGAAGACAAGAACGGGGATTTAATAATCTCCCTCACCCGAGGCGGAATGTATAAACTCAATAAAGATACGGACAACTTTGAAGCCTACTTCCACCACAGGGATTATATGGACATTGAACGGATCATCTGGGACGAAACAAACGGATATTACTGGCTCGGCACCTGGGGAAAAGGAATCGTACGCTTCGACCCGAACAGTAAATCTCCGGAAACGCAATATATTCCCCAGCCTCTCCCTGTAGATATCACAGGAAATGCTACGGGAGCTATCTACCACATGGTGCAGGATGATGTATTCCACTATATATGGGTCACTTCCTGGAAAGACTTGTTTGCTTTCCGCATCACAAAGGAGGGACACTTAGAACAAGTGGACACTTCCTCTTTCCTTACCCCTGGCAACAAAATACTTTATGAAATATATAAGGATAAAGACGGGAAGCTATGGGTATCGGCTTTCGATGTAGAAAGCTTTATTATCGATATCCGCGATTACATTGTCCAGAAGTATCCCCTGCCGGATTTAAGAAACCAGTTAAAGGCGAATCCCGCCATAAATTCACTGTGCAAAGATGAAGACGGTATCTTCTGGTTCTCACAAGACCGATACGGCCTATGCATTTATGACAGCCGGAAAGAAAAGCTCAAACACTATTCACAATGTCAAGGAACCCGGAATTTACCATTTGGAGATGTCACCAACATAGCCAGATCATATAACCACAACTGGATATGGGCTACTTCGTATGGCCCCACCGTCTTCGGCCTAAGCCAGCAGAATATGGAAATGAAAGAAGATGTACGGATAGAACTTGGCAACGTCACAAATAATCCGGGACTGATTACCTCACTATTCGAAGACCCTCAGAATAATCTATGGATAGGTACTACGACAGGATTGTTCGTATACCGGATTATGAGTGCAACTCTTGAAAGCATTCCGGAAGTATCGGGTCCGGTTGCCGGCATCACCCAAACAGCCGACAGCCGGATATGGACTGTCATCCGAAACAAAGGCATCTACCGGATTGAGCAGGATAAAGGTATCGAATCTTATCCCTTCGATAAAGACTTTGTATGCATAGATGCCACGAGTGACGGAAACCTCTGGATGGGTACTACCGAAGGGGAAGTCTTACTGTTCGACCCGAGACAAAAGGAGAAACTGAAAGACTACAGTTTCAGTTGCGGCATGAAGGGGGATATCATCAATAATATCACTGTAGACGTCTACAATCATGTATGGATCACTACCAATCAGATGATTAAAGAGTTCAACCCGCGCAATGGCGCTTACCGGAGTTACAGCACCAGGGATAAGAATTTCCTCCTTACCCGTCTGCTATCCAAAGCCGTCTACTACGACCGGAAAGGAGAAATCTATTTCGGCGGAATCTCAGGCATTGTGTCCATCTCACCAACCCAGCAACTGGAAAGCATACCCGAACAGGTAACCACCCATATCAGTGACATCAAGATCATGGGAAAGAGCATTTGGGACGACCAGTTGAAGCAATACCCTATAAATACACCTATCCGCCTGTCACCCAATGATCAGAATCTGGAAATCGAATTCTCTTCATTAGATTTTCATAACTTAGACCAGATACGTTATGCATACCGGATGGTGGGTATAGACAACGACTGGATCTACCTAAATGACCGGAAGAATTCCGCCTTCTACAACAGATTGGACAAGGGAAAATATACATTCCAGGTGAAAGCTACCGATAAAAACGGGTTATGGAGTAATGAAGTGACGGAGATAACAATCCACCGCCTACCTGCCTGGTACGAAACCTGGTGGGCTTATCTCTTTTATACCCTGCTAGTTATGGGCATCATAGGATATAGCATTTATGCCTATCTGAAACGGATGAAACGCAAGAACGACGAGAAATGGGCGGACAGTGCCGAGTTGGTGAAAATGCATCAATACCTGGATACCAAAGACAGCATTTCCACCTCTGAATTTGCCGAGATAGATAAGTTACTTCTGGATCGGGCGACCAAAGCGGTAGAAGAACATCTGAATGAACCGGAATTCAATGTGGTATCACTGGCAGAGGCTATGAATATGTCCCGTTCCACACTTTCTCGGAAGATAAAAGTAATCACTGGCAAAACTCCGTTGGATTTTATAAAGGATATAAAGATGCAACATGCCTGCCGGATGTTGGAAAATAAAACAGCAACTGTGGCAGATGTTATCACAGCATTGGGCTACAGTGATTATAAGAATTTCACCCAGTCGTTTAAAGAAGCGTTCGGTGTGTCGCCCGGTGAATATCAGAAACAGATAAAAGAGAAGAAAGAAGAAAGTACTCATCCATCTTAATTAAGCAGCAAAGCACCCGATTATTTCAGGTAATTTTGCTCAGATCATAGGGGGTAATTAGTCAATTTAGAGTTGATTAATTACCCCCTATGATTTGATTTATAAGCATTAACAGCTTTACTCTTATTTGTTTTCCTTTGCTGCCGAAAGATGGATGAGCTCACCTCTATCGAAAGAAAAAGAAACCTTTAATTTTAAATTCAAATTCATGAAGAACTATCATTTTAAAAGATCATCAAAGAAAACTCTCCTCTCCGTGATGATGGTATCCGCTCTCTATGCGGGCTACCCACAGGATGCTTTTGCAACGGTAAATGAAGTACAAGCAGTCATGCAATCCAACCCTGTAAAGGGACAGGTAGTAGATGAAAACGGAGACCCCGTCATCGGAGCTACCGTAATGATGAAAGGTACATCCAAAGGAGCTATTACAGACCTTAACGGTAACTTCACGCTGGAAAATGCAGCTAAAGGTACATTGGTAATTTCTTATATAGGTTACATTACAGAAGAAGTGCAGACAAACGGACAAGCATCTGTAAAAGTGGTATTAAAAGAAGATGCCAAGCGGCTGGATGAAGTAGTGGTAATAGGATATGGCACACAACGCAAGGAGGAACTGACAAGCTCGGTGATGAGTGTGAAAGCCAGTGAGTTTGTACAAGCAACAAAACCGGATGTAGCAGGGCTAATCAGGGGTAAGGTTGCAGGCTTAGCTGTAGTTTCGCCTGATGCCAATCCATTGTCCACTTCACAAGTTTCGTTGCGTGGTGTTGCTACGCTCAATTCAGGCACCTTTCCTTTGGTCATCATTGATGGTGTCCAGGGAGATCTCAACAGCGTTTCTCCGAATGATATTGCACAAATCGATGTATTGAAAGATGGTTCGGCCGCAGCCATCTACGGAACCAGAGGAACTAATGGTGTAATACTGATAACCACCAAAAGTGGTAAAACCGAAATGAAACCCTCAATCGAAGTCAATAGTTATATTTCGTTTCAGAAAATAAATAAGAAACTTCCTATGATGAATGCCAATCAATACCTTGAAAAGGTTCAGCAAGGAATTCCCGGTGCAATGGATGGTGGAGCCAAAGTCGACTGGATGGACGAAATACTACAAACTCCGTTTAATCAGACATACAGTATTAACCTCAGGGGAGGATCGGCAAATACCAGCTATATCGCCAGTTTCGATTATACCTCGAATGAGGGAATTGTAAAACGCTCAAAAGTAGATATGATTTATCCTCGTATTAACATCGTTCACCGTATGTTCGACAACAAACTTAAAGTAGAGGCAAATCTGAATGGTTATCAAAGGAAGTACGACATCGGATACAGTAATGATGTATATCAGAGTGCTTTGATTTTTAATCCGACAAGTCCTATTAAAGATGAAAATGGTAACTGGACCGAAATAGCACGTGATATGATTTTTAATCCAGTTGCCCTTTTAAACGAAACAAAAGGGGAAAATAAGACAACTAACTTAAGGGCGTATTCCTCAATCACTTTTATCCCAATCGAAGGTCTGGACATTAAGTATCTGATCTCAAACGAAACCAACAACAACTTTTCCGGATATTATGAGACAAAGAAGCATAAATCAACCACTATAAGCAAAAAGAACGGATATGCCTCACGTTCAACAGCCCGCAGCGAAAATACCATGATGGAATTAACCGCCCAATATAACAAACTGTTCAGCAATTCTCACAATCTAAATGCATTAGTCGGATATAGTTGGAATAAATGGAACTATCAATCCGCTTCTATGGATAATTATGACTTTCCGTCCGACGACTATTCATACAATAATATGGGATTGGGCAATGCTTTGAAAGAAGGGAAAGCTAATCAAGCTTCTTATCAAAACGAGAATAAGCTCATAGGATTTTTTGCAAGAGTGAATTACAATTACAAAGGCAGGTATTTTGTCTCCGCCAGCATAAGGCATGAAGGTTCTTCCCAATTCGGTGAAGATCACAAATGGGGTAACTTCCCGGCAATATCCTTGGCGTGGAATATAAAAGGGGAACAGTTCCTTCATAATATCCAAGCGATTAGCACTCTCAAGCTAAGAGCCGGTTTTGGTATAACGGGCACTGAACCGGGTACTCCCTATCTCTCCTTAAATAAACTGAACATGGGAGGTTACGGTTATTACAATGGTAAATGGACGAATCTGTTGCGACCGGATGGAAATCCTAATCCAGATTTACGATGGGAGAAAAAAGAAGAATTGAATATCGGTCTTGATTTTGGTTTCTTTAGCGACAGGATATCCGGAAGTATTGATTTCTATAACCGGGAAACAAAAGACCTGATTGGAGATTATCAAGTCCCCGTGCCGCCTTATTTTAGTCCATGGATTAAAGCGAATGCCGGTTCGATACGGAACACAGGTCTTGAAGTTTCTCTCAATATAGTTCCTGTCCAAAACAAGAATTTCACTTGGGATTCAGGCATCAACTTCTCAACTAATAAAAACAAACTCCTATCATTATCCAGTGACAAGTATTTCTCCGACTCCCATCAAAATAAAGGAAACACGCTTGCCCCCATTCAGCAGCCGACTCACAGAATACAAGAAGGAGAACCCGTTGGAAACTTTTATGGTTATAAAACTATCGATATAGACGAAAACGGACACTGGATAATAGAAGGCGCAGATGGCAAGCCCAAACCGATTTCAGAACAACAGGAGTCCGACAAGAAAGTTCTGGGTAATGGTCTTCCCAAATTTTACCTGAATTGGAATAATACAATCAGATATAAACAGGTTGATTTCTCTGTCACTATGCGAGGAGCATTCGGCTTTCAGATATTAAATATGGCAGAGATGCATTACGCAGCTCCTGTTTCATTATTAGGAGGAGATAATGTTATGGAAAAAGCATTTGATAATGTATATGGCAAACGACCATTGGCTTACGACCAGTCCTTGCAGTACGTAAGCTACTTCGTTCAGGATGGTGATTATTGGAAAATTGACAATATCACAATCGGATACACTCCGAAGATTGGAAAGAATAAATGGGTAAAAAGTTTCAGAATTTACGGTAGTATATCAAATCTTGCCACAATAACCGGATATAGCGGGATTGACCCGGAAGTCGGAGTTACAGGCCTGACTCCCGGTATAGATGACAGATACAGATACCCCTCTGCCCGCACATTCTCTTTAGGCATAAATTTGAATTTCTAATCTATTAAAACGAATTATTATGAAAAAAAGAACTTTCACTAAATATATATCTTTGTTTTTATTGACGATAGGTACTATCAATTGCACCAACCTGGATGAGAAAGTATTTTCATCTGTTACAGAAGAAACCTATAATTATACTCTTGCAGATTTCGGACCTAATATCGCAGGAGCTTATGCAGCGTTAAATTATGGTTATGTGGGCACGTATTGGCAAACTCAGGAATTAACGGGATGTTGTATATCAACCCCTGCTAATGCAAGCGGTTGGGATGACGGGGGTATCTATAAACGCTTGCAATTCCACAATTGGAATTCTGAACTGGGACAGATTTCAGACTTGTGGAACAACTATTTCACCGGTGTAATATTGTGCAACAGCGCCATTAATAAACTTGAACGCGACTTGATACCTTCTCCATCGGTTACAGAAAAGCAAACGGGTCTGGCTGAATTAAGGGCATTGAGAGCTTATTATTATTGGATTCTCTTTGATAATTTTGGTGATATCCCATTGGTAACGACCATGTCTCAGGATCTTCCGGAGAAAACGCCAAGAGCAGAGGTTTACAATTTCGTTGTAAGGGAACTAAGTGAAGTGATACCTTCCCTGAACGAAGAACAAGGGGGTAATATGTATGGACGCATTAATAGATGGGCAGGAAAAGCTATATTAGCCAATGTATATCTGAATGCAGAAGTCTATACGGGTACCGCCCGCTGGAATGAATGTCTGTCACAATGCAACGATATCATTAATAGCGGAAAATGCGATCTGTCACCAGAGTTTAAAGACTCCTTCAGGGCTCAAGGTGTGGAATCTTCAAAGGAGGTGTTGTTTACAATCCCTTATGATTACAATAGGGGAGTAGTAGGAAACTACCTTTTCATGAATTCATGGCATAGTGAGCTGCAAAAGAAATTCCTTTTGAACGCAGTACCCAATGCAGCCGGTGGGCCGAAAGGTACAACACAATTCATTGACACCTATCAGGAAGGTGATTCCAGGCTTGAAGACACCTGGTTGATGGGCCAGCAATTTGATGCAGAAGGAAATCCATTATACGGTGTTTATGACAAGAAAGGAGAACTATTAATATTCTCCAAAGAACTTCCTGACGGAAATTATACAAACGAAATGGAAGGATACAGGTATAATAAACAAGAAGTTCCTGCCGGTTCAGAATGGAGTTGTAGCACAGATATTCCACTTTTACGTTATTCGGAAGTACTATTGATGAAAGCCGAATGCTTGTTAAGGACAAATCAGCCCGGAGCCGGTGAATTAGTAACTGAAGTAAGAAAAAGAGCTTTTAAAGCAAACCCATCAAAAGCAATCGTAACAGACGATGAATTGAAAGAGAATTCCAGTTACAAATGGGGAGTGGTTGAAAAATATCAGATCACAGATCCCGGCAACCAAGATCCAATAGAATTCGGACGCCTGTTTGATGAAAGATGTTGGGAGTTCGTATGGGAGGGATATACCCGGAGAGACATGATACGCTTTGGCATATTCTGTAAGAAAAGCTGGTTGTCACATAAACCGCAGGGCGATCATCGTATTGTGTTCCCAATACCTCAGAGAGCCGTAGATGCCAATCCAAAATTAACACAGAATCCTGCCTACGCAAATTAAAAGATTTAATTCATTATATGACAAAAGCAATGATAAAGAGATGTACCGGGACACTTGTAGCCCTGTGTATCTACTCAATATCAGGATTGAACGCCCAAAATATAACAGTGAAAAACGATTGTTTTCGGACTGATTTTTCAGAAGATGGCGTGTCTGTTTTTCAGGTTGACAGAGATTCTGTCAACCTGATAGCAGACAATCAGATGTGGGGAGATATTTTGATACGATATCGTGTTAACCAAGAAGACTGGAATATGCTTGAAACGGGATTGACCAGACGTACTTGTATAAATAAAAATACATATGTATATACTGATTCGTTGTGCTATATGCCTTTATGTATGAAGCGATATTACACTCTCGCTGAAGATGGTCTGCATTTGAAAATCGAGATTTCAAATATTACCAACCGCTCTGTAGAATTAGGTGATATAGCTTTCCCCTTTAAGTGGAGAGAAGGATTCAATGCCGCTCCAAGCACAATCTTTGAGAGCAACTTTACACATAAGCACAATATAGCTCTGAATTCTTCATTTCAGATACTTTCCAAACCATCAGGTGTGGGTCCCTTTTATATCATGATGACCGGTGAGGGCACTCCACTGGAATACTTTGATACTACTAATAATGTATATACAGCATATCTTCATTCCGGATGTACTGGTCCCAAAACTGAAGGCAGCTGGCGTATTCCTCATACAACAAGAGTATTGACACCTGGAGAAAAAGTAAACTATAGTTTTTTACTCACTTCCGTTTCCCGATATGAGGACATACGTAACGCCATTTATACAAATGGATTACTGGATGTTCGTACCGCCCCCGGATATACTATTCCCAGTGATTTATCTGTAAGAGTTGCCATTCGTCTCAAAGGAACAATTCAATCTCTTGTAGCAGAACATCCGCAACAAACAGAAATTAAACAGCTTGGAAGAAGTCCCGATGGCAGGTACTTGTATGACATACGTTTTCACAAACTTGGAGAGAATATTATTTGGGTCAATTATAACCATGGTGAAAAGTCTTTCCTGGAATTCTTTTCTACGGAACCTCTGGATGTTCTTATCAAAAAAAGGAGCTCTTTCATTGTCAACAAACAGCAACATAAAGCTCCGGGCAAATGGTGGGATGGCTTGTATTCTGTATATGATATGAAATATGGGAAACTACGAGGGCCGGAAGATACCGACGGATTTAATGGTTGGTGGGAATACGTCTGGGGATGTGATGATCCGATATTGAGTAAGGCACCTTTTGTTGCCGCTAAAAATGTAGTGTATCCTGATTCTACGGAAATAGCTTCCTTAGAATACTACCTGAAGAATTTTGTATGGGGAAAACTCCAACGAACAGATCAAGAAACTCCTTATCCATTCGCTATCTACGGGGTACCCAACTGGCATGTAGCCCGTGATTCAGCCTTACAAAAGCTATACAAATATGATGCAAAAGATCGGATAAAAGTCTGGAGAGCATATGATTATCCACATATTTTCAAGCTTTATTATCACATGTCACAAATAGCGGAAATGATTCCCGAATGGACACATTACCTGACTGCCGATGAGTATTTCGACCGAGCTGTACAGACCGCTATGGCTTACTTTAAGTATCCGTATGAAATTTGGTCTTGGCTGGATATCTATAAATGGGGTATGTATAACGAATGGGTAGTTCTTGAACTTATAAAAGGATTGGAACAAAGAGGCAGGAACGATGAAGCTGCATACTTGAGAGGCGAATGGGAGAAAAAAGCCAAGTATTTTATTTATGACGATAAATATCCTTATCGTTCGGAACATAGTTTTGACCGCACAGCTTTTGAATCATCGTATGCCCTGGCTAAATATGCGATAGAACATCCGATGAAACCGGATAAAGACTTATGGTATGACAAAAATAAAAGAACGTGGCATTCACACCCGAAGGTGACAGTAGAAGATGCTGAAAGATTTATGAAGCAACAGCATTATGCAGGCTTGTCCGTACGCGGGTGGATAGCTCCCAAATATTACCTGTCCGGCACAGATTGCGCATTCAAGCAACATACGGGCGACATGTCTTATATGGCCATGATGGGAGGTTGGTCTGTACTGGACTATGGTCTGCTTTACTCGAAGAACCCTGATTGGATCGAATTAGGATATAACTCTTTCCTTAGCTCATGGTCGTTAATGAATACAGGAAACGAGACATCCAACTATGGCTATTGGTATCCGGGAAAAGAAAAAGACGGAGCCACCGGATGGTGTTTTGTAGGTGCAAAGAATGGATATACATGGTTGCATAGAAATGAAAAGCGTGGCCCTTGGCGTTATGATGGAGAGATAGACCTAGGATATGGCGCGGCCTTTCATACTGCCCGCACAATTGTAATACAGGATTCAATCTTTGGTCTCCATGCCTATGGTGGGGTATTGAGCAAAGAGGAAACTTCCCTGTCTGTTATTCCGCGTGACGGGGTAAGACAGCAATTCAGTTTTATAACTTCTGAATTTCGCTATCATCTCACTTTGTCAAGAGACGGATTTCTACCAGAAGCACCAATAAAGATTGAAAGAAAGGGGAAACAATCGCATTTTATGCTGGAAAATAAAATTAATACTGCTATGGGTACTAAGCCATCTAAATCTGGGCATTCAACATTATTACAAATCAGAGCAGACAAAATTGTTCCTTACAAAGTACAAGTGGGTAAGAAAGTTTGTACGATGCAGAAATGTACTGTCGGATGGGAAGTGAGATTACCAGTAAGTGAAATCACCGAAGAAATTACAATATGGTGGAAATAATGCATATAAACCATTAAAAACAATTCATTATTAACATATCAAAGTATGAAAACAAAGATTATTGCAATTTTAGTATTTGCCAGTTTGATGACGAAGCTTAATGCTCAGAATCACGATAAAGTAGGATTACTGGAAAAGCCGGTACCTGTTTCTTCTGTAAGAAATATAACCGGATTCTTCGGACATCGTATGGAAGTTAACCGGAATGCCTACCTGAAACACTTTCCAATAGATAAATATGTGGACTTTGTTGTAAACAGGCAACATTCGGCTTGGGACTGGACACAGGCAGAACAGCATGGAAAGTGGATAGAATCAGCTTATCTGTCGGCAGTTCAGGGTGATGACAAGGAATTACTAATTAAAGCTGAAAGCGTACTGAATCGCATCATTGACTCACAGGAAGCAAACGGTTATGTAGGAGCCACAGCCAAGAGTTTCCGGTCTCCCGAAAGACCAGTCAGAGGAATGGACGCTTACGAATTATATTTTGTTTTCCATGCCTTTATCACAGTATATGAAGAAACAGGAGATAAAAAAGCACTAACTGCCGCAGAGAAATTGGCAGACTATTTCTTGCAATATTTCGGACCGGGTAAACTGGAATTCTGGCCCTCTGATCTGAGAGCACCTGAAAACAAACAAAAACATCTGGACGGACACTCAGACTTTGCAGGGCATAGTGTACACTATTCTTGGGAAGGTACTTTACTTTGTGACCCCATAACAAGACTATATGAACTGACAGGAAAGAAGAAGTATCTGGAATGGAGCCAATGGGTAGTCAGCAACATCGACAAATGGAGTGGATGGGATGCATTCTCCCGTTTGGATTCCGTTGCGGACGGTACTTTAGGGGTGGATAAACTTCAACCTTATGTACATTCGCATACTTTCCACATGAACTTTATGGGCTTCTTGCGACTGTATCGTATCACCGGTGATAAAACATTGCTGCGTAAAGTGTCCGGAGCATGGGACGACATTCATGAACGCCAGATGTACATCACCGGTGGTGTAAGTGTTGCCGAACATTATGAACACGACTATGTGAAACCACTTTCAGGTAATATCGTGGAAACCTGTGCCACAATGTCATGGATGCAACTCACACAACAGTTGTTGGAATTAACCGGAGAATCCAAATATGCGGATGCCATGGAACGCCTGATGATTAACCATGTATTTGCCGCCCAGGATTGTGAAAGCGGAGTTTGTCGATATCATACAGCTCCGAATGGAAGTAAGCCTGACGGTTATTTCCATGGGCCGGATTGCTGCACAGCAAGCGGACACCGGATTATCTCAATGTTACCCACCTTCATTTACGCAGAAAAAGGAAAAGAGTTTTATATCAATCAATACATCCCCTCGCAATATACCGGAAAGGATTTCGCATTTGAAATCACCGGAAACTATCCGGAATCCGAAAATATGCAGCTGACCATTGTTTCAGAGAAAGCAAAAAACAAAACATTAAACCTACGTATCCCCTCCTGGTGTGAACATCCGGAAATAAAGGTGAACGGTGAAAACATCGCAGATGTAAAGCCCGGTGCTTACCTGAAATTATCACGCAAGTGGACAAAAGGGGATAAAGTAAGTATCACTTTCCCTATGGAAGAGAAATGGGTATCACGTAGTCATCATAGCAAATATGTTTCCTATAAACTAGCAGGTGGGGAAATCATGTATAAGGAAGAACCGACTGATAGAATTCCTTATGCCTTTGTACGCGGTCCGATTGTTTACTCACTGGACATGGTATGGAATAAGCAGCTTTGCAACGATGATGTGAATATGGATCAGGATATACGGATGAATACAACGATGAAACCTACACTGATCAATAAGCCTGATAACAATATGTTAGGGCCGGTTTATCAAACGAAAGCCTTATATAAAGGTAGTGAGGTAGATGTGATTCTCACTCCGTTCGCAAACATAGGGCAATGGTTCCGCCCGGATGGAATAAAGCCACAGAAATATGCTAACGCTTTCACGTATGGAATCTGGCTGTATAACATAGATACAAAGTAAATAAGAATAAATTAGCCCCTGCAAACAATCATGAAATGCTCCCATGATAGTTGTAGGGGCTTATTCGTTTATGCTTTCAGTCGCATAATGAACTTACTTCCTTTCCCCAATTCGCTTTCCACCGTCAGTGTTCCCCCATGTGCCTCCACAAAATCTTTTGAAATGGAAAGTCCCAGTCCACTGCCTTGCACCTTTGTGCCGGGCACACGGAAATAACGGTCGAAAATGCTCTGATGATAACGGGGATCGATACCTTTGCCGAAATCCTGCACATACAGTTCAACAAACTCCTTCTCACGCTTGGCACCAATAACGACACGCCCGTTTTCTTTTGAATAACGGACTGCATTGCTCAGAAGGTTCGTCAATACCCAAGCTATCTTCTCACTATCCACAAACAGTTTCGGCATTTTTTCCTCCGGATACTCTACTTCTATCTGGATACCGAACTTATCCGCCTGAACCTGATTGGCTTTAATGGCATATTCTATAAGTTCGATAGGCTTGGTTATCTTCGGCATCATCTGGAGCTTGCCGGCTTCTACTTGTGTCATATTCAGAAGTTCACCAGTGATACCCAGCAGGCGGTCGGCATTTTCTTTAATGCTTTTCGATAATTGTTCCTGCTCATCATTCAAAGCTCCTACCCTCTTATCCTCCAGCAACTGCAAACTCATAAGAATAGCTGAGATAGGCGTTTTCAGTTCATGGGAGATGGTGGAGATAAAGGTTGTTTTGGCAGAATCCAACTCTTTAAATTCGGTGATATTTTTCAGCAGGATCACATCACCCAAGTTCTGCGGTTCATCCGTATCGGCATCCGTATTTATAATGGTGATGTAAGAAGCCTGAAAATAGCTTTCCTTATTATCCGCATAGATTTTCAAGGGTTCTTTCTTCTCACCCGGAGTAATCAGTTCCCGAACCAGACGACGAAGGAGATCATTCTTTAAGGACAGTTCCTCGGCAGAGTGGCGGATTACATCTTCACGTTTCAGATTCAATACGGTGAGTGCTTCTTTATTGATAAAGAGTATTTCATGCTCACAATTCAGGCCGATAATAGGTTCATGAATACTGTTCACAACGGCTTCAAGAAACTTCTTTGCAGAAAGAATATCGTTCAGCGTACTGGCACGATATTCAGTCAGGCGCTCAGCCATACTGTTGAAGCTATCGGCCACCTGACGGAATTCCTCGTGTCCGCTCATATCCAAACGTTTCTCATAGTTATGATTGGCAATTTCAAGGATACCACGCGTCAATTCCTGAATAGGCTTGTTGATGGAACGGGGAAGCCAGACCAGCAACACGATACTGGCAAGAATGCAAATAGCACCTGTAACGGAAATCCACAGCAAAGCACGTTCCAGTCCGGGCATGGCGGCAGGGCTGTCTGGTTCGGTAGCTGTCAGTATCTGAAGATTCACTACGGAGAGAGCAACCAGCAGAATGATCATACCAGCCAGAATGCCTACACTGAGTATTAATTTAGTACGAATATTCATAATGCACTGATGAATTAAATTTTATGCAAGTATAATCAAATCTACGTTTGCCTGAGCTAAATCATTCACAAATTTTCTGTATTTCAACACCATAAACAAAGATTGAGGTAAACGGAAAGAAGGACTGCCCATACAAACAGAAGTGATCTGTCTCTCTTTACAAGTACGGATGATGGCATCCAATACATCTTTGGATTGTACCTGAACCACTTCACCATCCAACTCAGTGACCAACTTAAAGTGATTCAACAGATAGCGCTGACTTGCCAGGTCGATACGGTCAGCACTCTCGCGGGGTGTTTGTACATATAGGGCTATAAAAGAAGTATTGTAACGGGTTGCCAGACGTGCCGCCTTAC
This sequence comes from Bacteroides cellulosilyticus DSM 14838, assembly GCF_000158035.1. Taxonomy (GTDB): domain Bacteria; phylum Bacteroidota; class Bacteroidia; order Bacteroidales; family Bacteroidaceae; genus Bacteroides; species Bacteroides cellulosilyticus. Next base: position 1,106,546 of record NZ_EQ973490.1, read on the forward strand.
GAATGATGCGTCGAGGCGTCTTCTCCTTACTGCTGATGCATGCCAGAAACTTCTCATGCCGGACTCCTACACTGGAAACGACCACTTCATTCTCCACTTTCTTCTCCACACGCAACGCTACTTCCTTCAAAGCCAATTCACGCAATTGAAGGATATTCTCGGTTTTGAAGAAGTTATTCAACGCCATGGGTACTTTCTCCGGTTTATAGATTTTACCGGCTTTCAGGCGGGTGATGAGTTCTTCGGCAGTGAGGTCGATGTTCACCACTTCATCCGCTTCCTGCAATACACTGTCAGGGATACGCTCTTTGACTTCGATGCCGGAGATGCCCTGAACTTCTTCGTTGACGCTTTCAATGTGCTGGATGTTGACAGCGGAAATCACATTGATACCTTCGTCCAGCAAATCCATCACGTCTTGCCAGCGTTTCTCGTTTCGGCTGCCCTCTACGTTGGTATGCGCCAGTTCGTCTACAATGACAATATCGGGATGGATACGGATAATACCCTCCAAATCCATCTCTTCCAGTTCCTTTGCCTTGTAGAATATCTTCCGCCGCGGAATGACAGGGAGTCCTTCCAGTAATACTTCCGTCCCGGCACGACCATGGGTTTCGACGTAACCGATTTGTACATCTACACCATTATCCAAAAGGTCATGGGCTTCCTGAAGCATCCTATACGACTTACCTACACCGGCAATCATGCCGATGTAGATCTTGAATTTTCCACGACGGGACTTCTTAATCAGGTCGAGGAAGTGCTGTACACTTTCTTCTCTGTTCATACTTTCATTTTTAGGCGCGGATTACGCGGATTACACGGATTAAAGGCTGCGCTATTACGCTGTATTACAGAACAAGAATCCGTGTAATCCGCGTAATCCGTGCCTAATCTTTAGTTATCACGGTTTCAACGTTATACCAAATACCAAATGAGCATCCTCCAAACATGGATTCCAGATAGCTTGCGCAAAGATAGGCAATGAAAACGAATCTGTTATCCTGATAGCCGTGGTAGCTTTCAACGCTACATTGGTAAAAGCAAAACCGGAATTTCCATATCCTACTGTATAAGTTTTATAAGGAACGAATCCTACGGTTGCATTCAAATCTACCGACTTCACACTGAACGGATAGTTCAGCTCGCAATAGGAAGAATAATTTTGCTTACCTTCCTCATTCTTATCGGCACCGGCAAACATCAGATACCATGCCATAGACAAAGGAAGTTTCTCACAAGGCAACGTATAAGCCAAACCTGCTTCAAAGAAGTGAGCAGTTTCATGGCTCTTGAAGTTGAAGTACTTCCCGGCTCCCTGACCTGCCCACCATAGACTTGCTACGGACAGTGGTGGGCCCTGATTCACCTAAAGTATAAGCAGCCGTCAGATCTATCTCCTTGCTTGCCAGTCCTTCTGAAGATTTATTACCATCGAAGTCTGTCGAGCCCCAGGCTGTCACAGAAAAATCACCTATGCTGAATCCTAAAGTCGGCTGGAAACTTGCTCCGGTCTGATAAACACCACGCCAGACGTAAGAGCTGACTAAATCACCCTGCACAGTAAATTCCTGAGCCTTTGCACTTGTAGTTCCTAAAATACAGGCAACAGCAACTGCTGCTGTCGCAAAAATATTGTTTCTTAATCTTTTCATAATTCATTCAATCTTTTTAAAAGTAAGGTTGTCTTTAAAAAAGAGAGGCAGCGTTCCATTCACCCTGTTTTAGACATCACCATGGCAAAATATGAATGGAATCTGTCCGCCTCTCTACCAACCTAAAGTTATTTCTTATTTGCTTCTTCCAGTGCGATATTCAGTTTCAGAACATTCACCTTCTCCGTACCGAAAAGGCCGAGAAGCGGTTTCTGTACTGCATTGTCTACGAGAGTCTTTACTTGTGCCTCGTCCATGCCACGTGCCTGGGCCACGCGTTTCACCTGTACATAAGCACTGGCGGGAGTGATATCCGGATCAAGCCCCGAAGCACTGGCAGTTACCATTTCTGCCGGAACGTCTTTACGGTTCAGATAAGGATGGTGTACGAGGAAAGTATCGATACGGGCTTCTACCTCCGAAAGATATTCTTCGTTGGTAGGGCCTTTGTTGCTACCGGAAGAACTGGTAGCATCGTAACCGTCACCGGCATGGGAAGGGCGTCCCCAGAAGTAGACGTCTTTTGTGAACATCTGTCCTACATTAGCGGCACCGACAACTTTACCATCCAGAGTCGCTACTTCCGCATTACCCTTATTGGGACCTGCCACCTGGGCAAATATCCACAGGATAAGGATATAGAATACAGAGAAGAACACGCAAAATGCAAGTGTTATTTTAAGGGATTTGAATAATGTTTTCATTACTGTTTTTATTTATTGAAAGAATAAACTGACAATCATATCTATTAATTTAATTCCGATAAAGGGTGCAATGACACCGCCTAAGCCATAAATCAGCAAGTTGCGGCGAAGCAATGCACTGGCACCAATCGGTTTATACTGTACTCCTTTCAGTGCCAACGGAATCAATATAGGAATAATTATAGCGTTAAAAATTATAGCTGAAAGGACGGCTGACTCAGGACTATGCAGCCCCATAATATTCAGCGGTGCCAACTGAGGGATGGCTACCATAAACAAAGCGGGAATAATCGCAAAGTATTTAGCCACGTCATTTGCTATAGAGAACGTGGTCAACGTACCGCGCGTCATCAACAACTGTTTACCGATTTCCACAATTTCAATCAGCTTCGTAGGATCATTATCCAAGTCCACCATATTACCGGCTTCCTTTGCAGCCTGCGTACCGCTATTCATAGCAACGCCCACATTTGCCTGTGCCAATGCCGGAGCATCATTTGTACCGTCTCCCATCATTGCCACCAGTTTACCGGACTGCTGCTCTTTCTTGATATACTCCATCTTATCTTCCGGCTTAGCCTCAGCTATAAAATCATCCACACCAGCCTTTTCTGCGATATACTTTGCTGTCAGCGGATTATCTCCAGTCACCATCACCGTCTTCACTCCCATCTTGCGAAGGCGTTCGAAACGTTCCTGAATACCTGGTTTGATGATGTCCTGCAACTCAATAACGCCGGCCACCTGCCGGTTGACACACACTACCAACGGTGTACCGCCGTTACTTGAAATTGCAGCAATCACATCTTCCACCTCTTTCGGGAAACTGTTTCCGGCACTCTCTGCAATCTTACGGATAGCATCGAAAGCACCTTTACGTATCTGAGTACCATTTTGCAAATCCACGCCTGAACACTTTGTTTCAGCAGTGAACTTAATCATTCGGGCACCCGTAGTATTCAGGTCACGCATACGGCGACCTGTTTCCCGTCCCAGTTCTATAATTGATTTACCCTCCGGCGTTTCATCTGAGATGGAAGACAGCAGGCAAGCCTCAATAAAATCACGTTCGTCCACACCGGGAGCTGCATAGAACTTCGTAGCTTTACGGTTACCGATTGTAATAGTTCCCGTTTTATCCAGCAGCAACGTATCAATATCACCGGCCGTTTCCACTGCCTTACCCGATTTCGTTATCACATTGGCACGAAGCGCACGGTCCATACCTGCAATGCCGATAGCAGAAAGTAGGCCACCGATCGTAGTCGGTATCAGGCAAACAAACAGGGAAAGAATAGCTGCAATCGAGATATACGTTCCCGGATGCTCTATATTTGTATAATCCGCCATTGGAATCAGCGTGACGCAAACAATCACGAATACCAGTGTGAAACCTGCCAGCAGGATAGTCAGCGCTATTTCATTCGGTGTTTTCTTCCGGGTAGCACCTTCCACTAATGCAATCATCTTATCCAGGAAGCTCTCACCCTGTTGTTGGGTTACCAATACCTTTATCTTATCAGAAAGCACCTTCGTACCACCGGTTACGGAACTCTTATCCCCACCCGCCTCACGGATTACCGGGGCAGATTCACCTGTAATGGCACTTTCATCAATGGAAGCCAGTCCTTCTACAATCTCACCATCAGCCGGAATCGTATCACCGGCTTCGCAAATAAAGTAATCACCTTTCTTCAGGCGTGCACTACTGATATTGCAGACTTTGCCATCAATCAGAATTTTAGCGGGAGTCTCCTCACGCGTTTTGCGTAGGCTGTCGGCCTGAGCCTTACCACGAGCCTCGGCAATAGCCTCAGCAAAGTTAGCGAACAACAGAGTAACAAAGAGAACGACGAACACCAGAAAGTTGTACCCGAATGTTCCATATTCCGTAGTTCCCAGCGAGAGGATGCAGACTACCAGCATCACCAGCGTCACAAGCTCCACCGTAAACATAATCGGATTCTTAATCATCACCCGTGGATCCAACTTCACGAATGATTGCTTCAAGCTTTCCATTACTTGCTCCTTTTGAAACAAAGAAGCTGATTTCTTATCTTTCATTTTATGAAATTACTAATTATGAATTACAAACTAAAATGTTCGGCAATCGTACTCAACGCATGCACCGGGAAGAATGACAGGGCAGCCACAATGAAGATAACCGCAAAAGTCATCACTGCAAATGTCACCGTATCCGTCTTCAGTGTACCGGCACTTTCCGGGATAAATTTCTTCTGCGCCAGCAAACCGGCAATGGCCACCTGCCCTACAATCGGGATAAAACGGCTCAGAATAAGTACCCAACCACACGAATAATTCCAGAAATAAGTATTATCTCCCAGTCCCTCGAAACCGGACCCATTATTAGCTGCACACGAAGTAAACTCATATAATTGCTCACTCAGCCCGTGGAAACCCGGATTATTCAGCCATCCGCCCTCACTCGCCACGAAATCGGGATGATGGGCAAACAGATACGTAGACAGAGCCGTTCCTACCAGGATCACAAACGGATGAAGTAATGCCACAACGGTCGCAATTTTCATTTCGCGTGCCTCCACCTTCTTTCCGAGGAATTCCGGTGTACGTCCTACCATCAGTCCGCTGATAAACACGGCTATAATTATAAATGTATAGTAGTTCATCCAACCTACCCCGACACCACCGAACCAGGTATTAATCTGCATATTCAGCATCTCCATCATACCACTGAGCGGCATCGTAGAGTCGTGCATACCATTCACCGAACCATTGGAAGTGACGGTGGTCGTAATGCTCCACAAGGCTGTTGCAGCAGAACCAAGCCGTACCTCTTTTCCCTCCATCGCTCCGCCATCCTGCGCAATACCCAGTTCGTCAATACGCGGGTTACCGTTCATCTCCTGATAGACATTGATGCCGACACCCGCCAGATAGGCAAAAAGCATTACACCGAATATACTATAAGCTAGTTTCTTACGATTGGAATAGAAACCGAGTGCGAAAACCATTGCCATCGGTATGATCAGGATAGACCAACATTCCACCATATTGGACAGATACGTAGGATTCTCCAACGGATGCGAAGAGTTTACACCGAAATAACCGCCACCATTGGTACCCAATTGTTTAATAGGCACAATGGCTGCCGCAGGTCCCTGCGAAACCAGTTGTTCCTGTCCTTCCAGCGTGGTCACCTCCATCTTGCCATCGAATCCCATTGGAGTGCCCTGAAGAATCAGGATAAAGCCCACAATCAGGGAAAGAGGCAACAGGATACGTGTACTGCTCAATACAAGGAAGTTCCAGAAGTTACCTATTGTCTTCGTTGTCTTTACACTGATGGACTTCATGACACCTGCCATAGCCGCCATACCCGTTGCCGCCGTAATAAACTGAAACAGCATGATGACGAACAATTGCGTAAAGTAAGTTAATCCGCTTTCACCGGAATAATGCTGTAAGTTACAGTTCACCATAAAACTGATGCAGGTGTTAAATGCCTGATCCGGACTCTGCGGTCCGTTACCGTCAGGGTTCAGAGGCAGCCAGTGTTGAGTAACCAGCAGCACCATGCCCCACACAAACCAGAAAGCATTCAATATCAACAATGCTTTCAAGAACTGTTTCCAGTTCATCTCCTCCTGTGGATTGATACCGGAAACTTTGAATATCAATCTCTCGACCGGCTTCATGAAGTCCGACCATGTTTTTTGTCCTTTATAGACTTTTGCAATATACTTTCCTAATGGATAAGCCAATACCACCATCAGGATAACTTGCAACGCTACGCCTAAAATTTCTGTGTTCATTTTCTTTCTACTTTAAAACTTCTCCGGTCTCACAAGTACATAAATCAAATACCCGAAAACCGCAATACCCAATACAAATAATGCTGTATACATAATTCTCTCTCCTTCTTAAATCTTTTCAAACCAGTCCACACATTTCCAAAACAGCCAGAAAGCGAACAAGCCACTCAGCAGGCAGAAAATAAATGAAATCGTTAGTCCCATGTTTTTTACCTTTATTGAATTAATACTATTTATTTTATCGGAAGGTTATGTGCCAATAGCGTGCCAGAAGGATGGACAAACTCATAAGCGTCTAATAAACAGCCTTATGCAACAAGCGAATCAGGATACTCCCTTAAAGAGCACCCTTTCAAAATGAAAAGGTATTATCTATTTTGAAAAGAATTGAGGGAAAGAATAAGGAAAAGAAACAATACTATTGGGCGATTTCTGTCTGATTCCAGATTACCCAATACCCCCGTTGCATGCGTCGAACTTTTCTATCGGACTTTGTGCAACTTAATCAAAATGTCAAAATGTAAATCGTGATATCTGAGATTTCTTTCTTTCGCACCAATACTTGTTGTGCTACAAAAAAACGCAAGTATTTCCTGTTAGAAAAATCCAATATGACTTAAAACCGAGAAAGAAAGTATATTTTAGAAACCGATTTCGTCATATTTAGTTCTTATTAATTGCATATATAATATATTCCCACAAAATCGATTATTAGATTCCGTTGCTTATCTTCTTTGAAATAGAGAAATATCGACCGCTTTTTGACAAGGCTACACCCTTTTTGGAAGATGGTGTAACCTTTTAGTGATGATAGTGTAGCCTTATGAAGCAAAAGGTGTAGCCCTTTTGCGAATCACATCATCCGTTTGAGTGAAATTGATGATCTGTTTGATTAAAACAGATGATATATATGGGCTGAATAGATCATCTGTGGGCTGCCAATAGATGATATAATCCTTATAAACTAATGTTATATTCTTCTAGAAGCAGCTTTCCAGCGGGAGCGCTTATTATTAATAACGATGAAAGTTCAACATATAGCAGCAAAACTTCCCATTTTGGTATCTTATTGTCATATCAGATCTGATTGTGAATACAAGCTATATCCTATACTCCTCAATCTTCCTGTACAGCGTAGTCAAACCAATTTTCAGTAAACGGGCGGCCTCCGTCTTATTCCCCTTCGTGTACTCCAATACGCGCGCAATGTGACGACGCTCCATAGCCGAAAGTTCGAAGCTGCCAGGCGTCTCTTCATCCGACTGTTCGTAGTGGGCATTCTGGATGTCAAGTGGCAGATCGGCAATAGTCAACTGTTCGCCTTCGCAAACAATAAGACTGCGTTCTATCACATTACGGAGTTCGCGGATATTTCCTTTCCACGGTTGTAACTCCAAAGTAGCGAGGAAGTCAGGGGTTATTTCAGTTACCGGGCGGGAAAGTTGTGCGGAAAAGTTCTTCACGAAAGCCTTTGCCAACAGACGGATATCTCCTGCGCGCTCACGCAATGGCGGCAGATGCACCTGGAATACAGAAAGACGATAAAACAGGTCTTCCCGGAAACGTCCTTTGACTATTTCTTCCGGCAAATTACGATTCGTTGCGGCTATAATACGCACATTGACGCGTGTCGGCTTGGTGTCTCCTATCTTTATATATTCTCCCGTTTCGAGTATCCGCAATAGTTTGGCTTGCAATTCAAAAGCCATTTCACCTATTTCATCCAGGAAGATCGTTCCATTGTTCGCCTCCTCAAAAAGTCCTTTCTTATCTTTCAACGCCCCTGTAAAGGAACCTGCTTTGTGACCAAACATCTCACTTTCCAACAACTCCTTGCTAAACGAAGAACAGTTTACAGCCACAAAATTCTGCCGTGCACGCTTGCTGCTATAATGGATGGCCTGCGCAAACACTTCCTTGCCTGTTCCCGTTTCTCCGGTCAGCAATACAGGCACATCAGTCACCGACACTTTCTGCGCCAATAAAACAGCATCTTTCAAAGATTTGGACTCTCCCAGGATAGAATCAAAAGAGTACGCCTGCCCTACCTTCTTCTCAAGCTTTTCAAGACGGGCATTCATTGCGGCTTTCTCTACCGCACGACTGATAAGGGGAATAATCTTGTTATTGTCATCTCCTTTGGTGATATAGTCGAAAGCTCCGTTCTTGATGGCTTGTACGCCATCGGGAATATTGCCATGAGCTGTCAAGAGAATGACTTCCACATTGGGTGCAGCTTTCTTGATAGCCAACACCAAGTCTACCCCATTTCCATCGGGCAGAAAAACATCACACAAAGCGACATCGGGACTTTGCAGTTCCAACTGTTTCAGGGCAGCCCTGCAATCACCAGCCTGACATACTTCATATCCCTCCAACTCCATCATCCGTGCCAGCAGGGTACGGATTTGCACCTCGTCATCAACGATTAAAATCTTGCTCATATCTTTCGGATAAGTTTTAAACTGATAAATGCTAAAAACAGGGTGTGCAAATATAAAGCTTTTCCCTAATACGAACGGCACATCTTTTGAACTTTTATAGTAGAAAGCTTGAAAACCCCGAAACTGATTTTAGAGCTTAACTCCATTCGTACAAGGAGATAAGAGCAGAAAAGAGCAAACAGGCAGCGGGGAGTTTCCCTTCCATTTTGATAAAATCATTCTGAAATGGCAAGGGGGCTTCACAAAAAGATTTGATTAATAACTAAAAAAAAGAAGAATATGAGAATCTACAAATTCGATGGAAATGCAACCGCATCCGTAAGAGGTATGCAACATGTGGCAAAACTGATTCAAGACAATACGTCTAAAATAGTCGTACTATCCGCTCCCAAAGATGTTACCAAACATTTGGGCGAGGTAGCTGCCAGCTTCTTCAACCGAAACATAGAGGAAGCACACGACAAAATAACCCGACTGGAATTCCAGTTCATTGACTTTGCCAATGAACTACTTACGAACGACACTATCAAGCACGAAGCCATCCGGGGCATTCTCGACTGTTTCCAAGCAATATGGAAATACAGTATGGAACCTTTCTACTCTACCGATGAAAAGGAAATTCTGGCACAAGGAGAGTTACTGACATCCACCTTGCTGGGATTCTACTTACAGGAGCAAGGAATGGACAACAGCGTGATTTGTGCTTTCGACTTCATACGCACCGGTATGAACGGGGAAGCGGATGAGGAATATATCAGCCAAAAGGTGAAAGAGATATGTAAAGCATACCCCAATACACATCTGTTTCTCACACAGGGAAGCATTTGCAGGAATGCCTTTGGTGAGACCGATTACCTAAAACAAGGTGGAAGTGACTACACCGCTGCCCTAATAGGGACAGCTATACAGGCAGAGGAAATACGGATATGGACAGATGTCGATATACACAGCAATGATACACTGGTAGTGAAAGATGCCGACACCATAAAAAACCTGAGTTTCAGTGAAGCTGAACGGCTCATCTACTTTAATCCCCAAATCCTGCACCCGCTTTGTCTGGCTACAGCATGGAAAGAGAATATTCCCATCCGTCTGCTCAACCCGATGAATCCGACATCAGAAGGGACTTATATATCCGCCAACAGATTGAACGGAAACATGGTAAAGGCAGTCGCTACCAAAGATTCTATCACATACATCCGGTTCGAATCGAACCATACACTCCGGCCTTATATGTTCATCAGCAAGATTTTCGATATCTTCGCCAAATATAAGACGATGCCCTGTCTGCTGACTTCATCCAACGATAACATATCCGTAGCCACAGATGACAGGAACTTTCTTTCTCTCATCCTGCGGGAACTGAACAAGTATGCCCGGATATGGGTGGAAGATAAGATGAGTATCATTTCTGTGGTAGGAAACATGAAATCATCGTGCATCGAAACCGAAGCACGGATTATGGATGCATTGAGGAATATTCCGCTGAAGATGATTTCTTACGGAAGTGATGAGAATGATGTGTCGCTGGTGGTCAAAGTAACGGACAAGGCGGAAGCACTCCGGTTGCTTGACGAAAAGTTGCTTAAGAAGGCGTCTTGAAAAGATTCTCTATATCACCTGTTGGCGGAATTAATTCATAATGGTAT
>NZ_EQ973490.1:1117204-1119203 GCF_000158035.1 Bacteroides cellulosilyticus DSM 14838
TCTTGGTTTTGAGAGGAAGTCTTTGTCAACCGCCTTCGACTATATATAGTCAATTGGCGTGCCAAAACAATAAAACACTGATTATCAACGAATATACGATTTCAAGCTATGTTCATTTCCGGACAAGTGTCCGCATAAAAGCGGACAAACCAAGAATAAAGTACACTTTTCCCTTCAAGTTAAAACTTCGGTAAATGGATGTTATTGCATTTTTGCCAGTTATAATACTTGTTAATTTCAAGGAATTCGATATAAGAGAAAATCATTCATGCCGAATGTTTTATAACTTTGTTTTCAAATCAGCTCTACTTATATTAGCTAAACATGAAAAACAGAAAAACACTCTTACTTATACTACTTTGTACTTCTCTTCACGTTTATTCCTTCTCTTACCGTTATATAAATACAGAAAACGGATTGAGTAGCAACCGTGTATTCCAGATTGAGAAAGACACTACCGGATTCATGTGGTTTGTGACCTACATGGGCATTAACCGTTATGACGGATCAGAGATACGCAACTACAAACTCAGTATTCAGGACACCATCGAAGAAATCTATTTCCCTTCCACAAAGATGGTGAAAGACCGGGATGGTGGCATTTGGATTGTACTCTATACCGGAAAAGTTTTTAGATATAACAAAAACATAGATGATTTTGAGTGTATGCTGGACATCCGAAAAGACCTGCATTCCGACAGTCACATTATCTCTTCCGTGTTCTTCGATGAAGCTAACCGACTATGGATATGTTCGAATATGGGATTGTACACTTATACCCCCCGCCAAGAACTCCGGTTCGTACGCGTTTTTAAAGATAAAAACACATATGTTGTAACCCAACAAAACAGCCATACCTATTATGTAGCTTCTAATGAAGGTATCTATAAGATAAAGGAAAAAATACCCGACGATTATACAATCATCGAAAAGAACGCCCTGCCCGAATCTTCCGGGCCGGTAACAACCATGTTATGTCATGAAGAGTACCTCTACATCGGTACCGAGTCCAAAAGCGTCTTCATGCTTGATTCTAAACGCAACCTGCGCATATCATTGAACCCAATCATTCCCAATGTCCCCATCCGGGCTATAAAATGTTTGGCAGACCATCATATTCTGGTTGGTACTGATGGATCCGGTGTTTATGTGGTGGATACTCAAACCCACAAGCTGGTCAGTTCCTATGTGGCCGACGATGATGTGAAAGACGGTCTAAGAGGAAATACCGTTTATGATATCTACGTGGATAATGCCGGTTGCCTCTGGATAGCCACCTATACTAACGGAATTACCATTATTGACCCGTTTTCGCCGGAAATTATACGTACACGTCACGAATACCGAGAACCCAATTCGCTAATCAACAATCATGTGAATGTTATTTTCGAAGATTCCGACGGCGATCTGTGGTATGGAACCAATAACGGAATCAGTGTTTATGACACCCGGAAACAAAGATGGAAACATTTCCTCGACAACCAGGAGAATAAAGCTGTTATTCTATGTTTCTGTGAAGACAAAGATGGCAATATCTGGACGGGAGGATACGGTGTAGGCGCATTCCGCATAGATAAACAAAGTGGTAAGATACACTCCCTCTTGCATCAAAAAGGAGCCAATGCCTCCGGGACATTTGATGCCTATCACATCTATGCCATGTATGCCGATGATGAGAACCTATGGTTAGGCAGTCTCGACAAAAGTATGATCCAATATAATCTCCGCACCAAATCTTTCAATTATCACAGCATCGAAGCTATAGGCGATATAAAACCTCTCAATGACAGTATTCTGCTTTGCGGTACAGCCAATAGCCTGGCAGTATTTAATAAGAACACCCACCACTATAAAGAATACCTCCATATCGGTCAGCGCATACAGAATCGTGCAATCCGTAATATTGCTCCTGTTTCCAATAAAGAAATCTGGATGAGTACAGAAGGGAACGGAATCATTTGCTACAATCTTGAGTCCGAAACCTCCACCTCTTATACTG
>NZ_EQ973490.1:1119463-1133135 GCF_000158035.1 Bacteroides cellulosilyticus DSM 14838
AAAAAGAAGGGCTCAAATCAAACTACATTCATAGTATGAAGCTCGATGACTGGAACCGCCTTTGGTTTACTACAAACAAGGGAATATCTTATATAGATCTCAAAACAAGAAAAGTGGTAAGTATTGGCGAATATATCGGTTTGAACAACCTCGAATACAGCTACCACATCGCCTGTAAGCGTAAAAATGGTAATCTGGTATTTGGAACAACAGATGGCGCCGTTGAGTTCTCCGCCCAGCAAGAAACCGATATTCAACTGGAATCCAAGCTGATTATCACCGATTTCAAGTTATTCTACAACTCAGTAAAGGCAAAAGATGAAGGTTCACCGCTGAAACAGGCCATCAACGAAACCTCTGCCTTTTCGCTGGCCTACGACCAGAACTCTTTCTCCTTTGCCTTTTCTTCCGTCAATTTCCACCATCAGCACTTGATTTCTTATGTCTATAAACTCGAAGGTTTTGATAATGAATGGTATGCTGCACCCGAAAATAATATCATCAGCTATACCAATATCAATCCCGGAAAATACACATTCAGACTCAGAGCATTAAACAAAGACAATAAGGAAATCATTGACGAAAGGGAGTTGGACATTGAAGTCGCCCGACCTTACTGGGAGTCGGGTTGGGCCTGGGCAGTTTATCTGCTTCTGTTTGCAATATTGCTGCGGTTCATTATTCAGTATGCCAAAAACAAGATGGACAAACGGTATTCAAAAGAAAAGATACGTTTCTTTGTTAATGTAGCCCATGACATTCGTACTCCGGTGTCTCTAATCAAAGGTCCTCTAAATGACCTCGGAGAGAGTGAGGCACTAACTGAAAAAGGCAAAACCTCTCTTTATATTGCCGTAAAGAATACTGAAAAACTGTTTCAGATGGTTTCCCAATTACTTGATTTCGAAAAGGCAGATCTTTCGGCATTGCGACTCATTGTGAGCCCCAATGAGCTGGCGGAATACATACAGGAAAAGATATCTTTCTTTAATGTCGAAGCTAAGCACAAGCAAATCTATCTGACATACGATATCGATTTCGACTCGCTTAGCGTATGGTTTGACCGCGAGAAGATGGATAAAATAGTTAATAACATCCTCTCCAATGCCATCAAATACACGAAAGAAGGCGGACAAGTCCACATCAAGGTCTGTCAGGATGATAAAAACTGGTCTCTTATTGTGTCGGACACCGGCATTGGTATTCCGGCATCCGAACAAAAACATCTATTCAAGAGTTTTTTCCGGGCTAAAAATGCCATCAACTCAAAAGAAACAGGTAGCGGTATCGGGCTGTTACTGACTAAAAAGTTAGTGAAACTGCATAAAGGAGAAATATCCTTCAGTAGTAAAGAAGGTATAGGAACAGAATTTAGACTGACTTTTCCAAAAGGAGACCAGTATTTTATGCGCGGCAACAAACTAACCGAATATCAGGGAAGCGATTATCCAAAAGTCCAGGTCATCCCCCGCGAAGCGGAGCAGCAAGAAAAACAGTCACAGAAAGTCACTATTCTTGTAGCCGAAGACAATGATGATATGCGCCTGTTCCTCAAAAACAGTCTTTCAACAGACTATCATGTGGTGGAGGCCTCCAATGGCGAAGAAGCTATGAATATGGCCCTACAGTTGAACCCCGATATCATTGTATGTGATATCATGATGCCTGTTCTCAACGGAGATGCCGTATGTAGCCGCATTAAAACTTCAGTAGAAACAAGCCATATTCCTTTCATTCTTCTCACAGCTTTGGCAGATAAAGAAGATATTATCAAAGGACTGGACTGTGGTGCAGATGATTATATCACCAAACCTTTCGACATATCCATCCTAAAGGCCCGGATACGTAACCTACTCGCCAACAGGAAGAAGATAAGAGAAGCATTACTTTCTGACAATCCACCTGCTCAGGATGTAACATACACCAATACGTTAGACTGCGAGTTTATGGAGAAAATTCTTGCATTGATTGATGAATGTATGGAAGATCCCGAATTTTCTATCAACAATCTCTGCGCTAAACTCGGAATGAGCCGTTCCTCACTGTATAATAAACTTAAAGCTCTGACAGATCAGGCACCGAATGATTTCATACGTATCATCCGCCTGAAAAAAGCTGCGGAGCTTTTGCGCAGCAGGAGATACAATATTTCGGAAGTAGCTGCCATGACCGGTTTCCCCGACTCCAGTTATTTCAGTACAGCTTTCAAAAGGCAGTATGGAATGAGTCCGCGCAAATACTTGTCCGAAGAACCCGGTTAAAAGACGTATCCGGATAAGTATTACAACATATTCCCGCTTTCTATAGAATTCAGTTTTCTCTTTCAGACTTATCTGAAAGGTTCGAAGTTCAGTTTCTGTGTGAATCCAACACGGAAAGGCGTTCTACCCCCATTCCTTTCCTTTTTTGATAACTGATAAAATACTTTTGATAACTGATAAAAATCTCCCCTTAACAGGAAACAAAAGTATTTTAATAACTGGAAAAAGCCATTTCCGCTTACTATGCGTAATCTTGCAGGCAGAAAACCTTCGCACTGATTTCAATCTTATAAATAGAAAACATATGAAAACAGTTACCTTACTAATTACTCTCTTTTTATGTATACCTTGCATGGCTCAGCCTGGCAAAAAAGTAAAAGAAAAAAGAACCTATAACAATCCGGTTATTGACTACAGTCTGCCCGATCCAACAATCATCAAGGCTGACGACGGCTACTTTTATCTTTATGCTACTGAAGATATACGCAACCTGCCCATACACCGCTCCGCCAACCTCGTTGACTGGGAGTTTGTAGGCACAGCCTTTACGGACAGTACTCGTCCCACTTTCCAGCAATTGATTTGGGCACCGGATATCCGCAAAATAGGCGATAAATATGTGCTCTACTACGCCAACTCTTCCTGGGGTGAAGAACACACAAATGGTATTGGCGTAGCGTGGTCTTTACGCCCCGAGGGTCCTTTCACCGACGCAGGAAAGTTATTTCTCAGCGATGAAATTGAGGTTATGAATTCCATTGACGCATTTTATATGGAAGAAAATGGCCGAAAATACCTCTTCTGGGGTAGTTGGCACGGACTGTGGGGAGTGGAACTGACCGATGATGGTCTTGCCCTCCAACCCAATACGCCCAAAATTCCTATAGCCGGAAATGGCTACGAAGCCGGACTACTGCATAAACACGGTGATTACTATTACCTCTTTGCCTCTACAGGTTCCTGTTGCGAAGGATTGAAGAGCACTTATACCACTGTTGTAGGCAGATCGAAGAATCTGTTTGGCCCTTATGTCAATAGAAAAGGCGAACTTATGCTCAGCAACCATCACGAGGTAGTTATTGAGAAGAATAAAGATTTTGTAGGTCCCGGGCACAATTCTCAACTTGTGACAGACGATGCCGGTAATGACTGGATATTCTATCACAGCGTCAATGTAAAAAACCCCGAAGGACGTGTACTTATGATGAGCAAAATCGTCTGGGAGGATGGCTGGCCCACCGTTGAGAATAGTTCTCCGGCTGTTACAGCAACTGCCCCCTATTTCAAAAGTCAATACAAAAATTAAGAAATAAGAAGTATGAAAGATTTAGTTTTGAAAGGATTAAGGATAACCGTAGTGTCACTGGCTCTTTCCGGGTGCAATACCCCTGATAATCTTTATCTGGACCCTGCCCAACCTATAGAGGCAAGGGTGGATAACCTAATGAAACAGATGACGTTACAAGAAAAAGTGGCCCAGATGTGTCAGTATGTCGGCCTGAAACACATGCAGACCGCAGAACGTGACCTGCTGATCACAGAAATGGAGAAAAGCCATGCACAAGGCTTTTATAAAAATCTCCATTCAACAGATGTAGCCCGGATGACAGAGGAAGGTTTAATAGGTTCCTTCCTCCACGTCACCGATCTTGAAGAAGCCAACCACCTGCAAAGTCTGGCACAAAAGAGCCGGTTGAAGATCCCCCTGATCATAGGCATCGATGCCGTCCATGGCAACGGACTATGTAGCGGAACAACTATTTACCCTACTCCCATCGGTCAGGCAGCCACATTCGAACCTGCTTTGATAGAACAGGCCTCTCGTGAAACCGCTCTTGAGATGCGTGCCACCGGGGCACACTGGGCATTCACTCCCAATGTGGAAGTAGCACGTGACCCACGTTGGGGACGCACCGGAGAAACCTTTGGCGAAGATCCTCATCTGGTAGGGGTAATGGGTGCCGCAACCGTACGGGGATTACAGGGAAATGATTTCTCCAATCCCGAAAACGTCATTGCGTGTCCTAAGCACTTCATCGGTGGAAGCCAGTCTATAAACGGAATCAACGGAGCACCTTGCGATGTTTCTGAGCGCACCATCCGCGAAATATTTCTTCCTCCCTTCAAAGCCTGCCTTGATGCCAATGCCTACACTTTTATGATGGCACACAACGAGGTGAACGGAATACCCTCGCACAGTAATAAATACCTAATGACCGATCTCCTGCGTGACGAATGGAAGTTCGACGGATACATCGTCAGCGACTGGATGGACATCGAACGATTGCATGATTACCATCGTATTACTGAAAGCTATACCGATGCTTTTGTGCTCTCCGTGCAATCGGGTATGGATATGCACATGCACGGACCCGACTTCATGGAAGCCTTGCTGGAAGCTGTGAAAGATGGCAGACTCACAGAAAAACGTATCGACCAGTCTGTCAGAAGGATACTCACTGCAAAATTTAAACTCGGACTTTTCGAAAATCCCTATTTCGATGAAGCCAAAAGCAAAGACCTACTCTTCAATAAAGCCCATCAGCAAACAGCCCTCGAAATTGCGCATAAATCCATTGTACTATTGAAGAATGACGGCATATTGCCACTCGACGTTTCCAAATACAAAAAGATATTTGTTACAGGTCCTAATGCCGATACCCATGTCATTCTGGGTGACTGGGCTGTACCACAGCCCGAAGGAAATGTAGTAACCGTACTGAAAGGCTTGAAAGATGCGGCACCCAATACTACTTTCTCATTTCTTGACTTTGGCTGGAACATCCGTACCATGGATCCGGCTAAAGTGAAACAAGCTGCCGGCATGGCCCGCCAGGCTGATCTTGCCATCGTAGTCGTAGGAGAAAACTCTATGCGTGAGCACTGGTCAGAAAAAACCTGTGGAGAAAATACCGACCGTTCTGATATTAACCTGCCCGGACTCCAGCAAGAATTAGTGGAAACCATTCAAAACACAGGTGTGCCCACTATCGTCATACTTGTCAATGGCCGGCCTTTGGGCGTGGAATGGATCGCTGATCATGTTGCTGCTCTCATCGAGGCCTGGGAACCCGGTTCATTCGGTGGTCAAGCCATTGCTGATATCCTCTATGGAAAAGTCAACCCCTCGGCCAAAATGCCGGTCACTGTACCTCGTAACGTAGGACAAATCCAGTCTGTATACAATCATAAACTCACAAGCAACTGGTTCCCCTACGCCATAGGCAAAAACGGTCCGTTATTTCATTTTGGTTATGGTTTGAGCTACACTACTTATCAGTACACTAACCTTCGCCTCTCTAAATCCGAAATATCCACGGATGAAACTCTGACAGCCAGTATAGACATCACCAACACCGGTCAAATGGATGGTGACGAAATAGTTCAGTTATACATCGGAGATGATTTCAGTTCCGTCACCCGCCCACTCAAAGAACTCAAAGGTTTCAAACGCATATCTCTTAAAAAAGGAGAGCAAAAGACCGTGACATTTGATATCACTCCCCATATGCTGTCTTTTTATGATACGGATATGAACTTCAAAGTGGAGAAAGGAACATTCAAGATCATGGTGGGATCTTCTTCCCGAGACGAGGATCTCAATACAATTGAATTACGCGTAAAATAACTTCATATTGTCCTATTTTAAATCTATCAGCCTATGAAAACATAAGTAAGAAAAACCACTAAATCACAGTCAAGAGTTTACAAACCATTAATTTAGGTAGTGTAGACATTCTACATTGCCTATTTCTTTAAATCCATTATTTTATGAAAAATAGAATTAGAATTGATTCCTGCCATGTTGCTGCCATGAAATGGCTTCGGCTCTCATTGTTCCTGCTCTTTGGGCTTGTCCTTATTCCGATGTACGGTCAGAGCGACATAACCATACGGGGAAAAGTCGTCTCAGCAACCGACCAGTCCGAATTAATCGGTGTAAATGTGCTCCTGAAAGGTACCAGTAGCGGAACAATAACAGATGTAGACGGAAACTTCCAGTTGAAAGTGTCCCCTAATGCTACGCTGGTATTCTCTTATATCGGCTATAACGACCTTGAGTTGAACCTCACTCCGGGAAAGACACAATACACTGTAGCTATGACTGAAGACTCACAACTCATTGATGAAGTTGTGGTTGTAGGATATGGCGTACAAAAGAAGAAACTGGTCACCGGTGCCACTGTACAGGTTAAGGGCGACGACATAGCCCGTATGAATACCATTTCCCCACTGACTGCATTGCAAAGCCAGACTCCCGGGGTAAATATCACCAAAACATCCGGTCAGCCCGGTGAAGGATTCAAGGTAATCATTCGTGGTATCGGTACTACAGGTTCTTCCAATCCCCTTTATATTGTAGATGGAGTGGCCAGAGGGAACATTGATTATCTGAATCCGGCTGATATCGAATCACTGGATGTACTTAAAGATGCCGCATCGGCAGCCATCTACGGAGCACGCGCCGCCAACGGTGTTATCCTGGTAACCACCAAACAAGGCCGTGAAGGAAAAGCTGCCATCCAATATGACGGATACTATGGCGTACAAAACGTATACAAGAAACTCAACCTGCTGAACGCTACGGATTATGCAATGATCAGACAGGAAGGGCAGTCCAATGACAACATGGAACCGCTCGATTTTGATAAGCTCCTGGCACCGGGTGACTGGAAAAGGATACAAGAAGGCAAATGGAACGGAACTAACTGGCTGAATGAAATGGAAAATAAAAATGCTCCTATCCAAAGCCATTCGCTTAATATCTCGGGCGGAACACAACAATCCGTATACTCTATGGGCCTGTCTTATACTGCACACGAAGGTATTTTCGGCAAGCCCGTAGAACCGCACTACGACCGATACACTGCCAGAATCAATTCCGAGCATACGCTATACCGCATTAAAGATATGGATGTGATTAAAGTAGGTGAAAACCTCTCTTACTCATACAGTGAAAAGAAAGGACTTGCCATAGGCAATATGTACGGTAACAACATTTCTTCAGCCTTACAAACGAATCCCATGCTGCCCATGTGGGCCAGAGATGAGAATGGAAATGATATCGTAGGTGAATACCATCAAGCCATCCCCTTGTTGAATGTAGAAGTGAATCCGATTGGTAAAATGGTCTATGAAAATGGAAACAATCTTTCCAAAAACCACAACCTGAATGGTAATATATACGCTGTAATTCAACCGATCAGGAATTTAAAGTTCAGAACGAATTTCGGATATAATTTCAGTGCTTCTTCATACCGTAGTTTTTCTCCGAAATACCATTTGGGAGATGCAGCTAAGAGAGATAATAATTCTGTATACCAAAGTATGAGTACCGGTTTGGGATGGACATTTGAAAACACCCTGTCGTATGATTTTACAATCAAAGATACTCATAACTTCAATACCCTCATCGGTATGTCAGCCGAAAGAGGCGGATTGGGTGAAAGCATAAACGGTACGAACGAGAAATTAATCTTCGACTCCTTTAAATACGCCTATCTGGATAATGCCAAACTAATTATCCCCGGACAGACCACCCTCGGTGGAGCACCATGGGAAAAGACCGGATTGATGTCTTACTTTGGCCGTATCAATTACGACTACAAAGAAACTTATATGTTAACCGTAGTTATGCGTGCTGATGGCTCTTCCAACTTTGCTAAAGGTAACAGATGGGGTTATTTCCCCTCCGTATCAGCCGGTTGGGTATTGAGTAATGAAAAGTTCATGGAGAATATCACCGACAAAATCAGCTTTTTAAAAATACGCGCCAGTTGGGGACAAAATGGTAATCAATCCATAACACCTTTCCAATATCTGTCTACTATTGCCATGTCTAATAACGACTACTTCCCCGGTCAAGACAAAGGTGACAAGCAAACCGGCTCCTATCCGGACATCATGCCGAATCCTGACGTGACCTGGGAAACATCCGAACAGTTGGACTTAGGATTGGATGCCCGGTTCTTTGACCACCGATTATCGTTTACTTTCGATTGGTACCACAAAAAAACGAAAGACTGGCTTGTACAAGCGCCCGTTTTAGCCAGCTACGGTACGGCGGCACCCTACATCAATGGCGGTGACGTTGTAAATAAGGGTGTTGAATTATCACTGGGATGGCGTGATAACATCAACGATTTCAATTACAGTGCTTTAATTAACCTTTCCCATAACAAGAATGAAGTGACTCGTATCGCCAATACCGAAAAGATTATTCACTCAGGGGTTCGTTTGGGAAATGTAGCGTCGGAGTTTGCCCGTGCCGAAGAAGGATACCCAATCGGTTATTTCTATGGCTATCAGACTGATGGATTATTCCAAACCCCGGAAGATGTTCAGAATTACAAAAACTCGGAAGGAGTAGTAATCATGCCGAATGCAGTACCCGGTGACGTGCGCTTTGTAGACCGTAATGACGACGGAATCATTGACGATAAAGATAAGACAATGATCGGCAAATCTAATCCCGACTACAACCTGGGCATTAATCTCAACATGAGTTACAAAGGATTTGACCTGACATTAGTGGCGAGCGGTGTCTTTGGAAACGATATATTAAGAGCATATCGCATGCCCGATAGTCCCAGCCAGAATTATACCAGTGAAATCCTGGGACGCTGGACCGGACCGGGAACATCAAACAGTATCCCCCGCATATCCAGTGGTAACCACATCAACCGTTCTTACATCTCCGACCTTTATCTGGAAGACGGATCATATGTAAGAATGAGCAATGTAACCTTAGGATACGATTTCAAGAAACTATGGAAATCACTACCTTTTGAACAAGTAAGATTCTATATTTCGGCCCAGAACCTGTTCACCATTACAGGCTATTCCGGCATGGATCCCGAAATCGGTACAAGTACCGGTGAAAACTGGATCAGCGGCGTTGATTTTGGTTTCTATCCTACTCCACGCACCTTTATGGTTGGAGCATCAATTAAATTTTAATTTAGACGCATTATGAAAAAGATTATATTATTGGCAATCGTTGCAATATCCTTTTCAATAACTGGATGTTCAGACTTCTTGGATACAGAGAATCTCACAAAGAAAGACTCTTCAAACTACCCCCAGACAGAAGAGGACGCACGGGAATTGCTAAATGGAGCATACTCCGCACTCTACATCTGTACGAACCCTTCCCACCCATTCCTGGCCGGAAACATCTTATCTGACGATTGCTTAGCCGGAGGAGGCCTGGGAGATTTATCTCAACCTATCCGCTATCTGAAAGCAATGTCCGAAAACGACTTTGGTCCTTTGTGGTCTGCCCTATACACCGGCATTTATCGTTGTAACAACATATTGGAAAATGCCGAAAATGTGCAATGGGAAAACGGAGTAGAGAAAAACAAGATCTTAGGTGAAACCTATTATTTAAGAGGCATGTTCTATTACTACATGGCTATAACTTTTGGCAATGCGCCCCTTGTTTTAGACACTACTCCTCAGAATAATCCTAAAGCAAGTGCCGATGAGATGTTCAAGGTGATTTTATCTGATTTAAAACAGGCTATTGAATTGCTGCCCAATATAAAATTTCAGGATATTGATAAGAATAAAATCGGATATGCCACCAAATGGGCGGCAGAAGCTCTTATGGCACGGGCCTACCTGTTCTATGACGGATATTACAAACAAAACAGGAGGGAAAACGTAACCCTGGATAATGGCTCTGTTACCTCGCAGAATGTCATTGCCTGGCTGGAAGATTGCATCAAGAACAGTGGTCATGATCTGTTAAGCGACTTCCGCAACCAATGGCCATACGCTATAGATATACCCGAAGCGGATTACAAATACGCGAGAGACAATAATCTGTCATGGGTAGGAGAAAGCGGTGATAATAATGAAACCATCTTTGCCGTAAAGTACTCTTCCATTGCCAGTTGGTCGGATAACTATAGCAATCCCATTGCACTGAATATCGGTTTAAGAGGGCAGACACAAGTTCCGTTCGGAATGGGATGGGGCATTTGTACGGTAAGTACCAATTTCTGGAATGAATGGCCCGATGAAGATTTGCGGAAGAAAGGTTCTATTTTAGATGTCAGAGATACGGAAGAAGGCCTTTCCGGTTATGACTTCGGAGTTTGGGAAGCATGGCAGGAAACCGGTTATCTGCCGAAGAAGTACCTGCCGGTAAATGTAAAGAAAGTCAATGCGGATGGTTCTGTTACTATCTGTAATTATAGCTGCGTGTTATATGGAACAAGTCCGCACTACATGAAAGATACAACACAGGATTTGGTACTCATCCGCTTTGCCGATGTATTATTGATGCATGCCGAAATGACCCGGACGATAGATGGCATCAACAGGGTAAGGACCAGAGCACAACTTCCACCGATTCTTGCTTATACCGATGAAGCTCTCCGTTCCGAACGCAGATATGAACTGGCTTTCGAAGCATTGAGATATCATGATTTGCTACGTTGGTACGGAACAGATGCAGGCACCATTATCAAGCAAAATCTGAACCACTGCATCATTTACAATAATTTGCAGCAAACCACCATCAACGAAGATAGAGGTAACGGCTACTTTGATCAGTTTGATAGAAGAGTAAAAGAAACCGGTGGGTTTATGCAGATTCCGAATGATCAGATTCAGCTCTCGAACGGGGTATTGGAACAAAACCCAGGCTGGGAAGGCTCCAATAACATGTTCTAAACGAGTATTCACCACAGAGTGACACAGAGTATCATTCTATGTCACTTTGTGGTGAACCCGTCAGAAAAACGTATCTTTAAAAACTCATTTTGAACTAAAAGATGTATGAACCTGAAACAAGGAATAATAATCATTTGCTTACTCTTGGTACTGCCGCTTTACGGGCAGTCGCTTTCCGACTATAATCCCATCTGGAACACCCCCTCTCAAGGTTCACACGAATCGATGCCTTGTGGCGGAGGATCAATCGGTATGAACGTATGGGTGGAGAACGGGGAGCTTTATTTCTATTTCTCACGTAGCGGCACATTCGACGCCAATAACGGCTTTCTGAAAGGAGGCCGGGTAAAGATACACCTGACCCCTAATCCTTTCGAATCGGGAGACTTCCGCCAAGAGCTAAAACTTGAAGACGGATACATTGAAATTACCGCCGGCAAAGAAAAAAGCATCATCGAGATTTGGGCTGATGTATTCCATCCGGTCATTCACGTAGATGTGAAAGGTAGTCGTAAAACGGATATAGAAGTTTCTTATGAGAGCTGGCGATACAAGAACAGGTTGCTTCGCAAGGATGAATCTCATTTCAACTCTTATAAAGGCAACCCTCCCGAGGTCTGTTTACAGCGAAGGATTCAATTGGTTTTATAGACAACCAAATCGGATTTTGCCATCGCAACGCAGCAGAAACAGTGTTTGATAGAACCGTAGAACGACAAGGACTGAATGATGTGAAAGATCAGATGATGAATCCTCTGAAACATCTCACCTTTGGTGGAAGAATATATGGCGATAATCTCGTAGCCGGAAAGACATATACGGGAATATACACTGATACAGATTTTAAAGGGTGGAGTCTAAAGAGCAGAAAACCGGCACAGGAGCATCAGATTCGGTTAGCACTTGCTACTTTGCAATGTGAAAACCCGGCAGACTGGGAAACAATGCTCAATAAAACCATCTCGAAAGTTCAAACCGATAAAAAAGCAAAGCAGAAAACCCGGCAGTGGTGGAACTCGTATTGGAAAAGAAGCTATGTCTTCATCGATTCCGGTAAAATAGGGAGTGATTACTGGAAAGTGGGCCGTAACTATCAGCTTTTCCGATACATGCTCGGATGTAATGCGTACGGTAGCGAACCGACTAAATTCAACGGCGGACTGTTTACGTTTGACCCGGTACACATAGATTCTACCCGGGTATTCACTCCCGATTTCCGCTTGTGGGGTGGAGGAACCATGACGGCACAAAATCAACGGTTAGTCTATTTCCCCATGTTGAAAAGCGGTGATTTCGATATGATGAAACCTCAGTTTGACTTTTACGAACGTATGCTGGACAATGCCAAACTACGAACGAAAGTCTACTGGAACCACGGAGGAGCCTGTTTTAGCGAACAGATTGAGAACTTCGGTCTGCCTAATCTGGCCGAATACGATTGGAAACCACGCCATGAGGGATTCCCGGTAGGAGTAGACAGTAACCCGTGGTTGGAATACACCTGGGACACAGCCTTGGAATTTGCACTCATGATGTTCGATGCGCACTTATATAATAACGAGCCTATTGTTCCGCATCTTCCATTCATTGAAAGCCTACTTACCTTCTTTGACGAACATTATAGCTATCTGGCATTAAGACGGGGAACGAACAAGCTCGATGGAGACGGTCATTTGGTGTTGTACCCCGGTTCGGCATGCGAAACCTATAAAATGGCAACCAACGCCACTTCTACTGTTGCAGCTTTGAAAGTCATTACGGAAAAGCTTCTGGAATTGCCGGAACTTGACGCTACACAACGTGAACATTGGTCGGGTTTCCTAAAACGTATTCCCCCCATTTCCTATCGTGAAGTGCAAGGTAAAAAGACAATCTCACCGGCAAAGATGTGGGAAAGAATCAATAATTCAGAAGTTCCGTCACTCTATCCCGTATATCCGTGGAGAATATACGGAATAGGCCAACCGGAGTTACAGACTGCAATTAATACGTATCTGTATGACCCTGAAGCCATCGAATTCAGAAGTCATATAGGGTGGAAACAAGACAATATCTTTGCCGCCTGCCTCGGCCTGACTGAAGAAGCTGAACGGCTCACCTTATTGAAACTGTCCGATGGGCCTCATCGTTTTCCCGCTTTCTGGGGACCCGGATTTGATTGGACACCCGATCATAACTGGGGAGGAAGTGGAATGATCGGCTTGCAAGAGATGTTACTTCAAGCAAACGGTGATTCTATTCTCCTATTCCCTGCATGGCCTGAAAACAGAGACGTTCACTTCAGGCTGCACGCTCCCAAACAAACCACCGTAGAAGTTACGCTGAGAAATAATAAAATTGAATTTATGCAGGTTGAGCCAAAGACAAGGGAAAAAGATATTGTTATTTGCCTTCCCTCGCATTTTAATCATAAATCTTTTTACCATGAATAGATGTATTTTAGTAACAGGAGTTTTCCTCTTTTTATTGAGTGCCGGCCTTTTTGCCTCGGATATTGATAAATATTATGCTAAGAAGGAATATATATCTCCCCGTAGAGATACGCTCAGATACAGGGTATTAGAACCTGAAAGAATAGAAAAGAATAAAAAATATCCGCTGGTCCTGTTTTTACACGGTGCAGGTGAGAGAGGAAGTGACAATGAAGCTCAACTGGTCCACGGAGCAAACATGTTCCTGAATCCGGTAATCCGGGATCAACACCCGACCTCGTAATCTATCCTCAG
>NZ_EQ973490.1:1133392-1148433 GCF_000158035.1 Bacteroides cellulosilyticus DSM 14838
TCGTAATCTATCCTCAGTGCCCTTCTGAATGTTCCTGGTCTAATAGCAGTAAACCAAACAGCGAGGGTAAGTCCGGCGGCGAAAGATTCCCCGAAAACCCGGAGATTACCATTCCTATGGAAGCTGTAAAAGCAGTACTTGACATGTATATGAACAACGACAACGTGGATGTCAACCGTATCTATGTGATGGGATTATCTATGGGAGGAATGGGTACTTTTGATTTACTGTGCCGCTTTCCCGATTTATTCGCAGCAGCCATTCCTATCTGCGGGGGAATTAATCCTGAACGTTTGGAAAAGGCTTCACCAACCACAGCAATAACCATTTATCATGGAGATAAAGACGATGCAGTTTTCGTAGAGAATTCAAGAGCTGCATACCGGGCCTTGAAAAAGATAGGCAAAACACCAAGATACATTGAGTTCCCCGGATGTGGACATAACAGTTGGGACCCGGCATTTAATCAACCAGACTTTTTAGAATGGTTGTTCAGGCAATCCAAATAGGATGAATATATAAAGTGGGGAGATTGAATCTTCCCACTTTACACATAAACCCATACTGATCAAATTGTCATTTTGTATTTTTAGTTAGCCGAGAATCCGTTACTTCCAACCGGAACCTTACGAGAATGGAAATACACGAATGAAAACAAGCAAACATCAGATTGTTAATACACTATCGAAATACTTACATTTCTTCCAGACTGAAATATCTCTCCTAAATCATCCTTATAGGAGAAAATCACGTATCAAATAACCCTTTTACCCGGAAGTAGTAACCCTTTTACCTATAAGTAGTAATGATATCACCCATAAGTAGTAACCTTATCACCTGTAAGTAGTAACCCTTTTCTGTATAAATAGCTTGTAAAAATGCAATAACACATAGGGATAGTGCATTTTTATTCCTTACTTATTCACAGAATATGCTGGAATGCGAATCTGCACAATTAAGCGTGTTACAGAAAACAGGAATATTCCACCATTAAGAACACGATTCAGGAATTATATCATCATTTAGACATTTCTATTATCCTCCCTATCTTCCGAAGTCAACTGTACATTTTATCGGTTTCTTATTTTAATAGAGCATCAATCTTTACCACTGTCTGCGGATTACTGGGTCTCAACAAGCCTCCATAATCTACAATAATTCCATCACGGTTAATGAGCAGGAATTGCGGTATACTATGCATATTCCAATGAGCCATGATACGATGATAATCATCAGAAGTCGCCCAATCTTCCGAATAGATACATTCAATATTCTTCCCTCTCAAAGAGAAACGTTCCAGAATCTTATGGTATGCTTCCCGATCTCTACTTCCACAGATACTGGCCATAACCACATCATCGGGCGAATAACGTTTCCTCAGTTCCTTCAAAGGCTCCATTTCCGCCAGGCAAGGGGGACAGGTTACTCCCCAGAAATCAACATAAATCACTTTGCCCGCATACTTTTCCAAAAGATTGTACACAGGGATCATGAACGGCATTTTCTCCCTGGCAGTCGCCTCATCAGCATTATCGCCATAAAGCATATAATGGGATATCGCTTGGGGGGCTTTCAGATAATTCACTTTATCCTGATATAGTTTAAGCATGGGTTGCCTTAAATAGGGAGCCTGAACTATAGAGTCGAATTGAGACCTGTGATCAGCGATGTAAGTTGTATCATTATCGCATAAAGAGGTA
This sequence comes from Bacteroides cellulosilyticus DSM 14838, assembly GCF_000158035.1. Classification (GTDB taxonomy): domain Bacteria; phylum Bacteroidota; class Bacteroidia; order Bacteroidales; family Bacteroidaceae; genus Bacteroides; species Bacteroides cellulosilyticus. Next base: position 1,135,093 of record NZ_EQ973490.1, read on the forward strand.
CCTATGGGTTGGAGGTATAAATAGGGAAGGATAGCACGATCTTTGCTAACCTCAATCACATTTGCTAAATCAAAATCACTTTTTTCTCTTCGGGTATGCTCAAAATAAAGGAAGATATATACATTCGCGGCAAGCGAAAACAGACCGGAAAAAACGGTTTTCCCTGAAAAGACAGGGTCAAGTTCCGGCAATAATGCTTTATATCCACTCACATCCTTGCCATCTGCCGCTTGTGATATAGCATTACCAAAGAGTGCAGTATAATAATCTATCAACAATAAGTCCGCCGTATACTCTTCAACTTCTGCGCCCGGCGAATGTTCTTTGAGGAAGTCGGCACGACGTTCCAGGAGACTGGCATACTCTGTTTTCAATTCTTTTTCAAATTCATCAAAGGGTGCTTCTCTGTTATAGGAACTAAGTCTGCGATAGTATCCTCCTTCGGTAAAAAGAGCCATATACTGATTCAGCGCACTGGAAGTTCCGGTAATGCGGGGATGCAACAAATCGTTGAAGTCAATCTCAACATGCAGACTATCACCCGGGTGTACATACAAGTGTTCCGCATAATTGCGAAGAGCAACCTCACGAGTTGAAGCATAAGGACTGAAACGGAAACAGAAAGTACCGTCATCCGCTATGGGAGAAGTGTAAACTGTTTCCAGACCGGACAGATAAGGTATCTCAAGTTTCACCTCCTTCTCCTTCGGATAAACTTCCCTGTTAAATACACGGCCCGAGATTATCACTTCTTTCGCCAAATCTTCATGACCCTTCTGAGCCTTACAGCCTAAGAAAGATAAAATTGCAAACAGTAAGCATAGATGTTTCATACGTATTTTATAATTAATAAATGACTAATAAATTCAGCGCACCGTTACAGACAGGCTCTTTCCATATCCGGCAAACTCAGGTGCATAGGCCGATTGGACAGTAGCAATACCGGTTTGGTAAGTCCCCGAACGGTCTATATAAACTTTATACTCTATTTGGACAGTACCCTTTTTAAGTTTGTCAATAAAGAATTCAGCAGAGGTATCACGCATTACCTGATAATAACCGGTAGCATCGGAATGACGATATCCCGACAATGCCTCTTTGGGCTCCATACATGCAGCACGTGTATCTTTTATCTGAACGAAATCCATATCCCGATCCGCCTTCACGGTCAGCCGGACAGTAAGCTCATCTCCCACATGTAAATCCGTCTTCGATGAAACCTCCTTGCCGTCTTTATAATAGGTACGATTGATTTTCAATCCGTTGCCTTTTGCTGATTGCAATTTATCCATATCCTCCAGGCATTGAGCATATACAGCTCCCCAGCCTATTCCTGCACCTGTATGTACAATTTCTATTTGCCGGGCTCCGACCTCATTACCGGAGAAAGAACGACGGACATACCCTAATGCATCATCAGGAGCCACTACTGTTGTCCCGGCTATTTCCGCTTTCATGGTACTGTTTTCCGCCAATCGGTTATCATCTCCACTCAAGAAAGCATACACAGCATCGGCAGTAGCTACCGGATTATCCCAAACCTGCATTTGTTTTTGTTTAAGCAACCATTGCTTCATTTCAGCAATTGCCAGCGGTTCTTTCAGAATACCGGATAAGGCTTCAATAGCAACCACTTGTGTCGGAATTCTGTAACTGCCCCATGAATACCGGGCTTTCGAAGTATCAAAATATCGCCCCATCTCGGGAGTAGCAACGGAATATTCCAGAATGGATCGCGCCAATTCGTCCGCCTTCACCTTTTTACCCGCTTTATGCAGTATGGTAGCGATAAGTGCCCTGTCGTAAATCGCATCACTCGGAGCACCGGCCTCCAATCTATCAATCATATACGAATAAGCGGTTTTATCAGTTCGCTTTGCCACCTGCTCATCTAAAGCACAGATGTACAGATAATGCAAGGATTGCTCACCGGGTAATCCGTTCTTATTGCCTTTCTTTTCATTTTCCTTCATCTGTCTGTATTCATCCAGCCATTGGGTATGGAGATAGCTTACAGCCTTTTCATACATTCCCTGCACCAGAAGGGTAGATGCACCCATTGTGCGAAGCCGTGCCAGCATTTCCACGATCCGGGTAGTGATATAACGGTTCCCCGTCATCCCTTTATACCAGCTCCAGGAACCGTCAGGGAGCTGCAATGCTTCCAGGCGGGATACCGCAATACGATTACGGTTACTCATCATGTTCAAGTCAAACAAAAGCGCTATATTTCTCTTCCGCTCTGTTTCATCAAGAGCATCTGCCAGCCAGGGAGTTTCTTTAAGTAACAGCTCTTTTAATTCTTCTTTATCATTAAGATTGCCCGACAATGGCCTTCCCTGTATCTTCCAGCTTTCAAATACCTGCCGGATGCGGGGATTGGCATCGAGGATGGCCACAGACAATGAATTGGCATAGTAAGCACTTGCCCACGACAAAGCATCCTCATCCACAGGATTGCCGATGACGGGTAAAGCCTGTATGGCATACCAGTCAGGATTGGCCGTCAGTTCCACCGTCAGCCGTTTGTTTGTTGCAGTTTTACTTCCATCATTAAACAGACTCTCCAGTGTAACCGATTTACTTTCCGTACCATTCAATTGAACGGGTATCGCTTCAGTCACCCATTGTTTATCGGATAAAACCGGAAGATAGCGCTGCTCGCCGTCACTGAAATTACTACCCTCGGCAATAATTCTGCAAATCAATACCGTAGGTTCCTCCGGGCTTTCTAAATCAAATGATACGGAAACGGTTGCTCCGGCATCCGCACTGAATTCATGTTCCAGGGTTGATATTATCTGATTTGTCTGCGGATCGACCAGTTCCATACGGGCTGTTCCCTGAATATTTTCTCCCGACAGATTGATTATTCCCGTACTGATAGCAGGTTTATCATTCACACGAATAAAACGAGGCATATTAGGCTGCACCATAAACGACTTGACAGCTTTCGCCTTAGCCGTTATCTGTCCGTAGTCCATGTTCCGGGTATGGGCAAATCCCATAAACTTCCATTCAGTCAGGCTTTCGGGCAAAGTAAAAGATATACTGGCTATTCCATTCGTATCCGTACGGAGGGCAGGATAAAAGAAAGCAGTCTCTGCAAAATTCTCGCGAAGAGGAACATAAGGAGAACCATCATCCAATGCCACAGCAGCAGAGCACTCAAATACTGCTACAACGGAGTTTCCATCCCCTACCTCAAAGCCGTCATCCAGCGTAACTTCATCCGTAAAGCTGGCATTTCCGGATTTCATCATCCGGCTATCTTGCTTGATACGGAAATTACCCTCAGAACGCGGAACTTGCCAGAACGGAGTATTCAGAGTACTATATATATCCCACCAACGGAGACCACGTAAAGTGCTGCCTGAATAGGGGAAGTTACTATACATCCAGATGGAATGCCCGGAAGATATCAGATTCGCCCCGGTATCAGGAATAAAACGGGAGAGACTCAGATTGAAGTTCCAGTCATTGATGTATAACTTATCGAGTGAAGCATCATAAAGAGTGGCAAGCAATTGCGCATCAGCCGCTTTCTTGTCCGGATGCATGATCTGAAGTTTCCATTCCTCTTTTCCTCCCGGTTGCAGTTTGTCACGGAAAGTAGCCCATTTCAGCAATAAGCTCTTTTCCGGACGGGGACGTGCTATCTGTACTTTCTTTGTATACAGCTTACCTTCGCGCATAAAAGCAAAGTTTACGGTGATTCCATCCCCATATTCCGGCTTATAGAGATAGGTAAACTTCCGGATTTCATTATTAAGGATCATTCGTTCGGATTCAATACGTTTATCGCCACAGAATACATCATACAGCAGATAGACCTCTTTCTCACTACTGCCTACATATAGGTTCACCGGATGCCGGGCATCAAGCTCTGCCCCATCCTGATAGAACCATTCCGGTGAGTATGCCGGCAAGTGAGCGTCTGCCAATGAAAAGAGAATAAAGTCCTGTTCCGCCGTACAGGTTCTTCCCTGCCCGTCAAGGACTGAAGCCTCCATTCTATAACGTCCCGGAGTGAGAGCAAGTATATCCTCGGGAATAAATGATTGATAGGTCCCAACTGTACGACGGCACACCTCATTGCCTTTGTTGCCTTTCTCATCCAAGGCATACACCACGTAAGTGGCTTGAAGCGTTACAGGCTGCCGGCTTAAATTCAATGCCAGAATTTGTATAGTATCCCGCTTTTCACGTGCCACTTTGGAGCGCAAACCTTTAATCTGTAAGGCAACAGACTGCTGTCCTACAGGTAATGACAAGGCTCCGCTCTCTATTTCTCCGGTCAAACTGATTACTTCAGCCGTCACTTTGTATGTATAGTAGCGCCCCGGTTTATCAGGTTGGAAATCATCCGGTTCACGCAGAAAGACAGGGAAGCGGAACTTCCCGTCTGCATCGGTCTGCATCTCACCTACGGCCAGAACCGTTTCATTGTCTGAGATCTTCCAGAACTCATTCAGTGAACGGGTTACTTTATAACTGAGTTTACACAAGCCCACCGGAACTCCCGCAAATGTATTTGCTTCGCCACTGACCATTAGTGTATCACCCATATTATAAGTATCCTGACAGGGATGGAAGACAACATCGAATGTAGGACGCTTGTATTCGTCTACACGGATATAGCGGCTTTCGCCATCTTGCACCGATATTTCGAATTCTCCCGGGAGAAGTACCTCAGGGAGTACGAAATCGCCATGAAAGGCTCCAAATTCATCTGTAGCAAGGGATATCTTACCCACTTCTTGCCGGTTAGCATCACGGAGCACTACGTCATTATGAACTCTGGAGAAAACACGGACCGAATCACCTGATTGCTCATACGCTACTCCCGAAACATGCACCACCTGGCCGGGACGATACAACGCACGGTCAGTGAAAAGAGAAACGTGCTTTTCCCACTTTCGTGAACCGGGCACATGATATCCCGCATTTGAAAAGCCTGCATAACTGATCTCCATATAATCAGCTCCCGGCTTACGGACATTTATTCCCAGCCAGTTTCCTACACTGGGTGGAGTCAGAATAACACTCCCTTTGCCATTCACAGGATATGCTTTGATCAAACGGTAACCTTCTCCCGGTGACACACGGTAATAGGCCACTTCGGTACCCGTTACCGGATGTCCAGTCAATCGGTCTACGATATTGATTTCCTGCTTTCCATCGGGTAATCCTAATGATATGGCCTGCAAGGAGGAGACATAAGCCTTTCCATAAGCCGTATATTTACGATGTCCGTCAGGGATAGACTTTACTACATAAATGCCCTCAACGGGGAATTTATAACGCAGTAAAGTATCTGTTTCCTTGTAGTCCGGAGTAGCTGCCAAATCATAATGGCGACTACTGACCAGTTTTCCATATTGACTTAAAGTGGAAGCATTTATTTCCCTCTCCAGGACAGGACTTGTGACAGGCAGATTCATCCGGTAAAGTTCTACCGTAAGTCCGGCCAGATTACGGTATTTTACTTTCAAGTCAACGTCCTTTCCCGGATAGGCAAAAGGAATTTCCACCATCAGCCTGGGAGTCAATACTTCTGCTATCTGTTCTTTCAAATCATTGGCAGAAAGTGACCGGGGATATTTTGCAAGTCCGGTTTGTGCTGCTTTTAGTTTTGCGGTGTAATCCTGCATTCTATCATAGCGTTCTGCCAACTGGCAGTACACTTCTCCGCAAAGCGGGGAATCAGCAAATTCTTCCGCCCATTGTTTTAATAACGTTATTACTTGCTCATCGGTCAGCCTCAGCCTTTCATTCACTCCGCCCCGACTGACGTCGTTTCCCTTATAATGTAACTTATCCAGCATCAATAATAATCGGGCGTCTGTCATGCCTTGTTGGCGGTAGAAGTCAATCAGTCCGTCATAAATAGATAAAATCTCGTTTTGTATTTTCTCGGCTGATACAGGGTTGGCAATAAAATAGCCGCTTAGCCGGGAGATGGCCTGCCGGGCAAGCAACTGATACATATTATCACCACAATATTTCTCACTCAGTTCTTTGCTGTTGGTCATAGGACGGTAATCCACAGCAGACTTCCGGAAAAGTATTTCTTTATCTTGCAACGAACGTTGGAAATAAGCGATGGCAGTATCAATTGCAGTCTCATCTTTTTTACCTGTATCCAGGATATAATATCCCAGCAGATTATTCAGTATGGCCTGATATACCGTATCTTTTTCTTCCTCCATCCAAGCTTTCAAGGCAGACAATTCGCTATCCAGACTATCAGGAGTAATATCAATGCATAAGGATGCTCTCGTCAAATGTGCTTTCATCATCTGAGACACATTCTTTTCCTGTTTGGCATACTCGTAAATCTTTCGCAATTCTTGTATTGCAGATTTAGGCAGTTGCTTTTGTTCCAGAACTTCAACCTGTTTCCACATTTGTTCATACGACTGAGCGGAAACCCGAAGCGGCAGGCAGATAAGAATACTTATTATACCAGCCCAATAAAACATATTTCTCATTTGTGTTTTCGATTTACGTTCGACAATTAACAGGTTCATTCACAAAGATATATTTTTTATTCTTAGGGTAGCATGGCTGTTCAGACTTAATAACATAACAAATGCCAACAGCCCAAGAAACCGGCTACCGGAAAGCACATCATTCCGAACAAAAAGTTACCGGAATGTCTTTTTTACTAACAGATGCCTCTCTGAAAACACCCCAAACAGAATCCTGTCGCATAATCCATAGAATATACATGCATGTTTTCTGCATAAAGCAGGCCGTATATACAATACTTATGCAAGAGAACTATACTTCTTCCATGAAGGAACTATAGATCTGAGGCGAAGGATCTATAGATGTAACGCAAAAGATCTATAGATGTAACGCGAACCATCTATAGATGGGAAACAAACGGTCTATAGATGGGAGACAGACCATCTGTTTTCAGTGCACAGACCATCTATTTTTCTATTATTAGAGTTGTACGTATTTATGTATTACACTATCAATCAACAAAATATTGATTTTCGTTCGTTTCTTTCCGTTCTTCCCTGCATCGGGACGGAAATATCACATTCTCACTATGCATAAAAAGCAAAGTGTCAAAAACGCAAACATATGCAAACGCACCATACTGCGGTATGCCCGGAACGAGAGAGTCGCCACAATGGATGAACTGAAAGGTATCCGCAACTTATCCCTGCTGGACAACCGTATCTTATCGGAGAACTTAGGACCTATTCCTTTCAAACATCCGGTTGCCAATAATAAGTACGAAGCGCTGTCCTAGTGCTTCAAACACGAGATGTGGCACAGTGCCGAAATGGAAGCGATAAAACGGGCATTAGGGCACCCTGCCAAGTGGATGTAATTGGGTACATCGGCACAATTAAAAATTGTATAACAGTTCTTCCAACGTAACACCACTATCCGCTCTCATCTTTTCCATACGGATACGTTTCAGGCGTTTCTTCACGGAATCCCGCTCCAGATGCATCACTTGTGCCATACTCGACTGAGACAATTGCATTTTCACCATGCAGCAGTAACGCAAGTCGTCTTTATTGAGACTTGGATAAGTCTGCTGCAAGCGTTTCGTAAAGTTGTCGAAGATAATATCAGCATTCTGCACAATGTCATCCCAGTCTTCATCTGAAAGGATGACATTGCCGCCCTTCTCTAATTCTTGCACCACCTTCTGACTTAATCTCCTGAAAAAGGTTTCCTTCAGCCTTGCTTCTTTTTGTTCCATTTCCACCATGCGGCGAAGACTCTCGGAAGTGGCCTTACGTTGCTGCTTCAGTTCCTTTTCCTGTTGCACGAGCTGATGTTGCTGCGCCATCAGGCGATTACGGTTACGGCGATAGATGAAATATACCGCACTTGCCACCCAAACCAACAGCAAAGAGATTGTGGTCATCCAATACACATTACGCTGCCTTTCCGCAGCCCGGGTGCGCCAATACAGGTTTTCTACCGAGAGCTGTTCGTGTTTGTAAAGCTCTTGCAATGCAATGGCTTCCTCAGTATGACGACACTTTCGTATGGTATCGGATAATTCAATAAAGCGTTGTAGCATAGGATAGGCATCTGAAGCACGGCCCATTTTATGATATATTTTCGCCATATTATTATAGGCGTCGGCCACCGAAGAAGGCTCCGGACTGGAGATAACTTTCTGAAAATAGTGATATGCCGAATCATATTGTCCCAGTTTTCCAAACAACTCCAACTTTACTCCATAGAGCGAAAGAATTCTTGCAGTATCTTTAGCCGGACGAAGAGCTATTGATTTATTTATATAATCCAGTGCCTTGGCAGGCTCTCCTTGCTGAGAATAGATACTACCCAGATTTGTATAAATGAAAGGAAGTTGCCGAGGAACAGAATCGGCTAAAGCCGCCTCATAGGCCGCCTGAGCATAGTAAAGGGCGCTATCCAATTGGTTCAGAAACAAATATCCGGTAGAAATATCGCACAAGGCCATATTCTTATAAAACATATTTCCCAAATCCAAAGCCGCCTTCAAGGCTTCTTTGGAATAACGCACCTTACCGGAATATTCTTCCTGATTCAAGCAAACAACTCCCAACCAGGTATTCACCCGGTAGAGCTGCTCATGATTACCACTATTTTGCAGGAAAAGCAGAGCTTTCAGAAAAGATTGCATGGCATCGCTCATCCGGTTAAGCCGTCTGTCCAGATGTGCTTTGCAGTAAAGGGCCCGTTCGGCATAAAGAGAATCGCCCGATTGGCTGAAATATTTAATTGCCGGCAGCAGCAGGGTATCTGTAGCTGCATTCAACTGTTGTTTCCTGTGGACAGCCTCGGACATCAGTAAGGCATAAAGTGCATAATCGCGTTTCGATAAGTTATGCAACGGTTCTTTAATCTCATTCATTACGGTTATGGCGCTATCCGTCTCCCGTTCCGCCATCAACTTCTCCGCCAAGGCCACGCGATTATCAGGAGCACAAGCAACCAACATACCACCCCATAGGATTATCCCTATCAAACTCTTCAATCTCATCTTCAATATCGTGTTATTCGTACGAATCCATCATCACTTCTCCAGTCTCTCCATGAATCAATATCACTCTGGCCATATCCGGCTGAATGGAATCGCGTATATCAATCTCCCACACCGGAATACCTTTTTGCCCGTCTATATACTGATTTATACTGACATGGGTGGTATCCGATAAATTAATATTCCTCAGTTTGGCAAAGATGTAAATATCTCTCCATGTATACTTAAAAGCTTTTTCACTTTTTTCGTGCAAGCAAGAGTCAGGCGCCTGTGTCTGCTCATCTTCAGGGAAATGAACTTCTACTTTTTCCGATACTTTTGTTGCGGTCACCGAATTGATCTTCCGTATTACTCCCCATCCTAGCCAGCCGTCTTCCAACTCTATTTTAAGATAGATACCTCGTTCACCGCTGAGCCGGTATGCAGAGTCAATGGGCAAGTAAATGCGAGTGTAACGATCACCTTGTATAAATATCTCCCCGTAAGAAAATGTATTCAGCAACCATGCAGCAGAACGGGGAATGTTACTTTTACGCGTCCTGTCGTGTGGAGCGATATTGACAATTATATACTCACGGGTCTGTACCCCGGAAGTAAAGCAACTGTTCAGCCAGAACAGAAAGACAACCAGCACATTGGTACATAATCCCACTACAATACCTCCACACATAAAGGCATAAACGAAGTTTCTCCAATGATACCACCGCCCAGTGCTTTTCTTATAGATATAAACCATGTAGCCACACATCGTTATTGCCATAAGGAGAATAACGATTTTCCGGTTCAATCCTAAATAGCTGCCGGAAGAAAATGCAGTATGTATCAGCATTTCCTCTTCTATATACCACATCCTGCAATGCAACAGGAAGAGAAAGACAAAGGCAGGCACCAGAATTTTCCATAGTGCCATTCTTTTCTTCGGCTGCTGTCGGGAGGCATCTTCGCCATGAACCGGTTGCTGTTTGGGTCTAAATTTCTTTCTGCTCATAAATACGGAAAAGCGAAGTGATTACTTGGTTTCTTCCCACTCTTTTTCCAGCTTACCATCGATATCATAGAGTTTCCATCGCCCGATGCGCCGCCCATTCCGACATTCACCCACTTCACGTATACGGTCGTTCTTCACGTAACGCGACTCAAACGGACCGCTCTGCCGGCCATTTATGTAGGTGGATATTTCCCAGTAATCATAGCGATTTGTAACTATCAGACGACGTTCTTTTCCATTGATACGACCGTATTGATAGGTGGCTTCATAAATAAGTTCACCATTCTCAGGATCGTACTCACGATAAAGCCCGTCTTTACGGTCATTTTTCATGTAGAATTCACGCTTACGGGTACCGGTTCTCCTATCAAACGAAACATGCAAGCCTTCTTCCCTGCCATTGACATAGGTTTCTATCATCAATGTATCACCACTTTCGGCAATTGTAATCCATCGCCCATCTTTCTGGTCATTCTTATAATGCCCCAGTACATGAGGAAGCCCAAAGATAAATATGGAAGAATAATCTCCGTCTTTCTGCCCGTTCTCATTATAATAAACGGTTTCATGAAGCTCATAGGTCCCTTTCATGAAAGTGAATTGCTTGCCTACCTGCTTACCGTCTTTATATGTATGATCCATGCGCAATGTGCCGTCAAAGTCATAGCTTAATTCCTTACCATCCTGTTTTCCCATGCGGTAGTTCCTTTCGCGTTCCACTTTACCGGTGGTATAGTAAGTTTTGTGCGCACCGTCCAATTTCCCGTCTTTATAAGACTTCTCTTCTTTCAGTCTCCCCTCATCGGAGTACATCTTGAAGACACCGTTTTTGCGTCCCTCTTTATAAGCACCCTCACATATCAGTTTGTTGTATTCATGCTCTTCATACTTACCATTGTAAAGGCCTTCTTTAAAGTCAGCCAGGATATAGGCAGAATGATAACCGTCTATGATACGGTGCTCACCATCCAAGGGCTTATCAGTCTTCAAGTCCCGGAACAAGATGCGGCCGTCTCCCATATTTATAGCTGACACCTGCTCTATCTGATACTCTTTCTGCGCACAGACATTCAGAAAGGCAAAAAGCAAAAGGCCAATAAATAAAATCAGCTTTTTCATTATGTCCTACAATTTAAGAATCAATCGTTTTCCGCATCTTTAAGCATCTGCCTTATTACATCCGCATGATCGAGATAATCGTTTCCTGATAAGGTCAGGACATTGGTCAGACCGATAATGTTGCTGTCAGAATCGTAAGAAGTCAGTAAACAATACATCTCCTGCCCTAATTTATCCTCTTCCACATGAATCTGGACCGGTGCGCTATATGCTCCGGGCAACTCTGCCAGATACTCAAAGTCTTTTCTGAGAAACGCTTCCAGGATTCTGTTTATATCGGTTTCATCGCGTTTGAACTTCTTCAAACCCACCTCTTTTATCTTACCTCCACTCTCGCTATTATAATAATCGAAATTGCTCAAATACGCTGCAAGCAGACATATTAATACAGCAATTACTCCGACCGTCCGAACCAACCAACCCGCTACAGGAATAAAACCAGGAAAAATAACAATAATAACAGCGACTACAGCCAATCCATAATAAAGCATCGGCTTAACATTGTTCTTTCTTTTTTCAAATTTCACCGGGTTTGCTGCATAGAATTCACCCATATAGCTTGGGTAGAGTTTTGTTTGATTTTCCATAAATATTACTTTTTATAATGATTAATAATAGTTCTATCTTTCCTGGTTATCGTATGAAAACAAAAGTAAAAAGTAACCTGTAAATAATGAAACAATCATGGGGGATAAATGAAGGGGATAATCCATAAACTAAACAGCTGTTTTTCAAATGATAACTCTATATAAAGGATAGACAAATAAGGGGACATTTGCATAAAGGAACTGATTCCATCAATAGCTTTTCATAAAGAACCAATGAAGGAGCAACATTACCTGCTACCAGACATATACTTTCTTGCTTGTCCCCATATTTTTATAATTACTACTATCTAATTCACTTTCCCGAATCGGATAATATCTTTTTCTGGAATCAGATATTTTCTCTGGTTCATCTGCAAAAAAGCCAATTACTTTCATAACTTGTATTCCAAAACAAAACCGGGATGATGAGATATAAATCTCATCATCCCGGCATTTACTTCCTAATTATTGATGTTTTATTTCGTACTTGCCAACATTAAAGTAACATTATCATCATTCATTTCATAAATAGTCTTTTTAATACTGCTGTCGTAAGCATTGCTCTTGGAGTTCCAGCGGGCATAGCTAAGTTCAACTTCATTGTTGGCATAGGAAACATCCATCTTGAAGTAAGGAACCCAAGCCTCTTGTGAGCTGTCCCATTTAGAAGCTTCCTTGCTGGTCACACGATTTTCTGTATCGTAAGTGTAGGTGTAACGGAGGTGGCGATACAGATGTCCATTTTCGTTCTTAAAGATAGTCTTTGCGGTCATCAACTCGCCGGTCATCTCTTCGTTCTTCACATACTGAGTAGGATTACTTGCATTTGCAGAGAAGTTCATTACACTGGCCATTACTACTGCCAACATTACCACTGCTTTAGAAATTAAGTTCGTTTTCATAATCGTTATTTTTTTTATTGTTATTACTTCTTGTTTTTTAAGAGGAAGTCTTTGTCAACCGCCTTCGACTATATATAGTCAATTGGCGTGCCAAAACAATAAAACACTGATTATCAACGAACATACGATTTCAAGCTATGTTCATTTCCGGACAAGTGTCCGCATGAAAACGAACAGTAAGGACAAAAAAATATTCGAGACACAGTTTAGTGCCCCGAATAAATATAGTAATCAAATAGCCGGAACTATATGTTTTCTTCCAGCATCAGCCCCACACCTTTCACCGTTTTAATGCTGACTGATGAATCTTCAGCTATCAACTTACGGAGTTTCGTGACGAATACATCCAGGCTGCGGGAAGCAAAATAATCATCTTCCGTATTCCAGAACTTATCAAGAATGGCTTCGCGGCGTACTACATCTCCTCTGTTCTCACAAAGCATTTGCAACAGTCCGGCTTCACGGGCGGTCAATGTCTTGTTTTCACCGGATGAATGCTTCAATATGGCGTGCGTAGCATCAAGCACATATTCCTTTCCAATCTTGTAACATTCGCTTTCGTCCTTACTCTTTTCACCTTTGGAGAGTTTCAACAAAGCATGAATATGGGCATCCAGTTCTTCGGGAATGAAAGGTTTCTTGATATAATTGTTGGCTCCCAACTCATAGCCTTTCAATACATTTTTGGGAGAAACCAAACCGGAAGAAAAGATTATAGGCGTCTCTTTATCCACC
>NZ_EQ973490.1:1148633-1155984 GCF_000158035.1 Bacteroides cellulosilyticus DSM 14838
CTTCACCATCTCATAACCATCCATGATGGGCATTTCTATATCCGAGAGAATGACATCGGGACGGTGTTCCCTCCACATTGCCAATCCTTCTTCACCATTGGCGGCTGCCAACACTTCATAGCCCTCTATGATATCTTCCAATCCGCTCTGAACGATGTAACGCAGGCTGGGATCGTCCTCAACTAACAATAACTTTATTGTATCCATGTCTTTGATATGAATTGTATTAACTTTCTATACTATAAATTATCAATTAACCTTCTCTCTTCCAATTCTTGCTTAAGCGTTTTCACAAGTTGCTCCTCCGAAGGTAAATAAATCTGGTATTTACTTGACAATATGGTAGTGTTATTTTCTGGTAGCGAATAACGAACTACCATATTATTTTTATCTGCACATAGCAATATCCCGATAGTAGGATTCTCTTCCGGAAGTTTTTCCTCCCGATCATAATAGTTCACATACATCTGTAACTGTCCTATATCCTCATGGGTTATCTTCCGGGTTTTCAGCTCTATAACAACAAAACAGCGCAGCAGACGATTATAAAAAATCAAATCTGCAAAGAATTCGTCATCTTCAAGTAGCAGACGCTTTTGCCGGGCCACAAAAGAAAAACCATTTCCTAATTCTAACAAGAAATCCTGCAAATGGGTAATCAATGCCTGTTCAAGGTCTTTTTCATAATATGCCGCTTCCTTTTTCAAACCAAGAAACTCTAACACCATAGGATCTTTAATGATTTCCAAAGGTGTCTCTGGGATACGCTCTCTACGTGCTACAGCCAAAACAGCCTCCTTATCATTACTTAATAACAAACGTTCATAAAGGCCTGAATTGATTTGGCGTTCTAACTCACGCGCTGTCCAACAATTGTTCATCGCTTCCAGTTCGTAATATTCCCGCTTATCCGGATTATCTATTTGAATAAGAAGCCTATATTGAGTCCAATTGAATTGTGAACGCAGTGCGTTCACAATTGGATAAGTTTTATAAAATTGGCGGCAGAAAGCCAATTGACGATAAGAAAACCCACTGCCAAATTCCGGGACAAGCTCCTTAGAGAGATTTTTCAGCAAGTAAGCTCCATAATCGGCACGCTCCTTTCCATCTTGTTCCTCTTCAAAAATACGCTTCCCAAGTGTCCAATACATCTGTACACGACAGAAGTCTACACTTCGTACAGCATTAGTGCGTGCCTGCTGGATGATTCCTTTGATTTCTGAAAGAAAATCTACCTTTAATGACTTATCTAACTCCATCTTTATCAGTTATGATATCAGCCACAAAAGTAATAAATTATTCGTTAACCCGAAGATAACATTGCGATATCATTCATTCTTATTCTGATTACCGCAAGCATGTTCTTCACAAAAGGATATGCCCAGCAGGCAGAAGTCCTTACGTTGGGAGTCTTCCACTTCGAATTTCCCAATCTGGATGTGCAACAAGTATCCGAAGAAGACCAGATAGATGTACTATCTCCTCAATATCAAAGGGAGATAGAGTTAATATCCAAGAAACTGGCACAATTCAAGCCGGATGCCATTGTCATTGAATGCCCTTTATACAAACAGTCAGAGATAGACTCTCTCTATAACTCATACCTTACCGGCAAGCATGAGTTGAACAGAAACGAAATTCAGCAGTTAGGTTTCAGAATAGCCCGAATGTGCAATGCCAAGATATACTGTGCAGATGCTTGGGGAGCACACACTACCCACATAGAGAAACTGCTGGATAATGATGAAAGTAATGAATATATGGCTTTTGAAGAAAGTTTCTCGAACTCTCCCGACTCTGCTTTATACTATGAAGATGAACCCATCTTCAAACAGCAGGGAATACTTGCACAACTGATACATCTCAATGATCCGGTACGTATCAAGAAAGATTTAGGAAACTATCTTATCAAGCATTTCAAGTATGAATCCGTCAAAGGCGATTATACCGGAACAGATTTTGAATCCGGAAGATGGTTCAACCGGAATCTAAGGATACTCAGGAATATCCAGCGGATTCCCGATGCCGCCGGTAAACGAATACTGGTTATTTTCGGCGCAGCGCACATGAACATCCTGAACTATCTGTTTGAATGTTCTCCCGAATACAAACTACTAAATATAAACGATTACCTGAAGTAAATATCTGCTTCTTCTATTTTATCGGAAATGAAAACTTTGGCGGTCTAATCGTAGGGCCGCCACCAAAGTCACCGCCGCCACGATTATCAAACACCGCGCTACGCAGAATCTCGTATATTATTCCGCCTACATCCAACCCCAGCTTAAACTTCTCGAAGCGATAATAAGGTATCACAACGGGAGCCGTCTGCCAACCTCCACGCATGGCATCGTAATAGCGCTGGGCACCTACCTCCACACCAAAACGTTCGGACATATCAAGAGACATCGTAGCACCATAACTATTAGTGCTCATCCCATAAGAATTACCGATATCATACGAACCGAAGACATTGAAGGCAACCCGGTCAGAAGCACGATAAGTCAGCCTGCCCGCAGTACTGAAAGCTTGCCCGGTGATGTGAGACATATTTATCTTCATGGCATTGGCACGAAGTTGCAACGATAGCCGATCATTAAAGATATGCTGATATCCTAACGAAGCATTATTGAAACGCCCGATGCCCGGAACACTGGTCTGGCTTCCGGAACCGAATACCGCTCCATGGGGAAATTGCCTTAATACGCCTCCTGTGCTATAATCGCCCCGGAATAGCGGAGAAGGATTTATATGATAAGGTATACGGAGTTCCTCTTTCAAGGAGAAAGAAGGTAAATCACCTAACTGTATAGGATTAATCAAAGGATATACAGTCTTTTCGGGAAGCAGATTGACGGATGGAAGCTGAAATGCAGCTTTCGGCTTTATCAACATGCTATCAAGAGTGAAGCGTGCACTATCTTCCTGTGCAGAAAGCAACTGCAAACCAGAAATGAACAGAAAAAATAATCCCCAACGAATTGGGAGCCAAGATATGCCAACCCTGCGTGTCATAATCTACCTCCTTTGTTTTTTACGGACTCTGTATACAAAAATAGTAAAAGCCTATCTGAATAACAAATAGTTGAGCACATTTCATCTTTGCCAGCAGGCTTTTTTAACGCAAGGGGAATTGTAGCGTAAATTCACTGTAACTCCCTTCCATACTTTCTACCTTCACCATACCACCGTGGGCACTCACCACCTGCAACACATAATTCAATCCTAACCCGAAACCTGATGCACCCGTCTTACGACTGCCGGAAGCAACTCTCTCGAACTTATTGAATATCTTATGCTGTTCGCTCAAAGGAATACCAATACCGCTATCATGCACTCTAACAATGGTTTCATCCTCTGTCTTTTTACCTGAAAGAATGATCAGAACCTCTTCATTAGAATACTTGACGGCATTGTCCACCAGGTTGGAAAGTATCTCACGCAGACAGAAAGCATCCGCATAAACACTACATCCTTCTTCACAATCTATATCAAAATGAACCGTCTTCGCTGCTTTCAACTGATACTTTTCTGCTATATCCCGTAACAACGGCCTTAAGGCAACTTCTTCTTTATGTAGTTCCAATTCCCCACGATCTATCTCTGTCAGCATTACTACGCGATTGGAGAGTGTCAACAGATGTTCGCACTCATCTCCCATTACTTGCCTGTAACGGACCAGCTTCTCAGGCTTATCCGCCAACTTACCACTTGCCAGGATATGTGCTCCCATCATGACAGACTGCAACGGTGACTTCATATCATGTATCATGGAGTAAGTAAAGTCCTTCTGAAACTGCTCCAACCGACGCTGTGCCCGCAACATACGTATCTGAAAGAAAACACAGAGAGATACAAAAAGGAAAGCAATAAGCAGCGGCACCTGCATATACCATGTGGTACTCATAATAGTACGTTGTGGTGAACGAACCACAGCAAAGATGCAACTCGTACTATCCTTATCCAACGGAAACAACCGGGTAGTAATATCCCCGAAGTCAACAGTCGGACTACCTGTATAAAGTATCAACTCCCGGGATGGATACCTGATCCAACGGATATCCGCTCTATCCGGAAAGCCTGTTTCCAAAAGCTGTTTCCTGAAAACACTGTCGGCAAACTGCAAGGAGAACGGAATGGGCACACGGCTACGCAGACTAATCGTATCCTGTATATCATAAGCCATCTTTACGCGGAAATCTTCATCAAACTTATTGTAAAGATGTCGTATGACACTCAACTGTACCCGGTAACGATAACCTTTCTCCAGATATACCTTATAAAGTTCATTCATCATACGCCTCGGATAAGGGAGAAATTCTCCCGGTGAACTATCCCAATTAAAATCAGGATTAGCCTTAGTGAAAAGCGGATACCTATGTAAGTCTGCCTCCCGGTAGAAAGCCTCTTCCAATTGCTCCTCCGCCTGATACCGTATCTTTTGAGATGTAATATAATACAAATATCCCGACCAGACAGCCAGCAACAGGAATACTCCCGCCAGGCTGACTATAGAAATTGCTTTAAGAGAAATAGGCCTGCCTGTACTTCCTTGCCGGATTTCTGCTTTGGCATGTGCCAGAGTATCATTGGTTCTCTCAAAGAGTACGTTGCTTTGTGCCTCTATCTCTTGCCAGTTTTCTGTGGTTATCAAATTCTCCATCCGGCTGACGGGATGTTTCATTTCTTCGGCCAACGTATAGAAGTCCTGTTGTTGTTTCTGCAAGTCATGCCGTTGACGGAACACCGACTTCATCTGCACAATCAAGGCATAGACAGCCGTACCCAGCAATAGCCATGTAATGAATGATAGTAACAGGAGTCTCTTCTCCATCTCCTTGGCAGGGAAAGAAAGAATGGCACGGACAGCCTCCCCACGGGATTTAAAGGTAAAAGCAGTTTCGGAAGTAACAGCAGCAAAGTTACGGATACTTACCTGAGGATTGGTACTTGCCAGCACCTCATTTGTATTTACATTAATGCGCTCCACGGTCAACGTTCCATCCATGTCTAACTTCCGCAACTTATTGTGCAGCACGCTATCTATGGTGGCTAACGGAATTTCTTTTATTCCATACACCCGTTGCAAAGCCTGTGCCACTTGCTGGGAAGTACGCTTATTCCTTTCATTCCCATCAATCCGCTTGTATTTAGGATTGGGTGCATACGCTATGATAGCTATTGAATTATCAGGATAAGGAAGGTTGTTCACCAAATTATCCACTGTCTCCGTGAAAGACATCCAAAAACACTTGTTTAGTAACTTCTCTGCTTCCTGCATCTGTGCATGGAAAGCATAAAGCATTCCACCCAACTGTATCAACACAACAGCAATCAGACTCACAAGTGAAAGAGAGATGACAGTACGTAATTTCATCTTATCCGTTTATATTCGCCTGCAAAAATAGCAAATAACTATGGATCACGGAGTAATGTACTACTTTTTATATGCGATGAGAATGCATTCTTTCCAGCCAATGGCAAGGTACGATGAAAAGAAACGAACGAAAATCAGCATCTCACTGATTAAAAGAGGAATATAAAAATACATACAACTCTAAAAAAATACAAGGAAAGCTTTCCAGAGTTGCAAAGATATCGTTAACCTAATGATAACATTACGATAACATTCATCCTCATGCCCCTGCCCTATCTTTGCAACATCAAAAGTAACGAAATATATAACTTAAAAAATAAAATCATTATGAAAGCTCTAGTATTATCAGTAGTATTCGCATTGACATCAGTAGTAAACGCAGTAAGTGGTAACAACGTAAAAGACTTCGCTTACAACAGTGAGAAACAGGAAAGCGGTGTAGAAACCCAGACAGTCTATAAAGTAAAAGAAGGCAAGTACCTGGAACGCCACCTGCAATACAACTACACACATGATGAAAAAGGACGTGTATCCGCCAAGGAAATTCTGAAATGGAACCAGGACAACAACCGATTTGAAAAGCTGTATTGCCTTAACTTCAGCTACACCGACAACGAAGTAAACGTGGAATATGTAGCATGGAACAGCAAAGCCGGCGATTACACAAATGTGAAAGCTAAAGCCGTTTATCAGACGAATGAAAATGGCATGAACTACATGGCTTATAGCTGGAATGAAAAGGAAAACTCCTGGAATCTGGTGACAGAACACAACGCTACCCACTGGAGCGGTGCCCTGCTGGCAAACAAGTAACTTTCCTCTAACAATAAACACCCTCTTTTAAATTCCTAAAGAAATGCGGCTACCGGAAAAGCAATCCTCCGATAGCCGCATTTTTTGATTTACCCAATATACAATTCGGAGGGAATCAGTTTAAAATCCACAAACTGGTTCTCTACCGGATTGGCTTTCAACAAGAAAGGAACGATACCATCCGAAGGAAGCGCTTTGCGCGGAAGAGCCGATTGCTTATCGAATTTATAAGTAGCACACCAGGCATCGGCATCACCGGATACGCTTTTGCCGATACGGAAGCAAAACTCACTCTGACTATCGCGCAACGTATTAATCAGTTTACGGCAATCATCCGGCACAGTAGGACTATCTGACAATTCGCTGATCTTTTCTGCCATTTGCGATAACCATTCCACATCGTGAATGTGCTTCTTGTCGAGGGCAAAAACAAACACTGCCGGATAGTAATCGTTGTCTCCCGGTCTCCACAAGGCACTGTTGGCCTGCACCACTGCTGCATATATAACGGGAGACTCCGTATATTTCTTCTTCCAGCGATCCTTGAACAACCAGGGAGCATTGCCTGCCACTGCCCTGAAGAAGGGAGTTTCCATGTCCCGGGGTGTTTGCAGATAAGGTTTCAGTCTATCCAAGCGAGTAGGATTATCGAAAGCCTCCTCTTCTTCGTCATCATCTTCCGGCACGGGCGGTCTGTTACGCAGTCCGCTCACGTCACACCCTTGCGCTTCCAGCTTCGCAATATCTTCTTCTGTCAGGTTATTCTCCCAGTCTTTGCCGGGGTTCACAAAAAATGCCATAATAATTTTAGTTTAAGAGTTAATATTCTGTCAAATAGTTAATATAATAATACATATTAGTTAAGCCTCTAAGGAAGGTGTAACAAAAGTAGGAAGATACCCATGAACGGGAAAACAAATAGGGGGGATAAATGAAGAGGGAGTTTTATCCCATATTAGTCTGTTTCTCAATATATTATTATCCAGTAAAAGTAAGAAGAAAAGGGTATATTTTCAATTTACCAAAGAAACAGCAGACGTTTTAAAGGAAGAAAACAAAGAATTCCTACCTTAATCATTCAAAGTTCCTGATTTCACAATAGTCTGAAGGTTAAGATTATTACAAGTAATCCATTGGCGGAATTAGTTCCTTTTTGTA
>NZ_EQ973490.1:1156337-1254402 GCF_000158035.1 Bacteroides cellulosilyticus DSM 14838
ACCTAAATAAATCAATTCCGCCAACAGGTTACAAATAAGGTATCTCCATAGTCTATATCTATAGAGTATCAATTGGTGAAATCAAGATAGAACCTGCATATGAGAATACTATAAATAAGAAGAGTGATAAGCCGCTGTAAATAAGACCAGTGCCTACTTCTTCAATAAGACATTATTAATCAGATATTGTTCTATTATGGAGAAACGTAAGCTCCACTTTATCGGAACATTTGTCTCCTTATTGTGAAACAAGAGTTTCTTCTCTGAGAAACCTTTGTTTCTTACCTAAGAAACTTTTATTTCTTAACCAAGAAACTTTTGTTCCACAGGCAAGGCACTTTCGTTCCAAGAGGAAGAAACAAAATGGAACAAGTAGAGGCGTGACAAAGCACCGCTGTCTCCCTCCTCAACCACAAGGAAAGGCATAATCTTACGACTATACTTCCCGCTTGAAAACAGGCTTATTTGCAGAATTCCACCATCGGATTAAGAAACTCTTTTTATTAACCTAACGATAACATTACGATAACATTCATCCTCATGCCCCTGCCCTATCTTTGCAACATCAAAAGTAACGAAATGTATAACTTAAAAAATAAAATCATTATGAAAGCTCTAGTATTATCAGTAGTATTCGCATTGACATCAGTAGTAAACGCAGTAAGTGGTAACAACGTAAAAGACTTCGCTTACAACAGTGAAAAACAGGAAAACGGTGTAGAAACCCAGACAGTCTATAAAGTAAAAGAAGGCAAGTACCTGGAACGCCACCTGCAATACAACTACACACATGATGAAAAAGGACGTGTATCCGCCAAGGAAATCCTGAAATGGAACCAGGACAACAGCCGATTTGAAAAACTGTATTGCCTCAACTTCAGCTACACCGACAACGAAGTAAACGTGGAATATGTAGCATGGAACAGCAAAGCCGGTGACTACACAAATGTGAAAGCCAAAGCCGTTTACCAGATGAACGAGAACGGCATGAACTACATGGCTTACAACTGGAATGAGAAAGATAACTCCTGGAATCTGGTAACAGAGCACAATGCAACAAATTGGAACAGCGCTTTGCTGGCAAACAGATAATTACTCTAACAAGAATTCTCTCTTACAGTTTCCAATGAAAAACGCGGCTGCCGAAAGATAATCTTTCAGACAGCCGCGTTTGCAATTATCACTTAAAGTCAGTCTTCGTGTTTAGAATATTCAGAGAATTCGCAACCAAACTCTTCTACCATCATATTGTCCATCTCATCGGCCTTTAATGCCAGATTCACCAGATTAGTAAGGATCTCATCTTCCGATGCATCCGTAATGTCAGACAGATGTACACGATATACTATGTAAATCTGGCGTCCTTCAATACCCAGTTTGTAAGGACTAAAATCTTCACTCAGGATATAGTCGAGTACCCTTTCCACCTCTTTCTTTGGCAACAGATTGATAGGAGAAACAGCAAACAGATACGTATTTTCATAAACAAAGATACGCACTTCGGAACTGCCTTTATGGAATGTCCAGGAGTCATAACCGTCACGAGCAAGAATCGGATTAACTCCCATCTCACGGATGGCACGTTCGCAGAAAGTACTCAATGAAGACGGTTCGCGCTCTTCAAAGATACCTTCGGGCAGCTCTTCGCCACATGAAGGGCAGAATTCTTCCTCTTCCGATATCAGTTCGTCACAACTGTCGCACTGCACCTGAAAAGCTGTACGGTCCGCAGCCTCCACAAATTCAAGCAGCTTCCGTAATGCTTCCACACGGATACCGAAACCCATATTGTCGGCATTACTCAGCTTACTCACCGTTACTCCTACCACTTCGTTCTTTTCATTGAAGATAGGACCGCCGGAATTGCCGGGATTCACCGCCGCATCAGTCTGTATATAATACTTTCCATCCACCAGTTGTTTGGGCGAAGACACAGAGCCTTCGGTCACCGTAAAAGGCATACCGTAAGGATAACCGGCCACACAAACCTTTCCACCGATGGACAAGGAATTATCTCCTGCCAGATTCAGGGAAGGCAGGGCCGAGAAATCACCGTCTACGGACAACAGGGCTATGTCCAATGAAGGATTCACCAATACCACCTTAGCCAAATAAGGATTCCGGTCATTATCATGTACCGCCACTGCATGAAAGCCTTTCACCACATGGTAGTTTGTCACAAAAAGATCATAGTCTTTCAGATAGAAACAGCTGCCTGATCCACCTGCATGGGTTACTTTAAAAACCAACTGATATATATTGTTCTGTTCCATTGATTCATTGTTTTTAATCTGTTATTGTTGTCCGCCAAGTGCTTGTTGCATCATCTTCTGTTGAAGTTCCTGCGCCAAACGCATATATTCGGCCATATCTCCCTTCATCATGGCAGACTGCATATCAGCCTGTGCCTTCATGATTTCCTCTTGCAGAGATGCTGCCATGCCCTGTATTTGTTCGATGGCTTCTGCCGATATCTCTTCCAGGTCATCCTCATCCGGTTCCAGATCACCTTCCATTATTTTATCCATTGCGTTATAAAGGATTTCAGATGCATCCTCCATCGGCTTACCGCTTGCTTTCTTAAGCGCATGCGAAAGAATTACGTTAATGTCATCCTGCACATCATTATAGAAGTAAGCCTCATAGAAGATATAGAGTAGACGTACCACACTCCGCTCATAGTTTTCCGTCTGAATGGCCTCAGTAGCTTCTTTATAGACACTCATAAAATTCTCCTGCATATTCTTCAGAGACGAACGTCGCTTGGTAGATACCAATGTATCTACGAAATAAAGATCAGCCGCCAGTTCCTCTTTAGTCATGGCAAGCAATTTTTCAAGGAAGGCCTTACCTTTCGCCACCACCTCGGCAGTAGGCAATTCGGCATCCATATCATCCACCGCTTTATCGAGATCATTCAATAGCTGGCCTTGCGGACGGGCAAAGTAGGAAATCTGATAGAAAGTCGTATCGAGTACATTCCAGGAGTAGCCATATTTCCGGTCGGCATCATACTCTTTCACGGCTTCCAGTGTTTCGCGTCCCAAGATTTGCAGACCTTCATAAATGCGGTCTATCTCTTCCTGCGGATAAGAGGTGACCTGCGGCTCATAGCACCGCGTAGCACCGAACTTCGTACAAAACTCGTCATCATATTTATCACCGATGTGGCAGATATTCTGTAACACGAAGTACATCTTATGGGGATGGCTCTGCGAGAGAGAACACGTGTACTCCATTCTCAACTTATCGTTGTCCTTCACAAAGCGAGGCAACAGCAGTTTGTTCAGATTCAGGTCTGCAATCTGTCGAAGCATGGCTACACGCCCTTTCTCGGGCAAGTTCAGGAAGTCGGCACTGATACGGTAAAATCCGTCTTTTACAGAGATATGCACCAGGATAGAACCGTGTGGAATATGAAATTCAGTACCATCCGTATTGCCATACTTCGTCCGGAAGTCCGCATTCAGGTAATCCAGCAAACTGTGGAAAGCTTGCAGATACTCGCCTTGGTTATACAAGTCCACGCTCTTTTCGTAAGCCTCCGTATGAATGGAACTTTGCGTGGAGTCCACTACGGGAGGAATAAATGTAAGTGTTTGTTTCATGTTATAATATGGTTTTAAAGGATATCTGTCACCTGACAGGCAAGGTTTATGTCATTGTATATCTCTTCAAGCAGATGTTCATTGTCCAGTGCCTGTTTGCGAAGACAGAGGAAGCCGTCGGGCATCACTCCCGCATAGTAAAAAGTATCTTTGCTGAAAGAGAGCATCATATCGTGTCCGAATGTTTCGCGCAGACGGGTAATCTGACGCATGATTGCCGGTGTAAGTATCATACGGGCAGTTATTTCGTCATCGGCATAAACCACGAAGTACTTCTCGAAATCCGGGTCTTCCAGATGAACGAAACGGGCATTATAGCGTTTCTTCAAGCCCTGGATATTCTTTGCCAGATAGCCGACCTTTTGTTCCAGATGGTCGGGCAGGATAATCGTGCTACCTTTAAAACTACGTTCCAGACGACACCAGCCAAACATGCCGCGGAAGTTATGCGCACTGCTTTCATACCTGGAGGCAAACAGCGGACGGAGCACATAGCGGTAAAGCATCACGATATAGCCCGCTACAGAGTTGAGCTCCAACTTATTCATCAGCCCATAGGAAACCCCTATATCGGCTATATAAAGGGTACGATCCCCTCGCGGCACTTCCAGATAAGCATAGGTGGTAGCCGCCAATGCCGGATCGGAAAAAGAAGAATTAAAGAGCTTGCTACCGGATAATATACGTTGGTCCAGTTGCGAAGAGAAGGAGAAAAGAACGGATGGAAACATAGCAGACATAATGCTGCGCATGATATCATTTTCCTGCCCTTGGAATTTCATAAGAGAGCGGCTGAATGCAAAGTTCAGCACAATAAATCCCATAAAAACCGGGAAAATGTATTGCGTAACCACACTGTAGTTCTCTAATCCGATGTATCCAACAAGATAGCCCCCAAACAGGACGAACATCATCCAGCAAAAGACAAAGAGATAGACTATGATGCTCAGAATACGAACGATCTTCTGCCAGAAATATACGCGGGAAAGTTCAATACGAAGCCTTTCGGAAAGGCTTCTGAAGTCAATTGATTCCATATTACATCTACTTTAAAAGTGCACTGACATCCACATTGCGCTGTTCCTGTTCGGGAATATCAATCAGTTCTTCCTGATGATGATTCTGCCGGCCGGCCACGATGGAAGAGGGAAACATCTCAATGGAGTTATTATAGTCGGTGACCGCAGCATTATAGGTGCGGCGTATAGCTTGCAGTTGCAATTCCATATCTTCAATGCTCCTTTGCAGTCGGGTGAACTGTTCGCTTGCTTTCAGTTCCGGGTAATCTTCTACGGATAATTGAAGTTTGGAGATTAAAGAAGAAAGCTCATTACCGGTTTTTATCTGTTCACTCTCTTGTGAAGGCTGAAAAGTTCGTGAACGAAGTTCTGCAATACGGGTTAGCGTCTCATTCTCATGTCCCATATAGGACTTTACGGCAGCTACCAAATTCGGTATCATATCGTTCCGCTGCTTCAATGCTACGCAAATGCCGCTACGGCATTGCTTTACCCGATTCCGCTTTGCAATCAGATTATTGGCAGTCCAGATATACCAAAGTACCAATAAGATGATAAGGGCTATTCCGATATAAAGAAGTATTCCCTGGTTTTCCATAATTTTACTTTCTGATATAGATTAATAATAGTTGTATCGTATCTACTTACGAGAACGGAACAAAAATAAGAAGATAGACATAAAACAGGAAAGAAACAGGGGGGACAAATAAAGAGTCTCATTTTTATTATAAACCTATGTTTTTCAACTGATTATTATCATTAAGCAGAGAAGAAGCAAGGGGATATTTTCAATTATAATGGGAATAGTCCAATAGAATAACAAACAAAACTAAGGATAATGAGCTAATTTATGCTGAAATAGTAATGAATCAAATGACGAGCAATACTATCTCAATTCTCCTCCTCCCCGGAGGAGGAGTACCCGAAGGGGGAGGTGGTAGGTAAGAAAAGAAGTCCTTAGGTATATGATTCATAGGCATTTCTTGCTTTACCTACCACCCCGCCCTCTGGGCACCCCTCCTCCGATGGATGAGGGGAATTGAGATACTCGATTTATATTGGAATACCCATTTACCTCATAATCATACAGAAAGGATTTGCCAGCAAGTTTTATTAGCTCTTTATACCTTACTAAACTTGCATATCAACTTATGATCGTTAACCTAAAGATAACATTGCGATAACATTCCTTCTCTCCCTGCCGCCTTACCTTTGCAACATCGAAATAACCCCAATGTATCACTTAAATAATAAACAAGTCATGAAGAAATTTCAGAAAATAGGAATCGAATTAGCAAAAGGTATTGCAATCGTTTTGGCAGCTTACGTATTAATGGCCACAGTCAATCCTGCGTACACAGGACTCAAACACGCCATTGCAAATATATTCTTCAATTAATAGAAAGAACGAATGATGAAAGCGGATATCTCAATTGTACAAAGCAAGAAAGGAACCGAAATCATGGTTTCGGGAAATAAGATCAATAAGTATGGAATACTGGCTGCAATCCTTTTTACAGTACCCATACTGCTCTTATTCCGATGGATACATGGAGAAGATATGGCCCATGTATCATTGCTGATATTCTGGTCGTGCGCCCTGGCAGGCTTTGGAGTAAATCTATTGCTTCATGCACTATTCTTCGGAATCTTTTCGCCCAAAGGTTTCCGGTCCATCTCTTTCGTAAAGCATAAGGGAGGCATACGTTTCTGTCACTGCAACGAACCCATCAGAATGTGGCAATATCGCACAACCTGCTTCTTACCTATTCTGTTGTTAGGCATACTTCCGCTTTTGTATGGCATGGCAACAGGGAATTATTATTTCACATTATTCGGAACATTCTTACTTATCGGTAGCATGGACGACATCTGCATCCTTTGGAAACTGCGTTCATTCAGCAAAGATGCATTTATCAACGACTGTTCACAGGAGTTACGATTCCATATATGGTAAAATCAGGATCGTGCCGGAAAATAAAGAGTAAACTCACTGAAACGGCCTTCTTCACTCTCCACCTCTACCCTGCCCTCATGTGCCAGCATCACTTGCTGCACATAGTTCAAACCTAAGCCAAAACCCGCGGCACCCCCTTTACTACTGCGTACTGCCGCCGCAGAGCGTTCAAAGCGATTGAAGATACGCGACTGGTCTTTCAAGGAGATACCCAATCCGTTATCGCATACCTTAATTTTGCAAACTCCCCTTTCCGACTCACAGATAATGTCTATTTTCACCTCTTCACGAGAATACTTGATCGCATTGTCCAATAAGTTTCCCAGCACTTCACGCAGGCAGAAAGCATCCGCATAGACCGTCTCACAGCGATGATAAACCGTATTGAATTCCACCCTCTTACCGGCTTTCAGAGAAATCTTCGCAACCAGATCATCAATCAACGGACGCAGGGAAACATCTTCCTTATGCAGCTCCAAATGCCCTTCATCCAATTGTGTAAGCATCAATACCCTGTTTGATAAAGCCAGCAGATGCTCGCTCTCTTCCGTCATCACCAGGCGATATTTCTCTTCTTTTTCAGGTTTACCCGTCAGTTTCCCCCCTGCCAACACATGTGCCGCCATCAATATGGAGTTCAACGGAGACTTCATATCATGAATCATGGCGTAAGTAAAGTCTTTCTGGAACTGCTCCAGACGATGTTGCATCCGAAGCACCTTCACCTGGCCGAAGATACAATCGAGCATTACCAGGAATGTAATCCACAAGGGAAGCAAAAGATACCAGATAGAAGTCGCCACATGACGATAAGGGTTCTTCACAACTCCCTGCACACAAAGCGTACTATCTTCTTTCAAAGGAATAAACAGAGAAGTATAATCACCATACTTCCTGGAAGCGTATCCAACCTCTGTAACCGTACTATCCGAAGAACGGAGAAACTGACGAATACCACTACGTGACTTTATACCCAACCGGCTTAAACGCTCCGCAAAAGCTGAATCCAGGTATAAAGAAGACAAGGGCATTTCTATGCTACTTTCATTGATCTCACGTTGCATAATCAAGGCTGCACGAAGACGATAATTCTGATCAATCGTATTATAGGTATGTACCACAAACAAACGGTTTATGCTATACTCAGCCTCCTTTCCTTGTAGAAATTTCTGTTGTTCCTTGGCAAAAGGAGCTTCCTCTGGCAATTTCTGTTCTACGGGCTTTTTCCCTCCTTTAGTCTGTAAAAGGAACAACGGATAACGTTCCACCACCTCGTCATAGAAAGCCGCTTCAAAGCAATCATTCACCTGATAAGCAGTCTCACGGGCAGCTGTGCGGTACAAATAAGCAAACCAGGCTACCATCAACAAACAACTTGCCAACAGGCTGACTATGAAGAATACCTTAAACGAATGTTGTTTACGGGCCTGACGTTTCCACTCCTCTTCTTTAGCCATGGAAAGTGTTTGCTCCGTCATATCCAGAATCTGCCTGCTCGATGTTTCTATGGCCTCCCACTGTTGTTCGGGAATCTGCCTGCGCACCTTACCTATCGGCAACCTCATTTTCTCCGCCAGAGCATAGAAAGCAGAGCGCTGTTCCTCAATCCCCCGGCGCTGGCTGATGATATACTTCATCTGCTGTGCCCAACTGTAAATAAGGAAAGCAGTTAATAGCAGAGTAGGAAGGAACAGGAAAAACACATCCTTCACAAGTGGAAGGAAAGGAGAAATAATGGTAGCTTCTATCGCTTTACCCTTACTTTCATTCAGCCATGCCTGCTCCGAGATAACCGTTTTGAAACGCCTGTAAGCGGAATATTTACTGTGATCTTCTACCGAATCAATCCATACGGTCCTATCGATGTTTTTCCATTTCAGCTTCTTTTCCAATACCTTCTCCATCTCGTCCAGCGGTATCTCCACATGATAAACATCTTCCAGAAAAGAGGCTACTTGCTGATATCCCAAAAATACCATTTCATCGTAAGGCATCTTTTCATCCCTGCGGATGTACGAATAGAATGGTACGGTATAATCAGGAAAAGGCAGGTTATTCACCCGGTTATCTACCGTTTCTATAAAAGCTTGCCGGAAACATTCGTTCAGTGTACGCTTCGCCTCATTTTTATAGCTGTCATAAGCATATATCATGCCTCCCAATTGTATTACCACAACGAAAAACAATCCTATAATAGAGAGGATATAGAGTGAGCGAAGCTTCATCTTGCTATTGTTTTGGGGACAAATATAATGTTTTCAGCATCCATTTCCATACAGGAAGAACATGAATCGTATATTCACTCACATTTATTTCTTCTTCTTCTTCAAGAGTCAGAATAAATAATTCACGGCAGCCTGTAGTTTGAGCAGCCTCCAAAAGACCGTCTATCTCCCGTTGACGAGTATCTTCGTCGTGCAAAGTATAAGTCACTTGAATCAACTGATTCACTTCTTCATGGTTAGTAATTACAAAATCACACTCCTTCTTACCTTTATAATAATGCAAACCTTCCTGTATTTGCAAATTCCGGCGTAAATGAAGATAAACGGCATTCTCAAGTAATTTACCATTATCTTCACTTAGAGGATTAAGCAACACGGAACGTAAACCGTTGTCAATACAATAGTATTTCTTATCTCCACTACTCTCTTTTACGACCGAAGGCTCATACTTCGTTAATGAAAAAAACAAATAGATAGATTCTGTTTGTACAATTACATCATACAGGGTATTCTTTCCGATACTAACCCCCTGTGACTTCAACTCATTATAAATACGATTGATAGAGGTCGGTTTCGTCAAATTACTCATTACTCTCTTAATGAAGTAACGGACAGGTTCCGGATTCTTTATTTCATATCTTTCCACCAAATCCTTATAGAGCATTACGAAGAAATATTCCTGCAGAATACGGTCTTTCAACATAGGAATAGCAAGACTGACTTCGGGAAAACCACCTTGATGCAGGTACACTTTAAATGCATTTACAATGCGCGCCCTATATTCAGGTACATAATAATTGGTATCCACGCCTACAAATGAACAATACTCCCGAAATGAAAGAGGAAACTCTTCGTACTGCAATGTACGTCCCCGCAAGGAAGTGGCAAGTTCCGACGAAAGCATATTTGAATTACTGCCTGTAATAAAGATGTGTCTACACTCCTGTTCATACACCCTACGCACAAATGGTTGCCAATCTTCCGCCATTTGTATTTCATCAAAGAACATATATACATCCTTCAAGGAAATATCAGGATATAGTTCCCGATAAGCCTGCAATATTTCATCTAAATTTTCAGCATCAAACTGCAAACGCTCATCATCGAAATTCAGAAAAAGTATTTGTTCCTTCCGGATGCCTTTCTCCGAAATCAATTGATTGATTACCAATAAGAATAAAGAAGATTTGCCACAACGTCTTACACCCGGAACCGTAATAATTTTGTTACTATCTACAGGTAGCATCAATTCACGGGGATATACTTCCACAGGTAAACCCGCCTGGAAACCTGCAATCAACTGTTTTAGTAATTCCTTCTTCTTCATAAAGATAATATATTGAAATTATTTCTTTCTTAAAAAGACAAAAATAGAAAAAACTTTCTTTTTGAAAAAGAAATAGTAGACAAATCAACGGATTTTCTTTGTTAACCTAAAGATAACATTGTAATAACATTCTTCCATGAGCCTCTGCCTTACCTTTGCAACATCGAAAGAAACAAAAATGTATAACTAAAAAAATAACACCATTATGAAAACTTTAGTATTATCAGTAGTATTTGCAGTAACTTCAATCGTAAACGCAGTAAATAACAACAGTCTGGAAGGTTTTGCCTACAACACCCGCATGGATGGAGATCGTGTAGAAACCAAAAACGTATACAAAGTGAAAGAGGATAAATATCTTCAGAATCATCTGCAATATAACTATGCGTATGATGCCGAAGGACGTGTATCCAGCAAAGAGGTATCGAAATGGAGTAAAGGCAACCAACGCTTCGAGAAACAGTATTGCCTGAACTTCTCATACGACGGTGGAGAAGTAAACGTGGAATACGCAGCATGGAACAGCAAGGACAATGCCTACACTGATGTAAAGATCAAAGCCGTTTACCAAATCAACGGAATGGGCGTAAATTACCAAAGCTACGAATGGAACAAAAAAGAAAGTAGCTGGAATCTAATGGTAGAACACTCCACACAACCGGAAGAAATCATTCTGTTTGCAGAGAAATAAATTCAGGCATCGCAAATGCACAGTACCTTAATTGTGCATTTATCCTGCTTTTTTCCTAACTTTATCATTAAATCATTTACCATTTTGACAATGAAAAAAGAAAACCATATAGCCTTACATAGCACAAGTTTCATTCATGAAATCAAGCAAATTGTAACTGAAGCCCGACAGAAAGCCTACATCGCCATTAATTCGGCAATGGTAGAAGCCTATTGGCTGATGGGCAAGCGTATCGTGGAAGAGGAACAGCAGGGAAAAGAACGAGCCGACTACGGAACACAACTGCTAAAAGAACTCTCGACAGAACTTACGCAAGAGTTCGGGAAGGGGTTCTCAGTCCCCAGTCTTTACAACTATCGACTGTTCTATCAAACCTTTCCCGAAATATTCTCTACACCGTGGAGAATATTGAGTTGGTCTCATTACAAGCGCTTATTAACAGTTCCCAATCCTGAAGCCCGTGCATGGTATCTAAAAGAAGCACAAGAGCAGATGTGGAGTTACCGCACACTCAATCGCAACATCGGTTCACAGTATTACGAACGTCTGCTACTCTCGCACGACAAGGAAAAAATGGAAACGGAAATGAAGTCGCTCACGCTTCCGTATCAGCAAGTTTATCAAGAATCCTACGGTAGCGGAGTTTATCGGATTGTCTCCAAATACCGACTTTACCGAATCCAAACTAGAATCGGCTATCATCAGCAACTTACAACGTTTCTTGCTTGAACTGGGAAAAGGATTCTCGTATGTAACACGCCAAAAATTAGTGCGTACCGAGAAGAAAGACTATTTCATCGACCTCGTCTTTTATAATTATTTATTAAAATGTTTCGTCCTTATCGATTTGAAAACAAATCCTATAACACATCAGGACGTGGGACAAATGGATATGTATGTGCGGATGTATGATGAACGGATACGTGGTGAAGGAGATAACCCAACCATCGGTATCGTTCTCTGTTCAGAAACAGACGAAGATATAGCCCGCTACTCAGTACTACATGACAATAATCAACTTTTTGCTTCCAAATATATGTTGTATATGCCTACGGAGGAAGAGTTACGCAGGGAGATTGAGCTACAAAAAACATTTTACCGCCTGCAACACTCGGAGAAAGGTATCGAAGAAGAATAATACTATTTGCTGAAGAATAATCTGCCGGTTATTTCTTTCCTGCCATATATACTCCCCCCATAATACAAGCAGCCCCGATCAGTGCAATAACTGTCAGATGTTCATCTAACAGGATAGCCGATCCTACCAAAGTGAACAGCGGATTGAGATAAATATAGTTGGAAGCGCGTACCGTTCCCAGATTTTTCAGTACGACATTCCAAACTGCAAAACAAATCAGGGAAGCAACCACACCCAGAAACAATAAATTCAACAGAACGGAAGGCTGAATGAGCAAAGAAAGGTCAGCCTTCCAAGGTTGAAACATAAAGACGGGAAGCGTAGTCAATATGCCATAGAAAAAAATCTTGCGAGTAATAAAAATAGTATTATACCTTCCCGTCATCTTCTTCATTATCAGACTATAGAATGCCCATGAAAGAGCAGCAACCAAAGTAAGACAATCGCCCAACGGAGATATTTTCAAAACAAAACTCCCATTATAAACCACCATTGCCACCCCTATCAATGCCATCAGTGAACCGCCTATCAAAGTGCGGGTAGCCTTTTCTTTCTTATAAATCATCAGTGAAAAAATAGTGGTGAGCAACGGAGCCGTACAAACAATAAACGCCACATTAGTAGCCAGCGTAATGCCTAAAGCCATATTCTCCGTCAGAAAATAGACGGAACCGCCCGTGATACCACCCAACAACAACCAAAGTTCATCTTTCCAGTTATTTGCAAACAGCTTGCGGGGAGATATAAACCAGATACCAATATAAGCAATCAGAAAACGAAGCAGAAAGATTTCTTTCGGAGAAAGTCCATTGGCTATTAAAACTTTGGTGGAGATAAAAGTTAATCCCCACACTCCTACGGTGAAGATCGCTATCAGATGATAGGTGTAATTTTTCTTCTCATTCATACGTTCCCGATAAATTGGAGGCAAAGATATACCATTTCTACTTTTTGTACAATAAAACAGGGGATTTAATAGACGCCGGAAACGTTTTTAATAAATAAGGGTGACGTTTTTTAAAAACTTTACCCACGTTTATTAACA
Source organism: Bacteroides cellulosilyticus DSM 14838 (assembly GCF_000158035.1). Lineage (GTDB taxonomy): Bacteria > Bacteroidota > Bacteroidia > Bacteroidales > Bacteroidaceae > Bacteroides > Bacteroides cellulosilyticus. The sequence goes on from NZ_EQ973490.1 coordinate 1,169,348, forward strand.
ACGTGATTAGAGTGTTTTTCAGCAATCTGGCAGAAAAATAAACAAAAAGGGATGCAATCTTCTCAGACTTCATCCCTTGAAATATCCTAAAAACACTTTTGTGTAAAATCCTATTGAATTAACTTAGCCATTTTTTGTATTACATTACTTGAATTAGTTTTAATAAGCACTTCACAAATATAAGCAATAAAAATTAGAAATTGTTCTGAATTAACAAAAATATTTATCTGTTTATCGTTTTTTCTCGGCTGAGTACTAATAATTGTGCTTAGACCTGACATTATCAAAAAGTTCATTATGTTACCAAAAAAATAGATTGTAGAAAGAATATCCTATCTTTTATTCTTCAGAATTTTATTCATGAATTCAGTCATGTATTCGATTGTGGGATCGAACCAGGGTCTGAAAAACCAATAAGGATGTGGGGTATCTTCAAATGTATGTATTTCGGTGTAAGTTCCATATTTATTAAGTAAAGCAATAGCTTCGTCCCGGCCATTATGAAAACGAGGAATGGAACTGTTAATAAAACAAACCGGTGCCGAATTCTTACTTATCCAGTATAAAGCGGAAGCCTCTTCCCAATTTTTCTTCTGCTCTTGATAGGTTCCACCCAGCCAGATAGCATCAATAGGCAATGGCTTGTTACTATCTCGTGCTTGTTTGGCTCGGTTTATCGATTCGTCTGTGACAAAAGAAGAGATTCCATCCATATTGATGACAGCCCTAATCTTGCCGGAAGCATTCTTCATTCCAATTAACATCGCTAACTGACCACCTGCTGAACAACCGGATACGGCAATCTTTTCTTTATCAATGCCGAATCTTCCTGCATTATTGTATATCCATTCAATAGCGTCTTCCAAATCCTCCACCCCTGCCGGATAAAGCGCTTCTGGAATTAAGCGGTATTCCACAGGAATAGTTACATAACCTTTAGTTGCAATTTGTTGTGCCATTGGTACTTGCAATCCCAAATTTCCAGAGTTCCATCCTCCACCGTGAATCATCATTAAAACCGGATATTCTTTACCGTCATTAGGACGGTATATATTCATCTTTAATTCATGCTTACCCCATGCATTTTCTACTGTTTTATAAGTTACACCTTCATTGGCTAATACATTATCGGGTAGGCTAGCTCTTACGGGTTCAATGTAGGGACGGTAACGTAATTCTTTCTGATAAGTAGTGTTTAACGCAAAGGAAGTATCACGCGGAACACCGTCTATCACTACTGTTTGCGAAAAAGTGAATGATGTTGATAATAAACTGATTGCAAAAATTAAATATGTTTTCATGGTTAGCTATTTTTTGCAGTACTTTCCCTGCCGATTATTTCTGCTTGAATGATCTCTTCTTTTATTTCTACCGGATTATCATTTTTTCCGGCTAAAATTTCAAAATAAAGATTAGCAGCTTTTCTGCCGATCTCTATGCTTTTTTGATTGACTGCAGACAAAGTAGGTGTAGTAATCTCCGTCAGAATATCATTTCCAGAGCCTATTATTCCTAATTCTTGGGGAACTTTAATACCTAAAGAGTTAGCTACTTGCAACACACATAGAGCTTGCTCGTCAGAAAAAGTCAAAAATGCATCTGGAGGAGTATTGGATGACAACAATAGAGTTATAATTTCCTTTGTTTTATCTTTCTGAATAGCATTGTCATAAATATGGCTGGTAAGCCCTGAAGTTTTCATTGCCTGCAGGTAGCCTCTTTTTCTTAACTGGTCAATAGTAAGCTGTTCTGTCCACCCCAAAAAAACTATATTTTGGTATCCTTGATTGATCAGATGCATGGTTGCATTGTATGCAAGCTTTTCATTGTCATTAGTTACTTTATAACTATTAAAGTTTTCAATAAATCTATCAATCTGAATCAAGATAGTATCATGGTTTATGATATTCTGAAGATGTTCTGAAGAATTAGTCTCAGCAGATACAGAAATTAAAATACCATCTACATTTTGGCGTATTAACGTATCAATAGCTCTACACTCCTTTTCATACGACTCTTGTGATTGACAGATAATTAAGCCATAATCATGTTCAAAACAAACTTCTTCAATGCCTGCAATCAATTCTGAAAAGAAACTCTTATTTATATGAGGAACAATTACTCCTATCGTTTTAGAAATTCCCATCCTGAGATTGGCAGCGTAAGAGTTATGTTTATAATTTAAATCCTTGGCAGCCTTTCTCACTTTCTCTTTCATCTTATCTCCCACCGAAGGATGATTATTTAATGCCTTGGAAATATAAGAAGGTGACAGGTTTATTGCTTTAGCAAGATCATAAATGGTTACTCTTTTATTATTCATCTTTGTTAATTCTGATTTGCTTGCAAAAATAGAGCTTTTTTTTGAATAATTTCAATCGATTGAAAGAAATATAGGAAAAAGTTTGCAATCGATTGAAAAACCTATTATATTTGCAATCGATTGAATTTTTTATTCTGAAATAAAAACAACTAAAAAGAAAATAACATGGAATGGGAAAAGAGGTGAATATCTATCCCGGTAAATTTTACAACATATTATTTGAATAGTAAACAAAATAATATTTATCCAAAATGAATAATAAAGTATCATTGAAAAAACACCTTGTTCTTTTTTTGCTTCTTGGCTGCAATACTGTAGCTTTTTCGCAATTAGGAACAGGCATTTCAGCAAGGAAACCGGCATTGCCGACTTACAGTACCCCTTACGTAATACCTACGGTTAAAGATGTAAAAAATATCGTAGACCGGATACAACAAAGAGTAGAGAAAAACTCGCTTTTTTATCTTGTTGATTCTATTAACGGACAAACAATTTCATACTCTCAGCCTAATAAAAATGCGATTTATCCACAAGGAGCATTTTACTTTATAGAGTGGTCATATCCAAATGGTGTCTCACTTTCTGCCTGCAACGATCTTTATGAAACTACCAATGATACGACATATTTCAATTATGCCATACGCTTTTTTGATTTCACTTTTAAAGCTATGCCTTATTTCCGGACAATGGAAGAAAACGGCCTGATACGACATCATCCGTATAAAAAAATGATCCATATGGCAGCATTAGACCATTGTGGTGCAATTGGGGCAGCGTTGATAAAAATCCAGAAAAGATATCCCGACCCTAGATTCAGGGAATGGATAGATACCATAGCAGATTATATTTATAACAAGCAGTATCGTTTGCGCGATAGAACAATAGCCCGCCAACGACCGCAACCTCAATCGCTTTGGGCAGATGATTTATATATGTGTATTCCTTTTCTGGCACAAATGGGATCTTTAACCGGCGATAAAAAATATTACGAAGATGCTGTTAGGCAAGTAGTACAATTATCTGCAAGACTCTTTGATCAGCAAACCGGCTTGTACGACCATGGTTGGAATGTGAACTCAGCAGCAGATGACCCACGATTTTATTGGGGACGGGCAAATGGCTGGTGTATTATGGCCATGGCTGAGCTATTGTCGGTGTTACCAGAAAACTTTGAAGGTCGGGATAAAGTGTTAGCGCTATACCGCAGGCATGCACAAGCATTGGTACATTTGCAGGATGGAACCGGTTTATGGCACAATCTACTCGACCAACCCCGATCATATCTGGAAACCTCAGCCAGTGCCATTTTCGTTTACAGTATTGCAAAAGGGGTAAATGAAGGCTGGCTCAGTCATATTTACGGCTCTGCTGCTCTTGCAGGATGGAATGCACTTGCTACAAAAGTTACTGAATCAGGCGAAGTGTGCGATATTGTGGAAGGTACAACGCTTGCTCATGATAATGTTTATTATTTTAATAGAGGTAAAAGCTGTACCACCAATTTTCACGGAACCGTAATGAGAGCTGGTTCGGAAATTATTCGCTTATTAAACAATCCTCGATTCGTAATAGAATCTCCTGTGCCCAATAGCACTATTCACGTTAAGTTAAGAGCGGATATCCAATCAAAATAAGTAAAATATGAATATTGATTATATAATCTGTGCTACTTGATACAGACAATAATAGGATGCCGAATGCGTGGAAAATCATTCAGTATTCCAATCATAGTAATCCAACTGATGCAAATCTTATAACAGTTGACAAAATATATCCGAACATAGAAATTTATCTGAATAGTTTAGTCGAAAAAATAACAGTGATGAAAATACAATTATTTAATCAAATTTGAAAACCCTTTTTTTTGATGAAGTAGTTGCAATCAATGGTTCAGAAAATTATATCCAAGCACAGTAAACAAATAAGATAATTAACTGAATTACAAAATCTTAACAATGAATCAGTAGTAATCTTTCAACTTTTGATTCGCATGAATAACATAATAAAAACAATTTATGAGAAATTTACTATTTGTAATTATCTTGCTTATGTCAAGTTTGCAGCTAACGTTTGCACAAGACAAATGTAGCCATTTTTGGTATGCACAACCAGCATCTGATTGGAAATCGGCATTGCCAATAGGTAACGGTAGAATTGGAGGTATGATTTTTGGTGATCCTTCAACAGAACAAATTGTGATTAATGAGAATACAATTTGGTGTGGTCCTCCACTTCCTCCAAACAATCCTAAAGGTCCCGAATTAATCAATAAAATGCGTAATCTTATTTTCAACGGAAAATATGAAGAAGCAGTAATCGTTTGTGAGAAAGAGTTCGCAGATGGAGTACACGAAAATGCGAGAAGTTATCAACCTTTTGGATTCTTGAATATTGATTTTAAAGATAAAGGAGCAATAAGCAACTACAAACGATGGTTGGACTACACAAAAGCCATAACTTATGTAAGCTACACACAAAACGGTGTAACCTATACCCGTGAGGCTTTTGTAAGTAAACCAAATGAAGTAATGGTTGTGAGAATCACTGCCGACAAACCGGGACAAGTTTCGTTTAAATCTAAATATACACGTCCGTTTGGAGCAACTACAAAGGCAGAAAACAATCGTAGTCAATACGTACAAGGACAAGCCTATGCTGAAAATGGAGAGTTTGTAGGTGTGAAGTTTGAAGGAATAATTAACTATTATAACGAAGGCGGTAAAATAAAAGCTAACGAAACAGATATAGAAATAAACAATGCCAATAGTGTAACAATAATGATAGCTATTAGCACAGATTACAATATACACGATACGAAGAATGTTTTAACTCATAATCGTAAAAAGATTTGCGAAAAGCAATTATCGCAAGCACAAAAGTTAGGTTACAAAAAACTTAAACAAACTCACATTGACGAATATTCAGCATTATACAATCGTTCGTCATTTGATATTACATTTAACACACCTGTTAATAATAACCCTATCGACAAGCGCATTCAGTTGGCGGCAAGTGGGCAGATAGATTCGGAACTACTGTTTGAATACTACAATTATTGCAGATATTTGTTTATCTCATCTTCAAGAAAGGGTGGCTTGCCTATGAATCTTCAAGGAATTTGGAATCCATTAATGTTAGCTCCTTGGAGATCTAATTTCCATATCAACGTAAATATACAAGAAGCTTATTGGTTTGCCGAACAAGCTAATTTGTCTGAATGTCATGAACCTATATTTACATTGACAGAGAATCTTATTAAGAATGGAAAAGAGACAGCCCAAGTTATGTTTGGAACTAAAAGAGGCTCAGTTGCAGGTCATCGTACTGATGCCTGGTTTTATGCTCCTCCCACTTTCCTCAAAGCACACTGGGGTATGTCTATCACAAATGCTGCATGGCTATGCTTACACCACATGGAACATTACAGATATACTCTTGACAAAGAATTTTTAAAAACAAGAGCTTTACCTATATTAAGAGAAACTGCATTATTCTTCGTTGATTGGCTTGTCCCTGACCCACGAAGTGGAAAACTTGTATCTGGTCCTACTGCATCTCCCGAAAATCGTTTTAAAGTAAATGGAAAAGTTGCAAGTTTAACTATGGGCTGTACTTACGACCAAGAAATTATATGGAATACATTTAGAGATTTTCTTGAAGCATGCAAAATATTAGGCATTAACAACGAAGAAACAGTTGAAGTTGAAGCAAGTATGAAAAAACTTAGTATGCCAACTATTGCTAACGATGGACGTTTGATGGAGTGGACAGAAGAGTCAGAAGAAACAGAACCGGGACATCGTCATATTTCGCACTTGTGGGGTATGATGCCAGGAAACAGAATTACTCAAGACAAAACTCCGCATCTTGTTGATGCTGTACGTAAATCTTTGGATTACAGATTAAATCATAATTATCATGCCCAAGGTTGGAGCTTAGGATGGGTTACTTCTATGCTTGCTCGTTTGAAAGAGGGTGATAAGAGTTTAGATATGATGCAGCACAATTATTTCACAAAAGCATACCCTAATATGTTTGTCGATGCTCACGGTCGTCCACAAGTAGGCGATATGATGGGAGTTCCTTTGGCAATGATTGAATTGATACTTCAAAGTCATACAGATTATATTGACTTGTTGCCTTCATTACCTACTGCCTGGAAAGATGGAAAAGTGACGGGCTTGTGTGCACGTGGTGCATTTGTTTTTGATATGGAATGGAAAGCCGGAAAACTCATCTCCACTAATATAAAATCCTTAAAGGGAGAGAAATGTCTTCTGCGGTATGAGGGAAAAGTAAAAGAACTATCAACGGAAGCAGGGAAAAGTTATCAAGTAACTTTCTAATCTATACTGATTTATAAATTGTTTTAAACTAACAAAAGTGTTTATCAGTAAATAGTTTCTTTTCAATATTGCAGGAATATTCTTTCAATAGTAAAGCTAAAGCCAACTAATTCATTGTGAATTAGTTGGCTTTTTTGTGTCTTTAGATATCACTAAACAGGAAAAAATATATATTTTCAAATGTTCCGCTACCTGTCTGAAACGTATCCGAACCGTACTTGCTCCGTACATTCTTCGGTCAAAAGTACTTCTACACGGAGAAAGTACGGCTTTGGTACGGAGCAAGTGTATCCCTGGTATGGTACAGACAAATACTTTTTTGTTGTACTAAGCTATGAATCTGAAAATAAACCCGTAAATTTGCACCGTTTAATAAAGTATATAACTAAGTATCAACCATAAAATAACGAAAGAAAACCATTATGGAGTACAATTTCAGGGAGATTGAAAAGAAGTGGCAGAAAAGGTGGGTAGAAGAGAAAACCTACCAAGTGAAGGAAGATGAGACGAAGCAGAAGTACTATGTACTAAACATGTTCCCCTACCCCTCCGGTGCGGGCCTACACGTAGGACACCCGCTGGGATACATTGCTTCGGACATTTATGCTCGTTACAAACGACTGCAGGGCTTCAATGTACTAAATCCCATGGGATATGATGCTTACGGACTTCCCGCCGAACAATATGCTATACAAACGGGACAACATCCTGCAATTACTACGATCAACAATATCGACCGCTACCGTGAGCAGTTGGATAAGATAGGTTTCTGTTTTGACTGGAACCGCGAAATCCGTACGTGCGAACCGGAATATTATCATTGGACGCAATGGGCATTCCAGAAGATGTTCAACAGCTATTATTGCAATGATGAAAAGCAGGCTCGCCCTATCGAAGAACTGATACAGGCCTTCGAACAAATAGGTACCAACGGCATGAATGTGGCTTGTGGCGAAGAACTCAGCTTCACTGCCGAAGAATGGAAAGCCAAGAGCGAGAAAGAGAAACAGGAAATCCTGATGAACTATCGCATCGCCTATCTGGGTGAAACGATGGTAAACTGGTGTGCCCAATTGGGTACGGTTCTGGCCAACGATGAAGTGATAGACGGTGTATCCGAACGCGGAGGTTTCCCCGTAGTTCAGAAGAAGATGCGTCAATGGTGTCTTCGCGTTTCTGCCTATTCACAACGCTTGTTGGACGGACTGGATACCATCGACTGGACAGATTCTCTGAAAGAAACTCAAAGAAACTGGATCGGTCGCAGCGAAGGTGCCGAAGTACAGTTCAAAGTAAAAGACAGCGATCTGGAATTTACCATCTTCACGACCCGTGCAGATACGATGTTCGGTGTTACTTTCATGGTGTTGGCGCCGGAAAGCGAATTGGTAGCCCAGTTGACTACTCCTGAACAAAAGGACGAAGTTAACGCTTATCTGGAACGCACAAAGAAACGTACCGAGCGTGATCGTATTACAGACCGCAGCGTGACGGGTGTATTCTCCGGAAGTTATGCCATTAATCCTTTCACAGGTGAGGCAGTGCCCATCTGGATTAGCGACTATGTACTTGCCGGTTATGGTACAGGTGCCATCATGGCTGTACCTGCACACGATAGTCGTGACTATGCTTTCGCCAAACATTTCGGATTGGAGATCCGTCCGTTGGTAGAAGGTTGTGATGTCAGCGAAGAAAGCTTTGATGCCAAAGAAGGTATCGTTTGCAACTCTCCGAGACCTGATGTAACTCCTTACTGTGATCTTACATTGAACGGACTGACCATCAAAGAAGCTATCGAAAAGACCAAGAACTACGTAAAAGAACATAATCTGGGACGCGTAAAGGTGAATTATCGTCTTCGTGACGCTATCTTCTCCCGTCAGCGCTACTGGGGCGAACCGTTCCCGGTTTACTACAAGGATGGAATGCCTTATATGATCGACGAAAGTAGTTTGCCGCTTGAATTGCCGGAAGTTGCCAAATTCCTTCCTACCGAAACCGGAGAACCACCGTTGGGACACGCTACCAAATGGGCTTGGGACACTGTAAACAAATGTGTGGTAGAGAATGAAAAGATAGATAACGTCACCGTATTCCCTCTTGAACTGAATACTATGCCGGGCTTTGCAGGTTCCAGCGCTTACTATCTGCGCTATATGGACCCGCATAACAATAAAACATTGGTTGATAAGAAAATAGATGAATATTGGAGAAGTGTCGACCTCTATGTAGGTGGTACGGAACATGCTACAGGACACTTGATTTATTCACGTTTCTGGAATAAATTCCTGCACGATGTAGGAGTGTCTATCGTAGAAGAACCATTCCAGAAGTTGGTTAATCAAGGTATGATACAGGGACGGAGTAACTTCGTTTACCGTATCAAAGACAGCAATAAGTTCGTTTCTCTGAATCTGAAGGATCAGTACGACACTACCCCACTCCATGTGGATGTAAATATCGTATCCAATGATATTCTGGATCTTGAAGCTTTCAAAGCATGGCGTCCTGAATTTGCCAACGCTGAGTTTATCCTGGAAGATGGTAAATACATCTGCGGCTGGGCTGTGGAGAAGATGAGTAAATCCATGTTCAACGTCGTTAATCCCGACATGATTGTTGAGAAATACGGTGCGGATACATTGCGTATGTACGAGATGTTCCTCGGTCCGGTAGAGCAATCCAAGCCTTGGGATACGAATGGTATCGATGGTGTATACCGCTTCATCAAGAAGTTCTGGTCACTGTTCTACGACCGTAACGGCAGTTATATAGTGACGGATGAACCTGCAACCAAGGAAGAACTGAAATCTTTGCATAAACTGATTAAGAAAGTAACGGGTGATATTGAACAGTTCTCTTACAATACTTCCGTCAGTGCTTTCATGATCTGCGTAAACGAGTTATTCAGTTTGAAATGCAGCAAGAAAGAAATATTGAATCAACTGGTTATTGTATTGGCTCCTTTCGCTCCGCACGTATGTGAAGAGTTGTGGGATACACTGGGCCATGCAGACTCAGTTTGCGATGCCAAGTGGCCTGCTTACAACGAAGAATACCTGGTGGAAGATACAATCAACTACACCATATCTTTCAATGGCAAGGCACGCTTCAATATGGAATTCCCTGCTGACGAAACATCAGAAGCCATTCAAAGCACCGTATTGGCAGATGAACGTTCATCTAAATGGATGGAAGGCAAATCAGTAGTGAAAGTGATTGTCGTCCCGAAGAAGATCGTAAACATTGTTATTAAATAAATTAGTTACGAGCTACGGGCTATAAGCTACAAGTAGAGAGAGAAAAGGTAACTTGACTCGCTCCCTTGTAGCTCGTAACTTGTAACTCGTAGTTAATATCTTGTAACTGATTAATATGCAAATCACAAAACCAACCAAAGCCGAAATGATGAGAGAGTTGCGAGACTATATCTTCATCACTGTCGGTCTTATCAGTTATGCCTTGGGATGGGCGTTGTTTCTGATTCCTTATCAGATAACGACAGGAGGAACTACGGGTATCGGTGCAATCATCTATTACGCCACGGACTTTCCTATTCAATGGTCATACTTCATCATCAATGCTGTCTTAATGACATTTGCCATTAAAATACTGGGTCCTAAATTCAGTATTAAAACCACGTTCGCCATCTTCGGGCTAACATTCTTTTTATGGTTTTTCCAAATGCTTGTGAATGGTCCCGACAATACACCACCGCTTATACTGGGACCGGGGCAGGATTTCATGGCTTGTATGATAGGTGCCGTCATGTGCGGTGCAGGCCTTGGAATCGTATTCAATTGCAACGGAAGCACGGGAGGAACGGATATTATTGCCGCTATCATACATAAGTATAAAGACGTCACACTGGGACGTATGGTTATGCTTTGCGATGTGATTATCATCAGCTCCTGTTACTTCGTATTCCATGACTGGAGACGCGTGATATTTGGTTTTGTAACTTTGTTTGTTATCGGTTTCGTGTTAGATTATATTGTGAACAGTGCCCGCCAGTCTGTGCAATTCTTTATCTTCTCCAAAGAATATGAAAAGATTGCCGACCGCATTACGAAAGAGACACACCGCGGCGTAACCGTTCTGGACGGTATAGGATGGTACAGTAAACACAATGTAAAAGTACTCGTTGTATTAGCTTATAAGCGCCAGTCAATTGATATTTTCCGTTTGGTGAAAGACATTGACCCAAACGCATTTATCTCTCAAAGTTCCGTTATCGGAGTCTATGGAGAAGGTTTTGACCGACTGAAAGTGAAATAAGAACCAATCAACATATGAAACATAAATTCGTATTTGCCACAAACAATGCACACAAATTGGAAGAAGTAACCGCTATTTTAGGTAACAGAATAGAACTTCTTAGTCTGAAAGACATTCATTGCCATACGGACATACCTGAAACTGCCGATACTTTGGAAGGAAACGCTTTACTGAAAGCACAGTACATTTATGAAAACTACCAGATGGATTGTTTTGCCGATGATACCGGTCTGGAAGTAGAAGCTTTAAACGGAGAACCGGGAGTTTACTCGGCACGCTATGCCGGAGACGGACATAATGCAGAAGCAAATATGCTAAAACTGCTGTATGCCATGGAAGGAATAGAGAACCGGAAAGCGCAATTCCGCACTGCATTTGCACTGATTATCGACGGAAAAGAGCATTTGTTCGAAGGTGTAATCAAAGGAGAAATTATCAAAACCAGAAAAGGAAACTCAGGTTTCGGATATGATCCTATATTTGTTCCCGAAGGATATACGCAGACTTTTGCAGAAATGGGCAACGAACTGAAAAACAAAATCAGCCACCGTGCCATAGCTACAAACAAACTTTGCAAATTCCTTAATAGCATACAATAAACCCGTAAATATAGAGTTATTAGTTTGTAAGTGTGTTGCTTACAAACTAATATAACTCTGATTTTATGAGATTTCAATATATATTTCTTCTCTGCTTAATCTATCTTCTGCCTGCCTATTCGCAAAATGCGATAGGAGAGTGGCAAACTTACCTTTCTTATCATAATCCTACCCGCAGTGAAGTCATTGGAAGTAAACTCTTCATCCTTGCCAATGGTGATTTATATGCTTATGATAAAGAAGATACCAGCATACGAACTTATTCAAAATCTTTTCCACTAAGCGATACGGAAATATCTTATATTGCTTACCAGTCAGCCTATAAATCATTGGTCATTATTTATTCCAATGCGAATATAGACCTGTTGGTGAATGAGGAGGATATCTATAACCTTCCCGATTATAAAAACAAGAATATGACACAGGATAAGACGGTCAACCACGCTTGTTTTTATAAGGAATACACGTATTTATCCACTGCATCGGGTATTCTTTGTATCAATCTGAAAAAGCGGGAAATCAGCAATTACTATCCTCTGAATAAAAACGTTCTGGCATGTAATGTATCGGATAATCATCTTTATGCCGCTACTTCCGAAGGATTGTTTGCAGGGTTATTGACAGATAATCTACTGGATATTAAGAACTGGAAGAAAGTGTCGGATAATACCTCTGAATTCCTCTCGCAATACCACGATATTCCTTTCAAAGGAGAAGTGCCCGAAAACATTACTCCGAATAGTCCTGTGCGGAACTATCCGTATTATATGAATTTTGCCGGAGAACGATTGCTGATTACCGGAGGAGGACATATAGCCAACAGACTTGACAGGCCCGGAACCATTATGACCTTTGAAAATAATACCTGGAACAGTTTTCAGGAAGAAGGCATCAGTGAACAAACCAAACATCGATACGATGATATAAACTGTATTGTGCAGGATCCTAAAGACGTTGCTCATCATTTTGCTGCATCGGCAGGAGAAGGGATTTACGAATTTAAAGATGGGAAGTTCATAAACTGGTATAGTATGCATAACAGTCCGTTGGAAAGTGCTGTACCTAATGAACCTTGGGCAGATAGTTATGTACGCGTGAACGGACTGATTTATGACAAAGAAAATAACCTTTGGATGGTGAGTTGCGAGACACAACATGCAGTGAGTGTATTGATGAAAAATGGTGACTGGGCAAGTCTTCATTATCCGGAAATAGTAAAGGCAAGTAATTTCGGACGAACTATCTTTGATAAAAGAGGTTGGCTGTGGGCTACTTCTTCGCGTATAGAGTCGGGAGGATTGTTCTGCTTGAATTATAACGGTACTATAGCGGATACTTCGGACGACCAGCACAGGTTCATTACCCGGTTTACGAATCAGGACGGAGCCCTTTTAGAACAGTTGGCAGTTTATTGCATTGCCGAGGATAAAGAGGGAGTCATCTGGATCGGTACTAACAGAGGTCCTTTGGTACTGAATAATCCTTCCCGCTATTTCAATGATAATTTCTATTGTACACAGATTAAAGTTCCGCGCAATGACGACAGCGGGTTGGCTGATTTCTTACTGGTGAACGAAGCGATTAATGCCATTGCAATAGATGGTGCCAACAGAAAGTGGATAGGTACAGCATCCAATGGAATTTACCTGATAAGTGCGGATGGAATGGAAACGATTCATCACTTTACGGAAGAAAACAGTCCGCTGCTTTCCAATAGCATCGTATCTATTGCCATACATCCCCGTACCGGCGAAGTCTTCATCGGAACAGGTAAGGGGCTCGTTTCTTACCAAAGTGACGCTACAGAGGCTGAAAACAGCTTTAAAGAGAGTAATGTACGTGCTTATCCTAATCCGGTACGTCCGGACTACAGCGGAGTAATTACTGTTACGGGAATGGTTTACGACAGTGATGTGAAGATTGTAGATACTGCCGGACATCTTATTTACCAAGGTACTTCCCTGGGAGGGCAATTCACCTGGGACGGAAGAAATAAACAAGGTAGGAGAGTGACAACAGGAATATATATGGTACTTGCCGCAGACAGTGAAGGAAAAGAGGGGATTGTTACAAAAATTGCATTTATAAGAGGAGAATAAGGGTGGTAAAGTGATAGAGGTGATAGGGTGACATTACTCTTATCACTTTATCACCTCTATCACTTTACCACTCTTATCAATCTACCACTTTATCAAAGCCCCAGTTTTGCCGAAATCTCCAGCATCCTCTTGATAGGCTTCACTGCTTTCTCAGCAATTTCAGGATCTACTGTTATTTCCGGAGATTCGTCTTTCAGGCAATTATAAAGCTTTTCCAGCGTATTTAATCTCATGAAGCTACATTCATTGCAGGCACAGGTACTATCGTTAGGAGGAGCCGGAATAAACGTCGTTTGCGGACATTTCTTCTGCATCTCATGAAGGATGCCCGATTCGGTAGCAACAATATACTCTTTCTCGGGATGATTCACTGCATACTTCAGCAATGCTGCGGTTGAACCTACCACATCAGCCAACTTCAAAACTACACTCTTACATTCGGGATGTGCCAAGACCACTGCATCGGGATGCTGCGCTTTTAATTCAACAATCTTTTCAACCGAGAATTGTTCGTGTACATGGCATGCGCCGTCCCATAATAACATATTGCGCCCCGTGATAGAGTTAATATAATTCCCCAGGTTTCTGTCAGGACCAAAGATTATTTTCTCATCTTTGGGGAAACTTTCCACGATCTGCTTCGCATTGGTAGAAGTTACCACAACATCCGTCACTGCTTTCACGGCGGCTGTCGTATTCACGTAAGATATCACCGTATATCCGGGATGCTCTTTGACAAACTGACTGAACTTGTCCGCCGGACAACTGTCCGCCAACGAACAACCGGCTGCCATATCAGGAACCAGCACTTTCTTATTCGGACAAAGCACCTTGGCCGTTTCACCCATAAAGTGAACACCGCACATCACAATGATATCCGCTTCCGTTTTGGCTGCCCATTGAGCCAATGCCAGACTATCGCCGACGTAATCGGCTATATCCTGTATTTCCCCTTTCTGGTAGTAATGCCCCAGAATAATCGCGTTCTTCTCCTTTTTAAGTTGCTTGATAGCTTCTATGAGATTATTCATAATTATATTTTTTATTTCTCTTTCTAATTTAAAAATCCTTTGATGGTGATGATAGGCTGTTAATAGTGTCGACAAGTAAATACGATTTTTCTTGTCTATGAAGTTATTAGTATGAGATAAAACTTTATCCGTATGTTATCAACGGGCAAATAAAAGGTATATCTCTTGATAATAAGCCATCTATAAAACTCTTTCAACACCTTGTTGATAAAGTGCAAAGTTAATAACTTTATGGTTATAAACCGGTGTAATAGGGCTGAAAAATGTGTTTATATAACCTCGGAAAGTTTCTCTTAACTTTTTTGGAATGTTCATTCTGGTGGGTGCATATACGTTGTTTTGAATATTGCAAGAATTATTTTTGAATTTCTTTCCCTACTCTTTTGACAGCTTTTCAACGGTTATTAACAGGGATGTGAACGGAAAGAAGTATCTTTGCAACAGGAATAAAAAGATAACGTATAAGTACGTTGTTTGTTCTACACTTGTGTGGCTTGTCTGTAATGCTTGTGTTGTATAAATGAAACACAAGTGTGGTGCAAATAAAACACTTGTGTTCAACAAGTCTTTGTAAATCAATCTATTAATAAAAGCCATTTAAAGAGTATAGTTGTTATGCGTAAACTGAAAATAACAGAACTGAATCGTATTAGTATAGAGGAGTTTAAGGAAGCTGAGAAGCTGCCCCTGGTGGTGGTATTGGATAATATCCGCAGTCTTCATAACATTGGTTCTGTATTTCGTACTTCGGATGCTTTCCGGGTGGAATGTATTTACCTGTGTGGCATTACAGCTACTCCGCCCCATCCTGAGATGCATAAAACAGCTTTAGGTGCTGAATTCACTGTCGACTGGAAGTATGTTGATAACTGTGTTGAAGCTGTTGATAACCTTAAAAAGGAAGGATATACTGTTTATTCTGTAGAGCAGGCGGAAGGCAGTATCATGCTGGATGAGCTGTCTTTAGACCGTACTAAGAAGTATGCAGTAGTTATGGGCAATGAGGTGAAAGGAGTTCAGCAGGAGGTTATTGACCATTCCGATGGATGTATTGAGATACCCCAATATGGTACGAAGCACTCATTGAACGTATCTGTAACTGCCGGTATCGTTATCTGGGATTTATTCAAGAAACTGAAATAACAAGGTGTTGATAAGTTGTTTGAACCCTGTTCAAACAGTGGTTATCATGTCCTTATCAATAGAGAAATGAACAATGGTTCATAGAAGTTTTCAACATAGATAAGTATTTGAAATACATGGTTTTCTATAATGACTGTTTTTCATTACTAACAATGTTCTTAACATCATATCAACAGGAGGGTTCAAACTATGAAAAAGGTTTTATTAATTCTTTTATTCTGTATTTTCCATAACTGGAATGGTAAAGCGCAAGCAGACTTTTATTCGTTGCAGCCATTGGGCGACAGGTATATTTATGACTCTGAATATTTCGATGATTCACGCGAACTACAAGTATACCGGAGTGGGGTAGATGCTATGTTGAAGAGTGATTCATTGTTGACTATCTATGTATTCGACGCTCAATATCCGCCTACTTTCAATTTGTTTTGTTCCACCTTTGAATTGTTGTATCCGGGTGTTCCCTGTATAATCGTTGGTATTTCGAATCCTAACAGGCAGAGTGAATTAACTCCTCCTTATACGGATGAAGAATCGGTAAAGGGGTATGATGATCCTGGAAAGGGAGATTCTTTATTGTTATCTCTGGAAAAGGAAATTATTCCTTTTATAAAGAGCAGATATAATACGGGTTCGCGGAATATACTGGTAGGACATTCGTTAGGCGGTACGTTTGTGACGTATGCTTTACTTAGCAATCCCGGTTTGTTTCAATGTATTCTGTCTGTATCTCCTAACTATATGTATAGCAAGAAGATGATGATTGATAAACTTTCAGAATTTACTAAAGAGTACAAAGGGGCTAACCAACTTTATATGTATCTGGCAAGCGGGAAGAAGGATAAAATAGAAGAGTCATTTAAGCCTGCCACAGAGGAGGCAATAAAGATTTTATCCACTTGTCCGAAGATTGTTTTGAACTATGATTCTTTGAATATAGAAAAACACAGTCATACGATCTTTGAAGGTTATTACAGGGGGTTGTTGGGATTGAAAAATTACATAAATAAGGAGTAGGATACTTCTATTTTAAAGCTGTCCGCTTTCTACTAACAGAATAACCCGTTCGGTAAGCGCATCATCTCCAGTGGGATCATATTGTTTTTTCAGACTGGCACCGAACAGTGCGGCGAAAGTCTGATAGAAACCTGCTTTAAAAGGTCCCATGAAGGCTTTTACCAGTTCGTAACCCGTGGAATTGGTTTGACGGTCCACTAACTTGATTAATAACTTTCCTTGAGAGAAAGAAAGCTTTTTCATGCGTGGAGTATATTGTTCTTTCAGACTTTTCTCTACTGCTTTCATGTGTTTCTGACGGCTCTTCTCATCGGGTAAAGTCATCATATATTCGTAAGTTTCAATAACTGCACGGTTGATTTCTTTGGAGATAGGCAATACCTTCTTTACGTTATATACCAGTCGGTTATATTCATTCAACTGTTTCTTGTTCTTGAATTTGAGAGGTTTGAAAATATAAACGGTGGGTATCTTTATATACGGGATAGTGTCTCCTTCGTAAACGCACATAGGAACCAGGTATCCTTCGGTTTTCGTTTCCTGTGCCTGGCATAGAGAAGTTCCGAACAGAAGGAAGACTACGATGATGAATATGTTCAGTCGTGCGTTCATGCCACAAAATTAAGTGTTTATCTTTATATTTGGTCCGATTGTCGATGTTTTCCTTGTCGTGTTAACTTATTTATGGTAATTTCGCGACAATTAAACTTATTTACACGAATGAAATTACTCAAGTTGGGAGTTTTTCTGAGTATGCTGCTGATGACTCCTGTACTTGAAGCTCAAAATACAAATGTGTCCTTGTGGGAAGAGAATATAGAGCAACTCTCTATGGATGAAGAAGAAAAGAACTGGGAAGATGAACTTGAAGAGCTATCCAATCGCCTGCAGGAACCTGTTAATATCAATGTTACTACTAAACGTGAATTAGAGCAATTTCCTTTTCTTTCGGATATTCAGATTGAAAATATCTTGGCTTATGTGTATATACACGGGCAGATGCAAACCATTTATGAACTGCAATTGGTGGAAGAGGTGGATAAGCATACCATCGACCTGCTTCTCCCTTTTGTTTGTGTACATCCTGTGCCCGAAAAGATAGGTTTTCCCCGGTTGAAAAGTCTGTTGAAATATGGTAAACAGGAGGTATTAACCCGGCTGGATGTACCTTTCTATACCCGTAAAGGTTATCAGAAGAATTATCTGGGGCCTGCAATGTACCACTCTCTAAGATATGGGTATCGCTACGGAGACTATCTTCAAATGGGAATTACGGCCGAAAAGGATGCAGGAGAACCTTTCTTTGCCCTGCATAATGAAAAAGGATATGATTATTATTCTATCTACTTTCTGCTTCGTAATCTGGGTAAGTTGAAAACGTTGGCATTGGGAAATTACAGATTAAGTTTCGGACAAGGGCTAGTAGTCAGCACTGATTTCCGTTTAGGGAAAACTTATTCTCTCTCAACGGTGGATAACCGTAGTGGTGGCATCCGGAAGCACAGCTCAACGGATGAATATAATTATTTCAGGGGTGCTGCGGCAACAGTGGAGGTTATCCCTGCACTTCAACTATCCGGTTTTTATTCACATCGTTCTATGGATGGAGTCATAGAAGGGAATGAAATTACCTCTATTTATAAAACCGGATTGCATCGTATGGAGAAGGAAGCGGATAAAGTAAATGCTTTCACTTTACAGTTGCTGGGTGGGAATATTACCTATGAAAAGAACAATCTAAAAGTAGGAATGACAGGCATTTACTACTTTTTTAACCGTAGTTATCAACCGGAGTTAAGAACCTATGCCAAGTATAATTTGCAAGGGAATTACTTTCATAATGTGGGTGTAGATTATAAATATCGCTGGAATCGATTTACTCTGACAGGTGAAGCGGCTATGGGCAAACAAGGTTATTCACTACTGAATCAATTGAAATATAATATATTAACCGGTTATCAACTGCTGATTGTTCATAGATATTATAGTCATGATTACTGGGCAATGTTTGCACGTTCGTTTGGTGAAAGTAGTACACCGCAAAATGAAAATGGCTGGTATCTGGCTGCCGAAGCATCACCTTTAGCACATTGGAAATTCTTCGCTTCGCTGGATTTGTTTTCTTTTCCCTGGTGGAAATACCGCATCAGTAAACCGTCGCAAGGTGTGGATGGCATGTTTCAGTCAATCTATTCTCCTAAGCGAAATTTATCTATGTATGTTAACTATCGCTATAAGCGAAAAGAGAGAGACGTAGCGGGAACGGATGGAAAAGTTATCCTTCCTACTTATCAGCACCGCCTTCGTTACCGACTGGCTTATTCACCGGATCATCTACAGTTACGAACAACGGTGGATTATAATCATTTTCATTCCCGGGGGCAGGAGGGAAGCCAGGGATATCAGTTTACACAATCCTGCTCGTATGCTTTTTCTTTTCCCATAAAGATATCTGTGCAGGGCACTTATTTCCATACGGATGATTACGATTCCCGTATTTATGCTTCCGAAAAAGGTTTGCTTTATACCTTCTATACACCTTCGTTTTATTGGACAAGGATTTCGCTTTTCTGCCTGTGCCCGGTATGATGTGAACAAAGTTTTTATGTTCCTTGTTAAATTCGCGCAGACTATCTACGAAGACCGTGAGAATATTGGTTCGGGTAACGACCTGATACAAGGAAACAAAAAAGCCGACTTACAAATGCAGCTTCGTATAAAGATTTAGTTAACTTTGCCGTTATAAACGCTGAAAATACTGTATCCGGTTTTTACAGTAATTCAGTAATTTGAATCGTCAATTGTCAAATCGTAAATAAAATGACTGTAATTTATCCATCTCCCATTTTCGGTCCTGTTCATTCCCGCCGTTTGGGAGTATCCTTAGGGATTAACTTATTGCCGGAAGATGGTAAGGTGTGTTCATTCGACTGCATTTATTGTGAATGTGGTTTCAATGCAGACCATCGTCCCAAGAAAGCATTACCTACCCGCGAAGAGGTCCGCAATGCCCTTGAAGCCAGATTGCAGGATATGCAACAGAATGGGCCTCAACCGGATGTATTGACCTTTGCCGGAAACGGTGAACCTACAGCTCATCCGCATTTCCCTGAAATCATAGAAGATACGTTGATGCTTCGTGATAAGTATTTCCCGAATGCCAAAGTCAGTGTATTGAGTAATTCCACCTTTATTCACCGCCCTGCGGTGTTTGATGCGCTGAATAAGATAGATAACAACATCTTGAAACTCGATACAGTAGACAAGGATTATATTCATACTGTGGATCGGCCTACAGGGCATTATTCCGTAGGCGAAATCGTAGAACATATGAAAGCTTTTCAAGGCAACTGCATTATTCAGACCATGTTCATGAAAGGCAGTTATCAGGGGAAAGACGTGGATAATACTTCGGATAAGTACGTTCTTCCGTGGCTGGAGGTTGTGAAAGAGATAAAACCCCGTCAGGTGATGATTTATACTATTGATCGTGAAACGCCTGACCATGATTTATGTAAGGCTACTCATGAGGAACTGGACCGCATTGCCGCTTTAATTAAAGAAGCAGGCATTCCGGTTAGTGTTTCTTATTAAGCGGTTTACAGGAGCTATATATCCAACGTATTGGGCCTATATATCCAATGTGTCCGATCTATATATCCAGCGCGTCCCATCTATATATCCAATACGTTGGGTATAGATATTCTGCGAACGGGAAAATAATAGAGTGAAAAGAGTTTGAATTAAGATTATAGTAAAATAAATAAGTAGTATGAAACCTATTGCAATTAAAGACCTTTCAGAGAACTTCTT
Source organism: Bacteroides cellulosilyticus DSM 14838 (assembly GCF_000158035.1). GTDB lineage: Bacteria > Bacteroidota > Bacteroidia > Bacteroidales > Bacteroidaceae > Bacteroides > Bacteroides cellulosilyticus. The sequence goes on from NZ_EQ973490.1 coordinate 1,189,997, forward strand.
TGAAGTTATCGGTAAAGAATGGATGCTGGTGACGGCAGGTAATAAAGATCATTTCAATACGATGACTGCCAGTTGGGGCGGTATAGGCTTCCTATGGAACAAACCGGTGGTCTATGTCTTTATCCGTCCGGAACGTTACACGTTTGAGTTTATTGAGAAGAGTGAATACTTCACGCTCTCTTTCCTGGGAGAAGAGAACAGAGCTATCCATAAGATATGTGGAAGCAAGTCGGGTAGGGAAGTAGACAAGGTAAAAGAGACGGGACTGAAACCTATTATTACTGAAAAAGGAAATATTCTTTTTGAACAAGGACGTCTCAGTCTGGAATGCCGCAAGCTTTATACGGATGTAATGAAAGAAGATTGTTTCATCGATCCAGGTGTTTGTAAGCAATGGTATGGTGGTGCCCATGGCGGTTTGCATCATATTTATGTGGCAGAGATTACCGGAGCATGGATGAGAGAATAAATATCTTTAATAATATAAAGGAGGGAATGATTTTTTCATTCCCTCCTTTATATTATTACTTTGTTTTACTCATCCAATAATTCTTTCGATCTTTCCAATGCTACATTGATATTCGGGCAGATATTCTTTTCGCCCAGCAGTTCGTAGAAGCCTGATTTCTCTAATGCTTTATGCACTTTTTCATTCACGCCGGAAAGTACGATCGTCGTCTTCTCCCGTTGCGCCATCTGGCAAAGATTGGTTAGATTGTGGATACCTGTTGAATCGATGAAGGGTACTTTCCTCATACGTATAATACGCACTTTTGGACGGTCTCCCAGTCTGGACATGATTTCCTCGAACTTAGTGGCAATTCCGAAGAAGTAAGGGCCGTTTATTTCGTACACTTCCACACCTTTAGGGATAAACAGGTTTTCTTCATCTTCTTTACTGTTAGATTCTTCATTCAGATTAATTTCATCTTTGATAACAGAAATTTCAGTGGTTTCCATCACACGATGCATGAAAAGTACACAAGCTATGACAAGACCCACTTCAATAGCAATGGTTAAGTCGAAAATAACTGTCAGGAAGAAGGTAATCAGCAATACGGTGACGTCTGATTTCGGATTCTTCAGTAGTGCCTTGAATGTGCGCCAGCCACTCATGTTATAGGAAACAATCACCAGCACACCTGCCAGACAAGCCATCGGAATGTATTGTGCCAGAGGCATCAGGAACAGAAGAATAAGTAATAGTACCACTGCATGTACCATACCTGCAACAGGGGTTTTACCACCATTGTTTATATTAGCCATTGTACGTGCAATGGCACCGGTGGCAGGAATACCGCCAAACAGGGGCGTTATTAGGTTGGCAGCTCCTTGTGCTATCAATTCCGTATTGGAATCATGCTTATCGCCGATAACACCATCCGCTACCGTAGCGGAAAGCAGCGATTCGATGGCTCCTAATACCGCAATGGTAATGGCTACAGGAAATAAGTCCTGAATAGCCTCCCAGTTTAGTGAAGGCATTACTGCATCCGGCAGTTCCGCCTTGATACTGAAGCGGTCGCCAATGGTATCTATGCAGTTGATTCCGGCATAAGTCTTCATCAGATATACCGCTACCGTTACTACAATAATGGCAATCAGCGACCCCGGTATCTTCTTTGAGAATTTCGGGGTTATGGCGATAATTGCAATACTTACGATGCTGACAATTGTATTCCACCAGTTGATAGTATCGAAATGCTGGAAATAGATCATCCATTTCCCGACAAAATCTCCGGGAACCTTTTCACCACCGAAATTAAGTCCGAAGATATCGGCTATCTGCGTGGTGAAGATAGTGACGGCAATACCACTGGTAAATCCCACGATAATAGGATAGGGGATAAACTTGATTACAGCACCCAGCTTGAATATCCCTAACAGAATAAGAATGACTCCTGCCATCAGCGTGGCAACAATCAGTCCCGCTTCTCCATATTGCTGGATGATGCCATAGATAATGACGATAAAAGCTCCCGTGGGACCACCGATCTGTACTTTGCTACCTCCCAACATGGAGATAATGAATCCGGCAATGATTGCCGTGATAATACCTTTTTCGGGTGATACACCGGATGCAATACCGAATGCAATGGCAAGCGGGAGAGCGACGATACCTACTATGATACCGGCCATCAGGTCTGCCATGAATAATTCTTTCGAGTAGTTCTTCAAAGCCGTGAATAGCTTTGGTCTGAATTCGAACGCTTTCATAGATAATCTGTACTTTTTGTGAAACGAGGTGCAAAATTAGACAAAATAATGCATATATTGGTTGATTGCTTTCAAATATATTATATTTGCAGCAGCTAACTGTAATATTATGAAATCACGACTGCTTATATTCTTTCTTTTTCTTTCTATTTTTAATATATATGCTTCGGATGTGAAGTTTTATAATATTAATGCGATGTATGGAATTTCCATGCGGGAGATGGCCTCTGTTTGTAAAGATGGGAATGGTTTTATCTGGGCTTCCTCTAAAACGGGTATATTGAGAATTACGGAAAGTGATTATCGCATTTATCAGCTTCCTTATAAAACAGCCAATATCATAAATGTCAAATTGGCCTATAATAATTCATTTTTAATAGCATATACGAATAATGGGCAATTTTTTCATTATAATGAACTGTATGACCGGTTTGATTTATTTCTGGATCTTAGAATATCTTTCAATAATACTTTTTTAAGTGTAGGTAAAGTTGTTATTGATGATGAACAGGCTCTCTGGATTCCTACGTCCGGGGGATTGTGCAAATATAAAAATGGAATATTTACCCAAATAAGTGAGGCGCCAATTCGAACACAGTGCATAACGTCTTATGATCAGACACATCTGCTTGTAGCCAGTCAAGACAGTATTAGATTATTAAATACAAATACGTTGAAACAAAAAAGTATATGTGGAATAGAAGATATGTTTCAGATAAATACTCTTTTTTATGATCATAAAAGAGAGGTTGTATGGATAGGAACTTCCACTGATGGTCTTTTCTATCTGGACATGAAAAAGAAAACGTTATTGCCATTTTCTAATTTCCCAAAGCAACCTATCGCAGTGATAACGGAAAGTTCGGATTCAACATTGTTAGTCGGAATCGACGGGCAGGGAGTATGGGAATTGGATAAGGATAAAAAAACGGTTCTGAATATTTTGAAAGAAGATATTGATAATCCTTTCTCTCTTCGTGGAGATGGGGTTTATGACATCTTTTGCGACGGTCAGCAGAGGGTGTGGGTTACTACCTATACTGGTGGGCTTTCTTTCTTCGACTGGAAATCTCCCTTAATTAATCAAATTACCCATCAGGTTAATAATCCGAATTCTTTAGGGAATGATAATGTAAACAAGATATTGGAAGATAGCAAAGGGGATATCTGGTTTGCTACAAATAATGGGATAAGCAGGTGGAGAGTCGCCACTAATGAATGGGATACTTATTATCAGAATAAACAGGAACAGGCACAGGTTTTTCTGGCTTTATGTGAAGATGACGAAGGAAATATCTGGGCAGGTTCGTTCTCATCCGGGTTTTATGTTTTAGATCGGAATACCGGAAAAGAATTGGTTCATTATCCGCGGAATACATCGGAACTGAAATCTGACGGTAAATTCATAATGAATATATATAAGGACAGTGAGGGTGATATCTGGATTGGAGGTATCCAAGATGTAATATGTTATTTAACAAAAGAAAAGCGTTTTCATACGTATGGTGCACAGCCCATGCGTACGTTTATGGAGTTTTCTCCGGGAAAAATGCTGTTGGCCTGTACTTATTCTGTGCTTTTGCTAGACAAGGAAACAGGGAAAATCACTTTCTTACCGGAATGTCTTGCACAGGATATTTTAGTAATGGGAGATGATATTTGGGTGGCTACTTCCGGAGACGGATTGCTGCACCATAACTACACGACTCGTGAAACTCATAAAATAACAGTGGAATCCGGATTGCCATCTAACTATGTGAATAGTGTCATGTATGATAATGGATATTTATGGTTAGGAACGGAAAATGGATTGTGCCGCTATAATCCTGCCGACAGCACGGTGCATGCTTATTATTCTACTTTAGCTCTCTCTAGTGCTTCATTCAATGTGAATGCCAGCTGCAAATTACGTAATGGCGAATTGATGTGGGGTACAAATAATGGGGCGGTAATGTTTAACCCCGATAAATTATATCATACCCAGCTCAACGGGGAGATTTATTTCCAGAATATCACTATTTCCGGCAGTTCTATCAGAGAAAATCAAGATTTGTTGCGTGGAATTCCGGTGAATAAGCAAACAGATATTTCATTTAAATATGATCAGAATACTTTGACGCTTGAGGTATTGCCTATTGGCGTTTCTTCCAAAGAAATAAAATTTTCATGGAAAATGGAAGGGCTTGATACAGAATGGTCACATCCTTCCAGTCAGCAGATAATCACTTATACCAATATTCCTAATGGGAATTTCCGGCTTAAAGTAAGAATGTACAATAATTCACTTTCTCAGATAGTCGATGAACGTACATTGGACATACACGTTATTCCGCTTTACTGGCAGACGTGGTGGTTCCGTCTGGTGGTATTCATTATTATAATGAGCATTACATTCTTTGTGCTTAAATTCTATATAAACCGTTTGAAACAGCGTCATGCTGAAGATAAAATCCGTTTTTTCACAAATACGGCTCATGATCTTCGTACATCGATAACGTTGATAAATGCGCCTATTCAGGAATTGAATAAAGAGAAAGAATTATCAGACAAAGGGCATTATTATCTGAATCTGGCTACGGAACAGTCTGAACGTTTATCTAATGTTGCAACCCAACTCTTGGATTTTCAGAAAGTGGATATGGGGAAAGGACAACTGTTTCTGGTAATGGTTGATATTGTTAAATTGGTGTACAGGCGGAAAACAATGTTCAAGTCTACGGCGGGAAAAAAGAATGTTATATTGGAGTTTGTCTCTAACAGGGAATCTTATATGTCAGCTGTCGATGAATTGAAAATAGAGAAAGTGGTTGATAACTTGATATCTAATGCTATAAAGTATTCTCATACGAATGGTAGGGTGGAACTTACATTGAATTGTAATGAGTACTATTGGAGCTTGGAGGTGAGAGATTATGGATTGGGTATCTCGGATAATGCTCAGAAGAAGCTGTTCAAAGAGTTTTATAGGGGAGATAATAAGGTTAATTCACGCATGGTAGGTTCCGGGATAGGCCTGTTGTTGGTGAAGAATTACGTTTTGATGCATGAGGGAAAAGTCTCACTTGAAAGTAAGGAGAATGAAGGTTCTTTATTCAAAATAAACATCCCTTATAAAGAAGTGGTTGAGGTTGCACCTGCTGAACATGAAGAGCCGGGGAATATCACATCTGCTGATGGTCCATCTGATCAATCGGAATATAAAAAGGAAGATGATAAGTCCGAAAAGAAGAAATCTATATTAATCGTAGATGATAATAAAGATTTGCGGAACTTCCTGAAGTGTTCTTTTGAAAATCAATATAACATCTTAGAGGCTGGCAATGGCAATGAAGCATGGGAATTACTTCAAAAGGAATCTCCAGAATTGATTATTTCGGATGTGATGATGCCTGATATGGATGGCTTTGAGTTATGTAAATTGATCAAATCTACTTTTGAAACTTCGCATATTCCGGTGATTCTGCTAACTTCACTTTGTGATAAAAGTGACCAGTTGGAAGGTTTAGGCTTGGGAGCAGAGGATTATATCACGAAACCTTTCGATATATCACTTTTGGAGCAACGAATAAAGTCCCTTATGCGGAACCGGGAGATCGTCAGAGAGAAAGCTTTGAAATTGATAAAGTCGGATAGTGATGAGCAACAGGTTATTTTGAACAATGAGCTTAACGATCATTTTGTGAAAAAAGCAGTGGAAGTGATCCATAATAATATGCAAAATCTAGATTTTGATAAGGAAAGCTTTGCTATGGAAATGCATGTGAGCGGTTCACTGTTATATAAAAAAATAAAAGCACTGACAGGTCAATCACCTATTGACTTTATTAAATCCATTCGTTTAAACCGGGCTTTGGAATTACTCCAATCTCATAAGTACACTATCACGGAAGTTAGCGAACTTTGTGGTTATTCCAGTATTAGTTACTTTAGTACGGTGTTTAAAAAGTACTTTGGCAAGTCTCCTACAGAGGTCTAATTTACTTCTTTTTCCCGTTTTTTATCGTTTGTAGTATAGATTATCTAATATCTAAAATTATATATCTAATATCTAAAAGTGTATTGGGTACACTTCTGTAGCTTTGTATATCGATGTACGGAATGTATGTCGATGGAGTTATTGTTATGTTAAATCTAATCAAGTTAATCTTATGAAATGTATGTATGATGATGACGGTTAAGTCAACGATTATGTAAAGACTGTAAAATCAGAGATAACCGTAGTGATGCATATCACTTTCGGTAATCTGTAATGAATTTCATGTGGCTTTGACATTTAAAGGGGGGCGTGGTGTCAATGGCTGCCGTTATGAATGAAAAACATAGAACCCCATTACTTATATATTATGAAGAACAACAAGCTTTATTTTGTTTTTCTTTTCTTAAGTATTTTGTTCGCAAGTTGCAATGGCGAAGAAGTAATTGAGAAATGGCCTGAAATAGGCAACTATTATGATTCGAGCAAGCCTATTGAGTTAAAATCCATGTCACCCGACTGGGGAAGAATCAACGATTCTTTTATTATCAAAGGAAACTTTCCGGTTGACACGACCGGAAAAGTCAAAGTTTTCTTTGCCGACAAGGAAGCTGTTATCGTAAACAGCAATGGAAATGAACTGTATGGGCTTATCCCCAAGCAGATGCCCGGTTATAACGAGATAATATTGGAAGTGGAGGGTAAAAAGTACACCTCTGACAATGTGAAGTTTAAGTACTATCAGACTCAATCTGTGAAAACAATATTGGGAAAATTTGGTGAAGACGGCTGGACATCGTCAGATGACAGTAAAATAGAAGAATTCCGAATGAATGAGTGTACAGGAATTGTAGCTGTTGCAGGACAAAAGAGCGATAATTTCATTTTCGTTGGAGGAGGATGGGGCGACCGTACCTATTTTGTGTCATTAGAGGATAATGTGGTGATTCGTCTGATTAATATTGGTTATATGGGGGCTGTTGCAGTTGATAGTTCAAGGGAAAAAGTGAGTATCATGCCCCGTAATGGAGGTGCTTTATACACAGCTTCCCGTGCGGATGGATGGGTTTTAAACTCTCTTGGTCTCACAATACCTTTCCAAGGCGATTGCCAGGGGGCATTGGCTTATGCCGAAGATGACCGCTATTTGTATGCAATGTCCGGTGATGGTCTTTATGAAATAGATTTGGAAGATAAAGGTTATACAAAGTTATTTGCTACATCAGATTACCCGGCTTTTGATGGAGTGAACACCGGCCAGTGGAGGCATTATCTGACTTATAGTAAATATGATAAGTGTTTTTTTGCCTCTTATCCTGAGAGTAATGGTATTATGAAGATATGGAAAGACACTTCGGGCGCATGGCAAGTGGAACGCTATGCCGGCTTCCAACCGGGATGGTTGGCTACAGCTTTTGGAGATAGATTGACGGATGCCGTATTGAAAGAACCTTGCGGAATGGCGGTGAATAGTAGTGGTGAACTCTATGTATGTTGCAAAAATAGCCATTGCATTGTGAAAATCAAAGGAAGGCTTGTCTCTTTGGTAGCAGGAGCTCCTGATCAGGCAGGAAGACTAAACGGATTCCCTACGGATGCATTGTTTGATAATCCATTGTGTATTGCTTTGGATTCGGAAGAGAACTTCTTCATTGGTGAAGAATCTTCAAAGGCCATCCGGAAAATGACAATTGAATAAAAGTAGAAATCATATAAAATGAATCAAGATGAAGATTAAACATATATTACTGTTTCTCATGGCATGGGTAAGCTCTATGAGTTTGGCCTATGCGCAACAGACTGTGGTAGCTTCTGGTTCGGTTATGGACGAGAAAGGCGAACTCTTAATCGGAGTATCGATTTCTGTAAAGGAAGTTCCTTCTATGGGTGCCATTACGGATATTGACGGTCGTTTCAAGATAGGGGGTATCAAAGCCGGGCATACGTTGGTCATATCCTATGTGGGGTATGATCCTCAGGAGATAAAAATGAACAAGAGCAACGAGCGCATGCGCGTAGTGTTGAAGGAGAGTTCGAATGTAATGGACGAGGTTGTGATTACGGCATCGGGTAAGGTACAGAAGAAGATTAATGTGACAGGTGCCATTACCGGAGTTGAGGTGGCTACGCTGAAAACTCCTGCCACTTCCATAAGCAACATGTTGGGCGGACGCGTTCCGGGCATCATTTCCGTTACACGTAGTGGAGAGCCGGGCAAGGATTTCTCCGAGTTCTGGGTACGTGGTATCAGTACCTTTGGTGCCGGACAGGGAGCTTTAGTGTTGATTGACGGTGTCGAAGGCAACTTGAATACGCTTGATCCCGAAGACATTGAGAGTTTCTCTATCTTGAAGGATGCCTCTTCTACGGCGGTTTACGGTGTACGTGGTGCCAACGGTGTGGTATTGGTAAGTACCAAGAAGGGTAAAGCCGGAAAACTGAATTTGCAGGTAAAGGCAAATGCCGGTATCTCTTATTCTCCTCGAATGCCCAAATATGTACGTGCTGCGGAATATGCGGCACTCGCCAACGAAGCTGCCGTGACACGTGGACGTATTCCTGTCTATTCCGATGTGGATGTGGATTTGTTCAGGAACCACATGGACCCTGATTTTCATCCGGATGTGGATTGGAGGGATGTTATCTTGAGAGATTATACCTGGAACCAGCAATACTTCCTGAGTGCGTCGGGAGGTGGTGAAGTAGCTCGCTATTACATCAGTGCCGGTTTTACGACAAAAGATGCCATCTTTAAACAAGATAAGGGGGTAAACAAATACAATACGAACGTAAACTACAACAAGTTCAATTTCCGTGCTAATGTGGATGTGAATGTCACTTCCACCACTACGCTTTCGCTGAATGAAGAGACTGTGATTGTTACTCAGAATTATCCGGGATATGGAAACGACAGTAAGGTATTGTGGCAGGCACAATCCAATCTGACTCCGGTGACAGTACCGTTGATGTACACCACAGGGCAGGCACCTGGATATGGCACTGATAAATCGAATATTAGTCCGTATGTATTGTTGAATATGACGGGTTATCGCAAGTTCTATTCCAATGATAATAAAATCACGATGCAGCTCAATCAGGATTTGAAGATGATAACTCCCGGACTGAGTATTGCAGGATTGGTCAACATTAATTCGATAGGTGCGAGAACCCAAGTTCGCGAAAAAATGCCGGCCATTTATTATGCTCATGGTTATAAACGTGATGGAACACTCGATTTGGAGAAAATATCTGATGCAGTGGAGCCCTATTATACAAATTGGAATGACACTGAGCGTAGAATTTATTGGGATTTCCGACTGAATTACGACCAGACATTTAATAAGGTACATAAGGTGGGTGCTTTGGTGAAGGCCGAATGGAGCGATTATGAAGCATCGAAATATAATCAATTGCTGACTGCTATCCCTAAACGATATAATAGTTACTCAAGCCGTTTCTCTTATTCGTATGATGATACTTATATGGCCGAATTTAATATGGGTTACACCGGTTCGGAGGCTTTTGAGAAAGGTAAGAAATTTGGTTGGTTCCCTGCTGTTTCTATAGGTTGGGCTCCCACGCAATATCGCTTCTGGCGTAATAAGGACAATTTTATCAATTATTTCAAAATCAGGGCTTCGTATGGTATAGTAGGTAACGACCGCCTCACTTGGGACGACTCGGTACGTTTTCCCTATCTTACTTTGATTGGTTACACAGGTTCCGGCAGTTGGAATAACGGTTCCGGTTTGACCGAAACGCAAGTAGGTTCCAGCAACCTGCGCTGGGAAAAGGCCAAGAAAGCTGACATCGGTATTGATGCACGTTTCTTCCATGAACGTTTTGAGATGACAGTCGATTTCTTCCAGGATATACGTTCCGGTATTTATCAGCAACGCCAGAGTGTACCGGAAGAGATGGGACTTCCGTCATTGCCTTGGGCCAATGTGGGTGAAATGAAGAGCTGGGGTATGGATGGACATATCTCATATACGCAACCTTTGGGTGACAATGACAAATACCTGATTGTACGTGCCAACTATACACAGTCCATGAACAAAATCACCAATTTCGAGGAAGACCTTAAGAAATACGATTACCAATCAGCCGTAGGATATCAAAGTGGAGTTAACCGAGGCTTGATAGCTTTGGGCTTGTTTAAAGACCAGGCAGATATAGATAATAGTCCTCGTCAGGATTTTGGCAATTACTTGCCGGGTGACATCAAGTATAAGGATGTCAATGGCGATGGCATTGTCAATTGGGATGATATTGTACCTTTGAAGTATTCTTATGTGCCTCAGATACAGTATGGATTTGCCACAGAGTTTAACTGGAAGAACTTCAATGTAAGTGTCCTGTTCGAGGGAGTAAGCCGCGTGACCTTTTTTAAAGGTGGAAATATGTATCAGCCATTCTCGGGTAGTACAGCCGGTAATGTGATTACAGATTTTGCCAACCCGGCAAACCGATGGATTTCACGTGAAATCTCAGGCGACCCTGCCACTGAGAATCCGAACGCCAAGTACCCTCGTCTTTATTATGGAGGTAGCAGTAATAATAGTCAATCATCTTCTTTTTGGTTGTCTGATGGTAGTTACTTGCGTCTGAAGAATGTGCAAGTCTCTTATACACTCAAGAACCAATTCCTGAAAAAGTTTGGTCTCCAGAAAGCAGTAATTAGTGTGATTGGAGACAATTTGGCAGTTTGGTCTAAAGAGAAGATGCTGGATCCTGCACAAGCGGGAGATAATGGAACAGTCTATCCTGTCCAGCGAGTGTATACTTTACAGCTTAATCTTTCATTCTAATATAACCTGACAATTATGATAAAATTTGGAAATTATAAAAGAGAATTCGGTTTTCTCGGCAGAATAGCCGCAATAACCGTTATTTTGGTTTCAAGCATTATGTTCGGTTCGTGCGAAAAATACTTGGACATTGACCAATATGTGTACGATCAGACCACACTGGACTCCATTTTCCTTTCCCGCTCCAGAACGGAAGAGTATATCAATGGAGCGGCTGCTCTTCTTCCCGATGAATCAATACTTATGAATGGTTGGGGATGGTCTTCTACATTGCCCAGTGGATTGGGCTCAGATGAAGCAATCGTTCCGTTTGTAACGAATGGAAATGCTATACTTTATGATGAAGTGAAAGAAACGAACTCATGGTTTAATCCGTGGCCCGATTGCTATAAAGGAATCCGTAAGGCCAACATCGTATTGGAGAATATATCCAAAAACCAGGAGCTTACCGAGATGGAAATGCGTGATTTCAAGGGAAGGGCTTATTTTCTGCGGGCTTACTTCTATTTCTATTTGGTAAGATTGTACGGGCCTGTGGTTGTACTTCCCGACCGTCCTTTCGATACGGACGAAGATGTAGCGTCAGTTTCATTCGAGCGTTCCACTTACGATGAGTGTGTAGAGAAAATCTGTGCCGACTTTGAAGAAGCAGCTAAATTGCTGCCTGCAAGTCGTATAGATGCATTGCAGTATATACCTACCAAGGGTGCTGCTTTGGCGTTCAAAGCTCGTATGCAGCTCTATGCTGCCAGCCCCCTTTTCAATGGTAACAGTTACTATTCCGATTGGAAAGACTCAGAGGGCAGGAATTTCATTGCCCAGACGGAAGACAAGGTTAAGTGGGGAAAAGCTGCCGCCACGTTCAAGCGGATTATTGATATGAATAAGTATGCCATTCATACTGTATCCAAAATAGTGAATGAAAAGGGTACAGGCACATTGCCTCTTCCCGAGACGGTATCTGATGCCGACTTCCCTGATGGAGCCGGAGGTATAGACCCCTATAAGTCATACAAGACGCTGTTTGATGGTACTTACCAGCCTGAGTTGGTTAAAGAATACATCTATTTTTCAAAAAATAATGGAAACTATATTCTTGTGACACCTTCCAAATTGGGGGGAATATCTTCATTTAGTGTTACTTTAGATATGATTGATGAATACCGGATGGCTGACGGTAGACCGTTTAGTGAAGCTACTCAGGCGGAAAAATCATGGCAGGCAGTGGGACAAGATAAAACATTCTCGTCAGATTATCTTCTTTCCGGAAACAGAGCTCATCGTGATGATGGTCGCGAACCGCGTTTTTATGCGGCTATTGGTTTCAATGCTTGTATCTGGCCTACAACTTCCCACCGTGACGGTTTGTCAGCAGGTACCAGAAACTATGTTACCGACTATTACTACGGAGGTAGTGCATCTGATATGAATAATAATGATAACAGAACCAGGACCGGATATACCTGCCGGAAATATGTGCATCAGGATGATTGTATCTTTTGGAATGGAGTGGTAAAAGCGAAGACTTATCCGATATTCCGCTATGCCGAAGTATTGTTGGGGTATGTAGAAGCGATGAACGAAATGGAAGGTTCGTATACGGACGAAGATGGGCAGGTGACGGTTACTCGTGATGTGGATCAAATGGTGAAATATTTCAATCAGATTCGTTATCGTGCCGGTCAACCGGGAATCACAACTGCCGATGCAGCCGACCAAAGCAGGATGCGTGAACTAATTAAGCATGAAAGGTTGATTGAGTTTGCTTTCGAAAGTCATCGTTATTGGGATTTGCGCCGTTGGAAAGATGCCTATGACGCTTACAACAAACCCATCAGAGGATTGGATGTAAGTGCTCGCGAATCACAACGCGAACAGTTCTATACAGAAAGAATCTGGAATACAGAAAAAACCATGAAACGTATGTTTTCCAACAAGATGTATCTGTGGCCGCTTGACAGAAATGTGCTGAGAAAGAACGGTAAGTTGGTACAGAACCCAGGATGGAATTAAAATGAAAACAATAAAAGCTGATAATATGAAGAGAATAGCATTTTTTTCGATAACCTTGCTGTTGGCATGTATGGCGGGTTGCGACAATAAAATACCTATGGAAGAGAATTTATGGCCCGAAACGGTTTATCTGGTTGGGGCAAAAGATAAGATTATAAATAGAGATCTGAATATAGGTTATGAAAAAGATACCATATATGCATCGGTTGCCATCAGCGGTTCGCTGCCTACCAAGGAAGATATAACTGTTACTGTTGAAGAATTTCCTTCTGGTATTGAAAGTTATAACCAGAAAGAACTTGGTTCGGATGATATAAAGTATCGTACGTTGACAAATGGTATCTATAGTTTTCCGCAAGAAAATGTAATTGTGAAAAAGGGTGAAGCCTATGGCACGTATCCTGTTCACATTGACCCATCCACTTTGCATATAGATTCGCTCTATATGATGGCGTTTAAACTTAGTGGAACATCTCGTTTTGAACTGGCTAAAGAAGATACAGTGGTGCTAATCCGTCTGAATCTGATGAATGACTATTCAGGGCTTTATTATATGGACGGTGTGATTAAGCCTGCTGATAATCCGAAGGATTCTGTTATCTATAAGTCGCCTCGCACGTTGCAAGCTGTAGTCGATGGTAACACTGTACGTATGTATCATCAAAAGAATGAATGGTCAAAAGGTGCTACAGACTACAGACCCGATTATTGCTTTAATATCACCGTAAATCCGGATAATTCAGTGACTTTGAAGTCTTGGGATAAGTTTAACCTTGTCAGTGGTGGCGGTAAGTATTATCCCGAAATGGAAGTGTACGATTTGTGGTATACTTTCAAAGAGGATGGTATGTTGAAGAAGACCCGGGGATTTGTGTACAAAGAGCGTAAGAACGATGATGAAGTACGCAAGATAAACGACTGGATGGAAGAAAATAGAAAGTACGATTATTAAAAGATTCTATTTTAAGGTAAAGTTAGATTGCATTTTTTATTACCATTAGTTTAAGAAGGTGGTGCTTCGTGAGAAGCACCATTTTCTGTAAATTATATAAAATCTATATCATGAGAACCTATTTTTTCTCTTTATTATTCCTGTGTATGCAAAATGTATTTGCACAAGCACCATTAGCAGTGGAAACGGATTCTATGAGTGTAGAAAACCTTTTTCTACAGCAAATGTCGCATTTCCCTCAGGAAAAGCTTTACCTTCAGACAGACCGTGGCATTTACATGTCCGGTGAAACCCTTTGGTTCAGGGCACATTTAGTAGATGCTCTTATGTTAAAGCAAGCTAATGCCAGTCGATATGTATATGTAGAGTTGGTGAATCCGTTGGGCAACTTGGTGGAGAGAGTGAAAATAAGACCGGACTCTTTGGGATGTTTTTACGGACATATTCCATTGGGTGAAGATCTGCCGGAAGGCAACTATTCTCTCAGAGCCTACACTTGGTTCATGCAGAATATAGGTGAAGAGTACTTTCCCCATAAACTGATTTATATATCCGATCCCGTATCCGAAGCGATATCTCCGGAAATCAGTTATTCTGCTGAAAACAACGATATTCATGCGGAAATACATTTTCTCAGTAAACCGGACAACCGATCCGTCACTCCCACACAAGCCATTCTTTTCCCCGATGGAGACAGGGACAAAGAAGGAAAAGTCTTATCATTGGAAGGGGAAAATATCCATTACACTTTCAAGAAGAAGGAGATTCCTGCTTCGCGCACGTTTTTGTTACAGACAGTGTATGACGGAAAAATTTCCAATCGCTATTTCAGAATCCCCGAATTGAGTAAAACCTTTGATGTGGCTTTCTTCCCCGAAGGAGGTCATGCAGCTCAATCCACCACGATCAAAATGGCATTTAAGGCCATCGATGCAGATGGTTTGTCTACAGAGGTAGAAGGTCAAGTATTTGACGAAGAAGGTCAGGTATGTGCCGATTTCAAAAGCCAGCATTTGGGTATGGGGAGTTTTCGGATGTATTATGTTCCCGGAAAAAAGTATCATGCCGTTTGTAGTGACGGAACAGGTGTTTCCAAGCGTTTTGATTTGCCCGAACCTTCTCCGGATGCTATTTCCCTGAATACACTTTGGTCTAGAGATTATTTGCGGGTAAGTCTTTCCAAATCACCCGATACCCCATTGGGTACTTCGCTGACACTGGTGGCGCATTTGCGGGGCATCGTTCTGTATGCACAACCCTGGGATGATAAACAAAATTATGTTGACTTTGAAAAAGACTTTTTTCCGGCGGGCATCGTTCATTTTCTGCTGGTTGATGAAGGAAGAAATATTCTGAGCGAACGTTTAGTGTTTTCTCTGCAAAAAAGTGCACTGGCGCAGACTGAAGTCCGGCTTGACCGTGAAAACTACTTGGCAAGAGAGAAGGTAGATATGGATATACAGATTAAAGATATAAATGGAAACCCCATGTCAGGCAACTTCGCACTTGCAGTTGTTGACAGAACAGACGTGAAGCCGGATACCGTTTCCAACATTGTTTCCACCTTATTGCTCACTTCCGATCTTAAAGGACACATTGAGTCACCGTTGAGTTACCTGCAAGACAACCGCAGTTCTTCCTATGCCCTGGATTTGCTGATGATGACACAAGGCTGGCGGAAATACAACATACCGGAGGTCTTGAAAGGCAACGTAACCAGCGCATTACCCTATAATTTGGAATTGGGTGACGAAGTTTCCGGTAAAGTAGAGGGCTTGTTTTCTGCATTGAAAGAGGGAAATATCTCTTTGCTCGCCCTTAAAGATTCACTCATCGGGACAGAACTGACGAAGCCTGACCGGAATGGGCGGTTTGTATTCGATAAACTGGAATATCCCAGTGGTACTCACTATATTGTCCAGGCGCTCAGCAAGAAAGGTTCTTCAAAAGTTTTTATCGAACTGGATCCTTACAAATCGTTTCCTGCTCCCCGAATCGGGTGTATTCCCCGCATTGAAAAGCCGCATATAGAAGAAAACTATATGGCAAAGATGGACCAAAAATATACTATAGAAAATGGAATGAGAGTCTATAATCTGGCGGAAGTGATAGTGACAGGTAGAAGAGAGAGAGTTGTAAAAACGGAATCTCCCTTTTATTCGGTGGGAGTTTCGAAGGTGCTGACGGAAGAGGATGTAAAAAAAGGACATTTTATTTCTACATACGACCTCTTGCGACGTTTGCCAGGTATTACTATCACGAATAATGAAGTGCGTTATCGATTTGCTCCGGTCATGGTGTTGCTGGACAATGTTCCCGAAGAAAACTTTGATTTTGACCTGTTGGACGTGGATGACATCAAAGATGTTTTTTACTCCCCTGCCACTTCTGTCGGTCCTCTTTACGGGTCGGCTGCGGGAAATGGTGCCATAGTAGTCACTACGAAGAATGGGTTTATACAGAAAAATAAAATGAACAGCAATATGCAGACTATTACGACTTTAGGTTATCAGCAAACTGTAGAATTCTACTCACCGGCGTATGACACGGAAGCAAAGAAAGAATCCGTCAAGCCAGACTTACGTTCTACGATATACTGGAATCCGAGCGTGCAGGTTGATGAATCGGGAACTGTTCACGTCAGCTTTTATACAGCTGATTCTGCTGCCGATTATGGGGTAGTGATAGAAGGTGTTTGTACATCGGGTAATCTCATTTATTCAGGTGAAAAAGTAATATCGCGGCATAGCGATTCTTATTAATTTTTTGTTGAAGTAATTTAAATATATAGCTTATGAAAAACATTACAAACGTATTTTACGAATTTCTTATAGCTTTATGTTGTTTGATGTCTTCTTCTGCACTTTGGGCATGGGAAGATATGTCGATGCCTCGACTGCATGTTGAAGGCCGTTACCTGGTAGACCCGCATGGGAATAAAGTGAACCTGCATGGGTTTGCGCAGACCTATAGTCCGTGGTTCAATGAGATGGGGCAGAAGTGGGACAATTATGATGTGGAGAAATGCTTGAAATACAATCAAGGGTTGATTGATGACATTATGGCTGCCGGTTGGAAAATGAATTTTCTTCGATTACATATGGACCCGTATTGGTCAAATTCTCCGGGAATTCATGTAGAAGGAGAGAATGACATTTCAGCATTCGATTTCAATCGGTTTAAAAACTATCTTGATAGGGTATTTATTCCGATGGCGGAATATGCTGTCTCGAAAGGACTTTATGTAGTCATGCGTCCTCCCGGAGTATGTCCGGAAAAAATAGCTGTAGGAGATGAGTATAATCAGTATCTCATTAAAGTATGGACACACGTAGCCCAACATCCGAAATTGAAGAATCATCCCAACATTATGTTTGAACTGGCCAACGAACCGATTAATATACTTGGTCCCGATGGTACTTACGGAGCCGGTTCGCAGGGACACTTCGATAAACTGAAAGAGTATTTTCAGTCGGTGGTAGATGCGATGCGTGCACAAGGTTGCGGTAACATTCTTTGGATACCTGGTCTGGGTTATCAAGGGTTGTATAAAGGGTTTGCCGTCAATCCTATCGAAGGAGATAACATCGGTTATGCGGTACATCTCTATCCGGGTTGGATGGGAAGTGATGGAGAAAATGGGGATGGTGGTTCCAGTACGGGAGGCTATGAACCTTTCCAGAAGGGATGGGATGATTCCGTAGCTCCGGTAGCATCATTCGCGCCTATCATGATAACAGAAATGGATTGGGCACCGTCAAAATATAACGCTTCGTGGGGGAAGGCTCATACCGGTACATTCGGTGGTCCCGGTTTTGGAGCAAATATGAAACATATTGTAGATAATTCGGGTAATGTAAGCTGGCTTATTTTTACGGGTGCTGATTTGTTGGCAAAATTTAAGGATACTCCACCTGCTGAGGGAGAAGCGTACACCTTCCTGACCGATCCCGAAGCCTGTCCGTGGCCTACCTATCATTGGTATCAGGAGTATGCAAAGGAAAATTATCCACGTCCTGATTTTACTTATCAGTCACATAGTGATAATGGGGATGGCACATACACTAATCCTGTTATATTCGGTGACTTTCCTGATCCGGATGTAATCCGTGTGGGTGATGTCTATTATATGGTATCCACCACCATGTACATTTTCCCCGGAGCCACCATTCTGAAATCTTATGATTTGGTGAACTGGGAGTATTGCTGTAATCCGTTGGAGCGCATAGAGGCATCCGATGGTTATAATCTTGAAAATGGTCAGAACCGTTACAGCCGTGGCCAGTGGGCAACAGCTCTTCAATATCATAACGGCAAGTTCTATCTCCTGTTTACTACACTGGATGAAGGTGGATACCTATTGACCACTACCGACATTGAAGGTGAATGGGAAAAGAAGAAGCTAAATGATGGCTTTTATGATTGCGGATTGCTTTTTGATAATGATAAAATATACGTAGTTTACGGTATCAACCAGCTTCGTATAGCCGAATTAGATGAAGATTTCAATAAAATTCCCGGCAGTGATAAGGATGTGGTTAAATGGTCTTTCCGCGAAGGGCTTGAAGGGAGCCGTTTGTATAAGATAGGTGAGTATTATTACATTTACTCTACGTATGGAGGATGGCCTGCTTTTCAAACTGTTTTCCGCTCCAAGGATATCTATGGACCTTATGAGGAAAAGAAGCTGATAGACGATGACAACATTCATCAGGGAGCTTTGGTAGAAACGCAGACCGGAGAGTGGTGGACTATGCTTTTCTATGATAAAGGTGCTTATGGACGATTCCCTAACCTGCAACCCGTAAAATGGGTGGATGGCTGGCCTGAAATAGGTGAGAACGGAAAAGGAGTCACTACCTATCGTAAGCCCGATGTTGGCAGGGAATACCCCATAAAGTCATTGCCTACCAATGATAATTTCAGGCATTATAAATTAGGACTACAATGGGGATGGAATCATAATGCGGACAGATCAAAATGGTCGTTGACTGAACATGCCGGTTATTTGCGGTTGTATACGGCAAATGTTACCGACAGCCTGCATAAAGCCAAGAACACATTGACTCAGAGAATTCTGGGGTATCCTCAGGACTTGGAACATTCCTATGGCACGGTCAGGATGGAGATAGGCGAGATGCAGGAAGGCGATGTGGCAGGATTGGCAGTATTTCAGGACCCTTATGCGTTTATTGGCGTTAAAGTCATAGATGGGCAGAAGCGGTTGGTTTATACCACTGCCCCTGTAGTATCGTCAGCTGCAAAATCGGAGCAGATAGGAGAAGTGGTCACTGAACAGGTAATCTATTTGCGCGCTATTGCCAATTACAACACAAGTAGGGCAAGCTTCTATTACAGCCTGGACAACAAGACCTATACGAAATTTGGGGATGACCTGAACATGAAGTATGATCTGACGGTATTCACGGGCAATAAGTTCGCTATCTTTAATTATGCAACTGTCCAGACAGGTGGCTATGTGGATGTAGACTGGTTCTCTACCGAACCGGAGTTTGATGAAGCATTCTATTTTGACGACTCTTTTGAGGGGTATAGTGAAGAATCATTGACCTTAACCGAATTGACCATCAATGGAAAAGAAGAGCTCACTTTGCTTACCGGAAGTTCTTCTACAATTACAGTGAAAGGAATATATGCCGATGGCCATACGGAAGATATTACCATGGCGGCCGATTATGAAAATCAGAATCCGGATGTCATACGTGTAACTAACGGACGTATAATGGCTTTGCAAGATGGAGAGAGTGATATAATTATCAGTTATAAAGGCCCGTTGGGTGACCGTCAGTCTTTAAAGATTCACGTCACTTCTTCTACTTTTCCGCTAACTGCAGAACTGTTTAATCCCAATATTTGGGAGACTGGTTCTTTTGATGAGAATACACATACATTGGTGACCGGACAGTATGGTTTCGGTGGCTGGTGGTACGATAACGGTATTGATTTGTCGGAATATAAATACGTTGTGGCAAAAATAGGCAATGATAACTCAAACAACGGTGCTTCATTTCGTTTATTTGATGAGAATAGCTATTGGTCGGGAGCTGCTGAGTATGAAGTTAGGAACAGTAAGCAAGTGGTTGTTGATTTGAATAATATGTATAAGAGTAATTCTAAAGTGAAACTTGATCCGAGCCACATTTATGGTGTAGGTTTCTGGTCGTTCGGCGGCAGCCCTATTATTATCGATAAAGTCTATCTGACTAATTCCGATGATTACGAAGATCCTACGGGCATCGAGGATGTGACCGTGGATAAAGATCCTCTGGTAGATGTCTATACCATTACGGGAATCAAGCTTCGCACTCAGGTGCGCAGAAGTGAGGTGATCCGGGAACTACCTGCAGGAATTTATATTGTGGGAAGAGAGAAGGTTGCCATATTGAAGTAATAACGATGATAAAATCTGATTAGTTTACATAAGTGAACAACTAACTTTTTAGAAAACATATTTATAAGGATGATATAATCCAGCCTACAGGTATTTATAACCCTGTTTTGAAAGGGCTACACCTTTTTGTCCGGATGGCTACACCCTTTTACTCTCATGGCTACACCTTTTCATATAAAGGGTGTAGTCATTCCAAAAGGATACTTTACTCTTAAATATAAGTTATTGAA
The DNA here is from genome assembly GCF_000158035.1 of Bacteroides cellulosilyticus DSM 14838. Lineage (GTDB taxonomy): Bacteria > Bacteroidota > Bacteroidia > Bacteroidales > Bacteroidaceae > Bacteroides > Bacteroides cellulosilyticus. The sequence continues at coordinate 1,210,605 of NZ_EQ973490.1, forward strand.
AAATATTTATTTAAAATAAAAAGTCTTTCCTTTTTATTGCTTATATTTGTCAGAGTGAGCAACCTTTAAATTTTAGTAGAAATTAATCATATACAACTATACCATGAGAAAACTTATTTTCCTTTTCCTGCTTTGCATCACTTGTATGCTTCAGGCACAAAATGTAATTGATAATCCTAAGTTTAAATTCCGTTCGGGCAGTATCTATAATATTACCCGCATTGAACGTACTCCGGATGCAACGAGGCTGCATATCCATGTTATTTTCCGTCCGCATTGGTGGGTGATGCTGGGTAAGAGTACTTATCTGGAGGATGCGGATACCGGTAAGAAATATTATCTTACAGGGAGCGAAGGTTTTGAACTGGAGAAAGAAGTATATACGCCGGATTCGGGAACTTTGGACTTTGTGCTTCTTTTTCCACCGCTTCCTGAAACAACAAAAGAGATTCATTTCCTTGATGACGATGAAGGTGATGAGTCGCATACATTCTATATATCTTTGGAGAAGAAAGATGCCAAAGCCTCACTTTTCGATAAAGTCTCCGGCAACTGGATGGGAATGGACGACTATTATGAATGGGCTTTTGGCATATACGATTCTCTTGCTGTCATGGACAATCGTTTCTATCAGTACGAAGCAATCCGTCAGAAAGGTAAAAGTATGCTGTTGACTTTGAAAGATGACCGGGGCGATAAAGTGGAGCTGGAACTTACCCCGCAAAAGAATGGTTTGTGCCGGATAAGGAAAGATAAAGAACCTGCCCGGCTTTATTCGCGGGATACGGGAAGCATGAAGGCGATGCAGGTTGAAGAGAATGAGAGTCCGGTATTCAGTCGGGATAGCGTTTGCCTGCAAGGATACATTGCCGGCTATGATCAGAAATTAGGCTTTACCAATGGTCTGATTTATGTTTCTAATGATTTGACAAGAGAAGATTATCCGATGGTGGTAACTCTGCAACCTAATGGAAGGTTTGAATGTAAGTTTGAGATCAACTATCCTATGGTAAGTTCGGTTGTGTTCAATAATGATTGGTTGCCCTTTTATATAGAGCCGGGACAAACTGTAACAATGTATGTAGACTGGGAAGCTGTAATGGCCCGTAGCCGTGCCCGTGATCATTATTATCCTCTTCATAATGTCCATTACATGGGATCTACCGCATATATAGGAAAGGCATTGAAATATGTAGATGATTTATTCGTATTTCGTTATGAAGATTTCTCGAAAATGCAGAAAGAACTGACCCCTGCACAATTTGTAGAGCGTTGCGAACCCATGTTTCATCGTTGGTCGGAGCAGGCCGATTCACTTGTTGCTGCCAATCGATATGTGGGAAGAGCGGCACGTTTGGTGAGAAATACGGCACGGATTTCTCAAGGTTATAAGATGTTCGACTTTGTTATGGACAGAAGTTATCTGGCGCGGGAGAATAAAGATAATGAGGTGCTGAAGGTTAAGGAAGATTCGGCTTATTATAACTTCTTACGACAGATGCCTCTTAATGACAGCATTATCGTAGCGGATAAGAATTTTAGTAGTTTTATCAATCGCCTTGAATATATGGATTTTGCAAGGGCTGTGGGTGATACGACGACTGTTGAAATGGGAAAGATTGCCTATAAATATCCTGAAAAATCTGTCCTTACTTATTTGAAGAAGAATGGTGTAGTATTGACTCCTGAGCAGGAAAAAATGAGAAAAGATAGTGAAGACAGAGCTGGTAAGACTGTGACAAGAGAGATAAGCGAACTCATTGCGGAGACGAAGATATGGGAAGAACTTAGCGAAAAATATAAGGATTTATTCGAAGCTTATCGAAAGGAAAACGAGGTAAAGAATGATGTTTCTGTATCTATTGATGAAAATCAGAAAGCAGAAGATGAAAAAATAATGAGAATAAATCAATTCTTTGAAAATCAAAGAGAGAAATCGGGACGATTGGATACCATAGTCGGATATGTCCCGTTGGTTTCGCAGATCATTGCTTTGCGAAGTCTTCCTTTTGATTTAAAACAATTGGATAGAGAAGGTGCCCGTAGTCTGTTGGATAAAGAAAAGCAGCTAATCAATCATCCGTTCATGCTTGCTGAGGCGGAGCGTTTGTATGCCCAAGCTTTCCCGCTACAAAATGATAGCACGTATGCTTTGCCTGAAGGGCCTGCTACTGAAATCTTACGTAATATCATTAAAGCCCATGCAGGTAAAGCTTTGTTTATCGATTTCTGGGCAACGTTTTGTGGTCCCTGTCGTAGTGGCATTGAACACACTGCCGGTTTACGCCAACAGTATAAAGATCACCCGGATTTTCAGTTCATATATATCACCAGTGATCGTGAAAGTCCCGAAAAGACTTATAATGAATATGTAGAAAAGAATCTGAAGGGTGAGGCTTGCTATCGTATTCCTCAGGCAGATTACAACTATCTCCGCCAATTATTCCACTTCAACGGTATTCCTCATTATGAGTGGATAGAAAAAGATGGTACTGTATTGCGAAACTCTCCGGGAACTTATAACCTGGAGAAATATTTGAAGAAGCGTTTCGGGAATAAAGATTGATATTTTCCATTATTAAGTATTATTTTAGCTCTTGTTTATTGACCGGAAGTTTTTTCTTACGTATCATATAATAAACGAAGATATTATTATGATGGACCAGAAAAAAATACAAGAGCTTATAAGTAGGAGCCAGCAGGAGGATGCAGTAGCATTCTCTCTGCTGGTTTCTACGTTTCAGCCACTTGTATTCCGGCTTGCTTTCCGATTGCTGTGCGACGAGGATGAAGCTAAAGATATGGTACAGGAAACCTTTGTAAAGGTGTGGCTGGCGCTGGGTAAATATAATGGTGAGTGCCGCTTCTCTACCTGGCTTTATAAAATCACTTGTAATACCTGTTATGACCGTCTGCGCTCCCTGCACCATTCACCACTCGATAATGAAGCAGATTATTCCGTTTCCGCGAATATCTCGTCAGATGATAATGTAGAATTGGCAGTGGTGAACAAGCAACTGCGTGAACTAATCCTGAGATATACCGATGAGCTGTCTCCCCGGCAAAGGTTGATTTTTACATTACGGGATATTGAGGAACTGGATGTGCCGGAGGTGCAAATTATCACCGGACTTTCTGCCGGAATCATTAAAACCACCCTTTATCTGGCCCGGAAGAATATACGAAACAAAATGAATCAAATAGATGCTGGCTTATGAAACAAGATGATAAACTTTACAATGAATGGCTTGATGAGGTGAGAAATGTACAGCCTATATTGAGCAATCCGGATGAACTGACTACCGCCATTTTGCAGCAAGTGAGCAGGATCGTTCCCCAAAAGAAGAAAAGGAAAAGCCTGCTGATTGGCAGTTGGGTATCCGGGATAGCCGCAGGACTTTTGTTGTGCTTGTTGGTGAGTGAGACTCTTCTTAGTCCGGTTCCCGATGGTGTCAGAGTAGAAGAGGAATATCGTTTCCAGGAAAACAGTGCTTATTCCCTACCGGAAGGCTGGGAGAGGATGAGGCTTTCTGAAAAGAGCGATTACCTGTCCGGACAGTACGTGCAGTATAAGAAACTCAGGCAAAAGAGAGTAATGGAACTTACAAAGAAAACTTATTAAATTATATCATTATGAGAACGTATAAATGGATGGCAGCCATTGTTTTGCTGCTCGGTATGACTTCTTGCGGTACCTATTACCGAATGGTTTCTCAGGTAAATAGTGATGGTAGCATGCACAGAGAGGTATATGCTTATGGCGACTCTGCTTTCCTTGCAGGAGACAGGAATCATAATCCGTTTTTATTCCGAATAGATTCGGGATGGGAAGTGAGTAATCTGGACTCTGTTGTTAAATTCAACTGCTGGGGAGATGAAGACAAACTGAATGTGAAAGTTTGCCGGACTTATCCAACGGTAGGTTCCGATAGCTTCAGTACTTTGGATGGAAAGGAATACAGTCTTCCTCTGGTAGTTCCGGTCGAAAAACTCCGGAAAAGCTTCCGCTGGTTCTATACATATTATCAGTATACGGCTACCTACGGTGAATTACCCGATAAAGGTCCGGTACCTCTCGAAAATTATATGAATAAAGAAGAGCAGCGGATATGGTTTCGGGGAGATCAAGAGGCTTTGATCGGATTAAATGGTATTGAACAGAATAATAGGTTGGATGACATTGAAGCCAAATTCTGGAAATGGTATAACCGTAGTCAGTATGAACTGAGTTGTGAAGTAATTCTTCATTTCATTACGATAAAAGGAGATACGGGCTTTGTACATCAGTTGGCAGATCTGAAGGAACCGGTTTATGGGAAGTACTTTTCCGGAAAAGATACCGGTGATGACGGATCGCCCGAAGAGGTATGCAATTATCTGGATGAATTGAGTCAAACGAAATATTTCTCAAGTTTATATGCGGACAATAAAAAGCCAATGGATGATCTGTTTGAGGAAAAAGGGCGGATTGCAGAATTGTTTGGTTATGCTGTGCAGTTTGAGTTATCCATGCCGGGTAGAGTGGTTTCTACCAATGCAGCCATGCAAAAAGATGAGTCACTCATTTGGAAAGTAGATGCTTTTCGTCTTTTGGACAGTGATTATATGCTTGTTGCCGAATCCCGTGTAGTTAATTATTGGGCTTTTGGCATTACATTATTACTGATATTGCTTATTGGTGGATACTGTTGGAGACTATATAGAAAGCTTTCATAACTCTGTAGAATTCATATATATCATATTAATGCCGGGAATGCTACTCACCACTTGATAGTAGCATCTCCCGTTCTTTCTTTGTCAGGCTTTTGACAACAATGTCATAAGACTTGCTTACGAGTTCTTTAATTTTCTCGTCAGGTACATCCTGATTAAAGTAAACACTGATCCAGTATTTTTTATTCATGTGCCATCCGGGCTTTATTCCTATATACGTGGTTTGTAATTCTCCTGATTCTTCCGGATTGCATTTGATACAGCAAAAGTCAAAGACTTCGATATTTACAAAGCAGAACCATTTATCCACTACATAAAAACATAAAACATCACGACTGTATTTATCAGAAACATTTAGAAACGGCATTTTCTCACGAACACCTTTTAATGACAGGCAATATTCTCTAAATTCTTCAATATTCATTTTGATAGATTTTGAAACAGTATGCGAAGGCAAATATAGCACTTTTAGGGTAAATTCTGATTAAATACCTAATATATCTGATGTGTGAATATTTTATCTTTTCTGTTGCAGAACACAATCATGAGAGCCTCCTGAAGAAGGCATGTTTATTGAGTGATGATAACGACGACGTTTGGAATCGTAAGCCTTTTATTCTATAGCGTAGGGCGATGCCCTATGCTATAAAATGAGAGCCTTTCAGGTTATATGTGAAACTTAAATAAGAAATAGAGGAGATCTTTGCATTATTTTTTCAAAAAAACTTCTGATCCTTTTTATGATATTAGGCAACAGAATACTTAGGAACAATGAGCAGAATAGCTAGAAGGTAGTATGAAAACTACACTTTGCTTTATTGTTTTTGTTCTTTTGCCTGTAGCAAAACTTCGTCCTACAGTTGCGGGCTCTACGTTTGCCAATTGTGGGCTGTTCATCCCGCAATTGCGGGCTACACAGCCCACAACTGAAAAACAAGATTTTGCTTATAGCATAATGACATTATTTTTAATACTTTATAGTAAAAAGGAAGTAGCATATCAAGTTTCTCCTCTGTAATTCAGCTTTCTATGATGATGGGATTATGTAGTTTAATTCTTTAATTTCTAACGAAGTGATCTCTTTTAACTCTTTCGATGAATAATTCAGGCTAAAAAGGAGGTATATGTATGAATTTTGGTAAAGTTTGTATTGTACGTATTAAGATTTTGAAAACTAGTGTATTACAAACTTAAAAAACATCTTTTTTATCTGTTTTTGGGTGTAGGATGGAACTTTTCTACACTTTCCTACACCACTTCCTACACCACTTCCTACACCACTTCCTACACCGCCTATCTGTTTGATAATCAAATGAAAATGATAGTTGGTGTAGGATGTAGGAAAGATTGATGTAAACTCGACAGTATGTGATTTCCGCTTTTAATTAGTTTTTCTCATATAAAAACACTATCTATGCAATAAATATAATGAACTATTTAAAAATGATATCATGGGAAACAAAACTATTTTTAGAGTAGTGATGTGTATAATCATATTGTCGACTTTCATTCTGCCGGTTTCTGCGCAGCAGCCTGATAAGACGAATGAGTACGAAGTATCTTTGAAAAAGTTGATGGAAGTTACCGGCGCGTCGGCTTCTATTGATGAGGTTCTATCGTATACTCTGTCTGTGGCAAAGATGAATGTGTCTGAATTTGAATCTCCTTTGGGCGAGCGGTATAAAGAGTCGGCAATGGGGATTATGCGCGAAGCCATGCCGCTGTTGGTTAATAGGCTACAGATGGATATGGGAAAGGAATTGCATCCGGAAATTGGCAGGAGTACGGAGGTAGTGGATCAAACAAGAAATCGGGATCAGGAAATATATGATGCAGCCTATGCGCTTCCTAAAGATAGCATTGAGGTTGCTGACAGACCCTATAACAGAGCAACAGGAACAAAACCTTTATTATATTCCATTGAAAGAAGAGCAAAAGACACGAAAGTAACGTTTCTTCAACCTATTTACTTTGATTGGCAATGGTTGTATTACAGTCCCGGTTTTGTGATAATAGACAGAAAAACGGGTGATGAATACCATGTGAGAGGATATGACGGAGGAGCTCCCCAAGATCGATTATTGACTGTGGAAGGTTTTAACTCCAAATATATCTATGTCAGTCTGCTTTTCCCTAAACTGAAAAAGAGTGTAGAGGTAATTGATATTCTTGAGTTGCCGCATGAAAAAGACAAATTGCCTTCCAATGATGATGGAATTGCAAAGTCATACTATGATGTAAAGGTAAAAGATTATCTTTCCTTCTCCAATAAGAGAGGCAAGAAGATATATTATTAAAAGCTATAAATAGGAGGAAGGAGTCTGAGATATATCTAATTTTAAAAATCATATATTTAATTTTGAAAGTCTGTGGGCAGGTTAAGCTCTACATTTGTATCCTATAGGATAATTTCAAATAATAATGATATGAAGAAGAGACTATTCAGCCTATTTGCGTTGGCTATTGGATTGCAAACGGTTGCTTTATCCCAAAAGAATGAGTGGAGAGATCCGGAGGTAAATGCTGTGAATCGTGCTCCGATGCACGCTAATTATTTTGCTTATGAATCATACGATGCTGCCCGTACAGGTGTTAAGGAAGAATCTGATAATTTTCTGTCTCTGAATGGGATGTGGAAATTTAATTGGGTAAGGAATGCTGACCAGCGTCCGGATGATTTTTATCAGTTGGGTTATAATGATAGTGCGTGGGATGAACTGAAAGTACCTGCTGTATGGGAGTTAAATGGTTATGGTGATCCTATTTATGTCAATGTAGGGTACCCATGGAAGAACCAATTCAGAACTGATCCTCCGAAAATACCTGTAGCCAACAATCATGTAGGATCCTATCGAAAAGAGATTGTCATACCGGCGGAATGGAAGAATAAGCAAATCTTTGTGCATTTTGGTTCTGTCACTTCTAATATCTATTTGTGGGTAAATGGTAAGTATGTTGGGTATAGTGAAGACAGCAAACTGGAAGCGGAGTTTGATTTGTCGGGTTATCTCAAACCGGGAAAAAATCTGATTGCATTTCAGGTGTTCCGTTGGTGTGACGGGTCATATCTTGAAGATCAGGATTTCTTCCGCTTTTCGGGTGTGGGACGTGATTGCTATTTATATACTCGCAACAAGACTTGTATACAGGACATAAGAGTTACTCCCGATTTGGATCAGCAATACACCAACGGATCACTGGACATTGCTCTCCAGGTGAAAGGACGGGGTACCGTAGAGTTAGAACTGTCGGATGCGAAAGGCAATGTGGTTGCAAACACCCGGTTGAATGGTTCGGGCAGTCTTTCGACTGTTATGGAGGTTAAGAATCCTCTTAAATGGAGTGCGGAAATGCCCAATCTTTATTGCCTGACCGCTACTTTAAAGAATGGCAATGATATTTTAGAAGTTATTCCGGTAAAAGTGGGGTTCCGTAAAGTGGAGATTAAGGATGCTCAGCTGCTTGTGAACGGACAGCCTGTACTTATTAAAGGTGCCAACCGCCATGAAATGGATCCCGATTATGGATATGTTGTTTCACGGGAGCGTATGTTGCAGGACATTCGGATTATGAAACAATTCAATATTAATGCTGTGCGTACGTGTCATTATCCTGACGATAATCTTTGGTATGAATTGTGCGATGAGTATGGTTTGTATGTCGTAGCTGAGGCTAATGTAGAGGCGCACGGAATGTTATATACTAATAATCAGCTTTCTAAACATGCTTCTTTTGCCAAAGCACATCTGGAACGTAACCAGCGTAATGTGCAGCGCAGTTACAATCATCCTTCGGTTATTATTTGGTCATTGGGCAACGAAACTGGTCCCGGCCCTAACTTTGAGGCTTGCTACCGTTGGATAAAAGCGGAAGATGCGACACGCCCCGTGCAGTATGAACAGGCCGGTCATGATTATTATACCGATATTTTCTGCCCAATGTATTTGTGGTACAGTGCGTGTGAGGATTATGCCAAGAGTAATGCTACTAAGCCGCTTATACAGTGTGAATATGCGCATGCTATGGGTAATTCTATGGGTGGATTCAAAGAATATTGGGACCTGATACGTAAATATCCGAAATTCCAGGGTGGGTTTATTTGGGACTTTGTTGACCAGTCTGTGCGTTGGAAAAATAAAGATGGTATTGAAATATATGCGTATGGCGGAGATTTTAATAAGTACGATGGTTCTGACAATAATTTCTGTGATAATGGTCTGATAAGCCCTGACAGGGTACCGAATCCGCACATGTACGAAGTGGGTTACTTTTATCAGTCCATTTGGACACATCCCGTCAACCTGCAAAATGGAGAAATAGAAATCTTTAATGAGAATTTCTTCCGTGATCTTTCCGCTTATTATCTGGATTGGCAGTTATTGGCAGATGGTGAATTGGTAGAAGCCGGCACTGTTAGCAATCTGAATGTTGCTCCTCAACAAAAGGCGAAACTAAAACTGGACATCTCCGATGTAAATTCGTATAAAGATAAAGAACTATTACTGAATGTGTCTTATAAACTTAAAAAGGCTGAAACCTTATTATCTCCCGGATTTACTGTTGCAAAAGCTCAAATGTCCGTCATTCCCTATAAAGCACCCGATATGGCATTAGTGAATGTGAAGAAAGCGAATATAGAATCGCTTGCTCCTTCCGTGAATAATAATGATGGCAATTATCTGATCATTGAAGGTGAGGATTTCATTATCGAGTTTGCGAAGAACAATGGTTTCCTGAGCAGATATAAGGTTGCAGGCAAAGAATTAATGAATGATGGCGGACAACTCGTGCCTAATTTCTGGCGTGCGCCTACTGACAACGATTATGGTGCCAGGTTGCAGCATAAATACAGAGTATGGTTGAATCCAAAACTGAAAAGAACTTCATTTACCAATAAGCAGGAAAATGGAACGATTGTAGTTGAGGCCGGATATGAAATGCCTGATGTATCTGCTAAATTATATCTGACTTATGTGATAAATAATACAGGTGAGATAAAAGTTACCCAGAAAATGGTTGCCGGTGAAGCAGAGAAAGTGCCCGATATGTTCCGCTTCGGCATGCAGATGCAGATGCCTGACGAGTTCTATAGAATCAACTATTATGGCAGAGGTCCTGTGGAAAACTATTCGGACCGTAATCATGCAACGGATTTGGGAATTTATCGTCAGACGGTGGCTGAACAATTCTATCCATATATCCGTCCGCAAGAAACGGGTACTAAGACTGATATACGTTGGTGGAGACAACTGAATGAAGCGGGGTCCGGGTTGCAATTTGTTGCGGAAGCACCGTTCTCGGCATCGGCTCTGAATTATACGATTGAATCTTTGGACGACGGATTGAATAAAGATCAGCGTCATTCGCCGGAAGTAATCCCGGTGGATTATACGAATCTTTGCATAGACAAGGCTCAATTGGGGCTGGCTTGTGAAAATAGTTGGGGAGCTATCGCTTATCCGCAATACCGCTTGCCGTACGGTAATTATGAATTCAGTTTTATAATGAAGCCGGTATTTAATAAAGTTTATTGATGTGATAAAATCGGATTATGAGAAGATTGTGTTTGTTGTTCTTATTGATAGGAACCTATTGTTATGCCGGTGAAAGAAAATATACGGTTGATTCGCCTGACGGAAAGATACAGTTAGCGATTATTCAAACGGATGCCGGTGAGCTGACTTATCAATTATCCGTGAAGCGTAAACAAGTGATTGATGCTTCTGCATTGGGGTTTAAAACGGAAGATGGGCTGACTTTTCCTTTCCGGGGATGGAAAATGGGAAAGGTTACTCGTAACAAAGTGAATTCTGTTTGGAAGCCTTTGTGGGGAAAGCGTGCCGTGGTACCCGATAAATACAATGAGATGAAGCTGTCTTTTGTGAATGAAGCGAAATCATCGGATGCTTTGGAAGTAGTGGCACGGGCTTATAATGAAGGTGTGGCTTTTCGCTATGTGTCGCCTCAAGATGCAGGTTCTGCATTGGAACTTACTACTTTTAATTTTGCAGGCGATTATACTGCATGGTTTTATAATGGTGAAAGGCATAATATCGGTCCGGAACGATTGACGGAAACTGATGGTGAGCGCTTGCCTGTGATGACGGTGAAGGCTGCGGATGATTTATATCTGGCTGTCCATGAAGCTTGTCTGGATGAAGGGGAACCTTTGAAACTAAAGTCGGAAAAAGGGCAATGTTTGTTTTCTGTGTCTGTAAAGCCGCATTTGCTTCATGCGGGGTATCAATCGGCATGGCGTGTGGTTCTTTGCGGCAATCGTCCGGGCGATCTGGTAGATTCTCATCTCTTGGAATTATTGAATCCGGAACCTTCCGGAGATTATGATTTTTCATGGGTAAAGCCGGGAGTTGCATTGTGGGACTGGCGTATCAATGGTGCTCAATGGGAAGGATTTCATTATACAATGTCTTATCCTTCTTGGGAAAGAATGGTTGATTTTGCCGCCGAACAGGGTTTTGCCTATCTGGTTCTTGATGCCAACTGGTATGGACCTGAGTTTGAGCAAGGCTCAGATCCTGTAAAGGGAGATAAGGCCAGGGATGTACGAAAGTTGATTCAATATGGAAAACAGAAAGGAGTAGGCATTTGGCTGTATCTGAATGATGTAGGAGGACGTAATTATCCGTTGGAGGAAACCTTGAAGCAATATGGCGCATGGGGAGCTGCCGGGGTGAAGTATGGTTTTATGGCTGGAGATGGCGAAGAGAAGAATACCAGAACGAAGAGTATAACTGAAATGTGTGCACGGTATAAATTATTGGTAGATTTTCATGATTATCCGGTGCATCCCTATGGGCAGATGCGGACGTGGCCCAATGCTGTGACACGTGAATATTGCAAGGCTCAATTGGACGGCCATGAGATTTTCTATCCCAAGACCTTTGTTACTTCGGTATTTGTGAATATGATAGCCGGCCCGATTGATATGAATAATGGTATGTTTGACTTGCGACAGGGGAAAACGACGCGTTCGGATAATAATCAGGAGGTACCTTCAACGGTGGTATCGGAAGCTGCACGAACATTGATCACTTTCTCCGGCGCAACGATTATTCCGGATATTCCTGAATATTATCGTAAATATCCTGCTTTACTCCGCTTTTTGTCTGCACAGAAGATGCCTTGGCTGGAAAGTAAGACTTTGGATGGCGAAATAGGGGAATATATCGTAATGATGCGTCAAGCGGAAGATGGAGCATTCTTGGTAGGAGCTGCAACTAACGAAGAAAGTAGAACTTTACGTGTGCCGCTGTCTTTCTTAGGTAAAGGAGACTATGAAGCGGAAATTGTAGAAGATGGGGAGAATGCCCATTATTTGAGTAACAGAGAAACGATTAAGGTTTCGAAAAAGAAAGTAACGCGGAATGAAGTTCTGAATATAAAGTTAGCGCCGGGTGGCGGAGCTTGTATCCGTATTGGAAAAGAAATAAAACAGTAGCTATCCAGCTACTGTTTTATTAATCTTACTTCATATATTTCACCTATTTGCTTGTTGGGTTTTGCCACAAACTTGACGCGTACTTGTTTCTTATCCTGCAAAAGAGTAGCCGGAATGTCATAGGTTTCTGCCTTGAACTCTGATATGCGATATTTGCCGGTGTTGTTGATGGAACGGAGAAGCACATCATCAATATAGATATCGAATTCATGGCTTTTCCATTCGCCCACTCCCCAATACTTGAGTCGCAGCTTGAGGTTAGTCAGACCATCGGTTTGCATGAGGTAGCTAAAATAATGTCCGTTGCGGGCATCGCGATAGAAGACATTATTTGTGTTACCGGTGTATGACTCGTCGGTCTCCATCTGGTGGTCGGTCTCCGGTTGCTGTTCGCCTGGCTGCACTTTGTCGACAGTGCTTGCTTCGAGTGCCTGACGCTCCTGTTCCTGCTTGGCAATGTTATCGATATACTGCTTGTAGCTACCTTCGGTGAGGGCAAGCCAATATATCATGTAACGAGAGTCATGAATTTCGAAGAATGGTTGCAACTCTCCTTCAATCTTGTTCTCCGTGCGGGTGCTGAGTGTGAAGTGCAGCGGTTTGCCAGACACAGGAGTGAGCTGTGACGGGATACTGGTAATGTCATTGTTGATGAGGATTGGAGCTTTATCAATAGGCTGCTTTGGACCACCTGCATACTGCCCGAAGCGGCTATCATCCGCTATAAGTGAAGCCATCGACTCTGTACCGGTTTTCATTCCGAGAAGGATAGGTCCATGCATGAGAGCAACGTACTGCGGTTCGTTGGGTAGATAGCGCAGGGATGAGTGCATTGGGAAATTGATGTTTACTACATCGCCTTTTTTCCATTTGCGATTGATGCTGACGTAGGATGACGGGCCTGTAATGATGTCGACAGGCTTTCCGTTTACACTGACCTTGAATTCGCCCGGATGTACCCATCCCGGATAGCGCACCATGAGATTGAATGTGCCTTTACCTTCCGCAATAGTAATAGTACTGTTTTCAGAATAAGGGAAAGCCGTCTCCTGACGTAACGTGATGCCGCGTTCCTTCCAGTCGAGCTGTGAAGCCGCATATAGATTCACAAAAAGGGCATCACCTGCATGGGTGTAGATGAACTGTCCGTACTTGCCATGGTTCTCCATACCGGTGCCGACACAACACCACATTGCTTCATTAGGAGCGGAGTAGTTGCGATAGTGGCGGGGACGGGCAGGCGTAAAATAGACGTAGCCTCCATGTTCCGGGTGCTGGGTGGAGAGTATGTGGTTGAATGTGGCAAGCTCGTAGTAGTCGGCATACCGCGCTTCCGGATTACGACGGTGGAGGTCTTCTGTAAGTTTCAACATATTGTTGGTGTTACAGCTCTCAGGACCGTCAATGTCGTTGATGAAGTCCATACAAGCATCCTTAGCAGGGAAATGCTCACGACGGCTGTTTCCGCCAAATGCAAGGCTGCGCTCGCCGGTTACGATATCCCAGAAGAATGAACTTGCCACATGATAATCCTCATTTCCCGACAGCTCTGATATACGCTCAAAGCCGATAACTTTGGGTACTTGCGTATTGGCGTGCATATTGTCGAGGCAGTCTTGCCGCTGCGACATAGGAGTAAATAACCGTTTGTGGGAGAAACGCTTTGCGCAGTCAAGGTACTTTTGCTCATGAGTAATGGCATACGCATCAGCAAGTACTTCGTTCATGCCGCCATGCTCGTTGCCAAGCATCCGTTCCATCTGTTCATCCGACAATCCTGATGTGATGTGGATTGCCCAATTGCAAAACTGTAGAAAAAGACTCTTTGCCTGTTCATTGCCGCAATATAGCCATGCGTCGCGTAAGCCGGCATACATCTTATGCAAATTGTAGAACGGTGCCCATGAGCCACTGTATACGCGGAAGTCTCCGTCTTTAAAGCCATTCCAAATATTCTGGCTGTTAGGCATTCCGCCCATGTAGCCAATACCCCATTGGGGATGATTCTTGGAATTGGCTTCGGCACATTCGGCAATTTCACTGATAATGTACTCCATACGCTTGCGACATTCTTCATTGCCGGTGGCTGCATTGATGGCCATAGCTGTGAGGTAATGTCCTCCGACGTGTCCGTCTAATCCGTCCCAGTTGGGATAACATTTAGCTTTGGGTGTCAGCCCTGCCTCTTTTCGATAGGGAGCCATCAAACGGTCACAGTCGTACTTGAGCAATGTCTCGATATTCAAGTCCCGGGCATGTTTCAACGGCCCTTCGAGGAGTGTTATTTGTGAGAGCGGAAACTCGTTGGAATACAATTTATCTTGTGCATTTATCCCTGTGGCTGCACATATAAATAATAGAATAGTAAATGTTTTTTTCATGGTTACATTCTGATATTCTTATGCAAGAGGAGTAAACACAACCTTATATGTTTTAACTACCCCTTTATAATCGAATTTCACAATAGCAGTTCCGGAAACCGATGTTGCCTGGATAATCTCTACTTTCACATTCTTATCAGTCGCTGATGCCGATACAGTAGGGGTTCCGGTAGTTCCGGCCGGAAGTTTGTAAACAGCTTCATAGATGTCATAGCCGGTAATACCATTGCTTTCAGTAGAGCGTACAGGAGTTGCCGGTACTTCGATTGCTTTTCCATTGACCTCTATATTTACTTTGGGGACAATAGGGCGAGTGATCTTCTTCTTGTTTGAGCTGAATCCCAAGCCGGCTAAATCGAAAAGATTGCCCGTTTCTTCGCTTTCAGCAACGAGATAGATTGCATGTTTCTTGTCCAGGTGGTCAACAAACTTCGATACATCAATTGTAAACTGTTCCGTTTTCTGCGCCGAGTTGGCGGGAACAACAATTTCGCCTATCTTCGTCCCTTTCCAGGTTTCGTTATCCCACGGACCATCTAACCAAACGTTCACTTTAAACGTTTTTGATGTTTTGGGTGTAAGGAAGAGGTTGAAGGCTGTTTGGTTTCCCTTTTTGGTTCCTTCGAAAGCTTTCAAACCCAGTTTGTCTTTATTCAATCCGCCGAAGCCGAAGTATTTATATCCTATTATATTGCCGTTTTTCACGTTTGTGATGGGGGCATGATTATCCCAGATGTCCCATGAATCCTGCTGGATACGTCCGTCGGAGAGATAACATGCAAATCCCGCGGAATAATACTGATAGGGATCAAGGCCGAATATATGGAATCCTTCCGAGGTTACTTCTGCTCCTTTGTATTCATTTCCTTGGCTGTCTTTGGCTGTCCAGATTTTATTTTTTGCATACGGATCGTAGGCTCTGATGGAAACTTTACCGCCTTCCGACACCGGTTTCTTATCCCATTCTACATGGATTGGGGCTACCATTGACTGGCGTGCGTTGCCGAATCCCCGTGGCGGACGGTGATAGAATACATACCATTGTCCGTTAATGAGTTCTATACTTCCGTGTGTATTGTGTCCTGCATTAGTTGTTTGCAGGTGTGAACCATCCTGATTTAACACCGGGGCACGCGAATCGACCAGAACGCCGCCGCTTTTCCATGGACCCAGTGGAGAATCACCATAAGCGTAACGCAAAGTGGAGTTGGAACTGCCCAATCCATAGTCGGGACCTGAATGTCCGCTATAGATGGTCACGTATTTGTTTCCGATCTTACGTATGGATGAAGCTTCAAAGAAGTTGAATGCTTCGAGGTCCTCTCCGGGAAAGATATGCGGATATGAAATATTCTTCGGACCGCGATTGTTACCTCTGCGAACGCCTGCCGGCATGAAATAAGGAATAACCTCTGTTCCCGGGCGTACGGAATACATGGTGTTTTGGTCCAGTTGAGCGGCTAATGAACGTTGGAATCCCCAGTATCCATAGGCTCTGAATCCGATTTCATAATCCGGATCGTTCGGATCCGTAATATATTCGATATATACTGATGGGTCGAATCCCAGAATACTTCCGGGCAGAGTTTTTGTACCATCAGCAGTCAGGTTGATGGGGGTAAAGGGTCCGTCGGGGCGGCTTCCTTTGGCAACCATCGCTTCTCTGTCTCTACCGCGGCTATGCGGGTACAGATAATATTCTTTTGTGCCGTCCTTCCTTTTCACTTCAACAAGGTCGGGAGCGTACATCACATCCCATTGTCCTTCTACCTGATAGGTAAAGATAGGCCCTTCGTCACGCCAACTTGATAAATCTTCTACGGGTGCCGACCACATTCTGATGTCCGGCCCGCAATAACTGCCGAAGCGGACATCGTGCGAACCGATGATGTAAGCGCGAAATTTTCCCGGATTGTCGGGATCTTCAAAAACACGGGGTTCTCCGTCCGGCAAATGTTCCCATAACGGTAGATACGGATTACCGGCTCCATGATAAACAAACTTGGACGTTTTGGGCTGATTATTATTACCGGCTATTGCTTTTGTTATTGCAAACATAGGGACAATAGCAAACAATAATAAAACGACTTGAATTCTTTTCATAACCAATCTAATCTTTTTTATACGTAAATATTTATGTTATTATTTGTTCAATAAGACACCATGCGACAAAAGTAAGCTATCGAAGGATGAGTGGCTTTTGATATTAGATATTTGAATTTCAAAATCAGATATATTTGTGATAATCCTTGTAAGTATTGAGTAAGAAGATAGATTGTTTTCTAATGTGTCTTTTGTCATTTGTTGAATAACAATTGTGCAAAATGATACAGATTATTCCTCCATACCGGCCAGGTGTGTCCACCCGGGTATTCGGAATATGTATACTTCAGTTTTAGCGTATCAAACTCTTTAAGCATATTCTGACAGTTCTGATAGGCTATATCTTCTTTACCTCCCATGGCAATCCAGAGTAATCTGAGTTGAGAGTCTATCGCTGCTTTATTCTTGCTGATAAACTCGTATTGGTCATCTGCGATTTTCTGGTAGAAAGGTAGCCATCCGGAACTGAATACACCGAGATGAGCGAACATATCTGTATGGTATAGGCCGGCATAAAGTGTCTGTATGCCTCCCATAGAGAGGCCTGCAAGTGCGCGGCTGTCCGGTTCTTTTCTGACGCGATAGTTCTTTTCTACAAATGGAATGACAGCCTGCATCAGCTCGGCTTCGAATGCTTTCAAGGCACCGGCATTGAATCCGGCAGAAGCCATATTGCCGTCTAGCATTATTATCAACATCGGTTTAGCCTTTCCCTCAGCGATCAGGTTGTCCATTATCAGGTCCGTTTTACCTTGCGTAGCCCAGCCGCGTTCATCTTCTCCACCACCATGCAGCAGATATAAAACAGGATATTTTTCAGTCGTGTGGGTGTCATATCCGGCAGGCGTATATACAAAGAAGCGTCTCCACGAACGGCTTACTTCCGAGTAGTAACGTTTCATGCGGATATCACCGTGCGGCACATCCTTCAGTGCATAATATTCTCCACCTTTGAAAGGAACTTCAATGCCGCTTGCCATGCGTCCCATGCCATAGAAAGTTTCACTTCCGGGATCGGCTACCGCCACTCCGTCAATCAATAGTGAATAGTAATGGAAACCTTCACCCAAAGAATCGGTTACCGTTTCCCAGATGCCCCCTTCCTGTCTGACCATATCATATTTCCGTCCTAGGTCTATCTGTACTTTCTGTGCATCCGGGGCTTTTATGCGAAAAATAGCGCGGTGGTCTGCTGTCAGTTGCGGATATTTGGAATTCCGTACGTTGGATTCCGCGCGTGTCCCGTGAAGGCCGTATTTATCGAAGCTTGATGTATCTACAGGCTTGAATAGCAATTGAGAGAACAGGTAGAGGTCGTTTTTCCATACATTGAAGTCGTGGCCTCCGGGCTCCACATAGAAGATGTGGGGAATCCGATGCTGTTGCAGGTAGAGGTGAGTACGCTCGCTGAAGGACATTAGGTTGTCATTATCTCCGCAGGATATCCACAACAGTTTCAGTTGCTGTTTGGTAGTTTCCGGATTCGGGACAAGCACTTCGGGTGCTTTGGTGTTGGGAGCGGATGAGAATCCTCCTACCCAGGCGAATTTATCCAGATTTCCCAGACCAAAGTTTAGAGATTGCCCGCCACCCATTGACAGGCCTGCGATGGCTCTGCTCTCTCGATTCTTGATTACAGGATATGTCTTTTCAATAAAGGGAATCAGGTCGTTCAACAGATCTTTTTCAAAAATGGCGAAGCCTTCTACTTTATCCGGAGCCATGATATTGCCCGTAGCGCGGTCATCTTTTATGGCCCTTCCGTTGGGGAGTACTACGATCATCGGCGTTAGTTTGCCTTCGGCATACAGGTTATCGAGAATGACTTGCGGTTTGCCATTATTGAACCACTCCTGTTCATCGCCACCGATACCATGCAGAAGATAAAGTACGGGGTATTTCTTGCTTTTGCTGAAGCCGGGAGGGGTATAAACCAATGCTTTCCGCTTCGTACCGACGGTTTTAGAGTTATAAGTCACCGTTTCTATTTTCCCTTGGGCTATTCCTGTTTTTTCTACGTCGAAACCAGCCTGGGAGTGGGGGATACTACTTTGTGCCTGTACCCCGAAGCAATACGCCAATGCGCATACTAAGATGATTGCAATGTTTCTCATGGTTCTGAATTTTATGTCGCAAACATACGGCATTCTGTTTTCTCAGCCCAATAATGATGTTACACGTTTCTTTCATGATGTTACATCTTTTGAAAAATGTACGGAGTAAGTACGGTAGAGTTGCGGTGAGGCTACGAAAGAAGTTTTATCTGAAATCTAAAATCAAATGTCTGAAATTGACAATGACTATAACATAATAGGCCTATTTTTGCATTGTGTCAGATCATATGAAAGTATGATTATAAGTGGAAATAAATCAAGGATTAGGAAATGAAGAAAAAATGGATTCTATTGTTACTGATAACGATTAGTTTTACAAGCCTTACTGCGCAGGACGCGCTTTATCCGAACACTTTCCCTCTGGGAGATGTGAGAATAACCGCAGGTCCTTTTAAGCATGCTTGTGATTTGAACGTTAAGGTTCTGCTTCAGTATGATACCGATCGTTTGCTGGCTCCTTTCCTGCGTGAAGCAGGATTACCTAAGAAAGCGGAAACGTATGGTAATTGGGAAAAAGACGGTCTTGACGGGCATATCGGTGGGCACTATCTGACTGCTTTAGCCATTCATTATGCCGCTACAGGTAATCTGGAATGCAAAAAACGCATGGATTATATGGTTTCTGAATTTGCACGTGTACAGCAGGCTAATGGTGACGGCTCTATTTGCGGTTTTCCAAACAGTAAAAAGTTTGCAGAAGAAATAAGAAAAGGGAATGTAGGCATTGTATGGAACTATTGGGTTGCCTGGTATAATATGCATAAAACCTATGCCGGACTGCGGGATGCCTGGCTTTACGGTAAAAATGAAAAAGCGAAAAAGATCTTCCTGAAGTTTTGTGACTGGGGCGTCGACGTTATTTCTAATTTAGACGACCGGCAAATGGAGCGTATGCTGGATAATGAATTCGGCGGTATGAATGAAGTATATGCGGATGCCTGGCAAATGACCGGCAATCCCAAATACCTCGATACGGCGAAACGCTTCTCACATAAGCAGATTTTCGACAGTATGGCAAGGCGCATTGATAATCTGGATAACAAGCATGCCAATACGCAAGTGCCTAAAGCCGTGGGATATCAGCGTGTGGCTGAACTTAATTCGAAAATCGCTCCGGATTACAATGATTTTATGACTGCTGCTGAATTTTTCTGGGAGACTGTAGTTTCTCATCGCTCTTTGTCATTAGGCGGAAACAGTCGGGGTGAGCATTTTCCCGAAGCAGGAAAATGTTCCGATTATATGCACGAACGTCAGGGACCGGAGTCGTGTAATACTAACAATATGCTGAAACTTACCGAAGGTCTGTTCCGTATGCATCCCAAAGTGGAATATGCCGATTTTTATGAACGTGCTATGTATAATCATATCCTTTCTACTCAGCATCCTGAACATGGGGGATATGTATATTTCACACCTGCTTGCCCCTCGCATTATCGTGTTTATTCGGCACCGGGAAAAGCAATGTGGTGTTGTGTGGGTACCGGTATGGAGAATCATGGTAAATACGGGCAGTTTATTTATACCCATGATATGGCGGATAATGCTCTGTATGTGAATCTTTTTATACCTTCTGAATTGAACTGGAAAGAGAAGAAGATTAAGATTGTACAAGAAACGGACTTTCCGAATGAAGAGGGGACTACGCTGACTGTTAATCCTTCCAAAGCAACACAGTTTAAACTGCTGATACGTTATCCATCGTGGGTGGAGCAGGGAAAAATGCAGGTGGTCTGCAACGGGGTTGATTATGCAAAAAGTGCGCAGCCAGGCTCTTATATAGCCATTGATCGCCAATGGTCAAAAGGAGATGTGGTAGAAGTAAAGACTCCGATGACCGTGAAAATTGAAGAACTGCCCAATGTACCTAACGCTATCTCGATCATGCGTGGCCCTATTTTGTTAGGTGCGAGGACGGGAACGGAAAATATGCCCGGATTAATTGCCGGAGACGGGCGTTGGGAGCATATTGCGCACGGATCGCTGGTTTCACTTTTTGACGCACCTTATATTATAGGGGAAAGAAGTGATATTCTGAATAAATTGAATAATATGAGGCCTGTCGAAGGAAAATCTTTTAGTTTTACTGTTCCCGGTTTGTTTACTCAGGAAAAATATAAGAATCTGATACTTGAACCATTCTATGGAATTCATGATAGCCGCTATATGATGTATTGGTTATCAATGTCCGAGCCCGCATTCAGGGAATATAAACAAGCTGTGGAAGCTGAAGAACGTGGGAGAATGATACTCGACAAGCGTACTGTGGATATGGTATCATCGGGTGAGCAACAACCTGAGTCGGATCATGCAATGAAAACTCAGGATTCACATCGTGGAGTACATGCCGGTGAGGCTTGGCGTGATGCCCGTAATGGGGGATATTTCGAATATACACTGACCACGAAAGGGAATGAGAATCTCTCATTGATGGTCCGTTATTGGGGAGCTGAGTCTGGTAGCAGGAGCTTTGATATTCTGGTTGACGGTCAAACTATCGTTACGGAAAATATTGTCGGGAAATGGAAGAAAGACTTGTTCTGTAATGTGGAATATAATATTCCGGCCACTTTGCTGAAATCGAAAGATAAAATTACGGTTAGGTTCCAGAGTAAGCCGGATACTACAGCAGGAGGAATTTTTGCAGTACGATTGTTGGTTCCCGAATCAATGGTAATGGATAAATAAATGGTCGCATGACATCAGAGGATATAATATCGCTGTATTTCAAAATGCAGTGAATTAGTGGTAGGAAAAAATTAAGTTAGATAAAGTTAGAGGTTAAATTTTGCATTTATTTTGATAGGAATTTAATGGTAAATAGTTTTTGGGAAAGGAATAACAAATGATTGAAAAGCTCGAAGCGATAGAAATATGCTTCGGGCTTTTCTTGCTTTACAGTGGGATAGAAGGACGATATTATCTAAAATCACAAATGGATTATCTAAAATTGCAAATATGTACAGAGGTATTTCCCTACTTTTGTTGGGTTAACAAAATAAGGGTCGTTGTACTAACTAAATATGTATGTTTATGAACTTACTTAGAAAAACATGGGGGATTGTAATAGCTGTTATAATCAGTTCGTGTCACTCGGCAACATTTGATATTATTTCTCCTGACGGAACCTTAAAGGTTGGTGTAGTGACAACAAAGGATGGCGATTATGGAAAAGCCGCTTTCGTTGTGCATTACAAGGGAGATAGTATTCTTTTTCGTTCCGAACTGGGATTGGAAACAGATGCGCAAAAGTTTGCCGGTAACTTAAGACTGAAATCAGTTTCGGAACCGAAATCCGTGATTGATGATTATAGGATGATTACGGGAAAACGGAGCCATTGTGTGAATGAGGCTTCCGAACGGGTTTATTCTCTGGAAAACGATAAAGGGCAAACTTTGGAGGTAACGTTTAGGGTGTATAACGATGGGATTGCATTTAAGTATGGGCTTAAGGCTATTTCGGATGAAGAACATATCATTAATGAATATACGGCGTACGCCTTGCCACAAGGGAGTAAAAGATGGATACAACAATATGATCCGGGTTATGAAAAGTTTTTCCCGCTGTCTACTGATGGTAAGCTTGCCAATCGCCCAGAGGTTGACCTTTGGGGATATCCGGCGCTTATAGAGCCACGGGATTCTGTGTTTGTGCTGATTACGGAGGCTAATATCAGACGGGGGCATTGTGGCTCTTTTCTGTATAATGGGGATAATCGCGATAATTATCAGGTGCGATTGGGGGATAAAAAACTTGCTTTTAGCGGTGTGTGGGAGTCTCCATGGCGATTGCTTATTGCTGGTTCTTTAGCTGATATTACTGAGTCTACACTGGTGACGGATGTGTCTGACCCTTCTAAGGTGGAGGATACGGAATGGATAAAACCCGGAATGGTGTCATGGATTTATTGGGCATACAACCATGGTTCTCAAGATTATCAAATCGTGAAGGAATACATTGACCTGGCAGTCAAGATGAAGTGGCCTTATGATCTGATCGATTGGGAATGGGATGTAATGAGAAATGGGGGAAATATCCAAGATGCCGTGAAATATGCTTTGAGTCAAGGTGTTAAACCTTTGGTCTGGTATAATTCGAGCACGAATTGGATAGGTCCCGGTCCTCTCTTTCGTCTGAATAAAAAGGCAGACAGGGAAAAGGAATATAAATGGTTAAGCGATATGGGAGTTGCCGGCATTAAAGTTGACTTCTTCTCGGGTGATAGTGTTTCTACAATGAATTATTATATAGATCTGCTTGAAGATGCCGTGAAGTATAAATTGATGCTTAACTTTCATGGTGCCACTATTCCTCGCGGATGGCAACGTACGTATCCTCACATGATGTCGGTGGAGGGAGTATATGGGGCGGAATGGTACAATAACACTCCGGTTTTGACGAATCGGGCTGCGGAACACAATGCTACCTTACCTTTTACGAGAAATGTCGTAGGTCCAATGGATTATACTCCGGGCACTTTCTCTGATTCTCAGCATCCGCATATCACCTCTTACGGTCATGAATTGGCATTACCGGTAATTTTTGAGTCGGCCTTGCAGCATATGCCAGACAGGCCTTCGGTTTACTATGATATGCCGGAACCTGTAAAGAAGTTATTATCGGATTTGCCGGCAGCCTGGGATGATACGAAGCTTTTGACCGGCTATCCGGGTATGGAGGTTGTTATGGCACGGCGCAAAGGGGATGTATGGTATATTGCAGGGATTAATGGAACCAATGAACCGAGAACCCTTTGTTTTTCGCTGAAAGACCTTTCCGTTGCCGGTAAGAAGATAACTTTATTTGAGGATGGTACAGATGACAGAAGCTTTGCTATTGAAGAAAATCTTCCTTTGTCAGAAGACGAAATGACTTTGGAAATAAAATGTTTGCCGCGTGGAGGATTTGTAGCTGTTATAAAATGATGAGTATGAGAATTTATATATTTCTGTTAACTGTTTGTTTTACCTTTCAGATGCGTGCACAGCAAGTGCCTGATTGGGAAAATCCTCGCGTAGTAGGTATCAATAAAGAGGAGTATCACAGTACATTGACGTTGCCGTCCGGGAAATCCTCGTGTGAAGAGATTGTGTCTTTGAACGGGAGGTGGAAGTTTTACTGGTCTCCCGATCCGCAAAGTAGGCCGTCGGACTTTTATAAAAATAATTTTGATGTGAGTGGCTGGGATAACATTTCTGTACCGGGGACATGGCAGTTACAAGGCTATGGAAAACCTATTTATACCAATTGGACATATCCTTTTAAGAAAGACCAACCAAAAGTGACAGGAGAACCTCCCAAGCATTTTTTTAGTTATGAGAATCGCAATCCGGTGGGGTCTTATGTGACAACTTTTGATGTTTCGGAGGATATGAAAGATAAGCAATTGTATCTGCACTTCGAAGGAGTTAAGTCGGCTATGTATGTATGGATTAACGGGAAAAAAGTAGGATATAGCCAGAATTCCATGGCTCCGGCGGAGTTTGATATTACCGGATATGTAAATGAGGGGCAAAACCGTCTGGCGGTAGAGGTATACCGTTGGTCGGATGGCAGCTATCTGGAAGATCAGGATATGTGGCGTTTTAGTGGGATTTATCGCCCGGTAGAGTTATGGGTACGCCCTAAAATCCATATAAAAGACTATTCGCTGACTACCGATCTGGCAGATGATTTTTCGTCTGCCGGTTTTAAGGCAAAAGTCTGGTTAAGAAACTTGTCGGACAGTAAATCGGGAAAACTGAGTCTTGAGGTTCTATTAAAAGGGAAGAATCGGAATGAGGAGAGATTTGTGAAACGGTTAATCACTCCTGTAAAGAATTTGCCGGCAACATCCGCAGGCTGCTATACTTTGTCATCTGTTGTGGAAAATCCGAAGCTATGGTCGGCGGAAAAGCCAAACTTGTATGATGTTGAAATTAGGCTTTACGATGGTAAGAAGGTGGTTGAGGAGTTTCAATCACATATAGGAATATGGAAATGCGAGATTGATGGAAATGTATTTAAGTTTAATGGACAGCCTGTTAAATTGAAGGGAGTGAATCGCCATGAACATCATCCACGCACCGGCCGACTTGTGGACAGGGAGACTATGGAAAAGGATTTGAGACTGATGAAACAAGCCAATATTAATATGATCCGTACTGCACACTATCCTAATTCCCCGTTGTTTTATGAATTGTGTGACAGATATGGTTTCTATGTGATGGATGAGGCTAATCAGGAAAGTCATGATTATGGTTTAGGTAATAAAATACTTGGTGATAACCCGGAATGGACGTTAGCGCATGTAGACAGGGCACTTGCATTGGTACAACGAGATAAGAATCACCCTTGTGTGGTCTTTTGGTCTTTGGGTAATGAAGGAGGTGCCGGACGCAATATGCAGGCTATGGCAGATACAATACAGGCCATAGATGCTTCACGTATTATTTTTAGCGATACCGATCTTTCTGTATCGGCTTTTAATGATCCTTCTTATTATACTCCCGGAAAGTTTAAGGAATATGCCCGGGAAAAACGTGATAAACCTATCTTTATGCGTGAGTATGCTCATGCCATGGGAAATTCAGTAGGCAATTTGCAGGAGTATTGGGATGTCATTGAGGTTAATGACCACGTTTCAGGTGCGGCTATTTGGGATTGGGTCGATCAGGGAATTGCAAAGAAGATAAATCCGGGATATAAGAAAGGAGTGGAGAATTCAGGTTCTTTGCTATTGAAGGAAGGTGAATTCTGGGCTTATGGAGGAGATTTCGGTGATTTTCCTAATAATGGGGATTTCTGTTTTAATGGTTTAATTGGGGCTGACCGTGTTCCTCACCCACACTATTATCAGGTTCAGAAAGTGTATCAGAATATTGGTTTTTCACTTGAAGGGCCGAATAAGGTACGTCTCACCAATAAGTATGAATTTACGGCTTTGGATGAGTTCGATTATGAGTATGAATGGTTGCAGAATGGTGAACTTGTAAAGTCGGGAGAAGTACCGCTTGTAGCTGGAGATCATTTGGATATTCCCGCTTTCACGGGATCGGGTGAGCTTTTCCTGAATGTATTTGCCAAGCTGAAACAGAGTACATGCTGGGCTGAAAAAGGCTTTGTTATTAGTAAGGAGCAATTTTTGGTGAATATGGCCAAACCGGAGTCTATTGCTTCGGAAGGGGGAAGTGTTGAAGTGAATGCGTCACCGGTTGCTATTGAGATAATGGCTGGATTGAATTGTTTCATTGTAGATGTGAAATCCGGTGCTTTGACAAGTTGGAAAAATGGTGGAACGGAAATTCTATATGCCCCTTTGGAACCTTATTTCTGGAAACCGGCGAACAGTAATCAGATGAATAATGGTTATAATAACCGTTTAGGAATATGGAGAAACGCTGCTGGTGAACGTGTAGTCGAAGGTGTGGATTATTCTGTGAAGAATGGGCTGGCTGTAGTGGAGGTTAGTATGTCGTTGCCTGTGGTAGGTGCTGCTTATCAATTGCGCTATACTGTAAATGGGAGCGGAAAAATACAAGTTGAAGCTTTCTATAAACCGGAAAAAGAAAAGATTCCATTAATGCCTAAGTTTGGAATGAGGATGCGTTTATCTTCTTTCATGGATTATGTCAAATGGTATGGTCGTGGTGAATTTGAGAACTATCCGGATAGGAAAACGGCTACTTTAGTCGGTTGTTATGCAACGGATCTCAATAGTTTTGTCACGGATTATGCTTTTCCACAGGATAATGCAAACAGATGTGATGTCCGTTGGTTTTCACTGAATGATAAGGAGGGTCGAACGATAAAAGTGACAGGTTTGCAACCGCTCTGCTTTCGTGTGTGGCCGTATGGTGAGGAAGATTTGGAAAAGAACAGGCATGCTTATGAACTACCCGTACGCGATTATGTGAATGTGAATATTGATTTGAATATTCATGGCGTAGGAGGTGCTGATTCTTGGGGAGCAAGAACATTGGATGAATATACAATGGATGGCAATCAAGCTTATTATTATGGTTATTTGATGGAATATTCTGATTGATAGCCATTTATTTATCTAATATTGAAAGTCAAATATCTAATATTGAAAAAGGTGTAAAAGATATGCAGCTATTTTTGTATCGTGCAAAGTTATGGAATGCGAGTTTTAATCATTAAATGTAATAAGTACCATGAAACCAATTAAAAGTGTATTTATATTAATGGCGCTGTGTTGTTGTATCCCGCTTACAGGGCAAGATTATCAGCAAGTTCCTGAGGGAATTAAGGCGACCATTAATTCTGTAGATGTAGAATTACAATTCTATACTCCGTCAATTGTAAGAATACTAAAATCTCCTAATGGGTGGAAGTATACAAAGGAGAGTCTTTCTGTAATAGAAACTCCTCAGAAGGTGAAGACTGCCGTTACTCAGGAAGGCAATATTGTAAGCCTGAAAAGTAGTGAAATGGGGGTTGCTCTTAATTTGGAATCTGGTGTTGTGTCTTTCTTTAATGCGAAAGGAGAGCCGTTGCTCAGTGAAAATGGAAAGCCGGAGTTTACCGATTTTAATGATGCAGGCACAAAAACGTTCACTGTTAAGCAAACGTTTCTTTTAGATAAGGATGAGCCTCTTTATGGGTTGGGCATTCTCCAGAATGGAAAGATGTCGCAACGTAATCAGACTAAACGTCTTGTACAGGGCAATGTGGAAGACGTGGTTCCATTTGTGCAGTCCGTGAAAGGATACGGTCTTTTCTGGGATAACTATTCACCAACCAATTTTGCCGATAAACCGGAAGGAACCTCTTTCCAGTCTGAAGTGGGAGATTGCATCGACTATTATTTCATGTACGGTGGAGATGCCGATGGTGTAGTTGCGCAAATGCGTGCACTGACCGGACAGGTTCCCATGTTCCCCCTCTGGACTTACGGTTATTTCCAAAGTAAGGAACGTTATAAGAGCCAAGAAGAGACGGTGGGAGTGGTACGGAAATACCGTGAATTAGGTGTGCCTCTTGATGGAATCATTCAGGATTGGCAATACTGGGGACACAACTATTTGTGGAATGCTATGGACTTTAAGAACCCTTCGTTCAGCGATCCTAAAAAGATGATTGATGATGTGCATGGAATGAATGCGCATATGCTGATTTCTATCTGGTCTTCGTTTGGACCCATGACCAAGCCTTACAGGGAATTGGACAAGAATGGTATGCTGTTTAACTTTTCTACATGGCCCCAGTCGGGACTCGATACTTGGCCGCCCAATATGGAATATCCTTCCGGAGTACGCGTATACGATGCCTATAATCCGAAAGCCCGTGATATCTATTGGAAATATCTGAATGAAGGTATCTTCAAGTTGGGTATGGACGGCTGGTGGATGGATTCTACGGAACCTGACCATTTCGATTGGAAGCCGGAGGATTTTGATACGAAGACCTATTTGGGGTCATTCCGCAAGGTGCGTAATGCTTATCCGTTGTTGACGGTGGGTGGCGTTTATGATAATCAGCGTGCCGTAACTTCAGATAAACGCGTCTTTATTCTTACACGTTCTGTTTTTGCCGGACAGCAACGTTACGGAGCCAATGTATGGTCGGGAGATATCGGTTCTTCTTGGGAATCACTGCGCAATCAGATTCCGGCAGGCTTGAATTTTACTCTTACCGGAAATCCTAACTTCAATTCAGATATTGGTGGCTTCTTTGCCGGAAACTATAATAAGAGTTGGAATGACGGAAGTGCCCCCAAGAATCCGATGTATCAGGAACTGTATGTGCGTTGGCTGCAATTCGGTACGTTTACGCCGATGATGCGTTCACATGGGGCTGATACACCGAGGGAGATTTATCAATTCGGGAAAAAAGGCGAATCAATATATGATGCTATTGAAAAAATGATTCATCTGCGCTATGCATTGTTGCCCTACATCTATTCCACTTCATGGGAAGTGACCGAGCGACAGTCGAGCTTTATGCGTGCGTTGGTGATGGACTTTGCTGCTGACAAGAAAGTATGGGATATAAAAGACCAGTATATGTTCGGTAAATCCATTTTGGTAGCACCGATAGTTAATGCGCAATATACTCAGGAGAAGCTGGTAAAACTAAAAGAAAATGATGGTTGGGATAAGAATAACGTTCAGAAGTTTGAGAATAAAGCTCCGGTAGACTTTATGCAGGCTAAGTCTGCAAAGGTATATTTACCGGCGGGTACTACCTGGTATGATTTCTGGACGAATGAGAAGTATGACGGTGGACAAGAAATAGAAAAGGAAACGACTATTGATGTCATTCCTTTGTATGTCAAAGCTGGTAGTATTATTCCAATGGGGCCTAAAGTGCAGTATGCAACGGAGAAACCGTGGGATAATCTTGAATTGAGAGTATATGCCGGTGCCAATGGTTCTTTTGTTCTGTATGAGGATGAATTTGATAATTATAATTATGAGCAGGGAGCATATACAGAGATTCCTGTCGTATGGAATGATGCATCACGCCAGTTGATCATAGGAGCTCGAAAAGGTGCATACAAGGGAATGTTAAATAATAGAAAGTTCACAATCGTACTTCAAGACGGAACTCGGAAAGTTGTTGACTACAAAGGGAAAAGAGTTAGTGTGAAATTCTAGTGTTATTTGGAAATATAGATTTTAAAGACTAAGAGTATCATGAAAAAGATGATGTTAACATGGCTGACTGTTGCTTCATTACTGATGGGGTGTTCCGGTTCGGAAACGTCGGTGAAGGGGACGTATCGTAATCCTGTAATTTATGCTGATGTACCGGATATGTCTGTTACGCGTGCAGGAGAGTACTATTATATGATAAGTACCACTATGCATTTAATGCCCGGTGGACCTGTTATGAGATCAAAAGACTTGGTGAATTGGGAAACAGTGAGCTATGTCTTCGATAAGCTGACTGATAACTCAAAGTATGACTTGATTGGTGGAACTGTTTATGGACGCGGACAATGGGCATCTTCCATACGTTATCATAATGGGAAATTCTATGTATTGTTCTCGCCAAACGATGTACCCTATCGGTCGTATATATTCACGGCGGAAGATCCGGCAGGGAAGTGGGAACTATTATCAAGAACACAGCATTTTCATGATGCCTCTTTGTTTTTTGATGATGACGGCCGAGTATATGTATTCTATGGAACCGGTGAGCTGAAGGAGTTGAAGAGTGACTTGTCGGATGTGAAACCCGATGGAGTCAGTATGAAGATTTTTGAACGGGATGCTGATGAACAGGGCTTGCTGGAAGGAAGCCAGGTTGTGAAACATAACGGAAAGTATTATTTGTTGATGATTTCCATGGATTGGAGTATCCCCGGTCGGGTACGCAGGGAAGTATGTTATCGTGCAGACAAGATAACAGGGCCTTATGAGAAGAAGGTTATCCTGGAGCATGATTTTGATGGTTATGGAGGAGTAGGTCAAGGTTGTATTATTGACTCGGAAGAAGGAGACTGGTATGGGGTTATTTTTCAAGACCGCGGAGGAATAGGCCGTGTACCTACTCTTATGCCCTGCCGTTGGGTAGACGGATGGCCGATGCTGGGAGATGAAAATGGACATGTGCCCTTGACGATGGAAAAAGAGATATATCCGACTGAAAATACCAAAGGAATACTTGGAAGTGATGATTTCAACGGAGAGAAACTTTCACTCTATTGGCAATGGAATCACAACCCGGTGGATGATAAGTGGTCGCTCACAGAACGGCCGGGATATTTACGTTTAGAAACCAGCCGGGTGGTTGATAATCTGTATCTTGCTCCGAATACAATTACGCAGCGTATGGAGGGACCGAAATGTAAGGCTACTGTCTCGCTTGATATTTCGAATATGAAGGATGGTGATGTGGCAGGTTTTAGTGCATTCAATGGACATTCCGGGCTTTTGTCTGTGGTGAAGGAGGGAGATGCAAAACGACTTGTAATGTCTACCAATGTAGTCAACTTTGATAATACTCCAAATAAAGCTATCGCAAGTGTGGATATAGAGGAAAAGGAACAGGTAGAACTTAATCAGAATATCATTTATTTGCGTATAGAAGGTGATTTTACTCCGAAGCGGGATATTGCTACTTTCTATTACAGCCTGGACAATAAGGAATGGAAGAAGATCGGAACGGATTTCAAAATGCGTTTTGATTATACAAAACTGTTTATGGGAAGTAAGTTTGCCATCTTTAACTATGCAACAAAATCGTTGGGAGGTTATGTCGACGTTGATTACTTTGACTACGAGAGGGCTAATGATAGGGTGACTATTAATAAATAATATCTTGATATTCATGAAATATTTTTTAGTTATAACGGCATTATTGATTTGCTCCACAATAAAAGCGGAGGAAAAACAGATAGCAAGTCCGGATGGGAAAATAGTAGTAACCATCTCTGATAAGAATGGACAACCTTCCTATCGCATCAATTATAAGGATACTCCTTTTATCAATTCTTCTTCTTTGGGGCTTATTACGAATATAGGTGATTTTTCCCGGGAAATGTCTTTGGAACACGATGTTCAGTCAAATAGAATTGACGAGACCTATACATTGCCCAATATAAAGCAGAGTAATGTGCACTATGTAGCCACAGAGGGTGTATACCGGTTTAGTCAGCAAGGTAAGATGATTTACGATGTTATATTTCGTGTAAGCGACCGGGATGTTGCTTTCAAGTATAAAATGTATCCTCAAAAGAATACTTTATCCTGCATTGTGAAAGAGGAGGCGACAAGTTTTGTGCTTCCTGATGGGAGTACGACTTTTTTGTGTCCGCAAAGCAAACCTATGGGAGGATTTGCCCGTACTTCTCCCAGTTATGAGACACCGTATAAAGCAGATGATACCATGGGCAAAAATGGATGGGGTGAAGGTTATACTTTCCCTTGTCTGTTCCGTAATGGTGATAAGGGATGGATACTTATTTCAGAAACAGGTGTAGATAGCAAATATTGTGGAAGTCGCTTACTGGGACATGAAAATGGCTTGTATACAATCGGTTTTCCTCAGGAGGGTGAAATGAATGGAAATGGTACAACTGCACCCGGACTTGCCCTGCCGGGAGAAACGCCTTGGAGAACGATCACTTTGGGTGAAACTTTGGCTCCGATTGTTGAAACGACAGTTTCCTTTGATGTTGTAAAGCCACTGTATGAAGCATCCGGAAAATATGAATACGGCAGAGGTTCCTGGAGCTGGATTATTGGTATGGATGGAAGTACGAAGTATGAAGAGCAATTACGTTATATTGATTTCTCTGCGGCAATGGGATACCAGTCTGTATTGGTAGATGCATTGTGGGATACGCAAATAGGCTATGACAAAGTTGAAAAGCTGGCTAAGTATGGTGCGGAAAAAGGAGTGGGGCTTTATCTGTGGTATAATTCTAATGGATATTGGAATGATGCCCCACAATCACCGCGTGGTATCATGGACAATGCGATAGCCCGACGCAAGGAGATGAAATGGATGCAAAGCATTGGAATACGCGGTATAAAGGTTGACTTCTTTGGTGGTGATAAGCAAGTCACCATGCAGCTGTACGAAGATATTCTTGCTGATGCCAATGAATATGGGTTACTGGTGATTTTCCACGGGTGTACTTTGCCTCGCGGTTGGGAACGTATGTATCCTAACTTTGCGTCGAGTGAAGCTGTATTGGCCAGTGAGAACCTGCATTTCTCTCAGGGAAGTTGTGACAATGAAGCTTTCAATGCCTGTCTGCATCCATTTATTCGTAATACGGTGGGTAGCATGGACTTTGGCGGCAGTGCACTGAATAAATATTATAATGCGGATAATGCTCCACGCGGAAGCCGGCGTATGACTTCTGATGTGTTTGCTTTAGCTACTGCGGTATTGTTCCAAAGTCCGGTACAACATTTTGCCTTGGCTCCGAACAATCTGACAGATGCTCCGGAATGGGCGATAGGCTTCATGAAAGAAGTCCCCACTACGTGGGATGAAGTACGCTTTATTGATGGCTATCCCGGTAAATATGTAGTTATGGCACGCAGGCATGGAGATAAATGGTATGTTGCAGGAGTTAATGCGCAGAAAGAGACCGTAAAGTTGAAGATTGCTTTACCGATGTTTATGCCTGGTGATCAAGTGAGGGTATTTACTGATAATGAAGAATTGCAAGGAAATGTAAAACAAATAAAGGTAAATAAGAAACAGGAGTTACAATTGGCAATTCCTTGCAATGGTGGAATATTAATTGTAGAATAATCAAACTAAAAAGCAATATGGATAAAATGAAATCTTTATTCCTTTCATCGCTATTGGTGGTGGTGAGTACTTCGGGATTGGCACAAAATCCAATCATTCAGACAAATTATACGGCTGATCCGGCCCCAATGGTATATAATGATAAAGTATATCTTTATACTACCCATGATGAGGATAATTCTACCTGGTTTACGATGAACGACTGGCGCTTGTATACGACCAGTGATATGGTGAACTGGACGGATCATGGCGCTGTGTTATCATATACTGATTTTAGTTGGGCAAAAGGGGATGCATGGGCTCCACAATGCATTGAGAGAGATGGTAAGTTTTATATGTACGTACCCATGATTTCGAATATAAACAACAGAGGTGCAATCGGTGTGGCGGTAGCTGACAGTCCTTACGGGCCCTTTTATGATCCGCTTGGGAAACCACTGGTCCAGAGTGAATGGGGAGACATTGATCCGACTGTTTTTATTGATGATGACGGACAGGCTTATTTGTATTGGGGAAATCCCAACCTGTATTATGTGAAGTTGAATGAAGATATGATTTCTTATAGTGGGGATATTGTACGTGTACCTTTGGTAGCGGAATCGTTTGGTAAACGCGAAGGCGATGCTCAGAGAGCCACTCTGTATGAAGAAGGTCCCTGGCTTTATAAGCGGGATAAGAAGTATTATTTATTCTGGCCGGGAGGTCCGCTGCCCGAGCATATCGGATACTCAACCAGCGATACTCCTACAGGTCCGTGGAAATACGGTGGAGTAGTGATGCCTGCCGGTGGCGGAGCGTTTACCATTCACCCGGGAGTTATTGATTTCAAGGGTAAAACTTACTTTTTCTATCATAACGGACAGTTGTCCGGAGGTGGTGGATTCAATCGTTCAGTATGTGTGGAAGAGCTTAAATTCAACAAAGACGGATCTATTCCTCAACTGAAGATGACTGAGGGTATTACAAAAGGGATTACGACACTGAATCCGTATGTAAAAACGGAAGCGGAGACTATTGCTTTTTCTGAAGGGTTCAAGTCTTTCAAAAATGATCAGGTGGGTGTTTTTGTTACGGCAATGAAGAATGGCAGTTATACTTGTGTTCGCGGTGTAGATTTCAAGGCAACCGGTGCAACGAAGTTCAGTGCCAGAATAGGAACTACACATAATGATCCCGTAAATCTGGAAATCCGTCTGGATGGTGTTGATGGGCAACTGATAGGGACAATGAAGGTACCGCGTACAGGAGGAAGTGATCGTTGGGACTTACGGACTATTGACATTACAAAAGTGACAGGAGTACATGATTTGTATTTTGTAGTAAAGGGGCGGCCTGCTACCAATCTTATGTATTTTGATTATTGGATGTTTTCTAAATAACTTGTACTAAATACTATGAGGAATAAAAGGAAGTATATCAGAACAACAGGAATCATCCTGTTGTTCTGTGTTGCTTTGTTGAATACGGCATGTGTTTCAAAGCAAAAAGAGAAAGTCGTTCTTGAACTGAAACAGGGATTACTTTCGCTGATACCATTAAATCAGAATGCTGTCCGGGTACAGTTTTCCCAACCGGGTTCGGCGCCTATGGAAGAGCTTATCTATACAGAAAAACTTCCTGTTCCTGAATATGAAGTTACAGAAGATAAGCAATCGCTGGTTTTATCTCTGGATGGAATTTCAGTGGAATTCGACAAAGGTACGGAAGTCTTGACTTTTAAAGATGCGAATAAGCGTATCATTCTTCAAGAGAAAGTTGGCGGACGTTTTATGAAGGTTTCTTCTGTACAGAATGAACCTACCTATCAGGTGGAACAGCGTTTTGTTTCTCCGAAAGATGAATACATATATGGTACAGGGCAGTTTCAGGATGGTTATCTAAATATCCGGGGGTTGACACGGCGCTTGACGCAGGTGAATACACAGATTTCTATTCCTTTTATTCTTTCAAGTAAAGGCTATGGGTTGCTGTGGAACAACTATGGATTGACGGATTTCAATCCGGCAGATCAATTTGTGGAGTTGACCCCCACCAATGCAAGTGGAGAGGCTGTTACGGTAAATACCACCGGTACGAGTGGAAATGTAAGGGAAACCAGACAAACCTATTCGTTTACAGCTTCGGTGGATGTACCTCGCTCCGGTAGTTATTCTTTGTTGCTGGATGTGGGACAGCGAATGGCACGGAAATATTATCTGGTTATTGACGGACAAAAGATTGTGGATGTCAATAATTTATGGTTGCCTCCCACTACTTCTGCCATTGTGGAGCTGACAGCCGGTAAGCACGATATAGAAGTACAAGGTGAACGTAATGATAAGCCTGTGTTATATTGGCGTCCTGTTTCAGAAGAGACTGTATTCCGTTCTCCGGTTGCCCAAATGTTAGATTATACGGTTTTCGCTGGTAACGGAGATGAAGTGATCGCCAGCTATCGGGAACTGACCGGACCTGCCCCCATGATGCCTTTGTGGAGTCTGGGATATATACATTGTCGGGAGCGTTATAATACTCAAGCAGAATTGCTGGAGAATGCCCGTGAATTCAGGGAACGGAAATTGCCTATCGATATGATTGTACAGGACTGGCAATATTGGGGAAAATATGGTTGGAATGCCATGAAGTTTGATGAAGACAGATATCCTGATCCGGGAAGTATGATGAAGGAACTTCATGAGATGGATGTGCGTCTGATGATCTCTGTATGGTCTAAAATCGATGCTCAGTCCGAAGTGGGAAAACAAGCCAAGGAAAAGGGATATTACATACCGGGCAGTGACTGGATTGACTTTTTCAATCCGGACGCGGCGGCTTTCTATTGGCAGAATTTCCGTACCGGATTATTGAAATATGGTATTGATGCTTGGTGGCAGGATGCTACTGAACCGGAGAATGATGATTTGCAGAACCGTCGCATTAATCGTGAACAAACTCCGGGAGAGGTGTACCGGAATGTATATCCGATGTATGTTAGCAAGACAATCTATGAAGGTTTACGTCAGGATGATCCTGACAGGCGAGCTATGATTTTTACTCGCAGTGGATTTTCAGGAATGCAACGTTATGCAGCCGCCACATGGTCGGGAGACGTAGGACATGACTGGGAAACCTTACGTCGGCAAATCGTAGGGGGATTGGGGCAGATGGCGACAGGACTGCCTTGGTGGACTTATGATGCAGGTGGGTTCTTCCGTCCGGGCGACCAGTATACAAATACCGGATATCATGAACAGTTGATCCGCTGGATACAGGCAGGAACATTTTTCCCACTGATGCGTGTGCATGGTTATATGAGTAATACCGAGCCGTGGCGATATGGAGAAAAGGTGGAACATATCATTGCCCGATATCTGGATTTACGTTATAGGCTTCTTCCTTATATCTATTCACAAAATGCTGCGGTTTCATTCAATGGTTCTACTTTGATGCGTCCGTTGGTGATGGATTTCCCTGAAGACCGTTTTGCACTGGAACAAAACTATCAGTTCATGTTCGGACCTTCTATATTGGTGGCTCCGGTGGTAGAAAGTGGTGTTAACCGGATGAAGGTTTATCTTCCGGAATGTTCGGCCGGCTGGGTAGATTTCTGGAATGGCACACCTCATAAGGGAGGTATATTCACAGATGTAAATGTGGATCTTATGAAGACTCCTTTATTTGTGAAAGCGGGTTCTATATTGCCGTTGGGACCTCAGAAGCAATATGCATCGGAGGAGACGGAACAACCGTGGGAAATCCGTATTTATCCGGGAGCTGATGGTTCTTATTCTGTTTATGAAGACGAAGGAATCAATTACAATTATGAGAAAGGTCAGTTCTGCACGTTTGATCTGAAGTGGAATGATTCGGATAAGACACTTACTATCAGTGACAGAAAAGGTTCGTTTGCAGGAATGAAGGAAAGAATGGACTTCAATATTGTAATTGTAACGCCGGAGTCAGGCACTGGAATTTATCAGTCAAAAGTGAATAAGAGCATTGTCTATGAGGGAAAGTCAATGGTGATATCACTGTAGTGTTTCTTGAGGCAATGATTTGGAAATATCTTAAAATATGAAGAATAATATGAAGTCGTTTTTGGCCCTCGTAGGGTTTGTAATAGCGTCCATTACTACAGGATGTGGTCAATCCCATACTGTGTGGCTTGATGATTTGGATCTGACAGCTATGACTCAAGGTAATGGAGTAGCTATGAAAAATAAATCGGTTGATGGCAAAACCTTGACAATCGGAGGACAAACGTTTGAACGTGGAGTAGGTACTCATTCAGTCAGTGAGATAGCAATTCAATTGGATGGCAAAGCCGTATCATTTACGGCTCAGGTAGGGCTGGATGATGAGATCATCGAGCATAAAACGTCTGCCGAATTTATTGTAATAGGAGATGGAGCCAGGCTTTGGTCCAGTGGGATTGTAAAGGCAGGAGATGCGCCTAAATTATGTTCGGTTTCATTGGATGGAGTCAAAAGGCTTGAGCTGATAGTTGCTGATGGTGGTGACGGGCCTTACTATGACCATGCCGACTGGGCGGATGCAAAGATAATATCAAAAGGAAAGAAGAGTTTTCCTACACTTAAATTCATTGCTACGGAACCTTATATACTGACTCCACCCGCTCCCGCGACGCCGAGAATTAATGGGGCCTCTGTGTTTGGAGTGCGTCCCGGTTCGCCATTCCAATATCAGATAGCGGCTACAGGAGATCGTCCGATGAGATTTGCAGCGGAGGGATTACCGGCAGGATTGGAGATTCACCCGGAAACGGGTCTGATTACGGGTAAGCTAACCAAGGCTGGTACATTTGAAGTGGTTTTACAGGCGAAAAATGTGAAAGGAACGGCAGAAAGAAAACTTCGTATTGAGTGTGGTGACAGAATTGCTCTTACTCCGCCGATGGGATGGAACAGTTGGAACTGCTTCGGACACGAAGTCTCGGCTGAGAAAGTGAAACAAGCGGCAAGAGCTATGATTGAAAGTGGTTTAGTGAATTATGGCTGGACTTATATCAATATAGATGATTCATGGCAACATCACAGAGATCCCAACGACCGGACCAGAGGTGGACGGTTGCGTGACGATCAGGGTAATATTATACCTAATGCCCAATTCCCTGATATGAAAGGGTTAACGGACTACATACATTCACTTGGACTGAAAGTGGGTATTTATTCTTCACCCGGTCCGTGGACTTGCGGAGGTTGCGTAGGCAGTTATGGTTATGAAAAGCAAGATGCCGATATGTATGGCGAATGGGGGCTTGATTATTTGAAATATGACTGGTGCAGTTACGGGGGAGTACTTGACCGTGATTTGGATAAGGATCCTTACAGCGTGTCTTCCTTGGCGTTTCAAGGGGGAGGGGATTCAATTGCCGGTAGAAAGCCATTTAAGATTATGGGCGATTATTTGCGTCAGCAGCCCAGGGACATTGTTTATAACCTGTGTCAGTATGGCATGGGAGATGTCTGGAAATGGGGAGATGCCGTTGGCGGCCAGTGCTGGCGCACGACTAACGATATCACCGATACTTGGGAAAGTGTAAAAGGCATCGCTCTTTCTCAGGACCGTGCAGCTGCATGGGCGAAACCCGGTAACTGGAATGATCCGGACATGCTGGTTCTAGGTATTGTAGGTTGGGGAAATCCTCACCAAACCAAGCTTAAACCTGATGAGCAGTATCTCCATTTCAGTCTTTGGAGTTTATTCTCTGCACCGCTTCTGATAGGTTGTGACTTGGAGAAAATGGATGATTTTACCCTGAGTCTGCTGACTAACAATGAGGTAATAGCTGTTAATCAGGATCCTTTGGGTAAACAGGCCACATGTGTATATTCAATAGGGGAATTACGTATTTATGTGAAAGAACTAGAAGATGGCAGTAAGGCGGTTGGTTTCTGTAATTTCGACCGGGAAAAGGCTGATATCTCTTTCCGTAATTTTGATAAACTGAATATTACGGGTAAACAAACTGTGCGTGATCTCTGGAGACAAAAGGATATAAGAACCTTGGATACAGGACGGAAGCCATTGTCACTCAATGTTCCGGCACATGGTGTACTTCTTTATAAATTTACACCGGTTCAATGAAATGTAAAAAAATAGAATTACTTACTTAATTGTTTTTATCATGAGAAACACTCTTTTTATTGTTAGTTTATATCTGATCTTATCCGCTTGCGGCGAGAAAAGTAATGAAGTGAAGTTTATTTCGGAAAGTAATCCGATAGTGACGGATAAGTTTACCGCTGATCCGGCACCTATGGTGCATAATGGTAGACTGTACCTCTACGTGGGTCACGATGAGGCTGAAGAAGGACAGGACTTTAACATAACCGAATGGCTGTGTTATTCAACAAAAGATATGAAAACATGGACTGATCATGGAAGTGTGCTGAAGCCTACCGATTTCTCGTGGGGAGTTGGCGAAGCATGGGCTTCCCAGGTTGTAGAGAAAGACGGGAAATTCTATTATTATACAACGGTACAGGCGGGTGCGCCATATAATAGTAAGGTGGTAGGAGTTGCAGTGTCGGATAGTCCGACAGGCCCTTTCATCGATGCTCGGGGTACACCGCTTATTACAGATGATATGACTCCTAACGGTCCTCGTGGATGGTGGAACGATATCGATCCGACCGTTTTTGTGGATGATGACGGCACACCATGGATGAGCTGGGGTAACGGTACCTGCTTCTTAGTGAAACTTAAACCCAATATGACAGAACTGGACGGAAACATAGAGATTCTTAAAATGCCGAAATTTGTGGAAGGGCCATGGATTCATAAGCGTGAAAATCTTTACTATCTGACGTATGCATCGATGGGTAAGGGGCGTGAAACCATTAGTTATGCCACGGCACCAAGTATGGAAGGTCCATGGACCTATCGTGGAGTCTTGACAGGAATGGCAGAAAATAGCTTTACCATACATCCGGGAATCATTGAATTCAAGGGACAAAACTATCTGTTCTATCATAATGCAATACTTACCATAGATGGAAAATCGGGTGCCACAGGGCGCCGAAGCGTGTGCGTTGACTATCTTTATTATCTACCTGACGGACGTATGGCGTATGTTGAGCAGACCAAAGAAGGTATTACTGTGAAGCCGAAGACTGCCGCCGAAGTAGCTGAGATTGTAAATCCATACACTGACGAAAAAGAAGTTGTGGTAGAAAAAGAAGTAATAGCGAATTGAATGTAAATTGAGCAAGTAATATTATATATCATGAACAAGAGAATAACTTTATTTCTCATTACCCTTTTAACGGTTTGTGGGGTACAATCGCAGAACAATAATCAAAATCGGAACGCTGATTTCCATAAATGGGCAGAAACACCGCCTATGGGTTGGAATAGTTGGGATTGCTTTGGGGCTAATGTTACTGAGGCGGAAGTGAAAGCCAATGCCGATTATATGGCGGAGCACCTGAAAGACTACGGTTGGGAGTATATTGTTGTGGATATCCGCTGGTTTGTGGAAAATCAGACTACCGGTTACTATAACTTCAAAGATCCTAAATATGTGCTTGATGAATACGGCCGTTATATGCCTGCCGTGAACCGTTTTCCATCAGCTGGCAACGGAAATGGATTTAAGCCTCTTGCTGACTATGTCCACAGTAAGGGATTGAAGTTTGGTATCCATCTGATGCGCGGTGTACCCACACTTGCCGTAGAGAAGAAATTGCCGGTGAAAGATGCCGGTGGAGTAACGGCTGCTGATATTTATTCTACCGACTGGAAATGCCCCTGGTTGGGAGATAACTACACGATTGTAGCCGACAGACCGGGAGCGCAGGAATATTATAATTCAATCTTCGATCTGTATGCTTCATGGGGAGTGGATTTTGTTAAGATTGATGATCTTTCCCGCCCTTATCATCAGGCGGAAATAGAGATGATACGTAAGGCGATTGACCGTACCGGACGGCCGATTGTATTGAGCATGTCACCGGGAGAAACCGATGTGAATAAGGCGGATCACGCTGTAGGGCATGCTAATATGTGGCGTACAGTAGATGATTTCTGGGACAATTGGCCGCATCTTTACCATCAGTTTGAAGTATGTCCCAAATGGGCGCCTTATATAGGTCGTGGCGCATGGCCCGATGCCGATATGTTGCCGTTGGGGCATATTGATCTTCGAGGTAACGCCCGTATGAGTAAGTTTACGCGGGATGAACAATATATGGTTATGACGTTGTTTGCTATGTTCAAGTCGCCGCTGATGTTCGGTGGGCACTTACCTGATAATGATAAATTCACCAATTCGCTGATAACGAATGAAGAAGTGCTCTATGTACATAGGAACTCTGTAAACAACAAGCAATGGTATAATAAAGATGGCGTTATAGCCTGGACAGCTGATGATCCCAGAAATGGAGATAAATATCTGGCACTGTTCTATGTAGATCAGAAAGAACCCCGGGAGTCACATCCTGCCAATCGGAAAGTGACTGTAGATCTGAAAGAATTAGGATTTGGCGGAGCTGCCAAAGTACGTGATATCTGGAGGAATCAGGATCTTGGCAATTTCTCAGGAACGGAGTTCTCACCTGTCATCAATTATCACGGCGCAGGGTTGTACAGGATCTCGAAAAAGTTGAAAGTACAGACTAACAATCCGATTATTCAGACTAAATATACAGCCGATCCGGCACCAATGGTGCACAATGATACTGTATTCCTTTATTCAAGTCACGACGATGACAATGCGAAAGGCTTTGTTATGCGCGAATGGTTACTTTATACTTCGACTGATATGGTGAATTGGACAGATCACGGAGTGGTTGCCTCGCTGAAAGACTTCAAATGGGTTCCTTATGACAATGGTGCCTGGGCACCGCAGTGTATTGAACGCAACGGGAAATTCTATATGTATTGTCCGATGCCCGGTGGGATAGGCATCGGTGTGCTGGTTGCCGATAGTCCTTATGGGCCGTTTATAGATCCCATCGGAAAGCCATTAGTGAAAAACAGTTATGCTGATATAGATCCTACGGTGCTGATTGATGATGATGGGCAGGCTTATATGTATTGGGGAAATCCGGATTTATATTATGTGAAGTTGAATGAAGATATGATTTCCTGTGATGGTGAAGTAGTGCATGAGCAGATGACACATGAGGCTTTTGGCGAACGGAAGGGGAATCAGAAACGCCCCACTTTATATGAAGAAGGGCCGTGGGCTTACAAGAGAAAGAATAAGTATTACATGGCGTTCGCGTCCACCTGCTGTCCCGAAGGCATGGGATATTCGATGAGTGACTCTCCAACTGGTCCCTGGGTATATAAAGGTATGATTATGGAAGGTGACAGAAGATCAAATGGCAATCATCCGGGTATTATTGACTATAAAGGGAATACGTATGTCTTTGGCTTCAATTATGATATCCATTTTTCCAAGATTTCCCAGCACTATGAGCGACGCTCTATTTGTGTGGAGAAACTGACCTTTAATCCGGATGGCACAATTCAGCAACTTCCGTTCTGGACGGCAAAAGGCGTAGATCCGGTGGGCAAGCTCGATCCTTACCGTCGCGTTGAAGCCGAGACAATAGCCTGGAGTGAGGGTTTGAAGACAGAAAAGAGCGAGGCAGGTATGTATGTTACGGCTATTCACGACGGGGATTATATTCGTGTGCGCAATGTCGATTTCAAGAAAGGGGCGAAGTCATTTGAAGCAGTTGCTGCATCGTCTTCTTCCGGTGGGCAAATAGA
Source organism: Bacteroides cellulosilyticus DSM 14838 (assembly GCF_000158035.1). Classification (GTDB taxonomy): domain Bacteria; phylum Bacteroidota; class Bacteroidia; order Bacteroidales; family Bacteroidaceae; genus Bacteroides; species Bacteroides cellulosilyticus. The sequence continues at coordinate 1,253,319 of NZ_EQ973490.1, forward strand.
AATTCGTTTGGATGACAAAGAAGGTACGCTGATCGGCACCTGCGTTATTGGCAATACAGGTGGTCCGGAAAGTTGGAAGACTTTCCAGGCTCAGGTTGATAAAGTAAAAGGCGTGCACGATGTTTACTTCATCTTTAGAGGCGGCGAAGATGAGCTATTTAACTTCGACTGTTGGAAGTTTATCAGATAGCGGACAGTTAAGGCTTTAGTTCATTATTGCTTGAATAGATTGTATCGGAAATAGATGTTATCTATGTCTGTATAGATAAATCCGATGAATAAAAAGTGTGTAAATATCAAACAAAATCCTTACTTTTGTGTTGTTAATAAGAATGACTAACGACAATTGATACGTAATTTACTAACTAAATAAGAAAAAGAACTATGGCTAAAAGTGTTAAGGGAACTCAAACAGAAAAGAATCTGTTGACCTCATTTGCAGGAGAATCACAAGCAAGAATGCGTTACACTTATTTTGCAAGTGTAGCTAAGAAGGAAGGTTACGAACAAATTGCTGCTATCTTTACTGAAACGGCTGATCAGGAGAAAGAACACGCTAAACGTATGTTCAAGTATCTGGAAGGTGGTATGGTAGAAATTACAGCAAGCTATCCTGCCGGTGTTATCAGCACCACACTGGATAACCTGAAAGAAGCTGCTGCCGGTGAACACGAAGAATGGTCTTTGGACTATCCCCACTTTGCTGACGTAGCGGAAAAAGAAGGTTTCTATGAAATCGCTGCTATGTACCGCAACATTTCAATTGCCGAGAAGGGTCATGAAGAAAGATACCTGGCTTTCGTAAACAATATCGAGAATACTACAGTATTCGCTAAAGAAGGTGAAGTAGTATGGCAATGCCGTAATTGCGGTTTCATCTTCACAGGTAAAGAAGCTCCTGAAGTTTGCCCGGCATGTTTGCATCCGCAGGCTTATTTCGAAGTGAAAAAAGAAAACTATTAAGAAATTCTTATTTCTATGATAAAGAACGCCCGGGTGTTTCGCTTGAAGAAACATCCGGGCGTTCGGCATTAATAAAGGAGATAACTCCTTAACCCGTTGGCGGAATTACTTTCTTTCTGGC
>NZ_EQ973490.1:1254743-1262140 GCF_000158035.1 Bacteroides cellulosilyticus DSM 14838
GCCGGGATGAATTAATTCCGCCAACGGGGGTGTCCTTATCCTATTTTTTTGCGTGCGGATAATCAATCGTATAGTGTAATCCTCGGCTTTCCTTGCGTTCTATAGCCTGGCGGGTAATCAGATATCCGACATTGACCATGTTGCGCAGTTCGCAAATTGCCCTGGATGCCTTGCTACGTTTAAAGAGGTCTTCCGTTTCCTCATATATCATATCCAAACGTACCCAGGCACGTTTCAGACGCAAGTCGCTTCGTACGATACCTACATAGGCTCCCATAATTTGGTTCACTTCTTTCATGCTCTGAGTAATAAGCACCATCTCTTCGTTGGTCACAGTTCCTTCGGCATTCCATTCCGGTATTTCGTGGTTGAACTCATAGCGGTCGAGTACGCTTAGCGCATGTTTGGCGGCAGCATCGGCATAGACAACCGCTTCAATCAAAGAGTTGGAAGCTAGACGGTTGCCTCCGTGAAGACCTGTGCAAGAACATTCTCCTACAGCATACAGGCGATTGATGGAAGATTCTCCGTTTAGGTTTACCTTGATGCCACCACAGAGGTAGTGTGCGGCAGGAGCTACCGGGATATAGTCTTTGGTGATATCGATACCTAAGCTGAGGCACTTTTCGTAGATATTCGGGAAATGCTTCTTGGTTTCTTCCGGATCTTTGTGCGTGACGTCCAGATATACATGGTCGTCACCGCGTTGCTTCATTTCGCTGTCGATGGCACGTGCCACGATATCACGCGGAGCAAGAGAAAGACGCGGATCATATTTCTGCATAAACTCTTCACCACCCATATTGCGTAATACGGCACCATATCCGCGCATCGCTTCCGTAATCAGGAAACAGGGACGGTCGCCCGGATGATAAAGCGCTGTGGGGTGGAACTGGATGAACTCCATATCCTGTACGAAACCTTTGGCACGGTAGACCATGGCAATACCGTCTCCGGTAGCAACCAGCGGATTGGTGGTGTTGCGGTAAACAGCACCTACACCTCCCGTAGCCATCAGCGTCACTTTGGAAAGGAAAGTATCCACTTCGCCCGTGTCTTCATTCAGCACATACGCTCCGTAGCACTTGATGCCCGGGGTATGGCGGGTTACGATGATACCCATATGATGCTGCGTGATGATTTCTACGGCAAAATGGCGGTTGAATATTTCGATATTGGGGTGCGTCTTTACGGCTCTGATAAGGCTTTCCTGTATTTCGGCACCTGTATTGTCTTTGTGGTGCAGAATGCGGAATTCGGAGTGACCGCCTTCTTTATGGAGGTCGAAGTCTCCCTTATCATTCTTGTCGAAGTCCACTCCCCAGTCTATCAGTTCTTTGATTTGTCCGGGGGCCTCGCGCACCACTTTCTCCACGGCGGCGCGGTCACTGATCCAGTCGCCTGCAATCATGGTGTCTTCAATGTGCTTGTCGAAGTTATCTACCAGTGTATTGGTTACTGAGGCAATTCCCCCTTGGGCGAAGAAGGTATTGGCTTCTTCCAGTTCCGTTTTGCAGATGAGTGCTACCTTACCTTTATGAGCCACTTTCAGAGCGAAACTCATGCCGGCTATACCGGAACCAATTACTAAAAAGTCGAACTCTTTAATCATATTTCGTATGTTTAAGTACTGCAAAGCTACAAAATAACTGGGTTGCTTGTACTTTTCCTGTATATTAATTCACGATTTTATGATAAGTACTGCTTTATAACCTCATCCAGTGACTCCTCTTTTGTAAGCTTTATTTTCTTACGCATACGCGAACGGATCATGTTGACACTACTCCGGTTGATGCCCATTATCAAGGCTATTTCGTCCGTACTTTGATTCATGCAGATGAGCATGGCCAGTAGTTCCTCGTTGCGGGTGAGTTGCGGATATTTCTCCCGCAACTTAGGCAAGTAAAGCGGATATATGGCGGCAAATGATTTTCTGAAGGTGTTTTCGTCTTCTTTACTGAGCAGACTTTGTCCGGTCAGTTGGCTGACGGTGCTCAGATTGTTGGCGGCCATTGCCTGCTCTATCTGTCCGGTCAATAGTTCGTTGTGCCGGTTCAGTTCTTGCTGACGGGCCATTAACTTTTGTATTTCCTGTTTACGCTTTTCCAATAACAGGCGATTCGCCTTCCTCTTAGTGATAAAATAGGCAATGGAAATGATAAGTAACAACAACAGTGCAATGGAGATGTATATATTGAAGAACAACTGATGTTGTTGCAGCTCTACTTGTGCGGAAAGCAACTTGTTCTCCTTCTCTTTACGCTCGGCATCAAACCGGATATTGGCGGCGGCAACGGCACGTATCTTTTCATCCAGATTCAGGGAGTCAGCGAAGAGCTGGTCTCGGTCGTAGCAACGGAAGAAGGCATCGTCCATTCTCATCCTCCGGTAGTAGTCCATCAGTATCTGGTTGGCATTCTTCTCTTTTCCGATCATGTCCATCCGGGCAAATCCACGGGCTGCCTTTTCTATAAGAGGTATTCCTTGTGAGGCCTTACCTGTCTCCAGCAGAGCACGTCCTAAATGAAGGTTCAGGTCATGCCTGGCCCATTGAGGCATGCGGGTACTGTCCGGACAAATGCTTACTGCAAGCTGCAATGCCTTTTGTACAGAGTCCGGATAGTCCAAATAGCTATCTACTGTGAGGACTTTGTTGACAAACACACCTTTAAAGCTTTCCTGTTCGGCTGAAGTTTTCCCGGCTCGGTCCAGATAGTAGAATACGGAATCTTTATCCTGGATTCTGCGGAATATTTCTGCACGATAGCGATAGAGATCGCCCAGTCCGAAGCTGTCCTTCAAGAGTGAATAGTATTGGGCTTTGGAATTCAGCTCTAAGGCACGGTCGTACATGCCCAGTTCGGCATAGAGGTTGGCCTGTTCGCCATAGGCTATCACTATATTAGGAGGGGCTATGCTATCATTATAGCTGTTGATAGCTTCCTGATTAGTGGCTACCGCTTTTTCGTATTCACCGATCAGGCGGTAATAGATGCCCAGTCGGGATATGATGCGGAGCATATTGTGGAATTTCCCTCCCTGATGGTAACATTCCATCGCTTTCTCCAGGAGTCGGATAGCTTGGGGAATATCGTTACCAGAATAGATATAAACTCCGCTGACAATTTCGGCTTGCGGAATGTAACGGTCGGCATCATCGTATTCGGGTAATTGCAAGTATTCGTCTGCCAGCCGGATGGCTGCCTCGTTGTCTCCGCACATCTGGTGCAAGCCTGCCCGCGCGGATAACAGTTCGTGTTTGCAATGTTGTTGCAGAAAGGGAGCATTGTTGAGGCTATCCAGATATTCTATACCGGGACGAAATTGCTTGCTGCCCAGATAACTGAAATAGAAGAAGTTGACCATCTGCCGGGCATATTTGACCATTGTATCTTTAGGCTCGGTATGATCTGCTACGGCCAGCAATTCGGATATCTTTTGTTTGCCTTCGTCAATGGCTGCCTGATGCTTTCTCTCTTTCAGTAATGTGTTCAGCTGTTGGATAGTCTGCTGCCATTGCTGTGTGTCCTGATTGCCTGAAGAATGTGGGGGGACGGTACAGGCTCCGGCTGACAGCATGAGGAGTAACATAAATGTTTTTATCTTCATAAGTTGGAGGTTTATTTGGTTTGCCGGACAAAGATACAATTCCATTTTAAAAAAGAAATAAGTGCTACCTCTATTTTTTTATGTTTTATTGAGCTTGATAATGAGAGAGATACATTTTTGTATATTGGATTGTACATTGGCTATTTATGGTTTAATCTTATAGTTTCTGCAAATTTGCAGTCTATAGAAGACTAACCAAATAATAAATTAAGGTGGAAAAGATGTCACGATTGTGTATGAAAGAAATCAGTAGGGCTTTGATAGAGATGATTTCCGATGAATCGCCCTATGCTTCGAAGGATATGCTTTGCGGAGCGCGTGGAGCCGTTTTCCGCGAGATATTTATTTTTCATTATCCAGACTTTATAGAGAAGGTGCAGAAGTTGGTTCCCGGTGCTACGAAAGATGAGGAATTGCTCTGTATGTTGATTGCCGTTGGGCAGTCGGTAGATGAGATTGAGCAACTGTTTTGTTTGCCGGCCGAGCAGGTGTATATGTTCCGTAAGTCGGTATGCTGGAAGATGAGATTGGAGGAAGAAAAACTGCTGGGTGATAAATTGCGGGAGATATTGGAAGGATAACTCCTGCTGTTCCGCAAAAATACCTATCTTAGCGGCAAAAACAGAACAAAATGAATCGTATCTTCCATGCCCGCATTGCTATAGGGCAATATTTGTTTTTAGTGCTGACAACGATTATCGTTATTTATGCCATGTGGATGCAGCATGCCGTCATGGCCGTCCTTTTTATGCTCCTGCTCGTCATCGCCATCGAGCGACTCATTCATACCACGTATACGCTGACCACAGACGACAGGCTCCTCCTTTTTTACGGACGCTTTTCCCGTTCGGAGGAAATATCCCTGAAAGACATTATCTCTGTGGAGCGGGCCTCGTCCATGAAAATAGGACGTTTCGCCGTGATGCGCTATGTGCTGGTGAAGTACGGAACGAGGGGGAAATGTGCCGTGCTGCTTCCGGTGAAGGAAGATATGTTCATAAAAACTCTTACGAATCGTTTAAATGAAGTGAAGAAATACTAATTCTCTATTCCCCTGTTGCAGCCTTCCCGAGAGTCGTCCGTCTAATTTCTAAAAATAAGAGAAATGATGATGAATTTGACTTGTGCTATTTTGCATGCCGACAGACAGGTGAGTGAACAACTAGAAGCGTTCATAGCCAAGACACCCTTTCTTGCTTTGTGTGGAAAGTACAATAATCCTATTGAGGCTTTGAAGGGTTATTATGATAATAAGGTACACCTTTACTTTGTAGGAATCGGGCAGGAAGAAACGGAGGGCATCAACGGGATGGAATTCAGTAAACTACTCTCTCCGTCCACCCGTGTCATATTTATTGCGGATACTCCCCGGTATGCCGCCGAGTGCTTTCGGCTGGACGCATTGGACTATCTGATATCCGAAGTCAGTTTTCCGGTTTTTTTCGAAGCGGTGAATAAGGCTTCGCGTTGGTTCAGCCTGAAAGGTGAAACGGGAATGCCGCTTACCGTTCTTCCCGAAAAGTCTCAGACGGAAACTTGCCAACCGGAAACGCTCAAGGTGATTTATGTGAAGTCCGACAATCGGATTTTCCGCTTGGATATATCCCGGATATCCTATATCGAAGGATTGGGTGATTATGTGAAGATTTATAGCAAGGACGAGCCAAAGCCTGTGCTGAGCTTGTGCACGATGAAGTATATGGAAGAGAAACTGCCTTCCGATGAGTTCATACGCGTCCACCGTTCGTTTATTATACGCAAAGACTGCATACGCATCATAGAAAGCAGCAAGATTGCTTTGGACAAGAGAAGTATTCCTATCGGAGAGGTTTACCGGAAGAAGCTGAAGAATTATATTGCTGATTATTCTGTTCTTTAACCTGTTGCGATGCTTGTTTCCGGAATTAGCTCACATCGGTACAGAGGTGGGGTATCTTCTCACTACGACTGAGGGTACTTCCCATTACGACTGAAGGTACTTCCCATTACGACTGAACAGGTGTTTCACTACGACTGAACTCAGTGGAACACCAAGTGTTTTATCACACAGGAAGTTATGCTTCTTGCATTACCCTTATTTCAGCTTTGCCCGTGATATTCTTTCTCCGAACGTAAGATTCAGATTTACGCTAAAACGACTTTCCTGCATTAGGCTACTACGTGAATTTATTTGTTTCCGCCAGGTGGCGCCCAATGAAAGATAAGAGTAACGAATGGGAAAACTCGCCCCGGCACTGATCTCCAGATACTTCATTTTTCCACCTCTCAGATTTATATAAGAATTGCTGAAACCTACCCCTCCCATTAGTTCAGTGGACCGGGGATAGCGTGGGTTTGTGGTATAAATTCCCCCGATATTCATCTTGTGCTGATTCTCATATTTCATGGAAGTGTAGGAGGAAGTGTTACGGCTCCAGTCCAGATAATTGTAGTCGGCGGTAACCACCCAACGTTCGGTAGTCATGGACACTCCGCTACCGATGTGCATGGGCAGGTATTGCGTCCGGCTATGGTAACTCTTGTCAAGGTTGTCGCTGGTAGAGGAATTACTATAAGTCAGATTATTGTCGTGGCTGATTTGAAGGGAGGGAGCAAATACTAACCCGGCCGCCCACTTCTGCCTTCCGGTAGTATTGAATTCATAATGTACTCCGAAGTCGGCGTAAAAGGCACGTTTGGAAGATTCATATTCCACAATGGCACTCTCCTGTGTTTCACTTTGAGTAACTGTTCCCAGTATGATGCCCAGATTCACACCTACCGACAGATTTTTGGTCAGTGCAAAGGCATTGGTAAGATAACAGCGGTATAAGCCTCCCGATCCTTCAAATAACGAATAAGTATAGCTTCCGGGCATTCCTTCCACCTCTTCTTCGGTCTGGATGACGTATCCTACACTGCTGTAAGGCGATGCACCCACCATGGCATACCAGCGCGGCAACACACGGAAGCCTATGCTGAAGCGGTTGGGATTGCCCATAAAGCTGGAACTGTGATCGTTCTGGAAAGAATAGCGGGCATACGAAGCCGATGCACCGACATCAAATATAAAGCAGGTGCTGTCCATTCGGGTGATGGCTGCCGGGTTCAGAGTGTTCTGGAAGCCGGGCTTGTTCAGGGCTATGCCGATATTGCCCATTCCGGCATAGCGTCCGCCGTCGCTGGTACTTAATTCACCTATTCCATACATGGAAGTGGGCAGGTTTGTGGTGTTTTGGGCTACGATAGAAAGGCTTGTTGCACATAAACTGCACAGCATAAGGGGAATTCGGTGGTGATGTTTCATTTTTCGTTGTATATTTTAAATCTGATATCTAATCTGCATTGTCTCTCCTGGTCGGGGTCGTTGGCAAAGATTATCTGATTGAAGGTCGTTATCATTTCATTGTCCGGCAGACTCAGCAGTAGTTTCTGTCGTTTGATGCCCCATGTGCCGAAGTTGTTGCGGATGAATTCGGTCACGTTAAAAGAGTAGTAGGTATCCCGCCCGAACATCTCGTCCACACTCAGATTGCCAGTCTGTACCGTTACGCCGTCGCTGCCATATACATAGTCTTCCAACACATTGTTTTCGTCCGTGATGTAGAGGCGGATATCTTCCGGTAGCTGGTTCAGCTTGTTATAGCTTCCGGCCTGCGGATAAAGGTAGAGGGTGGCGCTTTCTATGGAGACGATTTCTCCCGCATCCTGTAAATTGTTCAGATAGGGGAACTCTATCTGGTTGTAGAGCCCGGTTAGTCCCTGCATATACGCATGCTTGTCCAGATCGTAGGAGTGGATAAGGTTTT
>NZ_EQ973490.1:1262337-1272879 GCF_000158035.1 Bacteroides cellulosilyticus DSM 14838
AGGTTTTCTATTCCGCTTTCCAGAGTGGCAAGGGAAGTCCCTGTTCGATCGTGACGAATACCCGTGTAGGCATAATCTGTATTTACGCTGAATATCAGTTCTTTTTCCGTGCGCTGGCTGGTTATCTCTTTATAATGCAGGGTGATGGCCATGGATGATTCATTCACCAGGAATCCTATGATACATCCTCCGTTGCTTTCGGCCACGAGGGCCAGTCCGGGAAATTTTTCCTTGAACTTATCCTGGCTGTCGAAGTAGTTTTCTTCGGCTATGAGGTCTGTCAGCAGTTCTTTACCCAGTTCGTCGGGCAGACGTATCTCCAATTCTCTTTTTTGTCCGGGGCGTGGAGTGAAGGTAAAGCTGAGCAGGGGAGTACTCTCGGTGGGCAACGCGGTGGTGGTGTATAAATCTTCGTCATCATCCAGATAAATAGGCTGTTTCAGCCGGTATACTGAGATGCGTTGCTGTGTCAGCGTATCGCCCCAGAAGTGGCCGGAGGGTGTCATCCGCAGTACTAGTGAGTCGAAGCTGTAACTGTAGTTCTCGTTGGGAGTGAAACTGTTTGTGGAGTATTCGGCATAGTAGGTGGCAGAGGCTTCGCCCCATGACGGATCCTTGTAATGTCCCAGCTGGCAGATGCTGTCTCCCCTGGTTTCTATGGAGTCCATAAGAATGGTGCTGATATCCACGGTGCAAGTGTCTACATATATATTGTAAAAAGAACTGTCGACCAGGCTTTTGCCCAGTTCTGAGTTTTCGTCCTGGCAGGCACAGATGGCGGCGATTATTATAATCAGGCTATACAATAATTTTTTCATTGTTCATAGTGTTTTTGAGCTACAAGTTATAGGCTACGAGCTACAAGTGGCTGCGCTATCATACCGAAAGGCACTCGTAGCTTGTAACTCTTAAATTCTTTCGCAAAGGAAAATGAAATCTTCCATATCTTCCTATTAAAATCGGCTATCGGGCGGGTTTTATCGGTAAAGCTATTTACCGAAAAATTAGTGCTGTTTGTCGGTTATATTTGCTGATGAAGTACTTGCCGCCTACTTTTGCTACCAAAAATATAGTAATTAAAACAAGTTCTGAAGAAAAAATGAATCGACTATTATTTGGAATGATGCTGCTGGCGGTTGGATGCCTGGCCGGCAGTTGTACGGACGACGATGAATACACCCAGGGTGTATGGATGAGAAGGTCGGACCTGGACGGGGTTGCACGGGGACAAGCCAGTAGTTTCACCATCGATAATAAAGGCTATCTGTGCTGCGGTTTCCGTGGGACAAACAAGACATACCTGAAGGACCTTTGGGTGTACGACATCAACAATGATTATTGGACACAATGCGCCGATATGCCCGATGAGGCGCAAGGTCGCCACAGTGCAACTGCGTTTGCTCTAAATGGAAAAGGCTACATTACCACCGGTGTCCAGAAAAATGAGTCTACGAATCTGGCGGATACTTGGGAGTATGATCCCAATACAGACAGCTGGACACGGAAAGATGACTTTGGCGGAGGTGCGCGCTATGGTGCGCTGGCTTTTTCTATCGGTGGATATGGTTATGTGGGTACGGGGTATAATGATAATTACCTGAAGGACTTCTATCGTTTCGACCCTAATGCCGCTACCGGACAGCAATGGACAATCGTGAGTGGATTTGGTGGATATAAACGTCAGTACGGTACAGCTTTCGTTATAGATGATGTGGCTTACATTTGTTGTGGGGATAACAATGGTACTCTGGTAGACGATTTATGGAAGTTCGACGGTAGCGATTGGAAACAGTTGCGTGACATTGCCAATAATGATAGTGATGAAGATTATGACGACGATTATGCCATTACCCGTGCAGGTACCGTATCTTTCGTCATAGACGGTAGGGGATATATCGCAACAGGAACCCGTAGTGGGGTGACCAGTGATTATTGGGTATATGACCCTGAAGAAGATTTGTGGTATGGTGATTCTGATGATGACTATACGCCGATGACGAATGTGCATAATGTCAGTTCCGGAGGTTCATCACGTTCTTATGCGGTGTCTTTCTCCACAGGTAAGCGGGGTTTTGTACTGTCGGGATCTTCGGGAACCAGTTATTTTGATGATGTCTATGAGCTCTTGCCTTATGAGCAGGAAGATGTTGATTAGTGTTTTTTCTATATAAAGATTTATGAAGCTGATGTTTATTGTGAAGATAGGTGTACTGTCCCTTGTGGCAGTATGCCTTTCTTATTGTTCCGGGCGTACGAATGCCGCCGGAGAAAAGTTATCCTGCCGTTCCATGCAAGTGGAAGGGGGATATGGATATGTGGTGGTTTACGGGGCAGATACACTGATTTATCAGCCTTATATACCTGCCATAGGTGAGAAGACAGCTTTTACATCAGAAGAAGATGCTTTGAAAATAGGTACATTGGTGTGTCGCAAGTTAGCGGAGAAACAACCTCCTACCGTGAGCCGGGAGGAGATTGTTGAAAACTTACCGTCTATGCGTCTTCCGGCGGCAGGTCGCTGACCTCATGGCGTATAGGAGAACAATCATAAGGGTAATTCTTTAGCAGTTTCCCTGTAATGATTTTCTTTGTGTCGCTGCCGGGCCTTGACAAGGTCATAGTGTAACTAACTTGCAAGGTTTTATAATAGATGTCAGCCTGATATCTGTTTTGCTTCATGCCGACCATGTCCATCTCGAAACTAATATCTTTTAATTCACCTCTGTACATGCCTCTGTCGGTGTATTTCTGCTTTTCTTGCTCGAAGATAATTTGTCCGTCTACAATGTTTCCCGGCATATCCACATAGCGGCTTTCTCCTTCGGGATTCATCCATTCCTTGGGGTATTCGCCAGTATAGGTATCGAAGTAATATTCAGTAAAAGCATTGTAGAAGGGGAAAAAGGAAGTCTTCTTTATTTCTTCTCCGCTACCGGTTCTGTCTATCCAGGTGATTCCCCAAGGCTTTGTTCCGGCTTCTCTTACTCCATCAAATTCATCCAGGGAGTAAGTGATGGATTCTATCTGATAGTAATTGGTGCATATCTTCTGCTGGATGAATATTTGTTCTGAGTAAAGTCCTTGTTCGGTACTCAGTTTGAGAATCAATCTGCGCTCTTCCCCTGCAAAGTTATCATTCAGTTGTATAGTCAGGGATTTTGCCTTGTCGCGGGTGATGCTGCCCCAATGGAAGCGTACGGTGCCCATACCCTCCAGTTTTAAGGGATACCCATTCTCATCTGTCATGATGCCTCCATCCGGATACATAACGGAAGCCACAATCCAGTTGGTTCTGGTCATCGGGATCTCTATGGAGCTTGCATCGCCTTCGACAGTAAATTCTTCTGTAGAAGAGAAACGTTCATCATTTGCATTATCACAGGCTGTTCCGCCGAAAAGGATGACAATGGAGAATATTAGCGCTTGGAGTACGTTCGTTCGTTTCATGTATCTTTAGTTTCGTTAGTTTAAATAGCTTTTGTTTATAGACGTATTTTATTGGAAAATACTGCAAACAAAGGTATGTTTTTTTAGCAAGAAAAAGATAGGGGGTGATACTTTTTGTAGAATATTAGTTGTACCTTGTAGGTCTTTAAATCAACAAAATACATATAAAGTATAGAAAACAAATTACAAGTCATCAGGGAACAGGAAATAGAAGCATGCCTAATAGAACTGAGAGGGCAAAAAGTCCTGTTGGATAGAGATGTGGCAATACTGTACGGAGTAGAAACGAAGAGGGTGAATGAAGCGGTGAGAAATAATCCGGATAAGTTCCCGGAAGGATATCTTGTCTCTTTACAAGTATCTGAAAAACAGGAACTGGTCGAAAATTTCGACCGGTTCAAAACATTAAAGCATGCTACAATGGAGCCTAAAGCTTTCACTGAAAAAGGGCTTTATATGCTTGCTACCGTTTTGAAAAGTCCCCGGGCTACGGCTACGACTCTTGCCATTATAGAATCTTTTGCCCATTTAAGAGAACTCTCCCGCAATCTAAATATCTTGTCAACAGAAACAGATGAAGGTAAACAGAAAACATTGACCCAACGCAGCAGTGAGTTACTTCACGAATTATTGTCTGTAGAAGAGAAAGGGGATACAACAGAAACCGAATCTTCAATAGAGCTGAATTTATATGCCTTAAAGATGAAGCGTACGGTGAAAAAGACAAAGAAAGGATAATTGTTTTGTGCAGATAAGAGAGGTTTTTATTAACTTGCAGGCAGTTTACAAGTATACTAATAAATAAGACTATGAAATACCAAGTTGCCATTATCGGTGGAGGTCCTGCTGGATATACTGCTGCCGAAACAGCCGGAAAAGCCGGATTGAGTGTAGTGTTGTTCGAGAAACAAAATTTGGGTGGAGTCTGCCTCAATGAAGGTTGTATCCCTACTAAGACTTTGTTGTATTCGGCAAAGTCGTATGATGCTGCGCGTCATGCTTCCAAATATGCAGTGAATATCTCCGAAGTCTCATTTGACTTACCGAAGATTATCGCCCGCAAGCAGAAGGTAGTGCGCAAGCTGGTGCTGGGCGTTAAAGGCAAGCTGACGGCACACGGTGTAAATATCGTGCAGGGAGAGGCTACCATCATTGACAAGAATACCGTGCAGTGTGGTGGCGAAACTTACGAATGTGAAAACCTGATTCTGTGTACCGGTTCGGAAACCTTTGTTCCGCCTATTCCCGGTGTGGATACCGTACCTTTCTGGACGCATCGCGACGCTTTGGATAATAAGGAGCTTCCCGCATCACTTGCCATTATCGGTGGTGGAGTGATTGGCATCGAGTTTGCTTCTTTCTTCAATAGTCTGGGTGTACAGGTCACTGTGATAGAGATGCTTGATGAAATTCTGGGCGGCATGGATAAGGAGCTTTCTGCTATGCTGCGTGCAGAGTATGCCAAGCGTGGAATTAAGTTTATGCTTAGCACAAAAGTGGTATCGATTGCTGAGGCTTCTTCCAGTGATGGGAAACCACAGGTACAGGTGAGTTATGAGAATGCGGAAGGTGCAGGTGCTGTATTGGCTGATAGATTATTGATGAGCGTAGGCCGTCGTCCGGTGATAAAAGGATTCGGGCTCGAAAACCTGGATTTACGAAGGACTGAACGGGGAAATATCTGTGTGAACGAATGTATGCAGGCCTCTGTTCCGGGCATATATGTATGTGGTGATCTGACGGGTTTCTCTTTGCTGGCACATACAGCCGTGCGTGAGGCAGAAGTAGCTGTACATACCATACTTGGCCAGAAGGATGCTATGAGCTATTGGGCTATTCCAGGGGTGGTATATACCAATCCGGAGATTGCCGGTGTGGGGCAAACGGAAGAGGCTCTGCAACTAAAAGGTATCAACTATCGGGTTGTAAAGCTTCCGATGGCCTATTCCGGGCGTTTCGTTGCTGAAAATGAAGGTGTGAATGGAGTTTGCAAACTTCTGATAGCGGATGATGAAACGATAGTGGGGGCACATGTATTGGGCAATCCGGCTTCCGAAATCATCACTTTGGCAGGTATGGCCATCGAGTTGAAACTGACTACTACGGAATGGAAGAAAATCATTTTCCCCCATCCTACGGTTTCTGAAATATTTAAAGAGGCATTGTGATTATCACAATCACTTTTTAGTACTTTCCAGAACTCAAATAAAATATTAGAACGATGAAAACTGTAAAACTGATTACTTGTAACGATGCTGCTCAGGCACACATCATTCAGGGAGCATTGGAGAATGAAGGCATTTCTTCCCTTCTCCACAATGAGAATATGTCTACGTTGTTGCGCGGCTACATCAATGATATAGCCGGAGTGGACGTTTTGGTTGACGAAGCCGATTATGAAGCTGCCGTCCGCTTGCTGGAACAGAATGAGATGATTCCGGAGCAATTAAAATATTGCCCTTTCTGCGGTTCGTCCGACATTAAGTTTGTGTTGAAGAAAGAGCATCGGGTGCGGGCTGTCATGTCGGCCATCGCCTCTCTGTTGGCGGCCACCCCTCCGGGAAATAATCATTGGGAGTATGTCTGCCATGCCTGTGGAGGAAAGTTTGAAAAGCCGGTTGCAGAATTTCATTCGGCTGAAGTATGATCCGTAAGTATATCAAAAGGTACTAATTCCCTCAACAGGTAATTTAATATTAGTACTTATCAGTAATTAAATGCACATGAAAAAATATCTTTTGTCGCTTACTCTTTCTCTCTTATTTATTCCCATAGTACTATGGGGGCAGAATACGAGTGCTAAGAGTCTCTCTTCACGCCTGGATACCCTGATAAAATATCAGCTTCCTGCCGGTTCCAATGTTGGTATATCCGTATACGATCTGACTACAGGGAAATCCTTATATACCTATCAATCGGATAAACTTTCCCGTCCGGCTTCTACCATGAAGTTGCTGACTACCATTACCGCCCTTGCCCACCCCGATGCGGATGAACCTTTTAAAACGGAGGTATGGTATCAGGGAGTCATTGAACGGGATACATTGAAGGGTGACATATACGTTGTCGGTGGATATGATCCTGAATTTGATGATGAAGCTTTAGACTCTCTGGTGAATACGGTGAGCCGCTTCCCCTTCTCGGTGATAGCAGGCAACGTTTACGGTGATGTTTCTATGAAAGACTCCATCTATTGGGGAAGTGGCTGGGCATGGGATGATACGCCTGCCTCATACCAACCTTATCTCTCACCGTTGATGCTGAATAAAGGTCTGGTTACTGTAACCGCTTCTCCGGGTGAGAAAGGAGAAATGGCAAATATCGAATGTGTTCCCGCTTCTTCCTATTATACTGTGACCAATGAAACCCAGTCCCGTACTCCTTCTGCCGGACGTTTCGGTGTTTCCCGGGATTGGTTGCAGAATGGCAATAATGTGATTATTAAAGGAAACGTGGAAAGTAAGCGGATAGGTACAGTGAATATCTATTCCTCCCAGGATTTCTTTATGTATACTTTTCTTGAACGCCTGCGAGCAAAAGGTATTCAATGCCCCGCCGGTTATGCTTTCAATGAATTGCAGAAAGATAGTCTTTCAGTGCAAATGGCTTTGTTTGAGACTTCCACTCAAGATGTAGTTAATCAGATAATGAAAGAAAGTGATAATCTGAATGCCCAGGCTTTGCTTTGTCGTTTGGGTGCCCAAGCTACTGGTAAAAAAAGAATTTCGGATGAAGACGGGCTTTCTGCCATTCGTAAGCAGATAAAAGCTTTGGGAGGAGATGCGGATAACTATAAACTGGCTGATGGCTGTGGACTTTCCAATTATAATTATATCTCTCCTGATCTGCTGGTTTCTTTTCTGAAGTTTGCTTATTCGCGCACGGATGTTTTTCAGAAGTTGTATAAGGCTTTGCCCATTGGCGGTGTGGATGGGACATTAAAATACCGGATGCAACGCGGGACTCCCTCTCATAAGAATGTACATGCCAAAACCGGGTCTTTTACAGCTATTAATTGCTTGGCCGGCTATTTGCGTGCCGCAAACGGGCATGAAGTGGCTTTTGCCATCATGAATCAGAATGTACTTTCAGGAGCTAAAGCACGCGCTTTTCAGGATGCGGTATGTGATGAAGTAATAAAATAGTTACGAGCTACAAGCTACGAGCTACGAGTGGCTGCGTTGATATCGCAGAACTCGTAGCTCGTTTCTTATAGCTCGTACTGATTTACACTTGTAGCTCGTAGCCCGTAACTCGTAGCTTACTTATACTGTGCCCAATCTACATTCTTCATGTCTCCGCTTTTTGCCAATTCTGCATGCATAGCCAATGCAGCGCGGACTGCTTGCGGAGTCTGAGATTTACCATCAGTTATTTTCAAATAATCCCAGAGGATATTCTTGTAATCCGGATGAACGCAGTTTTCGATGATTGCCTGTGCGCGTTCTTTCGGGCTCTTACCACGCAAGTCGGCAACACCTTGTTCAGTAATGATGATGTTTACGTCATGTTCTGTATGGTCGTGGTGAGATACCATCGGAACAATGGCGCTGATCTTACCTTCCTTGGCGACGGACGGACAAGTAAAGATGGAAATATAAGCGTTGCGTGTGAAGTCACCGCTTCCGCCAATACCGTTCATCATTTTCGTGCCGCCGATATGTGTAGAGTTAACGTTTCCGTAGAGGTCAGCTTCGATAGCCGTGTTGATGGAGATAACTCCCAGACGGCGTACAACTTCCGGACTATTGGAGATTTCCGACGGGCGGAGCACCAGTTTATCACGGAAGAAGTCCATATCATCATAAATACCTTGCAGACAGTCGTTTGTTACAGTGAGTGAGCAAGCGCTACCAAATTTCACGCGACCGTCACGGATCAATCCGATTACGGAATTCTGAATAACTTCCGTGTACATTTCGAATGCCGGGATGGTCTTGTCACGTCCCAATGCACCGAGCACAGCGTTAGCGATATTGCCTACACCGGATTGCAACGGCAGGAAGGTTGACGGAATGATTCCGCGCTTCATGTCCGCAGCCAGGAAGTCGGCTACATTCTGACCAATCTTGTCAGTCAACGGATCGGCTTCGGCAAAACTGCGTGCTTCGTCCGGCCAGTTGGTTTCCACAACGCCTACAATCTTTTTCGGGTCTACCTGGATATACGGTTGACCGATGCGATCACTTGGTTTATAGATAGGTATTTCGCGGCGGTAAGGCGGATCAAGCGGTTCGTATACATCGTGCAGTCCCATAGCATTTTTGCTGTGAGCAGCATTCAGTTCCACGATGATCTGGTCGGCAAGGCGGCAAACGGTGGGAGCGATACCACCGGCTGCGGTCAGATAAATCTTGCCGTCGGGAGTTACTTCGCAAGCTTCGATAATGGCAATGTTTACTTTGCCCATGAAACCGTAACGAACTTCCTGTGCCATCTGAGACAAGTGGATGTCGTTATAGGCAATCTCTCCGCTGTTTACTGCTTTACGAAAATCGGAATTGGTTGTGTAAGGAGCACGATAGCGGATTGCTTTGGCGCGTGATAGTATACCGTCGCAGGAGTCACCCGTAGAGGCACCTGTGAAGATTCCTATCTGGAAAGGGTTTCCTTTTGCATGTTCAGCTTCCGCTATTTTTGCTAATTCTGCCGTAACGGCTTTGGCTGTTCCAGCGGGAGTAAATCCGCTCAAGCCGATGTTGTAGCCATGTTTGATCAGGCTTGCAGCTTCCGCTGCCGAGATGTAATTGAATGCCATAATGTATTTAGTTATTTTTCCTATGTGAAAATTCATAAATTACTGGAAAAGCTTTTTTAACTCTCCACTCTCAATTCTCCACTCTCCACTTATTCAATACTTCCGTTGTAGTATTTCCGACCAGATGATGGCTTTCCGCGCTTCTTCTGCCGAATGAATGGAGTATTCGGAATCGGTTTCAGGTTTTTGCGGAGTGGACAGAGGAGGAGAAATTTTCTGTTTCGGATGAGTTGTGGTATGCTTGGGAGATGTATTTGTAGAATCTCCTCCAAAAATATGTTTTGAAGCAGAGAATTGATATTCTTCTTTTTCTGTCGGAACGGAGGGTATTTTGGGAGCGGGACCTTCGGGAATAAATCCGCCATATGTGTTTCCCCAGGCTTCAGGAATGGGTAATGCGCTTTCGTCAATATCATTTTCCGGCACAGGCATAGCAGGCCTGTTCTCAGCGTTCTTCTTTGCTTCTTTCTTGAACTGCTTAACAACTCCGATAACAATTATGCCTACGATTAACAGAAACTGTAAGATACCATCCATACTCATTTAAGTTTTTCACCGCCAAAGGTAACTAATTTATCTGAATAACAGCCAATTTTTAGGCATGAAAAAAGGGCAGCTTCACAGCTCCCCTTATTTTTTTTAACCTAAACCTTAACTATGAAAAAATCTAATGTTTCTTTCATTACGCAAATTTGTGAAATAAAATCTTTTATGCCAAATAACAGTCTCGAAAATGTTTGGTCGCTTAACATTTATTATGAGAAATACCTTATTTTCTAACTATTGAGTGTTATTTTTTGCCTTTTCATCTGTAATTTAGTGCCGAAGGCGTATCTTTGCAGCTGAAATTCTTTCACCACGGATTACACAGATTGACACAGATGTTTTTTGAGTTTTCTGTAAACTTCTCATTGGGGAAGATAGTCTGTGTTAATTCGCGTAATCCGTGGTGAGTCATAAAAACAGGAAATTATGGAAAAAGTAACGGGAGCAGACTTTAAATCTGCAACTGCTGATGACAACAAGAAGTTGTTCATTGAAACCTATGGCTGCCAGATGAATGTGGCGGACAGTGAAGTTATTGCCTCTGTGATGCAGATGGCGGGGTATTCAACGGCTGATACGCTGGAAGAAGCGGATGCAGTGTTTATGAACACTTGCTCCATTCGTGACAATGCCGAGCAGAAAATTCTCAATCGTCTGGAATTTTTCTATTCGCTCAAAAAGAAGAAACGCAATTTGATTGTGGGAGTATTAGGATGTATGGCCGAGCGGGTAAAGGATGATTTGATCACTAATCATCATGTTGATCTGGTGGTAGGTCCTGATGCTTATCT
>NZ_EQ973490.1:1273112-1296097 GCF_000158035.1 Bacteroides cellulosilyticus DSM 14838
ATGCTTATCTTACTCTTCCTGACTTGGTTGCTGCTGTGGAGGCGGGCGAGAAAGCAATCAATGTAGAGCTTTCTACCACTGAGACTTATCGGGATGTTATCCCTTCGCGTATTTGCGGTAATCACATTTCCGGGTTTGTATCCATTATGCGTGGATGTAACAATTTCTGTACCTACTGCATTGTTCCTTATACCCGTGGACGGGAACGTAGCCGTGATGTGGAAAGCATTCTTAATGAAGTGTCCGACTTGGTGGCGAAAGGTTATAAAGAAGTCACTTTGCTGGGTCAGAATGTCAACTCTTACCGTTTTGAGAAACCGAACGGAGAAGTTGTAACTTTTCCTATGCTGCTCCGTACCGTAGCTGAGGCTGCGCCGGGTGTACGTGTCCGTTTCACTACTTCGCACCCCAAGGATATGAGTGACGAAACGCTGGAAGTCATTGCACAGGTTCCCAACGTGTGTAAACATATCCACCTGCCTGTACAGAGTGGAAGTTCTCGTATCTTGAAACTGATGAATCGTAAATATACCCGTGAATGGTATCTGGACCGTGTAGATGCTATCCATCGCATTGTTCCCGATTGTGGCTTATCCACAGATATCTTCTCAGGCTTCCATTCCGAAACGGAAGAAGATCATCAGCTTTCCCTTTCTCTGATGGAGAAATGTGCTTACGACTCAGCTTTTATGTTTAAGTATTCTGAGCGTCCGGGTACTTATGCTTCCAAGCATTTGCCGGATGATGTACCCGAAGAGGTAAAGATACGTCGGTTGAATGAGATTATTGCTCTGCAAAACCGCCTTTCCGCCGAGTCTAATGCCCGCTGTATTGGTAAGACATATGAAGTTCTGGTGGAAGGAGTTTCCAAGCGTTCGCGTGAACAGCTTGTAGGGCGTACGGAGCAAAACCGTGTCGTGGTGTTCGACCGTGGTACGCACCGTATTGGTGATTTTGTAATGGTGAAAATTACAGAAGCTAGTTCAGCAACACTAAAGGGAGAAGAGGTAAAGTAAGAAATTATCATTATAGTTAGAAATAAACAAAGGGAAGCTGCCGGAGAATTTAGTTCCGTTCAGCTTCCCTTTTCTTTTTCAATCCCGGCCGTTTGCCGTCAGTTTATCCCAGTGGGTTCTCATCCAGGCCACCATCGCCTGAGCCACCGCCTTCAGAGCCATCGCCTTCCGAACCTTCACTTACCGGAGTGTCTTGCAAGCATACGCTGTTGGCTACGTTTGTGACGTCTTCGTTGCAGAAACCGAGGTAAATGGCCAGTGCATCGTCCTTCCAGTTGGCGGGAAGTTTCAGTTCTGCCTTGGCATCGGAGCGTGTGGCTGCTGCTATATCATAAACAGCCATCCCTTTGTCCTTGTTGTATGCCAGTAACATGGCGGCATCTGTAACTGTTGCGTCACCCATTCCGCTGTTGTCGGTCCAGGCAAAAGTTACTTTACTTTCGTTTACGGTTACTGTGGCATCCAATGCGGGTACCAGACTGCCACGTGTCACCAAAGCTTTGTTGTAGTCAATTGAGACATTTGTTCCGCTACCTTTCATTGCATGTTTCAGAATATACGATACGGCAGCATTGAATGCTGATTGCTGTCCGGAAAATTCTTTGTATCCAAAACGCAGAAAGGGTGTCATTGCCTTTGTGAAGTTAACAGCTGCTGTAAATTTAGAGCGTTGATTCTTCTGTTTCTCGGTGCGTGGATCACTGAAACTTACCGCCAATGCACGCATATAATGTACCGATTTCCATGTACTACCTACTACTGTACCTACTTTTCCTGAGAATCCTCCGAGGATTCCTTGTTTAATTGTTCCCATAATTTTTTCTTTTTTGTGTTGTAAATAAATTAGTTTTCTTTGTGAACTTGCTAAAAAGACTTCTGCAGCAATCTTCATCGTGTTGTTCGGTGTGCAGCGATGTTTGGTTCTCGTTGCGTTGGCAAAGGTATGGGAAAGTTTTCTTTTCGACCTGCCATTTTTGCCATAAGCGTTCAAGAATTTTTCTGAAAAGTGGTAATGTATTGATAATGTATTGTTTATAAACGGTTTTCTGACTCTTGTATGCAGTTGACGTTTCACACGGAGATAATCCACTACTATTATGTTCCGTTTTTGGTTAAAAACTCTTTTTCTCCGTACTCGATTCGTACCTTTTTCGCTTCTATACAGAAGTACAAATAGCGAACCGGATACGAGCCGGGTACGAACCGGGTATGAGGGGGAGGCAATGTAAAGTAAGATTGGCTACTTTTTCTGATTTTGGTCTATTCTTTCTTCTAACATCTGACACCTTTGGCCGGAAAACATTATCTTTGTCCAACTAAGGACTCAGTAGATGACTTATAGAATGGGAAAAACTAAAGCTATTATACTCTTTTTAGTTGCTTTTTTGCTGTTGGCCTGTACAGCCCGGCAAAGCAATAACAAGCAATTGATATGGGCAGATTCCCTTATGCGGTCGCTGCCGGATAGTGCCTTGTCTGTTTTGCAGAATATCTCTACTCAGGAATTTGCCTCACCGGCTGATAGTGCCTATTATGCGCTGTTGCTGACACAGGCAAGAGATAAAAATTATGTTGTACAGGTAGATGATTCGCTGATACGTTACGCTGTTGCACATTATGATAAAGTGGGGGATGCAAAGATGCGGGCAAGTGCACACTATTATTGGGGATGTGTGTATAGAGACATGAACCGTCAGGCAGAGGCACTCAGGGAATATCTTATAGCTGCATCTTTGACGAAGGAAACTGTGGAAAAACGGCAATTGGGATTGATATACAATAATATTGGCTATATTTATTATATACAGAATTTCAAGGAAAAAGCAGATTCTGTATATCAGTTAATGGAGGACATTGCTCAAGAATTAAAAGATACTACTCTTTGGGCAGAAGCTCTATCCAGGCAGGGTTCTATTGCCTTTATGAAAGGTAATGATTATTTTGGTACTGCTGAACAAAAGTTACTGGATGCTTTTACAGTGGTAAATAGAATTGAAAATAAAGCGATCAAAGCTGATGTTTCAGCTACATTAAGTCGTCTATATAGTAAAATGGATCAAGGTAAAAAGGCTCTCTTTTACGCAAAACTTAATCTTTCCCTGCGAAAGGATACTACACGAGCCTATCAAGCTTTTCTTATTTTGGGAGATGCTTACTATAGGGTTGGGCTATATGATTCTGCAACTTTTTATTTAAACAAGAGTCTGGTAAGTAAGGATTACGGGAGAAGATCGGATGCCTATATGCGTTTGGCGGATATAGCAATGATTCAAGGTAATGCAGTCTTGTCTATGAAACTGGAAAGATATAGTTCTGCATATAAGGATAGCTTATATCAATCCCGTGGGAATGTAGTAACTGATAAGATTGTTGAAGCGGAAACCGACGCCCAGATAACGCTCCATCAGTTGTATTATAAAGGACGCTTAAATATATATTTGTGTGTTTTTATACCGATAACGATTATAGTTATCATGATTGTTTTCTTTCTTTATAGAAAAAATAAACAATATCGGGGAAAAAATGATTTGCTGCAAAAGAATAATCAGCAATTAGAGAAAGTAAACCAAGACTTGAGTCAACATTATGCTTGTCTACAGGAAGAGATAACCCAACGAGACCTGGAAATTGAAAATCTAAGGAAAGAGTTAGCTTCTTGCCGGATTGATGAAGAGCAAAGGGAAAAAATACGGGTAGAACTGGATGAAATGGTTTTAAGGAGAAAAGCTTTGGTGAAAGAGGCCTTCCTACATTCACCACTTTATGCAAAAATGCAGGCAATTATAAAAGATCATCTGGATAAAGATGCATCAGATAAAGAAATAAGCGATCAGGAATGGCAGGAATTAATTGTCAGCATGGACTCCCAGTGGAATAATGCCATTTCACGTTTTCATGTTAAGTATCAATTATCCAAAGAGGAACTCTATTTAGTATGTTTAAGTTTGACAGATTTTCCATTTGCTCATTTAGCATATTTGATGCATTCTTCCAGAAGAACACTTTATCGGAAAAAGAATGCTTTATGTGAACGGATTGGCGTTGAACAAAACAGTGAATTTAAAGAAATCTTGCGCAAAATATAGGGGTGGCACACTTGTGACACACTCTTTTCGCATGGACTTTTGTAGTTTAGCGGCATCAAACAAAAAGTTATGCATTATGAAAAGAGTATTATCTATTTTATTTCTATTTTTGGTTTTAGGTAGCTCAGTGAAAGCACAATTGGATTTTGGATTTAAAGAGATTGTGTTTACACAAAAAAGTGATGACAGGGACATGAGTGGACAAAGTAGTAGTACCAGTCCGGAAGATGCTCCCAAAACTCGTAGTGTTGTTCTCCAACCGGTGTATGCTTACTTGGATAATGGAGAAATAACTGTTTATTTTGAAAAAGTATTCCCTACTGTTGCAATCAGTGTTATAAATGAAACTACAGGGAAAACTGTTTGTTCAAAGACGCTTCTTAGTCCTACAAACTTTTCTATTGATTTGAACGGAGAAGATAGTGGAGAATATATAATAGAGGTTATTTCTGACGGAAACTCCTTAGAAGGCACTTTTTCTTTATAATATCCTGATAGATAAACGAAGGTAATCATGACCGGGGCTGATAATATCAGTGTCGTACTCTATTGTTATCTGCGGACATTGTCTGTAAAGGTAAGTAGAGATACTGTACATCGCCTGCTTAGTACTCCGTTGGGAGGTGGTATGCGCGGTATCAGTGATGCACTGGATGCGCTTCATATAAAGAATGAGGTGTTTCGGCTCCTGTCACGTGATTACTTTTTAAAACTGGAAACTCCTTTTATCACAATGCTTGAGGTGGACAAAAAATCTTTTTGTGTTGTGACGAAAAAGGACGATTTCATCGTAGAATTTATCAATGGAGAGGGTGGTAAACGACATGTAAAGGTAGACAAGTTTCTACAGCATTGGACAGGTACAGTCTTATTGGGAGAACCTACTGAAGCAACACCGAACGAGCAATTTTATATAATGAGAAATATCGTATTTTATTTATTGCGTTATAGATTTATTATTGCTTTGCTCTTTGTCCTGATATTGGGACTCCAGACTGCGTTTTGTCAGAGTCGGTCGCTTGCCTTTATGTTCTATTTATCTGTATTGTTTTTTGGAATACTCGTATCTGTCGCCATCCTCTACAAAGAGCGGGTGAACGGGGAATTCATGGAGCGATTCTGTAATATCGGTAAGATAGTGAATTGCAATGAAGTGTTTCACTCTAAAGGGGCAAGTATAGCAGGGTTAGGGTTAGGGGAATTATCTCTGCTATACTTTGCGCCTCTTTATCTATTCTCGCTTATCCGGCAGGATGATTTTTATATAATTTCAGTTGTATGTTGTGTTGTAGCCGTGACGCTTTCTTTATACTCTATTATTTATCAGGTTTTTATTTTGCGTAAAGCCTGCATGCTTTGTGTATTGGCTGATTTTGCGGTATGGGGTAGTGCGGTAACTCTTTATATATTGAAAAATGATTTTGTAATGGAGCTGTCATTATCCTCACTTTTCGCATTTGTGGTCATAGGGTATATCTGTTTGATTTTTGAACTACAGTTGAGAGCCATACAAACCGGAGAGAAGGAAAGGATTACTTTAAAAAAATATTTTGGCAGCCTGCTTAACCCGGAAACTTTTCAAATATTGTTGGCATTAAAACCTCAGATCGGGAAAATGGTAAGTCGGGATATTGCATTGCATAATCAAAAAGAAGGTAGTAATGAATTGATGATAGTGACTAATCCCAATTGCAAGAATTGTGCAAGTGTTCATCGTCATATGGTAGAAATTGCTTCAAGTGTTCCCGTGTCATTAGTATTGGTAACATTTCCAAATGATAGGTTGGGTGAGGAAATTGTCCAGATTATTATTGCGGCTTATTACGTTGTCGGTTGGGATAGGGCAATAGAGCTTTTGGGGGAGTGGTATGAAAACAGGCACATGGAAGACGCGGGTATATATAGTATAACGGCTGAGGTACGTGATGTGTGGACAAAACAACAGATATATTGTCGGGAACAAAAGATAAGTAAAACCCCTTCTGTTATAGTGAATAAGCATTATGTGCCGGAGGTATACCCATTATCAGATTTAAGATATGTATTGACATAAAGATTTATTGTAGATTTAGTAATTAATAGCCAGAACCTTAACTTTGTTTATTTGCTACTGAAGCTCAACAGAAGTTGGGCTTCAGTAATAGTAGTATTCAATATAACGGTAATAGGTGCTTTATAGCTGTTTTGTAATCGGATAACTAAAAAAGCACGAGCCTCACGGCCCGTGCTTTTCAACTAATTGTTAACTTTAATTTCTATATTTATTACTTTGCAATTGCTAATAGATTGGTCGTGAAGTCCATCTGCTTGTGGTTAACCAGAGTCCAATCTGATTTATTCTTATTGTCTTGCTTGTAGGCTTTGTAAGCCGTCGGCATATTTGCGTCATTCAGTTCGTATACACTTTTCTGAACGGCTTCATCATAAGCTTTGTGAGATTCGTTCCAGCGGGCGTAATTCATGGTTATTTCATTATCGCTGTACTGGTAAGTCATCTTGAAATAGGGCACCCACGCATCTTTTGCACCATCCCATTTGGATGCTTCTTTGCTAATCAGACGGTTTTGGTCGTCATAAGTAAAAGTGTATTGCATGTGGCGTTGCAGATAAGAGCCTTCTTGTTTGAAGATAGTTTTGGATGCGACTAATTCGCCGTTCATCACTTGATTTGTTATGAAACCGTCCTGAGCTTTCACTTCGGAGTTGAGAACACTTGCTACCATAATAGCTACCAATGCGACTGCTTTAAATAAACTTGTAGTTTTCATAATCTTTATTTTTTAATTGTTACTATTTCTATTTGGCTTTCGCTCTTATCTGTTAGACGGAACTACTTGCTGAAAAGTGGCAGATAATCTTTATTTTTTTTGCTGACCGCTTTCGCTTAATAATAGTCAATTCCTGTGCCAAAGTAATAAGTGGTTGAAAATCAACAAATAATAGAAATAGTGAGCTGTTCATTATCGGACAGTTGTCCGCTTATTATCGAACAGTGACCGGAATAAAACAAAAATTTATTCCTTTTGAGACATGAGTTCAAACATTTGGTACATTATCAATATCCTTTTATTGATAACGCAACTATTTTTGTCTCCAAAATAATATGCTATGAAGAATTTCTGTTTGATTACCTTATTTATTTGTTTCAGTGGTTTGCCCGTATGGGGTGGCGGAACGTCGGAAAAGGCAGTGTATGACCTGATAGAGCGGGTTACTCCCGGTTATGCTTCGCAGTATCGGTTAGAGATGATACAGCCGGAAAATGGAAGTGATGTTTATGAAGTGGATGGTGACGGGCAGAGAATTATCCTGCGGGGAAACAATGCGGTCTCCTTGGCAACTGCTTTCAACTGGTATTTGAAGTATACGTGCCATGCCCATGTATCCTGGTTTGGTAATCAATTGAAATTGCCTGCGAAATTGCCACAGCCTGCGAATAAAGAACGGAGGATTATTAATGGTAAATATCGCGTTTACATGAACTATTGCACGGTAAGCTATACTGCGGCGTGGTGGAATTGGGAACGTTGGCAACAAGAACTGGACTACATGGCGATGAATGCTATCAATATGCCTTTGTTTTCTGTAGGGCTGGATGGTGTATGGTATAATACGCTGTTACGCTTTAATTTTACGGAAGAAGAAGCCCGGGCTTTTCTCACTGGACCGGGACATTCGGCATGGCAGTGGATGCAGAATATTCAGAGTTATGGTGGTCCTTTGCCTAAATCGGTGATAGATAAGCATGTCATATTGGGTAAAAAGATATTGGCGCGTCAGTTGGAATTAGGGATGCAACCTATTCAGCAGGGCTTTTCGGGATATGTTCCACGGGAATTGCAAGCTAAATATCCGCAAGCCAAAATCAGTATGAAACGGAAGTGGTGTGGTTTTGATGGTACTGCTCAACTAGACCCGACTGACCCTTTGTTTCATGAAATGGGCTTGGCTTTTCTGGAAGAGCAGGATAAATTGTTTGGTAGCTATGGGGTATACGCAGCCGATCCTTTTCACGAGAGCGCTCCTCCGATAGATACACCTGAATATCTGACAGGGGTGGGACAGACCATACATAAGCTTTTCCAGACATTTGATGCGGGAGCTTTGTGGGTGATGCAAGCATGGAGTATGCGGGAAGATATAGTGAAAGCTGTTCCTAAGGAATCTTTACTGATATTGGACTTAAACGGATCGAAAACTGCTGCTAACGGTGGTTGGGGATATCCTGTGATAGCTGGTAATCTTCACAATTTTGGCGGACGCATCAATATGCATGGCGATTTAGCTTTGTTGGCTTCTAACCAGTATCAGAAAGCGAAGGCGCGTTATCCGAATGTGTGTGGGTCCGGACTTTTTATGGAGGCCATTGAGCAGAATCCTGTTTACTATGAACTGGCTTTTGAAATGCCCAATCATGCTGATAGTATTCCTTTGCAGGCATGGCTTGCTGCTTATGCCGAACGTCGGTATGGAGCGAAATCTGCTGCTGCCGGAAAAGCGTGGATGTACCTGTTGGAAGGTCCTTATCGTCGGGGTACGAATGGAACGGAAAGGAGCTCTATTGTAGCTGCTCGTCCGGCATTGAATGTAAAGAAGTCTGGCCCGAATGCGGGTTTGGGTATTCCTTATGAACCGATGTTGGTGATTCGGGCTCAGTCGCAGCTTTTGAAGGATGCTGATAAACTGGCATTTTCCAAACCTTATCGTTTTGATATTGTAGATGTGCAACGCCAGATGATGACTAATCTGGGGCAATTAGTGCACAAAAAGGCGGCAGAAGCATTTGCTTCCAAGGATAAGGCGGCCTTTGCCTTGCACTCAGGACGTTTTCTTGAATTATTGAGAGATATGGATGAACTGCTTTATACACGTAGCGAATATAGTTTTGACAGATGGTTGACTGAAGCCCGCAGTTGGGGAGAGACTAAAGAGGAAAAGGATCTGATGGAACGTGATGCAACTTCATTGGTCACTATTTGGGGGGCTGATGGTGATCCGCGTATATTTGACTATTCATGGAGGGAATGGGCAGGTTTGATTAACGGGTATTATTTGCCTCGCTGGCAGAAATTCTATACAATGTTGCAGGGACATTTGGATGCAGGTACTGATTATCAGGAGGAAGGGCTATCCCTGGCTTACGGTAGAGAAGATTTCCGTGCAAACGACTTTTACAACCGGCTTGCTGAATGGGAACTTGCCTATGTGGATCAGACGGGTAAAGCACGAACACCTGTCACTCATGGGGATGAGCTGGTCGTTACCCGTCGTTTGTTTGATAAATACCTGAAACTGTCTCGTGAATATTATGCGGACTTTTCGGGTGTGGGAGAAATCAAGGAAGAACGTACTTATGAAAATGTCGGTGAGGAGTAATAGTAGTTACTCCCCACTTTTCTTCAATATTATTTTTGCCCCGTATTGAGTAGCGATATTTTTGCGGAAATCCAGGAAATCGGTATAGTCTTCTTTGGGGTAATTGCCTTGGTAATAGAGCAGGCGATGAACGATAAAAACATTGCCTGCGTCGCCCAAGGTAATGGAAGACCGGAATTTGCCGAATTTACTTTCCTGATCAACGGGTTTAGGCAATGATTCTATTTCATATCCTTCCGGCAGGCGGATGCTGATGCTATCTATATCGAGATAGCCATAATTGGTTTGAATGCTTTGAGTGCGTTCTCCCTGGTTGTTCGGACTGTAAAAGCTTCTGTGGAAAATATTGATCGGGATAAACAGGCGTTTTCCGGTTTTGTTTCCATATTGTTCGCTTTCGATGGTGTACGAGATATCCAGTTGAGGCTCTTTCTGCTTGATTTCGTTGGCACGGATGGCATCGACTTTAGCCTGTACCAGGTTGATGTCGGAGCGTAGCCAGTCTTTCTGCCGGGCAGGCTCCATGTCGATAATGGATGCCATGTCTTCATATTGAAACAGGCGGGAAGTTTGTTTAACTTCTACTTTTGCACTTCCATCCGGTTGCAGGGTTACGAGGGTGTTGTTGACTTGTGTATTCAGAGAGTCCGCATACGTTGGCAATTGACAAAGAGTTCCGCCGTTGGGACCGACGAGTAGAGCATCGTGCCCTGCAATGGAATGATGCACGTAGCCTAAGGGTAAAGTAGGATTGGTACATTCCAGCCAAAGCGTATCATTGGGTAACGGTACTTGTAAGATGACATGGTTGTTTTGATTGGCACTGGCAAAGTCGGCTAATAAACGCCTGTTAGTAGTGCTGATTACGGTGTAAACGGATGGAATACCCAGTTCTGTAAGCATGGCACGCATATAGTTGGATAGTCCTTTGCAGTCTCCGAAGCCGGTGCGGTTTACATCGGCGGCGGCTATGGGTTGCAACCCTCCGATTCCTAGCTGTATGCTGACATAGCGGGTAGTGGATGCAAGATACTGATAGATTGCGGCTATTTTTTCATACGGGGTATTGCAGTTTGCCGTCCGTTTTTGTAATTCCTCCTTTAGTGTCGGGGGCAGTTGGTCTCTTCCACTCAATAACTGATATTGCCATTCGCCATACGATTGCCAGCTTTCCATACTCCCTTTAGTTCTTTCGAAAGAGAAATTCAGGGGAGTGAAATAGATACGGGGCAGCAATTCGGATAGGGAAGGGCTGTAGGGTTCTTTTTTGATAGCGGGTAGAGACTGGACTTTGACTTCTGTCAGCCAGTTTCCGTCAGCTGTCTGTTGTTGGCTGACTTCTGCCTGCATATTGATGGTCCGGTAACGGCAAGGATTGTCAGCCGGAGTCAGAATACGGTAACTTGCCTGCGCAACGGATTGGTTATAACTCTTTTGCGGAACGAAGCTGGGGTAGCCGATCAGTCCATCGCTGTTCTTTATCTCCCATTCGTAGGTGATGGTAACAGGATATCGTGACGGGGTATATTCGAAGAAATAGTAATAGTCGTCACTGACAAGGCCGTCTGAATATTCGGTAATCTTCAGTTCGCTCTTTTTAATTTTCCGGATCACATTGCCGGAGGCGTCCCGAACTTCTCCGGAGAACTTTTTCAGAGAGGAAAAACGGTCGCACAGACAGACAAAGGAGGCATCTTCTTTTCCTTTTTCATTCAATACCTGTATCACACGTTTTTCTTTCTGGATGGCATCGGTGGATGAACTGCATACGATATCCGTTACGGCATCTTGTATGATAGAGTATGCGTCGGTACGCAAATCTGCTTGAGCGTACAGGCTGCCGGAGTAAAAGGCGGCTTGTAGCAGGAGACCGAAAAATAATTTGTTCATTTTCATAATTTCCGCGTTACAGTTTCTTTAAAACCATCATTTCATTATTCTTCTTGGCAATCAATTCCCATAATTGTTGCAGTTCAGGATAGTCAGTATGCAGGAACAGCAGCTTCTGTAACCGGAAAGAATACCTGAGTGTGACCTGATTATTCTGTTGCGTGATTATATATCGGCAAAGCACTTGTCCGTCACTTGTCTGCAATCTCTGATTCTCCGGCTTTTCATCGACTGTGTATCCTTCCGGAATGGTCAGATTTATGGTCAGGGACACCTGATCTGTGTAGGGAAATTCTACGGGAAGTTTCCGTTCCGACTGTTTGAAGGGAGATTCGGAGACATGCAGGAATACAAGCGGATTGACGTAAATGAACTGATCGTTAACAGTGTACTGCTTTTCAAATTCTACCAGTTCATACACTTGCGGTGAGAAGTGGGTTCTCCCTTCCATCTGGAGTTTTTTCACCTGTATGTTTTCTTCGGAAGCCAGTTTGCTGGCAAACTCGGTACTGTCCTTGGCTGTGCGGTATTTATTACGCAAACGGGAGGCATACTGACCTATATAAACAGTTTCACGTGTGCCTGTAACAACTCCTTCAGAAGAAATTCCGGCCTTCACGCTTGATCTCAGCAGGTTTGACCCTACATTTTCCAGACTGACCCACTGACTGTGATTGTCCGGAGCGATAATACGCGCACGGTTGGTCATCAGTACAGGAGGGAGGACATTAAGGTAGCCATTTTCTACGGAACTGTCCAGATAAACCAGAGTACTGTCTGTAGGGCTGATGGCTACGACAAATGTATTTAGTTTCTGGATGCTGGGATGGCTATAAGGAAGTATGCCCATATCCCGGCGGCTCATTACTGCCGGATAGGCGGGTATTCCGGCATCTTTCAGCATGCTGATAAGGATAAAGTTGATGTCGGCATTGCTGCCTGTGCCTTCTTTCAGCACTTGCTTGGGTGATTTGCTATATAAGGCATATTTCTCATTCCATCTCACTTTGTTTTTCAGAAACGTGTAGATGGCACATATCTTTTCGTCCGCTCCCTTCATTTGTTCCAGATGCAGGGCAGTCATTTCTTCTTTGAACGGATTGTTCATTTTCAGTCTGCTACCGAAGTCCGAGTCCTTCAGTAATGTTTCGTCAATCTGTTCCCAGCTTTGGGTGAACGATTTGTAGAGGGAACCGGGGAAATCAATTCCCTGCAATTCCAGGTTTACTTGTGTACAGTAGTCATCCGCGCACCACACATGATTGTCGTCTTTCAGAGCGGGGAGTTGGTTACCCTGGAAGTTCAGATGCGTCCCGGAGCATCGGAGCAATTGCGATCCGATGGATAAGTTGAGGGAAGCGTTTTCGTTTACGGTTTCCAGCTTTTCCGCACCGTGCATCTCTATGTTGAATTTGAAATACTCGGGTATGGTGACATTATATTCGGTATATAAGATAGGAATATCACTTTGTGCTTTCCAACTGTCGATACTGAAGAAGAAATCGGACTCTACCCGGTATTCATACTCTATCAGCGTTCCGGCTTTCACCTGCGGAATGGAGAATTTCAGGTTCATCCGGCTTTCGCCCACACGCTCCTTGAAAACTACATCTTTCTTCATTTTGGTACGTACAATTTTTCCGTTTTCCAGGTTGTAGGCGCTGGCATCCAGTCCGATTATATTTTCTTTCATGGCGTTATTAGGCAGTTCGTAGTAGGGAATGATGACATCGGCATAGGAGGTTCCTTCCGGTTTGAGTACCTTTATTTTTACTTTATACTCAGAAACCAGCCGGAAGCTTTCTATTCCCCATTTATAACTGATGTCAGTCAGCTTACACAGGATAACGGCGGTGGCACTGGAGTCGGGTTCATAAACAGCCATGTTCAGTTCTTCCATGGTAGGTTTGCCGAATTTCCGGTTCGGTAGAATAGTTTGTCCGTCAGCGAATAGCTGAAAACAGCAGAAGCAAAAAAGTAAGGAGAGTAAAGCGTTTTTCATGATAGTATGTGATTGAAGTGTTCTTGTACCGACAAATATATGTTTTTTTTATTTAAAACAAGTGTTTAAACTTCTCTTTTATTAAATCTCCTTAAAGAAAGCCCGATGCGTCACTTTTTATTTGTTATTTTGCACCAAATTCGGGTATAGTGCGGTCTGTTCAGTTCAGGCTGCACTTCATTATTGCAGAACGTTCAATGAATAAACTCACCATAAAAGTCTGTCCGGTATGTGGTAGTGCGCATATAGAGCGTGCTATGACTTGCATAGACCATTATGCTTCCAGCGAGGCATTTTATCTGTGCCGTTGTCAGGATTGCGACTTTCTCTTTACGCAAGATTTTCCTGTGGAGGCTGAGATAGGCAAATATTATGAGACTCCCGATTATATTTCCCATTCTGATACGAAAAAGGGGCTTATGAATAAGGCGTACCATTGGGTGCGTGGTTATATGCTGGGGCGCAAGGCACGTCTGGTGGCTCGTGAAGCACACCGGAAAGAAGGACGTTTGCTGGATATCGGTACGGGAACAGGATATTTTGCCGATACCATGAAGCGGCGGGGCTGGCAGGTGGAAGCAGTGGAGAAGAATGCGCAGGCGCGTGCTTTTGCCAAAGAACATTTCGGTCTGGATGTGAAACCCGATACCGCATTACAGGATTTTGCTCCCGGAAGTTTTGATGTCATCACTTTGTGGCATGTCATGGAACATCTGGAACATTTGAATGAAACGTGGGATACACTGAATAGCCTGTTGACGGAGAAAGGCGTGTTGATTATTGCCGTGCCCAATTGCTCCTCGTATGATGCGAAGAAATATGGTGCGCACTGGGCTGCCTACGATGTTCCCCGTCATTTATGGCATTTTACGCCCGGCACTATTCAGAGATTGGGAGCAAAGCATGAATTTATATTGGCTGCACGCCATCCGATGCCGTTTGATGCATTCTATGTGTCGATGCTAAGCGAAAAGTATATGGGACATTCGATGTCTTTCTTCCGGGGGATACTCAGTGGTACGTTGGCGTGGTTCAGCACGTTGGCGAGCAAGGAGCGAAGCAGCTCGATGATTTATGTATTCAGGAAGAAGCAGAAATAAGATATGAGGTGGTAAGATGATAAAATGGTAAGATGATAAGGCATGAAGACGAAAAACAAGAATAATTCCGTATCCTATTTTGATATGCAGTTCATTACTTCCAGCATCAGTACGACGCTGGTGTTATTGCTGCTGGGATTGGTGGTGTTTTTCGTACTGACTGCTCACAATCTTTCTGTGTATGTAAAGGAGAATATCAATTTCTCTATTATCATCAGCGATGATATGAAGGAAACGGATATTCTGAAGTTACAAAAAAGACTGGATAAGGAAGTATTCGTACGGTCTACCGAGTATATTTCGAAGAAGCAGGCGCTTCGTGAACAGATTGAGGCGATGGGGACAGATCCGCAAGATTTTCTGGGATACAATCCTCTTCATGCTTCTATCGAAGTGAAGCTGCACTCCGATTATGCGAATACCGACAGTATTGCCAAAATAGAAAAAGAGATAAAGAAGAATACCAATGTACAGGAAGTGCGTTATCAGGAAGACCTGATAAATATGGTTAATGAGAATATCCGTAATATCAGTTTGATGTTGTTGGGATTGGCTGTATTACTGGCTTTCATTTCCTTTGCATTGATTAATAATACCATCCGGTTGACTATTTACTCTAAACGCTTCCTGATTCATACGATGAAGCTGGTAGGTGCAAGTTGGAGTTTTATCAGGCGTCCGTTCCTGTGGCGTAACTTCTGGATCGGTGTGTTGGCGGCTGTCATTGCCGATGGTGTTCTGTGGGCTGCGGCATATTGGTTGGTGGTGTATGAGCCTGACCTGATCAGTGTTATCACACCCAATGTTATGTTGCTGGTTTCCGTATCGGTGCTTGTATTTGGAGTGTGTATCACGTGGTTCTGTGCATATCTGTCCATCAATAAGTTCCTGCGGATGAAGGCGAGTACGCTTTATTATATATAGTATTGAACATTACAGCTTATACGTTAATAGAGGAATAAGAGATGTTTTGAGTGAAGTTAAATTGTAAACAATTAAATCATAAATAAAGAGATGAGTAAAGAGAAATTTGCTTTCGATAAAACTAACTTTATCCTGCTTGCCGTTGCAATGGCGGTGGTGATTATCGGTTTTATCCTGATGACCGGTCCGGTGTCTACCCCGACGCACTTTGAACCGGATATTTTTAGTGCGAGACGTATTAAAGTAGCTCCCGTGGTATGTCTTGTGGGTTTTTTGCTCATGATATACGCCGTATTGCGCAAACCGCGTGACAAGCAAATGAATAATGAAGGAATAAAAGAATAAAAAGCTATGTGCAGAGGGGCATGTGTCCCCTATCATAATTCATAAATTATAATTTATAAATCAACTACATGGAATGGTTTGAGGCGCTCATCCTGGGCTTGATCCAGGGATTGACAGAGTATTTGCCGGTAAGTAGTAGCGGACATTTGGCTATCGGTTCGGCATTGTTTGGTATTCAGGGAGAGGAAAATTTGGCATTTACGGTGGTAGTGCACGTAGCTACGGTGTTCAGTACAATGGTGGTCTTGTGGAAAGAAATCGAATGGATTTTCAAGGGACTGTTTAAGTTTCAGATGAATGATGAAACACGTTATGTAATCAATATCCTGATATCTATGGTGCCTATCGGCATTGTGGGTGTGTTCTTTAAAGATGAGGTGGAGGCAGTTTTCGGTTCAGGCCTGCTGATTGTGGGTTGCATGTTGCTGGTAACGGCTGCTTTGCTGTCATTCTCTTATTACTATAAACCGAAGCAGAAGGAGAACATCTCCATGAAAGATGCGTTCATTATAGGTTTGGCTCAGGCTTGTGCGGTGCTTCCCGGACTTTCACGTTCCGGTACCACGATTGCAACCGGATTGTTGCTGGGTGACAATAAAGCAAAGCTGGCTCAATTCTCTTTCCTGATGGTAATGCCTCCGATATTGGGGGAAGGGCTGCTGGATGGTATCAAGTTGATGAAAGGAGAAGACATTGCCGGAAGCATTTCAACGTTATCATTGCTGATAGGATTTATTGCAGCTTTTGTGGCGGGTTGTCTGGCTTGTAAGTGGATGATTAATATTGTGAAGAAAGGAAAACTGGTATACTTCGCTGTTTATTGTGCAATAGCCGGTATCGTAACCATCGTACTGTCACAAATGCAAGGATAACGGATGAAGTTTAAAGAAGGAGAAGTATTATATTTCAATAAACCGCTGGGATGGACATCGTTCAAGGTTGTGGGACATGCGCGTTATCACATCTGCCGGCGGATGAAAGTAAAGAAGTTGAAAGTAGGCCATGCCGGTACGCTCGATCCTTTGGCAACAGGGGTGATGATTGTCTGTACGGGCAAGGCTACGAAGAGAATAGAAGAGTTCCAGTATCATACGAAGGAGTATGTCGCTACCATTCAATTGGGTGCCACTACCCCCTCTTACGATTTAGAACACGAGATAGATGCCACTTACCCTACTGAGCATATCACGCGGGAGTTGGTGGAAGAAACGTTGAAGACATTTATCGGCGAGATACAACAGGTTCCCCCCGCCTTTTCGGCCTGTATGGTAAATGGCAAACGCGCCTATGACCTGGCACGTAAGGGTGAAGAAGTAGAGTTGAAACCGAAATTGCTGGTGATTGACGAGATAGAGTTGCTGGAATGTAATCTGCCGGAAATTAAGATCCGTGTGGTATGCAGTAAAGGTACTTATATCCGTGCCTTGGCCCGTGATATTGGTGAAGCGCTGAACAGTGGCGCCCATCTTACGGCTTTGGAACGCACCCGTGTAGGTGATGTCCGGCTGGAAGATTGCCTCGATCCGATGGATTTTAAAGAGTGGATAGACGCTCAAGAGATAGAAACAGAAGAATAACTTAAAGAAAGAATAGATATGAAACTGTCGCAATTTAAATTTAAGCTTCCGGAAGAGAAGATTGCTTTGCACCCTACAAAGTACAGAGACGAGTCGCGCCTTATGGTGCTGCATAGAAAGACAGGTGAGATTGAGCACAAAGAATTCAAAGACGTTTTGAACTACTTTGATGATAAGGATGTGTTCATTTTCAATGATACGAAAGTATTTCCTGCCCGTTTGTATGGCAACAAGGAGAAGACTGGTGCCCGTATTGAAGTGTTCCTTTTGCGTGAGTTGAATGAAGAACTCCGTCTGTGGGATGTGTTGGTAGACCCTGCCCGTAAGATCCGTATCGGCAATAAGCTGTATTTCGGTGATGACGACTCTATGGTAGCTGAAGTTATCGACAATACAACGTCTCGTGGCCGTACGCTCCGTTTCCTCTATGACGGTCCGCACGATGAGTTTAAGAAGGCTTTGTATGCGTTGGGCGAAACTCCGCTGCCTCACAGCATTATCAACCGTCCTGTAGAGGCGGAAGATTCGGAGCGTTTCCAGTCTATCTTTGCCCGTAATGAGGGTGCGGTGACGGCTCCTACTGCGAGTCTGCACTTCAGCCGTGAGTTGATGAAGCGTCTTGAAATTAAAGGTATCGACTTTGCGTATATCACGCTACATGCCGGTTTGGGTAACTTCCGTGATATTGATGTGGAAGACCTTACGAAGCACAAGACAGATTCTGAACAGATGATTGTGAACGAAGAAGCTGTCGGCATTGTAAATCGTGCCAAAGACCTGAACAGACAGGTTTGCGCTGTAGGTACCACTGTGATGCGTGCCATTGAGAGTACCGTAAGTACAGACGGTCACCTGAAGGCATACGAAGGATGGACTAACAAGTTTATCTTCCCTCCCTATGACTTTACAGTAGCCAATGCGATGATTTCCAACTTCCATATGCCGCTTTCCACGTTGCTGATGATTGTTGCCGCTTTCGGTGGCTACGATCAGGTAATGGAGGCGTACAATGTGGCTTTGAAGGAAGGTTACCGTTTCGGTACGTATGGGGATGCGATGTTGATTACGGATAAGTAAAAAAGTATAGTTGTGAAAATATGTCCTAAGTGCCACGAAGAAGTAGAAGATAGCTTTGAAATCTGCTGGAACTGCAATTATAGCTTTCCGGATAATAAGATATTGGATCTGAATCTGGCAGGAGAGAACGATGGTAGAGGCCTGTCTATTGACTGTTTACGCTGTCAGGTCAAGATGGCTTATTCTGGAAAATATGAGTTTCATGAAGGAATGAACACAGGTGTTTTGGGGAACTTGTTTGAGCTATTCCAGAATCGCGAAGCCTTTGACCTATATGTCTGTCCTAAATGTGGTAAGGTAGAATTTTTTGTTCCTTTGGATAGAGAACGGGAATTTAAGATAGAATAGACTGGTGATGGCGAAAGTGTATATAGGCCTCGGCACTAATCTGGGAGATAAAGAACAGAATCTCCGGACTGCTGTACACAAGATAGAAGAGCGGATAGGGAAGATTGTTTCCCTGTCCGCTTTTTATGCTACTGCCCCGTGGGGGTTTACTTCTGATAATGCTTTCCTGAATGCTGCCGTTTGTGCGGAGACTTCACTTCCGCCGTTGGAGATACTTTCCATAACCCAGTCCGTTGAACAGGAGATGGGGCGTACCCATAAATCGGTGAACGGAGAGTATAAAGATCGTGTGATAGATATTGATTTGTTGATTTACGGAGATCTTATTCTTGACACCCCTATCCTGAAACTTCCCCATCCGCTGATGCAGGAACGCCGCTTTGTGATGGAGCCGTTGGCGGAGATTGCACCCGATGTGATACACCCGGTATTAGGAAAGACACTGGGGGATATCTATCGTGATCTGACTGATTAATAACCGGTTTCCTGCAATGAAGAATAAATACCGTAACTTGTTCTTGCTTTTCGGAATACTCGCCATTGTCATTATGCTTTGTACAATGGATATGGATTATTCCGACATTTGGGAGAACGTGAAGCGCATAGGCTTTTGGTTTCCTGTAATCATGTTGTTGTGGTTCTTTGTCTATCTGATAAATACCTGTTCATGGTATCTGATAATCAGGGACGACCGTCAATATAGCGTCCCTTTCTGGAAGGTCTGTAAGTTGTCGATCACAGGTTTTGCCATAAATTACGCTACACCCGGCGGACTGATGGGCGGTGAACCGTATCGGATTATGGAACTGACTCCCTATGTAGGCGTAAGTAAAGCTACGTCTTCGGTCATTCTATATGTGATGATGCACATCTTTTCTCACTTTTGGTTCTGGTTTCTCTCCATATTCTTATATATCTTCCTGTATCCTGTGAATACCTTTATGGCAATATTGCTTACTGCAATAGGGGCATTTTGTCTGTTGGCTATCTATTTCTTTACCCGTGGATATAAAAATGGGATGGCGGTGAAGACTTTCCGGTTCTTACAGAAGGTACCCTTTGTCAGGAAGTGGGCGCATAGTTTCGTTGTGAAGCAAAAAGATACTCTGGAACAGATTGATAGTCAGATAGCCTTGCTGCATAGCCAGCATAAGATAACTTTCTATAGTTCTTTGCTATTGGAACTTTCGGCACGCATACTCTCCAGTCTTGAAATATACATTATTCTAAGCGTTTTCACACCGGACGTTAACGGGTGGGACTGTGTGTTGATACTGGCTTTCTCTTCTTTGTTCAGTAATCTGATATTCTTCTTTCCGATGCAGCTGGGCGCACGCGAAGGTGGTTTGGCATTGGCTGTGGACGGGTTGCACATGTCCCCGGCATTGGGCGTTTATGTGGGACTGATTACCCGCATACGCGAATTATTATGGATAGCCATCGGAATGGCTTTGATAAAGATCGGTAATAAGAAGTAAGCTGCCTTTTATCTGCTAAAAAGAGGCAGTACACGGATTATCATAGAGAAAAAATCTATATCTTTGCTCTTGAAGTATATAACCTGTAGTCTAATGTCCAGATATTCTGTTTCTATCTTATTTTGTCTTTTTATTTGTTCCGGTCTGTGGGCTGCGGTCAAAGCGGACGATGATGCCCTGCTTTTAAAACTGGATAAGATGATCGAGCATCGTGAGGTTTACCAGCAAAAAGTGGAAAAGGAAATAGCAGACATTCGCCGGACGCTGGATTATGCGGAAGATGATAAACTCAGGTTTGATATATTAGGGAATCTGTTCACTAAATATCGTTCATTTCGGATTGATACGGCTATGATTATCGCAAAGGAGAGACTGCAACTGGCAGAAAGTCTGAAGGATGAAACGCTAATCAATCAGGGGCTGATGAACATAGCCGATGTAATGAATAAAATGGGAAAGCATGAGAATGCGTTGATTATGCTTGGCAAAGTGAAACGGACGGAAGATGTAAAAAAGGATACTTATTTCTATTATCTATACCACACCATTTACTTATCCTGCTATAATGATGCCATAGATGACCCCGGCAAACAACTTGCCTGGCAGCAGATAAAGGCTTATAAAGACACGCTGATTGCGATTAGCGAACCACACTCTTCCAGCTATGTTACCAATAAATGCGGTCGGCTGAGTATGTCCGGAAAGTGGGATGAGGCTATCCGGCTGCTGGAAGATTATTATGGGCAAAGTGCAGAAGATAATTCGGACAGAGCGAGAATGGAGTATCTTCTGGCAGAATTGTATTTGGGGAAACAGGATACTTTGCAGGCAAGGCATTATCTTATTCTGGCTTCATTGACTGATATTGCCAATGCCAAGAAGGTGTATATGTCTTTGCAGCATCTGGCAATACTTCTCTTCCAGGAAGGAGACATTGCAAGGGCTTATAATTATATTTCATGTTCCCTGGAAGATGTGAACTTCGGGAAAGCCCGCTATCGCTTTATTGACATTGCCGGATATCTCCCCATCATTCAGGCCGCTAATGATGCGCGTATTAAGGCTGATGAGAATCGGGTGCTCTTTTCCCTTCTGATACTCCTGATATTGGTAATAGCCCTGGTTGTCGCTTTCTTCTTTATCCGTAAGAAGAATACCAAACTGCTGAAGGTGAAGCAATCGCTGGCCGAACAGAATCTGCGTTTGCAGGAAATGGCTGGGAACCTCACCCGGATGAATGAGCAGATTCAGGAATCAAATCATATCAAGGAAGAATATATCGGGTTGCTGTTCAATATATGTTCCGAATATATCTATAAGCAGGAGAACGACCGCAAGGCATTACTGAAGATTGCAAATACAGGCTCTATGGCGGATATATCAAAGACACTCCGCGGACAATCTTCCACTTCCGATGATTTCAAGCTTTTCATCAGTAAGTTTGATACTATATTCCTTTCCATCTTTCCTAATTTTGTGGAGTCATTTAATGCTCTGTTGAAGGAAGAAGAGCGCGTGCAGCTGAAGGAAGGTGAACTGCTGACGCCTGAGTTGCGTATATATGCTCTCATACGTTTGGGTATAAATGATAATTCCAAGATTGCCAACTTCCTTCATTATTCACTTCAAACGGTTTACAACTACCGGATGAAAATGCGGAATAAAGCGATCATTCCGGGCAAGGATCTGGCAATTCAGGTACAGAAACTGTAGTTTTACATCTCCTTTGATCTTACTTTTTCTCTTTTACTCTTATTTGTCAATATGTTGATAAATAGGATGTTACTTTCTGTTCTCTTCTTTATTTACTTACTTTTCCGCTTCGTGTAGTTGTTCTGCTATACCATTGAAATTACTTTTGCTTCGTATCGTATGAGACACGCGATGCCTTTGTTACACGTATAATAAACTAATTTAAAACTATTATGAAAAACAAGAAGAATCCGGAAACTTTTGGAAGTAGATGGCGGTATGTTTGGGTACTGTTTGCTTTGGTTTTCAGTGTGAGCGTTGCCGCACAGAAAACGGTTGTAAAGGGCAATATCCTCGATAAGGATAATCTGCCTATTATTGGAGCTAATATTTTGGAGAAAGGAACGTCAAACGGAACGATCAGTGATGTGGACGGTAACTTTACTCTCTCGATCACAAATCCTAAGGCTACATTACTGATTACCTATATAGGGTATAAAAACGTGGAGATGCCTGCTTCTGCCAACATGAAGATCGTGATGACGGAAGATAGCGAGATGCTTGAAGATGTGGTTGTCATCGGCTACGGCAGCGTAAAGAAGTCGGATGCAACAGGCTCGGTAACAGCCATTAAGCCAGATGATTTTAATAAAGGACTGCGCACAACCGCTCAGGATGCCCTGGTGGGTAAAGTACCGGGAGTAAACGTAGTATCCAGTTCCGGTGCTCCGGGCACAGGCGCCACGATTCGCATCCGAAGCGGTGCTTCGCTTTCCGCCTCCAATGATCCGTTGATTGTGATTGACGGTGTACCGGTTGATAACTCTACTATCGAAGGTGGTGGCAATGTGATTGGTGGTATTAACCCCGATGATATAGAAACCTTTACGGTGTTGAAAGATGCCTCGGCTACGGCTATCTACGGTTCGCGGGCTTCGAACGGTGTGATTGTAATCACTACGAAGAAAGGGGCTGATACCAATTTGCGCTTTAATTATTCAACGAACCTGTCGGTAAGTACAGTTACTGAAACGCTGGATATTCTTTCTGCCGATGAATTTCGCCAGTTTGTTC
>NZ_EQ973490.1:1296248-1306040 GCF_000158035.1 Bacteroides cellulosilyticus DSM 14838
ACGGCATTCGGACAGGAACACAACTTTTCTGTATCGGGTAAAGTGAAGCAAAATGCTCCTTATCGCCTTTCGATTGGATATACCAATCAGAACGGTGTCATACGTACCAATAACTACGAGAGATTTACATTCAACGGAGGTATTTCGCCCAAGTTTTTTGATAATCATCTCACGGTTGACCTGAACCTGAAAGTGTCTTATGAGAATAATAAGAAAGTCGATGAAAGCGTCGTAAATAACGCGCTTCGCTATGATCCTACACGTCCGGTTAAGACCGGAAGTGCCACTGCGGCTACTGATCCGGGGTTGGGATATTTTATCTGGATGAACGGTAATTCTCCGATGGCCATCCAGACGGATAATCCGGTGGCGCAACTTGACTTGCAGGACATCCGCAATAAAGTGACACGCTCTATCGGTAATGCATCCTTTAACTATAAGGTACATCATTTGGAAGATTTGCAACTGAACATGAACCTGGGATACGATGTCCTGACCAGTAAATACTCGAAGGAAGTGCCCGAACTGGCGGGAATGATGTACACCTCTAACATGAAGGATGGTACAGGTCTTGTCTATGACTCCAAGCAGAATAAGCGGAATTATCTGCTGGACTTATACGCTAACTATTCTCATGTTTTCAATGAGAAGCATAACTTCAGTGCCATGGGCGGATACGGCTGGCAGCATTTCTGGAAGAAGTTTGATGCTACTACCTTTTCTCCGGAGGGCAAGGAACTCTTCTCTCCCAATCATTATGAATCGGAATATTATCTGCTTTCTTTTTACGGTCGTCTTAACTATTCGTATGATAACCGCTATATGATTACAGCTACGTTGCGTTCGGATGCTTCATCCCGTTTTGCAAAAGGTAATCGTTGGGGATTGTTCCCTTCCGTGGCATTGGGGTGGAAAATCAGCCAGGAAGCTTTCCTGAGAGATTCGGATATTCTGTCTGACCTGAAATTGCGTCTGAGCTACGGACAGACCGGACAACAGGATATTCTGAACGACTATCCTTATATGACAACTTTCACAGTATCCTATCCTGAAGCTTGCTATCAGTTCGGAGATAAATGGTATAATACGTATCGTCCGAATGGTTATGACTCCGACATTAAATGGGAGACTACCGAAACTTATAACATCGGATTGGATTACGGCTTCCTTAATAACCGTATCTATGGTTCTGTGGACTATTATCAACGCCACACCAAGGACTTGCTGAATACGATTCCTGTGATTTCGGGAACCAACTATTCTTCTGTGATTACCACGAATATCGGTGAAATGGATAATAAAGGACTCGAATTTTCCATTAATGCAGTGCCGGTACATACCAAAGACTGGAAATGGACAGTAGGCATGAACTATACCTGGAACGATTCAAAGATCACAAAACTGAATGTAGTGGATTCGGAAGCCAACTTTGTACAGACCGGAGCCATTTCGGGCACCGGTAAAACAGTACAGGTATTCATGGTAGGCGAACGCCCTTATACTTTCTATCTGGCAAAACAAGCTTATGACGACAATGGCAAGCCGATAGAAGGCCAATATGTACAGCCGGACGGTTCCGTATCGGCAACAGAAACAAAGTATGCCACCAACAAGAGTGCATTGCCGGAATCCTATCTGGGCTTCAATACCCAACTGAGCTATAAGAACTGGGATTTCGCTATCAGCGGGCACGGAGCTTTCGGCAATTATGTCTATAACTACATAGCTGCCGACCAGTATGTACAGTCTGTTTATAGCGACCAGGGAAACTTCTCGAATATCCTGAGCAGAACCAAAGCTACAGGTTTCCAGAACCAGCAACTGTATTCGGACTACTTCCTGGAGAAAGGAAACTTCTTCCGGATTGACAATATCTCATTGGGTTACACTTTCAAGAAACTGTGGGATCAGTCAAGCTCTTTGCGGCTGACTTTCGGTGTTCAGAATGTGGCTACCTTTACCGGTTATTCGGGCATCGATCCGGAAATCTACAGCGGTATCGACAAGGAGATATATCCCCGTCCGCGAGTATTCTCATTAAGTGCTAATTTAACTTTCTAACGGATTAAAAAAACTAATGCGATATGAAAAAGATAATTGCCTATTCATTCAATCTACTTTTCTTGGTCACGTTTCTGGCTTCGTGCCTGGGTGACCTCGATACCATGCCACTGGATAATAACCAGTTAGTGAGCGACCAGGTATATAAGACCAAGGACGGCTATACAGGCGTGCTGGCCAAGTGTTATTCATCTCTGATCCTGACAGGACAGCAGGGTGGCGATGGCGGCAATGGCGACTTGGAAGGTGCCAATGAAGGATATTCCGGTTATGTGCGTCTGTTGTTCTACTTGCAGGAGATGAGTACGGATAACTTTCTGATGCCTTCTTCTTCAAACGGTCTGCGTAAGTGCCTGAACCTGCAATGGGATGCCTCCAATGCTTCTGTTGTCACCTGGACTTACCAGCGGCTTTATATGAGCATTGCTTACTGTAACGAGCTGCTGCGCGAATGTACCGAAGGGAAGTTACAGGATAGAGGACTTTGGGAAGAAATGAAGGACGAATACATTGGTTACAGAGCCGAAGCACGTTTTATACGCGCATACTGCTATTCCATGCTTTGTGATTTGTTT
Source organism: Bacteroides cellulosilyticus DSM 14838 (assembly GCF_000158035.1). GTDB lineage: Bacteria > Bacteroidota > Bacteroidia > Bacteroidales > Bacteroidaceae > Bacteroides > Bacteroides cellulosilyticus. The sequence goes on from NZ_EQ973490.1 coordinate 1,298,885, forward strand.
GGTTCCGTGCCCTATGTGGATGAACATACAGGTGTGAAGGAAATTCCGGTTCAGTATACCCGTAAGCAGATATTTGAATATGCGGAAAGTGAATTACTGGCTGTTGAGAATGAACTGAAAGCTCCGGGAGAAAACGAATACGGACGGATTGACCGTGTAGCCGACTGGTTCCTGCTGGCACGTATGTATCTGAATGCCGAGTCCTGGATTCATGAAAATAAATACCAAGAGGCATATACGTATGCGAAGAAAGTAATTACAGACGGACACTATCCGCTGGCTTCCGACTATCGTGAAATCTTCCTGGCGGATAACAAAACCTGCAAGGAGATCATCTGGGGGTTGGTGCAGGACGGACAGCGTGCCCAAAGTTCAGCCGGAACAAACTTCTACGTAAAAGCTTTCGTGAATGGTCCGATGGACGAATTGTATAAGACAGGAGTCGGTTCGCGAGGTTGGGGTAATGTTCGTGCCAAGATGACACTGGTAGACGCCTTTGATGCGGATGATGTGGCGTTTGATGTCAATGATACCTGGGGTAACGGAAAGAAGGATAAACGTGCACAGTTTATGACCGCCCTTCCGAATCAGGTGAAGGAAACCTGGGACTCGGAACTGAATATGACCAGCACCTTTACCTGTGGTTATGGCTATATCAAATGGAGAAATGTAACCAAGGATGATCAGCTCTGTGCTTCGGGTGATGCTTATACCTCTATTGATTTCCCGTTGTTCCGTACCGCCGATGCCTATCTGATGGCTGCCGAAGCTATCTTGCGTGGCGCAAATGGTACGGAAACGGAAGCATTAGGCTACGTCAATGAAGTCCGGTCCAGAGCGTATATGTCCGGTAAATACGCGAAGAGCGGTGTCCGTTCGGATGTTTCAGGAGAAATCGGCCTCAATGAACTTTCTTTGAACTTTATCCTGAGCGAGCGTCAGAAAGAACTGGCATCCGAGCTGACCAGGCGCACTGACCTGATCCGTTTCGGTAAATATACGAAAGGCAATAACTGGGACTGGAAGAACGGTATCCGTCTGGGAGGAGATGTGGACGACAAGTATCAACTGTTCCCGATACCGGAAAGCGAATTGACCAACAACCCGGCGTTGAATCAGAATGACGGTTATAAACAATAAATGAAGAATAGAATGAGACTGAAACAATTACTGTTATGTGGTATGATGTGGATGTGCTGTGTTCCTCTTGGAGCGCAGACATCCAAAGAAGAGATGTTTTCTACTATTGAGAAAACGGGTGGAGTCTATTGGGCCTATCCACTTGATTTTGCACCGCAAACCCGGGCTCCCAAAGGATATAAACCATTCTACGTAAGCCACTATGGACGGCATGGTTCCCGTTATCTGATTGGTGACCGTGATTATAAATGGCTGGTCGACCTTTTTGAAGAAGCGCATCGTGAGGGTGCACTTTCCGACTTGGGAGAAGATGCCCGGCAGCGTTTGCTGAAGGTGTGGGAAGAAGCGGAAGGCCATGGAGGTGATCTGACCCCATTAGGTGTCCGTCAGCATCGTGGAATTGCAGAAAGAATGTATGCCGCATTTCCCGAAGCCTTTAAGGGTAATCCTTTCATTTCTGCCCGTTCTACGGTTGTGCTGCGTTGTGCGATGAGTATGGTGGCTTTTGGTGATCGTTTGAAGGAACTGAATCCCAATCTGCGCATTTCTTATGAAGCCAGCCATAAGTATATGGACTACTTGAATTACCATACGGACGAATCCAATCGCTTTACTTCTTCCACTGACGGTCCGTGGGCTGAAGAATACAGAAAGTTTGAAGATGTTCACACCAATCCCGACCGGTTGATTGCTTCTTTATTTAAGGACAAGCGTTTCATACTGAAGAAAGTGAATCCGAAGGAAGTGATGTGGGGTATGTACTGGGTGGCGAGTGATATGCAGAATGCAGAGACGCAGGTTTCCTTCTATGATTTGTTTCAGCCCCAGGAGCTGTTTGATTTGTGGCAGTGCATCAATTATCGTTTCTATGTGGGCAATGCAAATCATGCCGACGGGAAAGGGATTGTTGTAGCCAATGCGAAATCATTGTTACGGAATATTCTGGATAGCGCCGATGAGGCTATTCAGAAAGGAGGCATAGCCGCTACCCTTCGCTTCGGGCATGATGGCAATGTGATTCCTTTGGTGGCATTGATGCAGATAGAGAATTGTAACGTTGCCGTAGATGATCCTTACGAGGTGTATAAAGTGTGGAGTGACTTTAAGGTAGTCCCTATGGCCGCTAATGTGCAGATTGCCTTCTTCCGGAATGAAAAAGGAAGTGTGGATGATATTCTGGTTAAGATTCTGCATAATGAGCATGAAGTACATATTCCGGTACAGACCGACCAGTTTCCTTTCTATAAATGGAGCGATGTGGAGAGTTACTACCGGAACTTATTGAAATAAAGTACAGTTTTAAAGTTAACAATATTGAAACTACTAAATGGGAAGTGTGCCGATGGGATATCGGTACACTTCTTTTGCTAATATAATGTTAATGCTTTCCTGTTTATATGCTATTTCATAAGAAAACCTTTATCTTTGCACCCGAAAATGAAATGTGGAAAGATTTGAGTAGCTTGCAACCACAGAAAAAAATGCTAAAACACATCCTTTTCTGACGATGCTCCGAGCATCGGGATATGCATGTCTACTCACCACCAGATCCCCGCTTTTCATTCTTTAATTATTCATTCTTTAATTTAGAAGTATGGGATATTTATTCACATCCGAATCGGTGTCAGAAGGACACCCCGACAAAGTGGCCGATCAAATATCGGACGCTGTGCTTGACAAACTGTTGGCTTACGACCCCAGTTCGAAAGTAGCTTGCGAAACTCTGGTAACTACCGGACAGGTGGTACTGGCTGGAGAAGTGAAAACCAAAGCGTACGTTGATCTGCAACTCATTGCGCGCGAAGTAATTCAGAAAATCGGCTATACCAAAGGCGAGTACATGTTCGAAAGTAACTCGTGCGGTGTATTGTCCGCCATTCATGAGCAAAGCCCCGACATTAACCGTGGTGTAGAACGTCAGGACCCTATGGAACAGGGTGCAGGCGACCAAGGCATGATGTTCGGCTATGCTACTAACGAAACAGAAAACTACATGCCTCTTTCGCTCGACCTGGCACATCGCATCTTGCAAGTGTTGGCCGACATCCGTCGCGAAGGTAAAGAAATGACTTATCTCCGTCCGGACGCCAAGAGTCAGGTAACTATTGAATACGATGATAACGGTACGCCTGTCCGCATCGATACAATTGTAGTTTCTACCCAGCATGATGATTTCATCCAGCCTGCCGACGACAGCGAAGCTGCCCAGCTGAAAGCGGATGAAGAAATGCTTGCCACTATCCGTCAGGATGTCATCAATATCCTGATGCCACGTGTCATTGCTTCTATTCATGCAGAGAAAGTACTTGCATTGTTCAATGACCATATCACCTATCATGTTAATCCTACCGGAAAGTTCGTTATCGGCGGACCTCACGGAGATACCGGTCTGACGGGACGCAAGATTATCGTAGATACCTACGGTGGTAAAGGTGCTCACGGTGGTGGCGCTTTCTCCGGTAAGGACCCTAGTAAGGTAGACCGTAGTGCCGCTTATGCAGCCCGTCATATTGCCAAGAACCTGGTGGCAGCCGGTGTGGCTGACGAAATGCTGGTGCAGGTGTCTTATGCTATTGGTGTGGCTCGTCCCATCAATATCTATGTCAATACTTATGGCCGCGGCCATGTAAACATGAGCGATGGTGAGATTGCGAAGAAGATAGATGAACTTTTTGATCTTCGTCCGAAGGCTATTGAAGATCGCCTGAAGCTTCGTAATCCGATTTATCAGGAGACTGCCGCTTATGGCCATCTAGGTCGTGAGCCACAGATTGTTACCAAGCACTTCAAGTCTCGTTATGAAGGTAATAAGGATGTAGAGGTGGAACTCTTCACTTGGGAGAAACTGGATTACGTGGACAAGGTGAAAGCCGCTTTCGGTCTGTAATCTTTCTCTGGTTTTGTAATCAGCGTAGCTTTACAAGCTATTTATATAGAAGCCGTCCTGCTTTCTTTCGTGTGGCGAAAGGAGGGGACGGCTTTTTATTGTTCTCATTTTAGTATAGAGCTGTTTCTTGTAAATATGCTGTTTTGTTTGTTACTAGCAAATAGTTTCATAGCTTATTGGCAAATGATTTCATTTGTTGTCAGCAAACGAATCTTTTCCTTTGGTTGTTTTTAAGGGGACAGAACGATTGTAGGGTGGGCTGGCAAATTGTTTTCTATTTATTGATGTTTTAATCAAATTGATGTTGTTTCTTTATTTTATGTGATTATAGGTATTTCTCGATTTTGCATTATAGAATATTCTATGAATAAATAAGGAATGTAAATTCGTTATTCTTGCATATTCTTACATGTTTCCAGGCTTCTTATGCAGAAAAGGGTTACTACTTATGGACCATAAGGTTACTACTTAAAGGTGATATCATTACTACTTACGGTCAAAAGGGTTACTACTTATGGGTAATGCACTTATTTGTGCCGGCAATTCTCCTTATATTTGTGTTTTTAGGGTAGTGTTTTACTCTAAAAGAAGTGTAAGTATTTCGATATATTATTAATAATCTGTGGCTTGCTGAATTTCGTTTGTTTCTTTTTACCTCCATGGTCAGTTGTTCGGGAATAATGCATTCTCAGACAATTAGAAATGCAAAGTGTCAAAATGATAATGGGCTACTATTTATGTTTCAACAGTTTACTTTCTCATTGGCTTTTTCCATGATTTGTTACTATCTTTGTTGTATTGAAACGAGAAGTTTAAAATAGCATGAAAAAACTGTTACCTGCTTTCCTGTTCTTCATATCATTTACTATTCTGCTGGGGGCATGTAGAAGAGGTTCTCATGCAGTCAGTTCTATTCTGTTATTGGCTGATTCGTTGATGCAGTCGCATCCTGACAGTTCGCTGCAATTGCTAGAAGCTATACCTGCACCGCAGAAGATGGGGAAAACAGACAGGGCATGGTATGCCTTGCTGCTTACGCAGGCGAAGTATAAGAATTATGTGTCGCTGGAGAATGATTCTTTAATACAGGTAGCTGTGGATTATTTTGAAAAGAACAGCGATAGAGAACAATTAGCAAAATCTTATTTTTATAGCGGGTGTGTGCATCGGGAGCAAGAAGACATATCTACTGCCATAAATCTATATTTGAAGTCATTGAGGACTATGCTGCAAGGAGGTGACTCGGTATTTTTGTCGATGGTATATGGGCATTTGGGAGATTGCTATGGAGAACAATATTTGAATTCTGCTGCGATAGATGCACATAAGAATGCTTATGCTCTTTGCGGTACCGCGCATATTGATCGGGCTTTGTATGCCTTGTTGAAGATAGGAGACAATTACCTGATAAAAGATGATTCTGATAGTGCTTTCATTTATTATCAGCAGGCGAAGCTTCTGGCTGATTCTTTGCAAACTTCTGCCTTTAAACCTCTTGTTTATAAAAATATAGCCGCTCTCTATAATGAGAGAGGAGAATATGAAGAGGCGAATAGTTATATCTCAGAAGCAATGAGAGACATAGAAGTGGAGGAAAGTCTTTATTCTATTTATTTCTTGAAGGGTGATATTATGAATCATTTGAATAAAAAAGATTCGGCTCTTTATTATTGGAATCTGGCTAAATATTCCTTTGATATTGAAACTAAAGCCTCTGCTTTTGATAGACTATTTGAATTAAACAAAGAGCAATCCCGCTGGCGAGAGGCTGCTTTGTGTGCCGATTCTTTCATCGTTTACTTTGATTCTATTCAAGCGAGTGCGTATCGAGCCGAAATTGGTGATTTGATGGACAATCATCAATTGGAAATCCATAAATACGCATTGTTGAAAGAGCATCAACTTGCAAAGAAAAAGATGATTTACTGTTTTTGGGGCTTATTTTTAGTATTGGCATTAATTTATATGTGGAGGGATAGGTGTCGTAAGAATAAGTATATAGCTCTGCAAAAACAATTGAATGAGAATCGTGCGGAAATAATGATGCTGAGTGAAAGCTCTGCACCAATTGAAGAAAAAAGTGCAGAATTGCATGATCTGAAAGAAAAAAACTTGCAGATTTGTATTTCATTATTCGAAGCAACTGAGGGGTATAAGAAATTGAATGAGTTGAAAAATATGAAGCCTGGTAAACGCATTCTCAAAATTCAGGATTATAGGGAAAGGATTATTGGTGATATCCGGGAATCATTCTTAGATGTTATGAATAATTTGAGGGAGAATTGCCGTTCATTAACTAATGAAGATTTATTTTATTGCTTGCTGAGCCTGCTTCATTGTCCCAAAGATTTGCTTTTAGGTATAATGGATGCTTCTTCAGATGCTATAAAAGCAAGAAAACACCGGATTAAGGATAAAATGGATACTGTTCTTTTTGATAAGGTGTTTGGTTCTGATAATCAAAAACTTATGTGATTGACTCTATAGAGTGTTACTGTAAGTCTACATGAGTTTGTTACCTCTGTTACCTTTTTTTTCTTGATTTTCATAATAAAAATTTAGTTATTTGGAGCATCAACCAATTAATCTTATATATTATGAAAACAAAATTTTTATTCTTGTTATTGATAGGGATTTTATTATCAGTTCAGGTTGGGGCAGAATCTCAATCTATGAGGAAACGGATTATATTAAAAACTGCTACGAATACTTCTCAAGGCACTCCTCGTTCTGTAGATCCGGCTTCATGGATTATCGCTTGCTATGATGTTGAAGATAGTAAATTATTTATTGATATTCCTGTCCCATGTGGCACTTTAACTGTGAGCGTATCAGATTCTTTGACCAGTGAAATGGCTTACTATCAGTCGTACTTTGATGAAAGTTGTATAGTAGTAGACATGTCCGGTACGAAAGTGGGAGACTATGTGTTAGAGATTTCTATAGGAGAAACCTTGTTGTTGGGAGGATTCAGTATTGAATAAACACTACACATCATGAAGAATAACAAACGAATATTTAAACGGATAGCTGTCATATTCCTGCTATTCGTGGTTTTATCTATGTGGGCAGCCGCTGATGCATACGCCCAAAATAAAATCAAATATACCTATGACAGTGCCGGTAATA
>NZ_EQ973490.1:1306248-1308306 GCF_000158035.1 Bacteroides cellulosilyticus DSM 14838
TACAGAAAGAAATCAACCCGCACCTAAAAGAAATTATTCCGTATTTCTTTCGCAATATAACGCCCCATCAACTTCTGCCCTTCTTTATCGGGATGTAAGCCATCGCGCAGATAGCGTCCCCTGCCCGAAGGCTGTTCGAATTTCTCGGTTATACCACTATTGGAGTAACAATCTATCAGTTGTACGGAAAGAGCACGGCAGATTTCACGCAGAATGGTAATCTTCTCCAGATTACGTTCATTGCGGGTTACATCACCGGTCTGAATAGGGGTACAAACAAAAACACGACATTTGGGATAATGTTCCAGAATGGTCTGTATAGCCCAACGGGCACCACCTGCCATAGTGGTAACGTCCACTTCAGCAAGAGTCTTACCTTTCAAGGACTCTTCGGCAGAACCAAGGTTCTTGTCATTTGTCCCCATAGAGAAGACAAAGACATCAGGAACGGGATATTGCCCGTTTTCCACTTCAGCAATGAATTTCTGGATGTGAACCTTAGAAACATTATTATGCCGCATCTGCAATTCATGGCTGTCTTCTGTGGGACGCCAACCACCGGATATCCCTGCAAAACCTGCACTTCCATAATCCTGTGTATCGGAATGACAGGCCCAGGTTGCAGAACCTACCGCTACATTATGATGGGTGGCAAATCCAAGCAGATCGACCACCGTCTTCGACCATTGTTCACCCGCCGTGATGCTATTTCCATCACAGCCGAAATTCATCTTACTGAAATCAGGATAAAGGGACTGCGCTTGTAACGCAATCCCTATCCACAACACAACACAAAATCCAATCGATCTTCTCATTCTAACCTCTAAACCATTTTATGAAAAACGTTCCATTATCTCCATACACATACGTCCGTTATGATACGGGCATTTCCAAAATCCCGCCTTGTCATCTTCAATATTCACCGTGCCGTCAGCACGCACACTCCAATGCCACTCACCATTCCCGTAATCCACCAAATGCTTCTTGATGAAGTCCCAGCAACGGAATGCTTTCTGCAATGCTACTTCATCTTCAAAATATTGGTAAAGATTGACATGTCCCACCACATTTTCTGCCTGTACCCACCAATGACGGTCGGTATCGGTCTTCTGCCTATCCAGAAAAGTTTCATAAATCATGGCACCGTCAGGTGTCAGTCCTTCATCAGCTGCGGCGGCAATAAACTCAACTAAAGGTTCTACCTTTTCCAGTAAAGTTTTATCATCCAGAATCAAAGCGGCTTCATGTATCAGCCAGGAAGCTTCTATATCATGTCCGTAAGAAACAATGCGATACTTACTCCGCCAATTGTCATCGAAAAACAATTCCAGATGTCCTGTCTTAGGATTAAGAATCTTATCCGTGAATAATTCTATCAAATTGCGAAGTTGCTTCTTGAGGCGATCATCTTTCCATACACGGTACAAATTAGTATAGGGCTCCAAGATATGCAAATGGGTGTTCATTGTCTTACGTTCGTTCTCGTCTTTATCGCTAAGACGCATATCGGCAATCTCTCCCCATTCTCGGGTAAGAGCCTCGCAATAGCCATTCTTCACAGAATCAAAGCTATACTTCTCGATATCTTCAAACAGACGAACGGCATATTCCAAAGCCTCGGTATCACCCGTGGCACGATGATATTCGCTCAGACCATAGATGGCAAAGCCGATAGCATAGATTTGTTTCTTTGTATCCAATGGGTGACCTTTATAATCGAGCGACCAGTAAATGCCGCCGAACTCCCTGTCATAGAAATGATCTATCACATAGCGTTTGGCACGCATTGCCGCAGACAGGTATTCTTCTTTCTTCAGCAAACGGTAGGCTGCCGAGAAAGTCCAGAGAATACGGGCATTCAATACAGCACCTTTTTCTGTTTCCGGCATCAAGATTCCGGTTCCCGAGATACGGCCATAAAAGCCACCGTTCGCCTTGTCTGTCATCTTGTTCAGCCAAAAAGGAAGAATGTTGCCTACTAACTCTTCTTCCATCTCTTTTCGCAGATTCGTGATGTTCATAAGATTTTGTTTTTAGTTTAACTTCTGGCGGGATTCA
>NZ_EQ973490.1:1308809-1325461 GCF_000158035.1 Bacteroides cellulosilyticus DSM 14838
GAGCGATGAAGAAGAACCATCGGTATATGAAGAAGGAACTTTCAGAAACGAAAGTTACTATTTATCCCAACCCGACAAAGGGAGTACTTAAAGTTGATATCTCAGGAGTTGAAAAGTTTGAGAACGCCCAAATATCTCTCTATGATCTTACCGGAAAGCTGTTGCAGCAGTGGGCGGGTATATCCCAGTCCAATACAATTGATTTATCCGAACGGACTCCAGGAATGTATATCATGCAGGTTGCCTACAATGGTAAGATTAGCAGCTGGAAAATAATTAAAGAATAAGATAACCTTAAAACACACTCCTCCATGAAAACACATTTATCATTGATATTTTTTATCGTGTTGTTCTCATCCTCTGTTCATGCACAACAGGGAAATACTAGATCATATCCAATTGAAGTTGGCACTTATAATTCTGAATTTGATTATTCAGATTCACAAAACACGGAAGATTTTACAAACAATTATACGGGGCGACCTTCCAATGATGTTTTTTATAAATTTACTATAAATACTAGGATGAAGGTCATCATGAAGCATTGCGAATCAGAGCTTTCTGATACCTATTTGAGCCTTTTGGATGCTTCCGGAAAATTAATTGACTATAACGATGATGCTGACTTCTCCATGGGCTGTGGCGGTGGTGCTGGAGAAGCTTATTTATCAAAGATACTGGATGCCGGCACGTACTACGTCGTGGCAGAAGGATATGAAGAGAACGGAGTTATTACTACTCAAATAACTGGGATGTTTTTATCTTCAGAAGGGGATAGTCGACAGAATGCTATTGACGCCGGTACTTACAGCAAGAGTTTTGACTATTCTGATATACAGAATATGAATCTTTTTTCTAATCAGTATGCAGCCGGAGAACAAGAGGACGTTTTCTATAAGTTCACATTAACCCGTAAAATGATTGTAACAATAACTCACTGCGGATCAATGGTCTATGAAACTTGCGCCTATCTGTTGAATGCCGCGGGAGGTGTCATTGCTTCCAATGATTATTACTCAGATGATGGTGGCTGTTCTTCATCCTCTCATGCCTTTATACAGAGAACTTTAGAACCGGGCACCTATTATATAGTATCGGAAGGATATGATACAGCGGAACTTATTACTACTAATATTACCGGATATGCCTCGGAAGATTTTGATTATCCGGACATTCCCAACACATATAGTGCGGAACCGGAAGCCGTTGGCTCTCTTGGTGGAACTTTTGATGTATCGGCTACTGGAGCTGCTACGTATTCAATTCCTATTAAAATTCCGCAAGGTGTAGGAGGTATGCAACCTACGCTTGCTATCGTTTATAATAGTCAGGCAGGAAATGGAATGTTGGGTTGGGGATGTAATTTGTCGGGAATGTCAGTTATAACTCGCGGTCCGAAGGATATGTATCATGACGGTACAGCCAAGGCATTAACTTTTTCCGCTGATGAGGCTTATTATCTGGACGGTAAACGCTTGATTTATTCTTCTGGTACTATAGGGCAAGAGGGAGCCGTATATTATTTGGAATCCGATCCTTTTACTAAAGTGATTGTTCATGGCACATACACTACTTCTACAGCTAATACATGGTTTGAAGTACAATCTTCTACCGGGCAGATATGTTATTATGGAAATACAACCGGTGCTCGACAAAGCTACACAGCCGGTAATTTCCCCAGAATCTATGCATGGTATCTGGATTACGTGGAAGATCCGTTGGGTAATTACATGAATTATACCTATAATAAGTGGAGTTACTGCATGTACCCCAACACTATAATGTATGGAAATAATAAGAATGGGAGTACTGGTTTACAGAATACGGTTACTTTCAGTTATGAAACTCGCTCCAATGATCCACAGCTATTTGTTATTGAAGGCGTAAAAGGAACCATGGATCGTAGACTGAAAACCATTACAAGCAAAACGGGAAATTCGGTTTACCGTGTTTATGACTTGCAATACAATACCACCGGTGATGCTTCCGGTACTAAATATTCACGTCTGACAAGTGTTACGGAGAGGAATGGCGCCGGCGATGTTATGCAACCTGTTAAGTTAAACTGGTCTTATTTGCCTTCCCTATATAGCATTCCTGTTTCTCCTCAGGTGAATGCTGCTTCTGTTTATCCAGCAGTCGCATTTTCTGAACAGCAATTTATTGCTGGTGATTTCAATGGAGATGGTTTGACGGATATGATGGGAATCTCTCCTGTAAAGATACCGACAGGTACGAATTCTTGGACTTATGATACTTACGCTTATATATATTGGGCTTCGCTGGACTCTTCTGGAAATGTCCGATTTGTCGATGGAACGAATTATCGTCTTGGAGCAAGTTTTCAATTGTTTGACATGCAAGAGTACAAAGCGGGATCGTCCGTCATCGATTTTGATGGAGACGGTCTGAATGAATTTGTAGTACCACATGTAAGCATCAATGATCATTGGAAGCAAATAGCTTTTTATGTTTATGGAAACACGGTTCAGGGGGCTTTCGGATATAACTTACAATACAGCAGCGAAATGCCCGCCTATGCTACTGGTGATTTAAATAATGACGGAAAAGGAGATATTGTTTTCATAGAAAAGGGACATAGTGGTAACAGGTATCCGGGTGAAATTATTGGGCATAATTCAGGAACATCTTTATATCGCACGGCATTTAATTTGACTTTACCTTCTAGTCCTGATAAGGTATTTGTATCTGATCTCAACGGCAACGGGTTGGAAGATATGATGGTAATTTATAGTGGAGGTTATACCATCTTTTGGAATCAGGGTAACGGAATAACAGGAACCACCTTTTCGGATGCTAAGAAAACTACGGGAACCAATGTTTCTAAAGTGTGGATGATTCGTTCCGGTGATTTCAATGGCGATGGTTTAATGGATATCCTAATGAACAGTACCGGTGAAAGTAGTTGGTATTTTGCTTTGAATAATGGCAATGGAACTTTTACTAAGTCGCAGGCATGCACATTGGGGCTTTACGATCAGAGCTTTACTTCAAAAGATGATTCAAGGTTTGATTGCCTTATATATGATTTCGATCTTGACGGGAAATCGGATGTGGTGATAACCAAGGCCATGTATGATAAGAAGAGCGCTATATTTCAAGGTTCTTGGGGCGAATTCAATAAAACTTATACCTATTGGATGCATTCTACAGGAAGCGCGCTTACCATAGTGCGTTCGGCGACTTCTAACAGAGATGAAGATGCCCTCTCATCCCGTTATCTGGTGGGCGACTTCAACGGTGACGGTCAGGTGGAACTGATGAATTATGGTTACAATTGTTATAATAGTAGCGATGCAAACAGAGACCCTGTATGGCGATTATACCCTAATAGTAGTTACAATACAGACAAAGGTAAGGTAACTTCTGTTACCGGTGACTATGGCAGTGTGACGAATATTACTTATACCTCCCTTGTCAATGGCGGTATCTATACCAAAGGTACGGGTAGCAGTTATCCTATTGCCGATTATACTTTGCCTTTGCATGTAGTAAAGAAAGTAAATTCGGATAATGGTGCGGCAGGCAGAACAATGACAACTAACTATCGCTACAGTGGCCTTAAAATGCATTTGCAAGGAAAAGGGCTGTTGGGAATGTCTTCCATGATAGCTGAGAATACGACGTTGGGAACGGTTTCTGAATCTGGTGTAAAAGCATGGAATACTTCCTTCTATATACCATCTGCTACCTATACTAAAAATACCATAGACGGCAGTACGGCTGAAACTAACACTACGCTGACTATTGTGGATAAAGGCTCCAGGAAATACTTTGCTTACCCTTCATCTACTACAGAGAAGGATCTGGATGGCAATATGATTACTACCACCCGTCAGTTCAATACTACCTATGGTTACATGACCCATGAAAAGGCAGACTATGGTAATAACATGTATCGCACTGTTCAATATGGCAACTATACCCTTGCCGGAAAAACCTATCAGCCCCAGCTGATCACAAAGGTACAGAAGCATACGGACGACTCGTCGACTTTCACGCAGAAGATGGAAATCACGTATGATACCTCTAAAGGATATAAAACGAAGACTGTTGAAAATTATGGTTCCTCTTTGCCTTTAACTACTGAATTCACCTACGATACTTGGGGAAACGTGAAGACGGAGAAAATCAGTGGCTCTGGAGTTTCCGCCCTTACCAGCAACTATGATTATGATACAACGAAACGTTTTATCGCTAAAACTTCTACTAATCCGTTGTCATCCATTATTGCTTATACATATGATACTTGGGGAAATGTCCTGACGGAAACTGACGAAAGTGATACTTCCAATAAGTTAACAACTAGGCATACGTTTGATGGATGGGGGAACAGACTGTCTACTCTTTTTCCCGACGGTACTAAGAGAAGTTATCTGAGTGGTTGGAATGTCAATTCAAGTAAACGATTCTTTACGCTTGCCCAAGCTACGGGAGAGCCCTGGATAAAAACCTGGTACGACAATCAGGGGCGTGAGGTATTGGTAGAAACAATCGGTCCCCAAAGTATGTCCATTAAAGAGGCTACGACTTATAACAACAAAGGGCTGATCACTCAGAAAAAGACAGAAACTGGCAATCTTACCACGACGGAGAACTATACGTATGATGCTCGTGGGCGAGTGCTGACCCAAACAAGCAGTGCAGGGAGATCCGTTTCTTACGCTTATGGGAACCGTACAGTATCGAGTACCACAAACGGGAAAACTTATACCCAAGTCTATGATCCCTGGGGTGGAGTGAAATCCGTGACCGATCCGGTTTCCAGCATTGCCTATACTTATAAGTCACTGGGAAAACCTCAAAAGATAGTCACAGGTGGAGCTACTTTCACTATGACTTATTATGACACGGGCAAGCAAAAGACGTTGACCGATCCCAATGCAGGTACCATAACCTATACGTATGACGCTGCCGGACGATTGAAAACTCAGGTTGACGGGAAAAGTAAAACCACGACAAATACCTATGATGTGCTGGGGCGTATGTCCTCTTCCGCAACGGATGGTGTAACTACGACCTATACCTATGGAACGTCCGGCAACAACTTGCTGCGTCTGACAAAGGAACAGACGGGTAATAATTACACGACTTATACGTATGACAATTACGGTCGTACGAGGACTGAGACACGTCAAATAGAAGGAACAGGTGCTTTGGCATTTACTTACTCTTATAACTCACAGGGGCAACTGAGTAATATTGCCTATCCTGGATCTTTGACCGTCAGTCGCAACTATGACGCTTATGGCAATCTGCGACAGGTGCTGGCAGGTACGCAAAATATCTGGGAACTCACGGGAGCTACCGGAACTGTCACTACTACCAAACTTGGCGGTACATTGATTTCTACCGAAACCCGTAATTCGCAAGGCTTACTTAGTAACCTGAAAACGATGAAAGGCACTACGTCGCTGCATAATATGAACTATGTGTTTGATGGTGCTACAGGCAATCTTACTTCGCGTACGGGTATGATTGGGCAAACGGAAACCTTCACTTATGACAGTGCAGATCGTTTGACTGTTGTAAAGCAAGGTAGTTCTACAGTCATGAACATGGGTTATCATGCCAATGGTAATATTGTTTCTAAAACAGGCTTGGGTTCATACAGTTATGACAAACCTCATGCGGTAAGTACCGTTGACAATACCGGTGGCCTGATTTCCGAGAATAACCAGACCATTGCGTATACTGCATTTGATAAAGTTTCCTCTATCAGTGAAACGGTCGGTTCGAACAATTACCTGTTGAACATCACGTATGGTCCTGATCGCCAACGTTGGAAATCTACGTTGAAGACGAACAATGCGGTTGCACGTACGACTGTATATGCGGGCGATTATGAGATGGTCACCGAAGGCGGTGTAACGAAACAATTATATTATCTTGGTGGCAATAACGGTTTGGTAGCGGTATATGTGAAACAATCCGGGCAGCCTGATAAGATTTATTATGCCCACAAAGACCATTTGGGCAGTGTTGTGAAGTTGACCGACAATGCGGGTACTGAGGTTTTCAAGGCTTCATACGATGTCTGGGGCAGACGTACGGTAGCTAATAATACCTTCAAGTTCCACCGTGGCTATACGGGACATGAACATCTGGATGAGTTCAAGCTGATAGACATGAATGGCCGTATGTATGATCCGTTACTGGCTCGGTTCTTGAGTCCTGATCCGTTTGTTCAGATGCCTGATTTCTCACAAAATTTCAATCGATATACTTATTGCTTGAATAATCCGTTAATATATACGGACCCGAGTGGGGAGTTTTGGCATCTCATCATTGGTGCGGCTATCGGAGGAGCAATAAACTGGGTTGCCAATGGTGCGGATTTAAGCTGGGAAGGATTGTCCTATTTTGCTACAGGTGCCGTTTCCGGTGCATTGACCGCTGCTTTTCCCGGTGCCGCTATCGGCATTACGGCCGGTGCCGGTGCTGCCAATTCTGCGATTGGTCAGGGTTTTAACAATGGGTGGAACAATATCAATCTGCAGCAAGTTACATTTGACGGTATAATGGCCGGTACGATGGCTTACGTTGGTGGTGAAATTGCAAGTAAGTTCGCCGGTCCCGTTCAGAAACTGACGGAAAAGATATCGTCTCCGATGCTTCGGGAACTGATAGTGCATGAAGCTTCCGGTCTACCTTTCGGTACAGTGATGGGTGGGATAATGGCTGTAGCTGATGATGACCCCAATACCTCCTTCTTGGACGGAATGTGGAGCGGTGCCAAAAAGAGCTTCGTGACAAGCGGATTATCGGCAGTTGGGAGTGCGGCGAATTATTCTTTGGATAACAAAGTGGGCATGCTTACAGGGATTCCCAAAGGAGGCGAGGTAAGGGTTGGACGTTGGATGTCTGAAAATGAGTATAATATAATGAAGAAAACGGGACGTATGGTGGAAGGACCGGAGGGATTGACATTTGTCGCAACTGGAGGATCTGATGCTTTTCAAGGAGCCAAAGTAGGTTCTGTATATGTTGAGTTTAAAGTACCTAAGAATAGTCTAATACAAGGCGGAAAACCTAATTGGTATAAAACTGTTGGTCCCAGTGCTAAGGGAAGTCAAATACGTGCTTTAAACAAACAAGGTGGTCAAATGTTGCCTAAAGTACGTAGTTTATCACCGATATTGAAAATTAAATAATAAGACAATGAAAGATTTAGGATGGGTTCAGAAAAATCTGATTCCACATTTAATAGATTATACTATTGAATGTAACTATTATAGCGAAGGCGATTTTGGTTCTCTTTATGCGATTACCTTTGAATCATCCCAAAAAGGAGGATATATTCATTTTTGGGGTTCAGGTTGGTTTGGAGTCGATGTTTATGATTATGAAAAAGATGAAGAGGTTCTTAATGTTTTATTAGAAGATAATGAAATAGAGGAACAGGATCAACTTCTTGAAAAACTGAAGAAAATATTATTACCAGACATGGAATAATATAGGTTGAGTGCAACCCGTCCAACCGGATATATCATCCGGTTGGACGGAAAACATTGAATATTTAAAATCATACTCAAATACAAATTTTATGATACGGAATAAACACATCTTAGGTTTGATGCTGTTGCTATTTGCAACTGCCTCTTTTGCTCAGAGCAGATGTGCTCTTTCATTTTCCGATTACATGGATGGAAAGTTTACTGCATTGGAGAATCTCACTATTGAATCCAGGTCTAAAAGTAAGAGATTTTGGAATGGAGGTGCTGATTTTAAACCAGAGACAGGTAATAAGGAGACGGATAAGTTATTAAAGAAAGATGTAAAGTATATCATACATCAGGATACCTTGTATGTAAACTGCCGCCAGTTAAGGTATCAGGGATGTAAGTTTGGCAGCTGGTATGCGCCTGGTTTTCGTTTTGGTACCGGTAGGATTTGTTTCATCAGCACTAAGATTGGCAAGGAACAGACGAGTGAAGCTGTCACTGCCGGCATACTCTTTGGTGCTATAGGTGGGGCGATCGTAGCATCTAAGCAACTGAAAAATAAGGCTTGTTATCTGATAGAGTCTGACGATAAAGAAGTGAAACTTATTACCAAAAACAATATGAGGACTATTTTGCTGAATTATCCAGAGTATTCGCAAGAGTATAACGCTCTCCCGGAGAAAGAGAAAGAATCGGCTGCTGTAATCATAGAATTTCTTGTGAAGACCAATTTACTAATGAGATATTAAAAAACTGTTAGATGAAGATTATGAAATATATATTGTTGACGTTTGCCTTGTTTTACTTGAATGTAAGTATTTGGGGACAAGAGAAGAGCATTGGTATTACGCTTGAAGATGTGGCCGGAATGAAGGAAAAGGAAAAAGAACAGGAGAAAGCTATGCGAACTCCGAGAAATACGTTCATTGTCAATTTGGGTTATGGTTGGATAACGAGCAGGGTAGAAATGCGTTCGGGCACTTACAAGTGGAAAGGAGGTCCGGAGTATAAAGTGGCGTACAACTGGGTTGGTAAAAAGGGTTATGGATTCGGACTGGAGTGTGCAGCTTTCAGCACTGATTTTCCTGAAGAAACTGTGACATTGGGATATGTGGCTCCTTCCTTAGTTTATTGTCAGAAGATTGATGAGAAATGGATAATCAGAGGAACTGTGAGTTTTGGGTATGCCTGGAATGGTGCAGGCAGAGACCGATTCTCGGGGATAGCAGCCGAACTAAGTTGGGGAGTAGAGTATATGTTGAATAGAGTGATAGGGCTGGGACTGGGTGTGGAATGGTGGCGAGCTTCTCTCACTCGTCCTGATGACTTCAGTTCTGCGGTAATTGTGATTGATAGTGAACGTCATGGAGTAAATCGTTTGGGAATTCAAGGTGGACTGAGATGCTACTTTTAAATCGTTTTCTATAATCGGTGGTTATGTCTTTTTAACCAATCATATCTTACAGTTCTTTCAGCCCTTGTCAACTGCCCTGTTCATCGGCCTTCCGGCTGAAAGTATTTCCTGAAAGGAAAGATTCTTTGCTTTCAGCTTTCAGCCGATATTGTAATCATGAGATTCTTCATGCTTAATAAATGCTATTTCATTAGAAACTTTAGTATTGGAAAATTCACGTATTTCACTGTATTGAATCTATAGATGGAAGGTGTTGGATCTATAGATGGGAGACGTTGGATCTATAGATGGGAAACGCTGGATATATAGATGCGTCATTGAATTTTATTAGATAGTATTTTTTAGTAAATATCATTGTTTGTTTTGGGGTAAAAGAAGCAATGATAACCATTAAAACATTGCTTCTTTTCCTGCGCGTTTTTATGCACAGTGACTATTCTCCTTGTCAACTTGACCCTTGTTTCACTAAAGAAGTATTGGCTGAAAGCTGAAAGCAAAGAATCTTTCCTTTCAGGAGATACTTTCAGCCGAAAGGCCGATGAACAGGGCAGTTGAGGAGAGCTGAAGAGCTGTAAGATGAAAAACAACTTTTCTTGCTGAAGTAGGTTTGTTACCACTGTTACCATATAATATTTTGTTTTTATGTGAAAGTTGTGGTTATTTGAAGCGTCAATAAAATCTTATATCACATGAAAACAACATTTCTACTTTTAAGAATTCAAACATCTAAACGGATAGTTGCCATATTTCTGCTATTCGTGGTTTTATCTATGTGGGCTGCTGCTGATGCATACGCTCAAAACAAAATCAAGTATACTTACGACAGTGCCGGTAATCGGTTGTCTCGCCAAAAGGAAATTGTGGTTCAGACAAGGGGAGTCTTGAGCGATGATGAAGGAGAGCCTTCCATATATGAAGAAAAACTTTCGGAAACTAAGGTGACAATTTATCCCAACCCTACCCGTGGTATGCTCAAAGTTGATATTTCAGGAGTTGAGAAGTTTGAGAATGCCCGAATATCTCTCTATGATCTTACCGGGACATTGCTGCAACAATGGGGCAGTATATCTCAGTCCAATGCGGTAGATATATCTGATCGAACTCCGGGGATGTATATCATGCAGATAGTCTATAATGGTAATACCAGTAGTTGGAAAATAATTAAAGAATAACCTAAAGCTAATACGCTATTATGAAGAGAAGAATATTTTTTATCTTGGTACTGTTATGTACCTTATCAGGATATGCCCAAATCTCAGTAGGCCGGGATTCTCTTGTTATAGATCCATTAAAAGATGAATTCATGCAAGAAGCTGATGAAGACGGACTGTATAAAATCGTGACAGAAGTCAATGAGTTGTCGTCGGAAGACAGTGCCGTCCGAAGTGAAGTTCTTTCGTTAGACGCCCCTCTCTTGAAGCCCCCGTTGAAACCATTAGATCCATTTGAACCGTTAGAACCGTTAGATCCTCTTTTGCCGGCGCCTCCATCCCTGCCCGAATTGCCAAGCACGGTAGAGATAGACCGGGCAAAAGCAGTAGGTGAAATACCTATTCAATCGAGAATAGAAAATGGCTCACTCACATACAGTGTACCTATTGAAATATATGGAGGGAAAAACGGACACCAACCCGCTCTTGCCTTATCTTATAATAGTCTGATGGGGAATAGTATTGCCGGATACGGGTGGTGTATAGGAGGATTATCCTATATATCTATTTGTAATTCAAACTATTATTATGATGGAAGCAATGCAAAACCGGCTAGTTTAGATAAGAATTCTGCCTATTCATTAGATGGGAGTCGGCTTATTAAGATATCAGAAACGTCTTCTCAAATCGATTATCAGACAGAGCACGGCAATGTGAAAGTTACATTTTATGCACCATCAGGAAAATACTATTTTGATGTTTGGTATCCGGATGGAAAGAAAGTAACTCTTGGATATTCCACCAATACATCGGCACAAATTACTTACCCGATTACTAAAAGTGTAGATGCATTCGGAGACTATATTGATTTTACTTATCTGTTGGATAATAACGTCTATTATGTCACCGAGATCAAATATGGCAGCAATTCTACTCAATATGGTGCTGTAAAGTTTACCTATCAGACAAGAAGCGATGTTCAATCTTCTTATATAGCGGGGCGGCTGATGAAGGATAGTAAGTTATTGTCGAAGATAGATACATATTATCAATCATCAATGCTTCTTAGTACTTATACGCTGAGTTATGACACAAGTATATATAGTTTCTTGTCTAAACTCAGTCTTAAATCGAATGGCAAAGAAGTTAATCCGCTGATGTTCTATTATGGAGGTGAGTCTGACGAAAGTCGTTTCCAGACAAGCACGGCTTTTCTTGAAACTTATTTTGCTAACAGTAAGGCTCCTGATCTTATCCTGCATAAGGGTAAGTTTAATTCTCTTACCCGGAGTGAGGGACTCGTTGCCTATCCTAATTTTGAATCTTATGGTATAACCGCTTATGATAAAAAAGGAAATTACCAGTATGGAAGTAAATATGATCCTGCACAGAATCTGTTGGTTTATAAGAATCTCGGAGATTACCTCTGTTCACCGGTAAAGATTCAGGCAGGTAATGGATTCCAGAAATTATATCCTGTTGATATAGATGGCGATGGAAATGATGAGCTGGTTAGAATTAATTATTGGTTGCATGATCAGAACAGCGCCAAAGTAGATATTACTACCTATGATAAGAATATGACAGCCCGGAATGCATCCTTCTTATTAGAAGGAACATTTGCAGAAGGCAGCAGGCAAAGTGCTGTTCCCAGATTATTCATTACCGGAGATTTCAATGGAGATGGGAAGATGGAATTGGTTGCCGTTTCGGGTAACAAACTTCCGAAGGGGGAAACCAGGACATGGTCAAGAACCACTATGTTTAATCTGGAAGTGAGGACTAAGATATATGATCAAACTCCATTCTTATTTGATTATTTTAAAGATGCGCTTTTTGCTGTCGACTATAACGGGGACGGGAGAACGGACATTTGCCTCATAAACGGAAGTGGAACTTATATTTACTCATATCAGGGAGGTGCTTTTGTGCAGATTGCATATACAAGCGGCATTAAGAGCACAGATATATCGGGTGCTTCCAAAAGAGAATTGTTGGTTGAAGATATTAACGGTGATGGGCTCACCGATTTTCTTTTAGGTCCGAAGAAGAATGATTACTGGATTGAAATGAAAAAACGCCCTTGTGGTGAATGTAGTGGCTGTAGAGGTGAGATTATTGATGATCCGATAATAAAGGATCCCTTCCTCCCTAATAATGGTGGTAAGGTTGATAGCGATAAGGCTTTTGAATTTACCACTCCGTGTATCAGACCCATTTCTTATCCGGTAACTCACTATAATAGTACGTATAAAACCTGGACTGCTTTATTGGCAACCGGTAGTGGATTTGTAAGCAGCACATTTGAGTTTTTATCTAATTCCGATACCAATTATCAGTTTCTGTTTCATGATCTGAATGGTGATAAACTTCCCGATTTAGCTGTAAAATCCGGAACTCAAATCAGTGTACATCTGAACCAGAACGGTAAACTGAATACTGTGGCCGAATCTGCAAAAGTGACTGTAGATTCTGATTCTCATTTTATAACAGGAACTATAGGAGATGGTTATAGTTGTAGGACCAGCCAATTGCTAAGTATAAAGGATGCCACTGTCACTCCAATCTCCTTTACACGTAATGATGCCCGGGGAAGAATGCTGACCGGCATGATTAACAGTTATGGGGTAATTGAGAAATTTGATTATGAAAATCTTACTAATGGCAATATGTATTGGACGACATCTGGTTATAGTACAACTTTCCCATACAATAAATTATATATGGACATCAATGTTGTCAGCAATACATATTCTTTTTATGGCAATACGTATTTGTCTTCTAAATCATACTATTACAATGATGCCGTTACACATCGCCAAGGATTAGGATTCAGAGGATTCAGGAAAATTACAATGCATGATAATATGAAAGGGACTCAGGTTGAACTGACTTTTGATCCAATGAAGTTTGGAGTTATAACCCAGTTAGTTAATCCTATGTCTGAAGCTTCTTATTATTATACTGTATCTATTGCCTCAAATAAGGTAGCCAAGATAGCATTGAGCAATAAAACAGAAAAGGATAAATTAAAGAACACAACTGTTAGTTCTAATTACATTTATGATACTTATGGTAATGTGACCCAAGAGACGGTTACTTACAGTGACGGCCTTATAGTAACAACCAACAACTCTTACCATAACACAAATGATGCTTCTACTTACAGGATAGGTTTTCTGTACGATCAAGTAACCACAAAAACAAGAGATGGCTCAACATGGGTTGACAGGAAGTATATACCTGTATATTCTAATCAGCTTCCGGTTGTAAAAGTACACTATGCAAATAATAAAGCGATTTCTCAAGTCAGCTATTCATATCAAGATGGGTTGGTATCCCAAGAGTCTTTAAGAGAATATGCGTCGACTACCAATCTAATTACAAAGTATGAATATGATTCTTATGGGAGAGTAATAAAGAAAATAGATCCTTTGGGATTGATTGAAACATATACATACAATTCAAAAGGGCAACTGTCCTCCATGAAAAATCATAAGAACCAGGAAACCAGCTTCAACTATGATGATTTTGGCAGAAAAGTTAAGAGTGTCAAACCTGATGGTGTCATAGAAACGACTTCGTTTTCATGGGCTACTTCTCCGGCTTCAGCTTTATGGCTTTCCACTGTTTCCGTTACAGGTTCTCCGGCATCTCAAACTTATTACGACGCTTGGGGTAGGGAAGTAAGAACAGGAAAACAACGTTTTGATGGGAATTATGTTTATACAGATAATGTATATGATGAGAAAGGAAGTTTGGCTAAAGTTTCCATGCCATTTAAAGGGAGTACGCCCGCACAATGGAACGTATATACTTATGATGCTTATGACAGGGTTGTATCATTGAAATATGCTTCGGGCAAGGAAGACACATTTTCGTATTCCAATACGAGTATTACCTCAGTGGTGGACGGCGTATCAAAAACAGAGAAATATAATGCTTCCGGAGATATAATATCAGTTACCGATCCCGCAGGTACTACTACTTATAATTATAGACCGGACGGGCAAATGATTAGCGTAGTTGCTCCGGGGCAGATTACAACTACATTCGGGTATGATGATTTTGGAAGACAAACTACAATGAACGATCCGAGTTTGGGCATTATCCGATATGCTTATGACACTATGGGAAATGTTGCCCAGGAAACTGACGCCAATGGAAATGTCACGAAGAAAACTTATGATAATTTCCATCGCCTGATTAAAAAGGAGGTTGCCGGGCAGACAATAAACTACGGCTATAATGCTGACAACCTCATAGAATCTGAGGTAAGTTCAAACGGGACGTCCAAAGCCTATACTTATGATGCTCTGATGAGGCTAAATACTCTGAAGGAAACGAATGTGGATGGAAAGTGGCTCAAAAAAACATTTACTCACACCAATGGGTGTATATCGGATCTGACGTATGCCTCCAATATCGGTAATATTGTGACTGAAAACTATACATATTCTTATGGTAATCTTTCAGAAGTGAAACTTAATAACTCGACATCTATCTGGAAGTTAACTTCTGAAAATGCGTTAGGATTGACGACCGGTGTAAACACAGGAATTTTAACCCGCACCTATTCTTATGACGCGAACGGGGCTCCAACAGGTAGAGTAGTTAAAAATGGTTCTACAGTTATTCAGAATTCCGGATATAACTTTAATGCCAAGACAGGTAATCTGAACTGGAGAAAAGACAATGTAAGGAACATTCAGGAAAACTTTGGTTATGACAATCTGAACAGATTGACAAGTTTTGCCGGAAAAACGGCTACTTACAGTAACAATGGAAATATAACCAATATATCTAATGTAGGAACTTTTACTTACAATGCCGAAAAACCTTATGCTATAGCATTGATTACTCCTTACGGCACGGAAGTTCCACTTCGGGAACAACAGATTATTTATAATGTTTTAAGAAGACCGGAGACTATTACTGAAAATGGTTATGTAGCAACATTTACATATAATGGGGAAGGCAATAGAGTCAAAATGAATCTGAAGAAGAACAATCAGGTCCAACTCAATAGATATTATTGGGGAAATCAATATGAATTCGAGACAGGAGTTGCGGGTTCAAAGGAAATTCTGTACCTTGGCGGCGATGCGTATTCAGCGGCGGCAGTGTATGTGAAAGAAGGTTCAGGGGCTTGGGTTGTTTATTATCTGTGCAGGGATTATCTGGGCAGTATAACTCATACCGTTAATTCTTCAGGTGGGTTGAAGCAGGAGCTAAGTTATGATGCATGGGGGAGGTTGAGGAATCCTGCTAACCAAACTTTATATGCGGTTGGTGCGGAACCTACGTTATTCTTGGGCAGAGGTTATACCGGGCATGAGCATCTGACAGCTTTTGGTTTAATTAATATGAATGCAAGGCTTTATGATCCGGTTATTGGTAGATTTCTATCTCCTGATCCGCAGTTGCAGGAACCGTATTCGAGCCAGAATTATAACAGATATTCTTATTGTTTGAATAATCCGTTAAAATATAATGACCCCAATGGAGAGTTCATTTTTGGTATTTTCAATTTTGTGAAAGATTTATTTGTAAATACTTTCATAAAGTCCTGGTCGAAAGGCATTAACGCATGGACTAAAAAAGAGAATTGGCGTTCCACAATTAATGCCTTTAAACTTGATCTTGGTTTGTTTAAGGGAGGTTTCTGGGATGTGGTGTCAAGACTTACATGGCAATTAGCGCAAACAGGTTTGGGTAATTTGGTAAACCAAGTTCTGAATACTTGTTATCTCGTTAATGAAGTGAACTACTTTGATGGTGCGGTAGTGATTGATTCTAAAATAGATGTGGGGGGAATGACATTAAGTAATTACATATTGGGCCCTCCGGGCTTCAAACCTGATTTTAGAGACCATTTGTTTGTACATGAGTATGGACATTATTTGCAAAGTAAAAAACTTGGGCCTGCATATCTGTTTGTTGTAGCTAAGCCAAGTCTTTTAAGTTCGACATTTGATAAGAATAACCATGGTAATCGATGGTACGAAACTCATGCTAGCAAATTGGCGGCAAAATATTTCGACAAGAAATATGGTACGGGGGCAGAGGCGTATCAGGAGTATGTAAATCAAGGGGAGAACCCTTATGAGTATGATGATATTTTTAATGTGGATGTGTTCAAAAATGGAGGTAGTCCTGCGTATAATCATCCAAGAGGACGTTCTTATAAAGAACCTCATCCTACCAAGCCTAAATGGAATGGTTGGCAAGACATATTCTTTTTCTAAAAATGCAGGTCAACTAATTAAATAAATAGAAGATATGAAGTTTTTAAAATTTTCACTAATTGCTTTAATCCCTTTTATTTTATGGGGATGTCCAGACAGAGATATACCATTCGATTCAACTGTTATATTTATAAATAACTCGGATAAGACATTGCTGGATTATTGTAGAGATAATTATTATCCTGATACTACAATACAGGTTGAGGGTAATGTTTTTGATGATAGAATTAAAAAATTCGCTATAGCCCCCCATTCGGTTCGTAGAAAGCAAACTAGTTGGAGGTATGAAATGAAACAGCCATATTCTACAGGTGTCATGACAATCTTTCTTTTTGACATGGCTGTCGTTGACTCTGTTCCTTGGGAGAAGATC
>NZ_EQ973490.1:1326424-1343651 GCF_000158035.1 Bacteroides cellulosilyticus DSM 14838
CGTGAAGATTATCTTGTAGCAAAAAGGTATGAGTACACTCTTGCACAGCTTGATAGTTTGAATTGGACAATCGTATATCTCCCTGAAGAGTGAGTATTATTTATTTTCAGTATGGTTTAGAATAAGAGATTTTATCACTATCATTCTAAATTTGTATACGAAATATAGTAAATTCTTGAACAAAAAAGATGGAAATATGAAACTGATAAGCAAACTACTACTAATATTGTTAGGATGTTCTTCCTGCGACCCAAATACGCATGAATTTGGCTTCGAGGTGTATAATCAATCGGATAGAGAAATAGATGTGTGTTTAAACATGTGGTATCTGGGTATCCAAGATATTTTAGTACCTGCCTATCAAGACTATGATGCTACATCCCAATATAATTATGGATTTACAACCGTGGAAAAGAAATCAGTAAATTTATTTATAGTACCTGGTTCAATTACTGCAGAAGAGATTTTTAGAATGTCTAATGATACGATACGCATATTTATTTTTGATGCTGATACGCTTGCAAAATATTCTTGGGAGGAAATAAGTCGTAACTATAATATCTTACAACGATATGATTTGACGCTAAAAGATATGGAACTTTTAAAACATGATATCTATTATCCTCCCACTCCCGCTATGCGTAATATAAAAATGTGGCCTCCTTATAGCGAGTAGGCTTTTCTGAACGCAACTGTGATGAGTGTTGATGGAATTTATTATAATAATCATCGAGTAAGATAGATATGAGACGAATGAGGATAATAGTATTGTTATGTGCATGCATCCTTCTATGTGCATGTCCAAAACAGCCGATTCAGCGTTATATAACGTTGGTAAATAAATCTGGTAAAGAAATAGTTTGTCAGCAATTGTGGTGTGCTACTATAACAAATGCTGACACTTTGTATGAATGTAGAATTCCGACGCAAGGCATTTTAGCTAATAGTTCATATCTCTATGAAAGCAAATACGGATGGGAGTCAGACCTTGGATTCCTTCCGTATATACAGTATTTGGTATTGGATGCAGAGAAGTTCCATGAGTATCGTTCTGCTCCTTGTGACACTATTCAGAAGTATGTTCCTGTTTTATATCGTTACCAACTCAAATTGGAAGATTTGGAACAGATGAACTGGACAGTAGTTTATCCCCCTGAAGGTGAGAACTGAAACATTAAACTAATACATAAAATATGAAAAAACAAATCATTCTATTAGCAATCAGCATCTTGGGAGCATTCTCTCTTCATGCTCAGGAGATAAACGAGGGTCTGGTACAATCCAAACAAGAGGTTATCTCACAACCACGTAAGGGCACGGACTGGAATAAACAACCTATCGGTTACGTTTTTGCAGGTGCAGGCATAGGATATATTCCATCGGTAGAAAAGGTTGAGGGACTGGCTGCTTCTAATTACGTTACGGGACTTGATTGGAGAGTAGGAATGTCTCGTTACTACAATCGTTGGGGATGGGGAGTACTTGTACAGCAATTTCGTTCCAAGCAATCAGTTGCTTTCTATGATGGTGTACGTGGTATGGTTATGGATGATATAGGGCGGCTATTGTATATTGCCCCCCAATTTACCGGTCGATGGATTTTAGGAGAGAAACTAACCATTTATGGCGCAATCGGTTGGGGGTGGTTGCGCTATAAAGAGACAGTGAAAGGAAGCGGATTGGGGGAACTCAGTGGTACAGCCAATGCTTTAGGTGGAAATTTCACAGTGGGTCTTGAATATCGTTTGAGTTCAGTAGTAGGTATGAGCGTAGATCTCGGTTTAATAGGAGGCGAAATTGGGAAACTAAAAGTTGACAATACTGGGCTGCAGGCAGCAATTGATGAGACATATACCGGCAAAATGGATGTCACCCGCCTATATGCAACGGTAGGGGCACATATTTATATCTGGAAGAAAAAGAGATAACGTCTTCTATCTGGATACCGGGTTGCTTTATTTGATGTTTAATCATGCCATGCAAAACATTTTCCTCAACTAAAAGGTTATTAATATGGTATGGTAACAAAGATACTATTTATTTATAGTTTGTCATTATCTTTGTAGTCATATCATATTAATGATGTCATTGAGTTAGGAAGCTACACTTTTGAATTGATTAAGAATGAGTAATATTTTGAAAAAACTATTCTCCATATTGGGGAACGATGAAAGTAAACCGGACTTTCAGACTTGCTGTACCCCTATGGAGGTATTTGATAAACAGAAAGTAAAAGCCATTGTAAAACAGTGGCTTTTGTTCATTGCTGAATACGAAACCCTGCCTAATGACATCATTGCATTGAACTTCAACTTGTGGGAAGCTGTCGAAGAAAATGGGCAGAGCTGCTATACACTCGAACTGACAGGCTCTAAACAATATGACGCGGAAAATGATGACTGGGCTTGTGAAGAAGATTTCGATCCGAGAGAAAGGAACTGTGATGCTTTGCAACTTTCCAGCGAAATCCCGTGGGAGGAAGTACTGAACGGCCTGGTGGAAGTTCTGAAAGAGTTAAAGAAAGAACTGAAAGTAATAAGTCTTTTTCAGGTGAAACATATAACAGTTGGGTTTGCGGAAGGCGATCTGATAGTTATAAAATAGAAACCTTCCGCAATGTGCTGTAAACAGACCTGATTCTAAGGTCGTGCTACTTGAAGAATGAACTGGGCGTTTGCTTATATTGTTTCACAAAGCAACGGGTGAAGTACTTGGGGTCATTAAATCCCACCCGGTAGGCTATTTCTGATACAATGACGTTATTGGTGCTACTCTCTAATATTTTCTTGGCAATCTGTAGCCTGTATAATTGGATGAAACGTACCGGCGGAAGTCCGGTGAGTGATACGAATTTCTTATAAATCACTGTATAACTGATGTTCAGCCTTTCTGTCAGATCCTTTACACCGAATTGAGGATCAGCATAGTTCTTTTCCAGAATATTCATAACTTCGTTCATGAACTGCTGGTCGGGTTGTCCCACTTCCAGCAGGATAGGATTCAAGTCTTGTTCTACGAATTTCTTCTGACGCAAATCCCTGTTCTTCAAGATGGAGTCTATGTGGGCTAATAATACGGATTGTTCGAAAGGCTTGGTGATATATCCGTCTACTCCGTTTTCATAGCTTTCTATTCGGGCAGTCTCACTTGAATTTGCCGTGAGAAGCAGGAAAGGAATGTGACTTAAAAGCTTGTCCTCGCGCAGTCTTTTGCAGAAGTCGGAACCATCGCATATGGGCATCATTAGATCGGATACAATAAAATCGGGCACGATATTCTGGGCTGTCTTATAGCCTTGCTCACCGTTGTTTGCTTCAGCGATATTGTATTTTTCTTTCAGCATATTCTTGATATAATGACGCATATCGGGATTGTCTTCTACCAATAACAAAGTCGGCTTGCTCCTGTCTATAGGAATGAACGGCTCGATTTTGTCTTCAACGGGTACGGGCTCTTTATATTCCTCATGAATTTCATTTTCCGCTGCGTCCGCCAGCGTAATGGGGAAATATAATCTGAAAGATACACCTTCTTTTTCCGAACTCTTGACTTTAATCGTTCCGTCTAATAGGTTGATAAGCTCTTTTACGATGTGAAGTCCGATGCCCGTACTGCTCTGTCCGTAGTTTGTATATTTGTTCTGTTCGGGTATCCGGTAGAAACGGTTGAATATTTTGTCTATTTCGTCAGGAGCTATTATGCTGCCACTGTTGGTGACGGAGATAAACTGCATGAGTTTGTTCGATTTGTCGATGAATTGGTTGGCATGCAATGTGATTTTTCCTTTATCGGGAGTATGCTTGATGGCGTTGGATAATAGATTGAACAGTATCTTATGCAGGTTTTCCTTATCAGAATAGATATGGTCACTCTTCAGGCGGTATATCTTTTCAAAGCTGATGTTTCGTTCTTTCATCAGGTTGGAAAAGTCGGTTATTGTTGTGTTCAGGAACTTGCTGAAGTTGAATTGAGAGTAATTGAGCGTTAAGTTCTGGGTATCGATCTTGCGCAAGTCAATCAGTTGGTTGACCAGTGAAAGCAGGTATTGAGCGTTCCGGTTGATAATCTGTAAGTCCTCTTTTTCTTTGGGATCGGTGGTTTGCCTGACAAGCTGGCTTGCCGGTCCTTGTATCAGGGTCAGGGGCGTCTTAAACTCATGTGCGAGGTTGGTGAAATAGGATAGCTTCTCTTTGTTGATAGCCTCCATCTGCTCGGACATGCTTTCTATCTTTTCTTTCAGAAGTTTCTGGATATGTTGTTGCCTTGCATTATACCAATAGATGATATAAAGCAGAATGGACACTATCAATATAGCGATAAGTGAGTAGAACCATCCTGTTTTATAGAATGGGGGATGTACAATAATGCTGAGACAGGTGGCTTCGGTAGACCAGGTGTTGTCGTGGTTGGTGCATCGTATTTCCAGCGTATATTTTCCCGGCGGCAGATTGGTGTACTTGGCGTTTCTCTTTACCAATCCTGTGTTCCAGTGCTCCTCCAGTTCATGAATGCGATGGAAGTAGAACACCTTTTCCTGTTCGATATAATCCAGGCAGCTGAATGTGATTTCAAAGGAATTCTGTGGTGGATATAAATGCAGTTCCTTGGTTGTTGAGATACTTACGGGCAGATTGTCGCTGTTCAGATAAGGTATCAGCTGGCTGCCGTTACAGACAACGCTGGTGAGGGTTATCGTCCGCTGCTTTTGCTTGGGCAGGTTTACCAGTGGGCTGAATGTTACGAAACCATCGATAGTTCCCAGTAACATATTGTGATTGATGGTCTTACAACCGGATCTTTTATAGAATTGGGGTACCAGTAACCCGTCTCCTTCGTCGAACTTGAAGGCCCGTTTGGTATTGATATCGAAGAAGTAAATGCCTTTTAGGGTACTGATCCATAAGTTCCCGTTCTCATCGTCCAGAATGTTCGAGATGCTGGTGTCCGAAAGACCGCAGCGTACGGCATAGTTCTTGAAAGTATATTTTTCGTTGTTACCGTTGTCTTCCAACAGGTAGATGCCATTTCCGAGGCTACCCAGATAAATCTCCCCTTTTTTAGTTTCGAATATACAAGTGATCTTTTCATTGATTTTGCTTTCGGGATCATCCAGTTTGTGCTGATAGTATATACATTCGTAGGTATTCCTGGAATTTTCCAGGTCGATGACGTACACGCCGTTTCCACCAATCCATAATCTTGACTGTGAGTCGATGAAGATTGTATTCATGTTATGAACGGGTTCTTTGGACTGTGTGTAGAACTTTAGCCGATTGATAGCTCCCGTAGAGAAATCGAGTGTATTGATATGGCTGCCGCTGCATATCCACAGTGCATTCCGGGCAGAGTCCAGGGCTATGTCATGGATGTCATCGGAGGTCAGGGAGGAATTCAAACTGTTGTAATGTTCGAATACGGGATGTGACAGATTGTTTTTATCCAGTTTATCCAGCCCTCCGCCTATTGTTGATATCCAGTAATTGCCATGCAGGTCCTGAATGATATCCGAGATGTTGTTGTGAGCCAGTGAGTGCGGATCTCCCGGGTTGTGTTTGAAGAGCGAAAAGGAGTCAGCACCTTTCCTCTTAATGGCAAGTCCGCCATCTACAATTCCTGCCAGGATGTTTCCCTCTTTGTCTTCGAGCACCGTGCTGATGATGTTGGGTACTCCTTTCTCATACCCTTGCAGTGAATAATTGAAAGTTATGCGTTGCGGAGCCATGATATTAATTCCGCCGAAGTCGGTCCCTACCCAGATATTATCATTCTTATCAACAAATATCCGGTTGACGATATTATCATTCAGGGACCGGGCTTGTATGCCTCTGCTGAAAGTAACGAATTGGTCATTTCGCTGGTATATGTTCACTCCGTTTCTGGTTCCGATAATGATGTCGCCTGATGAATTTTTATCAATATCTGTGATGAAGTTGGAGGAAATGCTGTGAGGATTATTGGGATTATGCTGATAGAGTATGCAGAACTGATTCTGGGTGTTATAGCAGTATAAGCCACTTTGGGTGCCGATCCACAGATAGTCACCATACGAAAACAGGCGGTTGAAGATTAACTGTGAAGTATCTAAGTTTGTAATTACGGGGATATTGCTGTAATCCTGTTTGCCCGAAGGAGTGAAATGCAATAAACACTTGTCGCCTCCCGCCCAGATATCACTACCGTGTTTTACGATGGTTTTGATATCCACATCTTTCTTCAATATCCGGATATCTTTTATCTGCCTTTCTTCGTTCAGAATGATGTAGGCCAGTCCGTCACTTTTGCCTACCCAGAGATTATTGAAATCGTCGACAAGCAGGGCCTGAACGGGAGAGTAAAGCACATTATTGTTCTTACCGGAGTATTCCTTATAGAAGTTGAGATTTTCGTGAAGGAGATCAATGCTCATGATGCCGGCTTCGGAAGCTACCCACAAATAGTTGTTGTCGTCTTCGTCAATGTCATTGATGTAATTACTTTCAATAAACTGATACGGTTGCCTGGGAGCTGTGGAGTAGTGTTTCAGTTCGTAACCATCGTAACGGTCGAGCCCGTTGGAGGTTCCGAACCACATGAATGAGTTGTGATCTTTGTGTATGGTTCGGATAGAGTTGTCGCATAATCCGTTCCGGATAGTAAGATAAAGGTAATTGTATTGGTTTGGATTATCCTGGGCAAGCGCTAAACCCTGCCCTTGCAGGAAGCAGAGCAGGGTTGTGATTAGTGCTATTGTCTTCGTATACTTCATATCCGGCATGGAGATTTAGTTATTGAAAACTGATCCAGTCGATTTCAACTTTACCGTTTCCTTTTAGAGACACGTATAAATCGTGGATACCGGTCTGAGCGGAACGAACCGAGGATTCAATATTCGTCCATTTATCGGTTTTGGGAACTTTTATTTCCGAGATAACCGGACCGTTTGTTCCGTTTATACGTATTTGCAGTGTTCCTCCGTTGTCCGAGGTTACTCTTGCTTTCACTTTCCGGGGGGTGCTATCTCCGAAGTTCACCCGGTTGTACTGCACCCATGCACCGTTTTTGCTCAATAAGGTTTTCCAGCCTTCGAATTTGTTTGCTTGGTTCAGGTAATCGATGGCTGCTCCCTGATTGCTTAACCGGCTGTAACGATCCAGTTGAATTTCTTTCCGGGCATCTGTTATGCCCACTCCGCGCAGGGTGGGGATTACTTTTTGGATAGTGCCGTCCGGGTTGAAGAATAAGGAATCGACTCGTGCCGATCTGTTTTTATCGAATTCGGGGGAGTAATCGTTGTGGTGATAGAACAGGTACCACTGGTCTTTGTATTCCACCAATGAGTGGTGATTGGTCCAGCAATCGGTTGGTGATTCATCCATAATGATACCCTTGAACTCAAAGGGACCCATGGGATTGTCTCCCATCGCATAAGCCAGAACTTCCGTTTTCTCCTTTACCCAGGGGAATGTGAAGTAATATTTTCCGTTGCGTTCAAAGGCGAAAGGTCCTTCTTTGAATCCTTCGGGTAATCCTTGAATTTGCATGGGTTCTGAGGCGAGTTCAAGCATATTGTCTTTCAGTTTTGCTACTGACATTCCGCGGCCTGACCAGTATATGTAGGCTTGCCCGTCTTTATCAATGAGCACGCAAGGGTCGATGCCATTGACTCCTTCAATGGGAGTGGCCTGCGGGGTGAAAGGGCCGTAAGGCTTGTCGGCTATGGCAACTCCAATGCTGAAACCGCGTTTGCCTTCGCCTTTAGGGGTGGATGGGAAGTAGAAATAATATTTCCCATTCTTGTATACACATTCGGGGGCCCACATAGAATAGGAGTCAGGAGCTACCCAAGGTACATTTTCCTGGCTTAGGATCACTCCGTGGTCTGTCCAGTCAATCAGATTGTCTGACGAGAAAACATGGTAATCTGCCATACAGAACCATTCTTTCAGACGCTCGATGGGGCTCGGAATGTCATGTGAAGGATAGACATACATCTTGCCTTCAAAAACTTTGGCGGTGGGATCGGCAGTGAACTGATCCGTAATAATGGGGTTCTGAGCTTTTAATGTACCTATTATTACCAGAAATGCGGATAATAAAAATAGTCTTTTGTTTTTCATAAGTTGACTGTTTTTAATGTGTACGGGCTTTCTATTTCTTCATCCGGACACAAAGATAAAATAAAAATTCGTTGGCGGAATTAATTTCTTTCTTTTCGGTTATGAATATAATTTTAGGCGCGGATTACGCGGATTACACGGATTACACGGATTAAAGGCTGCGCTACAACATTGTACTACAGAAAAAAATCCGTGTAATCCGCGTAATCCGCGCCTAAATTATTATCAGCATTTAGTTCATTACTATCCCGTAAAGTGACTTTGACAGATTGCAGATCCCGGGCTGCGGAACTCGTTCCATAGAATAACTCGTATTCACCCGGTGCCACACGCATGGTATTTGTAGAAGGATCAAAACATTCGAATGATTCGGATGGCAACTCTATCTTGACATCCTGTTTGGCTCCTGCTGCGAGTTCTACACGTGCATAGGCTTTCAGGGACTTTAATGGTCCGTCAGCATCATCTGTTTTGCGTATGTAAACCTGTACGACTTCAGTTCCAGAGCGCTTGCCTGTGTTGGAGACCGGTACAGTCAAGGTCAGCGACTCATCTGTATGGAGTTGGGTTTTGTTGCAACTGGCTGTACCTACGGCGAAATCCGTGTAACTTAATCCGAATCCAAATGGGAACAGAGGGTCGGACATATACCGGTATGTACGTCCTTTCATGGAGTAATCCTCATAGTCGGGAAGTTGTTTCGTACTTTTGTAGAAAGTGACGGGCAGCTTGCCGGAGGGATTATAATCACCAAACAGCACGTCGGCTACAGCATATCCACCCAGTTCTCCTCCATACCATGCCTGGAGAATAGCGTCGCAACTTTCCGTTTCGGGCAGCAATGCCATAGACGATCCGGAACAGTTGACAAATACTACTTGTTTTCCGGCATCTTTCAGAGCTTTCAGGAAGTTTCGCTGTACAGCGGGTAATTCTATATCCGTACGGTCACCCCCTTTGAAACCGGGAATATTCACGGGCATTTCTTCTCCTTCCAGTTGTGGCGAAATGCCACCTACGAAGACCACTACATCTATGCCTTTAAGTTTCGAAATGCTTTCACTGTAATTGATCGGGAATTCTTTGCCGAGGTTGAACTTCAGGTTTGCAGCCCAGTTTTCT
This sequence comes from Bacteroides cellulosilyticus DSM 14838, assembly GCF_000158035.1. Taxonomy (GTDB): domain Bacteria; phylum Bacteroidota; class Bacteroidia; order Bacteroidales; family Bacteroidaceae; genus Bacteroides; species Bacteroides cellulosilyticus. Next base: position 1,335,643 of record NZ_EQ973490.1, read on the forward strand.
ACTTGTGCATAGAGTATTTCTATCTTATACTCTTTCCCTTTCTCCACTTGTAGCATGGTGCGGGTATCGGTGGTTCTCCAAGTGCGGTGTTTAGTCATCGACTTGCCGTTTACCAATAATTCAAAGTAACTGCAACCTTCGAGATTGAGGAGAATTTCGCCTGATTCCTTCGGAGTTAATACGGTTTCGTATTTGGCTGAGAACTTTTCAAGATTTACTCCGGGGCCAAAAGTATGTAATCCGTATGTAGTCACGTTGATGGGCTGGGTGGTACGGAGCGAAGAAACAGGCTCTCCCTGGCGTTCCGGATTGTTCCAGAATGTAGCTTTTATGCCGGGTTTCCCATCTATGCTGCATTGGTCAAGATAGGATTCCAATGTTTGGTCATTCACCAGGTCACAGCCTTTCATGTAGACGATCTGATTCTTTTTCAGTTTACTTTTGAAGCCGTCCAGGATGGTAATGGTCTGATTCGGAGTTCCGTTGTAGTTGCCCCACAGCATAGGTTTGTCATCGGCGTTAGGACCGATAACTGCAATCTTGCGGATGGATTTACTTAAAGGCAATACATTGTTTTTGTTCTGTAAGAGTGTCATTGTCTGGCGTGACATATTCAGTGACAAATCTTTGTGAGCCTTACAGTTGACTACCGACATCGGTATTTTTGTCCAGTTCACTAATGACGGGTCGTCCATTTCTCCGAGTTCAAAGCGTCCTTCCATCAGGCGAAGCACATGTTTGTCTACTTCTTCTTCCGTTATCAATCCTTTGGATACGGCTTCCGGCAGTTTCTGATAAGCATATCCGTATCCACATTCCACATCTGTACCTGCCATGGTTCCTTTGACGGCTGCATGTACGGCATCGGAGGAACTTTTGTGGGAAGTCCAGAAGTCGGCAATGGCTCCACAATCGGAGACTACGAGATATTTGAATCCCCACTCATCACGGAGTATCTGTTGAAGCAGACGGGTGTTTCCACAACAAGGATCATCGTCCAGGCGCTGGTAGGCACACATCACTTCGCGTACATCGGCTTTTTGTACCAGTGCCTTGAACGCAGGCAGGTAAGTTTCCCACAAGTCGCGGGGACTGACGTTGTTCAGATTGGCGGTATGACGGCTCCATTCCGGACCGCTGTGTACGGCATAATGTTTGGCACATGCAAGCAGTTTGCGATACTTCTCATTTTCAGGTCCCTGCAATCCTTTTACCACTGCAATACCCATTTGTGAAGTCAGGTAAGGATCTTCCCCGTAAGTTTCCTGACCACGTCCCCAACGGGGATCACGGAAGATGTTTACGTTGGGAGTCCAGACGGAGAGACTGTGGAAACGGACGTCCTCCAGTCCGTTGCGTACGCGCTCGTTGTGCTTGGCACGCATTTCATCGGAGACTGCATTGAAAATGTCGAATACCAGTTTGTCATTGAATGAAGCGGCCATTCCTACCGGTTCGGGGAAGACTGTTACATTTCCCTGATTGGCTACCCCGTGAAGGGCTTCACTCCACCAATTGAACTTCTTTATTCCCAGGCGTGGAATGGCTTCCGAATCATCACACATCAAGAGCGCTTTCTCTTCTAAAGTCAAGCGTTTCACTAAATCCTTCGCTCTTTCTGCCGGACTTAGTTCGGGATTCTGATACGGCAATGTTTGTCCCCACCCCGATAGGGAGAATAACAAACCACAGGTTACTAATACCTTTTTCATAATAATGTTGTTTTCATGGTATAAAATTATGTTTTTATTTCTTGGTTGCTAAGGATGATATCTCCCCAGTATTTTAATTTCATCTCCTGAAATATCGGCTTCGAACAGTGTGGGTCTTCGTGGACCCGGGTTCTCGGAGTCGAGGCTTTGGTGATGCAGGCACATCAGCAACTTTCCATCGAATGTACGGAATAACATACCATGCCCTGAATTATTAGGTATCAGAGGAGTATTGCACTGAATCCAGGGGCCGGCAAGTTTACCCGACCCGGAATAAGCCACTCCCTGCGCACAACGGCTGTTGCTCCAACTGGACCACAACATTCCTAAACGTCCCGTACCTGTCCGGAACAGGAACGGACCATCTGCCACATAGCCTTCCAGTGCCATGCCGAAGGTGAGTTCACCTATCGATTTCATTTCTCTTGGCCATGGGGCATCGGATGCTCTGAAAAGGGTAGTAGCGGTCCCTATTGATTCTGACAGGTCCGGAGCAAGCTGGATGTAGTTGATCATTCCGTTTACGGTTTGCATCCATTCGTGACAAAAGACCATATAAGGTACTCCGTCTTCTTCCCAGAAACTACCGTCGAGTGTAGACCAGTCTTCCGGCAGATAGTCTGTGCCGCTGATGGGGTGGTAGGGACCTGCTGCTTTGTCGGATGTAAGGATATGGGTGGCACGACGTTGCACATTGTATCTGTTGGGTACAGTGTCTACTATGATCTTGGGATTGGTAAAGGTGACGAAACAATAGTATTTACCTTTATATTTATGGAGCTCCGGGGCCCATATCCTTGGAGCGGTTCCAATCCAGGAAGTTGTATCCACAGTAATGTATTGATAGGGACCTGTCCACATCTTTAGATTCGTGCTTTTCCATAAACTGCCGCCACTTCCAACCAGATAATACATCTGTGTTTCTTCATCGGCCAGGATAAAGGGATCGCTTAACTGCAAAGAGTCAAAGGAAGTGGTGTCCATCTTATCTCCTTCCTTGCCGCCGATAAATGTATATTGCTTTACCGGTTCCGGGCTCTTAGTCTGATTACAGGCGACCAGACTAAGAACGAACAGAGTTATTGTGAAGTGAAACAGTATCTTCATAGTTGCAAGTATTGTTAAAACTACATCTGTATTATCTGAAGCATCATCATTTGAATATTAAGCCTGCAAATTGATGCAATGAACGCCGCCAGGTGAGCCATTCGTGGGCTGTACCGGGAGACTCGTAATAGATATGGTTGATGTTTGCTTGAGTTAGTACATCATGGAATTCCGTTACATTTTTAAAGCGTGCGGCTTCTTCGGTTCCCAAGCTGATATACAGTGTTTTCACTTTTTGATTGAAGGCTTCGGCATCAGCAAAAACGCCGTTGTAGGCTGTATTCAGTTCATTGCTGTTCATCCTTCCTCCGCCACTGAATCCACCGATATGAGCAAATTTATCTAAATGGGCCAGCCCGATGCTTACAGCCTGGAAACCTCCCATTGACAAGCCGGCTATGGCACGGTGTTCCCTGTCGGGCAAAGTACGGTAGTTTTTATCAATCATGGGTATCAGTTCATTGATAACCACCCGTTCAAAAGTATTGAAGTTGAACCTGCCTTTTTGTCCCGTTTCTTTTTCTTTGGGGTCTGTAGCATATCCTCTGTCCATGACTACCAGCATGGGAACGGCTTTTTGGCTGGCAATCAGGTTATCCAGAATGTTGTCTGCCTTTCCTTGGTTGGACCATCCGGTTTCGTCTTCTCCGCTACCATGTTGCAGATATAATACGGGATACTTCTGAGTGTTGTTCTCGTCATAACCTGCAGGAGTATATACGAGGCACTTTCTCCATGCCTGAGTGATGTCGGAGTAGTACATCTGTGTGCGGATTTCACCGTGTGGAACGTGCTGAGGTAAATAGTAATCCACTCCTTCTTCAGGAATTTCAATGCCGCTTGACATCCGGCCACATCCGTAGAACAATTCGCTGGAAGGATCGGCTACGGAACACCCGTCTATCTCCAGGAAATAATAGTGGAAACCGGGCACTTGCGGATCGGAGGTTACTTCCCAAATACCGTCTGCATTCTTGGTCATGGGATATTTCTTCATTAAGTCCAGTTTTACCGAGTCTGCATCGGGAGCATTTACCCTGACGGTTACTGATAAGTCCGGATTTACCACCGGATAACTGATACCGAGGATATTGGTCGATGCCGATACCGGGGCAGTTGCTTCTTTTTCTTTGGGTTTCTGTGCACATCCGGTAATCAGGGAAGCGATCAGAGTTGTATATAAGATGGATTTCAGTTTCATAGTCTGATTATTTAAAGATAAGAGGTGTAAATTGATAGAGACAGCGCCGCCAGGTGAGCCATTCGTGGGCTGTGCCGGGTGACTGATAGAATAGGCTGTTGATTCCCTTCTTGCTGAGTGCTGCATGCAGAAGTTCGGCATTGGGACCTTCTTCTTCACCGATTCCCAGCCAGATGAACTTGAAATCTTTATTGAATGTGACGGGATCTTTGAAAGCGCCTTCGTAGAGTGCGTCTATATCCGTATTTTTGTCTATGGGCAATGCTCCGCTGAATGATCCGATGTAAGAGAATAAATCCCGGTGGTGCAGAGTGGTTTCCAGAGTTTGTTTACCTCCCCATGACAAACCTGCCATGGCACGGTTCTCTTTGTCCGTCAATGTGCGGTAAGTCGAATCTACAAGTGGAATTACATCTTTTATCATCATGTCTTCGAAGGCGACGAATGCGTCTACCGATGAGCGGGCATTCGGCTGTTGTTCGGGATATTTGTTTCCTGCATATACGGCATATCCGCAGTTCATCACTACAATCATCGGTTTGGCTTTTCCGCTGGCTATCAGGTTGTCGAGGATGGCACCGATACATCCTTGGTTGGGCCAACCTCTTTCGTCTTCGCCACCTCCATGCTGCAAGTACAGGACGGGGTAACGCTTATCCGGATTCTTCTCATACTCGGCAGGGGTATATACGTACATTCTGCGCCATTCGTCGCATACTTTCGAGTAGAATCTGCGGGAACGGAGTGCTCCTTGCGGTACCCCTTTCTGCGGTAAGTAGAAATCTACTTTTTCCTCGGGCACTTCGAAGGCACTTGCCTGGCGGCTCATCCCGAAGTAGGAATAGGTTGAGGCGTCAGTTACCTGCAAGCCTCCTATTTGTACCGAGTAATAGTGGAAACCGGGCACTTGCGGAGAAGAGGTGAGTTCCCACGTTCCGTCCTGTCCTTTTTGCATTTCGTAGGGACGGTCGAGAACGATTTGTACGCTCTTTGCATCGGGAGCTTTTACTTTGAAAGTCACAGTTCGGTCGGGGTTCACCATAGGATATTGGGCATTTGGAATATTGGTAACTGAGGGTATTCCCTGTGCCCACATCGTCCCTGTGATAATGGAACAAAATATCATTGCGCTTCCCGTCTTGATAATTGCACTTGATAATTTCTTTCTTTTCATTGTTCGTCTTTTTATACTTTTCAAAAAAACTATTCAAATATTAATGATAACTGCAAAAGTAGTATGTAACCCTCTTAAGGAGGGGTATAAAACTGTTTTTGAGGAGGACTTTTCTTGCTGGCAGGGCATTTATGTAACACTTGTGTTACATTTGCAGGACACAAGTGTTCTGTTTGTTCAACACAAGTGTTCTACAAATGAAATGCAAGTGGCCTGTAAATGGAGGACCGGAGACCTTATTTCAGCAGGCTGTTGACTGCATTCACCAGGTAGATGTAGCTTGCTGCCAGATCTATTACATACTCATTCTCGCTCCAAAGAAAAGGATAGTCCTCCCTGTTCTCGGGGAAGTCCGGTTTCAATATCCTGATGCCCGGCACCACACCTCCGGGGATGAAACTGAAGTCGGCCCGGTTGCTCCCGTAAGCTACCTTTTTGGGCTGTGCGCCTACTCCCGAAACAAAAGACAGATTATGGCACGGATGGCAACCGTACAGATAGTTCAATCCTCTGTATATGTATTCCGGGTTTATCAGCTCGGGATACGAACGATGGAGCAGGTAGTTCGTAATACACGCCTGAACAATGTTTCTGTTACCTGCCCATCCGGCAGTGCTGATCCTTACTCCATACGGATTTTCTTTGTCTACTTCGGCAAGTTCTCCGGCATAAGCTTCTACCAAGGGCCTTACTTGCTTCTTGAACGCATTATCCATGAAAGGAATCATTTGTGCAATGACAGAGGCATTCCGGTTGAATTGTTCCAAAAGGGTGGGGAGCAGTTCGTTCATTTTTGTCTTGTAACCTTCATAGTCCGTTGAGCGCCAGAGTTCGAAAGCGGCTCTGCATTCGATGGATTTCATGAATTCAGGATTGCTGAATCGTCCGCTATACGTTTGTTCTTCGGGATTTGCCTGGTGGTTGTGTTCGTCGTCCCAGATGAAGCGAGCTACTCGCAGGGCTTCTTTGCTCAGTTCCGGATTGTAATCCTTCAATGCACGCGAAGCGGCTGCCAGCGAAATGGCTGTGCCATAATTCATGTGCGGTGTCCGGTTGGTGAATGCCCAACGGTCATCGGGAGTACCACTTGTACGCCCGTCGGTTTGCAGGCTATCCAGGCGAGGGTTATAAACCAGGTTATCCGTCTTGTTTACCGCATCTCCCAAATGGCGGTACTGATATAAATGAGACTCGTTGATTCCCGGAATGGCATAGCCTATCGCATTCACCTGCGCTACTAATTGCAGAACGCCGTGTTCAATCTGTTGCAATACATCGGGTTTGCCGTCGGGTACATGTATTTCCGTATAGCGTGTCTTTTGATTAATGGTGGTTTCATCGCGGTTTACCCCAAAACTCTCCCACAAAAGGGCGAAAGCCTGTACTACGGCATGTTGTGATCCGGTCTGGATATCGAAGTCTCCTGCATCGAACCATCCGCCGACGTTCAGACCGGGGATATGCTCCAGTGGTTTGTACTTGTTGCCGGTGGTCGGTCCTTGTCTCCAACCGTCCCAATGGATACGGTTGACGGGAGCTTGCAGGGCATCATCCAGATGTGCGGCGCCATGCCATACGCGATAGGCTTCGCGGACAAACATATGATCCATCTGTACAGGGAAGAATACGTCCAGTGTCGGGAACCATGCTTTCTGAAACACATCTGTTGCGATGGGGAAAGGTGCTGTGCGCTGGTCGCCATATTCCAGCATATAGATGCCCGGTTCTGTGACAGAGGAGAAATCAAATTGAAGGTAATTGTAGCGTGTGTACATTCCCCAGGTTTTGGGAGTGCCGGACAGGGCTTTGCTGAGGCTACCGTCACTACACACCTTATATAAAGAGACGGTAGAGAGTGGCTTGTCATTTTTATCCAGTTCCACTACGGCCACCTTCTTTTGTGTGGGGTGGTAACCTACTTGTGAGTAGCTCACTACGGGCTTGCGCACCCAGTCGGATTGGGTCTCCGCTGTGATAAACCATTCGGCTATCTTGCCGGTCTTTCCTGCCGGAAGCAGGGTACGCACAACGAAGTTTCCGTTCTGTTGTTTGTTCCTTCCGTCAAACAATGACAGGTTATTGTCATCGGTGGTGCGGATGGTGATGTGTTTCAACGGTTCGTCCGGTGCAATGTCTATCAGTTTGCCGGTGGCCATGGGAGTGGGTTCCACTTCACCGTTGATGGTAGTCATAAAGTCGGCCGGAGAAGTGGGGAACAGACCGTGCTTGCCGTCTATTATGTAGGAATGACCGAAGAAGACCGGGGGCATGAATTCCATATTCAGTCCGGCTATGCCATGCAATGCTTCGGGTAAAGGTTTGTCTACGTTTACGCTAAGGTAGAAACCGCCGTCACGGGCTTCTCCTGTCAACTTGTATTCGAAGTTGTATTCGGGATATTCCAGTATGACGTCGATCCGGTTATGTTCTTTATCCGGCATACGCTCGACGAACTTTGGCAACTTGTTCCATTGTCCGGGTGTCGGATTCATGCGGACATCTCCGTTGGTAGCGGTGCGGATGCCGTGATGAATGATTTCTACGGCACTGATCTTGGAATCATCGAAGGTAGCATCGTATAGGTTGCTGAATACGAAGAAGTTCAACCCGCGTGTTTCGAAGTAGTTAGAGTCATTTAATGCCAGATGGCTGTTGCGGGAAAAGGAGGTACTTTTTCCGCAACCGGTGAATATCAGGCATCCCACTACTCCCATACAAAGAATGATTGCTTTTAATTTCATACTATTCATTTTCGTAATCGGTTCACTTATCAAATAATTAATCATGCGAATCAGGAGTTGAATTGATTCATATC
>NZ_EQ973490.1:1343905-1346225 GCF_000158035.1 Bacteroides cellulosilyticus DSM 14838
AATTATTTGCCCATCCGTTAAGCTGATGAAGTTCTTTGTTTAAGTCTATAACATCTTTTGGGAATGGGAAGTATTCATGTTTACCCTTTACGAAGCCATAAGAGCTTGCAGGTAAATTTTGATCTACTGATAAAGGATGAGTCAACTCAGCACGTAGATGATGTTCTTTTCCATAGTATGGTGTACCTTGGATGAAGAAGTCGTCATACAGTTGCGGAACCTGATCAACGACAGCATCCTGACACTCTTTAGCAATGCCCCAACGAACGATGTCGTGAAAACGACAAGTCTCGAACCAAAGTTCGTACTGCTTTTCATCGCGAAGAGTCTGAGTTGTGAGTTCTGTTTCAGGAGCTTCTGCACGTTTCTGAATAGCATTCAGATATTTTTTACCTTCATCCAAATTACCTGTTTCAAGACAAGCCTCTGCATAAAGCAGATACGCTTCTCCCAATCTGGCGATACGGAATGATGCAGAGTTATGAGTGTCGCTAATAGTCATATTGCGGTCGTTAGGAGATTCTATATTCTTGACTTCCATATATACGCCATGTGCGAACAGGCCTTCTGTACTCTTGATACCACGTTTTGGATCTTTTTTCTTGTCGGCAAGAGACATCTCATTTCCGTCAGCATCGAAATCCGTTTCCCAACCGCAGAGTTTAGAGTCGTATAAGAACTCGTCCGGAGTGAGGAATGTAGCTTTGCGACGCGGACCGTCACCATCATTTTGATACATCTTTTCGGCAAACTTCCAGTTGATGGCACCACCGCCCCAACCATCGTTAGCGCCGCAGATGGATGCGCGAGAGCCTAAGCGGTCATAACGCCAGTTCAATACGTTGTTTGTCATCCAACGGCCACGTTGGATATTACCCCAAAAACCTTTATCAATGTTACCGAAGCAATTAGCCTCGAAGATTTTTTCTTCGCAGCCATTACCCTCTACATGGAATAGGTCACGGAAACGATTTCCCGGAACAAGTGCATAGTTGGGAGATTCAACCAAAGGCTTAAGATTCCTCTCTGCACGAGCCATATCGCCGGCGAATACGGCAGACTTACCCGCTACGAAATATGCAAAACCTTTTGTTACTTTAAAAGCACCTTCTACATCATTAGGACCTTTACGTGAGTCAAGATCATTTACAGCTTCTTCACACTCGGAAGCACACCACTCAAGCAGAGATTTCTGGCTTTCGACATTTGTAGGTTTGTCATCGGCACCCAGCAGTTTGTCGACTTTTGGAGGACGTTGGAATGTGAGAGCCGCCATCATGTGACAATAAGCGCGTAATACGCGAGCCTCTGCGACACAACGGGCCATAACCGTACTTGCAGCCGGATCTACATATGTTATAACAAGGTTACTTGCATAAATAGACTTATAGTAACGCTGATATAATTCTTTAAGAGGAGCGTTGCCTGTATCATAGCGGAACTCATCGAATACACGCATATCCATGTGGTCAGCATAATTTGTACCGGCAGAGAAAACATCATCTGCTGAATAATTGAGTAAAGTGAACTGCGGCTGATAGATTCCGGCAGACGAACATACATTGTCAAGGAACTGCGCATAAGCGGCAGTCATAGCATCAACAGCATCTTGATCGGTTTTATAGAAGTTTTCAGTAGAGCTAACAGCCTTCTGTTCGATGTTCAAACGACTTTCATCGCAAGATGTGCAGAACAGTGCGGCACATACCGCAAACGAATATATATATTTTTTCATTTTCGTCAGTATTAATGGTTGGTTTAGAATGTTACATTAAGACCAAATGTCATCTTGCGCATTGTAGGATATGCACCGGCATCAAGACCTACATTATTACCACTTCTTGAAGCAATTTCAGGGTCAAGACCCGGATAAGATGTAAATGTGAAGAAGTCATCAAGTGACACGTAAGCACGAAGGTTCTCTATAAATACCTTTTTTGTGATAGACTTTGGCAATGTGTATCCTAATTGTAATTGCTTAATCTTGAAGTATGATCCGTCAAATACAAGAGCAGAAGATGACCAGTAGATTTTATCACCTGCAATTGTGTTAAGACTGGGCATATTCCCCTTCTTGGCTTCATCGTAGAAATGCTTGGAGATATTGTTGTAGCCTGTACGGTACATACCGTAGTAGACATCATTTCCTACCGTACCTGTACCGAATACCGAGAAGTCGAAACCCTTGTACTCAAGATTGATTGTAATGCCGTATGTAAGATCAGGAATACCTTTACCGATATTGAATTGGTCTTCATCACCCGGAGTTAATGTCTCATTGCCTTCTTTGTCAAGATAAAGAGGCTGTCCTTCTGAATTC
>NZ_EQ973490.1:1346245-1360420 GCF_000158035.1 Bacteroides cellulosilyticus DSM 14838
TTACCTATATATTTGTAACCACGCATATACCATACCGGCATGCCTTGTTCGAAGTTGGTGTATATAGTATTGTTTGCACCTACTATACTTCCACCCGATATACGTGTGATACGGTCATCAAGGTAAGTTACTTCATTCTTCAATGTTGCAAAGTTGCCTGATACTGAGTAATTCAGCCTGCCTATGTTGCCTTTATAAGTTGCTTCAAACTCAAAACCTTTGTTCTGTACCTCACCTGCATTGATCATCTGTGAAGATACACCTGTCTCAGGCAGACATGGAGCGTCTACAAGAAGGTCTTTGGTCGTTTTCTTATAGTAGTCCATGCTGATTGTCAACGCATCGTTGAATAAACGTAAGTCAAGACCGAAGTCCAGCTGATCGGAAGTTTCCCAAGTGAGGTTAGGATTAGCTAAACCGCTTGGCATGGAACCATTTGTAACAGTTGTACCATTACTATATTGATACCACTGGCCACCAGTTGCAATAGAAGAAGAATATTTATAGCCGCTAAGTACATTGATATTACCGTTACGTCCCCAAGATGCACGCAGCTTGGCAAATGAAACAATGTTATCAGGAACTAAATTTTTAAAGAACTTCTCATTACTGAGTGTCCAGCCTGCTGATAATGATGGGAAGTAACCCCAACGTTTATCTGCTGGAAGTTTTGAGGTATCGAATGCGTCAGCACGGAAATTGGCTTGCAGGCTATAGCGATCGTCATAAGTATATCCTAAACGGCCGAAGTATGAAATGCTTGAGGACTTACCCGGTGTTCCACTGAATGTACGGGAAACTTTATCTGATACAAGTACACAATCCAAGTAACGGAAATTTTCTTCGTATGAAGAAAGCAATTCTTCACCTGACGCACCTGCTGTCGTGCCGTTACTTTCGCTTTGGATGTATGACATACCTGCCATTGCCGAAATACTGTGCTTGCCGATTGAAGTCATGTAGTTGGCAAAGTTCTCCCACTGATAGTATAGGCCGTTGCTTGTAGTCTGGCTGATAGAGTATTTGGTATCACTTACACGACCGGTGATATAGTAAGGTTCTGCGTAGCTGTAAGTATTGCCCTGAGTAATGCGAGTACCAAAACGAGAAGTAAATGTAAAGCCCTTGAATGGGGTCAGGTTTGCGAAGAACGTACTATGTACATTGATGCCGCCATTTTTATTGTTAGCATTCTTGTCACGCTGTGCAAATGGAGTGCCACCGGCAAGTTCTGTATTAAAGTATGAAGTAGCATACATACCCCTATCATCGCCGTAGAAACGATAGTTTGTATCAGAAGTTCCATTCTGAACTGCGTCATAAACAGAACCTGTGGCAGCGAGATATTGACTGCGGTCTGTCCAGTGTGTAGGAGTCAGAGGATCCATTACAAGAAGCATTTCAAAAGCGGAGCCGTAACCATATTCTGATACGCTGCCTCTACGCCATTTCTCTATAGAAGTGTTGGTACCTACCTGCAACCAGGGTTTTATTTTATAATCAGCATTAATCTGAGCGGTTAAGCGTTCGTAGTAGTCGTTTTTGCCTTTTACGATGCCATCCTGATTAACGTATGTGAGGTTTGCAAAATACTGCCCTTTGTCATTGCTACCCTGGAATGAAAGAGAGTGCTGCTTGCTCCAAGAAGTTCCCATAAACTCGTCGAACCAATTTGTATCAGTATTTTGATCCCAATTATAATCGCGAATAGCATCCGACATGGCAGCCTCGACGTTATATCCTTGCATGCCCATCCAGTCCTTGAACTCTTCCGCATTCAGTAATTGTGGAACATGTCCAAGTTGGTTCATAGTATAACGTACATTATATGTGATCTTGCCGGTACCTTTTCCTCCCCCATTCTTGGTTGTGATAAGTACTACACCGTTACCTGCTTCAGAACCATAGATTGCTGCGGATGCGGCATCTTTCAATACTTCCATAGACTCGATCAAGCCTGGATCAAGATACTGGATGCTTGAAACCTTCAAACCATCCACAATCAAGAGAGGACCAATATTTCCGGAATTGGAGGAATAACCACGTACACGGATTTCAGCACCGCTACCCGGAGCACCTGATGAATTCAAGATTTGAATACCTGCGGCTTTACCTTGAAGGGCGGCGGCAGCGTCGGTTGTTGCCAAGCCTTTAAGGTCTTTAGAGTTAACCGAGGCAACAGCACCTGTCAGGTCACTCTTGCGCTGAACACCATAACCTACAACCACAACCTCATCAAGCACTTGTGTATCTTCTTCCAAACGAAAGTTGATTACGCTACGGCCATTGACTTTAACAGTCTGCGTTTTGTAGCCTATAAAAGAAGCGGTAAGGGTAGCATTACTGTTACTTACCTGAATAGAGTAATTACCATTGAGATCGGTAATACGACCGTTGCTGGTTCCTTCTTCAAGAATAGCCACACCGATCATTGGCTCAGAATCATTGGCTGAGACAACAGTACCCTTGATTTGGATTTGCGCTGATGCTGATATGCACGTAAAAAACACAAGCACAAGCATAAACAGAAAAGGAATCTTCTGAATTTTCTGGACTACATTTTTCATCATAATTAGTTTAAGAATTAATAATTGCGTTTTTCATTCATCATTAGCTACCGCTACAATGGTTCTCTAACCATCATCATACATACATTCCATAGTTTTCAATTATTTAAGATTAACATAAAAAGAAAGGCAATTCATTCTTTAATTCTGAATCGGCAAGGCAACTGCTGAGTCGCATTATTAATTCAAATTGGTTGCCTGAGCCGATTCGTTATTTTTGAGTGGAATTACCCGGTAATAGTACTTTAGAGTAATAGGGCTTGTTCCTAATGATCGCGGAAATTCCATTTGGAATTGTCGCTGTTCATATCGAATTCGCCGAGAGAAGGAGTGCTGTCACCTACGGATACCAGAACCAATTCCTTGTCAGTTCCCGGCACTTCTTTGGGCATGATCCGGTAGGTGCCGTCTGTCAACTGGTCGATTCGCCACAGTTGTTCGGGGGCTCCCGTGAACTCAGGAACTGTCACGACTTCCGCATCTGTCGTGGCGGCCAGTGCGCGATTGGTTCCTTCAATCACGATCTTGTAATAAGGGCCGCCCAAGTATCCGCCTCCATCGGGCACGGCAGTAATGGTCCACTTCTGATGAGGACGGAACATATAATCACCAATTCTTACGTTGATTTTTCCTTGTGGCCAAGTCCCGATCACATCTTCCAACGTCTGCGATTTCAAAGGTACGACGGGCGTGTCGTCTTTTTCCCAGAAGCGGTGTCTGGTATATTCCATACGTACAAAATCAACGGCAAGTTCAAGGGCATACCCTCTACGTTCGGATTCAATCTCATACGTTCCCTCTTTGAAGACCTCGCCGGCAACGGGCCAGCCGTTCTTCCATAAAAGCGGGCGTATGCCCAGCACACTGCGGCCACCCCGGTCGAAATCGGCTTCAAAGTGGCATGACATCTTCTCTACTCCGTCGGCTACTTTGAAAAGCCCGAAGTGTCCCGGACCGGTTTGGCGGTTACCTGCGGCAATCACCATCTTGCCACCGCCTTCCAGCATTTTTCTTCCCATATTATCGACATATGGCCCCGTCACTTTACGCGAACGGCCGACAACAATATTGTAGGTAGAGTTCGGGCCATCGCAGCAAGTGCCGTGTGTTCCCAGAAGATAATACCAGCCGTCACGATAGATCAGATCGGTTGCTTCACAGTCAATGGCGATGTCGATTTCTTTGTTGCCCTCCATCCGTTTGCCGGTTGCGGGGTCGAGTTCTACAAGCCTGATAAAGCCGAAATACGTGCCGTAAGACAACCACAAGCGTCCGTCTGTTGGGTCGAGCAGAAGTCCGGCATCAATGGCATCGCAATCTTCATCATTCACTGAGGAGGCAACTTCTATAGGCTCCGTATATTTAAAATCCGGAGAATTGGGGTCTAAGGTTTTATTCCACATGGTTAATACTTTACCGCTGTGTCCTCCACCGAGTCCTCCTCCTGTGGCACTGTAAGCAATCAGGTAGCGGTCACCGATTTTCACGGCATCGGGCGCGGCGCCTCCGCCGGGTCTTACTCCGCCACCGTTCCATGTCCAGCCGTCTTCAGATATCAATCCGCCTCCACCTGTGCCGAAAGTATAATATTTACCATCGCACTCCATGATAGTGGACGGGTCGTGGATGTATGGAGTGCCGATTTGTGCAATTGCTTTTTCAGATGTCAATACAAACATCAGGGCTGCCGTGCCCAGAAGTATAGCTTTTGTTTTCATGATCATTTATAGCTGATAGTAATGTTGTTAACGGGTGTTCCATTCTCATTGAGGAAGCGAACACAGAAATCACTCATTCCGGGACCGTTGATGATGGCTCCGCGAATGATGTTCTTGCCCTTCTTTAAAGTCAGCCGGCGCGAGAGGCAGTCATCCTTGACCATACGCCGGTCGCCCGAAAGAATTACGGCTTCCTCACCGTTCAGCCACCACATGGATGCGGAGTTGGAACCTACTGACATCCGGATGTTCTCCATGTCTTCGGGACATTCTATGAATGTGACTGCCCAGAACAGCACGCCGTACACTTGTTTCTTCAGGCCGGAGGCAAAACGGAAGAGCTTCACGTTGAACAGCTTGCTGTCGAGCGCGTGCCAGGTTAGCTTTTGTTTGCCTACTTTCACTTTATCCCCGTCTTTGGGCAGAACGGTGAATTGATTGGGGAAATATTCCGTTGCAAATGCTTCGCGAATGTAACTGTCGGTAAAGACCGTGTTGGAACGGTTGGGCTTGTCGATGGGTTCCAGCAACAGCCAGCGCTGGATAAAGCCCTCACTGTCGGGTGACATCGTATTCGTGGTTGCCGGAGAAAAGTAGTCTGACAACCGGGGGGACGCTTCATTCTTTTGAGCATAGCCATGTAAACCGATCATAGCCGCGATACAAGCCGCCAACAATGATTTTCGATGGAAGATATTCATCGTTATAGTCTGTTTTATTGATTATACATTATTTCGTTTTAAATAATAGAGGAACAAACTCTTTCAGACATCTGCGCCAGGTCAGGAACTCGTGGGCAGTGCCCGGAGACTCATAATAGATTGTATTGATTCCCGCAGCCTGCAAGCCGTCACTGAGGTTCTTGGTTCTTTCGGGATGTTCTTCCGAACCGATACCCAGGAAGAAGACGTGTACTTTGTCGTTGAATGCTTTACGGTTTTTGAATACCCCGCCGTACACGGTATCGAGTTGCTTCAGATCGATGCTGCCTGCTCCGCTGAATCCGCCAATATAGGCAAACTTATCCAAGTTGTTCAGGGTAGTGTTGAAAGTAAGAAGTCCGCCCCAGGAAAGTCCGGCCATAGCACGGTTGTCCCTATCAGTCAGTGTTCGGAAATTGGATTCGATATGAGGAATGATTTCATTCACTAAGATAGCAGGAAATTCTGCACCGAATCTTTTTCTTGCACCGTCGGGAGTTTCACCCGGATTGGTCTTAAACACCTCGATATTGCCATTGTCCATGACTACGATCATTGGTTTGGCTTTACCTTCGGCAATCAGGTTATCCATAATGAAATTCATCTTGCCCTGGTTTGCCCAACTCGTTTCGTTTTCTCCCATACCGTGTTGCAGGTAGAGCACCGGATACTTCTTGGTAGGGTTCTTGTCATATTCCGCCGGAGTATAGACGATACATCTGCGCCATTCTTTGCGGATATCAGAGTAGTACCAGCTTTGGCTGATCAGCCCGTGAGGCACGTTCTTGATGGAATAGTAGTCCACACCTTTCTCCGGGATTTCAATACCGCTTACCCATTTGCCCATACCGAAGAACGGTTTGCCATTGGGATCGGCGGCACTTACTCCGTCTATTATAACCTGATAGTAGTGGAAGCCTATTACTTCAGGTTCTTTTGATACGAGCGACCAATATCCGTCTGCCTCTTTGGTCATTTCACCTCGGAAACTGATTTCTACTTTCTGGGCGTTGGGAGCGTGTATCCTGAAGTGTACACGTCTGTCCTCACCTATGCGGGGATAATCAGCCCCATTGATGTTATGCTCATTGGGAGTGGTTCCTACCGGAAAATCTTGTTGCTGGGCATTCATAGTG
The DNA here is from genome assembly GCF_000158035.1 of Bacteroides cellulosilyticus DSM 14838. Lineage (GTDB taxonomy): Bacteria > Bacteroidota > Bacteroidia > Bacteroidales > Bacteroidaceae > Bacteroides > Bacteroides cellulosilyticus. The sequence continues at coordinate 1,352,368 of NZ_EQ973490.1, forward strand.
AATGGGAACACTAACAAAGAAGAAAAAATAAGTTTCAATACATTTTTCATAAGCATTAGAATAAATTATATATAAAATTAATGATTCAGTGAATTTGTCTATTCAGTGGATGTTGAGCGTAAAATTACTATGCTAATGCTTTGTGCTGGATTACTATTTTGCTTTCGGGGAGGATTTTTTTAGGAGGATAAGATTAATCCACCGGATAGAAAGAAAAATCCCCTTCCTGATATTGAATAGGAAGGGGATTATAACCCGTCTTTTGCCTTATGTGGAAGGAAATTGGACTCGTAGTCAAGAAAATACATTTTCTGTTAAGTGGCACAAAAGTTTCTTACCTGTGGCACAAAAGTTTCTTGCCTATGAAACAAATGTTTCTTACCTGTGAAACAAAAGTGCCTCACCTGTGAAACAAAGTCATCTTAACTGTATGCCTTACGCTTGCGATGTCTCCAGCATATTAATCAGTTGTACCCGCTGGATAGAGAAACTATTGCTTTCTTTCTGTACATACTTCAATAATTCAAGCCCATCCTGATGAAGCTTGGATTTCCGCAGCAAGTCGTCGGCTTCCATATCATCAGATATCTTCAGCATAGTCATGGCGGCAAGTTCTATTTTTCCCATTTCGTTGGGATCGCCTTTATACCGGTCTACCAGTTCTTGCGTATCCATACTTAACAGCTCATCGGTAGGGAAACCTAATATCTGCCGGGTCAGACCGTCATATTCAGTCCATTCATTCCAGCGATACTTCTTTTTCTTGAGCAGGGCGTTCACAATCAAAGAAATGATCTCTTGAATCATTCGTATCAGGTAATCTTGTTTAATCATAATTATCTATGTTTTTAATAGGTAATGGTAAATCCGGTTAATTGTTTCTCGGAGCTTTGACAATTCCGGCTTTTTATAAAGCAGTACTTTGTGCTCACAAAATTAGTGATATTTTTAAGATATCGCTGAAAATCCATACCTTTGTGCGCATTAATAATATAAGGTATAGCAATTTCCATGAATAAGATAACTTCCGTATGCGTATATTGTGCTTCGAGCACCAAGATTGATTCCGCTTATTTTGAAGCAGCCCGCGAATTGGGTACTTTGTTGGGACAGCGCCACATCCGTCTGATAAATGGCGCGGGAGGCATCGGACTGATGAGTGCTACCGCTGATGCAGTGCTGGCGGCAGGCGGAGAGGTGACCGGTGTTATTCCTCACTTTATGGTGGAACAAGGCTGGCAACACAGGGGGCTTACGGAGATGATAGAAGTGGAAAACATGCACCAGCGCAAGCAAAAAATGGCGGATCTGAGCGATGCTGTCATCGCATTGCCCGGTGGATGCGGCACTTTGGAAGAATTACTGGAAATTATCACCTGGAAACAACTGGGTCTCTACCTGAATCCTATTGTCATCTTAAACACTAACGGCTTTTTCGATCCCCTCCTGGCTATGTTGCAGCGTGCTATGGACGAAAACTTTATGAGACAGCAGCATGGTGCCATCTGGCACGTAGCAAGCACTCCGCAGGAAGCCGTCGAACTGATTCATACCATACCTGTCTGGGATAGTTCCATACGTAAGTTTGCGGCAATATGATCGGGCTCCTGTTGACATGGATAGCGGGCTTTGAGGGAATACCCATTCCTTATTCTCCTAAGTTGGACGATGGGATCACAGTGCTCTTGTTGTGCTGCTTTTTCATGTCAGCCTATGTATTGTCCCGCAGTCGCAAGTTCCTGGTGCAGTTGGTGAAGGACTTCCTTCTCAATCGTGAACGAACCAGCATCTTTGCCGCTACCACCGCTACGGATATGCGCTATATGCTGTTGTTGATTCTACAGACTTGTGTGTTGGCTTCCGTCTGTACTTTCAACTATTTTGTTGATGTCAGGCCGGAGTTGGGCGAACACGTCTCTCCTTACGTTTTGCTCGGGGCATATCTCGCACTGGCTTTGCTTTATCTTTTCTGGAAGTGGGTGACTTACTCCTTTCTGGGCTGGATTTTTTTTGACGCGAGTCGTACCGGTCTTTGGATGGAGTCCTATTCTACTCTACTTTACTACCTTGGATTTACCCTTTTCCCGTTTGCTTTGTTCCTTGTTTACTTCGATTTAAGTCTTCAAGCAACTGTGATAATCGGTTTATTTTTGGTCTTTTTTACTAAAATATTGATGTTATATAAGTGGATAAAGCTTTTTTGTGGCAATTTATATGGCATTTTGCTTTTAATTTTGTACTTTTGTGCCCTTGAAATCATACCTTGTTTTATCATGTATCGAGGTGTGTTACAACTAAATGATTATTTGATAATAAATTTTTAGGACGTTGAAAATTAAGAAAGTACTTGTGTCGCAGCCGAAACCGGCATCAGAGAAATCTCCTTACTACGACATCGCCCAGAAGTACGGTGTGAAAATTGATTTTCGCCCGTTTATTAAGGTGGAAAGTGTATCTGCTAAAGAATTCAGACAGCAGAAAGTGTCTATCCTGGATTACACAGCAGTTATCTTCACATCGCGTCATGCTATTGACCATTTCTTCCACCTGTGTACAGAATTGCGTGTAACCATACCGGAAACTATGAAGTATTTCTGTGTGACAGAAGCTGTTGCATTGTACATCCAAAAGTATGTGCAATACCGTAAACGTAAGATCTTCTTTGGTAATACCGGAAAGTTTGAAGACTTGTTGCCTTCTATTGTTAAGCACAAGACCGAAAAGTATCTGGTTCCGATGTCGGATGTACATACGGATGAGATTAAGAATCTCTTGGATAAAAACAAGATACAGAACACAGAAGCTGTTATGTATCGCACAGTAAGTAATGATTTTACTTCAGAAGAAGAGTTTGATTATGATATGTTGGTGTTCTTTAGTCCTGCAGGAGTGACTTCTTTGAAGAAGAACTTCCCGGACTTCCAACAGAAAGAAATCAAAATCGGTACGTTTGGCTCCACTACCGCCCAGGCTGTACGTGATGCCGGACTCCGCCTCGACTTGGAAGCTCCCAGTGTACAGGCGCCTTCTATGACGGCCGCGCTGGATATGTTCATCAAGGAGAATAACAAAGGAAAATAATTTTAGAGTTACGAGCTACAAGCTACGGGCTACAAATGTCATGCGGAAGCAGTATGCCATTTACAGCTTAAACTTGTAGCTCGTAACTTATTTACTGCGAACTACTTGTAGCTCGTAGCTTGTAACTCGTAGCTAAGAATGCTTAATACCCTGCACAAGTCCGAAAGGCTGGATAAGAAGAAAGTCATCGACAAGATGTTTTCAGGCGGCGCACGTTCGTTTTCCGTCTTTCCTCTGCGTGTGGTATATCTGCCGGTAGAGGAGTTGGAAGCGCCTGTTTCCATACTTGTCAGTGTGTCAAAGCGTCGTTTTAAACGTGCGGTAAAGCGTAACCGTGTAAAACGCCAGATACGTGAGGCGTACCGGAAAAATAAGCATGGATTATTGCAGACGCTTCAGGATGAAGGACGGCAACTTGCTGTGGCTTTCATTTATCTTTCCGACCGGTTAGTCGATTCGGTGGAGATAGAGGAAAGGATGAAGGTTGCGCTGGCGCGTATCACGGAGAAGGTATTGGCGGATGTTGCCGTTCAGAAAGCCGGAGAAAATGCTACGTCTGCTGAGAAAACCGGTAGTGCGGGGCAGTCATGAAAAAGCTGCTTTCATACTTGCTGTTGCTTCCCATCTATTTCTATCAGAAGTGTATTTCACCCCTGACTTCCCCTTCATGTCGTTTCACTCCTACCTGTTCGCAATATGCCGTTGAAGCGATAAAGAAACATGGACCGTTCAAAGGGCTGTATCTGGCAATCCGACGTATTTTGCGCTGCCACCCCTGGGGAGGTTCCGGATATGATCCCGTTCCATAAAAAAACTATTTTCTGTACTATTCGCATGATAATTCCTGTTGATATACATACACATCGGCGGCCCCAAGTGCCCGGAACGGCTATTGTGAACTGTTTCCCCGAATCGTTTGTTCCGCAAACGGAAGGCTGGTATTCTGTGGGAATACATCCGTGGTATATCGCTTCCTTCGCAGCTTCCCTGAATGACAGTAAGGCCCGTTTTGAAGAATTACTGGACCATCCCCAGGTATTGGCTGTGGGTGAGGCCGGATTGGATAAATTGGCTGAAGCACCTTTGACTTTGCAGATAGAAGTGTTTGAATATCAGGCACGTCTGGCCGAAGAGGCGGATAAACCGTTAATCATTCATCTGGTGAAAGCGGTAGATGAACTTCTGAAACTGAAACAGAAGATACAACCGGTGAAACCGTGGATTATTCACGGGTTTCGTGGAAAAGCAGCTCTTGCAGAAGAATATCTCCGACATGGTTTTTATCTTTCTTTCGGAGAGAAATATCAGGAGGAAGCGTTGTGTATAATGCCGTCTGAACGGTTGTTTATCGAGACGGATGAAAGTACGGTATCTGTCGATACGCTTTATGAACGGGCTGCCATCCTCCGTAAAACTCCCCTTGAGGAACTCAGGAGAACGATTCGTAAGAATGTAAGCGAAATCTTTTTTAGGCAATAAGAGTTGTTAGTTCAGATAAAGAGTCGTACTTTTGCAATTACAAAGTATATCAAATATTTAAATAGTTAATCATTCGATGAATTTTGTAGAAGAATTGAGATGGCGTGGCATGCTCCACGATATGATGCCTGGTACGGAAGAACTTCTGGCTAAGGAACAAGTGACCGCATACATAGGTTTTGATCCTACGGCGGACTCATTGCACATTGGACATCTTTGCAGTGTAATGATACTGCGTCATTTCCAACGTTGCGGACACAAGCCGATGGCACTGATCGGTGGTGCTACGGGTATGATTGGTGACCCTTCCGGTAAGTCGGCAGAGCGTAATCTGCTCACAGAAGAAATCCTGCAACGCAATCTGGATGGTATGAAGAAGCAGTTGAGCAAGTTTCTGGATTTCGAATCCGATGCTCCTAACCGTGCAGAATTGGTGAATAACTATGACTGGATGAAGAACTTCACTTTCCTTGACTTTGCCCGTGAAGTAGGTAAGCATATCACTGTGAACTACATGATGGCGAAAGATTCTGTAAAGAAGCGTCTGAACGGTGAGGCTCGTGACGGTTTGTCTTTCACGGAATTCACTTATCAGTTGTTGCAAGGCTATGACTTCCTGCATCTGTATGAAACCAAAGGTTGCAAACTGCAAATGGGTGGTTCTGACCAATGGGGTAACATCACGACAGGTGCCGAACTGATTCGTCGTACCAATGGTGGCGAAGTGTTCGCTCTGACCAGCCCGCTGATTACGAAGGCTGACGGCGGTAAGTTTGGTAAGACTGAATCCGGCAATATCTGGCTTGATCCCCGATATACTTCCCCATATAAATTCTATCAGTTCTGGTTGAATGTGAGTGATGCTGACGCAGCACGCTACATCAAGATATTCACTTCACTGTCAAGAGAGGAAATCGAAGCCTTGACAGCTGAGCATGAAACTGCACCGCACTTGCGTGTTCTTCAGAAACGTTTGGCAAAAGAGGTGACTATTATGGTTCATTCTGAAGAAGACTATAATGCAGCGGTGGATGCGTCTAATATATTGTTCGGCAATGCAACTTCCGATGCATTGAAGAAGTTGGATGAAGATACCCTGCTGGCTGTATTCGAGGGGGTTCCTCAGTTTGAGGTTTCCAAGGATGCTGTGTCTGCCGGTGTGAAAGCTGTCGATCTGTTCACAGATAATGCAGCTGTTTTTGCCTCCAAAGGTGAGATGCGTAAACTGGTGCAAGGTGGCGGTGTTTCTCTCAATAAAGAGAAGCTGGAAGCCTTCGACCAAGTGATTACTTCTGCTGACCTTTTGGATGAAAAATATCTGCTTGTGCAGCGCGGAAAGAAGAATTACTACCTGATTATAGCCAAATAAAAGGCAAATTAGTAGCAAATAAGAAAAAAGGCCTCGAAATATTTGGATATTTCGGGGCATACTTTTATCTTTGCACCGCTTTTTAACAGAAAGCACCCGAGTTTGTCCTATGGTGTAATGGTAGCACAACAGTTTTTGGTTCTGTTTGTCTAAGTTCGAATCTTGGTAGGACAACTAAAATGAAAGAGCTCTATAGAGAATTATCTCTGTGGAGCTCTTTTTTTGTATTATTTTCTGTTAAAGAACTTCCATTTTCTTCCATTTGAACAATATTACTATATAATTGGTACAAAAACACAATGTTTCTCCGTTTTCTTTTGCTACATTTGCATCGTGTACGTAAACGAAGTATGCCAATAACCGATTATTATCAACTTTAAAACGTAATAGAATTATGAAAACGAACTATGAAATTCGCTATGCAGCGCATCCCGAAGACGCAAAAAGTTATGATACCAAGCGTATCCGTCGTGATTTTCTTATCGAAAAAGTCTTCTCTGCTAACGAAGTAAATATGGTATATTCCATGTACGACCGTATGGTTGTAGGTGGTGCAATGCCCGTGGGCGAAGTGTTGAAACTGGAAGCTATTGATCCGTTGAAGGCTCCTTTCTTCCTGACCCGTCGCGAAATGGGTATCTTTAATGTAGGCGGTCCTGGTGTGGTAAAAGCCGGTAACGCTGTATTCGAATTGGATTATAAGGAAGCTCTCTACCTGGGTTCGGACGATCGTGAAGTAACTTTCGAAAGCAAGGATGAAAAGAATCCCGCCAAGTTCTACTTCAACTCACTGACTGCTCATCGCAACTATCCCGATAAGAAAGTGACGAAGGCTGATGCCGTAGTTGCTGAAATGGGTAGCCTGGAAGGTTCCAACCATCGTAATATAAATAAGATGCTGGTGAATCAGGTATTGCCTACCTGCCAGTTGCAGATGGGTATGACGGAACTTGCTCCGGGTAGCGTATGGAATACGATGCCGGCACATGTGCACAGCCGTCGTATGGAAGCTTACTTCTATTTTGAAGTACCCGAAGAACATGCAGTTTGCCACTTCATGGGCGAAGTTGACGAAACCCGCCACGTATGGATGAAGGGTGACCAGGCTGTATTGTCTCCCGAATGGTCTATCCATTCTGCTGCCGCTACTCATAACTATACCTTTATCTGGGGTATGGGTGGTGAAAACCTGGACTATGGAGATCAGGACTTCTCTTTGATTACCGACCTGAAGTAATAAATTGAGTAAACCGAGACTTTGAATCGTAATTAGAAACAAGTTATTAATAAACCTAAGTAAATAAATTATGGTAAACTTTTCATTAGAAGGCAAAGTAGCACTTGTAACCGGTGCTTCTTACGGAATTGGCTTCGCTCTGGCAACTGCCTATGCACAAGCCGGTGCAAAAATCGTGTTCAACGACATCAAACAAGAATTAGTGGACAAAGGTCTGGCTGCTTACAAAGCTGAAGGCATCGATGCTAAAGGTTATGTATGCGACGTGACAAATGAAGAGCAGGTGAACGCTATGGTTGCCCAGATTGAGAAAGAAGTGGGCGTGATCGATATTCTGGTAAACAATGCAGGTATCATCAAGCGTATTCCGATGCACGAAATGTCTGCTGCTGAATTCCGTCAGGTGATCGACGTAGACTTGAACGCTCCGTTTATCGTATCCAAGGCTGTTATCCCTTCTATGATAAAGAAAGGTCACGGCAAGATTATCAACATCTGCTCTATGATGAGTGAATTGGGTCGTGAGACTGTGTCTGCTTATGCTGCTGCCAAGGGTGGATTGAAGATGCTGACTCGTAACATCGCTTCCGAGTACGGTGAGTACAACATCCAGTGTAATGGTATCGGCCCGGGTTACATCGCTACTCCGCAGACTGCACCGCTTCGCGAACCGCAAGCTGACGGTTCACGTCATCCGTTCGATGCATTTATCGTTGCTAAGACTCCGGCTGCACGTTGGGGTACTCCTGAAGATTTGATGGGTCCTGCCGTATTCCTGGCTTCCGACGCTTCTGATTTCGTAAACGGTCACGTACTCTACGTTGACGGTGGTATCTTGGCTTACATTGGCAAACAGCCTAAATAAGTATATGAATAAATAACGGGAA
>NZ_EQ973490.1:1360661-1398110 GCF_000158035.1 Bacteroides cellulosilyticus DSM 14838
ATTATCAATTGATTAAGCAATATGAAAAAGTTATTCCTTTTACTGGCAACAGCATTCGTATGTTTTGCCTGCACCAACACTAAGGATGTAGTTACCGTAACGGTAAGCAATCCTTTGGCAATGGAGCGTTCCAATGAAATGGTTGAGGTGGCTATGAGCGACATCGCCAACCAACTGAAACTGGCTGACACAGCACAGATTGTGGTTCTGAATGCTGACGGACAACAAGTCCCCTATCAGATTACTTATGATGAAAAAGTGATTTTCCCTGCAAGCGTAGCTGCTAACGGTACGGCTGTTTATACCATTCAGGCAGGCACGCCTGAAGCTTTTGCAGTAAAGGCTTGCGGTAGATATTATCCTGAACGTGTGGATGATGTAGCCTGGGAAAATGATCTGGTTGCTTTCCGTGCGTATGGTCCTGCTTTGCAAAAGACTGGCGAACGTGCTTTCGGTTATGATGTTTGGACGAAGTACAATACCACCGAACCGGTTGTAGAAGCCCGTTATGCAGGTGAGTTGAATCCGGAGACTAAAGCAAAGATCGCTGAATTGAAGAAAACTGATCCGAAAGCTGCACAGGAATTGTATCAATCGGTATCTTATCACGTAGACCACGGAAACGGTCTGGACTGCTATAAAGTAGGTCCTACGCTGGGTGGCGGTACTGCTGCTTTGATGCCCGACGGTGAAATCGTTTATCCGTATTGCTACGCTACACAGGATATTCTGGATAACGGTCCGTTGCGTTTCACTGTGAAGCTGGTTTACAATCCGCTGACTATCAAGGGTGACTCAACCGTGATTGAAACACGTGTTATCACGCTGGATGCAGGCTCTCACTTGAACAAGACTGCGGTTTCTTTTGATAACCTGAAAGAGACTACTCCCGTGGCTACAGGTATCGTGTTGCACGAACCGGATGGTGCTGTTGTAGCTGATGCTGCTGCCGGCTATATCACTTATGTGGACCCTACGGACAATGTGAATAATAATAACGGTAAGATATTCGTAGGTGCTGCTTTCCCGACTACAGTGAAAGAGGCAAAATCGTTGCTCTTCCCTGAAAAGGAAAAGAATGAACTGCGTGGTGGTGCCGATGGCCATGTATTGGCTATCAGCGATTATGAACCGGGTTCAGAGTATGTTTACTACTGGGGTGCTGCCTGGGACAAGGCTGACATCAAAACTCCGGAAGCATGGAATGAATACATGGCAAACTATGCTCAGAAGGTACGTAATCCGTTGACGGTGACAATTAAATAAATCTCGTCTTGAAATAGTAGAGTCCCACTGAGTTCAATCAATTTGAAATGAACTCAGTGGGACTCTGTGTTATTCTGTGGTGAAACCTTATAGCAATTTAAACTCGTATCCTTCCTCTTCCAGAAAATCCAATGCCCGCGGCAGTGCATATTGCAGGTTGCCGTTATTCCAGGACTTCAGCGAGTCGTGGAAAGTGATAATAGACCCGTTCCGTGCATATCTCATCACATTGGCAAGTACTTGCGGACCGCGCAATTTCTTACTGTAGTCACGCGTAACCAAATCCCACATCACTATCTTATAATGCCGTTTCAAGGTGAAATACTGTCCCCAGCGCATGTGACCGTGCGGTGGACGGAAGAGATCTGTTTTCATCAGTTCATTCGCCTTGTCCGTATTGGCAAGATAATTGTCGGACAGATATTCGAATCCGCGGATATGATTGAATGTATGGTTTCCGATGCGGTGACCGCCATCTACTACCATTTGGAATACATCGGGATGCTTGCGTATATTGTCTCCCACCATGAAGAAGGTGGCTTTGATGTCATGTTTATCCAATAGTTCAAGTACCCATGGGGTTACTTCGGGGATGGGACCATCATCAAAAGTCAGGTAGACGGATTTCTCGTTCGGATCCATTCGCCAAATGGCACCGGGATATAGCTTTCGGACAAACTCGGGAGGCTGTTCTATAAACACGGTTATTAGTGATTAACGATTAGTGATAAGTGATTAGTAGTTAGCGGTTAGTGATAAGTGATTAGCGGTTAGTGCGCGATGTTACGGCACAGCCGTTAATCACTTATCACTAACCGCTAATCACTATTTCTTATTTCATACGGTCAACGCACATCTGATACAATTCGTTCAACTTGCTGTCATATATCGGAGCCAGTTCGGAATTATACTTCTGCATAAGCTTCACTTCTGAACTGAGGATAGGCAGCTGATAGTCGATGATTTCACGGCTAGACATAGCAAAACGTTGTTCATCCAGGCTCAGATACCAAGTGAGGTATTCCACGGCCTTGTCGGCGAGTGCCTTCATAATGCTGTCGGCTTTTTCCGTTTCGCCCAGTTGATAGTATGCTTCTGCCATTTGTACGGCACCGTTCTGCCAGTCGTACGGCACATTGTAGGCAGGAATCATCTTCTCTGCGTAGTCCAATGCTTTCTTGGCCTTGTCATTCTTGCCTTCACGTATCAACTGACCTACGAGTTGTGAGAAGATACGTCGGTGAGAATAGCACATACGCATGGCGTTTTCATCAATATAGATACCTTCCTTGTCGATGCCACCGAACTTGAACTTGTTCATCAGGTTGTCATACATCTTTTCGCTATCCAGTTTGACGCCTGTCTTGTCGGTATCGAACGGAGTGAAGCGATAGGTTAGGCCTTCCTGTATGAAGTGATTACCCATGCCGAGGTGGTTTTCCGTACCTACGCTGACTGCCATGTAGATAGGACGTTCCCAATTGGCTTCTGCCAGCATTTCAAGCATCATCAGTTCGCTCTTATAAAGGGCGCGTTTGCCTTTCAGTGAGATGTGCATGTAATCGGGGATACTGTCGCCCGGTATCATCATGCCGCTACGGCGTACAGCTTCCTTATCCACCTTCAGTACAATGCTGTCCGTAGGAATTACTTTGAGATCTTCATTTTTACTTCGTACCCAATATTTCAGGATGTTCTGCAATTCGTACGGGTTTTCACCGAACTCTTTCTTCACATTCACCAGAGCTTCCGGGTTACCGTTCAGTGCCTGCTTTTCAGCTTCGGCATAGAGGGCGTCGATGCTCTTCTTGTAATCGGCCTGTACAGGAATGTATTCATTGGTTCCTTCCACGTAATCCATACGGTCCCAAGTGATGGGTAATGACGGAGAATCGTAGGCAGGACGCTTCATCTGGTCGATATACCAATCTGTCTGTAAGTAACTGAGGTTACAAGTACGTGCATCCGTGCGGAATCCTTCTGTTTCCTGATTGTACCACAAGGGGAATGTATCGTTATCACCGTTGGTGAAGATAATTGGATTGCCGGTTTCTTGCAGAGACATCAGATAGTTCTGGCCGAAGTCGCGTGCCAGATAGCGGTCGCTGCGGTCGTGGTCGTCCCACGTCTGGCTTGCCATCTGTATGGGCACGAACAGGCAGACAACGGATGCCAGTGTTGCGGCCGGAAGTTCCTTCATCTTGGCGTAGTGTTGCAACAGGCGGATAATACCTGCCACACCCATACCTATCCAAATGGCAAAGGCGTAGAATGATCCGGCGTATGCATAGTCGCGTTCACGCGGCTGGCTCGGTGTCTGATTCAGGTAGAGCACAATGGCGATACCCGTCATGAAGAACAGGAAGAACACTACCCAGAACTGTTGAATACCCTTCTGTCCGCGGTATGCCTGCCATAAAAGGCCGATGATACCGAGCAATAAAGGCAGGCAGTAGAAGACGTTGTGTCCCTTATTGTTTTGCAGTTCCTGCGGCAACAGACTCTGGTCGCCCACCAGGAAGTTGTCAATGAACGGGATGCCTGTGATCCAGTTACCATGTTCTATTTCTCCGCTGCCTTGCAGGTCGTTCTGGCGTCCGGCGAAGTTCCACATGAAGTAGCGCCAGTACATCCAGTTGAGCTGGTAGGTGAAGAAGAACTTGATGTTTTCCCATTGTGTGGGCATGTTCACCATCACCATTTGTCCGCACTGGTCATAGGGAACGTCTTCGCCCTTAATGTCCACCCAGGCTTGATATTCCCTGGCGTGCTGACTGCTGTACATACGCGGGAAAAGCATATTCTGCGCGTATTCGTATTCGATACGTCCGGGGATTTCAATATAGCTGTCCTTTTCATCGGGAGTGGCTTTTTCCTTGCGGATAAATTTGGTTCCGTTGTACGAGATACGCGGTTCGCAATAGCCATCTTTTACATCGAGGGCTACTTTGGAAGAGAATGCCTGTCCGTAGAATAACGGGCGGGTTCCGTATTGTTCACGGCCCAGATATTCACCCAGCGTGAAGATGTCTTCGGGTGAGTTCTGATCCATGGGGGTGTTGGCTGTAGAGCGGATCACGATAATGGCGTAGGAAGAATATCCGATGACAATCATCATGGTACACAACAGCGAGGTGTTGAGCGTACGCGCAGAAACACGATATTTCTCTTTCATACTTGCCTGCATCTTCGGGCTGAGGTAGAAGAACAGGAAGGCGATAACAATAATACCTATAATAACAGCGCTCGTTCCGTGTCCGTAGAAGGGAATACCTAACAAGGCAATTGTCAGTACGAAGGAGACGGACATGCGCATCTTGTTCTTTTCCGTGTAGCTTTCGTATACTCCCCAGATGATGGAAGCTGCCAATACAATGATGTAAACCATTACACCGCTGTTGAAGGACATTCCCAGTGTATTCACGAAGAACAGTTCGAACCAGCCTCCTACTTTTACAATACCCGGTACCATGCCATAAAGTACGGCGGCAACCAGAATGCCCGAAGCGAGCAATGCCAGTAATGAACCTTTGGCATTTGCGTTGGGCACTTTCTTGTAGTAGTAAACCAGTACGATGGCAGGCAAGCAGAGCAAGTTCAGCAAGTGTACGCCGATACTAAGTCCCGTCAGGTAAGCGATGAGGATAAGCCAGCGGTCGCTGTGAGGTTCGTTCGCCACATCCTCCCATTTCAGTATCAGCCAGAATACAACGGCTGTGAAAAGAGAAGAGAATGCGTAAACTTCACCTTCGACGGCACTGAACCAGAAGGTGTCACTGAATGTATATGCCAGTGCGCCTACCAGACCGCTACCCATGATGGTAATCAGTTGTCCGCGGGTAATATTATTCTCATCTGTAACAACAAGTTTGCGCACCAGGTGCGTGATGCTCCAGAACAGGAACAGGATACAAGCGCCACTCATCAGTGCACTCATATAGTTTACCATTTTGGCAACGGTGCTCGGGTCGGAGGCAAATTGTGAGAACAGGTTGGCTACCAGCATGAAGAAAGGTGCTCCGGGCGGGTGTCCTACTTCCAGTTTGTAGCCGGTAGTGATGAACTCCGGGCAGTCCCAAAAACTTGCAGTCGGCTCAATAGTCATGCAATAGACCGTAGCTGCAATGAGGAAAGTAATCCAACCCACAAGGTTGTTTACGGTTCTGTACTGTTTCATTCGGAAAGAATTCGTTATGTTTTTAAGTTATAGCTCTGTATTTTTGTATATACGGCCGCAAATATAGTGATTTAACTGCTAAATGCGTGGAGGTAAGGCATATTTATTAGGATAGGTTAAAAGATATACATTGATTTTTTGTAGAGAAAAGTTTCAAATATTATAGCTTTGATGTTTAATGTTCGCAATTACAGCATCCACATTCGTCGCCATGTTTATGCTCTGCCAATATGCGATGGGGCAGTGCTCCGTGCCCTAATAACTCTATCGGACAGTTGAAGTTCCGTTCCAACCATTCCTCACTTATCCCCGTGTCGGGATGATAGTCCAGTGTTTCATTCACACAGGCGATGGACTTCACTTGTTGCAGTACTGTGCCGATGTCATGGCTGACAAGAATGATGGCGCAGTCGTGGTTAATCTCTGCCAATAGTTCGTAAAGGCGGGCTTCGAAACGCTTGTCGATATAGGTACTGGGTTCGTCTAGGACAACGAGTTGAGGATCGGAGATGATGGCACGCCCCAGCAAAGCACGTTGCAATTGTCCGCCGCTTAGTGCGCCGATGGCACGTTCTTCCAATCCTTCCAATCCCATGCGGGCAATCACTTGGTGGGCTTTCTCCCGATGTGCTGCGGTGAAGCGTGAAATAAGTGACTTTTGCGAGCTGAGTCCGGAAAGGATTACTTCTTCCACTGTAATGGGAAACTTACGATCTATACTGTTGTATTGTGGCAGATATCCCATGGAGAGTTGAGAGTTGAGAGTTGAGAATTGAGAGTTGGTTGCGCTGTTATCATGAGGGGCCGAGCTATTGCCGGAAGTTGTTGCAACTCTATATAAGATCTCTCCTCCAGTAGGTTTCAACAGACCGAGTATACATTTGATGAGAGTTGTTTTTCCGCCGCCATTAGGGCCGATGATGCCCAAAAAGTCCCGGTCGTAAACGGTGAGGTTTACGTTGCGTAATACCGTGCGGCTGTCATAGCCGGCACTGAGATTCTTTATTTCAATAAGAGGCGTACCCATTTGTTTACTGCTTGACGATGTCTTTAGTTCTTAACGACCAATTCCTTGGCAATGTTCAACATTTCTTCTTCCCAATCGTAAGAAAGCGGATTGATAGGGATTACCTTCGTTCCCGTCTGTTTGGCAATGATCTCCGCATTGCGACGGTCAAATTCAGGTTGTACGAAGATAACACGGACTTTCTCCTTTTTACAAGTGTCTATCAGATTCTTGAGGTGGGAGGGAGAAGGCTCTTTACCATTTTCTTCGATGGAAATCTGATGCAGACCGTAGTCGCGGGCAAAGTAAGATAATGCCGGATGATAAATCATGAAAGCACGGTCCGCATTGGGAGCCGACAGCATGTGACAAATAAGGCTATCGGTATGTTCAATCTGGTTGCAGAGACTTTTGTAACGCTCCATATAGACTTCTTCATTGCCTTTGTCGATGGCGCACAGTGCATTTACGATATTTCCGGCAATAATCTGTGCATTATAGGCAGAACTCCAAACGTGTGGTTCCACACCCAAAAGATGCTGATGCTCATCGTCTTGGATGGAATCGTGGGCGTGAGGTTCATCGGCATCGTGATGATGGTGGGCGTGTGAGGAATCATAAATCAGGTCGATGCCGCGGGAAGTATCGAAGAATTGCAGGTGCGGAGCGTTATCCGTCAGCTTGTCCATCCAGGTTTGTTCAAAACCGATGTAGCCGATCCGGAAGTAGGCTTTGCTCTTGGCAAGATCTACGAGTTGCTGGGGGGTAGGGTCGTAGGTTTCCGGGCTACTTCCTTTGGGAACCATGCTGATAACGTTGAAGTTATCGCCTGCAATGGCTTCGGTGAAATAGCGTAATGGCTCAATAGTGACAGTGATGACGGGCTTATCGCCTTCACTCTTATTATTTTGGACGCTGCTGTTCTTGCAGGATGCGGCAAGCAAGGCAGCGAGGATGTACAGGAATGTTCGTTTCATTATTATATTTATGGTTTTTATAATTGATTACTCTTTATGGTTTCTCTTTCGTTGCCCTCAGTATCTCCCGTTTTCCCCCCGGAGGTCCCGGAAGGCGCTCCACACGGAAGCCCACAGCTTGCAACATACGGCGGATGACACCTTTGGCGCAATACGTCGTCAATATTCCCCCTGTATTCATATAAACGTAAAGAGAGCGAAATAATTGCTCGTTCCACATTTCTGGTTGCTTTTCAGGGGCGAAAGCATCGAAGTAAACGAGATCAGGATTTAGTGATAACCACTTATCACTAATCGCATCCATCTTTATCTTCCGCAGGGTGAAGTGCGGGGATATTTTTACGTCTTCTTCCCACGGGGCGGTGTGCAGCTGCTTGAACAGCGGGTTATTGCTATATCCTAGTGCATCGACTTCTTCCCAGGCAAGGGGATAGAGCTCGATACCGGTATAATGTACGGGACGCGCATCCTGTTCGGCAGCTTCCAGTGTGAGCAAGGCATTCAGTCCGGTGCCGAAGCCTATCTCAAGAACGTGCGGTTGCGGTGCGGCAGAGGCTTTCAGACCCATGTTGATAAAGATATGCTGCGACTCTGTACGCGCCCCTTTCACCGAATGATAATGTTCATCCAGTTCGGGCACAAAGAGCGTTGCGCTTCCATCTTCCGTACGTTCTATAATTCGTTTCATAACTTAAAACATAGATATTACTCCCTGCAATGCCAGCAGCATCACGGCATACCGTATCAGCTTTCCGGCAAACATGGACGAAGTAGTCAGCCATACATTGCTGCGCATGAAACCCAGTGCAATGGCAATTACTTCGCCCACGAAGGGCAGGAATGCGAAAAAGCCCATCAATGCTCCTTTACCTTGAAGGAAAGTCTGCATCTTGTCTACTTTTTCTTTTTTTACTTTGAAATATTTCTCTATCCAGACTACGTTACCCAGACGCCCCATGTAGTAGCACGTCATACCGCCAATCGTATTACCCAACGTGGCGAAGAGTACACACATCACCGGACTGAGCCCTACCTTTATCAGTGCTATCATCACCAGTTCCGAACTGAACGGAACGATGCTTCCTGCCAGTAAGGCGGAGATAAATAAACCGAGATAGCCCCAGTCTATCAGGAGTTGAACCAATGAGTCTACAAAAGCATCCATACGTTAAATCCGAATAAGAGTATAAGCCCGGCAAGGGCACAAATGAAAAACACATTAGAAGCCCGACTGTTCGTCAGTACCACGAAATGTCCTGTCAGGATGCTGACGCCTATCAGCAGCAAGGGCAGGAGGTGAAACGTTTGTGCCGGTTGCAACAGGATATAGACGAAGATGCAGAACGTCAGGAAAATAAGGAAATGCAGATAACTGCGGGTACGTATCTTATCTTCGTAACCTGCCACCAGGCAGTGAACGGAGCTTACTATGAACAACAGGAACAAATAGCCCAATGTAGCGATTTCCCATAATGGGAAGTTCCATAAAGTAATGGGATGGAACGTCACCAGTTCGATGAATGGCTGATAGAATAATTCTATTTCACCATAGAAGTAGGCATGTCCAAACAGGAACCAATAGGGGAGCGTCCAGCCGATCAGACCTCCGAAAAAGCTCTTAGGAGTGAGTGCCTGGAAACTGTATGCACCGATCCAGAAAATGGGAATGAACAATGTCAGTTGCGGGAAGAACAGACTGCCCGCCCCGATAAACAGGAACGAGTAGAATAGGATGCCCGCCGGATGTGGATGTTGATAGCCCTTGAACAGGAAGAACAAAGATATCAGAAATGCTGTCGAGGCAATGTCTCCGGCATATAATTGGTGCATGGCAGGGCAGACAGATATCAGCAGAAAGTAAATGGCTGTCTGCACGGATGCCCGCATACGGATAATGGCGAAGGTGTTGTTCAGCTCTATCAGGAAGTAGCCGATTATACCGTAAAGCAGAAAGCTTAGGGGCGCACTTGCCCATGTCGGAATCCAATCGTTGTAGATGGTTTCCCACAATGGGTAATTGCTTTTCATCACTGGAATCTCGGGTAATAAGATGGAAGTCAGTACCCAGCAGAACAGTGATAGAAAGACAGCAGCGGGGAGGGTGAAGCGCCCCGCTGTAATCCGGTTCTGTAATCGTTTACTTCGTATCATTATAATAAAGGTGATGGGGTGATTAGAGATCGAACCCGATGTCGCGGCGGAAATACTTCTTGTCGAAGTGGATCATATCCGCTACTTTATAACTTTTGGCAAGGGCTTCCTCCTTGGTTTCACCATACGAACATACGGCAATCACGCGTCCGCCGTTCGTTACCACTTGTCCGTCTTTCATTGCGGTTCCGGCATGGAAGAGGATGCTGTCCGTGGCTACCGCTGCTTCAAACCCGGTCATCACTTTGCCCTTTTCGTAAGCTTCGGGATATCCACCGCTGACAAGCATGACACAGGCGGCTGTCCGTGGGTCCATCACCAATGTCTTGGTGTCGAGGTTGACATCGCGTACACCTTCCAGAAGTTCTACAAAGTCGCTTTGTATACGCAACATGACGCTTTCTGTTTCCGGATCGCCCATACGGACGTTGTATTCTATCACCATTGGTTCACCTTTCACACGGATCAGGCCGAGGAAGATGAAGCCTTTGTAAAGGATGTTTTCTTCCTGTAATCCGCGGATGGTAGGTTCGATGATGCGGGTACGTACCTTTTCCATGAATACCTCGTCGGCAAAGGGGACAGGAGTTACACTTCCCATGCCACCGGTATTCAGGCCTTTATCGCCTTCACCGATGCGTTTGTAATCTTTGGCAACAGGCAAAACCTTATAGTTCTTACTGTCTGTCAGCACAAATACGGAGCACTCTATACCGCTGAGGAATTCTTCGATAACAACTGTGGCGCTGGCCTGGCCAAACATACCGCCGAGCATTTCTTCCAGTTCCCGCTTGGCTTCTTCCAGTGTAGGGAGAATGAGCACACCTTTTCCGGCGCATAGACCGTCGGCTTTCAGCACGTAGGGAGCTTCGAGGGTTTCGAGAAAAGCAAGGCCTTCGTCCAGATTAGCAGCAGTGATGCTTTTGTAACGGGCGGTGGGAATACCGTGACGTTCCATGAAGCCTTTGGCGAACTCTTTGCTGCCTTCCAGTTGCGCACCTTTAGCTGTAGGGCCGATGATGGCAATATGTTGGGTGGAGGCATCTCCGGTAAAGCTGTCGTAGATACCTTCTACCAGCGGATCTTCGGGACCTACCACGATCATGTCTATCTTTTGTTCTAAAGCGAAGGCTTTCAAGGCAGGGAAATCGGTTGCCTTGATGGATACGTTCTCACCTACCGCACTGGTGCCGGCATTACCGGGGGCGATAAAAAGTTTCTCTACTTTCGGGCTTTGGGCTATTTTCCATGCCAGGGCATGCTCGCGGCCACCACTTCCTAATAATAATACTTTCATGGTTTCATTTACAATTTACAATTTACAAAGTACAATTAAAGTACAATTAACAATTTACATTTCTTTCTCTTCTTCTGTGCTTTACCATTTTACTCATGCACTAAATTGTACATTGTAAATGGTAAATTGTACATCAAAGATGTTCTTCAAAATAACGGGTTATCTTTTCATGTAGATGTACCCGGTCACGTCCCCTGACATTGTGCTTATGTGTGGGATAGATAAACAGGTCCGGATATGTGCGTGCATCCACACAAGCCTTTATGAACGAAAGTGTATGTTGAGGTACACAAGTATCGTCATGATCATCATGGATCAATAGCAGATGTCCTTTCAGATTGCCGGCAAGGTTTTTCAGGTTGCACTCTTTGTACCCTTCCGGATTACTCTGTGGGGTATCCATATAGCGTTCTCCGTACATGATTTCATAATATCCCCAGTCGATGACCGGACCACCTGCAACGCCTACCTTGAATATCTCGGGATAGCGGAGCAGCAATGCCGTAGTCATGTGACCACCGAAACTCCAGCCGTGCACACCGATGCGGTTGCCATCTACATAAGGCAGACTTTTCAGGAATTCCACACCTTTCACTTGGTCTTTTCCTTCTTCAATGCCAAGATGTCGGAAAGTAGCATTTTCAAATTCCAGTCCGCGGTTGTCACTTCCACGGTTGTCGAGGCTGAACATGATGTAACCTTTGTTGGCCATGTAGATATCCCAGCCACGTGCACCGTTCTGCCAACCGCCGGTGACCATTTGGGCGTGCGGTCCACCGTATACATAGACAATGGTGGGGTATTTCTTATTCGGATCAAAGTCCGCAGGTTTTATGAGACGATAGTAAAGATCAGTCATACCGTCGGCAGCTTTGATGGTGCCTACTTCGATGCTCGGCATGGTGAAGTCCTTGAATGGATCTTCTGCTGTCAGCAGATTGATGCTTTTCCCGGTTTGTGTGGCGATAAGGTTGATGCTGCGTGGCACTTCAGGGCTGGAATAGGTATCTATGAGGTAACTGCCGCTTGCACTCAGTGTGCCGTGGTGTATACCTTCCGGTGTGCCTAGCGGGCTACGTTTGCCTGTTGCTATGCTTACTTTGAAGAGGTTGCTTTGCAACGGGGAATATTCCGTGGAAGCTATGATGATTTCTTTCTTTCCACTGTTGAAGCCAAGTACATCTTGCACAAGCCAGTTGCCGGAAGTCAGTTGCTTGACCAGCTTACCGTCTGTGCCATAGAGGTACAGGTGGTTGAAGCCGTCGCGTTGGCTTTGGTAGATAAACTTGCTGTTGTCCCACGGCAGGAATACGATGGGGTGCTGGGGTTCTACGTATTTGGGATGTGTCTCTTCAAAAAGAGTTCCTATCAGTTCGCCTGTTTCTACGCTGTACTGGCATAGCTTGGCATGGTTCTGATCACGGTTCAGCTCTATGAGATAAAGGCTTTTGGCATCCAGTGCCCAACTTATATTGGTGAAGTAACGGTCGGTAGGATCACCTGCATTCAGATAAATTGTCTTCTGCGTTTCGGGATTGTAGATGCCTACAGTTACTTTGTGGCTCGTCATACCTGCCATCGGGTAACGTACATTGTTCAATTCGCCCACCCGTGCGGTGATGTCCACTAACGGATATTGTGTTACCATGCTTTCATCCATGCGGTAGAAGGCGAGCAAGTCACCTTTCGGACTCCAGTAAGTTCCTTTGCTGATGCCGAACTCGTTACGGTGTACGCTTTGTCCGCATACGATCCCTTCCGGTTCGTTGGTTACGGCGCGATCGTTAACATAAAGATTATTATTCAGAGTGTAAGCAATATGGCCGCTTACGGTATTATAATCCTCATTGGCTGCCTTTTCTGGCAAGGCTTGTTTGCTGATGATCTTATCCGCTTTCCAGTCGTAAACGATATAATTACCGGGCAGAGTGATAAGCAACTGAGTCTTTTCAGCCCAAGGCAGGCTCACCTGATATAAATGACTCAGTTTACCCAGTTTTTCCTGTTCCAGTGCCTGGTTGATTCTCTCACGCGTCAGGAGTAGGGTTTCCTTTCCTGTTTTAGGGTTCACTGCAAACAAAGAGTCTATTTCGGGCTTGATGCACGTGTCTCCCCACCATTGCAGTCCGTACAGGCTTTTTGCAAAGCGATAGGTTTCTCCGCCGGGGATCAGGTCTTCCAGCGTCGGTTTCTTTAAATCTTGTGCCATAACGTTCGTTGTGAAGAGAGCGGATGATGCCAATAATATCACTCCCATCCATTTACTGATTATCTTCATGTTCATAGTCTTTTGTTAGTCATTCTCTTTTCTAAAACCTTTCACTTCTATTCTGCCCATTGGTGTACTTTTCACTTGTACGGCGGCACTCAGCTTGGCAAAGGCAGAGTATCTAACACCTCCTTTGTTTGAGGTGACAATTTGGCACCTCAAACTGTCTTTCAGCAACTTACTCTCCCTCTTCCCGCTTTCTTGGTTTAAACTCCCTTTTCGGCTTGAACTCCCCGTTTCCTCCCGGACGACGTTCTCTGTCAAACGGTTTTCTTTCCCTGTCTCCATCCTTGCGGAATTCCCTTGGCTTGAATTCCCCTCTGGGCCTGTCTTCTCTCGAACCAAACTCCCGGGGTTTACTGTCTCTTGGTCTGAATTCCCTTGGCTTGTCATCTCTGGATCTGAATTCTCCTGGTTTGCGGGGTTCTCTCGGTCTGAATTCACGTGATTCTCTTGGTCTGAACTCCCGTCCTTCTTTCGGTTTGAAGCCTGATTCTTTAGAGTCTTCTCCCTCTTCACTTTCGCCTTCCTGTTTCTTGAATTCCTTGTATTTACCGTCGAAAATCTCGTATTTACGGAATTCACATTCCAGTGCACCGTTGAACAGAGGTATTTTGGCAGTCGGTTTCAGTCCTATCTGGTCGAAGCACTCTTCACGATAAGAGAGCACCCATGCCGTGTTTCCGGTGAAAGCGTGTTTCAGACGCTCGCCTATCATCTGGTACAGTCCCAGCAGATTATTGGTAGAAATACGTTCCCCATAAGGCGGATTGGTGATAATCATGGACTTTTCCGCCGGCTGTTCAAACTGCTGGAAGGGCTGCAACTTCAAGACAATGTCTTTCGATACACCTGCTGCCTTGATGTTGTGCGTTGCTATTTCGTTAGCCTGCGGATTATTGTCGTATCCGTATATCTTATGTGTAAACTCACATTCCTGACTGTCGTCGTTGTAAATCGTATCGAATAAATCCTGGTCGAAATCATTCCACTTCTCAAAAGCAAATTCCTTACGGAATACTCCCGGAGCAATGTTACGTGCAATCAGTGCCGCCTCAATGGGGATGGTACCCGAACCACACATCGGATCAATCAAATCACATTCGCCTTTCCAGCCCGTCATGAGGATCATTCCGGCAGCCAGTACTTCGTTCAACGGAGCCTCTACCGCTTCCTGGCGATAACCGCGGCGGTGTAGTGACTCACCCGATGAGTCGAGTGAAAGCGTACACGTGGTTTGTGCAATGTGTATATTCAGCAGTACATCCGGGCGGTTGATTCGTACGGACGGACGTTTGTTGAATTTCTCGCGGAAATAATCTACAATGGCATCTTTTACTTTATAAGATACAAACTTAGAGTGACGGAATTCTTCGCTGAACACAACGGCATCTACAGCAAATGTTTTCTCCACATCCAGGATGTTTTCCCAGCTGATAGCTTTGATTTGTTCATAGACTTCATCAGCATTTTTGGCAGTGAAGTTCTTGATCGGTTTCAGGATACGGATTGCTGTGCGCAAGCAGAAGTTTGCCTTGTACATCATTTCCTTGTCTCCACTGAAAGACACCATGCGTCGGCCTATTTCTATGTCGTTTGCCCCTAATGCAGTCAGTTCTTGTGCTAATACTTCTTCCAGACCTTGAAAGGTCTTGGCAATCATTTGAAAGGATTCCATCTGTTTATTATTGATTTTACGATTTACAATTTTACGGTTGAAGCTGCTGTAACTTCTTCTGTATCTATTGTTTCTATTGATGATTACTATTCTCTTAATATCCCTTTTACGGAACACTTGTACTTCTCGGATGTAACACTTGTGTCTCTCTTCCGAAACACTTGTGTTGCTCAGCCGGAACGCTTGTGTCCCTCAACCGGGGCGCTTGCTTGCTGACTGCCGGTTACTTTTTGGCTTTAGTCTGTACAATTCTTGCTCCGGCCGGAACGTCTTCCGTCACCCAGATATTACCACCTACCGTGGCACCCTGTCCGATAGTGATACGTCCTAAAATGGTGGCATTGGAATAGACGATTACATTGTCTTCCAGTATCGGGTGGCGTGGGATACCCTTGATCGGTTTACCGTCCGCATCCAATGGAAAGCTCTTGGCACCCAGAGTTACGCCTTGATACAACTTCACGTTATTTCCGATGACGCACGTCTCCCCGATTACCACACCCGTTCCGTGGTCTATGGTGAAGTGGCTGCCGATGGCGGCACCCGGATGAATATCGATTCCTGTTTCGCTGTGGGCCATTTCAGTGATGATACGCGGAATAAGGGGCACACCGAGTTTCAGTAACTCATGCGCAATGCGGTAATTGCTGATGGCACGTATGGCGGGATAACAACTGATTACTTCTCCGAAACTGTGTGCTGCCGGATCTCCATTGTAGGCGGCTGCCACATCAGTGGCCAGCACACGGCGCATTCCCGGCAAATTGCTGATGAATTTAGCGGCAATCAGTGCCGCTTCTTCACGCTGAAGTTCAGTGCAGCAGGTACATTCTCCGTTTCCGGTGAAGCAAAGCCCTGCAAGTACCTGACCGGTCAGCAAGTCGAACAAGCGTTCAATGTTTACGCCGATGTGATATTTGATGGTGCGGCTGTTGACTGTGGAATTACCAAAATAACCGGGGAAGAGGATGGCACGCGATAGCTCTACAATATCTTGCAGTGCCCTAGCCGAAGGCAATGGAGTGCCGTCCGTGTGCTGATGAAACAGTCCTTTGTAAGATGAGCTTTCCGATAGTTCATCGACTGCCTGTGTCAAAATGTGAGTAAAGTTCAATGGACTCATTGGGATATCCTTTTTATAATAAGGTGGGTACAAAGGTAACTATTCTCAGCGAAAATCCCTCATTTATAGTATGAAAATCCCACAAATATGGTATTTCCTATGAACCGTTAACCCTCTATCTTTGTCATTTAGAAAGAAGAGTATAAATTAAAACCCAATATGTTATGAAAAAGATAGCAAAACAGCTCACGGATCTGGTGGGCAACACTCCCCTGATGGAGCTGAGTAATTACAATAAATCAAAAGGGCTGAAAGCCCGTCTGATCGTGAAACTGGAGTCATTTAATCCTGCCGGAAGCGTGAAAGATCGCGTGGCACTGGCAATGATTGAAGATGCCGAGACTTCCGGTTTGCTGAAACCCGGAGCGACAATCATAGAACCTACCAGTGGAAACACCGGAATAGGACTTGCATTTGTGGCCGCTTCAAAAGGTTATAAGTTGATTCTCACCATGCCTGATACCATGAGCGTTGAGCGTCGCAACTTACTGAAAGCCTTGGGTGCCGAATTGGTGCTTACGCCCGGTGCCAATGGTATGAAAGGGGCTATTGCCCGTGCTGAAGAACTGAAAGCGGCTACACCCGGTGCGGTGATTCTTCAGCAGTTTGACAACCCCGCAAATCCTGCCATGCACGAACGTACTACAGGACAGGAGATCTGGCGGGATACGGAAGGTCATGTTGATATTTTTGTTGCTGGTGTAGGGACTGGCGGAACGGTAAGTGGAGTAGGCGCCGCCCTGAAAAAACATAATCCGGCTGTAAAGGTGGTAGCGGTAGAGCCGACCGACTCTCCTGTACTTTCAGGAGGTGCTCCGGGAGCACATAAGATACAAGGTATCGGTGCCGGTTTTGTTCCCAAGAACTACAATCCGGCAGTAGTGGATGAAATATTGCAGGTAACAAATGACGATGCTATCCGTACAGGACGCGAGTTGGCGCAGAAAGAAGGCCTGCTGGTAGGTATATCTTCCGGGGCGGCAGTCAGTGCAGCCACTCGTCTGGCACTTCTTCCGGAGAATGAGGGGAAAACTATTGTTGCATTATTGCCGGATACAGGCGAACGGTATCTTTCAACGTTGCTATATGCATTTGATGAATACCCGCTGTAGAATATTAGGGCTACACCCTTTCACCAAAAGGGTGTAGCTATTTGCAGTAAAGGGTGTAGCTATTTGCAGTAAAGGGTGTAGCTATTTGCAGTAAAGGGTGTAGCTATCCGGGGGAAAGGGTGTAGCCATCCTGAAATGGGTTTGTAACTACTCTGAGGTGACCTCGCTGGGTCGCAGTCCGAAGGATCTGCAAGTCATTTTGTCTATTTTTACTTCCCAAACCTTTACGTTGCGCACGGCAGGTTCACTGTATTTAAATTCATCGCTTGTATATTGCTGCATGATTATATCAAGTGCCTCTCTTTTTTCATCCATATCTTCGATGAAACGGACGTTTCCGTGGCATATCACGCTGCGCGACTTCATGCTGTAACTGCATGCCACCTGCCGGTGCATATACACCAACTCGTGTCCTTCGCAGAAGGTGATGCAGACATGAGGATGTTTTTCTGCCATCGTTACTTTGCTGCCTTCGGGACCGGAGTGCAGATAGATAATTCCGTCCCGGTAAGCAAAGTTCATGGGGACTACGTAAGGGTTGCCTTCCAGATCGGTGATGCCCACCGTGCAGTAAGGACATTTGCGAATGATTGCTTCAATTTCTGTCAGTTCGGTGATTGCAATTGTCTTCATAGGGCTGAATGGGTGTTTTATTCGGTGCAAAGGTAATCATTTTATTGACAAACCCCAGTCGTCTGTTGAAGAAGCGTGCGAAAAGTCCTACGATCAATGCGGCAATGATTGTACCTTCGCGTACACCTTCTATGCTTCCTGCTATCATCAGGGAAGCTGCACAGGCAAGGAGTGCCAGTGTAGTATCAAAGCCGATCTTGGTAATTCCGAATTCTTTTCCCGTACGCAAAGTGATGGCTTTCACAAAGGCTTCTCCGGATAGCATCACTACATTGGCAATTACCTCCATACTTACTCCCAGGCCAAGTATCGCACAGCCAGCTATCAGTGATAGAATCTGCGAGGCATAGCCTGCAGGAGTGAATCCTCCCAATAATGCCATCGAGCAATCTATGAAGAAACTGAAGAGTATTGCTACGGGAATTTGTAGAAACTGCTCTTTTCTGAAGTCCCTTTTCAGAAGCCATATTTGTCCGGCTATCAGCGCGGCATTCAGCAGAAGCGTGAACTGTCCCAGTGTGACGGGAAAATTTAAACTCAGTGTGTAAGGAAGGCTCGATATAGGTGAGGAGCCCAGATTTGCTTTAATAATTAAACTAATACCAAACGCATTTACAAATAAGCCCGCAATGAAAAACAGATACCGGGCTGTTAATTCTCTTTTTGCCATATTACAATCTTTTTTTCTTGAGTTCATCACTGTATGGTTATGAATTAATTTACCACAGATTACACAGATTGACACAGATTCTATTTTACTGATTATTAGATTGATAAATCTGTGTGAATCTGTGTAATCTGTGGTGAGTCTTATTCATTCCTATACCGTATATATCCAATCTTTGATGAGCAAATAACCAAAATTATTAACCGCTGCAAAGTTACGGCTTCTATTGCCTGTCTCACGGTTCAAAAATCGAAGCGAATTGTTCAAAAAGTGGGATTATTTTGTTCATAAGCTCCTTTAAGACTATATTTGTACTTCAAAAATAGAACTTTATGAGTGAGGAATACCTGTTTCATACCCGGAAGAAATCCGATTTGTTTTCTTATCCTTATCGGATGGAGAGAGGGGAATTGCTGTTTTGTCTGCAAGGAGGGGTACAGCTTTACATTAACCAGCAGAAGTATGCTTTAGCTGCCGGAAGTGTAATACTTGTTTTCCCCGAACAGATTACGTTTTATAAAGATGCTACAGATGACCTTGAACTGGCTGTTTTTGCTTTTTCCGCTCAGTTCCGACATGAGATTTTCTATTCGTTGCCTTCGGATAAGGTATCCTTCATGCGTGAGCATAATTATAGTTCATTCCGAGACGAAGAGTGGGATGGGATATGCAATCATTATCTTAAACTTCTGCAACAGAAATCTGTGGAAAGTGATAATATATATCAACGTGAGCTGGTGATTTACTGTTGTCGGATGCTGTTTTATGAGATCTGTAATCAGTCGGAGCGTCTTTACCGGCAAACGAAGCCGAATCATTTGCGTTGGCGGTTGAAGGACCGCTTTATTGCGTTAGTGATAGAGTCGTTCAGGGAACAGCGTTCGGTGGATTATTATGCGGATAAGCTTTGTGTCACTACGCGGCATCTGAGTAAGACGATTCAACAAACGGTGGGATGCACAGCGAAAGAATGGATAGACGATTACGTGATACTTGAGCTTAAAGTGACACTTCACTCTACAGCACTTTCCATACAGGAGATAGCTAATCAGTTTAATTTCCCTGATCAATCCTATCTGGGGAGATACTTCAAGCATCATACAGGAATGTCGCCCACGGCTTACAGGGAGAATTATGGTGCATAGGAGAACGAAAATTTAGGCACGGATTACGCGGATTACACGGATTTCTTTTATTAATCAATAATCCTTGATCCGTGTATTCCGCGTAATCCGCGCCTTTTATTCTACCAGCGCAAAGTCCAACTGTTTCTTTTCCAGATTGGCTCGTGCTACCTTAATTGTAATTGCATCGCCCAAACTGTAGGTACGATGCTTACGGCGCCCGCGCAGACAGTAGTTCTTCTCGTCAAACTCGTAATAGTCATCGCCAAGATCGCGGATAGGTATCATGCCTTCGCATTTATTTTCGTTCAGTTCAACGTACAGTCCCCATTCCGTAACACCGGAAATTACACCATCGAACACTTGTCCCAGACGCTCCGTCATAAATTCTACTTGCTTGTATTTGATGGAAGCACGTTCAGCGTTGGCTGCAATTTGTTCCATATTGCTGGAGTGGTCGCAGAGGTCTTCATATTTAGTTTCGGAAACACTGCGCCCGCCATTCAGGTATTTAGTAAGCAAGCGGTGTACCATCATGTCCGGGAAACGACGTATGGGTGAGGTGAAATGTGTATAGTATTCGAATGCCAATCCATAATGTCCAATGTTGTGCGTGGAATAACGTGCTTTCTGCATGGCACGGATGGATACGGTTTCAATAAGATTCTCTTCCTTCTTGCCCTGAATATCGTCCAACAGATGATTGATGGATTTGGAAACATCTGTCTTGGTCCCACCGGTACGTATCTTGTAGCCGAAGCGGGCGATGAATTGTGCCAGGTTATCCAGTTTCTCCGGGTCTGGAAGGTCGTGGATACGGTAAGGGAATACCTTGGCCTTCTTGTTTTTCGGTACGCGACCGATTTTTTCTGCTACGGTGCGGTTGGCAAGCAACATGAATTCTTCCACCAACTTGTTGGCATCTTTGGAAACTTTGAAGTAGACGCTGATAGGTTTCCCTTTTTCGTCTATCTCAAACTTCACTTCGTAACGGTCGAAGTTGATGGCTCCGGCTACGAAACGCTTTTGACGCAATGCCTTGGCAATGGTATCCAGCATAAGGATTTCTTCTTTGAAGTCTCCTTCTTTCGTTTCAATTATTTGCTGTGCTTCCTCGTAAGTAAAGCGGCGGTCGGACTTGATTACTGTATGTACTACGCGTGAGTCTTTCACATCTCCCTTTTCGTTGATGTTGAAGATAACGGAGTACGCCAGCTTTTCTTCGTCGGGACGCAGGGAGCAGATGAAGTTGCAAAGACGTTCGGGAAGCATCGGGATGGTACGGTCTACAAGATACACGGATGTAGCGCGTTTTTCGGCTTCCTTGTCGATGATGCTGCCTTCGGTTACGTAATGGGTAACGTCTGCGATGTGTACACCTACTTCCCACAAGCCATCTTTCAGTTTGCGGATGGAGAGAGCATCATCAAAGTCTTTGGCATCCTTCGGATCGATGGTGAAGGTACTCACATTTCGGAAGTCCTCGCGTTTGGCAATTTCTTCATCGGATATTTCAGCGGGGATTTTGTCCGCAGCTTTTTCTACAGAAGAGGGGTAGACATAAGGTAGTCCGAATTCGGCAAGGATGGCGTGCATCTCTGTGGTGTTGTCACCCGCTTTGCCCAGGATGTCGATAACTTGCCCGATGGGGTTTTTCGCCTTGTCGGGCCATTCTATTACTTTCACGATGGCTTTGTCTCCCGTCTTTCCGCCTTTCAGCTTTTCTTTGGGGATGAAAATGTCATTGGCAAGCGTACGGTTTTCTGTCACCAGGAAGGCGTAGGAACTGCCTACTTCCAGTGTGCCTACAAAGGTGTCGTTGGCACGTTCCAATACTTCTATCACTTCTCCTTCGGCTTCGCAGCCACGGCGTTTGGCGTAGAAGGAAATGCGTACTTTATCATTGTTCATGGCGTGTGCCGAATTACGCTCGGCCACGAATATCGTGTCACCTCCACCTTCGGGAATGAAGGAATTCTTTCCATTGCTTTTACGCTGGAAAGTGCCTGTCATTTCCACTCCATGATTGTTCAGTTTATATTTGCTTTTCTCCACTTCGGTGATGTAATCATCCAGTAGCATATCGCTTAGGATATCCTTACACAGCATCTTCAGAGGATGCGTGGTAAGGTGGAGTTGTTCGAATATGTATTTCAGGGACAGTACCTCATCAGGTTTCGAATGGAAAAAATCCATAAGGGCAGAAATGAGTTCTTTCTTTTTCATTCGCTTGCCGGCTTTTTTTTCTTTGTTTTTGGCCATAATATATTGATTATTGAATGGATTGCATATGATAGATACAAAGAAAACAATTTTTTTGCGAATTTGCTTTGTTTCTGCCTTGAAAAGAATGGGGATGTAGGCAAAAAAGATATAATTAGCCTGAATAATTCATAGGAGTTAGAAGATGTAAAGGAGTTAGAGGAGTCAATTAATAACCATGCAAATAAACAAATAATGATGAAGAAATACAAAATGGCTTTTATTTTATATCTTTGCGCCATTATTATTTTAATAATCAGTATAGAATGAGCGTAGAAGTTGCTTCTCTGTCTCGGGAGAAGGAAATATACAAAGTAACGATTGTTGGTAGTATTGTTAATTTTGTGCTACTTGCCTTTAAGTTTGTGGCAGGTATTCTAGGCCATAGTGCTGCTATGTTGGCAGATGCGGTTCATTCTTTATCTGATTTTGTGACGGATGTCATTGTTCTCGTGTTTGTCCGTATTTCCAATAAACCTCAGGATAAAGATCATGATTATGGACATGGGAAGTATGAAACGTTAGCCACCGCTATTATTGGAATTCTATTATTACTGGTGGGATTCGGCATTTTGTGGAATGGTGCTTTTTCTATTTGGGCTTTTATGAAAGGAGAACAACTGGAGGCACCTGGAATGGTGGCACTGATAGCTGCTCTTATTTCTATTTTGCTGAAGGAGATATTATATCAATATACAGTTATTAAGGGGAAGAATTTGAATTCACAGGCAGTAGTAGCCAATGCCTGGCACCATCGGAGCGACGCTTTTTCGTCTATAGGAACGGCTATAGGTATTGGAGGTGCAATCTTGTTGGGCGAACATTGGCGGGTACTCGATCCGATAGCTGCTGTGATTGTCAGTTTCTTTATAATGAAGGTAGCTATTCAACTGTTGATTCCTTGTGTTGACGAGTTGCTTGAAAAGTCTTTGCCGGATGAAGTGGAGAAAGATATTGAGCAAGCATTGCTCTCTTTTCCCGGAGTTAGTGAGCCGCACCATCTCCGTACGAGGCGTATCGGTAGTTATTGTGCGATTGAGGTACACGTGCGCATGGACGGGGGGATTACGTTGGAAGAAGCTCATACTACGGCTACGGCTATTGAACATAAATTAAAAACAATGCTTGGCGAAGGTACGCTGATTAATATTCATGTAGAACCCAAGAAGTAATGGAAAGTATATTAATAACAGGAGCCAGTGGATTTATCGGAAGTTTCATCGTGGAAGAGGCGTTGAAGCGGAAGTTCGGCGTGTGGGCGGGCATCCGTTCGAGCAGCAGCCGGGAATATCTGCGAAACCGTAAGATACACATTCTGGAACTGGATTTTGCACACCCCAATGAATTGCGTGCGCAGCTTTCCGGCCATAAGGGAACATATAATAAGTTCGATTATATCATCCATTGTGCCGGTGTCACCAAATGTACCGACAAACGGGAGTTTGACCGGGTGAATTATTTGCAGACGAAATACTTTGTCGATACTCTTCGTGAACTGAATATGATACCGAAGCAATTTATCTATATCAGTACGCTGAGCGTGTTTGGCCCTGTTCATGAGAAAACTTATCAGCCGATTACGGAAGAAGACTCCCCTATGCCCAATACTGCTTACGGGCTGAGTAAACTTAAAGCGGAGCTTTATTTGCAAAGTATTCCCGCTTTTCCTTATGTCATCTATCGCCCCACGGGAGTGTACGGTCCGCGTGAAAAAGATTATTACCTGATGGCTAAGTCCATCAAGCAGCACACGGACTTTGCTGTTGGCTTTCGCCGGCAGGATCTGACATTTGTTTATGTGAAAGATATTGTGCAAGCTGTATTCCTTGGTATTGAAAAACAGGCATGCCGACGCGCCTATTTCCTGGCAGACGGACAGGTGTATCGTAGCCGCGCTTTTTCCGACCTGATCCGAAAAGAATTGGGTAATCCGTTTGTAATTCGGGTGATATGCCCATTAATTATATTGAAAGTTGTATCTTTGCTCGCTGAATTCTGGGCGGTGCGTAGCAAGAAGCCCAGCACTCTCAATTCTGATAAGTATAACATAATGAAACAACGCAATTGGCAATGTGACATCAGCCCGGCTGTAAGAGAGTTGGGATTTGCACCTCAGTACAATCTGGAACAAGGTGTAAGGGAGACTATTGCCTGGTATAAGAACGAGGGATGGCTTTAGATTTATTTAAAAAGGTAGAAACCCGGAAGGGGTTATTTGCAGTTGAGAAGATAACACTTATATATAATTTGTTGACTTCGATTTTGATCTTGTTTCTTTTTCAGGAAATGGATCATCCGGTGCAGATGTTGATTGACCGCGCAATGATTGCGGGCATGACGTTTTTATTGATGTATCTTTACCGGCTGGCACCCTGTAAGTTTTCCGCCTTTGTGCGTATTGCTATCCAGATGTCCTTGCTTTCCTATTGGTATCCCGATACGTTTGAGTTTAACCGGATATTTCCGAATCTGGACCATGTGTTTGCTTCAGTAGAGCAGTGGATGTTCAACGGGCAGCCGGCGGTATGGTTCTGCCTCCGTTTCCCGCATATGTGGGTAAGTGAGCCGTTCAATATGGGATATTTCTTCTACTATCCGATGATTTTGATTGTGGTAGTGTGGTATTTTATTTATCGTTTTGAACTTTTCGAGAAGTTGTCGTTCGTGCTGGTCACCTCTTTCTTTATCTATTATCTGATTTATATCTTTGTTCCGGTGGCAGGTCCGCAGTTCTATTTCCCGGCTATCGGCGATGATAATGTGGCGCAGGGTGTGTTTCCTTCCATTGGAGATTACTTCAATCATAATCAGGAGTTACTGCCCGGACCGGGATACGATCATGGATTCTTTTACAACCTGGTAGAGGGTTCTCAGCAAATCGGTGAACGCCCTACAGCTGCTTTCCCCAGTTCGCATGTGGGAATTTCCACTATCCTGATGATTATGGCGTGGCGTGGTAGCCGCAGGTTATTTGCCTGTCTGTTTCCTTTCTATGTACTGCTTTGTTGTGCCACGGTGTACATTCAGGCGCACTATTTGATTGATTCGATTGTAGGATTTGTTTCTGCTTTCGGACTGTATGTGATGGTGACGTGGATGTTCAAGAGATGGTTTGCACAGCCGATGTTTAAGTAAGATAGTATCTATATATCCTACGTGTCCCATCTATATATCCTACGCATCCCATCTATATGACGGACGTGCAGCATCTATATATCCTACGCCACCGATATATAGATGCTAAAAGAACAGTATGTATAGCATAGACAGTGGTACTAAGACAAGAAGCACTCATACCGTCGGCAATAAACCGGATATAGATGATATGTAAGATTATTCTTATAATAGTGTGAACTCGATATAATTAAAATAGTGTAGGTTGCCCGTCCTTGATAAATTTATATCAATGACGGGTTTCTTATTTAATGCGAGTCCTTCTGTGACCGAGTATGTTTGTTCTAATAAACAGTCAGCCCTTGCTTTGTTTGTGCTGACAAAGCAAGGGCTGAGGAAACAATACTAAGGTCCGTATCGTTTTATTTCACACTTTTTGTAGTTGTTCCCGGTGGAACATTATCGTCTCCTCCCGGTGTAGTGCGTTCGGTACGGAAAGTAGTGTAATAACTATATCCCACTCCATTCTTATTTTTGGCATAAGCACGTACATAATAGTAAGTATATGCTTTCAAACCGGTAAGGTCGACGGTGAAAGTCTTACTCTCCTTATCCAAAGTGGCTTTCACATGACTGTCCTTATCTATGGTTGGTTCTGAAGTGTTTTCACTCCAACAGAAGCCTACTTCACTGATTTCAAGTTCTTCGCTTCCGTCGCCGCCATCACTGGCAATCTTGCCTTCCATGGTGGCAGTAGTGCTGCCTATCGACCCCTCTTTTACCGATGCGTTGGTATTCGGGGTAGAAGAGGTGGAAGTAAAGAAGTTGGTGGCCGAACTATAGGATGTGCCTTTGGCATTGGTGGCATAAGCACAGATATAGTAGCGTTTCTGATAGGTTAATCCTGTCAATTCGGCGGTGAAGGTGTCATCGGTGGATTGGGATACTATTTTGAGGACTCCCGCTGCACCTATAGTAGGGCTGACTACTGTGGTGGAATATACAAATCCTTTTTCAGTGATTTCAAGGCCACCTTTATCAGAAATAACAGCTTGGGCAGTGGAATGATCGTCGTGGACGGCAGTCATTGCCATGTTCACTACTTCAGGAGCTTTTGTCAAGGCAGTGGTAAACTCGAAGGCAGGACTGTAGCCGGTGCCGTTTACGTTTTTGGCGTAGGCACGTACGTAATATTTCTGTCCTTTGGTCAGCGAAGTCAGTTTCAGGCTGAAGTTGTTTCCTGCACCTTCGGCTTTCATAAACGCATCGTTTTCGAGGGTAGGGGTCGAAGAGGTACTACTCCAACAGATTCCTTTTTCTGTGATATCACGTCCGCCATCAGTCTTAATAGTGGCATTTACGGTTGCTTCCGTTTCACCTACTCCGGTGACTTCGGAGATGGCAACAGTAGGCTCATACGTGCGTCCCAGAGTGAATTGGGTAGCTTCGCTGTAGAATGTACCGTCGCGTGTTGTGGCATAAGCGGTGGCATAGTAAGTAGCGCCCTCGTTCAGATCTTTCAGGTTTACACTGATAGCGTTTCCTTGACTGCTATCAACGGTGTGTTGTCCATCTGTTGCCGGTTTGGTAGAGAAAATACTGTAACAGATACCTTTCTCCGTAACTTCTACACCCGAAGGCACTGTGATGGTACTGCTTAAAGTGGCAGAGGTTACTTCGATCTTGCTTGCTTCGGGCTTGGTCAGGGTAGCCACCTGTTTTTGTTCAGTCTTGAAGGTGAGGATGTTGCTATATCCCGTACCCTTCTCATTGGTGGCATAAGCGCGCAGATAGTAAGTTGTTTCGGGGTTCAGATCCTCTATGACTTCACTGAAGTTGGCTGTTTCACTATTGCCGGTCACTGTCTTCAGGTTTTCGATGGTAGGTACTTGGCTTTCAGTACTCCAACAAAAACCATATTCGGTCAGCTTGAAGCCTCCGTTGGTGCTGACGGTGGCAGAAGGCGTGGCGGCAAAAGCCGTAACGGTGCCCATGCTGCATGTCAGTTGAGGAATCTTCAACTCTTCGGTTGTGAAAGTGACGGCCTCTCCATATCCGGTTCCCGCCTTGTTGATGGCGAAAGCTCTGACGATGTACTTGGTTTTGGCTTGCAGGTCGGAAATCTGGACACTGAAAGTTTCGGCTTCCAGGCTGACGGACCGGGTTTTGTCAGACGTGGTTGGCTCCGGCATACCTTCCTGATAAACTTTGTAAGCAAACCCGCGTTGTGTAACGTTTTGTCCTCCATTATCGGTGATGTCGCTGCTTAGTAATGCTCCATTTTCATTGATGTTGGTAGCGATGGTTGCTGCCGGTACGGGGGCAGTACTTGAGAGGGTCTCAAACTTAATTACTTCGCCTTTGGCTATGCTGCCTCCACTACGGGCACAAATGCTGTAACAGTATTCATTTCCCGGAGTTAATCCGTCAATGGTACAGACGTATCTGCCTTCCGTCGTATTGTCCGGGGTGGCTGTAAATTCTTCCGCATCGACTAAAGTATTTCCTTTGGCAAAAAGGAAGAATACCTCTGCTTTCACAACGCTGTTTGCATGTGGCACAACGCTACCGGAGAGAAGGGCCTCGAAACGGGTCAGCTCTGCGGCGCTGTTGGTCACCAGCGTGGGCGGATATGTCTGCGGCTCTTTGTCCTCACTGCAACCTATCAGGCAGAATAGAAGCAATAAAGGGAGAACCACGTTCTTTATCTGATTTATTTTCATTGTAATTCGCTTGTTTAGTAGGTTAGAATACAAATCCCAGACCGGCGGTTGCTTCGTGATACTTGAAATTTACAGTGTGGAAACCTGCCGAAATACAGAACTTGCCGAAACGCAGGATACCACCCAGTTCACCGGCTACACCTGTGGCTGAGTTATCCATATCTTTCACCTGTGTGCCTTCAGCATATTCTTTGTCACCTATTGTCATTGGAGCTGCCAGTTCGTAGGTCAGTGTGCGAGTACCGTATCCGGCACCGGCATAGAGATAGAACTTCTTGCCCAGTTGACGGAAGTAACCGCCTGTGATAGACATGCGTGATTTGTTTTTCGTTCCTTCTTTATAGAAAGGAGCGGTAGTTTCTTCACTACCTGTTATGATGCCGTTCTCATCGCATTCCAGTTCACCGCTTGCCGAACCGAAGTCGCTACGGAAACCTACATAGAAACCGTTCTTGCGTCCGAATCCCAGCATGGCACCAAAGGTGGTTCCATTAGGATTGTATCCGGCCTGAAGCATGACGAGAGTATTCATCGGTACTTTAGGCTTGATAGTAGATTCCATGTGGAAGGTGGGACGTACCGTTTCACCGGCGGTCACGTTCAGTAGGGTGTCGATGGGGAAGTAAGTTTGCTTCTCGATGCGTACTTTGTATTCCTTGATGGCCATACGGTCGCTGCGGTAAGGGGTTTTACCTACCAGAACGCTGTCGATATAAACGTCGGCATCCTGTTCGGGCAGTGAGAAGATTTCTACATAGCCGAACTTGGGTTTCAGGGTGACACTCTTGATTACCTGTTCGCTGCCCAATGTAACGATTCCGGCATCCGGTTGATACATGGGAGCTTCTACACGGTAAGTATGTTCGCCTTTGGGCATGGTTGCAGAGAAGAGTCCGTTTTCGATAGGCACTTGTTCATCATCTACATACACGTTGGCGTTGGCAGGTTCGGGACGCAGTACGAAGAACTGCATGTTATTTTCTACAACGGGCTTGTCTTCGCTGTCTCCGGTGTTCAGCACCATTTCGTATACGGTGCCTTTTTCAATGATGTCCGGGTAGAAGTAGTTTCTCAGGATACCCAGCTGGTCATGCAGGATAGAGATACGACGTGCGCCACGGGGAACGTAAAGCCAGATTTCTCCGATTTTGTTCTCACGTGCCGTGATGCCGAGTGCGTCCGGTTCAAACATCAGGTCCTTCACGTTGGTCACGATACGAATCAAGGCGCAGACCTCACCGTTCTGGTCTTTCTTTGGGGCGGTTACGCGTGCCGTGATGTCCGTTTCCATTCGGTTAAACGATGCTACGGCTATTTTGCTTTGTTGCGCCAGTGCGGCGGGGCAGCAGATCACTGCTACCACTACCGCTGCCAGCCAGCATTTCAGTTTGTTTGATTTCATTCTATTGTTCGTTTATTCACGTTTCTATTTCGTTCTCAATTCTCTTGGTTATCGTCCGATAACGACTTTCTGACCTTCCAGCAAGTAGATGCCACTGTCCAGTCCGTGCACCTCGTTCATGCCTTCGCGGGCTTCAATGATGCGTACGGTACGTCCGGTAACGTCATAGATGTTGATGGTACGGTCAGCGTTTGTGTTGATGTAGAGGACGCCGTTACGGCTATAAGCTTTTGTTGCTTTTTCCGGAGTGGCGAATGGAATGTCTTCGATGCCGGTGATAGTGCCATCACCGCCACCGATACTGTAGAGCATGGGGGCGCTGGCTACTGAGGTCTTGCCTTCGTTAGTCACAAGGTATGCTTCAAAGGGGTAGACGGCAGGATCGCTTGAATAGCGTTCACTATAATTTTTGATGAACACACTACCGCGTTGATATGTTTTGTCATCGGCAT
The DNA here is from genome assembly GCF_000158035.1 of Bacteroides cellulosilyticus DSM 14838. Lineage (GTDB taxonomy): Bacteria > Bacteroidota > Bacteroidia > Bacteroidales > Bacteroidaceae > Bacteroides > Bacteroides cellulosilyticus. The sequence continues at coordinate 1,390,095 of NZ_EQ973490.1, forward strand.
AGTATGAATTGTTTTCATTCAGCACATATACCGTATCGTGCTGCATCACTCCCTCGTATGTGGGCACAAAGTCAAATTTGGTTCCTTTGCTGCGCTTCAAAGCACCGGCAGTAGGTTTCAGCGTGACACCGTTGGTGGCGTCGGAAGTGGTGAAGTTGACGTATCCTGAGATGTTGTTTTCACTAGGATACTTGTCGTTATTAGGCATACAGATTAAGTAGGCTTTGTGTGCCTTGATCTCTGTTGCGGCCTTGTAATTGCCATCAGTTCCCAGTTCATAGAGCCAGAAAGGTAATGTTCCGGCAGTTTCCAAAGCTTTACTTCCGAAGGGAGCCAAGGCAACAGTGTCTTTTTCATTATATCCATCTCGTTCATAAGAAATCTCCTTCACGTCGAAAGGTAACACTATTGTTTTCCATCCAGCTGCTTCACCATAACCGCTAGTTGTGCTGAAGTACTTCCGGTAGTTGATCATCTGAGTCTTCATTTCTTTGTTTACTGAGAAACTATATTTTCTGTTCTCATTGGTATAGGCTATGTCGATACGTTTGGTCAGACCGTTGTAGAAGATGTAGCCGATGTCGTTGTTGTTGCTTACAGAACCGTTGGCAGGCAGGTATAGGTTGTCTATCTGTCCGAATTTGTCTCTGGGGAATTCAGCTGCGGAGTTCCAGTATACATCGGGCAGGTGCCAGTATCTGTTGTAAGAAGTGCCATCTTCATTTGTGATATATTCACTGCCATAGCATCGGAAAGGAGTACCATCTGCCCATGCAAGAGCGGCATTAGGAGTAATGTTCAATGAGCCTCTGATTTCTGCGTCATAGAATGCGTTGGAATTAATTTTTGTTACAGTACTTGGTATTTCAACACAGTCGAATTTGGCATAGCGGAAAGCACTATTTCCAATTTCGGTAACAGTAGCAGGTAGGCGCAGAGTATCGATTTGGCAGTAGTTGAGAGCATTATTACTAATGGTGGTCAGACTTGAGGGGAAGTTAATTCCTGTAATATAACAATTGTTAAAAGCATTTTCCCCTAAAGTTGTTACTGTTTCTGGAAGTTTCACAGTTCTTAGTTTGTTATTGTTTGCAAACCAGTTATTGATAGTAGTGAATTGGGTAGCAGAAAGATCTACGGTTTTCAGGCGATTGCCGGAGAATGCGTAGTTGCCGATTGTTGTCAGACTGGCGGGGAAGTTGATCTCCTCAATAGGAGAACCGGCGAAAGCACTCTCTCCAATTTCGGTAACGGTACTGGGTAGTTTTACAGTGCGTAGGCTATCTACATTGCTGAACCAACTTTCGATTTTAGTGAGTGAAGTAGCCGATAGATCGATACTTCTGATCTTCTTACACTCGTTGAAAGCATTGTTGTATATGCTGGTTAAAGCAGCCGGCATCTTCAAAGATTCCAAAGACAAGTTGTAATAGAAAGCTTGCTGTCCTATTGTTTTTACGGTGCTCGGGAAAGTTATCGCGCGTAAGCTATCGCAAGAGTAAAAAGCAGAAGTTGGTATCTCTTCCAATTTGGTGGAGGAAAGGTCAATACTGCGCAGTTTATCACACTCATTAAATGTATAGCTACCTAATATTGTCAATACTGCACCATTGAGATCAATGGATTCCAACTCTTTACAGTTTTGAAATGCGCCGCTATCATCTCTGTACATATTGATATATTTTCGGAAATCATAGTATTCATTAGGTAGACTTCCTAAATTATAGCTTTCATTATTGCTGGTAATTTGCTTTAAGGATTTGGATAACTTGATGCTTTTCAGCTTGCTTTTACCAAACGTACCCGGTTCAATAGTTGTCATTCCTTCGGGCAGCGTGATACTTGTGAGACCAGTGCTGTGGAAACTGGCAATCCCTATGGTAGTCAATGCTGAAGGCAGGGATATAGTAGTCAGTTTAGAACAAGCGGCAAATGCCTCAGCTCCTATTTCTGTCACACTTTGAGGAATCGTGATGCTCTGCAGGAAACCGCAGTGGTAGAATGCTTGTTTAGCTATTTTTGTAATACCTGTAGGCAGTTTCACGGTTTTCAGCGTGTCGCAATCATAGAATGCTCCTGTTCCGAGGCTCTTGATGGAGTTGGGCAGTGTGATGGTGCTTAGGCTGTCGCAGTTGAGGAAAGCGTAATCACTGATAGCTTCCGGTGTGGCTCCTTCGGCGAATGCTATTTCCTTGATACCGGTGTTACTGAAACCTCCAATGGTTTTCATGGTGGTGGGGAAGGTGACTTTTTTCAATAATAGACATCCGTCGAATGAGTTGTTACTCAAGCTCATCACTCCTTCTTTTAGGATAACTTCTGTCAGTCCACTATTCTTGAAAGCACCTGGGCTGATGTTTTGTACACCGCCAGGGATGGTTACTTTTCCCAGAGAAGCGCAGCCGTTGAAGGCGTAGTCTTTTATGTAGATCAAACCATTAGGTAACTCGATGTTTTTTAACTTTCCGCAGTCGTTGAAAGTATATTCCTTGATTTCCGTTACGTTGGCGGGAAAGTTGATGGAAACCAAGTCTTTGCAACCATCAAAAGCGTATTTGCCGATAATGGTGAGATTACGTTGAAAGGTAATGCCGGTCAGTCCGCTGTTACGGAAGGCATATTCACCTATGGTTGCCAGAGGTTCGGGCATAGTCAGTTGGGCAAGAGAGGCGCAACCGTCAAAAGAGTTATTGCCGATAGTGACCACTCCTGTGGGGATATTGACGCTGGTTAAAGCAGCGCAACCGGAAAAAGAAGTTGAGGATATTCGGGTACCTACGTTACCTTTGAAGTTGACGGAAGTCAGAGCGGTACAGTTTGTACAAAAGAAATCGTTAACATTGACATTGCTCGGAATGGAAAGTGTAGTCAGACCTGTGCAGTCGGCCAAACTTCCAATTTCAACCACTGCTTCGGGGAAAGTGATCTCTGTTAAACCGGAACAGCCTATGAAAGCACTGTTCACTCGTGTCAGTGTAGATGGCAAGGTGATGGAGGTAAGCGCGGTGCAATTCAGGAACATGCGGTTCATCAGTAACTTAATTCCTTCGGCTAAAGTGACATCTTTTAATTTGGGGCAGTTGTAGAAAGTAGCTAAGCAACCGTAAGAACTTTCATAGCTGGGTTGGGAAATATTAGAATTGCTGTCCATTGCCCCATTGATATTTGTATAGCCGACGCTATAATCTTTACTGTTTATTTTATTGAGATTGCCTAAAGTCGATGGCAAGGATGCGCTTACCAGTTCAGAACAGTTACGGAATATACTGTTTCCTAATAATTCCACTCCTTCGGGAATAGTGACGGATGTCAGTTTCACGCAGTTTCCAAATGCCTTGGAACAGATATAAACCAATGTGGTCGGGAATTCTATTTCTCGGAGATTGACGCACTGATAAAAAGACGCGCAACCGAAATTATCATTATTACTATACGATGAATTGTAGCTTGCGGGATGTCCCGAAAGCTTTGTCTTGTCCGCATTCCAAGGATTATTATTATTCCAGGAACCAATAGTCCACACATCTTTTGGCATTACAATTTTTTCCATTGCCGTCATGGCGTAAAACATATAGTCGCCTATTACGTCATTTTGGGTGAATTTATCGGTCAGGTAATAACTGTCTCCGCCTTCCACTATTCGAGCGTTTTTCATATTCAGTGTTTTCAGCGTACCTCCCATGGCGCGTATTATCTTGATGTCGCTACCGTTAACAGGTCCGTTTACGGTGAGTTCTGTCAGCGAATTCAATTCTTCGTTGCTGATCATGCCGGACAGTGTTCCGGCTTCTGTCAATGTGACTTCTTTGGCTTGCAGGCTACCAATGCCTATAAGCAGCATGCATATACATGCGTAGAAATGTTTCTTTAGTCTCATGATATATCTTTTTTATATTATTCTGAATAATGTTATTTGTTTATGCTCCTGCTTTGGGGTTCCGGTGTCGGGTTGTCATCGCCTCCGGGACCGGGTTTGTCGGCATCTTCAGTGGTGAAGTATTGTTCGCTGCTGTAGCCTGTACCTTTGGCGTTGATGGCGTATGCACGTACGCGGTAGGTGGTTTTACCTGTCAGTCCGGTCAGCTTGGTCTTCATGCCGGTGCCGCTGGTGGTAATCACGATCTTGGTACCGTTGTCTATAGTTACTTCCGTGCCATCATCCACTTTGTAGATGAACCCTTTCTCGGTAATCTTTAGGTTACCTTCATCGTTGATGCTGCAATTGAGCCATGCCGTCGTAGCGTATACCTCAGAGTAATTGAGGTAGCTGAGTTTAGGCTTGCGGGTATTGTCATCATCTCCCGGAGTGGGATTATCATCTTCTCCCGGAGGCAACTTAGCTGTATTGAAGTTGTTATGACCGACGGTCGTTTCTCCGTTCTTATTGGTCACATACCCATACACATAATATCCGCTGTTTTCCGTCAATCCAGTAATTGTCCCTGTTACCGTATTTCCTGTAAGGGTACCCGGTGCGTTGGTATATTCGCTTTCACCGGATTTTCTCCATTTGAAACCTTGTGCCGTCAACTCTGCACCTCCGGTATTAGTGACCTCAAAGGAGAAACTAAGGCTGTGCGCCTCACTCTTAGTACATATTAACTCTCCCAATGTGGCTCTACTACTGCTACCCGTCTCGAAGGAGAGTGCCTGGCTGTATCCTGTTCCCACATTATTAGTAGCGTACGCGCGTATATTATATAAAGTCTTATAGCTTAATCCTGTTAGTTGCGCAGTGAAAGCCTCTTTAGTGTCTTTCGATACAAACTTCAGCGAGTAACCGTCATCTACACTTGGATTGCTGCCGGTAGAAACCACGAATCCACGTTCTTTAATCGTTTCTCCGTCACCGCCTAAGTTGGCAATGTTGGCACTGGCCTGCGCATTATCATCTTTGATATTAATCACATTCAGACCATTCAGTGTAGGTTCCGTATGTTTTGTTGTGGTAAACTGCTCTACGGTGCTATACCCTGTGCCTTTGGCGTTAGTAGCAAATGCGCGGACGTAGTAGGTGACACCACCCTGCAAATCGCCAAGGTTGACGAGAATATTATTGTCAGCTTCCGTAGATATCGCTTTGGTATCCTCCAGAGTCGGCTTGGAATTTGTGCTGCTGTAGCAGACCCCTTTTTCCGTTACTTCCAGTCCGCCATTAGTCGAAATGGTAGCTTTCACTTTGGCCCCATTCTCCGTCAGGTCGTATACCCTGGGTTGTGCAACGGTAGGTGCGAATGTAGTTTCTGTATTGAACTGAATGTCACCGCTGTAGAATGTACCGTCACGGGTGATCGCATAGGCACGGGCATGGTAAGTATCTCCTTCTGTCAGTCCGGTGATGGTGGCTGTTACTTTCTGCTCGGTGCTGCTGTCCGTAACTTTACCTCCCTCTATGGTGGGGTTGGGATCTTTGCCGTAGCAGATACCCTTCTCCTTAATAACGCTTTCCGTTTCGTAGGCCATTAGGGCTGTGATAGTAGCGGTAGAAGATGTCAGAGCAGTAACAGTGGCTTGTGTCAGCGATACTACCTGCTCTTTATCTGTGGTAAATTCTACGGTCGAACTGTAGCCTATGCCTTTTTCATTCTTGGCATATGCACGCATGTAATATTTGGTACTGGCTGTCAGCCCTGTTAGCGTAGCGGAGAAACGTTGTGCTCCATCCATAGCCTGTACCTTCTGGCTGCTTTCGACGGTGGGCTGACGGCTTTCGGTACTATAGCAAAAACCGTATTCTTCCACTGTGAAGCCGTGATCCTGAGTTACGGCACCCAGGCAAACTGCTTCGTAAGCAACCGCTTCTACCGGTTTATTGGCAAGGCTACCGGTTCCATTCGCTATGACCATCGGAATCTTTTGTTGAGTGGTGGTGAACTTTACCGATTCACCGTAGCCTGTTCCTGCATCATTGGTGGCGTAAGGGCGTACAATATAGGTGGTGTTTGCCACCAGATCTGTCAGTTCTACGGTGAAATCATCACCGAATGGCAGCTTGATATTGTCGTCGAGGGTAGGTTCAGCGGCATTTTCAATATAAATGGCATAAGCGAAGCCTCGTACTGTAGGCTCGTAACCACCATTGTCTGTAATACTGGCAGAGAGGGTGGCACTGTACTCGGTAACGTTAGTGGCCTCGGCGATGCTTAGTGAAGGCGGAATAGCGTCTTCAGTACTGAAACTGCTGCTCTTTCCCTTGATGACGGACTTACCGCTACGAGCAAAGATGCAGTAATAATACTTTTCTCCGGGCTTCAGTCCTTGGACTGTGGCAGTATAGTTGTTGCCGTCTCCCGGGGTAGCGTTGACTTCTTGTGCGTTGCTCAAGCTGGCTGATGTGGAATAAAGGAAGCCTATTTTCAGTTCTCCGGTACTGCCGGGATGCTTCATCACCGTTCCTTGGAAAGTAGCTCCAAAACGGCTCAAGCCCGTAACACTGTTGGTAGTCAGTGTCGGTGAATAAACTGAAGGCTCTTTGTCTTCTTCACAGCCCATCATGAACGGCAACAAGAACAATAGCATACATACATGTCTAATGACGTGCGCATGCTTAAATGCGTATTGTTGACCCATAAATTAAGTGTGTAAAATGTTGTTTAATAATCTTCGTTACAAATATATATATAATTTCTGTCCCGTTATTCTTTTTTATTCCAATAATTAAAAGATGTTAGTAAAATATTTTGTTTGTAACGGAAAACCGTGACAAAAGAATTGCTGTCCTGCTATTTTATTGCATGTTCACCACAGAGTAGCACAGAGTCCCACAGAGTTTTAGATTAATTTGAAATCAAAACTCTGTGGGACTCTGTGCTACTCTGTGGTGAAATTAGAGAATCAGAAGTGGCTCAAATCTATCAGTCCGAAGTTCGGGTCTTTTTCCGGTTGCCATGTGCGGACGTGGATCACCGGTTCTTTAGGGTTGTTCAGGTCTACCATCAGGAACAAATACCCTGTATCACCGTAGCTGGACGAGAAATAATCCTGCTTGATCTGGATACCGTAAATTTCACCTCCTACACCCGACTTGCGAACTTGGTTGTCGGCAAAGCGGAGGTTGATGAATTCTGAGCTACGGAAGATGTGCTGTAATTTCTTCATGTATTCCGACTTTGTCTGACGGGTGTATTTTACAGCTTGCTTGCTCATGGCCTGTCCTTCGTTGCTGGCAGTGTGTTTCAGTACTGAACCGGTGATAATCAGGGCATCATCAGAGAAAATGCTGTTGATATAATCGTAGCGCTTCAAAGCATAAGCCGTCTTATAACTTTCAAGGAAGTTGATAAGTACGTTGCGTACGGTATCATTCCAGGATGTCTGGTTCATGATATCGTCTACGGCAGGTTTGTTGAGGCCGAAGGAGAGGCAATCTATCTTACCTTCTTTGTTCAGGGTGAACACTACATCTTCTACAAACGTGCGTTGGTTGCTGAACTTGAAACTCATGGGAAGACTGCGGCAAGTTACTTCCCCATTGCACTCTAAGAATCTGAATTCCGGTTCGTTGATGATCTTGCCTTGTCCGTATTTGATGAGGCGGTTGAACATTTCATATCCGCTTTCGGTACATAAGGATTGGATATCGGTGAAATTGCGCGTACGAATAGCTTTTTCTACTTTCTTCATGGTATCGTCGTAGGCAGCGGATTCCATGGTGGACAAATAATGCATACCGCTGTTTGTGGTGGTGGCACTGTCTGATTCTGCCATTAAGGCTTCTTCGGTCTTTTCTTCACCAGGTTTCGGCTCCTCCCCTTCCAGTTTCAAGGCGCAGTTGCGCATGGCTATGGGGTTGACGGTTCCCATCACTTCTGACAGTTCGTTGTCGATATTGGCTTCACCTTCAAACATATACTCGGTGCGTAGTTGCAGATTGCGGGCATTGGCAAGCACAGGAAGTTCCACGATGCCTGTACCGTCTTTGGCTGAGAATATATTGGACCAGTCGCGACCGTCGAAATACGTGTAATCGTAGTTGCGGGCGGGCTGTCCTTTGTAAAGTACCTTGAGGTTGATCGT
>NZ_EQ973490.1:1398130-1425438 GCF_000158035.1 Bacteroides cellulosilyticus DSM 14838
CTTCAGATCACCGTCCAGATGGGTGCTTTCCATACTTATTTTCAGATTGGAGAAGATTTCGTTCATCTGTTTGGGAATCCAAGTGGTGAGCAAGAGGTCTTTGCCGTCCTCATCCTTCATGGTGAGGAAGTTGCCGTCGGGGTAGCTCTGGAGTAGGACGAGCGCCCAGTAGTAATAACGCAGGGCATCGGCCACCTGGGCTTTCTTTTCGGCACGGACGGCTTCTTGGGCAAAGTCCAGTATCTTTGTCTTCCGTCCGTCGAAGATGCGTTGTATTTCGGCTACTTTGATATAGCGCATGACGACGGCTTCCGGTTCGTTTTGTATCACGATACGGCGGGTATTGTTCAGTGTGGCACGCGAGTAGGTGTTGATGACGGACTTGAATGTCTCGTCCACAGTTGCTTGATCATCCTTCATTCCGCCTTCGGTCAGTTGCTCGAACTTGGAAGATACGTTTGTGGAGATCTGGCTGATGAGTGCTGCAAGTGCTTCATTATCGGCTTTCTTCAAGGTAGCCGCGTTTCCCGTACCCCAGATGTAGTCTTTGCTGGTTTGTATTTCTTCAATGGATTGTCCTTTTGCGGCAAGGGCAATAAATAAGAATGTAACGATGATAAATGCGCTCCTTTTCATGTTGTTGCTTTTCATGTTGTTTCAATTCTTTGCAAAAGTAGAAACTTTTTTCTATAAAGCGGCATTTCAGTAAGTTATTTTTTATGCCTGTCAAAGGATGCTTGTAATTGTATTCTCTAATTGCATTCGATCCATACCCGAACCGTATCTGAGCCGTACCTGCTCCGTACCTTCTTCGGTCAAAGGTACCTTTATACGGAGAAACTACGGAGTTGGTACGGAGCAGATACGGCTCAGATACGGCCCGGATAGATTTAGAAAGTGTTTAGGAGTTATGCGGGTGAATGAAGTATGGGGGTGATATCGTCGAATATACGGAACAGTTCCTCTTTGGTCTCCGCCCTCAGCATGGCAATACGCGTCTCCCGGAAGTTTGGTATTCCTTTAAATAGCGGGCTTGCTGCCAAATGGCGACGTACATGCAGAATACCCCTTCTTTCATCCAGCAGATTGACGCTGTCCACTACCTCCTGGCGTAACACACTCAGTTTCCATTCGGCACTCAGCGGTGGCAACTCCTCGCCTGTTTCCAGATAATGCCTCACCTCCTTGAATATCCATGGGCGGCCAAAGCTAGCACGACCTATCATGATGGCATCCACTCCATAAAGATCGAAACACTCCTTTGCCCTTTGGGGACTGGTGATATCGCCGTTGCCAATGATGGGAATATGCATGCGCGGATTTTTCTTTACTTCACCGATAAGTGTCCAGTCAGCCTCACCGGTATACATTTGTGCACGGGTACGGCCGTGTATGGTGAGTGCGGCAATGCCACAATCCTGTAATTGCTCTGCCAGTTCCACGATAATCTTGTTATTCGCATCCCAGCCCAGGCGGGTTTTTACGGTAACCGGTATCTTTACGGCATCTACCACGGCACGGGTAATCTCCAGCATCTTGGGAATATTCTGCAACATACCTGCACCGGCTCCCTTGCCCGCTACGCGCTTCACGGGGCAGCCGAAGTTAATATCGAGAATATCCGGACGCGCCTCCTCTACGATGCGGGCGGCTTCCACCATGGTTTCGGTATCTTTGCCGTATATCTGTATGGCTACCGGCCGTTCCTCATCACTGATATTCAGCTTCTGTTCGGTCTTGCTGACGGAGCGTATCAGGGCATCGGCAGATACGAATTCCGTGTACACCATGTCGGCACCGAACTTCTTGCACATCAACCGGAATGCAGGGTCGGTGACGTCTTCCATCGGAGCTAAAAATATGGGGCGTTCGCCCAAGTCTATGTGGCCTATCTTCATGAATCGATTGAACTAAATGATTATTTCGCTGCAAAAATACGGAAAAAAGCCTACCTTTGTATCATTCATTTATTTAACTAATATGGAATTATGAAAAAAGGTTTGGTTTTAGTTGTGATGTGTGTAGCAATGTTGTTTGCTGCCGCACCTTCGGCTTCGGCACAAGCACCGAGTGATGAGTACAAGGCTACATTGGAAAAAATGCTGGAACTATCCGGTTCTATGGCGTCGGCAAAGGCTATGGTGCCACAGATGATTTCTATGTTGAAACAACAATCATCGGCATCGGTTTCTTTTTGGGATGGCTTTCAGAAGAAATGGGAAGGAAAGTTTGGCAGTAAGCTGGCGGAACTTTACGCTCCTGTTTATCAGAAATATCTGACACTGGATGATTTGAAGAAAATTGTTGCTTTCTATGAATCGCCTGTAGGAAAGAAACTGGGCGCTTCTACTCCTGCCATGATGGCTGAGGGCATGCAAATAGGACAAAAGTTGGGAATGGAGATTGCCACTGAACTTCAACAGGAATTGCAGGCACAGGGAAAATAGTTACAAGTTACGAGCTACAAGCTACAAGGGGCTACGCTATACTCCGAAAGGTACTCGTAGCTTGTAACTCGTAGCTTATTAAATATATGATTTTATGGATTTAAAGGACTTTGAAATCATGGCCCCTGTCGGCTCGCGCGAATCACTTGCGGCGGCCATCCAGGCAGGTGCCGATTCCATCTATTTCGGTATTGAAAACCTGAATATGCGGGCCCGTTCGGCTAATACATTCACTATTGAAGACCTTCGGGAAATAGCGCAGACGTGCGATGAGCACGATATGAAGAGTTATCTTACCGTTAACACTATTATTTACGATCAGGATCTGGCATTGATGCGCACCATCGTAGATGCGGCCAAGTCGGCGGGTATCTCTGCGGTGATTGCGGCGGACGTAGCTGTGATGAGCTATGCGCGGCAGATCGGTCAGGAGGTGCATCTCAGTACGCAACTGAATATCTCGAATGTGGAGGCCCTGCGCTTCTACGCACAATTTGCCGATGTTGTGGTACTGGCACGCGAGTTGAATCTGGAACAGGTAGCGGAGATTTATCGTCATATCTGTGAGGAGAATATCTGTGGTCCCGGCGGAAAGCCTATTCGTATCGAAATGTTCTGTCACGGTGCTCTCTGTATGGCAGTGTCGGGAAAATGCTATCTTTCTCTGCACGAGATGAACCACTCTGCCAACCGGGGTGCCTGCATGCAGGTGTGCCGTCGCTCTTACACGGTGCGTGATAAGGAGACGGATGTGGAACTGGATGTGGACAACCAATATATCATGTCTCCCAAAGACCTGAAAACCATCCATTTTATGAATAAAATGCTGGATGCAGGTGTACGTGTGTTCAAGATAGAAGGACGTGCCCGTGGCCCGGAGTATGTACGCACGGTGGCGGAATGTTACAAAGAAGCCATCCGTTCTTACCTGGACGGCACCTTTACCGATGAAAAGATAGCCGCGTGGGATGAACGTCTGAAGACTGTATTCAACCGTGGCTTCTGGGATGGGTATTATCTCGGACAACGCCTCGGCGAGTGGACGAAGAACTACGGATCGGCCGCTACGGAACGGAAAATATATGTAGGTAAGGGTATCAGATACTTTTCTAATATCGGTGTTGCCGAGTTCCTGATAGAAGCTGCCGAACTGAATGTGGGAGACAAGTTGCTGATTACAGGTCCCACTACAGGAGCAGTATTCACTACGCTCGATGAAGCTCGTGTAGACTTGAAACCGGTGCAAACCGTGAAGAAAGGACAGCATTTCTCGATGAAAGCGGACAAAATACGTCCCAGTGACAAACTCTATAAGCTGGTTTCTACAGAAGAACTGAAGAAGTTCAAGGGACTGGATATTGAGAAAACACGTGGATGATACACTTTTGATACAGTTATATTGAATATGGAAAAGTATATCTATGAGTTAGAGATGAAGGTGCGCGATTACGAGTGTGATCTGCAAGGCATCGTGAATAATGCAAATTACCAGCACTATTTGGAGCATACCCGTCATGAGTTTCTGCTATCTACCGGTGTCAGTTTTGCGGGATTGCACGAACAGGGAGTCGATCCCGTAGTGGCACGTATCAACATGGCGTTTAAAACTCCTCTGAAGAGCGGTGATGAGTTTATTTCCAAACTCTATATGAAGAAAGAAGGCATCAAGTATGTTTTCTATCAGGATATTTTTCGGAAGAGTGATGATAAAGTAGTCATAAAAGCAACAGTCGAAACGGTGTGTCTGGTGAATGGACGACTGAGTGACAGTAAGCTTTTTGATGAGATATTTGAGGCATACCTCTAAAATATCACCACAGAGTAGCACTGAGTCTCACAGAGTTTTATTTTTTTATGTGAATAATTACCTCTGTGAGACTCAGTGTTACTCTGTGGTGAATTGAATTTGTACAACCATGAACAACGACGAACGAATTTGCAGTATAGCCCTCACGCTTTGCCCCGGTATAGGACATATCGGGGCAAAGCGTTTAATAGACGGTATAGGAAGTGCTGCCGGAGTCTTTTCTCAACGTAAAGAACTGCCTGAATTGCTCCCCGGTGTGAGTCCTACTATAGTTACTGCCCTCGATAATCCTGCCGCTTTCCTGCGTGCCGAACACGAAATGGAGTTCGTGGAGAAGAATCGCCTTACTTGTCTGACTCTCAAAGATGAAGCTTATCCGTCTCGTTTGCGCGAATGTGAAGACGCTCCGATAGCCCTCTTCTTCAAAGGGCATACCGATTTCAATTGTCTTCGTGTCATCAATATGGTCGGTACTCGCAATGCCACAGAGTATGGCAAGCAATTCTGTGTAGATTTCCTGCGTGATCTTTCCTCTCATTATCCTGATGTGCTGGTAGTCAGCGGTCTGGCTTATGGCATTGATATCCATGCCCATCGCGCTGCCCTGGCCAACAACCTTTCCACCGTGGCTGTCCTTGCTCACGGACTGGACCGTATCTATCCTTATGTTCACCGTAAAACTGCCATTGATATGCTGGACAACGGTGGACTCCTTACCGAATTCCTCACCGAAACCAATCCTGACCGGCATAACTTTGTCAGTCGTAACCGTATTGTGGCAGGTATGACTGACGCAACCATCGTTGTGGAGTCTGCCTCTAAAGGTGGTTCGCTGATTACGGCAGACCTTGCTGTAGACTATCATCGCGATTGTTTCGCCGTTCCGGGACGCATTTCTGACGCTTCTTCGAGAGGGTGCAATCTACTGATACAAGATAGTAAGGCCGCTCTCATTCAGTCTGCCGAAGATTTTATAAAAGCCATGGGCTGGACTCATGAAGAGAAGCTTGCCAAACCGGGGGGCATCCAGCGCAATCTTTTCCTTGAACTGACAGGAGAGGAAGAATTTGTCATTCGTATTCTTACCCGTCAAGGGGATTTACATATTAATGCACTGGTTGTAGAAACAGATATCCCCATAAATCGTATGATCAGCTTGCTCTTTGAGCTGGAAATGAAAGGTGTTGTAAAGGCATTAGTAGGTGGAGTGTATCATTTGTTGGGATATTGATTCAAATTTCAGGGGCTTTTTAGCCATTGTTGGACGTGAATAGATACCACCCGTTTTTTGGGGAAATATCCTTCTTCAAAAGCAAAAAAATGCACATATATTTGCAGATGAAGTAGAATCCTAAATTGAAAGATTATGAAAACAGAAAAACATGTTGTTATCCTTTGGCTAATCATATCATTATTGCTGCCTACACTTGCCTGTGCGCAGTATAAATTTGATAATGTACTGTATGGGGCGGCTTATTATCATGAATACATGCCGACAGATCGATTGGATAAAGATATCCAAATGATGAAAGATTGTGGACTTTCAGTTGTTCGTGTCGGAGAATCATCGTGGGGCTTGTTTGAACCTCGTGAAGGCGAGTTTGAATTCGCATGGATGGATCGGATAATAGATAAGATGCATCAGGCAGGTATAAAAGTAATTTTGGGAACTCCCACTTATGCTATACCAGCCTGGATGGCAGAAAAACATCCGGATGTGTTAACTGCTTACGAACGAGGCAATAAGGCATATTATGGAACCCGCCAGAATATGGATATATCGAATCCTGCCTATTTGTTCTACAGTGAGCGTATCATTCGCAAAATGATGGAGCACTATGCCAATCATCCTGCCATTATCGGATATCAGGTGGATAATGAAGCTACTGCACGTGGAACTAATAATCATGACTTTTTTGTTGGATTCAGAAGCTATATTAAAGAGAAGTTTGATAATGATCTGGATTCTTTAAACAAAGCCTGGGGCCTGAATTATTGGAGTATGAACATTCATAGTTGGGAAGAGTTCTATACCAGAGATGGTGTTACTAATCCCTCGTACAAAAATGAGTGGGAACGTTATGGCCGTAAAAGGATTGCTGATTTTCTGAATTGGCAGGTAGATATTGTCAATGAATACAAACGGAAAGATCAATTTGTAACACATTGTTTTATGCCTGCTTTTCATGAAATAGATCAGGTGGAAAGTTTTCGTCAGATGGAGTATCCTGCGATTAATCCATATCATAGTGTGCAAGATGGCCAGAATGGCAGGTTAATATCATATTCGGGCGACCACATGAGGACTGTTGCTAAAGGCAACTATCTGATAACTGAAACGAATGCTCAAACCACCGGTTGGGATGCGAGGTATCAATATCCGCCTTATGATAATCAGCTCAGACAAAATGTATATTCACATCTGGCATCCGGGGCAAACATGGTAGAATATTGGCACTGGCACTCTATACATTATGGTCAAGAGACCTACTGGAAGGGAATTTTGGGACATGATCTTGAACCAAACCGCATTTATCATGAGTTTACTGCCGTGGCAAAAGAATTGAAGAATATAGGTAGTAAATTGGTTAATCTTAAAAAGAAGAATGACGTAGCTATTCTTTACAGTCATGATTCGTATTATGGATTAAGATTCATGCCTTATACTCATGGAGATAATTATCCGGTTGAAATGTTGCACTCTTCGCTTTATAATATGAATATAGAAACGGATATTGTTCATTGCGATAAAGTGAGTGATTTCTCGGAATATAAAATGTTGATTATACCTCCTCTCTATATTGCTACCGATGAACTGTTGGAAAAGATAGATGCTTTCGTGAAAAATGGTGGTAAGGTTATCATGATGTATAAGAGCGGTTACTGTAATGAACATTCTGCGGTTAGAGCTATGTTGGCTCCCGGTCCTTTACGTAAAGCATGTGGATTTTATTATCAGGAGAGTTCTACAATTGGATGGATGGAGCTGAAAGATAATCCGTTCGGACTAGATAATAAGAAGGCCATTGGTGAAATTATAGAATTCATTATACCCGAAACAGCCCAACCTTTGGCTTATGCTGATCATCCTTTCTTCGGGAAGTGGCCCGTAATAACTGAGAATAGTTATGGTAAAGGATCACTGGTATATATTGCTTCATATCCTTCGCAAGAGTTGTTTGAGAAGATAGTTCGTACAGAGGCAGAAAAGGCTGGCATTGTTTCCGATGATGAATATAAATTCCCTATAATAGTGAAGAAAGGAACGAATGATAAAGGTCGTACTATTCGCTATATATTTAATTATTCACCGACTTCTCAAGAGGTGGAATACAATTATGCATCCAAGGGAAAGGAACTGCTGAAGAACAGGACATTGAGCAAAGGCGATTCGATGACGATTGCTCCATGGGATTTGTTGATTGTTGAAGAGTGATATCTTTTCAAGATAAAATGAGTTCTTGCTTTATGAAAATAGATCAGGAATTCATTTTATCTAAGGACATATCTCATTTGGAACTATCTTTTTCCTACCTTTGCTTTCGCAACTATATTATTATGCTATGAAATACCTGTCCTTTTTTATACTTCTGTTTATTGGAGAACTGTCCGTAAGCGCACAGCACATGTTCTCCAGACAATTTCCATTCTTCAACCAACTCTCTTCCAATGAGATTTTCAGTATTCATCAGGATAGGGAAGGATACTTCTGGATAGGTACCACGAATGGTCTGGCACGCTATGACGGCTATCAGTTAAATACATTCCGTACAGACTATAAAAATCAGAATCTGCTGACTGACAATGGAATTACTGCTATTAATGACAATGATCTGTATGTATGGATTGGTACGTGGAAAGGGCTGAACCTGTATAATAAGCAGACCTGTCAGATTACTCCTTTCTCAGATGTACGGCTCCTGGATAAGGTGGTGGATGCTATAACAGTCGACAAGGATGGGAATGTTTGGGTAAGCGCCGGTGGAATGATATACCGATGCGATTCTACCGCGCATATTATAAAGGAGTATGAAGTTGGAAATATTCAGGAGGGATATGCTATTAGCAATATCTATGTAGATCAGCAAAAGCAACTTTGGGCAGTGGGATCACGAGGTATATTCAGATATGAGCCCGAAACTGATTCTTTTTTCCGTTATCCGCCATTGGGTAACGGACATACCGCATATATTATGCATCAGGATAATTCCGGTAATTACTGGATCGGTACATGGGGGGAAGGTTTATGGCAATTCTTTCCCTATGCACAGAAAGGAGGACACTATAAGAAACATAATATAGCTGCTTCGAACAATAAAGAAACCGGCATTGAATCCATTCTTTTCAGTATAGAGCAGGATGATACGTTTGGTTATCTCTGGATGCTTTCGTATGCCGGGCTCCATGCATTTAAATACACAGATGAGGGAACACTGGAAAAGGTGGATATCAACCATCTGGTTGATACGCACATGATGTACACCCGGATATGCAAGGACAGGGAGGGTAATCTGTGGTTGCCTTCGTATGATATGGCGTACACTATCTTTTTCGATAATTCGAACATAGACAATTACCTTCTTCCTCAACTGAAGGAAGAGATGGGATGGGATGCCAATGTTATGAATCTTTGTCAGGGAAGTGATAGTACTATGTGGTTCAGGCAGGACAGATACGAATTGTGTATGTACGATTATTCACGGGATACATTTGCTGGTACAGGTGTGGGTGAGATTAATGCCATTATCAGATCTCTTCATAAACCCGGTGTCTGGGTTAATTCAAGTCGGACTCCTCATGTCATGAGATTGACACAACGGAACATGAAGGTGCAGATAGAAGAAGACATCAATATAGGAGGAGTTACAGGGTTACTTGAGGATAAAGTTGGT
Source organism: Bacteroides cellulosilyticus DSM 14838 (assembly GCF_000158035.1). Lineage (GTDB taxonomy): Bacteria > Bacteroidota > Bacteroidia > Bacteroidales > Bacteroidaceae > Bacteroides > Bacteroides cellulosilyticus. Next base: position 1,407,277 of record NZ_EQ973490.1, read on the forward strand.
AATCTGTGGATATCCAGATGGACGGATATAAATGTGAAACGTCCTGATAAAGATGACTTGGTAGTTTCGGGTAGTGACGTTCCGGTAATGACTTCCCTGTTCAATGATGTAAAGGGAGAAGTTTTAGGGTTGTCTCACGAGAGCAAAATCTATCGGCTGAGTTGTGCCGACGGGCGGATTACCTGTGAATTAAAAGGCAGTGTTTCTTCTCTTCTGGAAAAGGAAGAAGTGAACAGTGTCTGCATTGACCGGGAAGGACGGTTGTGGCTGAACACTACTTTGGGAAGAATACTGCGGTCTGACGAAACGATGCATAAGTTTGAAAATGTATCACTGGATAATGAGATAGATGACTGTACTGTATTAGGATTACTTTCCGATAAGAACAGTGTGTGGATTATCACCAATAAGAAAGTACTTCAATATAATATTGATTCGCAGACTTTTCAGCACTATTCTACTGCTGATGATAATATTATGGTAGATGTTTTCAGGTATAAGGCTATCAGCCTGGACGGTTGGGGCGGGCTCTATGTGGGCGGACACCGTGGATTCATACATATTCGTCCCGTTAATGCATCGGTGGTGAACAGGGCTCCTACGAGCTTGCATATCACAGATGTCAAAGTTGAAGACAAAAGTATCTTCTTCGGCAATGCGGAAGCCTCGGGAGAGAATACGATACATAAGATTTTCCTTGGTCCGGATGATCGGAATATTGAGATTTTCTTTTCTTCGCTTTTGTATTCGCTGAATGCGGGATGTCGCATAGCGTATCAGTTGGAGGGGGTGGATCATTATTGGATCTATTCGGATAACAACAGAAATTCCGCCTTCTATAACCACCTGCCGAAGGGAACGTATAAACTCCGTTTGAAGTTGGAATATGAGCGGGGTAAGTGGACTGAAGGCGAAGTATTGCTGACCATTGTGAAAGAGCCTGCCTTCTATGAAACCTGGTTTGCATATCTTGTTTATGTCATTTTCATCGGATTGTGCTTTTATGTGGTAATCCGGCTTTATATGCGTCGTATTAAACTGAAGAGTGAAGTGAGATTGCAGGAAGAACTGACGCGTACCAAGCTGACTTACTTCACCAATGTTTCCCATGAGTTGCTGACACCGCTTACCGTCATATCCTGCATATCGGATTATCTGGATCAGAAGGTTCCTGCTGTGCGGCAACAGTCCGTCATGCTCAAGGCTAATGCGGAGAAGTTGAAGCGACTGATACAGCAAGTGCTTGATTTCCGCAAGATGGATGTGGGGAAACTGAAACTGAACGTTTCGGAAGGAGATATCCGTGAGTTTGTCCTGAACATCTGCCAGGTAAACTTCCAACCGCTTGCATTGAAGAAGAACATCACGCTGGATACTCGTTTTGAAGCGGAGGAAGCACATGGTTATGTGGATTTTGATAAGCTGGATAAGATATTGCATAATTTGCTGTCCAATGCCATGAAGTATACTCCTGAGAACAGGCGTATTACTGTTGATGTACGAGTAGTGAATGAAGCGGAACATCGGATATTGGTGTTGAAAGTGGAAGATGAGGGCGTTGGTATCTCTGAGAAAGAACTGGAACAGATATTCATCCGTTTCTATAACAGTAAGAAGAACCGGGGAATCGAGTCGAATGGAATCGGTCTCTCGCTAACGAAAGATTTGATAACCTTGCATCATGGCCTTATCACCGTGGAAAGTGTTTTAGGACAAGGTTCCTGTTTCACTGTAAAGCTGCCTATTGACAAAGAAAGCTACTCTCCGGATGAATTGCTTGACGAGACGATGGTGTTGCAGACCAGTACGGATGATGTGCCCATGGAAGATTATGCCTCGTCTGATGAGGTGGATAAACCGGCTATCTTGTTGATTGATGACAATACGGAATTGCTGTTCGTTATGAAAGAGATGTTCAGGGAACGATATACTGTACTGACAGCCGCAGACGGGCAACAGGCCTGGGATAAGTTGAAGAATAATGAGGTGGATGTCGTCATTTGTGATGTCATGTTGCCCGATGCCAATGGTTGGGAACTTTGTGCGCGTATGAAAGGTGATTTGCGTTTCAATCATATACCTGTTATCATACTTACGGCTAAGAATGGTATTGAGGACCGTGTTGCCAGCTATGAAGCGGGCGCCGACGGATATATAGCCAAGCCTTTTGAGTTGAAGATACTTTTTGCCCGGGTGGATAACCTTATCCGATCTTCGAAGATGCGTCAGGCGGCTTTCCGTAAGGAGGAGAACCTGGATCTGGAAAGTCTGGCCTATCCCTCGGCGGATAAGCAGTTCCTGCAATCCATTATAGATAGCATCGAACAGCATTTGGAAGAGTCTGAATTCGACTTGGAACAATTGGCTGCGGAGAAGAATATGTCTAAGTCTACCCTTTACCGTAAGATAAAATCGATGACGGGAATGACTCCTTTGGACTTTATACGGAATATTAAGATGAAGCGTGCCTGCATGATGTTGTTCAACCGCTCGCATACTATATCCGAGGTTGCGTATGCTGTAGGATTCAATAGCCCCAAATACTTTACCCGGTGCTTCAAGGATGAATTCGGTGTGACGCCGAGTGAATATCTTCAGAAAAACACCCCTTAATTTTTAGTATATAGATGCTACATACAGGGGTAAAATCCTGTTATCAAGGGGTAAATTCGGGTCATGACAGAATCTCTCCCCTTCTATAAATGATTTCTGTACCTCCTTTTTCATAAGATATGAGTTGATTTGTTGTCAGATACCCAAACTTAAATCAAAGCATAGTTATGAAGAACCTCAGTATCCGTCATGGAAAATCATCCAGAAACAAATCAGTACTATTACTTACTGTATTAGCATTAGGCACCGGATTCTCTTCTTTGTCTGCCCAGACAAATGCCGCAAGTGACCAGATAACGGCACAACCTGCTGCTGACCGCATTGTACCTTTCCGCCTTAGTGAACAAGGAGTAGTCCGCCCTGTGGAATGGGGATTGGATACGGCTTGGGAAGATGAGGGAAATATCCGCCGTGGCCAGGGATTTATGGAAACGGTAGATATAGTGCGCGTTTCTTTTCGCCCCACCGATCCCATTGTGGATGGAGATTTGGGAGCTGATCAGAAAGAACATATACAAACACGACTTGGTTTACTGGGCTTTGTCTCTCCTAAACCCAAGTTAGCTATAAATAGCGATCACCCCAAGATTGACGATTCTTATAAAGGTAACGCCCAGGCTTGGGCTCAGATGATGGATTTGCATACTCGTTATTTTCAGGATGCAGGATACGAGGTGATTTCAGTGGCTCCATTCAATGAACCGGATTATACCTATACAGGACAAGGTACTCGGGAGGATTTCTACAAAATTGCTGTGGAATTGAGAGCGAATCCCCGTTTCAAGAATATTCGGATTTGTGGGGGAAATACTCTGAATTGTGATGAAGCACTGCCTTGGTATAACTATCTCAAAGAACAACTTGATGAGGGAAATACCCATCAGCTTGCCGGTGAATTCAATGGTTACGCTGCTTTCTACGAGACGGTTCGCAAGGATGGAAAAATGGCCATGAATGATGAGATGCACAACGTGATGGAGGCGATGGTGGGTCTGGAGTATGGGTTGCAGACCGGTATCTGGTGGGGAAGTGCGGAGTATGCCCGTGGTGAATTCTGCAAGATTAGCCGGGGTGGAGAACGACTGGCATATACTGAACATCGTCCTAATTGGACGGCAGCTTCTGTCTATCGGTCTAAAGATGGCAGTAAGGTTCAGGCTTTTGGAGGCGTTTCGGAACGTCAGGCTAAAACGACAACTTATCGTTTTGTATCCAAAGAGAAGGATGTGTTCTATGATGGTTATGGTCCGCAGCGTGAGTTCTACTTGGAGATGCCCGGAGGAAATTCTTATCAGGACGATGAACAGCGGAATGCCGAACGGGTGGTCAATATTACTTGGGGAGAAGATATTCAGCCGGTGATAGACGGACAGTATGTGCTGATAAACCGGAGTACTCAGCGGGCAGTTGAAATAACCCAGGGCAACACGACGGAGGGCACCAACGTGAAGACCGGAAAGTTTGACGCTTCCAAGGCTTATCAGCGTTGGTATGTCCGTCCGGTTTCCAGCCGTATCGGTGGAGATTTCAGCTATTTCTGTATTACGTCTCCCATAAATGGGATGTCATTCGACATCTGGAATTGGTCGTTGGAGGACGGCGGGAATATCGCCATCTATGGTGCCAGTAATGGCAGCAATCAGCAATGGGCATTGGAATATGCCGGGGATGGATGGTTTTATATCCGCAGTCGCCATAGTGCCTTGTATTTGGAAGAGGGAGAGGAAGCTTTCAATGTGCAGCAAGGTACGAAAAAGGGAAGTAATGATGAACGGCTGCAATGGCGTCTGATACCTGCTCCGGCTTCTAAAATTGAAATTAAATCTTTAGCTACTCCAACCGGACTGACGACGGAAGGGCAATCTGCATCCGTTTTGTTGAAGTGGAACAAGCAATCCGATGCTACAGAATACACTGTGCTACGTTCCGAAACATCCGGTGGAGCTTACGAGATTATTGCGCGTAATGTAAAAGAAACCAGTTTTGTCGATCATAAGGCCTTAGCGGGTAAGAGTTATTATTATACGGTGAAAGCTAATGATAATTGTCTGAACAGTTCGCCGAAGTCACAGGAAGTAACTGCCACTATTACTGATGTGCATGCCCTAGTAGCACATTATACTTTTGATGGAGATTTACTGGACGAGACGGAAAATTTGAATCATGGTGCATCCTTGAAAAAAGCAATGTTTACCGATGGAAAAATAAACAAAGCTGTACAACTTAACGGCTCAACGGAATTTCTGCAATTACCTACGGATATTGCCAATCATCAGAATCTGACTGTTTCTACTTGGGTGAAGTGGGATGGTGGTGCAGACTGGCAACGTGTCTTCGACTTTGGTAGTGGTGAAGATCAATATATGTTCCTTACTTATAGTTCCAATATACAGTCACTCCGCTTTGCAATGAAAAACGGAGCGGAAGAACAGGCCCTGGAAACCGCCTTACCCTCTCCCATACGCATTGACAATTGGGTACATCTGGCATTGACTATCGGAGATGCGGAGGTACGGATTTATGTGAATGGAGAACTGGCTGTTTCATCCGGGGATATTACTATCCGTCCGATGGATATCCGTCCCTGTCTGAACTATATCGGTCGTAGTCAGTTTGTAGCTGATCCGATGTTTAAAGGAAGTATCGATGATTTCAGAGTTTATAATTATGAGTTATCAGCAGAGGATATAAAGAAAGTAGCCCAGGGGGGATCGGTAGGTATCATTACTCCGCAGATTTCCGATGATGAATTGTTTATCGGCCCTTTACCTGCCGATCAGAAACTACAGGTTACTTATACACCTGCCCAGTCATCGGGTAGAGTATCTCTCAGTATTTATAATATGCAGGGAGTTCCGGTACTTTCTCATGAGACGGCTGGTTCCGGTGTTACTACGCTGGATGTATCCGGACTCCCTACCGGTCTATATCTGTTGAGGCTTGTTGATAACAACCGGTCAGTTACACGTAAGTTTGCAGTGAGGCATTAATAAGTAGGGTATAAAATCCTTTCATCAGGGTATAAAAACGTTTCATGAAAGGATTTTGCCCCTTCGATAACCTGTTTTTGTGCCTATCTTCTAATTAAATATCACTTGCTTTGCCCTTGGATAATTAAACTTAGATCATATTAGTATTATGAGAACAGTAAGCAAATTACTTCTTTCTTGTGTGATGTTATTCACATTATTGCCGGACGCTGTGCTTCATGCATCCGACCGGAAGACTCTTTTTGACAGTAACTGGAAATTTCATTTAGGCATCGTAGCCAATGCCGAACAACCGGAATATAATGATAGTCATTGGAGAGTTCTTGATCTTCCCCATGACTGGAGCGTTGAACCATTGTCTTTTCAAAAACAAGGCATTACTACCGGTCCTTTCTCTCGCATGAGCGAAGGTGACATCGATACGGGACAGACCGTTGGTGGTGAAGGTTGGTACAGAAAAGAACTCACTCTTGCAGGAAGCGATGCCGATAAACGTATTGTTCTCTATTTTGAAGGAGTATACAATCAGTCCGAGCTATGGATCAATGGTAAGAAAGCTAATTATAATGTTTATGGATATACCTCTTATCGTGTAGACATCACTCCTTATCTGAATGCACCCGGTACTCCGAACGTGATTGCCATGAAAGTGGTGAACGCCGGACGTAACAGTCGCTGGTATGCCGGTTCGGGTATCTTCCGCCATGTATGGCTGATCAAGACAAATAAACTCTATCTGGATAAATGGGATACTTTTGTCAACGCTTCCGAACTTCAGAAGAAGGAAGCTGTGATTCAGTTCTCTACTATTGTACATAACGAGGGCCTGCAAAATCAATCAGGTAAAATAGGTATTAAAATATATTCACCTGCCGGAAACGAAGTGTTTTCTACTTCACAGGACGTGATACTCTCTGAAGGAACGCCGGTGGCAACATCTTTCTCTCTTAAAAAGCCCGAGTTATGGTCAGTGGATACCCCTGTGCTTTATACAGCGGAAGTATCCCTTTCCTCAGACGGAAAGGAGTATGATAAGATATCTGTTCCTTTTGGTATCCGCACCCTTTCTTTTTCTGCTGAGAAAGGCTTTCTGCTGAATGGTAAGTCGATGAAGCTGAAAGGAGGTTGCGTACATCACGATAACGGACTTTTGGGAGCCGCCGCCATCGACCGTGCCGAAGAACGGAAAGTGGAACTGATGAAAGCTAACGGCTACAATGCCGTCAGATGTGCCCACAATCAAGTGTCCGAGTATTTCCTTGATGCTTGCGACAGATTGGGTATGCTGGTGATTCATGAAACCTTTGACCAATGGCAGAAAGCTAAACGCGAGCAGGACTATCATCAGTTCTTTGATGAATGGAGCGACTGGGATTTGGCTGCGTCTGTCCGCCGTGACCGGAATCATCCCTCTATCATTATGTGGAGTATCGGTAACGAGGTGGAGCAACGTGCTGATGAACCTGAGGGAGACTTGATTTCCAAAAGACTGGTGAATACCGTCCGCAAGTACGATACATCCCGTTTCACAACCATCGGTTCCAATGACTTCTGGGACAGACGCCAGTTTAGTTGGGACAAAGATTCCTACCGGATCTTCAAGAATCTGGATGTGGCAGGCTACAATTATATCTGGTGGAAATATGAGAGCGATCATGCTGCCTATCCCGATCGCGTGATCTATGGTAGTGAGTCTTATCCGAAAGAAGCTGCCCAGAACTGGAACTTGGTAGAAAAGCATCCTTATGTAATAGGTGATTTCGTGTGGACCGCTATTGACTATCTGGGTGAGGCTGGATTAGCTCATGCCTTATATCTGAAAGAGGGCGAGCATGATACGCAGTTTATGGGTTGGCCTTGGTATAATGGTTGGTGCGGTGATATTGACCTTTGTGGCGACAAGAAGCCTCAATCTTATTATCGTGATGTGTTGTGGCGCGAGCGTCCCATTACTATGGCAGTCCATGCTCCTGTTCCCGAAGGCAAGAAAGAAGTGGTGAACGGTTGGGGCTGGCCCAATGAGTTGGTGAGTTGGAATTGGACGAGTTGCGAAGGAAAAGTGATGAAAGTAAACGTATACAGCCGTTCTCCGAAAGTGAAACTCTATCTGAACGACAAGCTTATCGGAGAAAAAGAAACGGGTAAAGAGAACTACACAGCTACCTTCGATGTGCCCTATGAACCGGGAACTTTGAAAGCGGTGAACTCAAAAGGTAAGGAGGAATTCGTATTAAAGACTGCCGGAGAACCTGCGGCTATCCGTTTGATTGCCGACCGCAGTAAAATAAAGGCTTGCAAGAACGATCTTTCCTACGTCAAGATTGAGCTGGTGGATAAAAATGGAAACGTAGTTCCCGAAACTTCTCTGCCTGTCAAAATCGAATGTATGGGCAAAGGAACTGTCATAGCAGGTGGAAATGCAGCCTATGCCGATATGGAAAGTTTTCGTTCACTTACTCCCAATACATTCCGGGGAAAGGCTATTGCCATTGTTCAGCCTGATGGAGAAAAAGGCGACATACAGGTGAAAGTTTCTGCAAAAGGGTTGGAAGATGCTTCCATAGTAATAACAACCTACTAAAAAGCGATAGTAAGATAAGTTTTGCGAAGAAACTGGCATAAACCTGCATAAGTACTTAGGTATACATTTTCTTGTATGTTATCTTTGCAGGGTTTATGCGATTTTTTCTGACGCAGATATTATTATATACAGGTGCTATAAAACAAGATAAATATCAGAAAAGATAATAAAAGAAGCTAACTTAATTTTTTAACTTTAATCTAGTAAGATGATGAAATCAGTATTAGTAAGAAACAATCGGAGAGTCCTTGCCGGCCTGCTCGTTTGCACTGGTTTTATTTGCAATTATCCCTCTTCTGCCTTTGCGGAATCGGATAATTCTTCAGTGCAAATAACGACTCAAAGTACAACACCGCAGAAACGTACTTTGGTAGGAACTGTAGTTGACTCCTCTACCGGAGAGACTTTGATTGGTGTAAATGTGAAAGTGCAAGGTGAAGATGGAGGTACCATTACCGACATTGATGGTAAGTTCCAGATTTCTGTAACCAGCAAAACAGAGCTGATATTCTCTTATATCGGCTACAAAACACAGACACTGATGGTAGGTGACTTGGGTGTAATGACCGTGAAGCTTGCATCGGACAATGAAATGTTGGATGAAGTAGTGATTGTAGGTCAGGGTACACAGAAGAAAGTATCTGTGACAGGTGCCATTGCTACAGTGAAGGGAGCTACATTAAAAGCACCTTCCTCTTCATTGACCAGTTCACTTGCCGGAAAACTTGCCGGTGTGGTATCCATGGTGAACAGTGGTGAACCGGGTTCTACTTCCGAATTTTATATCCGCGGTATCAATACGTTCGGTGGTGTGGCTACTCCGTTGATTTTGTTGGATGGCATCGAAATTTCATCTGCCGACCTGAACCGTATCCCGGCAGAATCCATCGAAAGCTTTTCTTTATTGAAAGACGCTTCGGCAACTGCTATCTACGGTAACCGCGGTGCAAACGGTGTAATGCTGGTAACCACCAAGAAGGGGCAGGAGAATACGAAAGCTACTATCAATGTTTCATTGGAAGCTTCTTACTTCCGTCCGATAAATGTACCGAAATTTGCTGATGGTGCTACCTATATGCGGGCTTACAATGAAGCGGAACAGGCCAGAAGTTTGACCCCGATCACTTCTCCTAAGTATAGTGAAGACCAGATCCTGAATACAGAATTGGGTACTAATCCTTATGTATATCCCGATGTGGACTGGTTTGACCAGATATTCCGTTCGGGCAATTATAACCAACGTGCCAATGTGAATGTATCGGGTGGTGGTTCGCGTGTAACTTACTATATGAGCCTTCAGGCTAACCATGATACAGGTCTCCTCGATGCACCGGACTACTTCTATAATCCCAATATTAACCAGTGGCAATATAATTTTCAGAATAACATCTCCTATAAACTGACCAATACCACTACCATTGATTTGCGCATGATGGCACAGATCGGTAATATGCAAGGTCCTAACTATAATATAGGCAATGACTTGTACAAGAGGGTTATGCGTACCAATCCGGTGGAATTCCCCGCTTATTTTCCACAGCAGGATGGGGACGACGGTTTCATTCGCTTTGGCGGTGCAGAGATTAAACCGGGCGTTTTGGGAACCAATCCGTATGAATATATGATGAGTTCTTTCAAGGAAGTAAACTTCAATACCCTGAATACTTCATTGGCTTTGAATCAGGACTTGAGTGTTATTACCAAAGGATTGAGCCTGAAAGCACTGGTGAATTTTAAAAACTGGTCGGAAACTTCATATACCCGTAGTATAAAGTCTAATATATATAAGGTGAAAGATGGTTCCTATAATCCTGAAACCGGCGAATATGATTATCAGTTGTTGCAGACCGGAGATCAGTTCCTGAGCCAATCCGGCATTAGTCGTAATTCGGACCAGACTTTCTACTTCGATGCCCGTCTGGACTGGAAACGTAGTTTCGGTGATCACAACCTGACAGCAATGGCAATGTATATGATGCGTGAATATCGTAGCGATGTATTGCCGAACCGTAATCAAGGTTACTCCGGACGTGTGACTTACGATTACGCCAGTAAATATCTGGTTGAATTCAACTTCGGTTATAATGGTTCCGAACGCTTGGCTGCCGGTCAGCGTTTTGAGTTCTTTCCGGCTGTGTCAGCAGGTTGGGTAGCAAGTTCTGAAAAGTTCTGGGAGCCGATAAGCAAGTATATCAATCACTTTAAGATCAGAGGCTCTTACGGTTTGGTAGGTAGTGATGCCTTTGCCAGTGGAGCTCCACATTTCCTCTATCAGAATAATATCGGTATTGGTTCAGCACATAAGTTTTGGACCGGACTTCCTACGAGTGAGATCAGTAAACAAGGTCCCGGATTCTATGTATTAGCGGTGCAGGACGCAGGTTGGGAACATGTGAAGAAGTTCGATATCGGTTTCGACATGATGTTGTTTAACCAACTGAATATTACATTTGATTATTTCCATGACAAACGCGAGCGCATCCTGATGTCACGTGCTTCCTGGCCTTCGATGTTGGGATATTGGGGATCAAAACCCTGGAGTAATATTGGTGAAGTAGAAAACCAAGGTTTCGAGTTAAGCTTGAACTGGACGAAACAGTTTGGAAAAGACCTGACGTTAGACCTTCGCGGTAACTTTACCTACAACCAGAATGAATATAAATATGTGGATGAACCCAGTTATCCGTATGTTTGGCAAACCAATACCGGCAAACCATTGAATACTGTTAAAGGTTATATTGCCGAGGGATTGTTCGCAAGCGAAGAAGAAATTGCCAACTCACCGGACCAATCACAACTGGGTGCCAACATCATGCCGGGTGATATCAAGTATCGTGATATAAACGGTGACGGACAGATTACTACTGAAGACCAGGTGATGATTTCATCTTATGACTGGCATCCCCGTATTCAGTATGGCTTCGGTTTGAATATTGTCTATAAGAACTTTGATTTAGGTGTATTCTTCAACGGTTCGGCTAAACGTAAGATAATGATCAACAGTGGAATCGCTCCTTTCCTTTCTGGCGGTGGAGATGGTGAAGAGGCTGAAACATTGGCCCGAAACCTGATGCAGTGGATTGCAGACGACCATTGGTCAGTAGACAATCCGAATCCGAATGCGGCATATCCCCGTTTGGGCTTGACCAAAGCCGATGTAACCAATAACGTTCAGCCCAGTACATTCTGGCTGCGCAATGGAAACTTCCTCCGCTTCAAGACGTTGGAAATCGGCTATCGCTTGCCTTATTGCCGTATCTATCTCAGTGGCGATAATCTGGCGGTATTCAGCCCCTTCAAATTGTGGGATCCTGAACTGGCATGGAATGCTTATCCGTTGTCACGCACGTTCAATCTGGGCGTTCAATTTACATTCTAAGAAACAATCTAATACATTATTGAAGTATGAAACTAACATATAAAATATCCCGAATGGCGCAGGTATTGATAGCTTCCTGTTGCCTGGTATCATGCAATTATCTGGATGTCATTCCGCCTGCACAGGCTGATTTTAAAGACACCATGAAAGATGAAGAAGCTACATTGTCTTTCTTGTATACTTGCTATGGCGGTACTCCGCGTTCTACTCCTTATCATTATCATGCTTTTGAGCAGTCAGCTGATGAGATTATTCAGCCTTATGCTTACTCCAACTGGCAGCAACAAGTGGCGTGGGGAACTATTTCTCCGGCATATTCCAACAGTTGGGGAGGTGATGATATGAATATCTGGATTCCCAGTTATAACTGGTTGGGGTATGTACACCATTTCCTGAGCCTGATTGATGACTTGCAACCGGTGGGAGTTACGGCAGAAGATAAGGAAGAGTACAAAGGTGAATGTTATTTCCTGGAGGCTTATTATCATTTCCGTGTGCTTCAGGCTTTCGGTCCCTGTCCTATTATTCCTGAGAAAGTGGACCCGAATGTTACTAGTTCAGACCTTCCCGGACGCTCACACTTCGACTACTGTGTGAATTTTATCGTGGGCAAGCTGGATGATGCAGCCCGTGCGCTTCCTGCAACACGTCCTAACAATGAATTGGGCCGTGCTACTTCTACTATGGCTAAGGCTTTGAAAGCCCGTATATTATTGTATGCCGCTTCTCCGTTGTGGAACGGTTCGTTCCCCAATCCGGAATGGAAGAATAAGAATTATGAGACAGACGGTTATGGTAACGAACTGGTAAGTTCCAGCTACGACCGCGAGAAATGGACACGTGCCCTTACTGCTTGTCAGGAAGCCTTGACTGCTGCCAAGGAAGCCGGTTATCAACTCTTTGACATTGAAACGGCAAACAAGAAAGCTGACCGTGACGGAATAGCTCTTCCTTTCATCCCGGGACGTGAAGAAGACACTGAGGAAAACCGTGAGTTTAAAGAACGTGTACGTATGTTCCAATATATGGTTACTGCCAACGAAGGCGATAATAACAAGGAGCTGATTTGGGCACAACGTATTGAACTGGATGCCCAGAATGGTGGAGAAGGTACGGACTGTCGTTTGCCAAACAAAGTGGTGAAGAGAAGTAATGGAGTTTATGTAGGAGGTTGGGCAGCTATGGCACCGACGTTGTATTCTGTACAGCATTTCTATACTGAGAACGGTAAGTTGCCGGCACAGGACCCCAATTTCTATCCTGAGGAAGAATGGTATACCCGTTTCTATGAAGGCGCTCAAAGCCCTGCTCTGGCAACCAATAATCTGGACGGTGAAGATGTGAAGAATGACATTATCAAGATGCACGCTAAGCGTGAAGCCCGTTTCTATGCATGGATTGTATTTGACGGCACTCAATACAGCTCGAAGATTAATAATGGCAATCCGTTGTGGATTAACCTGAAAAATACCAATACAAACGGATATAACACAAGTAATACCCGTAACTGTGCTGGAAGCGGTTATCTGTCGAAAAAGTTCATCGATCCCAACATCTATTTTGGCGCCGATGGTACCCGTCAGCACACAGCTCCCCGTCGTCCGTTGATTCGTATGGCCGAACTTTACCTGAATCTGGCAGAGTGCTATGCAGCGTTGGATAATGAAGGTGAAGCCCTTGCTAATCTGAATGAGATTCGTCGTCGTGCCGGTATTTCCGAACTGACTGGAAGTGATGTAACAGGCAGCATGACTCTGACTGATTGGGTGCGCAACGAACGGTTCGTTGAACTCTTTGAAGAGGGACACCGCTACTATGACCTGCGTCGTTGGGCAATTGCTCCTCAGATGTTGAAAGCCGGTATGCGCTACGGTCTGGATGGTCTTCGTGTGAATCCGAGTTTTGAGGAATTCAACAAACCTACCTTGGTTAACCAACCGTTCAAGTGGGATGACAAACTGTATCTGATGCCCGTTTGGTCAAGAAGTGACATGGATGAGCTTTACAGTAACCCTCAGTTAGTACAGGCCCCCGGATATTAATCAATCTCTAATAACAAAGCTTTATGAAAATAAGAACAATATTGTTGATGGGCGGCCTGGTGCTACTGGGTGCCTGCAGCGAATCAAAATATGATTTGGACCAACTGGTACCGGAAGAGTACCATAAAATACTGTATGTGAATAATAGCGGTAAGCAGGATCTTACGTTGTATGATACGGATGAAGATAATAAGTATACTCTTTCCGTAGTTAAGTCCGGGAGTGATCCCAGTCTGACTGCCAGTGTCAAAGTCAGTGTGCTGACACAAGCGGAACTTGACGAGGAATATAGCGAACCGGAAGGAACGAACTATAAGCTGATAGGTGAGAACTGTTATTCGCTGGATGCAACCACGTTGGACTTTTCATCTGCCGACCGGTATAAACTGGTAAATATCTTCCTGAAACCTCAGAGTGTAAAAGCATTCATGGAAACTGATCCGGAAGCCGTATGGGTATTACCTTTACAGGTTACCAGTGAAACAGACTCCATCAATGCCGAAAAGAATGAATTGTTCCTGAAACTGACAGGAGTGATTACGCCTGCCATTGGCTTTGCCAATTCGGATGTAGAAGTGAAACTGTTGGATTATGGTTCTGTCTCTACATTTACGGAGAAAGTAAAATTCGGTCTTGATACAGATAATAAATGGGATTTGGAGTGTAAATTTGTAGTTGATAAGGAATATATTGCCGAGTACAATGCAGACAATGGAACTAACTTCAAGGTTCTGCCTGAAGGAACTTATACTGTTCCGGAGATGGTAACCCTTCCCAATGGCACTACGAATATGGAACTGGAAGTCACGATAAATGGTGACCAACTGGTACCGGGTGATTATATGCTGCCCGTTAAGATTGCAGAAGTTTCTCAATTTGAGATTTCTGCGGCGAAGGTGGTATCTCCGTTGGCTTTCCGTGTGATGGGACATAAACTGGATCGCGCAGACTGGACGGCAGAAGCCAATACCGAAGAACTGACAGGTGAAGGTGCAAGCGGCAAAGCCGGATGTGCATTGGATGATAATCTTGCGACTTACTGGCACTCAACATGGCAGACAGGAAACTGGGTTAGCTTCCCGTTTGAAATAATCGTAGATACAAAAACAGAACATACTTTCACCCAGTTTGCTTTGATGCAAAGGCAGAATGAAAGCTATACGGATACCAAGTCTGGTAAGTTCTATGTAAGCTCTGACAAGGAGAACTGGACAGAAGTAGGACGATTCTCTATGGAGAAAATACTTGATAGACAGGTGTTCGGCGTTACTCCGACGAAGGGACGTTACTTCAAGGTATCCATCGAAGAGAGTTATAGAGGTACCAATGCTTCTTTGTCCGAAATATATGCTTATGCTTTGGAATAAGCAGATTGCAATAACTGATTTGTAACAATAGTGAAAGAGAGATAGGGACTCTTTTCCCTCGAAAGAGAGAAAGACGAACTATCTCTTTTTTATTTAGTAAAATAGAAAAGGATGAGATACAAAGTGTTATTACTGGTCTTTACAGTAGTATGTGCTTCGTGTGCACAGCGTGCGGACATAAATTACAGGATTGTTACCGGACAACTCTTGCAGGTGATGGAACATTTCGGTGCTTCGGATGCCTGGAGTATGCATGTTTTGGGAAAATGGCCCGAAGAGAAACAAAAACAGATAGCCGACTGGTTATTCAGTACTGAAAACGACGCGAACGGGAAGCCCAAAGGTATCGGTCTTTCCCTGTGGCGGTTCAATCTGGGTGCAGGGAGTACGGAGCAGGGCGACGCCAGCCAGATTGGTTCTCCTTGGATGCGTACCGAATGTTTCTTGCAGCCGGACGGGAGTTATAACTGGGATAAACAGGAAGGTCAACGTAACTTCCTTCGGTTGGCGAAGGAACGCGGAGTCAATAAATTCCTCGCTTTCCTGAATTCCCCTCCCGTTTATTTCACTCAAAACGGACTTGCCACTAATACCGGACGCGATGGTACACTGAATCTGAAGGATGGACACTATGAAGACTTTGCCCGCTTCCTGGCAAACGTGATAAAGGGAGTTGAGAAGAAAGATGGCATCAAGTTCGATTATCTTTCTCCCTTCAATGAACCGGATGGACACTGGAACTGGATCGGTCCCAAGCAGGAAGGTACTCCGGCTACAAAGAAAGAGATAGCCCGGGCCGTACGTCTTATCAGTAAAGAGTTCGTAAAGGAAGGTATCCATACGGGAATCACCATTTGTGAAGCATCAGATTACCGCTGTATGTTCGCTACCCATATGACTGACCATGAACGCGGATATGAGATACAATCTTTCTTCTGCCCCGATAGTGTGGATACTTATCTGGGCGATACCCCGAATGTGCTCCCTCTTATTTCAGGACATAGCTACTGGACTACTACCCCGCTGAACATGTTGCGTGATTATCGCCTCCGCTTGCGGAATACGTTGGATACATACGGTGTGGACTTCTGGCAGTCCGAAACCTGCATTATGGGTAATGACGAGGAAATCGGCGGTGGACATGGATTTGACCGAACCATGAAGACCGCACTTTATGTAGCGCGTATCATTCACCACGACATTGTTTATGCAGGCGCTCGCAGCTGGCAATGGTGGCGTGCCATTGGCGGTGATTACAAAGACGGACTGATCCGTGAGTATACAGACCCCGATTTACAAGACGGCAGGGTGGAAGACTCCAAACTGATGTGGATATTGGGGAACTACAGCCGCTTCATACGTCCGGGTGCTGTACGTATGTCTGTTGAAACTACTGATAAAGAAGGAAAAGCTATCCGGGATGGCGATACCGATCAGCAGGGATTGATGTGTTCTGCCTATCGGAATATCGACGGACAGTGGGCGATGGTCGTCATCAACTATGCCGACCGGGAACAGGAGTTCACTGTCGATGTAAACGATCCGAAGGTGAAGTCATGGCAAGGTTACCGTACGTCGGATGTAGCCGGAGAAGACCTTTTGCCTGTTGGAAAGTTGAAGAATAAAAAGGTAGCGGTGATCCCTGCCCGTTCGGTGACAACATTTGTTTCCGGAAACTGATGCGTAATAAAACTTTAGTTATCAGTCCCGAAATTAGCTGAGAATTGCGATTATGAACTGAAAAGTCCACCTATTTGATGCTTTTATATACCCTGTTCTTGGAAGATATAGTTTATTTTTGCATGTGGAACATTATATATATATCTAATACCGATAAATAAACAGGCTTATGAAAAAGATTTTTTTACCCTTCGCCGCAGTTGCCCTTTTGTTGAGTTCCTGCAAGGACGCTGCGCCGAAGGAAGAACTTGTAATCAACCTACAAGAGAAAGGTGCTGAAGTAGCGTCATCCATGTATGGCATCTTCTTCGAAGAGATTAACCATGCGGGCGACGGCGGCTTGTATGCCGAACTGGTGAAGAACCGTAGTTTCGAGGAACTGGAAATGCCCGAAGGTTACTATGCCGAGGGCGATGTGCTGCATCCGAAGAAAGTGTGCAATCACATTTCGGGTGAAGTGAGAGAAGGAAGTTTTCGCTGGACTACCGAACCGGTGCCGGGCTGGACTCTGAGCACAAAGGATGCTGCGGAAATGAAACTGACCAAGGAACAACCCAAGTTCTCCACGGCTCCGAACAATCTGAAGGTAACCATTAAAAATGCTTCAACTCCTGTTCGCTTGATAAACGAAGGATACTGGGGGGTGAATCTGGTGAAAGACAACTCTTATCAGTTGCGTACCATTATCCGCCCTGCTTCCGATTACAAGGGAAAAGTGACTGCCCTGTTGCTGTCCGAGCAAGGCGAAGTGCTGGCTTCCGCTCCTGTTGATATAACTGCTGCCGGACAATGGAACGACCTGAGCCTGGCAATGCAACCTACGGCAACTTCTGCCAAAGGAAAGCTTGCTTTGGAATTTGATGCTCCGGGTACAGTCTATGTAGATTATGTTTCTCTCTTCCCCGAAAAAACTTTCCACGACCGTCCGAATGGACTGCGGAAAGATGTAGCTGAAATCTTGGAGGGATTGCACCCCGCCTTTGTACGCTGGCCCGGTGGCTGTGTGGTAGAAGGTATCTCGTTGGAGAACCGTTTCGAATGGAAGAAGTCTCTGGGCGATCCTGCTGCACGGTCGGGAGAATACAGTACCTGGGGCTACCGTTGCTCGTATGGTTTCGGTTATCACGAAATGTTGCAGTTCTGCGAAGATATCGATGCAAAGGCAATGTTCGTCTGCAACGTCGGCCTGGGTTGCCAGTATCGCATGGGAGACGCTTCACCGGAGAGTAAGATAGCTTACTATCTGGACGATTGCATGGATGCCATAGAGTACGCCATCGGTGACGTGACTACCGAATGGGGTGCCAAGCGTGCCGAACAGGGCCATCCCGAACCTTTCCCGTTGCAATACGTAGAGATTGGTAATGAGAACTGGGGCGATGAGTATGACAAGCGTTTCGATATCTTCTATACAGCTATCAAAGCGAAATATCCCGAGTTGATCCTGATTTCCAATCACGGTTTGGGTGGAACGGGTAAGATTGCCAAAACGGATATGATTGACCCGCAC
>NZ_EQ973490.1:1425673-1453566 GCF_000158035.1 Bacteroides cellulosilyticus DSM 14838
GGTACGTGGAATCCGGAATTCTTCTTCCAGAACACGACTATCTTTGATAACCATCCGCGTGGAAAATACGATGTCTATGTAGGCGAATATGCTTGTAACGCCAATGTAGGCGGTGGAAACATGCGTGCCGCCCTCTCGGAAGCCGCCTTTATCTCCGGTATGGAGCGCAACGGTGATCTGGTGAAGATGACTTCGTATGCCCCGCTTCTGGAGAACCGGAACGACCGTTCGTGGGCTGTCAACCTCATTTGGCTGGATACGGACCAGGTACTTGGACGCAGTTCTTACTATGTACAACAGATGGCGGCTGAAAACCGTCCGACGTACAATGTGAAGAGTAATATGACTATGAGCACTCCACGGATAGCCGATTATAATGAAGGACGTTTCGGCTTCGGCTCCTGGCATACACAAGTTGAATTCAAGGATGTGAAACTGACCGGAGCAGATGGAGCGCCTATTGATCTTGATCTTAACAAGGCGGTGAAGAAAGAAGGCGAATGGAGTCTGGATAACGGTCTGTTGAAGCAAACATCTCTGAGAGAACCGGCGAAATACATTGTTGATGGCTTCAATGGCAACCAGTTTACACTGGAGTTCAAGGTTCGCAAAGAAGGCGGTAACGAAGGTTTCTTCCTCTATTTCGGCTTGTCGGAGGACAGTAACAAAGGCTTTGTATATAACGTTGCCGGATGGAACAATGGTACGACGGCTGTAGAAGGAGTTATAGGTGGACGCACTTCCGGTGTGGCAGGCGACCGGGTATCTCACAGTCTCGAAACCGATAAATGGTACGACGCGAAACTGGTGGTTACTCCTCAGAAGAGCGAACTCTTCATGGATGGCAAACTGATATTGGCCCATGCCCCGGAGACGACTCCGCTTCAGTTCTTCTCTTCCGGTTATGATGAGGCAACCGGTGAGGTGATCGTGAAAGTAGTGAACTCAGAGGCTCAGTCCTATCCGTTACGGATCAAACTGGATGGAGTGGATAGCGTGGAGAAGACCGGTAAAGTGATTTCTCTGTCCGCAGCCAGTGACATGGATGAGAACTCGTTTGAAGAACCAATGAAGATCTCTCCGAAGGAAAGCGAATACAAAGGCTTTGGAAAGAGCTTCGATTATACCTTCCCGCCATTCTCATATACTATATTGAGAGTGAAGGCGAAATGATAAGCATAGAGGCGCTTTTGATGCAATACGTCATCAAAAGCGCCTTTTTTTTGACTTATGCCGTTTGCTGAAAGCCTGAAATAGGATTGTACCGCAGAATGGAATGCATATACATGCGGCAGATTTGCATGATTTCTTATCCTTATACAAGCTTTATGCAATGAGTATAGGTTTTGAACAGATCATACAGGTATTCCGGATGAACGGAACAAGTATTCTTGTTGAGTATAACAAGCATTCCGGACGAGCGGAACATGCATTCTTGTTGAACGGAACATTTATTCTTCTGAAACGGAGCATCTATTCCGGGCAAAACGGACCTACTTTCAACATAACAGGATTGTCCGTATTTTTATATCATTCTATTAGTTAAGCAGATGCGAATTTTCTTTTGTATATTTCCGATGTACCTGTGCTTCGGGGCTAAAGAAATGATTCTCGATGGCTTAGGAATGCAAAATGTCACAATGTAACTTCGTATTCCAGACGGTTCATCTCCTGGACAGGCTTTGTTTTTTAAGCCCGGCTTTGTCCGGTTATGAATGAAAAGGCTTATATTTGCATTACCATACCTTTTTTAATTTAATATACTTGACGGTCAATGACAATAGATCTGAATTTTTTTAATAAGTTCTTTATTGACTATCAGCAGCGCTTCGTTCACTTTGCCTGTACCTATGTGCACGATGAAGCCGTTGCCGAAGACTTTGTCATTGAGTCCATGATGTATTACTGGGAAAATAAAGACCGCCTGCCTGCCGATACCAATATTCCGGCTTATGTACTGACCACTATCAAACATAAATGCATTGACCATCTGCGGCATCAGCAAATCCGGCAGGACGTTTCGGATGAAATCTCCCAAATCTATGCTTGGGAGCTGTCCGGTAGAATCGTTACATTGGAGGACTTTGAACCTTATGAGGTCTTTACGGCAGAGATACAGGAGATTGTTGATAAGACTCTGGATAGCTTGCCCGAACAAACCAGGCGTATTTTTAGGATGAGCCGTTATGAGAATAAGTCTCATAAAGAAATCGCAGCTTTACTGGAAATGACAACCAAAGGCGTAGAGTTTCATATCTCCAAGTCTACCAGGGAGTTACGCTTGGCCCTGAAAGATTACCTGCCCGTCTCTTTACTCTTTTTCTACCTCAACTGAAAAAAGTTTGTTTTTCTACTAGGGAATATTTCCCGTGGTTCGCTATTACTATAGATACACAAATAAAAGTATGTATGGATAAAGACTTATTATATCGTTTTTTCGAAGGTCGTGCTTCCGTAGAAGAAATGAGATTGGTGAAAGAATGGTCGGAAGCCTCCGAGGAGAACAGCAAGCTGTTACGTCGGGAGCGCAAGCTGTTCAATGCCATCATTCTTTCGGGGCGCTTCGAATCATCTGACGGCCAAACTACACTCAGAAAGAAAAGAAACCATTTCGTCAGAGAGTTTCTGAAGATAGCTTCTGTTGTCGCGATAACGGTAGGCATAACGGCTGCATTGTTTTCAATAGGAGAAGATAAGGAGGATATGAATGTAGCCATGCAAACTATTACCGTGCCGGCCGGCCAGCGTGTGAACCTCGATTTACCCGATGGTTCAAACGTTTGGCTGAACGCCGGAACGACGATGAAATATCCTGTCTCGTTCATGAAAGGCAAACGCGAAGTGATACTGGACGGAGAGGCTTATTTTGAGGTGGCACACAATGAGAAATCCCCTTTCGTGGTGCGGACGCATGCAATGGATGTGGAAGTACTGGGCACAAAGTTCAATGTGGAG
Organism: Bacteroides cellulosilyticus DSM 14838; assembly: GCF_000158035.1. Taxonomy (GTDB): domain Bacteria; phylum Bacteroidota; class Bacteroidia; order Bacteroidales; family Bacteroidaceae; genus Bacteroides; species Bacteroides cellulosilyticus. The sequence goes on from NZ_EQ973490.1 coordinate 1,428,629, forward strand.
GCCTATTCGGCAGGGCGCACTTTTGAGGCTTCTCTGATGCAGGGAAAGGTGAGGGTGAAGTCTCCTGCTAATGAAAAGCTTGCCGTAGTGCTTCTTCCCCAGTATAAAACGACTCTGAAGGATGGCAAACTGGTGGTGAGCAAGATTGATGATTATAATGTGTACCGCTGGAAAGAAGGTTTGTATTGCTTCAAGAATAAACCCTTTGCCCGGATCATGGAAGATCTGGAAAGATATTATGATCTGAAGATTCAGTTGGATAAGAAGAGCATAGAAGGCGTGGCGCTGACCGGCAAGTTCCGTATATCCGACGGGCTGGACTATGCATTGCGTGTTTTGCAGAAGGATGTAGCCTTTACTTACCGGAGAGATAAAGATAATGACGTCATTTATATAAAGTAAATCGTAGTATTAACCGGATTAAAACAAAAGATTAGCCTATGGAACAATACTGATGGAAAACAAGAAAGCCGATGGATGTTTGCCCCATCCACCGGCCCTGATTAACACAATTCAATTTATAAATCGTATTAATAACTCATTTACAAAGATATGAAAAACATTCCTTTGTCGGATATTTATTGCCCTAAAAATCCGCAATTAACATTATTATTTAGAATTATGAGAATATCAATATTCTTTTTGTTCTTCTGTGCTTTTAGCCTGATGGCGAAGAATAGTCACTCACAAAATGCACGGGTGACAATCAATCGAACCAATGTACAACTTGAATCTATACTGAATGAAATAGAGTCTCAGACGGATTATCTGTTCATCTATAAAGAAGATGTAAACGTAGAGGCGCGCAAAAGTATCCGGGCGGATAATGCAAAGGTATCGGAAGTACTGAATACATTGCTGGCAAACTCTCCTATCCGCTATAAGATGGAGGGAAACCATATCATTCTGACCAGACAGGCAGTGGCTGATGTACGTCAGGCCGGCGTAACGGGTGTGGTTACCGATGAATCGGGAGAACCTTTGATCGGGGTTACCGTTCTGGTGAAAGGTGGTAGCCAAGGCAGTGTGACAGACCTTGAAGGTAAGTTTACGCTGGTTGCCAATGTGGGCAATGTACTTCAGTTTAGCTATATAGGATATGTTTCACAGGAAGTGAAGCTGAAGGATCTGAAACTGTTGCGTGTGGTTCTGCGTGAAGATGCCAATTTACTGGACGAAGTCGTTGTAATCGGCTATGGCAGTATGAAGAAGAAAGACCTGACAGGTGCCATTACCCATGTGCAGGCTGAAAAGATGGCGAAAGAGAAACCGGCTACCATGCAGGATTTATTGCGTAGCGCGGCACCGGGACTGAACGTGGATCTGTCCAACGATGCCAAAGGCGGTGGTAATATGTTAGTGCGTGGACGTCGCTCTCTGAAAGGTGGAACCGGGCCATTGATTGTTCTGAACGGTATGATCTTTCAGGGTGATCTTTCTGAAATAAATCCGGTGGATATAGAGTCTGTAGACGTCTTGAAAGACGCATCATCGGCAGCCGTTTACGGAGCAAAGTCGGCTAACGGCGTAGTACTTGTTACTACCAAGAAAGGAACGGAGGAGAAACCGACTATTCGGTTCGATGCAAGCGTGGGTTTTGTGACCATGGGGGCTAACCGGGAGGTGTATAGTGCGGATGAGTATTTGCAATATCGTGCAGATTATGCGGCAAGCAGCAACGGGTTCGGGAATCAAGGCTATTACGTTAAGCCCACGGCCGAAAACCTGAATAAGTATAACCTTACCGAAGCGCAATGGCGTAACTATGATGCCATAGGACAGGGTTCCACGAATATGGAAGACATCTGGTTGCAACGCATCGGTCTGGGAGAGATAGAGCGCGAAAACTATTATGCGGGTAGAACATACGACTGGTATGATGCCTCTTTCCAAACCGGATTGAGACAGGACTACAATGTAAGTCTGTCCGGTAAGACGTCCAACCTGAATTATTACTGGTCTTTAGGTTATCTGGACAGCGAAGGATTGGTGGTAGGAGACCGGTTTAAGAATTATCGTACCAATTTGCGACTGGATGGAAAGATAGGTAACTTCATGGAGGCAGGTGTCAATCTGAATTTGCAGAGTCGGGAAGAAGGTTTCCAGACGGTGAGTTGGGAAGGACAGATCGCTAATTCTCCTTACTCTACTCCATATTATAGCGACGGCACGCTGAATCCCTGGCCTATGGGAGAAAAGAATCAGGTAACGGGTGTGAACAGCCTTTACAATAACTCCATGTCATCCAAAGATGCAGGTACCCAGAATGTGACGGCGAATTTCTATGCTAAATTAAAACTGCCTTTCAACATTTCATATCAGTTCAACTTTGCACCCCGGTATAGTTGGAACCATTCAAGATACTGGAACAGTTCGCAAAGCGTCTTTGACAAAGACAACGGAGTTGCAGGCAGATCGACGGCCCGTTCCGTAGATTGGACACTGGACAATATGGTGAAGTGGAACTATACTTTCGCCAAGAAACATAATATAGACTTGACCTTGCTCCAGAGTGCCGAGAAATATGAAGTATGGGAAGAGTCAATGGTAGCTTCCGACTTTACCCCTTCGGATGTACTGGAATGGCATAACATGAAGACTGCGGGCAACAAAGAAATCAGTGCCAATGATACGAAACATACGGGTGCCGCATTGATGGCCCGTTTATTCTACTCTTATGACAACCGCTATATGCTGACCGCATCTGTTCGTCGCGACGGTTTCTCTGCTTTCGGTGCTTCCAATCCCTGGGCTACATTTCCCGCCATAGCCGTGGCATGGAGTTTCACGAATGAAAAGTTCTTCAAGTGGGCGCCAATGAGTAGCGGTAAGCTGCGTTTGTCCTGGGGTAAGAATGGAAACCGGGATATCGGTATTTACCAAGCCTTGTCCCAATTGCATGGAGGTACGGCCGGCAAATATACTTATGTTACTCCACAAGGGAGTCTGTATGAAGTGTCTTCATTGCAGATTGAAAGAATGTCCAATACGGATTTGAAATGGGAAACTACCACATCCTGGAATGTCGGTCTGGATTTCGGTTTCCTGAATGACCGTATCAATGGTAGCATTGAATGGTACCATATGCCTACAACGGACTTGTTGGTAGACAGAAGCTTGCCGGGCTTTACAGGTTATACGGATATCGTAACCAATCTGGGACAGGTTAATAATGAAGGGTTTGAATTCTCATTGAATACGGTTAATATCCGCAATAAGAACTTTACCTGGTCTTCTACATTCGGGCTTTCACACAACAAGAATACGATTAAGCATTTGTATTACCGTTACGAAGATGTATTGAACGAGGCCGGAGAAGTGGTAGGAAGTAAAGAAGTGGACGATGTGAACAGGGGCTGGTTTGTAGGGAAAGATATTTCGGCCATCTGGGATCATGAATTCATCGGCATCTGGCAGGAAGATGAAGCGGAAGAAGCCGCAAAGTACGGGCAGCAACCGGGTGATGCAAAAGTCAGGGATGTGAATGGAGATTATAAGATTACCCAGGAGGATAAGGTCTTCTTAGGTCAGGAAACACCTAAGTTCAGATGGTCGTTCAGAAATGAATTTACTTTGTTTCGGAATTGGGATATTTCTCTCAATCTTTATTCTCAGATGGGACATAAGCAAAGTACAACGGAATATCTGAACTTCTTTGATAATCTGGGTGATTATTCGAATACCTATAAGCGCGAATACTGGACTCCTGAGAACAAATCAAATTCGTATGCCCGTCTGAAGTCGACACGTCCTTCGAATATCAACCCCAAGAAGGTGATAAACAAAGGCTTTATCCGCCTGGAGAATATTTCTGTTTCTTACAGGGTGCCCCAACAGTTTGCACGGAAACTGATGGCTAAAGAGATCAGTATATACGGAACTGTCAGGAATGTGGCTGTCTGGGCCTTTGACAAAGAGTGGGATTATTGGGACCCGGAAACAAAGGGACTTCTCCCCAGAACATTTACTTTCGGTGCAAGTATAACATTTTAATTAAATAACTATCATGAAAACAAATCTAATAAAAGCGATATATCTGACCTTCGGGTTATCTTCATTAGCATTAACGGGATGTTCGGACAGTTGGCTGAAGCCGGAACCATTGTCATTTTATGAACCCAGTGTGACGTTATCCACCAAAGAAGGGTTGGAAGCTGCGCTCACTACCTGCCACAGACAGATGCGTTATTATTATATGGAGGATAACGGGCCTGCATTGGCTACGGAAATGATATTCTCGGATGTGGCTGTAACGGCTGTATCCGACTTTAGCGGGTGCCAGGACATCCTTTCGAATGTGACTCCTATTTCTGAGAACAATTGGTTCGGTACGAATATGATTAATTGGTTCTGGAATATGGGTACACAAGGTATCAGCTTTGCCAATGTGGTGATTTCGCGCATTTCCGAGTTGGATTTGGACCAGACCACCAAAGAACAGATGCTATCCAGTGCTTATTTCCAGCGTGCCTGGCGTTACTATCATCTGATTTTCCAGTTTGGTGATATCCCCTTCCTGTCGAAAGAAGTCACGACTCCGAAGCTCGACTTTCGTTCCACAAAGATGGAAGTGGTTATCGAGCAAATGATTAAAGATCTGGAATATGCCGTAGGGCATATCCCAGATCAGGTTGACTATGGTAAAGAAAACAAAGGAGCCTGCCGGATGCTGCTTATTAAGTATTACATGGCAGCCGGAGATTTTGACAAGGCGCTTGAACAGGCCAATGCACTTATTGACGCTTCCGGATATGAACTGATGGAAAATACATTTGGCAAGTGGGAGAATCCTTATCCGGAACATCATCCGGTGACACGCAATGTGATCTGGGATTTGCATAGACCGGTAAATAAGGCGGATGCTTCCAATAAGGAGACCATCATGCTCATGGTGAACAGATATGATAATTCAGAAAGCCGGCTCAATACGAATTACCTGTATAATATGACTCCGTTCTGGTCGCAAACAGATGTGAACAGAGGTATCCTGGTGCCCAGTAAGTCGCAGTCCGGTATGACGAGACAGTCTGCTACGGCGGGTATGCTGGCACAATATCCTGACTTTTTAGATTGCAGGGCGATCTATGGACGTGGTGAAGCGTTTTCAAGACCTACTTATCATGCGGAAAAATCCATGTGGGGTGATAAAAATGATCTCCGACACAGTCGGGAAGCCGGTAACTGGTTCGTGATGGAGGATCTGAAATATAATGATCCTAAATTATTGGGTACGGATGATGCTGTCTATTATCTGAAACCTATACAGAAGTATGCGGATGACGGCACGCTATTGTGCAAGGATACCATTCGTTGCTGGTTCGATTATCCGTATTATAAATTATGGGTAGAAGATACGGCGAGGGAAGTAGCCAATGGATATTCGGGTACGGACTACGTTGGAGGTTCGGGCGACTGGTATGTATATCGTCTTGCGGAAGCTTATCTGCTGAGGGCGGAGGCTTACTACTGGAAGAAGGAATATGCGAAAGCTGCCGCTGATGTAAATAAGATCAGAGAACGTGCCGGATGTACGGATTTGTTCGATGCCGGCGAACTTAATGGATTGGACGGGCTGGACGTGATTATGGATGAAAGGGCCCGTGAGCTGATGTATGAAGAGTTCAGGCATGTGGAACTTGTACGTGTTTCGTTTATAAAAGAGAATCAGGAAGGGAATTACACCTCTCCGAAAGACCTTGCAGACGAAAGTAGTAACAGTTATTGGTGGCACAGAATCACGGAATATAATAACTATTACAATAAGGGTGTGAAAACGCTTCATAATGATGAATACAAAATAGGGAAGTACAATATATTCTGGCCTATACCGCAGACCGCCATTGATGCGAACTTGTATGGCCGGGTAAATCAGAACTATGGATATTCCGGTTATGAGCTGAATGAAACCCCTATTGCTTCACAAGAAGAGCAAATAGCATCCGGCCAGTAATAAAATGAGTGTCTCATAATGAAGAGATTGGGCAAGTTTATTATCTTTGCTTGCCTAATCTCCTTTATAACCCTAAAAACATCACGTATGAAAAGATGTAGAATTCACATTTTATCTGTTTTGCTTATCTATCTTTCCTGCCCTGCTCTGTTGTATGCTGCTACGGAACATGCTGTATCTATTGAAAAGCTCAAAGTGGAATATGCCGAAATGCCATTGGGTATAGATGTGGAAAAGCCCCGCTTCAGTTGGCAGATGGTAATGCAGAATACCGAAAGGGGGTATTCGCAGAAAGCCTATCAGATAACGGTGACTGATGAAGCTGGACAAACGGTATGGGACAGCGGAAGAGTGTCGAGTGACCTGTCGCTGAACATTGAATATGCCGGTGCTCCCCTGCAACCCACTACCTGCTATTTCTGGACGGTAAACGTATGGAACCAGAAGGGTGAGCAATCTTCCTCGACCTCCTGGTTTGAAACGGGACTGATGAGTAAAGCCAATCCGTATGAGGGATGGAGTGATGCGAAGTGGATAGGTGGCGGAGATGAAGACATGGTGCTCTATTCCCACTATCTTCCGGTGTTCAGGCTGAACGTTGCACTCCGGTTGGATAAGGAGACAAAGAGTACCCGTGCAGGCTTTGTCTACGGAGCGAATGATCAACGTCTGATGGATAAGAATAAGAACCTGTATCAGTTGCAGAACGGGAAAGATGAGTCTTACATAAAAATAGAACTGGACTTGGATTCGCTTGCTTCGGGTAAAGAGGCGATGTTGAATGTATATCGTGTAGGATACCACCCGGATGATCGGAAAGATGTTCCTTTCAAGAGCTTTCCCATCCCCCTGACATTGATTAATGAAAGTAATAAGTATGACCGGCATACGGTGAGCCTTACTTCTGATCTGGGTTTTACAAGATTCTATGTGGATAATGCTGAAGAACTTGGTTGGATAAATCTGAATCCGCTGGGGCAGGGAGGTGATTTCATCGCTTTCCCGGTAGTGGGCGACATCGGCTTTGATGTTCCCGCTGGGCAATCCGCCACTTTCCCGGAAATGGAGATTGCCAACTTCAGAAGCCCTTCGAACGTGATTACTACTTGCCGGGAAGGAAATAGCCGGATAGCCGGCGGCACTTCCGGTGTTCTTACTATATTCACTCCCGAAGGAAACTCCGCACCGATGCTTCGTACGGTCTTCTCTTCTCCCGATGCGGAGATTGTAAAAGCCCGCCTGTATGTTACTTCACGTGGCATTTATGAGGTCTATCTCAATGGTAATCGTGTAGGGGATGATTATTTTAATCCCGGAGTTACCCAGTATAACAAAACTCATCTGTACCAGACGTTTGATGTGACAAAGTACGTCCATTCCGGCAGAAATGCCCTGGGTGCTTTGCTGGCAGAAGGCTGGTGGAGCGGTGGTGCTACTTTTACGGGAGATAACTGGAACTTCTTCGGTGACCGCCAGTCTTTATTGGCAAAGCTGGTTATCACGTATGCGGACGGTCGGACCAATGTTGTGGTGACCGATCCTTTGTCCTGGCAGTATTTCGGTAAAGGCCCCGTCGCTTACGGAAGTTTCTTTCAGGGCGAAGTGTATGATGCTTTAAGAGAACCGGCGGTGGAAGGATGGAGCACGGCATCTTATGATGCATCTGCCTGGAAACCGGCTCATGAGGTTGCTTTGGAAGGACATATCAGTAAGGTGGGAAACCCGAATATGCCGTGGGTGAACGATTATTCAGGTTTTGAACTTATCGGGCAATTCGGCCAGACGGTGAAACCAATCAATGAACTGACGGCTCTTTCAGTAGAAGAAGTCCGCCCCGGCGTGTTTGTGTACGACATGGGGCAGAATATGGTAGGAGTCCCCCGTATCAGTTTGTCGGGCATGCAGCCCGGAACGGAAATCACTCTGCGCTTTGCGGAAGTGAAATATCCCGATTTGCCGGAATACGAGGGGAATATCGGCATGATTATGCTGGAGAATATCCGTGCCGCTATGGCTCAGGATATTTATATCGCTAAAGGCGGGCAGGAAACCATCTCTCCCCGTTTCACCTATCATGGCTACCGCTTTATAGAGATAACGGGTATTGACAAATCCTTGCCTGTGGAATCCGTGAAAGGGATAGTGCTAAGCTCTATACACGAACTGGCTTCTCACTACGAAACTTCCAATGCACGGGTGAACCAGCTGTGGAAGAATATCACCTGGTCTTCTTACGGCAATTTCCTCTCCATTCCTACGGACTGTCCGCAACGCAATGAGCGCTTGGGATGGAGTGGGGATATCTCTGTCTTCTCCCGTACCGCCACTTATCTGGCGGATGTACCGCAGTTCCTGCGCCGTCACATGCGTGCCATGCGCGATGTGCAGCGGACGGACGGGCGCTTCCCGGATATCGCCCCGCTGGGTGGTGGTTTCGGTGGTATGCTGTGGGGCAGTGCCGGAATTACGGTTCCCTGGGAGTGCTACCAGCAATACGGAGATACCGCACTGCTGAGCGAGCACTACACAGCCATGAAGCGTTATATTCAATATATCATTGACCAAACGATTGAGACGGAAACCAACCTGATCGTGCAGACCCGTTCATGGGGGGACCTGTGCGACTGGCTGGGATTGGAGGATGAGAAGAATGATAAGTCCCTGGTATGGGAAGCCTATTTCATCCACGACCTGGATTTGATGACGAAGATGGCGGCGGCTTTGGGCAAGACATCCGATGCCGCATGGTTCCGCGACTTGCATGCCGCCCGAAGGGATTTCTTCAATAAGACCTATATAGAGCCGGAAAGCGGAAAAACGATATTCTCCGCTTTCATCCCTGACAAGAAGGGGCAACCTGTCGATATACAGACTTCGTATGTGCTTCCATTGGCTTTCGGCATTATTAATGAAGAGAACCGTAATAAGGTGATTGCTAATCTTGCGGAGACAGTCAGACGGGAGAATACCACTGATAGAGGCCGCCTGTGTCCTTCTTACTCTCTTATGACCGGTTTCATCGGTACGGCATGGATCAGTAAGGCTTTATCCGATTACGGGCTGAACGATCTGGCTTACAGGCTGCTTCAACAGACAGATTATCCTTCGTGGCTTTACTCCGTGGAACAGGGGGCGACTACCATTTGGGAACGTCTGAACTCTTACACTCACACGGATGGTTTCGGTGGTAACAATCGCATGAACTCTTTCAATCATTATTCTTTTGGTGCCGTGGGTGCCTGGATGTACAATTATTCTTTAGGAATACAACGTGATGAGGCTTATCCCGGTTTCAAACAGTTCATTCTGAAACCGATGCCCGATCCGACCGGAAAGATGAAGTATGCCCGGGGATATTATGATTCGATGTACGGACGTATTGAGAGTAGTTGGAGAGAGGAAAGAGGCATGATCCATTACGCTTTTACGGTACCTGGAAATACTACGGCTACGCTGTATTTGCCGGCTGCATCGTTGAGAGATGTCCGCGAAGGGGAGAAACTTATCCGAAAATGCAAGGGAATAGAATATATTGGTGAAGGAAGCGGGCAGGTAGTCTTGAAGCTTCTTCCCGGTAGCTATTCGTTTGAGGTGAAGAAGGAACACCCGATGGCGGGGAAGAAGAGGAAGAAAGGTGAGATAACCAGATCTAAAGGAACTCATTGAAAAAACAAACTGAAGATTGTGGGCAACTTTTAACCGCACGGACAAAAAAGTGCTGATAGGTTTAAATATGAATCTTGGTTCTCCTACCAGTTTGTCTTTTCTCAGGAATCAGGGAATTGAGTCTTCGAGTACCGCTTTCAGTAGTTTGAAACGATTGAGTAAATTGGGTTATGTCATTTAAAGTTAACTTCTTGCGAACAAGGAACAGACTTTTTTCATCAAACAATTGCATAAATGAAGTATATTATACGGGAATCCTGCATATACATGCCGCTGTATATGCAGGATTTTTCTATTTCCACTTTTAGAGATAAAGGCGTATGTTGCTGAAATGTTTTAAAGGCTTACTTTCCTAATTTGTTGTAGCAGTATCCGCTTTCGCGTTCCACACCAGTAACGCAAGCAAAGTAGATAGCAGTGCAGCTCCAATCCAGAACCAATTGATATATGTGAAATCATACACATCCGTTCCGTTTACTACAGTCTTTTGCCCTTCTATCAATACACCGCTCATCACATCCTGTAACCCCGCACCGATGTAACTTGCAATTCCTACCACACCCAAAGCTGCACCCGAAGCATTTCGCGGAGCAATATCAACAGCCATCAGTCCACCCAGAAAGCAGATCAGTACTCCGATGCCCAGACCAAATAAAACCATGGCTAAAGCATCCAGCCAGAAATGAACGCCGGGTATAAGCAAAAATAAACATAAAGCCGCTACATTCATTACTCCGAATACCAATGCCGGGACATTCCGGCTACCAGCAAATAATTTATCAGAAATAATACCCGAAAGTACGGTTCCTACAATTCCGCAAATAGAGCTGATAGAGATAATGAAACTTGCGTCCAACGTATCGTATCCTTTTTGTGCCTGCAAGTAAAACACTCCCCAGCTGTTCACTGCATAGCGACTGATGTACATGAAAGCACTGGAAAGAGCCAATATCCAGATGGCGGGATTACGAAGAACGGCTTTCTGGGCACGATTGAATTCTTCTGATTGCCTTTTAGAATTATCTTGCTCCGTCTCTTTATCCAACAGAAAACCTTGGCTTTGAGGAGTATCTTTCATAAAGACAGACATCATCAGAAAGCCCAGCAGACCGATGATTCCCGCTCCGATCATTCCGTATTTCCATCCCATCCAACTCACTACCAATGCAATCGAGATAAATGTCAATGCTTCGCCTATATTATGACTGGCAGACCAGAAACCATAGTAAGTACCGCGTTCTCTACTGTTGTACCAACGGCTTAGCGATACGACCCCGGAAGGGGCTCCCATAGATTGGAACCAACCATTCAATCCCCAAAGTAAGACAAAAGCATAAAAAGAGTTTGTAAATCCTAATATCAGATTGATCAATGCAGAGCAGAGCAATCCGGTGGACATGAAACGCTTTACATTGCTGCGGTCTGCCAGAAAGCCGTTTGTCAGTTTTCCTACAGCATAAACAAAGAAGAGGCAGGAACCTATGATTCCCAATTCCGTTTCAGAGAATACCCCGTCTTCAACAATAGGTTTGCGAACAATATTCATGCTGAGGCGACATACATAATAAATGCCGTACCCCATTGTGGCAGACAGAAAGGTGACAAGACGGATACGCTTGAAGCGTTGTGAGTCTGTATCCTGACAAGCTTCTGTAGCTGGGAGTGATATCTTATAAAAATCAAGTATTCTTTTAATCATGTACTTTAGTATTTTTAATGGGCATATCTGCGTTTACACTTGTACGCCAGTTTTCTAATTTATTGAGTAATCTCTCTGTGAGCTCCGGTTCGCTATCTTTTAGATTTTCTTTTTCAGATAAATCTTTTGAAAGATCATATAATTCAAGTTCACCAGTGTCGTAAAACTGGAGTAACTTATAGCTTCCCATGCGGATGGCGCCTGAAGGACGCCCTCCTTGATTGGAATAATGAGGATAATGCCAGTATATAGCGTCACGGTAATTTCGCTTTTCATTCTTCAACAATGGGAAGAAGCTGATACCATCCAGATGCTGTTCAGGATGTAGGCTGCTTCCGGTCATTTCGAGTATTGTAGGATAATAATCTGTAGAAATCACCATACTGTCACACCGATTTCCTGCATTTTCCATGTGAGGAATACGTACGATAAGAGGTTCTCTTATTCCTCCTTCGTATGTGAAACCTTTACCTCCCCTCAATGGGAGATTAGCTGTTGGCGAACCTTCGGAAGTAGACAATCCTCCGTTGTCCGAAGTAAATATGATGATTGTATTCTCATATAGCCCCAGACGTTTCAATTCATCGATTATTCTGCCAATGTTTTCATCCATACTGGCAATCATGGCAGCATATACAGTATTACTTTGAATGATTCTTTCAATATGTGTTGAATCTTGAAAGGGCTGCTTGTTTTTCCATTCCGGTGTAATATTGAATGTTTTGAATGAGTTGAGTCCCATCCTTTTTGCTTTTTCTTCAAAATACTTCACTTTATCTGCTTTGGCTAGCAGAGGCGTGTGAACCTGATAGAAAGGCAGGTTGATAAAGAATGGCTTATCTTTGAAGCGGCGGATAATCTTGATACACTCGTCACCCAGGCGGTCGGTCAGATATTCTCCTTCCGGGCCGTCACTCAGGTAAGGATTGTGATAAGGAGAGAAGTACCCTCCTTTGCCTGGTCCCCCTTTATTGCATCCGGCTATGTTTATATCGTAACCTTGATATTGCGGATAAGTGAGCGAATCGATAGAACAATTCCACTTGCCGATATGGGCGGTCTGATAACCTTCCTGTTTGAGAGCTTCTCCAATAGTAAGTTCACTCAATGGCAGGTTCTGTACAAACGGTACAGGAAGAACCGGACATGTCGCATCAATAATTCTTTTGCGGGAAGCTACTGCATATCCACCGGGGATGTAGTCCGTCAGATGAAGTCTTGCAGGATATTTTCCGGTCTGAAAACTGGTGCGGGTGGGTGAACTAACAGGGCATGCTGCGTAGGCATTTGTGAAGCGGATTCCTTCTTTGGCAAGTTGGTCGATGTTGGGAGTCTCATAAAAGGAACTTCCGTAGCAGCTTAAATCCATCCATCCCAAATCATCAGCCAGGATAAAAAGTATATTGGGCTTTATTGTTTTTCCGGCAGTCTGAGCCTGTACGGTGAACCCTACTGATAGGACAGCCAGTTCAGAAATAAATAGTCTTCTGTTCATAATCTTTGGTTTTAAAAGGGCGTAAAAAGGTGTTCCGGGCTAATCAGCCCGGAACATTCCCTTGTATTTAAGCCAGTATTTTAATTGTGCAATCCTCTGCTTCTCAGATAATCAAGCAGGTATTGAGGACGGTCCGTTTGAATAATTCTTGCTCCCAATTTATCAATCAGGTAGCCATATCCTTCATCCGGGTTCTTGAGTGACAAATCATCGTCATGACCACCTGCCATGGTATCCCATAATGTATTGTACCAGATCAGTGCACGGCCATCGAGTGATGATTTCAATTTAACAGGAAGTGGATTGGAGTCTTTTACATATAACAGTTCAAAGGCTACAGGATTCATATCTTTGATGAATGTTTCAATTTGTTCTTCGGCATTAACCTTGTCCAAATTGACAATAGGCATATAGATCACATCATTCAGATAATTGCCAAACTGTTTTTTTACTTCTTCCGCCGATTTATTCCCTTTCATAATAATCTGTTTGGTCGTTCCTGTTTTTTCCATCAGTGCATATACCTGTTCGAAGTAACGGTCGGCTTTATCAAGATTCAGCATAATCTTTCCTTTGGCGTGCATCAAAGCTTCTTCCAGAGTCGGTACATTGTGGATTGTGCGGATGGCACAACCATTTTTCAACTTTAGTTTCCGGATGGAATCCAAGGCTACTTCTGCTATTTTTCCTTTTCCGGTAGTGGTACGGTCCAGCGTGGGGTCATGCATCAATATCAACTCACCGTCTTTGGTACGTTGTACATCCAGTTCCACGATGTCTACACCCATCTTGATAGCATTGTCTATAGCTTCCAAGGAGTTCTCTGGGAAATTGCGCCAGTCTCCGCGGTGTGAGGCAACAATAACTGTGCTTTGATCACGGTTTAATAACTTCTCACGAATTTTGCTAACCCTGTCTTGCGCACTAAGTTGCACAGTTGCGAGTATTGCAATCAGTATAAAAACTATTCTTCTCATATCTATTCTTATTTTAATTATCTTCTACCTATTTTCTTTAAATATGCATCCAGTAAAAAGGGGTGGTCACTGAAGATGATATTAGCTCCTTTTTGCAAGAGCCATCCATAGCTGTTTTCCGGATCGTCCATTGCCAGTTCATCATCATGACCTCCGTTGAAGTCCGCCCATAGAGAGTTGTACCAGATACGGAACCCTCTGCCTTTAATCTCTTTAGCACGGTTTATTACAGGAAAGTCATCACGCTTGAATGAAAGACTGATTACAGAGGTCTTTATGTTATCCATAAAATCATCCAGTTTTTCGTTATCTCCATCACCCTTGCAGACTAATACTGGAATGTAAATAAGGCCTTCCGGGAATTTTCCATATTCCTCAATCACTTGCTTACTGTTTTTAGTACCGCGCAAGATAATCTGATTCATACATCCATGCTGCTTGGCTACTTCAATCACCTTTTCTTTTACCGGTTGCCATTTATCAACCTGAATGAGAATTTTTCCTTTAGCCATTTCCAATACCTCGTCCAAAGTAGGTATCTTCTGTCGTGTGACTACTCCGATAGGACTTCTTAGATATAGCTCTTTCAGTTCTGCCAGTGTATAGTCGGATACCTTACCCTTTCCGGTGGTAGTGCGGTCTATTGTTTTGTCGTGCATCATTACTATGACGCTGTCTTTGGTCATCTGCACATCAATCTCAATGCCGTCAAATCCGGCATCAATACAGCTTTGGTAGGCTTGGAGAGAGTTTTCGGGTGCATTGCGCCAGTCACCACGGTGGGCGATGATCATTACATAGTCGGACTTACCGCCATCATTTAGTTTATCTAAAAGGAAGTCCATTCTATTTTGCTGTCCGTAAGCAGTAGCAGCAAAAAAGAGTAATATATTTATTAAATACCTATTCATAATAAAATCTGTTCTATGTCATTAATCAAAGTTTGTACTATCTGTCCAACCCGGATTTTGTGTCAGTTTACCACCGGTTACAACACGCTCGCTTGCAGGTATCGGCCACAGGTAATCCCGGTTCTCATCCCAAGTTACCTTGATCTTATCCAATGCATGAATGTTACCGGATGTTACGTTGGTTAAAATGAGATCTTTACCCAACTTCTTTACAGTACCTTTGAAGTTTCCCTTGTCTTCAGTGTAGAGTAAGAGGTCGTTTGTACCGTTTGCATCCATATCGTATTCACCTTCCGAGGGGAAGTAGCATCCATAGAAAGGTTTTGTAAGCTGTTGTCCCTCTTTCCAACGGAAGATATCCCAAAGACGGAAACCTTCCATCGTTAATTCTATAGTACGTTCTCTGCGGATTTCAAGAATGACTCCTGTGTTTGTACTTTGGGTTACGTTAGGATAATACTCCTGCATCAGGGGATCAGGCGTTGCATTCGCTTCATTCATATCCAAATCGGGCATTTTAGCGCGTGCGCGTAGCTTATTGATGGATATATCCAGGTCATTTTGAGTCAGTGTACCCAGTTCGGCTTTTGCTTCTGCATAATTTAGGTATACTTCGGCTGTGCGGAACAGAGGCCAATCGGTAAATGCCTTATTGGCACCGTCATACTTGGATTCTCCGACAAATTTAATAGGCTGGTAACCGGTCAATGCTGTAAGGTCATTGGCTGTCACTTTAGATGCACCCGTCTGGATATATCCCGGACACAGTACTGTTTGCTGCATGCGTGGGTCACGATTCGTGGTTTCTGCAACAAAACCATCGGTCTGCCAACCTGCCTTGTCCGAATAACGTGTTCCGTCGGCCATCAGATAGTGATTCATAAAACGTTTTGTAAACCCTTGCCGCCCGTTCTTTATAGCAAAAGGAATTCCATGCATTACATTGGCTGTTTGGCTATAAAGTCGTGCCAATATTACTTCTTCAGTACATGCATCCAGACTGTTAAATAAAGAGCGATAGGGGGAGGGACCCGTAGTGTATAATTTATAACCGCTTTCCTTAATGAAAGTTTCACCGGCTTCTGCCACTTGTTTCAGGTATTTATCAGCATCATTCATTCCACGGTATTTACGGTAGGTTCCTTCATAGAGCGCTACTCTTGTTTTGAGTGCTAATGCTGTCCATTTGGTTACTCTTGCCGTACTCTTTGCGGCAGGGAGTAAACGTATGGCTTTATCCAGATCGTTCATGATAGAATCCATAACTAAACCACGGTCATCACGTGGTTTAAACAATAGTTCCTGACTAACGGAGGTAAGTACCTGATTGTACCAGGGAACATCTCCGTAGCGACGTACTTTTACATAGTAGAAGTATGCCCGCATGAAGTATGCTACTCCGTCGTATTCATTTCTGGCTGCCATATCTTTGCATCTGTCGGAGTGCTGCAGGTAGTAATTGATACTGCGCAGTTTATCCCAGTTCCAGCCACTTTCATCTGCTGCCGAACGTTGTCCTTGCAGTACGGCTCCTAATTCACTGTCGATATTATCGTCGGCATTTGTAGCCACTACATCGTCAGCATTCTCCAGTTGAGTATAAAAGCCATCCTGTCCATAACTGTAATTCGGTTGCGGAAGAAAAGAAGGTTCCCGGACTTAAAGTATCTTCCGGAGTCATATTGAGTAATCCGTCGCAAGCCGTAAAGCTTGCCATTGCCAAAAGTGCAATAATTATTTTATTCATCGTTTTCATTTTCAATTCCTTTTAAGATTAAAATGTGACATCTATACCTACGGAGAAGGACCGGGAATATCCATATCCCACTCCAGAACCGGCGTTGTATGTTGAAGAGGTGTTGGTGAGTTCAGGATCTACCGTTTTATTGTGCTTCTTCAGGGCCGACCAGTAGAATAAATTCTCACCGGTAGCATAAACACGTACCGAGCTTAGTATTTTCTTGTTGATAGGGATGGTATATCCGATGGTCAGATTCTTCAGACGGAGGTAAGATACATCTTGAAGATAGCGGTCGTTTACTACTCCAAGTGCTCCACCACTATAAGAGGCGTATCCTCTCTGACGTGGGAAATAAGCGCCGGGATTCTCCTCACTCCAACATTCTTTCAGGAAATTTTTATGAATGAAAGACAGAGAAGGGAATGAATAAGGTCCCCAGAAATTATAAGCATAAGTGGTAGGATACCAGTCTTGTTTGCCTACCCCCTGAAAGAAGGCGGAAATATCAAATCCCAACCAATTGGCTCCCAGACGGAAGGTGTAGGAATAACGGGGCAGACTGTTACCAATGATTCTCTTGTCACCAGGATCGGATACAGTGCCGGAACCTTCTGATAAAACTTTATCACCATCGAGATCGATAAAGCGGACATCACCGGCTCTCAGGTAATTGTCTTTTTTCGAACTATATATGCGACCATTGACTGCTTTGTCATTGTATTCTGCCTGGTAAGCGGCTGCTTCTTCATCCGTAGCGAACAGGCCGGATACTTTATATCCCCAGATTTCGCCTAAGGTCATGCCTTCATAGTAGTCGGAAATCAGTTTATCTGGGTTGTTATATCTGGTTATTTTGGAAATATAATCACCGATAGTAGCCGAAATATTATACTTGAACGGCTTACCTGCTAATTTGAATTGGTCATTCCAGCCTACATATAGTTCCCATCCTTTTGTGCGTAAGTCAGCACAATTCTCTTTAGGGGTTTTGGCTCCATATACGGATGGGAGAGTGAGAGAAGTAGTCAGCATGTCTCTGGTATCACGCATAAATACATCGGCGGTCACATTCAGTCGGTTATTGAAAAATCCGAGATCAAGCCCCCAGTTGTAAGTGGTTACGGTTTCCCATGTCAATGAGGAAGAGATAGGATCGGAAATATTTGCATAATTAGCCTTTTTGGTTCCGTCAAAAGTATATTGCATTAGGTTATCCGTTGAAATCTTGTCTATATATGCATAGTTACTTACCTGTTGGTTTCCAAGGCTACCGATAGAGAAACGAAATTTACTGTTGTTCCAGAAAGAACGCAGTGGTTCCCAGAATTTCTCCTGGCTCATGCGCCAACCCACGGAAGCTGATGGGAAGAATCCCCAGCGGTCTTTGGAGGCAAAACGGGAAGTGCCATCCCAGCGACCACTGACCTCGGCAAGGTATTTACCTTCGAAATCGTAGTTTACACGACCGAAGAATCCTAAGGTGCGGAATGCAGAAATGGTTTGGGTAACGGTAGATTCACCGGTAGCTACACTCATAGAACTTAAATCTTTGCTCAGCAAATCGTTCTTTTTGACGGATAGTTCCGTTGTCCGGTAATCCTCAAATTGTGTACCGGCTACAGCCTTGAAATTATGTTTCTTTTTCCAAGTGTGTTCATAAGTTGCGTAGGCATTTACATTATGGTCGTCAATATCATGGTGTATTTCCTGATAGAAATCAGTGATGGTGCCTGATGTAAATGTCGAGAATACACCCTCCTGACGGGAATAGTCGAAAGGCATACTGCGCCTTTTATTGAGTCGGTTCCGGTTCTTATATGCATAGGAAGCAGTTAAGACCAGGTCTTGGGTCAGTTTATAATCAAACTGGTTGGAGAGTATCCAGTATTTGTTTTCACGCGAGTTGCGTGCTTCATTGGCAGTGAGGAATCCGCCATGACCTGCGCCTAAGGGAGAATTGGCTGTCAGTTGGTTGACGTACTGTACTACAGAGCCGTCGGGATTACGTGGCATAAAAGAGGACAGTATATTGGATTGCAGGCTATGGATAGTCTGCTGCTCATCATAGTAACCGGCATATTTATAGGATGTCGCATTATAGTTGACATTCACTGAATAACGTAGACGTGAGGTCAGATCTATGTTCATCTTTGCACGGAAAGAGTAATTCTTATAGTTATCTTTATAGATATTGAAAAGACCGTCTTGCGTTAGGTAACGACCACTTACAAAGTAGTTCATTTTCTCGTTGCCTCCTGTGAATGATACATTATGTTCCTGTTCAGGACGTGTCTTCCGGTAGAAGTAATCATACCAGTCGAAGTTGCCGTAATAGTAATACTTACCGTCGTCGCCTACTACAGTCCAGGGGCGGTCAGAGCTTTCCGTTTTGTCATTTCTACGGTCGTAAAGCATTTGCAAGTCATCTTCCGTATAGTTTGCCATTAACTTTCCCTGATAAGATTCATAGAACGAATTGACAATATTCACATGGTCATAACCTGTCGTTATGAAGTCAGTTGAAGTAGTGTTCTGTTGCCATCCCAGACGGCCATTGTATGAAATAGTAGCTTTCCCGTTTGTATTCTTTCCGTTTTTGGTCGTAATGAGGATAACTCCCGAAGAAGCTTTAGCACCATAAATAGCCGAAGCTGAAGCATCCTTCAATACAGAAATAGATTCAATATCATTGGGATTGATTTGGTTTAGATTTACTTCCATTCCATCTGCCAGCACCAGTGGGCTTCCGCCGTTGATAGAAGCTACTCCGCGAATATCTATATCATAGCTGGAATCCAATGAACCGGAGTTGAAAGTCAGATTTATAGAAGGGTCGGCACCTTGTAAAGCATTGGCAGCGGAAGTTACAGGACGATTATTGATATCTTCGGCAGTAATCATACCTACTGCACCTGTTAGGTTTGCTTTCTTCTGCGATCCATATCCTACTACCACCACTTCATCCAGCATTTCGCTGTCTTCCTTCATAGTCACTTTCGTCAGTGCCTTAGCTCCGGCAGGGAAAGTCATTGTTTTGTAGCCGATGAATGAAATGGTTACTTCTGCGCTTTCCGGAACATTAGACAGTGTGTATTCACCGTCTACATTCGTAATAGTGCCTAGTGAGGTGCCTTTAACGGCAACACTGGCACCGATAACCGGTTCTCCTGCTTCATCGACTATTGTTCCGGTAATGGTTTTGGTCTTCTGGCTGACAGCCTCTTTGTGCAGCAATACCACTACATTGTCACTTTCCATCTTGTAAGTCAGTTCTTTTCCCGCCAGCACTTTCTGCATGGTCTGGGCGATGGTGGCATTACTTACGCTGAAAGTGACTGCCTGATCCAGTCCTGCCAGTTTTTCATTGTAGAAGAATTTGTAATCACTGACCTGCTCGATCTTTTTCAGTGCGGCACGCAGCGGAGTATTTTCCACGGTGACGGTGATCTGCGAGAAAAGGCTCAGTGATACACTCAAGAACAAAGAGAGGCAGAGAGCCCGCATAGTTCTTAGATTTTTGGTTTTCCTGTCTTTCATATCAAATAAATTAAAAGGGTTTGATAGGTATACAGGTTCCCTCATACTGCTGTCCAAGCGACTCTCTGTTTTTAACTCACATTAACAAAGAGGGGCTTATTTCTCTTTTAATACAATGACAGAGTCCTTTACTTCGTAACGGAACGGAGAGGTTAACATTATAATATTCAAAGCATTCTGTATACCACCACCGGGTATTGTTCCGGTAAACCGCTCTTTTGCAATTCGCGGAGAGTTGATGTGTATCGTGACGTCATAAACGCGTGAAAGGGCTTTCATGATATTGTCCAGAGATTCATTCTGGAAATACAGGCTGCCTTTGGTCCATGTCACGTAATCTTCGGGATAGACTTTCTCGGTAGTGAATTTGTGGGTGGATTTATTATAGTTCATTTTCTCTCCGGGTTTCATGATCAGGGAGGAAGAAGGAGTATGCACACCGACTTTTCCTTCCAGCAACACCACAGTTACATCCTGTTCATCTTGATAAGCGCAGACGTTGAATACGGTGCCCAGGACCTTTACTTCCAGTTCGCCTACTTGGACAATAAAAGTATGACGGGTATCGTGTGCTACTTTAAAGTAGCCTTCACCGTCCAGTTGCACCCGGCGTTCGTTTTTGCCGAAATCTCTCAGATAGCTGAGCTGGGAAGCGGAGTTGAGGATAACGTCCGTTCCATCAGGCAATACCACTGTGGCTTTGTCTCCTTTATCGGCTTTCACAATAAAGGGTGATTGGATATTGGTGTCCGAAATACTCAGGATATTGTAAGTGAAGAAAGCGATGAAAATGGGGATGCAGATCATAGCTGCCCATCTTGCCCAAGCGGGAACGAGAGCTTTTCGCGGAGGACGTCCGGCAGGTTTCGTATCAGGGATGCGGACAGGTTCATTGAGGACTTCCGCTTTGATCCGTGCGAACATCTTGTCGCGCAGGGCGAGAGGGATGTCAGTGTCGGATTTTTCAAATTCCTCTTCCCACCAGTCGGACAGTTGTACGTTGTTGCGTATCCATCCGGCCAGTTCGCTGATTTCCGCTTCTGTGATGTCTCCTGCGAAATATTTCTCGGCTAAGTTCTTATAATATTCTTTCTCCATCTTCTTACTTATTTATATAGTATACAGTTATCCTTGTTTTCGTATCCAAACGTATCGAGCATTATTGCATTTCGTTAACAAAAAAGGCCCATAAGACAAGAATCAGCTTATCATAATGCTTTGCAAATTGCTCGCGCATGAATTTCACGGCAAGTGACAGTTGCGTGGCGACTGTACTTTCTGAAATACCCATCTTCTCAGCTATTTCTTTATTGGTATAGCCCTGACGTTTGCTGAGCAGAAAGATTTTCTTGCGCGAAGGGGGCAGTTCTTCGGCCAGCGAATCGATATAGTCGTTCAGGAAGCGCAGGTCTGTGCTTTCTTCTGTCTGATGATCCCGGTCGGGATTGCTTTTCAGCAGGTATTCGGTATAGATGTATTCCACTGTCTGATGCTGGTACATATTCATCGACAGATTACGGGCTATGGTGCAGAGGTAAGAAACGAAATTTTCGGTAGGATCCACTTTCTCACGCACTTCCCACAGGCGGATAAATGTCTGCTGCACTACTTCTTCGGCCATATACTGATTGCCGGAAGAGAGACGCATCATAAAGTTATAGAGTTTGCCGCTATACAGATTGTATAACTTCTCGAATGCAGAAAAAGAACCCTCCTTCAGTGATTGTAGCAATTCACTTCTATTTTCGTTTGCAATCATATATTATTGATTTAGGCTTCAAAGGTATGCCTTGTGCTTACGTAACAGGTTGCAATATTATTAATAATTTCCGGAATTACCGAATAGCGGGATTTCTTTTTGATTTGTTGGTGGCTTGTAACCGTATGGCTTGGTATCTAAATGCTATTTTATACAGCTTTGTTTTTTGTACACTTTTCCTTTGTAAGATGCTGATTAATAGAGTCTGTTTGTAGTAAAAGTGTACAAAAATGAAATAATCTATTTGTTTGTTTTTTGCTGTCCTTGCTTGTCAGAAACACACTGATAAGACTCTTATATAGTTTTCAAATGACTACGGTTAAGGTATGGGCATAAAAAAAGGAGTACCGCTGTACTCCAACCTTTGTTAACCTTAAATCTAATACTATGAAAAAAATCACATGACAAATATAGGGGTTCATCCTATTCCCTCCAAATATCTGTTAGTGTTTGACATTCCTTTTATAATTCTTTCACGGATATTCACTGTTTTCGCACACGAACTGTCTTTTTGAGATAATATAGGGGTGGATAGTGGCTAAATGATTATCGGGCGGAAAGGGGAATAACCATAGTACATAGGTGACATACATGTATAAAATACGTTTATTTTGCTATATGGATAATCGCATGTTGATTACTGTCGGTAAGTCGTTTGACTATTGTCAGCAAGCATGCTGATTACTGTCAGTAAACTTACTGACAGTAATCAAACGCTATGGATGTCCTATGCAAAATAATATAATGTATTATAGATTAGTTGAATAGCTAATGACCCGTGATTGAAAAATATCCGTTGGCAATGTTGCAGAAAATATGTGGATATACCCTTCCACCCGCTAAGGCTGATGGATAAGGAAATACGGGGGCGTGGAAGGGTATGAAAGAAAGGAAAAGTTGCAAATCTGTTTCATTCGTTTCACAGAACCTTTCACCCCCCGAAAAGAGTTGTAAAACGTGTAATTTCTTCAATTATAATAATATATATTTGCCTCCATACAAAGCAAAGCTATGAAGGTTCGCGTCGGTTTATATATACTTTTGATACTCTTTCTTTTGATATCAGGCAAAGAAGAGGCGCGGGCTGGAAGATATGCGGCGAAAGGAGATACTTGTAGAGTATCGGACCGGATGAATCAGCCGGAAACCTGGAGCAAAATTTACCAATGGGTGATGGACGACCCGCAAGTGCCGGATAAAGAAGATGTGTTGATGTTGATCCGGTATCACTTCGGGAACTTTGAAAAGCTGAGAAAGCTGTTGCGCTATTTGGATGGTGGCAGACCTTACGCTTATTTATCGGAACATCAGTTCCGGAAGATAGAACGGACAGGGAAGATGAAAGACAGTTTGCCGGTAGCTGCATTAACATTGCCTGCGAATACTTTGCCGGAGGAGCAATTGGAAACTATAGCTTTCGCTCCTTGGCTTGAAGTGGAAAGTAAGCGGGAAACCCCGCACAGAACAGTGCTTGCATTGAAGAACAATATACTTTATGATTTAGCTTTGGCTCCGAATGTGGAGGTGGAATTGCCCGTAGGGCAGCGGTGGTCTTTGAATATGGAATATAAATTTCCCTGGTGGTCGAACAGCAAGCATGGCTTTTGTTACCAGCTTCTTTCGGGAGGCGTTGAGGCACGTTGCTGGCTTGGAAAACGCAAGAATCGTGAGCGGCTGACAGGACATTTTCTGGGAATATATGCCGAAGGGGGAGTGTACGATTTTCAATTTGACAAAGACAAAGGATATCGGGGAAACTACTATGCAGTTTCCGGTCTGACGTATGGATATAGTCATCAGCTGGCACGGCATCTGGCTCTTGAATTTAGTTTGGGCATTGGTTATCTGGCAACAGAATACCGCAAATACACCACTTACGAAGGCGATTTGATATGGACGAGCAGCGGACGCTATCATTTTATGGGGCCTACAAAAGCCAAAATCTCTTTGGTGTGGCTCATTAAGGGAAGGAGGCGATAGCTATGAGGTGTACGCAATATGTGTTTCTTTTACTTCTGTTCGTGCTGTCGGTGCTGTTAGCAGGATGTGATTTCAGAGACATACTGGATGATTATCCCGTCAGCGGAGTAAAGATAAAGTTTAACTGGAAGGGAGTGGATAAGTTGCCCGAAGGGATGAGGGTGATTTTCTACCCGAAGAGTGAAGAAGGTAGAAAGGTAGAGAGTTATCTCTCGGTGGAAGGGGGAGAGGTGAAAGTGCCGCCCGGACGTTATGACATGGTGATCTACAATTACAATACGGAGAGTGTGTTGATTCGCAATGATGATGCGTATGAGACGATTGAGGCTTATACTGATTATTGCAAAGGGCTTGAAACAAGTGAGAAGATGGTGTGGTCACCGGACCCTCTATATGTAGTAAGTATGAATGATATGCGGATAGAAAAGAGTGAAGATGTGCTTTTGATGGAGTTTCAACCGAAGCTGGTAGTCAAGAACTATTCTTTTGAAATAAAGGTGAAAGGATTGAAGAACGTGGCAAGCATTGTTTGTAATGTGGATGGAATGAATGGGGCATATTGCGTAAGTAATGGCTCATGTACGGCAAGCATTGCTCCTATCTATGTGGAGGCTCATAAAGGAGAGGATGTGATACGTGGTAGTTTCTCTGCTTTTTCTGTATCGGAGTCTGCGAATACACGTTTTACCGGAGGGGTGGTAATGAAGCTATTGCTAGTTAAGGTGGATAATACGGTTCAAGAAACCAAGGTTGACATCACGGCGGCTGTAGTTCCTCCCCCACCCGAGGAAGAAGAAGATCCGGTAACGGATATCGAGATACCGATTGAAGAGGAAATTGAAGTGGAGGATGTGGAAGTTCCTCCCGGTGGAGGCGGAGGTATTGGCGGTGATGTAGGAGACTGGGACGACGAAACGAATGTTGAGTTACCTGTAAATTGAAAAGTAAAACGAACAAAATATTAACTTATAAAACAAACGATTATGAAGAAGATTTTATTGGCAGCAGTTGCTGCGTTGGCAATCGTAGGTTGCTCACAGAATGAAGAGATTGAGAAGGCTGGTGAAAAGGCGGAGATTAACTTTGGAACAATAGTAAGCAAGACTACAAGAGCTGCTGTGACAAATATTGATTCTTTGCAAAAGAGTGGTTTTACTGTATATGCATATAACACAGGTGAAACTGAAATGAAGAGTGTTGTTGCTAAAGGATTGGGAACTCCT
>NZ_EQ973490.1:1453717-1514572 GCF_000158035.1 Bacteroides cellulosilyticus DSM 14838
TGCGATTGCTACATATACTACTAAATGGGACTTAACAGGTGGACCATATTATTGGCCTTTTAATGGTAATGTGCAGTTTTTTGCACATGCAACTGACGCAAGTTCTAAATATGAATTGAAAGATAGTGATATTTACCCAACTATTACCTATACTATAAATGATGATGCTTCAAAACAGAAAGATTTTGTAGTAGCACAATTATATAATCAAAAAAAGACAGAGAATGATGTAAAACTTTCATTTCTCCATGCACTCACTCAAGTGAATTTTTCAGCGAAGGGCTCTAATAATAATTTGAAATATACAATATCTTCAATTTCTATTGAAGGGGTTGCCAATACAGGTACTTATTCATTTGCAGATAGTACATGGAGTGTTACAGGAAAAGCAGGAATATATACCTATCCAATTGCCGACAATGCTCCAGTTTCAGGTACTACTATATCAGATTTAGACCAAGCAAAAGGTGCTTTAATGTTGATGCCGCAAGCTATGACTACTGATTCTAAAATTAAAATTAGTTATAATGTTTATAATGCTACTGATGTTAAAATTGATGCGGTTACTGATGCTGTAATATCTTTGAATAACACTGCAGCTTGGGGCGTAGGTAAGAAAGTACGTTATACCTTAACTTTGTCAAGTGAAGGAGCTACTATTAGCTTTGCTCCTGAGGTTGGTAATTGGAGTACTAGTGATGATACTCCCGTTGCTCCTCCTGCTGAATAATCTTTCATTAATCCCAAAATCTCCCTCCCCGAAGCCTTTCTTCCCACAAAGTCTTCGGGGATTTTTTTGTTTCTTCCCGGAATATTCTTACTTTTGCTGCACAAAACAAACAAAAAAACATTCAATCTGCAATGCAAACTTACTCTGCATGTGGTGCGGCTATATCGTGCCAGCAGTGCCCTAAGGCTGTGGGTAATGCTATCATTTATGCCTCTCATTCAAGAGGCTTCCACCTTCCAGCTCAAAAGTGCGAAGAAAATATAATGATTTTTTTATTGGAAGGAGAAGCACTTGTCAATAGCCAGGAGTATGCCGGAACCATACTGCGTGCGGGGGAATTTATTCTTCAAGCCATTGGATCAAAATATGAGATCCTTGCTCTGACGGATGTGGAATGTGTTTGTTATCGTTTTAATCAGCCGGAGTTTTTCTGTGAGGAACGTTATAAATACATTATGAAAGAAATAACTCCACCGCTGATATTCACCCCATTAAAGATTATTCCAGAATTGCGTTTCTTTCTGGACGCTTCCAAAGCCTATCTGGCGAAAGAGAAGATTTGCCGGGAACTGCTTTCGTTCAAGCGAAAAGAACTTGCCTTTCTTTTAGGAGAATATTACTCCGATTATGATCTCTCGATACTGGTACATACTCTTTCCCGTTATACGTCCAGCTTTGAGTATTTTGTCCTGCAAAATCATCTGAAAGTGAAGACGGTAGAAGAATTAGCCCAATTAGGCGGATACACCGTTGTTACCTTCCGGCGTATCTTCAATTCTGTATTCCATAAACCTGTTTATGAATGGATGATGGAGAAACGTAAAGAGAACATTGTTTACGAACTCCGCTATACGGATGCCACTATTTCTGAGATCTGTTATAAATATGGTTTCGAGTCTTTACCTCACTTCTCTAACTTCTGCAAGAAGAATTTCGGGACTTCACCCCGTGGCCTACGTTCAGTGCAGTCTGTTCCTCCACAAGAAACGCAAACTATTTGTGAAGAGGCTGGTTGAAGCGATACTTCACTGAGACAATGAAGTAGCTGCCTATCTGTTGCGTATGGTTTTCATAAAGTCCGTCGGCCATTGTGCCTCGGAAATAATTCTTTTGTTGGCTGAGTATATCCACCCAGTTGGCTGATATCTCAGCTTGTTTCTTTTTCAGGAATCGCCATGTGATACTTGCGTTCCAGACAATCTGGTCATCTTCTCCCTTTTTTATGTTCGTACCGTTTCGGAAGGAATAATTTGCATCTGTTCTTAGTTGTATACCTCCCGGCAAATCGGCAAAACCGTTCAATCCGAAGGTATAATTGCGTGTGTATGTATCCGTCTCTAAAAGTGAATTGGAAGAATGTTGGAAGTTCCACCTGCCGTTTAAGTCCAGATTACCCCATTTAGGTTGGTAGGATAGGCGCAGGTCACTGTTGAGGCCGGTGTTATGCGTGGCACTGCGTTCAGGTTGCTCGCTCTGGTTTTCGTTGATGAGGTTGATATCCTGTGCAAAGGAGCCTCCGGCATTTGCACTCAGATTAAAGTCCTTGATGCGCTTCTGATACCGGAACACACCGCTTATGTTCCAGTTGCCGTTAATATTTACCGGATAAGTTTCACGTCCACCGGTTTGCTGGTTGTAGATCACTGCACGGGTCTGACTATTGATTCTGTTGTTCCAGTTCAGTGTGGCAAAAAGTCCTTCCTTCGTATTTTGTGCTTCCAATCGTACAGACTGATTGTAAGTAGGCTTCAGATTAGGATTGCTCCGCGTGATGTTGAGCGGATCACTGTTGTTGGTTGGTGAGATCAGATCGTATAATGATGGTTGCCAGGTATTTCCATAATAATTCAGGGTTATCCTATTTTTCTTTTTCTGCCATGAGATGAAGAGCATGGGCTGAAAGCCGACTGAGTGGAGGGTGGTATCAGCTCTATGCAGACCTGTTTTCTGGTTCAGGCTGCGCCGCTCGGGTTGTACGGATACTCCGGCATTGATGTTCCAAATGGTGTCGGAATAATTAAAGTGCAGGTTGATTCCGTGTTGCAGGGTACTGCTATGGCTCCGGTTGCTCAGACTGTCGATGTAGCTCGCCTCATATCCTTCGGGCAGATAGCCGGGTTGTACTGCGGTTTCTTCCATAAAGCCGGACAGGTCGTAGGTATTACGATCATTCTTCTGCTTACTGTAGTTGAGGTTATATGAAATCTGTGCGTGCAGCTTCTTGGAAAAAGGATGGCTGAACATCAGCCCGATGCCCTGTTGACGGTTGGGGGACAGGTTCGACGAGTATTGGTTACGGTAGAGTACGGAGTCGTTTCCTGCACTGTTTTTCAGTTGATAATATGTGGTTGATGAGATAGAGAAGTTATTGTTGTCATTCTTGCTATCATTGTATTGCGCAGTCAGGCCGATAGAACTTCCTTTTTTATTGATCCGGCGCATGATGTTTGCATGGAAGGAATATCGGCGTTGCTCTCCTTGCATTAGTGATCCCATGGCGATGTCATTGATTCTCAGTTCATCGGGTACATCGTTGATATGACTGAAAGGATCGAGGATATCCAGATGAGGATTTTCATTGAACGTGGCTTGGCGGTTATTATTGGCATTATTATTCCGGACAAGGCTGAAATTACCGAAGAAATTGACAAAAGTCAGGGTATCGACCTGCCAGTTTAAGCCCAATGATGAATTCATATTGCGATTGCGGTTCGTATTGTTGCCGGCAGAATACTGGTACTTATTGCCACTTGTCAGATATTGCTCGTTGTAGGATGTCGAAATATTGCCCTGCTCGTTGTGATGATAGGATACATTTCCGTTGAGTGTTAGTTTCTTATTGTACTTTTGGGTGAAATTTACGGCAACGTTCTCCTGTATGTTGTCCTTGTAGCTGGTCCGCATATGGAGGTTACCGGAATTGGCGATGACTGAGAAATTGTTTCCGTTATTTTTGAAGTAGTTGCCTTGCAGGTTGAAATCCTTTTTGTTGTTATTGCCGTATCCGGCTTTTCCCGATGCAAGAAGGGTACCATTGAATTCTTCTTTGGTTTGCAGGTCGAGCACATAGTTCTCTTTCCCCGTGCTGACACCCGTCAGCTTTTCCAGCTTGCTTTTCTTATCGTACACTTTTATTTTGCTGATTAACTCCACAGGAAGATTTTCCAGCGCCATCTTGTTGTCACCTGAGAAGAAAGCTTCACCGTTTACATTGATTTCGTTAATAGGCAGTCCGTTGTATTTCAGTGTTTTGGTTTCGCTGTCGTATTCCATTCCGGGAATACGTTTGACAAGTGTCTCCAGATACGAACCTTCCGGTGTTTTGTAAGCTGCTGCATTGATGACGGTGGTATCTCCCACCTGGTCTACGTCGCGCATCCGGGCGTTTACTGTCACTTCGCCCAATTCGATACCTTCTTCCAGTAAAATGTTGCCCAGGTTGATTGTTGAAGCGTTGCTGTCCAGTTTGCGGAAGACAGACTGCATTCCCGTATAAGAGGCTTTCAGTAAATATTGCGTTCCTTTTTTGAGGAGTGAACTGGAGATTGAAACGACCGTCCGCATCGCTTGCAACTCCTTTTACAAAGGTGGAATCTTTGCCTTCCAGGATAACAAGACTTGCATAGGGCAGAGGTTCTTCTCTTTTTTTTGTCTCTGATGTAGTGCACACCAGTCCTTTGACTGTCCTTGTTTTTTGGGCGAATAGAATAGTCGGAATCAGTAAGAATAGCAATAGTAACCAGATTTTGTGCACGTTCATGTCTGTCTTTTTATGGCAGTCACAAAATTAGAGAGTTTTCGTCATAAAATCTTCTTTTTTTATAGATATTATGCTACTTTTGCTCAATATAAGTGATACAATGAAAACCGACAAACTAAAATATGTTTTAGCCTTTATCTTTTTGCTGTGTGCTTTTTGGTGCGGAGTCAATTTTAAACGGTGGTACACTATTAACCACCGGATAGAAAAAATGATTTCTCTTGTTTATTCTTCCTCTCCCCAGTATGATTGTTACGGAAACTTTGAAGAACTCTTGGTGAAGGAGTTCAGAAAACAAGGCATAGAACCGATATTTGAAAAGTTCTATCTGGATTTCAATACGGTTACGCCGGAAGATGGGATAAAAAATATGGAGGTATATCTTGAGGTAATTAGAGATAAACCGATAGCACTGATGCTCACTGTGGGCGATCAAGCTGCGTCTGCTTTGTTTTCTACCCGCCATCGGCTACTTTCTTCCATTCCTGTAGTAGCTTGCAACGTACATTTTCCCGATGAGAAACTTATAAAAGAATATGAGCGTAGAAAGGTATATGTGCTGCGTGATGCACCGGATTTTAAGCGTAACATTGATTTTATAAGGGCTTTACAACCACATGTAGGGATAGATGTCATTTATAATATTGATCTGACTCCTCTTGGATATAAATCGTTTGATTTGTTAACCCGGTTTGCTGATAGAAAGGAAATCAGGCTTTTAGGCTATGAGTCTGCCTTTTCTGTGGAATCTGAATACAGAAAATTGCAGGAAATGGTTGAGCATTATAATTTGATGCCTGCTAAGGTAAACAATCATATTGAAAAGGATGAGTTAACCATTAGTCTTTGCCCTTTCCGTTATACCAAAGGGACTTCTTTGTTTGTAGACATGGAAAAATCAAAAAGCGGACAGAGGAGAGAGTTTTTTCTGTTGGATAAGTTTGATCAGATGTCGCTTCCGATCACTAAAGCTTTAAATATTCCCTCTTTTAGTTGCATCCGCCAGGGATTTGGGGAGGATGCCAAGATTGTGGGCGGCTACATGGCTACTGATGAGATTTCTGCGCGTACTGCGGCTGATTTTTCTGTTCGTCTGATGAATAAGGAGAAAATTGGTATGCCGAAAATCAGGGATATGGAAAAGGAGTATGTACTGGATTGGACCTATTTTTCATCCTATACGGACTTTGATGTGAAAAATGTACCTGAAGATGTCCGTATTATCAATTACTCCTTCTATGACCGGTATCGGAAGGAGCTTTATTTCCTGACCGGATTGTTTATCCTTACTTTTATTCTGGTATTGATCAGTCTGCTACGTATGCGCCGACGTTCGCGTGTGGAACGTAAGAATATGGAGATGCTTGAGGAAACTCATAGGCGGTTGATGCTTTCTACAGATGGAGGGCGGATTTCACTTTGGGATATACAGGGAGAGAATATCGAGTTTGATGAGAATTATACGCGTTTGGTGGGAATGGAACAGAGAACATTTGTACGAACCGATTTCTTGAAGTATGCATATCCTGATGATGTACCTCTTCTGAATTCATTGTACGAAACGCTGCATCAATCTACGGATATGCAGGTTCGGCGTGTACGTTTCTCTTTCAGTGAAGAAGATTATCGTTGGTATGAACTTCGGTGTCGTAGTCTGAAAGATGCAAAGGGAAGGATAATGCTGGCGGGCATTATGCAGGATATTCAGATACAGGTAGAGCATGAAGAACAGCTTATTCAGGCTAAGCAGATGGCTGAAAATGCTGAGTTGAAACAATCTTTCCTGAATAATATGAGCCATGAAATCCGTACTCCGCTGAATGCCATTGTCGGTTTCACCAATTTGTTGGTTGGCGAGGGTGGCGATGAGATTGAACCGGATGAGAAGAAGGCCATGCTTGAGATCATTAACCGTAACAACGAATTACTCTTGAAATTGGTCAATGATGTGGTGGAAATATCACGTCTGGATTCCGGCAACATGGATCTTGAAATAAAAGAATGGGATATGGCAACGGTTGTGAAAGAGATTTATATGGCTTATCAGGCATTAATCAAGCCCTCGTTGCAGTTTCATCTGGCTTTGGATGAGAATCTCTCTTTGCCTGTCAATATAGATCGTATGCGTTTTATTCAGGTCATTTCCAATTTCCTGGGCAATGCGGATAAGTTTACCCGGAGTGGTTCTATTACATTAGGATGCAAAGTGGATAAAAAAGACCGGAAAGTCAGTGTGTATGTACAGGACACGGGGAAAGGTATTGATGAGAAAGAACTCATGATGATCTTTGACCGTTTTTATAAGACTGACGAGTTTGAACAAGGAAGCGGGCTTGGACTTTCTATCTGTAAAGTCATTATTGAGAAGCTTTGCGGACGTATAGAGGTACGGTCTGAAGTAGGAAAAGGAAGTCGTTTTACGGTTGTTCTATCTTTGGCGGATATTGTTTGAAATTTCTGAAAGATTTAGTTTCTTCTGGTTGTAAGATGATAGAAGAACTCCCCTGCCGGTTTCCCGGTAGAGGAGTTCTTGTGATATTAATCAAATGTAGAAAGGGCTGATTAGTCTTTCAGTTTTGCGATGATGAAATCGCGGTTCAGACGGGCGATGTTGCTGATAGAGATGTTCTTCGGACATTCGGCTTCGCAAGCACGAGTATTGGTACAGTTACCAAATCCGAGTTCATCCATCTTGCTCAACATAGCTTTTGCGCGACGCAATGCTTCCGGTTTACCCTGCGGCAGCAAGTTCAACTGGCTAACTTTTGCGGAAACGAACAACATGGCAGAACCATTCTTACAAGCAGCTACACAAGCACCGCAACCGATACAAGCTGCTGCATCCATAGCTTCGTCAGCGATTTGCTTCGGAATCAGGATAGCATTGGCATCCTGAGGAGAGCCTGTGCGTACACTAACGTAACCACCGGCTTGCATAATCTTGTCGTAAGCCGTACGGTCTACCATCAAGTCTTTGATGACCGGGAAACCGGCAGAACGCCAAGGTTCAACAGTGATAGTGTCACCATCGTTGAAACGACGCATATAGATCTGACAGGTAGTAGCACCTGTTGCAGGACCGTGAGGATGTCCGTTGATGTAGAGCGAACACATACCGCAGATACCTTCGCGGCAGTCATGATCGAATACAACCGGTTCTTTACCTTCAGAAATCAGTTGTTCATTCAAGATATCCAGCATTTCGAGGAATGAAGTGTCACCGGGGATATCTTTCATTTGGTATGTTTCAAAAGCGCCTTTTGCCTTTGGGCCTTTCTGGCGCCATACTTTCAGTGTGAAACTTATATTTTTATCCATTGTCTTTGAAGTTATAAGCTACAAGCTATGAGCTACGAGAACTCTGCCTATAGCAGATTAATTAATAACTTACTGACTTGCCCGTAGCTCTGAACTTATAGCTCGTAGCTCGTAGCTTGTCACTATTTAGCTCTTATAGTTACGAGTCTGTACCTTGATTGCTTCGTAAACCAGCGGTTCTTTCAGCAACTCAGGAGCTTTTTCATCGGAACCTTGATATTCCCAGCAAGCAACGTAGAAGAAGTTTTCATCGTCACGTTTTGCTTCGCCTTCTTCAGTCTGATATTCTTCACGGAAGTGACCACCGCAGCTTTCGTTACGGTTCAGAGCATCGTAAGCAACCAATTCGCCCATGATAATGAAGTCGTACAGACGGATAGCTTTATCCAACTCTACGTTCATGCCTTCCTTATCTCCCGGGATGAACAGATCTTTTTCGAATTCCTTACGGATTTCTTTCAGTTTGGCAATACCGGTCTTCAGACCTTCTGCTGTACGGCCCATACCTACATATTCCCACATTACGTGACCCAGTTCCTTGTGGATAGAATCTACAGACTTCTTACCCTTGATATTCATCATCCAGTCAATCTTGTCCTGGATAGCTTTCTCGGCAGCTGCAAATTCAGGCAGGTCGGTAGAGAAGCGGGGAACTGTAATCTGGTCGGCCAGATAGTTCTGAATAGTGTAAGGTAATACAAAGTAACCGTCAGCCAGACCCTGCATCAATGCGGAAGCACCGAGGCGGTTTGCACCGTGGTCAGAGAAGTTACATTCACCGATAGCGAACAGACCCTTGATAGAAGTCATCAGTTCGTAGTCAACCCAGATACCGCCCATTGTATAGTGGATAGCCGGATAGATCATCATCGGATTATAATATTTCACACCGGCAATTTCTTTTGCCAGTTCACCTGGATTAACGTCAGTGATTTCCTCGTACATATCGAAGAGGTTACCATAGCGTTGAAGAACGATATCGATACCTAAGCGGCTGATAGCCTCAGAGAAGTCGAGGAATACTGCCAGGCCTGTATTGTTCACACCGAAACCTGCATCGCAACGTTCTTTAGCTGCACGGCTGGCAACGTCACGCGGAACCAGGTTACCGAATGCCGGATAGCGGCGTTCCAAGTAGTAGTCGCGGTCTTCTTCAGGAATATCGCTTCCCTTGATTTCACCCTTCTGGAGCTTCACGGCGTCTTCTTTCTTCTTCGGAACCCAGATACGACCGTCATTACGCAGAGACTCTGACATCAAAGTCAACTTAGACTGCTTGTCACCATGAACGGGAATACAAGTGGGGTGAATCTGTACCATAGCCGGATTGGCCATCCAGGCACCCTTGCGATAGCAAGAAACGGCGGCTGTACAGTTACAAGTCATTGCATTGGTAGACAGGAAGTATGCGTTTCCGTAGCCACCGGTAGCGATTACTACTGCGTGTGCAGCAAAACGTTCCAGTTTACCGGTTACGAGGTTTTTAGCGATGATACCGCGGGCACGTCCGTCAACGAGGACAACGTCCTGCATTTCGTAACGAGTGTATAATTTTACGGTACCTACGTTTACCTGGCGGCTCAGTGCAGAGTAAGCACCCAGCAACAACTGCTGTCCGGTTTGGCCGCGGGCATAGAACGTACGTGATACCTGAGCACCACCGAAAGAACGGTTATCCAGCAAACCGCCGTATTCGCGGGCGAAGGGAACACCTTGTGCCACACATTGGTCGATAATGCTGTTGGAAACCTCAGCCAAACGGTAAACGTTAGCTTCGCGGGCACGGTAGTCACCGCCCTTTACTGTATCGTAGAACAAACGGTAAACAGAGTCACCGTCGTTTTGGTAATTCTTTGCAGCGTTGATACCGCCCTGTGCTGCGATGGAGTGTGCACGGCGCGGAGAGTCTTGAATACAGAAGTTGAATACTCTGAAACCCATTTCACCGAGTGAAGCGGCAGCAGAAGCACCTGCCAAGCCCGTACCTACTACGATGATATCCAAGCGACGCTTGTTAGCAGGGTTAACTAATTTCTGGTGAGCTTTATAGTTGGTCCATTTCTCAGCCACCGGTCCTTCCGGAATTTTTGAATCTATCTTAGTCATAATGTAATTTACAATTTAGTTATTTACAATTTACAATTTAGCAAGCGCCGCACAATGATTTTGCGAAGAATACGACAACTACCAAGGCGAAACATACAACGACGATAGTAGAGTAAATGTTGGAGATGCATTTCCAACGGTTAATCCATACCTTGTTGTTCCAACCCAGGGATTGCATAGAACTCCAGAAACCGTGAGTCAGGTGGAACCACAGTGCGCCGAGCCAAATGAGATAAAGCACTACGTATACCGGATTGCTGAATGTGTTCTGAATGTGATAAACACCGTTAGCGGCATAAGCCAGTGTAAGCGTGTCAGCATGCATACCCATGTTGTGCATCAACTCAGGAAGCTGCATTTTTGCCCAGAAGTTTACCAGGTGCAGACCCAGACCTACGATTACGATAAGACCCAATACGAGCATGTTCTGAGAAGCCCATTCTACAGTTTTGGGTTTATCAACTACGGCATAACGTTCAGTACCGCGTGCTTTGCGGTTCTGCATTGTCAGCCAGAAAGCGTAGATGATGTGAATAATGAAAAGGGCGGCCAAACCTACCGTAGCCACCAAGGCATACCAGTTTGCCCCCAGGAACTCACAAACCATGTTGTATCCCTCTGCCGAGATTAATGCAACCAGGTTCATCGCCATGTGAAACGTCAGAAACAGGACAAGGGCGATACCGGTAATGCTCATCACCACTTTCCTTCCTACAGATGAATTACTTAACCACATAAATGATTGAATTTAAATTATTTAATAGTTAGAAAATTTGCTTTTACTTAGGGTCTTACACTAATTTCCCGCAAAAATAGAAGAAATACATTGATTAAACAAGGAATTAAAGAAATAATTCCGTAATTCAGGGAATAGATAGAAGTTGACAAGTGAGTCAGGGAACAGGGTGACAAGGGAAGATTACTCTTACTCGTCACCCTGTTCCCTGGCTGGGTCGTCATTTTTTTCTTTTATAATGGTGATTTTCTCTCCGCTGGCAGCACGTTTTCGCAAGGAGCGAGGGGTGTCTCCAAAGGAGTCCTTGCAGAAATGAGCGAAGTGCGACAGGGAGTCGAAACCATAACGTGAACTGATCACGGAGATACGTTGCTTGGTGAATTGCAGATCGTTCAGAATACCTTCACGCTTCTTGTCCAGTATCCATTCGTACACCGGAACATTATACATATTTTTAAACAAACGGCGGAATGTAGTGGTTGTATATCCACCTAAATGGGCGAATTCTTCCACATTCTTCACCTTGTCGTAGTTCTGCATAATGAAATAATGGAAACTTTCCGTATAAGTACTGATAGGATAGAAGAACGTACTTATCTGGCGCAGGGGATAATAGCAGGTTAGTATGTAAACCAGTTCCTGACGCTTGATGTCGAGATATTTCCCGCATGCGGAAGGCTGTTCTTTAAAATAGTCGGCGATATCATGCAGCAACCGCTCTAGTTTGGTATTGGCTATCAGCGGCGTGTAGGTCAGCGGAGCCTCAGAACGTTCGAGGATTTCCTTGTAACGGTCTTCACATATAAGTGGAAGTTCCGTAAACCAATAGGCGATATATTCCACCTCGGTCAGTGCTAACAACTCCATTTTTGAACCGATGGCTTGCAGTACACATTGTCTGCTCTGGAGCGTAGTGCCCGGGTATTCGTTACTATTTATCAACAATTCTCCCTTTAACATAAAGATCATGCAGTTCTGGGTACACTTCTCCGCTGAGAAATGCTGCCCCTGGGGATATTGGCGGTATACCAATGTCCCGTCTGAGATTTTTGGGCATAGAGTACAATCTACTTGCCGTGTGCAAAGAGTGTCTTTTGTCATGAAATATAAGACGAATTACTAAAATTATGGCAACAAAGATAGAATTTTTTTGTGAATACTCTAACAAAATCGCCTATCTTTGCAGCAAACTATAAGAAAGACTACATGAAACGGACTATTTTTTTTGTATTTTTTGCATCATTACTTGTATTCAATATTTCTGCCCAGAACTGGGACATTAATACTTTGCATAAAATAAATAGTTGGGATGGTAAGTTCATTCGTAATTATAATAAAATAATTTCTCGTACTGAACCTTATATTGCCGTGGGGGTTCCCGTGGCGATGGCGTTGGCTGCCTGGGTGAAAAAAGACCGCGAATTATTGAAGGATGCTGTGTATGTAGGTACCAGTGTTGCCGGTGCTTTTGTTGTGACTTATGGCATGAAGTATCTTATAGATCGTGAACGCCCGTTCGACCGCTATCCCGACCGGGTTCATGCTTATAGTCATGAAACCAGTCCTTCTTTTCCTTCCGGACATACGGCAACTGCTTTTGCATTGGCAACTTCACTTTGTGTGAAGTATCCGAAATGGTATGTAATCGCTCCATCTGCCTTATGGGCATGTTCTGTCGGGGTATCCCGTATGAATGAGGGCGTGCACTATCCATCCGATGTGCTGGCGGGCGCAGCTATCGGAGCCGGATGTGCTGTAGTAAATATCTATGTGAACCGTTGGCTGAATAAGTGGTTGTTCGGCAATTAAGAATTGCACTGTATCGGATCTATATATTCTGCGTATTGCATCTATATATCGGACGTGTTGCATCTATATATCCAATGCGTTGCATCTATATATCCAAGATGTTGGACATATAGACGCTGCAAATGGTTTATTAAAGTGGTAGTTTCTTCTCGTAAATCTTTTCGTTCAATAACTCAAGGGCTTGTTGCACGCTGTTGTTCGTGGTGTTTATCACCTGAAAGTATTCGTTCATATCCCACAGGTCACGGGCTATCAAGGCTTTCAACTGCGTCTTTATCAGAGGCAATGATTTGTTGTACTGCTCCTCGTTGAACTCAATCTTTTCTTTATCGGCGGCAGCGCGTATGTCTGCAAGCATCTGTTCGTCTATCTCAAATTTATTGTTGAAGGTATCGAACTTCTTATATTTCTCTTGGAGTTCTTTCCGATTTTTCTCGATATACTTGGTTGTTGCTTTGATGACAACGCCTTTGGCAACCAGATTACGATGATAATCGGTATATTGGGTTGTATCAATAGGCACGAAATAGTCGGGCATGATGCCACCGCCACCATATACGGTACGTTTCAACTTCTTAGTGGAGTTCTTCAATGAATCAGGAAAATGGATACTGTCGGCATGCATCATTTCTCCACGGTTGAAGCGATCTACCAGTTCCATATTGTATTTCTCCTGGCCGTCATCTTTACTAAGGCCTCTGCCGTCCAGATTGGCTGTATGGTCGTACGGTTTCTGGATGCAACGTCCGGATGGGGTGTAATAACGGGCGATAGTCAAGCGGATCATAGAGCCATCGGGCAATTCGATGGGACGTTGTACCAGGCCTTTACCAAAAGTACGGCGACCTACAACTACGCCTCTGTCCCAGTCCTGTATGGCACCGGTTACGATTTCACTTGCTGAAGCGGAGTATTCGTCTACCAACACAATGAGGCGTCCGTTTTTGAAGTTGCCTGTGCCTTTGGCATAGAAATTACTACGCTGAGAGGTTCTTCCTTCGGTATATACAATCAGCTCTTTTTGTTGCAGGAACTCGTTGGCAAGATCAATTGCTGCATTCAAATAGCCGCCACCGTTGCCTTGCAGGTCAAGTATCAGGTCTTTCATTCCTTGCTTCTGTAGTTCTTTGAGGGCGGCGGTAAATTCTTCGGCGGTAGTGGCACCAAAGCGGTTGATACGAATATAACCGGTCTTGGGCTGTATCATATACGAAGCGTCCAAACTTAGAATGGGTATTTTATCCCGTTTTACAGTGAAGTATAAGGGATCGTTCACTCCGCGACGGACAATGGTTAGTTTTACTTCTGAGTCTTTCGGGCCGCGCAGGCGTGTCATTATATCTTCTGTGGACATTTTTACGCCGGCAATAGCGCTGTCGTTCACTGCCACGATACGGTCACCTGCCAGAATACCAACCTTTTCAGATGGTCCGTTGCTGACGGGCTGTATAATAAGTAATGTATCTTCTATCATCTGGAACTGCACACCGATACCTTCGAAGTTACCTTGCAACGGCTCGTTCATTTTCTTCACTTCCTCAGCATCATTGTACGTGGAGTGCGGATCGAGCTGGGCGAGCATACGGATAATAGCTTCTTCCACCAGTTTATTTTCGTCTACCGAGTCTACATACAGATTGGCGATGGCAAATTCTGCCATTTGTAACTTGCGGGCAGCCAAGTTGCCCATATTCTGCGCCTGCATGGAAGCCATGGCACCGCATATACATATTATAAAGATAAGAAGTTTCTTCATCATTCTTTTTTGCTTATCACTTTTCACTAATTCACTAATCATTAAATATCCATCCCTTCGGGGATAAACTGGCTGATATCTTTGCCGAACTGTAGAAGTTCGCGGACAGTAGTCGAACTGATACATGTCAGTTCGGGTTCGGTAAAGAGCAAGATGGTTTCAATACCTGCCAGTTTGCGGTTGATATCGGCAATGGTCTCTTCATACTCGAAATCTTTCACGGTACGGATACCGCGAACAATAAACTGCGCGTCTACCTGCCGGGCAAAATCAATCGTCAGGCAATCATAGGAGTAGACCTTGATTCGTGGCTCGTTCCGGTAGAATTTCTGTATTATCTCCACGCGCTTCTCAATAGGGAAGTAGGTGTTTTTATTCTCGTTGATACCAATTCCAATAATGACTTCATCCATAAAAGTCAGTGCGCGGGTCACTACCGATGAATGTCCGATAGTGAAAGGATCGAATGTTCCCGGAAAGATTGCTCTTCTCATGATGCCAGATCTTCTTCTATAACCAGATTGTTAATAATAAAGTTTTGCCGTTCCATGGTATTTTTACCCATGTAGAATTCCAATAATTCTTTTACGAGGTCCGTTTTGCGTAAAGTAACTTGTTCCAGACGCATATCTTTGCCGATGAAATGCCGGAATTCATCAGGGGAGATCTCTCCCAGACCTTTAAAACGCGTAATCTCAGGATTGGGACTCAGTTCGGCAATGGCTTTTTGCCGTTCCTCTTCCGTGTAGCAGTAAATTGTCTTTTTCTTGTTGCGCACGCGGAACAACGGAGTTTGCAGGATATAGACGTGCCCTTTCTTTATCAGATCGGGGAAGAATTGCAGGAAGAATGTGATGAGCAACAACCGGATGTGCATACCGTCCACATCAGCATCGGTAGCGGCAATCACCTTGTTGTAACGCAATCCTTCAATGCCGTCTTCTATATTCAGGGCAGCTTGTAGCAGATTGAATTCTTCGTTTTCGTATACCACTTTCTTTGTCAGCCCGAATGAGTTCAACGGTTTACCACGAAGACTGAATACAGCCTGCGTATTTACGTCACGGCTCTTTGTGATGGAGCCGCTGGCAGAATCACCCTCAGTGATAAAGATGCAAGACTCGGATTCTTGTTCCTTTCCTTTGCCGTCATTGAGGTGGTAACGGCAATCGCGCAACTTGCGGTTGTGCAGGTTGGCTTTCTTTGCGCGCTCACGTGCCAGTTTGGTAACACCGGCAATGGCTTTACGTTCCTTTTCGGAGTCTTGTATCTTTTGCAGCATGACTTCCGCAACCAACGGATTCTTGTGGAGATAGTTATCCACCTCTGTTTTGATGAAGTCGCCTACATACTTATTCACGCTTACACCGCCGGGAGACATGGAGGGGGAACCGAGTTTGGTCTTGGTCTGTCCTTCAAACTGGGGTTCTTCCACATTGATGGCAATGGCGGCAACAATACCGTTGCGGATGTCGGCATATTCCTGGTTTTTGTTGTAGAACTCCTTGATGGTGCGGGCAATATGTTCTTTAAGCGCACTTTGGTGTGTTCCACCCTGTGTGGTATGCTGGCCGTTGACAAAGGAATAGTATTCCTCGCCGTATTGATTCGTATGCGTAAAGGCTATTTCAATATCTTCTCCTTTCAGATGGATAATATTGTAAAGGCCCTGTGCGGTCATATTGTCGTTCAGCAAATCTTCCAGTCCATGGCGTGAAATAATGCGCTGGCCGTTGTATATAATGGAAAGTCCTGTATTTAGGTACGTGTAGTTACGCAACAGCGTTTCCACGAAATTAGCCTGGAAGGAATAGTTCAGGAATAACGTGCTGTCCGGTTCAAAGAAGATATAAGTTCCGCTTTCCTCGTTACAGCTTTCCGTTACATCACTCTGGAGATTACCCTTTTCAAAGATGGCGATACGGACTTTACCTTCGCGATAGCTGCGTACTTCAAAGCGGCTGCTAAGTGCATTCACAGCTTTGATACCTACGCCGTTCAGTCCGACACTTTTCTTGAAAGCTTTACTGTCGTACTTACCGCCGGTATTGAGTTTACTCACCGCTTCAATCAGCTTTCCTTGCGGAATACCACGACCATAGTCGCGCACACTGACACGGAGATTATCCTCAATGTTAATCTCGATCCGTCTACCAGCACCCATTTTGAACTCATCGATGCTGTTGTCCATTACCTCTTTTAGCAATACATAGATACCGTCGTCGTTCTGCGTACCGTCGCCCAAACGACCGATATACATACCCGAACGGACACGAATGTGCTCCATGTCGTCCAAATGACGAATGTTGTCTTCCGTATATTCTACATTGCCTTCGGGCATCAGTCCGTTGATTTCTTCCATAAACTCTTATTTAGTTGACGAGGTCTGCAGTTGACAAGTTGACGAGGGAAAGAGTCTGCTTTATAATGGTGCAAATATAGTGCAACCCCTTGTTTCCTTGTTAACTTGTCTCCTTGTCCCCTTTTTATTTAATTTCTTTAATAAACGCCCTGCGCCGTTTATGTTGTTTGGTTTCAAAGTATTCCCATTGGGCTTGTACTTTGCCATTCATTTCAAGTTCAGGGTTGCTTTCTGCAAATATAAAACCTAATTTCTGATAAACCGGAATTAAATCGGAAAATAACAATGCGTTAACACCTTTGTTCTGGTACTCCGGCTTCACGGCAACAAGCAATAAATCCAACATTTTGGCACGCCGTTTCATGAACAGTGCTTTCAGCAGATAGTACCATCCGAAGGGTAATAACCGTCCATGAGCTTTCTGTAGAGCTTCGGACAGGGATGGCATGGATATGCCTACGCAAATAAGCTGGTCGTCGGCATCTGTGATAAGCGTCACCATGCGGAGGTCTACGATGGGGAGATACATTTTCACGTACTGGTCAATCTGCCGTTGGGACAGAGCGGAATAACCGAACAGGGGCTTATAAGCTTCGTTCATCAACTCAAAGATGGCCTGTCCATAGTCGCGGGCAATCTTCTTTGCAGATGTATATTTTTTAATCTTGAGATTATATTTACGCTGGATAAGATCGGAGATGCGTTTGTGCTTGTCCGGTATGGCATCCGGAATGTAGATCTGATATTCCACCCAGTCAGCTTCCTTCTCAAATCCCATACGCTCCATGTGTTGCGGATAGTAAGGATAGTTGTAAATGGTTGCCATGGTGCTGAGTTGATCGAAGCCTTCGATCAGCATGCCTTCCGCATCGAAGTCTGTGAAGCCCAACGGGCCTTGTATGTGAGTCATTCCACGTTCTTTTCCCCATTCTTCTACCGTGTGGATCAAGGCATCGGATACTTCCGGGTTATCAATGAAATCAATCCAGCCGAAACGGACATTCTTTTTATCCCAGGTTTTATTAG
The DNA here is from genome assembly GCF_000158035.1 of Bacteroides cellulosilyticus DSM 14838. GTDB lineage: Bacteria > Bacteroidota > Bacteroidia > Bacteroidales > Bacteroidaceae > Bacteroides > Bacteroides cellulosilyticus. Next base: position 1,471,321 of record NZ_EQ973490.1, read on the forward strand.
CCTTGTGGTTGATTATGGCAGCTACGCGGCCCACTATTTTATTGTCTTGGTAAGCCAGGAAATACTCTGCTTCACAGAATTCAAACGCCGCATTCTTCTTTTTATTGAAAGTGTTGAGCATGTCGTCGTAGAGATCGGGAACGGAGTAGGGGTTGCCTTTGTATAGCCGGTAATTGAAGCGGATGAACCGTTTCAATTCTTTCATTGTGGAAACTTTTTTGATTGTTATTGCCATAATTTTATGTCTAATGAAGTGGCAAAGATACATGATAATCTTTAAAATACCACGTGGCAGAGATAAAAACTAATCTATTTCTGTATGCTTTTCCGATACTGTAAAGGTGTCATACCCGTATTTTTGAAGAAAGCACGTCGGAACGTGGAAGTGGAGTTAAATCCGGAACGTTCGGCTATTTCGTCTATATTCATGGTGTAAGGATAGGTAGCCAGTAATTGCTTGCCGGTTTTCTCAATACGGAGATTGTTTATATAGTCGTAGAAAGTGATATTCAGCTTATTGTTGAAATAGGAGGATAAGTAGGTGCGGTTTGTTCCGATGGCATTGGCTACGTCACTGATAGTAAGCTTGGGGTTAAGGTAGAGTTGTTGCTCTTCCATTACTTTGTGCAGTATTTCCTGAAAGGCGTAATAAGAACCGTTTTCTTGTTCTTCTTCAACCTCTTCTTTCTCTTCTATGTTTTTTTTAGACAGCAGGTTGCCTTTCAGGTTGTTTGGCATGGAGATGCTGATCTGATAAGCTGAATAGTGGACAATGACAGACCATAAGAGAACTGAGGATATGTAATAAATAGTATCTCCCCAACCTGTAATATTTATGCTGGTATATACCCATGTCACCAAGCAGATGGCGAGAATAAATGTGGCTTTCTTCAACCATGCCACATCGATATGTTCCGAATAAGAGTAATTATTGCGTATATAGCGTTGATATCGGCGAGCGGCAAAAGTTACTATAAGTACAATAATTGCACTATAGATCAGTATAAATCCGAAATAAAAAGGAAATATAGGGGCATAAAAGGTGCACAAATAGGCAATTGTAAATGCAAGATAGGGACTGAGAAGTGAAAATACTTTCTTCCAGTTGAGCCATCCGGGCGCTGTTAATTCCAGAAGATAGAAGGAGCAGGCGGCAACTGCCCATCCGTCAATGAATAGCAGGGAGTTGACCAATCGCTCGGTTTTCAGTGAAGGGAAATAGAGTAATATATCTTTGAACTCCAGTAATGCCCAGAAAGCAAGGGTCAGCCCCAGTATTCTCTGAATGCGTGAGCGTGGCCTATGTGTGAGCAAACGGAAACTGACATATCCGAAAAACATGAATGCAGCTCCGTTCATGAAGTATGATATATTGATGCCTTCCATTAAACGTTGTAAATGAGTACGGTGGTGTATGCTATATAACAAAGTATCAGTATGCTGCCCTCTATGCGGGTAATGGTGCGTTTGGCGAAGAACAATCCGAATATCCATAGCAGTATGCTGGAGCCTACAAGTACCAATAGATCCATATTCGTGATACCCGTCAGGTGCAACGGTGTGATGGAAGCGCTGCATCCCAGTACGAAGAAGATGTTGAACAGGTTACTGCCAATCACGTTTCCGATAGCAATTTCCGGATTCTTCTTTAAGGCGGCGACAATGGAGGTTGCAAGTTCGGGCAGAGATGTGCCGCCTGCTACCAGAGTCAGTCCGATGACGGATTCACTTACTCCCAGATTGCGTGCAATGCCGCTGGCGCCATCTACGAAGAAATTACCGCCGGCAATCAGTGCCACCAGCCCACCTATTATATATAGTATGGATCGCCACATGGGAAGTTGTTTGATTTCCTCTTCTGTCTCTCCCTCTTTCTTCCCTTGAAAAGCGATGGCAAAGGTATATCCGAGGAAAATGATGAAAAAACAGAGCAGCAACAGTCCGTCTGTAGTGCTGATTATATTTTCAGAACTATGATCCAGAAAGACATCATTCGCGCAAATCAGCAATACTATGGAGGATAGGATACAGAGCGGGATTTCCTTGCGCAGTGTATTTCTGGAAATAACAATTGGAGCGAAGAGTGCCGTACAGCCTACAATCATCAGTGTATTGAAGATATTGCTGCCTACAACGTTTCCGATGGCGATGTCCGCACTGCCTTTCAGAGCCGAAGAGACGCTGACCGTCAGTTCGGGAGCGGAAGTTCCGAAAGCTACGATGGTGAGGCCGATAACAATGGAAGGGATGCGGAAGCGCTTGGCGATGGATGCGGCTCCGTCTGTGAGTCCGTTGGCACCTAAAAGGATGAGGAGAAGACCTCCGAGAAGAGAAAGAATATCCATGAGAATTCTGTTTTTTGTGCAAATATAATTAATTCCTTTCATGAAAAGCGAAAAACATTCCGTATGTTTGGCACGTTAATTAATTTGTTGTTTCTAAATAACCTGATTAAGGGCTTTTATATGAAGGGAATACGTGCGTTGTGTCTTTGGTTCTTGCTGTTGCCTGCGGGCGTTGCATCTGCCCAGTTGGTAGAGAAGGTATTAGATGTCTTTAATGACGATACTTTGGGGACTGTTGTTGCTCAAAGGGCAGATACAGACTCGGTTCATCTGCTGAAGATGAAAGAGGATTTGGAGGTTGCAAGGCTGAATGAGGCTAATCTCAGGATGGAGATAGAGCAAATGAGGCTGAAGTATGATGCGGCGGACTCCCTGAAGCTGGCAAAGCAGCGATTGCGTATTGATTCGCTCAGGCGGATGACAACAGGCGTGCCGGTGGTGGTGGAAGGCGATACGCTATATTACCTGTTTGCCAAGCGTGGTGGTCATACTCCGCAGCAACGTGCCGAAATGAATGCAGCGGCAATAACGGAACTGGGCAAGCGATTTAATCTGCAACCGGATTCGGTTTACTTAGAGAGCAGTGATATTGTTACCGATCTGATGTACGGTAATAAGGTTCTTTCTTCTTTTACGGATCAGGATGGTCTGTGGGAAGGTTGCTCGCGCGACCAGTTGGCGGCTGCCAAACGTAAAGTGATCGTAGACAAGCTGAAGGTAATGAAGGACGAACATAGTCTGTGGCAGCTTGGCAAACGTATTCTCTATTTCATTCTTGTAATCATAGGTCAGTATCTGCTGTTTAAACTCACCACCTGGTTGTTCAATAAGCTGAAAGTACGTATTCAACGATTGAAGGATACCAAACTGAAACCTATCTCCATTCAGGAATATGAATTGCTGGATACGCAGAAGCAGGTGAATCTGCTTGTCTTTCTGGCAAATCTGTTGCGATATGCCGTAATGCTGCTCCAGTTGATATTGACGGTGCCGTTGCTTTTCTCCATATTTCCCCAAACGAAAGACCTTGCTTATAAGTTATTCTCGTATATATGGGACCCTATAAAGAGCATCTTCCTGGGTATAGTAGAATATGTTCCCAACCTGTTTACCATCTTTGTGATATGGCTTGCCGTGAAGTATCTGGTGAGGTTGGTGCATTATCTTGCCAGTGAAATTCAATCGGAGCGGCTGAAGATAAGTGGTTTCTATGCCGATTGGGCTATGCCAACGTTCCACATTGTGCGTTTCCTGCTTTATGCATTTATGATTGCTATGATTTATCCCTATCTGCCGGGTTCCAAGTCGGGCGTTTTTCAGGGGATATCGGTCTTTGTCGGCTTGATTGTTTCGTTGGGTTCGAGTACGGTGATCGGGAATATTATTGCGGGATTGGTAATCACCTATATGCGTCCCTTTAAGTTGGGCGACCGCATCAAGCTGAATGATACTACGGGAAATGTAATAGAGAAGACTCCGTTGGTGACGCGCATCCGTACACCGAAGAATGAGGTGGTGACGATTCCGAACTCTTTCATCATGTCTTCGCATACGGTAAACTTTAGTCAGTCGGCACGTGACTACGGGCTGATTATCCATTCGGAAGTGAGTGTGGGGTATGATATTCCCTGGCGGAAGACACATCAACTTCTGGTTGAGGCTGCTCTGAATACTCCCGGAGTGGTAGATGATCCGCGTCCGTTTATATTGGAAACGTCTCTTCAGGATTATTACCCGGTCTATCAGGTGAATGCATATATTAAAGATGCTAACCAGTTGGCACAGGTTTATTCCGATTTGCACCAGAATATCCAGGATAGATTTAATGAAGAGGGTATAGAAATTATGTCTCCACATTATATTGCTACACGCGACGGGAGTGCGACGACGATACCTAAGGATGATCTGCGACCGAAAAAGTAAGCCTTTTCCGGTGCGGGAATGAGCGATCCTCCCGGTAGGATTGAAACTGATTCCCACTACGAGAGAAGGCATCTCCCACTACGAGTGAAGGTACTTCCCAATAGGGGTGAACGGGTGTTCCACTACGAGTGAATGTAGTGGAACACTAAGTGCTTTATCGCACAGATAGTTATCCGTTTGTAATGTTGCTAAAGTCGTCCGACAGGGCTGCGGATGATAAAGAAAATGAAGTGTCTTTATCGTGCGGCTACAATTTCCGAATAAGGATAGTTGTCTGTAACCTGCTGCCAGTCCTTTTTCACTAAGTCGTAGGCATAAATCAGTCTGCCGTTCCGATAACCTTCGAACAATACATAGATTTTCATCGTCTCTGTATCTTGGGCGAGCATGGTTACTGAACGTGCCGAATTGGGGAATGTGGCAAAAGGCTCATCCAAGCTCATTGTTGTCTGATTCCAAAGACACAGTTCTGTCTGGCCATTATCGGCTCTTACTACGGCATATCCACCGGTACGCACATATTTAGTAGTTCCGGTATCTTTTCCGCTGATTATTGTCCAGAAGGGAATGAGTGCGGTAGCCTGTATCGGATCGCCGATGTATATTTTCCCGCTATTTTGTTGCAGATCCAGTACAACGGGAGTGAAGCTGTTGTTTCCGTTATTGGCCGAGAGTAGCAGTTGGCTGCTGCCGCCTTGTACACCGGGATAGCGTGTCAGGGATTCGGGCTTTATACCTACGGGTAGTTTGTAGCGGCGGTTCGAGGTTTGATCCATGTTTCGGGTGTAGGGCCAGGAGCCGGTGGTTGCCAATATCACTTCATCGGTGGATATTTGCCTTACGGCTATTATAGAGCTTTGGCCGTTGCAAAGGGTCAATATGTTTTCAAGTCCCATATCTTGCCAGAAATGCATGGAAAGATCGTAGCTGAATACTTTGCGCACTCCATCTATCGTCTGTATTCCGCAGAGGTTCTGACTTTCCGGGACATTGACTACACAGGAGAAATCTTTCTGGTCTTCTGCCAATTTTACTATGTTCTTAGGGCTGCCATCTGTGAGGTTTACGTGCTCAATGCAGTTATCATAACTCGTGTCGGAATGAGAATTTACAATGCCGTAGAGTTGAAACTCTTTGGGTGCTTCGCCGTTGGTTACCGAAATCTCACCAAGCGTCATGATCTCACCGGAGCGACGCAGACGTACCTTGGTGGTTGAGGCAGGATAATGTCCCGGTGCCAGGAAGGTGATACTTGTAGTGGTCTGTTCAATCATGACAGGCGATACTCCAAGAGCATATCCCTGATAGTTTAGGGCGGGTTGGTCGGGGAGCGGCCAATAGATTTCGAACATAATATCGTCACCGGGTTGGATACCTTGTGCTTTAATCGTGATTTTATCACCAGGGTTAAAACTGGTCTGAGCAGGCATTACAATGTCGGTTACTAGGATGGGTTCGTCTTTGTCGTCGTTTTTAACGCATGCGGCAATTAGTAGACAGAGTAGTAGATAGAGAGATAACTTCTTCATAGCGTTTGTATATTTGATAGGCACAAATATATTGCTTTCCTTTGACATATAAAGCTGTATCTCTTTTTTTAACCTGTTGGCGAATGAATTCGTTTTCATGACTATCGTCAATGGAATTAATTTCGCCAACAGGTCTTTCTCATTTTTTCCGGCTTATGGTATGCAGTATGTTGCCTTTTTTATCAATCATCCGCAATGTCAGTTCTTTTTTGTCCGCAGATACTACAGAGAAGCCCGGTTCCGGATTACAAAAGACGGTTCCTTCTGTGGGTTTCACTTTGCGGGCAAGGGAACCGGCTGAGTTGACAATGTAGTCGATATCACTTCCCGGCCTGCGAATATGCTGGAAGTTGTGGATATGTCCGCAGATGTACATGTCTACCTTGTGCTTGCGGAGTATCGGATCGAGACGTTTCTGCATATCCAGACGTTCGCTGTCATCTTTCGAAGTTTCTGCATAGATGGGATGGTGTCCGGCTACGATGATCCAGTCTTCTTTGGCACTGGTCAGTACAGAGTCGATCCAAGAGAGTTGTTTTTGTAAATCCTGTTTGCACGCGTCGGGATAGGTGGCGGAGTCATTGCGGTATTTGTCCATCATAGGGGCGGTGTCTATCCAGACGATGCGGATAGTGGTACCTTTGTCTTCAAATGCCTTTGTATAGTAGCGGGCGGGCATGGTCCAGCGGCGACTGATGCTGGTGTAGTCCAATACCGCCTGTGTGTTGCCACGGTACTCATGATTGCCGAGCACGGGGAACCAGTCGATCATCAGTTCCGGATGAGAGTAGATGAGCTCATAGTTTGTCATCCACAACGGATCATTCACGCTGCGTACGCCTTCGAAATGATGTATATCTCCGGTGGCAACTACAAATTCGGGGCCTATTTCTTCGGCCATGGTTCCCATCAGCTCGGCTATGGGCTTCTGGTCGTAGTAGCCGTTGCGGCCGAGATCGTTGGCTACATAAAAATTGAATTTCTTGTCGAATATGGAATAGTCCGTTATCTGTGCGACAGCCCAATTACTGAGGAGAATAACTAAAAGGAGAGAGAATACTTTTTTCATTATGATATTTTTTGATTGTTACTTAAGTGGTTAGAAATTGATTTTCACACCTGCATTTACCTTTATACCGTAGTGTTCGCTTTGCATCGTGCGATCCTTTGTACCTTGATAGTAGCGTAAAGGCTGGTTCAGCAGGTTGTTAGCTTCAGCATAGAAGGTCGTTTTTAACTTCTTGCCGAAAGTATAGCTGGCATTGGCATCCATATAATTCACAGCATCGTAGTAACGGTCATAGAACTTTTCCGAACCCATTTCATCGATGAATGCAGATGCATAGTTATAAGAGAGGCGGATACTTAATCCTGACTTCTCGAAGAAGAGTGAAGCATTGGCTGTGTGCTCCGGAGATCCCGGGAGGCGCAGGCTGCTTTCATTCTCGCGTCCTTCGAAGTTGAAGTTATCTACCCGGGAGTAAGAATAGGTGTAAGTTCCGTAGAAACCGATGCACTTCAAGGACGGGGCAATGAAACTGAAGTCGCGTTGATAGGCTACTTCCACACCCAGCAGATCAGCATTGCCGGAGTTGCGCGGCTGGCTGAATTTAGTATAGGTGGTTCCGTTGTAGCTATAGTTGCGCAATGTCTGGTCTACAATGAAGTCGTTAATCTTCTTGTAGAAGATGCCGGCACTGACGAGACCGATACTTTTGAAATAATATTCACCACTCAGATCGAAGTTATAGGAGAGTGTCGGCTTCAATCCCGGATTACCGAGGGAAATCTCGTTGTCGCTGCGCTTAATTGTAATGTTGGGCGCCAAGGCGGAGTACTTGGGGCGTGCAATGGTGTTGGTGAACGAAGCGCGTACCTTGAAGTCATCGTTTACATCATATTTCACCAGGACGGAGGGAAGTACATTTAGGTAACTATCCGATTCGTAGGGCGTGCGGGTTGTTTTCTCTTCATCTGCATCGAATTGGCTACCGGAATATTTCACATGTGTATTTTCCAGACGTAATCCGAGCATCAGATCCCACTTCTTGCCGAGTTTCTGGTCGAAACGCAGATAACCGGCTGCGACAGTTTCTTTTGCCTTGAAATTGGTGGCGAGTTCTTCTTGCACTTGCTCTTTTTCGAACAGGCTTGCATTATTCAGGTCGAGAGATCCCAAATATTCTTTGCTTACGAAACTGCCTACTTTGTATTGATCTCCCGGAATGTATCCGTCACGATTCTGGTCGACGGCAGCAGCCAGACTGGCTTTGTCGAAACCTTCTTCATCCAGCGGGGTATATTCGTAGAAGTCAATTTCCTTGTCCTTAGTCTTATGTACTACTTTGGTACCGAAGCGTAGGTGGTTTCCGAATTCTCCTTTCGTAAGCGGCAGGCTGAAGTCGAGTTTGAACTTAAAGTCTTTTTCCTGAATGTCTTCTTGTTGTTCGGTCACTTCTTTCAGGCTGAAATCATCGTTCAGATACATGGTTGAACCTTCTTGCGGAGTAAGCAGTGGTTTACGTTCGTCACTCAGATCCATATTGAATTTCTGTTTTTTCAGCTGATAGTCGATGTAACGTTCGTTGGGACGTTCTTCGCTGGCTTTGGCGTAGTTAACACTCCATCTTGTATCCAGTTTGCCGAAGAGATGCTCACCGCCGAGGGTAAAGTCCATGGTGCGCTGGCGTTCCAGACGGGCGTTGCGGTTATCGGGCGTGCCGCCTTTGGTCTGTACACGCATGGTACCTTTGTTGTTAATAGAACAGTATTCGTTGCCATTGTCATCCTCTTCCAGGTTGATGCCTTTCACGGTGAGGCGGTAACGGTTTTCCCAATCATTGCGATTATTGAAGATACCTTTGAAGGTGAGTTTGTGGTTTTCGTTAATATCCCAGTCGAGGGCGGCGGAATAACTTTGACGCTCTCGGGTGACGTAGTATTGACGAACCTGGTAGTCGGTGATGCAGAGTTCTCCGGTTTCTACATCTTTGTCCCATACAAATTCAACATCGTCCGAACCGGAAGGCGAGTTCTGGTAAGAAGCGGAAAGCATGACCCCCAATTTGTCGTTGAAGAAACGGTCACCATAAGTAAATCCTAAATTTAATTGTGCTTTGTCGCTAATCCAGTTGTAACCGGTTCCGGCAGTGGCACTGATGAAACGCTTATAAGGAGAGTTCTTGGTCACTAAATTAATGGAGCCACCGATGGCGTCGGCATCCATATCCGGAGTAACGACTTTATTCACTTCGATCGTCTGTATCATATCCGCAGGGATCAGGTCGAGCTGTACATTACGTGTATCGCCTTCAGCAGAAGGAACTCGGTTGCCGTTGATGGTGACGGAACTCATATCCGCACTTGTTCCACGTACTTGTCCGAAACGGGCTTCGCCCTGGTCATACTGTACGTTGATACCTGAAATACGTTTCAAAGCATCTCCAATGTTAGAATCCGGAAACTTGCCTACTTGGTCGGCAGAAACCACATTCTTGATACCGAGGCTGTTTTTCTGTGAATTAATAGCGCGGCGTTGTCCCTGGAAAGCTCCACCTACTACCACTTCCTGAAGTTCGAGTCCTTCGTTCAGTATGACATCTTTCTCCAGGGTACGTCCTTCGGGAATCGTTATTTTTAATTCCACAGGTGAGTAGCCTACATAACTTACTTTTATGGTGTAAGTTCCCGGTTCCAGATTAGGGAAAGTGTAGAAGCCGTTGACGTCACTCGTCACCCCGGCATGTAGCTTTTCAATGTAAACGGAGGCACCCGGAAGGGTTTGCTTTGAAGTGTCGATGATACGACCGCGTACAGTGCCTTGTTTTACTACGTTTGTTTTCTCATCAGCTTTTGTCAGATTGCTGACCGCTGTAAATAAGAATAAGAGCGTAAATACTCTAAAAATGTGTTTCATACTTGTTATGATACGTTAATGAATTTGCCGCAAAAGTAGAGGATTATGATTACGCTTGCCTTACGAATCGCTGAAGAGAGAGTGACAAATTGATTACGATTCTGTTACGGCGGTCGAGAATAAAAGTATCTTCCCTTTTATCATCATGTCGAGGCTTTTCTTATGTTTGCAGGAATCCGTGAAAGGACTGCAGGAAGCCGCTGCCACATTGCAGGCGGCTTACAAGGATGGGAAGGTAATAAGGACAGGGGGGATAAGCTGAAGGCTGGTCCGGTGTGGGACTTTGACTGGGGAACCTTTGTGCCGGGAGTAAGGTCCAATTGGATTGACCATAGGACCAAATACTTTGCATAAGCCAGATTAAGAGCCATGCTTCATCACCTCATTGATTGCTTCCGATTTAAGATGTTCTCCAACTTTCTTATCGAAAGATATTTTAAATGAGTAAGCATAATCGCAGGGTTTCTTTTCGGGGAAAGCTATTTTTAAGCCTTCATCAGTTTGTTCCCAATTGATTTTTTCATCAGAACCTAAAAGATTTATGCCTAGTATTTTGGCATCATTTATGGCTTCTTTATTCAAGGATTTCACTAAAACACCATCGTTGCCCCAATTCAAAACAATAGCATAGAAGTCATTACCTTTTGTTGTAAAGCGAATATCTTGGGCTGTGTAAGCCGTTGCTGCATTATCAGAGAAAGAACCTTTTGCTGGTTCAGTGTCACCTTCTCCAAACTTTTTCCAACATCGTGTGCCGTAAATAGCTTCTCCATTTACTTCCAGCCACTTGCCAATAGAAAGCAGTACTTCTTTTTGCTCATCAGTGATGGTTCCATCTGCACGTGGACCTATATTCAGCAGTAGATTTCCGTTTTTACTGACGATATCAATTAAGTCGTGTACAATTTGTTCCGGAGTCTTATTTTCTTCTCCATTGATGTACGACCATGATCTTTTACCTACGGAAGTGTCCGTTTGCCAAGGGAATTGCATCATCTTTCCGGACTTGCCCCGTTCTACGTCCCATACTTGAACATCAGTCGGATACCCTTGTTTGGTATTTACCACTACATTCTCACCCCAATCTAATGCACTGTTGTAATAGTAAGCCATGAATTTATTAAAGTATGGCATCAATACCGGATTGTTAACTGACCAGTCGAACCAGATGAGCTTGGGCTGGTATTTATCCACTAGTTCATAGGTATGGGTAAGCCATTCACGGGCCACATCTTCAGTATATTTTTCGTTGTCATATCTTCTGCCATACAAGGTGATGGTTGTATCCTGCACATCAGAGGGGAAATTCATTCCACCATTGAAGAACCAGGCATTTTCGGCTCTGTGAGTGGATAGTCCGAAAACAAGTCCCTCTTTCTCTATGGCTTTCTTCAATAATCCTATGATGTCCTTTTTCGGTCCCATCTTTACGGCATTCCATTCATTCAAGTCGCTGTCATACATGGAAAAACCATCATGATGTTCTGCAACAGGAACAACATATTTAGCTCCAGCTTTCTTAAATAACTCTACCCATTCTTCGGCATTGAATTTTTCGGCTTTGAATAAAGGTATGAAGTCTTTGTAACCAAACTTATCCTGCGGCCCCCATGTTTCAATGTGATGTTTATAAGAATGGTGTCCTTTCTGATACATATCTCGTGAATACCATTCGCTGTTGTAGGCCGGGACAGCATAAACTCCCCAATGAATGAATATGCCAAATTTAGCATCGACAAACCACTCGGGGAACTGATAGTTCTTTGCTATGTTTTCCCAATTGGGCTGGAAAATTTCTGTGCCTTTAGGCGAAGCAACTGAGTCTATGTTATAAGACTTCTTGCTTGTAGATTGACAGGAGGCGCATAAAGCCAAAGTCAACATAAGATAAATGTACTTTCCCATATTTCAATGTATTTAATAAAGCCGACTAACAATAACATTTAATATTCTAGCTTGCCAAGGTAAAAACGCTTATATTTTTTAAGCTACTATTCATATAGATGGAATATTCGTTCCATTAACTTCCATTTTTCTGAAGAACTGCTGTTAGGAGAACATTCCTGAAACTTAGCTACATAGTTCTCCCATTCCGCTTGCTTGGGTAAGCGTGACAACCTATCCATGGCTGTTTCCCAATCAAAATCAAGAGGTGTTTCTATAATCATGAATAAATATGTGCCCAATATGTATATTTCCATCTCTAGTATCCCTATGGAGCGAATTCCTTGTCTAATTTCAGGCCAAGCTTTTTCCCGACTATGAATATTGCGATATTCTGCAATAAGTTCCGGATCTTTTTTAAGGCTTAATGTCTGACAATACCTTTTTACAGGGCAGCCATATTCGTTTATCCGATATCCCTTTTCTTTCATTTTATATGTTTTAAGTTATTTCCTAATAATCATCAATCCTTATCCTGTTTCAATTTTATATCTTTATTAGTGCCAATGACTCTCTGTGAAATCGATCACATGCTGAAAGATTTATTCAGCTCAGTGCGTGGGTAATCCTAATATGAATACTCTGAGAACCTATTTTCATAGGTTGATACCCGATGAAAGTTATCGGAGTCGTACGTTTGGGGGGCAACAATTGGAAAATGCCCATTAAGGTTGGTAATTGCTCCATTAGAAGTTCTGTACAGTATTAAAAGGTTATAATAACTTTTTGCTCCTTCTGTGATCTAAAAATAGTGATTTCAGCTTTTTCTTTCGCAACAATATGTTTCAATGCTTCCTTCAAGTCTTCCAAATTGTTCACAGGAATTCCTTTTATGCCTAGTATAACATCATTGGGAGCGATAAAATCTCTAACAGGACTTCCTAAAGCGTCGACAGAAATCACATAAACCCCGCGTTCCACATCCATACCTGTAGCTGAACGTTCTCCTAATGTATTCAAGCTTTTGAGTGTAATCCCCTTCCAAGTCATGATGGAGCTATCCATGGCATTATTTGCCATAAGTGGTACCGGCATCAAAGGTGTTTTCGCCTTTTGTTTTAGATGAGGTGATAATACCCCGAAGTCATTCATTGAAAAATTATGGAATCCTCCTTTGGTTATGGCTTCAGAATCATCAGCTACATTAAAGTTACCTTTTGCGGCATCCACAAATTGCACTGTTGTTACTATGGAATGAATGTCATTATCCCATCTGCGAGCTGCAATATATGCCGCACTGTCGGTAAAAATGTTATAATCTACCATTTTTCCCCACCCATTAAGATTAATAGGCTTATATTCAGTCATTACAATATTATGTGAAAAAACATCTCCATTATTTTTAAACCATAAATGCGGATGGAGTGTATTATTGATTAAAATATTGTTTGCAACAGTTCGATAAAATCCTTCTCTCAATTTAATTCCTCCATTCAAGCACAGGTTATCATAAATCTGGTAATTGCTGGAACCATCATCCAAATCTATATCCCATCCTCTGTCACAACGTAAACGATTGTGGCGAATTATGATGGGGTTAACTATATCTGCCAGAATTAATGCCGGGTGTTCACAAACGATTTGTGCCATGATATTATAATCCGGATGCCAGAAACGATCACGTCCCCAAGAATTAATAGAACCATGATCTCCTGTCTCTTTTACGGTGTTAAAGATGTCATTGTGTTCAATGATATGTCCTCCCCATGTGCCTTCGCTAATATTTATTCCGGCACGTGGTGTGTCGTAAATGCTGTTATGGCTAATCGTAATATTGCGACACATGGACAGTTCTACTCCGGTTATTTGTTTTTCAAACAAACCGATATTGCATATCAAATTGTTATATACCTCACAGTAGGCTGGGTGATTCTCATTTAGAGGACCTTTAGCACGATCCATTTTATCCAGGGTGACAAACTCTTCGTACCTAAAACTCGGAGACCGTAGTCCTGCCGGATCTCCGACAAAACAGATGGCACTAGCTCCGATGGAAGTCAGGAAAGAACCGGTTATTGCCGAATGACGATTATATTTATCAAAGAATATACCATTGCCTCCTACGTTATGGATATAACAATCATGTAAAATGCAATTTTCTGTTCTTCTGAATATAACGGCACCACCTCGATATATTGTCCAGTCCGAACGAAGAAGCGGTTCATAATCTTCCATAAACGTTCTAACGGTTTGCGTGAGTTCTATCCCTTCAATGGTTACATTTTTCACCGGTGCGGATTCTTTTCCTACGATTTCAATCAAATGTTTAAGTTGCGGAGTTTCAAAGGTCGCCTCATTAATGTTCTCCTCTGGTAAAGGATAATAATACAACCAACCTTCATCTTGGCTATAATACCATTCTCCGGGAGCATCCAGTTCTTCAAAGATGTTTTCCACCATCCTATTCTCTTTATGGATTCCCATTGGACGATTGTTTTGCCAACCACCTTCCAACTGTAGTTCACCTTTTGGGGTTTTGCCTATAATGCGATAATGAAAATCCCCCCAGTCATGCTTGTGCATGGCATGTAGATAACCCCCTTCCGGATCTTTCCATTTTTTTACTCTCGCCGGGTCTGTAGCTAAAGCGGATGTGCCATTAAATCGAACCGCCTCCTTATCATAGTTGGGGAAACGGGCCATATGTCTTATATTTCCATTTACAATGAGCATATCCATAATTGGATTTCCCGAAACGCTTGCCCGCATGATGCCTTTTTTGTACTTCTCCCACTTCAGGTTCAATGAAATGCCACTTGACAAAACAACGTTTTCTTCGGGGTATGCTTTTATGGTTAGAGTTTTCGAATCACAGCTGTTTTCCGGAGTTAATACTATTGGCTTATCCAGAATGTATTTTCCTTCTCTTAAGTAAATTGTCACACTATTCTTATCCTCCTTGGCCTTTTCGATTGCTCTATGAATCGAGTGGTAAGGATATGCCTGGCTTCCATCCTCTTTCAATGAAGTAGAATGGGATACATAGTATACCGATTGTGCATGACTGCCTGTCGATACTAAAATTATCAATAAAAATAAAGCGAATACTATTTGGGGTGTTTTCATGGTGCGATAGTTGTTTTATACCAGCTAGCGAAATTAAGATCTTTCATACCGATTTTGAATCTACTCCATCAACGTTCTTTCTTATTTCCTTATTTTAAGAACCGGAGCGATATTATTGAGCTTTTTCTCAGGGAGGTTTATCTGGAGGCCTTCCGAAGTTCTGATGAAATCCAAATTCCCATATCCCAGCAATTCTACTTTCTTAATTCTTCCGGAATATAACTTTTGGTTGGCTGATAATGATTTTATAACAACTTTTCCATCCTCCGGCCAAGCCAGTACTGTTGCGTACAAGGCCTTCTTTGTCTGAGTGAAACGGATTTCCTGTGCTGTAGCCTTACTATATGCTCCTTCGTTGAATCCCTGTGCATTAATCTTGATATCAGCTTCGGCTATCGGTCCTTCGCCGAATACTTCCCAGGGGCGTGTATCGAAAATTGCTTCTTTATTAATATTCATCCACTCTCCAAACTCATTCAATATCTTCTCTTCCTTTTCATCAAAAGTACCATCAGCCCGTAATGGGACACTGAGCAGTAGATTACCGTTTTTGCTAACGATATCAACTAACAGTTTTACAACATCTGCTGCGGATTTATACCAATTGTTCTCGTAGATAGCTGTATTATAATGCCATCCTCCGATGCATGAGCAAGATTGCCATGGTTGCTCCATAATTTGATTGGGGGCACCGCGTTCTACATCCCAAACTATGGCCTTACGTTGGTTTTCATCTAATATCTTACTTAACATAACGGCCTCGAGTTTCCCTTTGTGAGATGCTATGTTATGGTTATAGAAGTGAGCTGCGATTTTCAGTCCGGCATCGCTGACCGGATAAAATGGAGCTACTGTTACGTCAAAATAAATAAGATCAGGGTTGTAGCGGTTGATAGCGTCTACTGTACGGTCATAGAAGTTTGTGCAATATTCTTGTGTAGGTAAACATGCTCCGTTTCCCCAAGCCCATTGGCTGTGAATCATACCGTCAGCCCAACTTTTTTCACTCATCGGATGGTTTTGTGCATACAAATCCTGCGGGTCGTACCCTTCCCACCATTTGCCTTTGCCATCAGCTTTTGTCAATGTACCATCATAAGGAATACCGGCTTTGGGTCCCTTCCTGTCATAACGTTGAGCGGGTTCATACCAAGTCCAGGCATGGTCAGCATGGAAACTGATGCCGAATGGAAGTTCGTACTTGCGTGCGGCTTTCTCCCATTCTGCCAGGATATCACGTTTCGGTCCCATATTCTTTGAATTCCATGGCTGGTATTTGCTATCCCAAAGGTCGAAGTTGTCATGGTGATTGCCTAAGGCGAAAAAATACTGTGCACCTATTTTTTTATAGAATTCAACTAATTTGTCTGGATCCCATTTTTCAGCTTTGAATAAAGGGATAATATCTTTGAAGCCTACTTCAGAGGGGTGACCATAGTGCTCGACGTGATGTTTATATTCCGATGACCCTTCCAGATACATGGAGCGTGCCATCCAATCACCCGAACCTTCCACACATTGCGGCCCCCAATGCGCCCAGATACCGAATTTCGCATTTCTGAACCATTCGGGAACTTGATAGTTTTCCAGTGAGTTCCATGTGGGTTGGAATTTGCCTTGCATCATGGATTCATTTTTTTCCGATATCGGTACCTGATAGTTCTGCGCAGATAGTGTTCCTATCGAAAGCGCTAAAGAAGCTAGTAATATTTTGGTTCTCATAGGTATTAATTTTGTTTCTATTGTACATTGCAAAGATACGGATTAATGGATGGATTGGGTAGGACTTAAAAGCGTTTATTGTGGAATATATCGATGCTTTTCTGTTAAAATGCGGGCTGTGATAGGATGGAATAGATTTTTATGTGGATAAAATCGATAAAACCTTGAAGGATCAATAAAATCGTTTACCTTTATTAAGTTGAGGTAGATAGTAAAGCCGCAGGCGAGACTTTGTGTCATTGGCCTGCGGCTTGTTTATATCATGGGATATTGTTAGAATAATCTATATATTATTTCTTGCAATATATTGTTTTCTTTTTTGTCAAAAAGGGCAGATTTTATTTACGTACCGAGAACTTATAAATACACTCGCTATGATACTTTTCTCCCGGTCTTAATACCGCCGATGCCCATTCCGGCTTATTTGGTGTATCAGGATACTTCTGTGTTTCCAAGCAGACAGATGCACGGAAGTTATAAACGATTCCCTTCTTGCCCGTCAAAGTTCCATCCAGGAAGTTGCCGCAATATACCTGTATACCGGGTTCATTGGTATAAACATCCAGAACGATGCCGGTAGTCGGTGATTCAAGGGTGGCACACACCTTGTTTACATCTCCTTGAGTATTCAAAACCCAGTTATGATCGATTCCGTTGCCATTCTTCAACTGTTCAAAGTCCTGGTTGATATTGGCACCGATAGCGGTGGGCTTTCTGAAATCCATGGGAGTCCCTTCTACTGTTACTATTTCGCCGGTTGTCATGAAAGTACTGTCTACCGGAGTATAACTATCGGCATTCAGTGTCAGCAGGTAAGCGGAGTTATCCGTAGACGGATCACCATCCAGGTTGAAGTAAGAATGGTTGGTCATGTTGACGATGGTAGGTTTATCTGTTTCTGCTTCATATTGTATATCGATGGCATTGTCATCTGTCAGTTTCATGATAACGGTGCATTGCAGATTGCCGGGGAATCCTTCTTCTCCGTCCTTTGCCAGATAAGTCAGTTGCAATTCCTGGTCGCTCTTCTGTACCCCTTTGTACACACGATACTGGAAACCTTTCGGACCGCCGTGCAAGCAATGGCCGTAGTTATTTTGCGGCAATTGATATTCCACACCATCCAGTGTGAAGCGTCCCTGGTTAATACGATTGGCATATCGTCCGATACTTGCTCCGAAATCAGACGGATATTTGATGTAGTCCTGTATGGAATCAAAGCCCAATACCACATCCTTCATGTTTCCATCCTTGTCGGGAACCATGACCGATACGATGCGGCCTCCGAAATTAGTGACACACACTTCCATCTTGTTCTTGTTCTTCAGAACGAACAGGTCCGTTTTCTCACCATTGACTTCTGTCTGGAAATCGCTTCGCTTCAATCCGGATTCGGTCAGTTCTTCTTTTGTAGTTGCGGTACATCCAGCCATCAGAACTGTGCATACCAAAAGAATCAGTTTATTCATATAGTTTTAATTAAAGTGACTGTGGCATTGTGATAAGTAGTTGCATTATGCGTAACTTTTACTTATTACAAACGTAGTGAAGATTGTTTTGAAATCGTAGTAGTATAGCACCAAAAAATAAAACTATTTGTTCATTCTTGATATCTATGGTAGTGGTAAGGGGTGTTTTCGGTAGTTTTTAACGCTTTCTGTAGTAATGGTGTGTTTATATTATACTTGTAGGGGCAATGTTACCCCTACAAGTATATTGCAATTGTTTGTTACTTATTCTTTACTTTTCCGGGAATATGATTCTATAATTTCCGCTCAGATGCATGAAAGCGAAGAGGCGGAGCAATCCGTCATAGTAAGCATCGAAATATCCGTCTTCATACGGCTCATGTTTTGCGTTCCATAACTTATCTACAAACTCGCGGCTTTTCTCGTGGGTACACATCAGTGAGGCGGCGGCGGAAGTAGCAACCAGACCTAAAGAATGTCTTAATGCCTTATGCTCTCCGGCCCGGAGGGTGTCTTTTACTTGCGTGCCGTCTACGTTATACTGATCTACGAAAGTATCAATACCCTGGCTGTAAAGGAAGTTCTGGATTTTATTGCCGTATTCCTGTTGCCACTCTTTGTCGGCACATGCCCAGGAGTAATCTAAGGCGATGTTCATAGGTACGCGCCAGGAGTCAAAGCGGAAAGCATCGCCGATGATGCGGTTGTTGCCCAGCAAACTGCCGTCATAGTTGTTATAATCGGGGTTTAGTCCGGTTACGGGGTGGATACTTTTATGCAGATATTCGCGGCTGCGTTCGGCGCATTCACGCCAAAAGTCAGCTCTGCCGTCATTGGCCCAGCGTGCCCATACTTCGTAAAAAGCGGGTACATGGTAAGACGGGTCGGTAAAACGTCCGCCATGTATGTCCGGAACGAAAGTGATGAGCTTATGCTCCACATTGATGAAAGGCATTACACGGTTTGTGCCGTCTTTCTCCATGGAACAGTTCAGGATATTCTGGGCTTCGGCAAGGTAGTTGATGCCGGTGTCATTTCCCCAACGGTTGGAAGCGAAGATGAGGGCGGTTACATAGTAAAGCTCTCCGTCGGAGGCGGGGCCTTGGGAGTTACGGGTACCGTCCGTTGCACAACTCCAGGCAAAGTAACCTTTCAGTGGACCATCCTGGTGCTGCATGTACTTTGTGCCCCATCGCCAGAGACGGTCGAAGATATCCTGACGGTCGAACTGGACGGCAATCATTAATCCGTAGGACATACCTTCGGTGCGGACGTCATGATTTTTGACGTCGCTGATATATGCCATAGAATCGCCTACTTCGAAATATACTTTGTCAGGGCCGTAGAACACACCGTCGAAGACGGATTTGAGTTTGGCGTCAATGTCTGCCTGTTTATAACCCATCTCGGCAAAGAGATTCCGGTATTTCTGTGTCTCAAAGGCACCTTTATCCCAGGGCTTTGTCGGGTCTGCCTGACTGCACGATGCTCCGGCGATGAGACAGAGGAGGAGATAGAATAAATTCTTCATAAAGGAATGTTTTTAGTGAATTTAAAGGAGTTAAGCGAGCTATTTAATAGTGACAGGAATTGATTTCAGTTGTTTCAGTTCTGATGTACCGCCATACAGAATTTCATAATCACCTTCTATCGGACGCATAGTGTTGGTACTTGTATCAAACCATTCAAAATTTTCTTTGCTCAAAGGTATGGTGACATTATTTGTTGCCCCTTTAGCTATCGCTACACGTTTAAAGGCACGGAGTGCATGTGAAGGTCCCTCTTTATCGCCCGGATGGCGCAGATATACCTGTACCACTTCTTCACCATCGTATTTACCCGTGTTGCTAACAGGAATAGTCAAAGTAACTTGTTCCCCATCTTTGATTTCAGATGTATTCAAAGAAGCGTTTCCATATTGGAAAGTCGTGTAACTCAACCCATGACCAAAGGGGAAGAGCGGGTTTTCCGTCATATAGCGGTAAGTACGTCCTTTCATGGAGTAGTCCTCGAAGTCCGGCAATTGCTTGGTGCTCTTATAGAAAGTCACCGGAAGACGTCCTGCCGGATTATAATCTCCGAATAGAACGTTTGCAATGGCTGTACCACCTGCCTGACCGGGATACCATGCTTGCAGGATAGCATCGCATGTTTTCGATTCGGGAGTCAGGGCGATAGCGGAACCGGAGAAGTTGACGAATACGATCTTCTTTCCGGCTTTCTTCAATTCGGCAAGCAGACGGCTTTGGATAGACGGAAGTTCGATGGTTTCGCGGTCACCTCCCTTGAAGCCGGGAATGTTGACATGCATTTCCTCACCTTCCACTGCCGGGGATATACCTCCGGCAAAGATGATAACATCTGCCTCTTTTACTTTGTCTACGGTTTGTTTCAGGTCAACGGGAACTTCGCGTCCCATGTCAAAATCGAGTGCGGCATCACGGTTGCGGAAAGCAAAATCAATCTTGATACGATATTCTTTTCCGGCTTCTGCCTGGAGGGTGTAGACTTTGGACTTGTTTTTGAAATTCATGCCTGCGGCAACTTCCTTGCCGTCAATTGAGAGTTTGGTTATCCCTTGGGTCTGGAAACGAAAGGCGATATCTTCACTCTTGGCGGGACGGAATACGGATTCGTAACTGGCGGAGAAATCTTGCAGGTTGATGCCGGCAGCAAAGGTCGTGGCACCGGTGGTGATGAAGTGGAAGGGTGTGCTGATGTGATTGGTTACATCCGGTGTTCCTTCCTGTTTCGTATTATTCCAGTATTTGGCACTGAAACCTTGCTTGCCATCCATGCTGCATTGCTGGAATACACTTTGCAAAGTGACGTCGGAGGTCAGGTCGCATCCGGGTTCGTAGATGATCTGTGATTCGGGCAGATATTCGCGGATACCCTCCAATAGAGTGATGGTATGTGAGGGAAAACCATTGTAGTTGCCCCATTGCATTACGGAGTCATTGGCATTAGGTCCTACCACGGCCACTTTCAGGTTCTTGTTTAAAGGCAGTAAACTTTGATTGTTTTGCAGCAACACAAGGCTCTCACGTGCCATACGGAGTGCCAGTTCACGATGTTCTTTACTATCTACTACGCTGTAAGGAATTTGTGCCCAGGACACTTGTGAAGGTTCGTCCATCTCACCCAACTCAAAGCGGGCTTTCATCAGGCGCTTCAGAGAGATGTCTATCTGTTTCTCGTCAATCAATCCTTCCTTTACGGCTTCGGGCAGTGAAGCATAGCTGTCGCCACATTCCACATCTGTTCCGGAGAGTACGGCTTTGGCGGAAGCGTGTTGTTTGTCGGGATCAGTTTCATGGGCACCTTTGTTGTAGAAGTCGCTGATTGCCCAGCAATCCGATACTACGATTTCTTTATATCCCCATTCATCACGCAGAATTTGCATAAGCAGGCGGTTACTTCCGCAGCAGGGTTCACCTTCAAAGCGGTTGTAGGCACACATCACTTCTTTTACATGCGCTTTCTGAACCAGGTTTTTAAAAGCGGGCAGATAAGTTTCCCATAAATCACGCGGGTCGATGTTCTCGGCATTGAAACTATGGCGGTTCCACTCCGGACCGGAATGTACGGCATAGTGCTTGGCACAGGCATGTAGCTTATCATACTTCTCTCCTTCAGGTCCTTGCAGGCCGCGTACCACTGCCATACCCATCTGCCCTGTGAGGTAAGGATCTTCTCCGTAAGTTTCCTGTCCCCGTCCCCAGCGCGGATCACGGAAGATGTTGATATTGGGTGTCCACATGGTGAGCCCCTGATAACGTTTTAATCCGCCTTCTTTGCTGAATTCGGTATTCTTGGCACGTGCTTCATCCGAAACTGCGGTGAATACATCGTAAAGCAGTTCGTTGTTGAAAGAAGCTCCCATACCGATGGCTTGCGGGAATACAGTGGCCAGTCCGGCACGTCCTACGCCGTGCAGCGCTTCGTTCCACCAGTCATAGGCTTTTATGCCCAGTCGGGGGATGGCAGGAGATGTGTTTTGCATCAATGCGGCTTTCTCTTCCAATGTAAGTCGGCCTACCAGATCATTGGCGCGTTCTTCCGGGCTTAGAGCCGGGTTCTTGTAGGGAGGTTGTGAACAGGAAAGGAAGCACAGACACAGGCATCCGATTCCGGTGAGCAACTGAAGTTTTCTTTTCATGGTATTAGTGCGTTTTTATTGTTATTAATAGACTTCTGTTTTGTCATTGTGGATGACGATTACAAAAATAGGCAGAAAAGAGGATTTGGAAGAAGAATCGTATTTCAGAAAGTTGAGTCTATGTTACAGATTTCCTCCGGATGTTACATCTTGTTTTGCTGAGGTTACATTAAAGAGAAAAATGCCTGTTACAGGCTATATTCCGGAGGGGGATATTGTAATTTGTTGTGTTACTCTGTGGTGAATTAATTCATAACCCTACAAGAAGGAATCAATTGCGCCAACAAATCATATTAGTTCCTTCCTTCTGCTTTCTCACATCGGATCAGAACCTTCTGTTCATTATTTAAGGTCGTAGCGAACAGATAAACTTCTCCGCCTTCGCTCAGTTTGATACGTTTACGGAGTTCCGCTACTGAACTTGGAAAGTTACGAACCGTGATATTGGCTTTCTTCAGATCTCCTAATACGCCTTTTAGCTCTTTCTTATTTAATGTACATACCCCCGTTATCCGGAAACTTCTTCCGGGAAAGTTCTTTATCGGTTCACCGGAAGTATAGAGGTGGCTGTTAGGATGCAGCTTCTTTACCTTATATATACAGGCTACATTGCGGAAAGCCCCTGCTTTGAGGATGGACGCGTTGGGTTCGTACAGATATTTATCTAAAGTACCGGTATATTCACTCGGGCTTGATTGTTCCTGTTCGCGGGTGAAGGTGAAGAACTGTCCGGTTGTCTTTGTATTTCTCCCATCCTTCGTTTGCAGATTGATGCAATGGATAGGAATATTCTCTGCGGCAACAGTGTTGTGTCCCAGGATAAGCAAGAGTTCCTTGCATTCATTGTTTACAGAAACAATATGTGCTTCCTGTACGTACTTTAAATCCTGAATAGCCAAAGACAGGTCGAGCATAGGGGAGAGCTTCACCATTACGTGCTGCGCCTTTTCGAGTAGCAGGGATTCCAGTTCTGCTACATTCGGTTCACAGTCGGCAATGGCAACAGTCTTACCGCCATGCCCGTCACGACGGGCAGGATCAATGAATATCCAGTCGACGGAAGACATCTCTTGCAGATGCCGGATGCCGTCTTTGTTTTCTATCCGGATATGATTCAGACCCAGTAATGGGAAGTTGTGCGATGCAATCTCGCAAAGAACTTCCTGCCGTTCCACATAGGTGACATGATGGAATTTCGGAGAAAGAAAAGCACAGTCTATGCCGAAGCCTCCGGTTAAGTCGGTCAGTGTGCCGGAGGAGGACTCCGGAATGATAGATGCTTTGTATCGTGCCGTAGCTTCCGAAGAACATTGCTCTAACGATAGGTGACGGGGATATAGAACGCTTTCTTCCTCATGCCAGGACGGTATTTTCTCAGCTGCCGCCTGTCTGCCCGCTATCTGCGTCAGTGCAACAGGCATATCCACATCGGGATATTTCGGTGCTTGCAGTGCCAGGCTGCGTACATCATCCTTGCGATGTTCACGTATAAAACGAAGGGTTTCGCCATTCAATTCCATAAACCTTGTCGTTTAGTAGTTTCTTTGAAGCCATAATCCGAAGAAACGGTCGTAAATCTGATAAGCTCCCGCCTCTTGTGTGACAAAATCCTTCTCCAACAGTCCTTTTAATGCCGATTGTACAGAGCTGGAAGATGGCAATCTATATTTCTTGATAAATGCACCGGAAGTGATGGCACTTGCTTTCCCTTCTTTGGTAATGGCAATGAGCAGTTCTTTTTGTTTCTCGGGCATCCGGAAAAGGGTTTCGGAGTAGGTATATTGGAATGAGCCTATGATTTGACAGATGGCTTCCTCAACCATCGAAACATCTGCGACCTCATGAACAGGCGTCATGTCATACAGGGTATGCAATACTTTCTGCATATACCAGGTGATGCCTTCGAAATATTGATATATCTGTTCGATAGCTTCTTTGGATATGTTCTTCTCTGCTTCTTTGAAGTGTTTCTGAGCAAATTTGATGTATTCCTCTAAAGGAATACTTTCCAGATGCATCATCGATACACTCTGATAGAAAGGGCGTGAGGCTGTCAGAAATATATTGCCCATAATGTGCCTCTGGCTTCCGGCAAAGATGAAATGGGCATTGTTGCAATGTTGCACGTAAGTGCGCAGGATAGCTTCCACATTGTCTTCCGCATAATTTGTGATTTGCTGGAATTCGTCGATGGCTACGATGCAGGGCTTGTTCGCCTGTTCCAGATAATGGAATATTTCATCCAGCGTAGCGTCCGGAGATTGGATGTCTCCCAAGCCTAAATTGAATGAAGGGGTACCATTGAAGTCGAATGTTAGACTGGTTTGCAGTGACTTCATCGTTTCCCAGAAAGTCTGTATCGTTTTCTTGCCCGAGGACTTCAATGACTCGATAATTTCTTTGCTGAGAGCAAACACAAATTCACGCAGAGATTTGGTCGCATATATATCAATAAAGAATGTGTAATATGTCTTTTGAATTTCTTTACTCTGGAAGCAATGACGTATCAATCCTGTCTTACCCATTCTTCGCGTTGAGATTAACGCGGTATTATTACCATTGGTAATTTGCCGGATAAGCATCTCACTCTCCGCTTTCCTGTCACAGAAATAGGCAGGGGATATGTATCCGTTTATAATGAAAGGGTTTCGGATGATTAGCATGGCTTCTTTACTTTATGATGATTATGCAAAGATAATTATTATAAAGTAATAATGCAAAGAAAATAATGGTGGCTTCACTTAGACCTGTACTTGTGCCTCCCGGAGCATCGTCTCCATAATATCCAGATCAGAGTTAACCTCGCCTTGCAGCAAATACTTATCCCGCTTGCGCGCTACTTTTTCATAAATCTCTTTCGCCCGTTCCGGCTGATTCTCCCAATACAAGGCAAGAGCACACAGCAAGCGTTGTTTGGAAGACATCATAATCTTATACCGTTGGATGTATCTCTTTATCTTATCTGTATAAAGCCGCTCTATTTCTTCTTTTCTCCGTTCACCTATCAGTTCGAGGAACAGGAGTTCACACTCGATTTCTTTTACGTATAGTCCGACAATTTCCTCTTTATGCCGCTCAATTTCGCTAAACAGGACGTGTGCGGTTTCAAATTCTTTCCGGTCTACATAACGCGAAATATAGAGCAGTTTAACGGCAACCTGCATGATATTCCTGTAATCTGTCACTTCATCGTTCGGAAACCATTCGTCCGGCATGTCTTTCAGTCTTACGCCTTTCTGAACTTCAGCGTTGACGGCTAACTGTAATGCCAGATACTTCCGGGTATTCAGGTCCCGGTGCATCAATATCAGGTTGTAGGCATCATTCGTGATGCCCGACATCTTCAATGGAATACCGTTCATCAGTGCCAGGAAGAAGCCGCAGATAAAGGAGAATAGAAGGAATAAATGTAAAGGTAGCGGTATCTCGGGATAGGCAACCCAAAGAACAAGTGCAAGGATTGCCGTCAGCAGATTCATCAATACTCCGCCTGCATTATACCAGAAATAAGGCAACTGTTCGTAAGGCTTATCCGGTGGAGAGAGCAGGCATTGTCCGCCCGTGCCGGAGATGGAGAAGCGTTTGAAACGGAACTTTCCTTTTTCTTTTATCAGTGTAAGGCTACCTACCCGAAAAGAAACGAACCGGTAACCGGTGGCAAGTCCGAAGATCAGATGCCCGCCTTCGTGGAGAATGATTTGTACAAAAACGGCAAGGATGAGACAAGTCAATGATAAGATACAGGAAAGCAAGAGTCTGCTCAACTGTATGTTTCCCATATTCCCGAAGAATTCACTTAATGTGGTTTCCGTAAAGAATGTAATGCAAAGCACCACTGCACCGAAGCCGATGCATGCACCGAACAGGGTGGAAAGTATAAGTTTGAGAGCTTGTTTCATAGTTGCATGGTATGAAGTTCTTACCCGGTTTGTCTGCACAAATATAAAGGAATATAAGGAACTTTATGGTATAACCTTGTATTTTTGTTTAGCTTCCTGTCGGCTGCACCAGTTAAAATGCCACCACTCGCTGGGCAATGCGCGAAAACCTGCGGTACGCATGACGCTCCGCAGCAGTTGCCGGTTCGCCTGTTCCTGCTTTGTCATTTTTCCGCTTTGCACCAGTGCGGCTTCATTCGTGATGTGAGCTTCGGGACCGAGGTGGTCTACTTCCGTACCCATCGGCAGGGGATTT
This sequence comes from Bacteroides cellulosilyticus DSM 14838, assembly GCF_000158035.1. GTDB lineage: Bacteria > Bacteroidota > Bacteroidia > Bacteroidales > Bacteroidaceae > Bacteroides > Bacteroides cellulosilyticus. The sequence goes on from NZ_EQ973490.1 coordinate 1,497,591, forward strand.
CCCGCTTCATCCAGTATGCTGATGTCTACTGCCAGACCGTAGTTGTGCAGTCCGCCACCACGTGCAGGATTGGAAACATAGATATACTTGGAGGTGCCTTTCACTACATTCCACATTTTCTGCTGCACACTCATCGGGCGGGCGGCATCATACACGATGAGGCGACGGCCGGGGTATCGCTTTTTCAGTTCCTGTTGCGCCAGTAGCAGTCCTTTCATGGCATCGGGATGCAGGTACGCCTCATGCAGGTCTTCGTATAGCACCTTTCCCGTGAAATTATCCGCCCGGGTATACATCAGGTCTACGATGATGCTACTGTCTGCTTCGGCAATATTCACCAGTCCGATGCTTTCCAGATATCTTGCCGTTTCACTTTTTTGTGCGGATGCGGGGATAAACCAGAGAACAAGTAGAAAATAATATATATACTTCATGCCTTTTTTTCTTTGCCTGCAAAGGTACGAATTCCCACCGGATTAGCCATTCCGTGCGAATACATAGATTTTGTCTATTTCCTCATAGAATTTATCAGTTTGTAATGAACTTACGAATCCTTACATTTGTTCCATATATTAATTATCTAAACAAAAATACCATGGAAAAGAAAAAACTCACTTCTGCCAACGGGCGCCTGATCGCCGACAATCAAAACACTCAGACCGCAGGACAACGTGGTCCTATCATGATGCAAGACCCCTGGTTTTTGGAAAAACTTGCACACTTCGACCGTGAAGTGATTCCCGAAAGACGTATGCATGCCAAAGGTTCCGGCGCATACGGTACGTTTACCGTAACACATGACATCACAAAGTACACCCGTGCTGCCATCTTCAGCGAAGTTGGTAAGAAGACGGAGTGCTTCGTGCGTTTCTCCACCGTAGCCGGTGAACGGGGAGCTGCTGATGCTGAACGTGATATCCGTGGTTTTGCCATGAAGTTCTATACAGAAGAAGGCAACTGGGATTTAGTGGGAAATAATACTCCTGTATTCTTCCTGCGCGATCCGTTGAAATTTCCCGATTTGAACCATGCCGTAAAACGTGACCCGCGCACCAATATGCGCAGTCCGAACAATAACTGGGATTTCTGGACCCTGCTGCCCGAAGCTTTGCATCAGGTGACCATCACGATGAGTCCCCGTGGTATTCCTTATTCCTATCGCCATATGCATGGTTTCGGTAGTCATACTTATAGCTTTTTCAATGCCGCCAACGAACGTATTTGGGTGAAGTTCCATCTGCGCACCCTGCAAGGCATCAAGAATCTGACCGACCAGGAGGCCGAGGCTATCATTGCCAAGGATCGTGAATCGCACCAACGCGACTTGTACGAGAGCATCGAAAAGGGTGACTTCCCGAAGTGGCAATTCCAGATACAGCTGATGACGGAAGAGCAGGCGGACGAATACCGCATCAATCCGTTCGACCTTACAAAGGTATGGCCGCACAAAGATTTCCCGCTTCAGGATGTAGGTATCCTGGAACTGAACCGTAACCCGGAAAACTACTTTGCCGAAGTAGAGCAAGCTGCTTTCAATCCGCAGAATATAGTGGAAGGTATCGGTTTCTCTCCCGACAAAATGTTGCAGGGACGCCTTTTCTCTTATGGTGATGCACAACGTTACCGCTTGGGAGTGAATGCGGAACAGATTCCGGTAAACAAGCCCCGTTGCCCGTTCCATGCTTACCATCGTGACGGCGCCATGCGTGTAGACGGTAATTACGGCAGTGCCAAGAGCTACGAGCCCAACAGCTACGGTGAATGGCAGGACTCTCCCGAGAAGAAAGAACCGCCTTTGAAAGTTCATGGCGACGTTTATAACTACAATGAGCGTGAGTACGATGATGATTACTACAGCCAGCCGGGTGATCTTTTCCGACTGATGTCTGCTGAAGATCAGCAACTGACGTGCGAAAATACAGCCCGTGCCATGGGTGATGCCGAACTCTTCATTAAGCAACGCCATGTGCGCAACTGCTACAAAGCTGATCCGGCCTACGGTACAGGCGTAGCCAAAGCTTTAGGTATTGATCTGGATGAAGCATTGAAAGCAACCCGATAGTTAAGGGATGTCCTGAACAACACTAAGACCTTATATGCAAAAGATGGCATCTATTACATCAAAAGATGCCATCTTTTACAGTGAAAGATGCCACCTTTTGCAACGAAAGATGGCATCTTTTGCATATCCGGGATAAGAGATGGATATGGTATGGTATAACCTTGAGGTTAATACTTAATAAGCATCTGTTGCAAGAACATACGGTATTCTTGCGGTGTACTCCCTTTCTTCTTCTTGAATATCCTTATAAAATTAGATAAGTTATTGAAGCCGCAAGTGTAGCAGATCTCGGCTACCGTGTGGGTTGTTTCTGCCAATAGCTGGCAAGCGCGGGCTATCCGCAGGTTCGTGATATAATCAATGAATGTGCAATTCGTCTTTTTTTTGAAGAAATGGCTGAATGCAGATTCGGACATGTTTACCAGTTGCGCCACGTCGCCCAGCTTAATCGGCTCTTCAAAGTTTTTCTCGATATAGTCGCAGACTTTGGCTATCCGTCGGCTTTTGGAAGTGCGTACGGTGTCTTTGGTATCATATTGGTTGCTGACTAAGATATGGCGGTCGGCAATAGAAAGCTCATGCAGGATAGAGAAAAATTCCAATACCGTATGAAATCCCTGCATCCGGGTCAGCTTGATAATCTTATCTTTTATCACCAGTTGGGTTTGTCTGGAAAAGCCAATGCCCCGTTGTGATTCAAGCAGCAGTTGCTTGATGGGGTTGAATAAGCGTTTTTCCAATATCGGAAAGTTCAGTAGCTTGTCCGAGAACTGGATGGTAATCACATGGTTTCCTTCTACTACTTCTCCTTTCCAGGCGTGTGGAAGGTTGGGACCTATCATGATGAGGTCCAGGGCTTCGAAAGCCTCTACCGAATCTCCAACGATGCGGCTTCCGTAGGTGTCCATAACCAAATTGATTTCATAGTCCGGATGATAGTGTACCGGATAGTCGAACTTGGCGTTCGGATGATTGAGTACAATGAACAGGTCATCCGCGGCAATGGGAGTGATTTCTTTTTGTATGTCTTTCATGGTCGTAGTTGTTTCTCTCTTGCAAAGCTACGAATTCTAATGAAAATACAGTCAGGTATTCAAAAAAGTATAATCAATAGACAGAATATTATAAGCGAATTATCAGAATCCCCTCTATTTTTGCAGCATGAATTCAAAACAATTAATTTCTATGCTATGGAGACATTTTCAATAAGCAATTTAGATCTTGTAATAGTCCTTGTTTATTTGGCCTTTATCATCTGGTGGGGGCTGAAGAATGGTAAGAGCTCAGACTCCCAATCCTATTTTTTGGCGGGACGCTCAATGCCTTGGTGGGTAGTGGGGTTGTCGCTGTTTGCTGCCAGTATTTCAAGTACCACTTTGATAGGTCAGTCCGGTGATGCTTATCACACGGGTATCGCTGTGTTTAATTATAACCTGACGGGTATTGTGGTAATGGTGTTCTTTGCAGTTTTCCTGCTACCTCTTTATATTAAGTCGGGTATATTCACGATACCGGAATTTCTGGAGAAGCGTTTTGACCGCCGTTCGCGCTATTACTTCTCTGCCATTTGCATCATAGGAAACATTTTCCTGGACGCAGCCGGGGCTTTGTATGCTGCTGCGCTGATTATTAAGCTGATACTTCCCGATGCTGATTTGCAACTGATCATTATTGTGTTTGCGATTATTGCTGCATCTTATACTATCCCGGGTGGTTTGTCTTCTGCCATTAATGCGGAATTGATACAGGCTGTCATTCTTATATTAGGATCTATCTTGCTGACTTTCTACTGTTTCCAGCAAGGCGGGGATTATTTCTATCAGTTGTTTGCCAGTGGCGATATATCGGTGAAGCTGATTCGTCCGTTGACGGATACGGCCACTCCCTGGCTGGGGCTGATAGTGGGTATGCCGGTTCTGGGCATCTATTTCTGGGCAAATAACCAGACGTTGGTGCAGCGTGTATTGAGCTCAAAGTCAGTGGATGAGGGACGTAAGGGTGTATTGTTTACGGGTTTCCTTACTATGCTGACTCTTTTTATCATTGCCATACCGGGTGTGATTGCCCGTCATTTGTTTCCGGGGCTTGAAAAGCCGGATATGGTATATCCCAATATGGTGCTTCAACTGATACCGGTGGGATTGTTGGGTATCATGCTGGCAGCGCTTTTGTCTGCTTTGACTTCTACTTTGAGCGCTATTCTTAACTCTACGTCTACACTGTTCACAATGGACTTCTATGCGCAATATAATAAGAATGCCAGTTCCCAGAAACTCGTGATTATCGGAAAGATAACCTCTTGCGTCATTATTGTTGCGGCCGCCTTATGGGCACCTCAGATCGGGAAGTTCGGTTCGTTGCTGAAGTATTATCAGGAGATGCTTTCTTACATTGCTCCGCCTGTTGTTGCGGCATTTCTGCTAGGTGTGTTTAATAAGCGTGTGAATGGAAATGGTGCTTTTGCCGGACTGCTCAGTGGTTTGGCTATAGCGGTTGTGATGCTTTTCTATAAGAATGAAATATTTGGCGATATGCACTTCCTGTTGATTGTTCCTTTCTTGTTGGCGGTGAGCGGGATCGTTATTTATCTGGTCAGTATGTGCTATTCGAAACCGGTTGCCGAGAAGCTTGTGGATACCACCTTCTCCATGCGTGAACTGAAGGCGGAGTTCCGGGCGAACCGTGCTCTGGTGTGGTACAAGAATTATCATTCATGGGCGATTGTCCTGTTGGTGTTGAGTGTATTGATATGGATTATATTCAGTTGATTGTTATATAATTATAAAGAAATAAGAAGATGAAATTAAAGAAGTTTGAGGGAAATCCGATACTTTCCCCGTTGGATTCGAATGATTGGGAATCGTTGGTAACCTGCAATCCCGGAGTGGTTTATGACAATGGTACGTTCTATATGCTGTACAGAGCTGCGGGAAATGATGCCGAACATGTGATCCGTTTAGGATTGGCCACCAGTAAAGACGGATTCCACTTTGAGCGTGTATCCGATGTTCCGGTGTTCGGTCCCAGTGAGGATGGTCCTGATTCGGGTTGTGTGGAAGATCCCCGCATTGTGAAGTATGATACGGAGTATTACATCACTTATGCCTATCGTCCGTATGCACCGGGGCAATATTGGAACTTCAGCCATGATGAAGTGTTGTTGCCGGATTGCGGTAGTGATGCTCCTATGGCTCTCCGTAAAAATCTGGGTAATACGGGGTTGGCTGTTACTACTGATTTCCGTGAGTTTAAGAGACTGGGACGTCTGACCTCTCCGGTATTGGACGACAGGGATGTTATTCTTTTCCCGGAAAAAGTTCAGGGAAAGTATGTGATGCTGCATCGTCCTAAAGAATACATAGGCGGTGAGTATGGCGTGGATTATCCATCCATCTGGATGAAGTTCTCGGATGATCTGTTGAATTGGGAGGACAAGGAAAGCCATTTGCTGATTACCGGAACCGAGAACTCATGGGAGGAAAAGTTGGGCGGAAGTACTCCTCCGCTTAAAACGGAAAAGGGTTGGCTGGTGCTGTATCATGGTGTGGAGCATGGCGGACGGGGATACTATCGTGTTGGCGCTCTGCTGCTTGACCTGGAAAATCCGCTGCGCATCCTGGCTAAAACTCCTCAACCTATACTTGAACCGGAACTGGATTTTGAAACGTCCGGTCTGTATAATGGTTGTGTATTTCCTACAGGAAATGTAATTGTGGACGGCGAACTCTTCGTATACTATGGCAGTGCCGATAAATATGTCTGTGTAGCTACTTGCGCCGTTGATGAATTACTTGATTATCTACTTTCTGATAGCTGTAGATTGCACTAAATCCCCTTTTGTTATTGATCTCTTATAGTTATCCCATGTAAATGCGATAATTGATACCTCTTGCAAATAAAACGGTAGCAGGGTGTGGATTATAGCCGGAAAAACGTTCAAAAAAGTACAATCATTGAACAAGTAATATAAATGCTGTCATTCATAATCCTCCTACTTTTGTCCTATCATGATATAGCTAATGAAAAATAGAATTCTATGAATGTAAAATGTGTGTGTTCTTTAATTCTTGATAAGTATGAAAAATGAATCAAAAAGTTGGTGGCATGTATTTTTGTCTTGGCAGATAATGGCATTATGCATGTTCTTTAGTAACATTCCCGTTTCTTATGCACAGTCACCGGATAAAATGACAGTTGCCGGTTGTGTAAAGGATGCAGCAGGAGACTTCCTGATTGGCGCTACTGTGCAAGTCAAAGGAATATCCGGCGGAACGATTACCGATATCGATGGTAATTATATATTGAAAGATGTGCCGCGTACGGCAACATTGGTGTTTTCTTATGTAGGTATGCAAAATAAGGAAGTGCCCGTCAATGGAAAGAGTACGATCAATGTAACTCTGCTTGACGATGCACTTCAACTGGAGCAGGTAGTGGTGATAGGCTACGGTAGTGTGAAGAAGAGCGACGTTACAGGTTCGGTTACGTCCGTCAAGACGGAAGCCTTGAAAGAAATCCCCGCCAATTCGGTGGAAGGATTGTTACAGGGACGTGCAGCCGGTCTGCAGGTCATCAATTCTTCACAGGACCCGGGAGCCGGCGCTACGGTGCGTATCCGTGGTGGTAGTTCGTTGCGTGGTTCCAATGCTCCACTGGTGGTAGTAGATGGCTTTCCGTTGGGAGATGCCGGAGATCTGAAGCAGATCAATCCGTCGGATATCGTGAATATGGAAATCCTGAAAGATGCTTCAGCCTCTGCTATTTATGGCTCCCGCGGTGCGAACGGTGTTATTATGATTACAACAAAGCGTGCAAAGACAGGAACTACCAACATAACGGTTCGCCAGCAGATTACCCTTTCGCAGTTTGATACGAAACTTGATTTGTGGCGCGACCCCGTATTGATGGCTTCCTTAAACAACGAGTCGCGCATCAATGGAGGGCTTGATCCGCTTTATGTGGGAAAAGTAAGTTCCACCGGTGTTTACTATCCATCGGTAGAAGAACTGCAAACTACCTGGACTACCAATACCCGTTGGGATGATCTGGTATTCCGTGACACTCCGGTTTCCAATAATACCACTGCTACGATTTCCAGTTCCAATGACCGGACTGTTTTCAATCTTAGCGCTAATTTCTATACAGATAATGGTATGTATATAAAAGATGACTACACAAAAGGTGGATACAATTTGAGTGTAGATCATAATATATATGATAACTTCAAAGTACGCTTTTCCAATATCCTTTCCCGCGGTGTGCGCAATGCCAATGGTGGCTTGTCGTACTGGAGAAACCCTATTTATCCGGTTTATGACGAAAACGGGGACTATTATCTGACCAATGCAAGTGACTTCAGCCATCCGATGGCGATTACAGACTTGCAGAAGAATGAAACCAAGTCTTTGGATGTCATTTCTTCCGTAGCGTTGGAATGGCAACTCTTCCCTTTCCTGAAACTGACTTCCCAATTGAACTATAAGTTTGGCAAGTCCGTATCCGACAGATACTATCCGAAGAAATATACCGAAGCCGGAGAATTCAGCAACGGTCAGGCAGAGATAGAGAACTGGGAGGGACACAATCTGGTTTCTGAAACTTTCGCCAACTTCCAGAAGAAATTCGACAAGCATGACATTGGTGCCATGGTGGGTTATTCTTATGAATACTATATGTCCAGAAGTTCCGGTCTGACAGGTAAGGATTTTGTGAACGAAGCATTGGGCAATGAGAATATGGGTGCCGGAAATCCGGAGAAGAATGAAATATGGAATGGATATTCGGATAATAAACTCGTTTCAGGAATGTTTCGTCTGAACTATGTATACGATAATAAGTATCTGCTGACCTTGACGGCTCGTGCCGATGGTTCCTCTAAATTCGGTAAGAATAACAAGTGGGCTATGTTCCCTTCAGGAGCTGTTAGCTGGAAAGCGCATGAAGAATCGTTCATTAAGAATCTGAATGTATTTGATGAGTTGAAATTCCGTTTCAGCTATGGTATTTCCGGTAATCAGGGAATCAGTCCTTATCAGACTTTAAGCCGTTACGGTACGGATAAGTATTATAATGATGGCAGTTGGGCTACTACCATCGGTCCGGGATATGTTTCCGGCTGGACAGGTCCGGGATGGATTTACCGGGTATGGAGTGGTATTCCGAACCCTGATTTGAAGTGGGAAACAACTGCACAAGCAGATTTTGGTATCGACATGGCATTTCTCAACCGTCGTCTGAGAGTTTCTTTTGACTATTATGATAAACAGACCAGCGACTTACTTCGTGAACGTAATCTGGCTCTGTCTTCGGGATATGACAAGATGTGGGTGAATGATGGTAAAATCCAGAACCGTGGTTTTGAAGTAACGGTAGATGCCGATATCCTGCAAACGAAAGACTGGCAGTTGAGCGGAACCCTGATTTACTCGCGCAACCGCAATAAAGTGAAAGACTTGGGTAACACTTTGGAATCCGGTTTGGTTACCGACCCGATGACGGGGATGCTCTTTGAGTATTCGGGCAATAGTCTTGAGCAATATCGCGACTATACCAATATACTGGCTATCGGTCAACCGGTAAATGTGTTCTATGGATATAAAGTGGATGGTATTGTCCAGACCCTGAATGAAGGAATCGATGCCGGTTTGTCCGGCGATTATGCTAACCCCGGAGAGTTCAAATACATGAATCTGAATGGAGACAGCGAAATATCGGAAGCGGATAAGACCATTATAGGTGATCCTAATCCGGACTTTACAGCCAGTTTGGCGTTGAACCTGTCTTGGAAGAAGTTTGATGTGAGCGTATTCTTTAACGGGGTATTTGGTCAGGACGTGTTGAATACGAAGGCATTCGGTGAGCCCAGTAACTCTCCATTACGCTGGACACCCGATAATCCGACAAATAAATATCCGAGCTTACGCGACGGTCGTCAGGTGAAGATTTCTGATTGGTGGATAGAGGACGGATCGTTCCTGCGTGTTCAGAATCTGAATATAGGCTATACGTTTGACTTACCGAAAAAGTCATTCCTTTCTAAAGCGCGTATCTATATGAATGCTTCTAATTTATACACTTTCACCAAGTTCAAGGGATACGACCCCGAAGTAGGGTTGGATGGAGTTTATAGCGGCGGATATCCCCGTTTGCGTAAATGGACTTTCGGACTTGACTTAACCTTCTAAATAACTGATACAATATGAAAAATAGAATTGTAATATCACTGCTTGCCGGAACCCTGGCATTGGGAGCATGCAATCTGGATGAGACTCCTTACGGGTTCTATTCTGAAGATAATTTCTTCAAGACGGCAGCCGATGCAGAGGCCGCAGTTATGTATGCGTACGGCACGCTGAACTACCTGGAATATTCCAGAACCATTTTCTTTTTGGGTGATATGGCAAGTGAAACCATGACGACCAAGTCGGATGCAAGTGCCGACAATCAGGACCTGAATAACTGGAAAGTGGGTAACTTTAAAACAAACGGTTCGTTGGAGAATTTCTTCAAGTATGCCTTCATCGGTGTGAACCGTGCCAATGCCGTCATTAAAAAAGTGCCGGATGCAGGCTTCAGCCAAGAGCAAAAAGACCTTTTTCTGGGTGAGGCTTATTTCCTCCGCGCCTGGAATTACTTTAACCTGGTGCGTAACTTCGGCCTTGTTCCTTTGCACAAATCAGTAGTGGAAACGGTGGATCAAACTTCAACCGCGCTTGCGCCTGATATGGATGCCATGTACGACCTGATTCTTTCGGATTGTCGCCGGGCTGCAGAGTTACTGCCTGTTTATGAAACTCCTAAGATAGGGCGTGCCGACCGGGTGGCTGCGCAGGCCCTGGCTGCAAAGGCATACTTGTATGTGGCGTCGGCTAAAGAACATGGGGTGAAACTCTATCGTGATATGCACCGCGATGCAACAGTCATGTACGACAGTGCTGCATATTTTGCAGGTGAAGTGATTGAAAAGCAGTCAGTATATGGCTTCGAGAGCTCGCTGCTTGATATTTATGACGTTGAGAAAGCACGCGGCAAAGAGCATATCTTTATCATGGCGATGGACCGGAGCGGTTCTTCCGAAGGGCAATACTCTAAAATATCCAAGATGTTTATTCCTTATATAGACGGAGCCACTCTGTATCTGAAACAGGGGGACAAGGATGAGTATATCCCCACTCATGACGGTTGGGGCGAATATCAGACCACGGTTGCTTTTTACAATACTTTTGATGCAAGTGATAAGCGCAAAACAGAACTTATTGTTGATAAAGTCTACAAGGCAGATGGTACGCTGCTGGGAGAATATCCCGGAAAGATTCCTTATCCGTTCTGTCGCAAATATATAGACCCGAAGTTTGAAGGTGACAAGACCAGTACCCGGCCTTTCTTGCTCCGTTTCTCTGATGTGGCGCTTATTTATGCAGAGGCGGCAGGTCCTACGGCTAAGGCCTATGAACTGGTAAACTTCATTCGTAGCCGTGCCGGTTTGGGAGATATGAAGCCGAATCTGGGGAAAGATGAATTCCGCAGGGAAATACTGAAAGAGAGAACTTTTGAACTTGCCTTTGAAGGCGATCATGTCTATGATTTGCGCCGATGGAACCGGATTACGACAGATGTTCCCGAGGCAGCCGGGCTTTCGGAAGATCAGGTGACTTTCTATCCGATACCGCAGGCTGAAATAAATTTGAATGGAAGTCTCAGACCTTAAAAAGAAGTAAGATTATGGTAAAACTAACGAAATACATTTTGCTTGCCTGCATTGTGTTGACCCAGCAGGCATGTGTGAAAGATTTGCAGGATGACATCAATGATGGTGGCTGGAATCATGAACGTACCATACTGGATATACAATTTGAAAATCAGATGGGAACTGCCCTTATTGAGACTGTGGATGCTGCTACGGGAGATATAAACCTGGCTATCAATGTTGATGCCGTACCCGATTTGTCGAACATCAGGCTGAAAAAGCTACAACTCTCCTATCAGGCGGAAGCTTCCTTAGAGGTAGGAGATGCCTTGAATTTTGAGAATGGTTCGAGGAGTGCGTCAATCACTGTTACTTCCGCTACCGGAGAAACACGTAATTATACGATTACCGTATCCGAATTTACGGAAACTCTTGTAGGTACCTGGGATGTAAAGAAATTGACTATTTATGGTGGTACCGGGCCGGAATATGGTGGAGGTGCCGTGATGCAATTGACGGACAAGCCCTGGTGCTGGTCGGAAACGTATGGTCCGCAGGCTGAGTGCGACAATGTGCTTACTTTTACAATGACCGGAGTGACGGATGAGGGCAATACAAGCGGTATCTGTATCAATGATGCGGGAGCTGATGGAAAATATGCTGATTTCATTTTCCTGGGTGATGGTAACAAAGAGAATCCCGGTGTAGATATTGACTTGAAGAAGTTCTATCGCCAGATTCCTGAAGGTGAAAGTACATGGGTACGCGATTATGCAGCGAATACGATTACTTTTACAGATAAAGAGGGCCGGAAGACTACGGGTTCTTTAGTGGCTGCCGGAACAGAAGACCTGGGTAACGGACTAAGCATGACTATCGAGCGGAATGCCTTTGCCTTCAACCTGAGTGGTACGGATGACTGGACGAATATTTACAGTGACTATGACAAGTTTGTCAAGAAAGTGCGCCGTTACTGGATCTCTGTCTCCAAACGTTGATATATCCTATGAAACGGTTTGCTATACTCTCTGTTTTCTTTCTGTGGGGCGGCTATGCCGCTTCACAGACTGTTGTTTCTGTAGATGCGAAACAGATTATCAATGAAGGTTACATCGGTAACGGTGCTCAGTGGGACCCTTATCAATTGGATTACGGAAAAGGACGTTTGGACATTTCCGAAGCCGACTGGAAGAAGATGTATGACCGTCTGGACTTTATGCGCCCTCAGTTTATACGTGTCATGACCAACACTACATCGGTAATGCAGGATGGAGTTCTTTATCCCGAACGTGGCTTGGAGCATTTGTCTCATATATTGGATTACTGCCAATCGCGTGATGTGACAGTAATGTTCGGTGACTGGGGTGGGGGAATGGTAGATGCCCGGAAAGAGGTGATCCATGAAAAGAATCTTTCCGCTGCTGCCGAATATGTTCGTTTTCTGATAGAGGAAAAAGGGTATTCCTGTATTAAATATTACAATCTGGTGAATGAGCCGAATGGCTACTGGTCTTCAACGGACGGAAAATACTCCCTTTGGGCACGTGCCATCCGCTTCTTCTATGGAGAATTGCAGAAGAACAAACTTGCAGGTAAACTTTCGGTTGTGGGGCCTGATGCTGCAATCTGGACGGCTGATGAGGCCTGGTGGGTGGATAGTTGTGCTACGCATCTGAAAGATGAGATTGGCCTTTATGATATCCATACCTATCCTTCCAAAATAACGGTGAACAGCGGGGAGTATACTGACATTATCCGTGCCTACAAACAAGCTGTTCCGGCAGGTCGGAAAATCGTGATGGGTGAGATCGGATTTAAGTTTGTGGAACCTGCCGATTCTGTTTATCAGCGTGAAAACCTTCGTAGGGCAGCGGCAAAGCTTTATGCTTCGATGGATGATTCTCAAATGTTTGTTTATGATTTCATGTATGGTACCGACATGGCAGATGCTCTTTTCCAGACAGTAAACGCCGGATATTCCGGTTCGGTGGTGTGGATGCTCGATGATGCCATGCATGCGAAAGAAGCACCTGATAAACTGAAGGTATGGGGATTTTGGAATATCTTTGGCGAAGAGTATTTCGGTACGGAAGAAGAGGAAGTGCGTCCCTGGTTTTATGCCTGGTCGTTGCTGACGCGCTATATGCCTGCCGGTTCGCGTGCTTATAAGGTTGAGGTGGAAGGAGACAAGTCTCTTAAGGCGATTGCTGTGGAAAAAGACGGTAAATATATGATTGCCGTGGTCAATGTTTCCAGGGAAGAGAAATCTGTATTGCTTAAAAGTACTTCTCTCCCCGTATTGAAAGGTGTGAAACAGTACTTGTATGCCGAGGGCCAGTTACAGAAAGAAGGTGATTGCCGATTATTACCCCATCGCCAGGGGGTGACATTGTGCCCGGCCAAAGGCGAGGCATTCCAAATGCCCGGAGAGTCTCTGGTGGTATATACGAATTTCGATTATTAATTGATAACCGTTCATAATAAGATTATGATGAAGATAAATATGATTTTAAGTTGCATGCTGTTATGGCTCGTATCAGCTTGCACCTCGCAAGAAGTGGTGGAAATTACGGTCTCACCGGAAGTGACGAATGCCGGATATATCGGCAATGGTGCCGAGTGGGATCCCTATGATGAGGCTGAAGCTTGGGGTGCTTCTATCTCTGATAAAGACTGGGAAACACTCTGCAAACGACTCGACTTTATGAAGCCGCAGTATATACGTTGCATGATAAACAGCCCCTATCGCTATTATGATTCCGCAACAGGCACGTATGATAAAACGCGGAATATAGCTTCCATTTCCCGACTCTTGAGGTATTGTACCGAGCGGGGGATAACCGTCATGTACGGTGAATACAATCCGCCTACCTGGGATATGAAGCAGGATCAGAAATGGGTGGATATGTCCGTCGACTATCTTAATTATCTGGTGAATGACCTTGGTTTCTCCTGTATCAAGTATTTTGTAATCTTCAACGAGCCTGATGGAAACTGGGCATCTACCAATGGTGATTATGAAATGTGGAAACAAATGCTTTTCCGTTTTCACCGGAAAATGAAAGAGTATCCCGGGCTGACGGAAAAGGTGATGCTTGCAGGGCCGGATGTAGTAGCCGATTACAAGAATGAGGCTTCTGCCTATGATGCCGAGGGGTGGGTGAAACAAACGGCACTGGATGCTGACTCCATTATCGGATTGTACGATGTCCATGCTTATCCGGGTCAGAATGAAGTGCGTACCGGACAATATCCTGAAATTCTTTCCCGCTATAAACGTCATGTTCCCGAGGGGAAAAAGATTGTTTTGGGTGAGGCCGGTTATAAGTATTGGCGTGATGCTGATTCTTTGTTGATGGCAGAATATAACCGCCGGGTCGAAGGGCATCCTTTCACTAAAGGGAGTGACTGCAATATGCTCTGTTACGACTATTTCTATGGCCTCGATATGCCGTTGCTTGCCATGGAAGTGATGAACGGAGGATATTCGGGTATGGCTGTGTGGATGCTGGATGATGCAATGCATAGCAGCGGAGATTCCGGAAAGACGGAAGATGTTAAGATATGGGGTATGTGGAATATTCTGGGAGAGGAAGTATTTAATAAACCCGATGAAGAACAGATACGGCCCTGGTTCTATACCTGGTCGCTGATGTGCCGTTATTTTCCTGCCGGAACGGATATATTGCATACTGCTGTAGCTTCGGAAGATAAAGATGTCTATGTGGTGGCAGGTACTTACCAGGGCAAATTGTCGGTGGCTATGGTGAATGTGGGAGAGAAAGATAAATCTGTGCAGCTCACTTTACCCCGTCCGATGGAGAATGCCTCCCTTTATAAATATGAGGAAAATCTTCAACCCAAGGATGCCGATGGATTTCCTGTTCCCCAGGAAACGGGATTTCATTTGAAAGGAACGTATAAAACGATCTTGAAGGCACAGACGTTCCAGTTATTAACTGATATTCAATAATAAGATAGTTATGAAAAAAGTATATATGGCAATCTTTATCGCCTTGTTGGGCTGTTCGTCCTGCTCTAAAGATAATGATGATTCTGCACCCGAACCGCCGGGTACCGAAACTGTCGAACTGAGTATGGTAGATAAAAGTGCAACAGCCGAAACTAAGGCTTTGTATGCCCGTCTATGGGATATACAGCAAACCGGGTTCATGTTTGGACACCATGATGATTTGTTCTATGGCCGTAAATGGTATGATGTTTCGGGCAATTCCGATACGAAGGAGGTATGCGGAGATTATCCGGCTGTATTCAGTGTAGATTTTGCGGAGATTATGGATGATCGCTGCGAGGGGAATGAGGCTAACGCTGTTCGCAAACGCTGTATTCTTGAGGCACGTCGCCGTGGGGAGGTAATTATTGCATGCTGCCACCTGAATAATCCTTTGACCGGAGGTGATTCGTGGGATAATTCAAGTGCCGAAGTCGTACGTGGGATTTTGGAAGACGGAAGTGCCGTACAGGCTAAGTTTAAGACCTGGCTTGACCGTCTTGCTACATTTGCCGGTGAATTGAAAGATGATCAGGGGAAGCCGATCCCTGTTATTTTCCGTCCTTTCCATGAGCATACACAGACTTGGTCATGGTGGGGAAAAAGTTGCACTACGGAGGCGGAGTTTATCGGTCTCTGGAAGTTTACAGTCAATTATCTCCGTGATACAAAAGGTATACACCAGTTTGTCTATGCCATTTCCCCGCAGATGGATTCCGTGAAGCGTGAAGAGGACTTCCTTTTCCGTTGGCCGGGTGATGAGTATGTCGATTTTATAGGTATGGATTGCTACCACGGTCTGAATCCTGCCACTTTCTCTTCCAATCTAAAGACTATTTCCGAATTATCGAAGAAAAAGAAGAAGCCTTGCGGAGTGACGGAAACCGGTGTCGAAGGATTTACTGATAAGGATTATTGGAGTAAGCAGATACTTACTCCTGCAACTGGGCGCAAAGTCAGCATGATTGTGATGTGGCGCAATAAGTTTGTCGGAGGCAATGAATCGGACATGCATTATTTCTCTGTATTCAAGGGGCATGCTTCTGAGGCGGATTTCATTAAGTTCCATGCTAATGAGCTTACTTTCTTCAGTAGCGATCTGCCGGACATGTATCAGATGCCTGAGAATGTGGAGGTGAAATAAGTTTCCTAATACATTCTGTTACCTATTAGGATATGATTCGTTTGTTACTTTTCGGTTTACTATAGTTATTCAAAAGATATACTATAGTAAACCGAATTTCTATTAGGCAATAATAACAAGTAAGATTAGGTAGAAAAAAATATAAAGTAGCCAATCGATCTTCTTTCAATGCTTGTATCAATGAGCGAATACCGCGTTCTTAATTCCTTACAATGAAAAAGCTTCCCAATCATCATCACCTGAATACGGGTGATGGCGATTGGGAAGCCAGGGAGAATTAAGCGATGCGGAATATGCGAATGGAAAAGTACGAATGGATTAGTATTCGTCGCTTAGGGAAATAACTTTTAATTGTTTTTTAAATGCAGGCTGCGGTAAATCGGTATAGACATTCACTTTCACAGAACCGCCGGGCAATATATCGAAGTAATTGTCGCTAAATGAACTGTCCACATCGCCGATGGTTATGAATACGGCACGGGCAAAGTTGTCGCTGTTGAGGGTCAGTTCGAAACCGCCTTCGATGGGCTCTATGCTCGAAGTGATAGCAGCTTTGGGATAGTTCACTTCTTTCTGTTTCACGAGGAAGTAGTTATTGGCATAACTGTTTTTCCCTTTGTCGGTCAGCAGGACGGCATGAACGAATACATCTTCTTTAGGTGTATTTTTTAAGGCTTCACCCAAAGGAACCGAGAATACCGTCTGGCTACTGTTGGCGTCTATCTTTATATTTCGTTTGTAACTGTTCACTTTCTCTCCTGTCAGTTTCATAACTTCTACCTGGAGCGTGCCGTTGCAGGATTTGAGGCGGTCGGAAACCACCTGGATGTTCAATACTTCGTCTTCGTCGGTGATGGGAGAAACGAGGATGTCACGGTAAGCCTTGCGGGCAAAGTAATGCTGCGCTTTCCAGCGACCGTAGTAGTCGCGGCTTGCCCAGGAAGCCACGGGCCAGCAGTCGTTGTGTTGCCAGAAGAGCGTTCCCATGCAGTAGGGCATATCCCGGCGATGTGCCTCGATGGCTGTTTTGATGGCATCTCCTTGCAGCACGTGGTTCATGTAGAGGAAGGCTTCGAAG
>NZ_EQ973490.1:1514804-1519152 GCF_000158035.1 Bacteroides cellulosilyticus DSM 14838
GTTTGCGATATTCGTTCAGCAGATAAGTCTCAATCAGTTGGTTGGCGTGCATGCCTCCGCGCTGATGGGACATCATGACTTCCGAATAGATATCCCAGTCCTCTTCACAGGGAGCGTAGCGCTTCACGGATTCAAATTCGGGGAAGGATTGGAAGCCATATTCGCTGAAAAAACGGCTTCGTTCTTTGTTGTACGTCTCGATGGGCTTTTTACCATGCCACACATCCCAGTAGTGGCGGTCGCCGTTGTGGTCATCGCTGCCGCCGTCTTCACGGGCGAACGGGGAAGAAGGCCAATAGAAGCTCTCGGGTGCGTATTCCTTCACAACTTCGGGAAGGGTGACGTAATACTGATCGGTGAACTGTTTCCAGATCTTCTTTTCATATTCCGGATTCTGCGCCTTGTATCGTTTCTGCCAGCCCCAGTTGAACCAGGCGTCATTACATTCGTTATTTCCGCACCAGAGGGCGATACAGGCATGGTTTCGCAGACGTTTCACATTGTCGATGGCTTCCTGGCGGATATTCTCCAGTAATTCCCCTTCAGCGGGGTAGAGGCTGCATGCAAACATGAAATCTTGCCAGACAAGGATGCCGTAGCGGTCGCAGAGTTCATAGAACAGGTCATTCTCATAAATGCCGCCGCCCCAGATGCGAAGCATGTTCATGTTGACATTGGCGGCGTCAAGGATTGTCTTTTCGTACAGTTCCGGTGTGACACGTGGCAGGAAGTTGTCTTGCGGAATGTAGTTGGCACCTTTGGCAAAGACGGGGACGCCGTTCAGTTCCACATAGAAAGTCTTTCCATCCTTGTCCGGGCGGTTGATGATCTTCAGCGAGCGGATACCCACTTTTGTGCTCTGAATGTCGGATGTTTCGTTATTGATGGTAAGTGCAGTACGGAAGTCATATAAATGCTGCTCACCCAGTCCGTTACTCCACCACAATCGGGGATTCCGGATGATAAACGGAAGGGAAATCTTATTGTTTCCTTTGTGGAGGGAAACGGTTTTGCCTGCCATTACTCTGCCGGAAGCGGCATCAGTCACCGTAAGGGTGGCTTCGTCTATTTCCTTGTCCGATTGAACTTCTATTTCTCCCACGATGGATGCACGGCTTTTACTGACTTCCTGTTGACGGATGAAGACATCGCTGAGTCGGGCGTCGTTCCATGCTTCAATGTATACAGGGCGCCAAATGCCGGAGGTCACTAAGCGAGGTCCCCAGTCCCAGCCGTAGTGATAACCGGCTTTGCGGGCAAATACGCTGACTTTCTTGTCGAATAATCCACCGTTTTCGGACTGGTCGTTACTGGCTTCGTAGTGGTAGGGCAGTGCATCCCATTTGGGGATGTCCACCTTGATGGGAGAATGGAAATAGATTTTCAGGATATTTTCTCCGGGTTTCAGTTCCGCCTTTATGTTTGTTTTCCATTCACGGAACATGTTGTTGGTCTCCAGTATTTTCTTTTCGTTCAGATATACGTCTGCATAAGTGTCGAGTCCTTTGAATACGAGGTCTATATTCTGCCTCTCCATTATTTCGGGAGTCAGTTGGAAGGAGGTCTGGTAGATCCAGTCTTCCTTATCTATCCACTGCATACCGCGTTCGTTGAGGCGGAAGAAGGGATCTTCGATGATCTTGTTGTTTATTAAGTCGGTGTGCACCACTCCGGGAACGGTGGCGGGATACCAGTTGCTTAGCCGGGCTTGTTTGAATTGCCAGCCTTCGTTCAACTCTTTCCGGAGAGGAACGGCTATTAGCAGGGCGCTGCACAAGAGTGATGAGGTCAGTAGTGACGCTCGCTTCATGTTCAAATTCGGTTTTTTCATGACTGTTAGTTATTGAGTTATGTTGAATGTCGCTTTTAATCCTTCCCGGCTGTTGCCTCCTATCCACAAATCAAACTTTCCGGGCTCTACACAATAGTCCATCGCATAGTTCCAGAAGGATAACTGCTTTACCGGTAGCTCCATCCGTATGTGCCGTGTCTCTCCGGCTTTCAGATGAATACGCTCAAAAGCAGCCAGTTCCTTTACCGGCCGGGTTACGGATGCTGCCAGGTCGCGGAAATAGAGTTGCGCTATTTCGGTGCCGTCCGTTTTGCCGGTATTAGTTAGGTCAAAGGTAATGATAATTACTTCATTCCGGGTATATTGAGTGGAGGATAATTGCAGATTACTGTATGCAAATGTTGTATAGGATAAGCCATATCCGAATGGGAATAGGGGATCTTTGCCTGCATCCAGGTAGAAAGAGGTGTTCCCCAAAGAAGTTTGTTCGGCACCCACAGGGATGGTGAAGATATTCTTTTCACTTCCGCTTGCCGGGCGTCCGGTACTGGTGTGGTTGTAGTAAATGGGGATTTGTCCGGTTTCCTTTGGGAAGGTTACGGGTAATTTGCCGGAAGGCACAACCTTGCCGAAAAGAAGGTTTGCCAATGCGGGACCGCCCATTGTTCCGGGATGGAAAGCATAGAGCAGTGCATCCGAGATATTCACTTCCCGTCCGATGGTAAGCGGTCGCCCTGCCATGACTACTGTAACCAGCGGTTTTCCCGTTTCGGACAAACGGTGCAGTAACCTGGATTGCGCCCCTTGCAAATTCAGGTTGGCAAGGCAATGCGCCTCACCGGAAAGTATGGCTTCTTCGCCTACGAAAGCAAGAATAAGATCCGCTTCCCGGGCTAATTCCACTACTTTATTGAATTGGCTGGTGGCCGTATCGCGTGAATAGTTCAATCCCGGGGCATATAGCACTTTGATGCTGTCGCCACTTGTCCGGCGCAATGCTTGTAGAGGCGTTTGCGAGTATGAGGCATCACCGTCAAACACCCAGGTGCCTAATTGCTCATGGGGTGCGTCCGCCAATGGTCCGGTTACGAGAATTGTCTTTATGTTGCTCTGAATGGGTAAAGTTCCCCTTTCGTTCTTTAATAAAACAGCCGATTGTTCGGCCGCTGTCTGCGCCGCTTCCAGGAAATCGGGGCGATAGAATGTCTCTTTTCTTTGGTCGGCAATGTATGGATGTTCGAATAATCCCAACCGGAACTTCAATCGCAAAATGTTTCTTACCGCATTGTCGATGGTTTCCATGGAAACTTTTCCCTCTTTTATCAATTGAGGGAGATACTTGATATAGGTTTCGCTCACCATCTCTATATCGGTCCCTGCATTTGTAGCTTTCAGTGCCGCTTCCTTCTCGTCCTCGCAGAATCCGTGGCGGATCATTTCGGAGACGGATGCCCAGTCCGATACTACCGTGCCCCGGTAATTCCACTCATTGCGGAGCACATCCTTCAACAGGAAAGGATTGGCTGAAGAGGGGATACCATCATTATCGTTGAATGCCGTCATCAGGGTAGCTGCTCCGGCATTGACGGCTGCTTCGAAAGGGCGGAGATAAAGGTTGCGGAATTGGCGTTCGGTGATGTAGGTGGAGTTGTAATCTCTGCCTCCTTCCGAAGCACCATATCCGGCAAAGTGCTTGGCACAGGCAGCAATGGAGGTCGGGTGGTTTAGGCTACTCCCCTGAAAACCTTTTATCGCTGCAACGCCCATTTGAGAGACGAGAAGCGGGTCTTCTCCGAATCCTTCGGCTATACGTCCCCAGCGAGGATCATGAGTGATATCTATCATGGGGGCGAATGTCCATCTTATTCCTGCAGCGGAAGCTTCGGTCGCGGCAATCCGGGCACCGGTTTCCGCAATCTCCGGATTGAAACTGGCGGCTTGCCCCAAAGGTATAGGGAAGATGGTTTTGAATCCGTGTATCACGTCTCTGGCGTTGATAAGCGGAATACCGAGGCGGGAGTCTTCTACGGCAATGCGTTGTACTTCATTGAAGATGTTTGGGTCGGTTATGCTCATCACGGAGCCTACTCTGCCCTTGCGTGTTTCAGTTTTAAGGTATGGGAAGTTCTCACAGTGCAATTGGTTCATTTGCCCTATCTTCTCTTCCAGTGTCATCTTTCCGAGGAGTGCCTCGATACGCTTTTCTGTCTCCTTATCCGGTTTGTAATCAGTGGAATAACAGACGTACGGATGAAGTAAAAGGAAGACTGAAGTTACATAATAAAGGATGTGTCTGAACATATCGGTATGTACGTTTAAAGGTTTAATTATTCTGTGTGCAAATGTACAGAACATGCCTTTTCCGATATGATTAGATTTTGCTGTTTAATGATACTATTTTGAAGAGGAGGATTCTGCTGGGATATGCGGGTATTTACCAATCACTACAGACTCGCACAGGTTAAAAGCTGATAAACTTATTGGTGGAATAAATTCCTTTTGGTACAGTAATGAGCTAAATGCTGATAATGATTTAGGCGCGGATTACGCGGATAA
>NZ_EQ973490.1:1519717-1576865 GCF_000158035.1 Bacteroides cellulosilyticus DSM 14838
GCAGGCGTTTCGGAACCAGGAGTTTCACCAGATATGGGTAACCGCCATAAGTCAGTCCGAGATACAGGTAAGCCACTACGGTGATAGGTACAAACAAATGTTTGGCAAGAGCCAGTGACGTGAACAGAACCATAGGGCCGTCTGCACCGCCTACCATGGCTACGGAAGCACTTTCCTGCAAGGTCAGTCCCAGAGCCGAAGCTACGGGGATAGTCAGGAAAGTACCCAGTTCGGCGCATAAAGCCAGGAAAAGACTGACGAAAGGTTTCTGTAACAGAAAGCCTACATCCAGCAATGTGCCTATACCCATAAACACAAAGCAGGCTATTAATCCGTTGCTGAAGGTGAGCGTATAGACAGGTTGCAGAAAGTCTATCTGCATCGTATTCATCAGGTCGTCCGTGTCCGAAAGCATCGGGTCGAGAAAGAGGTTGCCCAATGTGCCGTCCGGCATAAAAAGTGTTCCACAATTGATGGCGACCATACCCAGTCCCATCGGAATCATTACCATAGGTTCGAGCACTCCCTTCCAGCCCAGATATATAAGCAGCAAACCTAAAAGGATTAAAAATACACGGGCTGACGCGAGCAGGTAGCCACTTTCCATCATCGTTCCAAAACCTTGGAACAGGGTTGCGAAATCTATATTTTCCATATTGTTTCTTATTTGGTTTTATCGGCTGATTTGCCGGAGTGTTTCTTGTTTTTTTGATATAGCATTTCTTCTTGTTGATTCAGGTACATCATGTGTGTATCTTCGGGGTAGTAGTAATCTACCAGGTTGGTCTTGGAAACTCCGGTGCTTACTCCGTGGTAATATCCGTGATAGTCGGTGAGTTCCCGGTTTACTCCCCGGCTGAACTCTTCGCGTTTGTCATCGAGAAGTCCGTTATCTTCCATGGGGATGTCCCGTATCATGAGTTCTACCTTCTGGCGCAGTTTGCGCAGACGTCGCAGGCGAAGCAGCTCTTTCTGGTGTGAGCTGTAGAAGTCGAATGAGTCGGCGGCAAAGGCAATCATTTTGATGATGAAGGCCACGAAGAAGCCGATTACGAATGTAAGCCCCATCATTTCGAGGGTGGCTATTAATAAATCGAGCATAGTTATTGCATTAATTTAGAAGTGAATAAACAATAGACTGACCAAAGGTACGCCAATGGCATACCTCCGGAGAAATGATTGGTAATAAGTAAGGTGGCGGTTTAAATCAGAATATGTTTCAGCTCGTAGACGTAATACCCGTAAGAATAACGGATAGCGCTGGGAGTGAAAGAAAGACTGGCATTCTGTTCCACCGGTAAATGGGTGGAAAATATACGTTGCATCTGTTCTACAGATGGATGGATCTTTAGTTTCAGCAGCTTTGAGGGAGCACTGGCCTGATTGTAGAAATTCTCCTGGAAAAGGACACCATTGATTTTACGCTCATTATTTTCATCGTTGAAGAAGGGGCGGTGGGCAATGGTCGAGAAGTAATCGGTTGACATTGAGATGAAACATCCCGTTGGGGCAGGAGTGACAGAAGCATCTGCCGAGGCTTCGGTAAGCATCCGAAGTGCCGGCTGTTCCTCTTGCAGAATGGCGGACATTCCTAATGCGAGGCACATAAACAAGAATATATAGTGTAGATGTTTCATCATAGCGTCCGCAAACATAACAAATATCTTTGTGTTATGTTGTGTTCCCCTTCAAGAAAATTTTGTTAAATAGAGAACGGTTTCTTTGTGCATGTTCTACAAATGTGTATATTTGGAATAATATATCTAAATATATTGTAAACCACAATAATTCAAATTCCTATGGGCAGTAACATATTTCTGATTATCGCTGTAGTTACAACAGGTATTTTTGTGATACAGTTTATCCTTTCCATCTTCTTCGGAGACATTGATGCGGATGTAGACGTGGATGCCGACATCAGCAGCATGGTGTCTTTTAAGGGACTGACACATTTCGGTATCGGTTTCGGCTGGTACATGTATCTGATTGGAAATACTGACATTCAGAGTTATGTCATTGCCATTCTGATTGGTCTGTTTTTCGTATTTGCCGTGTGGTTTCTCTATAAGAAAGCCTATCAGTTGCAGCAGGTGAATAAGACGGAAAAGACGGAACAGCTTGTAGGGCGAGAATGTACCATCTACTTTAAACAGGGGGATGGCAGATATACTGTACAGGTGAGCCGCGATGGAGCCATGCGAGAGATAGATGTAATATCAGAAGCAAGTAAGTCTTATCAGACGGGCGACAAAACCATTATCATGACTTACAAGGAAGGAACACTGTATATTCAATAAAAACGAAACTCAAAAACATAGATTTATGACACAAGAAATGATGATTATGGCCGCCATACTCGTGGCGGTTATTTTGCTTACCTTCATTGGTATCCTTTCCCGTTACCGGAAATGTAAAAGTGACGAAGTACTGGTAGTATATGGTAAAACGGGCGGTGATAAGAAGTCTGCCAAGTTGTATCATGGTGGTGCCGCGTTTGTATGGCCGATTATTCAGGGTTACGAATTCCTGTCCATGAAGCCGATGCAGATAGACTGTAAACTAACCGGAGCTTTGTCTGCTCAAAATATTCGTGTGGATGTGCCGACTACTATTACTGTAGCTATCAGTACCGATCACGACGTCATGCAGAATGCCGCCGAACGTATGTTGGGGCTATCAATAGATGATAAGCAGAATCTGATTACGGATGTTGTATACGGCCAGATGCGTCTGGTTATTGCCGATATGACGATTGAAGAGTTGAACTCTGACCGTGACAAATTCCTTTCCAAAGTAAAGGACAACATCGATACGGAACTCCGTAAATTCGGTTTGTATCTGATGAACATCAATATCAGTGATATCCGTGATGCTGCCAATTATATTGTCAACTTGGGTAAGGAAGCTGAAAGTAAGGCGTTGAATGAGGCTCAGGCAAATATAGAAGAACAGGAGAAACTGGGTGCCATCAAGATTGCCAACCAGATAAAGGAACGTGAAACGAAAGTTGCCGAAACACGCAAAGACCAGGATATCGCCATTGCTGAGACGAAGAAGTTGCAGGAGATTTCTGTGGCTAATGCGGATAAGGATAGAATCTCACAGGTAGCCATTGCCAATGCTGAAAAAGAATCACAGGTGGCAAAGGCGGAAGCCGAAAAGAATATCAAAATTGAACAGGCCAACACCGAGAAGGAAAGCCGCATTGCCGAATTGAACTCCGACATGGAAATCAAACAGGCAGAAGCCGGAAAGAAAGCTGCTATCGGACGAAATGAAGCTCAGAAAGCTGTGGCACAGTCTGACGCTGAACTGGCTGTGACTCGCGCCAATGCTGACAAGCAGGCCGGTGAAGCTGAAGCACGTTCGGAAGCTGCCGTGCAGACTGCCCGTGAAATAGCACAGAAGGAAGTGGAAGAAGCTAAAGCACGCAAGGTGGAGTCTTCTTTGAAGGCAGAAAAGATTGTGCCTGCTGAGATTGCAAAACAGGAGGCCATTCTTCAGGCTGATGCTGTTGCCGAAAAGATTACCCGTGAGGCGGAAGCTCGTGCAAAGGCTACTCTGGCGCAGGCTGAAGCTGAAGCAAGAGCTATTCAGATGAAACTGGAGGCCGAAGCTGAAGGTAAGAAGAAGTCATTGCTTGCCGAGGCTGAAGGTTTTGAGGCCATGGTACGTGCAGCGGAATCCAATCCGGCTATCGCCATCCAGTACAAGATGGTAGACCAGTGGAAGGAAATCGCCGGAGAACAGGTGAAGGCATTCGAACACATGAACTTAGGAAACATCACTGTATTCGATGGTGGAAACGGAGGGACGAGTAACTTTTTGAGTTCATTGGTGAAGACGGTTGCTCCAAGTCTGGGTGTATTGGATAAGTTGCCTATTGGTGAGACTGTGAAGGGAATCATCCATCCGGAAGGAAAGGAAGACAAGCAGGAAACCAAGAATGAAGAACCGAAGAAAGACGAAAAGAAGAAATAATCAGATAACTTTCTCTGTCATTTAAAAAAGAAAGCGAAGAATTCATTTCCCCTTGAAACAGGGGAGGAATTCTTCGCTTTTGCTTATAAAATAGTTCAGGTTTTTATATTCCCAGTCGTTCTTTCAATAAACGGTAGCCCGTCAGACTGACTCGCAGCTTGGTCCCGTTCTTTAATAATACTTGATAAGTCTCTTTCCCGAATAATTCAACCCGGGATATTTGTGTCACGTTTACAATAGTGGAACGGTGGATACGTACAAAATTGTTTGTCGGCAGATGCCCTTCGAAATACTTCATGGTTTGTTCCTTGATGTATTCGCCTGTTGGGGTAACCAGGGTTGCGTAATCTCCGCATGCCTGGATGTAGAGTAGTTCGTCCACTTTGATTATGTGTATACGTGAACCGTCCTTTACCGTAATGCGGTCGATGATTTCCTCTTGTACTTCCGACTTTTCTTCTTCTGCTGCTTGCGGTGCTATGAATTCTTCTTCCTGTACGGGATCTTTCACTACTATCAGTTGATACCACAAAATGATAGCGATCCAGGTTGGTACGCCAAACAACAGGCGGAAAGGTATGGTAGAAGCAAAAGATATATAAGGTATTCCCGCTATTCTTACCATAATGTCACAAATCATGAAGCTGCCCGCAATCCAGAGTAATATTCCTGCTGCGACCGTGATGACCTTTGTCTGGAGTATGGATACGTAGCCCACCACAAACCAGGCCAGGTATGCTAGTGCTGCAAGCCATCCGATGGTCGTGATTCCGTCTATGATGGCCGGCAACCAGTCAGATCCGGCATATCCCCACGACAAAGTCGCCTGGATGATTGCCAGAACCAATGCCAGCACAAGCATCGGAAACCAACGGTAAGGGTAATCTATGATTGGATGTGCTCTCATAGGATTAGTCTTTTATTTCTAATCCGCCGAAGGAAATGTTTCCACGGATTATTAATGTACTTTCTTTATTAATATTCGCTCCCTGCCAGCGCTTATCCTCGCATCCGCCGGCAAAAGCATTGCATTGGGGTAGAACGTTCCAGTCTGAAGGAATGTACAGTTCTATTCCACTACAGGTGCAGTCGATATCGATGTAGGTTTCTCCCGGTGCAAGATGCGTGTGGCGCAGGTCAATGACAGTTCCTCCGAATGAAGCCCGGATGCTGGCGCCTTTAAATAATTCGTCCAGAACGACATGGCGTACAGAGCCAAAAGCATTGTCGGAGCGCAGATACCCGTTTTCCGATTCGCATTGTTGCTCATTGTTTTCCATATTCATGTGCATGTGTCCGCCTCCTCTTTTGGCCCAATCCCGGTAATGGCCGTTCATGTGGCTTTTCATCCAGCGTTCTCTGCGACGAGCCTTTACAAAAAACAGGATACCCGCTACAATCAGTGCAACAGGCCAGACGATGGTCTGTGAATTTTCCGGTAGCCATGATAATCCTCCGATCAGGAAATAAACACCTATTAAGGTTAGGGTGGCTCCGCTCAGATAATGGCGGCGTGTCATCGTATAAATACCTAATATAATAAGAAGACTATGCCAGGATACCACTACATTGAATAGGTCATACGTAATCCACCCTACGTTACGGGCAAACAGTAATATTCCGGAGATGATGAAGAGTGAAGCTATCAGTGCCTTACCTGATAAGCCTGCATGAGACGGGAAGTTTTGTTTCTTTTCCATTGTTTCTATTGTTATTGATTCATATTTCATTGTCATGGGTTGATGGCTCAAAGGTAAGCGAATTATTCCTCTCCATATAGCCTTTCCGGCTGATTTCCGGTAGAAAAGCCGATGAGTTCCGGGTATGAATCGGTGAATTCGGATGGTGAAATAGAACTATTTGATAAAAAAACAGCAATATTCTGCAACCAAACTTTATCTTCTTGCGTCTAATAAGTAAATGAATAAATAATAATAAGAACTATGAAAGTAAATTTATCCATGGATGATATCCGTACGAAAGTAGAAGAGTATATTAAAAAGGCAGGTCGTGCTACCGGTCGCCCCGTACTTACGGCTTATTATGTAATGACTGCCGATACGACTCCCGATAATGAGCGGACCAATATAATGCTTGCTTTGGTGGCCATTGTGTTTCCTACCAGTATAGAGGATGTTCTGGGACAGATTTTTATGGTAGGTAAAGGATTTGCTGCTGTTTATGCTTATAAAAAAGTGAAGAAATATATCACACCGCAGATAAAGGATAAGGTAGAGGCAAAGCTCGACGAGTGGTTCCATGATAATGTGACGGAGGTGGAGCCGCTTTATTTGGAGTTAAAATAAGAACGATAGGTTTATAACTTCAGGTTTAAGATCATAGAATAAGGTTGTAACTGAGCAAAAGTTACAACCTTATTCTCGTTGATGTAAGAGCTATAATCAAAGAGGTTCTATGGCATACGTATAGTGATATACTTTGTTCTTTAATAAGAACTCTTTATGAACTCTAGGTGACCAACTGTCATCTCCTCCAAGCCCCATCTGCTTATAATCAATATGTAACCAATTCTTTTCACCACGAATTAATGTATGCGCTTTTTTACTGCGGTTCAAATCTTTATCGGAGTAATTTTGAATATTAAAATTGAAAAATGGTTTTCCTGTTATACGTATTCCGCTTCCGAAATCATCATATATCTCCAACCAGCGGTTATCCGTTTTATTTCCATTTTCTTGAGGCATAATATGTGGAAAAGACTGTTCACTGACAATTCCATTATAAATACCAACATAAGCTGATTCTTTTCTATCATCATAGCTTTCGTGAGGGCCTCTTCCAAACCAAGTGAGATTTTTCCACTCAACAGGTAATGCACACTTCATTCCGACTCTTGCCAATGACAGCACATCTATATTTATATAAAAGATGGCATCAATGAGAACTTCACCTTCATGTGAGATTGTATAATTTGCTTTTTGCAGGATATTACCTTCTTTGAATTCTAATAGGTTATTAACATAAACTTGCACATCTCCGGTAGGTAAAATCACGAAATCCAATTGCTTGGTTTTTATTTTATAATCATCCAATCCTACTTTGCGCCATGAACTTGCATAAGAATTATTACGTCCTTCATCGTTATCGGTCGGAACCCGCCAGAAACATGGTAATAGAGGAGATTCCAGCAAATTGTTTCCTTTATAACTGAACTGTGATATCGCTCCGGTGAGTCTGTCAAATTGTATATGAAAACTTTTCCCTATAACTGTTAGTCCATTTTTTCTTTCTACCCGAAGAGGAGAGGTTGTTTGAACTTCTTTCTCTATGAACGGTTCGGGAAGTATATCTAGAGCTAATTGCTCTGAAGCGATCTCAATACTACCGTCAGAATAATTCCGTTGTTCAGTATTATAAAAACTAAAGTTTACATGGTATTCATTTCCAGCTTTTAAGCTTTGCCTGGGTAAGTCCAATTCTATCAATTGCTTGCTTTGGGGAGCTATATTCAAGGCGGTAATCGTATCATGATCTATAGGAAGACCATTCTCTAATAATGTCCAACATAAAATAATTCCTTTTGTATCAGTGAAATAGTTCGCATTTGATATAGAAACAAGTCCTTCATTTATATCTATATTTTCTACATTGAAATTTTGAAAAACTTTCTTCAATTCATATAACTCCGGTTGAACTTCCCGATCAGGATTTACTAAGCCATCATTTGAATTTGCACCGTCACTATAATTTATTACTTCCCAATATTCTTTGCCATTTTTATCTTTCAAACGTAGTCCCTGATCTACCCAATCCCAAGTAAACCCTCCATGCATACGGGGATATTTATAGAATAAATTCCAGAACTTTCTGAAATTGCCTAAACCATTTCCCATAGAGTGAGCATATTCACATATCAACATAGGGCGTGACTGATCTTCATTATACTGCTTGATAATTTCATTAAGAGGATTATACATATTTGAAATGAAATCATACCTTGAAAGTACTTTTGCATAAGCAGGATTTTTTGCCTCATAATGAACCGGACGTTTCTCTGGGTCACATCTTTTTATTTCTTCATAAGCCTTGTCAAAGTTCTTTCCCCAACCAGATTCATTCCCCATAGACCAGAAGATGATAGAAGGATGATTCTTATCTCTTTTTACCATGTTCACATTCCTTTCGACAATAGCACTTTTCCACTCATCTCTTTCTCCTACATAGAATCCTTTTGCCCACAAACCATGACTCTCTACATTAGCTTCATCCATTACATATAGTCCATACTCGTCACACAAGTCATACCAATCCGGGTGATTGGGGTAATGGGAAGTTCTCACCGCATTGATATTAAATAATTTCATCAATTTGATGTCACGTTCCATCGTTTCACGGGTAATATATCGCCCGGTATAAGGATCGAATTCATGTCTGTTAACTCCTTTTATTTTTACAGGTTGTCCATTAAGCAACAGATGTCCATCTTTTATTTCTACCTTTCTAAATCCTACCTTTTGGTGAATAACTTGTTGTACGCTGCCATGCTTTGGGGATAATTCTATATCCAAGCGATATAATTCAGGTGTTTCTGCCGTCCACTTTAAAGGAGAAGAAACTTTCTCTGAGAATGAGATTTCTTGCTCTTCACCCGAAGCTACACTGAACAAAAACTTTCTTGTCCATATTAATTTGCCGGATGTTTCTTTTAAAGAAATACGCAAACAACCATCTTTGACAAATTCGCTTGTCTCGTTCTTTATAGAAACGATTGCATTTAATTCTGCATCCTTATACTCCGTATCCAAGTTAGAGAAAATGGAGAAATCTCTGATATGGACTTTAGGAAGTGCAAATAAAAAGACATCACGGTATATACCACTTAATCTCCAATAGTCCAAATCCTCTAAGTAACTGCCGTCAGACCAATTTAGGACTTGGACAGTTAACTGATTCTCACCTTTCTGCAAATATTTGCTGATATTAAACTCTGCCGGTAACATTCCATCTTCATGGTATCCCACTTTTTCCCCATTCAACCAAACATACATGGCGGATTGTACTCCGGCAAAGTGCAAAAAGATTTCTTCATCTTTCCAGTCAGTCGGAACAACAAAGTTTCGACGGTATAGTCCTATTGGATTGGAATCTTTGGGAACATAGGGGGGATTAGGTTCAAAGGGGTATTTCACATTTGTAAAAATAGGCGGATCATATTCTCCTTGTAGTTGCCAATTACCAGGAACATTAATATAATTCCATGAACTATCATCGTAATCTACACTATAAAAAGCAGTAGGGGAGGCTTCTATACCGGAAATATACTTAAATTTCCATTTTCCATTCAGAGAATGTACCATGGAAGACTCTCCTCGTTCTACCTCTGCAACAGATCGATAAGGTATATAAGAGGCATGAGCTGGTTCTGCATTTACACTATTTATTTCAGGATTCTCCCATTCAGATAATACTTCCTGAGAGTGGACAAGTGTTACAGTCCAACATATAATAACCAGGGCTAATATTCTTTTCAGCATATCTATTGGGTGACATTAAATGTTTTATACATAAAAAGCTGTTCTTTTTTATCATTAAGGGTTGATTGTACATCTACTTTTTCTAAAATAACTCCTTTTACGTCCGATGTTACAATAGCAGGTCTGTAATCAAAGGTGTGAACTTTTAATTTCACATTATCCAACCGGATGTCATCTGCATGACGTATGAAGATTCCCCACGCAGGAAGCTCCTTAAATTGTGAAAACTCCGGATAGGTTGTTCTCATCTCAGGTATTCCTTCCAGTTCTTTCGCGGTCACTCCGCATTTGGCATAGAAAGGATTACCTCCTCCTGGAGATTCTATATCTATATTCTTGAGAATAATTCCTTGAATTCTATCTTCAGGTAAACCGATAATACTTGCAGGAGAGATGTTGCGAGGTAGATGTTCTACCGGGCCTTCGTATGAATAACCTGCATCAGGCTTAGAGCTTGCCAGCTTCACGTTGAAGTTGGAAAGGGTAACATTCTTCATAAGCGGTCTTCGTCCGGAATTCCAGCGGTCTCCTATTCGTAGATAGAATGCATTTCCTACATTCACGGCACGTACACTATCAACAAGTATATTTTCGATAATGCCTCCATCCACAGTGGCGAATGTCACGGCGGAACGGTAAGTGTTATAAATCGTGAGATTCTTGATGATAAAATCACGAAAACCACCTTTTGATGCTGTTCCGAATTTTAAGCCACTGGCACTTGAACGTATGATGCAATTATCAACTACTACATTTTGGCAGATTTGCGATGGCTCATGCGATTTGAAACAGATTCCATCATCGGCAGCATCGAAAAAAGAATTGCTGATTCTGACACTATCACAATCTACGATATCTATACCGTCATTATTCCAGTAAGATTTACAATCAACATTTATATTATCTATAATGACTTGCCGACACTGGTCGTAGGCTTGATTCCAACTTGCCGGATCGTGCATCCGTACTCCTTCAACTCTTACATTTCGACATTCTCTAAAATAAATATTGTGGGGACGGTTTATTTCATCAGGCCTATCCATATGCAATGGGTCATCTATCAATCCTCTCTGAATGTATGATATCAGATTGTTGGCTACTATGAATCCCCTACCGTTAATTGTACCTTCACCTGTTATTCCGATATTATCTTGCCGTACGGCAAAAAGTAAAGCTGTTCGTTGTATATACTCATCTTTCTTATAGTCTAAGGCATTATACGAACCTAATAAGACAGCCCCTTGCGCTAAGTGTAAAGTAACATTGGATTTTAAATATATGGTGCCGGTCAAATAGTTTCCGGCATCAAAAATGAGTTTTCCCCCTCCTGCTGTATGAACATAATCAATTGCATATTGGATGGTATGCGTGTTTAAAGTTACCCCATCAGGTTTTGCCCCAAAATCCATTATAGAGTAATCTTTTCCTTGGACACCAGTCCAATAGAGGAATAGACTCAACAAAGTATATAGTAATTTTCTTTTCAGCATTGTATCAAGATATTATTTTTTCATCTTTGCATATAACTCATTCAAAATTTCCCTTCGGGTAGAAATTCCCGGTTGAATTTTTATATTCAATTTAGACAAACGCTTCCAGTTACTTAAAGTCTGTTCCTCTATCGCTTCATCTAATTTTGCTTCCCATTCGGGCAAAAAGCCCCGAAGTCCCATGTATTGTACCATTAAGAAATCTTCGTCATCTAATGAAATATCTTTATAATAAATCAGAGTAGTGCCTTGTTTAAGCAAGACATCTTGCATCATAGCTATATTGATATTCCTGACTTTTACCTTTTCTTCTATTGCAACTGAAGATGCTACACCGGCAGCTTGTCCCATAGCCATCCAGCATGGTTCCATTCTAAGTGTAGAGAAACCGATATGAGAGCCGGAAATGGGAACTGGAAATAATAAATTATCTATCTCCTTAGGAACAATCACTCCATAGGGGACAGTGTAAGGTGATGTTGGATAACCCAAAAATCCATTCAGGTGCACCATACCGGGTTCCCGTTTATGGGTGGCATGTGAATCAAATCCATAATGGCTGGCTGTGATGCTTGATGAATACACAGGAGGCCTTCCACTGCCTTTTACAGGCATCGCATCACTTGCTATGAAAAAATGAAGTCCTTCGAACCGACGTCCTTCACGTACATATACTTGTCTGGGAAAATGCCCATTATCAGTATATTCATCTTTTGCATACCCCCATTCGCGAGCTGCTTTCCGAAAATGAACCGGTAATTCTTTATCGTTTTGGGCAAACCAAAGCAGTCCTTCTGTATATTCTCTCAGTCTTGTAGCAAACTTGTCACGCCATGCCCAACCGGCTGTAGGCCATGCCCAGTTCTCTTCAGGCAGATCTGATGAGACAAAAGCAGCATGCTGGTTGTTAGCATCTGTTTTTTCATTTGGAATTTCAACCAGGTTTACTACTTTACCAAGCCCCCATTTGTCACCAGGAATCATAGTCGGATTGCCCTTAGCTATATGTTTCTTATTAGCTTCTAACATTTCCAAAGTAACATTCACCATTTCTGCTTGGGTATGACGTCCCGTCCAGACATCATCGATAATAGATGCATATTCATTACGGTCATAATTTTTGGGCTTTGTTATAGGTACTTTATTATCCGGATTTTTGGTCAGGCACAATCGGTAATTGTATGCCTGGACAGCATTATCTCCAATAAAAGTGGAAGCATCCATTTCCGGGCCATGCCAGTATTTGTAAACACTTCCTGCTCCGGGTTCTCCAAACTCATTTTTGCCTTCGCGCCCTACTCTAAAGGGGACACCGGCTGCTGCTGCCAGATCTCCCTCGTAAGTGGCATCAATGAAAATCTTGCCTTGATACTCTTCTTGAGTATTATTATCACGATTCAGAACGTTGATTTTCACAATTTTATCATCTACTTTTTTTATATTATGAGGACTGGAATCGAATTGCCGCATTGTCAAAACTGTGATTAGATCTTTATATTCTCCTAACCAGTCTGTGAATACTTGTTCTGCCACTGAAGGTTCGAAACGGAAACCATCATCACATCTCTGATATTGTATAGAAGTTACACCATATTTTTTTTTGTAATAGTCTTTGATGCGGCAGGTGAACTCTCTGAATAATCCTGTTGTTGCTGCCCGGGTTACAATATCCGTTGCTCCCAGTCCATTGGAGGGCAGACCTCCTATATGCTGTGTTCGTTCTAAAATAACAGAAGTTTTCCCAAGTTTAGCAGCTGCGAGTGCTGTGGTCAATCCGCCGGGTGTTCCTCCCACTATAACAATATCATATGTTTGCTGTGCAAAAATATTGATACTCCAAAATAATAGTAAAGTTGTTAGTAATTGTTTCATTGTAATTTCTATTTAGTGATATTAGTAGATTGATATATATGTATCTGTTGCTTCTTTTTCCCCGGTTCCTGGATTTTCATTTTACTCATGCTGACATGATGTGCATCGTCCAGTACTATAGCTGGTCTATAATCTTTTTTTCGGGCAATAAATGTAACATTCTCTAAAATAATCCGCTCAACATGTCGAAGATAGAGGCCCCACGCTGGAAGTTCCTTGAAACATGAAAATTCAGGATATGAATCAGCCAATTCAGGAACTCTATCTAATTCTTCCGGAGTCACACCAACTTTTGCTATTTCCGGTTTTCCTGCACCCGGATGATTGATTACCACATTTTTCAGTGTCACGTGTGTTATGGGATGCCCTTTTAGCCCAATGATACTTGCCGGAGATATATTTCTAGGCATATGTTCTATGGGGCCTTCATATTCATAGCCTGTATCCGGTTTTCCTTCGGGAATTTCTACATACAAATTAGAAATAAGGATAGAGTCCATTGTTCCGATTTTATTCGAATGCATACGGTTGCCTATTCGAAGAAATATAGCATTTCCTGTATTATAGGCTTGCAGACTATCCACTACTATGTTTCGGGCGTATCCTCCATCGGGAGTAGCTATTGTTAATGCCGAACGATAAGTATCATAAATCTTATTGTTTATGATCCGGATATTTTCATATCCTCCAACTGTCATAGTACCTAATTTTATCCCGTTGGCACTCGAACGCATAGTACAATTACGAATTACTACATTCCGGCATGCAGTTTCAGTTTTATGGGATTTCAGGCAAACTGCATCATCCGAAGAGTCAAAGAAAGAATTCTCTATCAAAACATTCTGGCAATCGACTATATCAATACCATCATTATTCCAATATGCTTTATTGTCGACTGTAATACCCCTGACCCATAGCGAATCGCATTCTTCATATTCCTGTGTCCAATCACAGGTGTTTTTTATAGTAATCCCTTCTATAGTTATGCCTCGGCATTGCTTAAAATGAATTCCTCGCGGTCTACGCGGTCTGTCGTTTTCCAAAGGGTCTTTGATAAAACCTTTATGTACTTGGTCGATTATGTTGTATGATACTTGACGCCCTTGTGCATCAATTATTCCTTTTCCATAAATGGCTATATTTTTTTTGTTTATAGCTCGAATCATACTATAGCAAGGACCTTCCATATTATAGTCATAAGGGTTTAGGGAACCTACCAGCACTGCTCCTTCCTTTAATTGTATCGCTACGTTCGATTTGAGTTCAATGCTACCTGTTAAATAACGGCCGACATTAAAAACTAAAACACCTCCCCCTTCTTTGTGAATATAATTAATACCAGTCTGGATAGAGTTGGTGTTCAATGTTACTCCATCAGACTTTATGCCAAAAAAAGATGCATTATACTCTTTACTCCACACTAACGAAAAAGACAGGGAGAAAAGGATTGATAATATGTATACTTTCATAATTAATTAAATGATTTTGACGGATTATCCGTCATGATAAATTCTAAAATACCTCCGTCTGTGATTTCATGATGAAAGATTCTAAACCGTTTTAATTCTTTTCCATTCAAAAAGACTGCCTTTACATATTTATTTTCTTCTGATAAGCCTTCGGCACGAATGATGAAATTCTTTCCACCTTCCAGACGTAATATCATCTCCTTCAGTTGAGGAGCACCAATAATATACTCTTTACTGATAGGATCTACAGGATAAAATCCCATAGCTGAGAACAAATACCATGCGGACATCTGCCCACAATCGTCATTTCCGCACAAACCGTCGGAAACGGGCAGATAAAAGTGATCAAAGATTTCTCGGATAAGTTTTTGGGTTTTCCAGAATTCCCCTGCATAGTTGTATAGGTAAGCTACATGATGACTAGGTTCATTCCCATGGGCATATTGTCCTATGAGTCCGGTCACATCAGATATAAAACCTGTATTTACAGTATTGTTCTCAAGCCAGAAGAGTGAATCGAGTTTTGCTGTAAATGCTTTATTTCCTCCCATCATCTCAATTAAAGAATCTACATCGTGTTGCACATGCCATACATATTGCCATGCATTTCCTTCAGTATAATCCCCTCCGGAAGTTCCGGCATGTGATAGTCTGAAAGGATCAAAAGGTTCTCTCCATTTGCCCTGTGAGTCCTTCCCGCGCATTAGTTTGGTTACCGGATCAAACAGGGATGTATATGCACGGGCTCTTTGGGAAAAGAAATTATAATCTTCTTTCTTTCCTAATGCTTTTGCCATTTGTGCCACACAATAGTCATCATAGCAACTCTCTAAAGTTCTGGAAACTGATTCTTCAGGAATAAGATCGAAAGGATAATATCCATATTGATTGTAGGTTTCCCAATCAGACTTCGGGTGAGATTCTAATGATGATTTTCTGATTGCTTCATAAGCTCTCTCAGGATCAAAACCTTTATATCCTTTCAGATATGCATCTACAATAACGGGGATGGCATGGTTACCGATCATACAATGATTTTCTTTACCCCATAAAGCCCATATGGGTAAATAACCCTGTGTATCACAGTGAGATAACATTGAATTGACAAATCCGTTAACTTTCTCCGGTACTAAAAGAGTATATAATGGATGAGCTGCACGATAAGTATCCCACAAGGATAGGGTAGAATAGTATTCTCCTATGGGAGAGTAGAGGATGCTGTCATTAGGACCTCTGTATCTTCCATCCACATCAGTTATATTATTAGGTTGGATACATAAATGGTAAATGGAAGTGTAGAAGTTTACTTTTTGTTCTTCTGTGCCTGATACGTCTATCCGTGACAACAGATTGTTCCAGGCTTCGGCAGATTGAGCCTTTACTTTTTCAAAGTTCCAATCTGGATTTTCTTTTTCTAATGCTTCCTGTGCACCTTCTATGCTGACAGTAGACAGACCGACTTTTACTTGAACATTTTCTCCTGGTTTTAAATCAAATGAAAGAAGAAGGCGTTTGGCTTTTTCTCCTTCTTGAGGTTGAAGTTCTTCAATATCTATATAGGGTTTGTCGAATTTGATAACATAGAAGAACTCTCTTTCCACCCACATTTTCACCTTGTTCTTTCCGACGATACTATATTGGTCTAACAGTTGCATTTCTGCATCTATTACATGAGTTCGCAGCTGCTCATTCTTACTTACGATTCCACTTTGAAGGTCTACCAGAATATGTGCCGGTTCTGCTTTTCTGAAAGTATAACGATGCATGGCCGTGCGTTGTGTCGCAGTCAATTCTACCTCCACTCCAAAATCAGATAAAACTACTGAATAGTATCCTGGATGAGCTTTTTGATATTCTTTCTCATATCTACTTTTATATTTTTCATTTTGTATATCACCACAAAATGGTAGAATCAATATATCTCCTAAGTCGGGACATCCCGTACCGTTCAAATGATTTTGGGAAAATCCCATGATAGAGTCATCCTCAATATTAAAGCCGGAGCAATATCTCCACGAACCATTTCCACTTTCCGGACTTACTTGTATCATTCCAAATGGTACGCAAGCTCCTGGAAATGTGTGGCCATTATCTGCATTACCAATAAAGGGATTTACATAACAGCAATAATCCTCTTTTACATTACTACATCTTATGCTCAGAAGGCATACTCCAATTATCGCAAATACCCACCAAAAACATTCCTTTCTTTTCATTTAATTTATTTTTTAAATAGTGACTTTATAAAATCAGTATTATGTCCCCAATGTTTATTAGGAAGCTTTCCTAACTCTAGGGTCAAATCTCCGCCTTGCATGATTTCGTCATAGCTTAACCAACTTCTATTTAAAACTTTACCGTTTAAAATTGCTTTTTGAATATAGATACACTCTGCATCAGGGCGATTTACATAGATTTTAAATTCTTGTTGAGACGTTGGGTGTAATGTAACCGTATCAAAGACCGGAGCATTTATCCAATAATAGGGTATACCCGGGCAGACAGGAAATAGTCCTATGGAAGAGAGCACAAACCAAGAGGACATGGTTCCGGCATCATCATCCATTTCTTTCAAGTACCCTTGTGGAGTGGTATTGAAGATTTTGCCGATATAAGGTTTTTCCCACTTTTCATGTGTCCCATAATAATTAGTGGTCGGTTCAAGTAATATTTGGTGGACTAACTTTTGCGTTTTCCATGGCGCTCCAAGGTAATAATATAAAAATGGAACATGTATATCAGGTTGGTTTCCCATATTGAATAAATTGTTCTCAAAGAAATAATCTAATTCACTCAAAACCTTTTTCTTGCTGCCCAAAGTCGCAAT
This sequence comes from Bacteroides cellulosilyticus DSM 14838, assembly GCF_000158035.1. GTDB lineage: Bacteria > Bacteroidota > Bacteroidia > Bacteroidales > Bacteroidaceae > Bacteroides > Bacteroides cellulosilyticus. Next base: position 1,536,852 of record NZ_EQ973490.1, read on the forward strand.
AACCCAATCGAAGTCATGAGGTACGAACCAACGATATTGCCATATAGTACCTTCGTACAAACCGTCACCATGCATTATATCTGAAGTTGGACCAATGTCCTTAAATTTTTGTAACCATATTGGTCTGTATTCTTTTGAGCGTAAAGAGAACTCTTTTTTTAACTCTTTATTACCCATTTTCCCTGCGAGTTCAGAAACTCCCCAGAAATCATATCCTCGTTCCAATGCTTTGTCCGGTGAGTCATTGGAGATATCTTCTGCCTCTTTTAGCATCAGTGGAAGTAGCTCGTCGAGAGAACCATCAAACATTCCTTTTTGTAATGCATCTAAAATCGTGATAATAGAGTGTTCAGTACGTGTTGTCAGAAATGGTTCTGTCTTTGTTGCAGAACGAGGCTTGCCTTGTTTGTATAATTCCGCAAGTGAGGAGATCATGTGCTTGTATTCCGTGGGACAAACAATAGATAACAGAGGATATTTTGTTCGGTAGGTATCCCAAATAGACCAACCATGATAATAGGGTAACTGCTGGCTTTTATATACTTTTCCGTCACTTCCCTTATAACTACCGGAATAATCATTGATTGTGAAAGGGGTCTGGCAGGCATGATAGAGCCGCGTATAAAATGATGTTTTTAAATCTTCATCAGAAGTTTCGACTTGTATTTGTCCCAATAGATTTTCCCAGGCAATACGTGCATTGGTGCGTATCTGTTCGAAAGACTGATTCGAGCACTCTTTTTTGAGATTCGCTTCAGCTTCTTCTGCACTGACAGAGGATAATCCTATTTTCAGTATAATTTGTTCATTAGGCTCTGTTTGAAACTTCCATAGTAATTCTGAATCGTTATCTTCTGGTTCATAAGTAGATTTATCTTTTTCAATATAATAATAAAATTTGTAACTGCCTAAATCACAAGTGCAAGCAGAACGCACAAATCCTTTTACTGCATTGTCTCCTATAATGCTATGTTCTTCGGCAATATGCTTACCATAAGAATGTTTGAAATTTATTTTTATGCCGGCGGTCTCTGTAGCAGGATAGGTAAAACGATAGATAGCTGCAGTCCTACCTGTGGTTATTTCAACTTTAAGTTGATTATCTAAAGTTACGCTATAATATCCGGGAATTGCAGTTTCTGACGCCTTATCCATTTTTAAAGTCTTGCATGCTGTTCCGACAAAAGGTGTTATCAGCAGGTTTCCTCCGACGCCTATACAGCCTACTCCAGACATTCTGGTCTGTGAGAATCCTTTCAGCTGTTGTGATTGATAATCATAACCTCCGTTTCCGCGAGGTATAGTTTCTGGCCCCGGTTTAATCATCCCGAACGGAATGGTTGCGGATGGATCGGTTTGTCCATGATCATCGGAAGTACCAATGAAAGGATTTACAAAAGAGGTTTGCTGAGCTTGAACCATAGAAAGGGTCAAGCATAATACAAATATTATACTAAAGTATCTCATATTAAATGTTTTATAAATGAAAGAGGGTTTCAAAAGAAACGCGAACTCTTAAAACCCTCATTTTAGAAAAGTAGAATTAATCTTTTAATCCAGGAACTATCAAGAGTTCATTGTCTGGTATCGGGAAATAATAGAATTCTTCGCTTAATGTTAAATTGGGATTTAAAGAAAGCTCGGCTGCATCTCTATAATTCTTTTGCAAATGAAGAATCTCATGTCTTTGCATAGTAAAGAAACGCCCCATACAGCTATGTTCCATACCTGCGGTTTCCCACCGTCTCTCATCCAGAACAGCTTTTTGGAAATATTCTTTAGTGACATCCTTTGAAATAAGTGGTACTCCAGCTCTTTCTTGTACTCTCCACATGCAGTCAAATGCTAAATCATCAATACTCTTAGTTCCATAAGCAACTGCTTCTGCGTACAATAGTAAGATATCAGCATATCTAAATATCATTCTGGTTTTCCCGCTTGCGCTTGAAATTCCTTTGGTTTCATAATACCCGTCATCATAATTAAATACCCAGTCTGAACTTTCTATATTTTTCTTCCAATAAGGATGTTTCTGATTGGTTGCGGGATCATCCCAATTTAGTAATGGATAGCGTCCCGTTTCTGGGTTACGCTCCTGCCCGGTCATCGTCACCTTGGTCAGGAACCAAGCACCCTTGCGTATTCCTTCCGGCATACTTTTAAAGAATTCCAATTCAACCATATAGTCACACCATCCGCCGGACTCCTCTGGTAATTCGCTTTTGGGTCCAGAGAAATAGTTTTTCGTTTTGTTATGGAACTCTCCAAATACTATTTCCTTGGAGTAATTAGCTTCAGGTTCTTTAGTCAATGTACGTATGTCCGGTTCTAATATATAACCATACGTATCTTCGTTTTCAATGATTTCTTTATACTTTGCAGCCGCCTTATCATAATATTCCGCTCCTTTTTTCAAAGGCCAGCCTGCTTCCGTCATGTAAACAGAGGCTAGTAAAGCTTTTGCAGCGCCTTTGTTAGGAGCTACATTAATTCCGTTCTGAAAATAGGGGGCTATCTTATGATTATCCGGCAGCATTCTTTCTGCTGTTAATGCATCCGATTCTATTAATTCATATATTTTATTCACCTCTGCTTTTGGGGTATTGTAATTTATCTCATTCTCTGTGACTAGAGGTATACGTCCCCAAATGCGTACAAGCATAAAATAGTTTAATGCTCTTAAAAAGTAGGCTTGTCCCAGTCTCGGCTCCAGGAAAGATTTCTCAACCGGTGTTCTTTCTGCATTATTAATTACATAATTGCAAGCTTTGATTGTCTGATAATAGAGTTGATACATTTCAAGAATATCTGTATTTCCCGAGTTGAAATTAAACCGGTCATATTCCGAAAAACGTGACTTATTACCACCACTATGGGCTGTTACATCATCTGCACACCACACATAAATGGCTCTGAAGACGCGAGCATTAGTCTGGTAATATTTGTTGTACATCCCAGTTATAGCCATATCCAAGTCTTCCGGACTTGAGAAGAAAGAGGAAGGGGTAAGTTTACCACGAGGGTCTTCTTCCAGGAAATTGTCACAAGAACATAAAGCAAATAATAATATGCTATAAATCAATATTTTTTTCATTTTGCATCTATTTTATTGGTTAAACTAAAATGAGAATCCAAGCCCCAAAGTAAATGTTCTTGGTAATGGGTATGAACCGCCATCAACGCCTGCGTTAATGTCACTATTGCCGCCATTGCTTGTGATATCCATAGTTCCTTCCGGATCATATCCTGTGTAAGACGTGATCGTAAACAGGTTTTGAGCACTCAGGGAGATTCTGATATCTGCAAATTTTGTTTTTGCTCTGGGGATTGTATATGCAATACTTATATTCTTTAATCTTAGATAATCAGCTTTTTCCAAATATTGAGCAGTTTCAAATCTGGAATTGATTGTCGAACTGAACGGGTTTGGTATTTTAGTATTTTGATTTTCGGGTGTCCATCTGTTATAATAACCTTCTTTAGAGGTGATAAAACGTGAATCACTGACACATTCATTGGTGAGATAGCGTGATAAATTCAAACGGTCAGCTCCCAGTGAACCTTGAAAGAATAAATTAAAATCTAAATTCTTCCATTTGATGGTATTATTCCATCCTAATATTACATCAGGAAATGCTTGTCCGATAATATCTGCGTCATCAGATTCCAATTTGTAATTCACATTTTTCTCCTTAAATTTGTTATCTCCTGGCTTTTGCCCCCATTTGGCTGCCTCTTCGGCCTCGTCAGTACGCCATAAACCTTCCCAAATATATCCATAGATACTACCTAATGGTTTTCCTACTTGCAATACGGCCGTATTGAGAGAAGCTTGGTCTAATTTTGTTCCCGGATGTAATCTTGTTTCATCTCCTAAGCTGATAACTTCATTTTTTGAGTAGGATACATTAAATGTGCTTTCCCATATTAAATTTTTGTTTTGAATAGGAATTCCGGTTAAAGAGAATTCAATACCTCTGTTTTTCACTTCACCAAGATTTACCCAAGTGGTTCCTCCGCCATCATAGTATGGTATAGGTTTCTTTAGTAACAACCCGGTTGTATTCTTTTGATATAGATCGATATTTGCCAGAATTCTATTATTTGCAAATGCCATATCTAAGCCTAAATCATATTGAGTAGTTTTTTCCCATGTCAGATTAGGAGTGGCAGGTCCGGAAACTCCGTATCCGGGATAATCACTTGTACCTCCCCAACCATACTTCGACTCAGCTAGAAGCCCTAAGGTTGAATAGGCTCCAATGGCTTGGTTACCTGTATTGCCCCAACTCATTCTTAACTTTAAGACATCAAAAATATTGAGATTCTTTATAAAAGATTCTTCTGACATTCTCCAGGCAACGGCAACTGATGGAAAATTTCCCCATTTATTCTTACCTTGGAATTTGGAAGAACCATCTCGTCTAATAGTCGCAGTAAGTAAGTATCTATCTTTGAATTGATACATTGCACGTCCCATAAGTGAAACCAGCGAAGAGCGTGAAAATGAATTGCTAAACAGATTCATATCTCCCAAACTCAATTCCAAAAATCAACAGATTCTGTTCTCAGGTTAGCTACTTCATTAGACAATCCTGTAGTTGTTGATTGTGATAATTCTATGGCTCCCATAAGATTCAACTTATGTTCTTTCCATTCTCTTGCATAATTTATTTGATTTACATTATACCAGTCAAAACTATCGTTTTGATTATTATTTGCAGAATTGTTTTGAGCTCGTAAATCCTTTGCATTCGACTTCATCCAACGATTCTTGTAATCTTTATAATGGGCAGCACCTTGGAAATTCAAACTCAACCCTTTTACTGGTAATTGTACCATAAACTGTAAATTTGCTGCTAGATAATTAGTGTAACTTTCATCCAAATCTTGAGTTAATCGGCCATAAGGGTTATCTTTTGTTGAATTGATATTATCTCTCAACCAGTTTCCTTCTTCATCTTTTAATTTCAAGGTAGGACTATAGGTAATTGCATCTGCTATAATAGTTCCGACTCCTCCACGGGGACCATTTTTATTTGTTTTTCGTCTTACTGCATTTACGTCTAAGTTCATTTTCAACCAATTAGTTACATCAGCAGTTATATTAGACCGTAAACTGAATTTCTGACTTTTCGATTCCTTCAAAATGCCTTCTATGTCCATCATATTCATAGATACCAAATATTGAAGTTTCGGAATACCTCCTGAAATAGAGAGTTTATAATTTTGAGTATGAGCTGTTCTGAACATTAGATCTTGCCAGTCTGTACCCCCATTTTTTTTCCACTGAGTGATTTCATCGGGAGAAAAGAAATCTTGATTAGCCCCCTTTTCCCGACGATACTCATTATAGAATTCTGCATATTCACTTGCACTTAATAGATCTAGCTTTTTGGCAATGGTAGATATTGATTGTTCTGTTTCCAAGTGAATATTTGTCTTACCTTCAGCCCCTCTTTTGGTAGTGACCAGTATTACTCCGTTTGCACCGCGAGAACCATAAATAGCAGTTGCCGAAGCGTCTTTCAGGACCTCTATCGATTGTATGTCATTAGGAGCCAGATTGTTAAATAAATCGGTATTAGGTACCCCATCTACAATATAAAGTGGTGAATTTCCACCATAAATAGAATTTGCACCACGTATACGAATTTGGGTACTCTGCTCCGGTGCACCGGAGTTTGTTATAACAACGACGCCGGGAATTCTTCCGCTTAAAGCTTGATCCAATCGAGTCATTGGCTGGTCCTTTATATTTTTCTGTGAAATGGAAGAAACTGAACCTGTCAAGTCTGACTTCTTCACAGTTCCATAGCCAATTACAACCACTTCATCAAGCATTTCCATATCTTCTTGTAAAACAATTGTGATATGTTTGTTTGCAACTTTGGTGGTTTGAGTTTTGTAGCCAATGAATGAAACTTGAAGGGTATTTCCTAGTGAAGCTTGGATGGTAAACTTGCCATCTATATCTGTAATTGTACCTATTGATTTACCTATAACACTGACATTTGCACCTATAATCGGCTCTCCTTTTACATCAGTCACTATTCCTGTTATTTTTTCTTGTTGTATCTGATCTAATAAGCTGGTATTTTTCGATAAAATAATATAATCGTTTTCGAATTTATAACTAATACCTACTTTCGCCAATGTCTCTTTCAAATATGAAGATACCTTAGCAGATTTATTTTGTATAATGACCTGCCGGTTGGTATCTATTTCGCGATTGCTATATACAACTAAGTAATCTGTCTGCTTTTCTATCTCTTCTATTAACTGACCTACAGATATAGAATTAGAAGGAAAGGTTATGACTGCGTTTTGTGCTTCTGTATTTACTGCCAGTAATTGGAGGGCACAAGCAAATAGCAAGAATAAAGAGATTTTCATAATTCTAAAATAATCTTTAAAGCTTTGATTTTGGACAATAAAGAGTGATAACAAAGGATTTATTTTCATATCTTTGTATTTAGAGTGAATACTAAATTTTTTTCCGGTGTTTACTTTCTACTGGCGACAGGTGGTGGTGCACTTGTCGCCTTTTTGATTATAATTCTATGTTTTCATGTGGATAATGTATTAAGGGTTAAACAATTGTATTACTTTAAGGTGATCACGTTATTTTCTTTGTCTATTTCAATTTTGAAATGATGTATCTTTTGAATGGTATGTAGTATTTTCTCTATTCCATCTCTTTGACGGAATTTACATGTATAATTTATATCTTTCAATTTGGGATTTGCAATATTGATTGTGACATCATAATATAGCTCCAATTTGTTAACAATGTCAGCCAAGCGTTCATTATTAAAGCTGTAGATGCCATTTCTCCATAATAACATATCAGGATTTTTTATATTGCTGACTGTCAATTTCCCGTCTTGTGCAATGCTTTCTTCATTGGGCCTTAATATAACTTGCTTACTCTTGTAGAACACTTGAACGGCACCTTCAATCAGACTTGTCCTGATTTGTTTGCTATCCGGATAGCTATATACATTGAATTTTGTTCCTAATACTTGTATTTTCGCATCTTGAGCCGCTACGATGAAAGGTCTGTTTTTGTCTTTAGCTACTTCAAAAAAGGCTTCGCCTATAATGGAAACAGTTCTTTCCTTTCCATAAAAATGCGAGGGGTAGGTCAAGGTCGATTGAGCATTTAACCAGACCACGGTACCATCTTGCAAAGATATACAAGCACGTTGCCCGGCTGGTACATATAAAGTATTGGTTTGCACTTGGAAGTCATCTTGTAGCTTATGTGACATCTGCCAAATAGATAGCTGATATGTGCTTATCATTAAAATGAGTATTGCAGCTGCATATTTCATTGTTTTCACCAGCCAAATACGCATTTTTTTGCTTTTTATCCGTTTTTGGAAATGCTGATAGCTTGTTTTTCCCTCTTTCTTATCTTCTGTGTGTGAGGATAAGTTCAGTAATGCCTGGATATTCTGATACTCGGCAAACTGCTTTTTTAGCTCCTCATTTTTCTCTATTTCACGAAGAAGTAGCAACCTCTCATTGGGTGCTAGGCTGTTTTGGAAATATTTTAATATACGTTCATCCATCTTTTTATGACTTAATTCATAGTATAGACGAATGTAGAAAAAGAATCCGCTAAAAGAAAATCACTTTTTTTGTTCAGGTTACAAATAATACAGAAAGATAAAAAGAGGAAAATAGTCTTTTAGTTCGTTTCGTAGCTTTTTATAGGCAATTCCCATCTGAGTTTCAACCGTATTAATTGAAATGTTCATCTCTTCTGCTATTTCCTTTTGCTTTTTGCCCTCTATCTTACTTTTCAAAAATATCTCTCTACATCTTTCAGGCAGCGAATCTATTACTTTAGAGAGCAATTGTTCTACATCATCTTTTTCAAAAATCCCTTCATCTAATTCTCCTAAAGAATAATATTTCATTTGTAAGGTCAATCTATATTCTTCCTGCATTTTATTTTCTACTTCTTTCTGCACTATTTTGTGCCGTAGAAAGTCAATGCAACGGTTTTTTATAGAAGTGAATAAATAGGCCAGAATATTGATAGGTAGTGGCAATAGTTCTTTCTTTTCCCAAAAATCGAGGAAAACATCTTGTACTATATTCTCTGCATCTTCATCCGATAAGACATATTCTCGGGCAAAACGTTTCATTTTCGAGAAATAAGAAAGATAAATCTGTTCAAAATCAATATGTTGTTTCTCTAGTATCACCTTTCATTTTTTAGATTATGGGAGCAAATATAATAAGTTTAGAATGATAAGCAACTCATAAAATGAGTTTTTTCTCTTATTATACTTTTTAGGAGTAAATTCTAAATTGCTTGGTTTGGGGGCAACAATAGGTCAACAATTGCCTAACTTGAGACTAAAACTACTAAAACAACGGACTTATAACTGGAGGGGTATTACAAAGAAAAAAGGCTGTATTCCCTTAGGAATCAGCCTTTTTCTTTGTGGACCAGCCTGGGCTTGAACCAGGGACCTCCAGATTATGAGGCTCTAATAGTTTCCTTTGGTAATGCATTGATTCTCATTAAGTTAATTAACTCGCTAATAACTGATGATGAAACAATAGTGAAACATCAATTACTGTTACAAAGGTAATGAATTTAATTGTGTATTGCAAATTTAGTCTTTAATTTAGTTAACTAAAAGGCTGTAATTGAGCGTTTTTTTCTAAGTAACTCAATTGATTGTTGTATGGCTTAATTGCATTACTCTTGATTGTACTATGATTGCATCTCTACTCTAAGTACCAAGGAAGTCTTTCTTGCTATTAGTTTTTAGTCTTTAATCTAATTACCTTTGTGAAGATTAATTAATTACCAACCTATTTACATTAACCAAAATGAGAGTGACAAAGAAGGACAACGCTGTGTATTACATGCCACAAGAAGTTAGGGAGATTGTAACAACAGATGTGACTTACATGCCTGTAACAAGAGAATTGCTAGAGAAGTATTTCCAGAAGGCTACTAAAGAAGATAAGCGGAAGTTAGTGAAGAAAAAAAAGACACAAGTAGAACGACATTGAAGCTAATTCAGTGTCGTTCTACCTTTTTAGTACATTTTACTTCCAAGAGCAATAACATGCCCATTGGTCTCCGTCTTCGTATTCCATAATGACTTTGGTTACATAGCCTTCCTCGTCCGTTGTGTAGATGTAATCATAATGGTCATAGCCTCGTTCAGTCTTGACTAAATTTGTGAGGCATTTACCATAGAATCCTTGGGCAAAAAGTGTGTTGTTAATTAAATCTGGATCAAACACATTGGTTGCTTCACCTAGGAACTGGTAAGGAAGTGAAGTGTAAGACAATTCTGTAGCATCATCATCAATCATAGAAGTGATGTTGCCATTCTGCCAGATGAATTTTACTAGTTTTTCGCTGTTAGTATTGTAAGAGTTGCTGTATTCAATGGAAACAAGTTGTTTTGAACTGTCATAATTGTATTTGACATTAACGATTGCTTCTCCTTCAGGGTTATACTCAACCTTGCTAGCTATGATGCCATCCTTTAATTCATAGTTGGTTATCCATTTCTCATCAGCACTACTGGAAGAGCTTATGTCATAAGCCGTTGCTATGATTCTATTTGCTTCATAAGTAAATTCTGTAATTTCTTGGCGAAGCTCGTATTCATCCCACACTTCCTTCGTAATTCTTCCTTGGTTATCATACTCAAATGAGGATGCATCCCCAGATTCGTATGTCGCAGAGATGAATTTCTTACTAGTACCGTTATTGCCTTCTCCTTCATCGTCATCGTCACTACATGCAGTAAAGTTAACACTCATAATTACGGCTACAATCGCCATTCCAATTAATCTTAAAGTTTTCATTGTAATAAATCTGTTTGTGCTTCTACGTTCCTTGCAGAAAGCATTAGTAATAGGTTAAATGAGTGTGAGGAACACAGCAAAGGCTGCACACTCCTTAAAAGAACTGTCAATTGATTGGTTAATTCAAACTCTCTGTTTTTTTACATGCTTTTTTAATGTCAACCAGTTCCCAATGGTTGACTGTTACATACAGAAGAAGCGTGGGAACTACTGATTATTACCGTCATGAGGCTCTGGACTGCCCATCTCCAAGTAATAAACAATAGCCCACGCCTAATGTAATTATGCAGCCTTCCCATGCACATGAGAAGTTGATAACAACAAACTAAGCGTGAGCGTTCTTGCCTATTATCCTTGGAGAATGAAATTGTCCAGATTTCATGACAGGATAATGCTTTAAACGCTCTTCGTTTTCTTAATAAGTCCTTCCAGCCCTAACGCATTAGGCTTCTGAAATTGCTACAAAGTTACGAATTTACGTTTGATTAGCAAGAACTATTGTTTATTAATCGTTGAGGCTGACTTCTACTCAACATTTTAAGGTTAGGAGGAAATTAGCCAAGTCCTCATAAAGGTAGAATTTTAAAAATTTCCTCCCAACCAATTAAAAAGACTAGGCATTGACAAAGATGTTCTTCACCCGTTGAACTGTGGAGATGCCAATTCCTTGTAACTTGGCTACATTTCTAACAGAGTAGCCCTTCTTTAACAGTTGAATTACTTCTTTGTACTCTTCCCGTTTCTTTTCTTCCGTTTTGATGCTGCCTGTCTTCCGTCCTAATTTCCCACCTTTGGCAATGTAATTACTCCTACCGCTGTTCAAACGATAGACAATGTTGCTTCTCTCAATGTTAGACATTTCCGCTAGTATGGTAATCAGAATGGAAACGATAGGATTTACTTTACCATCTGGTTGAAGTGTGTAAAGTCCCAAGTTCTGAATGTAAACGGAAACTTTGGCTTCATGTAGTACTTCTAATGAGCGAAGCACTTGTAATGTACTTCTGCCCAGTCTGGAAAGTTCAGATAGTAGCAAGTAATGAACTGAATTAGTAGTACAGTATTCCAAACATTCCGTAAGAACTTGGCGTTCCTCATTCTTCTTTGCACCGCTTATGTGTTCTTCAAATGTGGCAACTACTTCAATGTCCCGTAAGTTGGCATACTTTCTTAAATCCTCAATTTGTCTGCTTGTGTCCTGTCTGTCACTAACAGATGAAACACGAGCATAAATCACTGCTTTTGTTCTCATTTAATTCTTTGATTAAGTTAATAACATAAGGGAATGTATTCAAACCATCTTTCCAGATTAATTTGAACACGCTCCCAATTTGAACACATGGTTAGCTACCCTTGATAAGAGCGTAGGCAATTAAGAGAGCATAGCCAACCATGATTAAAGGAAATGATAGCATAGCCACAAGCATAGTGGCGACAAATAACAATACATAGAATAACTTTTGTACCATAGTTTCAAGAATTAAGCATTTGACAATTTTGTGTATTCTCAAATACCACTAACTTAAAAACCATTGGTATTTCTCATCTCCATGTAAAGCGGCTGCAATTCCAGTAACCAATTCTGTAGCATTGTAAGCCCTGTCCAAGAAAGAATCTATGTAACTTGACTTGTTACTACCAGTAAGTAAATTGTAGAACTTCCACATTGATAAGTCATTCCCCAAGCTACTAAAATTCTCATCTTGAATGTAAGACTTCGCCACATTGTTAATCTGACTGTCAGTTAGTAACATTCTTGGTATGGCTTTCTGTTGGCTCTGTGGTAATGACTGGTAAAGTCTCATTCTCCCAAGTAATTGGCAAAACTGGTGTTCCGTTAAGTAAGAGTTGCCAAGTGTTTGCATCAAATGTATGTGCTTGGCTGGATCATAACGGTTGAACAATTCCAAGATGGCACGGTACAACTCATTCGTATTGGTAACTTCCAAACATGAAAGATACCCGTCAGTTGATACGCACAAGTTCGTACAGACCTTACAGGTAAAGCCAATGAATACTTTAAATCGTTCTGCTGTCTTCTTACTGTATAAGTTCGTATGGTTGTACGCACGAACTCCGCCAATAGTAAGAGTCAACCTGTTACCGTTTACTGTCTCGTAAATCGTAGGAACTTGAATGACAAAAGCGCATCTTTCGTAGTAGATAGTCTTGTCACTTTCCAGTAATTGATTGGCAGGCTTATGGATTGCTTCTGGTATTCTGCCCTTAATCACATGAGAAACACGAATGTCAGGCAATTCAATTTGTTCACCTTGAAAGAATGTCCTTGCAGCGTCTTGCACAGTTTCAATGAAAGCCACATGAGATAAGGTAGCCTCATTATCCTTTGCGAATACAGGAATGATACAATCATTTCTTAAATGCTCCAAACTTGCTTCAATCGTGTTGGCTTCAATGAATAACGGTCTCTTTTCCCTTGTGGGCTGTTCTTCCATTACTAAAGTAGCGTCTTCTGCATACTCACCAAAATTTAAACTTCTCCTTTGTGCCATTATTGGCGTAATCTGTAATGTTTCCATAATTTGTAATTCATTAAGTTAGTATTAAAAAGCTCTTCGTCTGAGTGCGAAACACACCACAGTCAGAACAAGTAAACCAATGAAAAACTGTGGCATTAGGACTACAGGAAGGATTAAGATAACTCCTAGCGTTAATACAATCTTTAATTTCTCCATACGCATTGTTTAAGATTAGTAATCAGTTGAATGTAGACAAAATGAACGCTTTGCATGAAAGTACTTTCCAATCTCATTACGAATGTGTGTTTTTGTAGTCAGTCTTTAATTATCTGCACTTGGCAGAACTGACAAATTAAAAATTTCATTCGTTTGGGGTTGGGAAGCTGTTTCATGTTTAGCTTTCATTTTCCTATTGATTGGTAGGAAGGGTGTGAAGGGTAACAGAAAAGAAGAGTTTGAGACATACATCTCTTTTAAATTTCCATGTAAGCCATTCTTCTGAAATCAATGTAATCACTTCGTAAGAACGTAAAGTCTAAATGGAAATGCTTCTCATGCTTGAAGGGGAGGGGGTAGAAATTTAAGTACCTTACATTTTGAGTTGGCATGATACAAAAAAGCCCCAAACCTTATGAATGGTCTGGAGCTTTAATCTTACTCAATCAATGCCTTAATTTCCTTAATGGTTCTTGTTCTCTTTAATTGATTTATCCCAAGTTTCTCACATCCTTGTTCTAAGAATGGATACTTGTCTGTAATGTCTTTTAGTTCTTGCTTCTCACTATCCGTTAGAGTAGCTTTCTCCTTTAAGTCACAGAAACGTTTGAGCCTGTCTCTGAATTGGGGAGGTGTAAGAGCTTTCTTCATAACATCTTCATCTTTAATGTCCCATTCATGTGCTTTGCCTATTACCATTCCTAGCTCTTTGTAACTTTCTATTAGTGATTCTGCTGACTTGTAAACGATACGCATAGTCCAATGTTGGTATAGCTTTAATTGGGCAACCATGTCATTAACTTCGTATCTATCGTTCCTCTTAATAATGTATGTATCAATACCTAGTTTCTCAAATTCCTTATCCTGCTGCTCTAGTATCTTTGTATCTGGTTCTTTATTCAACTGCTCTACTCTTTTGCGGGCAGTAGCAAGTTCGTCCTCTATCTCCTCCTTCATTACATCAAATGGACGGTAGTAATTAATAGCCTTAGGATTGAAGATGTGAACAATCTTGTTTCTAAACGGATTGGATTTGGTTCTGATACGTCCTGCAATTTGGGGAATGTCCATGTCAATACTGATTAGAGTGTGCTTATTATTGCTACTACTAACAATGAAACAAATTGCAGTTTCAGAGTAGAAGTCTACTCCTTCAAATGCCTTGCAGGTTACGAATGTAAATCGTTTGGCAGGAGCTGTTGAACTGGAAATTTCAAAACCTTCCAATTTGTAGTGGTTCAGTTCGTCATCTGCACAGATAATTCTACAATCATCATTAGTTAATTTACTCTTTGTAAGTATTGTCTTAATCTCTCTTACACTATTGACAAAGAAGTATGCTTCCTCACTCTTTACTCCATCCAGTACAAAGTAACCATTGTCTTGATAGTGCTTGATAATCTTAGCTGCCGTAGTACTTGCACTTTGGCACAAACAAGGATAGATTGTTATCTTATCTACTGTTTTCCAATCAGCAACGTACTCTGTAATTCCTGCGAAAATTTCAGGCTTAAATTGCTCTGGAATTGGGGTTGCAGTTAAGAAGCAATGAGATTTGAAGAGTTCAAATTTCTCTATTACTTGATTTATTACCTTTGTCCTAAAGCCGTATTGTTTCAGAAGGTTATGGTATTCATCTACAAGTATTTTAAATTCCAGTGGGTTAATGAGGGGAATTAACGTGCTTACCTTATCATAAGTACAAAGTATCTTCTTTTTCCCGTCCTTTGTAAGGAATTTCTTTAGTTTGGCTTTTACTGTCCTGTTGAGGTTGCCATACAAGCCAAACAAGTTCTCATTAACAGGACTTACGCCTGGTTGAATCTGTGACTTCTTCCAAATGTTATCGTTGCCATCCTTGTCTTTAGGTGGGTAGCACTTATTAACTACTAACTCTTTTGTAGGTACGGCAATAATGTAATTCTCATTATTAGTAAGTGCTATTGTAGTAGCACCGCATCCCGTCTTGACCTTATTAAAAATGCAGTTTTCTGGGAAGTCGTCCATGGTGAGAAAACCATCTCGTTCTTGAATTTTAAAGGGTATCATCATTTATCTTTGGTGATTTTAAATTTGTTATCTGTGACCTTAATTCTCGTACTTTAGGAGAGCCTTAACTCCAAATCTTAGGGTAAACCATCCTATTGTAATAGGAAGATTCACCACTTTCTTGAAAAATTTACTCTATCATCATCTCTGCTTGGTGAATTACAAACTGCTACCTGTTGCCCAATTAATCAGACTTTAGGCATTTCTTAGCTCTGTTTTTTGGGTAATCAGCATTATTGTATAGGGGAAAATCACCACTTTCTGAGAATTTGGAGTAGAAGAGCCAACCTGTCACATTGGCTCTCTGTCTAATTGGAGTTAGGCTTCCAGTGCTTCTTTAAGCATTACTTGGAAGTCATCCTCCTCTTTGACTTGCTTCAGTCTCTCTTCATTAAGATTCAGAACTTTCAGTTTGTCCAATGCCCCAAATGCCTGCTCCTCACCATTTATCTTAGCATAGCTGTTAAATCCTTTGATGAAGTATCGCTTTGTAAGGAAAGGAACTGTGATGTGGGCAGCTTTACATAGTGTAATGAATCTGTTTCCTCTCTCAATTTCAACTGTCGTACCTTTAGGCAGCTTATACTCTTCACCCTTCAACACCTTGTCAAGTGCTTTTTCTGATATGCTCTTCTTTGTATAAATCAGACCTGCCGTTGTAGGATTGAACCCCTCTTTGATAAGTTCTGCCACATTCTTGAACAATGCTTCTTCTGATGTCAGAGCGGCTACTGTCAGTCTGTCTCTCTTGTCCCAGTTGCTGACAGTGTTGATGTCTACCAAGTATTCCCCTACATTCTCAACTTCCTTGACAAATACATTAGGGATAACTATACCACCTTTAGTTGCATTCAACTTGGCAAATGCAGTACTTCTGTGCTGTCCGTCCAGAATCACGTAGTAACCTTCTGCTTCCTCTATACTTAACTCTCTGCCGTTGATGTCTGTTACAGTAAATCCTGCTTCTATTAATGCCTTGGCTTCTACTACAATGATTGGGTAGGCTTCTTCATACTTGCCATTGTCAATAATGGCGATGAACTTATCCACTTTCTTGGAGTTGATAACCCTGTTGTGCTCAACTAAGGCTATCTTCTTTGACACTACCTTACCGTCCTTAGCCAGTCTGAACGTGATTGCATCATCTTTCAGAGCTACAGTAGATGCCTGCTTCTTGCTTTCAGCTTGTACAATCTCTTGTTGCAGTTGGGCTATAATTTCCTGTTGGGCATTGATGATAGTATCATTCATCTTCTTACTGATTAAACTCTTTAAGTCTCTCTCTTCTTTAGCAAGACGCTTCTTTAACTCTTTGGTGCACATGGTTGCCATTGCTTTGTTAGCTACTGTGTTTACATTCTCAATCGCTTTTAATGAATTTGTTTCCATACTTTTTAAAATTTAGATAGTTATTAATAATTGCAATCTCTGGTTAAGTGTGCACCCTTAACGTTTGATTGCGGTGCAAAGCTACTGCTATCCTAACTGCTGTGCTATAAAGAATAAGTTCTGATTTCAGTTCTATTCTTTAGGAACTTGTCCTGTCAGTTATTCAATGCTCTCGTTTTGACATTGCAAAGTTGGGGAATACTTAGAAGGTGGGTAATAAAGAATAAGAAGCGATTTGAGGGGTATTCTTTAGATTGTAGGTTATCAGTGAGTTAGCTCATTTAAGGACATAAAAAAACTACCATGCAATTACATGGTAGTCTGTGAGGATTGGTAGATTTTTAATTACCAGAGGTATTCTGTAGATTGATTGTTAGGTGAGAAGTTGTAGTCTTCTGTCTGCTTGGGCTTCCATTGTGGTTTGTACCCTTGTTTCACTAAGTAAGCAATAGCTGCATTGGTTGAGTTCTCATCGACATTGTAACTGCCTTCTTCAAACAGTAGTTTCATGTAGTCCAATGTCATACGTATCTGTTCGCTCTTGGTTTTCAATGACGAGTACTTTTGTAAGAGATGGAATGTGCCGTACATGATAAGATTACAAGCTACATTACTAGCTTTCCTGCCTTTTTTCTCTGCATACACTTCCTTTAGTTCTGCTTGGGCTTCTTCCAGACTTTTAACTCCCAAGTAAATTTGCAGGTAGTCGTCCAGTAAGTCAGTCAGCCAATGACATGAATTATCTAGTGTGATCTTCTTAACTCCATTATCAATAGTGATAGGATTGAACACTCTTAATTCTTTCTTCTTGCTAGGTGAGTATCTCTTAGTATTAAGCAACTCAAAGAGCTTTAACATTTCTGGACGGACTTGTTGGAGATAAGGAAGCGTATTCTCAGACATGGTAATTTCTGTGTAGAGTTCCTCTTTTACATGCTTGTCGTAAATGGCAGCTACGATAAGAAGAGTTGTTCTGATTGTTTCGCTGCTGTCTTTCTCTCCATAGTCCTGCAACAATTTGTCTAACTGTTTTAAGATGGTATCATTGGAAAGAACAATCGTAATCTCATGCTCTGTGTCCATAATGAAACTTTTCACATCAAGTTCCATGCTTGTTGAGGCTGGTCTTGGTGCGTAACGGTGGTAATCAAACGCACCATTATCCACTGCAATCTCATTTAAAAATGGACAGGCAATCATGTAATTATTAGCTACTTCTTTACTGATTCCATTAGGGTACTTGGTGCGGTAAACGTTTAGTAGCTCATTTTCAAACATGGCACGTCTGTAGCCAAAGAGTTCTTCTAGAATTGGTTCCAGTCTTTTAAGTTCTGGAATTGGTAGTGTGTAACTTGTCATAATGCATTTACATTTAGACTACAAAGTTAAAAAATCCCACTCACATTACTGTAAGCGGGATTAATTAAAAGCTACTTCCCAAACACGTACTTAATGACTTTTGCATTAGCCTTATTCTCATTCACGAAGTCTCGTTCAATGTAGATGTCAGTTACTCTCATTGATTCATCAACATGGTTTAATGCAGCGTGTACAGTGTACTTGTCAATACCTACTTTGTTGAGTGCAATGGTAGCCCATGAGTGGCGGGCTGCGTAGTACTCCAAATCATCTACACCCAACAATCCACCAATTTCTTTCAAGCCGTAGTTGATGGCTTTGTTGAAGTTTCCTTCATCTGCATAGTAGCGATAGAAATTAAAGAGTCGTTTGCCACTTTGGTCTTTGTACTTCTCAACCAGTGGAAGAATTGCTTTTGGAATGTTCACCATCATTTTTGCACCATCTAATCTACGAGCTTTGGTCTTGGTTCTGTTGTAAGTAATGGTGTCACCTGTTCTTTCCGTGACATTGTAAAGGTCGGCAGAATTAATCCCCATCAAACAGAATGATAGAATGAAGCAATCTTTAGCCAAGTTGTAACGGCAAGTTGATTTGTACCCCTTCTTCATGTCTTTATAGGGTAGCTTCCATACCTTTTTGATGATGTCTGCTGGAATAGCTCTTTTACGGGTTGCTTCTTGTCTAGGTATCTCGAAGTCTGCAAATGGAGAATTGGGTATGAGTATGAGATTTTTTTCCCTTTTGTTGTACTTCTTTTGAGCCTCTTTGAACAGTTTCTTAATGCTTATCAAGTAAAGGGATAGTGAACGATTAGAAGGAACACGCTTACCCTGCTGCATTAGTTTCTTGGTACGTGCTTCACGTTCTCCAATCAAGAATACTTTGAACTGCTCCAAGAAATCTAAGGTTATCAGATTTACATCCAATTCTTCTTTACCAACAAACCGTACCAAGGCATTAGTGGCAGTGGTGTAATTGGGCGCACCTTTAATTGTGGCAGAAGAAATCCACTCACGACTGAACTTTATAAAGTCAATGGTCTGCTGCTTCTGATGTTCCCCGTTTAAGTAGTCCATTACATCGTCAATGGTGTAGTTATTCAGTTCAATTTGAAGTTTGGCACACTTGTTTTGATAGCAACGAATAAGGTCGTTTACTTCCTGTCTCAAAGGAGATGATTGCTTGATTCTTAAGTCCTTAGTCAAGTCTTTGGAGGTTGCAAATAGACTTGTAGACAATCTTTTCATTCGTCTGTTAAGAGTAAATCTAAGTCTTACAGTGAAACATTCATTTGATTGCCGTTGGATTTTTACTACTTCTGCGTTGATTGTCAGCATACTACATGTTGTTTAACTGGTGAAACAATAGTGAAACAACTGCATCAATTTAAGGCTAAAACTACTAAAGCAACAGACCCTTAATCGGAGGTCTCCATAAAGAAAAAGGCTGTATTCCCTTAGGAATCAGCCTTTTTTCTTTGTGGACCAGCCTGGGCTTGAACCAGGGACCTCCAGATTATGAGTCTGTTGCTCTAACCAACTGAGCTACAAGTCCGGTGTTATCCTCATCGGATAGCGGGCACAAAAATAGTATATTCAGTTGAAATATGCAAACCTTTCGGGCAAAATATACTGTTTGTTGCTTTGTTTTTAGAACTTGTACGTACGTTTGGGGTTCTTGGGGAACCAACCTTTCTTTACGCGGTCTTCTTGTTCAAAGACCTCCTTGATGGTCCAGAACGAAGAGAAAGCAAATACGCCCAAGAGGGACGCAATCAAGATATTCTCTACGCAAAGCGAGGCCACAACGCCCCCGATGCCCAATACAAGAAAAATCCACCAGCACTTGGTACCCCAATAATACTCGGCTTTCACTACCACAGGATGAAACAATCCAATGATAAGAAATGTACAAATGCCGATGAACAGTCCCGAAAGATGATATTCGTTTAAGAATTCCATAAATTATCTGTTATTTCTCCGGGCAAATAGGAATTTCCTTCTTGATACTTTGCTCCAGTGAAATCAACGTTTCGGTAGCGGTTACACCCGGAATTTCTTGCATTTTGTTATTCAGCAAGTCCATCAGATGCTCGTTATCGCGTGCATATACTTTCGTCAGCATCGTGTAAGGACCCGTAGTGAAGTGGCATTCCACGATTTCCGGTATTTTCTCCATTTCGGCAACCACTGATTTGTACATGGAACCTTTCTCTAACTTGATACCTACATACGTGCAGGTTCTGTAGCCCAGAGATTTGGGGTTCACATGATAACCGGAGCCGACAATGACACCTAAATCTATCAAACGTTGCACACGTTGATGAATGGCAGCACGTGATACGCCACACTCAGCAGCTACATCTTTGAAAGGAATGCGGGCATTCTGAGAGATGATTTCCAGAATCTGCCGGTCAAGATTGTCTATTTTTTCCATAATATCAATTTGTGTAAGTTCTTGTTTTTATCAAATAGTAAGCAAATATAGGACTTTATTTTAATTTCTCTATATAAAAGGAGGAAAAAATAGGGAAAGAGTAAAAAAGAAGCGGGCGAAGCAGATGTTTTTGTTTACATCCGTTTCGCCCGCTAAGTCTGTACCGTTGAAGAAAAAATCTTCGGCTGATACTTATTTTTCGATGCCGACGAGCTCTACTTCAAAGATCAGGGTAGAGAACGGTTTGATCTGACCGCCGGTTTCTCTGCCACCGTAACCCAGTTCCTGCGGAATATAAAGTTCCCACTTAGAACCTACAGGCATCATTGTGAGGGCTTCTGTCCAGCCTTTGATAACTTGGTTGGCACGGAAAGTAGCAGGTTCGTTGCGCTTGTAAGAACTGTCGAATTCAGTACCGTCAATCAAAGTACCCTTGTAGTTTACTTTCACTTTGCTGGTGTCAGCAGGGATTGCGCCTGTACCCTTGGTGATGATTTTGTATTGCAGACCGCTCGGAGTAGTTACAACACCTTCTTTACCTTTGTTTTCAGCGAGGTATTTTTCACCGGCAGCTTTGTTGTCAGCGTATTTGACAGCTAAAGCTTTTTCCTTGATGGCTTCCATACCATCGCGCATGTAAGCTGTAGCAGCTTCTTTAGTCATAACGTTGCTCTTGTCTGTGATACCTGCTATGAAACCTGCCAACAGGTTTTCACGGCTGATAGTCTGAGTAGAGTCGCCACCGAAGATTTGTTGGTTGAAGCCTTCTACCCATTGTTTGCCTACCATCTGACCAATTTGCATACCGGTCATGTAAGCAACGTCTTTCTTGCTGGTTTTAGCAGCGCCTTCGTTGAAACCTTTGATGAATTCAGCCATCTGAGTAGTGTCAACGCCTTGTTGCATCAGGTACTGAGTCAGACCTTCTGTACGAGCCATACCGATGGCATAAGACAATGAGTCAACATCTGTTTTCAGATTTGCTTTCGGGCTTTGTGCAGTACAGGAAGCTAAACCTGCGCCTACTGCAAGAGCCATGATAAATGTTACTTTTTTCATTTTGCTTTTACTGTTTATTTTTATTTTTGGGATAATATTTCGAGTAATTCCACTTCAAAAATCAATGTGCTGTGAGGCGGTATCATTTCGCCCGCACCTTGTGCGCCATAGGCAAGATCGGAAGGAATATAAAGTTTCCACTTGGCACCTTCGGGCATCAACTGAAGCGCTTCCACCCAGCCGGGGATAACCTGGTTCACACCGAATACGGCGGGTTGTCCGCGTTTGATAGAACTGTCGAACAGGGTTCCGTCAATCAGTGTGCCTTCGTAGTGGCATTTCACTTGGTCGGTGGCTTTTGCATAAGTGCCTACCTTGCCTTCGTTGATGACTTCGTATTGCAGGCCGCTTGGCAAAGTAACCACATTAGGGCGTTTCTTGTTTTCTTCCAGGAACTGTACGCCTTGCTCTATGCTGGCTGCATTCATTTTCTCTTCCAGTTCTGCGAAGTATTTGTTTACTATATCGCGTGCCTCTGCGTGTGAGATGGCGGTTTTGTTTCCTTCCAGTATGTCTTTGATAGCTTGTGCAAAGTCATCTACTTCGATGCCTTTTGCACCCATACTTAATAAATTTTGACCTATTCCGAGGCCGATAGCGTAACTGAATTTATCCATATATCTTTGGGGTTGAGACTGAAAGTATTATCTCTTTCAATCAGTTGCAAAATTACAAGTCGCAAAAGTAAGTGTTTTATTTGAATGATTTATGCTTTTAGGTTTTAAATTTTCTTATATCTGTGGCAACTTCGGCAATCTTCTGTATTTTTGTAGAAAAGAAACTGCTATAATAGAAAGGAGATTTTGGTATGAAGAAGAATTTAGTGATTTTATCCGGTGCCGGTATGAGTGCCGAGAGTGGTATCAGTACGTTTCGGGACGCAGGCGGATTGTGGGACAAATATCCGGTGATGCAGGTAGCCAGTGCCGAAGGATATGTGCGCGATCCGGAGCTGGTGATAAACTTTTATAACGAGCGCCGTAAGCAGTTGCTTGATGTGGAGCCCAATGCAGGGCACATCGGACTTGCCGAGCTGGAGAAGGACTTCAACGTGACGGTGGTTACGCAGAATGTGGATAATCTGCACGAGCGTGCCGGGAGCACGCGCATCATTCATCTGCATGGTGAACTGACGAAGGTGTGTTCCAGTCGTGACCCTTACAATCCTCGCTACGTAAAGGAATTGAAACCGGAAGAATATGAGGTGAAGATGGGTGACAAGGCGGGCGACGGTTCGCAGTTGCGTCCGTTTATTGTTTGGTTTGGCGAGGCGGTGCCGGAGATAGAAACGGCTGTCGACTATGTAGAGAAAGCGGATATCTTTGTGATTATAGGTACTTCGATGAATGTATATCCGGCAGCGGGACTGCTGAACTATGTGCCTCGAACGGCAGAAGTATATCTGATTGATCCGAAACCGGTGGATACGCACTCAATGAGGCAGATACATATCATTCAGAAGGGTGCTTCGGAAGGAGTGAAGGAGCTGAAGAAACTATTGTCTGTTTGATGCTATCAGTTTCTCCATTTGGAACTGTTAGTTTCATGCCGTGAAACTTCCTGTTTCAATAGGTGAAACCAACAGTTTCATGCCTTGAAACTGTGAGTTTCACGGCATGAAACTAAAACTTGAATGCGGGGTTGCGGATTACTTGCCGTAAGGTGTTGAAAGCCAGGTACTATTTCTTCAGCAGCAGACGGAATACAAACCATGCATGGTGCGCCACGGTACTTATCAGTCCATAGTGCTTCGCCATGATGCGGAAGCGTTCCCGCAGGGAAGCCTTTTGGTTCTGCGTCGTCATACCTTCTTCCAGATAATCGATAAGCGTGAGATGCGTGTTATGCAGCGTCCGCGCTTTTTTCATGATGCGGATGCACCAGTCGAAGTCGGCGGAGAAGCGGTATTGCATATCGTATGGTACCGCCAGGCTCCGTTTGGCGAAGAATGCCTGATGGCAAACGAGCATACCTTGCCTGAAACTCTTCCATGTCAGCACTTCGGGGGCGGAGAGGCGGCGCATACGTAGGAAATGCCTTTCTTTATCTACTAAAGCGGTTTCGCCATATAGTACGTCCGGCAGTTCGCCGATTCCTAAAGTATGCACCATTTGTTGCAGGGTGTCGTCTTCATGGAAACTGTCTCCGGCATTCAGGAAACAGAGGTAGTCGCCCGTTGCCAGGTGGATGCCTTTGTTCATGGCATCATACAGTCCTTTGTCCGGTTCGCTGACAAGCAGGGTGATACGGTCGCGATACCTTTCGGCAATGGCGAGGGTGCGGTCTTTGGATGCACCGTCTATGATGATGTACTCTACGTGGTGGTAGGTTTGTGAGATAACGCTCTGTATCGTGTCTTCCAATACGGCCTCGGCATTGTAGGTCACGGTGATGATGCTGAACTTGGGTGTGGGACGGTTATGCATGTCTTCCGGTTATTTTGTTATAAACGTCGATGTATCTCTTGGCAATGGCACTTTCCGAATAATTGGAAACGGCTTTCCGGCAGGCTTGCTCGGAGAGGGTGGTATATTCGGGCTCGGTCAGTATCCAGTAGATGCCGTTGGCAAAATCCTCGGCTGATTTGTATTGTGCCACGTAGCCGTTGTGCAGATGGTCTATCATCTCCGGTATGCCGCCTACGTTGAATCCTACGCAAGGGATACCGCAGGACATGGCTTCCATAATGGTGTTTGGCAGGTTCTCTTCCAGCGATGAGGTGACGAAGAGGTCGACGGCGTTGTAGATATCTACCAACTGATGTTCGTTGCTGACGAAGTCGAGCGGATAAACCTTAAAAGGCAACATATTCTGTAACTGTTGCGACTGGTTGCCAAAGGCCACTACACCCAGTTGGTCTTTCAGTTCCGGATGCTTCTCTGCCAAGAGTTTGCAGGCTTTAATCATATATTCCACTCCCTTCCGGGTATCCATTATCTTCACTGAACCGAACAGAACCAGTTTGCTGTCCTGCGGAAGCCTGCATTTCTCCCGTGCGGCTTTTTTGTTGTGCGGCTTGAAGAGATTGGTGTTGATAGGATTGGGGATACTGGTAATGGCATGTCCGCTGAAGAGGGCACTCTTCCGGGCGCGTTCTTCCAGCCAGTGGCTACAGGCTACAAAGTTGATATGACGGCCCTCATATAACTTTTGCTTTTTGAGGAAGATGCGGTGGGAAAGGTCTTTCTTCCGGCTTCCGTTGTGGATGAAGGGGCAATGATGACACTCCTCTTCGTAATGCGTACATCCGCCGGAGTAGTGGCAGATGCCGGTACAGGGCCACATATCGTGCATGGTCCAGACTACGGGCTTGCCCGAAGCCAGAATTTTCTCGATGTTCTTTAAAGAAAGCATCCCCTGGTTGATCCAGTGGAGATGTATGATGTCCGCTTGCTGAAACTCCGGCAAGTTGGTGATGTCCGTGCCGGCGTTGGCAATGTCTACGGCGAAGAGGTGGTTTCTGTTGAAATGGTTGGCTTTCCAGATAACGATTCGCTCCCATACGAACTTCCATACCATGCGCAGGTTGTGGGGCAACTCCACTACGGTGATCTGTTCGGTCTGTTTGTCGCGCACCAATAGCTTGGCTTTGATGCCGTTATTCTTGAGGGCTTCCATGAGGCGGCTTGCGGCTACGGCGGGGCCGCCTATCTTTTCTGTTGTATTGATAAGTAGTATTCTCATTGTGTTACCTTTCTTCTGATTAAGTTTTGGTAGAGATTGAGATATTGCTTTGCAACGACTTCACCGGAGTATTTCCTGAATACTTCGCTTCGCATATTTTCTTTGGAGATGGCTGTCCGGGCTTCGGATATTCCCCATCGGATGCCTTCTGCCAGGCTGTCGGCAGAGAGGTAGTCGGCCAGGAAGCCGTTCTCTTTGTGGCGGATAATGTCGGCCTGTCCGCTGTTGCCGAAAGAAACCGGAATGCAACCACAGGCTTGGGCCTCGATCAGAGTCTGGCCGAATGTCTCATAGAAAGAGGCGGATACGGTGACGTCTGCGGCGGAATATAGTTGCGAGAGTTTGTTTGTATCGCCTATTCGTCCCAGATAGGTGTAGCTGACGGGGATGGAGTTGAGAAGTTTCTCCGGATATTTGATCTTGCCGAACAGTGCCAGGTGAAGTTTTTCCTGCGGGAATTGCTTCTTTTCAATCAATAACCGGATGGCCTGGAGCAGATATTCCACTCCCTTGATCGGATCGTCGATGCGGGCGGCTCCGAACAGAATGATATGTTTATCGGGCAGGGACAGTTCCTTTCGGGACAGTTCTTTGTCCATCATTCGGAAGTCGGTAGGCGAGAGTGTATTAGGGATCACAGATACAGGTTTCTCTTTAAGTAGGGTGCTTTGCTGTATTTGTGAGGAAAGCCATGTGCTGACTGCGACGATATTCAGGGGGCTGGCATGACTGAATAGTTTTTGTTTCTTCTTGAATACCCGGTGCGCCAGATCGTTGTTGCTTGGGAAGCGCAGGAAGCGGCAGTTTCTGCATTCGTTTTTGAAGAGGGTGCAGGTATGGGCATGGTGGCAGATGGCGGTACATTCCCACATATCGTGCAGGGTCCAGACAACGGGCTTGCCCGATTCGAAGATTTCCTGTATATTGTTCAGTGAAAGCATTCCCTGGTTTATCCAGTGGAGGTGTATGATGTCGGCTTCCCGGAAGGCAGGCAGTTTGGTGACGTTGAAGCCTGTATTGGCTATGGAGACGGTAAAGAGATTCTTCCGGCTGAAGAGATTATTCGTCCAGATAACCAGTCTTTCCCAGAGGAAAGTGCATTTCTTTTGCCAGTCTTTGCCTACAGGGATCACCTGTTCCGATTGGCTTTCCTTGTGCAGGACGAGCATCTTCACGTCTGTTCCCGCTGTATGGAGCGATTCCATCAGGCGTCTGGCGGCAATGGCGGCTCCGCCTGTTTTCTCGGACGTATTGATTATAAGTACTCTCATGTTGCGGAATGTTTTGGCAAAAGTACAGCTTTTACCGCTTTCTATCCACAAATTCGCGGTTTTTTTAGCCAGTAACCGCTAAAGTATCTATCTTTGCAGGAGAATAAATTAGCTACAAGTTACAGGCTACGAGCTACGAGTGGCTGCGTTGTGATTGGAGGGGAAAGATTCTGTTTATAAGTGTTCAAGAGGATGATTACGGGACACAAGTGTTTGATTTGTACCGTGCAAGTGTTGTGGAAATGTATTGTAGGTGTTACGTAAATGTATTGCAAGTGTTGCAAATGAACCGAATAAGCGTTGTGAATCTGCCGTTTAAATGATGCCACATGGTAGGGCGAATAATTGTTCGCAGGTAGTCTGAAAGTACTTGGTATTTGTAGTTCATAAACTATAGCTCGTAACTTTTATAACAATATGGGAGAAAAAGGTTTGAAATGGTTGGAACAGCTTTGGCAGTGCTTCCTCAGTATAGTGAAAATCCTGTTGCAGTCCAAGTGGCGCACGCGCTTGCCGTCTTCTTTCAGTAATCCGGATGAATTGCTGATATTGGCTAACGGCCCTTCGCTGAACCGCACGGTAGAAGATTCGACGGATTTCATCAAGGGAAAAACCTTGTTGGCAGTGAACTTCTGTGTAAGTTCTCCTATGTTCGAGCGTCTCCGCCCCGAACTTTATCTGATTGCAGACCCGCTGTTCTGGATCGTTCCCGAGAAGCGTATACAGCTTTTCAAGACAATGGCCGAGAAGACTACCTGGGACATGAACTTCTTTGTCCCTGCCCGTGCCCTGAAGAATAAAGAATGGCAACCCTTACTGGCGGGTAACCCCCACATCAAGCTCTATGTTTATAATACAACGCCTATCGAAGGCTTCCAGGGTTTCTGCAACTGGATATTCCGCAAAGGCTGGGGCGTTCCCCGTCCGCATAACGTGCTGATACCTTCTATCGCTATGGGATTGCGCCTGCCTTTCAAGAAAATCTATTTGGCAGGTGCTGACCATTCCTGGTTGCCGGAGATCACCGTAACGGACGACAACGTAGTACTGATGCACCAAAAGCACTTCTACGACCAGAATAAATCGCAGGCCGAAACCGTGAAACAGGAAAACTTGAACAGTGCCCGGCTTCACATTATTCTCTATCACATGCACGTAGCCTTCAAGTCCTATTTTATACTCGAAGCCTACGCACGCCGACTGGGTAAGGAAATTGTCAATGTCACTCCCGGCTCTTATATCGACGCTTTTAAACGGATGAAATTATGAAAGATGGAATAATCATTCAGGCACGCACCGGTTCTACCCGGCTGCACAACAAGATTCTGCTCCCCTTCTATGGCGAACAGCGCATCATCGACATTCTGATAGCCAATATCAAACAGGCTTGTCCGGACAAATGTATTGTACTTGCCACCACCAATCGCCCGCAGGACGATGTGCTTGCCGAAACCGCCCGTCAGGCGGGTATCCTTAGTTTTCGTGGCGACGAGGACAATGTACTCGACCGCTTTATCCGTGCTGCCGAAGTTTTCGGTATCAACCGCTTTATCCGTGTTTGTTCGGATAATCCGTTCCTTCGTCCCGAAACTTTCAATACCTTCTTTGCCGAACACAATTTCTGTCCGGCAGATTATATTGCCTATGGCTTTGCTGATGGGCGTCCTACCATCAAATCCCATTTGGGCTTATATTCCGAGTTGACAACGATTGACGCTCTGCGTCGTGCCGCCGTTTCTACGCAAGAGAAACTTTACATCGAGCATGTCACTATCTATCTCTATACGCATCCCGAAAAATTCAAGGTGCGTCTGCTTCCGTTGCCGGCTGAGTTGGAAGGGCGTTTCGATCTTCGTTTCACTCTCGATACGATGGAAGACTTCACCTTGCTACAGGAACTTTATGCCACCTTCCATGAGAAGACCGACCGTAGTGTGCATGCCCTGTTGCAACTGGTGCAATCGCATCCCGACTATCGTGCCAGAATGTTGGAGAATATTGCAAGAAATGAAAAATAGCCCATACATACCTTCTACCGCCGTGCAGCCAAGTGTAATTCGTAATTTATAATTCGTAAATGAATAGTACTTATATAATAGGAGAAATCGGACAGAACCATAACGGTTCCGTCGATATAGCCAAACTGATCGTAGACCTGGTGTCCCGCCCTGTTCGTGAAGAAGTGTTCAATATAGAACTTCGTCCGATGGATGCGGTGAAATTGACTAAACGGGATTTGAATGAAGAACTGACGGACTCACAGATGAACCGTCCGTATGATTCCCCCCATTCTTTCGGACGTACCTACGGCGAACATCGTGCTTTTCTGGAGTTGACGGACGAGGAACACTTCGAGGTGTATAGGCACGCCAAGTCTTTAGGGCTTGATTTCGTGGAAACACTTTGCTCCAAAGGCTGCCTCTCTTTGCTGAAACTCTTCACGCCCGACCGTCTGAAAGTGGCAAGCCGCGATCTTACCAACCTGCCGTTGCTGGAAGTGATGGCTGAAACCAAGATACCCATTATTCTGTCTACCGGCATGGCAGGCAGAAAAGAACTGGATGATGCTTTGGAGGTGATTACCCGTTATCATAACAACATATCTATCTTGCATTGTGTATCCCAGTATCCTACCCAGCCTGATAATCTGAATCTGAAGACTATCACCTATCTGAAACAGCACTATGGGCAGTATTGCATCGGCTTCTCCGACCATACCATCGGTATTGCCGCTCCTATCGTTGCCGTGGGTATGGGTGCGGAAATCATAGAGAAGCATGTCACCATCGACCGCCGTATGAAGGGAACCGATCAGCAAGGTTCTCTTGGCCCCGACGGTGTGAACCGCATGATACGTGATATCCGTATTGCCGAACGTTGGCTGGGAAAAGAAGAACTGTATATCGACTCTTCCGTTGCCTCGGCAAAGGTGAAACTGGAGCGTTCCATTGCAACGAATAAGACGCTGCATCCCGGAGATATCATTACCGAACAAGATATCCATCTGTTGAGTCCCGGTGACGGCTTTAAGTGGGTGGAGCGTGCGAAAGTGGTAGGGCATAAAGTACTGAAAGAAATTCCCCGGAATGAGATTATCTATCCGGATGTCATCCGATAATTTATGAAACTCTTAGGCATAGTCATCTTATATTACCCGGATGATTCGGTAGTAAAGAATATCGCTACCTATCTTGCTCAACTGGATGAATTGATGTTGTGGGATAATACTCCGGCTACAGATCGCAGGGAGCTGGATTTGGATTCTTTGGGAGACGGGAGAGGGAAAATCATTTTGGATGGTTGCGGTGAAAATCTGGGCATTGGTTCTGCGCTGAATAAGGCGGTGGCATATGCCCGTGCAAATGGATTTACGCATCTGCTGACCTTGGATCAGGATAGCTGTTTCGGTGGGCGGAACTTCGAAAGCTACCTTCGGGCAATCCGTAGCTATGGTGAGGACAAGGCTGCCATTTTCTCTACCAATTATTTCATTAAATCCCAGCAAACCACCATGTATCCGCCAACGGACTCTGTGGATGAAGTGTATTCGGCAATGACTTCGGGAAGTATATATCCGGTTAGCCTGTTCGATACTTTGGGCGACTTTATGGAATCCCTCTTTGTCTGGGGAGTGGATTGTGAGTTTTGTTGGAGGGCTAAAAGGAAAGATATTCCCGTTTTATGTTTCAAGAATATTCTGTTGACACACGATTTGGGTTATCAGAAGAAGAAAAGGCGTTTGCTGGGAAAAGAAGTATTTCCTAATGAATACGGTCCGGCCCGTTCCTACTATAATGTGCGCAATGGTATTCTCCTGCATCGTCTGTATCCAGAGGCGTTGAATTTGAAGTCGCATTTGCGCTATCATTTTTATAAGCGTGTGGTTTTTATCATACTGTATGAGCGGCAGAAGTTCAGTAAGTTGTGGGCATTGCTGTGTGGCTATCGCGATGGGCTGAGGGGAAAGAGCGGGAAGTGGAAATAAATGATTGTATCATCTGAATAAAAAGAAAAAACTATGTTACCAAAGTTAGTGATTACCGATATTGATGGTGTGTGGACTGATGGTGGAATGTACTATACCGAACAGGGCGATGTGATGAAACGCTTCTCTGTGAAAGACGGCTGGGGAGTTATTTTCCTTCGCAAGCTGAATATACCTGTAGCCATTATGACGGGTGAGAATACGCAGATTGTTCAGAAGCGTGCTGATAAACTGAAGATAGATTACTGCTACCTGGGAGTGAAAGATAAAGTGGCACAGGCGGAAGATTTATGTCGTGAGTTGGGCATTACGTTGCAGGATGTTGCCTTCATCGGTGATGATGTGAACGACTTGGCTCTGCTCCGTAAGGTTGGATTCAGCGCTTCCCCCAGTAATACACCGGATTATGTGAAACGTGAGGTCGATTACGTCACCGCACAGCATGGGGGCTTTGGTGCCTTTCGTGAGTTTGTGGAGAAACTGCTTTCTGATAATGGGATGCTTGAAGGAGTGCTTCAGCAGTTTCTATCCTGAGGTTTTTCCCTTACTTTGTAGACCTTGATTTCCCGGAAAGAGGTAGGTGTCGTATAAGTACCTGTTACAATAGAAACAGTTTTATTTGTCATTTTTGCGTGTCTTTAAGATTGTTCAATAGCTTTGATAATTTCTTCTTTTTCCGGTGTGGAGAATGTACAGGGGTAGCTTTGCATACCTTGTACCGCTTTCAATCCTTTCTGAGTATATCTCCAGTCAGCCAGCCTGTTTACCCAACGTAACAGGGGATGCTTATGAGTGAATTCCATAATCTTCCTTTTGCCAGAGATTTCGGCAGTGTCTTTAGGCATATCGCTGATGCTGCAAATAAAGGAGAAAGCATCTTCAAGCGTATCACCTTCCCGGGCTGCCAGTAATTCTGATAACGCCAGAAGGAAACCTTGATATTCCTCCCGATATTTATGAGAGGTTTTGATAACTGAAACAGGTACGGTGGTTTCCGTGGCGGAACCTCTGATACGCTCGCGGGCACTGTAGAAATAGGGTAGTGTAGCATATTTGCCGAAGATAAGCGCAGCATGGTTAAAGAACTCTTCAGCCAGGAAAAGGTTGCGGAAACGCAGGCTTCCGTCCGGGTTGAAACAAGCTGCATACATCCTCTGAAAAGCTTGTGTCCGGATGACGGAGTAGAGTAATGAGGCATACATGTTCTTCTCTTGTAAAAGTCTTTCCCGGGGAGTGTCGCCCGTTACTTGTTTATCGAAGTAGCGGATATAGCGAGGGTAGAATGATATTTTCCCTTTATGGGGAGTGAAGGTCAGGTAATGTCCCTGTGCAGTGCTGTAATCTGGGTGTTCGTCTAGAAATGCGGTCATCTGCGCAATGCCGGAGGGAACAGCGAAATCATCATCAGCGCAATAAAGCACATAGGGTGTATTAATCATCGGAAGCACTTCTTTCAGCTTCAACAGGAAATGTAGTTTAGGACGGTGCAGATAAGTGATGTCCGGGTACTTCTCCGCATCGGCAAACGGATGGTCGGATGAGTCGGGAACAAGAATCTTGATATCTGTGCGGCTATAGTAGTCGAGCAATCTGCGCAAGCGCTCGGGACGGTTGTGCGCAGGGATGATTACAGTTACATTTTGCAGTGTCATTATTGTATGGTTTTCTTTTTAAATAGATATTGAAGACTTTCCCTGAATACGGTCGACTTCAGGCTCCACATCAGGAATATGTAGAGTGAGGCAGCTAAAGCGATTTTCACCAGTAAGGAAAGATAGATGTTCTTCACATAACCTGCCACCCAGTAAGTAAAAGTCATTACGGCTACAGATATAATGAGATAGGGAGCTATATCCTTCAGTGTATTAAGCAGGGAAATTCCGATATGTTTATGAGCAAAATAATGCCAGATGAGTAGCCAGAAGATATTGGCTGCTGTATAGACTATCAGCATGATATTCAGACCGTACGGGTAACTACCCCACACGCATAATAGTTGGAAGATGCCCAGTGCGATGGTGTTCCACATATATACGTTCGGCCGGCCGATGCTATTCATCAGGTTGGAGTAAAGAGTTGAAATAGGCATGAAGGCTCCCCATACGCACAGTATCTGCATGACGGGTACACAGGGTAGCCATTTCTCTGTAATGCTTATTACGATCAGTTCCTGAGAAACAATGGCGAGCCCCAACATAGCGGGGAAACTGACAAAGGCGGTGAAGCGCATCAGCTTGCGGAATATGTTTTGCAATCGTTGCCTGTCCTCCGAGGCTTCCCTGAACACAGGTTGCCCTACACTGTTTATCATTCCGAAAATGGTGGAATATCCCATCGTCGTCCACTTGCTTCCCTGTGAGTAGTAACCGGCTTGCTGGATGGTGTAGAAACGTCCCAGCAATGCGGAGAAGATGTTGTTATTGATATGAGTGAAGAGCGAGGTAAAGAGTAATTTACTGCTGAAAGGCAATAATTCCAGTAATGGGTGAAAGCGGAACGAAAAAGTAGGCCGCCAGGGAGAGAATATCCAAAGCAGGATAGTGTTGGTGCTGACATACACAACGGTCTGTACGGCAATTCCCCAGTATCCCCAGCCATGGTAGGCACAACTGACACCTGTAATACCCGAAATGAGAATGGCGGCTATCTGTATCTGACTACGCTCTTTCACCATGAGATTACGGAAAAAATAGGCCGTAGGGGCAGTACCGAAACTTCCGATGAAGAAACTCAGAAATTGGAAACGGGCCAGCCGGGTAAGCTCGGGTGTATGGTAGAAATCGGCGATGAAAGGAGCACAAAGAAAAAGTATGAGGTAAAGTGATGCGCCGATACTGATGTTGAACCAGAATACGGAATTATATTCCTCATGCTTTACCTCTTTCTTATTGACAAGTGCCAGGATGAAGCCACTCTCCGAGAAAATTCCGGCCATGGCGGAGAAGATGGTCAATACGGCCACCATGCCATAGTCTGTTGTGGATAACAACCGAGCAAGGAATATGCCGAAGACGAGGTTTAGCAGTTGCATGGCGCCGTTGCCTATTCCGCCCCAGAATAATCCTTTTGCTGTTTTCTCTTTGAGTGATGCTTCTGTCATTCCTTGTTCGATTTATGATTAAGATATCATTTAATTGCGTTTAAATCTCGGATAAATTGCTCGTAAATGTTAAAATACATATTGCTTATTATTAGCATGTTACATTCATAACCTCGTTTAAATTGCGTTTAAATTGCGTTTAAATTATCCGCATTAAGAAACCAATCCGAGTGTATGCCTTTGGATACATTTCTAATCTTATCCTGCTTCCTTAGTTTGGTAAGTAGGTTTCTGACTTTTGAGTGTTTTTGGCTTTCGCTCAATACATCTGGCAACTTATTCCAAAGTAATTCTGTTATTTCC
The DNA here is from genome assembly GCF_000158035.1 of Bacteroides cellulosilyticus DSM 14838. GTDB lineage: Bacteria > Bacteroidota > Bacteroidia > Bacteroidales > Bacteroidaceae > Bacteroides > Bacteroides cellulosilyticus. The sequence continues at coordinate 1,570,038 of NZ_EQ973490.1, forward strand.
TTTTTTGTAAGCGTACCGTGTTCAGTGAGTGCTTTTAAAATTAAATCACAATAATAACTGTCCTCAAATCCTTTATTGTTGGAATAGGCTGTTTTCTGATCTAATTGCTGAGCAACCGGTTTTGCTATAAATAGGTTCGGCTTTCTTCCTTCAATAAGCTTTTGATAATGATTCGCCATCGCGTCCATAATAGTATCCTTTATAAGAAGTCGGGATTCCTTTAGGAGCTGCCGGAATTTGAAACATGATAACTCTTTTCCCTTGATACATGATTTCATGTATTTCCGTAAAAGTAATGCCACAGTTGGTCCCTTCGGCTATTTCTCTTTTTAGGGCGTCAAGCGAGGGACGTGTCGGTTTATATGAGCTGCCTAAAACAGCGTGAGTCTTATCATGAATGCCGAATAACAACCACGCAAATTCTTCTTGGCCAAGATTGGCTTCGTTGCTACGTGCAGATATGAGTTCTTGAGTTGTCATTCGGCATTAAGATTATTTTTACTTCACTTCGCTACCCGGCTTCACCTCCTTCATGGTTGTAACTACGGAGAGTGAACCGTCAAAGTTCTCGGCAGAGAGGATCATACCTTCGCTGACGATGCCTTTCAGCTTACGCGGAGCAAGATTGGCAATGAAACATACTTGTTTGCCTACCAATTCTTCCGGATTGTAGTGTTGTGCGATACCACTGACGATAGTACGGTTTTCCAGTCCGTCGGCAATCTTGAATTGCAGTAATTTATCGGCTTTGGGAACTTTCTGACATTCCAATACGGTACCCACGCGAATATCCAGCTTCATGAAGTCGTCGAATTCGATATTCGGGCGGATAGGATTGGCTTTGTAGTTGGCTTCCTCATTAGCCTTTTTCGTATCGAGCAACTTCTGTACCTGTGCTTCAATAACGCTGTCTTCTATCTTTTCGAAAAGCAATTCAGGAGTAGCCAACTGGTGTCCGGCCGGCAATAAATTAGTGCTGCCCAAAGTAGCCCAGTCGAAGCTGTCCATGTTCAGCATCTTGCGTAGTTTTTCGCTGCTGAACGGTAGGAATGGTTCGAATGCAATGGCAAGATTGGCAACCAGTTGCAGGGAGATGTTCAGGATAGTGGCTACACGATCCATATCCGTTTTGGCAATCTTCCAGGGTTCGGTATCTGCCAGGTATTTGTTTCCGATACGGGCCAGGTTCATGGCTTCCTTCTGTGCATCACGGAACTTGAATACATCCAGTAACTTTTCTACTTCTGCTTTTACATCAGAGAATTCTTTCAGTGTTTCGCGGTCGTACTCTGTCAATTCACCGGCAGCGGGTACTACACCATCGAAATACTTCTTGGTGAGTTGCAGGGCACGGTTCACAAAATTACCGTAAACGGCTACTAATTCATTGTTATTGCGTGCCTGGAAATCTTTCCAGGTGAAATCATTGTCTTTAGTTTCAGGTGCATTGGCTGTCAGCACATAGCGAAGCACATCCTGCTTGCCGGGGAAGTCTACCAGGTATTCGTGCAACCATACGGCCCAATTGCGTGAAGTCGAAATCTTGTCGCCTTCCAGGTTCAGGAATTCATTGCTCGGTACGTTATCAGGCAGAATAAAGCTTCCTTCTGCTTTCAGCATGGCAGGGAATACGATGCAGTGGAATACGATATTATCTTTACCGATGAAGTGGATCAGACGGGTTTCGGGATCTTTCCACCAAGTTTCCCAAGTGTCAGGCAGCAACTCTTTTGTGTTGCTGATGTAGCCGATAGGGGCATCAAACCATACATACAGCACCTTTCCTTCTGCTCCTTCTACGGGTACAGGAATACCCCAATCAAGGTCACGGCTTACCGCACGGGGTTGCAGGCCCATGTCAAGCCAGCTTTTGCACTGACCGTATACATTGGGACGCCATTCTTTATGATCTTCCAGAATCCATTGGCGCAACCAGCTTTCATGTTGGTCAAGCGGCAAATACCAATGCTTCGTTTCGCGCATTACGGGCTTACTTCCGCTGATGGCGCTTTTCGGATTAATCAGGTCTGTGGGGCTGAGGCTCGTACCGCACTTTTCGCATTGGTCACCGTAGGCACCTTCTGCATGGCAGTGGGGACATTCGCCTGTGATATAGCGGTCGGCAAGGAAAGTCTTGGCTTCCTCGTCGTAATACTGCATGCTGGTTTTTTCGATAAAATCGCCTTTATCGTACAGCTTACGGAAGAATTCCGAAGCGGTGTCGTGATGAGTTTTTGAACTTGTGCGGCTGTATACATCAAATGAGATGCCGAACTCTTTAAAAGACTCTTTGATAAGCGTATGATAACGGTCTACTATATCTTGCGGTGTTACGCCTTCTTTCTTGGCGCGTATTGTGATGGGTACTCCGTGTTCGTCCGAACCTCCGATAAAGATTACATCTTCTTTTTTCAGTCTCAGATAGCGGACGTAGATATCAGCGGGTACATAAACTCCTGCCAAGTGTCCGATATGAACGGGTCCGTTAGCGTAGGGCAATGCCGACGTAACGGTAGTGCGTTTGAATTTCTTTTCCATTGTGATATATGTATCTCTTTTGTTATGAGCGCATTTTGGTGTGCAAAGATAACGGTTTTCCACTCAAAGAAAAAGAGAAGACAATGAAATGTCCAATGATGTATTCAAAAAGATTCAGAAATTGTGTATCGGTTATTGATTGCAATACCGTAGAATCGCTTTTTCTATTTCAGTTTTCTTCTTTTCATCTTTCACAAAATCACTTATTAAAAATATATGAGTGGTAGAGTGTCCGATTCCAATTAAAGTTCCCACCTGATTATCAATTTCTCTAATCCACTTGTCAAAGCCCATGATTTTATCGCCTTTGGCAACAAAATGTGACGGGTTCCTTCCATTGGTTTTACAACGAATACTTACTTTACTGCATTCCTCAAAGATCTGGGTTGCCTCCAGAGGATAACGGGAAACGGAAAAGTAGTTGGTATAAACTTGAACTCGCTTTTTATAGTCTACGTCAGATAGCATATAGCTATATTGAGCAATATAAGAAATAGATGCATATCCCCCCAAGAGCACATCGGTAAGAACATGAGTACCATATTTTTTCACTATCTCATCCCCGTTACTCTTCTCTAAATCATTCAGGAACTCTTTAGACAAGAAAAAACATAAAAACTCCGGCCAAACATGGGGAAGGGTGTATCTGCTGGTAGGCTTTAGTAATTCTGCCTTGTAAAAGTAATTACCTTGCAAATTCTCCTCTATATCTCCTATGTCCTCAGTAAATAGTTCAAGAATATCATCTCCTATCTTCGTTTCCACATGGCTATTTGAATAGATATTATCTATATATCTATTTAGGTCCCGATTCTCATTTATAATCCAATGTCCTCCCTCGTACAACAAAGCTACTTCCATAGAATAAGGGTATAGTTTAACTGGTTCCTGTTTTATACAGTCATATCCGTCACCTGCTAACAGACGTTCTACATCAATAACTTTGCTTTTTACATTTATATATCCCTTTATGGTACTCTTTTTACAGTCAAATCCTCTGCCCAATAAGTCTATGTAATCATAGGTTTTATCGTTCGTTACTGTTTCTATAAATACTTTTATATCAACAGGATCTTTCTCTACTACAGTCGGCGGTTCGATTTCTGGTTCCGGTTCCGAAAAATCACATCCACTCCAAAGCAGTAACAGTACCCCAAATAAAGTGTAGTTCAGTCTCATATTTTAATTTTTATATTGACAGTGATAAAAAGCGATAAATTGGGTGCTTCATCGAGTTTCCCCTTCTATGTCATATCCTTCATCGTTAGAAGCTATGCAATTGATGTTATATTCGTTGTTAATCCCTTTCATTCTCAGCCAGTGAGCCTTAGGAGGAGGAGCCGATCTTGTAGTTTCGAATAAACCTAAGTTTAAAATAGTGTCCAACATATACAATGCTACATAGTCGCTTTCTCCTATATCATAAACTTCCGTGGCCTCATTGCCATCATCGTTCTTATAGGCGAGTGAAAGGTAGTATTTCTTCTCGGATTTGTATATTGAATATAACCCTTTTGCAATGTCCACATCTTGAACGGTTATGCGAAATGAGCGCTTTTCATCCTCTTTGAACCATAAAAAACCGCCTTCTTTCAATAAAGGGTGATTGCTTTCACGTATGATGGTTCCGATTTCATTGTCTACAACTTCTGCTTTTATAATAATACTGGTGTGGCAAATGTTATCTGTTATTTCAATAGTTGCTTTACCTTTCTGAATCGGTTTTATGACTATGTTGCCATATTCCCCGTCTTCATAGATATATGCTTCAGCTATATCAGAGTTCAAGTTATTTATACTATAATCCATATTACCGCTTAATATTTTTATTCTTCCCCAAAATGCTTTTGCTATTTTTATATCTTGTTTTTCAATGGTGAAATCAAGATAATGTTCATCGGATGAGCAAGAATGCAGAACCGGTATTAATATCAGGAAAAAGAAATGCGATAGTTTCATCATAATTAGGGTGTTTATAAAGTTTGTATAGATTGACGTTTACTTTATAATTTTTGAGTTTTTACAAATGTAGGGACTTCGTGTAAGAATCATGCGATAATTAAGTACGCAATAAGTACGCATTTTATATGTACTCAATAATAATAGTACGCAACAAGTACGCTTCTGACTACATTGAGCTAATGAAAATATCCCAATCTTCGGGGCTTCCATCCATATTGAAAACCTTCTTGTATAACCTTTTTCGTATGGATGTAATGGCTTGCTTGGTATGTGAGGTTATATATGCAATTTGGGTAGGAGGTACTCCTATTTTTATGAGTAGGCAAACTTGCATCTCTATTGTCTTCATTGGATAGAGATCAAGTAGACGTAGCGTGAAATCTGTATAGGCTTCATTTATGCTATGAGTCAGTTCTTGCCAGTCTTCTTTTTTAATTTTTATCCCTTGTTCCGCCTCTAGAAATTTGTGGTATATTGGTGATTTCTTTAAAATAGAGATACCTTGTTCACGAAATTCTTGTTTAGCTATAATTTGCTCATTGCTTTTTTCAATAAGCTTTTTCTGGAGATTGAGTAAATCTTGATTTAATGAACTTTTTATGCTTTCTGCACTCTGTAGCGATTGTTCCAGTTTTTTTATTTGCCTCCTGTTTTCCTCAATGCATGCCAAACTTTGGTTATATTGTTCTTCTTGCATTCTTTTTATTCTCCTTTGTTGGGCTAATTCTTCTTGTTTTTTTCTCTTATGATATTGCCAATAAACAGCAAAGATTAGTATAAGAGAGATGAGAAAGGAGATGAAAATAATATTCCATATCTTCTGGTTATTAGCCATATCTTTCAATCGGTTGTTTTCTTTTTCTTTTAATTGGTAATTGTATAATGAGTTTATTTTGCGTACTGTTTCTGTCTGAATAATATTTCTCGCAGAATCTGTATATGCTAAATCTTTGTCTAAATACTCTAATGCTTTTTTATATTCTCCTTTTAGACGTGCAATGTAGCCCAATCCCTGATAGCCTTCTGCCTTGTAGCTATATCGGTTCATGAGTGACAATTGGGTGTAATAATAAGTAGCTGAGTCTAATTGATTTGTATGGTAGTAATAACGCGCTGCCGTACAATAACGGGGAGCTAAATTGATAGTGTTGATCTGCTCAAAGGCAATTTGCATGCTTTGATAAGCTTTTTGATACATCCCCAGTTTAGTGTAATATTCAGATAGTTCACTGTTGACGATTCTTTTCAGATTTATGTTCTTTATTTTGTCAGCTAATTTATCTGCCTTTTCGTAGTAATATATTGCACTGTCCACCTTGTTCAGTGTGCTAAACGTCCGGCCGATATCTCGTAAGCTGTAAGTAATACTGATGCTATCCTTTGCCAAGATATCATATTGATATGCTTTGACGAATACATCGTGTGCTTTATCATATACTTCTTGATAAAGATAAAGGGTTCCTATTTGACTATAGATGCGACTTGTTAATCTATAGTTCATGCAAGCATTTGATGCATCAATAGCTTTGAAGAAATATTCCAGCGCCTGCGGTGCATCTCCCAAATCTCTATATATCCGTCCGGCATAATAATATGCTTCTGGTAGGTGTTTTTTATCTTTCCTCTTTTCATAATAGTGCAGTACTTCCAGTATCAAGCTATCGGAGGTATGTGTAATATACGCTTTGTCTCTGGCCTTTATGGTCAGTAGCTGATAATACATTTGTGCCTCTTTAGATTCTTGATGTGTACTGTCTTTGAATTGTTCTAACAATACGATAGCACTGTCCGGACAAGTATTTGCGAGAGAATCAGCAAGTTGTAAGACCTGAGGATAAGGTTTACTGTCACAGGAGAGGAAGTAAAGTGGTAAGAGAATGATTAGTAGTAGCGGTTCAGGCCATTTCATACGCGTGTTGTTTTAGTCGTTAGTGTTATTTAGCATACAAAGGTAATAAACTTTTGTTGAAGTTGAAGAGTGAAATTCGTTTTTTCGACTTTCGTGTTACTTGTCGTTGTTTACACTTATTATCTGACAATTTATTGTTCTGGGACTCTGCACTTACTGATGATAATCGCAAAATTGTTATTTTAAAATCTCCGACAATAATTGAGATGTTAGAGCATTGACATTTACTAATTAACAATGAATCTTAATAATGCTTCTGAATATGTCTCCACAAAGTATAAAAGCAATACTCTTTAATTTTTAGATTAATTTTATACATTTGCATGCTTGGTCTGATAATTCAGTATTGTTATTCAACCATTTTGTATGGTTATTTATACGAATCTTTTTTGCAATGAAACAAAACAACTTTTTAAGTT
>NZ_EQ973490.1:1576885-1623389 GCF_000158035.1 Bacteroides cellulosilyticus DSM 14838
CCCTCACTAAAGAAGAACTGATAAAACTCATCGAAGCCTATTCCAAAAATTGGTTGGCTATGGATGGCGTGTGGTTTCAATCAATAGAACGGAAATTTGGAATGGATGAAGCCATGCATCACGATAGGGAAGCATGGAAGTCTTTCACGATAACAGAGGCGAGAAGAATAAAACAATTCCTCGGATTGCCGGAACATGCAGGACTGGAGGGCTTGGCAAAAGCCTTGCAGCTACGTTTTTATGCGAATATAAATAATGATGAGATTATTCTGGGGAAAGACAATAAAACTTTGGTGTATCGCACGCTTGAATGTCATGTGCAAACAGCCCGCAAACGAAAACAGATGGAGTATCATCCTTGTAAATCGGTAGGTATAATTGAATATAGCGGTTTTGCTAAAACAATAGATGAACGCATTACTTGCGAATGTCTTAGCTGCTATCCGGATATTACCGATAATAGCTGCTGTTGCGCCTGGCAGTTTACTTTGAATGAGTAATACGGAGAATTTCATTTTAGAGTATAGAAGCATGAGGTAGTAAAGAAGTTTCTCAGATATGGAATGCCGGCAATTATGGCATACAGTTTCCGGGGTTTTAATCGGAATTTTATTTCATAATGAGGATTTATGAAGAACAGTTGCCTATCTATAATTGTAATGTGTTTCTCATGCACTAATTTTTCAAATAACTCTATTGAGGTTTTAGTTTCCTTTATAGAGAGAAGTTCTTCAATACAACCGGTGCTCTCACCGCCAAACTTCAAAATGCCTTTATATATAGGTGCTGGCAGTAAATGAATGAAAGGGAAGTGGGAAATTATTTTGCTTTTGCATATCTGCTGATGTCCTCCAAAAGGCATTTGCCACGCGGGAAATGACATAAAGATAATCCCTTCAGGATTAATGTATTTGGGAAGATTTGATAAGAATGTCGCTTTGTCCTTTATATGTTCTATAACATCGTGACAAATGATTAAGTCGAATTTATGTTCAAGTCCTTTCAATTTGAAAATATCCGAGGCAATGAAATTCCCTTTTATTTGTCTTTCTTCAAAAAACAGGATGGCATCTTTTATTCTTCCTGCTGATAAGTCGACTCCTGTCGTGTTGCATCCCAGTTCGGTGAAAGGTAATAAATTACCTCCATCTCCGCACCCTATTTCTAAAATATTCATTCCCTTTTTAATCTTTTTGTATTTTGATATATATGGGATGTAATATTTCCTGCTTGTTATGGAAAGTTCCTCAAAATACAATCTTCTGTTTTTCTGTCGTTCTTGCATGATATTTATATTAAGTTTGTTTTTTAGATTCTATTGGGTTTATGCGACTGTTAATTTAATATGTTGTCTTGTCCAAAAAAGAAACGGGAAAAGTGCAGTTTATCCATGCTCCATGCTATCGCTATGCATCCATTTATGGTAACAATGACAGATATCACCATGAAAAGCATTCCGGTGGAATCAAAGAATAGGAAGGGTAGGAAAAGCTTGCATAAAATTGTAAAAATGGGGGAGAACAGGAATATGACAAGAGTGTTCCTGCCTATAAAATAAGAGTATTCTTTGATATCTTTAGGCAGATAGTTGTGCGCATATAATGATATAATGATGACCAGATAAGTAATTGCAATGCCTGCTAATGTACCTCTGTCCAGATTGTTAGGGAAGTAGCATAGTAACATAATAGGAATAAGGGCTAAAAAAGAGGGCTGAAAGATTTGAGTGAATGGTAATTTACTTTGTTTGATAATGATTCCTGCAAGGAAATAAATGGCATTGGCAAATACTATGAGTCCACCCCAGTATGCGGTAGCAAATAAACCAAGGCCAAGCAATATCAACTGTGATATTGTTTTCATGTGAGTATAACGGAAGGCCAGATAATGTAGGAGACTGCAAATAATCAAGGTGTGAAGATACCAGTAGGGACCTAATGGTTTTATAAATATCTTGTGTAATAATATAATTGGAGTAACTTCTGGTATACTTTCCCTGACCGGTAAGATATGTGACATAATTACGTAGCCTGCCTCCATGCACATGTATGGAACAAAAATCCAGAATAGTTTCCTTACAAAACTTCTGATGTCTTTCTGAACATTATCTAGATAACCGGATATGATTAAGAAAGCGGACATATGGAATGTATATACGATTTGCTTTATATAAGGATACTTATCGCCAATGTATACCAGATGGAAAACGATCATTAGGAGGATAAAGATGCTTTTCAGATAGTCCAGTTCTTTAATTCTGTGTTCCATAGTTTGAGTTTTATATACGCTCACATGAGTGGAGTCGCGATAGTGAAAAGGTAATGATAAGTGATTGCTTGATTAGTTTCATGTATTCGTTTGTTTTTGTTGTTAATGCTTTAATACATACAAAAATAGGTAGCTTTTTATAAAAAACAGGATAATAAAACTTCTTTATGATAATGTAACTATATTTTAAAATATATATAAGTCTTGTGTAAACTCGATGTGAGTCATATCCGAATCGTACTCGAACCGTATCTGGGCCGTACCTGCTCCGTACCTTCTTCGGTCAGAGGTACCTCTATATGGAGAAACTACGGAGTTGGTACGGAGCAAGTACGGCTCAGGTTATGCTGGATAGTCTTTTGATCTGTTCTTATTTCAGAGTATAAAGACGTTAAAAGTCCGTACTCCTTTGCTTTATCTGTAATTTCTTTGGAACTTTGCATTGCATAAATGATGTAATGTAAAATATGTAATGAACCGGATGGAGACTCAGGAAATGAAACATACTATTAAAGTCATTGCTTTCGATGCAGACGATACTCTTTGGAGCAATGAACCTTTTTTTCAGGAGGTGGAACAAAAGTATACGGAGCTATTAAGTGAATATGGTAACGCAAAGGAGATTTCGGTAGAACTGTTTAAAACAGAAATGGAAAATCTGGGATGTTTGGGCTATGGTGCCAAAGCGTTCACTATTTCAATGGTTGAGACTGCTTTGCGGGTGAGTGAACGGAAGGTGTCAGCAGATAAGATACAACAGATTATTCTTTTAGGTAAATCTCTACTTCAGATGCCGATTGAGTTGCTGTCCGGTGTGGAAGAGACCTTGAAAGCTCTGAAGGAACAAGGCCGTTATCGTCTGGTAGTGGCTACGAAAGGTGACTTGTTGGATCAGGAACGTAAATTGCACCGCTCCGGGTTGACCTCTTATTTTGATCATATTGAAATAATGTCTGATAAGACGGAGAAAGAATATACCCGCCTGCTACAAATCCTTCAGGTCGTTCCGGAAGAATTCATGATGATTGGTAATTCCTTGAAATCCGATATTCAACCGGTACTGGCTATTGGAGGATATGGGGTACACATTCCTTTTGAGGTGATGTGGCAGCATGAGGTGGTGGATACATTCGCTCATCCCAGATTGAAACAGATGAAAAGTCTGGTGGAACTGATGGACTGGCTTTAATGATGCAGGTTAAATATTCGCATCTATTTGCTTTATCCGATATTTATTCCGTATTTTGTGTTACATAAAAAGTGTAACGTAAAATATGTAATGTCGCTTATGAAACCTCAGAAGATGCAACCCCGGAATCCTTTTTTAGTGTATGGTTATGCGAACCCTCGTTATTTTTGTGACCGTGAAGCTGAAACACAACAGATGTTGTCGGCTTTGGAGAATGAACGGAATCTGACATTGATAGCGCCTCGGCGTATGGGTAAGACGGGATTGATAAAAAATGTCTTCTATACCCTGCAAGAGGAGAAACCGGAAGTTGTCAGTTTCTATATGGATATTTTTGCAACGCGCGATTTAGCTTCTTTCGTTCGCCTGCTGGCAAAAACCGTACTAGGGCAGCTTGATACGCTCAGCGAAAGTGCTTTGCATAAGCTGACTTCTTTTTTTCGCTCTTGCCGACCGGTGATTAGTGCAGATGAGTTGACGGGAGTTCCTACAGTAACCTTAGACTTTGTTGTCGACAAGTCTGAACAGACATTGAAGGAAATCTTTGACTATATGGCTGCTTCCGGCAGGAATTGCTATCTGGCTATTGATGAGTTTCAGCAGATCACTTCTTATCCTGAAGAAGGTACAGAGGCTTTGCTTCGCTCTTATATCCAGTTTATCCCGAATGTCCGTTTCATCTTTGCAGGTAGCAGTCAGCATTTGATGCAGGAAATGTTTGTTTCCGCCAAGCGTCCTTTCTATCAGAGTACGCAATTGATGGTGCTGCGTGAGATTGGTGAAGAATCTTATTATCGGTTTGCAAGGAACTTTTTTGAGTTGCGGGGGCAAGAGTTGGACAAATCTGTATTTCATTGGATATATACCCGTTTTGAGGGACATACCTGGTATATGCAGGCAATGTTGAATCGGTTGTATGAGCGAAATGAGTCAGTTGTAGATATCACTCAGGCAGAGCAAGTGCTGATGGGGCTTCTTGAAGAGAATACACCTGTCTATCAGAACCTGATTATTATGTTGACGGACAATCAGTTGGCACTGATGAAAGCCATTGCGCATGAAGGAAAAGTGACGGCACCCAACAGTGGAGAGTTCATTTTGGGGCATGGGCTGAAAACTCCGAGCAGTGTCAATGCCGCTTTGAAGTCGTTGGTAGAGAAAGAACTCGTCTATAAATCGACCGGCGGATATATGGTTTATGACCGTTTTATGGGAATATGGCTATTGCGGAACTGATAGATTGGCTTTAATATTTGCGATCTACATGATACTCTATCCTGTAGATGTGATCGAAATGCTCTGTCCATTCATTCGGAGCAATGCCAATCTGTAGACCATAGAAGAGAGTACCCTTTTCCCGGTGTACGCTCATTTGTTTTAATAGCTCAGGTTTGCATTTGGGGATGCGGTAATCGCTGATAAGTAAGACATCCGCATTCATATAGCGGTTCTCGTCGAGCATTCTGAAAGTGTCTTTCAACATTTGGGTGGCATCCGTATCACCGGTGAAGGGGTGGCTGAAGAATTCCATCAGTTTCAGCCGGTCGCGGCGTATGTCAATGGTTTTGGTGGATACGGAGAATGTGATGAGGAAACATTCTCTGCTTTGAAGTTCAGCTATTTCAATCAGTTTTATCAGCAAGGAATTGGCCATTCGCTCCGGTTTCCCCGTCATGCTGCCCGACGTGTCGAGGCATACGATCATAGGCCCTTTCAGAACTGCCGGTTTTGCTTCCAGACGTCTGGAAGGCTGCATGATTTCCGATTTATAACGGAAGGTTTGTAGCTTCTGCGTGAAGTATTTCAGCATGAAGACATCTTGCAGTTCGCTGTCTGCATAATATAGCAATTCCGAAGGAAGCAGGGTGTTCAGGTCGTTACCGATGGTGACACCCAAAATATCGCTCTTTTGGGAATGAGCCAGTTTGTAGACACTGCCTTCCGTTACATATACCTGTTTGCTGCCTTCATCGTCGGCTATTCTTCCCATACGGTTGGCTACCTTCAGCAGTTCGGGGTATTCCTTTTGCAGTTTTACAATCTTCCGGATATTCTCAAAATCGATGGTATTCCACAATCCGTTCATCATGCTCCATGCCTGATAGAATTCCTCCTTGTCCACTTGGTGTTCTTCCAGGTATTCCGGTATCTTGTTTAGGCTGGTTTTCAGTTTCTTTTCCAGAAAGTCTTTCTTGGCATCCAGATTTTTCTCTTTCTGTTCCTGCTGCTTCTGCTGAAAAGAATCTTCCCAGTCTTTCAGCATCTTCTCCCAAACGGTGGAATCATGTTGCTTGTCTTTGTCCCCGAACATATGTTCGTAGAATGGTTCATCGAAAGCATTCTCTTTATAGTCATCTTTGATTTTTCTCAGTAGGGCCTGCCATCCATCCCGTTTTTCTTTAATCCAGTTCAGGGCACTTTCCATTTCTCCAAGTTCGGATTGTGCTCTTTGCATCTGAAATTTCTCTTGTTCCAGAAACTGCCAGACAAATTGCGTGGTGATATCGTAGAATATGCGTGCACGGACCTCATCGCCCAGCACCAGAACCCTGATGGACGGATCGTTCATGATGGCCAGCAGATAGAGAAGCAGGGAATCTTCCGTTTCACCGTATAGCGTCTTGGCACATTCTCCCGTTTGTACGAACTTCTCGACTACCTTTACATAGAACTGGATATCATACTTCCTTTTGCTCAGCCCTGCCATATTGCCGCAAGTTGAATTGTAACTTTTCCTCTTCGATTTCTACGTTCCGCAGTTTTTTCAGCACTTCGTCCGAGTAACGGGTGATTAACTCTTTGTCAGCGGGGCTGACGAACAGATTGTCCGTGCATAAGGAGTTGGTAAGGGTGAGAAGATGCTGAAAGAGCCGGTTCAGTTCATCCCGGTAATTGCGGGAGGTGATCTGGGGCAGTTTGTCGAACAGGTTTTGGGAAGTTTGTTCGGACTGGTGAGATGCTTTAGTCATTTTTTCTCCTTTCTTCCTTTGCGTCATCGGATATCGCACACCATCTATTAACAGGTATTCTGTTCCCTCTCTGTACAGGTTCACCCGTTGTTGAACTGCGCCTGAGGGTGCTCCACCCGGATAACAACGGATAATTGAGCGTCCCGGATTCAACGGATCGGGATAGATGACGGCTTGTCTCGGAGCATTCTCTCTCTTCTGCTCTTTCAGTGCCAGATAGTCTACGGCGAAGATATAGGTATGACCTGTGCCATGTTCTGCTACATGATAGTAGAAGTAATCCGTAATTTCAAGGTCATTCTTGGGCGAGCAATTGTTTTTAAAATCTTCCAGCGCCTGGCGCACCCGGCTGATTCGTATATCACTCTTAATCGCTTCGGTGATTTCTTCCATTTTTTCAAGGCAGGAAGTGAACAGTTCACGGAGAACTAATTGATGAATGGGCTCGCACTCGTCTATCTCGTTCCATAGGCAATGGTATAGAGGCGGCAAATCTGCCGAATTCACGGCTGTGCGTCCGTTGATGAAGGCTGAGGCTTTCAATAGTTGCACGATGTTCTTCCAGCGTCGGTCACTTATGTATACGTTTCGAACTGTGTCTTCATCATCCAGCGGAAGACGTTTCAATTGATGGCGGATATTCGTAATATAATGTAGTATTTCGGTAGATAGTGAAACTTGGTTTATCTTTTTGCGCCAGTCTGCATATTCTTCTTCACTGATTTGCAGATCTGCGGGTATGCTTATTTCTTTATCATTATCATCGAGCAGCATGTTGTAGAAGGTTGCTTCATCTTTCACACAGGTGCAGATGATGCGTAACAGAAATCGGTCCCACAATGCTTCGAGTCCTTCGCCGTGCGCGGGCAACTCGTTACTGGCGGCAATCAGAAGTTTAAGCGGTAGTTTGATTTCTCTGTCTCCGTTCCGGTAAATTTTCTCATTGATGGCGGTGAGTAATGAATTCTGTATGGCAGGCCCTGCTTTCCATATCTCATCCAGGAATACTACACTTGCCGTAGGGAGATATCCTTCAATGGCACGTTCGTATTTATCGAATTCCTTGAGCCGGTTGATACTGATAGGGCCGAATATCTCGTCGGGAGTAGAAAAACGTGACATCAGATATTCGAAAGCCTTTGCTCCCTTGAAGGCAGCCTTCAGTCGGCGTGCCACCATGGATTTGGCAACCCCCGGAGGCCCCAGCAAAAGAACACTTTCGCCTGCCAGTGCAGCCAATAATGATAAGCCTAATTCCGTATCCTTTTCATAAACCCCTTGGTTGATGGCGGTTAATAGTTGTTGTATTCTGTCTCTGATGTCCATAATTCTGTTTCGTTATGTCTCCATTTTTAGAATGAGGCTTCAAATATATGAAATCTTTATACGGAATACTGACAATTATTTTGAATTGTTGCAATATCTCTTGTTCTGCCATTCAAAAAGACTGCTTACTTGCCCCCCCTTTCCCGATTACACTTCTATTTTTCTTTTCTTTTCCGATTGCAGGATTGCATAAAAGACGTATATTTGTCACATTGTATCCTGAACTTAAAGTGAACAGACTATGATAACAAACCAATTGCTTCGTCCTGCCAGTATTGTAGTGGTGGGAGCATCCAATAATGTGCACAAGCCGGGAGGCGCTATCCTGCGTAACCTTATTAATGGTGGTTATACCGGTGAACTTCGTGCCGTGAATCCGAAAGAGACAGAAGTACAAGGTGTAACAGCTTATGCTGATGTGAAGGACATTCCCGATACGGAACTTGCGATACTCGCTATTCCCGCACAGATGTGTCCTGATGCCGTGGAAGTGCTTGCAGCTGAGAAGCAGGTACGGGCGTTTATCATTCTCTCCGCCGGATTCGGTGAAGAGACACATGAGGGCGCTCTGCTGGAAGACCGTATTTTGGAAACGGTAAATAAGTACGGTGCTTCCCTGATAGGGCCGAACTGCATCGGACTGATGAATACCTGGCATCATAGTGTGTTCAGTCAACCCATTCCGCAATTGCATCCTCAAGGAGTCGATTTGATATCCAGCTCCGGTGCGACTGCCGTTTTCATTTTGGAAAGTGCCGTAACAAAAGGTTTGCAGTTCAATTCTGTCTGGTCTGTGGGGAATGCCAAGCAGATAGGTGTGGAAGATGTGCTGCAATATATGGACGAGAATTTCCAGGCAGATAAAGATTCTAAAATAAAACTGCTCTATATTGAAAGTATCGGTGACCCGGACCGTCTGTTGTTCCATGCATCCTCTCTGATAAAGAAAGGCTGTAAGATTGCTGCTATCAAGGCAGGTAGCAGTGAAAGTGGTAGTCGTGCGGCATCTTCGCATACAGGTGCCATTGCCAGTTCGGACTCGGCAGTGGAAGCTTTGTTCCGTAAGGCAGGTATTGTACGTTGCTATTCGCGCGAGGAACTGACGACAGTAGGTTGTATTTTCACCCTGCCGGAACTAAAAGGAAAGAATTTTGCCATCATTACCCATGCCGGAGGTCCGGGCGTTATGCTGACTGATGCGCTGAGTAAAGGCGGACTGAATGTGCCCAAGCTGGAAGGCCCGGTTGTGGACGAATTGAAAAGTAAACTCTTCCCCGGTGTAGCTGTAGGAAATCCGATTGATATCCTGGCTACGGGAACTCCCGACCATTTGCGTCTTTGCCTGGAATATTGTGAAGAGAAATTCGATAATATTGATGCTGTTCTGGCTATCTTCGGGACACCGGGACTGGTTACCATGTTCGAGATGTATGACGTGTTGCACGAGAAGATGCAGACATGCAGTAAACCGATCTTTCCCATTCTTCCCTCCATCAATACTGCCGGAGCGGAAGTTGCCGCTTTCCTTGCTAAAGGCCATGTGAATTTTGCTGACGAAGTGACATTGGGTACCGCATTGTCTCGCATTATGAATGCTTCCCGGCCTGCCGCCAATGAGATCGAACTCTTTGGTGTGGATGTGCCGCGTATTCGTCGTATTATAGACTCTATCCCCGAAGATGGATATATTCAGCCCCATTATGTACAGGCATTGCTGCATGCTGCCGGCATTCCCATAGTTGAGGAATTTGTGTCGGCCAATAAAGACGAGGTGCTGGCTTTTGTTCGTCGCACAGGTTTCCCTGTAGTGGCAAAGGTGGTGGGACCTGTTCATAAATCCGACGTAGGCGGTGTGGTGCTTAACATCAAGGGAGAAGAGCATCTGGCGTTTGAATTTGAACGTATGATGCAGATTCCCGAAGTGACAGGTATCCTGATACAACCGATGCTGACGGGTACGGAACTTTTCGTAGGCGCCAAGTATGAAGAGAAATTCGGGCATGTAGTGCTGTGTGGTTTGGGTGGTATCTTTGTGGAAGTGCTTAAGGACGTTTCTTCCGGTCTGGCACCGCTTTCGTATGAAGAGGCTTACTCCATGATTCATTCCCTTCGTGCTTACAAAATTATCAAGGGAACACGCGGACAAAAGGGGGTGAATGAAGATAAATTCGCCGAGATTATCGTACGCCTTTCTACTTTGTTGCGTTTTGCAACGGAGATCAAGGAAATGGATATCAACCCACTACTGGCAACGGAAAAATATGTGATTGCAGTAGACGCGCGTATCCGAATCGAAAAGAAATGAAACAACGTATTTTCCTTTTTCTCATCTGTCTGATACATGTTTTGGCGCTTTTTCCGAAAAGTGCGGATCGTTTTTTCAGCCAGTACAACTTTAAGTTTATCACTGAAAATGCAGGGCTGCCTTATAGCTTTGTAAGTGATATCTTTAAAGATTCCGGAGGGTACGTCTGGGTTGCCACACATTATGGTATAGGCAGATATGATGGTTATCAGTTCCTGAATTATGGTACACAAACGGAACCGATACGCTTAAAGAATGACTTTGTCCATAAGATTTGTGAAGATAACTTCCGGCGATTGTGGATTGCATCCGAAGGTGGGATAGATATCCTCGACCTGGATACTTATGCTTTGGTAAAACTCCCTGTTCCACCGGATAGTCCGCTGCAAAAGTTATTGAATGAAAACGTTAGTACCATTTATAAAGACAGACAGGGAGATTTATGGATTTCCGGCAATAAAGAACTGTGGTGTATTGATTTGGACGATCAGGGAGATATAAAGACCTGGTATCGTCTGAAGAGCGAATGCGAATCTCCCGTACATGCCATTCTTGATATAGGCTGGACAGTTTGTGCAGGTATTGACAACCAGGTATATCGTGTTGAGAAGCGACCGGATCATCTCTTAAAGGCAGATATCTTGTCCGATAGTTTGGTTTCTTTCAGTGAAGATTGGCGGATTTCCTGTATGCAGGCGGATGGGGATGCTTTGTGGATTGGCTCTAACCGTGGTCTATTCAGATATAATCATGCCGAACGAAGTCTGAAGAGGTATCGCTATTCCACTCATCGTCCCGGAATGTTGAGCCAAGCCTATATAACGGATATCAAACAGACGGAACGGGGACACCTGATCGTATCTACCCTGAATGGACTGAATGTGTATAACAAAGATACGGATACTTTTTCATTCATCCGTCAGACCAGTGACCGGGGTGGAGTAACCATTAACTGTAATGCCATCAACTGCCTGTTCACCGATGGAGAGACCATCTGGCTGGGTACTGAAACCGGAGGCATTAACCTGCTTTCCCCGAAGCGTTTGCAAACAGAATTATGGACATGCGACATTTCTGTCACAGAAACAGATACTCCTACACCTGTTAATGCTGTAGGTGAAGATAAAGACGGCAATCTTTGGATTGGATTAGTAGAACGTGGACTGATGAAATGGAATCAGGAAGAAAAGACTTGTGCCCATCATCTTTTTTCTCCTAACGATATTACTTCCATCAGTAATAACACTATTACCGGACTGCTGATTGACTCCGATAATCGTTTGTGGGCATATACCTGGGGTGTGGGCATTAACGAACTGAACCTGAATATTCCCAATAACCGTACCTTTAAGCGCTATACCCGTGAGAATATTCCCGAATTGGAAGGTGACTTTATTAATAGTGCCTGTGAAGATGTGATCAATCACGGAATATGGTTCGGCTCTACACGTGGAGTGCATTTCTACGATAAGCGGAAAGATACTTTCATCCGTGTGTTATTCGATCAGTCGGATAATGAGTTCGAAGCGGTTCACGCCCTGTTGATTGATAGAAATAAACGTTTGTGGGTAGGAACCACGCAAGGTGTCTTCATTGTAGACCTTGCTTCTTTTGCTAAGTCGAACAAGCGCTTTGATTATAAATATCTTCGGTATAAACTGGATAATCCACAGTCAACACAACTGGAAAAGATTAATAGCATTTTGGAAGACAAGAATGGTACTATCTGGCTGGGTGGCAATGGAAGCGGACTGTATCAGTTGACGAGTGACAAGAATAATCATTTTGTCTTTAAAAACTATACCACACGTCACGGGTTGCCTAATAATACAATTATCGGTATGGCTGAAGACGGGAAGGGAAACTTGTGGTTGACTACGAATGATGGAGTGTCCCGTCTGAATATCCAGTCGATGACATTCAGTAACTACACGCAGGCTGATGGCCTGCCTGCTACTCAGTTCTACTGGAATGGCATCCATTATTCGTCAAAGCACGACTTTATCTATATGGCTACTATAGACGGACTGGTCATTATTCATTCTGATAATGAAACTTCGCCGTCTGCGGATTCGCATGTGAAACTCTCTTCACTGGCGATTGGAGGAAATATTATCTATCCTTCCAGTGGTGATTATCTGCAAAAGGATATCACCCTTGCCTCCGGTATTTTCCTACATGAAAGGGAGAATCGTTTCTCCGTAGGATTTACCACACAGAATTATGGAAACAGCAGCCGTATTCGTTTTGCCTATCGTCTGGAGGGATACGAGGAAGAGTGGAATGAAACTCAACCGGGTGATTGTATGGCAAGATATGCAGCTGTCCCGCCGGGGAACTACACCCTGCAAGTGCGTGCGACGGATGAGTTGGGGCGTTGGTCGGATGAAATAATTGACATAGAAGTGGGGATCACTCCTTATTTTTATAAATCCATTGGATTCTATCTGCTTCTTGTCGTAGTTATTTGCCTTGCTATTTATTTATTCTATAAGCGGAAGATGCGGAGTTATCGTGAACAGAAAGCGCGATTGGAAAAAGAAGTGGAACTGCGCACGCAGGAACTGGCTGTCCAGAACAAACAGTTGGAAACCATGGCTCAACACGTAAAAGAGATTACGGAAGAGAAGATTGCTTTCTTTACGAACATCACTCATGAATTCCGTACTCCGGTTACACTGATTCATGGCCCCATTGAACATGCTTTAAAGGAGACGCAGGATGAGGCTGTAAAGGCACAGTTGCAGATAGCCGAGCGAAATTCACGGTATTTGCTTTCCTTGGTCAATGAACTGATGGACTTCCGGAAACTGGACATAGACAAGGTGGTGCTGGATAAGCATTCCTCGAATTTTATCGAGTTTTTGTCTGAGTTGCTGATACCTTTCAGAGTCTTTGCCAAGGAAAGGCATATCGACATATGTACTTATTTCCGTTTGGAGAATCCCTTTCTGATGATCGATACAGGATATATGCGCAAGGTGTTGGTGAATCTGGTTTCGAATGCTATTAAGTTTACACCGGATAGCGGTCGTATTGACATATTTGTGGCATCTGTTAAAGGAAAGAACGGGGAGAAACTATTCTATATGAATGTATGCGATACGGGACATGGCCTTGTGGTAGAAGATCTGGAAAAGATTTTCGACCGCTTTTACCAGTCTAAGAAGAGTACCAAATATCCGGTTTACGGGCAGAGCGGCACAGGCATCGGTCTTTTCCTGTGCAAGCGGATTGTATATTTGCATGGCGGAGAAATCTTTGCCCGCAATAATCACAGGCAGGGGGCTTCATTCCGTATGTTGATGCCGCTGATTCCCGGAGAACGGGTAGAGACGAATGGGGAGTGGGTACAGCCTGATAGTGTATATCTACCGGATACTTTGCAACCGGAGGATACCCAGAAGAAAGAGACTATCCTGATTGTGGAAGATAATAAAGATATGCGTTCGTATATCCGCACACTGCTTGTGGGGGATTATCGTTTGTTTGAGGCAGGTGACGGGCAGGAGGCCCTTGAAATCGTTCAGAAACATACCGTCGACTTAATAGTCAGTGATTTGATGATGCCTGTGATGGATGGTATGGAGTTGTCCCGCCGTATCAAGGAGAATCTGGCGACTTCGCACATTCCTTTCCTAATGCTTACGGCGCTTCGCTCGGACGTACAAGAGAAAAGAAGCTTTGAAATAGGTGTGGACGAGTATCTTTGCAAACCTTTTGATGAAGAAGTGCTCCGGCTTCGTATCCGTAATATACTGAGTCTGCGAAGGAAATATAAGAAGATGTTCTCATCCAGCAGTAATGTGGAAGAGCTGCATGTAAAGGAAGAATCGCGAGACAAGACATTCATTACGAATGCGGTCAACCTGATGAAGGAACACTATGCCGATGCGGAATATAACCTGGAACGCTTTGTACGCGACATGGGCTACAGCAAGACATTGGTCAACAAGAAAATGCAGGACCTGACGGGACAGCCCATCGGACAGTTTATGAAGAACTACCGTCTGAACGTGGCGCAACGGATGATACAGGAAGGATCGGGAGATGTGAATGTTTCCGAAATAGCCTATGCTGTAGGATTCAACGATCCTAAATATTTTACGAAGTGTTTCAAAGAGTTCTTCGGATATTTGCCGAGCTCGAAGTTGGGGAAGAAGGGGTAAGAAGGTGTGTCATTCTTTACTATATTCGTCCCAAACTTTTCTATTTTCTCCTTACATAAAAAAATAAACGCTTACTTTTGCACATCACCCAGAAGAATGAATACCATGAAAACCAAACTCTGTTTACTCATTTTGTTAATAGTAGGCTTATCCGTTCAGTTATCAGCCAACCCTATAAACGGTTTGCTCGAAAGAATTGATAAGGGAGCATCGAAGAAATTTGTTATCGAATTCAAGAAAGGTGCGGATGATTTTTTCGAACTGGACCAGAAAGGAACTAAAGTCGTAGTCCGGGGTAATAACTATGTGAATATAGCGACAGGTATCAACTGGTATCTGAAATATTATGCCGGTATCCAACTGTCATGGAATGGTATGCAGGCGAAATTGCCGCAGGTACTTCCTCCTGTCCCCCGAAAAGAGCGTCACGAAACATCCCTCTCACTCCGTTACGATTTCAACTATTGTACCTATTCCTACACCATGGCCTTTTGGGATTGGGAACGCTGGGAGAAAGAAATAGACTGGATGGCTCTACATGGTATCAATCTCCCTTTGGCAGCCGTAGGCCAGGAATGTATCTGGTTCAATATGCTTCAAAAACTGGGATATTCTAAAGATGAAATTAACCGATTCATTGCCGGCCCTGCTTTTCTTGCTTGGTGGGCAATGAATAATCTGGAAGGATGGGGCGGACCTAATCCGGATTCCTGGTATGTACAGCAGGAAGCTTTGCAGAAGAAAATTTTGAAGCGTATGCGCGAATATGGCATTAAACCTGTATTTCCGGGATATTCAGGTATGGTTCCCCACGATGCTGATGAGAAGTTGGGACTGAACCTGACCAAGTCTGATTTATGGAACGGCTTTACCCGTCCTGCTTTCCTGCAACCTACCGATGTCCGCTTTGCCGAGATTGCCGATTTATATTATCAGGAACAGGAGAAGCTTTTCGGCAAGGTCGATTATTATTCTATGGACCCTTTTCATGAAGCTGAGAATGCCGCTTCAGTAGATTTCGATGCGGCCGGGAAAGCTATTATGGCGGCTATGAAAAAAGTGAATCCGAAAGCCACCTGGGTAGTGCAGGGCTGGACAGAGAATCCTCGTCCCGAGATGATAAAGAATATGCAGAATGGAGATCTGCTGATACTGGACCTGTTCAGTGAATGTCGTCCTATGTGGGGAATCCCTTCCATCTGGAAGCGTGACAAGGGGTATGAACAGCACAATTGGCTGTTCTGTATGTTGCTCAATTTCGGTGGCAATGTGGGACTTCACGGTCGTATGGACCAGTTACTCGATAATTTCTACCTGACTAAGAATAATCCGTTAGCTGTTCACCTGAAAGGAATAGGTCTGACCATGGAAGGTGCAGAGAATAACCCCATGATGTTTGAACTGATGTGCGAACTTCCCTGGCGACCGGAGAAATTCACGAAAGAAGAATGGCTGAAAGATTATCTCTTTGCCCGTTATGGTGTAAGAGACGAGAAGATAGAAAAGGCATGGACTTTGCTTGCCAATACCATTTATAACTGTCCTTTCGGAAATAACCAACAAGGCCCTCATGAGTCTATTTTCTGCGGACGTCCTTCGCTGAATAACTTCCAGGCATCGAGCTGGTCGAAGATGAAGAACTATTATGATCCTACCGTTACGGAAGAAGCAGCACGGCTGATGGTGGAAGTAGCCGATAAATATCGTGGTAATAATAACTTTGAATATGACCTGGTAGACATCGTACGACAGTCTCTTTCCGATAAAGGACGTATTGTTTATAACCGGACCATTGCTGACTTCAAAAGCTTTGATAAACGCAGTTTTGCCCGTGACTCCCGGAAATTCCTGGATATATTGCTGTTGCAGGATAAATTGCTGGGTACACGTAGTGAATTCCGTGTAGGCCGTTGGATAGAGCAGGCACGCAATTTGGGGACTACTCCCGAAGAAAAAGACCTGTACGAATGGAATGCCCGCGTGCAGATAACCACTTGGGGCAATCGTGTTTGCGCTGATGACGGTGGTCTGCGTGACTATGCACATAAAGAATGGAACGGTATTCTGCGCGATTTCTATTATAAACGTTGGGCAGCCTATTGGCAAACTCTTCAGGATCAACTGGATGGTAAACCCGAAGTTAAGCTGGATTATTATGCGATGGAAGAACCCTGGACACTGGCAAAGAATCCGTATAGTTCGGTTCCTGAAGGAAGCTGTGTGGATGTGGCGAAAGAAGTGTTTGAGAAGGCAATGAGATAGTATAACTGAGATACAACCAACTGTGCATATTGATATTTAGAAAGTATATGGAAAACTCTCACCCCCCAATTTCCACTTCCCCACAGAAGAAGCGACTTTTGTCTCTTGATGTGCTGCGCGGAATTACTGTCGTCGGTATGATCCTCGTCAATAATTCCGGTGGGAAGTTATCTTATGATTCTTTGCAACATTCTGCATGGAATGGGCTGACTCTTTGTGATCTGGTCTTTCCGTTCTTTTTGTTCATCATGGGAATTTCCACTTATATTGCTTTGGGCAAGTTCCATTTTCAAGCATCTGGTTCAGTGGTCCGTAAGATACTGAAACGTACTCTTGTCATTTTATGCATTGGCTGGGCTATTCACTGGTTTCACTTTATTTGTGATGGAGATTTCTTTCCTTTTGCCCATCTTCGGCTTACGGGAGTGCTGCCGCGTATAGCCTTGTGCTATTGTGTAGTTTCCTTTGTAGCCTTGTATGTCAATCATAAATATATTGGCTGGATCATTGGTTGCCTTATCGCTGGATATGCCGTATTGCTTTGTATAGGCAACGGATATGCACCGGATGATACAAACCTTCTGGCTATCATAGACCGGAATATATTAGGTGCAGACCACCTTTATCATAAAAGCCCGATAGATCCGGAAGGACTTACTAGTACCCTTTCTGCTATCGCTCATACATTGATCGGCTTCTGTTGTGGGAAAATCATTCTGGCTAAGGAAGCTTTGGAACAGAAAACACTGAAATTGTTTGTTGCAGGTTTTATTCTGATGGCATGCGGTTTTGTGCTGACAGAAGCCCTACCGTTGAATAAGCGTATCTGGTCGCCTACATTTGTGTTAGTAACATGTGGATTGGCAGCCATGCTTCAGTCTGTGCTGATTTATTTCATTGATATGAAGGAAAAGAAGAACTGGTGTCGTTTCTTTGAAATATTCGGTGTTAACCCTTTGTTTCTCTACGTACTCAGCGAGGTAGCGGCTATTGTCATTGGTGCCACCGGAAGTAAGCCGGTGATTTACGAAGGGGTACATTTTCTGATAACCGATCCTTATCTGGCATCTGCCGTTTACGCCCTTGCCTTTACATTGCTGATGGGAGCGTGCGGCTATCCATTGTATAAAAAGAAAATCTATATAAAAATATAATAATGATGAGACGAACAATCTATACATGCTATTCTCTGTTACTGGCAACTGTGTTGCTGCCGGGTACTACTTCGTGTACCAGTCGTTGTGGGACTGTTGACGAGTCGCGATTATCTTATATCGATACTCGTGTAGGTACCGCCCCCAGTGCGACCCATACAGCGGGGTTGTTTGGCAGGGATACGGAAGAATACGGGCAAACCCTCCCGGCGGTACTCGAACCCAACGGAATGAACTTCTGGACTGCGCAGACGCGGGACACGGAGGAGAAATGCATAGCACCCTATTATTACGCAGATACTCTGTTGCAAGGCTTTCGTAACTCCCACTGGATTGTGGGCGGATGTACGCAGGACTACGGTTCTATGACGTTGATGCCGCTCTTCGGTAAATTGCGTTGCCAGCCGGAAGCACGTTCCACCCGTTTCTCCCATGAGAAAGAAACGGCAACACCGGCTTATTATACGGTTTCCCTGCCGGATGAGAATATCTATGCCGAAATGACGGGGCGTTCGCGTTCCGCAATTTTCCGTTTCACATACAGCAAAGCGGGAAAAGGTTATCTGGTGGTAAACCCTAACAGTGATGAAGGTCAGGGATATATCTGCATCGACACCCTTAACAATCAGATTTACGGATATAATCCTGTTCACCGCATTTATCAGGGTTGGGGAAAATCGGCAGGGTATAGCGGATATTTTATCATTCAGTTCCAAAAGAAGCTGACGGATTACGGTGTGTTCAGGGGAGATTCTTTGTCTCCCGGCGTCATTCAGATAGGAGATGCGGCGCAGATAGGTGCCTATGTGGAGTTTGATGTGACCGAAGGTGAAGAGGTATTGGTGAAAGCTGCCTCCTCTTTTACCGACCGGGATGGTGCTTTGAAGAACCTGAAAGCTGAAATCCCTCATTGGGACTTTGGACAGACTTGCACAGAGCTAAGACAGATGTGGGAGAAACATCTCTCTGCTATTGATGTAGAGACCGAACGACTTGCAGACAAGGAAATGTTTTACGGTGCTTTCTATCGTGCTTCTTTTCTGCCGCATACATTCAATGATATAGATGGCCGTTATCCCTCTTTTGCGAATGGCACTCCGATATGCCAACTTCCTGAAGGAGAAACGTATTATGAGGATTATAGTATGTGGGATACCTACCGTGCCCTGCATCCGATGATCAATCTGCTTTTTCCGACAAAGGGGGGAGATATGATGCAATCTTTGGTGCATAAATATGAACAAGGTGGTTGGTTGCCCATCTTTCCTTGTTGGAATAGCTATACTGCCGCTATGATAGGCGATCATTGTATCTCCGCCATCAGCGATGCATACTGTAAGGGGATTCGTAATTTCGATGTGGACAAGGCTTATGAAGGAATGCGTAAGAATGCCTTTGAAACTCCTTCTAACCTTGATGAATATAAAAATGGTATGGGGCGTCGAGCTCTGACCTCTTATCTGGAGTACGGATATATTCCTCTTGAAGACGGTGTACCTGATGCTTTTCATACAAAGGAACAGGTATCACGTACCTTGGAATATGCTTATGATGACTTTGCCCTTGCACAGATGGCAAAAGCTTTGGGTAAGACGGATGATTACCAGGCATTGATACGGCGTGCTGCCAATTATCGCAATGTGATAGATCCCCGTACGGGATATGCCCAGGGGCGCCATGCCGATGGTACTTTTCTGAATGATGCCAATGCTTTTAATTTTGCCCGTTTTATTACTGAAGGTGCTCCCTGTCACTATACCTGGTACGTGCCGCAAGATCCATACGGGCTGATGGCAAGTATGGGAGGGAAAGATAAGTATGTAGCCAAGTTGGATTCCATGTTCAGTGAACAACGTTACTGGCATGGAAACGAGCCTTGTCATCAGGTTGCTTATATGTTCAATTATGCAGGTGAACCCTGGAAGACTCAGAGTGCTGTCCGCCACGTTATGGAAACGGAATATCTGAATGAACCGGGTGGACTTTCCGGCAATGACGATGCCGGACAGATGTCGGCCTGGTACATGTTTGCCGCTATGGGATTCTATCCGGTGTGTCCCGGTACTCCGTATTATATACTTGCCAGCCCCTCATTCCCCAGCTTCACGCTGAATCTTGAGAGTGGAAAGAAGTTCACAGTGAAAGCCCGTAACGCATCGCAGAGGAATATCTATATTCAGTCGGCAACGCTGAACGGAAAACCTTATACGCGAAACTACATTACCCATCAAGATATAGTGAACGGTGGTGTGATGGAGTTTGTGATGGGGGATAAACCGAATAAGGAGTGGGGAACGGCAGCGGAAGACTGTCCGCCGACGGTGATTGAGTGATGAGCTACATGCTACGAGCTACAAGTGCCTTCCGGTATGTTAGTGTAAAATAATAGTTGATAGCTTATAGGACTATATAGCGCAGCACTCGTAGCTTGTAGCTCGTAACTTGCAGCTTGTAGCCCGTAGCTTACTAATTTTAAGAAAGATAACTTATATGAGAGCAAAAGCATTTTTGTTTGTCCTGTGCAGCATCTTGCTGTTAGGGGCATGCGGCACTCCGAAGACCGGAGGGACTATTTATAACATTATGGACTACGGAGCCAAAGGTGATGGTGTCACCGATGATGCCGCGGCCATACAAGCTGCTATCGATCAGTGTTCCAAGTCGGGTGGCGGAATGGTACTGGTTCCGGCAGGGCGTACTTTCATGTGCAGCCCTTTCCATCTGGCTTCATTTGTGGAATTGCATCTGGAACCTAATTCCTGTCTGCTTGCCAATCCTGATGAGGCTGCCTATACACTGAGCGCTTTCCGTGATAATCGTGGTGAAGGCATGATGTGGATTCATGGTCAAGATCTGAAAGAGGTATCTATCACCGGAACAGGAGCCATAGATGGAAACGGTGTCTCCTTTATGGGTAAGGAACTGGAAGACTCTTATGAACTGAAACCGGTGACCGACTTTGATCCCCGTCCGCATGTACTGACGCTTATCAATATAGAGAAAACAGTGATCCGTGATGTGACAATCCGCAACAGTGCCTATTGGACGGTTCATCTCATCGGTTGCAACGATGTCTCCATCGATGGCATCTCTATCCTGAATAACTTGAAGATACGCAACGGTGACGGCATCGATGTAGACCATTCCAAGAATGTACGTATAGCCAATTGCCATATCGAATCGGGTGATGACTGCATCTGTCTGAAGAATCGTCGTGAGTTTGAAGAATACGGTTCGTGCGAAGACATAGTTGTAACCAACTGTACTATGGTTTCCCGTTCCTGTGCCATCAAGATCGGTTCGGAAAATATGGATAAGATTAATAATGTACTGTTCAATAACTGTATCATCAAGAACAGTAACCGTGGCATCGGTATTCAGAACCGGGATGAAGGAACGGTTACCAATGTGATTTTCTCTAATATGATTGTGGATTGCATGTTCTTCTCCGATGTCTGGTGGGGAAAGGCGGAACCTATTTACGTGACTTCCTATCCGCGTGCCGTAGGCAATCATAAAGATGCCGGCTGGCGTTTCCCGAAGGGAGCTACCGAAGGACGTTGCGGAGAGGTGAGCCGTATTTACTTCACAAATATCAAATGCACCAGCGAGAACGGCATCTTTGTAGGTGGGGATACACAAGACAAAGTGAATCATATCTACTTTGAAGACGTAGACCTGCTATTGCAAAAGCGTACGGCTTATGAGGGTGGTATCTATGATAAACGTCCGTGTGTGGGCGAAGGGTTTATCCATGATAAGACGTATGGTTTTTATATCGATACGGCATCTGATATTCTGATAGATGATTGCACCGTTACTTGGGGAGATATCCGTCCCGATCAGGCAACAGAAGGCATTGGGCA
Source organism: Bacteroides cellulosilyticus DSM 14838 (assembly GCF_000158035.1). GTDB lineage: Bacteria > Bacteroidota > Bacteroidia > Bacteroidales > Bacteroidaceae > Bacteroides > Bacteroides cellulosilyticus. Next base: position 1,598,394 of record NZ_EQ973490.1, read on the forward strand.
GAGGGATGTTCGTAATCTGAAAATAAAGAAATAAAAGTGATAAGCTACAAGCTACTGATTCATATTAATAACTTAAATTCGTCACGAAGATGAGACAAAGCATAATTTTTATCTTGTATTTGCTGTGTACTTTCACAGCTCGTTCCCAGTCTGCATTAACTCCGGAGCAGACAGGAAGTATTTATTATGCTTATCCTGTTCCTTCATCCACCTATACTCCTGCCCCTGCTGGTTATGAGCCTTTCTACATCAGTCACTACGGTCGTCACGGTTCCCGCTGGATGACGGCGGATGAGCGTTATACGGAAGTTATCTGCGTCTTTGATTCCCTTTATCAATGTTCCGAACTGACCCCCCTTGGCGTGGATGTCCGCGAACGTCTGCATAAGGTTTGGGAAGATGCCCGCGGATGTAGTGGAAGTATCACCCCACTTGGCGAGCGCCAGCACCGTGAGATAGCCGAACGGATGTATCATAACTTTCCGCAAGTATTTCGGGGGGACGCTTTCATTGACGCCCGCTCATCCACTTCCCTGCGTTGTGCCGTGAGTATGAGTTATTTCACCGAACGCCTGAAAGAACTGAATCCTGGCCTGCAAGTAAACCGTAGAGCTTACCATCGGTATATGGATTATATCGCCTATACATCCCCCGAAGGTGAGAAATTTGCTTCTGAGAAGGCTCCGTGGAGGCGTAGCTTCAGAGAGTTTGAAAAAAAGAACGTCCGTCCCGAACGTCTGATGGCCTCCCTGTTTGTGAAGCCTGAAGCGATAACGGATCAAGACGCCATGATGCGCAGCCTTTATTGGATTGCCGCTGATATGCAGAATGTTGAGTTGGATTTGTCTTTCTATGATATCTTTGAATATGAGGAATTAGTAGGAGTCTGGAAGACAGTGAATGCCCGCATGTATGTTTGCAATGCTGCTGCTCCGCTCAATGGCGGCCTGATGCCTCGTTGTGCCGTACCTTTGCTGCGTAATATCCTGGAAAGTGCGGATGCCGCCATAGAGAAAGGAACCCCTGCGGCCGATCTCCGTTTCGGACATGATACTCATCTCATTCGTCTGCTTGCTTTGATGCAGATAGAAGGATGTAGTAATCAGGAGGTGGATATGGAGAAGTTTCATCTTGCCTGGCAAGATTACCGGGTTTCTCCTATGGGAGCTAATCTTCAACTGATTTTCTATCGCGATAAGAAGAATGATATACTGGTGAAATTCCTGTTGAACGAGTGTGAAGTGACACTGCCGTTGAAGAGCAAAATGGTTCCTTATTATTCATGGAAAGAGGTTGAAACTTTCCTGGCGGAGATAATAGGAAAAGAATAGCCGTAAAGTAAGAATATATAAAGGATTACCACCCAATCTCGGCGTTTATAGAGCAATCAACTCCTGTTTTGACTAAAAGTTGTATTTTTTATCCTAAAATAAATACAACTTGTGCAAAATATATATATCTTTGTATCAGAGAATATGCTTTTACTTTAAAGTAACAGGCAATAAAAGAATCGTTTAACATAAAAAACAGGAAGCGTATGAATAGAATTCTTAAGTTGGGACTTTTAAGTGTCATTGTAGGCGCCTTGTATTCTTGTAGTTCCGATAGTCTATACGATCCGGACAAAGCAGGAGATGTAAAGCTTGCTCAGTATGAAGCAGCTTTTGTAGGAAAGTATGGAGCAATTGCTTCTAATCAGAATTGGGGATTTGGAGGGACAACAACACGTAGTTCCAATCCTAATAGCAATCAATGGAAGGACTTCGTGGAAGTTCCCTCAAGTGATGATCTTACTTCTGAGAAAATAAACAAAATTGTAGAGCTTTTCAAAGATCCTTCAAAGGCCACTGTTATAGAGAGTGTGAATTGGTCGGATTTCTTTGTTCAGCATGTCTACTATGGAAATAAGGACAATATGAATCAATTGGCTGTACATAAGGAGAAGAATGGGACTCCGGATGAGGTTTACAATTTCAATAAATCAGCCGGAAGTATCATGTTTATGTATGACAGCGGTACAAGTTCATTCAGCTATAAGGGCGAAGGAGGCACCAGATATGATGAACATATAATAATATTCTATGAAGGAGATTATTATGTTGGACTTGATTTTGAGTGCTATATGAATCAAAACACTCCACCGGATGGAGATTATAGCGATTGGATCGTACGAATTGTTCCGGCTAAATATATAAAAGCCCAAAGAATCATGGCGGAAGATCTTACAATATCTGGTGGAGATTTCGATTTCAATGATGTTGTATTTGATGCCGTAACCGTGAATGGTGCAACTGTGGTGACCTTACAGGCAGCCGGTGGTACAATGCCTTTGTATATTGAAGACAATGAAGTACACGAACTGTTTGGCGTTTCTCAATCCACAATGGTGAATACTTATGACAAGCAGGCAAAAGCTCCGGTAATATTCCGACTAAAGAACAGATATAACGATATAAAAGATATACCCGTTCGCGTGAATGATGTGATATTGCCGGCAGAAGTGGGGAAAGCTCCAGGGAAACTGTGCTGTCCGACTACCTGTGAGTGGACTGATGAACGGCAGAACATTGAAATCAAGTATCCGAATTTCCAGGCAGCAGTGGAAAACGGCAATATCAATTGGTGGGAGTAATCAGTAATTCTGCTACTCTTCTTGTGATAGAATAGGAAACGAAATCTAAAGAATATATTTCCCATTCAACCCGGATTCTGATCCGGTTGAATGGGAAATTTGTTTTGATGATAGAGATTCATCAATGGGTCTTTGTTTGTCATAAGTTTTTAGATTTGTGTCAACATCAAATGGCTGAATTCCGTCAAATGCATATACTGGCAAACTATAATTACAGGATTTTTAGTTTCAGTCTTTCAGCCGGTTCTTCTAGTATCTATATATGGGTGCCATTGGATCTATAGATGCGGCACGTTGGATCTATAGATGCGACACGTCCGATCTATAGACCCAACAGGTCCGATATATAGGTGGGTCACGCCTATTGTTGATGAACGACTTAAGAGTTTCGTAAGTGTGTAACGAACGGACTTAATAGAATAATAATAATGATGCTAATATTTTCATTCTGCAAGCATAAAGATATTATTATGTGCATTCCGCTAACATGTGTTTGATGCAAACAGGCTCTTCTGGCTCAATGAATCCTCATTTTCCTTGAAACAGACCATCTGTTTGCCTCGAACTAACCATGTAATTGAGCATAACTAACCATGTAATAAGGTATAACTAATAATGTAATTGCGCACAACTAACTATGTAATTTGCAAAATGGCTACACCTTTTGCCCAAAAGGGTGTAGCTATCCTGCAAAAAGGGTGACACCATCCGGATGAAAGGGTGTAGCCTTCTCCAAAACCGGTTTATTCTGTTCTATCTGAACACGAGCCCCAACCATCCGGCAAGTTTCATTTTGCAGTAATACTGTTAATCATAAAGACTATTTAAAGCGGATCGGTAGATAAAAAGATCATAGTGATTCTTTTTCTTGCAGACAGCAATCACTGTACGTTTTTACTAAACGTTCTCCTTGCGCTTTTCACTTCTTCCCCTCCGACAGTGCTGAAAGAAAGCATTCTCGCACGTTAGAATTATCAATTTGACATATTGACATATCGGTCGCATCACTGAGTGATTCCGGGATGGTTCAGCTCATTCAGCGGAGGTTTCAGCCGTAAAGCTTATAAATGAGGCGATTCGGGAATAGGCTGAAGAACTGAAAGATAAAAATGAAAATAAAAGTATGTCCTGACAAAGTAAGAAAGTAACTTTACTCAAGTTTTGCATGTAACCTTTCAGGCTGCTTGCGAAACTCTTGAATAACTTTATAGTCCCGAGTTCATCCGTCCCAAGTTGTTTTTTAAGTGTTACCTAATAAAACCAGTATAATCTGTACCAAGTTATTTTTTAGTCATTACTAAGTTGGAGAATAATGGATGTAACATAATAGTAAGCGACTGCTCAACTACATCTTGCTATTCTAACAGAACTTTAACAGCTAAATTCACTGTAATTGACACTAAAGTTACGATAAAATTCACTATACAAAACAATAGCTCGGTATCGATACAATCAATAAATCATGCCTATTCTTGTGCTGATGGTTCTGTATATAAGGTTAATCATGGAGGAGGTATTGCTCCAGGGCAAAAACATGAAGCCAGTATCTTGATTTCAAGTAGTAAACTCCCTATGACATTTATAAATGTTTCAGACTCATATCCGTCTGGACTGTCAGGTTCCTCATATCCAAGTACGGTTAGCAGTACAACAACAGAGGTTTTGGTCACTGCAAATTAATAATTAATTTCAAAAGGGAACAAGGCTGAACTCATTTATGGAACAGCCTTGTTTCTTATGAATTACGTATAGGGAAATATACTTATTTAATAATCATACTTTTTCCAGTCCGCCGATATATCCATATCTTTCGTTGCTGTAAAAGTATAACTATGCAGGCGATTTGTATCAGAGAAAGTTTTGATGGCCGCTCCAGAATCTAGATAGAACCCTATACAATAATAATGGGTTACACTATAATCACCTACGATTTCATCTCCTTCAGCATAGATAGTTACCTCTTCACCATATTTTACAGTCTTCGTTTGCGATGTGTACGACAAACTTCCGGAGCTGAATCCTATTTTCCCTTTTCCTCCCGTAGCACCACCGGTACTGGAAGATAATCTGATGGTTACTTGTGAAGGAGCACCATCAGGATTTGCTTCTCCACTAAATGAAGCATATATATGTTGTTGACGATAATCATCAACTTCCCTATCATCAAGATAATTACGAGTAGATATGAGTTTACCACTCTTGTCATACCACCCAAGAAATTGATTGTTGTTGCCAGGAATAGCCATTACATAATCAGGTGTATATATTTTATAGGTAACCGTTCGAACCCCTCGCGGATATGCCGCCGCGAACGGATCTCCCGGTATCGTTCCTCCGTCACCGGGTCGCGGGTCACGTAAACCACCCTGAACCCGTTACCCGTGCTGTCCCTGACCTGCACGTGCCCGATTATCTCCCTTGATTTGTTTATGCTGTTGTCCATCGTTTCGATACTGTCGGGTATGCAGCCCTTTACCAGACCCACGATAATGACAACGGCGACGATAAATGCCCAGGGGCCTATCGCCGCCGCGACGAACACGAGTTCATCGGCTTTTCTCCAGAATTTACTCATCCATTCTCATCATGTGGCGGCCGGATGCTCCCCGGACATCGGACACGCAGACCGTGTAGCCAGCATCCAGCAGCCGGTTACGACATGCTTCCATGTCCGCCTCGGGAATCCTGACGGCAGGAATCCGCGCGGCGGTGATATTGAATGACGGCACGCCGGTTGTCCGGGTAAGTGTCCGGGCATCGTCGTAATACGCCTCGTAGGATTCGTCTACATGGAAGAATACCAGGGCATCCGTTCCATGCCTCTCTTTCATCCGCTTGTAACATTGTTCGATTAAAGACTCTTTTTTCATAAATATACGAGGTTTTATATGACACCCAAACACCGGGCGTGCTCCCATGTAATTCAATACCCGGTATTTTGCCCGAATAACATATACGGGCGTTGCCACACGCAAATATATGATATTTACGGCATAAAAAACATTTTCTTCCTGCTATTCTACGTTTTCATACTCACCTCCTTTCTGCTGATACCGGTATGTCGCGGCCATGAAGGCGCCCCGGCCTTTTTACCGGGCGGCGGCGCCGAGGGACTGCCGGGCCTTCTCTATCGAGGAAACGGCATTGTCCATCGAGCCTATGGCTTCCTGCATCTTGTCGCCGCGTGCACTCCACTGTAATGTAATCTTTCATCTTTAACTGTTCCGCCAAAGGAGCGATGCCGTAGGTGGGGCGGCCTGAGGCCAATACCAATCGTACACCGCTTTGTTGCAGGTGCAACAAGGTACGGAGATTGCGCGGTGAAATTTCTTTCTTCGAGTTGGTCAAGGTTCCGTCCAAATCGAGGACGAGCAGGCGATAGTCTTGTCTCATTGCTTTGAAATATATTATTTTTGAAAGGGACAAAGATAGAGTTTTCTCAGGATGAAACATTATTTTTGTAGCATGAAGTCAAAAGAACGTGTATTATTGGGGATGAGCGGTGGTACGGACAGTTCCGTTGCTGCCATGAGATTGCAGGATGCAGGTTATGAAGTCACCGGTGTGACATTCCGTTTCTACGAGAAGGATGGAGCGACGGAATATCTGGATGATGCCCGTGCCTTGGCTTCGAGGCTGGGAATAGAACATATTACCTATGATGCCCGTGAGATGTTTCGTTCGCGTATTATCCGTTACTTTATAGATGAATACCTGGCAGGACATACCCCTGTGCCTTGTACTCTTTGCAACAACGAGCTGAAATGGACACTTTTGGCTAAAATTGCCGATGAAAAGGGTATTTATTGGATTTCTACCGGACACTATGTGCGCAAAATTCTACAAGGCGGAAAGTATTATATGGCTCCTGCGGCAGACAGGGATAAGGACCAGACTTTTTTCCTGTGGGGCTTGAAGCAGGATATCATACAGCGTATGCTGCTACCTATGGGGGACATTACAAAGGTGGAAGCACGTGCCTTTGCAGCGGCTCGTGGATTTCATGGGGTGGCAACAAAGAAAGACAGTATCGGCGTATGCTTCTGTCCGCGGGACTATCGTTCTTTTCTGCGACGTGAGGCAGGTGCCCAAAAACTGCCCAATAAGGGGAAATTCATCGATGAAAACGGTTGTTTTTTAGGGTGGCATGAAGGGTATCCTTTTTATACGATAGGGCAGCGTAGAGGGCTGGGTATCCAGATGAACAGGGCTGTATTTGTCAAGGAGATCTCAGTAGAGAGAAATGAGGTGGTGCTTGCTCCTTTAGCATCCTTATATAAACAGGAGATGTGGTTGAAAGGATGGAACTTAGTGGAGGAGAGTCGTGTGTTGCAGGCAAAGGAGGTCATCGTGAAAATACGTTACCGCAAGCAGGCAAACCATTGCAGAGTGACGCTTGCTGCCGGCGATTTGTTGCATGTCCAGTTGACAGAGCCTTTGGAATCCATTGCTGCAGGGCAGGCGGCGGCTTTTTATGCGGAGGACGGCTTGTTGTTGGGCGGCGGAATTATTATATGATCTTTAAATAATACTACGATATGAGGCATACTTTCTATACTTCCATCTGTTTGTGCAGTTTGTTTTCTTTAGTTTTGTTTGTTATGTGCTTGGCAGGATGTACCGGGCAACAGTCTCCCATTTCTTTTTATCGAAAGCCATTGATGACCCTCGATAGTCTTATTGCACTCCGCCCCCGGTTCCAGGCGGAAAAGGAGCAGGAGATCAAAGCCGCTAAGAAGAAATTGGGCAGTCTTCCCGCATCTTCTCCCAAAAGATATGAACTGAATAAAGAGATACAACAGTTGTACCGGGGCTATATTTGTGATTCGCTGATATATTATATTTACGAAAACATTCGGCTTTCCAGACAGTTGAAAGACCATGAGAAGACATTGGAATCAGAAATGTCATTGGCAGTCTATCTTGCCAAATCGGGAATGTATCTGGAAGCTCTGGTATTGATGGATTCTATTAAGAGGGCAGATGTTAACGATGAATTGCTTGATCTTTACTATCGGGCTTATAATCTCATCTATCGTCAGAAGGCGTATATCTCTAAAGACAAGGTACTTGCTGAGCGGGTATTTGCTCCTTTGGCAAAAGTATATCAGGATTCTTTGTTTGCAGTGGTAGATAGCGGCTCTACTATCTATTATGATGTTCATATTCAGAAATATATGGATGAAAAGAAGTTTACTGAAGCTCTGAAGCTCTCTGAGAACCGCCTGGCAATGCTGACGCCCGGTGACCGGGAATATGCCGCTGTCTGGTATAATATCGGTGATGTGAAAAATATGATGGGAGATATGACAGGATTCTTTGAGGCAATGATGAATTCTGCTATAGAAGATATGAAACATTGTATCAAGGATCATGCTTCACTGCACCGCATAGCCCGTACCTTGTACGACTGGGATGAGGTGTCAAGGGCGGCAAGCTATATACAGATATGTATGGAGGATGTGTATTTCTACAATGCCAATTTGCGCAGTTTGCAGATAGCCAAGACTTTGCCTGTAGTGACTCAGGCTTATGAAAAGAAAAACCAGAGTTATATAATGAGCTTGCGTACCAAGGTAGTGGTTATCTTTCTGCTGCTGTTTTTCTGTGTGGGCATATTGATTGTCGTGGTGGTACAGAAGAACAAGCTCTCTCGTATGCATCGTAAGTTGCAGGAGTCTAATGATAGTCTGAATGTATTAAGCCATAAATTGGCGGATGCAAATACTCATCTGAATGAAGTCAATAACGAGTTAGTGGAGAATAACTATATCAAGGAAAATTATGTGGCGCACTTTATCAGATTAAGTTCCGAGTACATAGGGAAGAACCAAAAGTTTAGGCTGGAAGTAAACAAGGCCTTGAGAAAAGGTAAGGTAGAGGATGCTTTGCGTATGACCCTGTATGCCGGTACGGATGATGAAGAGTTGGAAGAGTTTTATGCTAACTTTGATGAGGCATTTCTTTCCATATTTCCCCATTTCATCGAAGAATATAATAAACTTATGGCTGAAGAGAACCGGGTGGTTCTGACTGACAAGCAGAAAGAACGGAAAATGTTGACCTCCGAATTGCGGGTTTTTGCCTTGATAAGACTGGGGTTCAATGATAGTGCAACCATTGCCCGGATGCTCCGTTATTCCATAAACACGATTTATAATATACGCTCTAAAGTCAAGAATAAGGCAATTGTTTCCAAAGACTCTTTTGAATCGTTGATTATGAAAATCGGTATGCTTTCTATGGAATAGACAGCCTTTTTGTCTTCTTTTTCTTTCTTTCTAATCTCATTCTTTCTATATGTGAAGAATGGGCAATTATCTGTTGATCATTCGTTTGCGTGGTATAGAAATTTCATTTTACCTCATTTTAATCTCATTGCCGGAATACGGTTCCCTTTTCCTTCTACTTTTGCTTCATCCAAAAATAATCATTATGAGAGACATGAAAAACTATCTGAATCTGGTTTGGGGAGGTTTGTTGGGAACTGTCGGAGTTTCTTGTACAGAGGCCACTCCTACCAAGAGTGAAAAACCTAACTTCGTCTTTATCTATATGGACGATATGGGCTATTCGGATGTCAGCTGCTATGGTGAAACCAGGTGGACTACTCCGAATATAGATGCATTGGCAGCAGAGGGTATCAAGTTTACGGACTGTTATGCCGCGTCACCGATTTCAAGTCCTTCCCGTGCAGGTTTTCTGACGGGACGCTATCCGGCACGTATGGGTATTCAAGGAGTGTTCTATCCAGACAGCTATACGGGTATGGCACCGGAGGAAGTGACTATGGCAGAAGTTCTCAAAGTGCAGGGGTATGCAACTGCCTGTATTGGGAAGTGGCATTTGGGAAGCCGTGAAAAATATCTGCCTTTACAGCAAGGTTTCGACGAATACTTTGGCATACCGTACAGTAATGACATGAGTGCCCAAGTGTATCTGCGGGGGAATGAGGTGGAGGAGTTTCATATTGATATCAACAATGTAACCAAGAAATATACGGAGGAAGCAGTCGATTATATCCGTAGAAAAGCGGATCAGCCTTTTTTTCTCTTCTTGGCACATAGCATGATGCATGTTCCTATCTACGTTTCCGACGAGTTTGCCGGTAAATCCGGTGCAGGTATCTATGGTGATGCTGTATTGGAAGTGGATTGGAGTGTAGGGAGGATAATGGAAACACTTCGGGAGTTGGGATTAGATGACAATACGCTGGTAGTGTTTACCAGTGATAACGGTCCGTGGTTACAGGAAGGGCCATTGGGAGGCAGGGCTTTGCCTTTGCGTGAAGGTAAGACCACTGCCTTTGAAGGTGGAGTACGTGTGCCTTGCATCGCTTATTGGAAAGGGCAGATTAAGCCGGTGGTAAATACGGATGTGGTGAGTCTGCTTGACTGGTTTCCTACTGTGACTGCTCTTAGCGGAGGTATTCTGCCCGATGTACGTTTGGATGGCTATGATTTGACTGCTGTACTGAATGGAACCGGTAAACGTGCCAGTGAAGACTATGCCTATTTCCGTAACAATCGTGATATAACCGATTACCGTTCCGGCGACTGGAAAATCTCTCTTCCTGCCCCTGGTATTAAAGGAAATTTCTGGAGAGCTTCGACTGCGGAGCATGATACATTACTTTTCAATCTTCGTGAAGATATAGGTGAACGTTACAACTTGTATCGTAAATATCCCGGTAAAGCCAAAGAAATGTTGCAAAAATTGCAGGAGTACACCAGAAATTTCGGAGAGATTCCTCCCGGCCTGGTTATGACTGGTAATGATGCTTCCAAGTATTTGCGCAAGCAGCGCCAAGAGGCCAAGGAGCAGGCTAAGGCTGGAGGTTTAAAAGATAAAAGTACGGAAACAGACGGATTTATAAACGTACAATAACTGTTGAACTTAAATTAATACACATGAAAAAAGTAAATTTATGGATGTTGTTGCTGATGATGTTGGCACAGCTGTTTGCCCTTGATGCTTATGGGCAGCAAAGAATAGTTACGGGGCGAGTACTTGATAACGCAACGGATGAAAACATGATTGGTGTTTCCGTGCAAGTGAAGGGGACGGCTACTGGAGGTATTACCGATATGGACGGCAAGTTCCAGGTAAATGTATCTTCCGCTGATGCTGTATTGGTATTCAGTTATATGGGTTATCAGACGGAGGAGGTAAAAGTGGGACAGCAAAGTGACTTGACTATTCGTATGAAAGAGGATGGAGAGTTGTTGGAGGAGGTTGTTGTTATCGGCTACGGAACGCAGAAACGTAAGGATGTGACGACTGCTATTTCAAGTGTTTCTACGAAAGATCTTGATGAGCGGCCTATCGTGTCGGCTGCACAGGCTTTGCAGGGAAAGGCGGCTGGTGTTTATGTGATGCAGCCCAGTGGTACGCCGGGGGCTGATATGTCTATCCGTGTGCGTGGTACTACTTCTTTCAATGGAAGTAATGATCCGCTGTATGTTGTGGATGGAGTAGCTGTGGATAATATTAATTTTCTCTCACCTAATGACATTGCCAGCATGCAGATTTTGAAAGACGCTTCTTCAGCAGCTATCTACGGTTCCCGTGCAGCAAACGGCGTGATTATGATTACCACCAAGGCAGGAGAGACAGGTAAGGCAAAGGTAGCGTTGAATGCCCAGATAGGCATCAATTCAGTAGCCAATAAGATTGAATCCTTAAATGCAGTCCAATATAAAGAATTGCAGGAAGAGATAGGAGCCATTCTTAATCCGGGTACTGCTGATATTACCGATTGGCATGATGAGGTCTACCAGACAGGGTTGACCCAGAATTACCAGGTATCAGTGTCCAATGGAAACGAAAAATTTAAATATTACCTGTCTGCCGGTTATCTGGATGAGCAGGGAGTTTTAAAGGCTGCTTTTTTCCGCAGATACAATTTCCGTGCAAACTTGGAAAACAAAGTACGTGACTGGTTGAAAGTAGGAGCAAACATCTCTTACTCTGATAATTCCAAGAATGGTATTACTACCGGTATGGGGGCTAATCGTGGTGGTGTGGTACTGGCTGTCATCAATCTTCCTACGAGCGTACCGGTATGGAATGAGGAAAACAATTATTATAACCGTGATTTCTATGGCATGAACCTTGTCAATCCGGTGGAGGCTATGGAAAATGGAAAGAACAACAAGGCACAGGAGACACGTCTGATTGCTTCTGGAAATGCTACCATTACTTTTTTGCCGGAACTTTCACTAAAGAGTTCTTTTACATTAGACCGCAGAAATTACTTGAAGACGACTTTTACTCCACCTGTACATATTGAAGGTATTGATGAATGGGGAAATGCATCAGACAACCGGAATATGAATACGGTAATTGTTTTCGATAATGTATTGACCTACCAGAAAGTATTTGACAAGCATAATGTGGAGGGAATGGCAGGTACTTCATGGACTGCTTCCAATTATAAGAATAGCTGGATCAATGGTTCTCATTTCCGTAACTCGGATATTATCACTCTGAATGTAGCCAACAAGATAGCTTGGAACAATACCGGTACGGGAGCATCTGAATGGGGTATCATGTCTTACTTCGGACGTTTGTCCTATAATTATGACGGTAAATATATGGTGACTGCCAATGTGCGCAGAGATGGTTCGTCCAAGTTGCATCCGGACCATCGTTGGGGGACGTTTCCTTCCATATCGGCTGCGTGGCGTATATCTTCTGAAAAGTTTATGAGTGGACTGGACTGGCTGGACGATATGAAAATCCGTGTCAGTTGGGGACAGACCGGCAATCAGTCCGGTGTAGGTGATTATGCTTTTCTACAAAAGTACAATGTTACCCGTCAGGAGTGGTTCAAGGAGGGTAATGAAAATGCTGTTCCTACCATTACGCAAGCCAATCTGCGTACTTCGGATCTGACTTGGGAAACAACTTCGCAAACGGATATCGGTCTGGATCTTACGATGTTCAATAATCGTGTCAATCTTACGATGGACTATTATTATAAGCGGACTACTGATATGCTGATGTACGTTTCATTGCCTGCGGGTGCTGCCGCTGCCAACAACATAGTACGCAATGAAGGCGAGATGACTAACAAGGGCTTTGAATTTTCCATTAGTACACAGAACTTCAGAGGTGCTTTTACATGGAATACAGACTTCAATATATCCTTTAACAGAAATCGGTTAGAGAAGCTGGAACTACAGAAGATTTATTCAGGAGCACAACTCAGCAGTGATATCTTGAAAGAATACGTTGTACGTAACGAACCAGGGCGTCCGTTGGGTGGTTTTTATGGATATATCAGTGATGGCGTTGATCCGCAAACCGGTGAACTGATGTACAGGGATGTGAATGATGACGGTATTATTTCTGCTTTGGACCGTACTTATATAGGTGATCCTAACCCGGATTTTACATACGGTATGACGAATACTCTCTCCTGGAAGAATTTCAATCTGAGCTTTTTTATTCAGGGATCACAAGGAAATGACGTATATAATGCTTCACGTATCGAAACGGAAGCTATGTTTGATGGTAAAAACCAGGCCACACGAGTATTGAAAAGATGGAAAGAGCCGGGACAGATTACAGATGTACCGAAGGCAGGGTTTGCTATCAAGAACTCTTCCTATTTTGTGGAGGATGGCAGTTATTTGCGCCTGAAGAACTTGACTTTTTCTTATAATTTTACTGGGAAACTGTTGAAACGCTGGGGAGTAACCCGCTTACAACCTTATTTTACGGCAAATAATTTGTTGACTATTACCGGTTATAAAGGTATGGATCCGGAGGTTAATGAATGGGGGAATGACGGTGGTGTTCAAGGCATTGATTGGGGCTCTTATCCTCACAGCAAATCGTTTGTTTTTGGTGTTAATATTGAATTTTAAATAAAACGTATTATGAAACATATATCTATTCTCAGATTATTGGCAGGCGGTTTGATATTTACCACAGCTTCATGCTCACTGGATTATGATCCGGTAGATATGTACTCGGATGTGACGGAGGGGGTACAGAAGGAAGAAGATAAGGGTGTTGTCTTTAAGGATAAGGCTGCCGTGGAAGCCCATTTGCAGACTCTTTATGATCAGATGCGTGACAGGCAGGAACATTGGTATCAGGATATGTTCCTGATTGGAGATACGCATTCTGATAATGCTTATGCAGGCACACGCTCGGGTGCTCCGCAGTATTTTGAAAGTAATACCATTCCAAGTACAATTGCTCCTTTACAGCGTGGGTGGAATCGTTTTATGGAGGATATTGCACGTGCTAATAAGTTGATTTGTAATATTGATGCCGTGACCGATGCTTCCTTGACTGTACAGGAACGGGAATCCTATAAAGCCCAGGCCAAGATTTTCAGAGCCATGATTTATTTTGATATGGTACGTAATTGGGGTAGGATACCTATCGTTATTACAGAAGCGGGTGACATTACTTCAGAAACTATAGAGGAGGTATATCCGGCATATTTTCCTGCACAGAATACGGAAGAGGAAGTTTACCGGCAAATTGAGAAAGATTTGTTGGAGGCTATTTCTGCTGCACCGGATAATAACCCGGAAGACAAGACACGTTTCAGTAAGTCAGTGGCACGTACTCTGTTGGCGAAGGTTTATGCTGAGGAACCTTTGAGGGATTATACGAAGGTCATTAAGTATTGCGATGAAGTGGCGGCGGACGGTTTCCGTCTGGCGGATAAGTTTAACGATCTGTTCGGTGTGAAGATGCAGGATGAAACATTGCCTCCAGGTCCGGCTAATCCGGCAATAGAGGCTAAATATAGAAATACGGTGGAGTCCATTTTGGAAGCACAGTATTTTCCCGGAAGTGGTACATGGCTGCCTAATATTTTAGGACGTTTTCTGGATGACTGGGACAAACAGTTCACTTATGCCAAGTGGATTACCCCATCCAGAGACTTGCTGGCAGCCTTTGAGGAAGCAGGAGACAAGGAACGCCTGAACGAAACTGTGGTGTATTATCAGACGAACTGGGATAATCACTATCCGAGAGAGCATTATCCGTTTATGTACAAGATTCGCTCTTCTTATTCCACAGTTATAAAATACCGTTATGCTGATGTCTTGTTATTGAAGGCGGAGGCTTTACTCTTGGGGAATGGTAGTGTAGGTGATGCGGTTGATATCATTAACCAGATAAGGCACCGTGCAGGACTGGCAGATTTGCCTTCATCTGTAACTTCCAGCAGAGAAGCGGCTTTTGAAGCATTGATGAAGGAGCGTCGGCTTGAGTTGGCGCTGGAAGGACAGCGTTGGTATGACCTTGTGCGTTGGGGTAAGGTGGAAGAGGTGATGAATTCCCTTCCGGACCGTGATGAAGGTCGTGCGAAGTTGGGCAATCTTTTCAATAGGAATTATTATAAGTTGCCTATTTCCCAGTCTGTATTGGATCAGAATCCTAATCTGAAACAGAATCCGGGATATTGATCAGAATATTTATAGATTGAAATATCCTTGAGAAGAATCCCTTTATTTTACCTTGCCCGATAGATATGACGAGGTGAAATAGGGGGATTTCTGTATCACATTTCGCAACAGTTTTTTATTTCCTTTTGAACATAAGAGCAGTAATTGTTGTTAAAAGGGCAAGACGTCTTTTTATGTGAAACTTTTAAAACGAACGAAAATATGAAACGTATATATGCTATAGTAGTGTTTACTATTTTGACAACGATAGCTTATGCCCAGGCGGATGATAAAGGGTATCAGGAAGGTGCTTGGGTATTGAAAGGTGTGACAGGACTCAACATGTCGCAGACGGCCATGTCCAACTGGTCGGCGGGAGGTGAGAATTCTATTGCCGGAAATGCTTATTTGAACGCTTCATTGACCCATAAGAAAGGAAATTGGTTGTGGGTCTCTAATGTAGTATTGGATTATGGATTGTCCAAGACAAAATCACAAGGAGTTAGGAAAAGTTCAGACAAAATCGGAATTTCAACCCAGTTGGGCTATTCTACTGATAATGTATGGTTCTATACGCTTATGGGAGATTTGAATACCCAATTTGCCAAAGGGTATAACTATCCGGACAAGGAACATCAGATTTCTAACTTCTTTGCTCCGGCTTATTCCAATATAGCTTTGGGTATGGAGTGGCGTCCGAAGAGCAATTATTCTCTGCTCCTCTCACCTGTTTCCACAAAAATGACTTTTGTCTGTGATGACTATCTTTCTGATCTGGGAGCATTTGGTGTTGATCCGGGAGATCATTTCAAGATTGAGGCGGGTGCATTTGTCAAGGCCCGTGCAGAGTTGCCTTTGATGGAGAATGTGAATCTGATTACCACTGCTGATTTTTTTACACCCTATAGCAAAGATTTCGGGAATATCGATATTAATTGGGATATGCTCATTAGTATGAAGATTAACAAGGTACTGTCAGCTACCATAAGTACAGCGTTGAAATATGATAATGATGTGAAAACGTTTGATAATGAGGGTGTTAAGAAAGGCCCTAAAGTGCAATTTAAAGAGATACTGGGTATCGGATTGGCATATAATTTCTAAACTTTTATAAAGCACTGTTGAAATAACGTAAGCATTTGGCTAATCCCGTGTGAAGTTTCTGTGGTTATCCGGCAAAAAAACGATGATTTCTTTGCCGTTCCTGCAAAAAGTTCCGGTTTTCCGGTTGATTCTTGCGGATTTTTAATGATATCCCGGTATTTCTCCCTACACTTTTAAAGAAGTTTCAGCTCTTTCAGATTATGAGGCAGCAATTCGGCTAGATCTTTTGTGTAGTCATTGTCATATTCATGTATGTGGTTGAGGAAGTGGAGCGTCCACTTTTTGAAGTCCACTCCGGCAACTTTGCAGCATCCCATCAGTGAGTATATGACCGCCGCATCCTCTGCCGCATCATGATTGCCGCAGAAGAGATAGTTCTTTCTTCCCAAAGCTACGGGTCTTACACTATTCTCAATGAGGTTACTGTCCGGTTTGTACCGCCCGTCGATTGTATACCGGGCCAGCTGTCGTGAGTAGGTCAGGAAGTAGTTGATGGCCTTGCCTATGGGACTTTTGGGAAGCACTTTCGGATATTCAGTGATACACCACTTTTCAAAAGCCCTGATAACGGGATACGCAAGACGTTTTCTCAATCCGCATCTCTGTTCATGGTCCATCTCCTGGCTGTCGGCCATGTCCTCCACATCATATACTATGCCTATCTGGGCCAGGGCGTACTCAGCCCTCGCCTTGTCATTGTACAACGCCCTGTCAAAGTACCGCCTACAATGTGCCCAGCAGCATATGGTTATGATTCCCTCAAGTTTCTCCAGGATACCGTAGCCGGGATAACCGTCAGTCTGTATGGCCCCGTGGAAGTCCTTGAAGAGCTGCAGGACCACCTTCGCACTCCGTGTCCCTTCATTGTAAAAGAAGAACACCAGGCCGTTCATCACATCCCTGACCAGCCAGAGATATCCTTTGACCGTCCGGTGTTTCTCACTGTTGATTATAGGGACCGTCGTCTCGTCGGACTGTACATAATCGGAAGCCAGTACCAGTTCCTTGAGCCGGAAGTAGGCGGGTCTCATCAGGTCGGCGACATCATGGAACCATCCCTCTATTGTGGCGGCAGGTATGCTGAAGCCCAGACGTTTGAACATCTGGATCTGGCGGTAGAAAGGAAGGTGGTCGACATATTTCCCCACCATCAGGTCTGTCAGCAGGGAGGCGCTCGCATAGCTTTTGGCTATGGGCTCGTCCTGTACGGGTGCGGTACGTATCAGTTTGTCCGCTTTTCTTATACCTTTATGACGGATGGTGACACGGACGTACAGTTCGGCCGGTTGCAGCTCCAGATGCTCGGAAGTCTCCGTGTCGCTGAAGAGTATCCATTCATCCTCATGACCGATATAGCCTTCCGGATATACATGTTCCTCCACATGGCGCAGTTCTGCCGGCAGCTTCCGGCGCACGGGGATTCTTTTCTCACGCGCCTTGGCTGTACGGGTGCTCCTGTATCTGTCTATCTCCTCAAGAGCCTTTCTGACTGTATTTGCCTCCTCTTCGGACATATCGGTCTTTTCAAAATCCAGACGGAGCTGGTTGGGGTCATCGGGGACGCGGCGCTTTTCAGACATCGCCCCCCACATTTTGCGCTCCAGGTAAAGCAGCTTCTGTTCCAGCCGGAGGATATATTCGTTCTTTTCCTCGATGATACGTCTTTTCTCTTCGATGTCCCTCTTCTTCTCGGAGATCAAGCGCTCGTATTTCTCCTTGAGCACCCGGGCATCCGACAACTCCTCCACAAGCTGTTCGGCAGCGTTGGCACGTCTGTACTCGGCGTCACGGTCAAGCAACAACCGGCTGACAAGGGATGGTTCGATGGAGCTTTCCGGCATGTTTTCTGTTCTTTATTTCGGATATAAAGATACAAAAAACAGAGGGAACGGGCAAGAGAAAGGCGCTATTTATACGGATTCAGGAGCGTTTTTTCCGGTTCCCATCTGGAACGTTTCCTTACATCCCCGGAAGAAAGGCCCCGCACCATCATGATCAGGTCCGACCAGTTGATTTCCCGGGAAGGGGAAGGGTCGTCAGCGGCAATATGAGGCAGCGCGAGCATGCCACGCTCAAGTTTCATATGGTATATGACCAGCCCGCCAAACTCGGCATGCAGTATTTTCATGCCGGTAAGCCCCTTGTTTATAAAAATGTAGGCGCTGCCATCTTGAACATGCATTCCCATCTGGCTGGTGACGATACCACTCAACGAATAGAAGCTTTTTCTCATATCGGTAGGATACGGGTACAGATAGAATCTGTTGGAATCATTTAGACTGAACATAGGCTACTGGCATAAAAGGATTAGGGAACGGAGCATGTCAAGTGTCATCTCACGGTTTATACGTATGACAACACCGTTCTGATAAACGATTTCACAAAGAGGGCTACAATCCTGAGGAGATGTCCGGGCTGCAGACGGGGAGGAGATGGATATCTTACCGTTGCGCTGGCTCATGCTCACCGGTATGAAACCGGCAGAAGAGGCATTCCGGCTGTCAAGCAGCTTCTTTTTCCAGAAGTAAAACTTGTCCTCGTCAAAACAGATGGTGCGGCAGAACTCACGGATCGTGGTATCGCTGGCTTGCCATTCCGCATAGATCTTTTTAAAGGTATCTAAAGTTAAGTTCTTTTGTTTCATAAGTTATGGATTTATTATGGGGCAAAGATAAAAGATGACAAGACAAAATAGAAAGGGGGATTAGCGATTGCTTACACATAATAATATGCCGAAAGGGGCGTTGTTTCATCTGCATTGTCTGACTAGAGGAGAGGAAGAACAGGTGTTTCATATAGAGAATGGAGTGCAGGTGTTTGTCAGAAGACTTGGTTTCTTATCAATTGAATATTCGGGAGTTGAAATTGTGCTATTTAGTTCGTGCCCGATTGGGCAATAAAACAATTTCGATCCTTTTTAATATAACTCCCCGATCTGTGTTGAAGGCTAAACAACGTATTAAGATTAAATTGGCTTTATCTGCTACAGATAGTCTGGATATTTATATACAGAACCTTTCACGTAGCTGACTGGATGGAGTGGATGACGAATTCTGAAAGCTTGTTGATAGAAGGTGGC
This sequence comes from Bacteroides cellulosilyticus DSM 14838, assembly GCF_000158035.1. Lineage (GTDB taxonomy): Bacteria > Bacteroidota > Bacteroidia > Bacteroidales > Bacteroidaceae > Bacteroides > Bacteroides cellulosilyticus. The sequence continues at coordinate 1,617,628 of NZ_EQ973490.1, forward strand.
ATCTTTTGTAACGAAAGATGCCACCTTCTATATGAGGGGATTATGTGATAAATAAAGTCTTTTATAGGGAAGGTAATTTAGGAGTACTTATTTCCCAGTTAATCCCTAACGGGTTGTTGCGCATTCTCCATACTAACGAAAGTTTTGGATTATCCAGTATCCACATTTCGCATCCTTCCACAGTATCTTTCACATGCATGAGTGGATAACCCAAAGCTCTCTCATTACTATCCAGAACGGAGTATGTTGTCTGATTGTATACAAGTGTATTCTGTTCCTTCAGCTGTTTATAGGCGGAGCGGGAAAGGAAGTAAACCGTTTCCTCCGGAGAGAGCTGTACGTGCTTACCGTCTTCCGGTTGCAGGAAACTGAGCTGTACGGCCTGCTCTATGGACTTAGGTCCCATGGTATAACTTCCCGATTGCCATTTCAGGTTGCGTTCTATTCCCCAATACAGACAGATTGAATCCTGCTTTTCGCGGAAAGACATTTCGTACTTCCGTGTCTGTCCGTGCAGTTTGAATACAAATAGCAGTGTATCGGGTACAATGCTCTGTGCCAACAGGCTTCCGGTGAAGCCCAGGCACAATAAGGCGGATAGAATTATATGTTTCTTCATCATTTCTTGTTTTCTTCGTTCAACAATAATTGCTGCCCCCATTCACTTGGTTTCTTTCCCATCTTCAGGATTAGTTCACCACCGGCAATGATGTCTTTATGCCGTATAGCTGAGTAAGGGTAAGCCGCTCCGTTCAGTGTGACGGATTGTATGTATCTGTTCTTGTCCGAAAGCCCCTGGGTGGAAATCCGGAAAGTCCTTCCGTTATCCAACCGGAAGATTGTTTCTTCCAATAAAGGAGTGTTGATAAGATAATAATCTTGTCCGGCATTGGGATATAATCCCATCATGTGGAAAGCAAGCCAGGACGACATGGCACCCGAGTCGTCATTTCCCGGTAGTCCGACAGGACCATCGTTGTAGTTCTTGGAGATGATTTCACGGATACGGTCGCTGCTCCGGTAGGGCTTTCCCAACCAATGATAAAGACAGGGGGAGAGGAAAGACGGTTCATTGTTTACATTGAAGAAGCCCTTGTCGAAGAAAATATCCAGACGTGTTTCAAACTTCTCTGCACCGCCGCATTTCTCAATCAGTCCGGGAACATCGTGCGGAATACTCAGAGAATACTCCCACGAAGAAGCTTCATAGAAGAACATGTCCCACCAGGGAGTGTACCAAGGGCCTTCAAAGGTGACGGGGGTATAGGTAAAAGTCGGTTTTTGTATCTTGGATTTTCCGAAAGTGATTTCATCCAGCCAATTGCCCTTTTCATCACGGGGCAGGATAAAGCCTTTGGCACCGGCATGTTCATAATCGTCACGCCAGAGATTCTTCCAATTTCCGGATTGTTTTAGGTAGTGTTGGTAAAGAGCCTCTTTTCCCAGACCTTTGGCAACCAGGGCGATGGCATAGTCACAATAAGAATATTCTACGGTGCGGTTTCCGGCGCGGGGGATGCCGTAGGGGATATAGCCGAGTTCCAGATAGGGGATCAGTCCGCCACGCCCTTCCGCTTCATGGCGGTCGCCGGGGCAGACGGTTGCATCTTTCAGCATGGCTTGCAGACCGAGTTCATAGTCTATTCCTTCCAGACCTTTTACGAAAGCATCGGCTATTACGATTTCAGCATTCGAACCGCCTTGGGTACGACCATTGCTGTTACCGCTACGGGCGTCGGGCATGTAGCCGTCTCGTTTGTAGATGTTGATAAGTGAACGGACGATGTCTGTTTCACGTTTCGGGTCTATCAGGGTGATGAGTGGAGTAGAAGTGCGGTAAGTGTCCCAGATGGCGTAGAAGTCATCGTAATAAGGTTCGTCATCTGCCCAGAGAGGATTCTCTCCACTGCGGTCTACAGGCATAATCATGGTATGATAGAGGCCGGTGTAGAACATACGTTTCTGTGCTTCGGGGGTGCGGGGAGAGATTTCAATTCTTTGGAGTAAATCTTCCCATTGGGCCAGTAACTGTTTGTGTACAGTTTCGAATGACCAGTGAGGAATGTCAGTATGGGCATTCTGACGTGCTTTCAGTGAGCTGAGGAAGGAGATACCTACTTTCAGTTGTATAACGTCTTCAGAAGAGTTGAAGCGCAACAGGGCTCCGGTCTTTTGATGTGAGTCGTATTGGAACTTCTCATCTGTGATCTTATCGCTTTTCCAGGTAGCTGTATTTACGAAAGGCTTGTCGGTTTCTGCGTAAAAGTAGACTGTATAGGCACGGCCATTGTTCCATCCGCCGCGAATACGGGTGTAGCCGATGACTTCATGGTCGGAGACGATTTGTATTTCGGAACCTACGAATTGCTGAGCTTCGCGGGCATCGGGTACGGGGCTTTCACCTAAGAAGAATCCGGCATCGATGGCCAGTGATTTCAGGGAGTCTTTGGGGTAGGTGAACCGATAGAACGATGCTTTGGGGGCGGTGGTAATTTCTGTTTGTATGCCGGAAGACTGGAATTGGGTGGAGTAATATCCTAATTTTATTGTTTCGTCCTTGCGATGGTCGATGTGATTGATGCGGTCCATTCCGTTGCAGAAAGGCATTACAAGGATGTTTCCGTATTTGGGGCCGCCACCTGTTCCGCTAACGTGTACTTGGGAGAAGCCGTCCACCTGTTCGGGCATGGGCAACCAGCCGCTGTTGGGACGTGGGGTACAGTCCGGTGAGGGTTTCACCATTCCGTAGGGGCAGGAAGGACCGATGAAGACACGGCCCAGTCCCTCGGAACCGATACGCGGATCGACGTAATTGGTAAGTCCGGTATCTTGTGCAAAAGTATTTGTTGAGAATAACAATAGGAAGGATAGTGTGATTAGTTTGGTTTTCATTGGTAGAAGTTTTTGTTTGAATGAAAAAGCCAGGCACTGCAACTGACTAATTTGGGTGTATCAGTTGCAATGCGGGGCTTTAGGTTTTAGAAACTCTAAAAGAAAACAATTACTTAATATCCGTTATTTTGTTTCCAATTGGTGTTGACATTCAAAATGTCACGACTTAACGGTAACAAGCGGTTGGTCAAAGCATTGGCATTCGGGTTCAAATACTTGAAGCCCCATTCGCGTTCGAAGTCACCGAAACGAATCAGGTCGTTGCGACGCCAGTGTTCATCCAGGAATTCACGTCCACGTTCATCGAGGATATCCTGCAATGATGGGGTGGAAGATATCGTGGGAGCATTTACATACGAACGAATCTGATTAAATAAGCTTTGAGGGGTGTCTCCGTTGGTGGCGGATGCACCACGAACGATGGCTTCGCACTTCATCAATAAAATATCTGCATAGCGGAAGATAGGTATGTCGTTACTCTGGTTGCGGCTATGGGCATTCACTTCTTCTACGTTGGGGAAGAATTTGATGGATTTATACCCTTGAACCCATCCGGTTAGATTTTTACCTGTATTGAGGTCTCCATCTTGTGTAGCCAGTGTAATCTTTTTGGTGAAAACGACAGGAGTGCCCTGATAAGTGTTGCGTACATTCGTCTTTTCACCAGTTGTGGCGTCGTACTGATAAACATCAAATGTCTCTGCATTCGCATCACCGGCAATCACATCGTTGCGGCGGTCGCCCGGCAGACAGAATAATTCTGCATATTCTGGAGTTAGTGCCATGTTGCCACCTACGGAAGAAGCCAATGGAACAGAGTAAAAGCCGTTATCTTTCTGTCCTTGACGCCAAGTGCGGAAACGGGCGTACGTCATGCCTGTCTGGGTAATAGCATCGAATGGCATTGCATAGATGAAATCTTTGATATGTGGGCCGTTGTCATACATGAACTTCTTTTTGTAATCGTCGCTCAAATCAAACAAACCGGATTTAATTACATCATCACACGCTGCAACACAATCATTCAGCTTTTCATTGGTAGCGGTAGATGACCAACTGGCACTGGTGACATCTTGCGTATAGACATTCCAATTGATGTATAGCTTGGCAAGAAGAGCGTCTACCATCCAACGGGTGGGTGTGCCGTAGGTTTCGGAAGATACTTCCGTAGGGCAGTCATCGCGCACTTCCAGCAGTTCGGTCTCAATCCAACGGGCTACATCGGCACGTGGAGAACGGTCTACTATTCCATCTGCTCCCAGTAATCGATAGTCAATGATGGGGGTGTCACCCCAATTGTCCATCAGCAAAAAAGTATAGAAAGCACGCGCTGCACGTACAGGGGCGGAAACCGATACATTTTCGTCTCCCAAATCCATGAGAATTTGGTTACATTTAGTTATACCACCTTGAATTTCGCTATAAACGTTTAATTGGTTTTTGCAGGCATCCTGATCTACACTGTGAAGTGAGAAGTTTGCCATGTCGCGGTCATTTAAGTAGTCACCACCAAAGCTGACTGCTGTATATTCATCAGAGTTGCATGAGATACCTTCATCGTAGCGACGGCCAATGGCATCGCGGAAGGCGAAATAAGCATTACTGATTCTAGCTTCTATAGCAATTTCCGAATCAGTGGGATATTCCGTATAGACCGATTTGATGTCCACGTCCAGGTCAGTGCAACCGACGGTTGCAAGTGCCATCAGGGCACTGGAAATAATGTATCTTGTTTTCATATTTATGTCTTCTTTTAAGAGATTAGAAGTTAATATTTACACCAAACATAAAGGTGCGGGTACGGGGGTAAGTGGTATTACGCCAGTCGATACCCGGCTGTAAACCGCCAAGATTGATTTCAGGATCGACACCCTTGTAGCCGGTCAATGTAAACACATTGTTGCAGGTAGCATAAATTTTCAGACTGTTTACCCAGTCGCCCAGTTTACCGAAATCGTAGCCCAATGATAAAGAGGCTAGACGCAGATAAGATCCATTCTCGATATAACGGTCGGAAGGAGCTTGTGCACGTGTATCGGTAGCCTTTTGCATGGTAGCCACTTCGCTTAAGATATTCTTACCTGTATTGAGCAGAGTTACGTTATTGTAGAAAGCACGTGTGGCATTGAAAATCTTGTTTCCTGCAATGCCCTGAAAGAAGGCGGTCAGTGACCAATTCTTGTAGTTGAGAGTATTGTTCCACCCGAAGGTTACTTTGGGTTGTGCGGAACCAGCCTTGCGACGGTCGCCGTCGTTAGGAGAATCGGTGGTGCCTACCAGATTGCCGTCTTCGTCATAGTCGTTGAAGACGGAACCGCCTGCCTCGTTGTATCCTGCCCATTCCCAAAGGTAGAACTGTCCTACAGGACTACCAGGCATCAGGCGTTGCACGTTAGTGGTGGCATAACCTCCCAAATCCGGGTTGCCATAGTCTTTGTAATTTACTGAGTAAGTATCATTAGACAGCGATTCCACGTTATTTTTGTTGTGTGAAATGTTCAAAGTAGTGCTCCAGGTAAAGTTTCTTGTTACTACAGGGGTGGCGTTGATAGTCAGTTCGATACCTTTGTTGCTAATCTCACCTACGTTCGCAGTCATTGTGCCGTAAGGATAACGGTTGGTAGAAACTGTATAATCAAAGATCAGATCTTTTGTGCGCTTGTCGTAGTATTCGATGGTACCGGTCAGTCGGTTGTTGAAGAATCCGAAGTCAATACCGACGTTGAACATGCCTGTACGCTCCCATTTCAGGTCTGGATTAGCATTTTTGGTAGCGGCCAGTGTACGGTAGCTGGAGGATGATCCTGTGACGGGATCCACGTAAGTGAACCAACCCGATGCACCGTAAGTTTGCTGTGCGGTATAGGCGT
>NZ_EQ973490.1:1623602-1657475 GCF_000158035.1 Bacteroides cellulosilyticus DSM 14838
TATGAATGAATTTCGCCAATGAGTTTTTTAGTTAGCTTATACTCCAAGTATTTTGCAGACCGACACATAGGTATTTGGTGGACCACCACATACGTATTTGGCAGATCGCTGCATACGTATTTGGCGGATCGGTAAATACGTATCGTATAATCCTCAGTCTGATGCTCGCACTTTCTTCAGTCCTTTGTTAATTTCCTCCACACGCTTCTTTGTCAACGGATAGAAGTACACGACTATCATTGCCACCACAGCCACAGCGGCAGGTATCCAGCTCATTAGCAGGTTCAGTCCCGTCAATGCTTCCGCTGTCTGCACGGCACCTTCCGCCGTATTGTAGCCGAATGACGCCAGTATCCACATCACAGCCGCACCGCCAAACGCACCGCCAAACTTCTGTGCCATAGATGAAGATGAGAATATAAGTCCTGTCGAAGCCGTTCCGTCCTTCAGTTCGGCATAGTCCGAAACATCGGCATACATACTCCATATCAATGGTGAAACGATACCCGTACAAATAGATATAATGATTTGCATTATCAACATCAACCAGAAACCAAACGGTGTGCAAGGCAGGTAAAAGAACAGGATACTCAATACCGCCAATGCCGCCATCGTGAAAATATAGGTAGACTTCTTACCCAACCCACGCGAAAGGGGAACAGCCAGTACTACCCCTATCATATTAGAAACTTCACCCACTCCGAGGAATAACCCGGCATAGAACAAAATCGTGAAGTCACCCAAGTTTAAAAAGATACTGTCACCTATATAATCTTTAAAGAAATAAGCAGCCGTAGCACCACGCACCGTATTAAACAAGTTAGAACACAATGCCGCACCTATCAGCAACCACCAGGGAACATTGGACAACAACGACTTGAAGTCCTTCCCGATAGAAACTGTAGAAACACTCTTTACATATTCCCTCGTCATACTGAAGCAAAGCAAGAACACAACAAAGCACAATGCAGCAATCACAATCATGGAATATTGCCAACTGACGGTCACTGAACCAGTCATCTCCCTGAACCATGTACAAAGCGGTTCCCAAGCAAACAAGGCTATAAAACTACCACCATAGGCAAAGAACATCCGGTAAGAAGAGAACACGGTTTTCGTATCCGAATCGTCCGTCATCACTCCCAGCATAGCCCCATAAGGAACATTGATAGCTGTATAAACCGTCATCATCAGAATGTAAGTAACGTAGGCCCAGACGAGTTTCCCCGTAGGTCCAAAATCGGGCGTGGTAAACATCAATATACCGCAAACAGCAAACGGAAGAGAAATCCACAGCAGATAAGGACGGTATTTTCCCCATCGCGTATGTGTTCGGTCGGCAATGATTCCCATCATCGGATCGGATACCGCATCCCAAATGCGCGTTACTAACAGTAGGACACCTGTGTCCGCCAGGCTCAGCCCGTATATATTAGAATAGAATATAGGCAGATAATAGGAGAATATCTTCCAGAACATAGAGGAAGACATATCACCAAAGCCATAACCAATTTTCTCTTTAAGTGTTGCCATAGGTATGAAATATGAGGTATTAAGTATCAGGTATTAAAAAAAGAGCATAAAAGTACAAAAATAGCGCTTCATACCTAATATTTAATGTTTAATTTCAGGTTCTTGTCGATAAGCTTCTTCAAAGTCTCTACGGAAGCGGAAGAAGACAAACCATCGACCGGAGTATTCATGCAATAATCTACCAATTTATCTACAGTAGAGGTAGCTACATGCATCCGCGTATCCGAAGACGCATAGTAGATGAATACCTTACCATCTTCATCGGCAATCCAGCCATTGGTAAAGAGTACATTGCTCACATCACCAATCCGCTCCTCTCCTTCGGGAGCCATGAAATAGCCACCGGGAGTAGCAATCAGTTTCGTAGGATCATCCAGAGCCGTCATATACATATAGAGCACATAACGCAGTCCGGCAGCACAGGCCCGTACCCCATGCGCCAGGTGAAGCCAACCTTTTGGAGTCTTTATGGGGTGAGGCCCTTCACCGTTCTTCACCTCTTTAATAGTATGATAATAACGATAGTCTATGATCTTCTCTTCTTTTACCTCGGCATGAGTCATATCATCTACCAATGCCCAGCCGATGCCTCCACCACTTCCGGCATCAATAAACCCATCTTGCGGACGGGTATAGAGCGCGTATTTACCATCTACAAATTCAGGATGAAGGACTACGTTGCGTTGCTGGCTCTTAGTTTTCAGATCCGGCAAACGTTCCCATGTCTTCAAATCCTTGGTACGGGCGATACCTGCCGTAGCCGTAGCCGAAGATAGATCTCCCACGGGTGCATTATCATCATGGCGTTCGGCACAGAATATACCGTATATCCAACCATCTTCGTGTGCTGTAAGACGCATATCATATATATTAGTAGCCGGAATCACATCCTCGGGCATAGTGACCGGATAATCCCAAAAACGGAAGTTATCCACACCGTTGGGGCTCTCTGCCACGGCAAAGAATGATTTACGGTCAGCCCCCTCCATGCGCAGCACCATCAGGTATTTGCCATTCCACTTGATGGCACCGGAGTTGAGTGCGGCATTCATGCCGATACGCTCCATCAGATAAGGGTTGGTCTGTTCATTCAGGTCATAGCGCCAGAATACCGGTGTGTGCGCTGCCGTCACTACAGGATATTTATAGCGCGTAAATATGCCGTTTCCTTCCTCTATCGGCTCGTTCGTTCTTGTTATCAGTGCCTCATGCTTCTGAAAGAGTCTTGTTACCTTCTCATTAAAAGTTTCCATATTGATTGTTTTTTCTTATTTATACAAAGAGTTTATGTCTGCCGCAAAAAGTGTCTTAGGGTTATTATAGAATGTCATGAAATCCTCTGCTGAGGTCTGTCCGGGATAGGGAGCATAAAAGTGAGTGATACGCTCACGGGCATTACGCCACACCAGAACGTAAGCTATCGGATAATTTCCAATGCCCGGCAACAGGGTCTCCGTCCACCACTTCGGATCAGGGATGCCTTCATATCCGGTTTCGGTAATGGCAATTACTTTATTGTGCGCTTTACCGATGCTGTCCACAATGGCAAGTGATTTTTCAAGATTGGCGAGATACGTATCACGCTCGAATTGATAAGTGTCGAAGCCAATCAGATCAATAAGTTCATCACCGGGATAACGTTTCAGATATTGTGCGGTATCCTGAGGTTCTGAACCAGGCGAGTAAGCATAAAGTGCATTATCCACACCATCGTTACGAAGGATATCCACCGTCATATGCCAAAGCGCCTTGTATTCTTCGGGAGTACAAAGTTTTTCGCCCCACCAGAACCAACTGCCTGTATGTTCGTGCCACGGACGGAATAGTACCGGAACCTTTACCCCCTCTTCTGTTTGTAGAGAATTGATAAAAGCTGATACTTTACTTACCCAACCGGTAAACTTCTCATGATTGGCTCCACCGGGTAAGATAGATTTCACCACCGTCGTATCCGATACATCCCAGGAGTCTCCCCCCGTCAGCGGATTGCGCAGATGCCAGCTTAAAGATGACATTCCGCCCCTCTTATACTGATTCAATATCTCCTTTCTTATTTTAGTAAACGGAACTTTATCCAGACTCATAGTATCACCCAGTTCTATATGTCCCAAGTCGAAACTTATAACTGCGGGATAATCTCCACAAACGCTCTTCACATCAGAACGTCCTTCGTCGCCTTCCCAACCTATACCGTAGTTGGTATCATCATGATGCCCGAACATAAAGCCCCGGGATGATACTTTTTTAAGATTGGCAAGCAGGTTCTCAGTTTCAGAGGTACGTACTGAACTTCTTTCCTCCTTTTGTGATTTCTGAACCGGTCCACACGAGACAAGACTTCCTATAAGCAAAGTCATTGTTAATAATCTAATGTTTCTCATAATTACGTTTATCATGCTTCTATCCTTTTAGTTCTGCGAAGATAGCAGATAATTTACAGACATATTGATACTATTTTATCTCTTTCCAACCTTATTCAATCAGGGAAAAAAGCGGCTTCACCTGCTTGTGATAAAGCCGCTTCCGATCCCTGATTATGGTCCTCTATCAACCAACTACTTCATGTCAGGTAAGTCCTCACGGGATATCACGAAATTTTGTTCCATAGCATCTTTCCACCAAGCCTGATCAGCATGTGGCGTTTCCGCGTCTTCCGCGTCATACCAAGGCATAAACCAAGACCAGCGTGCACCGGCTGCCCATTGCTCGGAAATCTTGCCTACCGTGCCACACTCGCTTAATGCAACCATCTTATTGCCATAAGCTACTACTATAGAACTATAATCTGAAGCACAAGTGCTTGCATCTTTCGTATAAATATCACGTCCCACAATATCCACATAAGCATCACCCGGATACCAATCGTCATCACCGGTTTCAGTAGTCCATACCCAGATCAGGTTATTCAACCCTTCTGCCTTAAAGTAGTTGAACATGGCAATCCACATATTCTTGAAGCTTGTGGCATTCTTACCCCACCAGAACCAGCCACCGGCAGCCTCATGGAATGGACGCCAAATTACAGGAATGCCTTCATCTTGCAACAGTTTTAAATTAGCCGCAACTTTAGCCAAATCTTCAGTAAAGACTTTATTCTCCCAAGTTCCCTCAGTCAAAGCATTGTCTGCATCAAAATCCGTATCTTCCCTATAGAATGCATATTTAGTATCACTTGCCGAACCACCTTCCAAATAAACGCCAGTAACCGTATAGTCGTGACCACCGATAATCAAACCACCATCTTTCAGAGATGTCAGAACAGCTTCGGTAATCTCCAATTCAAAGTCACCTGTAATATCAAAATAATCCATACCTGGAGCGATTTCAAGCCAGCTACTATTTTTAAAAGAGCCTTGTGCACCCGCAGCTATATCTTTTACAGTTACTCTCACTTTATTCCCCACTTGTGCCTCAGCAAAAGCAGCTTTTGCTGCATCATCCGTCAACTGAACATTTCCACTCCAATCACCGGGCATAGCCTGTTCGCCCGTCCATAGCCCCTCAGAGAAAACATCAGGTGCCTTTGTCGGCACATTCCAATGCCACATAGCAGACACTAAACCACCGGCATTCCACCAATCTTTCACAGGAGTAATATCACTATAGTTAATCCAGTTTGCACCAGAAGCATACAGATGCACATAGTCAAAACAATTGACAGCAGGATACTTACCTGTCCACTGATATACTTGTTCCGACTTTTCCGTATTCCAATTCACATTGGCCATCATAGCCGAAAGAGTCTTGCTCTCAAAGTTTTCTAACAAGTATGCATAAACTTTCTGTGCAGCAGGAGTAGCAGAAGCATTTACCAACGATTTATCCAAAGCAACGGTAGTAAACTGAAGAGATACAGCCGGAGCAGGCATCTTATTCGGCCCCAGCACTACACCTTCGGGAATAGAGAGAGAACACACAGTTTCGCGTGTGGGTACTTCTACAGTCAGTGTCAGTACATTACTGGACCCATATACATCAGCACTAATCAGCGTGCCACCCGTAAACGAAATTTGCTTCAAGTCTTCCGTAGCAAAGAACACGTTCTTGTCATACTTCACCTCAATGGTGATTTCGCCTCTCTTCACCTTGGCAGCATTCGCCTCCGGAGTGGTGGACACCAGTACAGGTGCCTCCACTTCGGGAATGGTATATTGTGCATCAGTATCAGTGCAGGATACAAATCCAAAGGCTGTTACCACAAACAGGGCAGCCCATATCTTATTCATTTTCATAATATTCAATCTTTAAACATTAGGGTAATATGGTTATCTTACTAATGGTCATTCCATCTCCCTGAATCAGCAACCCTGTGGAACTCCAACCGTCCCCTCTCACGCCTTTCAGGCAATCAACCATCTCTTGAGTAAGCAGTAATTCCATAACACGGGCAGATGCATTGCTCCATTCGGCAATCGTTGTGAGTGCTGTCCAGTTCGCATCATTGATTTGGAACTGACCTGTTCCGCTTACATAAAAATGAATAGCAGATTTTCCTGCAACCAGTTTCATGTCCTTAATGGAAGGTTCCTTATCAATCAAAATACGAAAACGACCTGCGTCATCCCAAGTCACAGCAATTGGGAAAGGCATCAAAACAGATTGATCATCCTGTCTCACTACACAGTTTTTCAAATCCTGTTCAAGCGAGATTTCCCATTCCAGCGTCACGCTACTGAATGTCAATTTGTCTCCCTGGATAATAATACCCGCATCGTTGATGCCTTCGCACTCTTTCTGTTTGGCCTGAATGTTATTCAATATTTCTTGTGTCAACACCAAAGGCGTAGAACGATTGGCAAATGTCCAGCCATAAATATCGGTAGGGACTAACATTCCATTAACCTTAAATTCCCCCTCCGTAAAGTTGATGCCGGAGAAATCACCATAATTGATTTGAGCCTGTCCCCAATCGTCTATCTTTTGCGCATAATGCAACACCATGCGGGCACCGTCAGGCACATCCTTGAAGGCAGAAGCCGGGATGATGACACGGCCTCCCTCATTCCAAGTTATGTCGACCAAACCTTTCCAAACTTCATTCTTGATGTTGGTGGCAGGAACAAATGCGATGGCGTATTCTATCGATCCATTGGCCGATATCAACTTCACCTTTGTATTGGCATTGGCCATCTGCGGAACAGCTATGACAAGTGTATTGCCATTGATAATAAACTGGACAGCTTTTCCGTCCACTTCCACACCGGTCAGTTTGTCGCCATTTTCCACAGCAATGGTAAATATCTCTCCACCCTTCAGTTCTTCATCTTCGCCCGGCAATACAGGAATGTAGCAAAATTCGGGTGCATTGATGGTAAGAATCGTTGTTTCAACGCTCTCCCCATTGCTCATTACCAAGGTTAATACACCCGATTCAGTACCCATTGTAGGCATAGCGATGGTCAACTCCGTAGTAGAGGTTGGAGTAACTTCCACTTCGGCTCCACCGGTATAAATGACCTTAGCTATTAAATCTAGATTTTTACCCTGAATAGTTACATCACCGCCCAAAGAAACGGCATCATTGACAAATGCTATGAATTCAGGTTTTAGAGTGGTAATAGCCACCGGTACAGAAGTACCACTTGCCGTATTCAATAACAATTCACCACTGATAGCTGCGACAGGCATCACCACTTCCACCTCGGTAGCACTCTTCGCAGCAGGTTCCACAGCCTCTTCCACACCTGGGAATGTAACAGTAGTCACCAGTTCCATGTTGATACCGGTCAATGTAATCATGTCGCCACCGCGCAGTCCGCTATCCGGAGTTGCTACCACTTTTTCAGGCAGTGCCATGCCAATGTTGGCAATAGCTACTTCCACACCTGAAGCGGGAATCATCACAACAGCGCCATTCGTTGCATTCTCTGGTAATATAAATGTGATAGTTTCTTCACCTTCCCCTGATTTGGCATAATCAAATTCCACTTCTTCCCCATTCGGCATCTTCACAATATTCACCAAATCAAGGTCTTTACCCTTCACTACAATCTCATCACCCGGTTTCTTTGCTGTCAGATCAAGCGGTGCTTCCACAGAAGGCAAAATAACAACAAGTCCCTTCACATGGATTAAATTACGCAAAGCATCGGAATCCTCGGAAGAAGCATCAGCCAAAGTCACGTCACCGGTTCTTGCTTCCATTGGAACTTTCACCTGAATTTCCTTGCGTGAGTGAGCTATGAAGTCGTCCTCACCCACTGGCAACTCTTCAAAGAAGATTACCTCTTTGATAAGATTCAGATATTCACCCTTGATGACAAGTACTTCGCCTGGTTTCACCGGATTAGGTGTAATCGTCTCTACGCCTATAGGCTCGGTATAAGTAATCTTAGTCTTTGTAGTAATCTCTCCCGTAGGTGTTTTCAGAGTGACATATCCCACTTCAGCCGTTTGAGGAACGGTTACACGTATCTCATTCGCACTGATTACTTCTATATCAGTAATCTCCCCGCACCCGGGAATAGATATAGATTGTATCTTGTCCATTCCGCTACCCAGGAAACGGAGTTCACCGCCACGGGCTACAGGACTGGGACCAAACACATTCAAACTGATACCACCTTTATATTGGTTAGTATCTTCTTCATCTCCATCATCGCAGGCCGAAAATGACAAGCAACCCAAGAGTATGAGGCACATCATCCAAAGTGCCGAAAGTTTATATGTCTTGTTCATATCTATAGTATCTTTAAAGGTTATTTATTGGGAACCGCACGGATATTATCAAGCTTGATAATCGGCGTACACTCTGTACCATTCACTCCTCCGCCTACAACAAAGAATGTCAGACTGGCAAAATCTCCCGGTGAACTGGGAACACTTTCAGCCGCTGCTCCTAAACGATCGAGAGTAAAGTTGGAAATAGGCACGGTTACAGTTACCCATTTATCACCGGTATCGTAAGAACCGGTATCCATCCAAGGACGATACAACGCACGACCGTATGTCCCCAAACCATCTTCTCCATTAAATACCTTGGCATTGGCTCCTGCAACAACACCATCAAAGCCTTCTATCGGATTACCACTCAGTGTCACCTTGTCATAGCCTGCAAAACAAATTTGCATAGCACCCGCACTCCACGGATTAGACGTAGGAATATACATCTCAAACTTCAAGGCCATATTAGCAAAATCTGTAAAATCTACCAGATTATGCAATGCAATACCATCACCCGATGTTACATTCTGCGGATCATCCCACGAACCACACCAATATTCGAATGCAAATACACCGTCGTTCCAAGCACCATCCACACTCATTTTTGATGTACCGTCACCCAACTGGACAAAGTTGCCTGTAAGTGAAGTTTCATCCGTCTTGATTTCTCTTTCGTGCCAACCGTGATTGCTCAAACCTGTCTTTCCGTCAAAGTCGAACATAAGACCACGTGAATCAAGATAGTGGAACGTAGAAGTACTCTCGCCATAAATAGACGCTACACGAATAGAACCCTCTGTATCACATTCGGGCATTCTGAAAGTGATAGTGCTATTAGTGAGCTTTGTAAACGTAGTAAGTTGCTTTCCATCAGGAAGAGTTACAGTAAGCGGTACATTAGGATCATCAATGAAGTAATTTCCATAAAGAGTCACTTCACTTCCGGCGGTGGCATATTCACACGACATAGAAGCTATCATTGGCTTGGGAACTATCACATGGAAACCATATTCTACCGTATCTTGCGCGGCAGTCACCATATAAATTTTATCACTCACTTCTTCAGGTATATTATCAGGAATCTGAACAATCATAGTGTGAGATGTGATATAGCTGGTATTCAACTGTGCCTTTTGATCATTAAAATAGAGTTCCTTGATACTTGTAAGGTTATCACCCACAAGGCAAATAATAGATTTCAGGCTTGCCTCCACGATGAGAGAGTCCGACTGTGCCAAATAAGGCATACGTATATAACTCACTTGGGGCAGACCACCGGTAAGCTCAAACTTATCAGGTTGGTCCTCACATGAAGTAAACATTCCCGCAATCAGCAGCAGACTTACTACCAACCCTTTGAAATATATATTCATTTTCATATTCATTACTGTTTAACTGATTAATAAACGAACTCTGCTCTTACATCCAAGTGCTGAGCATCTTCCAATAAATGAGGGTTATACACCACATCTTCGTCAGGAAGAGGAAGTTTAAAAATAGATGCGGTTACATTCGGTTTCGGAGTATTGGTTTCGTAGTACATGGAAGATTCATCCACATTCCATACATTATTCATCTTATACTCCTTGTAGAGGTCGGGCAATCCATAATAACCATTACGACGCTGCGCTTTAATGATATCCATAGCCTTATTAACATCGTAATAGGACATACGAACAAGATCAAACCAATAGTCACCTTCGAAAGCCAGTTCCAAACGGCGTTCTTTCAATACCTGATCAAGTGTAATACTGGCGGGTCTTTCATAAGCGGAAACAGCACGTTGACGAACCTTATAAAAAGCATCAATAGCACTTGCGTCTGTAGTAGAATTGTTATTACCAATTACAGCTTCGGCATAAACCAGATATATATCGGCCAAACGGAGTACATGAGTATTTAGTGAACTGCACTGCTGCCCCGGACTGATACCAAAAGTTTTAATATGATCGTTTGTATTTCCATAAAGATGTTTGGCGATATTGGCACCGGTACCCGATTGCAGACCATCATTAGAGCCTGGTGCATATTCCTTATCATACAGGAAATCCAAATAATTAAATCCTCCCTTGTCCTGCCACCAGTAACTGTACTTATCACCAGCCATCATCATTGTGGCCTTGCGACGAGCATCACTCTGATTTCGCTGAGTAGGATTATCGAGCGGAGAAACACCAAACGCATCTTGTAAGTCAACAGAAGGTGCAGTCCAGTCACCCCAACATTGGTATGTTTCAAAGCCCTTCATGGCAAGTTCCGAGGTCAGACAGTTTCCACAAGTATAATTATTTTGTTCGGCAGTCCAACGCCAGCCGAATAAACTCTCTTCACAAAGATCATTCTCCCCTTTGAAAATATCCTCATAATTGGCCATCAGTTGTTTGCCTGAATTATTGATGACGTCTTTTGCATAACTGGCAGCCTTAGCCAAATCGTCAGCATCTCGTTGTCCGTTACCATTAGCATTGATTCCGGATTTTGTCAGATAGACTTTAGCCAGCAGTCCCTTAGCAGCCCATTTGTCTATACGTCCGGCCTGATTCTCCTCCGGTAGTAATTCAATAGCCTTTTCCAAAGTCATAATGATATATTCATAAATATCGGCAGCTTTCACCTTATACTTTTCATTGTAGTTGCCTGCTGCTATTTCCGAACTATTATCATGTACAATTGGAACTTCCCCAAAAATACGTACCAGATAGAAATAAGCCATCGCCTTCCAGGCCAGGCATTCACCCATAGCAGTATTCTTCACACTTTCTGAGGCATTGGCTGTCTTTAATCGATTATAAATGGTATTGGCCTGTGCATTGACAGCCCACAATGAGTTAGAAGTACTCTTCATATCTTCGTCACTACCATTTACCGTAAAATTGGCATAGGGACTTCCACCCAAGAGCAAGTTACCCGACAAAGCTTCGGGAATCTTGTAATACCCACGACTCAAAAAGTCGTACCACGGTGAATTGTAAAGTGTATTGACACTTACTTTGGTCTGGGCATCATTTTGGAAATAGTTGCCATCGTTGTAACTATCTTCATTGGGTCTGTCCAGAAAATCCTCGCACGATACAAAAGATAATCCCAGTATCGCTCCCATTGCTATATATTTAAGTCTTGATACTTTCATGTGTATTCTATTTAAACGGTTAAAAAGAGAGATTCAAACCAAAGGAGTAAGTAGTGGGTGAAGGGTAACGTCCAAAATCCACGCCATATACATTCGGTGACATTGTGCTGACACCAATCTCGGGATCGTAACCATCATAGCCTGTAATGGTTAACAGATTCTGAATATTACAGTAAACACGCAGATTCTCCACACCGCACTTGCTCATCCACTTTTTAGGGAAAGTATAACCCAACGAAAGATTCTTCAGACGAATATAAGAACCGTCTTCTACGTAGCGGTCACTGATACGGTCATTATCGTTAGGGTCACCGATAATAGCACGCGGTAAAGAAGCACTCGGATTGGCAACACGTACATTCTCCACATGATTGTACCACTTCGTACCATCGGTATATACAATAGAAGGATCAATCGGTTCCAATTGGGCACGGTTCAAAACATCAGCATGTTGATTGGCCCAAGGAGAACTCATAGTAGTCAGATTGCGTTTAGTAAGATTCATCACTTTATTACCATAACTTCCGTTGATAAAGATACTCAGGTCGAAGCCTTTATAGCGGAACGTATTGTTCCATCCAAATGTGAATTTAGGCATGGGTGAACCGATATTGGTACGGTCATTCTCATTTATCACACCATCACCATTCAGGTCTTTGTATTTAATATCACCCACATATACAGTATTAGCACCATCAAACACTCCATTCGCCGGATATTTCACAGGTTTGGGTGAAGTTTGCAAATCGGCAAGGTCCTGATAAATACCATCTGTCACATATCCATAAAAAGAGTAGAGACTTTCGCCTGTATCAGAAAGGCTTACTAATGTACTTCCCCATTGCGCATAACCCATAATGGCCGAACTGGCTGTACCGTTCAAGGCTATCAACTTATTCTTATTCCAAGAGATCTGGAATTCTGAGTCCCACTGGAAATTGCCAACCAACGGGTGAGTATTCAGCGTCAACTCTAATCCGGTATTACGGATGTGTCCGTAGTTACCCATCGGTGCCCGCAGTTTAGAGTTATCATTGCCCGAGGTACCCATGTAAGTAGGCATCTGCAAATCCATCAGCATATCCTTGGATTCCTTTTGATACCAATCGAGAGTTACATTAATTCTATCATTGAGGAAACCGAGGTCAAGTCCCAGATTGATCTGTTCTTGTTTCTCCCATTTCACATCCAGATTAGGAATATTCTGCGGACGGTAACCAGCTCCAAGCGAGGTATACACCTGTTGCATATTCACACCCCACACATAAGAATTAATACTGGAATTACCAGTCTGCCCCCAACCAGCACGGAATTTACCATTGCTAATCCATTTAATATTCTTCATGAACTTCTCATTAGTAAAGCGCCAAGACAGAGCGAAAGAGTGAAATCCTGCCCAACGATTGTTTGGGCCGAAGTTTGAGGAACCGTCGTAACGATAAGTATAGGTAGCATTGTAACGGTTGTCATAGCTATAGGTCCAGCGGGTAAAGAACGAAGCCATGGAACTGCTGCCAAAACCAGCACCGATGGTCGGAGTATTGGTACCCAGCATCGGGTTATGTACAGCATCGGAAGGCAAATTGGAGTTAGCGACTTTAGTATAGTCATATTTACTTTCCCAGCATTCCTGACCTACCATTGCACTTACAGAATGCTTCTCGGCAAACGTGTTATTATAAGTCACGTAGTTCTTCAACTGCCAGAAAGTATTGTTATTTTTCTGAATACTACTTTCATTAGCTTCTTTCCAGTTAGGCAAGTCTATAGCGTTATTATACACTTCCGCCTTACTGTAACCAATATCATAACCTAGTTCCGCATGCCATGTAATATTCTTGATAGGTGTCAATTCAGCGTAAATATTGCCTGAAAGTTTCTTGCGATTCAACATATTATTGTGCTCCATAGCCTTGGCAATAGGATTATGAATGCTGTAGTTCTCACGGGCAAAAGAGGCATAGTTGCCATCAATATCATAAATAGGAGCCTCAGGCAAAGAAGTCAAAGCGAAACCGACAATACCTTCGGCACCATCAGCCAGCTTTATGTCATCATTAGAATCAGCAAATGTAGCACTCAAGCCCAACTTCAGCCATTTCTTCAACTGCGCATCTAAATTTACGCGCAACGACAAACGATTGAAATCAGAACCGATGATAGTACCTTCCTGATCCATATAACCGGCCGATACATAGTACTGGATTTTCTCCGTACCACCTTGTGCCGACACTTGATGTTGTTGTTGAAAAGCTGTTTGAAAAATGGCATCCTGCCAGTTAGTACCTACTCCCAACAGAGAAACATCACTATAATAAGGATCTTCTTTCACACCACCGAAGCCTGAAGCCACAAAATCATTATAATAACCTCCAAAGCCCCGGAGATTGAGCATATCCAAACGTTTGGTCTGACGACTTACAGCCATCATACCATCGTAAGAAAACTTAGCTTCACCGGCTCTACCTCTCTTAGTAGTTATCAGAACCACACCGTTCGCCCCTTGTGCACCGTAGATAGCTGTAGCAGAAGCGTCTTTCAGAATCTCCATACTTAAGATATCAGCGGGATTAATGGTTGACAATGGGGAAATAGTGGACGTAGTACCATTGTCCAGAGCATCACCAAAGCCTAAAGAAGAGCCACTGGTACTTCCACCTTGCACGATCACACCGTCTATCACATAAAGTGGTTCGGCATTGGAATTAATGGTAGCCTGCCCACGTACACGGATAGAGGAAGCTGACCCCGGGGCACCTGAAGTCTGTACCGCCGTAACACCAGCGGCACGTCCCTGCAAAGATTGATCGAGGTTGGTAATAATCGAGCCTTTAATTTTATCTTCGCCCATAGATACCGAGGCGCCTGAAAGGTCACTCTTTTTCATTGTACCATAGCCTACAACGACCACTTCATCCAGAAGTTCAGAGTCCTCCTTCATTACCACATTCACAACTTTTTGTCCCGCCTTCAAGGTAATTTCCTGCTGCTTATATCCGATACAGGAAATTACCAGAACATCTTTACCGGTCGGAACACTCACACTAAATTTCCCATTTACGTCCGCTATAGAACCGGTACCGGTTCCTTTTACCAGGACATTGGCGCCAATCAGAGGGGAACCATCCGTACCGTCAGTAATTGTACCGGTAACTGTGGTCTGTTGGGCCATCACATGACAGCTCAGGAAGAGCGTCATCAGAAACAACATAAAGTTCTTCATACTATAATTATTAGATTTAATATGTCACAAATCTTTCACGACAAAGATAGATGATATCAGTGGCGCAAACAAGTACAATTTTATCTGGAACTAATACTATATTTACAAAATAACAGTATCAGTTCCATACCCTTGCTTTAATGTCTGAATTGATTATATGATTCTATTTTTTCTGTAGTTCATCGCGTACTATCTGCCCCCATTCCTTCATATCCTGATCAGCCCAATTGCCGTCAGAAGCAGCTGAGGGAAGAAGCATTGAGCAAGTCTCATTCTTATCCGAAACAGACCACGCTACCCAACTTATGGAACGTTGCTGCATCCAGTCCAGCCAGTTTTGCCACTCTTCTTTATTTACCGCACCATCGCCACTGGCCTCCATACCGGCACATTCGGATATAAATACCGGAAGCCCTTTGCCCAAAGCATAGTCTGTACGGTCACGCAACCATTGTCCGTGAGTATTAGCATAAAAGTGAACAGTATACATTATATTATTATAACCGGTAATAGGATCATCTGCCGCCAAGTGAATATCCTGATCCCAATGCGGACAACCTACCAGAATAACAGCCTCTGGTTCTATAGCACGGATGGTTTTGATAATTTCGACAGAATAAGCCTTCACTTGTTCCCAGCTATCTTCCACCGGTTCATTAAACACTTCATAAATCACATTAGGGACACCCTTATAACGGGTTGCCATTTGTGCAAAGAATTCCTTGGCTTCTTCCTGACGCAGATTATGGCTATGCCAGTCAATGATTGCATAAACATGATTTTCAATAGCCGCATCCACTACTGTCGTAACACAGTTAATGCCAAACTCCGGCTTGTATACATAGCAGGCACTATCCAAGTCCACTCCCATAGAAGCTCGAAGCACCTCCGCACCCCAATCTCCAGAAAGATAAGCTACGGTAGAAGCATTATAGAAACGAGGCCAAAACTGATGCCACCCATAACTGACACCTTTCAGAACAACCGTATCGCCCTGTTCATTCATCAATTGCGTACCAGTCACACACAGAC
Organism: Bacteroides cellulosilyticus DSM 14838; assembly: GCF_000158035.1. Taxonomy (GTDB): domain Bacteria; phylum Bacteroidota; class Bacteroidia; order Bacteroidales; family Bacteroidaceae; genus Bacteroides; species Bacteroides cellulosilyticus. The sequence continues at coordinate 1,639,184 of NZ_EQ973490.1, forward strand.
GGGGCAACTGCTTTGCAGCACCTTCCTGATTTGCTTTTTTAGACGCACTCGCCCCACATCCAAACATTGCGATCAGCAGACAAACGGCCAACAAACTTTTCCAGATATTCATCATATTATTTCAATTTTGCATTTTCAGTTTTTATAATCTCAACAGTAGTATCCGTTGCAAAAACAGAATTCAATCCCTGCTCTTCCTGAGCCGGATCTCCGGTGTAATCATCTCCCTTTTCCCAATAGATATGGTCGGAATTCTGTTCAGCAAAACCACCCCATGCCCAAAAGTTACATCCGGCAAAAAGTCCGCCGTTCTCCCGGTCCTGACGAATCAAATCAAATACATATTGATAATATTCATCACGAACTTCTGTCGAAGTACTTTTAGAAAAACGAAAACCGTCACGAGGGAAACCAAATTCTTCAAGTACCACAGGCTTCTTATATTTCTGCGCAATCACCATGTGATCATTAATATATTTCTTCGTATTCTCCTTAGCTCGCGGAAGAAGTTCTTTCAAACTATCAGCTTTTACCCATCCCCAATTATAAGGCCAAATATGGATATTCAGATAGTCAATATTCGGATCTGCATGCACTCTTTCATATAATGCAATATCCCCCTCACATCCCGCAGCACCTTCACTTCCCGAAGAAACCATATGATTGGAATCAAGTGACTTAATAAGAGCGGCAACATCTGCCATCCATTGAGCGAAAGGCTCCTTGTTTTCATCGAAAAAAGCGCGAGGCTCATTGCCTATCTGCCAGGACATAAGCGTTGGATCATCCACATATTTTATCTGATTATACCTATTTGTTCTTGTGACGATGTCTTTGACATAATTGGCAAACAACACCTTCGCGCTATCCGATTGCTGAAATTGTTTCACATACTCCATATAGGCGGGCCAACCGTCTATTGCAGGCACTACAGCCTTACCGTGTCCCGACCATTGCAGATATACAGAATAACCACCACTCCACTCCCAAGAGTTATTCAAATAAAGTACGGCAGTCATATCCCGTTTGCGCAACTCATTCATGAAGTAATCCAATCCGGCTAAAATAGTATCATTATACACACCGGGAGCTACTTGCAGAGAAGGTTGTACACGGGTTTTCACACCATTTTCACCGTCCGCACCTACCAATACACGCAAATTATTAATACCGATACTTTTCAGAAAATCCAATTCTTTATGCAGGCGTTCACGATTGCCTCCTTCACCTTCAGAACCAAGAATGGCACCATACCAGAAATTGGTACCTACATAATAATAGGGTTTTCCATTACGGATGAACTGTCCGTTCGCATTCACATGAACGAATGAGTTTTCAACAGGTTTAGGAGTACATGCACCCAAAAAGGATAAAAGAAGAGTCAATAAGAATAAGTGTCTCATATTATCAGGTTTTAGTAACAATTTTATCATTTCCCTATTCCCATCTGTTTCCACAGCCATGCCAGCCATTCGTCCCATTGTTCCTGATACCAATAATGACCAGTTTCAAGATATGGATGGAGTTCTTTGGGAGAAGTCACCGCATTATAAGCGGCATACATGGAAGTCGGCGGACAAACATCATCATTATATCCCCAACTGAACCAGCCGGGTACTGTAAGACAACGGGCAAAGTTCGCCGTATCATAATAACGCACCACTTCCAGTTCTTTAGCATCGGGAGCACCATAATAATAGAAATAATGCGGCCAGCCACAAGCACGTTTCTTCATAGAGGCTTCATGATCGCACAGTGCCGGATGAACGGCAGCAAAGAAAGTGACGCGCGGATCAAGGGCCGCCGTCATCACAGAAAGTGCCCCACCCTGGCTGGAGCCTGTCACACCAAGTGCCTGCCCGTTATATTGCGGCAATTCACAGATGAAATCTACTGCACGCAAAGCACCGATAATCACCCGGTGATAATAGAAATTCCTCAAATCATTCCGGCAGAAAGTCCAATAACCATTCAATGCACCATTCATCAGGTTATCATAAAAAGATTGCTCCATAGTAACGGGAATACCATGGATGCCAACCTCCAATGTGATTGCACCTTGTTCCGCTGTATAAACATCGCCGGCATACGGACGAATACCTGCACCGGGCACACGCAACAGAGCCGGATACTTACCTTCTTTTTTCGGTACACAGAGGACACCATAGAAACGGGAACCCCAACGATCTGTTTGAAAGCTTACATGATAAACATTGACTGTTGCAGTGCATCGTTCGGGAAGCAGAGTCATCAAGGGTTGAAGCGATGTCCGGCGGGCGCCTTCCAGCTCTTTCACCCAAAATTCACGAAAATCCGCGGGAAACTCCGTAATAGGCTGCAATTGTTCGGGAGCATAAGCAGCGGTCGCCAATCCTTCGTATTTACGGTCACCTACATGTGCCGTCACTTTGCAACGCAGGAATCCGGGTGTCTTCATCGTCCCTTGCAACTTTAATTCACCATTCTTCAGTAATACGCCTTTCTTGACTTCGGTAGGATACATCTCCGGCCCCAGCTCATAATCCACCGTCACGTTCTGCAAAAGATTCTGAGCCTTCAGCACCCTCACGGTAAATGTACATTTGTCATTCAAACGATAATTCCAATCGGTATGATCAGGAGAAACCATTACACGGATTTCATTACCGCGTATCTGCGCTGTTGCAGCAAGCATACACAACAGACATCCAAAAAGAAGTGATATTTTTCTCATGGTAGAAAACTAAGATTTGTTCGTTGTTGCAAATGTACGTGGTTTCGAAGAAGAATAATGATACAATATTATCATATCACAATCTTCTTCTTTCTATAGTTTTCCCTGAATTCCTTTGGTGAACAATCTTTTTTACGTTTAAACATCCGGTTGAAGTTGGACAGATTATTAAAGCCGCAATCATAGCAGATTTCGGCAATGGTATGCGCCGAGTCCACCAGCAAGCGTGTAGCAAACCCCAGACGAATATCTATAATATAGTCGGAAAGCGTCTTCCCTGTACGCAAACGGAAGAAACGGCTGAACGAAACCGGTGTCATACCCACCATATCCGCCAGAGTATTCAAACGGATGTCTTCCTGATAATGATCGGCAATATATTTCTGTACCTTCTGCACCCGGCGACTGTCAGAGAACGTCTCGATCTTAGCAAAGGAAGAACTGGACAGCACCTTTGCATCATCATACAAAGACAATTCATAAAGAATGCGCAAAAAATGCATCACCGCATAGAATCCCTGTTCTTCGGAAGCCAGTTTATCCAGCCAGTTATACACCTTCATGATGGCTTGCATGGGGAAACTAATGCCGCATTGCGCCTTTTCCAACATACGCCGGATGCTGTCGAACTGGTTTTTATTCATGAAGTTCTTGAAAAACAGGTCGGATGAGAACTGAATCGTGATTTCCCGTATTTCCTTCGAAGTACATTCGTGTTGCTCCCACACATGTTCCAGCTCTTTGCCGGTAATCAGTACCAGATCATAGTCACTGATCACCTCGGCAGAGTCTCCCACTACCCGGCGGACACCGGCTGCGTGTTCCGTAAAGTTTAGTTCGAATTCGGCATGACAGTGGATAGGATAAGTAAACTCCGTCTTGCGACGGTCGGCGATATAAAAACAATCGCGATCGGACAAGGGAGTAATCTCCCTCATAATGTAGTTTGAGTTTTCCATATTGATTGGTTAAAATAGTATCATGTCACAAAAATAACCATTCTTTTTAATCCCGAATGGTAGAATTTGTTTTATTATGGGGTAAGATTTGTTATAAAAGAAAGAAAGGTTATACCTAACCATCGGAAAGGTATAACCTTAAAAGAAAAAAGCAATAACTGTATTTTATTTCTCCTATTTTATTTCACAAAGAAAGAATCTTTCAGCAGATCTTTATCATCAGAAGATGCACCCACCATCACAATGAACTCACCCGGTTCTACAATCTTCTTCATCTTTTTATCATAGAAAGCCAGTTTATCGGGAGTAATCTTAAAGTTCACGACCTGACTTTCGCCGGCTTTCAACGATACGCGGGCAAAGTCTTTCAGTTCCTTCACCGGACGGGTGACGCTACTGAATTTATCGCGGATATACAGTTGCACGATTTCCACTCCATCACGGTCGCCCGTATTCGTAACTTTTACACTCACATCCACCGTACCGTCCTTAGTGATTTCTTTCTGTGCCAATTTTAGGTCATCATATTTATAAGTAGTATAAGAAAGGCCGTGACCGAACGGATAGAGCGGAGTGCTTGGCTTACCTGCCGCATAAGGATGGAAGTATTGTGACGGCTTATGGTTGTATATCATCTGCAACTGACCTACACTATGAGGAATCGTAATAGCCAATTTGGCGGACGGATTCACCTGACCATACAGAATTTCGGCTACTGCCTGACCACCGTACATCCCCGGTGCCCATGCTTCTACGATAGCGGGAAGATTTTCGGCCGCCCACTGCACACCGAGAGGACGTCCATTCACCAAAATAAGAATAGTCGGTTTACCGGATGCAGCCACTTTCTCTATCAACTCGTTCTGCAAACCTACGAGGTCGATATCCGAACGGTCGGTATCTTCACCGTCCGTACGGTCGTTCCAACGGAAGCGCATCATATATTCGCCTGCCACTACAATATTGAGATCAGCACTCTTGGCACGCGCGGCAGCTTCAGCCACTTTCTTCGGATCCATGTTGCGTGGGTCCCAACCCTGGTCTACAAAATCAAACTGAGTATCGGGAGCAATCATTTTCAGACCTTCCAGGATGGTAGTTACGTTTTCATCTTTCTCAGGAGCACTCCAGTCACCCAGGATATTCTGGTCGTCGGCATTGATACCGGTCACCATGATCTTCTTATATCTGGAAGCGTCCAGAGGGAGCACACCGTCATTCTTCAACAATACAATGCCATTGCGGGCAGACTCAAGAGCCGTTGCACGATGCTCATCGCAAAGGCGCACTTTCATGGTTTCGGCCTCATCGGCATAAGGTTGTTCGAAAAGGCCGAGACGGAATTTGATATCCAGTATGCGGCGTACAGACTCGTCAATACGGGATTCTGGGATACGCCCCTCCCTCACTAATTCCACTACCATTTCGTTCCAGTGGATACCATGCATGTGCATGTCCATACCTCCCATAATAGACTGATAAAAAGCTTCCTTCAGATTTTCGGCAGTAGCATGCAGGTCATGGATATGTTCAATGTCCATCCAGTCGCTGACTACGAATCCGGGGAAGTTCCATTCGCCACGCAGAATGTCTTGCATCAACCACTCATTGCTATGACAAGGAATACCGTTCAGCTCATTGTGGGCAGTCATCAGAGACATGGCTCCCGCCTTCACTCCTGCCTCAAAGGGAGGGAAGAAAACTTCACGAAGTGTACGCTCTGACAAATCAGTGGGAGAACCGTTCGTTCCGTTGATGGGTTCACTGCCACCGACGAAATGCTTGATACAAGCCAATACATCTTCGTTGCCATTCAAATCGCCTTGATAACCTTTCACTGACTGTACGCCCAGCAAAGTGACCAGATAAGGATCTTCACCATACGTTTCGCCAACACGTCCCCAACGGGCATCGCGGGCAACTTCCACATTCGGATTAAACGTCCAGTGCATGTTCATGGCACGCATTTCCTTCGCTGTCTGCCGGGCTATCTTATAGGCCATCAGCGTATCAAAGGAACAGGCAAGATTGATGTTGGTGGGATATACCGTATTATCCGGCGCATTGGCATTGCCATGGATGGCATCGATACCGAATATAATAGGTATCTGCAAGCGGCTCTTCATAGCGAGAGATTGCAGATAGTTTGCTTCTTCAATGGTCAACACATGCAGAAAAGAACCGATCAAGCCTTCTTCCGTCCACTTCTCTATATCTTTCTCCGTAAAGCCGGGATAGAAAGCATTTGCCGTATTATTCTTCAATTCTTCTTCGGTCATCACGGCACTGTTTGCCTTGATATGTTCCACACCGACGAACTGGTTCATCTGACCTACTTTCTCCTCCAGAGTCATTCTTTTCAAGAGATCTTCTACCCTGTCCTTTACGGGTGCGGTAGAGTCTTTATACACTTCCTTCTGGCTTCCGCCGCAGGAACACAAACAAGCTCCGATTGCCATAGTTGCGATTATTTTCTTCATTATTATTAGGGTTTTGAGGGAAAGTTGACAAGGGGACGAGTTGACAAGGGGACAAGGTTCCATGCGGCATAGGAGCATTGCGCAGCCCCTTGTTCCCTTGTCAACTCGTCAACTGGTTTCCTTCCTTTCTTTCCCGTTACCCCCGCAAAGATAGCGCTCTCCGGAAACTTCCGATAACATTTTCTTATCCAATTATAGTATAATTTGTTTCCAGTCGGGGCATCTGTTGTAATCCGCTCACTTTTAGACAAAGAAAAATGGTCTTTTCCGGAGAAATTGCCTATTTTTGTTTCCCGATAAAAGTACATTTCTCACTTAAACTGAATGATATGATAAACCCCATTTACTCTCCCGATTCCAAGCGGTATGACAACGGCATGAAATATCGTCGTTGCGGGCGAAGCGGCATATTACTGCCCGAAGTTTCTTTAGGTTTGTGGCACAACTTCGGAGATGTAAACACCTTCTCCAATTCGCAGGTAATGGCACATTACGCCTTCGACCAGGGCATCACGCACTTCGATCTCGCCAATAACTATGGCCCGTCCTACGGTTCGGCGGAAGAAACTTTCGGCATGATTATGAAGAAGTCATTCATGCCCTACCGGGACGAACTGTTTATCTCAACCAAAGCCGGACATGATATGTGGCCCGGTCCTTACGGTGAATGGGGTTCCAGGAAATATCTGATGAACAGTCTTAATCAGAGCCTAAAACGGATGAATCTGGATTATGTAGACATCTTCTATTCGCACCGTTACGATCCGGAAACTCCACTCGAAGAAACATTGCAGGCGCTTGTGGACATCGTGCGCCAAGGCAAGGCCCTGTATGTGGGTATTTCCAAATACCCGAAAGAAGCAGCCGAATTCGCATACCGCTATCTGGCGGAGAGGGATGTGCACTGCCTGCTCTATCAGGGAAGATACAATATGTTCAACCGGGAACCGGAAGAAGAAGGTATCCTGCAACAGGCACGCGAAAACGGTACCGGTTTCATTGCCTTTTCACCGCTGGCACAAGGCCTGCTGACCAACCGTTATCTGAATGGTATCCCCGAAGATTCGCGGATTGCCAAAGGTGGATTCCTGAAGAAAGAAGCGCTGACAGAAGAAGTGCTCAATAGAATAAAGGCACTGAATGAAGTGGCTGCCCACCGCGGACAGACTCTTGCCGAAATGGCGTTGGCATGGGTGCTGAAAGATGAAATGGTCACTTCGGTCATTATAGGTGCAAGCTCCGTAGCCCAACTGGCGGATAATCTGAAAGCCATAGAAAATACAAAGTTCACAGCGGAAGAGCTGGAAACGATCCAACGGATACTGGACTAAACATAATAGAAGAACAAGCGCCTCATAAAGAAGGTCGCAACTGTAAACTCTCACTCGCCGGCAATGTGTTTCAGCACTGCCGGCGAGTTTTTTTTGTCTATATTTATCAATAAGAGACCATTTTAAAAGAGGACATCGTTAGCTTCTGATAATCAACATCATAAGATAAGGCACACAAAGGTAACGACTGAGATGGTTTAAGGTAACGACTGATATAGGATGAAGTAACGGCTGATATAGGATAAGGTAACGACTGTTTCCGGTTCCTTGTTTCATCGTAAATAATTGTCCGATTATATCCGAAAGTTTAAGACTGAGAGGTGGCGGCTTCACCCCCTATCGTCCTGTCACCTTATAACTCTATCACCCTATCCCCTTATCACCCTTTTATTCCCCATTTTGAGCCCTCCTGCCCAATAGCCTGTAAAATACCGTCTACACGCCTATTCCCCCAATTCCGGAAGCCCCGTTTTTCTGCAAAAGATTAAAATTTAACATACCCCCTTCTGAACCTTTTATTTTTTATCTTGTTCATGTACCAAAAGCCTGAGGTACCAGGGCAGGATTTTTATATTTAACCTAAACATTATAAAAGTATGAAGAAATTAATTCCCCTATTATTGGTGGTCTTGACTTTCGCAGCCTGCGAAAAAGACCCTGACACGGATAAGCTGGACAACAAGTATCTGGTTTATACCAACTATGACACGAAAGCTGATTTCAAAGCTTTCCAAACGTACTACATGCCGGACAGTATCCTTATCATCGGTGATAAGAAAGAAGCTGAATACTGGAAAGACGAGAGCGCTCAGGAAATTCTGCAAGCCTACGCTACCAATATGAACAATCGCGGTTTTGTCCGTGTAGACGATCGTGAAGAAGCCAACCTCGGTTTGCAGGTCAGCTACATCAAGAGCACTTACTACTTTAATGACTACGGACGTCCCGAATGGTGGTGGAATTACCCGGGCTACTGGGATGCACCTTACTGGGGCAACTGGGGCGGATGGTACTACCCGTATGCTGTGACTTATACATATAGCACCGGTTCATTCATCACCGAGCTTCTAAATCTGGAAGCCACTCAAGGCGAAAAGGAAAAATTGCCCATACTCTGGACAAGCTACATGAGCGGATTGCTTAGTGGTTCTACAGCTGTAAACACCAAATTGGCCATTGAAGGTGTGAACCAAGCCTACACTCAATCTTCTTACCTTACTAATAAGTAATTGTTAGTAGTAAATAGTTAAGTAGAGAGGTACAGCCTGAAGTATCTCATAACTAAAAACAATAACAAGTATGAAAACAATAAAATATCTTTCTATAAGAGTACTGGCAATCACTGCCCTGGCTCTCGTCTTCGCCATGCCGGCAAAGGCACAATTAACCGATAACGGTTATGCCAACATCGATTGGCAATTCAACTTCCCCCTGAGCAACCACTTCGCTGATAAAGCCAGCGGATGGGGTATGAGTTTTGAAGGTGGTTACTATGTGACTCCGAACATTGCTCTTGGTGCCTTCCTGGCCTACCACAGCAACCACGAATACTTCGGTCGCCAGACACTTCCCGTAGGTGAAGGCGGTAGCATCAATACTGACCAACAGCACACTTTGTTCCAGTTGCCTTTCGGCCTTGCCGGACGTTATACTTTCGACCGCGGTAGCGCTTTCCAACCTTACGTTGGATTGAAAGTAGGTCCTCAATATGCCGAAATCAAATCTACTTTCAATGTGTACGAAGCTAACAAGAGCACCTGGGGCTTCTACGTATCACCGGAAATTGGTATCAACATCTACCCATGGGCCTATGGTCCGGGTCTGCACGTTGCCGCTTACTATAGCTACGGCACGAACAAGGGCGACTTGTTCACATACAGTGTAGATGGTTTGAGCAACTTCGGTCTACGCCTGGGTATTGCATTCTAACATAATTTGCATTGCAACACAATAAGTTTGACTGGTATTAATTGATTGTTTCAAGACGTGAAAAAGGGAATAACCGGCCGCGTGAGCGGGGGGCTATTCCCTTTTGTAGTTACGAACTACAAGATACAAGCTACAAGTTGCTGCGCTATGTTTACGAACAATTATGCCGCATGGCACTTGTAGTTCGTAGCTTGTAACTCGTAATTATTTCACCGCCTGATACATCACTTCCTGTATTCGTGTACGAATATCCATCTTCATCAGTTTCGTATTCCATACATTGGGATAAATGCGATTACACAAGAAGACATAAACAAGGCCGTTCGTCGGGTCTACCCAGGCACAAGTACCCGTAAAGCCGGTATGACCATAGACGGTAGAAGGGGTAGCGGCAGCGCATGGGCTCTTTGCCGGATTCTGACGGTCGGGCTTATCAAATCCCAGACCACGGCGGCTGATGCGTGAAACCGTAGTAGTAAATACACGGCAAGTCTCCGGACTCAGATAACGCTTGCCATCCAGTTCACCACCATTCAGCAACATCTGATAAATTCGCGCTACTTCCGTTGCATTAGAGAATAATCCGGCATTACCCGATACACCACCCTGGAAAGCTGCCGACTCATCATGTACAAAGCCCTGAAGAACAGTCTTCCGCAAGAAAGGATCAAAGGAAGAAGGTATAATTTCGGCTTTCGACAGAGGAGCATGGCTACCGGAAACAATGCCGGCATAAGCCGTTCCCGCAGTAGCTGCACCTCGCAGCGGCAAGTATCCGGTACGTTTCAGTCCCATCGGAGCATAGAACTCCTGCTCCAGAAAAGCATCCATCGACATTCCCGTACGCGCTTCCACCAACTGCTGCAACAGGATGAAGCCGACACAACTATACCGATAGCGCCGGTCGCGCAACGGAGTTTCTATAATCTTCTGCCGGTATGCCTCCTTGAAGGAGCGATTCAGCCACAAGCTATCAGAAACCTGCAATGTATGCTCTGCCGTGCGTACTTTGGATGTCAGCCCCTTCTGGAACTTGAACTTCGGGTTTGCCCAAGTACGTACACCGATCTGTGCAGAATGTGCGGCATCGGGCTTTGCCTTGAAAAGAGTTCCTTCATAACTTTCCTTATCGATAGCTTCCAGATAGAACAACAACGTGGAAGGCAATCCGGACTCATGCAACAGTAATTGCCGGACAGTAATATCCTTTTTATCCGTATCCTGAAGCCAAGGCAGATAGTCCGACACACGGTCAGTAAGATTCAGACGTCCTTTATCATACAGCTTCATGACGGCAAGCAACGTTGCCGTAGTCTTTGTCAGCGAAGCAAGATCGTAAACATCCGTCGGGGATACCGGCAAGGTAGCACCTGGAGTAACGGATGCAGAAAGTCTACTGGCAGAAGTGCCCGGCCAGGTATGCGTTCCGAATGCCTTATTATACATTTCCTTTCCATCTTTCAATATCACGATCTGGCAACCGGGATAGGCACCTTCCTTAATTCCTTCTTTCGCAATCTCATCGATACGGGTCAGCAGACGAGAATTCACTCCATACTCATCGGGCACAAAGTGGAGTGGTGTCTTCGGAGTAATAACCTGCCCCGTACCTGTGGCAAACAAATTGCTGATGCTTGCCGAAAGACGTCCGTCGGCCGTTGCATCTCCATAAAGTATTTTGGCTGTCCGGCACTGCACATCATCTATCGAAGAATGTGCCAATACTACAGCGTCCGCAGCAGACACCGCCCGGCGTATCTGCAACATCTGCTTACCGGGAATAAAAAGCAGATAAACCGCCGGCACATCGTGAGTAAACTCGGCAAAGAATGGTTGGTAGGGTGCCAGACGATGTTCCGTGACGCAGACAAGAATACGTTTATATTGCGACAATGAATCACGCAACAGTTTGCGTGCAGCAGGCTGCAAGTCTTTCTTCAGCTGAAAGACGGTGGGACTTCCTTTCGTCCCGGCGGAATTTATATATCCGGAGAGTTCTTTCAGGAACGGCTGTACCTCTTTCGCATCCCCCACATTGAGCACTGCCACTTCACGAGTATCCGCATCCAGCGGAAGCACATTGTTCTTATTTCTCAGCACAGTGATCGCTTCCTGGTTCAGACGCCGTATCAGATCACGCGTATGTGCCGTATTGATACGGTTTCCCAAACCGGAAAGACGGACAAAAGGTTTCTTCGACAATCCGAGAGCATATTTATAGGTAAGCACTTTCCGACACTTCGTTTCGATCTCCGCTTCTGTCAACTCACCGCTCTTCACGGCATCCAGTATAGCTTCCACCTCTTCCTTTATCCGCCGGGGAACGAGCAACAGGTCGTGCCCCGCCTGCAATGCCTGCAAGCAAATACTCGTGTTATTGGCAGATACTCCCTTCATGGCAAGTGCATCCGTAAACACCAACCCTTTGAACTGCATCTCCTGTGTCAGCAAATCATACACCACTTTGCGCGAAAGCGAGGAAGGTACTCCTCGTTTCGGCTCAAGCACCGGCACTTCCAAATGTCCCACCATCATACCGGACAGTCCGGCCTGAATCGCCTTTCTGAACGGATAAAGCTCCACACTGTCCAGACGTGCACGCGAAAACGACAACTTCGGCAATGAATGATGCGAATCCACATCCGTATCTCCATGACCGGGAAAATGCTTGCTTACGGAAAGTACACCGCCATCTTCCAGTCCACGTGCATAAGCTATCACTTTATCCGCCACATTTACCGGACTTTCTCCAAAAGAGCGGGTATTGATAACGGGATTCTTCGGATTGATATTCACATCCGCCACAGGAGCAAAGTTGACTTGCACGCCAAGCTCACGGCACTGCCGGGCCATCTCGCGCCCGTACTCATAGAGCAGGCTGTCGTTTTGTATACAGCCCAGAACCATATTTCGCGGAAACACCGGTGTACCCCGCAAACGCATGGAAAGTCCCCACTCACCATCGAAGGTAATCATCAACGGAATATCCGCCATTTTCTGCGCTTCATTAGTCAGTGCCACCTGATTTTCCATTAAACCACCGGAAAAAAGCAGGCCACCCACTTTGTAGTCGTCCACTACTTTGCGCAACAGGTCGCGGTTTGCTTTATCCTGTTGGGGGGCAATGGTATAAATGAATAGCTGTCCGATACGTTCTTTCAGACTCATCTTGTTGAGCACTGAGTCCACCCACTGCCGGCAGCGGGCATCATTGGTAAAGGGACGCATCAGGATAGGTTCAACAGGCGTAACAGGGGATTGCGGTGCCGGTAAGCGATGTGTCTGAGCATCAAAACGGGCACAACAACTGAATAGTATCAAGAGGAATAGGAATAGTTTCTTCATTATTATCTATACATTAAGGCTACCAAAGTTATAGTATTTCAAACACAAAGACACGGAAAACACAGAGTTTTTTCGACTAATTAGTAAAAAACGCTGTATTTCCCGTGTCTCCCGTATTTCTATGTTCCGGCTATTTCAGACTTTTATAAATCGCCTCCTGTATATCCGTGCGAATATTCATTTCACCCAGTTTCGTATTCCACACATTGGGACACAGGCGGTTACTGAGGAAGACGTACACCGTCCCGTGTTCTGGATCCACCCAGGCGCAAGTCCCCGTGAAACCGGTATGCCCATAAACGGCAGCGGTAGCCGAGGCAGCACAAGGACTATTCTTCAAATCCTTCAGATTAGGTTTGTCGAAGCCCAATCCCCGGCGGCTGATAGCGGAAGTTTCTGTAGTGAACAGGCGGCAGGTCGCTTCGCTCAGATAGCGTTTACCGTTCCATTCGCCACCGTTCAATATCATCTGATAGATTTTAGCCACTTCGGAGGCAGTGGAGAAGAGACCGGCATTACCGGATATGCCACCCATGCAGGCAGCAGCCTCATCATGCACATAGCCACACAAGTCCTGACGACGCAGGAAGTCGTTTGCAGCCGTAGGCATTATCTCTTCTTTGGAGTATTTCTGCAAAGGCAGGTACATGGTACGCTGCAAGCCCATAGGCGCATAGAACTCCTTAGCCAGATAGAGGTCCATCGGCAACTTGACAATTGACTCTACCACCTGTTGCAACAGTATAAAGCCGAGATCACTGTACACATACCGCTTACTGTCCATTTCGCAACGGGCAATCTTTTGCAGGATGGTATTCTTAAAGCTCTTATTCAACCACATCTTATCAGCTACATGCAAGTTGTAAACCGATGATTCTTTCTCCGACACCAGTCCTTTCTTGAACTTGAAATCCGAACAATAATAGCTATGTTCGCTTACCCGCGTGCGATGCCATTCATCCACCCAACTTTGAGCATACGGTCCATGCACGGAGTTCGGGTCGATAGCCTCCAGATAGAAACGAATATAAGGCGGCAGGCCAGATTCGTGAAGAAGCAAGTCCTTAATCGTAATATTCTTCTTATTCGTACTTCGCAGAAAAGGTAAGTATTGGGAAACCTTATCCGTCAGTTTTAATTTACCACCATCATAAAGTTTCATCACAGCAAGCAGCGTTGCAGTAGTCTTTGTCAGAGAAGCCAGGTCGAACAGATCCGTAGGACGTACAGCAGTGGTATCCTTATCGGAATGTATACCGAAACATTTATCATACACCGTCTGACCGTCTTTCAGCACCAGCACCTGGCAACCGGGATAAGCTCCGGCAGCCAGTCCTGCCCGCACGATAGCATCAATGCGATGCAACTCATTGGACTTCATCCCCAAATCTTCGGGAATAATACTTCCCGGCTTCATCCCCGGAGTGATCACACTTCCCTCACCGGCCTGATAAAGACTTCCGATACTCATGGAAAGTTTGCCTTGGGCAGGCACTTTGGCAAAGATGACACCTGCCACATATTGTTGGATATCCGCTTCAGAAGAATGTCCCAGCACTACGGCGCTGGCTTGGTTCAAAGCAGGCTCTAACGGTTGCATTCCACGATAAGACGTAAAAAAAGCATATACCAGCGGCACGGACAAGTCCAATCCCGCCAGGAAATCGGCATAAGCAACCACATCGGCATCTTTTCCCGATACGCTGACCACTATACGCCGATAGTCCGCCAACTTACGCGCCAGTTCACGGCGGCCATCTTCCGACATTTCTCTTGTCAAACGAAAACACTCCATAGGAACAGGAGATAATTTCTTCATCTCATCCACAAAAACACTGTCTTTGCCTTCGCCTATACTCAGAAGAGCAATAGGAGCACCACCGACCGGTGTCAAAGGCAATATCCCGAAATGATTGCCAAGCACCGTAATGGAGGCTTGGCGCAACCTGGTTACCAGAGCCTTCGCCTCATCCGTATGGATACGATAGCTCATTCCGCTAACTTGTAACTGCGGACGTGGCTGGCGCAAGCCTAATAAATATTTATAAGTAAGTATCTTACGACATTTCGCTTCCACTTCTTTCTCAGAGAGAACACCCTCTTTCACAGCACTCAGCACTTCCTGCACAGCGTTTGCGGTGTTGTACTGCACCAGTACCATATCATTTCCGGCAAGTAAAGCTTTTGTAGTAAGCTGGGGCACAGACGAGACACCTTTCATATCCAGCGCATCCGTAAACACCAAGCCCTGAAAACCCATTTCGTCTTTCAGTAATCCCGTCACTACATTTCTGGAAAGTGAAGATGCCGTTTTGGCGTCCGGTTCCAAAGCAGGCACCTGCAAATGACCTACCATCACACCGCCCAATCCGGCACGCACCATTTCGCGGAACGGATACAGCTCGACGCTATCCAAACGTTCACGATTATAGTAGAGCACCGGCAGTCCCTTATGCGAGTCCACGTCCGTATCTCCATGACCGGGAAAGTGTTTGCTTACGGACAGCACGCCACCACTTTCCAACCCACGACTGTAAGCCAGCACCTTTTCGGCTACTTTCTTCGGATCTTCACCGAACGAACGAACATGAATCACCGGATTCAAAGGATTGGTATTCACATCCGCATCAGGTGCAAAATTGACATGCACACCCAATTCACGAAATTCCCGTGCCACCTCACGTCCGTATTCATAAATCAACTGATTGTCTTCAATGCAGCCCAGAGCCGCATTCTTTGGGAAATAGGGCGTACCTTCCAGACGCATGGAGAGCCCCCACTCACCGTCAAAAGTGATCATAACGGGAACTTTGGAGTTCTTCTGCGCAATATTCGTCAGTATTGCCTGTTCTTCCGGCGTACCTTCGGCAAAGAGCAGACCTCCGATCTTATACTTCTTCACAAGATCACGTATCTGCTTCTTTTTCTGCTTATCCGCCTTGGCCGGGAAGGTGGTGACAATCAATTGCCCTACTTTCTCTTGCAGGTTCAAACCGGAAAATACGGAATCTACCCACTGTTTGCAACGTGCATCTGCCGCTGAAGGTAGAAAAGGGGCTTCTGCCTGGGCATGAAGCAAGGATGTGCCACCCCATAAAAGGATAGCCAACAACAAGAGAATTATTCTTTTCATTTCTTTGTAGTTCGTTGGCGGTATTTATTCATTTCTTACGGGTTTTGAGGGAAAGTTGACGAGTTAACAAGTTGACAAGGGGACAAGGTTCCATGCGGCATAGGAGCATTGCGCAGCCCCTTGTTCCCTTGTCAACTCGTCAACTCGTTTCCTTTCTATACCAATACAAATAAATCCTCCCCCAACTAATTATGTATTATCTATAATGATGGTTGGGATTCTTCTTCTGTAAGTGTCAGTTTCAACATTCCCACATAAATTCCACTTTTTCCTGTATGCATCACAGGTACATTCTTACCGTCTTTATTCAAATAAATAGCAGGCTCTTTCATGAAAGTATGGGTATGTCCGCCCAATATGGCATCAATATTATTTGTTTTCTGTGCCAGTTCTTCGTCACAAGGAGCACCTTTAAGCTGATAACCCAGATGCGATAAGCAAATAACGACATCACAACCTTCCTGGTTCTTCAGCAGATCCGTCGTCTTCTGTGCCACTTCTATCGGATCATTATAAACCACACCTTCACATTTATCGGCCTGCACCAATCCTTCCATCTTCGGAGCAAGACCAAAGACACCGATCTTCAATCCATTGCGGCTGAAAGTAGTATAAGGTTTCACCAGTCCTTCCAACACCGTACCTGTTACGTCATAGTTGGCACATACCACCGGGAAGTTTGCCATACGGAACAGACGTGCCATATTTTCCAGACCGAAATCAAATTCATGATTACCAATCGTCATGGCATCGTAACCCATAAGGTTCATCATCTTGACTTCTACTTCTCCCTGAAACAGATTATAGTAAGGAGTTCCCTGAGAGATATCTCCACAGTCGAACAGCAACAGATCAGGGTTCACCTTGCGTGCCTCTTTAATAAAGGTGGCCCGGCGCACGGTTCCGCCCATACCGGCATAGCGGTCGGCAGCATTTACGGCAATGGGCTCAATGCGGCTATGTGTATCACTTGTTTGCAGAATCACCAATTGCTTGGTTTTCTGTGCAGAGTCGGGAGTCAGCAGACAAAGGGGGGCCTTGGAGATTTCCCGGATAGATTGTTGTGCTGATGACGGAAGAAGGCAGCAGACTGCCAACATTAAAAGAATATATCGTTTCATGATTTCTGATTTATGAATTATGATTTATTTTCTCGGTGAGCAGGATTACTCATCTTTCACAGTTACTCTACCTTCCAGACGCGAAGTGATCTTCTTTCCGGCAGCAGTTTGACGTTCCACATAGTCCATGAACAGGCCGCGCAAAGTGGCTCCGTCCGGACATTCCCGTTTCTCTGCCTGAGGCAAAGCAGTCATCCCGTCGTTTCCGTCAGCCAGATAGTCGATTGTAGCAATCGTATAGAGTTGATCGTCTTCTATCGGACGCCCGCCAACCGTACCTTGCAGCAATTTCCCGTCTTTCGTAATCAGGAGCTGTACTCCACTGATACCTTCACCATGACGCACAGCGATATTATTAAACAGTTCTTTCAGATAGACTCCCTTCATTGTCAATACACAAAGGGAATTTTCGAAAGGTAATATCTCATAGATGTTTTCGGTAGTGATAGGGCCTTCTGTCAGTACATTACGCAAACCACCCATATTTATCAGCCCCATATCGGCAGGCTTGCCCAGTACTTGTGCGGCAGCATTACGCAATACATCCGCTACCAGATTGGAAAGCAAGCTCTCCGGAGCTCCTTTATCCATACTCATTTCCGCAGTACCCACTACACGATACATAATACTGTCAACTTTTGCCTTATAAGGAGCAAGCAGTGCCACCGCTTCAGCATCCGGGTTCACATCCCAAGTAGAGTCAATCGCCACCATGGTTCCCTCTGACTTCGTCACCTTATATGCAGAAGTACAAGAACTTAGCAGGAATATAACTGCCAGAAATACACCGGGAATAAATTTCAAAGTTATTCTTTTCATTTTGTTCGGGTTTTTAAATTGCTACAAATATAACGAATAGTCTTTCTTATCCCGTCCTGACGGAAAGAAAAAAGATGAACTTTTTCGTTTTCAGACACATTTTTTTTAAGTTTCGGGATATTTCGGCATTAAACGGCTTACACAACTTCTGACTGTACCCGAGATGTACTTGCTCCGTACCAAGTCCGGGATTTCTTCGGTCAGAGGTGCTTCTGAGCGAAGAAGGTACGGAGCAAGTACGGTTGAGACACAGTTATGGCGGGGCATGAACAACACAATGATTCATTCACTATGCTAAACCGAGGGTACTTCCCACTACGACTGAAGATATCTCCCACTACGACTGAAGGTACCTCCCACTAGGACTGAACTCGTGTTTCACTACGACTGATCATGATGGAACACCAAGTTTCTTGTCACACAGGTGGTTACGGGACATATGAACTTTGGTTTGCTCTTCTC
>NZ_EQ973490.1:1657625-1742536 GCF_000158035.1 Bacteroides cellulosilyticus DSM 14838
CAAATCCCAGTGAGTTACCGCTTACACCATAGCCTATGCGGAATTTCAGGTCATCAAACACTTTCTGATTCTTCATGAAATTTTCTTCTGTAATGCGCCATGCCAATGATACGGAAGGGAATGTACCCCAGCGGTTGTTCTTGCCGAAAGCGGAAGAACCATCGCGTCGTATGGTAGCTTGGAACAGGTACTTGCTGTTAAAACTGTAGTTTACGCGGCCATAGAATGAAATCATGCGCAGAGTGGAAAGTTTGTTGTCGCTATTAATACCGTCAATATCCATATTGTTGGCCAATCCCATATTGTAATATTTCAGGTAATCGTCGTAAAAGTTGTATACAGTTAAGCCGAAGCCATCATTATCATCGTTCTGCTCCCAAGAGTAACCGGCCATCAAACCCAGTTTGTGTTTGTCGGCAAATACATGGTCATAATTGACGTAAGTTTCCATCTGCTTCTTGATGTTTTCCTTGGTGCTGCGTGAAGCCTGACCGTGGCGGGAAGAGATGTTGGGAAGTTGTGACTGTGTAGTATTGTAGTTACTGTAAATATACTGTTCGTTTTGATAAGAAAGATTCAGATTCCAATCTAGTCCGTCAATGATGTGAAGGGTTGCTTTGGCAATACCTTGCAACATTTTCTCTTTTGTTTTGTACTGATCTTCATAGACCATTGACAGCGGGTTATAACTTTGTGAGATACTTGTATTAGCGTACCAGGAACCGTCTGCATTCTTTACAGGAACCAGCGGATTGTAATAGTACATGGCATCCAGTACACTCCGTCCCTGATTTTCGGTTGAGGCCGTTTGTTTGTTGGTTATGCTTGCATTTACACTAACCGACAAATCCAGATGATCTTTCAGAGTTTTGGTTTGCAAGAAAGAACGGGCTGTGATGCGATCCATTGAAGTTCCTCTCACAACACCTTCTCGGTCGATGTAGTTGAGAGATGCACTATAGGTGGTTTTTTCATTGCCACCGTTGATGGAGATATTATGATTGTGGCTGAAACCGGAACGCAATACTTCATCCTGCCAATTGGTGTCGGCCGGGTTGTTTACATCGTAGTAGGGGGAAAGGTCGACATTATTTGCGTTGGCATAGGCCAGAAGTTCGCTGGCATTCATCATGTCCAGAGTTTTCAAAGTATTATCTATAGCTACATAACCACTGTAGTTTACATTGGTTTTACCATTCTTGCTACCTTTCTTGGTGGTGACAATGATTACACCATTAGCGGCTTTTGAACCATAGATGGCTGTGGCACTGGCATCACGAAGAACATCGATGCTCTCAATGTCTTCCGGAGCAATAAGCGACAGGCTGACGCCCGGGACGCCATCGATTACGTAGTATGGTTCCATGGCTGCACCCTCGCGTAAAGAAGATGTACCACGCAGAGAGATAGATGCCGAGCCATTAGGGTCACTGGTATTGGCAATGGTCAATCCCGGAACTTTTCCTTGTAGCAGTTGCGCCGGATTAGTGTAGACACCTACGTTCAAATCATCTGCTTTCACTGTTGTGATAGAGCTGGTAACATCCTTACGCGTCATGCTACCATATCCCACTACTACTACTTCATCTAATGTTTGGGAATCTTCCTCCATTACTACATTAATAGCGCTTTGGTTCACTTGAACCTCTTTTTTAGTAAAGCCAATGAAAGTAAATATGAGGGTTTGCCCTCTTTTCACTTCTATAGAGTATTTACCGTCAAGATCGGTGATACAACCATTGGTGGTGCCTTTTTCTAATACATTGACGCCTGCCAATGGCTCACCGGATTTGTCTGTAACAGTACCGGTAACCTTGTTCTGGGCAAATGCTAAGGTACTACTTAGCAAGAACACTACAAAGAGCACGCTTTGCGCAAATGTCCTTTTTCTTTTTAATTGTACATTCAGCATAAAATAAAGTTTTAGTTATAAATTATGTTCTCTTCTTCTGTATATTTATAAATATTATTCTGGCTGCAAAAGTAGGATGTACTTATTACAGATATATTTCAAATGTATTACAAGATTATTGTAATATTTTGATATACAATTAATTGAGATGAATGGGAGACAAAAGGATATTTGCTTTATATTACTATCTTTGGATAGATGTAATGTAAAGAATAAAGGCGGTCGTTCCATGTTGTCCTTTATTATAAGTGACAACTTTGGGAAAAAACGGGATAATGTCTTTGCCTCCATAGTATTTTAGATTTTGATTACTGCAAATCTAAGCCAATGAAGTTATAGTTAGGGAGAAAATGATGCAAATTAGGGGGAAAATAGTGAACTATTGTTTTTTTCTGGATTATCCCGCCCAGTCTTCTCTATCCAGATTCCTGTATCCGATGGCTTCTGCCAAATGTGAGGGCTGTATCAGGTCACTGTTTTCAAGGTCGGCAATGGTACGTGCCACTTTTAGTATACGGTCATAGGCACGGGCGGAAAGATTAAGCCTGTTCATCGCATTTTTCAGTAAGGCAAGACCTTTGTCATCCGGACGAGCATATAGGGAAAGTAGTTTGCTGCTCATTTGTGCATTACAGTAAACGCCCGGAATATCTGCATATCTGTTTTCCTGAATTTGTCGGGCGGAGATTACACGCTCCCGTATGATGGAACTTGCTTCTCCCGGATGTGCATCGGACATTTTCTCAAAAGGTACAGGAACTACTTCAATTTGTAGGTCGATGCGGTCAAGTAGAGGACCAGAGATACGATTCAGGTATTTTTGTACTTGTCCCGGACTGCATACACAAGCTTTTGTCGGATGATTGTAATATCCGCAAGGACATGGGTTCATAGAGGCTACCAGCATAAAACTGGCAGGGTATTCCACATTGCTTCTCACACGGGAAATGGTGATCTTTCGGTCTTCCAGCGGTTGGCGGAGGACTTCCAGTACGCTGCGATTGAATTCTGGCAACTCGTCCAGAAATAAAATACCATTATGGGCAAGGCTGATTTCCCCTGGTTGTGGATAACTGCCTCCACCCGTCATGGCCACTGTGGAAATGGTGTGATGCGGATCGCGGAACGGGCGTTTTGAAATAAGCCCCGTATTGTTTTGCAGTCTTCCTGCCACAGAATGTATTTTTGTAGTTTCAAGGCTCTCTCCCAGGGACAGCGGGGGAAGAATGGATGGTAATCTTTTGGCAAGCATGGATTTTCCGCTTCCCGGGGCACCAATCAGAATAATATTATGTCCCCCTGCCGCTGCCACTTCCAGTGCACGTTTTACGTTTTCCTGTCCTTTTACATCTGCGAAGTCCAGATCAAAGCTACTTTGTTGTGCATAAAACTCTTCGCGGGTGTTGACGATGGTAGGAGTGAGTTCCTGCTTCCCATTGAAGAATTCTATTACCTCTTTGATGTTTTCAACTCCATATACTTGAATCTGATTGACTACAGCCGCTTCAAGAGCGTTCTGTCTGGGTACTATGATTCCCTCGAATCCTAATTCACGTGCTTTGATGGCAATGGGCAGAGCTCCCTTGATGGGTTGCAGGCTACCGTCAAGGCTCAGTTCGCCCATCATCAGGTAGCGGTTCAGCTTATCCGGTTGGATTACTTCTCCGGCGGCAAGCATACCAATGGCAAGTGGGAGGTCATAGGCGGAACCTTCTTTGCGGATATCAGCCGGTGCCATATTGATGATGATATTGCTGGTAGGTATCCGGTATCCATTCACTTGTAGCGCGGAAATGATACGTTGGTGGCTTTCTTTGACGGCCGAATCCGGTAGTCCGACAAGATAGAACATACAACCTCTTGAACTATTTACTTCAATGGTGATGAGAGTTGCGTCGATGCCTTGCACAGCCGCTCCGAAAACTTTGATTAGCACGTGTTTATTAGTGATTAGTGGTGAGTGATTTCTCCTTTTCTTTTTCAGCAATCTCTTTTAGCTTGTTCTCAATTGCTTTTTCATCCAGATTTTTACCTTCTATTCTTCCCGTAGGACTGAGAAGTATATTGGTAGGAAGCGTCTGTATGGCAAATTGTTTGATAATCTCTCCGCTCCAGCCGGAGAAATCACAGACTTG
Source organism: Bacteroides cellulosilyticus DSM 14838 (assembly GCF_000158035.1). GTDB lineage: Bacteria > Bacteroidota > Bacteroidia > Bacteroidales > Bacteroidaceae > Bacteroides > Bacteroides cellulosilyticus. The sequence continues at coordinate 1,661,673 of NZ_EQ973490.1, forward strand.
TTCCCATTTCAGCGTATCTGCTTTGATGGTTTCCTGCCATTTCTTTTTATTAAGATCGAGAGAAACGCCCAGCAACGCGAAGTTCTTATTCTTCTGCTCTTTCTTATAAATACGGCGGAACATGGCATTGTTTGCACGGCTGACCGTATCCCACGAAGCCCAGAACTGTATGAGCAGGTACTGATCTTTAAAGTTGGAGCGACTTATATCTTTTTCTTCCGCATTGCGTAGTCGGAAGTAGGGCGCCGATTTCCCTACAGCTACCTTTTCTTCTTCTTCAATCCGCTTCAGCAATGCATCCATAAAGGGACGGTCCTTCAGTTCTCCGGTCATCCGGTCGGCCAGTTTCTGGATTTGTGTCAAATCGGGTTGAGGGTTTTGCACAAAGTATTTATCAAGCAGATAGATACTGACTAATGAAGCAGGATGTTCAGTAATGAAATTCTCTGCTTTTTCTTCCAAAGCTTTTCCGGACGGGGTACCCAAGCCTTTCAGGTCCTGGTTGAAGTCTGTTAATTCTTTATTAGGGGCATTGCCGCTGATTTGTAAAGAGGATAGTTCGGCCATGGAGCCTTTTATTTGTATTTTATCTCCTTTATTCAGGAAAAGTGGGTACTCCGTTCCATCACTGAATAATAAGATTGTGGTGACTAACGTATCAGCAGAAAGTGTCGCGGAGAATTTATCTTTTTCGGCAATCAGTGTATCCATGCGGTCATGCATTCTGTCCGCACCATATAAATAGATGGTATCATTCCCCAATCCTTTGATTTCTCCACTGAGGCTGATACTATCGGTCTTCTTTCCACCACAGGCAGAGAGGCCGATTAATAGAAGATATAATAGACAGACGTTCTTCATCTCTAAATACTTTTTTGCGAAAGTACGGCTTTTGCAGATAATAAAAAAGAAATGCCCGACATTTCTCAACGCCGGGCATTCTACAGATATTTATTTATTTACTACTTAAAATCACTAATCGTAATTAGTGAAGAGCTTCTTACTGAATGATGCTCATGAAATCTGCATTCGTGAAGTACTTAGCAAATTCCAGATCAGAAGCTGCTTTCTTAGCTAATGAAGAATCTTTAGCTACAGCGCTCTTCAAGCTGCTGGTAACCATAGAAGAATTGTTAGTTCTTGCACCTAATACAGCCATCAGGTACTCAGTATAAGCGTCTGGCTTTTCTACACTTGCCAAAGTATTTTTAGCTTTGTTGTAGTCCTTAGCCAGGATCTGAGCCAAAGCGGCACTGTTAGATTTCGTGTTGCCGAATGCGCTTACAGCTCTGTCATATTGACCTTGAGCGATGTACAGGTTACCCAGAGCTTCGTTCAGTTCTTTTGCACCGGAAGCTTTGCTCAGGTAAGTTTCAGCAGCGGCTTTATCACCTTTTGTCAAAGCGATCAAACCAAGGTTCATGTTAACTTCAGGAGCATCCTTGATAGAAGCTGCTTTCTTGAAGTAGCTTTCAGCCTTGTCAAGGTTACCTGACTGGTAAGCCAGTTTACCTAAGTTATTGTAAGCACGATAGTCGTTCGGATAAATCTGAGTAGCTTTAGTGAAGATTACTTCTTGTTTAGCCGGATCGTTAGTCAGAGTAGCTGCGTACAGCAATTCTTCCAGACTCAGCTGCTTAGCATCTGTGTTAGCCAGATTAGCGATTTCATCATCAGACTTACCAATGATTTCATAATTCAAAGTCAGACGAGAACGACGCAATTGCGGCAAGATTTCGTCAGCTAAGTTCTTGTAAACAGAAGAAATGTTCTTGATTTCCTGCTCTCTTTGTTCAGGATCAGAATACATAGACAGAACGCGAAGGATCAGTTCTTTATCTTGGATATTAGATTTAGATACCAATTCCTGGAAACCTTCCCAGTCCTGAGCAGTATATTTTGTATCGATTGCAGCGTCAATTTTTGCTTTCTTCAAGTTCTGGTTGATAACCTTTGCAGTGTTGTCCTGACGGTTTTCGGCCAACTTAGTGTTCAGGCTTACACCGCCATCAGGAGATGCATAAGCAGAAACTTCGATGTTGCTGATCTTCTTGTTAACAGCACCGTCTACGTTCTTCACTTCTTCGTTGAATTCCTTAGCGGTCTTCAATTCACCGGCACGGACGTTAGCTTGCTGAATCAAGAACATGATGTTAGCATCGTGTTTCTCCTTGATGATACGTTGGAAAGCGTCGTCACCGTTGGCAGGAGTAGCGCTGCTCAGCGTCTGCTCAACCATTTCAGAGGTAGAAATCACACCATCAGCTACTTTCACAGCAGGAATAGTTACTGTTTTGTTACCGATTGTGGCTTTAAATTCCAGATATAACTCTGATTTTGCCATTTCGGGAACATAATCGAAAGAAGTCTTCATAGTGTAGTTACCACCCATCTTGTATGAGATGGTCTGGTCGTTACCTTCTACTTTTTCTCCTTGGAATACGGCTGACTGTCCTTTAGCTTCTCCACCGTTCCATTTCAGAACCGGAGTTACTTCTACTACAGCTTTCTTGTTAAAATACTTTTCAGGGAATTTTCCGTTGATAGTGGCGGGAACTTTGCCACCAACAGCTTCAAGAACCTGAGGGGTCACGGTGAAATAATCAGAAGATAATTCACCCATTTTGCTGCTACAAGATGAAAGTGCAACAACCAGTGCCATTAACAAAGGCAGATACAATCTCTTAGTCATTTTAGGTATAAATTAATTGTTTGTAATTGAAATTAGTCTATTGGTTTCTCTTAGTGCCTATTACCACATGATAATAGCCTCGCAAAGATATTAAATCTCCCGGCACAATCTGAAAGGAATAGCCAATTTTATTATAATTTAATGAAATCCTGTCTCTTTTCTGTACTTGATGTTCCTTGGATGGTGTTCAATGATCTCACTCCGCAACATATTCCGGTCGATATGGGTATAAATTTCGGTTGTTGCGATGGATTCGTGTCCCAGCATACATTGTATGGCACGCAGGTTCGCGCCTCCTTCCAGCAAGTGGGTAGCGAAGGAATGACGGAAGGTGTGCGGGCTGATATTTTTGGTGATACCGGCTTTCTCCGCCAACTCCTTTATCAGGTGAAAAACCATGATGCGGGAGATACTGTTTCCCCAGCGGGCAAGGAATACATAATCTTCAAATCCTTTTTTTATTTTACCAAGATTACGGTCGAGCAACCAGTATTTTATTTCTTTGATGGCACGGGGGGAAATGGGGACTAATCGCTGTTTGCTGCCTTTTCCTTCTACCTTAATAAAACCTTCATCGAAATAGAGCTCGGACAGCTTCAGATTACAAAGTTCCGAGACGCGCAGTCCGCAGCTGTATAGAGTTTCCAGAATGGCCCGGTTGCGCTGGCCTTCCTTTTTACTCATGTCTACAGTAGCTATGATGGTGTCTATTTCTTCTACGGTCAGTACTTCCGGTAGTTTAAAACCTATTTTAGGACCTTCGAGCAGTTCACTGGGATCATCTTCCCGATAGTCTGCCATAATCAGGAAGTGGAAGAATGATTTTATTCCGGACATGATGCGTGCCTGGGAGCGGGGATGAATGCCGATGTCATGCAAGCCGGCGGCGAAACGTTGCAAGTCGTCCAGAGTGACTGACAGCATATCAATATTCTCTGCTTTCAAAAAACGCAGCAATTTATCAAGATCGGTCAGATAGGCATCAAGCGTATTGGCAGAAAGTGCTTTTTCTAACTTTAGATACTGCTGATACTTCCTGATAATCAGTGCTTCTTTCTCCTTATTTATTGTTTTTTCGTCTAATTTCATTTCTTTTTTCTACCTTTGTTCCCTGAATTTGAATGTTTTCCGGAACGTATCCGATCCGTATCTGCCCCGTATCTGCTCCGTGTCTATAGGCTTGGACTTACTACGGACCTGATACGGAGCTGCTACGGACTTACTACGGAGCAGGTACGGACTTCTTACGGAGTTGCTGCGGAGCTATAGTTCCGGAACAAAGGTATAAAAAATTGTGTTATGAGGATACAAATTATTAATGGCCCGAATATCAATCTGCTGGGCAAACGTGAACCTTCCATTTACGGCAGTGTTACTTTTGAAGATTACCTTGTCGAACTTCGTAAGAAGTATACTGATATACAAATAGACTATTTCCAGTCGAACATCGAGGGAGAGCTGATAGACAAGATTCAGCAAACCGGTTTTGATGTAGACGGAATTATCCTGAATGCAGGTGCTTACACCCATACTTCCATTGCTTTGCAGGATGCTATCCGTTCAGTGACTTCTCCGGTTATCGAGGTACATATTTCTAATGTGCATGCTCGTGAGGCTTTCCGTCATGTATCTATGATAGCTTGCGCCTGTAAAGGCGTTATCTGCGGTTTCGGATTGAACTCTTACCGCCTGGCGCTCGAAGCCTTGACCGGCAACGAGTAATTCGTAATTCATGATTTGTAATTAAACAAAAATAGGTATAAGATTATGTTATTGAAACAGACAAAAATCGTTGCAACCATTTCTGATAAGCGTTGCGATGTTGATTTTATAAAAGGCTTGTTTGAAGCCGGTATGAATGTGGTGCGTATGAACACGGCACATCTCGGCCGCGAAGGTTCGGAGATGCTGATAAATAATGTGCGTGCGGTGTCCAACCGTATAGCTATCCTGATGGATACTAAAGGTCCGGAGGTGCGTACTACCATCTGTGCCGATCCTATCGCTTACAAAGTCGGTGACAGAGTGAAAGTCGTAGGTGATCCAGATCTGGAAACTACCCGTGAATGTATTTCCGTTTCCTACCCTAACTTTGTGCACGATGTTGCCATTGGCATACACATCCTTATTGATGATGGTGATCTGGAAATGATTGTTGTGGATAAAACGGAAGATTATTTGGTATGTGAGATACAGAATGATGCTACTTTGGGAAGTCGTAAGAGCGTAAATGTGCCGGGAGTACGCATCAATCTTCCTTCTCTGACGGAAAAGGACCGTACCAATATTCTTTATGCTATTGAGAAAGATATCGACTTTATTGCTCATTCTTTTGTGCGTAATAAACAGGATGTTCTGGATATAAAGGAAATTCTGGATGCTCATAACAGTGATATCCGTATCGTGGCCAAGATAGAGAATCAGGAAGGCGTTGATAACATTGATGAAATCCTGGAAGTGGCTGACGGTGTGATGGTGGCTCGTGGTGACCTTGGTATCGAAGTCCCCCAAGAGCGTATTCCGGGTATTCAGCGTTTGCTGATTCGTAAATGTATCCTGGCAAAGAAACCGGTAATTGTGGCTACGCAGATGCTTCATACAATGATTACCAATCCGCGTCCTACCCGTGCAGAGGTAACAGATATTGCGAATGCTATTTATTACCGTACGGATGCTTTGATGCTGAGCGGTGAAACGGCGTATGGTAAATATCCGTTGGATGCCGTGAAGACTATGACAAAGGTGGCTGCACAGGCAGAAAAAGATAAATTGGCTGATAACGATATCCGTATTCCACTGGATGAGAACAGCAACGATGTGACTGCCTTCCTGGCGAAACAAGCTGTAAAGGCTACTTCGAAGTTGAAGATACGTGCGATCATCACTGATAGTTACAGTGGACGTACTGCCCGCAACCTTGCTGCATTCCGTGGTAAATATCCGGTGCTGGCCATCTGTTATAAGGAAAAGACAATGCGCCATCTGGCACTTTCTTACGGTGTGGAAGCTATTTACATGCCGGAACTTGCTAACGGTCAGGAATATTATTTCGCAGCTCTGCGTCGTCTGCTGAAAGAAGGCCGTTTATCAGAATCTGATATGGTGGGTTATTTGAGTAGCGGTAAAGCCGGAACACATACTTCTTTCCTCGAAATTAATGTAGTGGGAGATGCTCTGAAGTATGCGGAAGAAAGTGTATTACCCAATAAAAACAGATACCTTTAATAAATAATAAATTAAAAATGAAGAATGAAGAATTTTTGTGCAGTATAGCCTGATTCTTCATTCTTCATTCTTCATTTCTATGACCATAGACGAATATATCTTGCAGCATATTGACGATGAAGGAGATTATCTGAAGGCCCTTTATCGGGACACACACCTTAAATTGCTTTATCCGCGTATGGCATCGGGCCATTTACAGGGGCGGATGCTAAAGATGTTTGTTAAAATGATACGTCCCCATCGTATTCTGGAGATAGGGACATATAGCGGTTATTCTGCTCTTTGTCTTGCCGAAGGCTTACCGGAAGACGGCATGTTGTACACGTTTGAGATCAATGATGAGCAGGAAGACTTTACCCGTCCGTGGTTGGAAGGTTCTGAGTATGCGAATAAAATAAAACTCTACATTGGTGATGCGTTGCAATTAGTGCCGCAGTTGGGCATAACGTTCGATTTGGCTTTTATCGATGGAGATAAGCGGAAATATGTTGATTATTACGAGATGGTGCTTTCCAATCTTTCTGACGGAGGTTATATTATCGCCGATAATACCCTGTGGGATAACCATGTGCTGGAAGAACACCCCCGCAATAATGACTTGCAAACCATTGGCATCAAGGCTTTCAATGAACATGTAGCACATGATACACGCGTAGAAAAAGTAATCCTTCCCCTGCGGGACGGATTAACAATTATCCATAAGAAGTAATTCAGGATATCGGATATGTGATAGAGACAATCTTTTCCTCTCCCTTTTCTTCTACTTGATAACTCCCCTTGAACGTTTCCACATAGAGGCGGTTGATATTATGCAGGATATGTTGTTCCTGTTCGTCCTCCCAACACTGATAAAGAGGACTTCGCAGGATGATTATTTTCAGGTATTTGTCTTCCTGGCTTAAAGTATATTCCACTTCGCGTTTCTCTCCCTTATATTCTTGAGGGACTGATAAGAGTGAAGTAAGTAATTTCAGGAACCATTTACTGTCAGCCTTTATCTGCAACATTTCCAATTCTGTATTGAAGGTTGATTTCACAATGCCGGGAGTCTCCATATCCACAATCATTCTGGTTTCCCGACATAGTTGAACGGCATCGCATTCTTGAACGGTGAAGCGCATCATTCCTGCTTCAAGGCGTGATAAGTCGAGGATATTGTTTATGAGTTTTAGTAGTTTCGTTGAGTTGCTTTTTACAGCAATTGAATACTCTTCTATTTCTTCATCCGTTAAGTCATTTTCTGAAGATAGTAATTCAGAAAAACCGACTACAGTGTTCAAGGGTATACGTATCTCATAGGTGATGTTATGGAGGAAGCGTTCTTTCATCTTGTCAGCGGCTTCCATTCTTTCGAAGGCTTTTCGGGTTTCCTTCTCTGCATGCCGTAACTGACAGCGAATATGATAGGCACGTATAATGACAAAAACTAATATTAGTAATATAATTGTACCTGCACCTACCTGTATATAACGATATCGTTTGGTCAGTTCTTCTTTTTCAAGTAAAGCTCTTCGGATTTTATAGTTGGCTTGATGGGCTTCTTTGTGCCGTTGTAGCATGTCCTGATTGAGAGAATCCCCTTTTATGGCTACCATTTTATACAGGTTGGCAGCATCTTTATAACGTCCGGTTTCCAGCAAGGCGTCTGCTTTTGATTTGAGTAAGTCGTTTTCGTTGAAAGGATCCGTTCCCCTACAGGCGGCCAATGCCAGGTCAAGCTCCCGGAAGCATTTGTCCCACTCTTTAGTGAGCTTATAATAAAATCCCCATAGGCTATGGTAGTTTATATAGGCACCGAGATACACATTATCACTATAATATTCTTCTGCCTTTTTCAGGTGCTGGATTAGTTTTTCCTGGTCTTTAGTAATCATATAGATTTTGCAAAACGATGTTTCTATTTCCAGAAATATTGTTTTGAATGTGTCTGATAGGGGAAGTCCTTTGGACACTTTTGTGAGAACATCCAGTTGCTTCTGATATTCACTGAGGGCTTGCGGATATTTTTCCTGTTTTTTATAAAGTTTAGCCAGATTTCCGTGTATTATTAATAGTCCATTTTCATTGGCCGTAGGATTATTCTCCAAAGCCTGTTTGTATATTTCGATGGCCTCGTCATACCGTCCGGCAAAATCATAGGCCTGTGCCAATGCAAGAGCCGCGATGAAGTTGCCTTTTTTATAATTGAGGCGGGTGGACTCATCTCTCATCTCTTGGGCTTGCATAATGGCATATTCGGTATCTCCCAGCGCACATCGTGCCTGAAGTACGGAAAGCCACATGGTATAGTAAAATGCATAATCCTTATACTGGTAGCTGGCCTCTTTCAGTATTAAAAGCCTTTTTTGCTGATTGAAAATATCTGCAAGATATTCATATTGGCGGCAATAGTCAAAAAGTGCCCATAACTCTTCTCCGTGTATTTGCTTCCGGCGGGCAAGCACAATTGCAGAATCCAGATATTCGGTAGCCGATTCCTGACCAATGTATTGCTGGAATGCATTTCTCAGAAATATGCAGCGGATGGAATCATTGGGTATGGTAGCGGCTGTCTGGAATATGCTGTCGCGCGCTTGCTGCTTCGTAGATGCATGTGTTTCTGTCAGGAAGGGTATGTCTGCCAGAAGCAGAATAAAGAGAATTATTTTTTTCATGCTTTGCCTGCTTGTTTTAATGGGTGAGTGAAGATGAAACGTGAACCGTTCGTATATTCCGGGTCTATCCAGATATTTCCACCAAGTTGGTCAATAATAAACTGGCAGATAGATAAACCGATACCTGTTCCCTGGGATTTCTCGTCTACCCGTTCGAAGCGGTTGAATATTGTAGGCTGTTTTTCCAATGGAATGCCACAACCGGTGTCTGTAACTGAGAATTGCGCCATACCCTCTTCATTTTGCTCTAACCGCAGGATAATACTGCCTTCTTTGGTGAATTTGGTGGCGTTGACTAAAATGTTGATCAGTACCTGGGGTAGGCGGAATATGTCTGTTTCTATTTCCAAAGAAGGCAGTGTTGTTTCGAAAGATAATGCAGCTTGTGTTTGCTTAATCCCTTCTACGGTTTGAATGATTCCTTCGCAAAGAGGGACAGCGTCGCATACCTTTAGGTCGAACTTCATGTTCTTTACGTCTAGGCAGGAAATATCCACTACATCGTTGAGCAGATTGATCAGTAGGCGGGAATTTAACTGAATGATTTCATAACATTGTTTCCGGGTATCTTCATCAATACCGGGGGTGGTCAGTACTTCAGAGAAACCGGACAAGGCATTTAAGGGGGTGCGGATTTCATGACTCATGTTCGAAATGAACAGGCTTTTATTTCGCGTGGATTTCTCTACTTCCTCTTGTGCCTGCTGAAGCTTCAGTTGCGATTGTATTAGCTTTCTACGTTGTTTTCTTAAATATACAACGCAGCCTATGGCAATGGCAATAAAAAACGGAAGGATGATGAGAGCTAATGAGAGCAAACGGTTCTGTTGCTGGCTGTTGGCAAGTTCCAGCTCATCGATTGAGTAGATTTTCCGCATATCCTTTACTCCACGGGAATTGATCTCCTCATAAACGGTATCTGATTTATGACTTAATTCTTTATACAATTTTGCAGCTTCTTCATACTGCTGTTCCTGCATTTTTTCATCTGCATCTTTCCAGCGGATATCCTCTTCTGCATAGGCAATGGATGAGAAAAATAGTAGTATTATCCAAACGTGTACTTTCATAAAGTAAGCTATTTTGTGATGTTGTTGCAAATGTAGTTTTTAATTAATGAAAAGCTACGTTTTGGTGCTAAAAAAAGTATAAATCATGAGTCTAACGAGATATTTGCGTAACTTTGCCTTTAAATATAGATAATTGATTTATGGAAACAACTCGTCAGAATAAAATAGCCCGTTTGCTTCAGAAGGAATTGAGTGACATTTTCCTGTTGCAAACTAAATCCATGCCGGGAGTACTGATCTCTGTCAGTGCTGTGCGTATCAGCCCGGACTTGAGTGTCGCACGTGCTTATCTGAGTATCTTCCCTTCGGAAAAGGCGGAAGAGATAATAAAGAATGTCAATGATAATATGAAGTCTATCCGTTATGAGTTGGGGACCCGTGTGCGTCATCAGCTTCGCATCATTCCGGAACTGAAGTTCTTTGTGGATGATTCACTGGATTATCTTGAAAAAATAGATGAATTATTGAAGTGAACCTTCCCTTCTACATAGCTCGGCGTTATCTCTTCTCCAAGAAGAAACACAATGCTATCAATATCATTTCCGGCATTTCGGTGTGCGGAGTGGCATTGGCTACGTTGGCGCTGGTCTGTACACTGTCCGTATTCAATGGTTTTCAGGATATGGTAGCAGGGTTCTTTACAGCCTTTGATCCGGAATTGAAAATTACGATTCGTGAGGGAAAAGTCTTTGAACCGCAGGGGGCAGCATTTCAGGAAGTGCGCTCTTTGCCAGAAATTGGTGTCTGGACAGAGACGCTGGAGGAGAATGCCATGGTGCAATATAAGGACCGTCAGGCTATGGCTATTATTAAAGGGGTGGAAGATAACTTCGAGGAGCTTACGTCTATTGATAGTTTGCTGTACGGTGCAGGTGAGTTTATCCTGCATGACTCTATCGTAGATTATGGCGTATTGGGTGTGGAATTGATATCTGAGTTGGGAACAGGACTTCAGTTTGTTGATCCCCTTCAGGTGTATGCTCCCAAACGGAATGTGCGCGTGAATATGGCTAATCCTTCCGCTTCTTTCAATCGTGATTACCTTTTTTCTCCCGGTGTAGTGTTTGTTGTCAATCAGCAGAAGTATGATGCACGCTACATTCTTACTTCTCTTAGCTTTGCTCGTAATCTTTTTAATTATGACACGGAGGTGTCGGCTGTTGAATTGAAGTTGAAGCCGGGGGCAGATGTTACGGCTGTGCAGAGAAAGATTGCCCGTATCCTAGGTGACGAATTTGTTGTACTAGACCGTTATGAGCAGCAGGCTGATGTGTTCCGTATTATGGAGATAGAGAAATTCATATCTTATCTTTTTCTCACATTTATTCTTGCGATAGCCTGTTTCAATGTGATTGGTTCTCTTTCCATGTTGATCCTAGATAAACGCGAAGACGTGGAGACTCTGCGTAATCTTGGAGCTGATGACCGCTTGATAGCCCGTATATTTTTGTTTGAAGGTCGGCTTATTTCCCTGTTCGGTGCACTTTCCGGTATTGTTCTTGGTCTGTTGCTTTGCTATATCCAGCAGCGTTTCGGCATTATTTCCTTAGGTGGTGGTAATGGCAGCTTTATTGTGGATGCTTATCCTGTTAGTGTGCATGTAACGGATGTAGTACTGATATTTATTACGGTGATTACTGTCGGATTCCTTTCGGTGTGGTATCCGGTGCACTATTTGACGCGGCGGTTACTGAAGAAATAATGTCTGTTGACGCAAGTGTCGAACCACTGGTTTTGTACTCAATCTAGCCATTAGTGTATTCATTTTGTATTTTGTGGGTTTAGATATCATTCTGGCAAGAACACATATATGTATCTGTTGTTGAGTTCCTATATTTGCATGTAGAGACAATTTGAGAATTGTTTTCAATATGGAATGTGGCAAAGGGAATTAAAAGGTTTTGTTCTCTTTGCTGCAAAGAAATGCAATGATTAATAGAATTCACCTAAAAATCTTTTTATTTATGGAACGACGCACCTTTCTTAAAATTTTGTCATCAGCAGGTATCGTTAGCTTGGTTAGTCCGACTTTTGCTATGGAAGTTTGTAAAAACAAGGTGTCTAAATCTTCTTCAGCTCTTCTCGAATCAGCTTTTCGTAATCCGCCTTTCTCTTCCGGAGTTTATACATGGTGGCATTGGATGAATGGTAATATAACTAAAGATGGTATAACCCGTGATCTTGAAGCCATGAAGGCAAATGGTATTGCGGGGTATCAATTGTTTGAAGCAGGAAGTGGCATCCCTATTGGTCCGGTAGAATCGCTTAGTGATGAATGGGTAGATCTTATTCTGCATACGCTCAAAGAATCAGAAAGGTTGGGTTTGGAGTTTGCAATGCACAACTGCCCCGGTTGGTCATCCAGTGGTGGTCCGTGGATCACTCCAGATAAAGCTATGCAAATAATAACGTGGAGCGAAACTAAAATAACGGGTGGAAAACAAGTCAGGATTCAGTTACCCACTCCCAAACATATGTTTGATTATTACATAGATACATATTGTTTGGCTATTCCGGCAAATATGAAAGTAATACCTAGGTTGTCAATTCTTGAATTATCAAATAGGCTTGATAAGGATGGTGTTTTAACTTGGGATGTTCCTACTGGTGAGTGGCTGATTATGCGTTTTGGACAAACAGCCAAAGATCAGAAGAATAAGTCAGCCCCCTCTAAATCAACCGGATTAGATTGTGACAAATTCAGTACAGAAGCACTGGATTATCATTTGAATTGTATGTTTAAAAGGCTGATGCCTGCAATGGAGAAAATAGCCAAACATTCTAAGATCGGTTTGCTAATAGATAGTTATGAAACGGGTGACCAGGATTGGACTTCCGACATGCCTGCCTATTTTGAACAAAGTCATGGGTATGAACTGTATCCATTTTTACCCGTATTAGCCAATAAAATAGTTGAGAGCGAGGAAAGTACAAAGCGTTTCCTGTTTGACTTTCGTCGAGTTAGAGCTGATATGTTTGCTGAACGTTACTATGGTCATTTTCAAAAGCGATGTAAAGAGAAGGGTATAATAACTTATACTGAGCCTTATGGAGGCAATATGATGGAAGAATTACAGGTGGCACAACAGCTTGACATTAATATGGGGGAATTCTGGTGTGGTCAGACTGTACTTTGGGCAAATTATAAGTATAATCGTACCGTCAAACAAGTAGCTTCAATAGCACATACGCTTGGTGGAAAGGTAGTTGGTGCCGAGGCTTTTACTTCTGAACCGGATGCGGATAAATGGTTGCAGTATCCATATGCTCTAAAGTCATTAGGTGATTATATGTTTACCCGAGGGCTTAGTAGAATTTATTTTCATAGATTTGCCCACCAACCACACCCTACTGCTGCTCCGGGAATGACGATGGGGGCGTGGGGGCTACACTTTGACCGTACCAATACATGGTGGAAACCGGGAAAAGCATGGATTGAGTATTTGAACCGTTGCCAGTACATTTTCCAGAGTTCAACTTTCTATGGTGATATTCTTTATCATAATGGTGATGATAGTTTTGGTAGCACTATTGAACCGGAACAAACCCTACTGGCCCCTCCGGAAGGATATGATTATGATATGGTAAATACTGAAATGCTGGACAAAGCACATATCAAGGATGGAAAGATTCTTTTTCCCGCTACACGTTTTGATGGCTATAAGCTCTTAGTGTTGCTTAAATCGGAAACAATGTCATTACACACGTTGCGGATACTGGCCCGATTGGTAGGTGAGGGAATGGTATTGGTTGGGCAAAGGCCACTGCATACCTTAGGTTTGTGTGATGGAGAGAAAGAGAATGAGTTTGCTGCACTGGTGCAAAGAGTCTGGCAGCACCCGAACGTGCATGAAGGAAAAGATTTGCAAACCATTTTTAACCGGTTAGGTGTGTCTCCCGACTTTGTTTATCATTCTGAAGCAGGAAATTCATCTGTTCATGCTATCCATTATCAACAAGAAGGAGCCGAGATATACTTTGTTGCAAATCGTAAGCGAGCGCATGAGAAAGGAACGGCTCATTTCCGGATAAAAGGTTATATTCCGGAGTTATGGGATCCTTATACAACTGAAATTCTACAGTGCCCGGTCTATCGCACTGATAACGAGGGCGTAGAAATACCTCTTAATCTAACTCCTGCAGGATCCATGTTTGTTGTTTTTCGTAAAGTTGAGAAACAACGGAAGTACACAGATGTGAAATACAATGGTGTTTCTTTGTTTCCGACTATTGGAAATGTAGTGAAACAGGATTCTTTGTCTGCAAATTTTAGTATTACTTGTTGGATAAAGCCTGAGGTGGATATAGCCATGACGGAAGAACAGGAACTCGGTGATATGCGTGCCCGTTTTTTTGCTATTTATCCTTTGGAAGGAGAGCGGCGGCATGGAAAAGGACATAGTTCCCTTGGGTTGTCAGTAGGTCGGAATGGAGTCGTTGTCTATGAACGGACTATACATAATAAGGCTGTATACCGAAATCCCAGACCATTATCGGGATGGACCCATTTTGCTTTAGTTTATCAGGATAACACACCGCATCTTTGGATAAATGGAGTATATGCCGGAGCAGGAACAACTTCAGACACAATCGTGCATCTTGAAACATCTCATTCGGATTTGTTGTGTAAAGCGGATGCTTATGAAGGAGGACTCTGCAATCTGTGTATCTATCCTTCCAGTATTGACAAAACAGAAATCACAAACCTTTATCAAAAGGGGATACCTGCTCCGTTTCATCCAAGTGAGCAGGTACTTTCATGGTTACCCAGTCATCGGTTTGTTGCATGGCAGGCTGGTGTTTATGAGTTTATTGCAGAGCATACAAGTATCCGTAAGCATGTTGATACTCTTCCTACATGTATTCCGTTAAAAGGCCCTTGGACTGTTCGGTTTCCTCAAAATATGGGAGCATCTGAGGAAATAACTTTAGCCAGATTGCATTCATTACATTTAGAAGAGGATTTTGGGGTTCGTCATTTTTCGGGAACGATGACTTATCTCTATTCGTTATCTATAAATAATATCTATTTGCAGGACGATATTTGTTTGCGCTTGGATCTAGGTCGAGTAGAAGTACTTGCTGAAGTGTTGGTGAATGGAAAACGTGCTAGTATTTGTTGGGCACCTCCTTATGCCATTGATATGCAGCAGCTATTGCACGAAGGAGATAATCTGATAGAAATTCGTGTAACAAATTTATGGGTTAACCGATTGATTGGTGATGAGTATCTGCCTGAAGAGAATGTTTATAATTATCAGGATATTCCAAATAAATATTCTACATTGCGCAACGGTGGTATCAAGAAACTTCCTGAATGGTATCTACAGGGTAAACCAAAGCCTGCAGGAGGTAGAATTGCATTTACAACTTGGAAACATTATGATAAGACTTCACCTCTTGTTGAATCTGGTTTATTAGGACCAGTCACCTTAACAGTTGGGAAAATAGAGAGTCTGAATATATGAGGTGCTCACTGAATATAAATTTGAGGCAAGAATGAATATTATTTTCATTCCTGCCTTAAGTTTTTGGTGTATATACAGGCTCTTTTTAGTTGAGAGAATCGTCTTTATATTTATTGCTCTCTCTGTATTCCTTGGGAGTTTGATTGTATCGTTTGCCAAACTCTTTATAGAAATGTGACCGATTTGTGAAAGCTGTCCGATACATGATTTCCTGTATAGTCAATGTTGTAGTTAATAGTAATTTGGCAGCATAATTTATTCTTTGTTCTTTGATGAAATCTTTAGGGGGGAGTTGATCCAGATTCTTAAACTTGCGATATAAATTTCTGCTGCTGGTTTGCATGGCTTCTGCAAGTTCTTCCGGACCAAATTCAGTGTTGTCCATATTTTCATTGATTAGTTCAACAGCAGTTTCCATGAATTTTTTGTCTTCCTGTTGTAACAACTGTCCACCACTAAATTCAAAGGCACTTGCTGAAGAGTTGTAGTATTGCTTTAATTCTTCCTGCTTTTTTAATAGTTGTTTGATGATACTCCTAAGATATTGAGTATTGAATGGTTTGGGGATGTAAGCGTCTGCTCCAGATTCTATACCCTCAATTTTTTCATCGGTTGTATTTTTTGCAGAGAGGATAATTAATGGAATATGCATTGTATGTTTGTTGCTTTTGAGTTGTTTGATTAAGGTGATTCCATCTATTTTGGGCATCATAATGTCTGTAATGATAAGATCCGGTGTCTTTTGTTTTAATAAAACAAGCCCTTCTTCACCATTTTCTGCCGTTAAAATGGAATATTCATCGGATAGTATATCTTTTAGCATCCACAGTAACTCTTTGTTGTCATCTATCATCAGAATGGTTGTTTCTGGTTGGTTGAATTCCTTTTCGTAATCACCTCTTTCAGCTGTTTCAATATTCGTATTGTTGCTTAGAGGTTCGGATTTAGGAGTTTCATTCAATACATGTTCGGCTTCTTCTGTTACTTCAAGCTGTGGTAGGTTCACTATGAACTGAGCATATTGGTCTATTTCGCTTTTTACTTCAATAGTACCTTGCAGTAGTTCTACCATACTTTGACAAATGGCAAGTCCTAAACCATTTCTGGAAGAAAGTCCTTTAATGCTATTCTCCTGAATGTTATCAAGTACACTGTACCGGTTAAATATAAGTGGAATATTCTCTTTACAAATTCCTTTTCCTGTATTATAGACTTGAATATTTAGTTTATCTACCTCTATTTTTATGGATATACGTATTGTTCCATTTTCGGGGCTATATTTAAATGCATTCGAAATAAGATTATTTAGAATCTTAGTAAATCCGCTATAATCACTCTTCCATATAATATCTGGACTGATATTTGTTTCCAGATGGATTTGATTTTGTTCTGCCAACTCACCAAATGAATCTATAATGTCTTTTGCTAATTTGCTGATATTCAGTTCTTGTATATGGCATATTTGATTGCCGGTTTCCATGCGACGGAAGTCTATTACTTCTTGTATCAGGCTATTGAGACGCTCTGTATTTGATTTTATAATCTGGGCATATTTTTTAATGAAAACATCACTGTTCTCATGCTGCAGAATTCTTTCGCATGGACCATAAATCAGGGTAAGTGGTGTACAGAATTCATGTGTGATGTTGGTAAAGAAACGTAGTTTACCTTCATACATTTCTTCCTTATATTTTTCATTTAACTTTTTGGACATGGCGGCTTTTCTTCGTTCGTATTTCCGCCGGATATAATGCCAAAATCCCAATCCTACCCCAATAATCAATAATACATATATTATCTGGGCTGTAATACTCTGATACCAAGGGGGAAGAATGATGATACGGATACTTTTGATTAAATTGTCATTGCTATTTCCTCCATCATTGTATTTTACTTTCAATGTATAATCTCCGGGAGGGATATTTGTAAATTGCGCTTCATTAGAGCGTGTATCCATCCATACATTATTGAAATTTTCAAGTTTATAAGAATATCTGCAGTTCTCGCCATTAATAAAGTCTGTGGCTACAAAAGAGACTGCAAAGAAATTCTGATTATGGTTCAACACGATATTTTGAGAATTACTATCTTTTTTCTCAAACTCATGAATGTTATATTCCTTATTGAATATTCTTACTTTTGTAAAGTGAATATCAGGCACAAAGTTGTTTTTCTTTTTTTTCTCTTTTTTTATCCAGACTACGCCATTTACTCCTCCAAAAAAGTATCTGTTGTTTATTTTGTCTTGAAAATATGCATTATCACTAAATTCTGTTATATCTAAGCCCGTTCTATGATTAAAGTTCCTGAACGTATTCTTTTGGGAATCAAATAATATAATGCCGGTATTGCTGCTTAACCATAGATGTCCTTCTTTGTCTTCAATAATTCCGTGTATTGTATTATTGGGTAAACCTTCATTCTCATTAAAATTCTTATAGTCATAATTACCATTAGATGAGATTTTCAGTTTGGTTAATCCATAACTTGTACCTAACCATATATCTTCATGTTGGTCTTGATATATGCATAATATATCACTCATGGGGGCTATACCATTTCTATCAAAAGAAATGAAAGAATAATTTTCAGTGCGAGAATTTAATCTGATGACCCCATTACCACGCATTCCAATACAAATAATGGAGTCATTTTCTGGATATATAGAATATATTTGATTGTTTTTCTGTTTATGAGGAACATCAAAATTGAATGCTTGAATCTTTTTAGCTTCAAGGCCTTGTTTCTGTTGTTGAATGTTTATTTTTAATAAAGTATTTCCTGCACCTACCCACAATAGTGAGTCGTTTGTTTCACACATGGAATGTACATGGGAGATATCTTGATTAGTATTGTTAGCTAATGAGTGAATTTTATTGTCTGAAAAAGAGTAGTAATTTAATCCAGGTCCATTTGAACCGATCCATAAAATTGGATATACATTACTTGGTGCAAATGCAAAAACTTCATTATTCGTAAGTCCTTCTTGTGTTGTAAGGTGTATGACATTATCATTTGAATACTCTTTTGAAGTATCATAATGGTTGATCTTTATTATACCATTGTCTTTGGTTCCTAACCATAGAGTATTATATTTATCAGTGTAAACAGCGCGGATCGGCCTTTTCTTGCTGATCGGAAGTTCATTGAGCAATATATTAGTAAATGTATATTCGTCTTTTGTCCAGGCATATACCCCCTGCCCATCTGTACCAATCCAAATAATATCTTGTTGTTTATCTTTCCATAAAGAGAATATACCACAATTAATGTTGAACTTCTCTGCTTGGTAATTTTGTTCAGCCATAAGTCGTATAAGACCATTTGTCTCAAATCCGATAAGAACATCGTTGTCGTCAAAAATAATGGCTCCAATTTTACCACTTTCCTGAATCAATTGCTTTAGCTTTCTGATAAAATGTAGTTTTCCTTTTTCTTTGTAAAATATGTTTCCTTCAGAATCCACCATAATTATTTTCTCGTCACTGTAAAAGGCATATTTTATAAGGTGGGGATGTGTAAAGTCCGGATGTCTGACAATTTGAGGATTATTTGTTTTTTTCCCGGATATGGTATACCTTTCCATTATACCTTTATGATTAATCCATATCGTATCTTGAGAATCAACAATAAAACTTGATACATTGTCTAATTCTTTCTCTTTATAGATAGGGAAGTTTATAAATTTATTGTCTAAGTTCGAATATAGAGATAATGTATTTGGTCTATTGAATACATATAAATAGTCTTGATTGTCTTTGGCAATATATGAATTTTCACCAAATTCATTATAATATTCCTCTATTGCATTACTTTTTTGCGATAGTTTGTTTAATCCCCATTTAGTGCTAATCCATAGGTAGTTATCTGTTTCTATGATTTTTCTGATGACATTGCTTGAAAGGCTATTTTGATTATTGATATCTGGCTTATAGACATATATTTTTTGACTATCATACATGTTGAGTCCATCATAAGTACCAATCCATAGGAATCGTTTCTCATCTTGAAATAAGCAAGTTACGGAACTGTTTGATAGACCGTCACGATTACTAATTTGCCTAAGGTTATGTGAACTGATATTTTGTATAGAACAAAATAGTAGCAACAAAGATATTTGAATATAATATTTCATGAGTAGTAGTCTTCTTGGCATTAATAACTTTAACTGGTCAACAAAGATAGTGCTCTGATCGAGTTTTCCCAAATTCTATTTGGTTGAATTTCTATTTTAATAAGATGAGATTTAGTTAAAACTTAAGTTTTATGATTGAGGGGATAACTCCCGTTAAAAGGCAGTTGTATTCGATTTCGCCATAAATGTATTCTCTTTGCGCATTGCGGATATAAGCATGATATTGGCGAGATCTTGTATATATGCGTATCGCTTATGCGCTAATTTTGCATGTAGAAACAACATTAAACGTTTTCAATAGTGTATTAGTTTTTTTTATGGGTATTGAGAAAAGATACTATATTATTAATTTCTAAAAATAACGATGAATATGGAAAAACACTCTTTAATTTTTGGAGGTATTGCTAAAAAAATATCATTAGAATACTTTTTGATAATTTGAGTTTTGGTGAATTATGTATACTGATACTTTAATGGTATTTATCTTTTTAATAAATGCTTTTTAAAAACAGAACCAATTTAAAATATATTAATATGAAAAACATTTTTATGCTAACAAACAAAAGTGAACGAAAAATAGGAGGAAAAAGGTTTTCTGTAATCCTACTATTGTTGTGTTTATCTCTGTTTACTGTTTATGGTCAGGGAAAGAAAAATATTAAAGGATTAGTCACTGATGAGAAGAATGAACCGTTAATAGGAGTCAGTGTAGTGGAAGTTGGTACTTCTAATGGTACAATAACAGATGTAGATGGAAAGTTTGAAATAAATGTTTCATCAAATTCGACTTTAAAGTTTAGCTATATTGGTTACAATGTTCTTGAGAAAAAGATTGGTACGCAAACGGTGATGAATGTTGTTTTAACTGAGGCTGCCTCAGAATTGGATGAGGTTGTAGTTGTAGGCTATGGAACTGTAAAAAAGCGTGATTTGACAGGCTCTGTTACTTCTGTTGATTCTGAAAAACTCTTGCAGAGTCCGGCATTATCTGCAGCGGAGGCTATTCAGGGTAAAGTTCCGGGTGTATTGATACAGAACACAAGCTGGACTCCGGGAGCTACTCCGTCTATTCTTATTCGTGGTACACGTTCTATCAAAGCAGGCAATGATCCGTTGTATGTTGTGGATGGTATTCCTATTTCAACAGCTCCTAATTTGTTTGCACCTGGTGATATAGAATCAATAGAGGTGCTTAAGGATGCCTCAGCTACTGCTATTTATGGATCCAGAGGTGCTAATGGAGTTATCATAATCTCAACGAAGAAAGGTAAGAAAGGGAAAGTGCAGGTTGACTATAATGGCTATTATGGTATTCAGACCATTCAAAACAAGTTGGAATTAATGGATGGAGCAGAATATGCGGAGTATGTGCGTGAAGCTTATAGAGCAGCTGGACAATACGATTCAGCACTGCCTAATATGGAACTGGATAAAACATTACCCTCGTTTACTGGTGATGATTATACTTGGCAATCTATTGCAATGGCTTATGATGAAAACGGTAATTATGATTCCAGCAAAGTACGTTCCGGTGCTTTGTGGTGGAACGAAGTAGAACGTACAGGTATAGTGACTGATCACCAACTCGGCATTAGAGGAGGAGGTGATAAAATGCAGTTTGCTTTTAATACTACATACTTCAAGAATGAAGGTATTTATAAGAATCAAGATTACTCACGCTATACAGTAAAGTTGAGTGTTGATGCAGAAGTAACTAATTGGTTGAAGATAGGCGGACAGTCGCACTTCAGTCATTCATTACAGAATAGAGGTTCTAACTTCCAGGATTGTTGGCGTGTGAATCCACTTGGACGATTGTATGATGATGATGGAGTTCCTACATTGATGACTTCAGGAGGTGATTCTCAATGGTGGAATCCTCTTCAATACTTAGAACCTAACGCAGTGGTTAATCCTTTGAAAATTAACCGTTTCTTAGGTAGTTATTATGGGGAAATCAAGCTTCCATTAGATGGACTTAAGTATCGTGCAAATATTGGAATTGATTTTCATTCTCGTCAGGATTATTCCTTCTTATCTTCAAATGCAAGACAGGGCAATCCTAATCAGGCAAAAAATGCTACTCAACAAACTTATGCTTATACCTTTGAAAATCTGTTATTTTACGATAAGCAGTTTGGAAAACACTCTATCGGAGTTACTTTATTGCAATCTATTCAGCGTAATAGAACCGAAAGTTTAAGTGCTACTGTTCAGGATTTACCTTCGGATGATCTGCTTTTTAATGATATTGCATCAGCATTGGATATAACAGGGTATGATAGTAATAATCAAGTATGGAGCCTTGCTTCTTTCATGGGACGCTTGAATTATAATTATAAAAGCAGGTATTATGCTACATTCTCAATGCGTTATGATGGCTCTTCGCGTCTAGCTGATGGACACAAATGGGTTTCTTTCCCTGCTTTTTCGTTAGCATGGAGAGTAAATGAGGAAAACTTTCTTAAGAATTTTGATAAACTTGATAATTTGAAATTGCGTTTTGGATATGGTGTAACTGCCAACACTTCTATTAATCCTTATCAAACAAAAGGATTGTTATCAAAGAAGTACTATAATTATGGAGAAAATATGGTTATTGGTTACACTTCCTCTAGTTTACCGGATAAAACATTGACTTGGGAAACTACCGGGCAATGGAATGTAGGGGTTGATTTCAGTTTTTTCCGTGGACGTTTGAGTGGAACAGTTGATGCTTATCTGCAAAATACACATGATTTGCTGCTTGACCGTCAGTTACCTGCTGTCTCTGGCTATACGAGTGTACTTACTAATGTTGGTAAAACAAGAAATAAAGGTATTGAGGTTAGTTTGTCTACGGTAAATATACAAAATAAAGATTTCACATGGTCTACAGACTTTATGTATTCAACTAATAAGGAAGAAATTGTAGAATTGTATAATGGAAAAGTAGATGATATAGGTAATAGCTGGTTTATAGGTGAAGCGCTTGGAGTATATTATGATTATAAGAAAATAGGCATCTGGCAGGATTCTCCGGAGGATCTTGCTGAAATTGAAAAATATAATAAGAATGGTCACAAATTTGCACCAGGAATGATTAAATTGTTGGATATCGATGGAGATCATAAAATTACCGCAGACAATGATCGTATGATCCTTGGACAAAAACGTCCCAAACATATTTTTAATCTTAGCAATACATTTGTTTATAAAGGCTTTGATCTGAATATTGTTCTTTATGGAACCTTAGGCGGAATGTTGAGAAATGCAGTTCGCGTGAATCATCAGTCCTATCGTAATAATAGTGTGAAATTTGATTATTGGACTCCAAACAATCCGACTAATGCTTATCCTCGCCCTAACAGACTGTATGATAATATAGAGTATGAGTCCTCATTGTATTATGAAAAATCGGATTTTTTACGTGTAAAAACGATAACATTAGGGTATACATTGCCTAAGAATCTGGTTAATAAAGCAACTTTATCTAATTGCCGATTATATGTTACTGCCCAGAATCCTCTTGTATTTACAAACTATACAGGAGTCGATCCGGAAGGAGCAGCAACCTATGCTTCACCGAGTGTAAGCAGTTGGATATTTGGTGTGAATGTTTCTTTTTAAACTAATAAAATAAGAATAAAATGAAAGCTGTAAAATATAGAAAAAGTATCGGCATAATTCTTACGATAGCTTGCGGGTTTACCTCCCTAACAAATACTGGTTGTGATGATTTTCTCTCTGAGAAAGAAGTTCCCCGTATCACAAGTGATTTTTATAAAACAGAACAAGGCATACTGGCTGCTGTTGATGCTACATATGCTTATATGCGTTTTGGAGTTGGTGGGGAGTTCTCTAATGTTCTTACAGAGTTAGGTACTGACCTGATAACAGGTGCAGAGGGAGCATTAAGTTATCCGTATAACTTATATAGTGCAACTTTGTCACCAACAGAATCGAAATTGTATAGTTTGTGGGAAAATCATTATAAAGCTATCGGAGTGACAAATCTTGTCTTAGACGCACTGCCGGAAGCAAGTATATCGGAGGCTGAGAAAGAGAGCTATGGTGCTGAAATGAATTTCTTTCGTGCATACTTTTATTTCGATTTAGTTCAGCAATTTGGTAAGATACCTTTGGTCACTGAAGCAATACAAGAACCTCAGACAGACTTTAAACGTTCTTCTGTTGCAGATGTTTATAAGCTAATTGTTAGCGATTTAAGATATGCAGCAGAACATCTCAGGGAATCAGCTACAGGTACGGATCAAAGTAAGGCTACTAAATATGCCGCTGCTCATCTATTATCTAAAGTTTATCTTACACGTGGTAGTGCAATAACTGATCAGCGTGGGCAATTGTCAACTGATATGGATAGTGCTTATTACTATGCTAGAAGAGTGATAGATAGTTCTAAATATACTCTGTTAAATAACTATTCAGATTTGTGGGATGTTAACAATATGGGGAATAGTGAGGTTATCTTTTCTATTCAGTTTACTCTTGATCCGATATATAATGGAGATGGGAACAAATCTCATTTATATTGGGGGTCATGGTATGAAGATCAACCTGGTATGATGCGTGATATAGCTAATGGTCGTCCTTATCGTTTTCATCGTGCTACCAATAAAACGATGTTTGAGTTGTTTGACCGCAAAAATGATTCCCGTTTTTATAAGAGTTTTAAATGGACCTATTATTGTAATAAAGCGACTTCTTCCTTGGCTATAGGAGATACTGCAATCTATTATAGCTTAAATGCTCCCAAAAATAGAACATATAAGTATAAATATTTTCAATGGAATAAGAATGATCCAAGTAAAAATAACAGATATTATCCTATTTTGCTGAAATACGAGGATCCATTAAGAGAAACAGCAAATGAACAAAAAGGTGTACGTGAATGGGTACGTATGCGTCTTGGCGAGACTTATTTGATTGCTGCGGAAGCGGCAGGTCGTAAGGGGGACTATAATTTAGCTGCTGATTTGATTAATATTATTCGTGAACGTGCTTCCTGGAAAGCTGGCGAGAAAAAGGTACCTCAATATTGGCTAGAAGAAGGTGGTGAGATGGAAAATACAGAATCTACTTATGAAAATATAAAAGTGACGGCAGATGACCTGAAGATGAATTTTGTAGATTTTATGTTGGATGAAAGAGGGCGTGAGCTTTTAGGTGAATATACAAGATGGGAGGATCTGGTGCGTTGTGAGAAATTAATTGAGTATGTAAAAAAAATGGAATCCTGATGCAATGAAGAATATTCAAGAGTATCACAAATTGCGTCCAATTCCTCAAAAGCATATTGACCGACTGAATCCTCGTGGTTCTGATGAGGAAGAACAGAATCCTGGATATTTCTAATTATAACTAAATAGTTATGCAATGTAAGGAGTTAGTTCATTATTGAACTAACTTCTTATTAAAGAGATTTTTATTTTTGAAAATTAAAAAACTAACATTTAATGCCGTGAACTTGACTAAATTTTTGAAAGGAAGTGCAATTCTTTTATTGTTTTCCTCTTTTGTTATTTCCTGTCATGATAATGATGTGATTGAAAAAGAAGAAGATAATCAGGACCCTGATACGGAAGAATCTATCAATTTGGCTTTAGGAAAGACCGTCGAAACCAGAATTAATAGCATAACTGGCTCAGGCTCTAATACTGAAAAAGCTAATTTAATGACTGATGGTGATTTAACAACATATTGGGAATCTGCGGACTCATATAAACATTCTATTCTAATTGATTTAGGGAGCGTACAAGAAGTATCAAAAATAGTAGTGCATTGGATTGATGAACGTGGATGTAATGCGTATAGCCTCAATTTTGGAAAAGAAAAAGATAAAATAGTAAGTGTTATATCCAGGAATGATGTAGAAGAAAAAGCAGTTAGTACATTTGAGGGTTTTAAGGAAGAAGCTCGCTACGTGGAATTGGTCTTACGTGGGAGATTAGGCTATACTGGCGGGTATAGAATATCCGAGATCGAAATTTACAATGAGGATAATATAGAGTATACCAATACACCTGAGGAACAAAAAGCTCTTGATACAATTACAGAGCGATTGATTGCTAGTTACTTGAGTGATATACCAGATGATAAGAATATTGAAAGCTTCTCAAAGTCAATGCAGGCAGATGGTTCATGGACGGATATTGACTATAATGATCAAATATCTGCTGATGGCTGGAAACCGAATGGTCATCTTAACAGATTAAAAGCTATGGCATTAAACTACAAGCATCCTGAAAGCAAATTTTTCAATAATGCTACATTGTTACAACAAATAGAAAAGGGGTTGTTATGTTTTAAGAAAAAGGCACCTTCCTGTTCGGATAATTGGTGGTATAATGATATCGGTGCCCCTCAAGCTTATATGATACCACTTCTGTTATTGAAGGGACATATTTCACATGAAAATATGCTTGTGGCAGCAGCATATTTGAAAGATAAGATTGAAAGTTATATAGGAGGTGGTAAGAATTTATCGTGGATTGCTGAAATCGCAATGCACAAAGGGTGTGCTGAGGATAATTATTCAACAGTACAACATGCTTTTAAGGCGATTGCTTCCACATTGTCAATTGTTTCAGAACAAGGGAAAGAGGGGATTAAAATAGATGGCAGTTTCCATCAACATCATGCCCAGATTTATTCGGGAGGATATGGAATGTCGCTGACCGATGACGTTTCAAAATTTATGGAAATGTCTGTTGATACTCAGTTTGCAAATGAATTTACTCTTGAAAAGAAAGAAATATTTCAGAAACTACTTTTAGAGGGACATCTTTTACTTAGTTTCCGAAACTCTATCGATTTTGGAACTAGAGGGCGAAATATATCACGTCCTACGTCTGAGTATACTACAGTTCCTGTGGATGTCTTGGAAAGGGCGGTCGTTGGCGATCCTGCCAATGCCGGGATTTATAGAGCATGGATAAATCATATAAATAGTGGAACCGCTTTTCCTAAAGCAAATGTGAACAAACATTTCTGGAAATCAGATATGATGACACAACATGGTGAGAATTTCTATATGTCCGCAAAAATAATATCAAAGCGTACTTATGGAACAGAATCCTTGAATAATGAAAACATAAAGGGGTATAATCTTCCTTTAGGAGCTACGAATATAATGACAACAGGTAAGGAGTATGATAATATATATCCGGTCTGGGATTGGACTCGTATTCCTGGTACAACTGCTATTGGTAATCAGGATAAGACGTCTTTAGAAGGTTATCAGATTGGTAATAACGAGTTTGGTGGAGGCGTTAGTGATGGTGTAAATGGAATTATTGCTTATAAGGGTAAATACAATGAATTGCAAGCTAATAAAGCATATTTTTTCTTTGATAATATGATGTTCTGTATAGGCAGTGATATTTCCTATGTTCAGAATGATAATGTTCTGACTTCTGTAGAACAGAATTTATTGAATGGTGAGGTTATTTATAATGATGGGCAAGAAAAGCAACTGTCATCAAACAGTAATATGCAATTGAAGCAATTGAAATGGGTATATCATAATAACACAGGGTATATTTTTAGAGGAACAGATAATGTTACTATACAAAATATGCCTCAAGCAGGTTCTTGGAAAGATATCAATGCTACAGGAGAATCGGGGCTTATAGATAAGAATGTTTTTAGTGTCTGGATAAATCACGGACTTAATCCGGAGAATGCCAGTTATCAATATATTGTTGTACCAGATAAGTCTATAGATGCATTTCGGGATTTAGCTGAGCAAATAGATCTTTATATTGCACAAAATGATGGTTCGGTTCAGGCTATACGTGAAGGCAATAAGTATGGATTTGTTTTTTATAAAAGCGCCAGTACAAAGATGGACGATGGTTTAGTAATATCATCTGATAAACCTTCTATTGTCTTTATAGAAAAAAAAGGTAACACTTATACTATTGCTGTGTCAGATCCTACATATACACAAGCAAATGTAACGTTAACTCTAAATAAAAAGATGATAGAGAAGAGCGGGGTTACCATAACAGAACAAGGTAGCAATATTATTTTTACTTTGCCTGTGGGCGATTATGTAGGAAGTAGTGTTGTAGATGTTTTTACCGAAAAATAATAAAATTATAGATATATGAAGAAGTTGCACTTCATTATAGTTGTACTCCTTTTTATCCGAACACCTGTTGTATTGGGGCTGGATATAAAAGGTGAAAAAGAAGTACCTGTTACTGTTACTGTACTTTCCGATTATCGGTTACATACCATCATACCTTCTGACTTTTTGGGATTTAGCTATGAAATGTCTCAGTTGACCGATAACTCCCGTTATCTGCATCCTGATAATCTTGTATTGATTCAAATGATGAAGAATTTAGGAAATGGCGTTTTACGATTAGGAGGAAATAGCAGTGATAAGATTTCATGGACAGGTATGCCACGCATTGATTATATGAGGAAGGATTCTTTAACTACTACAGATGTAGATACTTTTTCAAAATTTGTAGATTTAACTGGATGGAAGGTTATCTGGGGACTGAATCTGGGAGAGAATAATCCTGAGAAAAACTCGGATGAAGCTGTATATGTAGCAAAACGATTAAAGAATGCTCTTTATGCTCTTCAGATAGGTAATGAACCTGATTTATATTACAAACATCTGCGTCCTGTAAATTATGCAATAAGCGATTATGAAAAAGAATGGTTTCTACATTATACGAAGATAAAAGAGAGATTACCTGACATTACTATAGCAGGGCCAGCAGTTGCTGGGGATATCCGTTGGTTTGAGTCTTTCTTGAACAGTTACTCTTCCAGAATAAGTTTGATGACCGGACATCATTACAATTCACCAGGTAAGAATGCTACAGTAAATTGGAAAACTATATTGGAACCGGATAATCATTTATCAGGTTATTTGCAAGTATTGAATTTTTTATGTCAAAAACACGGAATTACTTATCGTATGGCAGAATGTAATACAGTCTCTCAAGGTGGAAAAATAGGAGTGAGCAATGTTTTTGCTTCTGCTTTATGGGCGTTAGACTATATGTGGAGTGTGGCTTTGAATAATGGGGTGGGAGTAAATTTTCATGGTGGTAGTGTTAGTAAGTATGCACCTATTGTAGTGGATGAGAAAGGAATTCCTACTCCTCGTCCTATCTATTATGCAATGCTTGCTTTTAAATATGGAAGTGAAGGTGGTAATATTGTTCCTTCTGTGATTTCACCTTCTGTTCCTAACAGCAGCGTATATGCTTGTGTCAATGGCAAAACATTGAAAGTTACACTTTTAAATAAAAGTGAAGATGATATTTCCTTCACAGTTCGGCTGAATGACACCCCTGCTTCGGTTCAGTTGCTTAGACTTACAGCACCGTCTCCGATTTCTTCATCTGGAATACGTTTTGCCGATGCCGAAGTAGAAGCTGATGGAAGTTTTCAACTAAATATGAGAGAGAAATATCAACCACAAAATGAATATGTTAAAGTCTCCGTTCCGGCAATGAGCGCAGCGGTGATGATTATAGATAAAGAATGATTATGAAAAGGTTACTACTTATATGTCTGGTGCTATGCTTTTGGGGAGAATACGGCTATGCTGTAGAGAAACAGAAAGATATAGAGATTTTATATAATAGATTGTTGGAAGAATATTTGTCGGATTCGGTAGACGTTTCTCAAGCAGAAAAGGATTTGGCTGTTATGCAAACTGATGGTAGCTGGAAAGATATTGATTATAAGACAGTGACTTTCTATTTCGATGCAGAGCGTCATCTCAAGAGATTAAAGAACATGGCATTGGCTTATAGTAAACCCGGAAATAAATTATTTCATGAGCAGGAATTGCGAAAGAAAATAATTCTTGGGTTAGATTATTTCCGGATAGCTAATCCAGATTCTGGAAATTGGTGGTACCGGGACATCGGTGCTCCTTCCCAATATATGATTCCTCTTCTTTTGCTGAAGAAAGAGTTGAAAAGAGAAGATGTGACGAGACTTTCTTCTTATCTGGTTGATAAGACAGATAATATGGCCCATAAAGGAAAGAATAGAACATGGGTATCTGCAGTCTTGATACATAAAGGCTGTATAGAAGATGATTATGAGTTAATTGCCAAAGGATTTTCTTCCATTGCTTCTACCATATATGTAGAAGAGAAAGATGATGAAGGAATGAAAAGAGATAATAGTATTCATCAGCACCGTCCTCAGCTTTATTCGGGTGGATATGGAATGTCACTACTGTCCGACTTGGCAGAGTATATTACTTTAGCTAATAAAACATCTTTTATGAAGTTCTTCACTTCGGATAAGATTAAGTTGGTATCAGATGTTTTTCTGAAAGGGACACAGATGTTCGGATATAGAATGGCATATGATTTTGGAACGATTGGGCGGGGGATATGTCGCCCGAATTGCTTGAGCAATATGTCCACGCATACATTAGATTTAATGAAAGAAGTTGATCCCGTTCATGCGGAAAATTATGAGGCATGGAAGCGGCATATTGGTGGCGAAGCCTTCCCGGTACCAGGAAATACACATTTTTGGAAATCAAACATTATGACCCATCATGGTTCTGATTATTATATGTCTGCCAAAGTCATATCCGTACGAACAAATGGTACGGAAATGCTGAACGGGCAGAATTTGAAAGGCTATTATCTACCATTAGGAGCAACTAACATAATGACTACCGGTCATGAATATGATGATGCCTTTGTTGTTTGGGATTGGACACGGGTACCGGGAACAACGGCGGTTGCTAATCAGTCGACTGCCGATCTCCGCTGGTATTTGTTTGGTTCGAATCAATTTGGTGGAGGCGTTAGCAATGCTCATAATGGTGTAATGGCTTATGAACATGCTTATCAAGGCGTGGAAGCTCGGAAAGCTTACTTTTTTATGGGAGATGCTATGGTATGCATGGGAAGTGGCATTAAGGCGGCTCGTACTCAGGAAGTTCGTACTTCAGTAAATCAATGTTTGGCAAATGGTGAAGTTACATATGGCTTATCAGGACATACATACCGGTTAACGAATAACTTGTCCGACAAAAATATTGATTGGGCTTACCATGATAATGTAGGGTATATTTTCCCGCAAAATGAGAGTGTAACGTTGAGAAAAGCCAAGCAAACCGGTGCTTGGAGAGAACTTGAAGTAACAGCAAGTGATAAACCAGTAACAAAAGAGATTTTTAGCTTATGGGTTTCGCATGGTACTACTCCGCAGCATGAGGATTACTGTTATATTATAATGCCTGATAAACCTCTTTCTTATTTTACAGATAAGAAGTTTGAGAATGAAATTAAGATTATAGTTAACTCTGAACAGATACAAGCGATTTCCAATGAGAATAAGAGACAGTATGCTGCCGTCTTTTATGAGCCGGGTGAAATACGGTTTGCAGAGGATTTAGTGGTAGCAGTCAATAAGAAAGTTATAATATACATTGAGAAGAAAGACAAACAATATGAAATAGCTGTAGCCGATCCTCTATATAAAGAGCAGTCTCTCCAATTAAGTATGAATGGAGAACAAATAAATATAGTATTCCCTTCTGGTGATTATTCCGGTAGTTCAGTAATAAAACATATTACAGAAAAACATTAATAAGGACGTTCATGAATAAGTTATCCATTTTTTTGCTTCTATTTTTATCTGTCGCATATTCCGTACAGAGCAGTAATACAAACTATGCAAGAACAACCGATAGAATTTGGTTGGACTCGAATGAAATGCATCAGGGAGAATATAGCTGGAAGATGATGAAAGTAAGTGACGTGAAAGCATCTGCTGAGGAAGTTTCGTCGCTTGGATATAATACGAGTGACTGGTTGTCAGCTATTGTTCCGGGAACTGTGCTTAATTCTCTTGTATATAATAAGAAGTATCCTGAACCCTATTATGGACTGAACAATAAAATAGAGTCCAATAAAATACCGGATATATCAAAAGTAGGTCGTGAGTTTTATACTTATTGGTTCCGTACGGAATTTGAGGTTCCGGCTTCTTTCTCAGGAAAAAATATATGGTTGCAGCCTGATGGCATCAACTATCGGGCTGAAGTATGGGTGAATGGTAATTTATTGAGTACGATCAATGGAATGTTTGTTAATGACTACATTAATATAACAGATTTTGTAAAAGTAGGCAATAAGAATGTTCTTGCTGTCAAAGTCTATCCGGTAGATGTGCCGGGGACTACTATGCCAAAGTCTTGGGGAGCTGTAGGTGAATATCATAATGGGGGTAATGGAAACATCGGTTTGAATACTACTATGCTTATGAGTATTGGATGGGATTTTACCTTTATGGATGGTATTCGTGACCGCAATACGGGTATTTGGAAAAGTATATCTATATATAGCACAGGGATATTGGCATTGCGTCATCCATTTGTGAAGTCAGAACTACAGAAGCCGGGGTATGATGTCGCTCGTGAAACCATATCCGTTGAAATTATTGATCCGTTTCATTCGATGGATACGATTAGCGGAGTGGTCAGAGGAGAAATAGTGGGAGAAAATATTGTTGTAGAAAAGCCTTTCAGCATATTACGTGGTGAGGAAAAAAATGTGACTTTCACTCCGGAAGAATTCCCTCAACTTACTATCCGTAACCCACGCTTGTGGTGGCCGGTCAATAAAGGTCCTCAGAACTTGTATGAACTGAAACTGACAGTAAGCGTAAAAGGCGCTGTC
This sequence comes from Bacteroides cellulosilyticus DSM 14838, assembly GCF_000158035.1. Classification (GTDB taxonomy): domain Bacteria; phylum Bacteroidota; class Bacteroidia; order Bacteroidales; family Bacteroidaceae; genus Bacteroides; species Bacteroides cellulosilyticus. The sequence goes on from NZ_EQ973490.1 coordinate 1,693,603, forward strand.
TGTGACTCTGTTAAAACCCGGTTTGGTATTCGTGATATAACTTCTGATACAAATACTCCCGATAAATCACGTGTATTCTATGTGAACGGTAAACGTATTTTTATCCGTGGTACAAACTGGATTCCTGAGGGAATGTTACGAACTTCGGATGAACGTACCTATGCTGAGTTGAGATACACCCGGCAGGCAGGTATCAACTTGATCCGCCTTTGGGGGGGCGGTATAGCTGAATCTGATTACTTTTACCAGCTTTGTGACGAACTGGGGTTATTGATTTGGCAAGAATTCTGGATGACGGGAGATACACGCCATCCACAGGATAAGAGTGTGTACCTAAACAACGTGGCTTCTACTGTGAAACGTATCCGCAATCATCCGGCTCTGGCTTATTATGTAGCGTCGAATGAGAGTTCTGAAGTTAGCGGTACGCCTGAACTGCTGAAACTACTTGATGGGACACGTGGCTATCAGATGCAATCGGAATGTGCAGGTGTACATGATGGAAGTCCATATAAACAGGTGAATCCGATGCAACATTATGAAAACACGGCTTCTGCGAGAGGTAGCCGTGTGGATGGTTTTAATCCCGAATATGGTGCTCCGACACTTCCTACGGTAGAAATTCTCCGGGAAATGATGGACGAAAAAGATTTGTGGCCTATTAATAAAGAGGTTTGGGATTATCTGGATGGGAATGGATTCCATCTGATGTCTACCATGTATGCTGACTTGGTTAATAATTATGGGCAATCTTCTTCTATTGATGAGTTTGCACAGAAGGGGCAGTTTGTGGGTGCCATGAACTCAAAAAGTATTTGGGAAGTATGGAATTATAATAAACTTGATTATGGTGACCGTTTCTGTTCCGGTTTACTTTTCTGGTATCATAATTGCCCGGTTCGTCAGGTCTGTGCCCGTATGTGGGATTGGTCGTTGGAACCAACAGCTTCACTTTATCATACAGCTAATGCTTTGGAACCTTTGCATGCACAATTTGATTATCTGAAGAATACGGTATCGGTGGTGAATGATTATTATCAGGAATTTGAAGGTTATACGGTTGTGGCTCAGGTTTATGATATCAATAGTAAAAAGGTATTCGAAAAGTCAGTAAAGGTTGACCTTCCTTTGGATGGTGTGGCAAATGATGTATTGACCATTCGCTTTCCAGAAGATATTTCACAGGTACATTTTATTAAGTTGAGATTGAAAGATGAGAAAGGCAAGGAAGTCTCATCCAATTTTTACTGGCGTTCCAATGATAAGTATGAAGGTAAGGAAACGTTGACCGGACCTACTTCTTCAGGTTTTGAAACATTGTCTCAATTGAAAAAAGCCAAATTGAAGTCTACTTATAAGATAAGAAAGAGCGAAGGTAAGTATTTCGTGGATGTTACAGTGAAAAATGTGTCCGGTTCTATCGCCTTTTTCAACCAGTTGCAATTCCTCAATCAGGATTTGAAACCTATTCGCCCTTCTTTTTATACAGATAATTTCTTTTCTTTGATGCCGGGTGAGAGTAAATTTGTAGTTATCGAAACGAATGCAGAAAAGATAATTGAAAAACCGGTGATAGTGGTGAAAGGATGGAATGTAGACCGTAAACAAATAAACAAATGAATACAAAAGTAAAGACAAGAACTTGGATAGCCTTATTGAATCTGCTCTTTCTGTTTACAGCAATCAATGCGCAGCCTGTTCGTCAGCACTTGCATGAAGGATGGAATTTTCGGCAGGCGAGGGGTACTAACTGGTATGAAGCCACTGTTCCTGGAACAGTTCATACAGACTTGATGGATAACAAACTGATAGATGATCCTTTTTACAGGCTCAATGAGCGCGGTGTGCAGTGGGTGGATAAAGAAGACTGGATTTACCGGACGACGTTTGATGTAACCCCTGAGTTGCTGGCAAAGAAGAATATTGTGCTGCATTTTGAGGGATTGGATACTTATGCTGATGTAACATTGAACGGAAAGAAGATTCTTTCTGCTGATAATATGTTTTGTGAATGGCAGGTGGATGTCCGTTCTCTCTTAAAAGAGCATGGTAATGAATTGCAGGTTTATTTGCATTCTCCTATTAAGATAGCTATGCCGAAATGGGAAGCTGTTCCTTTCCAGTATCGCAGTTCGAATGACCAGTCTGAGAATGGAGGTTTGCTCAACCGCAAGATCGGAGTGTTTGTTCGTAAAGCGGGTTATCATTTTGGTTGGGACTGGGGACCTCGTTTGGTTACTTCGGGTATCTGGAGGACCGTTAGTCTGGAAGCATGGGATGAGGCTCGTATAAATGATGTTTTTTATAACCAGCAGTCGGTGACAGCCCAACGGGCCATAGTGAATGTCACGGTGGAAGTATTGGCAGATAAGGAGACAGAAGCAAAGGTAGCTGTGATTAATCGTACGGATAAGCGTACCGAGTGCCGGAAATTGATTCGTTTGAATAAAGGTTTGAATAAAATTCCGGTATCTTTTACCATGAAGAAGCCACGGTTATGGTGGACTAATGGTTTGGGCGAACCTTTCTTATACGACTTTGCAGCAACACTGGAACTGAATGGTAAGCAAGTAGATGTAACAGAGAAGAAACTGGGTATCCGCTCATTGAAAGTGGTAACGACTCCTGACGAATATGGTGAAAGCTTTTATTTTGAACTAAATGGAAAACCCTTGTTTGCCAAAGGTGCGAATTATATTCCTTGTGATAACTTTCTGACTCGTGTTACCGACTCCATTTATGAAAAAACGATCCGGGATGCAGTCAGTGCAAATATGAATATGCTACGAGTGTGGGGTGGTGGAGTTTATGAGAAAGATATCTTTTATGATTTGTGTGATAAATACGGCATTTTAATCTGGCAGGACTTTATGTTTGCGTGCAGTGTATTTCCTGCTGAAGGCGAATTGCTGGAAAACATTCGCAGGGAAGCCATTGATAATGTACGACGCTTGCGTAACCATAGTTGTATAGCCCTTTGGTGTGGGAATAATGAATGTTTGGATGCTTGGTTCAACTGGAATTGGAAAAAGACATATGACAAACAGAATCCTGCTTATTCGGATATTATATGGAAACAGTTCAAGAATCAGTATTTTGTGACGTTGCCGGCTGTGGTAGAAGAATTCCATCCGGGTGCTTGTTACCGTAAATCATCTCCTTATTCTGATGACAAAGGGACGCGCAATCATACGGTGGGCGATATGCACTATTGGGCAGTTTGGCAAGGGCTGAAACCCCTTTCCGAATTTAATCATGAGCGAAGCCGTTTTTTCAGTGAGTATGGTTTTCAGTCATTCCCGGAATTCGAGTCGATCAAACGGTATGCACCTTTATCAGAGGATTGGAATCTGACTTCGGAGGTAATGATGTCGCATCAGCGAGGGGGAACAGCGGCTAATAAGCGTATCAATGATTTCCTTTTGTCGGAATATCGTCAGCCGAAAGATTTCCGTTCGTTTACCTATATGAGCCAGCTTTTGCAGGCTGATGCTATGAAAATGGCTATGGAGGCACATCGGAGGGATATGCCCTATTGTATGGGATCGTTGGTATGGCAGCATAATGACTGCTGGCCGGTGGCATCCTGGTCTAGTCGCGACTATTACGGACGTTGGAAGGCGCAGCATTATTTTACGGTAAAGTCTTTCGCTGATTTATTGGTATCGCCAATAGAAAAGGAAAACACGTTGCAGATATATATGGTATCAGACAGGCTAAAGAGTACTTCTGGTAAATTAACAGTCTGTGTGCTCAGATTGGATGGTAACGGAGTGGTGAAAGAATTCAAGAAACAGATAACTGTTCCGGCTAATACAAGTACAGTTATATGGAAGGAAGCTGTGGATGGGTTATTGAATGGAGAGAAAAAAGAAGACGTCGTCGTACACGTTCTTTATGAGGATAAAACAGGAAAAAAGTATACTAATAATTATTTTTTGGCGAAGCAAAAAGATATGCGTTATGCGGCAGCTCGGATTAATAAAGACTTTGTACCGACTGAAGGAGGGTATGAGGTAACTCTGTCTTGTGATGTGTTTGCAAGAGGCGTTTTCTTGTCACTCCAAGGGGATATTGACAATTTCATATCCGACAATTATATGGATATTTTGCCTGGTGAAACGGTTACGGTTAAAGTGACTACTGAACTACCTTCGTTGCAGTTTGCCGAAAGGCTACAGGTCGTTTCTTTCTCGGATGCAGTGAAACAATAGAATATAAATTTAAGATATAACCATGAAAAAGAGTACATTATTGTTTGTTACTATTCTAATTAGTTTTTTTCCCTTCGGTGACTTATTCGCCAAGGGTAAGGTAAAAGTTGATAAAGCGTTAGAGCATGCTGCTCGTCAGTATCTCTATATGAGGAGCGAGTTGCAAGGAAGTAACCAGTTTCCTAAAACGTATGACAAACATATGCAACGCCTGAAAACCAGCAACTCAGAATGGTGGTGCAGCGGCTTTTATCCCGGAACTTTGTTCTATTTGTACGAGGATACAGGAGACAAGGAGCTATATGCTGAAGGAGTGCGTATGTTGAAGCTGCTGGAACCGGAACAATACAACGTGAATACGCATGATGTCGGTTTTATGATGTATTGCAGTTATGGCAATGCAAACCGCATTGCTCCGAAACCTGAGTATAAAGATATTATGGTGAACAGCGCCCGTTCGTTGATTTCCCGTTTCAGCCCGGTGGTAGGCTGCATTAAATCCCATAATCGCAAACCGGATGATTATGTTGTTATCATTGATAATATGATGAATCTGGAATTGCTTTTCTGGGCTACTCAGGCCACAGGAGACAGCACATTCTATGATATTGCTGTGAAACATGCCGATACAACTTTGAAGAATCATTTCCGGGCAGACAATAGTCTTTATCATGGACTGAATTATAACCCGGAAACCGGTGAAATAAAGCACTACCAAGGTGGACAGGGCTTTTCCGAAAAGTCAGCTTGGGCTCGTGGACAAGCCTGGGGATTATATGGCTATACACTGATGTACCGTTTTACGAAAGAGCGGAAATACCTTGAGCAAGCCATAAAGATAGCAGAATTTACGCTGAATCATCCTAATATGCCGAAAGACCTGATTCCTTACTGGGACTATAATGCTCCCGGTATACCGGATGCTTTGCGTGATGCTTCTGCAGCAGCTATCAACTGTTCGGGATTATTGGAACTATCTCAGTATGTATCCGAAGAACGGGCTAAGAAATATTATAAGGCAGCCGAGAAAATGCTCCAGACATTATCCTCACCGGCATATACGGCAGAGGAAGGTACTAACGGAGGATTTATTCTGAAACATTCGGTAGGTAATATTCCTTCCGGTACAGAAGTAGATATGCCTTTGACCTATGCTGATTATTACTATGTAGAGGCGTTGTGCCGATACAAATCCTTAAATGATAAACCCTAAAATTAATGATGCCATGATGAATAGATGTAATATAGTCTTGTTTGCAATATCTTTGCTATTTTCCTCTTCCCTTATAGCCGGAACAATTGATGTGACTAAGCGTGGAGCTAAAGGAGATGGGGTAACGGATAATACAATCATTATACAGAAAGCCGTAGATGAATGTTCGAAGAAAGGAGGCGGAACCGTTTTGATACCATCCGGATCTTATTTGATACGTCCCATTGAACTGAAATCAAATGTGAACCTTCATCTGGATTTTGGCACTTTATTGTTGGGAAGTACACGTTTGTCGGATTATGATAATGCCTTTCCCTTTAAGGATGGTAGTATGAATCAGTCTTCCGGACTTTTGTTTGCACGTGGACAAAAGAATATTTCGATTACCGGATTCGGAACGATTGACGGACAAGGTGGAAATAAAACTTTTCAATTTGGCAATGATGCGGACGGTGGACCGAAACGTCCTAAGATAATTTATTTTGTAGAGTGCAAGGGCATTGTTGTGACCGATGTCACTCTCCGTAATTCTGCCTATTGGGTGCAGCATTATGAAAAATGTGAAGATGTCACTATCCGTGGTTTAAAGGTATTCAGCCATTGTAATTATAATAATGACGGGCTTGATATTGATGCCAAGAATGCGACTATATCTGATTGCTACATTGATGTGGAAGATGACGCCATTTGTTTCAAGAGTGACCATCCGGAATTTTGCGAGAACATAACGGTTACGAATTGTGTCACAGCAAGCAATTGTAATGCAATCAAATTCGGTACAGCTTCTCATGGAGGATACCGGAATATTGCGGTTTCCAATTGTGTCGTTCGTCGGGCAGCGGAAGATAATATTCGTCATTGGAGTAAACAGCTTGAACATATTTCGGCCGATGTTACCGTTATTTCGGGTGTTGCCATAGAAATGGTTGATGGAGGCATTATTGATGGCATCACCGTTTCCAATATTTCTATGCGCGATGTCCAGACTCCCATATTCATCCGTTTGGGAGACAGACACCGCACTTACCGGAAAGAGGGTGGTGGATTGAAGAATATAAATATCAGCAACATTGTAGCAACCGCAGAAAGCCTGATAGCCTGTTCAATAACTGGTGTGGAGACAAGCTATGTAGAAAATGTTTCGATCAATAACGTGCAAATCAGCTATCCGGGGGGCGGAACCTCGGACATGGTTAGTAAACCTGTTCCGGAAATGACTAAAAGCTATCCTGAGAATCGAATGTTTGGTAATACATTACCGGCCGCCGGTTTCTATGTACGTCATGCCAGAAATGTGAGATTTAATAATGTACGTTTTGATGCGATGAAGCCTGATGTACGTCCGTTATTCTTTTTGGATGATGTTGTCGGGGCAGAACTGAATCAATGTAAAGGTGCCGCTCCTGCTGATGCGAAATTTATTCGTACAGTGCATAGCTCAGGGATAGTAGCTGATGGTAAGTACCTGGATAAATAGGAGTATGTTTATGAAATGCTTGAAACTAATATTCTGTTTGCTTTATTTTTGTTGCTCTTTGGCTGAGGCTAAAGAGGTGCAAGTAGATGCGCAAAAAGAAGTGGACGAAATGACCGGACGACTGGTCGCTTCCTATTTGGAAGCGAAAGTAGATGAGGACATAATAGCGGGTTATGCGAGTGCGTTACGTTCGGATGGAAGTTTTCCGGACCTGGATTATGTAACTGTGCATGAAGGTTCGTCTTATCCGGCCGGCTCTCATTTGAAACGCTTGAAATTAATGGCTATTGCATATCGGAAACCTGGAAATAAGTATTATAATTCAGGAAGACTGTTGAAACAAATAGTTGCAGGTATCGATTATTGGTATAGAGTACGTCCTAAATCCGGAAACTGGTGGTTCGGTGATATTGGTGCTCCCCAAGACTACATGGTTCCGTTGATTCTGCTGAAAGGTAAAATTAGTGATAAGAAGTTATTGCATTATTCTTCTTATCTACAAGATTTGACTGGGAATAAAGGTCATAAAGGCAAAAACCGTACATGGGTATCTGCCGTTACCATTCATAAAGGATGTATTGAAAATAATATTGAGCTGATACGAATCGGAATCAAGTCCATAGCTTCTACTATTAAGATTGTTTCGGAACAAGGTGACGAAGGTATTAAGGTGGATGGTAGTTTCCATCAGCATCGTCCGCAATTATATTCCGGCGGGTATGGTTTATCGTATGTAGATGATATTGCATATTATTTACAATTGGTGAAAGGAACTGCCTTTGAGCCTTATTTTACACAAGAGAAAAAAGATATATTTATCAATCTTCTGATGGGTGGTCATCGGTTGTTGGGCTATCGGGAAACGTTTGATTTTGGTGCAATCGGTCGTAATATATCACGTCCCGAAGGACTTAGCAATATTTCTCCTGTCACGCTGGAATACATGGAGCAGAATGATTCTGATCGTGCTGCTGATTACTCGGCTTGGAAGAAACATCTTTCCGGTGCTCCTTTTCCTGCTCCCGGTAATAAGTATTTCTGGAAATCGGACATTATGGTCCAGCATGGTACCGGCTATTATCTCTCTGCTAAGGTGATTTCTACACGGACTAATGGAACCGAAATGCTTAATAATGAGAACCTCAAAGGTTATAACCTGCCGCTTGGTGCTACGAATATCCTTACTTCCGGGAAAGAATATGAAGGTATCTTCCCTGTATGGAACTGGAATAAAATACCGGGGACTACGGCTGTTCAACATCAGGACTCTACTCGTCTTGAAGGATATCTGTTCGGAAAAAATCGGTTTGGAGGTGGGGTAAGTAACGGCAAGAATGGGGTCATTGCTTATGAGCATTGCTATAAGGGAGTAAAAGCCAGGAAGTCTTACTTTTTTATGAATGATGTACTTTTGTGCTTAGGGACAGATATTGCATCAGATGCTCCCGAGGAAGTAGTTACAACTGTTAATCAGTGCCTTTTTAAAGGCGAAATGGTAGTTGGCGAAGAGGAAGGAACTACATCTGTTTACAGAGAAAATGTATCTGTAAAGAATCCGGCTTGGGTATATCATGATAAAGTTGGTTATTTATTTCCTTCAGGAGGAGATGTAATTGTTAGCAATCCGAAACAAACCGGAGCTTGGAAGGATATTAATATCAGTGGGAGTGGAAAAAAGATTTCTGCTGACATCTTTAATCTCTGGATTAGTCATGGTGTAAAGGCTAAGGAAGGGAAATATGCATATATGGTTGTTCCTGACAAATCTTTAGAGGAGTTCCGGACATTTACGGCTACCCAGAATTATAAGATTATTCAAAATAGTTCTGTGGTGCAGGCTGTTAAGTTGAATCAGCAGTATGCTATTGTTTTTTATCATCCGGGAACAATTGATTTAGGGGAGGGACTTACACTGGCTACTGATAAACAAGTGATTGTCTATCTTGAGCAGAAGGGAACAGGTTACGATATCTGGGTTGCAGATCCGCTTTATAGTCAGAGGGAGGTTTGTCTGGCTCTTAATGGTAGAGAAGTGCAGATCGCTTTTCCGGAGGGTGAACTGACTGGCAGTACGGCTTTCACGAATATTGCCACTCTCCAACCTTTTGATTTGCAATGTGAATATCTTAGTAATCCTTTAGGTGTTGACATACCGCAACCTCGTTTGAGTTGGAAAATGGGAGCTACTACCTCGGCACGCGGGCGGAAGCAGACTGCTTATCAGATTCTTGTAGCAAGCTCCCGGGATTTACTTGATGCAGACCGTGGAGATCTTTGGGATAGCGGTCGTGTTAATTCTGCTGAGTCGGTGAATATTGTTTATGGAGGAGTACCTTTGTCTGCCGGGCAAAGATGTTTCTGGAAAGTCCGTTTCTCCGATGAGCATAATCGTTGGTCGGCATGGAGTAATCCTGCAAATTGGCGTATGGGGCTGTTTGCTGCTGATTGGGCGGCACAATGGATAGGCAGTGCAGAGATGGAATCTCAGAGTGTGGGAGGTAAGAAGGTTAATAATGTAATGGCAGATCCCTGGTTCCGTAAAACATTTAATATGTCGGATATTCCACAGGATGCTGTTATTTATGTAGCTTCCATAGGTTATCATGAACTGTATGTCAATGGGCGGAAAGTGGGGGATGCTGTCCTTTCACCTTCGGTTACGGATCATAAATCACGTGCCCGTTACATGACATATGATATCAAAGGCTATCTGAAAACAGGTACTAATGTTATAGCTTTGTGGCTGGGTACTTCCTGGGCTGTTTTTCCGGCCTATCAGCAGAAGAATAGACCGGCTATTCCGATGGCATTGGTTCAGGCTGAGATTGCATTATCTTCCGGAAAGAAATTACGAATTGTTTCGGATAATACCTGGAAGACCCATGCAAGTCCCAATACCTTGTTAGGTTACTGGGAGGCACATCACTTTGAAGGAGAATGTTATGATGCAGCTTTGGAAAAAGATGGGTGGAATACTCCGGATTTTGATGATTCCGGTTGGGCTATGGCAAAGGTTTATTCTACTGACGTTATAGTATCATCTGACCGTACAGAACCTAATCGGTTACTTGGTGAAATTAAACCACTTTCTGTTCAGGAAGTTAGTCCCGGAGTCTATAGAGTTGATATGGGAATCAATTATGCCGGTTGGTTTGAGATGCAGCTCCAAGGCCAACCCGGTGATTCAATTGTATTCCAATTTTCTGAAAGGGAAAAGGATGCTTGCAGCTATGGTATACATAGCATTTATAAAGTTGGCTCCAAACGGAAAGGAGTCTTTTGTAACCGTTTTAATTATATGACCGGACGCTGGGTACAAATTACCGGCCTTCGGTATAAACCGGAATTAGACCAGATACGTGGTTGGATGATTCGTCCGGATTATCGCCGGAGCGGTGGATTTGAATGTGATCTTCCTTTGTTGAATGACATTTATCGTACTACCTTGTGGACGTTTGAAAATCTCAGTCTGGGTAACTATGTGGTCGATTGTCCTCATCGTGAACGTTGTGGATACGGGGGAGATGCATTGGCCACTACGCGCACAGCTTTGGGAAACTATCAATTGGGGGCTTTCTATAGCAAATGGATGGAAGATTGGCGTGATGTGCAAGATCCCGAAGGGAATGTTCCCTATACCGCTCCTACCCGCATTGGCGGGGGGGGACCATCCTGGAGTGGTTTCTGCATTACCTTGCCTTGGGAGCTTTATCGTCAGTATGGAGATGTACGTATTCTTTCGGAAAGTTTTCCCACTATTCAGCGCTGGCTTTCTTTTGTAGAAACGAAGTCGCAGGATGACATGCTGGTACGTTGGGGAGGTAAATGGAGTTTCCTGGGTGACTGGCTTTGGCCGGATGCATGGTCGGAAAGGTCGGCTATGGAGAAACAGGGAAAAGCACTTGGAGATACTCGGGAAACTTTATTCTTTAATAATTGTCACTGGATTTACAGTCTTGAAACTGCTGCACAGATTGCCGATGTGTTGGGAAATAGAGCAGCAGCTTCCGCTTATCGGAACCGGGCATCCAAAGTGCGTAAGGCGGTGCATGCTACTTTCTTCAATTCGAACGATAATAGCTACGTGAATGGCTATCCTTCTTATCTTGCTATTGCACTGATGGTTGATTTACCCCCGAAGCATTTGCAGGCAAAAGTCTGGAAACGTCTTGAGCAGGAAGTGCTGGTAAAGCGTAAAGGGCATTTCTGGGGAGGTATTACTGCCGGTTCGTTCCTGTTGCATACTTTATTAGATAATCATCGTAATGATTTGATTTTTGAGATGGCTACTAAAGAAGATTTTCCCGGCTGGGGAGATATGTTGAAGCATGGCAACGGTACGTTCTTTGAAGATTGGCAATGTCGTGGTTCGGGTTTGCATAGTTCCTATTTGTATATCGGTAGTTGGTTTATTGAGGCTTTAGGAGGTATCCGCCGTCCGGAGGCTGGTTATAAGGAGTTTTCCATTGAGCCTTGGATTACAAAAGGCGGTCCAAAGCAAGTACGTTCATACTACAACTCGCTGTATGGGAAAATAGTCTCTGACTGGACGTTGGAAGCCGGTGTGCTGAAAATGGAAATCACCATACCGGCTAATACTACTGCTGTCCTGAAATTATCCGGCATTCATCCTGCTACTTTAAAGGAAGGAGAAACTTCATGGAAAGAGGCGGAAGGAGTCAGCCTGTATTCACAAAAAAGGAATGCTCTATCACTTGCATTGCAGTCAGGTACTTATAGATTCTCGGTGGTGATGGATGAAGGCAGGTAATTACACTTGCACTTCATCCTTCAATTTCTGCACTTCATCGGAAATACATCATTTCATAACCGGATATGGATGATAATCTGTAATTTTACGGCAGATTCCTATAAATTGAGTGCCGGATGATGAAATACCTGTTAGTAGAAGACGAACGTTTCGCTTACGAAGAGATGAAGCGGATGATGGAGAAGTTACGCCCCGATTATCAGTTGGAGGCATGGACAGCCACTGTGGAGCAGACCGTACAATTTCTGAAACATCATCCGGTAGATCTGATGTTGCTGGATATCCGGTTGACGGATGGAAACAGTTTCGACATTTTTGAGCAGATACAGGTCACGACGCCTGTTATTTTTACTACTGCCTATGATGAGCATGCCATACAGGCATTCAAGGTGAATAGTGTGGACTATCTGCTGAAGCCTGTAGAGGAAGATGATTTGCTGGCGGCATTGAGAAAATTTGAACAGTTCAGGGTTGTGCAATCTCCCGTTACCGATTACAGGAAACTGGAAGAAGCATTGATGAGTAATTGTAAAAAGAACCGTTTCCTTATCCAGAAAGGGGATGCGTATCATTATGTGGAGACTTCAGATATCGCTTTCTTCTACAGTGAAGAAAAAGTAGTCTTTCTGCACACCTTTTCAGATAAACGCTATATTGTGGACTATACTTTGGAACAGATAGAGCAACTGCTGGATGAAAGGACTTTCTTCCGTGTTTCCCGCAATTGCATTGCTAATATCAACTCTATCCGTAAGATATCCAAGTACTTCAACAGTCGGTTGAAGTTGAGCTTCCAGCCTGAATGCCCGCACGAGGTTTTAATCAGTCGTGTGCGGGTTCCTGATTTTCTGAAGTGGGTGGATGGTGTGCTTTAAAATACATTTGGGGATGAAGAATAAATGGTATATCCTGCTTTTTATAGTGCTCATTGCAATTTCTTTATTTGCATTCCAGTATGTGGCGGAGCTTCTTTCTGACGCTCCCCGGAGCTTAAGTTTGGAAACACAGTATCTGCTCAATTTACCTGCCTGCATCTTTGTGGGGATTGTTGACTTTCTCATCATTGTTATTGTCCATAAGAGGCTGGACAACATTAACAATACAATGAGAATCTTTATCGATTTATTGTTGGCATCCGTATGGGTGAGTTGCTTCGGCATAGCGGCAAATTATATCCTGTCCATTATTCTGGAGGAACCTTGGCCGGAAGATTATGCTCTGCTGAAAATGTCTCTGCCGGTAGTACTTTGGAATAGCATGATTGTTCTTCTGATTGAGATATTCTTTTATCAGCAAAGCCAAATGGAAGCAGAGAAGAAACTGGCTATTATAGAGAAAGAGAAGATTCAGTATCAGTATGAAACCTTGAAAGCCCAGATAAACCCGCATTTCCTGTTCAATAGTCTGAATGTGCTATCTTCACTGGCCTATAGTGATGCGGAAAAGACCAATCTGTTTGCTAAAAAGCTGTCAGGTGTCTACCGTTATCTGTTGTTGACAAACAATCGTCCGATGGTTACTTTGAAGGAAGAACTGGCTTTTCTGGAAAGTTATGTATTTCTGGAGAAGATTCGCTTTGAAGATACATTGTTCATCGAGATAGACGAATATGATTTGTATGGAACCAGATTGATCATTCCCGTCAGCTTGCAACTGCTGGTAGAAAATGCGATTAAGCATAATATAGCTACTTTAAAGAATCCGCTTATTATTCGGATAGGCTTTACCGATGAGGGGATCATGGTTTCCAATAATCTGCAATTGCGGAGTTCAGTAGATAGAGGTGGTGTAGGATTAGGGAACCTGGAAAAACAATACGCCTTGTATGATAAAGCAATTGATATCGTGGAAAGTACTACAGAATTTGTAGTGAGAGTACCTTTCCTCGAATAATCTTCTTTTTTCCTTTTGTTCCATCTTTGGGATAATGAAATTCAACAGGTCTTTCGTGCAGTTCGTCGGAAAAGACTTATACCGGACAAGCTAATCTCTTTTCTTTGCAATAAAATAATCTAATTTATTAGCAATGAGACGATTCTCTTATCTTTTATTTCTGTTGCTCTTGGTGGCAGCAATCGATGGTTTTGCACAAGGAGTTATTAAAACGGAGTATATGCCTGCCTCTTCTTTCAGAGATGAAGCGGGGAATAAATTGGGTTCGGGTGATTTATTGAAATTCACCGGAGCATACACGCTACCCTTTTCGCTGAAGCAGAATGCATCGGGACAGCCTATCATGTGGTCGGCATCGGCAAGAGGAACTTACGCGATACTTAATAATCGACATATGGTCTTGGATATACATCCGGATGAGGTGTTAAGTGGCAGTCTCAATCTGACGCATGTACGGCCCTTGTCGAAAAAGTGGTACATGATAGCCAGTTTGGGAGCAGGTATTTATTCGGCACCGGATGCAATTACCTGGCAGAGTGTATTGGTGAATGGGGGAGTGATTTTTGTGTATAAATGTAGGAAAAATCTGGATATAGGTGTTGGGGCTGGATTGACGAATTCATTTGGAGTACCTATTGCCATGCCGATGTTCTTTCTTAACTGGCAACTTTCCGGTAATTATGAGGTTAATGTGAATCTCTCTTCCGGTGTTGAAGTGTCCGGGGCAGTACGTTTGGGAGATCGGTTTAAGCTGAGGCTCGTGGCAATGGAAATGGATGGAATATCTTCCGTGATGGATGTAGAGGGAAAGTCGATGATATATGCTTCAGTTATGATGCGATCCTATCTCTGTCCGGAATACAGGATAGGTAAGAAGTCGTGCCTGTATTTGGGGATAGGAGGCAATTGGCTCCGGTCTGGCGATCTGACTAAACGTACGCTTAAAGGGTTTGTAGACAATATGTTCAGTGATAAAGATGATCCGTATTTCAATCCGACGGTTTACTTTTCTGCCGGAGTGAAATGTGGGTTTTAAACGGAACTCACCTGCCTGTTCAATAAAAAGTTGGATCAAGTTACTCTCACTACCCTCACTTTTAGTGTGATTCGTTGATAGTTAGGGTATTAAATGTGGTGGTAGTAAAAAATCCGGTGTGAGGGTAAGTGGGTTACTCTCACTTTCTCACTCAACCCATATCCGGATGAGGCATTTATTTATCTCGTATCAGGTGTTATTCTGTTGAAAACAAGGGATATATCTATTCACCCTTAGGAATTGTCGGGTGTTGACCTTGGTTAACAGGCCTATCAACCTTGGTTAACGAGCCGATTAACCTTGGTCGACAGGCTTGTTAACCAAGGTCAACGCCTAATAATGCTTACTGTGGAGGTGCAAAACGGAGGATGAGTATCCCTCATTTGGCTATTCCGTCGACAAAACCTTCCCTTTCGTAGATTTTATTTTCAGCTCTTCTTTCTCTCCCTTACATTTGCATCGTAATAAAAAACTGACGCAAAATGAAAAGTACCGGAAGATTATGGTTATTAGCTGTATGTCTGTTGTGTGGGCTGGTTTGTACACAAGCACAGGAGCAGGAGAAGAAACAATTGCCCCGTGAAGTTCCTTCACCGGAGAAAGCTGCCCGGAAAATGACGGACCGGATGAAAGAAGAACTGCAACTGACAGACAAGCAGTACGATAAACTATATAAACTGAACCTGAAAGAACAACAAGAACATTTTGCGACTATGACTGAAAGAGAAAATGGTCAGCGTCCTTTGATGGGAAGTCGTCCCGGAAGGGACGGTGGTCGTCCGCCGATGGAAGGTGGAATGGGACCCGGTATGGGAGGCGGTCGTCCGCCTATGGGAGCTCCGGGTGAACGTCCTGCAATGGAAAAGGACAATGTGGAGAAGATGCAAAAAGCTGCTGCCAAGAAGGAAAAGAAGATCAGGAAAATCCTGACGACAGAGCAATACGCCAAATGGCAGGAAATGCGTCAACCACAAGAACCACCTCACCCACAGGATCATCCTCACAAACCAAATCTGTAGAGACTCTCTCTAAATAGCGTTTTTTCATGTATTATTGACTGTACCGTTCCACCCCCGTGAGGGGAGGGAACGGTTTTCTTTTTAATAGGATCATCCATCCTTATCATGAAATTAAGTATGAAAGCACTTCGATATTGAAATAATATAAATATATTTGTCTTTTCGAAAAACACTGCGTAATATGATGAAAGCACTATTCTGCCATATATTATTTCTGCTTTTTATGCTTCCGATGTGGAGTCAGAGTAACATAATAGAGAATTATATACATATCAGTAAAAAAGAAGGCATATCCCATAATAATATATCGACTATTCATGATGATTGCTATGGAGCAATCTGGATCGGTACTTTCAATGGGCTGGATGTTTATGACAGTAAGAAACTGACGCATATCGACAGGTTTTCCGGTATGCCGATAAACTCTTTGTTCGATACGGGAAAGGAGATGTTTGTAGCTGCGGAAATGTTTTTGGAGGTATACGACTATGAAGCCGGTCGGTTTTCCCGCATAACGTACAATGGCAATGAACTTATGTATGCAGTCTCTATCTTTCGTTACGAGAACGATGTTATCATATTGAGTAATGGTAATATATATAAGTATAAAGATAAAGAAGTGACTCTCATTAAGAGCAGTGTACCATTCCTGAGGCTTGTTTGTGATAAATATGGCGTATTGTGGGGACTGAATGGTGACAAGGTATATAAGGTGGATAAGACTTTTGAAATCCTGAAAACATATAATCTGAAAGGTGCGGACCGCTCTCCTGCAAAAGGATTGTGTATTTATGCTGATTCACGGAGTATTATATGGATAGGAACCATCAAAGACGGACTGTTCAAGTATAACCGGACTTATGATGATTTTCATAAAGAAACCATTGTTTCGGAATACAAGGTCAACGATCTGGAAGATATTGCAAGTATCGCAGAAGATGAGTATAACCGGCTATGGATTGGATATAATTATGGTTTGGCGATATATGATTATAATGATCATTTGTTTAGGAATTATGCCTTTGAGACGAACCATAACAGTCTGCAAAATGTAGCTATAACCAGTATATATCGGACTAAATCCCATAACATGGTTATCGGTTCTTATTTCTCCGGACTGTTCTATATAAAAGAACTGAACTCTACAAAGAAATTTTATACTCTTACCGATGCTAAAGATAATATAGGAGGCGTCACTTCCAATGGTATCGTGAGAGATCGGCTGTCGAGGCTTTGGGTTGCTACTAATTGTCGGGGAGTGAGCATATTGGATGAGAATGGAAAATTCATCAAGCGGCTGGATCATACGAATTCAGTCATCAGCAATAATATTATTTGCCTGGAAATGGGGCTGGACGGAAATGTCTGGGCGGGAGGTCTGTCTTCGGGATTATATAAGATAGCGCCGGACGAACGTATCACCCATTATATGCCTTCATCCGTTGATACGACTTCTCTTTCCGGAAGTTTTGTACAGACTTTGTGTGCTCTCAATGAAGACAGTTTGTTGGTGGCTACCAATAAAGGAATTGATATTTATTTGCATAAAGTGGGGACTTTCTCAAGAATCCTGACAAGCCAGGGCAGAAGCGACTATAACTTTTTTGATTGTATGGTTTGTCATGATAAGGTATATCTGATAAACTCAATGTCCCTTTTTGGTTACGACCGTCTGACCAAGGAAATAAAAGAATATGTGTTGGCGGATGATCCTACTACTGCTTTTCAATGTGGATATGCCGATAAGAACGGTCACCTATGGTTGGGTACCAGAAGGGGCGAATTATTTTCGTTTGAGAACGGAGAGTTCCAACTCTATATCAAACATAAGGCAATCAATACGATTGCCGGAATAGAAGGGGATGCAGAAGGAAACTTATGGCTTTCATCCGGAAATAACTTGTTTCGTGTGACGCCTCAAAAAGAAGTCAGACAGTTTAATCTGGACTGGGGGCTGGATGGGAAAGAATTTAATGTGCGTTCCAGCTATACCGATAAAGAAGGGTGTATCTATTTTGGTGCTACCGAAAAACTTCTGAAGTTTGATCCGCAACGAATGGTAGAGCGAAAGCATATACAGCCTGTGCTGTATATATCGGCACTCAAATTGTTTAATGTACCTGTTGAATCCGGATCGTCCATTCTGAAAAATCATATAGACAACACCGACCGTATAGTACTTGACAATGACCAGAACTTTGTTTCTTTTGCAGTGGTAAGTATAGATTATAATTCAGATCAACCGCTCTCTCCCTATAAGATTGTCTATCAACTGGAAAATTATGATAATCATTGGTATGATGTGAATGCAGCTTCGAATGAGATATCATTTACGGGACTTTCTACCGGCAACTACGTATTGCATATCCAACTGAAAGCTGATAATGGAGATGTGCTTGCCGATAAAAAGATAGAAATAAAAGTACTCCCGCCGCTTTGGCTGAGTCCTTATATGATAGTGCTGTATATTCTGTTGCTTGGAATTGTAATTTATGCCATACGTTCCTTTATCGTGAAACAGCGGAGAGCTAAAGAACTGGTGGCGCAATCTAAGAGGGAACAGGCTGAAATGGAAAAATTGAATACTCTGAAACTGGATTTCTTCACGAGTCTGTCCCATGAGTTCCAGCGGCCTCTTGCCATTATATCTACTTTGCAGAATGATCTGCTACCTGATGACAGTGAGCAGGATAGCGAGACTAATATTTTTAAGCGTAACGTGAAACGTTTGCAATATCTTATCGACCAGTTGATGGATTTCAGAAATATCGAGTCGCAGCATGCGAAGGTCAAAATGGATAAATATGACATTGTCTGTTTCTTGAATGATATCTATGAAGCCTTTACTCCATTGTTCAGGCACAAGGAGATATCCCACGAGTTTATATCTGATACGACCTCTCTGCCTATTCTGTTTGATTCCGATAAACTGGAAATATTGATTGGTAATTTACTAAGCAATGCGTTTAAGCATACACGACAGGGAGGAAAGTGTTATTTGAAGATAGCTCATAAGGAAGAAGTGGTGACGGTGGATGTTTTCAATAGTGGCCCGTGCCTGACTGAGGAACAGAAGACTGCCATTTTTCAGCCTTATAACAGTATACAAATAGCTGATATGCGTTCTAACGGGGGAATCGGACTGTCCATTGCCAACAGTATTGTTAAATTGTTGAATATACACCTGTCTGTTATATCTGTCGAAAACGAAGGGAATATTTTCAGAATAGAGATGCCGTTGCATAAAGATGACAATCTCGAACTCATCAGTCCCCGGATTAAGGTTGTCAATCAGATTATTGATAATACCATCTATGTGGAAGAGCAGGCTCAGTCTTCAAATGAAGATATGGATGAAAGGAATCTCTTCCAGGTGTTGATTGTGGAGGATGATGCGGATACGAAGAAAATATTGAAGAAGAAGTTACAGAAGAACTTCCATGTGTTGTTAGCTTCAGATTCTGATGAGGCTTTATTGGTACTGAAATCTCAGAATGTGGATATGGTGATCAGTAATATGGCTCCTCAGGTCGATGGACTGGGGTTGTGCAAGACCATTAAAGATAATGAAAAGACCAATCGCATACTTGTATTACTGATTTCTTCGGATTTATCGCCCGAAAGTAAAATTGCGGCATTCCAGGCGGGAACCGATGCGTTTATGCAGAAACCGATCCATATACAGGAATTGCTTCTTCGTATGAATAATATGTTGAAGAATAAAAATGCACTTCGGTCTTACTATTCTAATTTCGATCAGGCAAACGTTACGGAGCAGAATATGAACAATGCGGATGAAGTCTTTCTGAAGAATCTGACAGATTTTGTTCTCCAGCACTTGAGTGATCCTGAAATGTCGGTCAACCTCATCACTAAACATTTTAATATCAGCCGTACCCTGCTATACATGAATGTTAAGCGAATCACGGACCAAACTCCTTCAAACTTCATCCTTAATATAAAAATGTCTCAGGCTAAAAAGATGTTATTGACTACCAGTATGACCTCTTCCGAAATTGCGGATCAGTTAGGCTATTGCAACTCCAATCATTTCAGCCGTCAGTTTAAAGAATACTATAATACTACGCCGGGTAAATTCCGTAAACAGTAATTAAGAACGTTGTAAAAACGAACTCGATTTCATTCCTCTTCAACGTATTATATATGTTGGTAAGACAAATATGCACTTTTTGCAGGGGAATAATTGTGCATATTTGTTCAGAACCTATATACATATATTCATTTCTTCCATTTACATTTTTACCTAATCTACAATGCACCATTTCTAAACGAATAGATAAAATGCGTGATGCATTATCCCTATATATTTGTCTCGGGGAAAACGAGAAATCATAGACTGAATAAGCAGGTTTTCTCTTTGATACAGACTAAAAAGTAATGTGTAATATATATAGTAAAACAATGGATAGAATGAAACATGTAACTCGGATAGCTTTCGCCTTGTTAATGGCAACTTGTACGGCGCCGGTTTTTTCACAAAAAACATTTGTGCTATGTTCGCCCGATGAGAAATTTCAATCGGAAATAAAAATAAGCACGACGGATATTAAATATAATATCAAGCACGATGGTGATCTGATACTCGATTTCTCGCGCATTCATATGAGTCTGGATAAGGGACGGGCTTTCGGCATAAATCCGAAACTGTCCGGAACAAAGACTAAGACTGTAGACCGGATATTGAATGCGGATATATATAAGAAGAAAGAAGTAAGGGATAACTTCAATGAGTTGACACTGAAATTTAAAGGGAATTACCGGATTGTTTTCAGAGCATACAATGAAGGTATAGCATATCGTTTTGAATCGGATATTAAGGGGGATATCATTGTTGAAAATGAATTGTCGGAGTTTAACTTCCTTCATGATGCTAAAGCATATATACCTTATGTAAGGGATAATGTTGCTACACTGGAAAGCCAGTTCGGTAATCCTTTTGAGAACATTTATAAATATGAGAATATATCTCAATGGGATACATCACGTATAGCATTTCTTCCGTTGCTGGTTGAGGGGAGAAATGGAAAGAAACTCTGCATCCTGGAGGCTGATTTATTAAATTATCCGGGTATGTATCTGTATAATGGTGACGGGAGTAACACGTTGAAGAGTGTTTTTGCACCTTATCCTAAGGAGGTAGAGCAAGGCGGCTATTTGAATTTGCAGGGATTAGTGAAGTCTCGTGAGCCATATATAGCGAAAGTCAGCGGTGTAACCTCATTTCCCTGGCGTATCATGGTCGTTTCTGAAAATGATAAGGAACTGGCGGATAATGATATGGTGTTTAAACTGGCTACCCGACCACAGGGTGACTTTTCATGGGTGAAACCAGGAAAAGCGGCATGGGAGTGGTGGCATGCATGGAACCTGCTGGGAGTTGATTTTAAAACAGGTATTAATAATGAGACTTACAAATGCTACATTGATTTCGCATCCCGGTATGGTGTAGAGTATATCCTTCTGGACGATGGCTGGTCTCCTAAAAATGAGGCGGATTTGTTTAAGGTTGTTCCAGAACTTGATCTGCCGGAACTTGTCAGATATGGAAAAGAACGGAATGTGGGACTTATTCTTTGGGCAGGCTACTATCCTTTCGATCGGGATATGGAAAGTGTATGCAAGTATTATTCTGAAATGGGAATCAAAGGTTTTAAGGTGGATTATATGGAAAGGGATGACCAACTGATGGTGGACTTTCATCATAGAGCTGCTGAAGTTGCCGCAAAATATAAACTGCTGCTTGATCTTCATGGAACATATAAGCCTACCGGATTACAGTGTACTTACCCTAATGTGGTAAATATAGAGGGGGTACACGGATTGGAACAGATGAAGTTTCCGACTGCATTTATTGATCAGGTGACGTATGATGTGACGATGCCCTTTATCCGCATGATGGCCGGTCCGGTCGATTATACGCAAGGAGCTATGCATAATGCTTCGCGGGAGAACTTCAGGGCCATTCATGACGAACCGATGAGTCAAGGTACACGCTGTCGTCAACTGGCGGAGTATATTGTTTTCGATTCACCGCTGAATATGCTTTGTGACAGTCCTTCGAGTTATGAACGTGAACATGAATGTACAAGTTTTATTGCCGGTATACCCACTGTGTGGGATCATACAACCGTCCTTTGCGGGAAAGTCTCGGAATATATAGCGACAGCCCGTCAGAAGGGGAATATATGGTATGTCGGTGCTATGACTAACTGGGAGGAATGTACCATCGAAATCGATCTTTCTTTTCTGGGTGCGGGAGACTTTAAAGCTGAAATATTCCGTGACGGAGTGAATGCCTACCGGTATGCCCGTGACTATAAGAAAGAGCTTATCGAGATTCCGGCTGACAGGAAACTGAAGGTTCGGATGGCACCCGGTGGAGGATTTGCCGCCAGAATTTATCAATAATGTTTATATTAGGAGTTAATGAACAACCCTTTTAAAATAAATAATTTAATAATAACCTTTTAATTAATGCACTTATGATGAAAGATCACAATTTCTGGAAAAGAAAAGGAGTTTTTTCCGTTTTGCTGGTTTGCCTCTTAGGAAGCACGAATGCAGGCTATGCATCTGATCCGGAACATGCTATGACAAGTGGCGGAACCACCGGAACGATGGGAGTAAATCTGCAACAACAGCAACAAAGGATCACTATCCGTGGAAATATCATGGATACTAAGTCGGAACCGCTGGCGGGTGTACATGTTATACTGAAAGGAGACAACAGTGTGGCTACCGTATCAGATCTCAATGGAGACTATACCATACAGGTACCGTCGAAGAATGTGTCACTGGAATTTATATACATGGGAATGGCTACTCAGGAACAAAGGGTAGGCTCGCGCCAGATTATCAATGTTATCATGCAGGAAGATGAAAACCTGTTGGAAGAAGTGGTAGTGGTAGGATTCGGTACACAGAAGAAAGAGTCGGTAGTGGGATCTATCTCGACCATCAGACCGGCGAGTTTGCAGAAAGGTACTTCGCGTTCGCTCAGTAACAATCTGATAGGGCAACTCTCGGGTGTTATCGGAAGCCAACGTTCAGGTGAGCCGGGATATGATGGAGCTTCATTTTTTATTCGAGGTATCTCTACATTCAATGGCAACAACAATCCTCTGATATTGGTAGATGGTGTGGAAAGAAGTCTGGATAATATCGATCCGGCAGAAATAGAATCATTCTCTATCCTGAAAGATGCTGCGGCGAGTGCGGTATATGGTGTGAGGGGGGCTAACGGTGTGATTCTTATCAATACCAAAAGAGGAAAGATTGGAAAACCATCTGTCGATATCCGTTTTGAACAGGGTATCACATTTCTTGGTAAGACACCCGACTATATCGGTGCTTATGATTATGCAAGTCTTGTGAACGCCATTGCGAAGGAAGAGGGAAACCAGATTCCTTACTCGCAGGAGGATCTGGAAAAATATCGTACGGGTTCAGATCCTGACCTGTATCCGGATGTGAACTGGATTGACGCTATTACAAAGAAATTCGGAACAAATTCAAGAGTGAATCTGGATGTAACGGGAGGTAGTGATATTCTGAGATATAGTCTTGTTGGATCATACTACAACACAAGAGGTATTATGGATCGTGACAAGAGTTATGAATGGGACAACTCGGATCGGTTGAACCGCTTCAGCCTGCGTTCCAACGTGGATGTCAATATTACGCCTACTACTTTACTGCGCGTCAATATCGGTGGATTCTTGCAGGATCATACCTTGTCCGCAGGTAAGAAGTCAACGGATGGTAATTATGCTTCGCTCGATGAAATCTTCCAGACAGCTTTTACCACATCGCCTATTGCTCACCCTACACGCTATTCCACTGGCGAAATTCCTGTGGTTGCCAACCGGGCTAATCCTTGGGCATGGCTGACACAGACCGGATATCAGACAAGAAAGGAGAGTAGCCTTGAGACGCTGTTCTCCATAGAGCAAGATCTGAGTATGCTGGTTAAAGGACTGAAAATAAAAGGACTCTTCTCTTTCGACCGTTATTCGGCAAGTGGTGTGCGCAGATCGAAAAATCCGACATATTACCAGCCAGCCAACGGCAGGAACCCGGATGGAACATTGAACTTGCATATGCTGGGTAATGGAGATGAGTACCTGGATTATTCTTCGTATGGAGAAT
This sequence comes from Bacteroides cellulosilyticus DSM 14838, assembly GCF_000158035.1. GTDB lineage: Bacteria > Bacteroidota > Bacteroidia > Bacteroidales > Bacteroidaceae > Bacteroides > Bacteroides cellulosilyticus. Next base: position 1,717,395 of record NZ_EQ973490.1, read on the forward strand.
ACGGTACAAACAGCACCTATACAGAGTTTTCGGCAAACTATGCCAATACGTTTGGCAAGCATGGTGTGCAGGGTATGTTTATGTACGATATGCGTAACCTCGACACTGGTGACAAGCAACCTTTCCGCTTCATGGGTATTGCAGGACGTTTCTCGTATACATTTGATAACCGTTATGTGACTGAATTTAATTTCGGTTACAATGGCTCGGAGAATTTCGCTAAGGGCAAGCGCTACGGTTTCTTTCCGTCGGTGGCTCTGGGATGGATTGTATCCGAAGAAAAATTCATGGAACCGGTACGTAATGTATTGAGTAAATTAAAATTGCGTGGGTCTTATGGTCTGGTTGGTAACGATTGTATCGGTGCAACCCGTGGAGCTGTCCGTTTTCCTTATATCACTACTATCGATGAAGTGTCGGGATATACTTTTGGTATGGATGGCAATGTATACATTGGCGGTATGCAGGAAGGCTTGGCCGGTTCTCCTGATCTGACTTGGGAAAAGGTGAAGAAACTGAATATCGGAGTCGAGGTAGGCATTTTGAATACGATAAATTTGACGGTGGATTTCTTCCAGGATAAACGTTATGACATCTTTATGCAACGCGTCAATGTGCCTTCATCAACCGGTTTCACCAATAATCCGTATGCCAATTATGGTAAGACTACGAATAAGGGTGTGGAGCTGTCTCTTGAAATGAACAAGCGTTTTAGCAAGGATTTTGAAGTAATGGCGCAGGCTACTATGACTTATGCTAAAAGCCGGATTGATGAGATAGACGAACCTGTTACCGTCATTGGTACAAATCGTGCAAGAACGGGACGCCCCATCGGACAGATATACGGTTACATAGACGAAGGTCTGTTCACGGAGGATGATTTTGCAGATGTGGCAAATGGCATCCTGAAAGAAGGTATTCCGGTTCCGCAGTTCTCAAATAATATCCGTCCGGGTGATATTAAATATAAGGATGTCAACAATGATGGTATCATCAATGCTCTGGATCAGTCGCCCATCGGTGGTACCTGGGATCCAATGCTGGTTTACGGTTTCGGATTGAATATGAGATATAAGAATATTGATTTTGGTTTCTTCCTGCAAGGTAATGGCAAGACTTACCGCATCATCGGTTCGGGTGTGAAAACCTTTATCCCCGGTACGGGTGCCAATACTAAGGAGGGAAATATCTATAGCAACTATCAAGACCGTTGGACACCTGAAAACCCGAGTCAAAATGTATTTTGGCCACGTTTGTCCAGTACTATCAATGAAAATAATACCCAACCGTCAACCTGGTGGGTACGCAACATGAGTATGCTGAGGGTGAAGAGCATTGAATTAGGCTATAGTTTTTCCAAGAAGTCCCTTTTGCCACACTTCATCAGTAATGCCCGTCTTTTTGTAGCCTGTTCCAATCCGTTTGAATTCTCTAAGTTCAAAATGTGGGACCCAGAGCTTGATACCAGTACGGGAGCTAAATATCCAATCCCGAGAGTCGTATCTTTCGGATTTAATCTGTCTTTCTAAAGAAGACCTGGAGTTTGGATTATAAAACAATTAAAACAGAAAAAGAATATGAAATACATCACATTTTTATTTATCGCTATGTTGACGTTCAGTTCCTGTACGGATTTCCTTGATAAGGAACCGGATGATATGCTGACGTTGGAAAAGGTGTTCAATAATAGACAGAATACGTTGGAATGGCTTTCTGCAATCTATTCAAGTGTCCCGAATACGTTTATCAATTACCATCAGGAAGGACCTCTGAGCGATGATATGGCACCGCATGCCGAGTGGACAGGCTGGTTCGCTTATGACATCGTGGGTAAGCAAATGGGTAACTGGAATCCAAGTTCGGAAGATAATAATGATTATTGGAGAGTACTACCTAAGAAAATACGTCAGGCACAGATCTTTATACAGAACGTGAAACCTATTGAGAACCAGAATCTGACAGTCGAGGAAGCGGAGCGTATGAAATTGGAAGCAAGATTCCTGATTGCCTATTATTATGCATTGTTGGTAGAGTTCTATGGAGCCGTACCGTTTACAGCTGAACCGATTGATCTGGATGCTCCGTATGATGTACTTATGATGCAGCAGGTACCTGTACACCAGGTTATAGACTGGATAGATAACGAGTTACTGGAAGTGTCGAAAGGTTTGCCGGCAAGTTATACAAATCCTACTTTGTATGGCAGAGCTACCTCACTGATGTGTCTGGCAGTGCGTTCACGCCTTCTCTTGTTGTCTGCGTCTCCCTTACTGAATGGAAACAAGGACTACATGAATCATAAAAATCCCAATGGTGAAGAACTCTTTTATTCTGAATATGATGTCAATCGTTGGCAACGTGCAGCCAATGCGGCTAAGGAATTGATTGATGCTGCCCATGCCGCCGGTAAGAAGTTGTATACGGTCTACAATCCGGACGGAACGGTAGATCCTTTCCTCTCATGCCGGGGTATTCTGATGACAAAGGAATCGGCAGGAAATACGGAAATACTTTTTGCAAACCCCAATCCGGGCGATTACGGAGCCATCGACCGTTGGAGTATTCCTCGCAGTGTACCCGGTGCAGGTTCTTACGGAGTAACACAATCCTTGGTGGATGCCTTTTTCATGGAAAACGGATTGTCGCCTATCCTGGGTTATGAAAATAATGACTATTCAAAACCGATCATTAACCCGGCATCCGGCTATACTGAAACCGGATTCTCAACAGAGCCTGAAGTAAGGAATACCGGGTGGCAGGAGTGTCAGGGAAATGTAAATCCAGGGCAGGTCACCATGGCGGGTGCTTACAATATGTATTGTCACAGGGAAGCACGTTTCTATATTGCCGTACTTTATAATCGTGCCTGGTTCAGTAAGACGGCCGAAGGAGGTCGTCAGACCATGTTCCTGAAGGGAGAACAGGATGGAGGTATCTCTATGGATGCACCAAGAAATGGCTATTTGCAGAATAAATTGGCGCATCCGGACAGGGATAATGTGAACGTCACGTTTCCTTATCGTCCAGCTGTAAATTATCGTTTGGCGGAAGCCTATCTGAATTATGCTGAGGCTTTGAACGAATGTGATCCCGGCAATCCGGATATAATGAAATACGTCAATCTTATCCGTGTGCGTGCCGGTATTCCGGAATATGGTACTGGAGCCGGTATGATAACCGAACCCCAGGGACAGGAAGAAGTGCGTCAGTCCATTTATAAGGAACGTCGTGTGGAATTGTGTTGTGAATCCAGTATCCGTTATATGGATATCCGTCGCTTGAAAATAGGTGAAGAAATACTTAACAGAGACTTCTACGGAATGAATTATTTCGGTTCCAAGTTGAGCGATGACAAGAATGATCCGGATGCTTATTTTGTGCGTACCAGATACCAGACCCGTTCGTTCCAGAAAAAGAACTATTGGTTCCCGGTGCCGCAGTCGGAAATGGATATCAATCCTAATTTGGTGCAGAATCCGTTCTGGAAATAATAAATCTGTGATGAATCCTTATACATCATGTAGTTTTTAATTTATAACTTAAATAATCCAATGAAATTATTCAGTACCATTATAGTACTTTCCTTTGTATTTATCCTGACCGCTTGTGCCGCTTGCACCGATCCGGATATCCCTGGGACGCTGCCCCCACAGCCCTCTCAGGAGAAGTATACAGTGAAAGTCAGAAAAGTAGGGAACAGTCAGGAATGGCAGGCGCTCCAAGTCAAAACCGCCACCGTGGATAAGCATAATGTACGTACCAGTTACTTTGTACAGTTCGATATGACCTCCGCAATGGAAGTGATGGTGACTTATGGAGAAAAGTCTATACGGAAAGTAAACATCCGGCCGACCGATAAGAATATAGCATATACTCAGGAAGGAAACAGTATTTATTTCAATCTGGATAATCCTGCTTACCTGAGCATTGAATTCAATGACGACCGATTTGGTAACCTGCAACTTTTTGCGGACAAGGCAGCGGAGGAACAAGTCTTTCCGGATACTGAAGGAGTCATGTATTTGGGTCCCGGTGAATATGGTAATTCCAACGATGATATTGTCTGGATACCCGGTAACACTACTGTCTATTTAGACAAGGATGCTATCCTGACTTATAGTCTTAAAATTGCCAATGTGGAAAATGTACGTGTCATAGGCCGTGGGCAAATCAGGCAGCCGAAGAATCATGCCATCATCGTTGAGAACTCAAAACATGTTGAGATTGACGGAATCACCATCGTAGACCCTAATGGTGCCAGTATTCTGGTTGGGCAGACTACCGATGTTACTATCAGGAATCTGAAAAGCTTTTCAAGTATCATCTGGGGGGACGGTATCAATATGCGCAGCAGCAGTGATATCACTATTGATAATCTCTATATGCGGAATAGTGATGATTGCATTGCCATTTATGCCAGTCGTCAGGGCTCTTTGGGAGACAGCCGTAATATCAGTGTGCGGAATTCTGTTCTTTGGGCCGATAATGCGCATCCTATTAATATCGGTACTCATGGAGATGCTACACGCCCCGGTGGTGATACAATAGAGAATCTGACTTTTACAAATATTGATGTCCTGGATCATCATGAATTATCTCCTATTTATCAGGGATGCTTTGCTGTGACGTGTGGCGACAATAATACTGTCAGGAAATTGTTGTTTGAAGACTTCCGAGTGGAAAATATAGAGGAAGGCAAGCTCTTCTACTTCGCCGTACAGCAGAATACGGGTGAAGACAATCTGGTACCGGGAAGGACCATTGAAGATGTGACTATCCGTAATATATTCTATAACCCCGAATATCCCGGGCGCAATAAAGTGGGAAAATCGCTTGTAAAAGGGTTTGACAGCGAGCGTTTGACCAGGGATGTTACTATTGAAAATGTTATAATCAATGGTGAGAAGATGGTTAGGGAAGATTTGGAAATCAATGAATTTGTTGAAAACTTAACTGTGAAATAGTTATGAGAGGATATCTGAGACCAACTTTGATAGTCTGTACCCTGACCACTTTATTATTTACTTCCTGCAAGCATCCGGAAAACAACGCAACTCCGGTTATTCCGGTAGATAAGCAGCTGGAGGCTAAGGTGGACAGTCTTCTGAAGAGTTTGTCGCTGGAAGAGAAAATCGGCCAGATGACACAGTTGACACTTGACGTGGTGACCAAAGGGGATAATGTCTATCATACTACTTTCCCGTTGGAACTGGATCCGGTTGTAGTAGATACGGTGTTGAGGAAATATAAAGTGGGTTCCATCCTGAATACTGCTTCCAACGTTCCTCAAACTGTAGACAAGTGGGCGTCTATTATCTCGGGGTTACAGAAAGTTGCCATTGAGGAAACCGGTATCCCTTTGGTTTACGGTATCGATCAGATGCATGGTACCACTTTCACAATAGGCGGCACAATGTTTCCGCATGAGATTGGTATGGCGGCAACTTTTAATCCCCAACTAGTGTATGAAGGGGCTCAGATAGCAGCCTACGAAACCAAGGCGGGGAATGCCCCCTGGAATTTCTCTCCGGTATTGGACTTGGGACGTGATGCCCGCTGGTCGAGAATCTATGAGACGTATGGAGAAGATGTGTATCTGGCATCTCAGATGGGAATGGCATGTATAAAGGGATATCAGGGAGATAATCCGAATCAGATAGGGGATAGTCAGGTAGCCTCGTGCCTTAAACATTTTATGGGATATGGGGTTCCGGTTTCCGGTAAAGACCGGACTCCTTCCAGTATATCCGAACAGGATTTACGCGAACGGCATTTCCAACCATTCCTGAATGCGATTCAATCGGGTGCGTTATCTGTTATGGTGAACTCGGCTTTAAACAACGGGCTTCCTTTTCATGCTAACTACACTTTACTGACCGAATGGCTCAAAGAAGACTTAAATTGGGACGGAGTAATTGTTACTGACTGGGCGGATATTAATAATCTTTATCAGCGCGATAAAATCTGTGGTTCGGCTAAAGAGGCTATTAAGTTGGCAATCAATGCAGGAATCGATATGGCAATGACTCCTTACGAATGGAGCTTTTGCATTGATCTGAAAAATTTGGTAGAGGAAGGAGAAGTATCTATGGAACGTATTGACGATGCAGTTCGCCGTATCCTGCGGATGAAGTTTCGGCTGAATTTGTTTGAGCGTCCTTATTGGAGTCCTTCGGAATATCCTGATTTCGGAAGTGACAAACATGCTCTTGTTGCCAGAAAGGCTGCGGAAGAGTCCATTACTTTGCTGAAGAACGAAGGTGGTATCTTGCCTCTCCAAACGGGAGCTAAGGTACTGGTAGTCGGTCCTAATGCTAATTCGATGCGTACACTTAATGGAGGGTGGACCCTCTCCTGGCAAGGGGAGAAGGCTGACGTATATGCCGGAGAATACAATACGATCTTGGAAGCGGTGATTCAACGAGCTGGTCATGCCCGGATATCTTATGAACCGGGAGTAACTTATAAGACTGCTGATCCGCCCACTATTGATATCCTTTATTGGGAAGAGAATAAGCCGGAAATAGAGAAGGCGGTCGCAGCTGCCCGGAAAGTTGATTATATCTTGCTGTGTATTGGTGAAAACTCGTATGCTGAAACTCCCGGAAATCTTTCGGATCTGACTCTTTCCCGCAATCAGTTGCAGTTGGCAAAGGCTTTGACTGCTACCGGAAAACCTGTTATACTGGTTTTGAATGAAGGCCGTCCCCGTATCATTTCAGAGATAGAACCTTTGGCGAAAGCAGTTGTACATCTTTATCTGCCGGGCAACTATGGAGGGGATGCTTTAGCCAAGGTGCTGTATGGAGATGTAAATCCGAGTGGTAAGCTGCCTTATACATATCCTCGTTATGTACACTCACTGGCTAATTATGACCACAAACCTTGTGAAAGTATGGATACTATGGAAGGAGCTTATAATTATAATGCAGTAATGTCTGTGCAATGGGCATTTGGTTACGGGCTGAGCTACACAACTTTTACTTACTCCAATCTGAAAGTAGACAAGAGTCATTTTAAACCTGCTGATGTATTGTCTTTCTCTGTTGATATAACTAATGATGGAGAGCGTAGGGGTAAAGAGTCCATATTGCTTTTTACCAGTGACGAAATAGCTTCCCTGACTCCCGATGTACGTCGTTTGCGGGCATTCCATAAAGTGGAACTGGCTCCGGGAGAAAAGAAAACCGTGACAATGGAAGTAAAAGCAGAAGATCTGGCATTTGTAGATCTGGATGGGAAATGGAGACTGGAAGAGGGAAGTTTTAAAGTACAGGTCGGTGATCAGGTTTTGACGGTGTATTGTGATGAAACAAAGGCTTGGAATACTCCTAATCGGTAAATAGATTTAGGTATTAGTTTGTTTAAAGCTACTTTCATGTAGCTGTTGGTAGAGGAAACCGTTTTATTCCACTGAGGGATAAGGCGGTTTTCTTTTGCATCATTTTAGTAGTGCTATAAGATTTTTCTCTACTTTTGTATTGAATCTACCGACATTAATAATATGAAAAACAAAAACTGTGAAATAAGAATAGGGAGGTATGTGCTGTTTATCATATTACTGCTCAGCTCCTCGCTTCATGCACAAGATCACTATGCGTTTACTCCCATTGATTGCAGTGACGGACTTTCGGGTAACAGAGTCCGCAATATCATTCAATTGCGGGATGGGCGCATTGCAATCAATGCCAATGAGATTGTTAGCATCTACGATGGAACTTCTTTTCAATATTTTCATTATAATAAAAGTAACATAATTCCTCTTAATGACTATGTTGGGCATCATCGCATTTATGTGAATGAGGACTATATTTATATCAAAGACTGGTATAAACTAATGGCCATCAACATCAATGAAGAATGCTTTGAACAGCATTTGGACGATCTGTTTAAGTCTTATGGTGTAAAGGGGACGCTAGTGAACTTCTTTGTAGATGAGTCAGGTAATTATTGGATGCTGACGGATGATGATGTACTCTTGTACAGGGATTATGCCGGGGGAAAGACAGTTGAGTTTCTGAAGGATGTTTCAACGAACGGAGATGTACGTGACAGGCTTCTGGATATTGCGGTAGTAAACCGGCAAGTTTTCTTGTTCTACAATTCAAGCCTCATGGTCTGTTATGATCTGGAAACATCCAGAGAATTATACCGGGAATATGCACTGGTTGAAAAGCAGGATAGGTCTGCTACCCTGTTGGTTGTCCCTCGGGGAAAGTACTTGTACTATTTGATGAATGGGCGAAAGACTGAAGCTTTACGGTTTGATATTGAACTGCGTAAGTGGGAAGTGATATTAGAGACTGAATATAGGCTGAATGTGCTTTCTGTAGGTAAAGAACACGATATATGGATCACCAGTCAGGCCGGCCTGTGGGTATGTGATGAAAAACTGCAAAACAAACAATTTATCCCTACGCTGGAATTTGTAGATGGTAAAGAGATAAAAACGGAAGTCAGCACAGTCTTTAATGATAATCAGGGAGGAACTTGGATCGGGACTTTGGACAGGGGAATATGTTATTACCATCCTAACCGCTTTAAATTCAAAAATATAGGTAAAGTGTTCTTCCCTAATATTGATCAGAATGGGGAAGTTAGTGTGTCGTGTTTTGTAGAAGATACTCATGGCGAAATCTTGGTAGGTACCCGCCAGGGACTTTTACGGTACTCTTTATCTGAGAGCAAATTGTCTGTTGAGGCAGGATTACCCCGCAATTTACGATGCAATGGGTTAACTAAAGATAGCCGGCAGCGGATATGGCTTTCATCGGTTGAGGCATTATTCTGTATTCAGAATGGAAAGAGCAGAAGTTATCCTGTACGTGATGTGGCGAAGGTATTTGAAGCACCGGATAAGAACCTGTATATCTGTTCATATATAGATGGCCTGTGTCTTTTGAATCCTGATACCGGAGAACTTAAGAAGATAGCAGAAAGTGAAGGACGACAAATCAACTCTGTTTCGCAGATCAGGAATTATAAAGAGGGTATGCTGATAGGAATCTGCAATTTAGGACTGTTTACCTATGATTATAAAAATCAGGTTCTGACTGCACCGGTGTTTAAAGATAAAAAGGCTTGGCAAGATTTCTATGATATCCATCGTTATTCTGATTTGTACGTAGATAGCCGTAACCTGATTTGGCTTGCCACACAGGATGGCCTGATAGTCTGGAATCCAAAGAATGAAGAGATCAGGATGTTTTATATGGAGAATGGTCTGGTAAACAATAGTATACAGGCAATATCCGAAGATCGTCACCACGTGATGTGGATTACCACTTCTTATGGAATATCTTGTGTGAATGTAGTTCAGGAAGGAGGAAGAACAGAATACTCTTTTTCCAACTTTAACCATAGTGATGGAGTGATAGAACGGGAATTCCTGGAAAGATCCGTATATGTAACGAAGGATGATGTGATTCTGATGGGAGGAATTGATGGTTTCAACGAATTCCGAATTAATAAACTGCCTCCGGTAAAACAGGATATGAAGCCTCTCTTCGTGAGCTTTCATCTTTTTGGGAAAAAGGTGGAGATGGATAAGGCGTATGATGGCAATATACTATTGAGAGAGCCTGTAAGCGCAACTCAAAAGATTATCTTGAATTATGACCAGAACTTTGTATCGTTTGATTTCTCTGCACTGAATTATATCAATAGATCACAGACTCACTATCGTTACCGGCTGAAGGGGTTGGATAAGGAGTGGCATGAAATAGTTTCTCCCACAGGGACAGGAACTGCCTCTTATGCCAATCTTCCTCCGGGTACGTATGATCTGGAAGTATATGCGGCAAACAACAGTAAGCAGTGGGGAAGCAGTTGTGCAACTATACAAATCATTGTAAAGGACCCGTATTGGAAAACTCCTTTGGCTTATTTCATTTATTGCCTGTTGATTGCCCTTTCCATATATTGGGCCCTTTCCAGTTATTTGCGAATGAATAAGAGGAAGTTGCAAAAAGCTCAGGAAGAAGAACTGAATCAAATGAAATTCCGCTTCTTTACCAATATAAGCCATGAATTCCGCACACCGCTGACTCTGATCATAACCCCATTGGAATCTCTTATTAAGGAAGTCGGCGACATGGCCTTGAAGAAGAGATTACAATCCATTTACCGTAATTCCAAAGAACTGCTGAACCTCGTCAATCAATTGCTGGACTTCAGACGTTTGGAAGTTCATGGCGAGAAGCTGTTTCTTGTTAAGGGGAATATAGCGGAGTTTGTGTCTTCGATAAAGTCCTCTTTTGATTATCTGGCTCAGGAAAAGGAGATTTCTTTTGAGATAGATGATAAGATTACAGAAGATTTATATATAAGTTTCGACCGTGAGAAGATACAAAAGGTACTGAATAATCTATTGTCTAATGCATTCAAGTTCACACCTGCAGGAGGCAGGGTGACGATAACTTTCGATACTTGTAAGGAATCGGACGGGGTACAGTATTTCCGTCTTTGCGTGAAAGATACCGGAACAGGGATTCCACGAAAGAATCTTTCCCATATTTTTGAGCGTTTCTATCAGGTGAAAGAGGAAGAAGATAAAATAGGCAGTGGAATTGGTCTTCATCTGGTGAAAGAGTATGTAGAGTTGCATTCCGGAAAGATAGAAGTGGAGAGTGAAGTAAATAAGGGCAGTTTGTTCACTGTATATCTACCTGTGCGTACTGATGTAGAAGTGGATACGGAGTTACCGGAAGTGGAAGATACTTTCATCGGGGATGAATTGAACCCTGATGCGGAAAGTGATCAGGACTTGCAAACAGATAAAGAGTACACTATACTTCTGGTGGAAGATGACAAAGAATTCCGGCATTACATGTTTGAACTGCTTTCCAAGAAATACAATGTATTGGAAGCAGGTGATGGGGAAGAAGGAGAACGGATTGCCACAACAAAGTTTCCCGATTTGATAATCAGTGATATTATGATGCCGAAAGTGGATGGACTTGAGTTATGTAAACGCATCAAGTCCAATATACAGGTGTCGCATATCCCTGTCATATTACTGACTGCCCGTTCTACGGACGAAAGTAAATTGTTCGGGTACGAATCAGGTGCGGATGAGTATATATCCAAACCGTTTAATCTGGATATTCTGCTATTGAGAATACAGAAACTGATAAACGAAGAGAAAGCCCGTCAGAAATCTTTTTCACAGGGAATAAATATTAATCCGGGAGAGGTTACCATCACTTCTATTGATGAGCAGTTTATAGAGAAGGTCTGCGCATTGATTCAAAAGAATATAGATAATCCCGAATATTCGGTAGAGAAGCTGAGTGCTGATGTTGGGATGGAGCGTACGGTACTATATCGTAAATTGAATGCAATTGCCGGCCAGACTCCTTCTGATTTTATCCGTTCCATTCGTTTGAAGCATGCTGCTCAATTACTGAATAAAGGATATCAGGTAGGTGAAGTGGCTGATATGGTTGGTTTCAATACTCCTAAATATTTCACAAAGTACTTCAAACAGGCGTTTGGTGTAACGCCTTCCCAATATAAGACTAATATGACTGGGGAGAGTTGATTCATTTCCATCCCAATTAGTGTAATTAGTTGTATCTTATTGCATGCCGGTTTTTGCCAGTTAGTTGGCAAACCCTTGCCATCATGGTGGCAAGATTCAGGTAAAAACCTTGCCTACTGTGCATTTTTCCTTTGAAAACAACGAAATGTACCTTAAAAAGCAACGAGCTGACCCCTACTCAGAGTCGTCTTCCCGGTACTTTTGCAATTGAAATAACCGAGTATTAACCCATAAATCAATTGCCATGGAAAATGCACCTTAAAAGTCGTATCATGTTTTTTACCTTTATTTCTAACTTCAATTAATTAACCGTTTTATGAATCATTTAATGCATGAAAAATCATAATCTGTTTTTAACACCAAACTACCGGTATCGTTTACCGGAATCGAATCTTAAGAAGCTGATACTTTCACTGATTGTCCTTCTGAGTTTTGTTCATGTGGCTGCACAGAATAATATAAATATCAGCGGAACTGTTGTGGATGATCAGGGGGAAGCTGTGATAGGAGCCAGTGTAGTTGCTCAGAAAAGTAAGAATGGTACAATAACCGATGTGGAAGGTAATTTTAAACTGTCGGTTCGTTCTAATGATGTCCTGACTATCTCTTTTATAGGATATATCACCCAAACAGTTCCGGTGTCCGGTAAAAACAATATTGTTGTGACGCTGAAAGAAAATAGTATGTTGCTGGATGAAGTGGTAGTCACCGGTTTTGGACTTGCCCAGAAGAGGGCTTCCGTTACGGGTGCAATTTCTTCTGTGGGTGCACAGGAATTGGCACATGCAAAGTCGGTAACGGCTACAGGTGCACTGGTAGGTAAGCTCCCCGGTGTAAACTTCCGTCAGGATAACGGACGTCCGGGTGCCGCTCCCAATATCCAGATCAGAAACATGGGAACACCCTTAATCATTATTGACGGTGTGCAGAAAGATTCCGGTAACCTGAATAACCTGGATTTCAATGATATCGAATCTGTTTCCGTACTGAAAGATGCTTCGGCGGCTATTTATGGTATGCAGGCCGCTAATGGTGTAGTGGTAATTACTACCAAAAGAGGACAGAAGAATCAAAAGTTGAAGGTCAATGTGAATGGGTATTATGGATGGCAGTTACCTTCCAACTATCCAAAACCCGCTTCGGCAGAAGATTATCTGGCGGCTATCATACAGACTGAAACAATAAATGGAACTCCGAGAACCGTTACGAAAGAAGAGTACCAGAAATGGGTGGATAAGGTTGACGAAGACCATACTTCTTTCGACTGGTATAAGTACATTTGGGTGAGTGCGCCGCAGTCTTATGTAAATGCAAATGTATCTGGTGGCACGGAGAAAGTCAGATATTACCTGAGCTTGGGACATATCGATCAGGAAGGGAATATCAGAGGTTTTAAAGGCTTCAACAGAACCAATATGCAGTCTAATATCGACATTGATATTACGAACAGGTTCAAAGTCGGTGTAGCAATCAACGGACGCATAGAGACTACCGATAATCCGGGGTTGCCGGGTGACGACTACAATCTGCCTATTTATGGAGCTTATAATAACTTGCCGACTAAAAAGCCTTATGCCAATAATAATCCTAAGTATCCGGCTATATCGGCACCTTGGGCACAAGACAGTTTCGGATGGATGAATTACGAACATGCAGGAAGTTATAAGGATCAGTGGAAGGTTATTCAGATTAACGGTACTGCCGAATATGAAATACTGAAAGGCCTGAAGGCAAGAGGACTGTTCAGCTATTGGCTGGCAAACAGAAGACAGTCGAACCGGGAATACTCCTATAAATTCTATGAGTATGACAAAGAGAGTGATGTCTACAATGTAGTGGAAACAGGTACGGCACGTTATACAGAAAGAAGTATGGAGATGAAAGAAGAACTGACTTCCAATATTCAGCTGTCGTATGAAAATACGTTTGCACTCCATCATGTAAATGCCGTTGTGGGCTTTGAGGCAAAGAAAGGCACTTATCCAAGAATGTATGCATTGGGAAATCCTCCGGCAAATGGAATCCCTTATATCGATAAAACTAGTCTGTCTAATTTTACCGATGGCATTGGTAACCCGCAGACACGTATGGGATATATAGGTCGCCTGAACTACGACTACGCAAATAAGTACATCATAGAATTATCCGGCAGATATGATGGCTCTTATCGTTATAAACGGGGTAAACGTTGGGGATTCTTCCCGTCGGCTTCTATCGGTTACCGGGTTACGGAAGAGAAGTTCTGGCAGGATGTCGATTTCCTGAAAGACAATATCACCAATCTGAAAATCCGTGCTTCGTATGGTGTGTTAGGTGAAGAATTGGGTACGGCCTTAAGTCATATTGTAGGCTATAATTATAATAGCGGTGGTGCTGTGATCGATGGAGGACTGGTTACAGGCAGTACTGTTACAGGATTGGCTACTGATAATATTACATGGGGTAAATCTAAGATACTGAATATCGGTATTGACCTGGGGTTCCTGGATAATCGCCTGAATGCTTCTTTTGACTATTTCAACAGAGATCAGACCGGATTGCTGGCAAGCCGTTATGATGTGCAGATTCCGGAAGAAGTGGGATTCTCACTGCCTCAGGAAAACCTGAACTCTAATTATGCCAGGGGATTCGACGCCTCTGTGAATTGGAGGGACCGAATCGGAGATGTGAATTATACGGTAGGAGGTAACGTTACTTATTCACGCTGGTATGTGGGAGACCGATACAAGCCTAGATTCTCCAGTGAATGGCAAAAGTTCCGTTATCAGGCAGGAAATATAAAGGGACGTTATACGGATGTGGAGTTCTCACTCGTTTCGGATGGACAATTCCAGAGTTGGGAGGAGATTGCAAACCATCCTGTTGACCAGGACCATCAGGGAAATATTACGTTGAAACCGGGTGATGCCAAATATAAGGATATGAATGGTGACGGTTTGATTAATGATGCCGACTGGCGTCCGATAGGCTATCGTAAAGGAGGAACACCGTGGGTGAACTTTGCATTTAATCTGGCTCTGGATTGGAAGGGAATTGATTTCCGTGCAGATTTTGTAGGAGCAACAGCCTATACATATGTTCAACAGGGATTCCTGAGATATTTCGATCCTAATAAGAATCTCTCTCAATACCTTTGGGATAACTCAACCAGACTTGTGGATATCTGGGATGCTGACAGTGGTTTTAATATCGGCAAATACCCGTTGGCTCTACGTACCCGGAATAATAGTGACTGCACACATTGGCCCAGTGATTTCTGGTATACCAATATGACTTATCTGAAGATGAGAAATGTGGAGATAGGTTATACTCTACCTCAAAAGTGGACTTCAAAAATCGGGATTTCCCGTTGCCGTTTCTATGTTTCAGGGCAAAACCTGTTCGCTCTGAAGAATATTGATATTGATATCGATCCTGAAATTACGGCGGAGAACGGTATGGCCTATCCGAATATGAAAGTAGTGAACTTTGGTTTTTCCGTTGATTTTTAATAACCTTTATACGCATCAAGATGACAAAAATAAAATTGATAATCATATCCGCCCTTTTCTTAATGGGGGCTGCCGGTTGTTCGGAATCCTTTTTGGATCAGGAACCTGAAAATGTGATACCTGAGAGTATGATTTATGAAGATAAGGAGCTTGTATTATCTGTACTTTCAAATTTGTATGGCAAAGTAAACTGGGGACAGAATAATGGGGATTTTGGGAGTTACGACCAGTTGGACGAAGCTAATAAATGCTATGGAAGTCCGTGGGTGATATTTACGGAGTATGACCGGAACTCATGGAGAGTCCGTGATTATGACTTTGTCCGCCGAGTAAACTTGTTTTTACAGGGTGTCAGGGGCAGTAGTGCACTTCAGGAAAGTGAAAAAAAGGCTTTTGAA
Source organism: Bacteroides cellulosilyticus DSM 14838 (assembly GCF_000158035.1). Taxonomy (GTDB): domain Bacteria; phylum Bacteroidota; class Bacteroidia; order Bacteroidales; family Bacteroidaceae; genus Bacteroides; species Bacteroides cellulosilyticus. The sequence continues at coordinate 1,732,826 of NZ_EQ973490.1, forward strand.
GGAGAGGCTCGTTTCCTGCGTGCCTGGCATTATTTCCATATGGCCCGTACTTTGGGCGGTATGCCGCTTGTTGGAGACCAGGTGTTTAATTATGAATCGGGAATAGATGTGGAAACCTATCAGGTGCCACGTTCCACAGAGGCGGGAATCTATGATTATGTAATCAGCGAATGTGATGAAATTGCCCGCCAGCTGACCGAACAAACGACTATAAATTCTGCCCGGGCCAATAAATGGGCGGCTTTAATGTTGAAGGCACGTGCTGCCGTGTATGCAGGATCCATTGCAAATTATGGTAATAAGATTACTCCGACTCTGAAGACAGACAATGGAGAAGTCGGTATTCCGGCTGATTTGGCTACTAAATACTATGAGACTGCATTGGCTGCTGCTGAGGAAGTTATAGAAAACAGTCCTTATGAATTGCAGATTTCCGATCCTCAGGATTTAGGATTGAGCTTTTATAAGGCTGTATGCCAGAAATCGAATAATAAAGAAGTTATTTGGGCTTTGGACAGATCTGTGGCGGATAAGGTGACGACTAACTTCACAGCCTGGTGTATGCCTTTCTCTTTGAAAGATGGAATACAGGGAAATGCCCTGGGAGCACTTCTCAATTTAGTGGAATCTTTTGAAAACAGGGATGGAAGCAACGCCGAGATAAAGACGCATGATGCTAATGGTAACTTTGTGTTCTATGATAATCCGGAAGAGCCTTTCGAAATGAAAGATGCCCGATTGTGGGGAACTGTGATATGGCCTAATGCACTTTATAGAAGTGAGCCGGTGGCTCTACAAGCTGGTTTGTTGATTAAAGATACAGAGAATCCGAGCCAATGGAAAACAAAGATCAGCTCTTTAGGTGCAACCACTGAAGACGGGCAGCTAATCACTGCACTGGACGGACCATTGGCAACGGCAGGCGACAGGTTTAATAAGACCGGTTTCTTGGTACGTAAATTCCTGGATGAAGCTGCCAATGCAGGATCGGATACGCAGAATAGTGAGATGTGGTATCCCCGTTTCCGCTTCGCAGAGGCTTTACTGATTGCAGCGGAAGCAGCTTATGAATTAGGGGGAACAAACAAGGTGAAGGCCGTCGAATATATAAACAGAGTTCGTGCCCGTGGTGGAATTAAAGAATTAACGGAATCCACGATCACTTTTGAGCACATAGTGAATGAGTATAGGGTTGAGTTTGCTTTTGAAGATCATCGTTGGTGGGACTTGAGACGTTGGAGGCTTGCCCATACTGTATGGAATGGAGTCATTGACAGTCCGACTGCGCAGATGTATTCCCTTTTCCCCTATAAGGTGTATGCACCCGGTTCACCATATGATGGTAAGTGGGCTTTCGAGAAAAGCAGATCTTATATGGCGCCGAATGCAAGGAACTTCACCATGCGGTGTTATTACGGTTCGATTGATGATGGCTGGATTAACAAGAATCCGAAGCTGGTTAAGAACCCATTACAGTAATATAGTAACTAACGATTAGATTAAATAAAATGAAGAATATCAATAGCCTTATATTAATCCTTGGCTTGTTTCTGGTAACCGGTTGCGAGCTGGATAACTTCGATGAGCCTAAAAGTGAGTTTAAGGGTAGGTTTGTCTATGAAGGTGAAGCACTACAATTAAGAGGGACTGCCTATGACAATGATTGCATGATGTATGCCTATCAGGAAGGACCTGAGTATGAAGATCGGGGAGCCATCAATTTGTTTGTTAACTCTGATGGAGAATTTAATTCTTTGATGTATAATGGCTTCTATAAGATTGTGTTGAGGCAGGATAGAGGCCCTTGGATTCCCCGGAAGGATACGATTGAAGTAAACATCAAAGGTAATCAGATATTGGATGTTGAGGTTACTCCTTATTTCCTTATCAAGGATACTGAGATTGATTTTCAGAATAAGGTGGTAAAAGTGAAATGCAAGATAAACCAGGTGGTTGAGACAGCTTCCATTGACAGGGCGGTGATCTATATATCCAAAACGAAGCTGGTGGATAATGTCGCGAAGATAGCGGAGAAGTCATTCACCAATCTGACTCCGGGTGAGCATGAATTCACTTTCGACCTGAGTGATAATGGAGTGACTGATGCTGCTAAGTTTTTATATGCAAGAGTCGGGGTTAAGGCACGGCAAGGAAATGATTATATATTTTCCGAGGTCACTCAACTGAGATAGATTATTTTCATTAGGTAATTCATAATATAAACAAGTAAAAAAGAAACCATGAACATGAAGTTTTATTCAAAAATCAGTAGTATGCTGGTGGCTGCGGCTTTTTTGTCGACCTTACCTGTCGAGGCACAGATTTTCCGGCAAACCAAGCAGGGAATAACGGGTACTACGCAGGGAATGGATATTGAGATCCAATTCATCAGCCCTGAAATTGTACGTGTGGTGAAGGCACCCGAAGGACGTAGCTTTACAAAGAAAAGCCTTTCTGTGGTTAAGAGTCCTGAAAGCATGTCTGTAACGACCGAGAAGAAAGGAGAAACCGTTTCCCTGAAAAGCAATGCTGTACGCGTTGATTTCAATGTGGAGACCGGACGGATTTCTTTTTTTGACAAGCAAGGAAAGGCATTGTTTACCGAGAAAGATTATGGTGCTCAGTTTACTCCGTTCAATGATGCGGGGAATCAGACTTTTAGTGTGCGTCAGGCCTTTTTGCTGGATAAGGATGAGGCTATCTATGGTCTGGGACAGCAACAGGTTGATGATCTGAATCAGCGCAATCATAAACATTTCATGCGTCAGCGTGCATTGCATGCCAGTGTTCCAATCATTCAGTCGACGAAGGGGTATGGAATGTTCTGGGATAATTATTCTCCGACCACTTATACAGATAATCCGCAGGAGATGTCCTTTGATTCGGAAGTGGGAGAATGTATGGACTATTACTTCATGTATGGCGGTAACGCCGATGGTGTGATAGCGCAGATACGTGACTTAACAGGACAAGCGCCTATGTATCCGTTGTGGACATTCGGTTTCTGGCAATCGCGTGAGCGTTACAAATCACAACAGGAAACAATGGAAGTTGTAGATAAATACCGTGAACTGGGAATTCCTTTGGATGGAATTGTTCAGGACTGGCAATATTGGGGACCGAACTCTAACTGGAACTCTATGAATTTCGATAATCCGGAGTTCCCTGATCCTCAGAAGATGATTGATCATGTGAAGAAGAAAAATGCGAAGATTATGATCTCCATATGGGCTTCATTCGGGCCGGATACGAATCCGTACAAGGACTTGGAGAAAATCAATGCTCTATTCAATTTCAAGACATGGCCTGCGGACGGGGGAGTGAAAGCTTATGATGCTTATAATGAAAAAGCACGTGATATTTATTGGGAGCACTTGAATAAAGGACTGTTCAGTAAAGGAATTGATGCCTGGTGGACAGATTCAACGGAACCTGACCATCTGGATGTTCAGGAGAGAGATTTCGATATTCCGACAGCGATGGGAACTTATCGTAGCGTAGTAAATGCTTTCCCGTTGATGAGTAATAAGGGAGTTTATGAGCATCAGCGTGCCGTAACCTCTAATAAACGCGTGTATCTGCTGACTCGTTGTGCATTTGCCGGACAACAGCGTTATGCGGCGAATACCTGGTCGGGTGATGTAATGTGTAATTGGGAAACATTCCGTAAGCAGATTCCTACAGGTTTGAACTTCTCTCTATCGGGAATACCTTACTGGAATACGGATATAGGTGGATTCTTTGCCTGGCCTTATCATGGTGGAGCTGAAAATAAAGCCTATCATGAACTGTATACCCGTTGGTTTCAGTATGGTACATTCCTGCCCATGCAGCGTTCGCATGGAAGTGGTGTGAAAAAGGAAATCTACAATCTGGGCAAAAAGGGGGACTGGGTGTATGATTCGGAAGAGAAATACATAAATCTGCGCTATGCATTGCTGCCGTATCTGTATTCAACAGGATGGCAGGTGACTGATAATGCAGGTTCTTTCCTTCGCGCCTTGTTCATGGACTTCAACGAAGATCAGAAAGTACACACTATCAGTAATCAGTATATGTTCGGAAAGGCATTTCTTGTGACTCCTGTAACTAGGAATATGTATGTATTCTCTGATAAGGAACAGTGGAAAGATCCGTATGAAGATTTTAGCAAGATAGGAACACAGGATGTTTATCTTCCGAAGGGAACCAAATGGTTTGACTTCTGGACGGGAGAAGCATTGAATGGTGGACAGGTGGTTACCAAAGAGGTTCCTATCGATATTATTCCATTGTATGTACGTGCGGGTTCCATTGTTCCTTTTGGGCCGAAAGTACAGTATTCTACGGAGAAGAAATGGAATAATCTGGAGATACGCATTTATCCCGGAGCTGATGGCGAATTTGTGCTGTATGAAGATGAAAACGATAATTATAACTATGAAAAAGGTGCTTATTCAACCATTAAGTTTACTTGGGATGATGCAAACCGGACGTTGAATATCGCAGATCGGGAAGGTACTTTTCCCGGTATGTTGAAATCACGTAAGTTCAATATAGTTGTAGTGGATAAGGAGAATGGAACAGGGAGTGTTCAGTCGACGAAATTTACGAAATCGGTTTCATATGGTGGGAAGAAGAAATCGGTTAAGCTATGATTGGATTTGATTTATTGAGTTCTCAATACTGATTTTTCACTACGGATTACACGGATTCGCATAGATTATCTATATGAAAAACATTTTCCCTTAATCTGTGTGAATCTGTGTAATCTGTGGTGATTTCTGATATAACCTTGTGCCCTTTTTATGGACAGTTAGCGTGAACTCAGCTTCTTTCTATATACAATCACCATTATCATAATACCTATCACCATCAGAGCCAGTGCTGCATAAGCGATGCCTTCCGTTACATGCAAGCTCTTCGGATCAAAGCGCATTTCGATGGTATGCTTTCCGGCAGGGACGTACATAGAACGTAAGATATAGTCTGCACGGGCAATGTCGGCAGGCTCTCCGTCAATGGTGGCTATCCAGCCGTCCGGGTAATAGATTTCGGAGAATACGATGACGCCGTCTTTAGAGTTATTCGTTTCATAAACCAGACGGTTCGGTTCGTAGCTTGTCAGACGCACGCTGGAAAGACTGTCTTTATGGGCAGTGGTAATGCCTTTCAGAATATCTTTGAAACGAGCATCTACTACGGCTGTCTCTATTGGCAATATGGTGTTCAGGGCATCGATTTCCTGGTTGGCATTGTCCACGTACTTCACATTGTTGACGAACCATGCATTGCCGTAAGCGTATGGATTCTCGATAGGAACTGTCTGTCCTTGTCCGGCAGGGAGGATGAAATACTTCGTGTTCAGCATATTCAGAACGCGGAACTTGGAAGCATCCACACTGTCCATCTCACCACCTGCGGTAGCGATAGCCCGATAGGCGGCCTGCATTTCGGGGGAAATATGACGATCTATCATTTCCTGATAACGTCTCAGTTTGGCTGCATGATATCCACCTACGCTCTTGTGCCAGTAAGAAGTTTTATTCTCGCTGAATGCATCTCCGGAAAAGCTTAATACGCGGTAATTCGGGTCAGTGTCTTGGAGGATGATTTCATCAGCTTGCGTTTTCTTAAAGGTGTCAACCTGGGCAGAACGGGGGACGAATTGGTCATCGTGCAGATAACGCTTGTTGACACTCCACATATCTACTACACAGAGAATAGCGATGCCGGCAATTACGAATGACTTTCTTAGTTTTCCGCTATAGTAAAGCCACAGCAACATGCAGCCAATTACAATGATAATGAAGCTACGCAGTGCGTCGGCGCTTACCATTGCAGCACGCATTTCTGCCAGATTGGAAAGGATACCGGATAGCTCGTTTGCAGGAATCATTTGCTGATTGACTGCATTCTGCAACATCTGCGCTTCCTGTGCGGGGACGAAAGTTGAACTGAAAGCTCCTGGAATCACGGCTAATATCAAAGCTACACCGGCAGTCAGTGCCAGACTGATACCAACAAACTTTATCTTCTTTTTCAATACCTCCGGTTCGTCCAGAATCTTTTTCAGAGCAAAGATAGCCAGTAGTGGAATTGTAAATTCAGCAATAACGAGGATAGATGATACTGCACGGAATTTACTATACATGGGTATATAATCAATGAAGAAATCTGTCAGTGGCATGAAGTTCTTACCCCATGAAAGAACAATGGAGAAGAATGTGGCTCCGATTAATGCCCATTTCAATGGACCTTTGACGATGAAGCAGCCTAGAATGAAAAGGAATAGTACAAAAGCACCTACATATACAGGACCTGACGTCATAGGCTGGTTACCAAAGTATTGGGACAGTTGCTGGTAGAGTCCGGCATAGGTCGGATTGGCTTTTTCCATGGCTGTTTCATTCAGGGCGAGGGGAACGGAAGCACCACCTTTAAAGTTGGGTACTAATAAGGTCCAGGTTTCGCCGATACCATAACTCCATTGGGTGATATAGTCACGGTCCAGTCCGCTACTGGTCTGTTTGGCGGCGTCACCGGTTTCGACGAGCTCGCTTTTGCCGCGCATGGTTTCTTTGCTGTATTCATAAGTGTGATACAGGTTCGACAGATTGACGGATATACCAATCAGCGCAGCTACAACAAGCACACCGCTTGCCTTGAAGAATTGCGGTAAGGTCTTGTTGCGCCATGCATCTTCAAAGTAGGCTCCTACAATGAAGAGGATGACAAATAGGAAGTAATAACTCATCTGTACATGGTTCGACAGAATTTGCAGGGCAATGAACAGTGCTGTAATAATGCCTCCTGCCAGATATTTACCCCGGTAAGCCAGTACGATACCTGCTATTGTAGGTGGTATATAAGCCAGCGTGATAAACTTCCAGATGTGTCCGGCAGATATCAGAATGAAGAAGTAGGATGAGAATGCCCACATTAATCCACCTAATCCTGCCAACCATGTAGGTATACCGAATGCACGCAACAAGATGAAAAAGCCCAGCATCAGGATAAATGTCAGGTTGACATACGTAGGCAAAAATAGTTGGTAGACCTTCTGTACCCAGGTCAACGGTTGGGTTGACTCGTAGCTGGGGGCTATCTGATAAGTCGGCATACCACCGAACAGAGAGTTAGTCCAGCGTGTATACTCACCAGTTTCTTCGCGATATTGAGTCGCTTCTTGTCCGGCACCTGCACCGGCAGCCGTGTCATGTTGAAAAAGAATGCGGTTTTCTATATCCGCCGGGAAGAAATAGGCGAATGAAAGTACTGCAAACATAAAGATGACCAGGAGGTCAGGGAGGAGCTTTTTCATAAAAACGGAGTTTTTATGAAGTTGAGAGTTGAGAGTTTACTGCACTATAATGCTGCATAGTAACTCTCAACTCTCAACTTCGTTAATAACGATAGTGTTCGGCCTTATACGGTCCGTCTACATTCACGCCTATATAGGCAGCTTGTTCGGGAGTAAGCTTTGTTAGTTTTACACCGATTTTCTCAAGGTGCAGGCGTGCTACTTCTTCATCGAGGTGCTTAGGCAGGCGGTAAACACCGGTTTCGTATTTCTTGTTGAACAACTCAATCTGAGCCAATGTCTGGTTAGTGAATGAGTTACTCATAACGAATGACGGATGTCCGGTGGCACAACCCAAGTTTACCAGACGACCATCAGCTAACAGAATAATGCTGTGTCCGTCAGGGAAATAATAGCGGTCTACTTGTGGCTTGATGTTAACGCATTTGATACCAGGATAATGTTTAAGAGCATCCACCTGGATTTCATTGTCGAAGTGACCGATGTTGCAGACAATAGCTTGGTCCTTCATCTGCGTCATGTGGTCGATACGGATAATGTCGATGTTGCCTGTTGTGGTAACAAAGATATTGCCTTGTGTGCAGGCTTCTTCCATGGTTACTACCTCAAAGCCTTCCATAGCGGCTTGCAGAGCACAAATCGGGTCTACTTCCGTAACCAGTACTCGGGCACCGTATGAACGCATGGAATGTGAACACCCCTTACCTACATCACCATATCCGCAGACTACCACTACCTTACCGGCAATCATTACATCCGTAGCACGCTTGATACCATCGGCTAAAGATTCGCGGCAGCCGTAAAGGTTATCGAATTTGGATTTCGTTACAGAGTCGTTTACATTGAATGCCGGGAACAGCAATTTACCTTCTTCCTGCATCTGATACAGACGATGTACGCCTGTAGTCGTTTCTTCAGAAACACCACGTACTTCGGCTGCTACACGTTGCCAGCGAGTAGGATCTGCAGCCAGTACGCACTTCAGAATTGCATTCAGTTCTATTTCATCTTCTGCATGGACTTCTTTGTCCAGGATAGAAGCATTGCTTTCGGCTTCATATCCCACATGTATCATCATGGTAGCGTCACCGCCATCGTCAACGATTACCGTAGGACCTTTACCGCCGGGGAAGTTCAGTGCCTGAAGCGTACACCACCAGTAGTCGGCCAACGTTTCGCCTTTCCAGGCAAATACAGGTACTCCACTTGCGGCAATAGCAGCTGCGGCATGGTCTTGAGTCGAATATATGTTGCATGAGCACCAGCGTACTTCGGCACCCAGTGCCACGAGGGTTTCAATCAGTACCGCTGTCTGGATGGTCATGTGCAGAGAACCCATGATACGAGCGCCTTTCAACGGTTTTGTTTCTCCATACTTTTCGCGAAGAGCCATAAGGCCGGGCATTTCTTGTTCTGCCAGATCGATTTCCTTGCGACCGAAGTCGGCAAGCGTAATGTCTGCCACCTTGTAGGGCAGAGTAGAGAATAATTCTTTAGACATATCTATCAATGATTTAAAATAAAAAGTGATGCAAAGATAGAACATTCTGATTAGTAGGACAAAAGCTATTGGTTTTTTTTAAATAAAAGCCTGCAATATGTGTTGATATAATTGAAAAGATATGCTATATTTGCTCCCCGAAAATGACACTCTACAACATATCTGCCTTGAAATGAGGGATTATAAAGATAAAACGAAAGAAGAACTGCTGGAGATAATCCGGGAACTGGAAGAACAGCTGGCAAGCCGCTCCCTGCCGACCGATCCTTGTCCGGATGAAGAGCCAGAACGCTTCCGTGAGAAATATGGCAAGGAAATACTGGAGGCTATCCCTGATATGTTGACGGTTTTTGATCGTAACCTGGACTACATAGAGCTACTTTCTTCTCCTGATACGAATCACGTGGAAGGTCTGTCCGGTAAAGATAAGTCGCATCCTAACTTGAAGGATATAGTGCCGGAATCAGAATATCGTAAGATTCGTGCTAATATGGAAAAGGTGGTGCGTACCGGTTTCCCCAGTATAGGAGAGCATTCGTTACAGTTTGAAGGTGAGACGCATCATTACGAGAATCTGGTATGTCCACTGGGAGATAAATACTTGTTGTGTATGTGCCGGGACGTGACGAGCCGGGAAAATGCACAGCGTGAGTTAGCTGCTGCCCGTGTAAAAGCTGAAGAATCCGACCGCTTGAAATCGGCATTCCTTGCAAATATGAGTCATGAGATCCGCACGCCTCTGAATGCGATTGTAGGATTTTCAAGATTGGTTATTGATCCGGGGCATGATGGAGACAAGGATGATTACTGCAACATTATCGAGCAGAATTCGGAATTGCTGTTGTGTCTGTTTAATGATATTCTGGACTTGTCTGCTATGGAGGCGGGTTCTTTGGGGTTTGTTAAG
>NZ_EQ973490.1:1742787-1779364 GCF_000158035.1 Bacteroides cellulosilyticus DSM 14838
TGTGTATGCAGCCTGTCTTGAAGAATATGAAAGGCACCGAATGAAAGTTAATAAGGGTGTGAAAATGGCGTTGGATGATGTTGACAAGAATCTGTATGTTATCGGAGATAGGATGCGAATCATGCAGGTGCTGATGAACCTGTTAAGTAATGCAGCTAAATTTACTCCGTCCGGAGAGATTCATTTTGGTTATCAGCTTCGGGGAAATGTCGTACAATTCTATGTCAAAGATACGGGTATCGGTATTCCGGCCAATCGGGTGGCTAAGATATTTGAACGTTTCGGTAAGATTAATAACTTTGCGCAAGGGACCGGACTGGGACTGACTGTTTCTCGTATGCTGGTGGAACGGATGGGTGGACGTATTTGGGTACGTTCAGGAGAAGGAATAGGGACGACGTTCTACTTTACGCTGCCATTATTAAGTTGAGTATAGCGGATTTTGTAGCGATAACATCTGTTTTTCTTTTGGACTTGATATATCTTACTTCTGCTTGCTCGTTACTATATTTACATAATATGAAAGAACACATAAGAAGATTTCTGTATCTATTAATCTTATTGGGAATATCTGTTGACTTATACTCGAATAACCCATATATTATCAATATTAATAAAAATAGATATGGTGCAGCTAATAAAAACTGGTCGATAGGGCAAGATGAGAGAGGTGTGGTTTATTTTGGAAATGACAATGGACTATTAGAGTTTGATGGGTTTAATTGGAAAATAAACACAATTCGTAACTTCTCCATAGTAAGAGCTGTGGCTGTTTTTGATCATCATACCATATTTACTTGTGGATATGAAGATTTCGGGAGGTGGGATAGAGATATTTCCGGTCAACTCAAATATACATCTTTAGCCAGTTCGGTGAATAGACAAAACTTAATTAATAATGATTTCTGGAAAATATTGATTGTCGGAGATACAGTATATTTCCAGTCATTTAGCTCTATCTATGTTTATAAAGAGGGTAAAGTTGAACTTGTAACCAATAAGAGCATACTGTTTCTTTTAAAGGTTCGCAACGAATATTGGGTACAAGGTATGCAAGATTCGCTGTATAAACTGTCTGATGATAAATTGGTTAAAATAGAAGGTAGTGAAATCTTTAAAGGTAAAGATGTCCGGATTGTACTGCCATATGATTCTGATAGGTATTTAATAGGTACATCTATGCATGGATTATACTTATATGACGGGCAGCATTTTTCTGAGTGGAATTGTGAAGCTTCATCCATTTTTAAGCAGAATGATTTGAACTGTGGCATCTTATCTTCACATGGTACATATTATTTTGGTACTATTATCAATGGGTTGTATGAAGTAGACCTTTCCGGCAAGATACTTAACCATTTCTCTACTGAAACAAAACTTCAAAATAATACGGTTCTTGATTTATTTGAGGATAGCGATTCAAATTTTTGGGTGGCACTTGATAAAGGTGTATCCTATATTCAATATCTTGATAATATGGATTGCTATACTGATCCTACTAATACAATTGGTGCTGTATATGATGCTGTCCTTTGGCATGGTAATCTTGTCTTTGCTACTAATCAAGGGGTATTTTATATTCCTCAGAAAGAGCTCGGGTTGGTTAATCCTATGAGAAATTTAAAGTTCATAGATGACACACAAGGTCAAGCTTGGGGATTGTATATAGAAGGTGATGAGTTATTTTGTCGTCACAATAGGGGATTAAAGGTTATTAATCCAGATATGCACGTATTGAAATCTTCTAATAAAAAGTTTGATACAGGATTATACAGTATCCAAAAAACAGTATTGAGAGGAACAGAGATTTTGTTGATGTCAACCTATGAAGAACTAAAAATTATGTTTCCCGATAACAGCCGGGTTATTAATGTGGATAATTCACATATTAGTACTTTAAAAACGGAAGTTGATCATCTGGGAAATGTTTGGGCTGAAACACCTAATAAAGGAGTATACAGGTATTTATTAAATGATTCTTTAACCCGGGTTAAAGAATCAGGATATTATGGAGGTAATTCAGACGATAATTTGCCTTATAAACTCTCTATATCAAAAGTCGGAGGACGTATAACCTTATTGGGGGACGGCCGATTTTATACATATAATGATATGGATAATACAATGAAATCTTATAGGATATTAGATGACTGCTTTAGCCAAATACAAAATCTGAAGAAGATAGTTTATATTAAAGGTGATCTCTATTGGGCCATAGGAGACAATACGGTTTTCAAATTTTATTGTGACGGTCACTCAGCCTGTATTCTGGAGTCTTATGATATAGGCATACATAATATATCAATGGTAGACAAGTATGAAAATATTTCCATATTGAATGATTCACTTAGTTTAATTTGCCTTGATAATGGGTTTCTTCTTTATAATGATAAAACAGTGCATTGTACTAAAAATAATACAGAGAAAATATATATTGATTATGTACAGATAAAGAATGGTGAAGGTGATCTAAGATATCTTCCTTTGACAGGGAAGAGTGATATTCCTTATACTTACAACTCTATAGCATTCTATTATTTGTCAAAAGGTGCATTCAATAGAAATTTATATTTTCAACATAAATTAGAGGGAGTTGATTCTGAATGGTCTGCCTCTCTGATCACCAATAAAATAGAATATGAACGTTTACCTTCGGGAAAATACAATTTTATGATAAGGACAGTAGATAATCTGGGTAATATATCAGAAATTGTATCCTATGATTTTACAGTATTGAAACCTTGGTATCTGACTTTATGGGCATATGTTGGTTATATAATTGTATTTTTGTTAATTGCTTATCTGGTGTGGATTATAATTCTTAGACGATATCGTAATATTCATTTGCAAAAGATCAGATATAGGGAAGCGAAAAGGCTCCAGGCTGCTAACGAAAAGTTACAGAGGGAGATACAAGATAAAAATGCAGAACTATTCACGCAAACATCTTTTACTATCCAGAAAAATCAGTTGATAATGACCATAAAGGAACTTATTGATGAGTTTTATCATGGACCAAAAGATCAAAGGAATCTGCTTCTTTTCTATCGTAAAATTGAAACCTTATTAAATAATAATCTAAATACTGATGATGATTGGAAAATGTTCCTTATCAAGTTTGAAGAGAAACATCCCTACTTCTTTAAAAGGCTAAAAGACTTGTATCCACAATTAACTGCAAATGACTTGAAACTGTGTGCATGCTTAAAACTTAATTTCGACTCGAAAGACATAGCTTCTTTTATGAATATGTCAGTCAGAGCAGTTGAAAACTCACGGCACAGATTACGTAAAAAGATAGATTTATCTGCTGAACAGAAACTATCAGATTTTATAATGTCAATAGAATAAATACTGATAATATTCAGTTTATTAATGAGTTAACTCTTTGTGAGAGCTAATAATGAGGTATATCTTCTGTTAAAAATGAAAGTGGAGTATTAGAAATGCTTCACTTTTATTTTGATTAAAAACTCTTCCCATATATTTGTCGGCATGATATCATGAGGGCACATTAGATGCTACTTCATCACGTGAATAAGTTGTAGTATCTCTTGGTTCGTTATTTCTTATAAGAAAGTTACTATTAATTATTACCTTAAATTTTACTAATTATGAATTTTAATTTTAGAATGTTATTTTGGGGCACACGGAAAGATTCTTTTAAGAAGAAGAATATTGTTCTGTTGTTGTGTTTTAGTTTATATACAATTTGTATGCAGGCTCAGGCGCAAACCATTACGGGTAAGGTTATAGATACCAAAAGTGAACCACTGATTGGTGTAAGTGTTTCAGTACAAGGTACTTCTAATGGAACTATAACAGATTTTGATGGATTATATTCAATTGCCGTTCAACCTGGGCAACAGTTGACTTTCTCTTATATAGGTATGAAGACACAAACAATTACTGTGGATTCTTCTAATATTATTAATGTAACCTTAGAAGATGATGCACAAGTACTTAGTGACGTTGTAGTTATAGGATATGGCAGTGCAAAGTCGAAAGATTTAACATCACAAATTTCTACTATTCGGGCAGAAGAAGTCAGCAAACATCTTACCAGTTCACCCATGCAATCGTTGCAGGGAAAGGTATCTGGAATGCAAATACTGAATACGGGGCAGCCAGGTAGTTCTCCGAAAGTAAGAATTCGCGGTATTGGTAATTTTTCAGATGCAAATCCTCTATATGTGGTAGATGGAATGTTTTTTGAGAATATTGACTTCTTAAGTAATGATGATATTGAAAATATAAGTGTTCTCAAAGATGCTTCATCATCAGCTATCTATGGAGTAAGGGCTGCCAATGGGGTTGTCATTATCACCACTAAGAAAGGGATGCCTGACAAACCCGTTCAGATTACTTATGATGGCTATGTCGGTTTACAAAAAGCGTCGAATGTGATGAAAATGGCAAACTCACGTGAATACACTGATATGATGAAGAATTCCGGTAATGCGGCTTTTTATGATCGGGTTCAACAAACAATGAACGCTTATGGATCAGCAGACGGTTATCCGGTGGTTGATACAGATTGGTATGGTGAATTGCTTAAGACTGCTGTTATGCACAGTCATGCCATTAATATATCAGGAGGAAGTAAGAATATTAGTTATGTTGTAGGTGCCAATTATCTTTATCAGGATGGCATTATGGATGTGGCTGATAATGGTTACCAAAGGATTAATGCAAGAGCTAAAGTTGATATCAATCTTCTTAGTAATCTTAAAGCGGGGGTTAGTTTTATTTTGTCGAGTTCCCAAAAAGACATTGCACCTGTTAGTGCATTTTTCAGAGCATATATTGCTCCTCCAACATTGCCTGTTTACGATGAGAATAATGAGAAAGCAAGTCCTATTAAATTTTCTTCCCCAGCTCAGTTCAATTATGCAGAATATTATGCTAATCCGGTAGCAACTGCTTATTATAATTCGGATAAGAGTGAAAAGGGAATACAAATTACTCCTTCTTATTATGCTGAATTGTCATTGCTTGACAACAAATTGACTCTTAAAAGTACCCTTAGTCAGGATTTATACTTGCTCCGTTATCAGGAGTATAAACCTCAGTATACAGTTAGCGATAATCAGAAAGAAGCATACTCAGAATTGACTAAAAAGGATCGTTTCGAAAGTAACTATGTATTGGATAATATCATCACTTACCGTGACCAGATTGATAAGCATTCTTTTACCTTGATGGCAGGTAATTCAATTCGTCAGGAACGTGTGGAATTACAACAAATAAAAGGAAAAGACATTCCTGCAAATGAAGAGGCTTGGTATTTTGAAAATGGAACTCCAAACGAATACACTATAAAAGATAAGTGGGACGCTGACCAATTACCCCGTAAATATAGAGGAACCTCATTCTTTGGGCGTGTTATGTATGATTACGATGGACGATATCTGATTTCTGCAACATTCCGTGCAGATGGTAGTTCTAAGTATCAGGATAAATGGGGCTATTTCCCATCTATAGGTTTGGGATGGGTGATATCTGACGAAGCGTTTATGAAAAATCAGAGAATAGTTGATTTTGCTAAGGTAAGAGCTAATTGGGGACGTTTGGGAAATGACCGTGGACGTGCCAATTATGGCGTAGCAACATTGAATCAGGGAAGTGGTACATCTGGAATATTCGGTGGTTCTATGGTACCGGGATATACCTCAATAAACTACTATACAGACTTGAAATGGGAGGTTGTAGAAGAATATGATCTGGGATTTGATATTTCAACCTTGAATAATCGCCTGCGATTGGAATTTGACTATTATAACAGAAAAACGAAAGATGCTATTTTTCAGAAACAACTTCCGTTTGGTGCAGGAAACTTATTGACTAATAATGGTACAATAGAAAATAAGGGTATAGAAGTTTCTGTTAACTGGGCTGATAAAATATCGAACGACTTCTTATACAATGTAGGAATAAACTTCAGTACATTGAAGAATAAAGTGACTAAGCTTGATGGATACAATGTAATCAATACCGGAGATGTTGAATTCAGAACAGTGAGAATGATTGGTGAAACAGTTGATTCGTTCTATGGATTTGACGTGTTGGGCGTTTATCAGAATGAACAGGAAATAGCGGCAGATCCCGTAGCTGTGAAGAATGGCTTGGAACCTGGTGATTTTAAATATAGGGATGTTGATGGAGATGGTGATATTACTGCTAACGACCGCGTTATCTTAGGCGCTTATGTACCTAAGTTCCTGTTGGGAGGTAACTTGGGTTTTCAATATAAGAATTTGGATTTCAATCTGTCATTTGCCGGACAATTTGGCCATAAGATAGCTAACCGCAAAAGATGGGTGAGAAGATGGCAGAATGAAGTCAACTTTGATAAAGACATTGTTAAGAATGTATGGACAGGTCCTGGCTCAACTAATAAATATCCATCGGCTAAGGGATTAATGAAGACATGGAACATAGCTAACTTCAACTCTGCTATGGTTGAAAGTGCATCAAATTTTAGTATTCAAAATATTCAGATAGGGTACACTCTATCTAATCCCTTTAAACTTGCTGACAAAACAACGAGTCTGAGAATCAGTCTGACAGCAGAGAGACCTTTCAACTTCTTTGGTTATAATGGTTTTACCACGGAACTCGGAGCAGTGGGTATCGATGAGGAGGTCTATCCGTTATCCTCTGTTTACAGTCTTGGTTTAAAGTTGAATTTTTAATAATTAGGATAATGAAAAAATACAATATATTATTTATAGCATTCATAATCGTTTTATTTTGTAGCTGTAACGATTTCCTAGATAATAATCCTGAAGGTGAGTATGAAAAAGAATCTCTCGACTACTCTAAAATCGAAAATATGTTTAACCCGGTTTCAGGAGTTTATGCTACTGCACGTTCCTATAATGGTTTTGGCAGATGGGCTTTGTATGGTCTTATTGCTGTCAGAAGTGCCGATATAGAAAAAGGTGGTTCACCAACTGATCAGGCAGAATATACAGATTGTAAAAACTTTGAATATTCTAAGATTGATAATTTTTGGGGATTGAACTATTCATGGGAAGGGCTATACTACTTGGTGCAAGTCTGTAACAGTTCACTCGAAATGCTTGGTCAATATGCGAAACATACTACTACTGACGCAGATAAAAAACTTAATTTACAATATCAGGCTGAAGTTCGCTTTATTCGTGCTTATGCATACTTTTATCTCGTCCGTCTTTGGGGAGAGATTCCCATTATAAGAGATAATACGGATATTCTGAATACAGAAAAAGTAAGTAAAGTTCCGGTTGCGGAGGTGTATAAATTTATAGATGAAGAATTAGATTTCTGCGTAAACAATATGCCTGCATTGAGACCTAATGAAATGCCATATAAAGGACAAGCTACACAATATTCTGCCTGGGCTTTGAGGGCAAAAGTAAATGCAGATATAAATGATTGGGATAAAGTATTGATTGCTACTAATAAAATTTATGATAGTCAGAAGTTTACATTGTTCGATGACTTCTATCAGTATTTCAAGAAACCGGGAATGCTTGCCGATGAAACTTTTTTTGAACTTCAATACTCGGATGCTAATTCGGCAGATATCATAGCTTCTGATTCTTGGTTTGAATTTCAAGGACCTAAGAGTATTACGGGTGTAAACGATATGAAGAGTGGTTGGGGATTCATGGTCCCAACACAATATATAATTGACTTATTTACCCGCAGAGGCGAAACGGTCAGGGCGGAAACTTCCTTTTTATATACTGGAAAAGCAACTCCAGAAGGTGATGTTGTTAATAATTCATCTGTGGGAGAACCTACGGTATATAATGGAAAAGCCTATCTTCCAAGTACCCAGCTTACTCCGGGACGTATAGATTATGGTTCGGGGAATAATATCAGGATGCTACGGTATGGAGATATCCTTTTACTGAATGCTGAGGCAAAGGTACGTAGTGGGCAATCGGGTGATACGCCATTCAACCTTGTACGAAAGAGAGCTAAAATGCCTGAATTGACGAATGTAACTCTTGAACAAATACTCGAAGAAAGAGAAGTTGAATTATGTGGAGAATGGGGTGAGAGTTATTTTGACTTACTGCGTACAGGCAAAGCTGCAGATGTACTGCCGAATTTTGTTAAAGGCAAAAGCGAGTATTATCCTATACCTTTGCCACAGAAAGATATGAATCCTAACTTATAAGTATATCCAATACTTTATATTTCAAAACATAACTATTAATCCGGCATGTATTTCGGATAGAAAAAGTGCCGGATTAGTTTTAAATAAAAGATATGATTAGAGTGATTTTATTAATGGTTATCCTGTCATTCGGAAGGATAATATATGCTCATGAACCAGAATATGACCATGTTTTCTTTGATAATAGCTTGATGTCTGGATCGTATTATTATAGTGAAGTTGAATATACATCACCAAGCTTCGTCCAAAATATAAAAAAGAAGTTGCCTATAACTAATGATGAGTTCTTCACAGCTAAAAATTCTTTAGTATTAAATTATCTTTCAGCATCGAATGGGAGTTGGGATGTTTCGGTCATCTATCCTGAATGGCGGGGAAAGGATTTTATAAAAAAAGGTGATTTCCTTGATTTGAGAATCTTGTTTGATGCAGAAACGAGCCTTGAGGAATTGCCACTTATTGCTATTGGCTCTAATCATAAATCAGATTATCTGCCATTAGGTAATTATATAGACAGAAATAATAAAATCAATGGCTGGTACCTAATGAGAATTCCTCTTCATAATTTCAAAAATATATCTTATAATCATACAAAAGAGATAAAGAAAATATTTTTTAAACAAGCTGTTGCGGATGGAAAGAATCATACGGTATATATAGATCAGATTGAATTATCGTCCCGAAATCAGAATAAACAGATCTCTGCTACTCCAGACATAACAGTCAAAGCTTATGAACGTCATAGTAATGTGATATGGGATAAAGCAGGTCTTGAAAATGTTAAATATATAAAGATTTATAGGTCGTGTAATGGAGAAACTTTTGAAGCTGTGGGCATACAAGATCCGAAAGTTGGTTTGTATGCCGATTTTTCGGACAGGCCGAATACCACTTTTCAATATAAGATAACCTGTGTTGGTTATGATTATAAGGAGACTGTTCCGTCTAACATCGTTGAGGTTAGCACTCATTATATGACAGATGACGAATTATTGACTATGGTTCATGAGGCGACTTTCCGTTATTATTGGGATGGGGCAGAGAAAATATCCGGTTTGGCACTTGAAAATATTTCTGGACGTAGTAATATGATTGCCACTGGGGCATCGGGATTCGGCATTATGGGAATTATATCAGGGGTGGAACGTGGGTTTATAACAAGACAACAGGCAGTAGAGCGTTTAAAAAAGATTGTATCTTTTTTAAAGAAGGCCGAGACTTTTCACGGGGCTTATTCCCACTTTATAGATGGCTCTACAGGTAAAGTCGAACCTTTTTTCGGTAAAAAGGATAACGGTGCAGACTTGGTTGAAACATCATTTCTTTTTCAGGGATTATTAACCGCCCGGCAATTTTTTGATAAGAATACACCTGATGAGGAGTTCATACGTAATGTAATTACTCAATTATGGGAAAACATAGAATGGGATTGGTTTAAGCAGACAAAAGACAGCAGATATCTGTATTGGCATTGGTCTCCGGATCAAGGATGGATCATTAATCATAAGCTTATCGGTTGGAATGAGACAATGATCACTTATCTACTGGCTATAGCATCACCAACACATGGAGTGGATAAAGATTTGTATTATTCGGGGTGGGCAAGCCAAGAACCTTATGCGCGGGAATACCGTGAAGGTTGGGGCGAAACCACCGATGGCTCGATGTATACAAATGGAAATATATATTATGGAGTTAAGCTTGATATAGGTGTCAATCGTGGAGGACCTCTCTTTTTTACTCATTTCTCGTTTATGGGACTTGACCCAAGAGGTTTGAAAGACAAATATACTACTATTGACTATTATAATACTTTACGGAATATTGTCCGCATTAATTATAGGTATTGTCTTGAAAATCCGAATAATCGGAGAGGATATGGACCCGGCTGCTGGGGAATATCCGTTTGCGAAAATCCTTGGGGTACTTATGGGGCCTACGAAGCCATAGAAAATCATGAAGATGGTACTATGTCTCCTGCTGGAGCATTAGGCTCATTTCCATATACACCTGAAGAGTCCATGAATGCCTTACGCAATTATTATCGCAATTATGGTTCTTTCCTTTGGGGGGAATATGGTTTTCGTGATGCTTTTAATCTGAATGAAAACTGGTGCTCAAATATTTATATGGGATTGAATCAAGGAGCAATAACGGTAATGATGGAAAACTATCGTACAGGTTTAATTTGGAATCTATTTATGAAAGACAAAGATATAAAACAGATGAAAACGAAGGTCTTTCTTCCTTGAGTCAGGAAAATTGTATAAGAAAAATATACCATAAAAAAACAATATGATGAAAAAGAAAAAAATAGTTCTTTCCGCATTACTGTTTGGATTATCCTTAATGACTGCATGCGATTCTCAAAAGAGTGGGGATGCGTCGATGAACAAATTTATTGATAAACTGATGGACAGGATGACCTTGGAAGAGAAGATTGGTCAGCTTAATCTTCCCAGCTCGGGAGATATAACCACCGGACAGGCACGCAGCAACAATATTGCAGACAAAATCAGAGCAGGTGCAGTGGGTGGCTTATTCAATATAAAAGGAGTTGAGAAGATACAGGAAGTACAACGTATTGCTGTAGAGGAGAGTCGCCTGAAAATTCCTTTACTCTTTGGCATGGATGTTATTCATGGGTATGAAACTGTTTTCCCTATTCCTTTGGGTATGGCTGCCACATGGGATATGAAGGCTATAGAACAATCTGCTCGTATAGCGGCGATAGAAGCCAGTGCCGATGGCATCTGCTGGACATTTAGTCCGATGGTTGATATCAGCCGTGATCCACGTTGGGGACGTGTATCCGAAGGTAGCGGAGAAGATCCTTTTTTAGGTGGTGAAATTGCTAAGGCGATGGTATATGGCTATCAGGGTAAAGGTGATAGCGCATATCGTGAAAAGACTAATATTATGGCTTGTGTGAAGCACTATGCCTTGTATGGGGCAGCAGAAGCCGGTTTGGACTATAATACAACTGACATGAGCCGTATTCGTATGTTTAATGAATATATGTATCCTTATCAGGCGGCTGTGGATGCGGGTGCCGGCAGTGTCATGTCTTCTTTCAACGAGGTCGATGGAATTCCTGCAACAGCCAACAAATGGTTGATAACTGATGTCCTGCGTAAACAGTGGGGATTCGGTGGTTTTGTCGTTACGGACTATACCGGTATCATGGAAATGGTAAATCATGGTATTGGAGATATGCGAGAAGTCTCTGCCCGTGCTTTGAGTGCAGGAGTGGATATGGATATGGTGAGCGAAGGTTATCTTTCTACACTTCAACAATCATTGAAGGAGGGTAAGATAACAGAGAAAGAGATAGATCAAGCTTGCCGTCGTATTTTGGAGGCAAAATATAAGCTGGGATTATTTGATAATCCTTATAAGTATTGTGATACTGAACGTGCCAAAACGGATATCTACACTGATGAACATCGGAGTATTGCACGCCGGATCTCTGCTGAAAGCTTTGTTCTTTTAAAGAATGATAAACAGACACTGCCTATAAAGAAAAAAGGTAAGATTGCTGTAGTTGGGCCGTTGGCGAATACGAGTTCTAATATGCCCGGAACGTGGAGTGTAGCGGTCAATATGGAAGCTCCAGCTACGCTTGTGGAGGGTTTGAAAGAAGTGGCAGGTGATAAAGTTGAAATTGTGTATGCTAAGGGTAGCCATCTGATGAGTGATGCGGCTTATGAGGAACGTGCAACACTCTTTGGACGTACATTATACCGGGATAAGGAAAAACGTTCCGATATCCAGATGCTGAATGAAGCATTAAATGTTGCTCATGGTGCCGATGTTGTTGTTGCGGCATTAGGTGAATCTTCTGAAATGAGTGGTGAATCGAGTAGTCGAACAGATTTGAATATTCCTGATGTTCAAAAAACATTATTGGAAGAATTAGTGAAAACAGGTAAACCTGTCGTTCTGGTATTATTCACTGGGCGTCCGTTGACCCTGACATGGGAAGACAAAAATGTATCTGCTATTCTGAATGTTTGGTTTGGAGGTACCGAAGCCGCTTATGCTATAGGAGATGTCCTATTCGGAAATGTAAATCCTGGAGGTAAGCTGCCTGTAACATTTCCTCAGAATGTAGGGCAGATTCCTTTATTCTATAACCATAAAAATACTGGACGTCCGCTGGCTGAGGGCGGTTGGTTTGAGAAGTTCCGGGCAAATTATCTGGATGTAACGAATGAACCTCTTTATCCATTTGGCTATGGACTAAGTTATGCACAATTTGATTATAGCGATGTGAGATTAAGTACGGATCAAATAGACCGGAATGGCATGTTAACCGCAAGTGTGACTGTAACCAATAACAGTGAGTGTGATGGAGATGAAATTGTTCAGTTGTATATTCGCGATTTGGTCGGTAGTGTTACTCGTCCGGTGAAAGAATTGAAAGGATTTGAAAAAGTAACAATTAGAGCAGGGGAGTCAAAAGATATTTCTTTTAAGATCACTCCGGAAATGCTTAAGTTCTACAATTCGGATATCCAGTTTGTGAATGAAGTTGGTGAATTCGAAGTAATGATCGGAACGAACAGCAGGGATGTGAAAAAAGCAACGTTTAGCTTGAAATAGTTTAAGGGTAAGGTTGAACTTTTTAATTTAATAGATATATGAAAAATAATTTTCTAATCATTCTTATTATAGGATTAATAGTTTCTGCAAGTAGCTATTCTCAGAAAATACTGCATCTTGAAAATGACTTGGTATCAGCTGATTTTAATTCAGAAAATGGTGCATTGATCAGTTATAGAAACAAACTTACCGGATGGGATGTCATAAAGAGGAGTGAACTGGGACAATCTTTTCAGATGCTGATCCCATTGCCGGAAAGAAGATACAACAATGCTTATGGAATTAATCAGAAAGCTCCGGTCGTTGAACAAAAGACTAATGCCTTAACTTTCACTTGGAAGGGAATTGTTTCAGATCATCTAAAAGAACTCCTTCCAATTACGTTTACAGGGAAAGTCGAACTGAATGACAAAGGTCTTATATTCTCGGGTATTGTGGAGAACAATTCACAGTATGATGTGGAGTATGTTTGTTGGCCCTATTTCGGTGAATTGTCCGTTTCGGATAAAGAAGATAAATTGCTCTGGCAGACTTTACATTATGGACAGGATGCTCAATATGAAATGTATCCTTATTTTTCCACTCACTTGGCTAACCATGGGGTAGATTATCCGACTCAGCAGGGCTGGCTGCCTGAAGAAGCATTTATTTTGATACGTAATTCGAAAGAAGGTTTCTCGGTAATTTGCGATGATCACATTCCGACACAATTGGTACAATGTGTTTTTGAACTTGTACCGGGAACAACCAATGGTAATATCTGGTATGGATTGATGCCCAAAGAGGATAATATTGATGGACAAGCGGTACGTGTAGTGTTTAAAGCCAATCACATAACTTATACGCATCCGGGTGAAAAGACAATATTGACTTCTGTCATGTTGAAGCCTTATAAAGGAAGTTGGCATACTGGTGTGGAGCATTATAAAGAGTGGCGTAAAACGTGGCATAAAAGTCCTGAGTATCCTGATTGGCTGAAGAATGTCCATTCATGGATACAAATACAAATCAATAGCGCAGAAGATTATCTCAATTTTAAATATTCCGATCTGGTGACTTATGCAAAAGAGTGCAAACAATATGGAGTAAAAGCCATACAATTAACCGGATGGAATATCGGTGGTCAGGATAGAAATAATCCTTCGCATGATACTGACCCTCGGTTGGGGACTTTTGAAGAGCTGAAGGCTGCCATTGCCGAATGTGAGAAAATGGGAGTTAAGATTATACTTTTCAATAAGTTTACCTGGGCAGATATCTCTTCTGACTGGTATAGAAATGACTTGAAGAATTATGCTGTTATCGATCCTTATGGTGATCCATATCAACATCAT
This sequence comes from Bacteroides cellulosilyticus DSM 14838, assembly GCF_000158035.1. Lineage (GTDB taxonomy): Bacteria > Bacteroidota > Bacteroidia > Bacteroidales > Bacteroidaceae > Bacteroides > Bacteroides cellulosilyticus. The sequence continues at coordinate 1,756,900 of NZ_EQ973490.1, forward strand.
GGATATCAATACCATACTTATACCCAATTGCTCAATATCAATACACGCAGATTTGCTCCAATGTGTCATCTCTCGGCCAACTGGCGTAAGATTGCTGATAAGGAGTTTACTAAAAGCCTTGATCTGGGAGCTTCCGGGATTTTATACGATGAAAACCAACATCATGGGGGAGCACAAATGTGTTTTGCTACCAATCATGGACACAAAGTTCCTGCATATATTTTTGAAGGAGATGATAAGTTGGCTCGTGGATTTACGGATATCTATAAATCGCGTAACAAGGATTTTATCTTATTTGGAGAAGGAAATTATGATTTTCAGACGCAATATTATCATGGAACATATTTTAGGACTTATATCACGACAATTCCTCTGCACAGGTACATAGATGCTGATATGCCTATCATGGTAGCTATTCCGGGACATGTGGCACGGCATGAATTAAATATGTGTTTGAAAAATAAATATATCATAAGTTATGAGCCTCGATTCTTTAAAGGCTGGCCTCATGAGGCTCCTAATGTCTTTGCTTATGGTAAGCAGATTGATGATCTGCGCAGGAAATATAAAGATTTTCTTTGGGATGGCATTTATAAGGATGTATTGGGTGCCACGGTTAACGGAGAAAATATCTTGTATTCGGTTTTTGAAAGGAAAACAGATAATAAACGGGCTGTGGTGGTAATGAATTACAGTGAGACTGATGCTTCGAATATCAACGTATTGTTAGATGGGGGAGGTAAAGTTAAATATGCGACTCCTGAAAATACTTCAATAATGAATTGTGATGGTTCTTATGTTTTACAACCCCGATCGGCTGTCGTATTCTTTGAGCAATAATAATTTGAAAATGATTTGTATGAAAAGAGTTAGCATATTATTGGTATGTATATGGGTTACATCTTTCATGGATGCACAGAGCGATTTTCCTGTTTATCAAGATGACTCGAAACCTATGGAAGAGCGCATTGAAGATGCACTGCACCGAATGACTTTAGAAGAAAAGGTAGCCATGTGCCATGCGCAGTCTAAGTTTAGTTCTGCGGGAGTGCCTCGCCTGGGGATTCCTGATAATTGGGCAACCGATGGTCCGCATGGCATACGTGCCGAAGGGCTTTGGGATAAATGGGATCAGGCCGAATGGACAAATGATTCGTGTATTGCATTTCCGGCATTGACATGTCTGGCCGCTACATGGAATCCTGAGATGTCATTGCTTTATGGAAAATCGATAGGGGAGGAAGCTCGTTACCGTAATAAGAATATATTGTTGGGACCTGGTGTAAATATCTACCGTACACCGCTAAATGGTCGTAACTTCGAATATATGGGCGAAGATCCTTTACTTGCTTCACGAATGGTTGTTCCTTATGTCCGGGGAGTACAGGAGAATGGAGTTGCCGCTTGTGTAAAGCACTTTGCATTGAATAATCAGGAGATAAACCGTCATTCGGTAAACGTCAATGTAAGTGATCGTGCTCTGTATGAAATCTATTTGCCGGCATTCAAGGCGGCCGTACAGGAAGGACAAGCATGGGCAGTTATGGGAGCTTATAATTTGTACAAAGGACAACATTGCTGTCATAATCAATACTTGCTGAATGATATTTTGCGTAGGGAATGGGGATTTGATGGCGTGGTTATTTCTGACTGGGGAGGTACGTATGATACCAAACAAGCTGCTTATAATGGTTTGGATATGGAGTTCGGAACAGGAACGAATGGTTTGACCACAGGTGTTGTCAATGCCTACGATGATTATTTTTTATCCAAACCTTTTCTGCGAATGTTGCAGGCTGGTGAAATTGATGAGAAAATCGTAGACGATAAAGTCCGTAATATTCTGCGTATGGTGTTTCGTACCAATATGAATAAACATCGCCCCTGGGGATTGTTTGGTACAGCGGAGCACGCACTGACAGGAAGGCAGATTGCTCAAGAAGGCATTGTTCTTTTACAGAATAAAAGGAGTCTGCTCCCGATCGACTTGAATGGAGTAGGAAAGATACTTGTGGTAGGAGAGAATGCATTGAAAATGATGACTGTTGGCGGTGGTAGTTCTTCTCTAAAGGCGAAGTATGAGATTTCTCCTTTAGACGGATTGAGAAAGCGCGTGGGTAACCAGGTAGAAGTCGTATATACCCCTGGTTATATAAGCAGAAGTTCCGGTAACAATAATGAGGTTACGGCAGAAGCCATTGAACTGGCTAAAGATGCTGATCTGGTTATTTTTATAGGTGGACTCAATAAAGATGACTTTCAGGATTGTGAAGACTCTGATCGTAAAAATCTGGGTTTACCGTATGGGCAAGATCAGGTCATAGAAGAGTTGAGTAAAGTAAACAAGAATATTGTTGTCGTTATTATATCTGGAAATGCAGTTGCTATGCCGTGGATAGATAAGGTTCCTGCTGTTGTGCAAGGATGGTATCTTGGAACGGAAGCTGGAAATGCGTTGGCTTCCATACTGGTTGGTGACGTAAATCCTTCCGGTAAATTACCGATGACTTATGGTGTGAACCTTAATGATTATGGTTCGCATGCTTTGGGTGAATATCCCGGTGGAAAAGAAGAAACCTATCATGAAGGAATCTTTGTTGGTTATCGTTGGTTCGAAAAGCAGAAGATAAGACCATTATTCCCCTTCGGGCATGGTTTAAGTTATACTACTTTTAGTTATGGAAAAGCATCTGCTTCGAGTAAAGTGATAACAGGGAGTGATGAATTGAATGTCAGTCTCCCTGTCCGGAATACCGGGAGTCGTGAAGGCAAAGAAGTTGTCCAGTTATATGTGAGAGATGTAAAATCCTCGGTCGAACGTCCCTACAAGGAATTAAAAGCATTCCGGAAAATACATTTGAAAGCGGGTGAGGAAAAGCATGTGGACTTTACCGTTACTGTTGATGATTTAAAGTATTTCGATGAGGAGAAACATGATTGGATCGCAGAACCGGGACGATTTGAGATTCTTATAGGTTCTTCTTCTGCTGACATACGTTCTGTTGTTGGCTTTGAATTGAAACAGCAGTGATATTAATAAATTGTACACAGGAAATTAAAAAGAAACTTCAAATCAGATTATGATGAATCATTTAAGTAAACTTTCCTTGTTATTTATTCCGACAAGCTTACTATGTAGTTGCCAATCGGATAAAAAGAATGAAAAAGCAGATTGTCCTAACATTGTATATATCATGACGGACGATCATGCTTATCAAACAATCAGTGCCTATGGTGGCCCGATATCTAAATTAGCTCCAACTCCCAATATCGACAGACTTGCAAAAGGAGGAATTCTTTTTAGAAATGCTTTTGTTGAAAACTCTCTGTCTACTCCAAGTAGAGCGTGTTTAATGACAGGTTTATATAGCCATCAGAATGGGCAAAGACAATTGGGTGAAGGCATAGATTCAACAAAGACTTTCTTTACGGAACTCCTTCAGCAAAATAATTATCAGACTGCTATCGTTGGGAAATGGCATATGCAATGTGAACCTAAAGGCTTTGATTATTTTTCTATCGTTTATGACCAAGGCGATTATTACAATCCTGGATTCAGGACCAAGGAAAGTAATGGTGAATATATTCAGGAAACTGGTTATGCTACGAATTTGATTACGACTAAATCAATTCAATTTATCGAGAACAGGGAAAAAGATAAGCCATTCTGTTTGCTGATACATCACAAAGCACCCCACCGCAATTGGATGCCGGATGAGAAATATTATGACTTATATGAAGATGTGCAATTCCCAAAACCATCTACATTCGATGATGATTATCGTACCCGTTGCTCTCCTGCCCATACACAGGAAATGAGAATTGACAGAGATTTGAATCTGGTTTATGACCTTAAAGTAAACGAATTGCGAGATACCCCTCCTTATAATGATGAATGGAGTCTTTATGGAATTGATAAGGAATTTAATTTGATGAATTCCAGGCAGTTGGAGAAGTGGCATGCTGCATATCATCCCAAGAATGAAAAGTTTGTAAAAGAGATGAAGAGTATGACAGATGCTGAGTTGACAGATTGGAAATATCAGCGTTATCTGAGAGACTATCTAAGATGTATAAAGTCTATTGACGATGAAGTCGGGAGGGTTATTGAATGTCTTGAAAAAGAAGGATTGATGGATAATACAATTATTGTCTACGCGTCTGATCAAGGCTTTTATATGGGCGAACATGGTTGGTTTGATAAACGTTTCATGTATGAAGAATCATTGCGAACACCGCTCATAATGTACTATCCAAAGGCTATTAAGCCGGGAACCGAGTGTACGGCAATGGTACAAAATATAGATTATGCTCCGACATTCCTTTCACTGGCTGGAATATCTAAGCCTGAAGAAATGAGTGGGACTTCATTAGAACCATTGTTTCAGGGAGAAAAGCCGGAAACATGGCGTACTGACTTATATTATCATTACTATGACTATCCTGCTTATCACCAGGTAAATAGGCATGATGGAGTCAGGACGGAACGATATAAACTAATACATTTCTATGATAAGGATGATCAAGGCAATTATCGTTTGAACTGCAATGAACTATATGATCTTGAGGCCGATCCGCATGAGTTAAATAATCTGTATGGTAATCCTGAGTATAATAAAATAGCGGAAGATTTACAGACCAGGTTAGATGGTTATCGCCAAAGATTAAAAGTTGATGAGTATTAATAGGTAAAAAGATTTGTAAAATTAGGGGATTTGATTGAAGAGTGTGTCAAAAGTCTTTTGACACACTCTTTATATGATGTTGGAGAGTATTAGCCGGGTCAGATGATTTCTATCCCCTGTTCCCTACAAAGCTGTAGCCCTACATCTTTCAGTTTGAATTTCTGTATTTTACCGCTGCCCGTCATAGGGAATTCGTCAATAAAGAATACATATTTCGGTATCTTGTAACGTGAAATTTTACCGGTACAGAAGTCACGTACATCTGATTCGTGTATATCCGCTCCTTCCTTCAATATAATGAAAGCACCTACTTCTTCGCCATATTTCTTCGATGGAATGCCTGCCACTTGCACATCCTTCACACCTTCCAGTTTGTAAAGGAACTCTTCAATCTCTCGCGGATAGATATTTTCGCCACCACGGATAATCATATCTTTGATGCGTCCGGTGATGCGGTAATTGCCGTCTTCATCTTTCACGCCAAGGTCACCGGAGTGAAGGAAACCGTTCTTGTCGATTACTTCGGCTGTGGCTTGCGGATTTTTATAGTAACCCTTCATGTTGTTATAGCCCCGGTTGCACATTTCGCCTTGCACGCCCACCGGACATTCTTCTCCGGTTTCGGGATCAATCACCATGACTTCTGTGTGTTCGAAATCGTGTCCTACGGTATTGCAACGAACATCAAACGGGTCGTCAATGCGTGAAGCTGTCATGCCCGGCGATGTTTCTGTCAGACCATACACACTCGTAACTTTCATATACATCTTTTCTTCCACCTGCTTCATCAATTCCACCGGACAGAGTGAGCCGGCCATGATGCCGGTGCGCAGGCTGGACATGTCGAACATATCGAACATCGGATGGTGCAACTCGGCAATGAACATCGTGGGTACACCGTACAGAGCCGTGCAACGTTCCTTATGTATGGAGGCGAGAACTACCAGTGGGTTGAAGCGTTCCACCATTACTTCCGTACAGCCATGTGTCAGACAGTTCATGGTGGCAAGTACTACACCGAAGCAGTGGAAGAGGGGGACACAAACGCATAACTTATCGTCGCTGGTGAACTTCATGTGTTCTCCTGTCAGATAGCCGTTGTTAGCTATGTTATAGTGGGTGAGCATAACACCTTTCGGGAATCCGGTGGTGCCGGATGTGTATTGCATATTCACTACATCATGACAGGTTACCTGACTTTTTAGATTATTCAGACATTCGTCTTCCACATTGTTACCCAATAAGAGGATTTCGGCTGTATTGTACATACCGCGATGTTTCTCCTGGCCTACATAAACAACGTTGCGCATGTGCGGGAAACGTTGGCTCTTCAGATGTCCGCGTTCGCAGGTTTTCAGTTCCGGCAGCATGGTGTAAGTCATTTGCACGAAGTCGCTGTCTTTTTCACCATTCACAATGCAAAGGGTGTGCATATCTGAGTTTTCGCACAAGTATTCCAGTTCTGCCTGTTTATAGTTGGTGTTTACGGTGACATAGACGGCACCTATTTTGGCACAGGCATACAAAAGAGTAAGCCAGTCGGGTACATTAGCGGCCCATATACCCACATGGGTGCCGCGTTCCACTCCGATAGAAATTAGTCCTTTTGCCATGTCGTCTACCCGGCGGTTGAACTGGCTCCAGGTGAAGCGAAGGTTACGGTCGGAATAAACGATATATTCTTTGTCGGGCGTGGTTTCTGCCCAGTGCTCCAGCCATTGGCCGAGCGTTCTTTCGTATAACATGAAAATAGTGATTAGGTGTTTAGTGATAAATGATTAGTACTGGGATAATTAGTGTCAGGTTAGTGATAGGCACAATGCTTGTCACTAACCACTGATCATTTATCACTAAATGGGTGTATAGATTACTGCAAGAATTTTGGCTGCCTGTCCTTCGTAAGCATGCACGTGGTGGGGAACGATGGAGTCGTAATAGATGCTATCTCCTTCTTCAAGCAGATAAGTATTTTTGCCGTAACTTATTTCCATGATACCTTCCATGACCATTATAAACTCTTCACCTTCGTGAGAGGAGAGTACGAAATCACTGTCTTCCGTAGCAGCTACATCGATAATAAACGGCTCCATGTGGCGGTCCGCTTTCGACTTGGACAGGGAATGATATTCCATGTGCTTACGGCTCTGGATTGCATTATTGGAGAAGCTGATGCTGTCTTTGGCTTCCGTCTTGCGGCAGATGGCCGGACCCGTTTCATCCTGATCGTCAAGGAAAGTTCCCAGGCGTACACCCAGAACACGTGCTATTTTGATAAGTGGAGCCAGTGATGGCAAGTCAATGTTATTTTCAATGCGTTCAATCTGTTCTACGGCTAAACCGGAACGTTCAGCCAATTGCTCAATGCTGATTGACTGGCTTTCACGGAGTGACTTTATCTTTTCTCCGACAATCTTGCTTGTATCCATAATTGATAATGTTTTTCGCCTATTAGGTTATAAATTGTATTGTTAAGGCACAAAAATAAAACAAACTTTTACTTGGTGCAACAATCCGTGCGGAAAAAAAGAAGCTTTTATTGATTTTATCAGTTTACGATTCTATTAACAAGACTACCTTCTGTTTGCGGATTCGCCTGGAATACATACATTGAAAGATTTTTTTGTAAGTATGACTCGCTTCAACGGAAATTTTGGCGATGCTTTACCTTATTGTCTTTTTGACATTTTGTATTTTTTATCTGCTGAGGATGCGTTATATTCGTCCGGACACTCATAAATACAAAAGTATTCAAATTAAAATCTGCAAGGGATAGACTATTAGCGTGGTATCGAAATATTTACATTTTATTTAGATTGAAATCTTCCTTAAAAGTGTACTAATAGGTGCGGAACCTGATATAAATAAGTGTATTCTCCGTAAGTAGTAACCCTTTTCTCCATAAGTAGTAACCCTTTTGTCTCTAAGTAGTAATGATATCACCTCTAAGTAGTAACCCTTTTCTGTATAAGAAGCATAGATAAGTGAAAGAATATGCAAATATAGCGTATTCTTATTCTTTATCTATCCATAAAACATTCTGGATTGTGACTTTTTAAAAAGGTGTATGTTGTAGAAATGACGAATATAGAATCATTTTGGTGATAAAGTTCCCGTATATCTATGATTATGGCAACAGTTACTTTTGCCCGATTTATCATTTACTTATCCGCGCTCCGTTTATTTTAATTTCAGTATTAGGAAATAACTCTTTTATGCGCTCTATTCCTTTTCCTGCAATCTTTCCGGATAATTCTAATTTCCCGATTTTCACTTCTGAGAGTTCATTGGGGATATCAATCTCATTCGTGAATTCTATCTTCAAGCTCTTAATCTCTTTCAGTTCCAACAGAACGGGAGGGAATTCTTTTACTTTGATTGATATACCACTGCCAATGCCTTCCTCTTGGGCTTCTACTCTTAATTTGCTTAACAGTCCTTTATTTCCAATATCTTTTTTTCTAATCATCCAGCTGATCTGAGGTCTTAGGGCAAAGTTATCTTTGTTCTGTTGCAAGCCAATGAAGCCGGACCATAGTTCTAATGGCGTTTCTATAATCGTATCATTGCGTACTTCCAGATATTTCAAGTCAACTTTCACAATCTCATCGGGCAGGCTGTTACCGCCTTCAAGCTGCTTCAGATTATTTCTTCTTCCATTTTTGTCGTATGGGAAGAATTTTACGATCCATCCGTCAATGATGTCGGGGGCTCCGTATTTCTTTTGTGAGTGATACTTGAACATATTACGCCAGAAGTCTTTGTTTACTTCACCTTTTGATGCTTTTACGAACTCCTCCAAAAGAGGTTCCAGTTCTGAAATCCACCATTCAAGTTTATATTCCTTCAATCTCCGGGCTTTGTCTAAAACCTTTTCCCAATCTTCCGGGGTCCCTTCAAGTGTTATTTCCGGGATTCCGCAAACGATATACATCACGATAAATTCAAAATAGGGTTTCATAGCTTCCATGATTGTTATTTCGGAAGCTACCTTTTCCAGAGAAGTGGTTGTAGAGAAATTGCAGGTAAGTGTTTCAACTAAGTTGCTTCCTGTATGATTACTTATCTGGTTGGTAAATTGGGGAAAAAATCTCTTCCCATGAAAGGGTGGGGTCTTCCAGTTTCTTATTTGCTTTGACGATTAAAGATTGCTTTCCGGAAAAGTCGACAAAAAGATCTCTCATAGATTCTTGGTTTGCATTTACGTGTCGTGCAAATCCCTGGTTGATTAACAGCCAGATCATGTCGGGAGATAAAACAAACGGTCTGTGATTGGCATAGGCCTGATACATACCATAGAAGAAGGAATTATAGTTGTAGTTTACCAGACTGTCAGGCGCTTCGCTTTTGGCGATAATATTGAAAGGAACATTTATATTCTTTTCTTTTATTTCGTAAGGGTATATTTTAAGGTCGGACAGTATAAGACCTTTATAAATATCTTCATAAGATTTTATGAAAAGCAACTTCTCAGGCTTTGAGAGGTTTTCAACTTTGAACGTGGTCCCGTTTTGAGCGAATGTCGAAATGTAACCAACCATTAATAAGCAAAACAGTGTATTTCTCATAGTGCTGACTTTGTTGTTTATACATTGAAATCTTCAGGAAACAAATATAGCAATAAATGGTGGATAGAAGGAAACAAAAAAGGGAAGCTTTTTAACGGCTTCCCTTTTTTAATGCTTTTGCTGCAAGTAACGGATTACTTACGCAGACCGAGCTCTTTAATGATGGCACGATATCTGGTGATGTCGCGATCCTTCAGGTAGTTCAGCAACGCACGGCGTTTTCCTACCAACATTGTCAAGGCTCTTTCAGTACTATAATCTTTTCTGTTGAGCTTAAGGTGCTCAGTCAGGTGGGAAATACGGTATGAAAACAAAGCTATCTGGGCCTCAGCTGAGCCAGTATCAGTGTTAGACTTTCCGTACTTGCCAAAGATTTCTTGCTTTTTAGCAGCGTCTAAATACATAACTTTTAATTAAATTGATATATAAATTTTCTCTTACGAGGCTGCAAAGATAGAGATAATCTTTTATACTGCAATGATATTCAATGAAATTTTTCTCTTGCTGCAACTATATCTAATGCAAAATTCGTACCTTTGCACCCAAATATATAGGTATTGTATGCAAAATATTAGAAACATTGCAATCATTGCCCATGTTGACCATGGGAAAACGACGCTTGTCGACAAGATGCTCTTGGCGGGAAATCTGTTCCGCAGCAACCAGAGCACAGGTGAATTAATGCTGGATAACAACGACTTGGAACGTGAACGAGGGATAACGATCCTTTCTAAAAACGTTTCTATCAATTACAAAGGAACTAAAATCAATATCATTGATACTCCGGGACACAGTGACTTCGGAGGTGAAGTGGAGCGTGTATTGAACATGGCAGACGGATGTATCCTGTTGGTGGATGCTTTCGAAGGTCCGATGCCCCAGACGCGTTTCGTGTTGCAGAAAGCTCTGCAGATTGGTCTGAAACCCATCGTTGTGGTGAACAAGGTAGACAAACCGAACTGTCGTCCGGAAGAAGTATATGAAATGGTGTTCGACCTGATGTTCAGCCTTGAAGCTACGGAAGATCAGTTGGACTTCCCCGTTATTTATGGTTCTGCGAAGAACAACTGGATGAGTACGGACTGGAAGACTCCTACTGATAATATCTTCGCATTACTGGACTGTATTGTAGAGAATATACCGGCTCCCACGCAGTTGGAAGGTACTCCGCAGATGTTGGTGACTTCTTTGGATTATTCTTCTTATACCGGACGTATTGCCGTAGGTCGTGTACATCGTGGTACTCTTAGAGAGGGGATGAATGTATCTTTGGCTAAGCGCGACGGAAGTTTTGTGAAATCAAAAATCAAGGAACTGCATACATTTGAAGGTATGGGACGCGCGAAGGTATCGGAAGTTTCTTCCGGTGACATTTGTGCGTTGGTAGGTATCGAAGGCTTTGAAATCGGTGATACGATCTGTGACTTTGAAAATCCGGAAGCATTGCCGCCTATCGCTATTGACGAACCGACTATGAGTATGTTGTTCGCCATTAATGATTCTCCTTTCTTCGGTCGTGATGGTAAGTTTGTGACTTCTCGTCATATCCATGACCGTTTGATGAAGGAATTGGATAAGAACCTTGCCTTACGCGTACGTAAAAGTGAAGAAGATGGTAAATGGGTAGTTTCCGGTCGTGGTGTACTTCATCTTTCTGTATTGATTGAAACCATGCGTCGCGAAGGTTATGAGCTTCAGGTTGGTCAGCCACAGGTTATCTTCAAGGAGATTGACGGTGTGAAGTGTGAGCCGATTGAAGAACTGACAGTAAATGTTCCCGAAGAATATTCCAGCAAGATAATTGATATGGTAACCCGTCGTAAGGGTGAGATGGTGAAGATGGAGAGTGCAGGCGAACGCGTAAACCTAGAATTCAATATGCCTTCGCGTGGTATCATCGGTTTGCGTACGAATGTACTGACTGCTTCTGCCGGTGAAGCTATCATGGCACACCGTTTCAAAGAATACCAACCGCATAAAGGTGAAATCGAACGTCGTACCAACGGCTCTATGATTGCAATGGAAACGGGAACAGCTTTTGCTTATGCCATTGATAAATTGCAGGATCGTGGTAAGTTCTTTATTTTCCCACAGGAGGACGTGTATGCCGGACAGGTGGTAGGTGAACACTCCCATGATAACGACCTCGTGATTAATGTTACGAAATCCAAGAAGTTGACGAATATGCGTGCTTCCGGTTCGGATGATAAAGTTCGTCTGATTCCGCCTGTACAGTTCTCTTTGGAAGAGGCTTTGGAATATATCAAGGAAGATGAGTACGTAGAGGTTACACCGAAGGCAATGCGTATGCGTAAAGTGATTCTGGACGAGATAGAACGTAAACGTGCGAATAAGAATTAAAGAATAGTGGAGATGAGTTAAACTCATCAAATCTAACGAAAAAAGTAAAGGTGGGCATTCGATTTGAAAGCCCACCTTTACTTTTTTATTTTAGTTTCCTCCTTGCCAGGGTAAATCTTCCTGGGCACTGTTTTCCAGTTCGGTTTCTTCTACATGGATGCTGACATTGCTTCCTGTACCAAAATGATCGATATCGGAAATGACAATCGTATGCATATAATTTCTCTTGAAGTTGATGTTATAGTTCAAGATATCTTCGGCTTCTTTTCCTGTCCGGTGCACGGTGACTTTAACACGGGCGTTATCAGTCAGAATCTTTCCTGTTTCAACAGGAGTCGTCAAGGTTCTCATGGAAACCATAAGCTCGGGTGATTCTTTCTTATCAGGAGTCAACCATACAGTCGGTGCACCATCTATTTGGATTTCCAGTTTGCAATCAGCTTGTAATCCGTTCTGTTTGAATTGTACACCGAAGTACCGGCGATAAACTTCCAGTGTATTTGTCTGGTCGGGTGCTACGGTCAATTTGTCGATGATACCATGGTATCTTTGAATAAAAGGACGGGTATAATTGCTCTGTCCCTTGGTTCCTATTTTGGAGTTTTCAAGATCGAAAAGATATTCTTGTGTGCCATCCGGTCGTTCGGCTGTAATGAATTTATTCGTGATTGTACCTAACTTTGGATCGTTTCCTTTGCTGAGTGTCAGTGGATAAAGTGTCCCATCTTTAGTCAATAAAGAGTCCTTTCCTTCTTTTATCATCGTACACGAGATGCGGTATTGATATCCGTCGAGGACATTCAACTTCAGATTCCCGGCTTTGATATTGTCAAAGATGCCATAAGCATAAGGCTTTTGAGTGACTGACCCGTTGGGATTCTGTATGAGCATGGCTACATTTATACCGAAAATCTCTTTCGAAGCATCGGCACGGCTCATTGGTTTTTCTGTGAGGGAACACTCGCCACCTATATTAAGGTCCAGCTCAGTGTAAGTAGGCTCTTTCTCTTTATAAACATCTTCTCCTTTAAGGCAAGATTGCAGAATCTGACTCAGGACGACTAATCCCGCTAAAATTAAATGTTTTGTTTTCATATATCTGTTTGTTTGATTATCCAATGTTTTGATGTTCTTCTTCTGTGGGGTCCAAATCGGTGTTATCTCCTTCAAATGAGATAGAAGTATTTTCATCGTAATGCTTATCTATATTTATAATCTTTATCAGATTCTTTTTATTTCGTTGAATAGTAATGGATTGGTTTGAGATAATGCTGGTCCATTCTTCAGCGTTCTTTGGGCGGTAATAGACGTTGATTGGTAGATTTTCTGTGGCGTTGATATTGCCGTTTCCGATGTTGGCGACATTTTGTAGAGAAAATAGCCTCTCTTCCGACATGGAAAGGGAAGTAGTGGCATCGGTACATTCTATGAGAAATGCTTTGGCATTGCTGGTTTCTACTTTGATGGAATCTCCTATAGACAAGTTCTCAGCTGCAAATCGCAGAGTATAATATGCTCTTTTCAGTTCAATAGAAACAAACTTTACCGGACGATTACCTTCGGTTACGGGATCGGCATTGATCAAGTCAAGTGTTGCGCTGCCATAAAAGCGATGTGTGTCCGTAGGACGTTCACTGATCTCATTGGCTTCCAGGTGCATCGCTCCTTTATAAATGTGTTGGTGGAAATTCTGGTTTTCGTTTAGAGGATTGATGGAAATAACCAGCTTATTGGTGACAGCGGCATCTACCCGTTTATCTGTTGTGATAGAAAATGGGAGTCCGAAATATCCATTGTTGTTATAAGGAAGTTCATTCTTTTTCAGGAAGGTGCAGTCGAACCGATAAATATATCCTTCAATCAGTCCGATGCTTATATCTGAAATATCTTCAAAAAGTCCGGTTGCATAAGGCTGAAAGGTAGAACCCTTTTTCCAGAAAACATTCACTGCATAAATTCCGGTTTCCTGAACTGTAGCTCTGCTTAAAGGTTGTGAATCATATTCCAGAGAAGGCCCGATTTGTAGGCCTATCCAGATTTCTTTTCCATTGATATCAGGAGTATTATTCTCATCAGAGCACGATGAGAATAATATCATCCAGATAAGAGCTATAAATAAGCTATGTGTATCTGCTATTTTCATACATTTCAAGTGATTATCCTACAAATGTAGTAAATAATCTTATGCAAATGGAGATGACAATGCAGAATCTTCAAAAAATCTTTAATCTATGAATTTAATCTTCTCCGCATTTCTCGGTTTAGCTGCCGGAGTTTCATCCGGATAACCGAATGCGATGCAATAGAGCAACTCATATCCTTCCGGAATATCGAGTCTCTTCAAATATTCTGCTGCATCCGGTGTGGAGTTTATAAATCGTGTCGGTCCTCCTAAACAACAGGAACCTATACCCATAGACCAAGCTGAGAGAATCATGTTCTCACCCAATAAACCACAGTCTATCTGTGACAGATCATAAGACTTGTCATTGGCGATAAATACTATTGTAGGAGCATTGCGGAACATATTCTTGAAGTTAGGATCTTCGGCAGCTTTCGGATTCTGTTTCTTGTAAACTTCGGTGATACCATTGATAAAATCCGGATTATCCACTACCCGGATTGCCCAGGACTGCTTGTTCTGACCGTTGGGGGCATTGATACCGCAGTTCAGTATAATCTGCATAGTATCGCGGTTCACTGCTTGCGGCTTGTATTTACGAATACTGCGGCGTGACATCATATTCTCAATTACTGCATTTTCATTGCTTGCTTTCTCAGTCACAGTTGTACTCTCTTTTACTTGCATGCCACATCCGCAGCACAGCAACAGGCTGGCACCTGCTAACATCAATTTGATACTTTTCATATTGCTTTGTTTAATATTGGTTTTCGCAAAGCTAACAAAAAAGATTTAGTAATGAAGTGATTCCAATTCTTTTCTTACCAACCAGTATCCAACCTGTGCTTCGGATATGCCTTCAATCAGTTGATAAGGACATATAAATTGATCGTTCTGAATTCTTGAATCCATATAATAGAAAGAACATGCACTGTCTTTCTCAAAATGTTTGGCATATTCCAGAATGTGGGTCGATATAAGGAATGAGCAATGCAAATACTTTCTGAGTAATTCGTTTACTGCGACAGAAGCTTCAAAGGCATCCTGTGCGTTTGTTCCGCGAAACATTTCATCCAGTATTATCAGACATCGCTTACCGGATGTCGCTTTTTGAAGAACTTCTTTGATTCGTAGAATTTCCGCCATAAAATGACTTCTGCCATCGCGCAGGGAGTCCGGGAGGTTGATTGAAGTATAGATTCCATCAAAAACAGGACAGATCATTGAACGGGCTGGAACCGGTAATCCGCAGTGCGCCAGCCATACAGCGATTGTGATGGCTTTGAGGGTTGTTGATTTACCGGCCATATTGGAGCCTGTAAGAATGCATATATTGCCGTTTGACATCTTCCAGTCGTTACTTCGTCCCTCTTTGGTGAACGGGTGTACAAAGCCAGTAATAGATAAATCCATCGTATCTGTCATTTCCGGACAGCAACAGAAATCTCTGTTGATTGCTACATGCTGTGCTGTGCGGCATACGTCCAGCATATAAATTTGAGAAAGTAACCCTCTGATCAGTTCAAAATGGATACAACGAAACTGGTAATCGTATTTGTCGATGGTATAGTTGGAGGGAGATTTCTCTTTATCTTTATAGAGGCCGATAACTTCTTTCAGTTCGCTGCCATGTATAGTGTCCTGAATGCTTTGTGCTAATTCTTTCAATAGTAAAGGGGCATTTTCCAAGGTGTTTTTTCGCAATGTATCCAATCGGTTCAATAACAGGATAATTAAGGTTACACCTCGTCTGATGATATAGCGTTGAGCGTCGTGTCTTAATAAACGGTCGAATGCTGAAGTCAGCGACACTAAAATATTAGGTCTTCTGATCTGATCACGATATTCCAGATAATATTCGATAAAGTCGAGCTCTTCTTCATCCAAAGGAAGTTCGGGTAACTCTTTCCAGGCTATCGCTTCTTGTCTTTTTCGTATGGCAGATATATCGTTCAGGGGAGAGGTAATCCAATCGAGCATCATGCGTTTTCCGTTTTTAGTCTCCGTTCCGGAGAATAAAGAGTAGAGGGGATATTCGTCATATATTCCTTCTGTAATGCTCAAATCTGCCTGCGTTTGCCTGTCCGTATCCAGATAAGTCATATTCTTAGGTATTACGTATAGCGCAAAAGTAGGAAAATAATTAGGAAGAACAAACGAAACAGATAAAAACAAGAAAAGCGGCTCTTGATATCAAGAGCCGCTTTCGCATATATATCTAAACTGGTTTTATTCAGATTAGAGCTTCGGACCAGCAGCAACCAGTGCTTTACCAGCTTCGTTACCAGTGAACTTAGCAAAGTTCTTGATGAAACGGCCAGCCAGGTCTTTTGCTTTTTCTTCCCACTTGCAAGCACATTCGTAAGTGTCGCGAGGATCAAGGATCTTCGGATCAACGTTCGGCAATTCAGTCGGAACAACGAAGTCAAAGAAAGGAATAACCTTAGTAGGAGCCTTGTCGATAGAACCGTCAAGGATAGCGTCGATGATACCACGAGTATCTTTGATAGAGATACGCTTGCCGCTACCGTTCCAGCCAGTGTTTACCAAGTATGCCTTAGCACCTACCTTATTCATCTTCTTAACCAGTTCTTCTGCATATTTAGTCGGGTGCAATGACAAGAAAGCAGCGCCGAAGCAAGCAGAGAATGTCGGAGTCGGTTCAGTGATACCACGTTCTGTACCAGCCAACTTAGCGGTGAAACCAGACAGGAAGTAGTACTGAGCTTGTTCCGGGTTCAGGATAGATACCGGAGGCAATACACCGAAGGCATCAGCTGACAGGAAGATTACCTGGTGAGCGTGAGGACCTTTAGATACCGGTTTAACGATGTTATTGATGTGATAGATAGGATAAGAAACACGAGTGTTTTCTGTAACGCTCTTGTCAGTGAAGTCAATCTTACCATCAGCAGCAACAGTTACGTTTTCCAACAAAGCGTCACGTTTGATAGCGTTGTAGATATCGGGTTCGCTGTCTTTGTCCAAGTTGATAACCTTAGCATAGCAACCACCTTCGTAGTTGAATACACCTTCGTCATCCCATCCGTGTTCGTCATCACCGATCAGCAGACGTTTCGGGTCAGTAGACAAGGTAGTCTTACCTGTACCAGACAGACCAAAGAAGATAGCAGAGTCAGTACCTTCCATGTTGGTGTTGGCTGAACAGTGCATAGAAGCGATGCCACGAAGCGGGTTCTTGTAGTTCATGATAGAGAACATACCCTTCTTCATTTCACCACCGTACCAAGTATTCAAGATAACTTGTTCGTTAGTCTTCAAGTTGAATACAGTAGCTGTTTCAGAGTTCAGACCCAGTTCCTTGTAGTTGTCAACTTTTGCTTTAGAAGCGTTGAAAGATACGAAATCGGGTTCTCCGTAGTTAGCGAGTTCTTCAGCAGTCGGGCGGATGAACATGTTAGTTACGAAGTGAGCCTGCCATGCTACTTCCATGATGAAACGTACTTTCATACGAGTACTTTCGTTAGCACCACAGAATGTATCAACAACGAACAGACGTTTGCCGCTCAATTCTTTTACAGCTTTAGCCTTCAGGTCAGCCCAAGCTTCTTCAGAGCAAGGTTTGTTGTCGTTTTTGTATTCGTCTGAAGTCCACCATACAGAATCTTTGCTGGCTTCATTCATAACGAAGAATTTATCTTTAGGAGAACGACCGGTATAGATACCTGTCATTACGTTTACAGCACCCAGTTCAGTTACCTGACCTTTTTCAAAACCTTCCAAACTTGGTTTGGTTTCTTCTGCGAACAGTACATCATAAGACGGGTTGTGGATGATTTCCTTCACGTCTTTGATACCGTACTTGCTTAAATCTAAATTTGCCATTTCTTTTAATGATTTAAAATTTTGGTATTTGGTTTATTTATCTCTTGCTAATTCTTTTTACCTTTATCTATCTCAAGGGGGGAAGGAAACCGGTATGAATTAAGCCATATTCCGAACAGTCCCTTGTTTTTCGCGTACAAAAGTAGTATTTTCTTTCGAAACAATCACCTGATTAGAGAAATTTTTCTTTAATGAGAAGTCTTTTATAACTCCATAACAATATCTGCAAACTGAATGTTGCAAATTGCACAAGAAATCGTTTACTTTGCGCATATTAATTCAAATCACATCATGAAAATTATCAATTTTGCCGAGACAAACTCCATCCTGAACCAGTATGTTGCCGAGATCCGGGATGTACAAGTACAAAGCGACCGCCTTCGCTTCCGCCGAAACATTGAACGCATCGGGGAAATTATGGCCTATGAAATGAGTAAGGACTTTGCTTATTCTCAGAAGAATATCCAGACTCCGCTGGGGATAGCACCCGTGCAGACTCCGGATAACCAATTGGTATTAAGCACCATTTTGCGTGCCGGGTTGCCTTTCCATCAGGGCTTTCTGAGCTACTTTGACGGTGCGGAAAATGCTTTCGTTTCCGCTTACCGGAAATATAAGGATACGCTGAAGTTTGATATTCATATTGAATATATTGCTTCACCGCGCATCGACGGAAAGACGCTGATTATTACAGACCCAATGTTAGCAACCGGTAGCAGTATGGAGTTGAGTTACCAGGCTATGCTGACGAAGGGGCATCCGGCGGAGATACATGTCGCTTCTATCATTGCCAGCCGTCAGGCTGTGGAACACATTGCTGAAACACTCCCCGAAGACAAGACTACAATCTGGTGTGCAGCCATTGATCCGGAGATAAATGAGCATTCGTATATTGTTCCGGGACTGGGAGATGCAGGAGATTTGGCATTCGGCGAAAAGGAATAGATACCAATAAAAAGTTTCCCCAATCTACCCTCACTACCCTCACTTTGGGGATAGATCAATAATAATTAGGATGTTAAGTGTGGTGGTAGTAAAAAATCCTGTGTGAGGGTAAGTGGGTTACTCTCACTGTGTGTCTCGTCCTGGTTTTGGTCCATAATCAGCCCTTAACGGAATGGGGCATTCATTTGTTTTACATCAGCTGTTATTCTGTTTATAATCAGTGAAATATCTCATTTAGCTTAGGAATAATCAGGTGTTGACCTTGGTTAACCGGCCGATTAACCTTGATTAATAGGCTCGTCAACCAAGGTTAACCGGCCGCTTGATCAAGGTTAATACCCAATAAGGCTTAGTGTAGAATGCAAAAAGATCTAGGGTAAAGACAGATGATTGCCTGTTTGTTTAGGAATGCTTCCTAATGGTTTGGTTGCAGAAGGTATGGAGATGATCTTTATTACAATGGTGATTTGGAATCTTTAGTCATTCTTTCCGTAATTGCGCTTTATAATAGTGGCCTGAAAGGCTTTTTTACCGGCCAGTAGCAGGTCTTCGTCATCAAAGGCACGAAGGCTGTACCAAAAAAGAAAATCTCCCGTACCACCCAGAATACCGAATAATCCCAGAAAGAATATATTGGCCTCTCCTGTACAGAATCCATGGATTGCAGGCATCACTCCCAATAAGATGCCCGGTAATAATAAGGATACCCGATAGAACTTCAATGGAATAGGACGAGTCAGAGAAAATCCTACTCCAGTCCAGTCAAAATGCCAGTGTAGGAGCTTTTTATCCTTTCCGCTAAAACAGTAAAGAATCCCTGCCTGGATTAGTATATAAAACACGAGGAGTAAAAATATGCAAAGCATAACTTGGGGACTGCTGATTCCTTTTACAGAGGTACCCAATAAACGACCGGCACTATAGGATGAAGGTTCATCCCATACATAAACAAACAGATAGCTACCTATCAGGAACAGAATGAAGAAAAACAGAAATCCTCTTATGTTGATAGACTTTGCTGTGAGTTTCACTTCCACTCCATCCGGGCGGTTGAATGGTTCCTTATTTGCTTCTTTCTTTTCCATAATTCCTTTTTACTGATTTCTACGCTGCAAAGATAACAAGAGTATGAAATTAATTTAGGTTATCAGAATGTTATCTTTATGTTAAGGTGGAAAGAAAAGTTTATCTATATTTGCCTGAAATATAGAATGCTTGATGAAAAAGTCGTATTATATACTTCTTACAATAACTGCAACAGCAGCTGTCCTGTACTTGCTTGGAAATTGGGTAGGACGAAGTTTCGGACTGAACCGGCAGCAAGTGATACGTAATATCCACGAAGCTTACGGCCGTGCGACGGATGCATTTGAGGCCGGACAAACTAAGGATCTGGCTGCTTTTTTCCGTAATGAACTGGATGAAGTGGATTTGAAGCGGATCAAGTTTCGCCTGGATACGGTACCTTTACACGGTGATTCTATCGTATTGAAACAGGATTTACGATATTTTTCTGATTATCGGAAACTGTTGGAGCAACACTATACCTTTGTATGTCCTGTGAATGACGCTCAGGGAGTACATGCTTATATCCAGAATCTTCGTGCCGGGTTCATCGGCAAACTGCTTTATATGTTCTTCGGAACGATAGTGGCTTTGGGACTTCTATTATTTGCCATACGTAAGCAGGTGGATATTATCCGCCGGCAGGATGAGTTGGCACGAATGCGTGAAGATTTCTCTTCTGCTATGGTTCACGACATGAAGAATCCGATCAGTTCCATCCTGATTGGGCTTAAAGTGCTTCGTAGTGGAAAGGTAGATAGTAAGCCTGAGAAGAAAGAAAAACACTTCGATATTCTGGAGGCGGAAGCTCAACATTTGCTTGCACTGGCCAATAAAGTACTGACTATCTCTAAACTGGAACATGGACAATTACTGTTGGATAAGAATTGGATTCAACTCCGTCCTATGGTGGATGAGTTGGTACGCACGTTTACGGCTAAGGCAGAAAAGCCTATCACATTTCAGGTTGATTTGCAGGCAGAGGGAGCTTATGCTGATGAGGAGTATCTGAAAGAGGCTTTAAGTAACCTGATAGATAATGCTGTGAAATATTCTAAGGATACAATAGATATACAGATTACTTCCTGCCTTTCCGGACAGTATATTCAGATCAGGGTGCGGGATAATGGAATCGGTATTCCGCTTGCGGCTCAACGGATTGTATTTGATAAGTTTGAACGCGTCATTACCCGGAATGAGGATGAGAAGAAGAAAGTATCCGGTTTCGGTTTGGGACTGAACTATGTGATGAATGTAGCCCGGGAGCATGGAGGGTATGTCAGTGTGGAGAGTATAGAAGGGAAATATAGCGAATTTACTGTTTCTTTGCCGTTGCCGGCGGAGAACGAAGAGGCTAATCCGGAGGATTGATATTCTCTTGTCGTATATGAGCGTGACCGGGCCTGTCTGTTTTTTTTACAGACAAGCCGGATCACGTTCTTTTTAATTGTTATTCTACAGGTGGGACTGAACATTACGGCACGATACCGGTGAAAGGTCTGGAGAGCTTGCTGGGAAAACCGGTCAAAGATTAATCTTCTACCCATAGTACAGTGATACTAAAGGTTAATGTATGCCTGATGCAGATATACACTAATTCTTTTATTATCAAAGGGAAAGGACAGGAAAACTTAGAAAGCGCAGTTATTCTAATACTCCTTCTGGAATTGCAGGGATCAAATTGAAGTTCCGATAATGTCAGTCAGTTCTGTTGTTTCTTGTTCTCTCCTAATGGGAACTCCGGTTTTCTCTTGTGGAAACGCTCGTTCCCTTTAATGGAACTGTGCTGTATTGACTTATCTTTTTGTTCTATAACTGAAGAGGTGTCTACTATACCTCTTTTCCCTTATTTTATTCAAGGTAATGACTCTGTACTTACATAACCCATTCCAGATAATTCTCTGGCGTGATGACTACAGTCTCTTTTACCGGATAATTATTCAAGAAAGGAGATGGAAAGGTGATTGGACGTTTATTAGGATTCCACTTCATTTCAAAAGCGGTGAAGTTGCCGTCTGCTTCTTCTATATAGTCTATTTCTTGTTGTTGAGTGGTTCTCCAGAAGAAGCTTTTTGCATAATTCCCGTTGTAATGATTTGCTTTGATGCGTTCGCTGATGAAGAAATTCTCCCATAAAGCGCCTGTGTCTTGGCGGAGAGATAGCGGTGCAAAATTCTGGATGACGGCATTGCGGATACCATTATCATAAAAATATATTTTCTTGCTCTTTTTGAGTTCTGTTCGTAAGTTACGGTTGAAAGCATTCAGGCGGAAAATGACATAGCATTTCTCTAATAAGTTGATGTATTTTTCTACGGTTTTGTTGTCGGTCCCGATGGTTTACGCTACTTCGTTATAGGATACTTCACTGCCTACTTGCAGGGCAAGGGCGATAAGTAACTTTTCCAGCAGTATGGGGCGGCGTATCTCGTTCATTGCCAACAGGTCTTTATACAGGTAGCTGTTGGCTATGTTCATTAATAATTCTTTAGCCTCATCAGTATGATTGATAATGTCCGGATAAGAACCGTATATAAGCCGGGATTCAAACATTTGTTTAACTGGCAATAAACCTTGGCTGTCATATAATTCTGCCGTAGAGATGGGATAGAGGTGATATTCATATTTTCGTCCTGTGAGAGGTTCGCTCAGATTACTTTGTAATTCAAACGATGAAGAACCGGTGACGAGAAGCTGCACGTTGGTGAAATTGTCTGTAATGCGTTTTAAGGTTAAACCTATTTCTGATACACGTTGTGCCTCATCTATTACGATAATTCTGTTGTTGCCGATCAGCATTTTCAGTTCGGAGGTATTGATGTTGGCTAACATCTCTTTCACTTCCGGTTCGTCGCAGTTCAATGTCAGTACTGCTT
>NZ_EQ973490.1:1779614-1780929 GCF_000158035.1 Bacteroides cellulosilyticus DSM 14838
TAATATTCATAACCTTATAGTAATGAATTAATCCCTCTAATAAGCAGATTCGTCCTTCGCAAAAAGCCTCATTACCGTACTATATAATAGCAGCGGTAATGAGGCTTTTACTGAAAAAGAATATTGTATTTGCTTACTTCACTTCCCAAATATCATTTGTCATCAGCAGTTCTTTGAAGTTGTGATACTTCTTCTTTGCTGATACTTCTTCAATCTGTTCCATTACAGCATCGTCATAAGTCGGAGCTTCTACATCGCGGATCACACCGAGAGCAACCGGGAAGTCAGGACCTTCCATCAGAGCCAATTTCAGTTGCAATGTATTATCCATGCAGTGTGCATCATGAACGAGGATATCCTTTTCTGTGATACCGTTCTCGCCCAACTTCACAACTTTCAGTCCGAAGCCTTCCTGCATCAATCCAAACTCTTTGTTCTCACCGAAAAGCATCGGCTTACCGTGTTCCAGATAGATAGCATTCTTGGCACGTCCGTCCTTATTGTATACAGAGTCGTAGGTGCCGTCATTGAAGATAACGCAGTGTTGCAGAATCTCACACACAGCGGCTCCTTTATGGTTAGCGGCAGCCTTCAGAACTTCTCCTGTGCCAGGACCATCTGTAGCTACACAACGTGCAAAGAAACGTCCACGTGCACCGAAGCAGAGTTCAGCTGGGTGGAACGGATCTTCTACCGTGCCATAAGGAGAGGATTTGCTGACGAAGCCACGGGGAGACGTCGGAGAATATTGTCCTTTTGTCAAACCGTAGATGCGGTTGTTCAGCAACAGAATGTTGATATCTATATTGCGACGGATAGCATGGATAAAGTGGTTACCACCGATAGCCAGACCGTCACCGTCACCTGAAACCTGCCAAACGCTCAGGTTAGGATTGGTTACTTTACATCCGGTAGAGATGGCGGCAGCACGTCCGTGGATAGTCTGCATCGCATACGTATTCATATAATAAGGTAGACGGCTAGAGCAACCGATACCCGAAATAACGGCAGTTTCCCAAGGCTTAACACCGATTTCTGCCAACGCTTTGTGCAGTGAGTTCAAGAAGAAGTGGTCACCGCAACCCGGACACCAACGAGGTTGTCCTTTTTTGAAATCTTTAGCTGTATATTCGCTCATGATGTTCTTAAGTTTTAAGTTGATAAGTTTTTTAGTAGCTACGAGTTACGAGCTACAAGTTACAAGTCTGTTCAGGGCAGTACTTGTTACTCGTAGCCTGTAGCTTGTCACTTCTTCAGTATCTCGGTGAAGGCAGCCACCAATTCGCTTACTACGAACGGCTGTCCCTTGACTTCA
>NZ_EQ973490.1:1781315-1803602 GCF_000158035.1 Bacteroides cellulosilyticus DSM 14838
TTAAATTGATACGGAGTGAAATTATCTACCTTCATGCGGAGATAACCGGCAAATTGTCCCAGATTTTGTTCGGCAACTACCACTTTCTTATATTTCTTCAATACCTCAGCCGTATTTTTAGGCAGTGGGTTGATATAAGAGAAGTGAGCTAAGGCTACTTTTTGTCCGGCTTTGTTCATCTCTTCCATAGCAGAATACAAGTGTCCGTAAGTACCGCCAAAACCTACAATCAGCAGGTCTGCATCATCTGCACAGCCTTGTACTTCTACATCGGGCACAGCAATCTTTGCAACTTTTTCTGCACGCAGGTGGCACATCAGATTGTGGTTTTCAGGATCGGTAGAGATCGCACCAGTGTTGCTGTCTTTTTCCAGACCACCGAGGATATGAGTATAGCCTTCTTGTCCCGGAATGGCCCAGTAACGTACCTGGTTCTCAGGGTTGCGTTTATAAGGAGTATAGTTATCCTTCATCTCAGGAGTAACATACTGAGGTTTGATTTCAGGATATGTATCCAGATTCGGCAGTTTCCATGAACCGGAACCGTTGGCTACGAAACCGTCTGTCAACAGAACCACAGGGGTCATGTGCTCCAAAGCCATTTTACAAGCTGCATAGGCTGCATCGAAGCAGTTTGTCGGTGAGGTGGCGGCAATAACCGGCATCGGGCTTTCGCCGTTACGGCCAAACAAAGCCTGCAATAAGTCAGTTTGTTCCGATTTAGTCGGCAAACCTGTGGAAGGGCCACCGCGCTGTACGTTCAGAACAACCAGAGGAAGTTCTGTAATCACTGCCAGGTTCATAGCCTCTGATTTCAGGCAGACACCCGGACCGGAAGTGGTAGTTACAGCCAATGCACCTGCAAAAGATGCACCGATAGCTGTAGCACAGCCGGAAATCTCATCTTCGCATTGAACGGTAATGACACCTAAAGATTTATGTTTGGAAAGTTCATGTAATACGTCCGTAGCAGGAGTGATGGGATAAGAACCCAGGAACAACTTCAGACCTGCTTTTTCAGCAGCAGCAATGAAACCGTAGGCTGTAGCTTTGTTACCCATGATATCCATGTATATTCCGGGTGTTTTTATCTTACTTTCTATCTTATAAGTATGCGCTACAGAAGCATGTGTATTGTGACCATAGTCGTAGCCGGCGTGAATCACCTTGATGTTGGCTTCTGCTATTTCCGGCTTTTTTGCGAATTTCTCTCTAAGGAAATCTTCTGCAATCTTCAGGTCACGATTGAACAACCAGCATACCAAACCGAGAGCGAACATGTTGCGGCATTTCAGCATTGCTTTGTTGTCCATACCTGTTTCTGCCAGGCAATCTTTCACCATTTGAGAGATAGGAGCAGCAATCACGTCTTGCTTGATACCCATTTCTTCGATAGGATTGTCAGTCTTGAAAGCGGCTTTCTGTAAATCGGAAGCCTGGAAACAGTCTGTGTCGATGATGATACAAGCAGTAGACTTAGCAAACTTATACTGTGTTTTCAATGCGGCAGCGTTCATAGCTACCAATACGTCGCATTTATCACCCGGGGTGAATACTTTGCTGGCGCCGATGTGTACCTGGAAACCTGATACGCCGGTCAGAGAACCTTGCGGGGCGCGGATATCTGCGGGATAGTCGGGGAAAGTACTGATGTCATTTCCCACCGTAGCCGATACTGTTGAAAAGATGTTGCCGGCGAGCTGCATACCATCGCCGGAGTCTCCGGAAAAGCGGACTACCACTTGATCCAGTTCTTTTACCATCATGTCGTTTGCCATAATTTCGTATTACTATGATTAATTTATAGGATCACTTAAAATCTGTTCTTATGTTGGTTGGGGTACTTACAAAAAGTACTACGCTTTTAAAGATGCGTTTGCAAATGTCGGAAAGTTATGCGACTTGGCAAAATCTTTTCGAGTTAATCTGTGATTGTGTACTAAAAGAATTGATAAATGAGTGTTTTTTGATATTTGGAGTGAGCAAAACTCTGACTATGTGTCTGACTTGAACGAATAAAAGTTGCATATTATCATTTATTTTTGGTTGCCTGACTGTTGACTAAATGTAAGATTGGATCGCCAATATACTACTGTTTGTAGCTGATTTAGGTTGACACTTTGATAAAATCTTGTGTAGGCTGTATTTCTTTAACTTCTCGATAAAAGATTCGTTCGCCTTTGTTAAATCGGGAGAATGCTTTATCTTTGCAACCGCAAATGTTTTTGGTCCTGTAGTTCAACGGATAGAATAGAAGTTTCCTAAACTTTAGATAGGGGTTCGATTCCCCTCGGGACTACAAAACAAAAAAGGGAAGCCATTTATTCGGCTTCCCTTTTTGTTTTGTTACTATATAGTTCTTATTTAGCTACTTCAACAGCAGGCTCAACAATCTTTTTGTTCTTCATCATCATATATGCGATAGGAGATGCAATGAACAGAGAAGATAATGTACCGATTACAACACCGAGAATCATTGCAAATGCGAAACTGCGAATAGAATCACCACCAAGGATGAAGATACACAGCAGCACGATTAATGTACTCAATGAAGTATTTATAGTACGTGCCAGAGTCGTATTCAACGAATCATTGAACAATTGCTTTCTGTCACGTTTCGGGTACAGGCCGAAGAATTCACGCACACGGTCGAAGATTACCACTTTGTCATTGATAGAGTAACCGATAGCCGTAAGGATAGCACCGATAAATGTCTGGTCAATTTCAAGAGAGAACGGCATCCAACCCCAGCACAATGAATAAGCGCCAAGAATCATTAATGTATCACTGGTCAGTGCAGCTACGGAACCCACACTATATGCAATGTTGCGGAAACGGATCAAGATGTAGAGACCGATGGCGATAAGAGCGAGAACTACAGACCACATGGCCGAAGTCTTGATATCATCTGCGATACTCGGACCTACTTTCTGTGAGCTGACGATACTGCCACCTGTGTGATTTTCACGGTCGATGAATGTCTCCAGCGTGATGTTCTGCGTCAATACCGGTTTCAGCGTTTCATACAGATATGCTTCGATTTCTGAATCGACATTGTTACCTTCTTCTTCGATACGGTAGTTTGTACTGATACGTACAGTCTTCTTATCGGTACCGATAGCAATTACACTTACATTAGAATCGCCGAACTTGCTGGCGATTAACTCACGTACTTGTTCCGGTTCTACGGCGTTTTCAAACTGTACCTTGAAGTTGCGTCCACCGGTGAAGTCGATACTCTGGCTCAAGCCACGTACGAACAATGAACCGATACAGATAACAAGGATAATGCCTGTAATTGTAAACCATTGCTTATTTCTACCCATGAAGTCGAAATGTACATTCGTCATCAGGTTCTTAGAAATCTTGGAAGAGAAAGTCAGGTTCAGCCATTTATCTTTATTCATGAAGTATTCATATACCAGACGTGTCATGAACACAGCGGTAAAGAATGAAATCAAGATACCAATAATCAAGGTCGTGGCAAAACCACGGATAGGACCTGTACCGAAGTTAAACAGGATAACACCCGTGATGATAGACGTTAAATTTGAGTCGAAGATAGCGGAGAATGCATTAGAATAACCGTCTGCGAGGGCTTTTTTCACACCCTTACCTGCGCGTAACTCTTCTTTTGTACGTTCATAGATCAACACGTTCGCATCCACAGCCATACCCAGAGCTAACACCATACCGGCAATACCGGACATTGTCAGGGCCGCCTGGAAGGATGAAAGGATACCCATTGTAAAGAACATGTTCAGTACCAATGCGCCGTTGGCAACCATACCCGGAATGAAACCGTACATGGAGCACATATAAATCATCAATAGTATCAATGCTACGATGAATGAGAATACACCGGCGTTGATAGAAGCCTGTCCCAAAGACGGACCTACGATATCTTCCTGAACGATACGTGCGGGAGCCGGCATCTTACCGGATTTCAGTACGTTTGCTAAGTCCTTTGCCTGTTCGGGAGTAAAGTGACCCGTGATTTGTGAGTTACCACCTGTAATTTCAGTATTTACATTCGGTGCAGAATATACATAGCCGTCCAATACGATAGCGATGCTCTTACCAATGTTTTGTTTAGTCAACTGTGCCCAGCGGCGTGAACCGTCTGTATTCATTGACATACTAACGGCAGGTTTACCAAACTGATCGTATTCATCTTTAGCGCTTACAACAACATCACCTTCCAGCGGAGCGCGTCCGTTACGTTCGGTTGAGCGGATAGCGTAAAGTTCGAAAGTTTGTCCTTTCGGATCATATTCGTAAGCGGAAACACCCCATTTCAGACGAAGGTCTTTCGGGAGTTCGGCTTGAATTTCTTTCATGGAAAGATATTTGTTGATGTCGGCGGTATCCTTGTAATTAGCATAAGCTACAACAGGACCTTGTCCGCTGGAATTAACCTGCAGTACAGCCAGCAACGGATGTTCTTTCTTGATTTGTGCAAGATCGACGGATTGTGCTTTGTTTTCACCTTTCAATGCAGCGGCAAGACTGTCGGCGGTGCTGGTAGCTTGCGCTACAACCGGAGCAGCGGTGCTGTCAACAGCTACACTGTCAGCAGGTGCTTCATTAGCTAAAATGTTACGCAGTTTGTTATCAGCTGCTTGCAGATAAGGTGCAACATCCTTTGCGTTGTATGTTTCCCAAAACTCCAGATTAGCGGAACCTTGAAGTAATTTTCTTACACGTTCCGGTTCCTTGATACCCGGAAGCTCCACCATGATACGTCCCATCTTGTCTTCCAGACTTTGGATGTTGGGCTGAACCACACCAAAACGGTCGATACGAGTACGGAGTACGTTGTATGAGTTGTCAACGGCGGCTTTTACTTCCGTGCGCAGTACTTTTTCTACTTCCGCGTCGGAGGTCTTTTGATTAACTTTGTCTTTTAACTGTTGAGTGGCGAAAAGCTCGGAAAGACGTGCGTCCGGAGCAATTTTGTGATACTCTCTCACAAACAACGTAATGACGTCGTCCTGGCTGCTAATAGCCTGTTTGGCAGCATTTGCCAATGCTTGATTGAATGCTTCGTCGGGTTTGTTGTCCGCCAATGCTTTGATTACATCGGGAACGGAAACTTCGAGGATGACGTTCATACCACCCTTTAAGTCCAAACCTAAACTGATTTCCATCTCTCGGCACTGTTTCAGTGTCCAATTGCCGAAGAATACTTTCTCATTAGCCAGAGAATCCAGGTAGTCCTGCTCTACTTTCACATCGCCTTTTGCAAACTCTTTAGCCTTATTGGTATAATGGCGAGTCACAAAAGAAAAGGAGAGATAGAACACACACACCAGTGTGAGCAATACCGCAAAAACCTTTACAAATCCTTTGTTTTGCATGTTACTTTTAGTTTATTATGATTACTTTTTTAATTAATTTCTGTTGCGTACAAGGCTGCAAATATAGTTTTTTTTTCACATTCGGAAGTAAAAGGAACTCAAATATTTGCACATGATAAAGAATTAACTCCCTCCGTATAGGAATGTTTTTACTTCATTCCGCGATTTTTTAACATCGGTTCCAGTTGTGGCTCCGTTCCGCGGAAGTTCTTATAAAGAGTCATCGGATCTTCGCTGTTGCCCTTTTCCAAAACGTTATTCCGGAAGAGGTCGGCTGTCTTTTTGTCAAAGATGCCGTGTTCCTTGAAAGCTTCGAAAGCATCGTTGTCCAATACATTTGCCCACAAATAGCTGTAATAGCCGGCAGCATAACCGCCAATGATATGGTTGAAGTAGGTGGTACGATAGCGTGGAGCTATCTCCGGAATAAGCCCCAGTTTGTCCATGGCCTCTTTCTCATATGCCAATACGTCCAGGTTCTGGGTATTTGTCAGGTTGTGCAGATTCATATCCAGAATGGCAGCAGCCAGTAATTCGGTGGTCATGAAACCTTGGTTGAAGGTTTTCTGATTTAGAATCTTTTCAATAAGGCTGTCGGGAATAGTTTCACCGGTTTGATAATGTTTGGCATACATTTTCAATACTTCAGGTTCGGTAGCCCAATGCTCATTGATTTGCGAAGGTAACTCAACGAAGTCGCGTGCTACGTTTGTGCCGGAAATACCTTTATAGTTGCATTTTGTCAGCAATCCGTGCAGGGCATGGCCAAATTCATGGAACAGTGTTTCCACTTCGTCAATAGTCAGCAATGAAGGTATATCGCCTACGGGCTGTGTGAAGCTGCATACATTGCATACCAACGGGCGGATGGCACCTTGTTGTTCGCGATAGTTGCTCATCCATGCACCGCCGCTCTTGCCCGGACGGGGGAAATAATCTACGTAGAAAACACCCAAGTGTGAGCCATCTGCATCTTTCACTTCGAATACTTCTACATCGGGGTGGTATACGGGGATACCTTCCAATTTCGTTAAAGTGATCCCATAAAGCTTATTAGCTACAGCGAAAGCGCCTTCGCGTACATTTTCTAACTTAAAGTAAGGTTTGATTTCGTCTTCTTCCAGATTGTATTTCTCTTTGCGGAGTTTTTCTGTATAGAACCACCAGTCCCACGCTTCCAGTTTTTCACCTTTGCCTTCTTTATCCATTATTTTCTGCAATTCAACAGCTTCGGCTTTTGCTTTTGGCAATGAATAGCTCCACAGGTTGTTTAAGAAGTCCATAACGGCTGTGGAATTTTTAGCCATCGTATTATCCAAAACAAAATTAGAATAACAGTCGAAGCCCAGTAATTGTGCTTTTTCCAGACGTAGTTTTACGATGTCTGTAATATTCTTCTTGTTGTCGTTCTTGTCATTGTTGTTGCCGCGGTTGATGTAGGCCTTGTACATTTGTTCGCGTAACGGACGATTTTCAGAGTATTGCAGGAATGGAAGACGACTGGCATTACCCAATGTGAACAGCCATTTGCCTTCTTGTCCGTCTTCTTTTGCTTTTTCAGCGGCGCTTTGACGGAACCAGTCGGGCAGTCCGGCTAGATCTTCTTCCTTGTCTATATAAAGTTTGAAAGCGTTGTTCTCATTCAGCACGTTATCACTGAATTTGATACCTAATGTAGACAGTTCTTTGTTGACTTCGCGCAAGCGTGCCTGTTTCTCAGGGGATAAGTTTGCACCGGAACGGACAAAACCTTTGTAGGTTTCTTCCAGCAGGCGTTGTTGTTCGGTAGTCAGTCCCAATGCATCTTTCTGTTGGTATACAGCATCAACCTTCTTGAAAAGATCCTGATTTAGTGAGATATTATCACTATGTTCGGACAATGTCGGGGCGAGTTTAATAGATAATTCTTTCAGATCATCTGTTGTTTCTGCTTCCGTCATGTTATAAAAGATGGCGCTAACCCGGTCCAGTATCGGGGAACTATTGTCAAGAGCAACAATTACATTTTCAAAGGTTGGCGCTTCGGAGTTGTTCACTATTGCATCGATATTTGCATTTTGCTCTTCAATGCCTTTCAGAAAGGCAGGTTCATAATGTTCCAGTTTGATTTTATCGAAAGGCGGTACGCCATGTTCGGTTTGGAACTCAGTCAGGAACGGATTAGTTTCCGTCTGTGTGGTACAGGAGTACATCATACAACTTGTAGCTAAAATAAAAATACACTTCTTAAACATAAGTTTTAAGTATTAGGTATAAAGTATTAATTATTGATTCGTTTTCAATCTTTTTTCTTCAGATAACACCAGATTGGATAATGGTCGGATTCTTTTATAGAACGGTCCACCGTACAGTTATAAGGTTTAAGGTTTTTGCTTGCCAGGATATTGTCTATCCGGAAATAGAATTTATTTTGATTATAAGAGATACCCAGCCCGCGGCCGGACTTGGTAAAAGCATCATTTAATCCTTTTTCAATGACCCGGTGTGCATAGGAAATGGGAGTATCGTTAAAGTCGCCGCAGACAATGATATAAGGGTATCGTGACGCTGCGATTTCCTGAGCGATACTGTCTGCTTGTGGGGCACGAATGGCGGATGCTTCTGCCAGCTTGCGGATGAGCAGGCGTGCACCGCTTTTAACTTTTTCCGTTTCAGGAGATTTGAGCATACTTTCGT
Source organism: Bacteroides cellulosilyticus DSM 14838 (assembly GCF_000158035.1). GTDB lineage: Bacteria > Bacteroidota > Bacteroidia > Bacteroidales > Bacteroidaceae > Bacteroides > Bacteroides cellulosilyticus. The sequence goes on from NZ_EQ973490.1 coordinate 1,789,352, forward strand.
AGACTACTTTGTCTTCTTTAGTCAGCTTGTTAGATTCCAGATGATTGTTGATGAGCATTACGGTATCTTCTCCCATTTTCAGTTCATAAACCACTGAACCATTGTATTCACTGGCATAGTCCAGTGTACGGGATGAAAGAATAGGGAATTTAGAGTAGCAGGCTATCCGGTTGGTGTGGCCTTTTCCACTTCCTCTTCCCACTATCTGGATGTTATGATAGGGATAATCTTTTAAAGCCTTTTCCACATCTTTCTGGCTGAGATAACGGGGAGATTCTATCGTTTGGTATTCTTGCAGGCATAAGATATCTGCTCCGCTGTTCTTCAGATAATTCAGAATGAGATTCTCGCCATCTTTTTTGACGGCTCCGTCGAAGCCCATGATGTTATATGACAAAACCTTGAAACTGTTTTCGGGTAATTTGCTTGTGTGGAAATTGAGCGGGAAATAAGTCCGTATTTGTGAATAGCATAAAAGAAATGCTACCAGTGGAAAAAGTGCAAACTTATACTTTTGGATAATAAGCCAAAAGATGAAAAAGCAGATGTTTATCACCAGGAAAATAGGAAATGTCAGCCCGAAGCAGGACTCTACGGGGTGAGCAACCGGCTTGATGTGCGGGCTGTAAGCGGTGAGAAGCAGCAAGCTTATAAAGAAAATATTAACCGCTAAAATCAGATAGGCTACGAATTTACCAATATGCTTTATTCCCATTTTCTGTACTATCGTTTGCTCGCATCGAAAAGACTTTTCTTTTCTTCTGTGGTCAGGCTTTCATATCCTGATTTTTTCAGTTTATCGAGGATACGGTCTATTTCTTCGGATTGAGATTTCTTGCGGGCGTTGTAGTCATAGTCTTTCTGACGGCTGTTACCATAGTGAACTTTCATCTTCGGTTTGCGGGGCTTGAAGCTGAATAGTGAAACGATAGCATCTAGAATTTTGTTAATCCAGGCAGTGATATCTTTTCCTTTACTGAGTCCGGCAGCAAACCAGAGTCCGGCCAATGCACCACCCAAGTGGGCAATATGTCCGCCCGCATTGCTGGATGTAATGAACAGTAAATCTGTACCGATAACAATCAGTGCCAGATATTTCAACCGTATCGTACCAAAGAGGAACAGCCGGATGGGGTAGTTAGGTTCGCGGTACGCTGTAGCAGCTACGATGGCAAGCACGGAAGCGGATGCCCCCAACATGAATGAATAATCGACCATCGGGCGGAAATACGGGAAGATATTAAAGGCTGCCATGTACAATAATCCACCGCAAATACCTCCTAAGATATACGCCCCGCGCAGATGTTTGGCCGAGAAGAACATTAGGAATAGTGCTCCGAACCAGTATAGCCACAACATGTTGAACAGGATATGTAAAAATCCTGCATGCATAAACATATATGTGAACAGTGACCATGGCTGTATGATGAACTGTGTGAGTGAAGCTGGCAATTCCAGCCATTCAAACACACCGCCGAGGCTGCGATTGAATAATTGCAGAATTACCTCCGTCAGCGTAGTGACTACAAAAACAGCTACGTTGATATAAATCAGCTGGATATAAATATTCCCTCTGCGAAAAGCTTCTTTAAGGTCAGTTATAATAGTACCCATTTCCTCTATCTTTTTTTCTCCAGTACATTATCAGTATAAAACCGAATATCATACCACCCAAGTGTGCGAAGTGCGCTACATTGTCGTTAGGATTGTTGGCAAAACCAGCGTACAGTTCAATCAGTGCATATCCGATAACAAAGTATTTGGCTTTTATCGGAAACGGCAACGGAAATATGAATAGCGGCTGGTTGGGGAACAACATTCCGAAGCCCAGCAAAATGGCATACACGGCTCCTGAAGCTCCTACGGTAACTCCGTTTAAGAGAGCATTCAGATTTGCCATGGGCGGATAGGTGTAATTCATATTATCCCGTATGATTTGAGCGCCTTCCTGATATACGGTGTTAATCATTTCCGGACTCATTCCGGTCTTTGCAGCCTGAATGCGTATGTAGGTTACCAGCATGCTGATTAAGCCTGCACCTATACCACATATCATATAGTAAGATAAAAAACGTTTGGGTCCCCATACTTGTTCGAGTATGCGACCAAACATCCACACGGCAAACATGTTAAAGAAAAGATGTGTGAAACCTCCATGCATGAACATGTATGTGATAAGTTGCGCTACGTTAAAGTCATCGGCAAGAAAGAAATGAAGTCCCAGATAACGGGCTAAATCAAGATGATAACTTTGAGCAACAATGGTCGCAAGAAAGACCAGTACATTAATGATTAATAGGTTCTTAGTAACTGTTGGTATAGCATTCATAATCTGTTATTTCGTTCAATGAGTTGCAAAAATACGAATAAATTCTGTTCTATAACAGAAAAAGGCCTTTCTATTCTTTATTTTTCGCCAAAATCCAATCTTTTTTTAATGTTTTTATTTGATATTCAGAAATATTGCTCTATTTTTGTAGAGGTTTGTGAATGACTAATGCGGATATCTTTTGTGTAACATATTAATTATTTAATTTTAGTATTATGAATAAGTCAGAACTTATCAACGCTATGGCGGCAGAGTCCGGTTTGACAAAAACGGATTCTAAGAAAGCATTAGATGCTTTCATGGCAGCAATCACGAAAGCCCTAAAGGCTGGTGACAAAGTATCATTGGTTGGCTTCGGTACGTTCGTTGTAGCAGAGAGAGCAGCACGTCTGGGCATTAATCCTTCTACCAAACAGAGCATTACGATTCCTGCAAAGAGAGTTGCTAAGTTTAAACCTGGTATGGAGTTGACTTTGGCCATCGAATAAAGGAAGGCTATGAATGAAAAATAGAAAAGGAGGCGCTATGAGGTGTCTCCTTTTTTATTATCCGTACAGATGCAACGCGTAATTCGCCAAAATATAGTATCTTTGCACCCGGAAAATACTTTTAAATCATGAATATAGAAGATAAACTGGTAGCGTCCGTCATCAACGGACTGAAAGCGCTGTATGGACAGGACGTGCCTGCCGCACAGGTGCAACTGCAAAAAACCAAGAAAGAATTTGAGGGACACCTCACGCTGGTAGTTTTTCCTTTCCTGCGCATGTCGAAGAAAGGACCGGAGCAGACAGCACAGGAGATTGGCGAATACCTGAAAGCTAACGAGCCTTCGATAGCTGCATTCAATGTGATCAAAGGTTTCCTGAACCTGACTATCGCTTCTTCCGCCTGGATTGAATTGTTGAATGACATTCATGTTGATAAGCAATACGGTATTGTTGCTGCCACGGATAATTCTCCGTTGGTGATGATCGAATACTCTTCACCCAATACCAACAAACCACTTCACCTGGGACATGTACGTAATAATCTTCTGGGTAATGCTTTAGCCAACATTGTGATGGCAAATGGCAATAAAGTGGTAAAAACAAATATTGTCAACGATCGTGGTATTCATATTTGTAAGTCCATGCTGGCCTGGTCCAAATATGGTAACGGTGAAACACCCGAATCATCCGGAAAGAAGGGGGACCACTTGGTAGGCGATTATTACGTAGCTTTTGATAAGCACTATAAAGCTGAAGTGAAGGAATTGATGGCTAAATTTCAGTCTGAAGGTGCGACGGAAGAAGAAGCTAAAGCAAAGGCTGAAGCCGCTTCTCCTCTAATGAATGAAGCCCGCGAAATGCTGGTGAAGTGGGAAGCTAATGATCCGGAAGTGCGTGCGCTTTGGGCTAAAATGAACAACTGGGTGTATGAAGGTTTTGATGAAACATACCATAAAATGGGTGTAAGTTTTGACAAAATATATTATGAGTCAAATACCTATCTTGAAGGGAAAGAGAAGGTGATGGAAGGTCTTGAAAAGGGGTTCTTCTATAAAAAAGAAGATGGTTCCGTATGGGCTGACCTTACTGCTGAAGGTTTGGATCATAAGTTGTTACTACGTGCTGATGGGACTTCTGTTTATATGACTCAGGATATAGGTACAGCTAAATTACGTTTTGCTGATTATCCTATTGACAAGATGATTTATGTAGTAGGCAACGAACAGAACTATCATTTCCAGGTGCTTTCCATCCTGCTTGACAAGCTTGGATTTGAGTGGGGAAAGAGTCTCGTACATTTCTCTTATGGTATGGTAGAATTGCCCGAAGGTAAGATGAAAAGCCGCGAAGGCACAGTGGTAGATGCTGATGATTTGATGGAAGAAATGATTAGTACTGCCAAAGAAACTTCTAATGAATTGGGCAAGCTGGATGGCTTGTCTCAGGAAGAAGCTGACAATATCGCTCGTATTGTTGGTTTGGGCGCCTTGAAATATTTCATCCTCAAGGTAGATGCCCGTAAGAATATGACGTTCAACCCGAAAGAGTCAATTGACTTTAATGGAAATACAGGTCCATTCATTCAATATACGTATGCGCGTATTCAATCTGTAATGCGTAAGGCTGCTGAAGCCGGTATTGTAATTCCGGCTGAAATTCCTGTTGGTATTGAGTTGAGTGAGAAAGAAGAAGGCCTTATTCAGATGGTAGCTGACTTTGCTGCTGTAGTGAAGCAGGCAGGTACGGATTACAGTCCCTCTATTATTGCCAACTATACTTATGACCTGGTGAAAGAATACAATCAGTTCTATCATGACTTTAGTATTCTGCGTGAAGAAAATGAGGCTGTGAAAGTTTTCCGTCTTGCTTTGTCGGAAAACGTAGCGAAGGTAGTTCGCATCAGCATGGGCTTGCTGGGTGTTGAAGTGCCGGATAGAATGTAAAAACAGCTATCTATAAAAATAATCAGCCCCGGAATGACCAATACATTCCGGGGCTGATTGCTTTATAATCCTTTTATGCTTTCTTCTTGGTATATTTTCCTCGTTTCGGTTTAGCTGGAGCTGATGCAGCTTTCTCGCTCTGTAATTTGATAATTTCCATGCAGGCGTCCAAGTTTAAATCTTCCGGAACGATATCCTTTGGGATTTTGTAATTACTGCCTTTATAAGCAATGTAAGGGCCATATCTTCCGTTCATGATTTCCAGCTCAGGTTCTTCGTCGAACTTCTTGAGGTGCTTCTTTGCTTCTGCTTCCGCTTTTTCTTTTATTAATTCCAAAGCCTCTTCCAATTCTATTTCCATCGGATCTACGCCTTTGGGAAGTGAAGTATAAGTTCCGCTGTAATAAATGTACGGCCCGAAACGTCCGGCATTGACAGTAACCGTTTTGCCTTCATGCTCACCAAGGGTACGAGGTAACTTAAACAGCTCCATTGCTTCCTCTAAAGTGATTGTTTCGATGGATTGACCTTTCTTTAAAGGAGAGAAGCGGGGTTTTTCTTCATCTTCAGCACTTCCAATTTGTACTACAGGGCCAAAACGTCCGATTTTGACGCTTACAGGCTTGCCGCTAACAGGATCATCTCCCAATATGCGTTCTCCAGTCTTGTGTGCATTTTTGGCAGCGAGAGTACTTTCCACGGATGGATGGAAGGTTTTATAGAACGTCTTCATGATAGTCGTCCATTTTGTATCTCCCTCGGCAATCTCATCAAATTGCTTTTCTACACTGGCTGTGAAGTTGTAATCCATGATGCTGGGGAAGTACTGTGTCAGGAAGTCAGTCACTACTGTACCTGTATCTGTAGGTAGCAGTTTTGCTTTTTCTGCTCCGGTGATCTCAGTACGGGTGGCATCTGTGATTTTGTCTTTCTTCAGAGTAATTACATTGTATGAACGTTCCTCACCTGTTTTATCTCCTTTTTCTACGTACTCACGTTGTTGAACGGTAGAGATCGTAGGCGCATAAGTAGAGGGACGACCTATCCCTAATTCCTCCAGTTTGCGCACCAAGCTTGCTTCTGTATAGCGGGGTGGATGTTGTGTAAAGCGTTCAGTGGCAGTAATGTTCTGATACTCTAACTTCTGACCTTTCTTTAACGGTGGCAGCAGATGAGTTTCATCTTCCTGTTCCACATCGTCATCATAAGATTCTCTGTATACACGCAGGAAACCGTCGAATTTCACAACTTCTCCCGTGGCACTGAAAGCCTCGGATGTATTGCTTATACTGATGGTCGCTGTTGTCTTTTCCAGTTCGGCATCTGCCATTTGAGAAGCAATGGTACGTTTCCAGATCAGATCGTATAGTTTCTTTTCTTGTGCACTACCTTCTATCTGTGCATTCTCCATATATGTGGGACGGATAGCCTCATGCGCTTCTTGTGCTCCTTTGGTCTTGGTGCTGAAGTGGCGTGGATGTACATATTTGTCTCCCATCATATTGGCAATGGCTTCTTTGCTGCCGTTAATGGCGAGTTCCGATAAGTTTACGGAGTCGGTACGCATATAAGTAATACGTCCTGATTCATACAACCGTTGAGCTACCATCATCGTTTGTGCTACAGTGAAGCCGAGTTTGCGTGCGGCTTCCTGTTGCAAAGTAGAAGTAGTGAACGGTGCAGCCGGGCTCTTCTTTACCGGACGTGTCGTAATATCTTCAATGGTAAATATTGCCGATTGGCAGCTTTCCAGGAGCTTCTGCGCCTCAGCTTTGGTCTTAAGGCGGTGTGCAAGTTCCGCCTTCATCTCAACGAGTTTTCCGTCAGTGTCGGGAACAAGGAAAACAGCAGTGACTTTATAAGATGCTTCACTTTGGAAAGCATGTATTTCACGTTCACGCTCTACAATGAGCCGTACGGCTACAGATTGTACACGTCCGGCAGAGAGTGCGGGTTTCACTTTTTTCCATAATACGGGAGAAAGTTCAAAACCTACAATACGGTCAAGAATGCGGCGTGCCTGCTGGGCATTGACAAGATTGATATCAATATTGCGTGGTTGCTCGATAGCTTTCAGTATAGCGGTTTTGGTAATTTCATGGAATACGATACGTTTGGTATGTTCCGGTTCCAGTTTTAGTACTTCATACAAGTGCCAGGCGATGGCTTCTCCCTCGCGGTCCTCATCGGAAGCCAACCATACGGTATCAGCATCTTTAGCTTCAGCTTTCAGTGTCTTAACCAGTGCTTTCTTATCTTCCGGAATTTCATAGTCCGGTTCAAAGTTTTTTTCAACGTCAATGCTGAATTCTTTCTTCTTCAAGTCGCGTATATGACCATAGCTGGAAAGAACTTTAAAATCTTTTCCCAGGAACTTTTCAATTGTTTTTGCTTTTGCCGGTGACTCGACAATGACAAGGTTTTTTGGCATAAATTTCTGTTTTATAGTGGCTCCTGCCACTGAATTTGCCCGCAAAAGTAGAAAAAAACAATTGTTTCCACCTTATAATATGTGGAGAATATATTCTTTTTTAGCAAAAATGACTTTTTTTGCCACGCAATTTGTTAAAAACGAAAACTCACTCCACCCATGAAATTGATACCTTCTGTGGGATATCCCGGGTAATATTGGTAGTCTTTGTTCAATAAATTGTTTGCACGGACATAGATTGATATGCCTTCAAAGACTTCGTAGCTACCGCCAAGGTATAGATTCCCAACCGGATCTACACGCTCGTTGCCTATCTTCTCACGAGTGATGTGCTGATAACCGAGGTTGATCAGGACAGAAGAAATCGGACGAATGTCTACCTTGAAGTTTGCTTCGAAAGAAGGCATGTAATAGAGTAGCTGGTCTCCGCTGTTATTTTCTGTCTTAGCAGTTTTCCAGTCACGGTAAATGCCCGAAGCGGTGAAGGAAATAATATCCTTATAGCTGTAGCTGGCTTCGGCGCCTGCATATATGTTATGCATATTTCCTTGGAGCAATTGAAGGTATGAACCGCTATAGTTCGCAATTGCGGCAGAAGCAAGATTATTCTTCAAATCCTGATATCCACCATAAATATTAAACCATAAACCTGTTACCGGACTGGTTTTGAAGCCGAGAGCGGCATTCAGCTGTTCGTAGGTGGCATCCAGTTGTGTACTACTCTGGCCATAAGGTGAAACCATTTCTAGCCTGCGGAAATCATTGGCCTGTCGTCCGCCTGTAGCCTGGGCGTAGAGAATGTAACTGTCAGAGAAGATATATTGGGCTGTCACGTCCGGTGCTACCCGGAATTTCTTGCCAAATCCGAATGCAAAATCCACGTGAGCGCCGAGACGGATTTTCCAGTCTTCGCTCTGATACAGATAATAGGGATTTAATTCCACAGAGGTATAATCTTCAAAAAGATTGTTCTTGTAGAACGTATTGTCCATGGAGAGATCTACTCCAACAAACTGCTCTTCGGAGATCGTTCCCATTGCACCGGCTTTTGTCCGTACCATAACTTCCTGTGCGTCCTGATATTGTATATCGTGTTGGCGCTCATAGAACATCAGGTTGGTTTCGGCATGAAATTGAAGCGGTAATTCTTCACTGGTTGATTTTATTCCGAAATGTACATCACCCGACAGGAATTTCTGCTTATTATTTGTGCTGCCGGGCATGAAGTTGAAGTTGCTTAGCCCGAAGTTTCCGGCTACATTTAAGTCCATTTTCCGGAAAGCATGTACATAATCCATACCCGCATGTGTACGGTAATAACGTGCATCCCATTTATCCTTGGAATCAGGCAGATCTAACTTGCCATCCATGCCGTTCATGTGGAAATTCAGGTTCAGTTTGTCACTGTTAGGCAGGATGAACAGATAATTGGCACGAGCGTCCAGGTTGCCGTAATTGCCATACCCCAGACGGGCGTAGCCGCGTTTTGCCTTATCCTGACTTTCAGCTCCTGTATACGCCTCCATGGTAGTTGCAGGGATATTTCCCGCAGGTGCGAGTGTGGCATCATATTCCACAGTCTTTTTGCTGACTGTTGGCGGCATTACCTTGGGCAGTACGTTTACTTTGGAAGCATCTATGATGTCCGGATTGTATTCTTGTTCTACCACGACCGTGCGGCTCAGGGTAGTATCTTTAGCTTGCGTTTGGGCTTGCACCCAGTTCGGTATGGTTATAAGTGCCAATGCCCCGAATATATATTGTACCTTTTTCATATTTATAATTGACGAGGTTTTTACTTCAGTTTTTCTAATCTTTCATTAATCATCTGTTCGATGTCATCGTCGGCATGGTAATTCTGTTGCAGGCTCAGCAAGTATTGGCGTGCATCCAGTTTTTTATCCATTGCTACATATACATCCGACAGCAGAACGAAACTTCTTGCCAGCCAGTAAGCGTGTGGTGTGCTCTGATCAATGAAGTTGAGTATTTCCTTTTCAGCAGCAGTGTATTCACCTGCCTTATACAGTTGTTGGGCAACCAGGTATTTGGCTTCGGCCCCATAAAGTGTGCGTGTATCCTTAGCCAGTGTCTGAAGGTCGTTCATGGCTTTCTTGTCGGCGCGTTGGTTCAGATAGGCCTTGGCACGGAAATACAGGGCTTCGTTGCGTAGCTCCGGTGTCAATTTGGTTTCGGCAAGCAGGTCGGTGGCGGCAGCGATTGTTTCCACGTCATCCTGCATCAGGGCGGCACTGCGCAGCATTCCTGTTTCTGCAAGCTGGCGGCGTTCGGGAGTGGTAGCTTTTGCTTTCAACTGTCTGTAGTCATTCAATGCCTGGTCGAACTGCTTACGGTTGAACAGAATTTCCGCACGTGCAATGAGTGCTTCCTGTGAATAAGGATTATCCGGATATTCCAGCAGTTTGCCGGCATGTTCCAATACGGCGGCTTCATCTTTCTGTTCTTTGCCAATCACACAAAGATAGTAATGGGCGTTCAGACTGAATGCGCCGTTGGGGAAGCTTTGCAGGTAACGGGTAAAGCTTGATTTGGCAGGAGCGATCTCTCTCTTCATATATACCTTTTCTGCGGCGATATAAGTCAGAGAATCCTGCTCGCTGGCATCAAAGCGGATTTCTCCCGGCATCTTGGCTGCCAGGGCGGCAAATTCATCTACACGGTTAGCATCTACATAGATTGATTTCAAATCACGCATGGCGAGACGTGCTTCTTCACTACCCGGATACTGGGTTACTACATGCTTGTAAGCATCTATCGCGCGATCATATTCATCGTTTTGGTAATAAAGCAGGCCGATTTCAGCAGCGGCTTTACGGCTGACCGGGCTTTCGGGATATTTATCCAGCAATTCTTTAAATGCTGCGATAGCCTGGCGACTGTTGCTTGTCTGTACATACGAACGGCCTTTTTCGTAAAGAGCATTTATGGTATAGGGTGAAGACGGATATTTGTTTGCCATGCGGTTGAGCAATGCAACCTTACCATCATAATCTTTCTGCAAGCCGGCAACCAAAGCCAACTGATAGAAAGAATAATCACCTGCAGGAGTTCCCATGTTTTCTGCTTTGGTATAATATTGCTTGGCTTCATCGAAACGGCGTGCGTGCAGATAACAGTCGCCTATGCGATTGTAAGCATCTGCGAGTGCAGTGGGATTTTCTCCTTTTTCCAGTTGTGTGAATTTCAGGAAACGGTTCTGGGCAAGTGTGTAATCTTTCTCATGAAAAGCTATGTAGGCCAGATTATAGTATGCCAGTGCATAAGTTTCTGTATTTCTGTCCGGAGTAAGATTCAGATATTCACTGAAGTTACTTGCTGCTTCCTGCATCCGGTTCAGACGATAATAAGCTTCTCCTCTCCAATAAATAGCATCCGCCTTGTTTTGCAGATTATATTGTCCCAAGGCTACAGACTGGTTAAAGTAACCGATAGCTTCCTGGAATTGTGCATTGGCAAAAGACTGTGTACCGAGATGGAACAAGATTTTCTGTTTCGCCTCCAGAATTGCAGTGCCCGGGTGAGCGATTCGTTCGATGGATTTCAAGGCGGCTTCGTAACTGCGGGTATTCATGTATACCTCTACCAGATAACTGCTGACTTTGTCTACATATTGGGAATTCGGGAATTCATTAAGGAATTTCTCGAAAACAGTAACAGATTCACCGAAAGCGGAATAGGAGGTCTCGTGAATACAAAGGGCGTAATTGTAAGCAGCCTGCTCTTTGACTTGCATATCTGCATTGGAGGCAGCAGCTTGCTCAAATGCCATGCGTGCCTTGTTCTTATCTGACATTTGCAGATAAGCCAACCCCATGTGCAGATAGGCATTTTGTGCCAGTGCGTCATTTTCAGCGGTTACTTCGCCGAGGGTATTGGCCGCTTTGGAGTATACACCGCAGTTGTAGTACGAAAGTCCCAGCATATAGAGTGCATCCCGACGGGGGGCAGCCTCTTTATTGTTTTCCAGATACTTTTCAAATGCTTCCATGGCTTCGTGATACTTTCCGAAGTGATAGTCGGCATCACCGAGAACACGGTACATTTCAGCTGTATATTCATTATTCGGGTAGGCGGACAGATAATTCTGCGCTACTATTTCCGCTTTATCATAATTCTTTTTAATCAGGTAAATCTCTGCGATATAATAAGGCGCAAGCGCTTTGTATTTGGCGTTATCCTGTAAAGACAGGAAGCCGGTCATTGCTTCGTCATAACGTTGCTGGGTGTAGCGGATATAAGAAATGTAGTATGTGCAATCGGCTGCATACTTTTTACTGGTGCTACGGAGAGTTTCGAACCATATGGCAGCTTCTTTCACATTACCTGTTTTCAAATAGCAGGTTGCCAGACGGTATGTCATATCGTCGCGTTCTTCATTTCCCAACAGATCGAGACGGGCAGAATTGAACATAGCCATGGCTTCATCATATTTTCCTTCGAAGAAATATACGGATGCCATAAGTGCATAAATGCGATTGGCATAGGGTGTATCAGGATATTCATCCAGATAGGCCTGCAATTTGTCTAAACTTTTAAGGTCTTTTAGTTCGTAGGCAGCACATACCAGCATATACTCGGCTTCCATCCGTTCGCCTGCGACAGGCAGGGGCTTGCCTTCTGCATCTATCTGGCGTACGAATGCTTGCAACGGTGGGATGGCAGCTGCATACGCTTTTTGTTGGAACAGTGACTGTCCTTCCTGGTAAAGTCGTTGAGGGGAAGTGATATTCTCGCTGGTCTGTGCCGTAGCGAGCAAAGGTGCACAGCAGAGTGCCGTGCATAGTATTCGGGAGAGTTTATTCTTCATAATGCAACGCGTTTTTACAAAAGTACGGGTTTTAAGTCGAATTTGTTACACTTGTTTGGCTTTTTTAGGATATACCGTGGTCTGTGCGAATCATTATTCGCCCATTTCTTTCAGAAATATTCCTACCCCTTTGCGGATGGAACTTAGTCCGAAATCTTCTGTATGTATATCTTTCAGTGGCAGAAAGAAGACGTCTGCGGCATCATCCATTGCTTGGTAATGCAAGGTGTCAGTTACTGTACAGCGGAAGAATAAATCCAGAGTATGGACGGTGAAATCGGAATACACATATATATTGGGCAAAGAGAATAAATATTCCGCCTTTTTCACTTCCATTCCGGTTTCTTCTTTCACTTCGCGGCTGACTCCCTCTTCTCCGGTTTCCGCCATGTCGATAAAGCCACCCGGCAAATCCAGAGTTCCTTTAGCCGGATCCTTGGCACGGCGGCATACTAATAATTCGTTCCGTTCATTCATTATCAGTGCCACGGTGGCGGCAGACGGGTTGAAGTAATAGACGAATTCACAGTCGGCACAACGTTTGGACTTTTCATTGTTGATTTCAAAATGCACGGAGCCACACTTGGGGCAGTATTTGAATTGGGAAAAAGGATGTTCCATAAATGGTTGAATATTAGGTTTTAAAATTATGTATCCAGCAGCCATTTCCAGATGGGGATAACTTTTATCTCCATGCCGTTTTTTTGAATAGTCTCCTCTTCATCGTAGGTGATGACGAGTAACGTCTCTACCGCTTGTGTTTCTGCTATTTTCAATAAAGCGTCTGTTTCTCTTTTACGGGTGGATTCTTCTTTTAGGCTATAGGATACTTGTACGGCCAATTTTGCAGTAGGGATGTAAAAGTCTACTTCTATATTTTGTTGATAAAAATAGAGTTCCTCTTCATATTTCTTTTTTAATGAGATGGCAACTATATTTTCCAATAACGAGGTCACCGGGTCTATTAGGAATAAGTTCAGCAGCCCATTGTCGATGAAATAATATTTCCGGTTCGATATTTTCTCTACTAATTTGCTGGCATAGTTTTCAAGTGAGAAGAATAGCCATGTGGCTTGCAAGAAATTAAGGTAATCGATAATGGTGTCCGTTGAAACTTTGGCGCCTGTTGTTGAAACGATATTGGTCAGACGGTTGAAAGAAGAAGGTTGTTTCACACTTTCAGCCAGTTTACGAATCAAGACTTTCATAGCGAGGTCATTGCGAATGGAATAACGGGTTATCAGGTCACCGAAGAAAATCTTATTGAATAGATTACTGAGCCATTGCCGTTTTTCTATTGTTTCTATGAGCATTAATTCGGGTAGACCTCCATAACTGAAATAGTCGGAGAATGTCCGGACTATCTCTGTACGGTTTTTGTAATACCATGTTGGTCCAATCTCAATTTTAGAAGCTTTCAAAAATTCAGAAAAGGAGAAAGGATATACATTTTGTACTATATATCGCCCTCCCAGTGTAGTAGCAATTTCGGCACTCAGCATTTTGGCATTGCTGCCGGTAATATAAACGCGATACTGTTGGTCGGCCAGACGGCGTGCAAATTTCTCCCAATGCTCCACAATCTGTATTTCATCCAGAAAAAAGATAGGTTTATGCGGATAAAGTTCTTCGTAAGAAACTTTGATAAGGTCCAAATCTTCTACAGTCAAATTGACCAGGCGATCGTCTTCAAAGTTGAAATAGAGAATTTCTTCCGGTTGATGTCCATCATTCAACAAGCTTTGTATTTGTTGGTACATCAGATAGGATTTCCCGGCTCGTCGGAGTCCCACGAAGACATAGTTCAACTGATGAGATAGATGTATTTCACGCTCTATTAATGTAATATTAGCAACAAATTGCTGATATTCAATGATTAAACGTTTGGTGGTGTCTTTGTCCATATCTCTTTTTGTAATTGATGACAGGCAAATATACGAATAGTTATCGAATATATTCGATAAAATGAATATGTTATTATCGAGTATATTCGATAGTAAAGGTCCTATCACTCATTCATCATGGTGTAGGACCTTTCTCTAAATTAACAAACAATTTACTTATTGAACCAGAATCTTTTTTCTTGCCAGCAGATAGATGCCTTTTCCCAATCCGGTGACAGCAGTGGTGCCTTCCTGTACTTCAACCTGACGTACCATGTGTCCGGCTGTATCGTAAATGGAAAGCGTACGTTCGCGGTCGCTCTTGATGTAAAGACCCCATATCGGA
>NZ_EQ973490.1:1803795-1823554 GCF_000158035.1 Bacteroides cellulosilyticus DSM 14838
CGTTCGCGGTCGCTCTTGATGTAAAGAAAACCCCATATCGGACATAGATTTCTATGCCGTCCAATGCGTCGGAAGGTAGTTCTTCTATGCCGGTGATTTCTCCTCCTATTCCTCCGATACTGTAAAGTTTCGGTGCATTGATTGCTGCCTCTTTGCTAATCAGATAAGCTTCGAAGGGTTGCACATCGCGCAAGTTACGGACGAATGCGCCACCCGGGGCGATATCCTCATACGTAGCCGGGTTAATGGCATATACCGTATCGTGTTTGAATACAGTTTCGTAGGCGGGAATCATTATTCGATTACTTCCTTCTATACGGGCGAGCTCTTTATAAGAAGTAGCTTTAACCTCTACGCCGCCGGCATCTTCGGCATGGAACTGTACTTCTCCGCTGATGTTGAATTCGTCTTCATACGACTCGCTGTTTGGCAGTGAGATGATGTAGGGCTTGTTTGCTTTCATGGCAGTGGTATGTTCAAAACCATCGGTTGTCATCTGAGCCAGCCAGAAAGGTTTGACTCCTTCCTTTCCGCTGTTGAAAGGTGCCAGTTCTCCTTGCTTCTCGTTGCTGAAACTTTGTACATCAAATGGAAGTACGATTGCTTCCCATCCGGCGGCATTGATTTTGTTACCGGACTTCATGCTGAAGTTACGTTTGTAGGTAATGTCTTTTGCTTTGAATGCCTGTGGAGAACGGAAGCCTTTGCCATGAGTCAAAGAAATCTTTTCTGCTATGCCGTTAATTACCACGTTGCCTTCATAAGTACATCCGGTTCCTTCGGGGGCGAAGATCAACAAATTCCCCATCTTGGCAGGCGTATCAAAGCTTTCGGCTGTGATGGCGGCTTGTGCATTCCAGTTTATCAGTAATAGCTGATTGCAACCGTTGAATACGGCTTTCTCTACGGAAGTCACGCTGGCGGGGATTTCTATTTCTGTCAATCCGGTACAATTGCTTAAAGCTGCGGTTGCAATCTTCGTCGTATGGTTGGAGAGTACAAGACGTGTCAGGTTGGGCAGGTTGCAGAACATATAATCTCCGGTAATGTCATTGGCAGTCAGATAATTCTGGTAGTATTTATCTCCGCCTTCTACAATGCGTGCTCCACTGATGTCGAGTCGTTGCAGATTCTTCAAACTACGGATGAATTTGATATCTGTTCCGTTGAGGTAACCGGTTAGTGTCAGGTTGACGATACCATCTGGGTTGTCTATCAATTCGGGGAGCGTTCCTGCTACTTCTACGAGGATATTCTCGTTTTGTGAGCTTATAATTCCTATGAGCTCTAAATTTTCTGATGGATATGAACTATCTCTGGCAACTGTATGCACGAATGCATAGTAGGTGCCTTGTTGTGTTACTTCCATTTTCTTACCTTCCATCAAATCTGCTCCCTTAAAGCACGTCAGCCATTTTCCGTCGGGAGTGAAGAGACTGATAGAACAAGGTTGGTCTGTTTTCCAATAAATGGAGTTGCCTTCGGATATGGTTATTGAGAGAGCTGTCCATTTCCCTATTTCAGGTTTGGCTATGCTTAGCATTCGATTGCTTTCAAGCGGAGTAGCTGTTGTTATTGTCCGGTTAACATATTCAAATGTTTTCACAATGGGCTGACTCCAGGTTTCCGTTATATCTTTGAATGACAGTGTAAACTGTGATTCAGTAGGAACAGAAATAGATAAAGTCTGGTCCTTGTTAATGCTTAAGCCAAAACTGTCGGGCACACTTACAAGATCCATTTCCGGAACTTCAAATATCTTTCCGTTCCATTCTAACGGATTGGTAGGGGTGATATCTACTACTTGTAAAGTTTTAGAGTCATTGTTGAAACAATATTTATATTGAACAATTTTATTGTTCTTTGGTATAGAGTGAACAAGATGGAGGAAGTAGTAGCTGACGGGACTGCTCCATTTGCCTAATGCATCTTGTATACGGAAATTAATAAAATGGCATCCTTCCTTTAGGAGAGAAACATCTAAACTTTCCAGGTTGATGATTCCATCCCCATTGAGTTTTCCGGTCGTCTTATTTTTGTAATCGTTGTTGAACCAGTATTCATAAGTGGTTAACTGATTATCCGTATGCTCTGTGATTTCTGTTTTCAGAAAATAATAACTAACCATACTACTCCACGCTCCATACTTATCTTGGGTACGAAAGTTGAATGTATGCATTCCTTGGGAAAGCGAAGAGCAATCCAACTCTATTTTAGCAACAGAGTTGTCTGGTATATTATTGGCAGATTGCCGGATGTCAAATTGATTGTCTAACCAGTATTCATAGCAGGCTAGTTGATTTTCATTTCGTACCATAAGATCCGGCTTCAGAAAATAGTAACTCGTTAGACTGCTCCATAAGTTTTCCGAGTTTTTAATCCTGAAGTTGAGTAGGTGTAGACCCGGGCTGAAGTTTGTGATATCTTTTTCTATGGATACACTTCCTGAAGCTGTATTTTGGGAACTTCTGCTGTCGAAATGATTATCAAACCAATATTCGTATCCGGCTATAGTTTGTGCCTGTGCCATTATGGTACAGATACTGATGAGTAATGAAACATATATTCTTTTCATCATATAGCCTTGTTTTATGTTTTATTTGTTAAGGTTGTGCTTCAATTTTCACATTTACTTTTAGCTTCCCTTCGGTAGTAGTTTGCACATCAATTTCCTTAGAAAGTATTTGTGGATTAGAGGGGATCTTAGAGAAAGGATATTCTCCTCCATAAAGTCCGACTTCTTTACCGTCGCTGCCTATATAGATACTGGCATTTCCTTCTTTAAGTTTATAGGTATATTTGCTGTTGTATTTGTTCCCGATATCTTCGCCGAAGATTCCTATGCTCGTTTTACCATCCCAATTATTATTATTTCTGCTTTCATCAATGTTTTTGAAATAGTCTTTTTTGGTGGCTATGTTATGCGAACAGAATGAAGCGGTTTCCGCAGCAGTGTCAAAGTCAATATAGTCACTGATAAAAATATTGTCTTTATAAGCGCAACCATAAGAATAAGTGCTGAAAATTATGCAATTCTTTATGATAACATCTTTATTATAAATATCTTGTGCACATGTTGCACGCTCTATGATACAATTATACACTCCAAAATTTACTACATTGGGAAAATGAACTAATTCTCCTATTACACAATTCACTACTTTTGAATTGAATGGGCAAGAATTCATGCCACTATAAAAGAATGTCAGCTTACCCAAATAACACCGTTTAAACGATATATTGTGAACCTCGTATATGGCGCTTTCATCGTTGCTGCTGAAGTGGCATCCGGAAAAATAGATACCTTCTATGTGCAGTCCGTCTATTGCTCCTTTTTGATTGGTCATATTTCCGTCATCGTCCGAAACTAGATCCGGTTTTATAATCACCCTATCTACAATTGTCGGATATAGATTCCTTTCCTCATCTCTTTCAAATCCGGCACCATAAATGATGCATGCCTTATTAATAGTAGGTGCATTGAATTTACCTGATGACAGGTTTATAACGTCTGTGCTGTCTTTTACGAGCTTGATAGCGTCAATAAAAGCATTTGGACCATAGAGGACGCTTGTTTTATCTCCTTGTTGCAATGTAGCGGACAGAACCTCTGTCTGTGCATAAATCTTGTTACAGAAAAAAACGGTTATTAATATAACCAATGTCATACGTACCTTCTTCATAATCTTAAATCTTTAGTAGTTAATATGTTATTTGTTTTTTATCGTTTTAGTTTCTGGGAATGCAGGATCGTCAATGCTTGGATCGGTTTTTTTAGTTCTGGCTGTGACTGTGTTGCTGTAAGCCGTTCCATTTTTATTGATAGCATATGCTCGAATAGAATAATTACTGTATCCCGTTAATCCGGTAAGGGTAGTACCTATCTCTCCGACAGTTCCTTTCATTACAATTTTCTTTTCGCATTCTTCCACGCTCGGCGTTCCTTTAGAACTATATACAAAGCCTCGTTCTGTAATTTCGGCTCCTCCATCGGCAGAAATTGTTGCGGATACATCCAATGTGGATGGAGACGGATTTCTTGCTGTCATATTCACAATCGTTGCTTTTGCCGAACTTCTGGTTTTTATGATGACGTAGGCACTATATCCAACTCCTTTGCCATTAACGGCATAAGCGCGTACATGATAAGAGGTATTATAGGTTAATCCGGTAAGTTTGGCTTGGAACACTCCGTCTTTCAGGGTTGCTACTGCTTTCTTGTGCCGGGTGATGTCAGGTTCGGCAGACGAACTATCCCAGCAAAAGCCACATTCTGTTATACTCATGCCGCCATTGTCGGTCAACCGGGCTTCCATGGTGGCATTGTCGTCATTGACTTCTACTTCGGCTAATTCCTCTACTGTAGGCAAGTAATGTTGAACAGTACTAAATTCTGCTGCTACACTGTAGAATGTGCCGTCTCGTGAAATGGCGTAAGCGCGTACATAATATTGTCGTCCTTCGATTAAGTCTTTTAATTCCACAGAGATATTGTTGCCTTCGGAAGAATCGATGATATGTTCGCTTTCAATCGTGGGTTGCAATACGGATGTGCTGTAGCAAACTCCTTTTTCCAAAATACTTGCATCGGAAGGTGAGTTGATGGAGGATATTATGGTTGCACCATTGGTTGTAATATTATTTACCTTCGGTGAACTTAATGTCAATGTCTGCACTTTCGGCAGGGTAAATTCTTTGGTTTCACCGTAACCTATACCTTTTTCGTTAATGGCATAAGCTCGGTAATAGTAAGTTTTCGAAGGTTCCAAACCGGAAATACTTGCCGTGAAATCGTTCCCTTCCAGTTCGGAGCGCACACGGGGATGGTCTATTGTTGGTGTCTGGCTTTCTGCACTATAGCAAAAGCCACGTTCGGTTACTTTAAATCCGTTGTCGGATAGGAAAGTTGCATGAAGCATTGCACTGTATGCAGTAAGGTCACTTGCATCTCTGGTAGTGAGTGAGGGGACTTGCAATTGATTGGTCGTGACGGTCATGGGTTGGCTATATCCGGTTTTATGGTCACTATTGGTTGCGTATGCCCGTATGATGTAGGCAGTTTCCGGAAGTATGTTTTCTTTAATCACTCCCACAAAGTTGTCATTCTCGTTATTCTCTCCTGCTACGCTTGTTCCGTCGGTAAGTGTGGGGGCATTAATGCCCTCTGTATAGAGCTTATATACAAATCCTCTGGTCTGTATTGTGGCTCCCCCTTCGTCCGTTATTGTGCCACTTACAAAAATGCTGTTTTCCGTTTTGCTGGTAAGACTGAGTGTAACCGATGGGATGTCCGTCGATAATGTCGTGAACTCTTTGATTGCGCCACGTACGGTATTATGCCCACTGCTTGATTCTATACTATAATAGTAAGTTGTTCCCGGCTTTAGATTGTTAAGTGTAAGAGTGTATTCATTCTCTGCCTTTTTTGTGCCAGGAATTGTATCTACAGCTTCCAATAATTTGGAAGACATAGAGGAAACGAGAAAGTAAATGTTATGCTTCTGTCCTTGAGGTGAATCGGGATGCGGGGTTACCGTACCTGATAAAATGGCTTCAAATCGGGTGATGCCGGATGTTTCACCAGTGACGGGTACCGGAGCGAAGTTTATCGGTTCAGTGTCTTTTTCACAGCTTGCCACGAATAGCAACAGGCTGCACCAAATGATACATTGTAATCTTTTCATCGTTTAAATGGATGTTAAATTAAGAATTAGAAGAAGAAGCCAATGCCTGCGCTGAGTTCGTGGTATTTGAAGTTGACGGTTTGGAATCCCACGGATACCGCAAATTGTCCCAGTCGTCCGATGGCGCCAAGTTCAGCGGCTACGCCTGTGGCGGAGTGGTCGGTGTTCTTTACCAGTTCGTCGTCTATCGTTTCCCATGCCAGAACCCGGTTGCCGTATCCTGCGCCAATGTAGGCATACAGCGGTTTGATGATTTGACGTAAATAGCCTGCCGTGATAGACATGCGTGCTTTGGTAGTGACGCTTTCTTTATAATAAGGTGTGCCCGCGCCATTGGTCAATGCCCCTGTATCATCGCATTCCAGTTCGGTGGATGCCGAGCCGAAGTCGCTGCGGAAGCGTAGATACGCTCCGTTCTTACTGACAATGCCGACCATGGCGCCAAAAGAAATCTGTGAAGGATGATAGCCGACTTCCGCCATTACCAGCGTGCGTCGTGGCTCTTTAGGCTTGATGGTGGACTTCATTTTAAAGGTAAGGCTGCTCGTCTTGCCAGAGAAAATGGTGATAGTACTGTCCATCGGGAAGAAAAAATCTTTTTCGATGCGTATCCGGTACTCTTGTAATGGCATTCGGTCACTCTTGTAGGGTGTCTGTCCGGCAAGCTCATTGTTTATATAAACTTTGGCGTCCTGTTCGGGCAGGGAGAAGATTTCCAGATATCCGAAACGGGGTTTCAGTGTTACGCTCATGATCTTCTGCTCGCTACCGAGATCGATAATACCGGCTTTGGGGGCGTACATGGGTGATTCTACCCTGTAGGTATGGGTGCCTTTTTTCATGGTAGCGGTGAACAGTCCGTTTTCGGTAGGTACTTTTTCATCATCGATATAAATATTGGCGGTTGCCGGATCGGGACGCATCACAATTAGTTGGGTATTCGTGTTTGCGGGTGTTTGCTGCGTTCCGTCTCCTATTTGTATTTCCATTTCATAGACAGTGGCTTTCTCAATAATGTCAGGATAGAAATAATTGCGGAGTACGCCGAACTTATCGTGCATAATGGAAATACGTCGTGCTCCGCGAGGAATGTACAGCCAGATTTCTCCGGGCTTGTTTTCACGGGAAACGATTCCAAGTGCATCCGGTTCGAACATTAGGTCTTTTTCGGTTGTAACGATGCGAATTAGTGCGCATACTTCTCCGTTCTGATCCCGTTGAGGAGCGGTGATCCGGGCGGTGACATCTGTTTCCATCCGGTTGAATGAAGTCACCTGGATTTTGTTTTGTGCTTCCGTAGCAGTTGCAGCGAAGAACAAACTTATCACTAAAAGTAATTTTATCGACAACCATTTTGTGACTTTCCTGTTTGTCATAGCGTGTTTTTCTGTTTCTTCCGTCTATCCTCTCCGGCGGAGGTTACTATATAAAAAAGCGTGAGGACTGTTTCTGTTCATCTCCCTCTAAGGTTCTGGAATACCTTGCCCCGGATGAACAACAGCCCTCACGCCTATGTTATATAATATAACGTAGACGTGAAGAAACTGTTGCTATTGCTCCGGGGTTGAATTTTCCAGATTCTAGAGGGGAACAATAACTTTCGCTTCTTGCGTTCGTAAACTCACATTTTATTGTCTTATGCGTCACCTATCTCTATAAGCAGCAAGACTTGGTACAAATGTAGGATAAATTTTCTTAATAAAGAACTCCCTTTGGATAATTTTTTATTATAAATAGTGGAACTTCTGTTAATGTCTGCTGTATTTTTTCTGTATAATCTGTTATATCGACCACTTAGTATGGATATAATGTTGTTTGTCTATGAAACCGTATTCGGTAATGTCTGGGTATGGCGACTGTCCCCCTGAATCTGTGCTTTGATTTGTCTTTCTATAAATCTACTTTTCTTTTTACTGTTCTTTCAGCTTTTCCCGAATCGCCTCATTTGACGGCTTTACGGCTGAAACTTCCGGTGTATGAGCTGAATCATCCAAAAATCACTCAGTGATGCCATACTTTATCAATCTGACAGATTGACAAAGTGATAATCCTAATGCGTGAGAATGTTTTCTTTCAAGCCCTACCGGAGGGAAAGAAGAAAAAACGCAAGGATAACGTTTGGTGAAAGTGCACGATGAGTATTGTCTGTAAAGAAAAGGAGTCGCAATGTTCTTCTTATGCTCTATTTTATTCCAAATAATCTTCATCTTTGATGTAATTGCAGCAAAAAGGAAGATGCCGAATGATCTGGCTTCGTATTCAAATAGACAGAATAAATCGGCTTTGGAGGAGGGCTACACCCTTTTTCCCGGATGGTGTCACCCTTTTAGCAAGATGACTACACCTTTTGCACCGAATAGTGTAGCCATCTTGTAAATTACATCGTTAGTTTTACTCCATTACATTATTAGTTTTATCCAATTACATAGTTAGTTTTGCCCAATTACATCATTAGTTTTAGGCAAACAGATGGTCTATTTCAAGGAAAATGAGGATTCATTGTGCTGGAAGAGTCTTTTTAATTCAAGCGTGTGTTAGCGGAATTCGCATAATGACATCTTTATGCTTGTGAAATAGGAATATTAGTGTCATTGTTCTTGTTCGTTAACTATGGGCATGTTGCGCCTATATATCGGACGTGTTGCATCTATATATCGTGCATGTTGCATCTATATATCGGACGCGTCGCATCTATATATCCAACGGTACCCATATATAGATGCTAAAAGGTAAGGGGCTCCGCGATGGCATCTTGTGTTTTGCTGCATTGAATTACTTCATTATGGCTAAACTTTCAGACAGAAGTATCGTGTCAGGACGACGTGCGTAGTGCAAGCAAAATTGCTTGCACTTAAATAAAAGTTGCTGCCACCACTGATTTTTGGCTGTTTATCAGTTGCTTATGGCGGATAGTGCAAGCGTGCAAGTAAAAGCGTGTATAAACTCTCTGTATTCAGGCAGCCAAGAGGATTTTCTTGTAATGTTTTGTGTTACCGCTTTTAGTTGATTAACTTTGTAACCTCTGTAACGGTTACGGGGGGTACAAAATTTATATAACTATGAGGTTCTATGATCGTACGAATGAATTAGCTGAGTTACAGCGTAATAAATAAACTGTCATTTAATGACCACTCCCGCTTGACGGTAGTGACCGGTAGGAGACGTATCGGTAAAACAAGCCTTATCATGCGATCTATAGAAGACTCACCTACTGTATATTTATTTGTAGGTCGTAAGAATGAGGCGACTCTTTGCGCTGAGTTTATTCCTGTCATCGCTCAGTCCCTGGAGACTTTTGTCCCTAATGAAATTCGCACTTTCCGGTCATTGTTTCAGTATTTGATGGAATTGTCTGTGAGCAGGGTATTTAATCTTGTTATTGATGAATTTCAAGAATTCTACAATATTAATGAATCTGTTTATAGTGATATGCAGAATCTTTGGGATCAATATCGTAGGAAGTCCCGTATGAATCTGATTGTATCCGGTTCTATTCACTCTTTGATGCAAAAGATATTTCAGAATTCAAAAGAACCGTTATTTGGCAGGGCTGATAATATCATTAAGTTATCGGCTTTTAGCTTAACTACTTTGAAGGAAATCATTTACGATCACAGACCTGATTATTCTAATGATGATTTGCTTGCTCTTTACGCTTTCACAGGTGGGGTGCCAAAATATGTAGAGTTGTTCTGCGATAACGGAGCGTTGAGTGTAGACGAAATGATAAATTTCATGATTCGGGAAAACTCTCCTTTTACCGATGAAGGGAAAAACTTGCTGGTAGAAGAATTTGGTAAGAACTATGCTACCTATTTTTCTATATTAAGTGCTATTTCGGGAGGCATTAATACACAACCTGAAATAGAGGCTGCATTGGGAAATAAGAGTATAGGAGGACAGATTAAACGGCTAATTGTATAATATAATCGTACGGAAGCGTCCCATATTGGCAAAAGAAGAACTTCAAGCCGGAATTGTTAGCGGCGAAAGTTGAACATCTTAAGCGTAAACTATTGCCTGAATATCAGATAGAAATGATTTGTTTATCATTAGAATCTATGTAACATATGCTTGCCGGTTTATGACTTTTAAAGGTCGGTACAAAAAAGTCTCCCTTCGGATTATGTATCGGAGGGAGACTTTTAAGAGAAGTGTAATAAAGAGAGACAGGCTTAATCTATCTTCATAAATTTCTGTTGTATAACCTCATTATCGGTTTTTATGATTATGAAGTAAATCCCTTTACTCAGTGAAGAAACATTGATTCCTTCGTTGGGAATCACCTGTTTGTCCAATATCAGTGTTTGCCCCGCAGTATCAGAGATGCGTACTTCTTCAATGTTGCCAATATCTCCCCGAATATACAAGCGGTGGCGTACGGGACTTGGATAAACCAACAGTCCTTCCGAAATAGGAGTAATTCCGGTTGCTTCGCCTATATGCAGGCTGACAGGAGTGGTTAAACTGCCCGTCAGTGTACCGCTCCATTCTATTTCTTCCTTGACGTTGTATTCCTGCTGGTCGGCGGTGTCGAAGGCACGTAGGGTCAGTTTGCCATCGGTTTGCTCTCCATGTGCAGTGATAAATAGATAACCGTCTTTTTCAACGGCTATACCTCTACATTCATCGCCCACAAATACACCGACAAGGAATTTCCCTATTTCAGCTTTTTGCTCTCCGTTGTAAAGCTCGGCTATGGCAATCATGTTGTCTTCGGACTGGTGAATGTCATAACTCCATTGTGCTGATGGAGTGGATGGTTCTGATTCTGTACCATTTGCAGTATAGTTGAAAGATTTCACTGATTGAGAATAGTACATATAACCTTCACCTGGAAGCAGGTGGGTTAGGCTACCTGTCCATGTACTTCCATCGTATATGGCAAAACTATCCAAGCCTTTGATAAGGTCATTCTCTTCAGCTTGCAGATTTTGCAAGGCTTGCTCCAATGGTAAAGTGACGGTAGGAATATAACCTATCCAGTTCCAGCCCTGATTTAGGGTAATGGTGTTGCTTGTCGGATCTGCCCCCTTTCCGGTCAGTTCAAGAGTTGCCTCTTTCTTCATCTTTATCTTGTAAGCTTGAGTAGTGCTCAGACTGTTCAATAAACCTTCCCAATCATTTTCATTTTTGTTCGTCAGTTCTCCGTTTTGTCCTTTTAGGATGAGGACGGATTCTTTGATGGGAGCGAGTAGAGCTGGTATATCGTTTAGATTCTGGTCCTGCACGTTGATAGAGAACCAGTTCCAGCCCATAGAGAGGGTGTAGTTGCGGGTGATTTCTTTTTCTCCGGCTTCCACAACGCTCACTTTTACTTCCGGTTTCATGTCCATACCTTCGACGGCAAATTGTATCATAGTCTGTCCCGGGAGCTCGCCTGATATGATGAAGGTAGCTTTACCTTCTTCGTTCAATGTGGCTTCTGCCGGTTCTATGGTTGCGATGATGGAAGAAACGGAAGTTGCTGTCACTTTCTTGCCTGTTGAGGCTTCTGCCGGTTCTACGGTTACTGTAATTTCAGCCGTTTCATTGTACACCACTTCAATCTCGGAAGCGACCACTGCCTTGGGCTCTTTTTCAATGGCTATCTCTTGGCTATAATCGCTTTCCATTTGTATGCCGGCATAGCTCTTCACACGTTTGCTGACAGTCAGTATCACTTTGTCGGTGGTAGCCAGAGCCTCGGCAGGGACAAAGCGCACTTTCGAAACGAATTGCTCATTCTTGTTTTGTGGGTTTGCTTCGGCGTTCTTGAAAGTCACTTCTCCTGCTACCGCTGCTCCGTTGCGAGTAATGGTGATGAACTCGGCAGTCATAGTTTCGGGCAGCATGAACTTGCTGAAATCAATTTCTATGCCTGTCTCATAACCACGTATGGCTGTTACGGTAGGCTGTGCGGTTTGTACCATGCCAATGTTCACTTCCAACTGCGGGGGAGGAACGGGGAGCCATTCACTGTAAGTTGTCTGGTAGCCTTCTTTTTCAAATTTCACTTGCCAGAGACCTTGGGGGACGTCCCAGGCATACATACCGTTTTTGTCTGTGAATAGTGGATTCTCCTGAGCATACTCGGCAGCATCCCAAAGTACAATATTCTCGTGCAGGTCGCCATACATGTCTTCCACCATTTCTTTGTAGTAACAAGTGGCGGTTACGCCTTGCAGGCGGTTACTGGCAACAGCTTCGTAGACATAGCCGGATGGGTCCATTACGTAATTGGGATTTGGGTTGCCTGATTCTCCGGAATCGCTTCCTTTTCCACCGTTGTCATCTGGACAATCGGGGGCATCATGAATCCGTTGTAGGTAGGCATGTCCTGCCCTTGTTAAATCCTGCATTCCATCCCCAAAACTACTTGCAGCGTCGGCGGCACCCCAAAGGGTATTTCCTGCATCAATAACATTCTCAGGACGTCCGCTTGATGAACTGATGAGATTTGCTGAATGTGCTAAGAAACTACCTAAAGAGAAACCTACGCATTGCCTTAAATGCATGATATCTGAGTGCAGATTTATGTTTGTGATATCGTCTGCGCATTTCAATTTTCTGTTAGCTTCGTCTATTGCCCCTTGAATGATATGATCCCGCCATTGGTTTAACCGGTCCGTTGAGGGAGCAATCCGATCACTTCCGGGATCAAAGCCGGCTATCCTTGTTGTGGTGTTTATATTCTTTCCGAATAGAGTCACATAATCCTTGTATGATTGGACATCATCATAGCCGAAATATGCATAAACGAACAGGCTGTCGCTTGTTTCTCTTGTTATCTGATAAGCATCTGTATCATTCACATAATACTTGAACGGACCTTTTTCTATGCATAATTTGAATGTTGAATTTGCTATTTTCTTTGTTATTGCCTCTTTATTCTTTATATCCGTTTTAATAAAAAAGCATTTAAGGGCGATGTCGCTGGATTTTGACTTCATAGAGTAGGTAAATATGTCGTCTGTATCGTCATAATCTTCTATTACAGGAATCCCTATATTCTTTTCTAACGTGTTGATGTAAGCCAATGAGTCGCACATACTATAATCGATGTAATCGTAGGTTACGCTCAGGTTTACAGGCAATGCTTCTGACTGGAATGGATGAGTTGCAACCCAAATATCCTTAGTCTGATTATAGCTTGCGGGTATGCGGACGATATTATTGGAAGAGGTTTTCACATGAAGTGCAACATTTGTTATTATTTCCGGACTATTATTGGTGAAATCAATCTTGAAGGTAAAATCCGGATAATTAGGCCAATACCAATATGTTTGGGCAGAGGTTATCGGATTAATGAAGTCAAAAGTCGTCACATATTCTAATAGATCCAGCGAAGAGGCTCCGTGGGCAATATTAATCATCGTTACTTTAGATACCTCTATTGCGTTCTCATTATAGAGCACAGGACAAGTTTCTGTTTGTAACTCTGCTCCGTCTTTGGTTCTAATCTTAGCGTAGATATCGTGCGAAGATAGATTCTTTGCGTTATAAAGTTCGCATGTGGTGTACCATAGTCCATTAGCTAATGAGGTTGTTTGGCCTATTAATATGCCGTTATCGTAAATCTCGACTTCTGATTTTCCAATAGCTGTGCCATTGATTGAAAAAGTTTTCTTAGCTACAGTTGATGGTATGGAGATGGACAAGTCCTTTATTGTACAGGTGGCGGCTCCAATAGGTTGCAATATTTCTTTCCCGTTCAGCGTAAACTGTACAAAAGCATTGGGGATGTACTCACCGGAGGCAGTTGGGATTACACAGAAACGAACCAACTCGGTGTAGTTGTGTAATGGAATTGTTAGTCGATTATTGTCCAAAGTATAACTCGCTATGTTGCTGCCTGTCATGGCTGAGTTTTCCACATATAAAGACGTTTCAGGTAGGTCAACTATCAACTGTACGTTGCTGACCGAAGCGGTGTACTCTTCTTTAAAATCAATTTTCACTTTTAACGTCAGATAATTACCGGCTACGATGGAGGCTTTGTTGGCAGTAAATGACGTATTATCTCCTGTGTAATAAAGCTTACTTTCATCCAGCATTGGAATATGACTGTTAGTAATGGAAGAGAGAATGCCGCTTTTTACGGTTACGGTGTTTTGTACATAATCTGTTCCTTCCGTCAGTCCGGATGCGGCCAGTTGGGATATCTTCAAAATAGAATTGAAGAAAGCGCTGTTGACCATACTGACCAGGGTATATTTCCCGTCAGAGAGATTGCTGATGGAAAGGCATTGATTGAAGTAAGTATATTTCTTTAGTAATTCTCCTTTACTGTCGTAGAGGATCCCTACTATATCGGTATTGTCAGTATCGGTGTAGGAAGCGCTAATACCGCCCAATGCTATAATGTTGAGCAAAACGTTTGCTTTCTCTGCATTCTCGTCCACTGTTGCGGTGGCTGTTACGGAACGGAAAGCTCCGTTTTTACTGCTAGCGATGATGCGGAGCCGGTCACCCGCTGCCACTTCTTCCAAAAGCACAATGGAAGGATATTGTACTGAGAAATTGGTGATTTCTTTTTCTTGTGTCTCATTATATATAGTATAAGCTATATTGGCATAATCGGAATACCAATTCTCTGTTCTGGCTTCCTCATCAGTTGCTACGCTGGGGGTATAGGTGAGGTTCAGGTTGATTGTTGTGCCGGATATGGCTTTCAGTTCAACCGTTCCCAAATCTGCTCCCGCGTTGAAGTTTGCTTTCGTCAGTGTCTGGCTGATATAGTCAGTAGCAGAAACCGAAATCGTACTTTCATCATTAAAGACATCCAGTTCGAACTCCCCTTTGGTATCGGTTTGTGTTATAAAAGATTTTGAGTACTTGCCGTTTAACTTTTGGGAGATGGAGATAACAGCTCCCGATAATGCATCACTATTGGCATTTTTGACAAGTCCCGAAACAGTCAGCATTTCGATGGGAATTAGAGTGTAAACCAGCTGGTTCTCTTCTTCTTTTACACTATAAGTTTGATTCTCCGGTGTTACGTATTGCATCCCTAAATTCTGATTTAATACGATTCGGTAGTTCAACTTCGTCCCTGCTGTTTGTGCTTTCAGCGAACTGCCTTGTGATAAATATGTCTGTTGGTCATTCAACCATGTGACTTGTGTCTGATCGGTAACATCTGTTCCATCTGGCGTTTGCACTTTCAAGTTTACGTCGAGCAGGGTTAGCAGTGAACTGAAAGTAACGGACTGGTTCTCCTCTTTTATTTCAATCTTCTCTATTTGTCCCAACACTACATCTGCAGGAGTTTTCAGATAAACATTATAAGTGCAGTTTTTCAGTAGTCCGTTGAAAGTGTAAGTGATGCGGTCGGATACAACGTAGCGTTGTTTCTGGCCGTTCTGCAAGTTTTGTAATTCTATAGTCATGTTCTTGTAAGTGCTCTCACTTCCGACAGGGAGGTTCACCTCCAACGTTCTGACATCTTCAGTCAGTGGTAGAATGGTAAAGTCTTTCCAAACCGCAGCCTCTGCATAGAGTGGAATGGAAGAGGACAGAACACGAATGACGGCATTTTCGGCAATTCCTTCAAAGGCACGTTCATCCGCTATCGGCGGGGTGATGGCGTAACAACTGATGTCTGTCAGATTTTTGCAATTTCCGAAAGCATGGTAGCCTATTTTTTCTGTACAGGCAGGTAGGATAGCCGTTGATAAATTAGTATTGTCGAATGCATATGGGGGAATTTCCGTATATCCGCCTGTTCGGCTTAGGTCAATCAATGTACAGTTGTTCAACCTATCTACGATGCCGAAGTCATGACTATTCATCTGACCGCTGATAATGACCATCGAAACTTTGCCATAGTTGTTTGAACCACCGGTTACTTGGTCTACGGCATTCATGATGCTTCCCGGAGTGAAGTCGTCAATAATCAGTTCGCCTGTTTCCGCATCCCAGTGATTGGCTCCCGGATTTCCCGGGTTTGCCGGATTAAAGTGGAATAAACCGGTGATGGAAACGTCTTCTTTCCCCATTACGAACGAATATACTCCTTCCGTAGACAGTAATTTATCTCCCTGTTTCCACCCCTCAAACTGATAGTTGCTGTTCGGATAGGCATAGACTGAAATCGAAGCTCCTTCACTGAAACGTTCTCCTGAAGTGATATTGAAACTTCCTCCTTCGGCCGGAGAGGCCGTCAGCACCAGTTTGTATTTGATGACTTCCTGCGACGGATCGTCGGGATTGTCGGGGTTGAAGCTATCTGTAGCTTTGAACACAGCGGTTATGGCCGTATTCTTTGCCGGCATGGTATAATTGAAAGAGCGGTTGCGGGAAATTGTATCTCCGTCCTGTATCCAACCGACAAACTGGTAATAGTTGTTGGCATTGGCGCTGAGATAAACAGATTCTCCCAAAGCGTATTGCTGCTTCCCCGAAGGTGAGGTACTGCCTGCCTCGTCGGGGGTGACGTTGACCGTCAAATTGTATCTCTGGCCCGGTTCGCCGGGGTTGGAGGGGTTGAACCCATCCCCTCCTTCTTGTCCCCACGCCGCGATGCTCCAGAGAGCAATGAATAGGCTGAGTATATATTTCATGGATGTTCTGTTTTTATTTGGTTATCATAATTTTAAATGTCTCTTTACCGATGGTTACGATGTAGAAGCCCGGTGCGACGGGGAGGGAGATTGATGACTGTGTCAATATCCGATGCTCAATGACTTGTCCGGTGACATTGCAGACCCTCATTTCATCTCCCGGTTGCGCAGATATTAAGATTTGTCCGGCTCCTGCCGTCACTTGGGCGGTATTCGTGTCCTGAGTTTCTTCTACTCCGGTAATGGTACGGGTAGTCAGACGCAGTTCGAAGCGGTCGGTGCAGAAGCCGGCTTCTGTCGTAAAGGTATAGCTGTCGAGGTCGAGACGCGTTTTGCTTCCTGTCAGCTTATCTGTTAATATCACTTCGTCGGCTGTAACCGTGGCGTCTGCCAGATTCAGGGTATATGTGCCGGCTTTTCCTGCGTAAATGCCTACGGAGACAGTTCCGTTGCTCAACGGTCGTTCGTTGATGGCGTAATATCTGCCAGTAGCGTCCAATGTGAAGAGTTGTGGCACGTCTTTGTCGTCGCTCATGAATTTGGCGGCGTCGCGGGACATTTCATAATCCATGCTTGCTTCGGGATTGATAACTACACGGGTACGGTCGGTATAAGTGTCATCGTTCAAAGTGAAATTGAAGACGGTACGGTTCGGCGAAACGGTGGAACGGGTCGTGGTGCGTTGGCGTACAGTGGCATTCAGTTGGCGGCCTTCGGCAGAGAAACTGATTTCTTTCATTTCCACCGGCTTCTGAATGAAGAATGCCTGCATCGGACTGAGTATGTAGTTATCGTCTTCGGTTGAGACAGCGGTGTAAGTCCGGTTACGGGTGTCCCATATTGTAATGGGAGAGGTGTAGTCCATGTAATAAATGTCATAGAAGCATGGATAGGGGTTGCCTATGAAGTTCCAGCTGGCATTGTGAGCGAACTCGGAGGCGTACTCATTCAGTGTTCGTTTTAAGGCATTGCCAGAGAAGAGCCGGTTCTTGTTGTCATTGTTGATGGCTTTCAGAGTGAGTTGGGTTTGTTTGTTGGCTTGGATGATATAGCCGGTTCCAGCTTGTAACGTTCCGTCAGCGGGTACGTCTTTCCAGTTGCCGGTTTCACCGTTGGCTCGTGCTTTACCGTCATAGTAGCGGATGACAAAGAGGGCATCGTTGTCCACTTGCATATCTGCCCTGTTCACATCGAAAGGAAGCGTGATAAACTGCCAGTACTCTCTTTTCAGATTCAACTTGTAGATGACACTATCGGCACGCATGGCTCCGGACTCGCTGAGCAAGTTCGTATAAACGGGGTTGCGGTAGGACCAATTATTGTCGTCATATCCACTAAGAGTGTGGCTTTGGGTGTACTTCTTCATGGAGAGTGCATCGGTGCCTCTGACGGTCAGTTGGCCGTTATCAAATACCGATACAGTTGGATTGTTTTTGAAGCGGATGTCTGCCGCTATAACCAGTTCGCCGGGCACGTTGATGAGGTCTGTTTCATAATTCAGCGGATTGATTGTAGGAAATGCATCCCAACCTGGGGCCAGTTTATAGCTGTTTACGGACCAGAAAGGCACCAAGAGTTCTGTACTGGATTTATCTACACCATAGAGAATATCATAGTCGTTTTCTAATGTAGGCGGTACGGATGCCAGGCAGGTAACTTTCTTGATATTGTGACATTCATAAAATGGATGATAGCAATAAGTCAGTGAAGCGGGCAAAGTGATTTCTGTCAGACTTGTGCAACGACGAAAGGCTTGATCTTTTAATGTTGCCAGAGTTGAGGGAAAAGATACTTCTTTTAATGCAGTACATTGATAGAACGCATTGTAATCTATATTTATGAGTCCTTCGGATAAGTTTGCCTTCTCTAATACTGAACATTGATAAAATGCATAGTGTGAGATGTTATTCAGATTGGCCGGGAATTTTACTCGTTGCAGTGCGGTGCAATTGTAAAAAGTTCCGGGGGAGATATTGGTTACATTAGCGGGAAATTCAATATTTTCCAGACTTTTACAATCCTGGAAAGCATACTCCTGAATTTCCGTCAGACTTGTCGGCAATTTAATTTCTTTCAGCGAGAGGCATTGCTCAAAAGAATGATCTTTAATACTCGTGACCCCTTCTGGTATAGTTATTTGAGTCAATCCGTAGCATCGGTAAAAAGCATATCTTCCGATACTTTTTAGAGTAGCAGGGAGTTTTATGTCAAGTAATGCGGCTCTCTCGTAGAAGAAACTCTCGGGCAATGATTCTATGGTGGCTCCCGTCATGTCAATAGAAATCAAATGGGTGGTTCGTTGTTTTATTTGATAAAAGTCGTCGTCATTTAGTGGGCCGTTTATCACTAATTCGTTTACATCGGTTACATAATCCACCTGTTTAAGGATTTCTTCTCCTAAAGTTCCGGCTGCGGTCAAGGTTACAGTTACTTTTCTCGGAGTATTCCCATTGATTACTATTAAATTTGACCAATTAGGGCTTTTGGAGTAAACATCTCCGCTACCTTCCGGCACATAAAATGTTTTCGTATAGTTGAATGTCTGGTTGAATATTTCCGGAGGGGTTTTGCTTTTTAACGTACCGGTATGCAGACGGATACAGTCGTAAAAGGCGTATTGGCCGATGGTGGTCAGTTTTTCTGGGAATACGACTTCCTGCAACAATTGGCATCCCCTGAATGCTTCGGAGCCGATTGTTTTTAAACTGTCTGGTAAGACGGCTTTGGTAATCTGATTATAATCGAATGCTAACTCACCTATATGGGTAGTTATGGTTGGCAACTTTAGCTCTCCCGAAAGGGCACATTCTGAAAATGCCTGTGTTAGTATTGTTGTCAATGTTTTTGGAAAAGTGACCTTTTTCAGATTCGAACATCGGTCAAAAGCATATTCCCCTATGGTTTCTACGTTATCCGGAAGAATGATTTGCTGTAAAGTTGTTTTGCTCTGAAGTCCCGAACTTGGAATTTTATTGTCCGGTATGATTACTTTTGCTATGTTTAGGTATATTAAGTTGGGCATATTGTTCTGGATAAATCTAAAATCGTTTCCATTCAGGTTTCCCGAAATGGTGATACTGTCACAGTTTGCATCTTGTATTAAAGAATTCAGTTGCCCGGCAGTAGGTACTTCTACTGTGACATGGGTTGCTGATACTTGGTTCATGAGCGCCATTCCGATAATGGCCGTTAATAGAGTAGTAATTTTTTTCATAAGCCATTTAATTTATGATGTTGAAGTAAAATGTTGTATATGCTTATTAATTAATCATTCAGGTCTGCCGTTTTCGCTCCCATTTTGAATGATTTTGCTACAAATATTATAAAATATATTTAAAGAAACAAATTCTTTGAGTGGGTATTTGGGAGGCAAAAGGAATGAATTGTTATACTAAAATATCTTATATTTCCATTTAGTTTCTACTTTTCTATGTTTATCCTCTATTTGGGCAACTTATCTTTTTTTTATTGTTTTCGGAAAATATTTCTGTTTGGTTACAGGGTAACCACATCCCAATGAAATTTCTTTTA
>NZ_EQ973490.1:1823667-1847768 GCF_000158035.1 Bacteroides cellulosilyticus DSM 14838
TATATACTGCATTAAACTGTGACTGACAGAAGGGTGAGCGTTATCAATGCTGGAGTGCTGACAACTTATTGGAATACTTTATTGAAGCTGAACTTCTTTTCCCCGCATGAAATAAATGTGATAACTTTCCCCGCTTCATATTTATTCGTACTTTTGGGGTGCAAAATATAAATAGATGATTCTTATGAAAACTGGAAATGCTTGTTTTTTACTATTGATGTGTGTAAGCCTCCTGTTTACAAGTTGTGGAAACTCTCAGAGTAAAAAGGGTGAAGAGAATAAGGTGGGTGATGATAAGGATGCTCACGGTTGTATAGCTTCCGCAGGATATACCTGGAGTGAGGTTCTGAAAGACTGCATCCGTCTTTGGGAGAAAGGAGTACGTGTAGCCGATGTGGCAGATAAAGAAAAAGCCGCCTATATTGTTTTTTCGCCCGATTCGCTGCAAGTAGAACTCTTCTTTTCTGATGACCGCCCGAGCGAAATACTGGATCGCCGCTCTTTACCTTCGGGGGGATACGCATGGAATGTAGAGGATGATGATACGAAGAATGTCCGTCTGGAGAACGATAAATGGACTATTAGTCAACGGGGAAATCTGATTTATCAGCAGGTGGAGGAACCGTAATAGGACCTTTGGAATTTCTGAATTATGGAAAACTTTGCTGCCATAGACTTTGAAACAGCCAACGAACAGCGTACCAGCGTGTGCAGTGTCGGCATAGTAATTGTGCGGGAAGGAGAGATTGTAGATACTTATTATAGTCTGATCCGTCCCGAACCGGAATATTATACCTATTGGAACACGCGTGTGCATGGATTGACACTGGCGGATACGGCAAAAGCTCCGATATTTCCCACCGTATGGCAGGAGATAGCGCCACTTATTGAAGGATTACCGCTCATAGCCCATAATAAAGGTTTTGATGAGAGTTGTCTGAAAGCCGTTTTCAGAACTTATAGCCTAGATTATCCCGATTATGAATTTCATTGTACCTTGAGTACGGCACGAAGACGGATCAAAGGTTTGCCCAACTATCAGCTGCATACGGTAGCTGCCTACTTTGGTTATGAGTTGGAGCAGCATCACCATGCATTAGCCGACGCTGAGGCCTGCGCCTGGATTGCCCGGGAAATAATAGAATAACAAAGAAAAAGAATACGAATATGGATTTAGCATCACTTACCGCAAAAGTTTGCCGCATTGCTATGGATGCAGGAAGTTTCTTGAAAGAAGAGAGAAAAACTTTCCGCAGTGAAAGCGTGGAGAAGAAACATGCGCATGACTATGTGTCTTATGTAGATAAAGAGTCGGAAAAACAGATTGTTGCTGAA
Source organism: Bacteroides cellulosilyticus DSM 14838 (assembly GCF_000158035.1). Taxonomy (GTDB): domain Bacteria; phylum Bacteroidota; class Bacteroidia; order Bacteroidales; family Bacteroidaceae; genus Bacteroides; species Bacteroides cellulosilyticus. The sequence goes on from NZ_EQ973490.1 coordinate 1,825,003, forward strand.
CTTTCCGTTTTGTTGCCGGAAGCCGGTTTTATTACGGAAGAAGGTTCGGCAGTGTATCAGGATGAACCTTATTGTTGGGTAGTGGATCCGTTGGACGGGACTACAAATTATATCCATGACAACGCGCCTTATTGTGTATGTATAGCTCTTCGGTCTAAAGAGGAACTCTTGATCGGAGTAGTGTATGATCCCTGTAGGGATGAGTGTTTCTATGGCTGGAAAGGTGGAGGTGCGTATGTGGATGGCCAGCGGATACAGGTTTCCAATGTGCAGCAGATGGAAGATGCTTTTCTGGTAGTTGAATTGCCTTATAACTCATGTCAATATGCCCGTACGGGAGAACATCTGATACATAATTTGTATGGTAAGGTTGGTGGTATCCGTATGACTGGTTCTGCAGCTTTGGCAATATGCTATGTAGCCGCCGGACGTTTTGATGCCTGGGCGGAAGCTTTCATCGGCAAATGGGATTATTCGGCTGCCGCATTGCTGGTGCTGGAAGCCGGTGGCCGGGTGACTGACTTTTATGGGAATGAGAATTTTATAGAAGGGCATCATATTATTGCCACGAATGGATATCTGCATCCTATATTGCAACAACTGATACAAGAAGTCCCTCCGTTGGGGATGTGACATAAAGAAATAGCCTGATGAAAAATACTGTGAAATATTGGTTCGGTCCTTTGTTCCATCTTTTTTTTCCACGCTGCTGCGCAGTTTGCGGAGCATCACTTATAGAGGGTGAGGATACTATTTGTACTCGTTGCAATATAGATATGCCGCGTACGAATTACCATAAAATGAAGGATAATCCTGTAGAGCGTATGTTTTGGGGAAAGTTTCCTCTGGAACGTGCCACCTCTTATTTCTTTTATCGGAAAGGAAGTGATTTCCGCAGGATCCTACATCAATTGAAGTATGGTGGAAGGAAAGAACTGGGAGCGGTGATGGGACGTTGCATGGCGGCGGAATTACTGCCGACCGGCTTTTTTGAAGATGTAGATGTTGTCATTCCCGTACCTTTGCATCCCCGTAAACAGAGAGCTCGTGGATATAATCAAAGTGAGTGGATTGCCCGTGGCGTGTTTCAAGTGACAGGGATACCTGTAGATACTTCTTCCGTGATCCGCGAGAAACATACCAATACACAGACCCGTAAATCGATTTATGAGAGATGGGAGAATGTGGAAGGTATTTTTAAACTCCGCCATCCGGAACGATTAGTAGGGAAGCATATTCTGATTGTGGATGATGTTTTGACTACAGGAGCTACAACTACTGCCTGTGCTGATGTATTTCGTGAGATAGGAGGGATACGTATCAGTGTATTGACCTTGGCGGTTGCGGAAGCTTGATGAAGATAACTAAATAATGAAAACAAAAAAGGTTCGCCATAATGACGAACCTTTTTGCTCTTCCTCTTGGACTTGAACCAAGGACCCTCTGATTAACAGTCAGATGCTCTAACCGACTGAGCTAAGGAAGAATTTGCATTTAAGTTTTTCGCTCTTCCTCTTGGACTTGAACCAAGGACCCTCTGATTAACAGTCAGATGCTCTAACCGACTGAGCTAAGGAAGAATGTTGTTTTTTCTCAAATGCGCTGCAAAAGTAATAGGATATTTTGAAATATGCAATATCTTTGCAAAAAAAATATCGAAATGGACAAAATAATTGGAATGGGCAATGCCCTTGTTGACGTTCTTGCTACTCTCAACGACGACCATATTCTTACTGAAATGGAATTGCCCAAGGGAAGCATGACCCTGATTGATGAAACGAAACTGCTGATAATCAATGAATGTTTCAGTGAAATGGAAACAGAATTGGCTACTGGAGGCTCTGCCGGAAATGCAATTCGTGGTATGGCATGCCTTGGTGCGGGAACAGGATTCATTGGTAAGGTTGGTAATGATGCTTATGGAAAATTTTATCGGCAAAGTTTGTTGGAACGGGGAACGGAAGCAAATTTATTAGTTTCTTCTGAGTTACCTTCGGGGGTAGCTTCTACTTTTATATCACCTGACGGGGAACGTACTTTTGGTACTTATTTGGGTGCCGCCGCTACATTAAAGGCTGAAGATCTTTCGCGGGAGATGTTTAAGGGGTATACTTATTTGTTCATAGAAGGTTATCTGGTGCAGGATCATGATATGATACTTCGTGCCATTGAACTGGCAAAAGAAGCCGGATTGCAAATCTGCCTGGATATGGCAAGCTATAATATTGTGGAGCAAGATCACGATTTCTTCTCTTTATTGATAAACAAGTATGTGGATATTGTGTTTGCCAATGAGGAGGAAGCAAAAGCATTTACGGGTAAAGAACCGGAAGAAGCATTGGATGTGATTGCTAAAATGTGCAGCATCGCTATTGTGAAGTTGGGTGCCAGAGGATCGCTCATTCGTAAAGGGACAGAGGAAGTGCATGTGCATGCTGTCACTGTGGATAGAGTGATAGATACGACCGGTGCGGGTGATTATTTTGCAGCCGGTTTTTTGTATGGACTGACTTGTGGATATTCATTGGAGAAATGTGGCAAGATAGGTTCTATCCTTTCAGGAAGCATCATCCGGGTGATTGGTGCAGAAATGCCTGCCGAGTGGTGGGAAGATATTAAAACGAGAATCAGTGAACTATAATAAATAGGATATGAAGAAAATACTGAAAGTACGCTGGATAACTACCTTACTGTTAGTAGTAGGTGTAGTTGTCTTTTTTAGTTTCAAGAGTGGTGATAGCCGCAGTTTCCAGATTGCAAAGAACCTGGATATATTCAATTCCATCGTGAAGGAACTGGATATGTTCTATGTAGATACATTGGACCCGAATAAGACAATACGAGAGGGTATCGATGCGATGTTGTATTCTCTGGACCCATATACGGAATTTTATCCGGAAGAGGATCGGAGTGAGTTGGAACAAATGCTTAAGGCTTCTTATGGAGGTATAGGTTCCATCATCCGATATGAGCCTAAATTGAAGCGTACAGTAATTGTGGAGCCTTACGAAAATATGCCTGCTGCCGAAGTGGGATTGAAAGCAGGTGATATCTTGCTTGAAATAGATGGAAAAGATTTGACCGGAAATACGGATGTGAGCAAAATACTTCGTGGACAGGTAGGGACAAGTTTCCAACTGAAGGTTGAGCGTCCCGGTGAGGCAAAGCCATTGGATTTTACAATTGTCCGTAAAAACATCCAGTTGCCGTTTATTCCTTATTACAGTAAGTTGGATAACAATATCGGTTACATCAACCTGAGTACTTTCTCAGGAAATCCTTCCAAAGAGTTTAAGAAGGCTTTTCTTGATTTGAAGAAGCAGGGTATCACTTCATTGGTAATTGATTTGCGCAACAATGGCGGTGGGTTGCTGGAAGAGGCTGTAGAGATAGCCAACTACTTTCTGCCCCGTGGTAAGACGATTGTAACAACGAAAGGCAAGATAAAACAAGCAAGTAATACGTATAAGACCTTGCGCGAACCATTGGATACGGATATTCCTATTGCTGTATTGGTAAATAGCGGTACTGCTTCCGCTTCGGAAATCCTGGCGGGTGCATTGCAGGATTATGACCGTGCAGTGATTGTAGGTAACCGCACGTTTGGGAAAGGTTTGGTGCAGGTGCCGCGTACATTGCCTTATGGCGGTACGATGAAGGTGACTACTTCCAAATATTATATTCCCAGTGGTCGTTGCGTACAGGCAATAGATTACAAACATCGTAACCCGGATGGTAGTGTAGGGCGTATTCCTGATAGTTTGACTACAGTATTCCATACAGCTGTCGGACGTGAAGTGCGTGATGGCGGTGGTGTGACGCCGGACGTTGCAGTGGAACAAGAAAAGTTACCTAATATTTTGTTTTATCTGGTAAATGATAATCTGATCTTTAATTATGCTACTCAATATTGCCTGAAGCACCCGACAATTGCTTCTCCCGAGAATTTCGAAGTAACGGATGCTGATTATGCAGAGTTTAAGGAAATGGTGAAGAAGGCAGATTTTAAATATGACCAGCAGAGCGAGAAGATTCTGAAGAATTTGAAAGAAATGGCAGAATTTGAAGGTTATATGAAAGATGCTTCCGAAGAATTCAAGGCTCTTGAGCAGAAACTTAGTCATAATCTGGACCGTGACTTGGATTACTTTGCAAAAGATATCAAGAATATGATTGCTCAGGATATCATTAAGCGTTATTATTTCCAACGTGGTGGTATCATACAGCAGTTGAAAGATGATGATGATTTAAATGAAGCCGTGAAAGTGCTGGGTAACTCGGAGGAGTATAAGAAAATGCTGAGCGTACCGGAAACTACGGTCATAAAAGAGAAGGGGAAAGAAACAAGCTTGGTGAATTTTAATTCATACCGAAAAAGCAGTCTGATGATTTTTGACTATGTAGTGTAGGTTATAGTTTGTAGCTTCTTAAAATAAGTAACCGGATAATTTTATGGTCTATCTTTACCTTTCCGGAAAAGATAATCCATAAAGTTATCCGGTTTTTTGGTGGAAAACAATTACCTTTGCTGGCAGGTTACTTGTAAATCAATATATATGAGAGTATCTCTGTTGCTATTTTGTATATTTTCTCTTTTTAGTAGCTTATCACGTGGTTCCTCTATTCCTTTTTCTCCCATCGTGAGGAGCTATTCCGTATCAGATTATAATGCAGGTATTCAGAATTGGTCTATCGCTCAAGATGATAGGGGAGTTATGTATATTGGCAATAACAAAGGTCTGTTGGAGTTTGATGGAAATAGCTGGGAACTTCATGAATTACCTTCCAGGAACATAGTACGCTCTGTATATATCGGTAAAGACGGCAAGATATTTGTGGGCTCTTTCGAAGAGTTCGGATATTTCGAACGTAATTCATTGGATAGCCTTGTGTACCACTCTTTAAAAGATGAAGCGAAAGATTTCCGGTTCCATAATGATGAAATCTGGACGATTACGTCGGCACATGGGGAGATTGTATTTCAATCTTTCGGTTCTCTGTTCTTTTATGATGGGCATACTGTGAAGGGGATTCGTACAAAAACTCTTCCTTTGAATTTATTTCAGGTAGGTGATACGGTTTATTCTCAACAGATAAACGGAGGGCTTTTTGTTCTTGCAAAGAATGGGCTGGAAAATCTGATTGAACGAAAATCATTGGGCAACAGTGATGTGGTGGCAGGACTTCCGTATAATGATGGCGTTTTATTCCTGACACAAAAGAGTGGCGGTTTTGTTTATCAAAGCGGAAAGATACTGAAGTGGCATACAGAATGTGATGCCGAGCTTGAAAAATACTCTGTGAACCGGGCTGTAATGACCAAAGACAGTTGCTATATTATCGGTACGCTTTCTAATGGGATTTATGCAATAGATAAAGAAGGACGTTTACTTTGGAAGGAGAATACAGACAGTCGCTTACAGAATAATACCGTATTAGGGCTGTATTGTGATGCCGATAACAATGTTTGGGCAGCTTTGGATGAAGGTATAGCCTATATACAAAATAACTCCTTGGTATATTATTATGAGCCTCCTTACCGGAAAATAGGAATGGTCTATGATGTGCTGGTGAAAGAGGATGAGGCTTATATCGCTTCCAATCAAGGACTTTACAGGATTAGGAACAGAGTCCCCGAACTTGTGCCGGGACTGGAAGAGCAGGCATGGTTTGTTGGTGAATGGGGAAAACAGATTTTATGTGGACATAATAAAGGAACTTTTCAGATATCGGGTTCGCAGGCATCGCTGATTTCGGATGTGAGAGGAGCGATGTGCATGAAAGAAGTCAATCTGGAAGGACGTTCGTTCTTATTGCAAGGTACCTATACGTTTCTGAATTTATACAATGAGGAGTCTTCGGGCATCTGGAGGTTTCTGCGGTCGTTAGGCGGGTTTACCCACATGGTGCGGGAGATCGAGATGGATCCCCAGGGGAATATCTGGGTGAAGCATTTACGGAAAGGATTATTCCGTTTTCGGATTAATCCGGATCTGAAACGGGTAGAAGATGTCAGAACCTATATGGAACTGGGTGATGTGAAAGATGGGGACTTCTCTTTGTTTAAGATCAACGGACGGGTTGTTTTTTCAAATGGGGAAATGTTTTACACTTACGAAGATATGAATGATTCTATTATTCCTTATGAATCGATGAATGAGCAATTGGCGGATTTGAAAGGAATACATAGTGTGAGTCATGCAAAAGGCAATCTGTACTGGTTTGTAAACAGCAAGATGGCATATTTGGTGAAATGTGAAATGAATGTTTTCCGGATTGAACATAGAATTCCGTTTTCTTTGTTTGATGGTTTGTCTATAGAGGAGAGAGCAGCGATGGTTTATGACAAGGCGAGTGGCAGTTCTTATCTCTGTTTGAATAATGCTGTTGCCCGGATTGATTCAGATAGTTCTCTTTTGTACAAGTCCTCTATTAGGCGCTCTTTGTGGATATCGGCTATAACGACTGAGTCGGAGTGGACGGGAAAAATAAAAAAAATGTCGGTGCAAAAAGAGAACAAGATTGATGCAGATTTGAATACCGTATGCTTCTCTTTATGCTATCCGGTTTATAATGACTATACTTACAAGGTAAGGTATAAATTGGAAGGACTGTCCGATCAGTGGGTGGAAGGTGACCGCAGTCTGCAGAAGAAATATACTCGTTTGCCATTTGGATCGTATGTTTTTAAAGCTGAGATTTATAATGAGAATGAAGTATTGGCATTGGTAACGCTACCTTTTGAAGTCTTGAGACCTTGGTTTCTATCATATTGGGCTATCACCGGTTATGTTCTGATTGGGCTGTTGTTGTTATTGTTGTTGCAATACATCGTTTATCAGTCTGTGAAGAAGAAGAAAGACAGGGTGATTGAACAACAACGCATTACCCATCAAGCTGAGATAGAAATACAGGAAAAGAAGATTATCGAATTGGAGAAAGAGCAACTGGAAGCTGATTTACGTTTTAAGAGTAAAGAACTGTCCGGAGTTGTGATGACCAATATTGCCCATCAGGAGTTTTTGAATTCGTTGAAAGAAGAAATACAACAACAGAAGTTATCAGGGCAGTATACGCGGAAGAATCTGGATAAGCTCTTAGTATTGATTAATCAAAGTATCGTTTCGGATGAGGAAAACTGGAATATGTTCCAGGCGAATTTTGACCGGATACATGAGAACTTCTTCCGAAACCTGAAACAACAGTACCCGGATCTGACGGCGGGTGATTTACGTTTCTGTGCTTTACTCCGCTTGAATATGCCGACAAAAGAAATTGCCAAGCTGCTGAATATATCGGTGAGGGGCGTAGATGCGGCAAGATATCGCTTGCGTAAGAAATTTAATCTATCTCAGGAAGATAGTCTGACGGATTTTATGATTAATTTTAAATAGTTGATTATTAACGTTATAATGTGAAAGGAAGTACTAAAATAGTACCTCCTTTTTTTGTGTTTTGCACTAAAGGTACTTTTGTTGTAGCTCTGTATTGTGGCAGTTTAAGGTGCTTTCTCTTTATTTGCAGCGAAATCATTTTTCTCCAAAAATAATAAAGAATGAAAAGCATGAGACAATTAATCCTTAAGGTACAATCGTTTTTAATTTTATTGGTGCTGGTATCTGCCAATGTGCAAGCACAAAAATCTCCTGTCGATATGGATCGCTTTATTGATGATCTGATGAAGAGAATGACGCTGGAAGAGAAAATCGGCCAGTTGAACTTACCTGTTACGGGTGAAATAACCACCGGGCAAGCCAAGAGTAGTAATGTGGCTAAGCGTATCCGTGCCGGTGAAGTGGGCGGACTCTTTAACTTGAAAGGCGTGGAGCGTATTCGTGACGTTCAGAAACAGGCAGTAGAAGAAAGTCGTCTGGGTATTCCTCTTTTATTTGGTATGGATGTAATTCATGGATACGAAACTGTATTCCCTATTCCTCTGGGATTATCCTGTACCTGGAACATGAAAGCTATTGAAGAATCTGCACGTATTGCTGCTATCGAAGCCAGTGCTGATGGTATTTGCTGGACATTCAGTCCGATGGTGGATGTTTCCCGTGATCCCCGTTGGGGACGAGTTTCCGAAGGGAATGGTGAAGATCCTTTCTTGGGAGCGGAGATTGCGCGTGCTATGGTACGTGGTTATCAAGGGAAGGATATGAGTAGTAATGATGAGATTATGGCTTGCGTAAAGCACTTTGCTTTATATGGGGCATCAGAAGCAGGACGCGACTATAATACAGTGGATATGAGTCATCAACGTATGTTCAACGAATATATGTTACCTTATCAAGCAGCCGTGGAAGAAGGTGTGGGTAGTGTGATGGCTTCATTCAATGAAGTGGATGGTGTACCGGCTACCGGAAATAAGTGGCTGATGACCGATGTACTTCGTAAGCAGTGGAACTTTGATGGGTTTGTTGTGACAGACTATACCGGTATCACTGAAATGACCGATCATGGTATGGGGGATACACAAACAGTTGCAGCCTTGGCTCTGAATGCAGGTGTTGATATGGATATGGTGAGCGATGCTTTTACAAGCACACTTAAGAAATCTTTGGAAGAAGGAAAAGTTTCAGTAAAGGCTGTTGATGCTGCTTGTCGCCGTATTCTGGAAGCTAAGTATAAGCTGGGTCTTTTTGATAATCCCTATAAATATTGTGATATAACCCGTCCTAAAAAACAAATCTTTACGAAAGAACACCGTGCTATAGCCCGTAAGACAGCTTCGGAAAGCTTTGTTCTCTTGAAGAATGAGAATAGTGTACTCCCTCTGGCAAAGAAAGGTACCATTGCTGTAGTAGGTCCTTTGGCTGATAGCCGTAGCAATATGCCGGGTACGTGGAGTGTGGCTGCTGTGATGAACAAATATCCTTCTTTGATTGAAGGTCTGAAAGAAGTAGTGGGAGGCAAGGCTAAAATTCTTACGGCTAAAGGGAGTAATCTGATGAGTGATGCCGAATACGAAGAACGTGCTACTATGTTTGGCCGTACCCTGCATCGTGACAATCGTACAGATAAGGAACTGCTGGATGAGGCGCTTGCTGTAGCTGCCAAGTCTGACGTGATTGTTGCTGCTTTGGGTGAGTCTTCCGAGATGAGCGGTGAAAGTAGTTGTCGTACAGATCTCGAAATGCCGGATACGCAACGTGCACTTTTGCAGGAATTGTTGAAAACCGGCAAACCGGTGGTATTGGTGTTGTTTACCGGTCGTCCGTTAGTATTGAATTGGGAGCAGGAAAATGTACCTGCTATTCTGAATGTGTGGTTTGGTGGTAGTGAAGCTGCTCTTGCCATTGGTGATGTACTGTTTGGAAATGTAAATCCGAGTGGTAAACTTACTGCTACTTTCCCGAAGAGTGTAGGACAGATTCCTTTGTTCTATAATCATAAGAATACCGGTCGTCCTTTGCCTCAAGGAGCTTGGTTCCAGAAGTTCCGTAGCAATTATCTGGATGTAGATAACGAACCGCTTTATCCGTTTGGATATGGCTTGAGCTATACTACTTTCTCTTATAGCGATATTACATTGGATAAATCGTCCATGAATATCAATGGAGAGATTACGGCAACTGTAACGGTAACCAATACAGGTAAGTATGACGGTTCGGAAGTAGTGCAGCTATATATCCGCGATCTTATAGGCAGTGTAACACGTCCGGTGAAAGAACTGAAAGGCTTTGAAAAAATCTTCCTGAAAGCCGGTGAATCCAAACAAGTGTCTTTCAAGTTAACAGCTGATATGTTGAAGTTCTACAATTACAATCTGGATTTTGTGTGCGAACCGGGCGACTTTGAAGTAATGATAGGTGGTGATAGCCGTGATGTGAATAAGGCCCTATTTTCGCTTCAATAAGTATCTGCTTGGTAGTAGATAGATAAAGAACGAATACAGAAACTTTATTAAAAATAAATGTCTGATAACTAATTAGTTCTGCGAGTATGTAGTAGTTATAAAGTAGTACCATGTTTAGGCGTGGTACTCTTGTGGTAGTCTGTTTTTTGACTTAAATCAATTATTGCTATACGTTTGCAGAGTAATTTTAAATCAATACAAAATGAAAAGAAATCTATTAATTACATGTGTGATGTTACTGTTTGCTGTCGTTTCGATGGCGCAGAACAAGATTACAGTTTCGGGTGTCGTTACAGATAAGACAGGCGAAACTGTTATAGGTGCTTCTGTTCGGGTAAAAGGACAGGAGAATATGGGAACTATTACGGATATCGACGGAAAATACCAGATTCCTGGCGTACCGGCGAATGCCACTTTAATATTCAGCTATATTGGTATGAAGGAACAGGAAGTGGCGCTTAATGGGCGTTCTACAGTGAATCTTATGATGGAAGAGGATAGTCAGCTCATTGAAGAAGTTGTAGTAGTAGGTTATGGTAGCGCCAAGAAGCGTGATTTGACCGGTTCTATTGTAACGGTGAAAGCTGCCGAGATTGCTTCAAAACCATCTACCAATCCTTTGGCTTCTATTCAAGGTAAGGTCGCTGGTGTGCAGGTTATCAATACAGGACGTGCCGGGCAGGATCCGGAAATTCGTGTTCGCGGTACAAACTCTATCAATGGTTATACTCCTTTATATGTAGTGGACGGACTGTTTACGGATAACATCAACTATCTGAATACAGCGGATATTGAATCTATGGAAATCCTGAAAGACCCTTCTTCCTTGGCTATTTTTGGTGTTCGTGGTGCTAATGGTGTTATTATCATTACTACTAAGAAGGCGAAAGAAGGTAAGACTCAGGTCAGTATTAATGGTTCGGTGGGTTGGAAAAAGGTTACAGACCGCGTTAGCCTGACTAATGCAGAGCAGTTCAAAATGCTTTATAATGAACAACGCATGAATCAGGGTGGCGATCCGTACGATTATACCGTATGGAATGCAGATACTGACTGGCAGGATGAGATGTTCCAAACAGGTTTCCTTACTAACAATACGGTTAGCATTACAGCTTCGGGAGATAGAAGTAAGTTTTATCTGGGCTTGGGATATGTAATGGAAGAAGGTTCCATCAAGAGTGAAAAGCTGAATAAGTTTACTGTGAATTTACATAGTGAACATAAAGTGACCGACTTCTTACGTTTTGGTTTCCAGGTGAACGGTGTACGTGCATTATATCCTGATGCAAAAGGTGTAGGCTCTGCTTTGAAAGCAGCTCCGATTGCTCCTGTTTATGATACGGAAAGCGGTCTTCTACATACTCTTCCTGATTTTCAGCGTGCTCAGGTTTGGAATCCTATGATTGAACCCGTGTTGAGAGGTGCTCATAATAAATCTGCAAATTATCGTATGGCAGGAAATATCTACGGAGAGCTTGATTTAATGAAGAATCTAACCTTTAAGGCTACTTTCTCCCTGGATTATGCTTCCAGCCAGTCACGTTCTTATTCTCCGCTTATTTATGTGTATAACCCGGATGTAGAAGGTGGTAAAGAAAGATTGACGGATAAAGAAAGTATCAGTCAGTCGAAGTCTACATCAATGGCAGCACAGTCCGATTATGTATTGACTTATATTAATCAGTTTGGTGATCATGGTTTAACTCTGACTGCCGGTCTTACTACGAATTATAATGAATATTCTGATTTATCGGGTGGCCGCAGTCAATTGCCAGGTTATGGTGTTTCCATTGGCGAAGATATAGATAAGTGGTGGATTACTATGATTGATGATGCTACATCAGCTACTAATGGTGGATCCCAATACAAACGTTTTACAATGTCCTATCTGTTCCGTGCATTGTATAACTATAAAAATCGTTATTTGCTGAATGCTTCTTATCGCCGTGACGGTTCTTCCGTATTTAAGAGAACAGGAAATACATGGGATAATTTTTATTCATTCGGTGCCGGTTGGGTTATGAGTGAAGAAGCATTCATGAAGAAACAGAATGTAATCGATTATCTGAAGCTGAAAGGTTCATGGGGTGTTTTGGGAAGCCAGAATACAGGAGGTTCCCGCTATCCGGCCTACCCTAATATTACAAGTTCGGGTTCTGCTGTCTTTGGTGATAATGTTATTGCAGGTAAGGGACCGGATAAACTGATTTCACAGACATTGGGTTGGGAGCGTAACTATTCATGGGAAGTTGGTTTTGATATGCATCTGTTGGATGGTCGCATGCAGATTTCTCCTGTTTATTACAATAAGACAACCAAAGACTTGCTGACAAGTGTTCCCGGTCTTTCAGGTACGGTTCCTGCATTGCAGAATACAGGAGAGATTCGTAACCGTGGTTTTGAGTTGGCAGCATCCTGGAGCGATAAAATCGGTGAAAACTGGCGTTATGGTGTTTCAGCCAATCTAACGACTATTGATAATGAAGTCGTATCATTGATAAGCAAGGATTATTCAATAATTAATGGCGTTTCCCGTGTATCTGAAGGATATCCTATCGGCTACTTCTATGGATACAAAGTGGCAGGTGTTTATCAGAATGAAACCGATATTGAAACTTCAGCACCTAACCAGGTAGCTTCTGTGAAGCCGGGCGATTTGAAGTTTGCCGATGTAAATGGTGACGGTATTATCTCAGAGAAAGACCGTACTATGATTGGTAATCCTACTCCGGATTTTACTTATGGTTTTAGCGTAAATCTGGGTTACAAGAATTTTGATTTGAGTGTAGATATGATGGGCGTTTATGGAAATGAGGTTTATCGTAACTGGGATAGTAGTGCTTATGCACAATTCAACTATCGCACAGGGCATTTGAACCGTTGGCATGGTGAAGGAACATCCAACTGGGATCCGATTCTTGATCCATCCCGTTCTGTAAACCTGGAAGCTTCTTCTTACTATGTAGAAGACGGAAGTTTCTTCCGTATCCGTAACATAGAACTGGGATATACCTTTGATCCCCGTTTGTTGAACCGCATCAAACTGCAATCTTTACGTATCTATGGTAATGTGCAGAATCCTAAAACATGGAGCCGTAATACCGGATATACTCCTGAAGTTGGTGGTAGTGCAACAGCGTTTGGTGTAGATGGTGGAGGTTATCCGATGCCTGTAGTTTATACATTAGGCTTTAACTTATCATTCTAAACATGAAATCTAATAAAAGAAAAACGATCAGTATGAAAAAGATATTTTATTATGTGATGGCTTTGGCATTGGGATGTTCCCAGATGTCATGCAGTGACCTGTTAGATCAGAAACCGCAAGGAGTATTGACTGAAGATGACCTGACTGGTGGTACTTACGAAACACAGATTTTTAACATGTATGCTTTGCTTCGTGGTTATCATATTGTTTCCGGAAATACGGCATTGGCTATTCATGGTATGCGTTCGGAAGATGCGGAAAAGGGTAGTACACTGTCTGACGGATCTGCAACAGGAAAAATGTTTGATGATTTTGAATATGCTGCAAGTAATGGCATGGTAAAAAGTTACTGGAATGCCAATTATACCTTGATTCATAAAGCAAATGATGTATTGGAGGAGATGAAGTCGAATCCTTCATTGACAGGCGGTGACTTAGTTAATAAGGGTGAAGCTTTATTGATGCGTGCTTTCTGTTATTTCAATTTGGTACGTGCTTTTGGCGAAGTGCCCTTGATTGATTTTAAAGTAGGGAGTGTAGCAGATGCCAATATTCCCAAATCTTCTGTAGATCAGATATATACTTTGATTGATGAAGATCTGACAAATGCAGAATCTTACTTGCCGAGGACTTGGGAAGCACAATATGTCGGTCGTCTTAGCTGGGGAGCGGCTCGTGCCTTACATGCCCGTACTTATATGATGCGTAATGATTGGAACAATATGCGTGCGGCAGCAGAGGACGTTATTTCTTCCGGTTTATATAATTTGAATACACCTTATGAAGATATTTTCCGTGAGAAAGGTGAAAACTGTGGTGAATCCGTTCTGGAACTTCAATGTACTGCTACTGCTGCTCTTCCGGGCTCCAACGAAATTGGTAGCCAGTATGCTCAGGTACAGGGCTGTCGTGGGGCCGGTGAATGGAATTTAGGTTGGGGCCAACATACGCCTACTCAATTATTGGCTGACGCATTCGAAGAAGGTGATCCCAGAAAGGATGAGACTTTATTGTATTTTATTAGAACAGGAGAAGATCCTTCGACCATTCCTGCAAACAAACCTTATGGAGAAAAGCCGATTGCCAATGCAGATGTGATAGCAAAGTACTTTAATAAGAAAGTGTATACAGATCCGGCTTTGCGCGAAAAGTATACGAAGAGTGGGTATTGGGTGAATATTCGTCTGATCCGTTATTCGGATGTCGTACTGATGGCTGCGGAAGCTGCTTGCGAACTGGGTGATAATACAAGTGCAAGAAGATATCTTGAGATGGTACGTGCCCGTGCCCGTGGTACGAATGCTAATATCTTGCCGGAGGTTACCACTGATAATCAGAGTGAATTGCGGGAAGCTATTCGTCATGAACGTCGTGTTGAGTTGGGTATGGAATTCGATCGCTTCTATGATCTTGTACGTTGGGGAATAGCGAAGGAAGTGCTGCATGCAGCCGGAAAGACCGGTTACCAGGATAAGCATGCATTGTTGCCTTTGCCTCAGGACGAAATTGACAAATCAAATGGCGTGTTAGTTCAAAACCCTAATTATTAATTCATATAGTAATGACCATGAAAAGATATATTAATTTATTGTTGGCATTTTGTGTGTCAGCACTCACTTTGCAATCTTGTTTTCAGGATATGGATCATCCGGCTTTTGATTATCCGGATAGTTCTGCTCCCAAAGTGTTCTCACCAATGAAATTGTTCTTGCCTTTTGAGAATGATATGCGTGATAAGGGTAATTACACCTTCCTCATGAGTGCCGGAGGGGATATTACTTATACTGATGGCATCAACGGACAAGCTTATCAAGGCACAAAAGATACATATCTGTTAGCCCGTGTTCCTTCTTATCTGACCGATTCTATACCCGATTTAGGAAGTTGTACGGTGGCTTTCTGGATGAAAACAACGAGAAATACTTCCGCATATGGTGTTTTCAGTATTCCTAATACCAAGACTTTCTGGGGTAATTTTGATATCTATCTGGAAAATACAAGTAGTGAGACCCAGGCTTTCTTCAAGATGCATCTGTATAACTGTACATCAGTGAAAGATAATGATGAGAGATGGGTAGAAGCTAAGATAGACAATGTCTTTGGTACTGAATGGGTTCATATGGCATTTGTTTATGATGGTAGTAATTCGACAGTAACAGTTTACCGGAATGGTGAAAGTGCATTTACAAAAGAGCTGCCCGGTTATGGAAAGCTTAAATTTAAAGATTTGGGTACATTTGCTATCGGAGCATTTCAGTTTAGCACAAAACCGAGTTTGACAGAAGGTGCAGGAGCACAGAGTTGGGCATCCAATTTTCCGGGACAGTTAGACCAGTTCCGCTTCTATGACAGAGCTATATCTGCTTCTGATATCAAACAACTTTATTCAGGTAAAGAATGATGACCGTTAGAAATAGAGTGAATATGAGAGCTGTTTATTTTATACTGTCCTTATTACTGATTTCTTGCAGTAAAGATGATGCTTCGGAAGCACCCGGAAAATTTGAACTGCAAAGTATATCCATTGGTGAAAAACAGGATCAGAGTTCCTTTGAAAATGTAGCTCCCAATGCCAGTATTGTGCTTACATTCACAGATGCAGTGGATGAAGCTACGATTCAGAGTAATATCATATTGAAACTGAATGATCAGGCGGTGGCATATGATTCAAAACTACA
Source organism: Bacteroides cellulosilyticus DSM 14838 (assembly GCF_000158035.1). GTDB lineage: Bacteria > Bacteroidota > Bacteroidia > Bacteroidales > Bacteroidaceae > Bacteroides > Bacteroides cellulosilyticus. Next base: position 1,840,745 of record NZ_EQ973490.1, read on the forward strand.
GGGAAAGGATAAACTCTCATTGACTCCAACAGGTGGTTTTAAAAGTTTTTCCTCATATAAACTGGTGATCAATCCGGGGGTGAAATCCACCTCCGGAGTATCTCTTACCAATGGCAAAGTCTATGAAATCCGTACAGGGATGGATGATTCGGATAAGTTTGATCGCATTCCTGACGAGGATTTATTAACTTTGGTGCAGAAACAAACTTTTAAGTATTTCTGGAACTTCGGTCATGCACATTCCGGTATGGCATGCGAAAGAACAACTTCCGGTGATGTTGTTACTACCGGAGGAACAGGATTTGGAGTGATGGCGATGCTGGTAGCGGCTGAAAGAGGATTTGTAACCCGACAGGAAGCTCTTGAAAGAGTGCAGAAGATTGTAACTTTCCTGGACAAAGAGTGTACGAGTTATCATGGAGCCTATGCACACTGGATTAACGGTGCAACTGGTGAGACAAAGCCATTTGGTGATAAAGATGATGGTGCGGATCTGGTAGAAACCTCTTTACTTTTCCAGGGACTACTTGCAGCACGTGCATACTTCAAGGACGGTTCGGAAGCTGAGAGTAAATTGTGTTCTGATATAACCCGCCTGTGGGAAGCTATTGAATGGACTTGGTTTCAGAAAAGTGGAGAGTCTGTTCTGTATTGGCATTGGAGCCCGAACTATGGATTTGAGAAGAATCTTCCGATCAGAGGTTGGAATGAGTGCCTGATAACTTATGTGCTTGCAGCTTCTTCTCCTACTTATCCTATCGATAAGGCGGTTTATGAAGCTGGATGGGCAAGGAATGGCGGTTTGAAGAATGGTAATACCTACTATGGATACAAGCTTCCGCTGGGAGCTGATAAGGGTGGACCGTTATTTTTATCTCAATATTCCTTCTTGGGCATTAATCCGAAAGGACTGAAAGATCAATATGCTGATTATTGGGAACAGAATCAAAACCATACTCTGATCAATTATAATTATTGTAAGGAGAATCCTAAAGGATATGCTGGTTATGGAGCCTCTTGTTGGGGGCTGACAGCTAGTGATGGTGATAATGGTTATTCGGCACATTCACCTACAAATGATAAAGGAGTGATTGCTCCTACGGCTGCATTGTCTGCATTTCCTTATACTCCGGAAGAGTCGATGTCTGCATTGCATTTCTACTATTATAAGATGGGTGATAAACTCTGGAGAGATTATGGTTTTGTAGATGCTTTCAACCTGACAGCTAATTGGTATGATAACCAGTGTATAGCTATCGACCAGGGACCAATCATTTGTATGATAGAAAATTATAGAACAGGAATGCTTTGGAATTTATTCATGGCTATTCCGGAAATTCAGCAGGGAATGAAAAAGTTAGGCTTTGAAAGCCCTGCACTAAACTGATAATATAGAATATATGATGAGACTTATAATATATGTGATGCTTCTACTTTACCCGTTTAGCCTGCTACCGGCAGCTTCCGGTGGTAAGAAGGAGAAGAACTTGTCTGATGAAGAACTGATGACCCTCGTACAGAAACAGACTTTCCGTTATTTCTGGGATTACGGACATCCGGTTTCGGGCTTGGCACGCGAACGTAGTAACGGTAATGACGATATTGTTACCATTGGTGGTTCCGGCTTTGGGGTAATGGCTATTATTGTCGGTGCAGAACGTGGATTTGTAACACGTGAACAAGCGGCAGAGCGTATGCTGAAAATAGTCAGCTTTCTGAATGATAAGAATACGGACAGTTACCATGGCATTTGGGCACACTGGATAAATGGACAGAGCGGAGAAACCATTTCTTTCAGCCGGAAAGATGATGGTGCTGATCTGGTAGAGTCTGCTTTCATGTTCGAAGGGCTGCTGGCTGCACATCAGTATTTCAACAAAGATAATCAGGTGGAAAGACGTATCCGTGGTCTTATTAATGACCTGTGGCGTCAGGCTGAATGGAATTGGTTTACTAAAGGTGGTGAGTATGTACTCTATTGGCATTGGTCACCCAATAACGGTTGGTCGATGAACCATCAGATAAAAGGGCATAATGAGTGCCATATTACGTATATACTTGCTGCTTCTTCACCCACTTATCCCATTGCAGAGTCAGTATATCATAAAGGGTGGGCCAATTCTATCGTTTTCAAAAATGGTAAGAAGTATTACGACATAACCTTGCCATTGGGAAGTGATTATGGCGGACCTTTGTTCTTTACCCATTATTCTTATATGGGACTTGATCCGCGTGGTTTGAAAGATTATTATGCTGATTATGAAGAACAGATGAAAGCACATACCCTGATTAATCGTGCTTATTGCATAGATAATCCGAAGGGGTATAAAGGGTATGGAGAACAGTGCTGGGGACTGACAGCCAGTGATGGTGATAAAGGTTACTCTGCGCATTGTCCTGGTAATGACCGCGGTGTTATTACCCCAACAGCTGCCTTGTCGTCTATTCCTTATGCACCGGAATATTCGTTGCAAGCCATGCGCTATTTCTATGAAGAGCTTGGCGATAAGCTTTGGGGAGAATATGGTTTCAAGGATGCATTTAACCTGACTGCTGACTGGTTTGCGCCATCTTATCTGGCTATAGACCAGGGACCTATTATTGTTATGATAGAAAATTATCGTACAGGTTTAATATGGAAATTGTTTATGAGTCATCCGGATGTACAAAAAGGATTGAAGAAGTTAGGATTTAAAACACCATACTTAAATTAAAAAGGTTACATAATTATGAAAAACATGTTTTTTAATAGTGTATTAGTTGCTTTCGTTCTGCTTGTTGCTTCGTGCAGCAAGCAGCCGGAAGCTAAGGTTGATGTGATGTCATTCAATATTCGTTTGGACCATGTAGCGGATAGTTTAAACAACTGGAAGTATCGTAAAGATGCTGCGGCACAAATGATCACTTATTATGCTCCGGATGTAGTAGGTATGCAGGAAGTATTGAAGAACCAGTTGGACGACCTGAAGAACCGTCTTCCACAATATACGGCTTTAGGTGTGGGTCGTGCCGATGGAAAAGAAAAGGGGGAATACTGTTCCCTGTTCTATAAGACCGATCGTTTCGATCTTGTGAAGAGTGGAAATTTCGGTTTGAGTGAAACACCCGATTCTATTGGAATAAAAGGCTGGGATGCTGCTTGCGAACGCATTGTGACGTGGGCTGTTCTTAAAGATAAAGTCAGTGGTAAAGAATTGGCTGCTTTTAATACACATTTCGACCATATTGGTAAGGTTGCCCGTCGTGAAAGTGCAGTTTTGTTGCTTGCAAAGATACGTGAGATAGCTTCGGATTTACCAGTAGTTATTATGGGAGATTTTAATGGTACTGTTGATTCAGACCCGATTTCTGTTCTTACGGAAGGGGGGATGCAGAATACTTATTCCACATCTGACGTAGTTTATGGTCCTGCGTGGAGTTTCCATGATTTTGGGCGCATCCCGGTTGAAGAACGCCAGTTGATCGACTTTATTTTTGTCAATGGACAGGTGGTAGCCAATAAATTCAGAGTGATAGCAGACAAGCCGGACAATGGCTATTTATCCGACCATGCACCTATTCTGGCTAATCTGACAATTCGATAGTGCCATGACTTCTAAATTATCCTTGGGGCTTTTCGTCTTACCTTTTGTGCCTTCCTCCATTGTGCAAGGTCAAGGGCAGGAAGTCCGTAATGAACGCCCCAATATCATTTTTATTATGAGTGATGACCACGCCCGTCAGGCTATGAGTATTTATGGTCATCCTATAGGGAAAGTGGCACTGACTCCAAATATTGACCGTATCGGGCATGAAGGAGCAGTTTTCCAGAATAACTATTGTTGCAATTCTATTTCCGGGCCGAGTCGTGCTGCCATACTTACCGGTAAACATAGCCATAAGAATGGTTTCATGAAGAACTGGGCGAAAGGTTTTGACGGTATGCAACAAACCCTTCCGAAGATATTACAGGCAAATGGTTACGAGACAGCTGTTTTTGGTAAGTGGCATCTTGTTTCTAAGCCTACAGGTTTCGATCATTGGATGATTCTGGATGATCAGGGAGAATATTGTAATCCGCATTTTATTACTGAAAATGATACCACGCGTCATTTGGGGTATGTGACGGATTTGATTACTAAATTCACGGAAGAATGGCTCGACGGACGGAAAGACAAGAACAAACCTTTCTTTCTGATGATGCATCACAAAGCTGTTCATAGAAACTGGGTACCCGCAGAAAGACATTACCATCTGTATGAGCATACTACTTTTCCACTTCCTGATAATTATTTTGATGTTTATGAGGGCCGTTATGCGGCACAGATGCAAAAGATGAATATCTATTGTGACATGTACGAAGGACACGATCTGAAGATGGTTACCGGTATGGATAGTGACAGTTTACTGTTCGACCCTTGGCCGCATGCTTTTCTGGGAACAATGGAACCGGATGAACGCTGCCGCTTTCTTGATGCATACCGTGATAGAAATAATGAATTCCACTCCAGAAAACGTTCATTCAAAGAAGTCGCGGAGTGGAAATACCAGCGTTACCTGCAAGATTATATGGGAGTTGTAGCGAGTGTAGACGAAAGTGTGGGAGAGATTCTTGATTATCTGAAACGTACCGGACTGGATAAAAATACGATTGTAGTCTATACTACCGATCAGGGCTTCTACTTGGGAGAACATGGTTGGTTTGATAAGCGTTTCATGTACGAAGAATCTTTCGGCATGCCGATGGTTATGCGCTGGCCCGGACATATCAAGCCGGAAACTCAGGTAACAGGACTGACGCAGAACATAGACTTTGCTCCTACTTTTCTGGATATGTGCGGTATCGAAGTACCACGGGATATGCAGGGTGTATCGTTCCGGGAGTTGGTAGAGACGGGAAAGAAACCGCGTGATTGGCGTAAATCGCTCTATTATCATTATTATGAATTTCCCGGATTTCATAGTGTCCGTGCCCATTATGGTGTAAAGATGGAACGCTACAAATTAATGCACTTCTATGTGGAAGACAAATGGGAACTGTATGATCTGAAAACTGATCCGACAGAAATGCACAATCTGTACGGAAAGCAAGGAATGGAGAAAGTAACTGCTGAACTAATGGCAGAACTTGCACGTTTACAAAAACAATATGAAGTTCCTCAGAATTTGTGCAAGTAATATAAAGAACGAAAGAATGAAACATCTGTTATTGACTATAGTCTGCCTGATTGCGTGGACTACTCTTCCGGCGCAGGATATGCGTCAGGATACATATTGTAATCCCTTGAATATAGATTATACCTATATGATTTATAATTCCGACCGGGATATTTCTTACCGTTCGGGGGCCGATCCGGCAGTAGTGGAATTTCGCGGGGAATATTATATGTTCGTAACGCGCTCGCACGGCTATTGGCGTTCCAGGGATTTATTGAACTGGGAGTTTGTACGTCCCGGTAAGAATTGGTATCCTCAAGGATGCAATGCTCCGGCTGCACACAATTATAAGGACTCTGTGCTTTATGTTGCAGGCGATCCTTCAGGTTCTATGAGCATCCTTTATACCGATGATCCTGCTTCCGGTGATTGGGAAGCTACGCCTGCCATTCTGCATAATCTGCAAGATCCTGATTTGTTTATTGATGACGATGGGAAAGCTTATATGTTCTGGGGATCTTCCAATGTTTACCCTATCCGGGGTATGGAATTGGATAAAGATCACCGTTTCACAAAGAAAGGGGAGACGAAAGAACTTTTCAATCTGGATATGCCTAAACATGGTTGGGAGCGTTTTGGTGAGAATCATACGGATACAGTATTGGGCGGTTACATTGAAGGACCCTGGTTGACAAAACATAATGGTAAATACTATATGCAATATGGTGCGCCGGGTACGGAATTCAATGTTTATGCAGACGGAGTATACGTAGCAGATCATCCGATGGGACCTTATACCTATCAGAAACATAATCCGGTATCTTATAAACCGGGTGGTTATATGAATGGTGCCGGGCATGGAAGCACTGTGCTTGGTCCCGGCGGACAGTATTGGCATTTTGCTTCGATGTCTCTTTCCATCAATGTGAACTGGGAACGTCGTCTCTGTATGTTTCCTGCCGGATTTGATAAAGATGGTGTTATGTATGTGGATACCCGTTTTGGAGATTATCCCCGTTATGCTCCTGCCGTGCCGGGTAAGGCAGGACAGTTCCGAGGGTGGATGTTGCTCTCTTACGGCAAGCCGGTTACCGCCTCTACTGTAAAAGGAGAGTTCCAACCTTCTGCATTGACTGATGAACTGACTAAGACATTCTGGTTGGCTGAGGCTAACGATGAACGCCAATGGGTAATGATCGATCTGGAAAAACCGGCTGCTGTATCTGCTATTCAGATCAACTATCATGATTACCAAAGTGATATGTATGGTCGTTATGAAGGGCTTCGCCACCGCTATGTGATTGAGGGTTCATTGGATGGACAGAATTGGGAAATATTGGTTGACCGCAAAGAAAGTTATAAAGATACCCCGAATGATTATGTTGAACTCGGACAATCCCAATCTGCGCGTTATATCCGCTATAAAAACATAGATGTACCGACCCCGAACTTGGCAATTTCTGAACTTCGGGTATTTGGATTGGGCATGGGGAAAACACCGCAACAGCCGAAGAAATTAACCCTTGATCGCCATGCGGACCGTCGTGATATTACTATCAGTTGGGAACCGGTCAAAGGTGCACAGGGATATAATGTGTTATGGGGTATTGCTCCCGATAAACTTTATAGCTCTTGGATGGTATATGGAAATAATGAATTACTTATGAAATCTCTTACCATCGATCAGGATTATTACTTCTGTGTGGAAGCATTTAATGAGAATGGTGTATCTTTACGTTCAGAAGTGAAACATGTAAAATAACAATGCTATGAAACGATTAATCAGTGCAATTTGTGTTCTTTTCTTCCTGTTACCTTTGTCTGCTCAGGAAACCTACCAGAAAGAAACCTTTATCTCCTCCCGGGGAGATACCTTGCAGTATCGCTT
>NZ_EQ973490.1:1848114-1865040 GCF_000158035.1 Bacteroides cellulosilyticus DSM 14838
GAAGTATCCTTTGGTGCTCTTTCTGCATGGTGCAGGGGAGCGTGGTAATGATAATGAGAGGCAATTGACCCATGGTGGACAGATGTTTTTGAATCCGGTGAACCGGGAGAAATACCCGGCATTCGTGCTCGCACCACAGTGTCCCGAAACGGGCTATTGGGCATACTCGGCACGTCCTGAATCATTTTTGCCGAATGAGATGCCGTTGAACGAACCGATAACTCCGATTTTTCAGACAGTGAAGGATTTGCTGGATACTTATCTGGCAATGCCTCAGGTTGATAAATCGCGTATTTATATCATTGGACTTTCTATGGGAGGAATGGGAACCTTTGACATGGCTGTCCGTTTCCCGGAGATATTTGCTGCTGCTGTGCCTATTTGCGGTACAGTAAATGTGGCGCGCCTGAAAGCTGCCAAGTCTGTAAAGTTTCGTATTTTCCACGGTGATGCTGACAATGTGGTTACACCTGAAGGTTCGCGTGCGGCATACAGGACTTTGAAGAAGGAAGGTGCTGATGTGGAATACATTGAGTTTCCGGGATGTAATCATGGTAGCTGGAATCCGGCTTTCAATTATCCCGACTTTATGAGTTGGCTGTTCAGTCAGAAGAAATAGTTTAAAGAAAAATGGCAAGTAGATTTATCCTGCTTGCCATTTTTCTTTAAACTATTTTTCTTCATAATCCCCGTTAGCTTTAATCAGCTCAATCAACTTTTCTACAGCTTCTTCTTCGGGAATATTCTTTTCAATGCATTCTTTCTTCTTATACAGACTGATTTTCCCACGTCCGGCACCTACGTAGCCATAGTCAGCATCAGCCATTTCTCCGGGACCATTGACGATGCAGCCCATAATACCTATTTTCAATCCCTTCAGGTGTGAAGTAGCGGCTTTTACACGTGCTATGGTGCTTTGAAGGTCGAACAGGGTACGTCCGCATCCGGGGCAGGAGATATATTCCGTTTTGCTGGTGCGTATACGTCCTGCTTGCAGAATACCAAAGGCTGTGGCATCTACTACGGCATGAGTGAGATTTCCCTGGTTGAACAGGAAAATACCATCGCAAAGACCGTCGAAGATAAGTGCTCCCATGTCGGCAGCAGATTTTATCTGCAAGTCCTCTGCTTCATTTTCAGCATAGTGCTGGAAGAATACAACCGGATTTTTCAGTCCTTCCTGCATCAACTGGTGAACTAAAGCACGATGTTCCCCAAGTCGGTTAGGATGGTTGCTCTGTGATATAATGACTACTTCAGGATGATATTTCAGACAAGCAATCACTTCTTCCGTTTGTGCCATGTAAGGCATAAACATGAATTTCAAATCGGCTTGGCAATTGCCCATAAGTGGCATCTGCTGGTAATTGAAAGCCGGATAGGTTCCAGGCTCTTCTTCCCATACATCCGCATCCAGGATGTATTCCACTCCTTCTTCCCGAGTTTCCGGTAAGGCACGTCCGGCGTAGATATAATCCGGAATGAATTGCGGGTTCGTATCAAATTTTCCGTCCATGCGTTCGGCAATGACTACAGGCAGGTGATTCCCACCTATGTTGCGTACGGCAGTTGTCTCACGTCGTACCGGAGAAAGATAGTTGAAACCTTCTGCTTCCACTCCGGGTATGTAAGGGTGATCCTGGTGCTGCATGATGTAATCCACCAACTTTCGTGCTACAGGTATTTCTGCTTCCGGAGCTTCGCTCAAAGAAACGCGGATGGTATCACCCAGGCCGTCGGCTAGCAATGCACCGATGCCCAATGCAGACTTGATACGTCCGTCCTCACCATCCCCGGCTTCTGTAACGCCAAGGTGCAACGGGAATTGCATTCCTTCCTTTTCCATTACAGCAGCTAACAAGCGAACCGTTTTTACCATTACTACTGTATTGGAGGCTTTGATGGAGATAACAACATCTGTAAAGTCTTCTTTTACACAGATGCGCAGGAACTCCATGCATGATTCCACCATACCTTCCGGTGTATCGCCGTAGCGAGACATAATGCGGTCGGACAGTGAGCCATGATTTACACCGATGCGGATAGCTGTATGATTCTCCTTGCAGATATTCAGGAAAGGAACGAATCGGTCATGTATCTTCTGCAACTCTTGTGCATACTCTTCGTCTGTATATTCCAGATGCTTGAAGGTGCGTGCGGCATCTACATAGTTTCCCGGATTGATACGCACTTTCTCGACATACTGTGCTGCTACATCTGCTACCTTTGGGTTGAAGTGGATGTCGGCAACCAGTGGAACCATATATCCGTCCCGGCGCAAACCGGCATTGATGTTCATCAGGTTTTCCGCTTCTTTAATGCCTTGTGCTGTCAGACGTACATATTCACCTCCGGCATCTACAATACGTTTAGCCTGTGCCACGCTGGCTTCTGTATCCTGTGTGGCGGTGTTTGTCATACTCTGTATGCGTATAGGATTGGAGCCGCCCATAGGGGTGGCTCCAATATTTACTTCTGATGTTTCCCGACGGGAATAGTTGAATAAATCCACTAATTACTCCTTTTTAATTCGTTTTATACTCGTACTTTACTTCTTTCAGCTCCTCGTTCGCCTTTACGATTTTCTTTTTCAGCCCTTCTTTGTAGGCTGCAAAAGTTTCAGCGAGATCGGCATCGCTTAAAGCTAGCATTTGTATAGCAAGAATGGCAGCGTTCATGGCGCCATTGATGGCAACTGTGGCTACAGGGATTCCGGGAGGCATCTGAATGATAGAGTAGAGAGCATCTACGCCATCCAGCACAGAACCTTTAACGGGAACTCCGATGACAGGTAGTGTAGTGTTAGCAGCGATGACTCCGGGCAGAGCGGCGGCCATGCCGGCGGCTGCGATTATCACTTTAACGCCGCGTTCGCGGGCGTTCTTTGCAAAATCCTCTACAGCTTCCGGAGTGCGGTGTGCAGAAAGAGCGTTCATTTCGAACGGTACATGTAAATCATTCAGCAGTTGAGCGGCCTTTTCCATAACAGGAAGGTCGGAGGTGCTGCCCATGATGATGCTTACTAATGGAGACATAATTATTTAGTTATTAGTGTTTAGTGATTAGTGATTAGCAAACTTCTCAATATCAATGCTAATCACTAACCACTAATAGTTAATCGTTAATCAACGCTTTGTAGGCAGCAGCATCCAGTAATGAATCGAAATCTGCATCAGCATCCGGTTTCATTTTGATGAGCCAGCCTTCACCGTACGGATCTTTGTTAACCAGTTCCGGTTGGTCAGCAAGAGCCTCGTTTTGTTCCAGGATTTCTCCGCCTACGGGCAAGAAAAGATCAGAAATGGTTTTCACTACTTCAATGGTCCCGAATACTTCGTCGGCTGCCAATGTTTCACCCTCTGCTTGGATATCTACGAATACGATATCGCCCAATTGTGCCTGGGCGTAATCGGTGATACCTACATAAGCTACATCGCCTTCAAGGCGTATCCACTCGTGTTCTTTGGTGTACTTTACATTTTCTGGGAAATTCATGATCATTATTTTTAAAGGTTAATACTTATATAATTACAAATTACTAATTATAAATTACAATGTGAGCCCTTTTTACTTCTCTTAAAAGAGGAAAATACGGAACAGGATATTACTCAGTGGATGAAGCACTAATAAAGAGCAAATTAATCCTACGGCAAAACCTACCAGTACCTCTCCCAATGTATGATGCTGTAAAATAATACGTGCTGTGCCCAGGACACCTGCAATCAGGATGAACAGGCATAGCCACCATACCGGATTGTATCCGAACAAGGCACTGAAAGATACCAGCCCTCCTACAATAGCCCCTACACCTGCCATGTGCTCGCTTAACTTCCATTTCAGATTGACAACAATGCAGATAACCATCATGATCAATGCAGCAAGAATAATCCCCGTCATGTACCAAGGGATATTCAGGCGGTGCATCATCACCAGGCAGAATACGTATGAAGTAATAGTAAGCAAGAATGGCATAAAGCGCCGCTTACGTTCACCCAAGTCTTCGGGACTGAAACCATTGATTTTACGGAACAGGAAGATGGTGAGCGTAGGCATAAGAATAGTGAAGCAGTACACTACTCCAAGCACAATCAGCTTATACTGTATAGGCATGATGCGCAGGTACGAGAAAAGGAACAGAATCAGAAACGCCAGGAATGGAATGGAAAACGGCGTGAATATAGCCGATATCACCCGGGCTGTCCGGATTAAGGTCCTGTCTGCTACAATATGTTGTTCTTCCATGAATAGAGTTCTCAAATTAATAATTACTTCCTCAGTCTTGCCACCGGTATGTTCAACTGTTGCCTGTACTTGGCTACCGTGCGGCGTGCTATAGGATATCCTTTTTCTTTCAGTATATCCGTCAGTTCATCATCTGTATAAGGTTTCTTTTTATCTTCATTGTCAATGCATTCTTTCAATATCTTACGAATCTCACGTACAGACATTTCCTCACCGTCTTCGGTGACGTATCCATCACTGAAGAAGAATTTCAGTGAATAGATGCCATAGTTGGTTTGCACATATTTGCTGTTGCTGACGCGGGAGATGGTTGAAATGTCTAATCCGGTACGTTCGGCAACATCCTTCAATATCATAGGGCGCAACAATGATTCGTCTCCTTCGAGGAAGAACGGGCGTTGCAGGTCGATAATGGCTTGCATGGTAGTCATTAATGTATTCTGGCGTTGCTTCACGGCATCAATAAAGCCTTGTGCTGCATCCATCTTCTGCTTCAGGAACATCATGGCTTCTTTCGACTCTTTCGACTGGTTAGCCCTGTTTTTGGTATGCTCTTCCACCATCTCGGTGAAATCACGGCTCATACGCAGTTCCGGAACGTTTCGGTTGTTCAGAGCCAGATTGATGGTACCGTCGTCGTATGTATCTACAATGAAGTCGGGGATGATCTGTTGCATGTTCCGGCCGATGGCTTCACCCAGAGAGGCACCCGGACGCGGATTGAGTTTGCAGATCTCTTTGATAGCCTGTTCAAAAGCATCTTCTTCCAATCCGAGCTTCTGCTGTATCTTGTCCCAATGCTTACGGGTAAATTCTTCGTAACATTCGGAGATGATCGCTTCTTCTATATAAAGTAGAGGGTTCGGGGTGAAGTGCTGTTGCTCTATCTTGCGATGAATCTGAATGAGCAGGCATTCTTGCAGGTTGCGTGCACCGAGTCCGGCGGGATCAAAGTCCTGGATGATCTTCAGTGCCTCTTCCAATTCTTCCTGGGTGCATTCGATGCCGGCGTAGATGGCGAGTTCATCACAGATGCTATCCAGAGACTTACGTAACAGGCCGTCGTCATCTAATGATCCGATCAGATATTCCGCCAGTTCACGCTGATGCTCGGTCAGGTCACGTTCGCTTAGTTGCTCCTTTAGGGTTTCGTAAAAAGAAGTGGCGTCGGAGAAAGGTATTTCTTCGGCCTGTTCACCTTTGCTACGGTTGTTTTCCTGCAATTTGTAGTCGGGGATATCGTCTTCGCTCAAATAGTCGCTTAATGAATCATATTCATTGGCTCCGCTGTCTTCTGCGGAACCTTCCGTATCGGAATTTTCAGAAAAGTCGTCACTTGCCGTATCTTCCTTTCCTTCTTCCAGAGCCGGATTTTCCAGAAGTTCCGCATGTATACGGTCTTCCAGTTCTACAGCGGGCAATTCCAATAGCTTCACTACCAGAATCTGCTGGGGCGACAGTGTCTGTACCTGTTGCTGCGCTTGAGTTTGTACTTGTCTGGAACCTTGTGCCATACTTATTCTTTTCTTTTACTCGCCGCAAAGATAATGCAAACGAGACAGAATAAAATGAACTCGTTCATTTTTTATGCCGAGGCGCAACTTATCTTCACACTTTTTGCAAAAATAGTGAATAGTTCGGGAACGCGAAATGTTCTCGGCATAAGTTTTTCATGCAAGCATGAAAGATTGGCGCCTAATTTACATTATCTTTGCTAAAAGTGAAGATAAGCTGTACATCAGCAATAAAAATAGGCAAGCTTATTTTGTGCTGCTTTCGGTTTGCATTATCTTTGTGCGTATCAACTTAAAAAATTGCAACGTTATGTTTGATAAAGAAACTTATGTGCAGCGCAGAGCCCTGCTGAAAAAAAATATTGGCTCCGGAGTGTTACTATTCTTGGGAAATGACGAACAAGGACTGAATTATGAAGATAATGCTTTCCGTTATCGTCAGGATTCTACTTTCCTCTACTATTTCGGCTTGTCGTTTGCCGGACTTTCCGCTGTCATTGACATCGATGAGGACAAAGAAATCATTTTCGGAGACGAACTGACTATCGATCATATTGTATGGATGGGTACGCAGCCGACTCTGAAAGAGAAGAGTGAACGGGTAGGCATTCGGGAGACGCTTCCTTCCGTCGCGATTATCAGCTATCTGCACAAAGCCGTACAAAAAGGTCAGACAGTGCATTATCTTCCGCCTTACCGTCCCGAACATAAGCTGAAACTCATGGATTGGCTGGGTATTCCGCCTGCACGCCAGGAAGGTTCCGTACCGTTTATCCGTGCGGTGGTGGCACAGCGTAATTATAAATCTGCCGAAGAAATTGCAGAAATAGAAAAAGCATGTGATGTGACTGCCGACATGCATATCAAGGCGATGGAAGTGATTCGTCCGGGTATGTACGAATATGAAGTTGTGGCAGAGATGAACCGTGTAGCCGAAATGAATAATTGTGAACTTTCTTTCCCTACAATTGCCACAATCAACGGACAGACTTTGCATAATCATTATCATGGTAATAAAATTAAATCGGGTGACTTGTTTCTGATCGATGCCGGTGCGGAACTTCCATCGGGCTATTGTGGTGATATGTCGTCTACTGTACCTGCCGATAAAACGTTTACTTCGAAGCAACGTGCCGTTTACGAAATTCAGAATGCTATGCATCTGGAATCTGTAAAGGCTCTCCGTCCGGGTATTCCTTATATGGAAGTGTACGACTTATCTGCCCGCGTAATGGTAGAAGGTTTGAAAGGACTGGGTCTGATGAAAGGAAATGCGGATGATGCAGTGCGCGAAGGTGCTCATGCATTGTTCTATCCCCACGGTCTGGGACACATGATGGGACTGGATGTGCATGATATGGAAAATCTGGGCGAAGTGTGGGTAGGCTATAACGGTCAACCCAAGAGCACACAGTTTGGACGTAAGTCTCAACGTCTTGCCATTCCTTTGGAACCGGGCTTTGTACATACCGTTGAACCGGGTATCTACTTCATTCCCGAATTGATTGACATGTGGAAAGAAGGTAAGAAATTCACTGACTTTATCAATTATGACAAATTGGAAGAATATCGTGACTTCGGTGGTATTCGCAATGAAGAAGATTATCTTATTACAGAAACCGGTGCCCGCCGCTTAGGCAAGAAGATACCATTGACTCCGGAAGAAGTGGAAGCTTTGCGATAGTATCAATTTAAGAATGAGTCTAATGAAAAAACTACTATTCTTATTGTGTCTTTTGTCTTGGAGTGCATTGAATGCACAGAAGACGATTAATCGCCCTCCGTTTATAGCAAAGGCAACGGAAACCATTGAGATAGCTGCCGTTCATTTATCGGATACAGCTACCGTGATTGATGTGGATGCAAAATTTACTCCAAAGTACTGGATACGTATTGCCCCTGCTACTTGTCTGGTGGCAGATAATGGTGAACGTTATCAGGTGCGGCAGGGAGTAGGTATTGAGTTGGGACAGGAATTTTGGATGCCAGAATCCGGAGAGGCCACTTTCTCTTTGATATTTCCACCTTTGCCACCATCTGTAAAATCATTCGATTTTGTGGAAGGGGAAGGTGAGAGAGATTTTAATCTTTTCGGTATCAGCCTGACTGGAAAGTTGCCTAAACTCCAATTGCCTAAAGGTCTAGAGAAGGCAGGAAAAATGACTGCTGTAGCTTTGCCGACTCCTGAAATCAAAGAGGGAACAGCTATCATTAGTGGTCGTATTTTGGATTATAAGTCTTCATTCCGGATGAAAGCTGAATTACATTCTGCTGATTTCTTATCTGCCTATGGACAAAAGAATACAGAGTTAGAGTTGGATGAAGTGGGAAATTTCCATACGGAAATATCAGTTTCACACCCTTCTGTCGCCTATTTAAGTGTGGGTGGATCTGTTGTTTCTTTTTTGTTGTCTCCGGGTGGAGAAACCAAGGTTACCGTAAATCTTCGTGAAATGACGCGTGTTTCCAGTCGTTTACAGAAAGACACGAAGGCTGAAGGGAAGAAGGTTTATTTTGAAGGACTGAATGCAGGATTGAATACGGAAATGAATTCCGGACTGGAAATTCCTCTTTGTTCTGTTGAGTTGAAAGACTTATATGACATGACTCCGGATCAGTATAAAGCATATTGCATGCGGAAATATGAAGAAGCGGACAATGTGATCCGTGCCAATAAGAAAATAAGTGCAGCTTATGCGGAATTGTTGACGGTGCTGAATAAAGATGCATTGTATGGACTGTTATGTGGATATGATTATCAGCTATTGCAGGCTTATGCTCAGCAAAAAGGACTGTCGTTGCGTGATGCCGGTAAGGAGTATCTCTCAAAAAAAACGTCAGATGGCTATTTTGACTTTTTAAGTAAACTGGATTACATCAATTCACCCAAGTCTGTGTATTGCTTCAATTATTCCGGTATGGTAAGAAATACTGCATACATCCATTTGCCGTCTGTTAAGACCGTCGGTATTTTTGATTACCTGCTTGACTCATCCAAGGTAAGTCCGGAGGATAAGGAAGCAATGAAGAAATACCGTGATAATCCTTCGTCGCAGGATGCTTCTATAATGAGGGTGCTGAGAGATAAGTATGACAACCTCTTTCAGGAGTGTGGCAAAGTGGCTTTGGAAGCTAATCAGAAGGTGGTTGGAGAGCTAATAGGAGGTAAAGGTATCTATCATGATGTGCAGACAGCAATGCAATGTGCTTCAAAACTGGAAGATTTTATGCCTTTGTCTGAAGACGATTTTGCTACATTACGCACGATTGAGAATCCCTATTTCCTGAACCAATTGACTGCAATGAATACGGAGCTGCTTCAGAAGATAGAAGAAAATAAGAAGAAGCGCAGTTTTATGGTTCGTACTCTGCCCGAAGATGTGAAGGACGATGCCCTTTTTGAAGCCATTGTCGATCCGTTCAAGGGTAAGGTAGTGCTTGTTGATTTCTGGGCCACCTGGTGCGGACCTTGTAAGATGGCTATGAAGATGATGAAACCCATGAAGGAGGAGCTGATAGATAAAGATATCGTGTATGTCTTTATTGCCGGTGAAAATTCTCCGGAGACAACATGGAACAATATGATACCCGATATTCATGGTGAGCATTACCGGTTGACCAATGCTCAGTGGGCAGCTATTTGTGATAAATTCGAAGTCCGTGGCGTACCTACTTATCTGGTGCTCGACCGTGCAGGGAAACAAACGTACCGGTCAGTAGGTTTTCCGGGAACGGATACGGTGAAAGGTGAGTTATTGAAAGCATTAAATTCTTCCGCTGATTGATCATATACTAACGTCAGTTCTAAAAGATTTCAAGTTGCCCGTCATTGATAAGGTTGACATCAATGGCGGGTATACTTATCAGGGAGTTTCTCATATTGTTTTTGATCTTGGTGATGAATGGTATACCGAATTTCTGAAATTCACTTTGCCTGTGTTCCTCACGTTCAACCAAGTAAAGGAGGAAGAAGTGAACATTACGAGGGCTTACTTACAGATTAAGGTCAATCACTACCCCTCCTATGTTAGAATAGTGTCTTTATCATAATTGTGTTTTTTTATGCGATGATTCCCTGATATTCAATTTGGCATCCAGTACAATTTTTTTATTGAGCAATCTATTTGTACGAATCTTGTCCAGCATGCAGCTTGCTGCAATCTCTCCGATTTCGACACGCGGCTGTTCTATAGACGTCAAATAAGGTTCGACGACAGTGGCCATATCCGATTCTGAAAAGCCGACAAAAGCGACATCATACGGTATCCTCAATCCGTGCCGTTTCAAGGCTTTCATCGCTCCGATAGCAACAGGATCGTTAAATGCAAATATAGCATCCGGTTTTTCACCGTTTCCGGACAGTATATCTTCCATAGTCTGTTCTCCATCACGAATAAAAATACCGGAATGAATGATGGTAGAGTCTGAAATAGGGAGATTGGCATCCTGCATGGCCTCTATATATCCGTTCATACGATCTTTCGTTATATCCAATTTTTCTGGACCCGCAAAATGAAATATTTTCCGGTATCCCTCACCTATAAGATGAGCCACTGCCGAATAGGCCATTTTCTTATCGTCAATAATAATTTTTGTAGTATCAATGTTGGAAGGCACCCTGTTGAAAAACACAAGTGGAATCCCATTATCCTGTAGGCTTTGATACATATCAGAGTTGACAAAACTGTCAGATGTCGTGGATATTATTATACCGTCTACCATGTGTTGTTCTAAAAGACTCAGATTGGTACGCTCTGTTTCAGCGGATTCGTTGGATTGAGTAATGAGGATCTGATAGCCCTCGTGCATTAGTATTTTTTGTATTCCGGATATAATCATAGGAAAAAAAGATGTGACCAATTCAGGCACAACGATTCCGATAGTATAACTTTTCTTTGTGACCAACCCTTTTGCCTGCGTGTTCGGATGATAGTTCAGTTCTGCAGCAGTCTTGATAACCAGCTCCTTGGTTTCTTTCTTTATTTCCCAACTGTCCGATAAAGCTCTGGAAACTGTGGAGGTGGATAACCCGAGTTTTTTTGCTATGTCTTTTATTGTAATTGGCTTTTCCATAACATGAATGATTGTAGGTTTGTCTGCAAACTTACAACTTTTTAGACATTCTGCAAAATCCAAACGTTCCCGGGAACGTTTCCGTTGATTTTTGAGGCATTATGCTATTAAAATTGATTGTACTTATATAAATTTGCTTGCGTTAAAAGCTATTATAATAGCCCAGATCGAAACATTTCTCAATATATTAATTCTAATCATTTTTATAATGCCAAAGTATGTTAACATTAAATCGTATTCAATCAAGATCAGGAAAACAAATTGTTTTTTTTCTGATGTGCCTGCTGGTTTCATTTGCAGGCATCATGCCAGTCCGATCACAGGAAAAAACTAAGATGGTTACCGTTGAAGGAACTGTTGTTGATGAAACCGAAACTCCTGTCATAGGAGCTAACGTCTATATCAAAGGCAGTACCAAAGGTGTATCCACAAATGTAGATGGAAATTTCATTTTTACAGGAGTACCTGTCGGACAGACTGTCACTGTCTCTTTCATTGGTTACAAAGATTATCAGGTGCGGGTTACAAAAGGGGGAGAGAAATTGAGAATCTCTCTTGAACCTGATGCGAAAATGCTCGAGGAAGTGGTGGTGGTTCCATACGGAGGTCCGGTAGCAAGAAAGGATCTTACCGGTTCCGTTGTTTCTGTCAACGTTGAGGATATGAAGGCGCTTCAGGCAGTGACGTTTGAAAATGCTATTGCCGGCAAGGTCGCCGGTGTACAGGTCAATGTCGGGGATGGACAGCCTGGAGGTCTTCCGGACATTCTGATTAGGGGTAGCAATTCTGTAACCCAGAGCAATGCTCCTCTTTATGTGGTAGACGGTATTCCACTAGAGTCTCCCGATAACTCGTCAATTCCTACTCAGAATATTAAAAGTATCGAGATACTTAAAGATGCATCGGCGACAGCCATATATGGTGCACGCGGTGCTAATGGTGTGATTGTTATTACTACCGATTCCGGTTCAAAGGGCGCTCCGAAAATTAATTTCGAGTACCGTTATAGCTTGTCGAAAGACTATAATAGGTATGAAATGATGTCACCTTATGAATTTGTCAGACTTCAGAATGAACTTGATGCGGCTTATGGCTCTATGTATCTCGATGGTAGGGATCCTCATCCGGATGGAACTCCATGGACACTCGATGACTATAAGAATGTGAGACCTATTGACTGGCAAGATGAGATCAGTCAGCTCGGACAGATGCACGAATACAGCGTAAGCGCATCTGGCGGTACTGAGAAGACCACATATATGGCTTCATTCAATTATGCCAATCAGAAGGGTATCATTCTCAATACCGGTATGAAGAACTATGTTGGCAGCATGAACATCACCCAGAAGATAGGCAATCGTATGCAGCTTGTTATGAGAGCGAATTATGCGGAGAAGGAAAGAACTGGTATGCAAGTTAACTATGGACAGGGATCTTCTGCTTATATGTATAAAGTGTGGTCATACAGACCTATTTCCACAAACGGTGTGGACTTGACACATGAACTTGAAGATCCTGAAAGGCCGGAAAGTGGAGTGCCGATGTTCAACCCATTGCTCCAGACGCAAAATACTGATCAGAAATATATCACAAGACAGTTGAGAACCAGTGCCATGTTCAATTGGAATATTCTCAAATGTCTGAAATTTACTACTTCGATTTCTTATACGAGTACTGAATCCCAGACTGATATATTCAATAATTCCAAGACAGAAGCCGGAAGTACACTTCCAGGAAGAAATGACGGAATTAACGGTTCGAGAAGAGTAACAAGAACTAACAATGTCTTGAATGAGAACACTTTGAACTTCAACAAAAAGTTCGATAATATTCATGACCTTGCCGTAACTGTCGGTTGTACTCAGCAGAAAAATGTTTCGGATATCTTCGAAGCAAAAGCTACACAGATTCCTATTACATCAGAATGGAGAGGAATAGAGGCACTTGATGAAGGGCTGTCTCAGAAAATCATGTCCAAGAAGTTGACAGAATGGGCAATACAATCTTTTATTTTTAGGTCGAATTACAACTATGACAGAAAATACTATCTGACGTTTACGATGCGTGCGGACGGTTCTTCAAAATTTGCACGTGACAATAGGTGGGGCAAGTTCTATTCAGGAGCCGTTCGGTGGAGATTCTCAGATGAGAATTTTGTCAAGAACAATATCGGATCATGGTTTAGCGAAGGATCGCTTAACTTGAGCTATGGGTCTACCGGTAATAATGGTATTGGAGAATACGCTTATCTTCCGCAGATGGGATTTTCTTCCGGAGGGACATATTATGACTATTCATTCAATGATGAATATCCTACAACGGGAGCGATTGTCTCATCGATAGGTAATTCTAAATTGAAATGGGAGACCACATATACCTTTAATGCTAGAATGGATTTGGGCTTCTTCGACAATAGAATATACTTGACCGCCGAGTATTATAAGAAAGATACTAAAGATCTTCTGATCAATGCCACTTTGCCTGCCCATATCGGTTATGGTTCAGCATATAGAAATATAGGCCGGGTGGAGAACAAAGGTTTCGAACTGTCTCTAAACACTGTTAATATGAAGAGAAGGCATTTTAACTGGACTACCGATTTCAATATTTCATTCAACAGGAACAAAGTGCTTGCACTTGCCAACAACCAGAGTGTGCTTCCTGCTGATAATCTGAAGATTCCGAATGGGGCTGCATTGTATATTGCGAAGGTGGGCCAGCCTATCGGTATGATGTACGGAGCCCTTACAGACGGTCTTTATCAATATGAAGATTTCCGTAAGGGAAGCGATGGCAGCTGGATATTGAGAGATGATGTAGTTTCACAGTCAACTCATGCAAACAGAAAGGGAGTCTTTCCCGGATATCAGAAATTCAAGGATTTGAATGGCGATCTTCAGATTACTCAAGAAGACTTGACGATTATAGGTAATCCGAATCCTGATTTTACGGGCGGTATAACAAATACTTTCAGATTCTATAATTTTGATATGTCATTGTTCTTTACATTCAGCTACGGCAATGATATCCTTAATATGAACCGTTATTATTTAGAAGAAGGCAGATCATTGAGTTCCAATCAGTTTGCTTCGTATGCCGACAGATGGACCGTGGACAATCCTAACGGAAAACTTCCGCGTGCAAGATCTGCAAACAATACGGCTTGGGGCAGTGACCGTTATGTAGAGGACGGCTCATATTTGAGACTGAAAAATTTGAATATAGGATATACTCTGCCTGTTCAGGTGAGCCAGAGGTTTTTTGTTAGCAACATGAGGATTTATTTCTCTGCCCAGAATTTGTTTACGGTGACGGGATATTCGGGACAGGACCCTACCGTCAGCACGATGTCGAATGCAAGAACTCCAGGTTATGACTATTCGGCATACCCTGTACCACGTACATTCATATTTGGTGCACAAATTTCGTTTTAATGTGATATAATAATTTATATGGATATGAATAAGGTTATTAAAAGTATATTGTTCGGAATTGCATTTTTTCCTCTTACAGGCTGTTTGTCTAATTTGGATTTGCATCCGATAGATTCGGACACTCCGAATACATTTTTCAAAGATAGTGCGGCATGCGCAAAGGTTTTAGTGGGTTGTTATGACGCTCTTAGCGTACCGGGAGGAGGACTTTTTGATGGAAGCATGAACTCTCAGTTCGTCATCTGGAATGTGACGGATGAAATGTATAATGCAGCAGCCGGAACAGGTCCTAAGGTGTATAGCTATACTTCCGGATATGCTCCTAATGCTACTATGTACAAGAATCTTTATGCGGCGATTCAGCGTTGCTGTCAGTTCCTTCATTATCTTCCTGATGCCAAGATGACAACAGAAACAAAGCTCGCCATGGAAGGTGAAGTGCAATTTATAAGGGCATTCTGTTATTTCAATCTTGTACAAAATTATGGAAGGGTTCCTCTCGTAACGGAGGCATCTTCGGATGTTAATAGTACTTCTGCAAAGCAGGCAGAGGAGGCTGATATATACGATTTTGTAATTCGCGAGATGGAAGAGGCAGAGAGTAAGGTCTTTCCGATTACCAAATTTAACTTTGGAGGAAGAATCAATAAGTCTGCTGTCAGGGGAGTGCTGGCAAGGGTCTGCCTTTTCAATGCCGGATTCCCTTGCTACAACACTGAAAGGTACAAAGATGCATACAAATGGGCAAAGATGGTCATCGACGATCCTGCTCACAGCTTGATTCCTAATTTTGCAGAAGCATTCATTCCGCTTATTCAGGACAAGTATGATATACGTGAAAATCTATGGGAGATAGAAGCGTATTGTAAAAGTACGTCTGACGGACTGAAAGAATATTTTCCTTCATTGTCGACCTCGCTTGGTACCAATTGCAGCAAAGCTGTAGCAAATGTGTCCTTTATGGTTAATAATACAATGAAGATCACCAAAAGAATGTTTTCATATTATGAGCAGGATACTGAGGCATTGTTAGGCTCTTATGATGAAAGACGTAACTGGGCTATCGCTCCGTTTACCAATGCCCCTACGAAGCTTGATGGTGCCGATCGTCTTGTTCTTACTTATTTCGGCTCGCATAAGGATCCTGATAATGACAGATTGGTTTATGATCGTCAGGTCAACAAGTTCAACCGTCAGTATGCAAAGATTTGGCCTGCATATCAGAGTAATACAGGAACCAACCTCTGTATAGTACGCTATTCCGATGTATTGCTTATGGCAGCCGAAGCATTGTGTCAGATAAATAATGGTTCGACACCTGAGGCTATAGGCTATGTCAACGCAGTGAGAAAAAGGGCATACGGACAGATGGACGGTCGCAAGTTTATTGATCATATTGAACTTACCAATCCGGGAGAAAATTATACCATTGATGAAGTTTGTGTGGAAATTGTAGATGTTACCGACAATACTGCATCTGTCACATGCACAACGGAAGAGAACAAATCTCCCAAGGCATATCGTGTCGGAGACGTTAAAGGTCCTCTTACAATTGCTACTGCCAAGTTGCCTGAGATTCTTGGTTCTGACGGGAAACCGGACACTAAAGCCACCAGACCTATTGAGTCAATAGTATTGCTCGACAGGGGACATGCCTACAGTGAAACTCCGAAGGTGGTGATCAGGTCACTCGAGGGCGGGAAAGGTCCTAAGGGTAGCGGTGCTACGGCAATCGCAGTGATGAAGGATGAGAGTCCGTCTTATGAATTGCCTGCTGAAGCTACAGACTCAAAGGAGGCATTCCTTCAGACTATTATGGATGAAAGAGCAAGGGAGCTATGCTTTGAAGGCTGGAGACGTTTAGACCTCAAACGTTGGCACAATCTTGTGGAGGTGCTTCAGGCTACGAGGGATGATGGCAGGAATGCAAAAGGAGTCAATGGAGCGCAACTTGATTATATCATGACTCCTGGCAACAATGTGTCCGATGTTCATTATTACCTTCCGATCCCTTCCGGAGAAATAATGCTTAATCCTGAATTGAAACAGAATGAAGGCTGGTAATTGTATATTTAACATTATTAAAAGTATGAGACAATGAAAAGAAATATAATTAGAAACCTGTTTCCCGCTTTAGTCGCCGCTTTAGTCGTTGTGTCCTGCCAAGTTGACACCGTGACCGAATCAACTGTTGTGACTAGGCTTGAAAAGAATGTATACGAAGTTGGAGAGAATGTTCGCTTCCACTTCTCAGGAGAAGCTGATTTCGTGACGATTTTTACCGGAGTTGATAATTATAATGGCGGAACGATGGGAGGAACGATAAAAGGGTCGCGTTATATCTATAGAAATCGCGGAAGGGAGAATGGTTCTCCAGTCCTGTCTTTCAATTGTAAAAAAGATGGAGATAACTTGGAGGAGTATGCCGAAATCAAGCTTCTTCTTTCTACTGACTTTGACGGTGACATCACCATGGAGGGAATAAAACGTGCCACTTGGCTGGATATTTCTGAAAAAGCGAAATGGCCTGTTGAGGGGACTAAAAAAGGTGTTAATGTTAATTCCGGAGCAATAGATTTGTCAGAATGGAACGGACGGGATATCTATCTTGCTTTCCGTTATACTGCGAAAAAGGGACAGAAACAGGAAGGATATACAATCTC
>NZ_EQ973490.1:1865717-1907004 GCF_000158035.1 Bacteroides cellulosilyticus DSM 14838
CCGGGTAATTGGTATGGCAATGAAATCCAGTATAATCTAAATATGGCAAAAACTTACAGCATGGGCATTCCTTGTGTTCCGATGCTTGCCCAAGAACGTAATACGATGACTCTGTGTCCGCTGTATTCGTCGAAGGATGGCTATACCTTAGCTGTTATTCCAGATCCGGGGACGGAAACCGACCCGATAGCCGGCAAAGCTCCGGATAAGAGTCCTAATTCCTTGGGATTGAGTTTAGCGAACAGGCATAATGAACTTACTCCCGTGGTTTATCATCCGGTACTCGGACAGGTGGGAGCTAAGCACAAAGCCGGAGATGAAGTGGTATTTGGATTCCGTTATACCTTGAAGAACTCGGGCTGGTTCGATGTATTCCAGCATGCAGTGAACGATGTTTTCGCCTTACCATCATCCTTGGATTTGCTTACCAACAAGGTGTCTTTGTCCGAGCGCGTGAGCCGGCTTCAGAAATTCCTGCGTAAAGATAAAGAGTCGAGCTGGAAAACATGGCAGAGCAGAGGTGAGACAATAGGTGCTAATGGCTCTAAGATTGCTGACGCTGGTACCATGTTTATGATTGCACGAAACGGGCAGGATTCCGTAATGAGCAGCCGTCTTCACTATGTGAGGAATTATAAAATGATTCAGCAGCAGACAGAACCGGGATATTTCTGCGGTGCCGCTCTCGGAGAATATGCGGATATAGACGGTGTGGAGTCGGAAAGGGGCAATTGGATAGAACCTTTACATACGACCTATTATACTATGGTCGATTTCGGAAATATGCTTCTATTCAATCCTGATGACAAGGAATTGCTTGAAAGGTTGAGGATGGCAGGTGACAGATTGCTTGCATGGCAGAAAGATGATGGAAGTTTTGAGGTCGGCTATGACAGATTTTCTATGAAACCGTCTTTCCCGGATCTTAAGGATTACAGACCAACCTGGTATGGATTGTACATCGCATATAAGCACTTGAAAGACAAGAAATACCTTGACGCAGCCTGCAAAGGTGCAGACTGGCAGCAGGAAAACGGAGTGGATAAAGGATATTATCTCGGAGTATGCGGTGATGGACGCAATATCTGGGATTTCTGTACGGCACAGACATCTCGTGCCTATATGGACTTGTATGAAATAACGGGTAACAAGGCATATAAACAGGCGTCTATAGATGCCGCCATGATTTACGCGACGTCTATATTCACCAATCCGGTAATGACTGATGAAACGAAATACATCGGCGAGCAAGCATATAAAGATTGGGAGCTGAATCAGACTGGTCTTGGTGTGGAGCATATACGAGGTACGGCAGTAAACGGACCGATTTTGATATCAAGTTATGCAGGTTTGTTCGTGAAAATGTATGAATGGACGGAGGAACCGGTTTTCCTTACTATGGCAAGAGCTGCGTCAATCGGAAGAAATGCTTTTGTCGATCAGAAAAGCGGATGCGCAGTCTATTACTGGCACGGAATGAATGAGTTGAAAAAATATTCCACAATGTTCCCGTGGCATGCGTACTGGCAGATTGGCTGGATTGTGGATTATCTGATTGCGGAGGCTGGTTTGCGTTCGGACAGTAATATTTCGTTTCCATATGGCTACATGACTCCTAAGGTTGGCCCACATGTCACATATGGATTTGCACCCGGTAATATTTACGGTAAGAAAGCGGATCTTCTGTTCAGACCGGATATGGTCGGTTGCGATAATCCGGAGATTGAATTCCTTACCGCTTTGTCAGAGAACGGCACGAAGTTATACTTGATTGCAATGTGTCAGTCTAATGACAGTCAGTCATGCACTGTAACTCTGGATTTGTCGCAGTTAGTTGCGAATAAGACAGGTTTCCGTTCTGCTAAGGCTCTTCAGGGTAAAATTATTAGATCGGCGGGAAAGAAAGGGCAGATCAAACTTGATTTTGCTCCATGGGGTATGAATGTCATTGAAATTTCACTATAAACGATTTTATGGAACGATTTTTTATATTGTTGATTTTAGCGGGGCTGTCCGTTTCGGGAGTTGCCCAAAAGAGTATGTGGCTCATAGCTGGACAGAGTAATGCTTCCGGAATGGGTGATAGAAGAACTTCGATGAAATACTATAGCAAAGAGTGTTTCGACTATGTACAATCCGGAGATTCGTTGAAAATACTGCAGGACCCAGTAGGTGAGAACGGCAAGTATTTCGGCAAGGCGAACAGCGGCAGCATCAGTCCTTCGTTCGCGTGGAACCTTAATAAAATGACAGGTGATTCGGTTGTAGTGGTATCTGCGGCGAGGGGAGGAAGTGCATGCTCCACTACAGGAGAGACAATCTACGGTACTTGGGCGGAAAAGGGTGTCTTGCCTTTGTTCGATGCAGCGATGGCTAAATGTAATTCTGCGATTGCCGTTACAGGATTGAAATTCAGTGGGGTGATCTGGCTTCAAGGAGAACGTGACGCAAATGCTATCAATGATGGGAAAATGGACGGTGAGGATTATGAGGCGGCGCTTCGCAATCTTATACTCCGGTTCAGAAAGCATCTTCATGATGCCGACCTTCCTTTCTATATAGTCCTCACAGGACAATATGTCGACCGTCCGCAAGAGGGCTATCATCAGGTTCGTGCGGCACAACGCAGACTGTCTGAAAAAATGCATGGAGTTCATCTTGTAGCTGCGGATCCTTGGCTTTTTCCACAGATGAATATGATGACGGATGACATCCATTACAGCCAATACGCATATAATCTTATCGGGGAGACTATAGCCCGCCAGATTTACGAAGCAAGAAGTATTGATTCTAAATAAAATGAGGAAAATGAAGAAAAAAATAATAGCATCGCTTTTTGTCATGTTTATCGGAGGAATTGCAGTATTTGCACAGGATCCGATGGTGGACAAAAAGAATACTGACAGTAAACCTCCTTATATCTATCCGGAGGAAAGCATTGTAAGGGAAAATATAGAAAAGTGGCAGGATATGAAATTCGGTATGTTTATCCATTGGGGAACATACAGCCAATGGGGTATAGTAGAGTCCTGGTCCATTTGTCCGGAAGCATATAAATTCTGTATGGTGAGGCCGGAAGGAATGAACTATTTTGACTATGTCCGGAAGTATGAAGATTTGAAAAAGACATTCAATCCTGTAAAATTCAATCCTGAAAAATGGGCTGGAGCGGCGGAGTATGCTGGAATGAAATATGTGGTCTTCACAACTAAGCATCATGACGGATTCAATATGTACGATACTCAGTACAGCGACTATAAAATAACCGATGTCGAATGTCCGTTCCACACAGATGCGAATGCTGACATTGCAAAGAGAATTTTCGATGCATTTCGTGGCAAAGGTATGATGGCAGGTGCTTATTATTCCATAGCAGATTGGAACAATAATGACTATTGGTGGGATTATTTCCCTCCCAAAGACAGGAATATAAATTATCCTCCTGAAATGTTTCCGGAAAAATGGCAGCGCTTAAATGACTTTATCAACAATCAGTTGAATGAACTGACCGGGGGAAAGTACGGTAACCTCGGCATGCTGTGGTTCGACTTGTGCGATGCTTCTCCTGACAGGCATCCGCAGTGGGAAAGATTCGCAAAGACGGTAAGAACCAATCAGCCTGGAATCATGATGGTGGCAAGACATACGAATACCATCTATGAAAATTACAGGACTCCGGAACAGAAAATACCGGATCGTGCCTTGGACTATCCTTGGGAGGCTTGTATGACTATGGCTACTCAATGGTCATACAAACCAGATGATAGTTACAAATCCACGCATGACATTCTGACTACCCTTGTACAGATAGTTTCACGTGGAGGAAACTTTCTACTGAATGTCGGACCGGGTCCTGACGGAGAACTTGCTCCGGAGGCATATCAGCGACTTAAGGAAATCGGTGACTGGATGCAGGTTAACTCAGAGGGTATCCATGGAACGAAAGCAATTGCTCCTTACAAAGAGGACAGAATAGCGTTTACTTCAAAAGATAACAACGTATATGCCTTTTACTTGAATGCCAAGGATGAATATATGCCGTCTGTGGTGAAAATCAGATCATTCGTTCCGGTTTCTGCCAAATCGGTATTTCTGATGGGGCATAATCGTCCCCTCAAATGGAAAAAAACTGGAGACGGAATAGAAATAATCATACCGGAGTCTGTCAGAAAGAATCCTCCTTGCGATTTGGTCTGGGGTTTTAAATTGAAGATTAAATAGAGTGTTCCGAATTATTGATTCCATTTTGAGATGAAGCTTTTTTTCTTTGTTATTTTGTTTGCGATGACTTTCTGTCCGGTGTGGCCTAGTGCCGGAAAACTCCCGGATGTTCCGTCCGTGCTGTTTCTTGGAGTGGATTTCCCTGAAGAAAGTGCCACCTATATTGAAAACCAAATTGCTTCTGGGCTGAAAATACTGGATTTGACAGACAGCCCGGAAGTAACATACCGCTGTGTAAGGGGAATAAAGGAAGCCGCGGAGATCATATCTACGGAAAAGACAGGAAGATATAGAGTATTTGTCATACAATGCAGAGATTTGAATACTAATGAGAATACTTTCTGTAAAATCCGCTTGATGGCTGCTAGGCAAAATACCGACATATTATGGATGACATCCGATACGGCTCAAATTGTTTCCTGTAATTGTGATTTTGCTGATTATGAGGGCTTTTGTTCCAATCAGAAAAGTTATGACTGGAAGCGGTGTATATCATATATCGCAGATGCCGTGTCTCAATGGTGGACCGGTATGGCAGAAGGAAATAGAGGTATTGAAAGGCTGCCTGTATGGCAGGGCGAAATTCCCGATTATGAATATTCCGGGCCGGAATATATCAATTCAATAGCGCGTATCGACAGGATTTCCGAACCGGAATTGGAAGTTTTCCTTCCCCGTCAGTCAGAGAAGTCTCCGGTGGTAATCTTTTTCCCGGGAGGAGGATTGAGCTATACCGGCTTTATCAGAAATGCGCGTGAGGCGGCAGAGCTGTTGAGGCCATATGGAGTAGCGGTAATCGGTGTAAAATACAGGGTGAAACGTGGACTTGACGTGGCTTTGGAAGATGCAAGACAAGCCGTAAGGACAGTCAGAGAGAAAGCCTCCGAGTGGAATATAGATGAAAATGCAATCGGAGTAGCAGGACAGTCGGCAGGTGCGCTGATTGTATTGAGGCTGGCTTCAGCCGATTGCCCAGACGCCTTTTCGCGCCCTGACTATGTGATTCCATTAACGAGTTGGTATTACGGGAAACAGAAATGGCCGTTCAGATTTGATGCTGAGACTCCTCCTTTTTTTATGCGTCATGCGACTAATGACAGCGGTTACGGTTTTGCACTTAGTGTCAAGGAAAAACTCTTGGAGGCCGGAGTTCCATTGGATTGGAAGACTGTCGATGATGGGGGACACGGAGCTTTTGAAATTACTGTCGATGGTTATGGACATGACTGGACTGTCGAACTGGTAGAATGGATGAGAAAAAATAAAATATTGAAAACCGATAATCATGAAAAAGAAGTTGATTAGATTATTTATTGCGGTCGGTCTTGTCTTGGGGGTTGGCTCATGTGCTGATGTGACTGACACTCCTGAATATTATGGAGTATATAAGGAAGCGAATATAGAAAATATAAGACCGTCTTCGTGGTTAAGAGAAATATTACAGAGACAGAGAGACGGCCTCGGGCTTAATCGCAAGGAGTCTGGTTATCCTTATAACACATGTCTGTGGAATGGAATAATCCCGGAGGGAGGGAATCCGATAGCGAAAGGTTGGTGGCCTTATGAACAGTCGGGATATATGATTGACGGTCTGTATAGGTGTGGAATATTCCTGAGAGACAGCGTACTTATGCAGCTCGGTTCCGACAATGTCGGATATGTCTTATCCCATCCCCGGGCGAACGGAATGCTAGGTCCGGAAACCCTTGGTGAGAACCAGTGGGCATTTTCTGTATTCGCACGGACGTTGCTTGCATATTACGACTATACCGAAGACGACAGGATTCCGGTTCTGCTGAAAAAACATTTTTCTGCCTTGAATGATACTTTGACCAACAGGCAGACTTGTATCATAGAAAGTATGTGCAAAATGTATTCATATACGGGCGACAAGGAAATCTTGCAGAAAGCCGGGCATATTTGGGATCTGTTCAGTATGAACGGGGGAACAAAAGACAATGAAGTGTTCATCCATGAGGATATGGTCTCTTCAAAGCCGATTGACGTACATGGTGTGACGGCTGCTGAAGTTTCCAAACAGCCGTTGATTCTGTATCTTTATACCGGTAGGCAGGAATATCTCGATGCCGCGCTTGGTTTCTATTCTTCCGTGGAACGGGAAAACGAACTTCCAGATGGGATACCGGCTTCATATGAAAGCTTGTTTCCTAAGCATGCGGAAGCGCTGCATGAGACCTGTGATATCAGTGACTTTATATGGAGTTACGGTTACATGCTGATGGCAACCGGAGATGTTAAGTGGGCGGATAAGATGGAATCAGCTGTGTATAATGCAGCCTTGGGAGCTATTAATAAAGATTTCAAGGCTTTGCAGTACTTCTCATCTCCGAATCAGTTATTGGCAACTGAAAAAAGTTCCATGGCTCCGTATGGTGAAGAGGGCTTGTCACGTCAGGCTTACAGACCGGGTTTTGATGTTGAATGTTGTTCCGGCAATGTCCACAGGATGTTTCCGAATTATATTTCAAGGATGTGGATGAATGGTGACGAGCATGAGATAGTTGCCGCTTTGTACGGTCCGTCGGAATATAGGACAGAAATTAATGGCACAAAAGTATGTATAACGGAAGATACTTCTTATCCTTTCTCCGGGAAAATAACATTCAGGTTTGCTCTCGATGGTGCTCCTGTCAGAATACCGTTTACCATGAGGATTCCATCATGGGTAGAGAATGCAAAGTTGACAGTCAATGCAGAACAGCCGAAAGAATATCATGCAGGAGGGTTCAGTACGATAGAAAGACGATTTAAGGATGGGGATGTCGTAGAGTTGGACATCGATATGAAGCCGAGGGCAGAGAAAAGAACTGATGCCGGAATTAATGTATATATGGGGCCATTGCTGTATTCTGTAGATATTGATGAGAATGTTGAGATCATAAAGGACCAGTTCAAAACATCTGTAGCTTTTCCTGCATATAACGTGACCCCTGCTTCTAAGTGGAATTTCGGTCTGCCTGAAAACCCTGAAATAACAGTGGTGAACACAGGGAAGAAAGGATTCCCGTGGACACCAGATTCAACACCTGTCAAGCTTAAAGTAACTGCATTTGAAATTCCTGAATGGCGACTTTTGGGTGATACGACCCCTGGGCTACCTGAAGAGAAAATTCAGGTTTCGTCAGAATGTGAAGAGATAGAAATGGTACCGTCCGGATGTACAAGGATAAGAATGACGACGCTTCCGGTGGTTGAATATTGTAAATGAAATTTAAAATTAAATTAGTTATGAGTAGAATTACGATGACTGTATTGTCTGTCCTTATTTTGATATCCGCGTGTACATCAGGATCCAAAACAGGAACTAACAGACAATTGCCCGTTTATCTTGATGAATCCAAAACGATAGACGAGAGAGTAGAAGATATTATTCCACGTCTTACGCTGGAAGAAAAGGTGGCATTATGTCATGCTCAGTCCAAATTCAGTTCTCCCGGAGTGCAACGACTCGGCATTCCTGAGTTGTGGATGAATGACGGACCGTTCGGTGTAAGAAGCGAAGTCCTTTACAACAGTTGGACAAAAGCGGAAACTACCAATGATTCCTGTACGGCATTTCCGGCTCTTACGGTTCTTGCATCCAGCTGGAATATGGAACTTGCGTCTCAATACGGTCAAGCTCTCAGTGAAGAGGCGAACTATCGGGAGAAAGACGTTCAGCTTGCTCCGGGAGTAAATATCGCAAGGACACCTCTTAACGGAAGAAACTTCGAGTATATGGGTGAAGATCCTTTTTTAGTTTCGAAAATTGCTGTTCCGTATATCAAAGCCATTCAAGATAACGGTATTGCTGTATGTGTGAAGCACTTTGCACTTAATAATCAGGAGTATCAGAGAGATACCGTTAATGTAGAGGTGTCTGAAAGGGCACTGCGAGAGATTTATCTTCCTGCCTTTAAAGCTGCTGTAACAGAGGCTGGTGCATGGTCTGTAATGGGGGCATATAATAAATTCAGAGGACAATACTGCTGCCACAATAACTATCTCATCAATGATATTCTTAAAGGGGAGTGGAAATTTGACGGAGCAGTCATCTCGGACTGGAGCGGAACAAAGAATGCGTATGAGGCTGCAATGAACGGACTTGATATAGAAATGGGAACATTAAAACCATATAATGAGTATTATATGGCTGATTCTCTCCTGTATTTTGTTCGTAATGGCAAAGTACCTATGGAAAAACTTGACGATAAGGTCAGACGTGTTCTTAAACTTAATCTAAGAACGGCAATGAACCGCAATCGCCCTTGGGGAAGTTTTAATACGAAAGAGCATACTGACTTGGCACGCCATATCGCAGAGCAAGGGATAGTATTGTTGAAAAATCGCGATAATATTCTTCCGGTAGATACTAAAAAATGCAGGAAAATAGCTGTAATAGGGGAAAATGCTGTCAGAACTCATGCCAGTAATGGAGGTGCTGCTGCTCTTAAACCAAGATATGAAATTACTCCGCTTGCGGGTATCGAATCGCGTTTTGGAAAAGAAGTGGAAGTGTCTTTTGCAAGGGGATATAGTGCTTATACTCCAATGATAGACGGAAGGATCGCTTCTCCGGCTTATGACAATATACAGTTGGCGGTAGAAGCGGTAAAACTTGCTAGGGAAAGTGATCTTGTGATATTTGTGGGAGGTCTTAATCATAACTGGAGGCAGGACAGCGAAGGATATGACAGAGAATCGTACAACCTTCCTTATGGACAGCCGGAACTCATACGTAGAATTCTCGAAGTGAACAGCAATGTCGTACTGGTTCTTGTTTCCGGAAATGCCGTGGATTTGCGTTTTGCTGAAGATGTCCCATCCATTGTGCAGGCATGGTACTGCGGTTCCGAGTCTGGACATGCTATAGCTTCCGTGTTGTCCGGAGATGTCAATCCGTCAGGCAAACTACCTATCTCATTTCCTGCAACCCTTGAAGATTGTGGAGCTCATGCGTTTGGACCCGAAACATATCCGGGAGTTAATGAAACTGTGACATATTCAGAAGATATCTATGTCGGATACAGATGGTTCGATTCTAAGAATATTACCCCTATGTATGCTTTCGGACATGGTTTGAGTTATACTTCCTATGAATATTCGGATGCAGGGACCGATAGCTTCGTCTACAGTCCTGGTGACAAGGTAAAGGTGTCGTTCAGTGTGAAGAACACGGGAACACGTGACGGTGACGAAATATCGCAGGTTTATGTTTCTCAAATCAACCCGTCTTCCGAACGGCCTGTAAAAGAACTTAAAGGGTTTGCACGCACTTCTTTGAAATCAGGTGAGTCCAAAGTGGTTGAAGTGGAACTTCCTGTTGATGACTGGGCATTTTGGGATGAACAGTTGGGTGGATGGAATTTGGAAAAGGGTAGATATGACATAAGTATAGCAGCTGCTTCTGATGATATCAAATATGTAGTTAGTGTTGAAATCAAATAATATGCGAAATTTATTTTTAATCATTTTAATAACGCTGGGTTCTGTGCTTGTCAATGCACAGAACTTAGTTCTACCATTATATGGTAAGGCTGAATTTGAGAAGATTGCTTCCCTTGATGATGAAATGCCTGAATTGCATGTGTACCTTACGGATAAACCGAGTAGTCAAGCAGTTGTGGTTTGTCCCGGTGGTGGATACAAGGGACTCTCTTTCGGCTCGGAGGGAGTCTCTGTGGCAAAATGGCTAAATCAGAACGGCATTGCAGCCTTTGTCGTCAAATACAGGATGCCAGCGGGAAGGCAAGAGGTGCCTGTCGAAGATTTGACAAGGGCTTTTGAAATCGTGATGGCCAATGCGGATAAATGGAATCTTGATTCTTGTAGAATTGGTCTGATGGGATTTTCTGCAGGAGGGCATCTTGCGGCAACGGGGCTTGTGACGTTGAAGGGTGAATTGAAGCCAGATTTCGGTATTTTGGTTTATCCGGTAATATCTATGAAAAAGAATATTACCCACCAGTTCTCAAGATTTAATCTTATGGGGAAAAGTCCATCTGAAGATACTGTAATTAAATTCTCTACGGAAGAGCAAGTTGCTGAGGATACCCCTGCGACCATTCTTTTTCACTGTTCAGATGATCCGGCGGTAAAACCGGAAAATTCCATCGTGTTTTATCAGGCATTACTGAGAAATGCTGTTCCTGCTGAAATGCATGTCTATCCGAAAGGCAGACATGGTTGGGGTTTTATCGAGGGGGCTCCTTTCCCTTATTTCAATGAATTCAAAACTACTGTTCTGAGGTGGATTGCAGAACAGAACAACTAAATTTTATAATATGATTAGAACTCTGTTATTGGCAGTTTGGCTTATGTTTATGCTTGCTCCTGCCAGCCTTGCTGTGGAAAAAGAAAAAATCAAGGTTGCCTGTATTGGCAACAGCATCACTTTCGGTGCAGGTTTATCCAATCAGGCAAGGGACAGCTATCCTGCGGTGCTTGGGCAGATGCTCGGTTCCGGTTATGACGTGAGAAACTTCGGAGTTAGTGGCACCACTGTGCTTTCTTCCGGAGACAGTCCCTATATAAATACTCGTGTGTATAAACAGGTATTGGATTTTCAACCAGATATAATATTTATTAAATTCGGTACCAATGATTCAAAAGGTGGTAATTGGAAGCATAAGGATGAATTTAAAGGAGACATGCAGGCTATGATTGACGTGTTCTCGAGTATGGATTCTAAACCTAAAATTTATTTGTGTCTCCCGGCTACATGCTATATTGAAAAAGGTTCGATTAAAGATAGCGTTATAGTTCATGGTGTAATCCCTCGCATTAGGGAGGTTGCAGAGAAAAACCGTCTTGAAATAGTCGACATGCATGCCGCGACTTCCGGAATGCGAGAACATTTCCCTGATAAACTGCATCCGGACAGGGTGGCATCTTTGGAGATCGCAAAATGTGCGTATAGGGCGATGACTGGAAATTCCAAAGAATTCCAGCTTCAGGATTTCCCCGGGGTCAAGACTAAATGGAGGGGTTATGATAAATATGATTTCGAGTTCAACGGGAGAAAGGCTAATATAGTAGCCCCTGCCAAGCCTCTTCCCGGTAAGCCTTGGATTTGGAGACCTGCTTTTTTCGGGGCTTTTCCTGCTGTAGATATCGCAATGCTAGCATTGGGTTACCATGTAGTGCATTATGACTTGGCATTCCTTTATGGAAGCCCGAGATCTCAGGAACTCGGAACCCTGTTTTACAATGCCATGATTAAGTATTACGGCTTTTCGGAAAAAGTTGTCCTTGAAGGATTTAGTAGAGGCGGACTCTTTGCAGTCGATTGGGCAGCAGCAAATCCGGAGAAAGTATCGTGTATCTATCTTGATGCTCCGGTGTGCGATATTACGAGCTGGCCCAGTCGTGAAAGGACTGACTTATGGCAGGAATTTCTGCAGGAGTGGAATATCAAGGAAGAGGATATGAAAAATTTCAAGGGTAATCCTATCGACAATCTGAAACCTTTGGCAAAAGCGAAGATTCCGATTATAGCTGTAGCAGGGGACAGCGATAAAACTGTGCCTTATGATGAGAATCTTGAAATTTTGGCGGCACGTTATAAAAAACTTCGGGGAGAGATTGAGGTAATCATCAAAGAAGGTTGCGATCATCATCCTCACAGTCTTGACGCACCAGCTCCTATTATTAAATTCATATTGAACCACTAAAAAGTGTTCCACGTTGAATGCAAGCGGAATCTAGTCGGATACGACTGGATTCCGCTTATTTGTAAATCAACATATTTCTGTTCTTCACGTGTTAAAACGTTCCCGGGAACGTTTGCGATGATTTATACTATAAAATGCTTGTGTGTTGATACTTATGAACATATATTTGTACGTGCTCAGTGAGTGCGAAAGACATAATATATAACCAACCATTAATAATTAAACCCCAAAATGACGTTGATTAGAATTACATGGAAACTGCTTGTTTTGCTCACAGTCTTAATCTTTGTCGGAACTCTGCATGCAGCGGATAAGACCGGACAGGATGAATGGCGATTCGCAAGCTATGGAAAAGCTGCTAAGGGATCTGTTACTATGGATTCCAACACTCTGACAATTAAGACAGAGAACACAAAAAATGCCTTCTTTGAATCTGATGAATACAGTTTTGCATATAAGGAACAGCCGTTTTTGCATGACGATTGTTCAAAGTCTGTGATAACGGTGAAAATTGACGATATTAAGAAAGGTTCTGCCGGTATTATGATGAGATCCACTGATAGTCAAAGTTCGGCGAATGTACATCTTGAAGCGACTGCTACCGGAGATTTATTCGTTTTTTTTAGGCAGCAGGAAGGAGGTAGTACCTCTTACAGACGAGTGGGGTATATCGGTTTTCCTGTTGAGATGAGGCTTACGAGACAAGGGAATTCTTTTTTGAGTCATTATAAAAATGCCGCTGATGAGTGGATTAAAGGCCCTGCTGTTTTTGTCGATCTTGGAGAAACGCATTTGTCCGGTTTTTATGCCTGCTCCGGAAATGACAATCAAATAGGCTACGATGTGGATTCTTCTCGTAAAATGCAGGTGACATTCAGGGATTGGACTATTGAAAACAGCGATAATTTTATCCCTGCGGAAGATAATTTTGTCGACAAGGAGCCGATTGCGCCGAATACTCTTTTGAGAGAGAATTTTGCAGATGGTAGTTTATCTAATGTACCTGCAAGTGTTGTGAATCCGGTCTGGAACGGTATCAAATTTGCAGAATTGCCTTATGCAGAAGACGGCAGCAGATATTGGAGAAAACGTGGCGATGGTATATACTATTTAGGCGACAAGAAATGGGCTGATTATGAAGTTGCCGTTCGGCTCTCTTTTCCGGAGCCGGCTATGAGTACTTCTGAATTTTCAGTGCAGATGCGTTACCAGAATATAGCAATGTATTCAAAAATGCTGAAATATTACGGGGTAAGCCTGAAGAACGGTAATGAAATCATTCTGAATAAATATAAGTCGGGTGGGAATACTATAGAGCCGCTCCAAAAGGTGAAAGTAAATTCGTATAACGACGGAAGCATGCACGAACTTAGGATTCGTGTAATGGATAAGGATTACGAAGTCTTGTGGGATGGCGAAAGCGTCATAAAAGGCTCAGATACCAAAGAACCTATAACCTATGGGAATATAGGTTTGAAATTCACGGACTGTGATATTAACTTATACCGTATAGAAGTGACTGAGATAAAAGATGAAATCAATGGAAATCTTGATAACTATTTGTTGGATTATTACGACACGAAAATCCCTGATTATATTATTAAACAATATTTGAAATAATGGAACTGAATAAAATATTTTTATCTGGATTGACCTTTTTATGGGTTTGTTCCGGCAACGGCTATTCTGCCGATAGGCAAGATGGTAAATTCGAACCTAAGTTGTTTCAGGTAACAACTGCAGAGACAAGGCCTAATGATGCAGTACTTATCAGGGGTGAATATCTTGACAAGATAAAGTCGGTAAAAGTTTTTACCCTCGACAATGGAAATGTCGGCAATGCCGAGCCTGCGTATGTTCCGCTCCCTGTAGAGGACAGGCTGCCCGATGTAAATGGTACCAACCTTCGTACCGGGCCGTTGGCGTCCTATAAGGCTAAAGCGGTGGACTTGCTGCAGCAAAAGGAGCAGTCTCTTAAGTTTATTGTACCCGAGGATTTGAAGAACGGGGTTTTCAGTGTGGAAATGACAGATGTCAATAATGAAAAGGCTTATTTTTATCTGAACGTTCCGATTGTCCGTTGGGCTTTGAGCGAGGATGGTGAATGTGCGGTTGCCGGAGATTATCTCAGGGTTCAGGGAAAGAATCTTTTACGGGATAAGGACAAGGCGCATGTTGTACTTGTTCCGCTAAAAGGCGGAAAAAATGTAAGATGCAAGGTTACGGATTTTTTTGATGACTTTTCCGTAAGTGTTGATATTCCGGACAACACGCCATTAGGCACATATTATTTGTATTACCATAACGGAATGGGGGGAAAGACAGCATGGAGTGAACCTTTGCGGATAGATGTGGTGTCCAAATCTCCTGACTGGTGGGGGGTGAAAGTATTTAATGTGATGGACTACGGTGCCGTGGGCGATGGCGTCCATAATGAAACCGCAGCTTTCCGTGCAGCTCTTCATGCTGCCGGACAAAATGGTGGCGGTAAGGTATATGTGCCGAGAGGCAGATATATGCTTACAGGTGAGCTCATTCTTTCTCCAAACACATTGATTGAGGGAGAATCAAAGGAACTAACTCATATTTTCTGGAATCCTCTTAATTGGGATTTGTATGAGTTGCCTAACAGCCTTATTAGCGGAACTCATCATTTCGGTTTGAGAAACTTAGTAATGTGGTCTTCACGTGCATGGGGAGTCATCATGTCTACGGGGCCCGTGGAAGAACAAGGAACGATATTGCTCGAGAATCTGATTGTGCGTCAGACAGGGCAGCTCAGCGGTATGATATATCAGGTGAAGTCGAATAGGGATCAAGTCGAAGCGGAGTTTCACAGCAGATGGAGCAAAACAGGGATAATTCTTCGTGGCAAGAATCTTAAAGTAAGGAATTGCGTCTTCAATTCAGCCGGCATGTACACTTTCTATGCAGCGGGAGGATTTGTCCAAAATTGCCGTTTCGAGAGACATACCACAGGTACTAACCAACCATATATGCTGGTACATCCCAAAGGGTTGATATTCGAAGATTGTTATAAGCAGGGGGACGGTTTTGGGTATGCTTCAAGTATTGACGAAAGCAGGAACCTTTATGAAGCGCGCAATTATATTCCGTTCGATTATACCAATGACCGCGAGTGTATGACTCTTGATGGTGGTAGTGGCGGATATTACGGACCTATAAAATCCGTCGAGGGTAATATAATTACTATCCCAGA
The DNA here is from genome assembly GCF_000158035.1 of Bacteroides cellulosilyticus DSM 14838. Lineage (GTDB taxonomy): Bacteria > Bacteroidota > Bacteroidia > Bacteroidales > Bacteroidaceae > Bacteroides > Bacteroides cellulosilyticus. The sequence goes on from NZ_EQ973490.1 coordinate 1,880,832, forward strand.
AGATGCGGAAACTAATCAATGGACTGAAAACCACTGGAATGGCGGAGGAGTCTATATTATTAACGGGACGGGAGCCGGGCAGTTCAGACGTATCCGCAGCCATACTCTGACAAAAATTGAGTTGGATCAGCCGTTTCTTGTACAACCGGATGCCACATCTGAAATAAGTGTTACCACCGTAAGGCATCATTTGTATTTCATTAATAATGAGGCAGTCGATGTAGGAGCTTATCAGTTGTATGGCTCTGTACAGAATTGTGTGATTTCCGGTATGACGATGACACGGTGTAACGGAATTGTAGGCAGAGGATCGCTGTTGTATCGGGGGAAACAGCCTGAGTGGTATATCGATATCGTCAATTGCCGTCTTAAGGAGGGTAATTACAGTCATTGGTTCGGTATTGATGACAGAGGGCATTCCGGTCACCAAAGTATAAATCTAATCGGCAGCGGAGGAACTGGTATGAGCATAGGCACTGTTATCAGGAGGAATGTGCTTAGTGAATATAGTTATATCCGTACTTCCCCGGGAGCCAATCCGGATGCAGTAACAGACGTTATAATCGAAGACAACTCGTTTGATATCGCAAAGAATGCCGTATTGTTGGGTGGAAATGCCACTAATACGTCTGGTGTTCTGATTCATAACAACAGATACAATGAGGTAGACAAAAGATTGGAAACCAATGTTAATAAAGATAGTTACCTTGTCATCGATGACAACCTTTGAGGATATTTTTCCGATGCGGACGACCTTTGAGGATAACAAAGTTTCTAATCGGGGTCCGATAATACGAAAACGATTATGATAATAAAGAATATAGCGAAAAACAGAACTTTTACAAATGTAGTATTGAATGCGGACTATGTGGTAGCTGGAGGTGGACTTACGGGGGTGTGCAGTGCAATTGCCGCCGCCCGTGAAGGACTTCGGGTTGTCCTTATACAGGATCGTCCCGTACTTGGAGGCAATGCTTCCAGTGAAGTTCGCCTTTGGGCACTAGGTGCCACTTCACACATGGGTAACAACAACCGGTGGTCACGTGAAGGAGGTATCATCGACGAAATCCTTGTAGAAAATGTATACCGCAATAAGGAGGGGAATCCTGTGCTTTTTGACATGGTGCTGATGGATAAGGTATTGACAGAAAAGAATATCACCTTGCTTCTTAACACAACCTTATATAAGGTTGATAAGAACAATGATCGGAACATATCTTCTGTCACAGCTATAAATTCGCAGAACGGGACAGAATACTCTATTTCAGGACAGATGTTTGCAGACTGTACCGGAGATGGTACGTTAGGTTATCTTGCCGGAGCATCATTCAGAATGGGGGCGGAAGACAGAACTGTGTATGGTGAAGAATTTGCACCAGACAAGCAAGAGTATGGAGAATTGCTCGGGCACAGCATATTGTTCTATATCAAGGACATTGGCAAGCCGGTGGAATATACCGCTCCAAACTTTGCGTTAAAGGATGTCGAAACATTGATACCGAAGTTACAGAATCCAAATTATTTCAATGTAAATCAATTGGGCTGTAAATATTGGTGGCTTGAGTATGGCGGACGCCTCGATACTATTCTGGACACGGAGGAAATCAAATATGAATTATGGAAAGTTGTCTATGGTGTCTGGGATTATATAAAGAATTCCGGGAAATTTCCTCAGGCAAAGACCCTGACGCTTGAATGGGTGGGGCTTTTCCCGGGTAAACGTGAAAGTCGCAGGTTCAACGGTCTTTATACTCTGACGCAGCAGGATGTTATCAACCAGTCAATCCACTATGATGCGGTGGCATATGGTGGATGGGCAATTGATCTTCATCCTGCGGATGGTGTGTATGCTGGAGGAAATGGCTGTCATCAGTGGCACAGCAAAGGTGTCTATCAGATTCCTTACCGTTGCTATGTAACTCCGGACCTTGATAACCTTTTCGTGGGTGGACGCATCATTTCCTCAAGCCACGTGGCAAACGGTACTACTCGTGTCATGTGTACGTCGGCTCTCGGTGGAGAAGTCATTGGACGTGCCGCGTCAATTTGTCTTTCAAAAGGATATAAACCAATAGACCTTGTTGATAGGGACAGGATAGGTTTGTTGCAATCACTCCTTGTTAAAAACGGGAACTTTATACCAGGTATTGCTGTGGCGGTTGAGGACAATCTTGCCGACTCTGCGGAAATATCGGTGTCATCTGTGCTTGAACTTGACGATTTGCCAGCCGACGGTACCTGGTTTGGATTAGATTATCCTATAGCTCAACTCATACCGGTGAATGGTAAAGTGCCGGTGGTTAGGATGAATGTAAAGGCAGATAATGCAACAAGGCTTGTTATGGAGTTGAGAAGTTCATCCAAGAGTGAGAACTACACTCCGGATACTATTGATGCAGTTCTAGAATTCGATTTGAAAAAAGATGAGAATGAGATTGTTGCAGACTTTTCCTATTCATACGCGACTCCGCGTTATGCTTTTATCTGCCTGATGAAAAATCCTGAGATTTCAGTACCGATGAGCGGGCGGTTAGTCACAGGATTGACTGCCGTATATAACTACATAAACCCTGCCGTGTCGAATTTTGGAAAGCAGGTTCCACCTGAAGGAATAGGGGTGGAGGAATTTGAATTCTGGTGTCCGAAACGTCGTCCGGAGAGCAAGAATATAGCGATGTCGTTTGCCCCGTCTCTTGCGTCTTTCAACTCGGAAAATTTGAGGAATTCTTATTACCGTCCGTATATAGGTACTAATGCCTGGGTAGCAGCTTTCGATGATGCAAGACCTGAAGTATGTTTCAAGTGGAATGGGAGGAAACAAATTAAAACCATTATCTTGTACTTCGATACCGATACGGATCAGGCAATGGAGACCGTCCAGATGGGGCATTTCGATGCTTGTGTCCCGACTTGTTACAGGGAGTACATAATCCGGGATTCAGAGGGTAAGGAACTTTATCATATTACTGGCAATCATCAGACACTCAATGTGCTTGAACTTGATCAGCCGGTGACGACCGACGCCATTTATGTCAACTTTGTCCGTCCTTGCGGTGATGTCTGCCCGGGGCTTATGGGAGTGTATGTGTGTTAAGATAACACTGATAATAAATAAACTGAAATGAATATACTTGATTACATAACCATTATCCTATTTTCGATAGGAGTGTTGATTACAGGAGTGTCTTTTTCCAAGACGGGAAAGGATATGAAAAGTTTTTTCTCAGGTGGCGGCAACGTACCGTGGGGAATGAGTGGACTTTCATTGTTCATGGGATTTTTCTCGGCAGGAACTTTCGTCGTGTGGGGGTCGATAGCCTATTCGTATGGAATGGTATCAATCATTATCCAGCTTACAATGGCTGTTGCCGGGTATGCCGTAGGCACATGGATTGCTCCCCGATGGCATCGTACCCACAGTCTCACGGCTGCCGAATACATAACGGGCCGTCTTGGTGTCAAGACGCAGAAGACATATACCTATATTTTTTTTGGCCGTGTCGGTTTTTACTACGGGGTCGTTTCTTTATCCCGTAGCTAAAATAGTCGAAGTTACTACGGGTATTCCTCTGACCACAGCTATCTTCGCTTTAGGGGCATTCAGCATGGTTTATGTTGCTCTCGGAGGTTTGCGAGGAGTGGTTGTGACTGATGTCCTTCAGTTTGTAATTCTTTTTGCGGCAGTAGTAATAGCTGTTCCGCTTGCTTTCGACAAGATTGGTGGAGTCGGTACATTTTTCGAAAAGGTTCCGGAAGGATTTTTCGAACTCTTTGAAGGTGAGTACACTCCCGGGTTCGTGATAGCCTTTGCTATCTATAATATGTTTTTCCTCGGAGGCAACTGGGCTTATGTTCAGAGGTATACTTCAGTAAAAACGGAAGGGATTCACGGAAAACAGGTTGGCTTTTCGGGGTGCTCTACACAATCAGTCCGATTCTGTGGATGTTGATACCCATGATTTACCGAGTTTATAATCCGTCATTGTCGGGTCTTGAAAACGAAGGGGCATATCTTCTGATGTGTAAGGAAGCCATGCCCGATGGATTGCTTGGTTTAATGCTCGGAGGAATGATTTTCGCAACGGCGAGCTCTCTCAATGCCACTCTGAATATATCGGCAGGTGTGGTTACCAACGACATATTCAAGAGAATGCGTCCTGATGCTTCTGAAAAGACATTAATGAATGTGGCGAGGATTTCCACATGGGGATTCGGAATAATGGCTATTATTGTAGCGCTTCTGATACGCTCTATGGGAGGTATTGTAAACGTTGTAATCAGCGTGGCGGCATTGACGGGAGTTCCGGTTTACCTTCCTGTAATATGGTCTTTGTTCTCAAAACGGCAAACTGCGCGTACGATACTTTCAGCGACATTTATAAGCCTTGCCATTAACTTGATATTCAAATTTGTGACTCCGCATTTCGGCTTGGCTCTCGATAGGACATGGGAAATGATAGTCGGTACCGCGGTTCCTGTGATACTGCTTGCCGGGATTGAGGTGGTGCTGAAGGCAAAAGAATTCATCGCTCCGGAATATATGGCCTATATTTCAGGACGGAATGTAAGGATGCGTCAGGAAAACGCAGGCGATACTGAAGAGTCTAAACGGACTGACAGGTTTACACAGAAAGTGTTGGGCATTGGTCTCGGACTGTCCGGTGTGCTTATTACAGTTCTCGGTTTCATTGCGGAGGAAAACATTGTCGTACCTGTCGCTGTTGGCTTAGTTGTGACATTGATAGGAATATATTTGCTTATTTTATCATTGCGCCGTCCGCTTTAGAAGCCTTTTAATTTTTCTTCCTATTGATAGCGTGGGCTCGATATGAGCATTATATTTATTCGATTGAATAATAGAACATAGCGATAAAAATTTTAAGTTTATAATAGCAAATTATAACTTTTGAACGATTATCGCTATGTTCACAGAGCCTAAAGTTATGATTCAAGCTGTATCTGATTATCATCGATTAAATAAACTCCCCGTTTTCGTTGATCTTTACTTTCACTTCCTTTTCGCCTTGCTCCAATTCTATCCAGTAGTAGTTTCCGGTAGGAGTTTCAACATATTCGGCATCATCCACTACATAACCGCTATATTGTGAGGCATTAATGGCCTCTGTCACTTTAATCGGGAGTACATATACATCCCATGAGGTTGAAATCCATTCATAGCTTGTGTTGAACAATACTTCTTTGCTTTGGTTTTCATGTACGATGTCCACTTCGATCATACCTTTTTCCTGTTCAATCTCAATAATGCGGGCATTGGGATAATTCTTCTGTATGAATTCCGTTACGGCAGTAACCGTACTCGACGGGGCATCCGGTAGCAATGATTCGTTATTGCCATCACCGTCATCATTCACGGCTTTAATGAGGATGCCGTCTGCTGAATAATGCAGATCCATATCTATATCCTGTGCCGATTCCACTTCTATGATGTAGATGATCTCTTTCTCAGTTCCGGCACGTTCAATACACTCCACTTCGTTATCTCTCTTCCAGGAGGCGTATTCGCTGCTTTCAAAAGAGGTCTTTATTGCTTGCGGAATATCGCTATATGGCATTTCAGTTTCAGTCATGTACCATGAACCATCTGCCGTATACCAGACTTCCGTTTTATACCCGTTGTCGCTTTTGTTGTTGAATTCCGCTTTGTAGTATTGCCCTTGTGAGACAGTTTTTGTTTCCCAACTCAGATTAGCGGTGTTGGAGAAACTGCTGTCGAATGCATTGCGTACGGCTTCAGGAACTTTAGAGTTTGGAAGATCGTCATCATCATCGTTGCAACCTTGCAGGCTTAACATGCCCATCGCCAATAGAGCTAGATACATTTTCAGTTTCATAGTTACTTGTTTTTTTAGAGTTTACTAATATTATTGTTTTCTTTGACTATTGCTGATTGTATTGCAAAGATGGCGGGCAATTCTGGAAGAAATTGGGAATTTGACTCCAAAAGTGGATAATAAATTCTATATTTGCGATTTTAACATTAAAAAGAGCAGATTACTAATGAACTTATACTAATATGGTACAGGAATTGGAAAAACGCACCCGTATTGACGTAGCCGATGTGCTGCGCGGACTCGCCGTTATGGGCATCATTGTATTACATTCCATTGAACACTTTAATTTCTATTCATTTCCCGATACGAGCACTCAGAGCGCGTGGCTTAACTTTTCAGATAAAGCCATTTGGGACGGACTCTTTTTCATGTTCGGAGGAAAGGCTTATGCTGTGTTTGCCCTGCTTTTTGGGTTTAGTTTCTTTATTCAGGATAATAATCAGCGTATGCGTGGCAATGATTTTCGTTTGCGTTTCTGCTGGCGATTGATATTATTATTCATTCTTGGTAATATAAATGCGGCCTTTTTCACGGCTGAAGTATTGGTGCTCTATTCTTTAGTCGGATTCATTTTACCACTTACCTGCCGACTGAAAGATAAATGGCTGTTTATTCTGGCATGTGTGCTTCTGATACAGCCATTGCCACTTTATTATGTGATAAATGCCTGTGTAGATCCTTCTTTTGTGACTCCTTCTATTCCGACAGGTAGTTACTGGGGAGCGGCTTTCCAGGTGCAGAGTCACGGTACATTTCTTGAAACCCTGCGTGTGAATTTGTGGGAAGGGCAGATTGCCAGTCTTGCATGGGCTTGGGACCATGGACGTGTGTTTCAGACTGCTGCTCTTTTCCTGTTCGGCTTGTTGATAGGACGTCGGGGACTTTTCCTGAAGGAGAATCTGAAGTTCTGGAATAAGGTACTTTGTGGTGCTCTTATCGCTTTTTTCCCTCTGTATGGATTGGGCAATATGTTACCGGACTTCATTGCTAATAAGTCTATTCTCACCCCCTTGTTACTTATCATAACTTCCCTGTCCAAGTTTGCATTTATGCTGATATTGGTGTCGGGTGTTATCTTTGCTTTCTATCGGACAAACCTGCACGACTGGTTGATGAAGATTACTCCTTACGGTAAGATGAGCCTTACAAATTATATTACCCAGAGTATCATTGGTTCGTTGTTGTTCTATAATTGGGGACTTGCGCTTCACTCTCAGTTGGGTATAACAGCCAGCTTTCTGGTAGGAGTGGTGCTCTTCATCGTGCAGCTCGCTTTCTGCCGGTGGTGGATGAGCCGTCATGCGCACGGGCCGCTGGAATATTTGTGGAAGCGGGCGACTTGGTTGAAATAAAGTATCATTTTACACCCGCTATTTCTGAGAAAATGTTCTTTCCGTTCTTTCAGATCTCTCTGAATTCCCTGTTCATCGGCATTACGGCTGAAACTTCCAACCTTATAGTTGCTTCAGGTATCTTTCAGCTGAAACACTGATGAACAGGGGGACCGGGGGAAAACTGAAGGCTGAAAGAGGAAAAAGAACACTTAAATGTATTGAATAGTATCTGAAAACAAGTAATGATGTGATCCGGAACAAGTAATGTTGAGAATGATTACATTGCTTGTTCTTATCCACAACAAGCAATGTAATTTCAGGCAAGTCCGATTCCGTGACTTTTAACGTCTATATATCGGTGGCGTTGGATATATAGATACTGCACGTTCGATATATAGATGCAACACATCCGATATATAGATGTGTCATGTCCGAATTTGTGCCAGAGTTTTGACCTCTTTTAGGCAAAAATGCTGTTTGTAAACAGCAAATAGGCTATGCTTATTGGAGAACAACTGGATTATTCTCTCAGGGAAACTTCTATTTGCTTCTTATCGGTTATCCGAGGATACTAATAAATACTTCAGTTCTTCCAATTGATAAACACTTGGCATATAATGCCCGTTGATGACAACTGCCGGAGTATGGCTGATGTTATTCCGTTCGCAATACTCCTGCTGTTGCCTCCAGAGCAACTGTGCCGTATCGTTGAGTTCGTATTTCTCCACGTCCGGTATCTCCTGAACTTCAAACCATACTTCCAGCAAGTAAATAGCCCTATCCCAGCCTTCCGAGAGGTATGCGGAGAGGATGGTTTGTGCTATGTGTACGCTGAGCCGGTCATTGGTATATATGACTAAAGAGATGGATATGTCTGCTGATATTTCCCGGATATGGCGATGTACTTTGGCGCATGCTTTACAATTGGGGTTTACCACTACCATTAACCTGTCTTTTGTGCTATCGGCAGAGTTATGCAGAGCTATATCCGGGTGAATCATCGTTCTGACTTTAGGTTTCAAAGCCAGGAGTTTCTGAAAAGTGATCGGATTGAGCAGACCGGATAGCTTGTTTTTTAGAAAGTGTTTCTCTTTGTCCGAAGAAACAAGTGCTTTAGCCTGTATCCAGAAAATCACGCAGATAGTGCTGACTGCAATCATTGAGAAAAGAATTCGGATTGAAAACCTCCATTCGAAATTATTCCTTATGATATAAAGTGCTACGGCAGTCAGCCAGACCGAGAAGGTGGTGAGCATACAAAACAGGCACGCTTTACGAATAAAGAATATCTGATATATGACGGAGTACAAGGTGAATGCAATTGCAATGAAAACAGACAGGGCTGCCAGAAGATGGAATTCCTTTGGGCAGACAGCAGTGAAAAAGAACATGGTTGTGAAATACATCCACGATAATTCTCCAATACCTATTCCTGCAATATTTGCGCCTTTGGATTTGAGTACCTCATTACAATCTATCACTTTCCCTATGTGGCAGAAGCGGTGTAGAAAGTGATTATCCACCATTTCTCTGTATAGAATGATAGTAGAAATGAGAATACCACAGACCAGCGCGGAAAGATAAAGTGGTAATCCTGTGGGGTAGTTTCTACTCCAGATTGAAGAAAAAACTAAGAGGACGGATATGATTCCCGCAATCAGTATCCTATGTTGCCGGCACATATAATGAATATTGCTGAGCAAGCAGTGAGATTCACAGACTGTTTTCGAAGTTGTTTCACCAAACAGGACAGTTCCTGTCCACTGGTGCGCAAATAGCTTTCTGCTTATGGGCATGTGGCTAACTTCGGCAGTCGTGATGATGAGCCGGTCCGGTTCTATCTTTTCGACAAGGCAGAATGTGGAATGGCTTGTTTCCAATTGGGTGATAAACGGACCGTGTAACTTCTCCAGATACTTCGGTTGAAGTTGGTAAACTACGTTATTTACATGAAGTGCGTTTAAGGCATCGCTGATACCTTGCATCGTGTTGCCCAACGGACTGTCGAGCAAACGGCATACGGTAGTCCTGCTCACTTTTACGGTCAGTGACCGTAAAAAGTGATGGACTACTTCACTGGTGGCATTGTCAACTCCCAGCATAGTCTTGATTTATAGTTAAAGTTTAGGTTAGGTTCTTTGTTAAAGTGTAAAGTATCCGCTCAACCGGGCTTCTCCCAGTTCAATTTCCAGATAGTATTCTCCCGGCTCTGTTGCGTTTAATTCAATAGTGATTAGCGTAGGATTAATACTTGTTCCGGAATAAACATTTACTCCGGAAGCATCTGTGATTGTAATACTTGCAGTAGGTGCATCACAGTTGAAAACTACAGTGACTATATCATTATTAATATAGGCACTGGCGGGTTGAATAATGATGCTCCTGGCTACAGGACCCCCTTCTTTGGGACCTGCCGGATTCAGAGGAATTTCTCTTTCATCATCATCGGTCAGAAAAAAATTCTGGGCGTGCAAAGATGTGCTACCCATAACTACTACTAATACGAAAAATACAGATAATAACTTTTTCATAAGATATACTTTTAATTTGTTATGACGGTGGCAAATTTAGAGAGAATTTATCCAATAAAAGTGTATAAAAAGTGTAGAAATGTAGGGAAACGTCTTGCTATTGGAGCATTTTCCCTTATTTTTATAGAAATTGTTCTAAGAAATCCCGGAGTGAAATTGATTTATCAGTGCATTTCATCTTTTGTTCCAGTATTCTTTTACCTTTTTTATATATGGCATCTCTACTACATTCCATTAGATATCTGAAATGACTAGTGGGTATATCTGTTAAATGCAGGCAACAAAGACATATCTCATCTTGAGATAAGGGATACTTTGCAGCTAAGCGGATGGTAATGTTATTCCAACGTACATCAGTTTCTGCTATTAGTTGTTTCCAGTCTTCTTCATTGAAATGTTCGCTTGATTTATCTGTCTTTTTATATGCTTGAATAATTCGTTTCATCTTTACGTGAACCTCAGAATGTTCATAAGATTCGTTGAGCAAGGCTTGGCGTTCTGTTTTCAGTCTATGCAGTTCTTCTTTTAAACTGTCTCTTTCTGCTTGATTGTTGTTGTGCCGCGCTATTTCTTCTTGCAAAAGATTGATTTGTTCGTTCTTCTGTTGGAGTAAATCTTCTAATTTCTTATTTAGTTCTATTTCCTTTTGCTCGAAATTGCTTTTTTCCTTTCTATGTTTTTTCCATAAAATGAAGAATAACGATAGGAAAATCGCTATTCCGATAATCATATAATAATAGAATTGGTTTAAATTAGCTTTGTATTCTAATTGTTTACGTTGTATTATGATATTTTTCTCGGTTGTGACAATTGCTACATTCTGTTGCTTTTGTTGAACACGATTCAGATAGAAAGAATATTTTCTTTCCATTTCGAGTGCTGTTTCTAATTTCCCTTGCTTTTTTGCTATATCAGCTAAACGCATGTAAGCACCAGCCTTTGTATATTCATCTTCACTGCAAAGGCTTTTATTTAGAAAAATGGATGCAGAATCATATAAGGCTATTTTGTAGTAGGCATCACCTAAAACTAAATAAGCCCTATCTAAGGTGTTTGAAGTTTCTTGATTGTTGAGGTTTAACTTGGCAAATTCTACAGCTTTTTCTCCCATATTCATGCGTCCATACAGTAGACTTAATGAATAAGCTGTTTTAGCTACCATCTTTTTTTGAGCAATATGGCGTGATATTTTGAATGCGTGAAGTATTTCCTGTTCTGCTTCATGGTAGTATTCCTTTCCTCTGTCAATAGCAATCATACCCCGTTGTGATAAAGCATCTGCCCAAAGACCGGAATCTTTTTCTTGAATAGCTATTTTCTCTGTAATTTGATAGATTGAATCAGCCTGTTCATATAATTTCTGTAGAAAGTATAGGTTGGCTATATTATTGTATATATATCCGGTTAACTTATGGTCAGAAGTTTTTTGAGCATAGGATATGGCAGTGAAAAATCTGCTTAAGGCTTGCGGGTAAATTTCTCTGTTCCTCCAAATGCATCCCCAGTAATAATGGGCTTTTGCCTGCATAGATGTACTTTTAATGGAATCATAATACTGCACTGCTACACGTATAAGGGAGTCATTCTCTTGGAAAATGTAGTTCTTATCTTGTGCTTGTGTCACTAACAAAGCATAGTACGCCTGGTCTTCTAATGATTTTAATTTCTCCGGATAGATTTTTTCTAAAAAATGTAAGGCACTGTCGGGAGATTTTTGCATGAGGGAATCTGCTTGTACAAGTTGGGCGTTCGGACTGGTACGAGTACAAGCCACTAATATGCAATATGCGAGTAATAGTGCAGCTAAGGTAGTGACTTTCATTGATTTATCATTTGTTGTTGCAGCCTGCAAAAGTACCCGTTTCTAATGATAAAACAATGTAATGTCAGTCTGTAAAATAAGTACCCCCCTATTTATGAACTTGAGTTCATAAATAGGGGGGTATTGAATTAAAGTATGTTTTTTTGTCAGGTATGTAACTCCAGAACGAAGCGACAGCCCTTGGTATAGCTACTGTCCAATGTCAGGCTACCATTCATTTTTGTGGCAATCAGAGAGCAAATGGGCAATCCTAAACCATCCCCTTCTGTAAGGTCTTTCACTTTAGTGAAAGGTTTGAACAAGTCTGCTTGTTCCTCCTCGGCAATACCACTTCCTGTATCACTGACAATGAATTGGTGGGTGTGTGCTCCGCGCTTTTTAAAGTCTAACCAGATTTTACCACCTTCAGGGGTAAACTCGGCTGCATTATTCAGCAAATGGAGAAGAATACGTTCAAGTTGCTCCGGATTGGTCTTGACACTGAGTTTCGGAGCATTCACGGCAGTGGCTATGTCTGGCTTCAGACCGCTTTTTATCTTATCCATAACACTTTCACAGAAAGTGTTGATATTGATTTCACGCATTTCGTATGCTTCAGAGAGCGTGCTTTCTAAATCGGACAACTCTTGAATGTGCTCAGCAAAGCCTTTCAGTGCACGGACGCCCGGTAAGGTAGTATCTAGAGTATTCAGTGTCGGCTCCATTTGTGAGGAGATATTCTGGATAAACTTAGTTTTCAGTTCATTGTGCTCATTGGCTATCTGTATGGCTTTCTTTTGTTTCCGGGTAAGAAGGACAAAACGAAGCAATACGATACCGGCTAATACCAGTGCGGTGGCCAGTAGTCCGGCAAGGATGCAAAGTCCGATGATAATGTACTGCTTGGCGGATAGTGAACTGTCTTTTTCCTCAATAGTTTTCAGGCTATCGTCATATTTACGTTTCAGCACGTTTAGTTCATCTTGGGCGGTAAGGGCTTTTACCGAGTCGCTCCAAAGAATGTATTTGTCGTACGTACGGGCTACCAGTCCGGCATTGTTTGCCTTGCGGGCAATATCGATCAAGGTTTTGTATGACTCGTCTACCTTTGCATAATTCTTCTGTTCCTTATATTGACTGATCAGACGGTTGATATAAGCATCTCCTTGTGAGTTCATCCCAAAGGTATAGTAGTAATTGGCTTGGGTGTAAAGCAAATCATTGTTGAGTGAATCATTTTTGGCTGCTTTGGCTGTCTCTTCCAATTTGACCAGTTGTTCTTTGGCACGGGCAGGATTCTTGAGGTTGATATACATTTGCAGGCGTTCCTTATTGATACGGAAACGCAGGTCGGGCATCGTCTTGCCACTTTTCTGCTCACCGTCTGTAACCAATAGTTCGGCACCGCGCAACAGTTCAAAAGCTTCTTTATAATAGTTTTCCCGATGGTAGAGAGCACTGGCGTTGACACCACATTCTACTGCTTTATCATACTTTGCCTGAGAGGAAAAAGCATTGTAAGCCTGGAGGAAAAGATAGCGGGCTTTGATATATTCTTTTTTTGCGAGACTTTCCTGTGCTTGTTTCATTAGTTCATCGGCACGGTTCTGTGAATAGGCTTGGCTGCAAATGCAGAAAGCGGCTAAGAAGAGTAGGGTAATTATCTTTCTCATATATGATTCATTTTATTTGCTTACAAAGTTAAGACATTCTTCTGTAGGTTGTACAAGAAAAGCGCTTAAAAACTTGACTTATCTCATTTTTCTGATGATTAGGGTACATGGAATTATATACTGTTCCGTATGATCTCCGTATCTTCTCCGTGTTATCTCCATATCTTCTCCGTACTCGCTCCGTACCTCCTTCGTATCTATAGAGTACGGAGCAACTACGGAGCGGGTACGGTGCAGGTACGGCTCGGGTAGGATAGATGGCAAGGATTAGTATTTGAAACTGCTCCCTCCCAGGAACTCACGCAGAAGTGATGTTGGCGGGATTTCCTTATCTTGTACCGGAGTAAAGTATTTGATGAATTTCAGCAACCGGTATGCTTCGGCATACTCCGGACAATTGCGTGGGACGCTGGTCAGTATCGGTTCAGCGTGGCAACGCAATACGGCAAATTCAAACAGTAGTGCGGAGTTGAACATCACATCGGCGTTCTCCTGGTAAGGGAAGATCCATTTGTCTTCTCCGGCACGCACGCTGGGCCAGCGGGAGATGGTTTCGCGTGCCGAATATCCCCGATAGTTGAAGTCGCGGATGATACGGCGCAACAGGCGGTTATCCGTTGTGGGTATCCAGTTGTGGTCGTCCAGAGAAATGGTAGTCAGGGCAGATACATAGATCTTATATTTGTTTTCTGCCGGTATCTGCGGAGTGAGTTCCGGGTTCAATGCATGAATACCTTCCAGAATGAGGATGGTATGTTCGTCAATCCGTAACTTGTCCCCTTTGTATTCCCGTTGTCCGGTAGAGAAGTTGAAACTCGGTAGATCAATTTCTTCGCCTCGTAACAAAGCTTTCAGGTCTTCCTCGAACTTTTTGAGATCGAGTGCATACAACGATTCGTAGTCATAATCTCCGTTAGCGTCTCTCGGAGTGTCTTCGCGGTTCACAAAATAATTGTCCAAGGCGATGGGGTATGGGCGAAGACCATTTGTCATAAGTTGTACGGAAAGACGTTTGCTGAAGGTGGTCTTACCTGAAGAGGACGGGCCGGAGATAAGTACCAGTTTTACACGGTTGCCATTTTCGCCCCGATTATAGATATCATCGGCAATCTGAGCTATCTTTTTCTCTTGCAGTGCTTCTGCTACGTTGATTAAATCAGTGGCATGTCCTTCTTCACAGGCGAGGTTAAAGTCACCGACATTGCTTAATCCCATGATATAATTCCAACGCAGATGTTCCTTAAATACATCCAGCATTTTTTCCTGCTTGACGACTTCTTCCAATACATTAGGATTTTGCCTGTTGGGAATGCGAAGCAACAGCCCATCGTAATATTTCACAATGTCGAACAGCCAGATAAAGCCGGTGCTGGGCAGTAGATTACCATAATAATAATCAATCGTATCTTCTAATGAATAATAATAGGTATAGATAGAGCCGGAAGTTTCCAGCAACTTTACTTTGTCTGTCATCCCCCGTTCATTAAAGATGCGCACAGCTTCGGTTGTGTGACATTCCGTGCGGCGGTAGGTGATATTTTTGTCTATGATTTCCTGCATGCGCTTTTTAATGGCGGATACATCTTCCAGCGTAATTGTGCGCCCAATGCGCAAGTTGCAGAAGTAGCCTTTGGATACAGGGTGTTCTACAAATAGTTTGCCGTCCGGAAACAATTCGTTGACAGCTTTGTACAGCACAAAGCAAAGACTGCGCACATACGTCCGCAAACCGGAAGAGTCACGTATATCGAGGAATTCTACATCTTTATTATTGTATACCCGGAAGTTCAGCCCTTCGGATCGGTTATTAACTTTTGCACTGACAACCTGATAGGGGAAATTAAGATTAAAACCGTAATAAATATCCAAAAGTGAACTCCCGATGGGGAATTCTTTAGAAATATTATTATTTTTGCAACAAATTTGTAACATGTGTTTCATGACGTCTCCTTTTTAGGTGATTAATACGTTAAATATAGATATAATAACAGATGTGGCATAAAACCTTCTAATTAATTAAAGATGGAATATTCTTTTTATGATTTTTTAAAGCTGCTTGGCTCGCTGGCATTATTCCTGTACGGAATGAAGATAATGAGTGAAGGACTTCAAAAGTTTGCCGGTGACAGGCTCCGGAAAATTCTAACGGCAATGACTACCAACCGGGTAACCGGTGTACTGACGGGTGTGCTGGTCACAGCACTGATTCAATCCTCTTCCGCAACTACCGTTATGGTAGTGAGTTTTGTAAACGCTGGACTGTTAACTTTATCCCAATCCATCGGCGTAATAATGGGAGCCAATATCGGTACTACCGTTACAGCATGGATTATTTCGGCATTAGGTTTCAAAGTTGATATAGCCGCTTTCGCACTTCCTCTACTGGCCTTCGGCATTCCTCTTCTCTTTTCTCAAAAAAGTCATCGTAAGTCTATCGGTGAATTTATTTTCGGTTTCTCTTTCCTATTTATGGGACTTTCCATGCTGCAATCCAATGCGCCGGATTTGAAAGCAAATCCGGAAATGTTGGCCTTTGTGCAAAGCTATACCGATATGGGATATATTTCTATTCTGTTGTTTGTGTTTATCGGTACTATCCTGACTATGATTGTGCAGGCATCGGCGGCAACGATGGCAATTACGCTTATCATGTGTGCTAATGGATGGATTAGCTTTGAATTGGGGGCTGCATTGGTATTGGGAGAGAATATCGGTACCACCATTACTGCCAATCTTGCCGCATTGACCGGTAATACGCAGGCGAGGAGGGCTGCATTGGCTCATTTGGTGTTCAATGTCTTCGGCGTTATCTGGGTACTTTGCCTTTTCACTCCGTTTACGAGTGCCGTATCTTGGTTTGTGGAAAATGTGATGGGAACGAAAGATCCTGCCGTAGCTGTTTCATTTAAGTTATCGGCTTTCCATACTTGCTTTAATATCTGCAATGTATTGCTGCTGATCTGGTTTGTAAAACTGATAGAGCGTACGGTTTGTGCCATCATTCCGCAGAAAGAAGCTGATGAGGAATATCGTCTCCGCTTCATTTCCGGTGGCATGCTTTCTACAGCGGAGCTTTCCATTTTGCAGGCACGCAAGGAAATTCATCTGTTTGCGGAACGTACTCACCGTATGTTTAATATGGTACAGGATTTGTTGCATACGGATAAGGACGATGATTATAATAAGCTGTTCAGCCGTATCGAAAAATATGAGAATATCAGTGATAATATGGAGTTGGAGATAGCCAATTATCTGAACCAGGTGTCTGACGGGCGTTTGAGTTCGGAGAGTAAGCTTCAGATTCGTGCAATGCTTCGTGAAGTAACTGAAATTGAGAGTATCGGTGATAGCTGTTATAATCTTGCGCGTACTATCAATCGCAAGCGTCAGACTAATCAGGATTTCACGGAAAAGCAATATGACCATATTCACTTTATGATGAAACTGACGGATGATGCGTTGGCACAAATGATTGTCGTTGTAGAGCGTTCCGAGCATCAAAGCATCGACGTGAATAAGTCATTCAATATTGAGAATGAAATTAATAACTATCGCAATCAGCTGAAGAATCAGAATATTCTGGATGTGAATAACAAGGAATATGATTATCAGATGGGCGTTTACTATATGGACATTATCGCCGAATGTGAGAAATTGGGTGATTATGTGGTGAATGTAGTAGAGGCTAGTAGTGATGTAAAAGAAAAGAAAGCGTCTTAGGACGCTTTCTCAAATTCTTCTTTTCCAACTCCGCATAGCGGGCAAACCCAATCTTCAGGAAGATCTTCAAACGATGTTCCCGGCTCAATGCCATTTTCCGGATCGCCCAGCTCTGGGTCGTAAACGTAGTCACAAACGGTGCAAATGTACTTGTCCATAAAACTATTTTTTAGGTTTTCTGTATAAATAACAATAAATCCCGCCTTTTTGTTTCCGGTTTTGCTTTGAAAGAGATATATTTGTTTCGTATTTATTGTAAATGAACTCTTTATGACGATACTAATTCTGGTCGGTATGGCGGTGCTTGTAGGAGTACTGTTATTATATGTATTTGAACTTGGTAGAAGTAGACGCCTGCTGCTTAAAGCAGGAAATGCCAGGAAAGCATTACGCGGTTCCGAAGAACTGTTTCGTTCTATTATGCAAAATGTCCATGCTTTTATTCTTTTGATAGATAGGGATTTTGTAGTAACCCGGACGAATTACTATGATATCACCAAAGCCCGTCAACCGGAAGGCAGATTGGCTCGTGTGGGAGATTTATTGCGTTGTAACAATGCATTGTCTGCCGAAGGCGGTTGCGGAACACATGAACTTTGCGGCAGTTGTCCTATCCGAAAGAAGATTGAGGAAACATTTCGTGCTAAAAGTAGCTTCACGGATTTAGAAGCTATACTCGATATACGGGATAGGAGGGGCGAAGTAGCCGAATGTGATACGTATGTTTCCGGTGAATACATGGAAATAGACGATAAGGAGGGTATGGTAATTACTGTACATGATATTACCCGACTGAAGAAAGCGGAAGCGGAATTGAACAGAGCCCGTGAAAAAGCGGAAAATGCAGATCGCTCCAAATCAGCTTTTCTTGCCAATATGAGCCATGAGATACGTACACCGTTGAATGCCATTGTCGGTTTCTCCGAATTGCTGGCTTCTGCCAGTACGGAAGAGGAGAAGGCGCAATTTCTGGAAATAGTGCATTCTAACAACGAGTTGTTGCAGCAGTTGATTGCTGATATTCTTGACCTTTCAAAAATAGAGGCAGGTACATTGGAATTTACATTCTCGGAGGTAGATGTCAATCAGTTGATGTTTGATATAGAACAATTGTTCCGTATGAGACTGGAAGATAAATCTGCCGTTATTCAGATTATCAGGCAAACACCTCCCGATGAATGTGTTATGTATACCGATAGAAATCGTTTGCAACAAGTGGTTTCCAATTTTATGACCAATGCTGTGAAGTTTACAGATGAGGGTAGCATTACTTTTGGCTATAATCGTTGTGCTGAAGGTCTTTATTTTTATGTGAAAGATACCGGAAGTGGTATCCCGGAAGATAAGGTAAATCATATTTTTGAACGTTTTGTCCGGGTAGAACAGAATAAGAAAGGTACCGGTCTGGGGCTGGCTATCTGCGAAATGATAATTCGTAAGTTGGGTGGAAAGATTGGTGTGGAGTCTGAATACGGTAAGGGATCTACATTCTGGTTTACCCTCCCGATTAATGGACGCCAGATTAAGGAACAAGGCACGGAGATTGATGGCAAGACTAACTTATAAAAAGATTTAATAACATTCGCTATCCCAAATTAATATTGTATTTTTGCGGCTCTTAATTAAAGCTAACAATTTGCATGACTGCAATGAAGGATGATTTTTATCATGGCGGACTTACTGACGACGAAGTAAGAAAAAGCCGCGAAAAGTACGGAGTCAATCTGTTAACGCCCCCCAAGCGTCCCTCCCTGTGGAAGTTATATCTTGAAAAGTTTGAGGATCCTGTTGTCAGGGTGCTTTTAGTGGCTGCACTATTTTCTTTGATCATCTCGATCGTAGAGAATGAATATGCCGAGACAATCGGTATTATTGCCGCTATATTGCTGGCTACGGGAATCGGTTTCTTCTTTGAATATGACGCCAATAAAAAATTTGATCTGCTGAATGCAGTAAATGAGGAAACTTTGGTGAAAGTTATCCGTAATGGTCGTGTGCAGGAAATTCCTCGGAAAGATGTGGTGGTAGGAGATATTATTGTCCTGGAAACAGGAGAAGAAATACCGGCTGACGGTGAACTGCTGGAAGCCATATCTTTGCAGGTGAATGAATCAAATCTGACCGGTGAACCCGTTATAAATAAAACAACTGTAGAAGCGGATTTTGATGAAGAAGCTACGTATGCTTCCAATCGTGTGCTGCGTGGTACTACCGTTGTGGACGGTCATGGGACAATGCGAGTGCTCAGTGTGGGCGATGATACGGAAATCGGAAAAGTGGCCCGACAAAGTACGGAACAGAGTACGGAACCTACTCCCCTGAACATACAGCTTACCAAACTTGCCAATCTGATTGGTAAGATCGGCTTCTCGGTGGCCGGACTGGCATTTGCCATTTTCTTTATTAAAGATGTAATACTGGTATATCCTTTTTCAACCTTCCACACTTTTGCAGACTGGCTTCCGGCATTGAAAGCTACCTTGCAATACTTTATGATGGCAGTAACCCTGATTGTGGTTGCAGTGCCCGAAGGGTTGCCGATGAGTGTGACGCTCAGTCTGGCATTGAATATGCGCCGTATGCTTTCTACCAATAATCTGGTTCGCAAAATGCATGCTTGCGAGACGATGGGGGCAATTACAGTGATTTGTACGGATAAGACGGGTACATTGACTCAGAATCTGATGCAAATTTATGAACCGAGCTTCTATGGTTTGAAAAATGGTGGAGAAGTCGGTGAAGATGATATCAGCAAACTGGTGATAGAAGGTATCAGTACCAATTCTACTGCTTTTCTGGAAGAGATAGCCGAAGGTGAAAAACCGAAAGGAGTCGGAAACCCGACAGAGGTAGCCTTGCTTTTATGGTTGAATAGCAGGAATCGGGATTATCTGGAATTACGTGAGAATGCTCCGGTTGTGGATCAGTTGACTTTCTCTACCGAACGTAAATTCATGGCGACTTTGGTGAAGTCTCCTTTGATGGGTAAGAAGGTATTGTACGTGAAAGGTGCTCCTGAAATTGTTTTAGGCAAATGTAAGGATGTTATTCTGGACGGCAAACGGGTAGATGCGGTAGAGTATCGCTCTACGGTAGAAAAACAATTGCTGGGTTATCAGAATATGGCGATGCGTACTCTTGGTTTTGCTTTCAAGATCGTGGAAGATACGGATACAAGGGATTGTGTGGAATTGGTTGCCGATCATGATTTGTCATTCCTGGGTGTGGTTGCTATCAGTGATCCTATCCGTCAGGATGTGCCTGCGGCAGTCTTGAAATGTCAGTCGGCCGGTATCGATATCAAGATTGTTACGGGAGATACACCGGGTACGGCTACGGAAATAGCACGTCAGATTGGTTTGTGGAAACCGGAAGATACGGAACGCAACCGGATAACAGGGGCTGCTTTTGCTGAACTGACGGATGAAGAAGCACTCGACCGTGTGATGGATCTGAAAATAATGTCGCGTGCGCGTCCTACAGACAAGCAACGTCTGGTGCAGTTGTTACAACAAAAAGGTGCAGTGGTAGCCGTAACGGGAGACGGTACGAATGATGCTCCTGCACTGAATCATGCGCAGGTAGGTCTTTCTATGGGTACGGGAACGTCTGTGGCCAAGGAAGCCAGTGACATAACCTTGCTTGACGATTCCTTCAATAGTATCGGTACTGCCGTGATGTGGGGACGCTCGCTATACAAGAATATCCAGCGCTTCATTGTCTTCCAGTTGACTATCAATTTTGTGGCTTTGCTTATCGTTTTGCTTGGTTCGTTGATAGGTACGGAATTACCGCTGACTGTAACTCAAATGTTGTGGGTAAATCTTATTATGGATACTTTTGCTGCTTTGGCTCTGGCTTCTATTCCGCCCAGCGAGAGTGTTATGCAAGAGAAACCGCGCAGTAGCAGTGACTTTATTATTTCGAAAGCCATGCGCTCCTATATTTTAGGTGTAGGTGGTGCTTTCCTGATTATACTAATGGGAATGTTGTACTGGTTTAATCATGCCGAGGGCGGTATGACACCGGAACGTTTGACCATATTCTTCACATTCTTCGTGATGCTGCAATTCTGGAACCTTTTCAATGCACGTGTGTTTGGTACTACAGACTCCGCTTTCAAAGGGATTTCCAAATCGTACGGTATGGAACTGATAGTACTTGCTATTTTAGTAGGACAGTTCCTTATAGTACAGTTCGGTGGTGCCGTATTCCGTACTGTGCCGCTTGATTTAGTCACTTGGGTGATTATTATTGCTTCCACTTCACTGGTATTATGGGTGGGTGAGGCGATACGTTTCATCCGACGTTTAACTCAGAAATAAAATGAAAGAAAAAGGAATTAAAAACCTTATTATCGATTTTGGTGGCGTATTGATTGACTTGGACCGCCAGCGTTGTATTGAGAATTTTGCAAAGTTAGGTATGCCCAATGTAGAGGCTATGCTTGATGTTTGTCATCAGCAAGGTTTCTTCTTACAGCATGAGAAAGGACTGATTACCAGTGCGGAGTTTCGGAATGCGATTCGTGAGCAAATAGGGAAGGTAGTGACCGATGCCCGTATAGATGCTGCCTGGAATAGTTTTTTGGGAAGTATTCCTACCTATAAGTTGGATTTGTTGTTGAAACTGCGTGAGAAATATGTAGTCTATCTATTGAGCAACACCAATGAAATTCACTGGAAATGGTCCTGCAAGCATGCTTTTCACTATAAGGCTTTCCGGGTAGAAGATTATTTTGAGAGAATTTTCCTTTCTTATGAAATGAAGATGGTGAAACCGGACGTTGCCATTTTTGAGAAGCTGTTGGAGGAAACAGGCATAGATCCGAAAGAAACTTTCTTTATAGATGATTCTACTGAGAATTGTCGTGTGGCGGAAACATTGGGTATTTCTACCTATACGCCGAAAGCATGTGAAGACTGGAGTCATCTGTTTAAGTAACCATTAAAAATTAAAGTAGTGCAGTTGCTTCGTAACATACCGGAGGTGCTTCCTCAGCCTTGTGTTGCTACCATAGGCTTTTTCGACGGAGTACATCGAGGACATCGGTACCTGATTGAACAGGTGCGCGAAGTAGCTGTTGCACATGGTTTTGCTTCGGGGGTGGTGACTTTTCCTGTGCACCCGCGCAAGGTGGTACAGCCGGAGTATCACCCTGAATTACTGACCACTTATGAAGAAAAGGTTACTTTGCTCGCTGAAACCGGTCTGGACTATTGCATGATGCTTGACTTTACTCCTGAAGTTGCCATTCTTTCAGCAAAGGAGTTTATGTTGTTCCTCTACAATCATTATAATATACGTGCCCTTGTTATAGGATACGATCATCGTTTTGGTCATAACCGTAGTGAAGGTTTTGATGACTATGTACGCTATGGGCAGGAGTTGGGGATAAAAGTTATTCTTGCACATGCATATATAGATAAGGATGTTGCAGTAAGCTCTTCTGTTATCCGGCAATTACTGTCGGAAGGTAACGTCTCGGAAGCTGCTTCTTGCCTGGGATATGATTATTTCTTGAATGGCATAGTAGTAAGTGGTTATCGTGTCGGTCGTAAAATAGGTTTTCCTACTGCAAATCTTCGGGTGGATGATCCGGATAAGTTGGTTCCTTCTGATGGGGTATATGCAGTGCGCGTTACCGTAGCAGGTCAGAGTTATGGCGGTATGCTCAGTATTGGCTATCGTCCTACAATGGCTAACGGTACGGATCGTAGTATTGAAGTGAATATATTTAATTTCCATTCAGATATTTACGAGCAATATATCTGCCTTTCTTTTGTCCGCTATCTCCGTCCTGAGTTGAAATTTGATTCCATAGATGAACTGATTGCCCAGCTTCATAAAGATAAAGAAATAGCTTCCCGTTATCTTTAATATCTCCTTTTCTGTTTATATTTCTTGTATGATTATCGAAAAACGTACTTTTTTTATTGTTTTTCGATAAATATTTTCTGTTTTACTTGTTAGTCTCAAAAAATACCTTTTTATTTGCATATCGAAAAACGATAAATTATTATTGAATAACAAAACATATAAAGGTTGACGATTATGAAAAAGGCATTTATGAGTATCTCTTTATTAGTGATTTCCCTCTCCATGTTGATGGCTGTTCTTTGCGGTATAGGAGCTACCGTTTGATGATTTGATAGAGAAAATATATCTTTGTAAACTCTAAAGGACGACAACGATGAAAACTGCAA
Organism: Bacteroides cellulosilyticus DSM 14838; assembly: GCF_000158035.1. Lineage (GTDB taxonomy): Bacteria > Bacteroidota > Bacteroidia > Bacteroidales > Bacteroidaceae > Bacteroides > Bacteroides cellulosilyticus. The sequence continues at coordinate 1,903,949 of NZ_EQ973490.1, forward strand.
TAAAACTGGCTCTTATTTACTTGGCGATGCAAATTCTCGGGGCATTGGCAGTGGGGCCATTCACTATGATCTATGCGTATGTAAAATACGGTACTGTAGACAGAGCAAGCGAATTTGCCTTGGCTCCCACTCTGCTGGCAGGATTTGTTTTTATGCTGATTTATTTGTGGCAAAAAGGCTATTTGACAGGAGATAAGAGGTTATACTCTCCAGTGTCTGTATCTTATTTATCCTGGAGTGCTATGATGGGAATTTCCATGATTTATCTGATTGATTTTTTAATGTCCCATCTCACATTTTTGCCTGACTGGCTGAGCGATACTTTTGATTTATTGCAATCCGGTTGGTTAGGGATTATTTGTGTAGCTATATTGGGACCCATTTTGGAGGAGCTACTGTTTCGTGGAGCAATCACTAAAGTTCTTCTGAAGAAGTATAATCCGGTAGTAGCTATCTTAATATCCGGTCTGATATTCGGTATCTTTCATATGAATCCGGCGCAAGTGGTAGGAGCTACGCTGATCGGTTTTATTCTTGCATGGATCTATTATAAGACACATAGTCTGATACCTTGTATTCTGATTCACATCATGAACAACAGCCTTTCTGTCTATCTTGCTCTTAAATTCCCGGATGTGGAATATAGCAGTGAATTAATTGGAGAAAAAGCTTATCTGACAGGTCTCGTAATTGCTTTCCTTTTGTTTATATTGTCCTGGAGAATGATGAATACCTATAAATTATCTAATACAACTACTGAAATATGAAAAGGAGATTGAATATTCTTTGCGTGATCGTATTACTCGTGCTGGGTTATTCGGTTTTAGAAACTACTTATTATGTCGGTTTGGGAATTAAGGCCGGGATCGAGAAAGGTTTTGACTCTAAGATTGATGCAAAGGCTAAAGAAGAGATCAGCAATGTGCAAGTAGTGCAACTGGTACCAAAAGATTTAGGCGGAGATATCTTGATTGATTCTGTTTATAATGAAAAAAACGGTGAATATGTACCTGCTGCTTACGGGCAAATGATAGTCAGTGTGAATACACAACCCAGTGTTTTATCACGGATTGTTTCTCTCCTGATTCTTATTTTAAACTATGTTGCCATTGTCTGGGCTGTAGTACTTTTTATCCGTCTTATTGTGTCGATCAATAAATCCGATATATTCAATTGGAAGAATGTCCGGCGTCTCAGACGTTTAGGAGTGCTGCTTATTATTGGTTTTGTATGTACCTTCCTTCTTGCGTTTCTGAGTTTTCATAACGTGGAAAAAGTCTTTTCAGTGACAGGTTATTCATTGAGTATGGCGGATATGGTGCATATTACTTCTCTGGTATTGGGGATTTCAGCCCTGATTGTAGCAGAAGTTTTCGCTATCGGACTGAAAATGAAAGAAGAACAGGAATTGACAATTTAAAGAAATGATACGATTATGAAGAAATTTAGAATATTGGGGATATTAGCGATACTGGTGATTGTAGGAGATTTTGCCATTTCTTTTACTGCCGGTTGGCAAGAAGAACGTGACAGTTTTCTGGCGGGAAGTAAAAGTGCCCGTGCGGAAACGCCAGCCTTATACACGCCTGAAGGTATCCCTGTGGAGGTACGACCTCTGGAAACAACAATATTGGATTCATTGCGTAATAGTAAAATGAATGAAAACCTTCCTTACAAAATAGATAAAGTAAGTGTGGCTATTGTTCCGTCGACCTGGAGTAGTATTGTGTTTTGTTTTGGTGCATTTGCTGTTTTGGCTATTCTTGCCGGAATTTATTGCCTGATACGGGTTTTAATTTCCATATCGAAGCGTAATGTGTTTACTCATGACAATGTGGTAAGAATGCGCGTATTCACTTATTCTTTATTAGCTTTTAGTATCTTGAATGCGTTGATGGAATGGCTGAATTATATTGAAGTGGTGAAACAAGTGAGTCTGCCCGGGTATGAAATAAAGGGTTTCAGCATGTCCGAAGATTGGGTATCATTGGTGGTCATTGTTCTCTTTACCGAGATATTTGCCGTAGGTGTGAAAATGAAGGAAGAACAGGATCTGACTATTTAATCCTAACCTTGATAAAAGTGATTTATATGATTATAGTAAACCTTGATATAATGATGGCTCGACGAAAGATATCTTTAGGAGAGCTGGCTGAAAAGGTGGATATTACACCTGCCAATTTATCTATTTTGAAAACGGGAAAGGCAAAAGCTATCCGTTTCTCTACACTGGAGGCTATTTGCAAAGTGCTGGACTGTCAGCCGGGAGATATTTTGGAATTTCAGGAAGGAGAAGAATAGAGAGATGATGGGATGGTAAGATGAATCAGTCATGTTTTTTATTCATCTTACCATCCCACCATCTTATCATTCTATTTATTTACTACTATCTTTCGCCTTGAAAGCCAGCGCATACATCCGCATCTGCTTCACCATAGACAGCAAACCATTGCTACGGGTAGGAGAAAGATGTTCTTTCAATCCTATCTTATCAATAAAATAAAGATCGGCATTTAGAATTTCGTCCGGTGTATGCCCGGAAAGGACTTTCATCAACAACGAAATGATACCTTTTACAATCAAAGCGTCGCTTTCTGCTTTGAAGATAATTTTTCCATCCTCTTCGTCAGCTTGCAGCCATACACGGCTTTGGCAACCTTCAATCAGATTCTGTTCCGTCTTATATTTTTCGTCGAGCGGTTCCTGCTCGTTTCCTAAGTCTATGAGGAGTTGATAGCGATCCATCCAGTCGTCAAAGTCGCTGAATTCGGTGATCACTTCGTCTTGTAATTCATTGATACTCATGTTGCAGATTTATGATTTATAATTTATGATTTATTTTTCGCTGTAGATTACTTGCATTACAGTTTGTCCTACTGCTTGCAATGTAGCTTTATCAATGGCATCCATATCATCTTTCACGGTGTGCCAATGCTCAAAGAAATCTCCTTCCGGATAGTAAGGGACGATATCGATTGTCGGGATTTTCGCATACTTGTTGATGAACGTATGGTCATCGGTAACGAAACCGCCTTTTTTTTGTACAAAATAACGCC
>NZ_EQ973490.1:1907183-1910883 GCF_000158035.1 Bacteroides cellulosilyticus DSM 14838
CGAAGCCTAAAGCGTTGGCTGTTTTCCAGACTTTCTCATTGACATTGGGAGCTACTTCATGAGACAGGCTTTCATAACGGAATTCTGCATTTTTGCCACCTACCATGTCCAGCAATATACCGAAGCGTGCATTATATCCCTGTACGTGCGGGTTGCGTGCCCAATACTGTGAGCCAAGTCCCCAGTATTCTTCTTTATGCGGGCCGTTGTAAGCCTGGTGTGTTCCATAATCTTCAGCATCTACAAAAACAATATCTATACCCATTTCCGGCAACTGTTTCTGCAAATGACGTGCTATTTCCAATAATACGCCTACACCGCTGGCACCGTCATTGGCACCTAAAATGGGGGTGTAATGCTTTTTAGCGTCCGGGTCAGCGTCTGCCCACGGACGGCTGTCCCAATGAGAAAAAAGTGCAATACGCTTTTTTGTATCCGGTTTGTAGGAACCGATGATATTCCGGGCCTTTAGTAATGTGCCGGTATAGGCAGGTAAGTCTACATATTGGCTAGTAACCTTTGCACCGAATTCTGTCAGTTTATCAGCCAGATAATTGCCACAATCCACATGCGCTTTCGTATTAGGAACGCGTGGACCGAAGTCAACCTGTGCTTTCACATACTGGTAAGCACTGTCTGCGTTGAACTGTGGAACATTGACGACGCTTTTGGTTGTTGTTTCAGTGTCGTCGCTTGCCTTCTTGGTATTGTTGCTGCATGCTATGAATGCAAGCAACACCAGGCATAAAGGGATGAGAGTATAATTCCGTTTCATTCTTTATCTAAATTAAAACTTAGTTTCACTTCTTTTCTTCCGGTCTCCAGCGTTACTTCCGCTCCGTTTATCATGGGCAGGTTCATGCTGACATGTCCTACCGGAAAATTAAAACAGACGGGGTAATCGTATTCTTTCACGAGGTCGGCAATTGCACCGTATAACTCTTTCCCCAAAGACTTGTTTTCCTCGTATTCCGTAAACTGTCCGATAATAAGGCCGGATAGTTTTTCTAATATACCGCCCAGTTTCAGATTGTAGATCATGCGTTCTACTGCATGCGGACGTTCGCCTACATCTTCTATAAAGAGAATGGTTCCTTCAGCGGGAATATCGTAAGGAGTGCCGCGCAGCCCATAAAATACGGACAGGTTGCCACCTCGTAAAATGCCGCTGGCGGTTCCTTTATGGTTTAATTTGTGTCCGGGGCAAATATAGCTGAAACCATTTTCTGAGATTTCTACAGATTCTGCTGTCTCCGGATTAAAATGTCCAAAGAGGATATCTTTGAGTGCCAATGTGCAGAAATCATCTTCGGATTCTACCGTCAAATGGCGTGCCATCAGGGCGTGGAGTGATGCAAAACCTTCTTTCTGGAGCACATTATGTAATGCGGTAATGTCACTGAAACCAATCAGCCATTTAGGATGTTCACGAAAGCGGGTAAAATCGAGTTTCCCTAACAGGTGCACTGCTCCGTATCCGCCACGGCTGCATAGAATAACTTTAGCCTTTTCATCATCCAGCGCATTCTGTAAATCTTCTACGCGCTGTTTGATGCTGCCTCCATACGTTCCGTGTGAGCTTCCGGCATGTTTAGCCATTACCACTTCCAGTCCCCAGGATTTCAAACGCTTTTTGGCTCCTTTCAAAAAAGACTTGTCTATCTTGCTGGAAGGAGAAAGGATGATGACACGATCACCTTTTTGTACGTATGACGGAAAAATAAGGCTGTTCATAATTCAATATTTTGCGTATGGGGACAAAAGTACATAAAATAACTCAAAACGAAATTTAGTTTACACCACAGATTACACAGATTAACGCAGATTATTACTTTTCACCATGATTAGAATAAATCTGTGTTAATCTGTGTAATCTGTGGTGTAAACTATCAAAATGAAATAAGGCTTGCGAAATTTCCTGGAGTGTTATGCTGCATTTCTCGACATTTTTTCAGATATTTGCTAAAAATCTAACGTTATGGAACCTATTCGAAGCTTTGATCAACTAACCTCGCATTTGAAATCCTTGAACAAAAGGAAACGTATTGCAGTAGTTTGTGCTAATGACCCCAATACGGAATACGCCATTGCCCGTTCTCTGGAAGAAGGGATTGCGGAGTTCCTGATGATTGGCGACTCTGCGATTCTTGAAAAATATCCTACATTGAAGAAATATCCCCAGTACGTCCGTACGGTGCATATAGAGGATCCCGATGAGGCGGCGCGTGAGGCTGTACGTATTGTTCGTGAGGGTGGAGCGGATATTTTGATGAAAGGCATTATCAATACAGATAATTTGTTGCATGCTATCCTTGACAAAGAAAAAGGTCTGTTGCCTAAGGGTAAAATCCTGACCCATCTGGCTGTAATGCAGATTCCTACGTATGATAAGTTGCTGTTCTTCTCGGATGCCGCCGTAATTCCGCGACCCACTTTGCAGCAACGCATAGAGATGATCTGGTATGCCATCCATACTTGTCGCCACTTTGGCATCGAACAACCTCGCATTTCACTTATTCATTGTACGGAGAAGGTAAGTGCCAAGTTCCCCCATTCGTTAGATTATGTCAATATCGTGGAGTTGGCGGAGGCCGGAGAATTCGGAAATGTAATAATCGATGGTCCGTTGGATGTAAAGACTTCCTGTGAGAAGACAAGCGGTGATATCAAAGGGATTGCATCTCCTATCAATGGAGAAGCGGATGTGCTGATCTTCCCTAATATCGAATCGGGAAATGCTTTTTATAAGGCTGTATCCTTGTTTGCCCATGCTGATATGGCAGGTCTGTTGCAAGGTCCTGTATGTCCGGTGGTGCTGCCCTCACGTAGTGATTCCGGTCTCTCTAAATATTATAGTATTGCTATGGCATGTCTCACTTGTGCCTGTGACTAAGTGGCAGGGTGATAAAGTAGGTGATCCTAATCGTAAATTGTAAATCGTCAAATCTTAAATTATGAGAATTCTTGCTATCAATCCCGGTTCTACTTCAACGAAAATTGCAGTATACGAAGACACAACTCCGCTTTTGGTGCGTAACATTCGCCATTCAGTAGGAGAACTTTCCCATTTCCCTCGCGTCATCGACCAGTTTGAATTCCGCAAGAATCTGGTAATAGAAGCCTTAAAAGAGAATGGTATTCCTTTTGAATTTGATGCCATCGTAGGGCGTGGGGGATTACTGAAACCCATTCCGGGCGGAGTGTACGAGGTGAACGACGCCATGCTGGATGATATAACCCATGCCATGAGAAGCCATGCGTGTAATCTGGGGTGCCTTATAGCTTCCGAATTGGCAGCATTGCTTCCCGATTGCCGTGCTTTTATTGCTGACCCCGGTGTCGTGGACGAACTGGATGAGATAGCCCGTATCACGGGTTCTCCACTGATGCCACGTATTACCATTTGGCATGCTTTGAACCAGCGTGCCATTGCCCGCCGTTATGCTGCCGAGTTAACAGCCGCTTCTCCCGATCATCCGGTGCGCTATGAAGACTTGAATTTGATTATCTGTCATTTGGGTGGTGGCATTTCTGTTGGGGCTCACCATTACGGGCGTGCTATTGATGTGAATAATGCGCTTGACGGTGAAGGTCCTTTCTCTCCCGAACGTGCGGGAACATTGCCTGCCGGGCAGTTGATTGATCTTTGTTATTCCCATCGTTTCAGAAAGGATGAACTGAAGAAACGCATTTCCGGCCA
>NZ_EQ973490.1:1911060-1927534 GCF_000158035.1 Bacteroides cellulosilyticus DSM 14838
CGGCCATGCCGGTCTGGCAGCGCACCTTGGCACTACGGATATACCTGCCATCATAAAGTCTATTGAAGACGGAGATGAAAAAGCCGAATTGGTGCTGAATGCCATGATCTATCAGGTTGCCAAAAGCATTGGAGCTGCCGCCGTTGCGCTTTTCGGTAAAATAGATGCAATCTTGCTGACAGGCGGTATTGCCCATTCAGAGTATGTTATTTCCCGTCTGAAAGAGCGTGTCTCTTTTCTTGCTCCAGTGTATGTGTACCCTGGAGAAGATGAGTTGGAAGCGCTTGCTGTTAACGTTTTGGGAGCATTGCGCGGGGAGTTGCCGATACAAGTCTATAAGTGATGATTGGTGGGATATAAGCCCGACGGTTGTTTCATTCCATGAAAATTATGTTTATGCCAAATGGTAACTTCATTTACATACTGAGGCAAAGGTCGTTACATGCCGAGGTAAAGAGCGTTACAATATGGGGTAAAGGTCGTTACATCCTGCGGTAAATGCTTTTACATCCTAGGGTAAATAGTAGGTAAATGTAATGTGTTGATAGAAAAGTAGTAAGCATATGTTCGTTTCCCTCCGATCAAAAAGATAATTCTCCCAACGGGTTATTGAATGTTTATTGCTAACTTTGCTATATGATATTTAGTGCAATGAATGAAAAACATAATAAAGTGTGACTGATGAATGATAAAATAGGAAATACTTTCAGTGATATCTATGCCTTTTATTATAAGAAATCTTTTTTCTTTGCAAAGTCTTATGTTCACGATGATTTGGCAGCTGAAGACATCGCTTCCGAGTCATTGATAAGGCTGTGGGAGAAGCTGAAAATAGAAGCGATAGATTATGTGGAACCCCTTCTACTTACTATCTTGAAGAATAAAGCTCTGGATTATCTGAAACATGAGGAGGTGAAACGCACAGCTTTTGAATCTATGACTGACTGGCATCATTTTGAACTTTCCACTCGAATTTCCACTCTGGAAGCCTGTAACCCCGATGAGATCTTTTCGGAAGAAGTGGAATCTATTGTTCGTGAGACTTTAGACCTTCTGCCAGAGCAGACACGCCGGATATTTCTTTTAAGCCGTTTTGAGAATAAGTCGAATAAAGAAATTGCCGAAGAAATGAAAATTTCCATTAAGGGAGTGGAATACCATATTTCAAAGGCATTGAAGGTACTACGGGTATCCTTGAAGGATTATCTGCCCCTCTTTTACTTCTATTTTTATATTAAATTCTAAATTATACGTTGTTCTTAAGATAGAGAACATAAATGAGATTTAATCGGAAATCTATCTTTTTGCCTCTTTTCAATTAGCCGTCTGATAAGCGCATTTCTTATCATTTCTTCTACTGAATAAAGTACTACTTCATTTTTTTTAGTTTTTCTTTTAGGGATGTTTCCACTTTAGTCGTTAACTATATAGAATAGCATAGAATATGGATACAGAGTTATTACAGAAATATATATCCGGTAATGCCACGGAAGCAGAGAAGCGGCACATAACCGAGTGGATGCAGGAAAAGCCTGAGAATATGCGTGAATACATGGCGCAACGCAAATTGTATGATATCGCTTTGTGGCGTACACTGCCGGCAGTGGTAGAAAAGAAAAAAGCAGGAAAAAGATTTTCTGTGCATACACTCTGGGTGGAAATGGCTAAAGCAGCGGCAGTGGTTGCAATCGTCTTATTAGGTACACACTATTGGGATAATAAACATCAGACTGTGGAAAGCAGTGCACTTCAATCTATTTATGCGCCTGCCGGACAACGGACGGAAATAATGTTGGCAGATGGTACGAAGGTGTGGTTGAATTCTCGGAGTACATTGACTTTCCCGGAAAAGTTTAAAGATAATAACCGGAAAGTAAAATTAGATGGTGAGGGTTATTTTGTAGTAGCTAAGAACAAAGAGAGGCCTTTTATAGTGGAAACGAGTAAATGCAATGTAAAGGTGTTAGGTACGGAATTCAACGTATTGGCTTATGCGGAAGATAGTGTCTGGGAAACTTCTTTGCTGAAAGGAGCGGTAGAAATTCAGCTATCGGATCCATCCGCAGGAGTGTTGAAGTTGGAGCCAAACACAATGGCAAGCCTGAAAGGTACCAGGCTGGTGAAAGGACGTATTAAAGAACCAGACTATTTTTTATGGCGTGAAGGTTTGCTTTGTTTTAATGATATATCCGTCAGGGATATGATTGAAAAATTGAAACTTTATTATGGAGTGGATATTGTGGTAAACAATACCAGTATATTCAAGAATCGCTATACAGGCAAGTTCAGAACCAAAGATGGAGTGGAGCATGTGCTGAAAGTACTGAGATTGAATAATAGATTTACTTATACAAAAGATGATGAAAACAATGTGATAACTATTAATTAACCCTTTAAAATATTCTGCCTATGGAATAACACACATCATATTTTATAAAAATGGGACAGTGCTGCAACACTATCCCATGGAAGTCAATGATACATTGACATTTTCTTCTAATAATCTTAAGTTAAAACCTAAAATTAGTAATACAAATATATGAAAAATATTTTGTACCAAGAATCTATTGTAGAAATTAAACATTTATTTCGGGTTATGAAAATCACAGCTCTGGCCTTGTTTTTATTTGTCGGAACAGCTTTTGCCACGAAATCTTATTCACAGACCATGAAAGTTACAGTTGTTTCGGACCGTATATCAACAGGCAAAGTTATCAACGAGATAGAAAAGCAGACTGATTATCTGTTTGTGTATGACATGAATGAGGTTAATCTGAAACGTAACGTCAAAGTTCATGCACAAGATAAACCGGTGGCAGAGGTCTTGAACGAGGTCTTTGAAGGGACTGATATTTATTATGCTATGGAAGGCAAGAATATCATGCTGATGAATAAAGCAAAAGAGAAAGCTTCTGAAAAACAAGCTGATGATAATAAGGTGACAGGATCTATAAAAGATATGGCCGGTGAACCGATCATTGGTGCTAATGTTACGATAAAGGGACAATCAATAGGTACAATTACAGATATAGATGGGCGTTTTATTATCAATGCCCCGGCTAATGCAATTCTACGGATTACATACATTGGCTATATTCCGCAGGAAATCAAAGTGGAGAATAAAAGAGAACTGAAAATCATTCTGCAGGAAGATACGGAAACGTTAGACGAAGTGGTAGTGGTGGGGTATGGTGTTCAGAAGAAATCGGACGTTACCGGTGCTATGATTCGTGTAAATTCGGATGAACTGAATTCCCGACCGGCAGCCAATGCTTTCGAAGCTATGCAAGGTAAAGCGGCAGGTGTGGATATTGTTAGCAATGAACGTCCGGGTGAAATAGGAACTATCAATGTACGCGGTGTACGTTCGTTGAGTGCCAGCAATACTCCGCTTTATGTAGTGGATGGTATTCCTTTAATGTCGACAAGTGGCATTGAGACTTTGAATCCACAGGATATAGAATCCATTGATGTCCTGAAGGATGCCTCTGCTACTGCTATTTATGGTTCACGTGGTGCCAACGGTGTCATTTTGGTTACTACTAAACAGGGCAAGGCGGGCAAGATGTCATTGAACTATTCGGGTACGATGACCATTGAAAATTTGCAGGATTACTCTGAAATGATGAATTCTGCCGAATACATTGAGTGGCGTCGTTGGGCTTATTACTATAAAGAACCGAATAAATATCCGAGGGGTGACGAGCCTGATAAGGATAGTGATTATCTGATTTTTAACGGAGCAAAAGATCCTTATGCCTGGAGGAACATTGAAAAAGGCTGGGCTGGTGGTAGCTGGAATGCATCTGCGGTTCCTACAACGGATTGGGCTGATATGGTTACACAAACCGGTGTTACCCATGAACATACGTTGAGCGCCAGTGGTGGTACGGATAAAGTACAAGGTTATGCTTCTATCGGCTATCTGGATAATGAGGGTACCGTGAAAGGTCAGTCTTACACTCGTTATACAGCCAAAGTCAGCTTGAATCTTGATCCGACCAAATGGTTCAAGATGGGCTTGAATGTCAACGGGACTTTCAGTGAACAGCAATATGGTTCTTCGGCTAAGGCTGTAGGACAGATGATCAGTGACCGGCCATCCAATCTGTATGCAGCTTCTACCAGTTTGTATCCGTATGCCGTGCCCTTTGATGATGAGGGGAACCGCATTGATTATCCGGGTGGAGATGATAAAGTGAAAACGATAGTCAACGAATGGAATTATAGTGAGAATGAACGTCGTATGTTCCGTGCTATCGGTAGTCTGTATGCCCAGTTGAACTTGGGTGAGATCTTCTCTCCTCTGAAAGGGCTCAGATATCGCTTCAATTTTGGTCCCGACTTTCGTAGTTACCGTAATGGAAGTTTTGCAGATGCGAACTCTGTCAGTCGCGAGGGAACCAATCGTGCCAGTTTAACGAATCAATCTGATTTTTCATGGACACTTGATAATCTTATCTACTATGATAAGGAAATAGGAAAACACTCTTTGGGAGTGACTTTACTGCAAAGTGCCACTAAATATCGTTATGAAGAATCCTCTATGGCTGCTTTAAATATTCCCCTGGCCAGTGCCAAATGGAATGCGTTGAGTAAAGCAAATATTTCTGCACTGGATGACTGGGGGAGTGATTTAGTAGAGAAGCAGTTACTCTCGTATATGTTCCGTTTAAATTATGATTATAACAGCAGATACCTCCTCACGGTTTCCGGTCGTTGGGATGGCGCTTCGCAGCTTGCCAAAGGTAATAAATGGGCATTTTTCCCTAGTGCGGCGTTGGGCTGGCGTCTTGATCAGGAAGGATTTTTGCAGGATGTAAGTTGGCTCAATCAGTTGAAACTACGTGTGGGAGTCGGGGTTACCGGTAACTCCGCTATTGATCCTTACCAAACAAAGGGGGCCGTTGTTCCTATCTATTATCCTTATGGTGACAGTTCCACTTCAGGCTTCGTAGCTTCCGATCCTGTAGCTACGGGTGGTACGGTTGCTATGGCAAATAAAGACTTAACTTGGGAAAAGACCACCCAATATAATATTGGCGTTGATTACTCTGTACTGAACGGAAGAATTTCGGGAGTTCTGGATTTTTATACTTCGCGTACAACAGACTTATTGATGCAGATGGGAATTCCTTCATTAAATGGTTATACCCAAACTTATGCCAATGTGGGGGAAACTTCCAATATAGGTGTGGATATCACATTGAATACTGTGAATATCCGGACCCGGGACTTTGAGTGGTCTACCAGTCTAAATGTCGCCTGGCAGAAAGATAAAATAGAGGAGTTGGCAAATGGTAAAGAAGATGATATTAATAATAATTGGTTCATCGGAAAGTCATTGGGAGTGATCTATGGCTATGAATCTGCCGGAATCTGGCAAGAAGAAGATGCGGCTGAAATGGCTGAATTTAATAAGAAAGGACATTCGTTTCAGGTAGGTATGGCACGACCGGTAGACCAGAATGGTGACCATAAGATTGATCCGAATGATGACCGTATAGTAGTGGGACATACACGTCCACGCTGGACTTTGGGTATGACCAATACTTTCTCTTATAAGAATTTTGAGCTTTCCTTCATGTTGTACGGTCGTTTTGACTATATGGTTGATACAGGTGGTGAGTGGCAGGGAGGCCGCTACACTCAGCGTAAGATAAATTACTATAATGAGAATAATAAGAATGCTGAATATCAGAAACCTATCCATGATGATGGAGGCGGTGATCCCTACTACCGGATTCTGGGATATAAGAACGGTTCGTTCCTGAAAGTGCGTAATGTTTCATTAGGTTACGTTTTCCCGAAGAACATGGTGAGCAAATGGAATCTATCTAATCTGAAAGTATATGTGCAGGCTAAGAATCCGGGGCGTATCTTTTCTAATATAGATTTTCTGGAACTGGACGCTTCGCAGAATTTAACATCTACCTGGAACCGTGGTTTCACAATAGGATTGAATGTAGGATTTTAAACTAAAAAGCAAACAATTATGAAATTATATAAGAATATTACATTCGGCTTATTAGCCTTGACCTTGGGAGGCGTGGTGGCTTCCTGTAGTGATTTTCTGGATGAAAAGCTTACCACTCAACAGACTACCGATTTCTTTGATACACCGGAAGGTATTGATCAGCTGGCTGTGGGCATTTACAATAACCTGCGTTTCCATTTCTTCAAGGAGAATGCCTATACTACCACTAATTACGGTACGGATGAGTTTACTGTGGGTGGTGATGGTTCCAATAAAGTGTGGAATAATTATGATGGTAGTTTCCAGTCACAGATTGTAGCCGCTAATTCAAATACTACGATGGCCGAAAGCCTTTGGGATGCCATGTATATCGGAATCAACAATGCGAACCTGTTGTTAAGTAAAATAACTCCTGATAGTTATACCGGTACGAATAAGAAGACGTATATGGGCGAAGCCTATTTCCTGCGTGGCTTTAATTATCTGAAGTTGGTTTCCCAGTATGGAGGTGTACCCTTGAAATTAGAGTCGAGCTTTGTACCTGTCCGTGAGTTCACCCGTGCTACGGCAGAAGCCACGGTAGAGCAGGCGATTGGTGATTTGAAGAATGCTTATGATCTGTTGCCGGCGACGGTAAGCATGGTGGGGAAGATTAGCAGGGATGCTGCGGCTCATTTTTTAGCTAAGGCTTACTTGTTCCGTGCCAGTGAAATTAATGATGGATGGAACAGTACGACTAAAGAATCTGACCTGAAAGAAGCCTTGAAACTGGCCAAAGAAGTAATTTCACGTCATCAGTTAGCCCCCAATTTTTCTGATCTGTGGCATTATACGGAACCTGACGGAGCGAGTGAAAAATTAGATGAGATTATTCTTTCGGCACAGTTCTCTTCTGACAAATCTTCCAGAAGTGCCGGTACTAACAGATGCCATCTCTTCTTCTTTGTCTGTTTACAATAATTTGCCTCAGATGAAACGTGACTTGGCTGGCGGTCGCGAGTACCAACGTTTAAGAACCACATATTATATGTATAATATCTATGATATGATTAATGATTCCCGTTTCTGGAAAAGCTTTAAGACTAAGTATGCTGTTAATAACCCGAAAGCGGGTTCCGGTTACGAAGTGGGAGATTTGGGCGTGATGTATGTTGTCAATCGTCCGGGTGATACCCGGTTCGATGGAGTGCAACTCAGCGGAAAGGTGATTGATGAAAAGACCGGCAAAGCCATTCCTACTACATTTGTGACTTATCCGAAAGATCGTAACGGTAGGGACGATGTGGCATTATATGATGATGTAAGTCGTTTTGTAGCTCTTAATAAGTATATTGATGGTTCGCGTGAAACGGTCAGTGACATGGGAGGCAATCGGGATGGTATTCTGGCCCGTCTTGGTGAAACTTATCTGATCGCTGCTGAAGTTCTGATTCGCCAAGGCGAATATGGTGATGCTCTGCATTACATTAATGAACTCCGCAAGCGTGCTGCCTACAAGAACGGGGAAGATCGTTCGGCATATTGTGACGGTGGTGCATCATATAATGAAAATGCCTTAGGATGGCAGATTGACGGCATAAACTCTTATTACACCGGAAATTCTTATTATGAGTCCAATGATATTGATAAGACTACACTTCCCACTGATCTTGAAATAACAGATATACATAGTCTTCCGGCTGAAGATGAGGCTGTCATTTCAAAACTGAAATATAGCTCTGATTATGATCGTATGATGTGCCTTTTGCTGAATGAGCGTTCCCGTGAACTTTGCGGTGAGTTTTATCGTTGGGAAGACTTATCAAGAACAAAAACATTGGTGGCACGTACCAAAGCTTTTAATTCGGATGCTGCTCCTAATATCGATGAACATCATTGTTTGCGTCCTATCCCTCAAACTTATCTGGATGCTATCCAAAAGGATGGTCATGCGTTGACTTCCGAGGAAAAAAAGCAACAACAGAATCCTGGTTATTAATAATGGATGATAAACTGACATATACCAGTCTTTATGTGTATCTGAAAATATAGACAAAAAAAGGAGTAAAGTCCCCCAAATGACTTTACTCCTCCCAATCTTTTTTTCCTCGTAACTAATACGGAGAAAAACACCACTAATCAAAATTCTATACCTTGGTCTTATTGGAATTTAGAAATTATTCTTTCCGGCATCCCACCAGAGACGAGTACCACCTGTGTCGGCACCACCCAGTGCTCTTGTTAATGAACTGTACTGAGTAGGATTAGATGTTTTCAGACCTTCCGGATATGGGAGACGACGGATCATCTCATCTGTGTTAATGGCACCACCGCTATTATTCACTTTGACTTTAAATAATTTCGGATAACCGGTACGACGTTGCTCTGTCCATGCTTCATTACCTTCGGGATATATGGCAAGCCATTTCTGTGTCATGATTTTCTCAAATTGTTCTTCTGTACCGTTGGCATCCGCCCAATTGGGAGTAGTAGTGATGCGTGCATTCATATCGAATTGGGTATCGAACGGATCTTTGTAATCAGCTGGTGTCTTGTCACTTTGCAGGTAAGCATCAACTCCACCTACTCCCCATTGCTCAAAGGATGTTTTTACACCTGTCTCATAGCATATTTTGGGATCTTCTGTAGAGATGCCTCGTAAAGCAGCTTCTGCACGAAGGAACCATACCTCGGCAGCAGTCATTAAAATAGGGTTCGTTTTTTGACTGACTGTGCTCTTTGAACATTCTTTATAGCGATTGTCGGCAGAAAGCAAGCCGGTTCCCTGTGGTACGCCTTTGTAGCTTCCAGCGTACTCAAAGAGCTGCGGAAGTTCTTTCACTACATCGTTCTCTTTCCATGTGATAACTGCACCATTTGCCGGATCATAATATTTGGACATGCGTGGATCATCATATCCGGTCAGTACAGATTCCATGGTGGCCCCCATGAAGACTTCCCCCCATGACTTGTTGATTTCACCCAGCGGATTATTGTAGCCGCCGGCAGTCGATACGGAAATAATCTCATTTGGTGCTTCCAGGAATTGCCCGAGGGTGAATGATTTCTGTGCTTGCTCGGTGGCAAGAGCTTTGTCTACGTTAGCAACACGCATGGCTAGACGCAAACGCAATGAATTGCCAAATTTAACCCATTCTGCCAAAGTCTTGTTAGGAGTCAGCATGTCGGCGTCTTTATACGGCTCTACGCCGGGATTGTCCTTGATAAAACTTTGTAAAGAAGTGATTCCTTTTTCCAGATCGGTGAAGAATTGTTTGTAGGCTGTCTTCAGATCATCTACATTGTCACCTTCTTGTCCGAATTTACTATATACCAATGGTCCGTAGCAATCTGCTACACGGTGCATCAATTCAACCTTCAATATTTGGGTTACAGCTAACAGTGCAGGCTGCTCTACGTTGATTTGTTCGCACTTCTGTACTTCGGGCATAATGTACGAGTAATTGTATGTCCAGTGAGTAGAAGTCCATCCATCGTTCAGTGCATATACGCTGTTCTTATCATTGAAACCTTGATTGAAATCATGGAAATAGCCTGAGAACATGTCTTGCCCCAAATTTTGTGCGATTTGGAAAGTCCAGTTTTTACCTTCGCCCCAGTCGTAGTTAAAGTAGATACCACTCTGGATTATTTCAAACTTCAACAGATATTTTTGGAAATCATATTCCTGCAATTCGGAGTCAAACCCTGTATTGTTTCTGTTATCTGCTTCAAAATTGTCGGTACATGCGACTGCGATACCCAGCAATCCGCTTGCAAAAAGTATGGTTAGGAATTTATTATATTTCATAATCGTAAATGCTTTAAGTTAGAATGTGAATTTGATATTGAAACCAATGTTTCTGGTAGAAGGCATGCCGAATACATCTACACCTTGAAGTGAGTTGCCAACAGACAAGGTTGCATCCGGGTCGAACGGTGCATCTTTGTAGAAAAAGAACAGGTTGCGTGCTACCAGCGATACATCGATACCCTTGAATGCCTTCGTCTTTTCCAGCAGTGATTGCGGGAAAGAATAGCCGATTGACAATTCACGCATACGGATATTGGTAGCATCATACATATAATATTCGGATATACCATTACGACCACCTACTGATTTAAAGAATGGTTTAATATGATTCTCGTCGAAGCGAGTTCCTTCGTATTCTATGTAACCTCTATCACGGGCCTGTGCCGTTGCTTTGGTCACGCCATTTTGGTCAAGGACTGCTTGTGTCAAGGACATGACATCACCACCTACGCGGGCATCGATCAGGAAATAGAGACTGAATCCTTTATAGGTAAATGTATTACTCCAACCCAATAAGCAGTCGGGATTTGCATTACCCAGATAGTCGTTGTTACCAGTCTTTACAAGAGGACTTCCATCTTCATTGAGCTTTATTTTTCCATTCTCACGCACGAATGCATTTCCGTAGATATCGCCCAGGGAACCACCTTCTTTGATGCGCATCAGGTAAGCCATAGAAAGTCCGGAACTACCATAAATGAATGAAGTATAATCCGGGTGAAGAGAAATGACTTCATTGCTGTTTGTTGAGAAGTTGACGGCAGTTTTCCAACGGAAATTATCATTCATAATCGGAGTTGCATCTACTGTTAATTCTATACCTTTATTACGGATCTTCCCGGCATTGATATAGCGATATGCATATTTGTCTCCTGCGGCGGTGGGCATTCTCAACAATTGATTCTTTGTATCAGTCTGATACCAGGTAAAGTCAATTCCTAAGCGGCTTTGGAAGAATCTCCATTCCGTACCAAATTCGATAGAACTACTGATTTCCGGTTTCAGATCGCCCTTATTGTATGTGTCGGCTGCTTGCAATACACCACCGGCCTGAATAATATCTACAAGGTTAGTGATACCGATAGGCAGGTCGTTACCTACTTGTGCCCATGAACCACGTACTTTACCAAAGGAAATCCATTCCGGTAGTTTTAATGAGTTATTAATGATCCAGGATAAACCAACGGAAGGGTAGAAGAAGCCTGAATTCATACTTTCCGTATGAGCCAATGTGGAAGACCAGTCATTACGTGCTGTAATGTCAAGATACAGGGCTTCGTCAAAGCCGATTTGTGCTGTTCCGAATACAGACTGAATGGTACGTCTCTGATCAATCTCCTGATTGATGGAGGCATTAGAGCCCATAACGATATTGGCAACCGTAAATAAGTTAGGTTTGTAAAGTGAGGCGATTTTAGAGTCGAGCATCAGTGAGTTGACTTTATTCTTGTTGATACTGGTACCGACAGCGGCATTCAATGACCATTTGTTCCATGTTTTATTGAACATGGCCATTACGTCGGCATAAATCTGGAATTGTTCGCTTTCCGACCAAACATAACGTCCGTTACTCTTTTCGTTATAGGTACCTGTAATATTGGGAGCTGTAGATGCATACATTTTCTGATCGAACTTGTCGCTTACATAGTCTGCATTACCACGGGCTTGCAGGGTTAACCAATCGTTTATTTTCAGGCTGGCACTTAGGGATGCCATAGCGCGGTAACGCTTATTGGTGTTGGTAACACGATTCTTAATCCAGTAAGGATTTTGTGACCATTCGGAAACGTCTGTATACCAGTTTTGTACAGGCATACCATTTCTTGTCGGGTCGGCTACTTCAAAATTAGTAGCATATTCAGACATGTCCATTCCACGTGGGAAACTGTACAGGTCGACCAATGGATTCAGGTATATACCTCCGGATGCAGTGCTATTCTTAATCTTTTGTGTCATCAGGGTAGCATTTCCATCGAGTTTCAGACGGTCATTGAAGAAACTCGCTGTTTCGCGGAACGTAAGGTTGTGCTTTTGCAATTTGTTGGAATCAATGATACCTTTGGCTGTAGTGTTGGCATAAGAGAAGTAAGTCTGCATCTTCTCGTTTCCGCTTTGTACGGATATAGAGTTAATAGCGGTTACACCGTTACCGAGGAATTTGCCAACATTATCGTAGTCGGTTAATGACTTTTTTTCTCCCCAACTGTCAGTTCCGCTGGGGCCATACGAATTCTGGAATTCCGGCAGACTGATGGCATGATCGATGGTCAGATTTGAAGAGAAAGTAACTCTTTGCATACCTGCTTTACCTTTCTTGGTAGTTATTAAGATAACACCGTTGGCTGCTTGTGATCCGTAAAGAGCGGCGGCAGAAGCACCTTTCAGAATGCTCATACTTTCAATGTCTTCGGGATTCAGGTTGGAGATACCATCACCGGCGTCACGATTCACACCGTCATTTTCTCCACCCATAACGGTGGAAGTCGATTCGGTAGTCGTATTTAGCATAGGGACACCATCGATGACATATAACGGTTGGTTATTGCCTCCTTCGTAAGCGGAACGTGTACCACGGATAGAAACTTTGGCTGAGCCACCAAGGCCGGATGCGCTCTTATTGATTTGTACACCGGCTGATTTACCTGCTAATGCGGTTATCATATTCGGATCTTTGGCGCGTGTCAGTTCATCGCCACCCACTTGTTGGGTTGAATAAGTCAATGAAGCTGCTTTTTTCTTGATACCCATAGCCGTTACCACAACCGTTTCCAGTGACAGGGCTTCTTCCTGCATCTGTACATTGAGAGTTTTCTGCCCGTTGAGAGCAATCGTTACAGGCTGGTATCCGATAAAGCTGATAACCAGCGTTGTATTAGTCGGTGTATTTAGTGTAAACTCACCGTCTATATTGGTAATGCAACCGTTTGTAGTTCCTTTTTCCACGACATTGGCACCGATAATGGGTTCACCTTTTGTATCGGTAACAACACCTTTTACAGAGATATTTTCTTGTTGTACGGTAGCAATGATTTCACTGGCCTTTTCATTTTGTTTGGTCAACACAATATTCTTGCCTTCCATTACATATCTGATGTCGGTACCATTAAAGATTTCGTCCAAAACTTCGGACACCGGTTGATTGTCTGCATCTACATTTACGGTGCGGCGCACGTCCACACTTTTCTTATTGTAGACAAACAAATACTCGGTCTGAGCCTCGATTTTATCGAGGATTTCGCCTACTCGTAACTCAGAACGGGGGATGCTGATTCTTGTACTCTGAGAGTAGGTAGCGTGGCTGTACGCCTGGAACGTTACAAACAAAAGAAGGAATAGTGTGATCTTCATAGTTCGTAATATTTGCTTAAATACTAAACTTTTTGGGCAAAAAAGCCCATTCAAAGAAATTTTTCTCATATCTTTGTAATGTGTTAAGTTAATAAATTGATTAAGGTCGATTTTTGACTGTTTCGGATCGGAAAGTATGGGGGTACTTTCCGATCTTTTTTGTAGGGGTAATTAGCAGACTGTTTCTTTTATTTCATAATGCTTTTCAGTTTAAGGGGTTAGTACTAAATTTTAAGGTTTTATCTTTGATATCAAATTATTTCTCGTAAATGAAAATCGAATCTTTTTCTTCGTTGATGCTGAATTCAAAAGGATGGTCTTTTGAAATGGTTCGGAGAATATGCTCTATACCATCCTGTTCGCGGAATTTTCCGGTACAACTGTCATAGTTCAGCAATTTAGGATCGGAAACGGTTATTTTTACATTATAGTACATTTCAAGTTTAGTGAGGATGCAGCTGAACGGCACATCATCAAAGCAGTACAATCCTTCTTTCCATCGCAGATATTCATAAGAAGGGAGTATTACCTTTTTGCATTTCCCGTCATAGTTGCCAAAGAATTCCTCTTTCTGTAAGCGGGTGATAACCTTATTACAGTTGGCAGGATAAATGTCCACAATACCTTCTACAAGGGTGGTTTCAAACTCTTTGCTTCCTGCATAGGCACAAACATTAAAGCTGGTACCTACAACTTTCACCTTATTCATCTCTGTGTGCACGTAGAAGGGGATATCTTTGTTTTTTGCCACTTCAAAGTAGGCTTCACCATCCAGTTCTACGTTTCTTTCGCCACGCCCAAAGTTGGAAGCATAGGTCAATGTGGACTGTGCATTCAGCCATACCCGTGTGCCGTCGGCAAGAGTGATTTGTGCACGTTGTCCGGCGGGGACGGTTACTGTTTGTGGCAGGGATGCCTGATTATATAGATAATCATTAGTCATGAAATAACCGCATACGCCTACGATGATAACGGCTGCTACGCGTATTCCCCATTTTAGTATTGGAGCCAGACGGAAAGTCTTTTTTCCGGCACTTTGTCTGTCGGAGAATAAGGCGACATCAAACATCATACGTTCTTTCAAGAAAGCTTCCCGATTTTCTTCCGAGGCTTCCACCCAGTCAAGGATGCGCTTTTCTTCTTCAATGGTGGTGGTTCCTTTAAAATACTTATATAATAGTTCTTGGTTCATAAGGTACTTAATTTGTTTGTTGAATAAGGGTGTTTTTTTCTGTCCCTCTATAATTAATACAGGTGAATTTGGAACTACCCTAACGGAAAATGAAACTTTTTTTGTTTTTTCTTCGAAATGAGTTGGAAACAGAGAAATTGTCGGGAAGTGATGCTCTGGAAGCAGGCGGAATGAGATGTGTAATTTTGGTCAGGAACTCTTCTGAACCGTATCCAGTTCGTTCCTGCTTCGCTTCTATAGGAGGATGAAAATAGCGAAGCAGGTACGAGGAGAGTACGAAGAAGATAGGAACCGGGTATAGAGCGGATCGCTTTGTTCTGTTTTTCGGGTACTCCAAACGTAAACGCATAGAATATCCGTGTGATGCACCGGAGGCACATCAGGACTTTATGGAATGTGACAGGAAATTAATTAATTGCCGGTATTAACTTGCCGGATTGGGAATTATGGATACAATGTAACATTCATCCGGAGCTTCGGCTTTAAATAGATTGTAAGCAATGCCTATGGCTTCCTCCGGAGAGTTTGCTTCAATATTCTTGTTGACATTCAGGGTCTCGAAAACTTGTTCTCCCTCGATAAGCACGTAGTATATTATTACAATATATCTCATAACTACCATGTTTAATAGCCAGCAATATTACTGATTTTACAAACATATATCTTTTATTTATATTATCAAAGAAAAGCAGGAGAGTTTTACTAAAGTAGGATAGAGGCGAGATAATCTTTCAGTTCCACACGCAGAATACGTAGGGCTTTGGTGATATGGAATTCTACTGTTTTGAGAGAGATATTCAGTTGTTCGGCTATTTTCTTGTTTGGCAGGTTGCTATAACGGCTGAGCATAAAGATTTCGCGACTTTGTGGTGGCATCTTGTCCAAGGCTTTGTTTACGATATGCTGTATCTCCGTACTGAAAATCTTGTCGGGCTCACAATCTTTCAACGTGGCAATACGCAAGTCTAATTCGCGCTGACGGTGCGAATTCAAATCTTCCTCAATACGCAGGCGGGTTTGTTCGTGTTCCAGGTAATTGAGTGCCTTATTTTTGATAATGGTAAGGAGCAATGCGTGCAGACCTTTATCTTCTTCCCAGCGGTCTCGACATTCCCACAAAGAAATCATAGATTCCATAAGAATATCTTCAGCTTCTGCCCAGCTTCTGATGTAGGAATAGGCAAAGGCAAGAAACTTTTCCTGATTCTCTCGAAAGAAACGAGAAAATAAATCCATAGTATGTAGGTTTCCGGCTAAAGGCATTTTTAAATATTCTCTCTCTTATTTAAGGTTTATATGGTAAAGTAACATAATCTTTTTGGAATACGCAAAAGTCTTAAAAGTTTTTTCTTCCTTTTTTTACAAAAAGAAAGCCCGGCGGGTTTCCGTCGGGCTTTATATGCTGAATAATAAGGTGTTTCTTATTTCTTTTCAGGTCTTTCTTGTCTTTCCGGTCTCGGAAGCAATACTTTGCGGGAAAGTTTGAACTTACCGGTCTTCGGATCAATATCAAGCAGTTTCACTTCGATTTCATCACCTTCCTTGATACCGGCCTCTTCTACTGTTTCCAGACGTTTCCAGTCGATTTCAGAGATGTGCAACAAACCGTCTTTACCCGGCAGGAACTCAACAAAAGCACCATAAGGCATTACAGAACGTACTTTACCTTTGTATACTTCACCAACTTCCGGTACGGCAACGATGCCCTTGATAAGACGCATAGCGTCATCAATGCTCTTCTTGTTAGTTCCGGAGATTTCTATTCTTCCGATGTTGTCTACTTCTTCGATAGTGATTGTAGCACCGGTTTCTTCCTGCATACCTTGGATGATCTTACCGCCAGGGCCGATTACTGCACCGATAAACTCTTTAGGTATAGTCATCGTTTCGATGCGCGGAGCATGAGGTTTCAGTTCTTCACGTGGTTCTTGGATAGTTTCCAGAATCTTGCCAAGGATGTGCATACGTCCTTCTTTAGCCTGGTTCAAAGCGCGTTCCAGGATTTCGAATGACAGACCGTCTACCTTGATATCCATCTGAGTAGCTGTGATACCATTCTTGGTTCCTGTTACTTTGAAGTCCATGTCGCCCAGGTGGTCTTCATCACCAAGGATGTCGGACAATACAGCATATTTATCTTCGCCCGGATTCTTGATCAATCCCA
>NZ_EQ973490.1:1927765-1944145 GCF_000158035.1 Bacteroides cellulosilyticus DSM 14838
TTATCACTTATCACTAAACACGAATCACTTTTGTTCTTTTCTATTCCGTTATGAATCAGCTACCGACTACAAGCTACAAGTGCCTTTCGGAACATAGCGCAGCTACTTGTAGCTTGTAGCCGGTAGCTCGTAACTTTTCCGATATGATCCCAATTCAACTCCTGATGATTCGCATAAATAATAAACCACCTAAACTCACGTTATTTAAATTATACGTAAGTTTCGCATATAGCCTTTCAGGCTGACATATATGCAAAACTTTAAAAATATACCTATATTTGAATTCCGAAAGTAATATAAAAGACAGGCAGATACATGGAAATAAGTGTGGCAACCGATCAGGAATGGCATATAATCCGCTACTCAGCAGGAGATAAAGAGCGCTGGGACCGCTTCGTGCGCCGCTCCAAAAACGGTACGTTCCTCATGCAGCGTGACTATATGGATTATCATGCCGACCGTTTCCAGGATTGTTCCCTAATGATCTTCTGTAACCGGAAGTTAACAGCCCTGTTTCCCGGTAATCTTTCCGGCAATTGTTTCTATTCCCATCAAGGACTGACGTATGGCGGAATGCTCCTTTCTCCTTCCATCACCCTGCAACAAGTAGAAAGCGTATTTCATGCCGCACTCGATTATCTGCAGAAGGAATGCAGTGTGCAGTCGATAGTCTATCGTGCTATTCCACATATCTATCACCGCTATCCTGCAGAAGAAGACCTTTATGTCCTCACCCGGCTGGGTGCAACCCTTGTGGCACGAAGCATCTCATCCGTCATTCCACTGGACGACCGCCTGCCTTTCCGTACTCTCCGCCGTCGCCAACTGAAGAAAGCCCTGGCATCCTCACTGACGATTGCAGAAGATGAAGACTTTGCTTCTTTCTGGCCGATACTGGAAGAAAACCTGCACGAACGATACGGTGTCTCTCCCGTACATTCACTAGAGGAGATTACCCGTCTGCACAGCAATTTCCCCCGCCAGATTTCCCTTTTCCGTGTATGCGATGGAGCCGAAACATTGGGTGGATGCATTGTGTATGAGACTGACGAAGTAGCCCACGTGCAATACATTGCAGCTTCCCCACGCGGAAAGAAATGCGGTGCGCTCGACCTGCTTTTCCACCAATTAATATACGACCGTTATGCGCAGAAGCGATACTTCGACTTTGGCATATCTACCGAACACGGCGGACAAATGTTGAATGAGGGATTACTCTTCCAAAAAGAAGGTTTCGGCGCAAGAGCAATTATGTATGACGTTTACGAATTACGCTTATGATAAAGTATTTAGACCTGCAAAAGATCAATGCCTCCTTCGAACCCGAACTGTCGGATGCTCTGTTGCGTGTTTCCCATTCCGGATGGTATCTGCACGGGGAAGCTACAGCCCGTTTTGAAGAGGAGTTCGCTGCTTATTGCGGTACTTCTTATTGTGTTGGCACCGGAAATGGTTTGGATGCTCTTACTTTGATATTTCTGGCTTACCGGGAACTGGGAGTGATGAATGCAGGAGATGAAGTTATTGTTCCTGCCAATACATACATTGCCACCCTGCTTTCCATTCTTCGTGCCGGCCTGAAGCCAATGCTTTGTGAACCTTCTTTCGAAACATGCAATATAGATGCTGCCTATGCCGAGACACTGATTACCCCCCGCACGCGTGCCATATTGCCCGTCCACCTGTATGGCCGTTTAGCTGACATGAAAGAGATATGCAAGTTAGCCAACCGCTACGGACTGAAAGTCATAGAAGACGCTGCACAAGCACATGGAGCTGTCTGGAACAAAGGTTTACCGGGGAAAGGGAATCATCCTCTGCGTGCCGGTAATCTGGGAGATGCCGCTGCTTTCAGTTTTTATCCAGCCAAGAATTTAGGGGCATTAGGGGATGGCGGCGCTATAACCACTCACGATGCAAGGCTTGCCGCTACAGTGCGTTCCATTGCCAATTATGGCTCCACGGAGAAATATGTACATCGGTATCAAGGTATAAACAGCCGTCTGGACGAGTTGCAAGCGGCAGTCCTTTCCGTGAAACTCTCTCGTTTGGATCAGGATAATATCCGTAGAAGGGAAATAGCGCAATTATATAAAGAAGGGATTGACTGGCAGCGTCTGGAATTACAGAGTACTGTCCATACGGATGATATCAATGAAGCCAATGTTTTTCATATCTTCCCCGTCTTTTCTTCCCGCAGAGATGAATGGCAACGTTATCTCAATAGTCACGGCATTTGTACTCAAATTCATTACCCCATCCCTCCCCATCGCCAGGAAGCGTTGAAAAAAGAATATGGAATGCAACAACTCCCCATTACGGAACGCATCCATAATGAGGAGTTAAGCCTCCCTATATCTCCATTACTGACGAATGAAGATATAGAGCGGATTATTGACTGTGCAAATACCTTTATTTAGAAATTCATCACTTTATAATACGAAGATTTCGGCAGTAAGTTTTCGTCAAACAGAAGCGGATAGTTACGCTGACGGTTACCACGGCGGCGATCCAGCCATGAATCACCATCATATACATTCCAGAAAGTAACATTGCTAACCACATTCTTGTATTCGCGCATCACCCGGAACAGCATATCATACTGGGCTACCTGTGCCGCATCCGCTTCAGGAGTCAATTCCAACGTCCTGTTATCCTGGTTCACACTCAACTGTCCTCCCTGCTCTCTCGTATTGATACGAACGTCCAGTTCAGTGATATGGATATTATCAACCACCTGCGAATAAAGCTCGATAGCCTTTTTGAACTCATCCTCCGTAGGAGAAAGGGTATTATAATGTCCCTGCATTCCGATTCCGGAGATGGGTATTCCCTCAGCCTTCATGCTTTTAACCATATTATAAATGCGGTCACGCTTCGCCGGGTTGGTCTCATTATAATCATTGTAGAAAAGCAATGCTTTGGGATCTGCCTCATGAGCATATTCAAAAGCCTTCTTTATAAACTCGTCCCCCGCAATCTTATAATAGAGAGACTGACGATAAGGAACTTCTGCTTTCGGATCATCCGTCATCGCTTCGTTCACTACGTCCCAGGCATAGACAACATCCTTATATCTATTTACAATCGTATGGATATGTTTTCTCATTCTCTCAAACAGTACCTCCTTGGAAACCAAATTTCCCTTTTCATCATGGAACATCCAGTCCGGAGTTTGGGCATGCCAGACAAGGCAATGACCGCGAAGTCCTATTTTATTAGCACGGGCAAAGTTGGCTATCTTATCAGCGCTCTCCCAGTTCCACTGTCCTTCCACAGGCTCCGTAGGTTGAGGTTTCATATCGTTCTCTGCAGTGATACTGTTAAAGTTGGAAGTAATCAATGCCATCTGTTGAGGTGAATTCAGATTTGCCATATTTATGGCACATCCCACAGTGAAATAATCAGCATACGCATCTTTCAGGTTGTTCACAACAATATCATTCGCAGAAGTAGCGTACAAGCCTATCAGACAACCGGTAAAACCACCTGCCACGTTCGTTGAAAGAATATCACCGGGCACGGTATTTCCTAACTGTACGAAGTCAGTTCCATCCGTTGAATAATAAAAGCCATAGCCATCTCCTTCACCCTTTACTCGCAATTGAATGGGATTCTTCACATCTACTTTTGCACTTGCAACAAGTCCGGATTTACCTCTTGCCGTTCTTTCCAGCACCATGTAGAAATCTTTGTCCTTTTTTGTCAAGCCAAAGACATAATTGAATTTTTCACTCTGTACGCAAGTGATGCCTGCCAGATCTTTCTCTGTCTTCGGAACATACTGCAATGTGGTAGTAAACGAGAAGTTATTATGTTGCTGTCTGTAGAAGAGGGTTGAAGTAGGCTTCACCTCTTTTATGTTCACCGGGAAAGGAGTAATCTGCAATCCTCCGTCTTTCAGTACTGAGATGAACTCTTCACGAGGGCCTCTCAAACCAATCCAGCGGTAATCCAATTGCGGAGATGTGAAGTTTTCAGTAAACGTAAAATTGCCATTGGGGAAGTAACCGTCTTTTCCGGCTTTATTCTCCACTCCTTTAGGTGTTTTCAACTTTGGCTCCATCGGAATCAATCCGTTTTCAAAGACAGGGAATTCTCCCGACCAGTCAACCGGCAGGATAAACGTTTCACGGCCAATGTTCACTCTGCCCTTCTCATTCGGACGGATAGCCAGGAACACACCGTAATATTTGCCGTCAGGACCTTCCACTAAATCGGCATGTCCGGCCCAATCCACCATATTCTTCCGGTTCTGATTCAGGTATCTCTGGCTCAGGATAGGATTATTGGGAGCCGGAATAAAGGGACCTTTCGGGCTGTCACTCACAAAGATTACTTCACTATGCCAATCTCCGGTACCGCCTTCGGCACACATCAGATAGTAGCGTCCATTCTTCTTATAGATATGCGGAGCTTCAATCCAGATAGGTTTCTTGGACAAATCCACACCACCATTCACAATAACCTGATCCGAACCGGGAATCACCTGATCGTTTTCCACATCATACTCCCAGATTTTAATCACACGGTGTCCGTTATAGAGTTCTTCACCACGCTTCGGTCCGTCATTATGAACCACATACGCCTTGCCGTTATCATCAAAGAAGATAGAGGGGTCGATACCGTCAAAATTCAACTTGATAGGATCACTCCATCCTTTGAAAGGATCTTTCGACTTTACAATGATATTCCCGAATCCCCCGCAAACTGGGTGGTGATCATATAGAAAGTATCATTATTGGGGTTATACTTGATGACCGGAGCATACACGCCGGCACTGATACCCGTATCATGTACTTTCAGCTGTGAGGTACGGTCCAGTACATGGCCTATCTGCGTCCAGTTCACTAAATCCTTTGAATGGAAGATAGGCACACCGGGGAACATGGCGAACGATGAACACACCAGGAAGTAGTCATCCCCTTTGCGGGTTATGGACGGATCGGGGTAACAACCTTGCAAAATGGGATTATAAAACTCACCGGCCTGCAACGGATTCTCGTTGTACACCTGATCATTCCCCTGATAAACCGCCTGCAAGAATACCGGAGCACCCTTCACCTTTTTACCTTTAGTCCCTTGGCTAAAACCTGCCACTGAAAACATTGTCATACAAAGTGACAACAAAATGATGCGCTTACCCACGGAAAGCGTCGATTTCACCTTTTTCATGTCTAATATCAATTATGATTTATAATTACTCGTTATCTCATTTACTGTCACTTATACGGAAATAATCAAAGTCCACATACCCTCCGGGAGTCTTGGTAGCATAATTGAATAGTCCGAAACGGTATCCCATAAAATGCGGGAGAGTATAAGCCATCTTGAGCTGGCTTCCTATTTTTGTCCACTTCTTACCATCCAGGCTATAGTAGAAATCTGCTATATCTTTCTTATCTGTAAAGTCACATTCGGCTTTCAGAAATACTGTATTTTGGTTCAGTGGCAGACTTTCCACCTCTTCCGGTTTGTCAGTCTGCGCACTTACCATTACAATCTTCTTTACCCCGTTTTCATATTTCACACCAATCCATCCATATTTTTTCTGAAGAAGTGCAAGCCCTGCAAAATCGCCTTCTCTCATATCAGACACATCCATAGAAGTAGTTCCTGAACATACCGGACCAATCGTCCGCTGTGTCAACGTGTTTCTTGCAGACAG
Organism: Bacteroides cellulosilyticus DSM 14838; assembly: GCF_000158035.1. Classification (GTDB taxonomy): domain Bacteria; phylum Bacteroidota; class Bacteroidia; order Bacteroidales; family Bacteroidaceae; genus Bacteroides; species Bacteroides cellulosilyticus. The sequence goes on from NZ_EQ973490.1 coordinate 1,933,434, forward strand.
GAAATCAGTATCTATCCGTCCGGTTTTGAGTCGCAGATATCCCTTCCGTTCACTAACTGACCAGAGAGAATTATCCGGATTATGATTCCACTGCCAAACCAACGGCAAAGCCGCATCTTTCTTCTTGCGTGTAAACTCATCCGAGGCAACAATACCCGGTATCAAGCCTTTACTTGCCGGCAGATCCAATGTTTCCGGAACCTTTCCATTTATTCCGAGAACCGGCCATCCATCTTCCCATTTCACCGGAACAAGATAAGGGATACGGCCTACAGAACCATTGTCACGGAAAAGATAAGCAAACCATCTGCCATCAGGCGTATCTATCAAGCCGCCTTGGGCAACACCTTTATCCTGCAAAGCAACTCTACCTTCCCAAGGACCATTTATATTATCAGCGCGGTGAATAACCACTGTACGCATTCCTCCTTTCGGCCAAGTAATATTGAATAAATAATACTTCCCATTTACTTTAAATAACTGTGAACCCTCGGCAGGTAATCCGACATTATCTCCTGACGGAGCACTGGCATTCTCTATAAAGATACGTTCGGTACCTTCTTTGATCCCGGATAAATCGGGCTTCAGTTCCGCTATATGCAGTTTACCACCTCCCCAGATGATATAAATACGACCGTCATCGTCAAAGAAAACAGAATGATCATGATAAGAAGGATTAAAGGATATTGCTTTCCAAGGACCTTTCTCTATATCTTTCGTAGTATATATATAGGTCTTCCCGGTGGTGCCGGCAAATGTTGTCACATAATACATATTATTATGATAGCGAATGCAGCTTGCCCATGTACCACTGCCATAAGCATTCTTACCATTGTTCAAGTTCAGTGCATCCACATCGGCCAGTATATCGTAACAGTAATTCACCAACTCCCAGTTCACTAGATCTTTAGATTTCATAATGGGTACTCCCGGAGCCATGTGCATGGTGGTACTACTCATGTAATAAGTATCTCCCACCCGGATCATTGACATATCGGGTACATCGGCATGAACCACCGGATTTTTGGCAGAAGCGTTTTGCGCAAGAGTCGCATAACTGTAGAAAATAGATGCCAACAGAAAAAGACAAAAATGTTTTCGCATAGTTATATCCTTTTTTATTATTGTTTTTGAAAAGGCAAAATTTACCGACAGCAAATATACAGTATCGAATCCAAGAGATACCTATAATCATTTTACACATTCTTTCGCTGATATTACATCTTTACCGATGTATGTTTCATAATCTTTCACTCACGTTACATCGGGCATCTATAAGTACTTAGAAGACATAATACGAGTTACCTTGGCAAAGGGAAAATGATTACTTTGCCTAATAAAATTTAGCCCTTACAATACTTAGTTATTGCAAGGGCAAAATACAAGAAGAAATGATTAATGTTTTTCCCAGAAGTCCAGATATTGGCGGGCCACCTTCACATGATCGTGATACTTGGCTACATATTCAATACTTTGCGCCGATAATTCCGGAATACGCTCTTTATGAAGCACTATATCTTCCAGCTTTTGATAAATATCTTGCTCGTCGGGCAGGACATTGATAATGGGACGAAGTTCTGTTTCATTCAATATCTCATAGTTCTCCGGCTCACCGCCTCCCACTACCGTTACTCCTTTTGCCATAGCCAATAGTGAATTCATGGAAGGGGTATACGAATACAACTGATCTAACTGGACATCAGCATCATCCATCAACTGCTGATAGCGGGCATAAGGCACATCATGCACTTCAGTGATGCTGCAAAGCTCAGAATACTTGCGCTGCACTTCTTGCAAAACGGGCAGCATAACATCAGTCCCCTTCAAATTACTACGGGCAGACTGAATACCGATGAAGAAATTCAGTTTCTCCGGCACACCGCGAACGCGGGATGTTACCTCACGCAAATCGATAGGTAAAGGAATGAAAGCTGTCTTATCTGAAAAGTAAGGTTGATAGGAAGCATAATACTCCCACAAACAGGCGATAATGCCATTACAAGTTTCGGCTATAGCCCGAGTGGCACGAGCTGCCCCACCATAATACCAATCCTGAAGAGTAATCTGATTAAAAGCCGTATCACGATACCGGTCTCCGATCTTAAAATCCGAATAGTGAAAAGTGCTTGTTTCCATACAAGTACGAATATAATAATAGTCGGTCCCGAAAGCTCCCAAAAAGACCTTGCCATTGTGCCGTTGCAAATAACGGTAAACAGGCAAAGTACGTTCACTGCGTAAACGCAAAAAATAAGGGCTGATAATCTGCACAACATCATATCCCCGAAAACCCGGCAAATGACGCAATATACGGAGAAGGCAACAGATACCATCACGCAAACTATCCGTCGGCCGGTCAAGAGCTATATCACGCGGATAGTTCCTCCAACCACAACCATCAGAAGCAACACAGACATCGTGCCCCAATGCCCGAAGCCCTTCCGCAAGATTCCAATGCAGCCCGCTAAACTCTCCAAGTAACAATATCTTCATATAACAAAACGAATATAAACATTAATGGCAGGACAAACCAAACGATACTTCCAAGAATACTTTTTATAGGGCAAAGGTACTAATCCCGCTTGTTTCAGGATAGCTAATTGCCGGTTCATCTCATTTATACTACATTTATTCCGCCACATCTGACGGATATAGTCGATAACAAGAAAATGGATTCGTCTATTCAATGCCTCCAAACGCTCGACAGAGGCGTCAGACTGACAAGCCTGACTAAACGCTTTCAACCGAAAAAGCATTTCTTTAAAATCAGATACCCTCCTCCGGCATTCATCTTCAGTAATCATTCTCGTTAAAGAAGAAGATGAACAGTAATAACCATACACTTTATAAGAAGTCACCAACATTTTTCGGGCGAAGAAGTAAGCTTTGGCAACAAACTCTTCATCTTCAAAAAGGCTCGTCTTACTGAAATAAAGAGAAGACGTCTCCAATAAACTTCGACGGAAGAAATGCGCCCAAACAACTCCCGTAAAATTATTCAATGCCATGAAGTGGGCACCGGATGAGTATTCTACATAAAACGGCAGTTGATTGGTCGGATTCTGCTTCTCCAACGAAGAGGCACAGGTAAACTCCTTAAAACCAAACCTCAGAATATCAGGAAAGTATAGTTTCAACAAAGGTAAACAAGAACGAAGTGTATTCGGTACTAAAATATCATCAGCATCTACAAAAAAAAGATATTCACCATGCGCTTGTTGCATTCCATTATTACGTGCTCCCCCCGTAGTCTGACTCTCATCATCTGCTACAATGATTTCATAACTCCCCTCTTCCATTCCCTGTTCACGGATAGAAGTAATACAGCGTTGCAGCAATACCGGGTCTGCCGTACCATAAAAAGGAATAATTATACTGATAAAAGGAGTCATGTGGCAAATATACAGAAAATCCTCCCCCAGCCTCGCAGCCAAAGAAGGATTTTCAAGAGAAAGACACTAAAAAAGTTATTCAATCGGTATTCCTTTATAGAAGTCCAATATCTTTGTACGGAACAGATATTCATATTTGGCCTGCAACTCATCAGACTGGGCTTTCATCAAATTCTGTTTCGCTTCATTATACTCTACGGCATTAGCTTTGCCATTATCATACTTCTCACTCATCAGCTTGAAAGATTCCATACTGGCATTGGCTGCCGTACTACTACTGGTATACTTGCTTTCGGAAGCCAGTGCAGTGTACCAGGCTTGCTGAATTTCTTTATAGAGCACTTTCTTGGTGTTGTCCAATTGCAAGGAGTAGTTCTCTTGCTGTAATCGTGCCGTACGCACACGGTTACGAGTAGCGAAGCGATTAAAGAGAGGAACACTCAGGCTAAATCCTACATACTTACTGAAATTATCCCGCAACTGCTGACTGAAATTACGGTCAATAGTAGAATAATATCTTGTCCCAAGACTACCACCAAGGCTCAATTGCGGATAGAAATCGCTCTGGGCAATACGAATGCTATGCTTGGCACCCGCCAAACGATATTGCGCTGCCTTTACAGAAGCCTTATTCGTTAACGCCGTTTGATAAACCTCATCCGGAGGAGTCAGAGGAATCAAATCCAGCGTTACAGCCGGAGCTGATAATGTAAATCCTTCCGGAGTTTCCAGTTCTATAAGCTGACTAAGATCCAATAGAGCAAGTTGGTAGTTGTTATCAGCCTGCACAGCACTCATCTCATCCTGAGCCACACGAGCCTTGGCCTCAGCAACTTCCGCGGGAGACGCTTTGCCCAACTCTGCAAGGCGGGAAATGCGAGCAAACTGCTCTTTACTCAGTTTCACTTGCCCAAGAGCAACCGTATGCAACTCCTGATTAAACAGTACCTGTAAATAAGCAGAAGCTATATTAATGGAAATATCTTCTTTCGCCTTCTCCAAGTCGGCCATAGCCGCTTTAAGATTCAATTTAGCCAATGCATATTGGTTTGGAATCTCCAAACCTGTAAATATAGGTATATTAGTCGATAAGGACATATCGGTACTATTGCTGCTCGTATTCACATAAACAGTAGAATAATCACCTGTATCTTTATCTTTTACGGCCGTCTGCGTACGTCCCCAGTTCCAACTTTGCCCTGCACTACCGTTCAGGTTCGGGAGTCGCGCCCATTTGGCAGTATTCACACTCACGGCACTTTGTTCCACTGTATTAGCACTCTGACGGATACTGATATTATGTTCTATAGCGTAGTCGATGCATTGGCGCAATGTCCAGCCCTCCTGTGCCTGCACCGAGACAGCAAAGACAGCCATGCATCCTATTATTAAGTTCTTCTTCATAATCTATTATTATTGAATTATACAAGGTTACTTCACCGGCATTTATTTATCCTTCTTCTCTGCACCGCGCACTTTGGCTTTGCCGTCCACACCGTCTTTGATAACAATCTTGATACCGTCACTCATACCCACTTTCACCTCTTTACGCTCGAACTTCTGGGCAGGCACACTATCCGTCATCACATATACAAATGTGCTGTCTCCACTGAACTCAATAGTACTTTCAGGTAAAGTAAGCGCCTTTTGTGCACGTTCCAGTACAATTTCCGCATTAGCAGAATACCCCGAACGAATCATCACCGTATCGGGCACCTGTATAGCTGCCTTTATCTCAAATTGATTGGCACCGTTTTCTTCTACCCCCTTCGGAGAGATATATTCCAGTATAGCGTCAAATGAAAGATTCTGCAAAGCACCAATTGTCAACTTCACAGGCATACCTTCATGAACACGACCGACTTCCGTTTCATCAATTTTACCTCTGAAAATCAAATCATTCATATTGGCAACCGTAGCGATTGTCGTACCATCATTGAACGTGTTACTCATGATCACCGAGTTACCGGCTTTTACCGGTACATCCAGTATCAAACCATCAATTGTGGAACGGATCAACGTACTTGAGAAAGAAGCACTGCTCTTTGTAATACCTTCCTTCACAATTTCCAGGTTATCCTTAGCAGTCTGCAACTCTTCACGCACCTGCTTTACACTTACCTCGGCTTTTTCATATTCTTCACGACTGATCAGCTTGTCTTCAAACAACTTCTCTATGCGGGCAAAGTCCGTTTCGCCCTGTTTCGCATTAAGTTCCGCCAGACGCACACGACTCTCGGCAGAGTTCAACGTACCTAGTTCGGGAATCACTTTCACCTTAGCGATCACTTCTCCCTTGCGTATAGTCTGTCCCGCTTCTTTATACAACTCGTCAATGATACCCGATATCTGGGGTTTAATGAGAATCTCGTCCCTCGGTTCTACCTTTCCGGTTGCCACAGTCGTTTTTTCCAGGTCGGCCACTGTCGGAGTTACTGTATCATACACCGTAATCTTGGGTTTAGACTTCTGGTAAAGGAATACAAACGTGAAGATGAAAATGGCAGCTACAACTACCAATAACGCGATTTTCAGATACTTTTTCATACTATTATTATATTATTGTTTCTTTATTTTTATATTAGGAAATTAAGGAGTTATCGCTCCTCTTATCATTCATCCCTGATAGCCTCAATAGGTTTAATTGCCATGGCACGATAGGCCGGAGCCAAACCTGCAAGCACTCCTAAAGCAATCAATAGCGCACAGGTACCGATAGCCAGGCCAAATGAAACCTGATAATGAGTAGTGATATGCCCCGGATCATTGGCGGCAGCCTCCAATACCTGCAATACCAATACAGCAAAAGAGATACCTGCCATACCCGCAATAGTAGTCAACACCATACTTTCAGAAAGAATCTGCTGCAAGATATCCCTCGGACGTGCTCCGATGGCGCGGCGAATGCCAATTTCCGTGGTACGCTCACGCACTGTCACCATCATAATGTTCGATACGCCAATAGCTCCGGCAAACAAGGTACCCAAACCTACCATCCAGATCAATATTCGGACTCCCGTCATCAGATTATCCACCATAGAGAACATGGCCTCCGCATTCAGCATCATCACTGCCTGCTTATCATCCGGAGAGATGTAATGAGCCGCCTTTACTATGTGCTCCACCTTATCCTGAATATCCGTCACCTTGACACCGGGCTTCACGGTGAAACATGCCACATGTATCCGGTTGCCCAGATTATAGGCTTGTTTCATGGTTGTGTAAGGCAATGTTATTGCTTCCGAAGCCTGTCCCTGAATATTCATGTTGCCCTCGGACGAACACATACCCACCACCTGATAGTAAATACCGTCTACCCGGATATACTTTCCACAAGGGTCTTCTCCCGGGTGAAACAAACTTTCATACACACGTTTACCTATTGTGCAGACTTTACGTGCTTCCTTAATATCCACATCGTTGATGAAGCGTCCATACGCCATCTCCTGGTGCTCTATATGCTCATATTCGGGATACAATCCCTTTACGCTACATTCATATTTCTTATCTCCATGCACTGCCGTTCTTCCCCAATAGGCGATAGAAGGAGTGATGATATCAATTTCCGCCACCCCATTGCGCAGACGCTCAATATCAGAGAGTTCCAGATTCCACCAACGTCCTTTCCGGAAACCTTTATACGCCTCTCCCGTCTTCTGAGAAACCAGGAAAGCCGAATTCGTGGCAAAGCCTTCGAACTGGGAACTCATAGCCTGCTGCATCCCCTGCCCGCCACCGATAAGCGCCACCAGCATGAAGATACCCCAGAATACACCGAATGCCGTCAGCAAGCTTCGCGTCTTGTTTCTTGTAATCGTGATGAGGATTTCCTCACAAGAGTCTATATCTATTCTCATGTTAATAGTGATTAATGTTTAGTGATTAATGATAAATGATTCATAATATAGCCACTAATCCGCTCTCAATGCTTCTATCGGACTGATGCTTACAGCCTTCTTTGCCGGGAAGAAACCGGCCAGCGTTCCCGCTATAATCAAGGTCAGCGTAGCCTGAATGGCGACACTCAAATCTACGGTCGGATTCGAGAACATGGTTTGCTGGAACATACCCGCATCCATAGTCTGATTACCGAAAGCCGAGTTCATCCATTCCGTAACGGCAATGCCGGCCACCATCCCTATATACCCGAACAAAGTAGTGATAGCAACGCTCTCCACAATAATCAGCCAAAGGATAGATAATGGTTTCGCCCCAAGAGCCTTACGGATACCGAATTCACGCGTACGCTCTTTCACCGTAATCAACATGATGTTTGAAACACCTACAATTCCACTCAGCAAGGTGAAAATACCAATCACCCAGATAGCTGTACGAAGCATCCCCATGGCGTTTTGTGTCCGCATATAATCGGTAAAGCGGTTCCATATCCAGATGGCACTGTTGTCCTGAGGATCAAAACGACGACTGGCACCAATTACCCTGCGATAGTTGGCTTCAAAGATCTCGTTACTTTCTATTGTTTCCAGATTTTTAGTAGTGAAAATAATATTATTCAGCTGTTCGCCTTTATTATAGATAGTCTGCAAAGTAGAAAAAGGAATATAGGCCTCACTGGCTTCGCGGTCTCCCTGGTCATTATAAATACCTACCACCTGATATGCTACTCCACTTGCATTGACAAACTGCCCGATAGGTTCGGTATGAGTTTTGCCAAATAGAATATCGGCAGTCTTTTTATGTATAACGATCACCTTGCGGCGTTCTTTCAAATCATTCTGATTAACAAAACGCCCGTCAGCAGTTTTCACCGTCTCTACCTCCGTATAGTTGGGGTGTACTCCCATCAGGGAGATATTCACATACTCCTGCCCAAAACTGACGTTTACATTGCTCTGCCGCACGGTAGCACCGGCACTGATTACATAATCCGGAAAATACTTTTCAGTAGCCTCCAGGTCATTATTCTCCAAACGGACACGACGTCCCTCCTTCAATCCTGCATAAGGCTTGGAAGTCCATCCCGGAAAAATGCGGATAGAGTTCAATGCACGTTCTGAGGACGATTGCTCGAAGGCGTGGATGATACCGTTTCCGGCACCCAACAACACGATAAGCATAAAGATGCCCCATGCCACGGCAAACCCTGTAAGGAACGTACGCAACTTATTCCGCTTAATGGTTCCGTATATTTCTTGCCAAATATCAAACATATATTCATTTACTATTTGACAATTTACAATTTACAATTTGCCTTCCGGAATGTTGGCGAAGCTTCAATTGTACGTTGTAAATTGTACATTGTACATTCTTTTATTTCATGAATCCGTCTTTTCCGAATGGAGAAGCATCATGATCACGATTCTCTTCGATGCTGCCGATAATACCATCCTTGATATGGATTATCTTATCTGTCTGATTGGCTACACCACTTTCGTGGGTAACCACTATGATAGTCATCCCCGTACTGTGCAAATCTTTAAGAATCTGCATTACTTCCACGGAAGTCTTACTATCAAGAGCACCGGTAGGTTCATCGGCCAGGATAATCTGAGGCTGAGTGATAAGGGCACGGGCGATAGCAACACGCTGTTTCTGTCCACCGGACATTTCATTCGGCATGTGGTGCGCCCAATCCTTCAATCCCAAGCGATCCAGATATTCCAGTGCCATGGCGTTGCGCTTGCGGCGACTTACTCCCTGATAGAAAAGCGGAAGCGCCACATTCTCTACTGCATTTTTAAAGGAAATCAAGTTAAACGACTGAAAGATGAACCCGATCATACGGTTCCGGTATTCAGCCGCTTTAGTCTCACTGAGGTTTTTGATCAGTGTACCATTCAGATAATACTCACCGGTATCATAGTTATCCAAAATACCCAATATATTAAGTAAGGTGGATTTACCGGAACCCGAAGCTCCCATAATGGAAACAAACTCACCCCGCTTGATATCGAGGTTGATGCCTTTGAGCACATGCAAGGGTGCTCCGTTGTTGTAGGTCTTGTTAATGTCTTTCAGTTGTATCACGTATACCTCTGTTTTAGTCTGTTTTCTTATTAATTTTCACTATTAGACGCAGCTATGTTACGAAAAGTTGCAAAGAGGGTGAACTTTTTTTCAAAAAGATTTTGAAGTGTCGTTTTTCTTTGTGTAATTTGTAACCATAATACTAATTAACTAACCCTTTAAACAAAACATTAATATCATGAATTCAAGCATGGAAAAACCCTACGTAGTAGGTATTGACATAGGCGGAACAAACACCGTCTTTGGTATTGTGGATGCACGCGGAACTATTATTGCAAGCGGTTCCATCAAAACCGGCGCTCACGATCAAGCAGATGATTATGTAGATGCAGTCTGCAAGAATCTGTTGCCTTTGATTATCGCTAATGGCGGTGTAGATAAAATCAAAGGTATCGGTATCGGTGCTCCCAATGGTAACTACTACAGCGGTACTATCGAATTTGCCCCCAACTTGCCGTGGAAAGGTGTAATACCTTTGGCAGCTATGTTCGAGGAGCGCTTGGGTATACCTACTGCATTGACTAACGACGCTAACGCCGCAGCTATCGGTGAAATGACTTATGGTGCTGCACGTGGTATGAAAGATTTTATCATGATTACTCTGGGTACAGGTGTAGGTAGCGGTATCGTTATCAACGGTCAGATGGTTTATGGCCACGACGGTTTTGCCGGAGAATTAGGTCACGTTATCATACGCCGCGAAAATGGTCGTCTTTGCGGATGCGGACGTCACGGCTGTCTGGAAACTTACTGCTCGGCTACCGGTGTAGCACGTACAGCCCGCGAATTCCTGACTGCACGTACCGAACCAAGTTTGCTTCGCTCTATCCCTGCTGAGAATATCACTTCAAAGGACGTATACGATGCAGCGGTTCAAGGTGACAAACTGGCACAAGATATTTTCGACTTCACAGGCAACATTCTGGGTGAAGCTATTGCTGATGCTATCGCTTTCTCAAGCCCCGAAGCTATTATCCTGTTTGGCGGATTGGCCAAATCCGGAGATTATATCTTCAAACCCATCCAGAAAGCTATCGATGACAATGTGCTGAACATCTATAAAGGTAAAGCCAAATTGTTGATGTCTGAGTTGAAGGACTCTGATGCAGCTGTTTTAGGTGCCAGTGCACTGGGCTGGGAACTGAGAGACTTGAAATAAAAAGTCCATCATAATTTTAAGTGAAATCCTCCTTTTACCGGTAAAACGGGGAAGGGGGATTTTTTATTTCAAAAATATATTTTGAATGAGCAACTGACGTACGCTCCTAAAATACCAAAACCGTATCGCGCTTTTGCAATTCCAATTCCAGCGCCTGCCCAAATGTAGCAGAT
>NZ_EQ973490.1:1944664-2011995 GCF_000158035.1 Bacteroides cellulosilyticus DSM 14838
TAGCGATACCTGATACCGGTTGTTTGATCTTCACACCTGCATCCATCAATGCCAGTGTTCCGGCACATACGGTAGCCATAGAAGAAGAACCGTTAGATTCAAGAATATCGGATACTACGCGCACTACATACGGGTAGTCAGCAGGAATTTGCCCTTTCAGTGCACGCCAAGCTAAGTGTCCGTGACCGACTTCACGACGGCCTACGCCACGTTGTGCCTTGGCTTCTCCGGTAGAGAACGGAGGGAAGTTATAGTGCAACAGGAAACGTTCTTTGCCATGTTCCAGTACGTTGTCGATAATCTTCTCATCCAGTTTTGTACCGAGGGTAACGGTAGACAAGGATTGAGTTTCACCGCGAGTGAAGATAGCAGAGCCATGAGGGCCAGGCAGGCAGTTGATTTCACTCCAGATAGGACGGATCTCGTCAGTCTTACGTCCGTCAAGGCGTTTACCTTCGTCCAGGATGCTGCGGCGCATAGCCTCTTTTTCTACATCGTGGTAGTAACGGTCGATTAGTGCTGCTTTTTCTGCCAGCTCTTCTTCGCTGAACTGTGCTTTGAACTCTTCACGGATAGCATCGAAAGCGTCCATGCGTTCATGTTTATTTTTGTTGCCGGAAGCGGCGATGGCATAAGCCTTTGCGTAGCAAGCTTCGTGAACGGCTTTACGCAGTTCTTCATCGTTTACTTCGTGGCAATATTCGCGTTTTACGGTAGAACCAACAGCCTCTGCCAGTTCTTTCTGAGCCAAGCATTGCACTTTGATTGCTTCGTGGGCTGCTTTCATGGCGTTCAGCAAGTCAAGTTCGGAAACTTCACTCATTTCACCTTCTACCATCATGATGTTTTCGTAAGTAGCACCCACCATGAGGTCCATGTCAGCTTTTTCCAGTTGATCGAAAGTAGGGTTGATAACGAACTGTCCGTCGATGCGTGCTACGCGTACTTCGGAAATAGGTCCGTTGAAAGGAATATCTGAAACTGCGAGGGCGGCAGAAGCGGCAAGCCCTGCCAGTGCGTCCGGTATATCAATACCGTCGGCGGAATAGAGGATGATGTTTACATATACCTCTGCGTGATAATTATCGGGGAATAAGGGGCGGAGAGCACGGTCAACAAGGCGGCAGGTCAGGATTTCATAATCTGAAGCGCGTCCTTCACGCTTGGTGAAACCGCCGGGAAAACGTCCAGATGCGGAGAATTTTTCTTTGTACTCTACCTGTAACGGCATGAAATCTGTTCCGGGAACTGCGTCCTTAGCGGCACAAACAGTAGCAAGAAGCATGGTGTTACCCATACGAAGCATTACAGAACCGTCTGCCTGTTTTGCCAGCTTTCCCGTTTCGAGTGTGATGGTTCTGCCATCAGGGAGCTCGATCGTCTTAACAATTGGGTTAATCATAAAAAATGTTTTATCTATATTTTCTTTCAAAATTCGTGCAAAGATACATATTAATTCATGTAATCAGGTGGGAATGAGATAAAAAAGTTTATAATTGACTATTTTTTTAGGTTTCCATGTGGAAGAAGCAATGAAAATGCTTTGACTAAACTTGAAAAGAACTATATTTGCACGTTCTTTCTAATAGAAATTAAGAAGCTAAATATGAAAAAGATCTGTTTTGTTGCACTTGCCGCTTTGGTTTTAAGTGCATGTAATTCTGAACCGAAATTCAAAGTTGAAGGTGAAGTTTCAGGTGCCGACGGCAAAATGCTGTACCTGGAAGCGGCTGCTTTGGAGGGCATCGTGCCCTTGGATTCTGTAAAGTTGAAGGGTGACGGTTCTTTCAGTTTCAAACAAACACGTCCGGTATCTCCGGAGTTCTACCGCCTTCGTGTGGACGACAAGGTTATCAATTTCTCTGTGGATTCTACGGAAACTATCGGACTGAAAGCGCCGTATACTGATTTTGCTACGGCTTATACGGTAGAAGGTTCGGCAAACAGCACTAAGATAAAGGAATTGACGTTGAAGCAAGTGCAGTTGCAGAATGAGGTGAATGAGTTGGTGAAGAAGATGCAGGCTCATCAGATAGGTGCCGATGTTTTTGAAGAAAAACTGGCTGCCTTGATGAAAGATTATAAGGATGAGGTGAAAACTAAATATATTTTTGCAGCTCCCAATACGGCTGCCGCTTATTTTGCTCTGTTCCAGAAACTGAATAATTACCTTATCTTCGATCCTTTGAATAGCAAGGATGATATTAAGTGCTTTGCAGCCGTTGCCACCAGTCTGAATAATTATTATCCGCATGCGGATCGCTCCAAGAATCTCTATAATATTGTGATTAAGGGAATGAAGAATACCCGTACACCGCAACAGAAAGTTCTGGAGTTGCCGGAAGAAGTTATTTCTGAAACCGGTATCATCGATATCAGCCTTCGTGATATGAAGGGGAATACCCATAAGTTGAGCGATCTGAAAGGTAAAGTAGTCTTGTTGGACTTTACTATTTACCAAAGTGCAGCTTCTGCTCCCCATAACTTCTTGCTGAATGACCTTTATACTAAATATAAAGATCAGGGACTGGTGATCTATCAGGTTTCGCTGGATGCTGACGAGCATTTCTGGAAAACAACGGCTGATAATCTGCCTTGGATTTCTGTAAGAGATGCAAATGGAATTTACTCAAATGTGGCCGCTATGTACAACGTAAAGGAGGTTCCTTCTCTGTTCCTGATTAATCGGAATAGTGAGTTGAGCGCTCGTGGAGAGACTATAAAAGACTTGGACGCTGCGGTGAAAGCACTGTTGTAACTTGTTATAAATTAGAAGTTTTTATTTAAATATGTTACATAGCAGCAATTTTTGCTTGACACGCATTAATTAAAAGGCTATCTTTGCAAAAGAAAAATCGGAAGAGGGTTCCAGCATGCTGACCATGTTGGAATTCTTTTTTGTTATATAATACCATTTAGAAACTAAAAAGGAGGAAAAAAGTATGGCTTATATGTCAGAAGAAGGCTACAAGAAATTGATGGCCGAACTGAAAGAATTGGAGACGGTAGAACGTCCTAAGATTTCGGCTGCTATCGCCGAAGCACGTGACAAAGGTGACCTGTCGGAGAATGCAGAGTATGATGCCGCCAAAGAGGCACAGGGCATGCTTGAGATGAAAATCAATAAATTGAAGACGATTATAGCAGATGCCAAGATTATTGATGAGTCCAAGCTGAAAACGGATTCCGTGCAGATTTTGAACAAGGTGGAACTGAAGAACATAAAGAATGGCATGAAGATGATTTATACCATTGTTTCGGAAAGCGAAGCTAATCTGAAAGAAGGAAAGATTTCTGTTAACACTCCCATTGCACAAGGTTTGCTTGGTAAGAAAGTGGGTGATGTAGCTGAAATCAAAGTGCCGCAGGGCATGGTTAATCTTGAAGTAGTGAACATATCATTTTAAAGTAAAGGCAGGTCCGCATGCGGGCTTGCCTTAATTTATATATCATAAAAGTTATGGCAACAATATTCAGTAGAATTATCGCAGGTGAAATACCAAGCTATAAGGTGGCGGAGGATGATAAGTTCTTTGCATTTCTGGACATCAATCCGCTGGTGCAAGGGCACACGCTGGTCGTTCCCAAGCAGGAAGTGGATTATATCTTTGATCTGGATGATGAAGATCTGGCAGCAATACATGTTTTCGCCAAGAAGGTGGCTCGTGCCATTGAGAAGGCTTTCCCTTGCAAGAAAGTAGGTGAAGCAGTGATTGGTCTGGAAGTACCTCATGCGCACATTCATCTTATTCCTATGCAGAAAGAGTCGGACATGCTGTTCTCTAATCCAAAGCTGAAACTTTCTGATGAAGAATTTAAAGCAGTTGCCGAAGCGATTCGCGCTGCACTCTAAAAATAAAACTCCTTCCTTTTATAATAAGAACGGGGGCTGAAATGGATTCAGTCCCCGTTTCCTTTATTCTGGTTTGAAAGTTTATGCTTTCAAATTCCGATATCCGGTTAGATGTAATCTTCCCCTAATTTTATTTGTGCGTCGTTTACGTATTTACGGATAGAATGTTCTTCATCCTTCTTGCAAATCAGTAATACATTGTCCGATTCAGCGATGAGATAGCCTTCCAGTCCATCAATAACGGCGAGTTTGTTTTGTGGGAGCACCACGATGTTGTCTTTACTGTTGTACATTAGAGACTCACACTTCAAGGTTACATTTCCTTCTTTGTCCTTTGGGGACAAGTCATACAATGAACCCCATGTACCTAAATCGGACCAGCCGAAATCTCCTAATGAAACATATACATTGTCTGCTTTCTCCATGATGCCGAAGTCGACGGATACATTGGGGCATGCAGGGAAATTTTCGTCGATGAATGCTTTTTCGGCAGGAGTACCGTATACATCTTTACCAGGAATCAATTTGCTTGCCAGCTCGGGAAGTAGTGCTTCCACGGCCTTGATGACAGAGTTTACATTCCACATGAAGAGGCCGGAGTTCCAATAAAATTCTCCGCTTTCTACGAAAACTTTGGCTAACTCCAGTTCAGGTTTTTCGGTAAAGGTCTTCACCTTGTAGAAATTATCTCCTGCTTGTTCGGCTATCTGAATGTAACCATAACCTGTTTCGGGACGGTTCGGTTTGATACCGAGAGTCAGCAACTTTTCTGATTGAGATACGAACGTCAAGCCTTTTTCGATGGCATCAAGGAACTCTCCTTCTTTCAGAATCAAATGATCGGATGGGGCTACCACGATATTGGCATTCGGGTTTAATGCGCGAATGTGATAAGCTGCCCATGCGATACACGGAGCAGTATTTCTGCGTGTAGGTTCCAGCAAGATTTGTTCGGGATTCAATTCAGGCAGTTGCTCCTTTACAAGATCTGCGTATAAATCGTTTGTAACGATAAGTATGTTCTCTGTGGGAATAACTTTATTGAAGCGGTCGAAGGTTTGTTGCAGTAATGACCTGCCTGTGCCAAAGAAGTCCAGAAACTGTTTAGGGAGCGTTTTTCGACTAAACGGCCAGAAGCGACTGCCGATACCTCCACCCATGATAACACAGAAATTATCCTTATTTGTTGTCATATCGTTTGTTTTAAAAGTTTCTGCTAAAGTACACTATATTTTGGAAACACGGAATGTTTGTAGAATGTTTTATGACTTTTTTCTCCTTTTTTTAGGAAAAGTATTGCAGGTTTAGAAAAAAGCCGTATCTTTGCACCGCAATTGAGAAATCAAGCATGCCCAGATGGCGGAATCGGTAGACGCGCTGGTCTCAAACACCAGTGGATTCACTTCCATCCCGGTTCGACCCCGGGTCTGGGTACTGAGGCGGAGAAAGTTGAAAAACTCTCTCCGCTTTTCTTTTCTCTTCTTGTAATGCGCTGATTTTCAAGGAGCTTTCAAGGAACTTTAATTTGAACTTATCGTAAAAATCAGAAGATTTACTTATGAATATCTGTGGCGGTATCCATTATATGGAATCGTATAAAATAATTATTTCATCTTTTAAATAGAATTAGATTTCTTTCTAATTTTCTTGTTAAATGTTTGGTTGTCTCTTTTATTTTTGCGAATATTGCGTGTAAGTAATGTGCTTAAGTTCACAATTAGTTACACAGAATATATTAAGAGTTTATGGTGCTGAAGAGGTATGCAATACTTGTTATCGTACTAATATATGGTATTGCAATTGCTACAAGTAAAGAACTGACAGACCATTATGGGTTGTCTTTTCACTCTCACGAAGTAAATCAGGATGAACGCACAGGTATGATTTTAGCTTCCGAGCAGGGATTCAATTTTAGACACGGTTTTTCTTTTAACTTTGAACTCTCACTTCAGAAAGCTAATCTTACTTATGGTTATGTGTGTCGTATTGTCTCTAATGATGTGGAAACATTGGATTTGGTAGCCAATCTGAATATTGCCAAGATGAATTTTATATTATGTGGTTCTGATGGGATTATTTCAAATCAGGAGTTGCAAGGGGAAGATATTGTTCTTGGAGATACTTGGATGAATATTAATATTTCTTTTTTTTCCCCAGGAAATAATATGCAGTGTGGGCAACGAGACTGTGCATATGCCTCATGGTTTCCAAAACATGGATCATATTAAGATTTTTATGGGCTGTAATGAGCATCCGGCCTTTGTTACAACTGATGTACCTCCTATGAGTATTCGTAATTTGAAGTTATTTGATAATAAAAAGGAACCGGTTGCCCGGTGGACTTTGGATAAACATAGAAAGGATCACGTATATGACGAAATTGATAATATAAAAGCACAAGTATCAAATGGTATATGGAATATTGAGGAATATGTAAGCTGGGAAAAGAAAATAGAAATATCTGTTAATGAGAGGAATCCGCAAATTGCAACGGATACTGAACATGGCCGTATATTTGTGGCTACTTCGGACTCTTTATATATTTATCATACTGAAAACAATGAACTGCAGTGTGTAAAAACGCAAGGGGGAGCGCCCTTTGCGAGTGGAGGCAGTCAGACTATTTATGATCCTGTGATGGATCGGCTCGTCTCCTATAGTGTACTTTTTCCTCAGTTGATAACTTATGATCTGGAGGGGAATTCATGGTCTTCTTATCCTGGTGTTGAAGGGCTTGCTCCTATACAACACCATAATCGATTTATAGACTCTGAAACGAATACGCTGGTTGTTTTTGGGGGATATGGTAATCATGCATTTAAAGCTAATTTAGCTTGTCATTCTTTGTCGGGTGGAGATTGGAATATTCATTCTCTGGCACCTGAAGTTGCTCCTCGTTTTCTGAGTGCAGCTGGTTATCTGGGAAATGGAAAGTTTCTTGTTATGGGAGGATTTGGAAGTTTGTCAGGTAAGCAGGAAGAATCTCCCAGAAATTTTGATGATTTGTATGAGGTTGATTATAAAACGGGAAAGGTCAGAAAACTTGCGGATATTACTTTAGAGAAAGAACATCGTACTTTGGGAAATTCTCTGGTTATTGATAAAGAAAGTGGGAAAATATACGCACTAACTTTTTGTAAGGAGAGATTTGATTCGGATATCAGGTTGCTTTCTTTGGATATGAATACATTTCAGCAGGATATTTTAGGCGAGCCGATTCCATACCGGTTTCTGGATACGGAGTCATTCGCTGATCTTTTTTTATATCCGAAACAACAAAAGTTGTATGCGGTAGTTCTGAATGCAGGAATAAATCAGCAATATAAAATAAATATCTATTCATTACGCTATCCTCCTTTGAAGATTTCAGAGATTATGCAAAAGGAGGTGTTGTCTGATAACCACTTTCTTTTTGGGGTATCATTGATTTTACTGGTTAGTGTAATAGGGGCAATAGGCATGTGGGGCTATAAGAAGAAGCGAAAAGTTGTAGATGTGCAAGTATCGGCAGATTCTTCTTCGGTAAATTCAGTAGTAGAGGAAATACCTGAAATTATAAAAGAAAAACCTATCTCATGTATTCGTTTGTTGGGAGGCTTTCAGGTTTTCAATCGCACAGGAGAAGATATAACAGGTAGCTTCAGTCTGATAACCAGACAACTTTTTGTTTTCTTACTATTGCATTCCATAAAAGATGGCAAGGGTACGACTTCACAGAAAATAGATGAGGTCTTTTGGTTTGGAATGGACAAAGCGAGCGCTACAAATAATAGAAGTGTAAATATCCGGAAGCTGAGGCTTATTCTTAAGGAAATAGGGGATATCACTCTTGTTAATGAAAATAGCTACTGGCATTTGGATATAGGAAAAGAAATCACATGTGATTATTATGATGCAATAAATACTATAAACTACATAAAAAAGGAGAAAGGTTTTAGTTTGGTGATGCTGGAACGTTTACTTAATATTGTTTCCAGCGGTTCTTTGCTTCCCAATATGAATGTAGAATGGGCGGATGCATATAAAGCTGATTTTTCTGATAATCTGATTGATTTGCTGACTACTATGTTGAGTTTGAAAGATACAGAGAATGATCAGAAATTACTTCTATGTATAGCAGATGCTATTTTATTGCACGATACTACTAATGAGGAAGCAATTAAAGTGAAATGCCGTATTTTATATCAGCAAGGACAAAAGGGACTTTCAAAACAAGCTTTTGAAAGATTCAGTGTGGCTTATATGAATATGTTAAATGAAAAACCGGCTTTTGAATATCAGGATATCATTCATTAAACTTGAAGTTTATTTACGATAGGTGATCTATCAGAATATATAGAATATGGAGACTTATTCCTCATATTTTGTATGAATGCTGATTGACTTGCTTTATAGCAGTGATAATTAATGAAAGAAAATAATATTTTTTTTCTCATTGATTATCACTGTTTTAGTAATGAATGATACTCGCAAAAAGATTTGATTAATATCCTGTTAATATAGAATTAATCCCCTTTCCGTAATTTCGAAAACAAAAACGGGATGAGTGCACGCATCCCTTTTATTCATTAACTTTAAATATTTAATTTATGAAACACAGCTTTGCGAAAATAGACACATATTACCTGAGTTATGTATGGTATCTTGAAAACATACTGAAACATTAAATACTAAAATACATGGAGAACAAAAACTTTAAAACAGTACAAAAAAGCAGCTTATATCCACTGACTTTTATTTGTATCTGCATATTTCTTATTGCAGGTGCCTATGTGGAAATGTATGCCGGTACATCTGGGATTCAGCAACAGAATAAAAGAACTGTAACCGGACTTGTCACTGATAGTTATGGTGAGGTGATGCCGGGAGTTACTATCAGCATTAGAGGAACTTCTCAGGGAGTAATAACTAATCCTGACGGTGAGTATTCTATTACAGTGCCTTCGGACACATGTACACTGCGATTTAGTTTTATTGGATATAAAACCGAAGAGGTGGTAGTTGGTAAGCGTCGGATAATTCCGGTTACTCTTTCGGAAGATGTAGAAGGATTGGATGAAGTCGTTATTGTTGGATTTGGAAAACAGAAGAAAGTCGATGTTATCGGTTCTGTCGTATCTCTGAATATGGGAGAATTGAAGAAAGTTTCTTCAAGCAACATAACAACTATGATGGCTGGAAATATAGCCGGTATGATTTCTTATCAACGGAGTGGAGAGCCTGGTGCCGATAATGCAGATTTCTTTATTCGAGGTGTGACCACTTTCGGATATAAAAAAGATCCACTGATATTAGTGGATGGCATTGAAGTGACTGCTACGGACTTAGCTCGTCTGCAACCGGATGATATTGCAAATTTCTCAATAATGAAAGATGCTACTTCCACTGCCGTATATGGTGCCCGTGGTGCAAATGGTGTAATTGCCGTGACGACAAAAGAAGGTACTGAAGGGAAGTTAAATATTTCTGCTCGTGTAGAAACTGCAATAACACAGTCTACCCGAAATGTAGAGTTGGCAGACCCAATTACTTATATGAGATTAGGCAATGAGGCTGTATTGACGCGCAGGCCTGATGGAGCAACTCCTTATTCACAATCTAAGATAGACAATACGATTGCGGGTACAAATAAATACGTATATCCGGCTACGGATTGGTACAATGAGATGTTTAAGGATAATGCCTCTGTGTATCGAGTGAATTTGAATGCTAATGGAGGTGGAAAAGTTGCTCGTTATTATCTCGCTGCGTCTTTCGTACAAGATAATGGAAATTTGAAAGTGGATAAACGTAATAATTTTAATAATAATATAAGATTGCGTACTTATTCATTCCGTAGTAACCTGAATTTTAATCTTACGAAAACAACAAAGGCGGCTTTACGTATCAATGCTACATTTGATGATTATACTGGACCAATAAATGGTGGAACAGAGGTCTATAATCAGGTAATGCATGCTAATCCTGTACTTTTTCCACCCTATTATGAACCGGATGATGCGAATATAGCAACCAGTCACATTTTATTTGGAAATGCAGGAGAAGGAAGTCCTACTTATATCAATCCGTATGCAGAAATGGTAAAAGGATATAAGGATTATTCAAAAAGCAAAATAGATGCTCAGTTTGAGTTGGAACAAGATCTTTCTTTTCTGACAGAGGGGTTGTCTGTTAGGGGATTATTCAACACATCTCGTTATTCATTTTTTGATGTATCACGCTTCTTTAATCCTTTCTATTACAAGATAGATTCTTATAATAAATCAACGAATAAATATCGATTACAGTCGCTAAATGAGACCTCCGGTACCGAATATTTGGGTTATAGTGAAGGACAGAAAGATGTGATTTCTTCAGTGTATGTAGAGATTATGGCTAACTATAATCGCACTTTTAAGAAAGATCATACGGTTAGTGGTATGCTTGTGTATACGATGCGCAATTCATTGACCGGTAATGCAGGTGATTTGCAATTATCTTTGCCACATAGAAACTTGGGTTTATCAGGTCGTGGTACTTATTCGTACAAGAGCAGGTATTTTGCAGAATTTAATTTTGGATATAATGGGAGTGAACGTTTCCATAAGAGTCGCCGTTTTGGCTTTTTCCCTTCAGCAGGGCTTGCTTGGACACTCTCCAATGAAAGTTTCTGGAAGGTGCCTTTTATTTCTAAATTGAAGTTGAGAGGTACATATGGCTTGGTTGGTAACGATGCTATTGGTAGTGATTATGATCGTTTCTTCTATCTGTCTAATGTAAATATGAATAGTGCGGATAGGGGAGCTCAATTTGGTATTCCTGGAAGCTATTATTATCGTGATGGAGTTCTTGTTACTCGTAATGCCAACGAAGATATCACTTGGGAAATAGCTTATAAAACTAATATTGGTTTCGAATTAGGATTGTTTGATGATGCGTTTGTGATGGAAGCTGATTATTTCCGCGAGCATCGTACGAATATTCTTATGGACCGCACTTCCATTCCCACTACTATGGGATTGACTGCTACTGAACGCGCGAATGTTGGTGAAGCACGTTCGCAGGGAGTAGATGGATCAATTGTGTATAATACTACGTTTGGAAAGTCTGTTTGGCTGAAAGCACGTGCTAACTTCACTTTTGCCACCAGTGAGTTTTTAGTATATGAAGAGCCTAATTATGCAGATTCTTATAGAAAACATGTGGGACATCCATTATCACAACAATGGGGACTGATTGCTGAACGGCTGTTTATAGACGATGCAGATGTGGCAAACTCTCCAGTTCAGTCTTTTGGTGAATATAAGGCTGGAGATATAAAATATCGTGATGTCAACAGAGATGGCAAAATAACGGAAGAAGATATGGTTCCTATTGGCTATCCCACCGATCCAGAGATTATTTATGGTTTTGGAGTTTCGAGCGGTTATAAGAATTTTGATTTTTCCTGTTTCTTTCAGGGATCTGCACGTTCCAGTTTCTGGATTGATGCAGAAAATACTTCGCCTTTCAATAATGAAACTCAACTTTTGAAGGCGTATGCAGATAGTCATTGGTCAGAAGATAATCGTGACTTGTATGCATTGTGGCCCCGTCTTAGTCCTACTGTAAATAAGAACAATTCGCAGATGAGTACATGGTTTATGCGTAATGGTAACTTTCTGAGACTTAAATCAGTTGAAGTAGGATATACTTTACCAGCTTCCCTATTGAAGAAAATGAGGCTTAGTAATGCTCGCATATATGTGAATGGAACGAACCTGCTATGTTTTAGTAAATTTAAGCTTTGGGATGTGGAAATGGGTGGAAATGGCTTAGGTTATCCTATTCAGAAGTCTTATAATTTGGGTCTCACAGTATCATTTTAATTGTAAATATTATGAAGAAATATAGAATTATATTAGCTGTATTGGCATTGGCTTTTAGCGCTTCTTGTACTGATTATCTGGAAGTTGTTCCAGATAATATAGCAACTATAGACAATGCTTTTACAAGTCGGAATACGGCAGAAAAATTTCTTTTTACTTGCTATTCCTATATGCCCTCTCATGCCAGTGTGTATGAACAGGCTTTTACTATAGCAGATGAATTTATGGTTCCTTACCCTCAAGCTACTAATACCTTTTATAATGATCCTTATGAAATAATAGGTAGAGGAAATCAGAATGTGGTTGATCCTTCTCTAAATTATTGGGATGGAGCCAAAGGAGGGAAAGCTATGTTTCAGGCTTTGCGTGATTGCAATATTTTTCTTGAGAAAGTAGATAATGTACCAGCTTTAGATGTGTCTGAAAAGAAGAGATGGATTGCAGAAGTAAAGTTTCTTAAAGCATATTATCATTATTGGTTACTGCGCATGTATGGTCCCATTCCTTTGATAAAAGTTAATTTGCCAGTTTCAGCTTCTGTTGAGGAAGTGCAAGTGAAAAGACAACCAGTGGATGAATGTTTTGATTATATTGTGAGTCTTCTTGATGAGGCATGTGCGGATCTGCCGGTTAAGCTTCCTAAATTGACTACTGAAATGGGACGTGCAACTCAGCCTATTGCACTTTCTGTTAAAGCAAAAGTATTGGTAGAAGCTGCCAGTCCATTATTTAATGGAAATGAAGATTATTTGAACTTTAAAGATAATGACGGGATTCCTTATTTTAATCCTACGAAAGATTTGGCAAAATGGGAAAAGGCTGCTACTGCTTGTAAAACAGCTATTGCAATGTGCGATTCGGCGGGTTTTAAACTCTACAAATATTCTCCGAACTCAAATGATCGGATTAATGATGAACTGACTGTTCAGATGAGTATTCGTAACAGTGTGGCAGAGAATAATTTTAATTTGAATAAAGAAGTTATCTGGGCAAATACAAATAATTTATCTGGTCATATTCAGATGCTTAGTACACCAACGCTGGATGCAAAGTTTACTTCTAATGAAGGTCATAGGCTTGTACTTGCTCCGCCTCTGAATGTTGCAGAAATGTTTTATAGTTCTCATGGAGTACCCATTGAAGAGGATGAAGAATGGGTAAGTATGGGTAAGTATACCAATAGGTATAGATTAAAAACAGCGACTTCTGAATATAAATATAATATTAAAGAAGGTGAGCAAACTGCTACGCTTAATTTTGATAGGGAAGTTCGGTTTTATGCAAATCTTTCGTTTGACAGAAATTTGTGGTATGGCATTGGAAAATATGATATGGAAGACCAATGGGTGATCCGTGCTAGGGTAGGTGAACCTGCCGGGAAGAGAGGAATGTCGCTTTATTCTGCTACTGGATATTTTTGTAAAAAACTGGCTAATTATCAGAATAATCTTCTGGAGGGAAATGCTGCCGGGTATATCATTGTAGATTATCCATGGCCAGTAATAAGATTGGCAGATTTGTACTTACTTTACTCTGAAGCTTTGAATGAAGCGTATGGTCCTTCTTCTGAAGTTTATAAGTGGATTGATCTTGTACGTGAACGTGCTGGCTTGGAAGATGTACAAAATTCATGGAAGAAATATGCGATTCCTTCCCGTAAATCTAAACCTGATACTCAGGATGGTTTACGCGAGATCATACAAAGGGAAAGATTGATTGAATTAGCAAATGAAGGTCATCGGTATTGGGAAATTCGTCGTTGGAAAAAGGCTAAGGAAATGTGGCATAACCGTCCTATATTGGGATGGGATATTGAACAGTCGGAGGCGGAACCCTATTATCGTGTGAAGACCATATTTACTCCACAGTTCACAACTAAAAACTATTTCTGGCCAATAAAGGAATATGATTTGTCTGTTAATCCGAATTTAGATCAGAATCCTGGTTGGTAAAAGTTTATTAAAAACTATTTAATACTTGAACATCGTATGAAAATATATAAGTATATAATATGGATAGCTGTAATCTGCACCTCTTTGTTTGCAGCATGCAGTGACGAAGAGCGTGGCCCGGTGGTTTCAGACTCCACAATACCGGGTAATGTGTCTAATGTACAGGTTGAGCGTTTGCCCGGAGCGATTAAACTGAAATATGATTTGCCTAATGACCAGGCATTGGCTTATGTGAAGGCAGAATGTGTGATGAATGGTATAAAACGCGAAGTCAAGGCCTCTGCATATAATAATAATCTGATAATACAGGGCTTTCCGGATACTTGTTCTTATCAGATAAATTTGTATTCAGTGAATCGCAGTGAAGTAGTTAATCCTTCACCTGTGACCTTGAGTGCCAAACCTTTGAACCCACCTTTCCAAGATGTATATAAAACCTTGTCTTTGATGAAAGATTTTGGAGGTGCAACGGTGACATTTGAGAATCCAATGGAAGCAGATTTGGCAATCACTCTAATGTATATTGATTCTTTGGGATATTGGTCGTCGGGGGAAACTCTCTATACAAAGCGGTTGGAAGGTTCCGTATCTATACGTAATATGGATACTATTCCTACAACGTTCGGGGTGTATATTCGAGATCGTTGGAATAACATGACGGACACGCTTGTTAGTGAATTAACTCCGATGTATGAACATGAGCTTGATAAGACTCTTTTCAGACAATATAACTTGCCTACAGATGAACCATCTGCTTATGGGTGGACGGTTCCTATGTTGTGGGATGGAAGTACGGCTGATGGAAGTGGATTCCACACAGATGGAACAACGTGGCCGCAATGGATAACGATTGACTTGGGAGCTGAAAAAATCAAACTGAGTCGATTTAGATATTGGCAACGTCAAACATGGGGATATGGATTTGCGGATAGAAATGTGAAGAAGATGGAGATATGGGGCAGTACAGCGCCTAATCCAGATGGATCATGGGATGATTCCTGGGTATATCTGACCACTGCGACTTCTGTTAAGCCTTCCGGACTTCCTTTAGGTGAACTATCTTCAGAAGATACTCAATTATTGAATGATGGTGAAGAGTTTTCTTTTCCATTAGAAGTACCGGCTATCCGTTACCTGAGATTGAAAGTGATGGAAACGTGGAGTGGGGCAAGAGGATCATGGTATCTTATGGAATTGTCTTTCTGGGGAGCTGAAGAAGAATAGAGTAATTATAAAATGTTGAAAATATGAAAAAGAATATATTCGGATTTTTATTTGTCATCTTTTTCTGCGGCATATGCATAAGTTGCGTAGATTCTGATGATTACAAAAAATATCTGGCGGGTGGAGAGATTATATACCCTCAAAAGGCTGATTCAGTAAGAATTCTTCCTGGTAGAGAAAGGGTGCAGGTTGAATGGCTTATGGTCGATCCTAGGGTAACTTCCTGTGATATCTATTATGAACAAGGTGGGATTGAGAAGCTTTTCAATTTGCCTATTGACCTAACTTCGCATGATAGGGATACTATTAGAGTTATTATAGATGATCTGGAAGAAACAAGCTATCGATTTAAGCTTATAACTCACGATGACTATGGAAATTCATCTATAACTGTTGAGGCGGAAGGATCAGCCTATGGAAAGAATTATGAAAGTTCTCTTTTTAACAGGGTTATCCGGACAAAAACGGTGACACCGGAAGGCCTTTTAATAAATTGGTATGAATCTGAACAAATGGAAGTGGGAGTTGACTTAGAGTATACAGATTCCAAAGGTAGTATAAAAAAAGTGTTCATGCCTGATTCTATAAATCAGATTCTTTTGGATGACTGTGATGTTGCAACTCCTTTTACTTATGTGACGAGATATAAGCCTGTCAAAGAAGCGATAGATGAATTTTATGCAGCAAAGGAGCAAGGGATTGTTGAGTTCCCCTCGGAATTAACCAATGCCCAGGCACCGTTTGAGATTACGGATCAAGGTTGGTGGAATGACCGTTTTGGAGTTGCTAAGGGATGGAATACTAATGAAGCAGGAAGGGTGAATGGAAATGTTGACCGGAATTTCAATAATGCAATGACTATTTGGTCATGGCCTGACTATAGTCCGGTACAAGGCTTGTATAATGCGAAAATTTACCAGATACTTTCCTTGAATCCCGGAATTTATACTTTTGAAGCAACGGTTGGAAGGCTTTCTGCTTCAATTAATAAAGAATACGTGGTAGTATCTAAGGGAATAGAGGTAAATAATATCGAAGATGTTGAACGCTTCGCTCTTTCCTATCAGGAAGTGGTTCCTGGTATTCCCGAAGGTACTGTTCTACAATGTGAATTTGAACTGAAGGAAACAAGTATTGTGTCGGTAGGGCTTGTTGCCAACATAGAACCTTCTCAAGAAACCCAATATAATAAGTTTGAATTGAAAAAGGATTAGGTTTTCAAGGTAAAACAGCCGGAAATAGAGTGCTTTTATTGGGTATATCCACTTCTTGTTTCCGGCTGATTGTAAAATGAAAAATAATAAATGATGAATTTTATAAAATATATTTGTCTAATGCTACTTCTGTGGGGAGTTAATTTGTCTTCATTTTCTCATCCCACTAATTTACGTTGTGAGTATTTATCTGACCCTTTAGGGATTGATACCCCGTTTCCCCGGTTAACTTGGTTGTTGGATGATACTGAGTATGGAGCAAAGCAGCTTGCATATCGTATTTTAATATCTACGGAGCAAGAAAAATTGAAATCCGGACAGATTGATATTTGGGATACGGGCAGAGTACCTTCGGAAGATATGCTGATTGTGTATAATGGGAAGGCTTTGAAGCCTTTTACCAAATATTATTGGCAGGTTTATGTATGGGATAAGAATAATAAAGAACTTCATTCTGATGTGGCAACTTTTGAGACTGGGATGATGAGTCTTGGAAATTGGAAAGGCGCGTGGATTAGTGATGGACATGGACTCGATGGACATAGTAAACATGTGAAACAAGCTCCTTATTTTCGCAAAGTTTTCAATCTATCTAAGCCTGTGGATGAGGCACGTGCTTATATAGCTGTGGCTGGATTATATGAATTATATATCAATGGAAAGAAAGTCAGTGATCACCGGCTTGATCCAATGTTTACCCGCTTTGACAGGCGTAATTTATATGTTACCTATGACGTGACTTCTTATTTGCAAAGTGGGGATAACGCTATTGGGGTAGTTTTAGGTAATGGATGGTATAACCACCAATCAATGGCTGTGTGGTTTTTTGATCGGGCGCCTTGGCGGGACAGACCGGCTTTCTGTATGGATATGCGCATTACTTATGCTGATGGATCAAAAGAGACAATTAGTACAGGAAAAGATTGGAAGACTTCTTTTGGACCTATTGTTTTCAATAGTATATATACAGCGGAGCATTACGATGCACGCTATGAACAGCCAGGATGGAATACCATTCATTTTTCCGATAGCAAATGGAAAAATGTACTTTTTCGGGATGCACCTTCACAAAATATTGTTTCACAGCAGTTGCATCCTATCCGTAATGTTGAACGGATAGTTCCTAAGCGGGTCACTAAAATTAATGATATGACTTATCTGTTTGATTTTGGAAAGAATATTGCCGGTGTAACAGAATTGAAGATAGAGGGACAGAAAGGAATGGAGATCCGTGTGAAGCATGGCGAAATGCTTGGCGAAGATGGTAGGTTGGATATGAGGCAAATAGAAGCTCACTATCGTCCTAAAGATGATAAAGATCCGTTTCAAACGGATATTTATACATTGAAGGGAGATGAAGTGGAAACATTTATGCCTTTGTTCAATTACAAGGGATTTCAGTATGCGGAGGTTACTGCCGATAGGCCAATTACTTTGACAGTCGATAACCTGACGGCTTGGTTTATGCACAATGATGTACCTGTAACTGGACATATTGAAACATCAAATCCTTTGATTAATAAAATTTGGGAAGCTACAAATACAGCTTACTTATCCAATTTATTTGGATATGCAACTGACTGTCCTCAGCGAGAGAAAAATGGTTGGACGAATGATGCTAATATTGCAATAGAAACTGGATTATTTAATTTCGATGGCATTACCGTTTATGAAAAATGGTTGGCTGATCATCGGGATGCTCAGCAGCCGAATGGGGTGTTACCTTGTATTATTCCTGACAGTGGCTGGGGATTTGAGTGGGCAAATGGGCTGGATTGTACTTCTACAATAGCCATTATTCCGTGGAATATATATATGTTTTATGGAGACAGCCGGTTACTTGCTGATTGTTATGAAAGTATTAAACGATATGTAGATCATGTGACAGATATTACTCCATCAGGACTAACTTCTTGGGGATTAGGTGACTGGGCAGTTTATAAATCAAAGATTCCTACAGAATTTGTTGCATCTGTTTATTATTATATTGATGCTGTAATTTTATCTAAAGCTGCAGCTTTGTTAGGTAAGATTGAGGATGAGAAAAAATATGTGGCATTAAGTAATAAAATAAAGGAAGCATTTAATGAACGATATTTAAACAGAGCAAATGGACTATATGGTGAAGGAAGACAAGCTGAACAGGCTATGCCTCTGTATTGGGGATTGATTCCGGAAGAACTGAAAAGTAAAGCAGCGGCTCATTTGGCTGAAAGAGTAATAAAGGACGGTAAACATATTGATGTTGGAATCTTTGGTGCTAAGGCTCTTTTGAATGCATTAAGTGATAATGGATATGCGGATTTAGCTTATGAAGTTGCTAGTCAGAAAACTTTTCCTTCTTGGGGATGGTGGATTGAAAATGGAGCTACTACTTTGTATGAAAACTGGAATCTGAAAGAGGATATGTCACGAAATCATATTATGTTTGGTGAAATCAGTGCCTGGTTTTACAAAGCATTAGGCGGGATTAAACCGGACCCCGTTTTGCCGGGTTATAAGAATATTTTGCTTCAGCCTTGTTTTATTTCCGGCTTGTCTCATGCTTCTGCTTCTTATCAATCACGTTATGGTACAATTGTCTCAAAATGGAAAAGGGATAAACAAAGAATTCATTATCAGGCTATAGTACCTGCTAATACAACTGCGGCTTTGTCTTTACCAACTGGTTTTAAAATACGTAAGGTCATATTGGGTTCTGGAGAAACTACAGTTGAACTGTTGAAAAAAGCGGATAATGTTTATTATCTACCTTCAGGATGCTATAGTATGGAATTTGTGAAGAAGTAATTGATATTTTAATCTATTAATACCATTGGATAAATGAAGAGAATTTATATTTCTACTCTGTTGATGTTGTTTGTAGTAACAGCTTTTGCTAAAGTGAAGCTGCCAAATACTATTTCTGACAACATGATGATTCAGAGGGATAAACCGGTATCGGTTTGGGGATGGGCTGATTCCGGAGAGCGCGTAACAGTCTCCTTGAATGGACAAACAATGAAAACTAAAGCCGGAAAAGATAAAATATGGGAGGTGCAATTACCGGCAATGCCATATGGGGGGCCCTATGAAATGACTGTTCAAGGTAACACTAATACTATCGTATTGAAAAACATTTTAATTGGAGATATATGGGTTTGTGGAGGACAATCTAATATGGAATGGCTTATGCAGGATGTCAGAAATGCAGATTATGAAATCAAAAATGCCAACTGTCCGACAATAAGACTTTTGCATATTAATCGTGCTATGTCCAATAAGCCGGAGCTTGATGTGGATACATCTGGTTGGATGGAATGTACTTCGCAGACAGTGCCTCGTTTTACTGCTGTAGGATATTTCTTTGCCCGTGAATTGCAAAAAGAGATAGATGTGCCTATTGGCTTGATTAGTAGTTCATGGGGAGGTACTGTTGTAGAAACATGGACAAGTATGGAAGAGATGGGGAAAATCCCCGGTTATGCAGAAAGGGTAAAAATGATGTGTGATCCCGGTTTTTTTCATAAGTTTGAGAAGAAAGATCAACCGGATATTTATCAGGTTTTAGAATCGGATAAAGGATTATCTGAAAAATGGTATCTGCCTGAAACGAATATAACTAAATGGAAGGAAACACATCTTCCGGGTATGTGGGGCGGAATGAGAATTTATGGCGATGGAGTGATCTGGTTTCGTAAAGAATTTGATTTAACGGCTGAACAGGCCAAAGAGCCGATAGTCATATCCCTTGGTGCTATTGACGATTGGGATGTTACTTATCTTAATGGGCAAGAAATCGGTAAGATGGATTCTTATAATACCCCTCGTGAATATATAGTTTCTCCTGAACGGTTAAAAGTTGGTAGAAATGTTTTAGTCGTAAAAGCTGTCAATCATACGGGTGATGGAGGTTTCACCGGTGAAATGAAGCAAATGTATTGCCTGACTGCCAATGAGCGTATTCCTCTTGCCGGTGACTGGAAATATAGGGTCTCGCAGATTATTGAAACTACAGAGACCTTAGGACCTAACAGTTATCCTTCATTACTATACAATGCCATGCTGGCACCTCTTACCAAATTCCCTATAAAGGGAACCATATGGTATCAGGGGGAATCAAATTCGGGTGATGCTTATCGTTATCGTTCTTTATTTCCAAATATGATCAGGGATTGGCGTAAGCAGTGGAAATATGCTGAGATGCCTTTTTACTGGGTACAACTAGCTAACTTTATGAAACCGGCAGAAGAACCGGGGCAGAGCGATTGGGCAGAATTACGCGAATCGCAACATCTTACTTTGGAATTGCCATATACAGGTGAAGCTTTGGCTATTGACATAGGTGAAACTGAAGATATTCATCCTCGTAATAAACAGGATGTCGGCCATAGATTGGCCCTCAATGCTTTGGCCAAAACTTACGGTAAAGAGGTAGAATTTTCAGGACCTGAATATCAAAGTATGAAAATAGATGGGAATAGAATAATTCTCACTTTTAACCATATAGCACAGGGACTGGTTGCAAAAGATAAGTATGGATATCTAAAGGGATTTACTATAGCTGGAGCTGATCAGAAATTTGTGTATGCTAAGGCTGCTATAAAAGGAAATACAATCGTAGTAAGCAGTGATGAAATCGAAAATCCTGTAGCTGTTCGTTATGCATGGGCTGATAATCCGATTGACGCTAATTTGTATAATAGTGTTGGACTTCCTGCTTCTCCATTCCGTACGGATACTTGGAAAGTAAGAACACAATATTAATTAAAATCCGTTAGCCATGAAAAACAACAAAACAATATATGTCTTAAGTGCTTTGTTTTTAATGAGTTTAGGTGGAAATACCTTATGCCAAGCTCAGAATAATAATGATGATGACTATTTCTTATGGGGAATAGATAAGGGAGAAGAATGGATAGATGCTATCCGGATAATTGAACCTGCATGCCGTAGTAATATCAAAGGGGTGGTTAATGTAAAATTTATAGCTCCTGGAATGTTTCATGCAGAAGCTTATTGTTGGGGAGTGCCGGATCAAGCTAATCCAAGTCATTGGGGACATGATGTGAACTTGACTCCGAAAGGAATAAAATTGGGAAAAGATGGTTCAGGAAGTTTTAAATTTGATGCGGAAAAATTTCCTGCGGGTCCAATGACCGTACGTATTTGCGCCAGTGATGGCAAAGGACAAAAGGATGAGTTTGAACTGCAATTGTATAATAAGGGAGGAGTGAAATGGAAGCAGGGCATTCCACTTAATAATCCTCCTGGTGCCAAAGGTCTGAAACTTGTATTTGCAGATGATTTTGATGGAACCATGTCTATTTCCAATGATGGACGGAATGCACGTTATTGCGCACATAAACCTCGATTTGGCGATTTTGGCAGTTGGGCTTTTGCTGATGTAGATGGAGAAGATAATCCTTTTGAACAGTATGATGGATATCTAAGAATAAAGGCTCGCAAACAGGAAGGGAAAAAGGGCAGTACAGGACTCATTGCTTCCGTTAATATGGATGGTGAGGGCTTTTGGGCAAAGGTTCCATTTTATATGGAGTGTCGTTTTATTGCTCAGTCGGCACCAGGAACATGGCCTGCTTTCTGGACAGTGAATCAGCTTGACTGGGGAGTACCCGGAGGGGATGAACTGGATATAATAGAGGCATATGGAGGCAGAGGAAAGGGAAGACCTAACCATGAAGGATATTCTGTTTTTAGTCATTATTGGGGACAGGTGGATGAGAATGGAAAAGGGAAAAACGGAGACAGAACTCGTGTGCCAATTATGGGCTTAGGAGGGAAATCTTATTGGTCAACTACCTTCCATACCTACGCTGTTTATGCTGGTTATAAAGAAACAATCTATTATTTTGATAATATTGAGGTTTTCCGTCATCCGACTACTGACGATACCCGCAATAATCCACATATTTTTCTTGCAAATCTGGCAATAGGGGGAAATCCTTTTCCTGTAGATCTGGAACGCTATGGTAATGGCTCAGATATGTATATAGACTATATCAGAGTATATGCAGAAAAGGAATTGAAAGATTTCTCCAGTCCTCCTCCTGCTACAAAAGCGCATAAATAGTATTATTGAATCATCTTTTAAAAAGAGAATTATGGGTAAAGGTATTTTTAAAATAATAATGATAAGCTTTCTTTTATTGGGCGCTGATATGGCACAAGTCCGGTCAGCTGCTCCGACAGACTTTGAGAATACAGGGAAAATTCAATTGAATCCTGTGTTGGTTTCGACTGACATTGGCAAGAAGAAGAATGTTGCGAAGAATCTGGGAGAAGGCAATATGCGATTGACAGGTAAACTGGTGCGCTATGGTGATAATCTGACTTTTTCAGGAGTTGCCAATGCCGGAAAAGAACTTGTTATTGATGTGACGGAACTGGGGTATTATACTTTGGAACTCACTTTAGCTGATAATGAGAATATTATTCAGACAACTGTAGTGAATTATGCTGTAGTTCCTGAGATAATAGATGAGGAGCGTCCTTTGGATATGGGCGTTTGTGTTCATCCTCCTAAAGATAACGATTACTCTAAGACATTCAGGCTGATAAGAATGGCAGGATTTACGCGTATCCGTACGGATTTGGCATGGGAACATGTGGAGCCGGCCAAAGGAAAGTATGTTATGCCGGAACATATGTATCAGTTTGTAAGTGCTTCAGAGAAGGAAGGTATTAAACCTTTGATTGTTTTCGGTTATGCTAATGCAATTGCTTATCCGAATGGCTTTCCGACTATTCCTTTTCCTACAACTGAGGAGTCTCGGTTAGGGTGTGCCAATGCACTTGCTTATGCAGTAAAAGAAATGGGAAACCGTGTTACTGAATGGGAGTTATGGAATGAGCCCAATTATGCCGATCCGGTAAAAGACTATTTGCCATTATTAAAGGTCGTGTATCCGACTGTAAAGAAGGTTAATCCTGATATTACTTTAATTTCCGGTGGTGGTTCCGGAGCAGGTGGTGGTCCTGGAGGAGCTTTTATCATACCGGTTTTGGATGCAGGGGGAGTTGACTTTCAAGATGGATATAGCATTCATCCTTATATGGCCCCTAATACCCCTGATTTTGGATATGCAGGAACCGGGGGGCCTATTCCGGCTGTGAATATTCCAACTGTATGGCCTTATTTAAAGAAGATATCAGAAGAGAATCTACGTTCGGATAAAAAGGAATTATCGGTGTGGGTTACGGAAATCGGTTGGAACAGTACTACTAATTTAGATATAGAACAGGCGGCATATCTGGCTCGCACTTATTTGTTGTCTCGCAGACATTATATGTCTCCCGGAGTATTTTGGTATGATTTTCAGAATGATGGAGACACACCGGACAATATAGAGCATAATTTTGGTTTGCTTCGTTCGGACTTTTCGCCTAAGCCATCTTATCAGGCAGCAGCTGTTGTGGCGTCCTTATTGAAAAATTATACTTTTCAAGAGACACTCCTTGATGGAGTCAATAAAGTTCTTGCTTTTGGTCAAGATGGGGAGACTACTTTCTATACAGCCTGGACAACAAAAGCAGAGGGGACTACAATACGTGTGAAGGCTCCGACGGATGTGGATAAATTGCGATTAATAGACTGGCAAGGATGTGAAATGCCATTGACTGTTGATAATGGGTATCTTGTATTGAATCTTAGTATTTTACCTCAGTATCTGGTTGTAAAAGAAGAGGTGGTTGGGATAACATCTCCTGTTGGTAAAGCGGGAATAAAACTATATCCAAATCCTTCAACTGGCTTATTGATTGTTAATTGGGGACACGAGGGGAATCGCACTATTACGATTAATGATCTTAATGGCCGGATTTTACAGCGAAAGGTAACTTATGGTTTGGAGACTCAAATGAATATCTCGGATTTGAATGCCGGAATATATATGCTGTGTGTTAATGATGGCAAAGAACAAGTGACTTTGAAAGTAATAAAACAATAACTATTTATAGAGCGAATAAATTGAAACGGAAATTTATCATATTGATATTATATGTGGGTTGGGTGGGAATCTGTTCTGCCTAGCAAAAATTCTCTTGTATTTCGGGGCCCTTCCCAATTTTGTTGGTTTGTTAGATTAAGAGTGGGAAGATTGGAATACAGAACTTGTTCGGGTTATTTATGATGTCTTTTTACCGACTGGATGAGAAGTACAAGTCTGTTATATTAAAAATAAATATTATGAAATCAGGAATGAAGTGTATTACAACGGGATTATTTAAAATCTTTATATTGACATTGTCATGGGGAAGTCTCCAGGCTCAGGTCTTAAAGAATTTGCCTCAACTGGGAAAGGATCCGGTCAAAGAAGTGATAGAGGCAATGACTTTGGCTGAAAAAGTTAATTTGGTAGGTGGAATGGGGAGATTGGGAGATGCTCCGCAAGAGGTATCAGGTATCAGGATGTATGGGGTACCGGGAGCCGCAGCTACGACTTATCCTATTCCTCGTTTGGGAATTCCCGCAATTATACTATCCGATGGCCCGGCTGGAGTACGTATCGATCCGCATCGGCAGAACAGTGAGAAGAAATATTATGCAACAGCTTTCCCGGTTGCGACTTTGTTAGCTTCTTCATGGGATAAAGAGTTGGTGAAAGAAGTAGGAACAGCCTTTGGGAAAGAAATTCTGGAATATGGGGTTGATGTTATACTTGCACCGGGAATGAATATTCAGCGGAATCCTCTCGGAGGACGGAATTTTGAGTATTATTCGGAAGATCCATATCTGTCCGGTCATATTGCTGCTGCTATGGTCAATGGAATCCAAAGTGAGGGAGTAGGAGCTACTATCAAACATTTGGCTGTTAATAGTGAAGAGACTAATCGCTTGAGACATAGTAGTGAATTGACGGAAAGAACTTTACGGGAAATCTATTTGCGTGGTTTTGAAATAGCCATCAAAGAATCCAATCCATGGCTTGTAATGAGTTCCTATAATTTGATTAATGGAATTTTTGCTTCGGAAAGTAGTGAACTGTTAACTACTATTTTGCGGAATGAATGGGGGTATGGTAGTTGTGTTGTGAGCGATTGGGGAGCTGGACTCAATTCTGTGGAACAAATGAAAGCTGGCAATGACTTGATAATGCCGGGAAATTGGGAGCTTACGAAAGCTATTTATGATGCAGTCAATGAAGGTCGGTTGGATGAAAAAATATTGGATCGTAATATTGAACGGATTCTTTCTGTAATAGCTAAATCACCTTCTTTAAAGAAATATGCATATTCAGATCAACCACCTTTTGAGGCTAATGGAAAGATTGTGAGGAGAGCTGCGGCTGAGAGTATGGTGTTACTTAAGAATGAGAAGTCGACATTACCTTTAGATAAGAATCAGAAAATAGCATTATTCGGATGTACATCCTATGATAATATGGCTGGTGGTTTTGGTAGTGGAGGAGTACATAAGGCATATAATATTTCTTTAAACCAAGGGCTTACTTCTGCGGGGTTTGAAGTTGATTCTAAACTTGTAAAGGTCTATGATGAGTATGTGAAAGAACAAAATAAAATATGGAAGATAGATAATCCGATGGAAATATCACCTTCTATACCAGAAATGGAAGTCAGCGAATCGTGGATTAAGCTGTTAGCGAAGCAAATGGATGTAGCTGTTATCACAATTGGAAGGAATTCTGGCGAAGGATCTGACCTTTCAGAGAAAGCTTTTGGTCTTATACCTGAAGAAGCTAAACTTATAGAGAACGTTAGCAGAGAGTTTCATGCGATGAAAAAGAAAGTAATCATTGTGATGAATATTTCTAATGTAATGGAGGTAGCATCGTGGCGTAACTATGCAGATGCTATATTACTGGCATGGCAAGGGGGACAAGAAGGGGGAAATTCAATAACTGATATTTTATGTGGTGCCGTTAATCCTTCAGGAAAACTGACAGCATCTTTTCCAATGACTTATAGAGATGTCCCGTCATATAATAACTTTCCTGGAACTCCTAAGGATGCTTCTAATCCGGAATATTCTTTATACGAAGAAGGGATTTATTTAGGATACCGTTATTACAACACATTTGGTATTAGACCGGCATATGAATTTGGATATGGACTATCATATTCTCATTTTGCTTATTCAGATCTGAAAATAAGTTCAGATATATTTCAATAAAAAATGAAGGTGCAAATTACTATTACAAATAAAGGAGAATATCCTGGTAAAGAGGTGGTGCAGCTTTATTTAAAGGCACCAGCTATCCGACTTGAGAAACCTGTAAATGAACTGAAAGGTTTTGCTAAAACAAAACTCCTGCAATCGGGGGAATCACAGGTTTTGGAGTTCGAATTAGATTCTTCTTCTTTGGCTTCTTATGATGCATCACTTTCTTCATGGATTGCAGAGAAGGGTAAGTATACTATTCAGATGGGAGCATCTTCCTTAGATATAAGAAAGAAAGCCACATTTAAACTGGTAGATGATATTCTTGTAGAAAGATGTCATACTGTCCTACCACTTAAGAGGGAAATTAAGGAATTGACACATAAATAGTAATATTGCTTTGATATACCATCTATGATGAAAAGAATTAAACTCAGTATTGCTTTTCTTTGGTGCATAATTGCTGTCTATGGGCAGGAAATTAGAGGAGATGTTTTATATAAAATCATTTCTCCCTCCGGTTTACTGTTAGACAACAAAGAAAGTTTGGAAAATGACGTCCAGGTGGTACTTTCTGCCGATAATGGCAGTGAAGGACAGCTTTGGAGGATAGTAGCATTTGATGAAAATTGTTTTCTGATTTATAGTCCTTTCTGCAATAAAAGTCTGGATATTTATAATTCTATTCCGGGAAAGAATTTTCTGAAATTATGGGATTTTAATCGTAAGAATAGTAATCAGCACTGGCAAATGGCAGCGACAGAAGGTGGTTTTTATATTCGTCATAGTACTACTCAGCGATGTGTAACAGTGTGTGAGGGAGAAAATGAAGATTCACCGGTATCTGTTGTATCGAACAATCCAACTATATGGAAGCTGGAAGTTACTAATGTAGAAGTGCCTCCTGAGAATTTGCGGGGAGAATCTGAATGGGAAAATGAACGGATATTTGCAGTGAATAAAGAGAAAGGTCACGTAACATATATACCATTTTCCTCTATCGAGAGTTTGAAGGGTGATAAATCATTTGATTTTCCATGGGAAACACCAAGTTCCGATCTTTATCAGTCGTTGAATGGAATGTGGAAATTTTATTGGGTGAAGGAACCTTCCGAAAGACCTTTGGAATTTTATAAAGTGGACTATGATGTTTCTCATTGGAATGAATTACCGGTTCCGTCTAATTGGGAGATGTATGGATATGGTACTCCCATATATACTAACGTGAATTATCCATTTCGGAATTTACCTTCAGTAATCCGTCCTCAAAAAGGATTTACCAATGAAGTAGAGGTTAATCCGGTTGGATCGTATCGCAGAAATTTTGTGGTTCCTGTGGATTGGAAAGATAAAGAAATATTTCTTCATTTTGATGGAGCTTATAGTGGTATTTATATATGGGTAAATGGAGAGAAAGTGGGATACAGTCAGGGTGCTAATAATGATGCAGAGTTTAATATCACCCCCTATATACGTACCGGAGAAAATGTTTTGGCGGTTGAAGTTTATCGTTGGACAGATGGCAGTTATTTGGAAGATCAAGATATGTTTCGGTTAAGTGGCATTCACCGTGATGTGTATCTGTATGCTACTCCCCGATTACATGTTCGGGATTATCATTTATCATGTCGTTTTTTGAATGAAGAGTTAACTTCTTCTGAATTTCAGATGAAAGCTATGATCAGGAATTATGACAGGAGGAAATCTGGTAAACAAATTCTTGAAATTCAATTGTTAGATAAATTTGGAAATGTAACTACTTGTATGTCTCAAGAATTGAAACCGTTGAAACCTGGAGAAGAAGTTGTTATTGATCTGAATAGTAGCGTTACAAATCCTCTGTTATGGAGTGCGGAGAAGCCTGATTTGTACACAGCAATTATAGCTTTGAGGAATAAAGATGGAAGAGTAACTGAAGCCATGTCCACTAAATTTGGTTTTCGCAAGGTAGAGGTACGTAATAAACGTGTTTACATAAATAATAAGCAAGTCTTTTTTAAAGGCGTAAATCGCCATGATATTCATCCCCAATATGGTAAAGCTGTTCCGTTGGAAACGATGCTTTTGGATATTGTATTAATGAAGCGGCATAATATTAATACTGTCAGAACCAGTCATTATCCTAATAGCTCTAAAATGTATGCAATGTATGATTATTATGGGTTGTATGTAATGGATGAGGCTGATATGGAAAATCATGGGAATCAAGGACTCAGTGAAAATAAAGATTGGGAACCTGCTTTTGTGGATCGTTTGGAAAGGTTAATACAGCGAGACAGAAACCATCCTTCTGTGATTTTTTGGTCTCTTGGTAATGAGGGAGGGAGTGGCGAGAATTTTTATGCAATGTATCAAAAGGCAAAAGAGTTGGATACAACCCGCCCCGTACATTATGAAGGAAATAATACCTATGCCGATATTGATTCTCATATGTATCCGGATGTTGAGAAGATGAAAGCGCATGACCGGAATAAATCGGATAGACCTTATTTTTTATGTGAATATGCACATGCGATGGGCAATGCTCCCGGAAATCTAATTGAATACTGGGATTATATTGAAAATCATTCGGAACGAATGATTGGTGGCTGCATTTGGGATTGGGTAGATCAGGGCATTAATAAATACGGTTATCCCTCGGATCATTATTTTTATGGTGGAGATTTTGGGGATAAACCCAATGATGCCGATTTTTCATGTAATGGCTTGGTTACTCCGGATCGGGGGATCACCCCAAAATTGTTAGAGACAAAAAAGGTTTACCAATATATTCATTTTATTTCCGATAATCCGGAAACCGGAGAGATAAGAATTTCTAATGGGTATGACTTTACAAATCTGAATGAATTTGATATTACTTGGGAAGTCTTGAGAGAGGGGCAGGTCGTAGAGGTAGGAGAAATAGCGTCAATGGATTTGCTTCCGGATGAGACTATACAGATAAGAATACCGTTTAAAACTCAGATAGATGCTCGATATGAATACTTTCTAAATATCTATGCTGAACGATCGAAGGCGACACTCTGGTCGGAAAAGGGGGAAAGAGTAGCTTCTGAGCAATTTGTATTGAATGTATGTCCTAATGAACAGTTGCCTCTTTTTTCAAATACATCGGAATTGGCTGTTAGTAGTGAGAGAGATTTATCAATAAAAGGTCAGAACTTTCAGGTTACATTTGATATGAAACAAGGTTTCTTGATCTCTTGGCTGTATCAGGATCGGGAGTTGATAGATAAAGGGCAAGGACTGACTTTTAATTGGTATCGCAGTGTTAGTAATGATAAGTTTACAGATCAAAACTATTATGAACCGGATCATAAGTTGTTATCTTTTTCATTTGATGTTGATAAAAAGAGAAACTGTGTTCTCGTCCATAGCCGACATGAAATTCTACTTCATACCACTAAAAAAGAGATTTCAGTTCCTTACCAAATAGATTACACGATTTATGCAGATGGAAAAATAGGAGTACAGGCTACGTTTATAAAACCCAAAGATGGAGAAATTATACGGCGGCTTGGTTTACAAATGGTTCTTCCGGAAGATATGGAATATGTACAATGGTATGGCAGGGGGCCTCATGAAAATTATATAGATAGGAAAACTTCTGCTTACATCGGAATATATCAGAACACAGTTACCGGTATGGAAGAGCATTATGTACGTTCTCAAAGTATGGGAAACAGAGAAGATGTTCGTTGGGTTACGATAACCAATGAGAAAAAGGTAGGTATAAAGGTCATTTCTTTGGATAAAATGAGTTTTAGCGCACTTCATTTCACGGATCAAACATTGTGGATGGCAACTCATGACTTTAGGTTGCCATTAGTTCGGAAGCCGGAAGTTTATCTCAACATAGATTGTATGCAACAGGGGCTTGGAAATGCTACTTGCGGTCCTATGCCTTTGGAGCAGTACATGATTCCTGAAGATGAAAAAATTAGTTATTCATTTAAAATAGAACCAGTCAAATGAAAAGAAATAGTTTTAGTTTTTTATTACCTCTTATTGGGCTTGTTGTGGTTATTTTTTCTTGTAAAAATGAAGATGATCCATTTGAATATTTACAGTATGTAAATCCTTTTATTGGTACGGCATATACCGGACACACATTTCCCAATGCAACCTGTCCTTTTGGAATGGTACAACCGGGGCCACAGACCGGAAATTTTGCCTGGGAGTATTGCAGTGGGTATAATTATGAAGATTCTCTGATGTGGGGATTTTCTCAAACACGTCTGAATGGTACGGGAATACCGGATTCCGGTGATATATTGATGATGCCTTTTGCCGGACAATGCAGAGAGAATTATAAAAGTTTTTTTGATAAGAAAACAGAAGTGGCTTATCCTGGGTATTATGCTGTAGATCTGGTCGATAATCAGGTGAAAGTAGAATTGACCTGTACTCCTCATGTAGCAATGCATCGTTACTTATTCAATGAAGAAAATCCCGGGCTATATATTGACTTTCAGAGTGGTTGTGTCAGTTCTGAACAGCAATATGACAACAGAGTTATTTATGCGGATATTAAAACACCGGATCATTATACGATTACAGGAGAAATGCAGGTTAGACACTGGGTGGAACGCCGTTTGTTTTTCGTAATCAAATTTGATAAGCCTTTTATTTCTGAAGAACGGAAGTTGGTGAAAGAGTCTCATAGGGCACCTTCGTGTGTTTATCGTTTTGAAACTAACGGAAAAAAGCAAAGTCAATTATTGGTGAAAGTGGGTATCTCTACAGTTAGTATCGAGGGAGCAGAGGAAAATCTTCGTTCAGAACTGGATCATTGGAACTTTGATCAGGTAAAGTTGGAAGCAGGAAAGAAATGGGAGAATTATTTGTCACGTGTACAGATCAAGGGAACTACTGATCAGAAAGTTAGTTTTTATACCTCTATGTATCATTTGATGATTCAACCGAATAACATAGCAGATGTTGACGGACAATATAGAAATTCTGAGGATAGTGTTTCGATTTCTCCCTTTGGCAAATACTATTCTACTTTTTCTCTTTGGGATACTTATCGGGCTGCCCATCCTCTTTATACAATCTTGACTCCGGAATTGGTGAGTGATATGGTTAATACAATGTTATTGCATGCTAATGCTCATGGATTTTTGCCGATATGGGCTCTGTGGGGAAAAGAAAACCACTGTATGATTGGTAATCATGGGATTCCTCCTGTTGTAGAGGCATGTCTGAAAGGGTTTCCAGGTATTGATCAGGAACAAGCTTATGCAGAAGTGAAAAAATCATTATTAATACCACACCATAAGTCTGAGTGGAATATCTATGATAAGTATGGATATTTTCCGTTTGATATAATATCCGAAGAATCGGTATCGAGAACTCTGGAAAATTGCTACGATGATTATTGTGCTGCACAATTGGCTGCCAAATTAGGCAAGACAGAAGACTATAATTTTTTTATTAAACGCTCCGGATATTGGAAAAATCTTTTTGATGAAGAAAACAAGTTGGTGAGAGGAAAAGATTCTGACGGTCGATGGAGAACTCCTTTTGATAGGTTCGCCTTATCACATGCTGGTACGGCAGGAGGAGACTATACTGAAGGAAATGCTTGGCAATATACCTGGCACGTACAGCATGACGTCGAAGAACTTATCAATAGG
This sequence comes from Bacteroides cellulosilyticus DSM 14838, assembly GCF_000158035.1. Lineage (GTDB taxonomy): Bacteria > Bacteroidota > Bacteroidia > Bacteroidales > Bacteroidaceae > Bacteroides > Bacteroides cellulosilyticus. The sequence goes on from NZ_EQ973490.1 coordinate 1,976,514, forward strand.
GTGGGAGGCAATGAAGCTTTCGTGACTAAACTGGATTCTTTATTTTTCCTTGATCACACAGCCGAGGTTAAAGGATTTGTTGGAGATGTAACAGGACTCATCGGACAATATTCGCAGGGAAATGAACCCAGCCACCACATCATATATTTATATCGGCTTGCTGGTAAAAAAGGATCTACAGAGGCTTTAGTGAGAGATGTCTTCGAGCGCTTTTATCAACCTTATCCGGACGGTTTATGTGGAAATGATGATTGTGGACAAATGTCTGCGTGGTATATTTTCAGTGCTATGGGCTTCTATCCTGTAAATCCTGTTAGTGGTGAATATATTTTGGGGGCGCCCCAGGTTCTGGAAATCAATATAAAATTGTCCGATGATAAGACTTTTACAGTACGGGCAGATAAGTTATCTGATAAAAATAAGTACGTAAAATCCATTAAGTTCAATGATAAAGAAGTAAATGAAAATTTTATCACTTATCAGCAGATAATGAATGGTGGAATGTTAGTTTTTGAGATGACTGATCGGGAGTAGAATTTTTTGTTAAATAATAATCTGCACTATCATGAAATTACATATAACTATAAGTTTGATATTATGCACCATATTATCTTGCTTCTCTTGTACAAAAAGCGATGTTGGTAAAACTCCGGTTGATTATGTAAATCCGTATTTGGGCAATATCAGTCATATACTGGTACCTACGTATCCGACAGTACATTTACCCAACAGTATGCTTCGGATATATCCGGAACGAGATGATTTTACCTCGGATCAGATAGAAGGATTACCTGTAATTGTAACCAGTCACAGAGGCAATTCAGCTTTTAATATTAGTCCGGTGAATGGGAAGTCTCCAGTATCAGTTCCTGTGAAAAAATATACTTATGATAATGAAAGTATTACTCCTTATCGTTATTCTGTATTCCTGGATGAAGAGGATGTAAATGTTGATTACTCTTTATCTCATCAGTCCGGGATCTATAATTTGACATCTGCTAATGATGAACTGAATTATATAGTGGTGAACACCCGGAAAGGAAAACTGGAACAAGTAGACGAAAGTACGATATCGGGTTATCAATGTATTGGTGAAAGTGAAGTTAAAGTATATCTTTATTTGGAATCGCAGTCTCCTGTAAAAAGTTTGGGTGCTTTGATTGATAGGACTGTGGATTATAGTAAAAACTCGGTGGAAGGTATCGATCAAGCTTTGGTTCTGGAGTTTGCAACCGGACAAATGAATCTTAGATATGGAGTCTCGTTTATCAGTACTGAACAGGCCAAACGGAATCTTAGAAGAGAGATTGATACTTATGATGTGAATGTAATAGCTGAGATTGGGAGAAGCAAATGGAATGAAGTTTTAGGTAAAATAGAAGTAAATAGCCCTGATGAAGATAATAAAATTCTTTTTTATACCTCTTTATACAGAACTTATGAGCGAATGATTAATATTTCGGAGGATGGATTTTATTATAGTGCCATGGATAATACGGTTCATGCTGATCAAGGAATTTCTTTTTATACCGATGATTGGGCGTGGGATACTTATCGTGCAACACATCCGTTGCGTGTATTGATAGAGTCTGATATGGAAATAGAAATGATCCAATCCTATATGCGTATGGCCCAACAGACTAAAGAAGGGTGGATGCCGACTTTTCCGGAGGTAACGGGAGACAGTCATCGGATGAATGGTAATCATATCGTTGCTTCTGTGTGGGATGCTTATTGTAAAGGATTATGTGGTTTTGATCTTGAAGTTGCTTATGACGCTTGCAAAAAGGCTTTGACGGAAAAATCATTGTTACCTTGGAAGAGGACGCCTAATACTGAACTGGATCTCTTCTATCGTACTAATGGATATTATTCGGCATTGCGCCACGGAGAAAAAGAATATGTGGAAGAAGTTGATTCTTGGGAAAAACGGCAATCTGTGGCAGTAACTTTAGGGACTTGTTTTGATGATTGGTGCTTGTCGCAGATTGCTAAAGAGTTAGGAAAAGATGCGGATTATTCTTATTTCTTGAAGCAGTCCTATAATTATCGGAATCTGTATAATCCTGAGACAATGTTTTTCCATCCTAAAGATATAAATGGAAATTTTATCTATCCTTTTGATTATACTTTTTCCGGGGGATTGGGAGCAAGAGAGTTTTATGATGAGAATAATGCATGGATTTATAGATGGGATGTCCCCCATAATCCGGCAGATTTAATTTCATTGATGGGAGGAGCAGATCGATTTGTCGCTAATTTGGATCAGACATTTCGTGAACCTTTGGGTAAAAGCAAGTATGCTTTTTATTCTCAGCTCCCCGATCAGACAGGTAATGTCGGACAGTTTTCTATGGCTAACGAACCGGCTTTGCATATTCCTTATTTGTATAATTATGCTGGTCAACCATGGAAAACTCAGAAGAGGATACGTGAATTGCTGAGGCAGTGGTTCAGAAATGACTTGATGGGGATGCCAGGTGATGAAGATGGAGGCGGAATGTCTGCTTTTGTTGTCTTTTCTGCCATGGGCTTTTATCCGGTTACTCCAGGATTGCCTGTTTATAATATAGGAAGTCCGTTATTTGAAAATATAAAAATGAAACTGAGCAATGGGAATATCTTTGAAATTGATGTCCGGAATTTCTCAGAAAAGAATAAATATATTCAGTCTGCATCCTTGAATGGAATAGAATGGAACAAGCCATGGTTTCACCATAACGATATCATTAATGGTGCAAAACTGATTTTAGTTATGGGAGAAAAAGCTAATAGGAATTGGGGAGCATCTTTGAGAAATTCTCCTCCTTCATTAGAGAATTGAAAGATTAGATCGGGATGATTTTCACATTTCAGAATATAATAAATTAATATTATGAAAAATATTGTAGCAATATGTTACTTCTCACTTTTTGCTTTTGCGCTAACTCTGCCTCTTGTTACTTATGCGAAAGCTCAAAAAGGAGGTGCTGAACAAGTTAGTTTGGCTAAAGAACAGTTAGCAGATAAGATAAAAGGTGGTTGGGCTGGTAAAACTATTGGTTGTACTTATGGAGGTCCTATAGAATTCTTATTTAATGGTACAATGATTCAGGATTATACTCCCATTCTTTGGTCAAAGGACCGGGTGAAGTGGTACTATGACAATTTTCCCGGATTATATGATGATTTGTATATGGATATCGTGTTTGTAGAAGTTTTGGAACAATTGGGCTTTGAAGCACCTGCTGATTCCTTTGCTGTGACTTTAGCTAACGCGGAATTTCCGCTATGGCATGCCAATCAGGTTGCCCGTTATAATATTCAGCAAGGTATTATGCCTCCTATGTCAGGACATTGGATCAATAATCCGCATGCTGATGATATTGACTATCAGATTGAAGCTGATTTTGCTGGATTAATGTCTCCCGGAATGCCTAATAGTGCGTCGGCATTTTCTGATAAGATAGGTCACATCTTTACTTATGGTGATGGATGGTATGGCGGAGTTTATGTAGGTGCTCTCTTTGCCATGGCTTTCGTCTCAGATGATATAGAACAAATCGTGGAAAAAGCATTGAAAACAGTTCCTGTTAAAAGTGATTTTTACCAATGTATAAAGGATGTGATAGAATGGCATAAAAAATATCCTGATGACTGGAAACAAACATGGTTTGAATGTGAAAAGAAATGGACTTCAGAAGTTGGATGTCCGGATGGGGTGTTCACACCGTTCAATATTGATGCAAAAGTTAATAGCGCCTATGTAACGATTGGTTTACTATATGGAAAAAAGGATTTTTTTCAGACAATTGATATTGCTTCGCGTTGTGGACAGGATGCTGATTGTAATGCATCGACTGCGGCAGGAGTTTTGGGTACAATGATTGGATATTCCAACATCCCTGAAATCTGGCGTGAAAGCCTTTATGAGGTAGTAAACCGTCCTTTTGCATACACGGATGTTTCTTTAAATAAATTGTGTGATTTGAGCCTAAAACATGCTCTGAAAATAATAGAGCAGGAAGGAGGTAAAATAGAGCAGGATGTAGTGATTATCCGGACACAAAATCCGGTAGCTGTACGGTATGAGAAATCCTTTGAAAACCATTTTCCTGTTGAGAAGAAAGTAATCAATACAGTGCTGAAAGATCCTATTTCATTTCAGTTTGAAGGTGTCGGATTTGTACAAAGAGGTTATGTAAGCTGCCAGGATGTGAATTATGTAGCTCAGGTAGAAATGTATTTGGATGGTAAAATGATGGAGAAGGCTTATCTTCCTGTATCCTTCAATGCACGTCGTCCCGATTTATTTCATAGATATCAATTACCGAAGGGATTTCATCAAATCAGTTTCAAATGGTTAAACCCACGTCAGGATGCAGAAGTTCATTTTGGGGAGGCTATAATCTACTCTGATGAACCGGACAAACATAAGTTGATTAAATAAATTGGTATTTTAAGTTGTATGTTCGAATAATAGAACTGATATAGTATTTGTTTCGGATAGCTATGCTATGACATAAGCCGTATCTGAACCGCGCTTGCTCCGTACATTTAGGAGAGGTGGTCAGATTTTTTTTCCTAACTTTGCAAAGGATAGTTGAGAAGCTATTGCCATGTTATAAGTAGATATTTATAATTATATTGCGTTATCTTCGCGTTAGACAAAAAGTGGAAGCGAATGTAGATCAAATTGACCGAATCCGAACAGGGCGAACAACTGCTGTGCTTCCGTACTGGTGAAAGCCATTGTTTTCGAATGCGCTGCCGTGTAATATTACTCAAATCAGAGAGTTTGAGTTCTGTTGTAGTAGGGGAACAGACAGACATGACCGCCCAAAGTGTCAACAATTGGATCAAACGTTTCGAGTTGGCAGGCATTAAGGGTTTACATCCCCGTCTTGGGTAAGGACGCAACAAATAATAGACTGTTCGGACAAAGAAGCTGTGCGCAAGGCCATCGAAGCAGATAGGCAAAGCGGCTGCTTAATTCTGAACAATTGCCTACACAAATAACTATACTTGCAGAGAATGGCGAACAACAAAATGTCGAAATGTTTATCAACGACTGGATCGACGTTCAAGATGATAGATACAGGTTCCTCGTAATAGATGATATAGGGCAAATAGTGATCAAAACTCATGAGATGGTTTGTTCTGAATATGTTTTACCACATTGTGGGCATTCTTCATTAAAATAGCAAGCCCTGGTTCCTGAAAATAGGTTAAGTAAGAATTAGTATCGTACTCTAAAGGAATAATAATCTCTCGATACGTTTTATGTGTTTTCTTTTATAAGTGAATATTTTAGTGCAATATCCTGATATTATGATTGATAATCATTAACTTTGTAAAGTTACTAATTTTTTGGTCATGAACATATATTTCTAACCAAAGAATATAGTGATTGTTATTTATGTGATATGACATTGAGGAACAAATATCTGCATGCTTATTCTTTTTTACCTGCCATATCGCGTGGCAGGCTTTTAATGGGCATTTTTGTCGGATTATTGTTTGCCTGTTGTTTCTATGCTTTTCTATATGTATGTCGTGAAGCTTTACGTATCCTTTTTTTCATGACAGAAGATTACGATGTCTTGGTACTATCGAATGCCACTGTGCATTTCTGTAACTTTATTTTGGCATATATTGCTACTGTATTGGGGCAATCCCTTTGTTTTGTCTGTTGGTTTGAGATTCCTCTTCGAAAGCTGGGGAAATATGCATCGCAAATGCGGGCAGTTATTAATGATCAACGTAGCATGAATTCTTATTTCCTTAGTTGGTTTTCGCGTTTGGCATATGTGTTTGCATTACTTATTGGGGGGACGATGGGCGGAGGAATTTATGTTATACGTACTTTTTCGGATTATAAGTATGTTTTGCTTCTTGTTATTTTTGTACTTTTCCTACATACCTGGCTTACTATTAGGCGCTTGTTTAATGGAATAAGTTTCAGGTGGATGTTAGTATCTGCAATATTCCTGTCTGTTTTCTCTTTAGGGCTGTCTCGAATAAATCTGATTGATTATAAATGTATAAATGAGATAATCCTCAGTAGAAATATAAACTATACTCATCTCTTACAACTTCCTGAAGCAGTATGTTTCGAACGGATGAATAGCGAAAATCGGCGTAGGGCTACTTTATGGATTGCTGAAAATAAGAATAAGCTTGTCGATGCGGGCCCTGTTGTTTTTGTTAAACATTTTGGGAGGTGTGGGACTTATAATGGCGAGCAAATTTCATTTGATAGCTTGAAGGAATATTTTCGTAGATGGGATCAAAATACATTGGAAGATACAAAGTCTGAGCCTTGTATTCTTTATATTCATCGGGATATAAAAATGAACTATGTAAACAGAATTAAAAAGTGTCTTGCAGAATTGCAAGCTTATCGAATACAATATGCAGTGTTACCGTCCGTACGAGAGTATGATGATAAGTATTATACGTATTTGGTATTTCCGTTGGTAACCAGTCGCTATTTCGCTGAAGCAGAGGGATGGCAGAAATTGCAAAAAACATCAAATATACCAAAACATGTTCATGATTTGTATACTACTGCTACCGGTGAGATATTTTTTAATGGTACCAAAGTACAATTTGATGATTTTAAAGATTTTATCCTGCACAAGATTCTGGTTATGCCTGATTATTGCATTAAATATCATATTCATGGTAATTCAACCTATGCGGAATATATTTTTATTGTAAGTACTATAATGCAAGTAATTCACGAATTAAGGAATAATTATTCGTTTGAAGTTTATCAGCGAATCTATGAGAATCTTGAATGGGATGAAGCAAAAGTGATACGTGAAAGATTTCCATATCGTGTTGTGGAAATTCCAATAGAATTATAGTTGTTATTTGTTTTTTCTGAGTTAATTATATCGGTTCTGTAATCCTATCTATACTGTAAATTACTACTTAAGAAGAATATAAATAGCAAAAAGATGAACGTAATATGCAAATTTGTCATTGGATATTTCTTAGGCATTTATTTTTTCCTAACTTTGCAAAGGATAGTTGAGAAGCTTTTGCCATTTTATATTTTAATATTTACCCAATATGCCAAATCAGAATACACTTCTGTATCTCCCTTTGACATTTCGAATACTTGCGGTTGCTATTTTCGCTTGTTTATTTCTGGCGCCCAAGGCGATGGCTGATACGAAAGATCAAGAGTATATTGTTCTTATCAGTTCTTCCACTTTTCGTGAGAAATGGGCTTATGATCTGCTTGAAACTGTAGAAAAGGCATTCAATGAAGAAAATTCGGTGAAGGTATATTCGGAGACTCTCACAACATGGCATTTCAATAATCAACAGGAAATAAATCAGAAGGTTGATTATCTAAAGGATAAATATTCTGTTCCTCCCCAAGCCGTCATATTTGTAGGCGATCCGGGATGGTACGTTTGCAAACCGCTTTTTGATACTATCTGGAAAGGGGTACCTACAATTATTTGCCACTCGATGCCGCATACGTCGGCTGATATAAATAAGTATTATAATGGTGAATATATACCTGAAGACCAGATTATCGCTACACCGGAAATGCTGGAACGGTATAATGTGACTGCCATAAATATTCCTGTCTGCATTAAAGAAACCATAGAATTGATGAAGGAGATTACTCCTGAAATGAAAAAGGTTGTCTTGTTATCGGATGACAGATTTATCTGTTCTCTAATTCGGAAAAAAGCAGAAGATATACATCAGCAGTACTTTTCTGATTTAGATATGGAATTTATTACTTATCCTCAGACAAATACAGAAACAATGCTCCGCATTATTAGTGAGTGTGGTAAAGAGACAGGTATTATCTACTGTTCATGGGTGAATGTAGCCAGTCAGAATCTGTCTGAGAAATATTATCCTGATGAGAGAATGCATTCTTATATTTCCGGTATAGTTAAAAAGCCGGTATTCTCGTTGTCTGACCAGTTCACAAGGGTTCATGCTTTATTTGCCGGTGGGCATTATATAGGCAGTTCCGATGTGGAAAGTACTGTTATCGGTGAAATTAGAAGTGCACTGAAGAAGGATGGTACATACGAGGCGAAAACGGTTGTTGCCGGTACGCCCAATACCTATCTTAACTACCAGACATTGCTTGACAAGGGAGTTCCATTAGATAACTTTCCTAAAAATGCGGTTTATTGTGATGTTCCGCCCAGTTTTATTCAGAAGAATATTATTTATGTTGTAATTGTATTGGGTACTGCTATTGTCCTGCTGCTATTTTACTTTATGCACAAGCGTATCAAGAAAGTGAGAGCAACGGAGTGGCAAGAGCATCTGCATTTGCTTGAAAATATTCTCGATAACCTTCCTATTGCAGCCAAGGTGAAAGATGTCGATAATGATATGCGCTATACTTTTATAAATAAAAAGGCTGAAGAACTCTTTGAATATCCGGCTAAGGAGGCGATTGGAAGAACTGATTTCGATATAATGCCTGAGGCTGCAACGATGATCAGGAAAGAAGATGAAGAATTGGTAAGAACGGGAATTGCCCAATTTGGTACCAGGCGTTTCTTTACGAATAAGAACGAGGAACGGTTTACTTTCCAGAATAATAATATAGTTTCATTCTCCGATGGACGTAAATGGATTCTCTATACGGCTTGGGATATTACAGACCAGAAGATTCTGGAACGTAAACTGCGCCTGGCTAAGGAAGAGGCTGAAGAGTCCAATCGTATAAAATCAGCTTTCCTGGCTAATATGAGCCATGAAATACGTACTCCGCTCAATGCAATAGTTGGTTTCTCGAGTATACTGGCTGAAGATGTATCGGAAGAAGAACGGATAGAATACCTCAGTATCATTAGTAAGAACAATGATATATTATTGCAACTGATCAATGACATCCTGGATTTATCAAAGATAGAAGCCGGTACACTGGAATATGTCTATGCAAATATAGACGTAAATAAGATGTTATCTGAAATAGAGCAGGCTGCCAGAATGAGACAACCGAATGCGAATGTCGCTATATGTGCAGTGATGCCTATGCCGGATCTTCTTTTATATACTGACCAGCGTAGAATTACTCAGGTACTGAATAATTTCATCAGCAATGCCATGAAGTTTACAAATACAGGGAGTATCACGTTTGGGTATGAAGAACCCAAAGATGGTTATATACGCTTCTTTGTGACAGATACCGGTACCGGTATCCCTCCTGAAAAAGTGGCGGATATATTCAACCGTTTTGTAAAGCTCGATTCCTTCAAACAAGGAACCGGACTTGGACTGGCTATTTCACAGAATATCGTGAAGGAACTCAAAGGCGAGATCGGAGTACTGTCTGAGTTGGGGAAAGGTTCTACTTTCTGGTTTACGCTGCCTTATGAAAAGATGGGTGCACACCGTTCTATCCTTCCATAAGTGATTTCTAATCATTTTCTAATCTCGTATAAGTTTATTATAATCCGTTCCGGAAGCCTTAATTTTTAAGGAGTTGTACTTTTGCCTCAAAATTGATAAAACAATGATGAGGCAGATTACATTTACCCTTTTTCTTATTTTTTCATGCAGCCTGTGGGCGCAATCGAATCCGTTAAAGTTGACGATGAAGGAGGCGGAGGAACTTTTCCGTACCCACAATCTTTTACTGGTTGTCGAATATTACAATGTAGACATGGCACAGGCACAAGTGGTGCAGGCCAAATTATTTGATAACCCCGTTATCACATTGGAGCAGAATATTTATAACCGCCTGAACGGTAAATATTTTGATTTGGGGAAAGAAGGAGAGTCCGGAGTGCAGATAGAACAAGCCATCAATCTGGCCGGACAACGCAACAAACGAATACGTCTGGAAAAGATTAATCACCAATCCGCTTTATTGCAATTTGAGGAAGTAGCACGCACCTTAAACAGTGAGTTGAAGGAAACCTGTGTCGAAATGTATTTCCTGACCAAGTCCGTGCAGATTTATGATAAAGAGATCACTTCTTTAGAGGAACTGCTGCTATTCTACAAGAATATGGCAGAGAAAGGGAATATTTCATTGTTGGAATTATCCCGTATGCAGGCATTACTGTTATCACTGAAAAAGGAGAAGAATGATGCAGTAAATGAATTGGTATCGAAGAGGGGGAATCTGAAGATGTTATTAAACTTGCCGGTCGCTCAGGAGATAGAAATACTTCTGGATGAAACGATGCTGAGCCGGTTGGATTTGTCCAGTCTGTCACTTGCTGATCTGGATTCCTTGTTACCTTCCCGCCCCGACCAACGGTTGGCCTTCTCTATACTTGAGGCTTCCAAGGCGAATTTGAAGTTACAGCGTTCATTGGCCGCTCCGGAGTTTGCTATTCAGGGGATTTACGACCGTGCAGGAAACTTCATCAACAATTATTTTGCAGTAGGTCTTAGCTTCTCCGTTCCTATTTTCAATCGGAATCAGGGTAATATCAAGTCAGCCAAACTGGAAATAGAAAAGAGCCTGAAAGAGAAAGAATACACAGAGAACAGGGCAAACTCGGAACTGTATGTGGCGTATTCCCGTCTGGAAAAGGCTATGGAACTTTATCAATCAGCAGACGATGACTTGGAAAAGAACTTCAACCGGTTGATTGAAGGGGTGAACGAGAATTTCCGTAAGCGTAATATCAGTATGTTGGAATTGGTCGATTATTACGAGAGTTATAAGGAAACGAGTTTGCAATTGTATGAGACCCGGAAAGATGTTTTTCTGGCCATGGAGAACTTGAATACGGTAGTAGGACGAAATATATTTAATTACTAAGCAATGGATATGAACAGGATTTTACAGGTTTTTATAGGTGCAGTACTATTCTTGAGCAGTTGCTCGACAAAAGATAATAATGAAACTTCAGTATCTCCGGAGATGTGTCTGACAGATAGTTTGATGCAAGTTGTCAGTATAGATACCGTACATACACGTATTTTAATCGACGAGTTGACACTGAACGGTCGTGTGACGTTTAATCAGGAGCAAGTGGTACAGGTTTTTCCAATGTTCGGTGGGCGGGTGATTGCTGTGAATGCCGAGGTGGGAGACTACGTACATAAAGGGGAAGTGCTTGCTGTGGTCAAGAGTGGTGAAGTGGCGGAATATGAGAAACAGCTGAAGGATGCGGAACAACAAGTGGCCGTAACCCGCCGTAACTGGGATGTTGCGCAAGATATGTACAATGCCGGCATGGCTTCGGCCCGCGACACATTGCAGGCCCGTCAGGAATTGGTGAGTGCCGTGACGGAGGAAAGACGCCTGAAGGAAGTCTATTCCATCTATAATCTGTCCGATGAATCCAGATATGAGATTAAATCACCGATAACGGGCTTTGTGGTGGAGAAGCATGTGAATAAAGATATGCAGATACGCTCCGACCAGGGTGAAGAACTATTCACGGTATCCGGTCTGGATAATGTCTGGATTATGGGCGATGTATATGAGAGTGATATCCGCAAAGTAAAAGAAGGTGCTCCTGTCCGTATCACGGCATTGGCCTATCCCGGCAGAGAGTTTGCAGGGAGTATTGATAAGGTCTACCACATCCTCGATGAAGAAAGTAAAACCATGAGCGTGAGAATTAAACTTCGTAATGAAGATTATCTGTTGAAACCCGGCATGTTTACCAATATATATGTACAATGCGAATCAACGGATGATACGATGCCCTGCATTGATTTACATGCCTTGATCTTTGAGAATGGAAAAAATTATGTAGTGACGGCAAGCGAAGACGGCAAGCTGCAAGTAAAGGAAGTGGAAGTGTATAAACAGTTAAGGAACCGGTGCTACATACAGTCCGGCTTGCAGGAGGGCGACCGTATCTTGAATAGAAACACATTGCTGGTATATAACGCATTGAATGCTGATTAACAGATAAAGAATTTGATATGCATAAGTTCATAGACAACATCATAGCTTTCTCTTTGAAGAATAAATTCTTCATATTCTTTTTTACGGTACTTGCGGTTATTGCAGGAATTGTCTCTTTCAAGCATACTCCGATAGATGCCTTTCCGGATGTAACCAACACCAAAGTAACTATTATTACCCAATGGCCCGGGCGGAGCGCCGAGGAGATGGAGAAGTTCATTACTATCCCTATTGAAATAGCAATGAACTCCGTACAAAAGAAGACGGACATACGCTCTACCACCTTGTTCGGACTATCGGTGGTGAATGTAATGTTTGAAGATCATGTAGACGATTTTACAGCCCGTCAACAGGTCTATAATCTATTGAATGATGCTGATTTGCCGGAAGGCGTTACTCCGGAAGTACAGCCTTTGTATGGTCCTACGGGAGAAATCTTCCGCTATACGTTGAGAAGTGAGAAGAAATCGGTTCGTGAACTGAAGACCATTCAGGACTGGGTGATTGAGCGGAATTTACGTTCCGTATCCGGTGTGGCCGATATTGTAAGTTTCGGTGGAGAGGTGAAAACCTTTGAGGTCAGTGTGAATCCCAACCAATTGAGGAATTACGATATTTCCTCTCTGGAGTTGTTTGAAGCCATAGAGAAAAGTAATATCAATGTCGGTGGTGATGTGATCACAAAAAGCTCCCAAGCCTATGTTGTCCGGGGTATCGGACTGATTAACGATGTGGAGGAAATTGGAAATATCGTTGTGAAAAATGTGAAAGGTACTCCTATTCTGGTGAAACACCTGGCAGATGTGCACGAGTCCTGTTTACCCCGCCTCGGACAAGTAGGCCGAATGGATGAAGATGATGTCGTGCAAGGCATTGTCGTGATGCGTAAGGGGGAGAATCCCGGTGAAGTGATTAAAGCCCTGAAAGAAAAAATAGCCTATATCAATAAAGAAGTGCTGCCATCGGATGTACAGATCGTACCTTTCTATGATCGTGAGAACTTGGTAGATCTGGCTGTGAGCACAGTGACACGCAACCTGATAGAAGGCATCCTGTTTGTGACTTTCATTGTGTTGATATTTATGGCGGATTGGCGGACTACCGTGGTGGTGGCAGTGGTCATTCCATTAGCATTATTATTTGCTTTCATTTGCCTGCGTATAATGGGTATGTCCGCCAATTTGTTGTCCATGGGAGCCATTGATTTCGGTATTATTATAGACGGTGCGGTGGTGATGGTCGAGGGTATCTTTGTAGTTCTTGACAAGAAAGCGCGTGAAGTGGGAATGCCGGCATTCAATGTCATGTCAAAGATGGGATTGATCCGTAATGCTGCCAAAGATAAGGCGAAAGCGGTTTTTTTCTCCAAACTGATTATCATTACGGCGCTGATTCCTATTTTCTCTTTCCAGAAAGTAGAGGGGAAGATGTTTTCACCGCTTGCTTTTACGCTGGGCTTTGCTTTGTTGGGGGCATTGGTGTTCACCTTGACTCTGGTACCCGTACTTTCAGCCATGCTGTTAAAGAAGAATGTGCGCGAAAAGAATAACAGGTTCCTCCGCTTTGTTAATGAGAAATCATCCGCCTTGTTTGATGTCTGCTATGCTTATCGCAAGGTGACGATTACGATTGCTACGCTTGTGGCAGTGGTGGGGTTGTATGCATTTTCTTTCCTCGGAACGGAATTCCTTCCCCAGTTGAATGAAGGCTCTATTTATATCCGTGCCACTTTACCGCAAAGTATAGCTTTGGATGAGTCCGTCAATCTGGCAAACAAGATGCGGGCGAAGTTAAGAAGCTTTTCTGAAGTGAAACAGGTGATGTCTCAGACCGGACGCCCCAATGACGGAACCGATGCCACCGGATTTTATAATATCGAGTTTCACGTAGATATTTATCCGGAAAAGGACTGGGAAAGCGGCTTTACCAAACTGGAATTGATTGACAAAATGCAACATGAACTGGAGATTTACCCGGGTATAGACTTTAACTTCTCCCAGCCGATTACGGATAATGTGGAAGAAGCAGCTTCCGGTGTAAAGGGTTCTATAGCTGTGAAAGTCTTCGGTAAAGATCTGTATGAGTCCGAGAAAAAAGCCGTAGATATTTATAAAATATTGGGAACCGTGGATGGCATCGAAGATTTGGGGGTAATACGAAATATCGGACAGCCGGAATTGCGCATAGAACTGGATGAGAATAAGCTCGCACGCTATGGAGTGGCTAAGGAAGATGTACAGTCCATTATCGAAATGGCGATTGGAGGTAAGTCGGCTTCCTTGCTTTACGAAGATGAGAAGAAGTTCAATATCATGGTGCGTTATAAAGAGGAATTCAGATGCAACGAAGATGAGATAGGAAAAATACTGGTACCCGCTATGGATGGTACGATGGTGCCGATTAAGGAACTGTCGGAGATAAAGACTATCACCGGCCCCTTACTTATCTTTCGTGATAATCATGCCCGTTTCTGTGCCGTGAAATTCTCGGTCCGGGGTAGAGATATGGGAACTGCCGTTGCTGAGGCTCAGAAGAAAGTGAATGCGGCAGTGCATTTGCCCGAGGGATATACTTTGAAGTGGACCGGAGATTTTGAAAACCAGCAACGTGCTACTCAACGTTTGGCGCAGGTGGTTCCTGTCAGCATTATCATCATCTTTATTATTCTTTTCATCCTGTTTTCCAATGCACGGGATGCAGGTTTGGTATTGCTGAATGTACCTTTTGCCGCTGTGGGTGGTATTGCTGCCTTGCTCATAACCCGCTTTAATTTTTCGATCTCTGCCGGTATCGGGTTCATTGCTCTTTTTGGTATCTGTATCCAAAATGGAGTGATTATGATATCCGATATCAAACACAATCTGCAGGCGAGGTTGGCGTTGCCCGATGCTGTAAAAACCAGTGTGCGTTCCAGGGTTCGGCCCGTGCTGATGACGGCTGCAATGGCGGCTATCGGCCTGATGCCTGCGGCGCTGAGTCATGGAATCGGTTCCGAATCGCAGCGACCGCTGGCCATTGTTATTATCGGAGGTCTGATCGGGGCTACTTTCTTCGCTTTGTTTGTTTTCCCGTTGATTGTCGAGATCGTTTATGGTAAAATGTTATATGATAAAGACGGTAGATTGAAGCAGAAAAAACTATAAAACGTATATTTGTGCTTTCTTTAAGTTTTAAAAACTATGGCAAAGATACTGTTGGTAGAAGATGAAGTCAATATAGCCTCTTTCATAGAACGGGGATTGCAGGAATTCGGGCATACGGTTTCTGTAGCTTATAATGGTGCGGATGGTTGGCAGCTGGCTCAGGACGAACCTTTTGACTTACTTGTTCTGGATATAATCATGCCCAAGATGAACGGACTGGACCTATGCAGGCAGTACCGCCAACTCTATGGATACGATTCCCCCGTCATTATGCTTACGGCCTTGGGTACAACAGATGATATTGTAAAAGGACTCTACGCAGGTGCCGATGATTATTTGGTGAAGCCTTTCAGCTTTCAGGAGTTGGAAGCGCGTATCACCGCTTTGCTGCGCAGGAGCAAGGAGAAAAGAACTTCGGAGCTTGTTTGTGGTGACCTTATCCTCGATTGCAATACCAGGCGTGCCCGTCGTGGTGACCATGAAATGGAACTGACGGTAAAAGAATACCGACTTTTAGAGCACTTCATGAATAACCAGGGTGTTGTGCTCTCTCGGGTGAATCTCCTGAAACATGTATGGGATAAGAATTTTGATACGAATACCAATGTAGTAGATGTGTATGTGAACTACCTGCGTACTAAGATTGATAAAGATTATGAAAACAAACTTATCCATACGGTGGTAGGTTTGGGCTATATTATGGAATCTCATTAAACGGAGAATCGTAGTGAAGATAGGAAGTAAAATAGCGTTGTTCTATACGGGTATCACGATATGTATGCTTACCTGTATCATGGTTGTTTTCTATTTTTTCATTTATAACTATATCAATAGGCTGTACGATTCTTACCTGGCAGATAAAGCCTATCTTACTGCCCAGAAACATTGGGAAAAGGATGAAGTAGACGAGAGCAGTTATGAAATTATCCGTCAGGAATACGAAGGGCTTCTTCCCCAGGCTAAGGAAATTTTACTGAATACCGATAGCATGGAGACTGTGAAAGATACACTTGATAAGTATCTGAACAAAGAGCAGCAGAAGCGACTATTCATGGAAGAGCCGGTTTCATTTCGTTATAAAAAAGAGGTGGGTGCGGCATTGTATTACCCGGATAATGAAGGTAATTTTATAGTTCTGATACTTGCCCGGAACAACTATGGAACAGAGATACAGAATCATGTGCTTATCCTGATACTTCTTTTGTTCATTTTCAGTTCCATATCGGTTTATTTCATTGGAAGGTTTTATGCCAATCGAATGTTGGCACCGGTGAAGCGTATTTTGAAAGAGCTGCGGCGCATCCGGGGGAATAATCTGAATATCAGGATTAAGACAGCCGGTAACCATGACGAACTGGACGATCTGATCACTTCTATCAATGGTATGCTCGACCGCATAGACGCGGCTTTCAAGTCCGAGAAATCTTTCGTAAGCAGTGCTTCCCATGAACTTAATAATCCGCTGACGGCCATTCAGGGAGAGTGTGAAATCAGCTTGCTGAAAGAACGTTCGCCACAAGAATATATCAAGGCTTTGAACCGTATTTCGGATGAAAGCAAAAGAATCAGCTTGTTGATAAAATCCCTCCTTTTCCTTTCGCATCAGGATGAAGAACTTCTGAAGAATAATATGGAAGATGTGGACCTGGCAGAACTTCTGATCATACTGTGTGCCGAGAATGAGCGGATGCAGTTCAGTAATACATTTCAGAAAGAGAGCCTGCCAGTGGTAAGGGCTAATCTGCATTTGCTGAAAATAGCAATCCGTAATATACTGAACAATGCCTGTAAATATTCCGGTGAACAACCTGTAGCTGTGCGGCTGTATCCTAAGGAAGGGAGCACTATTTTGGAAATAGAAGACAAAGGTATTGGCATTCCCGAAGATGAAATACAGCTTATTTTCCAGGCATTCTATCGTGCAACCAATACAAGGGAATATTCAGGTCATGGTATTGGGCTGGGACTTTCTTTGAAGATATTATCTATTTATGGAGCGAGGATGGAGATTTTATCCAAACTAAATACGTATACGAGAGTGTTGATAACCTTTAAGTGACTAATCATTAGACTTTGGTTTTAAAATAAAATGTATCTTTGTGTCGGTCAAAAATGCTATGGAGTATATTTAATATAGATATTATGAAAAAGAAAAACACTCTTTTACTTTTTTTGTGCTTGTTCAGTCTGTGGGCAGTGGCACAAGAAAAGAAACCTGTAAAGATTGCCTGTGTTGGAAACAGTATCACTTATGGCTCAGGAATTAAAAATCAGTTTCAGAACAGTTATCCGGGGTTGCTTTCCCAGCTTTTGGGTGAAGGGTACGATGTCCGCAATTTCGGAATTAGTGCCCGTGTATTGTTGAATAAGGGAGATCATCCTTATATGCACGAACAGAAGTTTCGTGATCTTTTGGCATTTCAGCCGGATATCGTTACCATTAAATTGGGAACGAATGACAGTAAACCCTGGAATTGGCGTTATGGAAAAGATTTTAAGAAGGATTTGACGGAAATGCTGGATATTCTTCAGGAATTGCCTTCCAAACCTAAGATATATCTTTGTCTGCCTGTTCCTGCCGTAAAACGGAATTTTGGTATTAACGATAGCGTAATTACAAACGGTATTATTCCTGTAATACGCAGTGTAGCGAAGAAACGTCATCTGCCCGTTGTGGATCTTTATGCACTGCTGAAGCCATATCCTGATTACTATACAGATGGTATCCACCCCAATGAACAAGGAGCTGCATTGATTGCCGGTGAACTTTATCGTACACTGACCGGTAATGAGGCGCCTGCAATTGTCACTGATCAACCTTTCCCCGGTAAGAAGTCGCAATGGGAAGGGTTCGATCGTTATGATTTTATTTGTAATGCACGCCGCGCTATCGTTGTTGCCCCCCGCAAGGTAGCGGAAGGGCGTCCCTGGATATGGCGTCCTGCATTTTTCGGAGCTTTCCCTTCGGTAGATAAGGCTTTGTTGGAAAAAGGTTTTCATGTGGTGTATTATGATTTGACTCATCTTTATGGAAGTCCGCGTGCGCAACGTCTGGGCACTGATTTCTATGAAGTCATGCGCAGATATTATCGTCTTTCTCCCAAAGTGACGTTAGAAGGCTTCAGTCGTGGCGGATTATTCGCATTTAACTGGGCGGCAAATAATCCTGATAAAGTGGCCTGTATCTATGTGGACGCTCCTGTATGCGATATGCTCTATTTCTCCGAGAACTGGGAACGTGATTTCTGGAAAGGCTTCTTTGCAGAATGGGGATTGACTGAAGAAAATGCCAAAGATTTCAAAGGAAATCCGATTGATAACCTGGCTCCATTAGCGGCTGCCGGTATTCCAGTGATGGGCGTTTGTGGTGATAGTGACAAGATTGTGCCGTATGAAAAGCACATGAAGATTGCTGCTGAACGTTATCGTGCTTTGGGAGGTAATGTCGAAATCATATTGAAACCCGGTTGCGATCATCATCCCCATAGTTTAGATAATGCTGAACCGGTTGTTGATTTTATAATCCGTAACCAACCGGATTATCAGAAGAAACAAGTGATCCATCAACGTGGTAGCCTTACTAACTCTTATCTGAAGTTTGCAAAAGAGAAAAAAGGTTGTGTCGCTTTTCTGGGTGGTTCCATTACCGAAATGCGTGGTTGGCGGAATATGATACAGGAAGATTTGAAACAGCGTTTCCCGGAAACTGAATTTACGTTCATTGATGCCGGAATACCTTCTACCGGAAGCACTCCTCATGCTTTCCGTTTTGAAAATGATGTGTTGCAGAAAGGAATGCCTGATCTATTATTTGTTGAGGCAGCGGTAAATGATGATACAAACGGATTCGATTATATCCGGCAGACGCGCGGTATGGAGGGTATTATTCGTCATGCCCGTACTGTCAGTCCGGAAATGGATATTGTCATGCTTCACTTTATTTACGATCCATTCATACCTTTGTTGGACAAGGGTATACAACCCCAGGTTATTATGAATCATGAAAGTGTAGCCAATCATTATTATGTTTCCTCTATCAATCTGGCGGAAGAAGTGGCGCAGCGTATGCGCGATGGTGAGTTTGATTGGAAAGAATTTGGTGGCACACATCCTGCTTGGAATGGTCATACATATTATGCTGCCGCTATTAACCGTCTCTTCGACCTTGAATGGAGTGGCGACGTGGTAAAGAAAACCGTCCGGGCACATGAGGTGCCGGAAAAACCGATAGCTTCCTATTCTTATGATAAAGGTGTATTTGCGGATATCCGTTCTGCCAAGCAACTGAATGGTTGGAAAGTGGTGGATGACTGGACGCCTACAGTGAAAGGGAATACCCGTAAAGGTTTCGTACATGTTCCCATGTTGGTGGCTGATCGTGCCGGAGCCAGTCTTTCATTCTCTTTTGAAGGACGCGCTGTAGGTATCTTCTGCGCAGCCGGTCCGCAAGCCTGTGTGCTGGAATACAGTGTGGATAGCGCTCCGTTCAAGAAGCTGGATACATTTACTGATTGGAGCCGGAACTTATATATTCCATGGGTGTATATGCTGGAAACAGAACTGGTTTCCGGTCGGCATACCTTGCGTTTGCGTATAGCCAAAGGTGAGAGAACCGGGTGTCAGATACGTAATTTCGTGGTGAATCTGTAAGTCATTATCCCCTTCACAGTACCTCTGTGAGGGGGATAAAAACAAATTGTACCTTTATTAGTAACATTTCAGGAGCGAGGATTAACCAATTTGTCTCCTCTTCATAACATTCTTTTCAAAGTCTTTCAACTTCATTCCATACATTTGTCGTGGTTTCTTTTGTAAACGAAAAAGAACACAATAAAATCTTTGATATTAACCATTAAACAATGTACAATGAGAAAGACATTCTTTGAAAAGTGCATAAATTTGCATTTATGCCGTGTTGCATTGGTACTACTACTTCTGGTACCTGCAATCAGTAGTCTTCAGGCTATCCCTTCTCAAAGCAAAACCATTTCGGGAGTTGTGACATCTGCCACGGACAATGAGCTGTTGATTGGTGTCAGCGTCCAGGTGAAAGAGACTTCCACCGGTGGAATAACCGATATGGACGGTAAATATTCCGTAACAGCCCAAACCGGGCAAACGCTGGTATTCTCTTATATCGGCTACAAATCTCAGGAATTTAAAGTAGGTGATTCTTCGGTTATCAATGTTTCATTAAAAGAAGATACCGAAATGCTGGATGAAGTAGTCGTGGTAGGTTATGGCGTTCAGAAGAAGAAGCTGGTAACCGGTGCTACGGTTCAGGTGAAGGGTGAAAACATTGCTAAACTGAACACGACGAACCCTCTCTCTGCTTTGCAGGGACAAACACCCGGTGTGAACATTGTCTCTACTTCCGGACAGCCGGGTGCCAGCATGAGTGTAACCATTCGTGGATTGGGTACGGTGGGTAATTCTCAGCCTCTCTATCTTATCGATGGTGTGGGTGGTGATATTTCTACTTTGAATCCTGCTGATATTGAAAGTATCGATGTATTGAAAGATGCAGCTTCGGCTGCTATTTATGGTGCGCAGGCTGCCAATGGTGTAGTGTTGGTTACTACTAAAAGTGGTAAGGAAGGTACTTGCAGAATCAGCTATGATGGTTTTGCCGGTTGGCAGACGATAGGTCGCAAATACAGTATGCTCAATGCTTCAGAGTATATGAGTATTATGGATGAAGCCCGTCTCAATTCAGGCATGTCGCCGGTGGATTGGGCTTCGCTTAGCTCCATACATGATGCCAGGGGGAATATATATGATACTGACTGGATTGACCAAGCTATTGAAGATGGCGGATTAACTACCAGCCACAACCTCTCGTTCACAGGTGGTTCCAAAACTTCTACTTATGCTATTTCAGGTGGCTACACTGGTCAGGATGGCCTGATTGGTGGCTCAGATGTCTCTTATTATAAAAGGTATAACTTCCGCGTCAACTCTGAACATAAGATGTGGAACGGACTGGTGACTGTGGGCGAACATGTGGGTTTTGTCTGGAAAGACACACGAGGCATGGGTACGGGAAACATCTGGAATAACAACCTGCGCAGTGCTTTCTCCGCATCTCCTATTATTCCCGTTTATGATGCTGATGGCAACTACAATTCTACGGTAAACTCCGACTGGAATGTAAACGATGGTAATCCTTATGGAAACATGATGGTGAATCGCTATAACAACAGTAAGAATGGTTCACTCGATGCCAACGTATATGTGCAGATTGAACCCATCAAAAACTTGAGATTTAAAACGGTCTACGGTATCAGCTACGGCGCTTCCGAATACCGTGCCTATACACCGAAGTATCAGTTTACCCCGCAAACGGCCAACACCGTGAGCAAAGTGAATCAAAGTCATGGTCACGGTCTGTCGATGGTGTGGACCAATACTCTCTCTTACGATTTCAATATTGCTACTGAACATCATATCAATGCCTTGATAGGTAGTGAATTATCTACCTATGATGGTAGTAATACCGAAGGCTCCAATACTGGCCTTATCCCCGGATTCGATGATTGGGATCATGCTTATCTGGTAAATACCAACGGTACGGAAAATAAGACTGTGAAAGGTTCTCCTTACGACTCTACCCGTGGTATGTCATATTTCGCTCGTTTGGGTTGGACATGGAAAGAACGTTATATGGTGAATGCCACCATGCGTGCCGATGGCTCATCGAAGTTTGCCAAAGGTAACCGCTGGGGATATTTTCCTTCAGTATCTGCCGGATGGACTATCTCCGAAGAGAAGTTCATGGAATCGGTGAAATCCTGGTTCGATTTCTTAAAGATACGTGTCAGTTGGGGGCAGGTAGGTAATGCCAATATCAACTGCTATCAATATCTTGCTCCTGTGTCCACCACGAATACCAATTATAACTTTGGTTCCGGTGGAGGTCAGGATGCCTGGGTTACGGGTTCTTATACCAGCCGTTTGGCCAATGAAAAAGTGAAATGGGAGACCTCTGAACAATATAATGTGGGTATCGATGCCCGTTTCCTGAATGGGCATCTCGCACTTACTGCCGATGGTTATATCAAGAATACCAAGGACTGGTTGGTACAAGCTCCCGTATTGGCAACGGCAGGTACCAGTGGCCCTATTATCAACGGTGGTGATGTGAAAAACCAAGGTGTCGAACTGGGGCTCTCCTGGAATGACCAAATAGGGAAGGATTTCACTTATAGCGTAGGTGCCAACTTTGCATACAACCACAACGAAGTGGGAAGTATCCCTACCGAAGATGGTATTATTCATGGTGCTACCAATCAAATCTATAGTAATGCGGAAGAGTTCTACCGTGCTGAGAATGGTCATGCTATAGGTTACTTCTGGGGCTTCAAAACAGCCGGTATTTTTCAGAACAAACAGGAAATTAATGATTGGATCGCTGCCGGAAACGGTGTGTACCAAAGCAGTGTACAACCCGGCGATGTGAAGTATGTAGATGTGAATCATGATGGTGTCATCGATGCCAAGGATAAAGTAGACTTGGGTAACGGACTTCCTAAATACACATTCGGTTTCAATATTAACTTGGGTTATAAAGGTTTCGATCTTAGTCTGAACGCTACCGGTGCCGCTGGTTTCCAGATAGCTCAATCTTATCGTGACCCAAACTCCTCACAGTCCAATTACAGTCGTCAGATACTGAATCGCTGGACGGGTGAAGGTACCAGTAATCGGATTCCCCGTGTAACCTATGGTGATGTAGGTAACTGGCAATTCTCTGATCTCTATTTGCAGGATGGTGACTACATCCGTTTGCAGAATATTACTCTGGGTTATGACTTCAAACGTCTCATCTCCTGGAAGGGGCTGTCTAAATTGCGCCTCTATGTGCAGGCTCAGAATCTCTTCACACTGACTAAGTATGATGGTATGGATCCTGAAATCGGTTCATACAACGGTACAGACGGTAACAAGCAGAACTCAGACGGTACGACCAACCAGACATGGGTGTCGGGAGTAGATATGGGTTACTATCCACACCCCCGTACCTTCATTGTAGGTATTAATCTTGCGTTTTAAATCATGAAAAAGAAAAGTAATATGAATACAAAACATATATTATTAACGAGCGCGCTCGTTGTGTCAGCTTTAGCTTTCACGTCGTGTGAAGACTTCTTTGACACTTCATCAAAAAAGGATTTGAACACTGAAACGGCTTACAGTAATTTGGAATCCGCAGAAATGGCTTTAGTGGGTTGTTATGATGGATGGCAACGTACTATTTCAGATGAAGGAGTAGGTATGTATTTGCTGGCGGAGTTTGCTTCCGAACAGGCTTTTGCAGGTCTTGGCCTTTCTGATGCTAAAAACAACAATGTGATTGACCAGTTCAATCTGGGGATCGCTCCTTCATACAATGATATCTTTAATGTGGATTGGCAGAACTATTATAAAGCTATATTTCGTTGTAATCAGCTCATTGTCCAGGAAGAAAATATCGACTGGGCAGGGGACATCAAGGCACAAGGACGAGTGATGGGAGAAGCACATGCCATTCGCGGTATTCTTTACTTCGATCTTGTACGTATGTTTGGAGATGTTCCTTTGCTTACCGCTCCTTCCGAAGAGAATATTCCCCGTTCTCCGGCAAGTGATGTTTATCAGCTCATTTTCGAAGACTTTAAATATGCCATCGAACATATTCCTGCCGATGCTTATCCCTTGGATAATAACGATACTAACGATGGTCGCATCACCAAATATGCGGCAGAGGCATTGATGGCTCGTGCCTATCTTTACCATACCGGTTACTACGGTGCCGAACATCCTTCATGCACCAAGGCTGAGGCAGTGGCTGCTATCAACGATGTGGTGCAGAATGGAAAATATGAACTGGAGAAAAACTATGCCGACTTCTGGATGCCTGCTTGTACTACTGATGCTTCGAGTGGCGACACTTATGCCTGGAATACGACATACGCCGGCAAGTGGTATGACGGCTCCGCTTGGAAAGCCGGACAAGGCAAACTCTCAAGGGAAATAGTGCTCAACTTGAAGATGAATACTACTCATGACTATAACGGTAATGGTGATGGTAATACGTTCTCGGTCTATTTGGGACCACGTAACAGGAATGCTACGAGCGTATGCATTGCCAGCGGCTGGGGTGCTTGTCCGGTGACTCCCACTTTCGTGGAGCAATATAAGAATGATCCCCGTTTCAGCGCTTGTGTATGGAGTTGTAGTGAGGCCGGTTTTGATGCTGACATTACCGATTCGTATGAATATACCGGTTATTATACCCGCAAGTATGCGCCGATGTGTTTTGCCGATGGTACACGTCAGGAAGTAGGATTTAAGTTGGGTGAACAGCATCAGAATGTTACTTACTATCAAGATTACACTATCATGCGCTATGCTGATGTATTGCTGATGCATTCCGAGCTCAATGGCAATGCCGACGGATTGAATCAGGTTCACCAGCGTGTATATCCCGGTGAAACACTGGCTTACAGTATTGAAAACATCCGTAAAGAACGTGCTATTGAACTGGCTTTCGAGGGTATTCACTATTGGGACCTGATGCGTTATGAGAAGGATGGTGCATACGCTGCACGTATCATTACTGCTGCACAAAATGGTGCCAAGGTGACAAATGGCGGAAATGAAGCAACCACTTCGTTCTCCGAAAGTAACTTCACTTCGAAGAAAGGTTTGATGCAGATTCCTAATACACAAATCACCCTTTCGGGTAATGTGCTTACTCAAAATGCCGGTTGGTAAATCCATGAAGGCTTAGGTTTATCAAGGAAAAACATTAAAAATAATAAGATATGAAATTGAATCATTATATATATTCGCTCATTGCAGGCTTGGTGCTGATGTTGTCGGCCTGTTCACCCGATGAGTATGATATGGGTAAGAAGACCTATGTATCCGATGACTTGGCGGAAGGTATTGCCTACACTGTGACTATCGCAGGAAATCAAGTACGCCTCAAATCAAATATCACTGGTTGTACTCCGTTGTGGGTTACTCCTCAGGGACGTTCGCAAGAAAGTGAACTTGCCATTGAATTGCCTTTCGCAGGTTCGTATGAGCTGACTTTCGGCGTAGAGACGCCCGGTGGTGTCGTGTATGGTGAACCCTATACTTTCAGTTTAGCACAAAACGATTTCTCGTTGCTGGAAGATGAGAAATGGTTCCTGCTGTCCGATAAGAACTTTAAGTCGGGTGATGCTCTGCCTGATGCTGAGACATTGGCTGAAGGGGTTAGTAAGAAATGGTATCCTTGCGATGCAAACTATGGTATCGGTCAGTGTTCGGGACCTGTGATGTATTTGTCTCCTTACGATCCTGATGGTGACGGTGCCGGCTATACTCAGGATGATGTGGATAACGGAGTTTACAAAGACATCGTCTTCGGCACCGGAAATTGGAAACCCAACTGGGATCCGGGTTTTCAAAGCTGGCTTATCCCTGCAACAGATCCTTACATGGACTCATATATGACTTTCAGCATGGATGCCGTCAACGGCTGTGTGGCTACTATGTATCGTGGTGAATCCGGAGAAAAAGGCTCAAGCACAGGTGCAAACATGAAAGGCAAGTTCAATATGAACCTTACTGAAAAGACTAAACCTACCATCTCGTTCACCGATTGCTACTCCATGCACAACGTGAATGCCGATGATATGTGTGCTAACTACACGCAAGATATACAGATAATAGAACTTACTCCGTATATATTGCAATTAGTAACTAAACGTACCAATTCCGAAGGTAACTGGTATATTGTATGGAACTTTGTTTCTGAAGAAGTGATTGAAACCAAGGGTGAATGCATTCCCAAAGAAGATAGTGGAGAGATTGAGAAAGTAGCCCCTGTGCTTCCCACATTCGATAATCTTCTTGATGACCTCTTCACGACCGAAATCAACGGTGTGACTTATGTCGGTAATCAGATGACATTTAACCTTGATACCGAAGCACCTTACGATTGGTTGTGGTGGAACGGTTCTCCTAACGTACAGAAATGGGAAAGTGTAACGGGAGGTGTGTACAACGACTCATGGGCTCCTGCTGTCGGTGATGAGGTGGAAGATTTTGAACTTATCCTAAGTAAGGCTTCCGATGGCTCTTATAATTATGAATTCGGTGAAGCCAGTGGTAAGGTAAGCGTTGCAAAGGGTGTAATAACCTTCGATAGCGAAATCACCCTCCTTACCGCTTCCAGTGATCAGCGTACGGTTGCTGTTACAGGCAAGGAATTTACGGTACTTGGTATGGAGGCTGGTGAGACACTGGTCATTGGTGTTCCCGAATCAAAAGATGAGAATGGCGTGGTGAATTCTTATCTTGTAGCTAATCTGCTCTATAAGAAGATTAGCGGCGGGACGGAAGGACCCACCGAAATTAAGGTTGATAACAGTAAAGTACAGATTATCTTCGGTGATGGAAATGCAGACCGTCTGCGCTTGCAACTCTACAATCCGTGGGGAGGTGATGTGGAATGGCCCATTGACATCACGAAAGTGAAACTGAAAAAGAATCAGACCTTGAAGATCCAGTATAAGGTGTTGAGTGGCATCACTTGGAATGATGGCGCGAAACCTAAAACGGTCATTATGGACAACAATATCGGAAATTCCTGGGAAGATGCTTGCTACCAGTTGGAACATGCTGCGTCTTTTGACACTACCGTGGGGGCTACTCAAGTAGTTACCGTAACCAACACTACTGGCGCTACCGTGACTTATGACGGAAGTAGTTGCATCTGTATCGGTATTCAGAACAAAGGGCTTGCCACAGTGGCCGTAACAGAAGACGGACAACCGGATGTGCAGATTGAAGTGATCTCAATGACTATTGAATAACCACACATTAAAGAATTTAGTATATGAAGACAAAGATATATTTAGGTATTCTGTCACTTGCCATGGGGCTTACGTTAGGACTGGCTTCATGTAGTGATGATGACTATGCGATTAACACTACAGCCCTTCTGACCGACTCCTCCGTGGTGACCGGTTCGGCAGATGTGACTGCCACATCGGCAATATTGCATGGAACCGTATCGGGGCTTAAAAGCCAAGCCTCAAGCGCTTATGTCACTGGCTTTAATTATGGTACAGCCTCCGATGCGCTTACTGAGAGAGTTGTTGCTACAGGCGGTGAAGAATTCGCAGCCACCGTGTCCGGTGGCTTAGATCAAACCATCTATTATCAGGCTTATGTCACTTTACAAGGCAAAGTAACTTATAAAGGTGAAGTAAAGAGCCTTGTACTGACTAATGCTCGTGCTACTACCGGCGATGCTACCCAGATAGGTGCTAACAAGGTTACTTTGTCTGGTTCGCTTATTGGCTTTCCTGCGGATGCGGAAGGTGGTATCATTGTGTCGGGTATAGAAGGTACGGAAAATGTGCGTGCCGGTGTACGTATTGCTACCGTTCCTAAGGAAAGCTATACGGTAGATGTGGAAGGCTTGTTGGCCAATACTACTTATTATTATGTGGCTTATCTTGATCTCGGTGCAGGTATGGTCTATGGTGAAGAAAAGTCATTCACTACAACTGGGCATACGTTTGATCTTGATAATGACCTTGTTGACCTTGGGCTTTCTACTAAATGGGCAAAGTACAATTTAGGTGCTACCTCAGAAACGGAAATTGGTGGTCTGTTCGGCTTTGGCGATAAGACAGGTTTCAATACCAGTATCGATCCTGCAAGTTATGCTTCTGCCGATATCTACAAAACAGCTAATGACCTTGCCTATAAAGCATTTGAAGGTAAAGTGACCATGCCTACCATTGCTGAGTTTGAAGAACTCTTTGCACTCTGTACCAGAGAGTGGGTGGAAGTGGAAGGTGTTGCCGGCTATAAGTTCACCGGTCCTAACGGAAACTCTATCTTTATGCCTGCCGCAGGTTCGCGCACACAGGGCACTACTACCGGTGTTGGTGTGGAAGGCTGCTATCTTTCCGGTTCCATCAATGTTTCTGATACTCAGTTTGCCATGAGCTATCACTTCAATAGTGCTCTTGCTACTCGTGCCACCACTCCTGTCTATCAAGCTTTGGCTATTCGTGCCGTTTCTACCGCCAAGAATGTTCCGTTCGATCGCTCGTTGCTTTATGGTAAATGGTATATTGACAATGGTCAGGATGGTGAACAACATGTATTCGAAGGTCCGTTCACGCAGTGGGGCGAAACGTACGACTGGGCTATAGTATCTAACGGACAGCCCAATATCGGAAAAGAAATTCATTGGGAAATGGGCACTGAGAATGGCTGGATTGGTTATACTTATGGAGTTGATTATGGTTACATGGAGTTTCTCGAAGACGGAACTGTCAATATCCATCGTTTGACTGATGACGGTGTGGCTACTGATGAAACCGGTAAATATACCATTGATGAGGCGAAGAAAGTGATTGACATTGATATCAATGTACTTTGTGCCAATACTTGGGTGGCGGTAAAGAGTGGTAAGCTGAATATCCTGTCTCTGACGAGTGACGGTTTGCAGATTGCCCTTCCCAATAAAGACGGTTATGCTTACTCGGTCAATTATTACAGTCAGCGCAAGGCGGAAGCCGATACCAAGATTCCTGTTACATTGCTTTGTGCAGGTTCTGATGAGAGTGGTACTTGGGGAACCGAAGTCGGGCGTTTGGCTCCGACTGAGTTGGCTGGTCAGCATACTTTTACATATGAAGGCTCATGCGGCGATGCTATGGTATTTACCCTTGATTTCCCAGACTTGCTGACCAGATATCCTAACGCTTTCGTACGTATTGATGAGATGAAGTGCGATGGTAATGCTATTCAGTTCAACGCCAATAATTTTTTCTATGGAGATATTGAGGGTAAAGGTAATTATCGTGTCGAGTTATTCAACATTTATGGTAAAGGTGCGGCAGACGGCAAAGTGTTGAACAGCGCTTTCAGTAATTCGCAGAATCTGGCTTCCGAATCGGCACTCCACTTCAGTAATAGACTGGAAATAACTTGCACAGTCTTTACTGATGGCAATGGGAAAGGTGTATATACCCCAAATTTAGTTACCATTCCTAATTGGGATGGTGCAGGTACATGGGGGTATAATGCCGGAGGTACATTAGAAGTGAAATATGAAAATTTCCAATATAGTCTTGTTGCTCCGCAGTTCGACATCAAGTATGAAGGTACTGGTTGTGCAGCTGGTTCCATTATGACCTTCATTGAAGTGGCAGATCTTTACGGTTTCTTCCCTGGTACGCATGCTGTGTTGGATAATCTCTATCTTGATGGTTCAGAGGTAACGTTTGATGCGACAAAAGTGCTTGATACCAATGATGGCTCCAAGTATCGTTTGGAACTTTGGAACTGTTATGGGGCAACCAAGAATGCGGGTTGTGCTTTCGGCACACCTGATGGAGATGTAATCAAGGAGCTTGGTTTCAGCACTTCTATGGAAGTGAAATTTACGTTCCATAAGCTTTTTGCTGTTCCTCAATGGTAATAGAGGAGAGGATGTGATACATTCCAGAGTTGGGAATATATATGAATAGGGAGTGGGGAAGGCGAAGATACTTTTCCCGCTCCCTATTCATTTCAAAGAGTAATATTATTAAAGATGCTGTTGTTTAGCATATCATTTTGTATTTTAAACTACGCTTAGAATTCCGTATTTGTAACCAACTGACAACTACCAAGAAAACAAGCGAACAAAAACTTGTATGCTGTTAATTAACAGAACTATATAAAATACGCAACAGTTGAAATAGACTGTTTTCTTCCGGTTTTACCCGTTTCCTTCCATCAATTCGCGCTTGACTATGGCAGAATTCCACTTCCTGCATGAACGATATATATGTCCTTCGCGCACGACATTAACTTCCTGCGTGAAGGAGCTTAATATCCTTCGCGTCCGATGTATATATCCTTCACGTACGGTATTAATATCGTGCAGTTCTCCGATGCACTTTGCTTCCATAAACGTGTAAAATGTTGCATGAATATTAACTCATTCATGCTCAAAGGAGGCTGTTACGCTTTTTTTATGCGACCTGTATGTTAGCGAGAAGAAAGAAAATTAAGACAAAAGTTTATATATTGTTTGGTTTGCTGAATAAAATGATATATTCAAGAAACAACCTCTTTGTATTTTATACAAAGTACTATTTGTAAAGTAATAGAGAACTCTTTTATTTGCTGCCTGCAAGAAGTTAAGAGTTTGTCAACAAGAAGTTAACTTCCTGTCGACAAACTCTTAACTTCTTGTAAACAGCAAATTGATTATTTGTAATACTTTGATAGTCAACTGTGAAAAATCGGTTATGGAAGTTTGGGTATGAAAATAAATCAGATAAAATTATAATAGGGGACAACTATTCCATATCTTTGTTCCATTAACCCCAATAATATACATATTATGGAAAATAGTTTGGATGCAACAGTGAGTAGCTTTATCGAGTACCAAAACCAATTTAGTTCAATAATAGAAAAGTTAAAGGAAGGGCATCAGAACGGTAGATTTGCAGATTGGAAAGGGGTTATTACTGTAAACGGTCCTGTTATCTATCAACCGGAAATATTGTTTATGGGAATAAATCCGGGACCAGGGCTTTATAATGAAACTAATTATCGAAACAATGATAATAAGGTTCCATTTCGGATATTGACAGGGGATAGTAATCTCTACCGGGATGAGAGTGCATATCCTTTAAGTAGACTTGTTTATCGTTCGGATGGTAAAACGATTGCACTGGACTGGTTTACCAAAAGTAATTATTGCGAAGGAAGCTCATGGTATGAGCTGAAAATAAAGCGGGGGAATGGTTTCGTTGAAAATATGCTTAAAATCATTTGCAAGGTTGCCTTCGGTTTAGGTAAAGGTGAATTTGTGAAAGGCGAAAAGCCAGAATGGTATGATACATTCGGGAAAGAAATAATGTTTATGAATGTATGTCCGTTGGCTACTGATAACTTGAATCAACTCTCACGACTTAAAAAAGAATTGGGAATAAACGAATGGAAAGATATCGTAAAGCCTGTAAGAACCTTGGTTAGAGATAATATTAAACCTAAAATAATTGTATTTGCAGGAATATCCGCATACAACAATTTCATGTGGGAAGATAAAGGCGATCAAATCTTTGATATTCCTGTAGTTATAATAGACAGAAAACGCGGATATAACTCAGAAGCAAACTTATCGAAGATCGCATCTGAAATAGTTGAAAGAATATCCCAATGAATTCTACTTCTTTTAAGCAGTATTTATGTTTCTCAGTGCATTTGAGTAATAGTTCGACGTTACTTAAATTAAATAGCTATGAAATACTCAATAACGCACAATCCCCCTGAATAATATGCATTTATTGCATACTTCTTATTTTTGGAAACATTTTACACAGAGTGTTGGTCCTACGCTTGGATGGAATAAGTGGTGGTATATCACAAGTCTACCCGTTTTGTAGCAGGAACCCGGGGGAAAGGCGATAAATGATATGTCGCCTATTGGAAACCTTTCGTCCAGGGGTAATAACAAATTATACCCTTCCATATAACATCCTAAACGCTTTGTGTGGTTGCTTTGCCCTATCTTTGCCAACACGGATTTCTATCCATAACCTAATATTTGAGAACGAAAAACATAATGGTCATGAATAAAATTAAAGCTTATCTGTTGCTGTTGACGATTGCTCTCTCTGCTTTCGCTGCCGCATGTTCCAGTGATGACAATGATCCTGTAACATCGGAAATAACAATTTCCGAAAACATTCTGGCGAATGGAATGAGTTTTTCCAAAGCCGGAGGTACAAACACACTCTCTGTGAAATCGAATGTGACGTTGGAAGTTACCAGTAACCAGGATTGGTGCGTAGTGACTCCGACAGTTTCAGCTTCTGCTACGGTCTTTAAATATACGATAGATGTAAAATCCAATTCAACTACCGATAATCGTACATCTGTTATTACTGTGAAAGGTGGTAACCTGACAGAGACATTCAATGTCATTCAAACAGCTACCGAAGGTCTGGATCTGGAGACTGTCTTGTTTGAAGACATATCGGCAGCGGGTGGTATTATCACTGTGAAAGTGATGACTAACGGTGAACCAACTATAACTATTAATGATAGCTGGATTACCGAGAAAACAGAAACGCGCGCTATGGTGGATAAAACGAAGACTTTTATTATCGCTGCCAATACCGGAAAAGAACGTACCGGTACCATTACTTTTATTTTGGGTGACTTGCCGGCAACAACTGTGACCGTGAAGCAGTTGGCGGGAGGTGAGATAAGCTCGAATGAAATAGCAGGTGAAGATCCCTGGACTGTAGCTAAAAGTCTGGGATTGGGTTGGAATCTGGGTAATCAGTTGGATGCGCATAATAGTGGTGTGGCCAATGAAACGGCCTGGGGGAATCAAAAGACGACACAGGCTTTATTTGATAAATTGGCTGCTGCGGGTATTACTACCGTACGTATTCCTGTTACATGGATGGGACATATTGGAGACGCCCCCGGTTATGAAATAGAGAAAGCCTGGATGGATCGTGTTGCCGAGGTAGTAGGATATGCAGAAAATGCCGGACTGAATGCTATTGTCAATATTCATC
The DNA here is from genome assembly GCF_000158035.1 of Bacteroides cellulosilyticus DSM 14838. Lineage (GTDB taxonomy): Bacteria > Bacteroidota > Bacteroidia > Bacteroidales > Bacteroidaceae > Bacteroides > Bacteroides cellulosilyticus. The sequence goes on from NZ_EQ973490.1 coordinate 2,009,096, forward strand.
ACGATGGAGCTGATAGTGAATACTGGCTTAGCATTAAAGATGCTGCTCAGGATGAAACTAAAAATACCGCAATTAAAACAGAATTGAAAGCTGTATGGACACAGATAGCCGAACGTTTTAAGGATAAGGGCAACTTCCTGGCATTCGAGTCGATGAATGAAATTCATGATGGCGGTTGGGGCTGGGGCGACAACCGTAATGATGGTGGAAAACAATATTCAATATTGAACGACTGGAATCAGGTGTTTGTAGATGCGGTACGTGCTGTAGGTGGTGGTAATAGCAATCGTTTCCTGGGTGTGCCGGGGTATTGTACCAATGTGGCACTTACGGTGAGCAACTTCAAACTGCCGACTGATAAAGTTCAGAATCGTCTGATGGTATCTGTTCATTTCTATGATCCGAATGAATATACACTGGATGCAAAGTATTCGGAGTGGGGGCATACCGGCGCTGCCGATAAGAAAGCTAACTGGGGAGACGAAGACAATGTGAAAGATGTATTCAATAGTTTGAAGACAACGTATATAGATAAGGGCATTCCGGTATATATTGGTGAAATGGGATGTGTAAGCCGGACGACTGACCGTGCGGAATCTTTCCGCAAGTACTATCTGGAATATGTATGTAAAGCAGCGAAAGAATACGGATTGGCTCCTGTTTATTGGGATAATGGCGGTACAGGTAGTGGAAAGGAAGAATCAGGCTTGTTTAATCATGCTACCGGTGATTATCTGAATAATGCAGCGGAAATAGTAGAAGTGATGAAAAAGGCCATCTTTACAGAAGATGCATCTTATACATTGCAATCCGTCTATGACAATGCACCGCAATAGGTTTTCATAAATACCCCTCGTGTATACAGGGATTGTTGTTAATACAGTTTTTTTTTGATTGGTTTTGGGAAGTAGCTTCTGTGAGGGAAGTTACTTCCTTCTTTTCTGTCCGGGAAACAAATGATGGGGTATGAAATGATAAAAAAACACATTGAAAACCTTGTTTTTACGATTCCTTTTTGTTTCATTTGCAATATGTTAACGATATTCCTATATCTACTACTATGAAGAGATTGATTTTACTTATCGTTTCAGTCGTTGTGGCATGTTTTTCTGCCTTTTCACACGACTTTATGTTCAAACATCTGGAGGTTAAGGACGGAATGCCCAGCAACCAAATCAATGCCATTTATAAAGATTCAAGAGGTTTTATGTGGTTCGGCACCGCTGCCGGACTGGCACGTTATGACGGATATCGTTTCAAGGTATTCCGGAGCACTGACAATGGTTCTGCGTCTTTACCTGACAACTATATTGAGAAGATAGTGGAAGACAGTGAAGGACGTTTATGGATACGGACGGGAGAAAACGGATATGTCATTTATAACTGGGATACGGAGAGCTTTGTCTGTGATGTTCGTTCCCGGATGTGGGATATAGGGATAGACGGAACACCCCGCTATGTATTTGTCGACAAGCAAAAGAATACCTGGTTTGCCATAGATGGGAAAGGGTGCTACTGTTATCGTCCCGGTGAAAAGAATGCTGTATCCCTGCCTTTCGGTGAGAAAGGAATACCCGAAGGTGTCATTATAGACATGGCTGAATGTAAGGATGGCATTCTGTTGGTATATGATAACGGGCGCGTAATCTGTATCGACCGTGAGACGGTACGTGTAAAATGGATTTTGACAGATATTGCAGAGCACATGGGAATGCGTACTGATATCTTCTTCCTGTATGTGGATAAGGATGAAGATTTATGGATATATGGTGCCCCGGGTGTATGGGCTTACGATTTGTCTGACAGGAAGTGGCATTCACAATGGAATTTCAGCGATAGAGGTCAGGCTCATATCGTAGCAGTAGCTCAGGATAAGCAGGGACGTATTTGGTTTGGAAAGGACCAGGATGGCATCGATATCTGGAATAAGGCGACTGGTGAAACTATCTCGCTTACGTATGATGTGGATGACGAACGAGGTTTGCCCAATAATACCATCAATGTGCTTTATGAAGATGAAGGCGGTGTGATGTGGATAGGTACTTATAAGAAAAGTGTGGCTTATTATGATGAGGGCATTTTTAAGTTCGGCATCAACCACTTGGGGGATATTAACTGTCTGGAAGAAAGTAATGACGGTTCGTTGTGGTTGGGTACCAATGACGCCGGGTTGATACGTTGGAATCCGAAGACGGATGAAAAGAAACTGTATGCATACTCACCGGGAGTAAACTCTATTGCTTCGAATGTCATTGTAAGTTTGTTGCAAGCTAAGGACGGCAAACTCTGGATAGGGACATTTTGGGAAGGATTGGATTGTTTCGACGGCAATCGCTTCGTGCATTACCGGAACAGACCGAGAGATGATAATTCGCTGGCTAATAACAATGTCTGGTCATTGGCAGAAGATAAGAACGGAAATATCTGGATTGGAACCTTGGGAGGCGGTTTACAATGTCTGAATCCGGGGACAGGTGAGTTCACCACCTATAAGATAAGTAACTCCGGAATTATTTCCAATCATATAGCCTCTTTATGTATGAGTCGTGATAATCGTCTGATAATCGGTACTTCTTCTACGGGGGTATCCATAATGGATCTGATTACCCGGAAAATAACGAATCTGGTAGGCAACCAGTCGGGAAGTATCCGCTTTTCCAATCAGAGCATTAATCAGGTCTATGAGGATAGCCGGGGATTGATATGGGTGGGAACACGTGAAGGACTGAATCTCTATAACCCGAAGAACGACCATTTACAGGTAGTTCCTCTTTCGCAGAACGATTCTAGGGTATTTATTACCGGTATCGTAGAAGATGATAATAAAAATATGTGGGTGACTACGGCCAATGGTGTAGTGAATGTAATTCCTTCTATCGATACAAAAGACGGAGATTATA
>NZ_EQ973490.1:2012158-2019992 GCF_000158035.1 Bacteroides cellulosilyticus DSM 14838
GACGGTTTGCAGGGCTGTGAGTTCAATCAACGTTCCATTAAACGTCTTTCCTCGGGTGAGATTGCAATGGGAGGTATGTATGGATTGAATACTTTCAGACCGGAGAATATCAAATATAACCGGACGTTGCCCAAGGTGATGTTTACCGGCTTCCAGCTTTTCAATGAAGAAGTGGAGGTTGGAAAGGAGTATGGTGGACGTGTTTTGCTGCGTGAGTCGCTGAATAAAGCCAGAGAGGTGAAACTTGATTATAAACAGAATGTCTTCACTGTATTGTTTGCATCGGATAATTACGTCTTGCCTGAGAAAACCCAGTATCTGTATAAACTGGAGGGATTTAATGAGGATTGGATGGCAGGTGCGGCTGATATGCACCGCGTTACTTATACGAATTTGGCACCCGGTACTTATACGCTGAAAGTGAAGGCAATCAATAGTGATGGATTTGCCGGAACAGAAGAGTCAAGCCTTAAAATAGTAATCCTACCGCCTTTCTGGATGACCCCCTGGGCGTATGTTCTGTATGCTATGTTATTGATAGGCACATTGCTGCTGGCTCGCAATGCTGTGCTGCGCCGTGAACGCAATAAGTTCAGGATACAACAGATGGAACGTGAAGCAGAGCGGAATGAAGAAGTCAATCAGATGAAATTCCGTTTCTTTACCAATGTGAGCCATGAACTGCGTACACCGCTGACGTTGATCATTTCTCCGTTGGAAGGAATGATGAAAGAAACCCATGATGAACGGAAGCAGGAGCAATTGAAACTGATGCATCGTAATGCATTGCGGTTACTGAATCTTGTGAACCAATTACTTGATTTCCGTAAAAATGAGGTGGCAGGGTTGCATTTGAATCTTTCGGAGGGGGAGGTTGTATCGTATGTTCACTCTATATGCAACTCATTCCTGATGCTTTCGGAAAAGAAAAACGTGCATCTCACTTTTTTTTCGGCAATCGAATCGTTGAATATGTCGTTCGATGAGGATAAAATAGGTAAGATAGTGATGAATCTGCTCTCTAATGCGTTTAAGTTTACTCCGGATGGAGGGCGGGTGGATGTTTCTCTTGAACTGATAAAAGGAACTACGGAAACATTGGAAATCAAAGTATCCGATACGGGGGTAGGTATCAGCGACTTTGATAAAGAACGTATATTCGAACGTTTCTATCAATCGGAGCGTATAGGTGATAGTAACCCCAGTACGGGGAGTGGTATCGGTTTGAGCCTGGTACGTGATTACGTTACGCTGCATGGCGGTGTGGTGCGCGTGTTCGACAATGTGGGTACGGGCAGTGTATTTGTGGTAGATATTCCGGTGAAACATTCGGTGGTGAACGTAGCGACTCCACTCTCGGAAGAAGCTGCAGAAGAGGATGCGGTGGCACTTGCTTCAGTGGAAGAATTGAATGAGGAAGAACGGAAGAAGCCACTTGCACTGATTGTGGATGATAATGAAGATTTTGTTTCTTTCATGCGTTATACGTTGAGTCTGTATTTCCGTATAGAATCTGCCGGAAACGGAAAGATAGCCTGGCAGATGATACCGGAACTGATGCCGGATATCATCGTTTGTGATGTGATGATGCCTGAAATGGACGGGAACGAACTGTGCCGTTGGGTGAAGGCTGACAAGCGTACAAGTAATATTCCTTTTGTGTTGCTTACGGCCAAGCAATCCGTAGAGAATAAGGTGGAAGGTCTGACGATTGGTGCGGATGACTATGTGACGAAACCTTTCAATATGGAGGTACTGATTTTGCGCATGCGTAAACTGATAGATTTGAGCAGCAAAAATAAACTTCGCACCCGTATTGATCCCGAACCGAGTGAAATCGTTATCACTTCGATGGACGAAAAGCTGATTGAGAATGCGATAAAGTATGTGGAGACGCATATTGCCCGTCCCGATTTATCTGTGGAAGAATTGAGTCATGAACTGGGCATGAGCCGGGTGCATCTCTATAAAAAGCTGTTGCAGATTACCGGTAAAACTCCGATAGAATTTATTCGTATTATCCGACTGAAACGTGCGGCACAACTTCTGCGCGAGAGCCAGCAGAATGTGTCGGAGGTTGCCTATCAGGTGGGCTTCAATAACCCCAAATATTTCAGTAAGTATTTCAAGGATGAATTCGGTGTTTTACCCTCTGTATATCAGGAAAAGGAGGGTAAATAACAAAAAGTACCCATTGTTGAAACATCTGATATTTCTATAAATCAAATAAGCCCTTTCCTTTCAACATCGGGAGGGCTTGTTTACTGTATGATTTCCTACTTTTACACTCGGGAAAATAACTTTAAAAACAAAGATATGAAATTGAAAAACACTTCAGTTTGTTTGCTCGCAGGATGGATGCTGATGGCATGCTCCGGAGGCGGGTATGAGAAGACGAGTAACGGCATTATTGTAAATGTCGAACAACAGCAACCGACGGATGTGCGAAAGGTGAAGGTTGAAGTAATGGGAGAGAAGTTGATTCATGTGTCAGCCACTCCCGAAAAAAACTTTTCAAAGGCGGAAAGCCTGATTATAGTTCCCCAAAAAGATAAGACGGACTTCAGCGTGGAAGAAAGTGAAGATGCCGTTTCGGTAAAAACCTCAGAGGTGTGCGCCATTGTATCCAAAGCCACGGGTGAAGTACGCTTTACCGATGCTTCCGGTAACCTGATTTTGGCGGAAGATGAGAAAGGCAGGAGTTTCAAGCCTATCGAAGTGCAGGGAACAAAGGCGTATACGGTACGTCAGGTATTCCAGTCACCCGATGATGAGGCATTCTATGGACTGGGACAACACCAGGCTGATGAATTCAACTATAAAGGTAAGAACGAGGAACTTTTCCAGTATAATACAAAGGTTTCCGTACCTTTTATCGTTTCCAATAAGAATTACGGTATTCTGTGGGATAGTTATTCGCTTTGCCGTTTCGGCGATCCACGTGATTATGCACAGTTAAGCACAGTTTTCAAACTCTATGATAAGGAGGGTAAGGAAGGTGCTTTGACAGGAACATACGTACCCTCTCAGAAATCAACAGCGGAGACACTGGTACGCCGGGAAGATTCTGTTTATTTTGAACATCTGAAATCGGAAGATTTGTCGAAAGTCGTGAACTTACCAGAAGGATTTCCTTTCATGGGTTCGCAGGTGACGTATGAAGGAGAAATTGAGCCGATGGAGAGTGGTAGGTTCCGTTTTATCCTCTATTATGCAGGATATATGAAGGTATATATTGATGGTGAACTGGTGGTTCCCGAACGTTGGCGTACGGCTTGGAATCCGAACAGCTATAAGTTTGCCGTAGATTTGAAAGCCGGTAAACGTGTTCCATTGAAAATTGAATGGATTCCTGATGGATATGTATCCTATTGCGGTTTGCGTGCATTGTCTCCTGTATCTGCTGAAGAACAGAACAAACAGTCGTGGTGGGGAGAAATGCAGAATGAAATCGATTATTATTTTGTTTATGGCGAGGATATGGACGAGGTAATCAGTGGATATCGTGCTCTGACCGGAAAATCACAAATCATGCCGAAGTGGGCGATGGGATACTGGCAGAGCCGCGAACGTTATAAGACGCAGGAAGAAATACTGGATGCTTTGAAGGAATTCCGTAAACGTCAGATTCCCATTGATAATATTGTGCTCGACTGGAGCTACTGGCCGGAAAATGCCTGGGGGAGTCATGAGTTCGACAAAGCTCGTTTCCCTGATCCGAAAGGAATGGTAGATTCTATTCATGCTCTGAATGCCAAGATGATGATTTCCGTTTGGCCGAAATTCTATATGACTACGGAACATTATAAAGAGTTTGATGAAAAAGGCTGGATGTATCAGCAGGCCGTTAAAGACAGCATTCGTGACTGGATTGGTCCCGGCTACATCGGTTCTTTCTATGATGCTTATGCTGAGGGTGCACGGAAGCTGTTCTGGAAACAGATGGAAGATCATCTTTATCCCCTCGGAATTGATGCCTGGTGGATGGATGCCAGTGAACCGAATGTACGCGACTGTACGGATTTGGCTTACCGGAAAGCTTTGTGTGGTCCGACTGCTCTCGGTCCGTCCGACCAATATTTCAATGCGTATGCGTTGATGAATGCTGAGGCTATTTATGACGGACAACGTGCCGTAGACAATGACAAACGTGTATTCTTGCTGACTCGTTCGGGATTTGCCGGATTGCAACGTTATTCTACCGCAACATGGAGTGGCGATATCGCTACCCGTTGGGAAGATATGAAGGCGCAGATTTCTGCCGGACTGAATTTTGCAGTCAGCGGTATTCCTTACTGGACGATGGACATTGGCGGATTCTGCGTAGAAAAACGCTATGAAGACGGACAAAAGGAATTCAATAAGACCGGAAAAGAGAATGCGGACTATAAGGAATGGCGTGAATTGAATACACGTTGGTATCAGTTTGGCGCATTCTGCCCGTTGTTCCGTGCACATGGACAGTATCCGTTCCGTGAGGTATGGAATATAGCTCCCGAAGGACATCCGGCTTATAGTTCTATAGTGTATTATACGAAGTTGCGCTATACGATGATGCCTTATATTTATTCATTGGCCGGGATGACTTATTTTGATGATTATACGATTATGCGTCCGCTGGTAATGGACTTTACGGCAGATACAAAGGTGAATAATATCAGTGATCAGTTTATGTTCGGTCCGGCGTTGATGGCGGCTCCGGTGTATGAGTATGGTGCACGCACTCGGGAGGTCTATTTCCCGGCAACTTGCGGTTGGTATGATTTCTATACCGGTAAGTACATGGCCGGTGGGCAACAGTTGAGAGTGGACGCTCCCTATGAACGCATGCCGCTCTATGTACGCGAAGGGGCTATTGTGCCTTACGGACCGGAAATGCAGTATAGTGATGAGAAGCCTGCGGAAGAAATCACACTATATGTATATGCGGGTAAAGATGGTGAGTTCACTTTGTACGAGGATGAAGGTGTGAATTACAACTACGAAAAAGGACAGTATGCCACCATCCCGTTTACTTACAATGATGCGGAAGGCACTCTGACTATTGGTGACCGTGCAGGAGAATTTCCCGGTATGCTGAAAGAACGTACATTTAACGTTGTAAAGGTAAGTAAGGATAAGCCGCAACCTTTTGACGCGAAGGCTAAGGGAGTGACGGTGAAGTATGATGGGAAGCGGCAGAGTGTGTCAATATCATGAAACAACTATTAATAATACCAATATCCTGTTTGCTCCTCTTCTTGGTATTGGGAGGTTGCACCTCCGCTGAACGGGTTACTGATAACCGTCGACAGGACTTCACCGCTGACTGGACTTTCCATCTGGGAGATGACTCTGCGGCATCCCGTCCCGATTATGACGACACGGCATGGCGGATCCTCCATCTTCCACATGACTGGGCTATCGAGGGAGAGTTCAGTAAGGATAATCCTTCCGGAACAGGAGGAGGGGCATTACCCGGTGGTATCGGTTGGTATCGCAAAACGTTTACTGTTGACAAAGCGGATGAAGGCAAGCGCCTGTATATTGATTTTGACGGTGTATATATGAATTCGGAAGTCTTTATCAATGGTCATTCCCTTGGTTTACGTCCTTATGGATATGTCTCGTTCAGTTACGATCTGACTCCCCATATCAAGTGGGGCGGAAAGAATGTAGTTGCCGTACGTGTGGACAATGCGGAACAACCTAATTCCCGCTGGTATTCGGGATGTGGCATCTACCGTAATGTATGGCTTACGAAGCTTAACCCTGTGCATATAGCGCAATGGGGTACTTTTATCACGGCGCAAGATGTGTCGAAGAACAGTGCACGACTAAACATACGTACTAAAATACAGTATGATGCGGCCGCTCAACTGCAAGATTCCGTGAAGCAGGCGGATGGTACGTATGTTGTTTTTGATTCGGAAATTGTTTCCTTGGCAGATGTTGTGTTGCAGTCACGGCTGATGGATGCAGAAGGGAATGTTGTGGGTGAGGTTGCATCGGAACTGCAAGTGATACCTGCCTGTCCGAACGAGGTAGAACAGGAAATTGTAGTGAAGAACCCTAATCTTTGGAGCGTGAACACTCCTTATATATATAAGGTGAACAGTATCCTTATTGATAAGACAACCGGTAAAGTATTGGATAACTACTGTACGAATACCGGTATCCGTACCTTCCGTTTTGATGTACAGAAAGGGTTTATTCTGAATGGAGAACGGCTGAAGATTAATGGTGTATGTATGCATCATGATCTGGGGTGTCTTGGGGCGGCAGTTAATATCCGCGCTATCGAGCGCCAGTTGGAGATACTGCAAGAAATGGGCTGTAACGGCATTCGCTGTTCTCATAACCCTCCCTCACCAGAACTGCTCGATCTTTGTGACCGTATGGGATTTATCGTAATGGATGAGACGTTCGATATGTGGCGCAAAAGAAAAACGGTTCATGATTATTCCCGTTACTTCAACGAGTGGCATGAACGCGATCTGACGGATTTGATACTTCGCGACCGTAACCATCCTTCTGTTTTCATTTGGAGCATTGGCAACGAAGTGCTGGAGCAATGGTCGGATGCAAAAGCGGATACGCTGACCTTGGAACAAGCGAACCTGATTCTGAATTTTGGTCATGATCAGAGTATGCTGGCGAAAGAAGGTGAGATGAGTGTGAACTCTTTACTGACGAAGAAACTGGCAGATATGGTAAAAGCTCTCGATTCTACTCGTCCCGTTACGGCTGGCTGTAATGAACCGAACCCGAATAATCACTTGTTCCGTTCGGGAGCATTAGATCTCATCGGCTTTAATTATCATGATGATTGGTTTGCCGGTGTACCCGAGAAATTTCCCGGTAAACCGTTCATTGTGGCGGAAAGTGTATCAGCACTGATGACGCGTGGCTACTACCGGATGCCGAGTGACGAAACTGTTATTTGTCCTGAACGTTGGGATAAACCTTATTTTGATGATAGTTTCTCCTGTTCTTCGTATGATAACTGTCATGTACCTTGGGGGAACAGTCATGAGGGCACGATGCGCCACGTGAAAAATAATGATTTTATCAGCGGACAGTATGTCTGGACCGGGTTTGACTATTTAGGTGAACCGACTCCTTACGGTTGGCCTGCCCGTAGCTCTTATTTCGGCATTGTCGATTTGGCCGGTTTTCCGAAAGATGTGTATTATCTCTATCAGTCGGAATGGCATCCGGGGAAAAAGGTATTGCACCTTTTTCCGCATTGGAACTGGGCGCCGGGGCAGGATATAGATATGTGGGCTTATTATAATAATGCGGATGAGGTCGAGCTTTTTGTAAATGGCGAGTCGCAGGGTGTGCGTACAAAAGGTAAGGATGATTTTCATGTCGTATGGCGTGTGAAGTATGAACCGGGTGTGGTAAAAGTCGTTTCCCGCAAGGATGGAAAAACGGTATTGGAGAAGGAGATCCATACAGCCGGAGAACCAGCACAGATATGCTTGAAGGCTGATCGGAATGAAATCAAATCAGATGGCAGAGATCTTAGTTTTGTAACAGTGGAGGTGCTGGATAAAGATGGTAATCTTTGTCCGAATGCCGATAATCAGATCATGTTCGATGTGCAAGGTGCGGGATTTATTGCCGGTGTAGACAATGGTAGTCCTGTTTCAATGGAGAAATTCAAAGCTGATCATCGCAAGGCTTTCTATGGGAAGTGCCTGGTGGTTGTTCAAAGTGACGGAAAATCCGGAGGCATCAAACTGACGGCTACATCCGAAGGATTGAAAACGGCAGTGACCGCTATTAAAGCAAAATAAAAGTAACTTGTTAGCAGAATTCATTTATAACGGTATAGGAATGAATAAGA
>NZ_EQ973490.1:2020277-2086438 GCF_000158035.1 Bacteroides cellulosilyticus DSM 14838
GAAAAGAAATGAATGAATTCCGCCAACGACTAAAAGTAATATCTTTAATGTAATAATAATGAAGAAACAACTCTTTTCAACTCTCCTGTTTGCCTGTTCATTGACTACTTTGACAGCGCAAACTCCTGTATATTTAGATGATACGCAACCCATTGAAGCACGTGTAAAAGATGCTCTCAACCGTATGACACTGGAAGAGAAAGTAGCCCTTTGCCATGCGCAGAGCAAATTCAGCAGTCCCGGTGTGCCCCGTCTTGGTATCCCCGAACTTTGGATGAGTGATGGACCTCACGGTGTTCGTGCAGAAATCAACTGGAACGATTGGGGATATGCCAAATGGACCAATGACAGTATTACTGCTTTTCCTGCCTTGACTTGTCTTGCCGCTACCTGGAATCCGGAAATGTCCGCCATCTACGGCAAGGCTATTGGTGAAGAAGCCCGTTATCGGGAAAAAGATGTTCTTTTGGGCCCCGGCGTTAATATCTATCGTACTCCTCTGAATGGTCGTAACTTTGAATACATGGGAGAAGATCCTTATCTGGCAGGCGTGATGTGTGTACCTTATATTCGGGAGATACAGAAAAACGGGGTTGCCGTAAGTGTGAAACACTATGCTTTGAACAATCAGGAGTTATGGCGTGGACACATTGATGTGCAACTAAGCAACCGTGCCTTACACGAAATCTACCTCCCCGCTTTCAAGGCTGCTGTGCAGAAAGGTGGTGCCTGGACCGTGATGGGAGCCTATAACAAGGTGCGTGGTCAGCATGCCTGCCATAATGATTTTTTGCTGAATAAGATTTTGAAGAATGACTGGGGTTTTGACGGTGTAGTCGTAACCGATTGGGGTGGTGCCCATGATACTTACGAAGCAGCCATGAATGGCTTGGACATCGAGATGGGATCCTATACCAACGGTCTGACCTCAGAAAGTGCATTTACCTTCGACGATTATTATCTGGCTAAGCCTTATCTCCGGATGTTGAAGGAAGGTAAGGTGCCTATGAGCACAGTGGATGATAAAGCCTCCCGTATTCTTCGCTTGATATTCCGCACGGCGATGAATCGTCAGAAACCTTATGGTTCGCTGACAAGTGAAGAGCATTATCAGGCTGCCCGTGAGATTGGTAATGAGGGTATTGTGCTTCTGAAAAACACACCTGTCCAGAAAAAAGGTACCCCTTTGCTGCCGCTTGATGACTCTAAATATCAACGTATACTGGTAGTAGGTGACAATGCTGTCCGTTTGTTGAACGAAGGAGGCGGTTCTTCTGAACTGAAGGTAAAAGATATGATATCTCCACTCGATGGTATGCGTGCTCTTTATGGTGACAAGGTAGTTTATACGAAAGGTTACGCTGCCGGACGTCCGATGTATGGGCGTGCAGAAGAAATTCCCCAGTCGGTGATGGATTCCTTGCGCACAGCAGCAACTGAACTTGCCAAAGAAGCCGATCTTGTGATTTTGTTCGGTGGATTGAATAAGAATCATTTCCAGGATTGTGAAGCCGGCGACCGTGTGACATACGGTTTGCCATTCGGACAAAATGAACTGATTGAATCTCTGTTGGGAGTCAATAAAAATATGGTATTGGTATTGTTGAGTGGTAATGCCGTGGAAATGCCTTGGCTGAATAAAGTTCCGGCCATCCTGCAAGGCTGGTATCTGGGATCTATGGGTGGTAATTCACTTGCTGATGTACTGAGTGGTGCAGTGAATCCCAGCGGAAAACTTCCTTTCTCCTTTCCTGTGAAATTGGCGGATTGCGGTGCACATGCATTTGACGAATTGAGTTATCCGGGCGATAGTATCAAGCAGGTCTATAAAGAAGATATTCTGGTAGGTTATCGCTGGCATGATACCAAGAAGATTCCCGCCTTATTCCCTTTCGGGTATGGTTTGAGTTATACGACTTTTACCTATGGCAAACCGGTAGCTTCTGCTAAAACAATAACTGCTGACAATTCTCTGACTGTGACCATTCCTGTAAAGAATTCGGGTAGTATTGCTGGAAAGGAAGTCGTACAACTGTATGTAGGAGATGAAAAATGTAGTGTTCTGCGTCCTGTGAAAGAGTTAAAGGCATTCCAAAAGATAACTTTGGCACCGGGTGAAGAAAAAGAAGTAACTTTCACCATCACTCCGGATGATTTGAAGTTCTATGATGAAACTGTTGGCGGATGGACGGCAGAACCGGGTAAGTTTAAGGCTTATATCGGAGCCTCTTCCGCGGATATTCGTGGAACGATTCCGTTCGAGTTGAAATAAGATAGTGATTGCTGAATGGGGAAGGGGTGTGGAGTGTTTTCGCATTTCTTCTCCATTTATTATATTCCCCTTTATATAAGCCCTTTGCAGGGCTTTTTTTCGATAATATCTATCGAACCTACAGTTAGAAATTACTTTTTATTTTTCTGTAAAATCAATAAGTTTATCAGGCAACTTGTTTCATAAACTTACGGATTTATCTGTCACAGTATGTCTACTGCTGTGGATGTTTTGCAAATCTTTATCTATTTTCTTAGGTATTTCTATTGTTTTTATTGAGAAGGCTTACTACTTTTGTATGCGGACGTCACAGGTATGGGAGTTTACTGTCCAACTACAAATGTGGTACGTCCGTATGCAAACTTCTTACTGCTTGACGAAGTAAATAGCTCATTGTGTGGTAGTTCAACTCATAGAGGTTTGCTTAATAGACCTTTACTTTTAGAGGATATTTCGTTTCTTTCTTGGAATGAAGTGAACATTAGTAGTTAATTTACGAAGTTAATAACAAATAAAAAGGTATTCAGTTATAAGGAATACAACATCGAAGATGAATAATTCTACGGAACTTTCCACCCTTTGGACATTTTTAGACAATATAACCAATAATCTGAAAAGTCAGAGATTAGCGGATGTATTCCGTTTTATTTCTTTTTATCCTTTTGAGACCTATGGACCTCACAAACATTTGCGTATTGAGATTAACCATGTTAAAAAGGGCAATTGCATTCTGTATTTGGACAATGAGAGCATCAATTTTGTTGAGGGTGATACCATGATCATTCTCTCGAATGTCAATCATACGTTTGAGGCAGGCTCTGGTGGAACTACTTTAATGCAGCTTGAATTTCTTCCTGAGATATTTTCCGGTTTTGATTTAAACTTTCCGAATTGTATAGATGGTACGTCACCAAATTCCATCTCTCTTTTCTCGGAAGAGAACAAGCTGATTAAAATAGTGAATAATATAGGTATTATGCGTGTAGTACAACGCATTGTAAACGAATTGGAAGGGAAGAATTCCTATTATCAATATTTGGTTGTGATGTTTTATGCAGAGTTGATGGTTCTTATTTATCGTTATATGGATGAAAACTATTTGCCTGTTTGCCAAAATGATGCTTTAAAAAAAGCTATATCCTTTATTCGTTTCAATTTTCATCAGGACATTAGTATTAATGATGTAGCTGCGCATGCCGGCATTAGTGAACGTTACCTCAGAAGCTTATTTTTGCAATACTTGAATTTTTCTCCTTTAGATTATCTGAATCAAATACGTATTAATAAATCTATTGAGCTGCTTCGAAATACAGAATTATCTGTAAAAGAGGTCAGTTTCCAATGTGGATTCCAGTCACCACAATACTTTTCACGCATCTTCAAACAGCGAACTGGGATATCTCCACGTGAAGTAACCAGATAGTATTTCCGTTTTGTACATTATTTCTTTTTATATGAGCCTTTTCGGACACGTCTTACAATCTTGATTTATCCATTCTTTTCGTTAAGTGAACTAACTTTGCTCTTACCGGAACAAAGAGTATAACTTTATAAAAAAGAATGAAAAATGAAAGAATGGAAAGATGATAAGACTCTGATAACCTTGATAAAAGCCGAACTCTACACGGCAGTTATCGGAGATATTATGGATAAGATGGGATATCTCCATCAGTTTCTCCCCCCTCATATTCGTCCGCTTCGTGATGATATGTTGATAGCCGGACGGGCTATGACTGTTTTGGAAGCCGACGTACATGACAATTCTGCATCGGGGGGAAATAATCCTCTGTTACAGCGTTCCTTCGGCTTGATGTTGGAGGCATTGGATGATTTGAAGGAAGATGAAGTGTATATCTGCTCCGGTTCTTCTCCGGAATATGCTTTGTGGGGAGAATTGATGAGTGCTCGCGCTATGCAATGCAAAGCCGCAGGAGCTGTTGTAAATGGATACTCACGCGATACCAAAGGTATTTTAGCTTTAGACTTTCCTTGTTTCTCGTATGGTCCTTATGCGCAGGATCAGGCTCCTCGTGGAAAAGTTATTGATTACCGCGTTCCCATTGAGGTAGACGGGGTTTTGGTCAATGATGGTGATATGCTGATTGGGGATATTGACGGTGTATGTGTGGTTCCTCGTCGGATAGAAGAAGAGGTTTTTACCCGTGCATTGGAGAAGGCACGTGGTGAACGGATAGTATTGAAGAAAATACAGGAAGGTATGCGGGCACGTGATGCTTTTGACAAGTTTGGTATAATGTAGATTTAATTTGAGTTTGAAGATGAAGATAACTGATGTAAAGGTGTGGTTGGTGCAAGGCATCAAATACAATTGGACATTATTAAAGATTTATACGGATGCTGGTTATACGGGAGTAGGTGAAGCTACCAACTGGCCGGGTAGCCCTGTCGTTTATGAAGCTGTTAAGCATGTTGGACAGCGTATAATAGGTCTAGATCCGATGAGAACGGATTTTATTTGGACGAAACTGTATCGTGACTTGAATTGGATAGGCCCGTATGGTGCGAGTATGTGTGCTATTAGTGGTATTGATATGGCTTTGTTGGATTTGAAGGGTAAGGTATTGAATGCTCCCTGCTATGAATTGCTGGGAGGAGCATATCGTAAAGATATTCTTCTGTATGCAAATTATTGGTTTACAAAAGGTAAACATAATGAGGAGGACTATGCTGCCCAGGCACGGATCGTAAAAGAGGCTGGTTTTACCGGTTTGAAGTTTGATCCGTTTGCGCATACAAACTATTTTTATGGTGAGGATTTGGCTTCTAATCTGACATTGACCCCTGCACAACAAGATTTGGCATTCAATGTATCTAAAGCTGTGCGGGAGGCTGTGGGTCCTGAGATGGATATTATGATAGAGACACATGCCATGTTGAACTACCGTATTGCCGTGAAAATGGCGGAACGTTTGGCTAAGTTGGATATCACTTGGTATGAAGAACCGGCAGGTCCTGAGAGTTCACAAACTTTGCGGGCTATGCGTGAGCGTATTCCCTCAGATGTGACTATTTGTGTGGGCGAACGGCACTATACGCGATTTGGTATCCGTTCGTTACTTGAGAAACATGTCTGTGATATTATTATGCCGGACATAACCCGTTGTGGTGGTCCTTCTGAAATGAAGCGGATGGCTACCATGGCTGAGGCTTATAATGTATTGATCGCTCCACATAATCCTAATGGGCCATTGTCTACATTGGCCTCGTCGCATGTTTGTGCCGCCATTCCTAATTTTTTCAGGCAGGAATTTATGTTTAATGATGTGGCTTGGAGGGATACAGTTATTGATCATCCCATTTCGGAAATGGTGTATGACGGGTATCTGCATCTGTCTGACAGACCCGGTTTGGGAGTAGATTTGGTTGAAGATGAATTGGAGAAACATACCGGTATCGTAGCCGATGCTCCTGATAATTTTTATATTTGATAAGATATGGCATTTACTATTGACTTAAAAGAAAAAGTCGTACTGGTTACCGGTGTATCTTCTGGCATTGGTTTAGGTGTTGCACGCGAATTTGCTCGTGCGGGTGCTGATGTGGCGGGTTGTTCACGTAAGGCGGCAAATGATGAAAGTATAGTTACTTATGTGGAGGCTGTAGAAAGTGAGGGGAGTCGGGGGCTTTATGTGCAGGCAGATGTTACAAAAGAGCAGGATTTGGAACAGTTGGTTAGAAAGGTGATTGATACATTTGGCAGGCTGGATATTCTTGTGTCCAATGCCGGGATGAATGTTTTTGAGGGCGCAGAACATTGTGATGAAGAGCATTGGAGATATAATCTTGATTTGAATCTGGCTTCACATTGGCGCTTGGCAAAACTTTGCAGGCCCTATTTGAAACAAACGAAAGAGGGGGTTATTTTGCTAATGACTTCAAACCATGCGTTTTGTACAATTCCTGGATGTTTTCCTTACAATGTCACGAAGACGGCTATAACGGGCTTAGTACACAGCTTGGCTATAGAATGGGGACCTGAGATACGGACAGTGGGTGTAGCACCGGGGTTTATCGATACGGCAGGAAATGACACTTGGTTCAATTCTTTTCCTGATGCAAATGCCGAACGTCAGCGTACGGTTGATCATCATCCGGTAAAGAAACTTGGTACGGCAGAAGAGGTTGGTGCTTTATGTGTCTATCTGGCTTCCCCGATAGCTTGTTTTATTAGTGGAACCACTGTACTGATGGATGGAGGCCGTTCGGCATTGATGCAGGATTTTTAATAATGAAAGAATCAACATGAAAGCGAATCTACTATATCGTTGTTATGACACGATTGGAGAGGCTGTTACTTGGCTTCCGGATATGAAAACTTTGTTGTGGGTTGATATTGACAGTGGTATCCTGCATCAGTATAATCTGGAGAGCCAGAAGATGGAAGAACACCAATTTCCCGAAATGATAACTGCTGTCATTCCCTGGAAAGGGCATGAGCATGAAATCATTTTGGCAATGAAGAATCGTCTGGTTGTTTATCATCTTGTAGAAAGAGAGTATCAGGTGCTTTTAGAATTGACAGGTCTGCATTCACAGTTGCGCACTAATGATTGTAAAGCGTCTCCGGAGGGTCGTATTTGGTGTGGAGTAATGCATTTGATGGAACATACCCGTACCGGAAGCTTGTACTGTATTAATAATGATTTGTCTTGGGTGCCAGTTCTGACTGAGCAATATATTCCAAATGGAATGGTCTGGAATAAGGCTGGTGACCGGATGTATTACATTGATTCAGGTCGTGGCTGTATCGAAGAATATGGATATAGTTGTTCAGCTAAAATAACCTGGCGACGTACAGTTGTACAAGTTCCACCGGAATACGGAGTCCCGGATGGAATGACTATCGACGCTGATGGACTTTTATGGGTAGCACATTGGGGAGGATTTGGGGTGTATATATGGGATCCCGATACTGGAAAGTTAGTAGACAAGGTAGATGTGCCTGCCCCTAATGTCGCTTCTTGCACTTTTGGCGGAATCGGGGATAGCAGGTTGTTCATAACGACAGCTTTAGACGGGCTTTCTGATATGGAACGTAGAGAATATCCTTTGAGTGGCAGTGTTTTCGTTGTCGATGTACCTAAAGTTGTTCCAGGCGAGAATCATTACCCATTTATAACTGATTAATTGAAAAATTATGCATATCTCTGTTATTGATTTGATTATCTTTTTTGCCTACTGTTTATTGATTTTATTTGTAGGACTCTTTGTTTCCCGTAGAAACAAAAAAGAAACACAGAGTGCAAAAGGATATTTTTTGGCGGGAAGAGGACTGGCTTGGTGGGCAATCGGTGCTTCTATTATTGCTTCGAATATTTCGGCTGAACAGTTTGTCGGGATGTCCGGTTCAGGTTATGCTATCGGCTTGGCTATGGCAACTTATGAATGGATTGCTGCACTGGGGCTGTTGATTGTGGCAAAGTTTTTCATACCGATTTTCCTTGAGAAGAAGATATTTACAATGCCTCAATTTCTGGAAGAACGGTTTGATAGTCGTGTAAAGTCTGTAATGGCGTTTTTCTGGCTGGTTGTTTTTGTGTTTATTAATCTGACTTCCATTCTTTATCTGGGAGCGCTGACCATTGAGAAGATTATGGGAGTACCCATGATTGTGGGAGTGCTGGGATTGGCCATATTTGCAGGAGTCTATTCTATTTATGGCGGATTGAAAGCAGTGGCCTTGACAGATGTGATTCAAGTGGTATTTTTAATAGGTGGCGGATTAATAACAACTTATATTGCACTGGATACTCTGGGAATGGGGGAAGGAGTAGTACAAGGTTTTAAAAATCTTTATGTACAGACCGAAGATAAGTTCCATCTTATACTTGACAAGTCTCACCCTAGTTATATGGATCTTCCGGGTATCTCTGTTATTATAGGTGGTTTATGGGTCGCCAATCTCTATTATTGGGGGT
The DNA here is from genome assembly GCF_000158035.1 of Bacteroides cellulosilyticus DSM 14838. Lineage (GTDB taxonomy): Bacteria > Bacteroidota > Bacteroidia > Bacteroidales > Bacteroidaceae > Bacteroides > Bacteroides cellulosilyticus. Next base: position 2,028,489 of record NZ_EQ973490.1, read on the forward strand.
GTAACCAATATATTATTCAACGTGCCCTGGCGGCTAAATCAGTGAGTGAAGCCCAGAAGGGAATGTTGTTTGCCGGTTTTATCAAGTTGCTTATTCCATTGCTGGTTGTCATTCCGGGCATTGCGGCTTTTGCTTTGAATGCTCCATTGGAAAAATCAGATGAAGCTTACCCTTGGTTGTTGAGCAATTTACTCCCCGTAGGCATAAAAGGGGTTGCATTCGCAGCGCTAACAGCGGCTATTGTTAGTTCTTTAGCATCTATGATGAATAGTATAGCTACTATTTTTACAATGGATATTTATCGTTCGTATATCCGTCCGCAAGTTGGGGAGGCTGATTTGGTACATGTGGGCCGCTGGACCAGCTTTATATCTTTGGTAATTGCTGTTATAATAGCGCCTATGTTATCCGGACTTGATCAGGCATTTCAGTATATTCAAGAATTTACGGGTTTTATCAGTCCGGGTGCATTAGCAATTTTCCTTGCAGGTTTCTTTTATCGCAAAGCCACAGCCAATGGAGCATTAGCAGCTGCTTTAGGAACCTTTATCTTTTCCCTTTTACTAAAATTCCTTTGTCCGGGGTTGCCTTGGATGGACAGGATGGGGATTGTCTTTTTGCTTTGCTGCGGATTGATTGTTATGCTGAGAAACCGAACACAAATTGATGTGTCTGCATCTCCGGTACGATGGTCACTTTTCCGCACTGGAAAATTATTTAATATTTTGTCTTGTATCATTATTGCCATTCTGATTTATTTCTACTGTTTGTGGTGGTAAAAAGTAGAAAGGCATTCTGGGATAAGTCAGATATTTATTTCTTTAAATCTAATAATTGTTTTGTGTTATGAAAAATTATTTATTGACGTTGATTGGATTGCTATTCGCAATCGGATTGTCTGCACAGACAGTGAAAGTTACTGGTACAGTTTTGGATGAAGGTAGGCAGCCTTTATTGGGTGTAAGTATTTTTGTGCAATCCAATAGAGCTCATGGAACTGTAACGGAATTAAATGGTAGGTTTACCATTGATGTAGCGGTAGGAGAGAAGTTGGTTTTCTCTTATATGGGATTTGTGAATAAAACTGTGCTTATAAACAAAGCTGAACATGATTTGCTTGTCATTATGGAAGAAGATAAGCAGGCTTTGGATGAAGTAGTGGTTATTGGATACGGTACGGCGAAAAAGAAAGATATAACAGGTGCTATATCTTCCGTATCGGCAGATAAACTGAAGGAAACTCCGGCAGTCAGTCTGAATCAGGCTCTTCAAGGCAAAAGTGCAGGTGTACAAGTGCAGTTAAGTGATAATTCTCCCGGTGGAGGTGTCAGTGTGCTTATTCGTGGAAAAGGTTCTATTAATCAGTCAAATGATCCGATTTATGTAGTTGATGGTATCATTATGGAAGGTACTTTGAATAATATCAATGTCAATGATATTGCCTCTATTGATATTCTGAAGGATGCATCTGCTGCAGCTATTTATGGTTCAAGAGCAGCCAATGGAGTAGTGATTGTGACAACAAAAAAGGGCGAAGAAGGAAAGGCAAGAGTGTCATTCAGTGCCCGGACCTCATTTCAGTCTCCCTCCAACTTGCCTAAAATGTTAACGGCACAGGAATTGGCTGAAATCCGTATTGAGGGGAATGTAAACTCACAAATGGATGCAAAATTCTTGGCAAATCCACAAATGAGCATAGAAGAATACCGCAGTGAGTTTAATGCCTTGAAGCAACAGTATGCCAAGGAATTACCCACATCTATGTTTTCGGATGTTGAAAGACAAACTTTACTTGCCGGTGAAACGTATGACTGGTATGATCAAATATCACAAACTGGTGTGGTTCAGGATTATACGGTTTCATTGTCTGGTGGTACAAATAAAACGAATTATTATATCAGCGCTAATTATTATGATCAGAAGGGTATTATTCAGGGAACAGGACATAGGCGTTTTAGTTTTCGTGTAAATCTGGAACAGCAAATAAAGTCTTGGCTAAAAGTAGGGGTTAATTCAAGCTATTATGATGGCGCAACTACTTATGGAGGAGCTAATATTGGAAATGGATTAGGTGCAAATCCGATGTACCCGTTTGAGATAGATGGTAAAGCGCCTTTGGAGTTACCTTACTATACGAATCCCGGACAAAGTAATCCGGTCTTATCCAAACAGATAGATAATGATGCAAAGTCCAACCGTTTTTCTATGAATGCATATTTAAAGATAGATATTACAAAAGATTTATTTTTAAAGAGTAGCGTGTCTTTGGATCAGGTGAATAATTTTTCTGGATATTTCGCTCCTTCAAACATAAAACAGGGGCAAAGCGTGAAAGGTGAAGCACAAATAAAGAATAACAGATGGACTGACGTTATGCAGGAAAATTCACTGAACTATTCTAAGTTGTTCCAAGAGGTACATAGGGTGAATGTGATGTTGGGCAACACTGTTCAGGTAAATAATTATTTTGGTAATACGCAATATGGGAATGGGTTCGCTACGAATGTAATGGGATATAATAATATCAGTTCGGCATCTGAATTTCCGGCGGGAAAGCAATCTTCCAGTAAAACCAGATGGGCCTTGGCTTCTTTTATCGGTCGATTGAATTATGCTTATAAGGATAATTATATTTTTACTTTTACAGGACGTTATGATGGTAATTCCCGCTATGCTGAGGGACATAAATGGGGCTTTTTCCCGTCAGTAGCCGGTGCTTGGCGTATTTCCGGAGAAAGGTTTATGGAAAAGGCGCATTGGCTTGATGATCTGAAATTACGTTTTGGTTGGGGACAACTGGGTAATAGTAATGTAGCGCTTTATTCATCGTTTACTAAATTATCCCCCGGAATCACAGTCGATTACCAAGGAAATTCGGTAAATACCATCCAAAATTCAGATCAGTTTATGGGTAATAAGGATTTGCGTTGGGAACGTCAGGAACAGATCAATGCAGGGGTTGATTTAGCGGCTTTTAATAACCGTTTGCGTTTTACTCTGGATGTGTATAAGAAAAACAGTAAGGATTTGGTTTTGCAAACTCCTTTACCGGTGACTACCGGTTATCTGAACATTTATTCTAATGTGGGTGAATTGGAAAACAAAGGTATCGAAATTTCTTTGGGAGGACGAATCATTGCTACCAAGGACTTTTCCTGGGATTTGGATGTAAATTGGGCAACTAACAAAAATAAATTGAAGTCCTTGTATGGAGGTATCAAGGAAAGGATGAACGACGCATCTAATCCATTAAATGCCGGTTGGTGGGTAGGAAAGCCTCTGGGTACGATATATACCTATCGATATGAAGGTATTTGGCAATGGGATGATGATAGGGTTCTAATGGATAAAATGAAAGATGGTCGCGAAGGTGGTGATACTTATTATCCTGGTGAAAACAAAATTGCTGATTTGGACGGAGATGGACAGATAACAACTAATGATAGGGAAATTGTTGGTTATACTGATCCGAAGGGGTATGGAGGGATATCCACTACTTTGAATTATAAGAATTGGACTTTGAATGTAATATTCAATTATGTGTATGGTAATGATGTTTTCAACAGATCTTATCATGAATATACGCTGGGTGCAGGCTATGGAACTCTGAACATGTTCAATGATGAACTGAATCGTTGGAGTGTTAATAATACAAGTGGTTCCATACCGAGAGCTCATTCCAATAATCTGGATAGAATGTTGATATCCAGTAGAGTTATGCAGGATGGTTCTTACCTGCGTATGAAGAATGTGACATTGAACTATCAGTTCCCTCTGAAGTGGATTAACAAGGTGGGATTGAGTAATCTGAATCTTTATGTTTCAGGAGAGAATTTGCTGACATGGACAGGGTTTAAGGGAGCCGATCCGGAATCCGTAGGTACGGGTTATGATGAGACTTATCCGAACGCACGTTCTTTCACTTTGGGATTAAATGTTAGTTTTTAAGGTTGTACAAATAAAAATACGAAGTATGAAAAAGATATATATATATGCATTGGCTGGAGTTTTAGCTTTATCTTCATGCGATGAGTTTTTAAGAGAGGAACCGGAAGATTTCATGTCTGCTGAATCTGAAGACGTAGATGAGGCATTGATTGAGGCAGAAATACAGGGAGCTTATAAGTCTACTTTGTGGTTTAAAAATGGACGTCAGGGGTTTATTGGGATAACCGGTACGGATGAGGCCAGAGGAAAAACGGTGGAAGTTAACTATTGGGCTGAACAAGGAGCGATAGACCGCTACAACACGTCATTGAATGCTGACAATTGGTTGACGAAATGGTTGTGGGACTCCGGTTATTTCGGTATATCACGTTCCAATACAGCAATTAATGCTGTACGTAACTATACAGGCAGTACGGAGGAATGGAGGCTTAGTAAAGAAGCTGAGGCGCGCTTTGTCCGTGCATTCGATTATTTTATGTTGGTACAGAACTTTGGTGGTGTTCCCTTGATTACTGAGGAAACGGTTCTTTCTGCCACTCCTAATTATCCACGGATTGATAAGGCTGAAATTTATAAATATATAATCCAGGACTTAGAATTTTGCGAATCACACCTAAAGACAGATTATCGTGCAGGACGACCTACGGTTGGTGCAGCCAAGGCTATGCTGATGAAAGTTTATATGTATGCACCGGAGTCTACCGGCATACGGAGTTATTCTGAAGCAAAACGCCTTTTTGAGGAAATAGAAGGTTTAGGCGTATATTCTTTGCAACCGTCTTATGCCGATTTATTTAAGCCGGAATTTGAGAATGGTGTGGAATCTGTTTATGAGTTTCAGTTTGAATATCCGGATGAGCAAAATCAATTTCAATATTTTTGTGGAAGCAGAGCTCTCGACCAGTTTACAGAGGGAGGTGGATTTGGTATATTTCTGCCGAGTGAGAGGTACTTGGGGTTGTTTGATGATACGGATGAACGGTTTGATGCCAGTGTCCGGACTAAGTTCTATGATAAGAATGGCAATTTGCTGACCTCGGCGGCCGATCCGGAATATATAGCTCCTCATTGCAAGAAATATGAAGATTATGATCGTGTAATGGATGCCGGAGCCAGCTCGAAAAATATCTATTTTATCCGCTATGCTGATCTAATCCTGTTATATGCAGAATGTCTTTTGGCGGAGAATGACTTGGCTGGTGCAAAGCAGCAAGTTATCCGTGTCCGTAATCGTGCAAAGGTTTCCACTCCGATTACAGCCTCAAATAATACAGAAATGCTCGACTTCATTTATGAGGAACGCATGCGTGAATTGGGGATGGAAGGTTGGAGAAGAATGGACTTGATACGTCGTGGAGCAGATTATTTTGCTGCGCAAGTTGATAAGTATAATCCGTTTGCGAAGGGAAATGTACAGCCATATCATGCTTTTTATCCAATTCCAACGAATGAAATTAATATGAATGACGGAATAGGGGCGGAAGATCAGAATGAAGGATATAAATGAAAAAAGTACAACTATGAATAAACTGTTGTTAGGATTGATTTTTACAATACTTTTGTGCGCAAGCTGTACCAATAGGGGGATGGTTGCTATAGATAATGGTATTGTAAAGCTGGAATTTGATTTGAAGCAGGGAACTTATAAAGGAATTGATGTGGAAACAGGACAAACCTGTATTTACGATGCCTCTTGGCGCGTGAATGATTTTCTTTCTACGGATGCAGACTCCATCTATTATCAGATAGAGGCAATTCAGGATTCGTTGGGAAAAGGTCAATCTATACAGGTTGTTTCAGTAAAGAAAGGACAACCGGACTTGGTTTTTAATTTTAATTTGTATGATCAGGAACCCTTTGTCATAATGTATGGTGGTATCCGTAACGGAACCTCAGAAGGTATACAGATTAAAGAAATATCGCCGGTTGCAAACGCCCGTTTGTTTTACGGAGCGGATATCTCTAAAAATTTCAAGCTTATAGACGGTGAAGGTGGAGGTTGCCCGACTTATATTCGTGAAACTCCTTCTTTGTTGTCACAAAACAACATGATACTTCATTTCGGAACTGACGATGACTTTCATACTTTGGTGGGTGGAGGTGCTTCTTATGGAGAGTTTGCCAAGTATGCCTTAATAGGAGAAAAAGAACAAAGGAAGGCTGACTTGAAGGAACATCCGGTAGAAGACTTGCAGTTGGTTTCTTATATCGATGTAGGAGAAGAGGCTGTTGGCACGGACACTGTTCAGCCGTATATTACACTTTCTTCCGGTGCTCCTTATAAGTTTGAGGGAAACATAGCCTACAAAGAGGCAAGGACTGTAGTATGGGCGGACAGGGAAATAGGCGTTAAGCTGCATAATCTGGATAAAGATAAATCCTACATTGTAGGCTTGTCGTGGTGTGATGATGCGGACAGACGAAAACAGACGGTACATCTCAAATATGGTGATAAGGAGATAACTTGTATTGAAGATTGTCGGCTGCCTTCTTTGGCAAAAGGAGAGAATGCCCAAATCATTTATTTTGAGATTCCGGCAGCGGCCAATGAACTGGAACCGCAATTATTGGTGAAACAGGCTGGTGGTGATAATGTTGTGATCAGTGAAGTACTTATTTATGAAGGGAAACTTCCGGAAGAACGCTTGAATAAGCCTGAAACGGTTGAAATTCCTGCGGCTGATTTTACCAGGTGCACCCTGAATTTATATGCATCAGATGTTATAGGTAAACTTGTGGATGCAAAGTCAGGATATATGACGGAGAAGGACCGGTTCTACTTGGATTTTGTAACTGCCAATCCAATTTATTCTGCTGAAAAGTATGCGCAGACTTTACGGATCTTACAGCAAATAAATTTGAATTACTACTATTTTCCGACAATTTGTATGTGGTATGCCATGATGCCTATTTATGGTGGAAATATTGTCATGGGGACAAATGATACTGTTGGAGCCGTAGAAGAAATGAAACGTGTAAAACTGAGTGGATTCTTAAAATATACTACCATGGGTATTCGTCTTGTACCCGATTGTTATGATGAAAACAATGAGAATGGTTGGTGGGATGATGAGCACTGGCGTTTACGTGGGAGCGGACCGCAGGGAGAAAGTATGAAGTTGAAATCAGGTCATTACCGTGCCCCTTATGATACTTCCAGGAAATGGGCACAAGCTATTTTGGATTTGGGCGGCTTGCCATTTACCTACTTTCAAACGGCGGTTCGCTCGAAAGATTATGCGGAAGCTTATCCGCAACATATGCTTTTTAATGAATCTTTTCATGAGATTGATACCTTCGACTGGCTGAATAAAAATTATACGACTTATGATTTTACTGACATCGGTTTCTTGGCACACATGCGTGATGTATATCACAATTTGAACGACGCAGGTATCGTCGGTATGATGTTTGATTATCCATATACGGGGTGGCCAGTTTATGGCGGGATGGATGACAAATATAGTACAGCAGCCGGTGCTTATCGTACGATTTTTAAATTGGCTTCAGAAGGGTTGGGCAACAAAGCATATATCCACGAACGTAATTTGAAGTATGGCTCTGATATTGCATTGGGGTATGTGGCTTCCCAGCGTACCTGGGGAGATACAGATGTCATTACTCCGGAGATGGTAGCTCGAAGTGGATTACGATGGTATAAAAACCGTGTTGTGGTAAATTATGATATGGATGCAAAGAACTTGTTGAAGGCACAACCGGCAGATTCGGAAGATGGAATAAATAAATTGTTGACTATGTCTTATGTGACGGCTTCCCGTTTGCTCTTGGCCAATAGTTTCGGTACATTGGATGCTGAGCACGTATATAAGCTGTCGCGTATTTATCCTTTCCATCAGTTTGCAAGGAGTGCCCGCCCTTTGGATGCTTTCACTACTGACTATCCAAGAGTTTATGGCATGAAGCTTACAGATAAATGGAGTTCGTTGACATTCTTCAATGAAGATGAAGAACATCCTCAAAAGATCAGCATTAAGCTTTCGGGGATAGAAGGACGTGGAGGAGCCGGTTTACATCCCGACAAGCAATATTATATTTATGATTTCTGGAATGATAAACTGATTGGAACTTTCGGTGGTAATGAAACCCTGGAACAAGAGTTGCGCAAAGGGGAGGCAAGACAAATGGCTGTTCGTGAAGTGGAAAGTAATCCGCAAGTTTTGTCTACAGACAGACATTTACTGCAAGGACTCCTGGAATTGTCCGAAGTTTTTTGGAATGAAGAAACGAAGGAATTGACCGGCTATGCTGAGCTGGTGGAGGGTGAATCGATGCATATTACCATAGCAACGAACGGTTGGCAACCCCAGCATTGCACTGTGGCTGATAATGAAGTGGCATGTTCTTTGGAAAACAATTCTGAGAATCTTGTAAAACTTGTTTTGAAGAGTACGCATGGAGGAAAAGTATCTTGGAAATTCTCTTTTAAGAAATAGTTTGTAGAATTTATAAAGTATCTGATAAATTAAAAATACGAAAAAATGAAATATACTGCAATTATATGGGGAGTATTGTTGTTCCTATGTTCTGCTTGTGGACAGAAAACAGAAGTAACTTCGCCCGATGGCAGGAACAAACTGATGTTGATGTTGGATGAATCCGGTTCATTATATTATCAGATTTTTTCCGGTGGGAATGAAATTGTTCGCAGCTCGCTGATGGGGGTGGTTGCGGAGAATGGTAAATATTGTTTTGACAGTGGATTGGTGTATGTGGATCAAACGGGATGGACTATCAATGAAACATATACTTTGCCCACGGGGAAACGCTCTGAATATGTGAATAAGTCAAATGAAAGAACGTTCGTCTATAAAAACGCCGCCGGGCAGTTATTGAAGGTCGTTTGCCGTGCTTATGATGACGGGGTTGCATTCCGTTACGAACTGGGCAATCAGGAGCCGGTAACCATTCGGCATGAACTGACAGAGTGTACTTTGTCGGATGAAACCCATACTTGGATGATGGACTGGATTAAGGATTATGAGAATTTCTACCCGGAACGTGTACTTGATACTATTACGAGACCTACAGAGTTTCTGTTTCCCGTCCTTACATTACAGGATAAGCAGTGGATGTTGATGACGGAAGCTGAAGTGTATTCCATGCCAGCCATGCACTTGTCAAAGGAACCAAAATCTGCTACATTTCATTATGTGTATGCACCTGAAGATTCGGCATTTGTGGCTGAACCTTCTTTTAAGACTTCATGGAAGACTTTTATTATGGGCCAAAATATAGGTGATATTGTAGAATCCTCATTGGTTGAGAATCTGAATCCTTCTACAGATTTCTCTGATATGGATTGGATAAAGCCGGGAGTTGCGGCTTTCCCTTGGTGGGGGAATTATTTGGCAAACAGTTATATCGATACTCTAAAAATGTATGTTGACCTGGCAGCCGAGATGAAGTGGGAGTGGTTGGAATTTGATGTTTCACTAATCAATACTCCGTTCCATTCTTCAAAGGAATGGGAGGATGTGACCTGGATACCGGAATTGACTGCTTATGCAAGGGAGAAAAACATTCTTGTATATGGGTGGGATGAGATGAAGGTGTTGGACAATAAGGCGGGACGTGATTTTGTTTTCGACCGATATAAAGAAATGGGCTTGGATGGAATAAAGATTGATTATATCGATTCTGATTCAAAATATGCAATGATGTTCCGCGATACAGCTTGTGCTGAAGCTGCCAAACGTAAAATGATGGTGAGCTTTCATGGAGAGACTTTGCCGCGGGGACATCGCAGACGTTACCCTAATATCATGACTAATGAAGGAGTGCGAGGAGCTGAATATTATACCTTCAAGGGGGCCCAATCACCTGATAGCCGCCATAATTGTACTTTACCTTTTACACGTAATGTGGTTGGATCTATGGACTACACTCCCGTGACCTTTACTATCCGTGATGAGAATCCGCGTACAACAACGTATGCTCATGAGTTGGCTTTGGCATTTGCCTTTGAATCCGGATGGATTTGTATGGCAGACAGGCCGGCCGCCTATTTGAATTCTCCAGCTCGTCCTTTGCTTGAAAAGATTGAGGCAGCTTGGGACCAGATTCATTTCATAGACGGTTTTCCGGGCGAATATTTCTGTGTGGCTCGATGCAAAGCGGGGAAATGGTTTGTTGCGGGAATTAACGGCGGACAAAAACGTAGAATTAAGGTTCCCTTGTCTTTTCTGGATAAAGGTCAACATACCATAACCTTATATGCTGACAAGGAAGGGAATGAATTGCATGATGTACGCATTGAAACTTTCCCGGAAATAAGTGAGAAAGAGGTGCTGGAAATAGATGTGTTGCCTCATGGAGGCTTTGTACTGGATATTGATTAAAAAAACAACCACATGATTTTGAGAAATTTATTCGTAACTTTCCTCGCATTTGTTGCGTGGGGGATTCAAACAAATGCTGGTGAAATACCACGAAAGGAATATCCACGTCCCCAGTTTGAGCGTAAGACATGGCTAAACTTAAATGGAGAATGGGACTATGCCTTTGATTTTACAAATATTGGGATGGAAAAGGAATTTCATAAAGCTACAACTTTCAGCGGTAAAATAACAGTTCCTTTTCCGCCGGAAAGTAAGTTGTCCGGGGTAGAACATAAAGATTTTATCAATCATATTTGGTATCATCGTATCATACGGAGACCGGAAGAATGGGCAGGCAAGAATGTAATACTGAACTTTGGGGCTGTCTATTTTAATTCGGAAATCTATATTGATGGAAAATTGGTTGGAAGACATTTCGGAGGTAGCTCTTCTTTTGGTTTCGATATTACCGGATATGTAGAGGATGGGTTAGAACACCATCTGGTGGTGCGTGCAAGCAGTGATCTAAGATCTATGATGCAAAGTGCTGGTAAGCAGAGTCTTTTGCTGAACTCTCATGGATGCCAATATACGCGTACTACCGGTATTTGGCAAACTGTATGGCTGGAGGCTGTGGCATCGGCAGGGTTACAGTCTGTTCATGCGCTAACGGATATTGACCAAAAACAGTTGGTTATTCACCCCCGTTTTTATCGTGACAGTTATAAGAACACATTGCGGATTGTTTTGCAAGAGAATAACAAGAAAATCGGAACAGTATGTGTCAAAGCTGCAAATAGTTCTGTGGCTGTATTTTCATTGAAGAATGTCAGGTTATGGTCACCGGAATCGCCTTTTCTGTATGATGTCCTGTATCAAGTGTTGGATGAGAATGGAAAGGTGATAGATGAGGTGACTTCTTATGTGGGAATGCGGAAGGTCCATATTGAGGGAAATAAGATTTATCTTAATAATAAGCCTTATTATCAGCGTTTGGTACTTGATCAAGGATTTTATCCGGACGGTATCTGGACAGCGCCTTCGGATGAGGCCCTGAAAAGAGATATAGAAATCTCGATGGCTGCCGGTTTTAACGGTGCCCGTCTACATCAGAAGGCTTTTGAAGAACGTTTCTATTATTGGGCCGACAAACTGGGATATATCACTTGGGGGGAAGCACCAAGCTGGGGAATGGATGCAAACAGCATTGAGGTTGCACGTAACTTTCTGCAAGAATGGTCGGAGCTTGTTTTGCGCGACCGGAACCACCCGTCTTTATTGATTTGGACGCCGATGAATGAAGAGTGGTGGCCCGATCACATACAATATCCACGTTTCACAGCAGATTTGTATGATTTGACTAAGTCATTGGATCCCACTCGTCCGGTGAATGATGCCAGCGGAGGATGTCATATAAAAACAGATATATGGACGGTACATAGCTATGAACAAGATCCGGCTGCTTTGAAGGATGCCTTATATAAAGATGGAGCTTTCTTTCAGACACCTAATAATCCGCAAGGAGTGCCATCCGCCAATGTGGGATTTAATGGGCTTGGTGTAGATAGTCCCTATCCTTTTCCGAAATATGAGGGCGATATGCCCTATTTGATAGATGAAGTAGGTGGTATAAAATGGGTAGAGACGAAAGATAAAAGTAATACAGATAGTTCCTGGGGCTACAGTACACCTCCTGCAACTCAAGAAGAATTCCTGCAACGTCTTGAATCGCAGATAGATGCTATACTAAGTTTAAAGGAATATGTTTGGGGATATTGTTATACACAATTGACCGATGTAGAGCAGGAGCAGAACGGCATTTTTTTTTATGATCGCAGGTCCAAGTTTGATTTGAAACTTATTTTCCGTATCTTTTCTAAAACTCCCCGGGAATAAATTTTGCATTTTATTCTTATCAGTTATAAGGCAAAAATATAAAAGTGGCAGCTGAGCATTTTATTGTGGAATAATAAGAAAGATGGGAAGAAGGTCGTATGAAAACCTCGCTTTGCTTTATTGTTTTTCTTCTTTTGCCTGTAGTAAAACTTCGTCCCACGGTTGCGGGCTCTATGGTTTCCAATTGGAGGCTGTGTAGCCCGCAATTGTGGGATATACAGTCCACAACTGGAAAACGAGGTTTTGCTACAGGCATAATGACATTAGTATTAAAGCTTTAGGGGAAAAAGGAAGGAGCATATCAAGTTTTACATCTACAGTTCAGCTTCCTATATAATGAGAGTATAGGGTTTAGCTCCTAACAAAATTATACGTTTTTAACTCCAGTAATGAATAGTTCAGGCTAAAAAGAGATATCTGCATGAATTCAAACAAAGTTTGTGTAATGCATCTTAAGAGTCTGTTAATTAGGGAAATATGAGTTTGAAAGGATGAAACAACTGGTGTAGGATGAAGCTTTCATACATCTTCCTACACCACTTTCTACACCATTTATCTATTTGATAATCAAATGAAAATAATGGCGGGTGTAGGATGTAGGAGATATTGATATAAACTCAACAGTATGTGATTTCATTTCTATAATATATTTCAGGTTTTCATTTATGTATATCTCCTGAAAAATATTTTTAATAGAGGGGATAGGGAAAACACTTCTAAATGGAGTAGCTTTATTTAATTTTTGTATTATTTTTGTATCGATGTACAAAATCATTGCTAATACTATTATGAAAACTCTTTTTGCTTTTTTTCTACTACTTGTCACCTGTAATTCTGTTATGGGAACTATTCCGGCAATACCAGCGGATGTTTATAATCACCAACTTTACTATACCGCTCCTGCTACCATTTGGGAAGAAACACTTCCTTTGGGTAACGGTCGTCTCGGTATGATGCCTGACGGTGGCGTTGATCGTGAGCATATTGTGCTGAATGAAATCTCCCTGTGGAGTGGTATGGAAGCTGATTATGGTAATCCGGACGCTTCCCGAAGTCTCCCGGCTATTCAGCAACTTTTATTTGAAGGAAAGAATAAAGAAGCTCAAGAACTGATGTATAGCAGTTTTGTGCCTAAGAAGCCTGAATCCGGTGGAACTTATGGTAACTATCAGATGCTGGCCGATCTCAATATCGACTTCAGTTTTCCGCATAGAAGAAAAACTATTTCAGAAAATGATGCAGCTCCGGTTACTGATTACCGCCGTTGGCTCGATCTGCGTGATGCAGTTGCTTATACCTCATTCACGAAAGAAGGTATTGACTATCAACGTGAATATTTCACTTCACGCGATAAGGACGTTATGATCATACACCTGACTACCAGTCGTCGCCGTGCCCTGTCCTTCTCTGCTCAACTTTCCCGTCCCAAACAAGGTGCGGTCTCTATGCTTCCGGGCATTGGGAAGGAAGAAGGAACTTTGTTGTTGGAAGGTACTTTAGACAGTGGAAAGCCCGGACGGGAAGGTATGAAGTATCGTGTTGCCATGCGATTAATATCTAAAGGTGGTAAACAGAATATTTCTGCCGAGCGTGGTATCACCCTGACTCAGGGGAGGGAAGCATGGCTGGTGCTTTCTGCCACTACTTCTTATGCTGCTTCCGGTACTGATTTTTCAGGAAACCGTTATAAAGAAGTCTGTGATAGTTTGTTGAATGCCGCTACTCAACATGTGCAAATTAAAGAGTCCCACATAGCCTCCCATCGTACCTTTTATGATCGTGTATCTCTAACTCTTCCGTTTACGGAAGATGATGTATTACCCACTAATGAGCGCATTACTCGTTTCACGGAGCGCGAGTCTCCAGCTTTGGCCGCTCTCTATTACAATTATGGTCGTTATCTATTTATCAGCAGCACCCGTCCGGGTAGCTTGCCTCCTAATCTGCAAGGATTGTGGGCAAATGGAGTAGAAACGCCTTGGAATGGCGATTATCATACCAATATTAATATCCAGATGAATCACTGGCCACTTGAACAAGCCGGTCTTTCGGAACTTTACCAGCCTTTGACTGCGCTTGTAGAACGTCTTATCCCCTCGGGAGAAGAGACTGCCCGTACTTTTTACGGTACTCATGCTCAAGGTTGGGTGCTTCACATGATGACGAATATCTGGAACTATACCGCTCCCGGTGAACATCCCTCTTGGGGGGCTACCAATACCGGTGGTGCCTGGCTTTGTGCTCATCTTTGGGAGCATTATCAATATACTCAGGATATTGAGTTTCTGAAACGAATTTATCCTGTGCTGAAAGGTGCTTCTGAGTTCTTTTACTCTACAATGGTGCGGGAACCTAAACATGGTTGGCTTGTAACAGCCCCTACTTCTTCTCCTGAAAATGCTTTTTTTGTCGGCAATGATCCGACTCCCGTCAGTGTATGTATGGGGCCTACGATGGATGTTCAATTACTGACTGAGCTATATACCAATGTAATTGAAGCAACTTCCATACTGGAATGTGATGCTGACTATGCCGCGAAGTTGCGGGAGGCATTAGATAAGTTCCCACCTATGCAGATCAGTAAAGGAGGATATCTGCAAGAATGGTTGGAAGATTATAAAGAGCAAGATGTACACCACCGCCATGTCTCCCATCTGTATGGTTTGCATCCGGGTAATCTGATTTCTCCTGATGCTACTCCTGAACTTGCCAATGCCTGTCGTGAGACGCTAAACCGTCGGGGTGATGGAGGAACCGGTTGGAGTCGTGCCTGGAAGGTAAATTTCTGGGCTCGCCTCGGTGATGGGGATCGTGCCTGGACACTGTTCAAGAGCCTTCTTTATCCGGCTGTTGAT
Source organism: Bacteroides cellulosilyticus DSM 14838 (assembly GCF_000158035.1). Taxonomy (GTDB): domain Bacteria; phylum Bacteroidota; class Bacteroidia; order Bacteroidales; family Bacteroidaceae; genus Bacteroides; species Bacteroides cellulosilyticus. The sequence continues at coordinate 2,043,526 of NZ_EQ973490.1, forward strand.
CCTCAGACAAAGCGTCATGGCAGCGGAACGTTTCCTAATTTGTTCTGTTCGCATCCCCCTTTCCAGATTGATGGGAATTATGGGGGAACCGCAGGAGTTGGCGAGATGTTGTTGCAAAGTCATGAGGGTTTTATTCATCTGCTTCCTGCTTTGCCGAAAAGCTGGCATACTGGTAACTTTCATGGAATGAAGGCCCGTGGCGGGATCTCCGTTGATTTGGAGTGGAAAGATGGAAAGGCTGTGAAGGCTATACTTACGGCAACTATACCGGGAATATTTCATGTGAAAATGCCGGAAGGTGTCATTCGGGCAAAGGCGATTATAGACGGGCAAAGTAATAACTACACAGGTAAAACGATTTCTTTGTCATTGCCTGAAAAGACTACTTGTATGTTGCTATTTGAGTAAGTAGAAAGGGTAGTAGAAGCCATAAGGTAAGAATAAAATATTGTTCTGAGATTTGTTTACCCTATTAAAATACTTTACTTTTGCGAGATATGTTAAGATATAAACGTATTTGTTTGTTTAGCTTTGGTAATAATATAAACTTCATAAAATTGATAAAAGAGCATGGAAACTGTACAAAAGAATTTGATATCTCTTGAACCTGTTGCATTAGATGATGGAAAAGAATTATTTGGTAATTTTATATTGCCTGATGAGAAGGTGTGCTTTACGTTTAAAGGGATTAGAGATAGAGCTGTGATAACCAATAAAAGAATCATTTTTATAGATGTTCAAGGAATTACGGGAAAAAAGAAAGAGCTTCTTTTTATTCCGTTTTCTAAAATAACGGCATTTTCTATTGAAACAGCCGGGACGTTAGATGCTAATGCAGAATTGAAAATATGGGCATCTGGTGTTGGAGGCTTAAAACTTAATTTTACTCCTAAAACTGATATTTTTGAAATAGGACAATTTATAGGTCAGTTTATAATATAAGTGATATTATGAATGATTGTTTTTCTCTATTTCTTGATGTAGCCGATCTACTTTAGTATGAAGAACAGAATTACTTTATTTCTCCTTGTGCTCTGCCTGTTGATACCTGCAACGACCAGTGCACAGATTCGCGAACTGGAACGTTCGATACCCGAAGTGGAAGGGGCTCCTTCCGGAGCACTTATTGCTTTGATGGACTCTCTGATGGGCTTGCCTAAAACGGACATACATAGTGTGATGGTACTACGTCATGGAAAGGTAATCGCGGAGATTTATCCTGAACCTTTCGCTCCGGAATATCGGCATACCGTATATTCTTGCTCCAAGACCTTCGTTGGTGCCGCTGTAGGCCTTGCTATTTCTGAAAATCGTTTGCGGCTGACAGATCGGGTGGCTTCTTTTTTCCCCGACCAACTTCCGGATACTATTTCTGCAAATCTTGCCGATATGACCGTCCGCAACCTGCTGAATATGACTTCCGGCGTCACTCCTGACTGGAATATGCGTAATGGTCGTACAGACTGGATCAGAGGGTATCTGGGAAAAACGATAAAAGTTCCCGGCAAACATTTCGATTATGACTCCATGAGCTCGTATATTCTTTCCGCTATTGTGCAGAAAGTGACGGGAATGAAAGTATTGGATTACCTGCGGCTGAAACTGTTCAAACCGATGCATATCACCGATATATCCTGGGAAGTAAGCCCTGAAGGAATCAATACCGGAGGTTGGGGTGTGTATTTGCAGAGTGAATCGTTGGCTAAGTTCGGACAGCTGTTACTGAATCGTGGAGTATGGGAAGGCAAGCAGTTGCTTCCGGCAGAGTGGGTGGACAGGATGATGACTAAACAGTCGGATACCGGTAGTTTTGGCTACGGTTATGGGTATCAGATGTGGCTTTGTGAATATCCGGGTGCTGTTCGCATAGACGGTGCCCTGGGACAATATGCGCTTCTCATACCGGACAAAGATATGGTAGTGGTCATCACTGAATGTACTTTGATAGATGGAGCTACACAGCGCCGTTTGGTGTGGAATCGCCTGTTGCCTGCTGTCGGCGATGATACCTTGATACCGGGAAAGGATTATAAACGCTTGTTGAAAAAACAATCTTCTTATCAGTTGCCTTTTGTACCGGGAAAAGCGAGTTCATCTCTTGCCCGTGATTATGCAGGAAAAAGTATAGTTCTCGAACCGAACAAGTTCGACTGGCAATCTCTGGATCTCCAGTTCAAGCAGAAGGAAGTAATCATGACCGTAACAGAGACTGACGGTACAAAATATAATCTCTCATTCGGTTATAAGCAATGGAAAAAAACTTCAACCGATGTCCATCCTCCCTATTCGATAGAAGCGAAAGGACGTTTTAATGGAATAGAGGGGCCGTTTTATGTAGCGGGCAGTTATGCCTGGCCATCGGCTGCGATGTTGGAACTCAAAGCACATTATGTTAACTGGATTACAGCTCTCAATATTACTTTCCGCTTTGACGGGGAGAATGTGCAGTTGACGGTTAAGGAGAACTACTCGTCGGAACCGAAAGTTATCAAAGGAAAGGTATGCGACTAAGCGGAGTGTTACTTATCTTTGTGCCCAATAAAAGAATTTATATGTTATGAACCGTATCACACTGACCCTGAAACGCCCTTTTATCTGGTTGAGCCGTTTTCGCCATCGTTGCGGCTATGGGGTACATTCGCCTTTTGCTTTCAATCTGATTACGCAGGTGATTTACGAATCTACTCCTTATTATAAATATAAAGATCTGGCAGTAGAGCAGAAAAAACTGGCTCCACAGAAAGACAACTATTGGAAGTATGAATCGAAGAAAGTGAAACGCCTCTTGTTCCGGTTGGTAAATTACATCCAGCCGGATACGATAGTGGATGTCGGCAGGCTTGCCGCTTCGTCTCTCTATCTGAAAGCAGGAAAGGAGGGAGCGGACTATACAGCGGCATCCGAACTTTCCGAATTATTTCTGGAAGCCGGCGTACCCGTAGGTTTCCTTTATCTGCATGATTATCGTCACCCGGAATTTATGGAAGAAGTATTCCGTATCTGTGTAGCACGTACCTGTGGAAAGTCGGTTTTCGTCATCGAAGGAATCCGCTATACTTCGCAAATGAAAGCGCTTTGGAAACGTATGCAACAAGATGAGCATGTGGGTATTACGTTCGACCTTTATGACCTTGGAATTCTCTTCTTCGATAAAACTAAGATAAAACAGAACTATATTGTCAACTTTTGATTATCTTTAGGCGTTTCAATAGTGATTAACAGTTAGTGATTGGTGATTAGCGTCACTTACTAACTGCTAAACACTAATTACTAAACACCAATCACTTATGAAGATATATACCAAAACCGGTGATAAAGGTACTACCTCATTAGTAGGTGGTACACGGGTACCGAAAACCCATGTCCGTCTGGAAGCATACGGTACAGTGGACGAGTTGAATGCTAATTTGGGAGTGCTTGTCACTTACCTGCCGGATGAAGCGGATCAGGTACTTGTCCGTCATATTCAGGACCGTCTTTTCGCAGTAGGTTCCAATTTGGCTACCGATCTTGAAAAGACAGAATTGAAGTGTGCCAGTGTTATTCACCCCGAAGAAATAGAACGAATTGAACGGGAGATAGATCGTTTGGATAATCTGCTGCCTCCATTGCATGCGTTTATATTGCCCGGCGGTAGTCGTGGAGCATCTGTTTGTCATGTTTGCCGCACGGTCTGCCGCAGGGCGGAACGTCGTATTCTGGCCTTGGCTGAACAATGCGAAGTTGCTCCCGAATTGCTTGCTTATGTGAACCGTTTGTCCGATTATTTGTTTGTCTTGTCACGGAAAATCAACTGGGATGAGAAAAAAGATGAAATATTTTGGGATAATAGTTGTAAGTGAGAGATTTTATTATACTTTTGCCGAAAAATAGAAAGTAGGACTTAATATTCACAATTTTAATACTTAGGACTTATGTATTGGACATTGGAATTAGCATCTAAACTGGAAGATGCTCCCTGGCCGGCAACCAAGGATGAATTAATAGATTATGCCATTCGTTCGGGCGCTCCGCTCGAAGTGATTGAAAATTTGCAGGAAATGGAAGATGAAGGCGATATTTATGAAAGTATTGAAGATATATGGCCCGATTATCCCAGCAAAGAGGATTTCTTCTTTAACGAAGAGGAGTATTAGCATGCTTTTTGAACCTTGCTCCGGTTGGAGAAGTACAAGGTAGTTAACACATAGAAAGAGGTAGTCCGTTAGATCTGTTTATAACAGGTTAGGAGGACTGCCTCTTTTTTATATTATTCCATTTATGACTGAAACACGAGAAAAAACGGTATGCCGCCTGCCGGAACTAAAAGAACGGCACTTACCCGGAGATTGCCGGGAAGCGGTATACACGCTTTTAAAAGAGACTTACGGTTACGAACAATTTCGTGATCTGGAAGTGTACGACGATTTGTTCAAGGGGAAGGACACGCTTCAAATTTCACAGGGACAATTGATAGAAAGTGTTATTGTCGAAGCAGAGAAAGCCCGGAATGGAGGAGAAGATGTGGATAACATCTTGCTTACAGCACCTACCGGTGCGGGAAAATCCTTGTTGTTCCAGTTGCCTGCCATCTATCTGGGTAATGAATACGGGATGCTTACCATTGTCGTATCTCCCTTGAAAGCATTGATTGTAGACCAGGTGGAAGGCTTGCAGGAATTGGGGTACATGCGTGTGGCGTATGCCTCTTCCGATTTGTCGCCCGAACAGAAGAACGAAGTGTACAGGCAGGTGCGTGAAAGTGAGGTGGATCTATTCTATCTTTCACCGGAGTTGTTGCTCTCGTATGATATCAAGCACTTTGCTGGTGAACGGCGTATCGGTCTGGTCGTAGTGGACGAAGCCCATACGGTAACTACATGGGGCAAGGAATTCCGTGTGGATTATTGGTTTCTGGGGCGCTATCTGCAAGGTTTGAAGAAAAGCCTTGGATATGCATTCCCACTTTTTGCACTGACGGCTACGGCTGTATGGAATCCGAAAGGAGGGAATGACATGGCGTTCGAAACCATTCGTTCATTGCAAATGGAGCCATGTGTGCTTTATGCAGGTACAGTGAAACGCCGGAACATCGGCTTTGATATCCGGCAGATGGAGATAGAGGAAGGAGAAACCTATGATAAAGCCAAACAGCGTGTTGTGTCTGACCGTGTAGAGGATTTCCTCGACGGGCATAAGACTATTCTTTATTATCCTTTTGCAGGTGGTATCGACATGCGTCTGAAAACGTGGGTGAAATCGACGGATTGGCACTTGGTCGCCTCCTACTATGGTAAGAAGGACAAAGAACAAAAAGCAGCTATTGTACAGGAGTTCAAAGAAGGCGAGAAGCGAATGATTGTGGCTACAAAGGCATTCGGCATGGGGGTGGATATCAGTGATATCGACCGGGTGTATCATGTGGCGCCTTCCAGCACATTTGTGGACTATATACAGGAGATCGGACGTGCAGCCCGTGATACGGATATTCATGGAATCTCGGCGACGGATTATCATGAAAGGGATTTCTATTATATGAAGCGCCTGCACATGGCGGGCAATATAGCACAGGAACAGTTGTCGCTGATTTTGAAGAAGCTGATGGAAGTGTACCGGATGAAAGGCGAAAAACAGGAAATGCTGGTGTCTTTGTCCGACTTTGAGTTTGTGGTGAAATTGCCAAGAATGAAGAACAAGCTGGAATATGAAGCGGAACTTGGACAATTGATTAAGACTGCTCTGCTATGGTTGGAAGATGATTTGAGCCATCGTTATGGAAAGAAATTGCTGGAAGTGAGTCCGCAAAACCTGCTGACGGAAGGATATATTCAGGATAAGACTGGTGATGTTTTTATTCATGAGTTCAAGGATTATCTTACGAAGGTGAAGGGCACGGAAGATGTGTATACGGCACGTTTGGAGAAACTGTGGGAAGAACGTTTCGCAGAGTTGGGATATAGAGAATTTAAACAGAAATTGAATGGTGGTACGTTGTGGGAAGGTTCCCGTGCAGTATCTGTGGGTAAGCATGAAGTATTGCTGAAAGAAGATGCAGCCGTAATTCGCCAACGAATGGATGGACTGTTCTATAGTTTGAAGACTTTGCTTGTTGATAAGTTGCGGAAGACTAAGGGGCGTTTTGATGAAGAAGAATTGCGTGCGATATTTGCCGAGCATGGTATGGATGTGCCGTCAGCGAAACGTTTCATTGGTTCACTGCTGGAGTCACGTACGGAAGAAGGGCGTAGTGTGAGCTATATCAGTAGTGTGAAGAAGAAAGACTCCAATGAACTTTCTTTCACGGTGACGAAAGGATTTGACTTGTTGCTGTCGCGCTATCAGAAACTCTTTAGCCAGCGTATTGTGGGTAAAAAAGGTGACCGGTTATTGTTCTATAGCACTCCGTTCTCTGATTTGAATATGCTGCTTAATCTCCTTTCCATGCTCGATTGTCTTTCATTCAGTGTAGAAGGTGGCGGTACGCCTTGTGTGCAGGTGTGTTTCGATGACCCTGAGAGCTTACAGCAGATTGCGTCCTCCGATGAATATCATAATCTGATACTTGAGAATAATGAGCAGATATTTCAGGAGCAGATCGAACTGTTCTCTTTCTTCTTCGGAACGGATGGAATGGATGATACGAAACGCTGGGATTTTATTGAAGACTACTTTACCGGAATGGGAGTAGAGGAGCTGAAGGCGAAGTATGCTGCTCCACTATAAAACCAATTCTTTGAATAATCTTTCTAACGTCCTGTCCAGATCGTCGGAGAAACCGGCATGCGGACGGGACGTTTGAATACAGGAACTTCTCACGGCAGTCAGCCAGCGGAAACGTTCCGGTACATCAAGTTGGGCGATGGGGCCGCCGTCTTTGGCTCCCGAACATATTTTATTAAATACATCCAAATGGGCAAATACCAATTCCCGGTCTACTTCGGAAACATATAGCTTCAGTTTGTCCTCGTTTACCTGACAAACGGACTTGATGTAACCTGCCCTTTTCGAGAAAAGGATTACTCCCACATTGAAGAACTCCTCACGTTCTACTTTGGGAACCAGGCGAATAACTGCGTATTCATATAAGTGCTTTCCTTGCATTCTGTGCTTCTTTTATAAATATTTCGGAATGGGCCAGTCTTTCGGTCAGAAAGCGGGTATAGATATCTCTGATTTCTTCGGGCGTTTCATGGGTATCTTCCCAGTGCAGCCAGTCGTCAGGAATAAGTGCGACGATCTGCTGTATCTTTTCATCGGTCAGCATGGGACGAAGGAGGGTATCGGCTTCTTCAAGTCGGGATGCTTCGGGTAGCAGCACGTGATTTTTGATATAGGTGAACGGACTTACCGCATGTTTCTCCCAGTTTTCCCATGAATGGTGAAAGTAAAGAGAAGCACCGTGGTCTATCAGCCAAAGTTCCTTGTGCCACATCAACATGTTGGTGTTGCGAAAAGTACGGTCTATATTGGTCAGGTAGGCATCCAGCCAGACAATACGTGAGGCAAGTTCCGGATCTACCTTGGTCGCTACAGGATCGAATGTCAGGGCACCCGAAAGGAAGTGTAACCCCAGGTTCAGTCCGCGGCTACCTTGCAATAAGTCTTGTATCTCTTCGTCTCCTTCGGTCCGTCCGAATGCTTCATCGAGGTTCAGGAACACCAGCTCCGGCACTCTGAATCCAAGTATATGCGCAACCTCTCCACCAATTAATTCGGATATTAATGCCTTTGTTCCATGCCCGGCACCACGAAACTTTACGACGTATTTGAATTCGTCATCAGCTTCCGCCAGTGCTGGCAGTGAACCGCCTTCGCGTAAAGGAGTGATGTAACGGGTCAGATTGACTGTTCGCAACTCTATCATGATTGTCCTTTCAGAAAATAGTTAGGCCGTCCGGCTCTTTTGAGGGGATGACTGTTGCAAAGATAGTGAATATTCACGATTGCCCAAGGCTGGCTTCCAGAAACTGTTGCAGAATGCGGGCATGATTACGGACAGGTTCTTTGGAGGCATATAGCAAAGTAACTGTTTTATAGGGTTTGATTGATACCAGAAAGTTCCGTGTGGCTTCAGAAGTTTCCAGTTCTTTCCGATACATATCTGAGAAAGCCTCCCAATGTCCTGCCGTATCTTCATGAAACCATTTCCTGAGTTCAGGGGAAGGCGTGATGTCTTTTTCCCAGACATCATATTTCAGATATTCTTTTTTCATGCCGCGAGGCCATAGACGATCTACCAATACGCGGTAACCGTCTTCTGCTTCGGGGTCTTCATAGACCCGTTTGATTTTTATCTGCGTCATAGCTTTCTTTTTTATATATACAAATAATTGGTAGAATTAGTTCATTACTTTTCGGTTATGAATTAATTCACCACAGAGTAACACAGAGTTTCACAGAGTTTAATCAATTTGAAATCACAAGAATAGAACTCCGTGAAACTCTGTGTTACTCTGTGGTGAAAACTCATTACTAATACGTTATGAGGTCAAGTGATAAGTGATCTCTTTTTCCTTGAAACGAATTATCTGTTTGTGGTAAATACATGGCCTGTTTCCAGAGTCTTTCTCTTTTTGATTCTGTTTTACACAATTTTTTCTCGTTTTATCAGTTCTTATATTGATGAAATGTAGCCGTATCCTGAAATATATAATTTTTATCTGTCTTTTCTTTTGTGCGGCAAAAGGTCAGGCGCAATTTGATGCACGCTTCAGTCAATACTGGGAGGTGAAGGGATATTATCATCCCGGCTGGGTGGGGCAGACAGATAATAAAATGAATATTTATGGTTCGTATGGCATGCAGTTGATGGGTTTTACACATGCTCCGCGCGTGATGTACTTTGGAGCTGATATGCCTTTTACTCTGTTCAATAAACAGCATGGTGTGGGTGTTGGCTTTTTCAATGAGGGGATCGGCTTGTTCCGTAATCAACGTTTTTGGGGACAATATGCCTATCAGATGAAAATCCGGAAAGGCAAGTTGGGTATCGGACTTCAAGTGGGGATGCTGACCGTATCGTTTGATCCGTCTGATATCAATCTTGGAGATGAAACGGATGATGAAGCTTTTCCGACTGCTGCGGAGAGTGGAATGGCCGTTGATCTCGGACTGGGTGGATACTATTCGCACCCTAAATTTTATGCAGGATTTTCTGCCCATCATCTGACGGCTCCCCGTGTCTCTCTGGGAGACAAAAGCCAAATAAAAATACATCCTATCTTTTATTTGACAGGTGGATACAATATTCAGACGCGTAATCCGTTAATTTCCATACAACCTTCTATGCAGTTGCAAAGTGATTTTACTTCTACAAGGCTGGATGTAACGGGGCGATTGTTTTATACCTATCATTCCCGGGTGCTTAGTGGAGGATTGACTTATTCGCCGGATACCTCGGTGACATTCAGTTTCGGATTGACGGTGCGGGGCGTGACGTTAGGATATGCTTATGAGTGTTTTACTTCGAAGATAGGTGTCGCAAGTGGTAGCCACGATCTGCTAGTGAGGTATGCATTGGACTTGAATGTATTTAAGAAAAACCGGAATTTGCATAAGAGTGTACGGATTTTGTAAGAGAATATACGAACAATGGGAAAGAATAAAGGAATGAAAACAATTCATGCGTGGTACGGGGCGGCTTTATTGCTGTTCGGTTCGCTGGTTTCGTGCATGGGGACGGTGGGAAACAGTTCCATGAGAGGTGGCGAAGTGATAGGAGCCAGTGCTGTGGTATGGAATGAGCCTGCGCCTTACGGTATGGTGCTGGTGAAACGTGGTTCGGTGAAAATGGGCCCCGACAAGCAAGATAGCTTGTGGGGAACAATCGTTCCTTCACGGGAAATTTCAGTCGAGTCTTTCTGGATGGATGATACGGAAGTGACGGTTGCCGAATATAAACAGTTTGTCAATTGGGTACGCGATTCCATTATCCGTGAACGTCTGGCAGATCCTGCTTATGGCGGTAATGAATTATATAAGATAGAAGAAGACCGGGAAGGAAATCCTATCAAACCTTATTTGAACTGGTCGAAGCCCATTCCCTGGAAGCGGGCGACAGAGGATGAACAGATGGCTATCGAAAGCGTATATAAGCATCATCCTATCGACGGTACGCTGATGCTGGATGCCGGTCAGATGAATTATTATTATGAGATTTATGACTATACTGAGGCTGCCAAGCGTCATAATCGCCTGAATCCCGCTGAACGTGTTAAGAATACCGATATACAGGTGAACCCGGAAGAGGTGATTATGATAACGAAGGATACGGCATACATTGATGATGAAGGGCGGATTGTGAACCGTACTATTACACGTCCGTTATCCAGCGAATGGGATTTTCTAAACAGCTATATAGTAAATGTTTATCCCGATACAACCTGTTGGGTGAATGACTTTCCGAATGCGAATAATGAACAATATATGCGTTTGTATTTCAACCATCCCAGTTACAACGAGCATCCGGTGGTGGGTGTCAGCTGGGAACAGGCGAATGCGTTTTGTGCATGGCGTACCAATTATTTACTTGCAGGTCTGCGTGGACAGGCTAAATATATCCAGCGCTATCGCCTGCCGACCGAGGCCGAATGGGAATTTGCCGCACGCGGAAGGGAGGATAATAAATATCCCTGGAAAGAGAGTGAGGAAACCAAAGATGACCGTGGATGCTACAATGCGAACTATAAGCCGGGTAAAGGAAATTACACCAAAGACGGCAATCTGATTTCAACCCGTGTAGGAGCTTATACACCCAACTCGAATGGATTGTATGACATGGCAGGTAATGTGGCGGAGTGGACTTCAACGGCTTATACTGAGTCGGGAGTTCTGCAAGCAAGTGACATCAATCCGGATATTCAGTATAATGCCGCGCCGGATGATCCGTATGCGATGAAGAAGAAAGTGGTGCGTGGTGGTTCATGGAAAGATGTAAACGCGTTTATTCGTTCGGATGCCCGTACGGCGGAGTATCAGAATGAGCAACGTTCGTATGTGGGGTTCCGTTGCGTACGTACACAAGTGGGATATAATAAGAAGGGGAAATGATAAGATGGTAAAATGGTAAGATGATGGAAAAAGATACTGTAAATAAAAAGAGGGATTTTGGACAAAAGTTGCAGGACTTTATGGCAAGTTACCGTGGCAAGGTCATTATGAACTATGCTTATAGCTGGGGTGCTGCTATCGTCATTGCCGGTACATTGTTCAAACTGACGCACTTGCCTGGTGCCAACTTGATGTTGTGGATTGGTATGGGAACAGAGGTACTGGTGTTTTTTATTTCTGCATTTGATTTGCCGAAAAGGCAGACGGAGGCGGCTACATCCGGCGGTATCGTTGTGGTGGGAGATGGTACAATCGGCAGTGCCGGTGGATGGACAAATGATTTGCCGAAGGCACAATCCGTCCCTTCAAACCAGCCGGTATCAGTGACTGTAGGAGCGAATCAATATTCACCCGGAACTCCGGCCCCTGCTTTTACTCCTGAAATGGAAGAAACTACGCAGGCTTACATAGCCCAACTGAAAGAAATGACAGAAATGCTTTCGCACTTTACAGCACAGGCCGAATCTCTTTCACATGATGCTGAGCAGATGAGCGCTTTAAACCGTAATCTGGCAGGTATCAACGCCATCTATGAAATGCAGCTTCGTAGTGCCAGCACTCAGATTAATACAATCGATCAGGTGCATGAACAAACTCGCAAGATGGCGCGTCAGATAGAAGAACTGAATGCTGTCTATGCCCGTATGCTACAAGCCGTGCAGGTTAAGTGATAAAGTGGTGAAGCGATAGAACGAGAGTTAAAGCTATCGTGCAGCCAAATTGTAAATTGTAAATTGTAAATAACCCCATGTCTCTGAACACCAACCCGGATTCTCCGCGTCAGAAGATGATAAACCTGATGTATATCGTCCTGATGGCGATGCTGGCACTCAACGTTTCGTCGGATGTGTTGAATGGTTTTTCATTGGTAGATGAAAGTCTTTCCCGTACAACGGTAAACTCTACCGTGCAGAATCAATCACTATATGACGGGCTTGCCGGTGCCAACGAACGTAATCCTGAGAAAATAGGACCGTGGTTTGAGAAAGCGGTACGTGTGAAGAATATGTCCGATTCGCTCTATACCTATGTGGATGAATTGAAACTACGCATTGTGAAGGAAGCGGATGGCAAGAATGGGGATGTTGCCAATATCTCCAATAAAGAAGACTTGGAAGCTGCTTCTTTTGTGATGCTTGCACCTGGTAGCGGACAGGGCAAAGCGCTGTTCAACCGCATCAATCAATACCGGGAAAATATTCTGACTCTTGTTACCGATCCGATACAACAGAAGATCATCCGTGATAATCTGGGTACTGAAGTACCGCGTAAGGCGTCAGCTGCAGGAAAAAACTGGCAGGAATATATCTTTGAAAATACTCCGGTGGCCGCAGCTGTCACGCTGTTAACCAAGCTGCAAAGTGATGTACGCTATGCTGAAGGTGAAGTATTGCATTTGTTGACGCAGAATACCGATGTGCAGGATGTACGTGTAAATCAACTTCAGGCTTATGTCATTCCTACCTCTCAGAATGTGGTGCGCGGTGGTACGTACAGTGCCCGCGTCATTCTGGCTGCTGTGGACTCTACTCAGCGTCCTTCTATTTATATCGCCGGTGAAAAGCAACCGGATAATGCCGAAGGATGGTTCGAAACCGTTTGCAACCGTACAGGGGAGTTCTTTTTGGATGGTTATCTGGAGTTGGCGCAAGGGAATGGCGAAGTGCTTCGCAGAGAGTTCTCACAGAAATATACGGTGGTTGAACCTACTGCTACGGTTTCAGCTACAATGATGAATGTACTTTATGCCGGATATGATAATCCGATCAGTATTTCCGTTCCCGGAGTGCCGGGGGGACAAGTACAGGCAAGTATTGTGAATGGAAACGGAACTCTGAATCGTGCCGGAAACGGGTATATTGCTCATCCTACGACTATCGGTAAAGATGTAGTGATTCGTGTGACGGCATCCGTTGGCGGACGTACGCAGTCGATGGGGGATTATACTTATCGTGTGCGCCAGTTGCCTGATCCTTCACCGTTTATAGAATATACGGAAGACGGGACACCTAAACGATATCGGGGAGGCCGTGGATTATCTAAAGCAATTTTGATGAATACTCCCGGCATTGTAGCTGCTATTGATGATGGTTTGTTGAATATCAACTTCCGGGTGCTGGGATTTGAAACTGTTTTCTTTGATAATATGGGAAATGCCGTGCCGGAAGTGTCTTCGGGGGCTTCATTCTCTACACGTCAGAAAGATATGTTCCGCCGTTTATCCAGAGGTAAACGTTTCTATATTTCCCGGGTTCGTGCGGTGGGGCCGGATGGGGTGGAGCGTTTGTTGCCTACTACACTGGAAGTGATTGTGAATTAAAATTAGAAATCGAATATAATAAGGTATAAGACTATGAAACTTTCCTTGAAACTCATGATAGCTGTCACACTCTGTGCACTGGATCTTTCAGTGGGGTGGGCGCAAAGGCAATATCCGGGTTCGCCAGGCTTGCCGGAGGATGTGGTGTGGATGCGCGAAATCTATCGTACGCTGGATTTGACAAAGGATACCAATGGTGCATTATACTATCCGGTGGAACCGCAGGGAAATAAGATGAATCTTTTCGCTACCGTGTTCCGTTTGCTGGCGCAAAAGAAAATTCCGGCTTATGAATATCAGCTGGATGGTACGGAGCGCTTTCAGAAAGATGCTGAGGTGACTTTCCGTGATGTGCTGGATCGCTTTCAAATTTATTATGAACTGAAGAAAGTGGCAAATCGCCGTGACAGTGTTTTGTCTATCAGTAATAGTGATATACCTTCAGCGGATGTATTGAGTTACTTTGTGAAGGGAGGTATGGTATTTTGATCAGCGTACTTCTACTTATGGCTCAGTGATAACGGCTATCTGTCCGGTGTTGCATCGTTCGGAAGAATTCAGTTCGGAGAAAGTGAAGTTACCTATGTTTTGGGTGAACTATAAAGACTTGGTTCCCTATCTGACTCAGACAAAAGTCTCCGTTAGCAATTATAATAATGCAGCAAACAGTACTTGGGATGACTTCTTTACGGCACGTTTGTATAAAGGAGATATTTATAAAACAACCAATCTGCAAAATCGTACTTTGTCACAATACTGTCTGACGGATAGTGCCATGGTGAAAGAGCAGAAGCGGATTGAGAAGGAACTGGTGGATTTTGAAAAGACATTGTATGGCAGGGATCTTATAGAAGAAACGGATTCGGTTTCCACAACTTCGGGAATAAAAACAGCGAAGACTAATTCGAAGAAAAGGGGGCGTGACAATGCTGTTACAACCAAAAGTAAATCTTCTTCCTCATCAAAGTCAAAATCTTCGGCAGGTAAGTCCCAATCGGTATCTAAGCGGGAAGCAGCAGCCCCGAAGGCGTCAGTACGACGACAACGCCGTTGAACAAAAATGAATCTTTATTGTTCTTTTTAAGAATAAATCCATATATTTGTCCCGATAATTTAAACAAAAAAGAATTATGAAGAAGATTTTTAGTGCTTTCATTATAGCTGTAGGCTGTATGTTTATGGCTATGCCTGCTCAGGCCCAACTCATTAAATGGGGTGTAAAGGGTGGTGTCAACTTGACAAAGATAGACTGGGATGGCGGATATAAAGGTAACAAGGACAACTCTGCCGGTTTCTTTATTGGTCCGATGGCTGAAATTACGATTCCTATTGTAGGCCTAGGTGTTGATGGTGCTTTGTTATTCTCGCAGAGAGGTAAGGGTGACGTAAAACAAATCGGAGCGGAAGTTCCCATCAATCTGAAATATACGATTGGCTTGGGTAGTTTGCTGGGTGTTTATTTTGCTGCCGGTCCTGATTTTTTCTTTGATTTTGATAAGAAAGACAACGTTGATCGGAAGAAAACTCAGGTAGGACTTAATCTGGGAGTCGGTGTGAAGCTGATCAAACACTTGCAAGTGGGTGTAAACTATCAGTTCCCGATGGGTGACAGCTTTAAATGGAAAGAAGTAGGTCATGCCATCGGTGCAAAGAATAAGACTTGGCAAATATCTGCCGCTTATCTTTTCTAAGAAAATAGAATCTATTGCGATATAATAGCGTTGCTGATTTTGATTGGCAACGCTATTTTTTTATTGTATCTTTGTCGCCGCAATGAAAAAATTTGTGGATGTCATATTGCCTTTGCCTCTGCCCCGCTATTTTACCTATTCTTTGCCTGAGGAATGGGCGGATGAGGTGCAAATGGGGTGTCGGGTAGTAGTTCCATTCGGGCGTAAGAAGTACTATACAGCGATTGTTCGTAATGTACATTATTGTGAGCCGGCGGATTATGAGGTAAAAGAAGTATCTGCATTATTGGATGCCCATCCGATTTTATTGCCGGAACAATTTAAGTTCTGGGAGTGGCTGGCAGATTATTATCTCTGTACACAAGGCGATGTTTATAAGGCTGCCCTGCCTTCCGGTCTGAAACTGGAGAGCGAGACGATGGTAGAGTATAATCCGGATTTTGAATCGGAAGTTCGTTTGCCGGAGCGTGAGCAGAAGATATTGGATTTGCTCTCTGCGGAGCCCGAACAGTGTGTGACAAAACTGGAAAAAGACAGCGGTCTCAAGAATATACTTTCCGTAATTAAATCCTTGCTGGATAAGGAGGCCATCTTTGTAAAAGAAGAACTTCGCCGGACTTATAAGCCAAAGACCGAAACGCGCGTGCGACTGGCGAATGAAGTACGGAATGAAAAACGGCTGCAAGAACTTTTTGATGAATTGGCGCGTGCTCCGAAGCAACTGGATTTACTGATGAAATATATCGAGCTATCCGGTATTTTGGGAGGTGACGGGCTGAAAAGTTTTCCTAAAGAGGTTAATAAGAAAGAACTATTGCTGCGGGCATCCGCTTCGCCGGCTGTGTTCAATGGCTTGGTAGATAAACATATCTTTGAAGTTTACCAACAGGAAGTGGGACGGCTGAATTCCGTTCTTCGGGAAATTCTTCCCATTAATCCTTTGAATGACCATCAAAAAATGGCACATGATGAGATTGTACGAAGCTTCCAATCCAAGAATGTGTGCCTGCTCCATGGGGTAACTGCCAGCGGGAAAACAGAAATCTATATTCATTTGATAGAAGAAACTATCCGGCAGGGAAAACAAGTGTTGTACCTGCTACCTGAAATAGCTCTTACCACTCAGATTACCGAACGTCTGCAACGGGTGTTCGGAGATCGTTTAGGAATTTATCATTCTAAATTTCCGGATGCCGAGCGTGTAGAAATCTGGCAGAAGCAGCTGACGGAAAAGGGATATGATATTATCCTTGGAGTTCGTTCTTCTGTTTTTCTGCCTTTTCGTAACCTCGGGTTGGTGATTGTGGATGAAGAACATGAGAATACCTATAAACAACAGGATCCGGCTCCCCGTTATCATGCCCGGAATGCGGCAATTATATTGGCAGCCATGTATGGTGCCAAGACCTTGCTGGGCACAGCTACCCCTTCTATTGAAACTTGGCATAATGCTTCTTCCGGGAAGTATGGACTGGTGGAGCTGAAAGAGCGGTATAAAGAAATTCAATTACCGGAAATTATCCCCGTGGATATCCATGAGTTGCATCGCAAGAAGCGTATGAACGGACCATTCTCGCCGTTGTTGCTTCAATATATTCATGAGGCTTTGGATCAAAAACAACAAGTCATCTTGTTTCAGAACCGGCGTGGCTTTGCTCCGATGATTGAGTGTAATACATGCGGGTGGGTGCCGAAGTGTAAAAACTGTGATGTGAGCCTGACATTTCACAAAGGATTGAATCAGCTGACTTGCCATTACTGCGGTTATACCTATCAACTGCCCCATAAGTGCCCGGCTTGCGAGGGTACTGACTTGCGTAATCGTGGGTTTGGTACAGAGAAGATAGAGGATGATATCAAGATTTTATTTCCCGAAGCCGCTGTTGCCCGTATGGATTTGGATACCACTCGTACCCGCTCTGCTTATGAACGTATCATTGCAGATTTTGAGCAGGGGAAAACGGATATATTGATAGGTACACAGATGGTTTCTAAAGGATTGGACTTTGATCATGTCAGTGTGGTAGGTATCCTGAACGCAGATACAATGTTGAATTATCCTGATTTCCGTTCGTATGAGCGTGCTTTTCAGTTGATGGCACAAGTGGCAGGACGTGCCGGACGGAAGAATAAACGCGGACGTGTAATTTTGCAGACAAAAAGTATCGATCACCCTATTATAGCTCAGGTCATCCATAACGATTTTGACCAGATGGTGGCGGGACAGCTTGCTGAACGTCAGATGTTCCACTACCCGCCTTACTATCGTCTGGTGTATGTCTATCTGAAAAACCGCAATGAGCAATTGCTTGACCTGATGGCACAAACCATGTCAGGCAAGTTGCGTGCAGTTTTCGGTAATCGTGTATTGGGACCGGATAAACCGCCTGTTGCCCGGATACAAACATTATTTATCCGAAAGATTATTGTCAAGATAGAGTATAATGCTCCGATGGCTCGCGCCCGCGAACTGCTGGTGCAGGTTCAGAAGGAGATGGTGGCGGAGGATCGTTTTAAATCTTTAATCGTCTATTATGATGTAGATCCAATGTAAAGGCTACTCTTTGGTTCCTTGCAGAATACCGGAATCTGTATCTATATTCTGAATTCTCTTATTGGCACCCTTGTATTGTCGTCCGAAGTTCAGATTAAAATTGAGCTTGACAACAATGGTATTTGACATATTCGTACTGTGTATATCTGATTTTACAGGATTCAGTGCAGACCAGTTCGCATTCTCGGAGCGGTAAGTCTTCATAAATGGATTGTGTATTCCTGCCATAATAGACCATGCCGGTTGTTTATAACCTATCATGAGTGTATGCATCAGATCACCTTTCAGCAATTGTTCACTGTATACATACCGGTTGGGTGGAGTGATGGTCATAAAGCTCAGAAGCCAGTTCTTATAGGAAGCATCCAGGTTAATACGTAATTCTTTTAGGGTATAGGTGTGCAGGTAATTGTTTCCTGTACTTATATACCGGTTAATTCCCGGTGTAACAGAAAGGCTGATGTGATCTTTCCAAGGCTTTATCTTGAATGTGACTTCCGCTGCCAGATGTTGGAAGGACTTCTGGTTTTCATAAGTGTGGATAAACATACCTTCTTCATAAATCACAGATTCCATGATGGGATTCTTTTCGTATGCATAGCTCACCAAAGCGTCAATACTGAAAATTCCTGTGCTGAATATTGCGTTAAAATCTTGAATCGTACTACGGAATGATTTTAAGTCCGGGTTACCCCTACGAGTTTGTAGGATGTCGATTCTTTGCTCCACATCATTCAGATAAGCTATGGAAGGGGCGTTGTTTTTCAGATTGATATGATAGCGGAAATGCAGATTGTCCACAGGGTTGTAGGATACTAAGAGAGAAGGTTGAAAGCCATATCTTTCACTATGGTTATCTCTCTGACTGTAGTAGAAACGGTTGAGTGATAGATTTGCTATGTATCCCCAATTCTGAATTTTACCTTTATACTCGGTGTAGGCATAACTTTCCGCTTGTTTTAGGAGGACGTTCATTACATCTTCCCCTTCATAGCGGTTGTCTGTATAAGATTGCATATGTCTAAGGCCTCCTGTCAGTGTTCCTTGCCCTAATTTTTTCTCATAAATGCCTTCAGCTATCAGCGAATATTTCTTTCCGGCAATATTGGAATATAACTCTGTATTGGCGATGCCTTCCTGTTTCTCCTGATAAATGCGTGTATTGCTGCTCTTGATGTACGTGCCGACAAGATTGAATATGAGTCGTTGGTCATTCTTTAGATTCTGCTGATAGTATAGATCGAGGGATGGCAAATGGTTTCGTTCCTGGGTATGGTCGTAGATGGATACCGGGATGTCGGAATCAGATGTGTAGAGTTTGCTCTTCCGGTCTTCATATCCGGCAGGATTATCTTGCAAGGTATATCTGAATTGTGCATTAAAGAGATATTTTCCTTTTTCTTGCAGAGTATAGTTTAGGTTGGAAGCTAACAATTTCTTATTGAACAGCGTTGGCTCTCCGGTTTCCAAGCGATGAAGTTCATTGTCGGGGAAAATGAAGCGTTCGTCATACTCACGTGTCCAGTCTCCTTTACGTTGTATATACCGCACGTTGGCTGAGATTTCAGACTTTCCGTAGTTATATCTTCCGGAAATCATATCGTCAATAGAGGTGCGGTTGCTACTGAGGCTGTGGATGGCACCGCCGCTGACGCTACCTCCCGCTTTTTTGTTTTTGGTTATATAATCTATCACGGCAGCAGCGTTTCCGTAGCGTACTCCTGGAGTATCGTGATATTCTATGCGGAGAATATCTTCGGGGCTGAGGGAGGATATCTCTGTATAAGTAACCCGAACACCGTTGATCCGTAATTGTACTTCTCCGTTGCCGGAAGTGGTTATTTCGCCCGACATGATATCAACTGTGATTCGGGGAAGCTGTAATTTGCCTAATAAGTCTATGCCGCTGGACGACATTTTCAGTTGATTCTGGGTCGGAAGTATTACTTTACGGTCGCCTTTTTCGATGATAGACCGTGCCTGGATGGTAACTTCATCCAGAGAGATAGCCATGACTCCGGTAGAATCTTTAGCAATGAGTTGGGCATAGGAGGGGCTGGCCATACACAGTAGTATGGTCAAAATTGACACTATTGTTTTCATAATTTTTGTGGGAATAGCTGTTACCCGGTGGGTAAAACAGAGAGTTTAAAAATGAGGTTAGTAATTTAGAAGGTCGCTATACAGTCCTTTCAACCGTTCGCGAAGGTGGATGACGGCATAATGTTTTCGTGATAATAAAGTGTTGACTGATATCCCGGTAGCACTGGCAACTTCTTTAGCTGACAATCCTTCCATTTCCAGTAACTCAAATGCTTCCCGTTGTTCGGGCGGTAGTTCGGCAAGAGCTGTTTCAAGTTCTTGCCACACGAGTGACCGCATGTATTCTACTTCCGGAGTAGGCGGAGCATCGCTGAACAGCACTTCCGAAAACTCGCTCAGTACATTGTCTTCTTTATCATAGCTTGAATCGGGTAGTTCTTCTTCCTGCATCTTTTTGCCTTTATTGATAATCGTATTTCGTGCTACGCGATATAGCCATGCTGTTACCTGTTCGATAGGATTGAAAGTGCTTTCAATGGTTTTCACCAATTGATACAGCACATCTTGCAGAATATCTTCGGCATCTTCCTTACTGGAAACCCGCTTGCGGATAAATGCTTTCAGGCGGGGTTGATGTTCCACAATCAGTTCTTCCAAACTGTTGCCTTTACCGGTCAGATTATTCATTCTCTTTGGGAGTTTCGCTACCGTTGTTTCTATCAAAGTTTCTCTCGTTGAAGAATCCGTCTCTTCCGAAAGGGCCACCGAATCCGAACTTCTTTCTTTTATTAATGAAATCCTTGCGTTCTTCCGGAGACATCTTCTCCCATTTAGCGCGGAACGGGTTACCCTCTTTACCACCGGGCATTCCTCTTCGGGCGGGGAAAGCTCCTCTACCAGGGAAACCTCCGAAGAAAATGCGTGCAAGTACGAATAATGCCAAAGCTTGCCAGAAATTGATGGTTGCCAGCCCTAAGACTCCGGGCACTACGAAATTCCATAATAGCATGACTATTGCTCCAAAAGCCGCAATGGCTAATACCCAAAACAAAGATATAATAAAAAATCTTTTTTTCATGATGTTCTAATTTTATTGATTTACATATTACTTTGAAAACGTTCTCTGTATATGCTGACAACTGAGAAGAAGAAATATTTTAAGAGAATGCAAAAAAACTTCTATATTTGCGTTCCTAAATTAAAAAATGTGCTTATGAAGCCTCATAGAATACTTTTTGTTTGCCTGGGTAATATTTGCCGTTCTTCCTCTGCGGAAGGTGTGATGAATCATTTGGTTTCAGAAGCCGGACTGGAAGATCAGTTTGTGATAGACTCTGCTGGTATTCTCTCTTATCATCGAGGAGAGTTGCCTGACAGCCGGATGCGTGCTCACGCTATTCGTCGAGGTTACGAACTCACACATCGTTCGCGTCCCGTACAGACGGAAGACTTTTATAACTTTGATTTGATAATAGGGATGGATGACCGGAATATTGAAGATTTGAAAGACCGTGCGCCCTCCCCTGAAGAATGGAAGAAGATACACCGTATGACGGAATTCTGTACTCGTTTTACGCATGCCGACCACGTTCCCGATCCGTATTATGGTGGGGCGGAAGGATTTGAATATGTGCTCGACTTGCTGGAGGATGCTTGTGCCGGGCTGTTGGAACATCTGAAATAATCGGGTTCGTCAGTGCGTGGTGTCTTGATAGAATCTCTTGTCTTCATTCAGGCTGCATGTTGCATCCACTCCTGCACTTTGTAGTACTTCGGCAATATCATTCAAGGTTCGGCGCGATACCCTTCCTATATAATAGAGGCGATAGTGATAGTCTTTATCCAATATCTCCATAACATGCGTAAAAGCCTGTTCGCGTGCAAAGTCAAAATTGACTTTGAGTATATCTTCGTAAGGATACTTGATTTCACGTCCTACGCTGTATATCCTAAGGCTTTCGTTATCTACTTTCAGATAACAGAAACGTGTCATCAACATGTGTATAAAGTAGATACTCAGGCCGAATGAAATGATTCCGAGAATATATGCCCACCAACTTCCGAATACTACAGCCTGATATCCCAATATCATAAACGTGATGAAAAGCACAAAGAAGTAGAACATATAGAGTGATGGGCGCTGATAGGTCGTGGTCGGAATCTCTGCTACTGTCCGTTTTCGGGTGATATGGTTCTCAAAAGGTATATCTTGTGAAATCAGATAGCGGATAACAGATGACGGCTTTTGAAACGGATGGACATAAAAAGCTCTTTGAATACCCTGTTTTAGGCGCAATGTTAATATGCCCGCGCCATATTTATCTTTGACCTTCAGGTTGCTCTTGCGCGGAACTTCATGAAAACGTTTCATGAAACTGAAACTTTGGATGTCGTGTAGCCGGATACCTCTGCGTTGTAGCAGGCTTTCGGTACGTTTCTGGTCTTGTGCGATTGTTTTCATATCTTTTATTTTTTAAGTTCGGGATAGCTGATGCGGGTATGATAAATTGTTTTCAGTTTTTCTTTGAACACCGATTTCACGATAGCAATGTCTTTGAATGTAATAGGACATTCTTTGAAGAAACCTTCTTCTACCTGAGAGTCTATAATCTTTTCCACCAGATTGTTGATGCTCTCTTCCGTATATTCGGGCAGACTACGGGATGCAGCTTCTACTGCATCCGCCATCATCAGAATGGCCGTTTCGCGGGTGAACGGGTTTGGACCGGGGTAAGTGAATAATTCCTCGTTCGGCTCTTCATCGGGATGCTCGTTCTTCCAAGAGATATAGAAGTATTTAGTCTTTCCCTTACCGTGATGGGTACTGATGAAGTCTTTTATCACTTTAGGCAAATTGTTTTTTTCCGCCAGTTTCAGTCCGTCCGTCACGTGACTGATTATCACCTGTGCACTTTGCTCGTAGCTAAGATTTTTATGCGGATTGACACCTCCTGATTGGTTTTCAGTAAAGAATACCGGATTTTCCATTTTTCCGATGTCGTGGTACAAAGCTCCGGTACGCACCAACTGGCTCTTAGCTCCAATACGGTTGGCAGCTTCTGCGGCAAGATTAGCCACTTGCATGGAATGTTGAAAAGTGCCCGGAACAGTCTCTGACAAACGGCGCAGCAACGGGCTGTTGATATTGGAAAGTTCTACCAGAGTAACGTTGGAAGTAAATCCAAATGTTTTCTCCAACAAGAACAGAAGCGGATAGGTGAACAATAGAAGTATACCATTGACTATAAAGTAACTATACATACTTCCGTTTAATTTCGATAAATCGTTTTCGGTGATCAGTTCGAAAGCGAAGTAAAGAGCAGCATAGGTCAGTATCACTAATAATGCCGTACGGAAGAGTTGCGAACGTTGTGACAATTCGCGCAAACTGAAAATAGCGACCAGACCGGCAGCCAGTTGCAGCAATATAAATTCGTGTGGGTAGCGTAGGCAAATGGAGCAGATCAGTATAGTGACCACCTGCGTAAGGAATGCTGTGCGTGAATCGAGGAATACGCGGATAATGATAGGCAGCATGGCATACGGAATGATATAAACATTGTATATGTTATTCGACACCATGAGTGCTGTCACTACACAATAGAACATAATCAGTGTAAATAGTAGGGATAAACTCCCCTTGCGTTCGTAATAATCCTTGCGGAATAAATCGAGGTACAGCATAAAACACAGCATGAAAATGCTGACAAATAAGATTTGTCCGGTCAATATCAAACGTTTTTGTCCGATGGATTCACTACGTTGGATAGACTCCTTTCTCAGACTTTCAAGGATATTATAAGTTTCCTTATCTACGATTTCCCCCCGATCAATGATCTTCTGGCCACTTTGTACAACACCATTGGCCCAGGCATAATTATCCAATGCTTCCTTCTTGGCTGTTTCGGTGCGTTGCTCATCGTAAGTCAGATTAGGGTACAAATATTCGTTGAGTGAACACTGGCGCAGGATATACGGAGAATAATGTGCCGTGTCCGCAGTGAGCAGGTAGGCATAAGCGTCTTTAACGGAAAAAAGCTGTTCGGTCCCCCGCTGGTTGGCCAGCTTATCATCAATCACCATGATGACAGCGGTGCTGTCTTTTTGTAATTTGCTGCGTTCTTCGGTAGAAAGTATACCTGCTTTATAAATTTCGGATAACCTTTTCTCCAGATAGCGCATATAGTCAGAAGACGGAACAATGTCGCGTAAGTGACTTTGATAATCCGTTTTTAATTTGCTAAGCACGGTTTTTTCTACATTTTTATCCAACTGATAGTAGGGTTGGAAACTGGCAAGAATGCTGTCTTGTTCATGTTTTACTACAGCATCATCTTTATATATGGGGAAATTGAATGTGGCCATAAGTTGCCCATACTTCCATGGTTTGTCAATATCGAACTGATAATTAAACTTGCCGTCACGCGGTAAGAAGTATACTATGATGGCTACCGTGCCGATAAAAATGAGTGCTTTGTATAGCAAATCTCTGTAAGAAAAGCTTTTTTTAGTCTTGGATTTATTCATATCGGTTGAATTTTTTGCGAAAAGTACAAAAAAAAACATTAGTGTGGAAAAAAAGGTTTAATTTTGCCGTCTAATTATCTCATAAGTAATGCAAAATATGACAGAAAGAAGAGTCAGAGTCCGTTTTGCCCCGAGTCCTACGGGGGCTTTGCACATTGGTGGTGTGCGTACAGCATTATATAATTATCTCTTTGCGCGCCAGCATGGGGGAGACATGATTTTCCGCATTGAAGATACTGATAGTAACCGTTTTGTACCTGGTGCAGAAGAATATATCCTTGAGTCTTTCAAGTGGTTGGGCATTCCGTTTGATGAGGGTGTCAGCTTTGGTGGGAAATATGGTCCGTACCGTCAGTCCGAACGCCGCGAAATATACAAGAAGTATGTGAAGGTATTATTGGAGAATGATAAGGCTTATATCGCTTTTGATACTCCTGAAGAACTGGATGCGAAACGTGCCGAGATAGCCAATTTCCAATATGATGCTTCTACTCGTATGCAAATGCGTAATTCATTGACACTTTCGAAAGAAGAAGTGGATGCATTGATTGCTGAAGGTAAGCAGTACGTAGTTCGTTTCAAGATAGAACCCAATGAAGATGTACATGTAAACGACTTGATTCGTGGTGAGGTAATAATCAATTCTTCCATTTTGGATGATAAAGTACTTTATAAATCAGCTGACGAACTGCCAACTTATCATCTTGCCAATATTGTAGATGACCACTTGATGGAAGTTTCCCATGTGATTCGTGGCGAGGAGTGGTTACCTTCTGCACCTCTGCATGTATTGTTGTATCGTGCTTTTGGGTGGGAAGATACAATGCCGGCTTTTGCTCATCTGCCTCTGCTGTTGAAACCGGAAGGTAACGGCAAATTAAGTAAACGTGACGGTGACCGCCTTGGTTTTCCTGTATTCCCGTTGGAATGGCATGATCCCAAAACCGGTGAAATATCTTCTGGATATCGCGAATCGGGATATTTGCCTGAGGCTGTAATTAATTTCCTTGCTTTGCTGGGTTGGAATCCGGGTAATGATCAGGAGCTGATGTCAATGGATGAGTTGATCAAATTGTTCGATTTGAGTCATTGTAGCAAGTCTGGCGCTAAATTTGATTATAAAAAAGGCATCTGGTTCAATCATGAGTATATATTGTTGAAGCCTGATGAAGAAATAGCGGAACTTTTTGTTCCGGTTCTGAAAGAACATGGAGTAGAAGTTCCGTTCGAGAAAGTAGTAACGGTGGTAGGCATGATGAAGAATCGTGTAAGTTTCGTACGGGAACTTTGGGAAGCATCCAGTTTCTTCTTTGTTGCTCCAACGGAATATGATGAGAAAACCGTGAAGAAACGCTGGAAAGAAGATTCGGCCCAGTGTATGACAGAATTGATGGAAGTACTGGCAGGAATTGAAGATTTTGGCATTGAGAATCAGGAAAAGATTGTAATGGATTGGATTGCCGAAAAAGGATATCATACCGGAAACATTATGAATGCTTTCCGCCTGACATTGGTAGGTGAGGGGAAAGGCCCGCATATGTTCGACATCTCTTGGGTGCTGGGCAAAGAAGAGACACTGGCGCGTATGAAGCGTGCAATTGAAGTACTTTCTTAATTCAATAAGTATGCTTTACGACCTTGCGATAGGTATCTATGACCTTTTGGTGCATCTTGCGGCTCCATTCAGCCGCAAGCCCCGTAAAATGATGAAGGGGCATTGGGTAGTGTATGAACTTCTCAGGCAACAATTGGAAAAAGATGTACGTTATATTTGGTTTCATGCCGCTTCCTTAGGCGAATTTGAACAGGGGCGTCCCCTGATTGAAAAAATTCGTGCCAAATATCCCGATTATGGTATATTACTGACATTCTTTTCTCCTTCGGGATACGAGGTACGCAAAAATTATCGCGGGGCGGATGTAGTGTGCTACCTACCGTTCGACAAGCCTCGGAATGTGAAGAAATTCCTGGATATAGCCAATCCTTGCATGGCATTCTTCATTAAATATGAGTTCTGGAAGAATTATCTCGATGAATTACATAAGCGTCGTATTCCGGTGTACAGTGTGTCATCTATATTTCGTCGTGGCCAGGTGTTCTTTAAGTGGTATGGTGGTACGTATCGCCA
Organism: Bacteroides cellulosilyticus DSM 14838; assembly: GCF_000158035.1. Classification (GTDB taxonomy): domain Bacteria; phylum Bacteroidota; class Bacteroidia; order Bacteroidales; family Bacteroidaceae; genus Bacteroides; species Bacteroides cellulosilyticus. Next base: position 2,069,877 of record NZ_EQ973490.1, read on the forward strand.
TGTTCTTCGTAATTTCGACCACTTATTCGTACAGAATGAACGTTCCAAACGTTATTTGAGTAAGATTGGCATCAACCGTGTGACAGTGGTCGGCGATACGCGTTTCGACCGGGTGTTGCAGATACGTGAGGAGGCGAAAGATTTGCCTTTGGTGAAACTCTTTAAGAATAACACCATGACCTTCGTAGCTGGTAGTTCCTGGCAACCGGATGAGGATCTGTTTATTGAATATTTCAATAATCATCCGGAAGTGAAATTGATCATTGCTCCACATGTGATAGATGAGAATCATCTGGTAGAGATTATCCGGAAGTTGAAACGCCCGTATGTTCGTTATACGCGTGCGGATGAAAAGAATGTGTTGAAAGCGGATTGTTTGATTATAGATTGTTTCGGTCTGCTTTCTTCTATTTACCGTTATGGTGAAATTGCATATATCGGAGGTGGCTTCGGGGTTGGCATTCATAATACGTTGGAAGCAGCTGTTTATGGAATTCCTGTAATATTCGGACCTAAGTACCAGAAGTTTATGGAAGCAATTCAACTTTTAGAAGCCCAGGGTGCATTTTCTATCAAGAATTATGAAGAACTGAAAGAATTGTTGGACCGTATGTTGGCTGATGAGGTTTTCTTGCGCGAAACCGGAACGAATGCCGGATACTACGTCACTAGTAATGCTGGGGCTACGGATAAGATATTAAGTATGATTAATTTCTAAGGAATACGAAATAATGAGAACAGCGGGCGGATAGATTTCTATTCGCCCGCTGTTGTATATGGAAGTTCATCTGGCCTTATTCTTTATACCAGTTAGAATACATCAGATAATTGTGTGCTATCTTCTGATTCAGTTCTTTAGCCTGAGCCGGATCTACTTTTTTTATGAACTTGGCAGGTACGCCGCCCCAGATGCTTCCCGGTTCAATAACTGTATTGCTTAAGACCAATGAACCGGCGGCAACGATAGCTCCTTCGCCTATCACTGCATGGTCAAGGATTGTAGAACCCATTCCCACTAATGCATAGTCTTTGATGGTGGCTCCGTGAATAGTAACATTATGTCCTACAGAAACGTGGTCACCTATTTCAATTGTAGACTTTTCATATAATGTGTGCAGCACACTTCCGTCTTGTATATTGACTCCATTCCCGATACGGATAGAATTTACATCTCCGCGCAATACTGTGCTGAACCAAATGCTGCAATCGTGCCCCATTTTTACGTCTCCGATGATGGCTGCGTTATCAGCTAAAAAACAATTTTCGCCAAACTCGGGAGTAAACCCTCTTACTGATTTAATTAATGCCATTTTATATAGTGGTTAATATTTTGATTATAATTGATTCGTTGCTTCTTTCAACCATGCCTGTTCTTCTTTGTTCAAGCTGGGCGATAATTTCTCATATACAGTCTGATGATATTGGTTAAGCCAATTGATTTCTTCTGATGTGAGCAATTCTTTGATAATTCCCTTTTTACAAATAGGGCAAAGGGTTACTGTCTCAAATTGTAGATAGTTGCCAAACATTCCTTCTCCGGCTGGTACTACTAAAACCAGATTCTCCGTACGAATCCCATGACTTCCGGCTTTATATACTCCCGGTTCATTGGAAGTCAGCATACCCAATTGCAATGTTACCGGATTTTCATTCATACGAATACTCTGAGGGCCTTCGTGTACATTCAGAAAGTGGCCTACACCATGCCCTGTGCCATGCAGGAAGTTCATTCTTCTTTGCCATATCGGCATACGTGCCAGCACATCTAGTTGCGCACCCCGTGTACCGGCAGGGAATACAGCCATTGCCAGTGCAATGTGCCCCTTCAGTATCAATGTATAATCTGTCTTTTCTTCTTCTGTCAGTTTTCCTAAAGCAATGGTACGTGTGATATCTGTTGTTCCATCCAGATATTGTGCCCCTGAATCCAATAGCAAAAAACCTTCCGGTTTTAGCTGGACATCTGTTTCGGGAGTGGCTTCATAGTGCACGATGGCTCCATGTTCCTTGTATCCGGCAATCGTATCGAAACTTTCTCCCATATATAAATCCTGTTCCGCACGAAATTCATGCAGTTTTTTATCTATGCTGATTTCTGTTTCCTTACCCGTTGGAACAGATGCTTCTAACCATTTCAGAAACTTAACCAAAGCTACTCCATCCCGTTGCATGGCAGCATGTATTCCAGCTATTTCCTGTTCGTTGCGGATGGCTTTCAATAAGGTGACCGGAGAAGCGCCATGAATAATCCTGCAATCAGGATTGACTGCTGAATACATAGCATAATTTGTTTTAGCCGGATTAAGAAGCAGACTCTCAACACTGATCCGGTTGAGGTATGCTTCTGCTTCCTCGTAGGTGTGCAGGTTTACTCCTGTTTCTTTCATATAAGTAGCAACCTCAGCGGTTATCTTTTGAGGTTGAATGAAATAGTGAGTTTCGTTCTCTTCGATAAGTAGATAGCTGACAAGCACGGGATTGCAATGTACATCGTTTCCACGCAGATTGAGAGTCCATGCGATTTCATCTAAAGCGGATAAGAACAATGCCTTCGCATTGCACTTTTTTAGTTCTTTTCGAATAATGGCAATCTTTTCTATGCTGCTTTTTCCTGCATATTGGGTTTCATAAATAAAAGCAGGAGCTTCCGGCATTGGCGGACGATCCGTCCATAATTTATCTAAGGGATCTGAGATGCTTTTTACTTTTATCTGACATTTTTGCAACTCGGCTTGCATCCTTTCTACTTCTTCTGCAGAAAACATCTTTCCATCTATGCCGACAGCATCGCCAGGAGTTAGTTGTGTACTTAAAAAAGCTGAAATGCTGGGTGTTTCGGGAAGCATCTCCTTATAAAGTTTTATTTCCGTGCCTTTTAATTGCTGGGCAGCCTGGAGAAAATAGCGAGAGTCAGTCCATAGTCCTGCTTGGCTTGTAGTAATAACAACGGTTCCTGCCGAACCAGTAAAGCCGGAAATCCATTCCCGGGATTTCCAGTGGGGAGCAACATATTCGCTCAGATGAGGGTCGGTACTTGGGATAATAAAGGCTTGTATGCCTTCCTGGCTGAACAATGCCCGTAGGCCTTGTAGCCGATCATTGATAGTTTGGCTCATATACTATATATAATAAGGTGTAACATTCACTCTTCAAAGATACTCACTTTCTCTGAATTTTTTCGAAGGATGGTCACACTTTATCTGTATCGAGAATTTGTTTTTGGCGGGTTGTGAATCAGCTACAAGCTACAAGCGCCTTTCGGATATAGCGCAGCTACTTGTAGCTCGTAACTGTACGGTAACGAATGATTTCAGCGTTTCTATAGTTTTTTCTTATAAGTTTTAGCTTCTTCATTAGTAGAGATTTATTCTTTCCATCACGGAGAAAGTTTCTTTCCACCGCGGGGTACTTTTCTTTCCACCACGGTGGAAAGAAAAGTACCCCGCGGTGGAAAGAATAAGTATTTGCTATGGTTGCGCTTAGTTTTCACAAGAGAAAGAGATAAAAGTGACGGTGCGGTGATTTAATTTGGCATTTTGCAGCTAATTCTTTACCTGTTTCCTTTTTTATTGATCCGGATTTATTTTTCTGTAGGTCTAAATCTTGTTTCTTTTTGCAGAATTTTCGGCAGAAAGTTTTGTGAATAAAGAAACTATGTGTAATTTTGCCGCTCAATTTAATCGTGAGATTTTTAAACCATTAACATTTTAATAAAAAGAAAATGATTGTAGTACCTGTAAAAGAAGGCGAAAACATTGAAAAAGCGCTGAAGAAGTTTAAAAGAAAATTTGAGAAAACTGGTATCGTTAAGGAATTAAGAAGCAGACAGCAGTTTGATAAACCGTCTGTAGTTAAAAGACTTAAGAAAGAACGTGCAGTTTACGTACAACAACTTCAGCAAGTAGAAGATTAATAATTCGTAATTTCCTTTGAATTATTGAATTCTTTTCATACATTCGTTGCATGATTTTTGATGTAGCGATATATGTGGTTGACAAACTCTTTTCTTGACTATCTCCAGTACGAACGGAATTATTCTGAAGAGACTATAAAGTCTTATCGGGAGGATTTATGTCAATTTGAGAAATTTGCAAGAGAAGAAATTGGAGATTCTGCTCTATCGGGAGTAAAGGCTGAACTTGTTCGTGAATGGATTGTTTCTTTAATGGACAAGGGATATACTTCTACTTCAATTAATCGGAAGTTAAGTTCGCTCAGGTCATTTTATAAATTCCTTTTAAGGAAAGGTGAAGTGTGCGTGAATCCATTGCAAAAGATAACGGGGCCTAAAAATAAGAAGCCGCTACCTACTTTTCTAAGGGAAAGTGAGATGGATAAATTGCTGGACGAAGTGGATTTCGGTGAAGGATTTAAAGGGTGTCGTGATCATATGATTATTGAAATGTTTTATGCTACAGGTATGAGACTTTCAGAATTGATAGGATTAGATGATAAAAATGTAGATTTCTCTTCTTTACTTATTAAAGTAACGGGGAAAAGAAATAAACAACGTTTGATACCTTTTGGCGAAGAGTTGAAGAATGCAATGATAGAGTATGTCAATGTAAGGAATGAGATTGTTCAGGCTCGCACGGACGCTTTTTTTGTTCGTGAGAGTGGAGAACGACTTTCCCGCAGTATTGTAGAAAATCTAGTGAAACGAAACCTTTCGAAGGTAGTGACGTTGAAAAAACGTAGTCCTCATGTGCTCAGGCATACTTTTGCTACGACGATGCTGAATCATGATGCAGAGCTCGGGGCGATAAAAGAACTTCTCGGTCACGAGAGTTTGGCGACAACGGAGGTTTATACGCATACTACTTTTGAAGAACTTAAAAAAGTGTATAACCAGGCTCATCCTCGGGCCTAAAAGTAAGGAGGTAAGTATGGAAGTAAGAATTCAGTCAATTCACTTTGATGCGTCAGAGCAATTGCAGGCTTTTGTTCAGAAGAAAGCAGTAAAATTGGAAAAGTATTACGATGATATAAAGAAAGTAGAGGTGTCATTAAAGGTTGTGAAGCCAGAGACCGCAGAAAATAAAGAAGCAGGTATAAAGGTTATTATTCCCAATGGGGAATTTTATGCAAGCAAAATCTGCGATACGTTTGAAGAGGCGATTGATTTGAGTGTTGAGGCCTTGGAAAAACAGCTGGTTAAACACAAGGAAAAACAACGGAGCAAATAAAATTTCGCTAAAATTTTGCGGAAAAGAAATAAATGCCTAAATTTGCAGCCGTTTCGCTCACGATAGAACGTAACGGTTGCATTTTTTGAGTAATTGCCTCTTTAGCTCAGCTGGCCAGAGCACGTGATTTGTAATCTCGGGGTCGTTGGTTCGAATCCGACAAGAGGCTCAAAAAAACATAAGGAAAAAAGAGTTCTTTGTTTAAATGTAAGGGCAAATACCAGAGTGGCCAAATGGGGCAGACTGTAAATCTGCTGGCTTACGCCTTCGGTGGTTCGAATCCATCTTTGCCCACACCTCTTTTTCTCCTTGCTGTTATAGCTCAGTGGTAGAGCACTTCCTTGGTAAGGAAGAGGTCCCGGGTTCAAATCCCGGTAACAGCTCGTAAGGATGTAAATGCTGATTATTAATCAAATAAATAACAAGTAAAGCTATGGCTAAAGAGAAATTCGAACGTAAAAAACCGCACGTAAACATCGGTACAATCGGTCACGTTGACCACGGTAAAACCACGTTGACTGCTGCTATCACTACAGTGTTGGCAAAGAAAGGTCTTTCAGAAGTTAAGTCTTTCGATCAGATTGATAATGCTCCTGAAGAAAAAGAAAGAGGTATCACTATTAATACTTCTCACGTAGAGTATGAAACCGCTAATCGTCACTATGCTCACGTAGACTGTCCGGGTCACGCCGACTACGTAAAGAACATGGTAACTGGTGCTGCTCAGATGGATGGTGCTATCATCGTAGTTGCTGCTACTGATGGTCCGATGCCTCAAACTCGTGAACATATCTTGTTGGCTCGTCAGGTAAATGTACCGAAGCTTGTTGTATTCATGAACAAGTGTGATATGGTTGACGATGAAGAAATGTTGGAACTTGTTGAGATGGAAATGCGCGAATTACTCGCTGCATACGAATTTGACGGTGACAATACTCCTATCATTCGTGGTTCTGCTCTTGGTGCATTGAATGGTGTGGAAAAATGGGAAGACAAAGTTATGGAATTGATGGATGCAGTTGATAATTGGATTCCGTTGCCTCCGCGTGACATTGATAAACCATTCTTGATGCCGGTTGAAGACGTATTCTCTATTACTGGTCGTGGTACTGTTGCTACTGGTCGTATCGAAGCTGGTATCATCCACGTAGGTGATGAAGTTGAAATCCTCGGTCTGGGTGAAGATAAGAAATCTGTTGTAACTGGTGTTGAAATGTTCCGCAAATTGCTGGATCAGGGTGAAGCTGGTGATAACGTAGGTTTGTTGCTTCGTGGTATTGATAAAGAATCTATCAAACGTGGTATGGTTCTTTGTAAACCGGGTCAGATTAAACCTCACTCTAAATTCAAAGCTTCTATCTATGTTTTGAAGAAAGAAGAAGGTGGTCGTCATACTCCGTTCCATAACAAATACCGTCCTCAATTCTATCTGCGTACTATGGACTGTACAGGTGAAATCACTCTTCCGGAAGGAACTGAAATGGTAATGCCTGGTGATAACGTAGAAATTAACGTAGAATTGATCTATCCGGTAGCTTTGAACGTAGGTTTGCGTTTTGCTATCCGTGAAGGTGGTCGTACGGTAGGTTCTGGTCAGATTACTGAAATCCTTGACTAATTACCAAATATATTAATCAGTTCCCGGTTTATATCGGGAACTGATTATATTCACACGGGAGTAGCTCAGTTGGTAGAGCACCGGTCTCCAAAACCGGGTGTCGGGAGTTCGAGCCTCTCCTCCCGTGCTAATATTTTTGAAATGAAGAAGATTGTAGCTTATTTTAAAGAAACTTACGACGAACTTGTACATAAAGTATCGTGGCCTACGTATTCTGAACTTACTAACAGTGCAGTAGTTGTTTTATATGCTTCCCTGCTTATTGCATTGGTAGTATTCGCGATGGACTTCTGTTTCCAGAACGTAATGGAGAAAATTATTTATCCACATTAAAAACGAGGGAAAATGTCTGAGATTGAGAAAAAATGGTACGTCCTGCGTGCTATTAGCGGAAAAGAAGCTAAGGTAAGGGAATACCTTGAAGCTGATATTAAAAACAGCGACCTTGGTGATTACGTATCTCAGGTATTGATTCCTACCGAAAAGGTTTATCAGGTTCGCAATGGAAAGAAAATTGTGAAAGAGAGAAGTTATCTCCCTGGTTACGTTTTGGTGGAGGCTGCTCTGGTAGGTGAGGTTGCTCATCACTTGAGAAATACTCCTAATGTGATTGGATTCTTGGGCGGATCGGATAAACCTGTCCCTCTGAGACAATCGGAAGTGAATCGTATACTTGGTACGGTGGACGAATTGCAGGATGCCGGTGAAGAACTGAATATCCCGTATGTAGTCGGTGAAACTGTGAAAGTAAATTACGGCCCGTTCAGCGGATTTAGTGGTATCATTGAAGAGGTGAACACCGAGAAGAAGAAACTTAAGGTTATGGTAAAGATATTCGGACGGAAAACTCCGCTTGAATTAGGCTTTATGCAAGTTGAAAAAGAATAATGCAGGTGTTACGCTGTAGTATTCTTTATTAATGTTTATATATAAATCAATAAGAAAATGGCTAAAGAAGTTGCTGGACTAATCAAATTACAGATTAAAGGAGGCGCGGCAAACCCATCACCTCCCGTAGGCCCCGCTTTGGGTTCTAAGGGTATTAACATCATGGAGTTTTGCAAGCAATTCAACGCCAGAACCCAGGACAAAGCAGGAAAGATCCTTCCTGTGATTATCACTTACTACGCAGATAAGTCTTTCGATTTTGTAATCAAGACTCCTCCCGTTGCGATTCAATTACTTGAAGTGGCTAAGGTAAAGAGTGGTTCTGCTGAGCCTAACCGCAAGAAAGTTGCCGAGCTTACTTGGGAACAAGTTCGTGCGATTGCTCAGGACAAGATGGTTGACTTAAACTGTTTCACTGTAGAAGCTGCCATGACAATGGTTGCCGGTACAGCTAGAAGTATGGGTATCGCTGTAAAAGGGGAGTTCCCGGTTAATAACTAATAAACTTCAATTAGAATGGGTAAACTGACAAAAAAACAAAAGTTGGCTGCAGAAAAAATTGAAGCAGGGAAAGCATACTCACTGAAAGAAGCTGCATCTTTGGTAAAGGAAATCACTTATACCAAGTTTGATGCTTCACTGGATATCGACGTGCGTTTGGGCGTTGATCCGCGTAAGGCGAACCAGATGGTGAGAGGTGTTGTATCACTTCCTCATGGTACTGGTAAAATTGTGCGCGTTTTGGTGCTTTGTACACCGGATGCTGAAGCTGCTGCAAAAGAAGCCGGAGCTGACTACGTTGGTCTTGACGAATATATTGAAAAGATCAAAGGTGGATGGACAGATGTGGATGTAATCATCACTATGCCTTCTATCATGGGTAAAATTGGTGCACTCGGTCGTGTGCTCGGTCCTCGCGGATTGATGCCTAACCCGAAGAGTGGTACTGTAACTATGGATGTTGCTAAAGCTGTAAGAGAAGTAAAACAAGGTAAGATCGACTTCAAGGTTGACAAGAGTGGTATTGTTCATACTTCAGTTGGTAAAGTTTCATTTAGCGTTGATCAAATTCGTGATAATGCGAAAGAATTCATCTCTACTTTGAATAAATTGAAACCGACTGCAGCCAAGGGTACATATATTAAGAGTATTTATCTTTCTAGCACAATGAGTGCAGGTATCAAGATTGACCCGAAATCAGTAGAAGAAATCTAATAAAACGGAGTAATAATGAGAAAGGAAGATAAAAGTACGATTATTGAGCAGATTGCTGCTACAGTAAAGGAATATAATCACTTCTATTTGATAGACATCACTGCAATGAACGCTGCCGCTACAAGCGCGTTGAGAAGAGAATGTTTCAAATCAGACATCAAATTGATGCTGATTAAGAATACATTGCTTCACAAAGCATTGGAGAGTCTGGAAGAAGATTATTCTCCGCTTTATAATTGCTTGAAGGGTACTACAGCTATTATGTTCTGTAATACTGCCAACTTACCAGCTAAGTTGATTAAAGCAAAAGCTAAAGACGGTATTCCCGGACTGAAAGCTGCATATGCAGAAGAAAGCTTCTATGTTGGTGCTGACCAGTTGGATGCTCTCGTTAGTATTAAGAGTAAGAATGAAGTTATTGCCGATATTGTTGCTTTGTTGCAATCACCGGCCAAGAATGTTATTTCTGCTCTCCAATCAGGTGGAAACACTCTTCACGGAGTTCTCAAAACTCTTGGTGAACGTACCGAAGCGTAAAAATGGGAAAGGTGTCATGACCTTGGGAGTAACGTCCCGAATAAATTTTCATAAACAAATTAGTAATTAAACAATTAAAATCATACAAAAATGGCAGATTTGAAAGCTTTTGCAGAACAATTAGTTAACTTGACAGTAAAAGAAGTTAATGAACTTGCAACTATCCTTAAAGAAGAATATGGTATTGAACCTGCTGCTGCAGCTGTAGCTGTTGCTGCTGGTCCTGCAGCTGGTGGTGCTGCTGCCGCTGAAGAAAAAACTTCTTTTGATGTAGTATTGAAGAGCGCTGGATCAGCTAAACTTCAGGTTGTTAAAGCCGTGAAGGAAGCTTGTGGTCTTGGCTTGAAAGAAGCTAAGGACTTGGTAGACGGTGCTCCTAGCGTAGTAAAAGAAGGTTTGGCTAAAGACGAAGCAGAATCATTGAAGAAAACATTGGAAGAAGCTGGAGCTGAAGTTGAACTTAAATAACATTAGCCTGTAAATCAGGTAATTCGGTTAAGAACCCTTCTGAAGAGGGTTCTTAACCTTTTTGTGTATATATTTAAAATTAAGTTCTACAAATCCATTAACAGATGTCTTCAAATACTGTAAACCAAAGAATTAATTTTGCTTCGACTAAAAATCCACTTGAATATCCGGATTTTTTGGAAGTACAATTGAAGTCATTCAAAGACTTTTTACAACTGGATACCCCACCCGAAAAGCGTAAGAACGAGGGACTGTATAAAGTATTTGCTGAAAACTTCCCCATTGCCGATACAAGAAACAATTTTGTTCTTGAGTTTTTGGACTACTATATTGATCCGCCGCGTTATACTATTGATGATTGTATAGAGCGAGGGCTTACTTATAGTGTGCCTTTGAAAGCAAAATTGAAATTATACTGTACAGATCCCGATCATGAGGATTTTGATACAGTTATTCAGGACGTATTCCTTGGTCCTATTCCTTATATGACGGATAAGGCGACTTTCGTCATCAACGGTGCGGAACGTGTTGTTGTATCCCAGCTTCACCGTTCTCCAGGCGTATTCTTCGGTCAGAGCGTACATGCTAATGGTACCAAACTTTATTCTGCCCGTATCATCCCGTTCAAAGGTTCTTGGATTGAGTTTGCTACTGATATTAACAACGTCATGTATGCGTACATCGACCGTAAAAAGAAGTTGCCCGTTACTACTTTGTTGAGAGCTATCGGTTTTGAGAATGATAAGGATATTCTTGAAATTTTCAATCTGGCCGAAGATATTAAAGTCAATAAGACTAATCTTAAGAGAGTGTTGGGACGTAAATTGGCGGCTCGTGTTTTGAAAACATGGATTGAGGATTTTGTAGACGAAGATACCGGTGAAGTAGTTTCTATTGAACGTAACGAAGTTGTGATCGATCGTGAAACTGTGATCGAACCGGAACATGTTGATATTATCTTAGAGTCGGGTGTTCAGAACATTCTTGTACACAAGGAAGAGCCGAATCAGTCTGACTATTCTATTATATATAACACGCTCCAGAAAGACCCGAGTAACTCGGAGAAGGAAGCTGTATTGTATATCTATCGCCAGTTGCGTAATGCAGACCCTGCCGATGATGCCAGTGCACGTGAGGTTATCAATAACCTGTTCTTCTCTGAAAAGAGATATGACTTGGGTAATGTAGGTCGCTACAGAATTAACAAGAAGTTGAATCTGACGACTGATATGGATGTGCGTGTTCTTACGAAGGAAGATATTATTGAAATCATTAAGTACTTGATCGAGTTGATTAACTCGAAGGCCGATGTGGATGATATTGACCATTTGAGTAACCGTCGTGTACGTACTGTAGGAGAGCAATTGTCTAATCAGTTTGCTGTTGGTTTGGCTCGTATGTCGCGTACGATTCGTGAACGTATGAACGTACGCGATAATGAAGTGTTTACTCCGATTGATTTGATCAACGCCAAGACTATTTCTTCCGTAATCAATTCATTCTTTGGAACGAATGCTTTGTCGCAGTTTATGGACCAGACGAATCCGTTGGCTGAAATTACGCACAAACGTCGTATGTCTGCTCTCGGTCCTGGTGGTTTGTCTCGTGAGCGTGCCGGATTTGAGGTACGTGACGTTCACTACACTCACTATGGTCGTCTTTGTCCAATTGAAACGCCGGAAGGTCCGAACATTGGTTTGATTTCTTCTTTGTGCGTGTTCGCTAAGATCAATGTACTTGGTTTCATTGAAACTCCATATCGTAAGGTTGAAAACGGTAAGGTTGACCTTTCTGATGAAGGGTTGGCATATTTGACTGCGGAAGAAGAGGAAGCTAAGATTATTGCTCAAGGTAATGCACCGTTGAATGATGATGGTACTTTCATCCGCGATAAAGTAAAAGCTCGTCAGGATGCTGACTATCCGGTGGTAACTCCGGATGAAGTAGAGTTGATGGACGTTTCTCCCCAGCAGATTGCTTCAATCGCTGCATCTCTGATTCCTTTCTTGGAACATGATGATGCTAACCGTGCGTTGATGGGGTCAAACATGATGCGCCAGGCAGTTCCTTTGTTGAAGAGTGAAGCTCCTATTGTAGGTACAGGCATCGAACGTCAGTTGGTTCGCGACTCTCGTACGCAGATTACCGCTGAAGGTGATGGTGTAATCGAATTTGTGGACGCTACTGTTATTCGTATTTTGTATGATCGTACAGAGGACGAAGAATTTGTAAGCTTCGAACCGGCATTGAAGGAATATCGTATTCCGAAGTGGCGTCGTACGAATCAAAATATGACGATTGACCTTCGTCCTATTTGTGAAATTGGTCAGCGTGTAACGAAAGGCCAGATTTTGACAGAAGGATATTCTACGGAAAAAGGTGAGTTGGCTTTGGGTAAAAACTTGTTGGTTGCTTACATGCCGTGGAAAGGTTACAACTATGAGGATGCTATCGTATTGAACGAACGTGTGGTTCGTGAAGATATATTGACTTCAATTCATGTAGAAGAATATTCGCTGGAGGTTCGTGAAACGAAACGCGGTATGGAAGAATTAACTTCCGATATTCCGAATGTGAGTGAAGAAGCTACTAAAGATTTGGACGAAAATGGTATTGTACGTGTGGGCGCTCGCATCCAGCCAGGTGATATCTTGATTGGTAAGATTACACCGAAAGGTGAGTCTGATCCGTCACCGGAGGAAAAATTGCTTCGTGCAATTTTCGGCGATAAGGCAGGTGATGTGAAAGATGCTTCTTTGAAAGCTTCTCCTTCTTTGAAAGGCGTTGTTATCGATAAGCGTTTGTTCTCACGTGTAATCAAGAGTCGTAGTTCCAAATTGGCTGATAAGGCTTTGTTGCCGAAGATTGATGATGAGTTTGATGCGAAGGTTGCTGATTTAAGAGGTGTCTTAATTAGAAAACTGTTGAAGTTGACTGAAAACCATGTATCAGAGGGTGTGAAAGACTATATGGGTGCTGATATTATTTCAAAAGGTGCCAAATTCTCTCCTTCTGATTTCGGTGATTTGGATTTTACTTCAATTCAATTGAGCAATTGGACGAATGATGATCGTATCAACGGCATGATTCGTGATTTGGTGATGAACTTCATCAAGAAATATAAAGAACTGGATGCCGAACTGAAACGTAAGAAGTTTGCTATCACTATTGGTGATGAACTTCCTGCCGGTATTATTCAGATGGCGAAAGTTTATATTGCTAAGAAACGTAAGATTGGTGTAGGTGATAAGATGGCAGGTCGTCACGGTAACAAGGGTATTGTTTCCCGCGTTGTTCGTCAGGAAGATATGCCATTCCTCGCTGATGGTACTCCGGTAGATATTGTATTGAATCCGTTGGGTGTGCCTTCTCGTATGAACATCGGTCAGATATTCGAAGCTGTATTAGGTCGTGCTGGTAAGAATCTGGGTGTTAAGTTTGCAACTCCTATTTTTGACGGTGCTACATTGGATGACTTGAATGAGTGGACTGATAAGGCTGGTTTGCCACGTTATGGTAAAACAAAGTTGTATGATGGGGGGACGGGTGAACCGTTTGACCAACATGCTACGGTTGGTGTTACCTATATGTTGAAGCTGGGGCACATGGTTGAAGATAAGATGCATGCACGTTCTATTGGTCCGTACTCTTTGATTACTCAACAACCGTTGGGTGGTAAGGCACAATTCGGTGGCCAGCGTTTTGGAGAAATGGAGGTTTGGGCGCTTGAAGCATTTGGTGCTGCGCACATCCTGCAGGAAATTTTGACTATCAAATCCGATGACGTTGTAGGTCGTTCTAAAGCTTATGAAGCAATTGTGAAGGGTGAACCGATGCCGCAACCCGGTATTCCTGAATCGCTCAATGTATTGTTGCATGAGTTGAGAGGTTTGGGCCTTAGCATCAACCTGGAATAAATCTAAAATTAATAGTTGGGAGTGATGACCTATTTGCTCCCAGCTATTAATTCTCAATATTCAATTGTCAATTTTCAATTATATATAATAAAGTATGGCTTTTAGAAAAGATAACAAGATAAAGAGTAATTTCTCGAAGATCTCTATTGGGTTGGCTTCTCCGGAAGAAATCCTTGAGAATTCGAGTGGTGAAGTTTTAAAGCCTGAAACTATCAACTATCGTACGTATAAGCCTGAACGTGACGGTTTGTTCTGTGAACGTATTTTTGGTCCTATCAAGGATTATGAATGCCATTGCGGTAAATATAAACGTATCCGTTATAAAGGTATTGTCTGCGACCGTTGTGGTGTGGAAGTGACAGAGAAAAAAGTACGTCGTGAGCGTATGGGACACATTCAGCTGGTTGTGCCGGTAGCTCATATTTGGTATTTCCGTTCACTTCCTAATAAAATTGGTTATTTGCTGGGACTGCCTACAAAGAAACTTGATTCTATTATTTATTATGAGCGTTATGTGGTAATCCAGGCTGGTGTGATGGCTGGTGAGATTGCTGAATATGACTTGCTCTCGGAAGAAGAATATTTGGATTTGATGGAGAAGTTGCCGAAAGACAATCAATTCCTAGAAGATTCAGATCCTAATAAGTTCATAGCTAGGATGGGTGCCGAAGCCATTTATGACTTGCTGGCTCGTCTAGATTTGGATGCATTGTCTTATGATTTGCGTCACCGTGCTGGCAACGATGCTTCTCAACAGCGTAAGAATGAGGCTTTAAAGCGTCTCCAAGTTGTTGAATCATTCCGTGCATCTCGCGGACGTAATAAGCCGGAATGGATGATTGTACGTATCGTACCGGTCATCCCTCCCGAACTTCGTCCGTTGGTTCCATTGGATGGTGGTCGTTTTGCCACTTCTGACTTGAATGATCTTTATCGCCGCGTAATTATTCGTAACAATCGTCTGAAAAGACTGATTGAGATAAAGGCTCCTGAAGTAATTTTGCGTAATGAAAAGCGTATGTTACAGGAAGCGGTTGACTCGTTGTTCGACAATTCACGTAAGTCTAGTGCAGTAAAAACGGATGCTAACCGTCCTTTGAAATCTCTTTCCGATAGTTTGAAAGGTAAGCAGGGACGTTTCCGTCAGAACTTGTTGGGTAAACGTGTTGACTACTCTGCGCGTTCGGTTATCGTTGTAGGTCCGGAACTGAAAATGGGGGAATGTGGTATTCCTAAATTGATGGCAGCTGAACTGTACAAACCGTTCATTATACGTAAGTTGATTGAACGTGGTATTGTAAAGACCGTGAAGAGTGCCAAGAAGATTGTAGATCGCAAAGAAGCTGTTATCTGGGATATTCTGGAACATGTAATGAAAGGTCATCCAGTACTGTTGAATCGTGCACCGACATTGCACCGTTTGGGTATTCAGGCATTCCAGCCTAAGATGATTGAAGGAAAAGCTATTCAGTTGCACCCGTTGGCATGTACGGCTTTCAATGCTGACTTTGATGGTGACCAGATGGCTGTTCACTTGCCGTTGAGTAATGAAGCTGTTTTGGAGGCTCAGATGTTGATGCTTCAATCTCATAATATTTTGAATCCGGCAAATGGTGCTCCTATTACTGTGCCTTCTCAGGATATGGTTCTTGGTTTGTACTACATTACTAAATTACGTAAGGGGGCAAAAGGCGAAGGCTTGATATTCTATGGTCCGGAAGAAGCTTTGATTGCTTACAATGAGGGTAAAGTTGATATTCATGCTCCGATCAGCGTTGTTGTGAAGGATGTAGACGAGAATGGGAATGTTGTTGATGTAATGATGCATGACACTTCAGTAGGTCGTGTAATTGTTAACGAAATTGTTCCCCCTGAAGCTGGTTATATCAATACCATTATTTCTAAAAAATCACTTCGTGATATTATTAGTGATGTAATTAAGGTATGTGGTGTGGCTAAAGCAGCTGATTTCCTTGATGGCATCAAGAATTTAGGTTATCAAATGGCCTTTAAGGGTGGTTTGTCATTTAACTTGGGTGATATTATCATCCCGGAACAAAAAGAGGCATTGGTACAGAAAGGTTATGATGAAGTTGAGCAAGTTATCAACAACTATAACATGGGTTTCATTACTAACAATGAACGTTATAATCAGGTAATTGATATTTGGACACATGTTAACTCTGAGTTGTCTAATATATTGATGAAGACCATTTCGAGTGATGACCAAGGATTCAATGCTGTATATATGATGCTGGATTCTGGTGCCCGTGGTTCTAAAGAGCAGATCCGTCAGTTGTCTGGTATGCGTGGTTTGATGGCAAAACCGCAGAAGGCAGGTGCAGAAGGTGGACAGATTATTGAAAACCCGATTCTTTCAAACTTTAAAGAGGGGCTTTCGGTGTTGGAGTACTTTATCTCTACCCATGGTGCCCGTAAAGGTTTGGCGGATACAGCGTTGAAGACGGCTGATGCCGGATATTTAACTCGTCGTCTGGTTGACGTATCTCATGATGTGATTATTAATGAAGAAGACTGCGGCACACTCCGTGGGTTGGTTTGTACAGACTTGAAAAATAATGATGAAATCATTGCTACGCTGTATGAACGCATCCTTGGTCGTGTATCTGTACATGATATTGTTCATCCTACAACAGGTGAATTGTTGGTTGCCGGTGGTGAAGAAATAACAGAAGAAGTAGCTAAGAAGATACAGGATTCTCCGATAGAAAG
>NZ_EQ973490.1:2086718-2089883 GCF_000158035.1 Bacteroides cellulosilyticus DSM 14838
GTGTTGAAATACGTTCGGTATTAACTTGTGAATCGAAGAAGGGTGTTTGTGCGAAATGTTATGGACGTAACCTTGCAACAAGTCAGATGGTTCAGAGAGGTGAGGCTGTTGGTGTAATTGCTGCACAGTCTATCGGTGAGCCGGGTACACAGTTGACGTTGCGTACTTTCCATGCCGGTGGTACGGCTGCTAATATTGCAGCTAATGCAAGTATCATGGCTAAGAATCCGGCGCGTCTGGAATTCGAAGAACTTCGTACTGTAGATGTTGTGGATGAAGCTGGTGAACCTGCAAAAGTAGTGGTAGGCCGTTTGGCTGAAGTACGTTTTGTAGATGTAAATACTGGGATTGTTCTTTCTACTCATAATGTGCCTTATGGTTCTACACTTTATGCTGCTGATGGCGAAGTCGTAGAAAAAGGTAAAATGATTGCCCGTTGGGATCCGTTTAACGCTGTTATTATAACGGAAGCTACAGGTAAGATTGAGTTTGAAGGCGTAATTGAAAATATTACTTATAAAGTAGAGTCTGACGAGTCTACCGGTTTGCGTGAAATCATCATTATTGAGTCCAAGGATAAGACGAAAGTTCCGACTGCTCATATCATGACAGAGGATGGCGAACTGATTCGTACGTATAATCTCCCTGTGGGTGGTCACGTAGTAGTGGAAAACGGACAAAAAGTGAAAGCTGGTGAGGTTATTGTGAAGATACCTCGTGCCGTTGGTAAAGCCGGTGATATCACGGGTGGTCTTCCGCGTGTGACTGAGTTGTTCGAAGCTCGTAATCCGTCTAATCCTGCTGTTGTTTCTGAAATCGATGGCGAGGTTACAATGGGTAAGGTGAAGCGTGGTAACCGCGAAATTGTTGTGACTTCTAAAACAGGTGAGGTTAAGAAGTATCTGGTACCGTTATCTAAACAGATTCTGGTTCAAGAGAATGACTATGTGCGAGCTGGTACTCCGTTGTCTGATGGTGCTATAACTCCAGCTGATATTCTTGCTATTAAGGGGCCTACGGCTGTGCAGGAATATATCGTGAACGAAGTGCAGGATGTATACCGTTTGCAGGGTGTGAAGATTAATGATAAACACTTTGAGATCATTGTTCGTCAGATGATGCGTAAAGTTCAAATTGATGAGCCTGGCGATACACGCTTCTTGGAACAACAGGTAGTGGACAAGTTGGAGTTCATGGAAGAAAACGATCGTATCTGGGGCAAGAAAGTTGTGGTTGATGCTGGTGATTCCCAGAATCTGCAACCAGGTCAGATTGTAACCGCCCGTAAGTTGCGTGATGAAAATAGTATGTTGAAACGTCGCGACTTAAAACCTGTTGAAGTACGTGATGCTGTCCCTGCAACTTCTACTCAGATTCTTCAGGGTATTACGCGTGCAGCTCTGCAAACTTCAAGCTTTATGTCTGCTGCTTCATTCCAGGAGACTACTAAGGTCTTGAACGAGGCTGCTATCAACGGTAAGGTTGATAAATTGGAAGGTATGAAGGAGAACGTTATTTGTGGTCATTTGATACCCGCAGGTACTGGTCAACGTGAGTTTGAAAAGATTATTGTTGGCTCCAAAGAAGAGTATGACCGTATCCTTGCTAACAAGAAGACAGTATTGGATTACAATTCAATGGATGTTGAAGAATAAGATGTAATAAATACAGTCAGTTGATTATTAAATAGGAAAGAGGAGATATCTTGTATAGGATGTCTCCTCTTTTGTTTTTGGAATAAAATATTATTCTTACCTTTGAATACTCAAAAGCTTAATCGTAAAACGAAAATGGAAAACAGAGAAATGAATAATCAGTTACAAATAGAACTGAAAGAAGATGTTGCGCAAGGTACGTATGCTAATTTAGCTGTGATCACACATTCCAGTTCTGAATTTATAGTAGATTTTGTACGTGTAATGCCGGGAATGCCTAAAGCTAGTGTGAAGTCTCGTATTGTACTGGCTCCGGAACATGCAAAGAGATTATTGCGTGCTTTGGAAGAAAATATAGGTAAATATGAACGTACATTTGGCTCCATCAGATTGTTGGATGAACAATCAATTCCACCTATGACGAACCTCAAAGGGGAGGCCTAAAATCAAAAAAAAACTTGTAGTGCATTGATTATTCAAATATTATTCGTATTTTTGCAGCCCAAAAGTGTATAGCTACGAAATTAATATAACAATAATATATAATTAAAAACAATTAAAATGCCTACAATTCAGCAATTAGTAAGAAAAGGACGCGAGGTGTTGGTGGAGAAAAGTAAGTCACCGGCTCTTGATTCATGTCCTCAAAGACGTGGCGTTTGCGTGAGAGTGTATACAACCACTCCGAAAAAACCGAATTCTGCAATGCGTAAAGTTGCGCGTGTACGTTTGACCAATGGTAAAGAGGTGAACTCTTACATTCCGGGAGAAGGACATAACTTGCAGGAACACTCTATTGTATTAGTACGTGGTGGTCGTGTAAAAGACCTTCCGGGTGTACGTTATCACATTGTTCGTGGTACATTGGATACTGCGGGTGTTGCAGGTCGTACTCAAAGACGTTCTAAATACGGATCTAAACGTCCGAAACCGGGACAACAGGCTGCACCGGCTAAGAAGAAAAAATAAATAGTAGCCTTACACTGTAAACAGTTAAATTAAAAGTAATAACTTACGTTTTAGTTTATTGGAAATGCTAAAGGTTGAGTAAATTCTCCGGAGGGAGAGTTGAAGAAGTCAAGAAGTAAACAACCAAGAACGAAAAACATTATTCTTTCAAACAAATGAGAAAAGCAAAACCGAAAAAACGCGTTATCCTGCCGGATCCCGTGTTTAATGATCAAAAGGTTTCAAAATTCGTAAACCATCTGATGTATGACGGAAAGAAGAATACCTCTTATGAAATCTTCTATGCCGCTCTGGAAACAGTAAAAACAAAACTTCCTAACGAAGAAAAATCTGCCCTTGAAATTTGGAAAAAGGCATTGGATAATGTAACTCCGCAGGTTGAAGTTAAGTCTCGTCGTGTAGGTGGTGCTACATTCCAGGTTCCTACTGAAATCCGCCCGGACCGTAAAGAGTCAGTTTCTATGAAGAACTTGATCCTTTTTGCTCGCAAGCGTGGTGGAAAATCAATGGCTGATAAATTGGCCGCTGAGATTATGGATGC
>NZ_EQ973490.1:2090040-2150520 GCF_000158035.1 Bacteroides cellulosilyticus DSM 14838
TTTACATTTGACGCGTAATATTGGTATCATGGCTCACATTGATGCCGGAAAAACAACAACCTCTGAACGTATCCTGTTTTATACGGGTTTGACTCACAAAATTGGAGAAGTACATGATGGTGCTGCTACAATGGACTGGATGGCGCAGGAACAGGAACGTGGTATTACCATTACTTCTGCTGCTACTACAACTCGTTGGAAATATGCAGGTGATACTTATAAAATCAACTTGATTGATACTCCGGGACACGTTGACTTCACTGCTGAAGTAGAGCGCTCTTTGCGTATTTTGGATGGTGCTGTTGCTGCATATTGTGCAGTGGGTGGTGTTGAACCGCAGTCTGAGACTGTATGGCGTCAGGCTGATAAGTACAATGTGCCGCGTATTGCTTATGTGAACAAAATGGACCGTTCTGGTGCTGACTTTTTTGAGGTCGTTCGCCAGATGAAAGCCGTTTTGGGCGCTAATCCTTGCCCAATTGTTATTCCTATAGGTGCTGAAGAGTCTTTCAAAGGTCTGGTTGACCTTATCAAGATGAAAGCTATCTATTGGCATGACGAAACTATGGGCGCTGACTACACTGTAGAGGAAATCCCTGCTAATCTAGTTGACGAAGCTAACGAATGGAGAGATAAGATGCTCGAAAAGGTGGCAGAGTTTGACGATGCTTTGATGGAGAAATATTTCGATGATCCTTCTACTATTACAGAAGAAGAAGTGCTGAGAGCTCTTCGTAATGCTACTGTACAGATGGCTGTAGTTCCGATGTTGTGTGGTTCTTCATTCAAGAATAAAGGTGTACAGACACTGCTTGACTATGTTTGCGCATTCTTGCCTTCTCCATTGGATACTGAAAATGTAGTTGGAACAAATCCTGAGACAGGTGCTGAGGAAGATCGTAAGCCCAGCGATGATGAAAAGACTTCTGCATTGGCATTTAAGATTGCTACTGACCCGTATGTAGGTCGTTTGACATTCTTCCGTGTTTACTCTGGTAAGATTGAAGCAGGTTCTTATATCTATAATTCTCGTTCTGGTAAAAAAGAACGTGTATCTCGTCTGTTCCAGATGCACTCAAACAAACAGAATCCGGTTGAAGTAATCGGTGCTGGTGATATTGGTGCAGGTGTTGGATTTAAGGATATTCATACAGGTGATACATTGTGTGATGAAAATGCCCCGATTGTATTGGAGTCTATGGATTTCCCGGAACCGGTTATTGGTATTGCTGTAGAACCGAAGACTCAGAAGGATATGGACAAACTGTCTAACGGTTTGGCTAAATTGGCTGAAGAAGATCCGACGTTTACTGTGAAGACTGACGAACAAACAGGTCAGACTGTTATCTCTGGTATGGGTGAGCTTCACTTGGATATCATTATTGACCGTCTGAAACGTGAGTTTAAAGTAGAATGTAATCAGGGTAAACCTCAGGTAAATTACAAGGAGGCTATCACGAAGACAGTTAATTTGCGTGAAGTTTATAAGAAACAATCTGGTGGACGTGGTAAATTTGCGGATATTATCGTAAATATTGGCCCTGTAGATGAAGACTTTACTCAAGGCGGCTTGCAGTTTATAGATGAAGTAAAAGGTGGTAATATTCCTAAAGAATTTATTCCGTCTGTTCAGAAAGGCTTTACTACTGCAATGAAGAATGGTGTGTTGGCTGGTTATCCTTTGGATTCACTGAAGGTTACTTTGCTTGATGGTTCTTTCCACCCTGTTGACTCTGATCAGTTATCATTCGAAATCTGTGCTATCCAGGCATATAAAAGTGCCTGTGCTAAGGCAGGTCCTGTACTTATGGAGCCTATTATGAAACTGGAAGTTGTAACTCCGGAAGAAAACATGGGTGATGTAATCGGTGACTTGAATAAGCGCCGTGGTCAGGTTGAAGGTATGGAATCCAGTCGTTCAGGTGCTCGTATCGTGAAGGCAATGGTTCCGTTGGCAGAAATGTTTGGTTATGTAACAGCGTTACGTACAATCACTTCTGGTCGAGCTACTTCATCAATGGTTTATTCTCATCATGCTCAAGTTTCTAACTCTATTGCTAAGGCAGTGTTGGAAGAGGTCAAAGGGCGTGTTGATTTGATCTAAAAATGTTAAAGTCCGTAGGCTAGCGAATGACTCTTAGCCTACGGAATTTTATCTTATTATAATATTAATAATTAATCAAACTAATGAGTCAGAAAATTAGAATTAAATTGAAATCTTACGACCACAACTTGGTTGACAAATCAGCTGAGAAGATTGTAAGAACGGTGAAGGCAACGGGTGCTATCGTTAGCGGTCCGATTCCTCTCCCTACGCATAAGCGTATTTTTACCGTGAACCGTTCGACTTTCGTTAATAAGAAGTCACGTGAACAATTTGAACTCTCTTCTTATAAGAGATTGATCGACATCTATAGCTCAACAGCTAAGACTGTAGATGCTCTGATGAAGTTGGAGTTACCGAGTGGTGTGGAAGTAGAAATCAAAGTTTAGTATTTAAATTTTAAGTGAAATGCCAGGATTATTAGGAAAAAAAATCGGAATGACATCCGTTTTCAGTGCCGAGGGTAAGAATGTACCATGCACTGTTATCGAAGCAGGTCCTTGTGTTGTTACTCAAGTTAAGAGTGTCGAAAAAGATGGCTATGCAGCTGTTCAGTTGGGCTTCCAGGATAAGAAGGAGAAGCATACGACTAAACCGTTGATGGGTCACTTTAAGAAGGCTGGAGTAACTCCCAAGAAACACTTGGCTGAGTTCAAAGAATTTGAAACAGAGTTAAATCTGGGTGATACTGTTACCGTAGAATTGTTCAATGATGTAACGTTCGTTGATGTTATCGGAACTTCTAAAGGTAAGGGTTTTCAAGGTGTAGTTAAAAGACATGGTTTTGGTGGTGTAGGTCAGGCTACGCACGGTCAACACAACCGTGCTCGTAAGCCGGGTTCTATCGGTGCCTGTTCATACCCTGCAAAAGTATTCAAAGGAATGCGTATGGGTGGTCAACTTGGCGGCGACAGAGTGACTGTTCAAAACTTACAGGTATTAAAGGTTCTTCCGGATCACAACCTCCTTTTGATTAAGGGTTCTGTTCCCGGTTGCAAAGGTTCAATCGTAATAATTGAAAAATAATGGAAGTTAACGTATATAACATTAAAGGTGAAGACACTGGGAGAAAGATTACGTTAAACGAGTCTATCTTCGGAATTGAGCCCAACGACCATGCTATCTATTTAGACGTAAAACAATTTATGGCTAATCAGCGTCAGGGTACACACAAATCAAAAGAAAGAAGTGAGATAAGTGGTTCTACTCGTAAAATCGGTCGTCAGAAAGGCGGTGGTGGTGCACGTCGTGGTGATATGAATTCACCGGTACTTGTTGGTGGTGCTCGTGCTTTCGGTCCTAAACCTAGAGATTACTATTTCAAGTTGAATAAAAAAGTAAAGACATTAGCTCGTAAGTCAGCTTTGGCATATAAAGCTCAGAACAATGCAGTTGTTATTGTAGAAGACTTTAATTTTGAAGCTCCGAAAACGAAAGATTTTGTTGCTATGACAAAAAAACTTAAAGTTTCTGACAAAAAGCTGCTTGTAATTTTACCAGAAGCAAATAAAAACGTATATTTGTCGGCTCGTAATGTGGAAAGTGCAAATGTACAGACAGTCTCAGGATTAAATACTTACAGAGTATTGAATGCTGGGGTTGTTGTGTTTACTGAAAGCGCTCTTTCGGCTATTGACAATATCTTAATGTAAAAAGGAGGCTTAAATAATGGGAATTATTATTAAACCGTTAGTAACAGAGAAAATGACAGCAATTACTGATAAGGCGAACAACCGTTTCGGCTTTATTGTGCGTCCTGATGCTAACAAACTGGAAATTAAGAGTGAAGTTGAAGCCTTATATAACGTTACGGTAGTTGATGTGAATACGGTTAAGTATGCAGGCAAAAATAAAAGCCGTTATACAAAAGCTGGTATCATCAATGGTCGTACGAGTGCTTATAAAAAAGCAATCGTTACGTTGAAAGAAGGAGATACTATTGATTTTTATAGCAATATTTAAAAGAAATGGCAGTACGTAAATTTAAGCCCACAACACCGGGGCAAAGACATAAAATTATTGGTACCTTTGAGGAAATTACTGCGCGGGTACCAGAAAAATCTCTTGTTTATGGCAAGAAGTCTTCAGGTGGTCGTAACAGCGAAGGTAAGATGACTATGCGCTACATCGGTGGTGGTCATAAGAAGATTATCAGAATTGTAGATTTCAAGAGAAATAAGGACGGTGTGCCTGCAGTGGTTAAAACAATAGAATATGACCCGAATCGTTCGGCTCGTATTGCTTTGTTGTTTTATGCAGATGGAGAAAAAAGATATATAATTGCTCCCAATGGATTGCAAGTAGGTGCGACTTTGATGTCAGGTGAAAATGCAGCTCCGGAAATTGGTAATGCACTTCCTCTTCAGAATATTCCAGTTGGTACTGTAATTCATAACATTGAATTACGTCCGGGTCAGGGCGCTGCTTTGGTTCGTTCGGCTGGTAATTTTGCTCAGCTAACTTCAAGAGAAGGTAAATATTGTGTTATCAAGTTGCCTTCAGGTGAGGTTAGACAAATACTTAGCACTTGTAAAGCTACTATCGGTAGTGTTGGTAATTCAGATCATGGATTGGAAAGTTCAGGTAAAGCTGGACGTTCTCGTTGGATGGGCCGTCGCCCACGTAACCGTGGTGTTGTGATGAACCCGGTTGATCATCCAATGGGTGGTGGTGAAGGACGTGCTTCAGGAGGACACCCAAGATCTCGTAAGGGATTGTACGCTAAGGGACTTAAGACTAGAGCTCCGAAGAAACAATCGTCTAAGTATATTATTGAGAGAAGAAAGAAGTAATCTGATTAATTGAGTAAACTATGAGTCGTTCATTAAAAAAAGGTCCGTATATTAACGTTAAGCTTGAGAAGAAAGTTCTTGCTATGAATGAATCAGGCAAGAAAATTGTTGTTAAGACTTGGGCCAGAGCTTCAATGATTTCGCCTGATTTCGTAGGCCATACAGTTGCAGTTCATAACGGAAATAAATTTATTCCTGTATACGTTACCGAAAATATGGTAGGGCACAAGTTGGGCGAATTTGCTCCAACTCGTACTTTCAGAGGACACGCTGGTAATAAGAAAAAATAACAGGATTTATCTGAAATAATAAAGTATAAATATAATGGGAGCAAGAAAAAAAATATCGGCTGAAAAAAGAAAAGAAGCCCTTAAGACCATGTATTTTGCAAAGTTGCAGAATGTTCCTACTTCCCCTCGCAAAATGCGTCTCGTGGCTGACATGATTCGCGGGATGGAAGTGAATAGAGCACTTGGCGTTTTGAAGTTTTCTTCAAAAGAAGCAGCTGCCAGAGTTGAGAAATTACTGCGCTCTGCAATTGCTAACTGGGAGCAGAAAAACGAACGTAAAGCTGAAAGTGGCGAATTATTTGTAACGAAGATTTTTGTTGATGGTGGTGCTACACTCAAAAGAATGAGACCGGCTCCGCAGGGTAGAGGTTACAGAATTCGTAAGCGTTCAAATCACGTAACGTTGTTCGTTGGTTCTAAAAGTAATAACGAAGATCAAAATTAAGGTAAATGGGACAAAAAGTTAATCCAATAAGCAACCGTTTAGGAATCATCAGAGGATGGGATTCCAATTGGTATGGTGGAAATAATTACGGCGATTCTCTGCTGGAAGATAGCAAGATTCGTAAATATTTGAACGCTAGACTTGCAAAAGCCAGTGTTTCAAGAATCGTAATTGAACGTACACTGAAACTCGTGACTATTACCGTTTGTACTGCACGTCCGGGTATTATTATCGGTAAAGGTGGCCAAGAAGTTGATAAGTTGAAAGAAGAGTTGAAGAAGGTTACCGATAAGGATATTCAGATCAATATCTTCGAAGTGAAAAGACCTGAGTTGGATGCTGTTATAGTTGCAAACAATATCGCTCGTCAGGTAGAGGGAAAGATTGCCTATCGCCGTGCCATAAAAATGGCTATCGCTAATACAATGCGTATGGGTGCTGAAGGTATCAAAATTCAGATTTCAGGACGTTTGAATGGAGCTGAAATGGCTCGTTCTGAAATGTATAAGGAAGGAAGAACTCCGTTGCACACTTTCAGAGCAGATATCGACTACTGTCATGCAGAAGCATTGACTAAGGTTGGTCTTCTCGGTATTAAAGTTTGGATCTGTAGAGGTGAAGTTTTCGGTAAGAGAGAATTAGCTCCAAACTTTACGCAAAGCAAAGAAAGCGGTCGTGGAAGCAATAGCGGAAACAATGGCGGAAAGAACTTCAAAAGAAAGAAAAATAATCGCTAAACGAATTTGAATTTTTAGGAATTATGTTACAACCGAAAAAGACAAAATTCAGAAGACAACAAAAAGGCCGTCAAAAAGGTATTGCCCAGAGAGGTAATCAGTTGGCTTTCGGTTCTTTTGGAATTAAGGCTTTGGAAACAAAATGGATTACAGGCCGTCAGATCGAAGCTGCTCGTATTGCAGTGACAAGATATATGCAACGTCAAGGACAAATTTGGATTCGTATTTTCCCGGATAAGCCTATTACCAGAAAACCTGCTGATGTACGTATGGGTAAAGGTAAAGGTGCTCCAGAGGGCTTTGTTGCCCCTGTTACTCCGGGAAGAATTATTATCGAAGCCGAAGGGGTATCTTATGAAATCGCAAAAGAAGCTTTGCGCTTAGCTGCACAGAAGCTTCCTATTACAACTAAGTTTGTTGTAAGACGTGATTATGATATTCAAAATCAAAATGCGTAAGGGATATGAAAATAGCAGAAATAAAAGAAATACCTACCAATGATTTGGTAGAAAGAGTAGAGGCAGAAGTGACAAACTATAATCAAATGGTTTTAAATCATTCTATTTCTCCTTTGGACAATCCTGCTCAGATCAAACAATTACGCAGGACTATTGCGCGTATGAAAACTGAATTACGCCAAAGAGAACTTAACAATAAATGATGAGCTTGATGGAAGCAAGAAATTTAAGAAAAGAAAGAACTGGGGTTGTGCTGAGCAATAAAATGGAGAAGACCATTACAGTAGCAGCTAAGTTTAAAGAGAAACACCCCATATATGGTAAGTTCGTTAGCAAGACTAAGAAGTACCATGCTCATGATGAAAAAAATGAGTGCAATATCGGTGATACTGTACTTATTATGGAGACTCGTCCTTTGAGCAAGACTAAAAGATGGAGATTGGTAGAAATAATTGAAAGAGCTAAGTAATTATGATACAAGTAGAATCCAGAATTACAGTATGTGATAACAGTGGAGCAAAAGAGGCTCTCTGTATTCGCGTTTTGGGCGGTACGGGTCGTCGTTATGCTTCAGTGGGGGACGTGATTGTTGTTTCTGTAAAGAGCGTCATTCCTTCAAGTGATATTAAAAAAGGTGCAGTGTCTAAAGCTTTGATCGTACGTACTAAGAAAGAAATCCGTCGTCCCGATGGTTCTTATATACGTTTTGATGATAATGCTTGCGTATTGTTGAACAATGCAGGCGAGATTAGAGGTAGTCGTATTTTCGGTCCGGTAGCTCGTGAACTTCGTGCTACCAACATGAAAGTTGTGTCACTCGCTCCTGAAGTACTTTAATTTTGTAAAAGATTTAAGTAATGAGTAAATTACATATTAAAAAAGGCGATACAGTTTACGTAAATGCTGGTGAAGACAAAGGCAAAACTGGTCGTGTGTTGAAGGTTCTTGTTGATAAAAATCGTGCAATTGTTGAAGGTGTCAACATGGTGTCCAAGAGCACTAAGCCTAATGCAAAGAACCCTCAGGGTGGTATTGTGAAGCAGGAAGCTTCTATCCATTTGTCTAACTTGAATCCCGTAGATCCTAAGACGGGTAAAGCTACGCGTATCAGTCGTAAAGTAACTATTGGTGAAAACGGTAAGAAGACTATTGTACGTGTTTCTAAAAAATCAGGAGAGGAGATTAAGTAATGAGTAATACTGCAAGCCTTAAGAAAGAATATGTAGAGCGTATTGCGCCTGCATTGAAATCACAGTTCCAGTATACTTCTTCGATGCAGGTACCCGTACTTAAGAAGATTGTTATCAATCAGGGTTTGGGTATGGCTGTTGCTGATAAGAAGATTATCGAAGTGGCAATTAATGAAATGACTGCTATCACAGGTCAGAAAGCTGTTGCAACCATTTCTCGTAAAGATATCGCTAACTTTAAGTTGCGTAAGAAAATGCCGATTGGTGTTATGGTAACTTTGCGTCGTGAGAGAATGTACGAATTTCTTGAGAAATTGGTTCGTGTAGCTCTTCCCCGTATCCGTGACTTCAAGGGTATTGAAAGTAAGTTTGATGGAAAGGGTAACTATACTCTTGGTATTCAGGAACAAATCATTTTCCCTGAAATTAATATCGATAGTATTACCAGAATTCTCGGAATGAATATTACCTTTGTAACCTCTGCACAAACAGATGAAGAAGGTTATGCCTTGTTGAAAGAATTCGGTTTACCGTTTAAAAACGCTAAAAAAGATTGATAATATGGCAAAGGAATCAATGAAGGCACGTGAAGTAAGACGTGCTAAATTAGTAGCCAAATATGCCGAGAAGAGAGCTGCATTGAAGCAAATTGTTAGAACAGGTGATCCTGCTGAAGCTTTTGAAGCTGCACAGAAATTGCAGGAACTGCCTAAAAATTCTAATCCGATTCGTATGCACAACCGTTGTAAGTTGACTGGTCGTCCTAAAGGATATATCCGTCAATTCGGTATCTCTAGAATTCAATTCCGTGAGATGGCTTCTAACGGTCTTATTCCCGGTATTAAGAAAGCAAGCTGGTAATTTTTGTTTTAAATATTGTCAGGGTAGGCCTGATTAATTTAATTTTTTATTATATGACTGATCCAATAGCAGATTATTTGACGAGGTTGCGGAACGCTATTCAAGCAAAGCACAGAGTTGTAGAAGTTCCCGCTTCAAATTTGAAAAAAGAAATCACTAAGATTCTTTTTGAGAAAGGCTACATTCTTAATTATAAGTTTGTAGAAGATGGTCCTCAAGGTACAATTAAGGTTGCCTTGAAGTATGATCCGGTTAACAAAGTAAACGCGATTAAGAAATTGGAAAGAATCTCTTCTCCAGGTTTGCGTCAGTATACCGGTTACAAGGACATGCCGCGAGTTATTAATGGTTTGGGTATTGCTATAATATCTACTTCCAAAGGTGTAATGACCAACAAAGAAGCCGCTGAACTGAAAATTGGTGGTGAAGTTTTGTGTTATGTATATTAATAGGAGGAATTAGCAATGTCAAGAATAGGAAAATTACCCATTAGTATTCCCGCTGGAGTAACAGTTACTCTGAAAGAAAATGTGGTTACCGTGAAGGGACCCAAAGGCGAACTTAGCCAATATGTAGATCCTGCTATCAATGTTGCCATCGAAGATGGTCATGTGACTTTGAGTGAGAATGAAAATGCAATGTTGGATAATTCCAAACAAAAGCATGCATTTCATGGTTTGTACCGCTCTTTAGTTCACAACATGGTTGTTGGTGTATCTGAAGGATATAAAAAAGAATTGGAACTTGTAGGTGTGGGTTATCGTGCTTCTAATCAAGGCAATATTATTGAGTTGTCTTTGGGTTATACGCATAGTATCTTCATACAGCTGCCTCCTGAAGTTAAGGTAGAGACAAAATCTGAAAGAAATAAGAATCCTCTTATTATTTTAGAGTCTTGCGATAAACAATTGCTGGGTCAAGTTTGCTCTAAGATACGTTCTTTCCGTAAGCCCGAACCGTATAAAGGTAAAGGTGTTAAGTTTGTTGGTGAAGAAATTCGTAGAAAGTCTGGTAAATCTGCCGGCGCTAAGTAATTTACATAAAATAAGAATATTATGACAACAAAAATAGAAAGACGAATAAAAATCAAATATAGAGTACGCAATAAAATTTCAGGTACTGCTGAACGTCCGCGTATGAGTGTATTTAGAAGTAATAAGCAAATCTACGTCCAACTTATCGATGATTTGAGTGGTAAGACTTTGGCTGCTTCTTCTTCTTTGGGTATAACAGAGAAGTTGCCGAAGAAAGAACAAGCTGCAAAGGTTGGAGAGTTGATCGCTAAAAAAGCTCAGGAAGCAGGTATTACTACTGTTGTTTTCGACCGTAATGGTTACTTGTATCATGGGAGAGTAAAAGAAGTAGCTGATGCTGCTCGTAACGGTGGACTTAAATTTTAATCATTATGGCAATTAATAATAGAGTTAAGATTACAAACGATATAGAACTGAAAGACCGTTTGGTTGCTATTAATCGTGTAACCAAAGTAACCAAAGGTGGTAGAACTTTTAGTTTCTCTGCAATTGTTGTTGTAGGTAACGAAGAAGGCATCATCGGTTGGGGTCTTGGTAAAGCTGGTGAAGTTACCGCAGCTATCGCTAAAGGTGTTGAATCAGCTAAGAAGAATCTGACGAAAGTACCTGTACTGAAGGGTACTGTTCCTCACGAACAGTCCGCTAAGTTTGGTGGCGCGGAAGTATTCATCAAGCCTGCTTCTCATGGTACAGGTGTAGTTGCCGGTGGTGCAATGCGTGCAGTACTTGAAAGTGTTGGTATTACGGACGTTTTGGCTAAGTCAAAAGGATCTTCTAATCCACACAACTTGGTGAAGGCTACTATCCTGGCGTTGGGTGAAATGCGTGACGCACGTATGGTTGCTCAAAACAGAGGAATTAGTATTGAAAAAGTATTTAGAGGATAAGGAGGAATATATGTCGACTATAAAGATTAAACAAGTTAAAAGTAGAATTGGTGCTCCGGCTGATCAGAAAAGAACTCTCGATGCACTGGGACTTCGTAAGTTGAATCGTGTGGTTGAACACGAGTGTACTCCTTCAATTCTTGGAATGGTGGATAAGGTTAAACACTTGGTTACCATTGTTAAGTAATTATTTGTTGAATATAAAACGAATTACAATATGAACTTAAGTAATTTAAAACCTGCAGAAGGATCTACTAAAACAAGAAAAAGAATTGGACGCGGTCCAGGTTCTGGCTTGGGAGGTACTTCTACCAGAGGTCATAAGGGAGCTAAATCAAGATCTGGTTATTCTAAGAAGATCGGTTTTGAAGGTGGTCAGATGCCTCTTCAACGTCGTGTTCCTAAATTCGGTTTTAAGAACATTAATCGTGTAGAATATAAGGCTATCAACTTGGATACAATTCAGAAACTTGCTGAAGCTAAGAAGTTGGAATCAGTTGGAATTAATGACTTTATCGCTGCTGGTTTTATTTCTTCAAATCAGTTGGTGAAGGTATTAGGTAATGGAACTTTGACTACAAAGTTGGATGTGCAAGCTCATGCATTCTCTAAGACTGCTGTTGCTGCCATTGAAGCTGCTGGTGGAAGTGTAGTAAAACTCTAATTCGATGAGAAAAGCTATTGAAACATTAAAGAATATATGGAAAATTGAGGATCTGAGACAACGGATCCTCATTACCATATTGTTTGTGGCAATCTACCGTTTTGGTTCGTACGTCGTACTGCCTGGTATTAATCCGGCTATGCTGACACAATTGCATCAACAAACAAGCGAGGGCCTCTTAGCCTTATTAAACATGTTTTCGGGAGGAGCATTCTCTAATGCATCTATTTTTGCATTAGGAATTATGCCTTATATCTCTGCTTCAATCGTTATTCAGTTGTTGGGGATTGCGGTTCCGTATTTCCAGAAACTTCAACGTGAAGGTGAGAGTGGTAGAAGAAAAATGAACCAGTATACTCGTTATTTGACGATTATTATTTTGTTGGTTCAGGCTCCTTCTTATTTGCTCAATCTTAAAATGCAGGCCGGTCCTTCCTTAAATGCTTCATTAGATTGGACTCTGTTCATGATTACCTCTACCATTATCTTGGCAGCTGGTAGTATGTTTATTTTGTGGCTTGGTGAGAGAATCACTGATAAGGGTATCGGTAATGGTATTTCATTTATCATCTTAATCGGTATTATTGCCCGTTTGCCTCAGTCTTTATTCCAGGAATTAATTTCCCGTATGACTGATAAGACGGGTGGTTTGGTTATGTTCTTAATTGAAATCGTATTCCTGTTGCTGGTAATTGCTGCTGCAATTTTGTTGGTGCAAGGTACAAGAAAAATTCCTGTACAATATGCTAAAAGAATTGTAGGTAACAAACAATATGGTGGTGCAAGACAATACATTCCTTTGAAAGTGAATGCAGCTGGTGTAATGCCTATCATCTTTGCTCAGGCAATTATGTTTATCCCTATCACCTTTATTGGTTTTTCAAATGTAGATCATGTGAGCGGTTTTGTACGTGCATTTACTGATCATACAAGCTTCTGGTATAATTTCGTATTTGCAATAATGATTATACTGTTTACGTATTTTTATACTGCAATTACGATTAACCCAACTCAGATGGCTGAGGATATGAAGAGGAATAATGGTTTCATTCCGGGTATCAAGCCGGGAAAGAAGACAGCCGAATATATCGATGATATTATGTCTCGTATAACATTGCCTGGCTCTTTCTTCTTGGCTTTGGTAGCTATTATGCCAGCGTTTGCCGGTATTTTTGGTGTGAAAGCTGAATTTGCTCAATTCTTCGGCGGTACATCTTTGTTAATTCTTGTAGGTGTGGTTCTTGATACACTCCAGCAGATTGAAAGTCACTTGTTGATGAGACATTATGACGGTCTGTTGAAATCTGGTCGTATTAAAGGACGTAGTAATGTAGCTGCATATTAATCTTTTTATAAGATGATATTTCTTAAAACGGAAGATGAAATAGAGCTGCTCCGTGAGAGTAATTTGCTTGTCGGGAGGACATTGGCTGAAGTTGCAAAACTGGTAAAGCCGGGAGTTACTACAAAGGAACTGGATAAAGTAGCGGAAGAGTTTATCAGAGATCATGGTGCTGTTCCTACTTTCAAAGGTTTTCCAAATCAATATGGTGATCCATTTCCAGCTTCGTTGTGTACATCGATAAATGAACAGGTGGTACATGGCATTCCTGGAGATATAGTACTAAAAGAAGGTGATATTGTATCGGTTGATTGTGGTACTTATATGAATGGGTTTTGTGGTGATTCTGCCTATACATTTTGTGTAGGGGAAGTAGATGAGGAAGTTCGCAAATTACTGAAGGTTACTAAAGAGGCATTATACATCGGAATAGAAAATGCCGTTCAAGGAAAACGGTTGGGTGATATCGGATATGCAATACAAGAACATTGTGAGTCCAATTCATTCGGTGTAGTGCGTGAGTTTGTTGGTCATGGTATAGGTAAAGAAATGCACGAAGACCCTCAGGTCCCTAATTATGGAAAACGTGGTTATGGAACTATGTTAAAGAAAGGTCTTTGTATTGCTATTGAACCAATGATTACGCAAGGGAGTCGCCAAATAGTAATGGAGCGTGATGGTTGGACGGTGAGAACTAAAGATTGGAAGTATGCAGCTCATTTTGAGCATACAGTGGCTGTTGGAGCTGGCAAAGCTGATATCTTATCATCGTTTGAGTTCATAGAAGAAGTATTAGGAGATAAAGCAATTTAAAAAAATAATATGGCTAAGCAATCTGCAATAGAACAAGATGGAGTTATTGTTGAAGCATTGTCTAATGCAATGTTTCGTGTTGAATTAGAAAACGGACATGAGATTACTGCACATATTTCCGGTAAGATGCGAATGCATTACATTAAAATCCTGCCGGGGGATAAAGTAAGAGTCGAAATGTCTCCTTACGATTTATCGAAAGGAAGAATTGTATTTAGATATAAATAAAATTAAGATATGAAAGTAAGAGCATCTTTAAAGAAACGTACGCCAGAATGTAAGATCGTTAGACGCAATGGCCGTTTGTATGTTATTAACAAGAAAAATCCTAAGTATAAACAACGTCAAGGATAATATTATTATTTTTGCAAAAAAAATAATTTAGTATATGGCTATAAGAATAGTTGGTGTCGATTTGCCTCAAAATAAAAGAGGTGAAGTTGCGTTGACCTATATCTATGGAATAGGTCGTAGTAGTTCAGCAAAGATTTTAGATAAAGCTGGTGTAGATAAAGACCTGAAGGTAAAAGACTGGACGGATGATCAAGCTGCCAAGATTCGTGAGATCATTGGTGCAGAATTTAAAGTAGAAGGTGATCTTCGCTCGGAAGTTCAATTGAACATCAAACGTTTGATGGATATTGGTTGTTACCGTGGTGTACGTCATCGTATCGGTTTGCCTGTAAGAGGACAGAGCACAAAGAATAATGCTCGTACTCGTAAGGGTAGAAAGAAAACCGTTGCAAATAAGAAAAAAGCTACTAAATAATAATTGTTGATATGGCAAAAAAAACAGTTGCAGCAAAGAAGAGAAATGTGAAAGTTGACGCTAATGGACAGTTGCATGTTCATTCATCTTTCAACAATATTATTGTTTCTCTTGCAAACAGTGAAGGGCAGATTATTTCTTGGTCATCTGCTGGTAAAATGGGATTTAGAGGTTCTAAGAAGAACACTCCTTATGCAGCACAGATGGCTGCCCAGGATTGTGCAAAGATAGCATTTGATCTTGGCCTGAGAAAGGTAAAAGCATATGTGAAGGGTCCAGGTAACGGACGTGAGTCTGCTATTAGAACTATTCACGGTGCAGGTATCGAAGTTACTGAAATCGTTGATGTAACTCCGCTTCCACATAATGGTTGTCGTCCTCCGAAAAGACGTAGAGTTTAAGATTTACCTTTAATAAAAATGATCTTGATTTTGTTTTTGGATTACATTAATTTCTCTCTGTAATCGCGGCTGCAACAAATTAAGTTCATGAATAAAACAATTAAAATTTAAAAGAAATGGCTAGATATACTGGACCAAAATCAAGAATAGCCCGTAAATTCGGTGAAGGTATCTTCGGAGCAGATAAAGTATTGTCAAAGAAGAACTATCCTCCCGGACAACACGGTAATTCCAGAAAAAGAAAAACTTCTGAGTATGGTGTTCAACTTCGTGAGAAACAGAAGGCCAAATACACCTATGGAGTTTTAGAGAAACAATTCCGCAACCTATTTGAAAAGGCAGAAACAGCTAAAGGTATTACCGGTGAAATTCTGCTTCAGTTGCTCGAAGGTCGTCTTGATAACATTGTATTCCGTTTAGGTATTGCTCCTACTCGTGCAGCTGCTCGTCAGTTGGTGGGTCACAAGCATATTACTGTGGATGGTGAAGTGGTAAATATACCTTCATTTGCAGTAAAACCGGGTCAGGTAATTGGTGTTCGTGAAAGATCTAAGTCTTTGGAAGTAATTGCTAATTCACTGGCTGGCTTTAACCACAGCAAATATCCTTGGTTGGAATGGGATGATAACTCTAAGGTTGGTAAATTGTTGCATGTACCTGAAAGAGCAGACATTCCTGAAAACATTAAAGAGCATTTGATCGTAGAATTGTATTCTAAATAAAATAATTAATTTCATGGCGATATTAGCATTTCAAAAACCTGATAAAGTATTAATGTTGGAAGCGGATTCTAGATTCGGTAAATTCGAATTTCGTCCGTTGGAGCCCGGTTTTGGTATTACCGTTGGTAATGCACTACGCCGCATCCTGCTTTCGTCATTAGAGGGTTTTGCTATCACTACTATCAAAATAGATGGTGTTGAGCATGAGTTCTCTAGCGTACCGGGAGTTAAAGAGGATGTTACTAACATTATCTTGAATCTGAAACAGGTGAGATTCAAGCAAGTAGTTGAAGAATTCGAAAGTGAGAAAGTAAGTATTACAATCGAAAATTCTAGTGAATTTAAAGCAGGTGACATAGGTAAGTATTTGACTGGATTTGAAGTGTTAAATCCTGAATTAGTTATTTGTCATTTAGATTCTAAAGCAACTATGCAAATCGATATTACGATTAACAAAGGTCGTGGATATGTTCCGGCTGATGAAAACCGCGAATATTGCACGGATGTTAACGTAATTCCTATCGATTCCATTTATACACCGATACGTAATGTGAAGTATCAGATTGAACCGTTCCGTGTTGAACAAAAGACGGACTACGACAAATTGGTACTTGAGATTACTACCGACGGTTCTATTCATCCGAAGGAAGCGCTGAAAGAAGCTGCAAAGATTCTGATTTATCACTTCATGCTCTTCTCTGATGAGAAGATTACATTGGAAAGCAATGATGTGGATGGTAATGAAGAATTTGATGAAGAAGTATTGCACATGCGTCAATTGTTGAAGACTAAACTTGTTGATATGGACTTATCGGTTCGTGCCCTCAACTGCTTGAAGGCTGCCGATGTAGAAACATTGGGTGATTTGGTACAATTCAATAAGACGGATTTGCTGAAATTCAGAAACTTCGGAAAGAAATCGCTTACTGAGCTTGATGATTTGCTGGAAAGTCTGAATCTTTCGTTTGGAACCGATATTTCTAAATATAAATTAGATAAAGAATAAAAAATGAGACATAATAAGAAATTCAATCATTTAGGTCGTACTGCTTCTCACAGAAATGCGATGTTATCTAACATGGCATGTTCTTTGATTAAGCACAAAAGAATCACTACGACTGTTGCAAAGGCTAAAGCTCTGAAGAAGTTTGTTGAGCCTTTGATTACAAAGTCAAAGGATGACACGACTAACTCTCGTCGTGTTGTATTCAGCAATCTGCAAGACAAGCAAGTTGTAACGGAACTGTTCAAGGAAATCTCTGTGAAGATTGCTGACCGTCCGGGTGGTTATACTCGTATCATCAAGACAGGGCACCGTCTAGGTGACAACGCTGAAATGTGCTTTATTGAACTCGTTGATTACAACGAAAACATGGCTAAGGAAAAGGTTGCTAAGAAAGCTACTCGTACCCGCCGTTCTAAGAAAGCTACTACTGAAGCTGCTGCTCCGGCAGAAGCTCCGGTTGCTGAAGCACCGGCAGTTGAAGAGGCAAAAGCGGAAGAAGCTAAAGCTGAATAAATCGACTATTCTTTTCAATATAAAAGCCGTCTCTTGTGAAAGGGGCGGCTTTTTTAATTTGCATTCGGATATTTTGGGAGGAAAGAAGATATATCTTTCCTAAACATTCATTAAAAGGTTCTACTATTAAACAATTAAATGAAACAAACTGTTATCTTTGCAGATAGATATGGCAAAGTTTCTGAAGGTGATATTATTCCTGGTCCTTGCTACTGCCTTTTGTGGAAGTGTGAGTGATGCATTTACCGTACAGACGGTAGATGAAATGGTTATTGCCGCTCAAGTTAGTTTAGGAGAAGAGGGGGATACACAGAGAAATGATGTTCGGCAAGGAAGTTATATTCCGGCTCCGAAATTGCCATATTTGTCAGATGCAGAACTTGCAGGTTCCGCTGGAACTACTCAGTTGCTCACCTTTTCACGTGCGCAACGTTCGTATACAACAGAATATATCCTTTCGTTAAAAGACATGATAGAGCGGCTGGCTCATCGTGACGATGTACTGTCATTGCATCGCTCGAAGTTATTTGATACCAGCACCTCTTATCGCTGCCACCCTGCGTGTGAATATTATGTATTTACGCTCAGGCGAATTATCATTTAGACGTTTGAATGAATTCAGATTTATTTGCCTTATGTGGTCATAGACTGTACGAGGTGATTATTGGTATGTTTTATCAGTTAAACTTTTATTCATTTTAAACGATTTAAATTATGGCAACTCAAGCAATTGACGCAACTATTTTTGCGTCTACACACCCCGATATCGCAAAACGCACAAGTGTCTCCGGACTAATTTTTTCAGTGGCAATGCTGCTGTTAGGTATCCTTATATTCGCATCAACTTTTGAAGTAACTGACCGCTCATCTACGCTTAGTATGTTGTTGATGGTGTTAGGTACGGCATTTTTCCTCTTAGGAATATTCCGTTTGTTCTGGAAATCTAAAGAAGTGGTATATATTCCGACAGGAAGTATTACTAAGGAACGCAGTGTGTTCTTCGATTTGAAACACATGGGTAAGTTGAAAGAGATGATTGAAAAAGGCCAGCTTTCTATTGAAGAAGGTGTAAAGAGTGAAGGAAGCGGTAATGTACGTTTGGATGTTATACTTTCTCAAGATAATAAATTTGCAGCCGTTCAGCTGTTCCAGTTTGTGCCTTATACATACACTCCGGTAACCTCTGTACATTATTATACAGGGAATGATGCAGCAACCATATCGGCTTTCTTGGCGAAGTGTAAAGTGAACTAACCCTCAGGGTTTCTGGACTTAACTTTGAAGTTATGGGGATCAGTCGGTAACGGCTATCCCCATTTTTTTTATTAGGAAACAGGCATTCATATTCTGAGCTACTCCTTCGCGCAGACGATAAGAAAAGGTCAGTTCATTACCTGTGATGTCGGCTTCGAATCGGTAATTATGGATGTCATCAGGATAAATGTCGGCAAGCGTGCCGAGCATCAGGTCGTGAGTAGCGATGATACCATTTGCCTGTAAAGTCATGAATTGTTTGATAAGGGCGAGCGAGCCTTTCTGCTTATCCATGGAGTTGGTTCCTTTTAGAATCTCATCAAGGATGATGAAGAACTCTTCACCGGCTTGCAGTTTGTCGATGATAAGTTTCAGACGTTTCAGTTCTGCAAAGAAATAGGATTCGTTATCATTCAGGGAGTCGCTGGTGCGCAGACTGGTAATGAGTTGAGCAGGATACAGTTCCATACTCCGGGCGCAAACGGGGGTGCCGATGCAAGCCAGCAAATAGTTGATGCCTACCGTACGAAGATACGTACTTTTGCCTGCCATATTTGCTCCGGTGATAATAATGAAGAAAGGACGTTTTTCTATATCAATGTCATTGCGTACACATTTGTCGCGGTTCATCAGTGGATGTCCCATAGATGCGGCGCGGAGACTGAAAGACCGGGGGTTAATAATAGGGTAGGAGTAATCCGGATGATTATAGGCGAATGTGGCCAGTGAACACAGAGCATCCATGTGAGCGATAGCTGTCAGCCAGCGTGGCAGTTCAGAAGCATATTGCTCTTTCCATCCTTCAATCTGTATGATTTTGCGGATTTCCCAGAAGAATAATCCGTTGAGGGTGGCATATATGTAGGCGTTGTTTCGCTGATCGAGTTCGTTCATAAGCTTACTTAGACGCTGGATGGAGTGAGAAGCCGTTTGTTTTTCATTACCGATCCACTCTCTCACTTCCTTCAATATCGGACTTTTCATGGGTTGGTTCTCAATAAGTCGGAGCAGATTGGCATACGTTGCTAATATCTGTAGCTTCTTTCCGTAGACAGCTTGCATTTTAGTGATTTTACTAGTGAAACAAAAGCTGGCAAACACAAAGCATAACCATAGAATACCGAAAACAGTGAGCGGAATAATGCCTGCAATAGCCAATGCTATACATAAGATATTTATTCCACCCGCCAATAGCGGTAGCATGCGAAAGAAAACATTTTTCCGGAAGACACTGGGACTCTTAGCCCATGCCTTTAATTCATCTTCATCAGCAGCTTTTCCTTTATAGAGCAGTCCCAGAATACGGAATTCTTGTCGAAAGTTCAATTCCGATGTCAGTTCGCGAATGGCTTCCTGTCGGGATTCTATCTCTTTCTTATTTACCAGATGCGTGCCCAGCCAATTGGCTAACAAGCTTTTTCCAAGTTGCGTACAGGTACGGTTTATATACTGAAAAAGAGAATGTGGACCAAACACATCCAGGTCATAACTGTACAGGTGTGCCGGATCGATAAATTCTGCTCCGTCTTCAAAAGAAGATGTGTCATAGTTCAGCGCCGAAAGTTCTTGCTCATTGATTGCAACCTTTTTTTCCAGATAGTCTTTCCGGTGAAACAGCCGGTTGTGATACTTTATCAATAGGATAAAAGGCAGAAGTGTAACGGCAATGATCCCCGTTAATACTATCCAGCCTGATGACCAGAAATATATAATTCCCGCAATTCCTGCAACAAATAACAATAATCGCAGTGAGCCTATGCGGTAAATCTTGTTTTGTACTTTATTTAATTCCGAACGTCCTTCTTCAGCGATGCGCTGATAAGTGGCGGTTATTTCATTGATTGTGTTCATTCTATTGTTTCTTTGCCGCAAAGGTAAAATAAGCCTGCTTTATAACCAAATGCTTCATCTGCTTTCTCTTGCTCTAATGAAGAACTTAGCATCCATATCTATGTTTCCTTTAAGAGAAGCGTTTGTTTCTCAGTGTGAAACTGTCTGTTTCTCGGTGTGAAACTGCTTGTTTCAAAGCATGAAACTGCTTGTTTCAAGGCATGAAACTTGCAGTTCCAAGTGATGAAACTATTCTTATCCATCAAGGTAGTAAGTTTTCGCCTTAGATATCCCTTTGATGAGTATTGCTTATTTTTCCAGTTACTCGCAGCTTTGAAGCGTATTATGCAGTATAGAGATAAGCCCAAGTATAAATATGCATGAACATAAATCTGCCGAAATTGCATTTTTCTTTTCAATAATTTGCTCTTCTTGGATAAATAATGTAACTTTCGCTCAGATAAAACTGTTTTAGAAAGAAAAGCTTGGGGTATGAAAAGGTGGTGGTTATTAGGCATATTCGGATTATTGGTTGCTTTGCATGGGAGCGCCCAGCAAGTGATATATGCCAATTTGAAGGAACTGGTGGAAGATCGTGGCGACACACTCTCCACATTGAAGATAGAGAAGCGCTCCAAGAATCAGATTTTACTGATGGGAGGTGCTGACTATCGCGTCTCGGTAGATGACAATCCCGGTCTCTGCCGATATTTGAAATCCCGTTGTTATGCGGTGAGGGCTGACTCGGCGTTATACGTTAACTGTAAGAAAGTGCGTTATAAACGTTTCCGTTTCGGCGGTTGGTATGCCCCTGCCACTTGGATACAGGGGAAAATTTATTTCTACGCACAGCCTGTAGGTTCTGTGGCGGCAAGTACCACACAGCCTGCCGACGCTACAAAGCTGGGGGGAGATGTCGGTACGGCCATTGCTGCTTCGGGGCTGGTCAATGCGCGGGTTTATTATGAACTGAATCCGGAAACGGGTAAAGTAGAGTTCGTAGGAAAAGACAAAATGCTACAGCTACTAAAAAATGAGCCGGAACTTCTGAACGCCTTCTTACAGGAAAGCAGTGAAAGTGCGGAAGTTACAGGTAAATACTTACTACGCTTAAAATGACTAAATGATAAATAAATCCCGGTATCACTTGTTGATATCGGGATTTATTTCTATATTGCGGCAGCTTACAGAAGTAAACTGATGACATTTTGTAACCTTTCATCCTGTATGTTATGGAAATAACCTTAAGTAATACATTGCTCCCTTACCCCACTTTCGTAGAGGGTATCCGGAGGGCTCCCGATCGTGGCTTCACACTTTCGCCCGCACAAACTGCCACGGCGTTAAAGAACGCATTGCGTTATATCCCCAAAGAATTACACGAGACCCTTGCTCCAGAGTTTATGGAAGAACTTCGTACCCGCGGGCGTATCTATGGCTACCGATATCGTCCGCAGGGCGACCTCAAAGCGAAACCTATCGATGCTTACAAAGGAAATTGCATTGAAGGCAAGGCTTTTCAGGTGATGATTGACAATAATCTCTGCTTCGATATTGCCCTCTATCCTTATGAACTAGTCACTTATGGCGAAACGGGACAGGTCTGCCAAAACTGGATGCAGTATCGTCTCATTAAACAGTATCTTGAAGTGCTGACTCAAGATCAGACACTCGTTATTGAAAGTGGACATCCACTGGGCTTATTCCGTTCTAAGCCCGATGCACCACGCGTGATTATTACGAATGCCATGATGGTAGGTCTTTACGATAATCAGAAGGATTGGCACGTGGCCATGCAAATGGGAGTTGCCAACTACGGTCAGATGACTGCCGGAGGCTGGATGTATATTGGTCCTCAAGGTATTGTGCATGGTACCTTTAATACTCTGCTGAATGCCGGACGTATGAAGCTCGGTATTCCTCAGAACGGTGATTTGCGCGGACACCTGTTTATATCTTCCGGTTTGGGCGGCATGAGCGGTGCCCAGCCTAAGGCCGCCGAGATGTCGGGTGCAGCTTCCATTATAGCCGAGGTAGATATGTCACGTATTGAAACCCGGCATCGGCAAGGTTGGGTAGGACATGTCACGGATTCTATTCCCGAAGCATTCTCGCTGGCGCATGAGGCGATGGACGGCAAGAAACCGATATCCATTGCTTATCATGGGAATATCGTTGACTTGCTGGAATATGCTGTAGACCAAAATATACATATAGACCTGCTTTCTGACCAAACTTCCTGCCATGCTGTTTACGAAGGCGGATACTGTCCGGCGGGAATTACTTTCGCCGAACGTACAAGTCTGTTGCATGAAGACCCGCAGAAATTCTGTAGACTGGTGAATGAATCGTTGGTGCGCCATTTCCGGGCTATAAGAGCCCTTGTAGAGCAGGGTACCTATTTCTTCGATTATGGAAACTCCTTTATGAAAGCCGTTTATGATGCTGGAGTTCGTGAAATTGCCAAAGAAGAAGATGATAAGAATGGATTTATATTCCCCAGTTATGTAGAAGATATTATGGGGCCGGAACTTTTTGATTACGGTTACGGACCTTTCCGCTGGGTATGTCTCAGTGGTAAACATGAAGATTTGATAAAGACCGATCATGCAGCGATGGAATGTATTGACCCGAATCGTCGCGGTCAGGATCTGGATAACTACAATTGGATACGCGACGCGGAAAAGAATAATCTTGTGGTAGGTACTCAGGCGCGTATTCTTTATCAGGATGCGGCAGGACGTATGAAGATAGCGTTGAAGTTCAACGAAATGGTACGCAATGGTGAAGTTGGACCTATTATGTTGGGACGCGATCATCACGATGTGAGCGGTACGGACTCTCCTTTCCGTGAAACTTCTAATATAAAAGATGGAAGCAATGTCATGGCGGATATGGCCGTGCAATGCTTTGCCGGAAACTGTGCCCGGGGAATGAGCCTCGTAGCACTGCACAATGGTGGTGGTGTGGGTATTGGAAAAGCCATAAATGGCGGCTTCGGTATGGTATGCGATGGTAGTGAGCGGGTGGATGAAATACTTCGTTCAGCTATGTTGTGGGACGTGATGGGCGGTGTGGCCCGGCGTTCATGGGCACGCAATGGGCATGCTATGGAGACGAGTGAAGAGTTTAACCGGACACATGCTGATGGTTATCATATTACGATGCCATACGTGGCTGATGACGAATTAGTAAATAAATACATATCATAAAAAGAGAATCATGAATAAAATCATCGAATGTGTCCCCAACTTCAGCGAGGGACGTGACTTGCAGAAAATAGATCAAATCATATCCCCTTTCCGTGGTAAACAAGGTGTAAAACTCTTGGATTACAGTAACGACGAAGACCACAACCGCCTGGTAGTAACCGTGGTAGGAGAACCGGAACCCCTTCGTGATGCCGTTCTCGAAGCTATCGGCATTGCTGTAAAGCTTATTGACCTTAACCACCACACCGGGCAACATCCCCGTATGGGTGCCGTAGATGTAGTTCCTTTCATTCCCATCAAGAATGTGACGATGGAAGAAGCTATCGCCCTTTCCAAAGAAGTAGGTGCGGAGGTAGGCAAACGCTATAATCTTCCTGTCTTTCTCTATGAGAAATCCGCATCAGCTCCGCATCGCGAAAATCTTGCTGCCGTGCGTAAAGGTGAGTTCGAAGGTATGGCAGAAAAGATAAAGCTACCCGAATGGCAGCCCGACTTTGGTCCTGCCGAACGCCATGCCACTGCCGGAACCGTTGCTATCGGTGCCCGCATGCCGTTGGTA
The DNA here is from genome assembly GCF_000158035.1 of Bacteroides cellulosilyticus DSM 14838. GTDB lineage: Bacteria > Bacteroidota > Bacteroidia > Bacteroidales > Bacteroidaceae > Bacteroides > Bacteroides cellulosilyticus. Next base: position 2,113,924 of record NZ_EQ973490.1, read on the forward strand.
GCCTACAATATCAATCTGAATACACCTAATCTGGATATCGCACATGATATTGCCAAGAAGATTCGTTTCATTGGCGGTGGCCTGCGTTATTGCAAAGCAATGGGAGTAGAGTTGAAAGACCGGGGCATTACTCAGGTTTCCATCAATATGACAGACTATACCCGTACCGCCCTTTACCGCGCTTTTGAACTGACCCGTGTAGAAGCACGTCGCTATGGGGTCAGCATTGTGGGGAGTGAGATTATCGGCCTTGTTCCGATGGAGGCGCTCATTGATACAGCTTCTTATTATCTTGGTTTAGAGAATTTCTCTATGCAACAAGTGCTTGAGGCGAGGATTATGGAAGAATAATAGAATGATAAAAGAACGCAAATTACGCAAATTACACAAATAAAGTTTTTAAATATGACCGAGAACCTGATAATTTTCAATGCCCGTGTTGTAACCCCCATCGGCTTTTCCGCCCGTTGTGGCAAAGAGATGGGTGAACTATGCATCATTGATAATGCTACAATAGAAGTAACCGACGGTATCATTTCCTATGTCGGCCCTTCCCGGGGCGAGATGCGTGACGGATATTATCAACGCTACTGGCACTACAATGCTCGTGGCAAATGCCTGTTACCCGGCTTCGTCGATTCGCATACTCACTTTGTATTTGGTGGCGAACGTGCCGAAGAGTTCTCCTGGCGATTGAAAGGAGAAAGCTATATGTCTATCATGGAGCGTGGTGGTGGCATTGTAAGCACTGTAAAGGCCACCCGCGAATGTAGTTTTATTCAACTCCGCTCCAAAGCCGAAGTTTTTTTGAGGCAAATGAGTAATATGGGGATTACTACCGTAGAAGGCAAGAGCGGCTACGGACTGGATAAGGAAACGGAGCTTCTGCAACTCAAAGTCATGCGTAGCCTGAATAATGACGAACATAAGCGGGTAGATATTGTATCCACTTTTCTGGGTGCGCATGCCGTACCCGAGGAATATAAGGGACGTACGGATGAATACCTTGATTTCATTATCAGTGATGTCCTGCCTTGTGTTGCCAAAAACGAACTGGCCGAGTTTTGTGATGTCTTCTGCGAACAAGGCGTTTTCTCTGTCGAACAATCTTGCCGTCTGTTGCAAGCTGCCAAGGAATATGGTTTGGGCTTGAAACTCCATGCCGATGAAATCGTTCCGCTGGGGGGTGCCGAACTGGCTGCCGAGCTTTCTGCTGTTTCCGCAGATCATTTGTTGCATGCATCCGATACAGGTATCCGCGCTATGCGGGATGCCGGAACCGTTGCAACTTTACTCCCTCTTACAGCTTTTGCCCTGAAAGAACCTTATGCACGCGGTCGCGAAATGATTGATTCCGGTTGTGCCGTAGCCCTTGCCACAGATCTCAATCCGGGCAGTTGTTTCTCCGGTTCCATTCCGTTGACTTTTGCCCTGGCATGTATCTATATGCATCTTACTATTGAAGAAGCTATCACCGCCCTCACCCTGAACGGGGCTGCTGCCTTGAACCGGGCGGATAGTATCGGCAGCATCGAAGTAGGCAAGAAGGGAGATTTTGTAGTGCTGAATTCTGATAATTACCATTTCCTGCCTTATTATGTCGGTATGAATTGTGTAAATACCACCATCAAAGAAGGAGTGATTTATCCTGTATTGTAAAACCTTTAAAGAAAAATACCATGTTAGTTGATTTAACAGTGAAAGAATTTTTGAATAAAGTGGCGGGCAGTGATCCCGTTCCCGGTGGTGGGAGCATTGCTGCCTTGAACGGTGCCGTAGCTTCGGCACTTGCCGCTATGGTTGCTAATCTCACCATCGGCAAGAAGAATTACGAAGAACACGAGGAACTTATGAACCATATTGCTTCTCTCGCACTGAGAGAGAAAGACGTATTCATAGCTGATATAGATCGTGACTCGGAAGCCTATGATGCCGTATTTGCCTGCTTCAAAATGCCCAAGGCTACCGATGAAGAAAAAGCTGCCCGCAGCGCTGCCATTCAGGAGGCTACTAAGTATGCCGCTCTTGTCCCCATGCAAGTAGCACGTAATGCCTACGAGCTGATGTCGGTAATTGCCGACGTTGCCCGTTTGGGAAACCGTAATGCAGTGACTGATGCTTGTGTGGCCATGATGTCCGCCCGTACAGCTGTACTGGGTGCCTTGCTGAATGTTCGCATCAACCTGGGTTCCATCAAAGATAAAACCTTTGCAGATGAACTCCAAAGAGAGGCCGATGTGCTGGAACGCTTGGCTTGTGAGCGCGAAAAAGAAGTATTGGATGTTGTTAACCAAGAATTACGAGTATGAAAAACGTCTATCATGTAGGGTCCGGTGAACTCACATTCGACATCATCGAACGAATTATCAACGAGAATCTGAAACTGGAACTGGCCTCCGAAGCCAAAGAACGGATACAGAAATGTCGCGACTACCTCGATCATAAGATAGCCGAGTCCGAAGAACCTTTGTACGGTATCACCACAGGCTTCGGTTCCCTGTGTAGCAAAAATATATCCCCCGATGAACTGGGCACCTTGCAGGAAAACCTGATAAAGAGTCATGCTTGTAGCGTCGGTGAAGAAATACGTCCCGTCATCGTCAAACTAATGATGTTGCTGAAAGCCCATGCCCTGTCTTTGGGACATAGTGGTGTGCAAGTCATTACCGTGCAGCGTATCCTCGATTTCTTCAACAACGACGTGATGCCCATTGTCTACGACCGCGGTTCGCTCGGTGCATCCGGTGATCTGGCCCCTCTTGCCAATCTCTTCCTGCCGCTTATCGGTGTGGGCGATGTCTATTATAAAGGTAAGAAGCGCGAAGCTATTAGTGTCCTTGATGAGTTCGGCTGGGAACCGGTGAAACTTATGAGTAAAGAGGGTCTTGCTCTGCTCAACGGTACGCAGTTTATGAGTGCCAATGGTGTGTTTGCCATTCTGAAAGCCTTCCGACTCTCCAAGAAAGCCGATCTTATTGCCGCTCTTTCCCTCGAAGCTTTCGATGGGCGTATTGATCCTTTTATGGATTGTATCCAGCAAATTCGTCCGCACCGGGGACAAATCGAGACAGGCGATAATTTCCGTAAACTCCTGGAAGGCAGTGAAATCATTGCTCAATACAAAGCCCATGTGCAAGATCCGTATTCTTTCCGCTGCATCCCCCAAGTGCATGGTGCAACGAAAGATGCCATTCGTTATGTCTCTTCTGTCTTGCTGACCGAAATTAATTCTGTAACGGATAATCCTACTATCTTTCCCGATGAAGACCGTATCATCTCCGGTGGAAACTTCCACGGCCAGCCACTTGCCATTTCTTATGACTTCCTCGGCATCGCCTTGGCTGAGTTAGGAAACATTTCCGAGCGACGGGTAGCACAACTCATTATGGGACTGCGCGGTTTGCCTGAATTTCTGGTAGCCAATCCCGGTCTGAACTCCGGCTTTATGATACCGCAATACGCTGCTGCCTCTATGGTTAGTCAGAATAAGATGTATTGCTATGCTGCCAGCAGTGATTCCATTGTTTCTTCCAACGGACAGGAAGATCATGTCAGCATGGGAGCTAATGCAGCTACCAAATTGTACCGTATCATGGACAATCTGGAACACATTCTCTCCATCGAATTGATGAATGCCGCACAGGGTATCGAATTCCGTCGCCCTTTAAAGACTTCTCCCGCTTTGGAACGCTTCCTGAACGAATATCGCAAGGAAGTCCCTTTTATTAAAGACGACATTGTCATGTACAAAGAAATTCATAAGACAGTGGCGTTTCTGAACCGGACGAAGTTCGATTATTGACATTCTTCCCAATAAATCTGCCGGAAGTATAATAAACATTAATATAGTTAATCTTTCAAAGGAAACTCAATTAGAGAATTGAGTTTTCTTTCTATATTTGCCCAGTTTTATTCCGAAAGTGGACATTCTTCTACTTGAAATCTAAAAAATTAAAGAGAAAATAGAAATGAAAACGGGCGACAATATGAAAGAACACCCTCAAAGATTAGAGTTGCGGGAGCGTATCATCGATACTGCTCTGAATTCTTTTGCTACTCATGGTATCAAGAGTATTACGATGGATGACATTGCTGCGGCATTAGGTATATCCAAACGTACTTTGTATGAAGTTTTTTCTGATAAAGAAACCTTACTGATGGAATGTCTCCTGAAAGCTCAGCGTGAGGGAGATGCTTACGTGAAAGATGTCTATGAAAAGGCTTCGAATGTATTGGAAGTTTTGTTAAAACTCTACCAGCGGAGTATCGAGAAGTTTCACAATACTAATAAAAAGTTTTTTGAAGACATCAAGAAATACCCTAAAGTCTATGCCGAATTGATGAAGCGTCGCAACCGCGATTCCGAGGAAACGATTGCTTTCTTTAAACTGGGTATACAGCAAGGGTACTTCCGCGATGATGTTAACTTTACGATTGTAAACCTGTTGGTGCGCGAGCAGCTCGACTTGCTGATGAATACGGATCTCTGCAAAGAGCACTCTTTCCTGGAAGTATATGAATCTATCATGTTCACTTATCTCCGGGGAATCTCAACAGAAAAAGGTGCTCGTAAACTGGAAGAATTTATCCGGGAATACCGTAAGAGCCGACAGCCCAATACGGAATAAAAAATAATCCTAATATACATACAGATTTATTTTTATGGACAGACAACTATTTTTGGCAAGTAAGAAAATTATGTTGACTGTGGTCCTTTTATTGGCTATAAGCTATGTACAGGCACAGGAAACAAAAGAACCCCTAACCTTGACCCTCGACAAAGCACTGGAAATCGCACTTAGTGATAATCCTACGATAAAGGTTGCAGAAGAGGAAATAGCCCTGAAAAAGGTGGCTAACAAGGAGACCTGGCAAAGTTTATTGCCAGAGGCCAGCATTGGCGGAACATGGAACCATACGATTACGGCAGCCCAGATGAACCTTGGCGGTCAGTCTTTCAAAATGGGTCAGGACGATTCGAATACAGTAAGCGGGACTCTGAATATCAGCTTACCGTTATTTGCCCCTTCGGTCTACAAAGCAATGTCTATGACGAAAACCGACATAGAGTTGGCAGTAGAAAAATCCCGTGCTTCTAAGCAGGATTTGGTGAATCAGGTTACTAAAGCGTATTATCAGTTAATGTTGGCACAAGACTCTTATGAGGTTTTGCAGAAGAGTTATAAATTGGCAGAAGACAATTATAACGTGGTCAATGCAAAATACCAGCAGGGAGCCGTCAGCGAATTTGATAAGATTAGCGCTGAAGTACAAATGCGTAGTGTAAAGCCGAATGTCATTTCAGCGGGAAATGCCGTTACCTTATCCAAACTTCAGCTGAAAGTGCTGATGGGAATAACGGAAGACTTCGATCTCAAGATTGCCGATAATCTGGCTAATTATGAGACCGATTTGTTTGCTAACCAATTGAATGAACTGAATGAAGGTTTGGTGAACAATACCACAATGAAGCAATTCGACCTGAACATAAAGATGCTTAATCAGAATCTGAAGTCCCTGAAGACGAACTTCATGCCGACACTGGGAATGAACTATTCTTATCAATACCAGTCATTGTATAATAATAACTGGAATGTGTTCGACTATAATTGGGGCGGAAGTTCTGCTTTGGTCTTTACCCTGAATATCCCTCTTTATAAAGCCAGTAACTTTACGAAACTGAAAACCGCACGAATTCAGATCAATCAGTTAAAGGAAAACCGCACGGATACGGAGCGCAAACTGAACATGCAGATTACCAGCTACCAGAACAATATGGCAGCAAGTTCAGAGCAGGTGGTAAGTAATAAAGAGAACGTAATGCAGGCTCAGAAAGCAGTGGAAATAGCCGGCAAGCGCTACGAAGTAGGTAAAGGTACAGTGCTGGAACTCAACAGTTCGCAAGTATCGTTAACCCAGGCTGAACTGACTTACAACCAATCTATTTACGACTATCTGGTATCTAAGGCTGATCTTGATCAGGTTTTAGGTCGCGACTATTCAACTAATAAGTAAAAAGAAAAATCACAACGATATGAAAAAAAGTGTTCAATTAATTGCCCTGGTGGCAGTTGCTCTGCTGAGCTCATGCAGTGGTGGAGAGAAAGACAAGGCTACAGCTGAAAAGGTAGATGAAAAACCGAGAGTTAAACTGGCCTCTGTGACCGCACGTCCTGTAGATCAGATACAAGAATATACCGCTACTGTACAGGCAGAAGTGAAAAACAATATTGCTCCTTCTTCTCCGGTGCGTATCGATCAGATATTTGTGGAAGTGGGTGACCGTGTTTCTAAAGGGCAGAAATTGGTGCAGATGGATGCTGCCAATTTGAAGCAGGCGAAATTCCGTCTGGATAACCAAGAAATAGAATTCAAGCGTACCGACGAATTATATAAGGTGGGCGGCACTTCCAAATCCGAATGGGATGCAGCCAAGATGGCATTGGACGTACAGAAGACTACGTATAAGAATCTGTTGGAAAATACCGCATTACTCAGCCCCATCAATGGTGTGGTAACGGCTCGTAATTACGATAATGGCGATATGTATAGTGGTGGAAACCCGGTGCTGGTAGTGGAACAGATCACTCCGGTGAAACTGATGATCAACGTTTCCGAAGGCTATTTTGCGAAAGTAAAGAAAGGTTCTCCCGTAGCTGTCAAAGTAGATGTGTATGGTGACGAAGAGTTTGAAGGAACGATAAATCTGGTTTATCCTACCATTGACCCGAATACCCGTACTTTCCCTGTTGAAGTGCGTTTGACTAACCGCGACCAGAAAGTCCGTCCGGGTATGTTTGCCCGTGTAACGTTGAACTTCGGAACACAGGAACACGTAGTTGTGCCTGATTTGGCTATCGTAAAACGTGCCGGTTCCGGTGACCGCTATGTATATGTATATAAGGACGGAAAAGTTTCTTATAACAAAGTGGAACTGGGACGTCGTATGGATACGGAATATGAGTTGATTTCCGGTGTGGATAACAACTCACAAGTGGTCGTAGCAGGACAGTCCAAGTTGGCCGATGGCGTAGAAGTAGAAGTCGAGAAATAATGATTAACGATTAGTGATTAGTGATTGCTTCTTGTGTCATAATGCTACAAAGAGCTCATCACTCATCACTTATCACTAAACACTAATAACATGAGTTTATACGAAGGAGCGGTTAAAAAACCGATTATGACCTCGCTCTGCTTTTTGGCAGTAGCGATATTTGGTCTGTTCTCTTTGTCAAAATTGCCGGTGGACCTTTACCCGGATATCGAGACCAACACCATCATGGTGATGACTTCCTATGCGGGAGCCAGTGCGTCGGATATTGAGAACAATGTGACCCGTCCGTTAGAAAATACGCTGAACTCTGTCAGCAACCTAAAGCATATTACTTCCAGATCTTCAGAAAACATCTCTGTGATTACACTGGAGTTTGAATATGGATATGATATAGATGTGTTGACGAATGATGTTCGCGATAAACTGGATATGGTAAGCTCTCAGCTTCCCGATGAAGTGGAGACACCTATTATCTTTAAGTTCAGTACGGACATGATTCCTATCCTGCTGCTTTCCGTTCAGGCAGAAGAAAGTCAGCCGGCACTTTATAAAATATTGGACGACAACATCGTAAATCCGCTGGCTCGTGTGCCGGGTGTGGGTACAGTGTCTATCTCCGGTGCACCCAAACGTGAGGTAAATGTTTATTGCGACCCTAACAAACTGGATGCTTATAATCTTTCAGTGGAGACCATCAGTTCTATTATTAGTGCTGAAAACCGCAATACACCGGGTGGTACCTTCGATGTGGGAAGTAATACCTATTCACTTCGTGTAGAGGGAGAGTTCAAGGACCCCAAGGAAATGGAGAATATCGTAGTAGGTACGCACAATGGAGCTTCCGTTTATTTGCGCGATGTGGCAACAGTGGTAGACTCTGTGGAAGAACGTGCGCAGAAGACGTATAGTAATGGCGTGCAAGGTGCTATGATTGTGGTACAAAAGCAGTCCGGTGCCAACTCTGTGGCTATTTCGCAAAAAGTAATTGATATGTTGCCGCAGTTGCAGAAATCGTTGCCGAGTGACGTGAAGCTGGGTATCATTGTTAATACTTCCGATAACATTCTGAATACCATTGACAGCTTGGAAGAGACTATCATGTACGCCATGTTGTTCGTAATCCTGGTGGTATTTGTATTCTTGGGGCGTTGGCGTGCTACGGTTATTATCTGTATCACTATCCCGATGTCATTGGTAGCCTCATTTATCTATTTGGGTATTATAGACGGCGGTTCGCTGAATATTATTTCGCTCTCTTGTCTTTCCATTGCTATCGGTAATGTGGTGGACGATGCTATTGTGGTACTTGAGAATGTGACGACCCATATTGAACGAGGGTCCGAGCCGAAGCAGGCAGCAGTTCATGCTACGAACGAGGTGGCCATCTCCGTTATTGCCTCGACGCTGACCATGATTGCGGTATTCTTCCCGCTGACTATGGTGAGCGGTATGTCCGGTGTATTGTTCCGCCAGTTGGGTTGGATGATGTGTGTGATCATGACTGTTTCTACTATTTCGGCTTTGTCATTTACACCGATGATGTGTGCGCAACTCCTGCGCTTGCAAAAGAAGCAGAGTAAGATGTTCATTGCTCTTTATACACCGATTCAGCGTGGGCTCGATGCTCTTGACGTATGGTATCAAAATCGTCTGGATTGGGCTGTACGCCATCGTATAACTGTTATGATCGGTTGTGCTGCTTTCTTTGTGGCAAGTTTGTTCTGTGCCAAGTATATTGGTACGGAGTTTTTCCCGGCAGCTGATAATAGCCGTATCGGTGTGAACTTGCAACTTCCCATCGGTGCCCGTGTAGAGCGTGCACAAGCATTGGCTTCGGAACTGACGGAAAAGTGGATGAAGCGTTACGAAGGTGTGATGAAGGTTTGTAACTATACGGTGGGACAGGCTGATTCGGACAATACTTTCGCCTCAATGCAGGATAATGGTAGCCATATTATCAGCTTTAATATTAGTTTAGTAAGTCCGGGCGATCGTGATGTAAAGCTGGAAACGGTCTGCGACGAAATGCGTGAAGACCTGAAGGCTTATCCTGAATTGGATAAAGCGCAGGTAATCCTTGGTGGTAGTACCGGTGGTATGAGTGCCCAGGCCAGTGCTGACTTCGAGGTATATGGTTATGATTTTACCGCAACGGATAAAGTCTCGGCTGAGCTGAAAGAGAAACTGCTGGATGTAAAAGGTGTAAGTGAAGTAAATATCAGCCGTCAAGATTACCAACCTGAATATCAGGTAGACTTTGATCGTGAGAAATTAGCATTACATGGACTGAATTTGTCAACCGCTTCCGGTTATCTGCGTAATCGCGTGAACGGAGCTTTGGCTTCTTATTATCGTGAGGACGGTGATGAGTACGACATCCGTGTACGTTACGCTCCCGAGTTTCGTACAAAGATTGAAGATTTGGAGAACATTCTTATCTATACACCTTCCGGTGATGGTGTTCGTATAAAAGACCTCGGTAAAGTAGTTGAGCGCTCAGCTCCTCCTACCATCGAGCGTAAGGACCGTGAACGTGTTGTGACGGTATCCGCCGTTATTTCCGGAGTTCCGTTGGGTGATGTAGTTGCCGATGGTAATGCCATTATCGATAAGATGGACTTGCCGAGTGGTATTTCTATCCAGATTTCGGGTTCGTATGAGGACCAGCAGGATTCGTTCTCCGACTTGGGTACACTGGCTGTACTGATTATCATTCTGGTATTTATTGTAATGGCCGCCCAGTTTGAGTCTTTGAGTTATCCGTTTATTATCATGTTCTCCATCCCGTTTGCATTCAGCGGTGTGTTGATGGCCCTCTTCTTTACGGGCACCAACCTGAACGTAATGAGTTTGCTGGGTGGAATCATGTTGATTGGTATCGTGGTGAAGAACGGTATCGTGCTGATTGACTACATCACACTCTGTCGCGAGCGCGGTATGGCGGTACTCCACTCTGTGGTTACGGCAGGTCGTAGCCGTTTGCGTCCGGTATTAATGACTACGTTGACTACTATCCTCGGTATGGTTCCGATGGCTGTAGGTCAGGGTGAAGGTGCCGAGATGTGGCGTCCGTTGGGTGTGGCCGTAATTGGTGGCTTGACGGTATCTACCATCTTGACGCTGATTTTGGTTCCCGTGCTTTATTGCTCGTTTGCCGGTATTGGTATCAGACGCAACCGTCGTAAGATCAAGAAAGATCGTGAACTGAATGATTACTATCAGGTTCATAAAGAGAAGATGACGAAACCAAGAAAACAATAATTGGATTTATGATTTATGAATTGCCATTCGGTCTTTATCGTTTTGTGGTTCATAGATCATAATCATAAATCATAAATCAAATGAAATCCGTATTTATAACATTCGACCAGGCGTTCTTTGAGCGCATTATGGCGTTACTCGACCGTCAGGGTTGCCGTGGATTCAGTTATTGGCAGCAAGTGCAGGGACGTGGCAGCAAGACGGGAGAGCCGCATTATGGCAGTCACGCATGGCCCAGTATGTGCTCTGCTATTATTACTATTGTAGACGAAGCTAAAGTTGACCCGTTGCTCGATGCGCTCCATCGGATGGACGAAGAGACGCAGCAACTCGGTCTCCGGGCATTCGTCTGGAATATCGAGAAGACTATATAGTTTACGCAAGACGCTCGCATAGCCTGTGCAAGACCGTCGCATAGGGTAGTGGAGGCGTTCACTAATAACTTGATAGAGGGAAATCTTACAAAACGTGAAGATTTCCCTCTCTTTTTATGTCTTTTCTCTATCTTTGCAAATCCTTTATGGACAACATGGAAAAGAATTATCTGAAATATACTTGCATTTGGGCATTGATTATATTGGCGGGCTTGTTACTGATGTACTTCCTGCCCGCTTTTACGGTAGGTGAACACGTAATGAGGCGTGTCGACTTGCTGGGTGATGTGCGTACTCAGAAAGATATTGCGGAAGAACCGGACAGTTTGCTTCCGCCTCCGCCGAAGGTGAAACCTGCATTTGTGGATACCTGCCGTGCGGGTATGACGTGCATTGAAGACTACAGCGACTCTACTCTGCGCGGTATGACACCTTTTTACCGGGCTTTGGATGAATTGGCACAGCGTCCCCGTCAGGTACGTATTGCCGTTTTCGGAGATTCCTTCATTGAAGCGGATATTCTTACTGCGGATTTACGTAATATGTTGCAGGATAAATATGGTGGTTGCGGAGTAGGTTTTGTTACCATTACTTCTATGACCAGCGGATTCCGCCCTACCGTGCGCCACTCGTTTGGTGGTTGGCAAAGCCATTCTGTAATGGATTCTACTTTCTTTGACCGCAAGAAGCAAGGTATTTCCGGACATTACTTTGTTCCCCGTCCCGGTGCTTATGTGGAACTGAAGGGACAGAATAAATATGCTTCCCATCTGGATACCTGTGAACAGGCTTCTATCTTCTTTTATAGTAAAGGAGAAGTCACCCTTTCTGTGAATGTCAACCGGAACGAAAAGCAAACCCGTACTTTCCTGGCTACAGATGATTTGCAGGAAATGCAAGTGGATGGAAACATCGGTTCTGTCCGTTGGACGGTTGATGAGGCGGACTCTACCTTATTCTATGGTTTGGCTATGGATGGTAAAAAAGGAATTATCCTGGATAATTTCTCTTTGCGCGGCAGTTCGGGCTTATCCTTGCGTTCTATTCCTGTGTGGATGATGCACGAATTTAATGAGCAGCGTCCTTACGATCTGATTATCTTGCAATATGGATTGAACGTTGCTACTGAACGTGGGCGGAATTATGACAAATACATTGCAGGTATGCAGACTACTATTGATCATTTGAAGGATGCATTTCCACAAGCAGGTATCTTGATAGTCAGCGTAGGTGACCGGGATTATAAGACGGAAGATGGCACTCTACGCACAATGCCCGGCATTAAAAATCTGGTGCGTTACCAACAAAATCTGGCGGCGGATAACGACATTGCTTTCTGGAATATGTTCGAAGCAATGGGAGGAGAGGGAAGCATGGCGAATCTGGTACATGTCAAGCCTTCTTTGGCGAATTATGACTATACGCATATTAATTTCCGGGGAGGTAAGCACCTGGCAGGCCTACTTTATGAAGCGCTTGTGTATGGAAAGGAACAGTACGACAGGAGGAGGGCTTATGAAGCGGAATAATGTAAATAGGGTTCTATTGAACGATTTTTTAGGCGCGGATTACGCGGATTACACGGATTCTTTTGTCTCAAGAAAGTTACATTTAGAGTATTCGTATCTACACTGTAATCCGTGTAATCCGCGTAATCCGCGCCTAAAATTTTCTTATATACTAATATTCTTTCTTCTATGCTTTTTTCCGCTTCATGCCCAGGACCCTATTCCATCCTGCCCTCTAATTAGTAAAGTCACAGCAAATTGTGACACACTCCGTTCTTATTCCCAGCGTACGGATACTGTTGCTGTTCCTCAAATAGCTTTTCCTTCCGGCTTTCAGCAACTTGGTGAAAATGAGTTGACGGATAGCCTTGGCATCCTCAATCCTTTTTGGGAAAAGTTGCGTCTGTTACATGCCGGCTTTTCTACAGATACCATCCGTATCGTACATATCGGTGACAGCCATATCCGTGGACGTATCTTGCCCCGTACCACCGGAACGCTGCTGACAGAAACTTTTGGTGCTATCTCTTATACCGATATGGGTATCAATGGCGCTTTTTGTACCACCTTTACCCGTCCCGACCGTATTTCTGATATTGCCGCCCTGCATCCTGACCTGGTTATACTGTCTTTCGGAACGAACGAAAGCCATAACCGACGTTATAACACCCTGTTACACTACCGACAAATGGATGAACTGGTGCGTATGCTTCGCGACAGTCTGCCCAATGTACCCTTACTGATGACAACTCCTCCCGGTTCCTACGACAGCTTCCGGAAAAGTCGCCGCCGCCGCACCTATTCCATTAATCCCCGTACTGCTATTGCCGTAGAAACCATGCGTCGCTTTGCTGATGACAACGGTCTTGCAGTGTGGGATATGTACGAAGCGGTGGGAGGGAGACAGCGTGCTTGTTTGAACTGGCAGGAAGCAAAATTGATGCGTCCGGACCATGTACATTATCTTCCCGAAGGATATGTGCTGCAAGGTGAATTGTTTTATCAAGCTCTTTTAAAAGCCTATAATGATTATGTGGGATATTGACTTTAACCGTCTGCGAGACGTATTCGTTTATGACCCGCAAGCGCCGATGATATTCAGTAGCGGTATTTTCTTGTGGTTGTTTGCAGCATTTATACTGGTTTATCTGCTGTTGCAACACCGTCTGACTGCACGCTTGTTGTTTGTTACCGCATTCTCCTATTATTTTTATTATAAAAGTAGCGGAACTTACTTTTTCCTGCTGGCACTTGTCACGGTAAGCGATTTCTTTATTGCTCGTTTTATGGCAGGTACTTCCGTAGGCTGGAAACGTAAGGCAAGTGTTGTGCTTAGCCTTGCTATTAATCTTGGTTTGCTTGCATACTTCAAATATACTAATTTTCTGGGAGATGTCTTCGCTTCGCTGCTAGGCGGCACGTTCCATCATTACGATATATTCCTCCCTGTGGGTATTTCTTTCTTTACTTTCCAGTCACTTAGCTATACCATCGATGTTTATCGCAAAGATATAACCCCTCTTACTAATTTGCTGGATTATGCTTTTTACGTATCCTTCTTCCCACAATTGGTGGCAGGTCCTATTGTACGTGCCCGTGACTTTATCCCACAGATACGCCGTCCTTTGTTCGTATCCCATGAGATGTTCGGAAGGGGGATATTCCTGATTGCAAGCGGTCTGTTCAAGAAAGCGATTATTTCGGATTATATCAGTGTGAACTTTGTAGAACGTATTTTTGATAATCCTACGCTCTATTCCGGAGTAGAAAATCTGATGGGTGTTTATGGATATGCCTTGCAAATCTATTGTGATTTTTCCGGATACAGTGATATGGCTATCGGAATAGCCTTGTTGTTAGGTTTTCATTTTAATAAGAACTTTGACTCTCCTTATAAGTCCGCTTCTATTACGGAGTTTTGGCGGCGATGGCACATTTCGCTTTCCAGTTGGCTGAAAGATTATCTCTATATATCTTTGGGTGGAAACCGGAAAGGAAAGATTCGCCAGTATGCCAATCTTGTCATTACCATGTTTTTGGGTGGTTTGTGGCATGGCGCTTCCTGGAATTTTGTCGTTTGGGGATTGTTCCATGGCATTGCTTTGGCGGCACATAAATTCTGGATGACGTTGACTGGAAGAAAGAAGGGAGAAGAAAGTCACGGCATCCGCCGTTTCTTCGGTATACTGATCACATTCCACTTTGTTTGTTTCTGCTGGATATTCTTCCGCAATGCGGACTTTTCCACTTCTTTGGATATGATCAAACAGATCTGTACCACTTTCCGTCCGCAACTTTTCCCGCAACTGATTGCAGGCTATTGGGAAGTGTTTGCACTGATGGCATTGGGTTTCTTTCTGCATTTCTGCCCTGATCGTTGGGAGAATGCTTGCTGTAAAACAGTAACCCGCCTTCCCCTGATGGGAAAGGCGGTTCTGATGCTTGCTTTAATTTACTTGGTAATCCAGATGAAGAGTACGGAGATTCAGCCTTTCATTTATTTCCAGTTCTAAAGTTTCTCCTCTCCCTTCATTGAGGAGAGGTTTCTAATCCACCTCTATTTCGTCAATGAACATATAAGCAGCTTTTCCTTCGCCTGCATGTCCTTTCGGCAGGGCAGGGCTGCGCTTGATGACAACTTTCACATACCGTGCTTTCACCGGATCGAAAGTTATCTCATAGTTTTCCACACCTTTCTTATCAATGTTTGTTTCTGCCGGAATATCCTTAACGGCTACTTCGCGGAACTCTTTGTTATCGTCAGATACAGAGACTACCAACCCTGTACTTCCCATAATCCAGGCACTCATATCGACAATGGCGTTCGTAGCTACCCGCTTGATTTCTGTTTCCTGTCCCAGGTCGATGATGGCTTCCACATCACCACCTACAAAGCCTAACCAGGCTCCGGTGGCATAGCTATCATTTCCCTTCATACCATCTACTAAGGTGATAGCACCTCCGAATTTATATTTTTCCGAAGGCTGGAAGGTCAGTTCGATAGGGCAATATGTAGCCTTATTGAAAGAAATCTTTTTATTCACCACTTTACTCTTTCCTTCCGGGCGGATAACCACTGCCTGGAAATCTGCTGTTTCAGTAATGGCAACAGGCTCTGTGTATTTCAATGAAGCTGTAGTCGGTTCGGTCCCATCTAATGTATAATAAATAGGAGCGTTATCAATAGTACTCAATGTGACTACTACCGCTTTCTTGGCAACATCCGGTGTGAAGTCGACCTTCAAATCGAATACATGCTTGGCATAGTTGAAGCCATCTCTTTGATAGAACTTCATCAGGCGAGCCAGGCGTTTAGTGAAATCTTTGAAATCTTTCTTTTCGGGTTGCGTCCATTGTACTTCGGCAAGGGCAGCCATACGGGGTAATACCATGTATTCCACATGTTCGGTGGTAGTTATGTACTCTGTCCATAAGTTGGCTTGGGCACCAATAATATGTTTTTTCTGTTCTTCATTCAGATCGAAAGTAGGATCCAGACTATACACCTTTTCTATGGGTACATATCCACCGATACCCAGCGGTTCATCCTTGGTGTCTGCCGTCTGATAATAATCGAAATAACAATAGGTATTGGGCGTCATAATTACATCATGTCCCATTTGTGCCGCTTCTATGCCTCCGGATGCTCCGCGCCATGACATTACTGTCGCATTGGGGGCTACATCGCCTTCCAGAATTTCGTCCCAGCCGATAATCCGGCGTCCCTTGCTGTTCAGGAACTTCTCGATACGTGTCATGCAATAACTTTGCAGGCGATCTTCTGCGGTATGTTTTTTATCAGCTTTCAGCCCTTCCGCTTTGATACGTGCCTGGCATTTCGGACATTTTTCCCAACGGGTACGTGGAGCTTCATCGCCACCGATATGTACATATTCTGATGGGAATATTTCGATGATTTCACTCATTACGTCTTCCAGGAATTGCATGGTTTTATCATTACCGATGCAGAGTACGTCTTCAAATACGCCCCAACGAGGACATACTTCATATGGACCGCCTGTACATCCCATTTCCGGATAAGCAGCTAATGCGGCAAGCATATGTCCCGGCAAGTCTACTTCCGGAATTATCGTGATGTAACGTTCCTGCGCATACTTCACGATTTCTTTAGCTTCTTCCTGTGTATAGAAACCACCATACGGCGTATTGTCGTACTCTTGTGTGTTTCTTCCGATTACCGTACGACTGCGTTGAGAACCTATTTCCGTAAGTTTCGGATATTTTTTAATCTCAATACGCCAGCCCTGGTCTTCAGTCAGGTGCCAGTGGAAAGTATTCATATTGTGCAGTGCCAGCAAGTCTATATATTTCTTTATAAACTCTTTGGGGAAGAAGTGACGTCCTACGTCGAGGTGCATACCGCGGTAACTGAAACGCGGTTCGTCCTTAATTTCACCTGCCGGTATCAGGACGGTTGCTCCTTTGGCTTCGGCGGGAATGGATTTGCGTAAAGTCTGGATGCCATAGAACACTCCGTTTTCGGTTTGTCCGTTGATGCTGATTCCTTCGGGGGTGGTAGTCAGCACATAGCCTTCCTTGTTTGCAATGCCCGGGTCAAGCCCCAGTACAATTGCATTTTTCACTTGTTCTCCTGCCGCGATGGCCTTTGTTTTCGGTGCGTAGTTCGTGGCTTGTTGGATGTACTCCGACAGGAACTCAGCATTGCGTTGCAATAAGGCATTGTTTTCCGGATAAGCGATGAGAACATTTTCGTTCAGTTTGAACGGATTTCCCTGGGTTAAACTTACCTCTTGGGGGAGAGGTATCACTTGGTAGTTAGCTTCTTTCTCCGCGGTACACGAAGCGCATGCCAAGGCGAGAGCACTTGCAAGAAGTGCGTGGTTAAGTTTTCTCATGGTGTTAGTATTTAATTGATTGTACAAATGCAAATGTACGTGATTATCTTCGAATTTTCACATAAACGGACGCAAAAGTATACTTCCGGTATTGAATAAAACTACAAACCGGCCTGTCTGCTTAAAGTCCGGTAGAGTTCGTTCATCTTCTCATTTCTCAATGCGTTGATCTCTTCCGCTTGTCCGGGTTTCAGATAATCTTTGTTGAGTTTGATGAAACGTTTGTCCAGTTTCCCGGCTTCACCGATGATTTTTTTAAGTTGCGTGGCAAGTCCGGAAGCCTGTGATACATCATATCTCGAAGATTCGTAGGTGAACTCCACTTCTTTGTACTGAAGATAGTTGATGCGCAGGTCCAGCATCAGGCGATAATGTTCGAATTCACCGCCCTGTTTCCGGGGAACGATCTTGTTGAAGTTGCTTTTCAACTCTTCACATTCCTGTATCACCTGTTCTATCGGCTTTCCTTTAGCATCCTTTCCGTGACGGACTAACTCTTGGGGAAGCAGGAAATAGTTGAGAAAGGTTTGCGCTTCGTCCTCCGACAGCCCATAGCGTTGCTGTGCATACTCTTTTATGAAAGTTTCGGCATGAATCGCTTCTGATGAATTGACCGCTTTGCAATAAGCGTCTATCAGCAATTGGAATCCTGACATGGGATATACCTGCCGGATGGGTTGCATACTGATTATTTCCCAACCGTTATCATAGTGGAAACCATAAGTTCCGCTGGTTGACCAGGAAGTTTCTATCATTCCCTCATATCCGTGAGCACGCGCAAAGGGCAGGAAAGTAGCCAGGTTATTGAAATGCTTCATCCACTGGGTCAGATATGTATTGTCGGGTGCCGAACGCAGTGAGGCTGCTCCCCACATCTTTACACCGAGCTTCAGCAGATTATCCAGTTTACCGAAGCGGTCCGGTTCCCAACCGTAATTCCAGTCAACGTAGATGAGATCTTTGGGTAACTCTTGAACGGCTTCGGGGTGCATCAGGATAATATCCGCCCAGATGATAGGTTTCTTTCCCATTTCCTTGACCACCTCGCACATGGCTTTTATGTAGTCAACAAAAAGGCGCGACTTATTTACTTGGGAACATTGTGCGCAACTTCCCAACAGATAAGTTTCGTCAGCTCCTATATGGAAATAAGGTGACGGATGCAATTCTGCCACTTCCCGGAAGATTTCCCGGAATACCTTTTTAGCTTCTTCTATCTTGAGGGGACATACTTGCGACACTTCCTTACTGTCTTCACGCAAATGTGCGTACCGGTCGTGCCTTAATATGTATTCGCAATGTCCGAAACAGTTCTGTAACGGGATTACTTCAATGCCGAGCGAAGTGCAATAGCTTACAATATCCTGCACTTCGCTGCGGCTGAATGCCAATTGATTACACAAAGTGGCATGCTTTTGGAAAGGGAATGTTGCTTCATACTCTATCAGCAGAGTATTTATCTCTTTCTTTGAAAGGTCGGACGCCAGTTCCTTGATTGCCGAAACCGTCATTACCTGTGTACGGCAATCCAGATAGAAAGCCCTGACTTTGAAGTCGGAAGGAGGGGCTGCGCTACGGGCCGGAACACACAGGCACAGGAATACGCTTACTAAAAGTAAACTTTTGTATATGGAACGAAGGGTATGATTCATGGTCTTTATTTTTTAGATGGATAAAAGTGACGCACTGTCCCGGTCACAATAAAGCGTCGCATGGGGATGAGTACGTAAAATAGAAGCCGGGCAAGTGGTGCTGACAGGGCCGTATAATGTTTCTTTCACAGCATTCGCCTTCGGCTTTCCCGGTACTATGCAAAAGATACGGGTAGCTTTCATCATAACCGGTATCGTAATGGTGACTGCCTGTTGGGGTACTTTCTCCAGACTGGAGAAACAACCGTCGTGTACCTGTTGTGTGCGACATACCTCGTCCAGTAATACCACTTTTACCTGCTGGGGATCATCAAACAATGCCACATGCGGGTCATTAAAGGCGATGTGCCCGTTTTCACCGATTCCCATGAAAACAATGTCGATGGGATGCTTTTGCAAAACTTCTTCATAGTGGGTGCAGATGTTTTCGGGTGAGGCGCCTTCTATATATAAATAATGTATAGACTTGAAGGGAAGTGCGGCAAATATGTGTTCTTTGAGATAATTCCCGAAGCGTTGAGGCGCATCCGCTTGCAGACCGATGTACTCGTCCATGTGCAAGGCATGGATGCGGTTCCAGGGAAGAGCATACTTCTGCAAGGCGGCCAGAAACTCGTTTTGTGAGGGGGCCGCTGCAAATAGAATATTGATTTCCTCTTTTTCTTTTAATAATTGGTTGATACTTTCGGCTGCTGCTTGTGCGGCATCTTCGCCCATAATCTGGCGGGTAGCGCATATCCGTGCCAGTAAAGCTTCTTTCTTAATTTCTTTTATGTTCATGGTTGTTCAAATAATGTTTCTCCGTTAATGAATACCCGGTTGATGCGGATATCCGGGTCGAATATTACAATGTCGGCATCATATCCTTTGGCAATCTTTCCTTTCCTGTCCGCAATGCCCATTATTTCGGCGGGGGTGAGCGTCATCATGCGCACGGCTTCTTCCAGGGGGCGTTCTCCCATCCGGTACATATTCCGTACCAACCGGTCGGCCGTAGCTACGCTTCCCGCAAAGGACTGGCGGTCGGGCATCTTGGCTACTCCGTCCTCAATGAGTACTTCGCGTCCTTTGGCACGACTGCCCAATATGCTTTTCCCTTCGGGCATACCTGCACCGCGCATGGAGTCGGTGACTAAGGCAATCTTCTCCGCACCCTTATTCTTTACTGCCAGTTTCATAAGCGGTGCCGGAACATGTACGCCGTCCGTTATCAGTTCAATGGTTATTTCGTCCAATAAATATCCAGCTTCTACACAACCTGCATAGCGGAAGGCGTTCCGGCGGGTTACTCCATTCATGCAGGAGTAGAAGTGGGTGATATGGGTAAAACCGTGTTTCACGGCTTCCACCACATCTTCATAAATGGCATCTGTATGCGCTATGGAAGGTAATATGCCACGTCGGTGCAGTATATCACCAAACTCAAGTGCCCCCGGAAGTTCGGGAGCAATGCTCCACCGGACGATATCCTGGCTCCTGTCCAATATCTCCATGTATTCTTCGGGAGAAGGGTTGCGCAGATAACGCGGATCCTGTGCTCCCCTGAAGGCATAGGCAAAGTAAGGGCCTTCCAGATGTAAACCACCGAAAGCGGCACCCGAACGCTGATCTTTTACCCGGTCGTATATATCGAGGAAGCGAAACAGTTCCTGATTATCCGAAGCCAGTGTGGTAGGATAAAGTAAGGTAGTTCCATGCCGCAGGTGTTCGCGGGCAATGGTGAGGCAGTCTTCTTCCGTACAATCCATGAAATCGGAATCACCTGCGCCGTGTGTGTGCAGGTCGATGAATCCCGGGGCGATGTAGCCGCCGTGTGCATCGTGACCTATGCTGCCGGGTACTTCATAGTTTCCCGGCTCTATGCCGATAATTTTTCCTTCGGCAATGAGTACGGTTCCCACTCCGAAGTTACGTTCCGGAGTGATGATTTCACCGTTATAAATTCTGGTTATTTGTCCTTTTTCAGTTTCCATAATTCAGACCAATGATTGATTTTATATCCGTAGAATGCGTAAAATATCAAATAAAGGAAGCAGGGAATCAGCACGATATATCCGATCCGTAATCCGTAATGATCGGCTATCAGTCCATAGATGACCGGCATGAAAGCGTTGCCGCAGAGTGCCATCACCATGAACGAGGAACCCAGGTTCGTCCAGCGTCCCAGGTCATGTATGGCAAGCGGCCAGATTCCGGCATAGATCAGTGCGTTGCATACTCCCATCAGGCTCAGGCACCAGATGGAGAGGGAAGTGGCATGTCCGTACATCTGTACTTCTCCGGGAATCACCAGTACACAGACCGATAATATCAGTCCGCCTACGGTGCAGATACGGAACATGCGTTGCTGGCTGGCAAACCGGGGAATCAGCAGGATACCGATGAAATATCCTACAAGAGCACAGGACAAAGTGATGCTGGGGAATATCTTGGCTTCGTGCAGATTGAATCCCATACTTTCGGCATAGCTGATAATCGTATCGATGGAAATCACCTGGGCCGCCACATGAAAGAAGATGGCGAATACTCCTAATATAAGGTATGGGTACGAGCCGATAGACTTGTGGTCACCGGAAGAGTAGGTACTCTTTTCCTGTTCATTACTCAGATCGGGCAGCCGGATGAAATGTATCGCGCAGCCAAACAGGAACAAGAACAGGGAAAGTATCGAGTAGGGGACAATAACCCTCCGTATCAGTTCGTCCAGCAAGAGGTCTTTCTCTGCACCTGCCACACTGTTACTCTTCAGCACTTCGAACAATTCGGTATCCGTTGATTTCAGGATGACGGCGGCAAACAGCAGGGGGGCGATGATTCCGGCTATCTTGTTGCATAGCCCCATGATACTGATACGCCGGGCTGCCGACTCTATGGGTCCCAGTATGGTGACATAAGGATTGGCTACGGTTTGCAGGATAGACAGACCGGTGCCTATGGTGAATAGTCCGGTCAGGAAAACGGGATAGGCCCGGGTGCAGGCTGCCGGAACGAATAGGACGGTCCCGGCTGCCATAAGCCACAATCCTGCGATAATACCCCGCTTGGGGCCGATCCGACCGATCAGTTTGGCAGCGGGAATAGACATCACAAGGTAAGCGATGTAGAATGCCAGGGCTACCAGATAAGACTGGGTGTGGGTTAACTCGCAAGCTACTTTGAAGTAGGGAATCAAGATGGAGTTTACCCAGGATACCAGTCCGAAGATGAAAAACAGCGTTCCCAGCATCAGCATAGGCAGCAGATTGGAGGAAGGCTTTTGTTGAACGTTACCTTTAAACATACCTTTTTACAGTTTTATATAAATACGTTTGCGATAGAGAATGTATCCCAATGCCCATATCACCCCGATGAAGAACAGGGCATAGACCAGAGATCCTGCATAATCTCCCAGCAAGGGTTGCAGCGTCCGGTTGTAGATAATTCCCCGGACACTGATGGTTGCTTCGCCCCACGGGATGAATGACAATCCGAACAGTACGCTGATGATCCATGCAACTACATACATGAAAAGCGGATTCACTCCGAAGGCTTCGAAGAAGCGGCACCAGCGCTTTTTCTGCCTGACGTCAATGATATCTATCAGTAAAGCAAGAAGCAGGGAAGCAGTTCCGGAAGTGATTAAAGTGTAGGAAGCTGTCCACAGTTTCTTGTTTATCGGATCAAGATATTGTAACAGGAAACCGGCGAACAACAGGACCGTACCGAACAGGGCGATCTGACGGATACGTTCCTTATTCTCCGCTATCCCCGTAATCAGGCTTCCAACGAACGTGCCGAACAGTACATGCGCCCAACAAGGAATCGTACTCAGCAGCCCTTCGGGTTCGAAAGCAAAGCTACCGCCCTCAGCGGTCTCTTTGATTAAATGTCCCGCTCCCAGCAGTTTGACGTCAATCACCGCAATCAGGTTGTCTGCCGAATGTACATATCCGTTGAAACATTGCAGCAACACAAGATATAGCAGCAGAATTCCTCCTGCCGTGGCAAGATAATACTTCTTCGGAATAAGAATTGCCAGGAATGCTCCGCCTGCATAAGCCAATGCCAACCGTTGCATGACACCGAGAATACGCAGATGTTCCCAGGAGAAAGTGCCGTAACAAAGTTTGGAGAAACAATCCAATGCTATTCCTACGGCAAAGAGAGCTACGGTCCGACGGATGATTTTCAGACTGACGGTGGTATTGAGTTTATCGAACTTGCGCAATGAAAAGTGGATGGCTACGCCCATGATAAACATAAAAAAGGGATAAACCAAGTCTGTGGGGGTTAATCCATGCCATCGTGCGTGTTGCAACGGGGCATAGACAGACTGCCAGGAACCGGGGTTGTTTACCAGTATCATTCCGGCTATGGTAATCCCTCTTATTACATCGAGTGCAAGTAATCTATTGTTTGGGGCCGACATAAGTGCTGAATGTTTTGATTATTAATAGTTTGGATGCTCTTCATTAAATGAAAACACCCGGATGCTTTATTCTACTCTTGCAAAAGGTGGCATCTTTTGTAGCAAAAGATGCCATCTTTAACATCATAAGATGCCACCTTTCGTTGCAAAAGATGCCATCTTTTGCATGTGATGTTTTATTGCTTCATATCCTTTCCTTTAATGAAACGGGTCTTCGGAATATGGCTTCTGCAAGAGGATGCTTAATGTTCGGTGAAAGCGTCATAGAGCACCTGAAGCAGACTCTCTTCTTTGTTGGGAGAATCGTGCGAGATAGCCCATATCATGATACCTCCGTAACCGTTGTCATTTACATACCCGGCTTTGGCACGCATGGTTGGTTTGCCGTTGTAGAAGAGTAGTCCGATTTCGTCCTTCTCCGTGGCCTGTTCGTTGGGATAATTCGTTAGAATCTCCTTGTACGGCATGTGTGTAGCCCCTACCGGGGTTTCGGCGGATACGAAGTGTACACCGTAGAAAGGCACTCCGAGGATAATCTTTTCTTTGGGTACTCCGCGGATTTCACTCCAACGTTTGGCTGCCATGCGGAAGTGTTCCATGCTGGCGTGCTGAGCTACTTTCGATGATTTCCAACCACCGGTGAAGTCGTACACCATGATATTGACCAGGTCCAGATATTCAAACATCGAGTTGGTATATACATTATAGTTTCCCCAGCCCCCGTTCCATTCCGGATAGTCGGCACTCACGGCGGCAGTCAGCAGTTTGCCTTTGGGAAGTTCCGTCCTCAGTTCTTTGTAGAAGTTTTCAAGGAGGGCTACTTTTTCCTTGTCGCCTTCTCCGTAGCCTTCCGGACCGCCTGCCCAGTGTTCGTAGTCGATGTCAAGACCGTCGAATCCCCAGTCTTCCACAGCTTTCAACAGTTCCTTTTTGAAGCGGTTGCGGTAAGTATCATTAAGCAGTACACCCGCCATAATGGCTTTGTTGCCGCCTCCACCTGCGGATAACAGAACTTTCACCCCTTTCTTTTGCCCTTCGCGGAAGATGGGCAAAAGCTTTTCGATGTTGGCGGCATCAGCCAGGCCACCTTCTTCTGTGGCGCGTCCGAAGGCGATGCTCAGGTGAGTCAGTTGATCCCAGGGAATCTGGTATTCGGGCAATTGTTCATATTGCAGGTATCCGAAGATAATCTTGGATGGTTTCTTGGGTGCTTCTTCCTGGGAGGTTCCTCCGCATCCGAAGAGGATGCAGAGAAGTGCCCATAGAGTCAGATATTTCATAGGTATCCGTATGTTTTTAAGGTGCTGTTACTACTAAAGTGAATTCTCTGAAATTAGTGGTTCCGTTTCGTACCGCTTCAAAGCGCAGCTTGAAACTTCCGGTCTGGGTGAATGTGTAGCTCAGTGTAGGGGCGGTTCCGATCACTTCACCGTCCAGCAACCACTTGACGGACACGCTGCCGTCTGCCGGAGAAACCAGGATAGGGAATTCCGTGAGGGTGCCTGCTATGGCTGATACACTTTCCAACATGTCGGTATAGATATAGAGTTCATCATCGGCAAAGGTCGGGTTGCTTGCCGAGTCGTCTTTACAACTTCCCATGGCGATGCCCAGGAAGCACAATATTAGAAAAATATACTTGGTTTTCATAATTTATCCGTTCTTTTTAATTGTGTAAACTTATTCTTTATCCCACCATACACGACTGGTCCAGCTGTCTGTTCCTCCCATGCGGCCGAGTGCTTCTTCCAGATTTTCCTTGTTCTTAATCTGTTCTTCCAGCGGATACATCATGCGGTTGGGGCGTTTGCCGTCCGATTCGTTTTCTGTGGGAGCCAGGTTGTAGAACTTAGTGTACTTGCTCGGCATACCGCTGCGCCGTATGTTAGACCAGGCTTCAATCGGGTCGAGGATATAGAGCAGCCACAGTTGTTTGTTGATCTCTTCCAGCGCCTCGGTGTCGCCTGCATCCAGCAGTGAAGACTGTTCTTCGGCGAGGGCTTCCAGTGTGGCGTCATCGGGTACATTGGCGCCAAACAGGCTCCATTGCTTGATGGCGGCTACCAGACCTTTCTTATAGTGTTCCTTGGCACTTTCGGAAGATACATTCCAATGGCGGGCAGCGGCTTCAGCCAGGTAGAATTCTGTTTCGGCATAAGTAAGGTGCATATAAGGAGATGCCGGATCAGTCAGCAGTTTAGAGGGTTGCATCTTCTGGTAGTGGTGTGCTACACTTACATCTTTTCCATCGATATTGATGGTAAGAGCCGGTGCCCAGGCATTGTAGATGAAATCTTGTGCCGGCACTCCTTGATACGAACCGGTCTTTTCGTAAACAATGGACGTGATATCCGTACGTTTGCTGTCGGTATAGTAGGCGCCTCCGATGTAGAGAGTGCGCGGGTCGTTGGTGGAAGTCAGCGCTTCCAGCAATTCGTTGGTCATGCGGTAGTTACTGTAAGTAGGATCTTCCAGCATCTGGTTGGCAAATCCGTTGCCCGGACCTTCGTCCAGTCTGCTCGATTCGTGCGCCACATAACAGATATCGCTGTTAGAGGTCATCACTCCTGCCTCATAAGCCGCTTTGGCTTCTTGCTGGGCAAGTGTGGGGTTGACTTTCAGCAGGCGCATGGAGATGCGCAGCCATAAGGAATTGGCAAACCGTCTCCATTTCTCGATGTCGCCATTGAAGTAAAGGTCGTTCTGCGGAGCCATAGCCGATGCGTCCAGTTGGGCGGAGGCGGCGCGGAGTTCGCTCAGGAAATCCATGTAGATATCTTCCTGTTTATCGTATCGGGGTTTCACGATGTTTTCATTGTATATCTTTCCGGCTTCAAAGTACGGAATGTCACCGTAATAATCCGTCAGTTTAAGGAAAGCCTCTACTTTCAGGATGCGTCCGATGGCATTCAGATTGACTTCTTCCGGGTTGTCGGTGGTCTGGCTGACCAGTGCGACGGCATTCTTAATGATATCGGGATAATAGGCTACCCAGAGGCGTTCCATGTAGGCAATGTTCTTTTTGGCTTTTCCGCCGTACTCCTGCATACTCCAGCCGCCAATCCAGTGGTTGACGAATGCACCCGGGTAGATAAAGTAGCGGATGGTGTTCTGCATATATTGCGAATGAGTCAATTGTATGGTCGGAATCAGCAGATGCGGGGATATGCTGGTTGCCTTGGTCGGATTCTCGTTCAGTTCAGTCAGGTCTACACAGCTGCACAGGCAGATGAGGCCGATAAATAAGGAACTCCATTTTATATTTTTCATGTTGATATGCGTTTTAGAATTTGACATTGATGCCGAAGCCGAAGGTGCGGCGTGAGGGTAATGAGCCATATTCGAAGCCCTGTCCGTTACCGTTGTTGTAAGAAGATTCAGGGTCGATGTTGTCTACTTTTGAATAGATCAGCAGCAGGTTGCGACCGTAAGCCGAGAGGGTGACGGACTCGATAGGAGTATGTACGAACCACTTCTTGGGACATGAGTAAGAGAGTGATACTTCACGCAGTTTCACGAAAGAGTTGTCGCAGATGAACGGTTCGGGGGAAGAGTTCTGCAAGGCTTGCCAGTATTTGGCGGGATCTACGTACACATCGTTGGGCACATAGCTTACGTTACCGTCGGCATCGGTTACGGCTTTTACTCCCTTACCTACATAACCTCCGGTCGGTGTCCAGTCTTTGGCATCTACGTTGGCCGACAGGCGGGCTTGCTCGGAGGCGTACCAGCCTTCGCGTCCTTCCAGGGTTTCTTTGGAAGTACCGTTTACGTGCGACTGCATCTTACTCATGGAATAAACGTCCGCACCGAATTTCATATCTACCAGTACACTCATTGATAAGTTTTTGTAAGAGAAAGCATTGCGGAAACCTAAAGTGAAGTCGTAGTTGCCGTTTCCTAATACGGATACTTTATCGTCGAAAGTAGGCAGACCGTTTTCATAAATCACTTCGCCGGCTTCTGTACGGTTCAGTTTCTTACCTACGATGACACCGTAAGGTTGTCCTTCGCTTGCGTAGATGAAGGCGTTGGCCCAGCGGGCGGCTGCCAGTTCAAAGTCTTTCACGTCTTCGTGCAGTTTCACTACTTCATTATAGTTCTTGGCGAAGTTGATATTGGCATCCCAGGTGAAGTTTTTGGTTTTCACCGGTACGAGTGACAGAGAAGCTTCGATACCTTTGTTGGAAATCTCACCGGCATTGATCATGGCACGGCTGTATCCGGTAGATTGTGAAACCGGCAATGACAAGATCTGGTCTTTGGTTATCTGTTGGTAGTAAGTAAAGTCCAGTCCCAGACGGTTATCCAGGAAACGCACATCCATACCTACTTCGAAAGAGTAAGTCGAGGTCGGTTTCAGGTTGGCATTAGGCACGGAACCGGAAGTGATGTAGCCCAGAGAAGTTCCTTTATTGGTATAAGGTTTCAGACCGTATTCCAATTGAAGCTGATAGGGGCTTGTGTCACCACCTACTTTAGCCCATGAAGCACGCAACTTACCGAAGGTGAACCATTCTTTGTGCTCAAAGAGGTTGGAGAATATCAAGCTTCCCGAAACCGAAGGATAGAAATAAGAACGGTTCTTGGGGCTTAGAGTGGACGACACGTCATTACGGAACGTTGCATCGAGGTATGCAAACTCTTTGTAGCCCAGGCTGACCTGTCCGAACAGGGAGCGCACGGCTTTACGCACCAGGGCATGTTCGGTTTCTATGCTGGAATAGTTGGTGATGTCCTGTAAACCGGGGATTACCTGCGTTTGTCCGGTCTGGATCATGGATTCGTACTCATAGCGCATCACATTGCCGCCGACGAAAGCCGATACATCGAAATCACCGAAACGCTTTTGGAAACGAAGCATCATCTCGAAGTTATACTGCATCACGTTGTTGGTCATTTCCTTCATCATTCCATCGGTAAATCCGGGGGTATACATCGGAGTGAAATCGGTGAAGCGGAAGGTGTAGGAGTCCAGACCGGCTTTGAAGCTGGCTTTCAGATAATCGGTGAATGCATAGTAGAGGCGTCCCTGTCCGATGAGGCGGTCGCGTTTGGACTTATTGCTCATTTCATTGATTACCCAGTAGGGGTTGATGCGGTATTTGTCACCGTTCCAGTCATTGTAACGTCCGGTTTCGTCCTTGTAGTTACTGGATAACCATTTCTGGTCAAAACTCGGCGCGATACCTATCAGGGCATTACCAAGATTACTCGGACTGTCGGACAAGGCGGGGCGGTTCTGCACGGATTCGTAACTGTAAGTGGCCTGTGCTTCTACGGTCAGGCGTTTGGAAAGCTGGGTGTTTCCTTTAAAAGAGACACTGGTACGGCTCAGTTCCGATTCGGGCACGATATCCCAGTTGCGCATATCAGATACGGATACACGGAAAGCCGACAAGTCATTGGTCTTGCTGAAGGCAACGGCATTGGTGGTAGTGATACCGGTATCGAAGAAACTCAGGATGTTGTTGTTCACATTACCATACTTCCGTATCTCATCATTATAGATATGTACATCCATGTTGGGGTCTAACTTTCCACCCCAAGCTACTTGCGAAGTAGTCGATGCCGACTGACCGGACATCGAGGGACGCCCGTCGCGGCCCTGACCGTAGACGCGCTGGTAATCGTCGAAACCAGTCAGTAATTTAACAATGCTCAGGTTGGATGAGAACTCCACACCTATACCCTTTTTCTTCTGGGCGGACTTAGTGGTGATGAGGACAACACCGTTGGAAGCTCTGGAGCCATAAAGTGCGGAAGCGGACGGGCCTTTCAGGATAGAAATGTTTTCAATATCATCCGGGTTGAGGGAGGACAATACGTCACCATAGTCGTAACCACCCCATTTGCCTGCACCTTCCAGTTCCGTATTGTCCACCGGCATGCCGTCGATGACATATAGGGGCTGGTTGGAACCTGTCAGCTGGGAATTACCGCGGATAATGACGCGTGTGGAACCGGAAGGGCCTGCTGTTGTGGAAGAGATATCCACACCGGCTACTTTACCCGAGATGGCAGACATTACATTCTGCTCGTTACCGGCTGTCAGTGCGTCATTGTTTACGGAAGATACAGCGTAACCTAAAGCTTTGGCTTCACGCTTGATGCCGAGGGCGGTTACTACCACTTCGTCTATCTTCACGGCTTCTTCCTGAAGGATGATGGTGATTTGGGAACGCCCTTCTACTTTGATTTCTTCTGATTTCATTCCGATATAGCCGACGCGTAACACGGCGTTGCGCGAAGAAGCATTGATGGTAAAGCGTCCTTCTACATCGGTAATGACACCTGTCTGGTTGCTTTTGTCTTGAATGGTAGCCCCGATAATGGGTTCTTTGTCTACTCCGATAACGATACCGGATACCTTGAAATTGCTTTGAGCCAGAGTAATCAAGCTACAGCACATACATACAATGAGGAAGATACTTCGCATTGAAGTGTTCTTTCCTGACGAGTTAGGTAAAAGAATAAAATTTCTCACTGTTTCTCATTGGTTATTAGGGTTAATAATAGTGGTTGTTTTCCCGTACTTATAGTAATTCCTATATTGGGTTGGAGTCATCTGATAGATTCGCTTAAAGGATTTGGTAAGATTGATGTAATCTTCATAACCCAGTTCAAAGGCTATATCCATGATGGGCAGGTCTGAGGTTAACAGTTTCTCGGCGAAACAGGAAGTGCGGTAATCCAGTATATATTGGTAAATGGAAATGCCGACTTCCTTACGGAAATGTTTTTCCAGTACACGGCGTGAAACACAAAGGCGGTTCAGTATTTCTGTGATGCTGATAAGGCCGTTGTTCTCCGTCTCAATAAGTTTCAGGGCACCAAGGACCAGTTTATCACTTACCGAGTATCCTTCTGTTGACTTTCTGCGTTCAATGCGGATGGGATTGATAACGATATTGAATTGTGGCAGTTGCTTATCCTTCACAATGCTGTGCAGCAGTTTGGCTGCCTGATATCCGCCGTTCTTTACATCCAGCACGATGGAAGAAAGGGGAGGGTCGGACATATTGCAGAGTATTTCGTCATTATCCACTCCCAAAACAGCCAGATCCTGGGGGACTTGAATGTTGCTGATACCGCAGACTTCGGTTATGCGTAAGGCGAATACGTCGTCGCAGGCAAACAAGGCTGTGGGATGGGGGAGTTGCTGTAACCAGGCTTGGAGGGCCTGCTGGTCGGAAGTGGAGCCATACCGGATGTTGCTCTCTTCATTATAGATATAGGCATGCTGCCCTACTTCGGCGAGGCGGGTACAGAAACCCTCTTCACGTTCGCGTGACCAGATTGTATCACTGGTGCCGTAGAAAGCAAAATTAGTGTAACCTTTCCGCAAGAAGTAGTTGGCGGCCATTTCGCCGGTGCCGTAGTAATCACCGGTAATATTGGATATGCCGTCCACACGATTGGTGTAGTTTTGCAGGATGACGGGGATGCCTATGGAGCGCAGCCGTTCGGTATTTACTTCGGACAGCTGTCCCATGATGGCATCCGCTCCCCAGCGCTGAGCAATATCAATGACTGTTTCGATTGCTTTTTCGTCATTGAAGTCTTCACGGCTCAATGGAATTCGATAAAAGCGCCAGTTGCCCACTTCCATGGAATATCGCAGGAAACCTTTTAATAAAAGGCGGCTGTACGCGCTGGTAAAATCGGATAATAGCAGTACTTTCAGCATACGGTATTAAATTTGCGGTTCGCTTTTTAATTGTTCACTGCAAATGTAAACCGTTTGTGTTTGTTGATATGCGTCAGTATGCGTTTATTTATTGTTGATTTGCGTCAATACAATTGTTTTCTATCTATTATATTCTTTTTGCTCTGTATTCTTTCGGTGACATTCCCGTATGCTTCTTGAAGTACCGTCCGAAGAACGACTGGTCGGGAAAATTATACCGGTCGGCTATCTCTTTTAGTGAGAGGTTGGTGGATTGTAGGGCGACTTTGATTTCCAGTGTGAGAAACTCATCGATGATTTCTTTAGCGGAAATCTGGCCTACCTCTTTAGTAATAGCGGAAAGGTAGCGTGTAGAAATACAAAGTTGCTCGGCATAAAAGGCTACATCCCGTTGCATGGTACAATTGGTATGTACCAGATGGATGAACTTTTTGAACAGCTGTCCTTTCCGGTTGCCTCCCTCCAGTTGTTCCTTCGTGAAATATCTCTGTACCTTATCATAAGTATCCAGGAAGAATATCTGAAGTAGGTTCTGGGCAATGCTTTCGCGAAACTGGTTTTCCTTGTCGGCATAGATGGCGGCGCTTGCCTCTATCATTCTCAGGATGGGGCGTATGGTTTCGAGTCTGGTATGTGTATAACAGGAATTCTCTTTCATGAAATGCATGAATGCCGGGTCCAGTCGGAAGCAGGCAACTTTCATCATCTCGCCCGAATAAGCGAAATAGTGTATCTGGAAGTCCGGGCTGGCCGATCTGAGCGAAAGAATAGAGCCGGGCAATAACATAATGTTCGTATTCGGTATAATGTGATGCTTCTCCAGATCTATGGTGATTTCCGCTTCTCCGCCGGAACAGAATAAAAGGACTCCATTCGTTAATTTGATGAGTCGGTTGTGGTAAAACTCCAGGTTATCACTCCCGGATCTGAAGGTTTCTGCTTTCGTAGTTAATAATGGATTCATACTTTATCTTTTTAAAGTTTTGCTGGGACAAAGGTAAAAGTTCTTTTTGGAATGTTAAGCAAAGCGTTCCGAAAATGAACAAAGGAGTGCGACAAATGAAACAAGTTGTTGTTCAAAAACGGCATACCTTTGCCGCCGACATAACAAAAGATGTTTTTAAAAAGATTGTAGTATGACAACAAAGAAGAGATTGATTAGACAAATGATGACATTCATTTGTGGAGTAACATTGGTAGCATGCGGACAGGCTCCTACCGTGCAGACCAGTTCTGAGTATGAGGTGATGAGAATCACGACATCCGACAAGGAATTGCAAACGACCTATTCAGCGAGTATCCGGGGAAGACAAGACATTGACATTTACCCGCAGGTATCAGGTTTCCTGACTAAACTCTGTGTGGAAGAAGGTCAGGCGGTCCGCAAAGGACAAGTCTTGTTTATTATTGATCAAGTGCCTTACCGTGCAGCTTTGCAGACTGCGGAAGCCAATGTGGAAGCGGCGCGTGCAAGTGTAGCTACGGCTCAACTGACGTATGACAGTAAAAAAGAATTGTTTGCCCAGAACGTGATTTCCGAGTTCGACTTGCAGACATCTTATAATAACCTGTTGACGGCGAAAGCGCAATTGGCGCAGACGGAAGCGCAACGTGTAAGTGCCGCCAATAACCTTTCTTATACGGAAGTGAAAAGTCCTGCCGACGGTGTTGTAGGCACTCTGCCCTATCGTGTGGGCGCTTTGGTTAGTGCCAGCCTGCCTAAACCGTTGACTACGGTTTCTGATAATTCCGATATGTACGTTTACTTCTCGATGACAGAAAACCAGTTGCTGGATATGACGCGCCGCTACGGTTCTAGGAGTAAAGCATTGGAGGAAATGCCTGCTATTGAACTGATTCTGAATGATAAATCCACCTATCCTTCGCAAGGTAAGATTGAAACAATCAGTGGGGTGATCGATACTTCTACCGGAACTGTCAGTCTGCGTGCCGTATTCCCGAATAAAGAAGGATTGTTACAGAGTGGGGGAGCCGGCAATGTAGTGGTTCCTGTTCAAAAACGGAACTGTATCGTTGTTCCGCAAGCGGCTACTTATGAAGTGCAGGATAAAGTGTTCGTATTTAAAGTAGTAGATGGTAAAGCACAGTCTGCTCCGGTGGAGGTGACCCGTGTGAATGGTGGAAAAGAGTATATCGTAGACAAGGGTTTGAATGTGGGTGATGTAATTGTGGCTGAAGGCGTAGGATTATTGCGCGAAGGTACACCTATTCAAGCTAAGTCAGCATCCTCTGCAACACAAGAAACCGCTAATCAACAAACAAAGGAGGATTAATCCATGAATCTGAGAACATTTATTGAACGCCCGGTATTTTCGGCGGTCATTTCTATAACGATTGTCATTCTGGGTATCATCGGGTTGTTTACCCTGCCTGTCGAACAATATCCCGATATTGCTCCGCCTACCGTTATGGTAAGCACCACGTACTACGGTGCCAGTGCGGAAACTTTGCAGAAGAGTGTTATCGCTCCGTTGGAAGAAGCTATCAACGGTGTAGAAGACATGACCTATATGACGTCTACCGCTACCAATGCCGGTTCGGTATCTATTACCGTCTATTTCAAGCAGGGAACCGATCCGGATATGGCTGCCGTTAATGTGCAGAACCGTGTATCCAGAGCTACCGGACAGCTTCCGGGAGAAGTAACCCAGGTAGGTGTGACCACTATGAAGCGCCAGACCAGTATCTTACAGATGTTTTCATTGCATAGTCCCGATAATTCGTATGATGAAAACTTCCTTGCCAACTATATGAGTATCAACTTGAAACCGCAGTTGCTGCGTATTGCAGGTGTGGGCGATATGATGATTATGGGTGGTGACTACAGTATGCGTGTCTGGATGAAGCCTGATGTGATGGCACAGTACAAACTGATTCCGTCTGACGTGACGGCAGCACTTGCCGAGCAGAATATTGAATCGGCTACCGGTTCGTTCGGTGAAAATTCGGACGAAACTTATCAATATACTATGAAGTATAAAGGTCGTCTGATTACGCCGGAGGAATTTGGTGAAATCGTAATCCGTTCTACGGAAGACGGTGAAGTGCTGAAGTTGAAAGACATTGCAGATGTGGAACTAGGCAAGGACAGCTACGCCTACAAAGGCGGTATGGACGGTCACAATGGTGTTTCCTGTATGGTATTTCAGACGGCCGGTTCCAATGCTACGGAAGTAAATCAGAACATTGACAACCTGTTGGACGAAGTGCGCAAAGACCTGCCGAAAGGTGTGGAACTGACACAGATGATGAGTTCCAATGACTTCCTGTTCGCTTCTATCCATGAGGTAGTAAAGACTTTGATCGAAGCTATCCTTCTTGTGATCTTGGTGGTATATGTATTCTTGCAGGATATCCGCTCCACATTGATTCCGTTGGTGGGTATCATCGTGTCACTGATAGGTACCTTCGCTTTTATGTCCGTTGCCGGATTCAGTATCAATCTGATTACCCTGTTTGCATTGGTACTTGTGATCGGTACGGTGGTGGACGACGCCATAGTCGTCGTCGAGGCGGTACAGTCGAGGTTCGATGTCGGGTATAAGTCTCCTTATATGGCAAGTATCGACGCTATGAAGGGTATCAGTAATGCGGTTATCACCTCTTCACTGGTATTCATGGCAGTGTTCATTCCTGTATCGTTTATGAGTGGTACGTCCGGTACGTTCTATACGCAGTTCGGTTTGACAATGGCAGTTGCCGTAGGTATCTCAGCTATTAACGCTTTGACACTGAGTCCGGCCCTTTGCGCTTTGTTGCTGAGACCTTATATTAATGAAGATGGTACGCAGAAAAATAATTTTGCCGCCCGTTTCCGTAATTCGTTCAATGCGGCTTTCGATGTGGTGGTGAATAAGTATAAGAATGCGGTACTATTTTTTATTAAGCGTCGTTGGTTGTCATGGTCGTTGCTGGCTTGTTCGGTAGTATTGTTAGTACTCCTGATGAATTCAACGAAGACCAGTTTGGTGCCTGATGAAGACCAGGGTGTATTGTTCGTCAATGTAAGTACGGCTCCGGGTAGCTCACTGAAGACTACGGATGATGTTATGCTTCGTATAGAAGAGCGCTTGGAAGCTATTCCGCAAAAGTTGCATATTCAGAAAGTAGCCGGTTACGGATTGCTTTCCGGACAGGGAAATACATTCGGTATGATTGTTATGAAACTGAAACCCTGGGATGAACGTACGAAGAAAGAAGATCAGGTGCAGGCTGTCATCGGACAAATTTATGCCCGCACGGCAGATATCAAGGATGCCACGATCTTTGCAATTGCTCCGGGTATGATTCCGGGTTATGGTATGGGTAATGCACTCGACCTGAATGTACAGGATAAGTTGGGCACGGATGTGAACACCTTCTTCCAGACTACCCAGCAATACTTGGGTGCTTTGAATCAGCGTCCCGAAATCTCCATGGCTTATTCTACTTTCGATGTGCGTTATCCGCAATGGACTGTCGAGGTAGATGCTGCCAAATGTAAGCGTGCCGGCATTACTCCGGATGCAGTGCTTTCCACACTTTCGGGTTACTATGGCGGACAGTATGTATCCAACTTCAACCGTTTCTCAAAGGTATATAGGGTTATGATACAGTCCGGTCCGGAATACCGCATGGATGAGTCTTCATTGCACAACACCTTTGTGCGGATGGCAAACGGTGAGATGGCTCCGCTGAGCCAGTTCGTTACGCTGACTCGCAGTTATGGTGCCGAAACATTGAGTCGCTTCAATATGTATAATTCCATAGCTGTGAATGCCATGCCTGCCGAGGGATATAGTACGGGTGATGCCATCCGTGCCGTGAAAGAGACAGCAGAAATCAGCCTGCCGAAAGGTTACGGTTATGACTTCGGTGGTATCACACGTGAGGAGAACCAGCAGAGTGGTACGACGGTAATTATCTTCGGCATTTGTATTCTGATGATCTATCTTATCCTGAGTGCGCTTTATGAAAGCTTCATCGTTCCGTTTGCAGTTATTCTTGCGGTTCCGGTAGGTCTGATGGGTACGTTCTTGTTTGCCAAGATAGCAGGATTGGAGAATAACATTTATCTGCAAACAGGTTTGATTATGTTGATCGGTTTGCTTGCCAAGACAGCCATTCTGTTGACGGAATATGCTGCCGAGCGCCGAAAAGCGGGCATGGGATTGATTGCTTCCGCAGTCAGCGCAGCCAAAGCACGTCTTCGTCCTATCCTGATGACGGCACTCACCATGATCTTCGGTCTGTTCCCGCTGGTGGTAGCTACGGGAGTAGGTGCTAACGGTAACCGTTCGTTGGGTACGGGTGTAGTAGGTGGTATGACCATCGGTACATTGGCATTGCTTTTCATCGTTCCGGCTTTGTTTGTCACCTTCCAGTGGTTGCAGGAACGTCTTCGTCCGGCTCAGTCCATGCCGACCAAAGACTGGCAGATTGAGGAGGAGATGGAAGTGAGTAAGAAAGAAATAGAAGAATCACATAAATGATAGGTTGGCACTGGATACAGGAGTATTTTCATTCTCCTCCGCCGGAGGAGGGGAATTGAGATACTCCGGTTGTGTAAATTCATCATTTTCTAATGAAATAAACAATATAAATAATGAAGAAACAAATCATCACTTTAGCTGTCGCAGCCTTGCTGTTGAGTAGTTGCGGCATCTATACTAAATATGAACGTCCTGAAGTCAAGACCGACGGACTTTACGGGCAGGATATAGAGCTGGAAGACACCACCTCTATCGCCTCTCTCTCCTGGCGCGAGTTGTTT
>NZ_EQ973490.1:2150694-2154618 GCF_000158035.1 Bacteroides cellulosilyticus DSM 14838
GGCGTATCAAAGAAGCGGAAGCTACTTTGTCATCCGCCCGTCTGGCCTATCTGCCTTCTTTTATGCTGACTCCGCAGGGCGGTGTCAGTAGCTTTGATAAATCAAAAGGTTCCTGGACGTATAGCGGCATAGCGTCCGCCAGTTGGGAAATTGATATTTTCGGTAAACTGACCAATGCGAAACGCCGTGCAAAAGCTTTGTATCTTCAGAGCCTGGAGTACGAACAAGCTGTCACCACTTCGTTGATAGCCAATGTGGCAAATATGTATTATACCTTATTAATGCTCGATGCACAATACAACGTCTCTGCCGAAACTGCCGCCAAGTGGCGTGAGAGCGTGAAGACAATGCGTGCCATGAAAGCAGCAGGTATGACGGATGAGGCCGGAGTAGCCCAGACCGAAGCAAACTGTTATATGGTAGAAGCCTCTTTGCTCGACCTTAAACAGCAAATCCGTGAAGTGGAGAATTCACTTTCTATTTTACTGGGTGATGTGCCCGACGCCATCGAACGTGGAAAGTTACAGGGACAAAGTTTCCCGGAAGAACTTACCGTTGGTGTTCCGTTGCAGTTGCTCTCCCGTCGTCCCGACGTGAAGAGTGCGGAGCTTTCGTTGGCACAGGCCTTTTATAGTACCAATGCGGCTCGTTCGGCCTTTTACCCTTCCATTACTTTGGGAGGTACGGCAGGTTGGACAAACTCTGCCGGAAGCATGATTATCAATCCGGGCAAGCTGTTACTCTCCGCAGTTGGTTCACTGACACAACCTTTATTTAATAAAGGATTAAACATGGCACAGTTGAAAATAGCCAAAGCCCAACAGGAAGAAGCTAAACTTTCTTTCCAGCAGGCGCTGCTGAATGCTGGAAGTGAAGTGAATAATGCCCTTACCCAAGTGCAGGTGGCTCGCGGTAAAACAGAGTTGCGCGACGGACAAATCACTTCATTGGAAACCGCAGTCCGAAGCACGCAATTGTTGATGAAACATGGCAACTCCACTTATCTGGAGGTACTTACCGCCCAGCAATCGTTGCTCTCTGCCCAACTGACGCAGATAGCCGACCGCTTCGATGAGATACAGGGAATTATCAATCTCTACCAGGCCTTAGGTGGTGGCAGGGAATAAAGAATAAATCATATACTCTCTCTTCTCTCGTTTCTTCATCCCCTTTTATCCTTCACGAAGTGGAGTGGTGAGAGGGGATATTTTTAGTGGTCACTCATCACTAATCACTTATTGCAGGTACTGGTCGATCTGTGCCACCGTTGCATCTTTCAGCAGTACTTTCTTGTCTTTATCCAATAGATACAGGGTAGGTATCGCTTTCAAGTCATACAGATTCTTTTCCTTTATAACAAGCTTTTTATCATACCCGTTTATCCATTCTTTGGGGAAGTCCGGTAGGTGTCTTTCCCATTCTTCCTTATCTTCATCCGGATAAATAGCCAGTATTTTTAGACTTCCTGCTGCAAACTCCTTGTTGATGGCAGGTGCTTGTTTCAGTGCTTCTATGCCTTCTTCACAAGCATGACATCCCGGATTGTTGATAAACAGCAGCGTATATTTTGCTTTCACTCCGTAGAGCGTACCGTTTTTTCCGGACAGCAGTGTATAGGTGAAATCTTCTGCCGGCCTTCCGATACGATTCTGTTCAGCCAGTTCCCGGCGTCCTTGCGGAAGTATTTTCTCCGTATCATTCAATACTTTACTTTCCAGCATGGCGTCCAGTACCGGAATGTAAAATTCTTCATTCCGCATCGGAGAATTCGGATCATACAGATATTTTTCTGCTAAGTCAGTATAATAGAAGAATACGACTTTCTTCTGATCTGCCATCTTATACATTTGCTTTATGGCAGCTATCGCAGTAGTGTCCGGCACTATCTTCAGGATATCTATAAAGTCCACCCATGCTTGTTCCGTAACATCCGGAAGGTTGATATAAGTGGTGTCGGTAAAATCCATATTGTCCCAATAGTGCCGTACCAGATAGTCCGCACGCAATTCGGGAGTGTTCAGCATGGCTGGTATAAGGGGGAGCGTGAATTTTCTTACGGTGTCTGCCTGGACTGCCGTTTCCTTGTTGTCGTTCGCTTTCCGGCTGCCGCATGAGGCACACAGGATCAGGAATAGGAGGAAAATGTTGAGAGAAGTTTTCATAATTCAACTACTTATATAATGTATTGAGAGACAAAGATAATGTAAATGTTTTAATTACCATTTGTTAAGTATCAGCAAATTTATGAAGCCTACCTTTGCCCCGCTTTTTTTAAAACAATGAGATATGCAAAGGGATAATTTGGACTTCAAAAACATGAGTGTGAGTAAGTTGTTTACAAAACAACTCTTCCCCACGTTGCTGGGTATGGTATCATCCGCATTGTTCACTGTTGTCGACGGGATATTCGTAGGACGCGGAATAGGCAGTGATGCCATTGCCGCGGTGAATATTGCGGCGCCTATTTTTATGATAGCGGCCGGGTTGGGACTAATGTTCGGTATGGGTGGAGGAATTCTTGCTTCCATTAATCTGTCTCGTGGCAAATTGGTGGTCGCTAATATCAATGTCACGCAGTCAATCGTCATGCTGACGATTGTCAGTATTATTATGGGAATACTATTGACTGTGTTCCCCGAAACTGTAGTAACCTTATTAGGAGCCGAAGGGCATCTGACGGAATTGTCGGCGGAATATTTGTTTTGGTTCTCCATATCCATTCCGTCCACGGTCTTGCTGGTGGCATTGCCGTTCTTTGTACGCCTGACGAATCCTAACTTTGCTATGTGGGCCATGCTGGCGGCTACTATTGTCAATATCTTGCTCGATTATATCTTTATCTTTATTTTTGAGTGGGGATTGTTCGGTGCTGCTATCGCTACTGATTTGGGAGAATTGGTGGGGACACTTTTACTCTTGGGTTATCTGCTTCGTCCCTCCGTATCGGTTCGTTTTGCCAAGCTGAAGATGAGTATCAAGAGTATCCGCCTGACACTGAGGAATACATGGTATATGCTGAAACTGGGTGTTTCATCCTGTTTGAGTGAAATAACGATTGCCGTCATGGCTATTGCCGGCAATTATGTGTTTATGAGCCATCTGGGAACGGATGGGGTAGCGGCTTATAGCATTGTCTGCTATCTGTTCCCTATTATTTTCATGGTGTTTAACGCTATGGTTCAGTCGGCGCAGCCCATTGTCAGCTACAATTATGGTTGCGGACAGTTGTTGCGGTCCAATAAGGCGCTGCGTTTATGCATTATTTCCGCGGTTGTGTTTGCTTTGCTGATTAGCGGAGTGTTTGTCTGTTTCTCCGGTGATATCGTTTCCTTGTTCTTGCCGGACCGGACAAGTCATGCCTGGCAGTATGCAGTTGCTGGTCTGCCTCTGTTTGCTGTCGATTACATTTTTTTCGGGATAAATGTAATCACAATAGGGTATTATACCAGTATTGAACGTATTAATCTAGCAATGAGGCTTACGTTGTTGCGTGGTATATTGCCGGTCTTGTTCTTCTTTGTACTTCCTGCATGGTTGGGAGTGACGGGCATCTGGCTTGCTGTGGCGGCGGGAGATATTACTACAACAATCCTTATTGTGCTGTGCAGAAAGAAAGTTTAGTATGGCTGTACCTATGAATTATTTTCAATACATTTGCATACAAAAAATATATTTATCATGAAACGCAACTCCTTCTTATTATTTGTAGCGATTCTCTTCACTTCTGTTTCAGTTTCTTTTGCTCAAAAGAAACTCTCCATCCTTGGAGACTCTTATTCTACATATTACGGTTATGTCACTCCCGACACCAACCTCTGTTGGTATGGCGTACCGGAAGAAAAGAGAGAGAATGATGTGAAGCGGGTGGAGGATACCTGGTGGTATCTTCTTATCAATGAGCACGGTTATCAGATGGAGCGTAAT
>NZ_EQ973490.1:2155382-2163821 GCF_000158035.1 Bacteroides cellulosilyticus DSM 14838
GATATGGGTAGGATTATGCCAGTTGGGATTGGACTATACAGTCTATCAGAGCGGACTCTTTTCTATTTATAGTACTCCTTATTTTACTTCGAAAGACATTCCGGTTCGCACCATATTCATCGGTAAAGAAGAGAAACTGATTGGTTCCCGCAATGGATTATTCTACATTGACGAACGCAACGGTCATGCTATCAAGTATTCTTCCCCGCAATTACGTTCCAGTATTATATCCTGTAGTTACGCTTTGCAAGGTAAGGTCTACATCGGTACATACGGCGGTGGAATGTATGTGTTTGATAGGGAAACCAAGAAAATAGACGATTTTGAGCCGGGAAGGCCGATGCCTTTTGTGAACGGTCATATATTCTGTATTACTGCCGACAAGGATCATAATTTATGGATAGGGACATCCAATGGGGTTTACCGTTATAAGGACGGGAAATTATCGAAACATTTTTCCAGTGATAATTCGCATTTGCCGGAAGGGAATATCTATGTGATCTACTTTGATTCCACCCTTAAAGGATGGATATGTACAGAAAATGGCATCTGTATATGGGATCCTCTTTCCGACTCTATGAAGACAGGTGTCTTCCCTGAGGGATTTGTGGATAAAGAGAAAATATGTGGGATGTATGAAGATTCGGACCAT
Source organism: Bacteroides cellulosilyticus DSM 14838 (assembly GCF_000158035.1). GTDB lineage: Bacteria > Bacteroidota > Bacteroidia > Bacteroidales > Bacteroidaceae > Bacteroides > Bacteroides cellulosilyticus. The sequence continues at coordinate 2,156,035 of NZ_EQ973490.1, forward strand.
CAACTTTATTTTTTGCCGTACAAGGGAGATATCTTTATCTCAGATGTATCCATGAGCCGTTTCCGGAAGATGCAGGCTAATACCCCTTTGGAAGGAAAAGATGCAATGTTCATGATAGAAGATAAGGAAGGGTGGCTATGGATAGCAACGAATAACGGATTGTACCGGTATGATAAGAAAGATACTTTTATTCCTTATAGTTTTGCGGATGGAATACCGGGACCGGTATTTCTAGCCTGTAACCCGGTGATAGATGAGAGTGGGGTGATATGGTTTGGGAATGCCAGAGGACTGATTGGCTTATCGGTTGATTGGAAAAATGAAGAGAACAAGTTGGATTATAAAACAGTCATCTCTGCTGTTCATGTGAATGGGCAGGAAGTGCCCGGGGCAGGTCTGACCGTTAAAGATGGCGTAAGAGAGTTGTCATTGGATGCTTCGCAGAATAATGTAACTATCTACTTTTCCGGATTTACCTTTACCGATCCTGCTTATATGGCTTATGAATATCAGATGGAAGGAGTGGATAAAGATTGGCGGGTTCTGACAGGAAAATCTGAAGTCACTTATTATGATCTGTCTTCGGGTAACTACCTTTTTAAGGTTCGGCGTATGGGGAATCCTAAGTCCGAAACATGCCTGCGTATTCATATGCAGATATCCGTAAACTGGTATGGCTATGGAATTACTTTGGCGGTAATCATACTGGCGGCTTTATCAGCTTATTATTTGTGGAAAAGGAAGTTACAGAATAAGGAAACTGCCCGTTTTTTGCGTGTGCCTGAAGAACTCCGGTTATCCGGTAAGGGGATGGAGGACGCTGATTTATCAATGGAGGAAAAATACAAAACCAGTAATTTCTCCGAAGAAGAATGTAAGCGTCTGACGGAAAAACTGAAAAAAGTAATGCGGGAAGAGAAGCCGTATACTAATCCTGAACTAAAGATTGCGGATTTGGCTTCGATCATTGGAGTTCCTTCTTATACTTTGTCTTATTTGTTTAATCAATACCTGAAGAGAAATTATTATGACTATATCAATGATTACCGCATTGCCGAGTTTAAATCTTTGGTGAGTAAGGGTGAACACACAAGATACACATTGAATGCTTTGATGGAGTTGTGCGGGTTTAGCTCGCGAACTTCTTTCTTCCGTTATTTTAAGAAAGTAAATGGCATTACTCCGAGTGAATATATCAAGAGTCTGGAGGATACTCAAAAGTAAAATAAAATAGTTTTTCTCTCTTCCTGCGTCTCATATAATAAATTGAGACGCTTTCTTTTATGTTGCTAATTTCTTGTATGATAGTCTGTTATCTGCATACTTTGTCCGCCTCTATAGAGTGGAATATATAGGAGGTGAAGATGAGGCTTTTTTTGATTTCTGCGCTCTATATTTGCAGCATAAAGTTAATCAAAAATATATGGAAATGAGAAATACAGTGATAACTTCCGACCGATTGATAGCCGATTCCTACATAGCCTATCACCACTTGGTATATCTTTATATATATCGTAAAGTGAATAATAAAGCGGAAGCAGAAGACTTGTCACAAGATGTATTCCTTCGTTTGATGGATTATAATCAGATGCTTTGTAAAGAAACAATCAGGTCCTTTATTTTTATCATTGCCAGTAATCTGGTGAATGATTTCTTTCGTCGCTTTTATAGAACTCAGGCCCTTACACCTTATATATATGAATATACGATGGCACGTACTGATGATACGGAAAGCCGCGTGATTGCTAATGACTTATTGTCTCGCGAGAAGTATAAGTTGAGTTTGCTTCCGCCCCAGCGTAAAACGATTTATGCGATGAACCGCTTTGAAGGTAAGACGGTCCGGGAAATTTCACAAGAGCTTAATCTTTCGCAGCGTACGGTTGAGAACCATCTGTTTATCAGCCGTAAGGAAGTGCGCGAGTACATAAAACAATGCATCTAATTAGATAATGTCGATATCAATAGTGTTAATTTTAAATTTATAAATTATGAAGAGTGAATTTTTGAAATTCTCGTCGAAAAGAATCTTGTTCTCTACGGTGGTGACTTCTGTCCTTATGGCGGGTAGTCCTCTGGAAGTATTTGCGGCCGATGCCACTGAAGTGCAGGCTGTGATGCAAACCGGTACTGTAACCGGTCAGGTAGTGGATGCCAAAGGTGAACCCGTAATTGGTGCCAGCATCTTGATAAAGGGAACGGGAACCGGTATAATTACGGATATAAATGGTAATTTTACAGTGAGTGCATCGCCCGATGCCACTTTGGTCGTATCTTTTGTGGGATATAAAACGCAAGAAATATCCCTTAGCGGTAAAAAGAATATTAAAATCATTCTGCAAGAGGATTCTGAACTGCTGGACGAAGTGGTGGTTGTGGGTTATGGTACTCAGAAGAAAGCGACGTTGACTGGTGCGGTTGCATCGGTTAGTGGGGATGTGCTGGAGAGCCGTCCGGTATCCAATACTGCTATTGGGTTACAGGGACAGATTCCGGGCTTGACCATTACGCGTACTTCGGCCCGCCCGGGTGATGAAGATATGACTATTCAGTTGCGTGGTGCTTCCTCTACCAATAAGGTGGAACCATTGGTAATTATTGATGGAGTTCCTGCTATCAGCAATACGGAATTCAGTTCGTTGAATCCCAATGACATTGAGAATGTATCAGTACTGAAAGATGCATCGGCAGCCATCTATGGAGCACGTGCGGCAGGTGGTGTTATTTTGGTGACGACGAAAAAGGGAAAGAAGGGTGACAAGCTGAGAATTTCGTATAATGGGATGGTTACAGCCAATACTCCTGCCAATATGATACCGCTGGCAGGTATGAGAGATTTTGCTTCGACCATGGCGGAGGCTTCTTACCAGGATTTTGTAGAATCAGATGGGAATGGAGGGGAAGTCATTACACAACGTTACGTCAACGGGCAAACCTGGAATAATGTATTGGCAGTAGGTGGTAAGACACCCCATGCCGGTGTCAGTTTTGATGATACCAATCTGTTGGTAATTGATAAAATGGCACTTGGAGATCCGTTTACTTACGTGGATACTAATAATCTGATACATTATTATGAGTCAAATAATTGGTTGGATTTACTTTATGGTACCACCTGGAGCACTCAGCACAATATCGGTATTCAGGGTTCCAGCGAACGTGCACGTTGGTCGGCATCTTTGGGATATGCTGATGACCGTTCTGTTATTATAGCTACAGACGACGGTATCAAAAAATACAATGCACGTATGAATGCGGACTATGATATTACTAAGTGGCTGGTATTCAATATGAATATTTCTTATAGCAATCGTTATAAAGACAGCCCGCTCGATGGGCTTGATGGTAACAACTCTGGTATGTATGATGCGCCTGCGGCACCGGCCTATACTCCTTCCGGAAATTATTATGATTTCTATGTTTGTGGGCGTTCTCCCTTATCGGCTATGCAGGCCGGTGGACGGGCAAAACAAGAATTTGAGACATTCCGTTATTCCAATACGTTGACAGCCCAGTTGACCAAGGACCTGAAAGCAACCGGTTCTATGTCGTTCATTAAGAATAATAATGTGCAAACTGAGTATAAGACAACATATTATGTAGGAGCGCCTTATGCCGTAAATATAGAAAAGAACGGAAATGGAGAGGTGATAGGATATGACGTGAATGAGCAGTTGAATGTAGTCAATGCAGGGACAAAGAGCTATGCGCAGGAACGTAGCCAGCGCACTTTCTATGAAAATTACTCCTTGCAACTGGATTACAATCATACATTCGGCAATGTGCATAATGTAGCTGCCATGGTTGGTGCCAATGCTGAGAAGAGAACCTACAAGAACGTGACGGCCAAACGTACGGATTTGTTATACGACGGTTTGTTTGACCTGAATACCGGATCGGCAGGATCAACCAACCAAACAGTAACCGGCGGTTCTAATGCGCAAGGATATATATCCTATCTGACTCGTTTGAATTACAATTATGCAGGGAAATATATGATTGAGGCTTTGGGACGTCGCGACGGTACTTCTAAATTTCATGTAGACTACCGTTGGTGTAACTTTGGTGCCGCCAGTGTAGGATGGAGAATCTCTGAAGAGAATTTTGTGAAGAAGAATGTAAAATGGCTGGATAATCTGAAATTGCGTGCTTCTTATGGTGTCACAGGTGGTGCGGTGAGCGAATTGGGCAACTATGACTATCTGTCTGCCATCACGCTGAGTACTTACTACTTCAATGGTGGTCAGGAACAAATTGCTTATCTTTCTAAAATGACCGACTACTCACGTACCTGGGAGAAATTGCAAAATCTGAATATCGGTGTTGACTTTGCCCTGTTTGGTAACCGCCTGACCGGTAGCTTCGATTGGTATCAGAAGAAGAACAATAATATGCTGGTTTCCCTTACGTATCCGGATGTATTGGGAACAAATCCAGCAGCCACTAACGATGCAAAACTCCGTGTGAAAGGTTGGGAAGCCGTAATTGGTTGGAACGACCGTGTAGGAAAAGTGGATTATTGGGTAAGTGCTTCTTTGAGTGACGCCCGTTCCATGGTGGTGGATTATGCAGGAACGGATACTTGGACAGCGGGTCTGGTGAAAGTACGCGAAGGTTATCCGTTAAATTCATTGTTCGTTTACAAGACTGACGGTTATTTTACCTCGTATGATGAGATTGCTGATTACTACAAGCAATATGCCGGAAACAGTGCCTTGGCCAAAGTAGCGCAAAGCAGTGCAAGCACTCATCTGCGTCCGGGCGACCGTAAGAAGGTATTGATTCTTGATCCTGACAATGACACGACAAATGGAAAAGGGAATACCGGAGCTGGAGACGTTTATCACTATGGCGATTCGGACCCTCACTTCAACTTCGGTCTCAATGCGGGAGCTAGATGGAATAACTTCGATTTTTCTTTATTTGTGCAAGGAGTGGGAAAACGTAACATTCTGCGTGATACAGGTATGAACACATGTGCTTTCTATGTTAACTATACCAATATCCTGACCACTCACCTTGATACATGGGCTTGGGACAATCAGAATGCTGAGTATGCCCGTCTTTCTTTGCAGCAGGATAAGAATAAATGGAATGTAGACAACAATGATACTGCCATTCAGAACGCATGGTATGCCCGTCTTAAAAACATTACTGTCGGTTACACCATTCCTTCTTCCATCACAAGTAGATGGAAGATAGAGAAACTGAGATTTTATTTCTCGGGCGATAATGTAGCAGAAATCACAGGTCTGTCGGACGGATATGATCCGGAAAAGGGAACTAGTGCAAGAACCACCCTTCCTTTCAGCCGTAGTTGGACGCTTGGTGTTGATTTAACTTTCTAATTATTAACTGAAAAATTAAAGAACATGAAAAAGATATTATTTGCGATGACTGCAACCGCCATAGTGTTGTGCGCGACTTCTTGCTCGGATTATTTTCTGGATCTGACTCCTACAGACCAGCAAACTGAAGCCAACTACTACAAAAGTGCGAAGGAATTTGAAGTGGCAGCCAAAAGTACTTACAGCTTTTACGGATTCAAAGATATGTCGGAGACGGTCAACGGGACTAAATATACCAGAACCTTCTATGACATCATGGATAATAACTCCGACATCATCAGCGGGGTACATTCCATAGCGGCCGGCACGCAGGCTGCATCTACAAACGATGCTTACTGGTCATTGTGCTATGCTAAAATCCGTAAGTGTAACGTTGTTATCGAAAAGGGTGATGAATATAGCGGTACGGATGATATCAGTGCCTCACTTGCCATAGCCCGCTTCTTTCGTGCCTACCAGTATTTCTATTTACTTCAGCGATTTGGCGGTGTCCCCATCGTTACAGAATCTCTTTCATCTACTTCCGGTGAACTGTATGCCCCTCGCAACTCGCGTTATGAGGTTGTGAAGTTGATATTGGACGATCTGGATTATGCGATTCTTCACCTTTCGGATGAGGCTGATTATGACGGCAAAGTGAGCCGGCAAGGTGCACAGGCCTTCAAGGCACGGGTGCTGCTGTTCGAAGGTACATGGGAGAAATATGTAGGTGTCACCACTGATGGGAATGGAACTTCGGAGGGAGCCGGAAGTAGCAAACCTTCCGATTATCCAAGTGTGGAAAGCATGCTGACCGAAGCGGCTTCACTGGCCAATGAAATCATTGTATCCGGAAAGTATGAATTGTGGAATGCCAAAGGTACGGCGTATGAAAGTATTGCCTATAACTACCTTTTCAATTTGGAGGATGAGGATACGAATCCGATGGGTTTCAAGAAAGATAAGAATCATGAGTTTATTCTCCAGATTGCTTATAACCATGATGATAACCGCATTGCCAAAAATGTCACCAAGTCTTTGGGAGGTGATAATAACCAGGCTAGTGCCATCACCATCAAGATGATGAATATGTTCCCTTGCACCACGGATGGTTTGCCCTATCTGTATTCCAAGGACTACAACGGATATGATAAACTGACGGATATTTTCGATAACCGCGACTCGCGTCTGACCTCATGCGTCAAAAGGCCGGGAGATATCTATTATTTCATGGGATCGAACGGTGCGGATAGAACTACTTATGCCAAAGCCGATTATGTGACGGTTTTTGACTTCCCTTCGGCATGTACTCCTTATTATCCCATTGTTCTTAATGCCGGGTATACGGGCTTTCAGAATCGTAAGATGTGTTCGGAGCGCAAAGATTATAGAGATGAGGATGAAGGTTATAACTATCCTGTACTTCGTTTGGCAGAAGTTTATCTGATATATGCGGAAGCCAAATGTGAGCTGGGGAATGGTGCCATCTCTGATGAAGATCTGAATAAATCCATCAATCTGCTGCATGATCGTGCCGGATCTGCCCGCATCAGTAATGCATCCGTGGCACAGGCCAACGCCAACTATCTGGCCAATACCGGTAAAGCCGGAAATATGACGGTGCTTGAACTCATTCGCAATGAGCGGGCTGTAGAATTACGTAATGAGAATTTACGCCCTTATGATTTGTTGCGTTGGGGAATTGCCGAAGAAGTATTGAACAGTAACCGCTCGGGCATTGTGGTGAAGAATCCTGACGGAACAGATACGGAGCTGGTAACGTTCAGCTATGAAGGAGGTGGAAATACTCAGGCCTTATATTCTTCGGCTGCTGCCGTATATGGTTTTGAAACATTGGAAGATGGCTCAAAGGCGCTGATTATCAACGATAAGTCTCAGTTCAATATGCAACGTAAAAATTATCTGTATCCGATTCCTCTGTCGCAGATTCAGTTGAACCCGGCTCTGTTGCAGAATCCTGGATATTGATAGAAGAGTAGTTTACCGCTAAAGAAGATATACATGGTAAATGCTTGACCGATAAAACAGAAATACTCAAAAAGCAACGTCTCCTGAGTGCTTTTGAGTATTTCTGTTCATGTAATTGTATTAGTGCAAATAGAACATATATAGTATGAATGTTATTAGAAAAATCATTTTCCTGACTACGCTGTGTGGTGTGGTAAGTGGTCTGTGTGCCCAGAATATATCAATTTCTACCACTAAAACCTCCTTGGTACTTTCGGCTCCGGTCGGGGAGGAATTGAAATATATATATTATGGCAGTAAACTGTCGGAGGCGGATTTCCGGGCAATCAACAGTGCTGAGAAAGGTAATTTATCCGCTTATCCGGTCTATGGCTTGAATTGTCCGTCTGAAACTGCTCTGGCCGTACAGCACAGCGATGGCAGTATGGCGCTTCGCCTGGAAGTGGTGAACGTAGAAACCAGTCGGCAGAA
>NZ_EQ973490.1:2165747-2169164 GCF_000158035.1 Bacteroides cellulosilyticus DSM 14838
TGAAGCACCCTTCCACACCGCTGCGTCCCTTTATTCATCGGGCATAGCGTGTGGAAGGGTGTTTTTTGTGGACTTATCTCGTTACGATCCGATCCCGGCTGACTCCATAATATCCTGCCGCCGGCACATATATCGGTTGTGTCTTTCTTCCTATATTTTCTATCTTTCCTTCCGCATTCAGCCGTTTCAGGTGCTCCGCTGCTTTAGACCGCATAAAGCCGCATATACGCTGGAAATCGGCACGTGTCATCAGTTGGTGTTCTGCAAAATACGCTTTCAGCCGCATATCTATCTCTACATCAGACAGTTTACCGGAGTGCCCGCTGTGCCTGAAGTTTTTCAGTTTCACGTTGCCCACCTCGTCCTTCAGCGCACGGTCGGCACGGAACTTGATACCTTTCAATCTCACCTTTTCATTTTTCCGGTCCGTCTCCCTCGTGATTCCTTTTTCACTTTTCAGTGTGGGGTAGAAATAGCCGATACCATCCAGGTGTACTTGCCGCCCTTCCGATAATTCCTCGCCCATCACATGAGAAAGCGCGTCGAGCACCGCCGACACATCAGTTTCAGTCAGCGAGCTGCGTTTCTGTATTTTTCGGCGGATTTCGTCGGTTCCTACTTTTCCATTGAGGGTGATGCGTGCATGGATTGTTGTTTTCTCAGTTTCGTCCGTTTCATTGTTCGGTACCGGAGTCTCATACCATTCAAAAAGTATTGCCATTGTTTGTCGTTTTACAATTGATGATGCAAATGTACCATATATATAAGGGAAGAGCAAATTTTGAACGGACCATTCATATCGTTTGATTATAGTCGGCAGGGTGGCTGATTGCAATCAACAAGCTTGCTGACAGTAATCAGTAAGCCTGCCGACTATAATCAAACGCTGCGGATGCCTTATGCAAAAGACGATGATCCCATATGTGAAATCACAACAAGATATACCTGCTTTATTAGTGCTGATTAGTTGAACGGATTTCTCTGAAACGTTTGCAAACAGGCCTTTTATGATGCTAACTTCGTAGCATTAATCACTAAAATAGTAACAGAATTATGAAGACAAAATTAATGCGATTTATTACCTCTTTTTTTGAGAGTTGGAGAGAAGAAAAAAAAGTGCTGGCAAATCAGCCGGAATCTATTGTGGAGCACACGGATATTACCGTTGCGCGTTCCACAAACCATCCTGTTGCGGAACGTGTAAAGACCGTGCCGGTTAGTCTGACGGATCAGGTAAACCGCTTCCTGCAATCTACCTACGATTTTCGTTATAATTTGCTGACGGAAGAAACCGAATACCGTCCGGCAGATGGGAGAGGAGAGCCTTTTGCACCTGTGGGCAGACGGGAACTGAATTCTTTCTGCCTCGAAGCGCATGCACGGGGCATTGCCTGTTGGGATAAAGACATCAGTCGTTATCTTTATTCTACCAGTGTACCCGGTTATCATCCTTTCCTTCTGTATCTGGACGAACTTCCGGCCTGGGATGGCATTGATCGTCTTGAAGCATTGGCGCACCGTGTTTCTTCTGATCCATTGTGGATAAAACACTTCCATATATGGTTGCTTGCCCTTACTGCACAATGGCTGGGCATAACGGGAAAGCATGCCAATAGTGTGGCTCCTATCCTTATCAGTACGGAACAAGGCTGTTTGAAATCTACCTTTTGCAAGAGTTTAATGCCCGAAACCCTGTCACGTTACTATTCGGATGAAGTGGAGTTGACTTCAAAAGGAAACGTCACCCGTAAAATGTCGGAAATGGGTCTGCTGAATCTCGACGAGTTCGATAAATATCCCGCTTCTAAAATGCCGTTGCTGAAGAATCTGATGCAGATGGCGGAGCTGAACCTTTGTAAAGCCTATCAGAGAAACTATCGCAACCTGCCGCGTATCGCCTCTTTCATAGGCACAAGCAACCGTTCCGATTTATTATCCGATCCTACGGGGAGCCGGCGTTTTCTTTGTGTGGAAGTGAAGGGGAAGATAGATTGTTCCCGCATTGTGCACAAACAAATCTATGCCCAGTTGAAGCAAGAGCTTCTGAAGGGTGCCCGATATTGGTTTACGGCAGAAGAAGAACATGAATTGAAGGAGCATAATAAGATGTTTCAGCGTCGCAGCATAATGGAAGAGGTGCTTTATGCCTGTTTCCGCCCTGCCACAGCCGAAGATCGGGATGAAATAGTGCAACGCCTTTCCGCAGCAGATATTTTCAAGGTTTTGAAAAGACAGAATCCAGCCGCCATGCGGGGAGTTAATTCGAATGCGTTTGCCCAGTTGTTGGCGCCATTGGGATTTTCCCGCTCACGTAGCCGTTATGGGAATTATTATGCGGTCATTTCTTTGTCCGAAAATATCCCTTCCACCCGCTAACCCCGATGAATCGGGCGTTTCAATAGTGTGGAAGGGTAGGGATACTCGCTATGAATATGGTAAAAGCTGGTTTGACTGAGGAAAACAAGAATAGATGCTCAACGGTTTTTAGAGAATCTTTTTTGATGAAATTCGAAACAAATGAATGCTTTTGTTGTTGAATGTGAAAAAAAACGTATCTTTGCAACTGAACACGTGACATGTGATATCTTTCATGGTTTACATGTCCTCTTCCGGTACCAGTAAAATGTGGAAATTTGACTAAAAAACCGGATGAGCGTAGCCTGTATCAGTCTTGGTACGGGCTTACTCTTCCTGTTTTTAGAGGTATCCACATACCTACTGGTAGGGAAGAAGTAAGACCCCGTACTTTTATAATATAAACCATTATAGCCGTATAGGGTTGATTTGAAACTTATTTAATCAAACACTATATGGCTAATTGGCTTTCTATACAAGCAGCTGCCGAAAAATACGGCGTAACTGAGGGGGTAATCCGTGAATGGATTCGGCTCAATTATTTGACAATTTCTTCTTTAAAGAGGGATCCTTTTGAAGATCCGGATCCGCTGGTGGATGCTGACGAACTCGATAGAGCTCTTGAGTTAAAATCGATGCAATCCTATCCTGACGATGAAACTATTGAGCGAATTCCGAGAGGGCATTTAGATTGGATTTATCAGGAGAATTCCCGATTGGCAAAAAAGAATGATGATTTGCGGGAAGAGAATTATTTGCATGTTCAGTGGGAGGCTAAGCTAAAAGCTGATTTAGATAAAATGATAGAGCTTACCGAGCGTTTGAACTCATTGCACCAGAAAATAGCGGAAGACTATAAGTCTACGCTCAGTAGCCGATTTGATATTTGGTCTTCTTTTTGGCATTTACTCTTCTCCAAAAAGAAATAAAGACCTAACTTGATAACTAATACCTCACCTAACCAGTATATATTGTTTTTTTAATCCTTTTCATCTTGTGAGTACGGAGTTTCGTGAGGAGCTCCGTCTCTTTTTTGTATACCCCCCCCTCTATTTCTATCCA
>NZ_EQ973490.1:2170164-2178212 GCF_000158035.1 Bacteroides cellulosilyticus DSM 14838
CAGGCTCCGCTGCCCTTAATTCCCTGCACACTAAGAGCCAATATCCTGTCAACAAGAAGTTAACTCCTTGCCGACAAGGTATTAACTTCCTGTTGATAGTTTTTACAGCTTACAAGACCCCCGCGTCAGTATCGCTATTCTGCATTTTTTTATTATTACTCTTGTAGTCGCGTCCGAAGTTGATGTTCCATGACAATGTAACACAAATCATGCGGGCAACATCATCGATGTGATACTGATAGCTGTATCCTGCATATTTGTTCCAGTCCTCCTCATTGCGTTTGTAATCCTTCTGGAAAGGATTGAACATACGCAGTCCGACATTCAACCGTTTCCAACGATATTGAAGGTCAATTGCATGTGCCTCTTCACCGGTAGCCAGAACTTCGCCAAAGAAATAATCACTATTATGCTGGAATTCAACAGAAGCTGTGAAGTTTTTATACATAAAGGTAGCAGCTACATCCCAACCGATGCTGTGCTGTGTATGGCGAAAATCAATACCGTTACTCCAATATTTACGACTTTCGATGCTTCCACTCAGTTGCAACACATTCCAAAGCATACCTACACGTCCATCCAGACCGACAGTCCAGTCCTGGAAACTGGAATGATTAGCGTAACTATGGACAAATCTATCATCCTCACGATAAATATGAGGCATGATGGCCTTATCACGGTAGTTATACTGGTTGCGCAATCCAATATCCCATTTGCCCTTACTGTAATTCAAACGGAAAGTAGAACGGTAATAAGAATAAGGTTTCAGGTTCGGGTTACCACGTTCCGACTGCAAAGAATCGGTCAGTTGCTCTACAGCACTTAACTGCGAGAGCGAAGGATTCATTGTATTGACATTTCCATTCAGTGAGATGCTCCACTGATCGTTGAAGGCATACGTCAGGTTCAGACGCGGGTTCAAAGAATAGGTTTCATAATCTTCCTGCCCTATCTGCTGAAACCATGAGCGGGTGACACCCATTCCGAGACGATAACCCAGTTTACCCCATTTACCATTATACTGTGCGTAAGCATAAGTATCAGCCTGTTTCATCTGCGAACTGTATTGCAGCGTACCATTATAATCATTATCCGTATATCCCTGAGTATGACGTACGCCTACACTCAATTTTCCTCCATCTTTAAAAGCTTTCTCATAGATACCTTCACCGATCAACGAATATTTTTTACCGCGTATCCCCGAATAGTAATCTACTACCGGCTCTCCGGACAACAATTCGGTATAGCTGCTACGATTCTTGGTATTAATATATGTACCTACGACATTGAGAGCCAGGAATTGCTTATGCTTCAGGTTTTTCTGAAAATAAAGATCCAGATAAGGACTGAGGTTGCGGTCATGATTCCACTCTTCACGATCGGTTACGGAATTGGGAAATTCTTCGGTATACAGTTTGCCTTTCATTCGTAAATCAGGATCATTATAGTGAGAAAAGCCCACGGTAGCGTTCAGCATATACTTGTCAGTCTCTTGCAGATTATAGGTTACAGCACCCCATTGTTGCAAATTCTTCTTTTTGTTTGCCTCAGCATACTGGCTGCGATGGTACTGACTACCATCTTCAAAAGTGAACGTTTCATTCTTATCGAACCATATCTCGTTGAAATATTGCAGGCGGTTACCGTAGTAAAAGCTAATCTCCGATTGCTTGAAATTTACTTTTCCCGTCAAATTATGATTGCCAAAGCCACTCTTCAGGCTTTGCATACCATTGTAACCGAAAGAGCCTCCCACTTCATAACGGCGAACGATGTAATTTACCACCGCACCTGCATCGCCATAGCGCAGACCTGGATCTTCTTGAAACTCAACACGTATAACCTCTTCAGGCAACAGGGCAGTGACTTCTTCTTTTGTAGCTTTTCGTCCATTGATACAGAGTTGTACACTGCTACCATCGGTCATGCCTACACTGCCATCCATACTATTGACACGAAGCCGGGGCAACATCAGATGGCGCAACATGTCCACACCATTGTTTGATGCACTAATTTGTTTTTTACTGGGAAATATCAATTTCTGATCTGCCCGACTCACTCTGCTGGAAGCGGTAACAGTTACTTCACCCAACTCTTGCGAAGCGTCTGCCAAAGTTAGCGTACCTACATCAGCAGTACGTTCAAAGCCTTGGAGAGAAAGATACAACGATTGATAACCAATGCTGGAAATCGCCAGCCGATAGTCTCCGGCAACGATTTTCTGAAGTTTGAATTCACCCTTTTCACCAGTAGTAGTTCCGGTTACAAAGGCAGAATCTACGGTTTGCAACACTACGTTAGCATAAGGAAGCGGTTGCTGCGCTTCATCCACCAGTTTTCCACTGATATTTTGTGCCATAAGGCTGATGCATGCAGTTAAGCAAAGCATTGACAAGATAATCCTTTTCATTTTTAATATGTAATATGTAGTAGTTTCATCATGAATCGTTTACTTAAATCAAATAAAAAGAGGAAACTCCATTGAAGTTTCCTCTTTTTATCTCGAAATTAGAGTATAGCTGATTAGCCATTAACTCTTTTTTCTTTAATTCTTGCTTTCTTACCGGTAAGAGCACGCAGATAGTACAATTTAGCGCGACGAACCTTACCTACCTTGTTCACTTCGATGCTGTCGATAGCCGGTGATTCGATTGGGAAAATACGTTCTACACCTACGGTACCAGACATTTTGCGTACAGTGAAACGCTTTTTGTCTCCATGACCGGAAATCTTGATAACAACACCACGATACAGCTGTACACGTTCTTTGTTACCTTCGATGATACGATATGCTACTGTAACAGTGTCACCTGCTTTGAAGCTCGGGTGTTGTTTACCGGTAGCAAATGCTTCTTCTGCAATTTTAATTAAATCCATTGTTATTATTCTTAAATTGTTTGATCGTTACAACGCAACATACCAGGCTTCTCTCGTAGGTCCTGACAGCGATTGCGCGAAAGCGGTGCAAAGGAACGAATTATTCGGCAGATACACAAATAATTCGCTCGTTTTTTGCTTAGCGACGATCACCTGAAGAACGGCTGGAACTACCGGAGCTGCTGCTTCTTGTTGAAGAAGAACCGCTGCTGCGTGTACTGCTTCCGGAAGAACTCCGTACACTAGAAGAACTGCTTTCCTTACGTCCGGTACTCGGTGTAGTACTGCTGCTACGGCGGGAAGAGCTTGTATTGCTCTTCGTTTCACTACTGCTATTGGTACGCGTACTGCCACTGTTAGTACGAGAGCTGCCACTATTACGTGAACTACTATTATTGGTACGCGAGCTATTATTAGTGTCAGTAGCACTACTCTTCGTACTACTGTTGGTACGACGTGAACTGCTGCTGGTATTAGTAGCTGCATTGCTGTTCGTACTTTCCCTGCGGGTAGTGCTTGGAGTGGTAGTGCGATTGCTACTTGAACTACTGCGACGAGTAGTGTACACATCATCTCTCGACGGCGCACGGTCAGAGCCGGGACGTACAGTTACAGAGCCAAAATCCGAACGGCGGTGTGTTGTATAGGATTTTGTATCACGAATTCGATACGAACCATTATAGTATGGATGTTTGTAGCGTCCGCGATAATAGCTCACATTATTATGATGCGTGCGATAGTGCCCTCCTACATACGTGCGGTAGTGATACGGACGGGGGAAATAGAAATGATTGTGGTTGGTATACGTGATATAAACACGGAAGTACCAACGGTTTCCACTGGTATAGATGGGGCGGTAAAAATACTCCGCCTGCATAAAGCGGGCATACTGTCGGCTACTAAGCACCCAGCGGAGATCGTCATTACGTACATCCAGATAGTCATAATATCGGTTAAGTGCCCACTCATTACCATATAGCACATCGTCCATTACATAGCGTACACCGGAAATGAAGTCATAGTTGATTTCATATACATCATTGTATTGTTCGGTGCTCAGGTTCAGCTCGTAAGCCATTTTATCTGTGAGGAAACGAGTCTCCTTACGTACTTTGCTATTACTCATAGCATTCGTGCCTGCGCTGCAAACAGCAGTACTCAAAGTGGCAAGCAGGATAAATAATATTCGTTTCATGATAGCGTTTTTTACTTAGTTTATGAATTGTCTATTCTTTGTTGGAAACAAAAATAGGGGAAGATTATCCCCTATCCATTTGTTTCTCTCTATTCTTATATAGGGATTTCCCTAATCCGTTTAGGACTTTGGGGATTTTGCCAATATGATGCCATCCTCTTTCAAAAGGATGAGATGTTTCTTATAGAGGTCGCCTACACCTTTCTTGAAAGTTTTCTTGCTAACGCCAAAAGTGGCATAAATGTCATCTGCCGGACTTTTATCATTCAGAGATATCTGTCCGCCATTATCCTTTATATATTGCAACAGGGTTTTCGAGAAGTCATCCACTTTTTCAAAGCCCGGCTTCTGAAGTATCAAGTCTATCTTACCATCCTCACGTACTTGCTTGATGAAAGCTTTCACCTGATCGCCGGTATGCAAGGGTTGGAATATCTCGCTATCATACAACAAGCCACCATACTTATTCTCAATGATCGCCTTGAAGCCTAAATCCGTTTTTTGCCAGATGAGGATATTCACCTCATCTCCGGCTTCATAAGGCGCTGCCTCTTTAGAAAGATAGCGGTCTACTTTGGCCGAAGCTACGATACGGTAGCTTTCATCATCCAGATGAGCATGGATAACGTATTTCTTTCCTACCTGCATCTTCATCTTCTGTTCACGGAAAGGCACGAAAAGGTCTTTCATCAATCCCCAGTTCAAGAATGCTCCATACTCATTTACCCATGCTACTTCCAAACAGGCAAATTCACCTACCTGTACCAACGGTGTCAATGTTGTGGCTACAAGGCGTTCCTCGTTATCCAGATATATAAATACATTCAATTCGTCTCCCGGCTGGCAACCTTCGGGCACATAACGCAAAGGAAGCAGGATTTCTCCATCTTCACCACCATCCAGATACATACCGAACTCCACTTCCTTGACTACCTGCAAGATATTGAATTTACCTAATTCGATGCTCATAATTTCTTTCGTTTGGGGCAAAGATAATGCAAACCGAAGGCAGTACAAAATAAGCTTGATTATTTTTAATGCTAAGGTGCAGCTTATCTTCGCTTTTAAGCAAAGATTAAGCATAAGGCATAACTTTTCAATCTAAGCCATAACTTTTTTCTATGAACAAATCTCTTGGAAAACAGTTATTTTTGTATCGGGAAACTAAAGATAAGAAAAATTATATTCACCTTTTAAATACATAAAAGTTATGGAATTTCTAACAAACGAAAAACTTACGATTGTAGGAGCCGCCGGAATGATTGGTTCTAACATGGCACAGACTGCCATTATGATGCATTTGACACCCAATATTTGCCTGTACGATCCGTATGGACCGGGACTGGAAGGTGTAGCAGAAGAGATGCTTCACTGCGGTTTCGAAGGACTGAACCTTACGTATACTTCCGACATCAAAGAAGCGTTGACCGGAGCCAAATACATTGTATCTTCAGGTGGTGCCGCCCGCAAAGCCGGCATGACACGTGAAGACCTACTGAAAGGTAATGCTGCCATTGCCGAAGAGTTCGGTAAAAATGTAAAAGCTTACTGCCCGGACGTGAAACATGTAGTAGTTATCTTCAATCCCGCCGACATAACCGGATTGATCACTCTGTTGTATTCCGGTCTGAAACCTTCACAGGTAACTACTCTCGCAGCTCTCGACAGTACCCGTTTGCGTAGTGAACTAGCCAAGCATTTCCACATTTCTCCTGATAAGGTAGAAAATTGCCGTACGTATGGCGGTCACGGAGAACAGATGGCTGTTTATGCTTCAACTGCCAAAGTAGATGGTAAACCTCTGTTGGAAATCATCGGCACACCTGCCCTTACTGCTGAACAATGGGCTGAAATCCAAAGCAAGGTAACCAAAGGTGGCGCTAACATCATCAATCTTCGCGGACGCTCTTCTTTCCAAAGCCCGGCATACGTTTCCATAGAAATGATTGCTGCCGCCATGGGTGGTAAAGCATTCCGTTGGCCTGCAGGTACGTATGTACACAGTCATGGCTTCGACCACATCATGATGGCAATGGAAACTGAAATCACCAAAGACGGTGTACACTACAAAGAGTTGAAAGGCACTCCGGAAGAGGAAGCCAAGCTGAAAGAAAGTTATGCTCACCTCTGTAAATTGCGTGACGAAGTGATTGGAATGGGAGTACTTCCGGCTATTAAGGATTGGAAAAGCATCAACCCGAACATTGACTAAATTATATATAAGGGAATATCCCCGAGAACTCCTGTTTAGACTTTCCCTCTTGCGCTCACACAAACCGGGCGCAGGGGGAATTTTCTTTTATTTTTTCAGAAATCCTTTGGCTGTATTAAAAAAACTATTTATCTTTGCACCCGCAAACGAAGAAGGTGCCATAGCTCAGTTGGTAGAGCAAAGGACTGAAAATCCTTGTGTCCCCGGTTCGATTCCTGGTGGCACCACTCGTAAGCAAAGTATCGGAATGTAGCGCAGTTGGTAGCGCACTACGTTCGGGACGTAGGGGTCGGGCGTTCGAGTCGCCTCATTCCGACACAAAAAAGGTCTGATTCTCAAAAGGAGTTAGACCTTTTTTGTTACATTCTCAATCCCCCAAACAACATTATTCTAATCCGATTCTATTATGCTTGACATCATACTGATCATATTAGGAAGTCTATGCCTCATAGTAGGCTTATTGGGATGTATCCTCCCTATAATTCCCGGACCACCCATTTCATACGCCGGTTTGTTATTACTCCATATTACAGATAAGGCGCAATTTTCTACATCGCAATTACTGATTTGGTTATTTCTGGTAGTGATAGTGCAAGTATTGGACTACTTCACTCCCATGATTGGAAGCAAATACAGCGGAGGAAGTAAATGGGGCAGTTGGGGCTGCCTGATAGGTTCAATCGTCGGAATCATCTTTCTTGGCCCGTGGGGAATTGTTATCGGTCCTTTTGGAGGAGCTTTCATCGGAGAACTCTTGGGAGACAGAAGTGCAAGGGATGCCCTAAAATCAGGTATTGGAGCACTGATTGGTTTTCTGGTAGGGACAGTGTTTAAGGTAGTAGTTTGTGGATACTTCGTGTGGTGTTTCGTAAAGGCATTGATATAATTTCACCACAGAGTGACACAGAGTCCCACAGAGTTCTGATTTCAAATTAAACTCTGTGGGACTCTGTGTCACTCTGTGGTGATTATACTATTATCGTTGTAATGTAATTCCCATCAACCCAATCACCACATCATTAGAAAGAGTTTCAAGAACGAGGTGGGAAAGTTTCTTATCAGGATTCAAGGGCATTTCAAGCAATATGGCAGCACCACCATCCAATTCACGGGAGGCACCTGGAAAGCCTAATTCTTCTCCAAAGTTATTGCTAATCTCGCCTGTTTTAAGACGCAGGCGATAAAGTGCCGGAGCATGTCGGTTGAAAGCCAGACCATCTTCAAAGAAAATATGCTCAATGGGCGCCCAGTTATCGGGATTACGCAAAGCCATCTTATCGCAAGTACCATCTTTATAATAAACACGGATCAGCCCATTGTCAATATGGCACTGCATGTGATTGGTGCTACCTGCCATAAGTAAATAGGCACGGGATGCCTTTCCTTTGAGAGAGACCGTCAAACTATCCGGATAATTATCCCACAAGGATGTGAAAGCTATATTTTGGCCCTCAGCAGGAGTACGGAAAGGAACTCCCAGCTTAGTATTCAACACTCCCTTCTGAACGGAAGAGCGAAGTCCGGAATCATCAATATCCACCGTATGCAAAGGATGGCACCATTCACCGATACCTTGCTTGGGTATCTGCAAAGTGGTATATGGAGACCGAGGTGAAAGATACTCATTACGGAATATATCTGTAACGGCAGAATTGAATTGTTCATCCATCACAACCGGTTCACACTTAGAAGAATTGACTTTAGCAAAGGCGGAGAACTGAATAGAATCATCCTTATCTGCGGACAGCGGATTATCTACAGGAA
>NZ_EQ973489.1:0-8376 GCF_000158035.1 Bacteroides cellulosilyticus DSM 14838
ATTTCTTTTGTTTTTCCGTTTATATACCGTAAGTTTACATCTTATTTATATATAATGCGCTTTATAAAGGAAATCCATCCGATAAAATTCTGGTTAGTATTAGCTGCCATGGTGATAGCTGTTGCCTCTCTTTACGTCTCACATTCTCTGATAAGCGATTTATCTGCTGAAGAACGGGTACGTATGGAAGTGTGGGCGGAAGCAATGAAGAATTTGCAAACTGCAGATGGAAATACGGATTTGACTATGGTCTTGAAAGTTTTGAATGCCAATCATACTATTCCGGTAATCGTGGTTGATCAGAATGAGGATGTACAGACATATAGGAATATAGAACTGTCTTCAGCCGATACAATAGTCTCCTTAAAGGAAAAACTGAGTGATTTTAACCGTGAAGGTAATTGTATTCGCATAGATCTCAATGGCGGTGGCGATTATCTGAATGTATATTATGGACCTTCCCTTATGCTTACCCAGTTAGCTGTTTATCCTTATGTTCAATTAACGGTAGTACTCATTTTTGTTCTTATTGCTATCTTTGCTTTGTTGAGTTCTAAAAAGGCAGAGCAGAATAAAGTATGGGTTGGGTTATCCAAGGAAACTGCCCATCAACTGGGAACTCCGATCTCTTCACTAATGGCATGGATGGAATTACTGAAGACACAATACCCACAGGATGATTTGATTCCTGCTATGGCGGAAGATGTAGAGCGTTTACAGATGATTGCTAATCGTTTCTCTAAAATCGGTTCTATTCCTGAACTGGAGGATGCAGATTTAAAAGCTCTGTTGGAACGGGTGACGGATTATATAGCCCACCGTACTTCAGATAAAGTGAAAATCAGTACCCATGTACCCGATTCACTTCCCCCCGTGCGGCTGAATGTTGCTCTGTTTGAATGGGTGATAGAAAATCTTTGTAAGAATGCTGTTGATGCAATGGGTGGAGTAGGAGTATTGGTTATTTCGGTACAGGAAACGTCAAGATATTGGTGTATTGATGTGGCAGATACGGGGAAAGGAATTGACAAACGATATTTTGAAACGGTTTTTGCTCCTGGCTATACCACTAAGAAAAGGGGATGGGGATTGGGCCTTTCATTAGCACGAAGAATTGTGGTTGAGTATCATTCTGGATCCATTTTTGTGAAGCAATCGGAGATCAATAAGGGGACGATATTCAGAATAGAGCTTAAAAAATGAATATTTCGTTGCTAATTTCTACATTATGAGGATAATTATTTGTATCTTTGTCGCCCGAATAAATAAAAGAAGCTTTGGGAAAGTTTGATAAATACAAAATTGATTTGAAAGGCATGCAGGCAGACTCTTGTAAGTATGAGTTTGTACTGGATAACCTTTTCTTTGCTAACATTGATGGACCAGAAGTACAAAAGGGTAAGGTTAATGTTACGCTGGTTGTAAAGAAAACATCTCGTGCTTTCGAATTGAACTTCCAGACGGATGGAATGGTATGGGTACCGTGTGACCGCTGCCTGGATGATATGGAACAACCGGTAAGCTCTACAGATAAGCTGATGGTGAAGTTCGGTCATGAGTATGCTGAAGAAGGTGATAACCTCATTGTGATTCCCGAAGAAGAAGGAGAGATCAATGTGGCATGGTTTATGTATGAGTTTATTGCATTGGCTATTCCGATGAAGCATGTACATGCTCCCGGAAAGTGTAACAAGGCAGTGAGCAGTAAGTTGCATAAGCATTTGCGGACGAAAGCGGACGAAGATGATGCGGAAGATGAAATCTTTATTGAAGGTGAAGATGCACTGCCGGGAGGTGATGTAGAGGAAACTCAGATTGATCCGCGCTGGAACGAATTAAAGAAAATATTAGATAACAATTAAAGATTAAAAAAAAATGGCACATCCTAAGAGAAGACAGTCTAAAACAAGAACTGCAAAGAGAAGAACTCATGATAAGGCAGTAGCTCCTACATTGGCAATTTGCCCGAACTGTGGCGAATGGCATGTATATCACACTGTATGTGGTGCTTGCGGATATTACAGAGGCAAGCTTGCTATTGAGAAAGAAGCTGCTGTTTAATTTGCAGCCTGATAAAGAATATACTTGAATGCCGGATGTCTAAAAAGATTTGTAAGCACAAACCTTTTTAGACTACCGTTGTTTAGGTATTCATTAACTTAAGCAGGATTAATGGAAAAAATAAATGCAGTAATTACAGGAGTCGGCGGATATGTACCCGATTATATCTTGACGAATGAAGAGATATCAAGAATGGTGGATACCAATGATGAATGGATTATGACCCGTATCGGAGTAAAGGAAAGACATATCTTGAACGAAGAAGGATTGGGGACTTCGTACATGGCTCGTAAAGCCGCAAAGCAGTTGATGCAGCGTACTGGTTCTAATCCTGATGATATTGATCTGGTGATTGTCGCTACTACTACTCCTGATTATCATTTCCCTTCTACAGCTTCTATCCTATGTGATAAGCTTGGATTAAAACATGCTTTTGCTTTTGACTTACAGGCTGCTTGTAGCGGTTTCTTGTACTTGTTGGAAACGGGAGCTAATTTTATCCGTTCGGGAAGATATAAGAAAATTATTTTAGTAGGTGGTGACAAAATGTCGTCTATGGTGGATTATACCGAGCGTGCTACTTGCCCGATCTTTGGTGACGGGGCAGCTGCGGTTATGATGGAACCGACTACTGAGGATGTTGGTGTCATGGACGCTATTTTAAGAACAGACGGTAAAGGCTTACCTTTCTTGCATATGAAGGCCGGCGGTTCTGTATGTCCTCCTTCTTATTTCACAGTGGATAATCACATGCACTTTCTTTATCAGGAAGGTCGTACGGTATTTAAGTATGCCGTATCCAATATGTCGGACGCTTGTGTTGCCATTGCGGAAAGAAATAATCTCACTAAGGATAATATCGACTGGATTATTCCTCATCAGGCGAACTTGCGCATCATTGATGCAGTAGCTCACCGCTTGGAAGTTCCCCGCGAAAAGGTAATGATTAATATAGAACGTTATGGTAATACAAGTGCCGGTACGCTTCCGCTTTGCCTGTGGGATTTTGAGGATAAACTTAAAAAAGGCGATAACTTGATCTTTACGGCATTCGGTGCAGGATTTACCTGGGGAGCCGTTTATGTGAAGTGGGGATATGATGGAAAAAAACAGTAACAACGTTACGTTAATAAATAAGAAAAAACGCATCCTTATTTTCGATGCGTTTTTTTGTCTCAACTAAAATAGAGGAATGTGATGCATAAAGCTGGTTTTGTAAACATCGTGGGAAATCCGAATGTAGGTAAGTCTACGCTGATGAACGCCTTAGTGGGTGAGCGGATTTCGATTGCTACTTTTAAGGCGCAGACAACTCGCCACCGCATTATGGGTATCTATAATACGGACGATATGCAGATTGTATTCTCGGATACTCCGGGTGTGCTGAAGCCACAGTATAAGTTGCAGGAGTCTATGCTGAATTTTTCTACCTCGGCATTGACGGACGCGGATGTTTTGCTATATGTAACGGATGTGGTTGAGACGCCTGATAAGCATAATGAGTTTATAGAAAAGGTGGCACGTATGGAAATACCTGTCCTGCTGCTTATCAACAAGATCGATTTGTCGAATCAGGAGAAACTGGTGGAGCTGGTGGAAGCATGGAAAGCATTGTTGCCTAATGCGGAAATTATTCCGATTTCTGCAACTACAAAATTCAATGTGGAATATGTGATGAAGCGAGTGAAGGAATTATTGCCGGATTCACCACCTTATTTCGACAAGGATCAATGGACGGATAAACCGGCGCGTTTTTTTGTGAATGAGATTATTCGCGAGAAAATTCTATTATATTATGACAAAGAGATACCCTATTCGGTAGAGGTAGTGGTGGAACAATTTAAGGAGGATGCGAAGAAGATACATATCAATGCTGTGATTTATGTAGAGCGTGATTCGCAGAAAGGAATTATTATCGGTAAGCAGGGTAAGGCACTGAAAAAAGTGGCTACTGAGGCGCGCCGTGATTTGGAAAGGTTCTTCGGAAAGACTATTTTCCTGGAGACATTTGTGAAAGTGGATAAGGATTGGCGTAGTTCGGACAAAGAGTTGCGCAATTTTGGTTATCAACTGGATTAGAATATTCATACGACTGGGATAGTCGCAAAAAACAATGAGAGTGAACTATGGGAAATTTAGTTGCAATCGTAGGACGCCCCAATGTGGGAAAGTCTACTTTATTTAACCGCTTGACTAAAACACGTCAGGCGATTGTGAACGAAGAAGCAGGAACAACACGCGACCGCCAGTATGGTAAATCGGAATGGCTGGGGAAGGAGTTCTCCGTGGTAGATACCGGCGGATGGGTGGTGAACTCTGACGATATTTTCGAAGAAGAGATACGCAAACAAGTATTGATGGCTGTGGATGAAGCAGACGTGATTTTGTTTGTGGTAGATGTAATGAATGGAGTAACTGACCTTGATATGCAAGTGGCTGCTATTCTGCGCCGTACTCAAAAGCCGGTATTGCTGATTGCCAATAAGACCGATAATGGAGAACTGCAATACAATGCTCCCGAATTTTATAAGTTGGGATTGGGTGATCCTTACTGTATCTCGGCTATGACGGGTAGTGGAACGGGTGATATGATGGACTTGATTGTTGGTACATTCAAGAAAGAAGCTGACGAAATACTGGATGAAGATATTCCCCGCTTTGCAGTGGTGGGACGTCCGAATGCAGGTAAGTCTTCTATCGTGAATGCTTTTATAGGTGAAGATCGTAATATTGTGACGGAAATTGCCGGCACAACACGTGATTCCATCTATACACGTTACAATAAATTTGGTTTTGATTTCTATCTGGTAGATACTGCCGGTATCCGTAAGAAGAACAAGGTGAATGAAGATTTGGAGTATTATTCCGTAATCCGTTCTATCCGTTCTATTGAGAACGCTGATGTGTGTATCCTTATGTTGGATGCTACCCGTGGTGTTGAGAGTCAAGACTTGAATATATTCTCACTGATACAGAAAAATGCCAAAGGTTTGGTAGTGGTAGTAAATAAATGGGATTTAGTACAGGACAAAACAGTGAAGGTAATGAAGACTTTCGAAGATGCTATCCGTAGTCGTTTTGCTCCGTTTGTTGATTTCCCTATTATTTTCGGTTCGGCATTGACCAAACAACGCATTCTGAAGGTGCTGGAAGAAGCGCGTATAGTGTATGATAATCGTATGACGCGTATTCCTACTGCCCGGCTGAATGAAGAAATGCTTCCCTTGATTGAGGCGTATCCGCCTCCTGCAACCAAAGGCAAGTATATTAAGATTAAGTATATCACGCAGTTACCTAATACGCAGGTTCCTTCTTTTGTGTATTTCGCTAACTTGCCGCAGTATGTAAAGGAACCCTATAAACGTTTCCTGGAAAATAAGATGCGTGAGAAGTGGAGTTTGACCGGAACTCCGATAAACATCTATATCCGTCAGAAGTAGGATTATCAGGGTTTTAAGATATTGAAATAAAACCGCTTGATTTAGTTATAAATCGGGCGGTTTTTTACGTTTTATCAGTGAAATGCAAACAAAAAATAGGTTAGTATGAATATAATATTTATTTTTGCTTAGGTAACAGAAAAAAAGGATTAGATGAAACGCTACAGGTGGTTATTGGGATGCTGCTTGTTCCTGTCCATAGGTATGCTATGGGCTGCGGATGAGCCGGATTTACGTATGCTTCAACAAAAGGCTGCCCAAAGCAGAGATATGGAGGGCTATGTCGGAGTTTGTAAATATCTCTACCAAACGGAAGAAAATCCTGAATTACTCCTTTTATATGCAGATTCTATTCATCAGTTGGCTACGAAAAGCAAGAAGCCGGAACAACTCGTAGAATATTATATTTGGGCAAGTGAGGGAAATTTCATCAAGGGAGATTTCCAGCAGGGATATGCCTTAAAGCGGAAAGCTATTGCTCTGGCTGAAAAAGCGGGGTTGAAATTTGCAATAAGCCAGTCTTGTTGTGATATGGGGTATTATTGCAATGTGGATGCTCGTTATGATTCTGCACGTTACTATTTTCGTAAAGGGTTGGAAGCTGGAGAGGATTTATCGGAGGCAGGAGAAGCGTGCCGTACCATGTTGACAAATTATGCCAGTTCGTTTCTTTTTGAAGGGAAGACGGATTCTGCTCTAGTTTATACTATCCGTGCCAGCGAGCGTTCTGCTGCTGATAAGGATACGGCCATGTTAATTGAAAATTTGAATCAGTTAGGTACTATCTATCGTCGGAAAAAGGATTTAGAGAATTGCATTGCCAACTTTGAACAAGCACTTCATTTATGCGAGTTACGTGGAAATCATAATGCAGTTGCTTTTATATATGGAAATATAGCAACGGCTTATTGTGATTGGAATCGTCCGGGAGATGCGATTCCTTTTTCTGAGAAAGCCGTGGAATATGCTTTGAAGACAGGTAATAAGCGAAGGATAGGTACATGTTATGTCAATTTGGGAGCTATTCAGACTCGATTGGTACAAATGCGTGCGGAGGGAATTGCTACATTATTGAAAGCCATACCTATTCTGGAAGAAGTGAATGACAGACGACTATTGTGCGATGCTTATAATTATTTGGTGAACGCTTATCGGATGGATGGAAATCTGAACCAGGCAATGTATTATTTGCAAAAACTTGATAAGCTGGCACATGAAATGCAAACTGATGCGGAACGGTTCCGATATTATCAGGCGAAGGCGGGTTTATTGCAAGAGAGTAAAAAGTATACAGAAGCCATTATTTATTATCGGAGAATAATCGATATGCTCCGCAGTGGCTACAAGGACACCCGTGATTATGAACATTATAAGCGGTTGGCAGATTGCTATCTGGCTGTGAACAACTCATCTCAGGCCTATGAGTATCTGACCCAAGCCTATGCGCTGCGTGATTCAGCCTTTCATACTGAACAGACCGAACAGCTATCTGAGTATTCAGTAAAATATCAGACGAAAGAGAAAGAACTGGAGATCGTTACTTTGAGGCAGGAACAGTTGGAGCAGGAGACGTATATGCTGCGTCACCGTATCATTGTAGGATCAGTAATTTCACTGTTGGGAATTCTATTATTAGGTTCTCTCTATGCACGTCAACGCCAAAGGGCAAGGATCGCTGTGTTGGCTAATGCCGCTAATGAGAAAGAACGTGAGTTTCTGGAACTTCAGAAAGAGACTGAGCAGCGTCTGACACGAAAATACATTGATGGTTTGGAGAGTGAGCGTGAACGTATGGCGACTGAATTACACGATGATGTGTGTAACAGTTTGCTTGCGCTTGAAATGAATATTCGTACTATTTCCGGTGAGGAAAGTTCGGATTTGAGTGAACAGTTGGGACTATTGAGCAATACTCGCGAAAGGTTGAGAACTCTTTCGCATGAGTTGATGCCACCCGCCTTCCAGTATGCTACGCTCGACGAGATGTTGGGAGATTATGTGCTGCATTTGGCATTACCGGAGGGTATGTATGCGGAGTATCACTCTACAGAAAATGTCGACTGGAATATAATTCCTAAAGCTGTTGGATTTGAATGTTATCGTATTGTTCAGGAAGCGGTGAGCAATGCAGTGAAATATGCCAGCTCTGCCCGTATACAGGTGAAGTTAGCACTGGAAAACAAGAACCTTTCCATACTTGTTACAGATGACGGAAAAGGGTTTGATATGAGCAAGAAAACCAAAGGTATTGGCTTGCATACCATCTGGCAACGGGCTGAAACGATTGGTGCTAAGGTTGAACTGATTTCTGCTCCGGGTGAAGGAACCCGGCTGAGAGTAAATGTAATAATCTAATCGAGCAATGGAAAAGAATGTGAAAGCGGAATTATTGGTAGTGGATGACCATAGCCTGATTTTAGAAGGTATTTGCAAAATTGTGAATAAGATGCCGGAAGTAACAGTGGCGGATGCAGTGACTTCCGGAAAGCAGGCTATAAAGTTGATTGAAGAGCGTGATTATGATGTATATATTCTGGATATCAGTATCCCCGATATTTCAGGTTTTGAATTGATAGCCAGAATTCGTGAGTTGAATGACCAGGCGAGGATTGTCGTAAATACGATGCATGAGGAGATATGGATGGTGAACCGATTAGTGCAATGCGGAGTAAATGCGGTTATTCTGAAATCTTCGGCTCATGCAGAACTAGTGGCAGCTATTCGTAGTGTACTGAGGGGGGAGAGTTATACTTGTCCTCGTTTTGCTTCTATATTGCAAAAGTTAAATTCTTCATCATCAGGTTTACAACCAAAAGATGCTCCGACACGGCGCGAACGCGATGTTCTGGAAGCTGTAGCCAAAGGAATGAATACA
>NZ_EQ973489.1:8693-108969 GCF_000158035.1 Bacteroides cellulosilyticus DSM 14838
CAAAGATAAGGGGTATTTTTTGAACGTGCAAGATGTTTAATAAAAATATTTCTATTATTTCGAATTTTGTTACTTATATTACTAATAATCAATACGATAATACTAATGATATATATATTTAATATCCTTTCATTTTTATACCTTCAAACTTTATTTTAAAGGCATGATAATGTTGCCCATTAAACGAACGATTAAAAAACGCTTTTTTGAATTTAATATCTTCGTTTATAACGCATTAAGTTGAAATATCTATTTGCTACGGTTTGAAAGAGAATATGTCTCGTTCAAACCGCGAAGCGCACCCGAAACTATAGTAAAATCCTCGATTCTCTTTTTGCAAGTGATTGAAAATCAAAAACATTGGTTTGCTGCCCGCACTCGTGATAAGCAAGAGTTTGCTGTCCGAAAATCCTTAGATAAGCTTAAGTCCGAAGAGAAGCTGGATCTTGACTATTATCTTCCCACGCGAATTGTGATATCACAGCTGAAGTATCGCCGTAAACGTAGTGAGGTTCCTGTTATTCGAAATTTAATCTTCATCTGTGCTACTAAACAAACAGCTTGCGACATATCCAATGTTTATAATGTCCAGCTTTTCTACATGAAGGATCTATTTACTCATTCCATGTTGGTTGTTCCTGATAAGCAGATGGAAGACTTCATGTTTGTGATGGATTTGAATCCTGATGGGGTTAACTTTGATAACGAACCTTTTGCTATTGGAGATAAAGTGAAAGTTGTCAAGGGGGATTTCAGTGGAATTGAAGGTGAGGTTGCTACGGAAGCTAATAAAACTTATGTGGTTATCCGTATCAAGGGCGTTTTGGTCGCAAGCGTCAAAGTGCCCAAATCCTATCTAAAGTTTATAAAATAATATCATCTCAATTATAAAATGAATTCTTTACTTTCTCGTGCTGTTGAGCTTCAGCATGCCGCCCATACTTTAATGTATCTCGGCATGGATGGTGAGCCTCTTTATTCTGATGACTTTTGCCGTCAGAATAAAGATGTTCTCTTAAAATCCGATTCTCTTTTTGCTGCAAAAAGTTCCGATATTGAAGAAGAGGCCAACTTGTGTCTGGCTCTTTTGATGGGTTACAATGCCACTATATACAATTATGGTGATAAGGAGCAGAAAAAGCAAGAGATTCTTGTACGTGCTTATGATGTTTTGGAACGGCTTCCGGACTCCTTGCTCAAAGTCAGGCTGTTGACCTATTGTTATGGTGAGACTTATGAAGAAGCTTTGTTGCAGTCTGCCCGTAAGATTGTGGATGGATGGGGGCAGGCTTCTCTTACATCCGAACAGATTGAGGCTGTTGAAGAACTTCGTAATATAGAAGAGAATCCCTATCCATGGGAATATGTCGATGAGTAAAAAATAACCGGGGATTTTGTTTGGAGCGTCTGGACTCTACGCATAAATATAAATCAATAAATCACCTCAGGCGTTCCCGTCCCCGGTTTCTATTGCAATATAGGCTTGCTGTCAGAACTTTTGTCAGCGGATGATATATAATAATGATGAACAAGTGTATGCGAATGAGTAAGAAGAATGGCATGAGAATTCTGTTTCTTTTTTGGCTTTTGATGATGTTCGGGCTGATTTATATGCTTTTCCTTTTACTTTTCTGACTTGTTGTCAAGTATACTTTGATATTTAATTTAACACAATCTGTTTTATTTTGGTTATAGCAGTAGATTTTGATGGTACCATAGTCGAGCATCGTTATCCCTCTATCGGTCGTGAGATTCCTTTCGCCATCGATACCCTAAAAAAACTGAGTTCCGAACGCCATAAGCTTATCCTCTGGAGTGTCCGTGAGGGTAAGCTTTTGGACGAGGCGGTTGCTTTTTGTCGTGAGCGTGGTCTTGAGTTTTATGCCGTCAACCGTGACTATCCGGAAGAGGAGAAGAACTTGAATAACCATTTTTCCCGCAAGTTGAAAGCGGATGTATTTATTGACGATCGTAATCTTGGCGGTCTTCCCGACTGGGGAATGATCTACGAGATGATTAACCGTAAACTTACCTATGAAGATCTCATACGCAAATATGAGTATGGTTCTGAACCGGAAAAACCGAAAAGTTTCTTTGCACGCTTATTCGGGAAATAGAGACTTATTTTTATAACATCATTATTCTTGCTAAAAAAACAAGTAACAAATATGAAAATCAGAAAATTTCTCTTAGTATTGGCTATTCCTTTGGCACTGGCAGGCTGTACTTCTTATAAGAGTGTTCCTTACATGCAGAACCCTGAAGTTGTGAATAGTGGCAGTAATTCTCTTCCTCTTTATGATGCTGAAATCATGCCGAAAGATTTGCTGAGTATCACCGTGAATACTACTGACCCTCAGGCTGCTGCTCCATTCAATTTGACAGTACAGACACCGTTGAATGCTGCCTTGACCAATATCAATACTACTACGCAGCCCACTTTGCAGCAATATCTTGTGAATAATAAGGGTGAAATAGATTTTCCTGTCATTGGGCGTCTTCAAGTTGGTGGTTTGACTAAGAATCAGGCTGAAGACCTTATTCGGGAGAAGTTGCAACCTTATTTGAAAGAGAGTCCGATTGTGACCGTACGTATGGCTAATTACAAGATATCAGTTTTGGGTGAAGTTGCTCGTCCGGGAACGTTTACTGTTGGTAATGAAAAGGTAAATATTCTGGAAGCCCTTGCTATGGCCGGTGATATGACTGTTTATGGTATTCGTGATAATGTGAAGCTAATTCGCGAGGATGCCACAGGAAAACGTGAGATAATCACTTTGAATCTGAATAATGCCGATTTGGTGCTTTCACCCTATTATTACTTGCGTCAGAACGATATCCTGTATGTCACTCCTAATAAGACGAAAGCCAAGAATTCAGATATTGGTAGTAGTACTACCCTTTGGTTCAGTGCTACTTCCATATTGGTATCCATTGCCAGTCTGATAGTTAATATCGTCCGGTAATCAACCTTATTGTTATTTCAATCGTAAATTGTTAAATTGTAAATATTCCCATGTTGCGAGACAACCAAAATTTAGATAGTGATCAATCAAAGAGTGACGAATCTATCAATCTGTATGCCATCTTCTTTAAATACTTTGTCTATTGGCCCTGGTTTGTAGCCAGTGTGTTGATCTGTTTAGTAGGCTGCTATATTTATCTTCGTTATCAAGCTCCTGTTTATAATGTGAGTTCTTCTGTACTGATTAAAGAGAATGATAAGAGGGGCGGTAATTCGGTCAATAATCCTCTTGCTGCTATGCAAGACTTAGGTATGTTTTCCATGACTAACAATTTTGATAATGAGGTTGAAATTCTGAAATCTCGTACTTTGATAAAGAAAGTCGTGAATGATTTGGGACTTTATATTAATATTTCCGAGGAACGTACTTTCGGTTATAATACTCCTTTATATAAGAGTTCCCCTGTCAATGTCTACATGACTCCGGAAGAGGCTGAAAAACTAGAAGCGGGTATTAAGTTGCGAATGACTTATACTAAGGATGGTGAATTATCTGTTAAAGGAGAGTATACTCTTGATGAAGTGGAGCAAGACTTTGAACATCGTTTTGATAAACTTCCTGCTGTCCTTCCTACTCCTGTGGGAGTACTTAGTTTTACAGTGAATGAATTTATTGTGAATGATACTATTCAGTCTATAGAAGAAGATGTCTATTTGGCTGCTTATGTTGGTAGTCCTACAGTTATAGCAGAGAATTATGCAGAAAGCCTGAGCGTAGAACCTGCTTCTAAGACCACTACAATAGCCCTAATGAGTCTGCAAAGTACTGTTAAGCAGCGTGGAATTGATTTTATCAATCGACTTATAGCTTTCTATAATCAGGACACTAATGATGAAAAGAATGAAGTAGCTCAGAAAAGTGCAGAATTCATTGAGGAACGTATTGGTATCATTAATCGTGAGTTGGGAACAACTGAAAGTGAACTTGCTGATTTCAAACAACGTTCGGGTTTGACTGATTTGACGAGCGATGCCCAGCTTGCTTTACAGGAAAATTCCAAATACGAACAACAACGTACTGAAAATGCTACTCAAACTAGTTTAGTGACTTACCTACGTGATTACATCAATAATCCCAAGAATATTGATGAGGTAATTCCAGCTAATGTAGGGTTGCAGGATGCAAATCTAGCATCAATCATTGAACAATATAACACAATGTTGATTGAGCGCAAACGTTTACTTCGTACGTCTTCAGAGAATAATCCTGCTGTGATTAATATGAACACAGGGATTGAGGCCATGCGTCATAATGTTCAGACTACTGTTAATAGTGTTTTGCGAGGTCTTCAGATAACTCGCGATGATATTGATCGTCAGGCTCGTAAATTTGAAGGTCGCATTAGTAATGCTCCTTTACAAGAGAAAGAGTTTATGACCATCTCCCGCCAACAAGAAATTAAGGCAACTCTTTATATCATGCTTTTGCAGAAGCGTGAGGAGAATGCTATTACCCTTGCTGCTACCGCTAACAACGGGCGTATCATTGAAGAACCGTTACCCAGTAAATATCCTGTATCACCTCGAAAAAAGATCTTTATGTTGGCTGCTTTAATATTGGGTTTAGGTATTCCTGTGGGGATTATTTTTCTAAATGATTTGTTGAAATATAAGATCGAAAATCGTGAAGATGTTGAAAGAATTACTGATGTTACAGTTTTGGGGGAAATTCCTTTAGGAGCCAAACCAGAAGAAGGAGCCATTGTAGTCCATGAGAATAGGAATGACATGATGGAAGAAACCTTCCGTGCTCTTCGTACTAACATGCTTTTCATGCTGAGAAGTGATGAGAAAGTTATCCTTTTCAGTTCCAGCCAGCCAGGTGAAGGTAAGTCGTTTATTGCTGGTAATACCGCAGTCAGTCTTGCCTATATGGGTAAAAAAGTAATTATTGTTGGTATGGATATTCGTAAACCCGGTCTGAATAAAGTCTTTAATATGTCCCGTCGTGCGGAAGGTATCACTAATTATCTGAGTGATCCTAAGCATACAAACTTGCTTGAATTGATTCAACATAGTGATATCAGTCGTAATTTGGATATTCTTCCGGGGGGACTTATTCCTCCTAATCCAACGGAACTGGTGGCGAGTGATGCTCTTGACAAAGCTATTGAACAGTTAAAAGAGTGTTATGACTATGTCATTTTGGATACTGCTCCTATTGGTTTGGTAACGGATACTGCCATTATTGGTCGTGTTGCTGATTTATGTGTTTACGTTTGTCGAGCTGATGTAACTCCAAAGGCTGCTTTTGGTTATATTAATACACTCCGTGATGAGAAGAAATTTTCAAAGCTTGCTACTGTTATCAATAGTATTGATATGAGCAAGCGTAAGAATAGTTATGGCTATGGTTATGGCAAGAAATACGGCTATGGCTACGGTAAAAAATATGGCTATGGCTATGGTTATGGCTATGGATACGAAACAGATGCTAAGAAGAAATAGCTTAACGTTTAAGAGATAAAATGGACTTTTTTGTTTCTTGAATGTTGTGTATGATGATATGTGAGTGGAAGTAGTATGTGAACTGTATTTATACAGAATGTTTCTATTACTTGTTAGAAATGTTTTCGATATGATTTTAATAATATATCGTTGTTAATTAACAAATTGCTCTTCTAAGTTGTGTTCTTGTCTGCAAATCGTTAATTCTGCAATTTACTAATGTTGCGAATGTGTTTGTTAATGAATATTAGGCCGCTATACTATGTGGTAACTGATTCTTTATGTAATATAGCTAGCTTCTTTGGGATTGCTAATTCTACATATATCTTTTTTTATTTATAAGATGAATAGTATTTATGGAGTGGTAACTAATATTTATGTAAGCGTGGTTTGATATACTTGTAGTGTTCTTTATTGTCGATTTGCTTTTGGGTTGAATGGTACATTTTCCTTGTCTTTCTTTCTGTTTATAACATAATCTGTTTTCCTGATGTTTAGTAATATTATATAGATTATATGATAGGAAGGGGAATAAGAAATTTATATTGATAAATATGGATATATCATATAATAATAAACGTATTGCGAAAAATACATTACTTCTCTATTTTCGTATGCTCTTTACAATGGGAGTTGCATTATATACATCTCGTATTGTACTTGCTACGCTAGGTGTAGAAGATTATGGTATATATAATGTTGTAGGTGGAGTCGTTGCCATGTTTGGATTCTTGAACTCGGCTATGTCTAGTGTTACACAGCGATACTTAACATTTGAGCTTGAAAACGGAGATTTTGAAAGATTGCAGCGTATATTTTGTACAAGTATCAATATTCATGTATTTATAGCTATTTGCATTTTTATACTAGGAGAAACTATTGGATTATGGTTTCTATACAACAAAATGGTAATCCCTGAATCTAGAATGCAAGCTGCTATGTGGGTTTATCAAATGTCTATTTTGTCGACGATGATGCTGGTTGTAAGTGTACCTTATAACGCGGCTATTATTGCGCATGAGAAAATGTCAGCATTCGCTTATATTTCTGTGTTTGAAGTTATATCAAAATTGTTAATAGTATATTTATTGGCAATTACTGTATGGGATAGATTAATAATTTATGCAATACTTCTTTTTATTATTCAGTTACTGACTCGTATCGTTTATAGCAATTATTGCAATCACCATTTCAAGGAGACTAAATATCGCTTCATATTCGATAAATCTCTATTTCAAGAGATGCTTGCTTTTGCGGGATGGAACTTATGTGGTAATATCGCTGGAATTCTTTCAACGCAAGGATTGAATATTTTGCTTAATATGTTCTTTGGCCCGGTAATAAATGCTGCTCGTGCAATTGCAGTACAGGTACAGAATGCAATACAAATGTTTTCAGCTAATTTTCAAATGGCATTAAATCCGCAGATTACGAAGTCTTATGCTGTTAATGATATGCAGTATATGCATAGTTTGATATTCCGTAGTAGTAAGTATACATTTCTTCTATTATTCTTTTTGTCATTACCTGTGATGATTAAAACACCCATGATTCTACATTTTTGGCTTAAAACGGTTCCTGACTATACTGTATCATTCTTACGCTTGATGCTTTGTGTTACGATACTTGATTGTATGGCTAACCCATTGATGATTTCAGCAGCTGCTACAGGCAGAGTGCGTCGGTATCAATCCATAGTAGGTGGAATTTTGCTTTCAATTGTTCCTTTATCGTATTTAGTCTTAAAATCAGGTGGGGATCCTATTTCCGTTTTTTTTGTTCATCTCTGTATTTGTATATGTGCATTTGTTGTACGTTTGTTTATTGTAAAACCAATGATCAAGCTATCTTTGAGTAACTATTCCCGAGAGGTCTTGCTCCGTATGTTTTATGTTGTATTATTGTCTGTGCCTCTGCCTCTATTGATCAATTATTACCTATCCGATAATTTTGGGGCTTTATTCCTAATTTGTGTTGTATGTGTATTGATGACAATATTATCGACTTATTTCGTAGGTCTTAATTCGGTAGAACGAGAATTTGTTGCTTGTAAATTACTTCAATTCAAAGAAAAGATTTTTAAATATTAACAATGATAAAAATAGAGGCTAAATATCTTTGTTGTGGATGTGGTGCTTGTGAACAGAAATGTCCTTTGAAATGTATTCAACTTGTTGAGGATGATGAGGGGTTTCTTTATCCGTCTGTAGATGAAAGTGTTTGTGTAAATTGTGAATTATGTCAAAAAGTTTGTCCTATATTTAATAAAAAACGGTCAGAGATGGATGCGCTGGTTTCATTTGCTGTAAGGAATCCAATAGAAAGTGAGCGCATGCAAAGTTCGTCTGGAGGATTGTTCATTGCTTTCGCTAAAGAAATTATTCGTCAAAATGGTATAGTGTTCGGAGCTCGATTTACTGAAAATTTTGAGCTTGTACATGATTGGACGGATAATTTTGATCAGCTTCTAGCTTTCATGAAAAGTAAATACGTACAGAGTAAAATAGGTCGTAGTTATAAAATAGCACAAGAGTTCTTGAAAGAAGGGCGTAAAGTTCTTTTTGTAGGTACTCCTTGTCAGGTGGCAGGTCTCTACAAGTTTTTGAATAAAAGATTTGATAATCTTTATACTATTGATATCGTTTGTCATGGTGTTCCTAGTCCTGGGGTTTGGAGAACTTTCGTTGAAGCTAAGCAAAAAGAATATAGAAAATTCGGAAAATGTAAAATTCAGAGTATTCAGTTTCGTGAAAAAATAGAAACAGGATGGAGAAAATATAGTTTCGTACTCAATTATAATTTAGATGGTAATGTTGTTGATAATGAGGAACGTAGCGAGTTTAATTACTCCTCTTGGGGAAAACCATTTGTGCAAAATTTATTTTTGCGACCTTCATGCCATCAATGTAGTTTTAAATCGTTGTCTTCTGGTAGTGATTTGACTATTTCAGACTTTTGGGGCATTGAGAATATATATCCATTATTGGATGATGATAAAGGGGTAAGTGCTTTAATTGTTAATACAACTCATGGACAGAAATTATTTGAAATAGTTCCACTAGAATCATATAGGTGTAAACTACAGGATATTATTGAAAATAATAAAGCTCTAGTTACATCATGTGATCCTAGTCCTTACAGAACTATTTTTTTTAATAAATATAAAAAAGGAGAATCGATTCTTTCTATTTTGAAAGAATACTCGGACAAGTTGTCACTAAAATCAAGAATTAGGAAAATACTAAAATCTTATCCATATACTATTATTCTACTAAAGAATATAAAGAGAATTGTTAGTGATATTATAGCATTGTTTGATCTAAATCTGGCTATTATTTTGAGCCATTTATTTCGATGTAGGTGTAATGGTAAACATATATTGTTAATACCTGCTGACAGTCTTTCGGGAGGATTCGGAGAAGATATTATGGTGGCGGGCTTTCTAAAAGGTTGTCATTTTCCTGTGACAATATTAGAAAATAAAATTGAACCTTATGACTATATAACAGAAAGGAAAAATGTCGTTTGTAAATTAGGACTAATAGGGTATTTCCCTTGTTTGTCAATGCTTAATGAAATTAAACGTTACTCAGATCTTTATGTGATTGGAGCTGACATTATGGATGGCATTTATACAAACAACCGTTTGCGATTTGCTGCTTTGCAGATGGCACATAATATGGGAGTTGAGGCTCATATAACAGGTTTCAGTATTCGTAAAGAACCATCTGACTATTTCAAGCATCAGATACGGAAAGTTTCGAAATATATGAAAATAAAGGTGCGCGATCTTGATTCCTATAATCGGATGAGAAAATATGTAGATGTGGAGTATTTGCAGCAAACCGCAGATATTGCTTTTCTATGCGGAAAATCGATGACTTCTTATGACATGGAATTCCTTAGATGGGTAGAAAAAACTAAAGCACAATCTAAAAGAATTATTGCATATTGCCCAAATACAATACAGGCCGAAATTATGGGTTTAAAGCAATATGTAGAGACGCAGATTCTTTTGTTGCGGAAATTTGAAGAAGAAAATTGTTGTATTGCTTTCTTGTATCATGATTTAAGGAAATATGCATTGGGTATAAATGATAAGCAATTAAGCTATATGATTTATAATTATTTTCAAGTCAATGGATTTTTTATAGATTCTGTTAAAAATGGCGTTGAGCTTAAAAAATATATTGAAGTTGCGGAATTTACAGTAACCGGACGGATGCATTTTGGTATATCCGGCTATACTCTTCAAAAACCAATGTTTGGTGTTTGCTATTTCAATAAGTTTGAGGGTTTGCAAAAAATGTTTGGTATAGATCCTATGATTTCACTTATTAATTATGAAAATGTGAAAAATGAGTTGGAGCATGTGACAGAATTTATGAAAGCTCTTCCTCGTTATACTTTCTTTATGTATAATCATTTACAAAATGTTTTAAAGTTGGCCCAGTATAATTATTAAATAAATAATTGTTATGAGTGATATACGCATAATCTATATTGTTATAAATGCATTATTCTTGGTTTTTATGCTTTGGTCAGCAGTATGGATTTCTAACGCAAGTTCTGATAGGAGCTATTGGAAAAGAGCTTTAATACCTATTTTGTTGTTTGCTTTTGTACATGGATTGAGATTTGGGCGTGATCAAGATTATAATGGTTATTATCATATTTTTACTTCTTTATCAAATGGGCGTAATGAAAATGGATATGAATTAGTTTTTTTTCATATCTGTAATATACTTAATGCTTGGAAAGTAGAGTATTGGGGATTTATATTGGCAACATCTACATTTCTTATTTATTCATTAATGTATTTTTTTAAAGATTATAGGAAGGCTCTTCCTTTTATTTTTTTGTTTATGTTTTATGAATTAAGGCAATGTGATAATCTTATACGTTGGTATTTAGCCTTTAGCTTCTATTTTATAGGATTATCACTATTGATTAATAATAAACAATGGTGGAAACCATTAATCTTTTTCTTGCTATCTTGTAATGTACATTCAGGTTTCTGGGTCATGTTTCCATTATTTTTTCTTATAAAGCCGTTAGATAAGAAAGAAATTATTCCTCCTTTTATCGCTGGCATAATTTTCGTTGTCTTTACATTTATTTCATCTGTGGGGATGTTGTCTTTCTTGTCAGATTGGTTGACGGCAGCAAATCAACTTATTGGATACGACCGGTTTGATTTTTATGCTAATCAAGCTGAAGATATAGTATCGGGAAATTTTGGTTATAATGCTGGTGGAACTGGTATGTTAAGAAGCTTTTCAAATAATATACGCGTTATATTCTGTTATCTGCCAGGTATTCTGTGGGGAAACAGAGTTCTTAAAAAGTACAAGAGTGGTATATTTATTTATAATGTGTATGTTTTTGGATGTTTGACTTTTACTGTGTTTACTTTAGTTGAACTTTTAGATCGCATTAATAGTAATTTTATTATATTGAGTTGTATTGTTAATGGGCTACTGTGGTATGAAGTTGTCAGAAGGAAAATAAAGGTTCGAAAATATGTTTATATAGCATGTTTGTTGGCTATTATTGGAGGATTTTGGCCGTCAATAAGTGGACTTAATGCAAGGAAAAAAGACAACTATATGTTGTTTATTTGGGATGCCCATGGTCGTAATTATATTCCTGCTAATAATCAACCAATGATCGGGAAGTAGTATTGAATTACTGTGTAGCGATTATAATATATATATATAGCGTAATTATTTATGAAATTACTTGTCGTTTTGCCTTGGATGCCTTATCCTTTAAATGATGGAGGAAAACAAGGGTCTTTTAATATGTTGGAACAACTTCAATATAAATTAGATATTGTTTTAATATATCCTGTTGAGTCTGTAAATCAGTTGAAGTATCAGATGGAACTTCAAGAACGTTTGTTGAATATAAAGATATATCCATTTGAATATTATCATCATAAAGGCAATGTCTTCTCACAGTTTTTTTTGTTTAGGCTACATCGATTACTTACAAAAAAAATATTGAAACAACCTTATTTGGCAACTCCTGTTTATGAAGAAACTTATATTAATTTTGTAAATGATGTTATATTAAAAGAAAAAATAGATGTTGTGCAAAATGAGTATGTTGAGTTACTTTATTTGGTATATACTCTTCCTCAACATGTAAAAAGAATATTTGTTCAGCATGAAATACAATATATTAATAAAAAGCGTAATATTCAAACCCGTGATTTTGTATCTTCTGAATTACAGTATCTTTTTAATAAAATAAAGCAGGATGAAATATCTGCGATGAATCAATATGATTTTATAGTTACAATGACTGAAGCTGATAAAGAAATACTTGTAAATGATGGGGTTAGGACTCCTATTTATTCATCTCCTTCTTTTATTCCATTACATAAAGGAGCTTCATTTAAGGCATGTACGGAAAATAACCTTACGTTTATTGGAGGTTCTGTACATTATCCAAATCTGAATGGTATTTGTTGGTTTTTAAAGGAAGTATGGCCTCTTATTTTAGAAGAAAATGGTGATATGAAGCTTAATATTATAGGCCGGTGGACAAAGCAAGCTAAAAAAAATATTCAACGTAAGTATAGCAACGTTAATTTTTTGGGTTTTGTACCTCGTTTGTGTGATGCGATTACAGGCACTATTATGGTGGTGCCAATTTTAATAGGTAGTGGTATTAGAATGAAAATATTTGAATCGGTAAACTGTTATACGCCTTTTGTTACGACAAAGATTGGAGTAGAAGGATTAGATTTTAAGTCAGGAGAAGAATGTATTGTTGCAGATGATCCTAGGGAATTT
Organism: Bacteroides cellulosilyticus DSM 14838; assembly: GCF_000158035.1. Classification (GTDB taxonomy): domain Bacteria; phylum Bacteroidota; class Bacteroidia; order Bacteroidales; family Bacteroidaceae; genus Bacteroides; species Bacteroides cellulosilyticus. The sequence goes on from NZ_EQ973489.1 coordinate 20,970, forward strand.
GCAAAAAGCATTTTAGAACTAACTAAAAATGTAGATTTACAGCAAATGTTAGCGGAGAATGCTCATAAAAAATTATTGGATAAATACTCTTCGGAAACATCTTCACAACGACGATTGTGTATATATGAAGAACTTTATAAGTAATATTGATTTGGTTCAAACTTAAATAATTTATGTCAGACTTAGCTATTATTATTCCTGCCTATAAAAGTGATTATTTTAGGTATACATTAGATTCCTTTGTAAATCAAACGTGTAAAAATTTTACGGTTTACATTGGTGATGATTGTAGTTCTGATGATTTCAGAAAATTGATTGAGGAATATAAAGATAAAATAGATATTGTATATTATAGATTTTCAGAAAATATAGGTGGTAAAAACTTGGTCGCCCAATGGAAAAGATGCATAGACTTGTCACAAGGAGAACGATGGATTTGGCTCTTTTCAGATGATGATGTATTAGGGAGAAAGTGCGTTGAATTATTTTTTAAAGAAATAGAATGTGCTCAATCTTATTATGAAGTATATCATTTCGATGTAAGAATTGTAGATGATAAAAATAAACAGGTAAGGACTCCTCGTAGTTATCCAATAGTCTTATCTAATGAACATTTTTATCGGAAAAAAGCATCTGCTCAATTGGATAGTTTTGTTGTTGAATATATTTTTTCAAGGAGTATTTATGCAAAAGTAGATGGTTTTGAGGTTTTTGATTTAGCTTGGGGAAGTGATATTGCAACTTGGATAAAAATGGGGCGGAATGGCATAAAGACAATTCAAGGTGATTATGTGTATTGGAGGCAAAGTCAGAAAAATATTACTCCGAATCATCGAAATGATATCGTTTTTCAAAAATTTAATATTGATGTTGATTTTTTATCATGGGTCAATGCTTTTTTTGGAAGAACTAGAATTGCTAGATTTAATCGGTACATTTTTTTTCGATTATTATTTTATTACTCGCTTATACTTGATCAAGAACAAGTGGCTAAAATTATTATTAAAGCAAGGGATAGAAATGTTATCACTCAGCTATTGTATTATTGTTTGAAACATACTTATCCTGTCATTTCATTCTTAAAATTAATTAAAGTAAATATATATGATAATTCGAAGTAAGGCTCCTCTCCGCCTTGGGCTGGCTGGTGGTGGTAGTGATGTTTCTCCTTATAGTGATCTTTATGGGGGACTAATATTAAATGCAACAATAAATTTGTATGCATATTGTACGATTGAAGAGATAAATAATGGGTTTATAACTATTAATAGTTATGATTCTCATTGTTTTAAGAGTTACCCTTCTGCTAAATATTTGAATATTGATGGGGAGGCTAGTCTTATTAAAGGAGTTTATAATCGTATTATTAAAGATTTTCAATTAGAACCTAAGAGCTTTAAAATAGTAACTTATAATGATGCTCCAGCGGGTTCTGGATTAGGAACGTCTTCTACAATGGTTGTATGTATTTTGAAAGCATTTATTGAGTGGTTGAGTTTGCCTTTGGGTGATTATGAAACATCACGTTTGGCTTATGAGATAGAACGTAAAGATTTAGGTTTGTCTGGTGGTAAACAGGACCAATATGCTGCGGCTTTTGGAGGATTTAACTATATGGAATTTAAAAAAGATGATATCGTAATAGTGAACCCGTTGAAAATAAAGCGATGGATTATAGATGAATTAGAGGCCTCAATAGTACTTTACTTTACTGGAGCATCTCGTAGTAGTGCTGCTATTATTGATGAGCAAAAGAAGAATACATCGTTAGGAAATTCTGTTGCTATAGTTGCTATGCATAAAATAAAGCAAAGTGCAATTGATATGAAATTAGCATTATTAAAAGGAGATATGCATGAGTTTGCTCGTATTCTTGGTGAAGGATGGGAAAACAAGAAAAGAATGGCAAATGCTATTACTAACTCTACGATTCAAAAAGCTTTCGATGTTGCTATATCAGCAGGAGCTATTGCTGGTAAGGTGTCTGGTGCTGGAGGTGGAGGCTTTATTATGTTTGTTGTTGAACCTACGAAAAAAAAGGATGTGATTAATGCGTTGGCTAAGTTAGATGGCTTTGTAATGCCCTTTCAATTTAGCGATGGCGGAGCACATGGATGGAAAATATATCCAACAGATAAAGTGTAAAACAAAGATGAAATTATGGATACAATAAAAATTATTAGAAGGCAAATTGCAAATTCTGCTTTAGTAAAAGAAGAATTGCTGAAAGATGAAAATGCCATGGTACAAATTTCAAAGGCAGCGGAAATATGTACAGATGCTTATAAAAGAGGAAATAAAACTCTATTGGCTGGTAATGGTGGTAGTGCTGCTGATGCTCAGCATTTTGCGGGGGAGTTTGTTAGTAAATTTTGTTTTGACCGTCCGGGTATTCCTTCCATAGCATTGACAACAGATACTTCTATTCTTACTGCTATTGGTAATGATTATGGTTATGATAAATTATTTGCTCGTCAAGTACAGGCTCAAGGGGTGAAAGGAGATGTTTTCATAGGTATTTCTACTTCTGGTAATTCTGAAAATATAGTAAAAGCATTGCCTGTATGTAGAGAAATTGGAATTGTTACTATAGCATTGACTGGTGCTAACCCATGCAAAATGGATGAATTTGATATCGTAATAAAAATGCCTAGTCATGAAACACCACGTATTCAAGAGTGCCAGACTTTGGTAGGGCATATTATCTGTTGTATTGTAGAAGAAAATATATTTGGTAATTTAAAACCATGACTCTGATGCCTGTTCACATATTCGCTAAAATTAAGGATTTAATTTGTACTATATATTTTAATTTTAAATATTTGCCATATAGACAAGCTTGTAAATTACCAATTTTTGTTCATAATATTAAATTTGTGGATATGAAAGGTAATATTAGAATTGAGTGTGATAATATTAGAATGGGGATGATATCATTCGGTTATTGGGGAGTGTGTATTTTTCCTAATACTGGATTTGTTTGGCAAAATCATGGTGGAACAGTTGTTTTTAAGGGGGCTTGTTGTATTGGAGCAGGGTCAGCTCTTAGTATAAATGCTCATGCTACATTGATTTTTGGAGATGATTTTTTAAATACAGCTGGGTTGAAAATAATAGCTTCACGAACTATTGAATTTGGACAAAGCGCAAGACTTGGTTGGAACTCTTTTGTTTTAGACACCAATATGCATCCTTTAAAGAATTCTATTACAAATGAGAAAGGTCGTTGCGGGGCTAATATTAAAATTGGAGATTATAATTGGTTTGGTACTAATTGCATCATATTGCCCGGGGTGCAAACTCCTGAGAGAATAATATGTGGCCTTGGAACAATTGTTCCTAGAAACATAGAATGGAAATCTTTTTGTTTGTATGGCGGTTCTCCTATAAAAATTTTAAGAGAGAATGTTTATCGAGATTATAACGACGATAAGGATGATATGATTATTTAATGAAAATATATATATAAATATTTATGATCGAAATTTAAACATGATAATTATATCTTTTGAAGAATGATGTTAAAGAGTGAGGATGGTAGCATATAATAACGTGTGAATAGTAAAACGTTCTATTTGAATATATAGGAATTAGCAAAAAACATAATAATGGAAATAATCATATTAGCAGGCGGTCTAGGAACCCGCCTGCGTTCTGTCGTGAGTGAAGTGCCAAAGTGCATGGCTCCTGTCGCGGGTAAGCCCTTTCTTTGGTATTTGTTGAAATATCTTGCTCGGTACGATGTTTCAAAAGTTGTGTTGTCCGTAGGTTATTTGCGTGAAGTGATTTACAAATGGATTGATGAAGTGAGAGATGACTTCTCTTTTGGTTTTGATTATGCGGTGGAGGAAGAACCACTGGGTACAGGTGGGGGGATAAAACTTGCTTTATCAAAGACATTGGCTGATGATGTATTGGTTTTGAATGGAGACACTTATTTTAATGTGGATTTGAATGTTTTTTATGAAGAACATCATTCGCATTCGGCTGCTGTATCATTGGCACTGAAGCCGATGGCAGTATTTGACCGTTATGGTGCGGTAGAAGTAGATGAAAATTGTGTAATAAAGGCTTTTCACGAAAAGCAATATTGTAAGGCAGGCTTGATTAATGGAGGTGTTTATCTTATTAATAAGCATAAGTCTGATTATGAGGTTTTACCTGCTAAGTTCTCATTTGAGAAAGAAGTGTTGGAGCTTGGAGTGCAAAATCGCAATATTTATGGTTTTGATTTTGATGATTATTTTATTGATATAGGAATACCAGAAGACTATGCAACGGCAAATAAAGAACTTCTTTCACTATTTTAATTATGAGTTATGAATTTATTGGATATTGACGTTTCGGGGTATGATACATTACTTTTGGATAGAGATGGTGTGATCAATAAACTGCGCCCAGGTGACTATGTGAAATGTTGGGAAGAATTTGAATTCTTACCTGGTGTATTTGAAGCATTAGTGAAATGGAATATGCAATTTAGGTACATTATCATTGTTACTAATCAACGTGGAATAGGTAAGGGGGTAATGACTGATGAAGATCTAAGCAATATTCATGACCGGATGGTGGAAGAAATTGAGCGACAAGGCGGAAGGGTGGATAAGATATATTATTGTACGGCCTTAACAGAAGCAGACATTAATCGTAAACCTGGTATTGGAATGTTTCTACAAATTTTGAAAGATTATCCAAATATAAAGAAGGAGAACTGCCTTATGATAGGAGATAGTGATACTGATATGATGTTTGCTCGTAATTGTGGAATCGATGGAGTGAAGGTAGTGCAATAAATACAATAATATTGAGGATGAAGAAAATATTATTTCTAACAGCTTTTGTTCCGAATGAAGCTGCTGCTGCCGAGAAAAATACGAAAATTATGTTAGATGATTTAGGACGTTTTTATCTAGTTGATTTAGTATATTTCAAGTATGATATAGATGAATCTTACATTCCAACACACAAAAATGTACGAGTTCTTCGAGTTTGTAAAAATTCTGTTTTGGTCAAATTTTTGAATGTACTTCTATTCCCATTTATTCATCCCATGTTTTCAGTTAGATTTAATTGGAGCATTTTTAAATGGGTAAAAAAACGAATTAAAGAAGATAATTATTCAGCAATTATTTGTGATCACAGTCAGATGTTTCTTTATGCGAAGTTTCTTGAAAAATCTATTCCTAAGATTCTCCTTTCTCATGATATTATAGCTCAGCGTGTAGGTAGAACCTCAAATTCATTTGTTAAATTTTTATGTGCTAAATCTGAAAGCTATTGTTTAAATGTAAAGAATGCACACATATTTTCCTTCAGTCAAAAAGATTGTAATCTTATATCTGACTTGTATCATAAAGATGCAAATTTATGCCTTGATTATATTGACGAGAAGGTTGTTTCAGCTATTCCCACTTGCATTACTAATGAATTTATTTTTATAGGAAAATGGAGCCGTGCGGATAATTTAGATGGTGTATTGTGGTTTTTTAAAACTGTGGTTCCTCATATCACAGAAACTGTTGAAATTTCGATTATAGGAAAAGAGTTCCCTAAAGAACGGATTGAGAATAAAAACCATAAGGTTAAAGTAAACATATTAGGTTTTGTGGATAATCCATATCCAAGAATAGCTAACTGTAAAGCGGTTTTATCGCCGTTATTTACAGGGGCTGGGATAAAAGTGAAAGTGGTTGAAGCCTTGGCTTGCGGAGTACCAGTAATAGGTACAGATATAGCATTTGAAGGAATAAGCTCTGATTATAAGTCGTTTATGATTGCCTCTAATACTCCGGATGTCTTTTTAAAGACAATGAAAGAAGTGAATATTTCGCTTGCTGATAGAGTTGAAATGAAAAAAAAGTTTTTGAATGGTTATCAGTCGGAAACGATTCCTAATTTTTTGAATAATAATCTGTAATTGCTGTTTATGGAAAAGATTTTAATAACAGGCGGCAGTGGCTTTATAGGTACCAATCTGATAGCTTATCTTCTAATAAAGAATACATACTGTCTTTTAAATCTGGATAGAGAAATGCCTAAAATAACTGAACATCAGTCTATTTGGAAACAAGTTGATTTATGTGATAAGGATGCACTTAAGAAGATTGTGATCGATTTTTCACCAGAATATGTTATTCATTTAGCAGCTCGCACGGACTTACGAGGAAAAGAGTTAAAAGATTACGATACAAATATGTTGGGAGTATCCAATTTGCTTGATGTATTGGAGTTAATTCCAAATTTGAAGCGGGTTATATTTGCTTCTTCTATGTATGTATGTATTCCTGGTTATATGCCGAAGAGCTTTGAAGATTATGCTCCGCATACACTTTATGGTGAAAGTAAAGTGGAAACTGAAAAACGTATTAAAGAGAAGAATCCTAAATATACTTGGTCTATTATACGTCCTACGTCTATTTGGGGACCATGGTTTGGAGAACCTTATGATAAGTTCTTTCGTATTGTACTAAATCGTATGTATTTTCATATGGGTAAACGGGCATGTGAAAAAACGTATGGCTATATTGATAATGCAATATATCAGATTTTGTCTATATTAAAAGCACCAGAAGAAAAGGTAATGCGTAAAGTGTTTTATTTAGGTGACTATGAGAGTTATGATATCACAGAGTGGGCAAATGAAATAGCTACTTGTATAGGTATTAAGATACCAAGAATTCCCTACTTTTTATTTGTATTGGCAGGTTGGTTAGGTGATGTTCTGAAGTTATTTGGAATAGCATTTCCAATGACTAGTTTTCGCCTAAAAAATATGACTACAGATAATGTACATAATCTGGAACCGATTCGGAAAATTGCTCCTGAATTACCTACAAGCCGCCAAGAAGGTAATAAAAAAACTATAGAGTGGATTAACTCGCAAAAATAGAATAATGTCTTTAAAAGTATCTATTATCACCTCCTGTTACAATCGGGAAATTACTATCCAAAGTGCCATTGAAAGTGTTTTAAGCCAAGACTATCCTTATATTGAGTATATAATTGTAGATGGGGCTTCGAAGGATGGCTCAATGTCAATTATAAATAAATATAGCGATCGTATAGCAACAATTATTTGCGAGCCTGATAGAGGAATGTATGAAGCTATAAATAAAGGTATAAGGGTTGCAACTGGCGATATTATCGGTTTGCTACATTCAGATGATTTCTTCTATGCGAAGGATACAATTAGTCAAATAGTAGCTGAATATGAAAAGACCAATGCTGATCTTATTTATGGGAATGGTCTTTTTGTCGATTTTAATAATACATCTCTTATTGTGCGTAATTGGATTAGTGGAATCTATACAAAATCTAAGGTGCGAAGGGGATGGTTACCATTGCATCCCACGGTATACATTCGCCGTGAATGTTTTGGTAAATGGGGACTCTATGATGAAAGTTTTAAGATTGCGGCAGATTCTGATTTTCTAGTTCGTTATTTGTATGAAACAAATATAAAAGTAGCTTATTTGAATGAATATATTGTGCGTATGCGTATGGGTGGTCTCTCTACAGATCGCAAAAGAATGAAACAAAAATGGAGGGAAGATTTTAAGTTGTACCGTTCTCATGGTTTTAATCCTTATTGGGCATTAGGATTAAAAATAGCAAGTAAAATACCACAATTTATTCAGGCAAAATTTATGAATAGAAGGGATTAATATTTTTCCCTATTGTTAATCCGTAGTATAAAAAAGAAGGCGGATGCTAACCACGCAAGAAAGAATAAAAAGAAGCGTTCAAAAAAAGATGTTTTATGTGTCATATAATTTTATTTGTGGCAAAAATACGACAAATATATAATAATCTAAAATGAGAAAGTTCTTATTTCTGTTATTTCTAATCCTGTTTTTCAAAATTGATGTGTATGGACAGTTTGCTTATGGTACGACTGGACTTTTGCATATGCCTACTGCTGAAATGCAGAAAGATAAGACTTTTATGTTTGGTGGCAGTGTCTTAAATCCTGAAACATTGCCTTCTAAAGAATGGTGGGGAAATTACTATACTTTTAATTATTATCTGAATATTACAATATTTCCTTGGTTGGAAGTTGGGTATAATTGTGTTTTAGTAAAGGGAAAACCTGGAATCTATCATTGGCCGGAGCAGACTTATGGGAAGTTTGTTAACCAGGATCGTTCATTTCATGGGAGGTTGAGGGTTTGGAAAGAAGGATGGTGGAAAGATTGGACACCACAAATTGTGATAGGCGCCAATGACCCGACTACGGGTAGTTGGGAGGGGGGCTCATCCAGCGATGACCAACGATACAATGGTTTTTTCTGTCGTTATTATGTTGCATTGACGAAACATATAGAGTTTGCAGATTATGGTACTTTGGGAGGTCATGCTGCCTATGTTTATAATAGGAAAGAAATAAATCATTTGAACGGTCCTGCTCTAGGTGCTAATTATCGTTTTTGTCTACCTGAAATATCTTTCTTGAATAAGATTTTAAATGGAGTTAATCTTATGATTGAATATGATTCAAAGCAGGTGAATATAGGAGGTTGTTACTCTTTTTGGAAAGACCGCATTAATATTTATGGAGAGTTGTATAAGTGTATACATCCATCTGTGGGGTTGAATTTTAAAATCTGTTTGAAATAAATCAAAGTTTTATATAACATCATTGATTATTATGAGAAAAGTAGCATTAATTACCGGCATTACCGGTCAAGATGGCTCCTATCTGGCCGAGTTTCTAATAGAAAAAGGATATGAGGTTCACGGCATTCTTCGTCGTTCTTCATCATTTAATACATCCCGAATAGAACATCTCTACTTGGATGAATGGGTCCGAGACATGAAAAAAAATCGTTTGGTAAATCTTCATTGGGGGGATATGACAGATAGTAGTTCGTTGATACGTATTATTAGCGATGTCCATCCGACAGAAATCTATAATCTTGCTGCGCAGAGCCATGTAAAGGTGTCTTTTGATGTACCGGAATATACAGCAGAAGCTGATGCAGTAGGTACGCTTCGACTGTTGGAAGCCGTACGCATATGTGGCTTGGAACGTACTTGTCGTATTTATCAAGCTTCTACTTCGGAGTTATTCGGTAAAGTGCAGGAAGTACCGCAAAAAGAAACGACCCCATTTTATCCGCGTAGTCCTTACGGTGTTGCCAAACAATATGGTTTTTGGATAACTAAGAACTATCGCGAAAGCTATGATATGTTTGCCGTGAACGGCATCTTGTTTAATCATGAGAGTGAACGTCGTGGCGAGACTTTTGTGACTCGTAAGATAACATTGGCTGCTGCCCGTATCAAACAAGGTTTTCAAGATAAGCTTTATTTGGGCAATCTGGACTCATTGCGCGACTGGGGGTATGCAAAGGATTATGTGGAATGTATGTGGCTTATCCTTCAGCATGATACACCAGAGGATTTTGTAATTGCTACAGGTGAAATGCATACAGTTCGTGAATTTGCAACCCTAGCCTTCCGGCATTTGGATATAGAATTAAAATGGGAGGGGACAGGCGTTAATGAAAAAGGTGTTGATGTTTCTACCGGTAAGATTCTGGTGGAGGTCGATCCTAAATATTTTCGTCCTTGCGAAGTAGAACAACTTTTGGGTGATCCGACTAAGGCTAAGACTTTGTTAGGTTGGAATCCGACGAAAACATCGTTTGAACAGCTGGTTCAGATAATGGTGAATCACGACATGAACTTTGTGAAGAAGCTTCACCTGAAAGCGCGACTCGACAAAGAATAAAAAGTTGGTAATGCTTGACAGGACTGTGAAAATATATGTGGCCGGGCATCGAGGGCTTGTAGGTTCGGCCATTTGGAATAACTTAAAACAACGTGGCTATGACAATCTGGTAGGCTATAGCCATGAAGAATTGGACCTTTTAGATAGTGTAGCCGTGAAACGCTTTTTTGATGAGGAACGACCGGATGTTGTTGTGCTGGCTGCTGCTCATGTAGGTGGAATTATGGCTAATCTGCAATATCGTGCAGATTTTATTTATAAGAATTTGCAGATACAACAGAATGTGATAGGGGAGAGTTTCCGCCATGGGGTGAAGAAACTCCTTTTTCTCGGTTCTACTTGTATTTATCCTTGTGAAACTCGACAGCCCATGTGTGAGGATAGTTTATTATCGTCTCCACTAGAATATACTAATGAACCTTATGCCATTGCAAAGATTGCCGGATTGAAAATGTGCGAGAGTTTCAATATTCAGTATGGTACAAACTATATAGCTGTCATGCCGACTAATCTCTATGGACCGAATGATAACTTCCATCTGGAAAATAGCCATGTGCTTCCTGCTATAATTCGTAAGATTTATCTGGCTAAGTGTTTGAGTGAAGGTGACTGGAATGCAGTTCGTAATGATATCAACTTTCGACCAGTTGAAGGCATTAATGGTGATAATAGTGATGAGGATATTCTTGTTCGACTAGCTAAGTTTGGTATAACTCCTGATGCTGTAACCCTTTGGGGGAGTGGTACTCCTATGCGTGAATTTCTTTGGAGTGAGGATATGGCGGATGCTAGTGTATATGTGCTTTTGAATGTGGATTTTAAAGATACATATGCTTCCACACTGAAGGACATTCGTAATAGCCATATCAATGTGGGGACTGGAAAGGAATTGAGTATAAAAGATGTTGCCGGTAAAGTCATACGTGAGATTGGTTTCAAGGGAGAGCTTTGCTGGGATACTTCGAAGCCTGATGGAACATTACGGAAATTGACAGACGTAACGAAGTTACATAATTTGGGATGGCATCACAAGGTAGAGATTGATGAAGGTATTCATCGGTTGTATCAGTGGTATCTGGAGGGATTGCAGAGTTTGAATATGCCAGAAAAAAGGTGAACTCTTGAAATGAATATAGAAGAATGGAAATAATAAAAACAGAGATAGACGGTGTGGTGATTATTGAACCCCGTATTTTTTGTGACGAGAGAGGCTATTTTTTCGAATCATTCTCACAACTAGAATTTGATGAGAAAGTTATGCCCATAAACTTTGTACAAGATAATGAGAGTATGTCCAGTTATGGTGTGATGCGCGGGCTTCATTTTCAGAAGATGCCTTACACTCAGAGTAAATTGGTACGATGTGTAAAAGGCGCAGTTTTGGATGTAGCAGTGGATATCCGCAAAGGAAGTCCGACCTACGGGCAGCATGTGGCTGTGGAATTATCTGAGGATAATCATCGTCAGTTTTTTATACCTCGTGGCTTTGCACATGGCTTTTCTGTACTCACGGAAATAGCCGTTTTCCAGTACAAGTGTGATAATTTTTATGCTCCTCAGGCGGATGGTGGTATTCAGCTGATTGATGGAAGTTTGGGCATTGATTGGCGAATACCGACCAACAAGGTTATTCTGAGTGAAAAAGATTTGAAGCATCCTCTGTTGGCTGAATATGATTCTCCCTTTGATTACAATACAAATTTATACAAATGATGAATAATCATCAGGCAATTAAGCAACACGTAAAGACCGTATAAAACTAACGTAGGATAATATCCTCACTTTCTTAATAAAAACGTACTTACTATGAAACCGCTGACTTCTGATCGGGCAGAATCTATCCGCGACGTCGCCATATTTGGTGACTTTCTGCTGTTAAACTTCTCGATGCTGGCAGTATATTTTCTATTGAAAATGGTAAATGTGCCGGCTGTTGCTTTTCCATTTAAAACCTATCTGGTAATGTCAAATCTGTGTTACGTGCCTTGTATTTCAATTTTTAAAGTGATTTTGCATTATCGGATTGTTCGTCCTGAACAAATTGTAGGTCGTTTGCTAGGAACTGTGACTTTGCATATCGTAGTGTTTTTAACAGCGCTGGCTTTAATAAAAGTTGGAAATTTTTCCCGTATTTATCTTTTGTCTTTTTATCTGTTGTTCCTGCCTTTACTCGTCGGCTGGAGATTGACTCTAAGACATATAGTGAAACTTGTTCGCAAACATGGAAAAAATGTACGCACGGTTGTATTGGTAGGTGGAGGTGATAATATGGCCGAACTTTATCAGGTACTAAGTGATGTGACTTATGGGTATAGAGTAAAGAAAGTCTTTTTTGCGAAGGATGGGGTAGAGGGAGACACATTGTCTGAATCTTTCTGTCGAGCAGAAATGCAAAGGTTGAAGGAATGGCTTTCTGAGAATGAAGTTCAGGAATTATATTGTGGTCTTTCTGCTGTGTACAAGGATGATATTTTATCTATTATTCGTTATTGTGAAAATAATCTGATCCGCTTTTATAGTGTACCTTCTCTTCGCAATTATGTGAAACGGCAGTTGCAGTTGACTTTACTGGGGGATGTGCCTGTGCTGTCTATTCGATGTGAGCCTTTGCAGAAACCTATGAACCGTTGGATGAAAAGGTGTTTTGATTTACTATGTTCTTCTTTGTTTCTGATAACTGTCTTTCCGATATTATATATTGTTGTGGGAACGATCATTAAAATCACTTCTCCGGGACCTATCTTTTTCAAGCAGGACCGTAACGGTGAAAATGGGGAGATCTTTCAGTGTTATAAGTTCCGCTCGATGAAAGTGAACAAGGATTCTGATAAGATTCAGGCTACGAAGAATGATCCGCGCAAGACAAAATTCGGTAACTTCTTAAGAAAGAGTAATCTGGATGAGATGCCCCAATTTATCAATGTCTTTAAAGGGGAAATGTCTCTTGTAGGTCCTCGTCCCCATATGTTGAAGCATACAGAAGAATATTCCCAGCTGGTGGATAAATATATGATGCGTCATTTGGTGAAACCCGGCATTACGGGCTGGGCACAAGTGACAGGCTTTCGCGGAGAGACTAAAAAGGTATCTCAGATGGAAGGACGTGTGAAACGTGATCTTTGGTACATTGAGAATTGGACTTTCTTGCTGGACCTTCGTATTATGGTGATGACAGTGGTGAATATGTTCCGTGGAGAAAAGAATGCTTATTGATATGAATTATAAAGAAATAGATACGCAGCGTATCATTGACTATATAGGGACGTTTGCTAATGGAGTTTCGGTGGATGATATCATTTTGCACTCCGGTGCCGATAAATTAAGGGTATATCCTGCTCTGTTTGAGTTGGAGCAAAGCGGATGGCTGGAAGTGTTGGAAAGAGAAGAACTAGGAGCTCCCTCAATGGTCCGTAAGAAGAAGGTTGAAGAGAAGAAAAATGACAGGTAACAGCGGTTACTTTGTTTTAGGCGGCAGCCGGGATTGCTCTATAAAAGGAGTGGTTCCGGCTGTTTTGATAATAATGGACTATAGAAATGTAAGCATCCGTTCAAGTTCCCGTTGTGTGCGGTTATAGTTAAGTCCATAAGAAGTATATAGTAAAGTTTGAAAAGTCTCTAAGTCTTTAACTTAGCGGTAATTTATTAAATGTTAAAAATAAGATAAAGTAGAAATAATTCCCAAAAACATGGAATTATTTCTGTATTTTTGTGCTAGAAATTAAGAATAAACCGATGGAAATATCTTTCGATGATAAAGACTTAGAGGAACTTATTTTTACAGGAAAGAATCGTAAATATAAAAAGCTCTCTAAGGATAAGGTATTTATGAAAGCCTTGGTTGATGTGTACAACTATATGAATGCAGTAAGTTGTGTCAAGGATTTGCAACCCTATAGCTTCTTGCATTATGAAGTGCTGAAACATATAGGTCTAAGTTCTGTTAGAATAATGAATGGAAGGGTTGAGCGTCTATTATTTGCAGAATATGAAAATGGAATCAGAATAACCATAATTGAATTAAATGAAACGCATTATGGAAGAAAAAAATGAAAGGAGAGTGCCGTTTATGGCAACTCATCCGGGGCGAATTTTAAAGAATGAATTGATAGAACGAGGGATTTCTCAAAAGAACTTCGCAAAGTCTGTTGATATGCAACCCTCCCATATTAGTGAAATTATTAAAGGGAAAAGAAGTGTGACGATGATGATTGCCGATAAATTTGAAGCTGTACTAGGAATACCTTCTATTTCATGGGTGAATCTTCAGACGCAGTATGATTATGACACCAAAGCTATAGAAAAGCGTGAATTGAAGGCAATAGAAGCAAAAAATATGATAGATGATTACAACCTTTCTTTTGATGTTAAAACTATAGCGGAAAGGCTGTTGATTAATCTTGAGAGACCTTTTGTGGATTTTCTAAATGAATTAAAAGCTATGTTGGACTTACCGGAACCGGCGGAATTACAATTGGCGGCGTGTAGGTTTAAAAAGTCGTTAAAAACAGGACTGGATGATAGGATGCTTATGACATGGGTTTTACTTGCAAAATATCAGTCGGGTAAGACTGAGGTCAAAGGGACTTATGATAAGAATAAAACCGAGGAATTGATTTCTGAGTTGAAGTCTGTATTTAATGAAAACAAGGATACTGTAAAAAGGGTACAGGGGATATTTTCAAATTATGGCATAAAATTCAATATCGTTCAGAAAGTTGAAAAAGCATCTGTTGACGGCTTTTCTTTTATGGATAATGGTATTCCATCTATTGTTCTCACAATGCGGTATAATATGATTGACCATTTAGCTTTTGATGCGTTGCATGAATTAGGACATATTGACTTGCACTTAAACGGTGGTGACGATTCAAGAATTAGTATAGAAGGGTATGAGGAATCTCCGGAAGAAAAGGAAGCAAATCAATATGCTGCAAATGCGCTGATACCCGATAAATTATGGAATACAACTCCCAAGGTTAGGATAAATCCGTTTTTGATACAGCGTGATTATACGAAATGGGCGATTGACAATAATATTAATAAATGGATTGTGCTTGGAAGAATTTCTAAAGAAACGGGAATGTATAGATTTAAGTCCGACAGCTATAGAAAAGTTTATTAATGGATTTTTGGGCAATGCGCAAAAAAACACTATTTTTCACAGGAAAAGAATCTGTTATGATAGCAAGAGGTAGTTATAAAGAGAGAATTCTGAAAATTTGTCTGAATGCAGAATTAAATGGCTTGCTACTGCTTGATGAATTTCAGTTTATATAGGGAATTTCTACTATGTTGAAACTGTTGACTGATAAATTTGGTAATTTGCGTATTCTTTGTTCCGGTAGTTCAAGTCTGGATATCCTTCAAAATATCGAAGAATCTTTGATGGAACGGGTACGTGTGATAGAAGTTCTTTCACTCTCATTAGGCTTATCCTTCGTTGATTAATTTTGCTGATGATGAAAAATTAAGTTACGTTATGTATCTGGCGCCGGATGTATTAGTGAATGGAATAGGAAAATGAATGAACGTATAAGTCGTTGTTCTATATGTGTTTATAACTTTTCTCAGAAAAACCGTCGCTGACATGCTTTTTTCTTCTTCTCATTTGAGATTTTATCCTCACCTTTGTATCGTTGATCAACACAACGAGTGAATTAAAACAGAATTTAAATCTCTAAATGAAAAAAGTATGAGTGTAATTTTTAGAACGGTGGAGAGACCGTCCGACCCTCGGGTTGAGAATTCTCCCAAAAAGTATTTTCCGCAGTTAATAACTTTAGGACAGACTGTAGATTTGGCATTTATTGCGCAGAAGATGCAGGATCGTTCTTCACTCTCTATTGGTGATATCAAGAGTACCATGCAGAACTTTGTGGAGAAATTGAAAGAGCAGTTGTTGGAAGGTAAGACAGTGAATATTGCCGGGTTGGGTGTGTTTTTGCTGGCTGCTAAGTCGAAAGGAGAGGAAAAGGCAGAAGATGTGACTGCCAAGAGCGTGGACAGCGTTCGCATATTTTTTCAAGCCAATAAAGAGTTGAAGATAACCAAGACTGCTACGCGTGCCGGTGAAAAGTTGGATCTGGTCAGTTTGGACGATTATCTGAAAGGTCTATCAAACGTTCCTGCGGGAGGCGGCTCGGACGGTGGATCGGGAGATAACTCGGGCGATGGAGGACTGGATGAGAATCCACTCGGATAAGGAGAGCTGAAAAGTAAAAGTTGAGAATGAAAATCAAAAGAATCGCTATGAAGAAAACGAATTGGAAGGTGATTTTTAAAGTGATTATTGCCGTTGCTACTGCCATCGCAGGTGTGATTGGAGGGCAGGCTATGACATTTTAAGTATAGTTGATAGACGAAGAGAAGCCGTTATCCGAGAAGTTGAAGTTCGGATAGCGGCTCTTTTTTATCTTACATCCGCTCCCCACATCAATTTATTGCGAAGCGTATCAAAGAAAACATGGTTGAAGCGTTTGATTACCTTAATGCTATAATCAGCCCGTGAGATTCGCAGACGGGTTGTTTCTTTGCAGGATTCACTACGACCGTCGATGGCAACCAGGAAACTGTGGCTACGGCTTTCTACGTCAAGAGTGATTTCCCAATCATCACAAATAACGATAGGGCGGACATTCAAACTATGCGGAGCCACCGGAGTGATAGCAATCGTTTTGCTATGGGGCACGATAACCGGACCACCGACACTCAGTGAATAAGCCGTGGAACCGGTAGGGGTGGATACCACCAACCCGTCAGCCTGATAAGTGGTGAGATGGGCACCGTTGATAGCAGTATGAATGCTGATCATTGAAGAACTATCACGTTTCAATACAGCAATTTCATTGAGTGCATAAGGCGATTCCATCAATTTTTTGTCATCACAATATAATTGCAACACGCTACGTTCTTCCACCTTATAGTGGTTATTATAAATCTCATCGAAAGTCTCTTCCATCTCTTCCGGAGAAATGTCTGCCAGGAAGCCGAGGCGGCCGGTATTGATACCCAGAATGGGAATATTCTTTTTGCCTACCCGACTGGCTGCTTTCAGGAACGTACCATCGCCCCCGATACTGATGACCATATCTGCTGTAAAATCGTCTCCGTCAAAGAGTTCGGCGGAAGCGATAGTCATGTGCAGGTCGGAAGTCAGGAAGTTATAGAACTCCCTGCAAATGCAAAGCTGGGCATTACGCCGCTCCAACAAACGGAATAAAGTTTCCGCATGTGTTGATTTTTTTGCTTGGTAAGTATTTCCAAATATGGCAAATTTCATCGTCTGTACTTTCTTAATGAAATGCAAATATGGCGTTTTTTTCTCAGAACGCTGCCAATGTATCGCTATTATTTGTACATTTGCGGCAAACTATGATCCGAATTATGACTAGATTAAGTGTAAACATAAACAAGATTGCGACGTTGCGTAATGCGCGTGGAGGGGATGTCCCTAATGTGGTGAAAGTAGCACTGGATTGTGAAAGCTTTGGTGCGGAAGGAATTACCGTACATCCACGCCCTGATGAACGTCATATACGCCAAAGGGATGTGTATGATCTTCGCCCGTTGCTTCGTACTGAATTTAATATCGAAGGATATCCTGCCCCCGAATTTATTGATCTGGTATTGAAAGTGAAACCGCATCAGGTGACTCTGGTTCCGGATAGTCCGACTCAGCTGACTTCTAATGCAGGCTGGGATACCAAGCAGAATCTGGAATTTCTGACCGAAGTACTCGAAACCTTTAATGATGCAGGCATCCGTACTTCTGTATTTGTATCGGCGGATGCGGAGATGATAGAGTATGCTGCCAAAGCTGGTGCCGACCGGGTGGAACTCTATACCGAACCCTATGCGACCGCTTATCCGCAGAATAAGGAAGCAGCCGTTGCGCCTTTTGTAGAAGCCGCCAAAGTGGCACGTAGTCTGGGGCTGGGTCTGAATGCCGGACATGACCTGAGTTTGGTGAATCTGAATTATTTATATCAAAACATTCCATGGATGGATGAAGTCTCTATCGGACACTCGCTGATAAGCGATGCTCTGTATCTGGGATTGGAACGTACCATTCAGGAATATAAAAACTGTCTTCGTTGATGAATGCAATGTTGTTATTAGCCCAAGTGGCTCCGGCGCTGACCGATTCTATTGCGGGCGCCAATCCGGTATTAACTCCGGTAGCTGGTCCTGAAGAGATGAACTTATGGAGCATGGCTGTCAAGGGTGGTTGGATTATGATCGTTCTTGGATTGCTGTCCATCCTTTGTTTCTACATCTTGTTCGAACGCAACTATGTGATTAGGAAAGCCGGCAAAGAGGACCCGATGTTCATGGATAAGATAAAGGATTATATCCTGGATGGAGAAATAAAAGCCGCCATAGCTTATTGCCGCAGCGTAAATACTCCGGCTGCCCGTATGATTGAGAAAGGTATCAGCCGTTTGGGACGTCCGGTGAATGATGTGCAGGCTGCGATTGAGAATGTGGGAAACATTGAGGTAGCGAAACTGGAAAAAGGATTGACGATTATGGCAACCATCTCCGGAGGTGCGCCGATGATTGGTTTCCTCGGTACGGTGACCGGTATGGTGCGTGCTTTCTACGAAATGGCTAATGCGGGTAACAACATCGATATCACATTGCTTTCGGGCGGTATCTACGAGGCTATGATCACTACGGTAGGTGGTTTGATCGTGGGTATTATTGCGATGTTTGCCTATAACTACCTCGTGACTCTGGTAGACGGCGTGGTGAATAAGATGGAGGCTAAAACGATGGCATTCATGGACCTCTTGAATGAACCCGCATAATCAATTAATAACTAATAATTAAAAATTAAAGCGTGCTACAACGTAGAGCTAAAATATCGCCCAATTTCAGTATGGCATCCATGACGGACGTCATCTTTCTGTTGCTGATCTTTTTTATGATCACGTCTACGGTTGTTTCGCCGAACGCTATCAAGGTGTTGCTTCCGCAGGGAAAACAGCAGACGTCGGCTAAGCCCTTGACGCGAGTGATTATAGATAAGGATCTGAATTTTTATGCGGCGTTTGGAAATGATAAGGAGCAGGCGATTTCTTTGGAAGAATTGACTCCTTTCCTGCAATCGTGCGCTGCGAAAGAACCGGAAATGTATGTGGCGCTTTATGCTGATGAAGCTGTGCCTTACAGGGAAATCGTGAAAGTGCTGAATATTGCCAATGAGAATAAGTTCAAGATGGTGCTGGCTACACGCCCGCCTGAAGGGAAATAAATGTACGATGGGTAAATTGTACATTGTAAATGGTTAAATAGTAAATGGCAATGGTGGATCCGAAGAAGAAAGGCAAATATATAGGAATGGTAGGTGCGCTGCTGGTACATGTAGCGTTCATTCTCCTGTTGATACTGGTTGGCTTCGCTTTGCCGGAGCAGCAGGATGAAGACGGTATGCCGGTAATGCTGGGTGAAGTGCCCAATGCATTTGGAAGTGCTGATCCCTCCCTGGTGAAAGTGGATGTGATGCCTGAGACCGTTGCCCCTAAAGTGCAGGAGACGGTAGAACAGGAGATGCTTACCCAGGAGGATGAAGAAACCGTTGTTATCAAGCCTAAAGCGGAACCTAAAAAGGAAGAAGTAAAGAAGAAGCCGGAAAAACCGGAGAAGACGGAAGCCGAGAAAGCGGAAGAAGCCCGGAAGTTGGCGGAAGCTAAAGCCGAGCGGGAACGCAGGGAGGCGGAAGAGGCTGCCCGTAAGAGGGTGGCAGGTGCCTTCGGAAAAGGAGCACAAATGGGAAGCAAAGGTACGACTGAGGGAACAGGTATCCAGGGAAGTCCCACCGGAAATGCGCCGGAAGGTGCGTCGAGCGGAACGGGAGGTTATGGAACTTTTGACCTCGGCGGACGTTCTATAGGACAAGGTGGTTTGCCGCGTCCGGCATATAATGTGCAGGATGAAGGGATTGTGGTGGTTTCTATTACTGTAAATCCGGCAGGACATGTTATTGCTACCAGTATTGACCGGAAGACCAATACCATTAATTCTGCCTTGCGGAAGGCGGCTGAAGATGCTGCTAAGAAAGCGCGTTTCAATGCTGTAAGCGGTTTGAATAACCAGACAGGAACGATAACATATTACTTTAAACTAAAATAATAAGGAGAACAATTATGGGTACAGTTTATGTTTTTTTTGCAGACGGATTTGAAGAAGTGGAAGCTTTCACCTCTGTGGATGTAATGAGACGTGCAGGGCTGAACGTGGAAATGATAACGGTGACTCCCGATGAGATAGTAACAGGTGCACATGATGTACCGGTGCTTTGCGATAAGAATGTAGTGAACTGTGATTTCTATGACGCAGATTTAGTTCTTTTACCCGGTGGAATGCCCGGAGCTGCTACTTTGGAGAAGTGCCCGGAACTTCGGAAACTGGTCTTGGATTTTGCTGAAAAGAATAAACCGATTGCTGCCATTTGTGCCGCTCCTATGATATTGGGTAAGCTTGGCTTGCTGAAAGGCCGCAAGGCAACTTGCTATCCCGGCTTCGAGCAATACCTGGAAGGTGCTGAATGTACAGGTGCTCCGGTGGAAAGAGACGGTAACATCATTACCGGAAAAGGACCGGGTGCTGCGATGGAATTTGCTCTGACGGTTGTAGATATGATGCTCGGAAAAGAGAAGGTACAGGAATTGAAAGAGGCAATGTGCGTCATCTAACTTTCATTTTTAATTTTTAATTGATGGAGTATGCTCTGATAGTTGCCGGTGGTAAAGGGTTGCGCATGGGAGGCGAACTTCCCAAACAGTTTCTGCCTATAGGTGGAAAACCTGTTTTGATGCGTACTTTGGAAGCCTTTTATGCCTACAATCCGGAGATACATATAATATTAGTGCTCCCGCATAGCCAGCAGTCTTATTGGACAGAGCTATGTGCGGAGCATTCTTTTTCTTTGCCGCATACAGTGGCGGACGGAGGTGAAACTCGCTTCCATTCGGTAAAGAATGGATTGGCTTATGTTACTACTCCGGGATTGGTTGGTGTCCATGATGGGGTACGCCCGTTTGTTTCCCAGGAAGTCATAGCCCGTTGTTATGAATTGGCTGCCGAAAAAAAGGCGGTGATTCCCGTGATAGATGTGGTGGAGACTGTACGCCATCTTAAAGGAGAAGAAAGCGTGACCGTCAGCCGGGATGAGTATAAATTGGTACAGACTCCCCAGGTGTTTGATGCCGATTTACTGAAACAGGCCTATGAACAACCTTATACTTCTTTCTTTACGGACGACGCTTCGGTAGTGGAAGCGATGGGAGTATCTGTATACCTCGCGGCAGGTAATCGGGAAAACATTAAAATTACGACTCCCTTTGATTTGAAAATAGCCGCTGCTTTGTTGGATTCATGTTTGATTTAGCTTCTCGTGACATAAAATACCTGTCGGGTGTAGGGCCGCAACGTGCCTCAGTACTCAATAAGGAATTGAATATCTATTCCCTTCACGACTTATTGTATTATTTCCCCTATAAATATGTAGACCGTAGCCGTATCTATTATATCCATGAGATAGACGGTACGATGCCTTATATCCAGTTGAAAGGCGAAATCCTGGGCTTTGAGACGATTGGAGAAGGTAGGCAGCGCCGTCTGATTGCCCATTTCTCGGATGGTACGGGGATTGTGGATTTAGTCTGGTTTCAGGGAATTAAATTTCTCGTCGGTAAGTATAAGGTACATCAGGAATATATTGTATTTGGTAAACCCAGCGTCTTCAACGGACGGATTAACATTGCTCATCCGGATATCGATAATGCTTCGGAACTGAAGCTCTCGACAATGGGATTGCAACCTTATTATAATACAACGGAGAAAATGAAGCGGAGTTCCCTCAATTCTCATGCAATAGAGAAGATGATGAGCGCCGTAGTGCAGCAACTCCGCGAACCGCTGCCCGAAACGCTTTCTCCCGCTATATTGACAGAACATCATTTGATGCCGCTGACGGAAGCTTTGATGAATATTCATTTTCCGGCAAATCCGGAATTGCTTCGTAAAGCGCAATATCGCTTGAAGTTTGAAGAACTTTTTTATGTACAGTTGAATATTCTCCGCTATGCCAAAGACAGGCAACGGAAATATCGTGGATATGTATTTGAAACGGTAGGAGAGATATTCAATACTTTCTATGCCAAGAATCTGCCTTTCGAACTGACCGGCGCCCAGAAGCGTGTACTGAAAGAAATACGCCGGGATGTGGGGAGCGGTAAGCAAATGAACCGTCTGTTGCAAGGGGATGTAGGTAGTGGAAAAACGTTGGTGGCACTGATGAGTATGCTGATAGCGTTGGATAACGGTTACCAGGCTTGTATGATGGCGCCTACCGAGATTCTGGCTAACCAGCATTTTGAAACAATCCGCGAGTTGTTGTACGGAATGGATATACGCGTGGAATTGCTAACCGGTTCTGTGAAAGGAAAAAAGCGGGAAGCCATTCTCACCGGTCTGTTGACAGGAGATGTACGAATACTGATCGGTACGCATGCCGTGATAGAAGATACCGTGAATTTCTCTTCACTGGGTCTGGTCGTGATAGATGAACAACACCGTTTCGGTGTGGCACAACGCGCACGTTTATGGACTAAGAATGCACAGCCCCCCCATGTGCTAGTCATGACAGCTACCCCTATTCCGCGTACGCTGGCCATGACATTATACGGTGATCTCGATGTTTCCGTCATTGATGAACTGCCGCCGGGACGTAAACCTATTGTGACCATTCATAAATATGATGCGCACCGTGTAAGCTTGTACCAATCCGTCCATAGGCAGATTGCAGAGGGCAGACAGGTATATATTGTATATCCTTTGATTAAGGAAAGTGAGAAAATCGACTTGAAGAACCTGGAAGAAGGCTACCTTCATATTTGTGAGGAATTTCCGGATTGTAAAGTCTGCAAAGTACATGGCAAGATGAAAGCGGCTGAGAAGGATGCGCAGATGCAGCTTTTTGTTTCGGGCGAAGCACAGATAATGGTAGCGACTACTGTGATTGAGGTAGGCGTAAATGTACCGAATGCTTCCGTGATGATTATTGAGAATGCAGAGCGCTTCGGTTTGTCACAGCTCCATCAGTTGCGTGGTCGTGTAGGTCGTGGAGCAGAACAGTCTTATTGTATTTTAGTGACCGGATATAAGTTGGTCGAGGAAACCCGCAAGCGCCTGGAAATTATGGTACGGACAAATGACGGCTTTGAAATAGCTGAAGCCGATCTGAAGCTACGAGGTCCCGGTGATTTGGAAGGCACACAGCAAAGTGGTATTGCCTTCGACCTGAAAATTGCCGATATAGCACGTGACGGACAGCTACTGCAATATGTGCGCAATGTTGCTGAAGAAGTGGTGGATGCTGATCCTACCGGTATTCGTCCGGAGAATGAAATCCTGTGGCGCCAGCTAAAGGCACTTCGGAAAACTAACGTTAACTGGGCTTCCATTAGTTGAATAACGGTTAAACATACACTTTATTTGCATTTTTATGTTGTAAAACATATAAGGTCTTATCTTGCCGATATACAGGGAGTTAGGAGGTGGTTTAATATGTACCTTTTAGTCCCTTACCGAAAAAATAGTTAAGAACAGCCTTTTCATTTAGAGAAGAAATACTACCTTTGGGAGAATTTTTTAAAAGAATGACGAAACGGAATGAATTTCAATTGCATTAAAACGATCCTAATAGCTGCGACGGCAATGGTCAGCCTGAATTCTTTTTCTCAGGATTTGATTGCCCGACAAGCCCCCATCGACAGGAAACTAAAGAGCGTTGACTCGTTGGCTTTACAGAAACAGATACGTGCTGAACAATCTGCTTATCCAGGTCTAAGTCTATATCCGACTTGGAACAATGAGTATGTACAAGCTTATGGCGATGCTATCGTTCCTGAAAGTTATAAAGTGGACCTGACAGGTTTCTGTATGCCTACCACGCATACGAAGATTACCGATGTATTCGGTTATCGCCCCAGAAGACGCAGAATGCACTATGGCTTGGATGTTAAAGTATTCATCGGTGATACGATTCGAGCTGCTTTCGATGGTAAAGTACGCGTAGTAAAGAATCAGGGACGCCGTGGCTATGGTAAGTATATCGTTATTCGTCATGACAATGGACTGGAAACTGTTTACGGACACTTGTCCAAACAGATCGTAGAAATTAATCAATTGGTTAAAGCCGGAGAACCTATCGCTTTAGGTGGCAATACGGGACGTTCTACCGGTTCGCATCTTCACTTTGAAACCCGTTTCCTGGGAATTCCTATCGACCCCGCTTTAATGTTTGACTTTGAAAAGCAAGACGTTGTTGCTGATCATTATACTTTTACTAAGACCAAGACTTCAAAAGGAACTGCTCGCAGCATGGCTTCCGGTGAAGGTTTGTTCTATAAAGTGAAGAGTGGCGATACATTGTCTAAGATTGCATCCCGTCAGGGAGTATCTATTGACAAGCTCTGTCAGTTGAATCGCATTACACGGAAAACAATCTTACGTCCGGGACAGGTATTACGTTGTTCGTAAGATATCAATAAACCCATAAAGAAGAGGGCACTTTAATATAATTTAGAGTGCCCTCTTTTCTTTTTTCTTTAATTATTCCTACCTTTGCAACCAATTTGTAAGGAAATGAAAGATACCAAACAACAATTTGAGCATGTCATTGCCATCTGTCGTGATTTGTTCTCCAAGAAACTACATGATTACGGTCCGGCATGGCGTATTCTCCGTCCGGCTTCCGTGACTGACCAGATATTCATTAAAGCCAATCGTATCAGGAGTATTGAAACCAAAGGAGTGACGTTGGTGGACGAAGGAATACGTTCCGAGTTCATTGCGATAGTCAACTATGGCATTGTCGGATTGATACAGCTGGAACTGGGATATGCGGAATCAGCCGATATCACGAATGAAGAAGCAATGGCGTTGTATGACAAATATGCTAAAACTTCATTGGATCTGATGCTTGCTAAGAATCATGATTACGATGAGGCATGGCGCAGCATGCGTGTCAGTTCATACACTGATCTGATATTGATGAAAATCTACCGTACGAAACAGATTGAAAGCCTGTCAGGACAGACTTTGGTTTCGGAAGGAGTGGATGCTAATTATATGGACATGATTAATTATTCCGTATTCGGTTTGATTAAGATTGAATTTGGAGACTAAACAGAAACATATAATCTGGAAGAGCTGGGTGAATGTTTGCCGTTTTTTATTGGCGGCAGTATTCATCTTTTCCGGCTTTGTGAAGGCAGTCGATCCGTTAGGCTCTTTTTATAAGATTCAGGATTATCTGACGGCTTTCGGAATGATCGCGTGGTTTCCTACATATTTGCAGCTACTGTTTGCCATCGTATTGTCGGCGTTGGAATTTTCCGTGGGAGTATTCCTGTTCTTCGGTATACGGCGGCGGTTTGCTACGACTCTGGCATTGTTGCTGATGATCGTGATGACACCGCTGACACTGTATCTGGCGTTAGCGAATCCGGTGTCCGATTGTGGTTGTTTCGGTGATGCATGGGTGTTGACAAATTGGGAAACGTTCGGTAAGAATGTGGTATTGTTTATTGCAGCCGTATCTGTCTTCAAAGGTGGAAAACAAATCATCCGCTTTATTACGGCAAAGATGGCATGGATGGTTTCTATGTATACGTTCTTTTTCGTATTTGTGCTTTCGTTCTATTGTCTGGACAATCTGCCTATCCTGGATTTCCGTCCTTACAAGATCGGAAAAAATATCAAAGAAGGCATGGAAATACCCGAAGGAGCAAAACCCAGTGTGTTTGAGAGCAAGTTCATTCTGGAGAAGGACGGAAAAAAGCAGGAATTTACACTGGATAATTATCCGGATAGCACATGGACGTTTGTTGAAACACGTACGGTGTTGAAGGAAAAAGGATACGAGCCTCCGATTCACGACTTTTCTATTGTAAGTCTGGAAACCGGAGAGGATCTGACCGATAGCATTTTATCAGATAAGGGATATACATTCCTGTTAGTAGCTCATCGTATTGAAAATGCTGACGATAGCAATATAGACCTTATTAACGAGATCTATGATTATAGTGTGGAGCATGGGTACGGCTTTTATGCCCTGACTTCTTCGCCGGAGGAACAAATAGAGTTGTGGCGTGACAAGACCGGTGCAGAATATCCTTTCTGCCAGATGGACGACATCACTTTGAAGACCATTATTCGTTCCAATCCCGGACTGATGCTGATAAAGGATGGTGTCATTCTGAATAAGTGGAGTGATAACAGCTTGCCGGATGAATACGTGCTGACGGATAGTCTGGATAAACTGGAACTCGGTCAGCAGAAACAAGAAAGTGATTTGCGCACGATTGGTTACGTTCTTTTGTGGTTTATCATTCCGTTGCTGATGGTTATCGGCGTGGACATCCTGGTTGTGAAGCGCAGGGAAAGGAAGAGAGCGAAAAATAAAGTGATTAGCGATGGAGTGATAAGTGATAAGCAAGAGCTCCCTCAGCCATAAATCACAAATTATAAATCAAAAATACATTAACCCTTTTAATAAATAAAAAACAAAATGAGAAAAAACATTGTTGCAGGAAACTGGAAAATGAACAAAACCCTTCAGGAGGGTATTGCTCTTGCAAAAGAACTGAATGAAGTACTGGCTAACGAAAAGCCTAACTGTGATGTAATCATCTGTACTCCTTTTATCCACCTGGCATCGGTTACTCCGCTGGTAGACCCCGCTAAGATTGGCGTAGGTGCTGAAAACTGTGCTGATAAAGAATCAGGTGCTTACACTGGTGAAGTTTCAGCTGCTATGGTTGCTTCTACAGGCGCTAAATATGTAATCCTGGGTCACTCAGAACGTCGTGCTTACTATGGCGAAACAGTTACCATCCTGGAAGAAAAAGTAAAATTGGCTTTGGCTAACGGTCTGACTCCGATCTTCTGTATCGGTGAAGTGCTGGAAGAACGCGAAGCTAACAAGCAGAATGAAGTAGTTGCCGCTCAGTTGGCTTCTGTATTCTCTCTGTCTGCTGAAGATTTCTCTAAGATCGTATTGGCTTACGAACCGGTTTGGGCTATCGGTACAGGTAAAACAGCTACTCCCGACCAAGCTCAGGAAATCCACGCTTTCATCCGTTCATTAGTTGCTGACAAGTACGGTAAGGAAGTTGCTGATAACTGCTCTATCCTTTACGGTGGTAGCGCTAAACCGTCTAACGCTAAGGAATTGTTCGCTAATCCTGACGTTGATGGCGGCTTGATCGGTGGTGCAGCTCTGAAGGTAGCGGACTTCAAAGGTATCATTGATGCTTTTAATTAATAGATAATGGAAGACTGATAATTGATAACCGGTGAAGTGCCGGTTGTCGGTTATCAGTCTCTATAATCATATTATCAATCGTCTATTATTATATTATTCATTATGAAGAAGCTTGGTTTACTTTTAATTGCATGCTTTGCTTTCGCCGCTTTTGCTTCGGCGCAGAATAACATTGTGAAGAGTTTGGAACGCAATGTGCCGGGACAGGGTAAGGTAACCATCCATCAGGATGCCCGCATCGAGGCCTTGATAGGTCAGGAATATATCCCCAACGGAACGGAGAACAGAGTGCTTAAAAGTCAGGGTTTCCGTGTACAGGTGTATGCCGGAAACAATACCAGTAGAGCCAAGAACGAAGCTCACGCTGTGGGCTCACGAATCAAAGAATATTTCCCGGAACTTTCTGTTTATACCTCTTTCAACTCTCCCCGCTGGCTGTGCCGTGTAGGAGACTTCCGCAGTATTGAAGAAGCAGATGCCATGATGCGCCAGTTGCGTGCTACAGGCGTATTCAAAGAAGTTTCTATTGTGAAAGAGCAGATAAACATCCCCTTATAAAAACTTACTCATGTTAGGAAAAGAAGAAATCGTATCTCCTGCACTGGATGAACTGAAAGAACACTATCAGCGTATTATAACTTTATTGGGCGAAGATGCCGAACGCGAAGGACTACTGAAAACCCCCGAACGTGTAGCAAAGGCTATGCTGAGTTTGACAAAAGGCTATTTCATGGACCCGCACGAAGTGCTCCGCTCTGCCAAGTTCAAGGAAGAATACAGCCAGATGGTGATTGTGAAAGACATTGATTTCTTCTCACTTTGTGAACATCACATGCTTCCATTCTACGGAAAAGCACACGTGGCTTATATCCCCAACGGTTACATTACAGGGCTGAGCAAGATTGCCCGTGTAGTGGATATCTTTTCCCATCGCCTTCAGGTGCAGGAACGCATGACGCTCCAGATTAAAGAATGCATCCAGGAAACACTGAATCCTCTGGGTGTAATGGTGGTTGTGGAAGCCAAGCACATGTGTATGCAGATGCGTGGGGTTGAAAAGCAAAATTCCATAACGACCACTTCCGATTTTACAGGTGCTTTCAATCAGGCAAAGACTCGTGAAGAGTTTATGAATCTCATTCGTCAGAATTCATTCACATAACAGTCCCGTACGTTATTTCATGAAAGGAAACTACAGTTCCATGAAGGAAAACTGTTGTTCCCATTAAAGGAAACGCGCGTTCCCTTTAGGAGAGACCGTCGTTCCCATTAGGGGAAGCTGTCGTTTCTGTATGAGGGAGCTATCGTTCTCATTAGGAGTAAGGTGATTTAACCGAGTACAACTCTGTCTCCCAACCGTTTGGCCATAATACTTTTGATCTCACGCAGTTCTGAGTAGCGTTTCATGATAGAGGTGCATTGTTCTTCATCATTGGCTACGGCAGGGTCTTGCAAGGCATACATCATGTGTTTCATTTCTTCACTGATGATGGCGAACTTGAAATTAATCATGAGCGTAGGTACCAATTCGAATAGGCGTTCCTCATCGGTCACCAACCTTTGGGCTTTGGAGTGATACTTACTCAGTTGGTAGCGGTCGGCAATCAACTCTGTACTTAGCTTACTGATAATAGGGTCGGGATGTGCCAGGAAATACCGTTCTGCGGTGAACCCTTCATTATGTATATGCTCTGCTGCTTCTGTCAACATCTGCCTGTGCAGCGGGTTGTGGAAAGCCAGTTCATCCTCCTTCAAGTCATTGACTACGTATTCCGTTACCGTGATGGGAATTTCTTTCCCTTCCTCATCGGGAACGTTGCACAATACTTTCTCTCCGTAGCGTACTACCATTTGCAGGATAAGGCGCTCGTATTTGTAGAATTCCTGTCCTTCTTTTCCTTCCTGCGGGATATAAGATACGTATTCGGCAGCTTCCGGTGGAAGCGGTGCACCACCGTCAGGCATTTCTCCATCCATGGGATAAGGAGGTATGTCTTCAGGGTAGGGTGGTTGCATTCCGTCGGGAAGCGGTGCTTGTGCAGCGTCGCGGGCTGCATTATTCTTTCTTGTTTCCCGGTTTCTTTGTTCCGCCTGCTTCTCAGCCTGCGTTTCGCGTCGTTTGGCAACTTCCGAAACCAATAGCTTGTCTTCTATACGAAGCAGTTGGCTACATTCTTTAATATATACATCGCGGACAATTGCTTCAGGAATAATAGATATACTTTGTACAAGATTACCAATTAACTCAGCACGCTTGATAGGATCTTTTCCTGCATCTTCCAGCAGAAGATTGGTTTTGAAACGTATAAAGTCAGTTTCATTATCTTGTATGAATTTCTGGAATTCTGTAGCGTTGTGCTTGCGTGCGAAGGAGTCCGGGTCTTCCCCGTCGGGAAGCAGGCAAACTTTGATATTCATTCCTTCTTCCAGCAGCATGTCGATACCACGGAGAGAAGCCTTGATACCTGCCACGTCACCGTCATAGAGTACCGTAATGTTATTGGTGAAGCGGTGAATGAGCTTAATTTGTCCCGGAGTCAGTGCCGTACCCGAAGAAGCTACCACATTCTCCACACCTGACTGGTGCATGGAAATAACGTCCGTGTATCCTTCCACCAGGAAGCAACGGTCTTGTTTCACAATAGCCTGTTTGGCAAAATAAATGCCATACAACTCACTACTCTTATGATAGATTTCCGATTCGGGAGAATTGACATATTTAACTTTGACTCCCTTCGTCGCACTGCTAAGCACGCGCCCGCCGAAAGCGACCACCTTACCGGAAAGTGTGTGTACTGGAAAAATAACACGTCCCCAAAAGCGGTCACGCAAGCGGTGATCGTCCGTTTCGTAACAAAGCCCTGTCTTGACAAGATATTCTTTCTTGAATCCCTTCCTGATGGCTTCCTGAGCCATGGCATCGTGACTTTCGGTGCAATAGCCTAACTGGAACTTTTCGATGATGTCATCCCGGAAACCACGATTGCGGAAGTATGCCATACCAATGCTACGTCCGTCCACATGGTTTTTAAGTATATTTTGGAAGTAATCACGTGCAAAGTTATTCACAATGAACAAACTTTCACGTTCGCTCTGCATCAGCTTCTCTTCACTGGACAGTTCGCGCTCCTTGATTTCGATACCGTATTTCTTTGCCAGATATTTCAGAGCTTCAGGGTAGCTCATCTGCTCGTGCTCCATAATGAAGTGCACCGCATTGCCACCCTTACCGCAGGAAAAGCATTTGCACAACCCTTTGGAAGGCGATACATAAAAAGATGGCGTCTTGTCATCATGGAACGGACACAAGCCTACATAATTCACACCTCGCTTGCGCAACGTAACGAAGTCCGATACAATGTCTACAATCTGTGCGGCATCCAGAATTCTGTCTATGGTAGGTTGGTCTATCATTGGATAATTGTTTTTGCGAATGCAAAGATAAAAAAAATCCCCCGTTGAGGACGAGGGAACCTAATGTTTTCACAACGGAATAATCCTTATTGTGATTTGCTTCATTTTAGTCTGACAAATATATGAAATAAATTGGGAAAAGCAATAGAATATAGAAAGTTTTTTACTATATTTGACAAAACATCAAAATAATATCATGAAAAAAATATTAGGATTAGATTTAGGTTGCAATAGCATTGGTTGGGCATTGGTCAATGAGGCTGAAAATACTGAGGAAATATCGTCTATTATCAAACTTGGTGTAAGAGTGAATCCTTTGACTGTGGATGAAATGCAGAATTTTGAAAAAGGAAAAAGTATTACCACGAATGCTGACAGAACTCTTAAAAGAAGTATGCGTCGTAATTTGCAACGTTATAAATTGCGTCGTGACACTCTCATTGAAGTGTTAAAAGAGCACGGTTTCATAACAGATAGCACTTTACTTTCTGAACATGGTAATAAAACAACATTTGAAACATATCGTCTAAGAGCGAAAGCTGCAGTTGAAGAAATTTCATTAGAGAAGTTTGCTCGAGTGTTACTGATGATTAACAAGAAACGTGGTTATAAAAGTAGCCGAAAAGCCAAAGGAAGTGAAGATGGTGTATTGATTGATGGTATGGATGTAGCTAGAAAACTTTATGAAGAGGGCTTGACCCCAGGGGAACTCTGCCTACAAATACTTGAAGCTGGAAAAAAAAATCTACCGGATTTTTATCGTTCTGATTTACAGAATGAGTTTGACAGGATTTGGAACTTCCAAAAGCTAGTTTAATCCGGAATTATTTTGTGATGCAGTGAAAGAAGAAGTTAGAGGTAAAAATCGTAGTCAGACTTGGGCCATTCTAGCAAAGTTCTTTGTTTGGTCAGAAAAAGAATCTGTTTGGAATGAGAAAGAGGCAAGGACAGAAGAAAGAGTAAAGGAGTATAAGCTTGTCGGTCTTAAACGAGATACCAAAGGGAATGAATTAAAATTGGAAAATTATCGTTGGCGTGTACAAGCTCTTTCTGAACAACTAAATCCGGAAATAGTTGCTATTGTACTACAAGAAATCAATGGTCAGATAAGTGCTTCTAGTGGTTATCTGGGGGCAATCAGCGATCGTAGTAAGCAGCTTTACTTCAATCGTCAGACGGTTGGACAGTATTTGATGTCTGAGTTGGAAAAAGACCCTAATGTAAGTTTACGCAACCGAGTGTTCTATCGGCAAGATTATTTGGATGAATTTGACAGGATATGGGAGAAGCAGGCTGAGTTTCATGAGGAGTTGACTGTGGAACTAAAGAAAGAAATTCGTGACATCATTATTTTTTATCAACGTCGTCTGAAGAGTCAAAAAGGATTAATAAGTTTCTGCGAATTTGAGAAGCGAGAAGTTGTAGTAGAAGAGGATGGCAGAAAAAAAAATAAGACAGTGGGTTGCCGAGTGATTCCCCGTTCGCATCCGTTATTCCAAGAGTTCAAAATATGGCAGACCTTGAATGATATTGAAGTTTTTGCGTGGGATAAACAGAGTAAACGCAAGAAAGCGGATAAATCTTCTATATTGTTTGATAACTCGGAAGATGCTTTGCTCGTAGAAGGAAAACGGTTTTTGTATCAGGAAGAAAAAGAGTTGCTAGCTAAGGAACTTTTTGTAAAAGAGAGTATGAAAAAGGCTGAGGTTCTGAAACTGTTGTTCGAAAATTACCAGGAACTGGATCTGAATTTTAAGCAGATTGATGGTAATCATACAGGATTTGCTCTTTTCTCAGCATATAGCAAGATGATTGAGAAGTATGGTTATGAACCTGTGGATTTTAAGAGATCTGCAGATGAGATTATAGAAAAGCTGGAAACCATATTCACTAATTTAGGATGGAATACAGAACTACTTTCTATTGATTTGAGTAAAGAGGATAAAGAACTTGAGAGGCAGTCTTATTTCAGACTTTGGCATTTATTGTATTCTTTTGAGGGGGATAATACACCGACTGGGAATGGTAAACTGCTTGAGAAAATTATGCAACTTTGTGACGTGGAAAAAGAGTATGCTGTAGAACTTGCTAATGTGTCATTTCAAGAAGATTACGGAAGTCTGAGTGCAAAGGCTATTAAAAAGATACTACCTTATTTGAAAGAAGGTAATCAATATGACGTTGCATGTGACTATGCGGGGTATCGTCATTCCAGATCCTCATTGACCAAAGATGAAATAGAAAATAAGATATTGAAGGACAAATTGGAAATTCTTCCCAAGAATAGCCTGCGTAACCCTGTGGTTGAAAAGATTTTGAACCAAATGGTTAATCTGATTAATACACTCATTGATA
The DNA here is from genome assembly GCF_000158035.1 of Bacteroides cellulosilyticus DSM 14838. Taxonomy (GTDB): domain Bacteria; phylum Bacteroidota; class Bacteroidia; order Bacteroidales; family Bacteroidaceae; genus Bacteroides; species Bacteroides cellulosilyticus. Next base: position 53,807 of record NZ_EQ973489.1, read on the forward strand.
CCTATGGTAAACCTGATGAAATTCGTGTGGAACTAGCCCGTGAACTAAAGAAAAATGCTAAAGAACGAGAAGAATTAACAAAATCCATAGCACGAAATACTCGTGAACATGATGAAATCCGTCAGTTACTGCGAACAGAATTTGGCATGATGAATGTTAGCCGTAATGATATTATACGTTATAAACTCTATGAAGAATTAAAAGATAACGGGTATAAGACTTTGTATTCTAATGAGTATATTCCGAGAGAAAAAATATTCAGTAAAGAGATTGATATTGAACATGTCATTCCGCAAGCTCGCCTTTTCGATGATTCACTGTCTAATAAAACTTTGGAATACAGGGCTATCAATATAGAAAAAGGTAATAAGACGGCTTATGATTTTGTAAAAGAGAAATATGGAAATGATGGTTTAGAGAAGTTTCTCAATCGTTGCGAGACCTTATTCAAGGATAAAAGGACAAAGCTTAGGAAATTAAAAATGGAAGAGAAAGATATTCCGGAAGGATTTATCGATCGGGATTTGCGGAATACGCAGTATATCTCCAAGAAAGCTTTTGCTATGTTGAATGAAATTAGTCGCAGAGTGGTGGCTACTACTGGTTCCATAACTGATAAATTGCGTGAGGATTGGCAACTTGTGGATCTTATGAAAGAATTGAATCTGCCTAAATATGAAAAGCTTGGTATGGTAGAGATGTTTGAGGACAAAGATGGGAGAAAGATCAAAAAAATAACGGACTGGACTAAGAGAAATGACCATCGGCATCATGCGGTGGATGCTCTGACGGTAGCTTTCACAAAAGATGTATTTATTCAATTCTATAATAATAAGAATGCTGCCTGGATGCCCGCCTCCAAGGAACATGCTAATATTACAGGTATAAAGGCTCGTTACTTTGAAAATGGAAAGGCTCTTGCTCCCATGCCTTTGGCGCAATTTCGCGCTGAGGCGAAACGCCATTTGGAAAACTTGTTGGTATCTATCAAGGCTAAAAATAAGGTAATTACTTCTAATGTAAACCGTACAAAGAACAAAAATGGTGAAAACAGGAAACTGCAACAAACACCGCGAGGACAGCTACATTTAGAAACTGTTTATGGAAGTCATCGGCAATATGCCACGAAAATAGAAAAGGTGAATGCTGCTTTTGATGTTACCAAGATTGCTACTGTAAGTAAGCTTGCTTATCGGAATGCTTTACTAAAACGTTTGGAGGCTTTTGGAAATGATCCAAAGAAAGCATTTACTGGTAAAAATACATTGGAAAAGAATCCGCTCTATCTTGATGAGAACCAAACGGAGATGGTTCCAGAAAAAGTACAGACGGTAGAGTTTGAAACTGTTTATACTATACGAAAACCGATTGATCCCAATTTAAGTATAGATAAGGTGGTAGATGTGAAAATTCGTAGTGTCTTGGAAAAAAGGCTAAAAGAGTATGGTGGAGATGCCAAAAAGGCATTCGTCAACTTGGATGAAAATCCAATATGGCTGAATGAAGCTAAAGGAATATCGATTAAACGCGTGAGTATTCGAGGCATTAGCAATGCTCAATCGCTGCATGAAAAGAAAGATAAAGATGGTAACTTGATTTTGGGCAAAGAAGGAAGAAAAATCCCAGTGGATTTTGTGAATACTGGTAACAATCATCATGTGGCTATCTATAAAAAGCCTGTCTTGGACAAGGTGGGACAGGTAGTACTTGATGAAGAAGGTAATCCGAAGTATGAACTTGATGAAGTAGTGGTTTCTTTCTTTGATGCGGTGACACGGGCAAACCTTGGTCAACCTATTATAGATAAGGATTATAGAAGAAGTGAAGGATGGCAGTTTCTGTTTAGTATGAAGCAAAATGAATATTTTGTATTTCCCAATGATAAGACAGGATTCAATCCCAAAGAGGTAGATTTGTTGAATCCGGAGAATTATGCATTGATAAGTCCTAATTTGTTTAGGGTACAAAAGTTTGCCTATAAAAACTATGTTTTTAGACATCATTTGGAAACTACTATTAAAGATACAAGTTCAACTCTAAAAGGTATAACATGGACTGATTTTCGTAGTTCAAAAGGGTTAGATAAAATAGTGAAAGTTAGAGTTGATCATATTGGGCAAATAGTATCGATTGGTGAGTATTAAAAATATAGGGTAATGAATAATATTAGTTGTTTCAAGATAAGAAAATCTATTTTACGTGGAATGAAGAAGAGTAACAATGGTAATTTTCAATTGTCGATGTGGCGGAGGCGTTGACTGATAGTGTTAATCTTAAACAGTATATAAAGCGAATGTGTTCACGGGACGAGGTTTATCATTGAACCAAGGTACACTTTATACCTCGGTTCAAATGATAGTATAGGATGTTAAAAAGAGCAAAATTCAAGCAGTATATATAAAGGATTATTTCGTATTATACAGTCTATTTCTTCTAAAATAGTACACTTTAAACTTTGACTAGCTCAGGTGAGGGATGAACGTGTGCAAGAGATAGAGAAGTCAGAGCTTGCCCAAGAGTATATGAAAGAACTCTATGAGCAGAAGGTTATCCTAAGGGTTGGATTGTCAGACGTGTGGTATAGTTATCCGTCTTCACAATGTTTGGCGAACATGTTACAGTGGAAATCCTCTCAAAAGAGTAGTCGAATACATCTAAAAAAGTAAGCAAGTTGTAAATCGTGGAGGAATGTAACTAGAGTAGTTCATGAGCAAGCAGAGAAGGAGTTAGGAAGAAGCAATATATCTTTTCGAAACTTCTTAGCAAATTTAGGAAAAGGAGAAAAACCGCCCCAATTGTCTTTTGAAGCGGATAGTGAGTAGTAGATAATTTAAAAAGTAGAATACTATGATTAAAAAAACGCTTTATTTCGGTAATCCTGTTTATTTATCTTTGAGGAATGCACAGTTGGTAATCAAATTGCCGGAGGTTGTGAAAAATGACACCTTACCTGATGGCTTCAAACAACAATCAGAGGTAACTAAACCAATAGAGGATCTTGGTGTAGTAGTACTGGATAATAAGCAGATAACTATTACTTCAGGAGTATTAGAAGCGTTACTTGAAAACAATTGTGCTATCATAACTTGCGACAGTAAGAGTATGCCGGTTGGATTAATGCTTCCTTTATATGGAAACACGACACAAAATGAACGGTTTCGTCAACAGTTGGATGCCTCTCTTCCTCTGATAAAACAGTTGTGGCAACAGACTGTAAGAATGAAGATTGAAAATCAAGCAGCTGTATTGAAAAAATGCGCAGGTGAAGAAGTAAAGTGTATGACTATATGGGCTGCTGATGTGAAAAGTGGGGACTCTGATAATCTGGAAGCTCGTGCAGCTGCCTATTATTGGAAAAATTTGTTTAAAATAAAAGGGTTTACAAGAGACAGGGAAGGGATTCCACCTAATAATCTGTTAAATTATGGATATGCGATTCTAAGAGCTGTAGTTGCACGTGGATTAGTTGCCAGTGGACTTTTGCCTACATTAGGAATACATCATCATAATAGATATAATGCTTATTGTCTGGCTGATGATATTATGGAGCCATATCGACCCTATGTTGATGAGTTGGTCTATAAAATATTGCAGGAGGGGATGAATTGTAATGAACTGACGAAAGGGTTAAAAGCTCAGTTACTTACTATTCCTACACTAGAAGTTATTATCTCTGGTAAACGTAGTCCTTTAATGGTTGCGGTGGGGCAAACTACTGCATCTTTGTATAAATGCTTTAGTGGTGAATTGCGTAGAATATTATATCCGGAAATGTGAGATGAACCGATTTAGTGAATATCGTATTATGTGGGTACTTGTATTATTTGATTTGCCTACTGAAACAAAGAGGGATAAGAAAGCATATGTAGATTTTAAGAAGAATCTGCAGAAAGATGGCTTTACTATGTTTCAGTTTTCTATTTATGTTCGTCATTGTGCTAGTAGTGAGAATGCAGAAGTTCATATAAAAAGAGTTAAATCTTTCTTGCCGGAGCATGGGCAGGTTGGAATTATGTGTATTACAGATAAGCAATTTGGAAATATAGAGTTGTTTTATGGGAAAAAATCTTTGGATATAAATACTCCCGGTCAGCAATTAGAGCTTTTCTAGAAAAAGAAATCCCACTTAAATGCGGGATTCTTAATTGAAAACAGCATCGTTTTTGTATTTCAAAAATGGTTTATAACTAATTGAAAATCAATTTGTAATGTAGGTTGTACTGTTTTCTATGGTTCAAAGATACTAAAATGAAAGCAAATCACAACCTCAGTCACGGTTTCCACGTCCGTTGCTTACTGTTTTCTATGGTTCAAAGATACTAAAATGAAAGCAAATCACAACTATAGTATCTTTACTATCTGTTAAATATGGACTGTTTTCTATGGTTCAAAGATACTAAAATGAAAGCAAATCACAACGGACTTTGAGTGTTTCTAAAGACGAATGAACTGTTTTCTATGGTTCAAAGATACTAAAATGAAAGCAAATCACAACATATCTTTGTTTTATTTCATTGCAATGATAACTGTTTTCTATGGTTCAAAGATACTAAAATGAAAGCAAATCACAACGGACAGATGGAAGGCTGACCAGATAGAAAACTGTTTTCTATGGTTCAAAGATACTAAAATGAAAGCAAATCACAACTGAATACTTATATTCTTTTGTCGTCGCATCACTGTTTTCTATGGTTCAAAGATACTAAAATGAAAGCAAATCACAACACCGCAAGCGGTGTTATGGTAGTCTTGATACTGTTTTCTATGGTTCAAAGATACTAAAATGAAAGCAAATCACAACAAGGGGGAAACAGATAACTACCGTGAAAAACTGTTTTCTATGGTTCAAAGATACTAAAATGAAAGCAAATCACAACCAGTGGCAATCTGTGGGCGAAGATGAACCTACTGTTTTCTATGGTTCAAAGATACTAAAATGAAAGCAAATCACAACATTGATACGATCGGAGAAGGCGCGGGCGTAACTGTTTTCTATGGTTCAAAGATACTAAAATGAAAGCAAATCACAACCGAGTATAAGTTCTCAGTTGAGGAGGCCAGACTGTTTTCTATGGTTCAAAGATACTAAAATGAAAGCAAATCACAACAGGATATTAAGATTAAGCGCCTGAAGAAAAACTGTTTCCTATGGTTCAAAGATACTAAAATGAAAGCAAATCACAACTACAGATTTCACGCTGTCGGAGTTGACGTTACTGTTTCCTATGGTTCAAAGATACTAAAATGAAAGCAAATCACAACGTACGTCTTTGGGTTGGGTTTGTATAGCCAACTGTTTCCTATGGTTCAAAGATACTAAAATGAAAGCAAATCACAACAGGTAAACAAGTTCATTGCCCATGTCCTCCACTGTTTCCTATGGTTCAAAGATACTAAAATGAAAACAAATCACAACAATCGAGCATATTCGTATCTACGCCAACAGGCTGTTTCTAATGGTTCAAAAATACAAAGATGAGAAACAAATTACAACAGAATTTTATTTCATTCCTGCCTATATTTGACTATTTTTAATAATTTTAGAAATAAGTATGCTCCCCCAATCCTAAATATCATCCCTTCTCTTTATTAACGAATTGAAGAGAGAAGCCCCACTTCCTTTTCCGTACCCCTCCTCTCTTCAATCCCTTAATTCCACCTATCTATTTTATCTTTTCCCTAATCTTCGTCAGATACAGCTTCATCCCTTCCGCATCCTTCGTACTGATAATTTCCAGCAAATTCTTTAGCTCCAGACGAATATTTTCCACTTGCGAGGGAGTGCGCGGATTAAAGAGAATTTCCTGAAGTAAGTAATCATCTTCACTCAGCAAACCCTTGGCAATAGCCATATGCTTCTTGAACGTAGTACCCGGAGCCTCCTGGTGCTTCATCACCGCTGCAAAAACAAACGTAGAGACAAAAGGAATAGACAGAGAATAGGCTACCGTCTCATCATGTTCGTCGAAAGTATATTCGAAGATATTGAGGCGGAGCGTCTGGTAAAGGTCCTTGAAGAAAATTTTTCCCAGGTGGTCACCTTCACTGATGATGATAGCATTCTCGCTGCTCAGATTGCTGAGGCTGGCAAACGTAGGGCCAAACATCGGATGCGACGATACATAACGGAAACCACTTTCCTCATAGAATTTCTTCAATCCCGTCTTCACTGAGGCGATATCACTGATGATACAATCCTTGGGCAGCACAGGCAGCACCTTGCGGAATGCGTCCAGCGTATATCTCACCGTGGCGGCATTGATTACCAACTCCGGTTCGAAGTCCTTTATCTCTTCCAACGTGGTGAAACGATACGTGTTATAGACAAAACGCAACTGGTGCGGATTCACGTCGAACACTGCCGTTTCATGTTGGAAACTTAGAATATCTGTAAAGAAAGAGCCCATCTTGCCGGCTCCGAGTATTAAAATACGCATAAATTTAGTGTTTAGGTATTAATGATTAGTGATAAGTGAAAGATAGCGTAGCCATTAATCACTTATCACCAGTCGCTAATCACTTGTTTATAATTTCCATTTGTTGCCTCACACTCTCCTCGTGTATCAGCTCGAATACCTTCTTGATAAATTCCGAATCCACGCCCAGAAGCACACCTTGAGAACCGCGTTTATCCAGAATTTCATTGTAACGTCCCGTTTGCAGAATCGTCATATCGTGCTCTTTCTTGAACGTACCGATTTCACGTGCCACACGCATACGCTTGGCAAGTTCCTGCATCAGGTTGTTGTCGCACTCATCAATCTGCTTGCGCAGTTCGCTGAGGTTTTCTGTGGTCTGGGTCTCTTTACGGATGACGAGCAGGTTCAGGATGTAATCCAGTACGTCCGGAGTTACTTGCTGCGAAGCATCACTCCATGCACAGTCGGGGTTGCAGTGACTTTCGATAATCAGACCGTTGAAACCGAGGTCCATAGCCTGCTGGCAAAGCGGTGCGATGAGTTCGCGCTTACCACCGATATGGCTGGGATCGCAGATGATCGGCAAGTTTGGGATGCGACGACGCAACTCGATGGGGATATGCCATTGCGGCAGATTGCGGTACAACTTCTTGTCGTAACTGCTGAAACCGCGGTGGATGGCTGCCAGACGTTTCAGACCGGCATTGTTGATACGTTCCAGGGCACCGATCCAGAGTTCCAAATCCGGGTTTACCGGGTTCTTCACAAACACAGGAATATCCACACCCTTCAGTGCATCGGCAATTTCCTGCATGGCAAACGGGTTGGCAGTGGTGCGTGCGCCAATCCAAAGGATATCGATACCTGCTTTCAGACACTCGTATACATGCTTCGAAGTGGCTACTTCGGTAGAAACGTACATTCCGGTTTCTTTCTTCACCTCTTTCAGCCATGCCAGACCGTCTACGCCTACACCTTCGAAACCACCCGGTTTGGTACGCGGTTTCCAGATTCCGGCACGGAATATCTTCATTCCTTTTTCGGCCAGTTGTTTGGCGGTGCACATTACTTGTTCTTCTGTCTCGGCGCTGCAAGGACCTGCAATTACCATGGGACGTTTGTCCTCAATACCCGGCAGCAAAATCGATTCTAATTCAAGTTCCATATTCTTTTATTTTTGTTCAATTATATTTTTATTGTATAGATATTTCTCAGTGTCTTCTGAACCCTCTGCAACCCCCGTCGATAAAGCCTTTCGAACGTGTTAATAAATACAGGCCTCGTTTTTTAAAAACGTTGCCCTTATTCTTTAAAAACGTCGGGCACGTTTTTTAAAACGGTGAGTGACTTGTGTTACAGGACTTCTTTTTTGTAAATATATTACTTCATCTCCCTGATGCGCTTCAATGCCTCTTCCAATTTATGGTCTTTGCAGCAAAGCGAGATGCGGATATACCGTTTTCCGTTACTTCCAAAGATAAATCCCGGCGTGATGAACACGCGTGCGTTGTGCAACACCTTTTCAGTCAGTTCTTCAACGTCGGCACAGCTATCGGGAATTTTTCCCCAGAGGAACATACCTACCTGTTTTTCATCGTATGTACATTCCAGTGCATGCATGATTTCCCCTGCCAGATGGCGGCGGCTGCGGTAGTTCTTGTTATTTCCGTCGTACCATTCCTGTTCGGCTTCCAGAGCGTTGGCGGCTGCCAGTTGCATGGCGCGGAACATACCGCTGTCGATGTTGCTCTTCACTTTCAGGATCCATTGCACAAAGTCGGCGTTGCTTGCCAGCATACCGATACGCCAACCCGGCATATTGTGGCTCTTGCTCATGGAGTTGAACTCGATGCAACACTCTTTGGCGCCCGGCACACTGAGGATGCTGAGGGGGTGGTCGTTCAGGATGAAGCTGTACGGGTTATCGTTTACAATCACGATGTCCTTACGGCGTGCAAAGTCCACCAGTTTTGCATAAAGTTCCGGGGTGGCGTTAGCTCCGGTCGGCATGTTCGGATAGTTGGTCCACATCAGCTTTACGCGGCTCATGTCCATCTTTTCCAGTTCGTCGAAGTCGGGCATCCAGCCGTTTTCCTCTTTCAGGTTGTAGTTGATGACTTCCGCGCCCAGTATCTTGCTCAATGAGGTATAAGTGGGGTAGCCCGGATTGGGAACCAATACCTGTTCGCCCGGATTGACGAAGGCCAGTGTGACGTGCAGGATACCTTCTTTCGAGCCGATGAGCGGCTGTATCTCAGTATTAGGATTCAGCTCCACGCCGTACCATTTCTTATACCAGGCGGCAAAGCTGCGGCGAAGTTCGGGGATGCCGACATAAGGCATATAACCGTGTCCGTCAGGATTTTGTGCTTCGCGGCACAGGGTCTGTATGGTTGCTTCCGAGGGAGGCATGTCGGGGCTGCCGATTCCGAGGCTGATTACGTCTTTTCCTTCGGCATTCATTTGTGCCACCTCTTTCAACTTCTTGGAGAAGTAGTATTCGCTCACGCTGGCCAACCGGTCGGCGGGCTTGATCTTAGATGTTTGATTTTCCGTCTGCATATTCGCCTAATATTTTAAGTTCTTTGGTTAGCGGTGTGATGGCCGCGATGGATTGTTTATATCTCAGTAGGTTGTCGAAAACAACGTCTACGTAAAATTGGTATTCCCATTCCCGCCCGATGATGGGCAGTGACTGTATTTTGGTCAGGTTGATGCTGTAGAACGAAAGAATGGACAGTACTTGCGAGAGGCTTCCTTCCGTGTGGGGCAGTGTGAATACCATGCTTGCCTTGTTGGTTTCCGGGTGTGGATGGCGGCGTATTTCGTCTACTTGCCAGGGATCGGCAACTACCAGAAAACGGGTGAAGTTGTGCTTGTTTGTTTCGATGCCTTCCTGCAACACCTTCATGCCGTAACGCTCGGCAGCAGCCTTGGAGCAGATGGCGGCGTGTCCTTTCAGGTTCTCCCGCTTGATGATTTCGGCGCTGAGGGCGGTGTCTTCCGCTTCCACTACTTTCATCTTCGGGTGCTGGGCAAGGAACTCGCGGCATTGCATCAGTGCGATGGGGTGGGAGTTGACTTCCGTCAGATCGTTCCAGTCCTCATCGGGCAGGCAGACAAAGCTGTGTGAAATGCGTAGTTTGTATTCGCCTATGATTTGTGTTCCGCTCTGCCGCAGCAACTCGTTGTTGTGCAACAGGCTACCTGCAATGGTATTCTCTATTGCCAACATTCCTATGGTCTTGCTGTCCTTCTTCACGGCTGCAAACACGTCCTCAAAAGTAGCGCAACAGATTAACTCTATTTCTTCTCCTTCGAAGTACTTGTGTGCGGCAATGTCGTGATACGACCCTAATGTTCCTTGAATGGCTATTCTTTTCATACTGTTTCTTTAAAATAAAAAATCCCGCTTCCATACAATGGAGCGGGATTAAGTATATTACTTTAGTTCTCTATTCAGTTCTTAAGCATCACTGTCACTTGACACATACAAACTCCCGCTCTACTTTCTGGCTAAAGTAAAAGTAAAAAAAGAAGTAATATGTATAAGTAAACAAATTCATACTTTCGTTTTCTTTTTGTTTTTAATTTCGTGGCAAAAGTAATACTTTTCTCTTATATGCAAGCAAAAAATGATATTTTTTTTATTTCTTCTTCAAAATTAGCTTTCAGACGAGTGCTTCCGGTTGTCTTTTTCTGCCGGAAATCCATCAATCGTCGTGCATGATTCCCTTGATTTGCTCCCATTTGTTCACGGCATCGTTGGACTGTGCTTTTCCCGGAGTGCTCCGGCCTTCGCGGATGTACTTTTGCAATAGGTCTTTCAGCTCGCTGACTATTTCGGGATGTTCTTGATAGACATTTTTGCTTTCGGTGGGATCGTCTTTCATATTATAGAGTTGAATCGGTGGGAGTTGGGCAATGGCTTCCTTGTCCACACCCGGTTTGGGGTAGCTCCAACCGCCGGAACTGGGGGAACACAACAGTTTCCAGTCTCCTTTACGGATGGCAAACTCTCCGCGGATGGAGTGGTGCACGGTTGCTTCACGGATGGTTGGCATGTGGTGCGGATTCCGGATGAGGGGAAGAATGTTGTAGCTGTCTTCCGCTTCGTTATCTTTCAGGGGATAATGGTTGAGGGCGGCAAAAGAAGCGTAGAAGTCGTTGAGGCAGACAGTTTGCGCACAGGTGCCTCGACCTGCACCGTTGACCCATTCCACGATGGTGGGTACGCGGTGACCGCCGTCGAAGAGATCGGCTTTCATGCCTCGCCAGATGTAGTTGGCATGATGCCCTTTAGCTGCCATTTCGGGGATACCTCCGGCGGGAGAGCAACCGTTGTCGGTGGTGAAAACTACGATGGTATTGGAATCTATACCGTTGCGTCGCAGGGCTTCGCGCACTTGTCCCACTACATCGTCCACCATCAGGACGAAGTCGCCGTAATCACCCAGTCCGGTTTTTCCTTTGAAGGCTTCGGCGGGCAGGATGGGGGTATGCGGGGCGGGCAGGGGCAGATAGAGGAAGAAGGGGCGTTCGTCTTGTGCGTGGCGGTTGATATAGTCTACTGCGCGGTGGGTTAGGTTGGGCAGACAGTCCTGGTGGTTGAAGTCGTTGCCTATGGCGCCTGCACGCCAGAAGCCCGGTTTCTTTCCTGCGGGTACGGTGCCTATTTGCGTGGTGGTGGGCTGGCGGTTTTCTATATATACATAGGGAGCCATGTCGAGGGAACCGCAGAAGCCGTAGAAGTAGTCGAAGCCTAAGTCGACAGGACCGTTGGTGATGGGTTTAGAGTAGTCCACGTCTTCGTCGTTGAGGGCGTTGGCGTCGGGTTTCTCATGTCCCGGTTTCGTGCCCCAGTTCCAGCCTAAATGCCATTTGCCGATGCAGGCGGTGGTATATCCATTTGCTTTCAGCATGGATGCCATGGTACTGCGGGTGGTGGGGATGATAGGGCGGGAGTAGCCATAGAGTACACCGCTTTTGAGGCTGGAACGCCAGTTGTAGCGCCCTGTGAGGATGCCATAGCGGGTGGGGGTGCTGACGGCTGAACAAGAATGAGCATCGGTGAACATTACGCCGTTGGCGGCCATCTGGTCGATGTGGCGGGTTTGGATATGCGAGTCTTTGTTGTAGGCGGAGACATCTCCATAGCCCATATCGTCGGCGAGGATGAAAATGATGTTCGGCTTTTGCTGGGGTTGTGTGTCGGGGTGAGGGGATGACTGTGCATGGGCATGTTGTCCAAGGCAGAAGGGAACGGATAATAATCCGAGATAGGTGAGGTTTTTCATGATATGATGTTTTGGGTTTGATTTTACTTGGTTATTATGTACAAAATTAGCTGTTCGATGGAAAGGGCTTTATTAGTTCTGTCTCAAAAGTTTGAGATATTGTTGCAAGTGCGGAGTGGTTATTACGAATTTAAACAAGGGAAGAATTCTGTTAATGTATTATTCTTTTTCTGATCCCATAAAAAAGCATTCTTCCTTTTGGCTATTCCCTGCAATTCATCTATCTTTGCATTAGCCGAAGAGAAATGCGGCGTGTTGAAGCTATTTTTGATAACGAAAAAAACTGGTAATTTTATTTAAGTCAAGAAACAGAACTTCAATAAAGATGTTTCACGCAGACCAAAAAGGGTCGGGCGTGCAAGCATGTTTATGAGTTCTGTGGGTATACCAGTGCCTTTCGTTACATAAATATGAACTATACGTCCGACTTCTTTTTGTATAAGGGGGATGAGGGCGATTTTAAATATTTAAAATCCGAAGAAGACATGAATACCCCGAAGGATGAAATGATAACAGAGGCCATCCACTGCATGGTAGAACAGAGGAAACACGAGATATGGGAAGTGCTCTACCCATTAAGTATAAAATATGGTTTTACGCTCGACTCCGACTATGCCAGCATTAAGCTGGAACCTCCCTGTAAAGACTTTCCGGAAGAAAAATGCGGATGTAAATTACCGCTTGATTCCGTGTACAGTGCCTTTGTGAAAGGTGATTTTCTTTATGTGATGTGCCGTGGGAAAGTGTATTTTATCCTTGATCTGGAAAGTGGTTTGTGGAGACTGTATTTGCCAATGCACCGACCTCCAAGGCTGAAAGTACTGTGGTGGAGGATTCAAGAGACAACAAGGGATTTGGTGTGGTTGGTGAGACATTGGAAGGACTGAAATAATTCACTACATAGTCACACCTCTTCTACTCGTGCCAACTCCCAGCCGGAGAACTGCATCACGATGCAATGCAGCGTTGTCCCTTGGCACATCAACTGTACCTTAGGCCCTTCGGCATAGCGGTGAATTTGTGCTATGGCATCCTCCCACTGGGCTTCGCCTTTGGCGTCATAGTCCTTGACAGGAAGATATTTTAACTCCAGAATGTAGCTGTGTTCCACTTCGGGATAGCGTTGTAGGTCAGGCATCAGGAACAAATCACAAAAGCCGTGGTTCAACTCTACTTCGGGCGCAGTAAGGTAATAGGAATTGATGCTGAGATAGGCTTGGAAGAAGCCCTGAATGTTACGCTCGCCTTCAATCAGACTGCGTACGGAGGAATTCTCTTTGTAATCGTAGGCAATCTTCTCCATGGCAGGACGCCAGTCACCATCGAAGGCCATGTTATCGTACAGGTTCTTCAGGTCGTTCAGGCTGATGCGCTCCTTATTCTGATATTGCTCCAGCATATAATCGTAGTATTGTTTACGTACATTATTATTAGGGATGCCCAGAATAAGACGGTCGCCACGGGTACCGATGATGGTAAGCATACCGTAGTAGAACAGTAGGCTGGTGAACAGTTCCGGGTTAACCAGGTCCTTGGCGGGAAAGGAGAGGGCTAAGTCTGCTACAATCTGTCCTTCTTCCGCGATACGGCGGATGACGCCTTTACGGTCACCGTCCAGATGGTCGAGGTTGAGGAGTTTCTTCATCTTGCTGTAGTCCGTGCGGGTATTGGGATCAATCATCTGCTTGGGAGAGTATCCCAAGTCTATTTTCTGTCTCAGATAATAAAGCACCATGTCGCAGTTGAACATCTTCGGGTCACGGTTCAGGCTCTCTTCAGAGAAGCAATAATTGTCATACCACGGTTTTATCTCAGTTATCATTTCGTCGATGTCACCCTTTAGTTGTTCGCAATCCTTGTAATATTGGAACATCTGGCGTACATCCGTCTCGGAGAATCCCAGCATGGTGTTGAATTGCTGTTTGGTACTAATGTTCCAGCCAATATTGAAGCCGCTTGTCAGGTCGTCCAGTGTGACGGGGCTGACGCCCATCATAAGGATGCGGTCGAAAGTACCCTTGAACTTTTTGAAAGCATTACGGTAAAAACCGTCGGCATGGGTGAGGGTGTGATAAACGTTTTCGCCATGCTCGTTCAGTACCACATTCGTGAAGTTGTCGTACTCATCGACGATGAGATAGAGGGGATAGTTGCGTAGGTGGGCTTCTCCCAGTATCACTTGCAGCTTGGCCTCGAAGGTGGGAGCTGCTTCGAACTGAGCCCGGATGTGGTCGGAATAGAAGTCATGGTATTTGTTCATAAAGATGTTCAGCTCTCCGGTGCAGTAAATCTGAAAATTCACTTCCAATTGTTCCCTGCTACCTCCTACCCGTGAGAAGTCGAACGACATAATCTGGAATGTACCTTGCAGGCGGGTGGGATGACTACCTATCCAGAGGTTGCCGAAAAGACGTTCGAAATCATCCTTTCGGGCAATGTCGTAGTATGCACCCATCATGCTTAGGAAGATACTCTTGCCGAAGCGCCGGGGACGGATGAGGAACAAGTTACTGGGCTGATCCTCCAACAAAGGCAGGTACATCGTCTTGTCCACATAATACTGGTTCTGTTCAATGACATCCACAAAGTTGGACACACCGTAAGGTATTCGTTTAACTTCTTCCATATACATCATAATTGTTGGGATAAATGCAACAACACTACAAAGATAGGAAAAGTTCCTGGAAATCGGGGAGCGGGTATGCCGGATTTTTCCGGTCTTATAAAAGAATACGGGGTCAGGAGCTTTCCCTGTCTATCAGTAACTCTTTAGTTTTTCCTGTATATCGGCAGCTCTTTCCCCAACTCCGTATGAACCACCTCGAAATTGACAAAGCCATTCACGGACTCCGGTTCTAACAGCGTTACCGCAAGGTTCGCATTCTTCTGTGAAAGACGAATGATGAAACAACCTGCCGGGAAGTTCTTCTTTTCCTTTACCGTCCGTGTAGAGACTGTGACCGGATAAATCTTTTCCCATTCCTTGGTGGCTTTCTTGTATCCGGTAACCATATACTTCTCTACGGTGATTGTGAAGGGTTTTCCTATCTCTTCTACCTCTATTCCTAAAGCCCGCAATTTCTCTGCTTGCATCCGGCAGGTATCCGGCAGAATATATGCTTTGGGACGTTTGCGTACTAACTCAGCTTTCAGTTGAAGCGCATCGAAAGTAGGCAGAGGCTCCGTAAAGCGTTCGTTTTTAGTAAGATCTATAAATGTAACGGAAAGCTCTGTCCGTGCAGATTGAAAAGTGACGGATATATCACTCTTTCCGCTGCAAGTCTCTTTTACGGCCTTTCGTATCTCACTTCTTACTTCTTTTGAATGAAGAGCCGCCGTTTCCAAAAGACTGCGGGATACCAGAAAACCACATTCTGCACGACGGGCAAAACACGCTCTTCCCAATCCTATTCCACGGATTTCTATGAATAGAGATACCGCATTGGTGAGTCCCTGAAACGTGGAACTGGATTGCGGACTCTTAGCATCTTTCATTGCATACAAACTATCATTCCTGACACTGGGTGTAAAGTAAAAGCCTGAATGATAACCGTTAGCCTCCAATGCCTTCTCTGCTTCTTCACGGAATAAGCCGTTGGAAAGTGTACGTATTCCGGCAGGGATGTTCAAATGCCCGCTGGGTAGGAAAAGGACATCGGCGGCCGTAGCTGCTTTAGTACCCCGCAGCAATTCAAACTCCTTGCGGAAAGGATTGAATTCGTGGATGTCCAGCGCTATTTCGGGGTTCCATTCCTTGTACGCTTTTTTAAGAAGAAGAGTCACCGGATCGGCAAGTTTACTTTGATCCCGGTTCAAATCATAGCCATTGCCCGATTTACGGCTTTGCATGGCATAACCATCCGTATTGGCTACAGGTACAAGCGCAAGAGACACCTTTTTCAGTAGTTCAGTACCTTCGGGCGTATTCAGTAAATAATCGACAAGCATACAGGTTGCTTCCGGCCCGGCAGGTTCGTTGCCGTGCAGTCCTGCTTGTATCCAGACTCTTATTTTCTTTTTCTTGTTGGGAGTTCCGAAATAGAGCACGGGGATATCCCTGCCCTGTGGAGTCTTTCCTATATTGGATAGCGTAACCTTATCGGGATGCCTGTCGGCTAAATCCTTCAAATACCTGTTTATCTCGAACAAGGAAGCCAGACCTTCTTCAAGCGGTTTGCTGAGGGTGGGAGTGGAATATTGCTGCTCCGGTTCGGGATAGAAACGGTGGGCTACCTCTTTCGGTTGCATCGTGGGCTGGATATTCCAGAGAGAAGGGTTGCTGAATACGGTTTCTTGCGCAATACGTTGCAGATAGAGTGCTTCCTCTTCAGGCAGTCCGGCATAATAAGTACCTGTATAGGGTTTCTGAAAAAATACGCTACAGAATACATTGGCGACAAGATAAGAGCCTTGCCGGGAAGGGTGGCTGTGATCGTTATTGTAAAGCGTGATGCTTGGATTTTCCGTGCGGACACGCTTCCAGGCGATGCCGACGGGGGCACACCAGGCATTCAGTTGTGCGGTCATCTTCAAATAACTTTCAGCCAGTCGTTGTTGCATTTCGGCATACGTGTCGATGTCGTGTCCCCAGGTCATGTAGAAGACGGTTTTTCCTTTCGGATTGTAGAGGCGGCGCAGGCTGTCGAGGGAGTGGGCGGGCTTGTACACATTCTCCCGTACCCATTCCTTTTCGCGGGCAGGCGCTTTACTTTGGTCTTGCAGGATGACGAAATCCCAATTTCCTTCACGAATGGCATCCAGGGTTTCAGGGTTGGCGGCATGTTTCTTCAATGTCCAGCCGCCGTGTTCCACTAATTTTACAGAAAGCTTGTGGCCGGTGGAGGCGGCAAGGGCCTGCACTTGTCGGACTAAACGGTTGTATTGTGTGTAGCTGTTACCTATGAACAGCGCACGGAGAGAGTCTCCCAACATGACAGGAACGGCACGTCTGCCCATTCCGGTGGAGTGGTGTCCGATGCCTTGTTCTTCTATTTTCTGCCAGTTGCAAGGCCAGTTGTGTTCGGCTGCTATCCGGTGGAGGTATTGGTAGAACTGATTGCCACGCTCGTAACGATTGCATCCCTGTGCTTCGGCTTCGGGAGTCTTCCTTAAATATGATTCGCGGATGGTGTCTCCCGTAGCCAATTGGAGGATAATCGGTTTGGCAAGATACTTCCTGATTGTTTCGGGAGTAACATACGGAATGTTACGTACTCCGTAGGGAAAATCTTGCGAAGCATCGGGGAAAGTGTACCATCCCGGACTGCCGATAACAGCTTTCTCCACATACGGGCTGTCATGGAAAAGCATGAAACGCTGCACAAACTGCCCTCCGGCTGAGTGACCGTAAATCATATATCCTTTCCGTTCACTACCTGAAGATTGGTGGACGTACTCGAAGATTTTATCAACCAGTGCCGGAGTTCGCTTTTCAGCCGGACGTATCGTATGATCCTTATCGTCCATGACACCGATTTCCTGATAATCGGGTAAAGGAAACCTCTCCAAATCGAAGTGGAGAATGAAGACCATGAATTTATGCTTCTCTGCCTCCTGCTTCCAGGCTTTGAGCAGATAGGTGTAACCGCGGTCGGCACCTTCAAAGACAAAAACAATGGGCATACGGCGTACATCGCCCGAAGCCGGAATGTAGTAGTGCACATCTACCGGACGGTCGGCAAAGGGAGGATAGTCTTTGTAGGTGAACTTGCCTTCACCTACGGGAAGCACGGAGGCGGCACGGAGTCCGGTGCCCAGAAAAACAATAGCAAGAAGTAGAATTAATCTTTTCATTCTTCATACCTCCCTTTTTTAATGACTTCCTTGTCTTTTAGGACGAGTTTGCCGCGTGCTATGACGTGCGTCAGTTGAAGTTCGGAATCAAGGAAACAAAGGTCGGCATCGAAACCGGCGGCTATTCTGCCTTTGGTGCGCAGTTTGAGGTTGTGTGCCGGATTGCTGGTGATAAGGGTCAGTGCCTGTTCCAGAGGCAGAAGGCCTTCTTTTACGAGCAATGTCATCTCCTGCAAGTTGAGGTGCAGGGGAGCGGGTCGATAGGTCGTTTCTCCTGTTTCAGGATTGGTGCGGCGCACTCCGCCACGGCCGTCACTGGAGAAGGTGATGCGGTCGAGGGGCACGTGGGCTTCGAGGGCTTTCATGACGCAGCGGTGGGGAGCGTCGAATTTGGTTCCTCCGGTGGAGAAATCTACCATGCCACCCATGCAGGCAAATTCTACGGCTTGCCGGAATAAGGCTTCCGTGCGTATCAGGTGGGTGGGCGAGAGGTAGGAAATCAGCGTGGGATACTTGCGGGCGATATCCAGTAACGGAGTGATACCATCGGGCAAGGCTCCCAGATGAATATGCAGGATACCTCCTTTGCCGGAAGTGAAACCGCCGAGGCGTACCTGGTTGATGAGGCGCAGTATCTCCAGTTCGGTGGGGAAAGCGCTGCGGTCGTCACTCATGGCGAGTTTGCAACCGATCACTTTGTCGATGAAGATGAGATCGTCGGCTACGCAGGACATCAGTGTTTTGGGAGGTAATCCGTAGAAACTGGTAAGCATGTAGGCACTGAGGCCGTCGTCTTCCAGGGCTTTGGTTTTGGCGTAAAGGGTGGTCAGTTCTTTTACGAAACCGTCCGTGCCGAGTAGCCCTACCACGGTGGTGGTTCCACAAGCCACCAGTTCGCTCATGGAGACGTCGGGGACTAAGGAAGCATAGCCGGTTTGTCCGCCGCCACCGGTGATGTGGACGTGCTGGTCAATAAAGCCGGGGGTGACGGCACATCCGCCGGCGTCTATGGTATTCAACGGGATACCGGTCAATTCTATCTTCCGGTCTATGAGGGCTATTTTGTCATCTGCCAGTAGAACGTCGTTCATGCCGAGATGCTCCGGAGAGTATAAGTTTGCATTTTTAATGAGTGTGAACATGATTCGGAGTTGTTTTATAGTGTTATGAAATGATAAGCTATCAGGAACAGGATGCTGCCTATAAGGGGCAGGGTGTTTCTCTTTGCCAGTTCAATGGGCGATACACCCGCCACACCGGCAATGGCGACAATGATTCCCGCTATGGGAGATGCGGCACGCCCCATGCTGGCGGATAACTGCAAGGGAAGCACGAGGGAATAGGCAGGCATACCCAACTGTCCGGCAATTCCGGGCAGCAACGGGCCGAACGAGAAGAAAGCCGCGTTTCCGCTTCCCATCAGCATGGCCGCACAGAAGATTATCAGGGCGAAGACTGCTGCGATGGCAATGCCGGAAAGTCCTATATGCGTGGAGTAATCTACCAGTGAGTCGATGAAGCCGAGGCTAATCAGTCCTTTGGAGAATATCTCGGAGGCAACAATCAGTGTCACGACACTTCCGAAGACATTTCCCATCCCTTTCCAAAAGCTGGAGAAGGCGTCAAAGGTTTTCCGTATATTGCGTGTGTGGCAACCTACGAATACGAGTGAGACAAAGAGGGAAAATAGCATGGCGGTCGTTGTATTGAGCGTTATGGGAGGCTGGAACAGGCCCACATAGGGCGAAAATACAATGAGAAGCGCAAGTGGAAGTATGGGAAGCATGGCGAATATTAATGGAATATCCGGTTTGGCAGAGGTCTGCGGGACTTCTGTTGTTTCACTATTTTCCGTACTCTGCCTGGCGGCTTCTTTTTTATCGAAATACCTATTGTTGAAGTAAAACAGGGTCATGACTACCAAGGTGGTGGGGATAACCAACGGGAGTTGGTGGGTAATGAAATAAGCTACGTTGGTCTGGTCGATAAGTTCGGCGGCAAGGGCTGTGTTTGCCGAGCCGGGACCCTGGTCGAACAGCGTTGCGGCGGCAATGACGGATAATGCGGTGAGGCGGCTTACTCCCAATCCGATGAGGACGGGGTAAACGGAGGCGACAAGCAAGAGTCCTAATCCGGCTGCCGAGGGGGTAGTGATAAAGAGCAACTGGCCGATGGGAATGGTGACGGTAGCTGCCAGGTAGGGATAACGGCGAAAGAAACCCAACGGTTTCATGGAGATGTGCACCAGGGCATTGGTGGCTTTTATGTGATTCATAAAGGCTACATAGCCGCCGATGGTCATAATCATCAGTCCTGCGCGGGACAGGTTGCCGATGAATGTTTCTTCTACCACTTTCACCAAATCGAAAACAACGCTGCCGGTGGATTTATCCGGAATGATGGGTTGGACATTGAGAATGAGGGCGAATGTCAACATCACAAGTCCGGCCAGCATCAAAACTCCTTGCGGGTTCAGTTTCCGGTAGAGGTAAATAGCGGTGACGGTGGTCACCAATATACAGAGGAGGAAGGCTATGATTGACATAATCTGATTGGTTCTGGATTATAAATTGTTTTTGGGGAGTGATCGGGGATGGGACAGGAATGCATTAAATGAAGTGTCTCAATTCTCCTCCTCTCAAAAGGAGGAGAATTGGGATAGCACTATTTAATCATTGTTCTACTGTCTTATAAGTACCCCGGATTATTCTCCAACTGGCGACCTGTATTGGAATCAATGAACTCTTGCGGAATCGGGAACAACACAGGCGTATCATACGAATTCATGCCTCGTGCCTCGCGTCCTGCAATCTCATTCAACTGTCGCATACGGCGTTTGAAGTAATTGTTCACATCACGTTCATCTCCACCTTTCTCCTGACTTACGCGAATCAGGGTGTGGCGGCGTTCTTCTTCGGAAAGAAGTTCACGGCTACGTTCGTCCAGAATGAAATCTACGCCTCCTGCGGTGAGTTCAGCTTCTGTGATGCTGACTGCATTGGAACGATTGCGTACCTTGTTAATCCATTTGATGGCTTCACCTGCCTGGTTGTTTTTCAGCAAGGCTTCCGCATAAAGCAAGTACGTGTCGGCGAGGCGGAGATAAACAATATCCTGATAACATCCATCCTTGTCACCATTTGCCAGTAACGGTGCCACGTAATCCCATTTGCGGGTAGTGGGCCAGTTATACTTCTTGATGGTTGTCTTATTATCATCCAGCATAGCGGCGGTTACAGTGGTGTCTACCACCATCTTACCGTTGTTCAGGAATTCCGTAATCTTGCCGTCGGCACCCTTCTCGTTAATAGTCCATACCACTGCATAATCGGATACACGGTCGTCCTGAGTTCCCTGATCTTTATAGTTGTAGAGACGGAAAGCACCTCTTGAAGGCACGCAACGTCCGGCACCTTTACCACCGTTGTTTATCCAGAACACCTGAGGCCAAGTGGCTGTACCGCTTGTATAGTCGGGATCGTACTTGTTGCTCTTGTTGATGACACCGTCGTTGGAGTAATAGTTCTTATATGTACTCTTCATATAAACCTCGGCTGTACCGAAAGCACTGTTTTCCGGTTCCGTGTTGACAAAAGTGTATAAAACCTCCGTGTTTCCGTCCGCATACATCGGTGTGCGGAATACGTCGATGAATGGACAGCCCGGATTGGCGGAGTTCTTGCCGAAACGGTTAGTTATCAAACTGTATTCAGAACCTTCTGCCAGTGGCTTTAAAACTTCGACTGCCTTGGAGGGCTGGTCCATTGCCAGATATAGTTCACCCAGATAATGGCGTGCCATGGCTCCTGAAATCTTGCTGTTGCTTTCTTCACGCAACGGTAAATTGTTCATGGCGAAAGCAAAGTCCTGTTCCATGATTTCACGGATGGATTCTACGGAGTTGCGCTCCCAGTCGTTACGGTAGTTCATACCTGTAATTTCTTCGGTGGACAAAGGTACGGCACCGAATGAATATGTCAGATGGCGGTAAGCCCATGCGCGGAAGAAGCGGGCCTGTGCGATGATCTTATTCTTGTGGGCGGCAGCTTCGGTTTCGGTTCCTTTCCAGTCGATGCCACTGCCTTCGGCACGTGAAATCACCATGTTTGCCGTGTTGATGATGCGGTAACACCATTGGAAGATGTTCTGGAATATCTGCAAGTCCGTCTGGTTGATTTGCGACGGATAGTACATGTATTTAAAGTCGCTGTGTGAGTTATTACTCCATGAATTGTCCACACCGCAACCCCATGCAGAGTGCAGAACGAGCGGCAGACCGCCACCGAGTGCATCGGCACGGCGGTATTCGTTACGCATCATTCCGTAGAGGCTGGTTACCATGGATTGGAACCCGCTGTAATCTACTAACAGATTTTCAGGGTAGAGTGAAGCACGCGGATCTTCTTCCAGAAAGCTGGATTCATTGCATCCGGTCATGCAGAGCACGAGTAGTGCTATCAGTGTATATTTTAGCTTTTTCATACTGTTTCTCTTTGTTTTAACGGTTTATAAATCAAGTTTCAGACCGAATGTGAATGAACGTACCTGCGGAGTGGACTGTTGGTCGCTGATAAATTCCGGGTCGAGGCCGGTCCAGCTTGTCCAGGTTGCCAGGTTCTTGATATTCATATATACTTCGAGGCGGTTCAGGGAAATCTTCTTTAACCAACGCTGGGGAACACGGTAGGCCAGCGTGACATCCTGCACACGGAGGAAGTCGGTCTTTTCGTAGAAACCTGCGCTCATCGGGTTTACAGAAGTATCCAGTGAGTTCTTCGGGTACTTGTTGGTAGGATTCTCCGGTGTCCAGAAGTCTACCATGAGGCGGTTCTGGCGATAGGAGTTGTGAGATACGTCGTAAAGCCAGTTATTGGCTGTCTGTCCCAGTTGGGCATTGAGGAATACGCTCAGACTGACATTCTTGTAGCGGAAAGTATTCGTCATACCCATTGTTACTTTAGGAATTGCCGAGCCGATGATTTCCTTGTCTGCCGGGGTGATGTCGTTCACGCCGTCCTTGTCATGGTACTTCATATATCCGGGGATGGAGTAGCGATAGTTCGGGTCTTGCTGTCCGTTCGGATTAGACGGGTCGGTGATCTGCCAGATACCGATGAAGCGGTAGTCGTAGTTCACGCTGATGGGCTGGCCGATGAACCATCTGGAACCGATGTCATCCACGGGGTTACCGTTGGCATCGTAGAGACCTACATTCACGATCTTTGTTTTGTAGTGCGACAGGTTGAAGGTAGTGGACCAGTCGAAATCTTTCTTGGCAATGTTGTTGGAAGTAATCTGCAACTCTAAACCGCGGTTCTTGGTCTCACCGATATTCTCGGTAATGTTTCCCGTACCGTTGATGGTGGGGATGGAGCGGTTCAGCAACAGGTCGCTTGTCTTCGACCAGTACATGTCGAATGTTCCCTGGATACGTCCGTTCCACAGTTGGAAGTCGATACCGGTATTGATGGATTGTGTAGTTTCCCATCCCAGCGAAGGAGAAGCCAGCTTGGAAGGATAGAAACCGTAGTTTGGGGTATGGTCATCTTTCAGATAATTGAAGGTGGAAAGGTCAGGCAATGTAGTGTAGGCGCCTACCGCTTCGTTACCGTTCTTACCCCATGACAGGCGGTATTTCAGGTTGCTCACCACTTTTGCCAACGGGCTTGCCTGGAAGAAATGTTCATTGGAAATGTTCCAACCGATAGCCATGGAGGGGAATACACCGAACTTGGATTGGCTGCCGAATGCGGAGTAACCGTCACGGCGTGCAGTCAGTGTCAACAAGTAACGGCTGTCGTATGAGTAGTTCAGACGTGCCATCTGAGAGATGTGGTTTTGCTTGGTATAGCTGGAACTGCCGGACATGGTGGCGGCTTTGGAAATTTGGTAATAGTACATCACGTCGTTCGGAAAGTCTTTGCCTTCCATTCCGTTGCCTTCTTTCTCGTAGCTTTGTGCAGAATACAGACCGGTGAAGAAGATGCGGTGCTTGCCAAATTCACGGGTGTAAGTGATGATGTTTTCCAGAATCCACTCTTGTGAATGCCAGTCGTCGGTGTTCAGAATACCGTTGGAGCGTGCGCCGTAGTAAGTGTCCATTCCCTGGTACTGTTTCCAGCTACTGTTCTGGTACGTATAGCCGGTATTGAGCTTATAGCTGAGTCCGGGAACGAACGGCAACTTTATTTCTACCACGTTGTTGGTGATGACTTTAGAGCGTATGTCGTTGCTCTTGTTGTTGAGGCTGCTTAAGGGGTTTACAGAGAAAGCTTCGCTGGAATCTTCCCAGGCGGCGGAACGGATGTTACCTTCTTCGTCATAAGCTTCTGCCAGGGGATTCATGCGGAATGCTCTGGAGAAAGAAGCACTGCTGCCACTTCGGTCGTAGCGTCCCAACTGAGTGCTGGTAGAGAACTTAAACCAGGAAGTGAACTCCTGATCGAGGTTGAAACGGATGTTGTAGCGTTTGAATTGGTTGCCTACGGCAGTACCTTTCACATCGGTATAGTTCAGTGAGACAAAATAGTTGGTCTTGTTGACGCCACCACGGAAAGAAATATTGTGCTGCTGCTTGAAACCGGTGCGGGTTGCCAGGTCCAGCCAGTCGGTATCCATTCCGGCCTCGTGCATACGCAATTCTGTGGCGGTCATAGATCCCATCCACGGTTCGGGATTGCTTTCAGTGGGCGGGGTGGTATTGGCATCTTTCAATGCTTCTGTCTTATACTTCCAGAATTCAGCTCCATTCATGAGGTTGGGGAAGTTGATGGGATTGTCAATGGTGATGTAGGTGTCGTAGGATACGGTCAGTTTGCCTTTTTCACCTCTCTTGGAGCTGATGAGGATGACACCGTTCGAACCGCGGGCACCATAGATGGCAGCCGAAGAAGCATCTTTCAATACTTCAATGGATTCGATGTCGTTCGGATTGATTTCGGACCAGGGACCATCAAAGGGAATACCGTCCAGAATAACCAGTGGTTTGTTGTCTGCCGTGATGGAGTTCTCGCCGCGGATGCGGGTCTTGGTGGAAGAACCTTCCGCATTGGTTCCGGTCACTGAGATATTCAGACCCGGTACAGCACCTTGCAAAGATTGGATGATGTTGGTCTGCGGGCGATTCTCCAGTGTTTTGGTATTTACGGAAGCAACTGCACCTGTCATATCCGACTTGCGCTGCACACCATAACCTACCACTACTACCTCATCCAGCATCTTAGTGTCTTCCTTCAGGATAATGCTGACGGGTTTCGTGCCGTTGACTTTCACATCCTGATTTAGATAGCCGATAAAAGAGATTTCAAGAGTGGCGCCATTCTGTACATTCGCCAATGAAAAGTCTCCTTCTACATTGGTGACACTTCCTGTACCAGTGCCTTTCACAATGACATTAGCTCCGATGATGGGTTCTCCCTTTTCATCTTTCACGTTTCCGGTGACTGTGACTTGCTGTTGTGCAAATGCATTTACCGAAATGAACAGTAACAAAGCGCAGCAGGTAAGGATGAGTCTGCATGAGCTTTTTTCTTTTCTTTTGTTCTTCATGATTCGTTTAATAGTTAACATAAGTTTTTAGTTTGGATCTCTGTGGCAAAGGTATGCGCAATAAGGGTTACTTACTCTGCGAGGTAAACAGGCGAAGTAAACTGTTAAAACTGATAAGTGTTTGATTATTAGTGTTGTTTTCTGAAAATGAAAGGTTCGGAAGTAAACTCTTTAAGTGGAATCGGTAGTAGAGAGCAGGGCTTACGCTTTGTATTTTCCGAGCTTTTTCACTGCATTTATAAAATCTTCTTTCGGGATAATGGATTTATTTCGGGTGCGAAGCCGGTTGTTATAAACCGTTTGTGCGGAACAATGAAGGAAGTCCGCTATCTTCACGCTGTCTGTGATGCCGAGTCTTATCAAGGCATGTATGCGCAGTTCGGTATTAAGTAGTTCGCCTTCTTTCAGTTCGATGCGCTCCTCGGGTAGCAATAAGGCATTGAAGTCGCCTACAAAATCGGGATAGAGATGCAGGAAGATGGTATCGAAATTCTGGTAGAACTCTTTCAGTTCGTTGGAGGCTGTTGCGGAAGAGTCCGTCATTGCTTTTACATCTTCTATCTGGCCTACTTTCAGTTTCCGGTTGATGTTCTTGCGAAACTCTTCCAGCTTACTGATGTAGGTGGAACAGATGTTGAATACATAGCCGATATATTCTTCCTTTACGTAATTAGATTCCCGCAACTGGTCGTTGACTTCCTGTAATTGCGTATTCAGGTCTTTCAGCTGCATGTTTACTTCTTCTAGGCGTTGATGTGCTGTAGAGAGGGCATCCATATTGACGGACAACTTCTGGTTTGTACTGTCTAACTTCAAGTTGGCTTCTTTTAGCCGACGCATTTGCTTGCGGATGAACAGGAAGGCGCCGATCAGTACGAGGAATAAGAAACTGACGGCAATCAGGGAGGCTTGAAGGCGCTTTTGCTGTGTGCGGCTCTGTTCTTGGTACGCTTTGTAGACTTGGTTTTGCAAATGAGACATTTTGACTATTCGTACCCGGTTGTGGAAAAGCATGGCTTTTTGAGAACAATAGAGGATGTAGTTATAGGCGCGGTCTATTTCTCCATGTTTAAATAGGTATTCTGCTATTTCCTGCAAAGAGCCGATATCTCCGTTGACAGACCGGATGTCTGCCATAGCCGAAAGAATGAGGTTCTCCAGATATTTGCTCTCGTTGTTTTCACTCCGGTAAATGGCGGAGAGATTATAGGTAGCTATGGAATACTTGCGGCTGTCGTTAGACAATGTTTGCTTGTTTTCCTCAAATGCCTGTTTGACGGGTTCTATTTCCGGGGTTCCCAGGTAGAGCCATGCCCGGCAGTTCCAGTAGCGCAATTCGTCAGGAGTGGCTGTGAGGTATACCGAGTCCCGGAAAGCCTTTTGGAGATTATTGTAATGTTCCGACAGTTGGGAGTTCTCACTGGAGTAATCCCGCAGGCGGGAATAGAGTGTACATAACCTGCCAAAATACTCGGAACGGAGATTTTGGGGTAATTCTTCCGGTTGAATATCACTGACGGCTTTTAAGGCTTCGGTCAGTAGCCCGGAGGAGGTGAGGACAAATGATTGTTCGAGCAAAGAGACCACTTCCCAGGTACGGTTGTTGGTCTGTTGTGCCAGTTGTATGTTCTTGTTGATATAATGCAGGGCGGAATCCGCATCATAAACCCGATACTCCAAATAGACCATTCTATTCATGGCATAGAGTTCCTTTACATCTTTGACCCGGCTATACTGCATTTTCAATTGCTTGATGCGCTCCTCTTTTACTCTGACAAATAGATCCTGCTGTTCCAGCAGGCTATCTAAAGAGTGAAGCAATTTCCTGTTTTCTTCTAAAGCATGTTTAGAAGTGTCCGCACAGACGTAGGCAGGAAAAAGAAGGCATACAATGAGTATAAAGAGGCCGCTTTTCATGGCACTACAATCCTAAAACGTCCGTTTGTCTTGGCTGATTATCGTATTGTCCGCTGATTCCTTGGATTTCTTTGGGGTTCAACTCCAATCCTTTCTTCATATCTTCTGCAGAGCCTGCCGTGTCACCATTCAGCAACTTGGCGCGACCGCGTTCATGATAGGCTTGTGCGAAATTAGGGTTCAGTTCGATGGCTTCGTCAAAGAGTGCGATAGCTTCGGGATACTTCTTCTGGACGATATAAAGTTGTCCCAGGCAAAGGAAAGCCTGTTCGTTGAATGGATTCAATTCTGTTACATAGCGATAATCGGTTTCGGCTTCTTCCTGCTGTCCCGCTGCTTCTTTCACTTTACCGCGGAGCAGTAATGCAGCTTCTTCATCGGGATCTTGGGAGAGTATAGCGTCGATATCTTCGGTAGCTTCCTTGTATTGCTGCATCTTGATTAAGGCTTCGGCACGCAGCAGGCGGGCTTCGGTGAAGTCGTCTTTCAGTACAATGGCTTTGGTGAGATGGGCGATGCTCATGATACCGTCGTCCATACCTTGCTTGGCTCTACCCAAAAGATAGTGTGCCATGGCATTTCCTTCTTCTATTTCAATAGCTTTTTGTGCGGCGTCTGCCATTTCCTGATAGTCTTCTTGCAGGTAGCATACGTTGGCAAGGGTGAGGAAAGTGGAGGTGTGGTCCGGTTCCTGTTTTGCCATGCGTTCCAGCAGTTCATGCGCTTCGCTGAGGGCATTGGTTTGAATGTAAACCTGGCTCAGATAGCTCATGGTTTCAAAGTCTTCCTGAAGGGCGAGGGCTTCCGTGAAGCATTTGATTGCATAATCGGGACGCCCCATGCGTTGTGCACGCATGCCGTCATACTTGAATATCTCGAAGTTCTTTTGATCGTTTTTCTGTTTCTCAGTTTCCGGTTTCTCCTGTTTGCCGGAGAAGAAAGATTTAAAGAATCCCATAATCTGTATTTCTTAGGTGTTTTGTTTTTATTCTTTTTGCAAACTTACATAAAAATCTTGTTTCCATACCAAGAACTCCGTCTAAAAAGAAAAAACATTCGTGTTATTATTGATGGTATCATTTAAAATTTGTTCTTTTGCGATACATTTACCAATTATATTAATTAATCATCATTTCTAAATTAAAAACACAAGAATGAAAAAGATTTTCATGAAGTGGGCCTTCTTTATGTTATGTATGGCCGTGACAATGCCTGCAATGGCTCAGTTTAATGTAAAAGCACTGAAAGGTGCGGCTAAAGCTGTTAAAGCTGTTACTCTGACTGATGCTCAGATGGCAGAATATGTAAAAGAGTATATCGACTGGATGGATACACATAATCAGGTATGTGCCGACGATAATGAGTATACAATTCGTCTGAAAAAGCTGACTGAAGGCTTGACGGATGTAGAGGGAATTCCTTTGAACTTCAAAGTTTATTATGTGATAGATGTCAATGCATTTGCTTGTGCTGACGGTAGTGTGCGCATTTTTTCGTCTTTGATGGATATCATGACGGATGATGAATTGCTGGGTGTAATCGGACA
This sequence comes from Bacteroides cellulosilyticus DSM 14838, assembly GCF_000158035.1. GTDB lineage: Bacteria > Bacteroidota > Bacteroidia > Bacteroidales > Bacteroidaceae > Bacteroides > Bacteroides cellulosilyticus. Next base: position 82,327 of record NZ_EQ973489.1, read on the forward strand.
TGAAGTAGGTCACGTGGCACACAAGGACTCTAAGAATGGGTTCCGTACGGCATTGCTGACTTCAGCTTTGAAGGATGGTATTTCTTCACAAGGTGGTACGGCAGCTAAGTTGTCTGATTCTCAGTTGGGTGACCTGGGTGAGGCTCTGGTAAACTCTACATATTCACAGAAGCAGGAGAGAAGTGCTGATGACTATGGATATGAATTCCTGAAAAGTCATGGTAAGAATCCCTGGGCAATGGCTTTATCTTTCCAAAAGCTGAAGAAATTGCAGGAAGAAGCCGGTGCGCAGAAAAGTAGTAAGCTGAATCAACTGTTCTCTACTCATCCTGATTTGGATGCCCGTATTCAGCGTATGGAAGAACGTGCAACCAGCGAAGGTATTGAGAAGCCGGCAGTAACGGAATAATTCTTATTGATATAATAAGGAGAAGGGCGTGCAATTCACTGTACGCCCTTTCTTATGCCTTCAGGCTTATGATGCCGTTCTCCGCTTTCAGATCTTCATCTTCCAGCAATTCGCGGATGCATTGAGAGATGATTTCTTTATCTGCTTCTATTTGTGAGGCAATATCGGCAGGTGTCAGAGGTTGCTTGCGAAGCAATTCTTTAATTTCTTCTTTTATTTGTTGGGAGGAAAGCTCGGGAGTCTCGGCACGGTGGCTGAGGCAGACATCGCATATTCCACAGTTATGTTCATTCTTCTCTCCGAAATAGCGTAGAAGCATACGGCTGCGGCAAACAGTTTCGGTCGTTACATAATCTACCATTGCCTGAATGCGGGCTTCATAACGTTCCTTACGCTCCTCGTATATGCTGCGGGAGATTTGCAGATGTTGCCTGTCTACGCGTTCGCGTGTGTATATGATATAAGGTGTCTTTTTATGTGGAATATAGTCGATGACACGCATCTTGGATAGACGTATCAGCAAGTCGTACACCCGTTGTCGCGTTAATCCGCTACGTACCGCAAGCGAATTCTCGTTGATAAAGGTGTAATCCGTGAATACTCCGGTGTAAGACCGCAGAACGATTTGAATAAGTTTGTCCATGTCCTCTCCCAGTTCGCGTAATTTATACAGTTCATCACGGCGGACGGTGAAGTAAAGACGGGAGGCATTGTCCTGTTCGTCGGTATATTCCAGATATCCTGCTTGCGTCAGAATCTTCAATGCACTGTCGGCAGGTACAGGGAAGTATTTGAACTTCCGGCAAAAGTCTTCCAGATTGAACTCTCTGACACATCCCAAACCGTCTCCCATTGCCATCTGGTAATAATATTGCAGATGTTCGTACACCTGTTTGATGTAGTCTTTCTCCGGAAAGGTGTCCGGGATACGTTTATGAAGGGTGACTTTGTCCGATTTGGCATAGAGTATTACGGCATACGCTTTGTTGCCGTCACGTCCTGCACGTCCTGCTTCCTGGAAATAAGCTTCGGGAGAGTCCGGCAAATCGAGGTGGATTACGATACGTACATCGGGTTTGTCGATACCCATGCCGAAAGCATTGGTGGCAACCATTACACGGCTTTCTCCTGTCTGCCAGCGATGCTGACGTATATCCTTGGTGGCATCATCCAGACCGGCATGGTAGAAGTCGGCGGTAATCTCTTCATTAATTAAAAGTTCGGTGATTTCTTTGGTTCGCCGACGATTGCGTACGTAAATAATGGCACTACCCGGCATACGGCGTAGGATGTGAAGAAGTTCTCCGGTCTTATTTTCTGTTTTGCGGACTATGTAGGCAAGGTTCTTCCGTTCAAAACTCATGCGGAAAACATTTTCCTGCCGGAAGCACAGCCGCGCCTGGATGTCCTTCACGACTTCCGGAGTAGCGGTTGCAGTCAGTGCCAGCACAGGGACACCGGGTAGGAGATCACGTATTTCGGCTATCTTCAGATAGGCAGGACGGAAATCATATCCCCATTGTGAAATGCAATGGCTTTCGTCAACGGTTATCATGCTGACGTTCATTTTCCGTAGCTTGGTGCGGAAGATTTCCGTATCCAACCGTTCGGGCGATATATACAGGAATTTATAATTGCCGAAAATACAGTTTTCCAGTGTGATGATAATCTCTTGCCGGGACATTCCGGAGTAGATGGCAAGTGCTTTGATTCCTCTTTTTTTCAAGTTCTGTACTTGGTCTTTCATCAGAGAAATCAGGGGAGTAATAACTATGCAAAGCCCCTCTTTGGCAAGTGCAGGCACCTGAAATGTGATGGACTTTCCGCCGCCCGTAGGCATCAGCCCCAGGGTGTCTTTGCCTTCGCCTATGCTATTGATGATATCTTCCTGTATGCCCCGGAAGTTATCATATCCCCAGTACTCTTTGAGAATTTGAGAGTAGGGAGTTGAAGGTTGGGAGTTGAGCTGCGCAGTCATAATACGAAGAATTGGAAGTTGAGAGTTGAGTTATGTTACATAACTCAACTCTCAACTTCTCCAACTAATTAGGTTGAATATCCTCTATCTGCAACTGTACCTCGCCCCGTTTATGGGTATTCTCTTCAATGGTGTAGCAGATATCAAACGAACGCTTGGTTTTGATGAAACGTACATGCGAACTTTGTCCGAAGGCGATGCCGTTCATTACATTATTCGATTTGTTGTCTACCAGTTCCAGCTTGATATGCTCCTGATCACGCCCCACTACTTTACTGGTACCGTAATCATAGACATTATGCGTACAGAATATCGGTTTCGGATTATCCGGACCATAAGGATTGAATTTCTTCAGGTCATTAAAGAATTTCGGAGAAATATCCCTGAAATCTATCTCTGCATCGATATTTATGACCGCACTTGTCTGTTCCGGTAGGATGTTCTGTGAAACGAATTCCTCGAAGCGTTTGGTAAAGGCGGGAACATTCTCCACTTTCATCGAAAGACCGGCTGCATAGGTATGACCACCGAAATTTTCCAGCAGATCACGGCAATATTCAATCGCCTTATACACGTCAAAGCCGGATACGGAACGGGCGGAACCTGTTGCCATATCGTCCGTACGGGTCAGCACTACTGCGGGGCGATAATAAATTTCCGTCAGGCGGGAGGCAACGATACCGATAACACCTTTGTGCCAATCTTCGTTGTACAACACGATAGAACGGCGTTCGGCGAGTCCTTCCAGATCAGCTACAATCTGGTTGGCTTCCTCGGTCATGGTCTTATCGAGATCTTTCCGGGTTTCGTTGTATTGATTGATTTGATTGGCTTTTTCCAAAGCCATGGAGAAATCCTTCTCAGTCAGCAGGTCGACGGCTTCTTTTCCGTTCTGAATACGTCCGGAGGCATTGATGCGCGGGCCTATCTTGAACACGATGTCGCTGACGGTAATATCCTTTTCAGTCAATCCGCATACGTCGATAATCGCTTTTAAACCTACGCTGGGATTACTGTTCAACTGTTTCAATCCGTGGAAAGCAAGTATCCGGTTTTCTCCCATGATGGGAACAATGTCCGAAGCGATACTTACGGCAACCAGGTCGAGCAGTGGAATGAGGTGATGGAACTCGATGCCATTACTGATGGCAAATGCCTGCATGAATTTGAAGCCTACGCCGCAACCGGAAAGGTGCTCGTAAGGATACGTATTATCTAAACGCTTGGCGTTCAGGATAGCGGCGGCAGGTGGAAGTACATCGTCGGGCACATGGTGGTCGCAGATGATAAAGTCAATGCCTTTTTCTTTGGCATAGGTTATCTCCTCTACAGCTTTGATGCCGCAATCCAGTACGATAATCAATCCTACACCGGTTTCTGCGGCATAGTCTACCCCTTTGGTAGATACCCCGTAACCTTCGTTGTAGCGGTCGGGGATGTAATAGTCAATGTTCGAATAGAACTGTTGAATAAACTTGTAGACCAGTGCCACTGCGGTAGTGCCGTCTACATCATAATCACCATAAATCAGAATACGCTCTTTCTTTCCCATTGCCTTATTAAGGCGCTCCACGGCCACATCCATGTCTTTCATCAGGAATGGGTCGTGCAAGTCGGGCAACTGCGGGCGGAAAAACTTCTTGGCATCCTGTGCCTTCGTTATTCCCCGCTGCACCAATAATCCGCCAAGAATCGGGCTAATCCCTAATTCTTGGGCCAACTTTTGGCTTGTCTCTGCCTGTTCGGGTGTAATGGGTTGATAATTCCATTTGTGAGTCATTTTATATATTGTTTTTTCCTTTTTTCAGTCTCGTGGTTGGAAGAGGTTTCGTTTCTCTCGGGAAAAGCCTGTATTTTTCCAACAAGGCGTAAAAGTACGAAAAAGTATGGAAACAGAGGAAGGTTATGCGGAAAAACTTTGCGCAAAACTTTTTCATGCGAGCATGAAAGTTCTACATTCGATTTGTATTATCTTTGTTTCCCAAAAAAACTTTGAACGTGATATGTTGACATTCATCTCTTGTGCCAAAACGATGACGGCACGCACATCTGTAGGAGTCCCTGAAATAACTGTTCCGTACTTTCAGGCGGAAGCAGTACAGAATGCCTTGGATATGGGGCAATTTTCAGCTGCTGACCTGGAACGTCTGTTACGTATAAATTCCAAGATTGCCGCTGAGAATTATCTGCGCTATCAGGATTTCTTTTCGGAGGCAAATTCTGCAATGCCCGCTATCTGTGCCTATACCGGTGCGGTGTTCAAACGTATAGTACCGAAAGATTTTTCCGAAGATGATTTTCGTTACGCTCAAGAACACATGCGCATCACTTCCTTTCTGTACGGACTGCTTCGTCCGTTGGACGGGATAAAGCCTTATCGTATGGAAGGAGATATACGCCTGCCTGAAAGGGGAGGGATGACTATGTTTGATTACTGGAAACCTTTGCTGACGGATTATTTTATAGCGGATATCAAACGTCAGGGTGGCATACTCGTTAATCTTGCCAGTGGTGAGATGAGAGATCTGTTCGACTGGAAGCGAGTAGAAGAAGAAGTCCGTGTCATTACTCCCGAATTCCAGGTATGGAAAGGCGGGCAGCTAAAGACAATTGTGATATATGCCAAGATGTGCCGCGGAGAAATGCTACGCTATATTATTAAAAATCGCATTGAAAATCCCGAAGACTTGAAAGCGTTTACGTGGGAGGGCTTCGCATACGATGAAGGACGCAGTACGGATGAACATTTGCAATTTACGCTGGTGTGACCAGCGAAGGTAGTTATGATTGCAGAAACTCCATGTATTCTTCGTAGCTGATATATCTTCCTCCCATCGATTTCAGATGGGGAGTTTCGAACTGGCAGTCTATCAGTACTCCGCCATGCTCTCCGAAGAATTGTGCCAAGTGGATGAGGGCTAACTTGGATGCACTGGGAACCAGTGAAAACATACTTTCACCGAAAAAGCAGCGCCCCAAGGTGACTCCATAGAGTCCGCCTACTAATTGTTCCCCTTCCCATATTTCCACGCTGGCGGCAAAGCCCTGTTCATGCAGAAGTGTGTAAGCCTCTATCATCTCCGGACCGAGCCAGGCGCCTTCCATGTCCATCCTCAGTTCTCCGCACTTACGGATGACTTCATCGAAAGCCTGATTGATAGTGACATCGTACTTCCCTTTGTTTATGAGCGTTCGCATGGAGTGGGAGATATGGATTTCGTCGGGGAAAATGACGAAGCGTTCCAGCGGGCACCACCATTGTATCATTCCCTCCTGAAAAGTGTACCAGGGGAATATCCCGTTGGAGTAAGCCAGGATGAGGCGGTCGGTCGACAGGTCACCGCCTACTGCCAGCAATCCGTCCGGATCGCCGTAGTGCGGATCGGGAAATGTAATTTCGTCAGTTAGTGCAAAGACCATAGTATCACTTTGTTGAAAGTTGTAAGACTAATTGATCTTTGTCTACCTGTATGCAAGTTTTACCACCGGATTTTAAGGAACCGAATAAGATTTCGCGCATCAGGAGTGGTTTCAGATGCGAAGCTATCACACGGTCCATTTCGCGGGCGCCATATTCGGGCAGGAATCCACGTTGCAATAACCAGTTGCGGGCTTCCGGGCTCAGTTCCATCTCTATCTGGCGTGCGGCAAGCTTGCTGCTCAGTTCCCCAAGTTTCTTGTCGAGGATCAGTGAGGCCATTTCCTGACTCATATCGTGGAAAACGACAGTAGCGGACAGACGGTTGATAAACTCCGGTTTGAAGGTCTTCTTGACCTGTTTCAACATGGCTTCCCCGGCTGTAATCTGACTGCTGAATCCGATAGATGCCTGACGGGCAAATTGTGCACCGGCATTTGAAGTCATGATAAGTACAACGTGGCGGCAGTCGGCTTTTCGTCCTTTATTATCCGTGAGAACAGCATAGTCCATTACTTGTAGCAGAATATTGAACACATCGGGATGGGCTTTCTCAATTTCATCAAGCAGCAGTACGCAGTTGGGAGTTTTGCGAATGGCATCGGTTAATAAACCACCGTCTTCATAGCCTACATATCCGGCGGGTGAACCGATTAATTTGGCTACGGTATGCTTTTCGGTATATTCGCTCATATCGAAACGTTGCAGGGAAATACCCAGTTCGGAGGCCAGCACTTTGGCTACTTCGGTTTTACCTACTCCGGTAGGACCGACGAAGAGCAGGCTTGCCAGCGGTTTGTTTTCATCCAGCAGTCCGGCTTTGGACATTTGTACGGCTTCCACCACTTGGCGCACTGCCTCTTCCTGGCCGTAAATTTTGGCACTGATACGTGCATGCAAAGTTTCCAGTGAGGTGGTATCTTCTTCTTTCATGGCGAGTGCATCTACTTTGCAGATACGGGCGAGTACATCGGTTATCAATGTCTTGTCTACAATTTGCTCTCCGGAAGGTATAGGGTGAATTTCGCGGTAAGCTCCTGCTTCATCCACCAGGTCGATAGCCTTGTCGGGCAGAAAGCGGTCGCTGATGTAGCGGACACTCGCTTTGACGGCGTAAGGGATTACATCAGGATGATAGGTTACTCCATGAAATTCTTCATATTTTTCTTTCAGTCCTTCTACAATATGGATGGTTTCCTCAATGCTTGGTTCAAGTATATCTATTTGTTGGAAGCGACGCACCAATCCCTTGCTGCGGGCAAAGTAACGGTTGTATTCCTCGTAAGTAGTAGAGCCGATGAAACGGATGTCTCCGCTTTCCAGATAGGGTTTCAGCATGTTGGATGCATCCATGGAACCGTCTCCTGTACGTCCGGCACCTATCAGATTGTGTATCTCGTCGATATAGATGATGGCACGTCCTTCATTACGAACACCTTCCATAATGGTTTTCAGGCGTTTTTCAAAGTCACCCCGGTATTGCGTACCTGCCAGTAGAGTACCTAAATCCAGTTCGTAGATACGGCAGTCGAGGAGTCGTTCGGGGACCTCACGTGCTTCGATGCGGGCAGCGAGTCCGTAAGCGAGGGAGGTTTTGCCAACGCCCGGTTCGCCTACATGCAACGGATTGTTTTTCTCTTTGCGACAGAGCACCTGAATGGTTCGTTCCAGTTCAGCTTCCCGTCCGATGAGTGGATTGTGGTCTTGCAGACAGTCATTCAGACAAGTTACAAAGTTTCGCCAGGGTTCGCTTTTTTCCTGTGGAGAGGTTTGCAGATCGTCTTCTTCCTCCACTTCTTCATATCGGGAGATGAGTTGGCTGATAAATTCGGGTAGATCTTCTTCAAGAGCTTCTTTCAGGATATGGCATGCCCAGGAGTCCTTGAGCTGGAGCATGCTTTGCACTAGATGAGGGACGTTCAATGCTTCAGCACTTGAATAGTCTATCATCAGATAGGCATGTTGTATCAGTTCGTTGAGCTGGGTTGAAACTTCCAGTTCATAATCCATGTCTGCGGGAACGCTTTCCAGTTCTTCCGTGAAATAATTCTCTAAAGAGAAAGCAAGTTCCTGGGTATCGCAGAAACACATATTTAAGGCACTGGCAAAAGGACTCTGTTCCAGAAATGCACTCAGCAAATGCTCAGGTGTGATAAATTCATGGCGATAAGATATCGCCTTTTTTTGTGCATAGGTGAATGCGCTGTTCACATGCACTGTATTTTGTATATCCATAATCTTCTCCTAATTCTTATTCTTCTTCCGGCGCAATGGTGAGCCGGAGTGGAAAATTCTCTTCGCGTGCCATACGGGTGGCTTTCTGTACTTTCGATTGTGCAATGTCGTATGTATAGATGCCTACCACTGCTGATTGACTCTTGTGTACCTGTAGCATCAGCGTTTCTGCTTCTGCTGCCGATTTAAAGAATATGGTAGTAAGTATCTTGACGACAAACTCCATCGTGGTGAAGTCATCGTTATAGATGATCACCTTGAAGTGCTGCGGTTCGCGTAGATCTGTACGTTCCTTTTCTTTGAAAGATGATTGTTGCTGTTCCATAATGGGGGCAAATTTATAAAAAAAGAGGCAGATTTGTCTGTTATGGAGTCAGTAAAAACATACCGGATTTGATCAGGTTAAGAGAATACACTATATTGGGAATGATTTGCAAAATGACAAAATGTAAATTCTAACGCCTTAGAATCTTTCCTTTTCGTACCAATTACTATGGTGGACGAAAAGATGCAGAGAATGTTTGATGGAGTGATACTAAATGGTAGTAATTGATGAGGAAATGAGATTTTAAGATTATAGAATCCTTAAATGGAAGATGTTTTGGAATCTGTTTTCCGGATATTCTTTATAAATGTTACTTTTTCTTAGTGGTCGTTTCTCTTCGAAATAGAATAAATATCATGTGTTTTTTAGAAGGGTGACGCCCTTTGTGAGTGATGGCGTCACCCTTTAGTTATTATGGTGTCACCTTTTGGAGCAAAGGGTGTAGCCTTGGCAAATGAGACTTACTTTTTTAGGGAAGAAAGACCGTGCGATTGGTCTGAATAGATGGTCGGTTTAGGATAAATGAACCATCTGTTTGCTCTGGATAGATGATGTAAATCTTCAAAACAGTGGTTGTAATATTCTGGAAGCGTAGCTTTGATTGAAGTGTCTGTTAGCGATAATGAGGAAAATGGATTTTTTATCTTGCAAAATATAATATAAGGTATCAGTTTGATAAAATAATTTGGAATGTGTTCGCTTCTTACCTGGATTGTATCTGAGACGTAGTTGCTCGATTATCTTTCAGCTTCTATCATATTTAGGTAAAGTTGTCTGTCTGGAGTATAGGAACTTTTAACTTATAAAAACAGGTTTGCGCAAAATGAAGACTTTCCTACGTAAAAGGAGTACAGAAATCGTGTGTACTTGCCTACATTTGTCAATGTGAAAGACATCAGACTTATATAAGTCTCCGGGCTAACCAACCGGAATAATATTATGAATCACTAAATTTGTATCTTATGCAATGGAAAAAGAACCAATCTGATTTGCAGGAAAATGTATCTGTTCGGGTACCTTTTTTATCTGTATGTTTTTTGTTGCTCTTGGTTTGTATGGGCGTTACGGCACAAACAAATTACAAAATCTCAGGTACGGTGGTTGCTGCTAAAGACAGTGAGCCGCTGATCGGCGTAAATGTTCTTCAAAAGGGGACGACTAACGGGACAGTTACGGATATAGATGGAAATTTTATTTTATCTGTTCCTTTGCCGTGTGAACTCTCTATCACTTATGTGGGATATTTGGGACAATCTGTTAAAGTAAGTTCTGCCACGACTCCTTTGAAAATTGCATTAGAGGAGGACAGTGAAATGCTGGATGAAGTGGTAGTGGTTGGTTATGGAGTACAGAAAAAGAAATTAGTGACAGGAGCTACTGTTCAGGTAAAAGGTGATAATATAGCCAAACTGAACACAGTGAATGCTTTGGGGGCTCTTCAAAGCCAAACTCCAGGTGTGAATATAACGCAGAGTTCGGGGATGCCCGGTGAAGGTTTTAAAGTAACTATCCGTGGTTTGGGAACAACAGGTTCAGCTTCACCTCTTTATATTATAGATGGTATGCCGGGAGGAGATATTAATAACCTGAACCCTACCGATATAGAATCTATTGATGTGCTGAAAGATGCTGCTTCGGCTGCCATTTATGGTTCACGTGCTGCCAATGGCGTGATTCTGGTGACTACGAAACAAGGACATACCGGTAAAGCGGAAATATCTTATGATGGATATTATGGTGTGCAGAATGTCTATCGTATGCCTGATGTATTGAATGCACAGGAATTTGCAATGATTATGAGTGAGGCACGTATGATGGATGGCTTACCTGATTATGATTATGCGTCGCTGGTTCCTGATTGGGAAGCTATAAAGAATGGAACTTGGAAAGGGACCAATTGGTTGGATGAATCACGGAATGAGAATGCACCGATACAGAATCATGCCCTGAATATTACCGGAGGTACGGAACAGTCTGTTTATTCTATCGGATTGGCATATACTAATCAGGAAGGTATTCTTGGAGCACCGTCACAACCTGAATATACCCGATATACAGCACGTATCAATTCCGAACATACCTTGTATCGTAAAGGAAAACTGGATATCATTAAGGTAGGTGAAAATCTGACCTACTCGTATTCTGAAAGAAACGGTATTGCCATTGATGATACTTGGAGTAATGACATTCGTAATATGTTGCATGCTAATCCTTTTTTACCGAACAAGGATGAAAATGGTAATTATCATTATGCCATTCCATGGGAAATACGTGAAGCTAATCCCATTGGACAGATGTATTATGCAAATGGGCAGAATATAAGCAAATCTCACGCATTACAAGGGAATATTTTTCTGACTATTCAACCGATAACCGGATTAAAACTTAAATCAAATTTTGGCTATACGTTTTATGCGGATAACAGTCGTAATTTTACCCCTGTCTATAAGCTGGCAAGCAATACTTTCAATGATAATAATAGTGTAAGCCAAGAGATGACTATGGGTGGCAACCTTATGTGGGAAAATACGGTAACGTATGATTTCAAGTTGGATAATCACAGTTTCGGTGTATTGATAGGTCAATCTATAGAAAAGCATGGCTTGGGTGATACGTTGGGTGGAAGTAACATCAACTCTATCTTTGACGACTTCAAGCATGCCTACCTGAGTAATACGCCCACTATCACTAATCGTACCAGCCTTTATGGATATCCATGGGGCAAGGAAGCGCTGGCTTCTTTTTTTGGTAGAGTGAATTATGATTATGCTAACAAGTATATGGCGACTGCGGTGTTACGTATTGATGGATCTTCTAAGTTTGCCCGTGGACACCGGTGGGGATATTTCCCGTCTGTATCTGCTGGTTGGGCCATTTCGGAAGAGGCGTTCATGGAGTCTGCCAAGTCTTGGATGGATTTTCTGAAAATACGTGCCAGTTGGGGACAGAATGGTAATCAGGAGATTGACGGCTTTCAATATCTTTCAACGATTGCGTTTGGGGGCGCGGATTATACTTTCGGACCGGATAAGTCGATTCTGACACCCGGAGGCTATCCTGATATTTTGGCTAATCCGGATGTTACCTGGGAGACTTCCGAGCAGTTGGACTTTGGGCTGGATGCGCGTTTTCTGAATAATCGTCTGGGACTGAATTTTGATTATTATATTAAAGATACGAAAGACTGGCTACTTGTTGCACCGATGCTGGATTCTTTTGGTACAGGAGCCCCGTTTGTGAATGGTGGTGATGTGCGCAACCAGGGGTACGAAATATCACTGAATTGGAATGATCATATTTCGGGCTTTGAATATAGTGCTACTCTTAATTTAGCACACAATAAAAATGAGGTAACGCGCATTGCCAATGCGGAAGGTATTATTCATGGGGACCCGGATGTATTGAGTAACCAAACTACAGAAATGTATCGTGCGCAAGTAGGCTATCCCATTGGATATTTCTATGGCTATTCTACAGATGGAGTGTTCCAATCGGAAAAACAGATTGCTAACTATAAAGGTGCTAAATTGGATGGGACAAAACCGGGGGATGTAATCTGGGTAGACCGCGATCATAATGGTGTGATTGATGATGGGGATCAGGGTATGATAGGCGATCCCAATCCTGATTATAATCTGGGATTGAGCTTGACCGCATCCTATAAAGGTTTTGATATAAGTATGACCATGAATGGTGTATTTGGAAATCAAATAATGAAATCTTATCGTTCTTATGTAGATTACACACGCCAGAACTATACATCTGATATATTTGGCCGTTGGCATGGTGAAGGTACATCCAATAGATTACCTCGTCTGACGTCGGGTACTCATTCTAACTGGCAGTATGTTTCGGATCTCTATATGGAAGATGGAGATTATTTCCGGATGCAGAATCTGACAATAGGTTATGACTTCAAGAAATTATTTAAAAATCTGCCGTTGAAACAACTTCGTTTGTATGTGGCAGCACAGAACTTGTTTACTATAACCGGTTACTCGGGTATGGATCCTGAAGTGGGTTATGGTGGTTATCAAAATTGGGTGTCTGGGATTGACTTAGGCTTTTATCCCAGTCCGCGAACCTATATGGTAGGGGCAAATATTAAATTTTAAAAGAGAAGTAGTATGAAAAAAATATGGATATTTTCGATAGTAGCCCTTTTCTTTATGGGCTGTGAGGGTTTTCTTGATACTGAGAATCTGACCAAAAAGGACAACTCCAATTTTCCTAAAACTTCGGGAGATGCAGAAACTGCATTGACAGGTATATATGCATTACTTCGTGAAATGACTCCGGGTGAGGATGGACAAGGTTTCTTTCTGACAGCTGAATTACTTTCTGACGATCGCTTCGGTGGTGGTGGTCCGGATGACAGACGCATGCATGCTGTGGATCGGTTGAAGAAAGTTGATGAAAACATGTTTTCTGATGTTTGGAAACAAGATTATCGGGCTATTTATCGTAGTAATATGTTATTGAACTCATTGGATGGTATTAGTTGGGAGAGCCAGGAAACCCGTAATAAGATTGAGGGGCAAGCACATTTTTTGCGTGCTTATTTTTACTTCGATTTATGTCGGCTGTTTGGTACTGTTCCTTTACTTACAACTTCTGAACCTGAGAATGTGCCTCGCGCTACTGCGGAAGAGTTGTATGCACAGATTGCATTTGATTTGAAAACAGCTATAGAAAAATTACCTTCTGTTAAATATAGTGCTGCCAATAATTCTGAGTTGGGACGGGCTACCAAATGGGCGGCTGAAGCATTACTGGCGCGTGCTTATTTGTTCTATACCGGTTATTATCAGCAGGAAAGTATGCCATTGCCGGATAACAGTACTTTATCCAGAACCGATGTCATCACGTATTTGGATGATTGCATTAACAACAGTGGACATGACTTGATAGGTGATTTCAGAAATTTGTGGCCTTATAGCAATGTTTATACCAAGAAAGATTATAAATATGCACAAGATAATGATTTGCACTGGATAGGGGAAGATGGGGCCAATGTGGAGACTGTTTTTGCTATCCGCTATTCAGCAAAGGCCACTTGGGATAACCCTTGGTATAACAATGAGGTTTGTCTTTATTCATCTCCCCGAGAGCCGGCAAATTTGGATGATATTTTTCCCTTTGGAATTGGTTGGGGAATAGGAACGGTGAACTCAAGATTATGGGAATCATGGCCTTCGAAGGATATTCGTCGTGAGGCATCTATTTTGAGTGTGGAAAAGGAAATGCCCGACTATGGCTGGGGATGTGATAAGCAGATGAATGAAACCGGTTATTGGCAGAAAAAGTATATGGCTGTCAATGCTTATAATGAAGATGGAGAGAGTGTAAACTATAGCCGTATTCTCTATCCGGAAATTGATTCGGATTATCAGTTGAATAATACGCAGGATTTGGTAATTATCCGTTTTGCTGATGTATTGTTGATGGCTGCCGAACTGAAACGGGATGCAGCTCCGATGAATCGTGTGCGTGCGAGAGTAGGATTAGATCCTGTTACCTATTCGGATGAAGCATTACGTGATGAACGGCATTGGGAACTTGCTTTTGAGGGTTTACGGTATTATGATTTGCTTCGTTGGGGTATTGCGGCAGAAGTTTTAAGTCAGCAAAATGGAGTGAAAGTACTGGATAATATGGTCGAGACCCGTATGGATATGGGAGATATAGCACAAAGACTTCAAGCTACCAAGGGATTGATGCCATTGCCTAAGACACAGATTGACTTGTCTGCCGGTATATTGGAACAAAATCCGGGCTGGGGAAATGAGAGTAATATGAATTAATGATTTTAAAATTTTCGGATATGAAGAATATAGCGATAGGAATTTTATCGATATGGCTGCTGGCAGCATGCGATCCGGTGGTTGATAATAAGGAAATGGGAGGTATTGTTAGTGAAAGTGAATTGAAACTGGATGTGCATGCTACTACAGATGGTGGAAATGAGATCATCATGACCAATAATACACCTGGTGTAGGTAGCTATTGGGATCATATTACAGGTATATCTACTCAGCAGACCGCTACGGCGGCATTACCCTTTCTGGGCGAACAAACTATTAAGTTCATTGGCTTTTGTGATGGAGGGCAAGTGATTGCTACCCGGACAGTGACTATTAAACAAATCGACCATCCTGTAGCTGAAGAATGGGGACTTTTGGCCGGTTCCGGAACTAATGGTAAAGCGTGGGTCTGGAATTTGGAAGACTACGATGCAGTATATGGTACAGGTGGTTGGTTGACAGAACTTGAACCGAGTTGGGACGTAACACCTGTTGAGGAGTTGGAGGATTTGGACTGTGAATTGATTTTCGATCTGAATGGTGGTCCGAATCTGACTAAGATAGATGCAGATGGGAATATCCTGGAAAAAGGGCGGTTTGCCTTTGATATGTCGGCTGTTAAGAATAATCCGGATAATGGTGAACAATGGTCTATCGGTCAGCTAAAGTTGACAGGTGTATCAGTGTTAAGTGGACATGCCTTTTATGATGATTCCAATATAATTACTACATTTGAGATTCTGGAATTGACGGATGATACAATGGTACTGTGTTGGAATCCTTCTGATGCTGAAGCATGGACTGATGCCACCTTCTGGTGCCTTAGAAAAAAATAACTTTAACACGCACAGTAAGACAGGTGAAAGGCAGGGAACTCCCCCCTTTGATGTTCTCTGCCTGCCTTTCTTGAGTATAAATTATCGGAAATGAAAATAGGTATAGATTTAGGTGGAACCAATATACGTGTTGGTTTAGTGGAAAATGGTTCTTTAGTTAGGAAAGAAGTTGTTACTTGTCCCTCTAAAGCAACGTATGAAGAAGTATTAGGTCGGTTAGAGGGCTTGATAGATAGGGTGATGTGTCCGGAAGTAGCAGGCATAGGCGTGGGTGTTCCTTCGGTGGTAGATTCGGAAGAAGGTATCGTATATAATGTAGCGAATATTCCTTCTTGGACGGAAGTTCCGTTAAAGAGATTATTGCAGGAACGTTTCTCAGTGCCGGTTTATATCAATAATGACTCTAATTGCTTTGCATTGGGAGTAAAACTTTTTGGTGAAGGACGAAAATACCGGAATTTGGTGGGTATGACTATCGGTACAGGTGTTGGGACGGGGATTATTATAAATGGTGAACTTTACAGTGGGCAGAATACTGGTGCAGGCGAAATAGGATCATTGCCTTACCTTTCCCATGATTTTGAACATTATTGTAGTAGTGGATTTTTTGTCAGATATTATAATCTGACAGGGAAGGAAGCGGCAGAAAAAGCTGCGACGGGAGATGCGAAGACTATGGAAATCTGGAGTGTGTTTGGGTCTCACATAGGTGAATTGATGAAGGCTGTGTTGTTTACGTATGATCCTGAGGTGATTGTGATAGGTGGAGGAATCTCATCCGCATTTACTTATTATAAGCATTCCATGTATCAAGCTATGCAGGCTTTTCCTTATACGGAAACAGTGAAGCGGGTGAAAATTTTTGTTACAGAAATAGAAGATGTAGCATTGTTGGGAGCATCTGCTTTGGTGGGAAAACATTGAAAATAATTTAGAGCAAGAGCTTATGAAAAATAATTTAATTAAATCGTTAATATTGTCCGGCTGTCTTGCAATGACAATAGTTTCGTGTGAAAGAAAAGAATTATCTGCAGGTGGTTTACTACTTTCGGATGGTTGGAAAGTACAATCTTCGGCTAAGATATTTTTACCGGGTGAAGAAGTTTCGAACTCTCAAATAAAAGAAAAAGAGTGGTATGATGCAGTAGTGCCTTCTACTGTGATGGGGACATTAATCCGGAATGGAATATATACGGATGTATTGGAAGGAACAAATTATGAGAACATTGATAAATCACTTTTCGACACTACATGGTGGTATCGAAAGGAATTTGAATTGCCGTCTTTGACAAAAGGGCAGCATGTTGCCTTAATTTTTGACGGCATTAGTTATGCTGCTAATATTTGGCTAAATGGAAAAAAGGTAGCTACTCGTGATTCTGTATATGGTACCTTTCGTCGACATAAATTGGATATAACGAAGATCGTCCGGGAAAAAAACATACTGGCTGTTGAAGTTTTTCGGGCTCAACCCGGTGAACCGAATATTGGTTTTGTAGATTGGAATCCACGCCCGGCTGATGAGAGTATGGGGATCTTTCGTGAAGTACATGTGGTGATGAATGATGAGGTGAGTATGGAAAATTCCGCTGTTCATTCTAAAGTAAATACGGAGACCTTGGATGAGGCTTGGCTGACAGTGGAAACTCAACTGACAAATGAATCCGAACAAGCGGTGAAAGGTCAGCTGATTGGGACACTGGAAGGTAAGACGTTTAGTATTCCGGTATCACTCGCTGTCGGAGAATCAAAAATAGTAAGGGTGACTTCAAAGGAAGCTGATGTATTGCATTTGAAGAATCCCCGTCTTTGGTGGTGCCATAATATGGGTAAACCGGAAATGTACGGTATGGACTTGGCTTTCGAGATTGATGGTAAGGTATCGGATAAAGAAACTATAAACTTCGGTGTACGTGAGGTTAGGGATTATTTCACGGAAGAGGGGTATCGAGGTTTCCTATTGAATGGTAAGAAAGTATTGGTAAGAAGTGCCGGTTGGACAGATGATATTTTCTTGCGGGATACTCCTGCTTCAAATGAAATACAGGTACAGTATGTGCGTGATATGAATCTGAACTCTATTCGATTTGAAAATATTTGGGGAACTTCGCAGAATGTGTATGATTTGTGTGATCGCTACGGGTTATTGGTATTAGTGGGATGGAGCTGTCATTGGGAGTGGGATAATTATCTCGGTTCTTCATGTGATGAGTTTGGAGGCATTAAGTCTGAAAAAGATATGAATCTGATAGCTCGTTCGTTAAACGACCAGGTACTTTGGTTGCGCAATCATCCGGCCATTATTGCATGGTTTGTAGGAAGTGATATGATTCCCCGCCCTGAACTGGAGAAACGGTATAAAGCTTGTCTTTCTCAGATAGATGATCGCCCTTATATAGGTGCTGCTAAAGAACTCACCAGTACAGTAACCGGACCTACGGGTATGAAAATGGAAGGACCGTATGATTATGTTGCTCCTAATTATTGGTATTCGGAAAAAGCACCGGGCGGAGCATTTGGATTTAATACAGAGACGGGAATTGGTGCACAATTACCTGTAATTGAGTCCATACGAAGAATGATTCCGACTGATAAACTTTGGCCGGTGGGTAAAGAATGGGATTATCATTGCACTGTTTCAGATGCGGCAATGAATTCTTTGGAAGTTCTGAAAGAAAATATGGCAACTCGTTATGGCGAGGCTAAGGATTTGGATGATTTTCTACGGAAAGCAGATTGGTTGAATTATGAAGGTACACGTACTATGTTTGAGGCATTCCGTGTGAATATTCCTCGTACTACAGGTATTGTACAGTGGATGCTTAATTCTGCCTGGCCTTCATTGTATTGGCAGTTGTATGACTATTATCTGATTCCGACAGCTGCATACTATTCTGTGAAGAAATCTAATATGCCGCAACAATTGATATACCATTACGGTAAAAATGCAGTTTATGCGGTGAATGAGAGCGCAGGAACGGTTCAGATGCAAGGGGTTATGTCTTTGTATGATTGTAATAGTAGAGTTGTGACTCAACAAACCACAACATTGGAAATAGCTCCTTATACAGTGGTAAAGGCCTTTGATGTTCCGGCAGTAAAAGAGAATACCTTTTTATATTTGAAATTGAATGATGAAAAAGGAGCATATGTTGTCGATAATTTCTATTGGCTCGCTGTTGCTCCTGATGTAAACGATTGGGCAAATACTGATTGGGTACGCACTCCGATTAAGAAGTCGGCTGATTTTACCGGTTTAGCAAATTTATTTCAGGTAAATTGTGAGGTGAGTGCCACAGTTGAACAAGAAGAAAATGATGTAATAGTAGAGGTTGCACTTGAGAATGATCCGAATGCATTAGCTTTTTTTATTCGTTTGTCTTTGAAAGATGAAAAAGACGAATTACTTTATCCGGTATTTTGGGAAGATAATTATTTATCTTTGATACCCGGAGAAAAACGGACTTTGAAATGCGTTGTACCGCAACAGGTTGCTGAAGTAGAATCTGTGACTTTGACAGTTTCTGGATGGAATGTGCCTGAGAAAAAAATAAAGCTCTTTTTGGATGGCATGAAATAAGTGAGTAACTTGCGGCTATTATGATAAGGCTAATTCTTTTAACAGATTTTACCGAAGCTTTTGCTCACAATTTGTTGAGGGGGATTTTGGAATATTCCAAGGAACGGGAACCTTGGGTGGTATGCCGGATGCCCCCTTCTTATAAACAATCTCATGGTATACCTGGAGTACTGAAGTGGGCTAAAAAGTGGCAGGCAGATGCTATTATCGCTCAGTTTGATGATGATGATGAAGTCGAATTGTTCCGGGAAAATGGAATAATAGCATTGGCTCAGGACTTTAAATCGCGTTTTTCGGTTATCCCTAACATTACGAGTGAATATAAGTTGACTGGACAAATGGCAGCTGATTTCTTTTTGCAAAAAGGATTCCGAAACTTTGCATTTTATGGTTATGAGAATGTTGTTTGGTCGGAGGAGCGCTGCATGGGCTTCCGGGATAGAATAATTGAGAAAGGCTTTGGGGACAATTTCTTTGAATACCAGAAACAGCCTTTGGAGAATTTGTGGTATTATGAATCAGAACCGTTAGCCAGTTGGATAAAGTCATTGCCGCACCCGTTGGCATTAATGGCTTGCGATGATACACAAGGGAATAAAATAATGGAGGTTTGCCGGGTATTGGGGATCAAGATTCCTGAAGAAATTGCCGTTCTTGGAGTAGATAATGATGAAATTATTTGCAGCTTGTCTGATCCGCCTTTATCCAGCGTAAATCTGAATATTGTGAAGGGAGGATATGAAGCAGCCCAATTAATAGAAAGGTTAATGCGGGATAAAGAAGCCTCTTGTGAGGATGTTGTCATACATCCCACGACTATCACAAACCGGCTTTCAACAGATATTTATTCTACAGGTGATCCTTATATTTTGGTTGCACTGAAGTATATTCATCAGAATCTGGCAACTAAAATAACGGTGGAAGATGTTGTCCGGCAGGTTCCTTTATCCAGAAGGTTATTAGAAATCCATTTTAAACAGGTTACAGGAAGTTCCATTTATCAGTATATCTTTAATCTACGCATGGAACGCTTTTCACAGTTGCTATTGGAAAGTAGCGAGCCTATTGCAGATATAGCTATGTCGGTGGGGTTGTCCGATTATAAAAATTTAGCTCGTCAGTTTAAGTTATGGAAAAAATATACACCCGCTGAATATCGAAAGATTCACCGGGTGAAATAGAAGGGAAAGATTTATTTCTTCTTTCTCAAATCCCTTCCTTCGTATTTACAGATTGCCTGAATCCATTCTTCTTCCAGAGGTTTAGATTCATGTTTTTCTAAATCAAAAGTTACCATCACAGAGGTACATATGCACTTGATCTCCTGTGTTTCCGTATCAATCACCCGCTGTGCGAGGTGAAAACTTTTGGTGCCGATTTCAGTAACGGCGGTTTGTACAGCGATATGATCCGAGCCATAAATCTGTGCAAGGAAGTTCGCTTCTATGTGTACGACGACAATACCGTCTTTCTCCCAATCGACGTCCGGGCATACGGAGGCAAAATACTCGGTTTTTCCCAAATCATAGAAAGAGAAATAAACCGTATTGTTTACGTGGCCGAACTTATCGACATCATTAAATCGTAGTTGTATGGGCAGGGTGTGGTTAAATTGAATTTCTTCCATTGTTTTCTCTTAAACTTTTCTATTAATCCGTGCAAAAATAGTACTTTTGCGTGTTAATCACTGTATTTATACACCAAGAAATGATAGAAGATATTAAAAAAGCCTGTCAAGTGATGAACGAAGGCGGAGTCATTCTGTACCCCACCGACACCATTTGGGGAATAGGTTGTGACGCCACCAACGAAGAAGCTGTGCGGCGTGTGTATGAGATTAAGCAGCGCTCGGACAGTAAGGCGATGCTTGTGTTGGTAGATTCTCCTGTAAAGGTGGACTTCTATGTGCAGGATGTGCCTGAAGTGGCATGGGATTTGATTGAAGTGGCAGATAAACCATTGACAATCATCTACTCCGGTGCGCGAAACCTGGCACCTAACCTGATTGCCGAAGATGGTAGCGTGGGCATCCGGGTAACGAATGAAGGGTTCTCAAAACGGCTTTGTCAACAGTTTCGTAAGGCGATTGTTTCTACGTCGGCCAATATCAGCGGGCAACCTTCGCCGGCAAATTACAGTGAGATCACAGAAGAACTTAAGTCCATGGTCGATTACGTAGTGGGTTATCGACGGGAAGAAATGGGACATCCGAAACCATCCAGCATCATAAAACTGGATAAGGGTGGTGTTATAAAAATTATCCGGGAATAAAATAACGGACTAAAAAAGGTATCGTTATTTTTAATTTCTGTAAGCTCGGGTATGCCCTGAGTTTGTCGAAGGATTTTCTCTCTTATTTATATGGATACGAGAGTAAATTCTTTATTTCGTTTAGATTGGTAAATATAGGTATATGGAAAAAGAGAAGAGAAGTTTGTTTCAGCGTTTCCTTTTATGGCGTGAAAAGAATATTAAGGAAAAACAGTTTATCTTGATACTCAGTTTTCTGGTAGGTATCTTTACGGCTATTACGGCTTTGATACTGAAGATGCTGATACACTGGATACAGAATTTCCTGACGAATAATTTCAATACAACGGAAGCCAACTACCTTTATCTGGTTTATCCGGTAGTGGGTATTTTTCTGGCTGGATTGTTTGTACGCTATGTGGTGAAGGATGATATCAGTCATGGGGTTACTAAAATTCTCTATGCGATTTCCCGCCGACAAGGACGGATTAAGCGGCACAATACATGGTCGTCTGTGATTGCCAGTTCCATAACCATTGGTTTCGGTGGCTCGGTAGGAGCAGAGGCGCCTATCGTATTGACAGGTTCCGCTATTGGTTCCAATCTGGGAAGTGTTTTTAAGATGGAGCATCGCACACTGATGCTTTTAGTAGGCTGTGGTGCTGCCGGTGCTATTGCTGGTATCTTCAAGGCGCCTATTGCAGGACTGGTGTTCACACTGGAAGTACTGATGATAGACCTGACTATGACTTCTCTGCTTCCGTTGTTGATTTCTGCAGTGACGGCTGCTACAGTGTCCTATATTACTACCGGAACAGAAGCAATGTTTAAATTCCACCTTGATCAGGCATTTGAGATGGAACGTATTCCTTACGTTATCATGCTGGGTATTTTTTGCGGACTGGTTTCGCTTTATTTTACCCGTGCAATGAACTCTGTGGAAGGTTTGTTTGGCAAGTTGAAAGGCCCTTACCAGAAGTTGGCTTTGGGTGGTGTCATGTTGAGTATCTTGATATTTCTTTTTCCACCGCTTTACGGTGAAGGCTACGATACTATTGAACTGTTGCTGAACGGTACTTCCAATGCCGATTGGGATACAGTGATGAACAACTCTTTTTTCTACGGACATGGGAATTTGCTATTACTCTATTTGATGCTCATTATCTTGTTCAAGGTATTCGCATCTAGTGCGACAAATGGTGGTGGCGGTTGTGGTGGTATCTTTGCGCCTTCTTTGTATTTGGGATGTATAGCCGGTTTTGTCTTCGCTTTTTTTAGTAATAAGTTTGATTTCTCTTATTACCTACCCGAAAAGAATTTTGCCCTGATGGGGATGGCGGGTGTGATGAGTGGTGTCATGCATGCCCCGTTGACCGGAGTCTTTCTGATAGCCGAACTGACGGGTGGATATGATCTTTTCCTCCCGCTGATGATTGTAGCAGCCAGCTCTTATCTGACAATTATTGTTTTCGAACCTCATAGTATTTACTCTATGCGTTTGGCTAAAAAGGGAGAATTGCTGACTCACCATAAAGATAAAGCAGTACTTACTCTGATGAAGGTGGAAAATGTGGTGGAGAAAGATTTTGTAGTGGTTCATCCGGAGATGGACTTGGGTGAATTGGTGAAAGCGATTTCAGCCTCACGGCGTAATATATTCCCGGTGACAGATAAGAGCGGAATACTGATTGGTATTGTTACCTTAGACGATATCCGGAATATCATGTTCCGGCAGGAGTTGTATCATCGTTTTACGGTAGGCAAGCTGATGACGGCTATTCCGGCACGCCTCTATGACACGGATAGTATGGAACAGGTGATGCGCACGTTTGATGATACGAAAGCATGGAACCTTCCTGTGGTAGATGAAGAAGGGCACTATCTGGGATTTGTTTCCAAGTCGAAGATATTCAATTCATACCGTCAGGTACTGGTGCATTTCTCTGAAGATTAATAAAGTTGTTATATGATGAAGAAAGAAGATTTGCGAATAGTTTATATGGGGACTCCGGATTTTGCTGTGGAGTCTTTGCGGTGTTTAGTAGAAGGTGGATATAATGTAGTAGGTGTTATCACCATGCCTGATAAACCGGCAGGGCGGGGACATAAACTTCAGTTTTCTCCAGTGAAACAGTATGCGCTGGAACATAGTCTTCCTTTGTTGCAACCGGAAAAGTTGAAAGATGAGGCTTTTGTTGAGGCTCTGCGTGAGTGGAAGGCCGATTTGCAGATAGTAGTTGCTTTTCGTATGCTGCCCGAAGTGGTATGGAATATGCCACGTTTGGGAACCTTCAATCTTCATGCTTCTCTTTTGCCTCAATACCGGGGAGCCGCTCCTATTAACTGGGCAGTAATTAATGGTGATACGGAAACAGGTATCACAACTTTCTTCCTGCGTCATGAAATCGATACGGGGGAAGTGATTCAGCAAGTTCGTATTCCTATCGCAGATACGGATGATGTGGGTATTGTGCATGATAAGCTGATGATGCTTGGTGGAAAACTGGTGACTGAAACGGTAGATGCGATCCTGAATGATGCAGTGAAACCTATTCCACAGGAAGAAATGGCAGTTGTAGGCGAATTGCGCCCTGCACCGAAGATTTTTAAAGATACCTGTCGTATCGATTGGAATCAGCCAGTGAAACGTATTTATGATTTTATTCGCGGTCTGTCTCCTTATCCTGCTGCCTGGTCGGAATTAGTTCAACCTGATGGAGAGACGGTAGTTATGAAAATATTTGAGACAGAAAAAATAATCCAATCTCACCAGTTGACCCCCGGAACTTTGCTGACGGATGGTAAGACTTATATCCATGTAGCCGCTGCTGATGGAATTATCGGTATACGTGCTTTGCAACTTCCCGGTAAGAAACGCTTGAAGACAGATGAACTTTTGCGTGGATTCCGGTTGACGGAAGAATTCAGAGTGAAATAGTTACGAGCTACAAGCTACAAGTACTATGCAGAGTGATAGCGTAGCAACTTGTAGCTTGTAACTTAATAATTGCTTCTAATATTGTTTCTTTCCTGAAAATTTCTTTTCTTTGCATATTATTAACTACCAAATATAGAATGCCTATCGGAATACATTACGCTGAAATCTAAAAACACACGTAATGAAAGTACAAACAAATGCTGCTGACGAAACGTTGGTGGCCCTTTATGCACAAGGCAATAACGAGGCATTCGATATTCTGTTGAACCGTTATAAAGATCGTCTTTATGCGTACATCTATTATACGGTGCGTAATGAAGAACTGGCGGAAGACATCTTTCAGGAGACTTTCACAAAAGCCATTGTCACCATTCAGCAGGGACGCTACAATGAAAACGGTAAGTTCCCGGCTTGGTTGACTCGTATCGCACATAATCTTATAATCGACTGTTTCCGTCAGGAAAAGCAGGAAAACCTGGTGTCTTGTGATGAAGAAGAACGGAATTTACTGAATAATATCCGTCTGTCTGAAGGAACGGTTGAAGCTGAAATAGTGAACCACCAGATTCTTTCGGATGTACGTCGCCTGATGAAACATCTGCCGGACGAACAACGGGAAGTAGTACATATGCGCTTTTATCAAGACCTCAGTTTCAAGGAGATAGCAGAAATGACAGGAGTCAGCATCAATACCTCTTTAGGACGGATGCGTTATGCTATTTTGAACCTGCGCCGGATGGCGGAGAAGCATGGAATCGTGCTGACGATGGACTAAATGATACATCCTTTAATAAAATTTTTCTTTTTCCAAATGCAGTATTTCACAAATAAGGCCATTTAACCTAATGTACGTACAACCTTAATTATGTGATTTTATTAATTTTATTATTTACTAGACTAAACTTATTAAAGTAATGGAAAAAGTACATTGTTTAAAGCGTTTCGTGTTTCTTGTAATGGCCTTGGGCCTGGTAACTACTTTCACATCTTGTGATGATGACGATGAACCTAAACCTAATGTTCCCGCATTGACTGACGTGGTAGGTAATTATGCTGGAAAAATGCAAACTACATCTGTGTCTCCTCTTGCAGAAGAGGGTGAAGAACCTCAAGGTACGGATGTGAGCGCAGAAGTAACCAATGAAAATGTGTCTTTTGAAAAGTTCCCGGTAGCGGATTTGATTACAGCCATTATGGGGGAGGCAGCTCCCGGAATTATTGAAGCCGTAGGTGATGTAAGTTATAAAGTGAAGTATACACCTACTTTCAATGACGATAAGACAGTTATTAGCATGGCGTTCACTCCTGAACCACTAATTCTTGAAATCAATTTCCCGACAGAACCTACTGAAGGTGAAGGAGAAGGTGAAACCCCGGACTTGAAAGTGGAGGTGACAATTGCAGCACCTGAAGCAGGTAGTTTTGCCTATGTTGGTGATAAATTAGCTTTCAAGCTTCAGGTAACTGGTGTGAAAGTGAATAATGAACCTTTCGAACTTCCCGTGACTACTTTCTCATTTGACTTAGCCAAAGCGAAATAAATATTTTCATCTCAACCAGATGTTGGCCCAGGTATGGTGTGTTGGCACTAACCTGGGCTGATTTATTTACATCTCTCATGTTTTTTATAACTTCTTGTATACTATATCTCTTCTTCTTCCGTTCTTAGTATATAAAGTACCTCCTGCTTCTTTTTTGCAGCCCGTAGCTTTAACTAATTAATTATTAATTCTCAGTTCAATAAGCCTATGGATAAAAAAACTACTCCTTCTTTTTCTTCTTCATCCGTGAAACCGAGAAGTGCTGATAATGCATTGCCGGATGGACATCCGCAGCCTTCCGGGAAAACTTTGGATTTTCTTCGTAACCTTGCCCGTAATTATCGTACAGTGCCTCAGCTTCCGCAAGGCTTGCAGGGTATAATATTAGGATGAATGAAATCTTTTGTCTACATTTGTACGTTATATCTGTATATAACCTGTAAAATGTAGTGTATTATGAAACCAATCATAGCTCCCTCTATCCTGTCCGCAGATTTTGCTTATCTGGCAAAGGACTTGGAAATGGTGAACCGCAGTGAAGCCGACTGGGTCCACATTGACGTTATGGACGGTGTGTTCGTTCCTAATATATCTTTCGGTTTCCCGGTATTGAAGTATGTGGCAAAACTGTCAAAGAAGCCTTTGGATGTACATCTGATGATTGTGCAACCCGAGAAATTCATTAATGAGGTGAAAGCATTGGGTGCGCACACCATGAATGTGCATTTCGAAGCTTGCCCGCATTTGCATCGGGTGGTTCAACAAATACGTGAAGCGGGTATGCAGCCCGCCGTTACACTGAATCCGGCTACCCCTGTGGCAATGTTGAAAGATATTATTCAGGATGTATATATGGTGTTGCTGATGAGTGTGAATCCTGGTTTTGGCGGACAGAAATTTATCGAACATACAGTTGAAAAAGTACGGGAATTGCGTGCTTTGATAGACAGTACCGGTTCGAAAGCATTGATAGAAGTGGATGGTGGTGTGAATTTGGAGACAGGTGCCCGCCTGATAGCTGCCGGTGCAGATGCATTGGTTGCAGGTAGTGCCGTGTTTGCAGCTCCTGATCCTGAAGGTATGATACATTCGCTGAAGGATCTCTAATTCTTCCTCCATTGATAATTAACAGCCTGCAACGACATCCGTTTCTACGACTTCTGATGCCGTTTGCAGGCGGTATTGTATGTGGAGATGCGCATTTCTTCCGGCAGTGGGCGGAACTTTCCTTAAATATTCCGGCAGAGGCATCCTGTCCGGTTTCCAATCTTTTTCCTGTTTGGATTTGTCTGGCAGGTTTCATGTTACTGTTTCTGACTTATTTCCTTT
>NZ_EQ973489.1:109192-113645 GCF_000158035.1 Bacteroides cellulosilyticus DSM 14838
TTTCTGATAAATATCGTATTCATTGGCTGTATGGAGTTTCCGTCTTTCTCTGTTGTTTCGGATTAGGCGCCGGTATGACGGAAGAATATTTGCATCGTACGGATTTTCCTTTTTCCGATGAGGCGGCAGTCTATCAGGTGATTCTTCTGGAAAAACCGGAAATGAAAGAACGAAGCGTGTTATGTCATGTCCAATTAGAGGGAAAAGTGAATGATGAGGATTTGCAGAAAAGTGAATATGGACGTACATTTTTATTCTATTTTCCGAGAAATTCCGCTACTGTTGCATTAAAGAGGGGAGATAGATTATGGGTACATACCCGTATTACCCCTCCTGTCAATAATGGGAATCCTGACGAATTTGATTATGTACGTTATCTTACTCGTAAAGCTGGTACCGGCACAGCGTATATCTCTGCCGGACATTGGCGGATAATAGGTCATGATACTTCTCGTTCTCTTCGGCAAATAGCTTTGGACTATCGGGAAAAAGTGGTGGAACTATATCATCGTTTAGGTTTTCAGGGAGATAATCTTGCAGTACTTTCGGCTCTTACGGTGGGAGATAAGGAGAATTTGAGCGAGGATATGCGGGAAACTTATTCAATTGCCGGCGCCAGTCATGTACTGGCACTTTCAGGACTTCATATAGGCTTGCTTTCTACTTTATTTTTGTTTTTCTTCTCCTTTTTGTGGAAGCGGTGGGCGGCTTTTAAACCCTTGGGATTTTTTCTGGTTATTCTCTTTTTGTGGGCATTCGCTTTTCTTACGGGATTATCTTCTTCTGTGGTACGATCCGTAATCATGTTCTCTCTGCTGGCTATATCCCGTTTACAATCTGAGAAATTGTTATCGTTGAATACATTGGCGGCTACTGCCTTTTTAATGTTACTTTATAATCCACTTTGGCTTTTTGATGTGGGGTTTCAATTGTCTTTTGTAGCGGTAGTTTCTATTTTGTTGATACAGCCCAAACTTTACAGCCTGCTCTCTGTCAGGCGTTGCATTCCTCGTTATGTTTGGGGATTGCTGACGGTTTCCGTTGCTGCGCAAATCGGTACGGCTCCTTTAGTTATATTCTATTTCTCCCGTTTCTCTACTCATTTTCTGCTGACAAATTTATGGGTGATTCCTATGGTGACGTTGATTTTGTATTCTGCGGTTCTTATGCTTGTCCTGACTCCTTTTCCTTTCCTTCAATCTGGCTGTGCTTTAGGGGTCGATGCTCTGCTAAGTGCTCAGAACAAAGTTCTCTGCTGGATAGAAGAACTGCCAATGTCCTCTATAGATCGGCTTTGGATAGATCATTGGGAGATTATGCTGTTTTATCTTTTTCTATTGTTTCTGTTTCGGAGTTTGGCTATCCGAACTGCTCGCAGCATATCCTTTCCGCTTTGCTGCCTGTTGTTGCTGATCACTTATCATACGATTTCCGTCAGCCTGTCTTCTCCTCAGCGCGGCATTGCTTTTTATAATGTCCGTGGCTGTCCTGCCGTCCATTGCGTTGCTAATAGTGGAGAATCCTGGTTGGCTTATGCTGATAGTGTGCCGGATACTTTCCGTTTGCACCGTGCACTCGTACCTTATTGGAATCGTCAGCATCTCTCTATTCCCAATGCTTTGCCTGCTGATTATTCTACTTCCGGTCTGGCTTTTCATAATCACATTGTTTCCTATGCGGGCAGGCGGGTTTGCCTGCTCCATGATGCCCGCTGGAAAAATAAGATTTCAAAGCACCCTTTACAGATCGATTATTTATACATTTCCAAAGGCTACAATGGTCGTATTGAAGAATTGACTTCTTTGTTCCGCATCCGAACCGTTGTTTTGGATGTTTCTCTCTCAGACTATCGTAGCGATATCCTTAAAAATGATTGTTACCGTTTAGCTATTCCTTGTATAGCTTTGAAGGAGAGAGGAGCGTTTTGTATCCATCTGTAGAAAATATATTATTGAAGTTTAATAAGTATAGTGACTATTCCTTTTACTATCTTGTTTTGATGATTATTTTTGTAATTGGTAATGTAAGAGAAAGAAAATGTAACATACAATGAGAATACTGACAATGTTAATGGCATTAATGCTGGGATTATTGACTGTTCCTGGTGAAGAGAATAGCAGCTTAGCAAAGGAAAATGGCTATGTGATTAATTTAGATCGTGCTGAGAAGTTGGAGAAGATGACTTATTCTTCTTTATTCAGCAAGGCGGGAATCATTGTATTGGAAGATACGGATGAATCATTATTAGGAAAAGTTGATAAGTTAGAAGTCTGTGATAATAATTTGTATGTATTGGAAAAAGGCAGAGGTCTTTTTCTGTTTAATAAGCAAGGCAAATTTATAAAGATGATAGGGCGTCAGGGGAAAGGACCCGGTGAATACATTGATCCGGATGATATAAGTATCGACAGGGAAAATAAGAAAATATATGTACTGGACTCCCAAACTCAGAATGTATTGAAGTATAGTGGTAATGGAACTTTTGAAAGTTCGTTTAAATTGGAAAATAAAGGAACAAGATCTACTTTTATTCAACCTTTTAAGAATGCGTTGTATACGAATCTGTATACATTTGATAAATCCGGGAAACGATTTCTTTTGAGTAAAGTAGACGTTACTAATGGGAAAAGAATTTCTTTTCAATTCGAGGCTTCTCAGTATAATAAAGGTTGGAATGAACTATTCAGCACTAATCAACATACTTTTATCTCCGGTCCTACCGGAAATCCCAAATTTATGCAGATCTTCATGGATACAATATTTGAAATAACTCCCAAAGGAATAAAACCGTATATTACTTTGCAAAGTAAAAAGCTTGTGACAAAGGAATATTTGGAAACTTTGATAGCAGAGAATGATATGTCGAAATCTGCAAGAGTGTCAAAAATATACGATAGATTGATGAAAAGCGGTAAGATATATAATGTATTTGATTATTGGGAAACCGCTAAATATATTCATTTCGGCTATCATGTAGGCCACTATGGTTATTCCATTCTTTATAAGAAAGAAGAGAATAAAGCTTATGTTATGTCAGGTATAACTGACGATTTGCTTTATACGGATAAAGCAGGTACATTGTTAATTCCCAATCTTTATTCATTTGATGAGGACCGGGTATATTGCATCGGCATGAATGATGGTTTCACCAAGGATATCTTTTTTGAAAATATGAAGAAAGGCGGAATAAATCCTCGTATAGAAGGGGCCGATAAATTGCAGACCTTGACGGAAGATTCAAATCCGATTATTATATATTATGAGTTTAAGAAATGAAACTCGTGAGACATTAATTAATTTATCAGAAGATGATAATCCGATATTGTTGTTGCTGAGATTTTGAAGTTTCCCATTTATAATAGATTTTAATTTTCCAAATATGTAATAAAGGCGATTTATGGATAATAGAAATGATACATTTATTGGTAGCCGTTGGTTTTATGCAATTTGTTTTGCAGGGTTGTTTGTGGTCGAAACGTTAATAGCCCTTTTTGTGCGTGACGCATTCATACGTCCCTATATGGGAGATGTATTGGTGGTAATACTCGTATATTGCTTTGTGCGTATGTTTATTACCCGCCCATTGCGATGGCTGCCACTATGGATATTCCTGTTTGCTTGTTGTATTGAAACGTTACAGTATCTGCAATTGGTTACTTTATTGGGGTTGCAAAATTGTACGCTGGCAAGGGTAGTATTGGGTACGTCATTTTCATGGTGGGATATTGTTTGCTATGCTGTTGGGTGTCTGCCTTTGCTTTTTATCAGACGGTAAACGGAAAATAATTTATGTTTTTACTTCTTTGGAGAAAGAAATTAGGGAAATGTACCTATAAACTTCCTGCTCAAGCTCAGGTTTTACTGAAAGTTTATGATCACTTTTACCTACACGCTTGCACTTATGCTCTGTATCGCCCTATTCATCGGCAATAAGCAGTGGTGGAAGCAAGTAGAATTAGCGTGTAGGTAGAGTTGCCTACACTAATACAAAATGGGGTATGCTGTTGTAAATCTGTTTATTACATGTTTTTTGTACATGAATAAACTGTTTCAGTCCCCCCGCTTTTCGACTTTTTTTCATCATAAATACGTCGAATGTAGCGGATAACAATCGTTCGTACCATTTCGATGGGAGAATTCCCGCCTTGCGATGATGCTCAGAGTATGGTTTGCTTATATTAATTGCCTATGTTTTTTATGTTGATGTCCTATGTTTATTCTGTTGATAACCAATGTTATAGTGCTTTCTACAATTGTTGATCACGTGCTCCACAATTGTGGCACTACTGCTTCACGGTTATGAAGTACGTGCTTCACAGTTGTGGTTATAGCAAAATAAAGAATATGCATATAACCAAAGTGCTATGTAAAAGTAAAGAAAGGGCAATGCTTTTGAAAAGAAATAGTAAGAGTCTTTTTTTAAATGACAGGATTGAACACGGAGACACGGAGG
>NZ_EQ973489.1:114121-119124 GCF_000158035.1 Bacteroides cellulosilyticus DSM 14838
AATGATGAAGACCGCGGTGGAACTGAATATAGGAGGTTATCTGCCTGATAGCGAATGGAAGCGGTGAGAGTGGAACTAGCGTTGGTTACTGTTATCTACAAGGTTATGGAGGAACAAGTAGTGGTTACAAAGTTTTTTGTGATCGACAATCTAACGATGGTCAAATCTATCCATGCCCTTCGGAGACATCAGGTTTATATTCTGAATCTGCAAGAGATCGGTGTACTAAATAGCTAATTCCTATATTGCAATTTTCCCAAAAGCGGGCATTGCTTTTTATTAAGGGAATAAGTGATGCTTACTTTGGGGATCTAAAATGAAGAAAAAATGGTTTATGTATCATATGGTTACTTATAAAATTTGAAGAACTAAAAATGGAAAGAATTAAATATATATTTTGCTTTATATTCTTATCTATTGTTTGTATTAGCTGTCATGAGGGGTGCGATGATAGTACATATTTCAATGGAAAGATTCGGATAATTGAGGATAATAGTAAAGCGGTAAAGAAGGTCTCTTTAAAGAATGTTATTTTAAATGGGGCGAATTTTGGTTATATAGCAGTCTATGATTCACTCATGTTTTTTTTTAATTCTAAACTTCCTGATCGCTCTTATAATATATTCAACATAAATACAGGAGAAGAAATAGGAACTTTTTGTAATAAAGGGGGAGGACCTGAGGAGGCTGCCGCTTTTGGTCCTATTTTTCAATTTTTTAAAAAAGGAAATGACTTAAAAACTTTACTATTCGCTCCTCATGAAGGGAAATTGTTTATTTGGAATATAACTCAATCCATTACTCAGGGAAGTACTATTATTGATAAAGTTATTCCATATACTTGGAGGAACGAAAATGGGGGAGCATGTTATAATGAAATGTATCTTCAGAATAATAATATATTACTTGCTAGAGTAGATCCATTTCCAATAAATGATGCGGATGCAACTTTGTTGTTTTATCAAAAGCGGACACTTGACACAAATAAAGCACTAAAGAATTATGCGATTTATAAGCAAACAATAAAAAACAGAGAGGCGCCTATCATTCCAGAAGATTTTTTCGCATCAGCTGATGCTTTTAAGCCTGATGGAACTAAAATAGTGCAAGTAATGGGGCATCTTCCACAATTGAATATTCTGGACTTTGAAACCGGACAAGTAGTGGGATATCGTATGGAAGGGGGAGATGATTTTTCTGTTTTTCAAGGAAAGAAGAATATTAAAAACTATTATGTAGAAGTACAGGCTGACGATAATTATATATATGCATTATATTGGGGAAGAGACAGATGGGGAATGTATGAAATTCCGTGTGTCAATACTATTCATGTTTTTGATTGGTATGGTAGGTTGGTGCAAAAGTTAGAAACTGATTATGATATTGATAAAATGTTTTTGGATACAGTTAGAAATAGATTATATGTAACAAGGCCAAAGTCTGATGATGTGTATTATTTGGATTTGGATGAGGTCTTTGATTAGTTTTTTATAATAGATAATGAAAAAAAATAATATTTCTGTTTTTCTTTTGCTGTCTTACCCTGTATTGGGTTGACTACTATTAGTATCAACCACTTACAAGGTAAGACATGGAGAATGTAAAGATAATCAAAATGTTATGTGAAAATTGTAATGTTTGCAGTTGTGGTTATTGCTATTACTGCATTGAATGTGAGAACTGTATTGAATTCTGATCGCTCTTACGATATGAATACATCGACGATTGAGGCTATCAGTGGGGAAGATGATCCTATTGATGGTGGAGAAATCGGAGATGTGGAGATTACGTGTAGCAAAAGCGGTGGAAGTGGAAAATGTTATGCGAAGAGAACAGAGGTAAAAGGCAATGGTTATTGTCGCTTTTTCTGTCAATGGCAGGGGGACTTTAGACTATTGTAGCTCATTTTGGATGGGTGTGTTAGAACTTTGTGTAAATAAATAATAATTAAATTTAGATGGGGTGGCTGAGAGTTGATATATAATTAGCTACCCCGTCATTAAATAAATATATAATGAGAACATTTATTATAATTGTCTGTGCGTTGTTTATGATATCCTGTAATCAACACACCGCTAATCACGATAATACTACATGTAGAATTGACTTGAAGAAAGTTGATTCTCCTTCTTTCTACGACTATTTTTCAAAGATTGAGATTACTCCTTTGGAATCATCAAAGGAATCCTTAATTAAAGATGTCACTGAATATACTTATCATGCAGGGAAACTTTATATATTTGATAAGGATCAGAAAAAAATATTTGTATTTGATAATGAAGGTAAATTATTTAATATAATAAACAAATGTGGTAATGGACCTGGAGAATATTCGGACTTGTCTGATTTTAGATTTAATCCTTCTACAGGGGATTTGGAGCTTTTGTCTCCTATGGGCGGTATCTTTCGATATGATAGTTTAGGACAAGACTTTAAAGGGAACATATCTCTTCCGTTGAAGGTATCTGCTGCACACCGATTTATAGCACTAAACAAAAACACTTATCTGTTTTTTTGTGAGGCAAGAAAAGGAAATAAGATGGTAGTCTATGATATTGACCAAAAGAAAATTATTTCGGAAATGTATGATCTTCCTAGGTTCTTGTTTTTTAAAACTTTTTATCATCATACATATTCTCCATTTTATATATATGAAAACAAAGTGCATTTTGTACAATCTTACAATGGAGATGTATTTACTTTTGAGCATAATTCGTTGGTGCCAAAATATCATTGGGACTTTGGAAAACAGAATTTTGATATTTCAGGTTTGAAAGATGAATCCTATGAATATTATAATAAGTATGCTCGTACTGTCGGTGCTAAATATGCTAATACTTTTATTTCATATGTTGAGAATTCACGATATTATGTTACTAGATTTGCCTATGATAATAAATTCTGGACATTGATATATGATAAACAAAGTAAAAAACATATGGTCTTTAATACATTTATAGAAGGCCATCGTTGTATCCCATCGTTGATTGATGAAAGTGGAATCTATTATATTGTAGATATGCCTCAGCAACTTGATTTAGTCCTAAATGTTGAGGATTTAGATGATACCAACAAGGCAATATGTGATAATATTAAAGATGATGATAATCCGATTATTATAAAATATGTTTTTAAATAACTAGTATGAAGAAAATAATTATTTCATTACAGTTCTTTTTGCTTTGCTGTATTTTGGTGATTTCATCAATTACTTTTTATTGTTTTTATTCAGAGTCAAAACAGACTGATTTAGATAGAGAGAATGAACATTTTATTGAGGAAATGTATGTACAAGATAATCTTACAGCTTCAGTACTCTGTGACAATTCTCCTGTTGATATCGATGAACTTAAATCGGTTCAACCACGAATTGTGTGCTATTATTCTTCTCAGTCGTGTGCTGCATGCCTTAACTACGCAAAGGAACGCATAAGAGAGATTTTTTCCAAACATGAAGAAACTTCAGCGCTACTGTATCTGGCATCTGATTATTCCAAAGATGAGAAATTTAAAGAGAAAAACACAATAAATATTGGTAGAAAGAAGCTCGGTATATCTTTAGATAATACCAGCCTTGTTTGCTTTTTTGTAATTGTTGACAATAAAATAGAGCATTTGTTCATACCCGATAGGAATTATGGGAAATATACAGATACCTATTTGAAACAAATCAAAGAAAGGTATTTTACGCCAGAATTTTGAATTCTGAAGTTTCGATATATGATTTTATTTCATAAACAAGTTTTGATATGAGTAAAAATATTATGTTAACTTTATGCATAACAGCATTGCTATATAGTTGTACCGCTACTAAATCATCTTCTGATTTTAGTAACGAAATATTTGTTGATGTAGAGCAGAGTGTAGAACTGCCTTTACAGCGAGGCAGAATAATCCCGCTTGAGACATCGGACTCTTCTTTGTTGTATGACATCGTGTCGATAGATCAGGTTAAGGACAAATACTTTATACGGTCCAGAAATAAAATATTGACGTTTGATACGGAGGGTAATTACTTATATAACATATCCGGAATAGGACAAGGTAATAAGGAGTATGTGAATTTATCTTCTTTCTTTATTAAGAATGAAGAATTATGTATTTATGATTTTAATCAGGGTCGAGTATTGGTTTTTGCTCCTTCCGGTCGTTATTTGCGTACGGAAAAGGCTGTAAAAAATTCGGATGTAGAATGTGTTCCTCAGCTTATCCGTCCTTATGGGAAAAATAAATATATAGCAAAGAATAGCTTTAATGGAACTCCAGGGTATGTGACGCCAGCCCTTTCATTGTTGGATGAAAAATATACGATAACTCAGACACTGGAGGGCCATTCGCTTCACACCGGATTTCTACTATTTGATTTTATGAATTGTGATGATAATGGTGGTTTCATCACTTATTGGGAAGCTTTGAGTGATACAATCTATACGGTAGTAAATGATAGTATGGTTCAGCCTAAATATCTCGTAAACTTCGGGGAATATGCTATTCCGGCAGTGGAGCGCCTCAATAAAGATGTTTATGACTTAATTGATTATGTAAATAAGCCTGAAAACAAAAAGTTGGCAACGCTTATCAGGTATGTTTATGAAGAAGAGAACTATCTTTATTTTGTTTTCTCTTGTGAGGACTCGGTAAGGTTGGCTCTGTATAATAAGGAAACTCATAATACAACTACTCATATTCTACCGGCAGAAGTGAATGGAGGAAAATATCGTTTAGCTTCTTTTCTCAAAGTAGATAAGGATAAAGTTATAATGGCGTTGGAAGATTGTGAAAATATAGAGAATAATCAATCACTGTTCATAATCAATAAGAAGGAATTGTATGAAAAGTCGCGTTTTAAATAAGCCTTTTTACTTCTTTAACGATAAACCTTAGTTTTTAAAACTAAAAAAATAACAGTTTGCGGAGATGTTATAAATGTTGAATCAGAAAACATACAAAGAATTATGAGAAAAGGATGGTTGTATGCCACGGGCTTATCTTGTCTGATGGGG
>NZ_EQ973489.1:119600-138663 GCF_000158035.1 Bacteroides cellulosilyticus DSM 14838
GGTGATGAAGGCCGCGGTGGAACTGAATATAGGAGGTTATCTGCCTGATAGCGAATGGAAGCGCAAGTGGATTGGTTTTAACTACAGAACATTGCCGAAACGTCCGGATATTGAATACATGTCTGCCGATTATTTGATAGAAAATATCGAACAATCCTTCAAGGTCTGGGAAGAATGTCCGTGGGCAAAGAAT
Source organism: Bacteroides cellulosilyticus DSM 14838 (assembly GCF_000158035.1). Classification (GTDB taxonomy): domain Bacteria; phylum Bacteroidota; class Bacteroidia; order Bacteroidales; family Bacteroidaceae; genus Bacteroides; species Bacteroides cellulosilyticus. The sequence continues at coordinate 119,794 of NZ_EQ973489.1, forward strand.
TATTCATTTGACGACTTTTGTGAATGGGTATTGCCCTATCGTATAGGAGATGAGCCATTGGACAATTGGCGGAAAATGTATTATGACCGTTATAAACCTCTTCTTGATTCGTTGTATACCGGTAATGATATGGTGGAAGCTGTGAATGTACTGGCACGCCACTTCAAGCGAACTAACTTATTTGTCCTCACTACCGAATATCGCATGCCACATTTAGGTGCCCGTTTCTTATCGGAATATCTGGTAGGTACATGTCGCGAAATAACTGATCATGCTGTATACGTTTTCCGGGCATTGGGCTTTCCGATAAATATAGATAAATATTGGTATTCTCCTTCTAATCAACACGACCATATGTGGAACGTACTGAAGGATTCGGACGGAGGATTTATCCCATTCTGGTATATGGATTCGTCTGACTTTGTGGTGAAACGTGGGGCTACGGACGGCAGAAAGAAAGGTAAAGTCTACAGGAATACTTTTGAAGCGCACGATAGTAAGACAGCTTCATTGTTTGGACCTTTTTATCAGGATGTGACGGCAGAATACTTTGGTGAGAATGAGTTCAAGGTAAAGGTTGATGACAATATAGAAGGAAATAGTATTCTGCTGGGAATGTTCAGTCCTTCCGGATATGTCACAGTGGATGCAGTTCCATTGCGACGCGGCAAAGCACGGGTGAACAATATTGAACCGGGCGTTATTTTCCAACCTTTGACCTCTGAGAACGGAACGCGTTCTCCTGCCGGATATCCTTTTATGGTAGTAGACGGAAATGTACGCTATTTTGAACCGGATATGTCGAAGGCGGTCACTGCCCATATAAGGAGAAAATACCCGTTAAGACAATACCTTTATGGTTATATGGCTACCATGACAGGTGCTGAGATTGAAGTGAGTAATGACCGGTATTTCCGTACGAGTGAGTTGCTTTGTTGCTTGACCGATACTCCTCGCACTAACCTCAATTATTATTATCCGAAGATTTCACGCCCTTATCGTTATGTGCGTTTCACTCCACCGCCTCCTGCCTATCCCACAGCAGATTGTAGGGCGGAAATTGCAGAACTGGCATTCTTTGATAGTGTGGACAGTGAAGAACATCTTCCTTCGAAAGCCATATACGGTGGTGGTCCGGTGGATGAGAATCCCGCGCACGACATAGACAAGGCGTGTGATGATGATTGGCTGACATTCTATTACTCATCAGGGCCGCAGGATTCCATCGTATTTGACCTGCAACGTGCTCGCGCCATAAAAAAGATATTATTCGTTCCTCGCAATGATGATAATTTTATCACTCCGGGCAATGTGTATGAATTATTCTATCAGTCTGGCGTGAAGGGATGGATTTCTTTGGGAGTACAGACTGCTACTACTAATGAATTAATCTATCGGAATATTCCTGAAGGTGCCTTGTTGTGGCTGCGCAATTTGACACGCGGGAAGGAAGAGCAGGTATTCTATGTGGAAGATGGGGAGCAGAAGTTTGTTGGGTATGAGTGAAAATAATCATATTTTTATATTAATGATATGAAAGTAATTATTAGAATGATTTTAGGGCTATTTGGGGTAACCTGTAGTATACTTATTCTTTTTTCGTGTGGAAGAAGTGGACAACATAAGGCAAATCGTGTTTTGGAAGAATGGATAGGACGGCAAGTTATTATTCCGAATGATTTGGTTTATACTAAGTATGGTACGGATACAGTGGAATATTCACAGGCTTATACGGATTATAAAATTTTGGTTTATGTGGATACCGTAGGATGTACAAGTTGCCAACTTCAACTTGAAAGATGGCTGGATTGGGTTGATTGCTTGAAGAATAAATCTTCTTACTCTGTATCCTATTTATTTGATTTTTATCCTAAGAATACTGAAGAACTTGTTGATTTATTGAGATTCTATGACTTTTCTGTGCCAGTCTGTATAGATGAAACAGACCGTCTTAATCAATTGAATAAATTTCCTGCGGGTGGAAAGTTTCATACATTTCTACTTGACAGAGATAATAAAGTGGTGCTTGTTGGAAGCCCGGTTAATAATGAAAATATAGCGGAACTTTATCGAGATATACTATTAGCTCCTGATACGGTTTCAATGATGCGAACTGATGTGGAAATATCACAACGTGAAGTAAACTTTCCTAAAATAGTAAAGGATAGTATACAAAATTCTTTCCCATTAAAGAATGTGGGTAATAAAAAGTTGCTTATTAATGCAGTAAATGTGAGTTGTGGATGTACTTCGGTAGAGTATACAAAACAACCTATAAATCCCGGTGATTCTGGTTTAGTGAAAGTTTTTGTGAAAAAAGAGAAAGAAGGGTATTTCAATGAAACAATTACGGTGTACTGTAATGTATCAGACAGTCCTTTAGTCTTGAAATTGTATGGAAATGCAATATAAATCAATTAATTATTAATTAAAAATGTATGAACATGAAAAGAAAAGTGTTTTATGTTTTGGCTATGGTTGCCATTGTGGCTGTAGCTTCCGTTAATGTTCTTAACTTAAGGACGAGTGCTTCTACTGGTAATTTGTATCTGGCAAATCTTATGGCTTTGTCAGATGGTAATGAAGGTGGCGGCGGTGAAACAGAATGGGGATGTGGAGGTAATCCAACCTACATTCCTTATAGTATGTTAATAATTATAAATTGCCCCAATATGGTGCGTACATATAAAGGATGTTCTAAACCTGAATTTGCTATAAAGGTTTGTTGCAATCCTGCTGAACAGACCGTTTGTCTATGATAAAAAATAGTTGATATTTCTGCTCTTTTGCAGATGGGACTACTGTCTGTAGTTTCATCTGCTTAAGATCAAACAATTTGTAATATGAAAAAGAATGCTTGTTTGTTATACTTGTTACTTATAATTATAAGTGCTTGTACGAATACTCAGTCTCGTAGAGTGCAGACTGATGAAATATATATTGCTCAGTCAGGCGAGAAGGTGCTAAAAATGTCTGAGTTGGTAAAGAATATACGCTATGTAAAGCTGGAAACTACTTCTGATAATCTGATTGGTACTGTTAGTCAATTGATACCCTTAAAAAATAAGTATTTGGTCGTTGATAATTCAGCATCTAAACAAGTCCTTTTGTTTGATGCTACAGGGCGTTTCATTACTCGTATTTCTCGTGTGGGGGTGGCTCCCGGAGAATATGTGACGATTACCAGTGTAGCTGTAGATGAAGAAGAGGAACGCATTTTTATTGCTGATATGGGTACTGGAAATATATTGGTTTATGATATGAGAGGTGAATATTTAGACAAAATAAGTGTTGATTTCTCGGTGAAAGATATTGTTTATGTTGGTAGTAACAAAATGGCATGTTATTGTGATTATATGGAAAGAAAGGAGCAGGATGGTCAGGTACCTATTTTGATATTATATGACCTGAGAACAGGTGATAAGCAAATATTGTTATCTGCAGATAGCAGAATCAGTCCTCAAGAAATAGTCCATGCTAATCAGTCTATGTATAAAGCTGCCAATGGTGCTTCTTTAGCTTATCCTTTAGATCCTAACATTTATTTAATAGACTCTTTAGGAATTCAACAAAAAATTTATGTGAATTGGGGAGAAGACTTTTGTAAGAAAAGAGAGCGTTATGTAGAGATGTTAAAAGAAGAAGAGGTGCCCATTGAGGAGATTTTTCAAAATAGAAAAACAAATTTTCCTAATTTACTTACTGTCTTATGTAGTGATGATTTTTTTTGTATTTTGTATAATAATCTATCTGAAATGAAAATAGGAGTGGGATTTTATAATTTTCAAAGTCAAAATTATATAGGTGGATATGCTATGGAGCGTTTCCCTATCAAAAATGATATAGATAGTGGTTTCTATATTAATCCTATTGCAATCAAAGGACATGATTTGTACACTATCATTGAATCTTATAGCTTAAGCAGTGTGGAACCAAAGGTTTCAGAACTTGCTGATTTGAAAGAAAAAGTATCTGGTGATGATAATCCTATAATAATGATAACAGAAATGAAAATAGAATGAAGAAATGTATTTTAGTAATTTAGCTATGCGAAAATATTTACTGTTGTTATTAGTGATATTGGCCGGATGTTCAACTTCGGTAGAAAGGGATGGTCAGAACTTGAAAGTAATTGATGTTCCTTTGCGAAGTAGCAATCATGAAATAAGGATGTCTTCATTTGTGGATTCAATTTCGTATATTCCTCTTGAAACAAAAGACGAATGTTTGATAGGTTTTGTTGACAAGATTGTGGCGACGAATGATTATTATTATGTGGTTGATAAACAGAAAACAAGTTCTGTACTATGTTTCGATAAATTAGGAAAATTTGTTCGGAAAATCGGTGAAAGGGGCGTCGCACCAGGGCAATATGTAGAAATAACCGATGTTAATGTGTATAAGGATAGGGTGTATTTATGGGATTGTTCAATGGGAAAATTGTTTGTTTATTCTGCTAATGGACATTTGGAACAGGAAGTGAAAGAAGACTATTGGGCTACTACTTTCTATGTGTTGGACGATTCATGGGTGGCTTTTTGCAGTGGTTATACAACTAACAAAGCGTATCTAAAAGACAATTCATACCCCAATCTGTTGTTTGTTAATATTAATACTGGACAGACGAGTCCCGATTTATATTATGATTCTCGCATCTGTACGACAGGAATAGTTGGATCTGATTTCAATTTCATAAGTAATGGTAATCTGGTGTTCTCTTTGAATGATACTGTTTATCAAGCTTTGTCACCTTCAATTTTGAAGAGGAAATATGCCATGCGGTTTGGAGAGGAATTGGAGAAGACTCAAAAGGAATATGTAGAAAGGTTGAAAACAGAAAAAATTGACGCGTATCAGGGTGATAAACTGATGAAAGAAATCCCTTGTATGTATATGTTTCTTGAGACTCCCTCTTATTCCTTCTTGAGATATAGCTGGAGAGATTATTATTATGTGGGAATTATTAACCATAAGGAATCGGATACCTATATGGAAGCAGTAGGATATAAACAAAATGCAGTGGTAAATGATATGGATGATATGGCTGTTTTTATTCCGTTGACGACTTATAAGAATGCTGTGTACAGTTGTATATCTCCGGGACGATTTATCGAATCCAAAGCTTTCGGAAAGCAAGTGGAATTAGATGACAATCCGATTATCGTTAAATTTGAGTTGAAATGATGGATTTACAATGAAAAGAGTGACATTTCTTTTAGTAATATTGATAGGATTATTGAGCGTAGGACTTATTTACTCTATACGTGATGCTATGCATAATGATGTTCAAATAGCGAAACAATCTGAAACCCTGGAAGTTCAAAAGCAAATGCTTACATTGTTATCTGGAAATATGAAGATGCATTATGTATATTCGGAATCCCAGTTGCCAGATATGACATTGTTAGACAAAGATAGAAACGCTATCAAATTGTCCGCTTTGTTGAATGGAGAGGATAAGGTTGTTTTTAAATTTTCATCAACCAATTGTAGCTCATGCATTCAACATAGTTTTTCATCTGTTAGGAAACTAATGGGAAAGCTAGCGAAGGATAAACTAATTATAATAGCAGATAACTCTAATCGTAGAGAATTACAGGCATTGGTAAATAGCTTGTCGCTAAGTCTTCCTGTTTATTTGACAGAAGATACAGTGTTTCATTATATTTTGGAAAAAGAAAATGTACCTTTCTTTTTTATAATTGGAGAAGATCTGCGAATGAAAGATTTATTTATTCCAATGAAAGAATTACCTGATCTCTCTGATTTATATTACCGAATTATATGGAAAAAGTATTTCGACAAATAAAGATATTGTCCATTGGGAAAATGATATGTTCAATAGGGATAAGTCTGCTGTTATTGGGAGTGATTAACACTACATTTATATCATTCTCAACTCACGATTTATCTTTCTTCATATATCCTTTATCTTGGGCTATTCTTTGTCTGACAGTAGTATTAAGTTTCCTGAAATTCTTTATTAGAAGGAAAAAATGCTTTCAGTTTGTTGTTGCCGACTTGTTAGTTATTATCCTATTGGGCTATTGGCTTTTAAGATATGATTTTGATCTCCAATTGGCAAACTGGAAGCTTTTCCTTTTTGGGGAGCTCTGTATCCTTTGGTTTTCAATCAGAATGTTGCTTGAATGCAATCTCATTTCTGTGGAGAAAATTTCTTGGGTGTTGTTGAGTAGCAGTATAATTCAGTCAGTATGGGGAATCCTGCAATTGTATGGTTTCTGTGAGTCTAATCACAGCAAATTTGATATAACAGGTTCTTTTTTTAATCCGGGTCCTTATTCCGGCTACATCGCTATAATGGTACCCGTATCTCTTTATCTGTTTCTATCAACTAAATGCATGAAACGATATGTTGCATTATTCTTTTTAGCAGTCTTGTTGTGCATACTACCTGCCGGGATGAGCAGATCGGCATGGATTGGAGCAATAGTCTCTTCTGTTATTGTTCTATTTTGGCAAAATAATTGGATAAAGTATTGGTATTTGAAAAGAAAGTTGTCTGTTCTTTGTCTTGTAGTGGGTGTTGTTGGAATAGCAGTAGGAAGTTACCTAATGTTTAATCTGAAAAAAGATTCTGCATATGGGCGTTTGTTTATTTGGAAAAATACGGTTTGTGCTATATGGAAAAAGCCGGTTTTCGGGTACGGAAGTTGTATGTTTCCGGTTGCTTATGCCCAAGAACAGACTGATAGATTTCGTTCGGGCAAATACACGGCAACAGAAGAAAGAGTAGCGGGAAATCCTGAATATGCTTTCAATGAGTATTTGCAGATTCTGGTAGAAGGAGGATGTCTTTTGCTATTCGGGGTTGTGGTGATTGTGGCATATGCGCTGAGTGGTGGAATTAAGAGACGAGATTATGGATTATGTGGCGGGCTTATTTCATTATTGATATTCGCATTTTCTTCTTATCCTTTCCAATATCCGGCCTTTTGTGTTGTTGCAGTTATTATAGTGGCAAGCTTGAGCACTAAAAGGACTATTGGCGTTGGGAATAATGTATATGGGCACTGTGTTTTGGTATTTTTGGTAGCTGCTTCTATCTTTTTGCTCTTTTTGCAGGATGCACCCAAAGGCGTGATAGAAAAATTGGACAAATGCCGTTATCTAAGGTTAACCGATGCATTGGAAGTTGCGGAGAAGGGATATGCTATGCTCTATCCTGATTTGAAGCATAATGCCGATTTCGTATATGAATATGGTTTGTGCTTATCTCAACAGAAAAAATATCTTGAATCGAATGAATTATTAAGACGCTCTATGTTGTTGAGATGTAATTATCAGTGCTATAATGCTTTGGGGGGTAATAGTCAACAACAACAAAACTATGAACAGGCAGAGAAATATTATTATGATGCTATTTATCTGTTACCTAATAGAATTTATTCATATTATCGGCTGTTTCTGCTTTATGCGCAGCCCGAATTTTATCAACCGGATAAACTGAAACAAATGGCAAAAATCGTATTAACTAAACGTCCGAAAGTTTATTCAAAAGCCATTGAAGAGATGAGAGGGGAAGTTAAAGTGATTTTAAAAGAACATGGATTGAATTTATCTAATTAATAAAAATAACCTTATTGAGTAATCGTTGTCTGCAATGGAAGTACGGAAAATGAAGCGAATAGGAAAGAAATTGATGTATATGGCTTTAAGCTTATTTGTTATATTTCAAGTTTATCTATTTATTAGGTTTTACTGGATTGTATCTTGTTTCATTCCCACGTATTCTATGGCGCCAACTTTATTGGGAGGAGATTATATTATTGTTTCTATGCAAATACCAGGGCGTAGAATAATGAATTCGGATTCAGGAAGGCTGCTAGTGCATAGATTGAAGGGACAACGTGAAGTACAGAGGAATGATGTAGTTGTTTTTAATTTTCCTTATGCTGAAGATAAAGAAAAGATGATAATCAGTATGAATACATTTTATTGTAAACGTTGTGTAGGAGTTCCAGGTGATACTTGTCGATGGTGCGAAGCTACAGGTATGCGAGAGGTGTATTTACCTAAGATTGGAGATGTATTGCGTATTGATTCGTGCAATTATGAACATTATTATAAGTGTATAGAATATGAAACGGGGAAAAAGATGAGCTTGAAAATGGGGCAAGTCTATTTGGAGGACTCTTTGCTGGAAAGCTTTCGTTTCAATCATAAGTATTACTTTATGCGTGGTGACAATTTTAACCATTCGTATGATTCACGTGGTTGGGGGATATTACCAGATGATTTTATTTTGGGTGTAGGACAGATGATTTGGTTCTCGAAAGATGAAGTGACGAATAGGATTAGTTGGAATAGAATATTTCGAAGAATTGAATGATGGGTAGCTTTCTATTATATATAAAGTCGCGTCTTTAAATACCCCTTTTTACTTCTTTAACGATAAAATATAGTTCTAAAACTAAAAATATTAGTTTATTTGCGGAGATGTTATGAATATTAAATCTAAAAACACACAAGAAGTTATGAAAAAAGAATGGTTGTATGCAGTAAGTCTGGTTTGCCTGGTGTCGGCTTGTACCGGTACTCCGCAATCGTCGGCTGACGATGAACTATGTTCTATTGATGTGGCGGGAGCTATGGAAAAGCCTGCCGAATTGAAACTTTCGGAATTAGGAAGCGATGTACGCTATGTTCCATTAGAAACAACCGATTCGTGTCTGGTAGGTGGAAGTCCGAATATTCTGTTACTGGATAAAGAGATTGTTGTCTTTTCACGTCAAACTTGTTTTATCTTTGATAAAGAGAGCGGTAAGTTTTTAAGCAAAGTGGGACATTTGGGCGATGATCCGGAAGCTTATTCAACTGCGGCGCCTACTTATAATGATGTAAACGGTCTGCTTTATTTTATGCGCAGACCCGGTAAGTTACAGAAATATGATTTGCAAGGTAATTTTTGTGGTGGTGTAACGATACCTACCCCTCCGGATTCACCGAGTGATTTCAGCTTTACAGATTCCGTGATAATAGGTCGTTACGGTAATATTGTAGGTGATAACGGGCGCGCTTTGCTGTTATTTAATGAAGCGGGAGAACAGATAGATACGGTGCCCAGTCTACTTCCGGTTTTGCCTAATAGAGGAGTAGATGACATAAACAGTATCAGCGTCAAAAAGCAGGGAAATGCAGGTATTATTCTGACTACATTTAAAAGTGGAGATGCCTCGGCAAGTGTAGCGGGTATTCCTTTCCTGTGGAAGAGTGATAATAAGATACGTTACAAAGAGAATTTCAATGATACCATTTATACAGTGAGTGGAAATGAGCTGACACCTTATATCGCATTCTCCACCGGTAAATGGCATTGGGGCGCCGAGGCACGTACTGAATCCAAAGATAATGAAAAACGTTTGTTGGTGGGATGTATTTTTGAGACGGATCATACTGTTTTCTTTCAGTGTATCCGGGGACTGTATACAGATGAACCGGAAACGTTTAACGGAATCTACGACCGGAAGGCAAATACTACCCGGATGTATGCCGAAAAGGAAGGTATAAAAGATGACCTGACCGGCTTTATGGCTTTCCATCCCAAGGCATGCAGTGCACAGGGAGAATATGGAATGATTATTGATGCCGGAGAAGTGATGACCTGGTTGGAAGAAAATCCTGAAGCGGCAGAAAATGAAAAACTTTCGGCACTGAAAGAATTGACGGATGATTCTAATCCGGTAGTGATTATTACAGTCCCTAAATAAGGAAGGAGGTATGTTCTTGTCCACCTGTTTGGGAATGGACAAGAATATACTTGTTTGATAATTAGAAAAATAACAGTTTGTATCCAGTCTCGTTTTGTCCATATATATATGGCGGCTCGTAAAGGGAAAACGACTATTTTTGCATACACTAAGTGTAAACGGAAAAACTAATATAGAATGATAAAGACACAGAACTACCGGTTTTTGATCTGTCTGGCACTATTTGCGTTGGCAGCATGTTCCGGTGCGAAAAAAGAAGAAGCCGCCGATGAAGGAGTAGCTACCGTATTGCCGGATGAGAAGAATGAAGTGACCGTGTTGCCTTTGAAGCGGCAGATATTCAATCACGAGTTGGTAAGTAATGGCAAGATAGTGGCCGGAGGAATGGCAGATTTGCGTTTTGAAAGTTCGGGTATCGTGGCGCAGATTTATGTGAAGAACGGTGACCGGGTACACAAAGGACAAAAACTGGCAGAGCTGGATAAATTTCGTTTAAAAAATAAGACCGCACAGTCCAAAGATGCTTTGGAGAAAGCTAAGTTGGAATTGCAGGATGTATTGATAGGGCAGGGGTATGCAGCGGATGATACTGCCAATGTACCCGATGATATCATGCAACTGGCACGGGTGAAAAGCGGCTATGATCAGACCCTTTCTCAATATGAACTGGCTAAATATGAAGAAGAACATGCCACTCTGATTGCTCCTTTTGACGGGGTGGTGGCTAATCTCTTTTCCAAACCCTATAATGCTCCCAGCAGTTCAGATGCTTTCTGTACAATTATCGGTTCACAGGGCATGGAAGCTGACTTTACTGTATTGGAGAGTGAACTCCCCCTTATTAAAGGTGGCGATAAAGTGGTTGTTACCCCTTATGCAGATCCTTCTGCCAAATACGAAGGACGTATCTCCGAAATCAATCCGCTGGTGGACGATAAAGGCATGGTGAAAGTGAAGGCCGTTGTCAACGGACAGGGCAAGCTCTTTAATGGCATGAACATACGGGTTAATGTACATCGTTCGCTAGGTGAACAGTTGGTTGTTCCGAAGAGTTCAGTGGTGTTGCGTTCCGGTAAGCAGGTGATTTTTACACTGAAAGATAATAAAGCGAAATGGAACTATGTGCAGACCGTACTGGAAAATTCCGATGAATACACGATTGTGGAAGATGAAGTGCAAGAAGGAGATGTGGTGATTGTGACAGGCAATGTGAACCTGGCTCATGAGGCACCGGTGAAAGTTATTGAAAATAAAAAATAAAAGGGGTGGTTAAGTTCTTGATACAGCGGCCCATTGCCGTATTGATGGCGTTTACCGCATGTTTTATTGTCGGTATGGTAACGTATTTCACGTTGCCGGTATCTCTGCTGCCGGATATTGCCATCCCGGAGATTACAGTACAAATCTCGGCACAGAATACTTCTGCGCGTGAGTTGGAGAATACGGTGGTGAAACCATTGCGCCAACAACTTATCCAGGTGGCTCGTCTGAAAGATATGGATAGCGAGGCGCATGATGGGGCAGGTCTTATCCGGCTGAATTTCGACTTCGGTACCAATACGGATCTTGCTTTTATCGAAGTGAATGAGAAGATTGACGCCGCCATGAACTACCTGCCTAAGGATACAGACCGTCCTAAAGTAGTAAAAGCAAGTGCTACCGATATTCCGGTATTCTATCTCAGCCTCACCCTGAAGAATGACAGCGCTTACGGACAAACGGACGAACGTGCTTTCCTCGATCTGTGTGAATTTGCCGAAAGCGTTATCAAACGGCGTATCGAGCAGCTGACAGAGGTAGCTATGGTGGATATCACAGGATTGGTGGAGCGCCAGTTGCAGATTGTTCCCGATGAAAATAAGCTTGCCGTACTGGGACTTTCCATACAGGATGTAGAATCTGCTCTTGCCCAAAATAATGTGGAACCGGGAAGTATGACCGTACGTGATGGATATTATGAATACAATATCAAGTTTTCCACTCTGTTGCGTACGGAAGAAGATGTGAAGAATATTCTTATTAACAAAAACGGACGCATCATCCGTCTGGAAGAGTTCTGCCGGATAGGTATTGTTCCCGTCAGGGAAAAAGGCGTATCCATGAGCAATGGTAAACGGGCAGTGACATTGGCCATTATCAAGCAGGCGGACGAGAATATGGATGACATGAAGCAGGCCATTGGCGGCACCATGAATTATTTTCAGAGTGTATATCCTGACATTGAATTCAGCGTTAGCCGAAACCAGACAGAGCTTTTAGATTATACTATCTCCAACTTGCAACAAAACCTTTCGTTGGGCTTTCTATTTATCTGTATCGTAGCCGTACTCTTTCTGGGGGATGTCAAATCTCCTTTCATCATCGGACTGAGTATGGTAGTTTCCATTGTGATCTGTTTTCTTTTTTTCTATCTGTTCAAGATGTCACTGAACATCATATCCCTGTCCGGATTGATTCTTGCATTGGGTATGATGATTGACAGTTCCATCATCGTAACTGAAAATATTTCTCAATATCGGGAAAGAGGATACTCGCTGAAACGTGCCTGTATTACGGGTACCAGTGAGGTGGTTACTCCGATGCTCAGTTCCTCGTTGACTACCATTGCGGTGTTTGTACCACTGATCTTTATGAGTGGTATTGCCGGAGCCATTTTCTACGATCAGGCTTTCTCGGTAACCGTTGGATTGATGGTTTCTTACTTCACGGGCATCATGTTGCTGCCGGTGCTCTATATGCTGGTTTACCGGACAGGACTGCGCAAATCATGGTTCTCGCGTATTCGAATCAATAATCCTATAAAGGATCATACACTTGATCGTTTCTATGATGCCGGGATTGATTTTATATTTGCTCATAAAACGGCAAGCGTATTTTTCTGTATAGTTTCCGTGCCATTGTGTGTATTCATGTTCTATTTCATAGGAAAAGAGCGTATGCCGGAAATAGATCAGAATGAGCTGATAGCCCGTGTGGAATGGAATGAGAATATCCATGTGGACGAGAATCGTCGCAGGGTAGACAATTTATTTGAGTTGTTTAAGACAGAGACTATCGAACAGACTGCCGCCGTCGGACAACAAGACTATCTCCTGAACCGGGAGCAGGCTCTTTCTTCTTCGGAAGCAGAACTTTATTTCAAGACAAAGAATCCCTCTGAGATAGTCCCTTTGCAGGAAAAGGTTTACCGTACCCTCAAAGCGGAGTATCCGTTGGCCGTGATTTCTTTTTCGCCACCCGAGACGGTATTTGAGAAACTGTTTGTGACGGGAGAAGCCGATGTTGTGGCTGAACTCTATTCCCGCAACAAGGAAAAAGTGCCGACAGCGGATGAATTACGTAATCTGGAAGCTGAGCTTGCTACCCGTACAGGATATGCTCCCACGGGTATTGCCTTTGAAAATCAACTGAATATTCGTATCAATAAAGAAAAATTGCTACTTTATAATGTTTCGTATGACGAGTTGTATCGCATACTGAAAACAGCTTTCAAAGAAAACAGCATAGCTACTCTTCATTCTTACCAGCAATATCTGCCTATCAGCATTGTGGGAGAGGAACAAACGGTAAACAGCATCTTACAGGAAACACTCGTTCCGACACGGGCGGATCAATATGGTGTTGAATATCTGCCTTTGCGTGAGCTGGTATCAGTGGCGCCGGCGGAAGATCTGAAAGCGATTACCGCAGGACGTAACGGAGAATATGTTCCGTTCCGTTTTTATGAAGTAAAAGAGGCGGAACCGCTTATGGAGCAAGTGAAGGAAGTGGTGGATGCTACCGGCGATTGGGATACCGCTTTTTCAGGAAGTTTCTTCTCTAACCGGAAGATGCTGGATGAACTGGTGGTTATTCTGTTTATTTCCATTCTGTTGATGTACTTCATTCTGGCGGCACAGTTCGAGAGTTTTGTGCAACCTCTTGTAGTGTTGTTGGAGATACCGATAGACGTAGCATTTGCCCTGGTACTGTTGTGGATATGCGGACATACGCTGAATCTGATGTCTGCCATCGGTCTGATCGTTACGTGTGGTATTATCATCAATGACTCCATCCTGAAACTGGATGCGATTAATGAATTACGTAAGACGGGGATGCCGCTTCTGGAAGCTATCCATGAGGCGGGACGGCGCAGGTTGCGTCCCATCATCATGACTTCGCTCACTACCATTTTTGCCATGGTACCGTTATTGTTCTCTTTCGATATGGGATCGGAATTGCAGAAGCCGCTTTCCATTGCCATGATTGGGGCGATGTTCATCGGCACATTGGTCAGTCTGTTCATCATTCCGTTGATATATTGGTTTATTTACCGGGATAAAAAAGCTTGATATAATGAAGAAACTTGGTTTAATTATTCTTTTAGGACTTTCTCAGGCGTTTCCGTCCGTCGCGCAGCAACAGCAGGTTACGCTGGACTTGCAGCAGACGATTAAGATGGCGAACGATAGTTCGCTGGAAGCTTTCCGTACTAAAAATATGTATCTTTCAGGCTATTGGGAATATCGTACCTATAAGGCAAATCGCTTGCCGAGCCTGACGCTGAATATGACTCCTGCACAGTATAACCGTGACATTACGAAGCGTTATGACTCCGAACAGGATTTGGATATTTACCGTAGCCAACAGTCTTTCTATGCCTATGGTAACCTGGCAGTCAGGCAAAACTTTGACCTGACGGGTGGTACTTTTTATCTGGATACTGAGTTGGGCTATATGCGTAGTTTCGGTTCCAATCCCTACACGCAGTATACCAGTGTTCCCGTTCGTTTAGGTTATTCGCAAAGTCTGGTAGGTTATAATCCTTTCCGCTGGGAACGAAAGATTGAACCGCTGAAATACGAGAAAGTAAAGAAAGAATATATCTACAATGCTGAGCAGGTATCCGAGCAGGCCACTACCTATTTCTTTGCACTTGCCATGGCGCAGGCTGAGTATGACTTGGCAAAGGAGAATGTCGTTTCTTCCGATACACTTTATCGTATTGGTATGCAACGTCTGAAGATAGCCTCTATCAGTCGTGCCGATCTTCTGACGCTGAAGCTGGACGTGGTGAATGCCCGTAACACTTTGCAGAATGCTGAAAGTTCATTGAAACGTGCCATGTTCTCGCTGGCTTCTTTCCTCAATCTGGAAAAGAATACAGAGATACGGCTTCTTCTCCCCAGTCGTCCCGGAGAACTAAACATCCCTGTAGATGCTGCCTTGGATGCCGCCCGTTCCAACAACCCGAACTTCCTTGGATTACGCCAGGACATATTGGAAGCAGAACGGAATGTAGACAAAACTAAGAAAGAATCCCGCTTCAATGCCAGTATCAACGCCAGTGTCGGTTTCAACCAGGTGGCGGAGAAATTTGGCGAAGCCTACAACCGGCCTATGCAGCAGGAAATGGTATCTGTCAGCGTCTCCATTCCTTTAGTGGACTGGGGAGTGCGTAAGGGAAAATATAATATGGCCCGTAACAATCTGAATGTAGTAAAGACCTCTTCCCGTCAGAACGAAATCAGCATTGAAGAAGAAGTCATTATGACCGTAAGTGATTTCAATGTCCAGCAAGACTTGGTGACAAGTGCCGAGGAAGCCCTCGACCTTTCCATTCTGGCATACAATGAAACCCGCCAACGCTTCATCATCGGTAAGGCGGATATCAGTAGCCTTACCTTGTCATTGAACCGTCAGCAAGAAGCCCAGCGCAACTATATCTCAGCCCTGAAAAATTATTGGCTGAACTATTATAAAATCCGCAAGCTGACCCTGCACGATTTTGCCAGCGGCTTCTCTCTTTCTGACAAATTCGATTATAGTCACTAATCACTAATAGTCAATCACTATGAATCGCCTTTCCCCTTTTACCCTCATCGTCACCTTTGTCTGTCTGGCACTGGTGGGTTTGGCCTTGGTTCCGATGCTTCCGGTCAAGCTGAATCCGTCGCGCACATTGCCGGGCTTTACGGTGCGCTTTAGCATGCCAGGCACTTCGTCGCGGGTGGTAGAGATGGAGGCGACAAGCAAACTGGAGTCCATGCTGGCCCGCATCAAAGGGGTAAAGGGAATGTACTCTACTTCAAGCAATGGCTACGGTTCCATTACGGTAGATCTGGATAAACACGCTGATGTGGATGCGGTACGTTTTGAGGCTTCTACTATTATCCGGCAGACATGGTCGCAACTGCCTTCCGGAGTCAGTTATCCGTATATTGACATGAAGGTGCCCGATGCGAATACAGCCCGTCCGTTCTTATCATTCACACTGAATGCACCGTCCACGCCTATACTGATACAGCAGTATGCAGAAGAACATATCAAGCCGCGTCTGGCTAAGTTGCAAGGCATTTATAAGATAGATTTAAGTGGTGCTACCCCGATGGAATGGCGGTTGGAATACGACAGTGAACAATTGCGGACGCTGGGAATCAGCATTTCTGATATTCAACGGGCCATCCAGTTACATTATAATAAAGAGTTTCTGGGAACGCACAACATGGATACGGCCGGTGGTAAGCAGTGGATACGTCTGGTCTTGATACCGGATGGAGTCAGCGGGCAATTTATTCCTTCGGACATCACGGTGACTGCTTCGGACGGCAAGATTATCCGCTTGGACGAGTTGGTGACTGTAGCGCGTATGGAAGAAGCTCCCCAAAGCTATTACCGTATCAATGGTCTGAATTCCATTTATATGTCTGTCACGGCCGTAGAGACTGCTAACCAATTGCAACTGAGCAATGAAGTGATGCGGGAAATGGAAGCAATACGTCTGACTTTGCCGCCCGGCTACGAGGTGCATACCAGCTATGATGCCACGGAGTATATTCGCGAGGAACTGAATAAAATTTATTTCCGTACGGGGCTGACAGTACTGATCCTGCTGGTATTCGTCTGGATTATTACGTTGAATCTGAAGTATCTGTTGCTGATCGTTACCAGCCTGGCTATCAACATTTCCGTGGCGGTTATTTTCTATTATCTTTTCGGGCTGGAGATGCAACTGTATTCATTGGCAGGGATTACTGTGTCCTTGAATCTTGTGATAGACAGTACCATTGTGATGACGGACCACATTTTGCACAGGCGTAATCTGAAAGCTTTTATGTCCGTACTGGCGGCTACCTTGACCACAATGGGGGCTTTGGTTATTATCTTCTTTCTGGATGAGAAAATCCGCCTGAACCTGCAAGACTTCGCAGCTGTGGTGATTATTAATCTGGCGGTATCTCTTTTCGTGGCTCTCTTTTTTGTTCCGGCCATGATTGATAGAATAAAGCTTGTCAAGAAGAGGCAGAGCGTGAAACGCTGGGTGCGGAGTCATATACGTATTCGCAGGCTGACTGTTTACTTCACGCATTTCTATCAGTTGCTCATCCGCTTTCTTCTGCGCTGGAGGGTGGCGGTGTGCATTTTGCTCCTGCTTGGTTTCGGGTTGCCTGTTTTCCTTCTTCCTGAGAAGTTGGAGGGTGAAGGCAAATGGATAGAACGGTATAACAAGACGTTGGGCTCCTCTACTTATAAAGAGAAAGTGAAACCCGTGGTGGATAAGGCTTTAGGTGGTAGTCTTCGTTTGTTTGTGCAGAAAGTGTACGAAGGCAGTTATTTTAGTCGCAATGAAGAAGTGGTGCTCTATGCGAATGCGAACTTACCGAATGGAAGTACGCTGGAACAGATGAATACGCTGGTGAAACGTGTGGAAACTTATCTTAGCGGCTTCAAGGAGATTAAGCAGTTTCATGCTTCTGTCTATAATGCACGCAGGGCCAATCTTCAGATTTATTTCAAGAAAGAGTATCAGCATAGTGGTTTCCCTTATACGTTAAAGGCGAATCTGATTGGTAAAGTATCTGAGTTAGGAGGTGGTAGCTGGGATGTATATGGCTTGCAAGATCAGGGTTTCAGTAATGATGTTCGTGAGAGCGCAGGTTCTTATCGCATCAAGATGTATGGCTACAATTATGACGAGCTCTATGCATGGGCCGAAAAGCTGAAGGAGGTATTGCTTTCGCACCGTCGCATCAAGGAAGTGTTTATCAAGTCGGAATTTTCCTGGTGGAAAGACGATTATCAAGAGTTTTACTTCAATCTGAATAAGGAGCGTATGGCTCAGGAGGGGATTAATGCCCAGCACTTGTTCTCCGCTATCCAGCCGATATTCGGCAAGAATATGCAGGTGGGTTCGGTGGTGACGGAAAGCGGTACGGAAAGTATTCGACTTTCTTCCCGACAGTCTCACGACTATGATGTATGGGCCATGCAGTTTTTTCCTTACGGGGTGGATGGCGGAAAGCATTATAAACTTTCCGAGTTGGCTACGGTAGAGAAGGGGCAGATGCCGCAACAGATAGCCAAAGAGAATCAGCAATATCGTCTTTGTCTGCAATATGAGTATATCGGCTCGTACGAGCAAGGCAATAAAATACAGAAGCGGGATTTGGAAGAGTTTAATAAATTGCTTCCGATGGGGTATACTGCTGAATCAGATAGCCAATCGTGGTCATGGGGTAAGAAAGATAACAAGCAATACCTGTTGTTGCTGGTTGTGATTGCCATTATCTTCTTTACAACGAGTATTCTGTTTAATTCTCTGAAACAGCCTTTGGCTATTATCTTTGTTATTCCGGTATCTTATATAGGAGTGTTCCTTACATTCTATTGGTTCCGCTTGAATTTCGACCAGGGAGGCTTTGCTTCGTTTGTGCTGCTTTGTGGTATTACGGTAAATGCCAGCATCTATATTCTGAATGAGTATAACAGTATCCGTAGCCGCTTTCCCCGGCTTTCTATGCTCCGGGCATATACAAAGGCGTGGAATGCAAAGATACTGCCTATTTTTCTTACGGTAGTTTCCACCATTCTGGGTTTTATCCCGTTTATGGTGGGGACGGATAAGGAAGCTTTCTGGTTTCCGTTGGCTGCGGGTACTATTGGCGGATTGGTGATGTCTATTATCGGCATTTTCTTCTTCCTGCCGGTATTTAGTTTGAAGAGGAAAGAGGTTTGCAAATACTCTAAAAAACGTGTCGCACTTAAAAGTTGAATTCAGCTTTAGCCTTAATATTTATTTTTTGTGAAATCATCCTGCACCGTACTCTTTTAGTAATGCTTAAAAAATAACTTGGTACATAAGCAAGTGCAGCGAGTCGGC
>NZ_EQ973489.1:138983-146786 GCF_000158035.1 Bacteroides cellulosilyticus DSM 14838
ATGTACCAAGTTATTTTTAAAACGTTACTTAGTACTATAAAGGAAGAAAAAGTTTCCTGCGGAGGAACTATTAGTTTCAAGGGATGAAACCGTCAGTTTCTCGGTGTGAAACTACTGGTTTCAAGTAATGAAACTGTCAGTTTCACGCCGGGAAACTAATTGCCGCCTATTGCACTTTAAAGATAATAAGGCGGGCTATCATTTCTTAATCTATTTATAAGCTGTCTGATATCGGGTTGTGCTTTTGAGTTTCTTTCCGGGAACATCGTGCAGCTTCGGACGGGTTGGACGTATATTATAGGTATTCATCCACTTTTCAAGGACATCACGAAGTTTTTGCAGTTCCTGGCTATAGGCATTTTCCATGATCAGGTTTCTCATTTCTCCTCTGTCATTCTGCATATCAAACAGTTGCTCACGATATTTTCCTTTATCATAAAGCACATATTTGTAGCGCTCAGTGCGTACTACCCAGCCTCTTGTCTTGCTGCCGTCAAACCGTGTTTCGGTGATGATGTATTCTTGATGTAAGGCCTGTGGATTACCTTCTTCCACAACTTTCCGGAAAGACTTTCCGGCTGCTCCTTCCGGCATCTTGGCACCTGCCCAGTCGCATACGGAAGCGAAGAAATCTATACCGTTGCTGATAAGTTGAGGCAATACTTTGCCTGCATTCTTCTTGCCGGGCAGGGTTACGATAAGAGGAATGTTGATAACTTCTTCATATAAAGCAGATTTCTGGTTCCAATGGTGAGCCCCTATACCATCTCCGTGGTCACTGGAGAAGATCACTACTGTATTCTTCCAAAGATCGTTCTTATCAATGGCATCAATAATTTTTCCGATCTCCTTATCTACTTTTTCTACCAAACGATAATAGGTATAACGGTACATACGCCAGTCTTCGGGAGTAAAACCGGCAGTCGGATATACATTATAGTTGTTTGCCCTTTCGCTTTCAATGACATCGGCATCGTAAGGATTCTTGGCGAAATTGGCTGGTACTCCCGGGCAGTCCCGTATATCAGGCGTATCAATATTTCCATAAGGGAAGTTTTGGCTCCGTGCGTATTCGCAGATATTGTGTGGATTGTCATAAGAAGCTACCAGGAAAAAAGGCTTTTTATGTTTGCGTGAGAGGTATTCGGCGCAAGCTTCCGCCAGTCCGTCGTCACTATGTTTGTAAATGTTGTCGAAGCCGTATTCTTTGTCGGGGACATCAAGAAGAGGAAGATGCCATTTACCGCCATAAGCACAATCATATCCGGCATTCTTTATTAAGGTGCCTAATGTCTGTGTCCTGAGCGAGTCGGGTATCGGTGAACCATTGACTGACAGTCCTACTGCATCCGGATAATGCCCCGTAAACATGGCTCCACGTGAAGGACCGCTGAGCGGAGCGGTGCAATAAGCATTATTGAACATTACACCGGCGGCTGCCAATCGGTCGAGATTGGGAGTGTGCAGGTCCGGATTTCCGGCACAACTCATGGCGCTGGCTGTCTGTTGATCCGTGAATATATAGATGATATTGGGACGTTCGGCCGCAGAAGCCGCAGAAGAGCATAGCAAAGAAAAAAATGCCAGATGCTTCATTGGAATTTGTTTTACCATATTAGTAACTTTCATGATTTAATATTCGGTTTTATATTTCAGGTTTCGGTAAGGAATCAACCAGTCTTTTCTCTATTCTCTTTCCGCCTACCTGATCGACGATAGTCGTAGCACCCTTATTCGAATTATAGTTGAAGTCCAGTGAAGCATCGTTCTGCGTATTCTCTATGTGCAGGAACGCTTTGCCTTCACTATCCAGATTACATTCAATAACCCATCCTTCTACTGTAATGCGATTTCCCTGATGATTTATCACGGCATCGGCGCGGTTGTTTCCATGTACATCGATTATATTGAGAAAAAACACTTTATTGCAAGGAGTTGTCGTTGCCGTAAAATGATAATGATTAGCAAGAGCCTTGCCAAGACGCTTTTTCCAGTCAAGGGCGGCTACAAAGAATGTATCCGTTTGTGCATAAGTCATCTCCTGTGAAGAATATAAATGAGCTATCGATATTCCATCCGCTTTATTCTTACCCAGGATGCGCAATCCTCCTTCTTCCTTACCCACCTCCATAGGCAGTTCCACCGTATGTAGCAGATAGTTCCATTCTACCGGTTCTTTACCGGCCAGTTCATCGTAAACAACAAACAAACCCGAGCGTCCGAGCTGAACGATATGTCTTCGGAAGAATTCCAGCTTATTTTCATCCCAACCTTTCTCCGGTGTAAATTGAGTGCCGGATAAACGTCCGCGTTCCAGCCACAACGGAGAGACTACTTTCCCATAGGCGTTGGAGGCATCGCCTACAACGTAAGAGATTTCTTCACCTTCATAGTAGCGGGGAATCCAACCATAGCCTTCTGTCCCTATCTTCTGACCCATACCGTTTACTAATATGGAGTTATGGGCACGGGTATTCCGGTAGGCATACATACAATGATCATCTGTAAATCCGGTACGATGCCCGCTGCTATAAAAGATAGCCTTACCCCCAAAGAAGGTGTTGAAAGCATTTTGATTGGCCAGGGCATGGGATGTGGAACCATAAGGGCTGCTTCGGAAAGAAAGCATGGCATTGTTGGCATGATGCCCTATATCGGTATTCATCAGGGCAGTACCTGCTTGTTTGAAGACTTTGGCTTCCGGTAGTTCCGACAGATGTTTGCTATAAGCAGGCCTTTCCTTCGGGGTTGTGCAGCGATACCAGGTCAAATCTGCCGGTTTGGCTTCGAAAGCCTTCGACAGGATGTCAGGGTCTTCCTGCATAATTTCGTGTACATAAGCAGCTGCCCACGGATTGTTACATTCGCGTGCCAGGGCATCGGCATATCCTACGCGCCCTCCGTTCGGGCTGCGTTGTCCTTCATGTGAGTTGCCATGACCTCCGGATTTGGAGAAGGGAGGTTGCTGATAGATAACATATAAGGCATTGTTGTTATACCACGGATCTGCAAAGAAGTTGAAGCCGGATATGCGTGAGAAAAAGGCCGGCACTTCTATCAAGGTACGTATATTTACATGGAAATAGGCATCTCCATTGTGCCAGCCACCATCCTTATGCAGGCCCGGAAGGCGTGAAATCCATTCATTATAACAGTAATCTGTCCATACGGACGCTTCCGGTATTTCACCGACCGTAGCGAATGCCGCCATCGTCAGGATACGGAAAGTCATCTGCCACACATGGTTGTCTGCAATACGGTTCTCCAGGTGGTTCACGTATTCATTATAGAACTTGTCTCCAATTCTGCGGATGTTATCCAACAGCAGTTGTTTCTCTTCCGGTGACAGTAAATTATAAAATCCGTCATACGCGGATGTACTCATCGATAATAGGGTGGACAGGTTAAAGTCGCCTGCAAAGTATTTGCTTTTTTGCCAGGAAAGAATTTCACTCAGGCGGTTAATGCCTTCCCGATAATACTTCTCGTCTTTTGTCAGCAAATAAGCACGGACCAATGCTTCCACGTTGGCCTCTTCTCTGTCTACAATCTTACGGCTCTCGCGGATGAGGGCTGATTTACGTTGCACAATGTTGGTCAACGTAACTACATTCGTTGTATCTATCTCCTCCTGAAGATGCTTCAACGGACGGGAAATGCATTGGGAAGCCTTGTCCATATAAGCCCGGGCTTCCGGATTATTTTTATTTTTCGCTATGATCTTTTCCCAGTCAGCTGCATCCAGCAACACACGCGGGTGATGGGAAGGATATTCTGCCAGGACTTTTTCCAAAGTCGGCGGATTGAATTCCGGTGTATCTTTATCTATATAGAATTGGTAAACCGGCGACCATTCTTCGGTACCTTCGGGGGTAACATAAGCATGTTGCCAATACCATTTCCCTTGTGCCAGACACTGGAAAGGATTGAAGAAAGCCCAGGCACGTTCACCGGTAAGGACATCTTTCCGAAAATTCTTGTCTTGAGAGATACGAATCCGGTAAACTACTTTTGGCTTTTCATCTACTTGTCCCGGAACTCCATCCAGCACCGGACCTAAATGAGGGAATTTGTCCGGCCACATGAAACGCGGTGGATTCACCTTGACGTATGTGCCATCGGCAGGAGAGGGAGTTGCGCGGACTTCATGCATCAATGTTTCTTCGGAAACCTTTATCACGGCAGGTTGCTCGGAACTGCCACATGCCATTAACAGGCAGAGGGCCGATAAGCCCAATACTATCTTTTTCATCTCAGAATCTTATTTTTGTTTTTTGAAGGTAACCAGCTCTTTCAAGCTAACTGTCTTATTATTAACCAAAGGATGTGCCCAGAAGCCGATAAACGTAATGTATCCCATGAAAATCAGAATAAGTAACATTCCCGTTCGCAACGAAGTGGCGTCGGATACCAGGCTGACGAGCAGCGGACCACCTGCACCTCCCACTATTCCGGAACAAAGGATGCCTGCAAAAGAACCGTGATTCTGGGTTACTGTATTCAGGGCAAGTGAAAATACTATGGAGTACATCATGGAGATACAAAAGCCTATTGCAGGAAAAGCCCACACCGCTATTTCCGCGGAGCCGAATAATGCAATTAACAGCAAACTCATGGAAAGTATGCCCGATATTTGCAGCAAACGCTTACTGTCTATCAACTTCAGCAGGAACATGCCAAACAAACATCCGACAGTCATTGAACCCCAGAAATAACTGATGCTTTGCGCACCCACGGTCTTCGGATCAATGCCATGATACTGCTCCAGAAAAGTACTCATAAAAATAGAAACTCCCTGTTCTGTACTGACATAACAAAAGATTCCCAGGAAGAAAAGCCATACGTATCTTTGACGGAACAATTTCTTGTAGGAAGCCGAAGAACCGCTGCGTTCATCATCTTTCAGTTCAATGCGCGGGAAGTGGACCAACGACACAATGAGCAGCATAATCAGCAATAACACTGTGAATACCCAATAAAGGGAAACCCAGGGAAGAGTGACCGGAGTGATGTCCGCCAAAATATCAAGCAGGAAATTCTTTCCCGGCTGATAGACTCCTGGTGCCAGCGCATGTATTAACCAAGTATAAACCAAAGGACTGATAAACGATGCTACTCCAAACACAAACTGTGCCAATTCGGCTATGAATGCATAGTTCTCTTCTCCACCGACAACACGCTGCAAAGGGTTAATTACGGTCTGCAACATGGCCATTCCCAAGCCGATAATAAAGGAAGACACCAGTAATATCAAATAGAATGGGAAACATGCAAACAAGACGGTTCCGATAAATGGCATAAGGAAACCGGTAAACAGCACTGGCTTTTCTCCATATTTATCTATCAATATGCCTGCCGGTATCGACATGATGGCATAAGCCAGGAAGAAGGAAGTCGGGATAAATCCCGCCATTGCCAGATCCTTCAGCTCAAAGTTATGGATAATGTCAGGAATTAACGGTCCGAGAATGTTTGTAATGAATGAAATGGTAAACCAGAACATCATGATCAATGCCAGCATACCCCATTTCTTGTTATTTTTCATAATAATTCGT
Source organism: Bacteroides cellulosilyticus DSM 14838 (assembly GCF_000158035.1). Taxonomy (GTDB): domain Bacteria; phylum Bacteroidota; class Bacteroidia; order Bacteroidales; family Bacteroidaceae; genus Bacteroides; species Bacteroides cellulosilyticus. The sequence goes on from NZ_EQ973489.1 coordinate 144,539, forward strand.
TTGTTTATAGAATTAGTGATGCTGCACCGATAAGACCGGCTTTATTGCCCAATTCGGCTGCTACAATCTTGGTATTCAGGGCACAGTCTGCTATTACGTGCTTTTTGACTACCGCCCTTATTTTCTCTAAATAGAAACTGCCGGATTCTGCAACACCTCCTCCTATCACAATCCGTTGGGGACTGAAGATATTGATAAAGCCGGCAATTCCTCTGCCCAAATAGTAAAAGTGTTCGTTCATGCACTCGACAGCGAGCGGGAAATTTTCATGATACAGGCGAACAATCAATTCCCCGTTTATCTCCGTATCAAAACTTAAATTCTGCTCTTTCGCCAATGCGCTAAAACGTCTTGTCAAGGCGGCAGTCGAAGCATAATGTTCCAGGCAGCCGATTGCCCCGCAGGCACAACGTTCACCGTTGGCAATCAACGGTACATGCCCCAACTCCGTACCCCGGTTAGCATATCCATTGAACAATTTACCATCAATGATGACAGCTCCGCCGATACCGGTTCCTATAGTCAGAAACACCACATGAGTGCAACCTCTTCCTGCACCATATTTCGTTTCTCCCAGTCCCATCAGATTGGCATCATTTCCAACAACTACCGGTAAACTCATCTGTTTCTCCATAAGGGAGGCTACATCTATGTTTTCCCAGCCGACAATATTTTCCGCACCTCCCAGTACGATACGATTTGTTTCATCTACAATTCCCGGTGTACCGAGCCCTATGCCCAGTACGGTCCAGTTCTGTTTTGCGGCTTCATCTTTCAGCAAGGTGGCAGCCTTTATCAGTTGTTCCATCACTTTTGCAGCTGAGACAGAAGCAAAAGAGGGTAATTTTCCCTCAAAGAAAGAATTACCCGCTTTATCTACCAAAGCATATTTTATAGATGTACCACCTAAATCAATGCCAATTGCGTATTCCATAATTTATTACATCAAATAAGGAAACATTATGTTCTTTCCACCCATATAGGAGAGCTCCATGCCCATTGCTGGTCACGCTGGCGAACTCTGATATAGTAATAATCCGTATCTCTTTCGGGTTCAGTGTCTTCCATATAATGTTCAACCATAAAGCAACTTTCCGGCATTGCACGGTTGAATAGGATAGCTTCACTAAGCCATCCGATCATGAAATGGGAGCGGGAACCTTCCAGAAGTTCGCCCAGTGAATGTTCAAACTTCTTGCCGTTGAACTCTGCCGTAATCATACCGTCTTTAGGCATAGTGACATCCAGAATGACGGCCTGCATGGCGGGAGTGGTGGTATTCGGATTCTTGGAACTGTACATGTCCAACTCCGTATCCTTGTCCGTAACAGACACAATACGGTTCACCTTTGTCTCAAACTCGGGTTCTCCCGGTTGCGGAGAAGTGAAGGCAGCGCCACGGAAGCAAGGTTCCACAGCATTGATAGTTCCTTTGCTGATAGATAGTTTACCTTGCCAATGTACATACTGCTCTTCACGGTTCCATCCAAAATCAATCTTTACCTTACAACGTACCATGTCTCCTTCCGGCATTTCGGGCAACAACGGACCACTTAAACGGGCTATGCATTTCCGATTCTTGACAATGTCTATGTAATCGATACAACTGCCGCCTTCCACATTCAAATAAATACGGCGACTGTTACCCCGTACCACATCGCCCGGAAAAGCGTCGTTCAGACGAAAATCTATATTGATCTTATCACCGGTAGCGCAACAAACGTGACGGTTCTTCATTGCATCCCAGATCTTATCACGGGTCAATGACTCTGCCAGTACGCCTATACGCCCATCGCCATAACTGCCCGGATATCCGGCGTGCTGATCTGTAGAGCCCATAATACCGAATTTCTTGCCTTGCTCCAATCCACACTGAATTGTACCTTCCCATTGGCGAGGTCCCATATCGTGCAGATAATTATAATCACCCTGATCGCTCTCAGCCAATCCGTGGCGGGAATACATCTCTACGAACGGAGTCTGGTCTCCTTCCGTAAAGAAGTTCCAGTTATATCCGCGATAGCCCGTCTGGTAACCCATGTGATGCGGAGTTATAAATACTTTATGTCCGCGGGCTTTTTGTTTCCAGTCTTCAATGGAGGTACATTCCACCAACGGCGCATCCAGGTCATAGTTCAGGGCCACATGATCTCCATGTTCCATGCTGTGTGCCTCATAACCTACAAAGGCAAGAAATTCTCCTTCCTTATTGTACTCATTGGTCATGGCTACGTATTTCTCATAGCCT
>NZ_EQ973489.1:147020-168494 GCF_000158035.1 Bacteroides cellulosilyticus DSM 14838
CACCGGTATGATAATCAATCACCCACTTCAGGCGAGGATCATCTGCCCCGGGTATGTCAGGCCACATGGCATGTGGAGTGACAGATACAAAATCCAATTGCCCCTTGGCGGCTTCGAACGCAGAACGCATGTCGCCATGACCGTAGGTTATGTTACAGTGGTTATGCAAGTCTCCCCAGAAATATTTCAGATTACTGGCAGAGGGCATAATTTTCTTTCCTGCGGCAGTTCCGCGTTGGCATGCGGACAATAAGCTACCGGAAACTGCTAATCCGAGGAAGGACCAGCTTGTATTTTTTAAAAAACTTCTTCTATTCATGGTATTCATTTAGATTATCTATTTTTCATCAATCGTCTGTCACCTTTGAACAGCTCATTTACCTTTTCATCCGGATCATCATCCTTATACTGCTTTTGGGTTTCTTTCAGCAGTGACATCAGTTCTGTCCGCTTGTCGGCATACTCTGGTTTGTCAAACACATTATTCAATTCATTCGGATCATTCTTCAAATCGTACATTTCCCACTCGTCCACATCATTATAGAAGTGAATCAGTTTAAAATCAGCTGTACGAATACCATAATGTCTTTTAACCGAATGTTCCGCCGGATACTCATAATAGTGGTAATAGGCGGCTTTTCTCCAGTCTGCCGGTACTTTTCCCTCATTATCCAAAATCGGTTTGAGCGACCGGCCTTGAATATCGGCGGGTATGTCTACTCCGGCAAAATCCAGCAAAGTGGGAGCAAAATCCACATTCATGGCAATGGCATTCGAAACACTTCCGCTCTTGATAGCCTTCGGGTAGCGGATGACCAGTGGCATACGCTGACATTCCTCATACATGAAGCGTTTATCGAACCAACCATGTTCGCCCAGGAAGAAACCCTGATCCGAAGTGTAGATAATGATTGTATTGTCCAACTCACCGATTTTTTCCAGATAACTGAGTAACCGCCCTATATTTTCATCCACAGCAACAATTGTAGCCAGGTAATCCCGCATATATTGCTGATACTTCCAGCTGATCAACTCTTTACCTTCCAGTTTACCACTGCGATACTCGGCAATGCGCTGGGCATATACTGAATCCCATTTATTCTGCACATCAGCCGGCATACGTTTGTAGACCTGATAGAGGCGATTGGTCGTATCTTTCAACATTTCTTCACGAGTCAGCAGTTTCAGGTCCCAATCATTGGTCAATGTATGTTCAATAGACATATCCTGTTCCCTGGCAGCGGAACCTCTTCCTTCATACGTATCGAAGAGTGTGGCCGGTTCAGGAAAAACGGTATTATTGAACATACCCAAGTGGCGGGGGGCAGGCATCCAGTTACGATGCGGAGCTTTCTGATGGTACATCATGCAGAAAGGCTTACTTTTATCTCTGTGTTCCAGATACTCGATGGCCTTATCCGTGATAATATCGGTAGCATAGCCCTGTTCTACAATCTGCTTTCCGTTCTCATTGAAATCGGGATTATAATAATCCCCTTGTTCATGTTGTCCGGTCAAGATGCACCAATAATCAAATCCCTGAGGTTCAGTAATCAGATGCCATTTACCGATAATCGAAGTTTGGTATCCTGCCGACTGTAATAATTTGGGAAAGGTCTGTTGGTTGCCGTCGAAAGTACTGGCATTATCAGTGAATCCATTGATGTGGCTGAATTTGCCCGTCAAGATACAAGCTCTTGACGGACCGGATAAAGCATTGACCGCATAGCAATTGTCCATACGAATACCTTCATTGGCAATCCGATCCATATTGGGAGTTTGCAAGAGGCGTCCACCGTAGCATGACATAGCCTGCGTAGTATGGTCGTCTGTCATCATAAAGATAATGTTCGGACGTTTCACCTCCTCTTTGGCCTTATTGGAGCTGCAAGCGGAGACTCCGATGGCAGTGAGAGGCAAAAATAAGTATGATAAGCGATTCATAATAAAAGTCTTCTTATAGTTTATACTCCAATTGACGTTTCTTTCCATCAACAGATATTTCTATCTTCACTCCATTCTCATCAAACTTCTTATTCAGGAATTTAGCCTTGAATGCAGGAAAAGAAGCTGCATTTTTCGAAGGATAGATAATGGTTATGTAGCGTACAGCTTCCGAATCCTTTTTGTCCACATCAAAAGAAACCGAAGTACGGGGTACACGTACGCGATAAGCAGTTGAACGCCATCCTTCTTTTTCTCTTATCGAAGCTTTCTTTTCGGCAAAGCATTGTAGCTTCATATTGCTTGGCCCGTCATAAGCGGTGGTCAGAATATGGTTCTTTCCATCCACATTTACAGTACCTTCACATAAATGATAGTTCAGATTCACTGTTCCTTTTGCATCTCCCACAGCCTCATCGACAATGACAAAATAAGATTGGTCTACAAAGAAGACAGAACGTCTGTGCTTCAAACCCTCATAATGAGGATTCTCTGTCACCAGGATTTGTTCATTACCTTCGGGTTGCCAAAGTTTAGTAACGGATTGTGTGGTCTGCAAGTTTTTCTCATCCAGTGTCAGGGTATTATGTGAACTTGTCCGGCGGAACCAGTTGCGAAGTTTCATCACTTCATCATCACCGGCATAGACGTATGAACCGCTATCCGGAAAGAGATTCCGACCATTGAACCAAAGCTCAAAAGTTCCGTTATCCGGTTGACAGTGCCACTCACCTTTGGGACCGGCCTTTACCACCATTACAGTAGCATCTTGTTTCCAGCCATTTCTGAAAGTAAAGAAACCGGAAGTCAGGGCTCCGTGAGAAAGGTTGGGTAGGGGGGAACCTTCACGACCTTCAGTAGCATAATAACGAATCCAGTCGCAATCCGGAAACAGTTTGAGCCAGTCTTGATAATTGCGGACTTCTGCTGGGCGGTCTCCCAGTTTCGCATCACTGAAACAAGGATTACTGTAATCCGGGAAACAGATATTAGAGTAGAACTCAATCATATTTTTCACAGTATTCACGTATTCGACAGGAAATTCCTGACGGAAACCATTGACGTCTGCCATACGCAGGGCCTTGCAGAAGATATTGATTGCCGCCAAATGATAGTGCGGGTCCAGTTCATATTGACCGCCGTCCGGGTAAACCTGTTTTTTTATTTCACGGTTCAAAATGCTTATCCCACTCTCTCTCCATCCGGTTGCCTCTTTAAATTCAGGGAAAAATGCACCTGCATAGACCATACGCTGTGCTTCGAACAACAGATGGTTGCCTTGATCGGAGTAATTGCCCAGAATGTGTAAGGCATGCCGATGGTAATTAATGAGGAACTCGGTCAGGAACTCCGGAGTAAAAGCCTGTGAGGGAATAAACAATAGAAATTGCAGTGTCTGATCCTGCAAACGGTTACTTACTTCCAGCGGACGCCATGCAAAGCGTACATTCTCAGCATTTCCTTTTACTTCACCTGCACTGACAAGTTCGTATTCTTCTTTCTCTACGGTTGTCAGAGGATTCTTCTTAATCCAGTCCATATATTGGTATGCCCATTCTTTGGCATATTTCTCATCCCCTGAGATTCTATATGCTTTTCCCATCGGGGTGAACCATTTATGGCGATGCAACTGCCAGCGCAACTCATTGTCCTGTACCGGCCAATATTGCCAGTTGATGTCTTTACCGTAATTATAGGAAGGCTGATATCCTTTGTGCACAAAAAATGTATGTTCCAAGGCATCATCCGCCCATTTTTGTTCTTCCTTTGATATCTTGATATTCTTCAGATTAATATCAGGATGTCCTATGCCGGTGCGTTGGCGGTAATAGTCCAATAAAGCCTGAGCCGCTTTATCCCATTGTTGTTGGGCGCATGCGGCCTTTACTTTCTCCAAACCCGGATAATCCAGGTTCAGTAAATCAAAAGCTTCCTTCCGCAATTGTTGCGCTTCCGCACTTATGGCGACCAGCAAAAGAGCCAGACATAAAAAATACTTTGCTATTTTCATGGTATATTAATTTCGTTTAAAGCGATTTATAATCGAGTCCTTTTACCTGCATATACCGGGCCAATGCTTCCAGGTAATAATAATCGGCATAATTGATAGGAGTATCAATTTCGGAGCCATTGGGCAACGAACCTGTAGAGTGCATCAGGATAAATCCCTGATTCGTACCAACCTTTGCCAAATAAGCATCGGAAGAAAGAGATTTTAGTAGCTTTTCTGCATAATCAAAATATACTTGTCCGTCTTCTACCAACGTGCTGAGTTCTATCAAAGCAGAAGCTGTAACAGAGGCGGCAGATGCATCACGGGGTGTTTCCGGGCTATCCGGTGCATCATAATCCCACAAGGGTATCGCATCTTCAGTCTTTACGCGGGTCATAATCAACGTTGCAATATCTTTGGCTTGCTGCAAGAAGGCCGTATCTTTGGATTCACGGTAGCAAGAGGTATATCCATATACTCCCCAGGCTTGTCCGCGTGCCCATGACGAATCGTCATTTTTTCCCTGATGGGTACATTTCATTTCTACGCTGCCATCATTATTGTAACTGACTACATGATAGGATGAATGATCTGTTCTGAAATGATTCTTCAATGTTGTCTCGGCATGTTTCAATGCGATGTCCTTATACTTGGAATCATTGGTAAGATGGCTTACGTAAAACAGCAGGTCCAGGTTCATCATGTTATCAATGATTACAGGGAAATTCCACTTCCCGAAATCCCAGGAACGAATAGAACCTATGGTCGGATCAAAACGGCTGCATAAGTTATCAGCTGTTTGCACCAATGCCTGACGAACGCTGTCGGCGGGAGCCAAGCGATATGCATTGCCATAACTGCAATTCATCATAAATCCGATGTCGTGTGTGCCTTTATAGTCTTTTACGGGATACAAATAATTCGTGAATTTCACGGCACCGTTCTTTAAACCTTCAATGCCGGTCAGCTGATACGCATACCACAAGTTTCCGGGGAAAAAACCACTTGTCCAATCATAGATGGAAGAGCAATAGCGACGGGTTCCTATGGCATCCTTCACTGGCTTAATCCGCAAAGAATCCTTAAAGGTTGCAGGATCTCTTTGCAATTGCCGACAGAGAAAATCCATATCATATCCTGTCCAGATGGAACGGGGTAATAAGACTGAATCACCTACATCGGCCACTGTTTCTTCCAATTGCTGTACAGAGGTGTCTATTGCATTTTTCAACCAGCCATACTCTGTATTAGGCTGACTGGATGAACAGCTGGAGAAACCTTGTAATGTAGCAACCGCACAACAAAATAATAAAAATCTTTTCATACAATACATTTTATAAGTAAAGCAGATGGAGAGAGTATGAAACAGATTCTCTCTCCATCACAATTGCCAATTTTATATTTCCCGGATTTATTCGTAACCCGGATTATTCTGGTTATTCAAAGCCGGATTAGCCTGTAATTCTCCCAGTGGTATCGGGAAAAGTTCATGCTGGCCTTTGACGAATTTATCACCGGCTACATACTTGCCTTTCAGTGTTTTGTCCATATTCCCTTGGAAGAACTTCAGTGCGTCGCCCAAGATACCCCAACGCAACAGGTCGTATTTGCGCTGACCTTCGAAAGCTAACTCGAAACCACGTTCCCAGTAAAGAGCTGTGCGGAACTTGCCGGCAGCGTCTCCATCCTGAATATATGGGAGATCATAAACTTGTGGAGCTTTCATCAGGCTGCTGTAGTTGGCATCGGTTATCGGAGTAGCTTTTGCGCGTTCACGTACCATATTCAGCAGTTTCCAGGCTTCCGGGGTGTTGCCTGTTTCATTATAAGCTTCAGCTGCCATCAATACAACGTCGGCGAAGCGAAGCGGACAATAGTTCACTCCTGTGTTGTTGGGATCTACAAAACCTCCGGGCATCCACTCTCTGCGCCATTTGCCGGGATACCAGTCAGTCAGTTTTGCGTTTTCAACCTTATCATGTTTGCCGGCATTTGCATTCCATTTGTATTGATAGGTACATACCATTACATCTCTGCGTTCATCGCCTTCTTCAAAGAAGTTTTTCCAGGCCGGCAGTACACGGAAGAAAGCATTGGCACGTCCCCATGCATCAGCAGGAGCATTTTTTCCCGGTGCCTCTACCGCTGGTCCGTTATAAGTAGCCCAAGTACCTGCATTGTCCTTGTAGCCGGCTCCTGTAGGATTGAAAGCAATTTCCCACAAACTCTCTTGGGAATTCAAGATGCCTTCTGAATAACCTCTGAATAACTGTTCAAAACCACCTGTATAAAAACCATGGTTGCCTTTGTTCTGGAAGGCGGTCCATTCGGCAATTACAGCGTTAAAGTATTCTTTTCTTTTAGTTTCGTCCGGGCGGGTCAATGTACCGTCTTGCTGCAAGCTGTACCCGGCACGTTGCAGATAAACACGCATCAGCAATGCGTGGGCAGCACCTTGTGAAGGAACTTCCGGTGAAAGTGAAGCATTGTCTTTTTGCAGGTTCTCTTTAGCGAAATTCAGGTCAACTATAATCTGGTCATAGATTTCTTCACGACTTACACGACCTTTGAAAGCTTCTTCATATCCGGCAGTATAAGTGGTTTTGAACGGAACATCTCCCCAGTATTTAATTAAATCGAAAGCCAGAAATGCGCGGAGGAAACGTGCCTGAGCCACTAACTCCTTTAAATTGGAATCTTCTTCGTAACCTGTCATCTGCTCAATACCGGCAATGGAAAAATTAGCGCGGTCAATACCCAGGTATTTGTATTCCCATATGGATGCAATCCAAGTATTGGTCGGTTTCACCATGTAGTGGGCAATATCACGACGTGTGTTATCCGTACCTGTTCCTTGAATATAATAGGTATCGTCCGAAGCAGGCATCGCCATTTCATATTGTCCGTAATGCTTGTCTATAGCCAGACAATCGTAAATACCTACTACTGACATTTTTGCCTGGTCCATAGTTTCAAAATAAGTGTCCTTCTCGTAGTAAGAAGTAGGTTTTTCTGTCAGGTCGCAAGAGGTGAATCCTGCTGCAATCAGTGCGCTTAGCGCAATCACTTTATATTTTTTCATTGTATTCTCCATTTGAAGTTCATTAGAAAGCTAAATTAATACCGAAAACAAACGCGCGGCTTCTGGGATAAGCACCAAAGTCAACGCCCGGTGTCAGACCATTTCCCATGGTAGAAACTTCAGGATCGAAGCCGGAATATTTGGTCCAGGTCAGCAGGTTAGAGCCTGTGGCATAAAGACGTAATTTGCTCAATCCGACTTTTCTGATCATCTTCTTCGGGAATGTGTAACCTAAAGTAATGTTACTCAGTTTCAGGAAAGAACCGTCTTCTACAGCCCAAGAGTGAATGTAAGTATCACCTGCTTCGTTATCATAAATGGCGGCTACAGTCTTGCCCTTGTTGATGTCTGCCATCTCCTGGGGATCTGTAATCAAGTCACCTGCCTTATTAACCAATACCCAACGGTGCTTAGAGTCAGCTACTGCCAAAACGTTTTTGTTCTGCAAAGCAGTTTTGGTATTGGTCAGTTTGGTTGCATTGAATACATCGTTACCGATGCTATAGGTAAGGAATATACTCAAATCGAAATCTTTGTAAGTGAAAGTGTTATTGATACCACCGTAAATTTTCGGATAAGCGTTACCAATGACTGTTTTGTCAGCTTCTGTAATTTTATTGTCTTTGCTGCCATCTATATTCTTAAACTTCCACATACCCGGTTTTACATTACCTTTTTCACCTGCATACGGAACACCGTCTTTCAGTGTGTAAGTTTTAGTTGCTGCATCGTAATCAAAGTCAGATACTTGGTACAGACCATCTGTTACGTATCCGTACATCTGTCCCAAAGGTTGGTTCACACCGATAATGTGCGTATTCTGGCTGTAACCGAAGTTAGCCTCCCACAACTGCACATCTTCTCCCGTCAGTTTCTTTACAGAATTCTTATTGTGTGACAGAGTGATGGATGTGTTCCAGGTAAAATTCTTATTCGTGATATTGGTTGAGTTGATGGTTAAGTCAATACCTTTGTTTTCTGTTTCACCGGCATTGATAACCATGCTGTTGTAACCGGATGAAGTAGGCAGTTTGGCGTTTAGCAACAAATTGCTACTGCGGTTTATGTAAAATTCAGGAGAAATGGTTAAACGCTGATTGAAGAAACCGAAGTCAAGACCAAAGTTGAAGGTTTTGTTAGCTTCCCACTTCAAGTCAGGGTTAGGAATCTGCTTGGAAACATAACCGGGCTGGGTGGAGTCTCCATTGGGATAAGTAACAGATCCCAATACAGCCAGACTAAGGTAACTGTCGATACGGTTGTTACCCGCCATACCATAGCCCAAACGAACTTTTAAGTCAGAGAAGATATTCAAGTTCTTGATAAACTCTTCTTCTCCCAGGCGCCAAGCTGCTGAAAATGCAGGAAAATAGCCCCACTTGTTATTCTTACCGAATTTGGAAGAACCATCGGCACGAACCGAAGCGGTAAACAAGTATTTATCTTTGAAGCCGTAGTTGAAACGGGCGAAGAAAGAGAGCAATTTATCATCATAGTTTTCGGCAGACTGAACTGCTGTCGGAAGACCCAGTGAGAGGTCAGCCAAACCTATATCGTCATTCGGGAAGTTAGATGCTGCTGCTTTGAAATTACGGTTCCAACGGTCTACATATTCCTGACCTACCATGGCAGTCACGTCATGACCTTTACCCGACCAGTTATAATTCAATACGTTTGAAGTCTGGAAGCTACCGGTCTCCAGATTTTGAATACTACCATTGATGCTTGAACGTTTTGCTGTGATTGACTTGTCTCCGTAGAAAACATCATTGCGTCGTGTCTGGTAACGCATACCTGTGGTATTACGGAAAGAGAGACCTTTGAAAAGTTTCAAAGTAAAGCCACCGTTAGCCTGGAATGTACGATATTCACGATCATTCGTCTCTTCTGCCGCAGAAAGTAAGGGGTTCTGCATTACGTTACCCGAATCATCCAGGAAGATAGGGTCTTCATCTCCCAATAACAGGTCATCGGTTCCGTTGATACCTACTGTGGGGCGGTACTGCAAAATGTGCTGCATCTTATTGAAACGGTCGCCTCCTTCAGAAGTACCCATACCGGTAATTTTCATTTGGTCGTAGCTGATACGGGCGGTGATGTCCAAGCGGTCATTCACTTTATGATTCATGTTGAATGAAATGTTGTGCTTGTTGTTGCCGCTATATACCATGGCACCCTCTTCGTCATAATAAGAATATGCCAGGTTATAATTTAATTTATCAGTACCACCGGAAACGCCTACACGATAGTTTTGTGTAATTGCCGTGCGTCCTAATGTTTCATCTTGCCAGTCCAGCCCTTTACGATTGCCATAGTTTTTTTCAAGGTCACTGTAGTTGCCGTAGATTTCGGTGAACTTTTTGATGTCTTTCTCCCAGTCGTCCGGAGTGGTAGCGTCGTAAACGCGACGTTCATAATCCAACATCGTAAATTCATAAGTAGAAAGTACATCCAGCTTCTTGGCTATTTTCTTGAAACCTACATAACTGTCAAATGTAACAGTCGCTTTTCCGTCTTTACCACCGCTCTTGGTAGTAATAACGACTACACCATTAGCACCACGGGCACCGTAGATAGCTGTAGCAGAAGCATCTTTCAGGATGTCGATTGTTTCAATTTCCGCCGGGTCAAGGGTAGACATACCGTCTTCGCTGGGGAAACCGTCGATGATATACAAAGGTTCGTTACTTTGAGTAATGGAAATACCACCACGAACCCGAACAGAAATGGAAGCTCCGGGAGCACCTTCACTCTGCATAACCTGCACACCTGCCATGCGGCCGGCAAGGGCTTGTGTGATATCACTGGTAGGAACTTTCGAAAGTTCTTTGCTATTAACCGAAGCAACAGAACCGGTCAGGTCCTTACGTTTTACAGTTGCATAACCGATGGCTACAACTTCGTCCAGCAGTACGGCATCTGCCTGCAACGTTACATTAATAACACTCTGATTGTTGACTTTCACTTCCTGGGGAGTCATTCCCACATACGAAAAAACTAATACATCTTTAGATGCATCATTCACTTTCAGCGAATAGTGACCATCTATGTCAGTAACAGTTCCAATACCGGCAGCACCCTTAATAATAACGCTACCTCCAATAACTTCATAACCTTCGCTATCGACTACCTTACCAGTAACTGTCAGACTTTGCGCGTATGCAATCGTACTGACGAAAGCGAGGAAAAACAATAAAATAGATTCTTTTAATTTGAACATAATAAATAAATCTAAGGTTTAACTTTAGAGATCATTTTGTGACGGCAAACTTACTGCAAGCGCAAAAAAAAGTGAGAAAGTATTGTTTTTGATACTCCCAATTTTATGCTTTTTGCATGCTAATATTGTTCACCTTAGAATGTTTTTGTGTAAAATGTGCGCCACAGAGCCCTATGGAAGGGGGGGCTTTATTCAATAAAGAAATAATATGCAGGATTGATTGCTGAAAGACCATTGAGGTATCTCCGTATCATGTCCGTACCTCCTCCGTAGTATCTCCGTACCATCTCCGTATCTTCTCCGTAGTATCTCCATACTCATAGATACGGACTCAGTACGGAGGAGGTACTGACTTGATACGGAGGTGGCATTTCGTTGCTGGTGAATTTTCAAATTTATAGATTGTTGTCTGCCGGTAGATTTCGCCAGGTCGCAATACTGTAGAAGGAAATTGGGGCTTATTGGGGGAGTCTGGGAAATGCTGCATTTCGAGGCAGAATCCATAGTATTTACCGTACTTTCTATTGCCATGCCCATTCAGATAATCCATGTTGGAACTTGGAATATAAAATTGCATCCCGGGTTCAGTGGTGTATGCTTTTAGTATTCTTCCAGATACAGGTTCGGTGACTGTAGCTACTAATTCCAAAGAATCCGGGTGTTTATTTAGTTTATAATTGATATCATAAGTTTTTCCCATCATCCGTCGGATTTGTTTTTCGGCTGTTCGTGGAGTTCTGAAGTCATACTCCGTTCCTGTAACTGCCTTCAGCTCTCCGGTAGGGACTCCTGTTGAATCTACCGGGGTAATTGAGTCCGCATGCAATGTATAAAGATGGTTCAGTACAGGCTCTTTACAGCCGGTCAGATTGAAGTAGCTGTGATTGGTGAAATTTACAACAGTAGGCTGATCCGTGGTTGCCGTATAATCCAGGATTACTTCATTGCGATCAGTCAGTTTATAAGCGATTGACAGATTCAGATTGCCGGGAAATCCTCCTTCAAGGTGAGCGCTTTTATAAGAAAAGACAACTATTGCCGTGTCTTTCACTACATAAAAGGTATCCGTTTCGAATACTTGAGTATTGAATCCCCGGCTTCCGCCATGAACAGAATTTCCTTTACTGTTCTTTTCAAGTTGAAAGATCTGGTTATCCAGGCAAAACTCGCCATGCTTGATTCTATTGGCAAATCTGCCTACAGTGGCACCAAATTTAGGATGCTTTCCCAAGTAACTTTCTAAACTATCGAAGCCCAGTACTACTTGTTCGAAGTTCCCCTTTTTGTCGGGTACGGAAACGGACGTTAGCGAGGCGGCAAAGTTGGTGACTTTGATTGTCATTCCATTCCTGTTTGTCAAACAGAAAAGCCGGATGGATGTACCATTTGCCTTAATTTGTGCGACTTCACTGACAGAAGGGGTTAATGATTGGGGTTGTTTACATGCTGCTAACAAGGACAGAACAATGAGTAGTGTCCACATCTTATATTTTCTCATATCTTATTTCTTTCCATATTCGGTAGGCAGACAACCTATATACTTCTTGAAACGTGCTGCAAAATAAGAAGGAGTATTGTAGCCTACCATAAAACTGATTTCTGAAACATTGTATTTTCCTTCCTGCAAAAGCTGACATGCGCGGTTAAAGCGTATCTTGTGGATAAAGTCGATAGCTGACTTTCCTGTTATTGCTTTTAATTTCAGATGTAGATTAGAACGGCTCATATTCATCTCACGCGCAAATTGCTCTGTAGAAAATTCTACATTGTCCATGTTCCTTTCAATCACTGCAATCGCTTTTCTGAGCAGTTCTTCATCCATCGTGTTATTGGTAAGTTTCTCCGGTTCTATTTCGGTGGTATTGGAATAGTGTTCGAAGATGCGGTGGCGTGTACGCAGCATGTTCATAATCTTTGCTTTCAATATTGCCATCGAGAAAGGTTTGGCTATGTAATCATCTGCTCCTACCTGTAAACCTTCCAATTGATATTTAATATCTGCTTTGGCAGACAGCATATATATTGGAATATGACAGGTGCGTAAGTTTTGTTTTACCAACTTACATAATTTGGCACCATCCATTACGGGCATCATGACATCCGTTACAATCAGGTCAACTTCCTTCTCTTTCAGAATGTCTAATGCCTTTTGCCCATTTTCAGCTTCCAGCATATTGAATAAGCCGGACAATCCATTGACCAGATATTGCCTTAATTCTTTATTGTCTTCCACCACAAGGAGTGTTCCTCGTTTATTTGTATTCTCATCTTCTTCGCTTTCTGTATCGGCTTCTTCTTCATCACCGATATATACGTCGTGCGCATTCGTAGAGTATACCCGTTGATTGTCTGCGTTCTCTTCTCCTCCAAGCAGTTCTTCACGGCTATATACAGATTTATCTTGCGGAAGGTAAATGGAGAAAGTAGAACCTTTTCCGGGTTCACTCTCCAACTCAATTCTTCCATGGTGCAATTCAACCAGCCGTTGTACCAGGGAAAGACCAATACCGCTTCCTTCACGTCCGCTTTCCACTTGATAGAACCGCTCAAAAATCTTCTCCTGTTTTTCTTTGGGAATACCGATACCTGTATCTGTAACTTGCAGTACAAGATCACCTGCTTCCTGATACAGTTTTACCGTAATACTTTCACCTTCTTCGGTATATTTAAAAGCGTTCGACAGTAAGTTGTTAACAATAAGATCCAGATAGTTTTCATCGAATAACAGTTCTTTGTCCTGCAATTCCGTATAGAAATTATAGTCTATATCTTTTTTCTTCGACAAACTTTCATAGTTCATGAAGCTATTCAAAACTCTTTTGTAGGCATTGGCACTTACCAGTCTTAGTTCAAAGATTCCCAACTCTGCCCGTCGGTAATCCATTAACTGATTGACGAGATGCAGCAAGCGGTTGGTATTTCTTTGTATATACAGCAACTGTTCATGTTCCCAATGTCCGGATATGCGACTTAGCAATTCTTGCAGTGGTGCTACAATCAGGGTGAGCGGAGTACGTAATTCGTGTGATATATTAACGTAAAAACGGATTTTCATCTGGCTGATTTCTTCCTGTTTCTCCTTGTCCAGTCTTTCCATAAGAATTTCAGCCTGCATACTTTTACGCAACCAGAAATAGCGGACAATGCCAAATACCACCAACATGAAAGACAGAGCAAACAATGAAAGTGCCCACCAGGTACAGTACCAAACAGGCAGGACGCGAATATGAAGTACAGTCGGTTCTTCATTCCATTTACCGTCATTGTTCGCTGCTTTTATATAAAAAGTATAGTCACCTGCCGGCAAATTAGAGTACGAAACCGGACTGGTATCGTTCTGTCTGTACCACTCGTCATTATACCCTTCCAGTTTATAAGCAAAAGTGTTGTGTTTGCCGGCGATATAGTTGGACACTACAAAAGATATGGCGAATGAATTCTGAGAAGAGGATAGGGTGATATGATCTGCATATTCAATCGTTTCACTCAATATTCCCGTTTCGTCGTTGGGAAGGACTTCCTTATTGTAAACAAACAGCTTGTTGATTACCGGCTTAGGAGCATAAGGATTGTCAATCAGTGTTTCCGGACGGAATAATGTAATGCCGTTGACACCCCCGAACAACATGTAACCGTTATCTTGACGACAATAAGATCCGGCATTAAACTGATTTCCCTGTAAACCGTCCAATATAGTAAAGTTACGGAACTTTCCATTTTCCGGATTCAGGCAACTCAAACCTTGATTGGTACTTATCCACAAACGAGCGTAAGCATCTTCCATGATGCCATAAATAACATTACTCGGCAAACCATCTGCCGTGGTATATTGCAATAGCTCCTTACTTCCTTCTTTCATAGCGAAAAGTCCGCTACGTGTCCCGATCCAGATATATCCCGATGTAGATTCATAAAAGCAATTCACAAATGCCTGCTGTAGTATCGGGTCTATATGGAAATCTGTATTGGCCAGGAAATCTGTTCCTATCTGATTATAAACAGATACCCCCATTTCACCTCCTACCCATATACGTCTCCTGGAATCGCGAAACAACAAACGGTTATATTGTTGTAATTTACGCCCATTCTGATCTTTGTCTACAATTGTAAAATTGCGCTTGTCTATATCGAAATGCAGGAGATGTTCCAGTGAAGCGACCCATAATCCTCCGTTCTCATCGGAGATGATAGAATAGATATTATTACTGGGTAAGTTACTGTTCTGGCGATTGAAGTATTCTACCCGTCCCGATTTGCGCTGGAGGGCCATCATGCCTCCGGCATGGGCTCCCACATATACTTTATCATGTTCCTCGTCTACATACACTGTTTTAATATCCTTGAAAGGTACATCCAATGATCCTGATTTAAACAGGTAGTTCTTGTATAATTTTGAGGTGGAATCATAGAAGTTCAATCCGCCATCACTTGTTCCAATCCACAGGTTATGTTCACTGTCTTCTACAATACAACTGACCACATTATTACTAAGTGAATTCAGAAAAGGAACATGCTTGATACGCTGGAAGCGATTACAAAGAGGATGGTAATAGTTCAACCCGCCCCAATAAGTTCCTAACCACATGCCGCCTTGAGAATCTTTAAAAATACTTCTGACAGAATTTTGTGACAGACTTCCTTCCTGTATCTCGGAACTTTTTATAGAAGAGAAATTGTCGGTAGCTTCTTTATAGATATTCAGTCCGCTATAAGTCCCTACCCATAAACGATTTTCCGTATCCAGCTCCAATGAGCGTACATAATTGGAATTTAAACCGGACTGCTCACTTTCATAACGATAGTTTTTCAACTCCTTGGTTTTGGCATCGTACATAAATAGTCCATCCCCTTCGGTTGCCATCCATATCCGGCTGAACATCTGACACAAAATGGCATGTATGCGTATCCCTGCGGGCATACTTACTAATCTTTCCAATTTACCTCCCGATAATGTGTAAGTATATACTCCATCTTCGGCACCTATATAAATGTATTCGCCCTGGCGTACTAAAACGGTTGGTTTCAACAAATGCAGGGAAGGTAAAGTATCGTTTAAGAAGCATTCTTTCTTGATATCGAAAAGTAAAATACCTTCTGCCGTACCCAGCATCAGCCAGTTCTCTTTAATGGGAGCAATGCTGTTGATGGGGACATTGATGCCATTCTTCTTATAGTAGTAATTGGAGAATGAGTTTTTACGACGATTATAAAAGGATAGGCCTTCACGGGTACCCACCCATATCTGATCCGAATCATCGATGGCTATGCACCGGGTTATGTCACTGGCAATACTATTGGGGTTTGCATATTCATGGCGGTATACAGTGAAATTGTAACCATCGTACTTATTCACACCGTCGTACGTGGCGAACCATAAATTCCCTTCTTTATCCTGATTAATTGCGAATATGGTACTGTGTGATAATCCATCTTCCATACCGATGTGAGAGAAGTAAATATCCTCCGTTGTTCCGGCATTCAGTATAAATGGAAATAACCCTCCTAAAAGTACTAACAAAGTTTGTATTATTTTCATAGTCGTATCCAATTACGAGGCAAATTAACAAAATAGATTAGCGAAAAAGAATATTTATACGAATTTTCTTTTCCGAACTATTAGGAATTATTCGCAAAGGTACAAAAGAAAATCCAGGAACCGGATTGAATATTCGTCCATCTTGATCGGTTGGCGCTACTTCTATATGTCCGGCTGTACAGGTGATGGATAAAGTGCCTCCATCCTTGTTTATAGATGCTTTTTGGGGAGTTACTTTTACCTCTTCTGCGGGTGATGCGATGACTGGTAGCATCAGATATGTAGCGTCATAGCAGTTTTCTACGTTTATTTCAAGACCTTGCCGGGTATAGGTATAGTAAATTGTGACAGGAATCTCTCCTTGGGCAGGTGCGTTTTGATTTATATCGACCAAATGGGTATTCACGGTAAACCGATAGCCGTTCTTTTCTGTATCACAGATGATATCTGTATTCAGGTCATCCAAATTGCTATATATGGTCCCATTTTGCATAAACTCGATCCGTGGTGTACCTCCCATGATATACTTACGGCTATTACTCTGCATATTAGGCGCTTCAATCAACTGGTATTTGTTCATTGTAGCGGCAAAAACAGGTCCTGCCTGTGTATGCCATAGCATAGAGAGTGCGCCTCCCATCGGATGAGTACCTTTAATTTTATATTCTGCATCATATCCGGTGAATGTAGCACGCCAGGGGCCTTGAGAGATAAGCCAGGTATGGATATCCTTGAAATATTTCAGACCATAGGCTTTATCACGCGGAAGCTCTTGGGAAGAAGTGATATTCAGGGGAGGAAGTTCTAAAAAAGAAGTGATTGCCTTAGCGTGACCGAATGTATGGTGAATGCATGGGGCAATCCCGGAAACCCGATAATGCATGCCACCATAAAGCAGACCTTCGGAAGTAGCCTTTTTCAGTAATTGTATATTACGATGGATTGCTTCTAAATATTCCGGATGTTGGGCAGCCATTGCATAATAGCCTCCCATAAAACCATCACTGGTGCGTCCGCCCCAATAAGTCCATTTAAAACTACGGGTTCCCCAACTATTGTCCCAGGCACCATCGGGTAACATAAACTCCAGGTGAGTAGCCATTGAACGGTCAATGAGAGTCAGTAAATCAGTGTCTTTCGCCATAAGGGCGTAATATACCATATTTGGCAAGGATTCTTCTACATTATAAAGCAGGTCTACCGGAAGGCAGCCGTTTTTTGTCTTTGAACCTATATTGGGACCTTCACCATATAGAAAAGTATCGTTTTCAGTGAAAAAGTTTTTTAGATCGGCAGCTATCTGACGGGCTTCTTTTTGAAAATCAGGCCGGTTGCACATCTCTCCAATGGCATACAATGCATAGGTGGCTGAGGCTGAATAGTTCACATTCATATTCCGCATACCTTCCCGTTTGCGGCTGTATATAAAAGGAGTTGCCAGCATGAACTCACCGGCTTCTATCAGTCTTTGTTTCCAATGGTTCCGGGTAGAATCGTCTAATAAATGCCCATGGTAATGTAATGCTTCATAAAGAGCTATGGAAGCGAAGACTGTTGTACCGTTCCAGTCGGAAACATGTACATCGTTCATCCACGAGCCATTGGGAAGATGCACGTTTTCCATCCAGGCCATCAGGCGTTTGGCAGCAAGAAGGTATTTCTCTTTGTGTGTTTTATCAGCCAGATACATTAAGGGGAGTACGGCATCTCCGATGCGCCCATGCATGCGGGCACAGGCAGGGCACAGCACACCACCATTGAGAGACGGATGTAAATTGTCGCATTGATAAGTCAGGAATGTGTCCATCCACTCCGTTAATAACTTTTCTGATTCAGTGCGTAAAGAATTATCGAATGACAGATTGTTGTTGGTAGCCTCTTGGGCAGATAAGAATAATGCATTTAACAGTAATAGTACTAAGATTAAGCTTCTCATGTTTTTTTTGATTAGATTATTATTTCAAAAGTAAAGTTTCGCCTCCAGTCTTTTCACCTCTTTTATATAATATCTTATTCACATTCGTCTATGACTAACCGTAATTTTGTTGAATCACTGCTAATATTGTCGAAATATAGCTTATTGAAACAATATTAGCACTCTTTTCGACATAAGAAAACGCTTGTTATTCATAAACGCCCTACTTTAGCCTCAAGAATTTATTATCCTTAATACATACTATTTTATGAGACACTTACCTTTATTTATGTGTACTGCTTTTTGTGGTTTATATTCCTCGCAAACCGAGGCAGCTGACAAAAAAAACGAAAGGCCCAATATCCTTTGGCTAACCTTCGAAGATACCAGTGCTTATGAATTTGGTTGCTATGGCAATGGCGATGTACATACGCCCAATGCAGATAGTTTGGCAGCTCGTGGCATACAATTTATGAATGCATGGTCTGTGGCACCACAAAGTTCGGCAGCTCGTTCATCTCTTATCACCGGATGTTATTCATCAACTTACGGAATGGATATACACCCGGTTCCTTATGATACTCCGGCTGATATATTCTTTCCTCAAAGATTGCGTGAAGCCGGGTATTACTGCACAAACAATAGCAAAACACATTATAACTCTACTACAGATAACAAAAGCTGTTGGGACGAATGTAACAATAAAGCTTCTTACAATAGTACCAAACGTGGAAAGGATCAGCCTTTCTTCGCTGTATATAACACAGTAACTTCACACATGGGACGTATCCGTACTTTCCACACTGATGGACGCAGGGATTATACTCAAGAGGGTATTTTCCCACAACAACTTACTTTACCTTCCTATGTGCCCGATTTGCCGGAAGTGCGGTCGGATTATGCAGGTCATCTGGAAGCGGTACAGGATGTGGATACTTGGTTGGGAATCTTCCTGAAAGATTTAGAGACTAGAGGATTGGAAGACAATACCATCATTTTCTTTTTCAGTGACCATGGCGGTTGCGTGGCGCGTGGTAAAGGTTATCTGTACGAAAGCGGACTGAAAGTTCCTATGATAGCCTACTTTCCTCCTAAATGGCGGCACCTGGCAAATGGAGCAAAAGGTAAAGAAAATGGTTTGGTGAACTTCACCGATCTGGGACCTACTGTACTTAGTTTAGCAGGTGTAAAGCCTCCCAAGAACATGCAAGGAAAGGCGCTTTACGGCAAGTTCGCCAGTAAAGAAAAGCGTGAAGTACAGTTTGCATTGGCAGCCAACCAACTGCATCATTTCATGCCGGTACGCGCTGTTACGGATGGTCGCTTCAAGTATATCCGTAGTTATATTCCTTACCGTCAGTTTGCTCTGCGTAATTATTATCAATGGGGAATGCCATCCAATAAAGCTTGGGACAAACTGGTGCTGGGAGGTCACAATACCAATCCGGACTGGAAGCAGACTTTTGAACCTCATCCGGCGGAAATGCTGTTTGACCTTGAAAAAGATCCGGATGAATTACATGATTTATCCGCTATTCCTGAGTATGCGGAAACCTTATATAAAATGCGTCAAGCATTATCCGACCACATTCGTACTACCCATGATTTGGGCTTTTTCCTCCCAAATTCACGTACCGGACATATACTTTATGAGAAAGTACGCAAAGAGAAATATCCCTTGGATGAACTTTATGGGCTTGTCGAAATTGCGGGAACGGCAACTGTAGCTTCTCTTCCCATGTTGGAGAAAGCTATTGCCAGCCCTCTGCCGGAGATGAGATTCTGGGGGGTAGTAGGATATGCAAATCTTGCCAGAGAGAAGCAAATTAATACTTGTCCGCAAGCATTATTGGCACTCTTGCAAGACGAGAATCCTTATATAGCTTCCGAGGCAGCTTATGCGGTTGTTTATCTGGGTAAAGCACAGGAAGGTATTGCCCGCCTTATTACTCCGGCTCAAGAAAAGGACAGGAAAATAGGTTACTCCTCTTTGGAATGTTTATCTTTAGACCCTGAAATGCGCGACTATATCCGTCCGTTTTTGTCTGAACTGAAAGAAGCCGCTGAAAATTTACCGCGTCTTGAAAATGAAGATGCCGGACTTATGGCGCGTGGTATCCTTGTAAACCTGGGTGAAATGGATATTAAAGATCTGCATGGCCCCGAAGCCTACAAGAAAGGTTTGAAATTAAACTATGGCCGCAGGGCAATGGTACCTCTACCTAATTAGGAGTTGAAGGAGTTATCAGTCTGCTTGCAGGCTGATAACTCCTTCAAATAAGCTCCATCTAACTCTTGATTCGTATACATTATTAAATATCAATTAAAGAATGAGAACCGCAGTATTAATCCCCCTTTGTCTTTTGTCTTTGGTAACAGTAAGTCCGGTCCGTGCACAGTCAGATAACTTAACACCCCTGAAAGAACGCGTAAATGTGCAGGCTGATTCAGCCCGTACAAATCAGATTATTGACGGGCGTTGGGTGGCCGTCGGTACAAATAAACCCCATACCATTCAGTTGGATTATTCCCGTCCTTTCCAAGGCAAACCTTCTTATCGCTTCGAGCTGAAACAGGAAGACAATACTTTAGAAGGCTATGCCCAGGGAGAAACCAAAGGTCGTGCCGAATTGTGTTATTGTTATGCTGTTGCCAATGATTTCCGTAACTATCCGGCAACTGAATACCTTAATGCGCAGAAAATGAAGACTGTATACCATTACGGTAAAGGAAGTTGTCCGCAAGGCTCATCCATGAGTTATACATTCTCTGTTTACATTCCGCGGACTTTGGATAAGGAAGTGTCTACCATCTTTGCACAATGGCATGGTATGCCGAGTCGTACACTTGTTTCCGACCCTGACGGTAAAGTGATGAGACTTAGCGTTGAAGAATTCCTTGAGTTGGAAAAGAGGATGATTTTCAAAAAGAATATAGCCCATGACAAAATAACTAAAATCAATTCCAAAGGAGATACAATCTATAAAGCCGGAAAACCTAATGGCTGGCTGATTGAGCAAGGTGGCTATCCACCTCTTGCTTTCGGCTTTTCACAAGGCTATTTCTATATTAAAGCTAACTCGGACCGCAAATGGCTGACCGATAAAACCGACCGTTGTAATGTAAACCCGGACAAGGCAGAGATTATGAAGCCCGTAACCTCCACTTATAAAGCTTCGACAATAGCTTACAAAATGCCGTTTGATTCCTTTCCGAAAGATTGTTGGATAACCTTCCGGGTGGATATTGACTGGACTCTGTACGGGAAAGAGAAAGAAACCATTCTGAAGCCCGGTCTTCTGGATGTGATTATGTCCTATCAGCAGGCTGGAAAAGAAGTTAAGAAGCATATTGTAAATAAGGAAGAGATATTAATAGGGCGCAATGACGAAGAAGGTTATTACTTTAAATTCGGTATCTATCGTGTTGGAAACAGTACTATCCCTGTTCTATACAATCTTGCCGGTTATGAAGAGCATGAAAAAAGCTCCGGGAAATAAGGCTGTAGGCAAGGACTAAATAAAACCTGCACTACTTTCCCTCAACTCTCGAACTTTTTCGTACTTTTGTCGCTTCAAATTGTTATAGATGAATGGGGGCACTCCAGCCGTCTGTTTGTAAATCATAGATTAAGCGTATGTTGACTAAAGTAATCGAACAAGCTAAGATAGACCGTTTTGCCAGGTGGATGGGGCATGCGGAGAGAATAGTAATTGTAGCCCATGTAGCGCCGGATGGCGATGCCATAGGCTCTTCATTGGGATTGTGGCACTTCCTGAATTCA
>NZ_EQ973489.1:168514-171864 GCF_000158035.1 Bacteroides cellulosilyticus DSM 14838
CAAGATAAAACGGTAAATGTCATTGTGCCGAATGCCTTCCCCGATTTTCTGAGATGGATGCCGGGCAGCAAAGATGTGTTACTTTACGATCACTACAAAGAATTTGCCGATAAGCTGATATCTGAGGCCGAAATAATCTGTTGTCTGGATTTCAACGCTTTGAGTCGTATTGATGCAATGGCAGATGCCGTAAAGGCTGCAAAAGGGAAAAAAATATTGATAGACCATCATCTGTATCCCGAAGAATTTTGTGATATTACAATTTCACATCCGAATATATCTTCCACTTCCGAACTGGTGTTCCGTCTGATATGCCGTATGGGTTATTTCAATGAAATTACCAAAGCGGGAGCAGAGTGTATTTATACCGGTATGATGACCGATACGGGTGGCTTTACCTATAATTCCAATAACCGGGAAATTTATTTTATCATCAGCGAGTTGCTTTCCAAGGGCATCGATAAAGATGATATTTACAGGAAAGTCTATAATACTTACTCTGAGGGTCGTTTGCGGTTGATGGGATATGTGCTTTCGCAAATGAAGGTGTATCCTGATTATCATGCAGCCTTGATTTCGTTGACCAGAAACGAACAGGGACGCTTTGATTATATCCGGGGTGATAGTGAAGGATTTGTAAATATTCCTCTGAGTATAAAGGATGTGGTATTTTCCTGTTTCTTACGTGAAGATACGGAGAAGCCAATGATTAAAGTTTCGTTGCGTTCGGTAGGTACATTTCCCTGTAATCAATTGGCTGCCGAATTCTTCAATGGAGGTGGACACTTGAATGCTTCAGGCGGTGAATTCTATGGTACAATGGATGAAGCAAAGAAAGTTTTGGAGCGTGCTTTAGAGAAGTTTAAGCCTTTACTGAATGCGAAAGGATAAAAAAAGAGGGGCACAAAGGTTAAAAGATACGAACTTTCCTCGTAGAGCTTTCAACTTTCAACGAAATCGAATACTTTTGTACGGAATTACTAAATAACAGATAATGAAGAAACTTACATTATTCTTTTTGTCCTTGCTGGCATGTGGATTGGCTTTCCAGGCTTGTGATAATACCAAGACTTATGCAGAAATGCTGGAGGACGAAAAAGATGCTATAAAGGCATTTATACGGGACAGTAGTATCACTGTTATATCTCAGACTGAATTTTACAGAAACGACTCGACTACGGATGTGAACAAGAATGAATATGTACAGCTTGCCAGTGGTGTATATATGCAGATCATAGATAAGGGTTCCACTAATTTGGCCGATACGGTAAAGGCGAATGATCAGATTCTGGTTCGCTTCTCGGAATATAGCCTTATGGATAAAGTGGTAACTGTGTCCAATCTGGATTATGCAGAAGTAGTCGATGAATTTAACTATAGAGTAACAAGTTCTTCTATTGCCGGTCAGTTTACACAAGGATTTATGCTCTCTTATTATGGAACTTCTGTGCCTGCCGGTTGGTTGGTGCCGTTGGCGTATGTGCGTGATGGCGCATGCGTTAAACTGATTGTTCCTTCTAAAATGGGACATAGCTCGGCTATGCAATCTGTATACCCTTATTATTACTATATTCAGAAATATCAAATCTATAAATAATTATAGTATAACCAACAATCTTTAAATCATTAACCTAATGACTCTAATCAAATCTATCTCTGGAATCCGCGGAACCATTGGCGGAGGAGCGGGTGTGGGCTTGAATCCGCTTGACATTGTGAAATTCACATCAGCGTATGCCACACTTATTCGCAAAACGTGCACGGTAAAAAGCAACAAAATTGTAGTAGGACGCGACGCCCGTATTTCGGGTGAAATGGTGAAGAATGTAGTAGTAGGTACTCTGATGGGTATGGGCTGGGATGTAATTGACATTGATTTGGCTTCCACTCCGACTACTGAATTGGCTGTAACCATGGAAGGTGCCAGTGGCGGTATTATCCTGACAGCATCGCACAACCCCAAACAATGGAACGCTCTGAAATTGCTGAATGAACGTGGCGAATTTCTGAATGCAGCCGAAGGCAATGAAGTACTTCGTATTGCTGAGGCAGAAGAATTTGAATTTGCTGATGTAGACCATCTGGGCTCGTATCGCAAGGATCTGACTTATAATCAAAAACATATAGATAGTGTGCTGGCGCTCAACCTGGTAGATGTAGAAGCTATCAGAAAAGCGAATTTCCGCGTGGCTATTGACTGTGTAAACTCGGTGGGTGGTATTATTCTGCCGGAATTGTTGAAACAACTGGGTGTGCAGCATATAGAGAAGCTCTACTGTGAGCCGACAGGTGACTTCCAACACAATCCTGAACCGCTTGAAAAGAACCTGGGTGACATAATGAACCTGATGAAGGGTGGTAAAGCGGATGTGGCTTTTGTTGTTGACCCTGACGTGGACCGTCTGGCAATGATTTGCGAAGATGGAAAGATGTATGGTGAAGAATATACGCTGGTAAGTGTGGCTGACTATGTGTTGAAGCATACTCCGGGCAATACGGTTTCTAACTTGAGTTCTACACGTGCGTTGCGCGATGTAACCCGTAAGTATGGTAAGGAATACTTTGCTTCTGCTGTGGGCGAAGTGAATGTAACCACTAAAATGAAGGAAGTAGGCGCTGTAATCGGTGGTGAAGGCAATGGTGGAGTTATTTATCCGGAAAGTCATTACGGTCGCGATGCATTGGTGGGTATTGCTTTGTTCCTGAGCCATCTGGCACATGAGGGTAAGAAAGTGAGTGAACTTCGTGCAACTTACCCGTCTTACTTCATGGCAAAGAACCGTGTAGACCTGACTCCTGAAACGGATGTGGATGCTATTCTGGCTAAAGTGAAAGAGCTTTATAAGGATGAAGAAATCAATGACATCGATGGAGTGAAAATAGATTTTGCTGATAAGTGGGTACACTTGCGCAAGAGTAACACCGAACCGATTATTCGCGTGTATAGCGAAGCTTCCACACCGGAAGAAGCAGAGGAAATCGGGCAGAAGATTATGAAGGTAATTGAAGATCTGGCGAAGTAAAAGCTGTCAAGAGCAGATTTATAAATATTCAACAAATGGGAGGCTTTGGTCTCCCATTTGTGTTTCAGGAACAGATGGTCTGTTTACCCCGGGCACATCATCCGTTTCCGCAAGGGCGGTCTTTTTATTTTAATGAGAGTACTTTGTCAATCTCCCCTTCAAAGTTTGGAGTGAATATCCCTTTGCCTAAATTCTCTTTAATTTCTTCTATCGTCCAGAAACGTCCGCCATCCAGCTCATCACTGGGGAGTATCTCACCATCGTATATGGTCTTGTGCACAAAGACGAGTTCTTTTTCGCGTGCGGACTCGAATACATAATGCGTAA
>NZ_EQ973489.1:172009-185537 GCF_000158035.1 Bacteroides cellulosilyticus DSM 14838
CCGTTTCAGGCGTAAAGTCCGTGATGCCCAGTTCTTCGCGCACTTCGCGCTTCAGAGCCATCTCTACGCTTTCGCCCAAATCCACATGTCCTCCTACGGATGTATCCCACTTCCCCGGTTGGATATCTTTCCATTCGGGACGTTTCTGCATATACAATTCACCTTTGGAATTGAAAACATGAAGGTGAATTACCGGATGCAATAGTTTGCTGCCATTGTGACATTCGCCACGGGTAGCGGTGCCTGTAATATTTCCCTGTTCATCGACAAGAGGAAACATTTCCTGGTTATTATCGCTGTTCATTATCATAAATCATTTTTGGTGAATCCTTTCACGGTAACACGTCCGGGATTGGATTGGTTAAGTTGTAGTTTGAGAGATATTTCTGCAATGGCATTGAAAAGGCTTTCATGATCTTGTTCGTTACTGTCCAAATCTTCGGCTATCTCGGATAGTTGTACTTTTATTTGTTCTAATTCATCCTTTACGGAAAGACTGCTTTCTTTGCATGCGAAAACAAGTTGGCGCATCCGCGTAAATGTTCGCATTATATTGATATTGATTTGAATGGCAAGCGGGCTACGCAGAACAGATGAAAGCATTGATACACCATTTTCTGTAAAAGCAAATATGTTTGTAGAGCCAACATTATATTCAGGGGATATCACATTTTGTGATACCCCTATGTGTATCAGATTGTTAGCTTCTTCTTTGGTGAGCATAAACATAAAATCCTCAGGAAATCTTTCAATATTCCGTCTTACTGCCTGTTTTAATGTTCTTGTTTCTATTCCATAGAGTTCTGCTAAGTCAAAGTCCAACATGACTTTTGTGCCACGCACTTCGTATATCTTATTTTCAATTAATATTAGTTCGTCGTTCATGATTAGGTATTTTAATTTGTATATACAGGTTACGGTATTAATAATGAAGAATCCCCATAACTTAGAAAACGGAAATCATGGTTTAATGCAAAGTCATATATGTTTCGCCAATTGCCTTTTACAAAGGCGGAGACGAGTAATAGTAAGGTACTTTGTGGTTGATGGAAATTAGTGACCATGGTATTTACAATCTTGTAGTCGTAGCCCGGTGCAATAATAATTTGCGTACTGGTGTGCAACGCTTCCATATCATGGCGGTTCAAGTAATCGAGAATGGCCTGCAACGCTTTTACAGATGTGATACTTGCAGTCTCTTCAGCTGTCTCATAAGGCTGCCATTGATGAACATGAAGTTCTTCTTCTGTTGCATTCGGATTTTTCAGAAGGGTGACACCGATATGATAGAGACTTTCCAGTGTTCGTACGGAGGTAGTGCCTACGGCAATTGCTTTTCCGTTGTGGACAATCAGATTTTCAATTGTCCCGCGAGAAACAGATATATATTCGGTATGCATCTCATGTCCTTCGATTTCTGCGCTCTTTACAGGTTTGAAAGTTCCAGCGCCTACGTGCAATGTCAATTCCTCCAAATCTACTCCTTTTTCTTTTAATGCGTTCAATACACGGGGAGTAAAGTGCAACCCGGCGGTCGGAGCGGCTACTGAACCTTTTATTTTAGAATAGACAGTCTGATAAGTTTCCTTATCACTTTCTTGTGTATCCCGATTCAGATAAGGCGGAATGGGAAGTTCACCGAATACTTCAAGGATATCAGCAAAAGTTATCTCCGGATTATCCCAACGGAAATCTACCCAATGGCTGGTGCCGTGGCATTCACCACGGGTAGCAGTCAAAGTAATCGGTTGCTCTTTTACAGTCATTTCCCGTTTCAGCGTACCTTCTTTCCATTTCTTCAGATTACCGATCATACAAAGCCAGGCGGCATGTTCGGTTTGCTGGAAATTAAGCACATAATCGTTCGGTTCAATCGGTTCCAGACAAAAGACTTCAATGAGAGCGCCGGTTTCTTTACGGAAGTGCAGGCGTGCCTGTATCACTTTTGTATTATTGAATATCATCAGACTTCCCGTCGGGAGATAGGATGGAAGTGAAGTAAAGCGGTCTTCGGATACTTCACCATGGCGGTAGACCAGGAGTTTGGACTGATCGCGCACTGGTAGAGGGAATTTTGCGATACGTTCATCCGGTAACGGATAGTTAAATTCACTGATACGGATATGTTTTGGATCTTCTTTCATGATAAACTTCTTTACGGGCTGCAAAGGTACGGATATTTATTCTCTTTTTTCTATCTTTTTTTATTGAGTTGCCGTATCTTTGTAGAGCGATTGGGCTTTCGAACTTCAATCGTAAATTCTAATTCGTCAAATACTTAAATAGAAAGAAGATGAAAATAGGTGATAAAGTACGCTTCCTGAATGAGATCGGGGGTGGTATTGTGACGGGATTTCGGGGAAAGGATATTGTGCTGGTAGAAGATGCCGATGGATTTGATATCCCGATGCCCATACGTGAGTGTGTGGTGATTGATACGGATGATTATAATATGACGAGACCGGTGCCGAAAGCTACTCCGAAGAAAGTAGAAGAGAAGCCGGTGCGATCTTCTATTTCCCATCCTGTACATGAAGAAAAAGAAATGGGACATTTGTCTAAGCCTCAAGTTTCTGCTTTTCGTCAGCCGGAAATGCGTGGTGGGGATGTGCTGAATGTTTTTCTGGCTTTCGTTCCGGAAGATATCAAAGCAGTCAGCACGACTCCTTTTGAAGCTTATCTGGTGAATGACAGTAACTATTATTTGTATTATACCTATCTCTGTGCCGAAGGAAAAGCATGGGAAGTCCGTTCCAATGGAGTAGTAGAGCCGAATACAAAATTCTTGCTGGAAGAATTTGAAAAAGCAGAATTGAATGATCGTGAACACGTAGCTGTGCAATTTATTGCTTTTAAGGAAGGGCGTTCGTTTGCTATGAAGCCGGCAGTAAGCGTGGAACTCCGTATTGATACGGTGAAGTTCTATAAATTGCATACATTCCAGGAGTCGGAGTTCTTTGAAACGCCTGCATTGATTTACGATATAGTAAAGGATGATGTTCCCACTAAACAAGTGTATGTTTCTGCTGAAGAATTGCAATCAGCTCTGCTTAAGAAAACAGTGGCAGACAAACCCAAATCTCAGCCGATTGTGAAACGTGGCGGACAAAGTGGCATTATTGAGATAGACCTTCATATTGGTGAATTGCTGGATGATACTCATGGAATGAGCAACAGTGAGATACTGAATTATCAGCTGGATAAATTCCGTGAAGTGCTGGAACAGTATAAGAATAAACGTGAACAGCGTATTGTCTTTATCCACGGAAAAGGTGACGGTGTACTTCGTAAAGCGTTGCTGGATGAACTGAAACGTAAATATCCTACTTTCCGGCATCAGGATGCCTCTTTCCAGGAATATGGTTTCGGGGCAACGATGATAACGATTAAATAGTTACAAGCCACAAAAGCTACAAGCTACAAGTTGCTGCGCTATTATTCTGCATAGCACTCGTAGCTTGTAGCCTGTAACTCCTAGCTATTATATTTTCTTTCCCAAAGGAATAGAAAGTCCGATAAAGGCATTCACATGTTTGGAGTTATTTCCAAAATACATATAGTCAGTACCCAGCATCAAAGGACCTATCTTGAAAGCAATACCGAATGTTTCGCCACCTTGTAACATGGAATAGCTCAACGTAGTATTAATCAAAGTATTGGGACGATAATTGGCGGAGAATGTCAATTCAGAATACGTTTTTAACTGGCCGAAACGGGTTGTTGATAATAATCCTAATCCCAGTTTGTTGTTCAGTAATCCGTATTCCCCTCCGATAACCATAGTCGGTGATAAGGAGGTGGTGCGCGATTTGTTTTCCTTCTTCTTCAAACCGAATAAATCAAAGTCCAGCACATCGGATGATTCGCTATAGTTATTTTTATCAATAGTAGTATTCTTATCTGATTCAGCTATTTGAGTACTTGATTTGCCCCAGGAAATGAATCCCAAGTCAAGAATGGCGGCAGAAACAGTCAGATTCTTCATCACCTGATAGCTTGCTCCTAAATCGATACCTGCTCCATAACCACTGATGCCAAAACTATTATAATCCAGGTCAGTGATGTATCCGTTTTCTTCTTCCAGATCAAGTCCTTTTGCAGAAGCTTCCAGATATGCATCCGTTTTTAGTTGGAATTCCGAGTCGATGCCAGCATCCTTCCCATACATGTAGAGCTGGTTGATATTCAGGTTTATGTTTCCTGCACCTAATAGTAATTTGGCTTTACCGCCTACGGTTAAGCGCTCGTTGATGGCACGTGAATATCCTGCTCCGACTTCTATGTAAGCGTTCAAACGTAGTTTTTCATTGCGGATATCAAAACTCTCACCGCTCCAGCTGAAATTATCAGCGTCTGTTGCGCGCAGGTAGTCGAACATGGTTTTAGGAATAGTGGCGTCCACATCAGCCCGTGCCCCTACATTGAATGACCAGAAACCTTTTCCTTTATAGAATCCGAAAGATATAACATCTGTATTCGCACTGATATTCACTTCATTCATTCCTTTCAGGCGATTGTAGAACTTGTCGTTGTTATAAAATTCACCGTCGGAATCGAAAACGTCGATGACATCTTGTATACCAAGTGAGTTAGTGGCTACTTCGGCATTCACGGAACCGATGCCGGGGAGATTGACATAACCACGTTTGGGTTGCAACGCCGGATTTAACTGAATGCGGGTACTGCTACCTTCCATAAAATAGGATGAACGCAAGTATTGCGCCTGCATAGCGGTGGGGAGAAGAAAGGAGATACAAATCCCCAAAAGTATAAGCTTTCTCATTGTGTCTCGTAATTTGTGGGTTACTGTTAATGATTACTTCAATTTGTTTATGCAAAGTTAAAATAAGTATTTGTGATACCCAAATTATATAATAAGTAAAAACAGGATAAATAAATATCTTAGCGGATAAGTGGTCTTAAAATTGTACTAAATGGGAAAAACTATTATATTTGTAGCAATGCATGAAGGATATCTTTATTCTTTATATAAATGTCAATAGCTATGAACACGATATATGGCAAAATTCTGTGGAGAACTTCTCTTCCGGTTCTCTTACTACTATTCTTAGCTGTTTCGTGTAAACAGTCTGAGCAACATTCCTCTTGGGAAAAAAAATACGACTCTTTTTATCGTTCGGTTACAGACTCTTTGACCACTCATCCACAACATATACGTGCGCTGGCAAAGCAAAAGATGGAGATGTCGACTGATAGTCTGGAATGGTATTATTACTCTGCTATAGTATTAAAAACGTATATGTTCACTTCGGATGTGGACTCAGCCCGCTATTTAATAAAACGGATAGAAGACTTTTGTGCCCGTGAACAATCTTCACCCTATCTTGCTGATTTACGCTCGGAATATCTGAATACAAAAGGTAATATTTATGTGCGTGTAGGCGCTATGGATTCGGCTATTGTCTGCTTTACAGATTCTTACAAACAACGTTTGCAGGGAATGAAGACAGAATCAGTCCCGGATATTCTTATCAATCTGGCTGATGCATGCAGCCGGCAGGGAAAATATGACGTAAGTGCATTTTGGTATCGTAAAGCACTGCAAATCGGAGATTCTTTAGGAATATCGGAGGGGCGTCGTCATCCTGTTTATTATGGGCTGGCTCAGGTGTATATGGCTTTACACGATTTTGATCAGTGCGACTATTACTATAATCTGGCAGGGATGTTTTATGATAAAATGCTTCCTTACGAGAAATATATCTATTTGAATAATCGTGGTAATTCATATTATTATCGTGAGGATTATCCGGAAGCTTTAAAATATTTCAAGAAAGGTTTCTCGCTGGCGGTTTCTCATCCCGATATGGGCTTTGAGAAAAACCTGTGCATGGTGAATCTGGGGGATGTCTATCTGCAAATGAATGAACCTGACTCAGCGGCTAAATATATCAATGAATGCCAACCCT
This sequence comes from Bacteroides cellulosilyticus DSM 14838, assembly GCF_000158035.1. GTDB lineage: Bacteria > Bacteroidota > Bacteroidia > Bacteroidales > Bacteroidaceae > Bacteroides > Bacteroides cellulosilyticus. The sequence continues at coordinate 177,940 of NZ_EQ973489.1, forward strand.
TTTTTCGGAAAATAGGGGCGGCAGGAGCGCTTTATTATATTGATACCCAACGCATCGGTCTGGCTCTGGAGCGAAATGATATGGCAACCGTAAGGAATCTGCTAAGTAAGGCTACCAATCCGAATCATATAGAGCCGGACATGCTGCATATTCGTAATAAGTATTTGCAGGAGTTTTACGAGAAGACGGCAGATTATAAAAATGCTTTCTTTTATCAGAAAGAAAACAGCCGGCTGGACGATTCTATCCGTAATGAACATGTAAGAATGCGTACAGCCGATATGTCATTGAGATATCAACAGGACTCTACACTGTTGGCAAAGAACATATTGATTGAGCAGCAGAAGGTAGAGATGTTAAAGTTGCACGAGGGACGTTTCTTCTGGATTGGAGTTTGCGTTTTGGTATTGGTTATTGCTTGTTTCATCTATCTGTATGAAAAGAAAAGACGGGCTCTTCTGCTCGCGCAAAGTCAGCGTACCATATCTTCTTTACGTTTGGAGAATATACGTAACAGAATGTCACCGCATTTTATTTTCAATGTGCTAAACCAGGAAATGGGCAGTCGGGAAGGGGAGAATAAAAAAGAACTCTCCTCATTGGTGAAACTAATGCGACGGAATTTGGAATTAGCTGAGCAAATGTGTGTTACCTTAAAAGAAGAATTAGGTTTTGTGCAAACCTACATTGATCTTCAACGCCGTTCTTTGGGACCGGAATTTAAGGTGACTATTGAAGTTGGTGAAGATGTAGACACCAATCAGTTGCTTCTGCCTTCCATGTTAATACAGATACCGGTGGAGAATGCCATCAAGCACGCTCTTCAGGGTAAAGAAGGTGAACGGCGCCTTTGGATTGATGTTCATCGTTCCGGTACTTATATTTGTGTCCGGATTACGGATAACGGGGGCGGGTTCAAACTGAACAGTGCTAACAGAGGGACAGGGACCGGAATGAAGGTAATCATGCAAACTATTCAGATTTTGAATGCTAAGAATAAGGAAATGATTGAAACTACGGTACACAATATTCCTTTGCCGGATGGCGAGACCGGATGTGAAGTAAGTTTTCATTTACCGTTGAATTATGATTATTCAGTTTAATGATTTTCGAATAATCCTCAATTTTGATTGGATATCCGTTGTTTTGATCGAATATCCTAAAAATGACATATTCTGATTTTTTAAATTGCTTTCAGTTCTTTAATTTCGCAGAAACAAGAGAGGTATGGACAGGTATAAGGTTGCAATAGTAGATGACGATGAGTTGTCCTTGGATAATCTGGTATTCGGGTTACAGAAATTTGAAAACTTTCATTTAGAAGGTACTGCACGCAATGGAGTATCCGGGAAGAAACTGATAGCAAAAGTGCGTCCCGATTTGCTCTTTTTAGATGTAGAGCTACCTGATATGAGGGGGATGGATTTGCTGGACAGTATTCGCGAATCTCTGACTTGGGGCATGAAAGTCGTTTTTTATACTGCATACGATAAATACATGATGTCAGCCATTCGTCAATCTGCTTTTGATTATTTGTTGAAACCTTTTGAGGACAAAGATCTGGAACTTATAATTTCCCGATTTATGGAAAGAATAGAATTAGAACGGAAAGCTGCATTTTTTCCTGCGGCATTAGCAAACACTAGTCAGACATTTATGGTGTTTACTCCGACAAATGACATGCGGGCATTACGGCCTGCCGAAATTGGATATTTCCGGTATTGCTCTGAACGGAAACAGTGGGAGGCGGTGTTGAGTGGACAAACGCCGTTACCTCTGAAGAAGAGTACCACGGCCGATCAGATAGTGAGATATGCTCCTTGTTTTGTGCAGATTCATCAGTCTTTCATAATCAATATTGATTATCTGATGATTATCAAGGATGGTAAATGTGTGTTGTATCCGCCATTTGAGAATGTAGATGAGCTGCTGGTCTCTAAGAAATATAAAAAGGAGCTACAAGACAGATATTGTTTGTAAATGAAATATATATATTGGTTAGGGAGTCGACACTTGAATAGTGTTGATAAAGGAAAGAGGGCACAAAACGTGATGTTCAGTGCCCTCTCTTATTATTTCACTTCGATACCTTTATTCTGCAAAGTGACATTCAATACTTTCGCATAATCAGCGTATTGCTTGTCAGTAAGCGTTTTCTTCATCAACTTCAAGTTTCCGTACACTGCATTGTGGAGTTTCTTTTCCTGGTCCTTCTTTGCAGTTGTGGCACGTCCCATCTGTGTAGAGAAGTATTCGCAGATGTTTGCTACTTCTTCATGCTGGCCAGCCGACAATTTTAAATATTTACTCAACTTGGTTACGTTGATGTTACCATCCCATTTTGCAGTTGTAGGTTGATTTCCTGCTGCAAATGTCGTAGCAGTCAGACAGACTGCTGTTATTAATGTTAATCCTAAACGTTTCATAATACCTACTTTTAATTTGTTATACCTAAAAACAATTCTAACTCTAAAAATCTAATACCTATTGAAAACAGCTCTAAGCGCTTAGCTTTTTCTTTTTACCTATGCAAATATAGAAATATGTTTTATAACATAAAAGCAAAGAAGAAGGAAAGTGCAGTTTAAGGGAGCATTTCTTGATATAGATCAATTATATGGTATTATTTTGCTTGTTTAAGACCTTATTTGTAATATGAATGTAATATAGTTATCGAACACGGGTGATCATAATGATAGTATTTATCCGGATTTTACCACCATCCCCATTTTTTATCCGGCATATCTATGGTGTATTGAATTTCAGATGAAATACCTACAAAGCCCAATCCGCTTTCTACATTGCTGGGCAGGCTGATAGGTTCCATCAGGGCTTCGTCATAATCTTCGTCATCCATGCAGTTTAAAGCTTTCAGGTAGCGATAATATGTTTCAGGCAAACTGAGCACGCGCACGGTGATATTTTGTTTCAGGTAGCAACGGGTATAATTCAGTGATTGGAGAATATCATAGTTGTCATCGTAAAGTGGGGTGTAAACTTTCAGCGTGGCAGATGAATTGGTGAAACGATTATCTGTGAAGATACTGTATTTGTTTTCAATGTTGGTGGGAAACATTGCATTTTCATCATCATCCGAGCTGGTGACATGTCCGTCGGTCAGGATCACGTCTTCACGGTTGATAAGTTCGGTATATCTATAGTTGACAACTGTGTCTTTCGTTATGGTGTAAATGTAATCTCCATTTTCATCCTTTATATAGTCTCCGTTCTCGTCTTCGTTGGGCGTGTAGATAACGCAGCGGAAGTCTTTGTTATTCACTATCTCCAGACGGTAATAGTTCTTTTCGTTAGGGAGATCCTCTAAGGTGATGCGGTATTGACGATGGGCTCTCATGCTACCCCATTGGCGGATGAGGGCGGTACAGGTGTCCACTTGCAGGCTTTGTAGGGGACGGGGAACAGTTACTTGCGAACTGACATGATACTTTCCGCCTTCCGCTGTGGCTTCCAGGCGAATGTTATCTCCGGGTTGTAAGCGGGCGGTGAGACGGAATATTTTGAAGCGCATACTTTTTAGTAATGCTTCATATTGCCCCTTGTCAAGCTGATTTTGCATATTTCCATAGTATTCTTCGGGAGATATGGCTTGAGGGGATTCAACCTGCTTATCGTTTACGTAGAGGGAAAGCGTTGCTTCATTGATGCGGCCGATGCTGTTTCCTTCACTAAGATGCAGATAAACGAGATTCTCTGTTTGTCCGGCGTTGAGCAGGGCATTCATGATAAGCTGCGGATTTTGTTGTCCGGGATTATATGGGATTTCATTTTCACAAGCCATAAAGAGCCCGGCGAAAGCTATATATATAATAAGGTGTAATTTAATTCTTGTTTTCATAATCTGGTATGGCTTTTAAAATTTATAGGTATAAGTCACAGAGGGTATGCAGGGTAATATCGTCAGTTTCTTGATAACAGTCTTCGACTTTTTCTCTGAGTTGTATTGATCACCGTTTCCTTGATATATGCTGTTGTAAAAGTCATTGTAAATCAGATTGTAACCTTGTTCCCATTTGCTGTAAACCAGGTTGGGGTTCATAGCATTGTAGGCATTATAAAGGCTGATGTTCCAGGTACGCATGCCATGCTTGGTTTTCTTGTTGAAGTTGATACCCAGGTTTAGGCGATGACTGGCTGGCAGGCGGTAGTTGTTGCGCCGGGAAATATAAGGAGCAGATTCTATATTGCCTTCGGGACGGATGATAATGGTCTCCCGTTCAGGTACTGTGATGCATCCCCCGGTATTGAATATCCAGGAAGCTCCGACATCGATACGTTCACTGAATTTATGATTCAAACACAGACTGATGGTGTGGCGGCGGTCATATTTATAAGGAAACCATTTACCCTGGCTGATGGCACCATCTTTGAAACGGTGATCGGTCTTTGCCAGCGTATATGCCAGCCAACCGGTAGTCTTTCCCAAAGTCTTTTGTACCATCATTTCCAGACCAAAGGAACGTCCTTCACCCATTTCTACCTTTTCCTCCCAATTAGTGGAAGTGCCGAAAAAGGAAACGCCATCCTGATATTCCAGTATGTGACGCATCTGCTTATAATATCCCTCTATAGAGAACTCCCAGCCAGCCAGACCGGTATAATAGCCTCCAAGAGAGTATTGATTGGCATACATGGGGCGTATGTTTTTGGTAATTGGTACCCAAAGATCCGTAGGCATAGAGAAGGGAGTGGATGAAAGCAAGTGTACATATTGTGCCATGCATGTATAGGATGCCTTGGCGGAGAATCCCTGTCCGAAGTTGTAGCGTGTAGAGAGGCGTGGTTGAATCGAACAGTAGTTCTTTCCTTGTGTAGAGAACAGAGATGCCCTTATACCGGCATTTAGGCTGAGATGACTGTTCAGGTTGAAATTATCTTCAGCATAGAGTGATACCTCTTGTCCTCGTAGTACATGATTATTGCTGGCGGCATAAATTGTTTCTTCCTGTTGCTCTCCGTTTTCCACCTCCTGAGTCTTGGAAGTGGAGATGCCCGGGCGGAAAGTATGGTGGATATATTCTGCTCCAAACTTGATGTGATGTTCCGGAGCGGGTGTAAAATCGAAGTCCATGCGCGCACTCCAGTCACTGATGCCCGAACGGAATTGGGATAAATAGCTATAGCGATCTAATATTTGCCCCCGGTAGGTGCGTGTATCTTCCACATCCTGATTCAATTTCATCAGATAGTTATTGTAGGAAATAGTGGTGTTGCAGAACAACTTACTATTGAATACATAATTCCAGCGGCCATAGGCTATCGTGTTTCCCCAGTTCAGGTGGCTGTCATCTTTATAATAGACTTTAGTGTCGTCGTTGTTCTGATAGTAGTTGTTGCTGTCGGTGGTGTCAAAGTGGTAGTGGTCCTTTCCTTTATAGAAACCGATGAAGAGGCGGCTGCGGTCATTGAATTTATGGTTCACCTTGGCATTGATGTCGTAAAAGTAGTAGTTGTATTTATCGGCGTAATAATCATCTTTATCCACTATGAGGTTTTTGAAGAAGGCGGTGTGCGTGGCACGTGCACTAAGACTGAAAGAAGTGTGTCCTTTCCAGATAGGTCCTTCAAAATGCAGTTTGTCGGTAAGTGTACCTACACTGAGTGCACCGTGGTAATGGTGCATATCTCCGTCGTTGGTACGTATATCGACAATAGAGGAAAGCCGACCGCCGTAACGGGCGGGAAAGGAACTCTTGTAGAGTGTAGTGTTTTTTATAGCTTCGGGAGTAAATACGGAGAACACCCCCAGAAGATGATCTGCATTATATACCGGAATACCGTCTAGCAATATCAGGTTCTGGTCCGGTCCTCCTCCGCGTACATATAAACCGGAAAAGCCTTCCGTTCCGGCTTGTACACCTGGCATTAACTGAATGGTTTTCAATATATCAGCTTCTCCAAGTACGGCTGGAGTATGTTGAATTTGTGCCATCGGAATTTCATACGCTCCCATGGCGGTGGCTTGGATGCCGGCTTCTTTCTTGTCCGAAAGGACAATCACTTCCGCCAGTTCATTATTGCTGTCCAAGCGGATATTGAGCACGGTGTCTTTGTTTAGCGGGAACGAACTGTGCCGGGTTTCGTACCCTAAATACGAAAAAATCAATTCCGCATCTCCTTCCGGCAAAGTAAGAGTATAGAAACCGAAAGGATTGGTGGCAGTGCCCACACGCTGACGACTATCGAGGATATTGGCACCAATCAGCGTCTCGGAAGACGCTCCGTCTGTCACGTATCCGCTGATAGTGAACCGACGGCTTGCGGTTTTCTGCGGCACGGGCCGCTTGTTTAGCAAAATATGTTTTCCGGAGATTTCGAAACCTATCGGTTGGTTTTCAAAAGCTTTCCGGAGAATTTCGTTAATAGTAAGGTCTCGGACGGCCAGTGTGATGCGCCCATTCAGGCGTACTTCTTCTCCGTATATGAAACTGTACCCGGTTTTTTGTTCCACTTGTTTCACAAACTCCTCCAGTGTCGCATTTTGCAGTTTGATGCTGAAACGCGTTTGTGAAGGATTGGTCTTCTGTAGAACGCAGGTGGCAAATACAATCGTACTTTGTAGTGTACAGGTTGATAGGAGAACCGCTCCCACCAGGAGAAATTTCCTGATGGTGCGGGGTGAACAGATAGAGGATTTCATTCTAGTTTAATTTTTGTGTGATTGTTATTATGTCATTAGTTTTTGTGTATTCAAACTTTTGATTGCGGCAAAGCAGCGAAAGAATTTCTTCCAGCGTTTCGCCATCAGAGAAAGTAGCCGTCATGCGATAGTTCTGTAAGTCAGCGTCTTCAATACGAATGTCTGTGTGGAAAGCGTTAGAAAGTTGTCGGACAATCTCTTGTAAAGGAATGCTTTTGAAAAGCAGTGTTCCGTTTCTCCAGATAATCTCTTCGGATGCATTATTTTCGGTATGTAGAGTCAGACTTTTCTTATCCTTATTATATATAGCGCTTTCATTGGGTGAAAGTATCAGGCTTTCTTCTGCTTTACCGATGAGGCTGACAGAAACGGAACCTTCCAACAAGGTTGTTTTCACTTGTGTATCTTCGGGATAGGCTTCGACATTGAAATGTGTACCTAAAACCTGTACTATAATTGCTCCGGCTTCTACTTTGAAAGGATGTGCTGCATCTTTGCTGACTTCGAAATAAGCTTCTCCTTGTAACTGTACTTTCCGGTCTTTTCCTCTGAAACGTTCGGGATAAGTCAGAGAAGAATAGCGGTTCAGTACAATTTCTGTTTGGTCGGGCAGTGTTACGGTACGTGTTTCTGCCAATGTGGATACGGTTTGCAATGGTACCGGGGCGAACATATAATATGCCCACCAGCCCAGTACACAAAGCACGGCGACAGCGGCTGCACCAGCCATTGTGTGCAATGAAAGGATGCGGCGTTGCAGATGCGGCAACCGTTTCTCAAGAAGTATCCAGCTATTGGCTTTCGAGAATCTTCCTCTCGGCGAACGGGTGGAGGTTGCGAGTTTATCGAGTATTCTTTCAAATTCTTGTTCCATGTTCTTCTTCTTTTCTATAAAGACAGGTAAAACGGAAAAACTCCCTATGCCGAAATTACTTTTTTT
>NZ_EQ973489.1:185642-196913 GCF_000158035.1 Bacteroides cellulosilyticus DSM 14838
TAGAAAAAAAGAGCGTTTTTATGTTTGTAATTCACTAATTCACAAGTCCTTAATATGTATTATACAAACTTTGCCTGTATTCATGCAAATATCTCCTTTTAAACTGAATTTTCATCGCAGAAGTTATCACTTCGTAAGAATTGAGGAGTCAGGCTTCATAATCCCATTATATAGAAAGCTGAATGATAGAGGAGAAACTTGATATGCTCCTTCCTTTTTCTCCTAAAGCCTTAATGTTAATGTCATTATGCTATAAGTAAAACCTCGTTTTTCAGTTGAGGGCTGTGTAGCCCGCAGTTGTGGGACCGACAGCCCTCAATTGGAAAACGTAGAGCTCGCAACTGTGGGACGAAGTTTTGTTACGGGCAAAAGGACAAAAACAATAAAGCAAAGCTTAGTTTTCATACGGCCTTAAGGCATTTATGTACCAAGCTCACGTGAGAAAAAGCTAGTGATAGGATGAAACAGAATGGAGTTGTAGTTCCCATTATTGGGGACTTAGATGGATAGTGATCTGTGTCTTTTTGCCTTCTTTATCCTTCGGGGTACAGACGATGCGGAATTCAGCTTTGTCTGTCACTCTCTTCGGATAGATCTTCACTCGTAGATTGGCTGATTTCTTCTTGGCAGGGATAATGACCGTCTTGTCTTCAATACTGAAAATAGCTGCTTTACCCGGCATGTTTATGCCATTAATGAGAACTTCCCTATCCTCATTTTTCTTTTCAGCGGCAATAATCTTTACGTCGAACTCTTCTGTGTCTTTGTTTTTGTCGAACGAATAGTTTTTGGTGGCTTTCTCAAAACCTACATACTCTTCGGGATAACTGGAACTGTTGTTACTGCATGCGGCAAGGATAAAGAGAAGCCCTGCGGTTCCTGCCATTTGTTTGCAAAATCTTTTCATGTCGTTTTAATTTAGTTTAGTTTATATAGTTCATGAGTAAAGACAGGAGCAAAAAAGAAATTCCCTATGGCGATAGAAATAAAAAGTGTTAATTAATCAGGTGGAAGATTGTTTTATTACATAAATTTTTCTGTCCGTTACATGTATTTTCGGGGAGTTTCGGGGAGATGGAATAAGTGTTTTTTAGATGATGAAATGAGATCAAAAAAAGGAATAATGGATATTAAAAATGAAGATTTGTGTTACATTTTATTGAGGCTAAATATTTGTTTTATAGTATGTTGTACTGCTAATGGTAACGTGGCGTTGAATGCTTTGGAAATGCTTGAAAAAGGATGTAACGAATGATAAAGCTTGTGTTACAATAAAGTGAGATTCAATAAAAGTCTATTTTCTATATTTGCAGCAAAGAATCATGATATAATAATTGATTTAATACTATGTGAAAACATAAGTTGTTAGCTGAAAATGAAAAGAAAAATGTCCGAAAATGAGAATTGCAGTTTCAATATTGTTTTGCCTGCTTGTAGTTCTGGAGAAAGTGATGAAAAATACTCCCGGTTATATATAAAGAAGGCTGAAGGATGTTTTTCTCTGATTTATATTATGTTGTATACAGTAAAATTATATATGTATTTAATCTTAAATGAAAAGTGTATGAAAACAAAATTATTGTTTATGTTGCTTCTCTTTCTTTGTGTGTCTACCGCATGGGGGCAAAGTAAGAGTATTAGTGGTAAAGTCACGTCTACTACTGACAATGAACCGGTTATCGGTGCATCTGTTGTAGTAAAAGGAACGACGAATGGTACAATTACTGATTTTGATGGTAATTTTACTCTTTCGGCAGATGCCAATTCTACATTGGTGATTTCGTTTGTTGGATATGTTACGCAAGAAATTGCTTTGAGTGGTAATACTTCTGTTAATGTATTGCTGAAAGAAGATACACAAATGCTGGATGATGTGGTTGTTATCGGGTATGGTACTCAGAAGAAAGCGGACCTGTCATCGTCTATTGCTGTATTGGATACCAAAGAACTGAGCAAAGTGCCGGGAGGTTTGTCTGCAGGACTCCAGAGTTCTGTGGCCGGTGTACAAGTTACGAATGGTAGGGTTCGTATTCGTGGTGTGGGTTCTATTAATAACACTGATCCGCTTTATGTAGTAGACGGTATGATTGGAGGAGTTGTACCCGATGAAAGTAATATTGCCAGTATTCAGGTTTTAAAAGATGCTGCATCCTGTGCCATTTATGGTGCCCGTGGTGCTAATGGTGTGATTATGATTACGACCAAACGGGGTGCCAGCGGTGATGTGAAGGTAGATTATGACGGTTATGTGGGTTGGAAAGGACTTTCACACGATGTAGAGATGTTGAACGGGCAGGAGTTAGCTGAGCTTATTAATGAAGAAATGTATAATGCCGATCCTAACCGTACTGACTATCTGACGGCTCTCTCTGATCCGGCCGCGATTGGTGAAGGTTACAATATGATGGATATTTTAAAGCGTACGGCTTTTTATCAGAAGCATAATCTTGCTGTTAGCGGTGGGTCGGATAAGGCTAATTTTCGTATCAATACCACTTACTCTACAGACCAGCCGGTGTTCATTCGTGAAGATTACAAGAATTACGGTATACAATTCATCTCTGATTTTACAAAGGGAAAGCTGAAGTTGGGAGAAACGGTAACGATCAACCGTAACTTGCACGATTGGAGCGATTGTAAGATATTGGGTGCTCAAAAGTGGTCTTCTACATTGCCTATTTATGACGATAGTCATCCTACAGGTTTTGCTGGTGCCGGTAATGGTACAGACTGCGGAAATCCGGTGGCAGAATCTTATATGAACTGGAATAAGGGTGAAGGTACAACTATCAATGGTAATATATGGGCTACTTACGAAATCATCCCGGGGCTGAAGTACAAGTTCAATATGGGAGTGGATATGTATCGCTATATGGTACAGAATTATATTGCTGATTATTCTATTGGCTATGAAAACCATACACCGGACGAGTACAAAATGTCCAGTACGAAGACTAATCGTTTCTTATATGAAAACACTTTGTCGTATGATAAAACTTTTGGTAAACATAGCATCAACGCTTTGATTGGTGTCACTTCAGAAGAGACAAAAGGTCTTGGACACAATGGTGGGGCACGTGCTATGCCCAGTCCTGATATTCTGATTCTGGGTTCCACACAAGATGATGCGTCGAAAGTGGTTGGCTCTTCCGTTAGCCGTTCGTCTATGTTCTCTTTGTTGGGTCGTGTAAACTATAGCTATGATAGTAAATATATGCTGACTTTCAATTTCCGTCGTGATGGTTCTTCTAACTTTAGCAAAAATAATCGTTATGGTAACTTCCCTTCTTTCTCTGCTGCATGGCGCATCAGTCAAGAGAAATTTATGAAGAACCTGACTTGGATCAGTGATCTGAAACTGCGTGGTAGCTGGGGTATGTTGGGTAATTCCAATATTAGTCCTTATCAATATCAAAGTACAGTGAATTTCGCTCAGATGTGGTATTATTTGAATGATAGCAAGGTGACGGGAGCATTGCCTACTACACCTGCAAATCCGGACGTAAAATGGGAAACGCAATATTCTACTGACTTGGGACTCGATTTGTCAGTTCTGGATAGCCGTCTGTTGTTTACAGTAGATTATTATTATAAGAAAACAAAGGATATGTTGATTCAGGTTCCTATTTCTTTCTCTGCCGGATATATGGGTAATTTCCCGACGTTGAATGCCGGTAGCATTGAAAACAAGGGGTGGGAATTTGCTCTCACTTACCGTGATCATATCGGAGATTTTGATTATTCGGTTACGGGAAATCTGTCTACCGTTAAAAACAAAGTGCTTGACTTGGGGACTAACAATGCTATTTTTGCTGCCAACAGTGTGACGAAGACGGCTGTAGGAAAGTCTATCGGGCAATTCTGGGGATATGTAACAGATGGATTGTATAGAACTCAGGCACAGTTGGATGAGGATAAGAAGTTTGCTCCGAATGCGCAGTTGGGAGATGTACGTTTTAAGGATTTGGATAAAGATGGTGAGTTGACTGATGAAGACAAGGACTACATCGGTAATCCTATTCCTGATTTTACTTACGGATTAAGTTTGGATGCAAGATATAAGACAGGGTTTGGTGATGTTGATTTCTCCATGATTTGGCAAGGATCACAAGGTAATGACATCTTTAACTATAGTCGTGTAGACAATGAAGGTATGCACCATTATTATAATAACACCAAAGAAGTTCTGAACCGTTACCGGGCAGAAGATCTCACTTTCGTCAATCCTATTTCAGGTGTTACGACATTCTACCCGAAGAATACGGATACGGATATTCCTCGTGCAGTGATCGGTGATCCCAATCAGAATCGTAAACTTTCTGATCGTTATGTAGAAGACGGTTCATATCTTCGTTTGAAAGCCTTGACATTGGGTTATACTTTTCCGAAGGTTTTTCTGAGTCGATTTGGCATTGAGCATCTGAGACTTTACGTAGGTGCTAAGAATCTGCTTACTATCACCTCATATAAGGGATATGACCCGGAAGTAGGTGATCAGGATAGATACAGCGGCAAAAATCTGACAAGAGGTGTTGATGGTATGTCTCTCTGGGATCCGACTTTCCCTAATACGCGTGAGTTTTACATGGGTTTACAATTGACTTTTTAAATAATAGAAAGATATGACTTCACTTAAAAATACATTACGTACTTGCGTTGCACTGTCTGCTGTCTCCATTGTAAGCAGCTGCGTGCCCAACATGGATTTGAATAATCCGGAACAGCTTTCAGTAGACACTTATTATACTACCGAAGCTCAACTTGAAGCATCCATTATCCCGGCTTATGAAGCTTTGATAGGACAGAATCAAGGTGGCTATGCACGAGCTTTGTATTACAATTTATTGGCTCCTGGTGATGATTTTGATAAAACATTCAAGTGGCCTAACCTGTATCAGGATACTTACTCAACTCCGGCTAATGAAGGACTGCTGAAAAGCTCCTGGCAAGATCTTTTTAATGGCGTATTTGCTTCTAACATAGCTATTGAGAAAATTACACACTTTGAAGGAACAATAGATGAGGCCAAAAAAGATCGCCTGTTAGGTGAAGCTTATTTTTTAAGAGCTTTACATTATATGCATTTGGTTCAGTTATTTGGCGAAACGGTTCCTTATTGGGATCATCCTGTATCCGATGCATCAGAGTATTATCCAGGCAATGCGGAAAAAGGACAGATTTATGCATTGATTATTGCTGATTTTGCAAAGGCAGCTGAATTACTGCCATTGAGAAGTACGCTTTATGCCGATGCTGCCAATAAAGGGCGTGCTACTAAGGGAACTGCACAAGCTTACTTGGCAAAAGCCTATTTGTATCGCCCCATTCTGGAACGCGGACAGGCTGCGGAATTTGGAAAAGCGGAAGCTGAGTTGAAAAAGGTAATAGACAGCGGGGAATATAAACTGGTGGATAATTATCGTGAGAACTCTATGTGGGGTACAGATTATGAGAATAATATAGAGTCTGTGTTTGAGATACAGATGTTCAATGGCCCTGATTGGCTGGGAGGCGACAAGTCTGATTCCTGGAGATGGCAGGAAATTGGTGTGCCTGACGGAACCGGTGGCTCTTGGTGGAATCTTGCTCCAAACCAACGTACATATGATGAATTTGAAGAGGGTGACCCGCGTAAATTTATGACGATGTGGTGTCCGGGGGGTGCTTATTACACTCAGCTTGATGGTACTGTGGCCGATTGGGATTATATGTATGCACACCTATCTTCGGATAAACACCTGTACGGGACCCGTAAAGAATGTCCGGATTATCAGATTGCTGATGCTGATAATGAAATTAATACCCGCCTGATGCGCTATTCGGATGTACTGTTGATGTATGCTGAATGTCTGAGCGAAGCAGGCAATGATAATAAGTCAATAACTGATCCTACAGGACCGAAGTATTATATTCAGCAGGTTCGCGACCGTGCTAATAAGATTGTTCCTTCTGAACAGCCACATCTGTGGTATCAGCATGAACCGGGATATATTCCCAATGTAGATGAACTGTTGGCCAGCGATAAAGTTATCAACGGCGTTCCGATGAATACGATTAAAAATATCATTGTTCATGAACGTTTTGTAGAACTCTGTGGTGAATATCTCCGTTATTTTGATCTTCTTCGTTGGGGGCTGGCTGATTCTAAATGGCTTGACTCATTGAAGGCATTGGGGTGGAGTGAAAAGGCTATGTATTATCCCTTCCCTGAAGAAGAACTGAGTAATAATTCCAATCTGAAAGGTAATGATATGAACTGATTCTTGTGAATGAATATGAACTAAGGTAGTTTATAGAATTGGAATTGTTTTCAATAGGTATTTTTATCAGTTCGGGGCAGGCAAAAGGTCTGTCCCGAATTTTATAAATTTGTATTGTGGGTAAAGTGGCAGCCAGAGTTGTCTTATTCTATTTTTACATTTGGTAAATATAAATTTTAGGTGATATTTATTATCTTTGCAAATCTTATTGCACTACTATGAAGATCAAAAATATACTCTGTATTTTGTGCCTGTGGATATCCATAGTTGGTTATGGACAATCTGGCAAAGTTTTTACCACAGATGGGGAACTCTCAAACAGCTTAATCAATAAACTATATCAAGATAGAAACGGATTTATTTGGATTGCCACAGAAAACGGCCTTAATCGATATGATGGAGCGAAAGTAACTATATACAAACATGATTCCAATGATCCCCATTCTTTGTCTCATAATTACGTACGAACTTTATTTGAGGATGCCAAAGGACGGCTTTTTGTCGGAACATGTAACGGGTTACAAATATATGATGCAGCCCGTGATAGCTTCACTCTCCCCGCCCGACGCGAAAATGGAGAAGTCTTTAATAGTAATATATCCGCTCTTCTGCAACGAAAAAATGGAGATATCTGGGTGTCCGGCAATGAACTCTGTCAACTCTTTATTGAAGATGATGAACTGATTGTAAAGCCATTATTGCTGGATATTCCGACTTCCATGACTGGGGCTGTTATAGAAACTACTACAGGAGAGATATGGATGACTGCGGGTGAAAATGGTATTTATCGTTTGACTCCTGCTGGAAAGGGAAAACAATATTTGATACAAAAAAAAGGAACTCCAATAATTGATGTATGTGAAGATTATAAAGGTAATATATATGCGATAAGTATGGGCAATGGACTTTTTAGATATGACCGCACTCATGATAGTTTTATTCCCATACCTTATAAAGGACAATATAATCTGTTTATCAAAACAATATATCAGAGTTCTCAGGATATACTCTATTTGGGAACAGATGGAGAAGGAGTTAAAGTCTATAATAGTAGAACCAACGAGATTACAGATGCTCAATTCAGCAATAGTTGTTTTGATGTTACAAACGCTAAGGTACACTCTCTTCTTAAAGACTATGCAGGCAACTTCTGGCTTGCTATTTATCAAAAAGGAGTGGTGATGATTCCCACTGTGCAAAATGGGTTCAAGTATATAGGATCTAAAGATGTGAATAGTAATATAATAGGATCATATTGTGTTACCAGCCTGCTTCGTGATCATAATAATGATTTATGGGTAAGTACTGACAATGACGGCATTTATGTAATCACTCCCGAATTAGAGCAAAAAGAACATTTTGTACATGAAAACACTTCGAGCTCTGTTCCTGCCATCATCATTACGTTGTATGAAGATTCGGAGCACAATCTTTGGTTCGGTTCTTTTACCAACGGCATGGGGAAAATAGACCGTAATACAGGCCGATGTACATATCTTGATAATCTGGTTGATGCTAATGGTAAACATGTACAACGTGTATATGCATTTGCCGAGGATAATAGGAAACGATTATGGATAGCTACAATGGGGGCAGGGTTGTTATGCCACGATTTGAAGAGTGGAAAAACAGAACAGGTTACTCCTCCCGATTCTTACTTGTGGTTAAGTAGCGTATTATATTCCAAAGACAATAAACTTTATATCGGAAGTTATGATGGGCTGATATGTGTTGATTTGAATACAAGTCCATTTAATATTTCCTATATATCACCTAAAGTCATAGTACATTGCTTGCATCAGGATAAGGAAGGAGTGATCTGGGCGGGTACATCAGAAGGACTATATAATTATTCTCCACAAACCGATAAACTGACGCTTTACACTGCACAAGACGGGCTTCCCAGTGATGTAGTGTATGCTGTTCAAGAAGATAATCAAGGTTTCTTATGGATTAGTACGGATGCCGGTATTTCTCAATTCAATAAGCATAATCATAAATTTATTAACTATTATGTAAGTGATGGATTACAAGGTAATGAGTTCAGTAAAAATGCCTCATTCAAAGATGCTGATGGTACTCTCTGGTTTGGAGGAGTGAATGGAGTTACTTACTTTAATCCGCAAGAAATTACTGATCCTGCAAAAAAATGGAATATTCGTATTACTGATTTCTATATTCATAATACTCCCGTGAGAAAAGGGATGAAATCAGGTAGATATGAAATTATTGATCGGCCGGTATTTGAAGCGCAAAAGTTTCATTTGGCTCATAAGGACAATGCATTCAGCATCGAATTTGCCACTATGGAATTGAATAGTCCCGAACGGCTTATATATATGTATTCCATGAATTATAGTGACTGGGTGGTGCTGCGTAATGATATAAATCGTATTTCATTCAACGATCTTCCTCCTGGTACTTATAATCTTAGAGTACGGGCCGGGGATCATAATATGCTTTCGAATATTAAAGAGATTACAATCCTGATATCTCCGGCATGGTATGCATCGAATTGGGCAAAATTATGTTATGTCATTTTATTGGCATTAGCCATTTATCTGATTCTTATGCAGATTCGTAATCGCTATCAGATCCGTCAACAAATGATTGAACATGCTCGTGCAGAGGAGATTAATGAGGCAAAGCTCCAATTCTTCATCAATATATCTCATGAAATACGCACACCGATGTCTCTTATAATCAGTCCACTACAGAAGCTAATGATGACAGATAGCGATGCTGATCGGCAGAGGTCTTATAGTATCATGTTCCGAAATTCGAAACGTATTCTTGATCTGGTTAACCAATTGATGGATATCCGGAAGATCGATAAAGGACAAATGCTTCTGAAATTTCAAGAGATAGAGATTGTAGAGTTTATCAGAGACCTTCAATCTACTTTTGAATATCAGGTTAATGCAAAACATATCTCTCTCAATTTTCATGTACAGCAGGAAAGGCTTAATGTATGGGTAGATCCTAAGAATTTTGATAAGATCATTCTGAATTTATTGTCAAACGCTTTCAAGTTTACACCCGAGCAAGGGCAAATTGATATATACCTGCGAACGGGAGAAGATATGGAAGCCCCCGTTCCATTGCAGCATTATTTTGAGTTTGTTGTGGCGGACACAGGTATTGGCATTGATGAAAGTGAGATGAATCAAATTTTCGAACGTTTTTATCAGATCAAGAATCATCTGAATAACTCTAACATAGGCACTGGTATTGGGTTACATTTGGTACATTCATTGGTCAAGTTGCATCATGGAACAATACGGGTTGAAAATAATGAAAATGGTAAAGGTAGTAGGTTTATTGTTCGTTTACCACTTGGAAATAAGCATCTAAATTCGAAAGAAATAGATGAGAATGAGAAGTCTGCTTTACCTCCTTCTAAGGAAGTGCTCATTTTGTCTGATACTATAAGTACGAATGAGGAAGTAAAGCTAAAATCAAAAAGCAAATATAAGGTTTTGATAGTGGATGATGATGAGGAAATCCGTAAATATATTTGTCGGGAACTAGCTTCGGATTTTCATATGATGGAGAGTACTAATGGCAGAGAAGCCTTATCCATAGTATTAAGGCAAACTCCTGATCTGGTTATCAGTGATATTATGATGCAGGAAATGGATGGATTGACTTTGTGTCATAAGATTAAACAAAATGTTAATATTAATCATATACCTGTCATATTGCTGACTGCGAAAACACGTGAAGAAGATAATATGGAAGGACTGGATATGGGAGCTGATGCCTATATTATCAAGCCATTCAATATTGATATTCTAAGAAAGACGGTTATAAATATAGTGAAAGGGAGGGAGATGTTGCGTAATTGTTTTGGTGGGAGCCAGAAACAAGAGGTTAAGAATCAGATGGTTGATATGCAATCTACAGACAATAAACTATTAGATAAGGTAATGAATATTATCAACCGAAATATTAGCAATCCGGAACTTACGGTAGAAATGATAGCTAAAGAAATTGGGATCAGCCGTGTGCATCTACATCGTAAATTGAAAGAATTGACCAATCAAAGTACACGTGATTTAATACGTAATGTAAGATTGAAACAAGCAGCTAATTTGTTGATTTATAAACGCTATAGTGTAACAGAGGTTGCTTCATTGACTGGCTTTTCCAGTATTACTCTTTTCTCCAGGTCTTTCAAAGAATTGTACGGAATGACACCCAGTGAATATATAGGGAAACATTCAAACGAGGTTGGGGAGCATAGAGAACTATAAAAAGAATGTGTTACTTATTAGAGCAGTATTTCTTTCAATCGAATGGTTGCTTTCTGTAATTGCGCATCCACCGTTTTTGTACTGATGCCCAACTCTTCTGCTACTTGTGCATAGGTTTGTTTTTCTTCGCGGATGCGGATAAAGACTTCACGGCAACGTTCCGGTAGCCGGTCGAGAGCTTTTACATAGCGGGAAAAAAACTCCTCGCTGATCAGAGTATCTTCAGGTGATACTGCTTGATCGGAGTGTTCATGTAGGGTTTCTGTTGATAGGGTGGGGCGGCGCTCCTCTTTTTCTATATAGTTGAGAGAGGCATTCTTTACGAGTATGAAACAGTAATCTTCGATATTGGTAATTTCTAATAATTGCTTACGGTGTTCCCAGAGTTTCATGAAAACATCGAGCACAATCTCTTGCGACCATTCTTCGTGGTGAGTGTAGTAATAAGCAATACGGAACAGACGGTCATACGTCATATCATAAAAATCCCGGAAAGCAGTTTGCGAATCCTGCTCGCTCATTTTCCGTAGATACCTTCTGACTTCCTGTTCTGTCATATTGTCGTTTCATGTAATCAGCGGACAAAGGTAAGAGTTTCAAATTAAATATCCTATTTTGTGTGCTTCTTGTCTTTCTAAAATGTTGATTAAAAGATGGAGTTCTAGCAGAACTTGATAGATTGGTTAAAGTGTACTAATCAATGATATTAGCAAATATTTGCTTCTACCGTAGCTGTTGTTTTCATGATACTTCTG
>NZ_EQ973489.1:196933-222182 GCF_000158035.1 Bacteroides cellulosilyticus DSM 14838
TTACTTTTTCAGGAATATAGATTTTTATTATCTTTTCAAACTTTGAGCTATATATTTATTTGAAGTGTAGATGAAGAATGACATTAATCTTTCTTTCGTAAATGTGTTTTGATCATATCCTCTGAAAGCATAGTCGTTTATTCATGTTCCACAGCTGCAAAATTAAGTAATGTTTTATAAAATCAAAACAAAATACGAAATAAAATCTAAAATACTTGCAAATACATATTGTTTGAATATGTATTTGGTTAAGTGTTTATATTACATTTATATCTGTTTTTAATCAAGAAGATAGTGATTATATGATTGCTTTAAAAAGCAAAATGATAGAAATATGCTTTGTTTTAGTGAATAATAAAGATTCTTTTGTTGTTAATAACATAAAAATAGCATCGCTTTATAGAAAAAGGCATTAATGTTAACATAAAAGCAAATGTAAACTATGAGTTTGTTTTTTAGATATAATCTCATTGATTACATTCAAATGAAATTTTTCATAACGAACAAGCTATTTTGAATAATAAAAAATAACTGTTGAGAATTTGCTTTTCATAAGTTCTGCTAGAACATGGTAGATTCTAGTATTAACACATATATTTAAGAGAGCTTATGGAGAAAAAAATTGTTTTATCATTAGCCTGCCTACTTATTGGAATTGGCTTGGCGATTGCGCAAACTCCAAAAACAGTGACGGGACTAGTCATTTTTGAAGAAGACAATCAGCCTATTGTAGGTGCATCTGTTTTGATTAAAGGTACAAACCAGGGGGCGGTAACAGATCTCGATGGTAAGTTTACACTTACTAATGTGCCGGGTACGGCAAAAATACTGAGAATAACTTACGTCGGCATGCAGACGATAGAGGTGAATATAAAAAGCGGGACGATGAAAATCGTAATGAAACCGGATGCTGAAGTTTTGGAAGAAGTGGTGGTTACCGGTATGACAAAGATGGATAAACGACTTTTTACAGGTGCTGCGACCAAATTGTCCAGTGAAGATGTGAAATTGGATGGTTTGGCAGATATTAGCCGTTCGTTGGAAGGACGTGCGGCAGGTGTATCTGTACAAAATGTTTCCGGAACTTTCGGTACAGCTCCTAAAATACGTGTTCGTGGTGCTACATCTATTTATGGTAGTTCTAAACCGTTGTGGGTAGTTGATGGTATCATAATGGAAGATGTTACGGAAGTAAGTGCCGATGAGTTGTCTTCTGGTGACGCCGTTACATTGATTAGTTCTGCCATTGCAGGTCTGAATGCAAATGATATTGAGAGTTTCCAAATTTTGAAGGATGGATCTGCGACTTCTATTTATGGTGCACGTGCCATGGCAGGTGTGATTGTAGTTACTACCAAGAAAGGGCAGGCCGGAAAAAGTCATATTTCCTATACCGGTGAATTTACCATGCGTATGACTCCGAGATATGCTGACTTCAATATTATGAATTCACAGGAACAGATGGGAGTTTACAAAGAGATGAAGGAGAAAGGCTGGTTAAATTTCTCGGATACTTATCGTGCTGCTCAAAGTGGAGTCTATGGTAAGATGTATCAGTTGATGAATACTTATAATCCGGTGACCGGTACATTTGCCTTGGAACACACAGACACTGCAATGAATGATTATTTGCAGGAGGCTGAGTACAGAAATACAGATTGGTTTGATGCACTATTCAGTAATTCTGTGATGCATAATCATTCTGTCAGTCTTTCATCCGGTACGGAAAAAGCTTCTTTCTATGCCTCTTTAAGTGCTATGGCCGATCCGGGATGGTATAAAGATAGTGAGGTAAACAGATATACGGCTAATCTGAATGCTACATATAATATTTCAAAACAGCTATCCATTAATCTTATATCTTCGGCAGCCTATAGGAAACAAAAGGCTCCTGGTACTTTGAGCCAAAGTGTGGATCCTGTATATGGTGAAGTGAAGCGTGACTTTGATATTAACCCGTATTCGTATGCGTTGAACACTTCCCGTGCATTGGATTCAAAGACAATGTATACCCGTAATTATGCTGATTTCAATATCCTTCATGAATTGGATAATAACTATATGAATCTGGATGTGGCAGATTTAAAGTTCCAGGGGGAGTTGAAATGGAAACCTATTACAGGGTTGGAATTTTCAGCATTGGGAGCTGTGAAGTATTCTGCAACTTCACAAGAACACCTCATTACGGATGATTCTAACCAGGCTATGGCTTATCGTGCTATGCCCGATGCTACGGTACGTGATCGTAACCCCTTCTTGTATACTGATCCGGATAACCCATATGCATTACCTATTAGCGTATTGCCTCAAGGAGGTATTTATCAACGTACGAACTATAAGATGCTGGGATATGACTTCCGCGCTACTGGAAGTTGGAATCATGTATTTGCCGAAAAACATATTGTGAATCTTTTTGCCGGTATGGAGACAAACTCTTCCGATCGTAATAAGACTTACTTTAATGGTTGGGGTATGCAATATACGCAGGGCGAAATTCCGTTCTATACTTATCAGTTCTTTAAAAAGAGCATAGAAGAGGGTACTGACTATTATTCATTGACTAATACCCGTTCCAGATCAGCAGCTTTCTTTGCAAACGCTACTTATTCTTATCAGGGTAAATATACGGTGAATGGTACTTATCGTTATGAGGGTACTAACCGTTTAGGCAAGAGTCGTAGTGCACGCTGGTTACCCACATGGAATATATCAGCAGCATGGAATATGCACGAGGAGGAATTCTTTGAGTCATTGAGACCGGCTTTGGCACACTTTGCTTTGAAGGCTTCTTATTCTTTGACCGGAGACCCGGGGCCGAATACGGTTACTAACTCTACCATGGTATTAAAGAGTTATAAACCTTATCGTCCGTTTGCCAACATTCAGGAAAGTGGTCTAAAGATTATAGATTTGGCAAATGACGACCTGACTTATGAGAAGAAACATGAGTTGAATATTGGTGCAGATATGGGATTCCTGGACAATCGCATCAACTTTGCTATTGACTGGTATAAACGTGATAACTATGATTTGATTGGTGTGATACAGACTCCCGGTGTCGGAGGACAAATTCGTAAACTGGCTAATGTGGCTACCATGAAATCACATGGTGTTGAATTTACGCTTTCTACACGAAATATTCAAACGAAAGACTTTGGGTGGACTACGGATTTTATCTTCTCTCAGGCAAAAAATGAAGTTACAGACCTGGAATCGGATGCAGAAGTTATTGACGTGGTTTCCGGTACAGGATTTGCACTTAAAGGTTATCCGGTACGTGGGTTATTCTCGTATCAGTTTAAGGGATTGAATGAAGATGGTTTACCTACTTTTATTGATCAGAATGGAAACTTGACGAGTGATGGTAATGATATTGATTTTCAAAGTCAGAAACTGGATTATCTAAAATATGAAGGTCCGACTGATCCTACTATTACCGGTAGCTTCGGAAATATATTCCGTTACAAAGGGTTTAAACTGAATGTATTTATCACTTACTCATTCGGTAATGTTATTCGCCTGGATCCCGTATTCAGTAACGAATATACGGATCTGACTTCTATGCCGAAAGAGTTTAAAAATCGTTGGGTACTGGCAGGTGAAGAGAGTATAACCACAATACCAACGATTGTAACGAAGCGGCAGAGCGATACTGATAATCACTTAAAAACTCTTTATAACGCATACAATTATTCTACGGAACGTATAGCTAAAGGGGATTTTATTCGTATGAAAGAAATATCAGTTTCTTATGATTTCCCGAAGAAGTGGTTAGAGAAAATATTTATTAATGATCTTTCTTTAAAGTTGCAAGCTACTAACTTGTTCCTGATCTATTCGGATGATAAACTGAACGGACAAGATCCTGAGTTCTTCCGTTCCGGTGGTGTAGCAGCTCCTGTACCTAAGCAGTTTACATTGACTTTGAGACTTGGTATTTAAAACATTAAAAGCTAATTAGATTATGGAAAAGAAATATATATATTATCCATTTATGGTATTGGCGATGACTGTAGCATT
This sequence comes from Bacteroides cellulosilyticus DSM 14838, assembly GCF_000158035.1. GTDB lineage: Bacteria > Bacteroidota > Bacteroidia > Bacteroidales > Bacteroidaceae > Bacteroides > Bacteroides cellulosilyticus. The sequence continues at coordinate 200,954 of NZ_EQ973489.1, forward strand.
GTCATCCTGTGACGACTTTTTGGATGAAATGCCGGATAACCGTACAGAACTGGATACGGAAGCCAAAATAACCAGCATGCTGGTATCTGCTTATCCTGAAACTAACTATGCATTGCTGGCTGAGATGTCATCTGATAATGCGGATGATAATGGTGGCACCTGGACTGCGTATAACAAGTTGCAGGAAGAAGCCGCTACCTGGAAGGATGCGACATATAAGGAAGAAGACAGCCCATATTCTTTGTGGAATGATTGCTATAAGGCGATTGCAGCAGCTAATGCAGCTCTGGATGCTATTAATACTATGGGGAACCCGTCATCTTTGGATCCTCAGAGGGGAGAAGCATTGTTATGCCGTGCCTACAACCACTTTGTTCTGGTCAATATTTTTAGTAAGGCGTATAGTCCGAAAACCAGCACTACGGATTTAGGCATTCCATATATGACTCATTTGGAAACTACCGTGTCTCCTGAATATACTCGCGGAACTGTAGCGGAAGTCTATGAAAAAATTGCAGCTGATATAGAAGCCGGACTACCTTTATTGAATGATGCTATTTATTCTGTTCCTAAATATCATTTTAATAAAAAAGCCGGATATGCTTTCGCAACACGTTTTTATCTTTATTATGTAAAGGATGATAAATCAAACTATGATAAGGCCATTCAGTATGCAACGGTGGTTCTGACAGAAAATCCGACGGCAATGTTGCGGGACTGGGCTACTGTCGGAGCACTGAGTCCTAATAACTCTATCCGTGCCACTGCATTTATCAATGTAAGCGAGAAGGCTAATCTGTTATTATATTCAACGAGTTCTTCATGGGGAAGAATTCACGGACCTTATGGGTTAGGAGAAAAATATACTCATAATGATATGATAGCCAATAAGGAGACTTGTAAGACAATCTCTATCTGGGGTGGTTATTCCATGCTTTATTTCAGCATACCGTCTTATCAGGGACTTCCCAAAGTTATAATGGGAAAGATGGCTGAATATTTTGAAATAACAGATCCTGTGAATGATATCGGTAATGCTCATGTGATGTTTCCAGCTTTCACAACTGATGAGGTAATTCTGAATCGTGCTGAAGCCTACACAATGAAAAAAGACTATACGAAAGCAGCAGCAGATTTGGATACATGGATACATGCTTTCACTAAATCCACGAATACTGTAACGGTAGAGTCTGTCAATGCATTGTATGGAGAATATTCAGAAGCAACCGGTACGGGTATGAAATTTTATACTCCGAAAGCTCCTACTCCTAAAAAGGCGCTGCATCCTGATTTTACGGTAGAATCGGGTACACAAGAAAACCTTATTCATGCAATTTTGCATGTACGCCGTATATTGACTTTGCATGAAGGCTTGCGTTGGTTTGATATTAAGAGATATGGTTTGGAAATTTATCGTCGTACTGTATATAACAATGAAATTACTGTGAACGATGAATTGAAAGCGGATGATTCACGTCGGGCTATTCAGTTACCGCAAAGCGTAATAACAGCAGGATTGGAAGCTAATCCGCGTAATTAATCGGTTAATTTTAAAAAGAAAAATTATGAAGAAATATTTATATATATTAGGCATAGCGGCTTCATTGCTGAACTTTACAAGTTGTAGCGAAGATGATCTGGACCCTAAGAGCATTTTTGAAGATCAGCCGACAAGTGAACAAAATGATTTTGATAAATGGATCCTCGCTAACTATACAATGCCTTATAATATCGCATTGAAATATCATATGGAGGATATTGAATCTAATCATGATTATACTCTGGCTCCTGCTGATTATGATAAATCGGTGAAGTTGGCGCATATCGTGAAGTATGCATGGCTGGAAACCTATGATGAAGTGGCGGGTATCGACTTTACGCGTCAGTATGTGCCCAAAGTTCTTCATTTGGTAGGTTCCGCTGCCTACGAGGACAATGGAACGATGGTGCTTGGTACTGCGGAAGGTGGGTTAAAGGTTACTTTATATCTTGTAAACAATCTGAAGATAGATGCAGATTTTCTGAATGAGTACTATTTTAAGACCATGCATCATGAGTTTGCCCATATCCTTCACCAGACAAAGAGTTATGATCCAGATTATGACCGTATTTCCGAGGGGCTTTATGTGAGTGGTGACTGGTATCTGGAGTCTGATGAAGATGCGTTGGCAAGTGGTTTCATTTCTCCTTATGCAATGAGCGAACCTCGTGAAGATATTGCGGAAGTTACTTCTATTTATATCACAAATACGGCTGAGTATTGGGCGAAGCAGATGGAAACAGCCGGAACCAAAGGTGCTGAAATCATCAATCAGAAATTGACGATTGTAAAGAATTACATGCAAACAGCATGGAATATTGATATGGACGAACTCCGTGACGTTGTTCAGCGTCGTATGAGTGATGTTGTGACCGGAGAAATTGATTTGGAAACACTTAAATAAATATGAGAAATGATGAAAAAAATATATTATATTCTATTTTTATTGCTCGCCGGATTCTGCTTCAACTCATGTGTAAGTGAAGAAGAGGACTTATTTGATAAGTCGGCAGCTGAAAGGATGAATGAAGCTTTGACTAAATATAAAGCTATTCTTCAGGATGATCCGCAGGGTTGGGTAATGGAGTTCTATCCGAGCGACCGTTCGATGGGTGGATATACTTATACTGCAAAGTTCGATAATGGTAAGGTTGATATGACTTCGGAATTATCTTTAAATTCCAGCAGCGGTGATAAATGGCCGGCTGGTACGGTAGTGACTTCGTATTACCGGGTTATCTCCGAACAAAGTGCACTTCTTACATTCGATACTTACAATTTGTTGTTCCATTTCTTTTCAGAACCAAGAGGGTCCAGTGATGTTGACGGATATGCCAGCGACTATGAGTTTGTGTTTATGGAAGTGAGTGAAGACCGCATTGTACTAAAAGGAAAGAAATATGGCAATAAGATGGTCATGACTAAACTGACTGAGAGTGCTGGTAGCTATATGCAAAAGGTACTGGATATGCAGGAAAAAATGGCAGCCGTACCTCGCATGAAAATGGTAGTGGGAGGAAAAGAATATACTGTCAGCATGGTGGGCAAATTACTTTCTTATACGGATATGAAAGAAGACAGCTCCTTGGAAAATATAGACATGGCATATATTTATACTCCGGATGGAATAAATCTCTATGAACCGCTTACGGTAAATGGAATTACTTTTCAACGCTTAGTCTATGACGATGCTACGGGGGCTATAAAAGCTACGGATGCAGATGTTTCTTTTCCTTATCCTACAGCTTTGGAGCAGTTCTGTGGGACAACTTCTCAATGGTACCTTTCTTTTGATATAGCTGCGGGGACTGGAGATATGGACAAGGAACTGATGGATTTATTCAGTAATGCTTATGCAATAAATAAATCGACCCAGTATGAAGAGTTTATTGGTTGGTATATTGGAGCAAATTCTGCCTATCCGGGAAATGATACAAACCCATATTGTATGGGTTGGGAATCTAATTGGTTAGGATTACAGGTTTGGGATGTTGCATATGGATATAAAATGTCTATTGTAGATGAGGCGAGCAAAAAAATCTCTCTTCAATCCACTGCTCCTGGCATTAACTATGATTTTTATGTATTCTTAGATCCTATCATAGAGTATGTTGACGCACATAGTCCCTATACTGTGGAATTTGATGATGATCAGACTCCTACTACTGCTAAGTTGGTTAGTACAGTTGATAATAAGGTCTGGTTTAGTTTAACTAAGCAATGATTTATTAATTAAGAAAGATACTGTTATGAATAGGAAAGTAATTTTATCTGTAGTGGCCTCTATGATAGTGCTTTTAGTTGGAATCCCCTTCTTTATGTATGGAGAAGATGGATATTCATTCCCACAAGCATTGTTAATGGTTATTTTAATAGATTTGTTGTGTTATTCACCGGCAAATTTGGTGATTGCTAAGAAATCTGATGAAATTTCTGTCTTGAAGCAAATACTGAAGTATATAATAGTGGCGGCACTTATTATGTTGTTACTGATATTCTTTGATAGTAAACATTCTTTTGCGGAATCGTTGTGTATTGCATTGGGAGTAACTTTCTTTATTTATCTCTCTGATACAATTATTAATGCTTCGGTTCGAAAACTTTTGAAAACTAAAAAATAAACTGTTTAGCGTATGAAAAAAATAAATATTTTATGGATGCTGATCGGATGCCTGTTCTTGGTAACGTCCTGTTCAGATGATGATGATTCTGCCGTTGCATCCTTACAGGTGATAAAGTCTGATGTATCTTTCACTGCCATCGCAACTACCGGCACTATAGAGGTACAAAGTAATTCTGCCATTACGGCGGTAAGCAATCAGGATTGGTGTACGATTACTGTTAACGGTAATGTCGTGACAGTGGCGGTTCCTACTTATACAGGTCTTGTAGGCCGAAATGCGGTTGTTGAAATATCGAATACCTTAGATAGCAAGGTGCGTGTACCTGTGTCACAAGCCGGTGGAGTATGGTATGTGAACGGAGATGATCTTTACGGACTGTCTGACGAAGAAAGTACTATAACGATCCCTGTGAAGAGTGATTATGACTATACTGTTGATATGCCGGCTTGGATAACCGGTGAGAAAGTAAAAGAAGGTTATAATTTTACTTTAACAGAGAATACGACTGGAAATGCCCGTAAAGGAACTGTAATATTCAAGAGCCAAAAAGGAACTAAAGAAATAACTTTTGTTCAGTTTGGTGTGAATGATATTGCAGGTACTTATGAAGCTACTTATTCTACTTTTGGTGAAGGGGATGATTGGGTGAGTGAAACTGTGAAAATAGAACTTTTGCAAGATGAAGAAAATGAAGCGGTTTTCTATGCAGACGGTCTGAGTTCTATAAGAGGAGTTGTATTGCCTCTGAAATTCGATGGTGAAACCTACCAATTGAGTGCCCTTAACGGACAATATCTTGGATTTATAGAATCACAAAAATGGTATCTTTATACCATTGTGAGAAGTGAAGCGGGCTATGTACATGCGGACACATCATTGTCCTATCCAGCTATAGCTGAGCTTGATGTAGACGATGAAGAATTAATGCCTTTCTTCCCTTTCAAGGATAAAAAGGGATTTTCTTTTACAGGAGAAACAGGGACTATAAAGAGTTTTATCGATGCTATAGGAGTTTATGTCTTTGCTTCTAAGTCTCCAACGTTTGGTAACAATAATAATCTTGGTTATTATGATATCTTTAAAGATCTATCAATAAAGAAAATAAAAGCAGATCATTAGAATTCTCTCTGACGAATTAGGTTTAACTTTATGTTGACCTATAGAAGAAAGCCGTTTCTGTGAAGAAACGGCTTTTTGTGTCTACTATCGTGTGTCTTTCATAAGAGCTGTTGAAATCTCGTCATTTTATTGACATCCTAACTTCACTTTCTTGTAGCGTAGTTGAAATCTGTAGCCTCCACCTTTGCACCCCGAAAGGATTCTTGATTTATTTTATCAATTGAACAGTATGAAAGTGAAAAGATGTTTTTTAGAATGGAGTTTGGTAAGCAGGCGTTTTGCCGTTGCCCTCACCTTTGTTTTAGGGGGAGGAATGTTGCTTGCTGCTAATCTTGTTCCACTGAAAGGTGTGGTAAAAGATGCCTCAGGAGAACCGCTGGCCGGCGTTACGGTGAGAATCAAAGACGGAAAGTCGGGAACAATCACTGATGTGAACGGACATTTTGTCTTGGATGTAGAGAAAGGGAAAAAACTGTTACTGAGCTATATCGGATACTCAGAAACAGAAGTATTGGTAAAAGATGACCAGCAAATGCAGATCGTACTTAAGGAAGATGCGCAACAGTTGCAGGAAGTGGTGGTCGTAGGTTACGGTACGGCAAAGAAAGTAAATCTGGTGGGTGCTGTGGACCAGATTGATAGCAAGCAGATTGCAGAGCGCGGTAACAGCAACATTTCTCGTTCGTTGCAAGGTATGGTGCCGGGGCTGAACATTACATTCAGTGACGGTAAACCTTCGCGTATGCCATCCATTAATCTTCGTGGAACAGGAAGTATTGGTGCGGGTGGTAGTGCCCTTGTGTTGATAAACGGGGTGGAGGGTGACCTCAACTCGGTGAATCCCGCAGATGTGGAAAGTGTATCTGTACTGAAGGACGCTTCATCGGCTGCTATCTATGGTGCACGTGGTGCTTTCGGAGTTATATTGGTAACTACCAAGAACGCTACTGCCGGAAAGACGAAAATCAATTATAACGGAAGTTTCTCCATGCATCAGCGTACGGTGAAGACAGAAGATGGTATCGTTAGTAATGGTTTACAGTGGACCGATGGCTGGTATACGGCTTATCTGGAAGGTCAGGAGGCGCCTCCGGGAGGTATCAATAATGTATTTAAGTACTCTACCGACTGGTATAATGAATTGGTAAGACGCGATGCCGATCCTTCTCTGGATAAAGTGCGTGTCAATGATAAGGGGGAATATGAATACTTTGGTAATACCAACTGGCTGGATATCATTTATAAAGATCAGAACTATTCCACTGAACATAATGTCAGCATTAGTGGGGGAAATGAGCGTGCCCGGTATTATGTGTCAGGACGCTACTACAATCAGGATGGCATTTATAATGCCGGAGACGAAAAGTATACGCAGTATAATATCCGTTCAAAAGGAGAAATACAAATCAATAAATCTCTTTTGTTGGAGAATAATACGGATGTCATGATTTTCCGTTCCCACCAGCCCATGGTGATGTACGACCGTCAGAATATAACCCGCCAGGCACAACATCAGGGCTATCCGGTGACTATGGAGAAGAACCCTGACGGTACTTGGACCGAGGCAGCCGTATATATCGGATGGGCAGGTTTTGTAGAAGGGACTTCCTGGCAAAAGGACAATAAACTGGATGTACGCAATACGACGACTTTGACGTATACACCTATAAAACAGCAATTGATCTTTAAAGGTGACTTTACTTATTACAGTAGCAAGTCCACCCGTCTAAGAGCCGAGAACCAGTATAATTACTATACAGGACCGGAAATAATGGGAACCCGTAACACATTCAGTTCTCTGGAAAATATGGATTATAACAAGGAATATCTCTCAAGCAATATTACCGGTAACTATATTCCTAAATTTTCTAATTCCGATCATTACCTGAATGTACTGTTGGGCTGGAATCTTGAGCACCAGGATTATAAAACGATACAAACTTATCGCCGTGGTCTGATTAGTGCCACTAAGCCGAGTTTTGCTCTTATGGATGGTGATTATTATACTACGGGACAAGGCGGAAATGAGTGGGCTTATGTAGGTTTCCTCTATCGTCTGAACTACAATTATAAGAGTCGTTACCTGGCAGAAGTAAGTGGACGTTATGATGCCTCTTCCAAATTTCCCGAGAATCAGCAGTGGGGATTCTTCCCTTCCGGATCACTGGGCTGGCGTATTTCTGAAGAGCCTTTTATGAAATCTACCCGCAATTGGCTGGATAACTTGAAAGTCCGTGCTTCCGTAGGTAGCCTGGGCAACGGTAATGTAAGCCCTTACCTCTATCTTTCTACAATTCCCATTAAGAAAACATCCGTTATTTTGGGTGATGCATTGCAGACGTATGCCACTACTCCGAATATCGTTCCCAACAGTCTGACTTGGGAGAAATCGACAACTTATGATATTGGTCTGGATGTCGATATGCTATCTAACCGTTTGTCGATGGTGTTCGACTACTATCAACGCTATACAACGGATATGTATACAGTAGGTCCTACTTTACCTGCCGTACTGGGAGCCGCTACGCCTAAAGGTAACAATGCGGAGATGAAAACCAAGGGCTGGGAACTTTCGATCATGTGGCGTGACAACTTTACACTGGCTAATAAGCCATTTAATTACAGTGTAAAAGCTATGTTGTGGGATAGCCGTACCTGGGTTACTAAATTCAATAATCCTACGAAACTACTCTCCACTTATTATGAGGGACAGGAAATCGGTACTATCTGGGGATATCATATCGAAGGATTATTTAAAGATCAGGCTGAAATAGATGCTCATGCAGACCAGTCCAAACTAAAAGTATCCGCTACGAATATTCTGAAACCGGGTGATCTGAAATTTGCCGATCTCGACAAAAGTGGTACGGTGGATAATGGTCAGAATACATTGGATGATCACGGTGACCTGAAGGTTATCGGAAATACTACGCCTCGCTATCAGTTCGGTCTCAATTTGAGTGCCAATTGGAATGGTATTGGTATTAGTGCTTTCTTTCAAGGTGTAGGCAAGCGAAACTGGTATCCGCATCGCGAGTCAGCTTTCTTCTGGGGGCAATATGACCGTCCTTACAGCTATATGCTGAAGGAACATACCGGAAATAATGTATGGACAGAAGAAAACCAGAATACCGATGCTTATTGGCCCCGCTACCGTGGCTATCTGGCAAATGGCTCTACAAAGGCGTTGGGTATCCAGGCCAATGACCGCTATTTACAGAATATAGCTTATGTCCGTCTGAAGAATCTTCAGATAGATTATACTTTTAATAAGAAGTTTTGCGATAAACTGCACTTGCAGGATTTGAAGATTTACCTTGCCGGTGAGAACCTGCTGACATGGACACCGCTGAACAAGCATACTAAAATGTATGATCCCGAAGGTATCAGTGCCGGTGATGCAGATTTCCGTTCTACTGCCGATACTGATGGAGACGGATATGGTTATCCTATTTTGAGCAGTTATACAATCGGTATCAATGTAACCTTTTAACACAGAAGATGAGTATGAAAAAATATTGGTTGATAGGTCTGTATGCTTTGGCTCTGACCTCTTGTGATAGTTTTTTGAATTGTGAGCCTGAGAACAGTTTTTCTTCCGAAGGCTTTCTGGAGTCGGAATCGGACTTACGGCTTTATACAAATGGTTTTCTGCAAAGTTTCCTACCCAGCGAAGAAACAATAGCCTGGGGTGGTGACCAGTATGCAGACTTTTGTGCAACTCGTTCGTCCACTACTTTTTTGATCGGTGACACGTGGGATGATACCCAACAAGGTGGTTGGGGAACCGGCGACTGGGGAGATCTGCGACAAATTAATTACTTTCTCGATAATCTGCCGAATGCTAAAGGCAAAGTAACGGATGCCATTTATTTACATAATGAAGGTGTAGGACGTTTTTGGCGTGCTTATTTCTATTATGGTATGGTCAGAACGTTCGGTGATGTGCCTTGGTATGAAACGACATTGGATGTGGATAATAGAGATGAATTATACAAACCACGTGATAAGCGTGAGGTTGTTATGGATAAGATTTTGGAAGATCTCGATTTTGCCTGTACCAATTGTTCCACGGATAAGACCTTGACAGAAAGTAGCACATTGATAACGAAATGGGTGGCATTAGCACTCAAATCCCGTATCTGCCTGTTCGAAGGTACCTACCGTAAATATCATACGGAGTTAGGACTGCAAAGCTCGGCTGAAAAATTTCTGCGTGCTTCTATTGCCGCATCCGAAGAACTGATGACGAAAGGCCCTTATAAATTACTGAATACGGGAGATGCGGAGACACAGTATCGTTCTCTGTTTACATCGGAAGAACTGAACACAACGGAGGTAATCTGGGGTATTGCCTTCAAAAAGGATTTGCGTATGCACTCTATTACCTGGAAACTATTCTCAGCCTCATTTGGTGCAAACTGGTCATTGGTACGGCCTTTTGTCAATATGTATCTGATGCGCGACGGTAATCGTTTCACTGACCGTACGGATTATGCTACCATGCAGTATATGGATGAGTTCCAGAATCGTGATTGTCGCTTGATGCAAACAGTTATTTCGCCGTCTTACCAGCGAAAAATAAGTGGTACGGTGAAGCCGGATGCACCTAATTTCTCTATGACATCCACCGGCTATCAGCTTATTAAATGGGCTATAGATGACGATGTGCATGTAGGAAAGGCTACTGCCAATAACTCTATTCCTATTTTCCGTTATGCGGAAGTATTGCTGAATTATGCAGAAGCGAAAGCGGAATTAGGAGAATGTGATGAAACGGTGTGGAATGCTACGGTCAAACCATTACGCGAACGTGCCGGAGTGGAAGGGAAGATCCCTGCAACCTATGACCCGTATGTAGCCGCTTACTTTAAAAATCAAACAACGGATAAATGGGTGTTGGAAGTACGTCGTGAACGTGGTGTGGAGTTAGCTTTTGAGGGAGTTCGCTATGATGATATCATGCGCTGGAAACAGGGGGACTTGATCGAAAATGTATGGCAAGGTATTTACATTCCCCAGAAAGGCGAAGCGTATGACCTGAACGGTGATGGTATAAAAGACGTAGCTGTGGTGGATAAAGAGCCGCCAGCCGATGAGAAGATTAAAGGCGTACAATATGTGGTAATTGGTAAAACCAACCGTTTGTCCGAAGGTGACCACGGATATATTGAATTTGGCTTTAGCCAGGGACGTAAATGGGATGATAAGAAATACTTGCGCCCGATACCGTTGACGGCTACCCAGATAAATCCGGCTTTATTGCCTCAAAACCCAGGTTGGTAATAGTAACTTTAATGATAAAAATAAATAGATAACATGAAAGTAAAGAAAGTATTAGTAAGTGCGTTCCTTTTGGCAACCTGCCTGATGAATGTACAGGCGCAACGCCGGAATGAAATTCAGGTTCCCGATTTAGATGGATACACTACTTTGAAGTGTGATTTTCATATGCACACTGTTTTCTCTGATGGTCTGGTTTGGCCTACGGTACGTGTAGATGAGGCTTATCGTGAAGGACTGGATGCAATTTCTCTGACAGAACACATCGAATATCGTCCTCATAAAAAAGATGTTGTGGCAGATCATAACCGTTCGTTCGATCTTTGTTAGAAACAGGCTGAAAAGCTGGGGATACTTTTAATCAGAGGTAGTGAGATTACTCGTCCGATGGCTCCCGGACACTTTAATGCCATTTTTCTGGCTGACTCCAATCCATTGGAACAAAAAGAGTATAAAGATGCTTTCAATGAAGCCAAAAAGCAGGGAGCATTTATTTTCTGGAATCATCCCGGATGGGCAGCCCAACAACCGGATACTACTAAGTGGTGGCCCGAGCATACAGAACTCTATAATGAAGGTTGTATGCATGGCATTGAAGTAGCAAATGGCCCTCTGTATATGCCTGAAGCTGTTCAATGGTGTTTGGATAAGAATCTGACAATGATTGGCACTTCCGATATCCATCAACCCATTCAGACTGATTATGATTTCTCTAAAGATGAGCATCGTACCATGACATTCGTCTTTGCGAAAGAACGTTCCTTGAAAGGCATCCGTGAAGCATTGGACAATCGTCGCACTGCTGCTTATTATCGAGAGTTGGTGATTGGACGTGAAGACTTGCTTCGTCCATTCTTTGAAAAATGTGTAGAAATAGAAGAGATCAGCCGTAATGAGAAAGGAGTGACGCTCTCTATAACCAATACTACGGATTTAGTCCTGAAACTGAAAAAGACGGCACATGATACTTCTCTGGTCTATTTTCGGGATATGACGCTGAAGCCGCATACACGTTATAGTGTCCGTATCGGATTTGATAATAGCATCAAAGGAGGAGATATGAATTTTGAAGTGACGAATTTTATAGTGGCTCCTGATAAAGGATTGGAGTATACTATTTCTCTGTAAAAAGGGTTTGTTTTGTTAAGTTGCCCGGTCTTGAAATATATCAGGACCGGGCATATTGTATATGTAACTATTCTATTTCCAAGAGGTCGCTCATGATACCGTCTGAGATGAAAATACCCTCTCTGGTTAGCTTTAACCGATCGTTATGTAACTCTAATTTTCCATTTCCCAGATAAGGTTTGGCTTGTTCCAAACAATATTTCCAAAGTCGGTCGCCAAACTTCTTTTTCAGCTCTTCAGTGGATATTCCCCACATTGTGCGCAGACCTGTGATGATGTATTCATTGTAGCGGGTTTGTGTGTCCAGTTGTTCTGTTTCGTGTTGGCGTTGCCCTTGTTCTATGGATGAAAGATACTGATTTAGTGAGGCTACATTCCATTCGCGTGAGTCTCCATCAAAGGAATGTGCGGACGGGCCGCATCCCAGATAAGGGATACCTTGCCAATAAGAAGTATTGTGTCGGGAGTACATTCCCGGTTTGCAGAAATTGGATATTTCGTAGTGTTCGTATCCAGTGGCAGAAAGGGTGTCTATCAATGTGGAGAAGAAGTTCAGACTACTGTCCTCATCTACTTGAGATACAGAGTGCTGTTGCAGCATTTTGTAAAGTGGTGTACCTTCTTCGTAAATCAGATGGTAGGCTGAAATATGCTCTACATCAAGACTGACAGCCTGCTGTAAATCCTGTGCCCAACGTTGTTCAGTCTCTCCGGGCAAACCATAAATTAAATCGATGCTGATATTCTGAAAACCTGCTTGCCGACAGCGTTTTACTGCTTCTATGGCTTGTGTGGCATTGTGCCGTCTGTTCAATAATTGCAGTGTTGCATCATCAAAAGTTTGTATTCCCATGCTGATACGGTTGAACGGTAGAGTGTGCAACATTCCGATATATTCTTCCGTAAGGTCATCGGGATTTGCTTCAAGCGTTATTTCTGTTGCTTCCCTCATTCCGTAAACCTGTTCAATCGTTTTGAAAACCTCCTTAAAGTCTTCCTCCGATAACTGTGACGGTGTACCTCCACCGAAATAAATGGTTTCAACAGCTTCCCCTTTCAGATATTCCTTGCGTTCCGTCAACTCCCGGCAAAGGGCACGGATATATTGCGATTTCAATTCCGAACGTGTAGTGGAATAGAAATCGCAATAAATGCAACGTGTCTTGCAGAAGGGGATATGTATGTAGATGCCTGCCATAATTATATTGTTTCTGTAGAAGAGCTTTCGTAGCTCTTACTTTGGCGGCAAAGATAACTATTCCTTCCGAAACTTATATCAGGGGAGAGAAACCGTCTTTACCGTCCCGTCAGAGAAATAAATGGTTATAGTGTCTCCGGTCTGTTTAAAGGACTTTACAGGTGTCAGTTCCTTTTTAGTAAATGGCTTGCCACTCTTTTTCCATAATTGTAGTGTGATAAAGACTTTATCACCGGAATGAGTTGTGGCTGCATTGATTACAGAACATTTATTACTTACCGGATGTAGTCCTTCAGTCTGTACAAATTCCACTTCCGACCAACCCTGGAGATTGATAAGCGCTGTTTGATAGGCACCATTATCCATGCAGTAGGCAGTGTATCCTCCGGCCTTTTGTTCCTTTGTAACAATGTGACTTTCTAATTCCGGTAATGAATAGTGTCCGTAACGTAATTCTGTCGTAAGCGGGAAAGAAACTTTGTCTACACGCAGAATACCGTTAGGAAGCGGAATATCTGCCAGACGGAATTTGATTTCCGGGTTTGTTTCAAGTTCTGCATCCCGGTAGTAAATTCCGTCTTCAAACTTTTTGAATGTATAGAGGCGCAATACTTCCCATTCTTGTTTGTCATTCAGTACAGCATAGTTCATGGACACTTTACCATCTGGGCTGTCTGCCATCCAGGGGAATGCAGTGTTATAAGACAGTTTATTATAATTTTCGGTAGAACGGAATTTCTGCCAGTCTTTGGCAACTGTTTCATGGCACCATGCACGTATTTCCGAAGTACCGCTATTGGGATAGTTGGTCACTAAAGTGTTGGAACCTTCCATAAACTTATTGTATACTTTGCTGGATTGAAGTTCTTTTTCCCAAGCTCCGTTATTCTCAATAGCTGTCCAGAACGGATTATCGGCAGGTAATAATAATCCAAGGAACGCTTTCCCCATCCAGTAAACGCTGCCACGACAACTATAAATCTGTACGGCAGGCTCAAAAGCCCCATAGAATCCCAGCGTGGGTACCCGGTCTTTCATTAATGCAGGATTTTCAAGGAATTGGAGCAAGGTGGAAGAGGCAATGCGGCGCATCCAGCCATAGTTGATAGACGGATCATTGAGCCACCCCATCAGCGGGAAGGGCACAGCGGCAGCTATACGGTACGTAATACTGCGTCCATACATATTCATTTTTCCATCTTCGGCAAACATGTAGGGATAATTAGGGACCAGGTCACGGAAGTTGCTGACAAACTGTCGTCCGGCTTCCGGATTGAACTTCTCACCGTAGTAATGCGCCCAAATCATACCATACATCTGAAAAGCCCACATACTATAATAATCATAGGCCGGACTATCATTATACCATCCATATCCACGATATTGTGCCAGTGATTTTTGCAGCAATTCATCCATATAACCGTCTTTGACCTCATAACCCTGATCTTTGAAGAAAGACATGACGAATATATTAAAAAAACGCCAGTTAGAACCGATTGTAGGCCCGTTGCCATAACTAAGCATCAATGCGGCAAGATCATCTTTCTCCTTTTGTGTCAATGGTTCCCAAATAATTTCAGGCATTACAGTAAGTGACAGGGCGAGTGCTCCGAATTCTACAAGCGTCTGGCTTGGCCCACCTTTGAGATGTTGAATATATCCGGGCTTAGACGGATCACTCATGTTGCGCAACTGTTGCCGGTAATAATCTCCGACTTTGATTCCATTCAGTACCAGATCCGGATTTTCTTTTAGTAGCGGAATTGCTACGAACATAGTGCGGCAAAGTCCCTCTAAATTCTCCGTTTTATTAGGTTTTCCATCTGTTGGATAACTCTTTCCCGGCTGTTTCGGGAAATGCATCGGATCGTCCGGTGTGTGGATGTAGCTGAATGCTCCGTCCAGTAAATAGGTTGCAGCATCAAGCCAATGTTGGCGAGTCATACCGGTGAGAGGACTCAACTTGTAGTCCGGTTGTACTAAATGAAATACGGAATCATTTTTAGCCTGTGGCAGGGAGGCATTTACTTTTAATGAAACTAATAAAGTAAATAGTAATAATCCTCCGGTCATTTTTGAGAATACAATTTTCATCATTGCGTGTGTATTACATGGTAAGAATATTCTTATTTATTTTTCTCTGCAAAGAAAAGGTATTCTCTGCAATGTAAACGGCTACTTTAGTGCCAAAAAGGGTGAAATTTAGATCAATATTGTCTTTTGGGGCTTATCAGCTCCTTAT
Organism: Bacteroides cellulosilyticus DSM 14838; assembly: GCF_000158035.1. Lineage (GTDB taxonomy): Bacteria > Bacteroidota > Bacteroidia > Bacteroidales > Bacteroidaceae > Bacteroides > Bacteroides cellulosilyticus. The sequence goes on from NZ_EQ973489.1 coordinate 216,088, forward strand.
CCGAATCGTATCTGGACCGTACTTGCTCCGTACGTTCTTCGGTCAGAAGTACCTCTGGACGGAGAAACTACGGACTTGGTACGGAGCAAGTACATCCCGGGTACGTCCCGATATAGAATTATTGAAATATAATATTACCAATGGATAAGATACTTTTAGATATATTTACGTATATTTGTCGGACTTTATTAATTATATTCTAAACCAAGTTAACCATGAAGGTAATGTTTACAATGAAAGAAAAAATCTGGAGTTTTGTGTTTTGCTTTGGAATATTTTTCCCTTTGGTATGTCAGGCCATCGCAACACCTAAGCCAAACACTCTGGTGTTTAAGTCTTCATCCATATTGAACAGTTTGCCCAGTAAAGATGTGCAATCTGTCTATCAGGATCGCGACGGATATATCTGGATATCTACCCGTAATGGACTTTTCCAATATGATGGTTATTCTCTTACTACTTATAAATCCAATCTTTTTCGCACTGATTTGCTGACCAATAATAATGTTTTCTGTGTGGCAGAGGATGCAAAACACCGTCTTTGGATTGGTACTTACAGTGGTCTGAATGTTTTGGACAAGAAAACGGGTGCGATACGGAAAATAGATCATCCGGAGATGAATGGTAATAGTATCCCTAAAGTCCTGATAACCAGTGATGAACGTATTCTGTTTGCAACAGATTGGGGAGTGTATGAGTATCAGGAAGATAAAGATGATTTCTTATGCCATGGTGGCGAAAATACAGGGAATGTGATGCCCAGGACTGCCATCAAATCTCTGTTTGAAGATGACCGGGGAGATATTTGGATTGGAACATGGGATGCAGGGTTGTATCGTTATGAGAAGAAAACCGGGAAATATTTCAGATACCCGCGGTTGAATGAACAAAACTCTGCTCATTATGTATTTCAGGACAGTCAGAAGAATATTTGGGTAGGTACTTGGCGTGGCGGTTTGGTTTTGTTGAAAGATGCCTACCAGCCGGATAAGACCACTTGGATTACTTATCGGTATGATGAAAAGAACCTTGCCGGTATCTCGGATGATATTATCTATGCGTTATCCGAAGATCTTAATACTCATTCTTTATGGGTAGGAACCCGTAAAGGACTCAGTGTACTTCCGTTGACAGGGAATTACACGGGTGCTGAGACTTTCAGTAATTATTATCCCAGTGAATCGGATAGTTCTATAGCCAGTGACGAAGTGGCTTCCCTTTTGCGTGATCGTCAGGGCCTGATGTGGGTAGGTATGATTGGTGGAGGTGTAAACAAAGTGAGTACTCGAAAAGCTGATTTCTATTGGGATCAGTTGTTGGAAGTCAAACGGATGCTGAAGACTACTTCGGTTCGCAGTATTTTGCTGGATGATGAAGGATTACTTTGGCTGGGAATAGGAACTTATGGATTAGGGGTGAAGAATCGTCAAACCGGGAAATTTACTTATTATACTCAAATGCCTGAATTCGACCGTTATCGTGGTATTTCTACGGTTATGTCTATGATGCAACATTCCGTAACGGGACATATTTGGATTGCAGCTTATGACGGAGGAGTTTATGAGGTAGATAAGAAGGCGCCTGTGGCACAGAGGGTGAGGAATTATTATGCTCAGGATGCGCCGTGGTTGGCAGGTTCCTGTGTTTTTCATATCTATGAAGACTCAAAGCACAACCTTTGGTTTGCTACGCGTAATGGAGTTTCAATGCGTACAATGGATGGAGAAGCGGTGCGGTTGGATACTTTGCAAGTAGGAAATAGCCAGATGAGAAACGTTCCGACTATGTATATGACCGAAGGAAATGACGGAGATATGTGGGTGGCTTCCAATACACATGGAGTTTTTCGGCTTCATTGTGATGAAAAAGGGAGCTATACCGTTTCATGTTATTCTGCTACGAATGGAAAGCTCAACAGTGTGTATGCCGATTGTCTTTACACAGATGCCAAAGGACGCATTTGGGTAGGAACAGGAGGCAGTGGACTGAATCTGTATGATGAAGCAACCGACACTTTTCTTCCGGTACATGCGAAATGGAATCTTCCGGGAGATGCGGTTGTCAGTATCAGGAGTGATAAAGAGGGTGATTTATGGTTGGGTACGAATGCTGGATTGATAAAACTTGCCCTATCGGATAACTTGGAAAGTGCGACATTCCGTTTGTACACCACAGTAGATGGTTTGCAGGACAATATATTTATTCGTAGTGCCCAGGCGGTTGCAGCTGACGGTGAAATGTTCTTCGGCGGACACCGGGGATATAATAGCTTTTATCCTGAGAATCAGCAGGAGCAGCCTTTTTCTTCTTCTGTGATAGTGACTGACATTAAGATTTTCAATCAGTCATGGGGAAATCTGCCAGCTAAAGAGCGAATGGAGATTTCAGAACTTTCACCCGCTTTTGCAGATGAGATACAGCTGGACCATTGGCATAATAATTTCAGCATCGAATTTTCGGCATTGGAGTATGCTAATCCGGAGAGAAACCAGTATGCTTATCAGTTGGCAGGTTTCGATTCTGACTGGCAATATACGGGTGGGGCCAAGCGTTTTGCTTATTATAATAACCTGAAGCCCGGAACTTATACTTTCCAATTGAAAGCTTCTAATGCCAATGGCATTTGGGATGATGAGATGCTCCGGATGGAAGTCGTTATTTTACCGCCTCCCTGGAAAACATGGTGGGCTTACACCTTATATATTATATGTGTTTGTGTTATTATCTATTATACTTTCCGGGTGATACGTAATCGAATCCGTTTGCGAAATGCTCTGCATTTGCGTGAGATGGAACAAGCTAAGGCAGAAGAGGTTAATCATGCTAAATTACAATTCTTTACTAATATTACTCACGAGCTACTGACTCCGTTAACCATTCTTTCTGCTTCGGTGGATGAGCTGAGACGGACCGCACCCACGTATAAGGAGCAATATAGAGTGATGAATAACAATATCAATCGCCTGATACGTTTGCTGCAACAAATCCTTGAATTTCGTAAGTCGGAGACAGGAAATCTTAAGCTGCGGGTTTCCGAAGGTGACCTTACGCAATTTGTACATCGCAGTCTGGATAGCTTCCGCCCGTTGATGAAGAAGAAAGATATTCAGTTTCAGATTTCATGTTCACCCGATTCTTTCAACGCTTATTTTGATCCGGACAAACTTGATAAGATACTCTATAATTTACTGTCTAATGCTTCTAAATATAATCGTGCCGGTGGTCTGGTTAGTGTGGAACTGTCTGAAAATGAAGACCGAACAGCACGATTAGTGGTGAAAGACAATGGCCCCGGTATATCAGTAGAAGCCCAGAAGAACCTTTTCAAACGCTTTTATGAAGGAGATTACCGGAAGTTCAAGACTATTGGAACCGGCATCGGTTTGTCATTGGTTCGCGATTTGGTAGTGCTGCATCATGGCACTATTACGGTAGAAAGTGAAGAAGGAAAAGGTACATTGTTTATTGTAAACTTTCCGGTTCTTCGTAATTCGTATGCAGAGGAAGAAATAGAAGAAAGTCTGCCGACAGATGCGGAAGAAGCAAAGCAAGAACTCTTATCAGATGAGTTTGGCGAAAATGTCTCTGATGATGATAGTGAGGAACAAGCCGAGCCGACTGCTATCCGGTCTTCGTACTCTTTACTGATTGTTGAGGACAATGAAGAGTTATTGCAGTTAATGACGAAATTGTTGGGTGCGGATTATATGGTTTACACAGCTAATAACGGTAAGGAAGCTATAGATGTGGTAGAGCAGGAAGAGATCGATCTGATTGTTTCTGACGTAATGATGCCTGAGATGGATGGCATTGAATTCTGCCAGTATATTAAAAATAAGTTTGAAACATCCCATATTCCTGTAGTTTTGCTGACGGCTAAGAATAAGGAGGAAGACCGGGTTGAGGCTTATGAGTCCGGTGCTGATGGCTTTATCAGTAAACCTTTCAATCTGAGTGTTCTCCATGCACGTATCTCCAACTTGCTTCGGAGCCGTGAACGTATGGGAAAGGACTTCAAGAAACAGTTGGTATTTGAAGCTAAAGAATTGAATTACACCAGTGTTGATGAGGGTTTCCTGCAACGGGCTATTGATTGTGTGCATCGTCATTTGGATGATCCGGATTTTGATCAGGCGAAGCTGTTGGAGGAGATGTATATGGCTAAATCGACTTTCTTCAGGAAGTTGAAGTCATTGACCGGTCTTACTTATGTTTCCTTTATCCGGAATATTCGTATGAAAGCAGCCTGTCGTATAATGGAAGAGAAGAAGAATATTCGTATTTCAGAATTGGCGTATGCTGTGGGTTATAATGATCCGCGTTATTTCAGTAATAGTTTTAAGAAAGAGTTTGGTATGCAACCTTCCGAATATATGGAGCGCTTTACTTCGAATGGCACAGTGGAAGATGATGTTCCGGAAACATAGAGCATATATTTATTAACCATCTTGTCTTTTATACTGCAAGAACAACTTCCGGAAAATGGAATGTTGTTCTTGCAGTCTTATTGTGTTACTTACCCGTTTATTCGTTTTATACATTTCTTTTAAAACTCTCTCACATTTGAAAACTTATGTAGAATAATGTTTCATTTCATGTAGAAAATTGTGTCATGAGACAAATTAGCATCTGTTTGGGCTGTTGTAGAAGGCATATTGCTTTTTGCCCCCATACTTTTGTGTCGCAATCAAGAATGAAAATGATAGAGTTTTTTTTAGTTCTTGTTGTAAATAACAAACCAATGTTTAATCTTAAAATTAATGAGAAACATGAAAAACAAAAGAGGCAAATTGATTACAGTACTTTTTGTTGCTGCAATGTCTGTTAGTCTTTTTACAGGGTGTAGTGACGATGCTACAATTACTGGATTGGATGAAGGTGCATTGCCTGAATTGGCATCCGACACAAGGGCTGTTACAGATGAGTTGATCGAATCAGATTCAATCAGTAACTTTAGTTTATTAGCTGCAACTGAATATAGTGATGCAGAGTTAAAAGAGCGCATAAGGAATGGGTGGTGGAAACAGTATGCTTATACTTTGCCGAATGGTAAAGTAACTCCGGAAATATCAGGATATACTGATTATACGCAGAATATATATCCGGATGCTACTACATTATTCTTTGTTGGAAGTGAGGTGTTGAAAAATGTTGATGTACAATTCTCTCAAATAGGTACAACTCCATACTATTATGAAGAAATTAGTACTGGATTTTATGAATTTAAGGTTGCTTATCCTGTTCCTGTATTTTTTGAATTCGTAAGTAAAAAAACAGGAGAGCTAGTTGATACTATTATCTTTTTTCCTAGCCGTTCTGTCCAGTAAGGGCTATATAATGAGACTTAATAATTAAATATATGTTTAATCTTAAAATTATTGCTAATGGAAAAGCAAGAAAATTTCTGTAAACGACAGGCTCAAAAATTATGTCGATTATTTCCAGTTGCAATTTTATTGTTTTTGTTTTTATCTGTTCCTCTTAAGGGATATAGTAATGAAGCTTTCTCTTCAGAAGGCATGCAACAAAATACAGTAAAAGTGACTGGTACAGTTAAGGATACAAATGGGGAGCCGATAATTGGTGCCAATGTAATGGTAGTGGGGTCGGCTACTGGTGTTATTACTGATATCGATGGTAATTTCACACTTAATGTTCCTGTAGGAAGTAAGTTACAGTTTAGTTTTATTGGTTATAAGGAACAGGTAGTTCCTGTTAAAAAAGGTATTAGTCTTAATATAGTATTAGAAGAAGATGCCCAGATGTTGGGTGAAGTAGAGGTGGTAGCTTACGGTGTACAGAAAAAAGTATCAGTTACAGGCGCCATTTCTTCAATGAGAGGAGATGACTTGTTAAAGACTCCCGCAGGATCAATTTCTAACATCCTTTCTGGGCAGGTAACCGGTATTTCTTCTGTGCAATATTCTGGTGAACCGGGTGCTGATGCTGCTGATATCTACGTACGTGGTATAGCTACCACTAATAATGCCACTCCATTGATTCAGGTGGATGGTGTGGAACGTGATTTCTCTCAGATTGACCCGAATGAGATAGAGAGTGTAACTATATTGAAAGATGCTTCTGCAACTGCTGTA
>NZ_EQ973489.1:222441-248805 GCF_000158035.1 Bacteroides cellulosilyticus DSM 14838
TTTCAGAAAATACTGTAGAAACATTTCGCAAGAGGCTTATTAGTAAATTTGGGGCGAAAAATGCAATAGATATGGTGGTCAAGGCTGTTTCACAAGGATGGATAAAGCTAGATTGATTTACAGAAAATTCAATAAGTAACGGTTTTCCGTGATTTTTTATTAATATATTTTGGTTATCTTTGTTGCGTAATTGAAATTGTTCTTCATGTTTTCTCATGAGGATATAGGGACAATCAAAGTATGTCGTGAGGATATATGTCAATTCTATTAACTGGTTTTATAAGAAAAAAAACGTCCGGAGGTATCTCCGGACGCTTTTATTTATGACAGATGGATGAGATTAAGCGGCTTATCCTTCTATGTTTTGTACCTCCAATTCCTTTACCTTACGGAAGAGATCGGATGCAAAGATGAAGTCATTCAATTTCTTGTTGCTAGAGGTGAAGATATCGTCCTTACTGCCTTCCCATTCTTTATATCCGTCGTAGATATAGATAATTTTCTCACCTATTCCCATGACGGAGTTCATATCATGAGTATTGATGAGAGTGGTCATATTATACTCATGCGTGATGTCGTGTACCAGTTCGTCAATGACGAGCGATGTCTTTGGGTCCAGACCAGAGTTTGGTTCATCGCAGAACAGGTATTGAGGATTCAGAGCAATGGCACGGGCAATGGCGACGCGCTTTTGCATACCGCCACTGATCTCTCCCGGAAATTTGTCCTTTGCTTCTGCCAGGTTCACGCGGTCCAGGCAGAACATAGCACGGCGGGTACGGTCGCGGAATGTATCGTTACTGAACATGTTTAATGGAAACATCACATTATCCAATACAGTCATGGAATCGAACAATGCTGCACTCTGGAAAATCATTCCCATTTCCCGGCGCAATGCTTTCTTTTCCTTCTTGCCCATGGCAAGGAAGTTTCGGTTATCGTATAATAATTCACCACGTTCCGGCGTCAGTAGTCCGACGATACATTTCATTAGTACCGTTTTTCCTGAACCACTTTGTCCGATGATAAGATTCGTTTTTCCGTTCTCAAAAGTGGCGTTGATATCCTTCAATACATCCCTGTCTTCAAATGATTTCCAAAGTCCTTTCAGTTCAATCATCCCATTAAGAGTTTAGTTAATATTAAGTCGGCAAATAAGATAAGCACGCTGCTGCATACTACAGAGTCCGTAGAGGCTTTGCCTACTTCTATGGAACCGCCTTCGACGGTATAACCGAAGAAGGCCGATACACTGGCGATGATAAAAGCGAAGAACAATGATTTGATGATACCACACCAAATGAACCATTCCACAAACATGTATTGTAAACCGTATTCCAGGTCCACCGCCGACATGATGCCACCGAACCAACATGTGGCAAAGGCTCCGATGATACCGGCAAAGATACTGAACGTCACCAGGAAAGGGATAGTGGTGACCATGGCAAAAATTTTGGGTAGTATCAGGTAATTGGCTGAATTGACTCCCATGATCTCCAGTGCGTCGATCTGTTGTGTCACTCGCATGGTTCCCAGCTCTGAAGCGATATTGGAACCTACTTTTCCCGCTAATATCAGACACATGATGGAGGAAGAGAATTCCAATAGCATGATTTCACGCGTCACATAGCCTACCGTCCAGCGCGGCATAAACGGGCTTTCGATATTCAGCTTGATTTGTATGGTGATAACAGCGCCGATAAAGAACGAAATCAGCAACACAATGCCGATAGAGTTCACGCCGAGTTGCCCCATTTCGTTAATGTATTGGCGGAAGAACATACGCATACGCTCTGGTCGGGCAAAAGTACGCCCCATCAACATGATGTATCTTCCGACAGTTTTAAGTGCTTTTATCATGACTCTTAACTATTTTGTCTGCAAATATAGCCCATTTTCAGCTGATAATTGCTACATTTGCCGCAAAATGTGTGAGTGACAAGCTCGTCACTTGTGGTTTTGACAGTTTGTAACTGAAAGAATATGGAAGAAAGTAAAATGGTGCTTCGCACCGAAGACTTGGTGAAAAAGTACGGTAAACGTACAGTAGTGAGCCACGTCTCCATAAATGTGAAGCAGGGAGAGATTGTAGGTTTGCTGGGACCGAACGGTGCCGGTAAAACGACTTCATTCTATATGACCGTTGGATTGATTACACCGAATGAGGGACGTATCTTTCTGGATGATCTGGATATTACGAAATATCCGGTGTACAAGCGTGCGCAAACCGGAATCGGATATCTGGCACAGGAAGCATCCGTATTCCGCCAGATGAGTGTGGAAGATAACATTGCTTCGGTACTTGAAATGACAGATAAGCCTTTGGAATATCAGAAAGAAAAGCTGGAAAGTCTGATTGCGGAGTTTCGTTTGCAGAAAGTGCGTAAGAATAAGGGTAATCAACTTTCGGGTGGTGAGCGCCGCCGTACGGAGATTGCTCGCTGTCTTGCTATTGATCCTAAGTTTATCATGCTCGATGAACCTTTTGCAGGAGTTGACCCGATTGCGGTAGAGGATATTCAGCAGATTGTGTGGAAGCTGAAAGATAAAAATATTGGTATTCTGATTACTGACCATAATGTGCAGGAAACATTAAGTATTACTGACCGTGCTTATTTGTTGTTTGAAGGTAAAATCTTGTTCCAGGGAACACCGGAAGAATTAGCAGAAAATAAAATTGTGCGTGAAAAATACCTAAGTAATAGCTTTGTGCTGCGCCGCAAAGACTTTATGAAATAGTGATTAGGGGTAAGTGATTAGTGATTAGCGCAACATTAATCATTTACTCCTAATCACTAAAAACAAAGTCCGCCTGCTCTCTTTCTGAAAGGGAGCAGGCGGACTTGTTTTCTTTTCTCCTGTATAATTAGTATTTCGGAGGTCTTGCTTCTTTCACTACCATGTTACGGCCAAAATATTCGGCTCCATCGAGTTCTTCAATAGCTTTAGCTGCAGCTGCTGCATCTTCCATTTCTACAAATGCGATACCTCTGAAACGACCGGTTTCGCGATCTTTAATAAATTTGACTGCGGTTACAGCACCGTAATCTTCCATGACCTTTTGGAGGTCTGATTCCCTAACTTTGTAGTTAAGGTTTCCTACGTAAATGTTCATAATGAAAATGTAAAATAAATAAATGAATAAAACTCTCTTGGAAGGGTAACTATAATAAAAGGATCACAACAACAGAGAGTTTACAAAAGCGTTTCATGAAAAACGGAAGTAAAAACCATGTACTGAAAATCTAAGAACTAATGTATTACCATTCCGCAACAAAGAAACATAATTATTTCGGAATTTCCATATTTTCTTTCTGTTTTTTTTGCTTTTTCTTTCGATTCTGAAGCTAAATGCCTTATCTAATTACGATCTGTAGCTTATGGAGAATAATCATAATAATGTTTTCATTAAACAATACAGAGAGTATGATTTAGTGATAACTAATCTCTCCTTTTGTTATAAAGAAATAATTCAGCAATGTTTTTTTGATAATTGAAAGAATAACGCTAATTTTGCACCCTCGTTTGAGATTGGAATAAAGTATAAATCAAATAAATAATTGTCAGAATGAACGTTTCATTACAAAACATTGACAAAGTAAGCGCTCTGCTTACTGTGAAGCTTGAGAAAGCCGATTATCAGGAAAAAGTTGATAAATCATTGAAAAAACTTCGTCAGAAAGCTCAGGTTCCGGGGTTCCGTCCGGGGATGGTTCCGATGAGTCTGGTGAAGAAAATGTATGGTAAATCAGTTATTGCTGAAGAAGTAAACAAGGCACTTTCAGAAGCTGTATATAAGTATATTCAAGATAATAATGTATCTATTCTCGGCGAACCGCTGCCAAATGAAGATAAGCAACCGGATATCGACTTCGATACTATGGAAGAATTCGAATTCCTTTTCGATATTGCTCTGGCACCTGAATTCAAAGCTGAAGTAAGCACTAAAGATAAAGTTGACTATTATTTGATTGACGTTACCGAAGATATGGTAAACAATCAGGTGAAGGCTTACACACAACGTAATGGTAAGTACGAACAAGTGGACGTTTACGAAGATAACGATATGCTGAAGGGATTGCTGGCTGAATTGGATGAAAACGGCAATACCAAAGAAGGTGGCATTCAGGTAGAAGCTGCTGTAATGATGCCGTCTTATATGAAGAACGATGAGCAAAAAGCTATCTTTGCCAATGCAAAAGTAAATGATGTACTCGTATTCAATCCTTATACTGCATGGGATGGTAATGCAACTGAACTGTCTTCTTTGTTGAAGATCGATAAAGAAGAAGCCGCTGAAATGAAATCTAACTTCAGCTATCAGGTAGAAGAAGTGACTCGTTTTGTAGCCGGTGAACTGACTCAGGAAATTTTCGATCAGGTATGTGGTAAAGATGTTGTGAAGACTGAAGAAGAATTCCGTGCTAAAGTAAAAGAGGTAATTGCTAATCAGTTTGTAGCAGACACTGATTATAAATTTCTGATTGACGCTCGTAAGATGTTGATGGAGAAAGTTGGCAAGTTGGAATTCCCGGATGCATTGCTGAAACGCATCATGCGCATGAACAACCAGGACAAAGACGAGAAATTTGTAGAAGACAACTATGATAAGAGTATCGAAGAACTGACATGGCACCTGATCAAGGAACAGTTGGTGAAAGCTAACGATATCAAGGTTGAACAGGAAGATGTAGTCAATATGGCTAAGGAAGCTACCCGTGCACAGTTTGCACAATATGGTATGATGAGTGTTCCTGAAGATCTTCTGGAAAACTATGCAAAAGAAATGCTGAAGAAGAAAGAAAGCGTTGAAGGTTTGGTAAACCGCGTTGTTGAAACTAAATTGGCTTCTGCTTTGAAGTCTCAGGTGACGCTGGAAAACAAAACAATTTCTGCAGAAGAATTCAATAAGATGTTTGAATAAGCTTTTTTATTCTGAAAACAGTTTAAAAACATTAAGAAACACAGAGTCTTATATCATATAACTCTGTGTTTTTTTGTGTCTCTGTGTTCTTTTTTGTTTCTTTGCATTTCAATTTACTAAACCTAAAAAAGAAAGTAATATGGATGATTTTAGAAAATACGCTACCAAGCATTTAGGTATGAATAGCTTGGTGCTGGACGATGTGATTAAATCACAAGCCGGGTATTTAAATCCTTATATCCTGGAAGAACGTCAACTCAATGTAACCCAGTTGGACGTTTTCTCCCGTTTGATGATGGATCGCATCATTTTCCTTGGTACACAGGTTGACGATTATACCGCTAATACTTTACAGGCGCAGTTACTGTATCTGGATTCGGTAGAACCGGGTAAAGATATCTCTATTTATATTAATTCACCGGGTGGCTCCGTATATGCGGGATTGGGTATCTATGATACAATGCAGTTTATCACGAGCGATGTGGCTACTATCTGTACAGGTATGGCAGCAAGTATGGCTGCGGTGTTGCTGGTGGCAGGTGCAGAAGGCAAGCGTTCGGCGTTGACTCACTCTCGTGTAATGATACATCAGCCAATGGGTGGTGCACAGGGACAGGCTTCGGATATTGAAATCACGGCACGTGAAATTCAGAAGCTGAAAAAGGAACTGTATACTATTATTGCTGATCACTCTCATACTCCTTTCGATAAAGTTTGGGCAGACTCTGATCGTGACTACTGGATGACGGCACAGGAAGCCAAGGAGTATGGCATGGTAGATGAAGTGTTGATTAAAAAATAAATATGGCAGACTCAAAAAGAAACAAAAATAGGTGTAGTTTCTGTGGGCGTACGGAAGATGAAGTCGGATTTCTGATTACGGGAATGAACGGCTACATTTGTGATAGTTGTGCCACTCAGGCCTATGAGATCACTCAGGAGGCGCTGAGTGGAGCAAAAAGGAGTGGCGCTGCAACGAAACTGAACCTGAGAGAACTTCCGAAACCTTTAGAAATAAAAGAATTCCTTGATCAATACGTCATTGGACAGGATGATGCAAAACGCTTCCTTTCCGTGTCGGTATACAATCACTATAAACGCCTGTTGCAAAAAGACGGCGGTGATGATGTGGAAATTGAAAAGTCTAATATCATCATGGTAGGTAGCACCGGAACGGGAAAGACATTGCTTGCACGTACCATTGCTAAATTGCTTCACGTACCTTTTACTATTGTAGATGCTACGGTGCTTACTGAGGCTGGATACGTGGGTGAAGACATTGAAAGTATTCTGACCCGCCTGCTTCAGGTGGCAGATTACAATGTTCCCGAAGCTGAGCAGGGTATTGTGTTCATTGATGAAATTGATAAGATTGCCCGTAAGGGAGATAATCCTTCCATTACACGTGATGTAAGCGGAGAGGGTGTTCAACAAGGTTTACTGAAATTGTTGGAAGGTTCTGTTGTGAACGTTCCGCCTCAGGGAGGACGCAAGCATCCTGATCAGAAGATGATTCCGGTGAACACAAAGAACATTCTTTTTATTTGCGGTGGAGCATTCGATGGCATTGAGAAGAAAATTGCCCAGCGTCTGAATACACATGTGGTGGGGTATAGTGCAGTGCGTAACACTGCGGTAATTGATAAAAGCAATATGATGCAATATATTGCGCCTCAGGATTTAAAGTCATTCGGTCTGATACCTGAAATCATCGGTCGTCTGCCGGTGCTGACTTATTTGAATCCGTTGGATCGTGCCGCTTTGCGCTCTATCCTGACTGAACCTAAGAATTCCATTATCAAACAATATGTTAAACTGTTTGAGATGGACAATGTGGAACTGACATTCGAAGCTACTGTCTTTGAGTACATCGTAGATAAAGCTGTGGAATACAAGTTGGGAGCTCGTGGATTGCGATCCATTGTGGAAACCATCATGATGGATGCTATGTTCGAAATCCCGTCCGAACACAAGGATCACTTTGAAGTGACGTTGGATTATGCTAAACACCAGCTTGAAAAAGCAAACATTGCAAAACTGCAAACTGCTTAAAATCAAATGGTAAGGGTATACGAAACCGACTATTTTGTTTTTTATTGAAAAATATTCATTGGATTATGCTTGAAATTTAAGAAGTTGTTTATAACTTTGTTAGAGTTCTTACAAAAAGAATAGCTAACCGAGATGTTAAACAATCACTCAAAAAACAACCTAATGAATCATGGCAGGGAAGAAGATTAATTTGACAGACCAGCTGAAGAAGTACTTCGGATTTGACACATTTAAAGGAAATCAGGAGGCTATCATACAAAATCTGTTGGCAGGTAACGATACATTCGTACTGATGCCTACAGGTGGAGGAAAATCACTATGCTACCAGTTACCGTCATTAATGATGGAAGGTACGGGTATTGTGATTTCTCCGTTGATTGCCTTAATGAAGAACCAAGTCGATGCGATGCGTAACTTCAGTGAAGAAGATGGTATTGCCCATTTTATCAACTCTTCTCTTAATAAAGGTGCGATAGATCAGGTGAAGTCTGACATCCTCAGCGGTAAGACAAAGTTACTGTATGTAGCTCCCGAATCGCTGACGAAAGAGGAAAATGTAGAGTTTCTGAAGACAGTGAAGATTTCCTTCTATGCTGTAGACGAAGCCCACTGTATCTCTGAATGGGGACATGACTTCCGTCCGGAATATCGCCGTATCCGCCCTATTATCAATGAAATCGGAAAAGCTCCGGTGATTGCTCTGACTGCGACTGCGACCCCTAAAGTGCAACATGATATCCAGAAGAATCTGGGTATGATTGATGCCGAAGTGTTCAAGTCGTCGTTCAATCGTCCGAACCTCTATTATGAGGTACGTCCCAAGACCAATAACATAGATAGAGATATCATCAAGTTCATCAAGAATAATTCGGAAAAGTCGGGCATTATTTATTGCCTGAGTCGGAAAAAGGTAGAGGAACTTGCTGAGATTCTACAGGCGAATGGTATCAATGCCCGCGCATACCATGCAGGAATGGATTCTGCAACACGCACGCAAAATCAAGACGACTTCTTGATGGAGAAAATAGATGTGATTGTAGCTACCATTGCTTTTGGTATGGGTATTGACAAGCCTGATGTGCGTTATGTTATTCATTATGATATCCCGAAAAGTCTGGAAGGATATTATCAGGAAACAGGACGTGCCGGAAGAGATGGAGGCGAAGGACAGTGTATTACCTTTTATACCAATAAAGACTTGCAGAAACTTGAAAAGTTCATGCAAGGTAAACCTGTGGCAGAGCAGGAAATCGGTAAACAGCTTCTGCTGGAAACCGCTGCTTATGCCGAATCTTCCGTATGTCGCCGAAAGACGCTGTTGCATTACTTCGGTGAAGAGTATATGGAAGAGAACTGTGGAAATTGTGACAACTGTTTAAACCCGAAAAAACAAGTGGAGGCTCAAGAATTATTGTGTACCGTGATAGAGGCTATTCTCGCGGTGAAAGAAAATTTTAAGGCAGATTATATCATCGACATTATACAAGGACGTGAAACTACCGAAGTGCAGGCGCATCTGCATGAAGACCTGGAAGCTTTCGGCTCCGGCATGGGAGAAGAAGACAGAACATGGAATGCTGTCATTCGCCAGGCACTCATTGCTGGTTACTTGAGTAAAGATGTGGAAAATTACGGTTTGCTGAAAGTAACGGATGAAGGAAAGAAGTTCCTGAAACATCCTAAATCGTTCAAGATAACCGAAGATAATGATTTCGAAGAAGTGGAAGAAGAAGCTCCGGCAAGGGGCGGTGGCTCTTGCGCTGTCGATCCGGCTCTTTATTCCATGCTGAAGGATTTGCGTAAGAAGCTTTCCAAGAAACTGGAAGTACCACCTTATGTAATTTTCCAGGATCCTTCATTGGAAGCCATGGCAACCATTTATCCGGTGACACTGGATGAATTGCAAAACATTCCCGGTGTAGGTGCAGGTAAGGCTAAACGCTACGGTGAGGAGTTTTGCAAGCTGATAAAGCGTCACTGTGAAGAGAATGAAATCGAACGCCCTGAAGACTTACGTGTTCGTACGGTTGCTAATAAATCCAAGATGAAAGTGGCTATTATTCAGGCTGTAGACCGTAAGGTGGCATTGGATGATATCGCACTTTCCAAAGGCATTGAGTTTGGAGATTTACTGGACGAAATCGAGGCAATCGTTTATTCTGGTACAAAGTTGAATATTGATTACTTCCTGGATGAGATTATGGACGAAGACCACATGTTGGATATCTATGATTATTTCAAGGAATCTACTACTGACAAGATAGATGACGCACTTGATGAACTGGGTGATGATTTCACGGAAGAAGAAGTAAGGTTGGTTCGCATTAAGTTTATTTCTGAGATGGCGAATTAAAGATAGGAATGCATTTTTGTTAAAACCGGGCTTATGTTTCATGAGTCCGGTTTTTAAGTTATATATTTGTCTGGTTAATAAATAAGTAACTACATGACAAGGAAATGATAATGAGATATATAGGATCTTTCATATTGCTACTTTGCTTTTTATGCTTGCGAGCTAATGCTCAAGGTCTTGAATTTAATACTTATGAATCTGAAACTATACAAAAGACAAGCTATTCTGTTTTTGATGAAAATCCTTTGACTTTTAAAGGTCATTTCTCTATATCTTATGATTTGGCTATTCAGGATTATGGATCTTTCGGTTATATATTTCGATTAAAGGATCTGAAACGTGAAAATGCAGATATTTATAGTTTTGTTTTCTCTTATGACAATGACGAACGGAGTTATCTGAAATTTAATATTGAGGCAAAAGAATGTCTTATTGTAGATACTCTATGTAATAAAAAACTTGGTCCTCGGCGTTGGATACCCATAGAAATCTCCTTTTTTTTAAAAGAAGATTCTGTATGCCTTACTATTGATAAGCGACAATATCAATCAGGAAAATTAGGCTTATCCGGGGAATTGACTCCTACCATCATGTTCGGAAGTAGTAAGTTTTCTGAAGAAATACCTTCTTTTGCAATCCGGAATTTAGTAATCTCCGACATGAATCAACAAATCAATTTTCCTTTGAATGAAAGTTCCGGTATTCTTGTTCATGACAAACAAGGAAAGATCAGAGGAAAAGCAATTAACCCAATCTGGTTAATAAATAAATCCTATTATTGGAATTTGCTTCATTCACAGGCTTCTGAGAGTACGGCGGGGTATAATTATGATTTCAATTCTGGCAATTTTGTCTATTTTAACAGCGATTCTTTATATACTCTGGATATCCGCCGTAATATTTGGGAAGGGTATAAGCATCAACCCCTGCCGATGAAGATGTATTTGGGAACAAACTTTTTCTATCCGGATTCTCGTTCTGTTTATATCTATGAAGTGGATAATCATGCAGATGTTTGTACCATTTGTGCTTTGAATGTACTTACAGGAGAAGTGGAAAAGGTTGATGATAAATTTTTGCCTTCACAGCGACACCACCATTCTTCTTATCTGGATACTATTCGTAATAAGTTCTATATTTTTGGAGGTTTTGGCTCACGCAAATATACCAATACATTGGAAGTATATGATTTGGATCAAAAGTCATGGAATACTATTAAATTGAAAGGTGATTTTGTAGCTCCTCGTTTTTTCTCTTCTATGGGAGCATTGAATGCTAATGAGTTGCTTTTGTTTGGTGGTACTGGGAATAGTAGTGGGGATCAGAGTATCGGGAAAATATACTATTATGATCTTTATAAGATAAATCTGAAAGATTCAACCGTGCAGAAAGTGAGGGACTTCTCTTATGATGGAGCTCAGATTGTTCCGGTAAGAAACCTTCTTTTATCTGATGATGGAGCTTCTTTCTATACGTTGTGTTATCCTATGCAGGAAGCTTCTTCCCATTTGCAGCTTTATAAGTTCTCGTTGCAGAATGATTCCTATGAGGTATTAGGTAATTCTATTCCTATGGAGTCGAAGGCTATTTTATCTAATGCAAATCTTTATTATAATAAAGAAACAAAGGAGTTTTATTGTTGTACGCAAGAATTTAATGAACGTGGCGGAGAATCTTCTGTTACACGTTTTTATTCATTGTCGGCACCTGCCATTGCAGAGAGCGCATTGTTTTTATATGCTGTTGAAGAAGGACTTTCTTTGCGTGCTGTTATTTTTGTAATGGTTGTTGTACTGATATTGATTGTTGGCATTACGTATTACTTGAAAAGGAAGAAGGAGAAACAACCGATACCTAAAGTCACACTTGTTCGTGAAACTTTCACTCAGGTTGAAAATAAAAAGTCACCACAGGCAAATGCTTTGTATCTGTTTGGGGAATTCACTATAATAGATAAAAAAGGAAGAGATATCACTCATTTGTTTAGTTCCAAGATAAAGCAACTGTTCTTACTTACTTTTCTGAATGGTTTAGGTAATAAGGAAGGTATTACCTCGAATTATATCTATGGGTTGTTATGGCCAGAAAAAGAATTGAGTAGTGCCAAAAATCTGAAGGGCGTTACAATAAACCGATTAAGAAAAATACTGGATGATCTAGAAGGTATTGAATTGGTGTATACTAATAGTCGCTATTCTATCCAATTGTCGGAGACTTTCTATTGCGATTATCAACAATATCTTGAACAAATGAATAAAATCCGGCAAAGTGATGCATCTCAGGAAGTCAGCCAATCACTGATCGGAATTTTGTCGCGAGGGAAATTTTTAAAGTCTATTGACGACTCTATGTTTGATTCCTTTAAGAGCGAACAAGAATATGAATTGCATGAGATGTTGACGATTGAGTTGAATAATCTATATATGAAAGCTGCGTATGAGCAGGTTGCTCAATTGGCTGAAATCTGGCTGAGAGTAGATTCTTTGAATGATACAGCTTTGTGGTACATGCTGAATGCCTGCCATAAGCTGAAGAAGGAAGATCAGGCTATGAAGAAATATTATCTGTATATTGCAGAATATAATAAAAGTATGGGTAATAACTATTCCTATTCTTACTCTGATATCATACACAATGACTTAAGGACAAGTTTTCAATAATCAGAAAAAAAGGACTGTTTCCAATTTATAAGTCTCTATATTTAGAGGTAATCTTTTTATGTCTGTAACTTTATGCCATAGAGCATAGATTTTCTTAAATTAATCGGGTAATTAATAAAATACCTCTCAAAATTAACCCTCGATTAACCCCAATGTAACCGCTATTGTAATCTATCAGCATCTATTTTTGCACTCGAACGCTAACGAAAGCAGAAGTAGATTCATAACTTCTATTATTAATCTTAAAAAACACATGTATGAGTAAAAGAACCTTTGTCTCTTTAGCCTTTTGTCTTGCAGGAATATTTGCACTGTATGGACAAGAAGAAAATCAGAACAATTATGGTGTCGATGAAGCCAATACCAAATTCAGTCTTCAAAGTGGAGTTTTAGGTGGAGAAACCAACTATACTTACCTTTCATTAAAAGATCATGAAGACGTAAGCGGAGTGCCCTTGGGTGGTATTGGAGTAGGCAATATAAATTTCGCTCCAAGTGGCAAATTCACCAGGATAGGAATGAATAATATTCATACTCCTATTAAACGTTCGGAGCATTCATTCTTCTCTTTATGGACACGGAAGGGAAATGAAAAAGAAGCTGTTCGTCTGGTTAGGGATAATCATGTTTTGTATGGAATGAAAGGAGTAGAACATACTCAATATAAAGGATTATTTCCTACAGCAGAATTAAGTTATGCGGATAATAATTTGAAAGTAACCCCTGTAATTCGTGCCTATTCAGGATTGGTGCCGCACAATGTGAAAGATTCCTCTTTGCCGGTAGTATGGTTTGAGGTTGATCTCATATCTCAGGAGGACATGGAAGCTGCATTAGCGTTTTCCTGGGAAGATTTTATCGGATTGTTTAATGATCCGAAGAGCTTGGAAGGTTTTGACAATGGCCAGCTATTGAGTGAAGGTAGAGCTAATATAAATAATGGAGAAAACTGGCCGTTGCGTGAGAAGGCTAAAACCTATGTAGAACCTTATCAGATGGGAAGCCTGAAAGGGTTGATACAATATGCTGCAGATAGCTTGCAACCTCGCAAATTGACTTTTCAGAACTATGTGAATCAAGTGGTGATTGCAGTGGAAGAAGAAAAGAATGTATCTTATCTTCCAACTTATCGTTCGAATTCTGAAGCATGGGATCAGTTTAGAAATAATGGAGAATTCACTTCTTCACTAACCAAAAATGTACTGACGGAGCAATCTCAAACTTCTTCTGCTTCTGCACTGGCTGTTAAGACACAGTTGAAAGCAGGTCAAAAGAAAACAATTCGTTTTATGCTGGCATGGTATGCTCCTGAACTGCAGATTGATGCGGCAGCCCTTCCTATCGGTAGCTACTGGCCTTGTGGGGCTGACTACAATAAATACTATCATAATTATTTTAATTGTATGAATTCTATGGTGAGCTATGCTGTATCCAATAGGGCAAGAATTGCCCGACAGACTACGGAGTGGCAAATCCCGGTTCTTGAGAGTAGCCTTCCTGACTGGTATAAGTTTAAGCTTATTAATAGTGGATATGTCATTTATACCAATATGGTGCTTACTAAAGGAGGTGATGTTATGGTTAATGAAGGAGCTATGGGCGGCTTTGCCGGAACAATGGATCAGCGTTTGAGTTCACATCCTTTTTACCAGAAATTTTTCACTCAACTGGATCGTTCGGAGATGGATATTTTTGCAGATGCAATGGATCCGGAAGGTTATATACTTCATTTCATCGGACATTACTATGTAGGTATGGGTACCGTAGGTGGCCGTGTACCAACGGAAAAGGGTTGGATGTTGGATAATGCTTCCGGCTGGATCATACAACTTGTCAAAGACTATGAGCAGACTGGTGATACAGAGTACTTGAAAGCACATCTTACGGGACTTAAAAGAGCCATGAAATTCTTATATAGTCGTATGCCTCAAGGCAGTACAATTCCTGTAGGCCCTACTACGTATGATGATTTTACTCATCCTCCTTTGTACTCTTACTATGCAGGTGTATGGCTGACTACACTCAAGGCTTACGAAGCTATAGGAAAAGCTATTGGAGATGAAAGCATCGTGAAACAGGCGCAACAACAGTTTGCTACCTCTCAGAAAGAGGCTCTTGAGAAGTTGTGGAATGGACGTTTCTTTGCCTACGGCTGTGAACCGGATGGTTCCAAAAGACTGGATAATGTATTGTTTACGGGACAGTTGGCAGGCCAGTTCCTGAGCCGTTACTGCGGATGGGGAGACGTATATCCTATGGATATAGTGAAGGCATCTATGATATCTCAATGCAAGATTTCTCTTTCCAAGTCTCCTGATTATTACGCTAATAAAGTGTGGGATATCAATCTGAACCGAGGTATTGATAATAGGGGATCACAATGCTGGCCCTTCTATCTGGAAAGCTATACTGCTTTAGCCGGTATGCAGGCGGGATTTTATGAAGATGCCATGGATATTATGAAGCACATCCAATTAGTACATCTGCGTAAAGGCTGGACATGGACTCAAAACTTGTGGAATCCCAGTGACATTACTTATATGACAGCTCCGGTAACTTGGTTCTCTACAGATGTATTGGCTGGTGCTGGCGTTAACATTCCCCGAAAAGAATTGCGTCTGGCTCCTGTAGTGGCCGATGATAAAGTAATCAGCATCCCTCTGTTTTATCCTAACTTTTGGGGAGTAGTAACTGCTGATCCTCAGAAGAAATCCATCACTTTCAAAATAACGAAGAAATATGGTAAAGAGCGGATCAGTTTCAATAAAGTGATATCGGAACCTGCAGGACTTTCCACTTCCGAAAAGAGAGAAATCGAAATTAAAGAGTTTGTGGTGGAAGAGGGAAAAACGTTGGATCTGAGTCCGTACTGGGATCGTATTATTGACAATCGTCTGGAAGCCCCGGTACTTCAGGAGGCAGATAAACATGACTTTCGTTACGTAACAATAAAATAAGAATGTTAACCCCTAAAAGAAAATGCCTATGTTAAAAGAAAAGATTAAATGATCCAAAGAATGTATCCACTGAGAACAGTTGGAAACGTAACATTTAGAAATCTTTTATGTAATTGTAAAGTTAAAAATCTTTTTTTATATGATAAAACACATGAATCATTTAGCACGCACCTTGTTGGGATGCATCATGTTACTCTGTACCACAATGGTATATGCGCAACATGCACAGTTTAAAGGACAGGTGATAGACCAGGAAGGGAATCCGCTGGTTGGTGCGACCGTTGTAGTGAAAGGAGCCAATAATAAAAATGCCGTGGCAGATATGTCGGGTGAATTTGTGCTGCAAAATCTTGAGAAGAACGCTGTTCTTCAGATATCTTATATTGGCTTTCAGACTCAGGAAGTCAAAGTAGGAGCCGAAAATTCAGTAAGAGTGGTATTAAAGGAAGATGAAGCCGTTTTGGGCGAAGTAGTAGTTGTGGGATATGGCACTCAGAAGAAACAGACACTGACTGGGGCTATTTCTACTCTTAGTGGTGACAAAGTGCTGACAACCAAAAGCACGAGTGTGGCTCAGAGCTTACAGGGAAAGATTGCCGGTGTACAGATCCGTCAACAGGACGGTCAACCAGGTTCGTTCAGTTCTATGGTACAAATTCGTGGCTTTGGTAGTCCGCTGTATGTAATCGATGGTGTTGTCCGCGATAGTGGCGACGGTGGTTCTGAATTTCAGCGCTTGAATCCGGAAGATATTGAAAATATTTCTGTACTTAAAGATGGTGCTGCGGCAATCTATGGTATGAATGCCGCCAATGGAGTTGTGATTATTACCACCAAAAAAGGAAGAAAAGGTAAAGCCCGTTTTAATTACAACGGTTCATTCACAGCTATTTTCCCCACTTCCATGATGAAGGTTATGAATGCTGCCCAATATGCGGAGATTTCCAATGAATTGTCAATGAATGCGGGTACCGGCCCTACTACCACTCCTGAAGAACTTGCCAAATGGCAGGCCGGTGGTCCCGGCTATGAAAGTACCGACTGGTTGGATGCTGTATTCAAAAAAAGTGCAGGTAGCCAGCAGCATACTCTTTCTGTCGAAGGTGGTAGTGATAAGATGACCTATTATGCCAGTTTCGGTTATGCTCACGATGGTGACTTGACACGAGGAGGCGATTTCAATTACGAAAGATATACTATGCGTAGTAATTTTACAGCCCAGTTGTCTAAGTATCTCAAAGCGGAAGTTAATGTTTCCGGAAGATATGACGTGACGAATGCTCCTATCCAAGGAGTCTTTGACTTACTGTTCAAATCTACATTGATGAGACCGACATCCGGAGTGTATGCCAATAACAATTCCGAATACTACAATGCAGCTTATCCTTTCCTGGACAATCCAGTGGCAGCAATGAATGGTGATCTCACCGGTATGAATACCAGTAGAGGACGCAGTTTACAGTCAACTGCCACATTGACCTATGATGTTCCTTGGGTAAAGGGATTGAAAGCTAAATTAATGACTTCGTATGATGCCAGTGATAACCGTACTTCGCATGAGAGAAAACTCTACCAGTTGTACAGTTATAATTCGCAGAATGAATCGTATGATGTATCAAAGACAATTAATGACCCGAGCAGTTTGTATGTGAATATGAATAATGGTAATAATCTTAATATTCAGGCACAATTGTCTTATAGTACTACTATTGCGCGCGACCATAACATTTCTTTGATGGCTATGTACGAAATGAATCATGGCTGGAATGATAATGTTTCTGCTACCCGCGAGTATGAGATTTATTCTAAACCTATTCTTGACTTAGGTTCTCAAACGAATATCCAGAATTCTGGCGGCTATGGAGAGACGGCAAACATCTCTTATCTGGGGCGTCTAAATTATGACTACCAAGGCAAATATCTGTTGGAAGGTGCTTTCCGTTATAATGGTTCTTATCGTTATGCTCCGGGGAGTCGTTGGGGATTTTTCCCGGTTGTCAGTGCAGGCTGGAGAATGTCCGAGGAATCCTTTATTAAGGATAATATATCGTTTGTCAGTAACTTGAAGTTAAGAGCCAGCTATGGAGAGACTGGTATTGATGCCGGTAATGAATTCCAGTTCATAGAAGGCTTTACAATGGGATCAAAGGGGTACGAGTTCGTTGACGGTACACAAACCAATGGAGTACTGACTCCGGCACTTATTAATAAGAACCTGACCTGGATTACGACACGTACTTATGACCTTGGTGTGGATATAACTTTGTGGGACGGCTTGTTAGACTTCACATTTGATGTTTATCGTCGTGACAGAGATGGGCTGCTGGCTACCAGAGGCAGCCAACTGACCAATACATTTGGAGCTTCCCTGCCGGAAGAGAATCTGAATGCCGACCGTACCGAAGGTATTGAGTTTACTTTGGGGCACCGGAACAAAATCGGTCAGGTTTCATACGGTGTACAAGGAAACTTCAACTTTGCCCGCAGTAAGATGACCCGCCAGATACATGGTGAATACGAGAGTAGTTGGGATGTTTGGAAATCCGCTACCGAAGGACGTTGGAGTGGTATCGGCTGGGGATATACAACAGCTGGGCAATTTCAGAACTATGATCAGATTTATAATGCACCTGTGCAAAGCGGTGATAGAGGTAATACCATGATTCTTCCGGGAGACTATTACCTGCAAGATGTAAATGGTGATGGATACATTGATGGCAATGACATGAAGCCTAAATATTATGGATTGAATATGCCGGCTCTGAATTATGGCGTCACTCTGACAGCTGAATGGAAATGGTTCGATTTCATGGCTCTATTCCAAGGAGCAGCCTGTTATTCTATCCAGATCCCCGACAACCTGCGCAATTATGCACCTTGGGAAGGTAATTCATCTGCTTATCTGTATGACAGATGGCATCGTGAAGATCCGTTTGATGCAAACAGCAACTGGACTCCGGGAAGATTCCCGGCAGCCCGCGTGGCCAACTACAATCCGATGGGGAACAATGCACAGGAGACAGACCGCAATACGGTGGATGGAAGCTATCTTCGTTTGAAAAGTCTTGAAGTCGGCTATACGTTACCTCAACGTTGGGCCAGTCATGTAGGCTTGCAAAACCTGCGTGTTTATGTAAATGCTTATAATATCTTCACATTCTGTGACTCTTATTTGAAGAAGGATTTGAAACTGGATCCGGAGAAAACAGCCGGTCAGGATAATCGTATGATGAATTATCCGTTATCGTCTTCTATCAACTTCGGTGTAAATGTTAGCTTCTAATATAAAAAACGTTAGATATGAAAAATATAAAATATTATTTGGTTATCGGTCTATCAGCTGTGTTTACGGCATGTACGGACTTGCTGGACATTGAGCCTAATAACAAGATCACTCCCAATGAGCTGTTTAATAACCCTAATGGGGCAAAAGCTTTTATGGCAACTATTTATCGCGATTTGCCTATTGAAGATTACATGTTTATGCCGGGTACCAGCGGAGAAGGAGGTTTCAATAATCCGACAGGGAATATTGGTTTATTATGGTATGCCAATATCTGTGAGGAAGCTGTACAAAGTCAGTGGGGGGAGCAGTCACCGGGATACGTTATTCGTGCGGATTATTTTAATCATGGCTATGAAACGCTTCGTAATATTAACTTGCTGAAAAGCATCATTCCTACACTGGATATTCGTGACAGTGAAAAGAAAGAACTGGAAGGAGAGGCTGCTTTCATGACTGCTTATGTATATTTCTACCTGGCAGAAAAATTTGGTGGAGTACCGCTGATCAAGGAATTGCAGGAGTATGATCCGGCCAATCCGGGAGCTTTGGTGGTTCCACGTAGCACAGAGTATGATACATGGGATTATGTAATGCAGCAATGTGATCTTGCAGCCGCACAACTTCCTAAAGAACGTTCGGACAGACGGGCAACCAGATGGGCGGCATTGGCTTTAAAATCTCGTGCCGCTTTGTATGCTGCTTCTATTGCCAAATTCGGAGAACTGGCACCGATGGAAGGAGAGGCTGTGACAAAAGGCTTAGCCGGAATGAAACCTGAAAATGCAGCCTATTTCTACCAACATTGCATTGATGCTTCCCTGACTATTATGACAGAATCGAACCATAAACTGTATAAACCGAATCCTGCCAGTCCGAAGGAAGCGGAGGAGAACTATCGTAGTATCTTTGTTAATCCGAACCAAACAGACGGAGAGGCTATTTTTATTAAAGGTATTGTAAAAGAAGGATCTGAGTTTGCCAGTAGTTTAAATTACTTTATCGAGCCTTACCAGACACAGGGACAGGGTAAAATGTCTCCAGCTCTTAATTTGGTAGATGCTTATGAAGATTATACGGACCTGCCGGGTATCCGTTCGGATGCAAAGGTCAAGACTCGTGTCAATGACAATTATTCCAATGCAGGTTTTGATACTGGTTATACTGATTATATCAAAGTAAATAAGGATACCCCTTATGATTTGTTTAATGGCATCGCTTATGGAGATGAGAAAAAAGCGAAGGATGCTCGTCTGTGGGCTTCCATCATACTTCCCGGTACCGAATGGAAAGGGACTAAGATTGTGATGCAAGGCGGTGTGATTCAACCGGATGGAACAGAACTGTATCGTGTTCCAACTACAGTGACCGGAAAAGACGGTAAGACTTACTATTCTTTAGGAGGTGAAAAGCATCAGGTGTCCGGTTTTTGGCCAGGAGACGGAACTCATTCCATGTCTGGTTTCCTCATGAGAAAGATGATCAGTGAAAGTATGCCGGCGCAATATCATAAGACGACGTTGGATTATATCGTATTCCGCTATGCGGAAGTGTTGTTGAATTATGCTGAAGCAGTCTGCGAAAGCGGGTTGGGGGATAAGACTATTGCAGCAAAAGCGTTGAATGATATTCGTAAGAGAGCCGCACATACCAATGAAATAGAATTAACAAGAGAGAATGTGAGAAACGAACGTTTTGTGGAACTCGCTTTTGAGAATATCCGTATCTGGGATTTGCGTCGTTGGAGAGTGCTGCATACGTTGATGAATAATTTCTCTCATGACATTCTGGTGCCTATGCTTGATTTGCGTGATACGAATCCTTCCCTGATATTTGTGCGTAAAACCACTATGGGAGCAAGCCTGAATGGTCCCAATAGCTATTCAATCTCCGAATACTATGAAGATGTACCACGCAATGCCATTAACCAAATGATTCAGAATCCTTAACTTTTAAATTAGTACAGAATATGAGAAAGATTAAATATATAATAGCCGGAATCAGTGCAGCGGTTTTCATGGTAAGCTGCGAGCTGGATAATTTTGATGGTCCGGATGCACAAGTATATGGTGCGGTAATTGATGCCGAAACAGAAGAGTTGATCCAGCAGGAAATTGGTACCAGTGGTGATGCAGCTTGTGTGCAGGTTATAGAGTATGGATATGCTATCCGCAAGGTACAGCAATGGAAGCTCATGCTGAATGGGGAATACAGAAACAATCTTGTTTTCTCCGGTACTTATGATGTCATTATGAATAATGGTAACTTTGTGAAGCTGGATACGATTAAAGGATATCGTTTCGACAAAGGAGAAAATAGGCTTGATTTCAGGGTGATTCCGAATATCCGTATCAAAGAGCCCATTGTGAAGAAAGAGAATAACGCTATTGTTGCCACCTTTAAATTACAGTATGGTCACAGAACAGGTAAAGCCGAAAAGGTGGCCCTGTTTGCTCAATCGGATCAGAATCCGTCCAACTCTTTCAATCTGGCACATGTAACGGCTAATATTGAAGGCGATGATATCAATTTTGAGAATAATAGCCGGAATGCGAATAAAGTCTTTACATTGACATTGGACTTGAACTCTGACGAAGGTAAGAAGTTGAAAGCCGGACAGAAGTACTTCTTCCGTATCGGTGCACTGCCCAAAGATCTGGGTGAAGGTATACAGGCTAAGTATAATTATTCTCCGGTTTTTGAGATACAGTTATAGTTAGTAGGTAGGATAACAGTTTTCAATAGGTATTTTTTTAAGTTGAATCATGAAGTTTATTATTGGTTTCCTGTTGCTTTTTGCTGGACTGAAAGCGATTGGTAGTGTTCCTTATCGTTTCTCTGAAAGTCCATGGATATCTGAATATGTGGCAGATGAGGGAAAATATCACATGCCCGGAATGAAGGCTAAGCCGAAGAAGTACTGGAGTTGTGTGGGTGTAATCCCTGTGGATAGTCGTAATAGTGTAGACGAGACAGATAAAATGCGCGGATTGCAATACCATCTCTTGTGTCAGTCCTTGGCGGGATTGACGAACCGTGCGGTAGAAAAAGGCAAGAGTGAAATAGCAGTCTGGTTGTGCGACCACGGTGGAAAGACTTCTTATAAACTTTCCAGACAGGCTTTGGAAGATATGGGGATACATGAACAAGGCATGCAGAATGGGCTTGAACTGGCATGCAATGAATACTCCTCTGTGGATGGTGTAAAAGTCCAGTTAAAAGGAATGTTCGATGGATATGTATTGACCGATGTGAAGAATAATCCGGAAAGTGGTGTAGTGGCATCTGTCGCTTCTCATGTTTACAATTCCATTATTGTGGATATTCGTGATAAGGAGTATTTTGAGAAAGCGGGGTATAAGATGAAATATGATGCCACCCGAAAGACTACAGTGGATGCTTGGCGTGAATTCAGAAATAAATGCAGTAAAAGGGCACTGGTCATAATGCCGGTGCAAACCGGAGAATTGCGCGAATTTGCCATCAAGAACAATCTGTTTGTATTGAACCTGAACAAGGAACTGGGAGATGCTGGGGCCGGACAAAATATTTCATTACTCGAAGAAGTGCTTGCCTGGCTGGAACCCAATGCTCCGGTATACGGTTGGGAGCAAGGAGTAAGTGAAGATCAATTTGTAGCCCGTGTATCCAAAAGTGGACATCCGATGATCCCCTGCGACTGGAGCTATAATCATTCGTTACTGTCCCTGCTTTATGAAAAAGGCCGGGAACAGGTATTGCCCCGGATTTTCGATCCCCGGTCTATCGATTTCAAGAAAAAGAAAAACTTTGTTTCTTTTTTCCTTTCCGATGGTGATAACATTCAGTGGATGATGCAGGATTTTGCTTCCCGGTATTATGATGTTCCGGAGGCAGAAGATGTGAAGATGACTTTTGGATTGCCGGTTGCTACGTTGGCGATGATGGCTCCTGTACAGTTCAACAATCTGATGGGCTTGCAGAAACAGAATTGCTCGCTTATGGAGATGCTGGGTGGAGGCTATTATTATGTGGATACGTACAGTCAGGATAATAACCGGAAAACCAATCTGAGAGTGGCAGCAAAACGCTTGGCGGTTTCTATGCGTCAATATCAGATCAAGTTATTGGGAATAATGGCTATGGATGTGAAGTCGGAAGCGGCCAAAGAAGCCTATCAAGTTTATGTGGACGCTAATGACCAGTTAGAAGGCATCGTTGTTTTGCAATATTCTCCGTATGCCGGAGGTGAGGGAGAAGTCTTCTGGGTGACTAATAAGGCAGGATATGATATTCCGGTTATTACGGTGAAATATTCTCTCTGGGACAGAATACATGAACGTGAAGGTTCTCCCGACTTTATAGCTTCGAAGCTGAAAGAGGAAGCACAGGAAGAAAGTTTCTCAGTGGTATGTGTGCACGCTTGGAGTCGTTTTGAAGGCGATACTTATGGAGCCTCAGCTGCCAAACGGTGTGCCGAACGATTGGACGACCGTTTTGAGGCGATTAATATGCAGGAATTGGTTTGGCGTTTACGCATGAGTCGACGTCCTGAACAAACTCTGGATTATTTGAATAAAATCTATTAATGCTTATGAAGAAATTGATTTGCTTTTTCAACCTTTGCCTTCTGCTCGTTTCGTGCGGACATAAGTCTCAGGTGTCTTTAGTATCTTTGGTGAATCCACTGATGGGAACTGAGTCGACTTTCGAGTTCTCACATGGCAATACTTATCCGGCAGTGGCTGTACCCTGGGGGATGAATTTCTGGAGTCCGCAGACAGGAGAAAATGGAAGTGGTTGGATGTACACATATAAGGATAGCTTGATAAGAGGCTTTCGCCAGACACACCAGCCCAGTCCGTGGATCAATGATTATGGAACATTCTCCATTATGCCCGTATGGGGTGAACTGACTATGGATAATCAAAAACGTGGAATGCGTTTTTCACATGAGAATGAGAAAGCGGCTCCCGATTGTTATCAGGTAAAGTTCGATAATGGAGTCAGTACAGCATTGTCTGCTACTTCACGTGGAGCTGTTTTTGAGATTACATATCCTTCGGAAGAAGGGCAGTATATTGTGGTGGATGCTTATCAACATGGTGGAAGTGTGGTATGGAACAAAGAAGAGAACTGCATCTATGGTATCACTCATTATAATAATGGTGGAGTGCCTGAAAATTTTGCTAATTACTTTATTATCGAATTTGATAAACCCGTTGTCGAGTCCGGCACCGATGAAAATTCTTGTGCGTACGTTAAGTTTCAACTGGAAGCTGGCAAAAAAATGACTGTCCGTACAGCTTCCTCTTTTATTAGCCACGATCAGGCACGTCTGAATTTCAACCGTGAAGTGGCTGGGCGCTCACTGGCAGAAGTCTCAGCAGAAGCGAAAAAAATATGGAATGATCAACTGGGACGTATCCAGGTGGAAGGCGGGACACATGAGCAGCAGAAAACATTCTATTCATGCTTATACCGTACCCTTTTATTTCCGCGTGAGTTCTATGAATTTGATTCGGATAACAAGCCTGTTTATTACAGTCCTTACGATGGACAATTGCATGGCGGATATATGTATACTGATAACGGATTCTGGGATACTTTCCGTGCGGTACATCCATTGTTTACTTTGGCATATCCCGAGGTCAGCGGACGAATCATGCAGTCCTTAGTGAATGCATACGATGAAAGTGGATTTATGCCAGAGTGGGCCAGTCCCGGACATCGTGGCTGTATGATCGGAAACAATTCAATTTCTTTGCTTACCGATGCCTGGATGAAAGGGATACGGACATTTGATAAAGACAAAGCTTTGGAAGCCATGTTACATCAGACGCAGGCGCGCGGAGAGATAGCGTCGGTAGGACGCGACGGATATGAGGAATACGACCGTTTAGGTTATGTGCCTTATCCTGAAGTGCCCGAGGCGACTGCCAAAACTCTGGAATATGCTTATGCTGACTGGTGTCTGGCACGTTTTGCAGAAGCTACGGGAAACCAGGAAATTGCGAAAGCCTATTATAAAAAGGCACAGAACTATCGCAATTTGTTTTATCCCGAAAAAGGTTTCATGTGGGCAAGGGATGCCAATGGCAAGTGGCGTGATAACTTTGACGCCACCGAGTGGGGAGGACCTTTCACTGAAGGCTGTTCCTGGCATTGGACCTGGAGTGTATTCCATGATCCGGAAGGTTTGTCTACGCTTCTGGGTGGTCATGAACAAATGGCAGAACGACTTGATTCCATGTTTACGGCTCCTAACACCTTTAATTATGGTACTTATGGTTTTGTTATTCATGAGATAGCTGAGATGGTGGCACTCAATATGGGGCAGTATGCCCATGGAAATCAACCCGTGCAACATGCTATCTACTTGTATAATTATGTAGGTCAACCTTGGAAAGCACAATACCATACACGCAATGTGCTGAACAAACTGTATAACTCCGGTCCGCAAGGTTATTGCGGAGATGAGGATAACGGTCAGACTTCGGCGTGGTATGTATTCACTGCATTGGGATTTTATCCCGTATGTCCCGGTGCTTCCGAATATGTACTGGGAAGTCCGTTGTTCAATAAGGCAACTCTTTCCTTGCCCGGAGGAAAACAGTTTGTAATTCATGCAGAAAACGCGTCGGAGGATAATTGCTATATTCGTTCGGCAACTCTGAATGGGAAGAATTTCTCCCATAATTTCCTGAAACATGAAGAACTAATGCAAGGCGGTGAACTTAAACTAATCATGGATTGTGTTCCTGATAAAGAAAGGGGAGTAAAGCCTGAAGACGCTCCGTATTCCTATAATAAATAAACTTATTGGTGGAATTAATTTCTCTTTTCGGGCATGAACAACGGAATGATTCATTTACTATGCTAAACCAAGGGTACTTCCCATCAGGACTGAGGGTATTTCCCACTACGACTGAAGGTGCCTCCCACTAGGACTGAAGGTACCTCCCACTAGGACTGAACTCGTGTTTCACAACGACTGATCATGATGGAACACCAAGTGTGTTGTTACACAGATGATTATGGGGTATATGAACTTTTATTTGCTCTTCTCTTTTCGGTTTTGAGGGAAAGTTGACGAGTAAACAAGTTGACAAGGGGACAAGGTTCCATGCGGCATAGAAGCATTGCGCAGCCCCTTGTTCCCTTGTCAACTCGTCAACTGGTTTCCTTCCTTTCTATTTCGAAAGGAAATAAAGGGATTTTGAGGCTATACGGTTTAAAAAAAGTGAACTGTTATAAGCTTTTTATGCAGACATAGTGTGGTTAAACAAGAAAAACCGTATATTTGCACGCAATAAATTTTAAACGCATAGCCCTATGTCATTTATTGCTGATAAGATTGTAATGGATGGATTAACTTATGACGACGTTTTGTTAATCCCCGCTTACTCTGAAGTGCTTCCTAAAACTGTCGAACTCTCGACAAAGTTTTCTAAAAACATTGAGTTGAAAATTCCGTTTGTAACGGCCGCTATGGATACGGTTACCGAAGCGAAAATGGCAATTGCCATTGCACGTGAAGGTGGTATCGGTGTTATCCATAAGAATATGTCTATCGAAGAACAGGCACGTCAGGTAGCCATCGTGAAGCGTGCTGAAAACGGTATGATTTATGATCCTGTAACCATTAAGAGAGGTTCTACTGTAGGCGATGCATTGGCATTGATGGCGGAATACAGAATTGGTGGTATACCGGTAGTGGATGATGAGAGATATTTGGTGGGAATTGTAACAAACCGTGACCTTCGTTTCGTAAGAGATATGAATAAGCATATCGACGAAGTGATGACAAAAGAAAATATTATCACTACTAATCCGACCACTGATATGGAGGCTGTTTCTCAAATCTTGCAAGAACACAGAATTGAGAAGTTGCCGGTTGTAGATAAGGAAGGTAAGCTGGTAGGCCTCATTACTTATAAAGATATAACGAAAGCTAAGGATAAACCGATGGCTTGTAAAGACTCGAAAGGTCGTTTGCGTGTCGCCGCCGGTGTAGGTGTAACGGCTGATACTCTCGACCGTATGCAGGCTTTGGTGGATGCCGGTGCTGATGCGATTGTCATCGACACGGCTCACGGACATTCTATCTATGTAATAGAAAAATTGAAGGAAGCTAAGAAGCGTTTCCCGAACAT
>NZ_EQ973489.1:248978-250892 GCF_000158035.1 Bacteroides cellulosilyticus DSM 14838
TTCGGTGTACGAGGTGCGAATGGTGTTATCTTGATTACAACTAAACGTGGTGCTGAAGGAAAAGCGAAGATTTCATTTACTACTTCTGCCGGTGTTAATGTGCGTACTAAAGAATTAGAGTTTGCAAATTCTTATCAGTATGCTTCTTATGTTAATATGATGAGGACTAATGACGGTAATGAGCCTCTTTATTCGGATGAGCAGTTGGCTGCTTTTCGGGATCATACTAATCCGTTACTTTATCCGGATATTAACTGGATTGATTACTGTATGAACAAAGCTGCTTTTCAGTCACAGCACAATGTTAGTATCTCCGGTGGAACAAATAATATGCGTTACTTTGTGTCTGCGGGTTTGTTCACCCAAGATGGTATGTTTAAGCAATTCAATCTGACAGATGATTTTAACTTTGACTATAAGCGATATAATTATCGGGCAAATCTGGATTTTGATATCAGCAAAACAACATTATTATCAGTCAATATTGGCGGACGCGTGGAGAGTAAGCGTACTCCTGAGTCTGGTGAAGATCAGAATCAATTGTTCCGTAAACTTTATTGGGCTGTACCTTTTGCCAGTGCGGGTATAGTAGATGGTAAATATATCAAAACGAATGCGGATTATGTTACTAAACCTGGAGCAGATGGTTTGGAATCTTATTATGGTAAAGGTTTCCGTAATCAGACAACGAATGTATTGAATCTGGACTTGGTGCTCGACCAGAAACTTGATTTCATAACAAAGGGACTTTCTATAAAATTGAAAGGGTCATATAACTCTTCTTACTCAACCACTAAAATAGCCAGTTCTTCCGTAGCTACCTATACACCGGTTGTAGATGACAAGGGTGCTATTACTTACAAAAAATCAGGTTCTGATAGCCAGACGAGCTATCGTGAAGGAGATTATGGTAAGGGACGCGACTGGTATATGGAATTAGCCTTAAACTATAATCGTAAGTTTGGCAACCACAGTGTTACTGGATTGTTTCTTTACAATCAGTCAAAAAGATATTATCCAGGAGGAACTTACGACTATATTCCTACAGGTTATGTAGGATTGGTAGGACGCGTGACGTATGACTGGAAGACTCGTTATTTGGCCGAATTTAATGTTGGTTACAATGGCTCTGAGAATTTTAACCCCGAAAATCGTTACGGCTTTTTTCCTGCCGGTTCTATTGGTTGGATTGTTAGTGAGGAACCTTTCTTCGCTCCTATAAAGAAGGTGGTGAATTACTTTAAAGTCCGTGCAACTTTGGGTATGGTAGGTAATGACAACTATGCAGGTCAGCGTTTCCTCTATTTACCTGGTTCTTATGGTTATGGACAAAATAATGATCATAATGGCCCGGGTGGTTTCTTTGGACAGAACATTGGAAATGCCAAGCCTGGTGCATGGGAGGCTACTCAGAGTAATCCGTATGCTAAGTGGGAAACAGCCGTCAAGCAGAATTATGGTCTTGACTTTAACATTCTCAATGACCATTTGAGCGTATCTGCCGACTATTTTATAGAAAAACGTCGTGATATTCTTAGAACTCCGGACTATTTGCCGGGTATTTTGGGTATGACTCTTCCGGCAATCAATGTGAATAAGGTAGAGAATAAGGGTTTTGAAATACAGGCGAAGTGGAATGATAGAATAGGAACTGATTTTCGTTATTGGGCTAATTTCAATATATCATTTGCACGTAACAAGATTGTATTCATGAATGAAGTTGAGCAAAATGAACCTTGGATGTATCAAACAGGACGTCGTATAAATTCACGCTCTATGTATAAGTTCTGGGGATTCTATGATGAGACAGCCGATTTGCGTTATCAGGAAGAATTTGGAATTCCTATTAGTGATCATGGAATTACATTGCAGCCCGGTGATGCAGTTTATGTAGACTTGAATAAGGATGGAAAA
>NZ_EQ973489.1:251227-264510 GCF_000158035.1 Bacteroides cellulosilyticus DSM 14838
CTGGACGGCAATGATGCGACACGAGATATAGGTTTTACTGACCTTCCGGAATATACGGCAGGTTTGAATTTAGGCTTTTCTTGGAAGAATTTTGATTTCTCCATGCAATGGACGGGTGCCTGGAATGTAGACCGTATGCTCTCTGAATTCAGACAGCCGCTTGGTGATACTCAAAACAAAGGCTTGTTGTTGTACCAATATGAAAATACCTGGCGGTCTTCAGAAGACTCATATACTGCTAAATTTCCTCGTATTACGGCAACGAATCGTAAAAATAACTTTGAAAAAGGAAGTGATTTGTACTTGATTAATGCAAGCTACCTCCGTTTGAAGAATATTGAGATCGGCTATAATTTTGATTTCCCCTTCATGAGAAAGTTGAAGCTGAATAGCTGCCGCATGTATGTAAATGGCTATAATTTATTGACATTTACCGCTTTTGATTGGGGAGATCCGGAGTCTCGTCAGAGCGATCGTCCTAACTATCCGCTGACCAGAGTATTTAATATTGGTCTGAAATTAGGCTTTTAATGTTTATTGATATTGAAAATAAGAAACTTAAGAATTAAATACTTAAGATATGAGACATTTAACTAAATGGTTTATAATAGCATTTGCAGGAGTTACCATACTCTTTGCTTCTTGCGTCGATCAAATAAAGTTCGGTGATAGTTTTCTTGAAAAACCGCCTACGACGAACGACTTGAATCAGGATTCTATTTTTGGAAAAGCTGATTATGCCCGTGCATTTTTATGGAATGCTTATACAAAACTTTATTATGGCTTGCCTTATTACTGGGGTGGTTATGATGAAAAGAAAAATGAACACCGGTATGTTTGAAATTCTTTCTGATTGCTGGCATAGTCATAACAGTTGGGATGGAGTGAATCGTCTCTATTATAGTGGTGCGTATACGGCAGCAGATGAAGATGGTTCCCGAGGTGATGTTCGTTACAATTATATAGATGATAAAGCCTGGAGTGGTATTCGCGCTGGATGGATGTTTATTGAAAATGTTGAGCGTGTACCGGATATGGACAATGCAGAGAAAGCGCGTCTGACTGCAGAAGCAAAAGTATTAATAGCTTCTCGTTATTTCGATATGTTCCGTCATTTTGGTGGTTTGCCGCTGGTAGACAAAACATACGGTGTACAAGCTGTATACGAAGTACCCCGTGCAACAGCTGCGGCGACAGTTGAATTTATGATTGGTTTATTGGATGCTGCTATCAATGAATCGGAATTACCCTGGTCTCTGGGAACAGATGATTCTAATTGGCAAGGACGTTTTACAAAAGCGGCAGCAATGGCATTAAAATGTAAGATACTGTTGTTTGCGGCCAGTCCTTTGTTTAATGATAGTGAACCTTATTCTACAGAATCTCCACAAGATGCTGTAAGTAATCTGCAAGTATGGTATGGAGGTTATAATGCTGATTGGTGGGAACAATGCTATCAGGCATGTTATGAGTTTTTTGAACAGCTAGAAGCTAATGGCTTTTATGCATTGATGGAGGCAGATGGAACAAGTTCACAAAATTATCGTGATGCCTTCTTTAAAGCTTATTTCGAACGTCAGAATAATACGGAATTACTTATTTCTACTCGTGTAATAGGTAAGTTCAATAACGACTGGTGGTACAAATTTCAAACTGAATTTGTAGGCTATGGTAACTATACTCCAACCTTGGAATATATGCAGATGTTCCCAATGAGTGACGGCACACCTTTTGACTCCAATACACTGTTGGCTGATGGTGCTTTCCCGTTCTTTACTGATAATGACTATAACAAGCCGGTACGTGATCCACGTTTGTATGAGACGATGTTGGTGAATGGTGCTAATTTTGGTGACCATGCAGCTGAATTGTGGTTGGGAGGTCGTGATAACATTGACAATACGGAAAAGGAAACAGGAAAGGTCGCTACTGGTTTCAGCCTTTATAAATTCTATAAGACAGGTAACTTAAGCGGAACCTATCCTCAATGGCCTTATTTACGTTTAGCAGAAGTTTACTTGATTTATGCAGAAGCCATCCTGCACGCTAAGGGGGATTTGCAAAAAGCTATTGATCAGGTAGATATCGTACGTGCTCGTGTTGGTTTAGGTGGTTTGGCAAAATGTAATCCTACTAAGAATCTAACGACTGATAAAAATGCTTTATTGGAAGAAATACTCCGTGAACGTGCTTGTGAGCTTGGTTTGGAAGATGTACGTTTCTTTGATATGATTCGTTACAAACGTGCAGATCTTTTCCAGAAAAAACTTCACGGACTGAAAGTTTATCGTAATGATGGTGGTGGAAACAAACCATGGTCAGGTACTAGTGGTAATGCTTCTGAATACCCTAATAAACCTTCTAATTTCAAATACGAAGTGTTCGAACTTAAAAATATAGCTCGCACGTGGTGGAGCAATTTTAATCCTAAATGGTATTTAGCTGCTTTCCCGCCTTCGGAAGTAAACAAAGGATATGGACTGACACAAAACCCGGGTTGGAAATAAAGGTAAAAATAACCATATAATAAAGAAAGAACAACATGAAAAAATATAAAATAATAGTTTTAGCAATGTTGGCTTGTGTCTCTCTGAAAAGCTGGGCGCAAGAGGAAGGCAATATAGCCGGCAAAGTGGTTGATAAACTAGGCAATCCGATAGAAGGTGTATTGATTTCCGTTGAAAACAATCCGTTGGTACAGGCGACGACTGACCGTAATGGTAAATTTGAAATTATAGCCGATCATACTAAACGCTTGCAGGTACGTACTGGTAGGGATGATACTAAAATTGTGCCTGTAGCTGATGGGAAAGACCTGACGATTGTTATGGATTTCTCAAGTGAGAAAGTTAACTACGGTTTTGGTCTGAATCAGACCAATGCAGAATCTACAGGTGCGGTCTCTACTGTTTATGCCGATCAAATTGATAATCGTTCTACGTTTAATGTAGGTAATGCATTGTATGGTAATGTAACGGGACTTTATACTATGCAGAAGACGGGTAATGTTTGGGACCAGATTTCTTCTATGGCTATCCGTGGGCAAAAGACATTAAATGATAAAAATGGTATATTGTTGTTGGTGGATGGTCTGGAACGAGATAATGGCTATCAAGCATTGAATTATATCTCTCCTGAAGAAGTAGAGTCTGTTAGTATCTTGCGAGATGCAGCAGCAGTAGCCCTTTATGGTTTCCGTGGTGTAAACGGTGTAGTGAATATCGTAACTAAACGTGGTAAATACAAAAGTCGTGAGATAAACTTCTCTTATGATCATGGTTTTAATTCTCAAACTCGAATTCCGAAAATGGCAGATGCTTCTACCTATGCTAATGCTATCAATGAAGCCTTGGCTAATGATGGAAAATCTGCACGTTATTCTCAGAATGAGTTGAATGCTTTCAAGAGTGGAAAGTATCCTTATCTTTATCCTAATGTGAATTGGATGGACGAGGTCTTTCGTGATCAGGGAACTACGGATATAGCAACCTTAACATTCCGTGGAGGTTCTACTAAGATGCGCTACTTCACGATGTTGAATTTGCAGAATAATCGTGGTTTCATCAAGAATGCTAATTCCAATGATGGTTATTCTACGCAAGACAAGTATTCAAGAGCCAATTTCCGTTCAAATTTGGATATTGATCTGACATCCAAAACAAGATTACAGGCTAATATATCTGGTGTACTGAATGAATTCAGCCGTCCAAGCTCAAGTGGCGATAATCTGATCGGTAAGTTGTATACAGTGCCGTCGGCAGCATTCCCTATTAAGACGGAAAAGGGTTTGTGGGGTGGCAATAGTACCTGGAATGGTGATTATAATCCTGTATATCTTGCACAAGGTCATGGTTATACGAAAGGCCACACTCGCGCTCTGTATGCTGATATGTTATTACGTCAGGATTTGTCATCCATTACTAAAGGATTAGGTGGATCTGTACGTATTGGATATGATAACCTGGCTTCTTATTGGGAAGATCACCGTAGAAATGAAAAATATGGCATGCAGTCTGTTACTCAATGGACTAATGGCGAACCATCAGCTTTCACTGATTTTGAGGGAGGTTCGGTAGGTACTAGCGAAAGTTCAAAGTTGGATTGGCAGTATCGCTCTTTAAACTTTCAGGCAAATGTAGATTGGAACCGTAACTTTGGCAAACATGACCTTTACTCCATGCTGCTGTATACGTATAAGTATGACGATAGAAATGGCGTAAATGTAACTTTGTTTACTCAAAATGCAGGTTGGTATACTCATTATGGCTATGATAATCGCTATTTTGCAGATTTTACTTTAATGTTCTCTGCTTCCAATAAGTTGGATCCTAATAGCCGTTGGTTACCGGCTCCCACTGTAGGGTTGTCATGGGTTATCTCTAACGAAGCTTTCATGAAGAATCAAAATGTGATAGATTTCATGAAATTGCGTGCTTCATTTGGTATTATCAATACGGATAACACTCCGGCTGACGGCTATTGGCTTAATAAAATGGGAGGCGGAGGATCTTATCCTGTAATAGGTGGTAGCAATTTTGGAGATGGAGACGGTGGATGGTCTGAAGGTCGGTTACCTTCATTGAACGGAGTGTTGGAGAAAGCTTATAAGTATAATGTGGGTTTGGATATGTCTCTGTTGAAAGGCTTGACTTTTACAATTGATGGGTTTTATGAGAGGCGTTCAGATATCTGGGTAAGTGCATCAGGACAAAATTCGGCTGTATTGGGCGTTGATGGAGCCTATAAGAATGCAGGTATAGTAGATAGCTGGGGTACCGAAATGGGGTTGGATTATAATAAACGTATTGGAGATTTCCAGTTACGTTTGGGTGGAACCTTCTCATTTAACCGTAGTGAGATTATCGAAAACTTGGAAGAACCCAAAGCCTATGAGTATTTGAGTGCGAAAGGAAAATCGGTTGGACAGATTTGGGGCTTACAAGCTATCGGCCATTTTGTAGATCAGGCAGATATTGATAATAGTACACCTCAACAATTTGGTCCGGTAAAGCCGGGTGATATTAAGTACAAGGATGTGAATAATGATGGCGTCATTAACTCCAACGATATGATTCCCATGGGCTATAGTTCTGTTTGGCCGGAAATTTATTATGGTTTCAATGTAGGATTAGAATGGAAAGGTTTAGGCTTTAACGCTTATTTTCAAGGTGTAGGTAATTATACAGCTTGGCTTACATCCAGCGTATATCGTCCATTGATAAATAATACTTCTATTTCACAGTATGCTTATGAGAATCGTTGGACACCTGAAAACCCGAATGCCCGCTTTCCTCGTTTGACTACGGAAAATGTGGAAAACAATACGCAAAGTAGTTCTGTATGGTTACAAGACCGTTCTTTCCTGAAGTTGCGTAACTGTGAAGTATACTATAAGATTCCTTCTGCTTGGCTGAATAAGATCAAAATGAAAACAGCGAAGGTTTATGTAAGAGGTACAGACTTGTTCAGTATTGACAAAATCGATTTAACTGATCCGGAAGCTATAGGAGATGTTTATCCGGCTACCCGTTCCATACATATCGGTTTATCACTGGGACTCTAAATGAAATAAGTTAATAAAAAAAACTAAGATATGAAATTAAAGAATATATGTTTCGGTATTGTTTGTACGGCAGTATTAGTCGGATGTACAGACAAGATGGACTATCATGAATATACCAGCTACGATAAGGAGTATGTATTTTCTGACTTCGGCCGTACATCCGGATTTGTGAATAACATCTATTCCTATTTGGACTCTGATTTGCCCGGTTCAGGAGCATTGGCATCCGCCTGTGATGAGGCAGAAATGGCATTGACTTATTCGAGTGTACTTGACTATACGAATGGAAACTGGAATGCACTGAATCCAAAGTCGCTATGGAATTATTATACACCTATTCGTGCGGTCAATTATTATCTGAAAAATGCAAAAGACCTGGATTTCTATGACTTGCGTTTTACAGAAGATTATGAAGCTCAGATGAATCGTTTTAAGCGTTACCAGTATGAAGTGCGTTTGTTACGCGCCTATTATTATTTCCAGCTGGTACGTGCGTATGGTGATGTTCCTTTCACAACATCCGTGCTGACAGAGGCAGAAGCCAATAGTCTGAAACGTACACCTGCTTCGGAGATTTTTGATTTTATTGTGAGTGAATGTGATGCAGTGGCTCCGGAACTTCCAATAGATTACAGTAAACTTGAAAATGATGCTGCCGGTAATTCGGAGAAACCGGAAACCGGTCGCGTGACTCAAGGTACGGCATTGGCGCTGAAAGCACGCGCTTTGCTTTACCGCGCCAGCAAGCTTTTCAATGAAGGTGAAAACAAAGAGTTCTACAAAGAAGCTGCAAAGGCTAATTTAGATGTAATAAACTACTGTAGCAAGAATGGCATTACTTTAGGTAAGTATACTGACTTGTGGGGTGAAAATAACTGGAAAGCATCTGAGATGATTTTTGTGCGTCGTGTAGGTGCAACTACTGATCCTGAAGTTACTAATTTTCCGATAGGTTTGGAAAATGCGAGATCAGGAAATTGTCCAACACAGACTTTGGTCGATGCTTATGAAATGAAGAATGGCAGTGAACCAAATTCAAAGGAGCCGTATACAGGTAGAGATCCGCGTTTTGCCATGACGATTGCTGTGAATGGGGACAAATGGCCGAATACAAATCCTAATCCGCTGGAAATTTATGTGGGAGGTAGAAATGCTTCGCCTATTCCTTATGCAACCCCAACAGGCTACTATCTAAAGAAATATGTAGATGGTTCTACGGATATCAGTGCCAGCACAGGTAGTGGAGGTAAAGTGCATAGTTGGGTGACATTCCGTTTAGGAGAGTTTCTACTGAATTATGCGGAAGCCACATTCAAATATTTTGGAGAGGCTGATAATAAAGATGGTGAACTTACTATGTCAGCTCGTGAAGCAGTAAATAAGATACGTAAGCGTACTGGTGTGGATATGCCGGAATTTCCAGAAGGTATGAGTAGTGATAATTTCTGGAAGCGTTATAAGAATGAACGTATGGTGGAACTTGCATTTGAAGGACATCGCTTTTGGGATGTACGTAGGTGGAAAGAAGGCGGTTTTAAGAGTCTTGATCGGGTAGTGATCACGAAAAATAGTGATGACTCGTTCACTTATACGCGCAATACTAAATCTTTGGTTTGGGATGATAAGATGTATTTCTATCCAATACCGGACTCTGAACTTCGTAAAAATCCGAATTTGACTCAAAATACAGATTGGTAAAACATACGTGTTTAACTATAAAAATGAGATATTATGAAATTGAACTTTAAATATATGATTGTTGTCGGGTTATTGATTGGCATGACAGGTTGCGATGATAACTTAGAAACTTTTGAGATAGGGGGGAGCACAGCGGCTCCCACTGCTATCGCAACATCGGCTGTAAACTCAGATCCCTTACCCGGACAAATTAAATTGACCTGGAATACTCCGTCTGAAGGTGCATTTGAATATCTTCAGATTAAATATCATGATCCGTTGACAGAACAAGATGTTTGTAAGATAGCTTCTATTGGTACGACTGAAATGTTGATAGAAGATACGCGTGCCCGTTTTGGCGATTATTCTTTCTTTTTCCAGACTTTCAATGCTGCCCATCAAGGTAGTGAGGTTACGGAAATAAAAGCAAAATCAGGAGCAGCACCATCTACTACGACAGAAAAGTCGCGTACAGAAATGAAAATAGAGGCGGATCAGCTTAGCACGAATGCACAGGAACCTTCTGAAGGGCCGATTAAGAATTTGATAGACGGTAAAGGCAATACTTTCTTTCATACGAGATGGAGTAGTCCT
Source organism: Bacteroides cellulosilyticus DSM 14838 (assembly GCF_000158035.1). Classification (GTDB taxonomy): domain Bacteria; phylum Bacteroidota; class Bacteroidia; order Bacteroidales; family Bacteroidaceae; genus Bacteroides; species Bacteroides cellulosilyticus. The sequence continues at coordinate 259,062 of NZ_EQ973489.1, forward strand.
CAGATAGAATTGCCTCATTATATTCAGATTGATTTTAAGGAAGCGCATGAGGATTTCGCTATTTATTACCAGAATCGTACGGATAATACATGGACTTCGGAAGGGCGTCCTTCTGTGGTGGAATTACAAATAAGCAGTGATGGAAAAACTTTTGAAACAGTGGCGACATTGTCAGGTTTACCTTCGGCACACAGTACTGAGTATACCTCAGAATTCGTTGTACCAGGGAAGACATTTACTTCTTTCCGTTTTAATGTAATTGCTACTTCGGGTAATACGAAGTATTTCAATTTGGCTCAATTTAAATTTTATGATGTGGAAGTAGAAATCTATGATCCTGAAACTGTACCTTTAGATTAATTTTAATTGGGATAAGAATATGAAAAATAAGATAAAAATCTGGGTAGCTCTTTGTGTAGCTGCCTGTTCAATCACTTTCTCCGCTTGCGATGAAGATAATGACTTTGGGTACAATGGAAAATTGAGCTTAAACTATTTGGGCATCAAGCAAGCCAGTGAAATATGGGATGGAGCTCAATGTAATATAGTTACGGCTTTGAAAGAACCGCAAGAAGGTGAAGTGCAGAAAGTTAAGAATTTTAATTATCGCCTGAATCTGGCGCTTTACCAGAATCGGAAAGCGGAGAAAGATGCTACGGTAGACTTGGTTATAGCTTCAGATTCTTTGAAGAAGGCCATTGCTTTGGTTGGAACATCTTCTGTTTATACTGTTTATGCCGATGCAGAACTGTTGCCGGAAGAATACTATAATCTCTCTGCTAGTAAAATGGAACTGAGTGCCGGCTGTAAAAAGTCGGAAGAAGTAGAACTGAATGTTTACTCTAGTAAACTGATTGCGTTAGTACAGGACGAATGGAAAAAAGATGTGACTTTTGTGTTGCCTGTACAAATTCAAAATTCTACTTCTTATAGCATTAATGATAAGACAAATACGATGATGTTTTTCTTTAATGTGACTTATGTAGATCCTGGTGAAGAGTATTTCGCCGACGGAGAAGGTGTACCTGATGACCATGAATTGGAAGGCGGATATAAACTGGTTTGGCATGATGAATTTAATGGAACCGGCGCACCGAATGCTGAAATGTGGCGATATGAAGAAGGATTTCAGCGCAATGAAGAGGATCAGTGGTATAAAAAGGAGAATGTTGAAATGAAAAAGAATGCATTGGTTTTTACAGCCAAGCAGGAACGCGTGAAGAACCCGAACTACAATCCGAATGCAACGGGGGGGAACTCTTGGAAACAGACTCGTGAATATGCGGAATATACTTCCGCTTGCGTGGTAGCCCAAAATAAGTATGCTTTCAAATATGGGAAACTGGTTGTACGCGCTAAGATACCTATTGAGCAAGGTGGATGGCCTGCGATATGGTCTACCGGTAACTGGTATGAGTGGCCGCTGGGTGGTGAGATCGATTTTCTGGAATTCTATAAGAACAAGATTCATGCTAACCTTTGCTGGGGTGGAAATAAACGTTGGGATGGTTCATGGAATTCTGCAAATTATCCTATTACTGATTTCACGTCCAAAGATGCGAAGTGGGCGGAAAAATATCATGTTTGGATGATGGATTGGGATGAAAAATACATTCGCATCTATCTGGATGATGTGCTTCTGAATGAAACCGACCTGAGTACAACCTATAATAAAGGTGACCATGGTGCCGGAGAGGGTGGTTATATTAATCCCTATTCCAATGATCTGGAAGGATTTGGTCAGCTTATGATGCTGAACTTGGCTATCGGTGGTAGCAATGGAAGACCTATAGAAGCAACTTTCCCGCTTGAATATCGGGTAGACTATGTACGAGTTTATCAGAAAAAATAAATAAAATCTTTAATTTTGTATTCCGTATTGTCCCTATGAACCTAACAGAACATTGGGGCAGTACGGAATATTTGTAAAATAGGTAATAGTATATGAAATATATAAAGTATTTGGGAGGATTCTTATTATTGACAATTATTTGTCTTCCTCTATTATCGCAGACTAAAGAACGGTGGAAAGATGTTAATAATGAATATATCAACGCCCATGGTGGCGGCGTTTTATTTCATAACGGATTATATTACTGGTTTGGCGAACATCGCCCTGAAAACGGCTTCACTACCGAAGTGGGAGTGAACTGTTACGCATCTTCCGATTTACAGAACTGGACTCACAAGGGTGTAGCGCTTGCCGTATCCGAAGAACCCGGTAGCGATATTGAACGTGGTTGCATCATGGAGCGCCCTAAAGTGATATACAATAAGAAGACCGGGAAGTTTGTAATGTGGTTCCATCTGGAACTGAAAGGTCAAGGTTATGGCCCCGCCCGCGCGGCTGTGGCCGTCAGTGACAAACCGGAGGGACCTTATCGCTTTGTTCGTTCCGGACGGGTGAACCCCGGAATCTATCCGGAGAATATGCCTGAGGCAGACCGGAAGCTGACATGGAACATGAAGAAATATAAAAAGTGGTGGACTCCGGAGTGGTACAAGGCCGTTAACCAGGGACTGTTTGTGAAACGCGATATAGAAGGCGGACAAATGTCTCGTGATATGACTTTATTTGTGGATGACGATGGTAAAGCTTATCACATTTATTCTTCAGAAGAGAACCTGACTCTGCATATTGCAGAACTGACAGATGATTATTTGCAGCATTCAGGGCGCTATATTCGTATCTTTCCCGGTGGACATAACGAAGCACCGGCCTTATTCAAGAAAGATAATATGTATTGGATGATTACTTCCGGATGTACCGGTTGGGATCCTAATGAAGCCCGTATGTTTTCAGCGTCTTCCATTTGGGGACCGTGGAAGCAACATCCTAATCCATGTCGTGGACAGAACAGTGAGAAAACCTTTGGTGGACAAAGTACGTTCGTATTGGAGTTGCCGGAGAACCGCTTTATATTTATGGCTGATGTATGGAAACCGAAGAGTCTGATGTATTCCGGGCATATTTGGCTGCCTATGCAGTTTGATGAACAGGGTGTTCCGTTTATTGAGTGGACGGACGAGGTAAATCTGTCCGCTCAATCGGAGTGGAAATTGGTATGGAGTGATGAATTTAATACAGACGGTCTTCCGGATACGACTGTTTGGAGTTATGATAATGGCTTTGCACGCAATGAGGAAGCCCAGTGGTATCAGAAAGGCAACGCTTACTGCAAAGATGGAAAGCTGATTATTGAAGCACGGAAAGAAAAAGGACGTAAAAATCCTTGGTATGAGGCCGGAAGTAATGACTGGAGGAAGAAGCGGGAGTTTATTGAGTACACTTCCTCATGCATCACTACGGCCGGCAAGAAAGAGTTCCTGTATGGCAGATTCGAGGTTCGTGCCAAGATTCCCGTGAGCGGAGGGGCATGGCCGGCTATTTGGGCTTTGGGCAGTGGTATGGAATGGCCTTCGTGTGGTGAAATTGACATAATGGAATACTATCGTATCAAAGGTGAACCGCATATTCTGGCAAATGCTGCCTGGGGAACTGACTGGCAGTGGAATGCAAGATGGAATAGTAAAGCGATTCCTTTTACTCATTTTACAGATAAAGACCCGGCGTGGGCGGATAAGTTTCACATCTGGCGTATGGATTGGGATGAAACGGCCATTAAAATCTATCTGGATGATGAATTACTGAATGAAATTCTTTTGAGCGAAACTGTTAACGGTACCATCGGAAAAGGAACGAACCCCTTCCGCATGCCACAATATCTTTTGCTGAACTTGGCTCTTGGTGGCATAAATGGTGGCGAAATTGATGATAAAGGTATTCCTATGCGTTATGAAATAGATTACGTTCGGGTATATCAGAAATAGTTTAAGACGGGTGAATCTAAGTTTATTGAATTGTCACTATGATGCTGAATAGTTGATTTCAATGACGTAATGTGTGTTTTTGTCTGTTATTAACAACGAGTCTTTCCGTGGAATAGAGCCTTCTGGAAGATTCTACCTGTCTTTTCCCTCAATTCAGACCGTCTGTTTAGGAAAAACAGACGGTCTTTTACCTTCCAACAAGCGGTCTTTTACTCTAAAACATACCATGTAATTTCCCAAAAGACTTATTCTTTTTTCCGAAGGGCTACACCATAGGTCCAAAAGGGTGTAGCCTTGTTGACTGAAGGGCGATACCATCCGGCATAAAGGGTGTAGCCTTGCTTTTTACAGGCAATATTTTCTCTATTTCGGTGGAAATAGGAAATGGACTGAAAGAAGCATTTTTTTAGATATTGTCAATAATGTCTTCTATAGTGTTTTAACTTCGAACTTATCATTGTCTAATTGTCTGGTATTTCTTTCTGTCCGTATTCTTTTGAATTTACCTGATAAAGAATCCTTGCGTTTTTCCGTATGATGCCGTGGTCGGTACGGAAAGAAAAGAATGTGACAGGGTAGGATTATCAATTTGTCATTTTGTTAATTCCTCATCTATATTCATTTACATACATGCCACAGTCTGAATCAGTGATTGGTTGGTGTGATAGTGTAGCACTCCTGAAAATAATCCTATCGAACAAATAAGATAGTTTTAGAACTTTTTATGTATATTTGCCGGAGTTGATTAATAATATTTGCTAACTAACAACTATGAAAGAAAAGATCAGGAGTTTCTTCTTTATCTTGGGGGTATTGTTTCCTATAGTATGTCAAGCTATGGTAGCGCCCGGACCTAATTCTTTGGTATTCAAATCTTCATCTGTTCTGAATAGCTTACCAAGTAAAGACGTGCAGTCGGTGTATCAGGACCGGGATGGTTATATTTGGATATCTACCCGCAACGGACTTTTTCAGTATGATGGCTATTCCATTACTACCTATAAATCCAATCTGTATTGCCCGGATTTATTAACGAATAACAATATTTATTGCGTGGCAGAGGATGCGCAACATCGGCTATGGATTGGTACTTACAGCGGACTGAATGTGCTGGATAAGCAAACAGGACAGATTCGGAAAATAGATGACCCGGAAATAAATGGTATTGGCATATCTCAAATATTGGTGACAAGTGACAATCGCATTTTATTTGCTACAGAAGGGGGATTGCTTGAATATCTGGAAGATAGCAATCGTTTTTTAGCTTTTAATCAGGATAATACCGATGGCGTTTTCCCAAAAACAACTGTAAAGTCTTTGTTTGAAGATGATCGGGGGGATATATGGATTGGTACATGGAGTCAGGGATTGTTCCGCTATGAAAAGAGAACCGGTAAATACTGGAAGTACCCGCAAATGAACTCCGGTAACTCAGCTCATGTTGTCTTTCAGGATAGCCATAAAAATATATGGGTAGGAACCTGGGGAGCAGGATTACATTTGCTGCATGATGCTTATAATCCGGAGAAAACCACTTGGACAACATTCACCCATGATGAAAATAGGTCGGGTACAATTTCCGATAATCTGATTTATGCTATTTCCGAGGATCTCAATA
>NZ_EQ973489.1:264763-269915 GCF_000158035.1 Bacteroides cellulosilyticus DSM 14838
TGGGGACTCGTAGTAGTTTAAGCATACTTCCAATGCGGAATGTGGAGACGTCACGCTTTTATTTTGAAAACTGCTATTCCGGTGAATCGGAAAACTCTATAACAAGTAGTGAGGTCGCTTCTTTGTTGCGTGACAGGCAAGGTATTATGTGGATAGGGATGATTGGTGGCGGTGTCAATATGGCGAATACTCGTAAAGCAAAGTTCAACCTTGATCGTTTATCTGAAGCAAAACGGATACTCAAAAGTAATTCTGTCCGTAGTATTTTGTTGGATGATGAAGGGCAACTTTGGATGGGAATCAGCACTTATGGCTTTGGTGTGGAAGATCGCAGGACCGGGAAATTTACTCATCATGGTCAAATGCCCGACTTCAGCTCATATAGAGGGATTTCTACAGTGATGTCCATTATGCAATCTCCCTCTACCGGACATATATGGATTGGAGTGTACAACGGAGGAGCTTATGAAATAGATAAATCAGCCCCTGTTGGAAAGCGCGTGAAAGCACATAACTCTTCGAATGCTCCATGGATGTGCAATTCCTGTATCTACTATATTTGTGAAGACTCCAAGCAAAACCTATGGTTTGCCACTAAGAGTGGGATTTCGATGCGTGCGGCGGATGGAACTTCGGTACGCTTCGATTCATTGAAGGTTGGAGACGTGGCTGTGCGGGATATGGTGGTCATGCAACTTGTTGAAGGACGTGACGGTGAGATGTGGTTGGCTTCCAATACACATGGAGTTATTCGCATTCAGGGTAGTGGGAATTCTTTAAGTGGATATACTTTTTCCGGCTATTCGGTTTCCAATGGAAAGCTGAACAGTGATTATGCAAACTGCATTTATAGGGATATTGAAGGACGTATTTGGGTAGGAACCGGTGGAAGTGGATTGAGTCTTTATGATGCTGTGGAAGATGTATTCCTGCCGGTACATAAATTGTGGAATCTGCCGGGAGATGCAGTAACCAATATTCAGAGCGATAAGAAGGGTAACCTTTGGTTGGGAACCAATGTAGGGCTGTTGCGCCTCACTGTGCCACGGGATTTGCAGAATGTAACTTATCGCCTTTATACTACTTCTGATGGCTTGCAGGATAATATATTTAATCGGGGAGCGTCATTTGTTGCTTCTGACGGCGAGATGTTCTTTGGAGGGCATCGGGGGTATAATAGCTTCTATCCTAATAAACAAGATGAACAGGTTTTTTCTTCTCCAGTTGTAATCACTGATATTAAAGTGTTCAATCAGTCCTGGACAGCTCTCTCTGGGGAGGAACGTTCCGAAATATCGAATTTGTCACCAAGATTCACAGATAAAATAGTCCTGAACTATAAGCGTAACAACTTTAGCATAGAGTTCTCTGCATTGGAGTATGCCAATCCCGAAAGGAATCAGTATGCTTACAGATTAGATGGTTTTGATGCAGGTTGGCAACATACAGATGCATCAAAACGCTTTGCGTATTACAATAATCTGAAGTCTGGTACCTATACTTTTTATGTGAAATCTTCCAATTCTAATGGTATTTGGGATGAGAATGTACAAACCGTAAAAGTTGTTATTCTGCCTCCGCCTTGGAAAACCTGGTGGGCTTACACCTTATATATAATAATACTTGTAGGTATTGCCGGATATATCTACCGGATTATTCGCAACTGTATTCGTTTGCGTAATGCATTGCATCTGCGTGAGATGGAGCAGGCAAAATCAGAAGAGATAAATCATGCTAAGCTGCAATTCTTTACAAATATCACGCATGAACTATTGACTCCGCTAACCATTATTTCGGCTTCTGTAGATGAACTGAAACAGACGGCACCTGCTTATAAGGAACAATATGATGTGATGACACATAATATTAATAGATTAATACGTCTGCTGCAACAGATATTGGAATTTCGTAAGGCAGAGACGGGTAATCTGAAACTGAAGGTATTGCAGGGAGACTTGGTACTGTTTGTGCGCCGGAGTCTGGATGGTTTCCGTCCGTTGATGAAGAAGAAGGATATTCATTTCACTATTCAAAGCAGTATGAATAAATACTTAGCTTTCTTTGATCCGGATAAACTGGATAAGATACTATATAATCTGCTTTCAAATGCTTCCAAGTATAATAAACCTGGTGGTAAGGTGGGAATTGAACTTAGCTGTGATGAAGCGAATGGAGTAGTTTGTATAATCGTGAAGGACAACGGACCTGGTATCCCGAAAGAGTCGCAAAAGAACTTGTTTAAGCGTTTTTATGAAGGAGATTACCGTAAATTTAATACTATCGGCACAGGTATTGGGTTATCGTTGGTACGCGATTTAGTTGTTCTGCATCATGGTTCCATATCTGTAGAGAGCGAAGAGGGGAAAGGAACTGCTTTTAAAATAGAATTCCCGGTTCATCGGTTTGCTTATTCGGAGGAAGAGATAGATGATGCCGTGACTCTGTTGGATTCGGATGGAATAGATGCTGTGCAGGAAGATGTGGTGATTGAAGATATTCAGACAAGTGCATTAGAAGATAACGTTGTTTCGGCAGAACAGAATGTGGCAGAAAAGAGCCACACCTTATTATTAGTTGAAGATAATGAAGATCTATTAGGCTTGATGGTGAAACTTTTGGGTACTGATTATAAAATTCATACTGCAACTAACGGCAAAGAAGCGCTTGAAATCGTAGAATCGGAAGATATCGACCTGATTGTATCTGATGTAATGATGCCGGTGATGGATGGTATTGAGTTTTGCAGGAGTATTAAAGGAAATTTTGATACTTCCCACATTCCATTAATTCTGCTGACTGCTAAAAAACAGGAAGAGGACCGTGTGGAGGCCTATGAATCGGGAGCGGATGCATTCATAACAAAACCGTTCAATTTGAGTGTACTTCATGCCCGTATTGGTAATTTATTGAAGTCACGTGAAAGGGTTATGAAAGATTTTAAGAAACAACTGGTGTTCGAGGCGAAAGAATTGAACTATACCAGTATGGATGAAGACTTCTTGCAACGTGCCATTGATTGTGTAAATCGCCATTTGGATGATCCGGGATTTGATCAAACTCAATTTTTAGAAGAGATGAATACGACAAAATCAACCTTTTTCCGTAAATTGAAGTCTCTCACCGGATTGACTTATGTTTCATTCATCCGTAATATCCGTATGAAAGCGGCTTGCCATATTATGGAAGAGAAAAAACATGTGCGTATTTCGGAATTGGCGTATGCAGTAGGGTATAATGACCCGCGTTATTTTAGTAGTATCTTTAAAAAGGAAATAGGGATGCAGCCTTCTGAGTATATGGAACGGTTCACTTCGGGAGGAACGATTGAGGGAGAGTAAAACCCGGTTGAGGAAAGGTGCAAAAAATAGAGGCGTATGTGCCATTCATCATAATTAAATCATTTTGAAACATTTCTACGTATTGCTTACGCTTATGCGGAATAACTTTGCTTCTATGAATTTGAAACAATAAGACTTGTTTCGTTCGCAGAATATTAATCTTAAAAGTTATTACGTATGGAAAAACAAAAGCAAAAAACTGGATTGTGCAAGATGATTTCAGCTTGGATAATTTGCATAGTTCTGGTGATGAGTGTGCCGATACAGGCGCAAAATTTACTTACCGGTTGGGACGATACAGCTGGAACTCCTTATGACGCCGGTTGGCGGGTCGATGAAAGTATCTCTATTACTTGGGGAAATCTCGCAGCTTCTTCTGGCAATCGATATCGTATAAATGTAGGTAGTCCTGCCAGTAATGGTACAGATCAGATGTTGTATATAACAGAGGTGGATACCAAGTACGGTTATCCGGTAAAGCCGGTGGAAAACAAATTCTATCAACTTTCTGGTAAAGCGTGGCGAAGAAATGGGGGATCTGGAAGTGCAACCTTCAATTTTTATTTTGCTGACGATCTGTTGGCAACAAAGCCTGTTTCAAAAAAATCTTTGACTCTTTCGGGAAACAATGTAGTAAATACATTCAATAGTTTACGTTTTGTTGCACCGGAGGGTTTTACGTCGGGTTATTTTCTTTGGGATGTTCATGTTAATGGTGGCAACTGGAATGAGGCTGGCATCTGGCTTTTGCAACTTACTGAATTAGGTAATGCTGTTTCCGTAAAGTTTGATACCAATGGAGGCAGTTCAGTAGACAATCAATATTTTTTAGAGGGGGAATCTTATACGATAAGTAAACCTGCCGATCCTGTTAAAGACGATGGTTCTCCTTTTGATGGTTGGTATGCCGATAAAGAATTTACTATACCTTACGACTTCTCGGTTGCTATTACTGCTGCAACAACCATTTTTGCTAAGTGGGAAGATGCGAGTGTGGTAAAAACTCAGCTACAAACGTTGATATCTGAAGTGGAAAGTGCTAAAGAAGGTGGTACGGAAGCCGGAATAAACTATCTGCAAACTGTTATCGGAGAAGCGCAGGCGATTGTCGATAATTCCGGTTCTACAATCAGTGATTTCACAACAGCCATTAGTAACCTAAATACTGCTCTTGCTATTTACCGTGATTGTTCTTTAAAGGAACTGTTGGTGGAGAGGAGCATTATTCCCGGTTTCTCGGCTACAACTTACATATATACCTATGATCTTGCTCCGGGTGCTTCCATTCCAACAGTTACGGCTACGGCTGTAGCTTCGGTTGCATCGGCCAGTATTAAACAAGCATCTGCCATTCCGGGCAGTACTGTGGTAACAGTTACGGCTGGTGACGGTTCTACACAAACTTACACAGTAACTTTTAGAGTAAATTATATGGCTGCTTGGGATGGTAACGGCATGGGGACAACTACAGATATTCCGAGCAACTTTGGTTGGAAGTGTAGTAGTGACGTGACATGGGTGAATGCAGATAATAGTAACGACACTTATGCATATAGGTATAGAGATAATTTTGGCAGTGGTGTTGGTCGTGTGATTACCCATCCTGTTAATAATAATGTCTTTTCTTTTCCGGTTTCTCTAACCGGAGGTAAAGTCTATAATTTCACTTGTCGCAACTCAAATGTAAACGGTACCTGTACCACTATGTTTGGCATCAATATGTCGAAAGATGCAATGGGTAGAATGTTGAATTCCCAAAGTAAGACTTCTGCGAAGTGGAACTCACTATCGACATTTAACTTCAACTTTGCGGC
>NZ_EQ973489.1:270155-306411 GCF_000158035.1 Bacteroides cellulosilyticus DSM 14838
CAAACGACAAATGGCACAGATAGAAATATAGCTACCGATTTCTTACTTACAGAAGTGGGCAATGCCCTCAATGTATCCTTTAATACTGATGGAGGAAGTGAAGTTGCTACACAATATTTTGTAGAAGGAGAATCGTATGTGGTAAATCCCCCTGTTGAACCTACCAAAAACGGCTATGTATTTAGTGGCTGGTATAAGGACAATACTTATACATCACTTTTTAATTTCAATATTCCAGTTCTGGAGAATACAATCATTTATGCACGGTTTGTACCGGATGGAAATCCTACCATGACGAGCCTTACCATAAACAATGAAACGATTGCCATTCAATCTGCTAAATATATGAATATTACAGTTAATGGAACTTCTGAATTACACATTTCAAGCGAAAGTCCGCTGGTGGGCAGTAATATTAATCTTGCTTCGGACAATGCCTGGCTCTATCTTGAATCTGTTAAACCTTCGGAAGTTACTTCCAATTATTTGAGTTCTATAAAAATCAATGGACAAGCTTTCAATGCAGAAACGGATCGTATAGCCATTTACGGAAGTGGTACAGTGATTATTCCCCAAGGGAAACAAGTTTCAAAACATGCTCTGATAGCCTATACAGAAAATAATTATGGAGGTGAATCCATGGAATTTGAAGTGGAGAAATACTATCGGACAGCCGAACTTGGAGCTACTTTCGATAACAAAATCCGCTCATTCAGACTGAAGAAAGGTTATTCCTGCACGCTTGCCAATAATCCTGATGGTACGGGCTTTTCACGAGTGTACATTGCCAGCGATGCAGATATTGAAGTACCTGAAATGCCCGAAGGATTAGAATTTGTTTCATTTGTGCGTGTATTCCGTTGGGAATGGGTTAGCAAGAAGGGAATTTGTAACGGCGGACTTGCTGCAATCACTAATTCTTCCTGGTACAATGACTGGGCTGCTGGTGGTGCTACGGATAATCCTGATTTTGAATATGTTCCTATGCGTCATAATTTAGGTTGGGACTCTTTTGAAACTATCAATACAAGGAACAATGTATCCCATGTTTTGGGTTATAACGAACCGGATCATACTGACCAGGCGAATTGTACGCCGATACAAGCGATTAGGCAGTGGCCTGAGCTGTTAAAATCGGGTTTACGGCTTGGATCGCCTACACCTGATGCTATTAGAAAAGATTGGTTGGTCAAATTCCTGGAGTTGGCAGATAGTTTGAACTATCGTGTTGATTTTGTGGTGGGACACATGTATTGGAATGGGCAATCGGGACAAAACCTGTATAATGGAGTGGTGGATGCTTGCACTCGCCTGTATGGAGGACGTCCGATGTGGATAACTGAATGGAACAACGGTGCCAACTGGACAACTGAAAACTGGCCTACTAATTCGGGACCTCAAAGAGATGCGGATTTGAACATCATTTATGATGAGGATGGAAATGAAAAAACAGTGACCAGACCGTTGTCGCCCGAAAATGCGGCAAAACAAGCTACGTGGATACTGGATGCGCTGAATGGGCTTGAACGTTGTGAATATCTTGAACGACATTCACTCTATAACTGGGTACAGGATGCAAGAGCTATAGTGCTGGACAATAAACTGACTCCTGCGGGGAAAAACTTTGCAGCATATAAATCGAAAGTGGGCTTTTCAAAAGCGCGGGAGTATACCCATACCTGGAAAATTGCTCCTCCTCTTCCCAGCTATACTTTGTCGAAAGACTATAAGTCGATAACTATTAGTTGGTATGATCACAATGGAGAGACGGGTAAGAATTACACATTGCAGAAGAGTGTGGATGGTGGAGAATGGACAGATGTAAAGGTCTTTATTGCAGCAGCTGACATGAATCCTGATAATCCTTTGGTCTATACATATGGAAGTACGATTTCTTATACCGAAGAAATTGATTGCACATCGAAGGTTGATTACCGTGTCATCGCGTTGAGTTATAAAGATACACAGTCTTCTTATTCACGTACAGCAAGTGTGACCAGAGATGCCGTACCCGATAAACCTATCTTGCAAGGTGAAGCACTCTCTTCTAAAATTATAAAATTGACTTGGAGTGCTGTGGATAATGCTCGTTCTTACAGGTTGGAACGTGCGGAAAGTGCAAACGGAGAATATGTGGAAATAGCAAACCTACTTACTGGTACAACTTATATGGATGAGAATTTAGCAGTGAATACTCCCTATTATTATAGGCTTTATGCGCTGAGTACAGCAGCCACAGAACCGGTTTCTGATGTTTTAACCGTAAGTACGAAGGCATTGGCTGTTCCTTTGGCGATAAACGGACTGCGTATAGCAGCAGGGGACGGGCATTTGACTTTAACTTGGGATTTCGCTTATGATGCTAAATATAGGGTATTACGTGCCGAGGAGAAGGATGCTTCATATGAACAAATAGCAGATGCTATTGAGACTACGCGCTATGTGGATAATGGGCTTGTTGAAGGTACTACTTATTATTATAAGGTGCAAGCCTATAATACTGCCGGTGATGGTCCGGAAAGCGAAATACTGTCAGCTATACCTGTTGCCGGGCAACATGTATATCTTTCGTTTGATGAAAATGCAGGAACAACAGCTTTTGATGCATGGGGTGGATATCATGGAACACTGGTGAATGGTGTTGAATGGACTACCGGTAAAACAGGAAGCGCAGTAGCACTCACCAAGAGCAAAAGTTCTTATATACAATTGCAGGATGGTGCACTTAGCAGTTTGGAAGATTTCACCATTACCACCTGGATTAACTTTAACGGAGGAATAGGGCGCTTGTTTGATTTTGGCACCGGGACAGGCACATTTATGATGCTGGCACTGGCTACAACTAAGATACGCTATAAAATAACATGCGGAGCTGGTACATTCGATATCACCATTCCTTGTACGATAAAAACTAAGGAATGGATACATTTTGCTATGACACAGGCGGGTACTTCGGTTAAGTTTTATCTGAATGGTATCTGTGTGGGTACAGGCGAAAATGCGGATAAAATTTCTCCTAAGGATATGGGAATAACTACACAAAACTATTTGGGTAAATCTCAGTGGTCGAGCGATGCGTATTGCGACCATATCTATGATGATTTTAGGATATATAATAAAGCATTGTCTGACTTGGAAGTGGCAAAACTGGCTGATGCTATGGTAACTGTTTCTGTTTATAAAGGCAATAGTACCGGAGAAACAGTAGAAGTATATAAGGATGGTAGTGGTCTGGCTGACATACTAACCGGCAATGCTATTGCCGTAGTGGACGATGCTGATGGTATTAACCTTCCGGAGGGACAGAACAACGTTGTCGTAAAGAATGCGGCAAACACTTATTCTTGTACCAGTTTATTGCTTACGGATAAACAGCCTTTTTATTCGCCTGTCAGTTTTACGGCTACATCTGCTGTCTATCGACGTGACCTGACCGGATATGTATATGCCGATGGTACAAATGGTTGGAGTTCTCTTGTACTGCCTTTTGCAGGAACCTTGTATGCCGGTGAAGATGCCAAGAATCCTTTTATTAGTGATGATGACGCATCCGGAAATTACTGGCTGAAGAGATTTGCCGGTAAAACAAACGAGGCTATGAACTTTGAATATGCAAGCTCAATTGAAGCTGATATACCATATATCATAGCTTTGCCAGGGGAACGCTGGGGAATGGAAAATAGTATTAAAGATAAGGAAATAGAGATTCGTGGTACGGATGTAACTGTATCAGCCACTAAGGGCATTGCTAAAGTTACGGCAGATGATTATAGCTTTAATGGAACTTATGCAGTTGTTCAACCTGTCAGAGCTCATTATAGACTAAATGCTGAGGGAAATGCTTTCATTAAATATGATGATGGAGCTACAGTTGAACCTTTCCGCTGCTACTTGCTTCCGGATGTAGAATCGATGTCGATGCCGAAAAGCTTTAGCATAGGTGGTGGAAATGGCGAAATTACCGGTTTAGAGAATGGGACTAAGGATCATGCTGGCAAATTACGTGTGTATTCGGAAGCTGGCAATCTGAAAATTGTTTCCCCTAAGGTAACTATAGTTCAGATTCATGGTGTGGATGGAGTATTGGTACGTACGGTACAATTACAGGAAGGTGTGAATATTGTTACTGGTCTTGCTCCCGGTTTCTATGTTGTGGAAGGTCAGAAGGCTGTGATATATTCCAAATAAAATAAAGTGTAAATTTTAAAATGAACAAGTATATGAAAAAAGAAACTTATGTGAAGCCAACTGTCGAGTTGATTTCGATGGAGAATGAAGGTTGTGTCATGACTGGCAGTTTTACTGGTGGCGGACAGATAAATCCGGGTGCACGTTCTGGTTATGGACGTAGCCGGGGAAGAACCTACGGAGGAAATTCAAACTCTGTCAGTGACCTGGAACAACTGATTGAGGATATACTGACAATAGATAAATAGTCAGATTGTTGAAGAATGGTGCATTATTGATGGGAGAATGTTTCATGCACCATTCTTCAACATCTCTGGCATTTTTGTAATGCCGCAATGTATTTCCTTTCCATACATTTGCCATGCAGTTCGGGAGCCAGGCATGCAGTTTCCGGATTGAAGATAGAGAACTTATATTATTTTTTTAATCTTAAAAATTATACGATGGAAAAACGAAAGATTTCCTCAAGAGCAGGACTAAGTAAGGTACTTTTTACCTTAATGGTCTGTATGACTCTAATGATGAACGTCCCATATCTGGGCGCTCAAAATTCCCAAGTTACAGTAACGGGTAAAGTAGAGGACACGATGGGTCCTGTGATTGGTGCCAGTATTGTTGAGAAAGGCGTAGCTTCTAATGGAACAATTACCGATATTGATGGTAACTTCTCCATTAAAGTAAACCCGAATGCTACGTTGGTAGTGAGTTTTATTGGTTATAAAATGGTGGAAATTCCTGTAAAAGGGCAAAGGAATGTGAAAGTGACACTACAGGAGGATAGTGAAATGCTGGATGAGGTTGTGGTTGTGGGTTATGGTCAAATGCGTAAAAAAGACCTGACCGGTTCTGTTATCCAGATTCGTCCAGATAAATTGGCGAATGAGGCTCCCAAGACTGTGCAAGATGTATTGCGTGGTACACCGGGTTTGAATGTCGGTTACGATGCTTCTGCTAAGGGCGGTGGTTCTATGCAGATTCGTGGTCAGCGTTCTGTATATACGGATGGTGGACATAATGATCCGTTGATTATCCTTGATGGTATGCAGTTTTATGGTGAACTTTCTGAAATTAATCCGAATGACATTGGTCAGATTGATGTATTGAAAGACGCCTCTTCTGCTGCTGTTTATGGTGCTAAAGCTGCCAATGGTGTTATTATTATTACGACTAAAAAAGGTAAATCAGGTAAGCCGACTATCAATTTTACTGCTACTCTTGGTATCAATACAAAGAGTGAATATCGTGATGTTTATGATGCCAACGGCTATATGAGATATCGTGAAGATTGGTATAAGAAAGATACTTATGCCACTGACCCTTTTACCGGTGTTTATGGAGCGTATGCAGCCGGACAATGGAAAAACAAGAAGGATGAGAACGGTAAAGATATAATAGGCTCTGATGGCAAACCCTTACAAGAATATATATATAACCGTGCTGCCGGTTATTATGATAATCCTGCGAATTTAGGTCGGTATGGTATCTCCGTTGACCAATGGAGAGCGTTCACTTCAAATGAGAGTGGAGAATCGGACGCCAGTATTTATGCAAAGCGTTTAGGACTGGAAGATGGTGTTTTAGCTAACTATCTGGCCGGAAACACGTACGACTGGTACGATCGTACTTTCCGGACAGGTATCAATCAGGATTATACAGCGAGTATTTCCGGAGCCGGTGATCGGATGAATTATTATATGTCTATCGGTTACCTAAAGAATGAGGGAGCCGTGAGAGGCAATGATTACAATGCTATCCGTGCCAATTTGAAGGTGAATGGCAAAGTAACCGACTGGTTGGAAATAGGAACGAACGTTAATTTTCAGGATCGTAGTGACGGTGATATTTCTGTAAATCTTGGTACGGATTACTGGGATGCCAATATGTTGCGAAACAGTCCTTACTCTACTTATCGTAACGAAGATGGTAGCTATTGCCAATATCCGATGGGTTCCAATAAGAAGTGGGGCTACAACTATGACTTTGAGCGTCAGTATCTGGATCTGGAGAAGGGCTATACTGTGTTGAATACTATTTTCAATGCCAAAGTAAAATTGCCTTTTGGAATCACTTATGATTTCAATATAGCTCCTCGTTATCAATTTTTCTATGATCGCTACTTTATGTCAGCTGCCAAACCTGATTCTAATCCGGATAGCCAGGGAGTAAATCGTGAACAAAGTAAACGTTTTGATTGGTCTTTGAATAATACTATTACATGGGATTATACATTGGCTCAAAAGCATCACTTTATTCTTACTTTGGTGCAGGAGGCAGAAGAACGCCGTTTTTGGCAGGATAAGATTAACGCACGCAAGATATTACCCTCGGATGCCTTGGGATTTCATAATACCAGCAATGGTAGCAAGACGCTGAGTAGTTTTTCTTCAAATGATACGCACGAAACGGCTGCTGCTTATATGGCACGTCTGTTCTATTCTTACGATGATCGCTATATGATTACTGGTACGGTTCGTCGTGATGGTTATTGCGCTTTCGGTGCTAACAATCCATGGGCTACCTTCCCTTCTATATCTGCTGCATGGAATTTTACTAATGAAAAGTTCTTTAATTGGGAGCCGATGAGTACCGGTAAATTGCGTGTCTCTTGGGGTAAGAATGGTAACCGTTCGTTGAAAGACCCTTATATTGCTCTTGCCAATCTGGGGGCCGGAGCAGGGGCTACAATGGGGTATTTGGTTGCTAATGGCGGTACAGTAGATGTTAAGTATTTGGGTATGGACCGTTTGTCTAATCCGAATCTGCAATGGGAGAAAACGGAAGCTTTAAATTTTGGTTTGGACTTCGGATTCATGAATGATCGGATCACGGGTAGTGCTGAATATTATATTATGAAGACGCATGATATGATTATGGGACAACGTCTGCCGGGATTTACCGGATTTGGAAGCATTACTACCAATTTGGGTGAAGTGCAGAACAGAGGTTTCGAACTTTCATTGAATACCCTGAATATTCAGAATCGGGATTTCGAATGGCGCTCTACTTTAAGCTTCTCCATCTATAAGAATGAAATCAAGCATCTTTATTATGAATATGAAGACGTGCTCAATGAAGCTGGAGAAGTAATTGGTCGCAAAGAGATGGACGACACAAGCAACGGTTGGTTTATTGGACAATCCATTGGTACTATCTGGGATTATGAGATGGATGGTATCTGGCAGGCTGATGAGGCAGCAGAAGCTGCTAAGGTAGGACAACGCCCGGGTGATCCGAAAGTAGTGAACCACTATACTGCTGACGATAAAGAAGATGGCACACCGGTTTACAATGAGAAGGATAAAGTGTTCCTGGGTAAGAAAAATCCGCCTATCCACTGGTCGTTCCGTAATGAGTTCACTCTCTGGAAGGACCTTAATATTTCTTTCAGCATGTATTCCTATATGGGACATAAGAGTCTGGAAGGTTATTATCTGAATCAAGATAATGGCGGTTCATTGATTACTTATAACAGCAATACTTTCAAGAAGAGATACTGGACACCTGAAAATCCGACTAATGAGTATGCACGTCTCGATGCCTATGGTCCGAATGGTGCTAAGGGTGTACAGAAGTTGCACAATCGTTCCTTCATCCGTCTGGACAATATTTCTGTGGCTTACACCTTGCCACAAGCGTGGACGAAGAAGATACAGTTGGAACGCGTAAAACTCTTTGGTACTGTTCGTAACGTAGCGACTTGGGCGGCAGACTGGGAATATGCAGACCCGGAAACCGGTGGCTTGGCTACTCGTACCTTTACATTCGGATTAAACTTAACTCTTTAAACTGTTGAAACAATGAATAATTATATTAAGAATAAGCTCTCTAAGGGGGTATTGTTCCTTACAGGAATAGCAGTATTCAGTGCATGCACTGACAACTTTTTGAAACCGGATCCTCTGTCGTTTTATGAACCTGAGACTACATTTGCTACTGAATCAGGTTTGGAGGCCGTATTGGCTATGGCTGACCGTCATCTTCGCACTTGGGCATTCCACTATAGTAGTGGTGACTGTAATATAAGCATACCTCTTGGTACGGAATATCTATTTTCTGAACTTTCTCTGTATGGCAAAACTGATGGTACAGGGGGGGTATATGGTAATTTTGCCAATCAACTGCAACCTACCAGTGGTTTGAACAACGGTGATGACAACCGAATCATGTACTTCTGGAATGAAGGTTTCACGGGTATTAAGCATGCCAACACTATATTGTCCTTTATAGATAAAGTGACTGCGTTGAGTGAGGAAACAAAAAATGCCTATAAAGGGCGTGCTTATTTCCATCGTGCTTACCGTTATTTGAACCTAGTGATGCAGTTTGGTGATATTCCTTTGGTAACAAAGACACTGGAAGTACCTAAGCGAAACTATCGGTCTACCAAGAAAGAAGAAATTCTGGATATGATTACCCAGGATATGGAGAAAGCTGTGGAGTGGGTGCCTGTGCAGAATGATACCCGTTACATTGGTATGGTGAACAAAGAGGCATGTCGCCAGCTGCTTATCAAATGTTATTTGGCAACGGGCCAGTTTGAAAAGGCTGAGAAGCAAGCTGACATTTTGATTGATCAGTCAGGATTATCACTGATGACAGAGAGCTTTGGTAATGCAAATGATGGTGGTGAACCGAATACCTGGAAGATTACCCGTAACGTGATCTGGGACTTGCATCGCCCTGAAAACAAGATGATCGCTGCGAATAAAGAGGTCATCATGGGAATGCCTAACTGTACGGACGAATCATTTGTGAACTTTCTATCTATGCGTATTTTCGGTCCATTCTGGAGTGACGGTAACCTGAAAACACCTGATAGTAAAACAGCTGGTGAACGTTATGCACGTAATAATGGCAAATATGAAGCTACTACTGACTTTACACGTGCTTTTGGTCGTGGCATTGCCACTGTTCGTGCTACTCATTTTGCTCAACATGGACTTTGGGTAGTGAACGGTGTGGAAGATAAGGAAGATCTCCGCCATAACTCAAAAGTTGGAAACTGGGTAAATATGGAGGACTTGACTTACAATAACAAGGATTCTAAATATTATGGTCAGAATTTTATGCTCTATTCACCTGAAGATGTTTGGGGGGTAGATAAGGATGGTAAACCTGTTATCACAACTCATAAAGGAGCTTTACTCTGTAATGATACAATTCGTGATTGGTTTGATTTCCCTCACTACAAGATCTATTTGGAGGATGTGCGCAATGAAGCTAATATGGGTGCCAATGACTTTCAAGGTGCAGCCGGTTCCGGTGCTAATGCAAACTGGTATCTGTATCGTTTGGCTGAAACTTATCTGCTGCGTGCTGAAGCTAAGTATTATCAAGGTAAGGATGCTACATCAGATGTAAATGAAGTACGTAAACGTGCTAAATGTTCACAACTTTATGCAGTTGGAACCGTGACTATTGGTGATATCATGAACGAACGCGCTCGTGAACTTTATCTGGAAGAATGGCGCAATGTAGAATTGACCCGCGTATCTCTTTGTCTGGCGTTGAGCGGCAAACCTGATGAATGGGGAAATACTTATAGTAAAGACAATTGGGATAAACAACAAGGTACGGATAATGTTGGCGGAAGCTACTGGTATCAACGTATCATTCATTATTCTTTGTATAATAAAGGTGACATCGTTTCCAATGGCAAGACTCTGAATTATTATATGGATAAGCGTAACCTTTTCTGGCCGGTTCCGAATAGTGCTATTACTGCGAATAATAAAGGACAGCTAGCTCAAAATTACGGTTACGATGGATATGATGCTAGTGTACCGATGTGGGAAACTTGGGAAGAAGCTGTTGCTGATGAGGATAAGAGTGAATAACCAGGTTGGAGGATTTCTATAGGTTTAGTTCTTAAATAAAGAGGTTGGGTATAAAGTACTGTGCTTGTAGAGGCGAATCGTCATTCGTTCGGAATACACAAAGTGATTTTGACACAACCTCTTTTCTTTTTTAAGATATGAAGATATGAGTAAGCATTTGAATATAACAGGATGTTTTTTATTCCTTTCTTTTTTCTTTCAAACCATTCTTTCCGCACAAAATACTTCGATTGGTACGAAAGATATTGTTTCCGGTGAAGTCTGGAAAGATACAGACGGTAATGTTATTAACGCCCATGGCGGCGGTATCCTCTTCAACAACGGGAAATACTACTGGTTTGGAGAGCACCGGCCTTCTTCCGGTTTTACAACACAGGTGGGAGTGACATGTTATTCATCAACCGATTTGCGTAACTGGAAGTACGAAGGTGTAGCTTTGGCTGTATCTGACGAAGTGGGAAGTGATATAGAGAAAGGATGTATCATAGAACGTCCTAAAGTTATTTATAATCAGAAAACAGGAAAATACGTAATGTGGTTCCATTTGGAACTTAAAGGAAGAGGATATGGGCCTTCCCGTGCCGGAGTTGCAGTAAGCGATACCCCGGCGGGACCTTATCGGTTTATCCGTTCAGGGCGCGTGAATCCCGGTGTCTATCCGCTAAATATGACACGGGAGGAGCAGAAGCTTACCTGGAATCCGGAAGATTATGAATGGTGGACTCCGGAGTGGCGTGAGGCTGTCAATAAGGGAATGTTTGTGAAACGTGACCTGGAAGGTGACGGACAGATGTCCCGTGATATGACTTTGTTTGTGGATGATGACGGCACAGCCTACCATATTTATTCCTCGGAAGAGAACCTGACACTCCATATCGCAGAATTGTCTGATGATTATCTGAGCCATACCGGAAAGTACATTCGTATATTTCCCGGAGGACATAATGAAGCGCCGGCTATATTTAAGAAG
The DNA here is from genome assembly GCF_000158035.1 of Bacteroides cellulosilyticus DSM 14838. Classification (GTDB taxonomy): domain Bacteria; phylum Bacteroidota; class Bacteroidia; order Bacteroidales; family Bacteroidaceae; genus Bacteroides; species Bacteroides cellulosilyticus. The sequence continues at coordinate 281,151 of NZ_EQ973489.1, forward strand.
GATGGAACTTATTGGATGATAGCTTCGGGATGTACAGGATGGGAGCCGAATGAAGCCCGTTTGATGACTGCTTCTTCAATTCTGGGAGAATGGTCGCAATTACCCAATCCTTGTGTAGGTAAAGATGCGAAAATTACTTTTGGAGGACAAAGTACCTACATACTGCCACTAAAGGATGGTGGATACATGTTTATGGCAGATGTGTGGCGTCCGAAAAGCTTGTCGGATTCTAGGTATATTTGGCTGCCTGTTCGTTTTAATGGGAAAGGAATTCCATTTATAGAGTGGGTGGATAAGTGGTGAGTGTGGAGTGAAAATTGGCCATTTTCCTATAGAATGGTCGATTATGTACCCTTTTTGAAATAATTTTAGCAGTTTGGTTTATCTGAAAACGAATATATTTGCAACGATGAAAAACAACTTATAATTGAATATCATGAAAACGTGGAAATATTTGTGGCTACTGTTGATTGTAGCGTTGTTGGTTCCCCTCAATGTTTCGGCAAAAAAGAAAACGGAAAAAGTAAAGTCTGATCGTGAACTCTGGGCGGGAATTCTGTACCAGATGGCAGCGCCTGTACTCAGTAATATGAGCGAAGGCAAGTTGCAGGAAAATATGCTGGTAGAGTTGAGCCCTACATGGGACGGTCGTGATAAGCGGGTGACTTATATGGAATGCTTCGGACGGTTGATGGCCGGACTGGCTCCGTGGCTGTCACTGCCTGATGATGATACGGCAGAAGGAATACAACGCAAACAATTGCGTGAATGGGCATTAAAGAGCTATGCTCAATCTGTAGATCCGGAAAGTAAAGATTATCTGTTGTGGCGGAAAGAGGGACAACCCCTGGTGGATGCCGCCTATATAGCTGAAAGTTTTTTGCGCGGATATGACGCTTTGTGGGTTCCATTGGATGATTTGACAAAACAGCGTTATATTGCTGAATTCCAGCAACTGCGTCGGGTGGATCCACCCTATACGAATTGGTTATTATTCTCTTCAACTGTTGAGTGCTTCCTGAAAAAGGCGGGTGCCCAGACGGATTATTACCGTATCACTTCAGCTTTGCGTAAAGTCGATGAATGGTATGTAGGAGATGGCTGGTACAGTGACGGAGAGGATTTCGCCTTCGATTATTACAATAGTTTTGTGATTCATCCCATGTATGTGGAATGCCTTGAAGTGATGACAAATGGCGGAAAGCAGAATATCTGGAATGTGAAAGGCGGAAACTTTCCGAATGCCTTGAAGCGTATGCAGCGTTTCGGCATGATATTGGAACGTTTTGTTTCTCCCGAAGGCACTTTCCCGGTATTTGGCCGTTCGATTACTTACCGTACCGGCGTACTGCAACCGCTTGCCTTACTGTCATTGCGTGGTTGGTTACCAAAAGAATTGCCTGCCGGACAGGTACGTGCGGCAATGACCGCTGTCATTCAGCGTATGTTCGGTGATAATCGCAACTTCAATGCGGAAGGCTATCTGACATTAGGTTTCAACGGTTCCCAACCTAATATATCGGATTGGTATACCAATAATGGCAGCCTATATTTGGCCTCACTTGCTTTCCTGCCGTTAGGATTGCCCGCTGACGCTCCTTTCTGGACGGATGCCCCGCAACCGTGGACATCAAAGAAGGCGTGGGGTGGAGAAGACTTCCCGAAAGATCACGCCTATTAAGAAATAAGTTATCATGAACAGATACATTCTCTTTTTCTTTCTGATTCTCTCGACACTTACCACGCTCCGGGCACAACAGTCCCGGCTCGTGGAAGTGGGGAATGGGTATAGCCAGACATCAGTCAACACTACTGTCTTCAGAAACAATTCACTTGTGACGCAGGGAGACGAACAGTATATCAGTTACTATGACGGCGACGGCTATCTGGTACTCGGTAAACGGAAGTTGGACTCTGACCAATGGACACTGAAGCGGACACAATACAAGGGAAATGTGAAAGATGCCCATAACATAATCAGCATGATGCTGGATGGCGAGGGGTATCTGCATCTCTCATTCGACCACCATGGGCATAAACTGAATTATTGCCGTAGCACCGCCCCTTATACGCTGGAACTTGGAGATAAGGAACCGATGACCGGTGTGGATGAAGGTAATGTGACTTATCCGGAATTCTATCCGTTGAATGGGGGAGATTTGCTGTTTGTTTATCGCTCCGGCTCTTCCGGACGGGGGAATCTGGTGATGAATCATTATTCTGTAAAGGAGAAGAAGTGGAATCGTGTACAAGATGTGCTGATAGATGGTGAAGACCAACGGAATGCCTACTGGCAACTCTATGTGGATGAACAAGGCACGATTCACCTATCTTGGGTGTGGCGCGAAACGTGGCACGTGGAGACAAATCATGATCTTTGTTATGCCCGTTCTTACGATAATGGTGTGACCTGGTACAAAGCAAATGGCAAGAAATACGATTTACCTATCCGGTATAATAATGCGGAATATGCCTGCCGCATCCCGCAAAACTCAGAACTGATCAATCAGACCAGTATGAGTGCCGATGCAAGCGGTAACCCGTACATTGCCACGTATTGGCGTGATCCTGACAGCGAAGTACCGCAATACCGTATTGTGTGGCATGACGGACAGATGTGGCACAATCGCCAGGTTTCGAACCGCCATACTCCCTTTTCTCTGAAAGGGGGCGGTACGAAGATGATTCCTATCGCCCGCCCGCGTATCGTAGTGGATGGTGGCGAGATATTTTATATTTTCCGTGATGAGGAACGGGGAAGCCGGGTATCGCTGGCGCACGCTGCGGCTGTAGGAGTAGGTAAGTGGACGTTTACCGATCTGACCAACTTCCCGGTAGATGCTTGGGAACCGTCTCACGATACGGAATTGTGGAAGCAAAAACGTCGTCTTCATCTCTTTGTGCAGCACACCAAACAAGGTGATGGAGAACGTAGGGTAGAGTTTGCCCCTCAACCGGTATATGTGCTGGAAGTTGTAAAGCCTAAGGGCGATTGAAAGCCTTACATAAGATGATTCTGTTTTCAACGTGATGAAACTCTATTTTCACAAAGGAGAAACAATCGTTTCAGTACGATGAAACATTGGTTCCGCCATGTTGGAAATATTGTTTCAATAGAGAGAAACAGAATGAAACATTAAACGCTCAGACAATTAGTATAGTAAATAGATAAAGAATAGCAAGAGTATGAATAAGTATTTAGTAAACATCCTGATTGGGGCTTTTTGCTGGAGTGGAATGTCCGCTTGTGCATCCCCCAAGGATGAGGCCAAAGAGATTGTGGATATTATTTATAAAGTGAATAACTACTGGCAAACTCAGAATCCTGAGCACGGACGCTCTTTCTGGGACAATGCAGCTTACCATAGTGGTAACATGGAAGCGTTCTTTCTGACCGGTGACTCCGATTTCATGAACTACTCCAAGGCTTGGGCTGAACATAATCAATGGAAAGGTGCTAAGTCGGATAATAAAGCCGAATGGAAATACAGCTATGGCGAGAGTGACGATTATGTGCTTTTTGGTGATTACCAGATTTGTTTCCAGACGTATGCCGATTTATACAATATAGAACCGGATACTCAAAAAATAGCTCGTGCCCGCGAAGTGATGGAATATCAGATGAGTACGGATAAGAATGATTATTGGTGGTGGGCTGACGGTCTTTACATGGTGATGCCTGTGATGACTAAACTATATAAGATTACCGGCAATCCACTTTATCTGGAGAAACTGCATGAGTACTGGGCATTTGCCGACAGTCTGATGTACGATCCGGAAGATGCGCTTTATTATCGTGACGGAAAATATCTCTATCCTAAACATAAAAGTGTGAATGGTAAGAAAGATTTTTGGGCTCGTGGAGATGGATGGGTTTTAGCTGCTTTGGCTAAAGTCCTGAAAGATTTGCCTGAAACAGATAAATACCGTCAGGAATATATAGACCGTTACCGCGCGATGGCAAAAGCTGTGGCAGCCTGTCAGCAGCCGGAAGGATACTGGACACGGAGTTTACTTGATCCGGAACATGCACCCGGATCGGAAACCAGTGGCACTGCTTTCTTTACTTATGGTCTGCTGTGGGGTATGAATAATGGCTTTTTGGATAAGGCTACTTATCAGCCTGTAGTAGAAAAAGCCTGGAAGTACCTGACGACTGTTGCTTTGCAGCCGGATGGACGCATTGGCTATGTGCAGCCTATCGGTGAGAAGGCCATTCCAGGACAAGTGGTAGATGCCAATTCAACAGCTAACTTTGGAGTAGGGGCTTTCTTACTGGCGGCTTGCGAAATGGTACGATTCCTGAATTGATTATTCTATTTTTTCCAGAAGATACAAAATGGAGTTTGTCGGCATTGGCAAGCTCCATTTTGGTTTAATAACCTGGGTAAATCTTTGTTTTTTAATGAAATGACACAAAATTATTCCCTTTTTGCATGATTCGTGGTAGTATATTCCCTTTTTTATGTGTATTTTTGACACCCAATAACTAACGTGAATTTTATGAGGAACACTATGAGACATTTTGCAGTTGCTATTAGTTTAATGTTGGCAATGACATTGCCTTCTTTTTCCCAACAACATCCTATCGTTGAAAAAGATTATGTGGCTTATTTGTTTACCTACTTTACAGGTAACCACATCAGTGAAGAAGCTGTATGTTATGCCGTAAGTATGGACGGATATACATATTGGGCACTGAATGACGGTAAGCCCGTTCTTGATTCAAAAGTAATCAGTTCGACCGGTGGTGTGCGCGACCCGCATATCCTGAGAAGCCAGGACGGTCATACCTTTTATATGGTGGTAACAGATATGGTATCTGACAATGGTTGGGATTCGAACCGTGCAATGGTGCTGCTGAAGTCCAATGACCTTGTAAACTGGACGCATTCCATCATCAACATGCAGAAACGTTATAAAGGACAGGAAAAGCTGAAACGTGTTTGGGCACCGCAGACGGTTTTTGATCCTGAAGCCGGAAAATATATGGTGTACTGGTCTATGCAGTATGCCGGTGGAGCCGATATCATCTACTATGCATATGCCAATGATGACTTTACAGATCTGATTGGTGAACCGAAGCCACTCTTCATTCCGGAGAATAAGAAATCATGTATCGACGGGGATATTGTCTATAAAGACGGTGTTTTCCACCTGTTCTATAAGACAGAGGGACATGGAAACGGTATTAAAGTGGCAACCACCCGTTCACTGACTTCCGGTCAATGGGAAGAAGAACCGGACTACAAGCAGCAAACAAAGGACGCTGTAGAAGGAGCTGGCACATTTAAACTGATAAACCAGGATAAGTATATATTAATGTATGATGTATATATGAAAGGCAAATATCAGTTTACGGAAACCACCGATCTGAAGAACTTCAAAGTGATAGACAGTGAAGTGAAGATGAACTTCCATCCCCGCCACGGAACGATTATTCCTATCACGCGCGATGAATTGATCCGTATCACGGATAAATGGGGCAAGCCTGCCGAATTGGGTGCAATACCGAATAATCCTGTACTGCCCGGCTTCCATGCCGACCCTGAAATCTTATACTCAAACAAGACAAAGAAATATTATATCTATTCCACAACAGACGGACAACCCGGCTGGGGCGGATGGTACTTCACTGTTTTTTCTTCAACCGACCTGAAGAACTGGAACTATGAAGGCGTTATGCTGGATTTGAAATCCGAACAGGTACCTTGGGCGAATGGAAATGCCTGGGCACCGTGTATTGAAGAAAAACTCATCAAGGGAGAATACAAGTACTTCTTTTATTATAGCGGCAATCCTGCCAAAGGCGGAGGAAAGCAAATTGGCGTAGCAATGGCCGACTCACCTACCGGACCGTTTACCGATCTGGGACAGCCCATCATTACAGACTCTCCTGTAGGACACGGACAGCAGATAGACGTGGATGTCTTTACCGATCCCGTATCCGGTAAACCCTATCTGTATTGGGGTAATGGCTACATGGCCGGCGCCGAACTGAATAAAGATATGATTTCCATCAAGAAGAAAACACTTACGGTAATGACTCCCGAAGGAGGAACCTTGCAGGATTATGCATTCCGCGAAGCTCCTTATGTATTTTACCGTAACGGACTTTATTATTTTATGTGGTCGGTAGATGACACCGGTTCACCCAACTATCATGTGGCTTACGGTACATCTAAATCGCCGCTGGGACCTATCGAGGTAGCTAAAGATCCGATTGTACTGATTCAGAATCCGGAGAAACAAATCTACGGTCCTGCACACAATGCAGTGCTACAAATTCCGGGTACGGATGAGTGGTATATCGTTTACCATCGTATTAATAAGAACTTCCTGAAAGATGGTCCGGGCGTGCACCGCGAGGTGTGCATCGATCGCATGGAATTCAATGCGGACGGAACCATTAAGCCGGTAGTGCCAACCCTTTAATTATATGACTATTAAAATACCAGAGAAACATTATTTGATCATGAGAAACAAACTGAAGGGATTAGCTTTTTTATGTATGGCGGTAGCCTTGCCGCTGACAGCACAGAATGTAACCGTCAGCGGACCTGACGGTAAATTACAACTAACAGTTTCGTGCCCGGAAGGGAAGGAAGCATCGTATTCTCTCACCTATAACGGAAAACAGATGTTGGAATCATCTCCGTTGGGTCTGGAGACCAATGTGGGAGATTTCGCGAAAGCAATGAAACTGACCGGGCATAAGGAAAGGAAAATTGATACCGTTTACACGCAATCGCGTATCAAAGCTTCCAAGATACACTATCAGGCCAATGAATTGGTATGTGCTTTTGCCAATGCAAAAGGGCAGAAGATGGACGTAATCTTTCGTGTGAGCAATAATGACGTTGCTTTCCGCTATACGTTGCCCCGCCAGGGCGAACGGGGAAGCCTTGTTGTGAACAGTGAGGCAACCGGCTTCCGTTTTCCTGAACAGACTACTACCTTCATGTGTCCGCAAAGTGACGCCATGATAGGCTGGAAGCGGACAAAACCGAGTTATGAAGAAGAATATAAGGCAGATGCCCCGATGGATGTCCGTTCACAATACGGCCACGGATATACTTTCCCCTGCCTGTTCCGCGTAGGAGATAATGGCTGGGTACTTGTCAGTGAGACGGGAGTAGACAGCCGCTATTGCGGTTCACGCCTGAGCGATGTAACAGAAGGAAATCTGTATACGGTAGCTTTCCCGATGGCTGAAGAGAATAATGGTAACGGAACAGTTGCCCCCGCTTTCGCTTTGCCGGGTTCTACCCCTTGGCGTACGATTACGGTAGGTGAAACATTGAAACCTATTGTAGAAACCACTGTTATCTGGGATGTTGTGGAACCGTTGTATGAGACGGAACATGATTATCAGATGGGACGTGGTACCTGGAGCTGGATACTCTGGCAGGACGGCAGTATCAATTATGATGACCAGGTGCGTTATGTTGATCTGGCTGCTGCAATGGGCTATGAATATGTATTGATTGATAACTGGTGGGATACGAAGATCGGCCATAAGCGTATGGAATCACTCATCGACTATGCACAAGGTAAAGGAGTGGATGTATTCTTGTGGTACAGTTCAAGCGGCTACTGGAATGATATCGAGCAAGGGCCCGTCAACATGATGGATGATCCGATTATCCGCAAGCGTGAAATGAAATGGCTTCAGGAGCAGGGTGTGAAAGGTATCAAAGTCGACTTTTTCGGTGGAGACAAACAGGAAACCATGCGTTTGTACGAAGGTATTCTGAGTGATGCTGACGATCATGGTCTGATGGTAATCTTCCACGGCTGTACAGTGCCTCGCGGATGGGAGAGGATGTATCCCAACTATGTAGGCAGCGAAGCGGTACTGGCTTCCGAGAATCTGATTTTTAACCAGCACTACTGTGACGAAGAGGCTTTCAATGCCTGTCTGCATCCTTTTATCCGTAATTCGGTAGGCTGTATGGAATTTGGTGGTACTTTCCTGAACAAGCGTTTGAACCGTGGAAACAATGGCGGAACTACCCGTCGCACGACGGATGTATTCCAGTTGTCAACGGCTGTGTTGTTCCAGAATCCTATTCAGAATTATGCTTTGGCACCCAATAACCTGACAGATGCCCCGCAAGTTTGCTTGGACTTTATGAAACAAGTGCCTACTACGTGGGATGAAACACGTTTTATTGATGGTTATCCCGGAAAATATGCAGTTGTTGCACGTCGTCACGGCAAGCAATGGTATGTGGCTGCCGTTAACGGTACAAAGGAAGTACTGAAGTTGAAACTCGAATTACCTATGCTTGCAGGAGAGACTCTCTCATTCTATAATGATGATAAAGAACTGCAACCCCAGTTGCAAACTCTGAAACTGAAAGCTGACGGCAAACTTCAATTGGCCCTCCAACCGCAAGGTGGCGCCGTACTGGTTCAGGACTGGAAAACGAATGAGAAGGAAATGGGAGCCTATCTGTTTACCTATTTCAAAGACGATACACATAGTTTATATTTTGCAGTCAGCGATGACGGATATACATTTACGGATGTAAATAACGGTCAGCCCATTATCGCCGGTGATACGATTGCCGAACAGAAAGGCATCCGTGACCCGCATATCTATCGTGCACCGGATGGTACTTTCTACATTGCCATGACCGACCTGCATATCTTTGCCCAACAGAAAGGTCTGCGCAACACCGAGTGGGAGCGTGACGGAGCCAAATACGGCTGGGGTAACAACCGTGGTTTTGTCCTGATGAAATCAAAAGACCTTGTAAACTGGACACACCATGTGGTTCGTATTGACAAGACTTTCCCCGGATATGATGAGATCGGTTGTGCCTGGGCACCTGAACTGGTCTACGATGAACATGCAGGCAGAATAATGATCTACTTCACCATGCGTATGGGCAATGCACGGAATATGCTGTACTATGCTTATGTAAACGAAGACTTCGACGGTCTGGAAACAGAACCCCGCTTATTGTTCCAATATCCTGATGCTACCAAATCAGCTATCGATGCTGATATCACGAAAGTAGGTGATAAGTATCACATGTTTTACGTAGCTCACGACGGAACACCGGGTATCAAACAAGCTGTTTCGAAATATATCAACCGTGGATATACTTATCTGCCGGAATGGGTAGACCCGGAACCGAAAGCCTGCGAAGCTCCTAACATGTGGAAGCGCATTGGCGAAGACAAATGGGTGGTAATGTATGACATCTATGGTATCAATCCTCATAATTTCGGTTTCAGTGAAACCACTGACTTTGTGAACTTCAAAGATTTGGGACGTTTCAACGAGGGCGTGATGAAGGCGACTAACTTTTCTTCACCGAAACATGGAGCAGTAATCCACATCACTAAGAAAGAGGCTGAGAAGCTGAGAAAGTATTGGAAAAACAAATAACCCGATAAATAATACCATGAACAGATTGATTAGATTTTTAAGTGTATGTTTACTTCTGTCTTTTGTCTTCCCTGTGCAGGCAAAGGTGGAGGGCGTGACGAATGAACCGAATCAGGTGTACCTCTTTTCCTATTCGAACCGTGACGGACGCAGCGGCCTGAAGTTTGCCTGGAGTCCCAACGGAGAGAAGTGGTTTAGCGTGGCCGATGGATTTGCCTATGTGAATTCCGACTTCGGTCCGTGGGGACGGGCAAAGACTATGTTCAAGCCCCATTTGATGCAAACCCGTGCCGATGGCAAATGGCATTGCATCTGGGAAGCTACGAATACTGGTCAGGCACTTGCCTATGTAACCTCTCCCGACTTGCAGAAGTGGGAAGCACAGAGTTATTTCTCTCCCGAAGAACGTAGCAAGTATGAACCCAAAGATGTGTACCCCACCACTCAGAAGAAGGTGTTGGTGAATGGTTCGGAAGAAGAAGGCTGGGTGCAGGAAGTTCCCTATACTACCGTGCAGCAGATCATCCGCTATGCCGAACATAAGAAATACCGCCAGTCACTGAATGCCGAACGTACTGAGCAAGACCCTGTACGTTTTGCCAACCTCAAGCCTGTAGAGGCTACTATCCAGGTGAATGCAGGTCAGGCGAAAGAAATCAGCAAGCATCTGATTGGTATTTTCTTTGAGGATATTAACTATGGAGCTGACGGCGGCTTGTATGCCGAACTGATTCAGAATCGCGACTTTGAATATACCCCGACCGACCGTGGTAACGATCAGAACTGGAATAGTACTCATTCCTGGAGTGTTCAGGGCAGTGATGCTACATTGAGCATTGCAACAGAGAATCCTATTCATCCTAATAATCCCCATTATGCCGTCTTCGATGTGAATGCAGCTGAACAAACTGCATTGATGAATGCTGGTTTCGATGGCATAGCCTTGAAGAAAGGCGAGAAATATGACTTCTCACTCTTTGGTAAAGTACTTGAGGGTAAAGGGGGTAAGGTACTTGTGAACTTAGTTGATAAAGATGGAACAATTATAGGACAAACTGCCGTAAATGTAACATCTAAAGATTGGAAACAACAGAAAGCAGTCCTGACAGCCACAAGCGATGCGGCGGCTGCATCTCTGTCCATTGTTCCCCAGGCTGTCAGCAAGTATGCGCTGGATATGATTTCTCTCTTCCCACAAAAGACCTTTAAAGGTCGTAAGAACGGACTTCGTGCCGATCTGGCACAAACGCTTGCCGACCTGCATCCCCGTTTCGTACGTTTCCCCGGTGGTTGTGTGGCTCATGGCGATGGAATAGATAATATTTATGATTGGAAAGGCTCTATCGGTCCGTTGGAAGCCCGCAAGCCACTCCGTAACCTTTGGGGATACCATCAGACACGCGGTCTGGGATACCACGAATACTTCTTGTTCTGTGAAGATATGGGTGCGGAGCCCGTACCTGTGCTTGCAGCCGGTGTACCTTGTCAGAACTCTGGTACCTGCGCTCACCATTCCAAGGGTGAACTGACTTGCATGGGACAGCAGGGTGGCGTGCCGATAGAAGAAATGGATCAATACATCCAAGATGTTCTCGACCTGATAGAATATGCCAACGGAGATGCCCGCAAAACCGTGTGGGGCAAGAAGCGCGCGGAAGCCGGACATCCGAAACCGTTCAATCTGAAGTTTATCGGTATCGGTAATGAGGACATGATTACACCTGTCTTCGTGGAACGCTTTAAGATGATATTCGATGCCGTAAAAGCAAAACATCCTGAAGTTACCGTGATTGGTACTACTGGTCCGTTCTACGAAGGTACGGATTATGAAGTAGGTTGGGATCTTGCTACCGAATTGGGTGTACCGATGGTAGACGAGCATTACTATGTAGAACCGGGTTGGATGATCCACAACCAGGAATATTACGATCATTACGACCGTAGCAAAGCGAAAGTTTACTTGGGCGAATACGCCGCCCACTTGCCGGGACGCCCCAATAATGTAGAAACTGCGCTTGCCGAAGCTCTCTATCTGACTGCCGTAGAACGTAACGGTGACGTGGTAGAAATGACTTCCTATGCTCCATTGTTGGCTAAAGATGGTCATACACAATGGAATCCGGACTTGATCTATTTCAATAATACGGAAGTAAGACCCACAGTAGGCTACTATACTCAACAGATGTATGGTCAGAACGCTGGTACCGAATACCTGTCTTCTACGGTAAAACTGAATAATGGCTGGGATGCCGTGAAGAAACGTGTCGGAGTATCAGTCGTGAAAGACGTTAATACCGGAGATTATATCGTGAAGTTAGTGAATATGCTGCCGGTGGAAGTTTCTTCCCAGGTGAAGTTGGACGGAGCTACTTTGGTAAATCCTTCGGCTACAAAAACGATATTGACAGGTGATCCGAAAGACAGAGGAGCTAAACCCGCTTCTTCTGATTTCAAGGTAGAAGGAAATGACTTTTCTTACTCAATGCCTGCTTATTCGTTTACAGTGATACGTATCCATCAGAATATTGAAAAGAAAAAATAAGATATAATAATGAGAAAGTTAACTGCCCTTTTTGCTTTGTCTCTTGCTTTGAGCATGCAGGCACAACAACATGTGATGACCGTCGACGTTTCTAAACCGACGGCAAAGATACAACCTGAAATGTATGGCATCTTTTTCGAAGATATCAACTTCGGTGCCGATGGCGGTCTGTATGCTGAACTGGTAAAAAACCGCTCGTTTGAATTTCCACAACCTTTCGTGGGTTGGGTACCTTTCGGTAATGTAACCGTTCAGGATGCAAATCCTTGTTTTGACCGCAATCCTCATTATGTGCGCGTAGTGAATGACGGCCGCTTGCTGCGTGCCGGACTGGATAATGAAGGTTATCGCGGTATCGGTGTGAAGCAAGGCGAAGAATACCGTTTCTCCGTTTATGCCCGCACACCGGATGCGAAGCCGATGAAGCTCTCCATCGAGCTCGTCAACTCCAATGCACAGAATCTGTTGAAGAAAGAAATCGAAGTCAGCGGCAATAGCTGGCAAAAGCTGACGGCGGTGCTGAAATCTCCTTTCACAGACGCTCATGCCCGCCTGCGTATCGTTCTCGAAACGCAGGGTACGGTGGATATGGATCATATCTCCCTGTTCCCTGTGAATACTTGGAAAGGACGTGAGAATGGCCTGCGTGCCGACCTCGCACAAGCCCTTTATGACCTTAACCCGGGCGTATTCCGTTTCCCCGGTGGTTGTATCATCGAGGGTAACAGTCTTGAAACCCGTTACCAGTGGAAGAATTCCGTAGGTCCTGTTGAAAACCGCCCTCTGAATGAAAACCGCTGGAACTACACCTTCAAACATAAAGCCTTCCCTGACTATTTCCAGACTTTGGGACTTGGCTACTTCGAATACTTCCTGTTGAGCGAAGACCTCGGTGCAGAACCTCTTCCGGTAATCAGCTGCGGACTCTCCTGTCAGTACGAAAGCAATGAAGTGGTTCCGATGGATGAACTCGATCCGTACATACAGGATGCACTCGACCTGATTGAATTTGCCAACGGCCCTGTTACTTCCAAGTGGGGAAAGGTGCGTGCCGATATGGGACATCCCGAACCCTTCAATTTGAAGATGATCGGTATCGGTAATGAACAGTGGGACAAGGTTTATGTAGAACGCCTCGAAGCTTTCACAAAAGCCATCCGTGCGAAATACCCTAATGTGAAGGTTGTAGGTAGCTCCGGCCCGAGTGCCAGCGGTGATAAATTCGATTATCTCTGGCCCGAAATGAAGCGTATCGGTGTAGACCTGGTGGACGAACACTACTACATGAATCCTGATTGGTTCTTTGGCAATGCGTCACGCTATGACAATTACGACCGTAAAGGTCCGAAGGTTTTTGCCGGAGAATATGCTTCACACGATCATTCCACGAAGAAGGATAACAACTTCCTCGCCGCCCTTTCCGAAGCTGCCTTTATGACGGGATTGGAACGGAATGCGGATGTTGTCCATCTGGCTACTTATGCGCCGTTGTTTGCTCACGTAGACGCTTGGCAGTGGAATCCGGACTTGATCTGGTTCGATAACTTGCGCATGATGCGCACACCGAACTATTACGTTCAGCAGATGTACGGCATGAATGCCGGTACTGATGTGCTCAGCCTGAAGATGGATGGCAAAGCAGTAGCAGGGCAGGACAGCCTCTATGCAACAGCTGCACTGAATGCACCTACCGGAGAAATCATTCTGAAACTGGTGAATGCAAGCAGTAAGCCTGCCGATGTTCAGATCGATTTTAATGGTTTGAAGAAACGTCAGTTGGTTGCCGGTTCCTGCACTTACTTACAGAACGACAATTGGCGCACTGTAAATACGCTGGACCAGGAAGCGATTGTTCCTCGTGTACGTCCGGTGCAGGTAGAAGGGCAATCTCTGAAACTGAAACTTGAACCACGTTCGTTTGGAGTGTATAGATTACAGTAGCTTGTAGCTCTTTGAACTCTATTCCCCCTTTTTTGAACTATTATTCACCCTAAAAAAAGTTCATTCATCCTATCTTTGTAGCGGTATGCAGAAAATATTCTTCGTACCGCTACAAACATAATAATTTTATATCCATGAAGAAACATCTTATTACCGGACTCTTTGCAGCCCTGGCTCTGACTGCAAATGCACAGTCCTTTAAAGAGTGGCTTGATCCGGAAATCAATGCCGTGAACCGTGCTCCCATGCACACTAATTATTTTGCTTATGAATCGGCAGATGCCGCCATGCAAGGCAAGAAAGCCCAATCTACTAATTACATGACTTTGAACGGTACCTGGAAATTCTTTTGGGTACGCAATGCCGACCAGCGTCCTACCGACTTCTGGAAAGTAGGTTTCAATGACCGTGGTTGGAATAATCTGCAAGTTCCCGCAGTGTGGGAATTGAACGGTTACGGCGACCCCATTTATGTAAACACTGGTTATGCCTGGCGTAATCAGTTCCAGAACAACCCTCCTGAAGTTCCTACAGAGAACAATCATGTAGGTTCTTATCGTCGTGAAATCATTGTTCCTGCCGACTGGAAAGGGAAAGACATTATCGCTCATTTCGGTTCTGTAACCTCCAACATGTATCTCTGGGTAAACGGCCGTTATGTAGGCTATAGCGAAGATAGCAAGCTCGAAGCCGAATTCGACCTGACTCCTTATTTGAAGCCCGGACAAACGAATCTCATCGCTTTTCAGGTATTCCGCTGGTGTGATGGAACCTACCTGGAAGACCAGGACTTCTTCCGTTACAGTGGTGTGGGACGTGATTGCTACCTCTATGCCCGCAACAAGAAACGTATCCAGGACATCCGTATCACTCCGGATCTGGACGAGGCATACAAAAATGGTTCCCTGCGTGTGATGCTCGACCTGAAAGGCAGCGGTAATGTGAACCTGGAATTACTTGATGCTGCCGGCAAAGCAGTAGCTACGGAAACAGCCAAAGGTAGCGGCACTATTTTGATGAATGTAGAAAATCCGCATAAATGGACAGCTGAAACTCCTTACCTCTATACACTGCGTGCCACTTTGCAAGGCAGCAACGAAGTAATCCCCGTAAAGGTAGGCTTCCGTAAGATCGAATTGAAAGGTGACCAGATATTAGTAAACGGCCAGGCCGTTCTCTTCAAAGGTGCCGACCGTCATGAAATTGATCCGGATGGTGGTTATGTCGTATCTCCCGAACGCATGATCCAGGATATCCAGGTCATGAAGAAATTCAATATCAACGCTGTGCGTACCTGTCACTATCCTGATGATAATCTGTGGTATGATCTTTGCGACCAATACGGTTTGTATGTAGTGGCTGAGGCTAATATCGAATCACACGGTATGGGTTATGGCGACAAGACCCTTGCCAAGCGTACCGACTATGCCAAGGCTCATATGGAACGCAACCAGCGCAATGTACAACGCGGCTTCAACCATCCCAGCATCATTTTCTGGTCATTGGGTAACGAAGCCGGCTTCGGACCTAATTTTGAAGCTTGCTACCGTTGGATTAAGAATGAAGACTCCAGCCGTGCCGTACAATACGAACAGGCACACGGAAACGAATTTACCGACATCGACTGCCCCATGTATGCTGATTACAAGCACATGGAAAAATATGGCCAACGTACAGATGCCAAGAAGCCTCTTATCCAGTGCGAATATGCCCACGCTATGGGTAACTCACAGGGTGGTTTCAAAGAATATTGGGATTTGATCCGTAAATACCCCAACCTGCAAGGCGGTTTTATCTGGGACTTCGTAGACCAGTCCGTTCGTTGGAAAGGTAAAGACGGTGTAACTATCTACGCTTATGGCGGCGACTTCAACCGTTACGACGGTTCCGACAAGAACTTCTGTGATAATGGTCTGATCAGTCCCGACCGTGTTCCCAATCCGCACATGTACGAAGTGGGTTACTATTACCAGAACATCTGGACAACTCCCGCTGACCTGAAGAACGGCGAAGTGAACGTGTACAACGAAAACTTCTTCCGTGACCTTTCCGCTTACTATCTGGATTGGCAATTACTTGCTAACGGTAAAGTAATTCGTACCGGTCGTGTAGAAGACCTCAACGTAGCTCCGCAGCAGACTGCCAAAGTGAAATTGAACATCGGCAAAACCTGCGAATGTAAAGAATGGTTGCTGAATGTAACTTATCGCCTGAAGAACCGCGAAGGCTTACTCCCTGCCGGATATGCCGTAGCCAAAGACCAACTTGTACTGAACCCCTACAAGGCTCCTGCCATGGACTTGAAGAATGTGGAAGTTGTGAATATCCCCACCGTTGCTCCTCAAATTCAGGAAAACGATTGGCGTTATCTGATTATCAACGGTGATAACTTCCGTTTGGAATTCAACAAACATACCGGTTACCTGAATCGCTACAACGTAGCAGGCACGGAATTGATGAACGAAGATGCCGAACTGGCACCTAACTTCTGGCGTGCACCTACAGACAATGATTTTGGTGCAGGTTTGCAACAGAAATTCGCTGCCTGGAAGAACCCGGGTCTGAAGCTGACTTCCTTCAAATGGGAAACAGTAGACAATCAGACAGTGGTACGTGCAGAATACGAAATGAAGAATGTTTCTGCCAAACTGGATCTTACTTATGTAATCAATAACAAGGGTGCTGTAAAGGTGACTCAGAAGATGACTGGCGATCCGCAGGCTAAAGTATCTCATATGTTCCGTTTCGGTATGCAGATGCAGATGCCCAAGACTTTTGAAACTGTAGAATACTATGGCCGTGGCCCGGTAGAGAACTACAGTGACCGCAATCATTGTACAGATCTGGGATTGTATCGCCAGAGTGTAGATGAACAATTCTATTCTTATATCCGTCCGCAGGAAACAGGTACGAAGACCGATATCCGCTGGTGGAAGCAACTGAACGATGCCGGACGCGGTTTGCAGATTGTAGCTGATGCTCCGTTCTCTGCATCAGCCCTGCACTATACTATCGAGTCTTTGGACGATGGTTGGGAGAAAGCCCAGAATCACTCTCCTGAAGTGAAAGAAGCTAACCTGACAAATCTCTGCATCGACAAGGCTCAGATGGGCTTAGGATGTGTGAACAGTTGGGGTGCATGGCCGTTGCCGCAATATCAGTTGCCTTATGGTGACTATGAATTTACGTTCATTCTTACTCCGGTACAACACGGTATAGAAATTGAATAAGTAAATCTATCTCAATTCTCCTCCCAGGAGGAGGGGAATTGAGATACTCTTTATTATACTCATTATTATTATAGCATGAAGAAAAGAGAACTATTACTCCTTTTATTCTCCTTGTGTTCTGTCCTTGTATCTGCCCAGCAGAAAGTCCCAAACCGTTTCCGTACCAACATCCCTCTTGATTCCATCCACCTAAGTGACCCTTGCATACTGGCCGATAAGGAAACCTCCACTTATTACATGACCGGTACTGGCGGCCTCCTCTGGAAAAGCAAAGACCTTGCCCGTTGGGAAGGCCCTTATCGTGTAGCTGAAACTGATCCTGACTCCTGGATGGGTCCTAAACCCGAAATTTGGGCAGCCGAATTGCATGAATACAATGGAAAATATTACTATTTCGCCACTTTTACGAATAACGCCATCAAGATTGATACCGTAAAAGGAAACGTCATCCCCCGTCGTGCCAGTCACATCCTGGTCAGTGATAAACCGGATGGCCCTTATAAACCTATGAAAGACCCCACTTACCTGCCCGAGAATATGCCTACCCTTGATGGCACATTCTGGGTGGACAGTGACGGCAAACCTTATATGATCTATTGCCACGAATGGCTGCAAAACTGGAACGGTACGATGGAAAAGATCGAATTAAAGCCCGATTTAAGCGGTTCCATCGGCAAAGGAAAGATTCTTTTCCGTGCCAGTGACTCTCCTTGGAGCCGTGAGAAGATGGAGGACAAAGTATTACCCAACCGTGTAACCGACGGACCATGGCTTTTCCGCACAGGTACGGGCCGGTTAGGCATGATATGGACAAGCTGGGTATTCCAGGACTATACACAAGGCGTTGCCTATTCCGAAAGCGGAACTTTGGATGGCCCCTGGATACAAGAGAAAGAACCGATCACTCCGCCTAACTTCGGACATGGAATGTTGTTCCGTACTTTGGATGGTGAGTGGATGATGTCGGTTCATAGTCATAAAGACGTGAACGGGCGATATATTCGTATTCCGCACCTGTTTAAAGTCGATTTATCGGGGGATAAACTGAAAATTGACTGATTTATCACCTTTTATGAAACAATTGTGCTACTACTGAATAGAAATTTCACCCTATCTTTGCAACATCGACAATAGGTTATAGATTAACATAAGATTGGTATTAATAAACAAAGGGTAGTTTTTTAAGTCACAGTTTTCAGTAGGTAGTATTTATAAGAGAGGGCAATCTTCGAATCAAGAAGATTGCCCTTTTATATTAACCATAGGAAGATTCCCTATACTGTTTAGGCGACATACCCAAATGCTGTTTTACGTACTTTCCAAAAAAAGACAGATTAGGGAAATTCAGTTCATTGGCTATTTCTTTAATACTCTTCTGAGAGTTTCTCAACAGATACAAAATATCTTTCACCATGTATTGAGTGATGAGTTCGGAAGCCGTCTGTCCACTGACTTCTTTGCAGACTGCCGATAAATACTTAGGAGTAACATACAGTTGGTTAGCGTAGAATCCAATCATGCGTTCTTTGGGGTATGATGAAGACAAGAGACTGATGAACTCCTTAAATAAGTTTTCGCCCGAGGTGAATGTTGGCGGTTTCAGCTTGATGAAGCGTTCCAGTGCATCATGAAACTCATAAAGAAATGCTTGGATCAGAGAGTCGATCAGTTCCTTTTGATGTTTGCATGGAGTGCCCAGCATTTTAGAACGCAACAGGGAATAGTATTGGCAAAACAACTCTGCCTCTTCTGCATTCAGTGAAAGAATGGGGATTTTCTCAATGAACATTTTCAAGTCCCAGCTTTCGCCCGCTATGAGAAGTAATTGCTTCATGTACTCCGATGACAGACAGATGCAACGGCATTCAAAATCAATACTTATCATACTATTTTCCAATATGATATTAGGATGGCAAATGAACAGATCGTTCACGTGTATCATTCGCGATTCTCCATTGATATAGAGCGAACCTTTTCCTTTTACGCACAACAAGATGATGTATGCCTCAACTTTTACAGCCTGTTCTATATTTAAACTTTGCAATTCATCAATGATAGCTATGCGGCTGTCATTATATACAGATATCTTTTTTACCAAGACATCATCCAAACATCCTGATCTCAGTTTTGCCTCCATACACTATATTTCTTTTTGGTTGCAAATAAACAGAATATCCGGTAGATGTAGATGATAGATATTTCCAGAATAGTGTCCTATTTAGCTTATTTGATATTTGTTTTGAAAAATAGAACACTTCTGTGGTAATATGGAAATTAAGCCCTTTCGATAAATCATTTTCCTTTGCACCGGAAATAATGAACTAAAAATGGAAAAAAGTATGAGACAACTTTGTAATGTAACGGTGCTATTGCTATTATTTGGCCTGACGAGTTGCCAGAATAATGGAGACAAACAGACTACTATGACTCCGGTAAAGGTGAAAGTTTTACGAGTTTCTTCTTCTGAGATAGATGGAACGGAACGTTTTTCCGGTACGGTGGAAGAAGCGAACAGCACTTCGCTTAGCTTTTCGATTATGGGAACGGTAAAAACGGTACATGTGGGTTTGGGTGACCGGGTAGCGAAAGGCCAACTTATTGCTACGGTCGATCCGCTTTCCATGCAGAGCAGCTATGATGCTGCCAAAGCTTCACTGGCACAAGCGGAAGATGCCTATCGGAGAATGAAGGAATTGTATGATAAAGGAAGCCTTCCCGAAATAAAGTGGGTGGAAGTGCAGAGTAAGTTGCAACAGGCAAAGTCAATGGAAGAAGTGGCGCGTAAGAACCTGGATGATTGCAAACTCTATGCGCCCTTCAGTGGAATCATATCGGAAAAGATGGCAGAGGTAGGGCAGAATATAATGCCGGGCTTACCGGTGGTCAAATTAGTGACAGCCAATCAGCTGAAAGTGAAGATTGCCGTTCCGGAGACAGAGATTGCCGCCATTGCCACGGGACAAAAAGCAACGATTACCGTCTCTGCCTTGAACGGGCGTGTCTTCGCGGGAACAGTAACAGAGAAAGGAATTGTAGCCAATCCGCTTTCACGCTCATACGATGTCAAGATACGGGTGGATGATGCTGATAAAGAGTTGATGCCGGGTATGGTGGTGGAAGCGGTCTTGTCCGGTACGGGGATGGGAACACTTCATGTTATTCCTGCCCACATTGTCCAACTGGACGAGCAGAACCGTTCCTTCGTCTGGGTGAATGCCGGAGGAAAAGCCAGTAAACGCATGATCCAATGCGGAGGATTTACAAGTGAAGGAGTCGTTGTGCTGTCCGGTTTGGAGGAGAGTGAGGAAATCATTGTGGAAGGACAGCAGAAGGTATGTGAGAATACATCCGTGGTTTTATAACTAAATGAGGAACAATCAAAATATTAGTCACATCACCGACAAAATATAAGATAATGAATAAGAAACGTAACGCAGTAGAATGGGCGATGCACTATCGCCAGATTATAATTCTCGTTGTGTGTTGCCTTGTTGCTTTTGGAATTTACAGTTTGCCGAATATGCGCAAGAATGAATTTCCTGACTTCACAATCCGTCAGGGTATTGTAGTGGCAGTAGCTCCGGGCAACACGGCAGAGGAAATGGTGGAACAGGTAGCCAAACCCTTGGAAAATTATATTTTCAGCTATAAAGAAGTGAAGAAAGATAAGACTTTCTCCATGAGCCGCGATGGCATTATTTATATTCAGGTACAACTCAATGACGAGCTGAATAACAAAGATGAATTCTGGAGCAAGTTCAAGCACGGTGTTTTCACTTTCAAGGAGCAATTGCCCAAGAATGTACTGGCTGTACAGGTAATGGATGATTTTGGCGATACTTCCGCCTTGCTCATCACTATGGAAAGTGTGGACAAGACCTATCGTGAACTGGACGACTATATGGACGCCCTGCAAGACCGCCTGCGCCGTATCAACAGCATCGGGCGTATGACGGTAAGCGGAATGCAAAAGGAACAGATCTCCATATATCTGAATACCCATAAACTTTCGCAATACGGGCTGACTGAACAGACACTCGCCGTTACCCTTTTTACGAAAGGTTTCACTACTTCGGGCGGTCGGGTGAAGAATCCTGTATATGTTCAGCCTGTCTATGTGGCTAAGTCATTGAATACGGTGCGCGATGTGCAGGAACAAATCGTTTATACTGATCCGATGGGAAATAACATTCGCCTGAAGGACGTGGCCCGTGTGGTAAAAGAATATCCTGCCCCCGACAGCTATATCACTAACAATGGTAAAAAATGCCTTTTGCTAAGTATAGAGATGAAGAAGGGCAAGAACATCGTTCAAATGGGAGAGGAGATAAACCGGACGATTGCAGAGTTTCAACCGTCATTACCGTCGGATGTCAACCTTTTTTGTATCACCGATCAGAGCCAGGTAGTAGGAGATAGTGTGGATAACTTCCTGCACGAACTGTTGGTTGCCATTATAGCGGTGATTATAGTGGTGATGCTCCTGTTGCCTATGCGTGTGGCACTGGTAGCCGCTTCCACTATACCTATTACAATATTCATATCATTGGGATTGTTTCATGCCTTTGATATCGAACTGAATACCGTGACTTTGGCGGCTCTTATTGTAACCTTGGGGATGATTGTGGATAACTCAATCGTCATTATCGATAGCTATCTGGAAAAGTTGGGTGAAGGTGTGTCGCGCTGGCATGCTTCGATACAGAGTGCCACGCATTTCTTTAAATCGATATTCTCGGCGACGTGTGCCATCAGCATCACCTTTTTCCCCTTCCTTATCACAACAACAGGACAGATACAGGATTTTCTGGTTAGTTTCCCTTGGGCCATCAGCATCGTGTTGGGAGTATCCTTGTTGGTGGCTGCATTGTTAGTGCCGTTCATGCAGTTCTATTTCATTCGCAAACCGATGGAGAGTGCAACAAATAAGAATGGAAAAAAGAAGTTTTCCTTCCTCGATGCTTTGCAGAAATACTATAATAAATTACTGGATCTCTGTTTCACCTGGCCCCGTATGACGATGGCTTTAGGCCTTCTTTCTATTATCATAGGCATCGTCCTGATGGGTAAACTGCCGCAAAGATTGATGCCGATAGCAGAACGCAACCAGTTTGCTGTGGAAATTTCCCTGCCTACGGGAACCGCTGTAGAGAAGACCGGGCAAATAGCCGACAGTCTGGAACATATCCTGCGCAATGATTCGCGTGTAGTGTCTGTGGCATCCTTTGTGGGTTGTGCTTCTCCACGTTTTCAGACAGCCTACGCTCCGCAGATAGCCGGGACTAATTTTGCACAATTCATTGTCAATACGGTAAGCAACCAAGCGACGGAAGACCTACTGAATGAATATGCACCTAAGTATACCGATTACTTCCCGGAAGCCTTGGTACGCTTTAAGCAACTGAGCTATAACGAAGCGACGTACCCTGTTGAAGTACGCCTCAGCGGTGAGAATATCGACACATTACGTCGTGAAGCCGACAAGGTGACGGCACTGTTGAGCTCCATGCCCGAATTGGTATTGGTAAGCACTAACTTTAATGATCCGCTTGCCACTACCCGCGTCGTACTGAAAGAGGATGAAGCCACCCGGTTGGGCATCAGTAATGTAATGCTGGAAACCACCCTTGCCATGCGTTACGGCAGTGGTATCCCCGTAACAACCGTTTGGGAAGGTGATTACGATATTTCTGTCAAGTTGAAGAACTTCCAGACGGATTCGGCCAGCAGTTGTGATTTGGAAGACGAACTCATACCTGTTGCCGGAGGACTGGCGAATGTACCTTTGCGGCAAGTGGCCGATGTGGTTCCGGCATGGGAGAACGGTCAGATTGTACGTCGCAACGGCATTTATACGATTACTGTCATGGCAGACCTTCAGCGCGGTGAGAATGGTATGGACGTAACCGGCAAAGTACAGAAAGCAGTAGCGAATCTTTCATTTTCTCCTGATGTAACCCTGACTTATGGTGGTGACCTGGAAGATAGTGAAGAGAAACTGCCTCCCATTCTGGCCGGATTGCTGATTGCTGCCGCTATTATCTACTTTATCTTGCTGATCCATTTCCGCAATGTCAATATTGCCTTGCTCATCTTTGCCTGTATGGCCCTTTGCGTGTTTGGAACGGCTGTAGGAGTACTTGTGCAGGGCGTGGACTTCGGCGTAACCAGTATTCTGGGCGTTGTTAGCCTGATGGGTATCATTGTGCGTAACGGTATTATCATGATAGACTACGCTGAAGAATTACGGAAAACGGAAAAGTTGGGTGTGCGCGATGCCATTTATCATTCGGCCCGTCGTCGTATGCGTCCCATCTTCCTTACTTCGGCAGCTGCATCCATGGGTGTCATCCCGATGATACTGGGAGGCAGCGGACTGTGGATGCCAATGGGAACCGTTATCTGTTACGGCACACTCATCACAATGGTATTTTTGCTTACAGTGCTTCCGGTCTGCTACTGGTTCATGTTCAGTGGCTCTACACGTAAGCGCATAGCTATGGAGAAAATGGAAAATGAGTAAAACAATCAATAGATACAGCATTATGAAACAGAGATTGAATCGATATATATTTCTTTGGTTAGTAGGTTTCACACAGTTGGTTCCGGTTTCTGCCCAGCGTGTGTATACTCTGGACGAATGCCTGCAACGGGCTCTTGAAAACAATGTGCGGATAAAGAATGCCGGCAATAATCTGGAAATAGCCAAACAAGGCAGTCAGGAAGCATTCACCAAGTATTTCCCTTCTTTGAGTGCGACAGGTACGGGATTTATGGCTGACAAAGGATTACTTCAGTTGGACATGGGACCTGGAATGCAAATGTCACTTATGAAGAAAGGAGTGGTAGGGGGCGTATCGGCCTCAATGCCGCTTTTCACGGGAGGGCAGATTGTAAACGGTAATAAGTTGGCGAAGGTAAACATTCAGGTTAACCGGTTGCAATATAACCAATCGGAAAATGAAGTGAAACTTACTACTGAGAACTATTACTGGCAGGTTGTGATGTTGAAAGAGAAGTTGCAGACCATTACTGTGGTCGAGGCACAGTTGGCTAATCTGCTGAAAGATGTCGAAGCTTCGGTAAATGCCGGAGTGACAACGCGCAATGACCTGCTCCAAGTACAGTTGCGGCAGAACGAGATAGAGAGCAGTCGCAGCCAGATTGAGAATGCGTTGACGCTTTCACAACAAGTGCTGGCACAGTATATAGGAGAAGATTCCGGAATTGTGGATGTTCCTCCTGTCGCTGGCGAAGTCTTGCCGGAACATCCGCAGGGACTTTACAGGAATCCTGAGTCCTCCCTGGTTCTGACCAATGAATATCACTTGTTGCAGCAAAACCTTAAAGCCAATAAGCTGCAACGCCGCATAACCGTTGGCAAATATCTGCCTACCGTTGCCATTGGCGGTGGATATATGTACGACAATCTGATGGATAAAGACCACCCTTTCTGGATGGGTTTTGCCACAGTTTCAATTCCTTTATCCGGTTGGTGGGGCGGCTCGTATGACGTGCGGAAACAGGAACTCCAGGTACGCAATGCCGAGAATCAGCTTACGGACCAGAGCGAACTGCTTATCCTCCGTATGCAACAGAATTGGAACGACCTGACGGATGCTTATAAACAGATGCAAATATCCATGCGATCCATTGAACAGGCCACGGAGAATCTTCGCCTGAATACGGACTACTACAAGGCCGGAACCTGTACGATGAATGACTTACTGGATGCCCAGACGCTTTTCCAGCAAAGTAAGGACCGCTATGTGGAGTCTTATGCCCGGTATGAGGTGAAGAAGTGCGAATATTTGCAGGCTACGGGGCGTTAGTCTTGCGATTTCCGTAACCTGATATATTCCGATGGTGCCATTCCATATTCCTCCCTGAAGCAGGAGCGGAAATATCCAAGGTCATTGAAGCCGCTTGCATAGGCTGCTTCTGAAATATTATGCCCTTCTTCCATCAGTAACCTCAAACTGTTTTTCAGTCTGATTTTCCGGATGAGTTCATTGCCTGACATTCCGGTCAGGCTCTTGATCTTCCGGTAGAGTGTGGAATGGCTCATGTTCATTTTCTCCATCATGAAGGACATGTCCATCTTTTCCATGTCTATATTCTCCTCTACGATGGTGGTGAATTTGG
>NZ_EQ973489.1:306683-322268 GCF_000158035.1 Bacteroides cellulosilyticus DSM 14838
TTCATCCAGCTTATTTAGTTTGATGGTTTCTTCTTGTTGTTCCGGTTTCAACTCTTTGGTGCGGTTGGCTACTATAAGTGCCAGCTTTTTGCGGGATTCCAGCAGGTTGTGCACACGGCTGTTCAACAGTTTGGCACTAAAGGGTTTGGTCAGATAGGAGTCTGCACCACTTTCGTATCCTTCTTCTTTATCCTGGATGGAATCTTTGGCTGTGAGCAGGATGACGGGGATATGGCTGGTGCGTATATCTTCCTTCACTTGTTTGCATAGCTCTATTCCATCCATTATCGGCATCATGATGTCGCTGATGATGATGTCCGGAATTTGCTTTAGAGCTTGTTCCAAACCTTCTTTGCCATTGATGGCGGTAATAATCCGGTAGTTGCTACTGAAAGAAGAGGCTATGTACTCGCGAATATCATCGTTATCTTCTACTACAAGTATCATCGGGCGGATGTCCGTATCTTCTTTTTCTTCTTCGGGCTTTTCTATTTCCTCTTGAATGACAGTTTCCTTTTCTTCCTTATGCAATGCATCCGGATAGGTATTCTCTGCCAGTATGCGGAAGGTAAAAGTTGTGCCTTTTCCTATTTCACTTTCCACATATAGCGTACCTTCATGCAAATCTGCCAATGACTTGACTAAGGCCAGACCGATACCTGTACCGGATGCCTGATGCTTGCCTTTGACCTGATAGTAGCGGTCAAAAATATGCGGGAGTGCGTCAGCATCTATTCCATATCCGGTATCATTGACCACTATCTCCATATATCGGTTGTCTTTATCGTCTATCTGATGCATTATCAGGTTGATTTCCCCTTCGGGTGTATATTTTATGGCGTTCGACAACAGGTTGTTCAATATTGTAGAGATAATATCAGCATCAAAGTAGAGCTTGGCTTCCTTGGGCTGTACCTGAATATGGAATTTGACCTTTTCGTTTCGGTTCAGTTCCTTGTAACGCAAACCTATTTCTGTGACTAAATTGCCTAAATCACCTTTAGCAACCGTCAGCTTCCGGTTTTGGGTTTCCGTTTTGCGGAATTCCAGTATCTGGTTGATTAGGTTCAACAACCGGATGGCACTGCTGTGAATCACTTTGACCTTGTTGCTGTAGTAAGCTGATAGGTTTGAGTCATTTATCAAGTCTTCCAGCGGACCAAGGATTAAGGTCAGCGGGGTACGCAGTTCGTGTGTGATGTTGGTATAAAAACGCAGGCGCTCATTATTGAGTTCCTGTTCATTCAGACTTTTCTTGCGTTCCAGCTCAAGAGAATTTTCAAGCATTAGTTTACGCTTATAGAAGCGGAACCAGACATATATTCCTGTAACAATCAGTAAGATATATAACGCTTTGGCATACCATGCCAACCAAAAAGGAGGATGAATATGCACTTTCATGGTAGCAATGCGATTGTCGTCCCAGTCATGGTTGCGCAGGCGTGCTTTTACTTTGAAAGTATATTTCCCGGGAGACAGATTCCGGAAGGTTACCTGATTCTCTCCCTGTGTATTGGTCCATGTGTTTCCTAATTCCTCAATCATATATGCATATTCCACGACCTGACTTTGCGAATAGTCCGGAATCATAAAAGTGATACTGAATGAGTTCCGGTCATAAGGTAACTCTATCGTTCCATTGTCCGACAAGATAAGTGTCTCGTCACTGCTGCCTTCCATGCGGCTGCTGATGCCTTTACACTCTACTATCTGTACGGAAGCAACCTGATTTTCTTTTGATATATCCTGTGGATTGAAGTAACAGACACCATTCAGTGAACCGAAATAGAGTGTACCGTCTTGTGCGGCATAAGCGGAGC
The DNA here is from genome assembly GCF_000158035.1 of Bacteroides cellulosilyticus DSM 14838. GTDB lineage: Bacteria > Bacteroidota > Bacteroidia > Bacteroidales > Bacteroidaceae > Bacteroides > Bacteroides cellulosilyticus. Next base: position 308,504 of record NZ_EQ973489.1, read on the forward strand.
CATCTGTAAAGCTGCCTAAAGGTATTCCGTCCCGATAATCATAGTTATCGAATTTATTTTGTTCCCTATTCCAGCAAGAAATACCTTTGTCTGTACTGAACCATATATTCCCGTCTTTATCTTCTTGCAAGGCATGAACGTAGGTGTCCTCCAGACCATCCCCATATTTGTATCCGGTGAAATTTTCAGGATGGTTGGTGTCTTTAATATATCCGATTCCACTCCGGGTTGCCGCCCATATTCCCCCTTTGGTATCTATATAAAGTTGATTGATGGAATTGGAACAGAAGCCATTTTCGCTTAAAAGTTGGATTACACATTTATTATCTTTGTCGAAAACGAAGATGCCCGAACCGTAACTTCCTATCCATAACTTGCCTTGCCGGTCGTGCAGGACGCCGTAGACCGACAAGTTTGATATCTGGTTATTAATTTCTTCTTCCCTGCGAAGGATTCCTTTTTCATAGCTGGCGAGTCCATATTCCATACCTATCCATAGCTTTCCGTTTCTATCTTCATACAGTGCGTTGACGTCTACGTAATCTTGTCCAAGATCAATACGGGTTATACGGTTCGTACGGGTATCGAACTTCAACAATCCGTCATCATACAGTCCCAGAAAAAGATTTTCTTTACTGCTATGTATGGTGAAGACTTGCGCGTATGTTCTGGAAAGATGAGCCGTGAGATCGAACTTCCTTTGCAAATAGCCATCTTTAAACATGGCTATTTCGTTTTCGCTACCCACCCACACTTGGTGTTTGCTATCGACATGAACTCCCCATACTGATTTATACTTGATAATCTGTTTTTTCTCTATCATATAAGGAAGTGTGTGGAAAATGGGTTGTATGTGGCTGATAAAGTCTACCCCACTACTGTAATTCCCAATCCAGATGTTTCCGAATGAGTCTTGAAAGAGACTTCGGATATTTCCCGAAGAAAGTCCATGCTTGTCGTATGTATTGGTGATGTTCTGAAACTTGAGGTCTTTCGGGTTCATAAAGGTGATGTTACGCAGGTCGAGTATACTTATTCCACCAATGTCTGTGGCAATCCAAAGCCGGTTGTCTTGCATTTCTTTTATTTCATATACGTGGTCGGATATGAGAGATTCGGGATTTCCGGCTTCGTACCTGAAGATTTGAAAATCTTCTGTCACAGGATTATAAAGTGCTAAACCCTGGTTGGTACCCATCCAGATGTTTTCGAGATGATCAATATAGATGCTGTAAACACTGCTTCCCGGCAGGCTTTTAGGGTTGTGGGGATCATTCTGATAGCGTTTGATAGTCCCGCTTTTCAGGTCGATGATACTCATACCTTCACCGGAGTGTCCTACATATAATTGTCCCTTGCCATTATCGAAGACAGACCAGTGTGAATGAGGTAATCCTTGAATGTTTTCTCTCGAAAGGGTGGTTACTTTTCCGCTTGTTTTGTTATAGTGTACTATTTTTCCGTAATGATTGGCAACCCATATGCCTCCATCGGCAGCCGGTGAGATAGAGACTATGTTGTTGTTCATGTCTATACTGTCAAAAGGAGTGGATTGCTCAAATTCTTGTGTCCTGCAATCCAGCAGGCTTATTCCTGTTTTGGTTCCTACCCACAGTTTGTTTTCTTCCGGATCGTACAGTAATCTGGTTAGTGCATCGCCCGCAATGTCAGAGTTGTGGGTATTGTAAACGGTGAAGTCTTTTCCATTGAAACGGTTCAGTCCGGCTTCCGTTGCTATCCAGATGCATCCCTGGCTGTCTTGTACGATATCGGTTACGTAATTGTTCGATAATCCGTCCTCTATGCCCAGGTGACGCAGGGTATAAGGTTGTGCCATACTTTTGCTTGCCAGTAGCAGCAAACAGGCGAACAAAGACAAGAGGTACGTGTATGTGCGCATGATTCTTGATGAGTTTTAAATATTTGTCTCTGTAACAAAGATATGATAAATCTCTATTGCATATACTCATAATTGCGGTTTTGCCTGATTTGTCCCTGTTATTTGACGAATTTACCTGCGGACGTAAACCTTGTGTGTACCCCGTCCCGAAGTGCCGATGTTGCTTTCCGGTTGTTCCGCCCATTTTCTCAGTTCCAGTGAGGCGGTAGTGTGGCGCAGTCCGTTCAGGTTGGCATAGTCACTTACCGTCATAAAGGGATGCTGGGTAAGATACTGTCGTGCCCTTTCCAACCGTTGTTCGGGGCTGTACTTTTGCGATGATCGGTGGAATTTTTGTTGCGAGCGTTCCAGTTCGCAATTGTAGTTGGTATTGCGTAAAAGTTCTTTTTCTGCACGGAAGTTGATGCTTCCTACTACGATGCTCCGTGCATTTCGGCGGGTGCTGTCTTCTTCGCCTGTTTCCCGTTCCTTGTCTGCGCGTAAAGCCAGTGAAGGAACGAAAGTGCCTATTCCGTCCAATTTTACCGATTTCCCTTGTCCCATCTGATAAGCCAGTTCTTCACCCAGTTCTTGCAGCAAACCTACGACATCTCCTTTGCTGAAAGCGCTTTTTTGTGCCAGTGTCTTGGCAATGTAGTCCGTGTCTGCCTGACCTCGTTGCACAAGGCGGGGGTAGAGTACTCGTTTTCCTTCTTTATTGGGCAGGTTCATTTCCTGCATTTCGTATTCGGCCATTATGGTGTGTATTTAGTTATTATAGGTCTCCTGCCTGTTGCATACAAGGCGGAAACTTACTTTCTGTCTGTTATAAATATCCTTTTCTTTAATAGAAAACTTTTTCATATCGAATAAAAATATTCATTCGTAGATTACGAATATAAATTTATAGCCTGAAACTATAAATTTGTAAGTTGCGAATATATAATTGCAGTTGCAATATACACTATTTTATTCGATGGAGAAAACTTTTCTCTTCATTTATGATAACTTTTTAATTAAGGCGAAGAAACTTTTTGGTTAGTGTGGGACGGAAGAGTCTCTACTATATCGGAAGAGGACAACATTTCTATGTCGGATACAGGGACTGATTCGTCAAAGTCCGTGGTAAAATGTTCATGACCGATTTACCTTTTCCTGAAGGCGAATTTGTCCCCTGTCTCTTTTGAAGGGGCATGATATCTTTGCGCATCCCTCTTCGGGGGGACGAAGTTTTGAGATTCTATTAACCTTATTATTATCTAATTAAAAGGAAAACAATGAAATCAGATTCTTTTAAGAACAACCGTAAGGCTCTTGCAGCCTTATTGCTCTGTACAGGTTTTATTGCTGCACACCCTCTTGCAATGAGGGCTGAAAGTAGTGGACCCGGTGTGCAGACAGTGCAACAACAACAAATCAAAGTTACAGGTACGGTAAATGATGACATGGGGCCCGTTATCGGTGCCAGTGTTGTAGAAAAAGGCAATCCGTCCAATGGTACGATTACCGATATTGACGGTAACTTTTCTCTTTCGGTGAAACCGGGTGCAACGCTTCTTATTTCTTATATCGGATATAAGTCGCAGGAAGTGCAAGCAATTTCCGGAAAGTCTGTCAATATCACTCTGAAGGAAGACACGGAGATGCTGGACGAAGTGGTGGTAGTAGGTTTCGGTACGCAGAAAAAGGTGAACCTGACGGGTGCTGTCGGCACGTTGTCAAGTGATGAATTAAAGGAACGTCCTGTTGCAAATGCTACACAGGCACTTCAGGGATTGGTCCCCGGTTTGAATATCGACGTTACCAACGGTAGTCTCGAAAGCCGTCCCGATATCAATATACGCGGAACAGCAACGATTGGTGAAGGTACCAGCGGAGCACCGTTGATTCTGATTGACGGTATGGAGGGTGAGTTGCATAGCATAAACCCGCAGGATATTGCCAATATCTCTGTTCTGAAAGATGCCGCCGCTTCTTCTATTTATGGTTCGCGCGCGCCTTTCGGGGTAGTTCTTATCACTACAAAAAGCGGAACTAAAGATGGAAAAACCTCTATCAACTACAACAACAGTTTCCGTTTCGGCAGCCCTATAAACAAGAAGGAGATGATGAACTCTGTGCAGTTTGCCTCGTGGGTAAACGATGCGCTGACCAACAACGGGGGAAGCCCACGCTTCAATGAAGCATATATGGACAGATTGATAACCTGGCAGAATGCAAAGCCTTATGCACCGGGACAGCGCATGACAGCTGACGGAACTATCGTTTATCCCATCGAAGCACAGGCCAGCGGACAATGGTACGGAGGGTTTTCTACCGGAGCCGATGACGTGAACTACTATGATGTGGTTTACAAAGACCATACTTTCTCACAGGAACATAATGTGAGTGCCAGTGGAGGAAGTAAAAAGTTTAATTACTATGCTTCGGGCAGCTACTTCGATCAGGATGGATTGCTGAATGTCGGCGAAGAAAACCTGCAACGCTTTACGGCCACTGCCAAGATCAATTCCGAGATTACCGATTGGTTGAAGTTTAACATGAATATGCGTTTCACGCGCGAAGACTATGTGCGCCCTTCGGCGTTGACCGATTATTTTTACGAGGCGCTGGCCTTTAAAGCATGGCCTATTCTGCCGCTCTACGATCGCAACGGATACTACTATTACAGTGATGATACTTCGGTGGCTGCACTGGCAGAAGGAGGTTCGGACAAAAAGCAAACCGATCATTTCTACTTTCAGACCGGTTTGGAAATAGAGCCTGTGAAGAACTGGGTGACAAGCGTGGACTTCAACTATCGCATCAAATCGGCCAACCGTCATTGGGATAGCCAGCCGTATATCAACCATGACCTGAGTGGTGCACCGTATTATCGCAAGAGCAGTTCGAATGTGCACGAAGACTATCTGAAAGAAAACTATTTCAACTTCAATGCACGTTCCGAGTATTCATTCTCATTGGCCGACAGCCACAACTTTCACATTCTGGGCGGTTTTCAGGCAGAGAATCTGAAACAAAACTTGTTCGGTCTGCAACGAAACGGAATTATGATTAATTCAAAACCGGAAGTGGATCTGACCAACGGACTTGATATTGATGGAAATCCCATTACACCCAGTGTAAACGGAGGACGCAACGAATGGTCGACTGTTGGATTCTTCGGTCGTTTGAATTATGACTATAAGGGACGGTATCTGTTCGAGGTCAATGTTCGTGCCGACGGTTCATCGCGTTTCCGTAAAGGCAATCAATGGAAAACATTCCCTTCGGCATCCGTTGGCTGGAACATTGCGCAGGAAGAATTCTTCAAACCATTATCTTCTACTGTTGACATGTTGAAGATTCGTGGTTCTTACGGAAGCCTTGGAAACCAGAATACGGATAATTGGTATTATACTTACCAGACGCTTTCGGCACAATCATCAGCCGGAGGCTGGTTGCAAAACGGTATAAAGCCCAATATAGCCACTGCTCCCGGTTTGGTATCCGAGAGTTTGACATGGGAAACGATAGAAACTTACAACATTGGTTTGGATTTAGGTCTGTTCAGAAACAGATTGTCGGGTTCGTTCGATTACTATGTGCGCAATACGAAAGATATGGTGGGGAATGCACCTGCTTTGCCCGAAATATTGGGTACTTCCGTTCCGAAAACCAATAATACCGACCTTCGTACGCATGGATGGGAGTTGTCTGTAATGTGGCGGGATGCCTTGAAAAACGGATTTTCGTATTCGGCCAAGTTACTGTTGTCCGATTCACGAACTAAAATACTCCGCTATCCCAATAATCCTACCAACAATATCTATACGTATATCGAAGGGCGATATATCAATGAAATATGGGGATACGAAACCATAGGTATAGCCAGAACGGATGAGGAAATGAAGGCTCACTTGGAGAGTTTGGACAAAGCGTATGAAGCATATCACGGAGTAGCTCCTTCCACTCCCTTGCAGGGACAAAGTAATTTTGGAAGCAACTGGAAAGCCGGTGACATCATGTACAAAGATATAGATGGCGATGGCCGGGTTTCCAAAGGTAGTGAAACGCTGGGTGATTTGGGGGATAAGAGGGTAATAGGTAACAGCACGCCACGCTACCGCTTCGGTCTCGACTTGAATGCCGCATGGAAGGGATTTGATGTACGTCTTTTCTTCCAGGGAGTTCTGAAACGCGATTATTGGCAGGGAAGTGCTTATATGTTCGGCTATACCGGTGATTTGTGGAATTCAGCAGGTATTATAGGTGTCGATGATTATTTCCGTGACGAGAATACCTGGTCGGTACAAGCGGGATATACTACACCCAATATCAACTCATACCTGCCACGGCCTGTGGGCAGTAAGAATCTTACAACGCAGACCAAGTATCTGCAAGATGCTTCGTATCTCCGTCTGAAGAACCTGCAAATAGGATACACTCTGCCTACTGCTTTGACCACGAAATGGGGTATGCAAAAGGTGCGTGTTTATTTCTCGGGCGAAAACCTGTTCACATTGACAGGTCTGGCCGATCAGTTTGATCCTGAAACTATCGGTACCCGTAATGGTAATGGATATCCGTTGTCCATGACCCTGTCGTGCGGTTTAAGTTTAACTTTTTAAATCTTACAGCAATGAAAGTAAATATCAAATCATATATAAAGAGAGTGCTTCCACTGTTTATAGTGGGAGCGGCATTGACGGCATGTGAGGACTTTTTAGATAAGCAACCTCCTTCCTATATTGTTCCCGAAGACTATTATCGTTCGGAAGACCAGATTTTGGCCAGCGCCAATAAGTTTTACACGGATCTCTTGCCTTCGCACGGAGGCAACTACGGAACATTCCAGTCGGATGTTCATACTGACAATCAGGCAGGAAGAAGCGGTGACAGCAAATATGCCATCGGACAATGGAAAGTGGGAATGGATAACGGTAACTGGTCGTGGAGTGCTGTTCGCAATATCAACTATCAATTGGGTACAATACTCGACAGGTACGGAAAAGGAGAGATATCGGGTGCCGATAAAAATATCCGTCACTACATCGGTGAGCATTACTTTTTCCGGGCATTCCGTTATTTTGCAATGCTCAGAATGTGGGGTGATTTGCCTATCGTGAAAGAAGTCTTTCCTGATGACGAAGCAATTCTGGTGGCTGCCTGCAAGCGGATGCCTCGCAATGAAGTAGCCCGTTTCATCCTCGAAGACCTCGATACAGCTATTGATTATATGAGTGATAACTTTGAAAGTCGCCACACACGTATTTCTAAGGATGTCGCTATCTTGATGAAATCACGCGTAGCATTGTTCGAAGGTTCGTGGCTCACCAACTTTAAAGGTACTCCATTTGTTCCCAATGGCGAAGGCTGGCCCGGCAAAGCGAAAGAATATAATGCCGGCTATCAATATCCTACAGGAAGCATCGAGAACGAGGCGAAATTCTTCTTTGAAGAAGCTGCAAAGGCAGCTGAAATCATTGCTGAGAAATATAAAGGAGACTTAGTACAGAATACTGGTGAAATCCCGCAATCGGCTACCGACCCTGTGAATCCTTACTTCAAGCTTTTCGGGAATATCGACATGAGCGGTTTTAAGGAAGTACTGTTGTGGCGTGAATACAGCCGTGCACTGGGGATTCAGAATGCTGTTGAAACAGCAGTCAACCGTGGTAACTACGCTGTCGGCGTCACCCGGAGCATGGTTGAAGGTTTCCTTATGGAAGACGGTAAGCCTATTTATGCCCGGCACACCGGTTATGAGTATGGTGACGAAACCTTGTCTGCTGTCCGTACTAATCGCGACCCGCGACTGAAAATTTTCCTCAAAGAACCGGGACAGATTAATGTGTTCATCAATATGGATGACCGCATTGGTGATATGTTTGTTGAAGTAGAGCCTAAACCAGATATTACCAACGGTGCCGATGACTACCTTTATACTACTGGATATACGCTGCGCAAAGGTGGAACGTTCGATAAGGCCTTGGCCGGAAATCACAAAGGATATACTGCCTCTATTGTATTCCGCGCTACTGAAGCATTCCTCAACTACATTGAAGCACAGTATATGCTTACCGGTAGCATCAGTTCGGGTAAAATCCTCGAATACTGGAAACTTATTCGTGAGAAAGCTGGGTTTGAAGGTGCTGCCATTGATCCGCAAACCACTATTGCCGCTACTGAAATTTCGAAAGAAAAACTTGACTGGGGGGCTTATACCGCCGGACAATTGCTTTCTGATGCAGTACTTTATAACATCCGCCGCGAACGTCGTTGTGAGTTGATGGCTGAAGGACTTCGCTGGATGGATCTTATCCGTTGGAGGTCGCTCGACCAGTTGAAGACTGAAAACTACCACATCGAAGGCTTCCATTTGTGGAATACTCCGATGCAGAATTGGTATAATTTTACTGCAACTGACTACAATGGCAGCTCATCATCCAAAGTTTCCAGCCCTGAACTGAGTGAATACCTGCGTCCGTACCAGAAGAATATGACTTCGGGCAACCTTTATCGCGACGGTTATACCTGGTCTATGGCGCATTACTTGCAACCTATGCCTATCAGACAATTCCTGCTGACATCTTCGGATTACAGTTCGATTGAGTTGTCACCGTTGTATCAGAATCCGTACTGGCCGACAACGGCGGATATGCCTGCGGAGAAATAACCTTTAACTGGCAGCTTCTAATAGGTGCTTAATAGAAAAGGGATAGCTTTTTTCGGTCAAAAGAAAGAATCTATCCCTTACTGTTATCGTATGACAATAATAAAGAAATTATGAAGAAGAATTCAGTGAAAATCTTTTTAGTTGCATTGGGGCTATCTCTCGTTTCTATGCCTGCGGTTTGGGGACAATATAAAGAGGTACATGTGAAGGCTCCTTTTCAGATGGAGCCTATTAAAGAGTATGTATATCCCGACCGGAATTTCTCAGTTGTAGATTTTGGTGCGGTGAAAGGAGGAATAGCAGACAATACAAAATCGATAACTGCTGCCATCAATGCCTGCCATAAAGCAGGTGGCGGCAGAGTTGTAATTCCTGAAGGAGAATGGTTGACCGGTCCTGTGCATTTGAAAAGTAATGTCAACTTATACTTATCGGAAAATGCTGTGTTATGTTTTACGGACAATCCATCTGATTATCTGCCTGCTGTAATGACTTCATGGGAGGGTATGGAATGTTATAATTACTCTCCGCTGGTCTATGCTGTTGGTTGTGAGAATGTAGCGATTACCGGAAAAGGCATGCTGAAACCTAAAATGGATACTTGGAAAGTGTGGTTTGCACGTCCGGAAGCCCATTTGAATGCATTGAAAGAGCTCTATACGATGGCCTCTACGGATGTTCCCGTAGAGAAACGGCAAATGGCGGTGGGAGAAAACAATCTTCGTCCGCATCTGATACATTTCAACCGTTGCAGGAATGTATTGCTTGACGGATTTAAAATTCGGGAAAGCCCGTTTTGGACTATTCATATCTACATGTGTGATGGCGGTATTGCCCGGAATCTGGATGTAAAAGCGCACGGTCACAATAATGATGGAATCGATCTGGAAATGACCCGTAACTTCCTGGTAGAAGACTGTACTTTCGATCAGGGTGATGATGCGGTGGTTATCAAGGCAGGACGCAACCGGGATGCATGGCGACTGAATATACCAACTGAAAATATAGTGATCCGTAATTGTAACATTGTGGAAGGGCATACTTTACTGGGTATCGGTAGTGAAATATCAGGAGGCATTCGGAATGTGTATATGCATGATTGTAAGGTGCCGCAATCTGTCAGGCGACTTTTCTTTGTGAAAACCAACCACCGCCGGGGAGCATTTGTGGAAAATATTCACATGGAGAATATCAGGGCCGGCCATGTACAGCGGGTACTTGAGATAGATACGGATGTGCTTTACCAATGGAAAGACCTTGTGCCTACGTATGAAGAACGCATTACGCGCATTGATGGCATTTACATGAAAAATGTGGTGTGTACTTCGGCCGATGCCATCTATGAGTTGAAAGGAGATACGAAGCTGCCGGCCAGAAATGTAGTGATTGAAGACGTGCATGTAAATGAAGTGAGGGATTTTGTGAAAAAGATAGATAATACGGAAAATGTGACGGAAAGGAATGTGACTTATTCATTCTCCGAGCACTAAAGACGATAAAATTAATGGGTTTGTTAATCAACATTGATATGGTGAAATTAATATTGTTATTAGCTTTTTTTTGTGTAGGTTGTTCGGACGCCTTCAATGAAGGTTCTGAAAAGATTGTTTATAATGGTGTCCCCTGGTTTGACGATCAAGGCAATATAGTCAATGCACATGGTGCCTGTATCGTGGAAGACGGCGGCAGATATTATCTTTTCGGGGAATATAAATCGGACAAAAGCAATGCCTTTCCGGGATTCAGTTGCTACTCTTCGGATGATTTGGTGAACTGGAAATTCGAAAGGATCGTGTTACCCGTACAATCTGACGGAATACTGGGGCCTGATCGTGTAGGTGAGCGCGTGAAGGTGATGAAATGCCCTTCTACCGGAGAGTATGTCATGTATATGCATGCTGATGATTTAGGTTATATGGACCCATACATAGGCTATGCTACCTGTAGCACGATCAATGGGGAATATAAATTGCAGGGACCGCTGCTTTATGAAGGTAAGCCTGTGAAACGTTGGGATATGGGAACCTTTCAGGATACGGATGGTAAGGGGTATCTGCTGATTCATCATGGACCTGTCTATCGTTTGAGTGACGATTATTGTTCGGTTGAGGCGGAAGCTGCTTATATAAAAGATTCGGGTGAATCGCCTGCCATGTTCAAGAAAAATGGCATGTATTATATGCTGTATTCTAATCTGACCAGTTGGGAGAAAAATGATAATTTCTATTTTACAGCACCGAATATTGAAGGCCCATGGACGAAGCAAGGGCTATTTTGCCCCGAAGGAAAACTGACTTATAACTCACAAAGTACTTTTGTTTTTCCTTTGAAAAGAGGGAATGATACAATCCCGATGTTTATGGGTGACCGTTGGTCGTATCCTCATCAGGCCTCGGCCGCTACTTATGTGTGGATGCCTCTGCAAGTGGATGGAACGCATATTTCCATTCCGGAATATTGGCAATGCTGGGATATCAACCGGCTGAAACCTGTAGATGCATTACGCAAAGGAAAGCAGATTCCTGTTTCAAAGATGGAATTTACACCGGACTGGGAGCAAGACAACGGGCGGTTGCTATCGAATGTGAAGGGCAGTGTTCTGAGTATTCCTTTTAAAGGGACTCATACTGCGGTGATCGGGGAATCGAATCCTCATAGCGGATATGCAAGAGTGAGTTTGCTGGATGCAAAGAAGGATACGGTGTATGTCTCTTTAGTGGATTTTTATAGTAAATATCCGGAAAAGGCAATTCGTATCATGACTCCGGAGATGCCGGAAGATAATTATACCTTATTGATAGAAGTGACAGGCATTATGCCTGTGTGGACTGATAAAACAAAGGCTGTTTATGGAAGTGACAATAGTTTTGTGACTGTCGATAGTATTTATTATTTTTGAAAAGTCTAAAAAGAATAGAGAGCCAAATTATTAAAAGCCAGAACTATTACCATGAAGAACGAACTGATAAAAAGAATCGGAATTTTTGTTTGTCTGTTGATTGCAGTCAATTGTTTATCTGCCGGGAATTTTCCTGTGGAGATGCGTATTAATCCCTCTACCGGTGCCATTAGTGAACTGACCTTGAAGGGCGATAACCGTAGTATGAACTGGGTAGTGAAAACTGATGGGACTCAATACCCCTGGGTTAAGGATAATTATGGTTGGGGATTGGGATACTTTACGGTGGTTAAAGGAAGGGAAACTGTAAAGCGGGAATGGAGGATACCTGTGGAAATCAGTCCTGACGGAATGAAGGTTTTATATCGTGAAGGTGATATACGTATTCTGATAAAAAGAGAAATAAAACAGGGCGATTTGGTCGAAGAATATTCTTTTACCAATGAAGGAGAAGAACCTGTGTCTTTATATGATGTGGCTGTCTATACTCCTTTCAATGATAATTATCCGGATGCACAACAATGTATTAATTCCCGTGCTCATACGCATATTTGGAAAGGTGGAAGTGCTGCCTATGTCAATGCTATCCGTATGGGAGATTTTACTCCCCATCTGGGACTGGTGGTGACGGACGGAGCTATCAGAAACTATGAAATCTGGGAACGTGGACGTAAAAAGGCAAACTCACAGACAAGAGGTATCATTGCATTGGATCTGCCGGATTTATTGTTGAAGCCGGGAGAAAGCTATTCATTAGAGTGGCATGTTTTTGCTCACAATGGGAATGATGATTTCCGCCATAAGCTTCTGGAAAAAGGGAGTGTACTTGTATCTTGCAATAAATATGTGTTTGAGAAAGGAGAGAAAGCCCGTGTGGAATGTCGGAGTCTGGAACCTTTAGAAGCGTGTACCGCTAAAATGAATGGAGTACCTGTCCCCGTAAAGCAGGAAGGGAATCTTTGTTTTGTGGAAGTACCGATGGAACAGGCTGGTGAGGTACGTTTTGATTTCTATTACAATGGAAATAAGCAAACTCATGCAGACTGTCTGGTCATCAGCAATACGGCTGATTTAATCCGAAAACGTGTCGATTTTATTCGTACCCGTCAACAGATGAACAATCCGTCTGATTTGCGTGATGGGGCTTATATGGTTTATGATAATGAAGGTGATAGCATTTATCTGAATGATACGCCAAACTGTAATCCGGTGGATCGCGATGAAGGAGCGGAACGTCTGGGCATGGGGGTATTACTGGTAAAACAGTATTTGCTAACTAAAGACCCGGAATTAAAGCAATCTCTTTTGAGGTACGCTGATTTTGTACGCCGGAAACTGCAAACGGATAATTACGTAACCTATTCGAGTGTAGACCAGAAGAATCGCAACCGTGGGTATAATTATATGTGGGTGGCAGAACTCTATTTTCAGATGTATAAAGTGACTGGCGACAAGCAATTTGTGACTGATGGCTATAAGACTCTGAAATCTATGTTCCAGCAGTTTGGTTATGGTTTTTATGCAATAGGTATTCCTGTTCGGTTGGGGTTGCAAAGCCTGAAAGAAGCCGGAATGAAGAAAGAATACACGGATTTGCGGAACGATTTTATAAAGACAGGTGATGTGTTTGTAAAGAATGGTTTGAATTACCCTGCGCATGAGGTAAATTATGAGCAAAGCATTGTAGCTCCTGCCATCCAGTTCCTTGCACAACTCTATCTGGAGACAGGCAGTCAGAAATATCTGGATGAAGTGAAACGGCAAATGCCTGTACTGGAAGCATTCAATGGTTTCCAACCCAGCTACCATCTGAATGAAGTTGCGATTCGTCATTGGGATGGCCATTGGTTTGGCAAACGTGAACTGTTTGGCGATACTTTTCCCCATTATTGGAGTACGATAACCGGTGCGGTGTATTATTACTATGCGTTATGTACCGGTGATAGCTCTTATCAGAAACGTGCGGAAAATGTAGTGAGGAATAATCTCTGTCTTTTCTTCGAAGATGGGAAGGCGTCTTGTGCTTATATGTACCCCTATAAGATTGACGGTGTGAAGGCGGAATTTTACGATCCTTATGCGAATGATCAGGACTGGGCGTTAGTCTATTATCTGTTGGTCAATAGGGGATTATAGAAAAATTGTACTTCTTTATGTACGATAATACATCTAATTGTACGTAGCTCCATACGCCGTATCTATGAACTTACTTATTTTTACTGAAAATTTCTTAGCATGAAAAATCTGAAAATAAAACTACTGTTTGCACTCTGTGTGATATTACTTTTTTCAGCCTTTATAACGGAAAAGAAAGACGTTATCACCATCT
>NZ_EQ973489.1:322369-329207 GCF_000158035.1 Bacteroides cellulosilyticus DSM 14838
AACGTGGTTGGGGGCAGATGCTTCCCTGTTTTCTGACGGAGGATGTCGCAGTGGACAATCATGCCATGAATGGACGGAGTTCATTGAGTTTCATCAATGAAGGGCGTTGGGATGCGGTGCTTGCCAAATTGAAAAAGGGAGATTATGTGTTTATTCAGTTCGGACATAATGATGAGAAAGCTTCCGAAAAACTGCATACCGATCCGGGAACTACATTTGATGATAACCTACGTCGTTTCGTAAGAGAAACCCGCGAAAAGGGAGCTTATCCTGTACTGTTTAATTCCATTGTGCGGAGAAACTTTCCTCCTGAAGGGGTGACGGAGCCTAAAGGAAGTTATGAGGTGGAAGGAAATGTGCTTGTGGATACGCATGGGGAGTATCTGAATTCTCCCCGTAGGGTAGCTGAAGAAATGGACGTGCCTTTTGTCGATCTGAATAAACTGACGCATGATCTGGTGGTAGATCTGGGCGTAGAAAAATCAAAAAGCCTCTTTATGTGGGTGCCTGCGGGGATTTATGATTTTTGTCCGAAAGGAAAAATAGACAATACGCATTTGAGTATTTATGGCGGAAAAGTAGTGGCAGGCATTGCTATGGAAGCTGTTGCTAAGGTTGTTCCAGCACTGGCCCCTTATGTCCGGCACTATGATCCGGAAGTGTATGCGGCCGATTATAAGGATAATAAAATCAGTTTTTGAAGAAATGTATAGAATATAGCTTTGAAAAATAAATTGAAATATATGAAGAAGGGATTTATAGGTTTAGTTTTTCTTTGGGTGACACAGATTTGTTGTGCACAGTTTAGTCTGCGTTCCGACCAACCGATCAAGTTGGCTTGTGATAATGCGGAAGAGAAGGTAGTGCAAACCGCATTGAAACTGTTCATACGTGATTATCAATCGGTATTTTCTGCATCTGCCGCCGTAGATGCCCGGCAAGGGAATATCATAGTAGGTACGGTTGGAAAAAGCCCGTTGTTGAAAGCTGTGAGTGCGGACGTAAGTGCTTTGACAGGCAAGAAACAGGCTTTCCTTTTGCAGGTTCTGCCGGATGGAAAATTGCTGGTAGCAGGTAGTGATTCGCATGGTACGGCTTATGGTATCATGGAATTATCCCGTCTGATAGGTGTATCTCCCTGGGAATGGTGGGCGGATGTAACACCGGAGAAGAAGACTTCTTTTGTGCTGCCGGCTGAGTATCAGACATTGCAATCTCCTTCCGTGGAATATCGGGGTATATTTATCAATGACGAAGACTGGGGATTGATGCCTTGGAGTAGTCAGACGTATGAACCGTCGGATATAAAAGGACATATCGGTCCGAAGACGAATGCACGTATCTTTGAACTGTTGCTGCGTTTACGTGCCAATACCTATTGGCCTGCGATGCACGAATGTACTTTGCCTTTCTTCCTGACGGAAGGCAACAGGAAAGTTGCGGAAGAATATGGTATTTTTATAGGTTCATCGCATTGTGAACCGATGGTGTGTAGCGCTGCCGGTGAGTGGCGCCGTCGCGGTCAGGGTGATTATGACTATGTGAATAATAGTGCGTCTGTTTATAAATTCTGGGAAGACCGGGTGAAAGAGGTTGCTCAACAAGGTAATATCTATACTTTGGGTATGCGTGGTGTGCACGACGGACAGATGCAGGGAGCCAAAACCGTAGCAGAACAGAAAGCTGTATTGGAACGTGTGCTTAAAGACCAGCGCGGACTCTTGCAGAAGTATGTCAATAAAGATGTTACGGCTATTCCGCAAGCATTTATTCCTTATAAAGAGGTGTTGGATATTTATAATGCCGGCTTACAGGTGCCTGATGATGTAACGTTGATCTGGTGTGATGATAATTACGGGTATATCCGTCACTTCCCGACGGCGGAAGAGCGTGCCCGTAAGGGAGGCAACGGTATCTATTACCATGTATCTTACTGGGGCCGTCCTCACGATTATCTTTGGTTGGGAACTCTCAGCCCTTATCTGCTTCATCAACAAATGAAGTTGGCTTACGACCGTGGCATCCAGAAGATGTGGGTGTTGAATGTGGGTGATATCAAACCTGCGGAATATCAGATAGAGCTTTTCCTGGATATGGCGTGGAACATAGATGAAGTGAACGAAATTGGAGTCACTGCCCATCTGAAATCCTGGTTGGGGCAGGAATTTGGAAGTAATTGTGCCGAGGAACTGTTGCCTGCCATGGAAGCGCATTACCAGCTATCCTACATCCGTAAGCCCGAATTTATGGGAAATACGCGTGAAGAAGAGCGGGATCCGAAATACAAGGTGATTAAAGATCTGCCTTGGAGCGAGCAGGCTATTAGTGAGCGTCTGAGATCTTATACCGTCTTGTCCGATGTTGTCGAGAGAATGGAGAGTAACATCCCGGCGGACAGGCAGGATGCTTACTTCCAGCTTGTGAAATATCCGGTGCAGGCCGCTGCACAAATGAACCGGAAAATTCTGACTGCCCAGCTTGCCCGTCACTCTAAGGTTGACTGGAAACAAAGTGATGCTGCCTTTGACAGCATTGCATCCTTGACGCAGCAATATAATTCATTGCAGAATGGGAAATGGAACCGTATGATGGATTTTCAACCCCGTAAGTTGCCGGTATTCAAGCGTGTAGAGCATACTACCGCTACCGAGCCTATGGTGACAGACCGGAAAATGCTCTGCAAATGGAATGCTATGGAATGTACGTATGGGAAACCTGTTCCGTACGAGGGCTTAGGATATGAAAGAAAAGCGGCGGGTATCCGTAAAGGTTCCTCTCTGACCTTCGCTTTTGATGATTATGGAAAAGATTCTGTTGAAGTTGAGATCAGGCTATTGCCAAGTCATCCACTGGATGAGAAACAGCTTCGTTTCGCTATATCTGTAGATGAGGCCGTTCCTCAAACGGTATCTTATGAGACGAAAGGACGCAGTGAAGAATGGAAAGAGAATATTTTGCGTAATCAGGCTATTCGGAAAGTGACTTTACCGATTAATAAACAGGCTTCTCATAAGCTGGTTATTACGGCTTTGGATGAAGGAGTGGTGCTGGATCAGGTGATACTCTATTAAGATCTCACCACAGAGTAGCACAGAGTCCCACGGAGTTCATTCATTTGATTTTAAATCAATAGAACTCTGTGGGACTCTGTGTTACTCTGTGGTGAATCAGATTAGTATTTGAAGTTTTCCCCCTTCACATAAATCTTGAAATCCTTGATGCCCCCCGGTACTTCGCTTTCCATTCGGGGTAAGCATTGGAAACCTGTCAATGCATGACTGGCGCCCAGATCGATTACAATCGTATGCGGATAAGGACTACCTTTTTCTGTGCTCCAATAGGTGGATTCCTGAAGGTCGAAAGTCTTGTCGGCAGAGCGGTTGACGTGAGCCACGTCTTCGCTGTCGGCATACTTCACAATCCAAGGCTCGCGGGACAAACGGCTACCATCCTTGTCCAAGAAATACATTTCGGCAATACAAGCCAAGTCTTTTCCATCCTGTGAGTTTAATGCTTCAATGCAAACATAGCGTCCGGTAACAGGTTTGTTGAATTCAACTTCCTGCCAGCCGTTACCCGGCTTGAAACTTCCCGTGAATACAGGCTTTTCACCTGACAAGTTCAGGTTTTCGCCTTCATTGCGATGTGTCAAGGGTTTCTGCACAAGCAGTTGGTCAAGGAGCGGTTCACTTAAACCTTCGGACTTAGCTTCTTTAGGGCCTACAATATCGAAAACTACGATTTCATTCTCACCTTTCTTCAACCAGCATCCTGGTACATAAAGAGTTTGCTGAGGACCGATCTCCCAGATACGACCTAATGCATAACCGTTCACATAAACCAGTCCTTTGCCCCATGTTTCGAAGTTCAGGAAAGTATCACTCGGTTTCTTCACCTGGAATTTAGCACGGTAAACACCCGGAATACGTTGTCCGAGACGATCTGTCAATGACTCTATCGGCTGGAACTTCATGCCCTGATAGAATTCATAGGTATCTTCAATGTTGAAAACTTCCCAGTTCTTCAGGTCGCAAACGAAAGGATATCCGTTGATGTCCATAGAAAGTTCTACGTTTTTCGTGATTCCTTTGAAGTCTTTGATGGCACGTCCGAAGTTGATACGACCCATGGCTTCTACCAGAATATCAAGTCTGGAACCTTTGACGCAGGCGGGGAGTACCAATTGCTTTTCACCGTTTCTTCTGTCGAGTTTGCCGATGTATTTCCCGTCTACGAATACCTGTGCATAGTCGTGCGCATCGTTCACTGTGAGGGTAGCGGGCGATTTCAATTCAGGCAGGGTAGTGCGGTAGAGGATGCTTCCGAAGCCCTGGTTATATTCTTCCATGGTACGGATGTTTTCATCCTTCTTTGCTGCGGGCAGGTTCTCGAACAATGGTGCCATTTCTGTGAATCTGAAAGCAGGGATGCTGATAGGTTTGATCAGTGCAGGTACTTTCGCCTGTTTCTCACCATCCATGTATTTCGCCATGGCTTCTCTCAACGCCCAATACTTAGGAGTTGTCTGACCGGATTCACTGATAGGTGCATCATAATCGTAAGACGTCACATCGGGTGCAAAGCCGGGAGAGTTGGCGCCTGCCCAGTGTCCCCAGTTCGTACCTCCATGTGTCATATACAGGCTGAATGAAATGCCTCTTGATAACATATCGTCGATGCCTTTGATCATATCAGCAGCAGGACGGGTTTCGTGGTTGGCACCCCATTTGTCGAACCAACCACTCCAGAATTCAGAACACATCAGCGGACTGTTGGGACGAAGTTGTTTCAGTTTGGCAAATTGCTGGTCGACGTTGGCACCTGTACCGAAGTTCATGGTCCAGATCAGATCATCGAGTCCGTTCAGGGTGAAGTTAGAGGCCCAGTCGCATTGGAACAGGGCGATGTCATTTCCGAAGTTGGCACGTACGATGTCTCTGATTTGGGATACATAACCCTTATCTTCTCCGTAAGATCCATATTCGTTTTCTACCTGTACCATGATGATGGGACCGCCATTGGCAATCGTCAGGTTTTTCACTTGCTTGGCTACGGCTTCTTCGAACAGAGCTACACGTTCAATAAAGTAAGGATCGGATTCGCGCAGACGTACATCCTTTTTCTTAAGCAGCCACCATGGCAGACCACCCATTTCCCACTCGGCGCAAACATATGGTCCGGGGCGAAGGATGACATACATATCATTTTGCTGGCACAGACGGCAGAACTCGGCCAGGTCGTTTTGCTCCGTAAAGTCATATACGCCGGGTTGCGGTTCGTGAGAGTTCCAGAATACATAGAGGCAAACGGTATTCATTCCCAGTGCTTTACACAACTTGATGCGTTGGTCCCAATAAGGTTTCGGGATGCGTGGGTAGTGCAGTTCGGCGGCTTTAACCACAAATGGTTTGCCATTCAGCAGGAAAGTTCCTTTGCCGGCTTCAAAACGACCTTGGTCGGCAAAGCTGTCGAAGTTCCATTTGTCACGCCAGGGAATGGTGATTTTATCACCTTCGAAGGAGAAGGGAAGCCATACATAACGTGAGTTTTCCAGGTCTTTCTTATTCCAGCGGTCGAACATGGCAATGTACATGTCTTTCTTGCCCATAACTTTCTGCACGTAAGTGCTTTGAGCATAGAATGTCTTGTCGGCATCTGTTCCGGTACAAGGGTTGCCGATTGTTTTCCATTCACCCATAATGGAGTCTGCTACTGCCAGTTCAGCCTGATTGGGATCCCAACCGGTACAGCCGGAAGAGAGCATGTAGTATTTTCCGTTACGCTTGAAGACGGCGGGAGCTTCGCGGCTTTCCTTGACGAAGTTACGGGTATAGCGTCCGCTCGGTCTTTGATAATCGTCAGTCAATTCGCTGATGTACAGCGTTGCATTGTTTTCTGACGAATAAAAGTGGTAGGCACGGCCATCATCGTCTACGAATACGGTTTGGTCGCGGCTCATGGCACCGTTGGGGCGGAAACTGCCCAGATAGGTGAATTCTCCGGTAGGGGAGTCACTGATGGCTACTCCGGCGCATGCCTTGCTGTAGTCGGCACTTTCCACGTGTGCCCACATCACGAATTTCTTGGTTTTTGGGTTATAAATCACCTTCGGACGTTCCAGTACCTTGCTGGTGTGCAGGTCGTGGCCTTGGTCGTCCTTCACTGCGGGAAGCACGATGCCTTCGAACTTCCAGTTCAGCAGGTCTTTGGATGAATAGCAGCTCACGCCGGTTACATCCGTGCGGTAACACTCCCATGTGGCCCATTCGGGCAGGATGGTTTTACCTTTTTTGTACTCACCGTACCAGTAGTACGTTCCTTCATGGTAGAGGATACCGCCGCCATGTGCATTGATGGGGTTACCGTCGGTGTCGTTCCATACTTCACCCGGCACGATGGCATTGTTGGTGGTTACTTGTTTTTGGGCTTGCGCTGTAGCAGCTCCAAACAAACAGGCAACAACTAATGTCATACTCCAGAAAATGTTTCTCATGATTTGAATGGTTTATTGTTAGTTTACGAATTAATTTCTGTTGCAAAGATAAGAACGACTTATCATTTAATGTTCCACAAATAATTCAATATAGGTAGACAGATGTTTCAATTTAATACGATTTATAATTTATATCTTTGTAGTCAGTAAACGAAATTATAGAAAACATTAACATGAAACACTTACAATGGTTATTGGCAACTGCCTGTATGCTTGCGGTTTGTCTGTCTGTCTCTGCTCAAAGTGGCAAGAAAGTAAAAAGTATCTCGCCTGAAAAATGGGTAAAATCGAAAGTCTGGAGTGAAGGTTTGAAGGCGAAGCCCCATTCTTCTACGAATTTAGCGG
>NZ_EQ973489.1:329362-331857 GCF_000158035.1 Bacteroides cellulosilyticus DSM 14838
AATTCAAAGCGCAGTACGAAGCGAATCCGGAACAATGGAAGGCGGCTTTTCGCTGGTTGGCGTCGCACGACCTGACTACTATCGAGAAGGGAAAACATCCGGTAGAAGGAACATCACTTGTGGTTTCTGTTGAAGATAGTAAGAATGAACCGTTAGAGAAGCGGACATCCGAATCACACCGGAAACATATAGATTTGCAGTATGTGGTGAAAGGAACGGAGCGTTTTGCATTGCTGGATCATGAGTCTTCAAAGGCTAATTGCGAATATAGTGAGAAAAAAGATGTTATTCACTATGATTTTAATCCGGAAAAAACTACCTTTATCGACTCTGTTCCCGGTGAGTTCTTCTTATTCTTCCCGTCCGACTGGCATATTGCAAAGATAGCTACGGATAAGGAAGATCAGGATATAAGGGTGATCGTGATTAAGTTGGATTATATGTGATACACGCGCGTACCTATATTATAATAATAGCCTCATCTTATGAAAATAAGTCTATTGATAAAAGTAAGGGTGTAGTCGTAAGATTGCGCCCTTTCTTGTGATTAGGAGGAGAGATACTTTAGCTTTGTCAGGCTCTTGTTTGTCCCATTTTGTTTCTTCCCACTGAAACAAGAGTGCCTTGCCTAAGAAACAAAAGTTTCTTCCCTTTGAAATAAAAGTTTCTTGCCTGAGAAACAAGAGTGCCTTAACTGAGAAACAAAAGTGACTTGCCTATGCCTTTCGAGATGAGTAGGCACCGGGTTTATTTACTCCTTCGAAATGCCGTTGCTTTATCAACCAGAAAGTGGAAGAATCTGGCAGATATACTGTCGCCTGCTACTGTTAATGCTTCCGGGTGGAACTGTACTCCCCATATGGGCTTTCCATTAATATTTTCAATGGCTTCGGGAATGCTGTCCGTGGCCCATGCCGTAATCCGGAAACCGGGTGCTGCCTGCTTCACCGCCTGGTGATGATGCGTATTTGTGAAAAGCTCCGTTTGCCCCGTAATCTGAGCTATTGCGGAGCTTTGCAGGAGATGAACCGTATGTGTGGGCACACTGCTCGGTTCTTTTTGATTATGTCGTACGGTAGTGTCCGGGTATTGTGCCGGTATGTCCTGATAGAGTGTCCCGCCGAACGCTACATTTATCAATTGCTCACCCCTACAGATACCTAACATCGGTACATTGCGCTGTGCTGCAAGACGAATCAGGGCGATGTCGTAAACATCGCGCAGCGAATCAACCTCCCCCAGTTGCTCGATAGGTTCTTCATTATAATAAGAAGGGTGAATGTCAGCCCCTCCTATTAATATAATTGCATCCAGCCGGCTGACGATATCCGCCAAAACCGTACTGTCCGTTGTGATAGGGATGAGCATCGGAGTACCACCGGCTTGTATCACAGATTCTGTGTAAGTCATTCGGGCAGTCGAATAATCATTGGGGTGGGAGCAGGATATGCCGATCAATGGCCGTTGCCTGTGCGAGGCACCATTGGATTGGCATCCGCTGAACAATAGAAGAATCAACAGCGTGGTGGCGGATAGCAGTGCTTTCATTGTAAGTTTAAAGATTAGTGATTTATGCTGTAAAGTTAAGAAAATCTTTCTGTTAGTAGTGATGTGTTACATAACATAGTTTAGTAACACTGTCGATTTATTGCTTTTCTTTTGATAAATTCATAATTTGCGCCTCACAAAAATTAAGGGTATGCGAAGGCATACTGAGTTATTCATTTTAAATCTTATATATCATGAAAGTATATCAGACGAATGAAATTAAGAACATTGCCCTGCTTGGCAATGATGGCTCGGGTAAAACCACTCTCACAGAAGCGCTGCTCTTTGAGAGTGGTATTATAAAACGTCGCGGCAGAATTACTGCCAAGAATACAGTCAGCGATTACTTCCCGGTGGAGCAAGAATATGGCTATTCTGTGTTTTCCACCGTTTTCCATGTGGAGTGGAACGGTAAGAAACTTAATATTATAGACTGTCCGGGAAGTGATGACTTTGTTGGAGCTGCCATGACAGCACTCAATGTTACTGATACTGCAATATTACTTCTGAATGGCCAATATGGTCCTGAAGTGGGTACCCAAAATCATTTCCGATATACAGAAAAGTTAGGTAAACCGGTGATTTTCCTGGTGAATCAGCTTGACCATGAGAAGTGTGATTATGATATGGTACTGGAGCAGTTGAGGTCTGCTTATGGTTCGAAGGTAGTTCCCGTGCAATATCCGTTGGCTACCGGACCGAACTTCAATTCGTTGATTGATGTACTTTTGATGAAAAAATATTCGTGGGGCCCCGAAGGTGGTGCACCCACCATTGAAGATGTTCCTGCAGAGGAAATGGAAAAAGCAACCGAATTGCACAAAGCATTGGTGGAAGCAGCTGCAGAACACGATGAAAGCCTGATGGAGAAATTCTTTGAACAAGAATCTCTGACGGAAGATGAAATGCGTGAAGGTATCCGTAAGGGACTGGCTTCACGTGGCATG
>NZ_EQ973489.1:331992-335966 GCF_000158035.1 Bacteroides cellulosilyticus DSM 14838
TTCCCTGTATTCTGTGTTTGTGCAGGTAAAGATATGGGTGTGCGTCGTTTGATGGAATTCCTGGGTAATGTGGTTCCGTTTGTAAACGAGATGCCGCCCGTACACAATACTCGTGGCGAGGTTGTGGAACCGAATCCGAATGGACCTACTTCTCTCTATTTCTTCAAGACCGCTGTTGAACCTCATATCGGTGATGTTCAGTACTTCAAGGTTATGAGCGGTAAAGTGCACGAAGGTGAAGACTTTACGAATGCTGACCGTGGTTCAAAAGAACGTATCGCCCAGATTTATGCCTGTGCAGGTGCCAACCGTATTAAGGTGGAAGAAATGGTGGCCGGTGATATCGGTTGTACTGTGAAATTAAAAGATGTGCATACAGGTAATACTCTGAATGGTAAGGGTACTGAAAACCGTTTCAATTTTGTCAAATATCCCAATTCAAAATATTCCCGTGCTATCAAACCCGTGAATGAGGCCGATACAGAAAAGATGATGGCCATATTGAATCGTATGCGCGAGGAAGATCCGACTTGGGTGATAGAGCAATCCAAGGAATTGCGCCAGACTATTGTTCACGGACAGGGTGAATTCCACTTGCGTACGTTGAAATGGCGTTTGGAGAATAATGAAAAGTTGCAAATCAAATATGAGGAACCGAGAATTCCGTATCGTGAAACCATTACGAAGGCGGCTCGTGCAGACTACCGCCATAAGAAACAATCGGGTGGTGCAGGCCAGTTTGGTGAGGTGCATCTGATTGTAGAACCTTATTACGAAGGTATGCCGCTGCCTGATACTTATAAGTTTGGTGCGCAGGAGTTTAAGATGAACGTGAAAGGTACCGAAGAAATCCCATTGGAATGGGGCGGTAAATTGGTATTTATTAATAGTATCGTAGGTGGTTCTATTGACGCGCGTTTCATGCCGGCTATCCTGAAAGGTATCATGTCTCGTATGGAACAAGGTCCGTTGACCGGTTCGTATGCTCGTGATGTACGTGTTATCGTGTATGATGGTAAGATGCACCCGGTAGACTCCAATGAAATTTCCTTCATGTTGGCTGGCCGTAATGCATTTAGTGAAGCATTCAAGAATGCAGGACCGAAGATCCTTGAACCTATCTATGATGTGGAAGTGTTTGTTCCGTCGGATAGAATGGGTGATGTGATGGGTGACTTGCAGGGACGCCGTGCCATGATTATGGGTATGAGTAGTGAAGCCGGTTATGAAAAGCTGAGTGCTAAAGTACCTTTGAAGGAAATGGCATCTTACTCCACAGCCTTGAGTTCTTTGACAGGAGGACGTGCTTCGTTCATCATGAAATTTGCCAGCTATGAACTTGTTCCAAGTGATGTACAAGATAAGTTGGTTAAGGAGTTCGAAGCTAAGCAAGCTGAAGAATAAAAGACTTCACTTCGTCTGTTTTTATAATTTGTTAAAGCCGTTACTCCCTCAGAACGAGGGGTAATGGCTTTTTTATTAACACTGATTAAGAACATGCGTAAATGTGAACGGGAATGATTAATTTTTTATTAAATTTGCAAACCAAACACACGCTGATTTGTTATAATGCTCGTAATGCAACTTAAAAAACTCTTTTCGGTTAATTTACGAGAACTTGCGGTTAAATCAGGTTAATAGGTTAGGAGTGTTAATTAGGGAGTGTTAATTTTGTGACTATGAAGAAGTCAACAATATGGATATTAGGCATCGTTATGGGGTTATCTTTCCTCAGCCTCTTGTATCTGCAAATCAGCTACATAGAGAAGATGGTAAAGATGCGTAACGAGCAATTTGATGAATCTGTGAAGCGTGGACTGATGGCTGCTTCTAAAGAAGTGGAGTCCGCTGAGGTTGCCCGTTGGTTGCGGGAAGACATCTCTGAGGCAGAAAAGAGAGCGTGGGAATTGACTGAGCAAGGACAGGCATTGGTGCAGACACAACGGTTTACGGTGACGTCGCCGGATGGTTCCAAGTATTCGGCCATGGAACTTCAGACGATCACAAATAAACCGTCAGAGCTGCCGAGAGCGATGATTTCGCGTAAGCATGGCGCTAAGACGATTCCTAAAACAGCTCGTACACAAATTGATTTAATGAAAGAACGTTATGTGTACCAGCGTGGCTTGTTGGATGAAGTTGCCTTGCAGATGTTATATACGGCAAGTAGCAAGCCGATTGAGGAACGCATCAACTTTAAGAACCTGGATCAGTACTTAAAGTCGGGCTTGGTAGATAACGGCATTGATCTGGGATATCACTTTAAGGTGATTGACCGGGATGGACGGGAAGTATACCGTTGTTCGGACTATGTCGATGAAGGTAGCGAGTATTCTTACTCCCAGCCTTTGTTCCTGAATGATCCACCTGCCCGTATGAGTATCGTAAAGATACATTTTCCGGGCAAAAGAGATTATATTTTCGACTCGATCAACTTTATGATACCGTCGATGATATTCACCTTTGTGTTGCTGATTACGTTTATCTTCACGATTTATATCGTGTTCCGCCAAAAGAAACTGACGGAGATGAAGAATGACTTTATCAACAATATGACGCATGAGTTTAAAACGCCGATATCGACTATTTCGCTGGCGGCGCAGATGTTGAAAGACCCTGCAGTGGGTAAGTCGCCTGCCATGTTCCAGCATATATCGACGGTCATCAATGATGAGACGAAACGGTTGAGGTTCCAGGTGGAGAAGGTACTCCAGATGTCGATGTTCGACAAACAGAAAGCTACCTTAAAAATGAAGGAATTGGATGCCAATGAGTTGATTACCGGTGTTATCAATACATTTACCCTGAAGGTAGAACGTTATAACGGTAATATAGAGTCGGAACTGAACGCAACAGACCCGAATATCTTTGCAGATGAAATGCATCTTACGAATGTGATTTTCAATCTGATGGATAATGCGGTGAAGTATAAGAGACCGGATGCCGATTTGGAATTGAAAGTGAAGACCTGGAATGAACCGGGCAAGCTGATGATTTCTATTCAGGATAACGGAATAGGTATTAAGAAAGAAAATTTGAAAAAGATATTTGAAAAGTTCTACCGCGTGCATACAGGTAATCTGCACGATGTGAAAGGCTTTGGATTGGGATTGTCTTATGTGAAGAAGATTATTACAGACCATAAGGGAACTATCCGGGCAGAGAGTGAACTAAACGTTGGAACTAAATTTATTATAGCATTACCTTTACTTAAAAATTAATGATATGGACGAGAAACTGCGTATTTTATTGTGCGAAGATGATGAAAATCTTGGCATGCTTTTAAGAGAATATTTACAGGCAAAAGGTTATTCTGCGGAGTTATATCCCGACGGTGAAGCTGGATACAAAGCTTTTCTGAAGAATAAATATGACTTGTGTGTGTTTGACGTGATGATGCCGAAGAAAGATGGTTTCACTTTGGCTCAGGAAGTGCGTGCTGCAAATGCCGAAATTCCTATCATCTTCCTGACTGCAAAGACACTGAAGGAAGATATTCTGGAAGGCTTTAAAATCGGTGCGGATGATTACATCACCAAGCCGTTCAGCATGGAAGAGTTGACATTCAGAATTGAAGCAATTCTGAGACGTGTACGTGGAAAGAAGAACAAAGAGAGCAATATCTACAAGATAGGTATGTTCACTTTCGATACACAGAAACAGATTTTGTCAACGCCTGAAAAGCAGACGAAGCTGACAACGAAAGAGTCTGAACTCTTGGGTTTGCTCTGTGCTCATGCTAACGAAATCCTGCAACGTGACTTTGCTCTGAAGACCATCTGGATTGATGATAACTACTTCAATGCACGTAGCATGGATGTGTATATCACGAAGTTGCGTAAGCATCTGAAAGAAGATCCTTCCATTGAAATCATCAACATCCACGGAAAGGGATATAAGTTGATTACACCGGAACCGGAGTCTTGATAGACTCCTTGCATAAAAACAAAAAAGGCGGTTGCTACCAAAGCAAC
>NZ_EQ973489.1:336167-346908 GCF_000158035.1 Bacteroides cellulosilyticus DSM 14838
CCAAAGCAACCGCCTTTTTTATTCTTTTTCTGACGATTAGTCTGCCAATTTCTTATTGATGATAATGTATGTAATCAATCCCAGTACCATCAAAACAGCTGAAGTACCTAAAATGGTATTGTTGTTTACATTACCGGTAAAGGAACATGCAACCAAGATTACAGCTCCCACCAAGACTAATATCAAGCCCAGATTTTTTAATAAACCTTTCATGTGTGTGTATTTTAATAGATTATTATATTCTTGTCACAAAGAAAAGCATAATTCTTTAACAAGCGAAATTATTTTTGCAAAAAAACCATATTTTAATAAAGAATGAAGAATGACGAATGAAAAACGAAGATTATTAATCACTAAACCCTAATCGCTGATCACTGAATTTCAGTCTTTCGTATTGAAAAATATTTTTCTCAATACTTCCTGGCTTATGCTCAGTTCTTCTACGGTAATGCCGCGTAATGCTTCTTTTAAAGTTTGGTTAGCGATTACCCGTGCGCGTTCTTCCAGTTCTTTTCCATCTTTGGTGAGGTGGATAAGATTGGTGCGGCGGTCTTTTTTATCCGAGATACGGACTACCAGATGTTGACGTTCCATGTTATCAATCAGGCGTGTCATACTGGGCTTGTCTTTAAAAGTTGCATTGCACAACTCTTGTTGCGTCACTCCGTCTTTTTCCCACAAAAAGATGAGGACAGTCCATTGTTCCGGAGTAATCTCCAAACCGTTCTGGCGGAAGTTACGGGACAGTTTTCGGTTGATTGCGGCGGAAACTTTACCATTCAGGATGGCAAAAATCAGCCGGATGTCAAAGTTAAATTGCTCGATCATGAAATTATTGTTTAAACAACTTTGCAAAGGTAAGTCACTTCTATGATAAATCCTACCTTCAGGCACAAAAAAACATTAAATGTTTGTAGATCAAAATAAAATCCCTACCTTTGCACCGCAAATTTTTAAACGAATTATTAATTCATTAATTAAACAAGTATGAATCAATACGAAACCGTTTTCATTTTAACTCCCGTTTTGTCTGATGTTCAGATGAAGGAAGCGGTAGAAAAATTCAAAGGCATCCTTACTGCTGAAGGTGCTGAGATCGTAAATGAGGAAAACTGGGGACTGAAAAAACTGGCATATCCTATCCAGAAGAAGTCAACTGGTTTCTATCAGCTGATTGAGTTCAATGCAGACCCTACTGTTATTGACAAGTTAGAGCTTAACTTCCGTCGTGATGAGCGCGTTATCCGTTTCTTGACTTTCAAGCAAGACAAGTACGCTGCTGAATACGCTGCGAAGAGAAGAAGTGTTAAATCAACTAAAAAGGAGGATTAATCATGGCACAAGTTCAATCAGAAATCAGATATTTAACTCCGCCGTCAGTGGACGTTAAGAAGAAAAAATACTGCCGTTTCAAAAAGAGTGGTATTAAGTATATCGACTATAAGGATCCTGAATTCTTGAAGAAATTCTTGAATGAGCAAGGTAAAATCCTTCCGCGTCGCATCACCGGTACTTCTTTGAAGTTCCAACGTCGTGTAGCTCAAGCTGTAAAGAGAGCCCGTCACTTGGCTTTGTTGCCTTATGTAACTGACATGATGAAATAATAGGAGGAGGAAAGTATGGAAATTATATTGAAAGAAGACATTGTAAACTTGGGTTATAAGAACGACATCGTAACTGTTAAGTCCGGTTATGGTCGTAACTACCTCATCCCGACAGGTAAAGCTGTAATTGCTTCTCCTGCTGCAAAGAAAATGTTGGCTGAAGATTTGAAGCAACGTGCTCACAAATTGGAAAAAATCAAGAAGGATGCTGAAGCATTGGCAGCTAAATTGGAAGGCGTATCTTTGAAGATCGCTACTAAAGTTAGCTCAACCGGTACTATCTTCGGTTCTGTTGGTAACATCCAGATTGCAGAAGAATTGGCTAAGTTAGGTCATGAAATTGACCGTAAGATCATCGTTGTAAAAGACGCTGTGAAAGAAGTTGGCCAGTACAAAGCTATCGTTAAGCTGCACAAGGAAGTTTCTGTAGAGATTCCTTTCGAAGTTGTTGCTGAAGAAGCATAATTAAACTTCATATATAAAAGAAGCCCGGTTTCCGAAAGGAGGCCGGGCTTTTTTATTTACTGACTGGTTAGTTCTAATTGTATTCTTTATCAATAAAAGTAATTGTTTCATCAATTAGTTTCATGTAGTGGCTGTATGTGAGATGTGGGTCATCATGTACAAAAGAGATTTGCCGCATGGCAGCAAACCCTTCCGGGAGGAGGATGGTGAATTCCAAGATTTCTCTTAGTGACTTATTTTCATTAGAAATTTTTCTAAATTCTTGCTGACTGACGCATTTCTCTACCGCTGTCTCTTTTGCTTTGGAGAATCCTTCATAAAAAAGATGTGCATTTTTTATTACAGCATAGGCCTGGATGATTTCGACAGCAAGCTCTTTATTTTTAATATTTTGCATGACAGAAGAAGCTCTGAGCATTTCCATAGCATCGGTGACTGGAAGAAAATCTTGTGATTGGAATGGGAAATAGCCGTAGTAATTCAGAGAGTCGGAGGATGCTTCATTCATTTTGTCTTTGTATTGAAGCAGGTAGCATGCACCTTCTTTGTTGATTTTTTCGATTTTCATCATCTCTTCTATTGTTTCCCGGTTAATAAGTAATTCACTTTTGACCAACTGCAGGGCCTGTGCCACCTCTTTTTTCTTATTGTGCTCCTGAATCATATCACTTCCCACGAAAGTGATTGCAATACCCAGTACGACTGCAATGAAATTGCAGATGAAATCACCTAATCTTCCCTTGATAGCTGATCGCTTAATTTTTTCTATCAGTTTTGTATTCATAATATTAGCATAATATGTATCTTAGCAAAGATAAGGATTTTCAGAACTAATCAAATAGGAAAAGTGATGAATCACTGAAGTATCTTTGGGATGGTACAAATGGGTATAAAAAAAAAGTCTGTTCGTGCTTTCGCACGTCAGACTTTCAATTCTCTCAGTGTGTTGTTCTGAATTATTCAGCTACAACTGCTGCGCTATCTACTGCTACAGTATCAGCTGCTGCGGCTGCTTCTTCTACTGCTGCGATTGAATCAGCAATACGGATAGAATCTGCTGCTGCTTTTTCAGCGTCAGCTTGTTTGTTACCACAAGATGCGAAAGATACTGCTACGATAGCTACGGCCATCAAAACTAATTTTTTCATTTTCTTTGCTTTTTAAAAACGTAATACAATCAATTGCTTTATTAAAACGCTGCAAAGGTATGTACTTTTTCAATATGTTGTTCTCCAAATCCCAACTTTTTTTATGTTTTTTTTGGAGGTTAGCCCCTTTTGATTACTTTTTGTATGTTTAATAACATACTAATCTTCTGCAATACTGTTATATAAGTAGCGTTTGATGCTCCTTTTAGGAGTTTTCTCAAACTCGGTAGGATAGAGCTGAATCTGGCTGACTTTCTCGTAACTGGCTACACTGCTATTCAGGTTCTTCAAGTTCTCGTTCATGATGGTTTTGAGGTTTTCCTCTTGGTTCAGTCCAAGGGAATCCAAAGCTTCGTAATCTGCATAGACTAAGGCTACCAGTTTTTTATTGCGTTCGATAACGAGACTTTCCAGTACGAAAGGCAGGTTGTTGAGACGTGCTTCGATTTCTTCGGGGAAGATGTTTTGTCCGCTGGAACTCAGGATCATGGTCTTACTGCGGCCACGAATATAGAGGTTTCCTTTTTCATCCAGTTTACCTAAGTCACCGGTACGTAGCCAGCCGTCTTCGGTGAAGACTTCTTTAGTGGCTTCCGGATTTTTATAATAACCTGTCATTACATTTTCGCCGCGTACCTGGATTTCGCCGATTTCTGCCTCCGGATTTTCTTTGTAGATACGGGCTTCCATGATGTCGAGCACTCGCCCGGAAGAAGTCGGGATGAATTCGTTCCAGGGAGCGTAACTGATTAACGGCGCACACTCCGTCATGCCATAACCGATGGTGAACGGGAACTTGATGCGATGGAAGAATTCTTCCACTTCCGGGTTCATGGCAGCACCGCCGATAATGACTTCTTTGAAACGGCCGCCCAAAGCATCTATCAGTTTCTTCCGGATTTGCCCATAGATTTGTCCGTCGAGCAAAGGAATGCTGAGTGCCCATTTCATAGTCTTTTTATTTATAATAGGTTGAATGACATTCTTATAGATTTTCTCGATAACGAGTGGCACGGTAATAATCAAGCTGGGTTTTACCTCTTCGAAGGCCTTCATCAGAATCTTTGGAGAGGGGACTTTGCCCAAAAGTGTGACGTGAGTACCCACGGCAGTAGCTGTAAGAAAGTCGAAAGCGCAACCGTAGGCGTGAGCCAAGGGTAAGAAGGATAGTACTTTATCTCCCTTTTTCAACAACTCGGTGCGGATACCGAAAGTGACATTTCCTGCGAGATTGTTTCCTGTCAGCATCACGCCCTTACTGAAACCGGTGGTGCCCGAGGTATAGTTCAGCAGCATTACCTTATCATTGGAAAGAGTGGTATACTGCACGTCTTCCCGGTGGAAACCTTTCGGATAAGTTATGTGCATTTCTTCATCCAGGTGTTTGAGGAAACGATTGATTGTTTCACCGTCGCGCTGATGCAGGCAACGGAAATCGGAAAGGGAGAATACGGCACGCAATCCGGCCAGGCGTTCTTCTTCCAGATGTTCCCAGATGGAATCGCTCGTAAAGAGGAAAACAGACTCGGAGTGGTTGACGATATGATGTACATCATTCGGATTAAAATCTTGAAGAATGGGAACAACGATAGCTCCGTAAGTGATGGTGGCCATATAAGCGATGCACCAACGGGCATTGTTCTTACCGATAATAGCAATTTTGTCGCCCCGGCGCAAGCTGCAATGTTTGAATAGCAAGTGCAATTTGGCTATCTCTTGCGCCACTTGTCCATAGGAATAACTCTCGTCTTCACCGTAATCGGTATAGCAAGGAAGGTCCCAGTTTTCACGGAAACTCTGCTCGTAGAGTTTGATAAAGTTCTCTTGTATCATTGCACGAAAATTGATGATTTGTGCAAAAGTAGAAAAAATCTAATAATTATATGTAACTTTGTAGCAGAAATGTGTTTAGAATAGATATGATTGATACCAATATATTTCAAGATAAGACAGCGGTTTACTATACATTAGGTTGTAAGTTGAACTTCTCGGAAACCTCTACTATCGGTAAGATTTTGCGGGATGCAGGTGTGCGTACGGCACGTAAAGGCGAGAAAGCAGACATTTGTGTGGTGAACACTTGCTCGGTGACGGAAGTGGCGGATAAGAAATGCCGCCAGGCTATCCATCGTCTGGTGAAGCAACATCCGGGGGCTTTCGTGGTTGTGACCGGATGTTATGCCCAGTTGAAACCCGAAACCGTTGCAAAGATTGAGGGTGTGGATGTGGTGCTTGGTGCCGAACAGAAAAAAGATTTGCTTCAATATCTCGGCAACCTGCAAAAGAATGAGTCGGGAGAAGCTTATGCTTCGGCGCTGAAAGATATCCATTCGTTTGCACCGTCGTGCTCACGTGGCGACCGTACCCGTTATTTTCTGAAAGTACAGGATGGTTGCGATTATTTCTGCTCTTACTGTACCATTCCTTTCGCCCGCGGGCGGAGTCGCAATGGAACAATTGCATCCATGGTGGAACAAGCCCGCCAGGCTGCGGCCGAGGGAGGAAAAGAAATTGTGCTGACGGGTGTCAATATCGGGGATTTCGGTAAAACTACCGGAGAAACTTTCTTCAATCTGGTGAAGGCGCTGGATGAAGTGGAAGGCATTGAGCGCTACCGAATTTCCTCCATAGAGCCCAATTTGCTGACTGACGAGATCATAGAATTCGTTTCTCATTCCCGCAGTTTCATGCCTCATTTCCATATTCCGTTGCAGTCCGGTAGTGACGAAGTGCTGAAGCTGATGCGCCGGCGATATGATACGGAACTTTTCGCTTCCAAAGTGCGGAAAGTGAAAGAAGTGATGCCCGACGCTTTTATCGGTGTGGATGTGATTGTGGGCACACGTGGTGAAACGGATGAATATTTTGAGCAGGCCTACGAATTTATCAAAAGCCTGGATGTGACCCAGCTTCATGTGTTTAGCTACTCCGAACGTCCGGGTACGCAGGCATTAAAGATAGACCATGTGGTAACTCCCGAGGAAAAACACCGTCGGAGTCAGCGCCTGTTGGAACTTTCGGACGAAAAGACGCATGCATTCTATGCCCGTCATATCGGACAAACCCTGCCTGTGTTGTTGGAACGTTCCAAGCCGGGAACTCCTATGCATGGCTTCACTGCTAACTATATCCGTGTGGAGGTTCCCCACAATGATACATTGGATAATCAGGTGGTGCCTGTTCGTTTGGGCGATTTTAATGAAGACGGAACGGCGTTGCAGGGAATGGTGCTATTATAATAAGGTATAAGAAAAGTATGAAATCGAAACTTGTCTACTGGCTGACTTACGCTGGCATGTGGCTTCTGGCTCTGCTTCCTTTTCGGGCACTTTATATATTGTCCGATGGGGTTTGTTTTTTGATGCGTCATGTGGTGCATTATCGTCGTAAGGTAGTTCGTAAGAATCTGAAGAATTCTTTTCCTGAAAAATCCGAGGCTGAACTGCGCGAGATTGAGCGTGAGTTTTATCGCTATATCTGCGACTATATGCTGGAAGAAATAAAGATGATGCGTATGTCGTTCGAAGACCTTTCCCGTCGTATGGAGTATGGTAATACTGAAGAATATCTTGCCATGCTCGAAAAACATGGAGGTATCGTTGTACTCATTCCCCATTATGCCAATTTTGAGTGGCTGACGGCGATGGGAGCCTTCATGAAGCCGGAAGACGTACCATTGCAAGTGTATAAACCTTTGCGAAACAAGTATATGGATGAAATGTTCAAGATCATCCGTGCCCGTCATGGTGGCTATAATGTACCGAAACATTCCACTGCCCGCGAAGTAATCCGGTTGCGCCGTGAAGGGAAGCATGTAGTGATCGGACTGATTACCGATCAGTCTCCCAATCGCAATGAAGCCCATCACTGGACAACTTTCCTGAATCAGGATACCGTATTTATGGATGGTGGTGAACGTATTGCCAGAATGATGAATTATCCTGTTTTTTATTGTGAATTGGAAAAACGGGGTAGAGGATATTGCAAAGCATACTTTGATCTGTTGACTGAAACCCCGAAGCAAACTGCCGAGGGAGAAATAACCGAACTATTTGTGCGTCGCTTGGAGCAGACCATTCGCCGTGCTCCTGCTTATTGGTTCTGGTCGCATAAACGGTGGAAACTCACACGGGAAGATTTGAAGAAACAGCATGAATAAGATAGCAGTTGTCATATTAAACTGGAACGGGTGCGATATGCTCCGCTCGTTTCTTCCTTCCGTAGTACGCTTTTCTGAAGCGGACGGTGCGGTAGTGTATGTTGCTGATAATGGTTCTACGGATGCATCTGTTGATATGCTTTGTCGTGAATTCCTTACCGTCCGATTGATTCTGTTGGAAGAAAATCAAGGTTTCGCTGATGGTTATAATATGGCATTGCAAGAGGTCGATGCCGAGTATGTAGTACTTCTCAATTCAGATGTGGAGGTGACGGAACATTGGCTTCAGCCACTGGTTGACTATATGGATGCTCATCCTGAAGCGGCGGCTTGCCAACCGAAGATACGCAGTTGGAGGCAGAAGGAGATGTTTGAGTATGCCGGTGCGGCGGGTGGTTTTCTTGATCGTTACGGCTATCCGTTCTGTCGTGGTCGGATTATGGGTGTGGTAGAAGAGGATAGGGGACAATATGACACTATCATTCCCGTCTTTTGGGCTACAGGTGCAGCTTTATTTATCCGCCTGAAAGATTATCGTGAAGTCGGTGGATTGGATGGACGTTTCTTTGCCCACATGGAAGAGATTGATCTTTGCTGGCGGCTTCGTGCACGTGGCCGCCAGATTGCCTGTGTGCCGCAAAGTGTGGTTTACCATGTAGGCGGTGCTACGCTGAAGAAAGAGAATCCCCGAAAGACTTTCCTCAATTTTCGTAATAATCTTGTCATGCTTTACAAGAACCTGCCATCCAAGGATTTTGCTTCCGTGATGCGTACCCGTGCAGTTCTTGACTATATAGCTGCATTGAGTTTTATACTTAAACTACAGTTCCCCAATGCATTGGCAGTTCTTCGCGCACGGCGTGAATATCGTTTGTTACGTTCTTCTTTTACTCCTGCACGTGAAGAGAACCTGAAAAAAACTTCCCTTTCCGTGATACCGGAATGGACAAAAAGCAGTATCTTGGCACAGTATTATTTACGTGGAAAGAAATTTTTCTCGCAATTATAGCTTTTTCTTTTTACCGATTGTTTATTATTTAAACGTATTGCCTTATGACAAAATTAGTTAGAAAGATTGGACTGGTGGCGCACGACGCCATGAAGAAAGACCTCATAGAGTGGGTTCTCTGGAACTCAGAATTGCTCATGGGGCACAAGTTTTACTGTACAGGTACTACGGGAACTCTTATTCTTGAGGCTCTTAAGGAAAAGCATCCCGATGTTGAGTGGGATTTTACCATTTTGAAATCCGGTCCTTTGGGTGGTGACCAGCAAATGGGATCTCGCATTGTGGATGGCGAGATTGATTATCTTTTCTTCTTCACTGATCCTATGACGTTGCAGCCGCACGATACGGATGTGAAAGCGCTGACTCGTCTTGCCGGTGTTGAGAATATCGTTTTTTGCTGTAACCGTAGTACGGCAGACCATATTATTTCAAGCCCGCTATTCGTTGATCCGACGTATGAACGCACTATTCCGGATTACACCGGCTATACCAAACGATTTGAAAATAAACCGGTGGTTGCCGAGGCAGTGGAGTCTGCAAAAAAACGGAAGAAAAAGAGAGGATAAAGTAAGTTCTCCGATAAGAATAAAAAGGGGGAGAAGGGCTTCATATTGGAAAGTCCTTCCCCCCCTTTCTATGTGAAGCTTTCGGATAGTTATAACAAAAATAAGGACGACTTTCCCGAGCTTCCACGCATCCGTATGGTATGGAAATCTATTGCTGCCCAACTCTCGAAAGAGAACCGGAAGTTTATTTACGGGCGGTTGAAGAAGGGTGCGCATGCCAAAGATTTTTCCGGTAGTTACTTCTGTAATAACCGGCGGTCGGTGATATTATAATAGAAATTCCTCTATATTATCTCGCGTGATAACCTTGAATGTAGCGTTCGGGTAACTGTTAGTGAATGTTTTTGGAACTTTGGCGATTCTCTTTGGATTCCATTTAAACTCATAAGCTGCCAGTTGCCCGTTGCCTTCTTCAATGAAGTCAATTTCTTGCATGGCAGTGGTGCGCCAGAACCATGTATTATACCATAGGCAGTGGTAATGCAAAAACTTCATTCGTTCCGATACTATAAAGTTTTCGAATAATGCTCCAATATCAGGGCGGGTTTCGGCTAATGCAAAGTTGGCGATAACCGCATTGCGGATGCCGTTGTCATAGAAATATATTTTCCGGCTACTCTTTAGCTCATTTCGTAAATTACGGCTGAAAGATCCTAAGCGGAAGATGATATATGATTGCTCCAATAAAATGACATAACGTTCCACTGTCTTTGGATCTAAATCACACAGTTGCCCTAATTCATTATATGAAACTTCGGAACCTACTTGGAAAGCAAGAGCTTGTAAAAGTTTTACTATTTTGTCGGCTTTCTTTATATGTTCCCAATCCAGGATATCCTTATATAAATAACTGTCGGAAAGTTGTTTCAGAATTTCAACCTCTGAGCCGGGATGGTTCACTACGTCCGGATAATAGCCATATACCAGTCGGTGGGGAAGTAGTCTTTTCTCATCCATAAGTCCATGATGATTAACCATCTCTTCAAAGGAGAGGGGATACATTTTATATTCCCATTTCCTTCCGGTCAGTGGTTCATTGATTTTGTTGGCAAGATCGAAGGAAGAACTTCCGGTTGCTATCAGCTGAATGTCCGGCAGTTGGTCTGTGATGAGTTTAAGTCTTATCCCAATGTCTTCAATTCGTTGTGCTTCATCTATGATAACAGTTTTATTATTGCCGAAGATATACTTCAAACGCGTTGCTGAGATGTTTTCAAAAAGTGCACGAGTATCCTGTTCGTCTCCATTGAGCCACAATATACCTTCTTTTTCTTTGAACAGATGTTTCAATAGGGTAGTCTTACCTACTTGGCGTGCCCCCATGATGACAATGGCTTTATCTTGTCCCAATTTATTTCGTATGCTTTCTTCTAATACTCTTGTTATCATACTCTTATTGCTTTTTTCTGAAAGCAAAGATAACAGATAATAAACGCAAATCCAAAAATATCATGTTTTTTACGGAATGAAATCCGTAAAAAACATGATATTTTTGGAAATGTAACTATTGTATAATCTGAAGATGGTGTTTTTCAGTTGCTCTTTGTTCGGTTTGTTTTAGTATAAATATCCCAAAGAGAAAGTGAAGCTTCTGTTTTTGTATGTATAGTCGTTAGCTTTAGATACGTTCATTAAACTCCAATCAGCTCCAAATGAGAGTTGAAAATGCTTTGCATATTCTACACCGACATTGAATCCGCATCCCCAATCGAATCTTTTATACCCATATTTATCACTAAAAATGTCACTTTCAGTGTGAAACTTTTTCCGTTTCTATAAGATTTCTCTTT
>NZ_EQ973489.1:347702-352356 GCF_000158035.1 Bacteroides cellulosilyticus DSM 14838
GCCGTATCTAAAATTTTGTGCGTACGATAATGAAGATATCATACACAGTAGGCAAATTGTAGCGAATAGTTTTCTCATCATGAATAAAGTTTTTGTTTTCATCTTGAACTTGTTTTATTGGTTTATGGCGGCAAAGGTAGAGTAATAAAATAGTCTAGAAATATATTTAATTAGACTTTTTTCTTTACTTTCGTTAGTTAAGCTTTCATTTTTAACTCTCTTTGTTCGCCAGGTTTACTAATAAATTAAAAATATCATGGTTTTTACGAATTTTGCTCCGTAAAAACCATAGTATTGAGTATGTTTTCGGAAATCTATGATTATATTCTCATTTATTTCCTGAAGTGAGTTTTATTTATGGTATATATACAGTAAAATCTACGTTTCCAACTTCTCCTTCGCAACATCCGGTTGTGAAATTTCTGAATGCACATTTTACATTTCTCTTGCTGTATTGTCTTGCATTTATTGCAACTGGCCATTCTCTTGCACTACTATTACCGTCATTTCCAATTGAGATATGGACATGACCTCCCTCTACCCATAAGTCTGCTTCGTAGTTTGTAGGATGCCTTCTGCTCCATAATTTCTTTTTCTTTTGTGAAGCTGTTCTTACCATAAAAATATTGCCAGATTTGTCTATACCAAGAGTAATGTCACTTCTGTATTTTCCTTTTTTGATTGTCACTCCAAGTACATCTCCTGCAAGTGCTTGCCATTGAGGATCGTATGGAAACCCTTCGGCACGTGTGTTCACATTTGTTGCAGTATACTTGTAGTTTGGCACATCGTTATTCGGTGCAATAACTTCATTACCTATAATCAGATAGCCTTGATTACTACCCAGAAGTTCGAGTTCAGCATCTGTAAAAGGAAGATACGGAGATAAATCATACGTATTTTCTGTATTAAAGAGGTATGTATCCTCGTATTTATCTTTGAATTCTTTGTATGCCTCAAGAAAAGCATTGTCATCTTCAATATCGAAGATTTTGTCGAGTTCGTCATCAGCTTCTTTTAAAGAAGAGTATGCGCCTTTAAATCCTAAGCCGTTGAAGAAAGCTTCCTTCTGTTCCAGACTCATTCCTTGCAGTTTGTTCAAAGTCTCTTGGTAGACATTGTAATCTTTAAATCTCAAAACTGCTTGGTTCTCTACGTTACCAGATCTTGTTGTGTTACCATTGTTGACAAAGTCGTTTAAGTTCACCACTTCCAGATCTTTGGAATTCTTTGTGTTCTCTAATGTTTCATCGTTAGAACACGAAATGCATAATAGTAGTAATGCAATAGAAATAATACTTTTAATTTTCATTTTTGTTATTTAATTGGTTAATGTATATGAATGATATTTAGCTCTTTAGTAGATGCCTATTAATTTAATGACATTGATAATTTATATTTCTTCAAGTGTGATTTCTCCCGTTATGTCTATGGTGGGTGAGGTTATTTCTACAGTGTAGAAATCAGCTTTAGGAGCGGGAATATTTACGGTCTTTCCTTCATAAATGGAGGTCTTGAATTCAGTAGCAACTACATTTCCGTTCTTATCAGTCACAGTGATATCTGCCTCCTCTAAGACTGATTGGAAAGTAATCATTAAATTGTCGTCTGTTTCGTCAGCGGTTAGGTCAAAAAATAAGGGGCTGCGATTGGTCGCTTTTTCTTGAAGGTTAATAATTTTGATCTTTACTTTGTGCCGATGCCTTTTGTATGGCATTGCATTCATTGGTATAATGAATAATACCGATAATAGAATAAATAGTACTTTTGTTTTCATTTCTATATTTAATTAATTGTTTACGGCTGCAAAGTTAGGGCAAACAATTATGATGAATGCATTTTTGTAATCACACTCTAGAAATGTAACGTATTGGTAAATAAGTAGATAGCAAAAGTTGTAATCACATCTTGCTTTTTTCTTCAATCATTCTCTCTTTTATTCTATATTTTTTCTGGCTGAGAGGATGCGTATCGCTATACCCAAAGCAAATGGCAATAGATTGCGAATCAAGAGAGGTTTCCTGTAGGCAGAGGTATAATAAATCACTTTCTGTCAATTTGGAATATTTTTCTTGAAGGAAAGATATGTAATCATGGTGTATTTCAAATATGGTCTTTTTTAATTGATCTTGCTCAGCTATGGTCAATACTTTCATTGCTTTTTTATTTGAAACAGCTTGTTTCGAAAGAGTAATCACTCTTTTATAAATATTGCTTTGCTCCAATAACCAGTTAAGTAGTCGTTGCTTTTCTTTCTTTAAGTCAGCTATACTTTGTTCTCTTTCTTCTATTTGCCTTTTTTTATTTTCTTGTTCTTGTTTTAAGTTACTCTGCTCTTGGTGTAATAAGTCAATTATTAACTGATTATTTTCAATTGTACCTTGTAGAGAAGATAATTTATTCTGTGTTTGCTCTAATGATTGTTTATATTGGAGTTGAATACGTTTCTTTCGGTTTATATAGTTTTGATAGCCGAGTATAATTAGAAAGCAAATCGAAATAAAGCTTGCAATAGTGCAATATATGATGCGTTTCCCTTTTAATTGTTCCTCTCTTACCCTCATTTTAGTATTATATTCATAAATCAGTTGCTGTATTTCGGTTGACTGATCCATGTAATATAGAGAATCTATGATGGCGGCATGTTTTTCTAAATAAATATTTGCTGTCTTGTAATCTCCGTTTTCTTTTTCAAGGTTGTATAAATTATTTAAACACGTAGACTTGCCTTCAATAGATAATTCCGCTAGGCTTTTATTCAAATAATGACGGGCTGAGTCTTTATTTCCTCCTGTTTTAAAAATTAAATCCCCTAGATTACTATAATAATTTCCATGGTTCTCTTTTTTAGGTAGTCCTTTAAGGGCACTTTGTGCATAATATAAGGCGGAATCAAGCTCATCAAAACTATCAAATTCCAGACTTAAATTGTGCTTAGACATTGCAATCTGTAGAGAATCTCCCGAAGCGATAGCATAATGTAGTGCTTTACGCTGGAACATGAGTGTGGAGTCTTTTTCATCTATTAAGCAATAATATGTACTGATACTGTTGAGGGCTATTGATTTATCCAGATCTGTGATAGAACATTGATACATAGCTTCGTATATTTCTATGGATTCGTCATAATACCCGGCGTCAAAGTAGAGATTCCCTAACGAGCTGAGGAACAAACTTTTGGTTTTAAGTTCTTTTGGAAAGTTTTGTATGATGGTCAATCCTTTTTGAAGATATGAAATGGCTTCTTTTTCCTCTTCCATTTCCACCGCCAGCCTTCCTTTATAAAGCAGTGCTATTGCTTTTTCTTTTTCATCATCGTCATAATACTCTAATGCCACGTTCAGCAGCGAGTCGCAAGGCAGCAAAGATTGTTTGCACTTATCCGTGGCACGTGCAAGAAGCAGTGCATAGCGTGCGCATTCTTTGTCTGAAAAATCTTCTATTTCTTTCGGCTGAATGTTCAATAATTGGAGTACGCTGTCAGGATATTCATCCATTAGTGAATCTGTTTTTAAGAATAAGGCTTCTGTCTCATTGTTGTGTGAACAGGAAAAGAGTAGCAATGATAAGCTAAGCAATGCTGATGTTATTTTCATTTTAGTTATAGCTTGTTTGTTTTGTCGACGGCAAAGGTATAAATAATTATTTGTAAAACGACTGTTGAAATCGTTTTTAAATATTCATTCGTTTCGCTTTTCCCGCACAGCCAGACCAAAAACGGCTCGGATAGGGCGTGCTTTTACCAGACTTACTGATATAACGAGGGTCAAAGGCGAGAGCAAGACGAGAGCCCAAGTGCGATTCCACTAATGAGGAATTGAAGGAAAGCCAGTCAAAAAAAACTTGAAATTGCTGACGATAACGTTGCTCACCATACTTACCATAGCGACCCTATTGAAGGAAATTAACCCGACCGGGAATAATCAAATATAAAAGTAGCACTTCAAGCATAAATTTCTCACGCCATTTGTTTATCTTCGTACCTGATTCTATCAAGCATGATTTTATTATCTCAAGATATTGGTCAAGTTCTGTATGGTTCATTGCAATTAAAGAGGTAGCAACCCTTAATTTAATGAATCGGCAGGACTTGACCTACTTTTTTATGTTAATTCAAAACTTAACGAACTATTGATAATATAAACTAATTATGATCGGTTACTTTGAACTATAATTATCTAAGAATGAGTCCCCTTTGAAAAGTGTATTTTAGTACTTTTTTGTAAAGTAATGGAAAAATCTTATATTCTCTACTTACAGGAAGTCAAGAGTTTGTAAACAGGAAGTTAACTCCTTGTCAACAAACTCTTAACTTCTTGTCGACAGAAAATGCACTTCTTGTACTCTTCTGATAATCAATGATTAAACATTGACCTGAAAGATTTGTTTTGTAATTATAGTTGCCCTATATTTTACGTGCCTCTTCTGCTTTTTATGCCCCTTCTGCTTTGCGTCCCCTTTTACT
Source organism: Bacteroides cellulosilyticus DSM 14838 (assembly GCF_000158035.1). Lineage (GTDB taxonomy): Bacteria > Bacteroidota > Bacteroidia > Bacteroidales > Bacteroidaceae > Bacteroides > Bacteroides cellulosilyticus. Next base: position 352,168 of record NZ_EQ973489.1, read on the forward strand.
TTACGCTTTCCTCTGCTTACATCCCCTTTAACTTTACGCTTCCTTCTGCTTTACATACCCTTTAACTTACTCTTGCATAGCGCTTTGTTTACCTTCGAATGCTTTGAATTTGTATGTCTACAGCTGTGGTTTACGTGCTTCACAATTGTGGATGTGCTGCTTCACAATCGTGAAGCACGTAAACCACGG
>NZ_EQ973489.1:352671-356933 GCF_000158035.1 Bacteroides cellulosilyticus DSM 14838
ATGATGTGTGCTGAACGGACGAAGGCGTATATCAAGCAAAAAGCGGCATACCTTCCATACTTTTCCTCATAAAAAGGTATAAAAATAGCAGGTTGCCAAACGGCCATTTTTAGCATCTTATATGATATACATAGCAGATTATGAGCGATATATATTCATTTTACTTGGTGCAAGCAAATTTGCCTACACTTCTTTTTTATTTGCTGCCACCACCGCTCAAACCACGATGAATAAGGCGATACAAGACATGAGTGCAAGCGTGCAGGTAAAAGTATGTATAAACTCATAGTAGACCTGAGTTAAATGTGAATGAAATATCTAACGAACTATTGTTACTGAGTTCACTTTTCAAAAAAAACAGTGGGGGAGTCTGTCTGCGCCTAAAAGAAAGTACAACAAGAGTTCTCGGACAAGCTGGGGAGGGGGTTAAGCTCTTTCACATTGCACTTCCACTCCTGCCGCATCTAAGTCAGCACCCATGGGAGGATTACGTTTAGCGAGTTTCAGCTCAATAGCTTTAACGGTGGGGAAAGTACGGAACAGGCGTTTTATGATGCGTCCGCAAACATGCTCCAATAATTTAGAAGGTATCTCCATCTCAGCCTTCACATTTTCGTATACATCGGCATAGCTGACGGTATGTGTCACGTCGTCAGTCTCGGCTGCACGTGCAATATCGACTTTCAATTTCAGGTTAATGACAAATTCATTACCCACTTCCCGCTCTTGCTGACCTACACCGTGGTAGGCAAAGAAACGGACGTTATCAAGGAATATATAACTGTTCATATCAAATAGAATATTCGGTGGATGACAAAAATAAGAATTACCTCCCAGTAAACAAAGAAAACAGGTATATTTGTGCCAACAACTAAAAAAACAAGACATGAAACACTTGTATTCCTTTCTTTTATCCGCATTGGTCTGCCTCTCTCTTTCGGCGCAGAACAAGGTAAGCGGGGATTCGCTTGCCGCTGACTTTCATTATCTGGTGAAACAGCTTGAAGCTGCGCATCCCGATCCGTACACAGGTTTCGGAGGCAAAGTCTTCTTCCATAAGCAAGCGTTTGATTTGGAAAATGAGTTACGTAGTCAGCCCCATACCCTTCAGGAGTTTTGGGATAAGTCGATGGCATTTCTGTCTTTCATTCAGGACGGGCATACGTATCTTTTTTCTCTTGCGCCCAAGCAGCAACAGGAGCAGAGCTACTTGCCTGTTGGGTTCAGATGTATCCCTGACGGGCTGATCGTGCAAAGTCTTCCGGCTGCACATCAAGATTTGCTGGGTAGTCTTCTTATCGGAATCAATGGCAAGAGTATGGACGAATTGCTGGCGCGGACGGCAAGTCTCTTTGCATGTGAGAATCTCTATAACCGTTATTCCGTATTTTGCCGGAACGTAGTGAGAAGGCAGTTTATGCAACAGTTGTTACCGGATTTGGAAGACACGGTTTGTTTCTATTTGCGCACTCCGGATGGAAAGGATGTGACTTTGGAACAGCACTTTATGGAGAATGAGGAATTGAGGAAAGCAGAGAAAGTGAACCTTCCGTCCTGGGTGGGATGCCCTGAGGAGCAAATGGCTTATCGCTTCATAGACAAGAAGAAAGAGGTGATGATGTTTAAAGTGAACAGCATTATGGCGCGTGATAATTTTGAGTATATGTATAAGCATATAAAAGGGGATCTGCTCCGTCAGATGGAGTTTTACTATCAGAATGCTTTGAAGAAAGAGATGCCTGCGGATACTTTGCAGGCTATCTGTGCATTGCCTTCGTTTTCGGGAACTTTTGCCGCTATGCTGAAAGAGATGAAGAAGCATCATTCGGAATATCTGATTATTGACCTTCGGGGAAACAGCGGTGGTTGGACTCCTATCGTACTGGCTTCTTTGTATCAGCTTTATGGGGACAAATACTTGCAGAAAGATATGGATACGGAGTATTATCGGATTGTTTCACCGCTGTATATGAATAAATTAGAGATAACTCTTGAAGAGTTCAATAGGAGTTACGGAACCGATTATAGCTTCGGTGACTATACGTTCAGCATGAAAGAGCAGGAGGATATACCGCTTGATACCTTGCGCCGTCAGTTTATTGATGGCTGCATGAGTAGTGTGAAAGAAGAATTGCGTGCACAGAAAGGTGCTCCGGTATATGCTCCGAAACAGGTCTTTGTAGTAACGGATGAGCGGACGTTCAGTGCTGCGTTTCATTATGCTTTCATGCTGTGGAAGATGGGAGCTACGGTGGTGGGCGTGCCAAGCGGACAGGCTCCGAATACTTTTATGGAACAGACTCTTTTCAAATTACCTTATACCGGAATAGAAGGTTCAATCTCTAATTCCGTGCAAATATTCCTGCCGGGGAAGGATAAGCGTGCAAAGACTTTCTGGCCGGATGTGATGTTGACTTATGACGAATATAAGCAGACAGGTTTTGATAAGCAGGCGGAAATTTTGTTTTTACTGAATAAGATAGGACAAGAAAAGTAGGAGTTTTTAAAAAAAGGCACCTACTATGGGTGCCTTTTTCTATTATAAAGATTGAGAGTATTATCCTTTTCGTCCGGTCTGTTCTATCAGTCCTTTGATCTTCTCGTTCAGACTTTCCGCTTTCATCAGTTGTTCCAGCGTCAGGTGCATACGGTAGCGCCAGTAATGTCTGGGGTTAGCAGGCACGTTGATGCGCTCTTCCTGTACATTGGGGTTGCGCCATTTTCCGTCCATAGCCATCCAGTCCTGCAAGGAGAGGATGCACAGGATGGAGTTGCTGTAAAGATGGTTGCGTACCACTTGCTCGCAAAGTTCCGGAGTGGCAACGGCAGGTGCAGCGCCGTAGTGTCCCAGCATGGTGTTGTAGTACCGTTGCGTTTGCTGGAAATCTTCTTCCCACCAGCCGCGCAGCGTAGACATATCATGCGTAGAGATGGTGCAAACCGAGCGGTATGGATACCAGTCCGGATGTCCGAATTCCTGTGAAGGATCTTTCGGCATGCGTTGTATCTCCAGGCTAAGGATGCGCAGGTCGTTCATCACCCAAGCTACACAATCGGGGATCATGCCGAGGTCTTCACCACATACCAGCATACGGGTGGATTGCGTCAGTTGCGGCAACTTCTTCATGGCTTGTTCGCGCCAGAACTCGTTGTGGCGATGATAGTAATACTGATCGTACAAACGATTGAATGCTGCCTTCTCCCAATCATTCAGGGCACGGTAGATGTAATCGTGTTGTACGCCGATGCGCGGATGGAATTTGTGCGGGTCTTCACGGTCGGGCACAAACAGTACGTCACTGATTAATGCGTACAGTCCGTCGCGTATCCAGATGCTGTCTTCGTCCGTCTTTCCGGCAAAGTAAGCCTCTACTTTGCGCTGTGTGTCGAACTCGGGACGCATGCGATATATTTCCCATGTTTCCGTAGGCTCTATGAAGGTCTGCTTTACATAATCAGTATGCGGGCCGAACATTTGTCCGAGGAAGTATTCATGGATATAGGGTTTCGTGAAGAAATCTTCGCGGAATGCCATTCCGTAGCCTTCTATTTCTTCGCGCGTCATCGGCAGGGCGGGAACAAACTGGCCCAGCAGTCCGTGTACGGCATGCATCGGGATTTCCCAAATGCGGAAGAAGCCGAGGATGTGGTCGATACGGTAGGCATCGAAGTATTCCGACATCTTGCGGAAACGCTTCATCCACCAGGAATAACCGTCTTTCTCCATTACGTCCCAGTTGTAAGTAGGGAAGCCCCAGTTCTGACCGTTCACGGAGAAGTCATCGGGTGGTGCGCCCGCTTGTCCGTTCAGGTTGAAGTAATAGGGTTCTGTCCATGCTTCTACGCTGTTGCGGCTGATGCCGATAGGAATGTCACCTTTCAGTACTACACCATTGGCTCGTGCGTGTTCCGTTGCAGCCAGCAGTTGCAGGTGCAGGTGGAACTGGATGAAGAAGTAGATGGCGATATGCGGATAGTCGGCAGATTCCGGCTGGCATAACTTTTCTATTTCTTCTGCTTTGTATTCTGTGAATTTCGGCCATTCGCGGAAGTTGGGTGTCTTGTAGGCATCGCGCAGATAGCTGAACACGGCGTATGGCTGTAACCATTCTTTGTTGTTCTCGAAGAACTTCCGGAAGGCATCGGATGCCAGAACTTGTTCGCCTTCCTGTTTGTATATCAGGCGGAAGAACTCCCATTTTGTCTGGTTTACTGCTTCATAGTCTACGGTAGGCAAAGCATTCAGCTCTTTCTGCCGTTTG
>NZ_EQ973489.1:357340-365761 GCF_000158035.1 Bacteroides cellulosilyticus DSM 14838
AAAATTGAAGGAAGCTAAGAAGCGTTTCCCGAACATTGATATTGTGGTAGGTAACATTGCTACCGGAGAAGCTGCTAAAGCATTGGTGGAAGCCGGCGCTGATGGAGTGAAAGTTGGTATCGGACCAGGTTCTATCTGTACCACTCGTGTTGTGGCAGGTGTGGGAGTTCCTCAGTTGTCTGCTGTATATGATGTGGCTAAGGCGTTGAAGGGGACAGGTGTTCCTTTGATTGCTGACGGTGGGTTGCGCTACTCGGGTGATGTTGTGAAAGCTTTGGCTGCCGGAGGATATAGCGTAATGATCGGTTCGCTGGTTGCCGGAACGGAAGAGTCTCCCGGTGATACAATTATCTTCAACGGACGTAAGTTCAAATCTTATCGTGGTATGGGTTCACTGGAAGCAATGGAGAATGGTTCAAAAGACCGTTATTTCCAGAGTGGTACCAATGACGTTAAGAAATTGGTGCCGGAAGGTATCGCTGCCCGTGTACCTTATAAGGGAACTTTATACGAAGTGATCTTCCAGTTGGTAGGCGGTTTGCGTGCCGGTATGGGGTATTGCGGTGCAGGTAGCATAGAGCAGTTGCACGATGCCAAGTTCACCCGCATCACTAATGCAGGCGTGCTTGAAAGCCACCCGCACGATGTGGCAATTACAAGCGAGGCTCCGAATTACAGTCGTCCCGAATAAAATATAGGCAATTTATATAGAAATACCCGGGGAGTAACAAATACTTTTCCGGGTATTTTTCGTTTAAAGAAAAGGCATCATCTGTTTGGTGTTGAGGCAATATAAAAGATGTTTCCCCGTTATTACATTGTTCTTTTCTAAGATAATAGTTATGATAAGAAGTGGATTGACAATAATTCTCCTTTGCCTGGGATTGGTAGTTTTTGCTCAGCAAGATCCGGTGCTGATGCGTATTAACGGGAAAGAAATTCTCCGTTCGGAGTTCGAATATATCTATAATAAGAATAATGCCCTTGCTGGTATCGAACAGAAAACATTGAGTGAATATGTTGATTTGTTTGTGAATTTTAAGCTGAAAGTCGCTGCAGCCGAAGCTGCCGGATTAGATACTACCCGGGCTTTTCGTGAAGAACTGGAGGGATACCGTCGTCAGTTGGCAAAAGCTTATTTGACGGATGAGTCTGTATCAGAGCTTGCAGCCCGTCAGGTATATGATAAAATGAAAGCTAACAATCGTGCCGGACAGATACGGGTAAGTCATATCTTTAAGTTTCTTCCCCAAACAGTTACCAGTCATGTACTGCGTTCTGCAGAAGCTCGGATGGATTCTCTTTATGCCGCATTGCAGAATGGGCAGGCGGACTTTGATGAGTGTGTACGTAATTTCTCTGATGAAAAAAAATCTTTTTGGGTAAGTTGGTTACAGATGCCTGTTGAGTTTGAAGATGTTGTATTTGCATTAAAGCAAGGAGAGATATCCCGACCTTTTTTTACACCGCAAGGCATTCATATTGTCAAGGCGATTGAACGGAAAGAAATCCTGCCCTTTGAAAAAGTGAAGGATGAAATCATGCGTCGCCAGAGCCGTCGTTACGGAATGGACAGAGGAACGGAGGCTTTGGTGGAAAAACTGAAAAAGGAATATCAATATACGGCAGATAAGACTGGAGTGGATGAATTACTGTCAAAAGGGCAGACAGATAAGAGACTGTTTACACTTGACGGCAGGGAATATACAGGAAAGATGTTTGCCGCTTTTGCAGCTTCCCACCCTCAGGGTGTGCAACGCCAGCTGAAAGGATTTATCATGAAGTCCGTACTGGATTATGAGTATAGTCGCCTGGAAGATAAATATCCGGAATTCCGTATGCTCATGCAAGAGTATCGGAATGGAATGTTACTGTTTGAAATCAGTAACCGGGAGATTTGGGAACGTGTACCCTCAGATGAGGTCGGACTGGCGGCCTATTTTGAAAAGCATCATTCGGATTATCATTGGAAAGTCCCCCGTTATAAAGGAATTGTATTGCATACTACAACGAAAAAGCTTGGAAAGCAAGCCCGCAAATTCCTGAAATCTTTGCCGGAAGAGGAGTGGCAGAATGCCATCCGGCTGACGTTTAATGCAAAGACGCGGCAAGTGCAGGCAGAACAAGGCTTATTTGCTCCCGGAGATAATGCCTATGTAGATGAAGAAATCTTCAAAAAGGGAAAAACTGAACCTATGACGTCATTTCCTTTTACCACTTTTCTGGGTGAAAAGGTGAAGGGGCCGGAGACTTATCAAGAGGTGCGTGGACTGCTTGTAGGCGATTATCAGAACTATTTGGAGGAGCGTTGGATTGCACAATTACGGAGCACCGCTAAGGTTGAAATAAACCAAGAGGTTTTAAAAACCGTTAATAAGCACTGATGCAACCGATTAAACCGTTATCTTCGTACCTTGAAATAAAGTAAATATCAATCGGTAATGCGAATATTTTTCCTGGGACTCCTCTCCATCCTTTTGTGTGTGGCCTGTAGCGAGCAACACGACCATAAAGGGAAGACACCACTGGTGGAATTGGACGGCAATTTCCTTTACCGGGAAGACCTGCAATCTGCGCTTCCGGCGAGATTGTCGAAAGATGATAGTTTACTGTTCGCAGAACATTACATCCGCAATTGGGTGGAAGATGTCTTATTATATGAGAAAGCGCAGAGTAATATTCCCGATAACGGGGAGATTGAGAAACTTGTGGAGAATTATCGCAAGGCGCTGATTATGCACACCTATCAGCAGGCATTGATTCACCAAAGACTCTCGAATGAAATTTCAGAGGGAGAGTTGGCGGACTATTATGAAAAGAATAAAGAGCTTTTCAGGTTGGAACGGCCGCTGATGCAGGGGTTGTTCATCAAAGTCCCCCTCACCGCACCACAACTAAACAATGTACGTCGTTGGTATAAAGCAGCTACGCAAGATGCAGTAGAACATCTGGAAAAGTATAGCTTGCAGAATGCCGTGAAGTACGAGTACTTTTATGATAAATGGGTACCGATGGCAGATGTGCTTGATCTGATACCGTTGAAAGTACCCGAAGTAGAAGATTATGTGAATAAGAACCGTCATATCGAATTGAAAGATACGGCGTTTTATTATTTCCTGAATGTGAGCGATTTTCGTTCGGTGGGCGAGCAGGAACCTTATGAGTTTGCACGCCCTAAAGTGAAAGATATGATGCTGAACCTGAAACAAGTGGAGTTTATGAAAAAGGTGAAGGATGACTTGTATCAGCAGGCAGTGAAGAAGAATGAGATTAAATATAATTAGTTTAGATACACAGAATGAAAAATTTTATGAACTTTAAGTTTGTAGTTTTATGTGCCTTGGCGCTGATGACCGGTTCTGCCGTTTATGGACAAGACAACGTGATTGACGAAGTAGTTTGGGTAGTGGGCGACGAGGCTATATTGAAGTCTGAAGTAGAAGAAGCTCGGATGAGTGCTCTGTACGAAGGACGTAAATTTGATGGTGATCCCTACTGTGTGATTCCTGAAGAAATAGCTGTACAGAAGCTGTTTTTACACCAGGCTGCTCTCGATAGTATTGAAGTTGCTGAAAGTGAGGTGATCCAGCGTGTGGACCAGATGACGAATATGTATATCGCCAATATCGGTTCGCGTGAAAAGATGGAGGAATACTTCAATAAGACATCCAGTCAGATTCGTGAAGCCTTGCGCGAGAATGCCCGTGAAGGATTGAAAGTGCAGAGAATGCAGCAGAAACTGGTAGGAGAGATTAAAATCACTCCGGCAGAGGTGCGCCGCCACTTCAAGGATTTGCCGCAGGACAGTATTCCTTATATCCCTACCCAGGTAGAGGTGCAGATCATCACACAACAACCGAAAATTCCTTTGGAGGAAATTGAAGATGTAAAAAGTCGTCTGCGCGAATATACGGATCGTGTGAATAAGGGAGAAAGCTTCTCTATGTTGGCACGTTTGTATTCCGACGACCGTGGTACAGCTATCAATGGTGGTGAAATGCCATTTACAGGACGCGGTTATCTGGATCCTGCATTTGCCAATGTGGCTTTCAACCTGCAAGACCCCAATAAGGTTTCCAAGATTGTAGAGTCTGAATATGGCTTCCATATTATCCAGTTGATGGAAAAACGTGGTGACCGTATCAAAGTACGCCATATCTTGTTGAAGCCCCACGTACCGGAAGAAGCGCTGATGGCAGGTACTGCCCGTCTGGACTCTATTGCCGATGACATCCGTAACGGTAAGTTTACTTTTGAAGAAGCTGCTTCCGTACTTTCACAGGATAAGGATACACGTAACAATCACGGTCTGTTACCTAACCCTCAAACCAATACGTCAAAGTTTGAGATGCAGGAACTTCCGCCCGAGATTGCTAAAGTGGTGGATAAGATGAAAGTAGGAGAAATCTCCGAGGCATTCACTATGATTCCGCAGAAGACTGGTAAAGAAGAATGTGTAATCGTAAAACTGAAAAGCCGCATCAACGGACACAAAGCAACTATTTCGGAAGACTATCAGAACCTGAAGGAAATTGTATTGGAGAAACGTCGTGACGAGATGCTGGATAAATGGATTCGCGAAAAACAAAAGCATACGTACGTGCGTATCAACGAAAATTGGAAGAACTGTACATTTAAGTATCCGGGTTGGATTAAAGACTGATCCCGGGTGATACACTAACTTTTTGTATGCAGAAGAAAAATACAAGAAATAATTTTCTGAACAGGCATAGATTCCTTCTCACAGGCCTTCTATGCCTGTTTGGCATCTGTTTGCTGAGTGCCCAGGATAAGCCGAAACAGCCGGAAAAGAAGAAAACCCGGGTTGATTTGCTTTACGCTGAGGAGGCGCAGGCGGATAAAATTCTGCTTCCGGATGTTCAGATTCTGATCCGGTCGGTAAAGCTGCGTCATGACAGTATGTATATGTACTGTGACAGTGCGTTGATTTACGAGAAGACAAATTCGGTGGAAGCTTTCGGTAATGTCCGTATGGAACAGGGGGATACGCTCTTTATTTATGGAGATTATCTGTATTATGACGGTATGTCGCAGTTGGCAATGCTTCGTGAGAATGTCCGCATGATTAACCGGAATACGGTATTGACAACGGATAGTTTAAACTACGACCGTTTGTATAATCTGGGTTATTACTTCGATGGCGGTACACTGACCGATGAAGAGAATGTGCTGACTTCCGAGTGGGGAGAATATAGTCCGGCCACGAAAATATCCGTATTCAACCATGATGTGAAGTTGGTTAATCCGAAATTTGTATTGACTTCGGATACCTTGAAATATAGTACCGATACGAAGATTGCTACGATTCTGGGCCCTTCGGATATTGTGAGTGATAAGAACCACATCTATTCCGAACGAGGTATTTATAATACCACTACAGAGCAGGCTGAACTGCTGGATCGTTCCGTGCTGACCAACGAAGGCAAGAAACTGACGGGTGACAGTATTTTCTATGATCGTGTTTTGGGATATGGTGAAGCATTTGACAATGTGCAGATGAATGATACCATTAACAGGAATATGCTCACAGGTAACTATTGTTTCTACAATGAGATTACGGGAAGTGCACTCGCTACTCAACGTGCAGTTGCTATTGATTATTCACAAGGTGACAGTTTGTTTATGCACGGTGATACACTGCGGTTGATTACCTATCATATAAATACGGACTCCATGTTTCGTGAGATGAGGGTGTATCATAAAGTACGTGCTTATCGTACGGATGTTCAGGCAGTATGCGATTCTTTGGTGTATAATTCTAAAGACTCTTGCATGACTATGTATACTGATCCTATCTTATGGCATGGCTCACAACAATTGTTGGGTGAGGAAATTAAAGTCTATATGAATGACAGTACCATAGACTGGGCGCACATAATCAATCAGGCTTTGGCTGTGGAGCAGAAAGATTCTGTTCACTACAACCAGGTGACGGGCAAGGAGATGAAAGGCTTTTTTGTTGGCGGAGATATGCGTCAGGTGGATGTGAACGGTAATGTGCTGGTTGTCTTCTATCCGATAGACGATAAAGACAGTACCATGATAGGATTGAACTATTCTGAGGGCAGTTTCCTGCGTATGTTGCTGAAAGAAAGGCGTATGGAGCAAGGAGCCTTTATAGGGAAAGCGAATGGTACGCTCTATCCGATGGATCAGATTCCGGCTGACAAATATAAGTTGCCGCCTTTTGTCTGGTTTGACTATATCCGTCCGAGGAATAAGGAAGATATATTTGAGTGGAGAGGTAAAAGGGCTGGCGAACAATTGCAGAAATCAGATCGTAAGCCTATAGTTTCACCAAGGAATATGAATATAAAAAGAAATAAATAAGCGCTATGGGAATGTTCACAATGAGAAAGCCTCGTGGCTTTAATCATCCATATATATATGTGGATGAGCGGAAAGAGAAGTTGGCGAAGATGGAAGAAAGCGCCAAACGTGAATTGGGAATGTTGCCTGAGAAGGAGTTTTCGCCGGAAGATATCCGGGGAAAGTTCGTTGAAGGCACTACCCACTTGAAACGACGCAAGGAAAGCGGGCGTAAACCGGTACACCTGGGGGTGATACTGGTGATTATTGCTTTGCTGATATACTTGTGGTATGCCATAAGCACCGGAATTATTTAATTTAATTACGAATTACAATGTAGCATCATGGAACCTGTTGTTATTCGTTATTTGTAATTCATAATTCATAATTTGTAATTATCATGAGCGACATAATTCATTTGCTGCCCGATTCGGTTGCCAATCAGATTGCTGCCGGAGAGGTGATTCAGCGTCCGGCGTCCGTCATTAAGGAATTGGTAGAGAATGCGATTGATGCCGAAGCACAAGAAATACACGTATTGGTGACGGATGCAGGGAAAACCTGTATACAGGTGATTGACGATGGTAAAGGCATGTCCGAAACGGATGCGCGCCTTGCTTTCGAACGCCATGCCACCTCTAAGATAAGGCAGGCTACCGATTTATTTGCCTTGCGCACGATGGGATTCCGTGGAGAGGCGTTGGCTTCTGTTGCTGCGGTGGCGGAAGTAGAACTCAAAACCCGTATGGCGAATGAGGAACTGGGTACACGGATTGTGATAGCCGGCTCTAAAGTAGAAAGTCAGGAAGCCGTTTCGTGTCCTAAAGGAAGTAACTTTTCCATTAAGAACTTATTCTTTAATATACCTGCCCGCCGCAAGTTCCTGAAAGCGAACTCGACGGAATTGAGCAATATCCTTACTGAATTTGAACGCATAGCTCTGGTACATCCCGAAGTGGCTTTCTACTTATATAGTAATGATACCGAATTATTCAACCTGCCTGCGATGCCACTTCGCCAACGCATTCTTGCCGTATTTGGCAAGAAGTTGAACCAGCATCTGCTGTCGGTAGATGTGGATACTACTATGGTGAAGGTATCTGGCTTTGTTGCCAAACCGGAGACGGCGCGTAAGAAAGGAGCTCATCAGTATTTTTTTGTGAACGGGCGTTATATGCGTCATCCATATTTCCATAAAGCGGTGATGGATGCTTATGAACAATTGATTCCGGCAGGCGAACAGATTTCCTATTTCATTTACTTTGATGTGGACCCGGCTAACATTGATGTGAATATACATCCTACCAAGACTGAGATTAAGTTTGAGAACGAGCAGGCAATTTGGCAGATCGTTTCCGCAGCGGTAAAAGAGTCATTGGGTAAATTCAATGCTGTGCCGTCCATTGATTTCGATACGGAAGGTATGCCGGATATTCCCGCATTCGATCAGACTCGTCCGATAGAGCCTCCGAAGGTGCATTATAATTCAGACTTCAATCCGTTCAAGACTTCTTCCGCTTCCTCTTATAGTGGTGGGGGCAGCTATTCCCGGCCGAAAGTGGATTGGGAAGGACTGTATGATGGTCTGGAGAAAGCCAGCAAGATGAATACGCCTATGGAAGAAGAACCTTTTGTAGACGAAACGGACTGGACTTCTGCACCTGCATCGGTAGATATGTCCGAAGAGCGTACTCCGTATGTTCAGGAGACGGAAACTGTATCCTCTCCATCTGCATCGTTGTATACCAACGAACCGGCAGTGGAGAAAGGCGCGCAGCATTTTCAATTCAAAGGGCGCTTTATTCTGACTTCGGTAAAATCCGGTTTGATGCTGATAGACCAGCACCGGGCGCATATCCGGGTGTTGTTTGAACGTTATATGAATCAAATACGTCAGAAACAAGGGGTTTCTCAAGGAGTTTTGTTTCCTGAAATCGTGCAATTGCCCGCTTCGGAAGCTGCGGTGTTGGAAAGCATCATGGAAGACTTCTCGGCAGTTGGGTTTGAACTGACACCTCTGGGAGGAGGAAGTTATGCGATCAATGGCATTCCGTCCGGTATTGAAGGGTTGAATCCGGTGGAGCTGGTGCG
>NZ_EQ973489.1:365920-370584 GCF_000158035.1 Bacteroides cellulosilyticus DSM 14838
TTGAATTCTGCCATTGCCTTTTTGTCCTTCAACGTACCCATCTGTTTCAGATCGGCATACATGGGGTGGAACGCATAAATGGATATGCTGTTGTACGGATAAGAATCCGTCCATGTATGTGTCATGGTGGTGTCGTTGATAGGTAATATCTGTACGGCTTTCTGGCGGGTAAGTACAGCCCAGTCTATCATTTGTTTCAGGTCGCCAAAGTCACCTACTCCGAAGCTCTTTTCGGAGCGCAGCGAGAAGATGGGCACGGCTACTCCGGCACCTTTCCAGTCGGGTAGGGCGAAGTAAACGTAACGGTCACCGATCACCAGTGTTTCGTTAGCGCCTATCTGCGGATCGGCCATGTAGCGGTTGGGGTTGTTTTCCCATGCCACGGCACGACGCTCTTTCTTATTATAAAGGATGAATTTATACTCCAGCGGGAAGCTGATTTTCGAGGCGTCTACTTCAACCTGCCATTCCGGGAAGTTGGCGTCGCTCATCAGAACGGCTTTATCCGCATCCCAATCTCCCAGAACTTTCTGGTTGCCGCAAATGCCCAGACAGTGATCATTGTCGATACATGGAGCATACGCCTTGATCAATAATCCTTTCTTGTGGCTCTTTGGAGCGGCGTTACGTTCGGGATGTGCAAGCAGGGACTCCGTGAAAGCAGACGTGTAGAAGTATTGCTGTTCGGGCAGATTCTTCCAGCAGTCTTGCAGGCGGTAGACTTTCTTCTTGTCAGCCGATACATAGAGCGTGCGGGGAAGGCTGTTCCACTCCGTACGTGTATCTTTGCCGTCGCGATAAATGTGATAACTGTATTGTACGATGCCGTTTTCAGGCGCTTGAATGTCCGCATCTAAAGTCCAGTGAATGCCATCCACTGTTTGTAAAGGTATGGCTTTACCGGGCTGATTGTTGCCCAGTTCAAGAATAGATCCTAAGACTCTAACCTCTTCACCCCAACTTGTGCGGTACTCGATATGAAAAGATAGTATCATATAATATTAGATTTAGTAATAGCTGCATTGATTATGCAAGTATAGACATTATTCCGCATAATCAAGCAGCTACCGCTATCTAAGTTTTTTAAATTCCTATGCAAACGTTTGTGCTTGCATTTCGCAGATCTGTTTTTATCCGCAACGTGAAGCTCCGCAAGTGGTACAAATGAGGCAACCTTCCTGATATACAAGTGTTTCGTTGCCGCAGTTCGGACATTTCTTGCCTTTGGCTTCTGTGCCGTCCGTTATGTATTTCTTCAATGCGCGTTCCACACCGTTCTTCCAGGTATTGATGCTTTCGCTGTCCAGTTGCAGAGAGCCGACCAGCTTGATAACCTGTTCGATAGGCATACGATAACGCAATACTCCGGAGATCAGTTTGGCGTAGTTCCAGTATTCCTTGTTGAACTTTTCGGACAGACCTTCAATGGTGACTTTATATCCGCGTTTGTTCTGGAACTGGAAGTCGTAACGCTTGCTGCCGTCCTTGTCCACCTTCTTAATAATGTGTCCGGAAGTAACGTTCTTCGGCAGAATAATGCCTTCATCGTCGTCCTGAAGACCGGTGAAGATTTCGTAAGGATGTCCGTCCAGCAAACCGACGAATGCCACCCACTTTTCTTTATTATTCTGGAAACGTACGATGTCGGCATCCAGAACTGTCGGGCGGGTTTCTACTACCGTAGGCGGTTTGCAAGGAGGCATTTCTTCTTTCTTATCGCTCTTGGCAGAAATGAGTACGCCCGAACGTGAACCGTCACGATAAACCGTACAACCTTTACAACCGGATTTCCATGCTTCTACATACAGGCGGTTTACCAGGTCTTCATCCACATCGTTCGGCAGGTTGATGGTCACACTGATGGAGTGGTCTACCCATTTCTGGATACGTCCCTGCATCTTGACTTTCATCAGCCAGTCTACGTCGTTTGAGGTTGCTTTATAATAAGGTGATTGCTCAACCAATACGTCGATCTCTTCTTGTGTGTAACGTTTGGAAGGATTGTGTCCTTGCGCTTCCATCCATGTAACAAACTTGGGGTGGAAGACAATATATTCTTCAAAAGCATCTCCGGTTTCATCCACGAAGTCTACGTGTACGTTAGTGTCGTTCGGATTTACTTTACGGCGACGTTTGTATACGGGCAAGAATACAGGCTCGATACCTGAGGTAGTCTGAGTCATCAGACTGGTGGTTCCCGTCGGTGCAATGGTAAGGCAGGCAATATTGCGGCGGCCGTATTTCTTCATATCCTCATACAACTGGGGATCTGCTTCGCGCAAACGATTGATGAACGGATTATTCTTTTCACGTTCGGTATCGTAAATTTCGAATGCACCACGTTCTTTTGCCATTTCCACTGATGAACGGTAAGCACTCAGGGCAACGGTCTTGTGCACTTTTTCAGAGAATTCAGTAGCTTCTTCCGTACCGTAACGCAATCCCAATGCAGCAAGCATATCACCTTCGGCAGTAATACCTACACCGGTACGGCGTCCTTGTCCACTCTTCTTATAAATCTTGTCCCACAATATACGTTCTGTATGTTTCACATCTTCGCTTTCGGGGTCAGCATCAATCTTTTCCATGATGCGTTCTATCTTCTCCAATTCCAGATCGATGATATCGTCCATAATGCGTTGAGCCAACGCTACATGTTTCTGGAACAATTCAAAGTCAAAGTATGCATCCGGTTTGAAGGGGTTTACCACATAAGAATAAAGATTGATAGCCAGCAAACGGCAGGAGTCATACGGGCACAAGGGAATTTCACCACATGGATTGGTGGAAACAGTGCGATATCCCAGGTCTGCATAACAATCGGGTACGGATTCTTTTAATATGGTATCCCAGAACAATACACCCGGTTCTGCCGATTTCCATGCATTGTGAACGATCTTCTTCCACAAATTGGTTGCATTGATTTCCTTCTGCACAGTTGGTTCAGCGGCATTGACAGGATATTGTTGAATATATGGAGTACCTGTGATGGCAGCGGTCATAAATGCATCGTCCAGTTTCACAGATACATTGGCACCTGTTACTTTGCCTTCCGTCATTTTAGCATCGATGAACGCTTCTGAATCGGGATGTTTGATAGATACACTTAGCATCAGTGCGCCACGCCGTCCGTCCTGAGCAACTTCACGTGTAGAATTGGAGTAACGCTCCATAAATGGCACCAGGCCGGTGGAGGTTAAAGCCGAATTTTTCACCGGAGAACCTTTCGGGCGGATGTGCGACAAATCGTGTCCTACACCACCACGGCGCTTCATGAGTTGTACTTGTTCTTCGTCTATTTTGAAGATGGCACCATAAGAATCCGCCTCTCCATCTACTCCGATCACGAAGCAGTTAGACAAAGAAGCTACCTGATAGTTGTTACCAATTCCGGTCATCGGACTTCCCTGCGGAACGATGTACTTGAAGTGGTCGAGCAGATCGAATAGTTCCTCTGCACTTAATGGATTAGAGTATTTAGCCTCGATACGGGCTACTTCATTGGCTATTCTCCAATGCATGTCTTTCGGAGACTTCTCGTAAATATTTCCGAAAGAGTCTTTTACTGCGTACTTGTTTACCCAAACACGCGCAGCTAACTCGTCGCCCTGAAAATATCGTAAAGATTCTTCATAAGCTTCCTCGTAAGAATAAGTTTGTTTTTCCACGATTCTTTTTTCCTTAGATTTATTTTTTAATAAGTAAGAGTGTAGAAGTGATACCTATCATTAACAAATGCGATTGCAAAGCTAAGAATGTTTTTTGTTATAGCAAAATAAAAACAGAATAAATTATGAACAGACTATGAGATTTCCATTTTTTGAATAATAGATTGCTGATTTATAAAATATTAGCATTGTTGTGTGAACAAAAAGTTTCCAAAAAAGAAAATTGTTTCTAGACTTTGATTAAACAGGCTAATTGATTTTAGAAAACGTAGATAAACTTTAAACTCGTTATTTGACAACAAATTGCTATTCTTTTTCTATATTTGCAAAAAAATAAAAGAATGGAAATCCTAAAACAGAGAAGAACAATCCGTAAATATCAACAGAAAGATATTTCTTCAGATTTGTTAAATGATTTGCTTGATTCTGCATTTCGAGCCTCTACAGTCGGAAATATGCAGGTGTACAGTGTAATTGTAACGCGTGATGCAGAACGGAAGGCTAGGTTGGCACCGGCTCACTTCAATCAGCCGATGGTGAAAACTGCACCTGTGGTTTTGACGTTTTGTATAGACCTGCGCCGTTTTACTAAATGGTGCGAACAGCGAAAAGCAACTCCCGGGTATAATAATTTAGAGTGGTTCGTAACCGGCTCTGTAGATGCCCTGCTGGCAGCACAGACTTTTTGTGTGGCTGCGGAAGAAAAAGGATTAGGTATATGTTATCTGGGTACGACGACTTACAATCCGCAAATGATAATCGAAGCCCTGGAGCTACCGGAATTGGTATTTCCTATTACAACAGTGACGGTAGGTTGGCCTGCCGAGGAGCCTGCACAGGTAGATCGATTGCCGCTGGAAGCTATTGTGCATGAGGAGACGTATCATGATTATACTCCTGAAGATATAGATCGCCTGTATGCCTATAAGGAATCTTTGCCCGAAAATAAGCAATTTATTTTTGAAAACAACAAAGAAACCTTGGCTCAAGTCTTTA
>NZ_EQ973489.1:370781-383536 GCF_000158035.1 Bacteroides cellulosilyticus DSM 14838
GAAGTAATGTCGGAGAATCTTTGGAAAGTAATAAAAAAGCAGGGTTTTTAACCCTGCTTTTTTAATGATGCTTGGATATCATCTATTTCTGCGCGGAAAGTTTTGTCTACTTCCCGTAATTCTTTAATGGTTTTGCAGGCGTGCAATACGGTTGCGTGATCTTTGTGGCCTATTAATGCGCCTATCTTAGCCGTCGAAAAATCTGTATAGGATTTAGCGAGAAACATGGCTATCTGGCGTGCCTGTACCACTTCGCGTTTTCGTGATTTAGTATGGATGGTAGCGGTATCCAGTGAGAAATGCTTGCATACCACGTTGATGATGTCATCAACGGTAATAGATTTACTTTCACTTTTTACTACCTTCCGTACAATGCGTTGTGTCAGTTCCAGATCAATTTCCTTATTATATATAGTAGAATGTGCCATGATGGAGATGACGATACCTTCCAGGTCACGCACGCTGTCACCCACATTTTCTGCAATATAATCGATTACTTCCGGAGGGAACTGTAAACCGTCACGATGTATCTTATTGCGCAGGATGTTCTTGCGTAATTCTACGGTTGGTCTTTCCAGTTCAGCTACCATACCCCATTTGAAACGGGTGATGAGTCGTTCTTCCATGCCTTGCAATAATACGGGAGCACGGTCTGAAGTCAGGATAAGCTGTTTACCGTTTTGGTGTAAGTGATTAAAGATATGAAAGAATGTATTCTGTGTTTTGGTAACACCGGCAAATTCTTGAATATCATCGATAATCAATATGTCAATTGATTGGTAGAAGTTGATAAAATCGTTTGTAGTATTGTTACGTACAGAGTCGGTATATTGTACCTGGAACAGATGTGCCGATACATATAGCACTCTCTTGTCCGGATAGAGTTCTTTGATTTTTGTGCCTATAGCATTTGCAAGGTGCGTCTTTCCCACGCCCGATGCTCCATAGAAAAACAGCGGATTGAAAATTGTTTTCGCCGGGTTTTGAGCGACAGCTTCTGCTACACTGCGTGAAAGTTTGTTGCTATAGCCTTCTATAAATGTTTCGAAGTTGTATTCAGGATTCAGATGAGGATCTAAATCTGCAATAGGAGCTTGCGGTATTTCTCTGCCGATTACCTTTTTCTGTGGAATAATAGTGCGGGGAGTAGATTCGAGATTGACGGTAGTACGTGAACTCTTATCCACCATAACATTATACAATAACTTGGTGCCATCACCAATAACTTTATATAGAGTTTTACGCAACAAGTCAACAAACTTGTCCTCCAAAAACTCATAGAAGAACTGGCTGGGTACCTGTACGACCAGCGTCTTGTCCTCATATTTTAAAGGTATGATGGGGAGAAACCATGTTTTGTATGTCTGCTCCGGAACATTGTCTCTGATGATTTCAAGACAGCGGTTCCATAGCCCGACATGATTTAATTCACTCATAACGGCTTTAAATACATTTATTAATTAAGCAAAACTTCTACGCATGCAAAATTCGCAATCTTATTTGAGAAAAACAAATGTGTTTTTTCTTGCTTTTTATCTAAAAACAATAATCTCTTTACTTTCAACTACTTATCTTGTTTCATGTAAATAGCCCCACAGGGAGGCTATTGCATTTTTATAAGTATCTGTATTCTAGTGTGATATATAAGAAAGGGATAAGTTTTTTAACTTTTCAAATAATCTGACAGATGGGAATACTTTAGTTTCTACATGGACTTACTGAGGCTTTTTCTTCCAATTCTGTTTGCTCCTATTATTTAGACTTATTCTATTTAAAGAGATTTTTCCTACTTATCTTTTTTGCCGAACAGGGAGAAATGAACATACCTTTTCGGATGTGATTTCAGGTCTTCAAGAAGGCTGGCAGCATTGGCTGTTGTAGCATTCAAATTATTGTAAAGCGATGGATCGTTTAACAACAAGCCGATTGTATTGTCTTTCCTGCCTAATTGGTCTGTAATCATTTTTACATTTGCTAAAGTCGAATCTATTCTGGCAAATGCGGCAGCGTAATCTATTTCTTTCAGATTATCACTGACAGTGACGAAATTATCTCCTATGGTGTTCAGCTTTTTAGTAAGCTGGGGAATATCTTTACTCATAATGGCCTGTAACTGTCTGCTGGTGATTTCCATGCTTGCCATTGTGTTTTGCACGCTGTGCAGTGTACCGGGAATTGCCGGGTCTCCAAGGATTGTATTCAGTGAAGCAAGGATAGAGTCTAGCTTGGGAAGCATCTTTTCTACCTGAGGCATGATGGTGGCTACCTGGTCCATTACACCATTGTTGACATTGCCTTGTAGGGTATCACCTGTCAGATACTTCTCGCGTGGATTATTGGCAAGTAGTAAGTTCATTTTTACACCACCCATCAGTTCGGAGGCTAATTCGGCGGTACTGCCTTTAGGAATACGCAGTTCCGGGTCTACATCTATTTCCGCTACCACTTTTCCCGGTTCATTGTAGTCATAATAAAGGTCGCGTACAATACCTACACGAAAGCCATCGGCAAAGACCGGACTTGATTTGGTCAATCCATTAATGTTATGGAACTTGACGTAGAAATAGTTGGTAGGCTTAAACATATGAATGCCTTTCAGGTAGTTAATACCATATACCAATATGCAGAGAGCAATAATGCCCGCAATTCCTATTCTAACTTCTTTAGTAAGATACTTCATCATGATGTTATAGTCTTATTATTTATTTCTTTTCTTTTTAAATTCTTCGATAGCAGCGCTGACGCTTGTCTTCTTTCCGTTTTTGAAAGCGATGATAAATGCGTCTTTGAATTTTGGTGCTATCTCCCGTTTAGTTCGTAATACCTTATTATAATCGGTCGATGCACCGTATGTGTATTTACAAAGTCCGCCTTCCTGATAATACTCTACACCTTTCAGCCCTTTTAGTCGTTTGTCATTGGCGGCAAGCGGACGGGAAGAAGTAAGTATTTGTATTTTAAACACTGGAGCAGCACTATCGGTTTGCCTGTCAGCTACTTTTTCTGTATTTTGTTTGGTTTCGGTGTTATTGGAAACGGGGGATGCAGGTATCTCTTCTTCTACCCTACCGGCATCCGTATCCTCCGGTAATAGGGTGCGGCTGCTTCCTGTCATCCGTATTTCATGTTCACGTTTATAAGACAGGAAAGCACGGAATATTCCGTTGGCAAGTGTGGTGGTTCCCGCTTCCGAATTGAGATAACGTTCTTCTTCCGGATTGGATATGAAACCGAGTTCTACCAGGATGCTGGGCATGGCACTTGCTTTCAATACAAGAAACCCCGCCTGGTGTACACCACGGTCTGCACGCTTACAGGTATGGCGGAATTCTTTCTGTACCAATGAGGCAAGGTGTACGCTCTGAGACATATATTTATCTTGCATGAATTCAAAGATGATATAAGATTCGGCTGAGTTTGGATTGAATCCTGCGTACCGCGTCTTGTAATCACTTTCGTATAAAATTACGGAGTTCTCCCGTTTAGCGACTTCTAAATTGGCATCCGACTTGGCTAAACCGAGCGTCCATGTAGAGGCTCCTTTAACTGTTTTACCGCCCGCTACGGAATTGGTATGAATGGAAATGAATAAATCAGCTTTAGCATTATTGGCTATTTCCGCACGTCTGTCAAGTGGGATAAATACATCTCTTTCACGGGTATATACCACTTTTACATCAGGGCAATTCCTTTTTATCTGTTTGCCTAATTTGAGGGCAACATTCAGGTTGATAGTCTTTTCTTTGGAGATTCGGCCTAAAGCACCAGGGTCATGGCCACCATGTCCGGCGTCAATAACGACAACGAAGTCTTTTGCTTCGATGCTGGTAGTGCAAAAAGGAGAGATGAACAGCCCGAAGCAAATACAGATATATAATATGTGTCGTTTATATAGTTTCATACCCAAAAGTCGTTGCAAATGTAGTGGAAATTTATAGAAAACTCACGTTTTACATGAAGTTTTGTTACTTTTCCCCAGGATTTGTGAGAGATTTCTTTAAAACAGACTAACTTTGCACCCGCAAATTAAATAGAAAAAAGGTATGTTAGTTCGTTTTCTTAAGAACTGGACATTGCCACTGGCGATGCTTTCAGGTACTTTGGGATACTTTATTCTCGCAAATGTCCCTTTCTTGGCGCCTACCAAACCATATATTAATGATTTGATTGCGTATATTACTCCACTGCTGATCTTTGCCCAACTGTTGCTTACTTTTTGTAAAGTAGAAAAACTGAATGAACTGAAACCTAAAGCATGGCATGGCTGGTTGCTGCTGTTTCAGACAATTTCATGTCTGGCAATTGCCGCTTTGCTGGTATGCTGTCCGATGGATGAAATATATCGGGAAGTATTTGAGGGGGCGATGGTTTGTGTGATTTGTCCAACTGCTACTGCAGCGGCTGTCATCACTGGCAAGTTGGGAGGCAGTGCATCTACGTTGACTACTTATACCTTATTGTCTAATTTGCTGGCGGCAGTGGCGGTTCCTTTGGTTTTTCCGTTAGTGGAGCCTCATGCTGACATGACTTTCTTTGCTGCTTTCCTGAAAATCCTGAGTAAAGTGTTCCCGTTGTTGTTGTTCCCTTTTTTCCTGGCGTGGTTTCTGAGAGTGTTTATGCCCCGTGTGCACCATTTTTTATTGGGTTTCCATGATCTTGCTTTTTATTTGTGGGGCGTAGCGCTTGCTATTGTATCCGGGCAAACTGTTCGTTCCCTGGCAATCAGTGATGCACCGGTTTCGGTGGAAATACTGATAGCCTTTGCCGGATTAGTGGCTTGTTGCCTGCAATTCTTTCTGGGTAAGAATATAGGTGGACGTTATAATGACCGTATCAGTGGCGGGCAGGCACTGGGACAGAAAAATACGGTTCTTGCTATCTGGATGGCATATACTTATCTGAATCCACTTTCCTCCGTGGGACCGGGATCTTATGTCTTGTGGCAGAATCTGATCAATAGCTGGCAGCTATGGAAAAAGAGAAAGAGGGAAGAGGAAGAAGCGCAACATTAACGCAACAGCAATTCTTCCTCGTTATATCTTGGCCTGTTCTTTACTTCAATGTAGATTTTACCGATATATTCGCCTACAATTCCCAGGGATACCAATATTGTACCACCTACCAGCCAGAGGGAAATCATCAGAGATGACCATCCGGGCACAGTGTCGTGGAAGTAGTAAGCGCGTAGCGTCCAGATAGTTACGCATACGGCTATCAGTATAAAAATACAGCCTAGCCAGAAAACCATGCGCACAGGTTTGACAGAAAAAGATGTGATTCCGTCGATGGCAAAGTTTAACATCTTCTTGAATGGATATTTCGACTCTCCGGCAAAACGCTTGTCGCGATTATAGTAAACACAGGCGGTTTGGTAACCGATGAGAGGCACCAGCCCGCGCAAATAGAGATTGCGCTCGCGGAAACGGCAAAGTTGTTGGATAGCACGGCAACTCATCAAGCGATAATCCGCATGGTTATAAACCGACTTTACTCCCATTATTTTCATCAACTTGTAGAAAGCGAGGGCAGTGCTACGTTTGAAGAAAGTGTCGGTTTTACGTTCCCGGCGTACACCATAAACAATGTCACATCCCTCTCGGTAGCGTTCGAGCATTTCGGGAATGGCGTTGACGTCATCTTGCAAGTCGGCATCTATGGAAATGGCGACATCACATCGTTCTTTGACGGCATTCAGTCCGGCCATGAGTGCATTTTGGTGTCCCACATTTCCGGCTAGGTTCAGCCCACAGGCATAGGGGGTATTTTGGTGTAAATCCTTGATGATAGGCCAAGTCTGATCTGTACTGCCATCATTTACATATAAGATATAACTATCCTGAGAGATGTGTCGTTCTGCTATCAGTTTATCCAATAGGAGACTGAGTCTTTTATGTGTTTCGTGTAATACAGCTTCTTCTTTGTAGCAAGGTACTACGATAGCGAGTACTGGAGATTTTTCCATAATCAATTATTCTTTTTGCAATATTCGTAAGAAATCGGGAGAAAAACAAATTATCTTTCTTTGTATTTGAAAACAAATCTCACTAGCAGGAAGTTTACCGGGATAGCGATGGTAAATACCGGTATGGGGGCGAAGGGTTTGGAAAAGCCTAACCAAAGGAACAGATTCAGTAAACTTATATGTAGGATATAGTTGATCAGATGGGCTCCCCCGAAGCCAAAAGCTTTCTTCCAGGATGGCTTCTTTCCGAAGGTAAAAAGGGCTGTCAGATAAAAATTAGCAATAAAGCTGAGTATATAGCCTATGCTGTAGGCTATATTTACATTGATGAATCGCTGGAATATAAAATATAAACCATAGTGCAGAGCGGTTGCAAAGACGCCTACCATAATGAAACGAATAAATTCCGGCAGTTTTTTCAGTCTCTTCATATTCATAGAATTGAGAAGGCAAAGTTAGGGATTGTTGCAGAATAATTCGTACTTTTGCGCACAGAAATCACTAAAAACAGAAATATATGTCAGATGATAGGAAGAAAGCGTTCTGGTTTATAGCGCTACTCAGTATGCTTGTGATACTCCCTTTTCTGGGAGAAACCATTTTCTATTCTAAAGGGGAACCACGTGAGGCCATTGTTGCCTTTTCTATGTTAGAGAGTGGTAACTGGATACTTCCGGTGAATTATGGTACCGACATGGCTTATAAGCCTCCTTTCCTCTACTGGGCCATCGCTGCCATCTCTTCCCTTTTTGGAGGAGTGTCAGAGTATTCATCCCGTCTGCCGTCTGCTATTGCATTCCTGGCTATGCAGTTGGTGTTCTTCTCTTTTATAGCAAAACGTAAAGGGGTAAAAACGGCTTTTCTGACTTCTATTCTTCTTCTGTCTTCTTTTGAAGTACACCGGGCAGCGGTGGCGTGCCGTGTAGATATGTTGCAAGTGTCGCTTATTGTTATTTCATTGTGTTTGCTGTTTCGTTGGGATGAGAAGGAGTGCCGCGGTATTCCCTGGCTGGCTGTTTTACTGATGGGCTGTGCCACATTGACCAAAGGACCGGTAGGTTCTATATTCCCATGTGTCTGTATCGGTCTTTACCAGTTGTTACGTGGACGTTCTTTCTGGAAGACATTCTTCTTGTTATTGCTTGTAGGAATCCTTTCTCTGATTCCTTATGCAGCCTGGGCGGGCGCGGCTTATGCACAAGGCGGACAGTCTTTTGTCGATTTAATGTTGGAAGAGAATACCGGTCGCTTCATGGGAAAGATGTCCTACGGATCACATGAGAATCCGATATGGTATAATTTCCTGACTGTTATCTGGGGCTGGATACCCTGGACTTTGGTATTGCTGATCTCTCTCTTTGGACTGAAGTGGAAAAACATGCGTGTGTTACCTGAGGGGACATCTTTCGGCGAACGTATCGGGAAAGCCTGGAAAAAATTCCGTTCACAGTCGCCCTTGCAATTGTTCACATGGGTGGTAATTCTCTTTATTTTCATATTTTATTGCATCCCCAAGAGTAAACGTAGCGTTTATCTGCTTCCCATCTATCCATTTATGGCAGTGCTGATAGCTGAATATTTATTGGCTTTGGTGCAGCGTGGGGCAAAAGTGTTTAAAATCTCTGCACATATATTTGCGTCTCTGTGTTTGATACTTACGGTAACTTTCATAGCGGTACGTTTAGGACTGATACCGGATAGTCTTTTTGGAACCGGCCGTCATGCTGCTGAAAATGTATCTTTTATGCATGCTTTGGAAGCGGTTTCTCTGTCTATTCCTAAATGGTGTCTGGTGGCGCTTCCTTTGATAGCGGCTGCCTGCACATGGATGGGAGTAGCGAAGCGGGCCGGCGCTTACTCCTTATTATACAGTATCGCCGGATGTATGCTTTGTCTTTTTGTTTCTCTGGATGGGGTCTATCAACCTACAGTGTTGGCAGTTAAATCGGACAAGCACCTGGTTAACCAAATCAGGGAATATGTGCCGCAGGGAACAGTCTACTCATATGATGGTATGAGCTTCTATTGTGCAAACTTTTATATGAATGATCAGATGCGTCATTTTGAGAAGGATTTGCCGTCCGGTGAGGGATATGTTGTTTTGCCGGAGAGAGGAAAAGAACTGTTGTTTGAAGAATTTGGAAATACATACGACTTTGAAGAGATTTTCCTTACGAAGAAGCGCAGTTGCGATTTGCGTGATGAGATTTATATGTATAAGTTTAAAAAGAAATAAATGTCACCCGTTACAATCATCGATAAATATTATCCGGAGGATAATGAACGTAAGCACATCTTGTTGGTGCATAGTCGTTTGGTGGCCGAGAAGGCTCTTTCAATTGCTGATCACCATCCGGAGCTTCAGTTGGATAAAGACTTTTTATATGAAGCCGGCATGCTGCATGATATAGGCATCTTTCTGACTAATGCTCCGGGTATCTTCTGTTTTGGAGATCAGCCCTATGTCTGTCATGGCTATTTAGGGGCGGATCTGATGCGTCAGGAAGGATATCCCCGTCATGCATTGGTATGTGAAAGGCATACGGGTGCAGGGCTATCTTTGGACGATATTATTTCGCAAAAGCTGCCAGTACCTCATCGGGATATGCTCCCGATTAGCCTGGAAGAGCAAGTCGTTTGCTTTGCCGATAAGTTTTATTCCAAGACTCATCTGGAGCGGGAAAAAACAGTGGAGAAAGCCCGAAAAAGTCTTTCTAATTTCGGCAAT
Organism: Bacteroides cellulosilyticus DSM 14838; assembly: GCF_000158035.1. Taxonomy (GTDB): domain Bacteria; phylum Bacteroidota; class Bacteroidia; order Bacteroidales; family Bacteroidaceae; genus Bacteroides; species Bacteroides cellulosilyticus. The sequence goes on from NZ_EQ973489.1 coordinate 379,472, forward strand.
GAAGGTTTGAAACGTTTTGATCGCTGGTGCGAACAGTTCTTGTAGCAATCTAAATTTCTTTAAAAAGGGAGATTATCCGTATAATTTACGTACTTTTGCCCCTTCAAGCGGAAACTATAAGTTGATTACGCCATTGAAAGCAAATACATTCATATCATTCATACTACTACTTGTCTTACTCCTGCTCTCCGGCGAGGCTTTTTCGCAACGTCGGCGTGGAAGAACTGTTCCCACAGGAAGCGAGCGGACAGATACCTTTAATATAGAAGGTGTACAAAGAGGAGACACTTTGTTGAAGGGGGATACTCTGCAAAACGATACGATACAATTGCAGCCTGCCGGTAAGAAAAAGCAGCCTTTGGATGCTCCGGTGATTTATGAAGCTACTGACTCTATTGTGTTCACTCAGAATGGCATTGCCAATTTATATGGAGATGGGAAGGTGAACTATCAGAAGATAGAGCTGGCTGCCGAGGTGATTACTATGAATATGGACAGTAGTACGGTTTTTGCCCATGGTGTGGAAGACTCATTAAAAGTCATAAAAGGAAGACCGGTCTTCAAAGATGGCGATACACCTTATGAGACGAATACGATTCGGTATAATTTTAAGAGTAAAAAGGGGCTGATCAGTAATGTAGTCAGTCAGCAAGGCGAAGGGTATGTGACTGGTAATAATGCTAAGAAGGGTATGAACGATGAGCTGTACATGAAGAGTGGCCGTTATACTACCTGTGATAATCACGATCATCCTCACTTCTACATGCAGATGACCTATGCCAAAGTACGCCCCAAGAAAAATGTAGTGACGGGCCCTGCTTATCTGGTTATTGAGGATGTCCCGCTACCTCTTGCCGTACCGTTTTTCTTCTTTCCTTTCTCCAGTAGTTATTCATCGGGTTTCATCATGCCAAGTTATATGGATGACTCTACCCGTGGATTTGGTTTGACGGATGGCGGTTACTATTTCGCTATCAGCGATAAGATGGATTTGAAGCTGCGCGGTGATATCTTTACAAAAGGCTCCTGGGCTTTGAATGCGGAAACCAATTATAATGTTCGTTATAAATTCTCCGGTCTGTTTCAAGCTAGTTATCAGGTGACTAAAACCGGTGATAAAGGCTTGGATGACTATGCAGTAGCAAAAGACTTCAAAGTTGTTTGGTCACATCGCCAGGATCCCAAAGCCAGCCCAAATTCGTCATTCTCGGCCAGTGTGAACTTCTCGTCCAGTAGCTATGAGCGTACTAATATCGGTAATATGTACAATTCGCAGGCTATGACGCAGAATACCAAAACATCCAGTGTCAGCTATTCACGTAACTTCCCCGATCAGAAACTTTCTATTGCAGCTACCGGTAATATTGCACAAAACATGAAGGACTCTTCGATTGCTGTAACTTTACCGGATTTGAACATTACCTTGAGTACTATTTTTCCTTTCAAACGGAAGAATGCTGTAGGTAATGAGAAATGGTATGAGAAGATTTCTCTTCGCTATAGTGGCCGCCTTTCTAACAGCATTACTACGAAAGATGATCTTCTGTTCAAATCCAATCTGGTGAAGGACTGGAAGAACGGAATGAAACATGAAATACCTATCAGCGCTACGTTTACATTGTTCAAGTACTTCAATGTAACTCCATCGGTGAGTTATACGGAGCGTTGGTATACACGTAAGGTGATGAAAGACTGGGATCCGAATATAGGTACCAGTGGGCGGGAAGTAGAAACTGATACTATTTATGGTTTCCATCGAGTATATAACTATAGTGCCAGTCTGGGTGTTAATACAAAAATTTATGGTATGTATAAACCTTTGTTTATGAAGAAAAAGGAAATACAGATTCGACATGTCATAACTCCTTCTGTCAGTATCAGTGCAGCTCCTGACTTTGGTTCTTCCCGCTATGGTTACTATGATACTTATATTAAACCCAATGCTGATGGAACACAAGATACGATCACTTATTCTCCATATGCCGGACAAATGTTCGGAGTGCCTGGACAAGGAAAATCTGGAAATATTTCATTCCAGATATCCAATAACTTGGAAATGAAATATAAGGATAAGAATGACTCAATACGCAAGGTCAGCCTGATTGATGAGTTGGGTGCGAGTATTTCTTATAATACGGCTGCTAAGGTGCGTCCATGGAGTAACCTGACATTAAATTTGCGTTTGAAATTGAGTAAGAACTATACCTTTAGTATGAGTTCAGTCTTTGCTACTTATGCTTATACCTTTGATAAAAACGGTAGGGTTGTAACGAGTGACCGCACGGAGTGGTCTTACGGACGTTTTGGACGTTTCCAAGGCTATGGGAACTCTTTCAGTTACACGCTTAATAACGATACATGGAAGAAGTGGAAAGCATTTTTTACCGGAGAGAAGAGTGAGGATGATGGAAAAGGAAACGAACAGACTGATGCGGACAGTGAAAGTAACGAAACTGATGATGCGGGAACAAGTAATACGCCTACCAAGCGGAAGAAGGAAAAAGCTGCTGTAGATGATGACGGTTATCAGGTTTTCAAAATGCCTTGGTCTATAAATCTGAGTACAGGCTTTAATATAACAGAAGATACCTCCAGACCAATCAACAGAGAGAGCATGCGTTATCCTTATAAGTTTAGTCTGAATGCGCTTAATATTAATGGTAATGTTAAGATTTCCAATAAGTGGGCAGTCAGCTTCAACTCCGGTTATGACTTTAATGCTAAAAAGATAGTGCAGACTTCTTTCAATATAACGCGTGACTTGCACTGTTTCAGTATGTCTGCCAGTCTTTCTCCATTTGGTACATGGAAGTACTATAGCTTCGTTATCCGTGCCAATGCCAGTATTCTGCAAGACTTGAAATATGATAAGAAGAGTCAGACACAGACTAATATTAAATGGTATTAAGAATCCATTTGATATTCCTTTTACTGCATTTGCTTTTTCATAAAAATATCCTCTTCTATACTGTTGAAACGATTTATTTATCGGAATGCTTCAGTGTAGAAGGGGATATCTTTATTTCTGATTAGGAATTGCTTTTTACCATGCTATTTCTTGTTCTCCATGTTCTTTCAAATAGGCATTCGCTCTGCTAAAATGCTTATTTCCAAAGAAACCATTGTAGGCAGATAGGGGAGAGGGATGCGCAGAAGTCAGAACAAGATGCTTGCTCCGGTCGATGAATGCACCCTTACGCTGTGCATAAGATCCCCAGAGGATGAATACGAGGTGTTCACGCTGTTCGGCAAGGACACGTATGGCGGCGTCCGTAAAAGTCTCCCAGCCGCGGTTCTGATGAGAACCTGCCTGATGGGCACGGACAGTTAGGGTTGCATTCAGGAGCAGGACACCTTGCTCGGCCCAACGGGTCAGATTTCCAGTGGTGGGAGCATCTGTACCAATATCATCTTTTATTTCTTTGAATATATTAATCAATGAAGGAGGGAAACGAACTCCATCGTTCACAGAAAAGCATAAACCATGAGCTTGTCCGGGACCATGGTAAGGATCCTGACCGATGATAACTACTTTCACCTTATCGAATGGGCAAAGATTAAAAGCGTTGAATATGAGCTTTCCCGGAGGGTATATTGGATAATGACTGTATTCTTCCCGTACAAAATCCGTTAGTGTATGAAAATAATCTTTTTCAAATTCCGGTTTCAAACGTGCTTTCCAACTTTCTTCTATTTGAACGTTCATAATTTTGTGTGTTAAAAGTTTCGGATGCTAAGATACAATTTTAATCTGATTTCTGTAATAGAGCATTCTTTTTATTTCTTCGAACAGAGATAAACAGAAAAGGCAGAAATCATAAAATCTCTGCCTTTTCTATTTGTACCTGGATATCAAATCAAGTAAATATTGTGTTCCTTACATTCTTCACGCATATCTTCCGGCCAGATACTGGCTTGAATTTCGCCGATATGAGCTTTTCTTAAATAGAACATACAAAGACGTGATTGACCGATACCACCACCTATAGAAAGGGGCAATGTGTCATTCATCAGGCGTTTATGGAAATAGAGTTCCAGTCGTTTTTCTTCTCCCTCTTGTTTCAG
>NZ_EQ973489.1:383794-426003 GCF_000158035.1 Bacteroides cellulosilyticus DSM 14838
AGAGTTCCAGTCGTTTTTCTTCTCCCTCTTGTTTCAGCTGGCGTTGCAGGGCTTCCTTATCTACACGGATACCCATGGATGATAGCTCAATGCTGCGCTGCAATACATTATCCCATAATAAAAGGTCACCATTCAAGCCCGGAAGACCATTCAACCCTTCTGTGGTATAGTCATCATAGTCCGGGGCACGTCCGTCGTGTTTCTCTCCATCGCTTAGTTTACAGCCAATACCGATAATGAATACAGCACCATATTTTTTCGTAATGGCATGTTCGCGGCATTTGGGTTCCAGATTCGGATAAAGTTGACGTAACTCTTCCGCATGAATGAAATGTAACTTCTGAGGCAGGCAAGGCTTAATCTGAGGGTACATTTCATACACCATATATTCTGTACGTATCATGGCTGCATAAATACGGGTTACAATTTCTTTCAGGAAGTTCACGTTCCGGTCTTCGGTAGTGATGACACGTTCCCAGTCCCATTGGTCTACATAGAGAGAATGGAGATTTCCCAACTCTTCGTCTGAGCGTATGGCATTCATATCCGTATAAATACCATATCCGGATTCAATATTATAGTCTGCCAATGTCAATCGCTTCCATTTGGCAAGAGAATGTACTACTTCGGCTTGCGCATCTCCCAAATCTTTGATAGGAAATGATACGGCACGTTCTACGCCATTCAAATCATCATTAATACCCATACCTTTCAATACGAAAAGCGGGGCTGTGACGCGGCGCAAACGTAATTCCGATGAAAGGTTCAATTGGAAGAACTCTTTGATCTGTTTGATTCCTAATTCTGTTTGTTTTAAGTCCAATAAGGGTTTATAACCCTCTGGTTTTATCAGATAACTCATAAGTATGTACTATGTTTTTGTCCGGCAAATATAGGTATAATATTTATATTTGCATCGTATTTGGCTAATTTTATGAGCAATTTGTTTCTTATTAACCAGTTGTGGCTCTCAAAATAATATTCTTATTTATAGGCTTTTACTGTAAAAAAAGACAAATCATTAGGAATATGCCCGATTTTTTTATACTTTTGTCCCCGCATTTAAGGCTCCGTAGCTTAGTGAATAGAGCGTCAGATTCCGGTTCTGAAGGTCGTGCGTTTGAATCGCACCGGGGTCACTAGAAAATCCTTGATAATCAGCTGATTATTGAGGATTTTTATATTGAGTACATTACTCTTCAGACGAGGAATTATGCCTTAATATCGCTAATATACCACCCTTGTTTCCTAATAGTTTCCTAATTTAAGTAAGAGTTAAGATGCTGACTATTAGAGAAGAAATCAAGAAAGATGAGGTTAAGAGTGACGGAACTTATAACATAAAGATTAGATTTACTCTTGATCGTAAGTTAAGGAGATTGTCTACAAGTCTCTTTGCAACATCTAAGGATTTAACTAAGTCCTTGAAACTGAAGGAGGGTACTCCTATTAAGCGGGAAGTTGATAAACTTATTCGTACTTATCAAGATATATGCGCTAAACTTCAGTTGGAAGTGAATGCTTATACTCTGGATGATGTGTTTGATTACTTGGAAGCTGAGCGGGAGCGTACGCGATCTATAGACTTTATTCAATTCTGTAAAGAATGGCTGGAGGCTACGGATATTAAGGGTAAGAAGAACTACAAGTGTGCTGTAAATGCGTTAATTGCATATATAGGTAATGAACATTTGGATGTTACTAAGCTAACAGCTACATTCTTAAGAGGATTTACTGAATATTTAAGCGAACGCAGAATGGAGCGGATTAAAGTAATATCTGAAGCTGGTGGACGGATTACATCTAATCGTGCTGTATCATTATATCTTGGGAGCATCAGACATTTATTTAATGAAGCGAAGAGACGATATAATGACTATGATAGGAATATTATTCTCATTACTAACTCTCCTTTTGAAAATTTTGTGGTTCCTAAGCAAGAGGCTACAAGGAAGAGGGCTATTCCTGCAAATCTGATTAAGATAATTAGTGAACTTCCCTACCGTTATACAGTGAAAGGTGAAGAGGCCAATTGTCGTTACAACCTTGCCAAAGATTGTTTCATGCTATCCTTCTGTTTGATAGGCATGAACTCAGCAGATTTATATAACGCAGCGATTAAGGTCGGTAATACCATCATTTATAACCGAACTAAAACTAGAGCTCGCCGAAGTGATGAAGCTCAGATGCAGATTGAAATCCCTTCATTGATACTACCCCTTATTGAGAAATATCGAGATTGTACAGGACAACGTGTTTTCAACTTCTATCGTTCTTATACTACTGCAAGTAGCTTTAACCGTGCTGTTAATTATGGTTTGAAGGAAATTGGGAAGTTGATTGGCATTGCGGACTTGGAATACTACGCAGCCCGCCATTCATGGGCTACCATTGCATTAAATAAAGTAGGCATTGACAAGTACACTGTACATGCTGCACTCAATCATATAGATGAATCTATGAAAGTTACCGATATCTACATTGAACGAGACTTCGTGAATGAGAATAAGGCTAATGCTAAGGTTATGAAGTATATTTGGGGTAAATGATTAAGTAATTTCATTTGGGATGAGGTTATTTTTTCTTTAAGCCTTGATTAATTCAAATATTGGTCATATATTTGCAGCAATCTTACAATGAGGTAGGAGATTCGGGCTAAGAATTAAATAAGCCCTCCTGTTTTTATAAAGAATGGTTCACGTGACAGTGCAGTTATCAAGTGAGATAATCAAGAAAGGCAACTACATAAGAAGTCAGTCAGCAATAAATTCTACTATATAAGTAGCGACTTCTGCAACTAAGTTCTCGGAGTAATGACCTCCGAAACTTATTATTGGATAAGCATTCATTCAGACCTTGTAAAGGGTGAATTATATCCAATCGTAAGATGAACTTGGCTGTAGGAGTTCTTATTTATCCCCCTTAGTCCAATTGTTTTATTTCTAAATTCATCAGATTATGAAAATGAATTTGAAATTCCGAACAATTGGATCGAACCGCCAATCGGAACTTGTTACCCTGACAAGCATTAATCGGTTCACGAGTTTTACAACTTTATATGGGTTTGAACCTCATCCTTCGGGTGGGGTAACAAAATCGTCATACCCATATAATAACAAGTTCTCTCAAGTTTGTTACTCCCTAAATCCGATGTACCATGAATGACACTAAGCACAAGACATTGGAAGTGGAGGTTCTGAATATCCACAAGGGAGAGTATCTGTCCGAAGCCTTAAAAAGACAAGGCTACCCCATGCTGCCGAGTAATGCCATTATTAATAAGGTAATGACAGGTACGGGAGCTACCTACATGGAGTTGAACTCGAAATTAAGTCCGAGAAATTCTATCGTGATTGAGCCGTTCAAATCTGCGGTGGAGAACAAGGTGCAGGTGTTTAACAAAGCCCAAGGGGTGTTCAAGGAAGTAAATGTCAGACAACTGATCACCTACCTCAATAATCCCAATATCAAGTACAAGAAGATTATCACTACCCCCGAAGGGTTTGAAGGTAAAGTCTTGAACGCTGCAAGGCAGCTTGGGATAAACATTTACAAGAAATACTTCTGCCTGTTCGATGAATCCGAGCACATTACGGAAGATACAGGCTATCGCAGAAGCATATCCGCCCCAATGAGGGAGTTCTTCAAATTTGAGAGAAAGGCTCTCGTATCTGCCACTCCGTTAAAGCCGAGCAAGTACACCTTAACCTTGTTCCTGCGCCACCAATTCAAGTGGGTAGAAATTAAGCCCGACTATGACTATCGGGAGGACATGACTTTGATAACGACTCGTAGCTTTTACAGTCGGGTGAAGCAGGAAGTGAAAAGACTCTTGGATAACGGCTCTCCCCATGTGTGCATCTTCTACAAGACAACAGAGGGAATCAATAACATCGTGGAATCATTGCTGCATGACGGAATAATAACAAAGGACGATTACAAGGTATTCTGTTCAAAGGATAGTGCCGATGAGCTAAAGAGCCGTTTCTTGGAACACAGCACGGATAAGTTAGAACTTCCTCTAAGAAAGGTGAACTTGTTTACTTCGCGATTCTTCCCGTCAATAGACATCAATCTGAAAGAGCTTTGCGATGTGTTGATACTGTCGAACTACGACCACGTGAAGCACACATTGATAAATCCGTTCACCGAAGCTATCCAATGCCAGGGCAGATTTAGGCATGTGTTCCCCAACGGAAAGAGGTACAACTCGCTTACGGTTATTGCTTCAATTCCCAATGAACTTAAAGTTAAATCCGATGAAGAAATACATGCGGACATTGAAGCGAGGATTAAATCTTACCGAGCCGTTCAGAAGGAAAAACTGAGAGCTGACGACCCGACTAATTTCGATCAGGACTTAAAACGGCTACGGCTGAACGAAGTCCTCAATTCCGAGCGGAACGGATTTGACAGGTTCGCCATAGAGCAACTACTACTTGACGAGCAAGTGAAAGGATATTACCTCTCACCCGATGCGCTTAGACAGGCATACGAAGATACGAAATATTTCAATGTGGACTTCCAGCCCGAAGATGAAGCGGTCGGGGAAGATGACATTTACAGAATTAAAGCAGCCAAGACTAAAGAGAAATGGCAGTTCATTGTAACTATCTTAAGCAATATCAAGGAGGATGAAAATGCTGTACAATTTCTTAGAGCTAAGTGCGTGGAAGAAGAATGGCTCATCGATGCATTCTTCAAGCTGGGTAAAGAAACTATTGAGGAGCAGCAGTATGACAGGGCAGTTGTCAAGAACCTATTGGAACAGGCCAAGCATAAAGAAGTTCTGCAACGAAGGTTCAGCCCAGAGTTTCTACTGGATATTGGCACAGAATTTGAACTGGAAATAGGTAGTAATTCATATATCCCCGTAAAGAATGTACTTGACAGGATTGCTTATCTGTTGGACTGTTACGGGATAACCTATTCCCGATATGGGGATGCCCAAAAGGGGATGATGTGTAAGCTATCTGCCTCTACTATCCGAGATTACTTTGATGTAGCTTTAAGTAACAGGAACAGTGTAGCTACTGTTAAGTTGAAGCGTCTTAGGGTTGAACAAGTTGTGATTTCCTAACAAGCATTAGAATCTATCGGCCGGAGAACAATGACTATCCGGCCGATACTTTACTACCATTAACTCCCCCTCCTACCAAATAAAGAGAAACAACATTCCTTAGATGCTCACCCTCCGTTCACCACTAAATATTATACTTAACTATTGCTTCCATATATTTCAAGTTAATCACTCTCTAAGTAGAGACACAAGTTAATCCTAAATGTAAAATAGTCAGTATATAACGCTGATAATTATTTAGCGAATAGTATGAGATCCAGCATATAGAGTTTGGACCTTATTCATATTCCAATAATTCAATCAATATTCATTTAATTCAAGTTACATTATGGAAGCATTACAGATTATGCCAACAATGGCACAGAATCAATCGAGATTTAATTTAGGTGAGTACGCAGAAGAAGCTACTATCATTGAAGAATCAATCAGACCTAAGAGAGTGAATCATTTCATTGAAGCGAATACAGAGGAAGTAACCATGCAGCACCTTATTAACGACTGCATTACACCTGTCTTCTCCAAGGATAATGAACTTACTATCAATCATGCGGTATTCATTGATACAATTCAAGAAGCGGCTAATTCATTCTTTAGTGGTGAACAGGTGGAGCAGGCAACTATTCGTGTCTCACATGTGGTGAAAGGACGCATACCAGAAGCCATTCACAAACCTGCAAACCAACTTCTGGAATCTGACAAGACCATCTATTATGAGCGTGCGGCATTCAGCATTGATATTCCTACCATCTATGAAACGGTTGGAGGTAACAGGTTAAACTTATCAATCGTTGGAGTTCGTGCCTATAACCAGATGAACTTATATTCTAAGAAGGTTCCAGAACTTTTCAGACTGGCAATTGGATTCTCTAACCAAGTCTGTACAAACCTGTGCGTGTGTTCCACAGGTTACAGGGATGATCTAAGAGTGAGTAGTGCTTCAGAGCTATATCGTGCGGCACTGGAACTTTTCAACAACTACAATCCTGCCAAGCATTTGCATCTGATGCAATCATTGGGAAAGACTGCCATGAGCGAACACCAGTTTGCTCAAATCATTGGCAAGATGAGATTATATCAGTGCTTGCCAACAGGACGTCAGAAGGAACTACCCAGAATATTACTTACTGACACACAGATTAATACCGTAGCTAAGGCATATATTCAAGATAATAATTTTCGTGGCTTTGGAGGTGAACTTAATATGTGGAAGTTCTATAATCTCCTTACAGGCGCTAATAAGTCAAGCTATATAGATTCATTCTTGGATAGAAGTTTAAACTCTACGGAGATTGCTATGGGCATCAATGCGGCTCTGCATGGCGATGAGAGGTACAAATGGTTCATTGATTAAATGAACTTGTTGATTGAAGGCAGAACGGGCATCATTAACAGGGTGTCCGTTCCTTAATATCTAATAATTAACTAATTATATTTGCGAGTACGCATTTAAGTACATATATTTGCATGGTAATGGAGGAAGGAATTATGAGAACAGCTAATTACACAGATTTAAGAGCAAACCTAAAGGGGTACATTGATTCAGTGATTGATGATTATGATACTGTAATCATTAATCGTGGAAATGGTAAGGGAGTAGTGATGATTTCCCTTGATGAATATAATTCGTTAAAGGAAACGGAATATATCATGTCGTCACCAGAAACAATGGCTGCAATACGCCAAGGAGAAGAAGATATAAAGAATGGCAAGGGGATAGAAGTCAACTTAGATGAATTATGAAGGTAATATTTACACCTCTTGCTATGGAACAATGGGAATATTGGAAGAAGACTAATCCCAATATCGCCAAGCGCATCAAGAGGATTCTTCTTGACATTAGGGAACATCCTTATACAGGAATTGCAAAGCCAGAACCTCTTAAATATGATTTAACGGGTAAATGGTCAAGACGCATCAATGAAGAACATAGGATTATTTACTCTGTAAATGATGACAGGGTAGAGATTGATATACTCTCAATGAGATACCATTATTCCAAGAAATAATCCTATTGCACCTTATTAACTGAAGGACATCTATTAAGTTAGGTGTCCTTTTTTCATGGTGAATATTCTGTAGCATATAAGGCTTACTTGCATTCATGTAACAGATTATCATTCTATGATAGAGTTTACCATTCCATTGTGACCTATCAATACGAGGAGTAGCCTATTGACATGTCAGTTTCTAAGCAAGTGGAGCATATTCACTTCTGTTATTAGTGAATATTTCCTTAGTAACTAACAAGTTAGATAGTCCAACTCAGAATTAATATTCACTTATATTCATTTACCATTAAAACAGAACATTATGTCGCTTAAATATTCTAGTACAACAGCAGATTATCTTATATGGTCTGATGCAATGAATCTAATACGAAAGCTATCCAGAGATGGGAATTATAAGATGTCACTTCTTATGGCAATGGGTTGCTTCACAGGATTGCGCATATCAGACATTCTTGCCTTGCGATGGAGACAGATATTAAATAAAGATGAATTCTGCATCACTGAGATTAAAACAGGTAAGCAGAGAACCATCCGTCTAAATCCACAGTTGCAACAGCATATAAGAGATTGCTATGAACATATCAGGCCCATAGGGATTAATGCTCCCATCTTAATAAGTCAGAAGGGTACAGTCTTCACAATCCAGAGAATAAATATTATCCTTAAGGAAATAAGGGAGAAGTACAGGTTGAAGATTAAGAACTTCTCTTGTCACTCATTAAGGAAGACATTTGGTAGGCAAGTTTATAATATGAACAGTGATAATGCAGAATTGGCACTAATCAAACTCATGGAATTATTCAATCACAGTTCAGTCTCTATCACTAAACGTTATCTGGGACTAAGACAGGAAGAGATTCTACAAACTTATGATTGCTTGAGCTTCTGAAGAATAGGCAGGACAAATTAAGAGTAAGGTTACCCCAATCAAAGTTTGTCCTACCACTAAATTAAGATGAAGATATAACCTTCTTAATGTAGCAACCTTAAAATATTAAGTTCAGCGATATCTAAAGTCTATTCTTGATAGTTTGGCATTTCAGCCCTATAGAACTAGGGCTATTTCATAAGTTTACAGAGTTCAGAGCTGTTTCTGCTCTTATAAATCATGTTGTAAGGTAACACCTTATAATAATCCAACGATATGCTAACATGAAGATGATTATCTAGGGTGGGTAGAAATATTGAAAATATTGTCTCTTATAGGGGATAGTTAGATTTCTTACCTGTCTTAACTTATTGAATAGATAGCCTAATCTGGTAATATTTATAACACGTATTATGTTTGAGAGCAGTATTTACATCATTTATCCTTACTTCTTATTAACTTATTAAAACCTTTCGTTATCTTTGCACCAATTCCAGCAACTTATTGCGTTAAGAAGTTGGAAGGACATATTTAACGAAAGGTGTTATTGAAATTATCTTCTATTGACAAATTCTCGCAAAATTTGAACGTAGTATGAAGATGGTAGCAATAGCACCACATCATTTGGTTTTATCTCCTTATAAGCTTTATAGGGTCTTTAGATATTATCAGATTGGTGTGGGCTATTGTTTTATCCATACTACAGGCAATGCGAGAAGCCAGTCAATAGGATAAGACAAATATAGTTCCCACACCTTTTTTATTGTCTGCTTTCTTCGGGGAATTGGGAAGCACAAAAATGTAGAGATATGGTAGATGTGCTATCAAGAATTAAAGGACTTATAATGGTGAAGAAGAATGCCATTAGTTTAGGAGTCAATTTAGGTCAGCCTCCTAATAATGAAGTTTTAGAAATACCAGAGTTGCTTGCTTATGAACATAACATTTCAGAGCAAATAACTAAAATGATGTGGCAATACTTTGAAGATGTACATCAATGCAGTGAAAAAACTTTCAATAGCCTATACTATTTTTATAATGCAACAGATGGACAAATAATATGGCAAGTATGGAAAGATACGTGCGTAGCCATGTTTTGCATAGGGATGATATATACCAACCGTAGAATTAAAGGAAACCTATCTTTCTAATGCAATTAAATCTTCATACATATCAGCAATGTTTATCCACCTATTCTATATGGATTGAATTCTGCATAGATAAACTCCAAAAGGATTATTATAGAGAGTGTACAAATTTTGAAATCTGGTATAATAGGCTTAAAGGGAGTAGAGTCCAAATAATTTTTTTTAGAGATTACAAGGACTATCTATATATATTAGAACATTCAATATTTGCATGGAGAATTCATATACACTATGAGTTTTGCAGAATCTGCCATTGCCCTTTAGGATGTACAAGGGAGGAAATAATAAAAATTATAATTAAAGAAATAATAAAAATTTATAGGAATGGAGACATTCCTAAGTAAACACAATTTGATTATGGAAAATAAATTAGCTTTCTTTATGACCCAGCTTAAAAATCATCTCACACGGAATAGCATACCTTATATGATGTTCCAATATGTAGATAATCCAGAGGATGTTCTATGTCATTTTACCAATAGAGTTTACATAAATATATTTGGAAATGCTTTAGGGCATAGTGATGTGAATATATATATCGGTGAAAACAAAGAACTTGTTGCAGTGTCACTCACTGAAGTTACGAGTGCATTATTGAGAATTAGTAATTTGTTAGGGCAATTATATGGAGTTGATTATAAGGAGGTAAAACTCCTCAATTCTGAATATAATAAATATATATTCTATTTTTAGCACCGTAATAATGATTGGTGGTACAGAGCAAACTTATACAGACACTTAAAGCTTCCACTATACGATAAACGGTTCTTTAAACTAAATTGGGGGTGAGGATGATTACGACACATATGCTATTACCATATCTGAGACTTATATGACCTTATGTGGTGAGGATGCAACTCCAGATGATAATTGTTTAAATGGATTTTATAAATTCTTCAAACGTTAAATGATAATGAGCGGCATTGGGCATCCTTGCCGCTTTTCTCCCTCTCTCACCTATATAGATATGCGTTTCCGTTGAATTAATAGTAGTATAGATTAACTATTTCGGAGAATATATATGGGATGAACATAATTCATACCTGTTGTGATGGAGTGGAGAGTAATTAGGTCAACTGTTTCCTTATTGTTTCCTAATTACCTTAATATATAAGAGTTAATTAATTGGATACAAGGATATTTAGTGGAATAGAGCGTCAGATTCCGGTTCTGAAGGTCGTGCGTTTGAATCGCACCGGGGTCACACAACAAAAAGGGGGATACCATCACGGTGTCCCCCTTTTTCCCTTTCCAGTTGTAAAGTCAACTCTAATGTCCTACTTCCGTCATTTCTATCGGAAGAGTAGGATATATTCCTTTTAGTCCCTCTAGTTCTGTACCGGTAGCGTAAATAAATACGCATCTGTTTACAGCGGGAATCTGTATTTCTTTTACTTGTTCTTTCCATCTGCGTTTTACGTAAATGGTAGGGAGATAAGTTATCATGCCTTTATTTTCCAAAGTTTCTTTGGTTTTTCTTTCTTTTCGGGGCAATGTCAGTACAATGTACCAGTTTCGCGTTTCGTTAAGGCGGCTTTTAATGTCTTGGAGTATCATAATCAATTTTGATTGGCGTAATGATAAAATTGAAGGTATTGAAGAATTGTGGTTTATTGTCAACAACCATGGGAAGTGGTGAAACTTCCAGCCGTATGCTCTAATATTTCTTTTGGATTTTCATGCCATTTAGAGCTTACACAGTAATTTTTGTCTGTGTATTGAGCTTGTATAGTGGCAGGTAAAGCCAAAAACAATAAAATCAAGAAGCAATTCTGTCTTTTGTACTTTTTATAATCATTGTATATCCATAATAGAATTGTCAAGATACAAACAGGAATCGCTATAAGAATAAGAATCAGTAGAGTCATGGTAATTTGATTATTTATTGTTTATATCATTCTGCGACAAAAGTATCACAATTTATTTGATAAAACAAGTGAATTGTGAATAAATAGGTATTACAGGACAGATAAATTTTTATTTCACTTCCTCTAGGTTTGGATAATAAATCGTACCTTCATGGAAATGGAAAAGACTACTATATACATCGGTGAAGTTATAAAAAATGTCATGGTTGAAAAACTGGTGACAAAGGCTGAACTTGCAAGGAGACTGCAAGTTAAGCCTCAGAGTGTTGACTATATGTTGACACGAAAAAGTATTGATACAGATACTTTATATAATGTTTCAAAAGCTTTAGATTATGATTTTGCCCTGCTCTATTCTATCGATAAAGAACAGATGAATTATGATAGGGAAAATGAAGCTTATAAACTCTCTACTGCCAAGATTTTGATAGAGCTTGAGTTAAAACCTGATGAAATAATAAAGTTAAATTTAAGGAAAAAAATCAGTGAACTATTGAGATAAAATATTTTCTTTTCCATAAATAGTAAAGCGTCCGATTTCTTTATTCGAACGCTTTACGTAAGTTCTCCCAATTGTCGCAAAAATCCTGCATGGACGGGAATAATACATTTGCTCCGGCATCTAGTAAGACCTGTCCGTCAATGGGACCTGTGTTGACAGCTACTGTAAATATACCTGCTGCTGCACCGGCTTGTACGCCCATAGGCGCATTTTCTACTACGATAGCTTCATTGGGGGCTAATCCTCCTTTTTGTAAAGCCATCAGGTAAGGTTCCGGGTGTGGTTTCCCATATTTTACATCGAAGGCAGTTACCATCAGTTCGCGACGGAACATGCCGGGGAAGTTATGCGACAGGCGGTCTAATAGTGAGTGTTGTCCGGAACCAGTGACTACCATCGGTATCAGTCCGTCCGACTTTATTTTCTGTAGTACTTCCCATGCGCCGGGCATAGGTTCCGGTTCGGGGTTACTGTTGAATTCTGCACTCTTTTCTGCATAAATGCTCTGTATCATTTCGGGAGTGGCATCTTTTCCATATTGCCGTTGATAGACGATATTGATAGTAGCAGCTCCGGTTCGTCCTTCATGCAGATAAGCTTCTTCACGGCTCAGGTGCAATCCATGGCGTTCCATTACCTTGTGCCAGGCATCGGCATGGTAAGGCATGGAATTGAATAATACACCGTCCATATCGAAAAGGACGGATTTCAATTGAATTCTGGAGTACCCGCTGGACTGAAGATAGCGGGAAATGGCTTCTTGAAACATAATACCTATTGTTTTATATCTGCAAAGATACAACAAAAAAACGAGGTGTGAATGATTAAATTCATCCACACCTCGTTTATCTATGGTTAACTGACTCTTACCTAGAGTCTTGCCTGAATAGCTTTTGACTCTTCTTCATATCCCGGTTTGTTCAGCAATGCAAACATATTCTTTTTGTATGCTTCTACGCCCGGTTGATTGAACGGATTCACGCCCAGCAGATAACCGCTGATACCGCATCCTATTTCAAAGAAGTAAAGTAGCTGACCGATATTGTATTCGTCCAGCTTCTCGATGATAATACGCATGTTGGGCACACCACCATCTACATGAGCCAACTGGGTACCCAGTTCAGCCATTTTGTTTACTTCGTCCACGCGCTTACCTGCAAGGAAGTTCAGACCGTCCAGATTTGCTTCGTCAGAAGGAACTTCCAGTTTATGGTTTACGTTCTCTACAGAAATTACGGTTTCGAAGATGGTGCGTTCACCTTCCTGAATCCATTGTCCCATAGAGTGCAGATCAGTAGAGAAGTCTACAGCTGCCGGGAAAATACCTTTGTTTTCCTTACCTTCAGATTCTCCGTACAATTGCTTCCACCATTCGCTTACATAGTGCAGTTTCGGGCAGAAGTTTACAAGGATTTCGATCTTCTTGCCATTCTTGTACAGCTCGTTACGAGTAGCAGCATATTGCGCAGCCAAATTCTCGGCAAACGGAACATTCACACCGCAAGCCTTTTCCATGTCAGCAGCACCGGCTACTAATTTCTCGATATCGAAACCGGCTATCGCTATCGGCAATAAACCAACCGGAGTCAGTACAGAGAAGCGTCCTCCCACATTATCGGGGATGATGAATGATTTGTAACCTTCCTTATCAGCAGTGATGCGGGCAGCGCCTTTCTTGGCATCTGTGATGGCAACGATAACTTTCTTTGCCATTTCCTTACCACGTTGGTCTTCGCATTGCTTTTTCAACAGACGGAAAGCGAGAGCGGTTTCGGTGGTAGTTCCGGATTTGGAGATATTGATGACGCCGAATTTCTTGTCTTTCAGGAATTCAGTCAGTTCATACAAATAATCTTCGCTGATATTGTGTCCTGCATAGATCATTACAGGAGCAGTTTTCTTTTCCTGCAACCAAGTGAAGCTGTTTGATAAAGCCTCGATGACTGCACGTGCGCCGAGATAGCTTCCGCCGATGCCGGCTACGATTACTACCTCACAGTTGTCGCGCAAAACTTGTGCAGTAGCTTTCAGGTCGGCCAAATGCTCTTGGCTGATAGATGAGGGGAGGTGCAACCAGCCCAGGAAGTCATTACCTTTTCCGGTACCGTTTTCCAATGCTTCCTGCGCAGCTTTTACCTGAGCTTCGTAAGCAGCAACAGATGCTTTGGAGATAAATCCAAAAGTCTTTTCGATGTTCAAACTAATCATAATATTCTAGGTTTTAAAAGCCTCTTACCTGCCTCCTTCCCTGTGGAAAAGGTAGGTTTGAGTTACTTTTGGTTTATAAGATTTATTTATAATATTCTTTTCTTTATATCGCAACTCTGGCTTTATTCTCCTCTTTGCGGAAGAGGAGTTAAGGGAGAGATTATCTTAGCGAATCAGTCAGCAACTTGATTTCTATCATGGGTGAAATGCGTTCGTACAGAATGTTATAGACAGCATCCAGTATCGGCATATTGACATGGTGATGCTTGTTGATTTCCTTGATACACTTTGTACCGTAATATCCTTCGGCAATCATCTCCATTTCTATTTGCGCGCTTTTTACAGAATACCCTTTACCAATCATAGTACCAAACGTGCGATTACGGCTGAAGTTGGAATATCCTGTTACCAACAGATCACCTAAATAAACAGAATCATTCACGTTTCTGTTCAGCGGATGTACTGTTTGTAGGAAACGGTTCATTTCTTGCACAGCGTTGGATATCAATACCGCCTGGAAGTTATCACCGTACTTCAGACCGCTACAGATACCGGCGGCAATGGCGTACACGTTTTTCAGTACAGAACTGTATTCTATACCGGCTACGTCATTGCTGACGGATGTTTTGATAAATGAACTGGCCAGGCGGCGGGCGATGGTACATGCCTTGTCTGTATCCGGACAAGCGATGGTGAGATAAGAGAGACGTTCCAAGGCTACTTCTTCCGCATGGCAGGGACCTGCCAGTACAGCAATATTTTCGGGTGGAACGCCGTATTCTTTTGTGAAGTACTCCGATACGATCAGATTGTCATCGGGTACGATTCCTTTTATAGCAGTAATGATGAATTTATCCCGTATCCGCGTTTTCAGCTTCTTCAGGTGAGCTTTGAGATAGGGGGAGGGGGTGACAAATATCAGCGTATCAGACTCTTTTACTACATCGTTGATATTAGAGCTGAAGTTGATGCGCTTCATGTCGAATTTGACGCCCGTCAGGTAGGCAGGGTTATGGCCCAGTCGTTTAAAATCGGTTATACGATCATCTCGTCGCATATACCAGTTAATCGACTCAGCCTGAGCAAGTACCATTTTTGCAATGGCTGTAGCCCAGCTTCCTCCGCCCATTATGGCTATCTTTCCGGGTAGTTTCATATCGAAATTAATAATTAATAATTAAAAATTAAAAGGGGGAAAGGAAACTCCTTTCCCTCATTCGATCTTTAATCTTCTTATTTAATTTTTAATTCTTTAATTCTTAATTTTCTCAATCCAGCCTTCTACGTCGTTTACCGACGGGTTGGTCAGTTCCAGTTTGTATTTCTTGTTAATACCGCAAATGTCTTGGTGCAGTTTTTGCGGATTCACATCTTTCATATCTTCTATTGTGTTGTAGCCGGCTTTCTGAATAACGGGTACCCAGTCTTCGGCAATGCCCAGTTCCATATATTTGGCGGGAGCATCTTTCGGAGTGATCTTTTCGGGGCGCATTTGCGGGAAGAACAATACTTCCTGAATATACGACTTGCCTGTCATTAGCATCGTCAGACGGTCAATACCGATACCGATACCTGATGTGGGAGGCATACCGAATTGCAGGGCACGCAGGAAATCCTGGTCGATGAACATTGCTTCATCGTCTCCCTTTTCACTCAATCGCAATTGATCTTTGAAACGTTCTTCTTGGTCGATGGGATCGTTCAACTCGCTATAAGCATTGGCAAGCTCTTTACCGTTCACCATCAGTTCAAAACGTTCGGTTAGTCCCGGTTTACTGCGGTGCATCTTGGTCAGCGGACTCATTTCAACAGGATAGTCAGTGATGAAAGTAGGCTGAATGAAAGTGCCTTCGCAGAATTCACCGAATATTTCATCTATCAACTTGCCTTTACCCATGGTGTCGTCAATTTCCATTTTCAGTTCTTTGCAGACCTGGCGGATTTCTTCTTCACTCTTACCATTGAGGTCGTAACCTGTCTTTTCCTTGATAGCGTCCAGGATGGGTAAGCGGCGGTATGGTGCCTTGAAGCTGATGGTCTTACCGTCGATGGTAGTTTCTTCGCTGCCGTTCACGGCAATGCAGATACGTTCCAGCAATTTCTCGGTGAAACTCATCATCCAGTTGTAATCCTTATATTGTACGTACAGCTCCATACAGGTGAATTCCGGGTTATGGTTCTTGTCCATACCTTCGTTGCGGAAGTTCTTTCCGATTTCGTACACACCTTCAAAACCACCAACGATCAAACGTTTCAGGTAAAGCTCGGTAGCGATACGCAGATACAGATCCATATTCAGTGAGTTGTGGTGAGTGATGAAAGGACGGGCACTTGCTCCACCTGCGATGGATTGCAGAATCGGAGTTTCCACTTCCGTGTAGCCGGCTTCGTCCAGTACAGCACGCATGGTTTTAATAACCGTGGCACGTTTCAGGAATGTTTCTTTTACGCCGTCATTCACTACAAGGTCAACGTAACGTTGGCGATAGCGGAGTTCGGGGTCTTCAAAGGAGTCATAAGCTACGCCATCTTTGTATTTTACAATAGGCAACGGTTTGATGGATTTTGCCAGTACAGTCAACTTTTGGGCATGAATACTGATTTCGCCCATTTGGGTACGGAATACAAAACCCTCGATTCCAATGAAATCGCCTAAGTCGAGCAGGCGTTTAAATACAGTGTTGTAGAGATCCTTGTCTTCTCCCGGACAGATATCGTCGCGGGTAATATATACCTGAATGCGACCTTTAGAGTCCTGCAATTCAATGAACGAAGCCTTACCCATCACGCGGCGTGTCATCATACGTCCGGCTACGGATACTTTGCGAGGTTCAGCGTCATCTTTGAATTCTGCTTTTATATCAGTGGAGAAAGCATTGGTTACATACTCTGCAGCGGGATAGGGCTCGATGCCCATCGCGCGAAGTTCATTCATACTATTACGTCGAATGATTTCCTGTTCACTTAGTTCTAATACATTCATTTCGTTGTACATTAACACAATTTGGGGACAAAAATACGAAACATTTTTCATATAATGGCACGAAGGAGGGGAGAATTAGGAAAAGTTTAGGGCTGATGTATGCGCTGTTATTCAAAAATGTTTTCTGTCTTAATGAACAGAATACACTCCACTGACAGAGTTTATGCGGTCTTGCTGAAGGAGAGGGGCTTATTGTAATACTGTTATAAATCAGATGAGGCCAGGAGTCTGCCGGTATAAGCAAATCGGTGAGCTAAACTTCCTCTACGACAGAAGCTATCATCAATGCCATTGATGATAGCTTCTGTCTTGAACTGTTTTTCACATATACTGAAGGCTAGCCCGGCTATCGTCTAATTCATATGTTGCTAATGGGGGAAACCTACTTTGCTGTCAGTTGATGGTATTGATCATAGAACATGGCGGCTATTCCGAAAGCATAAGCTCTTTCGTTTACAATGCCTCTGTTGTAATAATAATCTTTATCACCGATACAGGTACCGTCACAAATGTTTTTCATTTTCAGGTACTTCCCTACAGGTTGCAGACTGTTTGCTTCCAAGCCGGCATAAGCACGGTCTATCATAGGCATATACTTGTCAGCGGGTAATATTCCCAGTGCAATGCCTTTTGCTGCGGCATAGGCATACATGGCAGTGCTTGAGCTTTCTATAAAGTTCCCTTCTTCTCCCGGATAGATGGGCAATTGATACCAGTGTCCCGTCTTTTCATCCTGCAATGGATATAATGTATTGAGTTTCTGTGTGAGAGATGCTTCCAAATACGGATAGTTTTCGTCATTTTCGGGAAGAAGCTCCATTAAATCTACCAGAGTCATTAGAATCCAACCATTGCCACGTCCCCAGAACTCATTGTTTCTGCGGTTTGGATTTTCTGCCCAACCGGGCTGGCAGCAGGGGTCCTGCGAAGGAATTGTATCATTGTCCCAACCGTGATACCAGAGACCGGTTTCCGGATCTTCCAGTTTCTCCGCATGCTTTTTCAATTGGGAGATGGCTTCCAGAAGGAATTCTTTGTTGCCTGTCAGTTTGTACATCTGCATCAGGAACTCGCCTACCATATATACGGTATCATCCCATAATTCAATCACTTCTTCTCTGTGTGACACACCTCCGTTGGTGGCTCTGGGGATATTCTTGTATTGTTCGAAAATCTCATAAGCTTTGTCTTTGTATCGGCTTTCACCGGTGGTCTGTGCCAGATAGGCCAGTCCTAATCCGGAGATGACAGCATTCGGGTGATGACCGTTGGCGTCCCCGAAAGTGGAGTCGACAGCTGTTTGTATGTATGGAAACAGATAGTCTTTATCCATATTATTCTCACAACGTACAACGGCGGATTTAAGGAATACGGCTTCGTTCCAGTTCCAGATATAGTCCTTTGCAGGCATATATTCTTCTACTACATATTGGGTAAGTTTGTCTCCCCATCTATTAAATTCTTTTTCTGACGAACAAGAAAAGAGCGACATAATGCTCAAGAAGTTTACACATGTGATGAAATTCTTTTTCATGATACTATTTCTTTTATTTGATATTAAATTTTCCTTCTAAACGAATATCGGTTGAGGCGGCGCCAATCATGACTTTGAACATGCCCGGTTCTACAACGAATTTATTATTCTTGTCCCATAGACCGAGATCCTGAGGAGTCAGTATGAAAGTTACTTTTTTCGTTTCACCCGGATTTAATGTGATCCGTTCGAAGCCGCGCAATACTTTCATATAGGTCGTTACGCTACTCACTTCATCGCGGAGATAGAGTTGCACCACTTCATCACCTGTACGGTCTCCGATATTGGTTACTTCACAACTAACCGTGATTTCTCCTTGCGGACCTTGCTCTTCGGGTGTTATCTGTAGATTCTTATAACTGAATTTTGTATAGCTCAATCCATAGCCGAAGGGATACAGTGCACCGTATACGGCTGTTTCACAGGGTTCGTCGGAACCGGGTTTAAAGGGGAAAGCGAATGGTATCTGCCCCACTGATTTCGGAAAGGTCACTGCCAGACGTCCGCCCGGATTATAATCTCCGAACAATGCTTCCGCAACAGCCGTTCCGGCAAATTCTCCCGGGAACCATGCGTGCAGAATGGCGGGTATGTATTGATTGGCATAATTGATGGTGGCAGCACGTCCGTCGAGCAGAACCAGTACAGTGGGCTTTCCGGTTGCGTGTATAGCCTGCATCAGCTCTTGTTGATGTCCCGGAAGATCCAGACTGGTGCGTGAACGGTCTTCGCGGACTGTCAGTTCAGAACCACCCAAAACAAGCACCACCACTTCCGCATTGCGGGCTGCGGCAACTGCCTCGTCCAGCATTTGCTGTTCTTCCGTTGTTTTTTCGAAAGGCAATATCTCACTTTCCGGAAAGTGGCTGTCTATGATTTCGCATCCTTTTCTATAAACGACTTCTGTTTCGGGCAGTAACTCTTTGATGCCTTGATAAACTGTTTTGATCGGTGCATTTGCCGGACCATACCGGCAGATAAGTTGGGTCTGTTCGTTTGCATTCGGCCCGATGACAGCTACGGATTTCACTGTTTTCTTTAGCGGTAGCAGTTGATTCTCATTCTTCAATAAAACCAATGATTGACGGGCTGCCTCAAGAGCGACTTGTTGATGTTCTTTGCAGTGCACTATCTTCTCCTCTTGTTTCTCGTCTCCCCGGTAGGGATTGTCGAACAAGCCCAACCAGAATTTTATTCTCAGGATATCGGCAACCCGACTGTTAATCGTTTCCGGAGATACTTTTCCTTCTTTTATAGCCTGACGTAAAGGGAGTACGAAATCTTCCGGTTTGGTAAAATGAGTACGAATATTCAAACCGGCATTTACGGCTTGTGCCACTCCTTCAACTTCATTTGAGACTACGTGATGCTTAGTCGTTATGAATTCGACAGCCTCACTGTCGGATACTACATAACCTTTAAAGCCATATTCCTGTCGGAGAATCTCAGTCAGAAAGTGGTGGCTGCTTGTGATCGGTTCTCCATCGTAGTCGTTATATGAGCTCATCACTCCCAGCGCTCCGGCTTCGCAGAAGGCACGCCGGAATGGCTCCAGATAAAGCGTACGCATTTCGCGTGGCGACACATGAGGGTCGGTACGTGTCTTCCCGTCTCGTCCTCCTACCGGGATACTATATACCGCAAAATGCTTGACGGTAGAGACTAAGCGGTGTTTTTGCAGGCTTTGAATCATTTGCTTGCCTAATTGTCCTACCAGATAGGGATCTTCACCGTAACATTCCACAGAACGTCCCCAACGGGGATCCTGGCAGATATCCAGAATGGGAGAATAGATATTGGTGTAGCCTAAAGCAATCGCTTCTTTGGCTTCCACTTCGCCGATGCGTGCTATTAATTCTTTATTCCAGGTGCTTCCTTGTCCGCTCTGTGAGGGAAAGAATGTAGCGCGGTCGTGGCACAGTCCTCGTATACCTTCATTGGTGAAGTCAACAGGAATTCCTAAACGGGTTTCTTCTACAAACCAACGTTGGATTTCATGTTTTGCTTTCACGTGCTTATTGTAGGGGAAAGAGTATTCAGAACCGAATGTCCCTAATCCATTATGTTCTTCATCAATGTTTCCGATTCCGTCTTTCCATAATGCCTGTTTCCAGTGTTCCTCCGGTAGTGCATCTTCCAGGACACGTCCCGAACCGTAAAGGGTAGCCATTTGGCAAATCTTTTCTTCCAGAGTCATTTGCGAAAGCAGGTCATTAACCCGTTCTTCCATAGGTGCGGAAGGGTCTTCATAGATGTCCATTTTTCCATTTTTGTTGAAGTCGATCCAACCTTTTCGGTATATATCTTTAGGTGGAGCGCTCCATACGGCCATGCTGGTGCATGCCAGGAGTATAAGGCTGTTCAGCCTGTATAAATACAGTTTCTTCATGATAAATATTTATTGATTTACTTGTACTAATAAATAATCCATCGCCTTGACGGAGGCAGATACAGGGTATTTCTTTCCTGTCATGATGTTCAGAACCGGGATCTTGAATTCTATTATCTGGTCTTCATCTGAGAAATTAACGATATAAATATATTGCTTGCCGTTGGTATCTCTCAGTTCGGCAATCTCTACCAGCGGATGGTTACATCGAGCCGGAACCTTTATAGAAGAGTTACTGATAACTTCTTTCATAAGTTTGTCTGCAATGCTTTGTTCAGGTACGGTAGCCACGTAGTACACGATTCCTTTTCCATATTTGTTGCAAGTGATGGCAGGATAGCCTTTAAAGTAATTTCCACTGAATGAAGCTGTCGGAGAAGCCGTCTTTACTTCTATTTGGTCGAACCAGAAATGGCATTGACCGGTCTGATCTCCATAAGTTAAAGTATTACTTTTTCGTCCGAATAGTGCTTCCTGCCCTTTCACTTCGATGCCTGCCAGTTGTTGCAGACGGGAGGTGACCAAAGCATCCGTCTTGTGCAGATGAATATCACGTACCCCGCTGATACAAGTTAGAAGAATTGTAGCACCTTGCCGGGCGGCTTCTTCCAGGCGTTGGCAAAAATTAGGAGAAGCAATGGCCAGATAAGGCACTACAATCAAACTATAACCGCTCAAATCTGCCTGAGATGAGATAACATCAGCCATAATTGATTGAGAGCGCAGAGCATGATAGTACTTATATACTTCACGCAGGTATTTAAGGTCAGGGCAGAATGTATAGCCATTCTCGAAAGTCCAATCCACTTGGAAATCACGGATTACCGCGGCTTTAGCCACCGGCAACATTTCACCTGTCCGGGCGTAAATCTCTTGTAATTCCTTGGCTGTCTGTTGTACTTCGTAGAATTTACTTCGCTTTACATTATCGGATTCCATGACTCCTGCCATCAGATGCTCGTGTCCGGAATCGAAAGAACGGAAGGGGAAGAAAGTGGATAAACGACATCCGTAAGCTAGTTGCTGATGGTTCCACAAACGGGGATATCCCTCTTTTACGATCTCCTTTTGTGTAAGGGCCGTACGTCCGATCTGTGCTTCCGGCACCCATATAGACCGTGATTTGCCTCCTCGTATTATCTGCATGGCAAAAGATGTCATGGCAGGATCAAAAGGGTGTCCGATGTCATTCCCATAGAGATGTTCCAAAGTTACATTTACAGGATAATTGTCGAACGACAGGACATCGCATTCATCTGCCAGTTCATAGAGATTCATGGTGGTCACAAAGCCACTTCCTCCGATATTAGTTGTCACTGTCATGCCCGGAGCTACGGCTTTAACCACATCCCGTTGCATACGGAAGAATTCTAATGCTACATCCGAATAGAACCGTTGATAATCCAGATAAATACCCGGATTATCCATCCTGCGGGGTAGCCATACCTGTTCGAAGTTATCTAATGTTTCGCTCCAGAAGACGGTTCCCCAGGCTTTATTTAAGGCTTCTACAGTCTGATATTTCTTCTTCAGCCATAGCTGGAATTTCTTCAGGCATTCAGGACAATAGCAATAGGGCTCTTCGGTTGCCAGTTCGTTATCTATCTGAAATCCGATGACGGATTTATTGTTTTTATAACGTTCCGCCAAGGTGCGTGTAATGCGTGTGCAGTATTGGCGGTAATCCTCGTTGTTGAGACAGGCATGGCGCCGGCGTCCATAGGGCTTCCTCTGACCGTCTGCTCCCATGATCATGATGTCGGGGTGTGCATCGTGCATCCATTTGGGTATGGCGGCAGTAGGGGTACATAACAGAGATTGTATGCCATGCTGTGACAGTGTCCGGATAGCATGATCTAACCATTCCAGCGTAAAGGCTCCGTCTTTAGGTTCCATACTATGCCAGGCGAAGTCACCCATCCGGGCTATGTTGAAATGCGCTTCCTTCATGAGACGTGCATCCTTTTCAACTTGCTCTTTA
The DNA here is from genome assembly GCF_000158035.1 of Bacteroides cellulosilyticus DSM 14838. GTDB lineage: Bacteria > Bacteroidota > Bacteroidia > Bacteroidales > Bacteroidaceae > Bacteroides > Bacteroides cellulosilyticus. The sequence continues at coordinate 406,365 of NZ_EQ973489.1, forward strand.
TCGGTATGTTCCGGATAATAGGCGGCTCCTGTATAAACTTGCCCATGAACTGAAATGAAACCGCCTAAAAAGACCAGACAGTTGATCAGTAACTTCTTCATAGCTCTATTTTTTATAGCTGAATGATAATGGGATGATTGATGCATAATGCCTCATGGGCTATCAGGTTGATGAATGCCTCCCGTTCCCGGAACTGTTTGTCTCTCAACTCCCAGGCTGCATAAGCCCGGTAATTGTAGAGTCCGTTTGCGTCAGGTTTCATTTTGACGCACCAGGTTTTTATAATATCTGCGTTTTCTTCCGGTGTATGGAAGGTTTCTATCAAATTGTCAACAGGTACCAATAAACTCATGCCGAAATAGAAACTTCCGTTTACGGTCTGTTTGTCATGGGTGAGCATGGCATACTGTTTCCCTTCATATTCTTCTTCCGTGAAAGGTTGCGTATTCAGGTTATTGACAATGCCGGTCACCAGGAAGTAATTTCCGGGTAGGGTAGTGGTGCTGATTTTCTTTTCATATCCGTATTTTCCTGCCCATATACTGATTTCTTCGCAAAGATCTATCTTGTTATTTTCTATTTGCCATCCTTTATATGTCAAGCGAATAATTGAGCGGACTGGCCCTTCTGTAACCAGTTCGTAGTAGGTGGAGTCGATAACATCTTCTGTATAACTTGCGGGGACACCCATGCGTACCAGGCTGTCTGGAGTCTGCATGGCAAGTCCGCCCAAACCGAATGAGTTGGCTGCACTCAGAATGTCGCATCCCCATTCTCGTACTACCTGGTATGTATTTGCCGGATGTCCTTTCGGACTGATTCCCACTGTATCCAGCACCATTTCAGATATTCTTTTACCGAAAACATCGCAACAGTTACGGCCATCGAAGTACTGGCGGAATCCCATTTTATCATTTTCCCAGACAGGACCATCCATTTGATAAGGATACATCTCACTTCCTCGTGGAAGGTTATGCTTGTCGTGTGCATCCCGGGACAATTCTTCGATAATTCCGGGGGAGGTCATCTTACCATAGCGGACATTCGTACGAGAGGTGAATACCGGATATTTCTCCGGAGTAAGCCATTCCACTTTTAACCGGGTCTTTTCGGAAGGGGAAAATGTATATACGAATGCCAGTTCATCCCATTCTCCGTCTCCGTTGAGGTCGTCCAGCTGACAAGGAATATATTCTCCCTGTCCGTTGGTTATCACAGGTTTGAGCAGCTTGTCTGTCGGATTGAGTTGTGCACGGGTCAATACCAGTGCTTCGTCTTCACGATTTATATCCAAAGGATTCTTCACGGTAAATTCCTTTAAACTCTGCGGAGAGTTACAACCGGTCAGCATTGCCAATCCTCCTGACAGGAGTAAACAACTCGCTATGAAATGATATTTTATATTCATGATTCTTCTGTTATTAATTGCGTATTACTTCCCATTCGTCATGGTTACCCATCTTTATTTCCAACTTGACAGGGCTTTTTCCCTGTTCGTTCCATTGAATATTTACTTGATATCCCTTATCTCCCAGATTGCTTATTTTTATGTTCCGGGATAACTTGATGGCATCTGTATTTTTGGAATGAGGTGCCAGGACAGATAACCAGCGTGTGTTTTTTCCGGCCTCCAGTGGACATTTGCTATAAACCGCATAATCATCATTCTTCCAATGTTTAGGCTGATACTGAATTCCGTTTTCCGATCCTGCCGGTGCATCGAAAGCAATAAAGAGACATTTGTCTCCTTCACCGTATTTATCAGTGAAAGCCCGTGCTTGTGCAGGGTAATGTAGCAGGGAAGCATCAAACCAGTCAGCTGTAGCCCCATCCGAATTTCCGCAACGGGGAGCGGAGGGAACGTGCCATACCGGACCGGCCACCAGCTTATCGGCAGCTTTTCCCGGCAGGAACTCATCCAATACGATTAGAAAACCTTCTTCTGTCAGAAGAGTGCTTCTTGTCCAAGATGAATCGTGGGTCCAGATTCCTTTGTAAGATACGGAACCATAACTGTCACCTGCCTTATTTTCAGCTTTGGCATCAGTCAGAATACCACCTTGCTGACGGTCCAGGCGTAAATTATGTTTCATGTCGTTATCATTGAAGGCTATCAGGATGGGTACTCGTGTCCAACCCTTGATGGGAGTGACATATTTATATGATAATCCGATGCGGCTATAGTCCTCATTCACATTAACCTGTTCATTCATTTTGATACGGAGAACCGTACGGCCATATTTCGTGCGGATACGCAGTACCTGTTTGCCCGTTTCTGCATCGGTTACAATGGCATAATCCTCTTTGGCTAATTCCGTTTCGGGGAATTGCTGTGTCTTGTCGGGAGCAACGAAGCCAAATGACAGTTTGTCCGTCAGTTTGTCAAACGGTACCAGTATTTTCTCTCCTTTATCTCCGGCAATGAACAGGTCACTGATATAAATATCTACGGGAACATCCGAAGGGCATACATTGCGTTTTTCATACCCGCCGAACCAGGTTCTTCCGGGGAATACCTTGCCGACTGATTCTTCTCCTTCGGTAGGGAGCAGTGCAAACTCCAACCTGATTTCATGCAGGTTTATCAAGTCATTGTTTCCGGCCACGGCTTCCGGGTTTCCCCACATATAACCATAAGGAGCCTTCTGGTCAGTCAGTGCAAAATGAACATCAGTGGATCTTTGTGAATTGATGGTGTATCGTTTTGAAGGCATATACCCTCGGGTAACCCGCATATTGGCGGAAGAATGATACCATCGTCCGGAATACACTCCCGTGGTCTGACGGAAAGGATACTGCGCATCCGGTTCGGAAACCAGTAGCGTATTGTTCCATGCCGGCCATTCATAGCGTCCTCTGTCGGCAATGATCATGGTGCCGTCTACTTCATAATGTATCAGGTCGCCACGTGTGTCGGAGATTCCACCATGGTAGAGGACGTTGCAATCATCCTGAATCCAGAATTGGGCGAACGGAGCGCCTTCTTTACGTGAAGGTGCCAGTATCAGGCGATCTTTACTTTGGTAAGTGGCAGGGAAAAGAGATTGCACGGAAGCTTGTAGTTCCGGGGCTTTGGCTTCCATACCTGCATATTGGGGATAAGCTTTTTCAAAAGCCTCTTCCGGAAGTCTTCCGGTTTTCATGTTGCCTGCCAGATATGTTTTTTTAAGTGCCCATAAAATAGTCGGATCGGGACAGACTTCCATAATGGCATCAAAAGCCTTTACGTAAGATTCTTGGTCGTACGGTTCTCCATCTCCTGTAGAGCATACCAGACCGGAAGAACTGACATGGTTTCTGAATTTATAATATACCTGTTTCAGCTTATCCCCTTTTAATTCCTTCTGCTTGCCAAGCTTTACACCTAAAGCTATCAGGCGGGGAATATTATGGGCCACATACGCAGGTTCATAACTGTCTCCCGGTTCATACCAGTCATTCCATACGGCTTCGGCATAAGCTTTCCATAATTTGGCATCTTTGTGTTTCGGAAACAATCTGGCAGCTGCCAAGGCTCCCATGGCATAATTTGCTGCCCGGTTGTTCGGACCGCGTTCTTCGCAAAAACTCATCTGACTGACAAGAGATTCGGACAGTTGTCTGAGTTCCGCGTCCATCAGTTTGTTTTCTTTAAGTATGCGTATGGAATCGAAAAATTTCTCACGGGCAAAGAAAGATACTTCCAGAGGGCGAGATTGGTTCCGAGTAGACTCGAAGGCATCTAGGATGCCTAACAGAATGGTTTTGCCTTGAAGCATTTTCTCCTTATTGCCGGAGCTTATCAGATCATAGACAACGTAGATATCCTTATCGTTACTATGATAAAAAGTAACATGATCCTTGATTTCGGTATGTCGGAGGGTTTCCTGTCGGGCTTCACTGCGCGTCATCCGGTCGAGTACTTTTTCTTGTGCACACAGTGGTGGTGTGCACAAGAAAAAGGCTGTCAGTAAAGAATATCCGGTGGTTAATACTATGTTTTTCATGTTTTGTGAGGTTAGTTTTTACTTTGTAAAGAACGTGATTTTATTTGGCAAGTAATGCATAGGCGCACCATAAAACCGGAGCTTGTCCATGGAGATCTCCCGTTAAAGCTTTACGGTTGCGGTAGTGTTCACTATTGTCTCCCAGCATGGTACCTTCGCATACGGCTTCCACATCTCCTTGTTCATTTACATATTTGGTTAAAGCTATCCAGGCGTTCCGGGCTACCGGCCCGTATTCTTCGGCAGGTAACCAGCCTTTCTTGACACCTGTAATCATGGCGTATGCGAACATGGCTGAACCGGAAGTTTCTTCCCACATGGAAATATCGTCTACTACCTGTTTCCACATACCATTCTCATCCTGTGTATCTTTTAGTTTCTCCATCATTTTCAGATATCCTTTCATGATTTCCGCTCTGTCCGGATTGTCTTGCGGAAGCATCCGGAGCAGTTCGGACATACCGGCTGCCATCCAACCATTACCGCGTCCCCAGCAGAAGGGAACTGTTGGTGCGTGGTAGAACAGTCCTGAAGGTTGCTGTATTGAATCCAGGTAAAGCACCATTTCGCGAGCTGCTCTGTCTATATATTTACGGTCGTTCGTTACCCGATAAGCCTGCGCTTGGATAGTGGTGATCATATACATGTCGTCCAGCCAGAAGCGAGTCTGCCAGGAATAACCTTTGTCGTCCCATTCCTTTTGTTCCGGTTGACAGATATCAGCATCTTTGAAATCCCCATACATACTGCTTTGGCGTTCTTCACCTTCTTCCAGTTTCCAGTTGGCTGGTAATTCCCATTGAGAGTCGGCATACATCATGCCTAATGTTTTATAACGCTCTTCTCCGGTTTGCAGGTAAAGTTCTAGCGGCACGGCTCCGAAGACATTGTTGTCTACATGATTCGGCTTCGGCTGCAAGTAAGCCTCATTGGTGAATAATGGCTCGAAACGGGCTTTCAGACGTTCTGTCAAATCCTTGTTGTCTGTTTCCTGAGCAAACCAAAGTCCTCCTAACCAAGTGCATACATCCGGATAGGTGATTTGTGTTCTTGGTTCGTTCACACGTAAGGGGCTGCCATATTGCGAATGCCCTTGTTCCAGAAACCGATTTGTAATTTTATTCCCGATTTCTATAGGGCTGGCTTCTTGTGGGAGATTGTCAAAGTACCCGTTCTCTTTAGGAGCACAAGATGCCAGCACCAACGCAGCCAATGCTGCTGTGAATAGTTTACTTTTCATATTTTCTTGTATTTTTTATATTGTTAGTTCGGATAATATTTCTCAGGTGTCATGAATGAAGGTACATAAGGTTCCATCCAGAATGCAGAGGTACGCTTGTATTTCAGTTCGGTATCCGGATACCAGTTAGCCCAGGATGCCGGATGTGTATCGGCGATAGGAGACTGTACGCTTTCGCCATACCCGTTCACAGTGGTAACCGTATATTCATAGACTGTAAACGAACCGGCATCAAGAGTCGGATTGTCTAACTTACCGGGGAATCGGCATGCTTTGATGACTCCGGCAGCTTCCATATCTGTATACTGATTGGCTTTACCTTCAAATATAAGTGTGAAATCTTTGTCACCGGCCTTTCTCCGGTATATACGATATTTCTGTGCACCTAATACTTTTCCCCATGATAAGTCTACCTTCCCCTTGTCTAAATTCAGGTGCAGACCTTCCGGGTAATGTGGTGCTTGGTTAGTGGTATAAACCGGATACTCTTGGGCAAAGACGGCCGTATGCTTTCCGTTTACAGACAGAGCCCGTACATGTATCTTTCCGGCAGGTTGCGGAGCCAGTTTGTATACTGACCGGGTGGTTGTGCCTACCTCCGTCCATGTTTGCCCATTGTCTCGTGATGTTTCTATTTTTACCTTTTTGGCTGATGCAGGTATATCCAGATAAATAAGTGTACCGTTAGGAGTATATTCTGTGTCGATAATATCAGTTGGCATTGGAGTAACTTCACGTGCATACTCTATGTGATGCTCTCCTACGGGCAAAGAGATATTGCTTGTTCCCTGTTGTGCGATACCGTCGATATATAATTTTCCGCCGGACATTCCTTTTAGAGTTAATCTGGCTTTTCCATCACTCTTATAGCGTCCTTTGCAACTGTTGGCGTTTGTGCGGGTCATGGCAATTGCCGTACCGGCGTCCGACAATTCGATCGAAAAACCGTCGGCAGAAAGAAGTGTACCCTTCATTAAAGCAAGTTGCAAGGTTCCATTATCCATCCGGCGGATTACTCCGGCCTCTCCGGTGAATGATTCCTTTTCTGACTGATGGCTTATTCCTGTTCCATCACGGAAGATAACATCAGTACTGTGAGGAGCTTTGATGTACAATATATTAGATGGTGCATTTGGGGATTTGGGTACAAATTCGTAAATGCTTGTATGGGCCAGCAAAGCCGGGTTCACAACTTTCCCATGTAGAACGTTGATATCTCCTTTCTTGTGTGAAACCAATGTCAGCAGCGAACCGTCCGCATCCCGGTAGAAACCTTTGGAATGATTGGTTTCTCCTTTGGTCCAATGATCCGGGCGTGCTTTTTTGCCAAAGAAAACGATTTGCGGAAATTCATCTTCTTTCTGAACGAACCAAGAGAAACGGGCACCTGCTCTCCAATTCGTTCCGGTCTGATCGTAGAGTAGGAAGTAATCTGTACCTACCAGCAGGATGCTGCGTGATAAATATTCCGGCCAGGCAAAACTGTCTTTTCCTTTAGCGGAACGGAGTTCTGCCAGCTGCACTATATCCAGGTCATAAAGTGGAGCCACAAGTTCGTTCATTCCGATGTTACAGAAAGCCCCGTTTTTCATTACTCCGAAGTTAGTGATGCCATCCAGATTATTTTGTACATGGTCACCTACCACTTCGTTTTCATGCCCCGTATATATTTTACCTTTTGCATAGAAGTAAAGTCCGCCGGAGTTACCTTGTCCCTGATGTCCCCAACGATAGTTAGGGCCTTTATCCACCTGGTTTAAGTGAATGGACAATTCTTCGTCTGTGTCTACTCCTGCACGCAGAACAATGCCGTGTCCGGTATATTTCGTACTTCTTAAATGCGGATTGGTTCCCATGTTATGGGAAGGGTATTGTTTCTGATGGACATTCCCCCAATTGGTGTGTGTATCTTTGGTTTCAACACCCGGCCCCATCTTGCCGGTCCAATATAGATTTTCAGCTAAGAGCGGATCGTAGTATTGCATCCAGTCGGCCAACTGGTAAACGGAGCAATAGCGTGGAACAATCCGTCCCCCTCCGTGAGCCCCATGGGGTGGATAACTTCTTTCCATCTTTTCTTTGTATTGAATGGGAGCGGTCATCATGTCCAGCATCCAGTGTCCCCGTTGTGCCATGTATTTTCCAGCAAAACGGTTTTTGCCATCGAACTCTTTCAGTGCGATATTGGTAGCTGAGGTGGGACGTAAGAAAGCCCAATTATAGATACCCAGGCTTTCTACCCAACGTCCTCCTTTGGATTCGAAGGCTTTTACTTCAGGACGTGTATAGAAGATACCGTATATTTCCAGTGTTTTTTCAAAGAAATCCGCCCATTCTTTGGCCATCGGGTGTTCGGGGTAGAGGAAAGACATCTGCCCCGGTACTGCCCAGCCGTCTGCTGCCATATTAGCGGTTCCCGCTAATGAAGTGCGGATGGTATTCATCGCTTCCAGTGTATTGATGTAAGCGGATATGAGCATCAGGCCGTCTACGGTCTGCTTTTGTTCCGTGGTCAGTTGTTTGTAAAGTGCCAGGTAATCTTCTATCCAGCTGCCGAAAAGCGGGCGGTGAGAAATGGAATGAATGCCGGGAAATCCATTTAAGCCTGTCATATAATAAGCCATTGGAGAGGTTATTATCTGCTGATAGAATTGTTCGGCAGTGGGTGAACCTGTTTTCCCTGTAAAAGGAGTATCCGGATGTTTTGCATGTGCCGGATACTCCAGAATCCAATCTTTCACCTTATTTAAATTTAATAGCGCATACTGACGGTGTAATAGCATAGCGTAGCGGAAGCCCATCTCATCCGAATGGTCTGCACCACCCTTGACTGCTATTTCGTCAATGCTTTTATTGAATTTGTCAACTATACCCTGTTTCTTTTCAATTGTATATAAAGTTATGGCCGTGGACCGGCTGCCGGAATGGAGCGGATACTTGAAATATAATTTCTGACCTGCATAACGGAAATATACAGATAGATCCGGAGTGGGCTGCCAGATTCCGTATTGCTGATCATCCCAGCGATTATGGTCATATACAAATACGCCTAATTCTCTGGCTGCATCCTGAGTTTCCCAGAAAGAGATTGCCGGAACCTGTTCGCGTGTTGAATTTCCTCCGAAGGGTAAGAGGCGATACAACATTTGCTTATCGGGTTCTTCTATCCAGCCCATTCCTGTCCAGTGCGGATCTTCCTGGCTCCAGTTGGTGTATATGGGTTGGTCGATGGGCAAACCTCCGTCTACTGATACTTCCTTTTGCCTGTCCCAGTTGCCATAACGGCGCGTAGGATGGAAGTTATCCCATTCCATATCTATAAACACCTCATCCTGGTTTGATATATTCTCCATTTGTTCGTCGAGGATGACGAAGGGATAACCTTGTATGACTTTTACCTTGGCATAATAAGAAGCCTGGTTATCTAATATATAATGTATTCCACATTCTATAAACAAGTCGCCTGATTCTAAAACGGATGTTTTTATCTCTTTTACAGTGCGCTGTCCGGTGTGTAGCTTGTTATTGCCTATCTTTTGATGATCGTTCAATATGGAGATTATGGGAGCGGGAATTGTGTGCCCCGGATTGATTCCTCCGGCAGGTATTTCCACACCGAAGTTTCCGTCACTGATCAGCCAGGTTGACGCCTGTTTCTGAAGTGTAACAGGTGAACTTTGCCGGGAGGCATTGTTTTTCCGAAGATACAATGTATAGTTGAATTCCCCTCCGCTTGGTAACTCTGCGAAGAAGTTTATAACGGCAGATTTCAGTTTCCCTTTTTCAATGACTTTGTCTGATAATTGGAATGGAACAGAACGGTTCTGCTTATTATCGGAAAGGCTCAGTTCCGATTCGGACTGTATTCCTTCCGGAAAGTAAATCGGATAGCTTAAAAGAGTACGGGGCCAATCATATATAGACAGGTTTATACAATCTTTCCGGGAGAAATTCAGCGGCTTCTCCCTAGATACGATGGCCTGTTGTGCAAAGCCTGTATTTGCAAAAAATAGTATTAGTAATAATGCAATCACGTGGTTTCTCATGGTCATAAACTTTACCTGATTTTTTTGCAAACTTAGGCGAAAAGCCTTTGACAGACTATGAAAATAGTGTCAAAGACTTGTATTTTAGACCTGCGACCGATTATTTACCAATATTCTTGATATATTCGGTAGGAGTTTGATTGAATACAGATTTAAAAACCTTACTAAAGTAAGCCGGATCGGAAAAGCCCACTTCATAGGCAACCTCTGCAATGGTCATGCCTCCGGATTGGAATTTTTCCACAGCCATTTTCATCCGGATATTTAGGATCAGTTTGTTGGGTGATAAATCGGATATTGCCTTAATTTTCCGGAAGAATTGTGTACGGCTCATACCTAATTTATTATATAGAACTTCCATGGATAATTCCGGATCCTGTGCATTTTCTGTAATTAATTCTACCAGTTTTTGCATGAATGGGTCCTCTACTGTGATTTCCTCTACAGGAACTTCCGTCCTCTCTAACTTCTGGCAGAACAAGTCTCTCAGTTTTTCTCTATTTTTGATGAGGCTTTCTATTTTAGCCAGTAGTATTTGCGCATTGAATGGCTTTAATATATAGTCATCAGCTAAAGCCTGATATCCATCTTTTACATGCTCTTCCAGGCTTTTTGCTGTTAGCAGGACTACCGGAATATGAGCTAAAGCCATGTCATTTTTTATAGCCCGGCAGAGCTCCAATCCGTCCATTACGGGCATCATGATATCACTGATAATCAGATCGGGCATCTGCTCTCTGGCTATATGTATGGCGCTTTTCCCTTCAGGAGCTTCCTGCACATTGTAGGTCTTGGATAGTTTGGAAACGATGTATTGGCGCATGTCCTCGTCATCTTCCACTACCAGAATCCGCAGGCGATTATCAGAATCTTCGGGTATTTGCTGGTGATATTCCGGATCTACGGACAATACACTGTTCTTTTCTACTTTCAATGTATGGGTAATTGCCTGGTCAGTATAGATTACATTGGAATTGGCGTAGTGTTCCTTTCCCAGTTGCAGGCGTATAAAGAACGTCGTTCCTTGTCCGGGCGTACTTTCCAGCCATATCTTGCCGAAATGCAGTTTAACCACGTATTGCACCAGATTAAGTCCGATGCCACTGCCGAACATTCCACCTTTGTTGCCGTTTCCTATCTGAAAGAAAGGATCGAAAACCTTGCTTTGATTCTCAGGAGATATACCTTCCCCGAAGTCTTTCACGGAAAGAACAACGCTGTTTTCCTCCATGTTGGATTCTAACTGGATCTTTCCACCTCTGGAAGAGTGTTTTATTGCATTCGAGAGCAGATTAAACATTACTTTACTCATCAGGTCTACATCTACCCACAAATTGTTGCCATAATAGTTGTTGGAGTACGAAATGGTAAGTTCATGCTTGTTCAGCAATTCGGAGAAACTATCAATCTGTTCGGTAATGAATACAGGTACATTCAGGCTGCTTAGTTTCAGTTGCATGGCTCCATGTTCTAATTTGCGGAAATCCATCAATTGGTTCACCAGAAGCAGCAGGCGGTTTGCGTTCTTTTGTATCTGTTTCATCGGATATTTTAAACCCGAAGGAAGCTGTTCATCATTGATGATATCGTCCACCGAACCGGTTATCAATGTGAGCGGTGTCCGGAGTTCGTGAGAGAAATTAGTGAATAATTCAATCCTCATCTGGTAGTTCTTCTCGATATTCTCTTTTTCTATCTGTTCGATTTGGCGTTTGTACTTGGCTGTTTTCTTTTCATAAAAATAGCGTGCTAATACTGCCAGAAAGACGATGATGAATAAGATGTAGAGGGTCTTTGCCCACCAGGTGGCCCAGAATGCAGGATGTACTGATATGATAATGGTTGTTTCTACCGTGCTCCAGATTCCTTCGTTATTGCATGCCTTGATACTGAAAATATATTTACCTGCAGGGAGATTGGAGTATATTACTTCATTATTTTCAATGTAATGCCACTCTTTATCCAGCCCTTTTAGCTGATAAGCATATTTGTATCCCTTGGGAGAGATAAAGTCGAGCGCAGAGTATTTGATTCGTATGGATGAGTTATCATACGGCAGATCAACCTTGTTTCCTTCATTGAAGTTATTGATTTCAATATGGCCGGGTGCATTTTTAGAATTTAGTGATTCCACCAGGGATATCTGTACCAAAGGTGCTGTCTCTCTGTCATGAGACAAACGTGTCGGGTCCAGTTCCGCCAGTCCGTTGTTACCACCTATATAGATGTGTCCGTTACTGGCTTGCAACAGTGACTTGTGCGAAACTTCATTTAAAGGAAAGCCGTTGCCACGGGTAAAATTAACGATGATCCCATCCGGCTTGATCTGTGACAATCCGTTGATGGCAGATACCCATATATCCTTGCTGGTACGATCTTCCAGAATGGCACAGATAGAATTGTGTACTAATCCGTTATCTTTGTTATAATGGTGTATTTCCTGTTTTTCCAGATTACATTTATACAATCCGTTGTCATAAGTGCCGATCCAGATGTTTTTGGCATGGTCCTCATAGAGCACACTTATATTCTTGTCATTCAGTTCCTCGAAGGTGGTCCGTTCACCTTTAAAGTAGTGTTCGGGATTTTCAGGTTGATGCCTGAATATCCATAAACCATTGGTACGAACTCCCACTATCATGTCATCTCCATGTCGCAGAATATCTTGTGTCAACATATACCGGGTAGTGGCATTATAATTGGTCGATAGATTCCGGTCCAGCTTTTGCGTTTTCTCATCCCAGTAAGACAGGTCATCTTCTGCTATCCATAAGTGGTTTTCCGCATCTCTTGCCATTGCACGGATTTGTTCTTCACCGCTCATTGAGGCAATCACTTTGGTTATGGAACGGGTTCTCAGATTGAGCGAATAAACTCCCATATTTAAGAAATAGAGGTAGAGCTCGTCTGGTGAATTTCGGTAAACATAGTATAAGTCCGTATCGTGTTTGGGAGAATTACCTCCGGATATATTTACTTCTTCTATATGCTTCGGATTGTTTACATCCATGGCTATAAGCCCCTTGCTATGTCCGATCCATAATTTACCTTGTGATTCGGATAATGAACCTACTACTTGGATTCCGGTGGTCTGCTGAGAGGAGGATGTTAAAGAATGATGAGTAAAAGTAAACAGCTTGGGATGATAATAAATGGCTCCCTGGCTGAAAGTACCTATCCATAATGCTCCTTGATTATCCTTATAGACTGTCATCAGGCGATCCCTTATAGCAAGGTGTTGATCTACTTTGGTATAAAAGAAAGAGTGCTTAATGTCATAAGCCACCAATCCCCGGTCGGTTGCAAGCAGCAGGGTGGAATCATTATATTCCGTGATGTCATGAATGTAATTGCTTTCTATCGGAACATCCGGATGAACCGTGTATGAAATTGGCCTGATTTCTTCTTCTTTAGGAAAGTATTGGTAGAAATTCTTTAGCTCTTCTCCGAGCCAGATGCGTCCTTTACTATCTGTAAATCCTTTCATTAAGGAGAAACGTTTTTCATTTTTGTGTAAAATCTTGTAGCGTTCAGTCCTTACGTTATAAAGTGCCAGCCCCTGATTCACCACATCCAGCAACAGAGCATACGGGCTCGCGGCAGCCATCATGTGAATATAGGTATCACGCATATCTTTCACATATGAACACGTTCCGTCGCTTTTGAAAACATATAATCCTTGTTTGGTAGCTACCCAGATATTTTTTTTAGGATCTTCGTGCAGGCCTACAATCACGGACGAGGGAAATTCTTTTCCTGTATACCGCTCCTGTAAATCGATAAACTTTTCCTGCATGGGGTCGAAGAGAACGATTCCACTGAAGGTACCGATCCAGAAGAGGCCGTCCGATAGTTGCGTGATACTCACAATATCGTTAGGCTGCTTGACTTCTTTGCTGGGCAGGTGATAATAGTTCTTTATCTCGTAACCGTCCAACCGGTTCAAACCGTTTTTGGTACCGATCCAAATATAACCTTTATCGTCCTGGCAGATAGCTTTTACAGTGCTGTTTGATAATCCATCCTTTACAGAGTAGCTATTCAGCGTAATGTTCTGTGCCGATGCGCTAATATACCCTAATGAGAGTATGAACAAGATAAATAGATGCTTTGCGATATTCTGCATTATCTTCGGAAACATAAAATTCAAGTTATAAATTGAGCCCCTAAAGATAATGCAAAATATGCAATTCATGCAAGCGTCAACGCTTTTTATATGGCTATTTACGGGATACATTCCAACTCCCTTTCATGTTTATTTGAACGGTGATTTCTTCCTTGTTGTTTTTTATTTGAACGGTGCTGTATCCATCCTGGGTCCGTGCGGATAAAGACTGTGCGATATCAGCGGCCTTTTCCTTTATGCTGTAGGGCACGATTACAGTAACAAATGTCAAAGGCTCGAATGGAGTGACACACTGCTTGGAGAAGACTGTGGTGGGTTGTATCGTATATTCTTGTTTCTGAAATCCGTAACTGCGGTCGGGCTGCTTTTCAAAATAGACCAGTAATTGCCTTTTCTCTATTTCATTACCGGATGCGTCTTTCCACGGTTGACCTGCGTTTGGAGTGTCCCTGTATATTTTCTTCCCTCCGTGAGTACTGAACCAGTTTTCACCCCGTTCATCCATTTGATATAACTGCCAGATACTGCCTGCCGTGTATCCTTCGGTATCTTCACCGGGAATCAGATGATCCTGTAATATCAGGATACCTTCGGCTGTCAATACCATGCGTCGTTGCAGAGTAGAACCATCGACACAGTGATTGTCCAGAATCACTTCACCGTATGAGTCTTTACCTTTATTTACAACTTTGGCTGTCCGCACGATATTGGGATTGAACAGCACGCCCACTTCTTCATGTACATAGTCTTCCACTGGTTTTCTGATCTTGTTGTAGGCTCTAATCTTGAAACTCATGGGAGATTTGATTCTGTCATCAGTCGTGTAATGTTTCCAATCGCAACCAATGTACCGGTAATCATTCAAACTGAAATCTGCCGCCACTTTCAGATTAATAAAATGAATACTGTTATCTTTCAAAGTAATACGTATCATCTTTCCGCCTTTCTCATTGTCTGCAAGCTCTACGCCGTTTCCCCATGCATCCAATGTGTTGCAATCATGCAGAATCTTTTCTCCGGCCTTGCCTCGTAGCCGAACCTTATCAATGCAGATCACTTCGCCCGGCTGTCCATTCTGAAAGCGGAAAGTGATGCTTTGAAATCCCCTCATTTGCGGATCACTTTCTGATATATGTGTGGATGAGCTGAAGTCAATCCAGTCTGTAAACCAACGGTTGGTCAGCCAGCGATTGGAGCCTTCACCGAATGGGAAACCATTGCTTTCTTCTTTCATCAGGATCACGGTGTTGCCATGACGCATATCCGTAGCATGACGTTGCACGCCGTGAAAGTGCGGGCAACAGTCGGTTTCAAAATAATTGATGGTTCCGCGCAGATTCGGATGTTTGTGAGAACCTTCAGCATAAAGATCACTCATGACAAAAGGAGTACCCGGAACGTGTGAAGCTGTTAGCAATAGCTGGTCCGGTATACCACTTTGTCCTTCCCGGTTAGTGCGTGTTGTCACCATGGCACCCCAATCCGGGGTAGAAGTCTTTGGAATGAATGGCGGTAACAGGGCTATTTCCGCAATCGAAGCCCATTCGCAGGCATCCCGTAGAAACCAGCCTCGTTTAGTGTATTTTTCGGGTAAATTGGGAAGTCCTGTTTTATATAATTTGCGGGCAGCTTTCTGATAGCTTGCATTACCTGTCAGGCGGGCCATCTTTTCAAAGACTACGATCCATTCAAAATAGGCAAAGAAGAAGTCATCTCCATATTCCGGCATGTAACCGCTGGGAGCCTGTTGGTGAAGATAGCGTGAAAACCATTGTTCTATTTCGGGAGTCTGTAGCAATTCGGTCCGTCCGCTTTCCTGTGCGATGGTGATAATGTCGTTTAAGTGGATGGCTGAATATAAAGTAGCGGTCTCGTCCACATCCTTATTGGCATACCAGAAATTCCACATCGTATCTGTATAGGCTTTCCACAGGTTTGCATTGGGAGCATCCGGAAAAAGGTTATACATTCTGGTAAAGCCTAAAGCACGTTCCTGTCCCTGATTATGATCGGTAATGAAATGCGGTTCGAAGTGCAGGTCGGCAAAACGAATCACAATTCTCCGGGCTTCGTTTCCTTTCAGGCGTCCTTCTTTTTTAAGTAATTTGTAGGTGGCTGCCACGTTGCGGGTAGAGAAGAAATCATCCCGTCCCCGCATCAACTGTTCGTCCTTTTCCCAGGCAGTGACGGCACACCTGAAAATCTCTTCGGACATATCCAGAAATCGTTTCTGTCCGGTGGCTTCATAGAAAGTACCGGCGGCGGTCATCAGGTGGGTGGTCCAACGGACATTGCGGTTTTGAATTTCCTTTCGGATGCGTTCTTTACTATATGGGTGGGTCTGGTTGTCAAAGGCTTCGACGGCTATGGACAACGGATCTTTGTCTATCACGGGATGCAGGTTTCCATACACCGAAACAATTCCCCAAAGGCAAAGAAAAATGGAGGCAGACAATTTCTGTATCATACTGGATTTCTTTTGATAGGGTTTATTATAAGAGAGTGGGCAAACCGGATTTTCCGGCTTGCCCAACATACGTATACTCCCTTTGTTCTATGACAGAATCTTAATATTCGGGATTTTGCCACATGATTGTTCCGTCACCATAGGCATTGATTTCAGATTGTGGAATCGGTGCCAGCAGATTACGTTTTTCCATTGCATACATTGGTGTTTGGGTAGCTGTGTTGAAGCCTTCGTTTTTGAGAGAGAAGTGTTTCTTCATTGCTTCTTCGGCAAGTCCCCAACGAATCAGGTCGGGCCAACGAAGTCCTTCGTAACAGAACTCGATAAAACGTTCGTGAACGATGTAATCGAATGTAGCTTGCTTGCTGTTCAGTCTGGTAGCATCGATGGCTTCCAGTCCGGCTCTTTTGCGCACTTCGTTAATGATGGATAAGATTGTAGTGATATTCTCTGCATAGCCCACTTCATTCAGAGCTTCGGCATACATCAGCTTGACATCCGTGTAACGCAGAATAGAGATATTATTACCCCATTCGTCATAAGAACCGGGTTTCGTCTGCGTTGCCTTCAGAAACTTACGGGCTGTGTAAGTGTCAGCATGCTGGTAATCTTTATCGTAATAAAGGTTGTTCACCATGGTAGCGGCCCGGCGGATATCGCCTTCTTCATAAACCCCTTCACCCCAGATGGACTCGGAAACTTGAGCGGTACCGGAAGGACCTTTGAACGTAACATTATGTAGGAACGGAGCATCCTTTTCAAGATTGATACTGGAAGCGAGTAGCATACTGTTGAACGTTTGGCTGATACCCAAAGCCTTACCGGTGGAACCGCCCATGTATTGTACTTCCCAGACACGTTCGGATGTGTTGTCGAATTTATCATCGAAACAATCTTCATAGTTGTCGGCCATTTTATATAAAGCGGGTTCTTTGGCAATTATCAGCTCCAACCACTCTACTGCCTTTGCAGGATTATGCATATACAGGTAAGTACGTCCCAGCATACCGGCCATTGCATATTTGGTAATACGTCCCACTTCTGTGCCGCTTCTTTTTTCGGGAAGCAGGTCATAAGCCAGTTCGAAGTCCTTGATTGCTTGTTGGTAAGTCTCTTCCTGTGAAGAACGTTTCACTTTACGCAATTCGGCCAATGAAAGATCCGTAGTGATGAGTGGAGAACCTCCCCAGCACCAGGCGAATTGCAGATAGGCCAGTCCGCGCATGGCATAAGCCTCGCCTTTGATATGATTTTTCTGATCTTCATCAGAGAAGACTACCCGGTCGATGTTGTCCAATATCTTATTGCTGCGTGATACCAGTACCCAGAGCGATTTCCATGCGGTTTCCCAGGTTTTTTCGGTAGAAGTATCCGTGAAGCGGGTGATGTTATTGTTCATGTTTTTAATAGCGTCTTCCCTCAATACGATTGCTTCCAGATAGTTACGATTATAGACAGTCTGTAATTGTGAGTAAACTCCGGCAATGGAGGCTTCACAATCAGCAGGAGTCTTGTATAAGCTCTGGTCTGTGTAAATAGACGGTTGGTTGACGTCCAGATAGCTGTCGCAGGAGGATAGCCCCCACAAGCAACATACGGCTACTATTTTAGTTATTATTTTCATGATCGTTACTGATTAAAAGGTTACGTTTACACCAAATATATATTTTCTTGACAACGGATAAGTATTGTAATCTGCACCTCTGAGCATCGGATTGGTACTGTAGCTATTGGTATCCGGGTTGCCGACATAATCGGTAAAGGTATGCAGGTTTTCTACTGTTCCGTAAATTTTGGCTGCTTTGATTCCCAAGGCATTCAGCCATTTCTTGGGCATATTGTAGGCCAGGCTGACATTCTGGATGCGTAAGAAAGTTGCGTCAAAGATTTCCAAATCTGTTCTGTGCAATTGTCCGTCCTGCTCGGAGTTGTCACCCAAACCGTAAGGAGTCGGTGTTTTTCCATCCCATGACATATCTACACCCAGTTCAGTAGGAATAGGGTTACCGTTCGGATAATCTTCTTTGTAGCAGTGCAACCATCTTCTCAGTGTGTTGTTGGCACCATATTTACCGCCGGTATCCAGGTTACGGGCACCAATCCAAAGTACATTACCTCCAATCTGTCCACGCAGGAATATGCTCAACTCGAAGTCCTTATAAGTAAATCTGTTAGTGAAACCGAACATCACGTCAGGTTCGTTTGAACCGTAAGCTACTCTGTCGTCATTGTCGATAGAACCACTTCCGTCAACGTCTACGTATTTCACGTTACCGGGTCTCTGCTTCTTACCTTTTACGGTAGGAACCAATGGCTTGTTAGGATTATAACGTCCGTCAGCACCTACTTCGAAGTCGGCTTCTGTCAGCAAACCGTCTGTGAGGTAAGTATAGAATTGAGAAATAGGACCTCCTACTTTCGTGATGAACTGTGCGTTCCATGCATCAGTGATGATTTCATCGTTTCCACCTAAATCCAGTACCTTATTCTTGTTTCCGGAAAGGTTCAGTGTGCTCGACCATTTGAATGATCTTGTATTAATATTGGTTGTTGTCAGGTCAATTTCCCAACCACGGTTCTCAATAGAAGCCAGATTTGTGCGCATACTGTTGAAGCCGGTAGCAGCGGGGAGTTGCAAATTATACAGCAAGTCGTCCGTGCGGTTGATGTAATAGTCTACGTTCAACTGTATGCGGTTTTTGAACAGGGAGAGGTCGAAGCCGAAGTCGAATGCTTTGGTCGTTTCCCATTTCAAATCCGAGTTGGCATAGTTAGTCGGGTAGATGGCTATTTGTGAAGTATTTCCGTAAGCGACATTTCCGGTAGTGAAGGTAGAAACATAGTCACTGTAGCCGATACGGTCGTTACCGGACATACCCCAGGAAGCACGGAGCTTTAACAGGGAGATGAATTCTATGTCTTTCATGAATTCTTCACTGTTGATTTTCCATCCGGCAGATACGGAGGGGAAAGTAGCCCAGCGATTGGAAGGACCGAAACGGGAAGAACCGTCACGACGCATAGATGCAGATACTAAGTATTTATCATCATAGTTGTAGCTTAAACGTCCGAAAAGAGAAGCCGTACGAACAATATTCTTCAGGGTGCTGGCCTGACTCGGAGTGGCTCCCTGGTTCAAGGTAGGAACGTTATCCAGCGGGAAGTCGGTAGCTTTCATATCGGCAGTATAGATGCTGCGGTTTTCTATACTTTGTCCTAACAATACATTCATCTGATGTTTCTTCCAGAGAGTAAAGTCATAGCTCAATGTATTTTGCCATCCGGTGCGGCTGCCGGAGATCACTTTGCTTGAAGCAGTAGCGCTCTTTACGGACATTTTCTGTACGTCGAGCGGGAGGAAATATTCATCGATGCGGTTTTCAGAACTATAGTTGAACATAGACTTGAAAGTCAGTCCTTTGATGATATTCGCTTCTACCCATGATGCAACGTCGAAATTCTTGATATTTCTGCTATCGGTAACCTGTCTGAGGCGTTCGTATGGGTTAACGTCATCCTTTCTGAATTTGCTGAAACCCAGCGAGCGGGTACCTTCGTTGATGCCGATAGTAGGAATCATGGTCAGGGCAGTCATGATAACTTTATCCTTACCCTCAGACTCACCTCTGTCCTGTGAAGAAATGGTAGGAGCAAAGTTCACACCGGCCTTGATGTGTTTGTTAATGTTCATTGAAGCGTTGATACGGAAGTTGAAACGTTCGTATCCGGTATGTTTTACGATACCTTCCTGGTTCAGGTATCCGGCAGAAGCAT
>NZ_EQ973489.1:426023-452121 GCF_000158035.1 Bacteroides cellulosilyticus DSM 14838
AGATAGAATATCTGTCGCCTTTGCTGGAAACCGATACCTGGTGACTGTGGGTGAAAGCTGTCTGGAGAATGGCGTCAACCCAATCAGTCTGAGGAAGATCGGAACGCAATGTCCAGTCGGCTGTGTCGGAATTAGGGTTCAGCAGCCAGTCCGGGTTCACGCGGTCACCGCTCGGACGGTCTTTATTGGGGGTATCCAGTGTGTTATTGCCGTCTTTTTGCAGCCACATCGCATTTTTCAGATACAGGTTGTATGCCATCCATTCTTTAGGAGACATCATTTCGGGCAGGCCTACGGCGTTCTGGAAACCTAAGTATGATTCCCATTTAACAACAGGAGCACCTTTCTGAGCCTGTTTGGTCTCAATCAGGATTACACCGGCAGAACCGCGTGCACCATAGATAGAAGTGGCTGCCGCATCTTTCAATACTTGGATAGACGCTACATCGGACGGGTTCACATTGCTCATATTTTCGGTGATGACTCCATCCACTACAATGAGGGGATTGGAAGAACCGTTGATAGAACTGACACCACGTACGGTAATTTGCATTTCTTCACCCGGAATACCACTGTTGGTCTGGGTTTGCACACCGGCCAGCTGACCGGAGAGGGCATCACTCAGATTGGTGACCGGACGTCCTTCAATGGCTTCGGAGGTCATCTTGGATACGGAAGTCGTCAGATTACTTTTCTTCACGGAACCGTAACCCACTACCACTACTTCATCCAATGACTGAGAATCTTCTTCCAATGTAACTTTCAGGTTTGTACTTCCGTTGAGAGCTACTGTTTTGTCTTTGTAGCCAATGAAAGAGACGGTTACTGTGGCCTTGTTGCTTTTCACATTTAAGGTAAAGTTTCCGTCGATGTCGCTGATCGTGCCGTTTCCCGGTACACCTTTTTCTACGATGTTAGCACCGATAATGGCTTCACCCGACGGGTCTGTTACAACGCCGGTAACTTTTACTTGTGCCCAAGTAAAACTACAGAAGCATAGAAGGAGTAAAGTCACCCAAAGTCGGGATTTTCCTTCCACACGTTTTGAGAGTGTGATTCTGTTTTCCATAAATTAAATTTTTTAGATACTATTAATTTCTTTAAATATGCATAAAGCAAGTTTGTTTTTCATTCGCAAAAGTAGCCGATGGGGTGGGAAGGGATATGGAAAATCGTTTCAAAACCTATAAAAAAGGTCTCAAACGACTGTTTTTCCCAACTTTGGTACGTTATTCCAATTTCCAGGTTTTTATACCTTCTGGGGTGTGGAACAGAAGAACGTTACTATTGGCTTTTTGCTTCATATATTTGCTTTGAGATATGTATTCGGTATTCAGTTTTACAGGATTTCCGTTCAGTTTATACTGTCCGCTATAGGCTGTTTCGGGGGAAAAGAATGTCAGTTCCAGTGTGTTTCCCTGTAGGTTGGTATATGAAATTCCCGGAGTTTCACCCGTTTCATAGTCGCTGGAGCAGTTAAACTTTACCTTTTTGCGGATATCGTTGGCAAAATTCTCCAGTTCAGCTTTCATATCTCCCCGGGCATCTTTGTATTGTTCGGTGATTTCAGTCGTTTCCAGTACCCAGGAGCCTCTGCGACGCTTCTTGTCTTTCAGGATGAGAACATCGTGTGCTTTTATATCATATTTGCCGCCGGAAACCTCAAAAGTCCATTCTTCCGGAGTGGCAAAAGCGAACATCATGGAACCGGTGTGACACAATATCCATTGCAACCCGTTGATTTTCTTCACCATTCTCTTTTTTATGCCCTTGCGGCTGAATGGTACGTACATCTGATAGAAATGGGGGATATTCATATAGTTCTCTGCTACATTATATACGCCAATGGCACTTTTTTCGTATCCGAAGACACGGTGATAAGGATTCTCCCCATACCCCAGCTTGTTGGAGTGTGTCTGATAAATCTGAGGGCGTTCGGGGTTATCATGGCACACACTGAACACGGATGCTTCCGAATTATCCGATTGCCAGACAAGGTGTATGTTCTTAGTCTCTTTAAATGCGTAGGTGTATTGGAAATCTTTCAGTTTTTCAGGAAAAGCTTCCACTGTCTGGGTGGATAAACCGTAATTCGGACTTTGATAAGTGTAGCGGCAATAGTAATGCTTGCTGTCTATCCGTAAAGCTTTGAAATCATAAGGATAGCTTTTCGAGTTGTTCAGAGCTTGCAGAAAAGGGAGTGGTTTTACAGTGCGTTCGTAGGCCAGCCAGAAGTTGAAACAGCCGAAATTGTCTCTGTTTGCAGCTTCACGGAGGATGATACGTTCATCGGGGCTACCGTAGAATAGCCAGGTTAGCTGAACGATCTGTACACCGGTGCTCAAATTACCCGTATATAAATTTTTCCAACCTTTACAACGGGGAGGATTGGCACAATACAGGCCTTGATTCCAGGGTAACAGTAATTGTGCTATGATATGGTGGTAAGCTGCTAAAGCGCTTTTACGTATCTCCTCGTTTTTAGAGAATTCGGCAAGCATCCTGATATATTGAAGATTAGTTCCCAGATAGGTAAAAGCATCCGCTTCAGGACAGTTATGGGTGATGAATTGCTTTAATGTATGTACGATCCTGTCATGCAGGAATTCTTTTAGCTGGACGGAGGTTTTGCCGTCGGCATCTGTAAAGTCGGGCCATTCTTCGGCGCAGAGCAATCCGCTGGTCTGATGCATGAGTTTCATGTTCAGCGTACCGTTATCTCTGGTATATTTGCCTATTTTCATGAAGGCTTTAATCTTTTCTCGCAGCGAGTCCGGCATTTTTTCTTTGGTGAGCATGTAGCCGTGCATGGTGGCATGGGCAAAGAAATCCATATCTGAGCCGGAGTTATAGAACGCTTCCACATGGTCCAGTTGATATTGATACATTTTGGTTAGTTTTTCTATGGCTTTTTCCTTTTCACAGTCACGCCATAAGCGGGCGAAGTAGAAAGGCGACACATATTTTATGTTACCGTTGTCTACCGGTTGGGTCTGTAACATCTGGTCGATGAGTGAATGACCGCGTTCTTCATAAGTAGAACCGTGCATATAGGCTGTCTGGGCATTTACGGTACTTGCAAAAAGAAGTCCGGCCAACAGAAAAATAAAGTGGTGATAAGATAGAGTTTTCATGTATTTCCGTATTTGAGGGACAAATGTAAGCGCGAATCTTTTCCGGAGGTATGAAAATCGTATTCTATTTTAGTAAAATCATCTCTGAACCGGGACTTTAACACTCTCCAGCGGGCTTCATGGGTATTCATTTGCTTCTGCAATAGTTTTGTTCCCTCTTGCTATAATTTTGTTTGCTCTTTTAATAGTTGATTTTTTAGTGGGATAGATGATAGGGGGATGATATTGTATCCATATTTGTTTATTGTAACATCGTTTTACTGTTGCGCAGGGTTCACAGGGGTCAAGGTTCACTATGAACCCTATCTGTCAGTATGAAATTTCTGAAATTTTTATTAATCATCAGATAATGAGTGTATTAATTGCTTTTTGATTTTGTGGATAATATGTGTTTTTGGGGGTGTAGGTTCACTCCCATTTATTATGTAATGTACGAAAATAATACTGTATTGCAAATGTTCTGACTATACTCTGTCGGGATACGAAGATGAATGGGTGCGAAGATGGTCTATAAATAGTTCTTATTATATTACAAAAACAGCTTTTTTCCCACATAAATACGTGGCACGTAGGGTTCATAGTGAACCTTGAACCCAAATGAACCCGAATGAACCCCATTTTTTTTTATTATTGTATTTGATTGAAATTTATTTGCTTGATATATAGTGTATTAGTTGTTTTGCATAACTTCTTGTATAATCAAATCGGTGATATCTATTGAACCATAATAGCCGAAATTAGCATGATATACCTCTTGAAGAAATAACACTACAAATAATCTATTTCTCGTCTTCTTTTGTTTGCTTGCGGGAAAATGAGTACCTTTGCGCCCTGAAAATAAAGAAATAGGTATGACAGGACAAAAGGCACCCACAGCGTTGGGAACAGAAAAGATTGGAAAACTACTGATGCAATATGCAGTGCCGGCAATTATCGCCATGACGGCATCTTCCTTATATAATATGGTGGACAGCATTTTTATCGGTCACGGAGTGGGCACAATGGCTATTTCGGGACTGGCACTTACTTTTCCTCTGATGAATCTTGCAGCAGCGTTCGGTTCGTTGGTGGGAGTGGGCGCTTCTACGCTGGTTTCTGTAAAGTTAGGGCAGAAAGACTATGATACGGCTCAACGGATATTAGGTAATGTGCTTGTCCTGAATATAGTGCTGGGATTAGCATTTACGGTAGTGACGATGATATTTCTCGATCCCATCCTTTACTTTTTCGGCGGTAGTGATGAGACGGTGAAGTACGCCCGCGAATATATGCAGATCATTTTACTTGGCAATGTCGTCACCCACCTTTATCTGGGCTTGAATGCTGTGTTGCGTTCTTCCGGACATCCGCAGAAAGCGATGTATGCCACTATTGCTACGGTTGTTATCAACACGATACTTGACCCTCTATTTATTTATGGCTTCGGTTGGGGTATCCGTGGAGCCGCTATTGCCACTATCATTGCCCAGGTCATTTCATTACTGTGGCAATTCAAGATATTCAGCAATAAAGACGAACTCTTGCACTTTCACCGCGGCATTTTCCGCTTGCGTCGTAAGATTGTGATAGATTCGCTTGCTATCGGTATGTCTCCTTTCCTCATGAATCTGGCGGCATGTTTTATTGTGATTGTTATCAATCAAGGGCTGAAGCGCTATGGAGGAGATTTATCCATCGGTGCATTCGGCATTGTCAATCGACTGGTATTTATATTTGTGATGATTGTGATGGGACTGAATCAAGGTATGCAGCCCATTGCTGGATATAACTTTGGTGCCCAGCAATACGCGCGCGTTTCCCGGGTGTTGAAACTGACAATCATCTTTGCAACAGTTGTCACTACTTCCGGTTTTCTGATGGGAATGCTTATACCTGAGCTGGTAGTTTCTATATTTACTTCTGATGAGGAATTGATAGCAATCTCGGCACGTGGTTTGCGGGTCGTAGTGATGTTTTTCCCTATTATCGGTTTCCAGATGGTGACATCTAATTTCTTCCAGAGTATCGGAATGGCCAGTAAGGCTATTTTCCTTTCTCTTACGCGCCAGATGCTTTTCCTGCTTCCGGCATTGATAATCCTGCCCCGTTTTTTCGGTGCGGCAGGTGTGTGGTATAGTATGCCATTCTCCGATTTACTTGCCAGCCTGGTAGCGCTGGTAATGTTGGTAAGGCAGTTCCGTAAATTCAAGAGAGCGGAAGGATAGGGCGAAAAACGTGTGACTTTTTTGGTTTCTTTCCTATAAATCCTTACTTTTGCTATCAGTAAACCAATATTTAGATTGAAGCTATGAATAAGAAATTCGTTGTGAACATCGGTCGCCAATTGGGAAGCGGCGGAAAGGAGATAGGGGAGAAGTTGGCAGCCCGCTTGGGCATCGATTTCTATGATAAGGAGTTGATAACTCTGGCTTCCAAGGAGAGTGGCCTCTGTCGTGAATTTTTTGAGAAAGCTGATGAGCGTGCTTCGCAGGGAATCATCGGCGGACTTTTCGGTATGCGTTTCCCTTTTGTGGGAGATGGCGCTTTACCTACCCAAAATTGTCTTAGTAATGACGCGCTTTTCAAAGTGCAGAGTGATGTGATCCGTCAGCTGGCCTCTGAGAAGTCCTGTCTTTTTGTAGGCCGTTGTGCCGATTATATTCTCCGGGAGCATCCCCGTTGCGCCAATATTTTTATTTCTGCCTCGCATGAGGCACGTGTTGCTCGTCTTTGCGCTATGCATCACATTTCGGAAGAAGAGGCGGAAAATATGATGAGCAAGGCAGATAAAAAACGTTCGGAGTACTACAATTATTATAGTTACAAGACATGGGGAGCTGCGGCAACTTATCATCTCTGCATTGATTCTTCGGTGCTGGGAATTGAGAAGACAATAGATTTTGTGGAGGAGTTTGTGAAACTCAAAATCAAGTGAAGCGGAGTTGTTTATAATCTGGTGAAATTAAAAAAGAGAGGTCATGCGAACATGACCTCTCTTTTTGCTAAAATGCAACTTGTATTACATCATTGTCAGCAATATCATTTGTCCCGCCAGAATACGCAGGAACATTGTCAGCGGATAAACCGTAGAATAGCCTACTGCCGGAGCATCGTTACCGGATGCCTGGTTGGCATACGCTAGTGCAGGAGGGTCGGTATTACTACCTGCAATTAATCCCATTAAAGTGAAATAGTTCACTTTGCAATAAAAGCGGGCAATCATACCGATAATCAGCAAAGGAATTACGGTAATCAGGAAACCATAGCCTACATATGATAGTCCGGAACCTTCTACTACGGTCTGTACAAAGTGTTCACCGGCTTCGATGCCTACACTGGCAAGGAAAAGTACAATACCGATCTCGCGCAGCATCAGATTAGCACTCATGGTTGTATAAGTCACCAGCTTCAATTTATGTCCGAACCGTCCGATAAGAATAGCAACCACCAACGGACCACCGGCCAAACCGAGTTTTACCGGAGTAGGTATGCCCGGGAAAGCGATAGGAAGACTACCTAGCAGAATACCCAGGAAAATACCCACGAAGATAGTCACAATGTTCGGTGTATCCAGACGCTTCAACTGGTTGCCCAATACACCGGCAACCCGTTCTACAGCATCTTGCTGACCCACGACCATAACGCGGTCACCTACCTGCAATATCAGATTCGGATCGGCAAACAAATCCATACCGGAACGGTTGATGCGGGTTACATTCACTCCATACATGCTACGAAAATGCAGGCTACCCAGTTTCTTACCGTTGATTTCGGACTTAGTCACCAATATGCGGCGTGAAACCATTGGCATATCTTGTTTTTCCCAGTCCACTTGAATTTCTTTACCGATAAAAGCGATTACCGCTTCGGCATCTTCCTCGGAGCATACGATGAATACCTGGTCTCCGATATGAAATTCCGTATCTTGGTTGGGGATGCTGACGTGTCCATCGTGGCGTATGCGTGAACATACAAAAGGACGTCCCATAAACTCTTTGATCTGGAGGAGCTTCTTTCCATCGATAGATTCATTGCGAACTTCCAGATGCAACATGTGCGGCATGTGCTTCATATCAGAAGTCTGTGTAGAGAGTTCGTCTTCTTCCTTTTTCAGGTTCACCCGGCAGATGTAGCGGATAGCAATAATAGAACCGATGATACCGACAACACCGAGCGGATAAGCGCAGGCGTATCCCAATGCGATGGGATCACCCGTGTAGTTCAGTTGATTCAATGCTTCCTGTGCGGCACCCAAACCCGGAGTATTGGTGACTGCACCGTAAAGGATACCTACTATCATGGGGAGGTCGATTCCTCCGTCGATGAAGTAAATGCCCAAAGCTACTGCAATATTCAGTACAACTATACCTACTGCAAGCATATTCAGTGTCATGCCTCCTTTCTTAAAGGAAGAGAAGAACGACGGTCCTACTTGCAGACCGATACAGAATACGAATAGAATTAATCCGAATTCGCGGATGAAGTGCAGAATGTGTGTCTCACCCGTAAAGCCGAAATGTCCCATCAGGATACCAGTGAAAAGTACAAATGTGACTCCCAGCGATATCCCGAAAATCTTGATCTTGCCCAAAAGCACGCCGACAGATATTACGAATGCATACAAGCATACGATATGGGCGACGGAGGCAGGGTCCCATAACAAACTCTCTAACCAATCCATAGTTACTTTTGTTTATCTTTTTTATTTGCTTATTAAATTTCGCGCAAAGGTAGGCATTAAAAGGGAGGTAGCAAAGGGTTTCCGGGAGTTTTTCTTTTGAGTACAGGCATGGGCAGAGGATAATTGAGTAGTATACTTGAATATAAGTTTTTACTCTAAAATGTAAGGTGCACTTTGCAATCATGCATATACATACGGAAATCATGCTTCCAGAATGTCATATCTTCATGCGAATTTTACTTAAAAAACCTTGTGTTATTAAGTTATTGAGTATATTTGCAAGTCCTATTTTAGACAAATAGGCAAGTGAAGAGATTACTCATTATCTTTTTAATTATAAAATAAACTATGGCAGACAGTAAAGAAAAACTCTTCTCAGACTTTGCTCCCACCACCACCGAACAGTGGATGGACAAAGTTACAGCCGACCTGAAAGGCGCTGATTTTGAGAAGAAACTCGTTTGGAAAACAAACGAAGGATTCAAGGTGAAACCTTTCTATCGCATGGAAGACCTCGAAGGACTGAAAACGACGGATGCACTTCCCGGTGAATTCCCTTATCTCAGAGGCACCAAGAAAGACAACAACGAATGGCTGGTACGCCAGGAAATCAAGGTGGAATGCCCGAAGGAAGCTAACACAAAAGCGCTGGATATTCTGAATAAAGGCGTAGATTCACTGGCGTTCCGTGTGAAGGCGAAAGAACTCAATGCCGAATACATCGAGACATTGCTCGAAGGTATCTGCGCTGATTGTGTAGAGTTGAACTTCTACACGTGCCAGGGACATGTAGTGAAACTTGCGGAAATCCTGGTAGCTTACTTCCGGAAGAAAGAATATGACCTGACGAAATTGCAAGGTTCTATCGGCTATGATTTCTTCGACAAGATGCTGGCCAAAGGTAAAGAAAAGGGCGATATGCTGGCAACAACCAAAGCCTTGATTGAAGCAACCGATGCTCTGCCGGAATACCGTGTACTGAATGTAACGGCTCTGACACTGAATAATGCCGGTTCTTATATCTATCAGGAATTGGGGTATGCTCTTGCCTGGGGTAATGAATATCTGAATCAACTGACTGAAGCCGGAGTTCCTGCTGCTGTAGTTGCCAGGAAGATTAAATTCAATTTCGGTATCAGTTCCAACTATTTCCTCGAAATAGCTAAGTTCCGTGCTGCCCGTATGTTGTGGGCAAACATTGTGGCTTCTTATGATGCGGAAGCTAAATGTGCTGCTAAGATGCGTGTTCACGCTGAGACTTCTACATTCAACCTTACTTTGTTCGACGCTCATGTGAACTTGCTGCGTACGCAGACAGAAGCTATGAGTGCTGCTTTGGGCGGTGTGGACTCAATGACTGTGAGCCCGTTCGACAAAACGTATGCGGTTCCTGATGAATTCTCTGAACGTATGGCGCGCAATCAGCAGTTGTTGCTGAAAGAAGAGTCTCACTTTGATAAGGTGATTGACCCTGCTGCCGGTTCTTATTATATTGAAAACCTGACTGTATCCATCGCTAAACAAGCATGGGAACTCTTCCTTGCGGTAGAAGAAGAAGGCGGTTTCTATGCAGCAGTAAAAGCTGGTAAGGTGCAGGCTGCTGTGAACGAAAGTAACAAGACCCGTCATAAAGCTGTTGCCCAGCGTCGCGAAGTATTGTTGGGTACCAATCAGTTCCCGAACTTCAATGAGAAGGCAGGTGAGAAGAAACCGCTTGAAGCTACTTGCTGCTGCGGTGGTCATGACACTTGCGAAAAAGATGTTCAGACATTGAATTTCGACCGTGCTGCCAGTGAATTTGAAGCGTTGCGTCTCGAAACGGAAGCTTCCGGTAAGCGTCCGAAAGCATTTATGTTGACTATCGGTAACCTGGCTATGCGTCAGGCACGTGCTCAGTTCTCTTGCAACTTCCTGGCTTGTGCCGGATATGAGGTGGTTGACAACCTTGGTTTCCCCACAGTGGAAGCCGGTATAGAGGCCGCTATGGCTGCCAAAGCTGACATCGTGGTATTGTGTTCGAGTGACGATGAATATGCAGAATATGCTGTTCCTGCCTTCAAGGCTTTGGATGGCCGTGCCATATTTATCGTAGCCGGTGCTCCTGCCAACATGGAAGAACTGAAGGCTGTCGGTATCGAGAACTTTATCCATGTTCGCGTTAACGTGCTGGAAACATTAAAGGAATTCAACGCTAAACTTTTGAAGTAAGATGAGAAAAGATTTTAAGAACTTAGATATATATGCCGCATTTCAGCCTGCAAACGGTGCTGAGTGGCAAAAGGCTAACGGCATCCATGCTGATTGGAAAACGCCGGAACACATTGAAGTGAAGCCTGTTTATACAAAGGAAGACCTGGAAGGCATGGAACATCTGGGATATGCTGCCGGTTTGCCTCCTTACCTGCGTGGTCCGTACTCTGTGATGTACACATTGCGTCCCTGGACAATCCGTCAGTATGCCGGATTCTCTACTGCTGAAGAGTCGAATGCATTCTACCGTCGTAACCTGGCTTCCGGACAGAAAGGTTTGTCCGTTGCCTTTGACTTGGCTACACACCGCGGTTACGATCCAGACCACGAACGTGTGGTAGGTGACGTAGGTAAAGCCGGTGTATCTATCTGTTCACTGGAAAACATGAAGGTTCTCTTCGATGGTATTCCTTTGAACAAGATGTCCGTGTCCATGACAATGAATGGTGCTGTGCTTCCGGTTCTTGCGTTTTATATTAATGCCGGCCTGGAACAGGGTGCTAAGTTGGAAGAAATGGCCGGTACTATCCAGAATGATATTCTGAAAGAGTTCATGGTGCGTAATACCTATATTTACCCGCCTGCATTCTCCATGAAGATTATTTCCGATATATTCGAATATACTTCTCAGAAGATGCCGAAGTTCAACTCTATCTCTATCTCCGGTTATCATATGCAGGAAGCGGGAGCTACGGCGGACATCGAGTTGGCTTATACGTTGGCCGACGGTTTGGAATACCTCCGTGCCGGAACAGCTGCGGGTATTGATATTGATGCTTTTGCTCCGCGTCTGTCTTTCTTCTGGGCTATCGGTACAAACCACTTCATGGAAATTGCCAAGATGCGTGCTGCACGTATGCTTTGGGCGAAGATTGTGAAACAGTTCAATCCGAAGAACCCGAAATCTCTGGCTCTGCGTACACACTCTCAGACTTCGGGCTGGTCACTGACCGAGCAAGATCCGTTTAACAATATTGGCCGTACTTGTATCGAGGCCATGGCTGCTGCACTGGGACATACTCAGTCTTTGCACACCAATGCACTTGACGAGGCTATTGCATTGCCGACGGACTTCTCTGCACGTATCGCACGTAACACTCAGATTTATATTCAGGAAGAAACTTACATCTGCAAGAATGTTGACCCGTGGGGTGGTTCTTACTATGTAGAGTCTCTGACAAACGAACTGGCTCACAAGGCTTGGGAACTCATTCAGGAAGTTGAAAAATTGGGTGGTATGGCGAAAGCTATCGAAACCGGTATTCCTAAGATGCGTATCGAAGAAGCTGCTGCACGTACGCAGGCCCGTATCGACTCCGGTTCTCAGACTATCGTTGGTGTGAACAAGTATCGCTTGGAGAAAGAAGCTCCGATTGATATCCTTGAAATCGACAATACAGCAGTTCGTCTGGAACAGATTGAGAACCTGAAGCGTCTGAAAGAAGGACGTAATGAGGCTGAAGTGCAGAAAGCATTGGAGGCTATCACCAAATGCGTGGAAACCAAGGAAGGCAACTTGCTGGAATTGGCAGTGGAAGCTGCCCGTGTTCGCGCTACATTGGGAGAAATCTCTTATGCTTGCGAAAAGATTGTAGGACGTTATAAAGCAATAATAAGAACTATATCAGGCGTGTATTCATCAGAAAGTAAGAATGACAGTGACTTCAAGCGTGCTTGCGAGTTGACTGAAAAGTTTGCGAAGAAAGAGGGACGTCAGCCCCGTATTATGGTTGCCAAGATGGGTCAGGACGGTCACGACCGTGGTGCTAAGGTTGTAGCTACCGGATATGCCGACTGTGGTTTCGATGTGGATATGGGACCGTTGTTCCAGACACCTGCCGAAGCTGCCCGCGAGGCTGTTGAAAATGACGTTCACGTAGTGGGCGTATCTTCACTGGCTGCCGGACATAAGACACTGGTTCCGCAGATCATCGAAGAGTTGAAGAAATTAGGTCGTGAGGATATCATCGTAATTGCCGGTGGTGTAATTCCTGCACAGGATTATGATTTCCTCTATAAGGCCGGTGTAGCTGCTATCTTTGGTCCTGGTACTCCGGTTGCCAAGGCTGCTTGCCAGATTCTGGAAATCATGATGGACGAAGAATAAAGCTTTTATTGATAATTTCGATAATTTTAGAGAGGCAGGGTGTTAAAAAACACCCTGCTTTTTTGTTTTTAAGCGGTGTACACGAAAATTAGTTTGTTTTTAATTCCAGATTAATTCTCTTATTAACTGTCCCACCACATCTTTGCGCTATTATTCTTGCTTATAGAAGAACCATAATCTAATAATAATATCGCATGAAGAAATTACTACTTTTTAGTTTGTTAGCCTTATTGGCTTTGGGTGTAAGATCGCAGTCTGCTGATAAACCCGGTAACTGGAAATTAATCGCGTCGGATGAATATCCGGCAGAAGATGTAGGGGTGGCTACCTATACTGTGACTACTGACTTTAATGCCGATCCTACGGGTGTGAAAAATTCGTTGGATGCTTTCCAGACGGCATTGACTAAATTAGGCGAAAATCGCCGTGGTGGTGTATTGTTTGTTCCGGCTGGTCGTTATCGTATTTCCGGAAAGTTGTTCATTCCTACCGGTGTTACGATGCGTGGAGAATGGAAACGGCCGGTGAAAGGCAAGCCAGTGGAAGGAACCATCCTGATGGTGGATACGCAAAGTGGATCTGAGACAGAATCCGGTGCATTTATCACGATGGAACCGTCTACTGCATTGACACACCTTACTATCTGGTATCCGCACCAGGATCCTGATAATATAAAACCTTATCCGCCCACTATCTTGTACGGGCGTGAGGGCGTATGGGGAAACGATTACTGCAATGTGCGTCATGTGACATTGGTGAATTCTTATAGCGGCATCGTGCTGTCGAGGAAAAACGGGGGCGGTTGTCCCAATATCTATGATGTGTATGGCACTCCGCTGTCACGTGGTATCGAGATTGACCATATAGCCGATGTAGGGCGTTTTGAGTGGATACATTTCTCACCCGATTATTGGGCGGACTCCGGTCTGGAAGGAGCGCCGCAGGCAGGTGAAGCCTATGCTGACTGGATCTATAAGCATGGAACAGGCATTGTGATGCGTCGTAACGACTGGTCGTATACATGCTATGTGGATATTGAAGGCTATAATAAAGGTTTTAGTACCGGACTTTGCGTAGGAGGAGACGGTGCACCTAACGGACATAATTATGAGTTCAATTTGCGGAACTGCGAGACGGGCATTTATGTGGATGGTACTTCATCGGCAGGTATCATGTTTACACGGGCCCACATTGAAGATTGCGAAAAAGGTGTGGTAGTGACATCCGCCAGTACTGGACCGGTACAGTTCTATGGGTGTGAAATATCTGCCTCGGATGCGGCAGTATTGCTGGAACAAGGCATTTCTTCTAAATTGATGATGCAGCAGTGTACTGTCAATAAGGGGGAAGTAAAAGGTTTGGGAGGTGATCTCATCGTTTCGGATACAGACTTTAATAATGACGCGCCGCAAGTATATATTGGTTCTGATGCCCGTGCAATCCTTACAGGTAATCGTTTTGCGAAGAAAGCGGATATCAATAATCAATCCCTCTTTGAATGCCGCATTGATCATACGCCTGTAGAGATGAAGCCTTTGCCGGAGTTCCCGGAAATGAAAGTACCGGAAACCAAGCCTTTGCGTATGGCGTTGTATAATGTACTTGACTTTGGAGCCGAACCCTTTGTGGTACCATTTACTGCCAGCTCAACCAGTATGTGGCTTCAAATAGATATCCGTTCGGGACTGGAGATGGCTAAGGATAACACGGAAGCTATTCAGAAGGCATTGGATAAGGCTGCCAGTGAAGGTGGAGGTATTGTATATCTGCCCGGCGGGCGTTATAAAGTGCTGGGGAATCTGACAGTTCCTACAGGTGTGGAACTGCGGGGCGCTTCTGATTTTGCTACTATTCCACGTGGGCATGGCAGTATTCTTGAAGTCTATGCAGGGCGCGGACAGGTACAAGGAGAGGCTTTCCTGAAACTCTCAGCAGGTAGTGGCGTGCGTGGATTGTCGTTTGACTATCCCGAGCAGGTATCTTCCGCATTGCCTACTGTAACTGAATATCCTTATTGTATTCAGGCGCTGGGAAAGGATGTGTATGTAGTGAATGTAGGTTTGCGTGCTGCATACAACGGTCTGGATTTGTTTACTTATAAATGTGACAATCATTATGTCGATTATCTGGCAGGACATGTTTTTATGAATGCAATCCGCATCGGTGGCGGTTCAGAAGGTGGGCGGGTCTGCAATATGCAGTTCAATACGATAGTGTATGCTTGTGGAGAAGAAACAAAGTTTGGTTCATGGCCCAACAGTGCAAAAGCAGATCAGGACAAGGCTTATTGGCAGAATCAGACAGAATTACGTTTCATCACCGTGGGCGATTGCCGTAATCAGATTTTGTACAATGACTTCCACTATGGTGGTTTCGAGGGCATCGTCTTTCAAGCCGATCAGGGTAAAGCCGCATCGGGTTGCTCCCTTGGATTGGGTATTGATGGTTCCTGGAATTCCGTGGTTTACGAGGCGCTCGATCCGGCTGGCTTTGATATGATTAATTCTCAGGTTGTAGCCCTTGAGGATCAAAGTAACACATATACAGAAACCCGCTTTCTGACTACTCGTGCAGGCTTTTCGGGTGAGGTAACTCTTTTTGGTGCGGATTTCTGGGGAAGTGCCAAGCATGGTGTCGTTGTGGAAAGTGGAAAAATGAATCTGAATCTGGTGAACTTCAGTACGTCCGGAGGGACTTCCTTCATGAACTTTCCCAAGACTACAGGTACTATCGTTTTACACAATGCTGTCGTAAATATGAAAGACGAGGCTGCCTTCATTAGCGAAGGACACGAGAAGCAGGCTTCTGTTACGTCTACTGTAACCGATGTGGCTGCCGGAACTATTGATAAGATAGCTGTGTGGGAGAATAACTTGACGATTGCACCTGTTTTCACTACTACGGATGCACTGTTAAATCGTCTGAAATGGAAGATCACGGCCAGTACGAACAATTCAAATGCGGGTAAAGCCATTGATGATGATGCCTCCACACGTTGGGATACAAGCGCTTCGCAGCAAGCCGGACAGTGGGTGATGGTGGACATGGGAGCGGCACAGAAACTGAACCGGATTATTCTGGACACATCGAAGAGTCCGAATGATGGTCCGGCAGGTTATGAATTGTATCTGAGTACCGATGAAGGCGACACATGGAAACTTGTTGCTTCGGGTAAGAATGCGGGATCAGTACAAATTATCTCTTTCCCGGCGGAAGAAACTTCAAAATTCAAGATTGTGCAAACGGGAACTAAGGGTAATTACTGGTCGATTCATGAACTTTATGCCGCTTGCGTAGATGATCCTTCAACCGGTATTTTACCGGATGCTTCCTCGTCTGCGGCAGAAATGTTTTACTACAACGGCCAATTGTCCTGGAGTGGCTTAGGGAATGATATGAGTACCCGGATCGAGATCGTTGACTTGTCCGGCCGACGCCTGCTTTTGCAAGATACCAACGCTAATTTTCTGGAATTATCAGGTATGCAAAAAGGTTTCTATATCGTTATTGCAACCAATGGTACAAATGTACTGAGGAAGAAATTATTCTTTAAAGATTAATTCATTTTTTATCATTCATCTCTTTTTTGTACCTTTGCTTCCCGAAAATGGGCTGTATCTTAGCATAGTGCAAATAAATTTGCTTCTGCTTTCGATTTATACTACTTTTGCCCGACTAAAAAAGAGATGAATGATAGTTTGTATTGCCGAAAAGCCCTCTGTGGCGCGTGACATTGCTGATGTATTAGGAGCGAAAGACAGGAGAGACGGATACATCGAAGGGAACGGATACCAGGTTACCTGGACTTTCGGTCACCTCTGTACACTCAAAGAACCGCATGAATATACCCCGAACTGGAAATCATGGAGCCTGGGAAGTCTGCCCATGATACCGCCCCGTTTCGGAATAAAACTAATCAGTAATCCTACTTACGAGAAGCAATTCCATACGATAGAAACCCTCATGCAGAAAGCCGACATGATTATAAATTGTGGTGATGCCGGGCAAGAGGGAGAGTTAATTCAGCGTTGGGTGATGCAGAAAGCCGGTGCACGCTGTCCGGTAAAGCGGTTGTGGATTTCATCGTTGACGGAAGAAGCCATTCGTGAAGGTTTTGCCAAACTGAAGGATCAGAAAGAGTTTCAACCGCTCTATGAAGCCGGACTGAGCCGGGCTATTGGCGACTGGTTGCTCGGAATGAATGCAACCCGTCTCTATACAATGAAGTATGGACAGAATAAACAGGTACTTTCCATTGGTCGTGTGCAGACGCCAACGTTGGCACTCATTGTAAACCGGCAGTTGGAAATAGCGAATTTTGTACCCAAACAATATTGGGAATTGAAGACTGTATATCGTGATACAACGTTTTCTGCCATAATCCGGAAAAGTGAGGAAGAGCTGATTCTGGAAGCTGAAAAGAATAAGGAAGCTATCGCTGCCGGGAAGAAGCCCAAAAAGGAAGAAGAAAACCGGGGTATTGATCCTATTGCCAGCCAAGAGCAAGGGGCGGCATTGCTGGAACAAATACGGAATTCTCCTTTTGCCATTACCAATGTAACCAAGAAAGAAGGAAAGGAAGCTCCCCCCCGTCTTTTTGATTTGACTTCCCTACAGGTGGAATGTAATAAGAAGTTTGCTTATTCTGCTGATGAAACTCTGAAAATTATTCAGTCATTATATGAGAAGAAGGTGGCTACCTACCCGCGTGTAGATACCACTTACCTAAGTGATGATATCTACCCGAAATGTCCGGGCATTCTGAAAGGACTGCGTGACTACGCTACGTTTACGACATCTTTGGATGGCACTACTTTGCTGAAATCCAAAAAAGTTTTTGATAATTCAAAGGTAACGGATCACCATGCTATTATCCCTACAGGGCAATATCCGCAGAACCTGACGGATATGGAACGTCGCGTTTTCGATCTGATAGCGCGTCGTTTTATTGCAGTGTTTTATCCGGATTGTAAGTTTGCCACTACTACGGTGTTGGGGGTAGTTGAAGAGATTGAATTCAAGACTACCGGTAAGCAGATTCTGGAACCGGGATGGAGAGTTATATTCGGAACTCCGGGGGCACAGTCGCAAGAAGAAAAAGACCCGGGAGAGGAAGAGAATGTATTACCTGCTTTTGTGAAAGGTGAAAGCGGACCCCATGTGCCTGATTTATATGAGAAGTGGACGCAGCCGCCTCGTCCTTATACAGAGGCTACCTTGTTGCGTGCCATGGAAACCGCAGGTAAACTGGTGGATAACGATGAATTGCGGGATGCCCTGAAAGAGAATGGCATCGGCAGGCCGTCTACGCGTGCAGCAATTATTGAGACTTTGTTCAAACGCAATTATATCCGCAAGGAAAAGAAAAACCTGATTGCTACACCCACAGGCGTCGAACTTATTCAGATTATCCATGAAGAACTGCTGAAGTCTGCCGAACTGACGGGTATCTGGGAAAAGAAGCTCCGGGAGATTGAAAAGAAAACATATAATGCTGCACAATTTCTTGAGGAACTGAAACAGATGGTTTCCGAAGTTGTGATGAGCGTGCTTTCGGATAACAGTAACCGGCATATTACAATTGTACAGGCTGTGCAGGAAGCGACTGCCGACGGTAAGAACGGGAAAGCTGCTAAAGAAAAAGATGCTTCGAAGCCTAAGCGTCAGAGTAAACCGCGGAAAAAGGCTGCTGAAGCTAAATCTGTCACACCGGTTGATGGTGCTTCGCAGCCAGGGAATATTCAGACAGATGCAACTCAAACAGATTCTGCCCAAACAGATTCTGTTGAGGGACAAGTTTGTCCGTTGTGCGGCAAAGGAACCATTATTAAAGGTAAAACCGCTTATGGTTGCTCTGAATGGAAGAACGGATGTACGTTTCGTCAGGCGTTTGGTTCGGAATGAAAGATACAATAATCTGCCGATTTTTCAGTTTATTAGAATGAGCTATGAAAAGTAATGGAGCATGAGATTATATAGGCGTTTTCTTTTCTTTTTTCTTTCTGTCGGTTTACTTCTCACTTCCTGTGGAGTGGGACGGAGTTTGCGCCATGCAGAGCAAAGCTATGCTCGTGGTGAATACTTTGATGCTGCCCGTCATTATAAAACCGCCTATACCCGTACTTCTCCGAAAGATCGTTCGCAACGGGGCATACTGGCCTATAAACAAGGCGATTGTTACCGTCGCATCAATTATACATTGAAGGCTAAAGGCGCTTATATGAATGCTGTCCGTTATCGTTATCCGGATACTCTCTCTCATTTTTATCTGGCGGAAATGCTCCGTAAGAATGGTGAGTATGCAGCGGCTATACCTTATTATGAGAATTACCTTGCTTACGCACAGACCTTGCCTACCGGGAAAGAACGTAAAGACTCTCTGACACAAATCGGACTCACCTCTTGTCGTCTGGCGCAGGAATGGAAAAAGAAGCCTACCCGGTATATTGTAAAACGGGTGCCTATTCTTGTTTCCCGCCGTAGCGATTATTCTCCTATGTATGCGGGAGATGATCCCGATATCTTGTATTTCACCTCTACCCGTAATGAAGCGAAAGGTACTGACCTGAACGGTATTACCGGGATGAAGAGTGCTGATATATTTCATTCTAAACGGAATGAAAAGAAACAATGGCAGAAGCCTGAACCGCTTGCTTCGGAAGTGAATAGTGAGTTTGAAGAGGGTGCCTGCTCTTTTTCGTCGGATGGTAAAACAATGTATTTTACTCGCTGCCGGACCTTGCCCAATGCACCAGCTTATGCCGAGATTTATGTTTCTCAGCGTGCCGGAGCAGAGTGGGGAGCTCCTCAGAAATGTGCAATTCTGAATGATACGCTTTCTTCTGTTGCTCATCCGGTGTTGTCTCCTGCGGGTGATTATCTTTATTTTGTATCTGATATGCCCGGTGGGCAGGGAGGGTTGGACTTGTGGCGTATCAACATAACCCGCGATGGTTTCGGCTATGTCGACAATCTGGGACCTGAAATAAACACCTCTGCTGATGAGATGTTTCCTACCTTTTCGCCGGATGGTACTTTGTATTTCTCTTCTACCGGACATCCTGGTATGGGAGGGCTGGATATATTCCGTGCTATAACAGACAGCCTGACGGGGCGATGGCGTATTGAAAATATGCAGTTTCCGGTGAATTCACAGGGTGACGATTTCGGTATGACTTTTGAGCCTGGTGCTCCCAATCGGGGTTTCTTTTCTTCTAACCGTGGAGATGCCCGTGGTTGGGATCATATTTATAGTTTTGAGTTTCCTGAGGTACATCATGTCTTGAAAGGATTGGTGTACGATAAGGAGGGAGATGCGCTCTCTGATGCGCTTGTCACTTTGGTGGGGGATGACGGTACTTATTTAAAGATAAACGTGAAGAAAGACGGTACTTTCACTCAAGAGCTCGCACCGGGATGCCGTTATGCCCTGCTGGCTTCCTGCCGTGGTTATTTGAATGACAAAGAAGAAATGGCAACGGAAAATATTAATGAGGATCGCCTCTATGAACTTGAGTTTCCGCTATCTTCCATTACCCGCCCTGTACTGATAGAGAATATTTTTTATGAGTTTGATAAGGCTGATCTGACATCAGAATCTACAGTGGCTCTAGATGAACTGATAGAGTTGTTGAATGACAATCCGAATGTTACTATCGAACTTTCTGCGCATTGTGATT
Organism: Bacteroides cellulosilyticus DSM 14838; assembly: GCF_000158035.1. Taxonomy (GTDB): domain Bacteria; phylum Bacteroidota; class Bacteroidia; order Bacteroidales; family Bacteroidaceae; genus Bacteroides; species Bacteroides cellulosilyticus. The sequence continues at coordinate 445,854 of NZ_EQ973489.1, forward strand.
ATAAAGGAAATGACGATTATAATCTTCGTCTTTCGCAACGCCGTGCAGAGTCTGTTGTACGCTATCTTATTAAGGGAGGGATTGATCCGGAACGTCTTACACCGAAAGGATATGGTGAACAGCAACCTAAAACAGTGACCAAGTTTACGCTGAAATCAGCACCTTTCCTGAAAGAGGGAGATGTGTTGACAGAAGAGTTTATAAAAAATCTCCCACCGGAACAGCAGGAGATTTGTAATGCGATTAACCGTCGTACAGAGTTCAAGGTGTTGAGGACGACGTATCAATGAGTTGCAGCTACGAGCTACAAGCTAATATGAAATTCCACCACCGCTTCAATACCTTTTCTGAAAATATCGAGCGGGAAGTTTTCGTTGGGTGAGTGGATGGCATTTGATTCTAATCCAAACCCCATGAGCACTGTCTTAATGCCAAGCACCTGTTCGAACGTTGAAATGATAGGGATACTTCCTCCGCGTCGCACAGCCAGTGGCTTTTTTCCGAATGCTTTTTCAAAACCTTTCTCAGCGGCCTGATAGGCAGGCAGGCTGATAGGACATACATAACCTTGTCCTCCGTGCATCGGTGTTACCTTCACTTGTACCGTATCCGGAGCAATACTCCGAATATAATCGGCAAACACTTGTGAAATCTTGTGGTGGTCCTGATGCGGAACCAGACGGCAGGATACTTTTGCTGTAGCTTTGGATGGAAGTACTGTTTTAGAACCTTCACCGGTATATCCACCCCAGATGCCGCAAACGTCGAATGAAGGGCGACAACTGTTACGCTCCAGCGTACTGTAACCTTTTTCTCCGAACAGTTCTTTTACGCCAATAGCGTTTTTGTACTTTTCTTCATTAAACGGAATGTGTGCAATCATATCACGTTCTGCCTGCGGCACTTCTTCTACGTCATCGTAGAAACCGGGTACCGTGATACGTCCATCCGCATCTACCACTTTGGCAATCATGCCGCATAGTACGTTGATAGGATTGGCAACAGCGCCGCCGAAATGTCCTGAATGCAGGTCGCGGTTAGGTCCGGTTACTTCTATTTCCCAGTATGCCAGTCCGCGGAGTCCTGTAGTGAGTGAGGGTAAGTCCGCCCCCAGCATACTGGTGTCCGATACGAGAATGACATCGGCTTTTAATAGTTCTTTATGATCTTCACAGAAAGATTCCAGACTGGGTGAACCTATTTCTTCTTCACCCTCGAAAATGAACTTGACATTGTTCTTCAACATACCGTGCTTCACAAGGTATTCGAAAGCTTTCACTTGGATGAATGCTTGCCCTTTGTCATCATCCGCACCGCGTGCCCAGATGTGTTCATCACGTATTTCCGGTTCAAAAGGTTCACTTTTCCACAGTTCTAACGGCTCTGCGGGCATCACGTCGTAATGCGCATATATTAAAACTGTTTTTGCTGTAGGATCTACTGTCTTCTGTCCGAAAACAATCGGATTGCCTTTTGAGGGCATCACCAATGCTTCGTCTGCACCAGCTTCAATCAGAAGTTGTGCCCAACGCTCTGCACAGGCCAGCATATCATCATGGTGTTCCGGTTTTGCACTGATACTTGGTATACGGATGAGGCTGAACAGGTCTTCCAGCATCTTGGATTCATTCTTTGAAATGTATTTCTGTATTTCGTTCATAAATATATATAATAAGGTGAATTACTTTAACACCCTACCACTTCTATAATTGTGTAGTACGGTCAATAAGATAAAAATCAAGTATGGTCATGGCAGCCATTGCCTCTACGATGGGTACTGCACGTGGCAATACGCATGGGTCATGGCGACCGCGGGCTTTCAGTGTGGTGTCTATCCCATCTATGTTGACCGTATGTTGCTCCATAAGCACGGTGGCTACAGGCTTGAATGCAACGCGGAAGAAGATATCCTGTCCGTTGCTGATGCCGCCTTGAATACCGCCGGAGTGATTGGTTTTCGTTTCAATACGTCCGCAGTTATTGAAGAATACGTCATTTTGTTCCGAACCTTTTTGCTTCAGGCCTTTAAATCCGTCGCCGTATTCGAATGCTTTGGCAGCATTGATACTGAGCATGGCCGAGGCAAGCGAAGCGTGTAATTTGCCGAATACTGGTTGTCCCAGTCCGATAGGACATCCTTTGATGACACACGTCACTACACCTCCGATAGTGTCACCTTCTCCCTTGATCTTGAAAATCAGTTCTTCCATTTCCTTCGCCTTTACAGGGTCCGGACAACGTACAGGATTGGTATCTATAAGATCAAGGTCATAAGCGGTATAATTTTCTTCCAGACGGATGGGGCCTACCTGTGAGGTATATGCCGTAATGCGTACGCCCAGTTGACGGAGTGCTTGTTTGGCAAGCGCACCTGCCACTACGCGTGAAATGGTTTCGCGTGCCGATGAACGTCCGCCGCCACGATAGTCGCGAATGCCGTATTTCACCTTATATGTATAATCCGCATGCGAGGGGCGGTACACTTCCTTCATATTATCATAATCACTGGAATGTTGATTTTCGTTCCATACTATGAATCCTATGGGACATCCTGTCGATTTACCTTCGAAGATACCTGAAAGGAATTCTACTTTATCACCTTCCTTCCGTGCCGTTGTGATGAGGGATTGCCCGGGACGGCGACGATTCAGTTCCGCTTGCACGAAATCCATGTCAATGCGGATACCAGCGGGAAATCCATCAATGACGCCTCCGATGCCTTTACCATGTGACTCCCCAAAGCTGGTAAGGCGGAGAATGTTGCCGAATGAGTTGAACATAATCTTTTGCTTTAATGGTTTATGTATAAGGTTTATTCATGCCAAATCCTTTGAATAAAAGCTTTTGGATGCCTAAAGATAACAAATAGTTATGGATTTTTTCTCATGAAAAGAAAGAAATATTGTTTTTTTATGGAATGAGGTGTTTTTTATCCTGTGTTGAATTGTACCAGGATCGTACCCGAACTGTATCTGAACCGTACTTGCTCCGTACATTCTTCGGTCAGAAGTACCTTTAGACGGAGAAACTGCGGACTTGGTACGGAGCAAGTACGTCCTGGGTGCGGTGAGGGTGCCCCAGAAGTGCTTGTGGGGGCGATTGAAAAGGGCTACACCCTTTACCGTGTATGGCTACACCCTTTGGGTATGATAGCTACACCCTTTAGAGTAAATGGTGTAGCCCTGGATAAAGGGGAGAGACGCCTCCCATTTCCTATATAAATGGAGCACGGAAATGGTGATGTAGAGAGATCTTTTTAGAGAAAAGATTAAAAAAAGGACAAAAATATTAATGTATTGACCTTGTTTGGTGTGATAAAAAGCGGTTATTTTGCACCCCAAAAGTGATAAAAGAAAAAGCACGGTTACCCAGTGATGGGGAGCTATTATTAACTAAACAACAAAGATATGAAGAAAAATTTGTTTTATTTGTTTGCATTGATTTGCTCAATGAGCTTGTTTACTGCTTGTGATGATGATGATGATGAAGTAAGTCCTTGGATTGGAACTTATAAAATAGCAGAATATACAGCAGAGGATTATGAATGGACAGAAAATGAGACTACAAAGAATTGGCCTATGACAGGCGCCTTGTATACTGATTGGCAATTTACTGGAGAAGATAATTATCCAGAATTTATTTCAGCTCTATTTCGATATTTGGGTGGTTCTATTTTGCCTCAAGTCTTGAATTCAATCACTTTAGACAAAAGTGGAAGCATAATTGCTGATTATGTTGCAAGCCCTGAAATAGCTATGGATCCCTCTTCTATAATATCTATTTTCTTTACGGGTGCTTTTCCTTCTGTGAGTGATGTAAAAGCTAATTTTGTGACAAGTGGTTTTACAACTTCTCCTAAGGATCTGGCATATTGGAGTGAAAAGAATGGAAAATTTGTTGTAAAACTGAATATTCCTGCTATTTTAACTGCTGCTACTGGAAGCGATGCAAGTGGTATGGGGGAAATTATAGAAAATGTATTGAGTGGAGATCCGGCTACTGTTAAAGCTTTGCTTGGTGGTTTGTTGAATGCTGATCTTAGTGGAATACAAAATGCTACCATTAACCAAATAACAAGTTGGGCTAAAGATGGGATACCAATGAATATTAAAATAGCTGATAATGGCCATGTTCATATTTACTTAGATAAGAGTGCATTTGATAATCTGTTCACGCTTCGTAGTACAGGGGAAACTGATAATTTTGGAGAACCAGTACTAACAAATGACTTGATTATACTTTGGAATGCGTTGGTTGCAGGTGGTGTAGTACCGGAAGAAGCACAGGCTGCTGGAATGTTTATTCAGATGATAGGGGGATATTGGTCAGTGACGACGAACTTTAATTTAGGATTGGATTTAGTGAGAAACTAATTCAAATTTAGAAAAATAGGATGAGGATATTCGGAAGAGTATCCTCATTTTTTTTATTATATGTTATCTGTGAACGTGTTTGTAAATGTATGGAATTATACAGTCCTTTTTGGGTTCTATAAATAATTCTTGAACTTGAAAACAATCAAATGTTTTTAGTTGTTTTTTTAATTCAAAGCACTTTTGTTTTTTTAAATTTAGATAAAGAGGTTAATAAACTTCTTATTAAAAATAGAACATTAATAAGTAGAATAGACCTTTTAGATATTCTTTAAAAGCTGTTATTTTGCATCCTTGATTTATTGTGATGTAAAAACAGAACATTATTGCCTTTGTAGAGAAGGCTTGTATTAACTAAACAACAAAAATTATGAAGAAGAATTTATTTTATTTGTTTGCATTGGTCTGTTCAATGAGTTTGTTTATAGCTTGTAGTGATGATGATCCAGACTATTCTACAGCGATTGATGGGGAAATTGTAGGTAACTATAAAGGAACATTGAATGTAACAGTTCAAGGTCAACTTTTGGGAAAGGACATTCCACAAAAAATATCTGTAGCAAAGGCGGGTCCTGCTGCTATCAATCTTTCTTTGAAAGATTTCAGTTTTATGGGTATACCAGTGGGGGATGTTGAATTGAGTAATTGTGAACTGTCTAAGAAAGGTGATACTTACACTTTTACAGGGGTTCAGAAGCTGGATGTGCAAACTTTGTCTTGTACTATAAATGCAGCAGGTACTGTCGCAAATGGTCAGGTAAAGATTGATATGGATATTGCTGCCGTTGTGAATGGGGAGAGCCAACAAGTAAAAGTGGTATATGAAGGGAAACGCCTTAATGGTTCAGAAAGTAGTGAAGCAAAGATTCTTAGTTTTGCTTTTGATCCAAGTAATGAAGCGAATGCAGTTGTAACTGAACAACCCAAGTTGGATGAAGCTACTAATACATTTACTTTCAAGGTACTTGATGATGCTACTTCAGAAGAGTTGAAAGCTTTGGTTCCTACTGTTAAAGTTTCTGATAAGGCTACTTACTCTGTGGAAGGTGGAACTGCCGATTTCTCTCAGACTGTGGTTTATACGGTAGTTGCAGAAGATGGTACTGCTACTATTTATAAGGTGATATCTCCTAGTAAAACCTCTTTAATGAAGTTTCCTCTTGATGAATGGGAAACCGTAAAAGAAGGGAGTTATGCTGAATATTGGGCTCCTCAACCTGCCGATCAGTTAGCATCATCTAATGGTGGTGTGAAAATGGTGAATGGTAGTGCTAATCCGGTGGGATATCCTGTAATGGTGGAAGAAGCTGGTTATAAAGGAAAAGCTGCTAAGTTGGTTACCTTAGATGCGAGAGGAAATGCTTTAACTGCTAAAAATGCTCCTTTAGCTTCAGGTTCTTTATTTACAGGTAAGTTTAATTTTAATTTTATGACAGCTATAACAGCCCCTTTAAAGATGACTGAGTTCGGAATTCCTTATGATAAAATTCCACTATCATTAAAAGGAGTTTATAAGTATAAAGGTGGTGATAATTATGTTGATGGTTCTGATAAGAATAATATTAAGGATAATCTTGGTATTCAGGATGAGTGTGCTATTCAGGCTGTTCTATATGAAGCAGTAGGTGCTGATGGTAAAGATGTTATTCTTACAGGTGTTGATATCAATGATTCTGACTATCGTGTAGCTGTTGCGCGTTTAGAAGATGGCACTGATAAGGCAGAATGGACGGCATTCAATGTTCCATTTGAATATCTAGAAGGTAAGGCTTATGATAAAGAGAAAATTTATAAATTGGCTATTATCTGTTCTTCAAGTAAAGAAGGTGATAAGTTTAAAGGTGCTGTAGGTAGTACGCTTATTGTTGATGAATTGGAAGTTCTGGGAGAATAAG
>NZ_EQ973489.1:452430-459781 GCF_000158035.1 Bacteroides cellulosilyticus DSM 14838
GGATTTTTTTATTATTTGATTTAGCCTTCTTTATTCAGGTTAGAATGAATATCCAAATCCTACATTCAGATAAATAGGATACATGGCAAAACTAATAGTATCGAAGTTTTTCTTAAAGATATCATTTAGTCCCCAAGTTAGATCAGCATAAACATTCAAATGCTTGAAAGCTTTCCATTCGCCACCGAATTGTATGCCCCATTGGAATCTGCGGAGATCATCGGAGAAATCGTAGGTTGCAACGCTTTCACCACCGAAGTCTACACGTGAACCTGTTTCATTGGGAGTACGGAGGTGACCTTCATAAACATGGCCAGAGAAATCACCTTCTAGTAAATACGAAAAATATGGTCCGGCTACGAGCTTCCAGCGTTTGCTGACTTTATAGTTAGCAAGGACGGGAACAGTAAGATAGGAGTTCTTTACTTTGGTTTTTACCCCTCCAGTCCATAGACCCTCTAGTTCACCACCATTGGTATTGATAATCTTCATACCATAGTTTTTTACGGTAGCTTCTGTCGTCATGTTCTTTGTTTCTAGACGCAAACCTAAAGTTAATCCCCATAATTTTTTCTCGTCGAGCCATTTGGTAGCATTTCCTTCAATCGAAATGGTCATGCTGGGTACATAGCTATCTATTTTACGGATTTCCTCGGGTAAGGGTAAAGGAGCGGTACCACCAATACTAAATCCTGCTTTCAAAGAATATTCCCATCCGCGAAGGTAGGATTGTGTGATGCTTTTTGTTCTGTCTTCCTGCGCTTTTACAGATGTACTCCCTACTACTGCCAGTAAGAATGCAATAAAAATAATATAATCTTTCTTCATAATTATTTTCGTTTTTAGTTCTCTTCACAAACTAATTCTACTTCGTCTATATAGAGTGTACTACCTACTGCACCTTTGAAGTGGTCACCTTCTACACTTGAAGAGAATATGATGCCAAGTTTATATTTCCCATTTTGAAGTTTTTGTTCATCAATGGACTTATTATTCTGACGTTCAAACGGTAAGCTAAATTCAGTCCATTGGTCGGTTTCCAGTGCTTCATCGGCTTTTATCTGTGCCAGATACACAAGTTTGTCGGAAGTCTTAGCATTAGTACCGTCCAGCATGAATGAGTTATCATCAGCTTCATACATGATGGCATAGATGTCAAATCTGTCTTTCAGACCACTTTGTGGTTGACCGTTTTCAGTATAAACAGGACCAGCTTTGTACTTATAGTATCCCTTTAAAGTTTTAGGATGTTTATAGAATTGAAAACCGAAGGTGGTAGCTTTAAGGGCGCCTTCTTGTCCTGCCAATGCTTTGCTTACATCAAAATTGCCGATAAACAGATTGCCGGCAGCAATATACATTTTTACCATTGCACCAAAACTACCAGTGTCTTTAGTTTCCAACTTAACACATTTCTTATTGAATCCGCCTTCTACTTGTACTGTAGGGTAATCGGTAGGGCTTTTTGCCATTCCAGTCAATGCAAAGCCTGGATTTCCACTAGACCACTGCAGAACTTTAGATATTCCTTGTGAGGTACTTGGGGCGAACTCATAAAGAATGTGGTAAGGAGTATTTTCTGCAATCAACAAGTCCTCAAAGTGATAAACTGTTGGTAATTCTGTCGGTTTAATATTTATAGTATAAGTGGGTTTGAATTCACCATTTTCAGAGGTTACGGTAAATGAACGTGAATTGCCAGCTTCACTAAAGTTGTAGAAGTTTCCGGTATCTCCGTCTCTGCTATTATTAGGTTTGATAGTTGCACCTTCTGGCAGAGTGAATTTCAACTCTTGTTTGGCAAGGTCTGCACCTTTATGTACATATACATCGACTATTTTTTCATTTGCATTAATATTGGCCAGCTGCACATCTGCACCCGTACAACCATCAATGGCCGCTTCAGAATTAAGCGCTTCGTCTTGTATACAAGAAGATATGGCAAATGCCAAAAAGAAACACGAGGTTAGCGTTTTAATCTTCATTTAATTCAGTTTTTGGTTATTAATAATGTAAAACTCGGGCGCAAAGTTAAGTTTCTTTTTTGAAATAGAAGACTTTGCGCACGTATTAAAAACATTTTTTCTAAATTTGTGTCCATTAAAATCAGTGAAATAATGATAACGGAAACGGAGAGAAAACGGATAATCGACCTGATACATCAGGAAGTGGTGCCGGCTATTGGGTGTACAGAGCCCATTGCTGTGGCATTGTGCGTAGCTAAAGCAACAGAAACACTGGGGACAAAGCCGGAAAAAATAAATGTGTTGCTAAGTGCTAATATTCTGAAAAACGCTATGGGAGTAGGCATTCCGGGTACCGGAATGATTGGCCTGCCCATTGCTATTGCGCTGGGGGCGCTGATCGGAAAATCGGAATATCAGTTGGAAGTGTTGAAAGACAGTACGCCTGATGTAGTGGAAGAGGGGAAACGTTTCATTGAGGAAAAGCGCATTCATATTTTGTTGAAAGAGAATATTGAAGAGAAATTATATATTGAAGTATGCTGTGAGGCCGGAGATGATAAAGCAACAGCTGTGATTGCCGGAGGACATACCACCTTTATATATATAGAACGTAACGGAGAAGTTCTATTTCAGAAACAACATACGGCAAGCTGTGAAAAAGAGGAAGAGTGCCTGGAGCTGACTTTACGTAAAGTTTATGATTTTGCTCTGAATACTCCACTGGATGAGATCAGCTTTATTCTGGAAACAGCCCGCTTGAATAAGGCGGCTGCCGAACGTTCTTTTGAAGGCAATTATGGCCATGGCCTGGGTAAGATGTTGCGTGGCACTTATGAACATAAAGTGATGGGAGATAGTGTCTTCTCACATATCTTGTCTTATACATCAGGTGCCTGTGATGCTCGTATGGCAGGGGCTATGATTCCGGTAATGAGCAATTCCGGTAGTGGAAATCAAGGTATATCTGCCACTTTGCCTGTACTCGTCTTCGCTGAAGAAAATGATAAATCAGAAGAAGAACTGATACGTGCTCTGATGTTGAGTCATCTGACAGTAATCTATATTAAACAAAGTTTGGGACGTTTGTCTGCTTTATGCGGCTGTGTGGTTGCTGCTACAGGTTCCAGTTGTGGTATTACCTGGTTGATGGGAGGAACTTACGATCAGGTGGCTTATGCTGTTCAGAATATGATAGCCAACCTTACGGGTATGATTTGTGACGGTGCGAAGCCCAGCTGTGCGTTGAAAGTAACAACAGGTGTATCTACCGCTGTTCTTTCTGCCATCATGGCTATGGAAAACCGTTGTGTAACTTCTGTAGAAGGTATTATTGATGAAGACGTGGATCAAAGTATCCGTAATCTGACCAAGATAGGGTCGAAAGGAATGAATGAGACGGATAAATTGGTGCTGGAGATAATGACGGGGAAATAGTGATTAGTGGTGAGTGATTAGTGATTGGAAACTGTGCTGCATAATAGCGCAACATGCTAATCACTAATCACTTACCGTTAATCACTATATTAATGATTGCATCCGCATCCCTGGTGATCGTGATCACCGCATCCGTCGCCGCAACCGTCACCACAGCTATCGCAACCGCAACTGCATCCACCGCCGCTCATCATACGAGCGATTTCAGCTAATTCTTCATTGGTTGCCGGGCGGCTTTCTATTACTTCACCTACAAAGTTCAGGTCGCAACCTGCCAAGGGGTGGTTCATATCCATTACCACTACGTCTGCCTTAATTTCTTGTACGGTTCCGTTGATACGTTGACCTTCAGAGGTCATTAAAGGCACTACGTTACCGGCTACAATACGTTCGCTATCGAACTTACCATCTACTTCAAAGATTTGTTTCGGAAGGTCGATTACATGTTCTTCGTCAAAGTCACCGTAAGCATCTGCGCAAGCGATTGTGAAATCAAACTTGTCACCTGCTTTCAGATCTTTCACTTGATCTTCGAAAGACTCTAAAGTCAGACCCAGACCGGAAATGAATTGGAAAGGGTGTTCTGCGGTGGCTTCTTCGGTGAAATCTTTTTCACCATCTTCTATAGCGTATAATTTATAAGCTACGGTAATGTACTTGTTTTCTACTGTTTCCATTGATATATTCCTACTGTTTTAAGTTAGTAATTCCTGTTTTTTCTTTTTGGAAGGGACAAAGATACGAATAATTTAGTTGGCGAATGGGTAAGCTCTTGTAATTTTCAGATAATTAAATGCTTCGAACCCTCTTGAATAATTCCTGTTCATGGTAGCGAATTACTCAGATTTGCCTTGAATAAGTGATAAAATAAGATTTTAATGCGGGGTTTTCTTACGATTAATCATAATAATCTCATTTTTTTCTTCAAATTGTTTGGAGTTTATAAAAAAGCCCTTACCTTTGCAGCACGATTAACGAAAACAGTAAAGTAAATAAAGTTATGAACTTACATACATCTATTAACCTGGCAGTCCTGCATATTATTCGCGTCGTGGTCCTGGAATCAAGAGCGTGAGAAAGGTTGTGTATGTATTCGTACGTTAAGATATCAATTTAGGAGCCTTTCTCACCATATGTGAGGAAGGCTTTTTAATTAAAAGGAGATTTGAAGATGAAACACCAATTACGCAGTTCGTTCAGCACGCAAGGCCGCCGCATGGCAGGGGCTCGTGCGTTGTGGATGGCAAATGGCATGAAGAAAGAGCAATTAGGAAAACCTATTATCGCAATTGTCAACTCATTTACACAGTTTGTCCCGGGACATGTGCATCTGCACGAAATCGGACAACAGGTGAAAGCTGAGATTGAGAAGCTGGGATGCTTTGCTGCCGAATTCAACACGATTGCCATTGACGATGGTATTGCGATGGGACACGATGGAATGCTTTATTCGCTTCCTTCACGTGACATCATTGCCGACAGCGTAGAGTATATGGTGAATGCGCATAAAGCGGATGCGATGGTTTGCATCAGTAACTGCGACAAGATTACTCCGGGTATGTTGATGGCAGCAATGCGCCTTAATATCCCTACTGTATTCGTTTCAGGCGGACCGATGGAAGCCGGCGAATGGAACGGTCAGCATCTGGATTTGATCGATGCTATGATTAAGTCGGCTGATGAAAGTGTAAGTGATGCCGATGTGGCTCAGATAGAACAACATGCTTGTCCTTCTTGTGGTTGTTGTTCCGGTATGTTTACCGCTAACTCAATGAACTGTCTGAACGAAGCCATCGGACTGGCATTGCCGGGTAATGGTACGATTGTGGCTACTCATGCCAATCGCACGCAACTGTTCAAGGATGCTGCTAAACTGATTGTTGAAAATGCTTATAAATATTATGAAGATGGGGATGACAGTGTGCTCCCCCGTAGCATCGCTACCCGTCAGGCTTTTCTGAATGCTATGACGCTGGATATTGCGATGGGTGGTTCTACCAACACAGTGCTTCACCTCTTGGCTGTAGCACACGAGGCAGAGGCAGATTTCAGTATGGATGACATCGATATGTTGTCACGTAAGACTCCCTGTCTGTGTAAGGTTGCCCCGAATACTCAGAAGTATCACATTCAAGACGTAAATCGTGCCGGAGGCATCATCGCTATCATGAGCGAGCTTGCCAAAGGCGGATTAGTCGATACGAACGTAAAGCGTGTAGACGGTATGACGCTGGCGGATGTAATCGACAAATACGGTATTACCAGCCCGAATGTTTGCGAAGAAGCTGTGAAGAAATATAAGAGCGCTGCTGCCGGAAAGTTCAATCTGGTACTGGGTTCGCAAGATGTCTATTATAAAGAATTGGATACTGACCGTGCCGGAGGTTGCATTCGCGATCTGGAACATGCTTATAGCAAAGACGGTGGTCTGGCAGTACTGAAAGGTAATATCGCTCAGGATGGCTGTGTAGTGAAAACGGCAGGTGTGGATGAAAGCATCTGGAAATTTACAGGTCCTGCTAAAGTGTTCGATTCACAAGACGCTGCTTGCGATGGCATCCTTGCCGGGAAAGTGGTCAGCGGTGATGTTGTGGTCATTACACACGAAGGTCCGAAAGGCGGTCCCGGTATGCAAGAAATGCTCTATCCGACTTCTTATATCAAATCGCGCCATCTGGGCAAGGAATGTGCACTGATTACGGACGGTCGTTTCAGTGGTGGTACGTCAGGATTGAGTATCGGACATATTTCTCCCGAAGCGGCTGCCGGAGGTAATATCGGTAAGATTCAGGATGGTGACATCATCGAGATTGATATTCCCGGACGTGCTATCAACGTCAAACTGACGGATGAGGAACTGGCAGCCCGCCCGATGACCCCCGTCACCCGTCAACGCGAAGTCTCAAAGAGTTTGAAGGCGTATGCCAGTATGGTAAGTTCTGCCGATAAGGGTGCAGTGAGACTGATTGATTAACCGAGAATTGACAAATGAAATAGAATTCCATTATCCATTAATAGAATGAAAGATATAATAACAGGCGCTGAAGCATTGATGCGTTCCTTGGAACATCAGGGAGTAAAGACCATTTTCGGATATCCGGGTGGCTCCATCATGCCGGTATTTGACGCTTTATACGACCATCGGAAGACATTGAATCACATCTTGGTTCGACACGAACAGGGTGCTACTCATGCTGCGCAAGGTTTTGCCCGCGTATCAGGCGAAGTAGGTGTCTGCCTGGTGACTAGTGGTCCCGGAGCGACGAATACGATAACAGGTATCGCAGATGCTATGATAGACAGTACCCCTTTGGTAGTAATTGCCGGTCAGGTAGGTACGGGATTCCTTGGGACGGATGCTTTCCAGGAAGTTGACCTGGTAGGTATTACGCAGCCTATCACGAAGTGGAGCTATCAGATTCGTAGTGCTGAAGATGTGCCTTGGGCTGTAGCCCGCGCTTTCTATGTTGCAAAAAGCGGTCGTCCCGGTCCTGTTGTATTGGACTTTGCCAAGAATGCACAAGTAGAGAAAAGTGAATATGCTCCTGCCAAGTTGGATTACATCCGTAGTTACCAGCCTGTTCCCGAAATGGATGAAGAGGCTGTGAGCCAGGCTGCTGAACTGATCAATAGCGCTGAACGTCCATTGGTATTGGTGGGACAGGGTGTTGAGTTAGGTGATGCACAACAGGAACTACGCGCTTTCATAGAAAAAGCCGGAATACCTGCCGGTTGTACACTGTTGGGACTTTCTGCTTTGCCTACTGCACATCCTTTAAATAAAGGTATGCTGGGGATGCACGGTAACTTGGGACCGAATATCAATACGAATAAGTGCGATGTACTTATCGCCGTAGGCATGCGCTTTGACGACCGTGTAACCGGAAAGTTGGATACGTATGCCAAACAGGCGAAAATCATTCATTTCGATATAGATCCTGCTGAGATAG
>NZ_EQ973489.1:460122-465581 GCF_000158035.1 Bacteroides cellulosilyticus DSM 14838
TGCCGTATTGGGCGATTGCAAGGAAACCCTTGCTGCCGTTACGGCACTTCTGAAACCTGCTACTCACCAAGAATGGTTGGATAGTTTCTTGCCTTACGAGAAAGTAGAGGAAGAAAAGGTGATCCGTCCTGAGTTGCATCCGGCAAGTAAATCTTTGAGTATGGGAGAAGTGATCCGTGCCGTAAGTGAGGCAACGAATCATGAAGCTGTATTGGTTACTGATGTTGGTCAGAATCAGATGATGTCTGCCCGTTACTTTAAGTATAGTAAGGAACGTAGCATTGTAACTTCCGGTGGGTTGGGTACAATGGGCTTCGGACTTCCCGCAGCAATCGGTGCAACTTTCGGACGTCCCGACCGCACTGTATGTGTATTTATGGGTGATGGTGGTCTGCAAATGAACATTCAGGAGATGGGAACCATTATGGAACAGAAGGCTCCCGTTAAGATGATCTTGCTGAATAATAACTTCCTGGGTAATGTACGCCAGTGGCAAGCGATGTTCTTCAATCGTCGCTATTCGTTCACTCCGATGCTGAATCCGGATTATATGAAGATAGCTTCTGCCTACGACATTCCTTCACGTCGTGTAATGACGCGTGAAGAACTGAAAGGTGCAATAGAGGAAATGCTTGCTACGGATGGTCCGTTCCTGTTGGAAGCCTGCGTTATGGAAGAAGGCAATGTGTTGCCGATGACACCTCCGGGTGGTTCGGTAAACCAGATGTTGTTGGAATGCTAATTTTATTCTTCGTTCTTAATTCTTAATTTAGTATGGATAAGACATTATATACGATAATCGTTCATTCGGAGAACTTCGCCGGTTTGCTGAACCAGGTAACCGCAGTGTTTACCCGTCGCCAGATCAATATCGAGAGTCTGAATGTTTCGGCTTCGTCCATCAAGGGTGTACATAAGTACACTATTACCGCATGGACGGATAAAGACACCATTGAGAAAGTGACCAAGCAAATCACCAAGAAGATAGATGTGCTTCAAGCGCACTACTTCACGGATGATGAGATCTATCAGCACGAAATTGCATTGTATAAGATAACAACCCCGATACTGGAAGAAAAACCGGAGGTATCGAAAGTAATCCGCAAGTATAATGCACGTATCGTAGAGGTGAATGCTGTGTTTGCTATCGTAGAGAAGAATGGTATGGGTGAAGAAATCACCAATCTTTATGACGAGCTGCGTGCCCTTGATTGTGTACTTCAGTTTGTGCGTTCAGGGCGTGTGGCTATCACCACGAGTTGCTTCGAGCGTGTGAACGAATACCTTGCCGACCGTGAAACGAAATATCGCTTGAAAAAAGAAAAGGAGCAAAACAATGAGTGAGAATAGTAGTAAGATAGGAAAATATCAGTTTGTAGCGGAGCCTTTTCATGTGGACTTTACCGGGCGTCTTACCATGGGCGTGTTGGGAAACCATTTGCTGAATTGCGCCGGTTTCCATGCCAGCGACCGCGGGTTCGGTATAGCCACGCTGAATGAGGACAACTACACATGGGTACTCTCCCGCCTTGCCATCGAACTGGATGAAATGCCTTATCAATATGAGGACTTTACCATCTGGACTTGGGTAGAGAATGTATACCGCCTTTTCACAGATCGTAACTTTGCCTTGTTGGACAAAGACGGAAAGAAGATTGGTTATGCGCGTTCTGTATGGGCTATGATTAACCTCAATACCCGCAAGCCTGCCGATTTGCTGGCATTGCACGGAGGTAGCATTGTAGATTATGTGTGCGATGAACCTTGCCCTATCGAGAAACCTTCACGCATCAAAGTGACTTCTACCGAACCGGTAGCTACATTGAAAGCTAAATACAGTGATATCGACATCAACGGACACGTGAACAGTATCCGCTACATCGAACATATCATGGACTTGTTTCCGATAGAGATGTATAAGGAAAAGCGTATCCGCCGTTTTGAAATGGCTTACGTAGCTGAGAGTTATTACGGTGATGAACTTACACTCTATAAAGATGAATTGGGTGACGGAGCTTTCGATATTGAAGTGAAAAAGAATGGCAGCGAGGTGGTTTGCCGTTCAAAAGTAATATTTACAGAGAAATAATTTTATTAATCATTAGCTGGCGCAAGCCACAAATAAAAAACTAAAAAAGAAAATGGCACAATTGAATTTTGGCGGTGTTACTGAGAATGTAATGACCCGCGAAGAGTTTCCTTTGGAAAAAGCACGTGAAGTTTTGAAAGATGAAACAATTGCAGTGATCGGTTATGGTGTACAAGGACCGGGACAGGCATGCAACCTGCGCGATAACGGTTTCAACGTAATCGTTGGACAGCGTCCGGGTAAGACTTATGAGAAAGCAATAGCTGACGGATGGGTACCGGGTGAAACACTGTTTGGCATTGAGGAGGCTTGTGAGAAAGGTACTATCATTATGTGCTTGTTGTCTGATGCAGCCGTAATGTCTGTATGGCCTACTATCAAACCTTACCTGACTCCGGGAAAAGCTCTTTACTTCTCTCATGGTTTCGCTATCACTTGGAGCGACCGTACAGGTGTAGTTCCTCAGAAAGATATCGACGTAATCATGGTAGCTCCTAAAGGTTCGGGTACTTCATTGCGTACTATGTTCCTCGAAGGTCGTGGTTTGAACTCTTCTTACGCTATCTATCAGGATGCTACAGGTAAAGCTATGGATCGTACCATTGCATTGGGTATCGGTATAGGTTCAGGATATTTGTTCGAAACCACTTTCCAACGTGAAGCTACTTCTGACCTGACAGGTGAGCGTGGTTCATTGATGGGAGCTATTCAGGGATTGCTGTTGGCTCAGTATGAAGTATTGCGTGAAAACGGTCATACTCCGTCAGAAGCATTCAATGAAACTGTAGAAGAATTGACTCAGTCATTGATGCCGTTGTTCGCAAAGAATGGTATGGACTGGATGTATGCTAACTGTTCAACTACTGCACAACGCGGTGCTCTGGACTGGATGACTCCGTTCCACGATGCTATTAAGCCGGTAGTACAGAAATTGTATGCAAGCGTTAAGTCTGGTAATGAAGCTCAGATCTCTATCGATAGCAATTCTCAACCTGATTATCGTGAGAAACTGAACGAAGAACTTCGTCAGTTGCGCGAAAGCGAAATGTGGCAGACTGCTGTTACGGTTCGTCAGTTGCGTCCGGAAAACAACTAATCCTTCTTGGGGATTAAGAATAAAAATGCCCGAATATTTGATTTCGGTGTTTCAATGTAGTATATTTGTAACCGTAATCCTGATTTAAGTTCGGGAAGAAGACAATGGGAGGAGTAACGTAAGTTGCTCCTCTTTTTTTATAACAAAGCATGAAGTTACCGGGGACTTCATAAATCTATTATTGACAAAAAAGGATTAGCCGAAATATCCGGTGTTTACATTAAGTTTTCCGATTTCTATAGTTGAATTTAAAGCAAGCCTATTTTTACCCAGTTGAGAAAATATATTTCTCTAACTGGGAAAATATATTATCTCAACTGGGAAAAAGATATTTCAGTATAAGTCGATGAGTTTTTCTTTCGGCGAGTCTATGTGATGGTATGGATGTATTCAATGAGTTCCTTATAGAACTTGTGGCGTTTCATTGTTTCCGCTTCGCCCAATATCACCAGCTTCATGCGGGCACGGGTGATGGCTACGTTCATTCTTCGCAAGTCATTCAAGAAACCTATCTGTCCGTCTTCATTGGCACGGACCAAGCTGATGAAAATGACATCACGTTCCTGTCCTTGGAAGCCGTCTACGGTGTTAACGGTGAGTAGACTCCGGTAGGGCTTAAGTGAGCCGCTTGCTTTAATCTTATTGCGAAGATATTGCACCTGGGCTTTGTAAGGGGAGATTATACCGAAATCGATCCGCTCTTCTAACACGCGTTTTCCACCGATGCGGTCGATATAAACTTTTAATTCTTGAAGAAGTAAATCTGCTTCTGCTTTATTGATACGCCCGAATGTTTCTCCTATAAACTCTTCTTTAAAATCCATGTCAGAAGTATCTATCCAGTTGATAGGAGTGTCCCAGTCGAGAATACCGCGGTATCGTATCTCAGGAGCCGCTTGTAGTTCTCCATTATAAAACCACTGAGAGGGAAATTTCATGATATCCTCGTGCATACGATATTGTACTTTTAATAGGGAGACGGTGCTGGGTTTATTGGCAACCACTCTTTCCATCAATGTACATTCGAGGCCTCCACGGGCAGCTTCGTAACATTTTATAGTAGGCGGAAGCTGGCAATGATCGCCTGCCAGTACTACACGGTCGGCTTTGCGAATAGCTATCCAACAGGCGGCTTCCAGGGCTTGGGCAGCTTCATCAATAAAAAGTGTACCGAAGTGACGCCCGTTCAGTATACGGTGATTGCTGCTGACAAGGGTGGAAGCTATGACATGGGCATTGTCAAAAAGATCGGCATTGATTTGTATTTCCAATTGTGTGGCACGATCACGCAGGCGACTCATACGATTGCGGGCGCTTTCACGTTCTTCATAACTGCCCCGATGCTTGCCACCTATTTCACGCATGGCTTTACGGATACTCCATAGTTCAGAATAGGCCGGATGCCCTTCGAAGCGGCGCTCATAAGTGAATGAAAGCATTTTGTCGTTTACCCGGGTGGGATTGCCAATGCGCAGGACATTCACACCACGATCTACGAGCTTTTCACAGATCCAGTCGACGGCAGTATTACTTTGGGCGCAAACCAGCACTTGAGGTTCGCGGTGCAATGTTTCATAGATAGCTTCTACGAGAGTAGTTGTTTTCCCTGTTCCCGGAGGCCCGTGTACAATAGAAACATCGCGGGAGTTCAATACTTTGTTCACTGCATTTTCCTGTGTAGAGTTCAGCCAGGGGAAACGGACGGGGTAGAGTTCACGGAATCCGGGTTTTAAAGTTCCCAACATAATATCTCTTAATTCTGCCAATCGATTGCCCTTAGCGCGAATTACATCGGAGAGTGCTTCGAACATAGTGCGGTAGGATGTTTCATCAAAATAAAGCTGCACTCCGAGGTTTTCGGCAGATTGCACTTCCAGTATAGCACCTGCACCGGGCATTGCAACAACCATACGTGTTTCGTTGGCATAGCTGATAGTACCAATAGAATTGAAATATGTGATCTTTTCGTCGTATCCTTTACGGAAAAAACAGACGGGACGCCCGAATTCAAAATTATGTTCTATATCAGTATCTTCCGTATGTGTAATTTCTATTACTAATTGATTCAGTGAATTGTAGTAACTTCGTCCGGGAGTGGCAGGATACCAACAGAGTCCCCGTTTTACCTTACGGGCGATGCCCATGGTTTCAGTCTGTCTTTTGAATTCTTCCTTTTCGAATTCATATTCCATGCGCAGGAGCAGTTCTTGTCGCTGAAGATGGTCTGTTGGAGAAAGGAGGTTATTGCTCATATAAACTAATGATGAATAATGA
>NZ_EQ973489.1:465657-470759 GCF_000158035.1 Bacteroides cellulosilyticus DSM 14838
CATGGATGACGCGGATTCTTTTTTCCTTCGGTGTGATATGCCGGTATGTATAGCGCAGCTTTAAAAATCCGCGTCATCCGTGTCATCCGCGTCTAAAAGATTAAAGTCCGCGTTCGTCCGCCTTATCCGCGTAGTCCGCGTACCCATTCCCTCGCCGCTAAATTATCATTTATCGCATAGTTTTTTCGCAAAGGTAATCATTCTTCGCTTTTGCACGAAGAAAAGCTTTAATTTGTTAAACCTTTAATGATTTTAGTTTGTTTATTATATTAATTTGTAATCTTTACAATATTGGAAAACTAAAAATAAATGTGATTATGGTATATGACGTAACTATGTTAAAGGCCTTTTATGCTTCTTATAAGGGGAAAATGGAACACGTGCGGGCTATACTGCAACGTCCGCTGACATTAGCAGAAAAGATTTTGTACACTCATCTGTTTGATGAGAAGGGGGTAAAAGACTACAAGCGGGGAGAAGATTATGTAAACTTCCGCCCTGACCGTGTAGCAATGCAGGATGCAACTGCCCAAATGGCATTGCTGCAATTTATGAATGCAGGTCGCGAACAAGTTGCCGTACCTTCGACAGTACATTGCGACCATCTGATACAGGCCTATAGAGGAGCACGGGAAGATATTGCCACTGCTACCAAGACAAACGAAGAAGTATACGATTTTTTGCGTGACGTTTCTTCCCGATACGGTATCGGCTTCTGGCAACCGGGTGCGGGTATCATTCATCAGGTGGTATTGGAAAATTATGCCTTCCCTGGTGGAATGATGGTAGGTACGGATTCGCATACGCCCAATGCAGGTGGTCTGGGTATGGTTGCCATCGGCGTTGGTGGTGCCGATGCAGTAGATGTGATGACTGGTATGGAATGGGAATTGAAAATGCCCCGCTTGATTGGTGTACATCTGAAAGGTGAACTAAGCGGTTGGGCAGCTCCAAAAGATGTGATTCTGAAGTTGGCAGGCATCCTGACGGTTAAAGGTGGCACAAATGCAATCATTGAATATTTTGGACCGGGCACGGCTTCTTTGTCCGCTACCGGTAAGGCGACTATTTGTAATATGGGTGCCGAAGTCGGTGCCACTACGTCACTTTTCCCTTATGATGATCGTATGGCTACTTATCTGAAAGCTACAGGAAGAGAAGAAGTGGCAGAAATGGCTGATTCTGTGGCGGGTGATCTTCGTGCAGATGCCGACATCATGATTACCCCGGAGAAGTATTACGACCGGGTAATTGAGATTGATCTTTCAAGGCTGGAACCTTATATTAATGGTCCTTTTACTCCCGATGCCGCTACGCCTATTTCTGAATTTGCAGAAAAAGTATTGGTTAACGGTTATCCGCGCAAGATGGAAGTCGGATTGATAGGTTCGTGCACCAACTCGTCTTATCAGGATTTAAGTCGTGCCGTTTCCCTGGCCCGCCAGGTTGAAGAGAAGCACCTGAAAGTAGCCGCTCCCCTGATTGTGAACCCCGGTTCCGAACGGATACGGGCTACAGCAGAGCGGGATGGTATGATAGGAACTTTTGAAAAAGTCGGTGCTACAATTATGGCAAACGCCTGCGGTCCCTGTATTGGTCAGTGGAAACGTGAGACAGATAACCCTACTCGCAAGAATTCTATCGTAACCTCTTTCAATCGTAATTTTGCTAAACGTGCAGACGGTAATCCGAATACGTACGCCTTTGTCGCTTCCCCCGAATTGACGATGGCACTGACGATTGCCGGAGACCTTTGTTTCAATCCGCTGACAGATGTATTGGTGAATCGTGAAGGTGAAAAGGTAAAACTCTCTGAGCCTGTGGGTGAAGAATTGCCACCGAAAGGATTTGCCGAAGGTAGCGAAGGGTATATAGCCCCCGGCAGTGAAAAGGTGGAAATCAATGTGAATCCCCATTCGCAACGGCTTCAATTGCTACAACCATTCCCTGCCTGGGAAGGGACCGACTTACTTAATATGCCGTTGCTGATTAAGGCACAGGGTAAATGTACTACAGACCATATTTCAATGGCGGGTCCGTGGCTTCGTTTCCGTGGACATCTGGAGAATATTTCAGACAATATGCTGATGGGTGCTGTAAATGCTTTCAATGGAGAAACTAACAGTGTCTGGAATCGTTTGACTAATACGTACGGTCCGGTTTCCGGTACGGCAAAGATGTATAAGTCCGAAGAAATTTCTTCCATTGTAGTAGCCGAAGAAAACTATGGTGAAGGTTCCAGTCGTGAACATGCCGCTATGGAGCCCCGTTTCCTGAATGTTCGTGTGATCCTGGCAAAGAGTTTTGCCCGTATACATGAAACGAATCTAAAGAAACAAGGTATGCTGGCATTGACCTTTGTGGATAAAGCCGATTATGATAAGATTCAGGAACATGATTTAATTTCGGTAATCGGATTGATGGACTTTGCTCCCGGCCGTAATCTTAAGATTATCTTTCACCACGAAGATGGTACGAAGGATAGCTTCGAAGCTCAACATACGTATAATGAACAGCAGATAGGCTGGTTCCGTGCCGGTTCTGCTCTTAATGCAAGATAGAAAGATGGATAAAATTACAGTACCTTTTATTACAGGTGATGGGGTAGGAGTTGAAATAACTCCTTCTATGCAAGCTATTGTGAATGCTGCCGTGCAGAAAGCATATAGTGGACAACGGCAAATTGAATGGATGGAAGTGTGGGCAGGCGAACGGGCTTTTGAAAAATGTGGCCTGTGGTTGCCTGATGAAACGATGGAAGCTTTCCGTGATTACAAGGTAGGTATCAAAGGGCCGCTGACGACCCCTGTCGGTGGTGGTATCCGTTCACTGAACGTGGCATTGCGCCAGACATTGGACTTGTATGTATGCCTGCGCCCGGTTCGTTGGTATCAGGGTATTCACTCTCCGGTTCGTCATCCGGAGAAGGTGAACATGTGTGTATTCCGTGAAAATACGGAAGATATTTATGCAGGTATCGAGTGGGAAGTCGGTACACCGGAGGCTGAAAAGTTCTATAAGTTTCTGCACGATGAGATGGGGGTGAAGAAAGTACGGTTCCCCAAGACATCTTCTTTCGGTGTGAAACCTGTTTCAAAAGAAGGAACGGAACGATTGGTGCGTGCTGCCTGCCGGTATGCACTTGAGAATAATCTGCCTTCCGTGACATTGGTACACAAGGGAAATATAATGAAGTTTACCGAAGGAGGTTTCAAAAAGTGGGGCTATGAGTTGGCTGAACGTGAGTTTGGAGAAGCTCTGGCTGATGGAAGGTTGGTGATAAAAGATTGTATTGCGGATGCTTTCCTGCAAAATACATTATTGATTCCTGAAGAATACTCTGTGATTGCTACTCTTAATCTGAATGGAGATTATGTTTCCGATCAGTTGGCTGCCATGGTGGGCGGTATCGGTATTGCTCCCGGAGCAAATATTAACTACCAGACCGGACATGCCATCTTTGAAGCCACCCATGGTACAGCACCGAATATTGCAGGCAAAGATATTGTGAATCCCTGTTCTATCATTCTGTCTGCCGTAATGATGCTCGAATACTTTGATTGGAAAGAATCTGCTTCCTTGATAGAACATGCCTTGGAACAAAGTTTCCTTGATGCCCGTGCTACTGCCGACCTGGCGCGCTTCATGCCCGGTGGCGTCTCGTTGTCTACTTCTGCCTTTACTCGGGAGATAGTGGAAAGAATTGAAAAATAATACTAACGATTAAAACGATACGAAAATGAAGAAGGAATATTTAGTTTATAAGCTTTCCGAGGATATGAAGGAAGCGGTTCGGATTGATACCGAATTATTCTCCAAATTTGATGTAAAGCGTGGTTTGCGCAATGAAGACGGCACGGGTGTTTTGGTTGGACTCACCAGAATTGGTAATGTAGTGGGGTATGAACGTGTTCCGGGCGGCGGCTTGAAACCTATCCCGGGTAAGCTGTTCTATCGTGGTTATGATGTAGAAGATATTGTACATGCTTTTGTTAAAGAGAAACGTTTCGGATTTGAAGAAGTGGCTTATCTGTTACTGTCCGGTAATTTGCCCGATAAGGAAGAGTTGGCTTCTTTCCGTGAACTGATTAATGATAATATGCCGTTGGAGCAGAAGACTAAGATGAATATTATAGAACTGGAAGGGAATAATATTATGAATATCCTGGCACGCAGTGTACTTGAGATGTATCGTTTTGACCCTGCTGCCGATGATACTTCCCGCGACAACCTGATGCGCCAGAGCATAGAATTGATTTCTAAGTTCCCGACCATTATTGCTTATGCATATAATATGTTGCGCCATGCCACTTTCGGTCGTTCATTGCATATTCGCCATCCGCAGGAAAATCTTTCTATTGCCGAAAATTTCCTTTATATGCTGAAACGTAATTATACACAGCTGGATGCTCGTACGCTCGACCTTTTGTTGGTGCTTCAGGCAGAACATGGAGGAGGTAATAACTCCACTTTCACAGTCCGTGTTACTTCTTCTACCGGAACGGATACATACTCATCCATTGCTGCAGGTATCGGTTCGTTGAAAGGCCCGCTTCATGGCGGTGCAAATATTCAGGTGGCTGATATGTTCCATCATTTACAGGAGAATATTCAGGACTGGACAAGTGTGGATGAGATCGACACTTATTTTACCCGTATGCTGAATAAGGAAGTTTATAATAAGACCGGATTAATTTATGGTATCGGACATGCTGTTTATACGATTTCTGATCCACGTGCTATCTTACTGAAAGAACTGGCTCGTGATCTTGCCCGGGAAAAAGGGAAAGAGCGTGAGTTTGCTTTCCTTGAGCTCTTGGAAGAACGTGCTATCGAAACTTTCGGTCGCGTAAAGAACAATGGGAAAACGGTATCGAGTAACGTTGATTTCTATTCCGGCTTTGTTTATGAAATGATTGGATTACCGCAGGAAATTTTTACACCGTTGTTTGCTATGGCTCGTATTGTCGGTTGGTGTGCACACCGTAATGAAGAATTGAACTTTGAAGGTAAGCGTATCATTCGTCCGGCATACAAAAATGTACTCGAAGATACGACTTATGTACCTATCAAGAAGCGATAAATAGGAGTAAAACGGAAAA
>NZ_EQ973489.1:471012-474294 GCF_000158035.1 Bacteroides cellulosilyticus DSM 14838
TTCATTCATAACCCATCAGTAATGAGACCGTTTTTTCTAAACTGTTTGTTCTGATTTATTGATTCTAAAAGCGGTTTTGTAACTAGTTGACTATTAGAGGCGTATAATAACCCTATCTCAGTATGCGACTGAGGTACCCTAAGTATCATACTGAGATACCCTAAGTATGGGACTGAGATACCCTAAATATACGACTATGTCTCATCCTGTTCCCTTTTGTAAGTAACTTTGTACTTATTTCTGACGTAAATTGCGAACTTATCACTTTGATTTAAAGTTCATTGTTTTTTTAATAATTCGCTAACGTCTTTGTAAACTAATTAAGGGGAGGAAGTTTTCTTTTTCCTCCTTTTTATATATCTTTGCCCGTACTTAAATCGAAACAAGTATGGAACAAGGGACTTTTCAGCTATTTCTTGGTGTAATGAGCATCATCGCACTGTTTGTTTTTATCGCACTTTATTTTGTCAAAGCGGGATATGGAATGTTCCGAACTGCATCTTGGGGCATTTCTATCAATAATAAGTTGGCGTGGATGCTGATGGAGGCACCTGTGTTTATTGTGATGTTATTACTTTGGTGGAATTCAGCACGATATAATTCAATTGTTCCTTTAATTTTCTTTCTCTTATTCCAATTGCATTATTTCCAGCGCGCCTTTGTATTTCCTTTCTTGTTGAAGGGAAAGAGCCGTATGCCGCTTGCTATTATGATGATGGGAATGTTGTTCAACCTTCTGAATGGCTTTATGCAAGGAGAATGGCTTTTTTATCTGGCTCCTGAGACTCTTTATATGCTGGACTGGCTGAAGACTCCACAGTTTATTTTTGGAGTATTGCTGTTCTTCACCGGAATGGGAATCAACTGGTATTCGGATTATGTAATTCGCCATCTTCGTAAACCGGGAGATACGCAGCATTATCTGCCGTCGCAGGGGATGTATCGTTATGTCACTTCTGCCAATTACTTTGGTGAAATTATAGAATGGGCAGGATGGGCTATATTGACATGGTCGCTTTCCGGGCTGGTCTTCCTATGGTGGACAGTGGCTAACCTAGTTCCTCGTGCCAATGCTATCTGGCATCGCTATAAAGAAGAATTTGGAGATGCGGTAGGAAACCGGAAACGTGTTTTTCCGTTTCTATATTAATTTCTCTCACTTATAAATCACAAATCATTAATAATACTCATGAGCAAGTTATTTACTCCTGTAACTTTTGGCCCGCTGACTTTACGGAATCGTACCATCCGCTCAGCGGCATTTGAAAGTATGTGTCCGGGTAATGCCCCTTCGCAAATGTTGCTTGACTATCATCGTTCAGTTGCGGCTGGTGGTGTTGGAATGACTACTGTGGCCTATGCAGCTGTCACCCAAAGTGGTTTGTCGTTCGACCGCCAATTATGGATGCGGCCTGAAATTATCCCCGGATTAAAAAAGCTGACCGATGCTGTACATGCCGAAGGTGCTGCTGCGGCTATACAGTTGGGACATTGTGGCAATATGTCGCACAAAAGCATCTGTGGTGTTACTCCTGTCGGAGCTTCCAGCGGTTTCAATCTTTACTCACCTACTTTTGTTCGTGGCTTGAAGAAAGAGGAGCTGCCTGAGATGGCACGCGCGTATGGTCATGCTGTAAATCTGGCTCGTGAAGCTGGTTTTGATGCCGTTGAAATACACGCCGGACACGGATATTTGATTTCTCAGTTTCTTTCTCCTTATACCAATCGGCGTAAGGACTGCTTCGGTGGATCCTTGGAGAATCGAATGCGTTTTATGGATATGGTAATGGAGGAGGTAATGAAAGCTGCCGGAACCGACATGGCTGTATTGGTAAAAGTGAATATGCGCGATGGTTTTCGTGGTGGAATGGAAATGGATGAGACTATGCAGGTGGCAAAACGCCTGGAGCAATCAGGAGCTCATGCATTGGTACTAAGTGGAGGTTTTGTAAGTAAGGCTCCTATGTATGTGATGCGTGGTCAGATGCCTATTCATTCTATGACTCATTATATGAATTGCTGGTGGCTGAAGTATGGAGTACGAATGGTAGGGAAGTGGATGATACCTACCGTTCCTTTCAAAGAGGCTTACTTTCTGGAAGATGCGCTGAAATTTCGGGCAGAAATAAAGATGCCGTTGGTATATGTAGGTGGTTTAGTTTCGCGTGAAAAAATAGATGAGGTACTGAATGATGGTTTTGAAGCAGTACAGATGGCACGTGCTTTGCTTAATGAACCGGGCTTTGTCAACCGTATGCGTGAAGAGGAGAAAGCAATCTGTAATTGTAAACATAGTAATTACTGTATTGCACGAATGTATTCCATTGAAATGGCATGCCATCAGCATTTGAACGAAGAACTTCCGGCTGGCTTGAAGCGGGAAATTACAAAAATAGAAGCAAAAGGATAATGAAACAGAAACTTGCAGTTATAACCGGAGCGGATGGCGGTATGGGAATGGAGATTACACGCGCTGTTGCTACCGCCGGATATAAAGTCATTATGGCGTGTCGTGATCCTGAAATCGCAGAAGAGAAACGTCAGTTAATAATGCGGGAAACAGGAAATATAGCATTGGAAATAGTACCGGTCAATCTTGCTTCTTTATCTTCTACGGCTTCTTTTGCCAATGAACTTCTTCAGCGTGGAGAAGTTATCACCTTGTTAATGAACAATGCCGGCACCATGGAAACGAGACGTTGTATCACCGAAGATGGATTGGAACGTACAGTAAGTGTCAATTATGTAGCTCCTTATTTGTTGACCCGTAAATTGCTTCCATTGATGGGAGAGGGAAGCCGGATTGTAAATATGGTGTCCTGTACTTATGCCATTGGTAAACTGGATTTTCCTGACTTCTTTTTGCGTGGAAAGAAAGGCGCTTTTTGGCGTATTCCGATTTATAGTAATACAAAATTGGCATTGACTCTGTTTACAATAGCTCTATCGAAGAAGGTGAAAGAAAAAGGAATTATTGTCAATGCAGCTGATCCGGGTATTGTTTCCACAAAAATCATTACGATGCATATGTGGTTTGATCCGTTGACGGATCTCTTTTTCCGGCCTTTCATACGTACGCCTCGTCAGGGAGCAGCGACGGCCATCAGTTTGTTACTGGATGAAGATGCGGGAAAACGTACCGGAACATTGAATGTAAGTTGCCATCCTAAACAGCTCTCAGAGAAATTCTTTCATCATGTACAGATGAAGGAACTATGGGATAAGACAGAAGATATTGTAGCAAAATGGCTATAATACAAAAGCGCGGATGAATTTCATCCG
>NZ_EQ973489.1:474488-507300 GCF_000158035.1 Bacteroides cellulosilyticus DSM 14838
CGCTTTTGTATATTTCACTATATTCTAATTAAATAGAGAGTTCTCTCAATACATTTACCAAGTCTTTCTTGATTGGCTTATCATTCTTGATAGCTTTTGTGAAAGGAACGTATACTACTTCGTCATGTTCGATACCGACCATTACATTGCGTTGTCCATCCATGATGGCATCAATAGCTGCCGCACCGAGTCGGCTGGCAAGGATACGATCGTGAGCAGTAGGACTTCCACCGCGCTGCAAGTGTCCAAGGATAGTAACACGTACATCGTATTGAGGATATTCATTCTTTACACGCTCTGCAAAGTGCATGGCTCCACCTGTCAGTTCGCTTTCCGCAACAATTACAATACTACTGTTCTTGGATTTGCGGAAACCATTTTTGATGAATTCTTCCAGTTGATCGACTTCCGTACTGAACTCTGGAATGATAGCGGCCTCTGCACCTGAGGCAATAGCACCGTTCAAAGCTAGGAAGCCGGCATCACGTCCCATTACTTCAACAAAGAACAAGCGTTCGTGAGAAGTTGCCGTATCGCGAATTTTATCCACAGCGTCTAGAATGGTATTCAAAGCTGTATCATAACCGATAGTCGTATCTGTTCCGTACAGGTCATTGTCGATAGTACCGGGTAATCCGATACAAGGTACATCAAACTCTTGTGCGAAAATACGTGCACCCGTCAATGAACCGTCACCACCAATGATAACCAAAGCGTCAATACCTTCCTTTTTCATATTATCATATGCAATCTGGCGTCCTTCGGGAGTAGTGAACTCTTGACAACGAGCTGTTTTCAGAATGGTACCACCTAATTGTATAATATTACTTACGTTCTGGCTTTTGAATTCTTTGATTTCACCGGTTACCAGACCTCTGTAACCTCTATATATACCTTTTACTTGTAATCCGTTGTAAATAGCAGCACGTGTTACCGCACGAATAGCAGCGTTCATTCCCGGTGCATCGCCACCGGATGTCAAAATACCTATGCACTTAACTGTTCCCATAACAATCTTTTAGTTTGGTTTAAATAATTGCCGCAAAAATAGTGCAAGTTGAGAGCAAAAGCAAAATGTTTTTTTTGATTTTGCCGAAACGCAGCCTATTTTCGCTCGGCAAAGATAGCAAAAAGCTGAGGGTGTGATTCATATTTAACGTTAATTTGTTGTTTCAAAACGATGACTTATTGTCCTGTAAGTCGTGATTGAATGGCCTTAGAAATTTCTTCCATCAGCCATTTGGGAGTGGAGGTTGCTCCACATACTCCGATAGAGGAAGCTCCGGTAAGCAGAGAACTGTCTATCTCTTCAGCGCTGTCTATCAAGTGGGAATTTGGGTTGACTTTTTTGCATTCGCTGAACAACATTTTTCCGTTGGAACTTTTCTTGCCACTCACAAAGAATACCAGGTCGTGCGAAGCGGCAAATTTCCGTATGTTTGGAATGCGATTGGCTACTTGTCGGCAGATGGTATCATAATATTCGAATGTGACATCAGGCGAGATATGTTCTTTGATATATTCTACGATTTTCTGGAATTCGTCCAATGATTTTGTTGTCTGCGAATATAAACGGATGCTTCTGGTGAAATCCAGTTTTTTAGCTTCTTCCAACTTTTCTATGACAATTGCTTCTCCGGTAGTTTGTCCTACTAAACCAAGGACTTCGGCATGACCGGTTTTTCCATAGATAACGATTTGTTTGTCCTCGGTATCTTTTTGAGTATATTCTTGCTTGATTTTCTTTTGTAGGCGGAGTACTACCGGGCAAGTGGCATCAATGATTTCAATATTATTGCGACGGGCAATTTCATAGGTTTCGGGTGGTTCTCCATGGGCACGCAGCAAAACTTTGGCATCGTGCAAATGATTAAAGTCATCATGATTGATAGTGATGAGGCCCATCTCTTTCAGGCGCTCCACTTCACGGCTATTGTGCACGATGTCTCCCAGGCAATATAAAGTGCCTCCATTGGCTAGCTCTTCTTCAGCTTTATTTATTGCAGTGACTACACCGAAGCAGAAGCCGGAACCTTCATCTATTTCTACTTTTACCATAATATAATATGTTGATATAGAGATTGTAAACAGACCTTCGGAAGGGCTACACCCTTTTTCCTTTATCTTTTAACGATCTTATTGAATTGCTCTTGCAACCATTCCTTTTGTTGAGGAATAGTCATGTCAGTATTGTCCAACAGCAATGCGTCATCTGCTTTGCGAAGCGGGCTTACTTCTCTATTCTGATCGATATAGTCCCGTTGCTTTACATTCTCAAGTATTTCATCAAAACTGGCTTCTTGTCCTTTGGCCTTTAATTCATCATAGCGACGTTGTGCACGGATTTCGGGCGTGGCAGTTACGAATATTTTTAGTTCAGCATCTGGAAAAACCGTAGTTCCGATATCACGTCCATCCATGACAATACCTTTGGAATTGCCCATTGCTTGTTGCTGTGCTACCATTGCTTCGCGTACAAACCCTAAAGTTGCAATGGGACTAACATGGGAAGAAACTTCCATGCTGCGGATTTTATTTTCTACATTTACTCCGTTCAGATAAGTATCCGGACGCCCGGTCTCAGGGTTTAATTGAAAGGAAATATGGATATTATCTATTTCTTTTCGAAGTCTTTCCGTATCGATGTCATTTCCCTGAAAGATGCCGTTTTCTATACTGTATAAAGTGACTGCACGGTACATGGCACCACTATCGATGTAGATGTAGCCTATTTCACGGGCAAGGTCTTTTGCCATAGTACTTTTTCCGCAAGAGGAAAAGCCGTCGATTGCAATAGTTATCTTTTTCATATTTGAGTTATGCTATTATATATTATAAGGTATATGATAAATTAAAAATAAGTGAGGATGAACTCACATGATATTTGGCGTATGCCATTCCCAGTTTCAACCGTTTTAATTGAATACCTGTACCACAGGTGAAACCTGCCCAATGACTGGAACCGTTTATTTTCATTTCTTCTCCGCGGCGGAAATTATATCCGGCTGCCAGATAAAAGTTGTTGGTTGGTAGGAAGTCAATACCAAGGGCAATATGATTTAACAATTTCTTTCCGAAATTGTTTGCCGCTGTGGTTGAGGCACTCCAGTGTGTGAGGTCATGTAGGGTAAGGGAAAGCCGAAACGGAGCATGTGACAATCGTTTGCTGAATCCCAGTTGTACATCAACTGGTAATTTCTCATGCCGTTCCTCGAAAGCTTTAAGCTGTCCTCCCAGGTTGCGTGCAACGAGCGAGGCGGAAAAATCGGACTCCTGATTATAGTAGTTTAATCCCAGATCGACACCGATAGCAAATGAAGAATATTTATCATAGTGGGAGTAAATGAAATTGGTGCGTACACCTCCACTCCAATAATCACTTAAATCATAGGTATAAATACCCGATATAGAGATATCTTTGGCGGAGAAAGTTCCGGTTTCAATATTTTCTTCAGTCGTTTCTTTAAGCTCCCCATAGTCTACATATTGTGCGGTTATTGCCCAGGTGGAACGCTCACCGGCAGTACGTGCAAATGCGGCTCCACCAACGTTGACACCATCCATGTAAAGCATGTAATTCAAGTTGAGAGTCTTATCCGCTACGCAGGAAAGAAGAGCCGGATTCTGGACAGCCATAGTTAAATCATCTTCTATAATAGAAATGTTTTCTCCACCCAATGCTGATGCATGGGCAGAAAAAGGGAGTTTTAGAAATTGAAAGGCGCTGGTTCCGTCTTGTGCACGTAAAACGGAGAAAATCAGGAGTAGTAGCGCCGTTATAAATGACTTTTTCAACATTTCATTTAAAATTATTGCCAAAGATACGGTATTTTTAAAATATCTCGTTACATTTGTGGCACAAAAGCACAGGTGTGCTTTCTGAAGGATAAAAAAACAAAAATGGGTGCATATTGTCTTAAAAAAGATAGTACGGCTGAACGTTTTGCGGAAAAAGTACTATATTTGCCCAAAATGAGAAACACGTTAAAATAATATTATAATTATGGAAATTAAGAAAACACCTAAAGCAGATTTGGAGAACAAGAAATCGACTTGGATGCTTATTGGTTATGTTATTGTGCTTGCCTTTATGTTTATAGCATTTGAATGGACGAAGCGCGATATCAAGATTGATACAAGCCAGGCGCTTACTGATCTCTATTTTGAAGAAGAAATGGTTCCTATCACTGAACAGGAAGAAAAAGTAGCTCCTCCTCCTCCTGAAGTAGCTCCGATTAACGAAACGTTGGAAATCGTAGCGGATGATGCTGATGTGGAAGAAACAGTTATCGCCTCTTCAGAAGAAACAGGTAAGGCAGTAGAAGTAAAATATGTGCCTGTAACTGTTGTAGAAGAAGAACCGGAAGAACAAACCATTTTTGAGGTTGTAGAACAAATGCCTGAATTCCCGAATGGTGGTATGGCTGGTTTGATGCAATTCTTGAGCAAGAACATCAAATATCCGACTATCGCCCAGGAAAATGGTACGCAAGGTCGTGTAACAGTACAGTTCGTTGTAAACAAGGACGGTAGTATTGTAGATGCCAAAGTCATAAGAGGTGTTGATCCGTATCTGGATAAAGAAGCACTTCGTGTGATTGGTACCATGCCGAAATGGAAACCTGGTATGCAGCGCGGTAAACCGGTACGCGTTAAATATACGGTGCCTGTAATGTTTAGATTGCAGTAATACGTTATCTATATAAAAAGGAGGCTGCTTTTGGGCAGCCTCTTTTTATTCCTACTATTCTCCTAAATTTACTATCATTATGTTTACAGCTTCCGAGCTTCTCGAAAATTTTAATTCTCATATTGCTGGCTTACAATTTACGCGTACTCCGAAAGGATTGTATGCTCCGGTAGAATATGTATTATCTATGGGTGGAAAAAGAATTCGCCCGGTGTTAATGTTACTGGCTTATAATTTGTACAAGGAAGACGTGACCCGTATCTATGCTCCGGCCACAGGTATCGAAGTTTATCATAATTATACTCTTTTGCATGATGATTTGATGGATCGTGCGGATCGCCGTAGAGGAAAAGAAACTGTCCACAAAGTTTGGAATGATAATACTGCTATCCTTTCGGGAGATGCGATGTTGGTGCTTGCCTATCAGTTTATGGCAGAATGTCCTTCGACTTTTCTGAAAGAGGTTATGGATCTTTTCAGTTTGACGGCACTTGAAATTTGTGAAGGTCAGCAAATGGATATGGAGTTTGAGCAGAGGAATGACGTAACTGCAGAAGAATATCTGGAGATGATTCGTCTGAAAACTGCCGTGTTGTTGGCGGCGAGTCTGAAGATTGGAGCTCGTTTGGGGGGCGCTTCGGTAGAAGACGCTGATCGTTTATATGATTTTGGTATGCATATAGGTGTTGCCTTCCAGTTGAAAGATGATTTGCTGGATGTATATGGCAATGCTAAAGTGTTTGGAAAAAATATAGGTGGGGATATTCTCTGTAATAAAAAAACATATATGCTGATTAAAGCATTGGAGCATGCGAATGCGGATCAGCATAACCAGTTGAATAGCTGGATAAACGCAGAGACTTTCCAGCCGGCAGAGAAAATTGCAGCTGTGACGGAACTGTATGACCGGATTGGTGTAAAGGCAGTTTGCGAAAATAAGATATTGGAATATAGCAACCGGGCAATGGAAAGCCTTGCAGCTGTCAGTATTGCAGAAGAAAAAAAAGAAGAACTGAAAAAGATAATAGAAAATTTGATACACAGAGAAGTTTAACTGTGCTTTTTTGTAACTATGCCTTATAGAAGATTACCAAATACAGACCAGGCGAGAATACGGGCACTGAAAGCAGTGGTTGCAAAAGCTGATACCCATAACCTCTATGATTTGGCAGTTTCTTTAAAGACGTTGACTGAAGCCCGGAATTTCTTGATGAGATTTGAAGCCGCCCAATCGTATTATGTCCAATGCTTTGAACGTCAGTCGCAAGCAGGGCGTAAGCATCAGGCCAATGTAAAGATGGCTCGTTTGTATATTTCTCATTTCATTCAGGTATTGAACTTGGCTGTTATTCGTTCGGAAGTGCGTGCAGCCCATAAATCTTATTATGGTTTGCCGACTGATAGTTCAAATGTACCGGATTTATCGACGGAGGCAGCCTTGGTGGAGTGGGGGCGAAAAATTATAGATGGAGAAACCAAACGAACTTCTCAAGGAGGGATTCCTATTTATAATCCTACTATTGCGAAGGTTAGAGTTCATTATGATATTTTTACAGATAGTTATGACCGACAGAAAAATTTGCAGGCTTTAACTGCCCGTAGTTTAGATTCTCTTTCTACTATGCGAACTACTGCCGATGAATTGATCTTGGATATATGGAATCAAGTGGAAAAAAAGTTTGAAGATGTTTCTCCCAATGAAAAACGATTGGAATTATGTCGTGATTACGGGCTGATTTATTATTATCGTACTGGTGAGAAACGAATAGAAAAAGTAAACGAATGAGATTGATAGATACACATTCCCATCTTTTTTTGGAGGAGTTTTCAGAGGATTTCCCACAGGTTATTGAGCGTGCACGTGCTGCCGGAGTAACTCATATATTTATGCCCAATATTGACAGTACGACTATTGAAGCAATGCTGTCAGCCTGTAGCGTTTATAAAGGATACTGTTTTCCTATGATTGGTTTGCATCCTACTTCTGTCAATGACAATTATGAAAAAGAATTGGAAATAGTTGCTCGCGAATTGAAGTTTTCTAAGGAATATGTTGCTATAGGGGAGATCGGCATGGATCTTTATTGGGATAAAACTTACCTGAAAGAGCAGCAAATAGTACTGGATAAACAAGTCAACTGGGCTTTGGAATATGATCTTCCTATAGTAATCCATTGCCGGGATGCCTTTGATTATATATATAAGGTGCTGGAACCTTACAAAAAGACTCCTTTAAGAGGAATATTCCATAGCTTTACAGGAACGGCAGAGGAAGCTACCCGTGTATTGGAGTTTTCCGATTTCTTCATTGGAATTAATGGTGTGGTTACTTTTAAGAAGTCCCACCTTCCGGAAATTTTGGCAGGAATACCATTAGAAAAAATTGTTCTTGAAACAGATTCTCCTTATCTGACTCCAGTCCCGAATCGTGGTAAGAGGAATGAAAGCGCCTATGTGAAGGATACTTTGATGAAGGTCTCTGAAATTTACGGGATGTCTCCTGAGGCTGTTGGAGACGTTACTTCGGAAAACGCTTTAAAAGTGTTTGGAATGCTCAAATAACATCGGAAAGATTTTAAAGTTTATTAATTTTGAGATTTTATTAAAGATAAAACGGGGAGAATGAAGGGCAAGAACGAAAAAAAGAATACATTTGTAGCTGAAAACGCTTGTGGTTCGCATTTTTTTTGTAATTTGCAGCCGTTTTTGAAAGAGGCCTCTATTGGAGAGATGCTCGAGTGGTTGAAGAGGCACGCCTGGAAAGCGTGTATACCTCTAAAGGGTATCCGGGGTTCGAATCCCCGTCTCTCCGCAGGATGAAAGAAAAAACAAAAACAATAAATGAATATAATAAACAAATTAATTAATTAATCTTAAAAATTAGACACACAATGAAAAAGTTATTTGCAATTGTTGCTGTGATGGGAGTCTTAACATTTGGCTCAACTCAACTTGCTCAGGCTCAAGATGCTCCTGCAGCGGAACAAACAGAACAAGCTGCTCCTGCAGCTCAGGCGGCTCCTGCCGGTGATGCTACTGTAGAAGCAGAAGAAGGTGGTATTCACAAGGAAATTAAAACTAAGTTTATTGAAGGTACTGCATCTTTCATGAGTTTGGTTGCTATTGCTTTGGTTATCGGTCTTGCATTCTGTATTGAACGTATCATTTATTTGAGCTTAGCTGAAATCAACACAAAGAAGTTCTTGGCTGCTATTGAAGCTGCTTTGGAAAAAGGCGACGTAGAAGCTGCTAAAGACATCGCACGTAGTACAAGAGGTCCTATCGCTTCTATTTATTACCAAGGCTTATTGAGAATCGATCAAGGTCTTGACGTAGTTGAGAAGTCTGTAGTATCTTACGGTGGTGTACAAGCTGGTTACTTGGAAAAAGGTTGCTCTTGGATTACGCTGTTCATCGCAATGGCTCCGTCTTTGGGATTCTTGGGTACTGTAATCGGTATGGTGCAGGCATTTGATAAGATCCAACAAGTAGGTGATATCTCTCCGACGGTTGTAGCAGGTGGTATGAAAGTTGCCTTGATTACAACTATCTTCGGTTTGATCGTTGCTTTGATTCTGCAGGTATTCTACAACTATATCCTGTCTAAGATCGAAGCTTTGACCAGCGAAATGGAAGATTCTTCTATCACTCTGTTGGATATGGTTATCAAATATAACTTGAAATACAAAAAATAAGAGAAATGGCTAAATTATCATATAGAGTATCATATTACGTACTGTATGTTTTGTTCGCTGCTATTTTAGTAGTATTGGGCATATTCTACTTCGGTGGAGATGCTCAGGGCGATGCAGTACTGCCGGGTGTTGATCCCGAAATGTGGCAGCCTGCCCAGACAGAAAGTCTGTTGTACTTAATGTATGGTTTGTTTGCTTTGGCTGTTGTTGCGATGGTAGCTGCGTTTATCCTACAATTTGGTAGCGCATTGAAAGATAACCCTGTGAAAGCTTTGAAATCATTGGTTGGTGTTATTTTACTAGTTATTGTAATGATCATTGCTTGGTCTATGGGTAATGGTGAACCGATGGTTATTCCGGGTTATAGTGGAACTGAAAATGTTCCGTTCTGGCTGAAGTTAACTGACATGTTCCTGTATACTATTTATTTCTTACTGGGGGCAACTGTTCTTGCGATGCTTTTCAGTAGTGTTAAAAAGAAATTATCATAATCGATTGAGGAAACTCAATCTAATGGAGTAATTACAATGGCAAAAGGAAAAAGAAAAGTTCCTGATATAAACTCAAGTTCTACAGCGGATATCGCTTTCCTGTTGTTAATCTTCTTCTTGATTACGACTTCTATGGATACGGACCGTGGTTTGGCAAGACGTTTGCCGCCACCACCCGAACAAGACCAAAAGAAAGATGATTCGGATAAGGTTAAGGAGCGTAACGTAATGACAGTCTTCCTGAACATGAACGACCAGTTGATGTGTAGCGGAGAATATGTTAGTGTAGATCAGTTGAGAGATAAGGCAAAAGAATTCATTGCCAATCCGTATAATGATGAGTCTAAACCGGAAAAGCATGCGAAAGACATTCCTTTCTTCGGGACTATGCAGATTACGGAAAAGCATGTGGTTTCTTTGCGTTGTGACCGTGGTTCTTCCTATAAAGCATACTTAGCCGTTCAGAATGAGCTGGTAGCTGCTTACAATGAGTTGAGAGATGAATTGGCTCAGGAGAAATGGGGAAAGGACTATGCTGCTTTGGACGAAGACCAACAAAAAGCAATTCGTGATATTTATCCTCAGAAGATCTCTGAGGCAGAACCTAAAAAGTACGGAGAAAAGAAGTAATGGGAAAATTTAATAAGACTGGTAAACGCGAAATGCCTGCGTTGAATACTTCTTCTCTGCCTGACCTTATCTTTACTTTGTTGTTCTTCTTTATGATTGTAACAACAATGCGTGAGGTAACATTAAAGGTTGAGTTTAAGGTTCCGCAAGCTACTGAGTTGGAAAAACTGGAAAAGAAATCTTTGGTTACGTTTATCTATGTAGGAAAGCCTACAGCTGAGTTCCGTAAGAAACTGGGTAATGAAAGCCGTATCCAATTGAACGACAGCTATGCTGAAGTTGCTGAAATCCAAGATTATATTATTGGTGAACGTGCCAGTATGAAGGAAGAAGATCAACCGCAGATGACTGTTTCTTTGAAAGTGGATCAAGATACGAAAATGGGTATCGTAACAGATATCAAAGAAGCTCTTCGTAAAGCTTATGCATTGAAACTTAACTATTCTGCGCAGCCGCGTCAGTAAGAAGTTAAATCAAACTATATAAATAAAGGGTGCTTATTTCGAATAGGCACCCTTTATTTTTTTATTCTTGTACGTTATATACTTCCCGATATATAGAGTTTTTTACTGTTTCAAAATCCCTTTCACGCTCTAAATTTCCGTGTGCCATAAGTAGCATGGGTAAATAATCATCCCCGGGTCTGTATGGAGGCTGAAGATATGGTTTCTCCCAAAGAACAAATCCTTGGCGCTTGTAGAAATTAATACGCCTTTGAGCCATTTCTTCTTCCGGCATTTCCACTTCCAGAACAATAGGATGTTGAAGCAACTCGCATAAATGATTTAAAACGTTCTTTCCATGTCCGCCATTACGCTGGGCCGGATCAACAGCAAAGTGTTCTACGTAATAGAATTTGCCGAAATCCCAATAGGTAATGAATCCTACAGGAGTATCATGGTGGAAAATAATATTGTTATAGAAATGAGGTTTGTTATCAGTGTACAGGCGCAGTTCTTCTAACGGTCGGTATTCTTCAGGTGGGAAGGCGGCGGTTATTAACTGTTCCATGTACTCATACAAAAATCCATCAGCGGTGCTGATACGTTGAAGTCTGATCATAATGTTGGTCTTTAAAGTTTAGTTTCTCTTATTATTTGGTATAAAAATCAATGAGTCTTTGCAGTGATCGTTGGCATACCGGGCAGAATGTTGGATATTCATTGGTGCGCATGCGGCAGTTATCAGCGGGACGGAATATGCCTTTGGCTGAATATCCACCTCCTTCATATACTCCTACCGGATACTTTGCCTGTTCGTTGACAGGGGTAGGAATAGGAGTACCTTTAATGAGCATATCTTCCCATTTAGAAGCGAAATCGATACGGGTACTTATATTTTGTTCCCAAGGTTCTATATCCAATGGGTAGGTATCTGTCATGACATCATCGTCGTAGAAATATTCATCGGCCAACCCTCCGAAACTGTGTCCGAACTCGTGTACAACTACCGGACGGAACATTGGGTGATGAGCTGTAGTCAGGGTATAAGCATTATAGATGCCACCACCTCCATACTCTTCAGTATTGGCAAGAATAATAATGTGTTCATATGGTATTCCGGCCAAAGCATCGTGTATGGATTTGACACGACGGGTAGTCAGATAACGGTCAGAATAGAATGTACTGAAATGGGAACTAAAGGCTGTATGTTTCCATTCTCCCAAACGGGGAACACTTACCCCTGTGTCATCAGATGGGCTGGCAACAGCTACAATATTGAAGCGATCTTTCATACTCTTGAACGGTTCGTGTGAAAATAGGCTTTCACAGGCGATTTCCGCATCCTGATAGAATACGTTCATTTCTACAGGAGTATATCCTTCGGCAAGAATGGCCACGTCGATGCACTTGTCAGTTTCACCATTCTTTAGCAGATATTTATGTGGAGTGATGTGTGCAGTTCCTTTCTGATGAATAAGTATATCATCGGGGCGTACAGTGTGCGTCAGATGTGTACGCACTTCTTTTCTCGGGCTTAACAGGGTGATCTCTATTTCCACAGGACGGAGCGGGTAGGGCAGTAAGAAGGTATTTTCAAATCCTTTGGTGACAGCCTTGGCTTCGTCCGTTTCCAGCCACTCTTGAAAGAGGGAAGAGAAAGAAGTAGTATAGATTGTCTTTCCACTTTCCAAATCCTTCATGATGATTTGTCCATTACCTTGCAAAGGTAATTCAGCTAAATGATGACGCCTTCCGGCCCATGATGGAAGTACGGACAGTTCATCAAGACATACATTCTGGCGGGCGGCATTTCCTGTAAAGATATAATCAATACGCAATGTTTTATCGGCAAAATACTCAGTGTAGTTTTGCGCATGGCCTATTGTAACCATCAGTAAGCACAATGCAAGTACAAGATATTTTTTCATAACAATCTAATTTTGTAGTTATAGGCAAAGATAATGCAAATTGAGCGCAGAACTTTCATGCTAGCATGAAAAAGTTATGCCGAGATGTAGCTTATCTTCTTTTCACCCTGTTTATCGTAACTGTGGGTTTATTCATTTTTTAGCAAGAAAAGTAATAAATCGTATTTTTATTGGGAAAAATTTCGCTAACTTTGCACATTATCGTATGAGAATACGGTGAAGCAATCGTTATTTATTAATCATAAAATTAGAAATGGGACATCATCAATTGGATACTTTAGACGAGCAAATACTGAAATTGATTGCAGATAATGCCCGTATTCCTTTCCTGGAAGTGGCGAGAGCTTGCAATGTTTCCGGTGCAGCCATACATCAACGCATACAAAAATTGACGAATTTAGGTATCTTGAAAGGTTCGGAGTACGTCATCGATCCGGAAAAAATAGGTTATGAGACTTGTGCCTATATTGGCATTTATCTGAAAGATCCGGAATCTTTTGACGCAGTGACAAAGGCACTTGAAGCTATTCCCGAAGTTGTGGAATGTCACTTTACGACGGGTAAATATGATATGTTTATTAAACTTTACGCACGCAATAACCACCATTTGCTGAGCATTATCCACGATAAATTACAGCCGTTGGGGTTAGCGCGCACAGAAACACTAATATCCTTCCATGAAGCCATAAAACGGCAGATGCCAATCATGGTGGAGATGGATGAAGATTAGGAATTACTTACGGATATAATCCACAAATGCATAAGGGCAGGGATGTTTCTCGTCAACAAG
The DNA here is from genome assembly GCF_000158035.1 of Bacteroides cellulosilyticus DSM 14838. GTDB lineage: Bacteria > Bacteroidota > Bacteroidia > Bacteroidales > Bacteroidaceae > Bacteroides > Bacteroides cellulosilyticus. Next base: position 487,156 of record NZ_EQ973489.1, read on the forward strand.
ATGAGATTCCCTGCTTTTTTCATGCCATATTGCGGACTCTACGGCAGGGAAGTAAGCATCTACCTGAGGTGCTTCTGCATCGATTTCCGTCAGGCAAAGCATGTCTGCCAATGGCATTGCCTGTTTATATACACTTGCTCCGCCCATAATATATACTTGTTCCTCAGGCTGACAGCTTTGCAAAGCTGCTTCAAGGGTAGGGAATACTTCTGCACCGGGACATTGAATCGCAGGATTAGATGAAAGTACCACATTTCTTCGGTTGGGCAGTGCGCCTTTAGGCAGGGACTCGAATGTTTTTCTTCCCATGATGATGGTGTTTCCTGTGGTCAATGCCTTGAAACGTTTTAAGTCATTGGGAAGCCAGAATAATAATTTATTTTGGAAACCGATTCCTAAGTTGCGGTCTATGGCGGCGATGATACTAATCATGATTGGATATATGATTTGTTAAACAGAAACTTTACCTGCTATATGCGGATGTGGATCGTAATTTACCAATTCGAAATCTTCATATTGGAAGTCGAAGATGCTCTTCACATCCGGGTTTATCTTCATTTGCGGCAACGGACGTGGTTCGCGGGAAAGTTGCAGTTTGACCTGCTCCAGATGATTCAGATAAATGTGCGCATCACCGAGTGTATGAATGAAATCCCCTGCTTTCAGCCCGGTCACTTGTGCCATCATCTGCAACAGTAGGGCATAAGATGCAATGTTGAAAGGTACACCGAGAAAAATATCCGCACTTCGTTGATAGAGTTGGAGACTCAACCGTCCGTTTGCCACATAGAATTGAAAGAAAGCATGACAGGGAGGAAGATTCATATTGTTAATATCTCCCACATTCCAAGCGCTGACAATGATGCGGCGGGAATCCGGATTATGAAGAATTGTTTCTACAGCCTCACTGATCTGATCGATGGAACCGCCTTTGTAATCAGGCCAGGAACGCCATTGATAACCGTAAATATGTCCCAGATCACCGTTCTCATCCGCCCATTCGTTCCAAATGCGAACACCATGATCTTGCAGATACTTGGCATTGGTATCTCCATTCAGGAACCATAGCAATTCATATATAATCGATTTCAGATGCAGTTTTTTGGTGGTGAGGCAGGGAAAGCCATCCTCCATATTGAAGCGCATTTGATGTCCGAATACGCTGATTGTACCGGTTCCGGTACGGTCTTCCTTGTGTACGCCCTCGGTTAATACCCGATTGAGCAAGTCTAAATATTGTTTCATGATTGCAGATTACGAATTAAAAACAACAAAAGGGACAATCTTTTTTTTGCCTCGCCAAAGGTAACTAAACTTCGGCAGATAGCATAGAATAATTTTCAATTAAAAATTAGAGGAACAGTGGTATAATTAAAGGAACGGTGTCATTAAATTACCCACCCAACCTACAAACTTCTTCCATCCTGAACGCTTTTTCCAAACTTCGGGAGTCAATAGCGTACTATTCTTTTTATCCCGTTCAAACATATCATTCAACTGGTGAGTGATTGTAGGATCGAAAATAAACGCATTCGTTTCAAAGTCATATCGCAGACTGCGGCTATTCAGATTGGCTGTACCCACAGTACAGAAATTCCGGTCTACCATCATAATCTTGGAATGGTGGAAGCCTCCGTTAAAGAGATAAACTTTTGCCCCTTTCTTCATCAGCTTGTGTACGATATAGAAGGATGCTTCCGGGGTGAAAGGAATATCAGAAACGGCAGGTATCATGATTTCCACTTCAGTACCTTTTTTTAATGCATATTTAATGGCCTTCCGGATGGATTTGGTCGGTACAAAGTAGGGGTTCACAATCTGTATGCTGTGTTGCGCTGCTCCAATGGATGCTGCATAAGCGTGACTGATGGAGCGGGGAGTTTCCCTCGGTGTACGGTCTACTATGGCTATTTCTTCGGCTATACTGTCGGGGAGTTGCGGTATATCAGGAAAGTAAACGGGGCCACCGACGTGCTGTTTAGTCTCCTGGTTCCACATCGTGAGGAAAATACCTTGCAGATAGCGCACGGCATCTCCTTCGATACGCATGTGCATGTCGTGCCATTGACCGATTTTGGGCAGTCCCGTAATGTAATAGTCGGCTATATTCATACCACCGGTATATCCTATTTTGCCGTCAATCACTACGATTTTCCTATGATCTCGATGCATGGCATGATTGATCCATGGGAAGGTGATCGGGTCAAATTTCACTATTTCAATGCCCCGGTCACGGATTGCTTTCAGGTGATGTTTCTTTAATGGTTTGTTATTAGACCAGTTACCGAAAGCGTCGAAGAGAGCACGGACTTCCACACCTTCCTGTACTTTTTCTGCCAGTAAGTCGAATAGGGCATTGGCTATGGAGTCATTGCGGAAATTGAAGTATTCCAGATGAATGTGATGTTTGGCGTGGCGTATTTCTTCGAAGAGATCCAGAAACTTCTCCCGTCCGCTCATCAGAAGCTTTACTTCATTGTTGGCGGTAACCGGAATGCCTTGTTGTTGTAGATAATGCATCACGAGCGAGTCACTGGTGGCGACTTGCGCGTGAATATTTCCTATAAAGAATAATGCAGATGATAATATGATGAATAATATTCTTCTCAAAACTTCTTACGCTTAGTTAGTTTTTCTAATTGAGTCGACAAAGATACAATTTATTGATGAGAAATGTTTGCTCAGTTAAAAAAAATTAGCCCTTGACCTGCAAAATGCAGGCAAGGGCTAACTAAATTATTGTAAGGGCAAACGGATTTATTGCAAGAATAAATGAGCTTTATGCTAAAGAACAAATCTTGCGATATCCTAAGTAGACCAATACTACTGCCACTATAATCAGTGATTTGGGATCGAGTTCCGCTGCACCGCTTTGTATGGCGCTGGTGAAAGTTTCGCGTAAGGCCCCCAGCACAAGCTGCAAGCCGTCGAGAACAAAGAACAACACTACGGCAAGCGTAAAACAGAACAAGCTCCACAACTGCGAAATCCGGTAATACCGGTTGGGTAGGTGGTGCATCACGCGGCGGCTGAAGCCGTTATCTTCTATCTCTTTCCGATTGTCAGAGAAGAACTGCTGCAAAAGTTTATCATCAGTTGTTTCCGTCATAACCATTTTGTTTTAAGTAGGTAGCCATTTTTTCTTTCGCCCGCGAGAGGTGGCTTTTGACTGTTCCCGCCGGGCATCCCGTGATACCTGCAATCTTTTCGATGCTCTGATCTTCCATGTAGAACAAGGTGATACAGGTTCGTTCCATTTCTTTTAGTGTCGCTAGCGCCCGGTAAACGTCCATCTGTTGTCCTACGTCATCTTGGCTGGTGTTCCAGCGGGTATCCACTTCCCGGGTGTCGAGGTCGGCTGTCTCTTTCCGACTGCGAAGATAATCATAAAATACATTATATGCAATACGGTAGAGCCAGGTGGAGAAATTGGACAGGTTTTTGAATGAAGCCAGGTTGGTGTAGGCTTTGATAAACGTGTCCTGCGCCAGGTCGTCACTCAACTCGTTGTCGCCGCAAGTCAGGTTGAGGAAGAACCGTCGCACGGGCGACTGGTACTTTTTCACCAACTGGTCGAAGGCCCTGGTGTTGCGAAACACCACGACCTGTGCGACTAACGATATGTCATTGAGTTGGCTCATCTCTCCCGGTTGTTCTTTTTATTAGAGTCTTGCGTATAATAAATAACTAATTGTCCGAATCCGGTGAACATGATCAGCAGCCCGACACAACCTACTCCAAAGTTCTCGGTAATGGCCCAGAGGAAGATGAATAATCCGATGCCAATGAAGATGTTTTTGATACCTTTGGTACGGATATCTTCTGTTTTCTCCGCATTCTTGAAGAAGTCTTCAGGCAGTTGTTGCCCACTCGAAAGTGCTTGTTCTGCAAGGCGGTATTTGGCTTTTCGATTTTTGTAATTGAAGAAGAATACCGTAAAGACGATGAGTAGCGGCAGACCGAAGATGAAGACGATGGCAGTAACTGAAATGATGGTTTCAGAGGTTTTGCCATCTAAATCGAAGTCCCAGTCCCAACCACTGCCGTTGTGGCGTTTCCATCCTTTATCACTTTTGCTGTCTGAACTACTGCCTTCGTAGGTCATGATGCTGAGCGTATCGGTTACTGTCTTTCCGTCGATGGTAGTATCGCGCAGTTCGATCACGCGCTTTTTGTTCCCCAGACTGTCGTTTTCTGTAACCGTTCTGTTTTTTGCCTGTACCAGTGAACATAATGTCATGGCGGCGATGAGTGCTAAAATTATCCGTTTCATAATCATATTTTGTTTTATCTTTTATTGTTTCTTTGTGTATTAGACGTATCATGCCAGTTAGAAAGTTGCAAAGAGACGATATTTTTTTTAGAAAATCGGTATTATCTGAAAATATTTGCAGATATTTTAGATGTAAAGGGGGATGGTGGGATTGATTCTTTCATAACCGAAAAAAATGGATCACTTTTATTTAATAATAATGTAATATCAGACTTCTTGTACTCATAAGATGTAGGTATTTTGCTCTATATCCGGTTAAAACAACTAAATCCGGTTGCTTCTTATTGTAATTAGTGCTACTTTCGCAAATCTATATTAAAACGCTTTTTGGAGAAGTTACGGAATATATTGAAATGGTTCCTTCCTTTATTATTTATCGCATATTTAGGAGGTATTACACTATTTACTCACTCGCATGTGGTAAATGGGGTAATTATTGTACATTCCCACCCGTTCAAAGGTGAACATAGCCATACGGAAGCGCAGGTTGAAACGATATTCTTCCTTTCTTCTTTTGTAGCTTCTTCTCTACCGGCTATTCTTTTTGTCGCATCGGCTTTCCTTATTTTATTGCGTGTACTGAGTGTTCCAGCTGTAGAACATACCAAGTGCGTGCGAGTTCGTTGCGGCATCAGTCTGCGTGCACCACCTGTAGTTCATTGACAATAGAAATTCCCCTTATTAAAATCCATTAAAAATTAGAACTACATGAAAAAATATATTTTTTTCGTGGTGGGAGTGATGTGTACATTGCTCTCCCACACCGCTTATGCAATTGATTTAAATAAATCTGACGCCAATATTATTGGCCACGTATTAGAGAAAAAAACAGGAGAACACCTTCCTTATATGACAGTAGCCCTGAAAGGGACCACTATCGGAACTATGACCGATGGTACCGGACATTATTTTCTGAAGAACCTTCCGGAAGGTGAGTTCATACTCTCCGTCAGTGCCGTAGGTTATAAACCACAAGAACGAAAAGTAACCCTTAAACGAGGCAAGACGCTGGAAGAAAACTTCGAACTGGAAGAAGATATGGTAGCCTTGGACGGCGTAGTTGTTACAGCCAATCGTAATGAAACCGCTCGCCGACTGGCACCTACCTTGGTAAAAGTTGTTACTCCGAAACTATTCGACATGACCAATTCGCATACCTTGTCGCAAGGTCTCGTCTTCCAGCCGGGCGTGCGTGTAGAAAATGATTGCCAGAATTGTGGTTACTCACAGGTACGTATCAATGGTATGGACGGGAAATATACACAGATACTGATTGATTCCCGTCCCATTTTTTCTGCACTGGCGGGTGTTTACGGTTTGGAGCAGATTCCCGCTAATATGATAGAGCGTGTGGAAGTGGTACGTGGAGGCGGTTCGGCTCTTTTCGGCTCTTCGGCCATTGCCGGAACAGTGAATATCATTACGAAAGAACCTCTCCGCAACTCAGGTTCGTTTGCCCATTCTATCTCCAATTTTGATGGCTCCGGTTCGTTTGACAATAATACTACGCTTAACCTTTCCCTGGTATCTTCGGATAACAAAATGGGAGCTTACATCTACGGGCAGAACCGCCACCGTTCGGCATGGGATTCCAACGGTGACAGTTTTTCCGAATTACCCAAATTGAAGAACCAGACAGTAGGCGTGAACGCTTATTATAGGTTGAGCCCCTATTCCAAGTTGAATCTGGAATATCATCACATGGAAGAATTCCGTCGTGGCGGTAACCGCTTTGATCTGCCGCCTCACATTGCCGAAGATGCCAATCTGAATGGTTCCGGCGAACCCGGACTGGTGGAGCAGATCGAACATTCCATCAATACGGGCGGCTTGAAGTTCAGTGCCTTCTCCAAGGATCAGAAGCATGCGTTCAATGCATACGCCTCTGCCCAGCATATCGTGCGCGACAGTTATTACAGTGCCTATGGGCATACCACCGATTTCACCGGCGTATTGGGCGCTCAGTATATCTATCATTTTGATAAGCTCTTTTTTATGCCTTCCGACTTGACGGGTGGGGTAGAATTTAATCATGATAATCTGGACGACAAAGCAACGGATATGCAAAAATACCGGGATGCCGCTTTGGCGGAAGATCCCACCGCAACAGGAGACCGTCTGCAACAGTTGATTGATAAATATACACCCGATCCCTTGAAACAGATTGTGAACATTGCGAGTGCCTATGTGCAGAATGAATGGAAAAGCGAGCAGTGGAGTTTTCTGATAGGCGGACGTCTGGACAAGAATAGCATTATGAGCAAAGCCATTTTCAGTCCCCGTGCCAATATCCGCTACAACCCTACGCAGGACATAAATATCCGTTTCAGTTATGCTGAGGGGTTCCGTGCTCCGCAGGCTTTCGACGAAGACTTACATATAAGTAATGTGGGAGGCGAGTTGATTTCCATCGTTCGTGCTAAGGATCTGAAAGAAGAACGTTCGCGCAGTGTGAACGCTTCGATGGACTGGTATCATTACTTCGGTGATTTCCAGGCAAATTTGCTGATAGAAGGTTTCTTCACGAAACTTTCCGATCCGTTTGTACTGACAGCACCGGTAGAAGATCCGAACGGTAGTGGATATCTGATACAAACCCGTGTCAACGGTTCCGGTGCAAAGGTGTATGGTGGTACATTGGAAGGAAAGATCGCCTGGCGTGATAAAATCCAGTTGCAGGCGGGACTGACCGTGCAACGCAGTCTGTACGATTCTCCCGAGGAGTGGAGTGCAGACAAGGAACATTTGTCGGATGAAGAACGCCATAGCGACCGGATATTGCGTACCCCCGATGTTTATGGTTACTTTACTGCCACTTTCAATCCTACAAAAGCATTGTCAGTAGCCCTGAACGGTAATTATACCGGGCGAATGTATGTGCCTCATCTGATGTCCGAAGTAGATGGTACGGCAGACCTGTTGGTGAAGAGCCCGGATTTCTTCGAACTGGGTGCCAAGGTAGCTTATGATATAGATTTTTCCGGTATGTGCCTGCAATTCAATGTGGGAGTACAGAATATCTTCAACTCCTATCAGAAAGATTTTGATAAAGGAGCCACTCGCGATTCCGGTTACATTTATGGTCCGGGAGCGCCTCGTTCCTACTTTGCGGGAGTCAAGCTTAGTTTTTAGTGCCCGGCGGGTTTGCCTTGTATTGCCTTTTTATGTTACCTTTGAAGAAGATAAGCTGCATCTCAGCATAACTTTTTCATGCAAGCATGAAAGTTATGCATTCGATTTGCATTACCTTTGCGGACATAAAATAATTTGGCACATGGATTTACCCGTATCTTTTGCAGACCGTACCCGTCTCCTCCTGGGAGATGAAGAATATAATAAACTGGCTGACGCCTTAAATGGCGAACAGCCCGTAAGCATACGACTGAATGAAGAAAAACTACCCGATTCTTCATTCAGTCTTTTTCATACCTCTTCCGGGCGTGTGCCCTGGTCTTCCACAGGATTTTATCTCGACCGTCGGTTGACGTTTACCTTCGATCCGTTGTTTCATGCCGGATGCTATTATGTACAGGAGGCATCTTCCATGTTTGTGGAGCAAGCATTAAAGCAATATATCGGTGAAACGCCTTCCGTGATGCTTGACCTTTGCGCCGCTCCCGGTGGAAAATCTACCCATGCCCGCAGTGTATTGCCTGCAGGCAGCCTGTTGGTAGCAAATGAAGTGATCCGTAACCGTTCGCAAATCCTGGCGGAGAATCTGACGAAGTGGGGGCATCCCGGTGTCGTGGTAACCAATAACGATCCGGCAGACTTTGCTGATCTGGAAGGCTTCTTCGATGTCATATTGACCGATGTTCCCTGTTCCGGTGAAGGTATGTTCCGTAAAGATCCCGTTGCCGTCAGCGAATGGAGTCCGGAGAATGTGGAAATCTGCTGGCAACGTCAGCGACGTATCATCTCCGATATATGGCCCAGTCTGAAACCCGGTGGATTGCTTATCTATAGCACTTGCACGTATAATACGCAGGAAGATGAAGAAAATATCCGCTGGATGCGTGATGAATTCGGTGCAGAGATACTTCCGGTAGATGCTCCGGCAGCGTGGAACATTACCGGAAACTTGCTTGCTGGTGAAGATTTTCCTGTATATCGTTTTCTGCCTCACCGTACAAAGGGTGAGGGCTTTTTCCTTGCCGTACTTCGTAAACCGGAAGGAGAGACGGTACGAATCCGTTACAAATCCACTGTTTCCCAAGGAAAGAAGAAAGCTGGTGCCTCAGCATCTAAAACTAATGCCGGAGCATCTAAGGAACAATTATTGGCCGCCCGTGCCTGGCTCCTTTCGGCAGACGACTATGAGATTTCTGCAAATGGAATGAATATTGTGGCTTTCCCTAAAGAATATATATCCGGATTGTCAGTCCTCCAACAATCTCTTCGTGTCATTCAGGCAGGCGTTACCCTTGCCGAAGTGAAAGGCAAGGACCTGATTCCCAATCATGCTCTTGCTATGAGCACTGTGCAGGCTTCCGATGTTTTTCCTCGTGAAGAAATTTCGTATGAACAGGCTATTGCCTATTTGCGTAAGGAAGCTATTGTGCTTCCCGATACTGCTCCACGCGGTTATGTGCTGTTGACGTATAAGGATGTTCCTTTAGGTTTTGTGAAGAATATCGGTAACCGGGCTAATAATCTTTATCCGCAGGAGTGGCGTATCCGAAGTGGATACCTGCCGGATGAGATACTGGTGATGAAATAAAGAAATCATCCGGAATTTCAGTTGCGTGAGTTGGAAGTAGCAAATGCCCTTCCTCACTCTGTGTTTTTAGCATCTATATATCGGTGGTCTTGGATATATAGATGCAATACATTGGATATATAGATACAACACGTTGGACATATAGATGTTGCACATCCAATATATAGATACTCCCCGTCCGATATATACAGCTAATTCCCGGGAAAGTTTTAACTCATGCACTGGAAGTTTCAGATAAACCAAGTTTAAATACCTTTTGGGGCTTCCAGATCTTTCAGCCCTCACCGGATTTTCCTCGTTCATTGGTCTTTCGGCTGAAATTTCTTTTTACTTCTTTGTAAGATAATAGAAAAACATCATCTTTTCAGCTTACAAGAAGTTGGGAGTTTGTCAACAGGAAGTTAACTTCTTGTCGGCAAACTCCCAACTTCTTGTAAACAAAGAATTAATATTTTGTATTCTTTTGATTATCAGAAATAAAGCGTTAGTTGAAATCAGTGCGTTTGTATATAAATATCATTGCTTTTGTCAGACATTGGCAAGTAGTTGTTCGAAAGAGTGGAATTTGTATTCCTTTCCTTTATGCAGTCTGAAATCTTCGGCAGACAATACCTGTAAGTATGGCAAATCGACCGTCCCTGACATAGAAATGGGAGAACAAGTATAGCCATGCCGGTTGAGTGCATTTGTTGTCCAGTGCAGCAATACTTCATCATTGGCTTCCACAATGATACAGCGGTTACTATCCACTTTGGGATAATATACTCCGTGCGCATAATCAAACCGGATATCGTTGCAGGAAAACAAGCCGTCCATCCGGTGACTTAGAATCATATCTTCCGTTACTCCACATTGCAGTCCGTTTTCTTTTGAAAGTAACCAAAGTTTATCTGCCAGTACCAATGCCTGCTCTATGTCATGGGTGGAAAGCAGGATTGCTTTCTTTTGTTCCACTGCCAGGTGATGAAGCAAAGTCATAATTTCGATGCGACTCACTACATCCAGGAAAGCTGTCGGTTCATCCAGCAGAATGAGCGGACATTCCTGTACCAATGCTTTGGCAATCATGACCTTCTGTCGTTCCCCATCTGATAGCTCTGCAGTATAATTGTGTGCTTTATGACTGATGCTTACAGCTTCCAGAGCCTCTTCAATGATGGAGTGATCCGTTTTGTTCAATCTGCCGAAGAATCCCGTATGAGGTTGTCGTCCCAGAGCTACCAACTCATATACAGTCAGTCCGCCTGCTTGTGTCTTGTCTGTCAGTACTACTCCGATGGTACGTGAACGTTCTTTTTCGGAATAGGCAGACAATGGCTTTTCCTGTACAAATAATTCTCCTGACAAGGCCGGTTGCGAAGCCGCCAAAGTGCGGAGCAGAGTTGATTTACCGGTTCCATTAGCTCCCAGGAGGCAGGTCAGTTCTCCGGGATAGAGCCGGAAGGAGAGATGTTCATGTATCCGTTTCTCTTGCTTTCCCTGGCGGTAGCCGATGCATAAATCGTTTGCGGTGATAACAGCTTTCTCCATCAGTTGAAGTATTGTATTTTACGTTGGTTGACAATGACATAAATGATAACAGGCGCCCCCAGCACAGGGGTTACCGCATTGAGGGGAATAATACCTGCTTCACCCGGAAGGATGCAGATCAGATTGCAGAGCAAGGCAATTACACCACCTGTCAGCAAAGTGACGGGAAGCAGTGAATTGTGATTGGACGTACCCAGCATCAGGCGGGAGATATGTGGAACGGCCAGACCGATGAAAGCAACTGGTCCGCAGAAGGCGGTGGTGACGGCTGTCAGTAGTCCGGTGGCAATCAGTAACAGATTTCTTGTGCGACGGATGTTTACTCCTAAGTTTTCAGCATAGCGCGTACCCAACAGCAAGGCATTCAAGGGTTTGATAAGCAGGATGGAAAGTAACAAACCTGCCAGACAGAAAATGGAGAAATAGGGGAGTTGTTGCAATGAGACACCTCCGAAGTTCCCCATGCCCCATATCATATAAGAATGTACCCCTTCGGCAGTAGCAAAGAAATTAAGTAATGAAATAGCGGACGAAGTGATATAACCGATCATGATACCCGTAATCAGCAGCATGATGTTGCTTTTTATCAGTGTCGAAAAGAAAAGGATAAGTCCCATTACCACCATCGACCCGATGAAGGCACCGAGTATCACGGAAAAGAAACCGGATAAGGTAAATACTCCTGTAGCAATGCTTCCTCCACCGGCCAGCATCACCAATGCGACACCAAGACTTGCTCCTGAGTTAATGCCCAGGATGGATGGACCTGCCAGTGGGTTGTTGAATGCCGTTTGTAGCATCAGTCCCGAAGCTGCGAGTGCGGCACCACATAGTAATGCCGTGACGGCTTGCGGCAGACGGGACTCCCAGATAATAAAAGCCCAGCTGGTTTTTTCTACTTCATTTCCTATGAGAGTATTCCACACAGCTCCGGCGGGGATATTGATTGAACCGAACCAGAGATTCGCAGCCATCAATACGAGAATGAGGACCGACAGTGCTATGCCATATATATATCCTTTTGCTTTCGTTCTTATCATCAGTTCTATTCTGATAGTTTTTTGTAATACCTCAGCTCATAGCCTTCCAACAGTGAAGGGTGAAATATTTTAATCAAATCTTTCAATAACCAGTCCGGATGGAAAGGCGTTTCTTCGTAAAAAGGAACCCGGTTGGTATTACATCCGTAGATGTTCCGTTCCTTGAAAGCACGGAAACCTGCATAAGGGGCAAATTCTTTTTCCAGTTCCTTGTATGTTTTATCTATAGGTTGGTTATAGCGTATCAGCCAGAAATCCGTTTGCTGACCTTTCTCAAAGATAACTTCGAAAGGATAGGGGAGCGAGCCGCTATGTGTATCTTCTCTGAAAATATAGTTGGCGCCTGCATCAGCGTATAGCCTGGCAATGGTGCTGTTGCCACCCGGAGTGTACCAGGTAGAGCTTGTTTTCAAATCACACATCACGGAGGGAGCAAAGGAGATGGGTTTTACTAATTCCTGTAAATCCTTATAGCTTCTTTCTACCGAAGCAAACATAGCATCTGCTTCCGCTTTTTTACCAAATAGTAGACCGTAGAAACGCATCCATTCGGCACGTCCCAATGAAGAGGTTTCCATATAGTCAGCACATTCAATGATGGGTACATTCAACTTTTCCACACGCCCGTATCCGCCGCTGTTTTCAAAAGGAGAAAGTAGAATGGCATCGGGGTGCAGGTCTATGATTCTTTCGATATTGGGGTTCATGCCATCACCTACATCGGTGATGGTTCCGTTTCGGCATCCTTCCTCGATTTCCGGTAGTTTGATGTACTTCAAGTCGCATACGCCACCAATACTATTTAAAGCACCGAGGTCTTTTAGCAAGCTGCAATGAACGGATGAGTAGATGACTGCTTTACTAAGTGGGGTGCGGACAAGAGTACCTTGAGGCAGTTCTTGGGGTAACGGCTGCTTTTTGTCTACTAATACATAGGTGTGTAGTATCTTTGTTGTATCCCAGGGATTGCGTAGCTGTGCAACGATATAATCTTCGTAATCTATCAGAGAGAGATTAGAAGAATAGTGCAGCGGGATGCTGTCTCCTTGTGCAGAGCCGGAAACAGTGCTGCTCTTTCCGCCGCAGGCGGAAAGAAGTAGTACTGTCATCCAAAGGGCATTGTATAGACTAATTTGTATATGAATACGTTTGAGTAGAAGCATTGTTTTAATATTACTTGTTTACAACAAGGTTTTTAGCATATGTTATAGCTAAATATTTATATAATTATAAGAATACTATGTTATTGGGATTTTGACCGCCACAATCGAATTTTTCTACAAATGTTCCATCCTTTTTGAAACGGTAAATATCTCCGTTACCATCTACGTAATGAGTGGTTCCGATATAAATATCACCATTTTTTTCATTTATTTCCATTACATAAATGCTTGCGCTGGATAGTTCTTCAGGTGCATTCTTCAGGAAATTGACCTCACTTAATTGTTTGGTGGATATGTTATAAGTGAAAAATGTATTTACTGTCGTGTAAGGATAGCTGGAATAGTCAGTATCCGAGTTGATTAAATACAATGTGTTTTCTGATGCTGCCATGTGTGTCGCGGCGGTGATACTTGTTACTTGATTGTTATTCTTAGGGTCTATTACTTGGAGTTCGTTTCCTTCATCTCCACCCCATATTAAAGAAGCCAATAGGAATATTTTGTCGTTTTTCTCTAACAGTTTATTCGGATTCCTTCTCACAGTAAGTGTATTTTTCAATTCCATAGTGTTGGCATCAATAACGAATACTTCATTAAAATATTCATAGGCACCTGTTTCTGTTACAGTATAGCAATTGGCAACATAAAGCAGTCCATCTTCTTCAGCAATACCTTCTAGATTTTTTCCTCCTTCAAAAGTTTTCACTCGTTCTAAAGTATTTGCATTCAGTTTGGATACTTTGCCGCCATATTGGGTCACATAAATATAACCATCGTCAGCAGTCATATAGCGCGGACTTCCTTCACTGCTGGAAAAAGCGAAGCGTTGTTGTTCCACACCGGCTGCATTTAATCTTGTAATATATTTGGAGCCGGAAACAATCACATAAATATAATCATTGTACACGATCATGTCTTGTCCTGTGTCTCCTAATTTTGCATTATTTTGTTTTTGAAAAATATCTGCGATAAAGTCTATTGTTTTATCCGGATCATAGAAAGAAATATTAGCGTTATTTAGGTTTAGACTTCCTTCATTTAAAATGAACACTCGATTCTGGGAAAGAGCTACTTTAGAGCCACTGTCATCTCGTTTTGAATCATTATCGTCGTCGCTGCAAGAGATAAAACTTGTACCGAGTGCCAATAGGCAGATAGCACTGAATAATAAAGATCTGATTTTCATAATTAATGGTATTTAATAGTGAATAATAATATTGTTAGAGTTGAACACTTACTGTTAATTTCCATGAACGTCCCGGCATAGGGTAGTATTTAATTACCTCATACTGTTTATTGGTTAAGTTAGTTACATCTGCTTGCAATCTTAGTTTGCAGTTACTTATTTTGAAGTTACGTGAGATAGTGAGAGTATGTTCTAAATACCCGTCAATTTCGTTTTCGGGTATATTTTGTGAAAGATAATAACGTTTCCCTACTCCCATCAGAGTATAACCTGCATTAAGCCATGGGGTCTCAATTGTAGCGGAGGCGTTTCCACTATGTTTCGGAGTATAAGGTAGCTGGTCTTTGTAATTTTTGGCTTCCGGATTGGTTAAGTCTATTGCTTCTTGTAGAGTATATCCACAGGAAAAATGTATTTCTGATCGATGAGTAAGCGGAAACTCTGTGGAAAGAGTAGCGTCCATACCTATGATACGTACTTTACCATAATTCTGCATTCTCCACACATAAGTGCTGGGGAAAGCAACTATTTTATCTGTAACCCTATTATAATATCCATCCAGTGTGATAGAACAATAATTCAGGAAAGTGAAAGGGGAACCACCGTAAGTGATGCCTATATTATATTCCTGCGCTTTTTCTGGTTTTAAATCCTTGTTACCACTTCGGAAATAGTAAAGGTCGTTGAAAGTTGGGGTACGGAAACAGCCCTTATACATGGCGCGGATGAAGAACAAATGTTCTTTCCATGGACGATAGTTCATACTAATGCTAGGACTAAGGCGATGCAGATCAGCGGGAGCACTTCCTTTTTTTACATGTTCTGAAATGTAAGTTCCAAGTATATGAGCCTGAACGGTCAGATGAGGGAAGGTGTATTTGCTGCTGAGTACTGTCAATGAGGTGTAGCGTGTGGGATAAGGGCAATCAGGCAAGGTATTATCTAAGGTGTTGATAACGCCATCCTGAGATAGAGAAAATGTCCAATTTTGTATTGGTTGATATAATAAGCTTGCAGAGAGATAATATTCTTTTTGAGTGTGTCGGTCAGTCACCTTGCCACTGTCATATTGGGAACCTTTATCTTGATAACGGTTATAAGCATAGTTATATTTTCCTTGTACCTGTAATGTCCACTCAGGTGAGAACGTTTTCTTCCATTGCGTCTGTAGGAAGAGATTTTCATCTACTAATCGTTCATTAGATTCCGGATTATATAAGATGACTGCACCGGGAAGCCCTCGTTTGGAATGATAGTAATAAGCTTTGGTATTCCAATGGCTACTGTCAGAGAATTGATGGAAAAAGTTTATTTCACCTTGGTAGGAAAAAATGTCTGAATTGTATCGCTTTTCTGTAGCAGTATGTTTCCCATTCTCTATTGTAAAAGGATACGTTCCATCTGAACGCAGGAAATTCCCATCAATAGTAAAGGCTGAGTTAGTTCCCACTTGTTGTTCCCAACGTGCGATGCTATTGAACAAACCGAAAGAACCTCCTTTAATTTGTCCGTGGAAATTGTGTTTTTTATTTGAAATGAATTTGGGTTGTTCTGTGACAATATGAAGTATCCCTGCGGAAGCATACATACGGGCTGATTGTAGAAGATTATCACTTTGTCCAATACTGAGTGAGAGTGTGGATATGTTATCAGTTGCAAAACGCCCAATATCAATTTGGCCTGCTTGGCTGTTGCTAACGGCTATTCCATCATAACTAACGGCTGTATGTGCTGCACCGAGATTACGAATAGAAATAGTCTTTAATCCTCCTAATCCACCATAGTCTTTCACGTTCACTCCACTAAAACGTTTTACGGCATCTGCTATACCTTGTAAGCCAAGTGCCTCAAAATCTTTGCGACTGAAAGATTGCGTTGGAGTTGCAGAAGTGATGCGGCTTGATATTTTTCGTCCTTTTACTGACACTTCCGGAATGGCATGCACCTTTCCCGTAATGGAGTCTCTCGCCTGCTGTGCCTGTAAATTGACACAAAGGCAGCATGTGAAACAATATAAACAAAACTGTAGCCAGATGCATCGGCATGGATTATCCTTGATCATAACAAATAGCTGTAAAAATATAAGTATCTCATGCCCTTTCCTCGAAGGCATAAAATTTGATAGGTTTTGCAGGTCTTCTGACTTACTCCGGATTTACCGCCTTCCCACCGTGCGAATACCGGCAGTGGCATAGGTGATTGGTAAATCCTTGACAATGAGTTTACAGCAGCGGGACTGTTTGGGAGTTACACCCAATTCCCTTTTCATGAAGCATACCGAAAGGCATACTTCAACAAAACCGAAGGGCAAAGATAGGAAAGATTTATGTTTTATTTATTATAGGATGCAGTATTTCATAAATTTATGCATTTATTCTAACAGAGTAACTTAATAGAAAACTAATACTATAATGCTTATGCTAAAGAAAACTATTGCTGCGCTAAGCCTACTCAGTATCCTTGCAGCCTGTCAGAATGATGAGAATCCTTCTCAACCGGAACCTAAACCACGTCAAGACATCAATCTTACCCGTGCGGAACAAGAGTTTATGGACAAAGGTACAGACTTTGCTTTCCGTTTCTTCGATCAGGTGTGCAGTACCGAAAAAGAAAAACCGAATGTTTTTGTGTCTCCATTGAGTGCATCACTTTGTTTATCCATGATTACGAACGGGGCTACTGATAATACGCTTGCTGAGATGCAGGATGTATTAGGATTCCCTGCCAATACTTTCTCTCTTGATGATCTGAACAACTATAATCAAAAGTTAACTTCAGCTTTGTTGGATTTGGACAATACAACTCAACTCGGAATAGCTAATTCTATCTGGATAGAGGAAGGTTTTAAGGTTTATGACTCTTTTGTTGATGTAAATAAGAAAATGTACGATGCTCAGGTGCAAGAACTTGATTTCACATCTCCGACCGCCAAAGATGTGATAAACCAATGGTGCGCCACTCAGACTAATAATTGCATAAAAGAGGTTATTCAGGAAATACCTGCGGATGCTCGTATGTATCTGATTAATGCACTCTATTTTAAAGGTATCTGGAAAAGCCAGTTTGATAAGTCGGCTACTGGACAGGATAACTTTACCAATGTTGACGGCAGTCAGCAGAAAGTAGCTATGATGAACCAGACCGCAACGTTCAATTACACCCAGACTGATGATTTCTCTATTGCGGAATTACCCTATGGCAATGAAGCTTTTAGTATGGTGATACTGTTGCCATCCGGAGATAAGACCTTGGATGAAAGCTTACCCAGCCTGAATTATGAGAACTGGAAACAGTGGAGTAAGAATATGGTAGGAAAAGAACTACAAATTAAACTTCCTCGTTTTAAAGTAGAATATGACAAAGAGCTGGAAGAGGACATGATAGCTATGGGGATGAAAGATGCTTTCGATGCTTATAAAGCAAAGTTTGCCAATATGTCCGGTGCAGAACTATATATTGGCCTTCTGCAACAGTTTACTTATATAAATGTGGATGAGGAAGGTACCGAAGCGGCTGCGGTTACAGTAGGAGGAATGTTTGATAATGCTGTCGGTTTTCCTTCTCCTGTTCCCTTCTTTGTGAATCGTCCTTTTGCCTTTATGGTTAAGGAAAAGAGTACGGGAGCCATCCTCTTTATGGGAAAGATTACAGAACTATAGTTTGATATTTATAAAGAAAGCGAAGAATCAACTCCTTCAATTGCGGGAGCCGATTCTTCGCTTTACTTTTATGATACAAGAATAATATTTTTATAGCTTACTCTTGTATATCTGTGCCATTACCTTCTGATACTGATTTTCCAATTGAAGTAGATTCTGCTTACTTTGATAAATCACAGAAACTTCTACAAAATATTCTATCACACTGATTTGTCCACCGGTGAGAGCTTGCTTCAGTAATGCAAGATCTTGTTGTGAACTGAATGCCTCCCTGTATTCCTGGATGGAAGTCTGCAATGATTGTGCTTCGCTGTATAGTTTTGCTAAGGTTGCTTCGGCTTGGAAAGCAGCATTCTCTTTCTGATAATCGAGGTTCAGAGATTGCGCTTTGGCTATTTTAACCTTATTACGATTCTCAAACAGCGGGAAGGAAAAGCCTACTACAACTCCATTAAATGGAGTACCGGACTCTGTATTACGGCGATATCCAAGTTCCAATTTAGGTAACCAACCTTGTTTGCTTGCAGAAATCTGTTTGCGGGCGGCAGCACTTTCACTGCTTAATGACAGCAAAGTCTGATCGGCTGCCAACACTTCCGAACGTAACTGTTCATAGTCGGTAGGAAGAAGGGGCAATGGATAGTCGTTGATGGAGCGGAAACTGCTCAGCTCATTATCTTGCAAAGACTGGTCTCCGTTGAGTGCAAGGAGAGATTTCCAGGCGTTATCAAGCGCAGTCTGATTGGTACGGAATTCTGTGCGTACATTCAGTAACTCCAGATTGATCTTATTTGTTTCCAATACATTGGCATCACCTGTCTCCAGACGTTTCTTATAGTATGCAGAGAGTTCCTCAGCCTGTTTCATACGTTCATTCAGAATCACTTGCTGGTGCTGCAACATGATGATGTCGAAACAAAGCTCTTTAGCTTGCAACAACAGTTGTTGACGGAAGGCGGCAGACTGCGCATCAAGCGCACCGGTTTTGAGCCGGTTTACTTTTCCGCGTGTAGCATACAAGGTCGGGAAATCAAAGCTCTGAGAAACAACAAGTTCACCTATCGTCTCACTCTTATCTTCCGATCCCCACAGATGGGCATACGAGAGAGTGGGATCAGGCAAATTGTTCTCCGACTTGTTCTCCAATTTCTGTGAAGTGATGAGTTGCGCATTGGCCTGCAACTCCTTATTGTTTGCTTCAATACGGTGCAGCACTTCGTCTATGCCGACCGATTGGGCACGCATTCCCGCATATAGGAAAAAAGTGATAAAACTAAATATGAGAATTCGTTTCATAGTTTGATATTGTTAATGGTTGTTTTTTAGGGTGCATCATCAGATAAACAATCGGAATGATGAAACCGTTCAGGAACGTGGAAGTTAAAAGACCACCAAGGATAACTTTCGCCATCGGACTTTGAATTTCATTACCCGGCAAATCTCCTCCCAGTGCCAATGGAATAAGAGCGAGAGCCGAAGACAATGCTGTCATCAAAATCGGATTCAAACGGTCCATTGAGCCACGGATTACGCTATCGTACACGTTTATTC
Organism: Bacteroides cellulosilyticus DSM 14838; assembly: GCF_000158035.1. Taxonomy (GTDB): domain Bacteria; phylum Bacteroidota; class Bacteroidia; order Bacteroidales; family Bacteroidaceae; genus Bacteroides; species Bacteroides cellulosilyticus. Next base: position 506,278 of record NZ_EQ973489.1, read on the forward strand.
CCTCTTCCTGTTGTAAATGGTTGTAGTGGCTGATCAGTAACATACCGTTTCGGGTGGCGATACCGAATAGTGAAATAAAACCGATAATAGCCGGAATACTCACCTCTCCCGTTGTCATCAACAAAGCAAACACACCACCGATCAATGCAAGCGGCAGGTTGATAAGTATGATTGCACTCTCTTTTACACTACGGAATTCATGATAAAGCAGTAAGAAGATCACCGCAATACTCATTAATGATGTGAGTAACAAGGTGCGGCTTGCTGCCTGTTCACTCTCAAATTGGCCACCGTATTCCAGATGATACCCTTCGGGCAATTTAATATCCTTGTCCACACGGGCCTGAATATCATTCACTACACTGCGCAGGTCGCGGTCGGCAACATTGGCAGAGATTACGATTTTTCGCTTCACGTTCTCGCGGCTGATCGTATTCGGTCCCATGGCAGAACGCACTTCTGCGATGTAGTTCAAAGGTATTTTCTTTCCGTCACTGGTATCTATCATCAAGTTGCGTATCTTCTCCATTTCGTCGCGAAGATCATCACGTACACGTACGGTAAGGTCGAAGCTTTTACCTTTCTCGTATACCTGTGATACGGTTTCACCAGCAAGACATACATTCACGAACTCAGAGAATTCCGGTAATGAGATACCGAACTTAGCCAACATTTCCCGCTTGGGCGAAATGATAAGCTGAGGACGTTCTATTTGTTGTTCCACATTCAGGTCGGCAATACCCGGAATATCCTGGATGGCACCTTTGATTTCATTACCCAAGGTAAACATACGGTTCAGATCGTCACCAAACAGTTTAATTGCAATGTTGGCTTTCGTACCACTGAGCATAGCATCGATACGGTGGCTGATAGGCTGGCCGATTTCCACATTTGCTCCTACGATAGTACCTAACTTCTCGCGTACTTCGGCAACCAACTCACTACGTGAACGTTCTTTCAATTCGAACGGAGCTTCTATTTCCGAAACATTCACACCAAGTGCATGCTCGTCCAGTTCGGCAC
>NZ_EQ973489.1:507520-517708 GCF_000158035.1 Bacteroides cellulosilyticus DSM 14838
CGTGCAAACGATGTTGGCTCTGACACTGGCGAAGGCTGCTGCCATTGTTTACGGCCAGGTGTTGAGCAATGAAGAAATGGCTAATCTGGTTGATAATCTGTTTGCTTGTCCTACTCCGAATTATACACCGGATGGACGTACCGTATTGTCAACGATTAAAGAAGAAGATATTGAAAAACTATTTGCTCGTTAAAGTAGTATAATCTATTTGTTAAAACAATTTCGCACATACGTGTGAATGATATTCGCCCCTACAGGACTGATTAAGGTGCTTGTAGGGGCGAATCATTATTTATTTATCTGTATAGAAGCCTTCCTGCCCGGCTTGTGGCGCGGTCGGAACAAAAAAAACTATCTTCGTAAAACCTTTTAGTTCGGATGGTGTTATTTAAACAGTTACAATAATGAATTTAAATTAACCACTTAACTATTTAAGGTATATGAAAAAGATTCTAATGTTACTGGCTTTGGCCGGTTTGTCTTCTGCTGCTATGGCGCAACAGAAGACTGAAGTAGTCGAATACGAAATTATCCAGGTACAGGATAAATATCAGGTAATCACCAATCCTTTCTGGAGCAATTGGTTCTTCTCTATCGGCGGCGGTGCTGAAGCTACTTTTGGTGATAATGATAGTGCAGGAAGTTTTGGTAAGCGTATCAGTCCTACATTGAATATCTCTGTCGGTAAATGGTTTACTCCCGGTTTGGGATTGCGTCTGCAATATAGCGGTTTGCAGGCTAGAGGCTTTACTTATGATAAAGGTGCCGACTACGTGAAGGGTGCCGAGCTGAAAGACGGTTACTATAAACAACGTTTTGACTATATGAACTTGCACGGTGACGTGATGTTCAATCTGAATGCTCTTTTCGGAGGTTATAATCAGCATCGTGTTTATGAGATTATTCCTTATGTAGGTGCCGGTTTCACTCACAATTACTCCAAACCTCATCGCGAAGCTTTGTCCGTGAATGCAGGTATTATCAATAAATTCCGTATTTCGAATGCGGTAGATATTAACCTGGAATTGAGCGCAATGGCTGCTGAAGATAAATTTGATGGTGAAGTAGGTGGTGATCACGGATATGATGGCGTATTGAGCGCTACGGTTGGTCTGACTTATCGTTTCCCCGCCCGTGGTTTCCGTCGTCCGATGCCGCAGTTGATTTCTCAGATCGAACTGGCCGCCATGCAGGATAAGTTGGCTATGATGGGTGCACAGAATGCAGAATTGAAGAATGCATTGGTACAGGCTGAAAACCAGCCGGTGGCTGAAGTAACAGAAACACAGGTGATTGTTCCGGATCCGGATATCGCACCGCGTACCGTATTCTTCCAGATTGGTTCTGCTGAATTGTCTCCGCGTGAAATCATGAACCTGTCTTATCTGGCAGAACAAATGAAACAGTTCCCGAATGCAACGTACACCGTAAACGGTTATGCTGACTCTGCAACCGGTACTCCGGCATTCAACAAGGAGTTGAGCTTGAAACGTGCACAAGCTGTTAAGAATGCATTGGTTAAGAATTACGGTATTGCTGCCGATCGCTTGAATGTGGAAGCCGGTGGTGGTGTAGACAAATTTGGTCAACCGATCCTGAACCGTGTGGTATTAGTGAAATCTGCTAACTAAATATAGTCTTTCCATTAAAAAGGGAACGCCCTGTTCTCTCGTAGATTCTACGGGAGGTCAGGGCGTTACTCGTAACAGAGGATATTGTTTTTTATTCTCCGCTGAATTTCTTCACTTGTTCTGCTATCAGTTCCGTATCGTCGAAATAGTTGATCTTCATTGCTTTGCGTACATCATCCAATGTAGCGGCGGCAACTTCGCGTGCTGCGTCGCAACCTTTCTTCAGCATGTCATAGATGGCAGGAATGTCTTTTTCAAATTCTTTGCGACGATTGCGAATCGGTTCCAGCGTCTCCTGCATGATGGAGTTAAGGAATCCTTTCACCTTCATATCACCCAGACCGCCACGCTGATAATGTGCTTTCAGTTCATCGAGGTTCGGATATTCGGGCAGGTAAAGGCCGAAGTGTTCGGGGCGGCAGAAAGCATCCAGATAAGTAAATACAGGGTTGCCTTCTACTTTACCCGGGTCTTGTACACGCAAGTGGTCGGGATCGGTATACATACCTTTCACTTTCTTCTGTACTTCGTCGGCAGAGTCGGAGAGGTAGATACAGTTGCCCAGGCTCTTGCTCATCTTGGCTTTTCCGTCTGTTCCGGGCAGGCGCAGACAGGCGGCGTTTTCGGGCAGGAGGATTTCCGGCTCAACCAGTGTTTCGCCATAGATATAGTTGAAACGACGAACGATTTCGCGTGCCTGTTCCAACATTGGTTCCTGATCTTCGCCCACAGGGACAGTTGTTGCCTTGAAAGCGGCAATGTCCGCAGTCTGGCTGATGGGGTAGGTGAAGAAACCTACTGGGATGCTGGCGTCGAAGTTGCGCAACTGAATTTCTGCCTTTACTGTAGGATTACGTTGCAGGCGGCTTACGGTCACCATATTCATGAAGTAAAAACTCAATTCGCACAGTTCGGCAATCTGAGATTGAATGAAGATAGTGCTTTTTGCCGGGTCCAGTCCGCATGCCAGATAGTCAAGCGCCACTTCGATAACATTCTGACGTACCTTTTCCGGGTTGTCCACATTGTCAGTCAATGCTTGTGCATCGGCAATGAAAACGAATATCTTGTCATACAAACCGGAGTTCTGCAACTCCACTCTTCTTCTCAATGAGCCCACATAATGTCCTATGTGCAGGCGTCCTGTAGGGCGGTCGCCCGTGAGGATGATTTTCTCTTTAGACATATTTATATTATTCTATTTATTATGTTTTTCTTTGAAAATGAATACAAAGGTAACGTTTTTCTCTGACTTTAGCTTCATAATTCTTTAGAGAAGCGAAAGAGAAACCATACTCTTGTTGCTTTTCCTGAAAAAAGAGTTTACCTTTGTAGAAATATACTTAATATAAAACGCGATGAAAACAGATTTTGATTATCAAGCGGTCCCTCAAGGGTTTATTCATTGTTTCAAGGACGATTGTTCCAGGTCAGATACTTGCTTGCGCCGTTTGGCTGCGCGGCATTGCACGGCTGATAAACCTTTGATTACAATTCTCAGTCCGGCAGCTGTTCCTGCCGATTCTTCTCAGTGTTCCTATTTCCTGCCTATCCAGAAGATACGTGTGGCATGGGGGGTAAGAAACTTATTTGACGATGTTCCTCTTAGCTTGGCAGCCGATATGCGGCACCAGATTGTTTCCTACTTCGGCAAGACGCATTATTATCGGATCTACCGTAAAGAGCGTTTCATTACGCCTGAAGGTCAGCGATATATCAGGCATATATTTACTCAGAACGGCATTACCGACGCACTTCAGTTTGAGTCTTATTCGGAAGTCTATAAGTGGTGATTAGTTTCTCGGTGTGGAACTGGCGGTTTCATGCCTTGAAACCTGTAGTTTCACACCGAGAAACTGATAGTTTCAAGGCATGAAACTACAAGTTTCAGCTGATGAAACTAATGGCGGTACTATATCATGCTTTTAAATAGCTTATAGGAGGCAATTGCTATTTTAAATAAATATAGAGAATAAAGACAGGCTCTAAATTTGTTTATTATCGAAATAAGTCGTTACTTTGCACAAATTTTAAAACAACGATGCAACAACACGGAAAAAGAGATACATATAATCTGTATTCGAATGAATTTCATTCGTTAGTCGATGATTTCTCTTTCTCTGAGAAGATATTGTTAGTTCTTTGGTAATGCGTTAATCCTTTGTTGGGTAACGCATTTTTTTTGTGCCCGAATGTATAGGAAGAAACTTAATAGACAACAAGAGAATATATGGAAAAGAATTTGAAGAAAGTGTTGGTCTTGGGCTCAGGTGCACTCAAGATCGGTCAGGCCGGGGAGTTCGACTATTCCGGTTCGCAGGCATTGAAGGCTCTGCGTGAAGAAGGTATCAGTTCAGTGTTGGTGAACCCGAATATTGCTACTATCCAAACATCGGAAGGTATTGCAGATCAGGTTTATTTCTTGCCTGTAACCACTTATTTCGTAGAAGAAATCATCAAGAAAGAACGTCCCGATGGTATTCTGTTGGCCTTCGGTGGTCAGACGGCTCTGAACTGCGGTGCCGAGTTGTACACAAGCGGTGTGCTGGCTAAGTACGGTGTGCGCGTATTAGGAACTTCGGTGGAAGCTATCATGTATACGGAAGACCGTGACCTCTTCGTGAAGAAGCTGGACGAGATCAATATGAAAACTCCCGTCAGCCAAGCTGTAGAAAGTATGGAAGATGCAATTGCTGCTGCTGAACGCATCGGTTTTCCGGTTATGGTTCGTTCCGCTTATGCACTGGGCGGTTTGGGTAGCGGCATCTGCCAGGATAAAGAAGAGTTCCTGAAGTTGGCCGAAAGCTCTTTCGCTTTCTCTAAACAAATTCTTGTAGAAGAGTCTCTGAAAGGTTGGAAAGAAATTGAGTTCGAAGTAATCCGCGATGCTAACGACCACTGCTTCACGGTGGCAAGCATGGAAAATTTCGACCCGCTGGGTATCCATACGGGAGAGTCTATTGTAGTGGCTCCGACTTGTTCGCTGACTGACGAGCAGGTGAAGATGTTGCAAGATCTTTCTACGAAGTGTATCCGTCATCTGGGCATTGTGGGCGAATGTAACATTCAGTATGCATTTAATGCGGAAACTAACGACTACCGTGTGATTGAGGTGAATGCCCGTCTGTCGCGTTCTTCTGCTTTGGCTTCTAAGGCTACGGGTTATCCGTTGGCATTCGTGGCCGCTAAGATCGCATTGGGCTATACGCTCGATCAGATTGGTGAAATGGGTACTCCGTATTCAGCATATGTAGCTCCGCAACTGGATTATCTGATTTGTAAGATTCCTCGTTGGGACTTGACGAAGTTCGTAGGTGTATCCCGTGAAATCGGTTCCAGCATGAAGTCTGTAGGTGAAATCATGTCTATCGGACGTTCTTTCGAAGAAATCATCCAGAAAGGTTTGCGTATGATCGGTCAGGGTATGCACGGATTTGTAGGCAACGACCTGCACTTCGATGATCTGGATCGTGAGCTTTCACGTCCTACCGACTTGCGTGTATTTGCTATTGCTGAAGCTTTGGAGAATGGCTATACGATAGACCGCATCTTTGACCTGACCAAGATTGATCCCTGGTTCCTTGGCAAGTTGAAGAACATTGTTGACTATAAGTTGAAGCTTTCCCAATATAATAAGGTGGAAGATATTCCGGCCGACGTATTGCGTCAGGCAAAAGTGCTGGGCTTCTCTGACTTCCAGATTGCGCGTTTCGTACTCGAGCCGCAAGGCAATATGGAGAAAGAAAATCTGATGGTGCGTGCACGTCGTAAAGAGTTGGGCATCCTGCCGGCTGTAAAACGTATTAATACGATTGCTTCCGAGCATCCTGAACTGACTAATTACCTGTATATGACGTACGCCGTTGAGGGTTATGACGTAAACTATTACAAGAATGAAAAGTCAGTGGTTGTACTGGGTTCCGGTGCTTACCGTATCGGGTCTTCCGTAGAGTTCGACTGGTGTTCGGTAAATGCCGTGCAGACTGCACGTAAGCTGGGTTACAAGTCCATCATGATTAACTATAACCCTGAAACCGTATCTACTGACTATGATATGTGTGATCGTCTTTACTTCGATGAGCTGTCTTTTGAGCGTGTACTCGATGTTATTGACCTGGAACAGCCGCGCGGTGTAATCGTATCTGTAGGCGGACAGATCCCGAACAACCTGGCAATGAAACTGCATCGTCAGTCAGTGCCCATCCTGGGAACTTCTCCTCTTTCTATTGACCGTGCTGAAAACCGTAATAAGTTCTCTGCTATGCTCGACCAACTGGGTATCGACCAGCCGGCTTGGCAAGAGCTTACCAGTCTGGAAGATGTGAAAGGTTTCGTAGAGAAAGTGGGTTATCCGGTACTGGTTCGTCCGTCTTATGTACTTTCGGGTGCTGCGATGAACGTATGCTACGATGAAGAAGAATTGGAGAACTTCCTGAAAATGGCTGCTGAAGTATCTAAAGAATATCCGGTGGTAATTTCTCAGTTCTTGCAGAATACAAAAGAAATCGAATTTGATGCTGTTGCCCAGAATGGTGAAGTGGTGGAATATGCTATTTCCGAGCATGTGGAGTTTGCCGGTGTACACTCCGGTGACGCTACATTGGTATTCCCTGCACAGAAGATTTACTTTGCTACGGCACGTCGTATCAAGAAAATCAGCCGTCAGATTGCAAAGGAACTCAATATCTCCGGTCCGTTCAATATTCAGTTCCTGGCACGTAACAATGAGGTGAAGGTAATCGAATGTAACCTTCGTGCTTCACGTAGTTTCCCGTTCGTGTCTAAGGTGCTGAAGCGTAACTTTATTGAAACTGCTACCCGCATCATGTTGGATGCTCCTTATACTCGTCCTGACAAGTCGGCATTCGATATCGACTGGATTGGTGTGAAAGCTTCTCAGTTCTCTTTCTCCCGTCTGCACAAGGCAGACCCGGTACTGGGTGTGGATATGTCTTCTACCGGTGAAGTAGGCTGTATCGGTGATGATTTCTCCGAAGCATTGCTGAGCGCCATGATTGCTACCGGCTTCCAGATTCCTCAAAAGGGAGTGATGTTCTCTTCCGGTGCCATGAAATCGAAAGTAGATTTGTTGGAGTCCAGCCGCATGCTCTTCAATAAAGGATATAAGATTTATGCAACGGCAGGTACAGCCGCTTTCCTGAATGCTCATGGAGTGGGCACTGAAGCTGTTTACTGGCCCGATGAACGTCCTGACGCAGAGAACAACGTGATGAAGATGATTGCCGAACACAAATTCGATTTGATTGTCAACATTCCGAAGAATCATACGAAGCGTGAACTGACAAACGGTTACCGTATCCGTCGTGGTGCTATCGACCATAACATTCCGTTGATTACGAATGCTCGTCTGGCAAGTGCTTTCATCGAAGCATTCTGCGAACTGAAGTTGGAAGATATTGCTATCAAGAACTGGCAGGAATATAAGTAATAAGATATCTGTCTGAAGTTAAAAAAGAGATGCTAAATTGGCATCTCTTTTTTTTATGGCTATCTTTGTGGGTAGATGGACTTTTTGAAACTATAATCTTTATCAACAGGAGTATGAATGAAGTAGAGAAAATGCGTAGTTCGCAACTGGCGGATATGTCTGCCCCGGAAGTACAGGTAAAGTTTGAATATGCCAAGAAGTTGCTGGCAAGGATGCGGCAATTGAGTACTTACGATGAGGCTTACAGAGGATTGTTGGAAGACCTGATACCGGGAATCCCGGAGACATCCGTTGTGTGCCCGCCTTTCCATTGCGATCATGGGGATGGTATACGTCTGGGTGAACACGTATTTGTGAATGCAAATTGTACTTTTCTGGACGGAGGTTATATCACGATTGGTGCCCATACATTGGTGGGACCTTGTGTGCAGATTTATACTCCACAACATCCGATGGATTATGTAGAACGTCGTACTCCGAAGGAATATGCCTATCCGGTGACGATAGGAGAGGATTGCTGGATTGGCGGTGGTGCTGTTATTTGTCCCGGCGTAACAATTGGTGATCGCTGTATTATTGGCGCCGGAAGTGTGGTGACGAAAAACATACCCGATGATAGTGTGGCGGTAGGAAATCCGGCGAAGGTGATCAGAAAGGTAATGCCGGAACGATGAAGTGATGTGAATTCAGTTATCTGTTAAATCAAAATACGATCTTGAACCATGAAAAAAATCCCCCTTTTCTTTATTGTTTTAGTTTGTATGTTGGCTGGACAATTAAAAGCAGCAGACGATTTTCTTCCCCAATCCAGATGGATTGGCAGTGAACATTCTCAAAGTACTCCGAACACTTGGCTTTGTTTCCGTAAAACAATCGAGCTTCCCGGTGTTCCCGGTGAGATGATTGCCAACATTGCCGTGGACTCTAAATACTGGTTGTGGATTAATGGAGAACTGGTCGTTTTTGAAGGTGGGCTGAAGCGTGGTCCGGCTCCCGGAGCTACTTATTATGACCGGGTGGATATGGCTCCTTATCTGAAGAAAGGAAACAATGTTATTGCCTTGTTAGTGTGGCATTTTGGAAAGAATGGGTTCAGTCATGTAAACAGTGGGACTGCTGCTCTGCTTTTTAGTGCCCGGGCATCGGGGGTGACTATTGTCAGTGATAAGAATTGGCAGTGCAGTGTGTATCAGGCTTATCAGAATACAGAAGCGCCATTCCCTAATTATCGTTTGTCCGAAAGTAATATCCGCTTCGATGCACGCAAAGAGTTGGCAGGCTGGAATCAACCTTCTTTTGAGGGTAAGTTAGGCCCGGCCATTGAAATTGGCTTTCCGAATGAAATGCCGTTTGGAAAATTGGTGCCTCGTCCCATTCTGATGTGGAAGGATAGCGGATTAAGGGAATACCCGGAGGTGGTGAAGAATGAAACCGGGGATACTATTCGTTGCCGTCTGCCATATAATTGCCAGATTACTCCTTACTTGCATGTGAAAGCTCCTGCCGGATTGAAGATTGGTATGCTGACTGATAATTATACAGGTGGCAGTGCAAACAATGTGCGGGCGGAATATATTACTCGCGAAGGTGAACAGAACTATGAAAGTTTTGGATGGATGAACGGACATGAAATGCTGTATGTGATTCCTGCCGGAGTGGAAGTATTGGGGCTTAAATATCGGGAAACGGGTTATAATGCAGACATAAAGGGGACTTTCACCTGTGATGATGCTTTCTTTACCGAGCTCTGGAAACGGAGTGCCCGTACCTTATATATTACCATGCGCGACAATTATATGGATTGCCCTGATCGCGAACGTGCGCAGTGGTGGGGAGATGAAGTGAACGAGCTGGGTGAAGCTTTCTATGCGCTCGACCCGCGTGGCTGGCAATTGGCTGTCAAAGGCATTTATGAACTGATGAATTGGCAACGGGCGGATGGGATTATTGCCTCTCCGGTTCCATCGGCTAACTGGTGTAAAGAGTTGCCTCTGCAAATGCTCGCCTCTGTCGGATGGTATGGATTTTATACACAGGCATTTTATAGTGGTGATTATTCATTTGTTCCTCACATTTATGAGGGAATGAAAAAATACCTGCATGAAGTGTGGAAGGTGGATGCGCAGGGATTTCCTATTCCCCGTCCCGGTGACTGGAATTGGGGCGACTGGGGGACTGACGTTGACCTGGAAGTTCTTACTACTTGTTGGTATTATTTGGCTCTTAAGGCTGAGAAAGAATTCGCACTTTATTTATATAAACAAAACGATGCCAATCGGGTAGACGAAATGATGAAGCGTATTGCCGCTGCTTTTGATAATCGTTATTGGACGGGTACCGCTTATCGTTCCAGATCGTATAAAGGTGAAACTGATGACCGCTCTCAGGCTATGGCCGTTGTGAGTGGATTGGCTCCGGTGGGAAGATATAAGGCTTTGCTGAAGGTTTTCAAGAAGGAATATCATGCCAGTCCCTATATGGAAAAATATATCATGGAAGCTCTCTTTGTGATGGGGGAACCGAACTTTGCATTGGAGCGTATGCGTAGCCGGTATACTAAAATGATGGCATATCCTTATACTACCTTATTCGAGGGGTGGGGAATAGGTGCCGAAGGTTTCGGGGGTGGTACTATCAACCATGCGTGGAGCGGTGGTCCGTTGACTATATTGAGTCAAAAGTTATGCGGAATAGAACCTCTGAAGCCTGGCTTCAAGCATTTTCGGGTAGCTCCGCAGCTTGGTATGTTAAACGAGGCATCGGCAGTGGTACCTACTCTTTACGGCGATATACGGGTAGATATAAAGAAACAAGACCGTATCGTGAATATACATGTAATCGTTCCTCCGGGTACTACTGCTGTAGTGGTATTGCCTGCTGGCAAAGAAAAGGTACTTCCACCGGGAAGTTATATCCTCCCGTAAACCGGGAAGAGAAAACATGAGTTATAAGGATGATTCTTTGATGAAAAAAAAGTTTTTTGTTAAATTGCTGAATTTCAATAAGTATATATCTTTCTGTATGTTTTTCTTAGAAAATAGTTCGCAATTATTTTGGTAATCTCAAAATAAGCTGTACCTTTGCATCGCTTTTGAAACGAAAGTGTAC
>NZ_EQ973489.1:517941-521425 GCF_000158035.1 Bacteroides cellulosilyticus DSM 14838
GCTCGTCCAGTTCGGCACGTCCGTCTTGCGGGCAACGGTTTGTATTTCGGGAATGCTGAGTAGCAATTCCTCTGCACGGTGTCCCATCTTGTCACTTTCTTCTAATGAGATGCCTGGTAAAGAAGATATGTTAATCGTAAACGAACCTTCGTTGAAAGGTGGCAGGAACGAACGTCCCAATGTGAAGAAACATACCAGAGCAACTACGAACAAACCGATTGTACTGCCCAGTACGATCTTCTTATGTCCCAGTACAAATGCCAATGCAGCACCATACCACTGTTTCATCTTGCGTGCTACGAACGAGTCGCTGCTCTCTTTCTGTTCCTTCTTCTTGTCTCTTCCTAAAAGATAGGAGCAAAGTACTGGTGTAACTGTCAATGCCACTACCGTAGAAGCGGCCAGTGCTACAATGAATGCAATACCCAGTGGAACCAGCATGCGGCCTTCCATACCGGTGAGGAAGAACAGTGGTACGAAACTGACTACGATAATCAGCGTAGAATTCAGAATAGGCATACGTACTTCTTTCGATGCGTTGAATACTACTTCCAGTATGGAAAGGCGTTCTTCCACAGGCTTCAACTTATTCTCGTGGAGTCGTTTATATACATTCTCCACGTCCACAATGGCATCATCCACCAACGAACCGATAGCGATGGCAAGACCACCGAGGCTCATTGTATTAATTGTGAAGCCCATATAATGCAGCGTTACCAGTGAAGTAATCAATGAAAGCGGTAGTGTAACCAATGAGATCACCGTTGTACGTACATTCGCAAGGAATAGGAATAGGACAATTACAACGAAGATACCTCCTTCAAACAAGGACTTCTGTACGTTTCCGATAGAGCTTTCGATAAAGCGGCTCTGACGGAAGATGTCTGTGCTGACTTTTACATCCGGTGGCAGGTTCTTCTGCAAGTCTTTTAAAGATGCTTCTAATTTATCCGTTAATTCCAGTGTGCTGGTGGCTGGTTGCTTGGTTACTGTTAACAGTACGGCGGATTTACCCCGTTCGGATGCTGTACCCAGTTTGGGTAACTTTGCTCCGATATGTACATCTGCAATGTCTTCCAGTAAGATAGGAGCATTCCCCGAAGCGGTTCCACCACGTACTACGGCACGTGCCAGTTGGTCTACACGGTCGGTAGAAAGTACTCCACGCACAATGTATTCGTTACCATATTCATATAACACGCCACCGTTTGCGTTCAGATTCATTTCGCGGGTTACAGTCATGATTTCATTCAGCGTAACGCCGTAATGCCGCATCCGTTCCGGGTCTAATTGTATCTGATATTCCTTTATATCACCGCCAAGTACTGCTACCTGTGCCACACCGCCCGTAGAGAGCAAACGCGGTCGGATGGTCCAGTCGGCTATTGTACGCAGGTCGAGCATGGAGGTAGAGTCGGCCGTCAATCCGATAATCAGCATTTCACCCAGAATGGATGATTGTGGGCCCAGCGTCGGTTTACCTACACCGGTAGGCAGGCTTTCACTTACGACGGCCAACTTTTCGCTGACAATCTGCCGGGCCAGATAAATATCCGTATCCCAATCGAATTCTACCCATACTACAGAGAAGCCGTTGGTAGATGAAGAACGTACGCGGCGCACACCTGTTGCACCGTTCACTGCTGTTTCTACAGGAAATGTAACGAGTTGTTCCACTTCTTCTGCTGCCATACCGTTTGCTTCGGTCATGATAACAACCGTAGGTGCATTGAGGTCAGGGAATACGTCCACTTCCGTGTTCATGGCGGTGTAGGTTCCGCCTATCAGTAACAACACCGAGGCTACAAGTACCAGGATGCGGTTATGAAGTGAGAAATGTATGATCTTATTTAACACGATGATATATTTACTATTTTACTATTTACTATTTACTATTTGATACACCTTGTCTTTTACCATTTGACATTTACTATTCTTATCATCAGCTTCATGCATTGCGCAGCCAAATAGTAAATAGTAACTTGTCAAATAGTAAATAAGTTTAGTGTTCGTGACTGTGTGCCGGTATCGCATTCGTAGCGCTTGCCAGTTTCACTTGATAAGCACCTTCGGTTACCACGCGGTCTCCGGCTTTTACACCTGAGAGAATCTGTACGCTTTCACCGTTATCGGCTCCGAGAGTCACAAGTTGTTTCTTATATCCTTCTTCATCCAGTTGCAGGTAGACAAAGAAACTGCCTTGTTCTTCAGTCAATGCTGAATGGGGCAGGGATATTACGTTTTCTATAGGGGAAGACAATAAGAAGATTTCTACAAACGAACCGGGGATAATATCACCTTTGTTGTCGAACTCAAAGGTTACAGGTACGTAATATCCACCATCACCACCGGAAGCTTTGCCATAAGAGAGAAGACGCCCGTCTAAGTCTTTCAATGTATATACCTTATTATTATAAGGAGTGCAGAAGTTAGCAGAACCAATAGTACGCAGATATTGGTAATATTTCTCAGATACATCAGCACGCAGGAACAATTTGCGGTTTTGCGTAATGCTGACTAACGGTTGCCCTACGGCTACATAATCACCTTCTTTCACTAACAGGCTTTTTACATATCCGCTGATAGGAGAAATTACCGCTTGTCCGCTTGCTGAACTATTTTTAGCTACGGCTTCATAGCTGATACGTGCATTTTCGTATGCTTGTTCCGCTTGAGCGAAATCTTTTTCAGAAACAATTTTATTTCCTACGAGAGCTTTCATGCGCTCATATTCTTTCTTGGAAACTTCATAAGCGATACGTGCCCGTTCTACGGGGTCACCATCCGCCATGTTCTTGGAAGATAATGTCACCAGTGGTGTACCTTTACTGACACTCATACCTTCGATTACCTTTCCACGGAAAGATACTACACCAGCTACGGTTGCTACAGCCACGCTCTCATCTCCTTGTGCTGCCATTACCTGACCGCTGGTTTTTATAACCTGATGGAAAATCCCCGGTTCTACAACATTGGATTTTACTCCGGCAGCCTGTGCTTTGGCAGTAGGCAGAATGATTTCGTCACTATGTCCGGCCGCTGTTTGTTCATCGTGGCTATGTCCATCGTGGTTATGTTCGTCACCTTCGTGATTGTGGTCTTCGCCTTCATGATCATGATCACAACCTTCGTGCTCATGTTTTTCTGTTTCATGATTATGACCTTCGTGTCCGTCGCCGGATTTACTATTGCAAGAGCCTAACAGGAATAATCCCATGACTCCCATAAAAAGAATTTTTTTCATGATGATATTTTAATGTTCTTACTTTTATCTGTGTGCAAAATTAGAGATAAAAGCCTGCAATAAAGTTGCAGACTTTACGATAAAGTAAGAACACACGGAGGTGCGCGAAGTCCTGTGGCACGTGTGAGATACGTGCCATGAAGTGACTCCTGGTATATGCAGTCCTGTCTTTGCCCGCTTTCTTCGGGGAGGACCAATAGTCTGAGAAGGGGTTCGGAGAATAATGTGATAACCAGTGGA
>NZ_EQ973489.1:521649-537370 GCF_000158035.1 Bacteroides cellulosilyticus DSM 14838
TCCGGATGTGTCCATCCGTTGTCCGAGCTGGGAGTTTGCTGGAAAAAGTGAGTAGTAACACATCCCGTATCGCAACAGCAATGTTCGCTATCCGGGGTGTGTTGTTGTCCGCAACAATTGGGAGTTATGTCATTCTTCATACATATCAACCCATTATTGTGATGGTGGTGAGGAATAACCGGTACCACCAGCATGACCATGCTGATGAATATAAAAAAGAATGTTATGTACCGTTTTCTCTGCATCCTTATTTTTTTATTGCGGACAAAGATAGAAGTTAACGGCTTAATTACCAAATGTTAGTTATTAAAAAGCCTTGAATAATTCATTTAAACCTTCACTCATACTGGGATGGGTGAATATGAAGTTACGTAAAGCCGAAGATTTCTGTCCGGTTTTCATGACAAATGCTACTAGATTGATAAGTTCCGGTGCATCCACGCAGAAGAGTGAGCAGCCCAGTATTTTCT
Organism: Bacteroides cellulosilyticus DSM 14838; assembly: GCF_000158035.1. GTDB lineage: Bacteria > Bacteroidota > Bacteroidia > Bacteroidales > Bacteroidaceae > Bacteroides > Bacteroides cellulosilyticus. The sequence continues at coordinate 522,120 of NZ_EQ973489.1, forward strand.
CTGTATCCGTATTTACAATAGCTTTTAGCATCCCATCCATATTCTGCAAAGTACGTGCACGAGGGATGGCGGAGGCGGGCAGACGTGAAATCTTGATGGGATATCCACGTTTCATAGCTTCTTCTTCCGTCAGACCGATATGTGCCATAGGTGGATCTGTGAAGATGGCGTAAGGTACGGGATTGCGGTCATCAACAGAACGTTCCTTATTACCGAAAAGATGATTTAAGATGATACGGGAATCGTCAATTGAAAGGTAATCATACATTTCCCCACCTTTGACGTCTCCCAAGGCCCAGACGTGTGGTGCAGTAGTACGTAATTGCTCATTGACAATGATCCCTCCTTGTGCATTAACCTGTATTTTTGCTTTTTCCAGATTCAGATCATCTATCATAGGTTTACGTCCTGTTGCAATGAGTAGGGCATCGCCTTCAAGAAAGTAAGGTGTGCCGTCCGAGGCATCCGTATAGGCGGCGGTAATGCCGTCCGCTGTATCATGTAAGGATTGTACGCGTGCATTCAGACGTATCTCTATATTTTTTCTTTTCAGACTTTCCTGCATATATTCGGCAATCTCCCGATCAGCTTTCGGCAATAAGCGTTTACCGGCTTCCAGAATAGTGACCTTGCTGCCGAATCCGGCATACATGGTGGCAAATTCCAGCCCGATGGCTCCGCTTCCTATTATCAGCAAGTGTTGGGGAAGAATCTCGCTATGCAGCAATGTCTCACTTGTATATATGTATCGGCTGTTTTTTAATCCATCAATATCGGGTAGGATAGGTGTAGAACCGGTATTGATAAAGATTTCTTTTCCTTCCAGTTCAAAGTAATCTTCACTTTCCGGTGAAGGAACTACCTTTACCGTGTCCGGACAGAGAAAAGATGCAGTTCCGTCATACAATGTTATATTAGGGTTATTCGTCAGATTTTCGACGTTCTTTTCTCGAAGAAAGGTGACTAACTTATCCTTGCGCCTTAGGGCGAGGGAATATAACTTGGATTGTTTCTTATAATCGTCTTGATAGATACGTTCGGCGAATTCCGATTCGTTTATCATGGTTTTAGTAGGGATACATCCTACATTTATACAGGTTCCACCGTACATGTCCGGGGAACGTTCGATGACCGCCACTTTCCAGTTGCGGTTGGCTAATTCGACCGCCAGTAGCTTGCCACCTTTGCCGAAGCCTATTATTATAGCGTCATATCGTTTCATTGTTCTCGTAATTAGAGTTTTATAAAAATGAAACAATATGACGCAAGAAAAGTTGCGGAAGCCCTGTTAAGGAACGTTTACCTTTCCAGTTCGCGGAGTGACTCCATCTTCTTCTTTTCCAGGAATTCGTAGATGCCGCTTAAGTGTTCCTTTACTTGTTTATTACCGAATTCGTAGACCTTGGTAACCAGTCCGTCCAAGAAGTCACGGTCATGGCTTACTACAATCAGTGTACCATCGAAATCCAACAGCGCTTGCTTCAGAATGTCCTTGGTCTTCAGGTCGAGGTGGTTCGTCGGTTCATCCAGAATCAGTAGGTTTACCGGTTCCAACAACAGTTTAATCATGGCGAGTCGTGTGCGCTCTCCACCGGAAAGCACTTTCACTTTCTTCATGGATTGCTCTGGTCCACCGAACATGAAAGCACCCAGCAGGTCACGTATCTTATTACGTATTTCTCCCTTTGCCACATCATCAATCGTTTGGAATACCGTTAGGTTTTCGTCCAGCAGGGAAGCTTGGTTTTGTGCGAAATAACCGATCTGCACATTATGTCCGAGTGTCAGCGTGCCATCGTGTTCAATCTCTTTCATGATACATTTTACCAAGGTGGATTTACCTTCGCCGTTTTTGCCGACAAATGCTAATTTGTCTCCCCGTTCCACGGTCAGTGTAGCGTTTTTGAATACTACATGATCGCCATAGGTTTTACCTACGTTTTCCATGATTACAGGATAATTTCCGGAACGTGGGGATGGCGGAAATTTCAACCGTAGTGCCGAAGTATCTTCCTCATCCACTTCCAAAATTTCCAACTTTTCCAACATTTTTACGCGGCTTTGTACTTGCAGGGTTTTGGAGTAAGTGCCTTTGAAGCGTTCAATGAATTCTTTGGTTTCGGCAATGAACTTCTGTTGTTCGTCGTAAGCCTTTTGTTGTTGTTCACGACGTTCTTTGCGGAGTTCCAGATATTTGGAATAATTTACTTTATAATCATAGATACGTCCCATCGTCACTTCAATGGTACGGGTAGTGATATTATCTACAAACTTGCGGTCGTGGCTGATGACAATAACAGCTTTACCATTATTGATAAGGAAATCTTCCAACCACTGAATACTTTCGATGTCGAGGTGGTTGGTAGGCTCATCCAGTAACAGTACATCCGGCTTTTGCAACAGTAGTTTGGCAAGCTCGATGCGCATACGCCATCCGCCGCTGAAGTCACTGGTCTGGCGGTTGAAATCTTCGCGGCTGAAGCCGAGTCCTAACAGAGCTTTCTCTACATCTTCCTCATAGTTGGTAGCATCGATAGAGTAGAATTTTTCACTCAGGGCGGAAACCGTTTCAATCAGTTCCATATAACTGTCGCTTTCATAATCGGTACGTGTTTCCAGTTCTTTGTTGAGGCGTTCTATTTCTGCTTCCATCTCATGCAGGTGTGAGAAAGCCTGTGCGGTTTCCTGGAATACGGTTCGTCCGTCTTCCGTCATCAGATGTTGCGGCAGGTAAGCGATAACACTGTCTTTAGGTGCCGAGATTTTGCCCCGGGTAGGTTGGCGTACTCCTGCCAGAATTTTCAGTAAGGTACTTTTTCCCGCTCCGTTCTTTCCCATCAGGGCGATGCGGTCTTTTTCATTAATAACGAAGGAAACGTCACTGAATAAGGTGGTGCCGCCGAATTCTACGGCCAGTCCGTCTATTGAAATCATACTCTATTTTTAAATTGAGGCGCAAAGATAGTGCAAACCGAGTACAGAATAAAATGAACTCGTTCATTTTTTATGCCGAGATGCAGCATATCTTCTCCAAAGATAATATATTTATATTATTTTTTATATCTTTGCCTCATTAAACAAAAATACATTGGTCATGGAAACAGGGAATTTATCAGAAGATTACCGTCCGCTGATACTGGTAGCGGAAGACGATGATAGTAACTTTAAGTTGATAAAGGCTATTATTGGCAAAAAATGCGAGATATTGTGGGCGAAGAACGGTGAAGAGATGGTTAATCTGTTCAAAGAGAACCGTGGAAAGACAGCAGCTATTCTTATGGATATTAAAATGCCTATCATGAATGGCTTGGAAGCAACAAAGATTATCCGTGAAGAGGAGAAAGAACTTCCTATTATCATGCAGACTGCTTATGCTTTTACGGCTGACCGTGAAAATGCAATGGCTGCCGGTGCTTCGGAAGTATTGGTAAAGCCTATTACCTTGAGTGCATTACGTACTTGCTTGAGTAAGTTCTTGCCACGGTTGCAGTGGTAATAGAATTTTCATGGCATAAATTATATTATAACGAACGCGGGATGACTTCTTAATGTAGTTGTCCCGCGTTCGTTTTTATATTTAGGAAGATATTTCTTTTTATTCTCTATAAGAATGCTTCTTAGCGCATATTATTGGTACAATGGAAAAGAACCTTGTTTTCGGGACTTTAACGATTTCATCTCGTGCGATAAATCTGTTTCAGCCAATGTGCAAATACGGGGTCTTGTAGTTCTATCCGGTTTCCCGGTAAAATATCAACCAAATCTTTTTCAGTTGCTGCTTTTTTTAGATTTTTGATATTAGCAGATGTCCCCAACTGATATTTAATGAGTATTTCTTTTGATGAGAAGTTTGTAACCCCATCGGCTACTGCCAGTAGAAAATTTATTTGCCGTGGTGTCAATGTATCGATGATATTGGCGAAAAGCAAACTAAGTTGCCCGATAATATCACTGAAAGCCTCATCAACTACTTCGGCTGAGGCAACTGTCGCGGTTCTAAACCACACTTGCTGACTTAATTGTTGGGTATAATAGGGGTGATTCTTCATCAGGCCGGTAATCATGCTGCATAATTCTCCTGAAATTTCCTTTCCGGTTTCAGAAAACTTTCTTCCGATAAATTCGATCCAATCCTCTTTGGGTATCTTTTCCAGAAATAAGATGTCCCCGAATTTATAGAAAGGCATGTTGTAATTATGAAAAATATCCAGTAGCATATGTCTTTTGCTGCCGTACAGGCAATAGCATACGTTCGTATGTTTCTGCCAGTGCGAGCGTAGCTTCCGCTGAAATGCCAAAGGGTCGTCATACTCGTTGATATTTTGAAATTCGTCGATACAAACCACCATCTTTTTGCCGTAATCCCTACTGATGGCTTGTGGCAAATCCAAGATTTCATCAAATGTCATTTTATTGTCTTTGAAATCAAGTCCGAAAGATAATTCGCATGTTTGAGCCGTATCTGAGAATGTGACAGAAGGTAGTAGTTGCCCCCAATATTTTCGGACGGAAGCGGCGAAATCATCCCATACGGAATGGCTTATTTTCAGTACGGCAGTTGCGCTTGAGCAGTTCAACTTCTTTTTTTCTATCCGTGAAATTGTTCTTATCGGCTATTCGTCCATATACAAAAGGTGTTCCCATAATGAATGACGTTGTTTTTCAGTACAAAGATAGAAATAAAGGTCAAAAGGCATAAAGGTTGCTATCCTACATCGTATATATAGTATGTGAAATCTGAAAAATAAATAGATGTTGGACTCTTAAATCAAACTTACAAAGAATTTGCAAAACTCTTATTTTTGCTTTCGATTATAGATATTATTCCGAATGTAGTTTTAACAATCTTGAGTTTTAATGGTTTCTTTAATTTGTTTATTTTCCTTGTTCCGTCTCTTTTTCTTCCCTTTCCTGCATCTTCCGTTTCACAAACTCTATTTTCAGATTTGATTCTTCCATCTCTTTCTTAATTTCAGTGATAGATGAAAGTAACTGTGCCAGTTCATAAATACTGGCCACTGCCTGGCGGTCTGCCGGAGTCATTGTAGTGGAGTAGGGGCGTTCACCCTGATAGTTCACTTTAATATTCTTGTCTTTATTCAGATAAAGGAAACCGATAACATTGCCGTCTTCTCCTATTTTATAATCAGCTTTTTCTATCTTTTCCCCCAGGTCAGTTGTTTCATAGCTATCTTTGGAGGCGGGTGTTTCAGCAAAACTACCATCGGGTGCGATAACCTTTACGCTGATGTGGTGAATATTGCTTGGACCACAATAAATGGAAGTCATGCTCATTTGTCCGGTTTCGTTTACTTGAAAGCGGAGATATGAACGATGCAGATTTTTTTCTATTACTTGTGAGGGGTGCAGATAGTTGCCTATTTTCTGATATTCGGCATCTTTTTCGAGGGTGAATTTCCCTTTTATGGCATCCAATTCGCTTTGTTTCTTTTGAAGCAGGCTATCCAGGTAAACAAGTGTTTTTTCCTGTTCTTTCAGTTCTACCTGCTGCATCAGACTGATGCCTTCACGACGAGTTTCAAAAGCTTTTGGGTATAATATCTTAATGCTGTCAATCTGCATTTTTGCTTCACTGAAGTCTCCCCGTTCAAAAGCTTCACGGGCGGTTTGCAATTTTTCACCGGCTTTTTTCTCCACATTCTCGCAAGAGAAGAGCATGCAACAGAGGCACGCAAGAAGTATCATTGTCTTCATAACTGTTGTTCTTCTGTTAGTGAGGACAAAATTATAAATAATATCCGTATCTTTGCAGCCTCAAATATAGATAAATTGTATTTTAGTTTTCTTAAGATATCGGATGTTTGGAACAATTATTTATCCTCACCGTACCCGGTCCGTATCAAAGCCGTACCTGGTCCGTACCAAGTCCAAACGTATAGGTATGGGGCAAATACGAGGATGACACGGTTCGGATACATGGAAGGTGGAAAAATAGACCAAGAGACTTTCTACTCTTCGGAATGAAAACTATATGATTATTTTTTAAAGATGTATTATGGTTGAGTTGACAACAGAAGAATTGAAACAACATTTTAGTGACGACATATTTAAACGGATATCCGAGACGGCAGATGAATTGGGATTGGAATGCTATGTGGTCGGTGGATATGTACGCGATATTTTCCTGCAACGCCCTTCTAAGGATATTGATGTCGTAGTGGTTGGCAGTGGTATAGAAATGGCTGAAGCATTGGGCAAATGTTTGGGGCGTGGAGCGCACGTAGCTGTATTTAAGAATTTTGGTACTGCACAGGTGAAATATCGTGGGACAGAAGTGGAGTTTGTAGGTGCGCGTAAGGAATCATATCAACGTGATTCGCGTAAACCTATTGTTGAAGATGGTACGTTGGAAGATGATCAGAATCGTCGTGATTTTACTATTAATGCACTGGCTGTCTGTTTGAACCAAAGCCGTTTCGGGGAATTGGTAGATCCTTTTGGTGGCATAGAGGATTTAAAAGAAAAGACTATCCGTACGCCGCTTGATCCGGATATCACATTCAGTGATGATCCGTTGCGTATGATGCGTTGCATCCGTTTTGCTACCCAATTGAATTTCTATATTGATGATGCTACGTTCGAGTCTTTGTGTCGCAATTGTGAACGTATTTCTATTATCTCTAAGGAACGTATTGCGGAGGAACTAAATAAGATATTGCTCTCTCCAGTTCCTTCCAAAGGCTTTATTGATTTGGATCGTTCCGGACTGTTGCCGCTGATTTTTCCGGAACTTGCTGCATTGCAAGGTGTGGAAACCCGCAACGGACGGGCTCATAAGGACAACTTCTATCATACTTTGGAAGTACTTGATAATATCAGTCGCAAAACCGATAATCTTTGGTTGCGCTGGGCTGCCCTGTTGCATGACATAGCAAAACCTGTTACCAAACGTTGGGAACCTCGTGCAGGCTGGACGTTCCACAATCATAATTTCATTGGTGAGAAGATGGTACCGGAGATTTTTCGGAGAATGAAATTGCCGATGAATGAAAAAATGAAGTATGTACAGAAGCTGGTAAGTTTGCACATGCGTCCTATTGTCATTGCTGATGATGTGGTAACCGACTCTGCAGTACGTCGTCTTCTCTTTGAAGCCGGAGATGATATTGATGATCTGATGACATTGTGTGAAGCTGATATCACGTCCAAGAATATGGAGCGCAAACAACGTTTTCTTAATAATTTCCAACTGGTGCGTCAGAAACTGAAGGATCTTGAAGAGCGCGACCGCGTTCGCAATTTCCAGCCACCTATCAGTGGAGAAGAAATCATGAAAACTTTCAATCTGGAACCCTGCCAGCAAGTAGGAACTCTGAAAAGCGCCATTAAAGATGCTATTTTGGATGGAGTGATACCCAATGAATACGAGGCTGCACGCACTTTTATGTTGCAGCGTGCTGAAAAGATGGGATTGAAACATTCTTAATATTTGTCACTGATTTCCGTGACAAATAAATATTCCGCATAGTTATCTTTTTGATCCTCTTAATCTTGTTTTTTACCTGTTTATCCTGTTAAAAGCCTCCTTAAACAAAAAAAACAGGAATTTGTTGACCGCTTGATAGGAATTTAATGTTTATATTTGCAAATAGTATGAAACATAAACTATTATAAACATTAAAGATATGGATGAAATGAGAATGTGGTTCCGCCCGGTCAAGGGTATTGCATTTTGTATTGTGGCTGCTTTCTTTGGCAGTCAGGCAATGGCGCAGGTACAGGTGAAAAGGAGTTTTCCTTCAGCGAAACGTATTTCGGCATTTGACAATACAACGTTTTGTACAGCTTTCCTGTCGGATGGTTCTTTGCTTACGATTCGCGATATCCCTATTGTCGATCTGAGAGATGTTGATAAAATAGCCTTTAACCCTACGGGTAGCTCATTGGCTTTGATGCGGGGGAAGAAACCTGTTAGTATTTATTCTTTCCGTGACCGGAACAAAAAGCTTTTTGAACTGAAAGAGCAGCGTAAGAGCAAGGAACTGAAGGGCAGGAAGAATCTGAATTTCTTTGTGCCCGGACCTGTAGGCGCTGAGTTGATGAAAGATGCATCAAAGGGAGACATTGTCCCTGTTGCCATGTGCTATGGTGCTGATGCACGCAATTTTTTGGTTTCCAATTCTTTAGGAGAAATCATAGTTTACGACACAAAAGCATATTTGCCTCAGGCTTATATTCAGGGAAAAGCTGTCGCGACGGCTATTACTATGAGTCCCAACAACTATTTTATCGCTGCCGGAACCGGTAAGAATATCGATATCTGGAATTTCCAGACAAAAGAACTGCGTACTTCTCTTCCGATGCCTGCCGAAGTAACTGAATTGGTCTTTTCTGCCGATGCTTCTCAAATGGCTGTTGTGACGGCAGACAAGCGTCTGACTATTTTCGATACAAAGACATGGGATAAGGTGGATATCTTTGATAAGATAGGTGGAACACTGACTTCTCCGTCCTTTCATCCGGATGGCAAATATATCAGTGTGGTTAAAGATGGTAACGCTATTGTCATCATGAACTTGAAAAACAGTGTGCCTGAACAGACATTGGATGAAAATCCGGGTGGTGTGACGGGTAGTCGCTTCTTTGTGAACAAGCAAACGAGCGATGTATTCATGCTTTCCAATCGCGCCAAAGGACTTGTGTTCTGGGATGCTAATGGTTTGAATCCTTTCTTTGGTAAATTGATGAGTAAGGAAGTGGATGCTAAGATGAATGAGTGGGTGAAGATGATGCAGGGTGAGTCCATGGAAGATTATGCTATCCGTGTGAATGACGAGACTCGCCTGAAGCAACAACAATTATTTGCTCAGGAAGTGGCAACGGAGTTGGCAGGCGACCGCATCTCTATTGATAATCCTTTCGTGGGAGAATATGACGCTTCCAAGAATATGCTGAACATCGGATTTAATGCATTGCCCGCGATTGCTTTGGAAGTGCCTTCAAATGAAGTAGGCGACTTTAAGGATGGTAAGAACCTGAAATTTGATAATGCGGTTTATGTATTGAATGATAAGGACGAATTTGAGTTGGCTTATGTAGAAGTGCGTAATGAGACTACAAATAAGGTCTATATTTATGATAATATCGGTCGCACTAAGTTGACCGCCTTGGAAGCAGATGAAAACTTTGTTCCGCTGGAAATTATGCAGCAGGCAAGTCGTGAAGAAATTCAGCTGAAGGAGATCAAAGAAGCTGTAATCGAAGAAAAGAAGCAGGATAAGCTGATTACGGAAAATACACAGATTGATGTGAGGACAGAAGTAATTCCGGGTGTGGATGCTAATGGTAATAAGATTCTGAACTACAAAGTGGGCTACCAGTATGAGGTGATCAATAAAGAGTTTTCTGCAAAGGAGGACTTCCCGTCAGGTGGTTATGATATTGAACGTTCCAATGCCGCAATGTCTCTGATGAAGATAATCAAGAATGCTTTTGAAGGCGATTTCTCCAAGTATCTGTCTGAAGGTAAACAAGTGAAGGTCATTGTTACCGGTTCTGCCGATGCAAGTCCTATTCGCGGACGCATTGCCTATAACGGACAATATGGCGAATTTATCGATGAACCTTATTATAAGGATGGTAATCTTGATAATATTACCGTAACAAAGGCTTCGGGCATTACTGCTAATGAACAGTTGGCTTTGATGCGTGCGGCAGGTGTGAAGAATTATATAGAAAAGAATGTAACCACACTGGATAACACCAAGAACGAATATGAATATCATGTGGAAGTAGCCAAAGAACGCGGTGGTGAATTCCGTAAGATTAACGTAGAGTTTGTAATCATGGATGCTTTTCCTGCAAAATAATTTAGTGAGGAGCTAATAAATAAATATGAAGAATTTTTTAGTACTGACAATCATTTTAATGTTGGGAGCATGTGGGAGAGTAGTGGCACAGGATGCCGCTGCTGCTTCTAAGCGTGCTAACCAACAATATGTGCTTTTTGAAAGTGAGCGCGATAAAGGAACGAACGTGACGGGTATGTATAGCTATTTGCTGGACAGTTACGAGAATTTCATGAAAGTTGTGGAAGCACCGGATAACGGTCAGTATTTGAGTGGTGCCAAGAATCGTTTGCGTGCTATGTATCCTTATCTGTTGAATGGTGCAGTGTATTATTCCGAACAGAAGCAACCCTCTAAGGCGCTGGATTTTGCGGCAGCTTATATTGAGATGCCCCGGCTGAAGATTTTTCAGAGCGAGTTGCTTCCCAAAGATAACCGCTATGCTTCTGTAGTATATTATGCGGCGGTATCTGCCTACAATCTCCAAAAGTATTCGCAGGCGTTGAAGTATTTCCAGGAGTATTTAAGCACGGGAACGGATACACAGCAGAAAGACTGCTATGTATATATGAATATGATTTATCAGTCGCAGAAGAATTATTCTGAACAGGAACGTGTTTTGGAGGAAGCCATAGCCAAGTATCCTGTTTCGCTTGATTTCCTTTATAATCTGGTGAATGTGCATATTGCCACGAATAATATGCCGAAGTTACTGTCGGCCATCGATCGTATTCTTGAAGTTGATCCCAATAATGATAAGGTATTGCCCATCAAGGCACGTATTCTGGAACGCCAGGGAAAGAATCAGGAAGCGCTTGATATCTACAAACGTTTGTATGCTCTCCATCCCGATAGTTTTGAGTTGCTCACCGGATTGGCACGTGTTAATTTCAATGTAGCTACTGAAATTGTGAATAACGGTGCTACTATTGCTAATGATACCGAATATGCGTTGGTACGTCAGCGTGCTTCCGGTTATCTGCTGGATGCTAAAGACCTGTTCCTGAAAATTCTGGAAAAAGAGCCTTCATCTAAAATGTATATGCAGGGGTTGGCGGGTGTATATCAGTATATGGATATGAAATCTGAGTATGAAGTCTTGATGAAAATTATTACTGACGGTGCTTCATATACTTCTTTCCCATCCCGTTTGCTGGCCTATAATGAGGCATTGAAGAAGACTGAAGGGGTGGCACAGCAACAGGAATCTGCTCCTGTGCCGGTGGAACCTGCTATGTTGGTCATCCATGTGGATAGTTTTATTGATGGTAATAATAATAAGGTAATAGATGCCGGTGAAAGTTTTGCTGTTCAATTTTCTGTTGAGAATAAGGGACAGGGGGATGCTTATAACATCCGCCTCCGTCTTTCCGAACAACAGGGATATGATGAATATTTCGACGGTCCCCGTGAGTTGGATGGTGGTAATATTCCCGCAGGAACATCGAAGCAATACACTTTCCGTTATCTGGTAAAGAAAGAAATGCCGTCAGCGCTGGCCAAGATCAATATCTATGCATTCGAAGCGAATGGTTTTGATGCTGATCCGTCGGAATTGATTGTTAATACACAGGAATATGCTATGCCGCGCCTGCGTGTGGCGGATCATCAGTTCTTTGCTTCCGAAGGTTCTTCTATCACTTTAGGTAAGAATGGTAAGCTGACGCTTGCTTTGCAGAATTTCGGTTCGAAGACAGCACGTAATGTGAAATTGAACTTCAAATTGCCGAATAATGTGTTTACAACTGATGTACCTGAAATGACGATTGATAGTATTGCTCCGGGGGATGTAGCAACACTGGATTATGGTTTCCTGGTGAACAAGCGTTTCGATGGTGATTCAATCGCTGTGATGGTAAGCGTGAGTGAAGATTCCCGTTCTTCTTATCTGAGTGAAGCCTATAAGGTGAAGGTGGGTGAATACTTAACGGCATCCAGCACAATCAAGATTGACGGAGCTGTTCGTAAGGCGGTTGATCTTAAGAATGTTAGTTTAGGACTCAATACTGAGTTGCTGCAAGATATTCCTGTGGGTGCTGTGAATCGTCACCGTTATGCATTGATCATTGGTAACGAAGATTATAGCATAACTGGTGCCAATGCAGAGATTAATGTGCCTTATGCCGTGAATGATGCTATGGTATTCCGTGAATATTGTGTACGTACATTTGGTGTACCTGATGGACAACTGAAAGTTGTTCCGAATGCTACGGCTGGTATGATGCACGAACAGCTTGACTGGTTGGTGAATATGGCAAGTACTGATCCTGAAGCGGAATTGATATTCTATTATTCCGGTCATGGTAATAATGATGAGGCAACGAAAGAACCTTATCTGCTGCCGGTAGATATTACGGGTAAGAACATTCGTCTGGGTATTTCTCTGGCGGATTTATATAAACGTCTGGCAACCTATCCTATCAAGGGAGCTTATGTTTTCCTGGATGCTTGCTTTAGTGGTGGCTACAAGAGTGCTGCTCCGTTGCTGGCCCAAAAAGGGGTACGTGTAGTACCGAAGGTGGGTTTGCCACAGGGACATACCTTGAGTTTCTCATCCAGTAGCGGTGACCAGACTTCCAGTGTTTATCATGATAAGAAGCAGGGATATTATACTTATTTCCTGGTTAAATGTATCAAGGATGCAAAGGGAGATTTAACCATGAAAGAACTGTTTGAAAAGACCAATGCAGAGGTGAAGAAAGCTACTGCTTTGATTGGCAAGATGCAGGAACCTCAGTATATGGTTTCTCCTACATGGTCTGATTGGGCAGATGTGAAGCTGAAGACACCGGCGACAATGAATTAGTTTATTGGCAATATAGAAAAAGGGACTCTGTCGACATAAATGTTGCAGAGTCCCTTTTTCTTTTTCATGCTTCTTTTCATAAGCGCATGTAAAAGTTCCATAAAAAAGAATTCGAATACTGCCTGGAATAAGGGCAATGCATAACTTTGTGAAAGCAACAATAAAGACATAGAGTTATGGAGACAATGAACATATGCTGCGAATAGGTGTAAAGACTTCGATGTGGAATCCCTGGCATGGCTGTCATAAGTTTAGTACAGGCTGTCAGCATTGCTATGTTTATCGTACAGATGGTAAATATGGTAAGGATAGTTCCGTTGTGGCAAAGACAGAGAAGTTCAATCTGCCTGTGCAGCAAAAGAAAAACAAAACTTACAAGATACCTTCCGGTAACCTGGTCTATACATGTTTCACTTCTGATTTTCTGGTGGAAGATGCTGATGAATGGCGTCCTGAAGCATGGGAGATGATGCGGTTGAGACAAGATCTCCACTTTCTGTTTATCACTAAGCGTATTGACCGACTGAAGGATTGTTTACCTTCAGATTGGGGAGAAGGATATGATAATGTAACAATCTGTTGTACGATGGAGAATCAGGATCGGATTGACTATCGCCTGCCTATTTATAAGGCAGCTCCCATTAAGCATAAAATTATTATTTGCGAACCGCTTCTCAGCCGGATAGATTTCAGGGGAGAGTTAGGTGAGTGGGTTGAGCAGGTTGTAGCCGGAGGAGAATCTGGACGGGAGGCGCGTGTATGCGATTATGACTGGGTTTTGGAGATTCGTCGCCAATGTATAGAAGCTAATGTGGGCTTCTGGTTTAAGCAGACAGGTTCTTATTTATTGAAAGAAGGGAAGGAGTTTAAAGTAGCCCGACAATTTCAGCACTCGCAGGCCCGGAAGGCGGAGATAAACTATGAGCCGGATCGTACCTCTTTTATAGAAGAGAATACAGGCAGCGCTATATTGTAGTCTCTTGTGTTCAACTATCCTATCGGTTTGATTGTTATATATTCATATATCAATAGCATAAGATTTGTTGGAGAGCTGAAGATATGAAACAACTTATATTTGTATTGTTAATAAGTTGTCTGGCTTGTGCCAATAATCAGGCAGGGCAGGCAGAAAGGAAAAAAGATATGGAATCAACCAAGGAAATTTATCTGGCAGGAGGCTGTTTCTGGGGAACCGAGCATTTCCTGAAACTAATTGATGGCGTAGAAACTACGCAAGTCGGCTATGCAAACGGCAATATTGCCAATCCGACTTATAAACAAGTATGTACCGGAACTACGGACTTTGCAGAAACCGTGAAAGTGCAGTATGATCCCCTCAAAGTGGACCTGCCTTTTCTCATAGATCTTTATTTCAAAACCATCGACCCTACCAGCGTAAACAGGCAGGGTAATGACAAGGGTACCCAATATCGTACGGGTATTTATTATACTGACCCAGCTGATTTAGCGGTTATTCAAGAAACTGTGCACCGTCTGGCAACAGCTTACTCCCGTCCGCTGGCAGTAGAAATAAAGCCTTTGAAGAATTTCTATCCGGCGGAAGACTATCACCAGGATTATCTGGATAAGAATCCGGGCGGATATTGTCATATCCATCCTGAACTATTTGACTTGGCGCGTAAGGCTAAAATGCCGAAAAAATCTGTTTATAGTAAACCGGATGATACGGTGTTGCGTTCTAAACTCACCCCGGAGCAATATGCCGTGACTCAAAAGAATGCAACCGAGCCGGCTTTTCATAATGATTATTGGAATGAACACCGTCCCGGTATTTATGTAGATATCACTACGGGTGAGCCTTTGTTCGTTTCAACTGATAAGTTTGATTCCGGCTGTGGCTGGCCCAGTTTCTCAAAACCGATTGATCGTAAACTTATTCATGAGAAGATGGATACTTCTCATGGTATGGTACGCACAGAGGTTAGAAGTGCTACGGGTGATGCCCATTTAGGACATGTCTTCACTGATGGTCCGGCAGATAAAGGTGGTTTGCGTTATTGCATCAACAGTGCTTCGTTGAGATTCATTCCTAAAGAGAAGATGCAGGCTGAAGGATATGGGGAATACATCAGTTTAGTAAAGTAATTTTTCGTATCCGGAAAACTTTCGTATCTTTAGCAAAAACGGAATTATGATTGAATTTAAAGCTGTACCATTGGCATCACTTCTGAATCTGAGAAATCAATATCTGGATTCTTTGCGTTACCCCCAGGAGTTACACTGCGAGTGGCTGGTTGCAAAAGGCACTTGTTTCTGTATCGAACAGGATGAAGAAAGAGTGGGGTATTTCATTCAGTCGGAAGAAGGAGAGTTGATTGAATTCTATCTGTCTGATGAACTGCTTTCACGAAAAGAAGAAATATTCGGAAGAGCGTTGAAAGAATTTCAGATTAAGAGTGCTTTCTGCAAGTCATTTGATGATTTCGCATCTTAAAGAATCATGCTTAAAAGCGGGATATACTCCTATTGCAGGGTGTGCAGCTGATAACGTTGCTTCACGCAGGACGCTGGAGCGGTGTGGCTTTATGACAAAACATTGTGCCATTGCATTTGATTTCTATCGGAAGTAACATTAAACGGGTCGGGAACTTAAAGTCAAAAAACAGTAAATCATC
>NZ_EQ973489.1:537616-553408 GCF_000158035.1 Bacteroides cellulosilyticus DSM 14838
TATTCGATGATTTACTGTTTTTTTTATTTTAGTCATCAATGTCAATTACTCTCATCTTAGAGTCAAACTTGATTTCCCAACGGTTAGACAGCTTTACTTCATATTCTTTTTTATCCCGTTCAATCTGTATGATTTTAACATCCGGATAGTTTGTCTTTACATAAGTACGGATTGCTTCCGGGATGATCTGTGCAGGGACTTCACTTTGCTGGCATTTAACTTCTGTCCATTCTCCCGCCTTATCGAATTCTACTTTTTCTCCATTAGTGAAGACCACATCGTAGCTTTTATAGAATAATTCTGTTTCCTGTTTTGCCAATGCCACTTTATGATCTTTAAAGTAGGTATTGAGGAAAGTTTGAGCCTTTGCAGGGAGTTGATTTACCTGGATCGGTTTGTCATTATCTGCCATTACCATTGTGTGCATTGTGAACATACATACTAATAATAAAACTAACTTTTTCATATTCTTCTATTTTTAATAATTAATACTTTGGTTTATTCTGATATTGCAAAGGTAAAGGGAGATTCTGGAAAGAAACTGGAATCCTTTACCGAATGATTTGTTTCTCGGTGTGAAACTGTCAGTTTCATTACTTGGAACTGCTTGTTTCATTACTTGAAACTATCGGTTTCATTGCTTGAAACTGGAGGTTCCATTGCTTGAAACATTTCGTCCGGTCTGCTGAAACAGAACTAATTGGTAATTAGGTAGATAAAAGAACACAGCATTTTATCTGACGGAGGCAGGAATAAATTCACTTGGTCGTCCGTTGTAGGTTAGTGTCAGTCTATGCATAGCCCTTGTTACAGCTACATAGAGCATACTTTTGTCAATGGCTGAGTTGTAATTCTTGCCGTTGACATAGGGAACGATTACTTCGTCAAACTCCAACCCTTTTGCCATGTGAGATGAGGTAACGATAATACCTTTCATAAAAGCAGAGCTTTGATTGGACAGGAAATGGATATCACCGGTATGCACCCGGAGGCTTTCTGATAGCTCTCTTGCCTGCGTTTCGGTTTTGCATACTATCCCGAGTGACGTATAACCGGATTTTTTAAAAGAAGAAATTATACTGAAAATACCCAGTATTTCCTGTTTTACATCTTCAAACCGTAGGATTGCAGGAGGTTCACCATGGCGTATGATAGGTTCTAATTCATGATTGGTCTGAATCTTTTGCGAGAAATCCGTGATTTCAAACGTAGAGCGGTAACTTTTGCATAGTTTCATTATTTCGCCTATAGTGAATGCTTTCCGAATCATATCGGCTGTTGACGAACCATAAGGGTTGACAGATTGTGATGCATCTCCGAGAATAGTCTTCCGGCAGGGGTAAAGTTTCTGAATTACTTTGTATTGGATAGGAGAATAATCCTGCATTTCGTCTATCAAAAGATGTTTGACACCGGGCGAAGTAATATTTCCGTCTAAAGCCAGATGCAGGTATGCCAAAGGTGCTAGGTCAGCGTATTCCAACATCCGGTTCTTGCGTAATTTGAATAGTTCGGGTTTACCTACCCATACGAAAAACTCTTTATAAATCTGAAGATCGTTGTTACCTGCAAACATCTTCTTTATTCCTTTCTTCAACAGATTTTTCTCTGAAGTGGTAATTGTAAAGTAGTATTGCACCTTCATCATTTCCAGGATATAATTCGCCATAGCTTCAGAACGCTGGCGCATGGGATAACGGTTGAAGCGCCTGAATTGCTCTTCAATATATTCGGCTGGAATTGTGATGTGCCTGGTGAGTTTTACTTCTGCTGCTTTGAAGTAGTTGTTTTCCATATAGAGGATGAACTTATCGAGCTGTGAAATAAACTCGAAGGAAGATTTGTATTTGATCCGTTCAATGAAGTCCGAGGACGTTTTTTCGAGTAATTCCGTTACCTGTTCAAAGAAGTTCTGGTATTTGTATTTGTTTTCAAGAACTCCCGAAAGAATCTGCTCCATACTGGTTTCGGGCACACTTTCTTCGCCAAGCTCGGGAAGTACGTTCGAGATATAATCACCGAAAACTTTATTGGGTGAAATAATAAGTATATCTTTTGAGGAAATATTCCCTTTCAACGTATAGAGCAGGTAGGCGATGCGGTGTAAGGCAATGGATGTCTTGCCCGATCCGGCAACTCCCTGGATAATGAGCACGTGGGCTTCTTCATTGCGAATGATCCGGTTCTGTTCCCGCTGGATAGTGGTGACAATATTTCTCATTTTATCATCGGCATTGCTGCTGAGTTCCTTCTGAAGAATTTCATCATGTACAGTCAGCGAGCTTTCTATCATATATTCCATTTTGCCTTTACGGATGCGGTATTGGCGTTTAAGTGAAATATCTCCGTTGATTTCACCGGTAGGGGAGGTATAAACCGCTTTCCCCAGTTCGTAATCGTAGAACATACCGGAAATGGGAGCCCGCCAATCGTATATCAGGTTCGTCTTACTTTGTGAATCATAGAACGTATGTATGCCTATATAAATAGGTAAAACACTACTGCCGTTTTTCTTTTCCTCGAAATCTATCCGTCCGAAATAGGGGATATCCAATATTTTGCCCAACCGCCTGCGTTTGTCAATTACGCTTTCACCCAGTGCGAAATGATTGAGGATGCTTTCGCGCATGGATCGGATTTCATGCGGATCGATATCTTTGTTTAACCAGATATAATCTTTGTATTCCTGTAAGGTTTCTACATGCTCTTTGACTGATGTATCGGTGTTCTGAATCGTATCGTTAATGATGCCGATGACCTGTTGCAAGTACTTTTTTTCCTGTTGTTCTGATAGATTGAATGTCATAACTCTTTTAATTTTTTATCTGGGAAGTTTGGAAAGGGTGGCAAAGTTAGTCCGAATTATCAGGTTATTAAATAGTTATTTATAGCTATATATCCGTCCTTTTTTCTACATTTGCACGTCATTACAAAAGAAAAACAATGGATATTCTTGATCTTGCCAGACGGAATCAACAGAAAGCCCGGAAAATTATAGAAGACACAAAGATCATCCCTATTTGGGAAAGTATAGGTGCCAGAGTGAATTTAGTAGGTTCTTTAAGTACAGGATTGCTGATGAAGCATCTTGACATTGATTTTCATATTTATACCTCACAATTTAGTCTGTGTGATAGCTTTCAGGCAATGGTGAAGTTTACGGAAAACAAGTCTTTCATGAAGATGGAGCATAAGAATCTGCTGGATACAGAGGAAGCATGTGTGGAGTGGCATGCTTGGTATCGGGATGCAGATAATGCGCTCTGGCAGATAGATATGATCCATATTTTGGAAGGTTCCCGGTATGATGGCTATTTTGAGAAGTTTGCCGAACGGCTTTCCGCTGTTTTGACCGATGAAACAAGGTATGCCATTTTAAAATTGAAATATGATACGCCCGAGTCGGAAAAGATTATGGGAATAGAGTATTATAAAGCTGTTATCCGGGATGGCATACGCAGTTATGAGGACTTTATGGAATGGAGAAGTCTGCATCCGGTTACGGGAATTATGGACTGGATGCCGTAACTTGCATATTTCTTTCGCAGAGCGGTTAGCTTAGTATTCCTGACTTTAATCCTGCATTGATAGCTTCGATAGAATTCTGTACCCCTAATTTGTGCAATAGGTTTTGCCGGTGAATATTGACCGTATGAATACTGATGCAGAGATTGTGAGCTATTTCTTTACTTAATAATCCTTTTTGAATAAGCTGTAAAATCTCCAGTTCACGCTGTGTCAGATGAATCCGTGGAATAGATACTAAAGTAGGCGAGAACATTTCTCCATTTTTGAGATTCAATACAGTGCATTCCACCTGATCGGTTTCTGTCTGATTGGGCGCAATCTCTATATTTCCAAGTATCAGCCATGCTTTTCCGTTGCGGCTTTGTTCTAAAACCTGTTGCCGGCTGATTACCCGTATGTACTGTTGTTTGGCATTCATCAGCCGGAAACTATAGATATTACAATAATCATTTCTTTGTTCGTGAGGTAGGCTATAGATAAACTTGCTAAGGTTAATCTGCAATTGCTCCAGTCGGGCGAAATCGTCCGGATGAAAGCGTGATTCCAAATAATCTCCCTGCTTCTCCAGAGTAGCTATTTTCCGGCTGTCATATCCCAGTATATCTGCAAAGTTAGAAGATGCGAAAGCATATCTGTATTTATAAACATCAACTACAAATGAGCAACTTCTGCTGATTTGGGACATCTGTTGTAGCACAACTTTATCCTGTTCCCATATGGCATAGTCGATTTCATTTGCAGACAAATGTTGCTTTGCCCACATTTCTTCTCTTGTGATTTCAGTTGATTTCATGCAGTGGAGTAATTTCACGCAAAAATATAATAACCGTTGATTTATCCGGGTAAGATCACTTGCTTTTTTATTATTTTTCCTACATTTGCTGTGTAGAATTCACATAAAACGATTGTTCAACTCATGAAACATCAACTCTGTATATAGCTACGCTCCACGAATAGTACTTTCCAATAAAAGCTATTCGGCTATCCTGACGGATTTTTGTAATTCGTCACAGAGTTTTCCTATCTGATTATTTACATCGAGTGGCACGCAGCTATGCGCATAGCTGTGTGGCATGCGTTTATTTTAGTTGAACAATGAATTATACGTATAAGCAAATATGGCTCATCAACTTTCCTGTGATGATGAGCATCCTGATGGAGCAATTAATCAATATTACTGATGCTATTTTTCTGGGACATGTAGGCGAAGTGGAGTTAGGTGCTTCTGCGCTTGCAAGTGTTTATTATCTGGCCATTTATATGCTCGGTTTTGGCTTTAGTTTGGGTTTACAGGTTATGATTGCCCGCAGAAACGGGGAACAAAGATACGAAGAAACAGGGAAGACTTTCTTCCAGGGATTATTGTTCCTGAGTGGACTGGCTATGTTTTTAAGTCTTGCGTCCTATATACTGTCACCTGTTATCCTGAGGTATTTCATCCGTTCACCGGAGATTTATAATGCTGTGGTTGATTATCTGACATGGAGATGTTTCGGTCTGCTATTTTCTTTTCCATTTCTGGCATTCCGCTCTTTCTTCGTGGGAATTACGAAAACGAGAGTTTTGTCGTGGGCGGCTATAATGGCGGTTCTTATCAATATCCCTTGTAATTACTTGTTTATTTTCAGTCTCAATCTGGGTATATCCGGGGCAGCAATGGCTTCTTCACTGGCTGAAGCCGGTTCTTTATTAATTCTGGTTATCTATACTTTTCTGAAAATGGATAAGGAGAATTTAGGGTTAAAACCTGTTTATGATAGGAAATTGCTAAATTCACTTTTTCACTTATCCGTATGGAGTATGATGCATGCTTTCATTAGTGTTGCTCCGTGGTTTTTATTCTTCGTGGCTATCGAGCGGTTGGGAGAAAAACAACTGGCAGTGTCGAATATTATTAGAAGTGTTTCTACCGTTTTCTTTGTAATAGTCAATTCGTTTGCGGCTACTACCGGTTCACTGGTCAGTAATCTGATAGGTGCGGGTGAGGGGAGAAGTATGTTTCGGCTCTGTGGTAAAATTCTCAGATTGGGATATGCAATCGGTCTTCCTTTGATAATTATTGCTATGTTATTTAATCAACAGATTATCGGATTTTATACGGATAATGCAGAATTAATAGAACTTGCTCAGTATCCGTTTATCGTGATGTTGCTGAATTACACATTTGCTTTGCCTGGTTATGTTTTTATGAATGCAGTAACAGGTACAGGTAATACCCGGATTGCATTTATCTTTCAGATTTCCACTATTGTCGTCTATCTGGCTTATTTGTATCTATTGAGTTATTGTTTCACAACGACTTTACCGGTCTATTTGACGGCTGAGTATTTGTTTGTGATTCTATTAGGTGTTCAATCTTGCGCTTACCTGAAGATAAGTGGTATTAGTAAGGGGAATAAAGTAATATAGCCGATACCTTTATTTTATTGGTAAAGTGACGATCATTCGTATTCCTTCCTTATATGCAGGATCTATTTTTATCTCTCCGGCAAGTCGTTTTGTGATGAGCCGGCAGAGATATAATCCCAGTCCATTACCGGGAATAAAAGTGTCAAGTTTGGAGAAGCGGTTGAATACTTCTTCATGTTTCTCTTGAGGAATACCGCAACCGGTATCGGTGACGTATATCAGGATTTCTTCTTTGGATTTATCCACCCTATATCCTAAAGTGATCTGACCTTTTTCTGTGAATTTATTAGCATTACTCAGCAAGTGTTCGATTACTTGGGTCAGGTATTGGGCATTGCTTGGAATAATCATACTTTCTTCTGTAATCTCCAGCTTATATTCTATGCCCTCCTTTTTCTTGAGTTGCTCCATTTCATGTACACAGATGTGCTTCAAATCTGTAGGCTGACAGGGAAGTTTTTCTTCGGAAACATCCAGATTGGCAACTTCCAGCATACTGTTGATAAGACTTGTTAGTAATACAGTATTCTTTTGAATTTCCGGTGGAAACTCTTTGCGCATCTCCGCATCGATTTCTTCATTCATGATCAGATCGGAGAATCCGACGATAGCGTTGAGTGGAGTACGTATCTCATGGCAGATTGAGTTGATAAATGATTGTTTCATCTTTTCGCTTTCCTGTGCTTTGAGATGCAAGGCTTTTAATTCCATTTTTATCCTTTTCTCCTTCTTCCAGGAAAAATATAAATAGGTACAGATAAGTACTACGATTATTAATAAAATGCTGAGAGAAATGAGCATCGTTTTCTTATTTTTTATCTCCAGCATAGTCTTTTCATTATTGAGAGTATTCAGATCATACTTTACTTGTAATTCATTGAGCTGCTTATGTGTAGCTTCTGTGCTTAATGAATCCTGAATCAGATGTGAAATCTTCAAATATTTCAGAGCATTCTGATAATCTTTGATTGCTTCATAAGTCATGGAATTGATGTTGTATAATCCGGGCAGATTCTGTGGTGCTAATGTTTCTGCAAATTTAATCAGACTGTCATTGGCTGCTATTGCCTTGCGAAAATCTCTTTCGGTACGGTTATTGGAATAATAGTTGTTGGCACAAAGATAATAATTGTATTTATCCAGATCATTAGTCAGACTCTTACCAATTTCCTGAATACGCTTCCAGTAATATTTTTCTTGTTCTAATGTCAGATATGGCAAACTGCTAATCATAAATGAATAGTACTGAAGGAGATATAAATCTATATTATAGAAAGGACGCTGTTTTTGGTAATCATTTTTGTATTTTTGCTCTACCATATTAATAAGCTGCTCCATGATTTTCACAGCTTCTTTGTTCTTACCAGCTTGGGCGTATGTAAAACATACTCTCCAGGTAATGAATTTTTTGTAGATGTATTTTTCTTTTTCCGGGAGTGTTTCTGTAAGTTGCATGGCTTTATCCAAATAAGGTATTGCCTTTTTGAATTGATCACTCATATAGAAACTCGTTCCCATATTATAGGCTGATGCTATTTGTTTGTATACATTGTCTTCTTTATCTGTCTCTACATTCTTGGAATCTAATTCTTCTTTGATAGCTTCCGTTCTCTCTCCGGAGTAGCATCGTGAGTCAAAAGTTCGCATATGATAAAAAGGTAATAAACTTTTGAGTTCATCCTCGGTCGCTATCTTTTTAAAATATTCGGTGTATTTGGCTATTGTATCTTTATTGTATTCGCTGATTCCGGCGATAAGAATATCGTCGAGTGCATTCAGCATATTTTTTCTGTCATCGATTGTGGCTGCTTCCTGGTACATCTTTAATAGATAAAGATGGGCTTCTGGATTTTCCTGATAAAGGTCTGTCAGATTTCTGTATATTTGAATTCTTTTCTCGGAAGACTGGGTGTTTTTTAAAACACCTAGGAGGCTATCTGCTGCCTGTGTTTGGTTTGAGGCAAGCACTGTCGAATTGATAAGTATAAATATAGCAGTTAGTAAATGTCGCATAATATGTTGCTACTTTGTAATGGCGCAAATCTACTGCTTTTTTTCGTGATTTTGTGTTGTTTGAGAAAAATATTTTCGGAGGTTTATCTTTGGTATTTTTTACCTTTCTGATTTGCTTTCTGAATTTATCCGATTTAGTGATAAATACTTGTTTAACTGCAATTTCCAGAAGTGTAATTCTTGTGGATCAGAAAGAAAACCTTATATTTGTAAAATGACGATAAATGTCATATAAATCTTTATAGACTTAATACTTAAAAACGTAACTAAATGGCAAAAATCAATTTTTACCTTCTCTTTAATGGCAATTGCGAAGAGGCATTCAATTTTTATAAATCAGCTTTTGGTATAGATTTTACTTTTATAGGCAGATATGGGGATATTCCTCCGCAGAATGGGATGCCTCCGATTTCTGAGGATGAAAAAAATAAAATAGAGAATATCTGTTTGCCTATTGCTGAAGAGACTGTTTTGATGGGAGCGGATGTTTGCGGCTATATGGCGCAAAATACTGTATTCGGTAATAATTTCTCTCTTTATATAGAAGCTGATAGTAGAGGAGAGGCAGATCGATTGTTTGCCGGGTTGTCAACAGAGGGACGTGTAACGATGCCTATGAGTGAAGCACATTGGGGGGATTATTTTGGAATGTTTACTGATAAGTTTGGTGTGAATTGGCTGATAAATGTCCGCAAGAATATAGGGTAATTATATAGTGATAAATTAAAAGAATAATAGTTTTACTATGGAAGAAATGTATTGTCAGAGTTGTGGTATGCCACTTGTAAAGGCAGAAGATTTTGCAACAAATAAAGACGGAACTCCTATGAGTGAGTATTGCATCTATTGTTTTAAAGATGGAGCTTTTACAGGGGATATCAGTATGGAGGATATGATCAATATCAGCCTGAAGCATATGAGGGAACTCTTCAAAGGTGATCCTGATTTCAACGAGCAGGCAGCATTGATTAAAATGAGAGATTTTTTCCCGGAGTTAAAGAGGTGGAAGAAGTCTCTATAATCTTTTCTTTTGGAAATGCATTAGGTAACAATCTATAGAAAAAGAAAAGCGTTGTAAATAACTTATTTACAACGCTTTTCTTACAAGTGGTGCCACCAGGAATCGAACCGGGGACACAAGGATTTTCAGTCCTTTGCTCTACCAACTGAGCTATGGCACCATTGTTTCTCTTTTGCGGTTGCAAAGGTAGTGAAACTTTTGGACTATGCAAGCGCTTTGGAGATAAAAAACGCTGATATTTGCCTATGTGGCTAAGTATCAGCGCTTATGTTTTAAGAAAAAAATGAATTCAGCTGTTTATTTGTTCTCACAAATCTTTATCTGCTCTTACAAATCTTTATTCGCCAGCTTTTTCGCCTTCACTCTCGGTAGTTTCCTCTTTCAGTGGATTCCATCCTTGTGCTTTCAGTTCAAACTCTTGACCATCGCGAGTGATCAGTGCACAACCTAATTCCGGTTTAGTGATGTGTCCTATTAACTTCACACCTTCCATTTCAGAAATCTTCTCGTGATCGGCAATGGGAACGGTGAAAAGCAGTTCGTAGTCTTCGCCACCATTAAGAGCGCATGTTGTCAGATTCATATTGAACTCTTCAGCCATGACGGCAGTCTGATAGTCAATGGGGATATGTTCCTCATAAATGCGGCAGCCTACTTTACTTTGCGTGCAGATATGCAACAATTCAGAAGATAGACCATCTGAAATATCCATCATAGAAGTGGGTTGAATACCTTCTTCCGCCAGTTTCTCAATGATGTCGCGGCGAGCTTCCGGTTTTAATTGACGTTCCAGCAGATATTCCTTTCCGGAGAAATCAGGTTGCATATCAGCCTTACCTTTCAAAGCCACTTTCTCGCGTTCCAATAATTGTAAGCCCATATATGCGGCACCCAGATCACCGGTTACGCAAATCAAATCTGTTTCTTTCGCACCATTTCGGTAGACAACCTTATCTTTGTCTGCCTCACCTATACAAGTGATACTGATTGCCAGTCCCGTAAGAGAAGAAGAGGTGTCGCCTCCTATGATATCCACATCATATTCCTCGCACGCCAGACGGATGCCCGCATACAACTCTTCCATATCTTCCACGGAGAAACGCTTGGAAAGAGCCAGAGAAACGGTGATCTGTTTGGGCGTACCATTCATGGCGTAGATATCGGAGAAGTTCACGACAGCCGCTTTATAGCCTAAGTGCTTCAGCGGGACATAAATCAAATCGAAATGCACACCTTCCATTAGCAAGTCAGTGGTAATCAAGACTTGTTTTTCAGTAGGATAGGAGAGTACGGCAGCATCATCGCCTACACCGTACCGGCTGGATTCATTCTTCAGTTCAATACCATCGGTAAGGCGGCGGATGAGGCCGAACTCACCGAGGCTTGATATTTCTGTTCTCATGATTATGCTCTGTTTATCAATTCTCTCATAATTTCTGTCATCTTCGGCTGGGCGGCATCAGCAGCTTTCTGCACTTCCTCGTGTGTCACCTCTACGATCTTACCTTCCACGCCAAGGTCGGTAATTACCGAAATACCGAATACCTTGATACCGCAATGATTGGCAACAATCACTTCCGGCACTGTAGACATACCCACTGCATCGGCACCGAGGATATGGAATAATTTATATTCAGACGGTGTCTCAAATGTCGGACCTTGCGTACCGATATATACACCATGCTGTACTTTGATACCCTTTTCCGCTGCAATTGCATTAGCCTTACGAATTAACTCTTTATCGTACGCTTCACTCATATCCGGGAAACGCGGGCCATATGGAATATTCTTGCCACGCAACGGGTGCTCCGGGAAGTAATTGATGTGATCTGTAATAATCATCAGGTCGCCGATTTCAAAATCCGGATTTGTACCACCGCTGGCATTCGAAACAAATAGGGTTTTGATACCCAGTTCGCGCATTACACGTACCGGAAACGTTACCTCCTTCATTGAGTAACCTTCATAATAATGGAAACGTCCCTGCATTGCCATGATATCCTTGTTTCCCAATTTTCCGAATATCAGTTTTCCGCTATGTCCTTCTACCGTCGATACGGGGAAGTTCGGAATTTCCTCATATTTTATTTCGTACTTCTCGGTGATTTCGGTGGCAAGACTGCCTAAACCGGTTCCGAGGATAATTGCTGTCTCAGGTTGTGTGTGCATCCTACCTTTCAGGTAAGCTGCTGTTTCTTGAATGAGCTCTAACATAGCCAATAATATTTTGGTTAAATATATGTTGTTGATTTTGTAAAAATTCTATCTCAATCGGTAAAATGTACAAATACGGCTTTAACGTTTCGGCGAGTGCCGGATGGTGTTGCAACCTTGTCGCATCCTTTTCCGTGGTGATAATCAGCTTCTTCTTTCCTTCCAGACGTTCGAAGCGTTCTTTTATAGCTTGCAAATCCTTGCTGCTGAAATCATGATGGTCGTCAAACTGACATAAGTTTACGTGCGGTGTGTGCACTTTTAGCTTTTCCACCAGCGGTACAGGCGAAGCGATTCCTGTTACCAGTAATACTTGTTCGTCTTTTTCCAGTGATGCGAGGGTTCGGCGTTTTTCTCCGAAGAGCGGTGTTAATGCTCCATATCGGAACGAAGAAAAATAAAGTTGCTGATACGGATACAGCTTTAGTCTTTTCGTGATGATATTGAAATCTATAGGTTTGATATCTTCCGGGCATTTTGTCACGATCACGATGTGCGCCCTGTTTTTGCCACTTTCAGGTTCGCGTAATCGTCCTGCCGGAAGTAGGGTATCGTCTGAAAAAAGCCTGTGGAAATCTGTTAGTAGAATGTTCAGCCCGGCTTTCACGTACCGGTGTTGGTAAGCGTCATCTAGTAACACTACATCTACTTTGGGGTGGTCCAATTTCATCAGTTGTTCAATGCCGTGACAGCGGTTCTCATCTACAGCTACCCGGATAGCCGGGAATTTGGTTTTTATCTGATAGGGTTCGTCACCAATGCGCTTTACATCCGTTTCTTCCGTAGCAAGTACATACCCCTTGCTTTTTCGTTTATATCCGCGGCTCAGCATGGCAACGTTTGTTCCCGTTTGTTGTAACAGCTTGATAAGATACTCCGTGTGTGGTGTCTTGCCTGTCCCGCCTACAGCGAGGTTGCCGACGCATACCACAGGTACGTCAAAACTCTTTGACCGGTAATATCCCCAATCAAAGAGTTTATTTCTTAGGCGTACCCCCATCCCGTAAATCCACGAGATGGGGTATAGCCAATAGTGTATCTTAACCAGCGGTTCTTCCATCCACTCCTTTCTTTAATTGATGTTCAACTCGAACGGAACGCGTGCCTGAATTTTATCGCAGTTCTCAAAATTATTCAGCCAGTCGAATTGGTTGTAAAGTTCACCGACTTTGCCTTTCAGTATCCGAGATTGGATATATCCACCGGGTTTCGTATCCGTCAGCATATCGAAGAAACTTTTCTTGCCCGGATAAGACATTACTGTGTAGGCATCCAGTCCGGCCTTTTCGATAGCTATTTCCAAAGCCTTGTCCAGTCCACCCAGTTCGTCTACCAAACCCAGTTCTTTGGCTTTGGTGCCTGTCCATACACGCCCTTCGGCAATCTTCTTGATTTCATCCGTGGTCATGCCCCGGCCTTCTGCACAACGTTTCACGAACAGTTCATAGCCCTCATTCACCATATTTTGCATCAATGCCTTCTCACCGTCATTCAGCGGACGTCCCATTGCTCCGAAGTCAGCGTATGTATTGGTCTTTACTACATCGAATGACAGACCGATTTTATCCGTCAATCCTTTCACGTTGGGGAACATTCCGAAGATACCGATAGATCCTGTCAGTGTAGTCGGATCAGCTACAATACTGTCCGCGTTGCAAGAGATATAGTAACCGCCAGATGCTGCATAGTCACCCATGGAAACAATCACCGGTTTTTCTTTTTTCAGTTCGGTGACAGCGTACCATATTTGTTCCGAACCGAAAGCGCTACCGCCCGGAGAATTCACACGCAGCACTACAGCTTTCACGTCCTTATCATCTTTCAGTTTGCGCAAGTCGCGGATTACCTTATCAGAATTAATTCCATCTTCACTACCTGCATACGAACTTCCGCTGTCAATGGCTCCATATGCGTAGTACACAGCGACAATATTTCCGCTCTTATCTTTCGGAACGTTCTTCTTCACGTTCACCATGTCTTTTAAGCTTAATATTGGCATACTGTCATCCTTATCTATTCCCACCATTGTTTTCAGGTAGTTACGTACGTCATTTTTGTATACCAGAGTATCTGCCAGGCCATATTCCACGCAGTCATTGGCGGGATAGAACATCAGCATTTTGTCGGCAGCCTCGTTCAGTTTTTCTTTGCTTACGCCTCTTGATTCTGAAATATCACTCAGCATTTGTCCCCAGATACCATCCAGGAATACGGTTACCTGTTCACGATTGGCCGGACTCATTTCTGTAGAAATGAATGGTTCCACAGCCGATTTGTAAGTACCTACTTTGAATACCTGCATTTCAACGCCAATCTTTGACAATAAATCTTTGTAGAAGGTCGGGGTAGAAGCCAAACCGTACCAGCCGATTGCGCCTTGAGGATTCAGCAACACTTTATCCGCTACACTTGCCAGATAATACAGGCGTTGTGAGTATTGGTCACCGTAAGCTACCACGAATTTACCGCTGGTTTTGAAGTCAGCCAGCGCTTTGCGTATTTCTTCCAAAGAGGCAAATCCTATGCCCATTGAACCGGCTTGCAAGTAAATTCCCTTGATGTTTTCATTTTCCTTGGCTTTCTGGATAGACGAAAGAATGTCATCCAGTCCGTACGTAGTTTCATCTTCGCTCAGGAAGATGTCGAAAGGGTTGTCCTGGCTCCGTTCTGAGAGCATACCTCTCATGTCGAGCATCATCACAGAGTTTTTGCGTACCTGAGTTTCAGACTCTGACGAGGACAGCATACTAAATAGTATCAGGATGCTGACGAAAAACAACACGACGCTTGACACGATAATACCTGTGATGGTGGCCAGCGTAAATTTAAAAAATTCTTTCATTGTAGTTATTGTTTTTTGTATGCTAACTTATAAAAGCTAACAAAGATAAATAATTGAATTGATATTTGCTCTATCTGTCGCAAGGTTTTTCATTTTGTCACACTGTTCATCACAAAACATTATTATCTTTGTGTCGTTTAATGTGAGAAGGAGAACGAACCATGAGTAATAAAATATATCCGATTGGCATACAGAGCTTTGAAAAGATTCGTAGAAACGGATACTTTTATATTGATAAGACAGCGCTTATCTACAGGTTGGTGAAGACTGGCAGCTATTATTTTCTGAGTCGTCCGCGTCGTTTTGGCAAGAGTTTGCTTATATCTACTTTGGAGGCTTATTTCTCGGGGGTACGCGAACTTTTCGAAGGACTTGCTTTGGAGCAGTTGGAGAAAGAGTGGAAAAAACATCCTGTTTTGCATTTGGACCTCAACATTGGGAAATATGATACACCTCACAGTCTTGACGATATTCTGAATAAGGCATTGCTAGAGTGGGAAGCTGTATATGGTACCGGTGTAGGTGAAGTTACTCTCGCCTTGCGCTTTGCCGGTGTGGTGGAACGTGCTTATAAGAAAACCGGAGAAGGTGTTGTTATTCTTGTTGACGAATATGACAAACCTATGTTGCAGGCTATTGGAGAAAGAAAACTACAGGTCGAGTTTCGTAGCACCTTGAAATCTTTTTATAGTGTGCTCAAAACAATGGATAGATATATCCGGTTCGCCTTATTGACCGGAGTAACTAAATTCGGTAAAGTCAGTGTTTTTAGTGACTTGAATAATTTGAATGATATTTCTATGTATGAGCCGTTCGTCTCCATTTGTGGAATGACGGAGAAAGAAATACATGATAATTTGGAAGAAGACCTGTACGAACTGGCAGCTATGCAGAAGATGACTTACGAGCGGGTTTGTGCCGAATTGAAAGATTGTTATGACGGTTATCATTTTGTAGAAGAGTCTGAAGGCATTTACAATCCTTTCAGTGTGTTGAACACCTTTTATAAAATGAAGTTCGGCAATTATTGGTTTGAGACGGGTACGCCTACTTATCTCGTAGAACTGTTGAAACATAATAATTATGATCTGGAACGAATGGCCCACGAAGAAACCAGTGTGGATGTACTGAATAGCATTTATGATGACGATAGTCCCATACCTGTGATTTATCAGAGTGGATATTTGACTATCAAAGGATATAATTCTCGCTTTGGCATCTATAGTTTAGGCTTCCCGAACAGAGAAGTTGAAGAAGGATTTATTAGATTTTTAATGCCATTTTATACCCGGGTAAACAAAGCGGAAGCTCCGTTTGAGATACAGAAATTTGTTCGTGAGATAGAGAATGGGCAGCCTGATGCTTTCTTCCGTCGCTTGCAAAGTTTCTTTGCCGATACTCCTTATGAACTGATTAGTGATTTGGAGCTCCATTATCAAAACGTCCTGTTTATCATTTTCAAGTTGGTAGGTTTCTATACGGAAGCTGAGTATCACACATCCGAAGGGCGTATTGATCTGATTTTAAAGACTGAAAAGTACGTTTATGTAATGGAATTTAAGCTTGAAGGTACTGCTGAGGAGGCTTTGCGGCAGATTGAAGAAAAGCATTACGCTCTTCCTTTTGAGTCTGATTTCCGTCAATTGTTTAAGATCGGTGTAAATTTCAGTAATCGTACCAGAAATATAGAACGATGGATTGTGAAATGACATTCTAATATAAAAAGATTAAGATCATAGACAGATAGAGTCTGGCATTTTAAATA
>NZ_EQ973489.1:554892-555989 GCF_000158035.1 Bacteroides cellulosilyticus DSM 14838
TTTTTCTTTTAATACTATTAATTATGAAGCAAAACAGTTTAACCGACATACAGAAAAGCTGTGCGATGACGAAGGGAGATGTGAAACATGTGATTGAAGCGCTTGTAGAGGAGGTTCAGGAAAATCTGGCTAACGGAAACAAGGTGAAACTGAATCAGTTTAGTACGTTTTACATGACATTCTGTTGTCCGGGAGTAGCTACTTCGGCAGAGTGTACGGTGAAGAATATCAAGCGGGTGAATATCCGTTTTGTACCGGATAAGGAGCTGAAACTGGTAAACAATAGCCATGCTGCTACGCGAGGTCCGGCAAATGTAACCTTTGCCTTAGAGAAATTGGAAGATAAGGAAGGCGGATTATCGGATGGAGGTAATTCCGGCGGCAACTCCGGTGGTGACGGTGGCCTGAATGAAAATCCTCTGGGATAGCTGATTCGCATTAATAACTAACCTAAACTATAATAATCATGAAAAAATTATCTTTGGATACTGTATTGAAGATTGCCATCGCTATTGCCTCTGCCGTCCTGGGTGCCTTGAGCGCTCATGCCATGACGGCGATGAAGTGTATTTAACGTGACCTTTATTTAATATCTTATGAGAAAGATTGATCTAATCGTCCTTCATTGCAGCGCCACCCGCGCTGACCGTTGCTATACGGAATATGACTTGATCACAGATCACCTGCGCCGGGGGGCTCCGGTGCAGGCTATCACTATTATATACGTAAGGACGGAAGCATCAAGAGCCTCCGTCCCGTTGATAAATCCGGTGCGCATACCCGTGGCTAAAATGCTCACTCGATTGGTGTTTGTTATGAAGGCGGGTTGGACGCAAATGGTCATTCCTGTGATACTCGAACTGCCTTTCAGAAACATTCCCTGCGTGTCCTGGTAATGCTTTTGCTGAAAGAATATCCAGGCAGTAGGGTAGTGGGACACCGTGATCTGAGTCCGGATCTGAACCATAACGGTGAGATCGAACCTGAAGAATGGATCAAAGAATGTCCCTGCTTTGATGCTGCTACAATTCTGCAAGAACCTCCTCCTTCGAATCCAGCTTACCTATAATACCTTTAATAATGCGAATCGGTGGCCC
>NZ_EQ973489.1:556989-559451 GCF_000158035.1 Bacteroides cellulosilyticus DSM 14838
CGCCCACATCCGATTTCTATAATGAGTGGTCTTACAAGCTGTTGTAAGGCTATTTTTTTTATCTGTTAACTTCCTTACTTAACTTTCTTTCCCCTTTATGGCTTATTACTCAGAAAAAAAAGCTAATTTTGCGGCTCGATAATTATCTAATATACACGTATGGAACTTGATTTACTTACTGCTATCTCTCCGATTGATGGTCGATACAGAGGAAAAACAGATGCTTTGGCAGCTTACTTCTCGGAATTTGCCTTGATAAAATACCGTGTGCAAGTGGAAGTGGAATACTTCATCACCTTGTGCGAATTGCCTTTGCCGCAATTAAAAGGCGTAGACAAAAACGTATTTGAAACATTAAGAAATATCTATCGTAACTTCTCTGAAGCTGACGCGCAGCGTATCAAAGATATTGAGAGCGTAACGAACCATGATGTAAAAGCCGTAGAATATTTCCTGAAAGAAGAGTTTGATAAAATGGGTGGAATGGATGACTACAAAGAGTTTATTCATTTCGGACTGACTTCACAGGATATCAATAATACTTCCGTTCCTTTGTCTATCAAAGAGGCTTTGGAACAGGTTTATTATCCACAAATAGAGGAACTGATTGCGCAACTTCGTACGTATGCGGAAGAATGGACGGCTATTCCTATGCTTGCCAAGACACACGGTCAGCCGGCTTCACCTACTCGTTTGGGAAAAGAGGTGATGGTATTTGTATATCGTCTTGAACGCCAGCTGGCTACTTTGAAGTCTTGTCCGCTTACTGCCAAGTTCGGTGGTGCTACCGGAAATTACAATGCGCATCATGTGGCTTATCCGGAGTTCGACTGGAAAGCATTTGGTAACCGGTTTGTTGCTGAAAAACTGGGTTTGGAACGTGAAGAATATACTACGCAGATTTCTAATTATGATAATCTGTCTGCTGTATTCGATGCTATGAAGCGCATAAATACGGTAATGATCGATATGAACCGTGACTTCTGGCAATATATTTCCATGGAATATTTCAAGCAGAAGATTAAAGCCGGTGAAGTAGGTTCCAGCGCCATGCCGCACAAAGTGAATCCGATTGACTTTGAAAATGCGGAAGGTAATCTGGGTGTGGCAAGTGCCATTCTGGAACATTTGTCGGTGAAACTGCCTGTGTCCCGCTTACAACGTGACCTGACGGATTCTACCGTATTGCGTAACGTAGGCGTTCCGTTCGGGCATATCGTAATTGCCATTCAGAGCTCATTGAAAGGTTTGCGTAAATTGTTGCTGAACGAAACGGCTATCTATCGCGATCTGGATAATTGCTGGAGTGTGGTAGCTGAGGCTATTCAGACAATTCTGCGCCGTGAAGCATATCCGCATCCGTACGAGGCGTTGAAGGCCTTAACCCGCACTAATCAGGCTATTACGGAAGCTTCTATAAAGGAATTTATTGAAGGTTTGAATGTAGATGAGGAAATAAAGAAAGAATTGCGTGTAATTACTCCTCATACATATACAGGAATCTAAGCTGGAAATATTAAATTTAGCTGTATAATGAAGCCAACATTTTAAATCCGGCGATTGTTAATATAGTATACATATATAATATAAGGTATAAGAGTGATAATAGAATGGCCGTGAGGCCAACGTTTAATTTTATTCGAATAAAACAATGAGTACAGAAAACGAAAATTGGCGTGACGATTCTTCCAGTGAGGAGAATTCAGGCAACAGATTTGAAAGAGAAAACAATTACAGCCGTCCGTCTTACAACCGTGAAGGTGGTGACCGACCCTATCGTCCGCGTTTTAACAGCGAGAGTGGCGAACGCCCACAGCGTGCTTACAGCAGTGATCGCCCGTATCGCCCGCGCTTTAACCCTAATGCTGAAGGTGGTGAACGTCCACAACGTTCTTATGGTGACCGCCCGTCTTACAATCGCGAGGGTGGTGATCGTCCGCAACGCTCGTATGGTGATCGTCCGTCCTATAATCGTGAAGGCGGCGATCGTCCGCAACGTCCTTCTTATGGAAACAACAGTGGTGGTGACCGTCCTTATCGTCCTCGCTATAATAGCGGTGATGGTGGTGATCGTCCACAGCGTCCTTCTTATGGAGGCTCTTCTTATGGTGACCGTCCCCAACGCCCGCGTTTCAATAGTGGTGACGGACAGCGTTCTTATAACAACGACCGTCCTTATCGTCCTCGCTATAATAGCGGTGATGGTGGTGATCGTCCACAACGTTCTTATGGTGGCTCTTCTTATGGAGGTTCTTCTTATGGCGACCGCCCGCAGCGTCCACGCTTCAATCCGGATGGCGGAAGAGGCGGATATGGTCGTCCCCAGCAGCGTCGTACGCCGGATTATGATCCGAATGCAAAGTACAGCCGTAAGAAACAGATAGAATATAAGGAACAGTTTACGGATCCTAATGAACCGATTCGTTTGAACAAGTTCCTGGCTAATGCAGGTGTCTGCTCTC
>NZ_EQ973489.1:559758-578099 GCF_000158035.1 Bacteroides cellulosilyticus DSM 14838
AGTAAATGGAGTAGTGGTTACAGAGCTCGGAACTAAGATCAAACGTGCTGACGAAGTGAAGTTCCATGATCAGATGGTGAGCATTGAACGTAAGATTTATATCTTGCTGAATAAGCCGAAAGACACTGTGACTACCTCGGATGATCCGCAGGCACGTCGTACAGTAATGGATTTGGTGAAGGGTGCTTGCGATGAGCGTATTTATCCGGTAGGTCGTCTGGACCGTAACACTACAGGTGTGTTGTTGCTGACGAACGACGGTGACCTGGCTTCCAAACTGACACATCCGAAGTTCCTGAAGAAGAAGATTTATCACGTACATACAGATAAAAATGTGACGAAAGCTGATATGGATCAGATTGCAGCCGGTATTCAGTTGGATGACGGTGAAATCCATGCAGATGCTATCAGTTATACGGATGATGTTAGACGGGATGAAGTGGGTATTGAAATCCACTCAGGTAAGAACCGTATTGTTCGTCGTATATTTGAGTCACTGGGTTACAAGGTAGTCAAACTCGACCGCGTATTCTTTGCCGGACTGACTAAGAAAGGCTTACGTCGTGGTGAATGGCGCTATTTGAGCGAACAGGAAGTAAACTACCTGCGCATGGGCTCTTTTGAGTAATTATATAATATAGAGGTTTAACACAAATTTATGGAAAAGATTAGTAGAACAAAGATTGTTGACGTGTTGAAGCGCGAAGATTTCGGCGCTATGGTCAACGTGAAAGGCTGGGTTCGTACCCGCAGAGGTAGTAAACAAGTTAATTTTATCGCCCTGAATGACGGTTCTACAATAAATAATGTGCAGGTTGTAGTAGATTTGGCAAACTTTGATGAGGAGATGCTGAAAGATATTACCACCGGTGCCTGTCTGAGTGTGAACGGTGAATTGACGGAGTCTGTAGGTTCCGGTCAGAAGGCTGAGATTCAAGCTCGTGAGATTGAAGTGCTGGGTACTTGTGATAATACATATCCTTTGCAGAAGAAAGGTCATACGCTGGAATTCCTGCGTGAGATTGCTCACCTGCGTCCCCGTACGAATACTTTCGGTGCGGTGTTCCGCATCCGTCACAACATGGCGATAGCTATCCATACTTTCTTTCATCAGAAAGGCTTCGTTTATTTCCATACACCTATCATTACGGCATCTGACTGTGAAGGTGCCGGACAGATGTTTCAGGTAACGACGAAGAACCTCTATGATTTGAAGAAAGATGAAGCCGGTTCCATCATTTATGATGACGACTTCTTTGGTAAGCAAACCAGTCTGACGGTTTCCGGACAGTTGGAAGGTGAACTTGCTGCTACGGCACTGGGCGCTATTTATACTTTTGGCCCTACATTTCGTGCAGAAAACTCCAATACTCCACGCCATTTGGCTGAGTTCTGGATGGTGGAACCGGAAGTAGCGTTCAACGACATTACGGACAATATGGATCTGGCGGAAGAGTTTATCAAATTCTGTGTGAAGTGGGCTTTGGATAACTGTGCTGACGACGTGAAGTTCCTGAACGATATGTTTGACAAAGGCTTGATTGAACGTCTGCAAGGTGTATTGAAAGAATCTTTCGTACGTTTGCCTTATACGGACGGCATCAAGATACTGGAAGAGGCTGTTGCTAAAGGTCATAAGTTCGAATTTCCGGTATACTGGGGTGTGGACTTGGCTTCTGAGCACGAACGTTATCTCGTGGAAGAACACTTCAAGCGTCCGGTTATCCTGACCGACTATCCGAAGGAAATCAAAGCGTTCTACATGAAGCAGAACGAAGATGGTAAAACAGTACGTGCAATGGACGTATTATTTCCGAAGATTGGTGAGATTATCGGTGGCTCTGAGCGTGAGTCTGATTATGACAAGCTGATGACGCGTATTGACGAAATGCATATTCCGATGAAGGATATGTGGTGGTATCTTGATACCCGCAGATTCGGTACGTGCCCTCACTCCGGTTTTGGTCTGGGTTTTGAACGCTTGCTTCTGTTCGTGACGGGTATGGCAAATATTCGTGACGTAATACCTTTCCCGCGTACGCCGCGTAATGCAGAGTTCTAACTCTTAAAATAAATAAGTGAAGTAGCCCGCACAATCTTGTTGTGCGGGCTCTTTTTTTACTAATAAACTGTTATAATATTAAAATAATTACTTATATTTGTGACAGTCAGATGCCTATACGTTAACCAAATATATACGAACATGAAGAAGAAGTATTTCATTACCATGTTGGCAGCAGTGCTGTTGGCGGTAACAGGAGCGGCAGCGCAGAAGAAGGCGAGTTTCAAACCAGCGGATTTGAAAGGTATCTGGCAGCTGTGTCACTATGTATCCGAAATTCCGGATGTTCCCGGTGCTTTGAAGCCCAGTAACACATTCAAGGTATTGAGCGATGACGGGCGTATCGTCAATTTCACTCTTATTCCCGGCAAAGATGCCATAATCACCGGATATGGTACCTATATCCAGCTGACGGACAATAGCTATCGGGAAAGTATTGAGAAGAATATTCATCTGCCCATGCTGGATAATAAAGATAATGTCCTGGAGTTTGAGATGGGAGAAGGCGGGCTTATGCATCTGAAATATTTTATTTCTAAAGATTTGAATGGCAATGAATTGAACTGTTGGTATCATGAAACCTGGAAGCGGGTAACGATGCCGCCTGTATTCCCTGAAGATATTGTTCGTTAAAACGGGCTATCCGGATATAATAAGCAATGTTCCGATGCAAAGCAAGCAATCTTTTGCATGGGAACATTGCTTGTTTTGTGTCCTAACACTGCTTGTGATTGATAGTCAGCTTCTTTAAAAAAAAGAAGAAAACGTTTGCCAGTTTTGGGAAAATCCGTACCTTTGCAAGCCGATTATTATCTAATAAGGATAAGCAATTAATTCAGAGCGAGTTAATCCACCTTTGTCCGGGGTGGCTAATCCGTAATGAAGATTTTTTTAGTAGTAACATTTAAAAAACAAATCAAGAGTGGATACTTTAAGTTACAAGACCATTTCTGCAAACAAAGCTACGGTAACCAAAGAATGGGTTATTGTTGACGCTACAGACCAAGTATTGGGTCGTCTGGGCGCAAAAGTTGCGAAACTGTTGAGAGGGAAGTATAAACCAAACTTTACTCCTCACGTAGATTGCGGTGATAATGTAATCATTATCAATGCCGACAAAGTTAAAATGACAGGTAATAAGTGGACTGACAAAGTGTATTTGTCATACACAGGTTATCCCGGTGGTCAGAGAGAAATGACTCCTGCTCGTCTGCAGGCTAAACCGAACGGTGATGACAGACTGTTGAGAAAAGTAGTAAAGGGTATGTTGCCTAAGAACAAATTGGGCGCTAAATTGCTGAGCAATATGTACGTATATGCTGGCAGCGAGCACAAACATGATGCTCAGAACCCGAAAACAATTGATATAAACTTACTTAAATAATAGATATGGAAGTAGTAAATGCATTAGGCAGACGTAAAAGTGCAATTGCACGCATTTTCGTAACCGAAGGTACAGGAAAGATTACTATTAACAAGAGAGACCTTGCAGAGTACTTTCCATCAACTATTCTTCAGTATGTAGTAAAACAACCGCTGAGCAAGCTGGGTGTTGCTGAAAAATATGATATTAAAGTAAATCTTTGCGGTGGTGGTTTCACCGGTCAGTCTCAGGCTTTGCGTTTGGCTATTGCCCGCGCATTGGTGAAGATGAATGCTGAAGACAAAGCTGCTCTTCGTGCTGAAGGCTTCATGACTCGTGACCCGCGTTCTGTTGAACGTAAGAAACCGGGACAACCGAAAGCTCGTAGAAGATTCCAGTTCAGTAAACGTTAAGAGTTGCAGAAATGTTGGGGCGGACAAGTTGCTTAATTCTCAACTTTTATCTCTCAACTCTCAACTGAAAGAGCGTTTAGTATCTAAACTACCGGGACTCTGGATTGATAGACTACCCGGCGGTTGGTTTAGAAAAAACAAAAAAGAAAGTAAACGATTTAAAGAAAAAACAAGATGTCAAGAACAAATTTTGATACATTATTGGAAGCCGGTTGCCACTTTGGTCACCTCAAAAGAAAGTGGAATCCTGCAATGGCTCCTTATATTTTCATGGAACGCAATGGTATCCACATCATTGACCTCCACAAAACAGTTGCTAAAGTAGACGAAGCTGCTGAAGCTTTGAAGCAAATTGCTAAATCAGGAAAGAAAGTCCTGTTCGTTGCTACTAAAAAACAAGCTAAACAAGTGGTTGCTGACAAAGCTTCTGCTGTAAATATGCCTTATGTAATCGAGCGCTGGCCGGGCGGTATGTTAACTAATTTCCCCACAATCCGCAAGGCTGTTAAGAAGATGGCTACCATCGATAAATTGACGAATGACGGTACGTATTCTAATCTGTCTAAGAGAGAAGTACTGCAGATTTCACGTCAACGTGCTAAGTTGGACAAGACTTTGGGTTCTATTGCTGACCTGACTCGTCTGCCGTCTGCACTGTTCGTTATTGATGTTATGAAAGAAAACATCGCAGTTCGCGAAGCTAACCGTTTGGGTATACCTGTATTCGGTATCGTTGATACGAACTCTGATCCTTCTAACATTGATTTCGTTATCCCGGCTAATGACGATGCTACTAAATCAATAGAAGTAATTCTGGATGCTTGCTGCGCTGCTATGCAGGAAGGTTTGGAAGAAAGAAAAGCTGAAAAAGTAGATATGGAAGCTGCTGGTGAAGCTCCTGCCAATAAAGGCAAGAAGAAAGCTACAAAAGCAAGACTCGATAAATCTGACGAGGAAGCAATCAATGCAGCTAAAGCTGCTGCTTTCCTGAAGGAAGACGAAGAGGCTTAATCATAATTGAATGGTAAGATGGTAAAATGATAAGATGATAATATCGTCTTACCATCCTATCATCTTACCATTTTATCATTTAGAATATTAATTATAAAAAGAAAATATATTATGGCTGTAACAATGGCTGATATTACCAAACTCCGTAAAATGACCGGAGCAGGTATGATGGACTGTAAGAATGCATTGACGGAAGCTGAAGGCGATTTCGACAAGGCAATAGAAATAATCCGCAAGAAGGGACAGGCTGTTGCCGCTAAGCGTTCAGACCGTGAAGCTTCTGAAGGTTGTGTTTTGGCTAAAACTACCGGTAACTTTGCCGTAATCATTGCGTTGAAGTGTGAAACTGACTTCGTAGCTCAGAATGCTGATTTCATAAAATTGACTCAGGATATTCTTGATCTTGCTGTAGCTAACAACTGCAAAACTTTGGATGAAGTGAAAGCATTGCCGATGGGTAACGGTACTGTACAGGATGCAGTGACTGACCGTAGCGGTATTACAGGCGAGAAAATGGAACTTGACGGCTACATGACTGTAGAGGGTGCAAGTACTGTTGTTTACAATCATATGAATAGAAATGGTCTCTGCACTATCGTTGCTTTCAATAAAGAAGTTGACGAGCAGTTGGCTAAGGAAGTGGCTATGCAGATTGCTGCCATGAACCCGATTGCAATTGATGAGGATGGTGTTTCTGAAGAAGTGAAGCAGAAAGAAATTGAAGTTGCTATCGAGAAGACCAAAGCAGAACAGGTACAGAAGGCTGTTGAGGCTGCTTTGAAGAAAGCAGGTATCAACCCGACTCACGTGGACAGCGAAGATCACATGGAGAGCAACATGGCTAAAGGTTGGATTACAGCTGAAGATATAGCAAAAGCAAAAGAAATCATTGCTACTGTTTCTGCTGAGAAGGCTGCACATCTGCCCGAACAAATGATTCAGAACATTGCTAAAGGTCGTTTGGCTAAGTTCTTGAAAGAAGTTTGCTTGCTGAACCAAGAAAATATCATGGACTCTAAGAAGACCGTAAGAGAAGTGTTGGCAGCAGCTGACCCTGAATTGAAGATTGTAGACTTCAAGCGTTTCACTTTGAAAGCTGAATAATTCAACTCAATATATATAAAAAAACGACCGCACGGAGTTTCCGTAGCGGTCGTTTTTTTATGCATATTTGCTGTTTTTGAAAGAAGTGATATACCTACTGAAAACAGATGGACTGGATTATCCGACCGGTTTAGTCTGCGTATATCCCTCTTTCTTAAGTAGTTCCAGTACTTTCTGTTTGAAATCTCCCTGTACGATGATTTCTCCGTCTTTGGCACTTCCACCTACGCCACATTTAGACTTCAGTAATTTACCTAACTCCTTCAGGTCATTTTCCGTACCTACGAAACCCGTGACAAGTGTGACTACTTTTCCTCCTCGATTCTTGCGATCCAACTGAACACGCAACTTCTGCCTGGAAGCTTCCGGGGTAACCTGTTCCCCATCATCTTCCATTTCATAACTATAGTCCGGATTGGTAGAATAAACAACATTCAACCGTTCTTTCCAATCATTATTCTTCATATTCGTTCTGTTTTAAGAACCAAAAGTAATATTTTGCGTGGAACTTTGCAATCTTTTTGGACTTTTGTCGTCTAATAGAAAACGCTATTTAGCTTCAAATATACGAAATATGAAAAGAATCATCTGGCTATTCTTATTGTCTTTGGTTACTATACTGTCTTTTGCACAATCTTTCAAGGGTACTGTTACAGATACTGACGGAAAGCCGGTTCCTTATGCCGCTCTCTATCTGAGAGAAATGAAGTCCGGTTTAACTACCGATGAGCATGGGCGGTTTCAAACGAAATTATCTGCCGGACAATATACCTGTGAGGTTTCTTCTTTAGGATTCATATCCCAGACCTTTACTTTTCAAATGCTGAATCGTGATTATGAGAAGGATATAGTGCTTGCCGAACGTACCTATAGCCTGCCGGAAGTAAACATCACCAAGGGAAATGAAGATCCGGCCTATGCAGTGATGCGTAAAGCGATAGCACGTGCTCCTTATTATCGCACTCAGATAAAAAGCTACACTGCCGGCACGTATCTGAAGGGAACCGGTAAAGGGACCGCTATTCCCGCTGTCCTGAAACTATCCAAAGAGGTGCGGAAAGATGCAAAAGAATGGCTTGGAAAGCTGTTTGTCTTGGAGCAACAGCAGATCGTGAACTTTACTGCCCCCAATGTCTGGAATAATAAGGTATTAGCCAATAAGAACTCTTTTCCAGAAGAAATAGGGGTGGACATGGGTATAACTACGATTAATCTCTATACCCCCGAGCTTTTCGGTAAAGTTTCCCCGTTAAATAAAAATGCTTTCTCGTACTATCGTTTCAAACTTGACGCTTGCTTTGTGGAAGAAGGACAAATGATAAATAAGATCCGTGTGATTCCCAAGAAAGACGATAACCGTTTGCTGGAAGGAGACCTGTTCATTGTAGAAGATTTGTGGTGCATTTCGGCTGCTGATGTCAATGTTCGCGCTACCGGGTTGAAAGCAAAGATTAAGATCACTTGCAAGGAAGTACAGTCTTCTGTTTTTCTGCCGGTTTCTATTACGACCTCTTCTACCATTGATATAATGGGTTTCAAGGCAGAGGCTTCTTATCTGGCAGCAATACACTATAGAGAGGTAAAAACGGATATCCAGCCGGAGACCAGTACGGATAAAACGACAAAACTTGTAACTGCCAATGCAGTAGCGCAGCCAAAGAAACATAAATTTGAACGTCCGGCACGGATCGGACGCAAAGATACTCAGGTTGATTCGCTTGCCGATAAGCGGGATTCTCTTTATTGGACCACTATCCGTAGCGTGCCGTTGCGATTGGAAGAAGTGCAGAGTTATCAATATAAAGAAGAAAAGATTGCGCTGAAAGATTTGTCACCCGGAGAAAAATCCGAGAAGAAAACAGCGGTCGGGCAAGTACTGAATACCATTATGTGGGGAAAGACTTTCAGAACTTCCAATAAAAATGCATGGTTAACTTTACCTGGTCTTTCCGCTTATATTCCCGAATATAATTTTGTGGATGGCTTCTGGTTAGGAGTTAAGCTAAAGACAGGAGTGAAGTTATCGGAATCTTCTACACTTCGTTTTGTGCCTTCTTTCTATTATACCACTGCCCGCAAAAACTGGATTGGACAAGGAGAACTGACATTGGATTATGCTCCCCGAAACCGTGGTTATTTATCTCTTTCCGGAGGTCTTCTGTCCGCTGATTATAATTCGGAAAGTGGAGAATCCCGTTTGATTAACAGTATGTCCAGCTCGCTGTTCGGTCATAACCATCTGAAGCTTTATGAGAATGCCTTCTTCACTGTTGACCACGCGATAGAGCCAGCTAACGGATTACTTTTTTCTTCCTCACTTTCCTGGCAACGCAGGAAGATGCTGGATAACCATATCCGTAAAAGTTGGTTCAAAAGAGATGCCGAACCGAATATTCCGGAAAACACTGCTTTCCGACCAATGCCGGAGAATGATATCCTGAAAGCTTCTTTTGAGTTGGAGTACACTCCGGCTCACTACTATCACATGTCGCAAGGTAAAAAAGTGTATGAAGCTTCCCGTTATCCTACATTTGCCTTGAAATATGACAGAGCTTTCCCTATGAGCGGAAGCCGTTATCTTACCTCGTACCACCTGATGCAGTTCTCAGCTAAACAGAAAATCGAATTCGGAATGTTCAATCGCCTGCATTGGTCAGTGAATGCAGGTTCATTCTTTGATGCAAAGAATCTTCAGTTCCCCGACTTTAAGCATTTCGCTTCTACCCGCATATTGGTTACGGAACGTTCTTTCGATACCGGGTTTAGTTTAGTGGACAACTACGTTTTGTCCACTAATACCCGCTGGGCACAGGCTAATGTCTCCTGGTATACTCCATATCTGCTTTTGAAACATCTTCCTTTTCTGTCAAGAAAAGCATTTGATGAAGCTTTGCATCTTCGTTCCATCGTGATATATGGTGGGCGCCCCTATACGGAGATTGGATATTCGATTGGGTTTTCCGATATGGCACGGATAGGAGTCTTTGCCGGTTTCGATTGCCTGAAGTTCCATTTGGTGGGAGTTTCCCTTAGTTTGCCGTTATCCCTCTTTGCTGACAAGTAAAACTTTTGTGGAAATTATGTTAACTTTCTTCTGTTGGAGTATTCTTTTCCAAAAAAAGCGTATTTTTGTCCACCCGTAACCGAAAGAAATGAAGAAAATGACCACGAACCAGGCAATTCAATATAAGGATAGCATGAAAGTGCCGGAGCCTACTTTGCGCAGGTTGCCGTGGTACTTGTCGAATGTTAAGCTGCTCAAGCAGCGGGGCGAACGGTACGTCTCTTCTACACAGATATCTAAAGAAATCAATATAGATGCTTCACAGATAGCCAAGGATTTGTCGTATGTCAACATCTCCGGGCGTACGCGTGTAGGCTACGAAGTCGATACGCTGATAGCCGTACTGGAAGACTTCCTCGGATTTACCGATATGCATAAAGCATTTCTGTTTG
The DNA here is from genome assembly GCF_000158035.1 of Bacteroides cellulosilyticus DSM 14838. GTDB lineage: Bacteria > Bacteroidota > Bacteroidia > Bacteroidales > Bacteroidaceae > Bacteroides > Bacteroides cellulosilyticus. The sequence goes on from NZ_EQ973489.1 coordinate 569,168, forward strand.
GAGTAGGTAGTCTGGGTGGTGCATTGTTGCGCGACTCCGGTTTGAAGCACTTCGGGCTGGAAATTGTAGCAGCATTTGATGTGACCCCGGAATTGGTAGGCACTACATTGAACGGAATACCGATCTTCCATTCCAGTGAATTCGAGCAGAAGATGCGCGAATATGATGTGAACATCGGTGTGCTGACTGTACCTATCGAGATAGCCCAATGCATTACGGATACCATGATAGCGGGTGGCATCAAAGCTGTATGGAACTTTACCCCGTTCCGTATCCGTGTGCCGGAAAATATCGTTGTTCAGAATACTTCTCTATATGCTCATTTGGCGGTGATGTTCAACCGCCTGAATTTTAACGAAATCGAATAATGAAGATTATTGCTGTCGGAATGAACTATGCACTGCACAATAAAGAGCTGGGGCATACGTTAGTTAATAAAGAGCCGGTTATCTTCATGAAGCCCGACTCGGCTATATTGAAAGACGGAAAGCCTTTCTTTATTCCCGATTTTTCGGATGAGGTTCATTACGAAACTGAGGTGGTGGTACGTATTTGCCGTTTGGGAAAAAACATTGCGCCGCGCTTTGCCAATCGTTATTATGACGCAGTGACTGTAGGCATCGACTTTACGGCACGCGACTTGCAACGTAAGTTCCGTGAAGCGGGTAATCCCTGGGAACTTTGCAAAGGGTTCGATCATTCGGCAGCTATCGGAACTTTTGTTCCTTTGGAGCAGGCAGGAGGCGATTTGCAGCAGCTTGATTTCCGTCTGGAAATAGACGGTAAGGAAGTGCAGCATGGCAATACCTCGGATATGCTTTTCAAAGTGGATGAGATCATTGCATACGTCAGCCGCTTTATGACGCTGAAAATAGGCGACCTGTTGTTTACGGGAACTCCCGCAGGCGTAGGTCCGGTACAGATAGGACAGCATTTGGAAGGATACCTCGGAGAAGATAAGTTGCTCGACTTTTATATTCGTTGAGTCAATTTATTACGATATGTTTATCAAACGTTGCTGGTTGCTTTGTTGCTTTATCGCTTTTCTTCTTCCGGTTTCAGCGCAGGAATTCATTACGCTGAACTGGCAGGAATTGTCTTCTGCACAAACGCTTCCCGTAGTGACGCGCGAACTTCCTTTGGGAAAAGACTTCCGTTCCTTCACCTATCAGGTGGAAATAGAGTTTCCGGAATATCAGAAGTTAAACCGGAGTGAGGTGGCGGCATTAGAGATGCGACTCGACAGTTTACGTCAGCTACCCAATGAAAATGTGGCTTTCCGGGAAGGCTTGCCGGCATCTCCACAGATAAACTCTTTCATTAAAGTTTCCGCACATCGTGGTTTTCTCTCCATAAGCTTTGTTCCTGTTGTTTTTCGTGAAGGAAGTTATCAACGGCTGAATTCTTTCAAACTATCCGTGAATTCTTTTCTTAAGAAAGATAGAATAGGGGAGGAAACAGCTACCCGAAATCTGAAAACAACTTTATCCGAAGTATCTTTAAAGGATTGTACAACATCACTTCTTGCTTCCGGCCGTTGGACGAAGATAAGTGTGAGAAATACCGGAGTCTTTAAAATCACGAATGCCGAATTGAAAAAGATGGGATTCTCAAGACCCGAAAAAGTCCGCGTATTTGGTTATGGCGGTTATTTGCTGTCCCAACGTTTCAATGAACATCCGGCAGCTGACTTGCCCGAAGTTCCTTTGTTGCGTTTGTCAGATGGTGTGTTGTTTTATGGTCGTGGCACTGTATCCTGGACACCGGATAGCCAAAATACTTACTTTGTTCGCGAGCGCAACTTTTACTCTGATGAAGGGTATTACTTCCTGACTGATCGGGAGGATATTCCGGAAATGGAAACTGAAATTTTTTCTTCGTTGAAAGAGACTTCGGCCAACAGATTGACGACTTTCAATTCCTTTGCTATTTATGAAAAAGATGCATATAGTTGGGCAGGTACCGGCAGGCAGCTTTATGAAGATTATGACTATGTGGCCGGAAATACGAAAAGTTATACATTGAACTTGCCGGGCATTGTGCCGGAAGCTGCCGGATGGTTGACTACTGTCTTTGCCGCCCGCTCCATTGATGCGTCTACCAGCTACTCTGTTTCAGTGAATGGTGAACCGAAAGGCAATATCACACTGGCATCCATTGATTCCGATAATCAATATTATACCAGAGCTACTTCTGCAACGATAAATGCTTCCTGGCAAGGGACTAAGTCGGAAAATACGGTTGTAACCATCACCCATACACGCCCTTCGGGTACATCGGGGCGTCTGGATTACATTGCCTTAAACTACATGCGTGCACTTACGTTGAACACTCCTTATCTTACTTTTCGCTCTTTGGCTTCCATTCATAAGGAGACAACGTTCGTTCTTTCCGGTGCCACAGCTTCTACTGTTGTGTGGGATGTCACCAATCCTGCAAACATTGGTAGAATAGAAGGTAGTTTTGCCGATGGCACCTATACATTTACTATTCCCGCAGGAGAGTTGCGTGAGTTTGTTGCCATCACTCCCGAAGCGGGAGGCTTTGATACAGTGGAAAACGTAGGTGGGGTTGCGAACCAGAATCTGCATTCTCTGGAAGCTACGGATATGATTATCATTGCTCCCGACCGGAAAGACCTGCTGGCACAGGCGGAACGACTGGCACAAGCCCATCGTGAGAAAGACGGATTGTCCGTCCTTGTCCTTACCGCTCCGCAAATCTACAATGAGTTTTCCTCCGGTACACCAGATGGAACGGCTTATCGCCGTCTGATGAAGATGTTGTATGATCGCTTCCCGAATGAAGCAGAACGTCCCAAATACTTGTTATTCTTCGGAGATTGCAGTTACGATAATCGTATGTTGACTTCTTCCTGGAAGAGTTACCGGCCTGAAAACTTTCTGCTGTCTTACCAATCGGAAGCTTCTCTGGAAGAGACTTCTTCCTATGTAACTGACGATTACTTCGGTTTTCTTGATGATGAAGAAGGGGATGATCTTACAGCCGGTATGTTGGATATTGGTATCGGACGTTTCCCCGTTCGTACAGCGGCTGAGGCAAAAGCTGCTGTAGATAAGACAATTGCTTATATGGAAAATAAACAGGCGGGTTCGTGGAAACATACAGTTTGCTATGTAGCTGATGACGGAGATAAGAATCTGCATGCTTCTCAATCTGAATTATTGGCAAGTTACACCGAGAGAAACTATCCTTCCCTGCTTGTCAACCGGATCTATGCCGATGCTTTCCATCGTGAATCTTCCGCTACCGGAGAAACTTATCCTGATGCTACGAAACGCCTCTTGCAGTTATTTAACAGGGGAATGTTGGTAGTCAACTATACAGGTCATGGAAGTACTTCTGCATGGGCGGCAGAGAATCTGCTGACGATGGCTGACATCACTAAAATGACGTCTCCCCGCCTTCCTCTATGGATTACCGCCACCTGTGACTTTACCCGTTTTGATGATATACAAACTTCTGCCGGAGAGCAGGCTTTCCTGAATACTAAAGGTGGTGCTATAGCTTTACTCACTACATCTCGGGTGGTGTATGCTTCGCAAAACTCCACGTTGAATCAGGCTTTCCTCCGTCATATTTTTTCGCGTCCCGAAGGTAAACGTTTACGCCTTGGAGACATCATGCGGCTTTCCAAGTGCGATGAATCTTTGGCTAACGATAGGAATAAACTGAACTTCTCTCTGATTGGCGATCCTGCCCTGACTTTGGCATATCCCGATTATCAGGTGCAGGTAGACGAATTTGCGGGGGTGAATGTAGCAGAAGAAACGAGCGTCTATCCGCAGGTGAAAGCCGGTAGCAAGATTACAGTAAAAGGACGTATCCTGACTCCCGAAGGAGCTTTGGCTGAAGACTTTACCGGTACAGTGCACCCTACTGTGCTGGATAGTAAGGAAGAAGTGACAACTCTTGATAATCGTGATGAGGGAGCTTTCACTTATACCGAGCGCAGCAAAACTCTTTTCTCCGGCAGTGACTCGGTTCGTCAGGGACGGTTTGAATTTACTTTCCCCGTGCCGTTGGATATCAACTATTCCGATGAGGAAGGTTTATTGAGCCTTTATGCTCTGGATGCCGTTCATTCTCATGAAGCCGGAGGAGCTTTCGATCGCTTTCTGGTGGGTGGAACGGATGATGGCGTTTCTCTGACGGACACATTAGGACCTAAGATAACCGTTTATCTGAATACGCCGGACTTTAGTCCTGGTGGACAAACCAATACCACCCCGTTGTTTGTGGCGGAATTGGAAGATGCGGATGGTATCAATACGGTTGGCAATGGTATCGGGCATGATCTTTCGCTTTGTATCGACGGCAGTGCGGTGCTGACTTATAATCTGAATGATTATTATACTCCGGTAGCGGGAGACTATACCCGGGGAACGGTATACTTTTCTGTGTCCGAACTCACTGAGGGCAAACATACGTTGTCGTTCCGTGCCTGGGATTTGCTGAATAATTCCTCTACAAAGACTTTGGAGTTTGAGGTGGTTCGCGGATTGCGTCCCGGTCTGTTCTCTGTTATTTGTACACAAAGCCCTGCCCGTGAAAGTACTACATTCGTTCTTTCTCACAATCGCCCCGGTTCCACGCTTGCGGTCCGTATGTCCGTATACGATTTTGCCGGACGGGAAATGTGGACACATCTGGAGAAGGGAGTATCCGAAGGACAAACTTATTATGTGGAATGGGACTTGTGCAGTAATGGCGGGCAACGTCTGGCACCGGGTGTTTATCTGTATCGTGCATCTATTGTCTCCGACGGTAGTCGCGAAAGTACGAAATCACAGAAAATCATTATCCTGTCACAATAAACAGGGGGATTCTCTGTTTTATTAGTATTGTTATTAGAAATCATAAGTATCTCAATTGAAAGGAGTAACTAAATTCTCCTCCTAAAAGGAGGGGAATTAAGTTAGATTTTGTTTTTTATATTTGAGATCGTATTATAAATAATATCGTATGAAGAAATACATCTTGCTATTACTCATAGCTTTCTTGTCCGTACACCTTCTTGCCCAGGACAAGAATCAGTTTAATCCCGTTAATACCGGTGTTAACTCTTTGGGTATTGCCCCTGACTCCCGTGGCGGTGGTATGGGAGATGTGGGTGCGGCTACAGATCCGGACGTAAACTCTCAATACTGGAATCCGGCTAAGTATCCGTTTACGATCAGCCGTGCCGGAGTAGCGGTTTCCTATACACCTTGGTTGCGCAAGTTGGTGAATGATATTGATCTGGCATATCTGGCAGGCTACTACCGTATCGGAGATTATCAGGCTGTCAGCGGTTCTTTGCGTTATTTCTCTTTGGGTGAAGTGCCCGTAGCATATCAGGATGAAAATTCTCCCGGATATACCATTAAACCTTATGAAATGGCGGTGGATGTGGCGTACTCCCGCATGCTTTCCGAACATTTCTCTGCTGCGGTTGCCTTGCGATACATTTATTCCGACCTGGCGTACAGGGAAGATGAAGAAGTTTCCGCCGGCTCTGCTTTTGCTGCCGATATTGCCTTCTATTATACGAATTACGTCATACTTGCCCAACGGGAGTGTATGCTTTCTTTCGGACTGAATGCTTCCAATATCGGTACGAAGATTTCTTATGATAGTGGTAATACCAGCCAGTTCTTGCCTACTAACTTACGTTTGGGTGCTTCCCTGTTATTCCCGATAGATGATTATAATACAATCGGAGTTAGTTTTGATGCCAATAAGTATATGGTTCCTACCCGTCCTGTTCGTGGAGAAGATGAGTCGCAGGAAGAGTATGAAGAGCGTTTGGACCGTGATTATAATGATATTTCTCCCATTAAGGGTATTTTCAAATCTTTCAGTGATGCCCCCGGCGGCTTCAAGGAAGAATTGCAGGAGATACAGTGGTCTTTGGGGTTGGAATATACTTATCACGAACAGTTTTCCATTCGTGGTGGCTATCATTGGGAACATGAGAACAAAGGAAACCGCAAATATTTTTCTTTTGGTGCAGGATTCAAGATGAGCGTATTCTCGTTGGATGCTGCTTATCTGGTATCTACGGCACAGAGCAATCCGCTCGACCAGACACTTCGTTTTACGTTAGGTTTTGATCTGGATGGGATAAAGGACTTGTTCGGACGTCGCAGAAGATGAATCAGCTACGAGCTACGCGTTACGGGCTACAAGTGCCTTGCGGCAGAAGGGGGGAGTGGTGTGTAGTGTATTATTAGCTGTATATATCGGACGCGCAGCATCTATATACCGGATGCGTTGCACCTATATATCGGATGTGTAGTATCTATATATCCAACGTTACTGATATATAGATGCTAAAAGAGGAATCGGACTTGCCTGAAATTAGATTGCTTGTTGTGGATGATAATAAGCAATCTAATCATTCATAACATTGCTTATTCTGGATCATAAGACTGCTTGTTTTCAGATGTTATTCAATACATTGAGTGTTTTTTCTTCTTTCAGTCTTTCAGCTTATCTCAAACTCCCTGTTCATCGGCATTCCGGCTGAAATATACCTGAAACAGCTATAAAGCTGGAAGTTTCAGCCGGAATGCCGATGAATAGGGGGAGTCAGTGAGAACTGAAAGAACGGGAAGAGTTTTTTTCAAAAATAGAGGGTGTCGGATGATGGTTCATTTTATTCAGAACCGTACGTCAACGTTTCCGGTGAATTCCTGCCAAAAGCCTCATGAAACTTTCCATTTCAGATATTTATTCCGTATTTTTGTCCGTGAAGATCTATTGTTAAACCGAGAAAGAAATCCGTATGAGGAAACTAAAGGTGTTTTTGGCAGTCTTGTTAGCATCCCTATCCCTGCATATCCATCCCAGTGAAATTGATTCTTTGCTTCGTGAACTTGATATGTCTATCAGAAACCGTCCTCAATACACCCTGAAACGCCAGGAACAAATAGATGCCTTGCAACGAAAACTCCGGCTGTCTCATTCCGATCAGGAGCGTTATGATCTTTACCGCGAATTATTCGGCAAATATCGCTCTTACCGTATGGATTCGGCTCTATGGGTGGCCAATCAGCGCGTAGAACTTGCCAAGCGCATGAAGAATCCCCTTTATATTCGTTCGGCTGAACTGAATATAGCCGAAGTAATGATAGGAGTGGCCATGTATAAGGAAGGGCTGGAAATACTGGATGGAATCAAGTCCGCTGATCTGGACGCTTCCGGCGTTTCCTATTATTATTATCAGTATCACCAGGTTTATACGCTGATGGCGGATTATGCTTTCTCTGATCAGATGAAAGAACATTACCGGGGGTTGGCATACCAATATAAAGATTCTATTATCAGTATGCGCCGTCCCGGTTCACAGGGTTATCTGTTGATGATGAGTGAGAAATTGCTGTATGAAGAAAAGTATGATGAGGCCATAGAGATACTGAAAAGTTGCTACAAGACACATGAAGAGAAGGGGTACAGTGTTGCCATTCCTTCTATCGGCCTCGCCAATGCTTATGCCTTTATGGGCAATACCGAATTGCAGAAGAAATATCTGGCTATTTCGGCTATTGCCGATATTCAGGCGGCAACGAAGGAATACATCTCCTTGTGGAAGTTAGCGAACCTTCTGTTTCAGGAAGGAGATATAAAACGTGCTTATACCTATATAGAATGTTCTATGCAAGATGCCACCTTCTGTAATGCACGCTATCGTACGCAGGAGATTTCGGAACTGCTTCCCGTTATCAGTCGGACGTACGAAAACAAGTTGAAGGAGGAGAAAACACAAATGGTTGCCCTGGTCATTCTGACATCTGTCTTGCTGATCATATTGCTGATTGCTCTGATGTTCATTTTCTATCAGATGAAGCGGCTGAATGTAGCCCGGAAAGCGGTGAACACTATGAATGAGGAACTTAAACATATCAATTCTGATCTGCATATACTGAATGATAAGTTGCAGGAATCCAATCAGGTGAAGGAAGAATATATCGGCTATGTATTCAATATGTGCTCTCTATATATCAACAAGCAGGAAGAACAACGGAAAATGCTTGCCCGTAAAATCAAGACCGGGCAATTGGATGATTTGTATAAGACTGTCAATTCCTCTTCTTTTGTTGCCAATGAGTTGAAAGAATTCTTCTACACGTTCGATAGTGTGTTCCTGAAACTCTATCCTAAGTTCATAGAACAGTTCAATACTTTACTTCAGGAAGATGAACGCATCTGTCCGAAGGAAGGTGAACTGCTGACCCCCGAGTTGCGCGTCTTTGCTCTGATCAGATTGGGTATTACAGATAGTGGGAAGATTGCGAACTTCCTTCATTATTCTGCCCAGACGGTGTACAACTATCGTCTGAAAGTGCGGAACAAATCTTTGCTTTCCAAGGATGAATTTATGGAAGCTGTGCAGCAAATAGGCTAATAAAACCTCTTTCTTTTTTCCTCAAATGTCTACTTAAATCTACTTTCCTGACTCATGTAGGGAAGTGGCTTTGTATTGTATTTCAATTACTTATCATTTTAAAGCGTCTACTTATATCTACTTTACGTATCTACTCAGCTCTCTTACCCGGAAAGTTATGCTCTACCTTTGCCGTAGAAATTAAAGTTAACAATAGATTTTCTTTGGGTATTGGTTTTTATCGGGTAAACAGGTTACACGAGGATTATAGAAAAAAGTCTGTGCCGTGTGCGGGCGAACAGAGATTCGCCCCTACAGGTACAGAGGTAAGAGAAAATTATTTTTTTATTAATTATAATAATAACCTTATGAAAAACATTTTTAGACTTGTCAAGGGACTTCTCCCTTTGTTGGGATTACTACTATCCCTGTCGCTTTCAGCACAAGACATCGTGGTGAAAGGGCATGTGAAGGATGCTACCGGTGAATCGGTTATCGGAGCTAACATTCTTATTAAAGGTACTTCTATAGGTACTATTTCCG
>NZ_EQ973489.1:578294-582731 GCF_000158035.1 Bacteroides cellulosilyticus DSM 14838
GGAAATCACCGTGACAGACAAACCTCTTATTGTAGTTACTATGCAGGAAGACAGTGAGTTACTGGACGAAGTTGTAGTCATCGGCTACGGACAGGTGAAGAAAGGCGACGTGACCGGATCTTTGCTGACCGTGAAACCGGATGAGCTGAACAAAGGTAAGCAATTGACTGCTGAAGATGCTCTGGTGGGTAAAGTTGCCGGTGTGAATATCGTGCCGGGCAATGGTGCACCGGGTAGCGGCGGTACCATCCGTATCCGTATGGGAGCCTCTTTGTCGGCAGATAATGATCCGCTGATTGTTATCGATGGAGTACCCGTAAGCAATACTTCTATCAGTGCCATCAATCCGAACGACATTGCTTCCTTTACCGTATTGAAGGATGCTTCTGCCACAGCTATTTACGGTTCGCGTGCTTCCAATGGTGTCATCATTATCACTACCAAGAAGGGAAGTGCTGACGGTACCTCCCGTCCCTCCTTCAACTATAACGGAAACATGACAGTAAGCAATGTATATCAGTATATGGATGTACTGTCTACTGAAGAATTCCGTCAGGCTTTTGCCGAGCATGCCAATGCTCCGGAGACTTTCAAGCTGGGCAATGCAGATGTAGACTGGCAGAAAGAAATCTACCGCGTGGCACTGGGTACGGATCATAACTTGTCCATGACCGGAGCTTTGAAGAATATGCCTTACCGTGTATCCGTAGGATATACTAACCAGAATGGTACATTGAAGAATAATAACTACGAGCGTATCAACGCCAGTGTAGGTCTGTCTCCGAAGTTCTTTGATAAACATCTTTCTGTAGATATTAACGTCAAGGGAAGTATTGAGAATAATCAACCGGTTTCAACAGGCGTGATTGGCAGTGCCCTCTCTTTTGATCCTACCCGTCCTGTTTACGAAGACTATGAAGGTAATGTAGGTCTGGGATATTATACATGGATGAATGGCGGTAAACCCATCACGCTGGCCGCTGCGAATCCGGTTGCCGATCTGGAACTGGCTGACAAACTCGAAAAAACAAAACGTTCTATCGGTAACATTGCCCTCGACTACAAGGTGCACGGATTGGAAGACCTGCGCTTCAATCTGAATATGGGCTATGACATCCAGAAGAATGACAATCGTGAAAATGTGCCCGATCTTGCTCCCTCCATGTACACTGGAAATCAGAATGACGGTACGGGCAAACGCTATAAATACCATCAGACCAAGCGCAACACCTTGCTCGATTTCTATGCCAATTACGACAAGGAACTGAAAGATCATCACATCAATGTTATGGGTGGTTATGGCTGGCAACGTTTCTGGTATAAGAATAATAGTGTAACCACCGACACCGAAGGCAAAGAACTGGCTACCCCCCAGCATGCCGAAGCTGAACTTTACCTGCTTTCTTTCTATGGACGTGTAAACTACTCCTGGAAACAACGCTACATGTTGACGGCTACTCTGCGTGCAGATGCTTCTTCACGTTTTTCTCCCGATAACCGTTGGGGGTATTTCCCTTCAGTTGCGGCAGCCTGGCGTGTGAACGAAGAGGCTTTCCTCTCTAACTTCAAAGCCTTGTCCGATTTGAAACTCCGTTTGAGCTACGGCCAGACCGGTCAGCAATCCATCGGTTCATACTATCAGCACCTGCCGACTTATACGGCATCTTATGACGAATCCCGCTATTACTTCGGTGATCAATGGTACACTACTTACCGTCCCAATGGCTACGATGCCAACATCAAGTGGGAGACTACCGAAACTTATAATATCGGTATCGACTATGGTTTCCTGAACAACCGCATCTCCGGTACGATTGATTACTACTGGCGTACTACCAAAGACCTGCTGAATAAGATATTCGTTCCTGCCGGAAGCAACTTTACCAATATGATTGAAACCAATATCGGTAATATGAAGAGTAAAGGTCTGGAAATCGGTATCAACGTGATTCCTGTGAAGAATAAGGATTGGGAATGGACTGTCAGCGGTAATTTTACCTGGAATACTTCCGAAATTACAAAGCTGAACACCATTGACCGTGAAGACAACTATGTGAAGACAGGTAATGCCGGCGGTACGGGTAAATATCTGCAAGTCCACATGGTAGGCGAAACTCCGAATACTTTCTACCTGTTGCAACAGGCTTATGATGATAATGGTAAGCCGCTGGATGGCAAATATATCGCAAAAGATGGTTCCGTCACCAGCAGCGAAGAAGATGCCAACAAGTACGTGACCGGCAAAAGTTCCAAAGCTCCTTACTACTGCGGTCTTTCTACCCGTCTGACATACAAGAACTGGGATTTGGGTATCAACGGACATGGAAGCTTCGGTGCTTATGTTTATAACTATGTGAAAGCCTCCGATTCTTTGGACGGACTTTATGGCGGAACCGGCGTTTCCAGCAATATTCTGCGTTCTACCCTTGAAACCGGATTTACGCAGGATCGCATCTATACCGATTACTTCCTGGAGAAAGGCGACTTCTTCCGTATCGACAACATTACGTTAGGACATACCTTCGATAAGTTGTGGAACGAAAAGACCTCTCTTCGTCTCTCTTTCACCGTGCAGAATGTATGTACACTGACAGGCTATAGCGGTCTTGACCCGGAAATTTATAGCGGCATCGATAAGAACATCTATCAGCGCCCGCGTATGTTCATGCTGGGAGTAAATCTTAATTTTTAATTCATGAAAAATCAGAAAACAATGAAAACGAAATATTTCAAGTTAGCAAGTATATGTCTGGTATCTCTCTTCCTTCTTTCTTCTTGTCTGGGAGATTTGGATACATTGCCTTTGGACGACAATGAATTGGTGGGCGAGAAGGTTTATTCTACACCTGAGGGATACATCGGAGTATTGGCAAAGTGTTACGCCAGCCTTATCCAGACCGGACAAAAGGGTGGTGATGGCGGAAACGGTGACGTGCCGGGTATTGATGAAGGTTATAGTGGTTATACACGTGCCCTGTTCTATTTGCAAGAGGCTTGTACGGATGAGATCGTTTTCCATTCCGGTGGCAGTCATGGAAGTTTGTCACTGTTGTATATGAACTGGGACCCTTCGACAAAGATTATTTGCTATTCATATTATCGTCTGTATATGGCCATTAACTACTGTAATGAGTTCTTGCGCGAAAGTACGGAAGGGAAATTGAAAGACCGTGGCGTATACGATGCTTTGCAGGCTGAAATGCCTTATTACCGTGCTGAAGCACGCTTCATCCGTGCTTATTGCTACAGCATGATTTGCGACTTGTACGGTTCGGGTCCTTTCATTGATGAAACGATGGATGTAGGTACGATTCCTCATCAGAAGACCCGCCAGGAAATCTACGACTATGTGATTTCCGAAACGGAAGAACTGACAACCTTACTGAAAGAACCGAAGCGGAATGAATATGGTCGTGTGGATCGTGTATCGGCTTGGTTTCTCCTGGCACGTGTTTATCTGAATGCCGAAACATGGGTAGGCAAGAATGAATATACCAATGCTTATAAATATGCCAAGAAAGTGATTACGGAAGGTAATTATCCGTTGGCTTCTGATTACCGTCACATCTTCCTGGCAGATAACAATACTTGCTCCGAAATCATCTGGCCTTTGGTGCAGGATGCTGACTATGCACAGAGCAGTGCCGGAACCAACTTTCTGATTAAAGCATTGATGAATGGTCCGATGGATAGCTATGTGAAAACCGGAGTAGGTAGCCGTGGTTGGGGTAATGCCCGTGTGAAGGTGGCGCTTGTAGATAAGTTTGATGAGGCTGACCAAACCTTCTATGAAAATGATCCTTGGGGAGATAATAAGAAAGATAAGCGTGCACAGTTCTTTACTATCGGTCATACAAAGGAAACCTGGGTAGAAGGTAAGGCTTTCCAGAAGACTTTTGAGAATGGTTATGCGTGCATCAAATGGAGAAATGTAACCAGGGACCGTAAGGAATTGGTAGATGGTGGTACTAAGTATTCGTCTGTAGACCTCCCGATGTTCCGTACGGCAGATGCTTACCTGATGGCTGCTGAGGCTATTCTTCGCGGGGCTGCGGAAGGCACGCGTGCTGAGGCGCTGGGTTATGTGAATGAAATCAGAGACCGTGCTTATATGTCTGGTAACTATGGTGACGGGGTATCCGGTCGTATTACCGACGGCCAGTTGAATCTGGACTTCATTCTGGATGAAAGAGCCCGTGAGATGAATATGGAGTTGGTGCGTCGCACAGACCTGATCCGCTTTGGCAAATTCACAAAAGGATATAACTGGGACTGGAAAGGTAGCAGCGACGGTGAAGTTGGTACGTATGTGGGTAAAGATGTGAACGATAAGTACAAATTGTATCCCATTCCGCAGGATGAGTTTACCACGAACCCGTATCTGACACAGAATCCGGATTATCAGAAATAAGGATGAAGGTTGATTCATTACTTTCC
>NZ_EQ973489.1:583128-617075 GCF_000158035.1 Bacteroides cellulosilyticus DSM 14838
ATAACGTTTTTACTAATACAATAATAAATACATTAAAAATAACAACTTGTTTATGAGAATGAAACGAACTCTTTTTTCAATCGTCCTGTTAGCCGCTTTTGCTGTGCAAGGCTTATATGCACAAGCTACACGCGAAGAAATCTTCAATGATATTGCAACGACAGGTGGTGTATATTACGCTTACCCCGGTCCTTCGGGCGTCCAGACCAAGGCTCCGAAAGGTTATGAACCGTTCTATATCAGTCACTATGGTCGTCATGGTTCCCGCTGGCTAATTGCGGATGAAGACTACGTCCGCGTGATGGAAGTCTTTGAGAAAGCCCATGCAGCCGGAGCATTAACCGATTTGGGCGAAGATGTCCGTAAACGTCTGGACATTGTCTGGGCAGATGCCAAAGGACACGGCGGCGACCTCAGTCCGGTAGGAGTGAAGCAACAACGAGGCATTGCTGAACGTATGTATCAGGCATTCCCTGAAGTATTTAAAGGCGAACCGCAAATGTCTGCCCGCTCTACCGTAGTTATCCGTTGCGTGCTCAGCATGGATGCATTCTGCGAACGCCTGAAGGAATTCAACCCGAAGATGCGGATTGAGCGCGAATCCAGCAATAAATATATGGATTACCTAAATTTCCATACACAGGAAGCTATGAAGTTTACTTCACGCAAAGGGCCTTGGTATGAGGAATTCCGTAAGTTCGAAGAAGAACATGTCCGTCCGGAACGTCTGATGAATACACTGTTCAATAGCAAAGAGTATATTCGTAAGAATGTGAATCCTGAAGAACTGATGCGCGGTCTGTATTGGGTTGCTTCTGATATGCAGAACGTGGAACCGGAGGTTTGTTTTTATGATATCTTTGAGAAGCAGGAATTATTTGATATCTGGCAGATACATAACTATAAGAACTATGTATGCGACGGCCCTTCGCCCATGACGAACGGACTGATGCTGGCAAATGCTAAATCTCTGGTTGAGAATATTATGGATTCAGCAGACGCGGCGATTACCTCCGGTACAAACTCGGCCACTTTCCGCTTCGGACACGACGGTAATGTTATTCCTCTGGTAGGCTTGCTGAGACTGGAGAACTGTTATAATGAAGAGTCCGATCCGGCCAAATTCTATCAGGCATGGTGTAACTTCAAAATGGTGCCTATGGCTGCCAATGTGCAGATTGTTTTCTTCCGTAAGAAAGGCAGTGCAGACGATATCATCGTGAAGTTCATGCTGAACGAGAAAGAAGTGAGTATCCCGGTGAAGACCGACATCGCTCCTTTCTATCACTGGAAGGACGTCAGGGCATTCTACAAAGACCTGCTGTCCCAACTGCCGGATAGACCGTAAATCATAAGGAATACGGAATAGAACGCAAATTACACAGGTTACGCAATTTCTTTCAGGCCCCTATCGGTTGCCTTATATAAGACGAAAAATTGCGTAATTTGTGTAATTTGCGTTCTGTCTTTATTCCCCACTTGCTTTTTTTTCCGTACTTTCGTGCATTCATCCAATAAAATAAAAGAAGAACGATATGAAAATACGTGTAGGCTTTGGCTTCGATGTACACCAGTTGGTGGCAGGACGTGAACTCTGGTTAGGCGGTATCCGCCTGGAGCATGAGAAAGGATTACTCGGACATTCGGATGCCGACGTGCTGATTCATACCATTTGCGATGCCTTGCTGGGAGCCGCCAATATGCGTGATATCGGTTATCATTTTCCCGATACCGCAGGAGAGTTCAAGGACATAGACAGCAAAATATTACTGAAGAAAACCGTAGAACTGATTGCAACCAAAGGCTATTCCGTGGGCAACATTGATGCAACCATCTGTGCAGAACGCCCCAAACTGAAATCCCATATTCCCGCCATGCAGCAGACGCTTGCCAAAGTAATGGGAATAGATGAAGACGACATTTCCATCAAAGCCACTACTACGGAAAAGCTTGGTTTTACCGGTCGCGAAGAAGGTATCTCAGCTTATGCAACAGTTTTGATAACCAAAGAATAATACTGATTTCAACCTAATAAACTACCTAAAAACTAATTACTAACAACATGAAGAGAATTTCTTTAATCCTTTGTCTGGCTTTTCTGACAGTTCTGTTCTGCCAGGCACAGGTTGCCCCCTTAAAGTTTAACAAGAACGGAGAGTTTAAAATCGTCCAGTTTACCGACATCCATTTTCAGTATCACAATCCAGCTTCAGCCATTGCCTTGAAGCGTATCAATGAAGTTCTGGATGCCGAACGTCCCGATTTGATTGTTTTTACCGGAGATGTAGTTTATGCACCGCCTGCTGATACAGCCATGCGAGCCGTACTTGATTGTGCTTCCTCCCGTAAGATACCTTTTGTCGTGACTTTTGGTAACCATGATAACGAACAAGGCAAAACGCGTGCCGAATTATACGATATAATCCGTTCCATGCCTTACAACATCCAGCCCGACCGTGGTAGCGTTGAGTCTCCCGACTACGTCCTCACTGTGAAATCTTCGGATGGTAAGAAAGATGCTTCAGTGCTCTATTGCCTGGATTCTCACTCGTACTCCAAATTACCGGATGTGAAAGGGTATGACTGGCTTACATTCGATCAGGTGAACTGGTATCGTCAACAAAGTGCAGCTTTTACCGCTAAGAATAACGGAAAGCCTTTGCCTGCTTTGGCATTCTTCCACATCCCGCTGTCCGAATACAACGAAGCAGCTTCTGATGAGAACGCCATCCTTTATGGTACGCGTATGGAGAAAGCTTGTTCAGCTGCTATTAATACCGGTATGTTTGCCGCAATGAAGGAAGCAGGTGATGTAATGGGTACTTTTGTCGGACATGACCATGATAATGACTATTCAGTCATGTGGAAAGGTATCGTACTGGCTTATGGACGTTTCACAGGTGGTAATACGGAATATAACCATCTATCTAACGGTGCACGCGTAATTGTGTTGAAGGAGGGGGAACGTACCTTTACTTCCTGGATACGCCTGAAAGGTGGTGAGTTAAAAGATAAAACAGTCTATCCCGACAGCTATGTGAAGGATGACTGGCGTAAACGTCCGCTGGTTACGGAGTAACCTTTCTGAAGAGAACATTCTTATATACTATGCAAAAGATGCCATCTTTAACAGCAAAAGATGCCATCTTATGTAACGAAAGATGCCACCTTTTACATCAAAAGATGGCATCTTTTACATCAAGCCTCAGAATGTTCTATGTCTTTACCCTTAGTCTTCTTGTTCTGCGGAAGTAATCCGCTTACCGTTCACCTCTACGTTGTCGAGCGTTAAGTTCACTACATTGTCCATCTGTATGGCTTTCGGTGCCTGTTTTACCTTTATGTTCCGCAGGGTGATATTATAAAGTTTAGCTTCTGGTAATCCGTTTGCCATGAGTGCTACGCTGTCCACGCGGTTGCAAGTTACATCTTCTATGCAGATATTGCGGAAGAGTGTCGGATGATTTCCACCGCGGTATCCGTGGTAGTTCGTACGGAAATTAATCACTCCCCACAGGCAGACGTCCGCTTCTATCCGGCGCATGTTTAGATTTTCAAAGTAACCGCCACGGTCCAGATTTGATTTGAAGTAAATACCGTTGCGGCAACTGTCTATCTTGCAATCCTCGATAAAGATGTTCCGTACGCCACCGGACATTTCACTACCGATGGTAATGGCCCACCGGGCGAAGTGGCAGTTACGGATAATCACATTTTCCGTGGCTTGGCCGATGCGCCAGCCATCCTGGTCGCGTCCTGATTTTATGGCGATACCATCATCTCCCACATTGAAGTCCATGTTCTCAATCAGTACGTTCGTGCTTGATTCCGGATCACAACCATCGTTGTTGTAGTTGTTACTGTCTATATATACATTGCGTACGGTGACATTGTCGCAGAATACAGGATGGATAATCCAGAACGGAGAATCGTAGATCTGTACATCTTCTACAAGTACATTCTTGCAGCCGTAGAATTGTATCATGCATGGGCGCAGGTAATATCCCTCTCCGAATACGCGTTCGTATACCGGGATGGAATCGATACCCATCTGGCGCAAGCGATCCAGGGCAGGACCTTGCAGGGCGTGCCAACCATTGAAAGTTACAGCTCCGTTGCCGTCAATCGTGCCTTTGCCGGTTAGGGCGACATTGGTGCACTGGTAGGCATAGATGAAAGGGGAGTAGTTGAAACATTCCGTTCCTTCCCATTTGGTCAATACCATGGGGAGATAGTCAGAGGCCACGGTCGAGAATTCCAGACGTGCGCCATCTGCAATGTGCAGGTTTACATTACTTTTCAGCAAGATGGCTCCTTTGCTGAAATAGTTTCCGGCAGGGATGAGAACGGTGCCGCCACCATTTGTATTACATTGATTGATGGCTTCCAATATGGCAGGTCGGCTGTCAAAACTCGTATCGCTTTTTGCCCCGTAGGCAGTTACGTCATATATACTGTCCGGAAAAGTAGGCGGAACAATGTTCTTCAGGATTTCGGGAACTTTTGCCCATTCACCGGATTCTTTGCGGGTAGTTGCAGTGCTGCTACATGCCGCCCATAGAATGGGGAGTAGACAGGCTAAAAAAGCTAATTTCTTCATGGTATTCAATATAAATAATGTGTGTGGCAAAAATACCTGTTTTTTTTGTAAGATCAACGCCGCTGTATTGTATTAATTATTATTTTTGTACAATTGGTAATCTTAAAAAGTCAAATCATGAAACACGGGCTATTTATTTTCTGCATGCTTATTTCTTTATGCTTCCCGATGGCTTTTTCACAACAAGCTACTACTGTAATTAAGCCTGACCTGAAGTATGGCAAACCCTCCAAGGAGGAACTATCACTGGAGACATACGCTCCTGACACTACCGCAGTGGCAGTTTATCTGTTTCATAAAGGCAAGAGCGGTTTTACTTATAATGATAAATTTGAATTGTATACGGAACATTGGGTACGCATCAAGATATTGAAGCCGCAAGGTGTTTCACAAGCTGATGTAGCCATTCCTTATTATGCGCCTTCTGACAGAGATAAGGAGAAAGACCGCATCTCCGATCTGGACGGATGTTCCTATAATCTGGAAAATGGGAAACTTGTTAAAACCCGTCTGAAGCGGGAGCTCGTTTCCGATGAGAGGCTGAATACCTATCACAGAGTACTGAAGTTTTCATTGCCTGCTGTCAAGGTCGGGACAGTTATCGAATATCACTATAAAATGACTTCCGACTATTCCGTACACATAGACAACTGGATGATGCAGGAAGAAATTCCCGTAGTATACAATCAATACGAAATAACTATTCCTCATGTATTTGTATATAACATAGAATTTAGAGGGCGCCAATATATAGATGTTCTGGAAGAGAAAGGTTCGGTACAAGCCGCACAACATACAACAAGTGGCGTAGCGAGAGTGTCGCATGACTTTACTATTTCGGCACAGAAGCTTACGTTTACTTCCCAAAATCTGCCTGCCATCCGCCAGGATGAATCTTTTTGCTGGTGTCCGGAAGATTATAGAATACAGGTTAGTTTCGATTTGCAAGGAACCAATTATCCGGATGAAGGCTACAAACCTTACAGCCAGAACTGGGAGGATGTGGATAAACAACTGACCCGGGAGGAGAACGAAGGCTTTGGTAAACACTTGTTGTGGAAAAGTCCGTACCTTGAAGAGATTCGGCAACTCAACCAATCGGGCAATTTGACTTTTAATCAAAAAGTTATAGGTGTTTTCCAATTGCTGAAGCAAAAGTTGTCTTGGAATGGAGAGTATAAACTTTACAGTGAGAATCTGGAGAAGGTACTTAAAGCCGGAACAGGCAGTAATGCCGATTTGAATTTTATTTTTATCAGTATGCTCAGAAGCTACGGCATCAAGGCCTATCCTGTGGTTATGAGCCGGCGTTCCGGGGGAATGTTGCCGTCTAACTTTCCCTCTCTTCAGAAATTGAACACTTTCGTAGTGGCTATTTATGATGAGGCAAGAGGAAAGTATGTTTATCTGGATAGTTCGATGGAGGTACCGGCTCTCAATGTGCTGCCCATTGAATTGTCGGTGACTAAAGCACGCATGCTTTCTGCCGATATACCGGAAAAACAAAAATGGGTGAACTTGCAGGAAATATCTACCAATCAAGTTTTCATGAAAATCAGTGCTAATGCTCGGGAGAATCAGATAACCGGACGTCGGACCACCATTCTGAAGGGACATCAAGCTTTAGAACACCGGAAAGAGAACCAGGCGAAAGACTCTCTTGTGAATAAACAGGAATTGATGAAAGAAAAACTGACGGTTACCAATCTGAAGCTAACAGATAAGGAAGATGACTTCACAACTATACAGGAAGAATTTGATTTTGTACTTGAGGCGGAAAAGTTGGATGATCATATATATATTAATCCGATTCTTTTTCCGCAATTGACAAAGAACCCGTTTATACAATCGGAGCGGATCCTTCCGGTTGAGTTCCCTTATCCGTCAAAAGTCACTCTCTCTTGTGCGCTGACGCTTCCTGAAGGCTATGAGGTGGAAGAAATCCCCCACACGCAAGTGATAAAGACTGAAGACGGCAAGCTGCAATGCAAATATGCAATCCAAAGAAACAGGAACAACGTCATTGTGAATTATACATTCATTTTGTCTTCCTCGGTCGTGCCTTCCGAATATTATGGACAGTTGCAGCAGATATGGAACAAGGCGGTGGAGATGAATCAGGCTCTCATTGTACTGAAAAAGGAGCTTCCGAAGGATTAAATTATCTTTCTTCGTAAAACCTTATTCCTTCATGTGTGGTACATCAGCGATAAATTCATTAGTTTTGCCGAAAGAAAAAATGAAAGATATGGATAAGATAAGAACCGGATTGGCTGCCTTTGGAATGTCGGGACAAGTATTTCATGCTCCTTTTATTTCCACAAATCCTCATTTTGAGTTGACTGCTGTCACTGAGCGTAGTAAAGAATTGTCACGGGCGAAGTATCCGCAATCCCGTATTGTGCGTAGTTTTGATGAGTTGATAGGGATGGAAGAACTGGAGTTAGTGGTAGTGAATACCCCTGACAGTTCCCATTACGAATATGCCCGTCGTGCTCTCGAAGCCGGAAAACATGTTATCGTTGAAAAACCTTTCACCACTACTGTAGAGGAAGGTGAAGAACTCGTAGCCCTTGCTGCGGAAAAAGAACTGACCTTAAGTGTTTACCAGAATCGTCGTTGGGATTGTGATTTCCTGACCGTGAAAGAAATATTGGCTCAGGGATTGTTGGGCCGTCTAGTCGAATTTGAATCAACCTTTCCCCGCTACCGGAATTTCATCAAGCCGAATACCTGGAAAGAAACCGGCGAGAATGGTGGTGGTCTGACTTATAATCTGGGTGCCCATGTCATCGACCAGGCTGTTCAACTATTTGGTATGCCCGAAGCTGTATTTGCTGATATTGCAACTTTACGTACCGGTGGTAAAGTAGATGATTATTTTATCATCCATCTGATGAAACCTGCCCGGATGCCGGAAGTGAAAATCACCTTGAAAGCCAGCTATCTGATGTGTGAGAATGAGCCTCGCTTTGTTCTTCATGGAACGGAAGGCTCTTATGTGAAGTATGGTCTTGATCCTCAAGAGGCGGATCTGACTAAAGGTGTGTTGCCGGATACTCCGCATTGGGGAGAAGAGGATGAATCCCAATGGGGAATACTCCATACGGGAAAAGATGGTAATGTGGTGCGGAAACCTTATCCTACCCTTCCCGGAAACTACGCTGCTTTTTATGAGAATATTTATCAGCATATCCGGAATGGAGCGGTGTTGCAAAGTGATGCGTGCGGAGTGCTTGGCGTTATCCGCCTGATTGAGGCGGCATGGGAGAGTAGCCGTACAGGGAATGTTATAAAGTTGTAATTTGGCTTATGGATAAGAAAGCAATCGTCCTTTCCGTTGCCGGTTCCGACAGTTCCGGTGGCGCGGGCATACAGGCAGATATAAAAGCTATCTCGGCACTTGGAGGTTATGCAGCTACTGCTATCACAGCCATTACAGTGCAGAATACATTGGGTGTGCAAGCTGTTCATCCTGTTGCGGCAGAGCTGGTAGGCCAACAGATGCAGGCGGTGATGGAAGACTTGCAACCGGATGCCATTAAAATAGGTATGACTGGAAACGTAGAGATTATCTATGAAATAGTACGGATATTGCGTCGCTATTCTCCCCGGAAAGTGGTTTTCGATCCGGTGATGGTTTCTACCAGCGGGCATAGTCTGATGACGGATGAGGCATTGGAAGCCATTCGTACTAAGTTGATTCCGAAAGTAACTCTCGTAACTCCTAATCTGCACGAAACAGAAGTATTGTTGCAACAACCGGTTCAGACGATTGATGAAATGGAGGATGCCGCATGCCGGTTATTCGAAAAATATAACTGTGCTTTTCTTATTAAAGGAGGTCATCTGACCGGTCATGAAATGTGCGATGTACTTTATGACGGAAAAGAACTAAATATTTTGGGTGGCAGGCGTATTCATTCCGCCAACCTGCACGGTACGGGATGTACGCTTTCATCCGCCATTGCCACTTTTCTGGCGCAAGGATCATCCTTGTATGAAGCAGTGGAACAGGCCAAAGAATACATTTCCTGTGCTATTGAAGCCGGGAAGAATTTACGTATAGGGCAGGGGAATGGTCCTTTGTGGCATTTCCCGTTTCCGACGCCTCCGGTAAATGAAGGATAGAAAAATGAAACTGATTATTATCACCTCTCCGGATTTTATTCCGGATGAAGCACGCATCGTCACTGAATTATTTAAAGCCGGACTGGACTTGCTGCATGTACGCAAACCGGATGCGGATGTTCATGCGGTAGAAAATCTGTTGCAAGGTATTGCTCCGGAATATAGAACCCGGATTGTCATTCATGATTTCTTCTCTTTAAAAGATAAGTATCTTTTAGGTGGAATTCACTTGAATTCCCGTCATCCGGAGGCACCAGCAAATTATGAGGGAATACTGAGTCGTGCCTGCCATAGCTTGGAAGAAGTGGAAACTACAGTCTCCCTGTTCAATTATGTGCTTATGAGTCCTGTTTACGATAGCATTTCCAAACAGGGATATCGCTCGGGATATTCAAAGGATGAGTTGAAACAAGCACAGGAAAGCGGAGTCATCCATGAAAAGGTAGTAGCCTTAGGCGGAATAAGTGAGGTGAACCTTGCGGAAATAAAGTCTCTTGGCTTTGGCGGTGCAGCTTTATTAGGAGATATCTGGAACCGTTACCATACGTGGAAAGATGCCGAAGAGTTGCTTGCTCATTTCAGGAGGCTGAAAAAGATTGCAGGATAAGTCTATACAAGAGTATGCCGAAGATCACCACAGATTACACAGATTTTCACAGATAAAAAGAAAAAGGAATTGATTCTCAACATTTATAATCTGTGAAAATCTGTGTAATCTGTGGTGAAAAAGTTGTCCACCTTGATAAATAGTGGCTTCTGAGAAATTATTTCTTCAGCTTCGCAATAATTTCCTCAGCTACCTTTTTACCGGACATCAACATTCCTCCAAAGATCGGTCCCATACGCGGAGTGCCCGAAACGGCGGAAGCAGCCATACCGCAAACGTAAAGTCCCGGATAGATTTCCTTCGTACCGTTTACAACCTCTTCCTCTCCTGCAATTACATCCAGTGAACGTTCGCCAATTACACCACCGGTTTCGGTAGCCAGGCGACTGCCATTCTTGCGGGCTACGGTAGCGGCTATTTCGCTGTCATGGCCTGTTCCGTCTATTACTATCTTTGCAAGGATGTTCAGCGGGTCCACGTGCATACCTTCGCGCAATACAGGAGTCCAGTTTACCACTACTCCGCTTACCGTATTATTCTTGAAGATAACATCTTCTACGGAATAGCAGTTGAATACGGTGGCTCCGGCATGTACGGCATGATAAAGCAATGCAGAGGTACTCTCTACAGAGTCCATCACATATAAGCCGTCCTCATATTTCTCGTGGTTGATATTGAATTCCTTTACAATGTCAATCGCTTCTTCCTGAATCACAATCTGGTTGAACATCATGGCACCGCCCCACATACCGCCGCCGGGAGCAAGCTTACGGTCGAACTGCGCTACTTTCAATCCGGCCTTTGCCAGATAATAAGCGGCTACTATGCCCGACGGACCACCACCTACAATGGCAACGTCCAGATCAAGGTTTCTCTCTAATTTTTCAAAATAGGTACTGATGATACCTTTGGATACTTTTGTTTCAATCATTTTCTTATAAGTTTAAAAAGTTATTCGTTCTCTGTATTTTCTATTTCTGCATCATAATCACAATCTTTCAGTCGTTGGCTGATGCGCATGGCACAGAAGTTGGGCCCGCACATGGTGCAATACTTCCCGTTCAGGTGGTTGGCTTCCTTGTAATATTGCAAGGCGCGTTCCGGATCGAGACTCAGATTGAACTGGTCTTTCCAGCGGAATTCATAGCGGGCTTTGCTTAAGGCATCGTCACGTACTTCGGCACCCGGATGGCCTTTGGCAAGGTCTGCGGCGTGTGCGGCAATTTTGTAAGTTACCACTCCTATGCGTACATCTTCTTTCTGCGGTAATGCAAGATGTTCTTTGGGGGTCACATAGCAAAGCATCGCTGTTCCGTACCAACCGATTTGTGCTGCGCCAATGGCACTTGTGATGTGATCATATCCCGGTGCAATATCTGTAACCAGCGGACCGAGAGTATAGAACGGTGCTCCGTGGCATTTCTCAATCTGCCGGTCCATATTTTCCCTGATCTTATGCATGGGTACGTGTCCCGGACCTTCGATGAATGCCTGTACATTTTTTGCCCAGGCGCGTTCTACCAGTTCTCCCATCGTATCCAGTTCCGCAAACTGTGCCCGGTCGTTCGCATCACGGATAGCTCCCGGACGCAAACCATCACCTAATGAAAGTGCCACATCATATTGTGCGCATATATCGCATATATCATCGAAATGCTCATACAGGAAACTCTCTTTCTGATGGATTTTACACCATTGGGAGATAATGCTTCCTCCCCGGCTCACCATTCCGCAAAGGCGGTCATTGGCATAATGAATATTCTTCAGGCGGATACCACAGTGGATTGTAAAATAATCTACCCCTTGCTCACATTGTTCGATCAGTGTATCTTTAAATAGTTCCCAGGTAAGGTTTTCCGCCTTTCCGTGTACTTTCTCCATCGCCTGATACATGGGAACAGTACCTACCGGAACAGGACAATTCCGGATAATCCATTCCCGTGTCTCGTGAATATTTTCTCCTGTAGATAAGTCCATCAGCGTATCTCCACCCCATTTGCAACTCCAGACGGCCTTTTCCACTTCTTCTTCAATCGTGGAAGAGGTAGCTGAATTTCCGATATTCGTATTAATCTTTACGAGGAACTTTGAACCGATAATCATAGGTTCAGCTTCGGGATGGTTGATGTTGGCGGGTAAGGCAGCACGTCCTGCCGCAATTTCATCACGCACAAACTCCGGTGTGATGTAAGTTTCTATACCCAACTGTTGGCAGTTCATATTCTCACGGATGGCTACATATTCCATTTCCGGTGTTACGATACCCTGTTTGGCATAGTACATCTGCGTAATCTGCTTGCCTGCTTTGGCACGATAAGGCAAAGTGATATGATCAAAACGCAGGGAGTCAAGGCTTTTGTCTGCCAGACGCATCTTTCCATATTCGGAGCTGATTTCCGTCAACCGTTCTACATCCCGTTCCTGTATCCACGGTTCGCGGAGGCGTGGCAAACCTTTCTTTAAATCTACCTTCTGTTCCGGATCACTGTATGCGCCGCTTGTATCATATATGTAGACGGGCGCATTCTCCGTCATAACTTTTTTCCCGTTTTCCACTACTACGGTAGGGGTAAGATTCACTTTTCGCATCCCAACTTTCAGATAAGGATGGAGTTGCCCCTGCATATAGACTTTCTCGGATTCGGGATAAGTAATTTTTGTTTTATCTTCCATGGTTCACTAATTGATTTCTATTGGGTCAGTCGTATAATTGTTTCCATTTCACGTACCGGATTCTCAGCTTTCAGAATACCGCCGCTCAATGCTATTCCGTTCAGTCCTGATGCTTTCAGGGATGGTATGTCCTCACGTGTGATTCCACCGATGGCAACGACAGGAATTGTTATTCCTTCTTCGCGCATTTGCGTCAGGATGGAATGATAACCGTCCAGCCCCAGAATGGGTGATAACTTTTGTTTGGTAGTTGTGAAGCGGAAAGGACCGCAACCGATGTAGTCGGCGCCATCAGCGGCATGTTGCCGGATGTCCTCGAACGTGTTGGCTGTTCCGCCAATAATGAAATCTTTGCCCAGCCTTTCCCTTGCTTCTTTTATCGGCATATCCAGTTTTCCTAAGTGGACACCGTCCGCGCCAATCTGTTTCACCAGTTCCACGTGGTCATCAATGATGAACGTGGCTCCGTATTGGCGGCAGAGTTCCTGCACTTGCACGGCTGTGGCTTTCAGTTCTTCTGAAGAAGCATCCTTCATCCGAAGCTGAACCCAGCGGCATCCCCCTTCAAGGGCTATGCGTGCGGAGTCCGAATAAGATATGGATGCCGTAAAATGCGTAATGAATTGTACGTCAAACATTCAAACTCTGAATTTAGAAATTATACTTACAGAAAGGGATAGTAGTATAAACGAATAGTAGAATATAGAAAGAAAATTCCCTTCGACGGTACTAACCGTATCAGGTTCATTGGGTATAATCTCAGCTATTTTTATAGCACCCCCTTTTCTGCCGACAAAGAAAGGACGAATGTTTTTAATAGGAATAATACCGCTCTATCTTTTAAGTTTATTTAAACTTGACATAATTGAGGCGGGTGTATTGTTTGTTTCCCGAAGTAAAGGTACAAGAGATGCGTGCCGAGGCAATATATACCGATTCTCCGGGCTCGAAGGCATGTTCCGTAGCGGGCACCTGGCACGATTCCCGGCTTGCCGTACGCGAGTTGGTCCGGAAAGTGACGAGGTTGCCGATAGGATCTTCCAAAGTCAGTATCTGCCGGACATAGAAATAAGGAGTCGTTCCTTTCACGGTGGTTTTGTAAGGATCGTCTTCCAGCCGGACACGGAGTACTTTCAGTGTCAGTTCTTTCACTTTATCTCCTTCTTTCCCCAGAAAATGGCTGGTAGAATATTTCTGATGTGCCTGCCGCTTCTGAATATCCAGGTGGACGGAATGATACACCTGTGCTATTTGTACGAAGCGTTCCTGTTTAGGTATACGTGGAGTAAACTTATAAGCAATCCAACTCACATATGCCGGATCGATACGGAAGATTTCGTGCAGGAAATGTCCATGATACTTTCCGAAAGAGATAATGTCGTCTCCCTTACTCTGCATACGTTTGGCATTATATTCTACCAACAGAATGCAACGTGGAGAATAATAACATAGGCTGCTTGCCGCTCGCAGACTTTCATGGATGTCTGTAGAAAGGTCCTGGACGTAAAAAATGGACTGGCGTTCGGGAAGAGGAGAATACACCCATAAGGAGTAACGGGGAGATTCCGGACGGGGCAGTACAACCAGATAAGCACCTGCCTCTTTGTAAGAGGTTCTTCCCTGATTGTATTCATTTAGTTTCTTGTACAACAGTTCTTGTTCAGCTTCTGATATACCAGGAAGAATCGGATTTGCCATAAGCTCTGAGTTATTTACTCAAATATACGATTTTTCGTGTAAATAATCAAGTTTTGTATGGAAAAGTTTAGGAAGAGATAATGTATATTCAATAAAATAATTGAATTTGTATTATTTGTTGGTCATGAAAAGGATGACTGTTAATCTCTTTTTTATACAATTCATACTTTCGTTATGATGTGTCTTTTTTGTATCTGCACCGTACCCGAACCGTATCAGGGCTGTACTTGCTCCGTACATTCTTCGGTCAAAGGTACTTCTACACGAAGAAAGTACGGAGCAGGTACGGCTCTGATACGCCACAGATGCTTCTGGAGGTATTTAAAACCTGGTGTTTATGTTCCTTATACATTTTTACAACCCGGAGATGTGTTTATCAAAGGCGGATCACCGGGGCACGCAGTCATTGTAGTGGATGTGGCGATTTACCCTCAAACAGGAAAGAAAGTGTTCCTGCTGACACAGAGCTATATGCCGGCTCAACAGATTCAGATATTGGTGAATCCCGCTAACCGTGGATTATCGCCTTGGTATGAGCTGTCTGACAATGATGAAGGTAAGCTCTACACTCCGGAATGGGTGTTTGAGAAGAAGGATTTGAAACGGTTTAAGTAGGATGAATGAGAGAGTCAAAGAGTACTTACCGGACGATGCACCTGTTGTTGGCAGGTGCATGTGAGGTGTTAGAACCGAACCATCAGTTCCAATACAATCTTATCTTGTTCAGACTCTTTGGCAATACTGTTTTTGGCATAGAAATACTTTTCGTAGTTCAGCCGGAGATCTGTGCGGAATGCCTTGCTGAGACTGAAAGTGATACCTCCGGTTATACGGTGGCGTTTGTAGTCGGTGGTAGTCAAGGCTCCGGTTTCTTCGTTGATGGCTTTACCATCGCTTTGACTGGTCATCATATCATAGCGTGCCAGAAAGGACATCTTGCTGAATACTTTTTGTAAGGGGAGGTCGTAATTGATAAAACTATTTACGGCATGCACGTTGTCATAGGCATTGTCTGCATAAGTTTTGTACAAATACTCTCCTTCAATATGGAAGCGCCCGAATTCATAGAAAGCACCGATGTCATACGAGTTTATCCTTATCTCTTGTGGCTGGATGCTCTGTATGCTTAAAGCCAGATTCAGCTTTTTGGCGAAAAGGAATTGTGCTTTGGCGGAATAGTTTACCTCTTTGTGCCATTCTTTTTGATTGGTCAGTCCCGAACCATTGTAGAGTCCGCCTTCTAAGGTTACAGGTATTCCAGTGCCGAATTTATATCCCAATGTAACACCAACGTCACGCACATTACCAACTTGTTTCGCAATAAACGAACGGTTAGCGAAATATTGCTGATGTGGAGAGCGGTGGGCGTCGATTGTAAATGGTACTCGCATTTGTCCTGCGGTGACGGTCAGGTCTTTTATTGGGAAAAGGCGGGCGTAGGCATCCAGCATTTTGATTTGTCCTTCATCGGAGAGATCAATTTCCGCCTTATAAGCTACGATGGGTAATACATTTCCGGTAATGCTGATGCGTGCATTGCGTACTTCGAAACGACTGGCAGCCATTTCTGTCTGATACTCAAACTTAGTACGGATAGTACCGTGTATTTCCGGCAGGTAATCCTTTGTTTCCAGCTCTTCTTTATCAATCTTCTTTCCGTCCTCGTTGCGGTACGGAGTCTGAGCGTTTGCTGTCAGCGACAGTAGGATGATGAGCAACATGAATGCGCTTTTCTTCATAATCATTAGTTGTAGTCGATTAATTTATGGCGGCAAAGTTCAGACATGTGTGTTATATTTTTGTGTCATGTATGTTTCGTTTTGGTTACAATCATCTTTTTCTCTTTACTTCAGTGGCGGTACTGACCTTGAGAATCCATTTTCTTTCACTTTTACTAAAGGAGGTAACATAAGCGAAAAAACGTGTTACACAAATATGAAGAATCTTTCAGAAAAAAGCATTCTTTTGTAACCGTTTCCAATTAGTGAGTGATATGCATGTACAAATACATGGTAGATAATAGATATACTATGAAAACCTTTTAAATAATTATCAGATGAAACATTTATTCAAATTTTCCCTTTGCGCATTGGCATTGACCATGGGCGCAAATACCGGATTCGCACAAAGCGGAGAAACGGGGCTGAAGGATGCCTATAAAGATTACTTCTCTATCGGCGTGGCTGTTAATATGCGTAACATCTCGAATCCTGAACAGATTGCCATTATTAAAAAAGACTTCAACAGTATTACGGCAGAAAACGACATGAAGCCGCAACCCACCGAGCCTGCCTACGGACAGTTCAATTGGGAGAATGCCGACAAAATTGCCAATTTTTGCCGTAGCAACGGAATCAAGTTACGCGGGCACTGTCTGATGTGGCATGCCCAGATAGGAGAATGGATGTATAAAGATGAAAAAGGGGATTTAGTGTCGAAAGAGAAACTTTTTCAAAATATGAAACATCACATTACAGCTATCGTGGAACGCTACAAAGACGTGATATATGCGTGGGACGTTGTGAATGAAGCAATCTCCGATGGTGGCTGGCAGGGTGGCCGACGAGGCATGGGAGAACACCCAAGTCCGTATCGCAATTCCCCTCTTTATCAGATTGCCGGTGACGAGTTTATTAAGAAAGCCTTTATTTATGCCCGTGAGGCCGATCCTAATGTACTCCTTTTCTACAATGACTATAATGCTGCTGATCCTGGAAAACGCGATCGCATCTATAATATGGTGAAATCCATGAAGGAAGAAGGTGTGCCCATTGATGGTATTGGCATGCAGGGACATTACAATGTCTATGGTCCGAGCATGGAAGATGTAGATGCTGCCCTGACGAAATATTCTACTATAGTGAAACATATCCATATTACTGAGTTGGATATTCGTGCCAATCAGGAGATGGGAGGACAGCTCAACTTCAGTCGTGACGGCGGCAACATCAGTCAGGTAGTAAAAACGCTTCAGGAAGATCAGTATGCTCGCTTGTTTAAAGTACTTCGCAAACATAAGGATGTGGTAGACAATGTTACTTTCTGGAATCTTTCCGACCGCGATTCATGGCTCGGTGCACGTAACTATCCGTTGCCTTATGATGAAAATTATAAGGCGAAACGTGTCTATAGTATCATTAAGGATTTTGATCCGGCAAGCGATACTGCTGTAGTGAAAGAGGATTTCCGTCCTTCTGTACTTAATCAGCCCGGACAGCAATATCCTATGGTCAATTCGCAAGGATACGCCCGCTTCCGTGTAGTTGCTCCTGATGCCAAATCAGTCATTGTCAGTCTTGGATTAGGCGGTCGTGGTGGCACAGTTCTCCGCAAAGATAAAGAAGGTGTATGGGTAGGTACTACAGATGGCCCCATGGATGAGGGATTCCATTATTATCACCTGGCTATCGATGGTGGTGTGTTTAATGATCCGGGTACTAAGAATTATTACGGTTCTTGCCGATGGGAAAGTGGTATTGAAATTCCGGCTCATGATGAGGATTTCTATGCTATGAAGCAAGTGCCTCATGGAAATGTTCAACAGGTTTATTTTTATTCCAAGAGCACAGATACCCATCGTCGTGCATTTGTTTATACACCGCCCACTTACGGAAAGGATAAGAAGAAATATCCGGTTCTCTATTTGCAGCACGGATGGGGAGAAGATGAAACGGCATGGTCCAACCAGGGACATGCGAATCTGATTATGGACAATCTGATTGCTGAAGGCAAGATTGAACCGTTCATCATTGTAATGACGTATGGTATGACGAATGATGTGAAATTTGGACATATCAAAGAGTTCACGGCTAAGGAGTTTGAAACGGTGCTGGTAGACGAACTGATACCTTATATTGATAGTAACTTCCGTACACAGGCCGACAAGAAGCACCGTGCAATGGCGGGACTTTCTATGGGTGGTTTTGAAACGAAACTGATAACCTTGCGTCGTCCGGAAGTATTCAATTATTACGGGTTACTGAGCGGTGGTACCTATGCACCGGGCGATATCAAGGATAAGAATCAGGTGGCATCCATTTTCATCAGTTGCGGAAGCAAGGAGAATCCGGATGGTGTGACTAAAGCCGTGAATGACCTCAAGGCGGCCGGTTTTAAGGCAACGTCTTTCGTTTCTCCCGATACGGCCCATGAATTCCTGACTTGGCGCAGGAGTTTGTATCACATGGCACAGTTACTTTTCAAATAAGGAATAAACAGGCGTGGAATTTCACGGATTTTTCTTTTGCTTATTCCGTGAAATTCCGCGTAATCTGTACGAAGCGTTTCTGTTTGAAGATGCATAGGAGAGTTTGTAGGCAACCCAACTGATATTTATACTTAATAAATGTAGCATTCTTACGAGGTTTATAATTTATATTTAATAAAATTGCTATATGTGCATTGTTTGTTAATCATAAATTATAAAAGTATGAAGCTGATAAATCGCCCTTTGTATACAGTATAGAATACGTCCTTTTATAGGGAAAGGTATCATTAAAGTGCTGACCGGACAACGGCGGGTAGGGAAGAGTTGTATTTTAAAGCAGCTTCAAATTGATATTCTTAAAGAGAATCCTCAGGCAAATATTCTTTATATCAATATGGAATACGAAGAATTCAGGGGAATTCGGAATGATACGGATTTATTCGAATATCTGCGCGATAAGTTTCAGGAAGGTGTGGATACGGACAATTATCCAAAGTATGTTGTCAGTCTGGATGAGTTTAATCGTGGAGGAGATGTGCAAGGCATACAACACCTGCATTTGTCGGACTTTCTGAAGAAAGAGGTGCTATGATAATACCTCGGAATTTTGTTCGATATAGTTAGAATCTCACCGTCAGTTCCAACATAGTCTTATCCTGTTCTGGTTCTTCAGCAATGCTGTTTTTTTAACATAAAAGTCGACTTTATACTATGGGTAAGATGCTATCCGTAATACTGATGTGTGTAATTTCTTGGGGCGTTTGAGCAAGTTGCGGTCTGCCATGAAATAGACTTTAGATACGCTGACTTCTAAGCTGTGAACTTATTACTATTCTTATTTTTGTTTACTACGGAGAACTTGCGAGTTGTACAACTCGTAAGTTCTCCATAGCTGCAAAGGCACGGAAAGGTAAGGAGAAACAAAGAGAATGATGTGAAGTCATGTGAAAAAGGTATGCCTTTTCTGTTTCTTCTCCCCGAAATCATCTATTTTTGTAAGCTAATAGAATGAATATCTAAAATGAACAGTCCTGATAAGCGAGTATTGGTGGGCATGAGCGGCGGTATAGACAGTACTGCCACTTGCCTGATGTTGAAAGAACAGGGGTATGAGATAGTCGGATTGACCATGTGGGTGTGGGGAGACGAACCTGTGGAAGCTCGGCAACTTGCCGGCAGTATGGGTATCGAACACCATGTGGCTGATGAACGTGAGGCTTTTCGTAAAGTAATTGTGCAGAACTTTATTGATGAATATTGTCAGGGGCGGACTCCAAATCCTTGCGTGATGTGTAATCCTACCTTTAAATTCCGCATACTAACAGAGTGGGCAGACAAACTAGGTTGCGCATTTATCTCTACCGGGCATTATAGCCGTCTGGAAGAAAAGAATGGAAAGATATATATAGTGGCCGGAGATGACGATAAGAAAGATCAGTCTTATTTCCTCTGGCGACTGGGACAGGATGTGCTGAGGCGTTGCATTTTTCCGCTGGGCACCTATACGAAGTTGCAAGTGAGGGAATATCTGCGTGAGAAAGGTTATCAACTGAAGGCGGAAGAGGGAGAGAGCATGGAGGTTTGTTTCATCAAAGGTGATTATCGGGACTTTCTGCGTGAACATTCTCCTGAAATAGATAGTGCGATTGGTCCCGGATGGTTCGTCAGTTCCGAAGGAGTGAAGTTGGGAGAGCATAAAGGTTTTCCTTATTATACCATTGGACAACGGAAAGGGCTGGAAATAGCTTTAGGGAAACCGGCTTATGTGTTGAAGATAAATCCGCAGAAAAATACGGTGATGCTGGGTGATGCCGAACAATTGCGGACAGAATATATGTTAACCGAACAGGATAACCTTATTGATGAGCAGGAATTCTTTTCGGCTTCCGATTTGACGGTACGCATCCGTTACCGAAGCAAGCCGATTCCCTGTACGGTGAAAAGGCTGGAAGATGGGCGGTTGTTTGTACATTTCCTGTCAGAGGCATCGGCTATTGCACCCGGTCAGTCGGCTGTATTCTATATTGGAAGGCGGGTAGTAGGTGGTTCTTTCATTGCTTCCCAACGGGGTATCGGGCTGGTTATTTCAGAAAATGAATAAGTAATAAAATAATAGAATGAGAAAATTAATATCCTTTTTAGCCATTGCCCTGCTTGCAACAGGGGCATCGGCGCAACAAGATACATTGAAGTATCGCATTAGTTTAAAAGATAAAGCTGCTACAGAATATTCTTTAAAAAAACCGGAGAAATACTTGTCGGCAAAAGCGATTGAGCGCCGCCGGAAGCAGAACCTTCCGATTGATTCTACAGATCTCCCGGTATGCCGTAAATATATAGATGAAATCCGCAAACAGGGAGTGAAGATTGTGGTAACGGGGAAATGGGATAATTTTGTAACGGTGTCCTGCAACGATACGACTCTGATTGATCGTATTGCGGCACTGCCTTTTGTGCTTTCAACAGAGAAAGTCTGGATTTCTCCCAGTGCCGGCAAACCATCGATGGCGACGGAACGTGATTCTGTGTTGAACCAACCGACGATACATCCGGATAGCATTTATGGGCGTGCTATCACTCAGATTCAGATGAGCAACGGTGACAAATTACACGAAGCGGGCTTCAAAGGGCAGGGTATGACAATTGCGGTTATTGATGCCGGATTTCATAATGTCGATAAGATTACTGCTATGCAGAATATCCGTATTCTCGGTACAAAGGATTTTGTAAACCAACAGGCTGATATCTTTGCAGAAAGCAGCCATGGGATGAGTGTACTGTCCTGTATAGGTATGAACCGACCTGATATAATGACGGGGACGGCTCCCGAAGCTTCTTTTTGGTTGCTTCGCAGTGAGGATGAATATTCGGAACACCTGGTAGAACAGGATTATTGGTCGGCTGCGGTTGAATTTGCCGATAGTGTGGGAGTGGATGTAATCAATACATCTTTGGGATACTACTCATTTGATGATAAATCGAAGAATTATAAATATCGAGATTTGGATGGACGTCATGCATTGATGTCGCGCCAGGCTTCCCATATTGCAGATAAAGGAATGATACTGGTATGCAGTGCCGGCAACTCCGGTGCGGGTTCCTGGAAAAAGATCACTCCTCCGGGAGATGCTGATAATGTATTGACGGTAGGAGCGATTGACAAGAGAGCTGTACTGGCTACTTTTTCTTCCGTAGGTAATACAGCGGATCATCGTGTGAAGCCGGATGTGGTTGCGGTAGGGGTTGGATCGGATGTGATCCGTACGGATGGTAACCAGGGACGGGCTAACGGTACTTCTTTTTCTTCACCTATCATGTGCGGTATGGTGACATGTTTGTGGCAGGCTTGCCCGACGTTGACGGCAAAAGAAGTGATTGAGTTGGTGCGCCGATCCGGTGACCGTGCCGGTTTCCCGGATAATATCTACGGATATGGAGTACCTGATATGTGGAAGGCATACAATGATTATAAATCAAATAATAAATAACTGATTACAAGCTGTTACTCGTAGTTCGTCACTTGTAGCTGGTAGCTTGTCACTCGTAGCTGAACAATATGGAAGCATTATCTTTACTGGAACTTAATGCCTTGGTGCGCCGCAGTCTTGAACAATGCCTGCCTGATGAATATTGGGTACAGGCAGAGTTGAGTGATGTGCGAACGAACAGTACCGGGCATTGCTATCTGGAATTTATTCAGAAAGACCCCCGTAGCAATGGTCTGGTTGCAAAGGCGCGGGGTACTATCTGGTCGAATGTCTATCGGCTGCTGAAACCTTATTTTGAAGAAGCGACAGGGCAGGCTTTTGTTTCCGGTATTAAGGTACTGGTTCAGGTTACTGTCAGTTTTCACGAGCTTTATGGCTATAGTCTGACCGTACAGGATATCGATCCTACTTATACGTTAGGAGATATGGCACGTCGTCGTCGGGAAATACTGAAGCAACTGGAAGAAGAAGGTGTCTTGACGCTGAATAAAGAGTTGGAAATGCCAACTTTGCCGCAACGCATTGCTGTGATATCCTCTCCAACAGCCGCAGGCTATGGTGATTTCTGCCATCAGTTAAAGAATAATCCCAGAAACTTTTTCTTTTATACAGAATTGTTTCCCGCCTTGATGCAAGGCGATAGGGTAGAAGAATCTGTATTAGCAGCTTTGGATCTAATCTTAAATCGTCAGAATGATTTTGATGCCGTAGTCATCATCCGTGGCGGTGGAGCAACTTCCGATCTTTCCGGTTTTGATACGTATTTGCTTGCTGCCGCTTGTGCCCAATTTCCGTTGCCTATAATTACCGGAATAGGGCATGAAAGAGATGATACGGTACTCGATTCTGTGGCGCACACCCGTGTGAAAACCCCGACTGCTGCTGCAGAGTATCTTATAAATTGCATGGATCTTGCTGCTGATGAACTGGAAGTGCTTATCACCCAATTGCACGACAGCGTGATTTCCCGTTTGACGGAGGAACATCGAAGGCTGGCCTTGTATAGAAACCGTATTCCTTCTGCTGTTGTCCGTCGCGTATCTGATGCCAAGCTTGCATTGCTTACCGCCCGGAAGGATATCTCACAGGCTGTTACAACCTCTCTCGCGCGCCAGCAGCATCGCCTGGATTTGTTGCGGCAGCGTCTTGTAGATGCTTCGCCAGAGAAAATGCTTGCCCGTGGCTATAGCATTACTTTGAAAGATGGAAAAGTAGTGAAAGATGCCACCCTCTTGAATGAAAAAGATGAAATACTCACCCGTTTTTACCGGGGTGAAGTGACCTCCGTCGTAAATCATAAATCATAAAATATTCCTATGTCTACTTCAAAGAAAAAAGAAACCTATTCCCAAGCCATGGAGCGCTTGGAGAAGATTGTCCGTCAAATAGACAATAATGAATTGGAAATTGATGCGCTTGCCGAAAAAATAAAGGAAGCGAATGAGATTATTGCGTTTTGCAGCGATAAATTGACCAAAGCTGACAAGGAAATCGAAAAATTACTGTCGGAGAAGCGGGAAAGTGAAGAATAAAGACTAAATTTGTTGCAGAATGTACGTAATGAGATTACTAATACTTTGAGATATGAAAGAAATAGATTGGTCTAATCTGTCATTCGGATACATGAAGACAGATTACAATGTGAGAATTAATTTCCGCGAAGGTGAGTGGGGAAAACTTGAAATCAGCAGTAGCGAACTTATCAATCTGCACATGGCAGCTACCTGTCTGCATTATGGACAGGAAGCGTTTGAAGGCTTAAAGGCATTCCGTGGCAAAGATGGTAAGGTGCGTATTTTCCGTTTGGAAGAGAATGCTGCCCGCTTGCAGTCTACGTGTCGTGGTATCATGATGGCAGAATTGCCGACAGAACGTTTCAAAGAAGCTGTGCTGACAGCGGTGAAAATGAACGAACGCTTTATACCGCCTTACGAGAGCGGTGCTTCCCTTTATATCCGTCCGTTGCTGATTGGAACCGGGGCACAGGTGGGGGTGCGTCCTTCCAATGAATATATGTTCCTGATATTTGTTACTCCGGTAGGTCCGTACTTTAAAGGCGGTTTTGCAGCTACTCCTTATGTCATTACACGTAAGTATGACCGTGCTGCTCCGCTTGGAACTGGTATTTATAAAATCGGTGGTAACTATGCAGCTAGCTTGCGTGCCAGCCACGAAGCACATGCGGCAGGGTATTCCGCAGAGTTCTATCTGGATGCAAAGGAGAAGAAGTACATCGACGAGTGCGGCGCTGCCAACTTCTTCGGAATAAAAGATAATACTTATATTACTCCTCTGTCTACTTCCATTCTGCCATCCATTACCAATAAGAGCTTGATGCAGTTGGCCGAAGATATGGGCATGAAGGTGGAACGTCGTCCGGTGGCTGAAGAAGAACTTACTACGTTCGAGGAAGCCGGTGCATGTGGTACGGCTGCGGTGATTAGCCCGATTGAGCGCATAGATGATCCTGAAAACGGACATTCTTATGTAATAGCCAAGGACGGCAAACCGGGACCTGTCTGCACGAAGTTGTACAACAAATTGCGTGGTATTCAATATGGTGACGAACCTGACACGCATGGCTGGGTAACCATTGTGGAATAACGCATGAGTAAAGGTAAGTTAGCGAAGTTTGCCGATATGGCAAGTTATCCGCATGTGTTCGAATATCCTTATTCAGCAGTAGATAACGTGCCCTTTGAGATGAAAGGAAAATGGAACGAGTCATTCTTCGGGAATGACCGTCCCATTGTTTTGGAATTAGGTTGCGGACGTGGTGAATATACCGTCGGGCTGGGACGATTGTTTCCTGATAAGAATTTTATCGGAGTGGATATTAAAGGTTCCCGTATGTGGTCCGGTGCTACGGAGTCATTACAGGCAGGCATGAAGAATGTTGCCTTTTTGCGTACGAACATTGAAATAATCGACCGCTTTTTCTCGGAAAATGAAGTGAGTGAAATCTGGTTGACGTTCTCTGATCCGCAAATGAAGAAAGCTACCAAGCGCCTTACTTCCACTTATTTCATGGAACGTTATCGTAAATTCCTAAAACCGGATGGTATTGTTCATCTCAAGACAGATAGTAACTTTATGTTCACTTATACCCGTTGTATGATCGAGGAAAATCATCTTCCGATGGATGTGCTGACAGAAGATCTGTATCACTCCGGCATGGCTGATGAAATTCTCAGCATCAAAACCTATTACGAGCAACAGTGGTTGGACCGTGGATTGAACATCAAGTATATCAAGTTCCATCTGCCGAAGGAAGGCGAACTGCACGAACCCGATGTGGAAATAGAGTTAGATGAGTATCGCAGTTATAACCGCAGTAAGCGGAGTGGGCTGCAAACTTCAAAATAAAAAAAGAGTAATGACACTTTATCCTAAACTAATTTTAGATGCACTGGCCACAGTGCGATATCCCGGTACCGGAAAGAATCTGGTTGAGGCGGAAATGATTGCCGATAATTTACGTATTGACGGGATGAAAGTTAGTTTCTCACTGATATTTGAGAAACCGACCGATCCTTTCATGAAATCTGTAATAAAGGCAGCGGAGGCGGCTATTCATACGTATGTATCTGATGAGGTAGAAATAACCATTACTACGGAAAGCAAACAGGCAGCACGTCCCGAACCAGGCAAATTATTGCCTCAAGTAAAGAATATTATCGGTGTTTCTTCCGGTAAGGGTGGCGTAGGTAAATCAACGGTAGCTGCTAACCTCGCAGTATCTTTGGCGAAGTTGGGTTACAAGGTTGGTTTGTTGGATGCCGATATTTTCGGACCATCCATGCCGAAGATGTTTCAGGTGGAGGATGCGCGTCCTTATGCTGAACACGTAGACGGTCGTGACCTGATTGTACCGGTTGAGAAGTATGGTATCAAATTGCTTTCTATTGGTTTCTTCGTTGATCCTGATCAGGCTACGTTGTGGCGTGGCGGCATGGCAAGCAATGCCTTGAAACAGCTGATAGGGGATGCGAATTGGGGAGAGCTTGACTATTTCTTAATCGACCTTCCTCCCGGAACGAGTGATATTCACCTGACAGTGGTTCAGACATTGGCACTGACAGGAGCTATCGTAGTCAGTACACCGCAGGCTGTGGCATTGGCAGATGCCCGCAAAGGTATCAACATGTTTATCAATGATAAGGTGAATGTGCCTATTCTCGGTTTGGTAGAGAATATGGCCTGGTTTACACCTGCCGAACTTCCGGAGAATAAATACTATATCTTTGGAAAGGAAGGTGCCAAGAAGCTGGCGGAAGAAATGAATGTGCCTTTGTTGGGGCAAATTCCTATTGTACAAAGCATTTGCGAAAGTGGCGATAAGGGTACTCCGGTAGCACTTGACGAGAATACCGTGACCGGACGCGCTTTCCTGCAATTAGCGGCAAGCGTGGTTCGCCAAGTAGATAAGCGGAATGTGGAGATGGCACCGACAGAAGTAGTGAAGATGCATAAATAAATGGTTATCTGCATCCTACTCTTGATTGTGCTGTTAAAAATCAGGAGTAGGACATTGCAGATAATCTTTATGTGAGAGAGAATTAATGTTGAAAAGAGATTGTTTTATTGTAATCTGAATACGATAGGGAATGTATATTTTACGTTGACCGGCATTCCTCTTTGTGTACCAGGTTTCCATTTAGGCATACTTGCAGTGACACGAATTGCTTCTGTATCCAATAAGGGGTCTACGGGCTGGGTAACTTTGGGATTGGTTACATTACCGTTCTTATCAATGATGACTTGCATTATGACTCGTCCTTGGATTCCGGCTTTTTGTGCCTCTACCGGATATTTGATATTCTTAGACAGATATTGCATCAGTCCTCCCATGCCACCGGCAAATTCAGGCATGTTTTCAACCACTTCAAAAACTGGGTCTTCCTCTGCAGGAGCTTGTTTGGAGGCATACCCCACAACAACGGTTTCATCAATTTTAGGTATAGGCTTATACTCCTCTTTTTGACCATCATCCGATAAGCGGAACATAACAGGTACCGTATATTTAACTCGGACAGGTTGGCCTTTTTGCATGCCGGGTTTCCATTTAGGCATTAAACTGATAACACGTATAGCTTCACCATCCAAATCCGGATCGACTCCACGAATGATTTTGGGTTCAGAAATTGAGCCATCTTTATTGACGACAAATTGCACTGTAACTCGACCTTGCGTATGGTTTTTCTGTGCATTAATGGGATATTGAATGTTTTTCGACAGGAATTGCATCAGTCCTGACATGCCGCCATCAGGGAATTCAGGCATTATTTCTACTACTTCAAACACCGGGTTGTTAGGATCATTGGAAGGCGGATTCTGCCATTGGTCATCCATGACGATCTTTAGATTGGTTCTCTCTTTTTGATCGTATCGGATTCCTTTCAGCATATATTTATCGTTTTTATTCCATATGACTCCTATATGGGCATTCTCAAAAGCCATGAAAGAGAAATTCCCATTTTTGTCTGTAACAAATGATTGATTTTGAGGGAGTTTGTGGCTACCATCAATGAGAAGTTCGGCGCCTTCCACCGGCTTTCCGTCTTTATCCACTACTTTTCCTTTGTAGGTCACGAGTTTGTCCTTATCCTGTTGTGATATGGGCGTTTCCACCGGTATTGCTTCAGTAGCAACTTCCATCTCCGGCGTTGTTGAATTGGACGCCAGATTCTCTTCTACAGCTTCTATGACATCTTTTGCCATCTCCTTCGTGGTACGGGCCACGGCTTCGATATTGCTGATTATCATAAGTAAGGCTGCCAAGGGGAGAAACATAAGGTATTTAGTTCTCCCTATTTCTCGGGTTCTCTTTTTGTTCATCATTTTGATGCGTTTTTTTAAAGGTAATACATTAAAACTGTTATAGATAGTTGCTGCAGCCTTATGGTGTGATAATCCTAACAGGTGATACTGATAGGCTTTAGAGTCATGTCCGGTTTCCAGTACGCGGTTGTCCGCCAGATATTCCAGATTAGTGCGGATTTCCCGTTTCATGAGCCAGGCAAAAGGATTGAACCAGCAAAATATACATACAATCTCACTGACAAGTACATCAATGGAATGCCATTGGTTGGCATGAGTTTGTTCGTGGGTTAATATTTCGCTTAGTTCATCTTCTGTATGTGAAGTCGGATGGATAAAAATCCAGTGGAAGAAGGAAAAAGGTCCGCTTGCTTGTCTGAGCAGATGTACATTCGTATTTCCTATCTTTGCTTTCCGGCAACGGAAAGCTAAACGGATAATTCCAGCCAACTGTATGAAAAAGCGGATCGCTAATACAATTACCATTCCCCAATAAGCAAAACCGACCGTTTGGAGCAGTAGGGTTTTCCAGTCGGAAGTTGCCTGTTCCGGTGTTATCGTAAATTCCGGTAAAACGATGTCAGCGTATAAATCTGCCATGGCTACCATAGGCTCCTGTTCCGTGATCCATGTCTGTATATTCAGTAGCGGATAGACGGCAGAAATGGCAAAGAAACAGAGCAAAGCGGCTCTGCGCCACGTGAAGAACGTGTCTTTATAGAAAAATAGCCGGTAGAACGCATAAAATAGCGCAATGGCTACATTGATTTTTAGAAAATAAGCTAACATCTTGATTTGTTTTGTTATTATTTGTCTTTCATAATCTCAGCCACTTTTTGTTTCATTTCATCTCCCCTGAGATTGCGCGCAACAATAGTACCATCCGGGGCAAATAAAATGATATGCGGGATACCATTGACGCCATAAAGTTCCATTACTTTTTGTCGGGTATCCAGTAGCTGTGGCCATGTCATATTCAGATCTCCTATCGCTTTAATAATTCTGTCTTTTTTATCCCAGGTTGCAATACCTAATATAACCAGGCCTTTGTCTTTATATGTATTGTAGATTTCTGCTAAATTGGGTATTTCTTCCCGGCATGGAGCACACCAGCTTGCCCACATATCAACAAGAACATAATTACCTTTGCCTACAAAATCAGACAATCGTGTTTCTTTACCTTCTGTGTCTTCACCGGCTATATCGACAAACGGCTTGCCTACTGCAGTGCTCTTTAGTGCTTCGAAACGTGCTTTTATTGCCTGTACTGTTTTTAAGGAATTCAGCCAATTGCCTATTTCTGTCTGAAGAGCATCCATTTCATCGGTATTACATGCCATACTATAATCTCTGAAAGCATATTCTCCCACACCATTATCCTTGTTGGATATAATTTGTTGTTTTAGATATCCAAGGAGTGATGGGCGGATTTTCTGCTCATAATATTCTGCCCATACCGGTTGCCAGTCTTCTGCATTCGGCTTTTCTTTTTTAAGTTCTGCCAGATGTGCGAATCCTTTTTTTCGGATACTGTCGACTGTAGCTATCGTCTTGTTGAAAGCTTCATTTAGTTTTGTACCCGTAGGGACATGAGTATATAGATTGACTTTTATAGTTCCTTCGTCCAAAATAAAGTTGCCATAGTTGCGTCCTGCATCGATTCGACAAAACGAGGGGATTGCAGTCCGTCCCTCAAATACAAACTTCTGATTTTCAACTCGGGTACTATCAATATAGCGATTGTCATCATATCGCATGATGTATAACATTTTTCCATTAAACGAATTATCTGTCAATTCGCCTTCTACTCTATAGGAGTAAGTAGTCTGTGCGTGAGCAATGAAACTTACCAGACAAGCTAATAAAGAAAAATAGTATTTCATGCGATTCTTTTTTATGTTTATCTTTTTTCAATCATATCTATTATATCTTTCAGGTCTTTAGTTGAAATCTTTTGCTCTTTGGCAAAGAAAGAAACCATTTCCTTATAAGAATTTTCAAAGTAGTTACGCACGAAGCCGCTCATGAAGGTACGCTTGTATTCGCTTTCACGAATGGCAGGTGTGTATTGATATGTATTCCCTACGCGAGCGGCTGTAACATACTGTTTGCGTTCCAGGTTTTTAATGATGGAAGCCACGGTAGTGTAGGGAGGTGCCGGTTGGGGATATTTGGCAACAATGTCTTTTACGAAACAACTGCCCAGTTCCCAAATGTAAATCATTGCTTCTTCTTCTTGTATAGTCAACTTTTCCATGGAAATAAAGTATTAAAATGAATTCGACACAAAACTACGAATATTTCGTAATAAAGCAAACTTCAGACGGTTAATAAGTGTGAATGCACTCAAAAGAGCTGTGGAGCCATAATAGGAGGTCTATTACCTGTTAATTGATGTAAAACTGTTTATAAATGCAGTTTTTCAGTGTACCTTTGAATCATCTTAATATCTACTAATCATGAGAATCAGAGTTTTTATTTTGGGATTGTTGCTGGCTGCATCCACTCAGGCCCAACTTCTTTATCGCGATGCTTCCGTTTTCCCCTTGTTGGGCAAGGCAACGGATGCTACTCTTACCCGTTACGAACGCCTTCCGGCTTCTTTGGAATCGGTTTCCCGCAAACCGCTTTGGGATTTAGGACGCAATAGTGCCGGACTTGCTTTGCGCTTCCGTTCCAACTCTACATGCATTGGGGCAAAGTGGGAAGTGAGGGATAACAGAAGCATGAACCACATGACTCCTACCGGAATCAAGGGATTGGATCTTTATTGTCTGCAAGATGGTAAGTGGGTTTTTGCCGGTAGCGGGCGTCCTCAGGGAAAGGTAAATGAAGCTACTATCGTGAAGAATATGGATCCTGAAGAACGGGAATATCTTTTATATCTCTCTTTGTATGACGGGGTCACCTCATTGACAATCGGTGTGGATAGCCTTTCTACGCTTGACCAGCCTGCTGTTGATTTGCCGGTACGTGAGAAGCCCGTTGTTTTTTATGGGACCAGTATTTTGCAGGGTGGTTGTGCTTCCCGTCCCGGAATGGCCCATACAAATATTCTGGAACGTTGGCTCAATCGTGAATGTATCAATTTAGGGTTTAGCGGTAATGCTTTGCTCGATCTGGAGATTGCGGAACTTATAGCTACGGTCGATGCTTCCATGTTTGTGCTTGATTTCCTTCCTAACGCCACAGTGGAACAGATGAAAGAACGGGCGGAGAAATTTTACTCTATCGTTCGCAGCAAACATCCCGATACTCCCATACTTTTTGTAGAAGATCCTATTTTCACTCATTCCCGTTTTGATAAAAGGGTTGCTCGGGAAGTGAAAGCTAAAAATGAAACGATTGCGGCTATTTTCCAGTCAATGAAGAAAACGGGTGAGAAGAATATCTATCTTCTTTCTTCAAAGGATATCATCGGGCACGATGGTGAGGCTACTGTTGATGGTATTCATTTTACAGATCTGGGCTTTATGCGCTATGCGGAAGTATTATATCCGTTAATTAAAAAACATATCCGGTAATTTTTTCTATTTTATTATTCTATGAAACATGGCAGGTCTTGGCTATCGGCTTTATTGATTTCTTTTTCTATTTTGTCATTTGCTCAAAAAGAGCCGGTGGATTATGTCAATACGATTATTGGTGCTTCAACTTCGGCAGAGGCCGGAAAGTCGGGGCATGGATTGGGGAAAACCTTTCCGGGAAGTTGTACTCCTTTCGGACTTGTACAGTTGAGTCCGGATACTAAAACCGGTGGCGATAATGGTCCCGGATATTCGTGGCATCATTCTACTATCGAAGGCTTCAGCTTTACGCATTTAAGCGGTATCGGCTGGTATGGTGATTTCGGAAACTTTCTGGTAATGCCTACCACCGGACCATTACGGACATTCAAGGGAACCGAAAATAAACCGGAGGAAGGTTACCGTTCCAGATATTCTCATGATACGGAGATTACACAGGCCGGATACTATTCGGTATACTTGCAAGATTATCAGGTGAAAGTGGAACTGACATCCGCACCTCGTTCGGGGATTCTGCGTTTCACATATCCGGAGTCGGAAAAGTCACGTATCCAGATCGATCTGGCCCGTAGAATTGGTGGCACATCCGATGAACAGTATGTGGAAAAAGTAG
This sequence comes from Bacteroides cellulosilyticus DSM 14838, assembly GCF_000158035.1. Classification (GTDB taxonomy): domain Bacteria; phylum Bacteroidota; class Bacteroidia; order Bacteroidales; family Bacteroidaceae; genus Bacteroides; species Bacteroides cellulosilyticus. The sequence goes on from NZ_EQ973489.1 coordinate 614,493, forward strand.
ACGAATATACGATTCGGGGATGGATGAAATGCACGCCCGCTTGTGGAGGTTGGGGAAATGGCTCGGGTAAATCTGATTATACCGTTTACTTCTATTGCTGTTTCGATCTCCCATTGACGGAATACGGTGTTTGGAGTGCTTCTATTCCTGAGGGTATTAGCAGAAAGAATGATGCCAATGATAATCCGGCCTATTTCAACTATATTAAGGATGCTCGGATAATACCTGCTCCCGGGAAAGCAAAGGGAAAGCACTTGGGCTTTTATACAGAGTTTCCTACCCGGAAAGACGAACAGGTGCAACTGAAGTGCGGTATATCGTTTGTCAGCATGGAAGGTGCCCAGCGCAATCTGGAACAGGATATTCCGGACTGGAATTTTGAGCGGGTAAAAGAAAATACACGTAATCTGTGGAATCAGGCACTCTCTTCGGTGAAGGTTGAGGGAAGCGAAAGGGATAAGACTATCTTTTACACCTCTTTGTATCATACAATGATCGATCCACGCTGCTTCTCTGATTGTGACGGCCGATATATAGGTGCGGATAAGAAGATTCACCAGACTGGGAATTTTACTTATCGTACTGTATTTAGCGGTTGGGATGTATTCCGTAGCCAGTTTCCATTGCAAACATTGATTAATCCCCGATTGGTGAATGATGAGATAAACTCTTTGATTCAGATTGCGCAATTAAGTGGGAAGGAGTATTACCCGCGTTGGGAAGTAGTGAATGCATATTCCGGCTGTATGTTGGGAAATCCCGCTATCTCGGTGCTGGCGGATGCCTATGAAAAGGGGATCCGGGAGTATGATGTACAGAAAGCCGTTGAATATGCTGCGAATACACAGAAGCAGTTTGGTAATGGAGACCTGGGATATACTCCCGGCAGTCTTTCCCATACGTTGGAGTATGCTTATACGGATTGGTGCTTAGGACAACTCATGAGTTCCTTGGGCAAAAAGAAAGAAGCAGCTGAATATGAAAAGCGTGCCAAAGCTTACCGGAATGTGTGGTGCGACAGCGTGCAGTGGTTCCGTGCCCGTGTGAAGGGTGGAGGCTGGTTGCCTTGGCGAGGTCGTACGGCACAGGATCAGGGTACTACGGAAAGCAATCCTTTCCAGCAAGGTTGGTTTGTCCCTCATGATATTGACGGAATGAAAGCGCTGATGGGAGGACAAAAGAAGTTTGATGCGGAATTGGAAGAGTTCTTTGCCAATGTTCCGGAGGATTTTTTGTGGAATGATTATTATAATCATCCTAATGAACCAAACCATCATGTACCATTCCTTTTCAATTACTCTTCTTGCCCGTGGCTGACACAGAAGTGGACGAGAAAGATTTGTGATAAAGCTTATGGTGACGATGTTCTGGGATTGTGCGGAAACGAAGATGTTGGGCAGATGTCGGCATGGTATGTATTGGCCGCTATGGGCATCCATCCGGTTTGTCCGGGAAATCCCCGTTATGAGATTACCAGCCCTGTTTTCGAAAGCGTAGAGATAAACCTGGATACGCATTTCTACTCCGGTAAGAATTTCAAAATCATAGCGCATAATAACTCGCCTCAGAACATCTATATCCAGTCGGTATCATTGAACGGTAAGAAATTGAACCGTTTGTGGATAACGCATGATGAGATCGTGAAAGGCGGGGTACTGGAATTTGAAATGGGAAATTGTTTTAAAATATATCAATGATGACAACTAAAATTAACCTGTTGGCAGTGAGTCTTTTTCTGCCAGTCTTTATCTCTGCACAAAATGTGATTCCTGAACCGGCACAATATCGCCCGGCAAAAGGAGAGTTCGTACTGTCTATTGCCGAAAATAAGGCACTTGAGACCAATAATGTACTTCCGTCACGAGTGGTACAGCGTATTGCACCGGATTGCACTACGGGGGCTGATGAGGCTTATCGTTTGGAGATAACTCCCGATTCTGTTTTTATTCAATCGGCTACTGTAACCGGAGCATTCCGGGGAGAAGAAACTTTGAAGCAACTTTTGCGTTCCGGGAAAGGCACTACGAGCGCTTGTGTAATCAATGATGCTCCCCGTTATTCGTGGCGGGGTTTTATGCTCGACGAGAGCCGTCATTTCTTTGGCAAGGAGAAAGTCAAGCAATTGCTTGATATAATGGCTTCTCTTCGTCTGAATGTTTTTCATTGGCATCTGACGGATGAACCGGGATGGCGTATTGAAATAAAGAAGTATCCTCTGTTGACAAAGGTTGGATCTAAAGGGAATTATCATGATCCATCGGCACCTGCTGCTTTCTATACGCAGGAGGATATTAAAGATATTGTTGCTTATGCAGCTGCACGACACATAATGATTGTGCCGGAATTTGATATGCCCGGACATGCCACTGCTGCTTGCCGTGCTTATCCGGAATTGTCTGGTGGGGGTGAAGGACGATGGAAAGATTTTACTTTTCACCCGTGCAAAGAAGAAACGTTTCGTTTCATAAGTGATGTGCTGGATGAACTGATCACTTTGTTTCCCTCTCCTTATATTCATATTGGAGGTGATGAAGTACATTTTGGTAATCAGGAATGGTTTACAGATCCACAAATACAGCAGTT
>NZ_EQ973489.1:617095-627148 GCF_000158035.1 Bacteroides cellulosilyticus DSM 14838
CATCAAAGATAAACAATTAATGAACGAAACCGGATTGGAGCAATATTTTGTACGCCGTGTGGCAGATATTATTGCTGCCAAAGGTAAAACGATGATCGGGTGGGATGAGATTGTGGATGCCGGTGTATCGCCGGATAAAGCAGTAGTGATGTGGTGGCGTCATGATCGTAGGTATCAGTTATTGAAAGCTCTCGAAAGTGGATATCGTGTTATTATGACTCCGCGTCGTCCGATGTATGGCGACTTTGTGCAGTATTCCACACACAATGTTGGGCGTTACTGGGATGGATATAATCCGATAGAAGATGTCTTCTCATTCCCTCGCTCGATAGAACATCTGTTTAAGGGGTACGAAAGCCAGATTATGGGTATGCAGTATTCACTTTGGACAGAACGTGTGGCTGATGTCAAACGATTGGATTTTATGGTCTTTCCACGTCTTATTGCACTTGCCGAGGCTGCCTGGACACCTGCCGGACGGAAAGATTATAGTCGTTTTATGCGACGTTTACCTTTCTTCCTGCATTGGCTGGATACCAAAGATATTTATTATTTTGACCCGTTTGCCCCTGAAAGGAGGCCGGAGCCTACTGCTCCGGAGAAAGAAGATGTCCTGCAGAATGGATAATAATCTCCTGAAATTATTATTTATTCTTGTACTCTTTATATTTCTCAATCACATGCTTCCTGCTCTGGATAATCTGCCAACGATATACCCAGCAGGTAGTCAGGAAGTAGATGCCTGCCTGTATCCATAATGCACGGTATTCAAAGGCTACTTCGCCCAGTGTAGCTCCCATGCTATTAATGCGTACGTAGCCATTGATGCCGAAAGTGGACGGGAAGATATAAGAGAAGTATCTCCAGAAATCCGGCATGGCGGCTCCCGGCCAGGAAACACCTGAAAGGAACAATAAAGGTACGGATGTGAAGACGAATATTAACATGCAGGTTTCACGGTTGCGTATGGCAATAGAAGCTGTCATGGCAAAGAAAATACATGCTGCCAGATAAGGCAACATAAAGAGGGTCAGTACACCCGGTTGAGCTATCTGGATGAGACTGAACAGGCGTGGCACTACACAGAGCACATATACGGATACAAGTGCATACACCATGAAATAACTTAAGCCTTTACCCAGTACGATACGTAATGTGCCGTTGTAGTGGCGGTTGATAGGAACCAAATCTTTGAAACGATTCTGTTCGCGGGCTGTTCCGGCAGAAAGTCCGATACCCAGCAGTAAGGTTTGCTGAATAATCAGTATCAATACCGCAGGTATCAGGAAAGCCGCAAAACCGTTTGCGGGGTTGAATAAGGTAACATCTTCATATTTTATCGGATAGGCGGTAATCTCATCCTGGCGGTTGGTGGTATTGCCGGCACGTTGCATTTTGATATCTGCATTCATATCCAGTGACACGCTGGTATTGGTGTTCAGCAGAGATTTATAATAAAGCAATCCGCTCATATCGCAATACAGACTGACCTGTGTTTGCTTTCCCCGTGCAATATCTTCACTGAATTCAGCAGGTATATAGATGATGCCATAAGCCAGACGATCTTTCAGCATCAGTTTGGCTTCTTCCATGTCGGCGCAATAAGATACAATCTTCACTTCCGGACTAGAGTCCACTTTGCGCAGGTATTCGCGGCTTAACGAACTGCGTGAGTTATCCACTACCACAGCAGGTACTTCCCGTATGGTTTCATTGGTATAAATGAAAGCATAAATCAGTGGATACACCAACGGGACAAGCACAAAGAAGATGAGCACACCCTGATCGCGAAAGGTCGTGCGGAATTCCCGTATCCAGATATAGAATAGGTCGTGGATACCTTGTACTACTTTCTGTTTGAACGTCAGATGTTTCATTAGGGCACGTATTTATAATAAATCAACGCTTCTTTGAGCCGGTGTACGACAAAGAAAGGAAGCATCATAAAAATAAGTAACGCCACATAGTTTATCCATGAATAAATCATCGGATAACCGTTCAGGGCCTGATCTACATAGATCAGGAAATAGTGACGCAGCGGGAACAGATTGGCTAATCCTTGCAGAACCGGATGCATGGCCATAGCTGGGAATGATAGTCCGCACATAGAGAATGAAAGCACCCCCCATAAGGATGCAAAACTCAGTCCCAGACGCAGGGTAGGCAATGTACCTATCATCAGTACACCCATCCCTTGCGAAGCCAGTACAAGGCAGAGGGTGGCAAGAAGCATCGGCATGATGCCACTGTTGCAGGGGAAGTGCAGGAAGCCATATAAATATACGTTATATAATATTCCCATCAGGAAGAAAATAGCCGTATGCGGCAATAGCTTTCCGGCAAGGGAGATGTAGATGGAATTATTTCCCATGCGCAGCCATTCGCGTGCGGTACGGTCTTTTATTTCCACACCGATGGAGTAAACCGTTATCATAAATATAAGCAGCATCAATACACCCGGTGCAAATGTGTTACACAGATATACGGAGTAATTCAGCCACGGATTGTTCAGCGGATGTGTATCGATGACGATGGGTTGCAGGAATGCCATAGCTTGGTCTTCCGTAGCACCTTTAGCATACAAACTGGTGCGTGCAGCGGCTCCCGATGCCAACTCGCTCATCATCTTCATATCTTTGTAGAGCAGAGAACCGGCAATAAGCAGCGTATTGTTGGTATAGAACGATACGGTAGGCTGTCGTTGAGATTGCGCCTTGGCAGTGGTACCTTTCGGAATGTAGTAGAATCCGTAGATTTCTCCTTTCTGCATGGCGGCACGTGCTTCGTTGATAGTAGGATAATGGGCTACGATGGCAGTCTGCTCAAATGCATCCAGGTTTCGCATCAATTGGCGCGAAGTGGATGTCATATCCTGATCCACCACCCCTACAGGCATATTGACCGGTAACCCCGAATCCATCAGTGTTGTGAAGAACACGTAGCAGAACAACGGCGCTATCACCATGCAGAACAGGTACAGCGGACGGGAAACGAGCCGTCGGCCTTCCCGTTTCATGACGTTCCACAAAGCTATATATTTCTTATCTCGTGCCATTCCTTTACTTATCACTAATCACTAACCCTTAATCACTTCTTCAGTATCACCGACATTCCGGGACGCAAGCCTTCCACTTTCTCCTGTGGTAAAGCTTTTACCTCAAAAGTCTTCAGGTCGAATTGCCCGGTTGTTTTCGTAGCCTTCCAGGCTGCATAAGTACCAAGATCCTTCATGTAGTTCACTTTCAGGCGGATATTTTTATCCAATGCCGGAACGAAAGCTTCGAATTCAGTTCCCATTGTCAGGCCTTGCAGCAAATCTTCCCGGACATTGAATGTTACCCACATATCATCCAGTATGGCTATGTTCATGATCGGTGCACCGGTTCCTACCAATTCACCTACTTTGGGGAAGATTTCCGAAACTTCTCCGGCTGTTTGGGCTATAAGATAAGTTTCTTTGATATAAGATTCTACTTCTGCAACAGCTCCTTTGGCACGGTCTACCAAGGCGGCGGCAGCGGCTTTATCTTCTCGTTCCGCACCGTTCTTTGCCATGTCGTATTGAGCTTTGGCGGCTTTTTCTGTTGCGATGGCAGCGTCTCGCTGTGCAGTCACCTCATCCAGCTTTTGGGCTGACATCACGCCCTGATCAGCAAGATTCTTCACACGTTTGTAAGATTTCTCGGCTATTTCAAGTCCTGCTTTAGCTTTTTGCCACATCTCAAAGGCAGCCTGTACCTGTTCGTGACGGGCGCCTTTCAGTGCTTTCTCATTCTGTGCCTGAGCAGCGGCTTCCGCCGCACGAGCCTGTTCCAGTTTAGCTAATACGTCCGGAGCTTCCAGTATGGCGAGTGTATCTCCGGCCTGCACACTTTGTCCCTCTTTCACACGGAATTCCAGAATACGTCCCGGTACTTTACTCGATACCCGGTATTCTGTGACCTCTGCCTGACCCTGTACGATTTCCGGTCCTTTACGCAACATGAAGAAACCTACTACGGCTACAATGGCAATGACGCCTGTCAGCGTTAAAAACGCTAATAGCATGTTACTGTTTTGTGATTTGGTATCCATTTAGGTAATTATGAATTATGAATTATGAATTATGAATTCTCACCCTTTTAATTTTTAATTATTAATTTTTAATTCTCCCAACGCCTTCTTCAGATAGATGTCAGTCAATTTCACATCAATTTGTGCATCTATCTTTTCGGACTGGGCTGAAAGCCAGGCTGTGTGTGCTTCGAGTACGTTGCTGGCAGCTATCACGCCTTCTTCAAATCCGAGTGTGGCATATCGAAGGTTTTCATCTGCTTTTTCCAGATTCTTTTCTGCCATAATCAGCTTTTTAGCGGCTTCATTAACCTTGAAGACGGACTGGTTGACTTGAAGTTCTATCTTTTCTTTAGCATCGTCCAATTGGTATTGGGCGATACGGGCTTCCGCTTTGGCTGCCTTCACCTTGTACATGCCTTCACCCCAATGCCAGATAGGAACTTGTAATACCACGCCCACATTCCACATACCTTTGAACTTCTTTTCAAAACCATTGAAAACGGAGGGGTTGGTCATCATATAACTTCCCATCAGAGCCAGTGACGGCAGATATTCGGAGCGAGTGACGTTTACCTTCTGCTTGTAGATTTCTGTGGCAAGTTCCAGACTGCGTACTTCCGGCCGTGTAGCATAAACCGTATTCAGATCAATTCCATTTGCTGCTACCGGATCAGGAGAGAGATCGTCTTCCCGTTCATCTTTCAGCGTGATAGGAGAGGACAAGTCCAAACCGCATAACTGGCATAATAACATTCTGGACAGGCTCAAGCCATCTTCGACTTTAGTCAGTGTCATTTCCGCTTCGTTCACTCTTACCTTTACAGATAGACCGTCCGCTTTGGTGGCAACACCTTCGGCGATCATCTTGTCCACATCGCTTTCCAATTTTTGCAGTAACTTGAGGTAACCTTCGGCTAACTTCTTTTTACTGGCTAGTGATACTACCTGCCAGTAAGCCTGGTCGGTACTAAGTATTACATCTTGCAGACCACTGTCATGTTGCTGACGTGCCAATTCTTCTGCATATTTGGTGATTTTGTTGTAAGCACGGATTTTGCCGCCCATATATAAAGGTTGTGTCAGCGTCAGGGCGCCGGCATACATGTTGCGGGTATCTGTACGAAATGCGTCAACGAGGGAATTTCCGAGGCCGTTGAGCGGAGAGGCAACGTCCACACTTCCTAACGCCTGGATCAACGCCATGAATTGCGGATTCTGTGTCAACTCAGGGTGCTGTGTCAGTATACCTTGTATACCATTTTGCATGGCACCGCTTACCTGAGTTCCCATTGAACCTAATGCACCTTTCTGTGCATCGCTCAATAGTGAAATCTCTTTTTGGGTACGCATATATCCACCGGTGGCGGAAATATCGGGAAGGTAGTTGGTAAACGCCGCTTTTCTCTGATAATGTGCAGAGTTAATTTTCTCCTGGCTTATCAGTAGTTCTTTGTTATTGGCAATGGCCAATGCACGGCAACTATCGAGGCTCAAAACCTCTTGTGCACCGACAGAGAAGGTCAGACATACCAACCAAATGAAACAGAAGAACTTTCTCATCGTGTCTATACATTATTAAGGTGATTAAAACGTTGTTTTGTGATGCAACAATAATTGCATAAACAACGATGCAAATGTATAGGCTTTCAGTGAGACCTCAAAATAATTTAATCTTTTTTAGTCCAATGTAAAGGATTGCGAGCCGATAAGTGTTCCGTCTGCGAAAAGATCTACCCGATAGGTACCTGCATATAGATACTCTTCTACGTTCCAGTACACGGTTATATTTTGCTCTTCACCGTTGTATTCAATGTACTTTTTGATGGAATACCCCAACTCGCGGTTTTCATACGGGAATGTATTGGAAGGGTTTTTAGTCAGCACGTCATTATCTGGTTTGGTGATGCGGACATAGATAGTACGTTCGCCTGTTTCAGCTGTGATGTTTTTGACGATAGTAAATCCTATCTTGAATTTCACCACGTCTTTTACTTTCTTGGCTACTTTATCCCGTTTGTTCACGGCTTGAATGTTGATGTTGGTCGCATCCAGTTGGGCAGCAAGAGTTACTTTTTTATTCAGATTCTTTTTCTCTTCCGCCAGATTGCTGATTTGGCGGGAAGCATCGTTGTACTTCTGCGTGACCTGTGCGATCACCTCTTTCTGATGGGCGGTAAGCCTATTCAGTGAATCTATTTGGTTGATATAACCTATCATAACTTTACGCAAGGTGGCAAGTTCATTCTTCAGACGGCGTATTTCAGCGGCGTTACTGCTTTTTACGGTACGCAGTTCTTCTAACAGACGTTGGGTTTTCAGTTGCTCCTGTTCTAATAGTACGGACAGGGAATCGTTGGAGACTGTTAATTTCAGTTCGTCATACTGTTGTGCAAAGCGTGTATATTCGTTTTCCAGGTCTTCCTTTTCCAGTTGAAATTCCTGTACCAGTTCTTTGTTGGTCTGCTTTTCGGTGAGTAATAATACAGTGACGCCCACCAAGGCTAATACTAATACAGTACCTGCAATAATCACCAGCTTATTTTTGTTATTTGCCATATTGTTTCATTAATATAATAGGTGTGTAAAATAGGGTTAGGTCTATTCCGCCGCAAAAATAAGCATTAATCGTCAATCGCTAATCACCAACCCTTAACTTAATAATCATTTAACTAAAATTATTACGGAAAAATTTCCTTAATTACGAATGTCGTTGTACTTTTGTCGCAACTTTATTACACATATAAACAAAAAATTGAAGATTATGTCAAAAGTAACCGTAGTAGGTGCAGGTAACGTAGGTGCTACATGCGCTAATGTGTTGGCCTTTAATGAAGTGGCTGACGAAGTGGTAATGCTGGATGTTAAGGAAGGCGTTTCAGAAGGTAAGGCAATGGATATGATGCAGACAGCTCAATTGTTGGGTTTTGATACCACTATTGTAGGCTGCACCAACGATTATGAGAAGACTGCAAATTCTGACGTTATTGTTATCACATCAGGTATTCCCCGTAAGCCGGGCATGACTCGTGAAGAGTTGATCGGTGTGAATGCCGGTATCGTGAAAACAGTTGCTGAAAATGCATTGAAATATTCTCCCAACGCTATCCTTGTAGTTATTTCTAATCCGATGGATACAATGACTTATCTGGCATTGAAATCTTTGGGTCTGCCTAAGAACCGTGTTATCGGTATGGGTGGTGCTTTGGACAGCTCTCGTTTTAAATATTTCCTGTCTCAAGCTTTGGGTTGCAATGCAAACGAAGTAGAAGGTATGGTAATCGGCGGTCATGGTGATACTACTATGATTCCGTTGGCTCGTTTGGCTACATACAAAGGACAACCGGTTAGCACACTGTTGAGCGAAGAAAAACTGAACGAAGTTGTAGCTTCTACTATGGTAGGTGGTGCTACTCTGACTAAGTTGCTGGGTACTTCTGCATGGTATGCACCGGGTGCAGCAGGGGCTTATGTAGTTGAGTCTATCATTCACAACCAGAAGAAGATGATTCCTTGCTCTGTATTGCTGGAAGGCGAATATGGCGAATCTGATCTTTGTATCGGTGTTCCCGTTATCTTGGGCAAGAATGGTATCGAAAAGATCGTTGAACTGGAACTGACTGCTGATGAAAAAGAAAAATTCGCTGCCAGCGCTAAGGCTGTTCACGGAACTAACGCTGCATTGAAAGAAGTAGGTGCTCTCTAATCAAGAAAGCGTTTTTATATTAATATTCGCGGTTGACTCCTTTTGTGGGTCAGCCGCTATTTTTTTGTCCATTCAGAATGGAAAGGAGTATCCATTTAGAATGGAATACCTATATTTGCACTTGAACTTTTTTAATCTGCCTGAGGGATTATTGCTGTCATTTAATCAGCATGACAAGTTTATTATTGGGGATAAAACGGTGCGTGTACTACCTGTATATGATTATTTCAAAAATATACATTGATGTATATTTTGTAAGCCTTGACGGGTACTTTAGGATGGCTACACCCTTTCGTCCGTATGGTGTAGCCCTTTGTCATAAAGGGTGTAGCCATAGGAGGCAAAGGGTGTAGCCTTGGCAAATGCTGATATTAGCCTTGATTATCAGCCGTTTCCGGTTTTCTCTTTTCTTAGTGCGGCGATGACGTATTTTCCTTTTGCCAGTACAGTACTCCATCGTGTACTACTGATTATTTTAAACACATACCCTCCTAGTCTTCCATAGTCGGATAGCCGTAGAATGGCATTGATTTCATTTCGGTCTACGATATGAAGTTGTTGCAGCTCCAACATCAAACCTTCCAGATTGTGTGTCTTCTTGTTGTAGGCATATCCCGGGATGTCGAAAGAAGAGCCCTCCGTTCCTTCTCCTCCGTTCTCCCCTTGGGGAGTTAGAGGGGGAGTGTTTTCCTTTTCTTTACTTTGCTTTTCTTTACTTTGTTCGGAATTGCATGCATTTTCGGGTGGAAACAATACATCCTGTATCTCATTTTCTTCTTTCCCGTTTTTAGGAACTTTGGTTTCCATAAGGAAGTAAGGGAGGGGAGTTAAGTCCCGTTTTCTGCGTTTGGTAGCTTCCAGCCATACTTTCTGTATGTGTACGGATGTCAATACCTGGTGTTCCTCATACATTTTCCGGTCAAATATGTCTTTCGCTATCAGAAGTTCTACGATTTCCTGCATTTCCTCATCCGATAATTCGTTTCCTAATTTGTGGGCAAAGAGCATGCATTGCTCTTTGTTCCACACCAGGTAATACCCCTCTTCTTTATAAATTTTTCCGAGTAGCTTTATGAATGCCGCTACACCTTTCAGCCCGAACCGGGCTTCTATCAATTCTGTTGCTACTCCTTCGAGTAGACTTATAGCTATAGGGAAATACAGTACCCCTGTACAATTCATTGCCATTTCTTTAGTGATTAAACGATAAGTGATTAATGATTAGCAGACGGGGCTCCAGTCCAATAAATTCTCCAACTGGAAACTTCTCCAAGCCTGTGACTCTACATCCCAGTAAACTATAGTACTTTCTATGCGCTCCATTTCATAGAATCGGTGAAAGAAACTTTCATAGGGCATGAGGGTTGCTTTCACCATTTTGAAGATTGTGCCTTGTTTGTGAAAGGCAATAAGGGCATAGCCATACTGCATGTGGTCAATGAGGTCGATCAATCTTTGTGCCATGTATTCTGCACATTCCTCAGAATACCCCTTTTCGAACATGAACCGTTTTTTCCATTTTTCTGCCATTCTTTCACGGACTGGAACCGGATTTTTGAACTCGTGTCTTTTCATCTTACGATATATTTAATTAATAATAATGTTGGTTACGTTTTCAAGCTCATGCCATAGCATAAAAAAAGATGTCGCTTCGCATAAGAGGAAGCGGCATCTCATTGAGGTCTGACTTGGTCTTGTTAACGTGAGGGCAAAGGTAGGTCTTGCTGTTTTGACAGTATCTTTTTAATTTCTGTCTTTTCTGTAGGGTGATTTCTCCTTATGCTTTTCATTGTGTCGTACTCTTTTATCCTTTTGCCACATTTTTTCTGCCATTTTGGTTAAAGTACTCTTTGACATAGGGATTCCGTCATTATTTAGGAAGAGTTTGGTTTCTGCTATGCGCTCTATAAGCGGGGCCAATTCGAGTTTTTCGGGTGGAATCTTTTCATTGTTTCCAACGTAGAAATTACCCTCGATGTATTCATCCAAAAGATTTCCCAGCATGCTTTCCTGGTTATTGTTAATTCCTTTAACTTTTTTACCCTTAGGACGGCCTCTGTGTGGTTTATTTTCCGCTTGTTCAGAGGATTGTCTGTTTTGTTCACTTGGTTTTACTAACCCTGTTTCTTCGCTTTTAGCAGCGTTTTTTTTGAATTACTCATTTTGAAAAATTATTTAATTAAAAACAGTTAATTTGTAAATAGGGGCGCAAAGATAAAAGGATTGTTGATGTGCAGAATAGAGGAGAGACAATAAAATGAAATAAATACTTTTCGAACAGATGTAATATGCAG
>NZ_EQ973488.1:0-6236 GCF_000158035.1 Bacteroides cellulosilyticus DSM 14838
AACGAAGGACGAAAACAGCCCTTCGGAAGCCCCCTCCTCGTGCCGGACCAAGTATACCCATACTTTAACCGCAAAGTATACCCCTACTTTAACGGCAAAGTATGACCCTACTTAGCCTAACCCCGAGGACCCTCTGTGAAAATGTGTGAATTAGCTACGAGTTACAAGCTACAAGCACCGTTCAATCGGATTTGTAATCCGATTGTCCCGAGTATCAGGATTTATAATCCGCAAGACCCGGATCGTACAACCGCAACCCGTAGCTCGTAACTATGATCCCGAAAGGCACTCGTAGCTTGTAACTTGTAACTCGTAACTATTTAATACTTATATTTATGACTCCTTACTCCTCCCTCCGATCCTTCCTCTGCGCCGTCGCGCTCAGTATGTGCGTCGCGTCGTGCGCGGGCTTCACCGACGAGCTTCCCCTCCCCGAAGCCCCCGACACCCCCGCCGCAACGGAAGACCTGACCGGACAACCGATACAGATAGGCAACATCGCAATAACCGCCAACAGTGCCACCACCGGCACCGACGCCGATACCCGCACCCTCACCGACGACACCGGAAACTTCCTCGTGGAAGGGCGAACCATGACCGTATTCATGTTCAGCCCCACGGGCACGGACGGAGCCACAGTATGCCACCACGCAAACTACGTCTACACCTCCGCCGCCACCCCGGGCGCTCCCTCCACCACCACCACCTCCTGGCAACTCCAACCGGGCAGCGAGCCGCTATGCTGGCAATCTTCCGGCGATGAGCACCGCTTCTACGCCGTCAGCCCCGCCACCGGTACGCCCAATGCGAACATCCTGACAGACGCCACAGATGCCGGTAAAATCATCGGCTTCACCCCCGCCATCTGCCTGCCCACCGCCTGGACAGCGGACAGTTACGAAGAATGGGGACAACTGCGCATCACGCCAATCGCAACTGCGCAAACGCCCCAACGTGACGTCCCCATCAGTTTGAACCTCGGATGTCCCCTGGTGCATGTACAGATAGTGAGCGATGCAAGCCGGATAACGCTGCGACAGGTAAACGCCCTCAGCCCCACGACAGAGAACGGAGAAGCCGGGAAATCCGTGATGGAGATGTACAAGGAAGCGGGACTGATGTACAACGCATACATATTGCCCGGCGCAACGGAAATCAGCTACCTGACAGACAGCAAGGCTAAGAAGTCGAATGTCAGCAGTGATGGTCTGAAAGCGGGAGGACAGGTGCAGATAGTGGATGTGGATGACAGTAATGTGGACGTAGCTGTGGTGGAGGCGACGGAAGGAAATATGAGTGGAGAATGGCTGACAAACAGTGTAGGAGCAAAGAAGAAGATCGTAATCACGGGAAAGATGAATAATACGGACATGGAAAATCTGGCAGCATTTACTTATAACAACAGCATCACGGATTTATGTATTCTGGCGACGGGGGTGACGAGTATAGGAAGCAAAGCATTCAACCGCTGTACCTCCCTGGCAAGCATCAGCCTGCCACAAAGCCTGACAAGCATAGGAGAGCGGGCATTCGGCTACTGCAACTCTCTGACAAGCATCAGCCTGCCACAAGGACTGACGAGTATAGGAATAGACGCATTCTACTACTGTACTTCCCTGACAAGCATCGACCTGCCACAAAGCCTGACAAGCATAGGAGAGTGGGCATTCAGCAACTGCAAATCTCTGACAAGCATCGACCTGCCACAAGGACTGACGAGTATAGGAATAGGCGCATTCTACTACTGCAACTCCCTGACAAGCATCGACCTGCCACAAGGACTGACGAGTATAGAAGATAACACATTCCAATTCTGCACCTCCCTGGCAAGCATCAGCCTGCCACAAGGACTGACGAGTATAGGAAGCAGCGCATTCTCCGATTGCACCTCCCTGGCAAGCATCAGCCTGCCACAAGGGGTGACAAGTATAGAAAACTTCACATTCTCCAATTGTACCTCCCTGGCAAGCATCAGCCTGCCACAAGGGGTGACGAGTATAGGAATAGGCGCATTCTCCAATTGCACCTCCCTGGCAAGCATCAGCCTGCCACAAAGCCTGACAAGCATAGGAGAGTGGGCATTCGAGAACTGCCCCAAACTCGAAGACATCGTCCTCAGCGGCTGTGACTTCAACGTCCCGTCCGGCCTCTTCCTGCCCGCCACCACGAGTGATACATTCTCCCAATCCTCCCCCGTCACCCTCTTCCTGAGAGATGTGCCCGCAGCAATGTTCAGCTCCAATGCCGCTGCCTGCCAGTCATGGGGCGGGGTCAGCTGGAAAGCCATTCACTACGACTACAACGGTCCTGACGATGAGCTGTACCACACCGATGCAGCACGCTATTCAGGGCACTGGACAGCACCCTGACACCGTTGTCCGTCGGATAACATACACCGTTCAATCGGATTTGTAATCCGATTGTCCCGAGTATCAGGATTTATAATCCGCAAGATCCCGGCTTATCCCCATGACAGCTCGGATTTAAAATCCTGATACTCCTGCACCGGCGGATAACATATCCGCCGGAGCCGGACCGGAACCGGAGAACGGGGGATAACATATCCGCCGGAATCCGGGAACGGGAAGAACCGGGAACCGGGGGAACCGCCACCGCCCCCTCGATCTTTGACATACTGGAACAACGGGAAACCGGAAACTTTCACTCTATTTCTTCCTTCTGCCCTTGTGCATTAGGAAGGAATAGAGTACTTTTGTCCGTAATCAAAAACATGCACCGATATGGAAGATATCAAACGAATACCCTACGGCATCTCCAGCTTCACCGAAGTAGTGGAGCAGAACCAATATTATGTAGACAAGACCATGTACCTGCCCCTGCTGGAGCAGCAACCCAGCAACCTGTTCCTCGTCCGCCCCCGCCGCTTCGGTAAGAGCATCTTCCTGAGTATGCTGAAGGCCTATTACGACCTCTCGCAGAAGGACAAGTTCCGGGCACGCTTCGGCAACCTCTGGATAGGCAGCCGCCCCACACCCCTGCAAGGCGTGTATCAGGTGCTGCACATGGACTTCTCCCGTGTAGGCGGCGGAGTGGGCGAAGAACTCGCCCGCAACTTCAACGACTATTGCTGCGGAAGCTTGGACAACTTCGCCTCCATCTACCAGTCGTGCTACTATCCCGGATTCGCCCAAGAGATGAAAGAGCAAACCACCTCCACCCAAAAGCTGAACTTCCTGAACTGGAAAGCCCAGAACAGTGGAGCCCGCCTCTACCTCATCATCGATGAGTACGACAACTTCACCAACAACGTGCTCAACGAGCAAGGCCACGAGATATACCACGCCATCACCCACGCCACCGGCTTCTACCGCGAAGTGTTCAAGAAGTTCAAGGGCATGTTCGAGCGCATCTTCATGATCGGCGTCAGCCCCGTCACCCTCGACGACCTCAGCAGCGGCTTCAACATAGGCTGGAACATCTCAATCAAATCCCAGTTCAACCAGATGCTCGGCTTCAGCGAGACCGACGTCCGGGAAATTCTGCAATACTACAAGGATGCCGGCTGGCACAACGGAGACATCGACCAGATGATTGCCGAAATGAAACCCTGGTACGACAACTACTGCTTCGCCGAAGCCAGTCTGGACCGTGACCCCAAGATGTTCAACTGCGACATGGTGTTCTACTATCTGCGGAACTATATAGATGAAGGCTGCTCTCCCAAACAGATGATAGACCCCAACACCCGCACCGACTATACCAAGATGAAGAGGCTTATCCAGCTCGATCATTTGGACGGCGACCGCCGGGGCGTGATGCACCGCATCGCCGAGGAAGGACGGATCACCTCCGAACTCTTCACCACCTTCCCCGCCGAGCGAATCACCGACGCCAAGGTGTTCCCCAGCCTGCTCTTCTACTACGGCATGCTCACCCTCACCGGTACGGACGGCGACCAGCTGGTGCTGGGCATCCCCAACAACAACGTACGCAAGCAGTACTACGAATACTTGCTGGAAGAGTTCCAGAAAGCCGCCACCGACAGCCTCGACCTGAGCAATCTGCGAAGCATCTACAAATACATGGCCTACGACGGCCAGTGGCGCCCCGCCCTCGAATTCATCGCCCAAGCCTACAAGGACAATTCCTCTGTGCGCAGCCTGATAGAGGGTGAACGAAACATCCAAGGCTTCCTGCAAGCCTACCTCAGCATCAACTCCTACTACCTCACCGCACCCGAGATGGAACTGAACCACGGCTTCTGCGACCTCTTCCTGATGCCCGACCTCATGAGGTATCCCGAAGTGAAGCACAGCTACATCCTGGAACTGAAATACCTCTCCGCCAAGGACTACGAAGCCCACGCCGAAGACCAATGGCAGGACGCCGTAAGACAACTCCGCCTCTACACCGAAGCCCCCCGCGTCAGGCAGATGATACAGGACACCCGGCTGCACTGCATCGTGATGCAATTCAGCGGTTGGGAGCTGGCAAGGATGGAAGAAATATAACCCCACGCGTTTCCCGTTGTTCCTTACATAACCATAGTATATAACTCTAATTATAGAACAGATATGTATAGAACAATTTTATCCACAGTGCTCTTGGCACTGACCTTCCTCTGCACCCAACCCGTGCGAGGACAAGAAAACCAAGAAACGCAAGACAGCCCCACCCCGCATCCCCGCTGGGCGCTGAGCACCAATCTGCTCTCCTGGGCCACCCTCGCCCCCAACCTGGGAGCCGAACTCTACCTCGCAAACCGCTGGAGCCTCGCCGCCGACGCCTCCTACGGTATGTGGAACTACAGCCACCGCACCCACACCACCCCCACTTGGAGCGTCGGCGGCGAGCTGCGATACTGGCTGCAAACCCCTCGATGGGGCTTCCGCCGCACCCACATCGGCCTCGCAGTCCGCGGCGGAGAGTTCGACGACACCTTCTTCAGCCGTGGCTCCCAAGGCGAAGCCCTCCTCGCCGGAATTACAGCCGGATACCGCTTCTGCCTCCGCGGACACTGGTACGTGGATGCCGGCTTCGGCCTGGGATACATCCACACCCGATACGACCGCTACCTCTGGAACTCACGCTTCGGCAAATACGAACAGAACGGAACCCGCACCCGAAACCTCATGGGACTGACAGGCCTGCACGTGAGTATCATCTACAATTTATGATTTATAATTTATGATTTATAATTACGCTATGAAGTATTTATATAGCTGCCTGCTTCTGCTCATGGTCCTTGGCCTGTGCAGTTGCGAACGCAAGGAGCTCTTCAGCCACGAAGAACTATACACCGCCCCTACGCACATCAGCGCCGACTGGCAAGGACAGTCGGCCACCGCCTCCGCCCTGCAAATACGCATCAGCGGCACGCATCAGGACATTCATCTCGATACCCTCTTCACCCTGGAGTCCGACGCTACCGCCACTCTGGCACTGCTGGAAGCCGAATATCACATCATCGCCTGGCACGACGCCGCGAACGTAAGCTTCAACGGCTCCCTCTTCCACCTCTCCATCGGTGAGGACGGGCTGCTACGCGAACCCTCACACTTCTGTGCCGCCGAGAGCACCGTGCCCGTAAATCCGGAACAGGAAAACCGCCTCTCCCTCAAGATGTATCCGCAAACAAGGATGCTGAAACTCTCACTGAACGTGGATAAAGGAAGCCCGGAATTGATAACCGGCATCGAAGCAACCCTGTCCGGAGTGGCCGCAGAACGAAGCGTCTCCGGAACCACACCCCGGAACAGCACCACCGGAAATATCCGCCTGAACTTTACACAAGACGGCAACACCCTATCCGCCGGCCACCGCCTGCTGGGCATAGCCTCCGGAGTCCCCCAGGAACTGACCCTCACCCTGCACTACTCCGAAGGTGAACCGCAAACCGAAACCTACAATCTGAGTCCACTGCTGACTACCTTCAACCGGTTCGACGTCAGCGGCAGTACGGATATGTTCACCCTCACCGGAAAACTCTCGCTATACCAAAGCGTGGAAGAAGCCGGCATCAGCGGAAGCATAGAAGACTGGACGCCGGGAACGGAAACCGACATGGATGCAAATGGATATGCGGACGACGCGGATAAAGCGGACGAACACGAACTTATTACACATTAATAATTAATACCAAAAAGATATGAAACCCCAACTTCTTCTCCTCGCAGCCCTCGCCCTGCTGGCAAGCTGCACCAACAGTGAAAATACCCCCGAAACAGGGAATGATACCCTCGTCCCCGTCACCCTGAACGCCGGAATCGTACAGA
>NZ_EQ973488.1:6632-11988 GCF_000158035.1 Bacteroides cellulosilyticus DSM 14838
GAAGCGAGAACGGATTGGAAACAAAGCTCGAAATCTTCGGTTTCAGAGGATTGATGCCTGTTTTGTGCCCGGCTACAATCGGTCCTAAAGGGAAAAAGTATATAAATCCCCCCTATCTCAGAACAAGACAGGGGTTGGATATAAACACCATTATAAATAAGAGTGGAACACATGTGACGCGGATCATGCAAATGCTGTTTTCAGATTTGCACGATTCGCGTCACATGTATTTAGAGGTAAAGGAAGTAGCTCCCAAAAATCTTTTTTCAGGAGTATCGGCTTTACCTCCTTTAATTCCTAATGAAATGATAACTCCTATGAATTTGCTAAATTAGTAAGAATATGACAGTAGAAGAATTGAAAAACAAAGTACTGCAAGATGTCCCCATCACACAGGCAGAAGCGGAATGGTTGGCCACACAGCCGGATAAGGAAGCCCTCTATGAAGCGGCACACGAGATCACCGCCGCACGGGCATCGCAGGAGTTCGATATGTGCTCCATCATCAATGCAAAGTCCGGCCGCTGCCCCGAAAACTGCAAATGGTGCGCACAATCATCACACTATAAGACGAAAGCGGATGTTTACGATCTGGTGGATAAGGATGAGTGCCTGCGCCATGCACTGCACAACGAATCACAAGGCGTAGCCCGCTTCTCATTGGTGACCAGCGGGCGGAAGCCTTCGGGGAAAAACATGGAGAAACTGTGTGAAGCCGCCCGATATATGAGACGGAAAAGCTCCATCCAACTCTGCGCTTCGCTGGGACTGCTGAATGAAGACGAGCTGCGTGCCTTGCATACGGCAGGCGTGACGCGCTATCACTGCAACCTGGAAACCGCCCCAAGCCACTTCCCCACCCTGTGCAGCACGCACACACAGGAAGAAAAACTACAAACCCTGGCAGCCGCCCGTCGCGTAGGAATGGATATTTGTTGCGGCGGCATCATCGGCATGGGCGAAACAGCCGGACAGCGGATTGAATTCGCTTTTACACTGAGAGATCTGGAAGTGCCCTCTATCCCGCTGAACCTGTTGCAACCCATTCCGGGAACACCGTTGGAAAGCCAGTCCCGGCTGACCGAGGAAGAAGTGCTGACCACCATCGCCCTGTTCCGCTTCATCAACCCCACAGCCTACCTGCGTTTTGCAGGCGGACGCTCTCAACTGACAAAGGAAGCCGTGAAAAAATCCTTGTACATAGGTGTGAACTCCGCCATCGTGGGAGATTTGCTCACGACCCTCGGATCGAAAGTCTCAGAAGACAAAGCACTGATAGAAGATGCAGGCTACCGCTTCAGCGACTCACAGTTCGACAGGGAACATTTGTGGCATCCTTACACATCGACCACCAACCCCTTACCGGTGTATAAAGTGAAACGGGGAGACGGGGCAACCATCACACTGGAAAACGGAGAGGTGCTCATAGAAGGTATGTCGTCCTGGTGGTGCATGGTGCACGGCTACAACAATCCGGTGCTGAACCAGGCTCTCCGGGAACAGACGGAAAAGATGTCACACGTCATGTTCGGCGGACTGACGCATGATCCGGCGATAGAACTGGGCAAACTACTGTTGCCACTGGTGCCGCCATCCATGCAAAAGATATTTTATGCCGACTCCGGTTCGGTAGCTGTGGAAGTAGCCATGAAAATGGCTGTACAGTATTGGTATGCCAAAAGTCAGTCGGCTCCCGGACGGGCACATCTGGCAAAGAAAAGTAATTTCGTAACCATCCGTCGCGGGTATCACGGAGATACCTGGAACGCAATGTCCGTATGCGATCCGGTGACCGGAATGCACTCCCTGTTCGGCTCGGCATTGCCGGTGCGGTATTTCACTTCCCGTCCGCAATCGCGCTTTGATGGCGACTGGAATGCCGAAGACACACTGGAACTGCTGGACATTGTGGAAAAGCATCACGAAGAACTGGCTGCACTAATTCTGGAACCCATCGTTCAAGGTGCCGGCGGTATGTGGTTCTATCATCCGCAATTCTTGCGTGAAGCCGCCAGAATATGCAAGGAATATAACATTCTGCTGATCTTTGACGAGATAGCCACCGGATTCGGGCGTACAGGCAAGATGTTTGCCTGGGAATATGCAGGCGTGGAACCGGACATCATGTGCATAGGCAAAGCGCTGACGGGCGGATACATGACGCTGTCCGCCGTGCTGACCACAAACGAAGTGGCGGATTCAATTTCCAATCATGCACCGGGAGCTTTCATGCACGGCCCCACATTTATGGGAAATCCGCTGGCATGTGCAGTGGCATGCGCCTCCATACGCCTGTTGACCTCATCCGAATACGATTGGCAGGGAAAAGTGAGCCGCATTGAAGAACAGTTGTGGCGTGAACTGGAACCTGCGCTGGCACTTCCACAGGTGGCAGATGTGAGGGTGTTGGGCGCCATCGGTGTGATTGAAGTACAAGACCCGGTAGACATGGCGTGGATGCAAAAACGGTTCGTGGAGGAAGGAATTTGGGTGCGCCCCTTCGGCAAACTGGTTTACATTATGCCACCATTCATCATAGAGCCGGAGCAGTTGACAAAGCTGACAAGCGGATTATTGAAGATTATAGGAGAAATGGGATGAATGTAACAGATCAAATGCAGCAAGAGCTGCAAGGACTGAAAGAGCGCAGCAACCTGCGAACCCTGCCCGCCCTGATCCATGAAGGACGGGAGGTTATCGCAGGCGGACAGCGTATGCTGAATCTTTCTTCGAATGATTACTTGGGGCTGGCTGCCGACCGCAACTTGCGGGAAGAGTTTCTGCAAGAACTGACAGCCGACAGTTTTCTGCCCACCTCTTCCTCATCGCGCCTGCTGACCGGTAACTTCACCGTCTATGCGGAACTGGAACAGACGCTTGCACAACTGTTCGGAACGGAAGCGGCACTGGTATTCAACAGCGGTTATCATGCCAATACGGGTATCCTGCCCGCCGTGAGCGATACGCAAACACTGATATTGGCGGATAAGCTGGTACACGCAAGCCTGATCGACGGCATCCGGCTTTCGTCAGCCAAATGTATCCGCTACCGGCACAATGATCTGAAACAATTGGAACGGTTGCTCGCCGAAAATCATGCGGCATACAGACAGGTGATTGTCGTCACCGAAAGTATTTTCAGCATGGACGGAGATACTGCCGATCTGAAAGAACTGGTACGGCTGAAACAGATGTACGAAAACGTATTGCTCTACGTGGACGAAGCGCACGCTTTCGGAGCACGGGGCGAACAAGGACTGGGCTGCGCCGAAGAAACCGGATGCATCCGGGAGATTGATTTTCTGGTAGGCACTTTTGGCAAAGCAGCCGCATCAACCGGAGCATACATCGTTTGCCGACGCACCATCCGGGAGTATCTAGTGAACAGAATGCGAACACTTATTTTTACAACGGCTCTTCCTCCGGTAAATATCGCATGGACTTTGTTTATCATCCGCCGATTGGGTGGTTTCAGGGAGCGAAGAATACATTTGGAAAATATCAGCAATATTCTTCGCGAGGCTCTGAAAGAGAAAGGGTATGAGTGTCCGAGTGCCAGTTACATAGTTCCTATGATTGTAGGAAAAAGCTCAGAGACTATTCTGAAGGCCGAGGAGTTGCAACGGCATGGCTTTTATGCCTTGCCTGTACGGCCACCTACGGTTCCGGAGGGGACATCGCGTATCCGCTTTTCGCTGACAGCGGAAATAAGGGAGGAAGAAGTCAGGAAGCTAGTAAAATATATTAAATAATAATAATACAGGTACGCGGAAGACACGGATGAAACGGACGAACGCGGATTTTTAATTTTTCATCCGTGTTGTCCGCGTACCTTAGAAAAAAGATACAGAATTATGAAGCAAGTTTATATCATAAAAGACAGACATCCCCGGTTATTACTATTCTTTGCCGGATGGGGAGCCGACGAAACCCCGTTCAAAGATTATCAACCTGCGGACAGTGACTACATGCTCTGCTACGATTACCGGACACTGGAGTTTGATGCTTCCTTGCTGAAAGAATACCGCGAAATCAATGTCATCGGATGGTCAATGGGAGTATGGGCGGCAACTCAAGTAATGGGTAAATTGCAGGAAACGGATACAGCTCTCATCATCAAAAACAGTATAGCCATCAATGGAACCCCCTATCCTATTGATGATACATACGGCATTCCGACTGCAATCTATCACGGAACCCTGGAAGGTTTGACCGGCCCTTCCCTGCATAAGTTTCTGAGAAGAATGTGCTTCAACGGGGAGGCCTTCAAAGAGTTCCTGAACATTACACCCAGGCGGCCGCTGGAGGAGCTGAAAGAGGAACTGGCGGAAATAGAACGCATGTACCTCTCGTTGCCCGCCACTTCGTTCTATTGGCAACAGGCGGTAGTGGGAAACAACGACCGCATCATTCCTCCCGATAATCAGCTGAATGCCTGGCGAAAAGAAGCGGAAATCAGCCGGAAAACCTTACGCGTGCATTACACAGAAGATGCCCATTATCAAGTAGAACTGTTCCGATACTATTTACAGGAAATATGGACAAAAGACTGATTGCGGAACGATTTGCCCGTGCACGGGGTACTTACTCGCACGAAGCCCGCGTACAGCAGCAGGTAGCCGAGAAAATGCTGCAACTGCTGACGGAGCGCGCTTCTCCGCTCTTTCGCCGTATCGTGGAGTTCGGATGTGGTACCGGCAGCTATTCCAGGTTGTTGCTGCACAAGTTGCAACCGGAAAGCCTGCTGCTGAACGATCTATGTCCGGAGATGAAAGAGTGTCTCACTGATTTGCTTCCACAAGATACCGTGCGGTTCATTCCCGGAGATGCTGAAGCGCTGGACTTCCCCGAAAAGACGGATTTAATCACTTCCTGCTCTACCTTGCAATGGTTCAATGATCCGAAGGAGTTCTTCGCCCGCTGTCATCGTTTCCTGTCGGAAGACGGTTATCTGGCTTTCAGCACCTTCGGTACTGAAAATATGCGCGAAATCCGCACGCTCACAGGACATGGACTTGATTATCTGCCCATAAAAGCGCTGAAAGAACTCCTTGCTCCTCATTTTGAGACTGTGTATGCTGAAGAGGAAATAGTCTCCCTCCCCTTCAGCACCCCACTCCAGGTGTTGCAACATCTGAAGGAAACCGGAGTGACAGGAACGGAAAAGAAAGTATGGACACGGGGACGGTTACAGACTTTCTGCAACAGCTATACCGAACAGTTCAGACGGGAGGACGGAAATGTCACTCTGACGTATCATCCTATTTATATTGTTACACGAAGAAAAAAGATTAAGATATATAAATGAGCTATTCACCACAGAGTAACACAGAGTATCACAGAGTTTAATCAGTTT
>NZ_EQ973488.1:12206-18952 GCF_000158035.1 Bacteroides cellulosilyticus DSM 14838
CCTGGACGAAGCAACCGACCCGGCAACCACAACCCCGAAGACAACCCCGGAAGCCTCCACCCCGCAGGACATCACCGTCCCCCTGAACGCCGCCGGTACCCAAGGCACCGCCATCGTCCTGCCCCGAGAGACAGCTCCGGGCGTCAGCTACATCATCACCCTGAAGGACGGAAGCCGCTTCACCGCCCAGCTCAGCGACACCCAGGAACTGAAAGCAGGAACCAGCAACCTGTTCCGCATCTCCCTCAACCCCCAGAATGTAACCATCACAGCCACCATCACCGACTGGACGGAAATGCCCGAAACCGACCTCAACACCTCATCCGTAGAAATAACAACCGCCGCCGATGCCACCACCGATTTCCCGGCAGGCAGCCACATCACCCTCTGGCCCGGAGAATCCACCGGTGACGGCATACCCTTCACCCTGAACGCCAACGGGCAATGGGATACGGAAACCCCTCTCTATTGGGAACAATACCCGGCCGCCACCACCACCTTCCACGCCCTGTATACGCCCGAAACCACCCCGGCAGGCAACCGCGCCCCCGATGTGATGGCCGCCACCGCACCCACCGAGCGTTTTGCCCCGGTAAGCCTCGCCTTCTCGCACCTCATGGCCCAACTGAACATAGTGCTGAAAGCCGGAAAAGGGATGACACAAACCGAAGTTGAAACCGCCTCCGTCGTACTGCCACAAGCCATCGCCACCTACACCCTGGAAGGTATCACCCTCACCCCGGGCACCGACCGCAAAGACATCACCCTCACCGGAAGCGCCGCCGACAGGCATACCTTGCTCGTACCGCAGACCATCGACGCAGGCACCCCACTGCTCGCCCTCACCATCGGCCGAAAGTCCTACTCCCTGAACGCCACCGACCGGAACGGCCTGTTCGAAAGCGGCAAGAGCTACACCATCAACGTAACCGTCAATCAAACAGAAATCAACGCCACCGTCAGTATCAATCCCTGGCAGGAAGGTACGAACAGCGAAGGAGACGCAGGAATGGAAATTTGATTAGGAATTAAAAACACCGTACAGAAGTTTATGAGCCATACTATTTTTATTTATGCAAGCATTGTCTTAGTAGTGCTTATCATTTTAGGCGTCGTATTTACGATTATTACTATGCGCCGTTTGCACAGTACACAAAAACAGTTGCAAAAACAGGATAAAGCAAGTACCAAGGAGAAAAAATACGACTGGTATGGGCACTAATCATTTCATATTCATACAAGAATTACCTCCTGAGCAAAATATTGAAACTCAGGGGGCATTCGATTATTCCAGATTAAAACCTGTATAAAAATACTGTTGTAAAACACCTATTCCCGAAGTACACCGAAACACGGAAATCGCTACATTGCGACATGTTTAACCCCCAATTAAAATTGCAAGGTTATGATTATCGGAGTACCTAAGGAAATCAAAAACAACGAGAACCGTGTAGGAATGACCCCTGCCGGAGTAGCCGAGTTGGTGAAAAGAGGTCATACAGTGTATGTACAGGCATCTGCCGGTGCAAACAGCGGTTTTCCTGATGAAGAGTACATTGCAGTGGGTGCGAAAATGCTGCCAACCATCGAAGCTACGTATGCCGCAGCTGAAATGATTGTGAAGGTGAAAGAACCTATCGCCCCCGAGTACAAACTGATTAAAAAGGGTCAAGTGGTATTTACCTATTTCCACTTCGCCGCCGATAAAATACTTACCGAAGCCATGATAGAAAGCGGTGGTATCTGCATCGCTTACGAAACCGTAGAGAAAGAAGACCACTCCCTCCCATTGCTCACCCCCATGAGTGAAGTGGCCGGACGCATGGCTACACAGGAAGGTGCCCGTTTCCTGGAAAAGCCGCAAGGCGGAAAAGGGAAATTACTGGGTGGCGTACCCGGTGTCCGTCCTGCACGTGTATTAATTCTGGGTGGTGGTGTAGTAGGAACCAATGCTGCACAGATGGCCGCCGGAATGGGTGCGGAAGTATTAATCACCGATATTAATCTGACGCGCCTGCGCTACCTCAGTGAAGTGTTACCAAAAAATGTAAAAACTCTATATTCTTCTATGCATAACATCAGGATGGAATTGCCCAACATAGACCTCGTGATTGGTTCCGTACTGATTCCGGGAGATAAAGCGCCACATCTGATTACCAAAGATATGCTGAAGATGATGAAACCGGGAACCGTTCTCGTAGATGTTGCCATAGATCAGGGCGGATGCTTTGAAACCTCTCATCCTACCACCCACAGCGAACCGACGTATGTAGTGGATGACATCGTGCACTATGCGGTAGCCAATATTCCGGGAGCAGTACCATTCACTTCAACTATGGCACTGACGAACTCCACACTACCTTATACCGTGGCATTGGCAGACAAAGGCTGGCAAAAAGCATGTAAAGACGATCCCGCTCTGGCACAGGGACTGAACGTAGTGGAAGGTAAAGTTACTTATAAAGCTGTAGCGGATGTATTCGGACTGGAATATGAACCGATAGAACTATAACAAGTAGCTATAAATACAAAGAAAAGGAGTCCGTTTTTATGGAACTCCTTTTCTTTGTATAAATGATCAATCACAGTTTATCCCTGAACAGAAAATCCGTCTTCCTCCTATACGCCCATATCAATGCAAGTATCGTAATGCAAAGGTTAAAGATAAATGGGAACTCCTGCGAACGTACATGAAACAATGATTGGAAGAAATCTACGATAAACGGACAAAGCAGCACAGCCAAGTAGTTCATTGCCATCACAAAAGCCAGTGCCAGCGTGGTTTTCTGGGGAACAGCCGTATCCACCGTTTTATCATAGATCAACGGTTGGATAACACCATAGCCCAATCCTACCAGTATGCAGCCCGGTATGATCAACCATTCTTTGGGAGAAATCCATATCAGTGCCAACCCCAGTGCAATACACAGCAGGCTGTAAAACTTCGTCTTTTCCTTCAGATACTTTACAACATGCCCCAGAAAGAAACCGGGTGCCATGATAGCAAGGAAGAAGAGGGAAATCATCATTCCCGAGTTCCCACTGGAAAAGTGATGTTCCTCCATCAGGAACGGAAGGTTGAACGTCACGATCAATACAATATAAGTGGTAAGCCCATAAAAAAGCAT
Source organism: Bacteroides cellulosilyticus DSM 14838 (assembly GCF_000158035.1). Classification (GTDB taxonomy): domain Bacteria; phylum Bacteroidota; class Bacteroidia; order Bacteroidales; family Bacteroidaceae; genus Bacteroides; species Bacteroides cellulosilyticus. The sequence continues at coordinate 15,335 of NZ_EQ973488.1, forward strand.
CAGTTGCAGCAGATGACGGACATGAATACCATACTTGCCGGGGATAGCGGGAGCAGCCGTTTCTGCCGATGAAGAAGTATCGGCAGGAGATTTATCCGATGAAGTGACTTGTGCTTCACCATCCGCATTTTCGTCTTTCAGATGGATGGTGAGTATGATGGCTACCAAAGGTAGTAAATAGACCAGGAAAGGCAGATGCCAGTTCACTTCTGCCAGATAGCCGGTAACAGCGGTTGCCACCACCAGCGTAACATTTGTAATGGCGGAACTGTATCCAAATTGCTTCACCCGGTAGGTTCCCGTGAAATAACGGGAAATCAATCCGGTAGAAAGCGGAATAATCAGTCCCGCACCAATTCCCAGCAGGGCGCTGACAGCTATTAATTGCCACATTTTTGTGGAAAACAGGTACAGCACCCCGCTCGCGGCGAACATCCAGAGCCCCGCGCGTAACAGACGAACAAAGTCGCGTTTCTCAGCCAACTTGCCCGCTAACAAAATAAAAGGTATAATCAATAACGACGGTAAAGAACTAAGCATCTGAATATCCAGTTCCGAAGCATCCGGAAAAGTAGTGGAAAGCTGCCCCAAAATAGGAGAAACAGCCAATCCCGGCAAAGAGGTCAATGCAGAAATAGACCAGATGCCGATCAATGTAATAAGAGGAATGGTTCCCCGGCCGGTATTGATTTTCATATACACATATATATTTATAGGGTTTGAAATAGTGCAAGAGAAACAATTATGGTTATAGAAAGTTCAAAAAAGGAGGAAAGGATAAATAATCATTTAACGGAGAGAGAATGTCAGTCGGGAGTATCTTAAACTCTCCTCCTCGGAGGAGGGGAATTGAGATAGTCAGAATATCAATAACTACACTCCTAAATTATCATTTACCTTCCCTTTAATAAACGCCAAAAGATGTAAAACGTCGGAACTTTCCTCTGCAAATGCCGTTGTTCTGGGAAATTCGACGGGGAAAATCCTCGCCGCCTAAACCTAAACTAAAATATTAGTAAAATGGAAGATGTAAATTTCAGAAAAGGTGATGCCAAAACAGAAGTGTTTGGATCAAACAGAATGTTGCAACCCTCTCCGGTAGAGAAGATCCCTGATGGACCTACTACTCCCGAGATTGCTTATCAGATGGTAAAAGACGAAACTTTCGCTCAAACTCAACCCCGTCTGAACCTGGCCACTTTCGTCACCACTTATATGGACGATTACGCCACCAAGCTGATGAACGAGGCGATCAACATTAACTACATTGACGAAACGGAATATCCCCGTATCGCCGTGATGAACGGAAAATGTATCAACATCGTAGCAAACCTGTGGAACTCTCCGGAAAAGGATACTTGGAAAACAGGTGCGCTGGCCATTGGTTCAAGTGAAGCATGTATGTTGGGCGGTGTGGCAGCTTGGCTGCGTTGGCGTAAAAAACGCCAGGCTCAAGGCAAACCTTTCGATAAACCTAATTTCGTTATCTCAACAGGTTTCCAGGTAGTATGGGAAAAGTTCGCACAGTTGTGGCAGATTGAAATGCGTGAAGTACCTTTGACCCTTGACAAGACTACTCTTGATCCGGAAGAAGCCTTAAAGATGTGTGATGAAAACACCATTTGTATCGTACCTATTCAGGGTGTAACATGGACCGGACTGAACGATGACGTAGAAGCACTGGACAAAGCTCTTGATGCTTACAACGCCAAGACCGGTTACGATATTCCTATCCATGTAGATGCTGCCAGTGGTGGATTCATCCTGCCGTTCCTCTATCCTGAAACGAAATGGGACTTCCGTTTGAAGTGGGTTCTTTCTATCAGTGTCAGCGGACATAAATTCGGTCTCGTTTATCCGGGTCTGGGTTGGGTTTGCTGGAAAGGTAAAGAATATCTGCCCGAAGAAATGTCATTCAGCGTAAACTATCTGGGTGCAAACATTACTCAGGTGGGATTGAACTTCTCCCGTCCTGCTGCTCAAATCCTGGGTCAGTACTACCAATTCATTCGCTTAGGATTCCAGGGATACAAAGAGGTACAGTATAACTCACTGACCATCGCGAAGTATATCCATGATGAAATCGCTAAGATGGAACCGTTCGTCAACTATTCAGAAGAAGTGGTGAACCCGTTGTTCATCTGGTACATGAAACCGGAATACGCCAAGAATGCTAAATGGACGTTGTACGATCTTCAGGATAAACTGTCGCAACATGGTTGGATGGTACCGGCTTATACCCTACCTTCTAAACTGGACGACTACGTCGTAATGCGTGTGGTAGTACGCCAGGGCTTCAGCCGCGACATGGCAGACATGTTGCTGGGCGACATCAAGAATGCCATCACTGAACTGGAAAAATTGGATTATCCTACTCCTACCCGCATGGCTCAGGAAAAGAACTTGCCAGTAGAAGCTAAAGTGTTCAATCACGGTTGTAAAGCTCACAAAGCAGCGAAATAATTAAGGGAACCAATCAACAAGGGGACAAGCCAACTCGTCCCCTTGCCAATTCTAAAAAGAAAACGTATGGATAAAAAGATTTCAATCTCTCAACTAAAAGAGGTTGCCCAGGAAGCCTATGAACAGGTGAAGGGTAACACCGGGGGAAAAAATGCCGATTACATCCCCTACCTTGCCAACATCGACAAGAATCTGTTCGGCATCAGCATCTGTCTGATGAACGGACAAACCATTAATATAGGTGACACTGACTACCGTTTCGGTATAGAATCTGTTTCCAAAGTACATACAGCCATCCTCATCCTCCGTCAATACGGAGCACAGAAGGTGCTGGATATGATTGGTGCAGATGCTACAGGACTACCTTTCAACTCAATCATCGCCATTTTGCTGGAGAATGATCACCCTTCTACCCCATTGGTAAATGCAGGTGCCATCTCAGCATGTTCCATGGTTGAGCCTGTGGGCAATTCAGATAAGAAATGGGAAGCTATCGTTCAGAATATTACTGATTTGTGCGGTTCAGCTCCACAATTGATTGATGAGCTGTATAAGTCGGAAACGGCTACGAACTTCAACAACCGCTCTATTGCATGGTTACTGAAGAACTACAACCGTATCTACGATAATCCGGATATGGCACTCGACCTGTACACTCGTCAATGCTCATTAGGTATCACTGCCGGACAACTGGCGATTGCTGCCGGAACCATCGCTAACAGTGGTGTAAACCCTGTCACCAAGAAAGAAGTGTTTGAAGCTTCATTAGCTCCGAAGATTACTTCCATGATTTCTACCGTAGGTTTCTACGAACATTCAGGTGACTGGATGTACACTGCCGGTATACCTGCCAAGAGTGGTGTAGGTGGTGGAGTTATGTCTGTACTGCCCGGTGTATTCGGCGCAGCTGCATTTGCACCTCCTTTGGACGAAGCAGGAAATTCTGTTAAATCACAACTCGCCATCAAGTATATCATGAACAAATTAGGTTTGGGCGTGTTCAATGGTGACCGTGTGACTATTATAGAATAAGACAATCTCTCTTTTTCATAAATAAAAGGCGTCGTCAGTCCGGAGAGGATAGGCGGCGCCTGTACTTATATATACTCAATATACGGCTTGTAAACTATAGAAGCTATCAGCTAAATTAATTCA
>NZ_EQ973488.1:19608-29729 GCF_000158035.1 Bacteroides cellulosilyticus DSM 14838
CACCGGAGACGTAGCCGGGATCCCTTTCTTTTTGGTATCTTTTTCTTTCGGGACAAGCCGAAAGAAAAAGTACACACACACAACATTACTTTATATCCCCTCCCTGCAACTCCTTATAATACTCTTGTTTCTCCTGATTCCTCTTTTGCACCAGACTCGTCACATACACCGTAAATATCGGAAACATCATCATCCCCAATGCTGCTAGCAGAACTGACAGTACACGCCCCGTCACCGTCACAGCAATAATATTGGAACCAACCGTCGTTACATCCATAAACGCCCACCACAAAGCATCCCCATAGCCTGTAACTAATGTATTCACCCCATGCTCCATAACATAGAAAGCCAGACTGGAGAAATAAACCGTAGCAAGCAAAGTCGTCAGGTAAGTAACAAACAGACCGGATGCCTTATTATACGTCAACCAACCTACCACAATGGCCAACGCATAACCACCGCGCACTAAAGGAATAAAACGCAATAAATAAGTGATTTCCTCTGAAAACGTCCATCCGGCCCAGGAAATAATGCTTTGGTAAGGGATAGCTACCAGAAGAAAAACGAAGTGAGTAGCAAAATAACGTCCTTTATGCTTTGCTAAAAACCACTCCAAAATAAAGTCCAGCAAAAACAGGATGCACACGGCAAACTGAACCTTCATAAATACCGTCTGAGTATAGAAAGGAATACCCTTGAATGTATCTACTGAAATACTAACCACTAAAAATAACGAAAGTAACAGAATCACAATGTGTAAGACACCATAAATTCCCTTCTCTCGTAATGCAAATTCTGAAAGAGCCATTTTCATAATAATACCTATTATTTATTCTGATTTAATATATTATTGATTTCTGCCCGATTGCCCTAAAACGTCTTGCACAAGACATTTGTTTAAGTGTTAATTTACCAACTTTCACTTTATCCCTGAAAACAACTCCACCGGGTCGTTGTTATAGAGACTGATTTTAAAACATATTTTTCACCTAAAACCTTAACTTATGGCAAATATTAAACAAACAGTGAAGCTGGGTGTGTTCACCCTCGCAATCATGAATGTAACGGCAGTAGTATCCCTACGTGGACTACCTGCCGAGGCCGTGTACGGAATGAGTTCGGCCTTTTACTATTTATTTGCAGCTATCGTATTCCTTATACCGACGTCACTTGTCGCTGCGGAATTGGCTGCGATGTTCCAGGACAAACAAGGTGGTGTGTTCCGCTGGGTAGGAGAAGCCTACGGTAAGCGGCTCGGTTTCCTTGCCATCTGGGTACAATGGATTGAGAGTACTATCTGGTACCCTACCGTATTGACATTCGGTGCTGTATCCATCGCCTTCATCGGAATGAACGACGCACACGATATGTCGTTGGCAAGTAACAAGTACTACACACTCGCCGTAGTGCTCATCATCTACTGGCTCGCCACTTTCATCTCATTGAAAGGTATGGGATGGGTAGGTAAGGTAGCCAAAGTCGGCGGTATGGTTGGTACCATTATCCCGGCAGCCTTGCTGATTATCCTGGGGATCATTTATCTGGCTACAGGCGGACACTCCAATCTGGACTTCCACAGCAGCTTCTTCCCCAATCTGACGAACTTCGACAACGTCGTACTCGCCGCAAGTATCTTCCTCTTTTATGCCGGTATGGAAATGGGCGGTATCCACGTTAAGGATATAGAAAACCCCTCCAAAAATTATCCGAAAGCAGTATTTATCGGTGCAGCTATCACAGTTATCATTTTCGTACTGGGTACTTTCGCACTGGGTGTTATCATTCCGGCCAAAGACATCAGTCTGACACAAAGCTTGCTGGTTGGTTTCGACAATTACTTCAAGTACATCCATGCTTCCTGGTTATCACCGATCATCGCTATTGCTCTTGCATTCGGTGTGCTGGCAGGTGTATTGACTTGGGTTGCCGGTCCGTCCAAAGGTATTTTTGCCGTAGGTAAGGCAGGTTACATGCCCCCGTTCTTCCAAAAGACAAACAAACTGGGTGTACAGAAGAACATCCTGTTCGTACAAGGTGGTGCTGTAACAGTATTGAGCCTCTTGTTCGTAGTAATGCCTTCCGTACAGAGCTTCTATCAGATCCTGTCACAGTTGACAGTAGTTCTTTACCTTATCATGTATATGTTGATGTTTACAGGAGCTATCGTATTGCGTTACAAGATGAAGAAGTTGAACCGTCCGTTCCGTATCGGTAAGGGTGGTAATGGATTGATGTGGTTCATCGGCGGACTCGGTTTCTGTGGTTCTCTGTTGGCATTCATCCTGAGCTTTATCCCGCCCAGCCAGATTTCAACGGGTAGCAATACAGTTTGGTTCTCCGTATTGATTATCGGTGCCATCGTTGTTGTGGCAGCTCCGTTCATCATTTACGCTTGCAAGAAACCGACTTGGGTTGATCCGAATACTAACTTCGAACCCTTCCATTGGGAAGAACAACCAAAAGTTGCAGCAAACGCAGCAACAGCCACTGCAACAGCAGCAGGCACAACAAGCACAGCTACGGCAACACCAACTGCAAATCCTACCGTAAATCCAACTAGTACAACAAATAATTCCGGCACACCTAAATCATAGGGATACAACCGGAAAACATAAAAATGGGACTGTACAGATTGACGTACAGCCCCATTTTTTATTTTGGACGGTAAAAAAGTGAAATGACTCCATTTCATTCCCCCTATTCAAAAAAATTCGTCCCATATAGCTAAATTCTTATTCCTTTAGCGCATCCCACGCTCTTCTATACCCTTCCGTCAGTTCCTGCATCACCTCAGCAACCGTCTCTATCTGTTTACCATAAAGTAATGCAGAAGCCTGACCAATCTCCAGTTCTCCTTCTTCCAGATCTCCATAGAAAATCCCTTTCTTGGCACGTCCATGAGCCAGAAGAATACGAAGTTCATCTTGTGTAGCCCCCACGGCTTCGGCTGCCTCTACAGCGTCACGGAAATTATTCCGCACCAAACGTACCGGAGCAAGCTTCTTCAACAATAACCGGGTATCCCCCTCCTGCAAACGCAAACAATATTCCTTGAAATATTCATGAGCTGAACTTTCCTGAGTCAATGCAAAACGCGTACCTATTTGTACTCCTTCTGCTCCCAACACCCGTGCAGCAAGCATAGCCTCACCCGTAGCAATTCCTCCAGCAGCAATCAATGGTAAGGTAGTAGCAGCACGCACGGCAGGCATCAGGCACAAAGTGGTAGTTTCTTCCCTTCCGTTATGCCCACCGGCCTCGAAGCCCTCAGCAACAACAGCATCCACACCCGCCTCTTCGGCTTTCATCGCAAAGCGGGAAGAACTGACCACATGCACCACTGTCACTCCCCGCTCTTTCAGCCATCCCGTCCATTTGGCAGGGCTTCCGGCGGAAGTGAAAACTATATTGACTCCTTCCTCTACCACTATCTGCATGATTTCTTCAATCTGCGGATACATCAATGGAATATTGACTCCAAAAGGATTATGTGTAGCAGCATGGCATTTACGGATATGCTCACGTAACGTTTCAGGATGCATGGAACCTGCCCCAAGCAAGCCCAGTCCACCCGCATTACTTACTGCCGACGCCAAGCGCCAGCCACTGCACCAAACCATACCACCTTGGATTATTGGATATCGAATTCCGAAAAGGGAAGTAATTCTGTTCATAGTTTTTCCGTTTAGGGATTATTAGGAAGAAACAAGAAAAAAGGATGAAAGGTTCGGAAGAAAAGGCGAATTGTAATAAAAAACACACCCGGAAATACGAATTTACAACATACATATCACCGGATGTTCAAATTATACAAATCCTTAATTCTTAATCGTCTTGACAGGTTCTTTACCCCGTACCGTTATCGAGTCTCCATATGCACGTAACACTTCCAGCGTACGGGCACGGCGCTTACGTCCCTTGACGTTCCAGAATTCTTTGGTAAAAGGTGCCATAAAATCACCGGAAAATCCTAAACCGCCACTAGCACCCTGCCAGCTACCTACAGCCATATTATTAGCCCGTTCTGTCATTCGGTAGCGCATTCCGGTTGCCTCTATTTCATCCATACTTTTACGGACACCCTTTTCGAAAGGCGTCTTTGCCCAATCGGAATAAATGCGAAGTATTTTAAGTTCATAGAAAGGATCCCCTCGCCACGTGTCCTTATCTATTTTAATCTTCTTCTGATACACCGGGTCCCAATTGTACTTCGTAGTTGCAGTATACGGGCGCAAGGTAAGAACAACTTTCTTCTTCGGTGTATTTGGTATTTCGGGAAGTGTTGTGTTGAAATCCAGCCATTGTTTCTCCATTGATATCTGCTGTTTACCCAGAGGTTCCTGTACTCCCATCTCTTTCAGAACTTCCGGATTCAGCTTAATCTCTCCTTCTCCATCCAGCAGACGGCGCAATCGCAGAGAGTCCTGAGGTGTCCAGTTCTGAGCGCAAACGGGAAGGACTACTACTAAAAGCAGTCCGATTATAGTGCAATATTTTCTCATTTATTTATTTTCTTACCACCACATATATCCGCTTCCACAAAGCGGTTCATCATAACAAGGGTCTATGGTCCACATCGTACGGGGGTATTTGCGGTTTTCCCACCAGCGGCGATAACGGGCGGAAGCATCCAGAACTTCATCATCCGATAAGAAGTAAATACCTTCATAATTCTCTGCATCCACATGTACCATTTTACACCCCATCGAGGCATTCTGCCCCAGACGGATTGTTTCTACTGTCCACAAAATACACTCACCTAAACGAAGCTTGCCACCTGCGGAATAAGAAACCGGAGCCAATGGGAAAGAAGGAATTACCGTCAAATCTTCGGCATATTTCAACAAGTCCCCTATGTCATCAACAGTAAACCGGGGAATAGTGTTCAGACCTTCCGGACTTTCGACAGAGTATTTTCCAGCTTTTAGTTGCTTGACGAATAAATCCACGTCAGGATTATTGTAGTCCAACGTTTCTTCCGTACATGATACAAAAGAAAGAGAAAAGAAGAATATCAAAATGGCCATTACGGCACGTATATTAGAAATTGCTTTCATTGTTGCATTGTATTAAGGTTAATATGTCATACGAACACCGCAAAGTAGATTAAGGTTCGTTGGACGTTCCGTTCGCAGCGTTTTTGTTTGCGAATCCGTATCAAAATGATGAGATACCGTAGGCTCTGCAAACAGAGCAATCCGGTCGTTCAACTTATAACGGACTCCCAGACCTGCCGCAATGGAAAGTTGTATAGGCTCTGCTCCAAAACCATTGTCTTCAGCTCCGGCTATGCATTTCTCGGCAGCACCACCCAATGTAGCGTAAAAGTCTACTTTAGAATTGCTTGCCAGCACCGCATTCAGTTTTACCGGAACAGCCAGTGTGTGTATCGCATGGTCTCCGTCAAGACGGTTGTATTGCAAACCTGCCTCCAGAGAAAAATGTTTGTTCAAATGACGCTCAGCAGAAAACCCTGCGGTGAACGGTATCCCGAAGTCCCCCTTTGGCAACGCTGTACCTATACCTGCTTTGAAAGCCCATTTTTTAGCACAACCACCCGCATTGGTAATGGGGAGCGCCTTATCGGAATCTGAGCCAAGCTCTGAATTTGTGACAGCGGGATCAGTAGCCGTGACACGATGATTATTTTCATTCCTTGATGAAGCTGTTTGACCATACATTCCGTTACCTTGGTGGTGATTGCCATATACGCGTTGGGAAATTGTAATGGAGACAGTGACTGATACAGTCTCTTCATCATCACCATTCGCAGCAAGTATGCCTCCGGATGATACTGGTACAGGATTCTTATGACCAGGATTTTGCGCTGTAGGTTTAGTCTCATGAATAGAGGGGAACTTTTCCTGCACCACATCTCCATTCAAGTTACCTTCCGGTGTCAGTGTAGCCACCTTGGTGAATGCTTCCTGAATCTCATCTTTCGGAGAGAAGTACCAGAATGCAGCGGAAGCAGCTCCAAGCACTAATACTACAGAAGCCGCCGCAGCCACCCGGTAGAAGCGTGGAGTGAGGACAGAACGTTTAGTAGCTGCAGAAGTATTGGTTGCATCGGTTTCAACTCTTGACAGGTCGCCTTTCAGCTCCTCCCAAAAGCCATCCCGCACCGTCATCTCTGCACCAGAGAGGCGACTGCGGAACAAACCGGTTATTTCATCATTTCCTTTCATACTCTGTATATTCTTTAATTCTTTTTGCTAACAAATTCTTGGCGCGATGCAGTTGCGAGGTGGATGAATGTACCTTAATCCCAAGCATTTCCGCTATCTCCTTGTGTGATTTCTCTTCAAACACATACAAGTTGAAAACGGTTCGGCATCCATCGGGTAATTCTGCCACAAATGCCATCAACTGCTGTTCGGAGAGGCGGCTACCGCTATCGGCTATGCTTGCTTCGTCGGGTATGTCAGGCAATTGTTCTTCGTTCACCACCAGTTGGGTGATGCGTTTCTGCTTTCGCAGATAATCTATTGCCTGTGTCACCATTACTCTTGTCACCCACGTTGCCAATGCACATTCGCCCCGGAAAGTGAAATGGGTAAAGATTTTGATGAACCCATCGTGCAGTACGTCATGCGCGGCATCTTCATCGCCCGTATAGCGGTAGCATACCGCAAGCATCTGCTTGGAATAAAGGGTATACAATTCCTTACGTGCGGAATCCTTTCCTGCCCGGCAGCCCTCTATCAGTTCTATTTCATTTTCCAATGTCAGTGCTATTTTTTACGGACGCCTCTTCGCGTCGTTTGTTAGTTAGACGCAGCTTTCCGTAGAATGCTGCAATGTTATATCTAAAAAGAAGTTAAAGAATGGAGATTATTTATACTTTGCTTTCAAAGTCTGTATCTGCTTGTCAAGCATTTCATCCAGTTCATCAAATTCTTCCCAGTATAAGAAACCGGGTACCATTATGACAAAATTGACAAATTGATCATTACTTATAAGAAATGAGATTTGATCCAGCAAGTTATTGTTAGTTTTCAAAGCAAACTTAAAATTCCTGGACATGGCAAGTTTCATAATTACATCCGTTTTTGCTGCATAGTAATCACTGACATCTTTCTTCCGCCTTCCCAACTCAAAATAGGTTTGCAATACATCCTGCAACAAACGCTTGTCAGAAATATACTGCATCAACGAAGAACCTTTCAAGACATCCAATGCATCGGTTTTATAAGAGAGTTCACTCATATTATTGAAAAGCTTGTCATACTTACTTAAAGTATCCGCCGGTATTCCCGATATATCCATTTTATGCTCTATTAGCAAAGAACTCATGTTCCTGTCTATATCCAACAAGTGCTTTATATTACGCAGTTCCTTTCTGTTATACTCCAATTCTTCCGCCACCAGTTGCATCGCGGCCCGCACCTCTTTTTGACGACTATGCTCCGTAACCTTATCGCTTCCCCAAAAGGTAACGATAATACCTGCCGCCACAATACTGAACTGACGGAAATAGTCTCCCAATCTCCAGCCTTTAATCGTAGACTTTATCTTATCTATATTTCCCATAAGTATTTATCTTGAACCATATTTCTGTTCAATGGTTTGAATCATCTTATCAATCTTTTGCTCTATACGTTCTTGATAGCCAGGAATAAAATATCCCTGTGGAATTTTCAAAAAGTTTCGCAACTTCCTATCTGAAAGATATATTTCCCATGCTTCCCATTTTCCCTCATTAACCGTATTTGTCTGTTCATCAGTCAAAGTCAAATAAAAGGGAATAGCCGCATCTTCCTTCATATCATAATACCCATTCATTGATAGTTTAAATCCTTCTAATGCTTCATAAACATCAATCAATGAAAGCAAAAACTCTTTATCGGATATTTTCTGCATCAGCATAGAGTTCTTAAGTATGTCCAGCGCATTCCGGGTATAATAGAAACTACGAATCTGCCCTATAGAATAACGAAATTGCTTCAGCGAATCTTCCGGTATCAGCCGAACATTCATATCATGTTCCACCAACAAAGCAGAAAGGCGCTCATCTGTGCTGAATTCAGACACAATACCTTCAAAGTTCTTCCGATTACTTTTCAGTTCATCCTTAATCAGCAACATAGTAGATTTAATATCCGCTTGTTCCGAACATCTGGTGACCAGTTCACTGCCAACGAAGGTTATCAGCACACCGATCACAACAATAGAAGTTTGCCGTATATACTCGCCAGGCTTCCAATTTCTGATAGTAGCTTTTACCCTATTCCAATCTATCTTTTCCATACTTTCCAAGTATCTATGAAAAAAGCCTCTCATTAAGATTGCAATATGATGGCAAACTTATGAGAGGCTTCTTGCTATTTTCTAAATACAGCCTTTCGCCTTTGTCAACATGCTTTAAAACTCATATCTAATCCTTTTACAGAATGGGTCAGAGCACCTACAGAGATAAAGTCTACGCCACATTCGGCATAATCGCGCAGCGTATCGAAAGTGATACCACCCGAAGACTCGGTTTCATAACGACCGCCTACCATATCCACAGCCTTCTTTGTCATTTCAGGCGTGAAGTTATCAAACATGATGCGGTCTATGCCACCAAGATCAAGCACTTGTTGCAATTCATCAAAGTTACGTACTTCAATCTCTATCTTGAGGTCTTTACCTTTTTCCTTGCAATATTCTTTAGCACGATTGATAGCCTTGTCGATGCCTCCGGCAAAATCCACATGATTGTCTTTCAGCAAAATCATGTCGAACAGTCCGATACGATGATTTACACCACCGCCAATCTTTACAGCCATCTTCTCAAGGATACGCATACCAGGAGTAGTCTTACGGGTATCGAGCACACGCGTATTCGTACCTTTCAGTTTCTCGGCATATTTATGCGTCATGGTAGCAATGCCACTCATGCGTTGCATAATGTTCAGCATCAGGCGTTCTGTCTGCAACAGAGACTGCACCTTGCCTTCCACTACCATTGCTATATCGCCCGGCTTCACCTCAGCTCCATCATTGATGAAGACTTCTACCTTCATAGTAGGGTCGAAACGACGGAACACTTCTTTGGCAACTTCGATACCAGCCAGAATACCCGGCTCTTTAATCAAAAGTTTGGATTTACCCATTGCCGTAGCGGGAATACACGAAAGGGTGGTATGATCTCCGTCACCTATATCTTCTGCAAAGGCAAGATCTATCAGCCTGTCAATCAGTTCTTCTTCCTTATTCATTCGTTTTATCTATTCTTATTTGATGTATAACATATTTGTTCTGTACTTTTCTGAAGAAACAATTCACTCGAAAGTTTCCATTTGCGGTTCCCAAAGTGCCGATGATGAAACTTGATTCATCCCGCTTTCCTTCGTGATTCACATTGAAGCTACTGACTTTGTTCTCGGCAAAAAAATTAGCCATAGTTCCTTCTGCCGTTTGCTTGTCAGCATTGGTCGTGCGATTATGGATAATCAGATCCACCTTATCACCCAGATACCTGTTTAGTTCCTGAGAGTTTCCCTTCTTGAAGGCCACAACCACCCCCACAGGTACGTCCTGAGCAAAGATCGAGGACACCCATAAGAAGAGGCAGGTCAACAATAAAACTACTCGTTTTTTCATAATCACAAGTATTAATGATACGCAAAGGTAAGCATTTATTGTAAAATACAATAAAAAAGCGCTAATTTTGTGCACAAATCAGAATGTAAGCAGCATGAAAACAACATTACTCGTCGTAGGAAGAACTGTAGAACAGCACTTTATAACTGCCATTAACGACTATGTACAGCGTACTAAACGCTACTTATCCTTCGAAATGGAAGTTATCCCGGAATTGAAGAATACGAAAAGTCTTTCAATGGAAGTTCAGAAAGAAAAAGAAGGGGAATTGATATGCAAGGCATTCCAGCCTGGCGACGTGATTGTATTGCTGGACGAAGGGGGAAAAGAAATGCGCTCCATAGAGTTCGCGGACTATATGAAGCGCAAGATGAACACCGTAAATAAACGGCTTGTATTTGTTATCGGTGGACCGTATGGTTTCTCACCCAAAGTATATCAGGCAGCACATGAGAAAATGTCCCTTTCTAAAATGACTTTCTCGCATCAGATGGTGCGGCTGATTTTTGTAGAGCAGTTATACCGGGCCATGA
>NZ_EQ973488.1:30486-74664 GCF_000158035.1 Bacteroides cellulosilyticus DSM 14838
CGAAAGCCTCTTTTTCATCATTCTGAAAGTCTTTTCCGTTCAGTTTATCTATCTGAGCCCGAAGCATCCGATTATGAATACGCTGCATCTGAGGTGCATCAGCCGGCAACACATCCGGTTTATCTATCTTCAAACAATGGAAATCCTCGGCAACATCAGCCAAATCCAACTGATAGAAGACACTCTTCTCATAATTGCGTGCCAGCAATTCCCAATTACCTTTCCGGAAACTCTCGCGCTGGGCATATAATTGACGTAAATCAGCTTTCGCTGAGATTTCATCGGCAGAAAGACGTTGACTGTTCAGCCAGATTTCCTTACCTTCTGTCAATTCCGGCTCCGAAGTCATCCAGCGAAGTACTGCGCCCATCTGCTCAACACCTTCTACCACAGGGAAGATTCCGGCAGCCTGTAAGTCATCTTTTCTTCCAGTTACATCATCCGGAGTCAGTCCACGCTCCGCTAACCAATCAGGGAAGGAAATCCCCAGATACAAAGTTTTTTCATCCCGGATATCTCCTTTAGATACATCATCGAAACCATACGGACGAACTGCCCAATGCTTCTCTGCAAGAGGCACAATATCTATACAAACTCCATCCGGTAATTCTAACGTCCAGTCATTTTCCGGTACTCCCGTAATGATTTGCCGGGAACCTATCTTCCATGATGTACCAACAAAGCTATTTTCAATCCAAAGGTTATCATTATTGGAAGAAAGAGAGATACCTACTTCTGCATTCTGTACAAATATTGCAGGATTGGGCTTTACTTTCCGGTGCATGATCTGACGCTGATCGTACACCCTATTTTGTAAAGTAACAGTTGAGGAAAGTAGTTCACGACTCGTGCCGTAGTGGTAGAATTCTCCACCAGGTAATGGCAATATAGCTACAGACAACCTATTCAACTCATCATCAGTAATGCGTGGATGATTACCAAGGGATAAACCGAAATCTGAATACAAGTCATAGTACTTTAAATCAGAACCCGAGCCATCTTTCAGCGAACGCTTCATCAATAACTCTACAGCCCGATCACTCAGTAACCAGATTCCTATATCCATCAGGAAGAGATGAGTCTTGGAAAGATTCTCCAGTTCCTGCAATGACGGTTTCTGCAACATAAAATCCAATGCTTCCGGTTGTTTCCGGTCAGAAACAAACACTCCATGATGTGTCGCTAATACCGGATCTACCCAAAGTCCGTAACATACCACATCTGCATCCGGTATTTCCTGCAAAGGTTTCTCAGCACGAATATACACATCTCCACTCGCAATCAAAGTACGCAGTTTTTCCGGTGCCCGTTCCATGATTTTCTCATAAAGTGGAACTTGCAAAGACAATAAATTCTGTCCCAACTTCTGTCCACGTGCCCAGCGAAATACAGGTATCGGAGTTAATATTTTCCCGGAGGGAGCGTATCCAGGGAGGCGGCGGCTTTGTCCACCGGCATGCAGCAGAATACGTTTCTCTGTTGAGTGTTCTGTTTGTTGGTTTCTATACCATTCCCGCAGAAGCCAAGTGGTTCCACCACCCGACCCCAGTTTCATCCCTATAGGGTCAGATGTACAAAACCATTCCGTACGGTCTACATTTTCCAGTTCATAGAATGCCGACACAAGATTAGGCGGCAAGGATAATAATTTTTGCATATTCAATTGCTATAATGCTTAATATATTAGCTGCAAATTAAAGCAATCTTAAGCAAAATCCACGAAAAATTTTAATATTTTTGAAGATGGAGATAAAATTATCTCCATCTTCTATTTTTCCAGCAAACCCACTATTTGTTGTAAGAGTTCAGGCATCTCATGAGTAGTACTTTTGATCGCAGTGATTTGTTCTTTTCCTTCTGCAGTCAATGAAAAATGCATTTGGCGCTTATCCACTTTACCAATAATACGGGCTATTAACTTCTTTTCTTCGACAGAACGTATCAACTTGGAAGTATTAGAACAAGTTAATCCCAAGGCTTCTGCTATTTCCCCGGAAGTAAGCCGGGGAGTATTCAGAAGTGTACAGAGCAACATTCCTTCATTCAGCGAAAGATTGTATTGCTGCATAAATTGGGTTTCAAACTCAGCTATCGCCCGGTAAACATCACGTATTTTACATAAGTCTTCCATATATTTTTCTTCTTTATTTGTTAAATAACAAATAACTATATGAAAAGGTTGACATTGGCTTTATCTGCGCGCTCCATGTAAGTTGCAACACCACCGATAGTTACCTCATCCAACAACTCTTCACGACAGATTCCCATCATGTCCATAGACATCTGACAGGCTATAAATTCCACTCCTTGAGCAAGCGCCTGCGAACGAAGTGATTCCAAAGAATCTACCCCTTTACGCTTCATTAAAAAGCGCATCATGCGACTTCCCATACCGAACATATTCATCTGAGACAATTTCAGTTTCAAAGAACTGGAAGGAAGCATCATACCGAACATCCTGCCGAAAATATCTTTCTTTACTTTCGGTTTCTGCACTTTTTTCAAAACATTTAATCCCCAGAAAGTGAAGAATACCGTAACTTTTTGCCCGGTTGCCGCAGCCCCGTTTGCCAATACAAAAGTAGCTAAAGCTTTATCCAAATCATCACTAAAAAGGATCAATGTTTTTCCCCTACCCGCTGCTACAGTTCCGGTGGAAGAAGGGCAGACCATATTCGAATTACTTTTTTCTATAACTACCGTATAGCGTCCTTTATCCTCATGGCTCCCCACCAAACGATTACCCGTCGTATCACACCAGGCAGAAGCATCACGTGCAAATCCGGCATCAGTTGCCACAATCTCCACCTGTTCTCCCGGTTCAAGAGTATCCATTGCCTTCTTCACTTGCATGATAGGTCCCGGACATTGTAAACCACAGGCATTGATTTTCAATGGTTCTTTAGATGAACCTCCAGCTGATAATATAGAATCGGATTGCACAACAGTTCCCGAAGTTTCAGTAGAGCCAAAAGTTACGCGAGCATCAACTGAAGCAGCCGCTATAGAAGGTACCGGTACCGGAGCAACCGCAGCAGAATACAGTTTGTATCCTCCCGAAAGATTACGCACATTCTTATATCCATTTCCCATCAGGATACGCTGTGCCAGATATCCACGCAAACCTACAGCACAAAACAATACAATGGGCTTGTCAGTAGGAACTTCGAGCATACGCTCTCTTAAATCATCCAACGGAATATTAATTGCTCCCGGAATAGTTCCAAAAGAGAATTCTTCAGCCGTACGGGTATCTATTAACATTACTTCATTCTTATGCTGTACCAGTTCTCGCCAAGTTACGACAGGCATTGCACCACTGATAATATTAGAAGCAACATATCCGGCAATAGCAATAGGATCTTTTGCAGAAGAAAACGGAGGAGCGTAAGTATGCTCCGTTTCCATCAAGTCATATACCGTTCCACCACGCTTGATCAAGCCGGCAATCTGGTCAATACGTTTGTCCACACCCTCATAACCAATACCCTGCGCGCCATATAATTTTCCCGTAACAGGATGAAATGTTAATTTTAAAGTCAAGGGTAATGCATCCGGATAGTACCCTGCATGAGAAGACGAATGAGTAACAGAACTTTGATATTCCATCTCCCATTGCTTCAGACGCTTAGCAGCAAGTCCCGTAGAAGCAACCGTCATATCAAATACTTTTGCGATGGAAGTACCGATAGCACCTTCGTAAGCAACCTTATTACCAAATACCATATTATCAGCCACAATACGTCCCTGACGATTAGCCGGATTTGCCAGATAATTCAACCACGGTTTCCCGGTCAATGGATGCGGATATTCAATAGCATCCCCTACAGCATAAATATCTTTTGCAGAAGTTTCCAGATATTCATTTACCCAGATACCACCTGCTTCACCTATCTTCAGTCCGGCTTGTTTAGCCAAAGCCGTTGCAGGGCGCACTCCGATAGAAAGCAATACCATATCTGCCGGAATCGTTTTTCCACTTTTCAAAAAGACGGTAATACCTTGTTCTGTACGCTGGAAATGAGTTACTCCTTCTTCCAGATAGAGCGACACACCTTTCTGTATCAAATGTTGATGAACAGGCGCAGCCATCGAAAAATCAATAGGCGCCATTACTTGATTACCCATTTCCACAACAGATACGGCAACTCCGGCATGATGCAAATTTTCTGCCATCTCCAGTCCAATAAAGCCCGCACCTACTACAACCGCTCGCTTTACGGAGTTTTCCGTAAGATAAGACTTTATATGATCGGTATCTTCAACATTACGGAGAGTGAAAATTCCTTCAGAATCGATACCTTCCAGTGGTGGTCGAACAGGTGTAGCACCCGGAGACAACAAAAGTTTATCATAGGTTTCTTCATATTCGCGACCATCTGCAGTGCGAACAGTAATCGTTTTATCTTTAGGATGAATAGCGATAACTTCATTCTCCACACGTACATCTACACGAAAGCGTTGGCCGAAAGAAGTCGGCGTTTGCACCAGCAATTTCTCACGCTCTGCGATGACACCACCTATATAATAAGGCAAGCCGCAATTTGCATACGAAATGTATTTCCCTTTCTCAAATAAAAGAATATCAGATTTCTCATCAACTCTTCTTAAACGTGCCGCCGCCGTAGCTCCCCCGGCAACACCTCCAATAATTATATACTTCATACTTCTTTATTTTAGTTTTGATAGTGCAAAGAAAAGAATATTTTCTAAAACAAAATAATTTCCAATGGAAAATAATGTTAAATCACAATACAACAACAAAATAGCGCACATTAAGTCCATTAGAAACATACTACATATTCAAAGAGAGAAAGTTCATATACCCTTAATTTAGGCGCATAAGAAGAGACACAGACATCTGGTTTGAGGCTAATTTACAGGCTCAAACACCACACTTATATATTAAAAAGAAAATATTACCAGCCTAATGCGGCAAAGCCGGCGGATGTATACCACTCAGTAGAGCGATATGCTTTATCAGTAACTGTATTAGATACTGAAGGAATATAGCAGGACACTCCATTAGTGCCTTCCATAGAAAACATTTTCTGGATAACACCAGAAAAGTTCATAGAAGTAGTCGCCCAATATACTACAGCGGCATCAAAAGCCTGCCTCCACGTTAGATAACCACCATTAACAGTGATTTTTTTCATCATATTTGCCATATCATAATAACCTACATGACCATCCTGAAATCCATCAGAACCACGACGTTTATCATAATCAAAAATCAAACTGCGCAATTGCGCATTATCAACTGATCCAGACAAAACCTGTTTCGTTATTCTTGCCAGATCAACCAATTTATCTGTTCTCAGCGCACACACAGAGGCACCCGCTGTCCAATTACTATTTGACAAGCCTTTACCTTCATCATATTTAGCCGCATAAGGTTCATAATAAGCCTTAGCAATATTCACTGCCGCATTCTCAGCAGAAAACATAGCGGGAACAACTGCATCATACGAAGCACCAGGACCTGGAATTTCAGTCGGAGAACCTATACAATAATCCGTATAATCACGCAACTCATAGGCAACCTCCACTGCTTGCATGAAACAAGCATCGAACAATATAAAATCAAAATGAGGAGCAGACTTTAATATCTCAACAAATTCAGAGATATTCATTCTGTTATCACCATTACCTTTATCCTGGCCTACCCAACGAGTACCAGCACGCAACGGATAAGGTAGCCACCCATCACCATGTGACCAATAAACCAATCCATAACTGTCAGCCTGATATTTGGAATTCGAAAAGACTTTTGCAAAAACTTCCTGCGTTTCAGATACACCTACAGAGTTACGACTTCCATAAGTTTCCACTACCGTTTCCACTACTGCCCCCTTTTCATTCTTCAGCTCAAGTAGACGAGGAGATTTACCATCATCTATATAAACCAGAAAATGCACATTAGAATCTTGAACTTTCGCCATACCCGCTTTCATCTCCGCTAAATCCAAAGAAGCAAATGAAGCAAGGGTATTATCCGCCGCAATATATGCAAGAATCGTACGAGTTCCTTTGAGAAGCGCAGCCGGCTCAACAGTCACTTTACAGGAAGCAGTCATCGCACCATCCTCTGTTACAGCTACAATGGTAGTACTTCCGGCCTTTAAAGCCGTAACCTTACCATTTACATCAACCATCGCTACACTTTCGTCATTCGAAACCCAGGCGACTTTTTTGTTTGTAGCATCGTCCGGCGTAATGATGACTTGCAAGCTTTCACTTTGCCCTTCTATTAGTGAAAGAGTGCTTTTATTCAATGCAACATCGGTTACAGGTATCTCAGGTTCCACAGCCCCATCACCACAAGTAACAGTACATGTTGCAACCTCCGCACCATCTTCCGTAATCACCACTACAACTACAGTTCCAGTTGCCTGGGCTGTCACTTTTCCACTTGCATTCACCGTAGCCACACTAGTATCGCTAGATTTCCAGGTAACCTTTTTGTTTGTAGCATTATCCGGAATAACAGTAGCTATCAAACTCTCACTTTCCCCTTCATCTAACGCAAGGGCAGTCTTATTCAATGACACACCTGTTACAGGAACAACATCCGGTTCTATATCATCGTCAACACATGCAATCAGCAATGTAGAAAGACAAACCCACAAAAAGAAGTAAAGTTTCGTTTTCATGACTACGGTCTATTATTTAAGTAAATTCCTTAAGTTCTTAAGGAAATAAAGCAAATTACTCTTCCGGCTTCTTGAATCGGAAAGCTTCAGGAGCAATAGGCATCAATACTATCGTTTTATTCTTCTTATACTTGCTCTTCACTTTTGCAGCCTCCTTTTCTAACTTCTTCTTGTTTTCAGAAAAGTAGATCATACACGTATAATCAAGAGATTTCAAATCATATTCCAAATAATTCTTCAACTGATACGTATAAAGATCACGCTTAGGCAAGAAGCCACCCTTATCCAGCTTCACACTGTCCAACACCTGAATATCAGTAAAATACACTACTGTGTCGTTGAAAGAGGCAGCAACACCAAATGCATACACAGCTTTTTCTCCTTTACCCTTCTTGAATGAGAATGCTGAACATACCATAAAAACTAAAGCTACAGCAAAAAGTATACGAACGTATTTCATAATCTGTTTTTTATTATATATTGTTGGCGACAAAGATAATGCAAACCGGAGCAAAATAAAAAGATTCATTCATTTTTTATGCTGAGATACAGCTTATCTTCACTTTTATAATAATGATAACAAAAAAACCGGTGATCAGATCATGACCTACCGGTTTTTAATTCCTTCTATTTGTCGGAAATTGATATTTCTTACTTATCCTAAATAAGACTTGAGCAATTTACTACGATTACTTTGTCTTAATCTTCTAATTGCTTTTTCCTTAATCTGGCGTACACGTTCACGGGTT
Organism: Bacteroides cellulosilyticus DSM 14838; assembly: GCF_000158035.1. Lineage (GTDB taxonomy): Bacteria > Bacteroidota > Bacteroidia > Bacteroidales > Bacteroidaceae > Bacteroides > Bacteroides cellulosilyticus. The sequence goes on from NZ_EQ973488.1 coordinate 37,892, forward strand.
AAACCGAATTTGTCGCCGATTTCTTCTAATGTCATTTCTTGTTGTCCGATACCGAAAAACATCTGTATGATTTCTTTTTCCCTATCGGTTAACGTAGAAAGTGCTCTATCAATTTCCCTCGCAAGAGACTCGTTCACCAAAGAGCGATCCGCCATAGGAGAGTCGTCGTTCACCAACACATCCAGCAAGCTGTTGTCTTCTCCTTCTACAAAAGGTGCGTCCACCGAAATGTGGCGTCCGGATACCTTCAGCGTATCGGAGATTTTATCAACAGGGATTTCCAGTTCATCTGCCAACTCCTCGGGAGACGGGCGACGTTCATTTTCCTGTTCGAACTTGGAGAATGCTTTGCTGATTTTATTCAGCGAGCCTACCTGATTCAACGGAAGACGCACGATACGCGACTGCTCTGCCAAAGCCTGCAAAATGGACTGACGTATCCACCATACTGCATAACTGATGAATTTGAAACCACGTGTTTCATCGAACTTTTCGGCGGCCTTGATCAGTCCTAAATTACCCTCGTTAATCAAGTCGGGCAAACTCAAACCTTGGTTCTGGTACTGCTTGGCCACAGATACAACGAAACGCAGATTGGCACGTGTCAACTTCTCCAGTGCGATACGGTCACCCTTGCGGATGCGTTGAGCGAGCTCTACCTCCTCCTCGACAGTTATGAGGTCTTCGCGACCGATTTCCTGCAAATACTTGTCAAGAGAAGCGCTCTCTCTGTTAGTGATACTTTTTGTAATCTTAAGTTGTCTCATTCTTCTAAAACAGATTTGGGTTGCAAAGTTACGACAAATTATTTTGTTACAAGCAAACTTGCCCTAACTTTTTTATCTTATTCACTATACAATATAAACAAAAAGAATGCCGACAAGTTAGTTGTCGACATCCTTTTTCTTCTTTGTTAGCTAATATTACAATCTTCTTACCTATTCACATGTACAATCTACAATTTAGCGATGCCAGCCATTAATCCTGAGCGACACTTACTGCATAGCTGCCACGTTTTCCAGAGGGGAACATACCTGTAATAAACAAAACCTGTTCCTGAGTCTTAGCAGCTTCTTTCATCACTTTCTCCAAGTCTTCCACAGTCTTCATCGGTACATTATTCACTTTTAGGATAATGAAACCTTTACGGACGCCACCTTCTGCCATCTTACCATTGCTAACACCCGTTACTTCAAGACCATAACCCAGATTCAATTGTTTTTTCAATTCATCGGGTACAGGGCGGAATGCGGCACCAAGAATATCCATATCGGCATTCTTCACAATCTTCGTAGTACCTTGTTCATTCTTCAGCGTAACTTCTATATTCTTTTCTTTCTTATCACGCATCACCTTCACTTGTACCTTATCTCCCGGACGATGTTTTGCCAAGATTTCCTGCAAGTCAGCAAATTTATGAATAGCCTTACCATCCATGCCAATGATTACATCATCAACTTTAATATCAGAACCTGAAGCAGAACTTCCTTCTACGATTTCACGTACCCAAAGACCATCAATAACACCATATTTTTCTCTAGCTTCTTTCTTTATATCACTCAACTTCTTACCAGCTTTATCAGCAACCTGTGTGTCACCCGGCTCTTCAGTAAGTGCTGTTACACTCACACCCAATTTCACACGTTGTACCGTACCGAACTGCTTCAAATCAGCAACCACTTTCTTCATAATACTGGTAGGAATGGCAAAACCATAACCTGTATTTGATCCAGTCGGAGAGAAAAGAGCAGCGTTGATACCAATCAATTCACCTTGAGCATTTACCAATGCACCACCACTATTACCTTGATTAATTGCAGCATCAGTCTGAATATACGACTCGATACTCTGTTTACCAGTTTGCTGACCCATGCCTAAAGAGCGTGCTTTAGCACTGACAATACCCGCAGTCACCGTAGAAGTCAGATTAAACGGGTTACCTACTGCAAGCACCCATTCACCAACTTTCAGTGCATCAGAATCACCTACCGGAATAGTTGGAAAATCATCACCTTCTATCTTGATTAGAGCCAAGTCTGTCTCTTCATCCGTACCAATAATACGTCCTTTAAACTGACGATTGTCATTCAACGTCACACTGATTTCATCTGCACCTGCAATTACGTGATTGTTCGTTACGATATATCCATCTTTAGAGATGATAACGCCGGAACCAAAGCCTGTACGTTCAGGGGTCTGTACCTGACGTCTTTGCGTACCGCCCCGACCACCGAAAAATTCACCGAAGAAATCAGAGAACGGATCTCTAACTTCTACTTCCTGAACTTTGGAAGTCTGAGTAGAACGAATATGCACCACAGCGTGAACTGAATTTTCTGCTGCTTGCGTCAAATCTACTGGTTGCGCATCAACGGCATTATAAGAGGCCAAACGTACGTTCGGATTTTGCTGGAACATTTCATTGAATGCACTGGTACTATCAGCAGGCATATTTTTTTGCAGCATCTTATAGGTGGTTAAACCTGCTACTCCTGAGCTGAGAAGTACGATAGCTGCAACCCCGAGAATGTTTTTTGTTGTCTGTTTCATACTAATTTTCTATTCTTTTAATTGTTAATATTCAAGTTTTGTTTAACATTTCGACGTTAAAATAACGACAAAAATCGTTCACTTATTCCGCTTGTCACTCTTTTTTGTTCTCTTTTAACAGTGAACTTTTGGGGCTTAACAGCGGTTAACGACAGAACCTGACAATTTTACATTTATGCACGTTTACTGACGTGAAAATAAGGCAGATAGGCGTTAAAATCAAACAAACCATCTATCCGTTTAAAATAGATGGTCTGTTTTCAGGGAAAAGTACCTCTTTAATTATCGAGATATTCTATATCCATGTGATAATCCCACTTCGGAAAATAAAGGTTACCTCCCTCCCATTCCACTTCACCACGCTGGAAATCCACCGTTTCACTACGAGGATATTTTTTCTCGGGTATCAGCGGCATACCGTAATCACTGTTGACTATCATACGCCAGGAGTCAATGCCACCCAAGAAGAAATATTCTTCATCCGCATTACGGGCAAAAGTAGGGATGCCAAATGATTGGTCTACAGGAACCCAGCCAATGCCTTCAAAATAGATTTCCGCCCAGTCGTGCAGGTTCCATGCTTTAGGATGCATCATAAAACCACTCTGGAAATGGGCAGGAATACCACTGATACGACAAAGCGTAATAAACAGCAAACTAACCTGCCCACAATCACCTTTATGATTATCTAACACGTATTCGGGAATATTTTCTATAGTAGAATATTCCCGGGCAGAAGCCCAAGGAAAGTTATCATTCACCCAACGGAAGATGCGTTTAGCTTTCAACAAAGGATTGGTTTCCCCAGCTGTCAATTTGGCAGCAAGTTCGCGCATACGTGGTGAGAAAATGACATGCTTCTCGCGTTCAGCCGTATATTCCTTATATATAGAAGAAGTTGTATCATAGGGCTGAATATCTTTCGGTTTCAAATTATGCCATTCAGCATTAGCTGTATACTCAAAACTTTCAGAGAATACGGTTGGTTGATCTTGCACTGCACGTTTTTCCATATAGAGAGTGCTATGAAGGCAATCCTGTGGGGATAAAGTATACTTGGATTCGCTGGCAGAGATGAATTTTACATCTTGCTGACGTGACTGGTCGGTACGTGGGTAAGGAAGCCAGCAACGGACGAGCTCTCCGGCAGGAACGGCATTACTGTCTACCGTGAGCGTATAGGTGATTCGCATTCGTTTGGGAGCAGTGATAGGATTACCACTCTTTTTCACACTCGCAATGATTTCGGGCAGGTTCTCCATATTTACTTTTTCACTGCCACTGAAGGAGACGCCATCTTTGGCAGCCTTTATCTGATAGCAGACAGAGTCTACACGGAATAAATTAGGTGCGGCATTACGGAAATAACGCTTCTCACCATTCAGAGTCATACACTCCAATGCTTTGGAGGCTTCCCATTGGCACATCTGCTCATCGGAAACATCAGGGATATACTTACGAATATACTCTTTCACTTCATCTTCCGTACGAGAGAAATCAGTGAGGAGGCGTTGGTGCAGATCATCTTCCCAAGTATAGGGCTTGCTTTCCGGTTTTGGAGTACAGGCAGTTACAAGGAAAAGCAAGGCAGCAGCATACAATACTTTTTTCATAATAAGCTAATTTATAGATGATAATTGAGAACGGAAATTGAATTACGATTCAGGATCCTTACAGTTTCACAACTCCGATGCCAGGCAAATCTGGTAACGTGATCTTGCCCTTTACGACCTCCATTCCCTTGAAACGGTCGTTGGCAATAAGCAGATTGCCATCCAGATCAGCAAAGTCAACCGCAGGAGAAAACTGGGCAGCAGCAGAGCAAGCACAGGATGTTTCCGTCATACAGCCCACCATCACTTTCATACCCAAAGCACGTGCTAATGTCACCATCTTCCAGCCTTCACGCATACCGGTACATTTCATCAACTTGATATTGATGCCATGAAATGCACCTTTCAGACCGGCCACATCACTCAAACGCTGCAAAGATTCATCAGCAAAGATAGGCAACGGACTCTGTTGTGTCACCCAGGCAATATCATCCAACTGGGTTTTAGGCATCGGCTGCTCAATCATGACAATCCCTTTTTCTTTCAGCCATTGTATCATATCAATGGCATAATGCTTATCCGTCCAACCTTGATTGGCATCGACGGCAATAGGCAGGTCGGTCACCGAACGGATTGTTTCAATCATCTCTTTATCATTCTCACGCCCCAGTTTTACTTTGAGAATATTGAATTGCTCGGCACATTCCTTCGTTTTTTCTCGTACCACATCCGGCGTATCGATACCAATGGTAAAAGTGGTCGAAGGAGCTTTTTCCTTATCCAATCCCCATATCTTATACCACGGAGCTCTCAGCAATTTGCCCACAAGGTCGTGCAAAGCAATATCTACAGCAGCTTTAGCGGCAGCATCTCCCGGTGAAAGCTTATCTACATAAGCGAGAATATCCTCCAATTGGAAAGGATCGGAAAACTGTCCGATGATATCCTGAACTTTTTTCAGGAAAGCCAGTACACTTTCCATCGTACCCAGTTCTTTCTGTAAATAAGGCGGCATGGAAGCTTCACCATAACCGATAACACCATCGTATTCAATCTCTACCTGTACATCAGGAGTGGTAGTGCGTGAGTAAGTAGCCACTGTAAAAACATGACGCAACTTCAACTCATATGGAAAGAAGCGCAATTTCATCCTGGCATTCACACCACTTTTATTGATATTGAACAGTTTTGGAGCGCTTTCTCCTCCAAATACATCATTGATAACCACACCGGAGCCCAATGCGGCAAAAGCAGCTGTTTTCAGGAAATCTCTTCTGTTTTGCATAATATTTGTTTTTAAGTTAGGAGCTACTAGCTACGGAGCCACAAGCTACAAGAGCTTTGCAGAATGAGAGCATTGCTACTTGTAGCTTGTAGTTCGTAACTTTATTATTTATAATAAGGATTCGTTTCCGTAGTATTCAAGGATGCTTCCTTATTTATATAAGGTAGCACGCGCGTAGCAAACAGAAGGCGTCCGAGGTTATATTCGTCAAAAAGCTCATCGGCAGAATCAAAACTACTGACGTGTACATCACCTTGCGAATGAATGAAACGTTTATTGCCAATATACATTCCCACATGCACCACACGTTCTTTTCGATCTGCCGTAGCTTTACGTCCGAAGAAGATCAAGTCGCCCGGTTGCAGGTTGCTGAAATCAGGAGCGATATCAATATGCTCGCCTACATACGCTTGCTGTGAAGCATCTCGGGGAATGATGATATCATGAATGAAAAGAATGGTACGCATGAAGCCACTGCAATCTATTCCTTTGGAAGAAGTGCCTGCCCAAAGATACGGAACTCCCATCAGCGTATGTGCCGTGCGAATAATGCTGGCAGCATCCTGTTTCAAAGCGGCACGCCATTTCTTTTCCGGCATGGAGATAGATTTGGAAATATAACCGGTCCGCCCGTCAGGATATGCAACCTTATAGAATTCACCTTTCGTTCCCTCCCACTTCAAGCGATTGCCTGCAACTACATCCGAAACAGTCTGCGAAGACTGATTGGGCTCAGAATACACAAACCCATAATGAGAAGTCACCACAATCTTCTCTGCTGTGTTCCAAGCATGAAGTTCTTCTTTCGTTACCGGATGAATACCTACACGATGTATCCAAGCGATATAATTATCCGGTGTCTGAATGCGATACCAACCGTCGCGCTGTAATACGCGGACAGGCATTCCCATCAATCCCTGGGTCATCATTTCGGATGAAAAGTCAGGATCAACCCTAAGATTGGACACCGATACATTTATGATACCATAAGTTTTTCCTTCCAGTGCAGCCTCATCCGGCAATACCTGTAAGCAGTCCATTACTTGATAGTCAGCTTTCGACAGCCCGTTCAGTAATGCAGCTTTCGCCTCGGCCGAAGTAGTCACACCACGTAACATCACATTTTTACCGGAAAAGGAATAATCTACATCAAAGAGTGCTACCCGTTTATCAGGAGCATACTGACGCTTCAAGCTGTCGGACAACTGTGCTACATCCGCAGGAATAGTCCTGTCCCCGATTTCCGAAGCTACCGAATACAACGAAGCAAAAAGGAACAGGGATACGATAGGAATAAGTTTCTTCATTAGCTAAAATGATTTGGGGGTTATTAAGTGTTAGCAAAGTTAGAAATAATTTCTACTTTGGTTATATATTTTCAGGAATATTAAGAAAGTGTTTAGAAAAGGAAGCTATCCGGAGGTTATCTACCCCGCATCCGGTCCGTACCAGGTCCGTATCTATAATTATGGAGAAGATACGGAAAAAGCCCTCCCTTACACAAAAACTCTACAAGTTTCTGTGTCCGCTGGCATAAAAATCGTATCTTTGCCGGACAAAAGCAGCCGGTCGGTCTGTCGCTTACGCTTCGGCGTATGAGGAAAGTCCGGGCAACATAGAGCATCCTACTTCCTAACAGAAAGCTGTCCGCGAGGGTAGAGTAACGTAGAAGAAAATAACCGCCGGTGTCCTTGGGCATAGGTAAGGGTGAGAAGGTAGGGTAAGAGCCTACCAGTCTTGTGGTGACACAAGGGCTGTGCGTCTTGGGAGTTGTAAGGTCATGTAAACCGACGCTATGAGAGTTGCTCGCTCCATGTCGGAGGGTAGACCGCTAAAGCCTGTATGGTGACATGCGGCTCAGATAAATGACAGACACTTTGCTGAATGAAGAATGATGAATGAATAATGAAGATTTCTTCCTGAAAACAGAGAACAGAACCCGGCTTACAGACCGACTGCTTTTTTTTAATTTAAGAACAGAGAATGAGGAATGAAGAATTTCTGCATGATACAACAATTTGATAGAGTTCTCCGTTCTATATTCATAATTCTTCATTCCTAATTCTTCATTGATTATGAATAAACGTATTACTGCTCTTTGGAAATTTCTTACATACGACATCTGGCGTATTACAGAGGATGAAGTCACCAAAACGACTTTTTCCCTCTACAATATAATCAAAACCATTTATTTATGTATCAACCGCTTCACCAAGGACAGACTAGTAAACAATGCCTCTGCACTGACTTATAGCACTTTGCTTGCCATTGTCCCTATACTTGCCATATTATTTGCCATAGCACGTGGATTCGGCTTCTCCAATCTGATGGAGAATCAGGTGCGAATGGGATTCGGAGGGCATAACCAGACCACAGAAGTCATCCTCCAATTCGTAGACTCTTATCTTTCTGAAACTAAAAGCGGCATATTTATCGGAGTAGGTTTAATTATGTTGCTATGGACGGTTATCAACCTGATCACCAATATTGAAATAACCTTCAACCGCATCTGGCAAATAAAAAAGGCACGAAGTATGTACCGTAAAATTACGGACTATTTCTCTATGTTCCTGCTGATGCCTATCTTGATTGTAATTTCGGGTGGTCTCTCCATCTTCATGAGTACAACGCTGAAGTACATTGAAGATTTTGTACTGCTTGCTCCTATTCTGAAATTCCTGATCCGCCTCATACCTTTTGCCTTGACCTGGTTCATGTTTACAGGACTATACATCTATATGCCTAATACTAAAGTAAAGTTCAAGCATGCGCTCATTGCCGGGGTTCTTGCAGGAACGGCACACCAGGCATTCCAGTTTCTATACATCAGTGGTCAGTTGTGGGTATCGCGTTACAATGCTATTTATGGTAGTTTCGCCGCCCTTCCCCTATTCCTGCTATGGTTACAAATATCGTGGACAATCTGCCTGTTTGGTGCAGAACTGACGTATGCGGGACAAAACATACGGAACTTCAGTTTTGACAAAGACACCAAAAATATCAGCCGGAGGTATCGGGATTTCGTGGCTATCCTTATCATGTCCCTCATTGCCAAAAGATTTGAGGAGAATGCAAAACCATATACAGCAGAAGAAATATCCGAAGAGTGTCAGATACCAATCCGGTTGACACACCAGATTCTATATGAGTTACAAGAAATAAATCTATTGCATGAAGTAGTAGACGAAAACAATGAAGATATCGGCTATCAACCCTCCATGGATATCAATAAGATGAACGTCGCACTGTTGTTAGACAGACTGGACACACATGGTTCGGAGGATTTCAAAATAGATAAGGACAAGGAGTTCAGCGAACAATGGGAAGTATTAATGAATGCACGGGAAGAATATTATAAGAGCGCAAGCCATGTGCTACTGAAAGATCTTTAATTTTAGAGGGTTAGTGATAAGTGATTAGTACCATGCGGTGTCATAGCGCAATCTGTTAATCACTTATCACTAACCCTTTATCACTGAATCAGTATTTATTGTAAGAAACCACCTTTTCCTTCGGTTTCCTCGCCTTCTTTCTCTTCTCTTTTACAGAGTAGCCGATGGTGATAACCAATAGCAAGCGCTTAGAAGATGGAATACCGGTCAGCTTCTTAATCTCTTTCTCATCAAACCAGCCAAGAATACAAGAACCTAATCCCTCACTCTCGGCAGCTAAAGTGATATGAGCAGTGGCAATACCTATATCTATCAAAGGGAAATACTTATCCTTAATCTTTGCACCCAGAAATGAAGTGACATTCATCGATTCTTCCACAACCAAAATATGAACGGGGGCATCCTTAGCAAATTTATTCATCCCCAGTCCGGCAGTAGCTTTGCCTACCTTAACGGAAAGTTCCGGATCATTGATTACGACAAACTTCCACGGTTGCGCATTACAAGCCGATGGGGCCAGACGGGCAGCTTCCAGTATCCGTTCCAGTTTCTCGGGCTCTACAGGACGTGTCATATCATAAGCACGGTCACTCTGACGGGAGGCTACTAATTGTAAAAAGTCCATTTGATATATGTTTTTATTGCACCACAGATTACACGGATAAACACTGATTATAAAAGGACAATATTTCTGTACTATTTGTGCAATCTGTGGTGAACTATTATTTAAACTGGAGCATCCGGCTGATATATTTGCCGATAATGTCAAATTCAATGTTCACTACGCTATCAACTTTGATATCGTGAAAATTGGTATATTCGAAAGTATAAGGAATGATAGCTACCTGGAAAGTATCGTCCGTTGGATTACACACAGTCAGACTGACACCATTCACCGTTACAGAGCCTTTGTCCACAGTAATGTATCCCCGCTTTGCCATCTCCTTATCGAAAGCATACCGGAAAGTGAAGTAATAACTTCCTTCGGCATCTTCTACACTGATGCAGGTGGCAGTCTGATCTACATGCCCCTGCACGATATGTCCATCAAGGCGACCGTTCATCATCATGCTGCGCTCTACATTCACCTTGTCTCCTACGTTCAACAACCCGAGATTGGAGCGCTCCAATGTTTCCTTCATGGCTGTAACCGTATAGGTATCCTCTGTCATGCTGACTACCGTGAGGCATACACCGTTATGAGATACACTCTGGTCTATCTTCAATTCATTTACAAATGAGCACTTGAACGTGAAGTGTACGTTCTCTTGTTCTTTTACCAATGCCACAAGAGTGGCACATTCTTCTACTATTCCGGAAAACATAATTCAGTTTACGATTTAATGATTTATAATTCCTTATTTGGAGAACACAAAGATAATGCAAATTGATCGCAGAATTTTCATGCTTGCATGAAAAAGTTCTGCCGAGATGCAGCTTATCTTCTCCAAAGATACGAAATAAGGGGAATATAAGTACAAAAAAAATGGAGCTTTTCACAAAGCCCCATTTTTCAGTTTTCAATAGGTATTAGTTTTTTTTTAAGGTAAAAAGATTGTTTTCAGGATAACGCTGCAAATATAGCGGCTTTTCAGGTTACTTACCAAATTAAAAAACATGTCTTATAACATCTTTTTGAAATTTCTTTGGTTTTATTACCACTTCTATAGCCTTTCCACATCCGCAATCGTTTTCAATGGACAAATATATAGCATTTTTCTAACAAACGCTAAATTTTACCTAAAAAAGAACTCATTTCTTGCTTAAAGGATAATGTTCGTCCGTTTTTCCGCTATGTTTTAACACTTTCGCATCGATAAAGAAGACTATTTCTTCGGCAATATTGGTAATATGGTCGCCGGAACGCTCCAACTTACGGAAGACACTTACCAGGTTCAGGCAAGGAAGAACACTGTCCGGATGTTTAGCAATATAACCTGCCAGAATCGTAGTAGCTTCAGCATTAATTTCATCCAACAAATTGTCTTTAGCAAAGACTGAAGTTGCCAGATCCTGACTCTCTTCCTGAAGAGCCTTTTTGGCAAGTTCCAGCATGGCAAGTACTTGCGCCTGCATTTCTTCCAAACGTAATTGCTTCAAAAGGTCCGGATCGAGGACAGGCTCTTTACAGTTCAGCACGAAACGGGCTATACCTTCGGCAAAGTCCCCCAACCGTTCCAGGTTTGTATTGATCTTCAGCATGGCAAGCACAAAACGCAGATCAATGGCTACGGGATTGTACAGGGCAATAATATCTTCTACGTCACTGTCTATTTTCAATTCCAAGGCATTCACGCGACGTTCGCGCACCAACACTTGCTGCGCCAGTTCGCGGTCGAAAGTCAAGACTGCCTCCCCTGCCCGGTCGAGCTGGTTATATACTAAGGTCCACATTTCGTCTATTTCCTTTTTAAGTAAGACGAGTTCCGATTCGATAAACTTTACCATAAATTTCTATTTTAAGATTACTTATATGATTAATTAGAGGAAACCTGTCACTCTTTTGAGTCTTGCAGCGAGCCACCTTTAGTTTCTCTGTGTGAAACTCCCGGTTTCATGCCGTGAAACTCTTAGTTTCATCCTTTGAAACTGTTGGTTTCACGCCGAGAAACTCAGAGTTTCAAGCAATGAAACAAATGCCTATCCAAAACGGCCCGTAATATAGTTCTGAGTCTCCACCTTCTCGGGGTTCGTAAATATCTTCTTGGTATCGTCAAATTCCACCATTTGCCCCAAATAGAAGAATGCTGTTTTATCACTAACGCGCGCAGCCTGCTGCATATTGTGTGTAACGATAACAATTGTATACTGTTCTTTCAACTCGTGAATAAGCTCCTCTACTTTAGCCGTAGAAATAGGATCGAGCGCAGAAGCCGGCTCGTCCATCAGCAATACGGAGGGAGACACAGCCATGGCGCGGGCTATGCAAAGGCGTTGCTGTTGTCCGCCGGAAAGTGCATAAGCGGAAACTTTCAACTTATCCTTTACTTCTTCCCACAAGGCGGCACCCCTCAAGGACTCTTCCACACGCTGGCGGATAAAACTATTGTCCGTCACCCCGTTCACCCGAAGGCCATACGCCACATTCTCGAAAATACTTTTAGGAAAAGGATTAGGACGCTGGAACACCATACCTACTTTCTTACGGAGCTCATCCACCTGGACATCTTTTCCGTAGATATCCTTTCCGTCAATATGGATTTCACCTGTCAGGCGAGTATTGGGAATCAGATCGTTCATACGGTTGAATAACCGCAGGAAAGTGGACTTACCGCATCCCGAAGGACCGATAAAGGCTACCACCGAACGTTCTTCTATCGACATACTGATACCTTTCAGAGCATGAAAGTCACCATACCAGAAGTTTACATCATTTGCTTCTATTTTACCAATCATTTCATTTACTGTTTATTATTCCCGTTAGTTCATCTTTACTTTCTTCTCAAAATACTTCCGTAAGGCATTTGCCAGAAGATTTACAAAGAGAATGATTATTATTAAAACCAAAGCAGTGCCATAAGCCAGCGGAAGCTGAGCTTCCATATCCGTACCACTAGTAGAAATAACATATAGATGATAAGGCAATGCCATGCACTGATCGAGGATACTTGTGGGCAACTGAGGAAGAAAATAAGCGGCACAAGTAAACAGGATGGGTGCGGTCTCACCGGAAACACGTCCCAAAGCAAGAATAAGCCCTGTTATCACATTCGGCATGGCCATTGGCAGAATCACATGCCAGATGGTTTGCAATTTGGTAGCTCCCAAAGCCCGGCTTCCTTCACGCAGAGTATCGGGAATAGCTTTCAGCGCTTCTTCGGTAGTACGGATCACCAAAGGCACGCAGAGCAATCCCAATGTAAGAGAGCCGGCAAGGATACTATCGCCAAACCCCATATAGTTAACGAACAGGGCCATACCGAAAAGACCAAAGACAATGGAGGGTATCCCACTCAGATTATTCGTCATCATGCGGATAAAACGGACGATCCAGCCCTTCGGAGCGTATTCATTCATATAGATACCACTCATTACTCCCACCGGAAAGGCAAACAGGGCACTGCCTATCATCAGATAGAATGTGCCGACGATGGCAGGCCAAATACCACCTGCCGTCATGCCGTCCTGGCGCGGTAGTCAGAAACTCCCAACTGATAACTCCTATACCTTTATATATAATAAAGCCGAGAATGGCAAAGAGTATCCCTACCACCGTCAGGCTCAGCAAACGGAATGTACCGAATGCAATGCGTTGCGAAAGATGTTTCCTATCTATCATACTCATTTTACTTTTCTCTGTAAAACACTATCTTTTCCGGGCCGATACAGCTTCCACCGTGAAGTTGATCAGCAAACTGATAAAGAACAATACTACTCCCAGAAGGAATAAAGCTTCATAATGAGCTCCTCCGGCAGGTGCCTCTCCCAGTTCCGCTGCAATCGTAGCGGGAATGGTGCGCAACGGCTCCAGAATGGTATGCGGTATAACAGCCGCATTGCCTGTCACCATCAATACCGCCATCGTTTCTCCGATGGCGCGTCCGATACCCAGCACTACTCCGGAAGTGATGCCCGATACAGAATAGGGTATCACCACCTTATATATAGTTTGCCATTGCGAAGCTCCCAATGCCAGACTGGCTTCACGCATGGCACGGGGACAGTTGCGCATGGCATCTTCTGTCACAGTAATAATCGTGGGCAATGCCATTATTGCCAATACGATGCTTCCCGCCAGACCGCTTTCGCCAACCGGCAAGTCGAACACTTTCTGTATGAGCGGCACAATGACTATCAATCCGAAGAAGCCATATACCACTGACGGAATACCACTCAGCAACTCAATTATCGGCTTCAACAAATTGCGTACCTTAGGATTTGCCACTTCGGACATATAGATAGCTACCGAAAGGCCGAACGGAAGAGCAATTAGAATGGCAAAAAGACTCACCCATAATGTACCCGTTATCAGTGGCAAAAAGCCAAATTGCGCGGCAGGTGTAGCCGTAGGAAACCATTCGGCACCGGCAAAGACGTCTTTCACTGAAATCGTATTATCGCGCAACAAGTGTACGGAGTCTTGCCGGACAATAAACTGTTGCGGCACAAAAGCAATGATGCCCGGTGTACGCTCCACCAACTCGGTAATTCTTGCTCCGGCGTGTTCATAAGAAGGTCCCAGTTCTTCTTCGGTATAATACTGGGTGATATCCTCCAAACGGAAAAGCCGGATAGGCATATCCTGCCCTCCGACCTCATTCCAGTTTGTTATTTCCTCGTCGAAAACATCTTTTATCTGAGCCGGTGTCAGCTCAGTAACCTTATTATCTTTATTCAATGCCAATACATATCCCTCTTCAATCACCCGGCTGTTGAACAATCCCAACGCCTCGGAAAAGAGAAACAGGATGATAAGCACAATGGTAATGCTTGTTACGAAACCACTGCAAGCCAATATACCTTCTACTATTTTTTCAAAAAGTTTCTTCATAAATACCTGTTGATATTCTGCATGCAAAGAAACGGGGCCGATGTTAAGAGAGTGTGACTAACATTTGAAAGAAATGTTTCAAACATATTACAAAAGCGTTACAACCCGCAAAAACACAAGCTTTGTAATAGCATCGTAATACACGATTGCTTTATTTGCAGAGAATAAACAAAAAGAGTAGTATGAAGGTTGTTATACTATCATTAGTTTACTACATAAAGTAATTATAAACAATACCTATTATGAAAAGAATAAGTATTATCCTACTCCTGACATTAGCTGCAAGCAGCATGCAAGCACAGCGTATTAAAGGCAGCGACACCGTACTCCCCGTAGCACAACAGACCGCTGAAAGGTTTATGGCGCTCAATCCCGATGCCCGGATTACCGTCACGGGTGGCGGTACCGGCGTGGGTATTTCCGCTTTATTGGACGGAACAACGGATATCGCCATGGCATCCCGCCCCATCAAGTTCAGCGAGAAAATGAAAGTAAAGTCCGCAGGCAAGGAAGTAGAAGAAGTAATCGTCGCCTACGATGCCCTCGCCGTCGTGGTACACCCTTCCAACCCCGTGAAACAACTGACACGCCAACAACTGGAAGATATCTTCCGGGGAAAAATAACAAACTGGAAGCAAGTGGGTGGAGATGATCGTAAAATCGTAGTATATTCCCGTGAAACATCTTCGGGCACCTATGAGTTTTTCAAGGAAAGCGTTCTCAAAAATAAAAATTATATGAGCAGTAGCCTTTCCATGCCCGCCACCGGAGCCATTATCCAATCCGTCAGTCAGACGAAGGGAGCGATAGGGTACGTAGGGTTGGCTTATCTCTCCCCTCGCGTCAAGTCACTTTCCGTATCTTATGACGGCAAACACTTTGCGCCGCCCACAATGGAAAGTGCCACAGACAAGAGTTACCCCATCGTACGACCTCTGTATTATTACTATAATACGGAAAACGCCGGACAAGTAAACCCACTCATCAGTTTCATCCTGTCACCTGCCGGTCAGGAAATCATTAAAAAGAATGGATATATTCCCGTGAAATAAGGATAAACGAAAAAAATGTCTTACTTTTGTAGCTTGATTTTTAGAATATATACATACCATTATGGCAGATATTAAGAGCGAAGAAGTAGGCGAAAAAAAGAGCCTCAACTTCATTGAACAAATTGTTGAGAAAGATTTAAAAGAGGGTAAAAACGGTGGTAAGGTGCAAACGCGTTTCCCGCCCGAACCCAACGGATACCTCCACATCGGTCACGCCAAGGCTATTTGCCTTGATTTTGGTATTGCAGCCGACCACAATGGCATCTGCAATCTGCGTTTCGATGATACCAATCCTACCAAGGAAGATGTGGAATATGTAGAAGCCATCAAAGAAGATATTCAATGGCTGGGTTACCAATGGGGTAATGAATACTATGCGTCCGATTACTTCCAGCAATTGTGGGACTTTGCCATCCGCCTCATTGAAGAAGGTAAAGCATATATTGACGAGCAGACTTCCGAGCAAATCGCACAGCAGAAAGGTACTCCTACCCAACCGGGTGTGGAAAGTCCCTACCGCAACCGCCCGATAGAAGAAAGTCTCTCCTTGTTCAAGAAGATGAATACAGGTGAAATAGCAGAAGGTGCTATGGTGCTCCGTGCCAAAATTGACATGGCGAATCCGAACATGCACTTCCGCGATCCTATCATTTATCGTGTAGTGAACCATCCCCACCATCGCACGGGCACCACTTGGAAAGCTTATCCGATGTATGACTTCGCACATGGACAAAGCGACTACTTCGAAGGCGTAACCCATTCTCTCTGTACGTTGGAATTCGTTCCTCACCGTCCGCTCTACGATCTTTTTGTAGACTGGGTGAAAGAAGGACAGGATTTGAATGATAACCGCCCTCACCAGTATGAGTTCAATAAACTGAACCTCAGCTATACACTGATGAGCAAACGTAATCTGTTGACTCTGGTAAAAGAGAAACTGGTGAACGGATGGGATGATCCCCGTATGCCGACCATCTGTGGTTTCCGCCGTCGCGGATATTCTCCTGAGTCTATCCACAAGTTTATCGATAAAATCGGATATACCACTTATGATGCGCTCAATGAATTTGCTTTGCTGGAAAGCGCCCTGCGCGAAGACCTTAATTCCCGCGCAATTCGTGTATCTGCCGTTGTGAATCCGGTGAAGCTGGTTATTACCAACTACCCCGAAGGACAAGTGGAAGAACTGGAAGCTATCAATAATCCGGAAAAACCGGAAGAAGGCAGTCACTTCATCGAATTCAGCCGTGAGCTGTGGATGGAACGTGAAGACTTCATGGAGGATGCTCCCAAAAAATATTTCCGTATGACTCCGGGACAGGAAGTGCGCCTGAAGAATGCTTATATCGTAAAATGCACCGGTTGCAAGAAAAATGAAGCCGGAGAAATAGTCGAAGTATATTGCGAATACGACCCGAACACCAAGAGCGGTATGCCCGAAGCAAACCGTAAGGTGAAAGGTACCTTGCATTGGGTCAGCTGCGACCATTGTCTCGAAGCCGAAGTACGCCTCTACGACCGTCTGTGGAAAGTGGAGAACCCACGCGACGAGCTTGCCGCTATTCGCGAAGCTAAAAACTGCGATGCTCTGGAAGCGATGAAAGAAATCATCAACCCGGATTCATTGCATATACTGCC
This sequence comes from Bacteroides cellulosilyticus DSM 14838, assembly GCF_000158035.1. Lineage (GTDB taxonomy): Bacteria > Bacteroidota > Bacteroidia > Bacteroidales > Bacteroidaceae > Bacteroides > Bacteroides cellulosilyticus. The sequence continues at coordinate 54,853 of NZ_EQ973488.1, forward strand.
CCGTTGCTACATTGAGAAATATGCCGCAGGCATGAAACCGCTTACTTACTTGCAGTTCCAGCGCATCGGTTACTTCAATGTAGATCCGGACTCCACACCGGAAAAGATGGTATTCAACCGTACTGTAGGATTGAAAGATACCTGGGGCAAGATTAACAAATAAAGTAAGGATTATAGGAGTAAACTATTAATGAGCAATAAAAACCTGCTGTCCGGCAGAGATAAAGAACTTCAGGAACTTGCCGAACAATATGAATTGGCAATGTCCGCGAAACAACCATTTTATCTGGACGCAGACGATTTGGCTGACCTTGCCGACTGGTATGGCACCAAAAAGAATTATGACAAGGCTTTAGAAATTGCAGAATATGGCCTAAAGCTACATCCCGACAGTACGGCATTAATGATAGAGTATGCTTACCTGCATCTGGATAGCGGAAAAAGAGCAAAGGCACGTGAAATCATCGAAAACCTTCCCGATACCTATTCGCCGGAAGCCAAGGTGGTACGTGCTCACTTGCTGCTGAGTGAAGGTAAGCTGGATGATGCCGAACAGTTACTCGATACGATTGAAGATAAAGAGGATCTGGCAAATGTAGTCGATGTATCTTATATGTACCTCGATATGGGCTATCCGGACAAGGCTCTGGCATGGCTCAATCCGGTAAAGGAAGAATATGCCGATGAAGAAGCTTACATTGCCGTAGTTGCAGACTGTTACTATGGGAAAGGCATGATAGAAGAAGCAATTCCTCTATATAACCAACTGATAGATCAGAATCCATATTCGGCTCCCTACTGGTTCGGACTGGCAAGATGCCATTTTGAAGATCTGAACTTCGACCAGGCAATTGATGCCTGCGACTATGCATTGATAGGTGATGACGAATTTGCAGACGCCTATGTAATGAAAGGGCATTGTTTTTACCAGTTGGGTAATGAGGATGCAGCTCTGGAATGTTATCAGAAAGCTGAGCAGATGCATGGGCTGGCTCCTGAGTTTGTCTATACCTATATCGGTTTATGCAAGGTATCCAAAGGCGAATGGGAAGAAGGATACGAAAATCTGGAAAAAGCAATCCAGGCTAACGAAGCGGAAGAAACTCCCGCACCTACTCTACCCAGCCTATATGCCAATGCAGGGCTTTGCCTTTCCAAAATGAAAAAGAAGCGCAAAGCGCACCAGTATTGTAAGAAAGCCCAAAAGCTGGAACCGAAAGATCCTGAAGCCTACCTGATTGAAGGCCGCATGTACGTCGAAGAAGGTGACTACGAAAAGGGAATAAAGCAATGGGCAAAGGCCTTGAATTGTGCTCCTAGCGCTGATACTTGGAATGAAATAGGTATGCACAGCATGGAAATCGGGTATCTGGATTATGCGAAAATAGCTTTTGAACGTGTTTGTGAGTTAGAACCGGAATTTGAAGGTATCAATGAAAAGTTGACCGTTCTCTACATGACGTTGCATGATAAGGAAAACTTCATAAAGTACAATCAGAAGTGCACCCGCCCCTTTGATCTGAAAGAACTGGAGAAAATGCAGGCTATGATGGAAAATGAAGACCGGGAAGATCTGGCTGTTTATATGCAAAATATCATAAAAGCATTGCAATAAAAAAAGCAGAGAGTAAAGCTGATCGCTTTACTCTCTGTTTTTTTATATTGTAGAGGGTATCCTTATTTAGCGCTACGTGTAGAAAGCTTCTCCAAAAAATATACCAGGAAGAAACCAACAATCATCAATACTACAGCTTCAACAATATATTGATTAGGAAGGATATTCGCTTCAACCAGTGGCTTCACTACTCCATGACTGTCTGTGAACGTTTCAAGCGTTTCTTTCCATGGCCATACCTTATTAAGAGACCCCAGCATAAAGCCGGTCAATACCGCCAACGTAATATTACGAAAGTTCTTTAGTGCATATGAAAGAACTCGTGAAAAAGTAGTTATACCTATACAGGCGCCTGCCAAGAATACTAATAAAGTCGCTATATCAAATGTCTTGACCGCTTCCATTATATAGAAGTATTTGCCTAACAGTACCAAAATAAAACTACCCGATATGCCCGGCAAGATCATTGCGCAAATAGCAATCGCACCGCAAAGGAAAATGAAAAACAGATTGGATGGCGTTTCAGCAGGAGTTGCCACCGTAATGTAATAAGCAACTGCCACTCCTATGATAAAAGCCGGAATTGTTTTCTTATTCCACTCCTTTATATCTTTCCCCACAAACCAGGTGGAAGCCAGCACCAGTCCGAAAAAGAAAGCCCAAACCATTACCGGATGATCCGTAAGCAACCATGTAATAACCTTAGCCAACGAAAATACACTGACAGCGATTCCAGCTACAATGGAAATTAAAAAATTACCATTAATGGCTTTCCAGAACGCTCCCCATTTTCCTGTAAAAAACAACTTTAAACTTTTCCGTTGATGCTTTTTATCGAATCTATCAGTTCATCATAAATTCCCACAATAAAAGCAATTGTTCCTCCCGATACTCCGGGAACCACATCGGCTGCTCCCATTCCCACACCTTTCAGCATGAGTAAGGCGTAGTCTTTTAAACCTCGTTCCATTTTTCTTTGTTATCTATTAATACTTGATTTCATGGTACAAAGTAAAACAAAAAAAGTCAGTTACTCACCATAAAGCAAATAAAATACACAAAAGATAATCCACAATCAATTCACACGCCAACTCACTATATAAAAAACAAATAGTGCACAATAGCCTCACGACCCTTGTGCACCTTATCTTTTTTATTGCTATTTAAAAATCTGAATTTACTATTTCTTCACAGCCTCTATTGCTTTGTCATAATCCGGCTCCTGAGTGATTTCGGGTACCAGTTCAGTATACATCACTTTTCCATCTTTACCAATGATAACTACTGCACGTGCCAGCAAACCGCCCAATGGTCCATCTGCCATACGTACGCCATAGCTTTCATCGAAATCCGAAAAACGGAAATCAGACAAAGGAATTACATTTTCAATACCTTCCGTCGTACAGAAACGAGCGTGAGCAAAAGGCAAGTCTTTGGAAATCGCCAGTACCACGGTATCAGGCAGACTTGCTGCCAACTTATTGAACTTGCGCACAGACGTTGCACAAACACTAGTGTCCAAACTCGGGAAGATATTCAATATCACATTCTTTCCTTTCATATCTTTCAAAGAAAAAGAAGAAAGGTCAGTCTTTACTAACTCGAAATCAGGAGCAACTGTTCCTGTTTTTATAAACTCACCGATAATCTTAACCGGTTGTCCCTTGAATTTTGTTGTAGCCATAGTTTTCTTTTTTTATATGTTTATATAACAAACGAACTGTTAGAAAAGTTCGCTCAAAACTTTTCCAACTGTAAATTGTTACTCTCACAAACATGATTACAATAACCATTTAAAATTCAATTTGCATGAAAACTTTATTTGACGAACTTCAATGCGAAGTAAAAAACTGGTGGCTCTCTCTCTTGCTTGGCATACTCTACGTAGTAGTTGCCGTCAGCCTGATGTTCGCACCGTTGAGCGGCTACGCAGTTTTAAGTATCCTGTTCAGCATATCCATGTTATTCAGCGGTTTGCTGGAGATTTCTTTTGCTGTAAGCAACCGGAAAAATGTATCTAGTTGGGGCTGGTATCTGGCCGGAGGTATCATCGACATGATATTCGGTTTCTACCTGATAGCTTATCCATTACTGAGTATGGAAGTTATTCCTTTCATTATTGCATTCTGGCTGATGTTCCGGGGCTTCTCATCTGTCGGCTATGCTATGGATCTGAAAAGATATGGTACAAGAGACTGGGGCTGGTATATTGCTTTCGGCATATTAGCCGTAATTTGTTCGCTCATCATCTTATGGCAACCGGCAATAGGCGCTCTCTATGCAGTTTACATGATTTCATTCGCATTCCTGATTATCGGATTCTTCCGCATCATGTTGTCATTTGAACTGAAGAGTTTGCATAAACGTGGAAAAAGCATGAAAGAGGAAAACGAAGATAAAGAAATTCCCGTAGGATAGTTAAGAATTCCACTGCCCGGAGAAACGAGTTGACTAAAGTGCCTGGAAACAGGAACTTGTCAACTCGTTTTCTCATTAGTTACACTTCAGGAAACGATGCATAGTAGTTCGGGATACTCCCATCTGGCGAGCCAGCTCCGAACAGGAAACACCTCGTTGAGCATCTTTTATCAAACGTCTTTTGTTCTCACGAAGTACCCTCATAGCAGGACAGGTTCCTTTCTTTCGTCCCAATTTTACCCCCTCTTGCCTGCGCCTCGCCAATGCTTCTTTTGTTCGCATGGAAATCAGATTACGTTCTATCTCTGCCATTAATCCGAATGCGAACCCCAATACCTTGCTGTTCATGTCATTTTGAAATACATACCCCTCTTTTGTGCTGTACAGAACAATTTCTTTCTTGATACAAGAATTAAGAATCGTCATGATTTCCAACATTGTACGACTTAATCTTGAAATTTCCGTCACAATCAGCGAGTCACCTCTTTGCATTCGGTTCAACACCCCCGATAGCTTCCGATCTTTGCTTCTCACACTACCACTCACCGTTTCGGTGTACCACTTGTCAATCTGCAATCCATTCTTCTCTGCAAAACGCAGAAGTTCTTCACGTTGATTAGCCAGAAATTGTTTTTCTGTACTTACTCTTAAATAAGCTACTACCATAATTTTGTTGTTTTTATAGGTTTAACGCGCCAAAGAACAGCAATAACAGCGAGAAATCACACTCCCTCCAATCAATGATATACAGGCGATTGCCTCTATTTAGGCTCTTTTATTTGACAACAGATATTTCTGATACTATGAGACAAATTATGTAGAAGTACATTTTCAAGGATGAAGCACCAGTCATAAAAAGAAACAATAAAAAATCTCAGCATAACTTTTTCATGCGAGCATGAAAGTTATGCACTCAAATTGCATTATCTTTGTAGTCAGTTTTATAACAAGAATATAAATTCATAATTAAAAAACAAAGGAATTATGGCAATGCATACATGGTTTGAGTGCAAGATCCGTTACGAAAAAGTGATGGAAAACGGTATGAACAAGAAAGTTACAGAACCTTATTTGGTGGACGCACTCAGCTTTACGGAAGCGGAAGCACGCATCATTGAAGAAATGACGCCGTTTATTTCAGGCGAATTTACAGTATCAGACATCAAACGTGCCAACTATAGTGAATTATTCCCCAGCGAAGAAGAGGCTGCCGACCGTTGGTTCAAGTGTAAACTGATCTTTATTACTCTGGACGAAAAGAGTGGAGCTGAAAAGAAAACATCCACTCAGGTATTGGTACAAGCTGCCGACCTGCGCGATGCTGTTAAGAAACTGGATGAAGGTATGAAGGGTACGATGGCGGATTACCAGATCGCTTTAGTATCCGAAACATCCCTTATGGATGTATATCCGTATAGCGCGGAACCCAATGACAAACCGGAAGTTTAATCTTTTGAGAATTGAAAGTTGAAGTGATTAGCGTAAACACAGAATGCTTTGATCTTCAACTTTTGAATTTCATATTTTAATTTTCTAATCATGAATATTGCAGAGAATCTTCAACAAGTGCTAAGCGAACTGCCTGATGGGGTGCGACTGGTAGCTGTCTCCAAATTTCACCCCAATGAAGCGATAGAAGAAGCCTATCGCACCGGACAACGAATATTCGGAGAAAGCAAAGTACAGGAAATGACTGCCAAGTACGAAAGTCTTCCCAAAGACATTGAATGGCACTTTATCGGGCATCTGCAAACCAATAAAATCAAGTTTATCGTGCCCTACGTGGCTCTGATCCACGGAATTGACTCATACAAACTCCTTGTAGAAGTCAATAAGCAAGCTGCAAAAGCCGGAAAAGTAGTCAACTGCCTGTTGCAACTGCACATTGCAGAAGAAGAAACCAAATTTGGTTTTAGTTTTGGCGAATGTCGGGAAATGTTAGCAGCCGGTGAATGGAAAACTCTCAGTAACATACAATTATGCGGTCTGATGGGTATGGCAACAAATACAGACGACAATGAACAAATAGAGAAGGAATTTTGTTCATTAAGTAGCTTCTTCAAAGAAGTGAAAGACTCATGGTTTGCCGACACGGAGGCTTTTCGGGAGTTGTCCATGGGAATGTCCCACGATTATCACCAAGCTATTGCTGCTGGAAGTACTCTGATACGCGTAGGAAGCAAAATCTTTGGAGACAGAACGTATTAATCATTATTCATTAAACATTATTACCATGGCAACATTAAAAACTACTTTTGCCGGGTTAGAATTAAGAAACCCGATTATCGTCAGCAGCTCAGGTTTAACTGATAGTGCTGAAAAAAATCAGAAATTCTATGAAGCCGGTGTCGGTGCCATTGTTCTGAAATCTCTTTTTGAAGAGCAGATCATGTTGGAAGCTGACTGGCTGGGAGATCCGAATATGTATCCTGAAGGCAGTGATTACTTGGTAGAATACGTCCGCCAACATAAACTGTCAGAGTATCTGGAACTGATTAAGGATACTAAAAAAGTATGTCCCATTCCTGTTATTGCCAGCATAAACTGCTATCAGGATGCTGAATGGGTAGGATTTGCACAACAAATGGAAGCAGCAGGAGCTGATGCTATAGAAATCAATATCCTGGCTCTCCAAACAGATATGCAATACAATTACGGTTCATTCGAACAACGCCATATCGATATTCTCAGCCACATCAAAAAGACGGTACGTATTCCGATCATCATGAAGCTGGGTGATAACCTGACTAATCCGATAGCTCTGATAGATCAGCTATATGCCAACGGAGCAGCTGCCGTGGTATTATTCAACCGCTTCTATCAGCCGGATATTGATATCGAAAAGATGAAGCAAATCTCAGGAAATGTATTCAGCACAGGAGCTGACCTGGTTAAAGCCTTACGCTGGATCGGTATCGCTTCCGCAGCTGTGAATAAGCTGGATTATGCAGCATCAGGTGGTATTCACTCTCCCGAAGGCATTGTAAAAGCAATTTTGGCAGGAGCTTCAGCTGTAGAGATTTGTAGCGCATTCTATCAGAACAGTTATGCCCTTGTAGGAGAATATATCCACTTCCTGAACTTATGGATGGATCGCAAAGGCATGGAAAACATCCCTCAATTCAAGGGAATGCTGAATGTCAACGACTTGAATGGAGTAAATACCTTCGAACGTACTCAGTTCATGAAATATTTCTCCAGTAAAAAATAAACAGGAACCGCACAACATATCATTATAAGTAATGCCCCGTAACATATATTGTTAGCATATCTAACATATATTGTTACGGGGCATTACATATATTGGCGTTTCCTTTACATAGGAACTTTTTCTTTATTCGGGTTTCTTATCCAAGGCTTCAAAGCATGAATTCTTGCTGATAAACTCAGGAACAATATCCTTCATAGCAGCTACAATCTGCATCTGATCATACGTGTAACTAACCTCTATCAACTTCTGAATGCGTTGCTTCACCTCATCATAATCATATTCGCGAACTGTAGCAATCATAATCTTCTCATGATAAGTCGGCTTTGTCAGTTCTTTCACATTCAGCAACTCTTCATACAGTTTTTCACCATGACGCAATCCAGTGAACTCAATCTTCACATCCGTACGTCCGGAAAGGCTGATCATACGCTTGGCAAGATCCACAATCTTCACCGGTTTACCCATATCAAAGATATAAATCTCACCGCCATTCCCCATGCTACCGGCTTCAAGTACCAGACGGCAAGCTTCGGGAATAGTCATGAAATAACGGATAATCTCAGGATGTGTCACTGTTACAGGACCACCACGTTGAATCTGATCACGAAAACGTGGAATTACCGAGCCATTAGAACCTAACACATTACCGAAACGTGTTGTAATGAATTGCGTCACATGCCCACCTTTCTCTTGAAGTTTCTTAGCTAAAGACTGCACATAAATCTCACAGATACGCTTGGAACATCCCATTACATTGGTCGGATTTACAGCCTTATCCGTAGAGATCATTACAAACTTCTCAGCACCGTATTTTACAGCCAGATCAGCCAGTGTACGCGTACCGAACACATTGATCTGAATGGACTCGGAAACATTATCTTCCATCATCGGCACATGCTTATAAGCCGCTGCATGGAAAATATATTGCGGTTGGTATTCCTTGAAGATATCTTCCATACGCGTAGCATTGGAAATATCCGCAATAATAGTCTCTGCATCAATGTCACGCCAACGATCCTGCAATTCCAGACGAATATCATGCAACGGAGTCTCCGCCTGATCTACCAGAATTAGCTTATAAGGATTGAAGGAAGCTACCTGACGCATTATTTCGCTACCGATAGAACCAGCGGCACCGGTAATCATTACGCGCTTTCCTTCGAGATGGGAAGCTACCTTATGAATATCTATTTCAATAGGATCGCGTTGCAGAAGATCTTCAATCTGAATTTCTTTCAACTGAGTACGGTTCAAAGTCTGTCCGCTCCACTCGCTCAAAGGAGGTGCAGTCATAAGCTTGATGTTGTGTGCCAGAAGACGATCGGCCATATCAGACTTCTTCAGTTCTTCCATTTTAGCCGGCGAAATAATAATTGTATGCACATCGCGGTCATTCAATACATCAATCAGAGACTCGTCATTCGGGAATACCTTTACGCCCATCATCACCTTATTAATCAATTCCGGCTCATCCGCTATGAAACCACGCAGACGATAGTGATTACGCAGATTGACGCGCAACGCTTTCGCAATGTTCACTCCCGCTTCCTTAGCACCATATATAAAGACATTGGCACTATGACTTCCATCAAAATTCAGAAGTTCATAGAACATCTTCACAACTATACGTGAACAAGACATAATGGCAAAGCTAATGATATACGCCATAAACAGTACACTCACAGGTGCCAGACGAATATCCAGATAACTTGCCAAAAGCACACTCGAAATCATTAACAGTGCATAAGACACCGTCAATGAAACAAAAATGCGCATAATGTCTATAAACGAAGAAAAGCGCAATACATTGGAATAGGTGCGGAACACCCTAAAGAAGACTAAGTTGACAATGACCGTCCATACAATCGTTTTGTCAATGGTAGAGGATTCTAGGAAAATACTCCGGAAATCATATCGAAGCGCATAAGCCAATAAGCTGGATACGACGATTATCAATACATCGATCAACAGAATAGTCCAAATCGGCAATACCTTTGCTGAAAGGTACCGATGAAAAATTTTATGTTTCATTTCGTTTGACAGTTTTGTTTTAGGCGAGGCAAAGATACATTATTTTTTATCAAATAGGACAAGAAAAAGATAAAAATGTGTGATAAAATTAAATGGTGGCAAAGTTACAGGTATAACTTTGCCACCATATTTACGACCTATAAAGCTCTGTTACATCAAATTACTGGCTAATTCACTTAATTGGCTACGTTCTCCTTTTAACAAATTTACGTGAGCAAAAAGGTTCTGATCTTTCATACGATCAATCATGTAAACCAAGCCATTGGACTGACTGTCGAGATAAGGTTGGTCTATCTGTTGGATATCACCGGTAAACACCATTTTCGTACCCTCACCCGCACGGGTTATGATGGTTTTGATCTCATGCGGAGTCAAGTTTTGTGCTTCATCAATAATGCAATAAGTTTCACTCAAACTACGTCCACGGATGAAAGCTAATGCTTCAATAACCAGTTGCTCACTTTTCTGCATATCTTCCAAACGTTTTACCTCTGTTGAGTTAGAAGCAAACTGACGTTTGATCACATTCAGATTATCAAACAAGGGTTGCATGTAAGGAGCTACCTTTTCTTTGGCATCACCCGGCAGGAAACCGATGTCTTTATTGGATAAAGCAACAATCGGACGTGCCAGCAAAATCTGTTTATAGTCATTCATTTGACTAAGGGCAGCTGCCAGAGCCAACAATGTTTTTCCTGTACCGGCTTTACCTGTCAAAGCAACCAATTTGATGTTTGGATCGGTCAACACTTCAAAAGCAAAACTTTGTTCGGCATTCCGGGGTTCAATACCATAGTTCTTTGTTTTATTCACCCGACAAATGGAATGTGTAAAAGGATTGTAACGGGCAAGTACACTATTCCTGTCACTTTTCAAGATAAAACATTCATTCGGATGGATGATATCTTTGAAATCAAACTCACTAATATCCAGTCCTTCTCTGGAAGAATAAATCCGGTCTATCAAAGCAGGATCAATTCCCTCAAACACCTCATTTGACTTTTCAAATATATCCACATTTATCACCTTGTCGTTGATATAATCTTCGCAAAGTAAGCCTATGGAACGTGCTTTCATCCGGAGGTTCACGTCTTTTGTCACCAGGATGGTTTTCATATCCTTCTTTTGGCGCGTCAACCAGTCCACTACAGCCAGAATCTTATGATCGGGAATACGCTCGGGGAATGAATCGAACACATCCGGAGCATCCACCGAACCGGCAATTACAAACAAACTTCCCAGTCCTTCGCCCAGAGAAGCACCCTTATTAAAAAGATTGTCATCGGTAACTAAATCGAGCTCGCGGAGAAATTCACGGGCATTGAAGTTTATCTGTTCATTCCCTTTCTTGAATTTGTCCAATTCTTCAAGAACTACGATGGGAAGATAAATGTCGTTCTCTTGGAAATTCTTAAGACAGTTATAGTCGTGAAGGATTACGTTCGTATCAATCACAAAATTTTTCTTTGCTCCCATACTCTTTTAGATTTAAATTGTTGATATTGCCTCCAAAGCGAAGATAAGCTGTACTTCGGCATAAAAAATGAACAAGTTCATTTTATTCTGCTCTCAGTTTGCATTATCTTTGCAGCTTCTAAGATAGGAATTAAAAAGAGAGAATAGTTTGCTTTCTCGTTAAATATTTTAAAAGATGGATTATCAGAACACTTTATTATACTTATATAACAGTGTCCCTATGTTTCAACAGGTGGGAAGTTCGGCATACAAGGAAGGTTTGGAGAATACATTGGCACTGGATGAACACTTCGGACACCCGCACCGGAACTTCCACAGTATCCATGTAGGAGGTACGAATGGCAAAGGTTCATGCTCGCACACTCTTGCTGCTATCTTGCAGGAAGCGGGGTACCGGGTAGGCCTCTACACATCTCCGCACCTCGTAGATTTCCGCGAACGTATCCGAATAAACGGACAGCCTATCCCGGAAGAATATGTAGTCCGGTTTGTAGAAAAAGAACGTGATTTTTTTGAGCCTCTGCATCCTTCTTTCTTTGAATTGACTACCGCTATGGCATTCCGGTATTTCGCTGATGAACATGTAGATGTAGCGGTTATCGAAGTAGGACTTGGCGGAAGACTGGATTGCACCAATATTGTACACCCGGATCTATGTATCATCACCAATATTAGTTTTGACCATACCCAATTCCTGGGTAATACATTAGAAAAGATAGCGGGAGAAAAAGCCGGGATCATTAAAAGTGGAATACCTGTCATAATCGGAGAAACGACTCCTGAAACAAAACCTGTATTTTCAAAAAAGGCTCGCGAAGTAGGTGCTCCCATTCTCTTTGCAGAAGAAGATGAAAAGGATGATTACCCCGGATTGGAATGTGAGCTGAAAGGATTATATCAAACTAAAAACACCCGCACGTTACTCACAGCCATCCCAGAACTACGGAAAGCCGGATACAATCTGAGTGAGCAGGCTGTTCGAAGTGGCTTCGCCCATGTCTGTGAACTGACCGGCCTGATGGGACGCTGGCAAAAATTGCAGGATGCCCCTACCCTGATATGCGATACCGGACACAATGTAGGTGGCATCACCTATATCACAGAGCAGTTGAAACAGCAATCTTACCGGAAACTACATATGATTATAGGTATGGTAAACGACAAAGACATACACGGTGTATTAGCATTATTACCCCAAGAAGCCGAATATTACTTCACAAAAGCCAGCGTAAGGCGTGCATTACCTGAAAGCGAACTTGCCCAACTTGCCTCTGAGGCCGGATTGCAAGGAATTTGCTATCCAGATGTTCCCTCTGCCGTGCGGGCTGCACAAGAAAAAAGCCTCCCGGAAGACTTTATCTTCGTAGGAGGAGTAGTTTTATTGTTGCCGATTTGTTAACGAACCGCAATGCACTCAATCTCCACTAAAGCATCTTTCGGCAGGGCTTTCACTGCAACAGCCGAACGGGCAGGGAAATCACCATCAAAATAGGTAGCATATACTTTATTCATATCTGCAAACAATGACATATCCTGTAGGAAAACAGTAGTCTTGACGATATTTGCCATCGTCAAACCTGCTTCTCCAAGGATATGCTTGATGTTCTCCAATGACTGACGTGCCTGTGCTTCAGCACCTTCTGCCATCTGTCCGGTAGTCGCATCAATAGGTAATTGACCAGATACAAATATCATTCCATTTGCTTCGATAGCCTGGCTGTAAGGACCAATAGCTCCCGGAGCTTTCTGACTGCAAATTACTTTTTTCATTCTAATATTATTTTAGTATTCAACAATTTATGATTCATTCAAGAAAAAAAATTGGTATCTTATGCAGTATTCTGCAACTTCATGCATTTACTTAATAGGATTATACACAAAAGAAAAATTCACTTATACCTGTTTTAAAACCTAGACTTAGCTAATTCTTTTTTGACACGGGAGTTTCCCGATAAAGGCTCAGCTTGTGAAAGCAGAGCCTTTTTTATAAAGATATCATCTGCAATACTATCACTTACAGTGTTTTTCTATTAAAGCATCAACATTCGGATCACCCAGTTCCTTAGCTTTTGCGAAACTGGCACAAGCCTCTTTGTTTTGCTTTAACTGTAGCTGGGCAACTCCTATCAAACGATAAGCTTCAGCATATTTAGAATCAATTTCCAAAGCATCTTTCAGCACCTTGATCGCTTCTTCATTTCTCCCCACACGAATGTTCACCACTGCAAGTTCCGAAAAATAAGTCAGCTCTTTCGGATTAAGTTCAATAGCTTTTGCCAAATCATCCAACGCACGCTGAAACTGCTTTGCCTGAACGGCCGCCTGTTCGCGATAATAATAGAACACATCATTCACATTGCCACGAACCGCTTTATAGTATTCATCATAATCAAGCATCGCACCGCGTCCTTGTCCGGCATTCAGGCGCATCTGGGCACGTTCCAGCAGATAAGGAGCAGCTTCTTCACTATACGGTTGCACGAAACGCGCCATACAACTATCCATCAAAGCCAACACTTCTTCCGGAGCTGCTTCCATCAATTCTTTCGTCTTAGCGGCACTAAAGAATGTAGCCGGAGAGGCAATATTGGAATCATTCACCTTCTCATAACTGGCAAGAGCAGCCGCATAGTCCTTCTTGGCAAACTGGATATCACCTTCCAACTGAACATAAACCGGAAGAGCTTCGATTGCAATCGCTTTACGAACCTCATCCAAAGCCCTGTCATATGTCCAATCTTTATAGGTTTTTTCAGGTTTATCCAACTGATAACCATAAATCAGTTTGGCACGATTGAAGTATGCATCATCTTTCTTTTGTGCCACTTCAAGTGCCTTATCCATATCAGCAGCAACCTTATCCATTGAACTTGCCTCCTTCGACTGGAAGATTTGATTGTTTGCACGACGAAGATAACCGTCAGCACTGTTGGGATACTGAGATATAAACTCATTCAGCAACTCGGTGTATTTCTCCGGTGCAAGCTGTGAAGAAGCCATATAGAGATAAACCAATGCTTGTTCTTCCGTCTCAGGCAATGCTTTCTTAATGCCGATACTCAATAAAGTATGATCATTGAAAGAAAGAGGACTTATCTTTTGAGCCATAGCATAATCGGCACCTACTGCATAGCAAATGGTAGCTGTATCTTTTCCAGAAGATTTCTGTGCCAGACCGAATACTTGTCCCTCAGCAGTCATTACCGGACAACTTACCATTTTGTCCTTCAGCTGCATATCAAGTGTATAATAATGATATTGTCCCTCTACCTTAGACTCTTCTTTCACCTGTCCGGTAGTATAGGAACGATCTTTCTGTGTAGAATAAGGTAACAGATAAATGCTTGCACCTACAGTCGGGGCCACAGGAGCTACCACTAATGCAGGTACTTTTTTTCCTGAAATCGCTACACGAAACTTCACAACATCATACATGTCATTTGCTCCCATAATAACTTCCACAGGCATTTGTGTACCCTCCGAATTAATGACAACGGCACGCTGCGCACCTTTAAACAAGCTATAATCAGACAGAGCAATTCCATCTTCGGTAACAAAAAATCCATTTCCCGTATTAAGTATCTTATCACTCTCGTCATACGTGACCACCGAGAAAACAGCACGCTTGGCTTTTTCCACCCATTTGGGTGCCTGAGCTACACTCCACTGTGCCAGCAAACAGAGGGCGAGCGTCAACAACAAGTTCTTCTTCATATCTTAGTTGGTTCTTTGTTTCACAGCTTCATAAATCAAAATACCTGCCGCAACAGAAACATTGAGCGACTCGATAGTACCCAGCATTGGGATTTTCACCCACTCATCGCAAAGAGCCAGGTTCTCATAAGAAACACCTTTATCTTCAGCTCCCATTATGATACACATCGGTCCTGTATAATCAGCTTTGGTATAATCATAGTCACCCTTTTCTGTAGCTGCCACAATGCGGAAACCACTATCTTTGAGATATTGCAATGTAACCTTCAGATTCTGCTCACGGCAAACCGGCAGAACATGCAATGCTCCGGCAGATGTTTTCATTGCATCAGCATTCACCGTCACGCTTCCTTTAGCAGGAATGATAACAGCATCTACTGCTGCACACTCACAGGTACGAGCTATGGCACCAAAGTTACGAACATCAGTCACACCATCCAACATGACGAACAGCGGGTTCTTGCCTTCTTCGAAAAGAAAAGGTACCAAGTCTTCTGTCTTCTGATACGTAACGGATGAAATAAAAGCAATCACCCCTTGATGATTCTTACGGGTAATGCGGTTAATGCGTTCCACCGGAACACGTTGCACCGGAATCAAAGTTCCTTTTAGCGCAGCAAAAAGTTCTTTGGATAAATCGCTCTGAATGTCTTTCTTCACCAGAATCTTATCGATTTCCTTTCCTGCCTGTATTGCTTCTATCACAGCGCGAACGCCGAAAATCATTTCACTCTTATCAACCATCTTTGAGAAATTAAAATTAGAAATTAAAAATTAAAGGCTATCTTTTGATACCAAGAAGTGCCTTTGCATTATTCAAAGCAGCTTCTGTCAAAGTAGCCCCACTGAGCATATGGGCTATTTCCTCTACCCTCTCCTCATCTGCCAAACGGCGTATGTGGCTATTGGTTTCGGTTTCGTTATCTTGCTTATATACTTTATAATGTGCACATCCGCGCGCAGCAATTTGCGGCAAATGGGTAATACTGATTACCTGACGATCCTGTTCTCCCATTTCCTGCATAATGTCCGCCATACGGTCGGCAATCTCACCGGATACTCCTGTATCTATTTCATCAAATACAATAGTGGGCAATTTCACTGCACCGGCTATCATCGCCTTAATGGACAACATGACACGTGCAATCTCACCACCGGAAGCTACCGATGAAATATTTTGCAATGAGCCGTTTTTATTGGCAGAAAAGAGAAAGTTGACGGTATCTTCACCGTGCACACCAGGTTCTTTTCTTATTCCCATCTCCACCTGAAAACGCACATTAGGCATACCCAACGGCACCAAGCGGGAAGCCATTTGCTTTTCAACTTCACGAGCGGCGCCGGTACGGGCCTTGGTAAGAACAGCAGCCTGCTTTCTCACCTTATTATATAAAGTATCGCAAAGAGTTGTCAACTCACCAATACGTTCATCATAAGAAGTAATGGCCGCCAACTTTGCTGCATATTCTTCAGCAAGTGTCAGTAACTCCTCCACAGTGGTTGCCCTATGTTTTTGCTGTAAGGTATAAATCAGATTCAACCGATCGTTTACCTCTTCCAGACGATCAGGATTAAACTCAACATCCTCTTCCTGAGAAGAAATTTCCTGGGAAACATCTTTCAATTCAATATATGTACTTTCCAGGCGTTCAGCAAGTTCAGTAGCCGGAGAATAAACTTTTTGCAGACCAAGCATTGTATTCAGACTTTCCTTCAACCCGGCCAGCAGACCACCTTCATCAGAGGTCAACAATTGTCCGACACGGAACAAACCGGCCTTTATTTCTTCAGCATGACTCAACATATCCGTCTCCTGTTCCAGTTCCTCCTGTTCACCTACAGACAAATTTGCTTCTTCCAACTGCTCCAACTGGAAACGGATATAGTCTTCATCTGCCTTATTCTGCTCAGCACGGGCTATGAGGTCTGCCAGTTCCTGTTGTGCCTGCTTCCATTCTCTATACAAAGATTGATAAGTAGAAAGTTGTTCATCATTATGAGACAATATATCGAGTACATTCAACTGGAATCCTTCTTTATTCAACAAAAGATTCTGGTGCTGAGAATGCACGTCAATTAACTGTTCACCCAACTCCTTCATTTGTACAAGCGAAGCCGGAGTATCATTGATAAATGCACGACTCTTACCAGATGCATAAACCTCACGACGCAAGATACACTCTTCTTCATATTCCAGTTCATTATCTTCAAAGAAAGGCTCCATACCATAAGCTGAAATATCAAAACGGGCCTCAATCACACACTTCGATGCACCCTGGCGAATGGCTTTTACTTCGGCACGCTGACCAAGCAACAAGCCGATAGCACCCAGTATAATAGACTTACCGGCACCCGTCTCACCCGTGATAACGGAGAAACCTGCACCAAAGCTAATATCAAGCTTTTCTATAAGCGCGTAATTCTGTATGTAAAGCGAACGTAACATGACTTATTTACAATTTTAATCTTACTCACTTCCTAATTATTGCTTTATCTTTTCCCACTCGGTAGTCAGTGAAGGATTGACAGATGATAGTAGTTCACATATTTCTTCCTTTTCCTTCATTGCAGCACGGGAATAAAGATTAATCAATTCATCTTTCTTTATTTCAGTAAACAAACCGGGCAATGCCGACATTGGCTTATTCTGTTGCGCCTCTTTCAAACCGCTAAGCATAGATGTTATTACAGCGCGGGCACGGGTAACATTCACAGAGAGTTCATCCATACCTGTACGATGATATCCATACATCAGTTTGCGCAAAGGCGTCATGCCATCTTCCAGATAATCAAGAAACTAATGCATAACGATTCCGACTGCTATCGAATGCTTTCCAACCGGTTTCACCAAGGTTCTGTGCGGCCGTTACAATGTCTTCAGCTGCCCGAAAAACCTCCGTACCACCCTGTGGAGCCATCGTGTCCATGTCCAGTCCGATAATCATATAAGCATAATAAGCAATTACTGCCGTCAGATTACTGTCAATAACATTATCCCTCAGTTGCAGCGGATCGAACTCACGGTAGTTGAAAGCAACATCCGTATCTTTAAAGCTAAAAACTACCGTCTGATACCCGGATTGCCAGACGGGGCGTGTAGACTGTACAATCAGCTCACACTTCCAACGTCCATCCGCCTCATTATATTCTTTCACGGTCAGGTTCATAGAACAACGAATCCGTTCATTCACTTCATACTGCGCCTGCGTCCACCGACGGGTATTAATAAACTCCATCAAGGCGTTTTCAAGCGTAGTAAAAACCTGTGTACTCGTACCTTGTATCTGAGAATAATTCACCGTAAATTTACAATTCAATTCCTGGGCAGTGGACTTTAGCGCCACAGCAACCAGAAGCAGAATCATATAAAGTGTCTTATTTCTCACTATCTATATTTACTTATTCTCCAATACTTCCACCAGACAATCTACAATATCCGCAGCTACTTCCGCCTTTGATTTCAACGGAAAGTCCGTCTTGCTTTCACGGTCAATGATACTGATTTTATTCGTGTCGTACCGGAAACCGGCTCCCTTATCATTCAGAGAATTCAGAACGATAAAATCCAGATTCTTCCGTCGCAGCTTATCCTCAGCGTTATGCTGTTCGTCATTCGTTTCCAGAGCAAAACCTACCAATACCTGACGTTCTTTCTTCATCTGTCCCAGACAGGCGGCAATGTCTTTCGTAGGTTTCAAACGCAACATCATTTCTCCTTCCTTTTCCCGCTTTATCTTAGCATCAGCAACCTGTTCCGGTGTAAAATCGGCAACAGCAGCCGAAAGAATAGCAGCATCAGCCTCTGCAAAAAAGCTACACGCAGCATTATACATCTGATCTGCCGATTCCACAGGAAACCAACGTACCGGATATTTCAATTGCTGTTGTACAGGACCTGATATCATAATGACCTTAGCTCCGCGGGCAGCACATTCATCTGCAATAGCAAACCCCATCTTACCGGAAGAATAGTTCCCGATAAAACGTACCGGATCGATCTTCTCATAGGTAGGTCCGGCAGTGATCATAATGGTCTTACCTCGCAAATCACCTTCTTTCCCGGCAAAATAATTCGCCAGATGTTGAATAATGACTTCCGGTTCTTCCATACGTCCCTTGCCTACCAGATGGCTGGCAAGTTCTCCCGTACCCGGTTCTATAATATGATTTCCATAAGAACGGAGCGTATCCAGATTCTTTTGTGTAGAAGGATGGGCATACATATCAAGGTCCATGGCAGGTGCCACAAATACCGGAGCCTTAGCCGACAAATAAGTCGTAATCAACATATTATCAGCCACTCCATTTGCCATCTTGCCAATAGTTGAAGCAGTTGCCGGAGCTATAAGCATAGCATCCGCCCATAAACCCAGATCCACATGGCTATTCCATGTGCCGTCACGTTGGGCAAAAAACTCACTGATAACCGGCTTACTCGTCAATGCCGAAAGCGTAATGGGAGTTATAAATTCTTTTCCTGCAGGAGTTATGACTACCTGTACCTCAGCACCTTGCTTTATAAGTCCCCGGATAATATAACAAGCTTTATAAGCAGCAATACTTCCGGTTATTCCTAATACAATTTTCTTCCCTTTCAGTGTATTCGCCATGATACTACTTATTGGTTAATTCACGTAGACGAATCTTTGTCAACATAGCCTTGGTATTCAGTGTAAAGTCACTGTTTAATATCCAGCTATAATAGCCCGGATCGCGCTTCAACACATCTGTCACCGACATTCCCTTGTATTTTCCAAAGTTAAATACTTCCACACCATTATCATCATAAATCATACGTCCTGCGAAATCCACGTTTTTGTTAAAGCTGGAATAATCTGCCAGAAAAGCAATATCATTCTGCAATTCCGAATAACGGTCCAACTGTGCCATTAGCACCTCATAAGTTGCTTGCGTATCAGCTGCCGCCGTATGTGCATCCTCCAGATTCTTTCCACAATAGAATTTATAAGCAGCAGAAAGTGTACGCTGCTCCAATTTATGGAAAATGACCTGTACATCCACAAACTTGCGGCGGCTCAGGTCAATATCTACACCGGCGCGAAGAAATTCTTCCGCCAGCACGGGAATATCAAAACGGTTGGAATTAAATCCTGCCAAATCACATCCTTCTATATCATTGGCAATAGTACGGGCCACTTCTTTGAAGGTAGGACAATCTGCCACATCCTTGTCATAGATGCCATGAACAGCAGACGCACCTTCGGGAATATGCATTTCCGGATTGATACGAAGTGTTTTTGCTTCCTCATTACCATTGGGGTGTACTTTGAGATAACAGATTTCAACGATACGGTCTACATTGATACTCGTTCCGGTCGTCTCCAAA
>NZ_EQ973488.1:74780-82540 GCF_000158035.1 Bacteroides cellulosilyticus DSM 14838
TTTCATTATTCTTCTATTTTACAGTTGACAAGGGAACGAGTTGACAAGGGAACAAGGCATTCCCGGCATAACAGCACAGCCCTTGTCTCCTTGTCAACTCGTTCCTCGTTAACTCTATTATTTTTTTAATCATTTAGCATCATCGGCATCAGTAGCATCAACAACTCCTCATTTTCTTCTTGTTCAACGGGAATGATGACGCCTGCACGTGACGGATCTGCCAGTTCAATTATCACTTCATCAGCGGCGATATTATTCAAAATATCGATCAGAAAAGTCGATTTAAAACCGATGCTCATCGGGTTACCATCATACTGGCAAGCCAGTGTTTCTTCGGCAGAAGTAGAGAAATCAATATCCTGAGCCGAAATAACAATCTGATTGGGCTGCATACGCAGCTTAATAAGACTGCTTGCCTGTGATGAGAAAATAGATACACGACGCAATGCACCTACCAACTGCATACGGTCCACAGTCACTTTATAAGGATTATTCTGCGGTATCACCGAATTATAATTAGGATAACGTCCTTCAATCAGACGACACACCATGCGGTATTTTTCCAATGTAAACACAGCATTACGTTCATCAAATTCAATAACAACTTGTCCCTGTTCTTTAGGCAACAAATTCTTAATCAACGAAGCCGGCTTTTTGGGCAGAATAAATGCTGCGCGTTCATTACCTTTGGCAGCCAGTGTTTTGCAACGCACCAATTTGTGACCATCAGATGCCACCATTGTAATATCTTCTGTGGTAATATCAAAATAGATACCATTCATCACCGGACGAAGTTCATCATCAGCTGTAGCAAATACAGCGCGATTAATTCCGCCCAACAATACGGATGCATCCATTTCTACGCGTACGGCATTGTCACCCAGCATAGCCGATTGAGGAAATTCATCTGCATTCTGTCCCATCAGGCTATACTTACCGTTTTGATACTGTACTGTGATTTCCAAGGAATTGGTATTTACTTCAAATGACAGCGGTTGTTCGGGGATTTCCTTCAATGCGTCCAGAATTGTTTTGGCAGCTACGGCAAAGCGTCCGTCAGCATCACTTTCATTCACTTCAACTGATGTCACCATCGTTGTTT
Organism: Bacteroides cellulosilyticus DSM 14838; assembly: GCF_000158035.1. Lineage (GTDB taxonomy): Bacteria > Bacteroidota > Bacteroidia > Bacteroidales > Bacteroidaceae > Bacteroides > Bacteroides cellulosilyticus. Next base: position 75,883 of record NZ_EQ973488.1, read on the forward strand.
CACTATCAGAAACAGTAATCGACAATGTTCCGTCTTTCAGTTCAAAGAGGAAACAATCCAAAATGGGCAACGCATTCTTCGAATTAATCACACGGCTGATAGCCTGTAAATGGCTGGAGAGCGCAGTACTCGAAACGATAAATTTCATATGTTCTGTGTATTTAAGTTTTATATTATTCCCTATTCGTACTATAACTTCATAGTATCGGACAAAGTTACAAAAAAAGATCTTCCCACAGCAAAGAAAATTAAGAAAAAACACCTGGAACTTCTCCAGATTTCCCTAAAAAATTGTAACTTCGCCGCATCATTAAAAAAGAACGCAATGGAATTTACAGGAAAAATTATCGCTATACTCCAACCAAGAGGCGGAGTGGCAAAGTCGGGCAATGAGTGGAAAGCACAAGAATACGTGATTGAAGACCACGGCCAATATCCCCGCAAAATGTGTTTCGATGTTTTCGGAGCAGACAAAATAGAACAGTTTAACATCCAGATGGGCGAAGAACTGACCGTATCATTTGATGTGGACGCACGCCAATGGCAGGACCGTTGGTTCAACAGTATCCGCGCATGGAAAGTAGAACGTGTTAGTGCAACAGCCCCTGCAGGCGCACCGGGCGCACCTGTTCCGCCACCGGCACCGACTGCCGCACCGGAATTCCTCACAGGTGACGCAAAAGATGATCTGCCATTCTAAACTAAAAAGAATTTAACACAAAAAAGGGAGAAATTTTCTCCTTTTTTTGTGTACTAAATCTTATATTTTATCTCCTTTGTATAAAAACACCAGATTCGGATATACCACCTCCTCCACACAAGTGAATTGTATTGAAAGCACGAAATGCCGGAAGAACTTTGCCTGGCGAAAGAAAAAGTTCGGTATCAGACGCACATAAGTTTCCGGTTGCTCCACCATCTTTTCCATATCCACCATCATTACAAAACTATATGTGGGTGAAAGACTCCCAATCCCCTCTTCATACAACGGAATATCATCCAATACTTCCTCATTCTCCATGGCATCTATATAAGCCGTAAGACTGACAACATCCGGTGCCATCAGCAGATGCCCGCGATAAAAACACACATACGTATAAAGAGCAGACTCTGTGATACCTGTCAATTGAGTCAGCAAGGTATTACGAGGCAATATATAATAACGATATCCTTTCGCCTTTGGATAAAGATGATAATCAGGGTATGCCTGCGGAACAGGAGGCGCATCCACTTCCTTCGGAGAAGTATAAAGCAATGACTGCAAGCGGCGTTCAGCCTGCAACACATTCTTCACCGGAACACTCATCACCGCACAAGGAATCTCATTTACTGTATCTTTCGACTGAAAAAGACAGGATATCACCTGATCTCCTGCATACATTTTCAAGAAATCCATCCATTCTTCATCTCTTTCTTTAATATAATCGGAATAAGTCGCCTTGGCATATTCCTGTTCCGCCGTAAAGCTGCACATGGCATCCATGTCCGAAATGGCCCAACAATCATAAAAGAAAGTAGAAAATGGAAGCCGTTCTCCCGGAAACCCCTCTACCGGCTGCTGACGACGCAAAGCATTTATAAAAGTATGTGTAGTATCCGATCCGTGACTAATCCCCGAACAATAAATAGCATTCTCATTCAGCTTCAAATCAAATTCCGCCCAACTTCCCAAATAGGTCTGCGAACGAATACCATCTGTATTTTTACCCATCTCCACCGATTTAATGCGCACATACACCGTAGCTTCCACGTTCGCATTCTTCCCGGCATGCATCAGTTTGAATGAAGACATATCTATCAACGATTTTTTGGAGAGCCGCGCGTCAATCACCTGTTCTATCAATCGCTTCTGAAAGCTGATCGCCAGGAAGTCCGATGTGAAATACGCTGAAAGGAAACGTCCGTCAGGCATAGGATAAATGCTGATTTCCTCACCTCTGTAATCAAAAAATTTAGAAGGGAATGAACTGGAACAATATTTCCTGATGAACGACTCCACCAACTCATAATCACCTGATCCCAGACTGCAATACAACACTTGGTTCAATGGTGTATCCGGCTCATGAAAACTGATAAGCATTTTGTTCATCTGCTTACTAAGTCCGTGCGGAGTATCCTCAAGCAAGGTATGCAGATAGTTTTTCAGATAAACAAAAAGTTCGGAAGCATAAAGGAAGTGGTTATCTTTGCTGCAACTCAACTGGTTGATGTCATCCACCAATTCTGCCATACGGTCTGTTTCCAGCACAGCTATTGCGCTTTGAGGTACTAGAGTATAGAGATTAAAATCTTTCTGACTCTCCACCTCATTCAACCTAAAGAATGAATACACCCCGAACCCCGTACATAGCAACACTATGGACACAATCATGGCAATTCTTATGATAAGGCGTAACTTCATGGTTTTTCAGGCATCAAGTTTCGGCAAAAATAAGTATTTCTACTAATAAAACAAAACAAATGTTTCAAAAACTTTAGTAGATATAAAAAAGTTTTAGAATGCCCGCCTTTAAAACTCTATTTCCATTCCATCAAAAGTCAGATGCACATCAGGAGGAAGCTGCTTTTCGAGTTCGACATGCAATCCGGCATGATGACTCATGTGAATAAAATAAGTTTCGCGCGCACCAATGCGCTTTGCTGTCTCCAATGCCTCGGAAATACTCTGATGCGTAGGATGCGGCTTGACACGCAAGGCATTCACAACCAGAACATCCAAGTCTTGCAATTGTTCATAGGACTCTTCAGGCATGGTCAGCATATCTGTAATATAAGCCAAACGTTTACCTATACGATACCCCAGAATAGGCAGACGCCCGTGCATCACCTGAAAAGGAATAATCTCCGTATGATTGATAAAGAAGTTCTTTCCCGGCTCCACTTCCTGCAAGAAAATCTGAGGTACACCGGGATATTTATGTTCCAAAAAACAATAGGGCATTCGCGCACGCAAGTGAGTTGCCGTATAGTCATCGGAATATATGGGAATCTCGCCGAAACGGCAAAAAGGACGAAGATCATCCAGTCCTCCTACATGGTCATAGTGCTCATGAGTAATCAACACTCCATCTATTTTTTCAAATGAGGCTACCCTCAACATCTGTTCCCGGAAATCCGGTCCACAATCAATCAGTATCACCGCGTCATCCGTATGCAACAAAGAAGACGCACGCAAGCGGTTATCACGCGGATCGGCAGAAGTGCAAACTTCGCACTTACAACCTATTTCAGGCACTCCTGTCGATGTTCCGCTTCCTAATATTCTTAGTTTCACTTTAATTACATATTAATTATCAATCATCAGTTCATTCAAAAGCAACCTCTGATAATCATGATTACTTCAAATAAAATTCACTTCGGGATGTATGTCAATGCCAAACTTATCGCGAACTGACGCCCTTACAGCATCCGAAAGAGCTACGATATCGGCCCCCGTTGCCCCACCCCGGTTTACCAACACCAATGCCTGCTTATCATGCACGGCGGCAGGTCCCAGCGATTTCCCCTTCCAACCACACTGGTCTATCATCCAACCGGCAGGAATTTTTATCCGGTCAGCACTTATTTCATAAAAAGGCATCTGAGGATATTGTTCCCGTAAGGCTTCAAAAACTTCACGCGCAACGACAGGATTCATAAAGAAGCTACCGGCATTACCCAATACTTTCGGATCAGGCAATTTACTTTCACGAATATCGATAATAACCTGTCGTAATGTCTTCAAGTCAACTTTCGGGTATTTCTCAAGTTCCTGACGAATAGTACCATAGTCCAATATATAAGACTCTTTCTTACTCAAAGAGAAACCAACATATGTGACAAACACCTGCTTCATTTCCGGCCGTTTAAAAACACTGCTCCGGTATGAATAATCACATTCATCCGTTTGGTAAACATGCTTCACGCCCTGTATGTTCACCGTTTCTACGAAAGAAATCAGATCTTTCACTTCCACGCCATAAGCACCAATATTTTGTACAGCCGAAGCCCCCACCTCCCCAGGAATAAGAGACAGGTTTTCAACTCCATACCAACCCCGATCCGCACAATAGCCCACGAAATCATCCCACACCACACCGGCACCTACACGCACCGAAACCTTTTCTTCATCTTCAGCCGTTACTTCAATGCCGCCTATACGCGAATGCAATATCACCCCCTCATAATTTCCGGTAAACAACAGATTGCTCCCTCCGCCAATATGCAGATAAGGAGAAGTGATGCGTCCGGCGGCAATCAACTTCTCCAATTCTTCTACTGAACTGTATTCCAAAAACACGGCAGCTTCTACATCAAGTCCGAATGTATTGGGTATTTTTCTCATCTCATGCTCTATCATTCGTCATTTGTAATTCGTAATTTCCTAAATACTCGTATCCTCATATTTATATAACTCCCACTCTCCACGATGTCTGCGAAAATAGAAAATATTGGTATATCCGTTTCCAATCCCATTTACTTTCAGGATTTTCGTATTAGAGTAATCGCTATTCTTTTGTCCGTAATTGATATTGGACAGTTTGTCTACAGGCAATACCGGACGGAAAGCATACCACTGATTCAAGTCGAGTGTAGTCTCCAAGATAGAAAATTCATCATCCGGATCTATCGTAATATATTCTAAAGGTTCGCGAATATGCCGGCTCTGATAAACACTATCAGTCACAAAACGCAAATAAAACGCAACGAAGTCTTCATTCTCCCCCTGCTCTATCTGCCGGAGATTAATAGCTTCCAGCATCCAGACACCCTTGGTACGTTCGAAATAGTATTTCTTCACCATACGGTTTTTCAGCAAAATCCATTCCACCTGTACGGATGTCAAGGCAGTATCTCCCACCAACTCCAAGTCATCTTCATCATCGAAGAGCAATGTGTAATAGCTCTGCTGGGTAAACAGATAATCATGTTCCCACTCCCCCCTCTCTATTTTAGAAGGTTTATCAACGTCGTAAAAAGGCAATGGAAACTTAGTCCGCTGCCGTTGCAAAGCGTCATCCGAAGCGTAACTATAGACGAAATCATCAAACGATTCATCCGCTTCTATTGGCTTAGGGTCATTATCAACTTCAGCCTGTGGTACAGTATCAGCTTTGTGTGCAGCTGAATCCACCAAATTGGTGATTGTCGCAAAAGGATCCATCTTCGTCTTCTTGTTGCCGCACGACACCAAGAAAACGAGAAGAAAGAACCCCAATCCTATTTTTCTCATTCTTTACCGGCCCCTGAAGGTCACTTATTTAGTTTAGCTCTTAACTTCTCAAGCATGTCCACCGTCATGGACTCTAAATCATATTGCGGTTTCCAATCCCACTCTTCACGAGCACAACTGTCATCCAAGCTGTCGGGCCAACTGTCGGCAATGGATTGCTTCAATGGATCAATCTCATATACCATTTCAAAATCGGGCACATGCTTTTTTATCTCCCGGCAGATTTCCTCCGGATCAAAACTCATGGCAGCGATATTGAAAGCATTCCGATGCTTCAGACGTGTTGGAATTGCTTCCATCAACGAAATGGCTGCATTCAGCGCATCAGGCATATACATCATATCCATATAAGTACCGGGTTTCAAAGGACATACAAACTTTTCACCTTTCACTGCGGAGTAAAAAATATCGACCGCATAGTCTGTAGTCCCCCCTCCCGGAGGAGTTACATTGGAAATGATGCCCGGAAAACGAACCGCACGAGTATCTACTCCATATTTAGTATAATAATAATCGCTCAACAATTCAGTAGTTACTTTGGTTACCCCATACATCGTACGAGGGCGCTGAATCGTATCTTGCGGCGTCTTTACATGAGGTGTAGCTTCTCCAAACGAACCGATAGAACTCGGAGTAAACACTGCACAACCATATTCACGCGCCACTTCCAGCACATTCCATAATCCGTCTATACCAATTTTCCAAGCCATGGCCGGGCGGCTTTCGGCAACCACCGAGAGCAAAGCTGCCAGATTATAAATCGTATCAATCTTGAATTGGCGCGCCACCACTTCAATAGACTGACGGTCGGTTACGTCGGCAATAGCAGAAGGCCCCGATGCTTTCAATTCTCCTTTAGGCATAGCACTCGGAATGTATCCGGCTATAACATGGTCATCTCCATAACGTTTACGCAATTCCAATGTGAGTTCCGAACCTATCTGTCCGGTTGCTCCAATTACCAAAATATTCTTCATACGACTTATTTATAAGGTGCTCCATCCTTAGAGACGTGCAAATATACATACTTTTTTTTCATTATTCTATCATTTTGCTATTGTTTATTTGAAGAAAAATCGTGTCCTTTGTATCGTTTAGTAATAAGATGACAAACTTTTAATTTATAAAGCTATGTACGGGAAAATGAAAGAACACCTCAGCAATACGCTTGCTGAAATTAAAGAGGCCGGACTCTACAAAGAAGAGCGCCTGATCGAGAGTGCGCAACAAGCCGCCATCACCGTAAAAGGGAAGGAAGTGCTGAATTTCTGCGCCAACAATTACTTGGGTTTGTCCAACCATCCGCGACTGATTGCCGCTGCCCAAAAGATGATGGATCACCGTGGCTACGGCATGTCTTCCGTACGTTTCATCTGCGGAACACAAGACATCCACAAAGAACTGGAAGCTGCTATCTCCGACTATTTCAAAACCGAAGACACCATC
>NZ_EQ973488.1:82797-94682 GCF_000158035.1 Bacteroides cellulosilyticus DSM 14838
ATCCTCTATGCTGCTTGTTTCGATGCCAACGGCGGAGTGTTCGAACCTCTATTCAGCGAGGAAGATGCTATCATCTCCGATTCCCTGAACCACGCCTCCATCATTGACGGTGTACGCCTGTGTAAGGCCAAACGTTACCGCTATGCCAATGCCGACATGGCCGAACTGGAGAAGTGTCTGCAAGAAGCACAGGCCCAGCGTTTCCGCATTGTTGTAACAGACGGTGTATTCTCCATGGATGGCAATGTAGCTCCGATGGATCAAATCTGTGATCTGGCAGAAAAGTATGATGCTTTAGTCATGGTAGACGAGTCTCACTCTGCCGGCGTAGTAGGTCCAACAGGCCACGGTGTAAGCGAGCTATTCAAAACTTACGGACGTGTGGATATTTACACCGGTACACTGGGTAAGGCTTTTGGCGGAGCCATGGGCGGATTCACCACCGGACGCAAAGAGATTATCGACCTGCTGCGCCAACGCAGTCGCCCATATCTGTTCTCCAATTCTGTTGCTCCTGCCGTGATCGGTGCAAGTATCGAAGTCTTCAATATGCTAAGAGAAAGCAATGCCCTGCATGACAAATTAGTAGAAAACGTTAATTACTTCCGCGAGAAAATGACTGCTGCCGGATTTGACATCAAGCCTACACAAAGTGCTATCTGCGCCGTGATGCTGTATGATGCCAAACTTTCGCAGATTTACGCCGCCCGTATGCAAGAAGAAGGCATTTACGTCACCGGATTCTATTATCCCGTGGTTCCGAAAGACCAGGCACGCATCCGTGTACAGATCTCTGCCGGACACGAAAGAGAACATCTTGACAAGTGTATAGATGCATTCATCAAGGTAGGAAAAGAACTTGGAGTATTATCGCGCTAAAGTGCGATAAGCTACGGGCTACAAATGACGAGTTACAAGTTGCTGCGCTGTATTCGTAAGCGAATAATTGTTCGCCAGACTACCACACCGAAAGGAACTTACAACTCGTCACTTGTAGCTTGTAGCTTTTACCACCGGCAGCACCACCGTAAACCTGCTTCCTTTCCCCGGTTCCGACCACAGTTCGATTTTGCCCCGCAATTTTTCTACAATCACCTGACAGATAGAAAGTCCCAAGCCGGCTCCTTGCGAAAACTCATCCTGTTTATAGAAACGGCTAAAGATCATTTTCTGTTCTGAGAGTTCAATGCCTCTTCCGGTATCTTCCACATAGATAGCCACTCGGTCCGATTCAGAAAGATAACGGTATCCCAACTTGATATATCCGGTTTTAGTAAACTTAGAAGCATTATTCAGGAAATTAGTGATCACCTGTGTCAAGCGCCCCTTATCAACCATCACTTCCACCTGCACCGCATCCAACTCTTTGATGAATTCCAATTGTTCGGAAATCAGCATCTGATGAGTCATATATATACTGTCAACCAATTCTGAAACGAAACACTTCTCGTATTCAAATGACATGTATCCGGATTCGATGCGCGAAAGTTCCAGAATATCATTGATTAGTTTCAACAATAAATCACTGTTTTTATTAATACTGCCGATATATTCCAGACGCTCCTCCGGACTCACACCATCATCAAGCGCCAATATATTGGAGAAGCCCACAATTGCATTCAGCGGCGTACGAATCTCATGGCTCATATTTGCCAGGAAAGACTGCTTTAATTCAGCCTTTTCAGCCAGTAGTCTTGCTTCTTCCAATTCCTGTTCACGGTCTTTAATCGCCTGTATATTCAGCAACAGACCGGCAGCTTTATATCCTCCACCGGGAAGCAGTATCGTTTTATAGCGAAACTCCCACCACTGATAGCCTTTTTCATTAAAGTCACAACGCACCTGAGAAACCACTTTGCCTGCCTTAGAAATGTTTTTCCAGTACCCTCTCACCTCATCCCAATGATCGGGATGCATAAACGACAATAGTTCCTCAAAGCCAAGTGATTTAGCACTCATTTTCTGTGATATCCAGAATTCCTTTTCAAATACAAAATGGTCATTTTCCAGCTTCCAGGCAAAGGTGTCGCTACCTTCAATAGCCAACGCCAATGTTTCCTTTTCACTTTCCAGTTCATAAAGGGCACGTCTCTTCCGCCCTTGTTCGCGGCGATAAAGGAAGAAGAGCCAGACAAACAACGTGGAAAGCAGAATGATAATCAACACAACACCGATTCCCCATGCTACCGGATATTCTTCCCGGAAAGGAATATTTATAATCGTACATTCCGCCGGAATACTCTCTTTGGAAATACCCCGTTGCTGCATCACGTTCCAGTCTACCACATATTTCTTACGGCTCTCTCTGACGGGTATATCCGAAGGCTTCTCACCATGCAAAATACGTATGGCAGCACTCACTTCCTCTTCGGCCAGAATCAAGGATGTCGTGATATATCCGCCAAGCAATTTTTCATTATAGCCGAATGCCTCATTAATTGCAGTGAGACTGGGGCTTGCACATATATTTCCAATATTGACCGATGTATAATCGCGTTTCATCTGGAGGTAGCACATTCCTGTGGAATACTTACTCAAAGTCCAGATAAAGTTGGCAGTTTCCTGTTTCTGTCCAATTCGTACCGACAGGCTGGAAAAACGGGTATATCCCTCTTTATGGGGATAATGCAGCCTCTTTTCACGGGGAGTTCCCGAGTAGCCGACCATACAGGTCACTTTTTCATCTTTCAGTTGATTTTCTATATCCGCCCGTATCTGCCGGTCAATATACGTAGAATCAAGTACTGTAAACAACTCCACATCTTCACCAAATAACTTTGCTCCCAGGCGTATATTCTTCATCAGATCTATCCGGTCATGGAACCCCGTCACATTAGGATACTCTTTCAATAATTCCCAATTAGGATAGTTCACTCCACCAAAAACCACCGGAATTTCTTTTACTAAAGGATGACAACACTTGAACAGTGAATAGGCAGCCTGATCATCATTCACCAGAATTACTTCAGGTTCCCAGCCGTCGGAAACCGAATCGAGCAGATGATACATATACTTCAATTCCGGTTCTTCCTGAAAAGACTCACAATCCAGATATACGATACGAATATCTGCATTCACCCCGTTTCTTCTGAATTCTTTATCTATCAAGCGATTGAAATCAGGATAGCCGACATAGCTTTCCTCATAAGAATGCACGATTAAAATTCGCCGTTCTTCCCGATCCGAACAGCTGTTCAAAACGAAAAAAAACAGAAAAATCCATGCATATATAGGCAGAAATGTGTTTTTCATGATTCGACTGTCTGATCCATAAGTGGAACAAAGGTAGAATAAAATATGTATAATCCCAAGAAAACAAAAAAGAAGCTGTCTGAAAAAAAATCAGACAGCTTCCCTACTTAGCAATTCTATATCAAAAGATTATTAACGTTCGCCCAATTTCACATCTACAAAGAAGATACCCGTTGCACCGGCTTTCTTAATCATATCAACAATGCCCGCAGCAGTTGCCTCTTCTTCCACCTGTTCGCGTACAAATCCCCACAGGAAGTCCTGTGTTGCTTTATCTTTTTCGGCAGCAGCCACATCCACCAACTTATCGATCATTTCGGATACACGGCACTCGTGTTTGTAAACCTGTTCAAATACTTCCAGCGGAGTACCGAAATCGTTGGGAACTACATCCAGCTTATCAACTTTGGCTTTACCACCACGCTTGATTACGTAATCGGCCATTGCACAGGCATGCTCGTTTTCTTCTGCCCACTGTTTCTTCAACCAGTGTGCCATACCGCTAAAACCTTCTTTCTCCATATAAAAAGACATAGCCAAATACATGTTAGCCGACCACATTTCAGCCGTGATCTGCTCGTTAATTGCATTCTGTAATTTTTCAGTAATCATAATCGTATTTTTTTAATTAATTTGAAATCATTACAAAAGTAACAATGATACACAGACATTGTTCATTTAATAACATTTTTTATATAAAACAACCCGGATTGGCAGGCTTTTCCCGCAGAATTGCAGCAGCATCGAAACACGAACACTGTCTGATCCATTCTTCCGGTTCTATTTCACATAACCATTCAAGTCAGCGCTGAGGTCACGATGCCCCACCAGCCGGAAATCCGGATAATCTTTTAGCAGCAACTTGGCAAGCAGCAGAGGGAATGTTCCTGAAAGTCAGTTCCCGTATCGGTAAAGTATCCGCTCACATCCAGTCCACCTTCATAGCACACGCCGATTGAGCGAGCGTTGTGGCTCCGAGCGTGCGCACCGTTTTTTAAAACCGGACGAAGACTTTTGATATCTCCGTTCTTCCTTAATATAATAATGATAACCTACACCATATATAACGCAAGGTCCATACCGCCTTCATCTTTCTCAAATCTTTCTGTATTCATAACTTAGTTGCACACTACAAAATAACTCCTGAAAACAGAAATCAAAGGCGTAATGTCTATGAACACAAAGTAAAGAAAGTGAGGATAGGAAATAAAAATGAAAGCGTACAATCATCAAAAGGATGATGTGCACGCTCATACATATAGTTTATACTTTTAGGAGTTCTTACATATTGTTTTACAATGTCCGTAAAATCAGACCACCCATATCAAAACTTATAACAAACAAGTTTATTCTTTTAATGTTATGACAATAAAGATAGCTTTTTCCTCTAATCTTCAACCTAATGGGCTGAGTCATGAAAAGATTAAATCTTTATACCAACTCGTCCGAAGTATACCCCTGTGGCAACTCACGACAGTTATAACTCGAAGCCATTATCTCACCATAGGCGCCTGCAGAACGCAATGCTATCAAATCTCCGCGCTTCACCTTATTCAAGTCTATCGCTTTCCCGAAAACATCCGACGATTCACAGATAGGCCCTACTACATCGTACGCCTCAACTGCATCCTCAGAAGTGATATTCTCTATCTTATGGTAAGCCTGATACAATGCAGGACGAATCAAATCCGTCATACCGGCATCAAGGATGGCAAATTTCTTATTGGCTCCCTGTTTTACATAAAGCACCTGCGAGATAAGTGAACCGCACTGCCCCGTTATGGCACGCCCCAGTTCAAAATGGAGCGTTTGATAAGAACGCAGTTTCAAATGTTCGGCATAAGTAGAGAAATAATCTTTGAAATCAGGTATTGCCTGACGGTTGGGATGCTTATAATCAATCCCCAGTCCACCACCTACATTGATATGCTCGATACGGATGCGATGTGCTTCCAGTTTGTCTTGCAACTCATTCACACGATTGCACAGGGCAACAAAATCACCCATATCCAATATCTGCGAACCAATGTGGAAGTGCAATCCGATGAACTTCACATTCTTCATCTCCAAAGCCACTTCTATCACATGACCCATGTCTTGCATACTAATGCCAAACTTGTTTTCCGCCAGCCCGGTAGTGATGTTGGCATGCGTATGTGCACCTACATTAGGATTGATACGGAAAGAAATATTAGCGATCTTACCTTTAGCAGCCGCCAATTCATTAATTACTTCCAACTCAGGAATAGACTCCACATTGAAACAGAAGATATTGTAGTCCAAGCTCATGTTGATCTCCCAATCGGACTTACCTACTCCTGCAAAAACAACCTTATTCGCAGGAAACCAGCCTTGATGGCAGCACGCACTTCTCCCCCACTCACACAATCGGCACCCAGTCCATTCTCACGGATAATGGTAAGTACCTTCGGATTAGCATTTGCTTTCACAGCATAATGTACCTCAAAATTGCCATACTTAGCGGCTTCTGCACGCATGCAGGAAAGAGTGTCGCGCAACACCTTCGTATCATAATAATAAAAAGGGGTACGCAGCTCACGGAATTTATCTATGGGAAATGTTCCTTTCATACTTCAAAACTTTGTTTATAAAGAAAAGAACGCAAATTACGCGAATTACACAAGAGCCTTTATCAGCGAGTTGTGTAATTTGTGTAGTTTGCGTTCCATATCATATTATATCTGTACTTTCTTATTTCTCTTATTCTTCGTTGAACAGTGCATCACTAAGCGACTGCAATGCCTTATTCTTGTCGCATTCACGGATGAGGAAAGAAATATTGTAGTTACTACCACCGAATGAGATCATTCGTACCGGTATGTCGCGCATGGCATCCAGTGCCTTCGCTTCGAAACCGACATTCTCCCATTCCAAATCACCTACCACGCAGACAATACACATATCCTTATCCACCGTAACGGTTCCGTACTTCTTCAGGTCGTCCAGAATCTCGTTGAGATGCTTCGTATTATCAACAGATACAGATACTCCTACTTCAGAAGTACAAATCATATCGATAGAAGTCTGATAGCTTTCAAAGATTTCGAATACCTTGCGCAAGAAACCGTGAGCAAGCAACATACGGCTGGATTTAATCTTAATAGCCGTAATATTATCTTTTGCTGCAACTGCCTTAATTTTGCCCTTCTCGGTATCATTGGAAATCATAGTACCGGGAGCAGTTGGGTCCATCGTATTCAGCAGACGCACCGGGATATTGGCATACTTGGCAGGCTGTATACAAGTAGGGTGAAGAATCTTCGCACCAAAATAAGCCAGCTCGGCAGCTTCTTCAAAATGAAGATGACGTACAGGAGCAGTCTTATCAACGATACGCGGGTCATTATTGTGCATACCGTCGATATCGGTCCATATCTGGATTTCGGAAGCATTGATAGCTGCACCGATCAAAGAAGCGGTATAGTCGCTTCCACCACGTTGCAGATTGTCTATTTCTCCGTAAGCGTTGCGGCAAATGTATCCTTGTGTGATGTAAATCTCAGCACCGGGATGCAATTCCAACTGCATCTGAAGTTTCTCCTTAATATATACAGGATCGGGCTCCGCATTCTTATCGGTACGCATATATTCCAAAGCCGGAAGCAAAATGGACTTCACACCACACTCTTGCAGGTAATAGTTCATCATGGCAGTAGAGATCAGTTCTCCCTGTGCCAGAACCACTTTCTCCTCAAACAGTGTGAAAAGGTCTTTGGTATAAGAACGGATGTAGTCAAAATGAGATTTAATCAGTTCCTGACCTTTCTGTTTATACTCGGGAGTGGAATACAACTCATTCACATGCTGTTTATATTTAGCCTCCAGCTTGTTAATGATTTCGTTGGCACCCTCCGGATTTTTCTTGTACAGATAGTCCGAAATTTCCACCAATGTATTAGTTGTGCCCGACATAGCCGAGAGTACAACTATCTTCTGTTCACCATCAGTGATCAATTTGGCTACTTCCTTTATCCGCGATGCAGAACCTACGGAAGTACCTCCAAACTTTAAAACTTTCATTTTCGTTCCTGTATTAAATGATTATATATTATTATTTGTTTCTTCTACAGTCGGCATCATACCCGAATACTCGGACGTTACATCTGTTATCTGATGACCTGCACAGCGATATACCTGTCCCGGAAACTCGTGAAGCAGATGGAGGTTGTGCGTAGTCATCAATACCAGTGAGCCACCCGTACGGCTGATGTTGTGTAACAGTCCTACAATAGCACGTCCCGTTTCCGCATCCAGATTACCGGTCGGTTCATCCGCCAGGATAATCTCCGGAGAGTTGAGCATAGCACGGGCAATAACAATGCGTTGCTGTTCACCTCCCGAAAGTTCGTTAGGGAACTTATATCCTTTATTACCCATTCCTACCTGCATCAGCACTTCAGCGATACGATCTTTTATTTCCGATTTGTTTTTCCAGCCCGTAGCCTTCAATACAAAAGCAAGATTATCGTTCACCGTGCGGTCCGTCAACAGTTGGAAATCCTGAAACACGATGCCCAACTTACGACGCAACTGCGGAATATGCTTGCGCTTAATGCGGCTCATATCATACCCCAGTACCATTGCTTCGCCGGCAGTGATATCCAGTTCTCCGTAGAGTGTCTTTAGCAAACTGGTCTTACCCGAACCTACCTTACCGATCAGGTACACAAACTCTCCCTTCTGCAGCTCGAGGTTTACCTCATTCAGCACGCACAAGTCCTGTTGGTGTACTTCCACATCTTTATATCGTATCAGCGGTTCAGCCATTCCCGTTTAATTATTAATTTTTAATTATTAATTAATTAGTGTTTCTTCCACGAAGCGCTATGACGTTCCTGCAATTCTCGTGCCAAATCTTCCAGACTGTATCCTTTGGATGTTAACAGTACTATGAGGTGGTATATCAAATCGGCTCCTTCATAGATCAACCGTTCATCAGTTCCATTGCAAGCTTCGATCACTGTTTCCACAGCTTCTTCACCCACTTTCTGCGCCATTTTATTCACACCAGACTCAAACAGACTGGTTGTGTAAGAACCTTCCGGCATCTCTTCATGGCGCTTAGTAATAAAATCCTGAAGATGCTTCAGGAACATTACAGGCTGTTCATTCTTCTCACCCCAGCATGTATCCGTACCTGTATGGCAAACAGGTCCCACAGGGTGTACCTGAATCAGCAATGTATCCTGATCACAGTCTTCCTTGATAGAAACGACATTCAGGAAATTACCACTCTCCTCACCTTTCGTCCAAAGACGGTTCTTGGTGCGGCTGAAAAAAGTCACTTTACCGGTTTCTACCGTTTTGTCGTAAGCCTCTTTATTCATGAAGCCCAACATCAACACCTTAGCGGTGTCTGCGTCTTGTATGATTGCCGGAATAAGTCCGTTCATTTTATCAAAATCCATTTTTATATAATTACGAATTACAATTTACGAATTATAATGCGGTATAAGCATCCTATCATCTTACTATTTTATCATCCCCTTACACCGTTCGCATCGAGATTCCCTGGGCGCAAAGATACGATTTTAAATCGGGAATTTTAATTTCTCCGAAATGAAAAACGCTGGCTGCCAACGCCGCATCTGCTTTTCCTTGCAAAAACACATCACGAAAATGCTCTTTTGCTCCTGCTCCGCCCGATGCAATCACCGGAATAGAGAGGTTATCAGACATTTCAGCAAGCGCTTCATTAGCGTATCCGGTCTTTACGCCATCATGATTCATGCTGGTGAAAAGTATTTCTCCGGCACCACGTTCCTGAGCTTCTTTGGTCCAGGTAAACAGTTCCTTATCTGTTTCTACACGGCCTCCATTCAGATAGCACCACCAGCCTTTTTCTGTTTGTTTGGCATCTACCGCCAACACACATACCTGCGAACCGAAGTTCTTAGCTATTTCATCAATCAGTTCAGGACGGCGAATCGCAGAAGAATTGATAGAAATTTTATCTGCACCGGCATTCAGTAGACGGTCTACATCACTCAATTCGTTGATACCGCCACCTACCGTAAACGGAATACTAATATTGGCAGCAATACGCTTCACCAACTCTGCAAATGTCTTGCGACCTTCAAAACTGGCTGTTATATCCAGAAAAACCAATTCATCAGCACCTTGCTCACTATACGCGCGTGCCAGTTCCACCGGATCGCCCGCTTGACGCAAATTGACGAAATTGGTTCCTTTCACTGTTTGTCCGTCTTTGATATCGAGACAGGGGATAATTCTTTTCGCTAACACTTTTGTTTTGTTTTAACGATTTATATTCATGAGGATATATAATCTAAATCTAACTCAATTGAGAATGATTCGTCAATAATCCTGCATCATTCTTTCAATTTCCTTCAAAGTAATACGCCCTTCATACAGAGCCTTACCAAAAATAACAGCCGGTACCCCAGCCGTCTCCAATGCACGTATATCTTCCATACTGCTGACACCGCCACTTGCTATCAGGTAAAGGTCGGGATGTTTTTCCAGCATTGCCTTATACAGTTCAATAGAAGGCCCCTGCAACATACCGTCACAACTAATATCCGTGCAGATTACTTTCTGAATACCTTTCTCTACATATTCTTTCAGGAAAGGGAACAATTCACAAGCACTTTCATCCTTCCAGCCATTCACAGCTATCTTCCGGTCTTTCACGTCCGCACCAAGAATTATCTTCTCACTGCCGTAAACTTCCAGCCAATGGCAGAACAACTCAGGATTTTTCACCGCAATACTGCCGCCTGTAACCATCTGTGCCCCATTCTCGAAAGCGATCTTCAAGTCTTCATCACTTTTCACACCACCACCGAAATCAACTATCAGGGAAGTCTGTGAGGTGATTCTATTCAAAACATTATAATTGACTACATGATGAGAAGCCGCTCCGTCCAAGTCTACCACATGAAGCCGGCGAATGCCGTGCGCCTCCATCTCTTTGGCCACTTCTACCGGATTTTCGTTATACACCTTCTTACTGTCATAGTCACCTTGCGAAAGGCGTACACACTTTCCGTCGATAATATCTATTGCAGGAATAAGCTCTATCATAATATTCATCTACTTAATTATAATTCTAAAAAATTGCGCAGGATACGTTCTCCCACACCTCCACTTTTCTCCGGATGGAATTGGGTAGCGTAATAATTATCCTTATGCAAGGCAGCGCTAAACGGCTGTATATAGTCCGTCACAGCAGCTGTATATTCATTGACCGGAACGTAGAAGCTATGCACAAAATAGACAAACTCTTCTTTTGTAAAGCCTTTGAATAAGCCACTGTTCGTCTCTGTGAGCGTATTCCAACCCATGTGAGGCACTTTATCCTCATGCTTCTGTGGAACGAAACGCTTCACTTCCGTATCAAAAATACCCAGACAGTCCACATCTCCTCCTTCTTCAGAATGGCGGCACATCACTTGCATACCCAGACATATCCCTAAAAGAGGCTGTTTAAGTTCCTTAATCAATGCATCCATACCACTGGCACGCAGAAACTTCATGGTTGTTTCCGCCTCGCCCACACCTGGAAAGATCACTTTGTCCGCCGCACGCAATTCATCTTTATCCGCCGTTACCACAGCCTCCACGCCCAAACGCTTCAGCGCATAATCCACCGAATAGATATTGCCCGCATTATATTTGATAATCGCTACTTTCATGAATATACCTTAACTAAATATCACTGTTTTATTCTTATATGCCAGTACCTTGCGCTCAATATGCTTCTGCACGGCACGTGAGAGAACAATCTTTTCCAGGTCTTTCCCCTTATTTACAAGATCTTCTACAGTATCTTTATGAGTGATACGAACCACATCTTGTTCAATGATCGGTCCTGCATCCAATTCTGTTGTTACATAATGACTGGTAGCGCCAATGATCTTCACACCACGCTCAAATGCTGCATGATAAGGTTTTGCTCCCACAAATGCAGGAAGGAAAGAATGATGAATATTGATAATCCGATTGGGATATGCATCAATCATCCGCTCTGAAATCACCTGCATATAACGCGCCAGTACAATAAAGTTCACCTTATGTTTTGCCAGCAATTCCATTTCTTTTTTCTCCTGTTCTTCTTTTGTCTCCTTTGTAATAGGGAACAAATAGAAAGGTATTCCGAAACGTTCAGCAACATGTTGCAAGTCGGGATGGTTGCTTATAATAAGAGGAATCTCGACATTCCACTCTCCTGCCGTATAGCGTGCCAGTAAATCGAACAGGCAATGTGACATCTTAGACACAAATATTGCCATACGTGGTTTCGTATCCGAGAAATAGAGACGGAAAAACATTTCATATTTCTGTGCGTACAGCGTAGCAAAATAATCTTCAATTTTCTCTTGCGGTATCAGGAAGTTCTTCAATTCCCACTCGATACGCATGAAAAAGATATTCTCCACATGATCGACATATTGGTCCAGATAGATAATATTTCCCTTGTTTACCGTTATAAAGTCTGTCACTTCTGCCAGAATTCCCGGTTTGTCGGGACAGTGAAGTAACAGTTTAGCCGTTTTCATCATCCTAAATTATCGTTTTTATCGTTTTCAAATTACAATTTTCTCGATTTGAGTTTGCAAAAATAACGATTTATTGTAAAATAACGAAGT
>NZ_EQ973488.1:94759-104723 GCF_000158035.1 Bacteroides cellulosilyticus DSM 14838
TGAATTCCGGGTTTTTAAAAACCCGGAATCAAACCCTTTCGGTTCCAACATCGTTTTTATCGTTTTCAAATTACAATTTTCTCGATTTGAGTTTGCAAAAATAACGATTTATTGTAAAATAACGAAGTTTTCGAGCAAGAAGTTTAAATCAAGCAACAGAAAGCTTCGTTTTCATTACAAAACCATCCCAATCCCCTTTCACAAAAAGCTCTGCAAGAACTTATTTTTTTTCATATTCCAATGTTCTCAAAATGAGGATATAAAAGGAAAAGTGATAAAATCAAGCAAAAAAATTTCATCGTAGCTATTGCAGGTTTCAAAGAAATGCCTACCTTTGCAACCGAAATCGAGAGAGAAAGCAATTAAGGAAATGAAATTATGGTGCGTTAGTTCAGTTGGTTAGAATACATGCCTGTCACGCATGGGGTCACGGGTTCGAGTCCCGTACGCACCGCAAAGAAGCGATAAAGGGATTAAACGAAAGTTTACTCCCTTTTATCTTATAATCAACTACTTATCTTTATATCACTATTACTCAGCACTCTTACAGTGGGTTTTACATGATGTTTAATCCATTGCAAGGAATAACTAAAAATCACGTTAAAATACTCAATGTGGTACAGTGGTACATCTTGCAATAAAAATTGTGGTACACACTATGAGTAACAATTTACCTATTATTCGTTTCGTTTTTGACAGACGTAAAAAAGCAACAGTAAGTGTGGCATCTTCTGTTGAGTTAGAAATCTATTTCAGCCGCAACCAACGGCGGAGATTGAGTACAGGCGTTAAACTGTATGCCGGACAATGGGATGATAAATTACATGCTATTAACCGTACAGACGGCATTCTTATTAATGCGCGCCTAACTGAGATTTATAAAAGACATGAACAGGTCTTCTATGATATGTATGCGCAAGGTTTAACAGCAACCTGGGAAAACTATGAGTTATTTGTCAAAGGAGAAGTAAAGAGGGATATTCCAAGTTCATTTCTTGACTTTATGCACAAGCGGATTGAAGAACGCGGATTAAGACATTCTACCAAGGTATCACAACTTGTGGCCTTAGAAGCATTAGCACGCTTTGGAAAAATCGATTCTTTTGCATCCCTTACTCCTGCAAACATAAAAGCATTTGACATGTTTCTCCGAACGGAAGATCCCAAACGGAGCCAGCCCACAATACATAATTACCACAAGCGTATTAAGGTGTATGTTAATGAGGCTTACGAGTTGGAATATATTGACCGTAACCCTTACGATCACTTCAAAGACAAACGTGGTAATCATAAACCAAGGAAGCCATTAACAGTGGATGAACTAAAATGCCTTAGAGATATACAGCTTTCTGATAAATTAGATCGTGTAAGAGACTTATTTGTTTTCTGTTGCTACACAGGTTTGGCCTACTGTGATATGAATGCGTTTGACTATTATAGAGATGTAATGACAGAAAATGGCATGAAATACATCGATGGATCACGAATTAAAACCGGGACAGGGTTCCTGGCACCGCTTCTTCAGCCCGCTATACAAATATTGGAAAAATACGATTATAAGCTACCTACTATATCCGACCAAAAATATAATGATTACCTGCATGTCATTGAAGAAAAACTCGATTTTCGAAAACCTCTTACGAGTCATATAGCCCGCCATACGTTCGCTACAACAGTTTGCTTAGCAAATGATATTCCGGTTGCTACATTAAGTCGAATGCTTGGACATAAGCATGTCAGTACCACAGAGATATATGCAAAAGTTATGGATTCATCCGTAAAGAGATGTGCAGAGAGATTGAATGGGATGATATAAAAAGCCTCAACAAAACTAGAAGGGAGCTGCTTATTCAGCCGCCCCTTCTACAAATTCCTTCAGCCTGTACAGTCGCGTAATGGCCGGATTATAGAATTGATCCGGATAATGCTGCTTGATATCGTTGATATTGGCTCTCACATAAATACTGGTGTCGGTAATATGTTCAGCTTCACTAAGTACTACCTCTTTGGGTAACTGTGCGCTCTCAGCCCATTTAATTAAAGCGTTCACGCTTTCCTCTTCGTAATTATAATTTGCCATAGCATTTATTTTCTATTTTTCTATAAAATCTAACTTATAGCCTAATGCATCAGCTATCTTACTCAGTAGATCGATGCCAGTACTATATCTTCCTGTCTCAATCCTGGCTATATTTCCAGGTGCGATATCCGTCAGTTCTGCGAGCTTGGCCTGCGATAGGCCTTTGGACTTTCGGATTTCAGCTATACGCTTACCGATTCGCTCTCTGTCATTCATCTCCATCCCGGTTTATATAAATATCCATATTTTGCATGAGTTCCTTATACTTCTTTAGGGTATTCAAGGTTTCTTCCGCTATTTTCATGGTATATATTGCAGTTTCTCTATCAGTAGCACGAGCCAGAAGGGCATCGAAATTAGCTTTATTTCTTTCAATAGTCAACTCCTGCTGTTTTATCTGGTCATCAATGCTAAAATCCCAATTCAATTCTCTTTCAAAAGTAGCAGTCAGATACTTCTTTGTACCTTTCTTCAACAGTGCCTGAATACGAGATTTAGTCTTAGTATTTACATCAAAATTATAAAAGAAATCTGATATGACAACTGCTATTCCACCACGCTTAAATCGTTCCATATAAGTGCTTATTTCGTTATTTTCCACAGCAGAGGAGCGAAGCATGAATTCATCAAATGCAATGTTCGTTGATAGTACAACAACACGAGCAATGAAACCAACTTCACGGTCATAACAGGTGATATAATCAAATGGATAGCCGGGCGATTTAGCCCGGTCTATCGTGAACAACGGATAATTTCTCTTCATCCTCTCGTTGGATTAATTAAAAAACAACAGTTTGCCAACGTCGCCGTTTTCATCTGTATATTGCCATGCAGTGCAATCAGAGAAATCAGTATTATCAAGAGGGAAGTTCTCGATGATTTCTTGTACATCTGCATCTGAAATTTTTACTTCTTGTACATCTGCATAAGAATCAACATCATCAACCATCGTATGCATCAACTCATCAGTCATATTTTGCCAATTAACCTGCTGGTTAACTTTACCACAATATTTATACCCAAATATGTAACTGTTGTTATATTCAATGCGTTTGATCAAATCACTTTTTAATGTTTTCATATTAGTTGCCCGTCATGCCGATAGCGCAGCATCTTAATCTTAGTTTTTAAAATATTTTATTGTCTCAAAGTTATCGTCATCAAAACATTCATCCCAATATACCTCGGTGAACTCATCCCTTTCTTCAGCGTCACGTTTGTAGGCCTCAAACTGATTTTCGGCTTCTTGCAAAGAAGTTGTTTCAAACCAGTCAACTTGATTATTCTTGACTGATAAGGATACGATATACTTCTTTACGATAGTTTCTTCTTTGATAATGAGATTCTTTAATATCTCAATGGCTTTTTCATTGCCATTAGCAGCCTCTCTTTCGAGAACTTGATAGTGAGTTAACTTTCTACCGCCATTGATGCCAGCAGAGCGAAGAATTGAAATAAAAGATGTGTGATTGATCTCTTGACCTTTGTATATGTAAGTAGTCATAATGTAGCGCCGCTTATCCGTTGCCGCCGGTTCTAATGATTTGATATACAAATATACTATTAAATTTGATAGTATACAAATATCATGCATTTATTTAATATATATTAATAAAAAGCCCCAACCGTCACCAGTCAGGGCAAACACTTATCACAGATAAGCCACTTCTACTTATTCTTCTTATAAATAAGCCATCCAAGCACAAGTATAAATAAGCCGACATATACATCCACTTTATGAAGCTGCCACCAAGACACCTCTTTTACTTTCTCTTTCTGAACTATGGCTGTATTTAATTCATTCCTTAAATCCGTCACTTCCTCAACAAGCCTCTGAATGGTAACTTTCAGTTCAGTCTCAGTTGTCTTATTCTCTTTCTCGTCTTTACTGGCATTCGTCTCACTCACAATAGTTGGATATTGCTTGCCGGTACTATCAGGAGGCGAGAGATAGACAGTTCTATTCTCAACCTTTAGATTGGATAGTTTCTCGCTTGTTTCTTTCCGTTGAGCTTCCATGTTGGCAAGTAAGGTATCCATTCGAGATTGCATTTGCTGTAAAACATTGGAATAGTCAACCTGCGTATTGCGGTCGGTGTTCTTAGGAGTGGCGCATCCGGCCAACGCCATCATAACGGACATTGCAATGAGTCCGAGAATCCCCCAGACTGCCAGTCCGAAGAATTCCTTTTTCTGCTTACTGGTTAGTCTCATAAGGCTTTCACTTCTTTACGGTTTGCACCTTCCCGATATCTGACATGTACCCATGAGAAACTACTATATTGCATATCCCAAAGCCTCCATTCTTTTAATATTACGTTTCGGCGATATACCAGTAACGTGAGCCCATGAACGCCCCGCCATTATATCACATATTGTTGGCTTGGATATTGAAAACATCGTAGATAAACTGCCAAGGTCTAACCCTAGTTTTTTTAATTTTATAATATCAAGCACTTTTTCTTTGGTCAACTTGGCTTGCGTATTTTTCTCACCAAAATGGGAATGGTGTAACTTATCAAAGCGATGTTTTTGATTTTCATTTCTTGTAACCCATTCAAGGTTAGAAACCGAATTGTTATGTTTATTACCATCCTTATGGTTTACTTGCGGCTTATTCTCAATATTGGGAATAAAAGTCATTGCAACAAGTCTATGTACAGTAAATCTTTTGAATTTGCCATTACCTATTGGTAAATCAACCCCAACATATGAACTTTGTGTTTGCGGAATAAGCCTATTCCCTTTCCTATTATAAATGTTTCCATCCAAATCAGCGTAATATCCTGCATGACCTGGAATTTCTAATTTTTGCCCGATCTTTCTCATAATTATAACTTTAATACTTGTTTTTTTATATTTCCGTCGTCGTAAGATACGTGTATCCAGCTAAAGTTTTTTTCGTCGATTAACTGCTTAAAGGGCAAGCCTAATGACTGGATCAGATAGAACAACCTCTTGTTCTCCTTTGGGCTTCCTCCGGTGATGTCCGCTGCCCGTCCGGTCATGTGGTCGCTCGTAGCTGAACCCTTCACCGCTTTATTGAGTGCAGGGCAACGGAAACCACTGTTCACGGTGATTGGCTTCCTGTATGCCTCCCGCAATGGGTCCAGCACATTATCTACTAATGCAGTCATATTGACTACATGCTCTTTCTTACATCGGTTATCAATACCCAGCCGGTCGGCTGTATCTGACTTGCAGAGTTCAGCGATTGTAAAGTACTTCATCTTTCTTCCTCCTTTTATTAATAATCACTGGGCGGCTGCCGATTGGCACATCCACGAACATCACATTTCTTTAGCTCGGCTTCTTTAAGACGCAATTCCAACTCATAATTCTTCTTTATAAGTTCCAGCTTTTCAGCCTTTAGTTTGTTGTTCTCAGAATACAGGAAATCTACTTTCCCGTCTCTTGAGGTCATTCGAGCATCAGACTTATCAAGCTGTCCGGATAAGTTAGAAATTACATTCAAAAGATTCTGTATCTCCGCTGCATCAGCGGAAGCATCTTCTTTCCGGGCATTCGTTTTTCGATTTACCCAGAAAGTTATAACCCATCGTATAGCTTCGAACCCACCTAATGTTCCGACTATAGCCAACCATTCATTTAAGCCCATATACTTGACATTTTCAAAATTAATACTACCTTTGTTATCGCATAAGACCGTTAAGGTCTTAGTATTTTGTCGTTATCCCGCCCGGCTTGTGAAAGTAGGACGGGATTTACTTTATTACGCTTTCAAATAATACTTAGTCGGCTCTCCATTCTTGAAAAATGTCAAACCGTGAGAAGGAACCAACTGACAGGAATAATCATCAGAACCTGATTTTTGAGAACAAAAGATTATTCCATTGGTTATTGAAGCTTCATCATATAACACATTATCTACATATCTACGCAGCCTAAGTCGTGGAAGATAATTAATAACACCATTCCACTCACTTTCAAAAAAGCTCAAGCTCCCAACTTCTGTATCGTTTTGATTGTACATTTTGAGACTATTCGTATCAGGGTCAATTTCTATACGAGTACCATTCAAGGAAGTGGAAATCTTACCTACTATTTCTATGTCTCCAGCTTCATTGATTTTAAAAGATTCATTGGGTGACTTTATATTCTTGAAGACTCCACTTGTAGCATTTACCTCACCATTGAATTTATACTTCCCATTTTCAGGATCAAGTTCAAAAATGACTTCATTATCCACCAAAGCGAAGATACCGGATCGTTCAACTCCATCAATTGTAATGCACTTATCTCCCTGGACTATGCCGGTCAAAATAGGTTCTTCAGCGGTCCCGGTATTCTTTCCCGTAAACAGTTTCGGAGATATCATATACTCGCTACCTATCTGTACCTTGTTCGTGTCCCACCCTACAAGCCAATCTGGTACATTTGACATAACTTTGGAGATTGAACCCTCAGTGAGCAACACATAATCAGGAATTGATTTTTCATAAGTCCTCACCGCAATACTGTCATATGCCGATGATATGTCGAGGGATATATTTATAAAGTTAAGCGATTCTAAAGGTTGACTGGAAAGTACTTCAACACCTTCCTTTAAATAAGATACACGCCATCTTTCAGGAGTATAATCTTCCTTACTACTTCCACTAATACGATATAACTTAGCTATAACAGTATTTCCCGAAATTGGGACACCATGTATGTCGCACGGGATATCATTAATCCGGGTGCCGTTCATACAGAACTCTATCGCAAGCATTACAGCATCCTGACCTGCAGCACCATCAAAACCCCGGAAGCGGCTCCAAGTATAATCTGCGGGATCATTACTCTCTGTTGCCGTATCCTTGTTAACCGCAATACCGATATACTTAGTCGAATCAGTCGGAATCTGATACATATCACTACCATCGGCATTATCAGAGTAGGCAATCCAGGTGTAAGTAGTCTTCCCATCCTCTCCTGCCGGACCGGGAACACCATCCGTTCCGTCTTCACCTCGGAAACGGCTCCAAGTATAATCAGAAGCCGCATTACTCTCTGTTGCGGTTTCCTTATTGTATGCAAGACCGATGAAAGTCTTGCCGGTTGGATCATTGCTTATCCCGGCTCCGTTCACATCATCAGCGTACTTTATCCAGGTATAATAAACCTTTCCATCTTTACCGGGAGTTCCGGGAACACCTTGGGGGCCTGTGTCGCCTTTTATCCCCTTTATCCTGATAGGAGTCCCCCAACTACCGGAAGATGAGCTTTCTGCGACCTTCTGAGACATCCAAACAACTGTGCTCGTTGCGTCAGTATGCCAGCCGTTCGAGGTGCCGTTTCCTGTAGGTTTTCCCGGTTGGGATTCACTGTCGTGATAGGTTATATAAACCGATAGGCCATCACTACCGGCAGCACCGGTGGCACCATCATTGCCATCTGTCACCATCAAAGCCCAGGCAGTACCATTATAGATGTATACCCGTCCGTTATCAGTATCACGATATACCCAGTTCTTTAGCGGGTTGATCGGAGGCGTAGATAGATCACCTTTCCAAACTATATCCAGTCCGTCAGCACCGTCCTTACCATTAGCTCCATCCACACCGTCAATAGTCATTTGATACCATGTACCGTCCTGATAGACATAGCTCTTACCATCAGTCGTATTCTTATATGCCCAACCATTCTGAGGATGAGAAGGATGAGAAACATAGCTACCCTTCCATACTATTGACGTGCCATCCTTACCATTAATACCATCGGCACCATTGGTACCATCACCCCCCTTTTCACCAGTATCTCCTTTATCTCCCTTGTCGCCCTTTTCACCTCTAAGATTCTCTTTGACTTCATCTGAAAGGTTATCCCACTTTAAGATAACATCTCCCATCGTGCACACATACTTTTTCTTGTCTGCATCCCATGCCCACGAGATCGCGCCACCGGCAAGTTTGCCGGACTTATCAGCATTAAACTTGGCGGAGCCGTCACCAAATTCCGCTGATCCGTCAGGATGTATACAGTAAACCGTATGACCGCTAGCGTCCGTGCCCTTTATCATGCCATTTTCGCAGTAAAATCCACGGGCACCATCTCCACCGGGAATATCGCCGCCAAGACGGGTTTTAACCTTACCGGTCCAGTCCTTACTATCAATGTCGAACATGATATCAATCGCAGGCTGGCCGCTTTCATCAGCATGAATATAGATGGCAGACTGCCGATTCTTATTCACTGAGTTGCCGAACTGGACAACATCATTACCTGGCTCTGGCGGATTGGTCACAATTCCTTCAGCATCCTTATCAAACTCCGATACCGATACATGGATCACATCGTCCACAACGGACGCAATCTTAACATGGTAGAATGTTTGTTTAGTACCTGTATAGGTCTGACACCGCATGAA
Organism: Bacteroides cellulosilyticus DSM 14838; assembly: GCF_000158035.1. GTDB lineage: Bacteria > Bacteroidota > Bacteroidia > Bacteroidales > Bacteroidaceae > Bacteroides > Bacteroides cellulosilyticus. The sequence continues at coordinate 103,210 of NZ_EQ973488.1, forward strand.
GTCATGAGCGACAAAGCTCATAGTCTCATCCTCCAAGGTGATGAGGTATTCAGTGCCGTCTTCGGAGAGAGTGACAGTAGCTATCTTACCACACGCCTGGCTGATACCTAAAGACCCGATTATCGCACGCATCTTCGACACCAGCATCTCGAACACGATGAACTGTTCCCTCACCCGGATGGAATCTATCTCAAGCATCCATTTTCCTTTCACATACTCCCAGATTTTCCACCCATAACCTGCGAATCCGGACATGAAGTCTTCCACCACCTCCGCAACCCATTCTCCGGCCGCATTCATAACCTGCCTACCCGTCTTCTTGGCAGAAGCAAGCATACCTACAATCTTAGCTGTACTTAATATTGCCATTTCAATAAATTTTTATTCATCATTACCCTCATTTTCAAGTATATCAATCTCTTCATAATGCTCCGGAAGATATTTAGAAGTCATATTCGTAAATTCGATCTGCATAAGCGCTCCAGTTAGTAGCAGCCTTGTAAGCTGCACCACTACCAATAGAGACGTATATCTTGCAATGATTGTTAGTGAAGGCATCATTTCCAAGCATCGGGGGAATTGCTGTTTTTATGAATAGTGATTCCATTGATGTACAGTTCCGAAATGCACTGGACGATATTTGCGTTACTCCTCTGCCTATTACTATGCTTTTCAAAGAAGAACAGCCATTGAAGCAATCACCACCAATCTCGTAACATGTATCAGGAATATCACTGATTTCGGTTAGTGCTACACAATCCCTAAACGGGTCTCCATATAATATTTCAACTTTATCATTTAGTATGACCTTCTTTAGATTCGTACACCCCCTACATGTTCTTTGAGATACCTTCACTACATTGGTGCCAATTCCAAGGATTTCTATACTGGTATTTAAATAGAACATCTGATTACCTGTTTCCGTATTGCGATATCCCATATAGTATTCTTTAATATTAGTAAGTTGTGAAGGTGAACCTTCTATTGCATTCAGTTCTCTTAAATCAGCTATCTGAACTTTATTAGCATCAGAATATCTATCCCAATACAATTGTCTTTCAATAGCGGCTTCTTCGGCTGTCACATAGCCGTCATTGTCCGTATCGAAAACAGAAACGATAAAGGTTCTCGCGTACTTATCTGCAATATAAATTGCCGGTTCACCTTCCAAAATCAACTCTAATCTGTCAAAAGTATTCCTCAGGGAATTCACGAAGTCCTGATAATAGTTGGAATGGACAATTACCTTACCATCAAGAACCGGAATCGCTTCCTCTCCGGCCAGCCCTTCAGCAGACAAACCTTCATAGGTGCCGTCGGCCAGATTTGCAAGCATATTAAGAGCATCGGCAGAGTAATATTCCTCTTCAAATCCGACCGCACGAATGTGCTTCAGCACATGGTTAGTGCCTTGTGACTGCTGTGCCTCAATGATATCTGAAAGCAGCTGCACAGGCTTCAGCAAAGGACAATTCTCAATCAAAAAGTCGGTGATATTAACGGCACATTGACCG
>NZ_EQ973488.1:104749-110888 GCF_000158035.1 Bacteroides cellulosilyticus DSM 14838
TTGGAAAGTTCCGGAAAGTGATGTATTTATTGTTAGCCGGGTACTCGATCACTTCAAGTCCTCCACCGTTCGGTAATTTTATCTGGCTCAGATTAGTTCCATCTGCATAAACCTCTCGAATGTTGATTATTGTGCTCAAATCAAGTGTACCCTGCAATGTGGCAATATTAGAAAGTAGAACCTTCTGCATACTACCGCAATCAGCAAGCGTAAGTCCTGTTATAGAGATTATTACGTCATCTGTCTTACTGCCAAGTATGAGTTCTGACAGACGCTTACCGCGTACCACCATGGTACCGGAAACATTCTTTTTATGCCAGTCTCCAATACTCAATAACCAACTCGCCGCCTGAATCGCATTCTGTTGGTCGGCACTACCGCCAAGGTCGATAGTTATGCGACACGTCTCACCGGCTTTGGTACGTGTGCCCTGTACGATGGACGTACCATTTGCAATGGCCGGATACATATCGAAAGCCGGAGTGATGTCATAGTCTATCAAATCACCGGCAGCACGTACAATGATGGTGTCGGTACCATTGGCAGAGAATAAGCCATAATTATACTTACTCATAATATACATGATACGCTTCTTTATCCATGCCGTTTCTGCACTATAGAAATCACCATGAGATTGCGTAATAGGGTCGGTATCATTACTATAGGAATCATTATCATAAGCTATCTTGGCAAGCTCATAACGCTTGGCATCAGCATTTACTAACGTAGCCGGGAAATATTCTTTTATTCCGAGGAAATACTTCTTATAGAAAGCATAAGCCTTGTCATAAGGAGTACCGGAAGACTGGCCGCATAAACTTTCCATTGCGGCGAACATCTTACGCATTCCCGCAGTAATCTCAGCACTGAAAGCCTGTTCTAACAGATTCCAGAAGACAGAAGTCTCACCATTCCAAATCGGTTGGCCGTTGTCGTAATAATCATGCATCTCACACCAATAGGGTTTGCGATCCTGTCCCTGGTTATCAATAGGAAAGATGGTATCAGCATCATCCAGCCGCCAGCGCCACTTGCTTCCTGTCGTGCAGAAGCTATACGGATAAGTATTCTTCGCCCGCTGGTCGGTTCCGGCAGTGAACTCAACGAAATTATGGTGGAATACAGCATCATCAATGTCGAAGTATTCCGGCACAGTCGCCCGAAACAATTGCTTTCTGGAATTGATGAACAGCTCATTTAACTGGTCGGCTGTAAATGCGGACAGATCGGATGCAAGGTATGCGGTCAACTGCGTTTTTAGATTGATCTGGCCGTTCCCAATGTCTGAAGGAATGAACTTTCCTTCCGCTGCCTCGTAGTAATAGAGATTGTACAGGTTGGCATCACCGGACTTGGCAATCCAATACTCATAACCTGTACTACGATATTCAACTATGGAGGCATTCAGTTCAGCCAGTGTTCCATTGAATGGACGGATACGGTTGTTGCAGACATATACGGCATTATACACATCTATCCATTTCTGTGCAGACAGTGGTTCTGTTTCATCGGCGTTCAGTTCACCGGCATCGAAATCCCAACAGTTGGTATTGTTATATTGGAAAGCTTCTTCATCGGCATTATACGCCCAGTATGGTTTGCTCCTGTTCCAGGGAACACGGAAAAGCGCGCCCAGCGGAGCATTGTCCGAACCTTCTACGGATAGCAAGGCAGGGAAAGCTTCCGTATCATAACCAAAGCAAAGATCATCCCCTTTATCCGGACCAAACGTAAATTCTCCCATGCAAGTGTATATGTCCTGACCTTCTTCATTGACAGACTTGGAGAAGCCGATGAACGGTTCCTGATACACGGCAACGCGTATCTGCGGATCGGTGATCATCGCCTCATTCTTCATACCAATCTCTTTGTATAGGTCATTGTAAGCGGCTACACTTCCGGCCTTGTGGTCCTGCATGGAACTCGCCCAATTCTTCTTAGCCGTCAGACGCCCGGACTTCGGCACACCGTCGAACATGAGTACTTTGTTTTTGTCTGTGGTCCCGTCGGCATACGTGGCAATAGAGTTTATCTTATTACCCTCAGCATCTTTCAATCCCTTCATCTTGAAGCGGATATTCCACTCCAGATATTTCTTTGATGAAGTTCCCTGGCCTTCCACCAACAGATTGGTGAGCGTGAAGTTCCTTTCCGGTTTATCCTTGAAGAAGACTTCCAGATTACCCGCCACGCCTGAAGGGTTATTCAGGTTAGGGAAAGGCTTATCAACCACGAATACATTGTATAGCATCTTCGTAGCATTGAAGTCAATATTCACACCTTCACCATCCAGCACTTGGTTGATACTCTTCTCTGTCTGTTTCTCATCGGTAGTCACCAGCTGATTGATATAATTCTTCTGTACGGCCTCAGAAGTCAGCGCCGAATCATATACACGCAACCCATACAGATATAAGTTGGCATAATCATTGCCCAGAACTATCTTGCCACTATTGCGAAAATAGTCATTGCTCTCATAAGCGTACTGGCGGTTCTTCTTTCCATTGATGTAAATGGCAACGATGTTGAATCCTGCATTTCCGTAGGCATCAGGCATCACTACAACAGTCAAGCGTATACGTACTCCGTTATCTGTAGGAACATCCTGCGTACTACTATCATGTCGCGATTGGGAGAAGAAAGAGATATTCTCACCGGATACTTTCAGACCGACATTTCCCTCGGCAATGGTAATGATGTTCTTTGAGGCGTCCGAGGCGTTCTCCACCTTAAAGTCAATCTCAATGGTCTTTCCCCTGCGGGCCGCTTCCACAGCAAAAGGCTGATAATCTATCACGGCGGAGCTCCGGGCAAAGATTTTCAATACTTTAACGCCATCACCATCAGATACCCATCCGTCATTACCCCAGTTGAAGTTGTTCCAAGTGACAGGGATAACCGACTTATCCACTTCATTAACTATACTGCGGCTGTTAGACTGCGAGTTGCTACGTGTACGGGGATTAATATAGAGTGCAGCACCTGACGTAGCAGAATACCCCAGCGAATTATTCACATTCAGCGTAATCGGTTCAATCAGACTGTTATTGTCGCTTGTCACGGATACAATGACATCAAAGTTAGCATCATCATCCGTATCAACCTCCATCGGATAAGTGAGAGTCTGCTTGGCATTCGTGGTAATGGAATCATTTTCGGAACTATACACCTCACTACCGCCCTTCATAATGGAGAATAAAGCATCAGTCAAGGCAGAAGCACCGTCATAGATCGCATAGTCAAACACGGTATTATCCTGCCAGTTGGTCAACTGTTCGGCAACATTATTTACACACATGAGCTTTATCGTTTCTCCGGCAGAAATACACATGATATTAATTGAAACCGCCTTTGTCTGGATGGTATTATCCGAATTGGACAAATAAAAGCTCACATTATACACACCGGTAGTTCCCGGATGCGGAAGCGTATAGATATAAGGAGTATCCAGATATACAGCCGTTCCAAGATTCTGGCTGTAGCTCTGGTTATAATCATCACCGGTGACAGTCACATGCAGCGTTTTGCTGATATTGCCATTCACGATCATCGGGATGGCGATATCTCCAGAGAATGCCGTCCACCAGGCGAAGTTAGGGGCACTCACGCCAAGAGAAGTAAGCTGAACCACATAGGTAACAGGCGCCGTTGTCTGGTCGGTATTTTCTCCCTTGATGGTAACTTTGATATTATTACTGCCGCTGGTCAACCATTCAGAGACATCTTGTTTGACAGAGATATTGGAAGATATTTCCATTTGCTTGACAACGGTAAAGTCGGTATACTTGGAATTCTTCACCATGATGGTACAAAGTCCGAGTTCCCCGGTCGGTTTATACGGCTCGCTGATGTCATCCCGATACTGTGAAACAAAGGTAAAGTCAAGCACACACTCCTCACCGTATTGTGCTGCAAATCCTAAAGAAGGCATATTGTTCCGCACATACACGCTGTACATGGTTCCGGCACCGCCTGCAAGCTCCCTTACCAACTGCTCCAAGGCGGCACCCGCTCCACCGTCGTAGGCGGTGCCGGGTTCCTCACCGATGACAAGCCCGCCGCCTTGCTTGGGATAGAAAATCCCGTCACGCATTTCCAGGGAATAGACATCATTGGGAAGGGTGTCCCATGAAGGATCAGCATTTATAAGACCACCAAGAGTAAGGTCACCGCTGGCTTCCGCTGGGGCAACTTCCACGATGGCGTCTTCATCCTCTTCGACAAACGTATCGATATCCTCTTCAAGCAAACAAGACATTAAAGCGGCCGGGGTGTTTTGCTTAGGCAGACGAACTATTAAACCGTTCTCAATTGTACTACCATTAGCTAAGGTGATGTGACCAGAAGCGGTGTCCTTATTCACTTTTGACAGAAACAACTTCAATAAATTATCATTATTAGATGCAATCTCAGCTAATACTCGCAATGCCGACATCACATCTGTATCAAATACTTCTTCCGTTTCTGTGCCCTTTAAAATTAGGCGGCTAATCAAATTGCCGTCAATCTTCAACCCCTTCAAAAAATCAACAATCGCCGATACCTCGCTATCATCTTTCTTACTGATAAACTCAGCCAAAGAACGGAGAGAAGACATCACATTCTTGTCTGTAAAAGATTTGATATCATCTTTCTTTAAGATATCGATACTTTCTCCGCTACCCTGATTAATGACCGTAGTGCCGGAAGATGAACGCGTGACGGAAGCCCCGACCGGATATTTGTCCGACCTGGGCTTTGCTGGTGCAGTGGATGATATGATAGCTACCTTTTTCATTCTTAAACTTCAATCATGATACATTCAAACTTTCCCATCTGGTAATCGATTGTTCCGCCTGTACAGATGAATTTCTTACCAACCAAAAAAGTGTCGGACAATCTTGTTATCGGAGATAAATCCGCACGCTCTTTTATTTCCTGGGTAAGTTTAATACGGGTGGCACTATAATGATTGATGCAACGGGTGATCATCATTTCCTCGGGACGGATTGTATCGTCAAGAATGCTGTTATATAAGTTATCTTTCAGATAATCATTGCCTAACATAACTTTGCTGTAGCATGCACCATCGTTGTTGTACGATGATATTTTAAATTCAATTTCATCCAGTTCATTGATATAGTTTTCATTCAGCACATTTTCATAGATACGGTCCGAGTCGTTGTTTTCCGCTTCTCCATCCATCTTTTGAAACACACATTTTAAATCCTTCAAAAAGCAATTTATGTATCCGGTAAACATCACTCCCACGAAGTTTTTAATGACAAATTTCGGCTGTCCGCCAATAGCATTTCCTAATGGTATAATATAACCATCTAACCCGTCATAAGGCATGGACAAGGTTTTTGTAGACTTTATACTAAGAAAGCCTCCGGAAACAGGTTCGTGAAACGTTCCATCTTTTCCATCATCAATATATACGTTAAATGTAGAGTAACCTTCTACAAAGCTAGAGCCATTCCAATACTTGTTCCCTATAGAAAACTCACAGACAAAATACGGTGGAACAGCAAATCTAGCTAGATCCTCTCCAAATGAATACATTTCATCTCTAGGTATTAAGGTCGGCAGTCTATTTTCCGAAGCCATAACTAGCTGTACACTTCCCTGAATGGCGAATGCCCCCCACCTGTATAATGCTGTTGGAAGAGGATCTTTAAAGGTTAATATAGGATTTTCTAATTTCAAATTGTACTGCGTATCATTAACGCTAGCTCCTGAAGGGTAGAGTACAGTACGGATTTGTATGAGGTCTTCGTAATTGTAGTTAGTGATATTGGGTTCCCATTTATCACCATTTTTTTTCATCTCATAATTGCATTTTTTTACTGGCATTGCACCATATAACTTCTCTATATCATCTAAAGACATTTTCTTAATTTCAGTCTCACTTACCGGATTTTGAGCCGTCCCCGGTTCATAATGAAACATCTGATATGCGTCTGGCAAGAAATATACTTTTCTTGATATTTTATTATCCTCAACATATTCTCTTGCATGTGCGAATCTATCCCCGAGACGAACAAGATTACTATAGTCTTCTTCCGGGAAGACTTCTCCCACCGGATAATTACTACATTTCACTGTTACTTTATTATAGCCTGGGAGGATATCCAAAGAATGATTGGCTCCAGCGAAA
>NZ_EQ973488.1:111236-114969 GCF_000158035.1 Bacteroides cellulosilyticus DSM 14838
TTACAAACCTCTTCTAAAACTTCCTTTAACTTCATTGGCTTATCGTCCTCGTCAAAAAAATCTTGTTCGCTCAGCACCATATCTGCAAGAACATTCTCTTCTGTTGAGTACGCCGCTTTGCTGGAAGCATATATATGTGGCATATAGACTGCATCATATCTACCATTGGACTCCTTGATGCAAAGTTGTAAAAGATACCACAATGAAACAAAGCCTCTGTTTTTTTCCTTTATAGTATAGTCGATAAATTCCAATACAGACATAGCTGAGATACACTCTATCTCAAGCGTAAAAGTCTTCGCTGTATAGTCCTGAGTATACAATTCCGGTTTAATAAAGCCGCACCAAGTTATCACACCGTTTTTCTTTAGCGTCACCCGGAATTCCTTGTAAGCAGTCGAGAAGAGAGATTGAAGATAATCGCTACCCACAACCTGTAATTTTGCCGTTGAAAACCGGGTAGGTGTGTAAAGAAACTCTTCACCCTCTATATCTACTGTAAACGGGGTAGCACCAGCGGTTAATTCCGTCGGTGTACCTTCATATCCATCTTTTTCGATTTCCACCACACAAGGAATATTATCCAGCGTGGCGAAAGGAACTGTGTAAATCAAACTATAGCTCATCCTATTGGTTTTTTACCTTGTGATTTAAGTTCATTATTGATAGTAAGAATAAGGTCTTTAGAGCGCACCTTAGTAGTCACTGTGGAAGCTAACATCTTATCACCTCTCATCTTACCCGAATTGATAGCCTCGAACAAATTAGATTGCTGCCGAGCGTTCAAAATCATTTCCCCGGCATTAACCCGGGCTAGAATCTTGTCACCTGAAGATGGACCACCGGTTACAATACCACCACTGGCAAACTTGGGAATTGCCGCCGCAGCGATTAAAGCCTGCATTGTTGCTATTTGAGCCGCAGCAAGCGCAGGGCCAGCAAAAGGAATATAAGCATAAGCAGCTGTACTTTTAGCTGCCATTTCTACAGATGCCGCTGTTGTTTTTGCTGTACTGGCAGTGACTTCTGCCGCGGTTTGTGTGCCTAACGCCGTAATTTCAGCTGTAGTTTCCGCAGTCTTATTGGTAACCTTTGTCGCAGTGGTAGCTGTATCAATCGCAGCCTCTGCCTCTTTTGCCCTGGCTAATTTATTGGTCAATTCCGTCAATGTCTCAATGGTCTTACATATACTCATAATACCATCAATTGTATTTGTCATTGCATTCCAAACTGCCATGATACGTTCCCATCCGGATGCATCGACATCATTCATGACATCACGGAGATTCTCAAATGCACTCACCATCCGATCAGAACTGCTTGCCACATCCTTAATCCCGGAATATATTCCCTCGTTCAGTTCCTTTGAGAAATCTTCTACGTCCTGTTTTACCTGAGCTATCTTCAAGGCTGTCCCCAAATCATCGGTATTCCGAATGGCATTATTCAACTCCTCTTGAATTTCTTTTGCCAGATCGCTTGTCTTGTCTTTGACTCCGTTGAGCTTTTCCTTCAAGTTATCCCTATACTCAATCCAGATATCAACTTTTTCGGAAAGCTTATCAGTGTCAGTTTTCTTGTAGTCAAAAGTTGTATCACGCTGTCGGAGCTTGGGCATCTGGAAACTTTTCTCCATGTTTTCTCCAACTACTCCCTGCATTCTTTTTATAAGCTCATCGGCGGCATCCCCTACGCCTTCAATGGATATCGCTGAGTTGGCGGCTGCCATAGCCGCATCAATGAGCGCCTGTCGGTATTCTTCCTCTGATATAAGCTTCTTATCTAATTTGGTTTTTGCAAGAGATACGGACGTCTGGTATTCCTTTTCTACTTTGGCCAACTCGATCTGAACCTTATCCTCTTTATACAAAGGATTATCTACTTTGTCCTGAAGCAACTTTATATATTTACTGTTTAGTACAGCTTTGTCGTCGGAAGACTTGGCTTCAATTAGGGATTTTCGATTTAATTCGTCATAAGCTTTGTTATATTGATCTGTTGTTAATTTCTCAACTTCTTTACGGGCGTTCAACTCTCGCAATGATTGAGCATAACGTTCTTGTTGCTTCTGGAGTTCAGTCTGGTCTGGGTCATCATCGTTGCCATTCCCTCCTGTATTTCCTGCCAGCGCATTAGCTTTCATCTGTGCTTTTTTTATACCTGCTCTCGCATCATTAAGAGAACGGAGGTTTTCCATATATTCATCAAGACCATTCCTTATTCCTGTCTCAGTACCATTTAACCCGAATTTTGTCCTAAATCCCATAGGAAGACCTGATTTATCCAGGTATCCATAATCTGAAATAGTCTTAACCATGTCATCCATGGAATAACCTTCTTTACCACCATAATCTTCTTTAAACCTCTTAGACAACTCTTTGTTATTGTTTTCTATTTCTGGTATTTTATTTGCATAATATTGGGCTTTTGCAGTTTCTTCTAATAATTGCACTCTTTTAGCAATCAACTTATTAAGTTCTTCTTGGGATTTATTTTCCACTCCAAGCATTTTTTGGAGCTGGGTTTGAGCATTGTTTATTTCATTCAAACTTTTCTTCTTATCATTCATAATGCTCAACTGCGTTTTGAGCATAACTACTTCTTGGGTGTTACCAACTTTTTCGACCTCTGCTTTATATTCAGAGAAAATATTCTTTATACGCTTGGCTTCCGTATACATATTATATAGCTTCCCCACAACCATACTAATTGCAGTGATTAGAGCCATTGGCCAAACAGCAGACCAAAGAGACTTCAAAGCAATGGCGACTTTAGCCCAAGCAAGTTTAATAGTATTGGCGGTTTTTCCCCATATAGTAGTAGTTTGTAACGCAGCCGCTTTGTCAGATGCGATCTTCGCCGCGTCTATTGCTCTTTTGTCTGCCAATACCGCGGCATTGAAAGCTTTCTCCGCCTTTGCCAACTGGGATTTACTTGCAAGTCGTTGGCCATTCTCTTTTGTCTCATAAGCAGTCTTGGTAGCTTCCAGAGCTTTTTCCGCTTCTATGCGTTTCTGAGCGGCAAGTAGTTTCTGCTCCTCTGCAACCTTGGATTTATTGACAGTCGTAGTTATGAAGTTCCACTGTGTCATAAAGAAACCTACAATAGATTGCAATAACTTTCCGCTAACAAGCGTAACGATAAAAGCCACCAATCCGGAAAAACCTGATTTCAAATCACGCAACAAGCTGGTAAACCAGTTTATCATGTCTTTCAGTGGCCCATTGGTGTTTTCTGACATCTTGATCATGAGAGCTTCCCACGCAGACCCCAGACCTGCCATTGCGCCTTTCACGTTATCGCCCATCGTAGAAGCCATCTGATCGAGATCACCTTCCACACCTGTTATGGCATCTCTAAGCGGTGTTATCTTGTCTGCTGACTGCAGGAAAGCATTGAATGCGGCAACACTACGCTTGTCTGTCAACTGCAATGTGGTGTTCAAGTCCACCCCCTTGTCTTTCAACTTTTGTAAGCCTGATACAAGCTCCGGCAGTGTCTTGACGGGTCCGCCCAAAGCTGTAGCAAGTTTCCCGCCACCGTCGGCCAAGTTAAGCAATATGTTACGCGTAGCCGTGGCGGCTGATGATGCATCAAAGCCCGAATCTGCCAGTTTCCCGAGCAAAGCCAGCGTATCTTCTATCTCGAAATTGAAAGCCTTCGCAACCGGTCCAACCGTTGGCAGCGCATCACGGAGATAAGCAAAAGATAGCGCACTTTTCGTTGTGGCTAT
>NZ_EQ973488.1:115246-118333 GCF_000158035.1 Bacteroides cellulosilyticus DSM 14838
AGCTTGTGCAAACTTCAGGACGGATTCCGTAGCCGATAATATCTCATTTTTCGTAAAGCCCAACTTTGCAAGCTCTGTTTGTAGGTTGGTAGCTTCCGCCGCTGTATACTTGGTGGTTTCACCCAGTTTCTTTGCATTGTCGGTCAATGCTTTTATCTGATCCGGTGTCGTGCCAAGTATGGCAGACAACTTACTAACGGCCGCCTCAAAACCTGCGGTAGTCTCTATGAAACCACGGAGACTTGCACCGCCTATGCCCAGAACAGCAGCAAAGCCAAGCACGCTACCTTTCATCTTGGCAAACATGGACTGAACCTTACTTGCCCCTTTCTTAAAATTTTCAGTAAGCAAATTGATTGCTATACTGAACGATAATTTACCCGCCATAATAATCTGTTTTTTTAGTTTTCATAAATTCTTCAAACCGGGCCGCGTCTTCCCTGATAGCCCGTTCAGCTTCTTTTCTCATCTCTTCTTCTTCCCAGGGAAATATTATCAAATCCCGGGCACCATTTTTCATCTTCCTTGCATCAATATGAGGCAGCATAGCGAAGTACGTCCACATGCGGGAACTTTCCATTTCTTCCTTACGTTTTCTCTCATAAGCTTCCAGATAAAGAGGCAGATCGCACAACTCCATTTCATTCAAAGCATAATGAGCATCCAGGCCCGCCATTATCAAAGTAGAAACTATTTTACCTATGTTTTCAAGGCTACCCTCGGAATTACCGACATCAGATGTGGTTATCTTTCTTTGAAATTGGGCCACGACTTCCATGATCTTTCCTAAATCGGAAGACATGGCATTCATAAACCTTTCGTCTATCAGCACTTGCCGGAATACTTCAAATGTATACCTGGACTTATCGCTGGTGATATACATGACATAAAGCAAAGATTCCACATCTTCTTTATCCGTGTAATCTATCTGCGAAAAGGATTTTTCCCGTAGCTGTTCCCAGCGTATGATTGCCTTAATGGTAAGACGTTGGTATTTCATTCCCGGTGCCATGATCAATTTGGGCGGGCAAGGAATGCGAGGCGGGGCAGGTCTTTTATGACCTTCCACACTCACATCGCACACAGCAATAAGAACTAAAATTAAAAGTGCAACACCTGCACAAAAGATAAATATGCTCAAGTCCATTATTCATTCATATTAAAAAAGGCGGCCATCATAGGACCGCCTTATGCATTTGTTAACGAATTCTCAGTGTCACGCTGCAACCGGTTCTATCGGAGTCAAAGCTCCCACACCTTTAAAAGACGCGCTCACCGAAACAATCTGCCCGTTATCCGATTTGATGGACAAAGAAGTGATAATCACTTTTCCCGTATAATTGACCTGCTTGTCGTCTTTTTCAAAAGTGCCGCCGAAGTTATCCTGATCGGATGCTTTCGCACTACCAAAGAAGAAGTCAAGAGGATCACCCGCTATCTGCTTCGCAAGCAAGGTGTCAAAGCTCAATGCGCCTTCCTTACGTGTCAAGAGTGATTCACTGGAAATAGTAAAACTCATCTTCCCTGCCAGGGAACCAGACCAGTTACCCATCATCTTGTTAGAGATGTCCAGTTCTTCAGTACTAATATCAAGACCTGCGCTTGATCCGAATGCTACCGGGTCTTCCCCGATAAAAAGCATAAGTTCACCTCTATGGATGTCTTTGCTTGAATCTAATTTCTTGTCTGCCATAATTATTGCTGTTTAATTGAAAATTGTAATACTTGAATAAATTTGTTATCAATGAAGTCCTCCGTAGAGTCTTCAAGTTGTATATACATGTCCGGATTAGAGAATTCACCGGATAAAGTGTCATAAATTAAAGAAGCAAGCTCTTGACTACGGTTATAATCACCTGATACCACAGCGACATTTACATAAGGAATTTGGTCGACAACTCCCATTTTTGTATATATTTGTTTGTATCCATCGCGTTGATAAGTTATGAAATCTCCCTTTGTATTTTCCGGAGCAATAACAGGGAAAATTCTATCATCTACCAGTGATACAATCCCGGGTTCATCCAGTAAAATTGTTCTTACTTCCGTTGTTATCTTGAACATGTCCATTATCTACGAGAATTTATTCGTTGAACAGCCTTTTGTGTACCCTCATAAACAGCCTGCAAAGCTTTGGCTTCTTCCGTTTTTTCTGTATCTGTCCAAAAACGGTTACCGGGCATAATTCCACGATAAGCCCCAGACTTTGTATAACGCCTTTTAGTTCCTCTATCCACTAGATGGGAATGGTTACCTCCCGGACGGTCAAAACCAGACAAGGCACCGAGTTTGTTCCGTTTTACACGATTAGTGAAAGAGTTCATCAGGTGATTAGTCTGCTTGCCGTGATGCAATAGCCTTGTCCGAAGATTACTTCTACCCTTTACGCGGAAAATATTAACAGCAGAACGAAGACCGCTCTTGATGGCCTTGTCCTTCTCGAAATTCTCAAGATTGCGAACAAGGTATAGGATACTATCTTTATCAACAATGGAAGCCTGAATCATGTATTCAACTTTTTAAGGGTTAAGGTAAGTTCGTTATCACGAGGTTCAATCATTTTAATTTCCCAGGTGCATTCAGCCCACTTTACGCGACAATTATAATTTATCTGAGGATATTTACGAACCAACATCACGGTCATCTGCCCGATAAACTGTTCCTTTGCATTCTCATCCCCGGTTATGATGGACTGTTTCTTTCGGTAAGCCCTGCACCGGAATACTTCTTTGTATTCCTTGCTAATGGCTCCTGAAGGCGTCTTCTCTTTTGTCAACGCCTCGAAAATTAAAGTCTCTTTCAGTGATCCGGCTCTTATCATAGACTGTAGTTTCGGTAAAGTTCTGTCAGATATTTAACTCCCCGAGGAAGCTCCTGAAGCCTGGCGTTGGTTACACTTTCCCGGTTGCTGTAAAAAGCCCCAATTGTAAGTAGAATAGCATGACGAAGAGGCGCAGGAATCCTGGAGCCACCACCTATAGTTTCAAGTTCTTTAACTGTTACACACAGGTCCTTCGCAACATTCTCTTCTCCTGCCTCTATTAAAGACTCAAGGTAAGAATCATCCTCTGTAAAGGATAATTCTAA
>NZ_EQ973488.1:118476-120468 GCF_000158035.1 Bacteroides cellulosilyticus DSM 14838
GTATCACAGAGTTTAATCAGTTTAAAATCAAAAGAATAGAACTCTGTGATACTCTGTGTTACTCTGTGGTGAACTATAAGTATTAAATATTAAAGGAAATGGAAAAGAATGTGTATTTTATCAGCGGTATCGATACGGATGCCGGAAAATCTTATTGTACAGCTTATTATGCCTGTCAACTGATTGGCAGCGGTAAACGTGTTATCACTCAGAAATTTATCCAGACAGGTAACATCGGTTATTCCGAGGATATAGACCTGCACCGCCGTCTCATGGGCATCGGCATGACGGAGGAAGACCGTGAGGGGTTGACCATGCCTGAGATATTCTCTTATCCCTGCTCTCCTCATCTGGCTACACGTATCGACAACCGTCCGATTGACTTCGGAAAGATAGAACGTGCCACACAAGAACTTGCCCGACGCTACGATGTGGTGCTCGTGGAAGGTGCAGGCGGGTTAATGGTTCCCCTTACCGAGGATTACCTGACGATTGACTACATTGCAGAAAAACAATATCCGTTGATATTCGTAACTTCCGGCAAGCTGGGAAGTATCAACCATACATTGCTCAGCTTCGAGGCAATCCGAAGCAGAGGAATACAACTGGATACAGTGCTGTATAATCTCTATCCTACCGTAGAAGATACTACAATACAAGAAGATACGATGCAGTATATCCACCGGTATCTGGATAAGTATTTCCCGAAAAGCAAGTTTGTGGTGGTACCTGTCGTATAATCATATTTTTTGTGTACATTTGCAACACAAAAAACGTCATACGACCACATGGAAGCATTAACATTCAATACTACAGAACAAGCATTACTTGCCGCTGTCGGTATCCTTTTCCTGATTCAACTCCTTTATTACTTTTGTCTTTATAATCGTATACATGCCCGTAGCCGTGCCGTAAAGCGAAGTGACATACATTTTTCACAGGAGTTGCCTCCTTTATCGGTCATCATCTATGCCCGCGAGGAAGTGGAAAATCTGCGCCGTAATCTGCCTGCTGTGCTGGAACAGGATTACCCGCAATTCGAAGTGATCGTCATCAATGATGGCAACACGGATGAAAGCGAAGATTACCTGACTCTGCAAGGGGAAAAGTACCCGAACCTGTATCATAGCTTCGTGCCCAGTTCTTCACGCTACATCAGCCGCAAGAAACTGGCCATCACTCTCGGAATAAAGGCAAGCAAATATGACTGGCTTGTGTTTACCGATGCAAACTGTCTGCCCGAAAGCAACCAATGGCTGCGCACCATGGCACGTAACTTTACCTCCCGTGCGCAAATCGTACTGGGATACAGCGGATACGAACGTGGAAAAGGCTGGCTGCACAAACGGGTATCTTTTGATAATCTGTTTACTTCCATGCGTTACCTGGGCTATGCACTGGCGGGAAAGCCTTATATGGGTATCGGACGCAACATGGCATACCGGAAAGAGTTATTCTATGCCCAGAAAGGTTTTTCAGCACACCTGAACCTGCAACGCGGAGATGATGATTTATTCATCAATAAGACAGCTACGGCCGAGAACACGAGGATAGAGACCGATGCCAATGCAGTGGTACGTGTGCAACCCGTTTACCGTGCCAAGGACTGGCGGGAAGAGAAAATCAGCTATATGGGTACAGCACATTTCTACCGGGGTATCCAACGCTATTTATCGGGCTTTGAAACTACTACACGGTTACTGTTTCATGCAGCATGGATAACCGCTCTGGTGATTGGGATACTGAATTTTCACTGGTTGGCAGCCGGCATTGCATTTCTGTTGTTCGCCTTGCGATACACCCTGCAAGCGCTGATTATCAATAAGACGGCAAAGGATCTCGGAGAGAAACGACGTTACATCTTTACGCTTCCGGTATTTGATATTCTACAGCCTATGCAATCACTCCGCTGGAAGTTGTATTGCCTATTCAGAAAGAAAAGTAGTTTCCTGAGAAAATAAGAGTAGGCTGGAATAATTCATTTCTCTTCGG
>NZ_EQ973488.1:120839-125027 GCF_000158035.1 Bacteroides cellulosilyticus DSM 14838
AAATTCAAGTGCCTCTTTACCAACTCTAAGTCAACGTATGCCATATTACTTCATGGATGCAATACAGAATGATTCCTTGCGGATGAATCCCATATTCCAGTAAGAGTTGGTGATCAACCTTACCGTGCCCTTGAGAGCTTGAGTGTACGGGTCTACCAGCAATTCAATGCCACCCCATTGTCCCAAGAAGTAATTAGCCCAATTGCCGAATGCTATACCGAACTCGTCCGAACCTTCTCCCAGCTCTTTCGGCAGGTTATTGGTACGCAAGGCGCGGTATCCGTTCAGTTGACCATCCCCATTTCCGGTAAAGATGAAGCCACCTGCGCCGGATGCATCCTTTACCTTAGTCTTAGCCTTGCCAACAAGTGCCGGATGCAAGATATACGACAGATTGCCGAACAATGCATCCTGAGTATCTGCCTTTGTCTCCATAGCAACGATCTGTTCCCATGTCATTGCACCCTTTACGTTCGCATCAAGAGTATGAAACATACCGTCGGGAGTATTAGCTACGCCAGTCTTCGTGCTGAATGCCGTCTGCTCTATCTTCTGTGCGATGGCTACGGCAATGGCTTGGCGAATATAGGCTTCTACAGAGGCGTTTTCTTGCACAAGTAACTGTTTAGAGATATCCACATAGGCAGTCAAACGCAACGGCTTAAATACATCCCCCTTGGAGAATGCTCCAGCTCCATCCTTGGCTTCATCATTTTCACCCTCCCAGAACACATTGGCGCCTGAAAATTCCGGCCAATAGATATTGCCCTGTAATCCGGTCATAAATCGCGCTCCAGCTTGTGCCAGCACCAGCGAGGACTGCAAAGGCAACAACATTTCCTGCTGTTCCTCGTCAATAACTACACCAGTGACCGCTTCAGTAGCCGCTGTAAATGCCGCACGGCTCTCCATGTTCACCGGCACAACAATGCTGCGTTTGTCTGCCATCTGGGCACCCGACATATTGTGATGTGTAGTAGCTGCATCAATAACACTGGCATCTGCATCATTTTGCTGGTTTCCATCCACCATATTGGCGATGGCACGGCGCAGAGAGAACTTTCCCTGTCCGGGCGTGACATGTTGCTTGCCCTGTTGGCGGTTCTGGTCTTCGCGTTCCTCAATCTCAAGATTGATTTCCGCCATACGACACTGGTTTGCACCTAATTCTTCATTTTCCTCGGCATTTAACTGGCGCTTTTCGCCTTTTGCCGCCTCAATGATAGCTTTTGAACGAGCAGAAAGTTGCTTCTTCTCGTCCTTCAATTCTGTGATACTTTTTTCTTTTGCCATAACATTCAAATGTTTAATGATTTTTCAATATTAGAGTAATACTCGTTCAAATTCTCGCTGTTTTGGCGGGTCAATTCAGCCTCAGCCTGCTCTTTACCGCGCATATAAACCGAAGTCTTGCTGTATGCAGCATTGTACACCGGTGAAATGTCGTACAGGTTCCCGACTTTCGATACCGTCCGCTTCCATGTGCCGTCACTTTTCTTCTCCCAAGTGTCCTTTTCCACGTCAAAACAGAAAGAACTTTCGTTAATTTCACCGCGGCGAATGTTCTCCAACAGTTCGTCGCCAAGTGCTGTTTTAGGCGCTTCAAAACGGTATTTCAATCCCTTACTGTCCACAGACAGCGATAAGGATCCATTACCCTGATTGCATCGGGCTAGTATTCCGCGGCTCTGACTATGGTTCATCAACGCAAACACATCGCTTTTCTCGATCACTCCATCCAAAGCCCCACGCTCAATAACCTCCTCAAAGGGTAGACCGTCCGA
Organism: Bacteroides cellulosilyticus DSM 14838; assembly: GCF_000158035.1. Taxonomy (GTDB): domain Bacteria; phylum Bacteroidota; class Bacteroidia; order Bacteroidales; family Bacteroidaceae; genus Bacteroides; species Bacteroides cellulosilyticus. The sequence continues at coordinate 122,624 of NZ_EQ973488.1, forward strand.
AGACACACCGAAGAGTAAAGCATATCCCTCAACGGTACGTTTTTCTTCATCAGCTATCACCTGGGAAGCTATGTTTCTGATTTCTCTTTTTTCGTCCATAATCTTAGCTTTTACACACTAACCACAGAAGTGTCGGACACTTTTGGATTATTTTCATTTTTTGCGGGATTTTCTTTCACGGCATTGTCCAAAGTCTGCACGTTGACCTGAACAAAAGCCTTGTCCCCATTCTCAATCCTCGGAAGATTATTTTCCCGGCGCACCTCGTTCGGGGTAGCCGCACCGATGACAGATAAATCTTTCCAATAGGCAGCCTGTGCACCTTTATCCGTGCGGAGAATAGCGGACGTATCAAATTCGGCAAGTACACTCCCTCGTTCTGAAGGCAGAAATACCTTCCGGTTGATTTCCTGTTCAATCTTCGTAATTACCGCTAATGCGGTATCTGTCAAATATTGAAGCTGTGTAGCCTCAACGGTAGAATAGCTGGACTTCGATAAATCGAACGCTTTAACCGGTGATACAGAAAAGAACCGGCAAAGGTCCACAACATTGAACTGCCTCGATTCGAGCAACTGCGCATCCTTGGGATTGATAGTGATAGGCTGATACTTCATATTCGCCTCCAATACCGCAATACCGTTCGGGTGGTTTATGATTCGCTCTTCCCAAGTCGCGTATATCTGATCTTTTTGCGCTTTATCAAGCCGTGCCCCTTCAACCGTTAGCACCCCGGACATTCCTCCGCTCGTAAAGAATCCTGCGGCATGTTCTTCGCTACTTGTAGCAATGCCGAGCGTCTGCCGGGCATGAGTAAGAGTAGAAACGCCAATGATTCCATCGTAGGAAAAATTCAACACATGGAGCATGTCCCGCGGTTCGACAAGTTCTTTAAAACCCGTAATCTGGTAGCGTTTCCGCATGATACCGTTCCGATCCGTAATCCAAACTATAGATACATGGCTTGTTGGTATATAGAGAAGTTGGGACACATTCAACTTGTTATCACGCTCAATGTATGCATACCCGTTTCCCGTCAACAGAACCGATGCCATGAGCGTCTTGAAGAATACAAAACGGGTCATATCCTCGTTAGGCTCCAGGTCCAGTAAAGAATAAGCCGGATGCTGCTTGAATTCAGCCTTAAACCCCTCCCTGTCCAACTTATATGTTTTTAATGGAAGTACCGCCACACTGTCTGATATCAGGTCTACGCAGCGATAGACAGTAGACAGCAGCATTGGTTTGCTTCTGCTCAATAGTGGGGCGTGCCCACCGGAGTAGCTCCACGCCGGAATACGGGATGTCTCCTGCTTGGTTGCTTTCCTCAGTTCTAAATTATATCCGAATAATTTCATTTCAAGTGCACTTTTACACACTAACCAAAAAAGTGTCGGACACTTTAGTAGAATTCTCCATAACGAGGTGATGACAAGTACCCGCCAAGTGCCTCAAGCATAGCGATGACCCCATCTATTTTCTTTTCCTCAAATTGTTTGGACGGCTTGGTATTTCCATTCCGATCCCGGGCCATGGCCACATTGCGGAAACAGTGCCGGTTAATCACGTTATTGTCAATCACGGCCTTCCCGGATAATAACAGGCGTTCCATTTCCTTCGTTGGACGGTTGAAGTTTCCAAGAGCTTGGCTGAAAGGTTCCATTGGCAGTCCCTTGTCTTCGGCATTGATCGTAAATTGGGTAGCGTTCCAGCTATCATAGGATATCTTCTGGATGTAAACCTTATCACGAATATCCAGAATATCATTCAGGATGTAATCGTAATCCGTCACATTACCCGGAGTGATGGTAATCAACCCCTGCCTGCGCCATTCGCCATAAAGTTCCTTGAAGCGCTTCTCCTGTAAAGCCATTTCCGGCAGGTAGTATTTAACCTTGAAATATGTTTTTTCGGAAGTGGGGAACATAAATGCGGCACAAGTCAAGTCACTTGTGCTCGATAAGTCGATACCCATATAGCAATCCATGTCGCGGAACCGTTCAAATTCCACATTATCCGATGAGTTAAGTATATAGTGATCCGGAATCCAAACTGTTTCCGCGTCACACCACATATTAATGTTCTTCGTCTTAATACCTACTTCCTCCGATGGTGAGTTGATAGCCTTCTGTACCTGCTCCCGTAGGTACTTCGATTTAACTGTAATTCCCAAATTAGGGTTGCTTTTAGCCCACATTTTTTCATCCTTCCAGTCATCCCCTTCATCCAATGCGTAAATCAGGGCGAAAAGAGTGTCATCCTCCTTTAGCCCCTTCAGAACTTCCGTACACATTTCCCGAAATTGATAGCACGGTCCTAATTTGTCAAAGCCGGCAGTCGTAATAATAACCGACATCGGATCATCACGCATACCCTGTCCGGATTGAAGTACATCTTTTAGTCC
>NZ_EQ973488.1:125212-139040 GCF_000158035.1 Bacteroides cellulosilyticus DSM 14838
CCGACATCGGATCATCACGCATACCCTGTCCGGATTGAAGTACATCTTTTAGTCCGGAATTCTTTGCAGCGTGATACTCGTCAAGCAGGAACATCGACGGGTTAGGCCCATCCAACTTACTGGAATCGGCGGCCAACACCTTCAGGAAAGACAGGGTCTTATCGAAGTTTATCTGGTCGCGGAAAGATTCGAGATAGCGGTGTCTCGGATCGAGACCGGAGACAAAGTTGCGACACATCTTGAAACTGACCTTAGCCTGGTCTTTGGAGTTGGCGGCCAAATATACTTCGGCCGCGGATTCACCGTCAGCAATAAGATGATAAAGGCAAAGAGCAGCAGCAAAAGCGGACTTCCCGTTTTTGCGGGCCATCTCGATATATACCGATGAAACCAGCCGGCACCATGTGCCGTCATCGTCCTTCTTATAGAAACCATATATGCTTGCTACAGCAAATTCCTGCCAAGGCAATAGCGTAAACGGTTTCCCGGCATGACGGCCGGTGTAGTGACGCAGCAAGGCTATGAATTCAATGGCATAATCGGCGCGTTCCTCGCGAAACTCGATATCGTCCCGTTCGAACAGAGTATAAAACCGCTCGACAGCCTGTTTTATAAATTCCCCTACCAGAGCCCTGCCATCCCTAACATCGGCGGCATACTGATAGTATCCCTTCATCGCTTCTCACGAGCTCCTTTCTTAAGAAACTGATCCAAAGGAGAGTCTTCCTCCTTATCCGACTTCAAAGACTTGATACTTCCGCGGCTCTTAATGGTCAGGCCATATTCAGTCATGATCTTCATCACCTGGGCATAGTTTTTCGTAGCAATGTTTTGCGCGGGATTAGCAGCCCTTTCATACTTGATCATTATTACCGGTCCTTCCTGAAGCATTATCTCCGTTGCCTGCAAATACATTTCATAGCTCGTGGCGAGCATCCGGAGAGCACCGAGGTCTATATTCTGAATTGCCTTGCGGGCATTCAGTTCCTTCACAACATCACGCATAAATTTCTGCGTCTCCCCCGAACAGCCTTTTGGCATTACAAATTTTACCATAATCCATTTTTTATATCAACCACACAAGCGTCCGACAAATGGAATGTTAATAAATTAACAAATTCAAAATTTGAAAAAGTGCCGTGCGTGTGAAGAAGGGTGGGGCGAGGTTTCGGAGGTCAAAAAACTTAAAAAAAAAGCCCCCTCCCCCTCCCGATGTTCCACGATTTTTTAACACTTTGTTCCACGGAAAGATAAAATAGGGAAATCCCTATTTATTTGCGTAAAGCAAATATTTTATATTAAAAGTTTGCGTAAAGCAAATAACTTTATTATCTTTGTAACAGTTAAAGCAAGGGGCTTTAAATCATTTGACATTATGAAACAATTAATCGATGGAGTTTGGGAATACTCACTAATCAATCCTGATGGTTTTACTCTTAACATTGAGACAATGAAACCTGTTAAGTACGGAATTTCAGTAGCGTATCAAGAAACGCAAAATAGTTTCGGAAAAGAGAGTTTGAACGGGGTTATTAATCATGCTTTAGAACATAGTAAAACGGTTGGCGGATGGTTCGAGACCGAAAGCGAATGTTACTACTTCGACAGCGTAAAGGTGTTTAAAAACTCGGAGATTGACAAGGCGATAGAGTTCGCAAAGGAAAACAATCAGCTTGCAATCTACGATATGACAAACGTAAAAGAGATTAGAATTAAGTAAGGGGTTCGCCCCTTGCTTTTTCTTTCTTTTCTAAAATAGAAAAAGTATGGAAAAAGAATTTATTAATGGTTACAGAAGAATGGGGATAGATATTGAACCATTGGAAGACGGTACGGTAAAGGTCACTCAGTCGAGATTGATAAACGGATATATACTGAACCAAAAGCAACTCATTGAGCGAGGAAAAGAACTGTATCCGGATTCAAAGATTATCCCGGTGGCATATTCTTTGAATGTAGATGATATTACGGTTGAATGGATAGAAAGTAAGATGCAGGAGTTTGGTATAAAGAGGAATGACCTAATAAAACAATTAGCTATTGATCGTTCTTCTTTGAGTCTTATCATGTCCGGTAAACGTGAATTGTCCAAACCTATGCGGGCAACGTTCTTTTATTATTTCCTGACGTATGAATTGAACCGGGATTTCAGGGAGCATCTGGATAGCTTATAATTTATTGTGAATCTTTTGATGGCATTGCTTACAAAGGCTCATCAGATTATCATAATCATAAGCAAGGAATAATCGTTGTTGTGGATCATCCGTACTCATAAATGAAATAATATGATGGATGTCCTCGGCCGGTACTGTTTTATTTTCTTGCAAGCATAGTTCACACAACGGATTACATGCAAATTTCCATGCACGCAGCCGCCGCCAGCGTTCAGAGTTGTATATCTTCCGCCGCTCGGCATTGTATTGGTTATTGTCTTTCGGTTGTTTCTTCTTTGGCTTGTATATAGTCGGCATAGGGCATTTTCTTTAGTTGTTGGGCATCTCGTATTGTCTGAAACTCTATCATCCGGTAGCGATGAAGGAAATGTCTTATCAGGTCTTCATCAGTAGTACACTTCAATGATTCTTCATCTTGAATAACGTATAGGACTGTATCTTGAAAGATGTCTTCGTCGCTGCGAGAATCAAAGTATCCAATTACTTGCCGGAAGCATAAGGCTCGCAGTTTATTATAATTGCGGGCTATACTTCCGGCAATAACCGGATAAAATTTACTCTTCTTGTATCTGTTTCTCATTAATTTTAAAATTACCTGTATCGTCCATTATGTCGTTAATGCCCTTCATGATCAAAGAGCGGATAACTACAGAAGTTTTAGCACCTGTTTTACTGGATAATTCTTCCAGTAGCATTAGGGTACGATCATCAAATCGTATAGATATTCTTTTCTTCTTCATCGTTATAGCCTCATCAATTTATCACGTTTATATTTTTCTGCATACTGCCGGGTAGCTTTACTCTTTGTGACATAAATCACGGTTGTACTAGACACCCGTACCGGATAAAGAGTTTTCTCCCTTTCCCGTTGCCGGGCAATGATTTCGTCAAGGTTTTCTATATTCTTTGTAGTGTCCGGCTTACTTTCTTCTACCGGACCTTTGCGTTTCTTATCCCTTTTATTCTGCATCTTAACCGCTTTACAATTTAGTTGATTTCATTTGACTTAATGATGTATCATCGAAATATTGGTATGCTACATCATCAGCTACCGCTGCATTTGAACCGCCCAAACTACACTCGCAAAAAGCGTCACATTCTCCACATGTACGAGAAGAAAAATCGCGGCCTTTTACCTCGCCGTCTTGGCAAGCCTCATTTTCACAAAGAACTTTTTTTTGATGAAATTCACACCATCCGTTACCGAATGAATCTTCATTGGCGAATAGCTTACATTCGCTACATACTTGTTTCTCATTCATATAAATGTTCCTTTCTTTATTTTATTATTTTACCATCATGGTAAATGTTGCCACTATTAGTTATGCGTATATGTGGAGGTATAACTTCCACCTTCCCATCCATATCGTCTTGATACGCTTTAAGAAGCGTATTTGCAAATTCAGCCACATCTTCCTCTGGTATTCTAAGACAGAACCTATTTCCGTCAGAGAAGATGCCATCATACGCAAAATCTGCAAGAAACATTGGGTTTCTATTACATTGACTTACTTCCATATTATTCTTTTCTTTTAATTGTTATGAAATTACTACCATTGCCGGAGATTCTTGCTCCACTTCATCAATAACCATCAGGTTGACATCACCTGTGTAGACATATACTTCCGCTTCCGGATTACAGTTTTTCAACTGTTCTATCAGTTCTGTTACTATCATAATTGCCTTCTATTTATCTTGTTTTGGCCTAATTAGGCTACATCGTTAATAACGCTGGTAAGCTCGCCACATATACCCGATATTTTATAACCACCCGTTATGTTTCCCCGGTTTATGGGAATAGCCCAGTGTTTTGTGCTTAGCAGTGACAAAACACTGGTCGCTTTTTTACCAAGTTATCACTTTATTGACAATCTCTTGCTGCTCGTCACTACTACGGCGCAGATAGATTCGAGTGGTTTCTATGCTTTCATGCCCCATCAAATCAGCAAGCAAGGATATATCATTGAATTTATCCAGAAAATTCTTTGCGAAACGATGACGGAATGAGTGAGGATAAACCACTTTTTCATTTAGACCATATTTTATGGCATAGTTTTTCAACTGTTGGGCAATGCCTCTTGTAGTGATACGCTGCCCGTATTGGTTCATAAAAACATATCCACTGAAACGACTTTGTTCAGACAGCCATTCAATAGCTTCGGCACATAAGATTTTGGGAATGTAGATACGACGTACCTTACTTCCTTTTGTGTAAATATCAAAGTATCCTGCTGTAATATGTTCTGTTTTTAAGTGTATCAGTTCGCTTATCCGTGCTCCAGTTGCCGCGAGAAAGCGAACTGCAAAATACCACATCCTATTTTTCTCCGTTCTTAAACGGTTTTTCAGAAACTCGTAATCGGCATTACTGATTACATTTTCCAAATAAGTACGTTGTTGCTCTTTTATGGTTTTCATGTGTAGACGCGATTTGCCTACATACCTTAAATACTTGTTTAAACCCAATATACGGAGGTTTACTGTCTTGGGCTTAAAGTTGTCAATCATATAACTTTTGTAAGCAATAAGATTCCGTTTGTTCAGCTCCTTGTAATGGGCATAATAATCCTTCACGGCATACAGATACGCTGTAATGGTATTCTGCGCTAAATTTTCCTGCCTCAAAAATGCTTCAAAATCAATAGTGTTCATATCTAAATTGTTTAGAATTACTTCTTTAAAATCTTTTTAGCAGCAGTTTCAATGACTTTTATGAGTTCATTCACCTTGCTGTAATCACTATTCTTATTACTCAACCTTAGTTGAATTACAGTACAAAAGGCAGTTTCAAATTCTTCTGCTTCCCAGTCTCCGAAGTCATAATGAAAGAACCAATTATTAAAATTAAATATGCTTTCGTCAGATGGTACATGAAGTGAATAACCTGCCTGTGAGTCCGTATTTATCTCTATGGTAATGTGCGCAGCACTAACGCCGAGTTTCTTCATATCAGATAAAAATCAAATGACCGCAACGCTTGTTAGGGCAAATTGCAAACTTATCTTCCTCTGTAATAGTGATAGTGTGCCACTTGTGGCACTTCTCGCAAAAAATCTTCTTATTCATATTTATATTGTTTTGAATCATACAAATAATGATTGTTGTACACGTGATAACACTAATCTATTAGCTTCACGGAAAAAATCTTTTTTGATTTCAAATCCGTATCCTTTACGTCCCAACTGAGCAGCAGCCAATAAAGTTGAGCCACTACCGGCACATGGGTCTATTACCACATCGCCTTTGTCGGTGAAAATCTCTATCAACCTACGAAGAAGTGGAACCGGTTTCTGTGTAGGATGAATCTTAGGGGTCTCGCCATCGCGTACCCAATCAAAACAGTTGAATATCATTCGACCGTCATTATTGAATTTAGGAAGCTTATCGCGGTAAAGTAGAATCCCATATTCGCAGTTACCGACAACCTTCATGTTTGCCTTCAGTACTTGCGCTGAGAAATCCTTCCGGAACACAAGATTGATATAGTTATTAAGACCATACCGTTTACCTAAATCAATATATCTGAATTGATCTTCAAACTCACAGAATATGATCATGCAAGGTGCCTTACCCTTTTCCTTCGGTTCTTTCATTAACATCTGGCTACAGAAGTGCATGAACTCAGCCGGGCGGAAATCTTTATCCGTATCAAAAAATTCTTTCCCGGCCTTGTCGCTTTCTCCATTCTTGTTGTCTCCATCAACGTACCATGATGGATTAGAAGCATAAGCGTTATTGCCAAGATTATATGGAACGTCGGCAATGATTAGCTGGGCTTTGGGTAATCCATAGACCTTATAATTCTGAAAGTGGTCGTTAAATAATTCTATATTCTTCATCTTTTAGTCGTTTATTAAAGATCATCTAACTTGGGCATTATCAATCCTTTTCTCTTTTGCTTTCTTGCAGCATTCTGATACCATACAGAATTTGCACCAAGACTGCAAGGTTTCACGGACTTCTCCGTTACGCCGATACTTCAGAGGATAGAAGTAGTTCAGACGAAAGTATTGCCCGCAATGGGTGCAACGTTTGTGCAGCACCCCATTGTTATTCATGTAGTTGCTTTTTTTCCTGCCAACAGGCAGACCGTCACTTCCAAGTATTATCATGATGCCAACTTTTGTTTGATTAAACCGATGTTCTGTTTCACAAGCCCGATAATGCGGTTATGATATTCAGTATTCTTATTGCATACTCCGCGAGACTGAACTACCTGCATAGTAGCCAAATTCAGTTCTACTGTTTCCAAGTGTTTTCCTTCCTTATCCTTTGCAGACAGAATAAGAGAATCCTTCTTCTTGAAATATTGATTACTATATACACAATGATGCATGATTTCCGCTTCTTCCACAAATTCAGAAACGCTTTGCAAAACTGTTATTACAATGTCTTCGGCATTGATGCACAAACCAAAGAACCGGCCTTTTTCTTTTTGATATTCTTCTTCCCACTTTGCAGCTTCCTTTAGTCGTTCTTCAAGTTTCCGCTTATTCTCTATGCGTCTCTTCCGCTTCATCAGCTTGTCGTGCTCTGCTTTCAGGTCCCGAGGGCAGACATAGCGGGCGTTATGAGTATCCATATTAAGATAAGCCAGCATGTCCATATAATCAAACCATATAGACGCATCATCTATTATATATCCATTGCGGTTACATATATTCAGGGCATGTACATAGGGTACAGTATACTGACCTTTCAATAACATGTGCCTGAATACAGACAGTTGTCCGGTTTTTACCATAGTCTCGGCAATGGGATTGGATAATAACTGCCGGATCACATCTACTACCGACACTCTCAATTTCAAAAGTTTGTTCGTCCAACCATTACGTTTTAATATAGGAGTCACCCTGATTGTCGGATAGAAATAATTTCCGGACACATCGAAAACGTCCTGCATCTCATAATAACCTGAAGCCTTATGATTATGAAACTTCACATCCATCTCACTATCATAATTCCAAGTAAAATGATATGGACTACGCGTATATTGTTTGCCCAGAATAACCTCCCTGCCATCTTCTGATATCCAATTCTGATATATTTCAGACATAAAGAATTCTGTAGCAGTCCCCTTTGTATTATTACGCTGTACATCGAAGGAACGAATAACCATCCATCCTTTGTAAGGCTGTATTATAGAATATATCCTTTTCTCGTTGGAATAGCGCCTATTTGATTGGTTCCAGTGTTCTAATGCCAGGCTTGCGCCACACTGCGGGCAGACATGCGCCCCTACGCCAATAGATACGGCAAGTTCCGGTTTCAGGACTTCATCAATATATCCGCAACACTGACACCAGACTTCGCCCTTCTTCCAATAATAACCGGTGTTCTTAAACAGATTCTTATACGGATATGTACGTTGAGCCTCTGTCAGCGGTGGAAGCTGATTAGATAGTTCCACCACCTGTTTCTGTAATTTAGTCTTTGGTTTCATAATTAGAATAAACTCATCTGTTTCACCTCTGTAACCTCTTTCTTTGACCGTGACGGCTTTTTCTTGAGCAAAGTGTATTGTTCTTCCGCCAGACGTTTAATCGCTTCCTCACGTGCTCTTTTCTCTTCTTCCTCGGTTAACTTAACCGGCTTGGCCGGTGTTGTAATAGAAGCAGAAGTTCTAACGTTTGACGGCAGCTTGTTTACTTTGATATCATCCTCATCATAGTAATGAACGGCCATTCCGTAGACTACATCATTATCCATTGCGCAACCTTTGGCTCCGGAAGCTATAGCTATGCTATTTTTAAGGGCTTCACCCATTATGTAGGCGAAGCATTCATCGATGCTTTTATTTTTCTTTGCATAAGACCTTGCGAACAGTTCGTCTGTCCTGGCACGCTCATCAAGGTAGGACTTGATGGCATCCTTTATTGATTCTTGTTTACTCATAGCAACTTTTATTTGTTTCTTATCTGTATGTATCCCCTGCGTTCGGTTTCCCTGAGAAGTTCCATGTCTTCATCTTTGATGTTACAAGAGGTTTCTCCGTTGACCGTAGTGTATTCGGGTATATTAAACTTGTCCCGTATCTTCTTCTTAATTCTTGGAATGTCCTTCAGATCAACATTCCTAAAATCCCAGTAAATCGTTACTTTCATTGATCTGCGGTGTATAGTTTGCATCCTGTCTTTTCCTTTGCTCTGAGCAGGAAGTTAGCCGCCTCATCATTATCGACTATCAACTTCACGGCGGTTAATCCTTCTGTCCTTGGCTTCTGGAAAAGTAAAGAGCAAGGTTGGTCGTAATACATCCAGTAGAATAGAAATTCGGCTAACCGAAAATTATCTATCTGAACGATATATTTCTTCGGGGGACGCTGCATATCAATTTCTAACCAGGCTTTTCTATTTGATAAGCCTTCACATCGTTGTACCATCTGCCGCTAATCTCGCGGGCTTCTACAGTAAACCGTACCCTTACCTTTTCATCGACTGATGGAGCGTCTTCTACAGGACCGTCGAAGCTGGTCATGGAGAATCGTATCCTGATGGGGAAACGTTCCGAGGTTTCCAAGACAAACTCTTTCTTTTCCCAATCTTTTCCTGTCTTCGTTTGTCCATTGGTGGTTGGCAACGCCACTAATATTTTGCCTTCTATCACGTGACTCATATACTAAATTATTTAATTATTATTTTTCAGCCTCCTAATGTCGGTTCCCGACAGCCCTGCGGGCTGTATAGGACAAGTTGCCGAAAATCGTTAAAAATGATACTTTTAAAGCGTATATCGTTTATTATCAAACAATTACACACGCACCATAAGGTGCTTTTAACTTTCTATATAATTCGCTGACTATCAATCAATTATCTTTTTATACGAATTGGCGTAAATATCCCAACCTGGTAACTCGCTAAAAGACGGTCTTTAAATTCACGCTCCAATTCGCCCACCTCTTCCACATATTTTTCACGTTCCGTGGGCCAGATCCGGGCGAAGTTCCGAATCGTCTCCCATTGCTTTTTGGTGAGCGCACCATCCAGATACATCTTCTTGTACCGTTCCTTGTAGCGCGTCACGCCTATACGTTGTATCTCACGCGCTTTTTCAAGTTGGGACATCTTTACACCCTTCATAGCGGACAACTCTCTTACAAAGTTTATCTCTGACCAGTCCTTGTAGAAGATGCGGCCAACTTTGGACAAGAAGGAATTATCTGTTAGTTCAGTCAAAGGGACGGATTGATGTTTGTATACCGTTTCAATGCGCAATATATTGGCACCAACCCGGCGCCCCTTTTCACCGGCTTCAAAGGTCTTATCATAAATCTTTAGCACCTTACGGAAATATTTGCTTTTCTCCGTTGTCTTCTGTTTGGCTTCGGGGTAGTTGGCATCATTCCATAGTATCCGGCCGGATGCTTCCCGGACCTGCTTTATATACTCGTCCGCCGGTAGCTTCATCTTCATGGTGATACCGATTTCGTAGTAGGTAACTACAGCGTTTTCCGGCTTTACCGAAAGCCTTAGCAGAAGCTCCCTGATTGTCCGGACTGCCATCGCAAAGGTCATCGGGCGACTGTTGTCCAGTTTTCCGGTACGGCCTTTACTCCATAACTTGCAGATAGAACACTTACAGCGTAGTCTACTGCCTCTGATCTCAATGAAACAGCCGTCAAAGTTGGCGTATGCCGTCGACTTATAATAGATTTCATCACCTTCCGTACATTGCTCCAGGTAATTGCGAAGAACGATAGTGTCAATATCGGCAATATCAACAGTTGCCTTTATTATCATCTTATCGAACATGAACCACCTAATTATCACTTGTATAAGGACATACATCAATGATTGGAGTTTCAACGACTGATCCGATACGGTATTCGGCCATCGTGCCTTTCATCCCTTCATGTAACTTGGTAGTTGCATCCTCTGTTGAGGCGCCTTGTACAAGTACATAGGTTGATGTCTTCTTTTCGGCACCGCTTTTATCGTCCAGGGTAATGAAAATCAGTTTGAACTTAAACCATCGGTCGGCAGCCTCTTCTTCACTGGGAAACAATTCACTGAGGTTGGCACGACTAATATCCGCTACCGTAAACTCTCCGGAGATGAACGGGGTCATTTCCTCAATGATGCGGGCTTCCGCTTCCGTAAAACTGAGAGCGTCCACCAGATAAGGTTCTGTCACTTTCTTATTTATCCCGTTCTCCATTACCTTCTCGTAACGGATCTTACATATAAACCATGTGTGCATTGCCATGACTATTTCTTTTTATTGTTCAACTTCTTAATAAACTTCTTGCACCTACGACACAAATCCTGATCGGGAGATGTTTTCGGTGCGTATTTCTCAATCTTATCAGAGCATTGCCGGAGAAGGCGCTCTAATGCTTGCATTTCTGTTTTGCATAATTCCATATCACCTAATTAGCTTTTCCTTCTTCAATCGCTTCACCTCTTTTCGGTAGTAGTCAATCATTGCGCGATATTCAAAGTCTGAAATTTTATTTATCTGATTTTTCATCGCCTCAAGCATCAACACGGTAGGCTCTCCATACTTGGCAATCAAACCGCGTCTGTAGCCCTGTATATTCCCCTCGTCAAAGCGATTGCACTTCCGGCACTGGGCATTGCAGTTCTTTTCATTGAACCGGGTAGCCATGTGCTGACGGTTGATGTAGTGACCACAGTCGGATTGCTCAAAGGGGAGAAGCCTGCCGCATGAGATGCATTTGAATGCTCCGCCTGGAAGTGCATCCCGAAGCCGGACGAACATAGCGAACACCGTATCGAGGCGTGATTTCAATTTATTTGTGGACATAGGTAACACCCGTTATCTGCTGATACTGATCCTCACTGCGGAAGCGTATAGCATTCTGGAACCAAAAATCGTTAGCCGCCTTATAAGGATGCCCGTCAGTTAGATCACTTGAATTATCATCCGACAAACGGGCGATAATAGCACGCGTACGGTCTTCGTCATTCCAGAATATGGCAGTGTCTCCAATGCGGGGAACTTCTTCCACATGATCCGTTAAGTCACAATGGAAATCACCGTAATGCTCAGGCTCAAATCCAATGATTAACTTGTTGTCAATAGCTTCAACAGAAACAATTCTACTATCAAGGGGAATCTTGTAATCTTCAATCTTTATTTTCATGGCTAATATGTTTTTGAATCGTAAAACTTCTTGTTCTTCATATACTCCTGAGCTACGTCGTACTGTGATGCCGGAGCGATACGGTCACGGATGTATTGATACTTTTCAAGACTCATGCCGGAAAGGACATCATCGGTGTATTCTACACGACCTCCATAGATACATCCGGCAATGACTATTGCTATGATGATGGACTGGAGAGTATATTTGCTGATCTTATTCATATGTTATATTTTTTAGATTTGACTTTTGAAATCCCCACCATCCCGTGGCGGGGAATATTACTACTTATCTATTACTCAGCACGCTTCACAGCGGACTATTCAATCTTTCAAATAATAAGCCGTTATCTCGTTCTCGGAGAAGTACAGGTTCCCGTGCTTCTTGTGGTGGGGAATCTGCCCACGGCTGCACCGGGTACGGATGGCGTTTTCGGTGAGGCCCAGCTTCTCGGCAATTTGCTTGATGTTCAGAAGCTCGTCCTTTTCGCCCATTTTCTTTTTAAGGGCCTCGGCTAATTTGTCTATTTCAAAGTTGGTCAGCATCGGGCGCCTCCTTTCCTATGAATTTATTTACGAAGTATATCTGCCCTTTGCCGGTGACTTTAGGAGTGACGGTCGTATGAAGAACACCGCCACTTCCCGAGCGTACACCCTTCTTTATTTCAAATAAGCCTTGTTCTATGTACTGTTGATTAGGAATATTGTAGCGTTCGCCATGCTTTCCGAGGTAACCATTTGATCGCATGTAGGCGAATAATCTTTTCTCGCCGATGGGATAACCGTTTTGCGTTATCAACTTTGCAAGCTCGCCAATCAGGCATGAACTTTTCGCAGCCTGTATAGCAGCGGTAAATGCAACGGCAGGAGCACTCTCTTTAACTCTGGCCTCAGCCTCAGCACGTCCTTTTTTCTCAAATTCAATCTGTTTTTGTTGGCATTCGATTTGTTCCATCTGGGCAGCGGCAAGTCTCAGTGCAGCGGAAAAAGAAGAAGGTATCTGATAACCGCCATTTATTCTTTCTTTTTCCAGTTGCTCCCAACGAATAACCAACTTTGCACGAGCCTCATCGTTGAACTTAGTAGCCACATAGAGACATTCGGTTTTAGTGAGTTCATAATAAGGTTCCTCTTTATGCCCGCCATTAGGTAACTCTCTGATTTTAAACATCAGGGAAAATTTCCCCTGTTGCACTTTCTCCCATGCAGGCTCCATTACTCGAATAGCCTTCATTACATCATTATGAGGTTTCCCTGTGAGTTCAGCTATTTCAATTGAACTCATCGTTTCTTTGATAATTGATAAATCTCTCATATCCTTTTCTCCTCCTAAAGAAGAAAGCCCAATTCTTTCTTGACCCTTATTGTGGCTGTTAGGTCAATACTCGAATTGAGCTTTTCAAATGTCTTTTATCACGGTAACAGCCACGGAACCGGTAATTGTGTCGTAAAACATTGGCACATTTGTAGGATAAGTGAAAAGGACTGCCTATCTTTGCAAGCGATCAAACATAAGACGATAGGAATTAGGGACGCTTCTCTAACAGCCCTTTTTGTATCCGTCTGTGAGCTTAGTGACGTTTTACGAATGCAAATGTCAGTGATTATTTTCGGTAAAAGAAATTTTTGACCGATTTTATTCACTGAATAAGCTTTTATTAACATATCTAGGCCATTTACATAGAATATATACCGAAAATATTCACTATGGCAACAAAGGATAGACTAAAAGATTTTCTTTCAGTAATGAAAATAGGAAGAAATAAATTTGAAACTCAACTTGGATTGGCAAATGGATATGTGTCCTCTAAAGGAGCGTCTATTTCATCTGATGTTATAGAAAAAACTCTTGATGCATACCCTATACTTAATGCGGAGTGGCTTTTAACCGGCAAGGGTTCTATGTTCAAAGAGTCTGGCAGCATAATTGGCTCTAACCAAGGCGACGGAAATAAAATAGAATACCGGAATACAGGCAATGTTGAGTTAGGCAACAATATCAATGTCACTTTGCCGGAATCTGGAACCCAAAAGACTATAAAATCAGATGGGAGTGTTGAACTTAGCTCGACCTACCCAAATAGCGTAAGTTTTAAACTCGTACCACTTCTAAATCTTGATGCTGTAGGAGGAATGCACAGCTTTAATGAAGTTTCAGATAGTTTAGAATACGCAGAAAAGCTCATACCATTTACAGATGCTCAAGAAGGAGACATAGCTTTAGTCGTTTCCGGCAATAGTATGGATCCAACTTGTCCATCAGGAAGTAAGGTCTTACTTAGAGAGGTTCAAAATTGGAATGAATATTTCGGCTTCGGAAATATATTCGTTCTTCTTCTTACTGACGGAAGACGTATTTTAAAAGAAGTTCAAAAATATCAGGACGATCCAAAGAATTATGTATTATGTAAATCACACAATGATAAGTATCCAGAAGAAGAACTACCTAAAAGCATGATATCAAGTGTATGGAAGGTAGTCAAGATATTGAATGAAAGAGGTTGGTAAAATAAAAAAAATGATAGCATGAGACCTTTAATTTTTATATT
>NZ_EQ973488.1:139433-145866 GCF_000158035.1 Bacteroides cellulosilyticus DSM 14838
CGATTCAATTTTCACTAATAAAAAAATATATGATATATATATATCACCATTGGATAGTTTATATTCGAGCGTTTTTGAAACTCAACAATACATCCAAACTAAGCATGAATTGATAGAATATAGGCGCAAGATAGAAAAAGAGAAATCTGATTATAATTATGAAAAATCCATTGGGGGGACAGGGATTAATAAAAAACTTATAGTATTATATCAAAATTCAATAAGGGAAGGAATTAAGAGATTAAATGAATTACAAATGACATATAAGCCTAAATACTTAGGTTTTAAATGTAGCTTTCATGCTAAATATCAAACAGATTTTACTGATTCGATATTGGTGGGGTATTGCTATCTATCTCCAAAAAAGGATCGATTTCTTGTAAAACCAATATATGAATCTGGATATGCTATTGATTCTACTATTGGTAATTTGATGGACGCTATGTTTTTTTACGATGAACAGTTTATTCAACTGGAAATGGATACTACCAAACTGTTCATTAAAGGTTTCTAAGTCATAACTAATATATTATTAACCCCGTAAGGTGGTACAAACTGTGGTACTTTGAAATTTTGGCGTGTAAGTAACTGATTAATATAAAGATGCAAAAGTCCCGTACGCACCGCTTAAAGCTCTGAAATCGAATGATTTCAGAGCTTTTTTGTTCAATATACCAGATGTTCCACCTAATAACAATTACATTCCAAACCTTGATGTATCCACCTCTTTCAGATTCTTTTTCTTATACCCTCCGAAGCGATAACTGAGATTCAGAGTAAAAGCCCGCGAATGGAAAGCGCTGTTCATATCTAAGTCTTGTCCCTTAAAACGAACTTTAGTCTTAGGCATCCCTGTATTAAGAATATCATTGCAACGAGCGGAAAGGCTCATCCTGTCGTTTGCAAAACTCCATTTCAATCCGGCAGTAAGATTAAAGATGGATTCAATATCAAATGTTCCTTGTATAACCGGTGTTTGTACATTCCCCATCAATTCAAAAGCCAGATTTTTATTCACTTTAAAAGTATTATCCAGCATAGCACTGAACACCCACTTTTTTCGATTGAAAGGTATATCAAAGAAATCATCACAACGTTGCCTCATCTGCATACCGGCTACAGTCAATCGAGAATCCAACCAATTTCCTGTTTTGAAAGGTAATATGATGTTTGCCCCCCACAACTGCATATAGTTCCAGTTTGTATTTTTATAAATTAGCGCCAGTCTGTCGGTAGATTGATAAGGAGTTTGTATAAAGTAATCTGGAGTATGCATAAAGAACAGGTTAAAAATATATTTTTGCTTCAAGATATAACTCCCGTTCAAATTGTAATTAGTCATAGGTTTCAATCCCGGCGTTCCCCACAGTTCAGTGTACCCGTTGAGATAACTAACCGACGATTGCATATCCCAATAGCCCGGATACGTCTTATCTGTAGATAAGGAGAATTGGAATGTATGCTTTGGCGTTTTAAAGTAAGTCAGCGATGCCTGTGGATAAACCGCCCATTTATGATAATTGCCGATAGTATAATATTCTCCCGTAGCCGATACTGAGAACGAAACTCCTGTCTCGTAGTTTTTACTGAGTGACACATAAAAATTAGTAGTCTGTTCTTTCAGATCAGAGTACATATTCTGAGTATGAATATCCCCCACTACCTTATCATAAGTCTGAAAATCACGATCTTTTGCAAACCGATAGGATACCCCATATCCTAAACTCCATCCTTTAGATAATGAATGTTTTTGATCTGCATAAATAGAATAGCGATCTATTCTTTGTCCGCCAACCATTGAAAAACTGCTTTGCCTGCCATCCTGATAGTCGGCATAAAGACTTTGATGATTGTCGGATTTATAATGCGTATAATCACCACCTATTTCAAGTCCAAATCCTGAATGATACTGCAATGTGACATTATTCATCCGCGCATCAAGATATTTATCCACATTACTGGTTTGATAATTCCCTGTCGTTTCGCTGCTATTATACTGATCGGGGCTATAGCTACCTGTATATATCACATTAATCGTATGATTGTCATTGAAATTATACTCAAACGCAGTTCTGAAATTGTGATTCCAATACTTACTGCGTAATTGCTCATTCTGGCTGATATCGTACCGTTCATTCTTCAGTGCATGCCTGGAATCGAGGTCTATATATTCCATATTCTTCACATCATTCGCTCCATACATCACATCAAAAGCCATTTTGGGTGTCGATAAACGGAAATTCCCTTTCATGCCACCGCTATTAAAATATTGATTCTTATAATCAGCACTTACTTCTCCTTGAAAAGAATAGTCATTCGAGCGTTTTAAAACAACATTGATAACCGCTCCCCGTACATGATATTCAGGGGGTGCACTATACATTACTTCCACTTTCTCCACCCTGTTTACCGGAGTATTACGCAAAAGAGTTTCAAGCTGCCCGACATCCATTGTGGCAGGTTTTCCATTCAGGATTACAGTCAGATTTCCTGCACCGACCAGAGTCAATGCCCCCTTATTTTCTTGCACTCCCGGTAACCTCATCAATGCTTCATAAGCATTATTCACTACTTGCTTTTCAGATAAAACAGCGAGATTATAACCTAAACGTCCATTCTCCACTTTTACAAATGGGCGTTCCGCCTTTACCACCACTTCATCTAAGGCATAATCCTGAGGTTGTAACTGAATAGTCCCGGCATTTTTCCCATTGCCGGTTACTTGCTTCGTATGAAATAAAAGATGTTGAATAATCAAGCGGTATTTTTCTTGTTGGCCATTCAAAGTGAATATACCGTCAGCGTTTGATATCGACGCATCTATATAAATAGAGTCTACCGTTTGCAAGACAATGGTTACCCCCTCTATGGGGCGCTGTTCACTGTCTATTATCTTGCCGCTAATGGTTTGTCCCCATACGACTGTTTGAAAACCGCCTACTACAATATAGCTGATTACAGATAAGATTACTTTATTCAATCGCATCATTCTATGTCATTTACAGATACTAATGTCACCATTAGCTTGGATTACAGAAATTTCATGTTTTGATTTCTCTGTTTATAGACGAAGCGAAAAAATCATATTTGGTTTATAAAGAAGAAAAACATTTAATATTCTTAAATATAAGATTCACCCACAACTCTTGATGCATCCGCTAATATACTCTCGCTGCCTTACCAAGTCCATACCAACTCCGTATCAACTCCATACCCGCTCCGTATCAAGTCCGTACCCGCTCCGTATCAACTCCCAATAAAGGTACCTTTATACGGACCAGGTACGGAGTTGGTACGGACCAGACACGGTTCAGGTATATTTCAAATATTATTTTAGAGTTTATTCAGCAAATGTGCCTGTAGACATAAAGACTACCGAATACATAAAATAATCCTCACCCTCTGTTTGCGGTTGTTCAAACAGTTGCTTATAAATAGGCTCCGGCTCAGGTCCGAAAAGTAAATCTGCATCCGGAGTGTAAATACCACAATACCATACAGGAGCCGCTTTCATATTAAAACGCGGAATGCCTTCTATTACAAATTTATAAAACCCAACCTTATCGCCATCTTTTACGACTCTTGTCAGCCCTCCGTAATTGGTACCCATATTATATCTCAACCCTTTTAAAGGAATATATCCATCTTCAATCAAGTTACCCTCTGCAAATTTCTTCGCTTTACAGGTAAAAGGTATTTCATATTCACCACCTTCGGGAGACAGGATAAAAGGATTAGGACCATCTACTTTTATAGTGTATTCATACTCTACTTTTGCCTTCGATATTACATCTATCAATTTGTAGACAATGCTACTCCCATCAGCAGGAGAATTAACCAAGGTTCTTTTCTCAACCCATAAAGCATACTCATAGCCCTTTTCGTAAACGAAATCAGTAATTCCTTGAAAATCCAGCGTTTTGTAGTCACTTTCACTTTCTTCTTTCACCAGCATACAATCGATAGGAGAATCACTTCCCCAAGGTTGATAAGTACCTGTTTTGTCAGAAATAAGCATTTTTACAGTTTCTACCTTGTCTTGCGGTTCATCATCACTACAAGCAACAAAGCCAGTGATTGGCAGGATTAATAGCAATAATCCTAATAAGCGTTTTGTCTTCATAATGTTTTCTTTAAGTCTAGTTTTGTAATTATGCAAAGATATACAAAATCTCTTTAAGCTTATTATAAACAAAGCCTTTTATTTCTCTTCTCAGAAGAAGCTTGAATAGAATTTTAAAGGAGATAGGCTATATGAAGATATAAAAGCGTACCTTCGGCAACAGAATGAGATATCGAAGAATAACAACCACCGGACAAATCCGGGAAAAAAAGAAAGAGCGCAGGCAATCTATATATGTCTGGCTGATAGTAATTGTGATCTTGGCAATACTTGTCGGAGTGGGCTATCTGGCCACTCCCAGTACTGTATTGCTCCAGCAAACAGCATTTCGGGGTATCAGTTATCGCCCACTCATGGCATTCGTGATGCTTTTCACAGCCATTCTTGTCATTGTTATTGGCATACTACTGGCAGATAAATACACAAAAGTCGGATATTACCTGAAAACCATCGCCTTGGCATTGTTATAGGGATGCTTTTTCACGGTATGGGTATCAATCTGTTACTGAATATGAATCGTTGGTTGGCAAGTAAGACTCCCGTCCGCAAAGAATACAGAGTAACAGAAATCCGTTTTCTAAAACCCAACAAATTGGCCCGCTATCGGACCATATTGCCTGAATGCAGAATTCTGAAAGCTGTCGACCAGGATAATCCTGACGACTGCCTTTACTTCCATGTCCCCATAAATGCACAAGTAGTTATGGGATGTATACTGCATGTTACAATAAAAAACGGTATCTTTGGATGGAAAGCAGTGGATGAATTAGAGTTTTACAACCCATAAAAGGGCCGTATCAACAAAGAATTATCATCCATTCTGATACGGCCTTTTCTTCATTTAGATTTTCTTTCCGATATAGAATACATAACCATAAAAGTCTTTATACTTATAGTATAATTGTTGCTCATGGCGCTGATTGGCAATCAGTTCTTCAGCCGCCTGGTTACCCGCATATTTTCGTAGAAAGTTTTCTTGGGCTTCAACCTGTGGCATATAGAAATGCTCGATCCAGCAATTTTCCGGTATACAGAAACAGGCTACAGGAATATATCCGGCCTTCTGCATCTGTGCCAGCTTATTGGGAATCGTATTTATTTCAGGATAAGCATCCATCCAGAAATCATTGATCTCAGCCGGACGTTCGTCAGTGAACCATGATACCTCTGATACGGCAATATAACCACCTTTCTTCAAAAACGAACGCCATAGATTCAACCCGTATTCAAAACCAATATTATAGATGGCTCCTTCCGACCAGATAAGATCTAATTCTTCATTCCGGAACGGGAGTTCATCCATTGATCCAATAATACCTTTCACTCTATCCTGCAGGTTAAAGTGCTCGGCATTACTATTGAATTGGTTGATAAAATCAGGAAACAAATCAATGCCTGTAATTTGCCCCGGAGTATGTTGCGCCAGCGTAATCGTTTGGCCACCTGTGCCACAACCCAGATCAGCAATCAGAGATTTATCCGTAAGCCCCTCAACAAAGCTAAGAGCCTTGATTGTTGTTTCAGCACTTCCCGGTCCCTGACGTTCTACACTTGAAAAGTATTCGCAGATTAAACTAAAATCAAATTCGTGAATAGATTTATTTTCGTTGCTCATGATGCCCACAGTTATTTACTTACCGAATTCTTTTTAACTTTAAACATTCAACATTTTTTTATATCTCCACAAAGATAGGCAGACTTTTTATTCCTGCAAATTATCGGAAAAGAAAAAAGAACACCACCCTTGCCACCTGTTCCTTTCGCCATAACTATAATTTAAGTTGTTATTATATTTTTCTTATTTTCTGACACTCAGGACAATAGTAAACCGATCCTCCAAGATAGGCTTCTTTGACAATTACGCTGCCACAGCGCGGACAGGGATTCTTCCATGTTTTGGAAGAAAGAATCGTTTTATACCCTCCCTCATTTCCATAAAGGTCCGTCTGGGTATCACGGCCTCTTCCAGAAGTCATAGCCATTAAGGTATCCTTCAGAGATTTAAAAAGTACCCCTTTCTGTCCATCCGACAAGTCAATCACTTTCTGTTTCGGGTGAATCCCGGCATTGAACAGAATATCCTGCGTTACCCCATTGCCTACACCCGGAATACGTTGTTCGGTAGCCAGCAGAGCTTTAGCCGTCAATGTCTTTTTAGCTGAAGCAAATAATTTCTCAAATTCCGCTTCCGTATAAGCATCACTCAACGGAGAAATACTTTCACGACTTATCGTATAATATTTATTGTCGATAACGCCATCGGGATAGGCACTGATAAAACCATACATGGCAACCGTGAATACAAGAAAC
>NZ_EQ973488.1:146029-153179 GCF_000158035.1 Bacteroides cellulosilyticus DSM 14838
TGGTAATTGGCAGGAACTTTATCACCCGGATTATAGTAACGTGCGCTCACCCCATCACCGATATTCATTATCACATTGCCCGACAGGTAAAAATCGACAAACATTCCATATCCTTTAGACAACAAAATCGTCTTTCCGACGAGCAACTTCCCATACTCCAGTGGATCGCCACTATAGAACGTGAACTTATGAGGCTTGGTAGCATTGAACACTTGCGTAATCGTTTTACCGCTTAAAACATCATTGGCTTGCTTACTCAGTGTAAGTACTTCTGGCAATTCTAACATACTCTTATATCATTTAGTTATTTATCAATAGGAATATAAATCTCCGTCAGCAATTCCTCAACCGGCGTTTCATCCGGTGCATTAAGATACACCTCAAACGTCAACGGACGTTTCTGATGATACATACTGTAAGGAAACCATTGATTATAGATC
This sequence comes from Bacteroides cellulosilyticus DSM 14838, assembly GCF_000158035.1. Lineage (GTDB taxonomy): Bacteria > Bacteroidota > Bacteroidia > Bacteroidales > Bacteroidaceae > Bacteroides > Bacteroides cellulosilyticus. The sequence continues at coordinate 146,470 of NZ_EQ973488.1, forward strand.
GTCTTATAAAATTCTGGTAAATCAGAATAACTGCCTTTATACCTGAAAACAGCGTACATCCCTCCGGGAATTTCCCGAAGTAATAATTTCCCTTCGGAATTGGCACGCCCTTCAACAAGAACCCCGATATAGAACCGCCGTTGTTCCATCGGTGTAACCCAAGGATTATCCTGACTTATACTCACAAAACGATTACCGGGACCATTCTGCAAATGAACTGCTTTATAATGCAGTAATTGCTTCCAGATTGTAGTGTAAGCATATTTATCACGAAAAGTATCACCTACTTCTATGCAAACGGCTTTCAAAGTATTAATACGTTTAATTTTAGCCTCAGGCATACTATCCGGTTCTTGTTTCGCATTGACAGATTTATACTTTTCGCGATAAGCTGACATTGAAATGCCGAAATGCTTCTTAAAAGCCTTTGCCAGACTAAACTTTGTCTGATAATTAGTCTGCATACCTATCTCTTCAATACTCTGTCCGGTAGCGATAAGCAGATGGGCAATATATTCCAGCCGTAAACGTTGGATATATGTACCGATATTCTCACCGGTAACATTTCTGAAAACCTTTCGGAAATGGAAGAATGAAAGGTGAACCATTTCAGCCAACTGTTCGGGATCAAGCTCATGAAAGAGATTTTGATCAATATAAGTCCGAACCCCATTGACAGCTTCATAGTGAACATGTTGTGTCATCTCTTTCTGTCGCCAGCGTTTCAGGGTGGGAAGACGCTTGTTCAATAAGGTTTTTAATTCTTGTGGAGTATAGTCGGTTCCCGAATACCAATTGTACTTATCCGTGTATTTCACCCATATATCCACCATTTCATTCATAGAGATGTCCACCGTATAGTTCCCATCTTTCAGACAATAGTAACAATACTCGTCACTGCAGGAGTGATCGGCATTGGTACCTAAATACTCTTCCACATCGAAACGGAGGGGCATTCCACAACTTTGGCAGTACTGTTTGTCCACTGTTTGATTCATGGCACAAATATACGATGCCTATTCCGGATATGATTATCCAAAATAGGCATCTTTTATGATTTGCTCCTGTTTTTCAGAGTAATTGTCTTGATTTCATCTCCAAATATTTGTTTATCACATCAATCGAGAGATTTTCAGGTGTAGTCAATAACGAATAGATACCATTCTGTTTCAGTGTAGATACAATCAGACGTTTCTCAAAAGCAAACTTCTCTGCAATGACATGGCGGTAATATCCCTCCGTATCCTTCGCAGGAGAGGCAATATACGTTTTCATATCAGCATCTTCAAAGAAAACAACAAGCAAGCGATGCTGACGATTCAGTTGCTGCAAATAAGCCAATTGGCGATTCATACTTCCCATACTGGAGAAGTTGGTATATAAAACCAGGAAACTGCGTTTACTGACATGTTTATTGAAATGCACGCAGAGAGAGGAAAAGTCCGTTTCACCAAAGGTAGTCTGCTGGCTATAGAGATTCTCAAGCAGAGTTTGCATCTGACCGGGAGCCTTTGAGGCCGGAACAAACGAATCGAAATGTTCATTGAAAGTCACGATCCCTGCCTTGTCCTCTTTCCGCATGGCAACGTATGAAAGAACTAAGGAAGCATTGATTGCATAATCCAGTAAAGTCATTCCGCGAAATGCCTGCTGCATAACCCTTCCCTTGTCTATCACACTGTAAATCTGCTGTGAACGTTCATCCTGATATACATTCACCATAAATTCATGCCGGCGGGCACTGGCTTTCCAGTTGATTGTACGGTAGTCATCCCCCTTGACGTACTCTTTTATCTGTTCGAATTCAGTATGATGCCCCACACGACGAATACGCTTGATTCCCAGCTCCGTCAGATTATCACTCATTGCCAGCAATTCATAGCGATGCAGCATCAGATAAGAAGGATACACTTTAATATCCTGCTCCTCTCCGCATGTATAACGCCGGGAGAGCAAACCTATCCGACCGGTTACGAATACGCGAATCTGTCCGAAACCATAAATCCCCCGGCTTGTCGGACGTAAATGATAACAGATTTGTTTTCCTTCATTCGCCTGAAGCTGTACCCGAAAACTAATATTTCTCTGCTGAAAAATGAAAGGTACTTCATCGATAACCTCCGCAAAGACGGGATACGGATAGCAGCTTTCCACCCGAAGATTCACCGCATTTTCGTCCCCATTGGAAAAACGAGCGGAGCATTGACGGAATGCCCGAATCCCACGAATCCGGTAAAGCATATATCCGTCTGCCAGCACCGACAGCAAGAGGAGAAAAAGCAACCCCTGCCCGATGGTAAACAACGGAGCAAAAGCATACCCACTACCCATCAACAGGATAATTAGGATGAGAACCATATAAAACCGACGGGTCAGAATCATTTCGGAACTTCTACCTTATCAATCAGGCGTTGCGTTACTTTCACTGGTGAGTAGCCCTCCATTTCAGCTTCCGCCGTCAGGATGAGACGATGCTGAAGTACGTATGGAGCCACAAACTTGATATCCTCCGGTGTCACAAAATCACGTCCCTGCAAAAGCGCATAAGCCTTCGAAGTCTGCAACATGGCCACGGACGCACGCGGAGAAGCCCCCAGATATACAGCTTTACTTGTACGCGTCTGCTGTACAATCAAGGCGATGTACTGAAGCAATGTACGGTCTATAAACACCTGCTTCATCAGATTACGAAGCGACAAAAGCTCCTCTTTAGTAATAGCCGGGGTAATGTCCTCCAGCTTCACAAATGCAGCATTCGTATGGTGACGCTCCAGAATATTCACTTCTTCATCCAATGAGGGATAATCCATCGTCAGCTTCATCAGAAAGCGGTCAAGTTGTGCTTCGGGCAATTTATAAGTCCCTTCCTGCTCCACCGGATTCTGTGTAGCCAGAATCGTATAAAGTTCTCCCATCGGATAGGTCGCTCCATCAATGCTGATCTGACGCTCTTCCATAACCTCGAACAAGGCAGCCTGTGTTTTGGCAGGAGCACGATTTATTTCATCTACCAGTACAATATCAGCAAAGATCGGACCGCGATGGAAATCAAAATCATTGGTTTTCATGTTGAATACCGTTGTACCCAGCACATCACTCGGCATCAAATCCGGAGTAAACTGGATGCGGCTGAAATCTGCATCGACCAGACGGGCAACCAGGCGTGCCAACAATGTTTTCGCCACTCCCGGCACTCCTTCTATCAGCACATGCCCATTTGCCAACACAGCGGTCAGCACCAAGTCCACCATCTGTTCCTGCCCTACAATGACGGAAGCAATCCGGTCTTTCAACTCTTGTATCTTCTCGGAAAAGAGAGTTAGATCCACCCGTTTTTCTGTATTCTCTTCCATAAACTTCTTCTTTATATATGATCGATTATTTCATTCATTTTATCAATAAACTGCTTCATTTGCTCCGCAGTTATCGTTTGCCCTCCATAAATCACCGGTCTGACCGTACGGATAAACTTACCGATTTCTTCCGCACTCATGCCGGTCTTCTGAGCAATCCTATCGAAAGAGCGTTCATCATCCGCCACGTCTTCCACATCCACCTGGATTTCTCTTCTCAACTCTTCGGCAAAGTAAATATACTTTTTATGAACCAGGTCGGCATGGTCTTTCTTCTGAAAATAAAGCGTACCGATCAGTTCCGTAAACTCCATGGATTTATTTTCCGGTTCATGAATCACAGGTATCACACGTTGTCTTCTTCGCACAGTAAATGTCATAAAGAGCAGAATGGCAATCATTGTCAGATACAAAGCCCAGCGAAGCGGTCGTTGCGAAATAAAATAGCGGAAAGGAGACATCTGTACCTGTGCAGCTTCCTCCAGATATCCCTCTGTGCGTATTATCGGAAACTCTCCCATCTGAGACAGCAGACGGAAAATATAAGCTGCATTCTTTCCGTCCAGTACACCATAATTGGTAAAAAGCAGCGGAGTAGAAACCAAAATAATTTCCCCTTTTCCCCACGAACAAGACATGGCAACCGGAACATTGCAAAGGGTATCCACCTGCAATGAATCAAACTTCACCCCAAAGTCATATCTGAATTCATCTGATGAAATAGATTTCTCCGCCAACACTTTCACAGAGAGCGAGTCCTGCCAGAAATAAGAGGAACACAATTGCGGATAAAAACGAAAGATCCGCCGGGGATAGACAGTAGAATCTCCTACCCAATGCAAACTATCCTTCGACAACAATGAAGCGGCATACTTTCTCAACACAATCGGATTAAAATAAGAGTAGCTACTCTCAAACCCCAGTGTATCCCGTAAGTTTCCTGTAAATGAATTACTCACCAACATTATTTTATTTCCCCGCTCCGCCCCTTTCAACAAGGCATTCACATCTACATCTGTCAGAGCCAGATGATTGTTAACAACCAATATCGCCCGGCGGGAAACCGTATCTTCCTGCTCCAACTGATAAAAGGTTTTCCCGGATACCGAATATCTCATCGGCAATGAAGCAGAGAGTAAACTATCAAAAACAGCACATCCGAAAGGCTGTTTATCATAGTGGCTAAAAGTAGGAGTCCATACGAATTTCTTCGGCAACCGACATTCTATTGCAAACATCAGGACCAGAAAGGATACGATACAGATGATAAACCAATGGCTTCCTCTCATACAGCGCCTCCTTTCTTCACCTCTTCCTGCAAAGACTGCATGACATGAAACAATGCTTCCGTAGCTTCAAAATTTCCATAACGCACTCGCAGGAAATGATTGGTCAATTGTCGGAAAGCGGGCATCCGCACTTCATAAACATATTGTGTAGGCGTTTTGTAGAGCTGCCAGTCTATACGCTTTTCATCACTGAGTTGTTTCAACGTCTGCAAATACAGCAATCGTACCGCTTCCCGGTAATCACTACGCGAAAGCGCGTCAGCAATACCTCGCGCAAAGTCAACTCCATAAATAGTGTCTTCTTCCACTGCATAAGGCAAAGCATTTTTACGGGAAATCATGAATAACTCCGGTCGCTTCTTGTAAACGAACCAGATTATCAAAATTAAAAGAAGGATAGCAATGCCTATCAGAATAAGCTCCGAGTATTCCTCAGCAAAATGACTGCCGAATATTTTTTGCAGAATCTTTCCAAACCACCTGTTGAACCATTCAAACACATTAATATCAGGAGCCATCAACTCACGGCCATAGTCATACGCCGGATCAGACTGCCACACGGCAAGCTGGGTAGTATCACATACCAATGTATCAGCCGGAGAAGTTATCATTTATACAATTCTGTTTTTAGAGCTTATCAAAATTATCGATATCACTTTCCACCATGATATTGTCCACCTTTTCCGAAGCATGCCCGTACTGATACGCCAGACCTACAAGTGAAAAGATCATAGCAAGATAGGCACCGAATGCCTGGACAATGGCCAACAGATAAAGCATGAAATTATATCCTACCGATACCGTAGCCTCACTGCCTCCACTACTCATTGCAAATATGGATTTCACAATAGTGCCTATATACCAGGGCATCATCGTCACTCCCTGCAAAATACCGGCAATCAAACCCATAATAAGGGAAATCAGGAAAATACCTCCCCACGTAGCAAAGCCCAGACGAAAAGTCTTCTTCAAAGATTCCATAACGGAGATATCCTCAAAGAGATAAATCGGTGCCCAAAGAGCAAATGGTACAGCCAAAATAATCACAAACGGAATCACCAGAAACAGGACAGGCCAAAGCAATGCCGCCATGAATCCCATAATCACCCCTAAAAGTACCATTAAGAGCAATCCGAAAAGAGTCATCACAACCAATCTTTTCACATTACGGAGCAACATCGGCCTCAACATCCCCAAAGTTACGCCTTGCAGACGTTCGTCACGTTCGTTGTAGGTTCGGATCAATGCATAAATCAAAGAAGTCAGCGCAATCGTTCCTATCAAAAAAACAAACATGTACAGACTATAATAAGAAAAGAATGACATCATTAGAGATGCATCAGAAGATACGCTGCCACCTGATAAATCAGCCAGCACCGTCATATATCCCATCATCCCGTTCAAACTCAGCGCTTGAATAAGACAAATCGGTAAAAGCAGATACGTAGTAAATTTCAGCATCAGCTTCCAGTTTTCTTTTATAAAATCAAAAGACACGCTCAGTTTCTCACCGAAATTACGTTTTACATACATTGCGATTTTAGGCTTTTGTGATTCCATGTCGTTTTCTATTAGGTAGATAAATATAGTAGAATAAAATAAATGTCAGGGATGTAAGGATCAGGCCGAGTCTCAACATATCCGGCAGTTGGGTATGGCGTGTGAGAAACCCCTCAATAAAACCTGCCATAATAAACACAGGGACTGTCCCCACTACAATTTTCAATCCTCTTTTCGCTCCTCTTTTAAAAGATTCCAGTCTTGAATAAGTTCCGGGGAAAAGCCATCCGTTACCTAAAGCCAAACCGGCAGCGCCGGCTACAATGATAGCCCAGATTTCGAGCGTTCCATGCAACCAGATGGCAAGCATAGAATCCCAAAGCAAACCGTGCTGATAAAAGAATGTTTGGAAAGCTCCCAACATGACTCCATTACTGAAAAGCATATAACCTGTACCAAAACTGGTCAGTATCCCCATTGCGAAGCAGTTGAAAGAAACCATAATATTATTCAACGTGATTCCCAAAAACATCGGAACCTCAGATGAGCTATTGTACACCGCCATGGG
>NZ_EQ973488.1:153493-158215 GCF_000158035.1 Bacteroides cellulosilyticus DSM 14838
CATAAGAATTCCCCATAATCAGGCGGACAAAATCCGGATCAGCAGCAGCGGATATAACACCGACCAAGGCACTCACTATAAAAATCAGGAATGAAACCAGCAATTCCCGGCGTGCATCGTGCATAACCTGAGGAATTTCCTTCGTCCAGAAAGTGATGACTCTCGACCATTTCTCACGCTTGTTCCGATAAATTTTATTGTGTAAAGCAGAAGCGAGATTATTCAGATAGATAGTAATACGGGAAGTCGGGAAATGCGTTTGCGCAAATGCCAGATCGGCAGTAAGATCCGTATACACATCGGCAAGCCAGTCAGGAGACGAGTTTGTGGCTTGCTCCACCACGCCTTCGGCTTCTTTCCATTTTTCTATATTCCGACGAATAAACGTTACTTCTTTCATAATTTTACTGACTTCGAATGAGTTTTGTCTGAAATCAATAACAAAAGTAAGAGAATAATGATATATTTGCAACGAAATACTTAGAAATATTCAATCAGCAATGGCAGAATCTACTATTCTTACAGGGCAATTTGTCCGCATCAGCCAGACGCCCGCCAGTATTGGCGAGCGAATCATTGCTTTGATTATTGATTACGTTCTGATTGGATTCTATATATTTTCAACTGTAACGGTATTATCCAAGCTCCGCCTGCCTTCGGATTTCACTATGATCTTCTTCCTGGCGGTAATCTATTTACCGGTGCTGTTCTATTCTTTTCTATGTGAGATGTTCAATTACGGACAAAGCCTTGGGAAACGACTGATGAATATCCGTGTTGTAAAAGCTGACGGTTCCGTTCCGAGCATAAGTTCCTACTTACTCCGGTGGCTCCTCTTCCCTATCGATGGTCCGATTACCGGAGGTCTCGGACTATTAGTCGCTCTATTAACCAAAAACAGTCAACGGATGGGAGACCTTGCCGCGGGTACCATGGTTATCAAAGAGAAAAACTACCGTAAGATACATGTCAGCCTTGACGAATTTGATTATCTGACCCAGAACTACCAGCCTACTTATCCGCAAGCCGCTGACTTATCGCTGGAACAGATAAACGTAATTACCCGAACCTTACAATCCGGGAAAAAAGACCGCATACGGTACATTGCACAACTGACAAAAAAAGTTCAGGAACTTCTTTCTGTGACACCCCGTGAGAACAATCAGGAGAAATTTCTCCAGACCGTTCTCCGCGACTACCAGTATTATGCATTGGAAGAAATCTGATATCTCCCAAGCGATACGTAATTACACCACAACAAAGCTCTCCGATTTAAAGTTACTGTAGAATCTTCCGGAAGTTGCCGTAAACTTCAGTACACAATAGTCGGGATCAGTAACACCTTCTTTATAATACATGGTATCCCCGTCCTCCCATATCATTTCTTTACTGGCACTATCCGTCAACACCTCTACCGTGCCACGCAGCATTGCTCCTCTATAAAACCTCGAATCACAGAAGTACATACAGGCACGATTGTTTTCCCGGAATTGTGCGACACGCATCGATGAAGTATTTGTCGTCAGATAAATCGTCTTTATCCCTTCCCGCTTCCGGGGTTGCAACATAGCTTTTACATTTGGGAAGCCTTCTTCATCCACCGAACCCAGGAAAGCGATTTTCAATTTATCAATCATATTCCCGATTGTTTTTTCCGCATCTCTCATTCTACTATTATTTTAATGGTTATTGAATGAGGCAAAGATAAGGACACAACAGAAAATCGGCATAACAAAAACAAAGGGAGAAATAGTACTTTTTACGGTTTATGCATACTCCGGTAAACCAAAGGGGTCTCACCCGTACATTGGCGAAAGCATCGCACAAAATAAGAAACAGTAGAAAAATGAAGTTCAAATGCAATTATATTGTTTCGCACTCATTCCCATAGCTGAATTTACAATCTCATTCAGGTAATTGGGAGTGATACAAAGTTTGTCTGCATAATGCCGGACAGAATGGTGTTCTCTCATATCTGCCCCGACTAATTCAATAAATTTACTGATATGTGTACCACCCGCTTCTTTGTTCCCCTCTTCCATCGAAATCAGATTCTGATAGGCTCGGTTCAGTAACATCAGCGCCTCGTAAAGATATGCCCTCAACACATGTACATCGTCCTGTCTGTATTGGTCTATTTCTACCTTAATATCATGCAAAAGCTGAAGCATACGCTTATAAAGTTCATCGGGCAAGTGCAATCCGGATGCAGTTTTTTCCATCTTGAAGAATGGAAGTATCCCAATTCCGCACCTCACCCGGTTTGGAAAAGAAAACATCACCGGGAACAGCCTGATATGTCCGGTTATCAATAGAAAAACTCCCTTCCCCTTCTGTTACAAAAGTAATGTCATAATAAGTCAACGTGTGTACGGCGCTTTCAGCCAGGAACCTCTTTACATATTTCAGTTCTACCACATCTATCAGAAGTTCACTTCCATACTTATTCTTATAGAATGTATACCGGGGAATTGAGTTTTTCATCTTATCAGTACTAAATTTATTTATTTACAAACTTAAATTCATGCTCATTATATCTGTTGCCAACATTGGGATACTTTTGCAACAGCTTTTCTATATCCGCCATATCCTGAACTGACAAATCCACATCAACCGCCCGAGCGTTCTCTTCCAAATATTTCATCCGCTTAGTACCCGGTATCGGAATGATATTCTCACTTTGTGCCAGTATCCAGCTTAATGCAAGTTGGGCAGAAGTGACACCTTTCTCCGCAGCCATACCGGCCAAATCAGTAGCCAGATATTGGTTATTTACCCAATGCTCACCAGTGTATCTCGGCAAATGCCTGCGAAAGTCATTTTCACCCAATGTCTCTACACGGATTGCATTGGCAACCAGCCCCCTACCCAATGGTGAGAAAGGAACTAACGTAACTCCCAGTTCCTTGGTCAGTGGCAGGATTTCTTTCTCCACATCGCGGGTCAGCAGAGAATATTCACTCTCTACAGCGGCAATAGGATACACAGCGCAAGCTCTTCGCAAGGATTCGGGCGAACACTCACTTAAACCTAAATATCGGACTTTACCTTCGCGCACCAGTTCAGCCATTGCTTCCACAGTCTCTTCAACCGGAACAGCAGGATCTATCCGATGAGCATAATACAAATCAATGGTTTCTATTTTCAATCGCCTCAGGCTGTTTTCTACCGCTTGTTTAATATACCGGGGAGAACCGTCCACATAACTTTCACCACCACCAAATACACTGCCTTGATTATTACGTAAACGAAAGCCGAACTTTGTAGCAATAAAAATCCGGTCTCTTTTTTCACTTACCATCTTCGAAAGCAGTTCCTCATTGGCTCCATTCCCATACACATCAGCCGTATCCCAAAAGTTTATGCCCAATTCCAAGGCACGGTGCAACGTTGCGATACTCTCTTTTTCGTCCGCCACTCCATACGCAGCACTCATTCCCATACAACCCAGTCCGATAGCGGAAAGTTGCACATCTGTTTTACCTAATTTTCTGTACTTCATAATTTTAATATTTCATTTCGGTGCAAAGTTAGGTGTTAGCGTACGGACGGATGAGTACTATTCAAATCATCCTTTGTACAAATCAAATAGTTACCTTCCCCCTGACTTCAGTCGGCGACTTACCTGTATGTTTACGAAAGAACTTACTAAAGTAGGAAACAGACTCAAAGCCCAGTCCAAATGCCATTTCTGAAATAGAAAGATTGCTATGTTGCAGATATTGAACAGCTTCTTTTACGATTCTTTCTGCAATAAGTACTGAGGTCGTTTTTCCTGTCGTTTCTTTAATAACCTTATTCAGATGGTTCACATGCACAGACAACCGATTGGCATAATCAGTCGGCGTACGCAGAACTAATGCAGCACGGGGATAATCTATCGGAAATTGCCTTTCCAGTAACTCCATAAACAATTCTGCAATACGCTGTGAAGCATTCGGATGCGATTCATACTGATTAGCATCCTGCATCCTCATGGCCGTATGTATCAGTAAATGAAGATAACAACGCAACACATCAAGTGTACCTGCGTAACCGGATTGTATCTCTTCCTGCATCTGAGCATATATATTTTGTACTTTCATCAGTTGAGATCCATTCAGGAAGAAGACTTTATCACCCGTCAGTTTAAATAAAGGTGTATTCGCCAAAGAACCGTTCTTCTCTTCGGATTGCACAAACTGCTCATTAAAAATGCAGAACATACCCCTCTGCTCTTCACTGACAGACTCCCAAGCATAAGGCACAAGAGGATTGGAAAACAGCAGCGCCGGACGATCTACCAGAATCCATTTATCAGCATAATATAATTTCCCAATACCCATGATTAAAGTTACTTTATAGAAATCCCGATAACTGAATTGCACAGTACCGAAATTGCACTGGCGGGAAAAGATATTGAAATATTCTTTCCCTTTAGAATAAGTTGCATCCAGTTTCGGATCGCAACGTTGTATTCTCTTGTAGAATTGAGGAATTGTTTCAGCCATTATATCTTGCATATCTATATTAGAGGACAAAGTTAAAGATTCTACTTTAATTCTATCAAAACAAACTAATTTACTCCACCATGCCACACAACAAATCCTTCCGTATCTATCTAGTAAATGCTATTTGAGAAATCCCCAAAAACTTCTAAAAACATACTAAATGTCAACACAAATTTTCTACTATAACATTTAATAGTATTCCACATACATTTCTATGGCATATTTTAGGGTT
>NZ_EQ973488.1:159445-169503 GCF_000158035.1 Bacteroides cellulosilyticus DSM 14838
TGGGAAAGTTCCGGAAAGTGATATACTTATTGTTGGCTGGATACTCGATGATTTCAAGACCGCCACCGTTCGGTAATTTTATCTGGCTCAGATTAGTTCCATCTGCATAAACCTCTCGAATGTTGATTATTGTGCTTAAATCCAGAGTCCCCTGTAAAGTGGTAATATTGGATAAAAGTATCTTCTGCATACTACTACAATCAGCAAGCGTAAGTCCTGTTATAGAGATTATTACGTTATCTGTCTTACTTCCAAGTATGAGTTCTGACAGTCGTCTACCGCGTACCACCATGGTACCGGAAACATTCTTTTTATGCCAGTCTCCAATACTTAATAACCAGCTCGCCGCCTGAATCGCATTCTGTTGGTCGGCACTACCGCCAAGGTCAATAGTAATGCGACATGTTTCACCAGCCTTGGTGCGTTTCCCCGACACTATGGACGTACCGTTAGCGATTGCAGGATACATATCGAAAGCCGGAGTGATGTCATAGTCTATCAAATCACCGGCAGCACGTACGATGATGGTATCGGTTCCATTGGCAGAGAATAAGCCATAATTATACTTACTCATAATATACATGATACGCTTCTTCATCCATGCAGTTTCCGCCGAATAAAAATCACCATGAGATTGCGTGATAGGATCAGTATCATTGCTGTAGGAATCATTATCATAAGCTATCTTGGCAAGTTCATAACGCTTGGCATCAGAATTTACTAACGTAGCCGGGAAGTACTCTTTAATTCCTAAATAATATTTCTTGTAGAAAGCATAGGCCTTGTCATAAGGAGTACCGGAAGACTGGCCACATAAACTTTCCATAGCAGCGAACATCTTACGCATTCCCGCAGTAATCTCAGCACTGAAAGCCTGTTCTAACAGATTCCAAAAGACAGACGTCTCACCATTCCAAATAGGCTGACCGTTGTCGTAATAATCATGCATCTCACACCAATAGGGTTTGCGGTCCTGTCCCTGGTTGTCGATTGGAAAAATGGTATCGGCATCATCCAGTCTCCACCTCCATTTGCTCCCGGCTGTACAGAAACTATATGGATAAGTATTCTTCGCCCGCTGATCGGTCCCGGCCGTGAACTCAACGAAATTATGATGAAATACAGCATCGTTGATGTCGAAGTAGTTCGGTACAGTCGCCCGGAATAGCTGTCCGCGGGCAGCGATAAACAGCTCATTCAGTTGGTCGGATGTAAATAAGGACAGCTCGGATGCAAGATATGCAGCCAACTGCGTTCTCAAGTTGATCTGGCCATTACCAATATCGGAAGGAATGAACTTTCCTTCCGCCGCCTCGTAATAATAGAGATTATAAAGGTTGGCATCACCGGCCTTGGCAATCCAGTACTCATAGCCCGTACTGCGATATTCAGTTATGGCATTGTTCAATTCGGCAAGTGTTCCATTGAACGGTCTGATACGATTATTGCAAACATATACAGTGTTATAGGCCTCCATCCACTTTTGAGCAGACAGAGGTTCCGCTTCATCGGCATTTAGTTCCCCCGCATCAAAATCCCAACAATTGGTATTGTTATACTGGAAAGCCTCTTCATCAGGATTATAGGTCCAATATGGCTTAGTAGCATTCCAGGGAACACGGAACAAAGCCCCCAGCGGAGCATTGTCCGACCCCTCCACAGACAATAGCGCCGGATAAGCTTCCGTATCATAACCAAAGCAAAGGTCATCCCCTTTGTCTGGGCCAAATGTAAATTCTCCCATACAAGTATATACCTCCCGCCCTTCCTCATTCACGGATTTGGAGAAACCGATAAACGGCTCCTGATAAACAGCTACACGTATCTCGCCATCTGCTACCATTGCCTCGTTTCTCAGCCCTATTTCTTTATATAAATCATTGAAGGCAGCCACACTTCCGGCCTTATGATCCTGCATGGAACTCGCCCAGTTCTTCTTGGCTGTCAGACGTCCGGACTTCGGCACCCCATCAAACATGAGTACCTTGTTCTTATCGGTAGTCCCGTTGACATACGTGGCGATGGAGTTTATCTTATTGCCTTCAGCGTCTTTCAGCCCTTTCATTTTGAATCGGATATTCCACTCCAGATATTTCTTTGATGAAGTTCCCTGACCTTCCACCAACAGATTGGTGAGCGTGAAATTCCTTTCCGGTTTATCCTTGAAGAAGACTTCCAGATTACCCGCCACTCCTGAAGGGTTATTCAAGTTTGGGAAAGGTTTGTCAACAACAAACACGTTGTACAGCATTCTCGTGGCATTGAAGTCAATATTCACTCCTTCACCATCCAACACCTGATTGACATTCTTTTCTGTTCGCTTTTCATCAATTGTCACGAGTTGGTTGATATAATTCTTCTGTACAGCTTCCGAAGTCAGAGCCGAATCGTACACACGTAACCCATAAAGATAGAGGTTTGCATAATCATTGCCCAACGTTATCTTTCCGGTGTTTTTGAAGTAGTCATTACTTTCGTAGGCATACTGGCGGTTCTTCTTTCCGTTGATATAGATGGCGACAATGTTAAACCCAGCATTGCCATAAGCATCCGGCATGACAACCACTGTTAGTCGGATACGCACACCGTTATCTATAGGAACATCCTGTGTGGTACTTTCATGTTCAGACTGGGAGAAGAAGGAAATATTCTCGCCGGACACCTTTAGGCCGACATTCCCTTCGGCAATAGTAATAATGTTCTTCGAAGCATCCGAAGCGTTCTCCACTTTAAAATCAATCTCAATACTCTTACCCCTGCGGGCAGCTTCAATAGTGAAAGGCTGATAATCTATCACCGCAGAACTGCGGGCAAATATTTTCAATGCCTTCACACCTTCATCATCCGTCACCCATCCGTCATTGCCCCAGTTCAAGTTATTCCAGATCACAGGGATAACAGACTTATCCGCCTCATTCACAATGCTGCGGCTGTTGGATTGTGAGTTACTCCGTGTCTTGGGATTGATGTAAAGTACTGCACCTGCCGTGGCGGAATATCCAAACAAATTGTTCACACCAAATGTAATCGGTTCAATCAGATTGTTATTGCCACTGGTGACAGACACAACAACATCAAAATTCGCATCGTCATCTGTATCCACTTCCATCGGATAAGTGAAAGTGTTCTTTGTATTCGTCGCAATAGTGGTATTCTCAGAACTATATATTTCCGTTCCGTTTTTAGTTATAGCAAACAATGCGTCAGTCTGTGCGGACGAACCGTCATAAATGGCATAATCGAAGACTGTATTATCCTGCCAGTTGGTAAGCAGACCAGCCAAATTGTTCACACACATCAGCTTCACGGATTCACCCGAAGAAAAACACATGATGTTCACAGATACCAGTTTTGTCTGGATCGTATTGTCGGAATTCGAAAGGTAGAAGCTGACATTATACACACCGGTGGCTCCAGGATGCAGAAGCGTATAGATATAAGGAGTATCCAGATATACGGCTGTACCAAGATTCTGGTTATAACCCTGATTGTAATTATCTCCAGTAACTGTCACATGCAACGTTTTGCTGATGTTGCCATTAATAATCATTGGAATGGATATGTCTCCCGCAAATGCCATCCACCAGGCGAAGTTCGGCGCACTGATGCCAAGCGAAGTCAATTGCACGATATAAGTAACAGGAGCGGTAGTCTTGTCGGTATTCTCACCCTCAACACTTACTTTGATATTATTGCTACCGCTGGTCAGCCATTCGGACACGTCCTGCTTAACTGAAACATTAGACGATATCTCCATCCGTTTTACAACCGTGAAGTCGGTGAACTTAGAGTTCTTTATCATAACCGTACAGAGTCCCAGCTCTCCGGTCGGTTTATATGGTTCACTGATGTCATCCCGATACTGTGAAACAAAGGTAAAGTCGAGCACACACTTCTCACCGTGTTGTGCAGTAAAGCCCAAAGAAGGCATATTATTCCGCACATACACGCTATACATGGTTCCGGCACCACCTGTCAGTTCCCGTACCATCTGCTCCAATGCCGCACCCATGGCACCATCATAAGCCGTGCCCGTAGTGTCACCGATAATTAACGATGCATCCGCAAGCTCATTAATCTTCCCTACTATTTCGTTCAGTTCTTCCGCTTTCAGAACATTACCCTTGATGAATATCTTATCTAATCTGTCCATAATACTATCCTAATATATCATTATCCAATATTCCCGAATCCAGTGTAAAATCAAGGTTCTCTACAATCTTCCCGCCCGGAGCGGACAAAGCATGCATAATCAGGTTTGTCTCAAGCATGGCGTTATCTGCCATATCCGATTCAATACGGCTAATAACAGCACGAGTGGCATGCCCCTGTTCATCCACCTTTCGCAAACTCATCACAAACCTTATGTATCCCATGTCAACAGCCTCCCAACAGATTTATTACCTCACGTTTGATAGCTGCTATAAACGAAGATTGTTTCACCACTTCAATAATAGCCTTACAATAACGTTCCGGTACTTCCACTTCCCCATCAGAGTAGTAGATTGTACGAGCCAGATCCTCGAAGCCGATATCAAGTAAAATACTTCCGTTGTACATCATCATATTGCCTATTTCACGGGCAATATCAAATACTCTCTTCTCACCTTCAAAAGAGACTTGTACCTCAATTATTCTAAAATTCACTTTCATTATTTCCTTTATTTTCAATTAAACAGTTCCATTAAACCATCCATTCATCCAATATGTACCATCATATAAGAAAAAATTAATTTCCGCCCTATTGGTTATTCCAAGAACTGAAATAATACTACCCTTAAAACTTATAGCTATTCCATTTCCATCAACATCTACCTGCTTAGCAGTTCTCATCAAATATACGATCTTTCCAATTGGAGGATTTAGCGGAAGATATACTCTTATTTTATTTTGATTAGAGCAAGTGACCCAGCCTACTGATAGGTCAAGCGTAGTATCGGCAGATACGTTCGTTACCTTTATTGCCATTCCCTCAATATAAGTATGAGATCCTTTAAACTGTAGCGATTCAGTAGGGCGAGCTGTCATCTCAACATCTCCATAGCTTCGTATCGCTATCGATTCATCTCCGGCCTGGGCTGTAACATCTATTCCAATCGAATTATCACCAAAAGCGCTTATACCAAGCGCCGTAATACCATCTCCCCGGATAGCGCACATTGTTCTGGAAGATGTATTGATCCTGAAGAATTTCCCTCCGTCCTTCTCTATTTCTATTCTTGCCAAAGGGTTATCACCGATATTAGAAAGTCCATATTCATTTATTTTAAATGCCCCGATATATCCGTTTTTCGAATTAACAGTTCCTGCAATCGTAGCGTTTGCCATTGACACATTCCCCTCTTCGTCAACGGTAAACTTACCTCCTGAAATAACTGTCTTCCCAATAAAGTTGATCTTATCCGCCTGTATCACCGCATTCGAAATCAAATTTCCCGCCTCGTCCTCCGTTATAAACGCACTGATATCCGTCTGTTTTACCAACCCTTCGGCGGTAACCCGAGTGGCGAACAGCCCCACGAAGTCGTCTTCCGTCACCAATCCGGCCGTGCTGATATTAGTCACTTTCCCGTCAGCGTCGAACGTGAATTTCTCCGTTATCAGCGAGTTCATCTCGGCGGTAGTCACCAGTCCGGACTTATTGACATTCGTAATCAGCCCGTCATCGTCGAACGTCACTTTCGCCGCCAAAGCAGTAATCTTCTTGTCGGTCACCTGTATGGCGGCGGCATTAGCCGTGATGCCCTCATTGGCTTCATCAGCGGTATCTTGTGCCGTGCCCGCATTATTGAACGCTTCCAGTGCCTTCGCCATGGCATCCGCCGCCGCGGACACCGCGGACGCTATTTTCGTTTCCGCTTCCCGGATGGCGGCATCAGTGGATGTCTGATTCTGGGTAATAAGCCCGTTCAACTCATCGTAGTTGCCGCTTACCTGCAACAGGATACTATCTCCCAGATTCTTCATATACGCCGTTGTACCGTTGCTTGCCGGCTTCCAATGGTCGATGCTGAAAGCCGCTCCCACCGTCTTGGCCGTCTTGCAGACAAGCGTGTCATTCTCGTATGTATAAGGAGCGACCGCCGGGTAAGTCGCATTCGTCCACAAGTCCCCCACGTCATACGCCTGCGCCTCCGTCGGTTGGGAGACGAAAACCCGCCGCTTGCCGTCCGCCGTGTCTTGGGCCTTGGCGGCATTTTCTAGAGCTTTAATCGTTTGTTGGTCAGTAATATCTATCCATTCCCAAGTGTCAGCAGACTTTACGAATCTATATGCCAGTCCGGAAGCTGTATTATAAAACATATCCTGCTCATGCATCATCTTCAATTCGCTGGTATTCCAATCTATGGCTGGTATATTGGCTAATGTCGGAACGTATTCAAAGAACCATATCGTATATTCCTTATCTGTCTGTTCCTTTATCAGACCAAGGTCCGCCTGAAGTTCATTGAACATACTATCATAACTCTTCCCGGTCGCTTCGGAGATAAACTGTCCGATAAATTTGTTCAGGAACGGAGAAATGATGGTAACTTCTTTGCCTTCCAAAGAATATGAATCAATGTCTTTATATTGTTTGATAGAAGGGGCATCGTCGCCCACCGTCGAAAGGATTATCGCATTCTGTCGTGTCGTATCCGTCCGGTTGCCAAGCTGCACGATGGAATCGCCGGCTTCAGGAACACCGCTGCCCGTATCACAATCTGATTTTGAAAGATCGATATAATTATCACCTATGGCAACCACCAAACGCCAATAATAGCTATTAGTAACATTATGAGATGTTCCTTCCTTGATATTAAAGGTTTGTGCACGCACTTGGTCATCGATTCTAAATTCCTGTATGATGGATTTATCCCCACTATCCTGCTCAAAGTAACAGCGGTAACAGGCATCGTACTCCTCTACCTTTACGCATTTCATTGATGCCGGAGTCAGAATGATTTCCCCACCGACGTATGATAAGCGTTTGATGATTAGTTCAACGAAATATGCCAATTTCCGTACGAGGATTTCATCCACCTCAAGATAAGACCTTCCCGTCTCCTGATTATATTTAAGGCTGAATCCGGTTCCCAAATCTCCGGAAACAAAATCGGAAGACACGATGCCAAAGATATTCTTAAGTTCGTCAAAGATAGCCGTAACCACATTGGAATCACTGACAGATATGCTATGCTCGCTATTGCCTATATATAAACCTTCAAGAAAAGTAGTGATTTTTGCGGCAATATCCGCCACATCCTTCCGTAAAAACTTATCATATACCGGGCTGTCAGCATCTACATCATACGCCTTGTCGGCATGGATAGCGTCATCAGCCTTTGCGGAATGCTCTGCTTCATCAGCATACCCCACTTTAGCTTTCTTTTCTATATATTCATATCCGTCTTCTGTTTCTTCAAGTTGTTTCAGATAGATATAACGGTCGTTATCAGTGATAACCTTGTCTATGTCGGCCTTGTTGGCATGCGTATGCCCGTCACTTGTAGAACCAGATGAAGACGAACCACCCGTCACACTAACCACAGTCGATGAATTAGATAAAGTTCCTCCCATTCCGAGTTCTCTAAGCCGCTTACTCCGTGGCAATGGAGTACGCAGGACAGTACCGGCTGTATAAGTTTTTTTGCTCATATAATAATTCCTTTTTTTTAAAATACCACTCCAACGTCTTTCAATACACGATTTTATTTCTCTTCATATTCATCCGGTCGTAATTCCACCATTTTCAACTCCCGTTCATCAGCTATCAAATCCTGTACGTCTTGCAATACAATAAAGCGCTTATCTTCTTGATTTGCATCAGTACACGACTTCAGTCCTCCCCCCGTCAGCCGGGTTGTGCCCGACAGTACGGTTTTTCGTTCTGCGTATTGACTGTAAAGTGTACCTATCAATAGGTGTTCCACCTGCGTAGTGCGCCCAGCTCTGGTCATTTCTGTTATCTGCAGCCCGGTGGAAGTTTGGTGATAAGCTCCCCGCGCTACAGGATTTACTTCCTCCATGGTACCGCAGATTGTATCTATTTTTATGTTGTCTTTGGCATTCTCATTCAGTACTCCGGTATACTCCACATCATCACTACTATACTCTTCAAATACAGAATTCGTCCTTACCACGGACAGTGCCGGAAGCTTATAGAGCATCCAACGCACGCGGGAGGTTATATCCGTCTCTAACACTATATCGTTGCTATCCTCCCGAGAACTCCACAAAAACGTTTTACATGTTCTCATACCTGTCAGTATACTGATCTCTAAATATCCGGATACAGGAGGATATGCCATATATTGTCCGTCGTCAACCTTCAGCCATGACGGCCTCCGCATAATAAATTTTTTGTTCCGCATCAGTGTCTGCCGATTGGTTCTCCAGCCCAACGATTGTAGTGTCCCTCCGGGGTCGTCAGTATTATAGTAGGCCAGCACCGCTTCGTCCCATTCGGCCGGTGCCCCATCCACCCATTTTCCAGTGGTATATTTCATGTGCGGCTCCAAATAAGTCTTAGTAGTTTCGTACTTATTGGCATAATGACACAGCACGTTGCCGACATTATCATATATTACGGCACGGAATGGAAGATACAGATAACCGGCATCGTTCAATATAGCATTATAGTTCCCTTTCTCGTTATCACCATCAGCGTCACTGAAAGGATTATAGCGTGCATCTATCAGTATGCCAAGTTGCAGGCGCAGCAAAGTATGCGCCGTTTCGTCCGCACCTATTGCAGGCAGATATATCTTCTCTGTCTTTATCACAGGAGTATCGTTACGAGTCGATGGAGGTGTTCCTACCGGTTTAGGAGCTCCTGAAGACAGAGATCCGTAGCCGGTGTAAAAGAAGTAAGCCACTCCTGTGCTTTTGGAACCTCCCAATATAGGTGCTATCTCAAAATAACGCTTATAAGAAGAACTACTTGTTCCTGTACCCTTGCTGCCCACATACATCAAGAAAGAAATATCACTGTAATCCCAGTCGTAATCCTCCGGTTTCTTATAGTTTGGAAGATATTTATAGCAGTTGGAACCATCGGGCTGAATACCCGTATTTTCGGTTTTATCACCTCCATACTTCAAATCTCCGGCCAACAGCCTTGCATCGCTATAGGGCGAAAAGGTGATTTTCACATTGTTTGCCACCTTGTCCGTACCCATGTGTTGATCGGTCGATTCCCAACGTACTTGTTCCGTACCGACCTTTTGGTACAGAGCGTTCAAATCGTACACGTACACTTCTCCCGCCTGTTGCACCATCCGTAGCCCCAGTGGCTGCAACATGCCTTCCAAAACTTCGTACATAGAAAGAGCCTCCCCATCCTCATCATAGAAGTTGTCCGCCCGCAAACTCAGGTCGGACAATGTGACGGGCGTCGAGTTCCCTTTCATACAAGTAGATATGTATTGTCGGACTGGGGAGCAATGTCCCAGTTTCGCTCGTTGCAATGCGTCATTCAAAATGTCCTGCATAGACTGCATGCCTTTCATATTGAATTTCATGCGATTCAATATTCCGAAGTCACTGAAGGTGAGTGTCACTTCATATTCAGATCCCGAAGAATAAGGTTCTTCATAAAATTCAGGGTCAAGAGTCCCGCTCCAATAAAGAGAGCCGTTACGGTATATTTTCAAGGTGATATCTCCGGGAGTAATGGTATATAAGTCTTCGTAAGTACGGTCTCCCGGACTTATAATAGTAACATCGGCTACACTTCCACACAAGCTTTCCTCCTTGTCAGAATGTGCCCATTCTATGACGACAGGTTCATCTGAAGGGAACTGTAATTTCCCTATCAGATCATAGGCAGCAGTAGCCTCCCGGTATATCTCTACAGAGCATACTGTGTTATTCCGGCTTAAAAACTCTCCTTTATACTTCAAATATTGCATAACTTCTGTTTTTAGCTTCTGTTATTCAGGTTTCCTTCGCGATTCAGTATTCCTTTCAGATAACGTCCGGCAATCTTAAATTCCACAGTACCGCCAACATTCGCATTTCCAACAGGCTGTATCAACTGCCTCAATCTATTAAGCGGAGCTACTACTTCCGGATTA
>NZ_EQ973488.1:169855-178949 GCF_000158035.1 Bacteroides cellulosilyticus DSM 14838
TGGGGCCATAGGCTATACCGCCATAAGCAAACTTAGGCAGATTGGCCAAAGCAGCCAATACACTCGCTACAGCCGCAATAGCCAATATAGGCCCCACAATAGGAATACTCGACACACTGGCAGCCGCCCCTGTTCCAGCAACAACAGTGTTAGCCGTAGCTTGCGTAGATTGAACACCTAATAATGCCATAATCTGCGGGATAGCTTGTCCTATTGCCTGTACTGCATTGGCTCCCCATTGCAACCATTCACCCGCTGCTCCGCCTATCAGGTTACCAACATTTCCCATAGCATTCCCCATTGCTCCCATATTATCCGTCAGTTCCCGATTCTTTTCTCTTGCCAATCCCACAGCCTCATTCCATCTCTCCATACCGGTTAAGGGATCTTGAATATCAAAATTCATCGGCTCGAGTTTCATATCTTTCAAACCTCCATCTTTGATGCCAAGTTCTAAAGAACTGGCGGTAGCTATTCCTCCAACAGAAGTTGCATCTAAATTCGCTGGCCTCACCGGATATGCTGCCTGAAAATTAGTCTTATCTATGATAGATTTAGCATTGGCTATATCTGATTCTAACTTAGCAATATCTACTGAAAAAGTAATGATTTCTTCAAGAGGTGCTTTCTGTTGTTTCTCTTTAAGTTCCGAAAGTTTTGCTTCCAAAGCGGATAAACTTCCTTCGGCAGATTCTAATTCTACACGAGGTTCAATCGTTACAGTCCCATTCGTTGTATCATTTGTATTTGTTTCTGCGTTCGATGTAGACAATAGATCTTGCCCTCCACCAAACATAACTTTTGCAGTGGCTAGTTCTTTTTCATAATTTTCTTTAGCTTTACGAATATCAGAAATACTCTGATAAATATAGTTCGCGACAAAATTATCCCGATGCGCAAAACCTTCAGGATCTGTCCAAACAGTTTCCAACTTAGATAAGATATCTCTCGCTTCTTTAGGAATATTCTTCCCACTACGTACTGCAAGCATTATTTGCCCCATAGCCTTTCCAGCCTCCTGCGATGATATTTTTCCATCTCCGAAACCTATATTTCCATAAAGGCGTTCCCTTATATTTTTTATTGTTTCAGCTTCCTTTCCCGTATAAACATCTGCAGCACCTGCTGTTGCTGACTCCATAGCACGGGCACGAGCAGAATTGATTATTGCTTCACTCAATTTATCGTACGCTTTTCTCGCTGTATCCGCATTGGTTATTTCAATGCCCATCTTATCAAGATAACCACCATATTTGGCTACAATGTTATCCTTTGCCTTCTGCCATTCTTCAGTGCCTTCGCGAGCTTTATCCAAAGGAGTAAAGAGATTATCCAAGGTGAGGCGCTCTGTAGCAACTTCTTTATTCAAAGTAGCCATTATGCCATTTAAACGCCCTTGGGCTTTAGCTGCATCATCACTTTCTGAACATAGTTTATATATACCGACAGCCAAAGCGGTAGCGGCAGTAGCAGCAATAATCCAAGGACTGGCGGCAATAATACCATTTAAAATCTTAGCGCCAGTAGCCGTAGAATTAACAGAAGTCAGTAAAGTTTTTAAACCTTTTCTCATTAATATTATTCCTGATGCATTTTCTGATAAAAGAGCCAAACTTGCTCCCATACCTCCTGCAAGACCTAGCCATTTAGTTCTAAGGTCGTCTACAGGGGATTGTACTGCACTAATTTGTCGAGATACATCAGTTGCCATTTCTTGAGTATTCTTTCTTATATCAACCAATAATTTATTGATTTCACGGAGAGATACTGAAGGATTATTTTTCAAATTAAATATTATATCATATGATTTTTTTTCCATACTTTTGTGCATTAATTAAATATATAATCAAATTATGGGAACATACATTATATTATTAACATTTATGATTCTTGGTTTTATAGGAGCAGGGGGATTCATCAAGGATATAGACAAAATTTCCAATAAAAATAATTCAAAAAAAGACAAACAGGAGCAAGAAAAAATAAATGAACTTGAAGAAGAAGTTCGCATACAACGTGAAGAATTACAGCAACTTCGTGAAAAACTTGCACGTGAGAAAGCTGAAAGAGAACAACAAAAAGAAGAAAAGCGTCGCAAAAAAGAAGAGAGACAAGCAAAACATAAATAAATATTCAACCATCCTTTTTTCATCATATCCCATACTCTTTTCACTACCATTTTTTGAACAGATAAAAGAACTGACATACCTTGAATATTCTTCTGTATATCAAGCAATATATTACACATTTTTCGAAGAATTCCTGAAGGGGTATTTTTCAAACTAAATACTATATCATATGTTATTTTTTCCATATCTTTGTAACATGATTATTAAAGATTAAACATATGGGGCCTTATATTATACTAATTTGTCTCATACTCGGTGCTATAGGAGCATGGAGTATAGGTGGAATGCTATCTAAAAATGATACTTCTAAAAAAGAGCCTCCACAACTCAGCAAGTTTGAACAAAAATTGAAAGCTTCTGTACAGAAAACTAAAGAAGAAGTTCGCATACAACGTGAAGAGTTACAGCAACTTCGTGAAAAGATTGCACGTGAGAAAGCAGAAAGAGAACGCCAAAAGGAAGAGGAAAAGCGTCGCAAGAAAGAAGAAAAACAAGCTAAAAATAAATAAATTTTCAACCATCCTTTTTTCATCATATCCCATAGTCTCTTCATTACCATTTTTTGAACAGACAAAAAGACTGACATACCTTGAATATTCTTCTGTATATCAAGTAATATCTTACTCATTTCTCGAAGAGCACTAGAAGGGTTATTTTTCAAGTTAAAAACTATGTCATATGTTACTTTTTCCATATATTTGTAATCGAAATTAAATACTTCATAAAAATGGGACCTTATATATTACTAATAATGATGATCCTTGGTATTATCGCATCTGCTAGCTTTTATGGCAATATACATAAAATAGCAAAGAATACGAGTTCTAAAGATAATGAGGCGCAGAGAATCATGCAGGAGCAAGCCAAAATGCAAGAAAAAATAGAACAACTCGAAACAGAAATTCGGGAATTACATAAAAAAGATGTAGACTCATTAAATGGAGATAAGCACAATTCTTTAAATAACAAATAAGTATGTTTATCCGCTTCAGAAAGATCATTTTTCAAGTTAAAAACTATATCGTATGTCATCTTTTCCATATATTTGCAATCTAACTTAATTAATAAAATAAGAGTATGGGACTATTTTTTATATCACTATATTTCATTCTTGCAGGAATGGTTATCTTTGGCGTATTCGGTCACATACCAAGTCACTACAATTCCCAAAAGAAATCACCCCAACCAAGCAAATTTGAACAGAAATTAAAAGAATCTGCACAAAAAAGTCACGAAGAGCGACTACAAGCGGAAGAAAAATTAAAGCAAACACAAGAGAAACTAGCTCAAATTAAAGCAGAAAAAGCAAAAGAAAATCGCCGCAAAGAAGAAGAAAAGTGGGCTAAATACAAAGAAGAAGCTCTCATGAATCGTAAAGAATTACAACACCTTCGCGAAAAAGATACAAATTCAGTGGATGAGAACAACTCCTCAAATGATAAAGAAAAGTAAATAACATCCCTTCTTTACCCCCATTTCTTTGCTATCTCTTCGAACCTTTCTTTTGTACTAACTTCTTTCTTAGCTTCTTGTTCCCGTTTCCTCTCCCACGAGAATCTGCAAACATCCGTCGGACTCAATTTCTTTTTACTATAAGGTTGTAACATACAGCAAGCCAAAAAGCGTGTCTGCTCCCAATCATTCTGTACATTTCGTTCATCATGTTGCAGCCAAAAACGATAAATAACCGAAAACTCAGCAGGGGTGCATCGGCGAAAATCGTCTAAATTCATCCCAATACACCCCATTGCCAAACCCAGTAATTCCTCAATGCCTACAGCTTCCTCTCCTGCCCCTTTTTTTTGAGCCATCCTCACCCCCGGTTACCATACTCTCCTGAAACCGATTGAACTCGCTCAGGTCAATACCATCGGCAAAACGTTCAAAGCCAAGATCAAACGTCACCTCATCAGCACGACAAGCAGAACGAACACAGCAAAACATAAACATCGTCAACAGTTCCATATCCGCGCCGATTTCATTTACATCCTTACCCGTCTCACGCTTAAAGTCAATCATGGCACCCATCGTCACCCGATTAGGATATTCCTTACCATACAGTATTACTTTGTTCATACTCATGCTTTGGGTGTAACCACTTTAACTTCCACAGGCCCGCTATTCTCCAGCGAGATGCTGTAAGTAGCATCATCATCTGCCGCAGACACCTCTTCCAACGAAGTAATAATGAAATTGCCCTGACGATACTTCGTGTCTTCTTCTCCACGAAGCGCATACTTCACAGGAACAGGATTCCCGCTTTCCCACATCTCCAACAGTTTGTCATAGCCCATGCCATCACCGTAAAAAACAAATCCTTCGGAACTGATACTTACGCTCAATCCACTCACGGATTTCTCTTTCCATTTACCGGCAGCGGCAGCCTTTGCTTTCTCTTCCAATGTCGGTTTCACCGCACGGTCTTTTGTCTCAGCCGTGTTAGTAATCGTACACGTCTTACTGTGTCCCAGAGGGTTAAAAACATCCTCTACTAAAATGCCTACTAAGAGGTCACTTCCATGAACATAATCCGCATTCTCGTTTTCCATAAATTAGCTTTTAAGTTTTTAAAAATTCATTTATTGTCACGTTATAGTTTCTTTCGCTTTCTGTTTAGTTGGCTATTTTTGTATATTTACGGCTGTTTGTATTTCTTAGGTTTCGCAATTATAGGAAATTATCTAATACAAAACAAATAAAATCGGAGAAAATTTCCTACTTATTGCATAATTTTATTTAGGAGGGTTGTTCTATGATATTACAGCGGATCAAAGAATATATTGATTTAAAGGGTATTTCTATCTCCGCTTTTGAGAAAAGTATCGGAATGTCAAATGCTTCTTTTGGACGTTCCCTGAAAAACAATGGGGCTATCGGCACCGATAAATTAGAAAATATTCTAAGAATATATCAAGAGATCAACCCGGATTGGTTGCTTACCGGACAAGGCAATATGGTGCGTTCCGGTTCGAAGATAACACTTCCGCCTCCGGTAACAGAAAAAAAAGGGATTCCCCTAATTTCCTACCAAACATTACCGACGCTATTTACCGGTAAAAAGGGAACATTCTCTCAAGCCACGGAATATTTCTCCCTACCTCTATTCAATGAGGCGGACTTTCTGATTCCGGTAAAAGACAACAGTATGGCTCCACAATATAAAGGTGGTGATATCATAGCCTGCAAATGCCTTTCCAACGAAGGGCTTTTCTTCCAATGGAACAAAATCTATCTGCTGCTTACCCCGCAGGGAGCACTCATAAAACGAATACATCCGGGAAAAGACGAAGAGCATCTGACGCTTGTCTCCGACCATACTGATTATCCACCTTTCCAATTGCACCGTTCTTTAATAGGTAATGTAGCATTGGTGCTGGGAGGATTATCTGCAGAATAGTCTATCCAAGTCTCACCAAATGATACACCGTCCCCCTATTCGTCTTCTTGCAAGGGATATCCAATTTCTTCAGCGAACGGCCGAAGTGCCCTATTTTGCTGACCGACAGTTTATCGCGGGTTTTCTGCTGTAGATAATTGAATATCTCCATTGCGGTCAGCCATTCCCCTTCCCGTTCTTCTTCCGTCACCCGGAAATAACAGTGGAAAAGCTGTTCGAGCGGACTGACCTGTTCAAAATCCCGGTTGGTCTCTTTCAGGATAGCTTCGTCCTCATCATTCAACCAGTAGCGCTCACCTTTATAAATGGCATCCATGGCCTGAGCATACAATTGCTTGTAGTTGATGGTGACATTCGTATCAATAGGTGCAGTCACTTCGATACAGATAAAACGGCGGCTGCCGCTGGGATCGGTAAGCAGGTCCATCTGATTACTGGTACCGATAAACGAGGCATAACGGCGCACTTCCTGAATGGTAGAACCGTAAGGTTTCCGCAAATTTGCCACAGGTTTCTGCAAAAGATGTTTCAGAAACCCCTGCTGGTTGGAACTAATCTGATCAAACTCATCCAGGTTCACCAGCAGAAAACGCCCCAGATAACGCTCCGCATCCTGTTTGCTCTTAAAATCAAGACTATCCGTATATCCGAAACGCAGTTCAGGAGGCAAAATAATGCGACAATAGGTAGATTTACGATACCCCTGTGCCCCAACCAGCAATGGCGACGTACTGTTTCCATGTTGGCGGTCGAGCCCACGCCAGTGAGCCACCATACTGAGAAACCAGCGATAAAACAACTCCCGCCAATGCGGATTATTGCATGGCACAAGATTGGCAAGCGCCCGGATGCGGTCTTTTCCGTCCCAGCGCCCCACGCTGCAAAGGTATTCTTCAACAGGATTGTACAAAGACACATACTCTGATGTCAGATAACGCTCCACGTCACGGTCCCAGGCACGAATCCCCTCTTTCAGGGCATTAATCGCCACCGTATTGCGTACCCTCCGATCCACCGGTCTGAAATAGAAATGAATGGAATTCCGCTGACGGTATTCCAGATCGTTCAACACCGTGTTATAACGAAACTCATAGCGCCGTTCCATAAACTCTTCCAGGCGCAGAGCGGTATCCTGCTCCGGAGTCAAAATAGTTTTAGAGCCAAAGCCCTTAGACTCTTGGTAAATATTATGAACCATAGCACGTACCGTTTGCTGCTCCGCCTGTGCATAATAATGAATAATCGTCTGCCTCACAACTTCCTCTTCCGGTATGCCCGCCTTGTAGCAATACTCCGCAAGGCGGACAAGCAACGGTTGGAGATTATTTCCCCGTCGCCAGTTCTCCATATCCCGGAGCGCCTTATCGAGGGCGGTTTCAAAAAGCATGGTGAAGGTCTGCGATGTTTCAAAGCCCGGTTCCAGCCTCAGCAACGGATTTTTCTCAGCCAACTGCCGTTGCCGGAAGGTCTGTTCGCCGGGCATGGAGAATGGCTGCTCCAAACAGAAAGGTACCGCATGAGGATTGTATCCGGGATGTTCATCGAGCGTCATCCGGCAACTTTGCATCAGTGAAGGCTCTTTCAAGGTAATAGGAAACGGGAACAACGGCTGATAGCAACTCACCGCCAGACGATAGGCATGGGCATGAAACAATGCGGATTCCTGTTCACGCTTCGGCAAGTTTCCATCCGGTAAGGCGAAATACACCCATATTTTCACACTCCTTCCGCTGGAACCGCAAAAAGCGGCAAACGTCTGAGGAAGCAGCATCGCCTGACGTTTCACCAGTTCAGCCTCCGCCAGTCCAGCCAGCTTCTTCACTTCAAGCTGAACCAGACCATTGTATCGTTTCATTCTTCGCCCTCCGTCTTTAGTCCGGGCGCACTCCACGGCAGGATAGACACGTGGAAGTTTGTCAATATGAGAGAATGCGGATTCAGTACCTTCCAACTGAGGGATGACAGTCCGTAACCCCGTCACATACCCGTCTCTGGTTTCCGTTTTCATCTTCTCCATCAGCACGTCGGCATCATAAACGGTCATCATCTCTCTGCCTGCATCTTTGTCATGTCTTATTGAAGTGATTTTCATATCATTATCTGTTTTGAATTTTATTTATATAGTATAATTCCTTTAAAGAGTTACAAAGATACTGCTCCAAAAAGCGAAAGTCAAGTATTTAAGCATATTATTCTGCATTTATTTCAAAAAAGTTCAGCTCATACATTTTGCAGTAAAAGCTTCAATAATAATTGAGAAATAAACAGGGAATCACTTGACTTAGCCCTGCTTATTTTGTATCTTTGTAGTAAGTCCTATTGGGTGTTAACCTTGGTCAACAGGCCGTGCAATGGAGGTCAACAAGCCGAGCAACCAACGTTGACAAGCCTGTTGACCAAGGTTAATACCCAATCGTTCCTAAGGGTAAAAGGGATGTTCCTTAGGAGGAAACAGAATAGTCCCTAATGTAAAACAAATTAATACCTTATAATTAAAACAAGCAACTATGGCAATCTTATTTGAATGGTACGAAAACCCGGTGGCTCCCAACCAGCCACAAGAAGAAACAAAACTGCATGCACGCATCACACTGAACGGAAAAACAGGAACCGACAGGTTGCGACGCAAAATCCAGGAACGTTGTTCACTGACGGAAACTGATGTATCGGCCGTGCTCGACGCCCTGTCTCATGCAATGGGTGAAGAACTGGCGGAAGGCAGGCAGGTACATCTGGATGGTATCGGTTACTTCCACCCTACCCTGACCTGCACGGAAGAAATAAAGGAAGATACAAAACGGAAGAATACGAAAGTAAGGCTGAAAGGCATCAAATTCCGGGCGGATCAGGAACTGAGAAGTGAAATCGGAAATGTGAAACTAAAGAATATAAAACACAACGGACACTCCAACAAATTATCGGATGAAGAAATAGACAACCGGCTAACCATCTACTTCAGTCAGCACCACATGATGACAAGAAGTGACTTCCAAAGGGTATGTGGCATGATGAAATCGACCGCAATGGGGCATATCCGCCGCTTACGCGGGGAAGGAAAGCTAAAAAACATCGGATTACAGAACCAACCGATATATGCGCCAAACGTGGGGTATTACGGTATAACAGAAGAAGTTATGATGTAGAAATGTAAAAATCCGGCGTGAGAGTAAGCGGCTTACTCTCACGTCGGATTTTTACTCTCACCCACACTTAATATTCTAATTATCAATAAGCTATTTTAAAAGTGAGGGTAGTGAGAGTAAACCGAGCCAACTTTTTATTGAATCTTGAGCAACATTAAATTATTGTTAATTACCCTTTCATACATCGAACCATGTTTCAAAGATTATGTTGTTACAAATGAACAGCAACCTTAATTATGAATTTAAAATAATGAATTATGAAGAAGAAAATTAAATTTTTAAAGAAAGAATCGCTGTTACGTTAATGAACGGGATTCGAGAAAGAGTAGATTATATGATTAAACTAACTTTAAACTTAACAAAGATCAAAGCAAACAAGAAATCTGCAACCTAACCCTCCCGCTTTATTCCTGAAAAGAGCAAAC
>NZ_EQ973488.1:178969-197425 GCF_000158035.1 Bacteroides cellulosilyticus DSM 14838
AAATAAACTACTTCAGGGCATGTTATATTTTATTGTATCAACTATTAATGCATTTCAATTATGAAAAAATCAATTATTTTATCAGCATTTGTTTTAGCAGCATTGGCTGCAAATGCCCAGACTACCGTACAAGGCAGCAAATTCACAGACAATTGGTCTATAGAACTAAAAACCGGTATTATAACTCCTGTAAGCCACAGCGCTTTCTTCAAGAATGCCCGCCCGGCTTTGGGAATTGAGTTTACGAAGCAACTTACCCCCGTTTTCGGACTGGGAGTTCAAGGCATGGGATATATAAACACCTCGAACAGTAAGACAGCTTTTGATGCTTCAGACCTTAGCTTATTGGGTAAAGTCAACCTGATGAACCTGTTCGCAGGCTATACAGGTACTCCGCGCATATTCGAAGTAGAGGCCGTAGCCGGTGCGGGATGGCTGCACTACTACATGGACGGCCCTGGAGATGTGAACTCCTGGTCCAGCCGTTTCGGAATGAATTTCAACTTCAATCTCGGAGAAGCTAAAGCCTGGACGATAGGAGTCAAACCGGCATTGGTATATGATATGCAAGGCGACCACAACCGTAGCCGATTCAATGTAAACAATGCCGCCTTTGAACTAACAGCAGGTGTAGCTTACCACTTTGGTGGTAGCAACGGAAGCCATCACTTTACCTTGGCTAAACTCTATGATCCAGCCGAGATTAGCGACCTGAACAATTCTATCAATAATCTTCGCTCACAAGTGAATGAGAAGAACGGTCAGATCAATGTCGACGCACAGAAGATCAGCGCACTGCAACAAGAAGTAAACAACTTACAGAACCGGGTAATCCCTGTTGAGACGGTAGTGGAGACCAGCCGTATTCCGGAATCCATCATTACTTTCAGACAAGGTAGATCTACAGTCGATGCCTCTCAGTTGCCAAATGTGGAACGTGTGGCTTCTTACATGAAGAAATACGCAAATACAACAGTGGTGATTAAAGGCTACGCTTCACCGGAAGGTAGTGCCGAAGTCAATGCAAGAATAGCTAAAGCGCGTGCCGAAGCCGTAAAGACAATCTTGGTCAATAAGTATAAAATTAACCCGTCACGCATTACTGCCGAAGGTCAGGGAGTGGGTGACATGTTCACAGAACCAGACTGGAACCGGGTTAGTATCTGTTCTATTATTGAAGATGCCAAATAAACAAAATTAAAATCCCCCTCGCCACAGATAGTTGTAGCGAGGGGGATTTTTAGTTTATGAGAGTTCCGACACACCCTCATTTCTTATTCTATCATTTAAAGTACCCTACAGGATGATTCAACATAGGAATCTGACTATCTTTCAGTTTTAATACTTTCTTCAACTGAGTGGCATCCATCGAACCTCGCGGCACTGTAGCCAATTTAGCATTAGCACAGAATAAAGAGATATTCTGCGAAACGATACCAACATCCATAGCTCCAACCACCTGATTTTGTGGTTTCTGAGCATCGCCAAAGAGAGAAACATCACTGACCAGTACCAAAGATACCGGAGCCGCTTTTACAAAAGTCTGACCACCTGCAACAGCATCGCGATGATCTCCTTCAGAAACCAGATTTAACTGATGATTTTTCGCATCGTACACATAGCTCCCTTCGGGTAATATCACGTATACATCTACATCCTGCTTATTCAAAGCCGATGGAGCTGTCCGCTTTCCAGACTCCGGACGATTGATTCCGTTAGCAGCCCACAATAAATCTGACAAGTCAGCAAGGCTCAATGCTTTCGAAGCATATTCACGTGTAGACTGACGTTCAGACAATGCTTTCATTACCGTACCGGCACGATTCAAATTGGGTTTGGGTAACTTAACTACCTTATCAGCAGCAGAAGCAGCCACTGAAAGCACTAAACAAACTAACAATAGTTGTACTTTTCTCATAACTGTGGTATTTTAAAAGTTAAGAGGCAAATATACAAAGAACTCGCGTAAAAACGACAGAATCAGGTAAAAGAAAGTAAGTTCATTCGCATGGTCTGATCAATTAGCGTTTCGGTTATTGAATGAAGTTATTGAGGCAGTTTGCAGGGTTTAGCGGAGTCTGGTCTGATAATACGAGAGACTTGACCATGTGCAACGTTCCTTGTTTGTACTTTTGAAAATGCTCCGATGCGATATGAGATTCATAAGCCGCTTTACTCGCATAAGTTTCGAGAATGGTTATCATACCGGGATTCTCCTTTTCGCGGACAGCATACATGGTCAATACTCCCGGTTCAGTGCGCAAGGAGACTTCTCCCACTTCGGTCGCATATTTCATATATTCTTCGAGATACTCCGGCCAAACCTCGATTTTCGACAGCCGCACGATACCATCTGTCGCCATAGGCAGTTTGGCGCACATAGCGGGCTGTTTATCCAGATTCAGACATTTGCCGATTATCTCTCCTGTTGCAAGATAGGAATAAGTAGGAAACGCAAACAAAACGGGCTTTAACTGGGTATAGTCAAGTTTGCCAGTACTGTCGAGTACATCGGGAGCAGCATAGGTATTGACTACAGTGCAGATGAAGTTGTCGAAGCCATCGGTTTCGTAAATGTCCACCACATTGCATTCCATCGTCAAAGGGGATTCGTCGATGACAGGCGTACCGTTCTCCCCGATATGATAAGCGAACACATTCGACTTATCGACTGCCGCACCGCTCACGCTTCCCACATAGTCGGCTTTGGACAGTATTTCACGACTAACGAGATTGATGGAGAGTTTCTTTGATTTCCTGATTCCCTGATTGGTATAATGCTGCTTGCTCATACTAAGCAGGATACGGTCGTGACCGATAATGCCCGTATGCCCGACAACGAGCCAGTTTACTTTTCCTTCTACCTGTGCACCGACAACCGTCATCGGCTTCGGATAGAGTGCTAACAGATTTCCAATATTTTTCTTGTTTATTTCTGTTATATTGGGTTGATCGGTATTCTCTTTCACCGCCGTGCTGCATGATAGCATGACGAACAGAGTCAGAATGCTTAGGATTGTTTTCATCATCATCTATTTTTAGTGTTAAACTTCTGACTGCAAATATACTGCGATTAAATAAAAAAGGTTGTATATGATTTACAGATATTCATACCCGAATTACCGATTCTGGAATAGAACCGTATATATACGGTATACCTATAATATATGCACATTTATTTCTTAGAAACAGGAATATAGATTTCAGTCATAAGCTTGTCTTCTTCTACTTCGTCAGGTGAATTCAAATACTTTTCAAAGACCATGCTGTCTCTTATCTGATAGTCACTGTTGAACAACCAGTACCGATATATATAAGTATATACATCCGGCAATTGCCTGTATGCGCCATACATTGTAAAAACAGCATACTCTCCTCCTTCTATGGTTTGTACTCCAATAATACCGGAAGGTTCCAGATGGTCGGAATTATTAACGCAAACAAAGATCCGTTGCTGCTCCGGAGAAGTTATAATTGTAGGGACATCACGAGAAAATGTGAAGTACTCTGTTTCCCCATCCGGTATCCCCCCTTTCCTTACGTATTTTAACAACCTGTCCCATGCCTTGGTAAATGCATCTATATATTTGTACGGGTTGGCGACTTGGATATAAACCACTTCCACAGGTTCAATAACTCGAATATCCTGCCGTATATCAGAAATTCCGCATTCCTCACGCCGAACGGGAATGGTTAAATCCGTAGGCATACTCCTGTACGTGCTCGGAGATATATTAAAATACTTCTTAAAGGCCTTGGACAAGGCGAACTGGGTTTGGTATCCTACCTGCTCGGCTATTTCCGTA
The DNA here is from genome assembly GCF_000158035.1 of Bacteroides cellulosilyticus DSM 14838. Lineage (GTDB taxonomy): Bacteria > Bacteroidota > Bacteroidia > Bacteroidales > Bacteroidaceae > Bacteroides > Bacteroides cellulosilyticus. The sequence continues at coordinate 182,776 of NZ_EQ973488.1, forward strand.
AGGTTCAGATTGGTAGTCTGCAATTTGAAAGCCGCCCTCTCTAATCTGACTCGCTGAACATATTCTCCGACATTCTCATTCATGACAGACTTAAAAATCCGATGGAAATGAAAATGAGAGATATTCGCAAGATTTGCCAAAGTGGTCAACTCTATTTTTTCCTGCAAATTGGATTGAATATAATCGACTACCTGATTCACAGGTTTCAGGTAACTGTAAGCAGTAGATTCTTCGGTAAATTCTCCGTTCTGATAGCAATAACTGCAATAATCCTTATTGAGACTATGATCCTTATTTGTGCCGAAATGCTGCATAGCAGCCATAGTCATTCCACAGCTTTGACATATATGCTCTTCCATCTTATACCGTTTTTCGTGTCCCCAATGCTTTAACTTCCAGACGCCAGCTTCCATCCTCTTGTCTACGTATCCGTTTCCAAACGAAAGAAGTATCCGTAATCTCCGAAAATATCCACTTCATACTTTGCTGAGTGATTTCCGTCAAAACTATTTCCTGATCCACTTTTCTGGCTTCCAATCTGATAGATTCGCCCGGTTCTCCCCAGAATATATCCCATGCCAGAGTATTGGGGTTAAAGATGCGGATAGTTGTACCATACGACGCATCCGGCTGAATATCTGTAAGTCTTTCAACTCTTGAAGGTACGATGAAAGTATCCTGAATAGCCATACCCTCCAGTACCCACGAGAAAATCCATTCTCCCTTTACACGTCTTTTTTTTGCTTCATGCAGATGATCGTTCCAATCAAGATCCCACACTCCTACCAGTTTTCCAAAGAAATTATATTCCTCCGGTATTCGATCATTCTTATGATCACAAACTAATGCTCCAACAAAGTCTTCCATGATTCTTTTCATATTTATTGTTTATGGAGCAAATGTAGGCATATCCGATAAGAATGAACTTATCCAAACTTGCGATTTTCGGAAAAGACTGAAAGCATCAGGACAATGCTCCGCAAGATATAGACTTAGCGATTTCTCCCATATGTGTATCATCCGTTCCGCAACAGCCGCCAAATATCCTAAAATCATATTCTGATTTCAATTTCATCATACCTTCAGCCAAGTCGGCAGGAGAAGAAGATTGCAAATCAGCGGAACCGTCCAGTTCACTATAAGACAATGCGGAAGTATTGGCCTGAATACCGATGAACCGTGTTCGGACAGCCTCGGTCTGGTTGAAGTTGTGCGCAAGAGCTTCATAGACGATGCAGGGATGTACACAGTTTGTCATATAGCACACCGGTTTGCGAGATACATTATCATCGATAAAGCGGATAGCATAGTCGATGGTATGCCCATCAATAAGTTTCCCGTCTTTTTGGATGGTAAAACTAATGATATAGGGGATTCCGGTATCGGACATAGCCCTCGCCATACCCATTGCCTCAGCCAACACAGGCATAATTCCTGCATACAGGAAATCTGCTTTCGCAAGTTTAAATAGTTGCGCCTGCCAATGATGAAAGTCGTGAGCTTCCTCAATGTTTAGAGCACCGGCGCCTGTATAAGCATCTCCTTTACACCCCATCAGACCGCCAATATACATTTCAATATTTGATGTCTCCTTTATCTTACGGAGGAACCTGACATTATCCTCAATAATAGCCTCATCATACCCGGCCTGAATAACTTGCTGCTTATTGGCCCGTCTGGTTGGAGTAGTAGCCAAGAACGGTAGATTGTATTTTTCAGCAATACCCATGTAGCCCCGCCAAAGAGTATCCAATGCCAGCCGCCCCTGTTGACTATAAATCAAATCAGCCATAGCTACACTGCCATTGATGGTGAGACCATACTCACGCTTCAATCGTTCTCCCAATGCCCCCTCCATCAGAACTGAAGAATGAGAGGCTATGCAAGTTTCAAAATCCATACAAGTCGGTTTTATATATTACTCGCAGGTATGTGATGCCTGTTGCCGCAAAGTTACAGAATCTTTCCCGGCTTTAAGAATACGGATCAAATGATTTCCGGTAAAAACAGAAAACTCTTCTCTTCGAAAAATCTGAAAAACAGAAAAAAAGCATTATACTTGCAATCTAAAAACACACTAATAGCTGACTAAGATTATCATGTTATTAAATCTAACAGAAGAACAAATCATACAATTAGCCCCGGATGCAGCCTCCGTAAAAGCCGGAAAAGGGTTGGCGACAAGAGCCAAGTGGGTGTTGCTGGAACACAGTGACCGTGCTATCTGGGGGCATTGCCAAGGAAGTGGGAAAACTCCATACCAGACCGTAATCGATACAAAAAACGTAGCATTCAAATGTTCCTGTCCCAGCCGGAAGTTTCCATGCAAACATGGATTGGGACTCTTATTTTTATATGCCGCACAGGCTGAGCAGTTCAAAGAAGCGAACGAACCGGAATGGGTGACTTCCTGGCTTTCCAAGCGGGAAGAAAAAGCCGAAAAGAAGGAACAGAAAGCCAAAAGCGACACGCCTGTAGATGAAGCAGCACAAGCCAAACGTCAGGCTATGCGCCACCAAAAGGTGCTGAACGGTATTGATGAACTGGAGATTTGGCTGAAAGACCTGCTACGCAACGGATTAATCAATATACCGGAACGGGCTTATACTCTTTTCGACGGTATTGCCCGCCGTATGGTCGACGCCCAGGCTCCCGGACTTGCCAATCGGTTGAAAGTCATTCAGGAAATAAACTTCTACGAGGAAAGTTGGAAATACAAGTTAACCGACCAACTCGGAAAACTCTACCTCCTGATGAAGAGTTACCGGAACCTGGACCTGCAACCGGAAGAGTGGCAACAGGAAATCCGCACACAGATAGGTTATCCGCAAGCAAAAGAGGATGTGCTGGCGGGTGAAACAATTACCGACCAGTGGCTGGTACTCCATAAGAGAAGTCAGAAGATAAACGAGCTGAATAATGATATTTACTGGCTATACGGATGCCAGAGCAATCGTTTCGCCATCTATCTCAGTTTCACAGCTCCCGGAACCTTGGCGGAATTCAATCTTGTTCCCGGCAGTACCTACGACGGAAAACTCTGTTATTATAAAGGAGTAGGCAGTCTTCGCGCCTTGTTCAAAGAATGTGAATTATCCGAAGAAACAATTACCCCGTATTTCTGTGCGAATCTGCAAGAAGCAACCGCCCGATACAGGGAAGCCCTGCAACAGAACCCATTTGCCGAAAATGTACCCGTATTAGTAGAAAATCTGCGACTGGCTGTTCAAGGGAAACAACTCTGTGTTCAGGATGCAAACAATGAACTGATGCCTGTGCAGATGCAAGACATCACCCGAACAGACATCCTGTCCGTCACGGGTGGAAAGCCGTTTGCCGCCTTCTTTCTGGCAGACGCCAATTGCTGGGAGCTAAATTCAATGTGGTATCAATCTGACTATTATATTTGGAGAGATGAACGTAACTGAACCAATCATTAATGCAGCCTTATTGGGAACCGCTGCCAAAGAATTCATTCCAAACGGTTTACCGGAAACTCTGGAAGAAAACTTCCGACTGCTGCAAGAAAAGAGCGAAGATGCGGAAGACGCTTTCTATCAGTTTTCAGCCCTGACTTTCGCCTACAGCCGTGCCGGAATGGAACCGTTACCTGCCGGAGAAGCTATCGCCATGAATGAAGCTCCGGATGACAGTCTGCCCTATTTCGACCGGAATATCGGCGACCTGCTGATTCAGATAGTCAATGGACAGAACCGGCATCTTTTATTATATGCCTACCGGAAAGCTGCCCGGTGCAACAAGCTTATTCCGCCATTCTATCTGCGGACGCTAATCTCACATGCCTACGACCGCAATAATCCCGATAAGCACGAAGAGCAAGCACTGCTTTCTTGCTTAACAGGTAATCGTGGACGCTGGCTGCTTACCCACATGGAATTACCGGACTGGGGAGATACCGGAAACGAGACTTGGGAAACAGCCTCGCATGAAGAACGGAAACGGATGCTGCAACGCCTGAGAAAAGAGAACCCCGGACAGGGACTTGCCTTGCTGCAAACCGAACTAAAAAATGAATCTGCCGCCCACCGCGACGAATTGATACAATGCCTACGCACCAATCTGAGTAAAGCGGATGAAAACTTCCTGCAAGAGATTGCCACTACCGACCGAAGCAGTAATGTAAAAGAAACCGCCCGTCGCCTGTTATGCAGTCTGCCCGACTCGGAACTGGTAAAAACATACTGTGACCTGCTGCGTGGAAAACTTCATTATAAGATGTTACTGGGCTGGTCATACGATAAAATCACCTTTACACCTGAGATGAAGAAATTGGGTTTGGAAGAGGTCAGTTCCAACAAGAAAGAAAAAGATGAAGAGTTTCTGCTCCGCCAACTCGCCGAACGTGTACCGCTCAGTTTCTGGGTAGAGTTCTACGACTGTTCACCGGAGAAAGCCGCCGCAAAACTGGCAAAGAAGCCACCATTCGGTTCCTACTTCAACTTATGCCAGCCGATAGAAAACTTCGGTGACAATCTGTGGGCGTATCAAACCCTGAAAGAAGATGCAAATGAAGCCTACGCCTCTTCGCTGATGGGATTACTGACACCGGAGCAACGGGAGGAAATCAACTTCCAAACAGACAGCAAGAGCAATTATATTCCCGAACCCTGGTATAATGCGGACGGGACGCAATGGGGAATAAAATTCTCCACACGAACTTTACAAAGATTGTTCCATAGCAATTATTACTATTATCCGAAAGAGATGGCAGAACGCCTGTCGCTATACTTTCCTCCGGAGATGTTGCCCAAAGTGGAACAACAGGCAGTGGCATACGATGCCGACCATGCCATTGCCAAATTCTGCCGACTGACAGCGGAGTATATGAGAATGAAAGAAAAAATAAACAGCTTGTTTAATGACAATAAATAATACAAAACAATATGAGTACTTTACTTAGACAACATGCCGAACAGCAATTCGCAGAAGAGCTGCACGAACTGAAAAAGAATGAAACAAACTCTGTTCCCGAAAATTGGGAAATGTCTCCGCAATCGGTAGTCACCTACCTGATGGGTGGCAAACTGAAGAACGGATTTGAAGTTTCACCTAAATATATAGGTAACCGCCGTCTGATGGAGATAGCAGTAGCTACCCTGGTAACAGACCGCGCATTGCTGCTATACGGACTTCCCGGTACGGCGAAAAGCTGGGTGAGCGAGCATATTGCTGCTGCCATTTCCGGCAACTCCACACTGATAGTGCAAGGTACTGCCGGAACAGGAGAAGAAGCCATCCGCTACGGTTGGAACTATGCCCGACTGCTGGCAGAAGGACCCAGTGAAGGCGCACTGGTGCAAACCCCAATAATGAAGGCCATGCAAGAAGGCAAGATAGGACGTATCGAGGAGTTGACACGTATCGGCTCTGACGTGCAGGATACTCTGATCACAATTCTTTCGGAGAAAACACTTCCGATTCCGGAGTTGAATAAAGAAGTACAGGCGATACGCGGTTTCAATATCATTGCAACAGCAAACAACCGCGACAAAGGAGTCAATGATCTGTCGAGCGCCTTGAAACGCCGTTTCAATACCGTTATTCTCCCTTTACCGGATACGATTGACGAAGAGATAGACATTGTACGCCGCCGCGTGGAAAGCTTTGAAAAGGTGATGCAACTTCCGGCAGAGAAACCGGCACTTGAAGAAATCCGTCGTGTAGTAACCATTTTCCGTGAGCTGCGGCAGGGAGCTACCAATGATGGAAAGACGAAGTTGAAAGCACCCAGTGGTACATTAAGTACGGCCGAGGCTATCTCGGTGGTAAATAACGGCCTGGCCATGGCAGGTTATTTCGGAGACGGACAGATACATGCCGAAGACCTTGTTTCGGGCATTCTCGGAGCAGTGGTGAAAGATCCGGTACAGGATAAAGTGGTATGGCAGGAATACATGGAGACGGTAGTGAAGAACCGCGACGGATGGAAAGATATCTACCGTGCATCAAGGGATATGATCTGATACCTCCCACTCCATCATACGAACTAAAAGATTAAAAGAATGGCAATTCACTTATTAGGAATAAGGCATCACGGTCCCGGTTCATGCCGGAACGTACTGGAATACCTGCAAGAGCTTCAGCCCGATCTCATCTTGCTGGAAGGTCCGGCAGAAGCCGAGACTCTGCTTCCATGCGTGCTGAATGAGCAGATGGAACCACCCGTCGCCTTACTCGCCTATCAACCCGACCAGCCACAAAATGCGGTGTTCTATCCATTTGCCGAATTCTCTCCGGAATGGCAGACGATAGTTTACGCCCTGCGGAACGAAGTACCGTTACGCTTCTTCGATTTACCACTGGTACATTCGATGGCGCAAAATCAGGAGCCTCATAATACAACCGAAGAGCAACAGGAGGAGATTATCCCCACCGTATACAGAGATCCTTTTGACTATCTGGCAGAAGCGGCCGGATATGCAGACGGGGAGTCATGGTGGGAAACTACCATTGAGCACCGCAAAGACAGTGCCGATGTATTTCAGGCTGTGAAAGAAGCCGTAACCGCATTGCGGGAGGAACTTCCCGAACATACCTCTCCCCGTGACCAGCTCCGCGAAGCCTGGATGCGTAAGATGATCCGCACGGCACAGAAAGAAAACTTCGAACGCATCGCCGTGGTCTGTGGTGCCTGGCATGTGCCCGCCCTCGAAAATATGCCTAAAGTAAAAGAGGATAACGAACTGCTGAAAGGACTGCCCAAAATAAAAATAGAATGTACCTGGATTCCCTGGACATACGACCGGCTTGCTTTCCGCAGCGGATACGGAGCCGGCATAGAATCTCCGGGTTGGTATCATTATCTTTGGCATCATCCGCAGGACGACGGTAAACTCTGGATCAGTCAGGCTGCTTCCCTTTTCCGCAAGAAGAATATGGATATCTCCGTAGCCCACGTCATCGAAACTGTGCGTCTGGCACAGGTGACGGCTGCTTTACGTAATCTCCCAGCCCCTTCACTGGCTGAGTTTAATGAAGCCATCACCACCGTCATGGGCTTTGGCGACGATATCCTTTTACAGATCATCAAGGAAGAACTTATCATCAGTAACCGTCTGGGGCGTGTTCCCGATGATGTACCCAAAGTTCCCTTGCTGGTAGATGTGGAAAAGACTCAAAAACGGCTGCGTGTTCCATTTACAGCCGAAATCAAAGAGCTGACTCTCGACCTTCGTAAACCGAATGATCTGGATAGAAGTATCTTCTTCCATCGCCTGCACCTGCTCGACATAGATTGGGCAATTCCGGGCGGTACTGACGGTAAAGGTACTTTCAAAGAAAAATGGACACTCTACCACAAGCCGGAACAGATTATAAGTATCATCGAAAAGGCTATCTGGGGAAATACACTGGAAGAAGCAACGCAGAAGTTTCTGCTCAAACAGACGAAAGAGATACGGCATATTCCGGAACTCACCCGGCTGCTCGACCGGGTAATCCCTGCCAATCTACCGGACTTAGTGGAGGCCATGACGATGCAACTCGACCGCCTCTCGGCCGCCTCCACTGATATTATCGAGATGATGGAGGCAGTACCCGATCTGGTAAATATCGTCCGCTACGGCAATGTCCGCAATCTGGATTTCTCAAAGGTAGGCGATATGCTCCAAGCTATGATTGCCCGTATCCTTGCAGGTGGAGTACTTGTTTGTATCAATATAGATGAGGAGGCTGCTACGGACATACTCAACAAACTGGTGTCTACGGATTACGCAGTTTCCACTCTCAATGATCCGGAACTGAATAGGATGTGGCTGGAATTCATCCGCCAGGTGCGTACATCCGTTAATGTACATCCGCTGTTGTCCGGCTATGCCACACGGCTGCTGAACGACAAGGGAGACATTTCAGCCGAAGAAGCGCAGAATACCCTTAGTTATTATTCTTCCATCGGTAATGCTCCGGCAGATATGGCCTACTGGTTCGAAGGTTTCCTCCGTTCTTCCGGTTCCATTCTGCTGCTGGATGATAATTTGTGGAACCTGGTAAATAACTGGGTATGTTCGCAGGAAAAAGAAACCTTCATGGAACTGCTTCCCATACTGAAACGCACGTTCAGCGAGTTCAGTCCCGCAGAACGCCGGAAGTTGGGTGAGAAAGCCAAGGCGGGCGGTGCAGGCGGCATACAGACTGCAACAGCCTCAGCAACTTCACACAATGAAGAGGAAGCTGTGAGAGTGATTCCCTTGATTCACCGGTTATTAGGAATTGAAACGAAGTAAAGAGAAAACAATGGAAGAAGAATATCTGAAAAGGTGGCGCCTGATACTGGGTGGAAACGAAGCCGACGGAACAGGTATCACACTGACACCGGAAGAGCAACGCATCGACCAGTCATTAGAAGCCGTATATGACAGCGACCGCCGCGGAGGACTCGGATCATCCGCCCCAAAGGTAAGCCGCTGGCTGGGAGATATCCGTGAGTTCTTTCCGCAGACTGTGGTACAGGTCATTCAGCGCGATGCCATCAAACGACTGAATATCACCTCACTATTGACGGAAAAGGAAATGCTTGAAACGGTAGTTCCGGATGTGCATCTTGTAGCTACACTGATGTCACTCAGTCGGGTTATTCCTGAAAAGAATAAGGAAATGGCACGGCAGGTAGTCCGCAAAGTGGTGGACGAACTGCTACGCAAGCTCTCCGCCCCTACCCAACAGGCTGTGACGGGAGCGCTCAACCGTTCTGCACGGCGGAGAAATCCACGTTATAATGAGATAGACTGGAAGACCACCATCACCAAGAATTTGAAAAACTACCAACCGGAATACAAGACTATCATCCCGGAAGTCCGTATCGGTTACGGCAGAAAACGGAAAGCAATGAAAGACATCATCCTCTGTCTGGACCAGAGCGGTTCAATGGGGACATCCGTCATTTACTCCGGAATCTTCGGGTCTGTACTGGCTTCCATTCCGGCAGTGAACACGCGGATGGTGGTATTTGATACGGCTGTGGTAGACCTTACCGATGACTTGCAAGATCCGGTAGACTTACTCTTCGGTGTACAGTTGGGTGGCGGTACGGATATCGCCCGCGCCCTGACCTATTGCCAGGGAGTAATCACCCGTCCGCAAGATACGGTGCTGGTACTGGTGACCGACTTGTATGAAGGGGGCGATCCGAGAGAAATGCGAAAGAAGTTCGTATCACTGGTGAACAGTGGCGTGCAACTTATCGTACTGCCCGCCCTGAATGATGACGGTGCCCCTTCTTATGACAAAAATCATGCAGAATTTCTGGCAAATATCGGTGTGCCTACCTTTGCTTGTACGTCCGATAAGTTCCCCGACCTGATGGCGGCAGCACTCAGTAAGCAGGATATAGGAATGTGGGTATCGCAGAATGTCAAGAACACTTAGTTTTGTGACAATCTATATTCGCAGGGAGATACCCCTACCAGTTTTCTAAACAGGTTGCTGAAATATTGTACGCTTGGATAGCCCAATTTTTCAGCAACCGAACTTACCGTATCACCTTTGCCTAATAGCATCTCCTTAGCGACTTTCAGCCTTTTCAACTGGAAGTATTCATCCAGATTCTTCCCCGTTTCAAACTTCAATAAATCGCTGAAATAACGGGGAGATAAATGAAGTATATCTGCGCAGTATTTTGTAGAGGGTAGTACACCGTTTTTCAATTGTCCGGACTGGATATAGTCATCCAACGCAATATCCATCTTGTTTAATATCGCCTTATTGACTTCATTCCGAGTGATAAACTGACGGTCATAGAAACGGGAACAATAATCCAACAGGAGTTCTATATATCTTGAAATCAAGGTCTTGCTATGACAGTCTATTGCATGTTGCAGTTCCTTCTCAATATTGTACATACATTCAATTGCTTTATCCTTTTCGCGCAAGGAAAGGTGCAACGCTTCATTCAGATGATAAGAAAAGAAAGAGTAATTCTTAATGTTCCGCCCTAATGAAGTGCTGCAAAGCAAGTCGGGATGAAAAGCCAACAACCAGCCCTTTCGGGGAAATGCCTTTCCTTCGTTGATATTGATGGATTGTCCCGGAGTCAGGAAAATCATTGTTGCATTGGAATAGTCGTAATACTTACGCCCGTAGATGAAATCTTCACATTCGCATTCCAACAGTAAGATGGTGTAGAAATCGAACTTGATAGTACGCTGCATCACATTGGCTTTAGATAAGTCAATGGCGCTCACCAACGGATGTAAGGTCTTATTTCCCAAACAGCAATTGCACTGGTGTACGGTCTCTATGTTCAATATATCCTTTTTCAAAACTGTACATTTTGCAGTCTATATTCATTGGGCGTACAGCCGACACGTTTTTTGAACAGACGGCTGAGGTGTTGCGGATATTGAAATCCCAAGGTGTAAGCAATTTCACTGATTGTCTCGTCCGTTTCAACGATATGTTCTTTAGCCAGTTCGATCACTTTCATCTGAATATGCTCCTGAGGCGTCATACCTGTTTCTTTCTTAATCATGTCACCGAAATAATTGGGCGAGAGATAGATTTTATCCGCAAAGTATTTCACGGACGGCAAGCCATCCTGCACAGGAAGATTACTTCTGAAATATTCATCCAGAAGTTGCTCAAACTTGGTAAGAGAGTCTTTATTGACGCCGCTCCGGGTGATGAACTGGCGTTCATAGAACCGCATACAGTAATTGAGCAGAAGCTCGATATTCATAGCAATCAATGCTTTACTATGCTTATCGATAGGATGCTCCAACTCAATACTGATCTTTTTCAGGCAATCCATCACAGTCTCTTTTTCCTGATCGGACAGGTGCAAAGCCTCGCTTACTGAATAAGAGAAGAAAGTATAATCTTTTATTGTCTTTCCGAGGGAGGTTCCGCGAATCAGGTCGGGATGAAAGAGGATACCGTACACTTCTTGCTGCACTACATCATTCAGCATCTCTACTCCGGCAGTCTGGCCGGGAGCAAAGCAAACGATGGTTCCTTCCTGATAGTCATAATGCTGGCGACCATACTTGATATCACAGTTCTTAGCTCCTTTCAGAAAGAGTGCATAAAGGCCATAAGTCATTTGGATATGATTGACCGATTTGGTTGCTTTGGTAAGATCCACCACACTCACCAGAGGATGCAGGGTTTCCAATCCGTAGAGACTGTTATAGTGATCTACATTATCTAATTTTATAACTCTATCCATATTCATAAGTATTTGAACTGCAACAAAGATAGAAATTATTTCAATTGAGAAATCAGGTATCTGTAATTGGGGTTATCATATCCGTAATAAGGGTACAAATTTCGGGATACAGCTTCAAAACAAAGACAACATTCGCATATCATCCAAAGCTTTCGGCTGATATTTTATCTCACTGAATACTCCCGTAAAGCCGTCACCACGAGAACCGTGTGCCGCGAAACCTACTTTAATCTTCCCCTTCGTCTCAAGATTGAAATTCCTGACCATCAACCAGTTTTTATTGTCAGAGGAGTAGAAGAATGAATATTCCGACCCCCTCTTCACTACTGCCATATATGCGTAATCGCCTGCCGGCATGGAGTTGCAGTCATCAGAGAAAGTACGGGTGACAACGGAAACAATTGTCGGCTGAAGATGAACCGAGTTCTCATAACAGAACTTCGCCCAGACATCATCATCCTGATAAATGACAAGGGCAGCTACATCATAGACCGACTTCAATTTGCCTGTAACCCGTGCACTCATTGTAAAATCAGCTTCCGGCTCAAACAGGATAAGCGGAGCGTTTGCAACCTTCGACTTCCCGGAAGGGCTGTTGAAAAGATTCGTCTTTCCTGCCGCAGTTATGCTGATCCGGTCTTTTTCTATTTCGTAATCAACAGGGTGGTTGTGGATAATCAGATTGTGCGGAATAGTGGAAATACGCTTATTTATATCTGTCACCTGAAAGGATTTAGGCGTGTTATGCCAGGAAAGAAGAAAAGGAATAGAGCTCAACTTGAACTGATTCTGCGCCGATGCAGGGATAGCTAACAGGAAAAATAAAACGAGATAGCTAAGTTTTTTCATAAATATATTGTATTAGTTTCGGACAAAAATAGACACATCCATCGGCTTTCTTCGTAAGAGTATACTAATTAAACGGAAAAGAAACTAAAACATCATTTACGATGCCTATTGGCGAACAGCAGGAACAGGTTATTCTTTATTCTCATAAACATTGCTGAACTTGTGCCTGTTTTGGTGAAGATTAATTTTAGTACCGTTATGGAAGATAAAGAAAAGAAAAATGTAGTGTCAGCAGGTGATAACCTGACTGACTACATGGAGACGGTAATTGCCGACCTGGAAAAAGAAGGGAAATTTCCGGCAGCACATGTTTACCGGAGCGTACTGCGCTCTTTTACCCGTTTTTGGAATACCCCTGTATCGATGCGAAGTGATCCGACATCAGTGCCGAACGTCCTTGCACCGATACAGGATGTCTTTACACCGGAGCGACTGAAGGAGTATGAGACATGGCTAACGGAATGTGAATGCAGTCCGAACACTATTTCCACTTACATGCGCACGCTTCAGGCAGTTTATAACCGTTGGATGCCACCCGGCATGGTAAACTACAATCCGATATTGTTCAAGGAATTGTATACCAAAGTAGAGTCGCGCACCAAGCGGGCACTAACAGCGGGGCAGATGCGACAGTTAGAAACTACAGAATTCTGTGCGTTGTCGCTACCGCAACAGCGTGTACTTGCTTGCTTCATGCTGATGTTCATGCTTCGCGGTATGCCTTTCATCGACCTGGCACATTTGCGGAAACAGAACTTGCAAGGCAGGCGTATCGTCTACCGGCGTCACAAGACAGGTAAATTGATGGTGGTGGACGTGCCGCCGGACGCATTCCGGTTGCTACAGAAGTACAGAAACAGGGCTGAATCGGAGTATTTGTTCCCGATACTGAATGAAGCATCTCCGGGTAAAGAACGGTATCATCTTTATCAGGATACACTGCGCCGCTTCAACCGGGAACTGGCACGGTTGATGAAGAAACTCCTGCCCGGCGTTTCCGTGAGTTCGTACACGGCACGGCATACCTGGGCGACGCTGGCTTATCATAGCGGAACACCTCTTGGACTTATCAGCCAGTCGTTGGGACATTCGTCCATACGGGTGACAATGAGCTATCTGAAGCCCTTCGATGCGGAGGTGATAGATAAAGTAAACAGACAGGTGATCGCTTTAGTGAAAGGAAGCAAAAAGAAGAAAGCAGATAGCATCAATATGCTGTACGGCACTTTATTGAGATGATATTACTTGCATAGTAACGGCAGACAACGTGTGCAAAGGTGCATACTTTTTGACAAGTATGCAAACTAATGCTAATAAAACAACCGTTTAATCTTATATTTTACTATCTGGACTCCTCTTTACTATTCTAATAGATATACGAAATACAATTCCGCTTCCAACCCCTGAAAACGGATGCACAATTTGTGCGCCTTATTGCCAAGACAACTTCAATATATATGTTCATTCTCTGGTTTAGTGCCGTCCAAAAACGCTTTTTCAACCTGCACCGCTATAGTTGTCTGCCGTTACTATGCAAGTAACCCCACACAATCACATGTACAAAGCGACTGATGCCGAAACGACTGTAGCCGCACATGCGTTTCTTAATGAATAAACCGGCGGGATATACGACAAATCCCTCTATTATTAACCCCAATGAATAAAGTACGATTATGAAACGAACCAAACAGAAGTACGTACCGCCCCGTATAGAGGTGATGCAAATGGAGAACGAAGGCGTGATAGCTGGAAGCGGCAACCTGCCCGGAGTAAATGACGGTAACAGCGCATTCAACACCGGCTCCTACAGAAGCAGCAGCCGTGGCGGTTGCAACAGCGCAAGCAGCAGCGACCTGGAAGATCTTATTAACGACATTCTAACCATAGAACAATGAAAGCGATGAAATACATAAGCGCGGCCTTACTGACCGTACTGGTAGTCGTGGTCGCAGGATGCTCTGCCGACCGGGAACTTCCCAAACTCACCGGCAACACCGCCGCCGACACCCCCAAGAACTCCCAAACCCTTGTCCTGACCGTGGGAACTCCTACCGATGAAAGCACGCAAACCCGCGTAGCATACGATGACGCCGACCTGAAACTGACCTGGCAAGCCGAAGACCAACTGACCGTGGCAGGCTTCGATGCCGACGATACCTACAAAGGATGCAGCACAGACTTCACCTATCAAGGCGAGGAGAACAAAACCTCCGGCCCCTTCGAAGGAACAGCGGTGAGCGGTGCCACAACGTACACCCTCTATTATCCCAACACCGTACAAGTGAACCAAAGCACGGGTGACGCCTCCCTCTCCATGGAAGGGCAGACCTACACCCCGGACGATCCCACCGCCAACCTGAAGAATTATATATTACTGAAAAGCACAAGCAAAATATCCCCCGACGTCGATTTTACTCTGGAGATGGCGAGCAGCATCATGAAGTTCGATCTTAGCAACATCCCCGCCGAAGTGGGCAAGCTGACGAAACTAATATGGACGCTGGAAAACAACGTCGGCAACAGACAAAACCTGATGCTGGACTTCCCTGCCGGTGCGGTGACATTCGGCACCGGTGGCGGTAACACCTTGACAGCCTACCTTGGCTTCATGCCCTCAGG
>NZ_EQ973488.1:197643-202252 GCF_000158035.1 Bacteroides cellulosilyticus DSM 14838
TGGTAGGCGACAAGATTTACCAGCAAGAAGTGGCGATGGCAGGCGGAAAGCCCTATACCGCCGGAAGCAGATATACCGCAACAATGGCCGGCGAATGGACGGAGTGCGAGCAGATGAAAATGACGGTAAGGATGGATGACACGAATGGGATTGGCTTCAATATCCCATTCCCAACAGGATACGCTGTACCCGCCAACACCGTAGTTGATTGGGGTGACAACAGTTCTTCCGTCATACCTCAAGGAACTGAAACCACAAGCAACGACGCATTCAATCATACTTATTCTCAAGCCGGTGCCTACACCATCACCATCACATCGGGGAAAGCGACAACGAAGCAGCAGATATTGCCTATGAACTTCTTTTCTAATAGAACCGGTAATAATAACGCGAAGAAATTGGTAAGCATGGATACTCCATTGCTGAACATGGATACCCGTAAGTTATCCGACCTCTTCCGTAATTGCAGCAACCTGGCCACAATACCCGATGAGCTGTTCGATAAAAATACGACTGCAACGGACTTCGAGTTTTGCTTCCAACGTTGCAGCACTCTGAAAGCAATACCTGAGGGGCTGTTCAACAATAATACGAATGTAACGAGCTTCGCCAGTTGCTTCCAATATTGCAGCAATCTGGCTAAAATCCCAGATGGACTGTTCAATAAAAATACGGCTGTAACGGACTTCAAGTATTGCTTCAACGATTGCAGTCTGAAAGCAATACCCAAAGGCCTGTTCGATAAGAATACAGCTGCAACGAGCTTCTTCGCTTGCTTCTTCGGTTGCAGCAATCTGGCTGAAATCCCAGATGGACTGTTCAATAAGAATACGGCCGTAACTGACTTCGGGTATTGCTTCTACGATTGCAACACTCTGAAAGCAATACCTAATGGGCTGTTCGACAATAATACGAATGTAACGAGCTTCGCCAGTTGCTTCCAATATTGCAGCAGTCTAGCTGCAATACCTGATGGGCTGTTCGACAATAATACGAACGTAACGAGCTTCGCCGGTTGCTTCAAAGCTTGCAGCAGTTTGGCTGCAATACCCGATAGACTGTTCGACAATAATACGAATGTAACGAGCTTCAACGATTGCTTCTACGATTGCAACACTCTGGCTGCAATACCCAAAGGATTGTTCGATAAGAATTTGGCTGCAACAGACTTCGGATATTGCTTCGGCCGTTGCAACACTCTGGCTGCAATACCCGAAGGATTGTTCGATAAGAATTTGGCAGCAACAAACTTCAGCAATTGCTTCTACAATTGCACGAAAGTCAAACTGAACAAGAATATATTCAGCACGGATGGCAACTATAGCCGTTTTAAAGATAAGAACATGAACTTCAGGTATTGTTTCAAGGCAGGCAACAGTGCTATCGACCCAGGCGAGGCTCCCGAACTGTGGAAGTATGATAAAGGCAGTGCAACCTGGAATACATCCGACTGTTTCGGTAATGCCAGATTCACGAACAAGGACGGTTATACCGATGAAGTGGCATCAGCCTGGGGTACTCTGAAAGATTGATACATTAAATAAATCCTGACACCACAATGAACCGTAGAAGCCTCTAAAGAGTGTCATTGACACTTAGCACAAGTATGCCCGACACTTAGCACAAGTGTCCGTAACACTTAGCACAAGTATCGATGACACTTAGCACAAGTCTTCCACCCCTTCAGAATGGCCTACAGGGCATGTTTTACTTAAAAACCATAACGTATGGCATTTTTCAAACCTATTTACAAAAAGATGTCCAAGAAGTGGCATCCCCAGGCCGTGAGCGTGGGTAAACCTATCGAGATGGACGAGCTTTGCAAGCAAATCGCCCTCATCTCCACCGTGAGCAGCGCCGACAGCAAGGCCACGCTCGAAGCCCTCGGCCTGGTGCTGGGGAGCAGTATGAACACCGGTCGCACCGTCCACGTGGAAGGTCTGGGCACTTTCTACTACACCTGCGTCTCCAACGGCAAGGGCGTGGACAGCGCCGAGAAGGTGAACGCCAACCAAATCTCCGGTACCCGCGTCCGCTTCATCCCCGAGTCGCGCCGCCAAGGCAGTGCCGTCACCCGCGCCCTCATCGGCGAGAACGTGACATGGACCAACGTCAGCTCCATCAGTGGTCTTGACGGCACCGGTTCCGGTAAACCGAGCGGTGGAGACGGTGGCATCGAAGAAAATCCGTTGGGATAAGAAGACAACGCACCGCACCTCTATTCAAGCAAAAACGCCCCGCTGCACAATGATGATGCAGCGGGGCGCTTTGCTTGAAACGAGAATAATAAGTATCAGCCGTGACAGGAAGATAGCGAAATAAATGTTATCTTTGTTGCCCTATGATAAGTATTAGGTTTAAGTATTAAGCATTAAGTAACACCGTTGAATTATGGAACAGAATAGCATCAAAGGCATCCCCTACGGACTGAGCGATTACACCCGTCTCGCCCGTGAAAACTATTACTACGTAGACAAAACTCACTTCATCCCCCTGATAGAGCAAGAAGCCTCGTATCTCTTCCTCATCCGCCCCCGCCGCTTCGGCAAGACGCTACTCATCAATATGCTGGCCGCCTATTATGACATCAACAACGCCGACCGCTTCGAAGAACTCTTCGGAGAACAATGGATATACGAACACCCCACCTCCCTGAGGGCGAAGTTCATGATACTCCGGTTCAACTTCTCCGCCGTCAACTCCACGCCCGGAAGGCTGGAAGAATCGTTCGAGGAGCATTGCACGGGGCGTCTCGTAGAGTTTGCCGACAAGTACGAACACCTGTTCCAGCCCGGATTCCGCCAGGAATTGATGAGCCGAACCACCGCTTCAACACGGCTGGATTATATCAATAGCACCGCCAGCCGGCTGCGCCTGCGCATCTACCTCCTCATCGACGAGTACGACAACTTCACCAATACCATCCTTTCCACCTTCGGCAAAGACGAGTATCGCAAGGCCACCCACGGCGAAGGCTTCTTCCGATACTTCTTCAACGTGCTCAAGTTCCTCACCTCCGGCAACGGCATGGCACTGGAACGTATGTTTATCACCGGTGTAAGCCCCATCACACTGGACGACGTGACGAGCGGTTTCAATATCGGAACCAACATCACCACCTCACCGTTGTTCAACGCCCTTGTGGGCTTCACCGAAACGGAACTGCGCACCATGTTGGAGTATTACCGCGACCGGGGCGCACTGACGATGGGCGTGGAAGAAATGATCGCCGACATGAAGCCCTGGTACGACAACTACCACTTCTCTAAGGAATGCCTGAACGAAAGCATGTACAATTCCGACATGACGCTCTACTACATAAACAGTTGCCTGAAGCTCGGTAAGAAGCCCGAAGAAATGGTGGACACCAACATCCGCACGGACTACAACAAGTTGCGCCACCTCATCCGGATAGACCACGAGCTGGACGCCAACTTCTCCATCATCCGCGAAATCGTGGAAAACGGACGTACATCAGGCACCATCAGCAGAGCCTTCTCCGTGGAGAAGATGGTGGACGAGAATAACTTCAAGTCATTGCTCTACTACTTCGGCCTACTCAGTATCCGGGGCGTGGAGGAAGGCGAAACTGTGCTTGCCATCCCTAACAACACCGTGCGCGAGCAGTTCTACAACTACCTGACGGAGGCTTACGCAGATGAAGACATCTTCAGCCTGAACATCTCCACCCTGGGTAAACTGGCAAAAGAAATGGCATACCGTGCCGACTGGCAACCCCTCTTCACCTACATCGCCACCGAACTGGAGAAGCAGAGCCGCATCCGCGAGTTCATCGACGGCGAAGCGCACGTGAAGGGGTTTCTTCTTGCCTATCTCAATATGACGAACTTCTACCAACTGATGCCCGAATATGAACTGGGAAAGGGCTACGCCGACTTCTACTTCCGCCCCAATCCGCAGATACCGGATATCCGCTACGCCTACCTGATGGAGGTGAAGTACCTGAAGCGCGACGAACCCGAAAGCCGCATCGCCACGCTGAAGGAAGAAGCCCGGATGCAATTGCTGAAGTACGCTTCGGACGAGATTGTCGCACAGACTATCGGCGGAGCGCAACTTAAACTGATTACCATCGTTTTCCGTGGTTGGGAAATTGTAGGGATGGAGGAGACGGATAAATTATTCAACGAGAAACGCGACTCTTGACGATACTATTCTGTTGCGCTATATTTCAACTTAAAAAAGCGCCCCGCTGCATCATCATCGTGCAGCGGGGCGCTTTGCATTTACGAGAAACTGTATTTGGGGTTATCATATCCGTAATTTATCTACAAAGGAAATGCTACGTTTCCCCGACCTTTGCAGTACAAAAAAGAAATATATGAAGAATAAATTCAAACTCAATTCAAGTACCCTACTTGTATTCATCCTCACAACCGGTGTATTCGGAATAATCAATACCGAAATGGGTGTGATTGGAATTTTGCCCCTGATAGCCGAGAACTTTCAAGTAACTGTTCCGGAAGCGGGTTGGACGGTCAGCATATTTGCGCTGGTAGTAGCAATATCCGCTCCCATCACGCCTTTACTGTTTTCGGGTATCAACCGGAAAAAGGTGATGATACTGGCACTGGGATTATTTACATTA
>NZ_EQ973488.1:202462-207107 GCF_000158035.1 Bacteroides cellulosilyticus DSM 14838
CTTCCGGCATTCCTTCATCCGGTATATGTATCCATGGCTTTCACGGTAGCGGCAGCATCTGTCAGTAAGGAGAAGGCACCAAAGGCGGTAGCAAAGGTATTCATCGGCGTATCAGCTGGTATGGTGCTGGGAGTGCCGGTGACAAGCTACATTGCAAGTGAAGTTTCATATTCAATGGGCATGTTATTCTTCACCGTTGTAAATGCATTGGTACTGGTTGCAACCATCCTGTTTGTACCTTCCATGCCGGTCAAAGAGAAACTGTCCTACGGTACACAACTCAGTGTATTAAAAAAGAAAGTAGTCTGGTACTCCATTCTTGCTATCACGCTGATTAACGGAGCCTTATTCGGATTCTTCAGCTATATGTCTGATTACTTGAAGACAATCACCGGGGTTTCGTACACCGTAATCAGTACAATGCTACTGATTTATGGAATGGCCAATATTATAGGAAATGTAATAGCCGGAAAGCAACTGGCGGTCAATCCGGTACGTAGTATGATAATGATTCCTTTGGCACTACTGGCCTTTTATATAGGAGTATTCGCTTTGGGGGAATGGCTTATGGCAATGGCAGTTATCATTCTGATCCTGGGAATTCTGGCGGGATACGGACAGAACACCATGCAATATATGATAACGCATGCCGCTCCCGAAGCACCGGATTTTGCCAACGGACTGTATTTGTTGTCTGCCAATCTCGGTACTACAGTAGGTGCAGCCGTCTGCGGATTGTTTATCACCTTCTTCAATACGCGTTATTCCGTCATCGGCTCTTTGGTATTCCTTGTTGCAAGCATTGTATTCGTCGTATTAAGAATACGTGCTACACAATCCGAAAGACAAATCAGAATGGAAATGACTGCATAAGAAATAAGAAGTGGTTTTAACTTTATAATATAAAAATGATTATGACTAAGAAAATATTGATTTTATCATCCAGCCCTCGTCGTGGCGGAAACTCCGACACCCTTTGCAACGAATTTATGCGAGGAGCAATTGAAAGTGGTAACGAAGCAGAAAAGGTTTTCCTGCGTGACAAGACAATCCATTATTGCACAGGATGCAGCACATGTAGTCTGCACGGAAAACCTTGCCCGCAAAAAGACGATGCGGCAGAGATTATAGAGAAGATGGTGGCAGCCGATGTAATAGTTATGGCTACACCCGTTTATTTCTACACGATGAGTGCACAGATGAAAACATTGATAGACCGTTGCTGTGGTCTCTATACGGAAATGAAGAATAAGGAATTTTATTTCATTGTCACCGCTGCCGAAGATGATCGGAAACTGATGGAACGTACCGTGGACACTTTCCAGGGATTTCTGGATTGCCTGGAAAATCCAACCATCAAAGGAGTTGTGTATGGAACCGGAGTTTGGCATGTGGGCGAAATAAAAGATAAACCAGCCCTACGGGAAGCTTATGAAATGGGAAAAGAAATAGAATAATTTATAGGATTTAAAAAAAGAAGAATAATGAGTCATTTTAGAATTTACATTCCTACCCGCACCTTGTTTGGTGCCGGTATGGTGAAGGAACTTCACAATCAGCAATTGCCCGGAAAGAAAGCAATGATTGTTATTTCAAACGGTCGCTCTACCAAGGATAACGGATATCTGAATACAGTAGAAAGCGAGCTCCAGCAAGCAGGTGTTGAAACTGCCGTATTTGACCAGGTAGAAGCCAATCCGTTAAAATCGACCGTAATGGCAGGAGCCGCTTTTGCCAAGGAAAACAATTGCGACTTTTTAGTTGCCCTGGGTGGTGGAAGCGTAATGGACGCCTCCAAAGCGATGGCATTCATGGCCACGAATCCCGGCGATGTATGGGATTACATCAGTGGCGGAACCGGAAAAGGACAAACGATGGTAAACAAGCCCCTACCCCTGGTTTGCATTACCACCACTGCCGGAACAGGTTCCGAAGCCGATCAATGGGGCGTTATCACCAATGATGAAACCAATGAGAAAATAGGCTTTGGCGGTTATGATGAACTCTTCCCGGTACTGTCTATTGTCGATCCGGAGTTGATGAAATCTGTTCCGCCTAAGTTCACGGCCTATCAGGGATTTGATGCGTTGTTCCACTCTACAGAATGTTATATCTCTAAAACTGCCAGTCTGATGAGCGATATGTACGCATTGACCGCTATTGAAAATGTAGCTAAATATCTACCGCGTGCAGTTGCCAACGGAGCTGATATGGAGGCTCGTGAGAGAGTCGCATTCGCCAATAATCTGTCCGGTGCAGTAATGACCTTTTGCAGCACTACTGCCGAACACTCTTTGGAACACGCTATGAGCGCTTACCATCAGGAACTGCCACATGGTGCCGGATTGATTATGATCTCCAAAGCATTCTATGAATTCTTTATAGAGAAGCATGCCTGTGATGAACGATTCATCAAAATGGCACAAGCAATGGGTATGCCGGAAGCTGACAAACCGGAAGACTTTATCACCATGCTGGTAAAACTACAGGAAGCTTGTGGAGTGGCAAACCTGAAGATGAGTGATTATGGATTTACGCCCGATGAATTTGATACCCTTGCCACCAATGCCAAGGAAACAATGGGCGGATTATTCCTTGCCAACCCTTACGAATTGAAGCACGAAGACTGCGTGGAAATTTACCGCAAATCGTTTCGTTAATTCATAAACCCAGTTATTGTACGAGGCTGCATCCGAGTCAATTTCATGTTCTGAACGATAATGAGAAACATGAATTTATCTTCCGATGCAGCCTCTTTTGTACCCGATAAACAGAATCTGTAATCCGGGTTATTATGTCCGTAATCCGTCTACAAGGAGTATCCCATTTCCGCCGTATTTTTGCAATATAGAAAAAAGGTAATCAATCATTTAATAAACAACAAACAAAAAAACTTGAATAATGGAACTAATTAAAGACACTCATTACGAAGGTGAACGCCCTTTGTTCGCCACTCACAATCTTCATCTGGAAAACGTAACGATCCATACCGGCGAATCTGCCCTGAAAGAATGTAGTAATATCGAAGCTGTAAATTGCCGTTTCGAAGGAAAATATCCTTTCTGGCATAACGATGGTTTCGTTGTGAAAAACTGCCTGTTTACGGAAGGAGCACGTGCCGCCCTCTGGTATTCCAATAATTTGCAAATGACAGACACTTTGGTAGAAGCACCGAAGATGTTCCGTGAAATGGATGGTATCCGACTGGAAAACGTACAACTGCCCTATGCACTGGAAACCCTCTGGTTTTGCCGGAATGTAGAGTTGAAGAATGTAAAAGTAGACAAAGGTGATTATCTGTTTGTACACGGTGAAAATATCAGGATTGATGACTTTGAGATGAATGGTAACTACTCTTTCCAATACTGCAAAAACGTAGAAATCCGTAATGCGGTAATCAATTCAAAGGATGCTTTCTGGAATACGGAAAACGTGACGGTTTACGACTCTGTATTGAACGGGGAATATTTAGGCTGGCATTCCAGAAATCTGCGTCTGGTGAACTGCAAGATTTCAGGTACACAGCCGCTTTGCTATGCCCACGATCTGATTATGGAAAACTGCACGATGACAGAAGATGCAGACCTCGCTTTTGAATATAGTAGTGTGCAGGCCACTATCCATAGTCCGGTTCACAGTGTAAAAAATCCACGTACAGGAAGTATCACTGCCGAAAGTTTCGGAGCTATAATCCTGGATGAGAATATAAAAGCACCGGGCAACTGTGAATTGAAATTATGGGACGACCAAACCTGTTTTGACTGATTAGGTATGAAATACAATTTTGACGAAATCATTCCACGCCGGGGTACGAACTCTTATAAATGGGATTCTGCCAATGATGCCGACATATTGCCAATGTGGGTAGCCGATATGGATTTCCGTACAGCCCCAGCTGTAACAGAAGCGCTGAAAAAGCGAGTAGAACATGGTATCTTCGGTTATGTCCGCGTGCCTGACAGCTATTATCATGCGGTAATCCACTGGTTCGGCAGACGTCATAATTGGAAAATAGAGAGAGAATGGATAATCTATACAACTGGAGTAGTACCGGCTTTGTCAGCCGTCATAAAAGCCCTGACGAATCCTGGTGATAGAGTTCTGGTGCAGACTCCGGTGTATAATTGCTTCTTTTCTTCCATCCGTAATAATGGTTGCGAAATGATTTCCAATCCATTGATCTATGAGGATAACACCTATCGGATTGATTTTGACGATCTGGAGAAGAAAGCGGCAGATCCTAAAGTAAAATTACTGTTGTTGTGTAATCCGCACAATCCGGCCGGAAGAGTCTGGAGCAAACAGGAATTAATACGTATTGGTGAGATTTGCCTCCAGAATGATGTATGGGTGGTATCAGATGAAATACATTGTGAACTGGTCTTTCCGGGACATACTTATACACCTTTTGCATCTCTTTCAAAAGAGTTCCGGATGCACTCCGTCACTTGCACATCACCCAGCAAAGCTTTTAACCTGGCCGGACTTCAGATTGCAAACATCATTTCCGCTGATGCAGATATACGCAGAAAAATAGATAAAGCCATTAATATCAACGAGGTTTGTGATGTGAACCCATTCGGTGTGGAGGCATTGATAGCCGCCTATAATGAAGGGGAAGAATGGCTGGAAGAACTTAAAAGTT
>NZ_EQ973488.1:207187-211838 GCF_000158035.1 Bacteroides cellulosilyticus DSM 14838
TCAGCTACGAGCTATCCCGAAGGCACTTATCACTAACCCCTAATCACTTTTATTCGTATCTCATTGAGTTAGCGGGATGGATACGTGTAATCAGGAAAGAGGGGCCTAACAGCATCAGGACAGATGCCAGCAGAGTACCTATATTCAGTAATAAGAACAGCAGAATATTGAAGGATACGGGAACGGTATCCATGTAATACGTCTCCGGATCAAGTTTGAAGATACCAAACCACTTTTGCAAGAAATAGAACGCCAGTCCGATGACATTGCCCCATAGCATACCTTTACCGATAAGAAAGACTGAAAACCAAAGGAATACCTTGCGTATGGTGGTGTTATTGGCGCCCAGAGACTTCAGTATGCCGATCATGGAAGTACGTTCGATGATGATAATCAATAAGCCGGACACCATGGTAAAACCTGCTACGCCTGCCATCAGTATCAATATTACCCAGATATTCACATCCAGAATACTGAGCCAGGCAAATATCTGGGGATTCAGCTGCTCTACGTTGCGCACACAATAGTCTTCACCGTACCGGTCCTCCATTCCGTCCAGGTCGGCAGCAATCTGATAGGTGATCTCTTCAAGACGATCATAATCGCGTACCTGCAATTCTGCACCGCTCACTTGCCCCGGTTCCCAGTTGTTGAGACGGTTTACAAGATATAAATCGGTAAGGAGGAAAAGGTTATCGTATTCCGAGAAGTTAGTCTGGTAAATTCCTACAATCTGCAAACGGCGGGCACGAATATCATCCTGGATATAATAGGTATCTATCTTATCTCCAAGTTTCAACCTCAGCTTTGTAGCCAGTGCCTTAGAAATGACTACCCGATTGGAAGAAGCCGTATCACTGAACTGCGGTAACTCTCCTTCCACCAGATGTTCACGGAAAAAAGCAGGATCAAACTCTGGTCCTATCCCCTTCAGAACCATGCCTTGAAAATCCTCGGCAGTCTTTACCATGCCCGGTTTGGTGGAATAGCGCTGCACATGCTTCACCTCAGGATATTCGGATAGAATGGAGATGACACTGTCGTTCACCACCACAGGACGCGTCTCGTAGGAACGTGCAGCATCCGAATTCGTTATCTGAATGTCCGCACCGAAACCTATTACTTTAC
The DNA here is from genome assembly GCF_000158035.1 of Bacteroides cellulosilyticus DSM 14838. GTDB lineage: Bacteria > Bacteroidota > Bacteroidia > Bacteroidales > Bacteroidaceae > Bacteroides > Bacteroides cellulosilyticus. The sequence goes on from NZ_EQ973488.1 coordinate 208,316, forward strand.
CACGCACTTCGTTCTTAAACCCGACAATCACCGACACCGTGATAATCATCACCGCCAGACCGATAGCAACACCTATCAGGGCAATGAGCACGGCAGGACGAGAAACTTGCTTTCCCGCATCGCTGTCGCGATAAATACGTCGGGCCAAAAACAGGGCTAAACTCATGTCATAATAACTTGTGTTCTTCTTACGTATTTATTCAACTCTTCCCGGATATGCCTCCAATGCCTTTGATAAGACAAAAAGCGCACGGGTCAGGTCTTCCTTCTTCAGCACATAGGCTATACGCACTTCATTCCGACCGGAACCGGGAGTAGTATAGAAGCCGGAAGCAGGTGCCATGAATACGGTTTGTCCTTCATACTCGAAGTCAGAAAGACACCAGGCACAGAACTTATCGGAATCATCTACCGGAAGTTTTGCCACTGTATAGAATGCTCCCATAGGAATAGGCGAATACACACCGGGGATACGGTTCAGTCCGTCTATCAGGCACTTACGGCGTTCTACATATTCATCATACGTATCGCGCAGGTAATCCTCATCGGCATCCAGAGAAGCTTCGGCAGCAATCTGACCAATCAACGGAGGACTGAGACGTGCCTGGCAAAACTTCATTACAGCACTACGTATTTCCGCATTCTTCGTAATCAAAGCACCGATACGGATACCACATTCCGAGTAACGCTTGGATACGGAGTCAATCAGTACCACATTGTCTTCAATACCTTCCAAATGGCAGGCAGAGATATAGGGAGAGCCCGTATAAATAAACTCACGATACACTTCATCGGAGAAGAGGAACAAATCGTACTTCTTCACAAGGTCACGTATCTGGTTCATTTCGCGACGGGTATAAAGATAACCTGTCGGATTATTAGGATTACAGATCAGGATAGCCCGGGTGCGCTCGTTAATCAGCTCTTCAAACTTTTCTACTTTAGGAAGCGAAAAACCTTCTTCTATGGTAGTGGCAATAGTGCGTATCTTAGCACCGGCAGAGATGGCAAACGCCATATAGTTAGCGTAAGCCGGTTCGGGAACAATAATCTCGTCACCCGGATTGAGGCACGCCAGGAAGGAGAACAATACCGCCTCCGAACCACCGGACGTAATGATGATATCATCTGCCGTCAGTTTGATGTTGAACTTATCATAATAGCCCACCAGCTTCTCACGGTAACTGCGATATCCTGCACTGGGACTATATTCCAGAACTTTCCGGTCGATATTGCGTATCGCATCAATCGCGACTTGCGGTGTGGGCAAATCGGGTTGTCCGATGTTCAGGTGGAATACATGCACTCCCCTTTGCTTGGCTGCGTCAGCCAGAGGAGCCAGTTTTCTGATAGGAGACGCGGGCATCTCCGTTCCGCGAATAGATATTGCTGGCATGTCTAAGTTTTTACAATTTGACAAATAAATATTAACGATTGACGATACACTTTCATATATATGCAATCGAAAGTGCAAAAGTAACACTTTATTTGAAATGACGGGAAAGCATTGGCAAAAAAGTTTAAAAACACTAGCTATGACTTAAAAGATAGTGATGAATTCAAAAGAAATTGTACCTTTGAGTGTCAAATCGTAAATCATATACAATGCCATGGTATTAAACCTGATAACATTTGCATCGTTGCTGCATAAACAAGCATCCATTCTCGGCTCACACGAACTTATATTAAACGAACTGGAGAAATATTTCACTGTAAATATTGTAGAATATCAAAACATAAACAAACTCACTAAAGACGATTTCAGCCTGCTTTTCATTGCTACCGGCGGTGTAGAACGGTTGGTTATCCAGCACTTCGAGTCTCTGCCCCGCCCTGCAATCTTACTGGCGGACGGTATGCAAAACTCACTGGCCGCCGCTCTCGAAATCTCGTCCTGGCTACGTGGCCGGGGTATGAAAAGTGAAATCCTCCACGGAGAATTACCCGAAATCATCAAACGTATCTTCGTACTCCACAGTAACTTCAAAGCTCAACAAGCACTCTTCGGATCGCGTATCGGCGTAATAGGCTCCCCCTCTTCCTGGCTTGTTGCCAGCAATGTAGATTACCTTCTTTCCAAACGGCGCTGGGGAATTGAATACACCGACATTTCACTGGAACGCGTTTATGAATATTACAATCAGGTAACAGACGACGAAGTGGGCGAAGCCTGCGCTGCTTTTGCCGGTAAAGCGCTTGCCTGCCGCGAAGCTACACCGGAGGATCTGATAAAAGCCATGCGCCTGTATCGCGCCATTAAACGGATTGTGGAGAAAGAAAAACTGAGTGCACTCACCCTGAGCTGTTTTAAACTGATAGAACAAACCGGAACCACCGGATGCCTCGCCCTCTCCCTATTGAACGATGACGGTATCATTGCCGGATGTGAAGGTGACCTGCAATCTATCTTTACCCAACTTGCCGTAAAAGTGCTGACCGGCAAGGCTTCTTTCATGGCAAACCCTTCCATGATCAATGCACGCACCAACGAAATCGTACTTGCTCACTGCACCGTGGGTATTGCACAAACCGAACAATACATCATCCGCAATCACTTTGAAACAGAGATGGGTATCGGTATTCAAGGAATCCTGCCTACGGGACACGTCACTCTGGTAAAATGTGGCGGAGAATGTCTGGACGAATATTACCTGAGCACAGGCACCCTGACCGAGAATACGAACTACATTAATATGTGCCGCACACAGGTACGCATTAAAATGGATACACCCGCAGAGTATTTCCTCAAAAATCCATTGGGAAACCATCATATCCTGATACAGGGAAATTACGAAATACTGCTGGATGAATTCCTGCAAGCGAACGGATGCAAAAGAGTTGAATAATACTATTCATTAAAATCAGGTACACGTACTGTAAAGCGTGTACCTTTTCCTAATTCAGAAGATACGTTTATTTCCCCTCTGAAACGCTCTACAATAGTCTGGCAGATACTCAGTCCCAGGCCGGCACCTTGCGTAAAGCTATCCACTTTATAGAAACGTTCGAATATGCGTCGCTGATTTTCTTCCGAAATGCCGCTTCCGGTATCTTCCACAAAGAAAACGGTATAGCCCGGCTCTTCTGTCTGGAAACCGAAAGTGATAGAACCTTGAGTAGTGAACTTCTTGGCATTGTTGATGAAGTTGTTAATCACCTGTTTCAGACGGACAGAATCCGTTACTATCGATTTACCCTCACCTTCGGGCAGTTTCATGACCAGCTCTACCCCCCGAGGCATACTCAGGCGCTGAGAGTCATAGATCTGCTGCATCACAAACGTGAGGTTGTATCCGGCAAAACGGAAGTCCATTGAACCGGACTCGATACGGGATAGATCGAGAATATCATTAATCAGTGCCAGCAATAAGGTACAGTTCGTGTTGATCGTATCCACAAACTGTTTCACTTCCTCAGGACTGAATGCTTCAATGTCCTTCAGCAAGTCGGAGAAACCGACAATAGAATTCAACGGAGTACGGATTTCATGGCTCATATTGGCAAGGAAAGCCGACTTCAGAGT
>NZ_EQ973488.1:212093-223736 GCF_000158035.1 Bacteroides cellulosilyticus DSM 14838
AAAGTTATCTATTTGCCAATTATCAGTATCTGAGAAACTATTTCAATGATCATCTACCGGATTTCCCCGTACTTAAATTAGAAGGTACTTATCTGGTATGGGTAGATTGTTCGGTGTTGAAGAAGCCATCGGAAGAAATCGTGACGGCTCTACTGGAAAAAGAAAAGGTCTGGGTCAATGAAGGCAGTATGTACGGGGAAGACGGAGACAATTTTATCCGTATCAATATTGCCTGTCCGCGGCAACAGTTGGCTAAAGGTTTGGAGAGGCTGAAACATGCCTTCGGACAACTTTCTTAAAATCTCCTATAACTATATAAAAATGGACCTTCATAAAACCATATCATTATAAGCGTTTCCGTTTTTCCGGATAATTATAAAATAAATAGTCTTCATCTCAATCGTCCCAAGCTTTCATATATCCATCCCAACTATTTATCAGTGCAAATTTATTCGGATTAAAACGGGAACGTTTTCTTTAATATTAGTAACTTCGCAAAAACATACTAAGAATTTAAAATATCATGGAATACAGAATATTAGGAAATACAGGACTATCAGTTAGTGTCATCGCACTGGGCTGTGAAGGTTTCGTGGGAAAAACGGAAGAACAGATACATTTGGAAATGGATTTCGCCATCAGTAAAGGAATCAATTTTATTGATATGTATGCCTCAAACCCTGATCTGCGCAGTAATATCGGCAAAGCATTGGCAGGGCGTCGGCAGCAGTTTATTATCCAGGGACATCTATGTGCCACCTGGGAAAATGATCAGTACCTGCGTACCCGTGATGTAGAAAAAACAATCGCTTCCTTTGAAGACCAGTTGACACGTCTTCATACGGATTACCTTGATATTGGTATGATTCACTATGTAGATAGCGAAGAAGATTTCCATGAAGTATTCAATGGTCCTATCATTCGGTTGGCCCTGCGTCTGAAAGAAGAAGGTAAAATTCGCCATATCGGACTAAGCAGCCACAACCCTACTGTGGCAAGGTTGGCTGTAGAAAGTGGATTGATTGAAGTACTGATGTTCTCCATCAATCCCTGTTACGATTTGCAACCACCCAGCGAAAATGTAGATGACTTATGGGCTGATGAAAGTTATGCCCATTCCCTCGAAAATATAGATCCGGAACGTGAAAAGCTTTATGAACTTTGTGAGCAGAAAGGTATAGGTCTGGATGTAATGAAAGCCTATGGCGGCGGAGACTTACTGAGTGAAACTAATTCCCCCTTTGGCAAAGCGATGACACCGGTGCAGTGCATTGAGTATGCGCTAACCCGTCCGGCTGTTGCTTCCGTAATGGTCGGTTGCAAGAGTTGCGATGAGATGCAAGCTGCCATCAACTGGTGCAATGCTACTAAGGAAGAAAAAGATTACACCCCGGTTATGGCAGGTATGGAAAAGTTCAGCTGGCAAGGGCATTGCATGTATTGCGGACATTGCGCCCCTTGCTCGGTAGGAATTGATATAGCGAGTGTAAACAAGTACTATAGCCTAACCATTGCCCAGAATGAAATACCCGAGACAGTACGCGAACACTACAAGACGCTCTCGCATCATGCCTCGGAGTGCATTCAGTGCGGACAATGTGAAACAAACTGTCCCTTTGGAGTAGCCATCATCGAACAGATGGAAAAGGCTGCGGAAAAGTTCGGATATTAGCAAAACGAACGTTGCTTTACTTTCCAGGCATAAAGCAACACCACGATAAACGAAAGCAACGGAACGATGAACGAGAAAGACATATTGGTTTGATCAGCCACATACCCCATCATGAGCGGTCCTACCGCTCCCCCGATGGGGGACATCATCAGATAAGAAGACGCACGCTTCGTATAGTTACCCAATCCCCTCAATGAAAGAGCGAAAATCGTGGGGAACATAATAGCTTCGAACGCATATCCCAGAAAAAGAGCTATTAATGACAAAATACCCAGATTAAGAACTACCAAAGACGTACTGGCCACCGTTCCTATCGCACAAACGAACAGCACTTTTTCTGCCCGGATATACCGCATAATCCAGCTACCGGCAAAACGTCCGCACATAAACAGTCCCAGACCACCGAACGAAAGTACTACAGATGCATCGCGGGCATTCATCCAGCCATCATCCACCACATAATTAATAAAGAAGCTGTTGATTGATATTTCTGCAATCTCGTAGCAAAACAGGCTGATAATACCGAAGATAAACAGCTTGTGCGACCAAAGCCCACGTGCACCGTTTTCTCCGACTTCTTCTTCATCAGCTTCATGAACAATCTCCGGCAGGCGTATCTTATAAAATACCAGAGCAACTCCCAATACAATGATCCCCATCAGTGTGTAAGGCAATGATATATTGCTTTCGCCCCCTTCCGAGAATAATAACAATCCCCCGATAAGCGGACCGCAAATACATCCCAATCCATTGAACGACTGCGCCAGATTCAGGCGACTGGCAGCCGTTTCCCGGTCGCCTAATTCCGTCATGTAAGGATTAGCCGCTGTTTCCAGAAAAACCAAGCCACAGGCTATGACAAACAGAGAAAACAGAAAAAAGTTGAAAGACATCCAATATTCCCCGGGAATGAAAAGCAGGGAACCTATGCCATAAAGCAATAGGCCGAAAACCACTCCTTTCCGGTAACCGTACTTATTGATAAACAGTCCGGCAGGAATAGCCATCACGAAATAACCCAAGTAAAACATGACCTGTACCCATGCCGAATGGGCACGTGTAATAACCAGCACATCTTGAAAGTGTTTGTTTAGCACATCTAATATCGCATGTGCAAATCCCCATAAGAAGAATAGGGAAGTTACCAGAATAAAAGGAATCTTATACTCCTTCTTTACCAAATTTTGCATACAGAACTCTTTTATAAAGAAAGCCACTCAAGGTTTTCAGCGCGCAAAGATAGCCAAGAAGTTTCATAATACGGCAGTTTCCCTTAACTTTGTGCCCAAAATTCAAGATTATAAAATGGAACACAGAAAACTGACAAGGTATCTGATATCGCTGGTAATGATCCTGATGATGGTCGGTTTAGCCGAATGGACCAATGAAAAGGAAATTCTGTTTCCGGAAATGACAGCGCTGATCATCGGCCTGTTGATTATCGATAAACGGGTATGGAATGTAAAACGTTGGCAAATCATCCTGCTTATGACTCTTGGAGCAGCAGTCGGTATCTGCATTGTTCGTTATTCACCCCTACCCTATGTGGTCAATCTATGCGCTGCATTTGCTTTTGCAGGTGCTTCCCTTTTAATCAGTCGCGTTACACTGATTCCTTTGATATCAGCTTGCGTATTACCTGTTTTGCTTCATACGGAAAGTATTGTTTATCCGATAGCAGTCTTTTCAATGTCAGTGTCAGTAGTGCTTGTACAAATCATCCTGGAAAAATGCGGAATACGTAAACGGATGCCTAAGCCCGTCGACAGGAAACCCGGCAAGGAAGATATCATCAGATGGCTGATATTATTCTGTTTTGTAGGTGCTTTGGCCGAATTGGCCGTCGGCATGGATTACCCCTATCTCATATTGCCGCCACTCATGGTGACCTTTGTAGAAATGGTAAACTCCAAAGCAGGATTCAGAAATCGCCCTACACAAGTATTTCTCTTTCTGACTACCGCAGCCACTCTGGGCACTGTACTTCAAATTGTCGGTCACCACCATCTTCATCTACCGGAAAGTATCGTTGCTTTAACCATTGCGGCTATCCTATTCCTCATCTTCGAGTGGACAGGGAAATACTTTGCTCCTGCCGGAGCACTGGCGTTCATTCCTATGCTATTACCCAAAGAGAATCTGGGCTGGTTACCTTTAGAGGCTTCTATCGGAGCCGCCTTATTCATAACCATTGCCATGGTTGTCTTTCAAAAATGCTATAAATGGAATCGGGCACAACTCATCTTCTGTGCCACCCCAACCCTACTACGTGAATATATGAACCGTAAAAAGCGGAAAAAACAAATCGAATAAATTAAGAACAAGATGAATACATACATAGAAACCCCGCGTCTGATTCTACGTGATTGGAAAGAAGAAGACATCCCTGTCTTTGCCGGATTAAATAGCAACGATCAGGTAATGGAATTCTTTCTCAAAAAGCTATCTTATCAGGAAACACTCGACTTCTATAATCGCATCCGGAAGGAATTCGCATCCAGAGGATATGGGTTGTATGCAGTAGAAAAGAAAGAAAACCATGCGTTTATAGGTTATGTAGGATTACATGATATTACGTTCGACGTAGATTTTGCCCCGGCCGTAGAGATAGGTTGGCGCCTGATTCCCGAAGTATGGAATCAGGGATATGCTACCGAAGCGGCTTCAGCCTGTCTGGAATATGCAAAAAAGACATTGGGACTGAAAGAATTATATTCTTTCACCTCACTCCCAAACAAACGTTCGGAACGCGTGATGCAAAAAATAGGTATGGTAAAAAGCAAAGAGTTTGATCATCCATTGGTCAGTCCCGACCATCCTTTATGCAGACATGTACTGTATAAGATCTCCTTGATAAATAGATAGTCAATATACCGTCCACGAGTACCTGTAAGGCACATTAAAAAGAAAGGATTTTCACCTTTAAAGAAAAGTGCAATATACCATAGCCTTTCTAAATGCTAATAAAAAACAATTATCACTTTTTTATTAACAAATTACGAATTTAAAGTTGCCATTCCCAACTATTGTATTACCTTTGTCGCGGTTTGAGTTACGAATCGTTATCGTATAGTTCTCCTTTTTATATCTTATTAAGCAGACCTCTCCTTTAATTATCCCCTCACTCTTACTTAATATTTATTTAATTAAAATTTCAAATGAACATTTACATTTCAGGTTTAAGCTATGGCATAAATGATGCTGACTTGAACGAATTATTCTCAGCGTATGGAGAGACCTCTTCAGCTAAAGTTATTATGGACAGAGAATCGGGAAGATCCAGAGGATTTGGTTTCGTCGAAATGACAAGCGATACAGATGGACAAAAGGCAATTAATGAACTTAACGGAGCAGAATACGATCAGAAAACTATTTCAGTAAGCGTTGCACGTCCCCGTGAAGAAAGACCCCGTAACAACGGTTATAATTCCAGACGTTATTAATGTCTACCCTACAACAAGAACAGGAGATCAGATCTTCTGTTCTTGCTTTTTTCAACTAAAACAGCAATACAAAGAAAAGAACATCGCTAAACGAATAGAATACCCGGAAGTATATTTATCCGCTTACAGTCTTATTACAATATCAGTTTTATGAAGCCATTTTTTATTGGAAATATAGAGATAAAAACACCTATCATACAAGGTGGAATGGGAGTCGGAATTTCATTGTCCGGCCTGGCATCAGCCGTAGCCAACGAAGGCGGCATTGGTGTTATTTCATGTGCAGGTTTAGGCCTGCTATACCCTAAAGGCAAAGGCGACTATACCGAAAAGTGCATTTGCGGACTCAAAGAGGAAATCAGAAAAGCCCGCCAAAAAACAAAAGGAATCATCGGAGTGAATATCATGGTGGCCCTTTCCAATTATGCAGAGATGGTACGCACTGCCATAAGCGAAAAAATCGACGTAGTCTTTGCCGGTGCAGGACTTCCGCTCGACTTACCCCTATACCTGACACCGGAAAGCAAAACGAAGTTGGTGCCCATTGTATCTTCTTCAAGAGCGGCCAAGATTATATGCGACAAATGGCAGAAGAACTTTGATTATTTACCCGATGCCATAGTAGTAGAAGGCCCTAAAGCCGGAGGACATTTGGGCTTTAAGAAAGAACAAATACAAGATGAGAAATACGCTTTGGAGTCCTTGATACCCGAAGTTGTAGCAATTGCAATGAGCTATAAGGAAAGAAAAGATATTCCTGTAATTGCCGCAGGTGGAATCTCTACAGGCGAAGATATTGCACGATTCATGCAATTGGGAGCTTCGGCCGTACAAATGGGAAGCATTTTTGTAACAACCCAAGAGTGCGATGCTTCACAAACCTTCAAAGAGGTTTATATCCACTCTAAGCCCGAAGACGTTCTCATTATCGAAAGTCCCGTAGGAATGCCCGGACGAGCCATTGATGGGGAATTTATCCGTAATGTAGAGAAAGGACAGGAAAAGCCCAAATGTTGCTCATTCCATTGCATCAAAACGTGTGACTATCAGAAGAGTCCTTACTGCATCATCAAAGCACTGTATAATGCGGCCAAAGGAAATATGAAAAGAGGATATGCATTTGCAGGTAGTAATGCTTTTCTCTCTGAAAAAATACGCAGCGTAAAAGAAGTGATAACTACATTGAACAATGAGTTTCTTTTAGCAACCTGCCAATTAGCTCCAGCAAAAATGAAAACTTAAAAACAATTCAATATGATGAAAAAGAGTATTGTCCGACCAGAGACCAGTCAGTTAGCAGAAAACGCTCTTAAAGAGCATAAGAAAAAAGTTGGAGAAGTTATTCTTGTAGCAATTACTCCACGAACAACAATTGAACTTCCGGCCAATCTATCTCAAGCTGAAATAGCCGAACGTGTAGAACTCTATAAAAAACTGCACAGTTCCAAAATATAATTCAGTTGATTTTTCATCGATTGACAAAAGACAAAAGCCCTGAAGTTTCGCACTTCAGGGCTTTTTAAATCATTCTCCTATCAACAGTCTATTTACCGCAGCACTATTCATTGCCCATTCATAGGTGTAAGCCTCATCGGCTTCAAGAATATCCATCAATTCCAGTCTTTGCGCCTCTGCCTTCACTGCCAACAGTTCTCCGATGGTTGTTTTCGCCTCCAGCTTATCCAGATATTTTTCTATCGTCTGGGCATTCATAGACAAAATAGTCTGTCCACCGAAAGGTATTTCCAACCAAACAATTTCCCGTTCCTTCACTTTCAGGACACCGAACACAAGACCTTTCATCAAATTCTCTGCGACCCTCACCTGATGTTGTACGCAAGATGGATCATACGCTACTCCATTCTTTTCCGATATCTTCATCGGATAAGCCGAGTTCATCCACCCCACCACCAAATTGGGAGATATAGAGCCATTACTATATGCATTGCAAGTGAAAGCTACATACTTCGCACCTATACGATCCAGTTCTTTCAGATCAAGTTCGATATACTCTGCCGTTCCTTTCTTATTCGGAATGCTTCGGATATCCCCGCTGTGCCTAGCACCGACAGCCTGCAAGTGGAAGTAAGAGCAAACTTCCGTTGAATGAGACATAGCAATATGACAACTCAAATCCATATCCAAATGTTGTGCCGGAAGTCCTTTTCCCCATTGCATGAAGAGGCGGACTTGATCACCCTCTACCGGGAATCGTGTTCCCTGCAAGGCACAGGACATATCCTGAATTGTCTCACTACGGTCACCGATAGACAAAGGTATGCAGTATAACATGGGATCTATATACGTACTTTTGCTTTCGGTAGCAACCTTCGCAAAACGGGCGGAAACGACCTCTTTACACAATCCCCTCACTTGCTCCACCATATCCATCAATTGTTCAGGCTGATAAAGTCCAACTAAATAGTATGGTTCTATCACCTTCGCATTTCCACCCAGAGGCTTCACCATTCTTTTACGTGTCGGATCGAAATAATTTTCAGCATACATACCTAATGTAAGAATCAAGCGTGCAGGCAGCAGATGAACTACTTCCCTGAAAGCAGCCAGAGTATCTTCCGGACCGAACCACAACATATTGGCAAACAACGAACGGGCAAACAGTCCCGGACGTTCTTTCAATAATGAAAGTGTACGTATCGCATCTGCTTTCAAGCGATAGTGCTCTACCTCTCCCTGCCATACGGTGTATGCTTGGTTATAGAATATATCCATCAACTCCTTCAGTTTCCCGAATTCTTCTTTACGGGCATACTCTGCCAAACGCAAGGCACGTATCATCCGTACCCACATTTCCCTTTTAGGATGCATTATCTCGCATGATTTCTCGGGATCCATATTCATATTGTTCAACCAAGAAGCCACCATACGACATTCACGACGAGTATACTTCAACTTCAGTTCCTCTCGTTTTTGCTCTTTCGCAGATTTACTTTTATCCAGTCCCGCACACATATGCGCATGGTTTCTACCTGCCTTGCGCAGGATTGTTTTGGGTTCTATGGTTTGCAGGAATCCGGTTTTCTTGTACCACAAATAACGTAATACATCATTCGGACTCGAGAAACAAGCCTGTGCTTCCTGTTCTCTGCCTTGTTCAACCAGCGTATCTATCACCAGCATCACGGTTTCCTTCATTTTCACCTTAACATCCGGTAGCGGAAGCTCACAAAGCAAAATCTTCAGGTTATCCGCTTGTGTAGCATCCAGAGCCGTACGCGATTCTAATAAATCTTTGAAGAAGCCTTCCAGCTCTGCCGTCTGCCAAAGTTCCAACACTTTCAGCTTGCTCCCCTGACCGAAATATTCCGTGCTTGCCGTTTCAAAAGGTGTTCCACAGAAAGGGCAACCGTTATATCTTTCTAATGGAAAAGTATTATCCGGAATTATATGTCCGCATGGCAGTTTCACTCCTTTTTTTATCTGAAACAGGTTAGTGATCCACGTAATCAAGTGATCAAGTTGTGTTTCTCCCGTAGGCGTATCCCACCCTTTCACCAATGGTGCCCAGTTCAGATTCACACCTAAAACTTCTTTCATCACCTGAAATACTTCCATTTGTTCAGCCGGAGTAATTTCATTGATCGTATGCAACAATTCTTCCGACACCCCGTAGCCCATTTTACGCAATTGAGCTACCAAAGCCACCGTTGTTGAAGTCAGCTTCTTCTTCTCTCCCATTCCTTCTACCGGAGGCAAATAAATAGCATTCTGCCGGATAGAAACTTTCAATAAATCCTTTTTCATACTTCATTTTTTTAAAAGGTAATCGGAAGACTGTGAATATCAGATGAAGCATTCCTGCTGTTTTGAAGTAAGTCTTCCTTGACCTTGATTATATAATGCTCTACCCACTGAGCTACTGTTCCTTTAAAAAAGAAAACTGATAATTGCATGAGTGATTTTCATTTAACAGATGATTGTTGAAGTAACCCATACTTGACCTGTTTTCTTGTTTCCGGGACAAAGTTACATACCCAACTGCGCAGCCTTTTTGCGTAGTTGAAACTTTTTTTCTATTTTTGTTCGAAAACTCTAAAAAAGTCAATTATGCCTGTCAGTAGAAATGCCTTAATCCGCTACAAAACAATAGATACTTGTCTGCGGAACCGTTTCCGGAAATGGACACTCGAAGATTTAGTGGATGCCTGCTCCGATGCTTTGTATGAATATGAAGGTATTGACAAAGGCATCAGTAAGCGCACCGTGCAAATGGATATCCAATTGATGCGTAGTGAAAAGTTGGGTTACAATGCTCCAATCGTGGTGAAAGACCATAAATACTATACATACGAAGATCCGGAATACAGCATTACGAATACGCCCCTTTCCGAACAGGACCTGAAAGTGATGTCGGAAGCCGTGGAACTTCTGAAACAATTCAATGGATTCTCTTATTTCTCGGGTATGGGAGACATTATCAGTCGTCTGGAAGACCATGTCACCTCAGTCCGACAGAAGACTACTCCCATCATTGATTTTGAAAAAAATAATAGTCTGACAGGATTAAACTATCTCAATGATCTCTACCAGGCCATTTTGAACCAGCAACCGTTAAGTTTAAAATACCGTTCTTTCAAAGCACGCTCAGCAGCTACATTCGTATTCTATCCTTATCTATTGAAAGAATACCGGAATCGCTGGTTCGTCTTCGGTTCAAAGAAGAATACGCGTATGCTCTACAATCTGGCACTCGACCGTATACTGGAACTGGCTCCGGCAAAAGATGAGCCCTATTACGGAAATAGTAACTTCGACCCTTCTACCTTTTTCGATGATATAGTAGGTGTAACTAAAGGAATCAACCAACACCCCGAAGAAGTACGTTTTTGGGTAAATCCGGAACATGCCCCTTATGTCCTGACCAAACCTATTCATAAAAGCCAGCATCTCATAGAACAAAGAGAAGACGGTTCCATGGTTTTTCAAATTACAGTAGTCATCAATCATGAATTGCAACGTGAAATCTTAGGCTTTGGAGATGGCATACGTGTGTTATATCCGGCATCACTGGTACGTTTCATGAAAAGTAAATTTCGTTCGGGTAGTCAGTTGTACACTGAGGATATCTAAAGGGAGTCCGGTATCCGGATATTCCTATCCCCCTACTCCCGTCACTGTCTTCAGCAAATAACCTATCAGAAAGCTGATTCCGGCCACGGAGAAGCTCAACACCGCCATCTCCGTGAAACGGCGTTTAAAGCTTTCATTACGGGCAATGGCATAATAATAGTTGAAAAAGGCAATAATCAGCAATGCCATCACCAGCATGATGCATAAAGCCAGAACAGGACTTGACAATAAGATAAACGGACCTACCAAAGCCACTACGGTTATGATATAAGCTATCCCCGTATAAATAGCTGCCTTAACCGGACGCTTATTACGAGTCTTTTCTGATTTAGTGGAAAGATATTCGGAAGAAGCCATAGAAAGTGCCGCTGCAATCCCTGTAATGCTGCCGGTCAGCGCAATCAGTTTCGTATCATTCAGCGCCAGCGTGAAACCTGCCAATGCTCCGGTAAACTCCACCAAGGCATCATTCAGTCCCAGGACCACCGAACCCATATATTGCAAGCGTTCCTCATCTATCATTTCAATAAGCTTTTCTTCATGGTGCTGCTCATCCCTCGCCATCTCGGCAAAGTGTTCCATACTCGGGTATTGGGAATATACCCCACTCGTTTCTTTCTCTCCCAGTTCCAGACGACGAACGGCAAACGTAACACCCAGCAGACGCACTAACCATACATAAAAGCAGATTTCAAAACGATTAGGACTGACATCCTGATGAGTATAGCCTCGTAGTGTGGCGTAGTGCCTACTTTCATCCTCTGCAATACATTGCAATATCTCCCGGTTATGAAGATTCTTTTCCTTTGCCGCTAACTTCCGGTATATAATACTCGATGTTATTTCCTCTTTCTGAAAGCCAATCATCCTTTTTATCAATTCTTGTTCAGTCTCTTTCTCCATGCTCTTTATTTTAAGGATACACTAAATTATAAGTTATTTATCGGGTACAACAATCCAAGCAATAATTGTTTCCGGTCAGAATGATTTTTTAATAAAACATAGAAAGCTGATCGGTACGCAGACTCTTCATTTCCCGTTCTTTAATCACTGCGTCCTTATCCACTTCTCCTATTAGCATCGGAGAATCCTTATCGTGTTTACTCCGGTTAAATTTTGCCGTATTATAATTACCTTTAATAGCATAGCAATAAATGCAGCCATTAAGGTAGCTTTCATAAGTGCCGATGTCAAGACTTTCCACACAACGGCAAATGTCCCGCTGATTCTTGTCTTTACGGGCAATAATAGGATATCCGACAATTCGTTCAATCAACCTATTGTCAACGCACACTCCACCCGAAATACCCAAATGAGATAAGTCGACCTTCGTTGTACAAGTATCCAACTCCATCGAACATTCATCCGCAACCTTCTTAAATGAAATGGCCATGGCATCGATATCTTCCTTTATCAACGGCTCGATATGAAACTCAC
>NZ_EQ973488.1:223908-242489 GCF_000158035.1 Bacteroides cellulosilyticus DSM 14838
ACGCACATGCGGATAATGATCAATAAAACCCAGCATACACTTTTCAGTATAGTCATGCAAAGCAAATGCCATTTCAACAAATTTGTCTTGATGAAAAGCAACTGTGTATTGTTCATTCGTAAGAATAGGATCATATCGCCACACCACTTTCTCCCTTCCTATCTTATCAGAAAGGCGTTTGAATGTATCTATACGCTTTTGAAGTGGTGGCAGTTTACTTTCAAGTTCCGTTCCGTACGGATTCAGTGTAAACTGGAAATAGTATTTATAGTCCTGCAATCTGTCCAGTTTATCAATCATCGGTGCAGGATTCTTCGTCCAAAAGACAATGCAATCAATGACAGCAGGGTCCAGGTTGACCCTGCTGATCATATTAGGATTATACGGATTAGGTACCAAAACATACCTTTCTTTTATCCGGTTGAGAAACCACTCCGAATAAAAAGCAGGTATATCCGTCCTGCGACTGGCACTGATGATCATCTTCCTACCTCGCTATTCGTCGGAAGATGGGACCACGTAATCTTCTTTAATGAATTCGTCATATACCCTCTTGGGATGGTCAAAATGAGCCACACCTGTACGATCTTCATTAAAGTTCTCTCGTCGGAATTTTTTCAGTTTCAAATTGTCTTCAGCATACTCTCTGAGTTTCCTCTTTTCACTCCCGTACAAAGAGCTATCCAATACCTCAGATTCCAACAAACCTTCCCTGGGAGTGATGGTAGGCAATAGATTTTGTTCCAACAGTCCGCGATAAGCACCATTGTACTCACACCAAACATTATCACCCAAAACAAACAAGCGATACGTGTAGTTTGACCATGCCGTCTTGATGGTAATCTCGCGGGCATAGATTTCTACTGTCGCCTCCGAATTGTAATTCGGATCACGGATGACAACCAACTTTCTGCCTGAAATATCCTCTTTTACTAAAGTTGTCCATCTCTCACAATTCAGGATCTCTTCGATAATTTCAGGTAGTTTTTCTCTAATTTCAAAATGTATTCTCATATTCTTTGCCTGTGGGTCAGGACTTTTTTACTACCCCCCAATTGATATATGCCCCTAAAGATAACAAGTATTTGTCAGAAAAACAATAAAAAATCCGTTATCTATTTGCCATGCGATAGATATTTTTCATATCATCGCGATGTAAAACCTTCAAATTTCCGGTTGTTGTACTACCACCGGAACTGCATTTATCTGCCATGAGTTTGATTTCTTCGTCAGTGGCCTGCCGTCCTATCAACTCGCAAATACTAACCGGCATTCCAATTGCGCGATAGAAATCTTCCATGGCTTCAATGCCTGCCAAAGCGGTATGTTCGGGTGATTTGAAATCATTTGTTACACCCATCACATTCACGGCAAACTGAGCGAAACGGGTTACATTTTCTTTGTAGACATACCGTGCCCAGCTTCCCCAAAGAGCTGCCAGACCTGCACCATGTGCTACATCGAATAGTGCACTCAGTTCATGTTCAAGCTGGTGTGTTGCCCAGTCACCAGTTGTTCCACATCCCGTCAAATCATTGTGTGCCAAGCTACCTGCCCACATAATTTGGGCACGATGTACATAATTCTCCGGTTCTTTCAGTACTTCAAAAACACTATCTTTTACCGTACGGAGAATACTTTCAGCAATGGCATCAGTCACTGTCATATCGTCATCATGAGAGAAATAACGTTCCATGGTATGCATCATAATGTCCGTTACACCACAAGCTGTCTGATAGTTGGGCAATGTATAAGTCCGTTCCGGATTCATCACAGCAAATTTGCAACGGCACAGATTATTGGAATAACCTTTTTTCAAATCACCGTCCTCATTGGTTATCACGGTACTGTTACTCATTTCACTCCCCGCAGCAGGAATTGTCAGCACGGTAGCAACCGGCAGACAAGCTTCCGCATGGGCTCGTCCCATATAAAAATCCCAGACTTCACCCTCATAAGGTACACCGAAAGCAATCGCCTTCGCAGAATCAATCACACTACCGCCACCTACGGCAAGAATGAAATCAACCTTTTCTTTCCGACACAATTCAATACCCTCGTGTACTTTCGACAAACGTGGATTAGGAACCACCCCACCCAGTTTTACGTAAGCAATACCTTCCGCCTCCAATGCCCGGCATATTTTATCCAGCAAACCGGAACGCTCCGCACTCTGTCCGCCATAATGTACCAGGACTTTAGCGCCGCCATATTGCTTCACCAATTTCCCAGTTTTATCTTCCGATAATGCTCCAAACACAACCTGTGTGGGTGCATAGTAAATAAAGTCTTTCATCGTCAATTTCGTTTTTTTATTCTGATACAAAGATAAGCATATTGAGGGTAGAAAGGTTCATAGAAACTATAACTTTTCATTATCTTTGCACCGTAATTACCGACTAACTAATCCGAGAATAAATATTATGGCATTTACCAACAACATTATGATTGTCCGCCACAGATTGCTGACAGAGCTGGTAAAACTGTGGAGGGATAACGAACTTGTAGAAAAAATAGACCGTCTTCCCATTGAATTGAGTCCGAGAAGGTCCAAGCATGCAGGACGCTGCTGCGTACATAAAGAACGCGCCGTGTGGAAATACAAATCACTGCCGTTGCTGGGACTGGATATGGAAGATGAAAAAGATGAATTAACCCCATTATCAGAGTATGCAGCACATGCACTGGACCGTGCAGAAAACGGAACGCCGAAAGATAACATCATGTGTGTGATTGATGAAGCATGTTCCGCCTGCGTACAAATCAATTACGAAATCACCAACCTTTGCCGCGGATGTACCGCCCGTAGCTGCCAGACCAACTGTCCGAAGAAAGCTGTCCATGTAAAGGAAAGCGGACAGGCGTGGATAGACCATGATGAATGCATCAGTTGTGGTATTTGCCACAAGAGCTGCCCCTATCATGCCATTGTCTATATCCCAGTACCTTGCGAAGAGGCTTGTCCGGTAAAAGCTATCAGCAAGGATAAGAAAGGTATCGAACACATCGACGAAAGCAAATGTATCTATTGCGGAAAGTGTCTCAACGCTTGTCCGTTCGGAGCAATTTTCGAAGTGTCACAGGTATTCGATATCCTGCACAAGATACGCAAAGGAGAAAAAATAGTGGCCATTGTGGCACCGTCTATCCTGGGACAATTCAAGACTACTATTGAACAGGTATATGGCGCACTCAAAGCTGTAGGATTCACTGATGTCATCGAAGTGGCTCAGGGAGCTATGGATACGGTCAGCAACGAAGCACATGAATTGATAGAGAAGTTGGAAGAAGGACAGAAGTTTATGACTACTTCCTGTTGCCCTTCCTACATAGAACTTGTAAATAAACATATTCCGGGCATGAAACCTTATGTTTCAGGCACAGGTTCACCGATGTATTATGCAGCACGCATTGCCAAAGAGAAACATCCGGATGCTAAAGTCGTTTTTATCGGCCCGTGTGTAGCCAAACGTAAAGAAGCCCAGCGTGATGAAGCTGTAGATTTTGTTATGACTTTCGAAGAAGTGGCATCTGTATTGGACGGACTGAATATTCAGTTGGAGCAATCGCAACCTTATGCCATGTCGTTCGCATCCGTGCGCGAGGCACATGGATTTGCTCAGGCTGGTGGCGTAATGGGAGCAGTAAAAGCCTATCTGAAAGAAGAAGCTGACAAAATCAATGCCATCCAAGTAGCTAATCTGGATAAGAAAACCATCGGTTCATTGCGGGCATATGCCAAATCAGGCAAAGCACCGGGGCAATTTATAGAAGTGATGGCATGTGAAGGTGGCTGTATCACCGGACCTTGTACGCACAATGAGATTGCCGCAGGTAAACGTCAGTTTGTACAAGAATTAGCTAAACAGGAAAAAACCTATTAATTGAAGCTTCCAAGCTTTAAAGTGAATATGATAATTCCCCTGATTGACAAACTTCGCCAGGAACACCGATTAAGTGCTGAAGAATACAAAGCACTACTCCTTTGCCAAGACGCTGATACTTTAAAGTATCTGCAGGAGCAGGCACGGGAGGTGTCACTTGAGCAGTTTGGCAATCGGGTATTTATTCGTGGGCTGATTGAGATTACCAACCATTGCCGTAACAATTGCTATTATTGCGGTATACGGAAAGGAAATCAATCTGTTCTCCGTTATGAGTTGACACGGGAGGATATTCTGGAATGTTGTCGTGAAGGATATACCCCTCGGTTTCCGGACTTTCGTCTTGCAAGGTGGTGAAACATCCTCTGTAAAAGATGATTTTATCCTTGAAACTGTTACTGCTATACATCGTGAGTTTCCGGATTGCGCCATCACACTATCATTAGGCGAAAAGTCCCGTGAGACTTACGAGCATTTCTTCCGGGCGGGTGCCAATCGATATTTGCTTCGCCACGAAACGCATAATGAAGAGCATTACCATCATCTGCACCCCGATAAGATGTCTATCAGACAACGCTTGCAATGTTTGGCATGGCTGAAAGAAATAGGATATCAGACAGGAACAGGTATTATGGTAGGCAGTCCGGGACAAAACACCGATCATCTGGTGGAAGACCTCCTTTTTATAGAGCAATTTCATCCTGAAATGATAGGAATCGGTCCTTTTATTCCGCACCACGATACTCCGTTTGCAGCATGCCCGCCGGGAAGCATAGAGATGACTCTGAAACTTCTTTCCATCTTCCGGTTAATGCATCCGAAGGTGTTATTACCCTCTACCACAGCATTAGCAACGCTTGCACCGGATGGACGAGAACGCGGAATACTGGCAGGAGCCAACGTAGTAATGCCAAACCTTTCTCCCCCGGAACAACGGAACAAATACTCACTTTATGATAACAAAGCCTCTTTGGGAGCCGAAGCTGCAGAAGGCTTACAACAATTAGAAGAAAAACTGACGGTTATCGGATACCGGATATCGAAAGAAAGAGGAGACTACTAATCACTAATCACTCACCCCTAATCACTAAAAAACGTGTATAATGTAAGTTCAAAGCAGGCAGAAGAGTTCATCGATCACCAGGAGATACTGGATACGCTGGACTATGCCCGTACTAATAAAAATAACCGTGCCCTCATTGAGAGTCTGCTCGAAAAGGCAGCCTCATGCAAAGGTTTGTCCCATCGTGAAGCCGCTCTACTGTTAGAATGCGACCAGCCCGACCTGACGGAACGTATCTTCCATCTGGCACGAGAAATTAAGCAAAAACTATATGGCAACCGCATCGTAATGTTCGCCCCGCTATACCTTTCCAATTATTGTGTGAACGGATGCGTTTACTGCCCCTATCATGCAAAGAACCGCACTATCGCCCGCAAGAAATTATCACAGGAAGAAATACGCCGGGAAGTGGTTGCCTTGCAGGATATGGGACACAAACGTCTGGCACTGGAAGCCGGCGAAGACCCGCTACGCAACCCCATCGATTATATCCTGGAATCTATTCAGACCATCTATGGTATTCATCATAAGAATGGTGCTATCCGGCGGGTAAACGTGAATATTGCCGCTACAACGGTAGAGAACTATCGTCGGCTGAGAGATGCAGGTATCGGTACTTACATTCTTTTCCAGGAAACCTATCACAAGGAGAATTACGAGACCCTGCACCCCACAGGCCCTAAAAGCAAGTATTCCTATCACACCGAAGCTATGGACCGTGCCATGGAAGGTGGTATCGACGATGTAGGTATAGGTGTATTATTCGGGTTGAATACCTATCGATACGATTTCGTAGGATTATTGATGCATGCCGAACATCTGGAAGCGGCATTCGGTGTCGGACCGCATACAATCAGTGTACCCCGTATCTGCCCAGCGGATGATATTGAAACAAAAGATTTCCCCAATGCCATTTCTGATGAAATGTTCTGCCGCCTCGTTGCGGTAATCCGCATTGCAGTGCCTTACACCGGAATGATCATTTCTACCCGTGAATCGGAAGCTGTACGACGTAAGGTATTGGAATTAGGTATTTCACAAATCAGTGGCGGCTCACGTACCAGCGTAGGCGGATATGCCGTACCGGAAACGAAAGAAGAGAACTCGGCCCAATTCGATATCAGCGACCGCCGCACACTGGATGAAGTTGTAAACTGGTTGCTCGATCTGGGACATATCCCCAGTTTCTGTACGGCTTGTTATCGTGAAGGGCGGACAGGTGACCGTTTCATGTCTCTTGTCAAGCGGGGACAGATAGCAAATTGCTGTCAGCCCAATGCCTTGATGACTCTGAAAGAATATCTGGAAGATTACGCTTCACCCGAAACCCGGGAGAAAGGTATCCGCCTCATTCATGAAGAGATGGAACGCATCCCGAATCCGAAAATCCGGGAAATAGCTCTGCGAAACCTGCATGAGATAGAGGAAGGGAAAAGAGATTTCAGATTTTAGGCACGGATTACGCGGATGAACGCGGATTTTTTATAGCGCAGCCTTTAATCCGTGAAATCCGCGTAATCCGCGCCTAAAATGATCAAATCCCCATTTATTAACCCCTTAATATTGAGACTAATGAATCAGACTCCTAATGCCAACCGCCTACACATCGCCCTCTTCGGACGGCGAAACAGTGGAAAATCCAGTCTTGTCAATGCCTTGACAGGGCAAGATACCGTTATAGTCTCCCCCACTCCCGGCACTACTACTGATCCTGTGACAAAAGCAATGGAAATTCATCCACTCGGTCCATGCCTTCTTATTGACACTCCGGGCTTCGATGACGAAGGCGAGCTGGGAGAAATGCGCGTAGAACGCACCTTGAAAATAATTGGAAAAACCGACATCGCCCTGTTACTCTGTGAAACCGGAGACGCACAGGAACAGGAATGGCTTCAACGATTGAAAGAACGAGGCATCCCTGTCATATTGCTTCTGAACAAAGCTGACGCACGCCCCAATACGACAGAACTGGCAGAACAGATAAAAGCAAGTTGCGGACAGCCTCCCATCATCGTCAGTGCCAAAGACGGCACAGGTATCGAAGCCATCCACCGCGCCATTCTGGAAAAGTTACCTGCCGATTTCGGAGAACAAACCATCACCGGGAGCCTCGTAGCGGAAGGTGATGTAGTAGTGTTAGTCATGCCCCAGGACCTTCAGGCACCTAAAGGACGACTTATCCTTCCCCAAGTACAGACAATCCGCGAACTTCTGGACAAGAAATGCCTGGTTATGAGTTGTACCACAGATAAGCTGAAAGATACACTATGCGCACTTACCAATCCCCCCAAATTAATTATCACAGATTCGCAAGTATTCCACACCGTATACGAACAAAAAACGGCTGAAAGCCGGCTCACTTCCTTCTCCGTGCTCTTTGCCGGATACAAGGGAGATATACACTATTATGTAGAAAGTACATCCGCCATCGACCGACTAACGGAACAATCCCGCGTATTGATAGCCGAGGCCTGTACCCATGCTCCACTGACAGAAGATATAGGCAGAGTAAAAATCCCCCACCTGCTGCGTAAGCGAACAGGTGAAAGATTGCAGATAGATATTGTCTCCGGAAATGATTTTCCAGAAGATTTATCCCCATACAATTTGATTATCCACTGTGGCGCCTGTATGTTCAATAGAAAGTATGTACTGAGTCGCATTGAACAGGCACGTGCGCAACAAGTACCCATGACAAACTACGGAGTAGCCATTGCCCACCTCAACGGCATACTGAACAAGATCGTGTACTAAGGGAAGACCTCCCACCCCACTAAGGAGAGACCTCCTGGCTCCCTAAGGGAAGAGTTTATATACCGTCTGATATAATAAATTATACCGAGCGGTATATCTTTTTATACCGAGCGATATAAATAAATATATCGGGTGGTATAAATAAAAATATCGGGCGGTATAACTGCTTATACTGCCCGATATATGAACTCTCTCCTTAGGCTATCGCTAACTGCTTCCTTAGGCTATCGGCAACTGCTTCCTTATAACCGAAGCTACTCCAGTTCCTCCAGCACTTTCTTTACATCCACCGCCTGAAGCCTCCCGTACACCTTCTCTCCAATCATCACTACGGGTGCCAGTCCGCACGCTCCTACGCAACGCAGACAATCAAGTGAAAACTTCCCGTCCGGTGTCGTTTCTCCGACTTCGATGCCCAGCACGCGCTTGAATTCTTCAAGTAATTTCTCCGAACCACGTACGTAGCACGCCGTTCCCATACACACCGAAATAGGATGTTTACCTTTAGGAGTCATCGTAAAGAAAGTATAGAATGTTACCACGCCATACACACGCGACACCGGAACATTCAGCTTTGCAGCAATCAGGCGCTGCATCTCTTCCGGCAGATAGCCGTGCAGATGCTGCGCTTCATGAAGTATATTGATAAGTTCGCCCGGCTGGTTGCCATGCTTGTCACAAATAGCACGCACTTGTTCGACAACGTCACAGGCTAATTTGATATCTGACATAGTTTCTCCGTTTTAATAAGTTAATCAATCGCCTTATTGAAATAATGCGTATGCAGCAACCGCTCCGCAGTCTCACTCAGCGGTTTACCCAGATATTCCTCATACAGAGTCTTGATGTATGGATTCTCGTGCGATTTACGCAAAGGCTTCTGTGCATCTTCCCGATACAGTGCATTGGCACGTGCATACAGCACCTCCGAGTTGCCATGATGCAACGGTTGTCCGCCTCCACCGATACAGCCACCCGGGCATGCCATAATCTCAATCACATGATACTCATTCCGCCCATGGCGAATATCTTCCAACAATTGACGCGCATTACCCAGACCATGAGCAATACCCACCTTCAGTTCAAAACCATCCAGATCAATCGTCGCACGGCGCACACCGGCCAGACCACGCACCTGCTCAAAGTTTACATTCTCCAATGTCCGCCCGGTATAAATCTCATAAACCGAACGCAATGCCGCTTCCATCACACCACCGGTCGTTCCAAAGATGACACCGGCACCTGTTGAAGCTCCCATCGGATGATCAAATTCCTTATCCGTCAGTAGCGTAAAACCTACGTTAGCACGTCTGATAAGTCGTGCCAGCTCACGGGTGGAAATAGAATAATCCACGTCCGGACTGCCATCTGTCTTAAACTCATTGCGGTCGCACTCATACTTCTTCGCCAAACAAGGCATAATAGATACCACTACCAGCTTTTCACGCGGAATACCCATCTTCTCCGCCCAGAATGTCTTGGCAATGCTACCGAACATCTGCTGTGGCGAGCGTGCCGTAGAAGGAATATCAAGCATATCGGGGAAATGATGTTCAAAGAAATTCACCCATGCCGGACAACAGGAAGTCAGGATAGGCAGGCGAACAGATTTATCCCCATTCATATAACGCGTCAGGCGATTCAATATCTCGGCACCTTCTTCCATGATGGTAAGGTCGGCGGCAAAGTCTGTATCAAATACATAATCAAAACCCAATTCGCGAAGAGCGTACACCATCTTTCCCGTTACTAACGTCCCGGCAGGCAGTCCGAATTCTTCTCCCAGAGCCGCACGAACGGCCGGAGCTGTCTGTACAATAACTACCTTATCCGGATTTTCCAGATCCAGCAACAAGCGGTTAGTATGATCGCGTTCCGTCAATGCCCCTACCGGACAAACAGCTACACATTGTCCGCAATAAGTACATTCACTATCACTCATCATCTTATCGAAAGCCGGAGCAATCGTAGTATTAAAACCACGGCGAATGGCTCCCAAGGCGCCTACCGTCTGCACTTCATTGCATACACTCTCGCAACGTCTGCAGAATATACACTTATCCATATTCCGCACAATGGATGAAGTGACTTCACGCTTACGAGGCGAAAGTTCCCCACCATTATAAGGCATCCGCCGGATATTAAAACGTAATGCCAAAGTCTGCAACTCACAGTTGCCGCACTTCGGACAGGTAAGGCAATCATTCGGATGATCCGAAAGTATCAGTTCAGCCACCACCTTACGGGCATTCATCACACGCAGGGTACTGGTACGCACCACCATTCCTTCTGTACAACGGGTAGCACAGGCGGGAGCCAGATTACGGCGTCCTTCCACCTCCACGACACAGATACGGCACGAAGCCGGATTATTCTTAACGCAAGTCCCCTTCAAATCAATATGGCAAAGGGTAGGTATATCTATACCGATTTTCCGTGCGGCTTCCAGGATAGTCGAGCCTTCGGGTACGGTAATATAATGGCGGTCTATTTGCAGGGTTATTTGTTTTTCTTCCATAGCAGTAGTTTTTAGCAGACATTGATTGCTTTGAATTTACAGCGTGCCATGCACATGCCGCACTTAATGCACTTGTCCGGATTGATGACATGCGGTTTGCGCACATCACCCAGAATGGCATCCGCCGGACAATGTTTAAAGCAAAGATGGCAACCGATACATAGTTCCGGATTAATGGTATAAGTCAGCAATGCTTTGCACTGCTTCGCCCGGCAGGTTTTATCCCTCACATGCTCTACGTATTCATCATAAAAGTTATTGAGCGTAGACAGTACCGGATTGGGTGAAGTCTGTCCCAACCCGCACAAGGCGGTATCCTTTATCACCTTTCCCAATGTAGAGAGTGCATCCAGATCTTTCATCGTGCCTCGTCCTTCGGTTATCTTGTTCAGCATTTCCAGCAGACGCTTGTTACCAATACGGCAGGGGGTACATTTT
Organism: Bacteroides cellulosilyticus DSM 14838; assembly: GCF_000158035.1. Lineage (GTDB taxonomy): Bacteria > Bacteroidota > Bacteroidia > Bacteroidales > Bacteroidaceae > Bacteroides > Bacteroides cellulosilyticus. The sequence continues at coordinate 234,566 of NZ_EQ973488.1, forward strand.
CCACATGATTCTTCCACCGTAAAATCAAGATAGAAACGTGATACAGAAACCATGCAATCATCTTCATCCATTACAATCATACCACCGGATCCCATCATCGATCCTTCCGCCAGCAAGTTGTCAAAGTCAATCGGTGTATCCAGGTGCTTTTCTGTCAGGCATCCCCCCGAAGGTCCGCCCGTCTGCACCGCCTTGAATTTCTTTCCTCCCTTAATGCCACCGCCAATTTCATAAATCACCTCACGCAGTGTCGTACCCATTGGCACTTCTATCAAGCCGACGTTGTTAATCTTACCGGCCAGGGCAAATACTTTAGTCCCTTTCGAACGTTCCGTACCGATAGAAGAAAACCACTCCGCTCCCTTTGTCAAGATAATAGGAATATTGGCAAGCGTTTCCACATTATTCACATTGGTCGGCTTGCCCAGATAACCGGCTTCGGCAGGGAAAGGAGGTTTCAAGGTAGGTTCACCGCGCTTTCCTTCCATAGAGTGGATAAGCGCAGTTTCCTCACCGCATACGAATGCTCCCGCTCCGTAACGTATCTCAATATCAAAACTGAAATCCGTACCGAATATATTCTTTCCCAGCAACCCGTATTCACGTGCCTGGGCAATAGCAATTTTCAATCTTTGTATGGCCAGCGGATATTCTGCCCGGATATAAACCAATCCTTTCGGAGAACCAATGGAATAACCGCAAACTGCCATAGCCTCAACAATGGAGTGCGGATCACCTTCCATGATGGAGCGATCCATAAAAGCACCGGGATCCCCTTCATCGGCATTACACACCACATATTTCATGTCGGCTTTCTGCTTATTGGCAAACTCCCACTTCAGTCCGGTAGGGAAACCACCACCACCGCGTCCGCGAAGTCCGGAACGTTTTATCACGTCAATCACTTCCTCTGGCTTTTTATGGAGCAGACTATCTGCCAATGCCATATAACCATCCAGCGCAATATATTCCTCAATGTTTTCGGGATCAATAAAACCACAGTTACGTAAAGCGATGCGCATCTGCTTCCGATAGAAATCCATGTGCTTGGAGTCACTGACGGTCTTCTCCGTCTTCGGATCGATGTAGAGCAGCCGTTCTATCTTCCGTCCCCCGATAATATGCTCTCTGACTATCTCGTCGGCATCATCAGGAACCACCTGGGTATAGAAAGTGTTATCAGGGATAATCTTTACGATAGGTCCCTTTTCACAAAAGCCGAAACAACCGGTAGTGATAATGTCCACCTTGTCGGCAATATTATTTCTCTCGAGTGCTTGCTGAAGACGTTCAGCAATAATGTGGCTGTCGGATGCCTTGCAACCTGTACCGCCACAGATCAGAATTTGCAGATGCTCGGTTCCCAATGCCAACCCACAGCATTGCGCCGCAACCGTCTCATTGCTTTCTTCGCGTAGCAAGAGCGTGCCTTCTGCCCTTTTCTTGATAATTTTCAGATCATGGATAGTTAGTACTTTCATTTTGTAATAGATTTGGGGTCGGGAACAAAGATACAAAAAGACTTGAGATTACAAAAGGAAAGTAATAAAGATTACAGGAGGGAGAATACGAGGTTATAGATGACAATATGATATAATTTGCAAATAACAATATATAAGTATTCACGAAAAGGATATTCACTATTTGTAGGTATTGCCCCATCGCCTCATTTGTGCGACCTTTGCAGCAAACAAAAATCAGCTTATGGAAGAAATACTGAAGCGGACAACAAACGGTTTTATCTCCTTTTGTACTAAGTGCCACGCCTACCATGTAGAGTTCGGCAATCTTTTCTTCACCTTCACGGAAGATGAATTCGAACATTTCTGCCAATATATCAACTCTATCGACGGCGAATATTATCAAGAGTTGAACAAGGACATGAAGAACGCCCGCAAGATATTTCTCCGGATGCCGGTAAAAGGTTTTTATTGCGCCCTCTATCCGGATGAACTGAAGGAGTTGAGACGCCTGATCGACTTCTCCCTGACAGACGACGCCATTGAAAGTGCATTATCCCTGGAAAACTATTGTTTAAATTAAGAAGATAATTATGAAAATTGAAAAGATTGTAGCCCGCGAGATACTCGATTCACGCGGTAACCCCACGGTAGAAGTGGACGTAGTTTTGGAATGTGGTGTTATGGGACGTGCAGCCGTACCATCAGGCGCCTCAACCGGTGAACATGAAGCACTGGAATTACGCGATAAAGATCCGAAACGCTACGGTGGCAAAGGAACTTTGAAAGCCGTAGAAAACGTAAATACTATCATCGCTCCGGCCCTCATCGGCTGGTCGGCATTGGAACAACGTGCCATTGACAAGAAGATGCTGGAACTGGACGGTACTCCTACTAAATCAAAATTGGGTGCCAATGCCATTCTGGGCGTTTCTTTGGCTGTAGCCAAGGCTGCTGCAAATTACCTCGACATACCTTTATACAGATATATCGGCGGAGTAAATACTTACGTTATGCCTGTCCCCATGATGAATATCATCAATGGTGGTTCACATAGCGACGCTCCCATTGCTTTCCAGGAATTCATGATCCGCCCTGTAGGTGCACCTTCTTTCCGTGAAGGCCTGCGCATGGGTACTGAAGTATTCCACGCCTTGAAGAAAGTATTGCACGACCGCGGTCTGAGCACTGCCGTAGGAGATGAAGGAGGTTTTGCCCCTGCATTGGACGGTACTGAAGATGCACTGGATTCCATCATGGCAGCTATCAAAGCAGCAGGCTACGAACCGGGTAAAGATGTAAAAATCGGTATGGACTGTGCATCCTCTGAATTCTATAAGAATGGAGTGTACGACTACACTATCTTCGAAGGTGAGAAAGGCAAGAAGCGTACTGCAGATGAGCAGATTGATTACATGGAATATTTGATTAATAAATACCCGATTGACTCTATTGAGGACGGAATGAGCGAAAACGACTGGGACGGCTGGAAGAAGCTGACCGAACGTATCGGCGATCGTTGCCAGCTGGTAGGAGACGACTTGTTTGTAACAAACGTAGAGTTCCTTGCCAAAGGCATTGCTATGGGCTGTGCCAATTCTATCCTCATTAAAGTCAACCAGATCGGCTCGCTCAGCGAAACGCTGGATGCTATCGAAATGGCTCACCGCCACGGCTATACCACGGTTACTTCCCACCGCTCCGGTGAAACGGAAGACGCCACTATTGCCGACATCGCCGTAGCAACCAACAGCGGGCAGATCAAGACCGGTTCGTTAAGCCGCTCCGATCGCATGGCTAAGTACAACCAACTGTTGCGCATCGAAGAAGAACTAAACGAACTTCCAGCATATGGCTACAAAAGAATAAAATAATGCTTTGTAGTGAATAAGTCATAAAAGCAAATGCGGGTGCCTGTGAAGGTACCCGCATTCGCTTTATAGATATTTGCTCCCCCTCCCACAGTTCGAGTTGTAAACTTCGAACTACTTTTATGTTTCTACATGATATTCATAAAAAGAAGAATATCTTAAACCCGGTACTAAAGAATTCTCATATTGAAAAATTATATATTTTTGCACCCGCTTTCGGAAAAAGGTCCGAAGAAACTATCAATATTCAATATAACATTTTACAAAAAACATGAATCACTCTTACAAAAAAATCATTGTTCCCGCCTTGCTGGGAACGTTGTTTTTAGGCGCCTGCTCAGATGACGCATCGTTTGAGGGAGAAGGCAAACAACAAACTTATTCATTAGTAGTGAAAGGAATTACGACTTCCGGTTCAGATTCTTCTGAGGAATTACGGGATGTGTCAGTTTTCCAGTTCAGCGATGGCAACTTGTACAAGACGCAACAATTAACCCCCGAATCCAATGGCCAGTCCAGTATTTCCGCACTCAGTGGATCACGGCTATACTTCCTCACCGGAGTGACACTTCCGGTTCAGGAAGAAGGTATTACCGAAGAAGAATTCCGCAATATGACCATCGGCGAAGAACTGCACAATAATTCAGCTCCTGACTTTATGGCTGCAATTGTTGAATTGGAAAGTACTCCCCAAACACGCAGCAATCAGGAAATTAACGTTGGCATGAAACGCGGTGTAGCCCGTATAGACCTGAATACTACAGCAGACAGCAAAACATTAATCAAAGAAAATAATCGTAAAGGATGCTCCGGCTGAAACATATCCGTTCATTGAAAACGCTTCCGCATCAGATAAAACAGTAAGTTACTTAAAAAAATTTGATCCAGCTTTCGGTGGAGAACAACAGGGAATCTTCCGCATTTTCGAAAGCAAACGTCCTGTTAATATTATCCTGCGTGGTACATACAATGAAATTCCCATCAGTCTCAAGATGCAATTGCCAAGTATAGAGCGTAATAAGGTTTACGAACTATCAGTACTCAACGTAGGTGCCACAGTAGAAGGAATCTTCGAAATCAAACCCTGGGAAGAAGGCGAAACAATTATCGGGAAACCTGATACAGAGCATCGTATCCTGCTTAATGCTTCCCAATCCAAAATCCCGGAAGGCGTAACTGTGGATTATGAGAATAATATAGTAGAGGTACCCGCCACAGGAGTCAGTGACATGAAACTGGCATTTGTTTCCGACACCCGAATTGATATATCAGCCACTGAAGGCACTGACAGTGGCGTGAATCTCAGTGAGATGTCGGTATCTGAAGAGACAGAAGGCATAGTATCAGCATTCAATGTATCAGTGGCCGCACAAGGTAGTGGCCGACTGGGCTATACAATTCTGGTACATTTAAAAAATGCTTTGCTAAGCGGCTCTTATGATTATGTAGAGATTCGTGTGGCTCCGAGCGACAAGCAGATCGAGACCGTTGAAATGGGTGGCAGCATTTGGATGGCATTCAATGCACGCAGCCGGGATCTGGAAGACCAAGTATATCCCTTAGACGGTACTACCGTTGAAGAGATGTACCGTAATGGCTGGGTCAGCAGTATCGGTGGTTTGTTCCAGTATGGACGGAAGTATATGTACACCCCCTGGCAAGGATATAACCCCTCAAACAATCTGGGTAATCAAACAGCCGACATACCTTGGCAAAACGATACCCATATGCCTTGTCCGGAAGGTTACCGTGTGCCAACCCGCAGCGAACTAAACTCTCTTCTCCCCAAAAATCAGGAAATTCCCGGCACTTATATAGCAGGAAACGGAGAAAAAATAACCGCTACACTCCACGTTGGCGAAGGAACCCTGACTACTCCAACCAGTGTAACAGGAACGCAACACTATGTGAAATTTACTTCTGAAGATACCGGACGTTACCTTATTATCCCTTTGGCAGGCGGAAAAGGTGACAAGTCTACAACCAATAATCCGTCTTTCGGAAAAAGAGCCGTGTTATGGACAAGCGAACGCAACGGCTGTCCCGGTGGTTATGCATGGACTTACTGGTTACCGTTTGAAGGCAAGGAAACAACTGCTATTGCCGAGAGACAATTGCAGATGGAAGCATTTGCATCCTTACGTTGTGTAAAAAAATAAAGGAGGAATTCTATGAAGATTGCAAAAATCATACTATTATTTCTGGCATTGCTACTGACCAACTGTTCAGGCGAACTTGAGCAGGAATACGGGCTCATGCCGCCTGCCCCCGGTCAGGTAACATTTCTTCTTGGATTGCAGGAAGATGACACTTCTGCCATACAGACACGCAACGGTGAACCTGAACAAATCGCCCGCATGTGGTATGCCATTGCCAATGATCGGGGAGAAATGCTCAAACCGCTGTATCAAAAGCTGGAGGCCGACTTCTCCAAACTGACCATTGAAGGATTGGGATACGGTGACTATACGGTTGTATTCCTAGCCACCACGAATCCGGAATCAAATGCGACTATCAAAGAACCCGAGCAATTGTCAGATATCTGGCTATTGAATCAGGTTGCAAAAGCCCCTCTTGATGATGTTTATTTCTATAAAAAAATAGAAGTACACATTGGCAAAGAGCAAACTGCGGAGTCGCAGACTGTGACATTGGAGAGATGCGTAGGCAAAGTTGATATAGACCTGCACGTCTCGTCCGATTATATGTGGCGCTTTATACGCAAAATCGACATCACATTTGACGATGCCGAAGGAATATATGCCGGTCTCAGTGCAAGTGGTGAATACTCCGGTACGGAAAGCATTGAATCTTATGACATCACGGAAAATCGTTCATTTTACTCATTGCCAAGTAAAGAGGCACTTTCCGGATTCGTAACGATCGAGTCAAACCGCAGTGATGGTACATCGTTTGTACACAAATACCGCTTCAGCAACTGCAAAATCGAAGCAGGTCGTATCTCCCACATCAGCATTGATTACCGGCACCCGGAAAGCCTGGACGGGTTGCTTTATATCCGTGAAGAAGATTTCTCCCGCTTCCGTACCGACACAATGTTTTTAGCCAACGAGCCACGAGACATCTTCTATAATAGTAAGCACCGTTCCTTTTATGTAAACGCACCGTTGCAAGTGTCCATCTCGGATGAACATCAATTACTGGTTAAATTCTTCTCACCTGTTGCTATTCATGATGTGACGATTTTATGTCGATTCAATAAAATCAGTACCGAATTCCTTGAATTGGCACATTTCGATCTGATTTATCCTTTCATGGAAGCCACTTTCCCGTTGCCCGTCGTAAGCTCTGACCGAACATTCACCACCAGTAGCGGCAGAAAGATAGTAATACCTGCACAACCGGAACTTTCCGGTGACGATGTTACGCTTGTTATCCGGACGGAAGATCCATACATGAAGAAGATAGAGCAGATAGACAGTCGATGGTTCATTCGTTTCTCAGCTTATTCAGCCGACAACGGACACGCTTATTGGCGGCACATGAATCCATTATTATGTCGTCACGGGGTAGCATTGGCCACCAATATGGCTTTCATGTTCTCTTCAGAAGAGTTTAACACAGAAATGAATAAATACGAAGGCAAACTGAAGGACAACGGAGGAAATGCCATCAACCTGGATGCATTACGCCAGAGAATCCGCAGTCATGGAGGCCTCGTATTAGGTCGCGTATCAGGTGTTGGTGGTCTGGGAGGAGGTACCACCTACGGATTGGCAGACTATTGTTACACCGGAGTCTATTTTGACGCAACACCGCTGGGATCTAATCCGCACAACTATGCACGGCAAGCTATGTTCCATGAATATGGACATTGTTTAGGTTATAACCACAGCAGTACCATGACTTATGGCGACCAATGGACAGTACTCTGCGCCACAGTATTCGTAAATATGGGACAAGAGGATAAATTACCCGTAAGTTCAAAAGACGTAATCGCCAATTTACCGATGTAAAAAACACAAAAGTAAATAAAAGCAAAAAGGGAGGAAGCAGATATGAGTAAATCAAATTTCTGCCCCTCCCCTTTTAATATGATATTAATAAAGACCTATTACTTCTGAACCTCTCCTTTTTCATTGAAAAGAACTGGATTCTCCGTACCGGATGCATCCACCAACGTTACCTTGTAAGTCTTGGTTCCATCCTCAGCCACTTCAACGGCTGCCTCTTTGATGGTGGCTTCCGAGTAGTTTTCTTTGATGGCATCCTGAACGGCCTGCGGAAGTTCCTTCACATCAATCGGTTTAAACTCGTTGATCATCGTTGCGATTTCAACATCTGATACCATGTTGTTAGCAAATGCCACTGAAGTACCCAAGCCCATTACCAATGCTACTGCTAAAAATAACTTTTTCATAATTCTAATTGTTTAAGTTAAACATTTCTTGTTAGCTCTCACATAATATAATGCAAGACGTATGCCAAAGTTAGTTTCGGAGCAGGATAACACTATATATCAAATATTTACATCCAGAATGGCATAAAAATATTTTTCTATTTTGAGTATTTTTTCCACAATTATGTAGAAACCCGTCTACAATAAACTACAAGTTACTTCATACAACAGCC
>NZ_EQ973488.1:243136-256343 GCF_000158035.1 Bacteroides cellulosilyticus DSM 14838
TTAAATTATTATGATTAAAAGAAAACGATTATAAACTTTTTATAATTCTGCATCTATTACCCGCAGCCAGAACATTATCCGGAATATCTTTTGTAACAACAGAACCGGCACCTATCACACTCCATTTCCCAATCTTCACCCCTGGAATAATAGTTGAACCAGCACCAATCCAAGTACCCTCTCCAACCGAGACATTACCGCAAAGAGTGCAGTGAGGAGAAATATGTACATAATCTTCAATCACGCACTCATGATCCACCGAAGCACCGGTATTGATTATACAATGTCTACCAAGACAGACATCCGATTGTATTATCGCGCCTTGCATCACCACCGTGCCTTCACTTATTTCAGATTCTTCGGATATAATTGCTGAAGGATGGAAAGCTTTACCAAAAGTCACATTCAGACTTTCTGCTATTTTCTTGCGGATACTATTACTTCCAATGCTGATTATCAGCGGTCCCCGGACTTCCGAAGAACATAATACGGGATAACCAAGAAGACTATGGATCGCTTCATTATCATCAAACAACGCTTCAACATTCTCATTATTTGCACGTAAAATATCAATGATCACCTTTGCATGACCACTGGCACCATATAAATACATTATCTAATATTTCAGTTATTTCCGATAAAAGGTTCCATTGTTACTGAAGTATCAGAACTGATACCTTCGCGTACAAAGACTTTTTTCACTGTTAAAAATATAATTTTCAAATCCAGCAGAAAAGAACAATGATCCACATACCATACGTCCAGTTCAAACTTCTTTGTCCAACTGATAGCATTGCGTCCGTTCACCTGAGCCCATCCCGTAATACCCGGACGAACTTCATGGCGGCGAGCTTGTTCCTTTGAATAAAGAGGAAGATATTGGGGTAGTAAGGGACGGGGACCTATCAGAGACATATCACCTTTCAAAACATTGAATAATTGAGGAAGTTCATCTACTGAAGTGGAACGGATGAACTTTCCTATTTTTGTCAAACGCTTCTCATCTGGTAATAGATCACCATTTTCATCACGTTCGTCAGTCATCGTTTTAAATTTGATGACTTTGAAAATCTTACCATACTGGCCTGGACGTTCCTGAGTAAAAAAAGCTCCAGCCCCTCTATTTGCAAAATGTAGCCAAAGAGTCATGATTAATAATATCGGCCAAATAATAACCAACACCCCAAAAACGACTATAAAATCTATCAATCGTTTTAAAAAGAAAGAATACATATTCATTTAGACAACAATTGATATTCTGCCAACAGCGCTTCCCAAACCTTATGCTGCTCATACCGTTCCACTATCATGGGTCTGGCTCGTTCCGCCATTTTCTTAACTTCGTCATTTCGATGCTCATAAAACCATTTCATTACTTCATAGAGAGCATTTTCATCACGTGGAGGAATAATCTTACCATTCACACCATCTTGAATGATTTCATTACAACCGGTAATATTCGTTGTTATACATGGAACCCCCAAGGCACCTGCCTCCATAAGCACCATACCAAAACCTTCTCTATATGATGGCAAGATAAAGACATCTGAAGCACACATAAATGGTCGGACATCCTTTTGATTTCCCCAATAATGAATATAAGGATTCAAATCTATTTCAGTTTTAGTATTTTCCTCTATCGGATTATCGTCTTCAAATGGACCAATTAATATCAAAATCATATCATGGTATAGATCAGTTATTCTTTTAAATGCAGATACCAATTCATTTATGCCTTTATCTTTCACAATACGACCAGCAAAACCAAAAACGAACTTATCATCCAAATCCGCAACAGAGGAAAGGACTTCTGCTGAAATCATTTTCCTATCAAATTTAGTAACATCAATACCATTAGAGCTTCCATTTCCTACCACTTTTAGCTTGGCTACCCTACAAATTCTATCAGTTATCAATATTGCTTTCACCCCATTGCTCACACAAAGAACTTCTGTTGAGCAATAACACGAAATACGCTCCATCATTTTTAAAACAGACCGCATAAAACCACTATATCCTTGGTATCTAAGCCCATGACACATATAAATTCTTACAGGTACACCAGTTAGTTTGGCAGCTATCATTGACAAAAAACTTCCCTTAGGAGTATTGCCGTGAACGATATCCGGCTTATTTTTTCTAAAAAAAGAAATGATTTTTATAAGACTTTTAAAATCATGCAGAAGAGATATTGATCTCACCATCGGAATGCAGTGTGTCTCAATCCCTTCCGTCTCACCAAATTTTTCAAGGGCATCTCTATCAGAAGAAATAGCAACAATTTCAAAATTGTTACTTAAATATGCCAACTGTCCCCTAAAAAAATTCAATGATAAAGGAATAGTAGTTACGATATAAAACAACTTTTTATTTCTCATTTGTATAAAGTTTATCTACACTGTTATCCTTGTTTCAATATAATCCGTGGCTTGGGTAATACTACTGTAGCATTATCGGGTATATCCTCCACTACCACACAATTTGCTCCAACTTTTACATTATTGCCGATGCATACATTCGGAAGAATTTTTGCACCAGCACCAAGTATTACATTATGTCCTATTACAACTCCCCCTTGAGAAATAGTGACCTGTTGATATATAATTATATTTTCACCAATACACACATCATGCCCCACTATAATACCATTAGGTCCATGAGGAAGATGCGGAGAAGTAGCAAAAAAAGCACCGGCATTTATATTAGTACCGAATGAGCAATTATGATAAGCATCAGTTTTCTTTATATAATAAAGATAGTAAAGCTTCAGCAACAGATTTGTCTTATCTTGAGGATTAGTCACAACAGCACGACGTTTCCAGTATTTCTCATGATTGTAGTGTTGTATCCACGACAGAATTATACGTCCTAATTTATGTTGAAAAGAGAAAGGATTCATTTCACTATAGAGATAAGGTATTGATAAAATGACTCTCTCCTTTGCTGAAGAACAGAATCATAATAGTTTTTGGCAAATTCATAGTTTCTATTTGCTTCCTTGTTCGCCATATCTATGTGGGTCAGTAAGAATTCAATTTTATTTGCCAAAGCCAATGAATCACCAGCTCGAATTAACATTTGTTTATTTAACAACTCCGGTATACCGCCCACTTGGGTTCCAATACATGGTACCCCCATAGCCATTGCCTCTATTAAGGCGCGTGGTAACCCCTCAGTACGTGACACTAACAGAAAAAGATCAGAATTCTTCAATTCTTCATCCACTTCTTCTCGACTTACATTTCCCTTAAAGTTCACATCATTAGTAATATGTAAAGCCGATGCCAACTTTTGCATTTCTCCTTTATTTTTGCCTTCCCCCAACCATGTTAACCTACAATACACCCCTCTATCCTTTAATAACGCCAATGCCTCCAACACCACATCCGGTGCTTTGTACATTTGTTCCAAAGAACCTACTGACAAAAGATTATACTTTTCTTTCTTATACAAGACTTTTTCTGAGGACGGTAAATTCCGAGAACTAATCTGTACATCTGACGCAGAAATACTAAATACAGAATTGTTCACCGGATAACGCTTTTGCAACTGATTTTCCGTAACATACAGAGCAGCGGCTGCACGGACAACAGTCCGCTTCAAATCATAAGTCCCTCTATAGCGAAAAAAAACACGAAATGGATGTCTGACGGCTCCAGGGGCAAATACATCCCAAGGATCTCCCACTACTTCCACACCATAAGGTATCTTACATCTTCTCAAATGGTCCGCCACAAGTGTTCCTATTTCTCCAGGAACCCGACAAATATAAACACAGCCAGGCATTAAACTATTTGCAACTATCTTATTGAGTTTTCTCCGTGTCTTTAAATATTGTATAGGCCCCAAATAATACGGCAAATCTATAAATGAAACACGTTCACTCGATGCTAAATACTTATCGTTTATTGGACAATCATCATCAGAAAGCACACGTGCCATCACATACACATGATTAAATTTACACAAATAACGTTGCCACAAATTATTCGTAAGACCTCCATCAATACTATATACCAAACCTGAAGATCTACGCACCAAACGTGCTTCCGTACAAAAAACTAAATCCATAGAATATAATCTTATAACTCTTTTCTAAATTTAGCGAATAAGTCATCCGCATTAAAACATTTCTGTGCCCACTCCTTACACCTATACTTATCTCTATTGACCTCCCCTTTATAGATTCGTTCTATTACTTTTACAGCCTTTTCTGCATCACAAGGAGAAAGGAGTAAAGAATACATTTCTACAGGAACCGATTCCTTTATTGAAGCTATGTCAGAAGCCACAAAAGGCAATCCCGTAGCCATAGCCTCAATCAAAGCATTAGGTTGCCCTTCTGTTAAAGACGGGAAATAATATAAATCAAATAATGGAAGGATACGAAGTACATCACTTCTATAACCTAACAGATGAATTTGTCCATCCAATCCCATTTGCTGAACTATCATTTCATATTTTTCTCTCACTCCCTTACCCACTAATACAAAATGGATATCTTTATGCCTGTGACAAAGTTCCGAAGCAACTTTTAAAATAGTATCATGATTCTTTGCCTCATTACAGCGTCCGGTATGCCCCACAATGAAAGCATCAGAAGGCAAACTGAATTCTTGGAGTAACTGCTTCTTTCCCTGCTGTGATAGCTTTTTCATATCCATTCCATTATAGATAACCTCAAAGCGTTCTGATATCCTGTTACGTTTTGGAAAAAAGAAATCAAGTGCTGCCACTGAATTTGAGAGTATCTTAGTAGCAAAAACCAAGACCAATCTTCTCATACCAGCATTATAGAGTAAACGAAAAGGTGTCTCTTTAAAATGATTTGTAGAACCACGATAAAATACAATTCTCTTTTTTACTCTTGCCAACCAAGCTATCCCAAGAGGCAACCCTGCAAAATTCCCTGTAAAATCACAAACCGTATCTATCCCTTCATTCTTTAGTAATTTATAAAATCTATAATATTGCTTTCCTAAAATATAAGAAAAGCGCATAGGCAAGACTCTTACCATTCGGGCATATTGGGGATAAAGTTCTCCAAAACCACCCGATTTACAAATCACAATAGCTTCATGTTCTTGATAGTATTCCAAATATCTTAGTAGATAGGTTTCAATGCCACCTTGGTCCAAGGTAGTTATAAGAAAGAGAGTTTTCATCTTAATTGTCAGTCTGAATAAAACATTAAAGCATCCACATAGCTTATTCGTTCTTCAATAATTTGCTGTTGTTCCACATCGTTGCGCTCCCAAATATTTGTATATGGAAACCATCTAAAATAGTTTATAGTATTAGGAACCGCATACGAAGTATCTTTAAAATAGCTTGAAAATTTCAACCCTAACGGCATACATACTGCTATAATAAAAAACAATACTTTCACTTTTTAAAATAACAACACTTCAAGGCTAAAAATAAAAATTCCACATAATAAAGTAACAGAACAGGTATAATATAATTCATAAATCTGTTGCCTATAGCCGTATTTCCTACAGACAATGATGCAAAGAAAAAGTATGTCATATAGAATTCATTCCCCCAAGAATTACTATTCTTTAGCTTCGTATTATTTATGTATATTACAAGCATAGGAATGAAAACATAAATTAGTATATGCAATATTTTGGCATTTGTATTCAAACTGGCATCTTTATACAATTCAAATTTCTGCACCATCATAGGATTCATCATAAGTACCTCTAAGACAGGTGACAAATAATTGAATATTACAATCGAAATCAACACTAACAAAAATACTTTAAAAAATGAATATCTCACATAACGAAATAATGGAATAAAAAAGGTAACAACAGCTGATGAATGAAATAAAAAGCAGACAAATACCATTAGGTAATATTTTCCCCAATTTCCACTTTTATAAAAGCGCAAAGCATACAAAAAAATAGCAATAGCCAGTGCTTCTCTAAGTATTTCCATATTATAATACAAATATAAATATGAAAAATAGAAGAAAACAACAGTAAACTTATAACCTGAATATTTCTTTATCAAGTAAAAAAGAAGAATATTCAATAAAATCGCATGCACGAACTGAAAGAAAAAGAAATCATCCCAAATTATTTTTATCGCACTATTCAATAACAACCATAATGGATCAAATAAAGCATAAGAAAAGATATTGACCTCAAAAAGCGAAGGATATTCTTCAAAATATCGCATATAGCGAACTGTATCTCCCCCCACAACACATCGACATCCAGCCACTCCAATAGCTATTAATAACAATAATCTGTAAGATAGTACCTGATATGCTTTTTTCTTCTTTATATCATATTGATATACACAAAAAGCTGAAAAAAGAAAAACCATTAAATAGAGCATATAGTCTTTTTGTAATGAACACCACCTTTATAAATTAGCAAAGAATAATATCCAGCTAACAAAAACAACATTACTATTCTATAATGTAAGGGTATTGACACATAAATCATAGTAATCGCCATTATAAGGGCAGGAAGAGCTGAAAACAGCAACGTTCGGTATGGAAACTCTATTGGATAAAGCCGATAAGAAAACAACCAACTCAAAGCCAATAGAACAATATTTGTCAACACCATTGAAAAAACAACACCAGACAGTTCTAAATACCTAACCAAGAAAAACAAACTTATCAGATTTACTCCCAAAGCCGACAAAAAAGAAATGGATAAGAAATAGGTTTTAGATAAATATTTAGGACCGATATCAACCAGTTCCTTAACAATTAGAAGGGCAATAGCTATTGCTATGCAACCTACATACCTAGCTGATTCTACAAATTTAGGAGAAGCAAAAGCTACAATCAATTCTTCAGAAAACAAAAATAGACATAATGAAATGAAGAATACAGCTGGAACGGTCATACGGTATAATATAATAAACATTTGTTTATGATTCTTCTTTTTTAAAGTTTCGAACATATACTGATTCCATGCCATCATAAACGTTTGATGTATTAATTGCATTATAGAGCCTATTTTTAATGCCATTGAGAACAGACCTATATGATAAGTATCTAAATATCCTAAAATAAAGAAACGATTGGCATAAGCATTAGTCGCACTACCCACTCTTGCCGGAAACTGAGGTAATGCATATTTTAAAGATAATTTCAGGTATGGCTTTGACAGATGAAAAATGAATAATTTACGCACTAAAAAAAGGGAAAACAAGGACGATAAAGCTATTGCTATTAATTGAGAAAGAAAAAAACCATTTATTCCATAATGCATCACAGAAACAAAGTAATAAACAAAAGAGATCAATAAAAGAGATTTGACAAGTACTACCAAAGTGAAAAATTTATTTTTTTTCTCAAACCGTAATAATATCAAAGTCAAAGTAGATAATACCGAAAAGACCATTTGCATGGCTGCTATTCTGATAGCCATTGCATATTGTTGATTTTCACATAACCAATTGCTTAAATAATCTGCACAAACAGCCACTCCCAGTGAAAGTAGAAACGTTATTGAAAGAATCAAAGAAAAAATAGAAAATAAAAATTTCTTTTTGTCTTCACCTTCATATTCATAATAGAAACGTTGCAAAGATGTTTCAAGTTGCAAAAAGCAAAAAATAGTCACTACCCCTATAAATGTTTGTACCAAATCAATTACACCAAATTCTGTCACAGAAAAGACACTGGCATATAACGGAATTAACAAAAACGACAAAAATCTTTCTAGAGATACTGCCAAGCCAAATGAAAAGAAATTTAATATTAATTCTTTCATAAGCTTACTTTTTCTCCAAAACGTTCGACCCACGAAAAGAAGTCATATTTATATTTAATTTCTTCCGATATAGGAACAATAGGAGTACTCATAAATGACTTCAAATTATTCCAATTATCTTTCCCTATGATAAATATATTATTAGGATGATAAAAATCTGCTTTAACTAAAGACAACTGATTAGTTATTAGTTTTTTTTGAAAGAATAGAGCTTCCATTACTCTAAGTGTCATACCATCTTGTCCTTCTTGCAATATGTCTAATACGGCCTTACATGAAGAAATATATTCCAAGTTTTCTTGATAAGACAAACGTGGCTTCTGCTCTTCTATAGGAAGCTGTTCATCAACAATATGAAAGTAAGGAACTAATTGCATCTTCTCTACCCTATTTTGTATAGTAAACAAAAAGCTGTTTCGACCTTTACTTAAGCCACAAAAGAAAACATCTACCTTTTCTTTTTTAGATTTAGGCAATTGCAAATCCTTAAAATAATATGTAGTATTATAGAACATATTATATTTGTCACAATCATTTGCATCAAAAGACCATAACTCACATCCCCAATTCTTTACTAATTCGGGATCTATACAACAAAAAGCAGGATTCCAGTACCATAGAATAATGCGCTGACCAGGCTGTTTGTTTTTACACAAATACTTGATTACATCCTTGTTTTTAGTCGCGCAAACAATGATTATAGAATAACTACTAAGATTTTTTTTCCAATCACCCAACCACAAATTTCCACTATATCCAACAAGACCAAGAATTCTCCATAATTTCTGATGAAATGAATTTGGAAAATGATACTGTGCACAAGTTGATATATTCCCTTTATTCATTAATTTAGAAAAAAAAGCTGAGACTGTGCTTACAGAAATATCCGTTGCCCTATTTAAAAATAATACTTTATCCATATTCTACTTAAAAAAATTGTCACCACGTATTCTGCAACAAGAAATGCTTCTATTTAGGAAGAAAGTTAATATACGGTTTCACAACGAAGCTATCCTCCTCCAATTTTAGAAGTTTTTCTCTTTTTTCCTGAAATGAAAGTCCTGAAGTTCCAATATTATGCAACTTTATTTTCTCATAAAATGCTTCCGTATTACCTATATACTTGATAGGATTTCCTGCAACCATACAGTTATCAGGAACACTTTTTGTGACTACAGACCCTGCTCCAATTATCACATTTGTACCTATTGTCACTCCAGGCATAATCATACACCCTTCTCCTATATAAGTATAATCACCTATAATTATTTTACCAAAATAATCAATATTTTTATCTTTATACTTTTTTCGTATAGACCACAATCCACCATGTGTGAAAAACATAGTATTAGGTGCTATTCGTACATAGTCTCCTATACTTATCAAATAGGCTTCAGAAGGAAAACGACGGGTTGAAATATAGCAATGTTTACCTATTTTCACCCCAATTCTTCGAGCATATTCTTCATCTGAAAGAAATTTATCTCTGATTTTATCTATTACTTTTTTTAATAACTTCATAAAAACAACAAATTTATAAAACAACAAAAAGCTTTTAATTTATCAAATAAAATTAGATGAGTTAAAAAGTTATCTTTACAATCTCCCATCAATAATCGACTTATCCAATGTACCTTTCACATCGAACAAAACATTAATCTCCTTCAACATTTTTTTCACCTGAAAATGAGAAAACTCATCATGTGCAACGGCTAAAATAGCAGTATCAAACTTTTTCAAAGGAAGTTCATTAACGACCTCTATTTCATACTCATATTTTACTATTTCAGGATTGACCCACGGGTCATACACCATGATATTCACATTATATTCTTTCAGTGAATTATAGATATCAATCACTTTCGTATTGCGAACATCTGGACAATTCTCCTTGAATGTAAAGCCAAGTATCAAAATATTAGAATTTAATACCTGAATACCTTTCTTCAACATCAACTTCACTACTTGATTAGCTACATACTCTCCCATTCCATCATTCATACGACGACCAGCAAGAATAATTTCCGGATTATATCCAAAGGTTTGTGCACATTGAGCCAAATAATAAGGATCAACACCTATACAATGTCCACCTACCAAACCTGGCTTAAACGGTAAGAAATTCCATTTTGTACTTGCAGCTTCAAGCACATCCTGCGTATCAATACCCATACGGGTAAATATTTTAGAAAGTTCATTAACAAAAGCAATATTAATATCGCGTTGAGAGTTCTCAATAACCTTTGCAGCTTCTGCCACTTTTATCGTAGGAGCCAAATGAGTACCTGCCGTAATAACCGAGGCGTATACCTCATCCACTTTCTTACCTATCTCAGGAGTAGAACCGGAAGTTACTTTCTTAATCTTCTCTACTGTATGCAATTTGTCTCCCGGATTTATACGTTCAGGCGAATAGCCTGCAAAAAAATCAATATTAAATCTCAAGCCGGACACTTTCTCTACCACTGGAATACATTCATCTTCAGTTACGCCTGGATATACTGTAGACTCATATACCACAATATCGCCTTTAGATATTACTTTTCCCACAGTAGTACTTGCTCCATATAGAGGAGTTAGATCAGGATTATGATTTTTATCAACGGGAGTAGGAACAGCTACGACATAAAAATTACAGTCACGAATATCCTCTATGTCAGCAGTACATTTAAAACCATTAGCTATTGCCGATTGCAACAAATCATCAGAAACTTCAAGTGTCGCATCATGTCCTGCCATCAAGGCGTCAACACGCGCACGGTTCATATCAAAACCAATAGTCGTATACTTAGTTGAAAACAAACGGGCCAAAGGAAGCCCAACGTAACCGAGACCGATTACGGCTATTTTTACTGTATCCATAAGATTTTCAGTATTTATAAAAATTAAAATGATTCAAAAAAAAGAAGAAAGAGAAACAATCAGATATTCTCCCAATACCACTTGACAGCTTCTTTCAGTCCGTCACGCATACTGTACTTAGGGTTATAGTGAAGTAATTTTTTTGCCTTATCTATGCATGCCAAGGAATGTGGAATATCGCCTAAACGATTTGGACCATGAGTAACCTCAATATTAGCTATCTCTGAATCAAAATCACTCAGAAATTCTTTTAAATAGTCCACTAATTGATTTAAAGTAGTACGTTCACCAAACGCTGTGTTATACACCTGATTTACTGCTTCAGGATTAGTAGTAGTCATCGCCAACATATTCATTTGGACGACATTATCAATATAAGTAAAGTCACGGCTATATTCACCGTCCCCATTGATCACGGGACTTTCGTGAGCTATCAGCTTCTTCACAAACAGAGGAATTACAGCAGCATAAGCCCCAAATGGATCTTGCCGACGTCCAAATACGTTAAAATAGCGCAAGCCGATACACTCCATATTATAGGTGCGAGCAAAAACATCCGCATAGAGCTCATTCACATATTTAGTAATAGCATAAGGAGATAACGGCCGGCCTATTACATCTTCTACTTTCGGCAAACTCTTACTATCACCATAGGTAGATGAACTGGCTGCATACATAAAACGCTTCACACCTGCATCACGAGCAGCTATCAACATATTCAAAAAGCCATCAATATTGACAGCATTCGTAGTTCCCGGATCTTTTATAGAACGAGGCACTGAACCCAATGCAGCTTCATGTAAAACATACTCAGCACCTTCTATTGCCTTCTGACAATCTGAAAGACAACGAATATCCCCCACAACCAACTTGAAATTATCAGGATATTCATTTAACAGAGGAAGTAGATTTTCTATTTTACCTGTAGAAAAATTATCTAAACAAGTAACATTATAATCATGAGCCAAAAGATACTCACAAAGATTAGAACCTATAAAACCAGCTCCTCCTGTTACTAAAACTCGTTGTTCGTTTTCGCTATTCATATAGTATATATCATAAACTTATTTTTCAACCTCAATATATCAATACAGAATTTCAGAATAATCAAATAACCATTCACTATTTCTTAAATTAGGATGTGCTCTATCTTTCTCACTTAAAATCACATTTTCTGCCGGTATTCTCCAATCAATATTTAACTCCAGATCATCCCATGCTAAAGCACATTCACTTTGGGGAACATAAAAGTTATCACACTTGTATTGAAAGACCACTTCTTCACTCAAAACGGAAAAACCATGAGCAAAACCTCGTGGAATAAAAAGCTGACGATAATTATTTTCTGTTAACTCAACTGCTACATGTTGTCCAAAAGTAGGAGAACCTTTTCTTATGTCAACAGCAACATCCAGCACTGTTCCTTTCACTACACGGACTAATTTACTTTGGGCAAAAGGAGTTTTTTGAAAATGCAATCCACGAATGACACCATAAGACGATTTGGATTCATTATCTTGTACGAATGTCGTTTTACAAACTTTTTCTTCAAACTCTTTCTGATTGAAAGACTCAAAAAAACAGCCACGACCATCTTTAAAAAGACGAGGTTCAATGATTACAACACCTTCAATTAATGTTTTTAGAACTTCCATATTATTAAGAGGCAGCTTTTATTCATCAATATATTCCCACGGATAAGGATTATCCACCACATTCTGGAACTCCTCAATAGCTTCTTGCTGTTCAGCAGTGAGTGATGTAGAATCCCAGGAAGCAATGATAGTACGACCTTCGTCAGCCAAAGGCTCGTCAAATACCTCACCATAGCAGGCGGTGAGCAGACGAAGTTTCAGCAACGAGACAGGAAGAGCATCAAGAATATCCCAGCAACAGTCCAAGACCTCCTGGATATGTTTCTGTTTTTCACCGTGATCAATAAATGAGGCACTATAACCCATCAGAAGAGCAAGACAAACGTTCGCCTGTTCTTCCACAGTAGCGCCTTTGACACCGGAATTATACAAAGCCGTAGTCAGGCGATAAACTTCACCGTTACGACGGGAAAGGTCGTCACTATAGACAGGACTACCGTCCATGCCCAAATACATCAGATCGTGCGCTGCACGCTGAAGAGCAAGTGTTTCTTCGGAAAGAGACATAATGATTTATGATTTATAATTTATGATTTATCAGCTGTTCAATGGCAACGGCTGATCGTCAATTATTTGATTACTTCTATGAGATCCGGATGAATGGTAGCAAGCGCAACAGCAATAACACCTTGTATCTCGATAACCACACGGCGATCACGTGCGCCTTTTACTTTCAGAAAAATACCTTCCTGCCCCTCAAAGTCACCGCCCGTAATACGAACTTTTGTACCTTTGGACAAATTCAGTTCATCCGGTTGGAAGTACATGAGATGGTCATTGTAAGTACCGGCTACAGCAATAAAGCGTTGCATTTCACTGTCGGAGATAATAATCTTCTGACCGCTACGGGTATCCGTAATGTATTGCAAATAGCTTACCTGTGATTTGATGCGCTTCACATCCGAAGGACAGGCATGGACAAACAGCAAGTTGTGGACAACTGGAACC
>NZ_EQ973488.1:256543-259072 GCF_000158035.1 Bacteroides cellulosilyticus DSM 14838
AAAATTCTTGCATACGCTTGAATTTCAATCACTTGTGAACACTTTATGTAAGATACGGCAAGTATTGTGTTCTTCTTGCCCATTGATTTCCCGTAGTTGTTCATTACCATGACATATAGCAGGTAAAGAGCTATAAACTAATTAATTAAACAGATATATTATCTTTTAATCGTTCGTTTAAAAGATAGGTTGGAAGGTTGTTTTCATACTAAGATTCTTTCAACAAGAAAGTAATCTCAAAATTACAATCTCATTTCAAAGGTAACAGGCTATATATTAGTAATATATATAGGCAAAAAGAAAATATTTAATTTTTCTTTATCAGAATATTTTGTTGTTTCATTTCTGGGCATTATCTTTGCGCACATTAAACGAACGATTAAAAAACACCCATCATTTACGACAATCATTATTAACACCATATCCATACTCTCCTATCCTATCCCCTATTTCATTATTCTTGCATTTCTGTCCCGGCAATCTCTCATCCCACAGTTTCTTTTATAATAATGTACCCGCGTATACACACCCATAGGCGCGTATTTTCCTACTTTTTCTTTATACCTTGTTACACACATTCTATAAGTAATAGGTAGTAGCTCTCCATACCTATTTACCATTTTGTGTATAACACATAGAACAGAAAATATTCACTTTTACAGAAAAGAATGACAGATATTACAGATAGAACCGTTAATTTTGCTTTCGTACAGTAAACTTAAAATAAATTACTAACTTCTAAAATTGTGATTTTATGACTAAAAAAACACAATCTTGAGTATTGAACTCAACTGCAAGGATGGCTACAACATCGAAATTGAAAAGAAAGAAGACAGGATCAATATCCTGTTAGTTGAAAATGAGGCGTTTGGAGAACGGATTCTGGTCGGGGCCGAAGAAAGGAAGGAATTCCTCACTCCATGGATAAACATGCTTATGCACCACAAGAAAGAAGCAGGAATCAAAGGAACGATGGATCTGGCAAAGAAACTGGAGCACATCGTACTCTTTGAAAAAGGAAAGCATGAAAAAGGAGTTCTAGCTCTGAAAAGCATTAATACTGAAATCATTAATCTGAGAAAAGAATTTCAGGAAAAGGAGGAGCAAGTAAAAATAAAGAAGTAAACGTTCAAAATTGTGCAAAAACGCCTTTTCTCACTAAAAAGGCGTTTTTGCCATTCAGATTATTATCCCCTATTTCGTGCCGCCAATAAGGCAGATTTAAACAACTAAAAACAAATGGAAAATATTCCAGTTACCGCATACAGCGGATTCAGCAATGTACGGGGAGAAATAACACTCCGAAAAGTTATTGAAAACATCACCAAAGGGATACATGCAAAACTGATATTCAAAATCAGGCTGCTCGTCAGCCAGGGAAAGATGGAAGAGGCGAATAATGTGAAAAAACAGTTGCCTTTCTATACCGTTACAGCGGGATACAGGGAGAAAAGGCAGGCATACAGTATTACAAGGTATACACACATCATCCTACTGGATATTGACGACCAACCTGAAGAGAAGTTGGAAGGACTGAGGGAGAAAATCAATGGAGATCCCAACACGCTGGCTTCTTTCCTGACTCCCAAAGCACACGGATTCAAGATATTCGTATTCATGCGCACGAAGTATGCCACGACTCTAAGAGAAAGTCTTGCCAAAACGGGGATGGATTTCTCCACCTTGGAGAAGCATCACCGAATAATGTATGACACCTGCAAGGAATATTACGAAAAACTGCTGGATGTGGAAGTCGACGGAAGCGGGAAGGACATATCAAGAGGATTCTTCACGTCTTTCGATGAAAAGGCGTACCTCAATGAAGAACTCATGAAAGAGGTGGACGAGACACTGGCGGATATCATTCCACCCGAAAAGCCACGACCAGGAAGGAAAAAAACGGTAAGTGAGAAAGTGATAAGTGGTAAGATGATAAGTGATAAAGTGATAAGTCATGAGCTGGAGGGCGGAAAGGCGGAAGCCGAACCCTGGGAAAGGATGGAATTCAACAAGGCGGTGCTTGCGGTGAAGAGGATATCAAAGTTTGAACCGGGAAAACGGGACTGCTTCATCTTCGCACTGGGAAACAAGTGCTATACGAAAGGTCTGGAAGAGGAAGTGGTCATGCGTCTGGCACAGGAAAAATTCGGCAGTGAAGAGTTCAACGCGGCAGCGCCCATACACAACGCGTACATCTATACCGACAGGACGACGGAAGCCAACATGCGCAAGGAAGAGGAGAAGCCCGACACGATTCATCAGCTGCTCGATTTCCTGAAAACGCATTATGATTTCCGAAGGAACATTATAATGGACCGACTGGAGTATCTCGACTTCAACGAGAAGACAGAGAAATGGATAGGCAAGCTACGACCCGTAAGAGCAACAAGCTACAACGCCATATTCCTGGAACTGCAACTGGCAGGAATCAAGTGTTCGCTGGATTACGTGAAGGCGATTGTAAACTCTTCATATCCCAGGGAATTCAATCCTTTCACGGACTACATTGAGAAGCTCAAGCCATGGGAC
>NZ_EQ973488.1:259309-268370 GCF_000158035.1 Bacteroides cellulosilyticus DSM 14838
ACGGAGTGACCGATTACATCGGACAGCTGGCAGAAACCGTACAGACCGAAGACCAGGAGTTCTGGAAGAAAAGTTTCAGAAAGTGGTTCGTGGGTATGCTGGCGTGCGCATTGCAGGACGAGGCGGTGAACCATCTCGTCATCATACTCTACTCAGAGCAGGGAAAGGGAAAGAGCACATGGATACGAAGACTGTTGCCACCTGAGTGGAGGGAATATTACCGGAACGGAATGGCCAATCCGGAAAACAAGGACCACCAGCTGATGCTAAGCACGCACCTCATCATCAATATGGAAGAGTTTGACGGAGCCAGAATCAGTGACCTGGCAGGACTCAAAAGAACCATCACGCAGGAGAGCGTCACAGAACGAAAAGTATACGACATGCAGACACTATCCTTCATACGACGAGCGTCCTTCATTGCCAGCACCAACAACCGGCTGTGCCTGCAGGATATAGGAGGAAACAGACGATTTCTGCCCTCTTCTGTCATTTCGATGGATTACAGAACACCCGTCAATTACGAAGGGATATATGCGCAGGCATACGCGTTGCTGAACGGGGGATATCAATACTGGTACGAAGGGGAAGAGATAGACGAACTGAACCGGCACAACGAAATGCACCGCATGAAAGATCCGGTGGAGGAGAATCTGCTGGTATATTTCCGGAAACCGGAACCCGAAGACACCTGCGTGAAGTGGATGCCCGCAGCAGCCATACTCAGCAAGATTGCCATTTACGGAAAGATACAGGTGAACAGGCAGGCGATACAGACATTGGTACTGTCGCTGGAGAAATACAGATTCCGCACGAGAAGGAACGCACAGGGAAGCACCGAATATGAAGTGGTGGACTTGCAGAATGATGAGGTAAACAAGGGATTCGGGAAGTGAGTTATCATATAACGAAACGGGTGATAAGAATATATGTAATACAGCATTACATCATATCTTATCACCCGTTACATATATTGGCATTTTATTTACAAAAAATACAAATCTTTCATTTGCCGGATTCAAACTATCTAAGGCTCACCGAGATACTTGAATATAAGTTTCACTTCAAGGGGCAGATAAGAATGGCGGTTCTTGTTATAACCCGCTTCCTTCAGTTCCGCCATCAGTTGCCTGTTAGCATAAATCCACCGGCGAAGAAGTTGTAGAGCGGTAGTAATACATACACCGGGATTGTAAAGCATGGCAAGGTCGGCTTTGGTATAAGCGCGGACAGGGACTTTTTCATCTAAGTTTTCTTCTTTCATAAGTTTGTTTTTTAGTGATTTACATGGTATAAAGGTACTCATTTACAGCGACAACAGAAAGGAATAAAGAAGGTATTACTTCTCATTTAGATTCTCTTTTTTTCATACAAACTCAAATAGCTTCAAGCGGAAAGTGGAAGGGAAAAGAACGGGGTATATTTGCAATGTCCAAAGGGGAAAAGAGCGAAAATCTTCCGGCAAGCCCATGATGGCAGAGCAAATTAAGAAAAGCATGAGAAGAGGATTCGGACAGCTTTCCCAAAAGGATCATTAAATAACCTTGTTTTTTAACTTTAAAAAAATGATTGATTATGGGAGTACCATTCAAAAAGATTCCGCGGAGAGATCCGCGAAAGGAGGATGCGGTGGCAAAGTTTTATCCGCAACTGGTAACGTTAGGGGACAATGCCGACCTGGAAGACGTGGCGTACGTGATGAAGGAGAAAAGTTCACTCACCTTGGGAGATATCAAAAGTGTAATCACCAACTTTGTAGAGGCGCTGATTGACAAGCTGTATGGCGGACAATCGGTGAACATCAAGGATTTCGGGGTGTTCAGCCTGTCAGCGCGGACCGTCGGAGTGGAGAAAAAGGAGGATTGCACGGCTAAGAACATTAAGGCCGTGAAAATCAATTTCCGACCATCAACCACCATCAGACCGGATGTGACGGCAACACGTGCCGGACAGAAAATTGACTTCTACGATTTGGAGGCATTGGTAAACAAGGACGGAAGTTCGTCAGGTGGCAACTCTTCCGGTGACCAGGGAGGATCCGGTAGCGGCGAGGGAGGACTGGATGAAAATCCGCTGGGTTAAAATATCACTAATCATTTAATCAAAGAATATGAAAAAGTCAATCTGGGATAAAATTCTCAAAATAGTGATTGCGGTAGCTTCGGCTATAGTAGGGGCACTGAGTGCCAATGCCATGAATGTGTAAAGGGGTAAGATAAATCTCCCTCAAAAATGAATAAGGCTGTTTCTGATGAAGCAGCCTTATTTTCTACAAAATAAAACTGACCTATCAAAAGCTCAGAATGGTTAGTATAATTTTGCATGATAAAACCACAACTCACAACAATAACAGAACGAAATAGTTAATCTTTATTAATGTAAAGTTAAAAAGCAATTATAAGAAACCTTACTTTTGTATTTTTGTATTAATATCTAATATTAATTCAATATAAAAGAATACTTAATAATCTGGTTATGAGACTTTTTTTATCTTGGAAACATATAATCAGCCTCTGCTTTGTCTTACTACACTTAAGTTTATCCATTGCCCATGCAACCGTAGTCCCCAAACAACATCGACTACTTATTATTAACTCTTATAATGAAGGAGCCCCATGGAGTCAAACGCTTATAACCCCTATTATGCTCCAAACTTCTTCAATAGAAGATGTTAGTGCCGATTTAGTACATATAAATGGTACATTTATCCGAAATGACTCATTGTACAACCAAATGGAAGAAGGAATCTTCCAGCGTTATGAAAAGAATAAGCCGGATTATCTGGTGCTCATAGGCAGTATAGCTTTTACTTTAAGAGATCGCATTCAGAAAGAATGGGGAGATATTCCAATGATATTGATTGCCAATGAAGATACCTATGCCCCCCGGGAATATTACTTCACAGGACGCTCTATAAATATGGCGGATAATAAAGTAGCACCTCTGAATGACATCAGAGAACAATATAACTTCACCTTTATTGAAACCCCGGATATGTATAAAGAAACCATTGACATGATGATACGGATGTTGCCTCAAATGAAGAGAATTATATTTGCGGCAGACGAGCTTTATCAGAATCAACGACTGGACCGACTCATACACTCGTACATCGCATCAGAATATCCGAATATCGAATACGAACGCCTGGTAGGTAAAGAAGAAAACAGCAAGCAACTACAAGAATATTTATTGACAGATGATCCGACCACAAGCATCTTATTTTCTACCTGGTTCTATGAACGTAAAAACCTGTTTGGATCGCCTACACTCATCAGCGGTGATTTTCAGCTAGTGGCATCTTCACCTCAGCCGGTATTTGCGTTAAGAGGAGCGTATATCAATAAGGCAGGATTCATTGGCGGATACTTCTATGACCAAGCAGAACTAGAGAAATCATTAGCTGACATTATCGGGCAAATGCTCCAGGGAAAAAAGCTACGTGACATCCCATTCGTATATAGTAAAAAGTCATACCCGCTCGTCAACTATGCACAACTGAAATTGGATGGCCTTGATGCAGACCTTTGTCCGTCAAATACAATATTCCTGAATAAACCGCTCACATTCTGGCAAAAATATAGATGGTGGATTATCAGCGGAACAATCCTGCTTCTTTCACTTGTGGTCATCGCATTTATAATATACTTGTTTCAGCGAAAGAAAATAGCCTTGTTCAGTGCCCATAATACACTTGTGTGCAATATGCCGATATCGTATACCCAGGCAAAAGTAGCTTTCGATGAAAAGGGAGAGGCAATAGATATAAAGTACCAAGCCGGCAATAGCTTGTTCAATAATTTGTTTACAGCAAATGAGGAGAATGATATGAATAAGAATTCGCTTTCACAGATTGACTGTCTGCCCCGATTTATAAAAATGGTATTCAAAGAAAAACAAGCGATTACCTTCACCCACTATTTTAAGCCGACTCACACCTTCTATGAATTCATTATCTGCCAGTCGTCCGAAAAGCATACCATAGATATCTTCGGAGTTGACATCACAGCACGTAACGAAGCGGAAAACGCATTGCGGGAAATCAATAAGAAACTGGAAATGACCTTGAGCGTGGCTCGAATCATTCCTTGGCGCTGGAACCTGAAAAGCGATATGATTACTTGCGAATCAGAACAAATACTGGCCCACATGAATTTCACTAAAGAAAAAGGGTCCACTCCCCAGGCGCACATTATAAAGGCCTCCGAATACTTTCAGAAAATGCACCCGGAAGATGTGGAACGTATGCAACAGATACACAAGAATCTTGCATCCGGAAAATTACAACATGCCAAAGAAGAGTTTCGCATCATTACTGAAGTGGAAGGACGAAAATTTACAGATTGGCTTGAAACGAATGCGGTAGTAGATCAATACGATGAGCAGGGCAATCCGATATCATTGGTAGGTTCGCTACTATTAATTACAGAACGTAAGAGACAAGAGAAGGCACTGGTAACAGCTAGAGAAAAAGCTCTGGAATCCGAACGGCTAAAGTCTGCATTCCTGGCTAATATGAGCCACGAAATACGCACACCATTGAATGCCATCATAGGTTTCTCCAGCCTGCTGACCACCACTGAGGATGAACATGAACGGGAAGAGTTCATCAGTATCATAGAGAATAACAACCAGCTTCTCCTACAACTTATCAGCGACATTCTGGATCTGTCGAAAATAGAGGCAAATACTCTTGATTTCAATTACCAGAACGTTGACTTGAACGGACTGGCAAGAGATGTAGAAAGAACAGTACGACGCAGACTACAACCGAATGTTGTCCTGAATTTTATTCCCGGAGTTACCGAGTGCCATGTACAAACCGAACGTAACCGACTTTCACAAGTACTTATCAACTTGCTTGTCAATGCCAGCAAGTTTACCTCGACAGGCAGTATCACATTTGGTTATGAAATCCGTGGAGAAGAACTCTATTTTTATGTAAAAGATACAGGCCGGGGTATCTCACAGGAGGATCAGAATAAAATATTCGAGCGTTTCACCAAAGTGGATACTTTCACCCAAGGAACAGGACTGGGCCTTTCCATCTGCAAAAACATTATCGAAAAGATGAAAGGAAGAATCGGAGTTGAATCTGAGGGTAAAGACAAAGGAAGCACATTCTGGTTCACAATACCGTATAAACCGGAAATTGCTACACAACATAATAAGCGGCACGAAGCTGTTAATCCTACCACAACAGTACCCCAGCAAAAGCCTGTCATCCTAATAGCAGAAGACAATGAAAACAACTACCTGTTATTCGATTCTATTCTTAATAAAGAGTACAATCTGATACATGCCTGGAATGGTGAAGAAGCCATAGAATTATATCAAAAATTTCAGCCACATGTCATCATCATGGATATCAATATGCCCAAAATGGATGGCTATGAAGCAGCGAGAGAGATACGGAAATTCTCAAAAACAATACCCATCATCGCAGTTACGGCATATTCCTTCTCTTCTGACAAAGAAAAGGTTCTGGAGAACGGATTCAACGGCTATGTACCTAAACCGGTCGACGTGCACATCTTGAAAGAAAAACTCCATAGTACAATCAAACAAAACATTGCAGCAATATAAGAGAATGTGCCAAAACAGAATAAAAGAACGCAAATTACATGAATTACGCAAACAACAAGTCAGATAAGTTCTGATTATCAGAAGGATAAAAAAAGAATCATTTGTGTAATTCATGTAATTTGCATTCTAAACTTCATTTTGACACACTCCCATCATTATCTTGCTTTAAATCTGAATTTTCTTTTTCTGCCGTCCCTTTTCCCCTATACTCGCTCGGACTGACCCCGAAATGCTTCCGGAATACCTCTCTGAAATATTTTGCATCGCAGAACCCGGTCATATCCGCTATTTCCGTAATAGAGTGTTCGCCTTCTTTCAACATTCGGGCAGCATACTGCATACGGATGAGACGTACATAATCTGCCGGAGAACAATCAGTCAATGCTTTCACTTTATTATAGAAACTACTGCGGCTCATGTGGTGAAGCGAACAAAGCATATCTACCGTAAAATCCGGATCGGCCATGTTCTTCTCCACATTTTCCCTGACGGAAGCTATGAATTTCCAGTCAAGTGTATCCCGACACCCTTTCGGCCATTTTTCAGTTTCGAAGTCCGAACTGCCATACTTCTTATGCAATAAGATCCGATTGGTAATCAAACGGTTGATACTCGCCTTCAATATGCTGATGCTGAAAGGTTTCGCCATGTAATCATCCGCACCTATCTTCAGTCCTTCCAGCATGTTTTTCTCATCACCCAATGCAGTCAACAGAAGCACCGGAATATGAGATGTTTCAATATTACCCTTAATGGCGGCACACAATTCATCTCCCGACATTTCCGGCATCATAATATCTGACAACACAAGATCCGGCTTAAACTCGGATAGGATTTCAAGAGCCTCCTTTCCGTTGTGACAGGACTGCACCAGATAATCCTCACCAAGTGTATTCACCAGATAAATACGCAAATCGTCATTATCCTCCACGATGAGGATACGTCGGGAAGAAGCATCACTCTGCTTGGGCTCAACGGCAGAAAGTGCCGGAGTAACAACTTCCGGCATGCTGATAGATCGCTCCGGAGTTGCAGATATGATACTGGCTTTACGAAAATGTTTGTTCCCCTTAGGAAAAATGATTCTTACCAGTGTACCTTGTTCCGCCGTACTCTCTATAGTTATTTTTCCACCATGTAAACGCACCAGCCTATGCACCAATGCCAGGCCGATTCCACTACCGCTAACCCTCAAGTTGACGGCATTGCTACCTCGAAAATAGGTATGAAAAAGTCCTTTCTGTTCATTGCGGGGAATACCGATTCCGGTATCTTTCACCTCAATGCCCCAACCATCCTCATATTCTGATGCACTGACATATATGTTCCCATTTTCCGGTGTATATTTCATGGCGTTCGACAGGATATTCTTCATGATAGAATCCATCTTATCCCTGTCAAACCACACGTTCAGGTATTGAAAATTACTTTCGTAAGTCAACCTGATATGCTTGATGTTTGCATACGCATGGAATGTGTCACAAATGCCTGACACATACGTACCTAATTCATATTCGGCAATATACATATGTGACGAATAGGTATTGATACGTTCAAAATTAATAAGATTTGTTATAAGCCGTAAAAGAACATCCACATTTCTCAGAGCCATGCTCACATGTCCCTTACCTTCCTCATTCACCATATCTTTGTTCCGTAGTTCTTCCAACGGGGCCTTTATCAGAGTCAGAGGTGTACGGATGTCGTGAGCTGTATTTATAAAAAAGCGTGTCTTTTCTTCCGAAATCCTCTTCTGTTTCCTCAGTGTAATGATGCGGAACAGAATCACACACACCAGAACAGCTAACATAATATAACCGGCTATAGCCCACGGAGTAGCCCACAACGGAGGAGATATGATAATCAACATACTGCGCTGTTCATAACTCTTATACTTTTCTTCGTTAGATACGGAACGTACATGAAGCATATATTTACCCGAAGGAATATTGGTGAAACGCATCAGGCCGTTGGAAGAAGGTGTAGTCCATTCATCATAAAAGCCTTCCAATCTCCAGGAGTATAAAATATTAGAAGGATAGTCATAATTAATGGAGGAAGCCCTCAGTGAGAAAGTATTCTGTTCATATTTAAGTTTCAAAACTTTCGTATCGTTAATATCCGTTTCCAAGGGCGATCCTTCATCACCAGGATATACAGGCTGATAGGATATATTCAAATCACTAAGCAACATCGGAGAAAAAGTTGGGACCGGTATGTGCATATCCGAAGGAAAGCCAATGACCCCATCATTACTTCCCAAGACAAAACGACCGCTACTATGCAAAATACCGGCACCGGGATTGAAACAGACACTCATAAGCCCCTGTTCACGCGTCCAGTTATTAAATGACATTCTACGAGGTGAAAAATGAACAATTCCATTTTCCGTACTAAGCAATAAATCCCCGTCCGGTTTAGGAAGAATTGTATAGATATTGTTGGATATAAGGGCACAATTATCTGTATAATACTGAGCGAAGGCCTCTTCTTCGGGATTATAAAGCACCAGCCCGGAACCACTGGTACCTATATACAACACACCATCGTCTCCCTGATACAAGGCATGGATATGCATAGATTCCACAGGCATATCGATGCTGCGATATTTTCCGGAAAATTTGTCTAGCAAATATAGTCCTGCCGAAGTGCCAATCCACATCGAAGAATCGTCTTTTTCGCGAATGCAAGTAATAGAATTCAAGCCGGAATACAGGCGGGATTTGCCACTTTTAAGATCAAAACATTTCAGATTGTAAAAACCGCCTGACCAGATATTACCTTCCGAATCTTTCCTTATGTCACGAATGTACTGATCGGGACGCAGGTCTAAATGAAAGAAAAGAGAAGAAGCAATATAGTCAACCGTAAGGGCACGTTTATCTATCTGGTAAAGACCGGAGGTAAAACCACCTGCCAGAATAATTCCGGGCGAGATTTCACAAAGCGTCAGGAATATATGATTCTTATCTTCCAGTTCATGATCAAAAGTGCTGAAAAAGGAATGCCATTCCCCCGTAGCGGAACTATATAGACTTATGCCATTGCTGGTACCGAACCAAAGGTCACCCTCACTATCTTCAATGACATCATGCACCTGGTTATTGACAAGTGACTGGCG
The DNA here is from genome assembly GCF_000158035.1 of Bacteroides cellulosilyticus DSM 14838. Lineage (GTDB taxonomy): Bacteria > Bacteroidota > Bacteroidia > Bacteroidales > Bacteroidaceae > Bacteroides > Bacteroides cellulosilyticus. Next base: position 268,017 of record NZ_EQ973488.1, read on the forward strand.
GTTTCCAACCGAATGACGAGTCCAGCGGTAACCGCTGTAACGATTGTCGCGGATGGTTATTCCACTGGGATAATTAGCAATCCAGATGCGACCCTCATGGTCTACATGCACATCGTTTATATTGTTGCCATTCATTCCATTATGGATATTATAATCTGCTACAATATAAGGAACTGCATAACATGTATCAATATTCATACGATAGATTCCTTTCCCGTCAGTAGCTATCAGAATTTCCCTTTCCCCAAAGGGTATAATACGTTTGATATTCACGTCACTAAGGGTTTCATCCGACCGATTTTCCTGAGAAGTATCAAGATCACAAATCCACACTCCCTGCTTAAAAGTACCGAC
>NZ_EQ973488.1:268528-271560 GCF_000158035.1 Bacteroides cellulosilyticus DSM 14838
AGAATAACTCGCTCACCGGTGCATGAAGATTATATGCCGGTGTACACGAAAGTAACGTACGAGACTCATCCAATACCGCCCGATACAACCCGGACTCCGTACCTATGAAGAAGTTTTCCCTATCTATCTGGGCAATAGAAGTGACATTACTGATTATACAGGATGATAATTGCGATATCTTTCCTGTGCGGGTATCGAACAATGCCATTTGTTCCTTACTGCAAAGCCAGATACGTCTGGAATGATCCATATAGCTATATGTAATATTCGGCGAAGAGATTCCCTTTTCCGGTAAAGGAGGCATATACACCTGTTCGAACCGATCCCGGCCCTGTTCATAGCGGAAAATGCGGCCTTTCCGTCCAGTTCCCCACAACACACCGTCGTCAGCCATGTAAAGCCAATTCAGGCTAAACTGCATATTGAGCTTCTGTCCCTTATCCGTCAATTCATAGTGTTTGATTTCCTTGCCATTGTAACGGTCCGGACCTTCCTGAGTAAGGAACCACATATATCCTAAAGAATCTTGTAGGATACGATAAACTTTCTGACTGCCCAGACCATCCTCCATACTTATATATTTATATGCCTGGGCTACACATACCTGAGTAAAAAATACGAGTATGGCAAACAGCATGGAGGTTTTTCTCTGTTGATAAAATCTTCTCCTGTTCATCACAGTTCGTGTGTTATCATCCAAGGGTTCCTGACTCCGAATCTGACAAGGAATCCCAACGGTTTAATATTAAAATATGAGATTAATATGCAAAATTAACCAAAAAGGCAGAAAAGTTCACAGTATAAAACAAGTTTTTTTCATAATACACGTCATTTTTTATCGCTATTATCATATTTTTCTTATAACAAATAGCATTCACCAGAAACGATCCTTTTTCTTATTTTCGTTCTTAATCACTTATTTGACAACTTTTTAGCCATCTTATTTGTTAGAGACATATACTAATCTATAATCCATGATCCATGAAAGTACATGAATATCAAGCAAAGGAAATCTTCTCCCAGTATGGAATTCCGGTAGAACGACATGTGTTATGCAATACGCCCGATGAAGCCGTAAAAGCTTTCCGGCAGTTAGAAGTGGACAAAGTAGTTGTGAAAGCACAAGTGTTGACCGGTGGACGAGGAAAGGCAGGAGGCGTAAAACTGGCTGACAATGAAGAACTGGTAAGACAGCACGCCCGGGAAATTCTGAAAATGACCATCAAAGGTTTTCCTGTAACCCGAATTTTAATCAGCGAAGCTGTAGATATCGCAGCTGAATATTATGTCAGTTTTACCATTGACCGCAACACGCGTTCAGTAGTGCTTATCATGAGCGCGGCAGGAGGAATGGATATTGAAGAAGTAGCCCGCAACACTCCGGAGAAAATCATTCGCTATAATATCGACCCGTTGATAGGATTGCCTCAATATCTGGCACAGAGTTTTGCATTCATGCTTTTTGACCAGGCGGAACAAGCCAGGCGTATGACTTCCATCCTTCAGGATCTCTATAAAGCCTTCATGGAAAACGATGCATCGCTTGCTGAAATCAACCCGTTAGTGTTGACGGCTAAAGGTACCCTTACAGCCATTGATGCCAAGATGGTGTTCGATGATAACGCTCTTTACCGCCACCCCGATATACATGCTCTTTTCGAACCTACACCGGAGGAACAACTCGAAGCTACAGCCAAAGAAAGAGGATTCAGCTATGTACGTATGGACGGAGACATCGGTTGCATGGTAAACGGCGCCGGACTGGCAATGACTACCATGGACATGATTAAGTTATATGGCGGTTCACCTGCCAATTTCCTGGATATCGGTGGGAGTTCAAACCCCGTGAAGGTGATTGAAGCCATGAAGATACTGCTGAATGATTCGAAAGTAAAAGCGGTCTTCATCAATATATTTGGCGGTATCACTCGTTGCGACGATGTAGCTATAGGATTGATACAGGCTTTCGACCAATTGCAAACGGAAATCCCTGTCATTGTAAGACTGACGGGAACCAATGAAAATATCGGCAGGAAACTATTAAAAGACAGTAACCGCTTTCAGGTAGCGGAAACCATGAATGAAGCCACCCTGATGGTAGTAAAATCTGTGAAAGGAGAAACATTATGAGCATACTTATTGATAAATCGACCCGCCTGTTGGTACAAGGTATTACGGGCAGAGACGGACATTTTCATGCTGTGAAAATGAAAGAATACGGTACGAATGTGGTAGGTGGTACGTCTCCCGGAAAAGGAGGCAGCACCGTAGACGGGCTTCCCGTTTTCAACACCATGTACGAGGCAGTGGAAAAGACGCAGGCCAATGCCTCCATTCTTTTTGTTCCCGCCAGCTATGCGGCAGATGCTATCATGGAAGCCGCAGATGCCGGAATCAAACTGATTATCTGTATCTCCGAAGGTATCCCTACCCTCGATGTAATCAAAGCGTATCGCTTCACTCAACTGAAAGGAGCCATGCTGATCGGGCCGAACTGCCCCGGTCTAATTTCTCCGGAAAAGAGCCTGGCCGGAATCTTACCCGGCAACGTTTTTAAAAAAGGAAATGTCGGAGTGATCAGCCGTAGCGGAACATTAACTTACGAGATTGTTTACCATCTTACAGCCAACGGCATGGGCCAATCTACCGCTATTGGCATGGGAGGTGATCCCGTAGTAGGACTTTACTTCCGTGAACTATTGGAAATGTTCCAAAATGATAAGGATACGGAATCCATCGTCATGATCGGTGAGATTGGTGGAAACGCAGAAGAACTGGCGGCTGAATATATAAAGAAGCACGTAACAAAACCTGTCGTAGCTTTTATTGCCGGACAATCTGCACCTCCGGGAAAGCAAATGGGACATGCAGGTGCCATTATTTCCGGTAATTCCGGCTCTGCCGAGGAAAAGATTGCAGCACTGACGGCAGCTGGAATACAAGTGGCAAATGAACCGGCAGAAGTACCTATCTTATTAAAAGCGTCACTTCCAAACAAATAACATAAACCTGTTGGCGGAATTTATTCATTT
>NZ_EQ973488.1:271870-275303 GCF_000158035.1 Bacteroides cellulosilyticus DSM 14838
GTCAAAAAGAAATAAATTCCGCCAACGAGTAACATAACTACATTTTAAATCAATTCGTAGCTGGCGCTTTGGATAGGCATATCCAGATTGTGCAGTACTTTTTCCAGTAAAATACCCTCCCGATTGTCGTACTCATACCCAAAAGTAGCACGAATGCCCTGAAGAATGAATTGCGTGGCACGGTCCAAAGCAATAGGAAGACTGTCCCCTTGCAATAAAGCACCGGTTATGACACTTGTAAAAGTATCCCCGGTTCCCGGATAATGGGCCGGCAAATACGGACAAGTAATTTTCCAATATCGATCCCCTACCCGATTATAAGCATATACCGAGGTTTTGTGACTCTCTTCATGAACAGGAACGCTGGTTATAATAACCACCTGAGGGCCTGCATCAGACAAAAGACGAAGGTAAGATTTCAATTCTTCATCCGTATTATCTGCTTTATAAGGCTTGTCCATCAGATAAAAAAGTTCGGTGAGATTTGGGGTGATCACATCCGCCTTCGTTGCCAGGTGGCGCATTTCGCGAATCATTGATTCATCAAAGTTTGTGTATAGCCGTCCGTTATCTCCCAATACGGGGTCAACTACCACCAAGCTGTCCGGCTGGCGGAAGTCATCAATAAAATCCGAAACAATCTGTACCTGACGCGGAGCTCCGAGATATCCTGTATAGAAAGCATCAAATTGTACATCCAGCTTTTTCCATTCGGCAATAATTCGAGGCATTTCATCCGTCAGGTCAAGAATAGAAAACTCCGGATATTGCGTATGACTGGAGAGCACAGCCGTAGGTAAAGGGCAAACCTGAAAGCCCATGGAAGACAAAATCGGAATTACAACCGTAAGGGATACACGCCCAAAACCAGACAAGTCATGAACGGCAGCTATTCTCTTTACTTTATTTGTATACATCTTGGTTACTACATTTTTCTTTCACATAAAAAAACTCCCCGCAAAGATAATCTTACGGGGAGTAAAGAACAAGCTAAAAGAGAAAATGTTTGATTCAATTAAAGTTTAGGAATTAAGCTAATGCAAGTATCAGTATTTGTGCAGTAAGCACACGTAAAAACATGGTAAGCGGATAAACAGTGGCATATCCCACCGCAGGAGCATCACACGAAGTCAGATCATTGGAATACGCCAACGCGGGCGGATTCGTGGTTGAGCCACCCAATACTCCGATCAACGTATAATAGTTTAATTTAAAGACGTATCGTCCGACAAGCCCGGCTATCAGCAAAGGAACAATAGTTATAATAACACCATAACCTACCCAGACATATCCACCGTCATAAATCACCGTTTCCACAAATCCTTTACCGGCACCCAATCCCACACAAGCCAGGAAAAGGGAAATTCCTATCTCACGCAGCATCAGATTGGCACTCATGGTAGTATAAGTAATCATTTTGTACTGAGGACCGAAGCGACTGATCAGAATGGAAACAATAAGAGGGCCGCCCGCCAATCCTAACTTTACCGGCTGTGGAATGCCCGGAAATACGAAAGGTGTACTACCCAGGATACATCCTAACGCTATCCCCAAGAATATAGGTATCAAATTAGGATGATCCAAGCGTTTCATTGAATTTCCCAATACTTTTTCCGCATGACTGACCGCCAGCTCGCTACCAACAATAGTAACACGGTCGCCCATCTGCAATTGTAATTGCGGAGCAGCAACCAAGTCTACTCCCGAACGATTCACCCGGGTAATACTGGCTCCGAAATTATTACGTATCTTCAATTGGGAAAGCATCTTTCCATTCAGTTCAGGTTTCGTTATCAAGATACGACGGGAAATCAGTTTCTTGTCCAATTGCTCCCATTGCATATCAATCTGCTTACCGAAGAAGACGCTAATAGCTTCAATATCTTTAGGGGTAGAGATAACCAAAATTTTATCATTCAGATGCAATACCGTATCTGAATTAGCCAATTCCGTTCCTTGCCCGTCATGATACTGTACACGCGAAATCACAAAATCACGGTTCATCAGCGGACGTATATCTTTTATCTTTTTTCCGTCGATAGCTTCATTACGGATTTCAAACGAAATAGGACGCACAGTGAGTTCCTGTATGTGTCCCAGTCCGCGTTCAGCTTCCGCTTCTTCTGTTTTTGTATTGATACGCAAAATATATTTCAAGGCTATCAATGATAAGATAATACCGACTACACCCAGCGGATAAGCAACCGCATACCCCAATGCTATCTCAGGGGCATCTATTCCGTTCAAATCACTGTTTGCCTGCTGGGCAGCTCCAAGTCCCGGAGTATTTGTTACCGCACCGGAAAGGATACCGACCATAGTAGTGATAGACGTACCCGTGACAAAATGTAATATAATCGTGATGACTACTCCCAGAAAAACGACCAGCATAGCCAACAGATTCAAGGTAAGTCCGCCTTTTTTGAAAGCAGAAAAGAAACCGGGTCCCACTTGTAGCCCTATGGAGTAAACAAACAAGATCAGACCGAACTCTTTCATAAAATGAAGCAAGTGTTCATTCAGAGTCATATCAAAATGCCCGAATACAATACCCACAAAAAGTATCCATGTGATACCTAATGAAACTCCCGCCACTTTGATTTTAGCCAGCATAATGCCAAATGCTATCACAAGTGAAAGGATCAGTACGGAATGAGCCACTCCTCCACCCCAAAGATCAGGGTATCCTTCAAAAAGGTTCTTCAATAGTTCCATAATTTAAAGCATATATAATTTTTTCTTCATATAATCCGTTTAAAGTCTCCCCGGAGAAATCACTTCTACGGGGAGACGCACACATTGAAACATAACTAAATCATAGTGGCATATTGCCGTGCTTTTTAGGTGGGTTGCTCTGACTCTTGTTATGCGTCATTTCTAACGCCTGAATCAGCTTATACCGGGTATCACGAGGCATGATAATCTCATCAATAAAACCACGCTCGGCAGCCCGATACGGATTAGAAAACTTAAATTCATATTCCTGGATCAGACCGGATTTTTCTTCCGGTGTAACATTTCTATATAATATATTCACAGCACCTTCGGCTCCCATTACAGCTATTTCAGCCTGCGGATAGGCCAGATTGATGTCTGCCCCTGTCTGTTTGCTGGACATCACGATGTACGCACCGCCATAAGCCTTACGGGTTATCAGGGTAATTTTAGGGACAGTAGCTTCTGCATAAGCATAGACGATTTTTGCCCCGTGACGAATGATACCATTATGCTCCTGCGTCACGCCAGGCAGGAAGCCCGGTACATCTTCGAAGGTAATCAACGGAATGTTGAAGCAGTCGCAAAAACGGATGAAACGTGCAGCCTTATCGGAAGCATCTATATCCAACACACCAGCCAGATAAGCCGGCTGATTGGCTACAACTCCTACCGAACGACCATTCAGACGGGCGAAACCCACCACAATATTCTTTGC
>NZ_EQ973488.1:275476-291504 GCF_000158035.1 Bacteroides cellulosilyticus DSM 14838
TTCTTTGCAAAATGAGGCATCACTTCAAAGAAATATTGGTTATCCATAACAGGCTCTATAATATCCTTAATGTCATAAGGAATGTTCGGGTCTTCCGGAATCACAGTTTGAAGTTCTTCTGACTGACGTCTGGCATCATCCGTACAAGGAATAAGCGGAGCATCCTCCATATTATTGGAAGGCAGGAAGCTGAGCAATTCGCGTATGGCCAGCATGGTTTCTTCTTCAGTGTTACACATGAAGTGAGTAACGCCACTCTTACTGCTATGTGCATAGGCTCCACCCAGCTCTTCCTTGTCCACTTCTTCATGCGTAACCGTTTTCACTACATCCGGCCCTGTGATGAACATATGGCTTTTCTCTTTCACCATAAAAATAAAATCCGTCAATGCAGGTGAATAACAGGCACCGCCGGCACATGGACCCAGAATAGCTGAGATTTGAGGGATGACCCCGGAAGCAATCGTATTCTGATAGAAAATAGAAGCATATCCTGACAAACTGCCGACACCTTCCTGAATACGGGCACCTCCCGAGTCATTCAGAGCAATAACCGGAGCACCATTTTTGAGTGCCAGTTGCTGTACTTTCACTATTTTCGCTGCATTAGTTTCACTCAAAGAACCACCATGCACCGTAAAGTCATAGGCGTACACAAATACCGGACGACCGTCAATCTTGCCGTAACCAGTCACCATGCCATCACCTGGAATTTGTTTTTTCTCCATTCCGAAATTGGTGCAACGGTGATTTACAAACTTGTCCAACTCATTGAATGTCCCTTTATCCAGCAAGGCTTCTATGCGTTCGCGTGCGGTCATCCGCCCGGCAGCATGTTGTTTTTCTATCTTATCAATGCCTCCACCCTGCGAGGCACGCTTATTAAGTTCTTCAAACTGATTATATATTTCTGTCCTTTCCATACTTATTCTTCATTTATAATATCCAATGTCATTAAAATCTGGTTACTGCTCACTGAATCACCTTCCGCCACCAAGATTTCTCTCACTACACAGTCCGAATTGACCTTATAGTTGCTTTGCATTTTCATAGCTTCAAGCACCACTACAATATCTCCCGCCGACAAACGGTCCCCTTTCTTTACAGGAATCTTCATAACCTTACCCGGCATCGGAGCAATAATCTTATCGTCCTGTCTCTCTTCTCCTCCTTTTCGCATACGCAAGTATTTCACCTGGGTATCTGCTATATCCACATGATAAGAGCGATAGAACAAATTCACATCATAGCTTTTTCCTCCTTCACCGCGGATGACTTCCGTATTGTAAGAATTTCCGTCGTGTAAGATGGAGCAGCTGCCGTTTTCTGCCATGGCAATATCCACATCGTAGATTCTTCCATCAACATTCAACCGGACTTTATTATCTTCTTTACTGACCAACGTCACGTCGGCAACGCGGTTTCCAATATGTATTTCCATTAACTACTTCCTCCCTCTTTAAATACGTAAAACTCCTTTTTGCAAACCGAACTCACGCCAGCGACTGATAGGACGACCATCAGACGACTGCGTGGAAGAATTCTCTTCCAGGTTCATCAGGTAATCTATATAAGCGGCAATCATGGCAATATTCTCAATTTCTTCATTATTACTGTTAGGACGCTGCAACATACGCGAGTTTTTCTCGATAAACAGCGTGTTGTATTCTCCTTTTACGAAATCGGGGTTGTGCATGATGCGCTTCAGATAAGTAAGATTCGTCTTCAATCCGGTAATTTTATACTCATACAGCACACGGCGCATACGCTCAATGGCATACTGCCGATTGGTGGCCCATACGATCAGTTTTCCGATCATGGGATCATAATAAATAGGAATCTCATACCCTTCGTAAACATAGCTATCGATTCGGACACCGATACCGTTCGGTTCAGCCAATAACTTAATGATTCCCGGAGACGGCATGAAATTATTCTCCGTATCTTCCGCACAGATACGACATTCGATAGCATGTCCCCGCTGAAACAAATCTTCCTGTTTAAGATGCAACGGATAACCGGATGCAATCATGATCTGTTCTTTCACCAAGTCCACACCCACCACTTCTTCCGTAATGGGATGTTCCACTTGCAAACGGGTGTTCATTTCCAGGAAATAGAAATGACGGTGCTTATCCACCAGAAATTCGATAGTACCTGCACCCGAATAGTTCACTGCTTTGGCGGCAGCTACAGCCTTCTCTCCCATCTCTCTGCGTAATTCCGGAGTGAGGAAGGGAGACGGACTTTCCTCCACAATCTTTTGATTTCTACGCTGAACAGAACATTCGCGATCAAATAAATGAATCACATTGCCATGATTATCACCCAATACCTGAAATTCAATATGATGGGGTTCCTCCACAAATTTCTCCAGATATACCGTATCGTCACCAAAAGCAGACATAGACTCCGAACGAGCGGTATTATAAGCCTCAACTACTTCATCCTCACTATGTATCAGTCGCATACCTTTTCCGCCACCACCCATAGAGGCTTTCAGCATCACGGGATAGCCGATCTTATTACATATCATCACAGCCTCCCCGGCACTCTGCAAGGGTTGTTCCGTACCGGGAACTACCGGTACTCCGGCTGCAATCATGTGTTTACGGGCTGAGATTTTATCGCCCATCGCTTCCATTGTTTCGGCAGAGGGCCCGATAAAAATAATGCCTTCTTCTTTGCAACGACGGGCAAAGTCGGCATTTTCAGATAAGAAACCATATCCGGGATGGATGGCATCCGCTTCATGCTGCCGGGCAGCACGAATTATATTCTCTATATTCAAATAACTGTCTCTGGAAGCTGCCGGACCTATCAGACAGGCTTCATCGGCATACATGACGTGTTTTGCTGCACGGTCCGCTTCCGAATAGACAGCTACTGTACGTATTCCCATCTCTTTGCAGGAACGCATTACACGTACAGCAATCTCGCCTCTATTGGCAATCAATACTTTTTTTATCATTGTTCTTCTGTTTATCACAAAGGGGTGCATCACATACATCCATAACGATACCCTCTTTGACTGCCGTCAGACAGTCATGACATAAACAGCCCGGGTAATTCTTTTGTAAATAAGCACGTTGCTGCTCATTCAGTCGTACCGTAGCGCAATGGCATGACAAAATCCGATCGTGCATACACTCAAAGGTTGCACCACAACGCGGACATACCTTTTTCATAGGCATCCCTTTCGCATTAATTAAATTAAAACAATTATACGTTCGTACTGTTCCCCTAATCCCACGAGTAGCAACAGACTTTAACGAATGGCAGGTCTTCTGACTGACTCCCTTTCTGATTCCTTCCCGGCCTCCAATTCACAGCCAGTGGCTAAAGTATTTATCAAGAAAGTTATGGAGCTTCACAGCAGCGGGACTGTCCGGGATTTACACCCGATTCCCTTTTAATCCAAATGACAGAAATGTTCATCCGAAACCAATTCGGGGCAAAGATAGTGGAAATTATCATTGGAGATGCTTTTTAAAACAAAAAATATAAGCTGGGAATATTTTTTTCTATCATCCGTTGGATTATAGATTTTATTTCTAACTTTGTCAGCGATAACGGTTTCCAAATCACCGCAAGCGTGAAATGGAATTAAAAGGGAATCCTGTGAAAATCAGGGACTATCCCCGTAGCTGTAAGTTTCATCTCCCTACCATGTGGAGAAAAGATTGTGGCACTCTTTAGCCACTGGTCCTGCAAAAACCGGGAAGGCGCCACAACGGAAACAAGTCAGAAGACCTGCCGATATCTGTAATCATTCAGGCTTTCGGGTGAAAAGCGATAGAATGCATCCTCCAAGATTCATTTTATTACTTACTCTCCTTATTTTGTCGTTTGATTTAGTATAGCTAACTAAACAAAGAATATTTATTTGTTAAATCTTAAATTACAGGTATGATCAATTCGGAGACTTTCATCGTCAAAAGAGATGGGAAAAAAGAAGCGTTTTCACTTGACAAGATCAAGAACGCAATTAGTAAAGCATTTTTATCTGTCGGTAGTTTTGCCACACAAGATGTGATCACCAACATACTCAGCCGCGTGAACATCAGTGATGGAACCAGTGTAGAAGATATACAGAACCAGGTAGAAATTGCACTGATGGCTGAACACTATTACAGTGTAGCAAAAGCGTTCATGCTATACAGACAGAAACATCTGGAAGACCGGGAAGTACGTGACAAGCTCCGTTTCCTGATGGATTACTGCGATGCCTCCAACCCTGCCACCGGTAGCAAGTATGACGCTAACGCCAATGTGGAAAATAAAAATATAGCCACACTGATAGGCGAGCTCCCCAAATCGAACTTCATCCGTCTGAACCGCCGTTTGCTGACTGACCGTCTGAAGGACATGTACGGCAAGGAACTTTCAGACCGCTACATCGAATTGCTGAACCAACACTTCATATATAAGAATGATGAAACCAATCTTGCCAATTATTGCGCAAGCATCACCATGTATCCGTGGCTGATCAGCGGAACCGCATCCGTAGGCGGTAACTCCACGGCACCCACCAATCTGAAGTCTTTCTGCGGAGGATTCATCAATATGGTATTTATCGTATCGAGTATGCTCAGCGGCGCCTGTGCCACACCGGAATTTCTGATGTATATGAATTATTTCATAGAAAAAGAATACGGAGAGGATTACTATAAACATCCGGAACAACTTGCCGACCTTTCCTCCAAACAAAGGACCATAGATAAAATAATCACCGATTGTTTTGAACAGATCGTATATTCCATCAATCAACCTACGGGGGCACGGAATTTTCAGGCAGTATTCTGGAATGTAGCTTACTATGATCAATATTATTTCAATAGCCTTTTCGAACATTTCGTCTTCCCGGACGGAAACGCTCCCCATTGGGAATCATTGAGCTGGTTGCAGAAGCGTTTCATGAAGTGGTTCAATAAGGAACGCACCAAAGCCGTTCTTACTTTCCCCGTAGAGACAATGGCTTTACTGACCAAAGACGGAGATGTACTGGATAAGGAATACGGTGACTTCACGGCCGAAATGTATGCGGAAGGACACTCTTTCTTTACATATATGAGTGATAATGCCGACTCGTTAAGTAGTTGTTGCCGCTTACGTAATGAAATACAGGATAACGGATTTAGTTACACCCTGGGTGCAGGCGGCGTATCTACCGGATCAAAAAGTGTGTTGACTATCAACCTGAACCGTTGCATCCAGCATGCAGTGAAATCCGGATTGCTTTATCATTTCTTCCTTGAAGAGGTAGTAGATCTGGTACACAAGGTACAACTGGCCTATAACGAAAACTTAAAGCATCTGCAAAGCAAAGGAATGTTGCCTTTGTTCGATGCCGGATACATCAATATGGGACGCCAATATCTGACAATCGGTGTAAACGGGCTGGTGGAAGCCGCTCAATTCATGGGAATTGAAATCAACGATAATCCTAAATATGAAGCTTTTGTGCAGGAGATTCTGGGAATAGTTGAAAAATACAATAAGAAATATCGAACGAAAGATATACTCTTTAACTGCGAAATGATACCGGCCGAGAATGTAGGCGTGAAACATGCCAAATGGGACAAAGAAGCCGGTTTCCAGACATTCCGCGAATGCTATAACAGCTATTTCTACATCGTAGAGGATGAGTCGCTGAACGTCATCGATAAGTTCCGTATGCATGGACACAGGTATATAGAGCATCTGACGGGTGGTTCGGCACTCCACATGAATCTGGAAGAGCACTTAAGCAAAGAGCAATACAGGCAATTACTTCGGGTAGCCGCCACTGAGGGCTGCAATTACTTTACTTTCAATATACCTAACACTGTCTGCAACGAATGCAACCACATTGACAAAAGATACTTGAAAGAGTGTCCGGAATGTCATAGCCAGAACGTGGATTATCTGACCCGCGTTATCGGCTACATGAAACGAATCAGCAATTTCTCTCAAGCCCGGCAAAAGGAGGCTGCCCGAAGATATTATGCTGAAGTACACTGATTACGACATTGTTTTTCAGGAGATACCGGATGAGGTGACATTGGCAATCAACCTTTCGAACTGTCCGAACAGGTGTAAAGGTTGCCATAGTCCCTATCTGCAACGAAATGTCGGAGAAGCGCTGACAGAAGAAAACCTTTCCGTACTTTTACAAAAGTATGGAAAGGCTGTTACATGCGTCTGTTTTATGGGTGGAGATGCAGATCCTTATGATGTAGCGTATTTTGCCAATTTTCTACAGCAACAGCAGATTGCCCCGGTTAAAGTGGGTTGGTATTCCGGTAAGCAGGAACTGCCTGACGGATTCCCGATACGGAACTTCCAATACATAAAACTTGGGCCTTACGTAGAAAGCCGCGGTGGCTTGAAGTCTGAACAAACCAACCAGCGGCTTTACAAGATTGTACAAGGAGAAATGAATGATATTACTTACCGGTTCAGGACAAAGAGCTGATCTCTTTCCGCCTGAACCGGAATTACAAAGTCTTATTCAAACCGGATAACAAGGCGTCCCGTTTGCGAGCCATCCACCCATTTTGGTTGTGAAGAAGGACCGCACAAGTCCGTGGAATTTACTTTATTACGCACCGGAGGAATTACATTCAAAACAGAAATTCCGCTTTCGGGAAGTGTATACAGTAACCGGTCACGACCATCACGGGGTTGATATACTCCGATATAGGAATCAGGTGTTTCATTCGTCAGGCTGATGGTTCCCTCTTTCGTGCGAATACTCATCCAAGAGACACTGCCAAAATATCCCTTGAATTCAGGATAGGTGAATGTCTCACCCGGAATAGGATCGTTATAATCATTCTCCCAGATATCATACTGCGTGCCATGAATACGATTCTGCCATACACGATACGGACCTGCTCCCAACCAACGCTTGCTGAGCACTTGTTCTTCAGGGTAATCAAAGCAAATACCCATCAGGTCTACCACACCGGAGAAGTTGTAGGTATAATCAAGAGTAGCCATGCCGTCCGGATGAATTGTCCACTGAGCTTTATCTAAATTACCCAGTTTATAATTAGCGGTGAGGATCAGATTCCCCCCCTCTTCTTTCACATCCAGTTTCGTGAAGACTGCCGCATCGGTAAATTCACTGTAAGTACGGTCCTTTGCCTTGGCTTTTTCGTCATCATGATTATAGAACTGATCTAGGGAACGGTCTGCACGACGTGCACCGATAAAACGGGGACCGTTAGCAAAACTAATCTTACGGTTATTGACGGATACATCTTTCAGCTGCCCGTCTTTCTTTGAAAAGACAAAAGTACGCCCGTTTGCTTTTACCGTAATACCTTTTTCTGTTTCCGTATAGGATACACGGCCGGATGATGCAGAAAACTGTTCTGTTTCCCGATTCAGTTTATCTACGGGGAAAGTCCAGCGCCAAAGTTCATACCCATATTTATCTATAACTGTCAGGAAAAGAGCATCCGCTTCGGGAAGAATAGAAGTCTTGATATCCACCACTCCCACTCCATGGGCTGCTACATCGCTTCCTTGCACTTCACCTTGTTTCAGAATCCGTGTAGTTGTATTGGAAGCATCCGTTACCGACGGGAACTTCACTTGCTGCCAGATAAAACGACAGGTGTTCAGGTTCAGATAATCATAACGGTTCTCCACAGAGAGTTTACCGTCGAAATTCCGGTCGATAGCGGTATTCATAACCTGCACCGGGCTCCATAGCTGCTTGATAGTGTAATAGCTGCCTTCCTTTTCATGGTGAGGGCCTACAATTCCGTCAGCTCCGAAATTTCCCTGATTGTCTATGAACCCGTCCATATCCACGCGCTTCACGCCTTCATCCGCCAATACCCACAGGAAACCACCGATACAACGCGGATGTTTACGCATCATTTCCCAGTAATCATACAGGCCGGCACCATGACCTCCGTCGTACAAACCATGCAGGAATTCAGTAGGCATAAAGATTTCCGGCAGGCGCATGTAGTTCTGGCTTTCTCCATACGAACGATAGTGCATGGTTTCGAAACCGGAGAAGTTACCTTGCGGATGGATGACCGGGCGTTTCTGCAGATCGTATTTATGGAATTCTCCGTCCAGTTCAATGTTCCAGCCTTTTTCATTACCATTGCTCCACCAGATAATGGACGGATGGTTCACATCACGTTCTATCATGCCTTCAATCAGACGTACTCCCGTAGGGGTGTCGTACTTGCCATGCCAGCCACCCAGTTCATCCATAACATAGAGTCCAAGAGAGTCGCATGCTTCCAGAAATTCCGGGTCCGCCGGATAGTGGCTCAGACGGACAGAATTCATATTCATGCCCTTCATCAGAAGTACATCTTCAATATTCTTCGCTTTACTTAGGGTACGACCGCTTTCGGGACGGAAACTATGACGGTTGACACCACGCACGTTGATACGCACCCCGTTCACGTACAATCCGTCACTTTCACGAACTTCGATAGTACGGAAACCGAATGTCTCGGTCTCATGATGCAGGACTTTACCTCCTTTATCCAACAGTGAAAATTGAGCTTTATAAAGATTCGGAGTTTCTGCCGTCCATAAGGCAGGGGCAGAAACGTTCAATTGTAAAGTAGTCCAGTCGCTTCCGGCTTTTAGGGGTACGGTGGTATCTGCCAGTTTCTTCCCTTTACCGTCCAAAATCTGTGCACGGATACTCATTCCGTCACCGGAGATATTCGTGTAGCAATTGGCACGGAATGATCCGTCCATTTGTGCATCAATAGCAATATGACGGAGATTGACGGCAGGTTTTACTTCCAGAAATACCGGGCGGAAGATACCGCCAAAGTTCCAATAATCGGCGCGCCGTTCGGCAAGATTCACACTGGCATTCTCACTCTCCTTGGAAACTGTTACTTCCAGCTGATTCTTCTTGCCATATTTCAGTAAATCCGTGACATTATATGAAAAGCAATAGAAGGCTCCCTGGTGTTTCGATCCTGCCTTACGTCCGTTAACCTTAACTTCCGTATCGGTCATGGATGCTTCGAACACAAGGCTGACCTGCTTGCCACGAAATTCCTCGGGAACTTCAAACTCATATTTATACATTCCTTTCTCACCGGCAATGCCTTCGGGAAAGGCTTTACCATAAAAACTAATTCCATACTGATAGGTACCAAAACCCTGCAACTCCCAGCAAGAGGGGACGCCTATTTTCGTCCATCGACCGGAGTTACGTCCGTCGGTACAGAAAAAGTCCCATTCTACTGTGTCGTCGCATCCGTGGCCGGAGAGGTATTGCCGCTCTGTCTGCGGAAGTGTCTGGGCAGTCAGGGTGGTGGCTAATGCCAAGGTTGATAATAAAGTGGTTACGTTTCTCATTGTTACTTTCATTATTGTGTTAGTTATTCTTAGTTACTGATACCGGGGCGGTACTGAAGCAGTTTTTCCCTTCGGCGTGCTAACCAGACTATCTTAATTCTCCTCCCGGGAGGAGGGGAGCTTAAGTTACTTTCCAGTTTTGACACACCTTCAATTGAGATAGTAATGCCTATAAAAATAGTATGCCGAAGGGAAATCTTGCTCCAGCACTATGCCGGCTCCTATTTCTCATTACGAATCCGTATATGCAAGGTATGTTCCTTCTTATCAATGGCATACTTCTTCAGTACGCCCGGTCCGCAACTGCTGTTACCCAATCCAAGTATGGCGGCATCCAGGCTCAGGATAACCTCGGGGCGGGGTTTCAGATTACAGTCATGCATTTCTTTATATAAATCCTGTGCGGTATAGTGCAGGGCAGAAGCAGAAAAGACATCTTCCACAGCATCGACACGAATACCTTTGCCATGCCTGTCGGTCAGCATAAGGTGACGCACTTCTTCCTTATTTCCACTATCTTGCGGACGGGGATAATGCACATACTGGTCGGCAACCGGTCCTTTCCAAAGTCCGACAGCAGCGGAAGTCTTGCGGTCAGGATAATTATCCTGCGGACCACGCCCCTGCCAGATAAAAGTATTATAATCGGATGAAAGGCAGAATGCTATTCCCAAACGGGGTAATTCGGGTAGAATTCCCTGCGGTTGGAAAGTAGTTTTCAAGTCTATGGTTCCATCGGAAAGGATAGTATAAAGAAACTTTGTCACAATCATACCTTCTTTATAGCGATTCCTGGTTTGAATCCGGACAATGACCGCTCCGTCCTCACGGACCTCATGCTTAAAAAAGTCCAGACTAATACGAGGATTATCCATTTGATGCAAACTCCAGTCTTTAGCCAACCAGTTGCCAAAACTCTTATCATTATCTGTCGGTGCACGGAAGGCCTGCGTTACAGGCTGAAGAGGAAAATCAGCCGGATGAGCCAGCATTTCTTTTCCATGATAAGTAAGGGAAGTCAGGCTCCCGGTTGCGTTTTTCTCCCATTGAATAGAAAAGCCGCTCCCACTGATGGATAAATGTTCTTCATCTGCCCTTACCTTCAGTCTCCCTCTATTCTCAAGTTTGGAAGACAATAATGCGCCTTCCTGAATGCAGAACTGTTCCCATGCCACTTCATGCCCGGCTTTCGCCCAAAGAGCATCCCGCTTCAAGATGAAGCTTATCGTGAGACGCAGGTCAGAAGTAGCCTTTGCCGAAGCTTTCTTGCCGGCTATGGAAACAGGTAAAGGGATCGTTTCACTTTCTCCGGGAGCTACCTCGGGCAATGTTATTTCTCCTTGATCCTTCTGCTTCCCATCTATGGACAACGTCCACAAACAGCGATATTGGGACAAATCCGTATGATGATTCCTATTCGTCACTCTCAGCTCTCCACTCTCCACTCTCAACTCCACGGGTGAGTATACTTTCTTCACCTCCCAATATTTAGGAGTTGTTTCGCGGTCACTCATCAACAAGCCATTGAAGCAAAAAGCCTTCAGATTCGGTTTATCACCAAAATCACCACCGTAAGCTACCATGATACGTCCATCGGGTAACGTCTTGTAGATACCCTGATCTACCCAATCCCAGATAAATCCGCCCAGCATACGGGGATTACTGTATATCTCGTCCCAATATTCCTTGAAATTCCCCAGAGCATTTCCCATGGAGTGAGCGTATTCACTCGTCATCACGGGACGGTTGTCATTGGTACGTTCCGCAATTTCCAACAGCCGCTCCCAACGTGCATTTTCCGCACGTTCCTTATCTTCTCCCTCGGCAATGCCGGGATTCAGATACTCCTGTTTTACCCGGGTATAGAAACGACTGATTACATCTACCGTCTTCGGATCAGGTTCACCGCCGGCTCCCTGTGCACCTTCATAATGCACGGGACGTGTCGGATCGAAGTCATGCAGCCAAGCTGAAATAGCGGCAAAATTCGGACCATAACCACTCTCATTACCCATACTCCACATTACAATGCTTGGATGATTTTTATCCCGTTCTGCCATCCGCACGGCACGGTCCAGAAATGCGGCATGCCAATCGGGAGTGCTGGCTAAGATTCCGCGCAAACCATGCTCCTCAATGTCAGCCTCATCCATGACATAAAGCCCCAGACTGTCACAAAGCTCATACCAGCGGCTGACATTGGGATAATGACTGGTTCGCACCGCATTAATATTGGCTTGCTTCATCAGAAGAATATCCTGCAACATACGTTCTTCGCTCATGACACGAGCCGTACGGGGATCGTGTTCATGGCGGTTCACCCCACGGAAACGAACCGGTGCGCCATTAACCAGCAGTTGTCCGTTTCGTATTTCCACTGAACGGAAACCGACAGATTGTTCTACCTGCTCTATTACTTCACCTTCGGCAGTCAGCAGAGTCAGGTGCAGTTTATACAAATAAGGGGTTTCAGCAGTCCACCTTTTCGGAGATTTTATCGTTGCCGACATACGTCCCAATTTACGGGGACCACGTTGAGGATACCATTCGTTCATCCTGCCCGCTTTATGTTCCAGGTCGAGTATATCTTCCACATCCCCTTTCAGTGTCGCGATTTCTCGTCCGGAAGCATCTTTCAATACTCCCTGCAGGGTAGTTCCTTTTCCGGTCATCCCTCGGTAAACGCTGAATTGAGGATCTATCTGCAAGATGAAATCCTGATAGTCCGTAGAAACCGGAAGAGTCCGCACTGCATAATCACGGATACGGATATCGGGTGTGTGCAGCAAATGGATGCTGCGGTGGATACCACCAAAACGCCAGAAGTCCTGATCTTCAAGATAAGAGCCGTCACTATACCGGTAAACCTCCAGTGCGATCTGATTCTCTCCGGCATGCAGGTAGTTTGTAATATTGAATTCACTCGGTTCCATACTTCCCTGGCTATACCCTACCCGTTCTCCATTTATCCAGACATAGAAAGCACTCATCACTCCTTCGAAACGAAGAAAGGTCTGGCCTCTTGCTTCCCAACCGGCAGGCAACTGAAACGAACGGCGATATTGTCCTACGGGATTCCGTTCTTTGTAAGTCGTATAGTCAACCTTCGGTTCACCCATCACCCGGGGTGGATCTATCTTGAACGGATAGCCTGCCGAAACGTATATCGGCGTACCATATCCGTTTACTTCCCAATTGGCAGGTACGGGAAAACCGACCCAGTCTTTATCATTGAAATCCGTCTGATAGAACTCTACAATTCTTTCATCGGGCACAGGTGTCCAGCGAAATTTCCATGTTCCATCCAGACAGATGGAACAATCTCCCTTCTGTGCGTGGAAAGGAGTAAATGCGGCCCGCGCCGGTTCGCGGTTGATTTGAAGTACATGGTGATTCTCCCAGTCATGCACAGTTTGTGCTGACGGCTGGATGGGGAGCAATAGACCAAAGAGTAAAGTATATATCTTCATTCGTTATGCTATTAATATTAGGATAGACGGACGAAGATGTGTTTTGTACTCTTTACTGAATCTCCAATGCGTCAAACGCCAATCCATTCATATCTTCCGCCGAAAGCAGCACTTTATAATAGCCTGCATTGATGAATGTTCCGGTAGTGGTACTCACCATTTTCCACTTATCGGGCGTTTCAGGGAAAGTAAGGATATCATCTTTCAACGTCACACCTTTGCTGTCGATAAACTGCATCCGTACAGGCAGCGGCTTACCAGTTGTATTCATATACTTAAACCGGAGAGCGTAGATTTGGGCCAATCCGGTAGAAACACTCCACTCGATGCTGTTCTTCTTTCCTTTTCCAAAGAAGACGCCCATCTGTTTGCGATGCTCCCTCTTCGTAAAAGCACCTTTTACAGAAGCTGTCTCAGCCTCATACGCCACACTGGCACGAGCATTTTTATCTTCCGGAAGCAATTCCTTGGGAGTCTTCACCAAAAGCTCTTTATCTGCCGCCTCCCAACTCCAGTCCGGAGCCACCCAGTTCCTGTCCACCGCTGAAAGTAGTTCTGAAGCTTTCAGCCCTGAAGCCGGAAACACAGACGGTTTCAGTTCCTGATTTGCAGAAGCAATGGCAATTCCGGAAATCAGTGCCTGACCGGCCTTTACTTCCGGGAAGTGTATTTTCAACAGGCCTTGCTTCGCAACGGCATATACTACCTTTTTGCATGCACCGTCATGGCCACTTTCAGCCCATACGTCCAGATCATCCAACACGAGGGAATCGTTCACCATTACATCAAATATGCGCAAACCTTCACAATCGGTAGAAGCACTTCCCCCCGTACCATGCCAGGGCTCTGTAAAGTAAAATTCGATACGATAGATTCCGTCAGCTACAGGAAAACGATATTCCAACTGGTGACGGCCAAAGCGGAAGGACTGGAATAACGTCCAGTCGCGCGTGCCACGTATCGGATCAGACGTCGTACGCTGGCTGGCAAGATAAGGATTCAGACCTTCAAAATTTGCAGCCCATGAACGGGAATACCCCAGATTATCCTGTGACCAGAGTTGCCCGAAGCTATCCGTATATTCATCTCCACCGCAATTGATGCGATACAGGTAATTATATCCCTCCTCTCCCTTCAGTACAGGCTTTGCTTCCTGATAAAGCGCATCAAAGCGAGGCGCCCGCTCTAATCCTTCCAGAATGATTATATCTTCCGCAACAGGTTTTCCTTTGTAATAACCTACCGCGCGAAGCACATTGTAGCGGATATCCCGGTTCTCCCACACGAAATGAATTCCTACTCCATTATTCCCCTTCCGTCCGAGGAAAGTGACTTTCCCATCAGACATATCGTTATAGAGCAATACAGAATCGCAATTACTATAAGCCTCGATAGTAGCCCGGCGACGCCCCTCCTTAAAACGGTCCGTCCAGGTATGTGATACGAGATAAACCATAGGATCTTTGGCTGCCGGAACATAGTTGGCACGATACATATAATATACATCCAGCGGCTCTTCCCACGGAGTCACCAATCCTTTATAATTGAATGGTCCTACTTTATCTATTTTCCGGTAAGCTTCATCCGGCTGGCGGCGTCCGGGATTGTCATGACTGCTATATATCCATTGGAATTGTCCGCAAACACTATCTCTTGCCTGCTCCGCCAAACGGATCTTAGTTTCCATCAGCCGGCACATGCGATCTTCACTCCACGTTCCGTTTACCTCAAACTCTCCGGATTCCGTATGCAATCCGATGCTTCTCCATGCACCATATTCTCCGTTCAACAGTTGATTCTTCCGGGAGAGTTCTTTTCCATATTTGGTGACATCTCCCCCGTACGTACCACTCCAATTCTGGATTACATTCCAGTCGGTTCCTTCCCCACCATTGCAGGTAGTGATGACACGCATCGTACGCGCCGTCGGATCCATCTCCCGGATAATCTCACTACATTCCTGTGCAAATTCACGGGGCAATGTACTTTCATTCTGCAATCCCCATATAACGACTGAGGGGGAATTGCGACGCTCTTTCACCCACTGGCGAAGCAGCTTCTTAAAATTCTCCCGGAATTCCGGTGTGTCATACCATACATGTGCGGAGAATTGCGTCCAGAACAAAATACCTTTTTCATCCCAGTATTTCTGATAATCAAGATGATGGGGCTGATGGGCGTCACGGAAACCGTTAAAGCCTGCCGCACATATCTGCTTTACCCTTGCAGCTACCTGCTCCCTGCTGAACGCGTGACTTTGTCCGAACTGATGTTCGTACTCGCAAACTCCATTGATAAAGACAGGCTTTCCATTCAAATAGAAACGTCCGTCTCCGTCATTCCGTTTCACCGGCCAACTGATGGTACGGATACCGAAAGGAGTCGATACCTCATCCGTAGTCTTCGTATCCCGCTTAATCATGCTTGCCAGTTTATACAGATAAGGATTATCTGTACTCCACAACACCGGATTCTCTACAGGAGAGTGCTGGCGAACCACCTTCATCTCTCCCGGTGCCAATGTCACTTTCCTGGCCAGACGGAACACTTGCTTTCCATCCGCATTGCTCAATTTATTAACCACTTCAATCGTTTCCGTAGTCTTACCATAGTTCTTAACCTCCGTATCGACAAATACATTAGCTGCTTTCTCATCATTCCAGATATGTACTCCGAAAGGTTCGATACGGATTTCATCTGTACCTTCCAACACCACAGGCCGGAAGATTCCTAAAGGTTGCGAGCCTTCACTGAATCCCCATTCCGAAGAACAGCCGCCACACACCCAAGGCATATCGGCAATCATTTCCGGGTGCTCAGCTTTTACCTCCAGATGATTGCTACCTTGCCTCAATGCATCGGTCACATCCAAGGTCAATGTTGTGCGTCCTACGGGATGCCGCCCAAAATCCTGACCATTCAATTGAATTGTGGCATAAGTGCCTACTCCTTCGAAACGAAGAAAATAGCGCTTCCGGGATTGGTAATTATCCAAAGTAAAATCTTTCACATACATAGCAGTGCCATGCAGATTGCCATGAGTGAGCTGACGATAACCATAGTAATCATCCCAGTTGTGAGGCAGTTGACAATTGATTGCATTATCACGCTGTAATGAATTAGTATTCACCGGTTGTGAATGATCAATCAGCCATGTTTTCCAATCTTCATTCAGTTCGGTCAGTATGCGACGATTCTTTGTCTCCGTTTTTGGGAAAC
>NZ_EQ973488.1:291619-297970 GCF_000158035.1 Bacteroides cellulosilyticus DSM 14838
TATGCGACGATTCTTTGTCTCCGTTTTTGGGAAACGGACGGCAGAACGTCCCATCGGTTTACTGGTAGCAACCGCAATCCCCCGCTGCTCCGCATTATTAACCGCACAATAGAAGTGATAAACAACCCCATCATGCTTTACCACATAACTTTTATGGGCAAACAGTTCATCATAGTTTTTAGAGGGAATAATAAGGTCTTCTCCAGTCCAGTCGGTCCAGTGCACCAAGTCACAGCTGGCAGCAAAAGTATTGAAAGCCTTATATTTCCGTGACGGTTCAAAAGCTGAAAAATAGAACATTACATACACATCTCCCATTTTCTGTATATGGGCATCTCCTGTAATGGTTCCATCAGCTTCGTGTGCAAAAACAGGATTTCCGGGATAACGTTTCCATGTTTTCATATCTTTAGAAAGGGCTATCCCTACACGTTCCCCTTTCAGACCTGTTTCCGGATGGCGGCCTCCCGCATTATAG
The DNA here is from genome assembly GCF_000158035.1 of Bacteroides cellulosilyticus DSM 14838. Taxonomy (GTDB): domain Bacteria; phylum Bacteroidota; class Bacteroidia; order Bacteroidales; family Bacteroidaceae; genus Bacteroides; species Bacteroides cellulosilyticus. Next base: position 292,098 of record NZ_EQ973488.1, read on the forward strand.
AACATAACAAAGGGGGCACCCAACGTCTTATCCTTATCCCAATAGACGGTACTTTTATATTGAGTCAGCTTTTCCCACCATTGGGCATCCTTGTCATGGATACTCAGAATGGGCTTATTCAGAGACTCCCACTCGTGCGCAGTAGACAAATCTCCTTTCGTCCATGCCAAACCGACAAAAAGCGGTGCCTTCACAGCCTCGTACCCCGTTCCTTCTCCACCGATGTAAGTCATCCAATGACGGTCCTTATAAGTCTGAAGTTCATAGCTTCCTCCCCACTCCATATCCGGTAGAGCAGGAAATCCACCTCTTTGATTGCAATCCCATTCACCATCCCGGTACGAAAGAACCCGCCCCAATGTGCGCCACTCAAGCAAATTATCACTTTCTGCCAGCCAGGTTTCATAACCACGGCCGTCTGTCCCTCCCTTACCGTTATAAACAACATAGGTCATCAGCCATTTGTCTCCCTGACGGAAGACCGTAGGGCAATCTATTTTATGGTGATTATCCTCCGGAGCAACCACCAGTCCATATTTATAGGGTGTTTTTGCTTCTTCGAAAATCTGCTCCATCCGCTCCTGCGCAACATCACGCTGAGCAAAAGCAGACAGGGCAGATATCATGCAAAAGAATGTCAGTGATAGTTTTCTCATGATTCAGTATTAATAAAACAACCAATCCATTGTTTCTTCGTCTCCGGCCAATCCTGCATTACGGGCCTTCATATCCGCATCCGTAAATCCCAGAACCTGGAGATATCCTTTCGGCAACATCAGCGTATGCTTGCCTGCCTGAAAACTATATGCATGTACATTGGCCAGTGGCATTCCACTGATACGAACAGCATTCGTCAATATCGGCTCGGCCTGACCGTAATCATTAGCCGAAGCATCAATCTCAAGTTTCGGTGCTTTGGCATACTTCTTTTGGTCATCCTTGAAATAGGCGACCAGAAGTTTTACCGGCGCATCCGTTTCAAAAGTAATACTTGTTCCCTTTTCACGCTGCTCATTGGCATTGAAACGAAATGCTTTCAATCCTTCCAGTTCAGGAGCCATGGCTTCTATCTTTCCCGGAAGATTAGTAAACAGGGAAGCGCCCTCACTTAATTTAACGGTCGGATAACCGGATAGAATTTTCACGCTGGCGGAAGCCCAGGCCGGAATATCTACCGATTCAGCAGTTGCTTTTCCATTTTGTTTTTCCTCCAGCAGAACAAGGTTCGCTTTAAAATTCTCCAGTTCCTTTTCGTAATGTACCAGCAATTCTTTCCAAGTCTTATTGTTGCCGCCATCTCCACCTATAGGAATACGGCGTTGTGCTGTCTGCATACTATTGGCATACAGATAATGTTCATCTGTAAGTTTCACTAATTTACGATAATGTTCCAGACTCTGCTCCATCAGAGGAATGGCATTTTCCAAATTCTTTAGATCTTTTCCCCACTGATAATCCAATACCAGTTTGGCAGCTCTCACTTTCAGATTAAACGCATATGCAAACTCGCGATAACAATGCATGTCATTCTGCAAACGTGCGAACTCATCTTTATTGTCAGATACGGAATTTGCTGCCTTATCAATGGCGGCTACCGCTTTATCTCCATGCTCTATAGCCTGGGCAATGATATCCAAAGGCAACTCACCTGCATGAGGTTGCTTTTTCCATTCCTTTTCTACATATTCTATCAGTTTCTCACCTTCCGGTCCGCAACTTTCATAGAACCCCGGATAGATGGTGTATTTGTATGGATTGACAAACTGACTCATAAACATACCCAGCAACAATGTCTGGCGATTTCCTTCTGTGATGCCGAAACGACGCAGCAACTTCGGTGCTATTTCGCCACTTTCTTCATACGCCTCACGAATCAGTCCGGCATTTTCATCAGATGTACCATAGAATTTACCTAACTGATGATTCCAGTAATCAATTTCCTGTGAACGATCACGACGACAGTTCCATGCATATCGTCCCCAGGTCTGATACCATATCCAGTCACGGTCAAGCTGAAATTCCCGCTTGCCATCCGGTAATTTGTCGGCGGTGTATGGCCAATCCCAATAAGAAGCCTGTGGGTAAAGATGCAGGGCATTTGCGCCATGAACATCGTGCATGGCCTTTACAGCCTTCTGCACAAAATCGGGAGACCCCCAACGGAAAGGTTCCAGATTCGCCAGAATATGAACATTACTGATATGGATAGAACCGAGTGAACTCAAATCCGTATGTATCTTTGCCCATGGTCCGCGAGGTTCGTATGTGGTCAGTGATTCACCGTTATACTTATGCATGGTATAAAGATTCTTATAGAGTGGCAGGGCGGCATCCATCACTAATTTACAGTCTGTATCGTGTGCACGCAACAAGAGAGGCGGTTCATCTGTACGTCCAAGTGCCTGTAATCCATCCTTTACTCCGGGGATAATTGTCTTTGTGAACCATTCCACATCATCCTCCACAGTACACATGGCTTCACCCAAGCAAACAAGCAATCCTACATTAGGATATTTCTCAATAAAAGCGGCAATGCTCTTACGAGTATAATCCGCAATTAAAGGAGTAATAGGACGGTTACGATCCTGTGTTCTCAGACCGTAATGTTCGGCAAACGGCTTTGAAAGAATGATATTGTAGAACATTTGTATCACAAAGATACCACGTTTATCCGCTTCTTCCGTGAGGAAAGAAAACATTTCTTCGTTCTTTTTGAAGGTCTCTTCGTCCACTTCCAATGCAAACGGGTAGTCTTTCAGCTTCACTAACGAAGCAAACGGATGCCCGTTCCAGAGATAAAGTGAGTTCATACGATTAGCAACCAGCATATCCAGATATTTAATCCATTGCTCTTTATCATAGAACCAGGGAAAACTCTCTGGTGTATAAGGATATTCATATACGCCGTGACCCGGCAGATAAGTCATCTTCTGCAATCCTACGCAGGCGCCACGCAATACCATTTCCGGTCCATCTGTCAGCTTCTCGGGAAGGTTCAGTTTGCCTTTTGAACTACTCACACGGTCTATCAGTTCACGGCATCCATAGATGACACCGCTACCATCCCTGCCGGATACTTTCGTCAGATTACCGACTGTTGTAATCTGAAAGCCTTCTTTCTTTAAAGTCGTATCATTGGTTTCTGTCAGCAGGATGGTTCGGACATCCAGGTTGGAGAATATAGTATCTCCCTGTTGCATCACAACCTGATAGCCCGCTTTATCCAGAGTGGTTTGTAACTGTTCCGCACCAAACAGAATACGATTCGACGCATCCGGCGGAGTTATAATCTTCACGGTTTGCTTGCCGCACGCTGCAAAAAGGAGTGTACATGCCGCAAACATGAATAATCTGATATTTCTCATATTTCTATTTATGATAACTCTCTCTCTTTCTACGAAAGAAGAGGAGAGGATGGTTTTACTTTATATTGAAGTGTGGTAAACTTTGAGAGAAGTTTACAAATGATAATTTTACTCACTACACTTGCCAAACCTGAGTTTATAGTAAAAAGACGCAATAAGTATCCGTTTGTACTCATATTCTGCCTTTCAGTACTTCAATCCGCTAACAATTCTCTCTTCCGGAGTATCTATCCAGAGGCGCCAGGTATTCTCATCAATCTTTTCCACAGTTCCAATATTAGCCTTTGGCTGCCGGCAGCTTTTTATCGTCAGATACCCTTTGCCTTCTGTTGCGCGTACCTTAATCATTTTCCGGTCCATATGGATATGTATATTTCCGTTCGGTGTAGGTACACTGCCTTCCATCCATTTCAGACCTCCCAATACCGGAGTTATAGAGAATTCCTTATAGCCTTCTTTCACAGGTTTCACTCCCAGGTAATATTTACCGAGCAGATAAATAGGACTTGCTCCCCAAGCATGACACAGACTCTTCCCATAAGGACGACCATACATGGAGAGATGCTGCGTACCGCTTTCCTCCGGATTATATTTTTCCCAAAAGGAAGTGGCACCTTCTTTCAACATTCCTCCCCAGTACGCTTTCATTTCCTGCATCACTGTTTCTTGTTCACCAAGCGCACAAAGGGCTTCTAACTCATAAAAGCGCATATAGGGAGTCGTGATCTTCAGGATGCTGTCATTCAAAAGAACGGAATGTTTGATGGCCTGCTGTTTCTCCGGAGTCAGATAGTTGAAGAAAACGGAAAACATATTGGCATAACGGGTGACGGCATCGCTCTGAACACCATTGATGCTGTTATGTACAAGGGCCTGTTTTGAGGCATTCCAGAATGTCGTTTCCAGTTTAGCTTTCAAGGTAGCAGCCAGTTTCTCATATTTCTGTTGGTTGGTCCGGTCTCCCACCAACCCTGCACAGAGCGCCATTGTCTCAAGACTCCGGCAGAACAGAACCTGCTCAAAAGAGAGTTCTCCCTTTTTATCCAGATAACCGTCGGCCCAGTCTACAAATACCCAATCACCGGACATACCTTCAACCATACCGTTCTTATTGGTGCGTCCCAATACATAATCCATCATAGTCTGCATACGTGGATAGAGTTGATTGACAAACTGCCGGTCACCACTATACAGGTAATAATCGTAGACGCTGAGAAACCAATAGAATGTATAATCCATAATCGTATTGCTATGACTGGTCACAGGATCTTTACCCCGAAGCAACCAAATAGTACGCTTCACCGACTCACTGTCAAAAAAGAGATAGTAGTTCATCAAATAACTCTGAATGGCGTCTCCGCTCCACACCCAACGGTCACGCTTGATGCCGTCGATAAAAAACTCACGGGTAGTGAGGTGCATAGTGTAGGCACCCACTTCCCAAATACGGTTCAGTTCTTCATCATTGCAACGGAAAGTTCCACGATATTCTTCGGGAAGGTATTCGTACTGCATAGATACCTCACCTATCTGTACCCCCGGTTCATGAGTGATATAGACGTAGCGGAAAGCCTTACTGTTTTCCAGGGTATATTCGTTTTCGATACCGGACAGCGGGGATGTTTGGCGGATGGCAAGATCAGTGACTTGTCCTGCTTCCAGTTGCAGTTTATCCAATGTTTCGCAGTATGCCTTGTCTTTCGCCTCTTCCGGACTTTCACCGTAATAGATGTCGATGATGCCTTTACCGGAGAGATTCTTCAGAGTGAGGTAACCGAATGTTTCTTTTCCGAAATCATAGAGGATGCCTCCTTCGGGTTGTGTAGCACGGGAGGTGGGCTGATGGAGTGTCCGCATCAATCGGAATTGGGAAGGGAGTTGTGTGGCTCCGTCAAAGTTCCAGCAGCCGGCATCCATATAGATGGTGGCTGAGGTGTCACTGGCTTTGCCGCTTTCGTCAATCCATTCCTTGTCTTCATAAGTCACACGCCAGGTAGCGTCAGAGTTTACAGTCTTACCTTTTACGTAGATGGCAGGGGGAGTCGACTGATTCCAGACTTTAATATTCAAATTATGTGTCCCGGCCGGAAGCAATAAGGTTTCCGGCATACCGAATTGGAGTTTTCCATCCAGCTTAACGTTATACTTTCCTTCAGCGGCAATGAAGATTTCTTCCGGTTCGGAAAGGCTCAGTTGTTTGCTGAATTCCACGACTACATAGTGGCTGTCGGTCTTCCAAAAAGGAGGAAAAAAAGCACCCCGCTCCGTACGACGGTTATTCATCCGGTTGCCTAACCATATTTCATAATCGCCCGGATACCATATCCAAGTCTGGGCAAAAGTGCAAGTTGCCAATGATATGGCAACCAAAACTACGATCCATCTGTTTTTCATTTCTACTATAATATTGAATTAAGATTTCCAGATTCGTTGAATGATAATTTAGCGGCGAGGGAATGGGTACGCGGACTACGCGGATAAGGCGGACTTTAATCTTTTAGACGCAAA
>NZ_EQ973488.1:298186-300479 GCF_000158035.1 Bacteroides cellulosilyticus DSM 14838
TTCTTCAAGTCTTTATATTCCTCTTCCAGCCCTGCCCGTTCACGAATAGCCGCATCCACTCCCGGCCCGTTATTCTCCCACACATTTCCGGGTCCATTCGCATTTTGCAGATACTTCTCCCCTTCCGTCCAATTATCGCGGACGGTGATAAAAGACGAGCCCTCATCGGTATAGAGATAAAACCAGTGGTTAGGGTCATGCACATAACCCGGCTTATAAATGCTATGCACACAATTCTCCGTTACATAGGTCTTGGGCTGGGAACCTAACGTATAAATTCCTGCCACATCATACATATGCTTCGCATAGTGATGGATCAGATTGGCATGAACCTGATTATTCTTCATACAATTCACTGTCTGAGTCCATCCCCAGCCAAGGCTGATACCGCTATAAGGCACTTCGCATATTTCATTGTGCACGATATGGATGTCGCTTACATATCCCGCAGCAATGGCAAGACAACCCCAATCTTCGTTACCCGTCTCCGTAAAATAACAATTGTCAATCCGTTGATGTGTACACACTTCACGACGGTCGGCAGGATCGTACGGAAGATGTGTCTCGTGAGCTGCCGGGGAGAAACTCCCGACCAATAAACCATTCCCCGCAATATCACGAAAAAGACAACCACGGATGATTCCTCCATGCACCGCTTCTTCATAATCCACCCCCGTGGAGCCCAGATGCTCGAAATGGCAGTGTTCAAAGTCTATCGCCCCAGCGGCAGCCACCCGAACTGCCGCCGCAGGACGTCCCAACCAGCCCTGGTTATCCAACGGATGATTCCTGTAATTCCGTTTCATTTTCGGATCGATACGATACCCATCCGTCAGATACATACCACCCTGAAGAGGAACGTGCCCTTTTACGGAAGGACGCATCCAGGTGGTATATGAGAAAGTGATCCGCTCGAAACGAAGATTAGTAACCGGACGATCCAAAGTACCTTCAATTTGCACCAATGTCTCAATAGCAGGCACAATCGCTTCCGCTGATTGCATATTTTCTCCCTCACGCGGATAATAATAAAGCTTACGGGTATCTATATCATGATACCACTCTCCCGGAACATCCAGCAGTTCACGTGCATTGGTCAGATAAAAAGCTGAATTGTGCCCATCGGTCGTTACCATGGGACGCGGCCAGGGATGTTCAAACTGGATACGACTCTCGGGCTGATGAAAACGGACTGCCGCACTATCTCCCAAAACCTGCACAGAACGAATCCGAAGATTAGCCACACACCACATCTGGTGAAGTACCATTTCGGCGTATCTTGACTTTAACGCGCCTTTCCCATCCGTAATCTGCCGAACGGCGGCGGCAGGCACATAAAGAGTTTCAGTCTTCTCGTCGACACTGCAAATTCGATGCATATTCTCAAAGTCCTCCACATCACGGGCACGTGTGGCCTTCTGTCCATCCACCCACAGTTGGCGGAAATCCAGCGGACGGCCATTGAACATCGGTACATCCGCCACCCATAGTTTTCCTTGTTTTTTCCAGTTCCTGATAGGCACACCACCACTTAATACGGCATCCTCGCCACGAACGGAGCGAATAACGATGGGCGAACCCTTTGTCCCGCTATCTTCAGGACGAATGAATACCGGTTCATAGAGGGAATAAACACCGCCCTCCATATACACTGTGATGCCTCCCAGCACACGATTATCTCCTGTCCGGCGCCACTCGCGTGCCTGACGCAGGGCGGAGGTCAGTGTTGCCTTCGGAGATTGGCGGGTACCATCATTCTGATCATTTCCACGTGGGGAAACCCAAATATCGCCTGCATGCCCTACAAAGGTGAGGAGCGACAAGGCAGTTATTAGTATGATTCTTCTATTCGACATAATGTTTGATTATAGATACGCGGACGACGCGTATCTGTATTTATCTCCCCAGAGGCATCCAAACGGTCATTTCTCCTTTCCCCCTATTCCCCCAAGCATAGTAAGGAATCAAACGGATATCCACCGTCTCCCCGGCGAAACTGACAGGCCGGTAAAGTATCCCTTCCCAGGAATTGGATGAAATCAGACGAGCTTTGCCCTCAAGAGCAACAACCGGACTACCTTCAATTATCACTTTCTTTGGAATGAGTTTGATATCAGCAGGGATCAGTACATTATCAATGCTTCCGCCACCTGTCATATCCATGCTCTCCAAGCAATATACCAACGGTCCGCGCTTCACCACTACCTGATTGCGTATTTCTTCCGCCAACGGATGAGCCTCAAGCAGGCGGACAGGCATATCCATCACCCACTCTACCACATCCCCCCTTCTT
>NZ_EQ973488.1:300656-305787 GCF_000158035.1 Bacteroides cellulosilyticus DSM 14838
CGTATTTGCTTTTGCGGCAACCGGAACCGGCTCTCCATTTACTGTCAGCATAGCTTTCTCACACCACTTCGGTATACGGAGGAAAAGGGAGAAGGCACCGGCTTTGCGGGGCACCCGGTCAAACTCTACACGTACATTGCCTTCCCAAGGATAAGCGGTCTTCTGTGTCAAAGCAATTTCTCCTTTATCTCTCCAGTTTGTAGTCAATGTATTCGCACCATACAAATTGCAATAAATGCCTTCGGAACCCAATGTATAAGCATAGTTCTGTGCCTGGCAGAGTGTACGCAACGTATTAGGCGGGCAGCAGAAGCAACTGATATACTCCGTCCGTTCTTTCGGCCAGCGAAGTGTATAAGGTAAATCAGCACTGATACGGAGCGGATTCGTATAGAAATATTTCTTTCCATCCAAACTGATACCACTCAGAATACTGTTATAAAGACATGTTTCCACTAGCTCCGCATACTTGGCATCTCCCGTCACTTCCAGCATGCGCCAGTTAAAAAGCATATTGCCGATGTTAGCGCAGGTTTCATTATGAGCTGTACTATTGGGTAATTGATAAGGGCGACCATAGCTTTGATGTACCTTCTGAATACTATCCGGCTCATAACAGGTGCCGTCGGGCGAAGTACCGTCATAAAGGGCACCGCAAGCCCCGGTCACATACATTTTCCGGGTAACGATGTCATTCCAAATACTGGTCAGGTTCTTCATCAATTGCTCTTCACCGGTTTCGGCATAGACATCCGCCACCCCGGCATACAGGTAATTGGCACGTACCGCATGTCCCATCGCCCGGTACTGCTCACGGAAAGGAATGCGGTCCTGATTATCATCCGTACCATTTTCCACCATCCCCCGAATGTCAATCAGATTCTTCGACAGTTTCAGATAACGTGGATTCCCCGTGGCGCGGTACATTTCGACTACCCCCATATAATGGGAAGGACATATAGCGTTACGGGCCAATTCAGCGGAAGCGGTTTCATAGAAATGACAAAGGAAATCGGTGGCACGGACGGCTGCATCAAAAAGAGTGGTCTTCCCGGTGGCACGACGATGAACGATGGCGGCCATCATCAGATGTCCCAGATTGTAGGTTTCAAAGTTCAGGCGATTGGCAAAGGCGCCTTTCTCATCTTCGGATCCTACCTTGGTTCCGACGACTGTTTGCTTATGCGGCTCTTCCAGAGTATGAGTATCGATTCCTTTATTAAGCTCTTCGATAATAACCGGGGTATGGATATATCCATCTGTTCGCTGAGCCTTTACGACGCAAGTAATGAAACGGTCCATTAGTTTGTCCAGTTCGGGGTCTTTGTTAACTGCATAAACTGAGGCTACTCCTTCCATCCATTTATACATGTCCCCATCGTGAAAGGGTGGTCCCCAGTGCTCGCCCTCGCAAATGCCGGCAGCGATCTCAAAATTACGGAAACCGTGAGATACTTCGGGCGTGTTCCAGGTGTTCCACATGCTTTGCAGGGAGGTGCGGCTGAACACATCAAAGCGCTCTGCCCAGAAGCCATCCGTCCAATGTACGGCATCAATGCCGGTGTTCACCATCCGGGCGTAGCGGCTCCGGCTCATATCCGTCAGTCCGTTGTTCTGTGCAAATGCTCCCGTGACGGAGGCGGAAGCTAAAAGAAGTATCAGTTTAATCTGTCTCATGAATATGAATCATCTGAAATTTCATACAATATCTTTAAAGAAGAGACGCAATGAAGCGCGTTTTGTACTCAACAAGAAATGGTCCAGCAAGCGCTATTACATGCAATGACCGGATTAATACGACATTTTATCACCTATTTGCTGGGTACAAAAGCTATCTTTAACCGTCCTTTTCTAAAAGTATAAAAGCTATTAGAAAAAATGAATAAAAAGAGATTATTCGGCTATCTGTTTGTACTGGTATCCGTGGGCAATATTTCTGCACAGGAGTCACGCCTGTCCGCACAGGAATACAAACTTTGGTACGACCGCCCCGCACAAGTATGGACGGAAGCCCTCCCCTTAGGGAACGGGCGTCTGGGAGCTATGGTATACGGTACGCCCGCCACGGAGCAGATACAACTGAACGAAGAAACCATCTGGGCGGGACGCCCCAACAACAACGCCAACCCCAATGCACTGGAATACATTCCCCGGGTACGCGACCTTGTATTTGCCGGCAAATATCTGGAAGCACAGACGCTCGCCACCGAAAAGGTCATGGCAAAGAGCAATTCGGGAATGCCCTATCAAAGCTTTGGCGACCTGCGGATCGCGTTTCCCGGACATACCCGTTACACGAACTATTACCGGGAACTAAGTCTCGACTCTGCCCGTACCCTCGTCCGCTATGAAGTGGATGGGGTGCAATACCGGCGCGAAACCATCACTTCATTTACCGATCAGGTAATCATGGTACGCCTCACCGCCAACCGTCCGGGGCGGATTACTTTCAACGCTCAACTCACCTCCCCTCATCAGGATGTCGTCATCACTTCCGAAGAAGGAAACTGCGTAACACTTTCCGGCGTATCTTCCCTGCACGAAGGGCTGAAAGGCAAAGTGGAGTTTCAGGGAAGACTGACCGCCCGGAACACCGGCGGCCGGATGACATGTGCCGACGGTGTGCTTTCAGTAGAAGGAGCCGATGAAGCTATCGTCTACGTCTCCATCGCCACCAACTTCAATAACTATCAGGACATCACAGGCAATCCGGCCGAACGTGCCAAAGATTATCTGGTAAGAGCTATGACACATTCATTCACTGAAGCCCGGAAGAACCATACGGACTTTTATCGCCGATACCTGACACGCGTCTCCCTGGATTTAGGAGACAACCGATACGAACACGTGACTACCGACAAGCGCGTGGAGAACTTCAAACAGACCAATGACGCACATCTGGTGGCTACTTATTTCCAGTTCGGACGTTACCTCCTGATTTGTTCATCCCAACCCGGCGGGCAACCCGCCAATCTTCAGGGAATCTGGAACGATAAGCTTTTCCCCTCCTGGGACAGCAAATATACCTGTAACATTAACTTGGAAATGAACTATTGGCCCTCGGAAGTCACCAACCTGAGCGAACTGAACGAACCCCTGTTCCGCCTGATACGCGAAGTCAGCGAAACAGGTAAGGAAACCGCTCGCATCATGTATGGCGCCAATGGCTGGGTGCTACATCACAACACCGATATATGGCGCATCACGGGCGCAGTAGACAAAGCTCCGTCAGGCTTATGGCCCAGTGGCGGCGCATGGCTTTGCCGGCATCTTTGGGAACGTTACCTCTACACCGGAGACACTGAATTCCTGCGCTCCGTCTATCCCATCTTGAGAGAGTCCGGACGCTTCTTCGACGAAATCATGGTGAAAGAACCTGCGCACAACTGGCTGGTGGTCTGTCCCAGCAACTCACCCGAAAATGTACATTCGGGCAGTAACGGCAAGTCTACCACAGCTGCCGGATGCACCCTCGACAATCAATTGATATTCGACCTTTGGACAGCCATCATAGCCGCCTCGGACATCCTGGATACAGACCGGGCATTTGCCGCCCGACTCTCACAGCGCCTCCGTGAAATGGCTCCCATGCAGGTAGGACGCTGGGGACAGTTGCAGGAATGGATGTTCGACTGGGATGACCCGAAGGATGTACACCGCCACGTTTCCCATCTGTACGGACTGTTTCCAAGCAACCAGATATCTCCCTACCGCAGTCCGGAATTATTCGACGCTGCCCGCACTTCCCTCATTCATCGCGGCGACCCATCCACTGGCTGGAGCATGGGATGGAAAGTTTGCCTGTGGGCACGTCTGCTCGACGGCAACCATGCCTACAAGCTCATTACAGACCAACTGACCCTGGTGCGTAATGAAAAGAAGAAAGGAGGCACCTACCCCAACCTGTTCGATGCACACCCACCCTTCCAGATTGACGGAAACTTTGGTTGTGCCGCAGGCATTGCCGAAATGCTGATGCAAAGCCATGACGGTTTCATCTATCTGCTACCCGCATTACCGACGGTTTGGAAGGACGGAACTGTGAAAGGAATCATCGCCCGCGGAGGTTTCGAGCTGGAACTAAGCTGGAAAAACGGGAAAGTGGAGCGTCTGGTTGTAAAATCCCATAAAGGAGGCAATTGCCGCCTTCGCTCAACGAGTCCGTTGACAGGCAAAGGTCTGAAACGTGCCAAAGGTGAGAATCCCAACCCGCTTTATGCAGTTCCCGTCATCGCCCAACCGTTAATCAGCCCCGAAGCCAAATTGAACAAAGTGGAAATAGCAAAGACCTATTTATACGATCTGCCCACCCAGGCAGGACAAGAATATACATTGATTGGAAACTAAATACTGAACTTATATGAATCGTATCTCACTGAAACTACTGACGGTGTGCGGAATTACCTGTTTCATGGCCTGCACAACCACCCAAAAACCAAAGACCGAAAAATGGAGCGAGCGCATGGTACGCTCCGAAATGAAGCGTTTTCCTGAACCCTGGATGATTGAAAAGGCCAGCAAACCGCGCTGGGGATATACACACGGACTTGTAGTAAAATCCATGCTCGAAGAATGGAAGCATACAGGAGACAGCACTTACTACGATTATGCCAAAATCTATGCGGACAGTCTGATTGATAACGATGGACACATCAGAACCATGAAATATCTTTCATTCAATATAGACAACGTCAATGCCGGAAAGATTCTTTTCGACTTCTATGCCCAAACGGGAGATGAACGCTATAAAATAGCCATGGACACCTTGCGCAAACAAATGAGGGAGCAGCCCCGCACAAGCGAAGGCGGTTTTTGGCACAAGCTGAGGTATCCGCACCAGATGTGGCTGGACGGTATCTTTATGGCCTCTCCTTATCTGGCGCAATATGGCGCCACTTTTGGGGAGCCGACCCTGCAAGACGAAGCTGTGAAACAAATTCTGCTTATAGCCCGCAAGACTTATGATCCGGCTACAGGACTCTATTATCACGGATGGGATGAAAGCCGCGAGCAGAAATGGGCAAGCCGGGAAACAGGTTGTTCACCGAATTTCTGGAGTCGCAGCATCGGATGGTATGGAGCCGCCATAGTGGATGTATTGGATTACTTGCCACAGGAAACCGAAGGACGC
>NZ_EQ973488.1:305995-318071 GCF_000158035.1 Bacteroides cellulosilyticus DSM 14838
CATATTTACCTTCTCCGCTACGCATACGGAAACTCATCCGGGTATCCATTTCCTCGCCTTTAAAAATAGCTGTGAAATGTTGACGAGCCTCTTCCAAATCATCCGAATGAATAAAAAGCTCCAATTCTTTCCGCAAGATGGTCTGCTTGCCGGGAAGCCCGAAGTAATCGAGCAATGCACCTGAGAAATGGAAACTGTGCGTACGTACGTTATATTGCCAAGGATATACGGAACTTGCATCCACAGCCAGATTAAAGAAGCGTTTATGCATTTCTTCCTCCGAGATATTGCGGCAACAAATAGCCATACCTGTCATCTTGTTCTTGGAGTAAATCGGCACAATTTCACCGGAAACAGGAAAATAGGTTCCCTTATGAACTTCCTGCATGAAAGCCTTTTCCGGAATAGGGATTACACGACGCTCTGTCCTCACCTGTTTCAGTAATGATTGCAGGATGTCTTCTCCGTTTGAATAAATATGGAAGATGGAACCTGCCATCTGCCCTTCGTAAGAACGTGCCGTATGAGTGTCAGGGTCCAGTTCGAGCATCAACATCAAAGCACGGTTGACAAAATGTATACGGAAATCCGTATCGTAAGTTATCAGTCCGTCACGGATAGAACAGAAGATATTATCAAATTCGTCACGCTGCTCCACCAAGCGGTTCTGTATCAGCAAACGCGTCTGGGCGTGCATACGACGACGTGATTCATGACGGTTCAAGCGATAGAGCCAGATAACAAGAAAGACCAATGCACCTACCACGACAGAGTAAAACAGCACAAACCAGATACGGTAGCGCTCCATCAGCGGTGCATTCATGATAATGCCACTATCACTCACTTTATCCGCATTCACTCTAAAAAATTCCAACTGCTTGAAGTCATAAAGCAGTTTACCGGGAAGGTCCACGACCCCTATCACCGAAGGGATAGCTCCTTGCAACACCTGTGCAGCACACTTTCCTGCCGCATTAGCTCCTTCGTAAGGTTCCATATCGTGCACGCAGAATACTCCGTTAGTCAATGCCAGACTTTGTCCGGCAAAAACCGGAGCTTTAGAGTTTTTTCCGATGAAAGAAAGGAACGGTGTCCATTTGGGGGCAATGACAATGCGGTTATAGGCATTATAATCATAACAAATAGAGGAAATGACAGGATTAGGAGCCTGTGACTGTACATTCATTACTTTCATCTTATATTCCGGATGAAGCTCCTGGAAATTGGGCCATATACGCTCCAGTTCAGCAACACCTTTAAGTCCTAAAAGACTACTGTCCGAAACACAAATAACTTCTGTACGATTGGGAAATACACGACGTGCATTTTCGAGTAGGTGCACGAAATCAATCTTGGATGTATACCCACAAACATTGGGTAACTTCGAGATCAGCTTTTCATTGGGATATTTGATACCCGATATCACAACCGGTAGTTTATAAGGCAGGGAATCTCCACAATGCATCAATGTATAAAAAGCCTCATCACTGCTTGTAATAATAATATCCGTGTTTTTTTGACGTGCCCGTTCACAAATACGCCGCATAATGACACACTCAGATGCAAAAGTCCAGTAATCAGCATCCAAATATTCTGTTGTGACTTTCGCTTTTATACCTCCACGTGACAGGCCATCACGCACTCCTTCCGTCAAGCGGTCATTCCAAGGAGTACGATGATTATATGACTGGATGAAAAGCACGTTGTATGTACGTTCCGCAGCATAAAGGTGTCCGGCAAATACAATGCAAGGAAACAGGCCTATCAGCATCACGAGGAATAAGCGTCTCTTCATATCTCGTTTTTCTTCTGTTTTGAATAAATGTGCTATGAATTTTCCTCGCAAATATACGGATTATATTGAAATACAGAACAGAATGCACCTTTTCTTTTACCCCATGCAAAAGAAAAGGTGCACATATAGAAGAAAAACTGACTATTCGTCGTGCAAGGCATCCGCCGGTTTCACTCGCATCGCCTGTGCAGCAGGGAACCAGATACCGGCAATTACCATCAAAGTCATAAGAAAGAAAGTGAATAATGAGACTACAACAAAGCGAAGTCCGGTAGCATCAGCCTGTTCTGTCATTATGGCTTCCGCCATAACCAGATTACCGCAAATAATCAGAGCCGGAATAGCAGCCAGCACCAACAACAGCAACCCTTCTCCCAACAGCCGGGAACGTATCCGGGAACGACTGCTTCCCATCGCCATACGCAAAGCTATTTCACTACGGCGGTGACGGGTACGAAACCAGAAAGTGCCCATCAACCCGATAAAAACATTGAAGCTAAAGAATATAGCGATAAGCCGTGCACTACGGATATACGGAGTAATCCCCTCGGATGCATCACGCTCCGCTTTCTGTTCATCATAGCTACGGACCTCAAACAGATAGAACGGAGCAACCTGCAACTGAGGAGTCATATCACGAAAGAAGCGGGTTGCAAAATCATTTGTATCAGCTTCGGGACACACGCGAATGGAAATAAAAGGAATAGCCTGCATGCCGTAAAACCAATTCGGAAGAGGAGTCAGAATGAAAGGTTCATAACGGGCATAATCATCTGTTTTCTGATGGTCGCATACGGCAGTCACCCGGTAACGAAGACTACTACCTGCATAGTAGTCAAAGAATTCCTTCCCCAATACTCCCTTATGAGTGTGGAAAAGGCTGTCAGCCAAGTCTAATGTAACGACGGCAGGCAATGGAATGACAGCTGGATTCCACTCGGCTGAAGCAAATGACAGCGAAGAACCGGAAGTGCTTTCAAAAGCATTCATATCTGTAGAAAACATTCCTGTACCTTCTTGTATCGGAATCCGCATTACATCAAAGTATTCAGGAGATACATAACGAATATTAGCATCCTTCACACTTATACTGTCTGTAGTGTATCCTTGGAATACAGTGTTTCGAGCATAAGCATCAGAGCCAAGCCAGATACTGGCACTCTCCACATCCGGATTTTGTTTGATACGACGGAATACTTCCTCCATAGGCTTGAACCAGAAATTTTGCAAACTATCTTCGGAAGAACAAAGCACCAACTGAGTGGGATTCGTGGAAATACTGACTTTATATACATGCTCCAGATCATACCCTTTAGGTTGACGTTCTGCATAAGCAAAGGCATAGAGCATGTCAAGACAATACCATAACAGCACGAAAACAATCAGCAGTTCCGCGAAGATCCAACCGTTCAAGCGGCGTTGGTTCCAGATTTGGGCCAGAATTGACTTTATCATAATGGTTTATCTTTAGTTTTTAAACAATCATTCTCCACTGATAACTTCTGCTATCGGACGGCGAGTGGCATTCCATGCCGGAATAAATACGGATAGCAAATTGAAAAGCAGACATACACCCAATACCATAAGGAATACAGCAGGCCGTAGGAAAAGCCAAATACTGACTTCAAAGTTTCCACTGGTATATCCGCCTGCCAACATCCAATCTTTACCCAACCATAATAACAGACATGAGAGCAGGAATCCCAGTAACGCACCGATAAACGCCATCAGCAAGTTCTCAATTAGTAACTGTGACATCAAGGTCAGACGACTGGCACCATAAGCTTTGCGCACCGCAAGTTCCGACAAACGACGTGACATCTGAGAAGAGATAAGACCACTGACATTGATTGCAGGCACAATGAGTAAAATAAGTCCCAGAAAGATGCAAGTAGCCATAGGGTTAAGAAAATCATCGCGGAAGAACTGGCGCTCAGCGTAAGTACTCAGGTCGGGAAGCGCCAACTCATATTCAGTAAGTGACGCATTCAAGCGATCCAGTGAACTTTCTATCTGTTGTTTCATTTCATCTAAACTGACATCAGGTTTACACAATACCATCGCTTCAAAACCACCACGCAAACCTTCACTCCCCCAAGCCGGGTCTTTAGTATAATAAGGCACCCACACCTCGCCATAAGCGAAAGTGAAAAGGGAACTTACATCTTCCGTAACCCCTACTACACGTTTTGGACGGAAACCGACAAAATAACTCTTGCCAATAGCTTCTTCAGCAGAACCGAAAGCTTCACGTGCCAACCGCTCGGCAATGACAACAACATCCGAACAAGCATCAAACTCTTGTTGATCGAAAGGACGACCGGCTACGAAACGAATGTCATAAAGACGCCAGAAATTCAGATCGACATGACGTTTCTGATAACGGTTACCTTTCTCGGGTGAAGCACCGCAATACTCCATGAAAACATAGCTGGTGTAAGTAACAAGTTCCGCACCGGGTAGGTCCCCGAAAACACGACTGGCAGCCTGGTAAGACATGCCCGTGTTTGCATTACTATGGTCTGCCTTACGATAGCTATAACCATAAGATGAATAAACCATCCGATCACGATGCGATTCGGGACGAATATTGGCAGTCTGAATGTCATAAACCATGTAGACTACCATGGCAAAAGCAATACTCACCGCCGTACCGATGATGGAAACAACGCTGAAAAACGGATTTTGTCGCAAAAGTGTAAATGATTGTCTGATTTTCATAGGTATATTTTTTCTAAGAAAACAACACTATTCGTCATGAAGTGCTTCAGCAGGTTGTAACTGCATGGCTTTATAAGCAGGATACCAGATGCCGACAATAATCATCAACGCCATAAGCAACCACGTAAGTATAGCTGCAATCAGGAACCGGTCGACTGTAAATTGCATTTTACTGATATCCACCAACTCGGCAATACCCACATTAAAAGCAATAATCAATGCAGGAATGGCAGCTACCGTCAAGAGTAATATGCCTTCTCCCATCAAGCGCAGAAAAATGCCGCGACGACTGGATCCCATTGCCATACGCAATGCCACTTCACGGCGACGATGTTGCGTACGGAACCAGAATGTACCAATCACTCCCAAGAAGATATTCAGCATCAGGAAGAACAGGATGCAAAGCTGTGTCTTCACTTCGTTCACATCTTCAAGTTCGCTGATGTGACGAATATCGCTGAAAGAAGATGCCTCCAACAGAAAGATATTACCTACCCGATACAAGCGGTCGGCATCTGCCATAAGTGCATCTACAAAGTCTTTGTCTGCATCAGGAGAAACACGGAGACTCACCTGGACGTAGCGCACGTTACCCAGCTCATTTATCAGCTCATCTCTATTCAGATTATTCCCGATAAACGCCCCACCCCATTCGTGCGATGTTTCAAAATGAGAACGGCGCACAGGAACGGCAATGGCAGCAATACGACGATGATACCCACGATCGGGATAAGTCAGAGCCACTTCACGATTCAATAGCGGACGTGCATCGGGTAAATCAAGTACCGGATAATCCTCAGTGATATTGGACGTGATAATCATGGTTTGGTCGGAAATAGCAGCAGCCAGTTGCTCGGAAGAGCCTCCATCAACTGCCTGATAACGGAAAACACGATAGAAATCCGGATCAGACCAAACCAGGTAAGCACCCACATGAATACTATCCTGCAAATAAAACTGAGCGCTGTTACTTCCCTCATTATAAGGGTAACAGTTCTGTGAAATGGAGACAGCCTCCACACCCGGACGATGCCGTAAACGTTCGGTTATCTCAAGCAAAGCATCTATATTATCCTCAACTGTGAGTTCAGGATTATAAAGTGCCGACTTGGATGTCAAGGTACTGAAAGACAAATTATAGCAATGTTCCGTATCAAAGCCCATCGGAGCGCGATAAACGCGCGCAGTGACAGTAACCCAGTCTACAATGTACCAAAGTACAGCAAAAACCAGCAGTAACTCTACGAGTAGAAAGAGATTACTTCGCCATTCATTTTTAATTTGTGTAAGTAGATTCTTCATAGCTATCTTTGGTTTATTGCATCAGTAATATTCATCCGCGACGCACGCCATGCAGGAATACCTGCAGAAAGTACATTCATCAGGAGGCAGAATGCGAAAGCCGCTATAAAAGCCCACGGTGATAATAACATACCGGGAGTCAGTGCTGTCTCTCCACTGAGGTAGGCATTCGTCGAATTACTGAAAAGAAAATCATTCAGTAGGAATGTGGCTGCATAACTCAACGCTAATCCGACAACACCTGCCAGCAACGTCAGTACAAAATTCTCAAAGAAAACTTGCCGTATCAGTTCACCGCCAGTAGCGCCGAAAGCCTTACGCACACCTATCTCCGCCATACGGCGACGCATACGTGAAAGAGTCATACCGGATAAGTTCACTGCCGGAACCAATAATAAGATGGCGATAACGATACCATAACGTAACATAACTCCGGGAACATCAGGTTCAGCGTACCAACGGCGATAGAGATAAGCCAGTTGTGTATCGGGTTGCCCGCGATAGAAAATCTCTACATCCCGTAATCCGTCATTATACTTTTGGCGTAAGAGTTCTGTTTCCTTTCGGATCGCATCAAAGTCCGCCGATGAGTGGGCAAGGATAACCGCATGCATAGGTCCCATCGTGTCATCCTGCCAAGAGAGGGATTCCGCATCGGCTGCGGTGTAAGGTACCCATATCTGTGCATAAGCAGCCGTAGCAAGCATAGATACGTCTGCCACAACACCTGCAACTGTGTAATCTATATAATTTAATTGCACCGTATGCCCGACAACATCGGTAGTACCAAAGAGTTGGCGGGCAATCGTAGCACTCAGCACGGCACGCGGTAGTCCGGCATCACAATCAGCACGGGTAAATCCTGCACCACTGAGAAAACGGAAACTAAAAACGCTCCAGAAAGCTTCATCAGTCTGTACCATATCAGCAGTAGCTTTCGATCCGGCAGGCACAGAGGCACGCACTTTGCCAGCACTACTGACTAGAGTCACAGCTTCGGGCGTAGTCAACGCACGGAAACATTCACGTCCAGTACGCACTGACATAGAAGCATTAGCCGATTCATTGTCCGATTTCCCTTTCAGCTTGACGGACATATAAGGTACGTAGAGTGTACGTGAGCGATTCACTTCAGGCTCACAATCTACGAGACGCACCTGGAAAGTGATGACAAGCACCATAATCATACAGATGGCCATTGCCGTACCCAACACGGACACCCAGGTAATGATAGGGTTCTCACGCAAGTGATAGAGGGCTTGAAGGAAGTAGAGTCGTATCATATTTTAAAGTAATTTAATCATCATGTAAAGCCTCAGCCGGTTGTACCTTCATTGCCTTACGTGCCGGAATACCAATGCCAATGGCAATCATCAGAGCAATCAATACAAAGCTGATAGCTGCACAAAGTAATAATCGATCCCACTCCAGCGTGGTGTTATTTCTCCATGAATTCAGTTCCATGTGTGCCAGATTCCAGTCTATAACCAATGCTATAGGCGTAACAACTGCCAGCAACAGCAAACCCTCACTCAGCAATCGGCTGAAGATAGCACTGTCCGTCGCCCCATGGGCTTTGTGCAATGCAATCTCTGAGCGACGTTGCTGGGTACGGAACCAGAATGTACCAAGCAATCCGAGGAAGATATTCAAAAGCAGGAATCCCATACCCATTACATAGTTACGGATATCATTGGTCCATGCCTGCTGGAAGTTACGACGTATATCATGGAAAGAACGAATTTCTGAAATAAAGAGGTTACCTACGCGAAACTGAGCTTCACTGTCTGCTTTCAGCCGTTGAATGAAATCATGGTCCTGTCCCTCACGAACACGAACACAAAGCTCCAAACCTACATAGTAGAATGACTGCTTACATAAGAAACAGTACGAATTGCGGGCCTGATCATAGTCATGATAACGCACGTTTTGTAATGCAGCTCCCAGACGATAGGTCCTCGTTGTATCACCAAAAAGCTGAAAGCGTTGGCCTATGAATTCAGTCATTTTACGATTATATTTACTATAAAGGTTGTTAGAAGTAAGGATCTCACCACGCTCTAGCATTTCAGCCATTTGTTCGGGCGTCTCACCTTGTGCACCCTGATAACGGAAGACACGGACAAAGTCGGGAGTCACCATGCGACGGATAGTCCAACCGGGAGAGTTCAACGTGTCGATTTTCACCTCTCCACTACTGTTACTTCCATTATAGGGATAGGAATTCTGTGAAAGGCTGACAGCTTCCACTTCCGGGCGGCGACGCAACCTTTCTACCAGTTCGGCAATATCATTGTGAGTATCTTCGGATTTCCGATCGGCAATGTAATCCGGACTCTTTGGCGTCAGTTCACCCAACTCTATCAGGTAACAATTTTCTATATTAAATCCGCGTGGTTCCAGATAAGTGGCGGCACGGGTGTACAGGTAGTCTACCACATACCACATCACTACACTCACCACAAGTAACTCCAGCGCCAGCCAGAGATTATTGCGCCATTCATTCTTTATTTGTACAAGAAGTTTCTTGGTCATTTTCTTTAATGATTAATGTTTAGTGATTAATGTAGGCGACCGCCCAATGCATTTACAATTCCCACTCTTGAAGCACGCCACGCCGGGAAACCGCTGCTCAACAAATTCAGCACAAAGCAGAACAGCAATGCCCAACCGAAAGTAGACGCATGCAGCAATATACCGGCATCCACTGCCGGAGGACTCAGCGTCTGACTGAATTCCTGTGCAAACAGCAACGAGTTACCCAGATAAGCAAACGCCACGCTCAACAACAACCCCAAAGCACCAGCCAGCAACGTCACTACCAAGTTCTCTGAAATAATCTGCCCCATCAGTTCCATCTTCGTAGATCCGAATGCACGGCGTACGCCTATCTCTGCCACACGTTGGCGTAAGCGGCTTTGAGTCATCGAACTCAAATTGATGGCAGGTACTATCAACAGGATTATAAAAATAATCATACGCTGACGGCGATGCTGCTCCACGTCGGGCTCCTGATTGGCACTGAACGCAATCGAACTCTTCTCCTGATCATAAGGACGATTACGATAAATCAGTTCATAGCCATCCTCGCCGAGAATGACATTGTACTCTTGCCTGCGTCGTTCCGCTTCTTCACGGATAGCTTCGAAGTCATCGCGGCTCCGTGCCAGAATGGTGCAACTCATCATACCCATGTGCTCATCACTCCAAGTATCTTTAGTTATTTCCGTTGAAGTATAAGGTACCCATACCTGCCCGTAAGCAACAGTAGCCAGTGTAGAAACATCCTTTACCACGCCCGCCACTTTGTATGGCGCATGGTTCAGGAGGAACTCACGACCGATAGCATCCGACGTCTGAAACAATCGGCGTGCTACGCTTTCGGTAATCACTGCTACCGGCTGTCCGGCATCGAATGTAGCCTGATCATAGGGTTTTCCGGCAATGAAAGAGAAATCGAACACATGCCAGAAAGCATCATCCGTTTGCAACAGGTCGATACCTGTGCCGGGTTGTCCCGGCAAATTTACAGGCGTAGAAACTACCATGCAGGTGTAGATAGTCACAGCTTCGGGTGTTTTCAGGGATTGGAAACACTCGCGTGCCGTCTTGAGTCCCATCGGACCGTTACTGCTACCACCACCCCAATTCTTATTCGTAATACTCATATAGTGGACATGCAGAAAACGGTCACGGTTGCTCTCCGGAGCAAAAGGCGCCACCTTCACCTGCTGCATCATCACCACCAACATAATGAGGAAGATGGCAAGTGCCGTACCGGCTATGCTGACAGCACTTATCAGCGGCTGTTGCCGAAGCTGTGCCCAGGCCTGAGTAAAATATTGCTTTATCATTATTCTCCAATCTTCAAGTTACGTGTATTCACTCCACCAATACCACCCTTAGAGATGTCTGCCTGACGTGCCCGTCCGCTCAGGGTAACGCTGCCTACGCCTTCCATACTGGCACGCAAACGGTCACAATCCACATGGATATCAGCTTTACCTACACCTTCCATCTTTACAACTAAAGATTTACAGGTCAGGTCTTTCACATTCACTTTACCCACGCCTTCTATCTCGAACTTGACATCATTCAGTTTCAGCGCACCTTCGCAATTGAAAGAGCCTACACCAGTAAACTCTACATCTTTCAAATCGGGTGCACTCAGATAGATGGTCACCCCTTTGTTGCGATTATTATCACCATCTTTCTTATTCTTGAAACCGATAATCAGGCAATCTCCTTTCACTTCTGTAGTAGTAGTGGTTACATACTCTTCCCTACCTTCTATTTTCAGAGAATACGAATTACTCTGCGTGAAATACACCGTCGCTACAGATGTGACCTTTACAGAAGAAAAAGCTTCCACCTTACGAACTTCGCTTACCTGCGGGTCCTTTTCATTAGCTGCGTATACTGTGCCGGCTACTGCGGCAAATAATAAACTCAAAGTTATAAATAAAGTCTTCATAAGTTTTGCTATTTAAAATTGTTTTTACTATTTCTCTTTTCTATTCTTCATGTAAAGCTTCAGCCGGCTGTATTTTCATCGCCTGCCGCGCCGGAAACCAAATACCCACCATCACCATAAGTGCTATCAAGAACCAAGCCGCTAAAGAACCAAGCAGGAAGCGTACAAAACTCCACTCTACCGGCCAGGTAGAAATAAGCTCCGTTCGTCCTATAGTGAATTCTGCGATTCCTATATTATAACAGATAATCATGGCAGGTATTGTTACTAATGCCAGCAACAATAATCCTTCGCCCGCCAGTAACCTGAACACCTGATTCTTTGTACTCCCCATTGCCAGTCGTAAGGCGATCTCACTACGACGACGACGAGTGCGGAACCAGAAAGTGCCTATCAATCCTAAAAATACATTTACAAGCAAAAAAAGCACAACAATAGCCTGGCTATTCACTTTATCCGTATCACCGTTCATGACTTCAAATTGCAGTTGCTGTTCGGTATAAGGTACAGCATCAGCCACAAACAGATCGTCTACATCCAGTCTTGGCGCAATCTCACGAATGAAATTTGTACGATAATCCGGACCATCGGCAGCAGGTTTCACACGAAAGACTATCTGTGCCCACTCGTCGGTAAAATGTCTCTTAATCAGATTTTCATCCATACGATAGAAAAAGCAAGGAGCATCACTTCCATAGCGATAGGTTCTAAAAGCTTCAATCTTTCCACCTTGCGTGACGACTGATGTGGAGTCACCGTACTTGCTCAATGGTGTATCCAACGAGAACGTCGGCATCCTTTTCTGAAAACGGTCGAAAGCAGCCTGACTCAACATCACATTGTCCCACCCTGAAGGAGTCTCCACAAAGGGACGTTGCGGATCATCACTCATGCGGAAAACGTTAATGTATCCACCAGTGGTATTGATGATACGTGCATTTACACCTATAGTATCTTGTACGGCCAATGAACTGTAACTGTTGCTTCCGTGCATCGGCAAACTCCAGTAACACAGGGCAGCTGCTTCAACGCTGGGTTCCTGCTCCAATTTCTTCAATGCACGCAGATATCTGTCGGCATTTGTCAAAGTTGTATCACTTGTAGCGCCGCCTATAATCGTTGTAAGTCTATATACGTGGTCAATGTTGTAACCAAGAGGACGGTAAAAGGTGTACTTGAGGCAACCCAATGAGTCACAAAGGAACCACATCACGACAAACACCAGGAACAGTTCAGCCAGCACCCATCCGTTACTGCGAAAACGCGACCAAATCATGCGTAGATTATGTAATATGAATTTCATAAGGTCTCCTTTTTATTTATCGTTCAATGAGTCTACAATTGTACGGCGGGTGGCAAGCCAAGCGGGTAATCCTGCACTCAACAGATTAAT
Organism: Bacteroides cellulosilyticus DSM 14838; assembly: GCF_000158035.1. Taxonomy (GTDB): domain Bacteria; phylum Bacteroidota; class Bacteroidia; order Bacteroidales; family Bacteroidaceae; genus Bacteroides; species Bacteroides cellulosilyticus. The sequence continues at coordinate 317,681 of NZ_EQ973488.1, forward strand.
CACCAGACAAAAAACAAAAGCCAATACAAACACCATCGGACTGAACAAAGCGTCCATACTTAAACTGAAATCACCTGCCGTACCGATATTCTGGCTATTAGTGAACAGCCACGTACGCATAACGTAGACAGCAAGATAACTGAATACCAACCCTACTGCGCCTCCTATCAATGTAAGTACCAGATTCTCATTCAATATCTGACGGATAAGCGTGCTACCGGTTGCCCCGAAAGCTTTGCGTACACCCAATTCGCTAACACGCTGTTGCATACGGCTATTGCTCAGCCCACACAAATTGAGTGAGGGTACCAGCAAAATGATGAAAAGAGCAATTCCATATTGCAGATAAAGCATCGGTAGATCCGGCCCTACATTAGCCCAAACATGGTTC
>NZ_EQ973488.1:318350-319763 GCF_000158035.1 Bacteroides cellulosilyticus DSM 14838
AGGACGCGACAGCGTACTGCAAATTCTACAAGGTCTGGCACAGGCAATGGTGAGGTATCAGGACCCGCAATCCGGAACCTGGTATCAAGTGACCGACCAGGGAGCACGCAAGGGTAATTATCTGGAATCATCGGCAACAGCCCTGTTCATATATACACTTGCTAAAGCCATCAATGAGGGATATATCGGAAACGAATACATCACCCCTGTACAGAAAGCATTCGACGGCATGATCCGTGAGTTCACCCGTCTTGAAGAAGACGGCACTTACACATTGACTCATTGTTGTGCCGTAGCCGGACTGGGCGGGAACTCCGGAAAGTATCGTGACGGCTCGTTCGAGTATTATATTGGCGAATCCGTGATAGAAAATGATCCCAAATCCGTAGGGGCGTTCATATTGGCAGCAATTGAATATGAACGAATGAATTAGTGATTAAGCAAACAATTATAATAACATCAATAACAATGAAAACATTCAAACTAATCCCTTTTCTTCTGCTTTTGCTGACTATGGCAATGCCCGCCTCTGCACAGAAGAAAACACAGAAAACGTATATCCCCTGGAACAATGGTAAACTAATGGTCTCCGAAGAAGGTCGCTATCTGAAACATGAAAACGGCACTCCTTTCTTTTGGCTAGGAGAAACTGGATGGCTACTGCCTCAACGTCTGAACCGCGATGAAGCCGAGTATTATCTGGAACAATGTAAACAACGGGGATATAACGTCATTCAAGTTCAGACCCTGAATAATGTCCCCTCCATAAATACCTACGGACAATATTCTATGACTGATGGATATAACTTCAAAAACATCAATCAGAAAGGCGTATACGGCTATTGGGACCACATGGATTACATTATCCGTACAGCTGCCCGGAAAGGACTTTATATCGGTATGGTCTGTATCTGGGGCAGTCCTGTGAGTCGCGGAGAAATGACGGTAGAGCAAGCCAAGGCTTACGGCAAATTCCTCGCCGAACGCTATAAAGACGAGCCGAATATCATCTGGTTTATCGGAGGCGATATTCGTGGTGACGTAAAAACCGCTGAATGGGAAGCTCTCGCCACATCCATCAAAGCAATAGACAAGAATCACCTGATGACCTTCCACCCACGCGGCCGTACCACTTCCTCAACTTGGTTCAATGCCGCCCCCTGGCTGGACTTCAACATGTTCCAAAGCGGGCATCGCCGCTACGGACAACGTTTCGGTGACGGTGATTATCCAATCGAAGAGAATACCGAAGAAGATAACTGGCGCTTTGTAGAACGTAGTATGGCCACAAATCCCATGAAACCCGTAATTGACGGTGAACCTATCTACGAGGAAATTCCTCACGGTCTGCACGATGAGAATGAATTGCGCTGGAAAGATTACGATGTGCGCCGTTATGCCTACTGGTCGGTT
>NZ_EQ973488.1:320904-324080 GCF_000158035.1 Bacteroides cellulosilyticus DSM 14838
ACAGGCCCTATCCGCAGCAATAATGAGTACGATGGCGAAGAATACGATGCACGCAAGGAATTAGGAGACTGGAATCGGACAGGCTATGATGATACGAATTGGATACCCGCCGGGCACGTCAGCATTCCCTCAGGAACCTTGCGTGCGCAAATGATGCCGGGCATGAAAGTAACGGAAAGCCTGAAGCCTGTTTCTATCCGGAAACAGGGAGACAAACAGATTTTGGACATCGGTCAGAATATGGCAGGATGGCTACGTATTCGTATCAAAGGCCAGGCAGGAGACAGTATCCGTCTCCGCTTTGCCGAGCGCTTGCAACCGGATGGCGAAATTTTTACGAAGAATCTACGCGACGCACATTGCACGGATATATATGTTGTCAGCGGACGTGAACCACAAGATGCCACCTGGGCTCCCCGCTTTGTATACCACGGTTTCCGCTATGTGGAAATCAGCGGTTATCCCAATGCCAAGACCGAAGATTTTACAGCTGAAGTAGTAGATGACGAAATGGCTCATACCGGGACCTTCACCTGCTCGGATGAAACACTCAATCAGGTATTGCGCAATGCTTTTTGGGGTATCCGCAGTAACTACAAAGGTATGCCCGTCGACTGCCCGCAACGCAACGAACGCCAACCTTGGTTGGGAGACCACGCGATGGGTTCCTGGGGTGAAAGCCTCTTTTTCAACAATCATGCCCTATACAACAAATGGACACGTGATATTCGTGAAGCACAGCGTGAGGACGGCTGCATCCCGGATGTAGCTCCGGCCTATTGGAATTACTATTCGGATAATGTCACCTGGCCAGCTACCCTTCTCCTGGTATGCGACATGCTTTTCACCAACTACGGTGACCGGCGCGCAATCGAAGAGAATTACCCGGCTTTAAAGAAATGGGTATCTCATATCCGCGAGTATTACCTGACCAAGGAATTCATTATTACCAAAGACAAATACGGTGACTGGTGCGTACCTCCCGAATCTTTGGAAATGATTCATAGCAATGACCCTGCCCGCAAAACGGATGGTGCGCTTATAGCTACTGCCTACTATCTGAAAGTCCTGCAACTGATGCATCGTTTTGCAAGCCTGCAAGGTCTAACCGCCGAAGCCGAAGAATGGGGAGCACTGGAAGGCCGGATAAAAGATGCCTTCAACGCACGTTTCCTTCATGTGAAGGAAGGTACTTCCCCCGTACCCGGACATACTTTATATCCGGACAGCATCTTCTACGGTAACAACACGGTTACCGCCAATATTCTGCCGCTTGCTTTCGGACTTGTCCCCAAACAGTACATGGACGAAGTTGCCAAGAATACCGTGGCTACCATTATCACTACCAATAAAGGACATATCAGCACCGGAGTCATCGGTACACAATGGCTGCTACGCGAACTAAGCCGCCGTGGTCATGCCGATGTCGCCTATCTTCTGGCCACTAATAAGACTTATCCTTCGTGGGGATATATGGCCGCGCAAGGCGCCACCACCATCTGGGAACTCTGGAATGGCGACAAAGCAAATCCCGGGATGAACAGTGGAAATCACGTCATGCTCTTAGGCGACCTGCTTCCCTGGTGCTTCAACAATCTGGCAGGCATCCGTGCCGACCGTTGGAAACCCGGCTATAAATATATCATCTTCCAGCCTGCCTTTGACATTCAGGAACTAAGCAATGTAGATGCCTCCTACACAAGCATCTACGGAAAAATAACCAGCCGGTGGAAAAAGACCCCGACACATCTGGAATGGGACATTGAACTCCCCGCCAACACTACAGGCGAAGTATATCTTCCCGGCGGGCGGAAAGAAATGGTAGGTTCGGGCAAGCATCACTTCAGTGTAGATATCCCTACCCGGAATGTAGCTATCCTGAGTGACGAGTTCCTATATGAGAAAGCCTCCTTCCCGGAATGTCATGGAGCCACCATCGTAGAATTGAAAAACGGGGATCTTGTCGCTTCGTTTTTCGGCGGTACCAAAGAGCGCAATCCGGATTGTTGCATCTGGGTGTGTCGCAAGCCGAAAGGTGCCAAAGAATGGACCTCTCCACAACTCGCTGCCGACGGCGTATTTTCAATAAAAGATGCGCAGGCAACCTTGGCAGGCATTGATTCCACTTGTACTCCTGTGACAAATGCCCGGGGAAAACTGGTTGCCCGCCGGAAAGCTTGCTGGAACCCGGTACTTTTCCAGATTCCGGGAGGTGATCTGATTCTCTTCTATAAAATAGGCTTGAACGTAGGCGACTGGACGGGCTGGCTCGTGCGCTCTCGCGACGGAGGAAAGACCTGGAGTAAACGTGAACCGTTGCCGGAAGGATTCCTCGGTCCTATCAAGAATAAACCGGAGTACATTAATGGTCGTATCATCTGTCCTTCCAGCAGAGAAGGTGGCAAGGGATGGCGCATTCATTTCGAAATTTCCGATGACAACGGCAAGACCTGGAAGACAACGGAATCACTGGCTGCGGAGTTTTCCGTACTTACTCAGCACCGTAAAAAAGGAAGTGTCAACGTAGATGATCAGGAAGGTGGCGAGGCCGTCAAAGGTGAAGGTCCAAAACCAATATATGCGATACAGCCCAGCATACTGATGCACAAAGACGGAAGATTACAAGTATTGTGCCGCACACGCAATGCCCGGATTGCCACAGCCTGGAGCAATGATAATGGCGATACCTGGAGCAAAGTAACACTTCTGGATGTTCCGAATAATAATTCGGGAACGGATGCCGTAACATTACAGGACGGTCGCCATGTACTCATCTACAATAATTTCTCGACACTACCCGGCACTCCCAAAGGACCTCGAACTCCTCTCTGTGTAGCCATTTCAGAAGATGGTATAAATTGGCAACCTGTGCTTACATTGGAAGACAGCCCTATCAGTCAATATTCCTATCCAAGTATTATTCAGGGAAAAGATGGTAGGCTGCATGCTGTTTATACATGGAGAAGGCAGCGAGTTAAATATGCAGAAATAGATTTATCAAAACTTCGATAAAAATTTTCCGTATATCAAGCGAAGCGGATGTGCCGAAAATAAATCTGGCACATCCGCTCATTTTTTCTTCTCAGAAGTTTTTTTTATGATTCCTTCTTCCTAGAAGTTTTTCCTTATGCAACGTTTCGTCGCTCCTTGTCCATTTTCCCTTATGGCGCTGTCGG
>NZ_EQ973488.1:325080-335821 GCF_000158035.1 Bacteroides cellulosilyticus DSM 14838
TGTCCATCTGCATTTCTTCCAGACCGGCATTGACATCTTTCACTCTTTTCTCAACTCCTTGCCTGATAGCAGGAAAATCATCAGGAGTACGTGCCAATACTGCAATCGTTTTTCCACCCAGATAGCTCCACCAACCAGTTACTTTCAATTCATCGGTATGGTACAGCCCCCATACTTGAGCATAAGCATCTTTGGCAGTAACAGAAACATCCTTCACAACTCCGATGATACGCGACAGTTCTCTATTCAGCAATATTTGCTGCCCAATAGCCTCTGTTGTTCCAAAAAGTTTTCGGGCCACAGAAGCACAAATAACGATAGAGCGCATATCTCCTCCCCGATCGGCTTCAGTGAGAGCTCTTCCACCAAGAAACTGCATACTGAAAACTTTCCAGAATTCAGGATCAGTATTCATTGCATCAACTTTCAATCGGTTGTTACCATCAGCTAAAGATACCAGTGCAACATCTGCCGTTGTAAATGCAGTACAAGCTTCCACTTCCGGAATTGGCTGTATACACTCTTTCATAAACGCAGCCGAAGGAGTGCTATAATTATTCCTATCCTTATTCTCTTTTCCCTGCATGTGCATAGCAGAGAAATACAGACAACGACTGCGGTTCACTTCCGGCTCCAAGTCAGCATACTTCGTCTGCCAGGTAATCACGATAGCCATAATCATGGTGATGGCAAAAGCCGTACCCAGTATGGATATAGTGCTCAGCAACGGATTTTGCCTCAGGATCGTAAAGGCTTGACGAATAGTTTGCATCATAATAATTACGAGTTACTAATTACAATTCTTATTCTACCTGGCGTCCGTCGAAGAAGCGCACGGTACGGCTTGTCTGCTTTGCCTGTTCCTCATTATGGGTTACCATTACAATGGTACGTCCGTCTTCCTTATTCAACTGATGCAGCAGTTCCATTACCTCAGCACCCATCTTAGAGTCCAGGTTACCGGTCGGCTCATCGGCAAGAATGATCTCAGGATTACCGATAATGGCACGGGCAATAGCTACACGCTGACATTGACCACCGGAGAGTTGTGTAGGCATGTGACGCATACGGTGGCTCAAACCGACCTTTGCCAACACCTCTTCTGCCAAGTGGCGGCGTTCCTTTGCAGACACCTTTCTATATAATAAAGGAAGTTCTACATTATCGAGCACATTCAATGAGTTAATCAAGTGGAAAGACTGAAACACAAAGCCCAGCTTCTTATTACGGAAAGCAGCCAGTTGCTTATCCTTCATACCATCTGTACGAGTACCACCAATCTCAATGATCCCACTCGTGGGGGCATCCAAAAGCCCTATAATGTTGAGCAATGTAGATTTTCCACAACCGGAAGGTCCCATGATACTGAGAAATTCTCCCTTTTCAACTTCGAGGTTCACATTTTCCAATGCCACGGTTTCAATCTCATTCGTACGATAAATCTTGTTTATCTCAGTCAATTTAATCATAATGGTAAGTATTTAATTGTTATTGATTTATTCAGTTCTCAATTTATAGATTCTTCACAGCTTTCAGTCAAATGGTATGCCAAAGCAAACATACATTCATTATCAATCATTTACATTTCCAAGCAGCTGTTCGGAAATGAACACTCTGTCCGTTTTCAGCTGTCCGCATCGTTATTTTATTCATCTCTTAAAGCTTCAGCAGGCAATATCTTTGCCGCGCGGGTGACGGGTGCATACGTACCCAGCAATGCAATAATAAGCAATACGATATATGCCAGTACACTGACTATCAGAAAATGCGTCAGTGGCTGGTTTTGCCAGTATACAGGATTACCATTCTCAGACGGATTGGCAAAACCTGATACATAGATACGGTGCATAGTCAAAGGCAGAGAAACTGCAAATGCGATTGTTACCAGTAGCCATGCCTCCATCAGAAACTGATTGCGGATAACTTTCTTTGTAGCTCCCATACTGCGCATCAATCCGATATCTTGCCTCCGTGCATTACAGCGTATCCAGAATGTGCCTACCATACCAAGGAACACGCAGAGCAAAGCAAATCCTGCCAATGAATATTGCAGGCGTAAAGTATTCGTCACTCCACTCTCATTTTCATATTTGTGGCGGATATCTGAAAAACGTCCCAGCTTGGTAAAATAGAAATTACCTACATTCAGTTGGGGAACCACTTCCGCCTTGAAGCGTTTCTCAAAAGTCGGGACATCCACATTGGGTTTCAATTTGAAAGTCAACATATACATCCACTGAATCCAACTGTGATTCCCTACCTTACTATTTACCTGTATCAACAGATTACCCGGTTGTTCATTAATCCGGTGTTTATAATCCTGCAATACTCCCATAACCTCATGGAAAGTACTGTCATTATACCTCACCCTTTTACCTACCGCATCTGTGGTGCCAAAAAGCTCTTCTGCCATACGTTCTGTAATAAACACCCCTTCACGAGCAGCGCAATCTTCGGGCAAAGACATTATCTGTCCGCTCTTGGCATCCTTCATACCATACGTACGGAATACATCTCCCCCCTCTGTCTGTACAAACTGGTAATATTGCGAATGTACCTTCAATGTGTCATTGAAGTATTCCGCGCCATTCCACGAAGAGCTGTTTGGGAAGCTGGCACTGGTCACCAAAGCAAAGCTTTCCACTTCCGGACAGTTCTTCACCAAGCGGGTAATACGATACAGATTCTCCTGCTTAATCGCAGTGCTGTCCTGGGTTTTGTCATACTTACCATGCAATTCATCATAGTATTCCATATAAAGGGCATACGCCCGTTCCTCATTATAACCGGGATCAATGGCAAGATTGGATGTCAATACATAAATAGGATCTATTACCGTCCAGAGAAAAAAACTCACGACCACCAGTTCCACAAATATCCAACCATTCTGCCGGCGCTGATTCCATAATTGGTGTCTTATTATCTTCATCATAGCATCTTAACGTTTAGAGTTCAACGACTGAATAATGTTTCGGCGCAATGCCCATATTGCAGGAATAAGTGCAGATATGAGGTTCAGTAGCACGCAAAGTCCGAATGACGCACAGAATACCGTCGGATTGAAAAGCATCTCGAATGAGAGGAAAGGAGTTTTTTCCATATCTGTATAACTGTCAAAGAGAGTAAGTATCCAGTCACTTGCCGTCAGCACAATTAGATAAGAGATCAGTAATCCCAGTAACCCGCCAATGCAGGTTAGCAAGAGATTTTCCCATAATACCTGCCCTATAAGCCTCATATTAGTAGCACCATAAGTTTTGCGTACTCCCAACTCGGAAAGGCGCTCGTCCATACGTGAAGACATCATACCACTCAAGTTCATTGCAGGAATGAAAAGTAAAGCAAGCAACATATAGAGATACATTCTCAACTCAGAAGCCAAATCAGGAGCTGAACAAGAGTCGAACCGGAATGTACTGGCCCAATAATCATCGGGCTGCCCCATTAAATCATTCATGTACTTATCGGAGGCAAGATTCAATTTTCTGAAAACTTCACGCACTTCCTCCTTTAAGGCTTCTTTATCCTCAGCATCAGGAGCGGTCATATATATACCGACACTACCTACCAATTTCCCAGTAGCATCCGAAGTAACCCAGGAATTAAGCGTTATCGGTAACCACATATCTCCCACAGAAGAAGGCGTAGCAGCAGAAACATCTTCCACCACTCCGCAAACCCGATATTCCTGTGCATCCATATTAAAGCGCCTTCCCACTACGTCATCTGTAGCAAACAGTTTCCTCGCAACGCTCACCGGAAGAACCACTTCCCTGCGTTTCGCATCAATATCCGCTTGCGTGAAAGGCTTTCCATGCAGAAATCGAAAAGTAAAAACCTTCCAGAAGCCGGCATCAGTATAAAGCGGGGTTATGCTAATCGGTTCATTATTATCTGGAACCTCTACGTAATTTTCACGATAGTTACTTGCAGTTGCACCAATGGCTTCCAGATGTGGCAAATCTTGCAACATCTTCACTACATCATAACTAACAGCAGAGCAGTTCCAACTCTTATCATTATCTTTAGGATAAGACTTCATTTTCGTCACTGTCAGCATCCGGTTGCGATTATATTCGGGATATATGGGCGCAAACTTCACATAAAAGATAATGAACAGTGTCATGACAAGGGCTATTGAAAGTCCTGTACCCACCACGTAGATTCCGGTAAAGAGCCGATGCTGCTTTATCATGGTCCACGCTTGTTTAAGATAAAGTTTAATCATAGTATCATCGTTTTTAATGATTATCGCATAGGAGGATACACTATAGGGGATATAAACCTGTGCATAAGATTTATGTATCAGGTTACTTACAGCTAATTCAGTTTCAGCTTATTCTTATTTTTATAGTTGCTCATATCGCTCACCACCACCTGGTCGCCCGGTTGTAAGCCACTGGCTACTTCCACAAACTCAAAGTTACTGTCTCCCAACTGTACCTTACGTTTCACAATCTCTTTATCAGAGTTACGAACGAAAAGCTCATACTCACCGCGTCCCACATAATAAGAAGCATTAGCAATGCGCATTACATCTTCTTTCACTGCATTCATCACATAGACATCCGTTTTCAAGCCCGAACGCAAACGACGGTTATTATCTTCATTCAACTGTACCGTAAAAGAGATCACTCCATTCTTCGACAACGGTGTCACACTGCTAACTGTACCCTCCAGTTTCTCACTGCCTATTTTTACAATCGCTTTGCCTCCCGCTGCCACACGGTCACCGTATGTATCAGCTATTTCACCTTCTACTTTGAAGTGGCTGAGGTCGGAAATCACTGCAAGCTGGCTACCCTGTGAAACCTGCGCACCAATCTGATTATTTATATAGGTAAGAATAGCTTTACGCGGTGAGCGAATCTGTGCATCATCCAGCGTACGTTTCATCTCGGCAAGTCCCTTGCGGAATATGCTGAAATCCAATTCCTGAACTTTATATTCGGCAGCAAGCACTTCCTTTTCATTATCATACTGCTGCTCCAGCTGCTCATATTCCAACTGGGCCACATTATAGCTGAGTTCAGCCTGACGCACTTTATCCGTAGTTCCCGAACCCAAGCTGTCGAGATACTGCTCATTACGCAATTCCACTTTTTTACGGTTCAACTGCATGGCCGATACTTTAATCTTCATTGCCAGATCATTCAGTTTGGTCTGATTATTCACCCGAAGCTGATTCAACTTATAGCTGCGCATCTGCTCTTCATCCAGCAATTTCTTGTAGTCCGTCTCCACGCTCTGCAAGTCAAGTTTCAAGATTGGTGTACCTATATCCACACTGTCTCCACCTTTCTTATATATCTCGACAATACGGGTATTGATAGGTGAATTGATGATTTCCTCAAAAGCCGGCACCACTTTTCCTGATGCACTAACACTGACTTCAATCGTACCCTTATCAACCGTAGAAAACACCAGATCTTTTGTTTTCACTCCCGTACGCATAAATGAGATGAGTACGCTGATAACGATTACACTTGCCACGCCGATGCCACCGTAGCGGATAATTTTCTTGTTGCGCTCTTTGTTACGCACTTCTTTCGGAATTTCTCTGTCCATGTTGAATATTGAGTTATTTATTATTTTATCAGTTTTCAACCTGTTCCGCTTTCAAAAACGAACAGGCATATTATTCACATTATTTATATATACTAAATGCGTGCCAAAAATGTAAGTAACTGAAAACAAGACGATAGAGAAAAAAGGAGAGTGTCCGATATCGAACACTCTGTACATTTTCGGATAAGTATATCATACTTCAGGAAGTTCATCCCACACCATTCACAATAAAAGCATAAGCAGTTATTTAGCAACAGACAGGCAGCCGTTTACTTTTGCCCTGCTTGTTCTTCATCTCCACAGTAAGTCTTATCGGGTGTTGACCTTGGTTAACAGGCCTATCAACCTTGGCTAACGAATCCGTCAACCTTGGTTAACAAGCCTGTTGACCAAGGTCAACACCCAATTGTTCCTAAGGATAAACATACTATTCATTAGTCCTGCACGAAATGATCCCTGGTGTAAAACAAATGAATAGCTTAGAATCAAACTAAAAAGAGGACAATATACGCATCAATAATATTGTCATAGTTTCCCAGATAAACACATCATAGCGGTCGACGATATTCTGAAATCCTCAAACATTGGTTAATAAGGCGCAACTTATTTCATCCACTTTGTGATAAGAAAATCCTTTTATATTTTTACCCTCATTATGGAAAATATCAGTATAAAAAAAGTAGAAACGAAGCGTGAAATGGACGATTTTGTGAAGTTCACAAACTGGTTGTATGCAGACTGTCCATACTACGTTCCTGACTTGGAAATGGATATTCGTAATACATTTAATCCGCGTAAGAATGCAGGATTGGAATACTCCGTCCTACAACCTTTTATTGCATATAACGAAGCTGGAAAACCGGTTGGCCGCATAGCGGGTATCATCAACTATCGAGCCAACCAAAAATGGCAAACGAAGAACGTCCGATTCGGATTCATAGACTTTATTGATGACCTGGAAGTATCAGCCGCACTGCTGAAAACCGTGGAGCAATGGGGCAAGGAACATGGTATGGATTATATACAAGGCCCGATGGGAATTTTCGATTTCGACAAGGAAGGGATGCTTATTGAAGATTTCGATAAGCTGGGATCAATGATTACAATATATAACTATCCCTACTATCCCAAACACATGGACACGTTAGGGTATGAAAAGGAAGTGGATTGGGTGCAGGTTTGCATTGAAGTACCCAAAGAAATACCGTCTAAATATGCCCGTGTGACTCAACTTTCGAAAGAGATGTTCGGACTACGAGTGAAGAAATTAACCAACGCTGATGTTGTAAAGCACGGTTATGGAAGGAAAGTATTCAAACTCTTAAACACTGCCTATGCTCCCCTCTTCGGCTATACAGAATTATCAGACAAACAAGTGGATATGTATGTCAAACGATACTTCCCACTGATAGACAAGCAAATGCTGCCCGTCATACAAAATGAGAATGAAGAAGTTATAGGAGTGGCAATCACCATGGGAAGTCTGTCTCATGCCCTGCAAAAAGCCAAAGGAAAACTCTTCCCCTTAGGGTGGTATCATCTGGTTCGTGCCCTGAAATGGAAAAAAGAGGAAAAAGCCGAACTGCTCCTGATAGCGGTGCGTCCCGATTATCAGGGACTGGGGGTAAACGCATTATTCTTCGATGATCTTATACCGGTTTATAATGAGCGTCACTTTAAATGGGCTGAGACAGGTCCGCAACTGGAAGACAATGTAAAAGAACTGACCCAATGGAAGCCCCTGCATCCCACTCTGACAAAAAGGAGACGATGCTATAAAAAGAAATTATAATAACGATAAAAAGAGATATGGAAAGAAAAGTAGTAATCACAGGTATGGGGATATGGTCGTGCCTCGGAAAAACACTCGAAGATGTACGCGATTCGCTATATACCGGAAAAAGCGGCATTATCTTCAGCCAGGAACGCAAAGATGCCGGATTCCGTTCCGCATTATGTGCAGATGTAGAGTGTCCTGACCTTAAACCGTTCATCCCACGTAATTTACGGCATTTTATGCCCGAGGAAGCTCAATATGCTTATATGGCCACACGGTCGGCCCTCGAAAATGCAAAGCTGGATCAAGATTATATGGACAGAAATGAGATTGGCATTATCTATGGAAACGACTCCGTAGCTGAAGCTACCATGCAGGCGCTCGATAAGTTTCGTGAGTTCAAGGATACATCAGCTTGCGGCAGCGGTGCCATTTTCCAGTCGATGAACTCTACCGTGACGATGAATCTTGCCTGCCTGTTCAAACTGCGCGGTATTAACCTGACGGCCTCAGCCGCATGTGCATCCGGTTCCCAGGCTATAGGATTGGCATACACACTTATACGTAGCGGAATGCAGGATTGCATTATATGCGGCGGTGCTCAGGAAACCAACTTATACAGCGTGGCTTCATTCGACGGCATCCAATCATTCTCTATACGTGAAGACAATCCCGCCAAGGCCAGCCGCCCGTTCGACCGCGACCGTGACGGTCTGGTACCCGGTGGTGGTGCGGCAACAGTAATCATAGAGAGCTACGAACATGCCGTGAAGCGAGGGGCACCCATACTCGCAGAAATAGTAAGTTGGGGATTCTCGGGCAATGGGGATCATATTTCCACTCCCAATGTAGCAGGGCCGGCCCGTTCGCTTGAATTGTGTCCGAACAAGGGGGGTATATCCCCCAAACAAATAGGTTATATCAATGCACATGCCACCTCTACACGTATCGGAGATAGCAGAGAAGCGTCAGCCATAGCTCAGATATTCGGCGATTGCAAGGTTCCCGTAACCTCCACCAAAAGCCAGACAGGGCATGAGATGTGGATGGCTGGTGCCAGCGAACTGATCTACTCGATGTTGATGATGAAGAACGACTTTATAGCAGGAAACATCAACTTTGAAAATCCGGATGAGGAAACTGCCCGTATCCATATATTACCGGAAACGCGCGAAGCGCACTTTGATATGTTCCTTTCCAATTCCTTTGGGTTCGGCGGAACAAACTCAACCCTTATTGTAAGAAATTTATAGTAACCATTTAAAAAGAAAATTATTATGACACGTGAAAGTATTATTGAACAGGTAAATGCCATATTGGCTGAAGAATTTGAAATTGATCAGGACCTTTTTACACCGGATGCCAATGTAAAGGAAACACTCTCGTTGGACAGCCTCAGTCTTGTGGATCTTGTAGCCATTATCCAGCATACCTACAAGATCAAAATTCCCGTAACCGATTTACAGAAGATTCAGACCTTCAACAATCTCTATGACTATATAGAATCACACTTCGGGCAGAGTGAATAATAAAGATATAAAGAGATGGTAGTATGACAGAATTCTGCATAAAGATTTATCGCTTTTTCCGTAATCATCGCGCAGTTTTCTGGGTGTCAATGATTGCTTTATATGCCTTCTTCGGATATTTTGCCTCAAAAATATATCTGGAAGAAGACATCAACAAACTGATGCCCTCATCGAAAAATGAAGATGGTACTACCAAACTCGCCTTTGCCAACCTGCGCATCAAGGATAAAACATTCTTGCTCTTTGAAGGAAAGAATGGAGCCTCTGTGGAACATATAACCGAAATATGTGATGCTTTCATTGATTCTCTGGAATCTAGAAATGCAGCCATGGACTCAACACAGCAGGTCATCGGGAATATTTTCTACAGATTGCCCGATGACCTGATGCTGGATGTTATCGATTATATGAGTGCGCACTTACCGGCATATATCGACACAAGCGTCTACACTCGTCTCGATGCGATGCTTACCTACCCACACATGAAGCTACAAATGAAAGCTAACCACGATGACTTGTTGAGTCCGGTGGGAAGTATGTTTCCCGAACTTATACAGATGGATCCTGTAGGACTGCGTGGTTTACTTATGGAACAGATGAAACCTTTTACCGAAGGGGCAGCCGGCAGCTACAAAACCCTTAACGGGCATTTCTTCGTCCAAGACTCCACAGTGTGTGTAGTATTTATTACCCCCATGTATTCAGCCACCAATACGGGACAGGGTTCTACCCTATTCCGCATATTGAATGATCAGATAGAACAGTTTTCTGCCTCTGCTCCCGACGTAAAAATCAGCTATCACGGTACTCCTGCCAGTGGATTCTATAATTCATGGCGAATAAAATCGGACCTAAAAGGAACTATTATCGGCTCATTAGTACTGGTTCTTATCTTTATTTCTATCTGCTTCCGCAACTACAATACCATACCGCTATTACTGCTTCCCGTGGTATTCGGCACTCTCTTCGGACTTGCTGCAATGTATTTTATAAAAGGACATTTCTCATTGTTGGCACTCGGTATCGGAGCAATAGTACTGGGAGTGGCACTCAGCTATGTACTGCATATCATTACGCATTATAAATATATCAGTGATCCCGAACAAGTGTTGCGCGATCAGGTCAAACCTGTTTGTTTAGGATGCCTTACCACCATTGGTTCCTTCATGGGACTTATCTTCATTCGGACAGAACTGTTACAGGACTTTGGTCTCTTCGCTGCTTTCGCCATTGTGGGGACTACATTCTTCAGCCTGGTATTTTTACCACAGTTCCTCAATCCCAGGAAAAACAAGTTGAATCACCGTGCATTCGCCATCATCGACCGTATTAATGCTTACCCGTTCGACCGTAAAAAGCCCCTGCTTTTCACCATACTTGCCACTGCGGTAGTGTGTATAGGATTCTATATTGCCGGAGGGACCCAATTCGATGCCGACATGCACAACTTAGGCTATAAAGCCGAAAGCACTTCATATTCAGAGAATCTGCTTCGTTCCAAAACCCATACAGGTGACAAGCAGAAGTACTTCGCAAGTTCAGGGGCAACGATGGAAGAAGCCATAGAGAATTTTGAAATCATGGCTGCCAAACTCGATTCCCTGCAAAATATCGGACTTGTGAAGAGCTATACCCATACGAATCAAATATTTGTACCCTTGCATGTACAACAAGAACGCATTGACGCATGGAAAAACTTCTGGACCGGAGAACGCTTGCAACTTGTACACGATTTAATCAATAAGACAGCTCCCGAAGCCGGTCTTATTCCCAATGCATTCTCTCCTTTCTTTGAATTTGCAACTGCTGATTATGAGCCTGACGCTCTTTATGAAGCAAGTATTATTCCGGAAGGCTACCAGTCTAC
>NZ_EQ973488.1:336070-342773 GCF_000158035.1 Bacteroides cellulosilyticus DSM 14838
TGATGGAACAGTCCTACAACGACGAGTATCTGTGCTTTACATCCGTAAGATGCAAAAACGACTCTATCCATAGCAAGGAAAGTGACTATAACCGTATCTGTGAGGCTATAGTTTCATCACCTAGCCTGCTTGTGCTCGACACCTATTATTATACCACAGATACACTGATCCAATTGAATGACGACTTCAATGTGCTGCAATGGGTTTCCATGCTCTTTGTACTCATCGTACTCTTCTTCAGTTTCCATTTCAATATCAAGCATACCCTGCTCGGTTTTATGCCAATCTTGTCAAGCTGGCTTATAGTGTTGGGGGCAATGGTGATTTTTGATGTACGGTTCAATCTCATCAACATTATCATCTCCACATTTATCTTTGGTATAGGGGTTGATTATAGCATATTCGTGATGAACGGACTTATTGGCGGTAAAGAGAACTCGCGCTTGCTGGGTTATCACAAGACAGCTATATTCTTCAGTGCATTTATCCTGATTGTTACCGTGAGTTCCATGCTGTTTGCCGAACATCCTGCCATCAAATCAGTAGGATTCTCCACTCTTGTGGGCATGATTTCGGCAGTAGTGATCTCTTATGTGGTACAACCGGCCATTTTCAGAATGATTAATAAGAATAAAGAATGAAGTACGATGCAGTTATCATAGGTAGCGGACTGGGTGGGCTGGAATGTGCACACATTCTTTCGAAAGCCGGTATGAGCGTTCTTCTGCTTGAAAGAGGAACACAAGCAGGTGGATGCCTCCAAAGCTACAGAAGGCATGGATTGGCTTTCGATACAGGCTTTCACTATGTAGGAGGTTTGGACGAGGGACAATCACTACACTCTGCATTCAGGCATCTGGGACTGCTGCGTCTTCCATGGCAACGCCTTGACAACCATTTCGACCGGGTAACAATCGGAAATCAGACTTTCAGCTTCGCACAAGGATATGATGCATTTGTCGAAACATTGACAGTAGCCTTTCCTGCTGAACGCGATGCGTTGAACAAATATGCAGATATGCTGAAACAGTGCGGTGAACAGCAATTCGATGCGTTAAATCCTCAAACCGGAGAGTCATCAGTACTTTCCCGGCTTTTTGAAACAAGCGCTTATCAGTATCTGACAGAGACATTCCATGATCCACTACTGATAAATGTACTCTGTGGCACTTCCCTGAAAATGGAATTACGGAAAGAATCTCTTCCATTGTTCACCTTCGCTCATGGTAACGGAAGTTTCATCGAAAGCAGTTGGCGATTAAAAGGTGACGGTTCTCTGATAGTAAACTCACTGGCTGATGGCATTCGTATGCATGGCGGCGAGATTATCTGTAATGCCGAAGTCCGGGAGTTAGTGGAAAAAGACGGTAAACTGGTACATGCAGTATGCTCTAATGGAGAAATCTACGAAGGCACTATTTTTATCAGCAATATCCATCCTGCTGTCACCTGCAATCTAGTGAAACAAAGCAGCAGGATGAAGAAAGTTTATCGTAGCAGAATTACTCATCTGGAGAATACTTTCGGTATGTTCACCGTATCGCTCCGCATCAAGCCGCAAACTCTCAGATACTTTAACTGGAACCAATATATTTATAAGGAACCGGCTGTATGGACATTCCATCTGAAAAACAATCCTGTAAGCGGAGTACTGGTAAGTTGCCGCATACCGGAAGATGGCAGTAAGTATGTACAACAGGTAGATCTCCTCACCCCAATGAACTGGAGTGAGTGTGAACAATGGAGCCATACCGAAGTGGGCCGTCGTGGTGAAGATTATAAAGCGATGAAGAAGCGTGTCGCAGACGAATGTATCACCCTTGCCGGACGTTTCATTCCCGGCCTTCGTGATAGGATCACCGGATGCTACACCAGTACGCCACTCACTTACCGTAATTATACTCTCACACCTGAGGGGTCAGCTTATGGCCTGCGCAAGGATTTCAGAAATCCGATGATAACCCTGCTCTCACCACGTACACCCATCCCCAACCTGCTTCTTACGGGACAGAATCTGATGCTGCACGGGTTACACGGTGTGACCATGACAGCGCTCTTCACTTGTGCTGAAGTATTAGGAAAGGAACCGATATGGAATATAGTAAAAAACTAAAATAGACCTAACAATGAAGTATGCATTAGTAACCGGAGGCAGCCGTGGCATTGGCCGTGCTGTCTGTGTAAAATTAGCTCAGATGGGCTACCACATCATTATCAACTATGTAAGTAACGCCACAGAGGCCCAAAAGACTCTGGAACTGGTACGCCAGGCCGGACAGGATGGCGAGATACTGATGTTCGACGTAAGCAACCGGCAACAGACCAGCAAAGCCATCGAGTCATGGGAGAACGCCCATCCTGAAGAATACATCGAAGTATTGGTTAACAATGCCGGTATACGCCGTGACAATCTCCTGATATTCATGCCTGAAAACGACTGGCATCGTGTACTCAGCATCAGTCTCGATGGTTTTTACAATGTAACACAACCCTTGCTTCAATCCATGTTGGCCCGTAAGTTCGGACGTGTCATCAATATGGCAAGCGTAAGCGGTGTCAAAGGAATGCCGGGACAGACCAACTATTCCGCAGCAAAGGGAGCCATCATAGCCGCCACGAAAGCACTGGCTCAGGAGGTAGCACGCAAAAATGTGACTGTCAACGCTGTCGCCCCCGGATTTATCAGAACAGATATGGTAGAGGGACTCGACGAAGATACACTGAAGAAGACCATTCCCGCCAATCGTTTCGGTACTCCCGAGGAAGTGGCCGAACTGGTTGGCTTTCTGGTTTCGCCAAACGCCGGTTACATTACCGGTAATGTGATTTCAATTAACGGAGGACTTTATACTTAAACTACATGTATGAAAAGATTATATACCCTATTTATCACTGCCATCCTCTTGTGTACCGCCTTATCGGCACAAGAAGCTGATATCCGGAAAGTAGCCGAACGATACAAAGGCATAAATACCTTCACAGCTACCGTGATTCGGACTAAGCACCATGCAGCAGTGGCAGAAGACGCTGTTACCAAAGGTAAATTTCACTTCATGCAGCCTAATGAAGCATACATGACGTTTAATGAAGGGAAAGATATGCTGATAATGGACAACGGTGTCTTCACTATGATCAATGATGGTCAGGAAAGCATAGCTAAGGGAGTAACCCATAAGCAATTTGAAGTTCTTCTGATTGTTCTCAGGAATCTACTTTCGAGCGATAGCGACAGTACGGATATCAAAGAAGTGGCCGACATGGAAATTACGAAACAAGGGAATCTCTGTGCGCTGACCATCACTCCGATTATTCCGGATACGAAAGCAAAACGCAGGATGATGTTCACATCGTTCGTACTGACCATCGATATTCAATCATCCGAATTTAAAGGTTTACGCATGAATGAGAAGGGCAAGAATTATACGCAATATGACTTCTCCGACTAACTAATAGGAGATTACAATGGGAAAAAAGATTTTTTTTTTGTTAGCGTCCTTCTTCTTCGTGTGGGTGGCGAATGGACAGAATACAATAATAAAAGGAATCGTAACCGATTCGATTACAGGCGAAAGGTTGCCTTATGTATCTCTTAAATTTGAGGGTACAACCATAGGAGCAGCCACCGATGGGGATGGGAACTTTTCATTCTCTACTCCAACCATCGATAAGATTCTGGAAATATCTTATTTGGGATATGACAAGAAACAAATGAAAGTCATCCCGGGGAAAACCAATGACCTGAAAATACAATTAGTTCCAAATGGAATTATGTTGAATGAAGTGGTTGTCAGACCTCAAAAGGAGAAATACAGTAAGAAAGAAAACCCAGCTGTAACATTTGTGAGGCAGGTGATTGCTCTACGTGAAAGTAATGATCCCCATAATCATGACTATTTCCAATACGACCGGTATGAAAAAATGGTCTTCGCCATGAATGAGTATGAACCAAAGCCTAAAAAGAATGGCAAGTCAGGCAAGTTCGATTTCCTGGCCGATTTTGTCGATACGCTTGATATTGGCACCACCATTCTGCCGGTTTCTGAGAAAGAAAAAGTCGAGACGGTCTATTACCGTAAGGACCCAAAGTCTAAGAAACATATAGTAAAAGGAAACAAATCGTCCGGTGTAGATGAAATATTCTCGCGCGACGGTATCCAGCAGGTTTTGAGCGAAGTATTCAGGGAAGTCGACATTTTCCAAAATGACATACCGTTATTTCTACAGAGGTTTGTAAGCCCGCTTTCCACAATCGGACCGAACTATTATAAATACTATCTGATGGATACATTAAACGTAAATGGCCAAAAGTGTGTGGATCTCGGATTTGTTCCGTTCAATTCGGAAACCTTCGGTTTTACCGGGCATCTGTATGTCACGCTCGACTCCACTTATTTTGTCCAAAAAGCAATCCTCAATGTTCCTAAGGATATCAATTTGAATTTTGTTTCCAGAATGACTATCGAGCAGATATTCGAACGGACCTCAGATAGTACCCGTATTATTAAGAAAGACGATATCAGCGTAAATTTCAAGTTAAGTGAGAAAACTAAAGGAATGTATGCAAGGCGTTTGAATGTCTATAGCAACCAGTCATTCGAAGAACCCAATGCCGAACAAGCCCAAATCTTTAAAAGTAGTGCACCTGTCATCATCTCAAAAGATGCTTATCGCCAGCCGGATGATTTCTGGATAAGCAATCGTCCGGGAGAAGCAATCAAAAAGAATCCGAACTCCGTGGAAAAACTGATGGTGAAATTACGCTCTGTTCCGGTATTTTATGTAACGGAAAAGGTCGTCACAACTCTCGTGTCGGGCTATATCCCTACCAATAAAGACCCGGCTATGAATAAATTCGAATTTGGTCCGATGAATTCTACCATTAGCGGCAGTGCAATCGAAGGGGCACGCTTTCGGGTGGGAGGCACAACGACGCCCGCACTCAATAAAAATTGGTTCTTCGATGGCTATATGGCGTATGGAACGAGAGATGAAAAGCTGAAGTATAATGCCCTTGTTGAATATTCATTCAATGAACGCAAAGAATACCGCAAGGAATTTCCGATAAATTCAATCCGGCTTGAATATATGTATGATATTAACAAGTTGGGACAGCAGTACATGTACACCAGCAAGGATAATGTCCTTCTAAGTATCAGACGTCAGAAGGATACACGGGCAACTTATTTGCGACAAGCTGAGCTGACTTACTCTTACGAACAGTATAACGGACTGGCATATAATGCCATTGTTCGTAACCGTCGCGAATATGCCACGGAATATGCTGTTTTCGACCGTATCAATGCAGACGGAACCATCAGCGATGTCAAGCACTATAATATGACGGAACTGGAACTGAAGCTCCGTTATGGCAAAAATGAAAAATTCTATCAGACTCGCAATAGTCGTGTTCCAATTACATTTGATGCTTTAATTTTTAATTTCAGTCATGTAATGGCAAAGAAAAATCTGCTTGGCTCATCCTACGATTATCATCGTACGGATATCGGCATACAGAAACGTTTCTGGTTTTCAGCTTTTGGATATATCGACATTATCACCAAAGCCGGAAAGGTATGGAACAAAGTTCCGTATCCGCTGTTAATTCTGCCAAATGCAAACCTTTCTTATACCATTCAGCCAGAAGCTTATACGAATATGAACGCCATGGAGTTTATCAGTGACGAATATGTTTCCTGGGATTTGACATACTATATGAATGGAAATCTTCTGAATCGTCTGCCTCTCATCAAGAAATTGAAAGCAAGGGAGGTATTCTGTTTCCGTGGTTTATGGGGACATCTGACGGAGAAGAATAATCCTAAGAATGGAGGGGACGGGCTATATCTTTTCCCAAAGGGTTCATATACATTGGGAAAGGCTCCTTATATGGAAGCAAGTGTGGGCGTTGAGAATATCTTTAAGTTCCTTCGCGTTGATTATGTCTGGCGATTAAACTATCGCAACCATCCGGACATTCAGACAAAAGGAATACGTTGTACAATGAGACTATCATTCTAATATCCCAACTTCTTCGGTTATAACTCCGGATATTATACAAATTATCCCCTATGCCGGCATTATATATTAGTAATACCTACATAGGGGATTATTATTTAATTGAAGAAAGGCGCTACATATTCCGAAGATTTATTCTGTACGATAATCCGGTTCATATTATATTTAATCACAACCGTTTTCGCTTCCTTATCCATTTCAAAAGCATCCATATCCTGATTCAAAGGAATGAAAGAAGGAATTTGTGCAGTGGTATATTCTGCTGCCGAAGGTGTATTTGCGGCTTCCGTTTCACATACCGGGAAACGAATGCCCAAGTCGGCTGCACGTCTGCCTTCTGCCATAAAGATTTCTTGTCGCATCAGATAAAGAACTTCTAAAAGCCCATCGACTGTGGTTGGAGCATCAATCATTTCTTCTGTAACGGAAGTACCGGAAATATAAGGAACAGAAATCAAATGAGGTGACTGACGGTCGAGCACAAGTCCGCTCCTGAATTCATCCTCCGAAGATGCGGCTACCCGGTACTCCGAACTGTTAGGATATTCTTTATACCCTCCGTTATAACGTCCTTCCAACTGATCATTAATGTCTGTTGCTACCGGACGATTGCTAACAAGCGTCAACAATGTTTTCAGAAAACCTTTTGCTCCGTTTACATCGTTGTCAGCTAAAGCAGCTTCAGCCA
>NZ_EQ973488.1:342959-347947 GCF_000158035.1 Bacteroides cellulosilyticus DSM 14838
GCTTTGGCAATACAGATAGGACGTGCCTCTTTTGCCTTAGTCTGAAAATATTTCGGATCAAGGAAATCCAAACGGGGCAGTGGTTGGAAATTGGTGCCATAAATATATCCCTGAATAGAACTTATCACATTATTCTCTCCATCAAATGTCACCTGTTTTGTGAAATCCGTCGACAACGTCAAGACATTGCTGGCATACTTCACTGCATTTACTTTATCTCCGAGCCGATAATAGGCACGGGCTATCAAGGTGTTGATAAACGCTGTCTCATCCGTATCACTTGTAAATTTCAGAGCCTCCGTAAATGTAGAGATAGCCAGATTCAGGTTCTCCTTCCAGCCCTTTACCTCTCCCCCGTTTTCAACAGGGAGCGCCCGGAAATATTCTCCTGCCAGGAGATAAGAATATCCCTTGATATAATAGAGATTATAGCGTTGTTCATCTGTAGTAGTTGCATCGGCCTTAGCCACTACTTCTAATCCCTGGATCGCCGTTTCCCGCAATGTACCTACGTGACGCTGCAAATTGGTTACATCTATATCCGTATACAGGATAGTGGGAAAATCGAAAACCTTACTACTCTGGCTATAGTTATTAAAATAATTATCGGAGAGTATTTCAGTCAATTCCACATACGAACCGATAATCGTGGCAAACGAACGGTTGGCTCCGTTCACCCAAGTACTCATGGCATTAGGAGTCTTCAGAAATGTATCTTCATCTACATTCGGATTAATGATCTCATTCGGCTGTAAAAGTTCACAAGACGAACAGGCACAAGCCAGGGAAGCTATCAATATATAATTCTTAATGTTCATATCTATATTTATTTATGAGTTAAACTAATGATTAAAAAGAGACACGTATCGTTCCCACGTACTGACGAGGAGTGGAATAAGAAGAGTAGTTCAATCCACCTACCGCTACTGCACCTTGCGAACGGGCACCTGCCAGGGCAGCTTCCGGGTCTACCGATGAGGCTGTAAAGGCAAACGGATTATAAACATTGAAAGCCAGATTGACTGATTTCAGATACTTCTTCGGCTTATAATCATAAGCTATTCCGATATTCCTGATCTTCAGGAAATCTGATTTCTCTACGAAAAAGTTAGTGAAATTAAGCCAGTTAGCCCCCTGATCAAGTCCTTCCAGTGCTTTCTCTGGAATAGCATCGTCTTTCAGACCCTTTGAGAAACGGAACTGGCGGTCGAACGAATGTACATAAGCTCCATATTGATAATCACCGCTGAGCATGAACGAAAGATTCTTATAACTTGCCGACAAAGAGAAGTTACCATAAGCTGTAGGAAGTGTAGAGCCCAGATTCTGTAAAGGAAGAATTTCCTTCAGTGAGTTATCCGGATTCAGTACGGCCTTATAACCACGGATGAAACCTACCGGTTCTCCTTCAGCTACCACCGTTTGAACCGTTCGCGAAGAGAAACCGCCAATAGCAAAAGGCACTGCATTACCAATACTCAGTACTTTATTATGATTCGTATTATAAGATGCATTCAGGCGAACATTCCAATCTTTTGTATCCACTAATTGCAGCCCAATGCTCAATTCAATACCTTTATTCTCTATTTCACCGACATTAGACAAATAGTTGGCAGACTGACCGGATGAAGGAAGGGACGGGATACTGAAAAGAGCGTCTTTGGTCAGAGCATAATAATAAGTAAATCCCAAATTCAATACACGGTTGAAAAGCACAGCATTAAAACCGGCTTCATACGAATGTTTCTTTTCAGGTGCCAGATCCGGATTTCCATATTTACCAAAAGAAGCGGCTTGCCCTCCCTGGAAAGAATTGAACGCCACAGTACGTTGATATTCAAAAGCAGGAGGATAACTACCGGCAATACCATAATTGGCCAGAATACGGAAACTGCTTACAAGATTATTCTCTTTCAGTCTCTGCATAAAAGGTTCTTCAGAGAGAACATAAGAAAGTCCTACTTTGGGATAATATTGCCAGCCTACATTGTCACCAAAAGCAGTATTATAGTCCGAACGCAATCCCAAATCAATGTAATAGCGGTCCAGGAAACCGATATTTTCCTGAATAAAGTAGCCGTAATTATACAGATAGCTTAGCCATTCATTAGAAGTTAACGTTCCCGCACCCTCTATTATCTGGGCACCATCACGTACGTTTGTTCCATTATATACCGACTGGTGGTCATAAGTGCTAAAGAACTGGAAGCCTGCCGTAGAGATCAGACTAAAAACATCTTTATAACGATATTTATGCTGTCCGTTCAAATCCAAAGTCAGACCGAAATAGTTGCGGTCGAAGTTGGAGATACTGCCTGCATCTGAAGTTCCTTCCGGCTTCTGCTGGGTGTGAATCAGATATTCATTAGTTATGATGTTCTTATTGGTATTCAATCGATAATCTACTCCTAATACCCCTTTGAAAGTCAGATTAGCCAGAGGAGCATAGCTCAGAGATTGGGAAGTCTGAAAACGCTTTACGGACTCACGGTTGTTTTGCAATGCCTCCGCTTTCGTAACAAAAGCCTTCATCTGAGCAAAAGTATAGTCATCCAAAGCGTCCAGATCAGCGCCATAATTCACCAGTTCGCCCGCTGCATCCGTATACCTGAAATTAGTAGCCGCAGCGCCTTCCGTAAACCATAATCCGGTATATCCTCCCTGGTTACCGTTGCGGCTTCTCGCAAAGTCTTCTATCACCATACCAAATGAGTTCTGATATTCAAACTGTTCATTGAATTTCATTCTTGAACCGAAGCGCAAGTCATATTTACGATCCTCGTTACCGTCCTTTATCAGAGTTCCCGTACCGTTACTCATGCTGCCGCCAAAACTATAACCGAACTTCTCTGTTCCACCGTCAAAGCCGACACGGTACTTCTGTGTGAATCCTGTCTGATGCAACAATTCTTTGGTACGTTTAAAATGATAAAACTGGGAAGAAGCAATATCCGCCTCCAATTGAGTTTCGGCAAAGAACGTAGTCTTCTGCTCCGCTCCTTTCTTTGTAAAAATCTGAATAACGCCATTGGCTGCATCTGAACCATAGAGGGTAGTGGCCGCACCACCCGTCACATACTCAATGTGATCGATATTCTCCATCGGAATATCACCGATAGAACCGGTCACTGCACTGTTTCCGCTTAATGAGTTATTCAAAGTTGCACCTGTGTTCATATTATCCACACGCACTCCGTCTACATAAATCACGGGAGTAGAGTTAGAAAAAGCAGAAGATAGACCTCTTGACTTTACCAGTGAAGTTGCACCTGCCTGGCCGCTGGACATCGTTATCTGCACATTGGGGAGAGCATTTTGCAACACCTGGTCTATACGCCCCTGTTTCATACGTTCCAGTTCCTTACTGCTAACAGTGGTTACATTCGATGATAACCGGCGTTTTTGCACCTCAGCCCCCTGGCCTGTTACCACAACCTCATCCAATTTGAAGTTATCCTGATCAAGTTCCACTTTCAATTCATCGACCGGACTTATAGCAACCAGCTGCGTTTCATATCCTATATAGGACACTTTCAACTTGCTCCCCTGGGCAGCAGTTATTTGAAACACTCCATCTATATCGGTAATGGTACCTACAGACGGATTATCATTCAAAACCAGTGTTACACCTGCCAACCGTTCCCGCGTCTTCTTATCAAAAACAATTCCCTTCATCCTGACTGTAGAAGCTTTCTTGGAAACTTCTTTTTTGAATATCAGGATTGAACTGTTTTCGATCTTATACCCTATTGTAGCGGGTAGCAATTTCTCCAAGACTTCTGTTATTTCCGCATTCTCTGTCTCAATACTGATTTTTGTATCTACATTAAGCACCTGCGAACTATAGGCTACCGCCAGCCCTGTCTGTTTCGTAATTCTAGCGAAGATTTCCTTTAAGGCAACTTCCCTACACTTCAGAGTTACTTTCTGAGCAGCCATAACAGAAGTCAAGCCCAGAAAAGCCATTAAAACAATCAAAATACCTCGTTTCATTTTTATACGTTAAATGATTAATGAAATTAATTCAATATGATCTTTATACGTACTATTGACACAAAGGGTAAGCTAAAGTGTATAACGGGAACGTGTCTTTTACATGTCAATGCTATTTCATCCGTACCCGGATGGTATCTCCCTTCTGAAAACGGACAGGGGAGATTATTTCAAGTGTCTTCATCACTTCTTCCAAAGAGGCTTTCTTCACGCAAAAAGTATAAGAATACTGATAGACAACCGTATCTCCGACACAAAAAGGGACACCGTAATGCAAATCCAATTCTTTCAGCACTTCCTTCATCGGAGTATTCCGGAAATCGATCTCCTGTTCTTTCCAACGAATAAGCCCGCTTACTCCTTCTTGTAATTGAAGCATACAAGCGTTTTTCACCTTATTATATATAAGTGATTCGCCCGGACGCAAAGAGTATTCTTGCCGGTCACCATATAGTAAATCTACCTGCCCTTCATCCAGTTCAACTGTGATGTCCGGTTCGCAAGCATAGGCCTGCAAATGAAAAGAAGTTCCTGTCACTCGGATAGAAGCTTTATCCAAATCAACAATGAAGGGTCTGTGAGAATTCTTGCTCACCTCAAAATAAGCTTCCCCATCCAAAGTCACCCTACGCTCCGTCAGACCGAATTTATCCGGATAACAAAGACGGGAACCGGGATACAAGTAAACACGGGTACCATCCTGAAAAGCTATTTGCATCCGTTCTCCCTTCGCCACATAGATATCCTGGTAAAACGGAGGTTCAAAAAGAGAAACCTGCGTATTAAGATAGAGTAATATGGCTATAACAGCTGCAACGGGTACCATCGCCGCTACCACTTTTAGAGTTAGTCCGGCAAAACGTCTTCTCGAAATTTTCTTTTGCAGATTGCAGAATACCCTTTTACGGGATTCTTCACAGATACCATCATCCATATTTTCTCTTTCCTCAAAGAAATCGGCATCCATTTGCGCAGCAAGATACGCCTGACCTTCA
>NZ_EQ973488.1:348010-377707 GCF_000158035.1 Bacteroides cellulosilyticus DSM 14838
TTCATCCGTAGCCAGCCAACGTCCCCACTCCCGTGCCTTTTCCTTACCGGCTTCACCAGCAAGTACCTTATTCATCATTACATCTTTTATTGCATTCATCAATATAATTCTTTGAGGTAGTATTTCAATAACTGTATGGATTGTGTATAATAGTTCTTCACTGTTCCCACAGGTATATTCAGTCTATGAGCTATCTCTTGATTATTCAACCCTTCATATATCTTCAGCAAACATATCTCCCGCTTAGCTCCCGGCAATTGCTTCACAGCCCGGTAGAAGCAACTCAGTTTTCTTTCTTCCTCCAGCTTTTCCTGCAAACCATCGTCTGCAATATCATTTTCTTGCTGGATGTTTTCATATTGCCTGACTATCCATTCATTTTTATCACGAATCATATTCAGAACATGATTCTTCGCCATTGTATAAAGGTAATTTTTCAGACTCACTGTAATGCAAACAGAAGAACGGGATTCCCATAAACGCAAATATACCTGCTGAACCACGTCTTCAGCAAGTTCTCTGTCTTGCAAATACCTGCAAGACAAGGAGTATAGCATAGAATAGTACTTATTATATATCTGCGTAAATGCATCCTGACTGCCTTGTCTGAGCAAGGAAAGCAAGTACTCGTCCTCGTAAAAAGAGTCACCTGTCGCCATAACCGGAATATTTTAAAAGAAAATGCAAAAGTATGCCCAAGAGAAGGATTTTCCGGTTACAAGCAAATTATATTTCTGTTACAAGCCTCTGCCATATACTAAAAATGACCGCTTATGAGCAGTCATTTTTAGTATATGCAATCTGTTTTTATCTTAATCTTAATCTGTCACCTACTTCCGGTATATATTCATCATCTTTCCGATTCATCTTGTACAGGTTCTTCAACCGTATACCATATTTTTGTGAAATGGTATGCATGGAATCACCATCTTTCACAATGTAAACTGTATGTGGTTTAGAGGCTTTCTTTTTCTTACTTTTCAAATAGATAATATCACCCGCTTCCAATGTATAATCCTTATGCAAATCATTATACTTCACCAGTTTCTTCCAACTGATATCGAATTCCTTACCCAGGAAACGGAAAGTATCGCCATCACGAGCTACAACATAAGCTATGTCATTAGCTATATATACCTGATGCGGATTAGCCAGCCAGGGTTTCTTCTTCAATTCCTTCTCCCAATTACGGGCTTCACGCTTACTCATGCCACGACTGTCATACTTATAAAGGTCATAATCCTCTATGATTGTTATCAGTCGATTAGCATAAGAGGGATCAGTTGCATATCCGGCTTTCTTCAGACCGCGTGCCCAACCTTTATAATCTGTAACTTTCAGATCAAACAGGAAAGCGTAACGCGCACCCCTTTTCAGAAAAGCGGAGTGATCTTCATAAGAATCCCTGGGATTGCTGTATGCACGAAAACATTCATTGCGGGCATCATCATCATGACGCACCGTACGTCCACGCCAGTTACTACCGCATTTAATGCCGAAATGATTATTACTTTTGCGTGCCAGTGCACTCTGTCCGGCACCACTTTCAAGAAGCCCTTGTGCCAGGGTAATACTGGCAGGTATCTTGTGTTCCTTCATTTGCTGTACGGCAAGCGGAGCATACTTCTCTATATATTCCACGTAACGGGTATTCCGGCGCTGTGCCTGGGCGGCAACGGTACAAACCAGAAGTGCCAGGATTGCAGTGAGTCTGATAGCGTTAATTCTATTCATATCAGTAAAAGTTGAGGTACAAAAATCTTAAAAAGAATTGGAATTACCAATCTCTTTTCTAACTTTGTAACATTAATTACAATATACATCACTGCCTTATGAAAGATTTGACCTTACAAATTGACATTAAAATATACGATTATAATGAATTAAGTGATGCTGACCGCCAACTGATGGATGCCGCACGCGAAGCTACCCAACGCAGTTATGCCCCCTACTCGCACTTCTCCGTGGGTGCCGCTGCACGTTTGGCAAATGGTACAGTTGTCACAGGTACCAATCAAGAAAACGCAGCTTATCCATCGGGACTTTGTGCCGAACGTACTACCTTGTTTTATGCAAACTCCCAATATCCCGATCAGGCAGTAGAAACACTTGCCATTGCTGCACGCAATGAACGGGATTTTTTGGATGATCCGATTCCACCCTGTGGTGCATGCCGTCAAGTGATGCTTGAAACAGAAAAACGCTTCAAACAACCGATGCGCATTTTACTCTTCGGGAAAAAGGGTATTTACGAGATGAAGAGTGTAGGCGCTTTGCTGCCTTTGTCATTTGACGCGTCTTCTATGGAATAATACTTCCAAAACTTATTTTCCTATCCATTTACTGACCATCCTACGTAACTCGAGTGGCGAAACTGGTTTGGTCAAAAAGTCATTGCAACCCACATTAAGTGCCAATGCCCTATCATCGTCATAAGCAAATGCCGTAAGTGCAATGATGGGCACCTGAGCACCACCTTCCCTTAACATAACGACTGTATCTATCCCGTTCATACCCGGCATCTTCATATCCATAAAAATGAGATCAGGAGCTTGAGTATTGAAAAGGTCTATAGCTTCATTGCCGTCATGTGCTCTCAGCAGACGGTAATCCTTTCTGAGAAGCGCCTCGATCAACAAGTAGTTACTATCTATATCCTCGGCCACCAGAATTAGAGGTTTATAGTTCCTTGAAACGATCTTTATAACTTGCTCTCCACCCTTTGTTACAGCATCCGAATCCAATGAGGCATCGAGTGTATACGGATGTGTAAACCAGAAACACGAACCTTCTCCTTCACGGGAGTTTACTCCAATCTGTCCTCCCATCCGTTCTACTAAACTCTGACATATAGACAAACCAAGACCGGCACCCTGTGAAAAAGAGTCGAGTTTTACAAAACGACTGAAAATCTCATGCTGCTGTTCAGCAGGAATACCTTTACCGGTATCCGTCACACAGAAATGCAACAGACCGTCATCTTCCAATCTATAGGAAAGAGTGACCGATCCCTTGGTTGTAAATTTTAAAGCGTTGGTTATGAAGTTAGAAAGCACCTGCATAATTCGATTCTTATCGGCATCAACCATTATCTGCGGTGAACTTTCGTCAAAACGTAACCCCACCGCCTCCTCATGTTTTTTATGCGAACAGGTGGAAATGACTTCGCGGCAAAGTCGGGCCACATCCACTCTTGTTATAATAAGCTCTACTGTACCGGCCTCTATTTTAGAAATATCCAAAATATCAGAAATAAGATTAAGCAGCAGTTCGTTGTTCTCCTCTACCAGAGACATGTATGATTCACGCTCATCATCATCAGCTTCGGCAAGCAGGCTTGAAAAGCCCACGATAGCATTCAAAGGAGTGCGTATTTCATGGCTCATGTTCGCAAGGAATGCTGATTTTAGTCTATCCGACTCTTCCGCTTTTTCCTTTGCCAAAATCAGCTCCAGTTCTACCTGCTTACGAGTAGTAATATCAGTGGCCAATTCCATGATTGCCCATCGTCCGTCGAGCCATTTTATCGCCATACTCTGGATGGTATACCAACGTTCGGTAATTGGATTATAGTCTTCCCAGAAATGAACACCTGTAAATTTGCGATCAGCATCGAGCAACTGTGGTTTCGGGCAATGCGCACACAATCCATTCAATCCTGCATTCAGCATTTTCCAGCATTCTGCATTTCCCGAAACCTGTCCGGCTTCTTCCCTGAAAGGCTTATTTGCAAAAAGCACCTTCTGTGTATCATAATCACAAACAAAGATATTTGCATTGATATTATCCAACACCTTTTGCATGGTTCGCTGAGACAATTGCAGGGAAGTTTCTACTTGCCAGCGTTTCGTAGCGGTAGATACAATTTGCGATATTTGGCTCATTAGTTCCACATCTTTTTCGTCCCACTGCTTATTCCAGCAAAAGTTAAATGACAGGAAGCCGAAATGCACCCCTAACTGCGACAAAGGAAAAACAGCAATAGCTTTTACCCCTTGAATTTCAAGCATCTGAGTAATAAAAGGATCAAGTGAATAAATATCAGACGTACAGATGATATGGTTTTCTTCGAGCATATCGAACCAAGGCTTCCCCGCTTCAATAGTCATACTCCGCAAGTAATCTATAGCCGGTTCAATACCATCGTTACACCATTCATTGGTGCATCCGTACGTAATTCCGTCAAGGTGGTTTTCCCATGTTGCCAAACGATCAACACCGGTATAACGACCGATTTCTGCAAGTGCCATATTCATGGCTGTAGGTATGTCCGGTTCCAGTTGTAATATTTGCAATACTTTTATGAATAATGCCTGCCGCCGGTTGGTTGCTTCCAGATTTTCTTGAATGGCAATCAGGTCTTTAGATTTTTCTTCGACCATTTGTTCGAGCCGGTTACGGTACTGTTCCAGTTCCATGCCGACTCCTTCTTGTTCGGAATCAGTAGATTTCATACGAGATTTATTGAGATAAATTAAATATAATGATTAATTGTTCTCTCACGAGATACACCCTATATTTTGCAAATATATGGTTTTATTTGGCAAACATATGGTTTTATTCTACAATTTAAGAAAATCTTCTTAAAAACGGTATTTTACCTAAAAGTCTAATAATCGAAGGCTTATCGAAATACTCAGAATATCCACCTTTTAATAGTAATATTGCAATATCCAAAAGAAATACCTATCTTTGCACCCACTAACTAATAATTACTACGATGAGAATTTCCAAGTAAAGACAAACATTTCGGTAAACATCACTTTTTACATGCTTTATAATTCAGAACGCTGAGCATCACAAACGTGAATGTTTAGCCAATACTGTGTTTGTCTATCCCCTCCACAATCGAGATTTTATTGTATCCAAAGCATTTTTGGGTACAGTGTATTCACCTCTTTAAACACAGTATTTACCATGAGTATTATTATCAGAGATCTTAGCTATGTCCATTCCGACAAAGAAGTCTTATTCCAACATTTGAACCTTGTTATCAACCCAGGAGATAAAATAGCGCTGACTGGAAACAACGGTTGCGGAAAATCCACTTTAATGCGGATTATTGCAGGTGATTTATCTGCTACAACCGGAACGGTCAGCCACCCGGAACATCTCTATTATGTGCCTCAACATTTCGGGCAATATGATGACCGGACCATTGCACAGGCTTTAAGGATAGATGGCAAACTGAAAGCCTTACATGCCATTCTAAACGGAGATGTATCTGAAAAACATTTCACCACACTGAATGATGACTGGAATATTGAAGAACGTGCCCAAGCTGCCTTGTCGGCCTGGGGAATGGATGGTATTCCCCTCTCCCGTCTGATGGGCGGATTAAGCGGGGGAGAAAAAACACGTATCTTTCTTGCCGGCATGGAATTGCACTCACCTGTCGCTATTCTGCTGGATGAGCCAACAAACCATCTGGATGCAACAGGACGGCAACGGTTATATGATTTCGTACGGCGCACTCCGGCCATTGTACTTGTTATCAGCCATGACCGTACCCTACTAAACCAGTTACCTGCCATTTGTGAATTAGCCTCTAACGGACTAACTTTCTATGGCGGCAATTACGATTTCTTTAAGGAACAAAAAGGAATCCAACTGAACGCCCTGCAAGAGCAACTGGAAGAAAAGCAAAAAGCCCTGCGACTTGCCCGGAAAACTGCCCGTGAATTGGCGGAACAAAAGGCAAAACAGAATGTACGGGGTGAAAAGGCTGCCATCAAGAAAGGCATTCCCCGCATTATGATGGGTACTATGAAAAACAGGGCGGAAGTAAGTACTAATAAACTAAAAAGTGTACATACCGAGAAAGCTGAAAAGTTACAGCAGGACATGCAAAACATAAAAAGTACTCTTCCCCTTGTAGAGAAATTAAAAACAAATTTCAATGCCTCCACTCTGCACGAAGGTAAGGTATTGGCTACTGCAAAAGAAATGAACTTTCAATATCCGGATGCTCCCCAATCCATGTGGACAACACCGTTAAGCTTTCAGTTACGGAGTGGCGACCGCTTCTATATTGAAGGCAATAATGGCAGCGGCAAAACCACATTGTTGAAACTACTTTGCGGAGATCTTTCTGCCGTCAGTGGAACACTTGACCGTATTGATTTCAGCACAGTTTATCTGGATCAGGAATATTCTCTTATCCATAATGAATATAGTATTCTGGAACAAGCGGAATATTTCAATCGGCGCCACCTGCCGGAGCATGAGCTGAAAACGATATTGAATCGTTATCTCTTCCCAGCAGCTACATGGAACAAGTCTTGCAGGTTACTTAGTGGTGGAGAAAAGATGCGCCTTTCCTTCTGTTGCCTGATGATTGCAGATAACACTCCAGATGTTTTCATACTGGATGAACCGACCAATAATCTGGATATTGAAAGTATCGAGATCATTACAGCAACTATCCGGGACTATACAGGAACGGTAATCGCCATATCACATGATAAGGAATTTCTGAAAGAAATAAACTGTAAATCATGGATTAAGTTAGAAAGCAAATAGCTTACTACCTTCTTTTTTCTCTTACTTACTACGAAAAGGTTTACCAGTTATACAACTTATACAGCCTGGGTTATACAACTCAACACGTATGAGTTATATAACTGGTAAGGCTTTCGTAAATGAATAAATAAGACAAGAAGGAGCCGTAAGTATAAAGGTTCTTCCGTTAAATCATAAAAAAGTACTATTTTTGCAATTGAAGGCACATTAAGAATCACTTCATCAATGAAAAGAAAAAGAATATAAATCAATACGTTATGGCAGGCATCAAAGATTTAGGGACATTATTATCCAGTATCGATCCTGTTCTGGATGAACGCAGTTTTGTTTTTTGTACTTTTCCCGAATTCCACTGGGATGATGTACATCAATTGAACCCCATCGGCTTTTTCCATGAAAAAGAGGGACTGACGCTTATCATCACCCAACAAGAGGCTATTAATAAAAATATAAATTATGAATCTGTTTATAAGCTCATTTCCCTAAATGTACATTCAAGCTTGGACGCTGTTGGATTAACAGCCGCATTTTCAACTAAATTGGCAGAAAAGAATATTAGTGCCAATGTGGTTGCCGCGTACTACCATGATCACATTTTTGTGCCTGAAGAAAAAGCAGAGCAAGCTTTAGCCGCTATTTCCGAGTTTCGTCTACAAAGCCATCCGGTTCGTCTCAAATAAAAGAGTAGCGTATTGCGGAGACCTATCTTTGTCGCATTAAACCAAAAACGATAAAGATGGATAAAACTAAAGTATTAGTAATAATTGTATTACTAATTTCAATTTGCTCTTTCGGAAAAGAAGTTTCTAATATCCCCGGACAAGCATCGGCTGATAATGAGAATATCCCACAAAGTAGTGGACGCCCCGTACAAACACTGCGAGGAGTAGTCAATGATCGGGCATCAGGACATCCTATTCCGTATGCTACGATACAGTTAACGGATATTCCGGGATTAGGGATGATGTGCGATAGTCTCGGACGTTTCGCACTTCCAAAAGTTCCGGTAGGCCGTCATTCTGTACAAGCCTCTTTCATGGGATATGAGTCAGCGACTGTACGGGAAATTCTAGTGACTTCCGCTAAGGAAGTTTATCTGGAAATAGCTTTGCAGGAAAGCGTAAACGAACTGAGCGAAGTAGTGGTCCGTGCGCACAACCGGAACGAAGCCATGAATAAAATGGCTGTCGCAGGAGCACGTATGCTCAGCGTGGAAGAAGCGAGTCGCTATGCAGGTGGATTTGATGATCCGGCCCGACTGGTTGCTTCATTTGCCGGAGTAACGCCAAGCGTTTCCAATAATGGTATATCTATCCACGGTAATGCCCCGCATTTATTACAGTGGCGACTGGAAGATGTGGAAATTCCCAATCCAAACCATTTCGCAGATATCGCCACCTTAGGAGGTGGAATTCTGTCCTCACTCAGTGCACAAGTTTTAGGAAACTCCGACTTCTTCACAGGTGCTTTTCCGGCAGAATACGGCAATGCTGTTTCCGGTGTCTTCGACATGAAGCTACGCAACGGAAACAACCAGCGAAATGAAAACACATTCCAGGTAGGTATCATGGGAATAGATTTCGCCTCCGAAGGGCCGTTAAGCAAGAAACATAAGGCTTCGTATATCTTCAATTACCGCTACTCCACTACAGGATTACTGAACGTTGACTTAGGTGGAAAGATGGACTATCAAGACCTGAACTTCAAACTAAACTTCCCCACCCGCCACGCAGGCACTTTCGCCGTATGGGGCACTGCATTACTTGACAAATATAAAAGCTCACTCGAAAAGAATCCGGATAAATGGGATTATCTGGAAGATGCCGGACAGGGATGTTCTACGCAGTACATGGCAGCCGGAGGTGTTACCCATCGCTACTTCTTTAATGAAAACACGTTGCTGAAAACCACACTTGCCGGAACCTATTCCGACCAAGAAGCCATACAAACCACTTATGACAGAGAATTTAATCCTTCACCTAACATCGATCAGAACAGCAGAAGCACAAACCTGATACTGACTTCGTCACTGAACCGGAAAGTAAATAACCGTTTTACCAATAAAACCGGATTAACCTTTACACAAATGTTCTACAACATGAATTTAGAACTTGCTCCATTCATTGACCAACCGTTGGAAACAATCTCAAAAGGAGACGGAAACACCAGTTTGATTTCAGCCTACAACAGTTCCGCATGGGGAATAAACGATAAACTAAGCCTGAACTTCGGCCTGCACGGACAACTACTCACACTAAATAATCGTTGGACCCTTGAGCCACGTGCCAGCCTGAAATGGCAAACAAATACCCGGACTTCCTTTGCTTTGGCTTATGGTATGTATAGCCGTATGGAAAAAATGGACGTTTACTTTGTAAAGACACAAAGTACCGGTGACCGGTCAGTAAACAAAAACCTCGATTTCACCAAAGCACACCATCTGATGCTTTCATTCGCCTATAAGGTTTCAGAAAATACAAGTCTGAAAGTGGAACCTTACATTCAGTTCCTATACGATGTGCCCGTCATGCGCGACAGTTCTTTTTCAGTGCTTAACCGAGATGAGTTTTTCGTGGAAAATGCTTTAGTGAACAAAGGACGAGGGCGCAACTTCGGTGTAGACTTCACATGGGAACGAGCACTGAACAAAGGCCTCTACTACATGATAACTGCCTCCCTGTTCGATTCCCGTTATTGCGGTGGCGACGGTGTCTGGCACAACACACGCTTTAACCGAAAATATGTATTGAACGGGCTAATCGGCAAAGAATGGATGTTGGGACGCAATAAACAAAACATTCTCAGTGTCAATCTGAAGCTCACTCTGCAAGGCGGAGAACGCTATGCTCCGATAGATGTGGAAGCAACGATGGATCACCCCGATAAAGAAGTACAGTATGATGAAATGCGGGCATATTCCATTCAACGTTCTCCGATGTTTATTGGTAATTATACAGTAAGCTACCGCATCAATAAACGACGTGTATCTCATGAATTCTCCGTGAAAGGCCTCAACTTTACGGGCAGCAAAGAGTTCATTCAGCACCTCTATAATATAAAAACAGGAAAGATAGAGGTAAGTGAACAGAAAACAGGTCTGACCAATATCAGCTACAAAATAGAGTTTTAATTTAGGATAATCCAGTGTTTTATATGAATTTATTCTATCTTCGTCACCTCAAATGAAAGATACCTCCATGAAAGTAATACCTATTATAGGCAATGATAATTCTTTTCTATACCGCTTCCTCGTCAGTTCGCGCTTCCGGGTAGCCAGACATATCACTGTCATCGTGGCACTGCTTGTCATAGCCTGTAATCTGGTATTATTCAGTTGTCAGGGCTATATAGAGATGTTAGGGAAGTGGACCTATCTTCTTATCTTCAATATGTTTCTGCTCTATGGTTCCATTTTCTATTTCAATTTGCTCTATCTGGTACCCCGTTACTTGCTCAAACAAAGATATCTGACATATATTCTTTCCCTCTCAACCGCTTTAATCGTAGTTTTTATCTTTCAAGCTACACAGGAGTATATTGTATCCGATATCTTTTCAGTTCCTAACATTTATGTCGGATACTCTAAAGTGGCATTTGTGATGGACTATCTTTCCTCTTTCCCATTAACGCTCCTCAGTATCATGGGCGGTGGCATGACTGTCTTACTGCGGCTTTGGATACTGGAAAACCAACGAGTGATGCAATTGGAAAAAATCAGGTTGCAGTCTGAAATAGAACATCTGAAAGAACAAATTAGTCCTTCCATGTTATTCCGGGTACTCCACTATTCAGGAGAGCAGGCATTGGTAAATCCGGGAAAGGCTTCGAAAATGTTAATGAAACTGAGCCAGATACTCCGGTATCAGTTGTATGACTGTAACCGGGAAAAAGTGCTGTTAAATACAGAAATCAAATTCCTCACCAATTATTTGGAACTGGAACAACTTGTCTCCGGCAAATTTGATTTCCACATGAACGCATCGGGAGAGACAGGACGCACTTTTGTATTCCCATTGCTTTTCATCCCTTTTATACAGTACACCGTAAAACAAATCGAAACACAGGAAGAACATCCTGCATCCATTGACATCCATCTGCATGCAGAAGATGAGAATATTCAGTTCAACTGCCAGGTATCCATACCTTGCCTGGAACCGGAACAGGAATTAAATAAAATCCGGCAACGTCTTGATTTGCAATACGGAGAGAACTACCGGCTGGAATTAACCGGCCAAAGCATTCAGCTTGAATTGAAAGGAGGTGGAAAATGATCAATAACCGTTTTACCAATTTCCTGCTTGCTCCACGTTATCGGACGGCAAGGCATCTGTTTCTGCAATTCGTGGTATTTATGATTACAGTAAACATACTTTGGAATGTCCCCATGCGACCACTCAGCTTCCCTCAAAGATTGCTGGGATGGGCCATCTATTTTATTTCCATCGATGCAGTTTTCTATATCAATCTTTATTGGCTATTCCCTCGCTTCCTGCTGAAAAATCGCCTGTTGATATATGCCCTCGGTGTATCCGGAGTTAGTCTGATAGTCATTATAGCTGTAGCCATATTCCAAATTTTCACCATAGATATTTCGGTTCCCTCATCCGATAACGGTCTGTTGCCTATCGTGGTAAATGCCATATCAGGAGTATTAGCCATGGGATTTACCGTAGCTGGAATGTCCGCCATACTCCTACTCCGTCACTGGATACTCTATAACCAGCGTGTAGATGAGATCCAATCTGCCACTCTGCATTCTGAATTGAAGTTTCTCAAAAACCAGATAAATCCTCACTTCTTATTCAATATGCTGAATAATGCCAATGTACTCATTCGAAAAAATCCCGCAGAAGCATCTAAAGTATTATTCAAGCTTGAAGATTTATTGCGTTACCAGATGAATGATAACTTCCGCGAACATGTACCTCTCCGTTCCGATATCCATTTCCTGAACGATTATCTGAATCTGGAGAAAGTACGGCGTGACCACTTTGACTACAATATTACAGAGGAAGGTAATATCGATGGCATACAATTGCCGGCTTTGCTATTCATTCCTTTTGTAGAGAATGCAGTGAAGCATAATTTCGATAGTGAACATCCGTCATACGTTCACCTTTTCTTCAAAGTTGATGATAATCAATTGGAATTCCTGTGTGAAAACTCCAAGCCTGCCATAGCAACAGGCAAGAGCCGTGTAGGCGGAATCGGCCTAACAAACATCCGACGTCGGCTCGAACTCTTATATATCGGTCGCTATTTGCTGGAAGTGTCCGAAACAGCAAACAAATATGTAGTAAATTTAAAGCTGAACTTATGAATTGTATTATAATAGATGATGAACCCCTGGCACGCGAGGCTATGGAAATGCTGGTAGAAGAAAATAAAGAGCTCTGCTTACTGAGCATGTTCAACAATGCAGTGTCCGCCGCACGGTTTATGGAAGAACATTCTGTCGACCTGATCTTTCTGGATATCCAGATGCCCGGTATCACCGGCATAGAGTTCGCACATACTGTCTCCAAACGAACACTTATCATCTTCACCACTGCTTATACGGAATATGCACTGGATAGTTATGAAGTCGATGCCATCGACTATCTGGTCAAGCCGATAGAAACAGAACGTTTCCAGAAAGCTGTACAGAAGGCTCTCTCCTATCATTCCTTATTGATGAAAGAAGAGAAAGAGGCTATTGAAGCCAATGTATCTTCCAAGTATTTCTTTGTCAAGTCCGAACGGAAATATTTCAAAGTAAACTATGCCGATATTCTCTTCATCGAAGGATTGAAAGACTATGTAATCCTTCAATTACCGGAGCAGCGCATCATAACCCGTATGAATATGAAAGGCATCTCCGAGCTCTTGCCCCAGGATCTGTTCCTCCGTGTAAACAAGTCCTATATCGTCAATACCCGTCACATCGATTCATTTGATAACAATGACATCTATATAGGCAATTATGAGATTGCCATAGGCAACAGCTACCGCGATACATTCTTTGAAGAATTTCTAATGAAAGGAAAAAGAAAAGGGTAATATAAAAATAATGATGTACATTTGTATTCCG
The DNA here is from genome assembly GCF_000158035.1 of Bacteroides cellulosilyticus DSM 14838. GTDB lineage: Bacteria > Bacteroidota > Bacteroidia > Bacteroidales > Bacteroidaceae > Bacteroides > Bacteroides cellulosilyticus. Next base: position 360,603 of record NZ_EQ973488.1, read on the forward strand.
GAATTAAGCAACTTAACAGGTTTACAGATATGATACAAATTCGTCCCAGCCAGCTTTCAGACTTAGACCGCCTGATGGAGATATTCGATCATGCCCGCAAATTTATGGCATCTGTAGGAAACGGAAACCAGTGGATCAATGGCTACCCACAGCGTGAACTTATTGCCAAAGAAATCACCGACGGACATTGTTATGTATGCGAAGATGAGCACGGAAAAATCGTTGGAACATTTTGTTTCGTTCCGAGTCCTGACCCTTTTTATGCCATTATCGAAGATGGAGCTTGGCTGAATGATGATCCCTATCATGTAATTCACCGCATCGCTTCTGACGGAAGTTACAAAGGCATTGGCGATATCTGTTTAAATTGGTGCACCAAGCAATATCCAAGCTTACGTGCGGACACACATAAAGACAATATCATCATGCAAAATCTCCTTGCGCGAAACGAATTTATCCGTTGTGGGACGGTTTATGTCTCAAATGGGACGCCCAGGATTGCATACCAAAAAATATCACGATAATCTTCGTTTTTTTTCTGCTGAGAGAAAGACTGAAAATGATTTTTTTTTATATATGTTTGCGCCTTGAAATAAATTATTTCAAGTAATAGCAACAGAGTATGATAGAAAATCGTCTCAGCCAGCTTTCTAATTCAGCTATGCAGCATGTCATCATGCAGCATTTGTTTATACAAGACGGATTTATCCGTTGTAGAATGATTCATGCAGCTAACGCAGCGGCATGCATAGCCTTTCTCAATTAAGAATCCTTAGCCAGTATTTTTTTACTTGTATAGATGCATCTTTATGTGTGTATTTACGAACTTAGACAAATAACAGCTCAAACGCATGGAAAAAGAACAGAAGCACTCACTAGCAAACGATATTGCCGAACATGTTAAACTACAGCAGCAATATGATAGTCTTTATAACCAGAGCATGACTATCCTCAACTCACTTCCGGTAGCAGTAGCTGTCTATAACGCTAAAGGAAAGATATTGTATTTCAACGAACGTTTCTGCCGCATATTTGGGACAGATATGGAAGAGATGGCAGAAAGTCATCCAAACATATACGACAGTCCGGTAGTGACCGACGAAATTAAAAATGCAATAAAAGCAGGATTACCCATATCCACCTCCTTTCCGTATGATTTTGGAAAAGTAGACGGTTACATCACTACCGTATATACCGGCATTCGTTACCTGGAATGTAATGGGCAACCCATTCGTAACCCAAACGGGGAATTGGCAAGTTATGTTATCATCATGGAAGACATCACAGAGTCTTTGGAGAAAGAAGAGATGCTCCGCCAAAGCCGTCTGAAGACAGAGATAGCCATAAAAACAGCAGATATCATGCTTTGGGAGTTTGATGTCAACTCCCGGCTATTTTTTAGTGACAATGAGCCTCTGAACGGATATGACAAATCACGTCCCCTGTCAATAGATCTTTATTTAGAAACGATTCATCCTGAAGACCGTAAAGAAATGGTCAGCATCATGCAGAGAATGAATAGCGGTAAAGACTTCTCGTTCACATTCGAAGGACGCATCAAGTTATTCGGTTCTTCCGAATGGCAATATTGCTTCGTCAACGGCTCCCCCTACTCTTATAGCGAAAGCGGACAGGTACTTAAATACGTGGGTACTCGCAAAAACAATACAGATATCCATAAAAAGAAGCAGCTTCTGGATAAGATATTGAATAATATTCCGCTCTCCATCCATATAAAAGATGTAGAAGATAACTTCCGTTATATATTCTGCAATGAAGAAAGTAAACGTATGTTCGGTACGAGCGAAGATACGACAACATACGATGTCATGGATGAAGAACAAGTGGCACGTATTCAAAAAACAGATCTTGAGGTCTTCAATAGCGGTAGTCCTTATCTGGGACTAGAGCGTGTAAACCTGAAAGACGGGCGCAGTTATGATACAATCGTGCGCAAGAGCGTTATCGAAGATGATGGAAAACGTTTACTACTGAATACCCGTTGGGATCAAAGTCTGCAAAATGAACTTAAACGTCGCGCACAGATTCTTTCAATCACTCTGGGAGCTATGAATGCCTTTACTTGGTTCTTTGAACCGGACAAAAACAGGATAAGTTTTGGCGAAGGGTTCAATGAAGTTACCAAAAAGGCTTCTGAGATCTGTTCGGTGGAGAAATTTCTGAGTTGTGTGCATCCTGATGACAAACAAAAATTCCATGATTCCCTGCAAGCCGTTGTTGAACAGGATAATGGTATTTGGGAATTGGAATACCAACTCGATTTAAACGGTGACGGAGTTTATCAATGGTGGCAAACCCGTGGCATGCTGGAAACAAGTACCCTGAATGATGCTCCCTATAAATATATGTTTGGCATGACCATCTGCATAGATGCACACAAACAAGCAGAACTGACATTACTCAAAAATAAAGAAGAACTGAAGAAATTGGTTACCTTGAATGAATTAGTACTCAACAATACCAATTCCGGCTTAGCATACATCACCCGAGACTATCGCGTACAGTGGGAAAATGTCTCCTCCTGCTCAAAAAGCTTGTCTTTCGAAGCCTACAAGCAAGGTGAACTTTGCTATAAAAGTGCCCACAACCGAACTTCACCGTGCGAGGAGTGTATATTATCACGTGCTTTCCAATCCCGTCAGACAGAACTCATCAAATTTAAACTTGATAATGCACACGTCGTCGAAGTATATGGAACTCCAGTTTTTCTTGAAGACGGTACAGCTGATGGCATTGTCATCCGTGTAGACGATGTGACCGAACGTGAAGAGATGATTAAGGAATTGCAGATAGCAAAGATGCATGCTGAACAATCAGACAAACTCAAATCCGCTTTCTTAGCTAACATGAGTCATGAAATCCGTACCCCGCTGAATGCCATCGTCGGTTTCTCCGGACTGATGATGTATGCAAGCGATGAAGAGAAGGAGGATTACATGCAGATTATTAATAATAACAATGAAATGTTACTGAAATTGATCAGCGATATTCTTGATTTGTCCAAACTGGAAGCCGGCTCTGTAGAATTGAAATATGAAGAATTCGACCTGACGGACTATTTCAACTCCATGTTTGCTTCTATGAAGCAAAGGGCCACAAACCCCAAAATACAAATAGTAGCTGTCAATCCTTACCAACACTGTTTAGTTACTCTCGACCGTAATCGCGTTGCACAAATCATTACCAACTATGTAACCAACGCCATTAAATATACCACGGAAGGAACTATTGAAATGGGCTATGAATACAGAGAAGAGGGAATCTATTTTTATGTAAAAGATTCGGGAATCGGCATACCGGACGAAAAGAAAAACAAAGTATTCCACCGGTTTGAGAAATTAGACGAATTTGCACAAGGTACAGGTTTGGGACTATCTATTTGTAAAGCAATTGCGGAAGCAATGGGAGGTAATGTAGGATTTGAATCAGAATACGGTAAAGGCTCATTGTTCTGGGCACTGTTACCTTGTGAAGTGGAAATACCATCCGAAATTACTCAGCAAAGAACAGAAAGGGTAACCTCATCAGATAAAAAAGATATAGTTGCCGGAACCTCGTCAAGCAATACTCCCGGACGTAAAACAATCCTGGTTGCCGAGGATATTCAAAGCAATTACCAGTTAGTGTCAGCTTTGTTGCGGAAACGTTTTAATCTGGTGCATGCCGCCAACGGTCAGGAAGCCATAGAAATACTACATAAACGTCACATAGATCTGCTACTCATGGATATGAAGATGCCTGTTATGGACGGACTGACAGCTACAGCTGAAATCCGTAAATTCAATACAGAATTACCCATTATAGCATTAACTGCACACGTTTTTGAGAATGACCGCCTAACTGCTATGGATGCAGGATGCAACGAGTATCTTGTTAAACCCATAGACCGGGCTAAATTAATGGCTGTATTGAAAAAATATAGCTAATATATAATCTTTTAAACAGATATTTTATCAGGAATGAAGAATAGTAAAAAACAGGGCCCTACACAGTGGTTCATCTTTTTCAAAGACCAACTGTTGCTGAAAAAAGAGAAAACAGAAAAAGGAGAGATTAAATACAGTGTACCTTATGGTACAGAACCACCGTTGGCCCCCGGCTCAGGTAGTACGATCCATGAAGTCTTTCTGCCCACGGATGAAATGGTACATGCATTCGCCATTGAACAGCTCGTTACTGAAACTGAAGAATGGGTTATGGTCAACCTCCGGGGTTCCTACGAATACATCACTCTGGACGAATATAAAGCTGCCGGAAAAGCATATCAGATACTGTATTGGGATCAGCATAGCCGTTTTTGTCCCGCGTGTGGTATGCCTACGGAACATAAGACCCCTATCATGAAAAAGTGCCCTTCGTGTGCTTACGAAATATATCCACCTATTTCTACAGCTATCATTGTACTAATACGCCGCGGGGAAGAAATCTTGCTGGTACATGCCCGCAATTTCCGCGGAACATTCTATGGTTTGGTAGCCGGTTTCCTCGAAGCAGGAGAAACTCTGGAACAATGCGTACAACGCGAAGTGATGGAAGAAACCGGATTACGAGTGAAGAATATCACTTATTTCGGCAACCAGCCCTGGCCCTATCCCAGCGGACTGATGGTAGGCTTCATTGCTGATTATGAAAGTGGGGAAATCAAGTTACAGAAAGACGAGCTCAGTGCCGGAGCATTCTATTCAAAAGAAAATATGCCGGAAATTCCACGAAAACTGAGCATAGCACGAAAAATGATAGACTGGTGGCTAAGCAATAATTAAAAGACGGAAATCATTCAAATAAAAACAGATTGCGGAGGACATGCATTCAACAAACGAACAACTACGAATGAAACGACTCTCATTCACATCAACCAATTAGCATGCAACCGCAATCTGTATATTTTCTCATCTCCCGGTCATTCGACCTTCATCAAGTAATTCTAAAATATATCCATCAGAAAAAAAGAGGATAGTAGCAATTTATCTCAACCGATGCTTTCACTATTGAAAACGCTCTTACGCCACTAGTTGCCAAAATCCCCTTTTATCATCCTGATGGATATTACTAAGGTTTAGGTTAGGTTTATACGTTGCATATAAAACGGCATTTAACAGAGAATGATTTCAGAGTTGACTTAAAGAAAGCAAAAGAACCTTAAAACGGAAAGAATGTCCACGCTAACGGATAAAAAACAAAAAAGGTGCAACCCTTCGCAGGATTACACCTTTCCTTCTGCCTTACAGCAGTTTATCTTTCTCAGATGCCGAGTGATTTACGTACTGCCACCACTTTTTCTTCTGCTTCAGCATCAGCACTGGCGTAGCATTTCGGGCAACCCATTTCGCCCTTCACCTCGATATAGAACTTGATTTTCGGTTCTGTACCCGACGGACGAACAGAAATCTTTGTACCGTCTTCCGTGAAATACTGAAGAACATTTGAAGTCTCCGGCATATCCAGATCAACAGCATTTCCCTGAGCATCGATCATCTTCAATGCCTTATAATCCTTGATCAATTTGACAGGTGAACTTCCAATTTCCTTCGGTGGGTTAGCACGGAAGTTATCCATCATGGCTTTGATTTCATCCGCACCGCTCTTACCGGGTTTCACTACGTTTACAGTCGTTTCTTTAGAGAAACCATACTCTACATAGATATCCATCAGCACATCATACAGCGTCTTGCCTTGATCCTTAGCCCAGGCGCAGATCTCAGCCAACAATGAACAAGCAGAAACGGCATCTTTATCACGAACAAAGTCTTCTGCCAGGAAGCCGTAGCTTTCTTCACCGCCACCAATATATTGCTGCTTGCCTTCGCTCAAACGGATTTCACGTGCAATCCATTTGAAACCGGTGTAGCAATCACGCATTTCAATCTTATTCTTATCAGCAACAGCTTTAATCAGTTCAGTAGTTACAATGGTCTTCACAATAAAGTCATTCGGCTGCATCTTACCCATTGCAATACGATTCTTGATAATGTAATATAAGAAGATCAGACAAGTCTGGTTACCATTGATAAGCACCCACTCACCTTTATCATCTTTGCAAGCCATACCTACACGGTCGGCATCCGGGTCACTGGCCATTACAATATCAGCATCGATCTTCTTCGCCAATGCGATAGCCATAGAAAGCGCCTCAGCATTTTCAGGGTTCGGAGATACCACTGTCGGGAAATTACCATCCTTCACCATCTGCTCGGGTACACAATTCACATTCTCAAATCCCCATTCCTTCAGAGAAGAAGGAATCAGCACACGACCTGCACCATGCAGAGGAGTATAAACAATGCTGAGATCTTTCTGACGCTTGATAACTTCCGGATCTATAGAAATAGAATGAACCATATCCAGATAAACCTTATCTACATCAGCACCAATGATCTGAATCAACTCTTTGTTACCTTCAAACTTGATATCATCAACAGTCACCTTATTTACTTCGTCAATGATAGCGGTATCGTGCGGAGCAAGTACTTGTGCACCATCATCCCAATAAGCCTTATAACCATTATATTCTCTCGGATTATGACTTGCTGTGATATTGATACCACTCTGGCAACCAAAGTGACGGATAGCAAAAGAAACTTCCGGTGTAGGACGCAAATCGTCGAAGAGATATACCTTGATACCGTTTGCAGAGAAGATATCTGCAGAAATCCGGGCAAACTTGTCACTATTGTTACGGCAGTCATAACCTACCACTACAGAAATCTGTTCTTTATCCTTGAAGCATTTGTTCAGATAGTTGGAAAGGCCCTGTGTAGCTGCACCTACCGTGTAAATATTCATACGGTTAGTTCCTGCGCCCATTATACCGCGCAAGCCACCCGTTCCGAACTCCAAATCCTTATAAAAGCAATCTATCAATTCGGTTTTATCTTCATTCTCCAACATGCGTTTCACTTCCGCCTGAGTTTCGGCATCATAAGCCGGGGTGAGCCATCTCTGGGCTTTCTCAGTTACCTGTTTGATAAGTTCCTGATTTTCCATATAATCATTGTTATTTTAGAGGTTAAAATATATCTGTTATTTACAAGACACAAATGTAGGCGAATAAGTTCAAATTTCCTACATTTTCATTAAAGATTTACACTGTATTATTCCGGCATCTTATAGCGATCACCGGTTTGTTTTACGTATTCTTCAAGGAATTCTTTCGGATATCCGGGACGTATCACACCAGCCGGCTGACCGATGGAATTACGTTCGAACTTACCGTCTTTCATACGTTTCACCACACCATCGTTGTATTTTACGATAAGGAATTCGCCGAGACGTTTCCAGGTATCGAGCGTACTCTGTGCAGTCATATTCGTGTAGTTAGTCAGAAACTCTTTTGCCCGGGCAGGATCTTTGGAATACAGCTTGGATGCAGCTGATTCGATTCCTTCCTGTGCATCATTGAAAGTGGTTTCCATCTCCGACTGGCTTGCACGTACATCTCCAATCATCAGATCGTAACGGGGATAAACCATATTCGCCACCCAGTTGAAGATCCAGAAAGAAGAATTCCAAGAGAAAGTAATATAGTCGGCGCCATCTACGCGAGAGTAGCATACAGGCACTTTATCGGTACAGCAATATACAGGTGTGAACACTGTCATATTAGCATCATCCGTACCGAACCAGAGCACACCACCGATAGCATCGGGCATGGTAGAACGCATCTGAGATACGAAAACAAAACCGGACTGCTGGGTAGAAATAGGACGTTCGTTAAAATATTCCTGACCATTCACTTTAAAAGAAAGCGGAGAAAGACGATAGGGAGTGTGATAAGGACCTGCACCGAAATCCTTGCTGATATCCAGCGGAGTACCTTCGTAATGGTCGCGCATGGCATTCTTCACATCTTGTACGGAGATTTTGCGGTTTGCCTTCAAATAGAGCGGCATGGGTTGATTAGTCTTACCTTCTATGTATGGCAGAAACTCCTCACCACGATCGGTAAACATATTGAAATAGCTCCATACGCGGGCTTCGCAATAGCGACGCGCACCGAAATCCAGAGGAGCATACGCATCAGCAAAGCTGAAATCCTTATTCACACCAGTGAAGTAGCCTTTTTCACGAGCGAAAGAAATCACATCGGAAGAATAGAGGCAGTTATTCTTATCATTCATATCGAACTGGTGGATACGGGACTGGTTGGCATGAGCCGAGATGCAATCATCCGGAATGCGTACGGCCACCCATACGGCACCACGTACACCAGGACCTTTACCTATCATTTCCATAATCCAGATTTCGTTAGGATCGGCAATCGTGAAAGATTCCCCACTGCTGTAATAACCATATTCCTGCACAAGATCAGTCATCACCTTGATAGCTTCGCGGGCCGTACGGGCACGTTGCAGTCCCAAATAAATCAGACTGCCATAATCGATGATACCGGTAGTATCTACCAATTCCGGACGACCACCGAAAGTGGTCTCGGCAATGGTAAGCTGGAATTCGTTAATGTTACCAATAACATTGTAAGTCTGACGAGCCTGCTCTATCTGGCCCAGATATTTACCGGTATCCCACTCGTGTACATCCATCAGAGTACCTTTCTTATGTACGCCGGCAGGATAATGGTATAACTCACCGAACAACCCGTAGGAATCGGCAGAATAGGAAACGATGGTAGAACCGTCAGTAGAGGCATTTTTACCTACAATAAGATTGGTACAAGCCAACGCATGCGCTACGGCTGCCACCATACATAAGACGGAAAGAGTCAGTCTTTTACTTTTCATACTTCAGTTATTTTAATTATCGATTAATATATTCCATTACCAGACAAACTCAAATCGCTCCGTCGTCTGATTACCGCAACCATCCGTTACGGTCATCTCCACAACATGCCGCCCCCCTTTCTTCACATGTTTCGGATCGAGTTCGCAAACCAGATTTCCACTGATGGAATTGGGCTTGCCAAACAAAGCATATTTTCCGTCTATGGTTCCCCGGTAGCTACTGATACCGGTTTCTCCATCTTTTGCCTTGAAAGTGATGCGTCCCGCGCTCCCCCATTGTTTTGGATTGAGCGGAGTGATTTGGGGCGGTACGGTATCAATGGCAACAGTATAAGTGCCCAGTTCACGGATCATCGTCTTCATGAATCCGTCTTCATACTTGCCACCTATACTATATTTCTTTCCACGATTACTCACACTTGCTACATAATATTTCGTCATATCTTCCAATGGACGGCGGCGCAATCCGATAGTTAATTCGCAACGTCCATGCAAAGGTATACGGGTATCGTTCAACTGATAGGTAAAAGCAATGTCTCCACTGTCAGCCCGCACGGCATAATTCAGATATGCGTCATCATAGAGCATTCCTCGGGGGATAACCAGATTCAAACCGGGCTCTTGCAGGATATTTACTTTATTCCAGTGAAAAATGTACTTCTCCCGGTGCTCCACAGGTTTTATTTCCGCACGCTTTCCATGTATCGTAAAACGTACTTTGGAAGTATTTCCCAGCGCATCTTTCAGTGTATAAACGAAGCGGTAGGGACGCTCTTCATTAATATCAACCAGTCCCCGGTTTCCATTGAGAGCATGCAGCATACGTAATGTATTTCCTGGCTCGATGAACGACTTCATATATTGACCGTATGTCCACGAATTAATCATCCGGTTTTCATATTCCGAGAAACGGTCTACCACACTACGAAACACTTCCACACTATCTACTTCCAGAATAACAGTATGTACTCCGTAACGATTGCTCACCCCGTCCATATAATCATAGGCACGGATAGCGGAACCTACCAATCCCCAAGCAGTAATAGGTTGTTTTGGGGTAAGCGGAAACGCCTGATGCTTCTGGTTTCCGTCTACTACTCCCCTGCCCGGTTGAGGAAAAAGCATAATGCCTTCGGCACGGGGAGCCGTATTATCTTTCACTTTCTTCTTAAAGAAGGGCAACGGGTCGATATAATCGTCCGTATCCGCCTCAAACATATCCAGATGCAGGTGTGGCCCGAAAGAATAACCAGTATTACCACTCAGAGCGATCACCTGCCCTGCCTTCACCGGATATTCACCCGGTTCGGGAGTAATCTCCACTTCCCATGATTCCTTTTCATATTGCAGGTCTTCCACACGGCGGGCCACATCACCCACAAAAGCACTGAGATGCCGGTTGATGGTTTTATATCCGTTATTATAAGCTACATCGAGCACATATCCCGAACCATGAGTGACGCGAATACGCGAAATATATCCTTCAGCCAGGGCATGTACCGGTTTGCCGATGGTTCCTCCGGTTTTGAAATCCAGTCCGCCATGAAAGTGGTTGGCACGTATCTCACCGAAGTTTCCGGAGAAAGTAATGGGAAAATCAAAAGGAGGAGTAAAGGCAGCATCGGAAGGCACATTCTCCGTTGTTTGCGGATAAGCCTGCACTCCCCATGCCAGAAGTATAAGGGATAATATAGTATGTTTCATATAGGTCGATAAATAATTTGTCGGGCAAATGTACATTATTCCGGGTAGATTATAAAGAAATGTGAGCAATTATTATTCAATAATTACCTATATTTGCCGGAACAAAAGAACTATAAAAATGCATATTACTTGTGAATTCCGCACACTATTCCTTATCTCAGTGTGCGTTCTGTTTCTGTTTCCCGCATGGACAATTGCGGCAGATTCCACGCCGGACAGCTTGTTGACCGAGAAACAAATCCTCAAAATCTACTATTCCGCACCCGACAGCGCCCTCCACTTACTGAACGAAGCTGAAGCACGCCACCTTCCCGATATGCCCTTGTTCCGCATCGACATTCTGCGCGGCATGGTATACGAAAGCCAAGGAATGTACGCCCTGAAGGCACAATACATGCAGCGTGCCCTGCAATACGACTCCGTACAAAAAGTTCCATCGCGTAAACTACAAGTACTCGTGCGGCTTGCCACCACTCTCGACCGGCTGAATAAATACGGAGAAGGAATTAGCGTCACCACCGAGGCCCTCGCACTGGCACGGCAGCTAAAGCTGAAAGTTGCGGAAAGCGAACTGCTCTTCACCTTGGGACGCATGCACCGGGGAATGAAGAACCTATCGGAAGGGTACAACTATATGCTCCGTTCCGTCAAACTGCTGGAAGAGACGAATGACGTGCGTGAAATGGCCCGTCTCTCCACTTCCTACGGTGACCTCTCTTCCTTTTACGATGAAGACGGGCAGAATGAGGAAGCTATCCGGATATCCAAGCTACGTACCGCCCTTATCCAACGCATGAGCGGGATGTCCGGGCCACCACCGGGATACATTGACCAACAATACGGCTACCTTTACTCCAAGTTGGCCTACTACTATCAGAAAGCCGGACGACCTCAAGAGGCTACCGAAACTTACAACAGGTTCCGGTCCACGCAGTTTGCGCGGCAGCCGATGGGGGTAAACGAAATAGTGCCTTACCTCCTTCTATCCGGACAATATGAGAAAGCGCTGGAATGCAATAATCAGTGGAAGCAACTCTTTGCAAGCAGAGATAGTGTAGGATACGACTATCTGGTGCTGCTGGACCGCTATGCCCGTATCTACCGGGGACTGAAGAAACCCGTTCTTGCCGATGCTTACCAATTGCGCGCCACCGTACTGACGGATAGCATTTACTCCCGCGAGAAGCAAAGCCAGGCACAAGAATTTGCCGTCATCTACCAGACGAAAGAGAAAGACATGCAGTTACAGGAAAAGGGAGCCAAGTTGACGCGTCAACGTATTTACTTCGCGGCAGCCTGCCTTGTGGCTATTCTGTTCGCCCTGCTGCTATGGGAGAAGCAAACGAACCTGCGCAAGACACGCCAGCGCAATCGCATTGCCGCCCGGCAGATAGATGAGTTGCTGGTTCAAAGGGAAGAACTGAGAAGAGCTTATGCCGGGAAAGAGAAAGCCAACAAGGAGACACCGGGACTAGTTGACGATAATATAAAGAATCGGGAGGATAAAGAGACAGACAACCTGGAAGATGAGGAAGCCGAATTCATTGTAAGCAGGAAAAGGCAGGAAGATCTCAACGAGGAAGACCGCCATCGCTTCATTAGTATGGAGAATGCGCTGCTCGCCGACCAGCTTTTCTTATCGCCCAAGCTGAACCGTGATGATTTGATGCGGCTTTCCGGACTGAGCAAGAACCGCCTGAGTACCTTCATACAAGAATATGCCGGCACCAACGTCAGCGGGTATATCAACCGCCTGCGGGTAGAATACTCCATATCGCTGCTCCGTCAGTTGGACGCTTACAGCATTGACGCCATAGCCCCACTGGCGGGTTTCAACAGCCGCAGCGCATACTATACAGCTTTCAGCCGGGTGTTCGGCATGACACCGATGCAGTATCGGGAAACGCTGAAAGAAGAAGAAGAAGTTTAACACACCAAGTGACAGACATTTAAGGAAACAATTCGTATATTTGCCTTGTTTTAAAGAACTAAAGTAACAGGAGATACAGATTATGTCAACAATGGAATTAAGACAATCACTGCTGCAAGAGATAGCCAATATTATCGACAGTGACGAACTGACCCGCAAAACGCTGGAATACGTAAGGAAACTGAGGACTAAAGAAGCCAAGAAGAAAGAAATAGAGACAAAAGAAGACCTCACACCTTATACAATGGAAGAGATTAACTCATGGATGGACGAAGCGGAAGCGGAGGAAGAAGCCGGAATACCCGGGATGCCGCATGAAGAGGTATTTAGTAATATGGAGAAGAAATATCCCTGGTTATGCTTGCATCCCACCCTCACCTTGGAGCAATAGAATCATTACTTGAAAACCGGAGACATGCTTATCGTTCGCTCGTAGTACATCAACACTTCAAACTGATATATTACATAGATGAGAAGAAAGATATATTATATATTACTGCTCTATGGGATACCCGCCGCGAACCAATAACTTTGATTAAAGGTATTCACACTAAATAACGGTACCAATTCCTTTGCTCTACGAGCGCTTTCCCATTTACGGCTCTCTTCTCCCGCTTGTTATTAGCATGAAAGGCTTATCTTTGCAATCCAAGAAATAAGAAAGGAGACAAGAAATATGACAAGTATGCAACGAATGACCGATGAACAACTGCGAATGATCTTCGCCGCCTCGTGCATCGAAGCCGCTGCCCGTCGCGAAGGCGTATCCGCCACCGAAATGTACCGCCGCATGTCACGTATCGGTATGATAGAGGAGTACATCCTCCCCTACTATGACCTGCTGCACACTCAAAGCCGCGAGTACATCACCGATACCACCCTCGAAACCCTGCACAACTGGGAAACAGCAGGGAAAACAATGAAAGGAGGCAAGCTATGAGCACCCTTGTCTACCATGGTGCAGCCGACACTGTAAGAACGCCCCTGACATCCTATGGGCGTCCTGATCTTGACTTTGGGCAAGGTTTCTACGTCACCACCCTTCGCAGCCAAGCCGAACGCTGGGCACAAATCGTCAACTTACGCCTATTAAGAGGTACTCCCTGCCTCAATATCTATGAGTTGGATATGGAACGTGTCCGCCAAACCTATCGTTGCCTGCATTTCGAAACTTACAACCGTGATTGGCTCGACTTTATTGTACACAGCCGCAAAGGACTGAGACCCTGGCAAGAATATGACTTTGTAGAAGGAGGTGTAGCAAACGACCGTGTAGTAGATACGGTAGAAAGCTATATAGCGGGAACTATGCCCGCCGAAATAGCCCTTGAACAGTTGGCGCAACATCAGCCCAATAACCAAATGTGCCTGCTCAACCAGCACCTCATCGACGAATGCCTACACTTCAAAGAATGTCTGCCCTTGGGTATTTCACAGAAAGGAGGCAAATTATGATAAGCGACCTCCTTCTCTGGAACAAAATAGGACGCATCATCGTGTTGTTGGGCGAACGCCTCAACGTTTCTTCCGAACAAGCCCTTGGTATCTTCTACGAGTCCGACACTTGCGAACGTCTGCATAACCCCGAAACGGGGCTATATCTGATGGGCGACCTATATATCGTGAACGATGTAATCAGGGAGTTGCAGGATAAGATGGGATAAAGACGATAAGTAGTTGGAATATTTCAATCATGCAAAGCAAGACAATCTGAAGTTTCTCCCCTGTATCAGGTAGAGCGTTCCGAAGGAGAAAAGAGCTCTTTTTCCCCTGTATTTCGACACCGCCTCCCCAACTTTCATCTACTTTTTCATCCTTCCTTCATCTCCCCTTAAAGAAAAAGGCCCCTTACAATACAAATTTCACCCCCTCCAGAAGCACTTCTGAGAGGGGGTGCGACAAATCAGGACAAGGGTGCGACAAATCAGGACAACAAGCGAATATAAAATTAGGACTATTTCCAATTACTTGTCATACCTTCGCCACATTCCTTTCAGAGAGGAGGCCAATCCTCCCTATATAAGGAATGAAGAGCCCGGGAATTATCTATTAATGAAAAGAGAAAACTAAGGAATTATTCACTTATTTATAGTAATGTATATGAAAACAAAGAACCTGCTCATCGCCCTGACGATGACAACCGCAATGACAGCCATGAGCGCTTGCAGCAACAACGAGAATGAACCCCAAGTAGTAGACATCACCAAGCCCATCGAAATAGACTTCGGCATAGGACAGGCAGCAGTGACTACACAAACCAGAATGACTCCGGCAACGCCCGGCGCGGACGGCCAAACCGATAAATGGGCCTCCACCGACCAGGTAAGTGTGACCATCGCCAGCAAGACAGGCACTGAAAGCGGAGAAGTATCGCTGACGGACAACACCTACAAAGCCACCACCACCTTTGAAATGAATGGCTCATGGGCTCTTGTTTCCAGCGCCAAAGCCATCTACTGGCAGGACACACAGTATATACACACTTTCTACGCTTACTACCCAACGAGCGCCAATCTCGGCACGGGTTCCGGTAATGACCTGATCATAGACCTTCCCACTGACAATAGCGCAACTCCCACCTGCATTGACAACAGCACCCTGGCAAAGCTGAACGAGTGTAATATCCTTTTCGGCAAGGCAAGTATGAAGGCTACAACCTCCGTAGAAATTGGCATGAGCCACAGCATGAGCCAGATATACTTCACAGTGGAACCGGGCGACGGATATAATACAAATGGCACAGACATGCCTACCATCGCAAGTGCAGAGATACTGAGCGCCAGCGGACTGTCTGTAGGTGGAACCTTCGATCCTAACAACGGAAAGGTAACGGCTGACGCCGCAGTTGCAGGAGCCAAGAGCATCAAGCCTTACCGCAAAACCGGCAACCACTGGTTCGCCGTAGTGATGCCCGGACAGACATTCAGCAAGGATAAAGAACTCATCCGCTTCACCACCGATGACGGTACCACCTATACTTACACGCTGGATACCGCAGGCGATATCACCTGCGCCGCCAACAAGAGCTACAACTTCACACTGAAACTAAATAAGAAGAGCGTCACGCTGGGTAGCTTCAACGTAGCCGCATGGGATAAAGAGAACAAGACAGGCGGTGCCGGAATGGACATCCAATAAGCCCCATAAAGACAAGCCCCGTTCACCCCTATATCCCCCATAATGATTTATAAAGAAAGGAGACACCCCATGAAACATCTATTCTCATCCGAAACCTGGAGCAGTATGCGCACCCTGCTTGCCGCACTGCTGACACTGGGTATACTGCTGTGCCTGCTGCTGGCAGGCTGTACGCCATACGCTGACGATGATGCCGACGAAGGCAGAGGCACAGGCGTCGCCCTGAGCCTGGGCAGCGTCACGGTAGCGGAGCAGAAAGACGGAAAGCAGGGAGTGGACACACGTGCCGATACCCCCGTGGACGGCTTGGAGCAATGGCCGGGCTTCCAAGGAGGCGACAATCTGTACGTAGGTATCACGAGCGGAAGCTTACAAGGAGGGGGTAGATACCACTATGATGACGGCAATATCTGGTTAGCCACAAGAAACTCCGCCTACTGGCAGAGCGGAGCGGCCAAGAACACCGTGCGGATAACAAACAAAGGGGTGGGAGACTATACCCTGCCCGACAGCTACGAAGCCGATGCCGCCACCAAATGGCACACTTGGGACGTACTCACCTATCAGGAAGAAAACGTGGCGCCCGTCTCGCCCTACTCCTGCCAGTTGCAGCACGCCATGGCGCAACTGTGCGTGGAACTGGCACCCGGTACCGAGATAAAAACGGACCAGTTGCAATCCGCCACCGTGAAAGCGCTGAATGCCGACTGCGAGTTCAGCATTTCACTGTTCGAAGGGGACGAGCCGCTACAGAAGCAAAGCGGCACCCCCAAGTCCATCACCCTGCTGAAGAACGGGGCAACCTCGCTGAAGCACTACGCCCTACTGCTGCCGGAACAGAACTATGCCGCCGCGCAGAAGATGATAGAGATAAACATCGGTAACGAAAGCTACAGTTTCACCCCTACCGAAGCGCTAATGCTGAAAGCCGGAACCTGCCTGCACCTGACGCTGACCGTAAGTAAGACAGGAGTAAGCGGATGGACGGTGAGTTCTACCAGCTGGGATGATGAGGTGACGACGGGAGGAAAGCCCGGAGAAGACTCGGAGGTAACAGTGATAGAGAATACAGCGGGAGGATTGGAAGCAGCACTGAACAGTTTCAGCGGCACCAAGCTGATGATAACAGGGGAGATAAATGATGCTGACATGGGAGCACTGAAAGAAGCCATTAAAAACAAGAATATTACTGAGGTGTACATTATGGCAACCGGGGTAGCAAACCTTGAAGACAACGCGTTCAGAGACTGTACAACCCTCGAAAGCATCAGCATGCCGGGAATAACAGGAAGCATTGGAGAAGAAGCATTCGAGGGATGCACAGCACTGCAAAGCATCAGCCTGCCAGAAGTGACGGGAGATATCGGAAACTACACATTCAATGGCTGCACAGCACTGCAAAACGTCAGCCTGCCGAGAGTAACAGGAAGCATCGGAAACTGCACATTCAAAGGCTGCACAGCACTGCAAAGCGTCAGCCTGCCGGAAGTGACGGGAGATATCGGAAACTACACATTCAATGGCTGCACAGCACTGCAAAACGTCAGCCTGCCGAGAGTAACAGGAAGCATCGGAGA
>NZ_EQ973488.1:377969-380082 GCF_000158035.1 Bacteroides cellulosilyticus DSM 14838
AGTGATAGGAAACATTGGAAGCGAAGCATTCAACGGCTGCAAATCACTACAAAGCGTCAATTTACCGGAAGTGACAGGAAACATCGGAGACGGCGCATTCCAAGGCTGCACAGCACTGCAAGACATTAGTCTGCCAAAAATAAAGAGAGACATCGAATACCATGCGTTCTACGGATGCACAGCTCTCGAAAGCATCAGCCTGCCGGAAGCAGCAGGAAATATTCAATACAACGCGTTCTATGGCTGCACAGCCCTTGAAAGCATCAACATGCCGAAAGCGGCAGGAAGCATCGGAAGCAACGCATTCTGGGGCTGCACAGCCCTCAAAAGCATCAGCCTGCCGGAAATGACGGGAAACATCGGAGAATACGCATTCCTCAGATGCGCAGCTCTGCAAGACGTCAAACTACCGAAAATGACAGGATATATCGAAGGAGGCGCATTCCAAGAGTGCACAGCCCTCAAAAGCATTGACCTGCCGGGAGTGACGGGAAGCATCGGAGACGGCGCATTCGCTGTCTGCACAGCCCTCAAAAGCGTCAGCCTGTCGGGAGTGACAGGAAACATCGGAAACATGGCGTTCCTAAACTGCAAAGCTCTTGAGAGCATCAACCTGCCGGAAATGGCAGGAAATATCCAAAACAACGCGTTCGAAATGTGCACAGCCCTAAAAAGCATTGACCTGCCGGAAGTGACGGGAAGCATCGGAGACGCAGCATTCTTGAACTGCACAGCCCTCAAAAGCGTCAGCCTGCCGAAAGTGACAAGCATCGGAAGCACCGCATTCTACAGCTGCACAGCCTTGCAAAGCATCAGCCTGCCGAAAGTGACAAGCATCGGAAGCACCGCATTCGCCAGCTGCACCTCCCTCGAAAGCATCGTCCTCAGCGGATACGACCTCAACCTGAACCAAGTCTCTCTGCCTACAACAGCAGATAATGCTTTCATAGATTGCCCCGTCAGCATCCTCTTCCTGAGAGATGTGCCAAAGGAAATAGACGTCGCCGCCTACCAGTCATGGGCCGACGTCAGTTGGATAGCCATTCATTACGACTATGACGACCTGAATGATGATACCGATGTCGGGAGCTACTCAGGCCACTGGCTGAGACCGTAAATCAGCTACGAGATACAAGCTATAAGCTACGAGTAGCTGCGCTATGATTCCAAAAGGCACTCGTAGCTTGTAGCTCGTAGCTAACTAATTATATTAATTATTTAAATTAAGAAAACAATGTCAACGACAAGTTTTACCAAACTGATCAGCCTCATGGCCTACGACGCCGCGCTGACCGAACGCACGGACGACTACTACCTCCGCGTCAAAACCATGCCCCAAACCATCGATCTGCACGCCGTGGCCCGTGAAACAGCCCTCCGCCTGGGAAAGAACGAAGACGAAGTCTACACCCTCCTCAACGCCGCCGAAGAAGTGAAGTGCGACGCACTGAGCAGCGGTTACATCGTATCCACCCCCACCGCACTGATGCAACCCGGAGCCAGCGGCACCGTGCTCCGTGCCGACCTCTCCCAAGCGCCCGACCGTGACAAAGTGAAAGTCTACGCCAGCCTCAGCATGGGCCCGCGCCTGCGCCAGTCCATGAACGAGTGCCAACTCGAAATATTCACCCAGCCCGCCGTGGTAGGCCCGCTGCTGAACGGCGCCCAAGCTCAGACCCGCTCCGCCAACGGCACCACCACCCGCGCCCCGCAACCCGGCAAGAACATCGGACTCACCGGAAGAAACATCAAACTGGCAGGCACCGACCCCACCGTCGGCGTCACCTTCACCTCCGTGGATACACCCTCCAAGAAAGTATTCGTGCCCATGGAGGATGTCACCGTAAACGAACCCAAGCGCCTCATCTTCGTCCTCCCCGCCGAAGTGACCGACGGACTGTGGAATGTAAGCGTCACCACCCAATACAGCAGCGGAGGCGGCACCGTAAAAGCACCCCGTACCTACCAGATGGATACACCCCTCGGCGTAGGGTCAGCCTACCAGCAACCCGAAGGTGAAGGTGGTGGAGGCAGTCAGGGAGGCGGCCAGGGAGGCGACGGAGGTCTGGACGAGAACCCGCTGGGATAAAAGCGGCAAGCAAGAACAATAGAA
>NZ_EQ973487.1:0-3542 GCF_000158035.1 Bacteroides cellulosilyticus DSM 14838
TGATTTGTTGCAAAGATATGAAATACCTACATATAAACAAAAAAAGAAGGGTAAAACTCCCAAAGTGTAGGGAAAGTGCGTCTTAAAAACTCCCAAAGTGTAGGATTAAAACTCCCAAAATGTAGGGAAGCACATGCTTTAATCCCTTTGTTTATCGGTGTTTTCGTAAAAGTGATAGAGCATATTACAGACGATGTTTATAACAGACAAGGAAAATTTATAGGGCTAAGCGGTTGATTTACTGTCGGAAAAAGAAAAACGATAGGGAAAAAAGAGCAAAGCAAAACCAACCAACGGGCGGTAGGATTGGGAACGGTTTTTTATGGCGTGTACACAAATGTGTACAAAAGATTTGTATTTTACTGAAATATAGCTATCTTTGTGCTGAATTTAAAAGCAAACAGATATGGAAGCATTATCAGTAAGAGAATACCGTAACAACCTCGCAGCGTCTTTCACCAAAGCAGACAATGGCGAGCAGGTATTAATTCGTCGGAAAAACGAAATTTACGCTTTGGTGAAAGTAGGTCGTGAGGATTTGATGATAACCCCGGAGCTGCAAGCAAGGATTGACAAGGCAAGGGAAGAAATCAAATCCGGAAAGTGTGTTACCCTCAAAAGCAGTGAGGATATTGACGCTTATTTCGATAGTCTATGATGTACACAATTAGGGTTTCCGACGGGGTGGATAAGGTGATTGCCAAATGGAAGAAATCAAACCCCAATTTGTTCAAGAAGTATAAGAAAATCTACAAAGAATTGTTAGAGCACCCTAAGACTGGGCTTGGGCATCCCGAAGCGTTAAGAGGCGGTGGGGATATTACATGGTCTCGACACATCACCGCCCATGACCGGATAATCTATGACATTTACGAGGAAGTAGTAGAAGTCTATATTTTGGAGGTAGAGGGGCATTACAACGATAAATGATAAAACTGTTATGGTCGAATATTGTGTTTACTGGTTAGAGAACGGCGAGCCTATGCACGAGGTGTTCTCTAACCTTGCCGCCGCCGAGATGTACTCATGTGCGATAAGAGGGAAAGAAAACGTTGAATGGGTGGAGGTGTCCGAAGAAGAAGCCATTGATTTGGACGAACTGAAAGACATGTTCCCGGATGACTTCTGCGGCGTGTAATCCCCTTGGGTAGAAATTGTTCGGCTGTGGGGGATTTTCTAACATGCCTGGGCTTTTTGCCGGGCGGTTGGTGTGGATGTATTCCCATGCGGCATGTGTATATATAGCAAGAAGTGTCCTTGTCGGACAATTCTTGCTTTTCTCGCTTTGCTCAAAAAGATTTTAAGATTACCTTTGTGGCATGGAACTAAGACGGAACGAAAAGATTACATTCCGATGTACCGAACTTGAAAAGGACGCACTTGCGGAGCAGGCAGCCCGGTGCAGTCTAAGCGTATCGGAATACTGCCGGAGTTTGTCCCTTGGGGGGGCGCCCAAGGGAGAGGTACACCGAGGAGGAACGGCAGCTTCTCCGGGACATAGCCCAGTTGAAAGGAACGCTCCAACGGCTGAACAACTACTTCGGTGGTCGCCAGTACCGGGAAG
Source organism: Bacteroides cellulosilyticus DSM 14838 (assembly GCF_000158035.1). Lineage (GTDB taxonomy): Bacteria > Bacteroidota > Bacteroidia > Bacteroidales > Bacteroidaceae > Bacteroides > Bacteroides cellulosilyticus. The sequence goes on from NZ_EQ973487.1 coordinate 1,565, forward strand.
TGTTCGAGGAGAACCGGGCACTAATTACAGAGCTCAAAAAAATACTCTCACGATGATAGGGAAAGGGAAAAGCATATCACATGGTGTGGCGGCATTGGAGTACGACCTCGCCAAAGAGATAAACGGGCAGGCAGTAGCCACCGAGATAGCCCGGCATGAACTTTATGGGTGTACTGGTGCGGAAATGGTGCAGGAAATGAAACCGTATCACATTGATTTTCCGAACGTAAAAAACAACTGCCTACGTTTCGAGGTCAGCCCCTCGATAGAGGAAAGCGCCACCTTTACGGATGCGGACTGGGCGGAACTTGGTAACGACTTCATGCAGCGCATGGGGTTGGCGAACCACCAGTACATCATCATCCGGCACAGCGGTACGGAGAGCAAGAAAGAGCAAGCCCACCTGCACATACTGGCAAACCGGGTTTCCCTTTCCGGGGAACTGTACCGGGACAACTGGATAGGGAAAAAGGCAACGGAAGCCGCCAATGCCATAGCCAAGGAACGGAACTTTGTACAGTCGCAGGACATTGGCAAAGTCAACAAAGCGGAAATCAAGGAAGCCATGGACGGCGTATTGAAGAAGATGCAGGGCTTTGACTTTACCAAATTCAAGGAAGAACTTGGTAAGAGAGGTTTTAAAGTCCGGGAAGCCAGGGCAAGCACCGGGAAACTTAACGGCTACTATGTCACAGCCCGAAGCGGTACGGAGTATAAGGCAAGCGAGATAGGGAAAGGCTACACTCTCGCCCATATCGAGCGGACACAAAGCAAACTGAAGTGCAACTCAATGAACATATCTCATGGAAACAAACTCACACCCGGAAGCGGCAGCTTCCAACGTTAAGCAGGGACAGTACAGCCCCCGGAAAAGAAAAGATACAACGCCAAGGGTAAACCCGCAGCTTGCGGTAGAACTGGTGTATCAAGAACTAAAGCGTGTTGAAGTCTATACGAAGCGCATAGAGGACGCAACAGCCCGAAAGGTACAAATAGACGGGAAAAGCCTTGAAAGTGCCGAAAATCGCCTAAAAAACGTGTTGGCGGACTTTGAACGGCAGGGGTACAGAATGAAAAACGGCGGTTATGTGGACAAACGAATTTCGTTCTACTCAATCCTTTGTGCTGTTATCTCCCTATTGTTCGCTTGTTTCATGTGCTATCTTTGGACGGATGCAGCCAAAGACCGGGACAACTACAAGCAGTATTATGAATACTACCAAGAGCAGGCAAGGGAACAAAAGGGGAATAAATAAACATCTAACTTTACGAATTATGGGAACAACGGAACACGAAGAACCCCGGTTCTTCTTCATACTGAACAAGGGTGCGAAGTCCGGCGGCGAAATCACCCATGCCGTCCTAAACGGTAGTATCGTTTCGAAGCCGGCAGGCTGGGACGCCTTTCATGGGCTTGCACTGGCGAGAGAGAAACTAAGCAGCGAGGAAATACAACAGCAGATGAAAGAACTTGGTGTAGAAATGGAAATCGTTCCTCTGATTTGACAAGATTACCCGGAGTGTTTCAGCCGGGTAATCTTGTTACTTATCCTTGATTTTCCCTTTAAGGGCGTTTATAATCCACCCTTTCGGATTGTTCTTTTCTCGTGATTTTCCGTTTAGGAGAGCCAGTTCTCCGATAAGGTCGGTTATCTTTTCTTGTGCCGTTATGAATGTCTCTTTGTTCCGGTTTATCTCTTCCGATGTGAAACCGCAGGAATAACGGAGATACTCGTATACATGGCTGTCTATCTGATATCGTGCTGTAACCTTTGCCTGCAAATCTTTCCCTTCCAGTTCTTCATCCCTGAACTGTGGCTGATAGACCGGGTAAAACCTAAACCCGGTCACCTTGCTACGTTTGTTGTTTGGGTTTTCACGCACTTTCACGTAGTTGAAAGTGTATGGGCAACTCTCATCAAGCGCAGCCTTTGCTGGTTTTAATACTCTTTCCTCGAAGTTGTCGATTCTGTCTTTT
>NZ_EQ973487.1:3562-4092 GCF_000158035.1 Bacteroides cellulosilyticus DSM 14838
GGGTATATACATGGTCCAAACAGCAAGACATGTCCATACACGAACAAAGAATAGTTCTTCGCATACTGGAAGCGTGCCAGGCTGAACTAAAGGGAGTAAAGCTGAAAGATTATGCAGGCACGAAACGCAAATTTGAGCATGGACTTTGGGATGTTGATGCACAAATGCATGTATCTGACGTTATTTTTTCCGGACGTGACTACAACGAAATCATAGCTGCACTCGATTCACTGGCTGGACGTTTTTTCACTTACGAAGATGATGAGGAATGGTGGAAATGTGGATTTATATCTAACCCGAAATACAAAAAGCATACCGGTATTATAACATTTCGTGTATCTAATGACCTTTGGGGCGTGTTTACCAAATTCGCAAAAGGATATAGGGAGTTTGAACTAAACAAGGCTCTTGCGCTGCCTACGGGCTATTCGCTTAGGTTTTATATGCTCATGAGTGGGCAGGTGTACCCTTTGGATATATCACTGGACAACTTAAAAGAACGACTTGGCATACCTGCGGACAAATACAAA
>NZ_EQ973486.1:0-5257 GCF_000158035.1 Bacteroides cellulosilyticus DSM 14838
TAAATTATCATTTATAGGTTTCTGGTTGCAAAGTAAGGGCATTTCCCCTGTCTCCGCAATCCTCATTTATTAGGATTTAGATACGGTCTGCTTCAACGTACCCGTGCATTACAGCATAAATCGTCAGTCCGGCCACTGATTTAATGCCCAGTTTCTCCGTAATATTCTTTCGGTGGGAGATGACGGTAGTCAGGCTGATATTTAGTTTATCGGCTATTTCTTTATTGATAAGTCCTTTGGTTATCAGTACCAGTACTTCTATTTCGCGGGGAGAAAGATCATGTTCACTGTCGGCATGAGGATTACCGCACGGATGTGCTGTTGCACCGTGGGGATGTCCGTGGGGGTGGCTATGAGGATGTCCGCCTTTGTGTCCGAACTGATGCAGTTGCAGGATGTTTCTGATCAGTGTTTTCTCGTCCTGATAAATATTCAAGGTCGGTATTCCTGCCAGTTGAGGCTGATTGTCACCATTTGCCAATACAATGGTCTTGGGCTTGCGCGGCAGGAAAAAAGCGGTATGCTCAAAATATATCTGTGCTGAAACGAAATAATGCGCGTACATATCGGGGGTATCGTCCATCAGTTCCTCGAACGAACTGAATACACGGATGACGGCCATCGGGATAATTTCTTCTAGAAGGCTTTGCAATCCCATACATGATAAGGTGTTGGAGTCAGCAATTGCTATTTCGGGAGCTACCATAGTATTTCTTAAATTTCTGCAAAAGTACAGATAAATTTTAGGATGTAGGCTATTGTGATTGAAAAACAGTAACTTTCCTTAATAGGTTGTCATAGAACTTTGCGCTCTTCTCTTTTGTTGTTAAGTATATAATTTACTTAATACTACTGATTTATGAAATATGATATAGCTATCATCGGCGGTGGCCCTGCCGGATATACGGCAGCCGAAAGAGCGGCTGCAAACGGGCTGCAAACTGTTTTGTTTGAAAAGAAAGCTATTGGCGGTGTTTGTCTCAATGAGGGGTGTATCCCTACCAAAACTCTGCTTTATTCCGCCAAGTTGTGGGACAATATGAAAGGCGCGTTCAAGTATGGCATCTCTGTGCCCGATGGTTCGTCATTCGATATGAAAAAGATTATCGACCGTAAAGATAAAATTGTGAAAAAGCTGACCGGTGGTGTGAAGATGACCGTCAGTTCTTACGGTGCTGTTATTGTACCGCAGGAAGCCGTTATTGTGGGGGAGGCGGACGGACGTTTCCAGCTTTCGGCTGCCGGCGAAGCATATGAAGTAACCTATCTGTTGGTATGTACAGGTTCCGATACATTGATCCCTCCCATTAAAGGATTATCTGAAATTGATTATTGGACATCAAAGGAAGCATTGGAGATCACAACTTTGCCCCGTTCACTTGTCATTATCGGCGGTGGTGTTATCGGAATGGAATTTGCCTCTTTTTTCAATAGCATGGGTGTGCAGGTGCATGTTGTTGAAATGATGCCCGAAGTATTGGGCGCTATGGATAAGGAAACCAGTGGCATGCTACGTTCGGAATATCAGAAGCGTGGGGTTAATTTCCATTTGAATGCCAAAGTAATTGAAGTCGGCAAAGAGGGTGTCACTATTGAAAAGGAAGGTAAGACTGCACGTATCGAAGCCGAAAAGGTACTCGTCAGTGTGGGTAGGAAAGCTAACTTGTCCCAGGTCGGTTTGGATAAACTGAACATTGAACTGCTGCGCAACGGTGTGAAGGTGGATGAACATATGCAGACTTCCCATCCTCGTGTTTATGCCTGTGGTGATATTACCGGACACTCTATGCTGGCACATACTGCCATTCGTGAAAGTGAAGTTGCCGTCAATCATATCCTGGGAGTGGAAGACCGTATGAATTACGATTGTGTACCCGGTGTGGTGTATACCAATCCCGAAGTAGCGGGAGTAGGTAAGACTGAGGAAGAACTGAAAGCATCCGATATCAGTTATCATGTACAGAAGCTACCGATGGCCTATTCCGGTCGTTTTGTAGCCGAGAATGAATTGGTGAACGGGCTTTGTAAGTTGATATTGGACAATGATGATCGGGTGATAGGCTGCCATATGCTGGGAAACCCTGTTTCCGAATTGATTGTTCTTGCCGGACTTGCCGTGCAGCACGGATATACGGTGGAAGAGTTTCAAAAGACTGTTTTTCCGCATCCGACGGTCGGTGAAATCTTCCATGAAACTTTGTTTGCGTAATGTTCTGTATTGATAATCGCTGTACGGATATTTATTTTAATCTGGCAGCAGAAGAGTATTTGTTGAAGCAGAAGCGAGGTAACTTCTTTATGCTTTGGCAGTCGGAACCTTCCGTAGTGATAGGGAAACATCAGAGTGTGGCGGTGGAAGCGGACGAGAGGTTTCTGGATGAAAAGGGAATAACCCTGGCACGCCGTTTCTCCGGTGGAGGTGCTGTATATCATGACAGGGGAAATATTAACCTGAGCTTTATTGAAACCGTAAAACAGCCGGACTTTGTATATTACCTGCAACAGGTCGTTGATTTTCTCGAAAAGGTAGGCATCTCAGCTTATGCTGACCAGCGTCTGGGCATTTATGTGGACGAACGGAAAATATCAGGTAGTGCGCAGTGCATACACAAAGATCGTGTGATGTATCATTGTACTTTGTTGTTTTCTACTGATCTGGATACGTTGAATGCGGCATTGAATGGCGATCCGGATGTGGAAAGCCGTTTACCGGGCTCTCGTACTATGCGTGCAGTACCTTCCGTACGGAGTGAAGTTGCGAATATAAAAGACTTTTTGTCTGAGCCTATGGACATCAAGCGTTTCATGCATTTGCTCTTTCACTCCTTTGTGGATGATGACGATAACCGGATTTACCGCTTCTCTGCCGGAGATATGGAAGCCATCGAACGGTTGAAAGCGGAAAAGTATGCTTGCAAAGAGTGGATATATCATAAATCCGCATTAACTTTTACTTAAGTTAAAAACTTACTACTCAGTTGTTTGTTGTATATATAATAAACCGAGAACCTAAAACTTAACTATATGTCAAGATTTGAAATAAAGATGCCCAAATTGGGTGAAAGTATAACCGAAGGTACCATCATCTCATGGTCGGTACAAGTAGGAGACATCATCAAGGAAGATGATGTATTGTTTGAAGTAAATACCGCTAAGGTTAGTGCCGAAATACCATCTCCGGTAGAAGGTAAAGTCGTGGAAATTTTATTTAAGGAAGGAGATACCGTAGCTGTGGGTACGGTGGTGGCTATTGTCGATATAGGAGGTGAAAACTCCGAGGATGAGGATAGCGTAGAGGCTCTCCAAAGTTCCGCTACTGATGAGAGTGTTGCGGTTGTTTCTAAGGCTGCCTCCGAGGAAACTCCTCAAGTCAAGGCTGTAAAATCGGAAGAAGAACGTTGGTATTCGCCTGTAGTTCTTCAGTTGGCTCGTGAGGCCGGCATTCAGCCTAAAGAACTGGATACTATTCCGGGTACCGGATATCAGGGACGGGTGAGCAAGAAGGACATCAAGAGTTACATTGTCCGGAAACAAAGTGGCGATACCATCACGACACAACCTGCTGCTAAACCAAGTCCGCAACCTGTTGCAAGCGTTGCACCGCAACCGGTAGCTACAGCACCTGCCCAGTCGTCTGCTAAACCTGCTGCAACTCCTGAAGTACAACGTACTACACCAGCTTCCGGCACATTCTCAGCAGAAGGTGTTGAAGTAAAAGAGATGGATCGTGTACGTAAGGTGATAGCCGACCACATGGTAATGTCTAAACATACTTCTCCGCACGTAACCAATGTTGTGGAAGTGGATGTAACGAAACTTGTGAAGTGGCGTGATAAGAATAAAGATGCTTTTTTCCGTCGTGAGGGAGTGAAACTTACGTATATGCCTGCCATCACAGAAGCTGTGGCGAAGGCGCTGGCTGCTTACCCGCAAGTGAATGTATCGGTAGAGGGATATAATATCCTGTTCAAGAAACATATCAATGTCGGTATTGCCGTTTCTCTGAATGATGGCAATCTGATTGTTCCGGTGGTTCGTGATGCCGATCGTCTGAATCTGAACGGACTTGCCGTAGCCATTGATTCACTGGCACTCAAGGCTCGTGATAATAAGCTGATGCCCGATGATATTTCCGGTGGCACTTTTACGATTACGAACTTCGGTACATTCAAGTCTTTGTTCGGTACACCTATCATCAATCAGCCTCAGGTAGCTATCCTGGGAGTAGGATACATTGAGAAGAAGCCTGCCGTAATAGAGACTCCGGAAGGGGATGTGATTGCCATCCGTCATAAGATGTATCTGTCCCTCTCTTATGACCATAGAGTCGTGGATGGTTCATTAGGTGGCAACTTCCTCTATTTTATTAAAGATTATCTGGAAAACTGGAAAGAATAACTTAATACCTTGATAAGTATGAAAAAGTACAATATAAAAACCACAGATGTGGAACTGCTGAAGAAATGGTATTACCTGATGACGCTGGGGCGTGCGCTTGATGAAAAGGCGCCCGCTTACCTGTTGCAGTCTCTTGGCTGGTCCTTTCACGCTCCGTATGCCGGACATGACGGGATACAGTTGGCCATCGGACAGGTATTTACCAAAGGAGAAGACTTTCTTTTCCCTTACTACCGTGATATGCTGACTGCCCTTTCCGCCGGAATGACGGCAGAAGAACTTATACTGAATGGTATCTCCAAAGCTACTGATCCGGGAAGTGGCGGACGCCATATGTCCAATCACTTTGCCAAACCCGAATGGCATATTGAGAATATATCCTCGGCTACAGGTACGCATGATCTTCATGCAGCCGGTGTGGCACGTGCAATGGTATATTATGACCATAAAGGAGTCGTTATTACTTCACACGGCGAATCTGCTTCATCCGAGGGCTTTGTCTACGAAGCTGTCAATGGTGCCAGCCTTGAACGCCTGCCTGTTATTTTTGTATGGCAAGATAATGGATATGGTATATCTGTTCCGAAGAAAGACCAGACGGCAGCCCGTAAAGTGGCGGATAACTTCTCCGGATTCAAGAATCTGAAGATTATCCATTGTAATGGAAAAGATGTGTTCGACTCCATGAATGCCATGACTGAGGCCCGTGAGTATGCATTGCTGAACCGGAATCCGGTAATCGTACATGCCAATTGTGTCCGTATCGGTTCCCATTCCAACTCTGACAAAGATACTCTGTACAGGGATGAAAATGAACTGGCTTATGTGAAAGAAGCTGATCCGTTGCTGAAGTTCCGCC
>NZ_EQ973486.1:5542-37040 GCF_000158035.1 Bacteroides cellulosilyticus DSM 14838
ATCTCTTTGCTTTTACGTTTATATCCCCTTCCCGATACACGTCTTCTTTCAGTTCAATATCCTCCCCAGTTTATTCTCTTCTATCTTAATTCTCCTCTTAAAGTAATCCTACTCTTTACATTATAATTGCATATTTATGATAAAATGTATACTGTTGTATTATCAATGTAATATAGTATCCCCTAAGTAATAAACCAATGATTAAAACTACTTAAAACCAGGAAATTATATCATATTTTTGCTTTCGTATTTAGTGCTTTATTCGTACCTTTACTTCGTATTAAAAGGTACTATAATTCCTTTATTTACTGAACATTATTTTTTTTATTAAAAGAAAATTCGATTTTTATAAAACAAAAAACAGCCATTCGCTGTTGTTACTATAGAATTGAAAGCGACATGAGAACAACTGTAAAGACATTTTTGGTATTTGTGCTACTTATGGTGACGTGTAGTCTTGGTAGCAGAGCCGTCAACTTTACGGGGATGGTTGAAAAAGCTGCATCTACTTGTGAGGTGAGCGCTTCTTCATCATCATTAAAGAATGCTTCTTCGGATAATGTCGCTAATAATACTAGAAGCAACTTATTTACAAACTCCAAGTTTATGTGGACTACGGATGCTGAACTTGGAAGCAAACCTATCTCTGAAAGATATTCTTTTAATCCTTATCGTTTCCGCAGAGCTGTTGAAACAGCGTCTGTAATGAGAGGCCTTTTGATGATTTCTTCTCACCACAATTTGTTGGTACATGACCAGTCTAAACTATATTATTCAGATAAAGATCCGCATTACACATCCTTCAGTAGTGAATACTACATCTACACTTTGCGGCGGATTGTGATTTAAACTTCCTTTTTATTTAGTTTTCCCCTTTTTTCCCTTTACTTCTTTCCCAAAATATGGCTGAAAGTAGGTGACCTTTTACAATCCTATGCTTGGGTTGGGTTATACGGGCGTTAGCGGCATGTTCATGCTGTGAAGGGGAGGATTATATCCATACGTCTAATTTTTAAAAATCAATTTTAATACAAACCCATTTAAATTTTTCATCATGGAAACTATTCAAAAGAAATCTGCCTCTTTTAAAGGCATCAAGTCCGCCGGTTGGGTAATCGTAATTTGCTTTATCGTTGCCGTGCTTATTTTTCACTTTGTGTTGGGAAACCCCTCTAACTTCATGAACAATGACCCGAACAACCATCCGCTGCCAGGGAACTTCCTCGGTACTATCTACAAAGGTGGATTCATCGTTCCGGTTATTCAGACTCTCTTGCTGACCGTTATTGCACTGAGTATTGAACGCTACATCGCTATTGGTGCTGCTTTCGGTAAAGGTTCATTGGCTAAATTCGTTGCTAACATCAAAGCTGCTTTGGCTGCCGGTGATATGAAGAAGGCTCAGGAACTTTGTGACAATCAACGTGGCTCTGTAGCCAATGTAAGTAAATGCTACTCTGAAGAAGTATGCTGAAATGGAGAATGACACGACTCTTGCTAAAGACCAGAAGTTGCTTGCCATTCAGAAAGAGTTGGAAGAAGCTACTGCTTTGGAGCTGCCGATGATGGAACAGAACCTGCCTATTATCGGTACTATCACTACTCTGGGTACATTGATGGGATTGCTTGGTACGGTTATCGGTATGATCCGTTCGTTTGCCGCTCTGGCTGCCGGAGGTTCTGCTGACTCTATGGCATTGTCACAAGGTATTTCCGAGGCTTTGATTAATACTGCCTTCGGTATCTTAACCGGTGCATTGGCCGTTATCTCTTATAACTATTATACCAATAAGATTGATAAGTTAACTTACAGCCTTGATGAGGTTGGTTTCTCTATCGTGCAGACATTTGCAGCTACGCATAAATAAATCGGTCGAACCCTTTTAAAATACTACAATTATGGGTAGAGCGAAAATAAAAAAGAAAAGTACGTTCATCGACATGACCGCGATGAGTGACGTGACTGTATTGCTGCTGACTTTCTTCATGCTGACGTCTACGTTCGTGAAGAAAGAGCCGGTACAGGTTACCACTCCGGGGTCCGTATCCGAGATTAAGATCCCGGAAACGAATATCCTGCAAATATTGGTCGATCCGGAGGGAAAAGTATTTATGAGTCTGGACAAACAGTCTGACTTGCGCGAGGTGCTGGAAGCAATGGGGCAAGAATATGGAGTGACTTTCACTCCGGAGGAAACTAAGAAATTCTCATTGGCGTCTACTTTCGGGGTGCCAATGAAGAGTATGAAGAAGTACCTCGATTTGCCGCAGGATCAGCAAGACGCTGTGTTAAAGAATGAGGGGATACCTACCGACAGTATCGATAATCAGTTCAAAGCCTGGGTGCGCAATGCCCGTGCTACGAACAAAGATTTACGTATCGCCATCAAGGCGGATGCCAATACTCCTTATTCCGTAATCAAGAATGTGATGAACTCACTTCAGGACCTCAGAGAGAACCGGTATAACCTGATTACTTCTCTGAAGACTACTTCTGAAGACTAACAGAAAGGAAATATTATGGCTGAAATACAAGAAAGCGGCAATAAGAAAAAAGGCGGAAAAAATAAGCAAAAGAAAATGACCGTCAGGGTGGACTTTACACCGATGGTGGACATGAATATGTTGCTGATTACCTTCTTTATGCTTTGTACTTCACTGAGCAAACCTCAGACTATGGAGATAAGCATGCCGAGCAATGATAAGAATGTTACTGAAGAGCAGCAGTCTAAAGTGAAGGCATCACAGGCTATCACATTGCTGTTGGGAGGTGACGATAAATTGTATTATTACGATGGAGAGCCCAACTATAAAGATTATAGCTCGCTGAAGGAAACAACCTATAAGGCGGATGGTCTGAGAGCAATGCTTTTGCAACGTAATAGAGCTGCTGTAAATGAAGTGAACGAACTGAAACAGCAGAAACTGAATCTTAAGATATCAGAAGAAGAGTTTACGAAGAAATTGGGTGAAATTAAGAGCGGAAAGGATACTCCGACCGTGATTATCAAAGCCACTGATGATGCTTCGTACAAGAATCTGATTGATGCACTCGATGAAATGCAGATATGTAATATAGGTAAGTATGTGATTACGGACATCGCTGAAGCCGATGAGTTCTTGATAAAGAACTACGATAGCAAAGGTGAATTGTCGCAGAACCTTGCCGAATAATGTGTAACACCTAAAAAAGTAAGAATATGGCTAAAGTAGATTTAAGTTCTTCGGAATGGTGTGACCTGATATTCAGTGGCAAGAATAAGGCATACGGCGCCTATCAGTTAAGAGAGAAATCTCCGAAGCGTCATAATATTGCTGTGATACTGGTGATTGTCATTGCATTGATAGGGTTCAGTATCCCTACTTTGATAAAGATGGCTACGCCGAAGCAGAAGGAAGTGATGACCGAGGTGACTACCTTGTCTCAATTGGAAGAACCGGAAATTAAACAGGAAGAAATGAAAAGAGTGGAGCCCGTTGCTCCCCCGCCTCCTGCACTGAAGAGTTCTATCAAATTCACGGCTCCCGTCATCAAGAAAGACGAGGAAGTGAGAGATGAGGATGAGATTAAGAGCCAGCAGGAACTGACAGAAACAAAAGTGGCTATTTCTATCGCTGACGTGAAAGGTAACGACGAAGAACATGGTAAGGATATTGCTGACCTGAAACAAGTGGTTACCCAAGCTGAACCGGAACCTGAAAAGGTTTTCGATATGGTAGAACAAATGCCTCAGTTCCCTGGTGGACAGGCTGAGATGATGCAGTTCATCAGCAAGAATATGAAGTATCCGACTATTGCCCAGGAAAACGGAACGCAGGGACGTGTGACTTGCCAGTTTGTAGTAGGTGCGGATGGTCGTGTACGTGATGTGAATGTGCTGAGAGGTGTAGACCCTTACCTGGACAAAGAAGCTGTCCGTGTGATTATGTCCATGCCTAAGTGGATTCCCGGTAAACAGAATGGTAAAGCTGTATCGGTGAAGTATACAATTCCGGTAGTGTTTAGGTTACAATAATAATGTGTGTGTCATGAAAACGGTGAAACAACTTCAACTTTTGAGTTTGGCAGTGATGCTGCTTGCAGTGTCTGCCTGCCAAAGTAAGCCTAAGGACGGGCTGACGGATACGTACACTTCGGGTGTGATAGCAATTGCTGCGGACGAAAGTTTCCAGCCTATCGTACAGGAGGAGGTGGATGTATTTGAAGGACTGTTTCCTCTGGCAGGAATTGTGCCCCGTTATGTGACGGAAGTAGAAGCCGTCAATCTATTGCTCAAGGACAGTCTGCGATTGGCTATAACCAGTCGCAGACTGACACCGGAGGAGATGAACTCTTTCAATAGCCGGAAGTTCTTCCCGCAGGAGATAAAGATTGCTACGGATGGGCTAGCGTTGATTACGAACAGGGAGAATCCTGATACGTTGATCACCGTGAACGAAATTCGCAGCATCCTGACGGGAAAGGTTACACAATGGAAGGAAATTTATCCGGCATCCCGGCTGAAGGATATCCGCCTGGTATTTGACAATAAAAACTCCAGTACCGTGCGGTTTGCGGTGGATTCCATTTGTAAGGGTGCTCCGTTATCGGACCAGGTGAAAGCATTGAAAACCAACAGAGAGGTCATCGACTTTGTGTCAAAGACTCCTGATGCTATCGGTATTATCGGCGTGAATTGGCTGAGCGACCGTAATGACAGCACAGGGCTCTCCTTCAGCAAAGAAGTACGTGTGATGTCCGTCAGCGCAGCCGACAAGGCGAAGCCGGAAAACAGTTTCAAACCCTATCAGGCATATTTGTTTTACGGTGATTATCCGTTGGCACGCAGCATCTATGCCCTGTTAAACGATCCGCGAAGCGCGCTTCCGTGGGGATTTGCCTCCTTCCTTGCTTCCGACCGGGGACAGCGGATTATTTTAAAGTCGGGATTAGTACCCGCTACCCAACAGGTACGGGTGGTGAATATAAAAGATAAATAACTAAAATGAGTGCTATTATGAAAACGATGTTAGTTCTTAGTATGGGAGCGTTGCTGTTGGCCGGCACACTTTCCGCACAAACGCCTGTACCCGAATGGCAGGCTGGGGTAGATAAAGTAAAAAACTTGATTCAGTCCAATCCCGCGCAAGCTTCTGAGGAGGCTGGGGAGTTACTGAAAGGGAAGAATAAAAAGAATGTGGATCTTGTGACTTCCGTAGCCCATGTTTATCTGGACGCCGGAAAGATCACCGAAGCTCAGGAATATCTGGCTATGGCAAAGAAAGCCAATAACAAAGATCCCAAAGTGTCTGTATTGGAGGGTGATATTGCCCTTGCACAAAAGAATATTGGACAAGCTTGCCAACTTTATGAGCAAGCCATCTATTTCGATCCGAATTGCAAGGAAGCCTACCTGAAGTATGCGCAGGCTTATAAGTCTGCCAGCCCTACACAGGCCATTGAAAAGTTGGAGCAGCTCAAAGCTGTAGATCCGAACTGTCTGGAAGCTGACAGGGAACTGGCTGAGGTATATTATTCCGGCAATCGTTTTGGCAAAGCTGCCGAGATGTATGCGAAATTCATCGACACGCCTCTTGCTACGGAAGATGATATGCTGAAATATGCTTTTGCCCTATTCCTGAATCATGATTTCGAGAAATCATTGCAGGTTGCACAGAAGGGTTTGCAGAAGAATGCACGCCACGCTGCTTTCAACCGCCTTGTCATGTATAACAATACGGACCTGAAACGCTATGAAGATGCCGAGAAGGCTGCCGATGCTTTCTTCAATGCTTCGGACCGTGCAGACTATTCTTATTTAGATTACCGCTATTATGGCGCTTTACTGAGTGCATTGAAGAAATATGATAAAGCTATTATAGAATATGGCAAAGCATTGGATAAAGATGATACACAAGTGGACTTGTGGCGTGAGATATCCGATGCCCATGAAATGAACAATAATTATGCAGAGGCTATTGCTGCTTACCGCAAATATTACGATGCATTAGCCAAAGAAAAGAAGACTCCTGAAACATTATTCCAGTTAGGACGTCTTTATTACGGACAGGGCACATCTTCGGATTCGCTCGCCGTACAGCCTGCCGACCGTAAACTGGCATTGCAGTCTGCTGACTCTGTGTTCACCCTTGTTTCCGAACAAGCTCCCGACAGTTATCTGGGAGAAATGTGGCGTGCCCGGACCAATTCTGCCATGGACCCCGAAACTACTGACGGGCTGGCGAAACCTTATTACGAAAAGGTAATGGACATGCTACTGAGTAAAAATGAACCGAAGTATAACTCTGCGTTGATAGAGTGCTACAGTTATCTGGGCTACTACTATCTGTTAAAGAGCGACTATCCTGCTTCGAAAGAGTTCTGGAATAAAATTCTGGCTATAGACCCCGCCAATGCTACTGCCAAAAAGGCGTTGGAAGGCATCAAATAGCAACAATTTTAGTTGTTTGTCGTGTCGGGAGGAGTGGAGAGTGATTCTTAGCTCCTCCTTTTTTTATGTTTTTTTCTGTAAACGCTTGGATTATTAAAAAGATTCTCTACCTTTGTGGTGTACTAATAAACTAATACACTAATATTGAAATTAACAAGGTATCAGATACTAGTTGACAAGGCCTTCTCCTTGTATCTTGTTTCCTTGCCACCTATAAAAACATATAAGTATGCTACAGGTAGAAAACATTTCGTTCAGTTATCGTCGGGGTAAAAAAGAAGTCCTGCACGATTTTTCGCTCTCGTTAGAGAGAGGTAGGGTATACGGGTTACTGGGAAAGAACGGTGCCGGCAAATCTACACTGCTTTATCTGATGAGCGGTTTGCTTACTCCTAAGAGTGGGAAAATAATGTATCATGATACCGATGTACGCCGTCGGTTGCCAATCACACTACAGGATATGTTCCTGGTTCCCGAAGAATTTGAATTACCTCCTATATCTTTAGTCAGCTACGTGGAGTTGAACAGTCAGTTCTATCCCCGTTTCAGTAAGGAAGACATGGTAAAATACCTGCATTATTTCGAAATGGAGCAGGATATTGACCTAGGAGCCTTGTCGATGGGGCAGAAGAAGAAAGTCTTTATGAGCTTTGCATTGGCTACCCACACCTCACTGCTGATTATGGACGAACCGACCAATGGTCTTGATATTCCGGGTAAGAGCCAGTTCCGTAAATTTATAGCTTCGGGCATGTCGGACGACAGAACCATTATTATCTCTACCCACCAGGTGCGGGATATTGATAAGATACTGGATCATGTGGTGATTATGGATAACAGTAATGTTTTGCTTGACGCATCCACTGCCAACATCTGTAGTAAATTTCTTTTCGTTGAAAGCGATGACCGCGAATTGGCAGAAGCAGCGATTTACACGCTTCCTTCCATACAGGGCAATTTCCTGATGTTGCCGAATACGGATGATGAAGAGTCGGAGATCAATCTTGAATTGTTGTTCGGTGCCGCGCTTACGGACCCTGAGAAGATAAAAGGAATGTTTCACCCTAAACAGAATGAACAATGATACGCGATACCTTTTTTAGTGCGCCCCGTTTTGTGAACTTATGTCGCAAAGAAATGGTGGAGAGTTGGAAGGCAAATTTGCTCCGCTTCGTAATGATGTACGGTATAATGGCAATTGCTTTCGTATGGAACGGATATTTTCGGTACAATTATTTGTCAGCAAGCAGTTGGACAGATCAAGATCCTATCTGGAATTTCGAGTTAGGGGCTTTCGTCTGGGCACTTGTTATTATGGGGCTTTTGAGTGCTTCGTTTATAATGGAGCGTATGAAGACTAAAACGAATCGGATAGCTATGTTGATGATTCCTGCCACAATGTTCGAAAAGTTTTTCTCACGTTGGCTGGTATTCACTTTCGGTTTCCTTATCGTATTTCTAATAGCTTTCAAACTGGCGGACTGGACACGTGTAACAATTTATATGATTAGTTATCCCGAGTTGAAAGGTATAATTGCTTCTACTCCACTTTCCCATCTGGTGGGAAAAGAACAATTCTGGACGGTTTTCGATGATTGCAATTATTTCATGTTAGGAGTAAGTGCTTATATCTTTGCACAGTCCCTGTTTGTTTTGGGTAGCTCCATCTGGCCAAAGAATTCATTTGTGAAGACTTTTTCAGCTATTGTTGTGATTGCTATAGTTTATATAGCGATAGGCTCAGTGTTAGCGAAAATGCTATTTGAAGGTCGCAGTGGTGGAGTAAATCAGACCATATCGGATGAAACGATGACACTCTCATCTACGGTAATCTTTTTCGCAATGGCTGTCTTTAACTGGATAGTTGCCTATTTCCGTTTCAAAGAGTCTGAAATCATTAACCGCTGGTAAGTATGAATTTTAAAGAAAGTAAAGCCATCTATCTTCAAATAGCAGATCGCATTTGTGACGAAGTGCTTCTCGGGCAATATCGGGAAGAGGAGCGCATACCATCCGTCAGAGAATATGCAGCTGTGGTAGAGGTGAACGCTAATACGGTGATGCGCTCGTACGATTATCTGCAATCGCAGGAAGTTATCTATAACAAACGTGGTATCGGTTATTTCGTCGCTTCCGGTGCTCGTGCGTTAATCCTTTCATTGCGTAAAGAGTATTTTCTCAAAGAAGAAGTAGATTATTTCTTCAAGCAGATGTATACCCTTGGTATTTCGGCAGAAGACATGTCGGCTATGTACCGGGAATTTAGTAAGAAACAAAAATAAAGAAGAAGATTATGAAACGAACAACTTATATAATATTTGGAATGTTGCTTACGGGATTGGTTGTGGTGTGCGCTGGCATATTCTACGCCTCTACGCAAGTTACAGGTTGGGATAATATTTTCCTGGATATTAAAGGAGAAAAGAAGACTGTTCAATTACCGCAGTGCAGAGTTATACAGATGGTGGCGGTTAGAAATATCATCGCTACGGGTGAGGGCGAAGAAAAGGGAATAAGAATGCCGGCATTTGGAGAGCTTCCTTTGAAAATTACTTCTGGTGAAGCTGGACAAGGATCTTTCACTTATGCTTCCGGTATGGATGAATTTATGACGATGAATTCAGTTGGAGATACGTTACGTATCGTATTTGATTTTCCTAATGATAAGCTTGAAAAGAAATATCAGGACTTGTATTGGCTTAATTTACGTTCCGAGGAGATGATTATAGCTTTGCCGGATCATGTCCAGTTCTTGCAGACCAGTCTTGAAGCCCAGAAAATGACTGTTGAAGGTTTGGCCCGTGATTCATTGTCTTTGATGGTACAAGATTATGCTACCATAAACGACTGCAACTTTAGAGCTTTAACAGTCCAGAATGGTGCGTGGTTGTTTAATACCGGTAAAACGGATAATTTGCATCTGCATCTGAACGGGATACGTAGTTGGAACGTGAACGCAAGTTCTTTCCATGTTGATACGGAGTATCTGTATGCTCATGGTGATCAAAGATGTACTTTGGAGAATGGCGAATGTCGTCAGGTAGTTTGGATGCCTCAATCTAAAGACGCTTCATTGGATATAAAACTGAAGGAAGCTGCAACAGTAGTTGTGAAATAACAATAGGTATTGTCAGGATACGAAAAAAGACCGTTGAAAAACGGTCTTTTTTATTTAGTTGCGGAGATCCGATTTGAATACTCTTCTCTTCGCTTCTGTAAGAAACAGATTATCAGCTTTTTACATTATTCGCAATATGGTTATTTTATATTATATTGTCCCGATTTAGTCCCGGTAAACGTCTTAAAACATAAGCATAACTTACTGATATTCATGTTTGTGTGTGTTTACCGATCTTTCCATTTTCCGCCTTTTATAATCGTCATCCGGCAGCTTCGGCACTGTTGCCGTGGTATAACTCCAATCTAGCCGATAGAGTCGCATTTTCTTGTATAAGACGCTTAACCTCTTCTTTTAATTCTTTATTTTCTTCCTTTAAATAATTTGTTAAATTGTTATCGTTTGATCCTGAATTGTCAGGTGAAAGAAACTTTTCCCCTTCTCCAGTTATTATCCACATGATATTAATTGCTGGATATTTGCGGTGTATATTCCGCAATACGTCGCTGCCTATTTCGCCTATTATTTTTCTTATAAACTCCCTATTCTTCCCAATTTCTTGTGAAAATTGGTTTGGAGTGATACTCATTTCTGTGCATAACTCAATGAGTCTTTCTTTAACTGGGCTAACTTCCTTCATTCTTTATTTATGTTAAAAAGCGGAATATAATCCGCTGTATGTTTTGATATGCGGAATATTATACGCATATTTGCATCACGAATAACAATTTACTGCATCAAATATAACAAAAAGTTGCAGTACACACAATAGGGAAAATACCCTATGTCTATGTAAAATCTAAATATAAAATATTATGGCTGTAACTAAAAAGCATTACTCATTTACGCCTGGTACATTAAAAGTATCCAGGGAAGACTATCCGAAATTGAAAGATCAGCTTTATAACTTCCTTGGCTGTTCGTCGGATCCTGAATATTATAGGAAAAAGAAAGACTATCTGAATATACCGGCCCATATCAAAGAAGGAATAGAAAAGATCTTCTCTGAATTTGGGGTAGATGTTTCTGATATCTGGGATATAAAAGGATAAGCTATGAATATACAGGCAGAATTAACAGAACGGGAAGAGGAAATCGCGGAAGTTATGGGGCTAGGCGCTATTTCCCAGAAAGAAGCTGCTAACATTTTAGGTATTTCAATTAAGACGGTAGACAATACCTTGCAGAAGATCAAAGAAAAGGCCGGTATTAGCAAAGCTGCTGAATTGACAAAGTTCTGCTTTTGCCGGAAATTTAATATTCCCTTGTCTATGTGTGAACCGGTAAAACGGTTTGTGGCCGCTTGTTTTCTTTCCGTATTCATATTTGGCGAATATGTACATGCTAGTGATTTGTACCGTAGAACCACCAATACACGACGGGTACAGACGGAAGAAGTGGTAAGGTTAAGACGAACTGAAACTTAATACTCTGCCTAGTAGAGAAGCCAACGGACAATAATAAGGCATTAAACCGGTGACAGCCGAGAATAGATCGGCACCCCCTGGAATAGTTCAGCGGTAGAACAAAAATGCAGATGATATCGGGTGTTTACGTCGGTGGTTCGATCCCACCTTCCAGGACGTTACATAAAAGTGTAGAAGGCCAACGGATAATAACAAGGCATTAAACCGGTGACAGCCGGGAACAGACCGGTTATGTTTAACATTAAAAAATTCTATTATGGCAGGAAAAGCAAGTATTACAGCAAGAAAAGCGGAACTAGAAGTCTATAAAGATGGAAGTTTCCACAGAATCGACACTCTTAATTTTAGGCCGGGTGAATACCCGGAGTTTACAAAGTTCTTGGAACAAAATTTTTCCTTAGAGCAAGTACATAGTAACATTAAAAAGAAATCAGGTTTTTATCTGGTAAAAGTTGATCCAGATAAAAGAGAAGATCTTCTTAATATTCTTAGCAATGGCCTGGGAAGTACAGTAGATCTTAATTCGCCGTGTATTTATACTGGCACAAAAGATTAGCTATGGCACGGCATAGATGGACTTTATTACAGCCGACACCAGATCGAATACCGGGAGTCTATAAGGCTGAAATTTGCGTCAAATGTGGATGCGTAAAGCTCCACTTGTATTTAGGCCGGATCTACACCTCTTCTTATCTCCTTAATGGGAAAGAATTATCAAAACTACCTGAATGTAAATAGTGAAATTATGGAAACAAAAAAATGTACAGCATGTGGCAGCGTATTGCCTATAAGTGAGTTTTCACACCACCCTAAGACGGCAGACGGATTATGTAACGTTTGCATGAGTTGTCGTTCTGCGAAGATCTCTAAAGGGAAAAAGAAACAGCAACCAGGAAGTAATCCCCAATTAGCGCAATTTAAACCGCGTGAATTGATGGATGAACTTAGAGCCAGGGGCTACAAGGGGACATTAACCTACGTGCAAGAGATCAAACTTTAAAAACTGGTTTTATGGAAGATGGAATAGTAAAAAATAAGCTGGAAAAGCTTAAAAGGCTGAATAGCTCTTTTCTTGAGAAAAAAGAACTACATAATAAAAAGATGATGCGAGCCCGAAAATTTGATACGGAAGAATTTCACTCGGAAAAATACAAGTTGTATTATTCATTAAGTAGTAGAGCGTCCGATCTTGCTTATAATATTCGTAGGAATTTTCTATATGAAAAAAGAATTATTGATTGGGGAGATGCCGAAAGTATTAAGATGGATTATCGTATTCGGTTGAGTAAAAAAGCCGAAGGGCGAGATAACTATCTAAATAAGCATAAATACGGGCTTTGGTTTTTGGGTAGTTCTTTAGGTGCGGATTATGGCGAATTTACTTGTAATAAATGCGGATCCACGTTTTATCATTCACCTTCTGAAATAACACTAGCCGGTAAGGTTGTGTACAAATGTTGTTGCGGGCACTGCACCAATAGTATAATAAACAGAGATTGGGGGGAAGAACCCTATTTTTAATTAATCTTGAGCCATGGACGTACAATTAAAAGGATCGATAAATACGGAAGAAGAAGCTAGATCATATATGAAGCTAGCTATTACAACCGAGTCGAAGAATAGGTTAAAGTACTATCTTGATTTATTAGGCTATCATCATATTGCCTATAAGGTCGAGAAAATTAAACTTATGGGTGATACTTTTTCGGAAGTATATGTATTGCCACATCATTATAAAGTTGCTAGGAATATGTGGAAACAGACGATTGAAGCAGTACTGGATGAAACTGAAATATTTACAGATTAATAATCGAATAGGATGAAGCAATGTCGAAAGAAAATTTGTCCGGTTTGTGGGCGTAAGCTTTGGTTACATAGTTTTTATAAATGTGCTTCCGGGTATAGTTCACATTGTAAGGAATGTGTAAGGGAAGAAAAGAGGCAGGAGTATGCTAGAAACCGTAAAGTTCCTGATGGTTGCTTTTTCCATGAGGCAAAAGGGCGGCTAGTGGAACATAAGGGATATAGTACTCGGATTTTGTGGACGGGGAATATGCTTAGTTTATTGAAACGGTACTATCCAACTACCCGGAATGAGGAATTAGCTGAATTAATAGGGGTATCTCCTAGGACAGTTACGCGTAAAGCTCGCGAATTGGGATTAGTTAAGGATCCCGACTGGTTGAAAGAAGTGTATAACTACAATCGAAGGGATGCGCAAGCAGCTAGTAAACGTAAGGGATATCCTGGATCTTTTCAACCAGGTTGTAGGACTGGTGAGAAATACTGGTTTAAGAAAAAAATGAATAGATAATTTAATAATGAGCGAAAAATCAATATCAATTTCTAAGGAGCAAGTTATTTGGCTTAGAGAAATGTACGAAACCTACCGGGCATTACTGGAAGGGACTCCCGATGATGGAAATGCGGCGGAGCTAAAGCAAGTGAAAAAGCATGTTCTTCCGCTTATTAAGGAATTAGAGAAGATTACTAAATGACGTATAACAAATTAAAAAGGAATCAAATGATAATAGCGTGGTTCTCATGTGGTGTAACATCCGCAGAATATAAGGAGTAGAAAGTATGAGAGAAAGTATTTTGCCTGAAAGTAAGGGGGAAGAGCCTGTAAAGGAGGATCGCCGATTAAGAAACCTAAAGTATCAAATGAGAAAGAAAGGTTATGTTATCAACGACAAAGACCGTGTATGCGTCCTTGCTGATGAAGATAGACGATCTCCATTACAAGAAAAGAGAATTAAGACATTTTCTTTTCGCCTACAATATAAAATGCTTTAGTTAGTGGATATATCCCCAAAAAGATAGAAAAAAGTTTGTAACCGTGTAACTTTAGAAGTTATGATTAAAGTTAGTGACATTTATAGCAAAACGCATGATGGACTAGATATAATCTTAGATTATTATCCACAGGCCGAAGGATGCGTCGATAACAAAAAGAAATTTAAACGCCGCCCGGAAGAAGACGACGCTTCGGCATGTATCAAGAAATTCAAAGTAAATAACGACTATGAAGTCTATAAGGTAACGGACTTCGGGGATCAGTCTACAGCAATGTCCCCGGTTGATATTTGCATGTATGAAGAAGGTATCTCTTTTTCAGAAGCGATTTTTAAGCTGGCAAGTCGTTATAATGTGACTAACGAACTAAATAAGTCAGTCAATAAGCCGGATATCAGAAAGCGACCGGCTAAAGCTGACGAAAAGGAAGGATCCCGCTTCTTTGAACTTGAAAAAACATTCACGGCAGATCAACTTAAGATCATGGGCCCGCGCGTAAAGCAGGAACATATTGATCGGTTAAATTGGTACGTGGCAAAATCGATTTCTTATGTTAAGAATAGGGAAGTTACCACTAAATACACAACGCCTACCTATCCTATATTTATGCGTGAATGTATTGTACAGTCTAGTAATGATCCTGAAAAGGTTGTTAAGTTCTACAAGATATATGAACCGTTGAACCCGGATAAACAATGGCGTTTTAGTTATACCCCTGATGGGGTGAAGCCCAAAGAATTTATTAACGGTCTGGAAGAACTAAAGAAATTGTACCGGGAATATAATGCGAAAGAAGAAGCTTTATTTAAACAGGATCCCAAAAATGAGGATAAACCTTATAAAGAAAAAA
The DNA here is from genome assembly GCF_000158035.1 of Bacteroides cellulosilyticus DSM 14838. Lineage (GTDB taxonomy): Bacteria > Bacteroidota > Bacteroidia > Bacteroidales > Bacteroidaceae > Bacteroides > Bacteroides cellulosilyticus. The sequence continues at coordinate 20,165 of NZ_EQ973486.1, forward strand.
AGCTGGAAGAAGCTTTCATTTGTTCAGGTGAACGTGATTCACTTTGTGTTGCTTCGCTTGGCTATTCTCCTTTGTGGTTTAATTCTGAAACCTACAAAGTAAGCCCGGAAGAGATTAAGGAAATATATAAGTATGTAGAGAAACTATATAATATACCGGATATCGATTCGACCGGTATAAGGAAGGCTACGGAATTAGCACTTAAGTATATGGATATCTTAACGGTCTGGCTACCTTCTTGGCTGACTACCTATAAAGATTGGCGCGGGAAACCACGAAAAGATTTCCGGGATTTCATGGAGTTAAGGCAAAAAAATGAAGATTTTAGGAACCTTCTTAAAATGGCTATGCCAGCCCGATTTTGGGAGATAACGCAAAACGAGAAAACCGGGAAGAAACAGTACGAAATAGATGCGGATTGCCTACATTATTTTTTGAAACTAAACGGATTTCATGCCTTAAGGGATGAAAATTCGGCTAATACTCAATATGTACGCGTAGTAGGACGGATCGTTTCGTCTATAAAGGGAAAGGATATAAGAACTTTCCTTCGCCAATTTGCGAGGGAACGTTATTTGGATCGGAATATTCGTAATTTGATCCTAAACTCGCCACGTATGAGCGATGGGGCATTGGAGAATCTGGACGAAATAACGCTGGACTTTACAAGTTATACCAGGAAGAGTCAGTATTTTTTCTTCCCTAATGCAGTATGGGAAGTTACAGGGGGTAAGATAGAAACCCAATTGGCGAACATGGGCATTACAGACCGCTATGTTTGGGAAGAAAATGTAATACCGCACAATGTTAAAGTATTGCCAGATATGTTTACGATAAAACGAAATAAGCTTTCAGATGGGACAGATGCTTGGGATATCGATATACACGAACATGCTAGTAATATTTTTCGATACTTAATTAATACGAGTAGAACACACTGGCGGAAAGAGCTTGAATATTCTCTGGATCACTTGGATAATGAGGAAGCGGATCGATATCGACTAGAACATATTTTTGATATTGCAGGGCCTAACCTGGAACCGGCAGAAATAGCGGAGCAAAAACAGAACTTGATAAATAAGATTTTTGCGATCGGCTATATTCTTCACCGGTATAAATCCCCTTCCCGTGCCTGGTCACCTTATGCGATGGATAATAAACTAGGAGAAGACGGGGACAGTAACGGAAGATCCGGAAAATCTTTTCTTTTTAAAACTTTCGATCACTTTATGAAGACTGTTAAGTTATCCGGCCGTAATCCTAAATTAATGGATAATCCCCACGTGTTCGATCAGATCACCCAACACACCGACTTTTTATTAATAGATGATTGCGATAGATATACTTCTACCGGTTTGTTTTACGACGTTATTTCGTCTGATATGACCGTAAACCCGAAGAACAATCAATCATTCAACATACCTTATAAGGATAGCCCGAAAATTGGATTTACAACAAACTTTGTGCCGGTGGATTTTGATCCATCAACAGAAGGAAGGTTGCTTTATATGGTATTTTCAGACTATTATCACCAACGTACACCGGATAATGACTATTTGGAAACAAGATCTATTCGGGATGATTTCGGTAAGAATTTGCTAACAGACTATAACGAGGAAGAATGGAACCAGGATATTAACTTCATGTTGCAATGTTGCAAGTTCTATCTTTCATTGATTGATGATTCAGTTAAGATACTGCCCCCAATGGATAACATCATGCGTCGAAAATATAAAGCTGATATGGGAGCCGGTTTTGAAGATTGGGCTAAAGGATACTTTGCCGAAGATGGGGATAAGGTTAATGTATTAGTTGATAGGCAATCCGCTTTTCAGGACTTTATAAACTTTTCTGGTATGCGTAAATGTACCATGCAGCGTTTTACGAAAGCTCTAAAAGGATTTGCGAATCTTACGCCTTATGTGAAATGTCTTAATCCAGAAGTTATGCGAAATAGTTCTGGACGTATCACCAGGAAGATAGACGGTAAATCCTGTGATATGATCTATATTCAGACTGTTAGCGCCACTGGAATTAATGATATGGAGATGGGGGAGAGTGAAGCAAACCGGACGCCTGCGCAGACAGTGATTGAAGGTTTTACCGATACAAAAACTGATTCTGGGAATGTGCCTTTCTAAATATAAACTAAAAAGCTACCAGGAATTTAGGGATTTGATGCAGGTGCCCGGATTCTATGAATTTGCTAAGCCGGTATACGACTTTTTGGAAGTGATGGAAGAAGGGACTATCTTCAATTTCGCTACAAAATGCCAGGACGAACAAAAACTGGAATGGTTTATTAAGATAGCATGTTTGTTTATATGGTGCGGGCATTTTGAGTATGAGTTTAACGATGATTTTACAAAGATAAGGCGTAAACGTCTTATGGAGATCGAAAAAAAATGGAAAGAAGAGTATTACGAAAGGTTACGAAACAGCTAACCATGTGACTACATTGCGTCCAGGACTGTAACGAAGGGTACAAAGTAAAGAGGTCAGATACGAAAGTGTCTGGCCTTTTTACTTGAAAAGCGCCCGGCGCCAGCCGCCCTGCCTTTCGGTTTCCCCTTACCCCTTCCCTTTTTACTTACTAAAATTTTGTAACTCTGTATCCTATGTTTGAAAAAGAAGATAAGTAACTAATAATAAGAAAGATAATCGGTTTCAAATTTGGTTGCAAACTTGGTTACAAACTTGGTTACAAAAAAACAGTGTTTGTAACCTTGCATTTTGTGACGGTGGGAAATAGCCTGGTTACAAACTGTTTTTTCTCTTATTTTTTTGTATCATGGTTTTGTGACTAAATTAAAATATTGATATATAGTAAGTTAAGATAAGAAAGTTACAGGTTACAAAATTACAAAGATTTAGAGCGAAATTTGAAAAAACAGACGATTGAAGAGTATGTTTAACAAGCGGTAAATTTATCGCTTATTAAATAGTGTAAATATATTTATATTCTCCGTTATGGAATCAATGATTTAATTTATTGTATATATAATGCTGTTAATCAATATTTTATTTATATTTTTGTAGCAAAATTCAAATCATGGTAACAACGAAAATAACAATCGAGGCACATTTAGCGGAATATTGCTGGTCTAAATTTTCCGCAGATCCAGACGGGGCACCAGTGAAGTTTCCCGATAATTTGGATATCTATCATCTTATTTATGATTTGCTAGAAAAACGACCGATAAACAGTTCTAGGGATCAGGGTAATTTAGAAATTATATTGCCGGATCGTAGGGAAGGGGATCTGGCCGGTGGGAAATCCCCGGAACGTTTCAATTATCTAGGAATACGCAGTCAGAAAATACTTAATAAGAAAATAAAATTGATGATGCGTGCAGAACTTCACGATCTGATTGATGAAAATAAACACAAATTCGGGATCGATCAGATCCAGTCTGTACACTACTTTATGAAAAAATACTGCATTGAATCAATAACCGAAGAAGCATTGCAGAAGGATTACCAGCGATGGAGAGATAATATAAGACGTTCAAGTAAAAAACGTCCATACAAGAAAAAATAGAAGTTTTTTTCACCTACGAAGTGTATCTTAATGTCCTTTTTTTGCTGGAATTTTGCCGGAAAAATGCCGGAAAAATGCGGAGTAATTGAATATCAAATAGTTATATAGTATGAGAACAAAGAAAACACCTTATTCAGCAGCTAATTCGCTTCGACTGATACCGATAGGCAAAATAAATCGTTTTGCCCTAATTATGTCACGTGCTTTTGTTTCCTTCCAAAATGGAGATTATGAGATTCCAATCGTGCCAGGATCATTTACACCTGACATCCAACCGGAAGAAGCAGAAGGCGGCCTTATATATAATGTAGGGCATACGTTTAATGTTGCCCTGATCGATATAGCTAATGAACACTTGCTGGCTGCATTGAGCAAGCAAGAGTTAATCGCCATTTATACCAATGAAGCCGGTTGCGAAATTGTATCTGGAACACAACAAACACCCTTGGCGTTTACTTATGCAAAGGTAGCCGGGCAATATCAATGTAAACTAACCGGGATAATGTCACATTCAGAAGCCTTTTACAGTCCTTTCTAGCCCGCTTTTAAACGGTTTCTTTTGCAGAAAAAAGAAACCGTGGATAAAATTCAGCAGATTTTTAATGAGAAATGGGCGATCGAGGCAAAGGATTATCACCACCTTTTGTCACTTATCTTGCCTTCTATAAATAACGGTAACTTAGCAGCTATTGAACAGCATCTTTTGCAAAATAAGGTTACGGCTTATGCCGCTATGCCTTATGTGGCGGATCGATGGGAACTGGAAGACGCTTCGTTACCGGAAAATTCAGTCGTTATACTTACCTGTGATGGCGTTTTATATTCTTGGGAAACTTACCGTTTGGAACAATTTATTGCAAAAGCCCTAGCAAATCCAAAGATAGCCGGTATTGTCTTATTTGTAAACGGCCCTGGCGGAATGATTACCCGTGTGGATCTTTTGGAAAGAATGATCCGGGAATCTTCTAAACCAATTGCAGCATACATTACCGGTGTATGTGCTTCCGCGCATTTTTGGTTTGTGTCTGCATGTGGGCGGAAATTCGTTTCTTCCCCAATGGACGAAATAGGATCCTGCGGGATTATCTACACTTATCAAAGCTTTAAAAAGTATTATGAAGAGCTAGGCGTTGAGCTTAAGGATATTTATCCTGATAGTGCGGATCTGAAAAATAAAATGATTCGTGATATGGAAGAGAAACAGGATGATAGCCTTATTAAAGAGAAGCTTTCTTTTTATCACAATCTTTTTGCACAGGCAGTTGCCAGGAATCTGGGCATAAAATACGATCGAAACGATCCTCTTTTTCGTGGGCAAACCTATTTTGCTGATGTAGCCCTGGCAAATGGTTATGTAGATGCTTATGGTACGTTGGAAGATGCTATCGTATGGGTATTATCACAAGCGACACTAAAAAGGGCTAATGAGATAATTTAATATTCACTTTTTAATCAATTTGTTTTATGAAAAATCGTTTTTCACAATTCGTTCCGGCTGTAATGGCTATTCTGGGGATTAAGGACTGGAATAAGGACGCGGACAAAAAAAACGCTTTACTGGCAGAAGAGAAAGAAAAGCTTAAAAACATGGGCTTTAATGAAACTTTTCTCACTGGTTTTTGTGAAGCGTTAAGTAATGACTTCCCGGATGATAAACCGCAAGGAAGTACGGAAAATGGAACTGTTATCCCGGAAGATAGTGCTTCCAATGCAGTAATAAAAGGTTTGCTAGCTGATATTACAGCCAAATTAGCTACCGCGCAGGTAGAAATCGAAACTCTGGCTAAAGAAAAAGGAGAACTTTCTACGGAAGTAGCAGCTAAGAGAACAGAGATTACCGGTCTTAATCAAAAAATTAAAACGCTCTCTGATATGGCAGAACTGGACAAGGGAACCGGGGCACAAAACGGGACTATTATACCGGATGCTAAAAACATTGTTTTGAATTGGGATGATGATAAGCAGCTAGGCGGTATTACCGGTGAAATGTACGGTATGGATAGAGCTTATAATCAGCGTTTACGTGCTGAAATGCTTTATCGTAAGGGTATTGCAGTTCAGGTACCTACGGCTAGTTCTATCGATTATTCTAGGCTGAAAGAAGATTTAGGCGCTTTCTATCGTGTACCGTGGCAGGATCGTTTGCAATCTTTTTTGATGGTTTTGCCATCTATCGAGAGTATTTTCCCTTTGGAGAGTGGTTATCAAGATCTAGCAGTATTAACTAATATCTGGTTAGGTGAGTTTTCACAAGCAGATAATACCGCTAGTGACTTCGATAATGTCACTAAGGGCAATTATGAGTTTGACAATGAAACGCTGCGTATGTTTAGCGTTATGTTTGCTCATAAGTTCAAGGATTTAAAAGCGCTGGAAAAATCTTGGATCGGAAGCTACAACAAGGAAGGATCCCAGGTTATTAAGTGGTCTTTTATTGAATACATTCTCGCAGAGACAGCGAAGAAGCTGCATAACGAACGTGAACAGCGCCGTGTTAATGGTGTGCGTAAAGAACCGGATCTGAATAAGCCGGGCCGTGCTATGGGGGCCGCTGATGGTATCTATGAATTTCTGAATAAGAAAGTAGTAGGCCATATTGATATCAATAATGGTAAGCTGGTTTATCAGGTGAAGCCGTTTGAGCTTGGTACTTTGTCACCAGAGAATATCGGGGAAAAAGTTTATCAGGCTACATCAATGATACCAGCCGTTCTTCGCGATTCTGGTACATTAGCTTTGTATATGCCTTCTCACATGATTGTGTGGTACCACAAGTACAATGAACTGCATTATGCGCAGAATCAAGACTACAAGGCTAATATTATGTACGTGAAAGAATATCCGTCGGTGAAACTTATAGCAGTGCCGAACGCTGATAATCACCATCGTATTTTTTGGACGCTGGAAGGTAATATCCATACATTCGAAGATCAGCCGGGAGAAATGACGAAATTCAATATTGAGCAGCAAGACTGGACTTTGAAAGTATGGAGTAACTGGAAAGAATCTACCTGGGCTTATGCAGTAGGATTCAAATACACAAAGAAAGAAGACATGGACTATTCGCGTCAGATGATTTTCTGCAATGAATACGACCGTCCGGCATCTTATTTTATCGAAGCCGATAAGGATACGCAGCCGTCTGCAAAGTATCATACTTCTATTGTAACTGTTGCTAATACTAATCTATTGGCTATTACTGATATTGAAGATGCAGAGGTCGGGAAGATTGTTACGCTGAAATGTGGCAATACGAATAAGGGCGTTAAGATTGATAAGTCCGGTAATTTCTCCCTTATTTCGGAAGCTTGGAACCCTAAAAAGGGTGATATGATCCGTTTAATGAAACGTGATGACGGGAAATTTATTGAGATAGGCCGCGAGACTGGCGCCGCCGATGCTTTGCAGTTTGCCCCAGATGAAACAACGCCTTCTTTACAGGGTGGATCTGTTTTCGTAACAGGTGAAAATACGAAAGCTACGGCAATCACCAACTTTACAGATGCAATCGCCGGAAAAACTTACACGATCCACGGAAGTGGTAAAGAAAATGCTAGTACAATTGCAACCGGCGGAAGTTTTGTTTTAACGTCCGCCCTAACGTTAAGTACCGGTAAGTTTATCAAGCTGGTTAAAACTGACGATGGCAAGTTCTACGAAGTTGCACGCGGCTAATTATTGGTGGGGGAATATTTTCCCCTACCTATTATTAATCTCAAAAAAATAGCTATATGAAAACTTACATTAAAACATCTGTACCCAGACCGGCAGGAAGTCCGGGTAAGGGAATAACGCCTAAAGATGTTCTTACGTTGATCGACGTTGAAGACATTGTTTCTTTTCCGCCGCGTGATGGTGCCGGTGTCGTCCTGGTTGGTGATATTGTAGTAAAACCGTCGGCGTACTCTGTGGATCTTTATATTACGCCTGGTACGGTTGAACTGGCTTCTAACGGTGAAGGTGAAACCGATGCGAAAGGTTTTACGCCTTCGGTTAAAGGGAAGCATCCAGGGAATAAAAGAGAAGTGCGCGAATTTAAGACGAACTGGCTAGGTCGTCATTGTATTGCTATTTTGCAGTATTGTAACGGGGAACCAGCAGATATTATCGGATCACCATGTAACCCGATTGAAATGTCTGTGAACTATACAGGCAATAAAGATGCAAATTCTTCTGAATTTACTTTTACGCAAATTAGCAAGGGGGACGATATCGGAATTTATGAAGGCACGATCCCGCACGAAGAACCCCTGGCAGTAGTTCCGGCGGCTGCAACGGAAATAACCTTCAAAGGTACAGGGCAATATCAGCTAAGTGCCGGAGCTGCGAAAATAGCAACTGTTACAGGTGCTCAACATGGCGACGTCTTAACGTTGATTGGTATTACGGCTGGTGTTGCACCAACAGTAGAAACCGGCGCTTCGTCTGTCTTTTTATTGCAAGCTGGTAAGGTGTTCACCGCGTCACCTGGAAGCCAGATCACATTTAAGGCTTTTGATACCGGAGGTGGGGCAATGAAATTTGTTGAGCAATCAAGATACGAGGCTTAATTTTTTTACTTGTAACTACTTGTAAGCCCTGGGCAGTGATGTTCGGGGCTTTTTTAGTCCTTTGCCTGGCAATTGCCTTTTTTAATCTTTGTGTCTCACTTAATAAATTAATCAAATGAAAGAACAAATTATTTCCTATTTACAAGGGCCTAGAAACTTCGCGGAAGGTGTGGCGCTTTATGAAATATTCGGAGTAAATCGCATGTTGAAAGCTAAATTTCGGCAGATTGGAGAATGTGAAATGACTAAAGGAGCGCTTTTCGAAGAATTACGTAAGCTGGCCGGATTATCTGAAATGGATTTTTCTTCAATGCGCAGAACTGCATACAAGAAGCCGGAACCGATACCAGAAACCGTTAAATCTGTTTTGCCTAAAACGTATGTAGATGATTCACTTATCGCATTGGCTGACCGCTTCGGTGTTACTGTTGATGAACTTGTTAGCGATGAATTTATCGAGAAAGTGTTATCAGCAGACGAAAACCAAGATAAAGTAGACGAACTGGAAGAGGAACTAGAGGAAGCAAAATCAAAGTATTGTGAAGTCCCTGAAACTGTACGTAAAACAATTCGTTTCCGGGAAGAATTTCCCTTCTTAAATGAAAAGGATTGTCCGAATGAGTTTAAAATATTGGTATCAGATATGTTTTCAGCTTATGACCTGTACCGGGAAAGTCATGAGATGTTAGCCAATACACCGGATGATGTTGCAAGTGAGGAAACGTTCAGATGGGCTAAGACAGCAGTAGAAAATTATCTGGATAACCGGGAAATGTGGGAAGAACTGGAATATTACCGGGAAAATCATAAGATATTAGGGAAAGCAAAAATTATGCAGGAACTCGCTGAAAGAAATGAAATTTCAGCTTTGCCGGATCTGGATCTCGTGAAGCAACTGAATAATGCAAAGTCGAATATATCCAAAGGTAAGAATGACCTTGAAAAATCCGACAACGAAGAAAAAAAAGCAAAGGCCCAAGCGAAAATCGAAAAATGGACTAACAAAAAAGATATCCTGGAAAAAGAAATCGAAGCTAGAAAAAAAACTAGGTTTCCATCTTTGCAAACTGGAAATAAAGCGGGCTACATGGCGAGCTATGAAAACCCGCTTTTCTCACCCGTGCGATCGATCCGAAGTCGGGATCCAGAGTCAGAAAGTAGGTGCTGAAATTCAGTCTGATTATGAACGTCTTAATATTTTAAATAATGAATAACTTACCGGTAGACTCTTTCTTTTTCGATATAGAGCAAAGGGAAGATATACAGCGAATGGCAGCGTTAGGATACAGCCCTAAAGAGATAGCAATTTATCTAGGCGTAGATGTTGATTCTTTTGTAAAGGATGCTTATATAGAGGGTACAACAATTAACGGAATAATCCGGCAGGGAATATTAGTTTCTAGGGCTAACCCGGAAATGAAACTGCATGAACAGGCCGAAGGGGGGAATATAATTGCTATTCAACAACTGGAGAAGGTGAATAGGAGACGAACATTTGAAATAATTGTAGAGCAAATCGATGAAGATGAATGTAACTAAGCCGACACGGCTAGATCTTGAAAATATAGATATTAACCAGATCACACAGATTTTATCTACTGGTGATTTAGATACCTTACCGCCAGAGGAACGCGCCTACTACGAGCTTATGGAAATGGTTAGAGGGCTAAGGGCTAGAATGAGGTATAACGGTAAGGTAATAACAAAAGCTGGTATTATCAAGTTACTTAAGTCAGAAATTTACGGTTTGTCTGACTGGATGGCCCGACAGGTTTATTCTGATTCTATAAATTTCTTCTACGCACAAGAAAATATAAGGCCGGAAGCATTTGCGAACCTATACGCCGAGAAGCTGGAAAAGTGGGCAGATTCTATGTTTCTGATGGGGAAAGGTGAAGAAGCTTCGCGTATTCTGGAACGTGCCGCTAAATTAAGGTTACGCTTTGCTTCGACTGAAACAGAAATCCCGGAAGAACTTCTAAATAAAAAACAGATAGTCATTTATACGACAAAACGATCTGATCTAGGTGTACCGGAAACGGATCGAAAAGAGCTGGAAGAGTTTATCGATGAAATTCCAGATATACCAATGATTGTACGGGATAGGCTAAAAGAAGATGCACAGATAAAGAAATTTAATCTTAAAAAACGAATGATCGAAGATGCCGAAGAGTTCAGAGAAGACGATACAGAGGATTAATACCGATGATGTTGAAGTAAGATATTCACATATTATAAAGGTACTGACGGACTGGATAGATACTACTAATCTAATCACAAGTGCCGGTCGTGGAATGGCTAAAAGTACTGTTATACAGGCCAGACGCTCTGCCGATTGTGTTTATGATATGCCAGGTGCGGCGCTTGCTTTTGCAGCTAATACCTACACGAATTTAACAGATAATATAATGCCAGCGGTAAAAACAGGCTGGGAGTTAATGGGGCTTTATGAAGGTGTACACTACATTTCTAACAAACGCCCGCCTGAATCTTGGCGAAAAAGGTGCAGTATAATAGTAGATGATTATAAAAATACTATTTCATTTTGGAATGGATCTATAATTTTTCTAGGATCCCTAGATCATCCGTCTTTGTTGGCTGGTAAGTCAGTAGTTCATTTATTCTTTGACGAAGCTAAATACGATCAAGATAAGAAGGTTAATAGAGCTATGCCGATTTTGCGTGGTGATGCCATTCGTTACGGGCATAGTCATTACTTTTTAGGGGTAACCATTACTACGGACATGCCGGATGTTTTGGAGGGAGAATATGACTGGTATTTTCGTTATGTAAAGCTGATGAAGCCAGAACGTATTCTAAAAATAGTCCAAGCGGCAGGGGAACTAAATGAACTGCGTATTAAGCTAGTACGGGAAGAAAATAAAGAATCTCCTTCTCCTGATAAACTAAGACGGATTAAAAAAAAGATAATCTATTATGAAGCTGCCTTACTTAAGATGCGGAAGGGGGAAAGTTATTTTATTAATGCTTCTAGCTTTACGAACATTGATATTCTAACAATTGGGTATATAAAGCAACTTTTTAACGGAACACTTGAATTACACGAATTTAAAAAATCGGTGGTAGGTATGCGCCCTGGGCTTCGCCGAGATATCCGTTTTTATGTGGCTTTTTCTGAAAAGCATAAATATACAGATGGTGTGTATCATGGGGAACCGGCAGTAAATTCTAGGGATCTGCGCTTTTTACACCATGATAACCCGATAGATGCAGGCGTCGATTTTGGTAATCAACTATCCCTAATCATAGGGCAGGAAGACGGTGCATATTACCGATTACATAAGAATTTTTTTGAGTTACCGCCTAATTGGTTTAGAGAATTGGCAGATCAATTCTTAGGCTTTTTCCTGAATCACGAGGAAAAGGAATTAAACTTGTATTATGATCGTGCCGGAAATAATTTTGAAAAGCAGAAAGAAGACTATGCGCGAAAATTGAAAGAAGCTATCGAGATAGACGGGGAAGGCAACCGGACAGGATGGATCGTTAATCTTATGAGTCGCAAACAAGCTAATATCCGGCAAGATGAAGAATACGACTTTATGTTGGAGCTAATGAAGGGGGAAAACAGAGCATTACCAATTCTTTTAATTGATGCAGTTAATTGCAAAGAAGCCGTGTCTAGTATTGAGAAGGCACCAGCCGGGATCCGATACAAGGGGCAGCAAAAGATAGTTTATAAGATTAAGAAGTCGGAGAAACTGGCACCTAAGAAATTGCCTATGCTTTCTACGAACTTCTCTGATGCTTTTAAATACTTAATGATGCGTAAGCTCTGGCGGCGGGCTATTAGGGGCAAAGGCAAGGCTAGTAATGCCAGCCCTTACGTGCCGGGATTCGATGACATGGAAGGGTGATGAAGGCAATTGCCCCAATAGGCCGACCTTATACCGGGGTCGGCCTTTTTTGTCGCCAAAGTTGCGAAATGTTAATAATATTAACGTAATTAATCATATTTCACATTTCAAAAAACGAGGCAATCGCCTTTCGACTTCTGAGCGGCTCGGTCTTCGGTGTGTGACTAAAAAAAAGAATACGTACCCGTTTATGCTTATTCTCTTGTTTTTCAGTGCTTTGTAGTGAGGATGAGCAAAATTTACCCTTCAAATACAGTGTTTTTCTGTTTTTTGAGACAAAAACAGGTTCAAAAACGGGAAATTCTGCACTTTTTAGATTTCACATAGATGTTATTCATGTATATTATGATTAAAAATAAAAAATATATCTCTTAAAAACTTCCACATTTGGGAATTTTTTGTATCTTTGTATCAAACAAAAAGAAGTTATGAAAATAATCGATTCTGAAAAGCTGGAAGAGTTCATAAAAAAACATGCGGATGCTAGTAACGCTATCGAAAAATGGGTAGAAAAAATAGAGGCCGCAGACTGGAAAAATCACAATGAACTGAAAAATGATTTTCTTTCAGCCGATTATGTGGGAAATAACCGGTATGTGTTCAATATCCGAGGAAATAATTATCGAATAGTTGCGATCGTTGTTTTCTTTGCTGGTAGAATGACTATTCGCTTTATTGGTACCCACAAAGAATATGATAGGATCGACGCTAAGAATTATTAAAAAGGAGGGCATTATGAAAATTAGTAGTGATTCCCAATACAGGGAATATAAAAAGGAAATGGAAGTTTTGATCCAGAAGGGAACAAAGCTTGGTGATATGGAATTGCTTTCAGAAGCAGACAAAGAAGAATTTGTACGCCTTACTGATGCGATTTATGAATGGGAGGCCGCTTATCATCCTTTGCCTGGTAAGGTATCGACAGTAATAACGGACGCTATCAAACAACGTATGAGCATAGGCAATATAAAACAGAAGGATGCCGCTAAAAAACTGGGTGTCTCTGAATCTCGTGTAAGTGAACTTTTATCCGGTAGGCGATCGCTTAATTTAAACATGGTGAAACGTTTACGCGATAATTTTGGAATATCGGCTGATTTTATTCTGGATAATATGTAAAAAGTGAAATAATAATAAGACGAGAAAGCTTTATCTAATCGGATAAAGCTTTTTTATTTGTGGCTTTTTCTCTACATTTACCAGCTAATCATAATATAATGCAGTATGAACACACTAAAGCCGAATTTTGCCACAAAAGAAGATAACGGCGTGAATCTTTTGCGTAAATCTTCAAAGATATTTTTAATAGTCTCGCAAATAGCCGGAATTATAGGGGCTTTTGCCGGGATAATGGATTTTGATAGTTTAGGAATACCGGTTATTGCAATAGCCATTTTAATCTTTGTTGCAGGGTATTTAGTACGTGGTTTTGCTTTATGTATTGCTACGATTGCGGAAAATTCCGAAAAACATAAAGAGTAGCCAGTTAATCAGAATATATCTATTTATTTATAGGGTGCATCGGGAACGGTGTGCCCTTTCTTTTGTCCTTTACCTACACATCTTAAAAGCTCATATTTGCCTAAAAATAGAGCAATATGAATGAAATATTAATTACTACAGTAATCAGTTCTATTTGTACTGGTGGTATTACTTGGCTTTTTACTCTAAAATATACTAGGAAACAGGCCGAAGCTGATGCGATGCTATCCGTGCAAAACGTATATCAGCAGATAATTGAAGATCTTAAAACGGATCGGGTGGAGTTGAAAGAAAATATCAAGGAACTGGCGCTAAAGGTGAGTGAGAACGAACGAGAAATTAAAGCAATGAAGCCGAATCTTTGCGGGCGGAAGGCATGTACACAAAGAATACCAATCAATTAATTATATGAAAAAATATGCTTTGTATATTGTACTATCGGGAGTCTTCCTTGCTAGTTGTAGCCGCGCAACGATCGATCACCGGAAAACAAATGAAACGGTATTGTCAGACAGCGTTAAAGCTCGCACAGATACGCGAGAGGAACAAGATAAGCAGCAGGGACATAGTACAGAACGTAATACTAGAACTGACGAGGAAAACCGCGTCGTTATTAAATTTGATACGGAAAAGCCAGTTACGAAAGAAACAGGTTTACCACCAATCAAAGAAATCTCTTTTACCGGTTCCACCACTAATCAAGAAAAAGAACTTTATACGGAGATCGACACGGAGAAAAATATAAAATCAGTAATAAACGATTCAACAGCAGTAAATCGTAAGACTGATAAGAAAGAAGATATTAAGACGAGCAAAGAAATTAAGCCTTCGACTAGTTTATGGAAGGCTTTGTTATATATCTGCCTTATTGTTTTCTCCTATTATTTATTTGATGTATTGCGGGCACACTGGCCGAAAATAAAACAGTTATGGCGAAGGGTATTCAAACTATAAACCTATATACCGCTATCGAGCAGATGAAGCAAATTTCCGCAGATGGTGACACTTTTTCTATAACATTTAGAAAATACGATCGTCAGCGGAGATCTGGCGGGGATTCGGTTAGGTTGAAATGTGCTAGATTACGGCCTAAAACATCGGATGCAGAGATCGAAAATTCTAGCTATAAATTATTTCTAACTGATACAGAAACAGGCAAACCGCTAAATTGTTGGCAAATACTTGTTACAGAGTTCAACGGGATCAAAATTTACGTTTAATATGGAAATCAGAAGAACAGGCAATTTCGGATTTATAGATACAGGGGAAGGACAATTAATTTCCTTTGCCATGGGGAAAGGCTGGGCGCCTTCTTCTATTAATTTTAGCAGGCCGGATAGTTGGCAGACTAAGAAAATAAGAGTTAATGGAATTGATATCGTGCCGATGGGCGCTAATAACGACTTACCAGGAGACGTACAGCGTTTACTAGATAATTTCTACGGTGGGGAAGGTATCATGGGGAAAATACAGGGCCTACAATGGGGAGAAGGCCCGCGTTTTTTTGAAGATGCCATCGACGAAGGAAATAATAAGTTTTATCGGAAATGGATACTAGATGATAAGATCCAGGAAGATTTAGAGCGCTGGGATCATCGCGAGTTTATGTTACGATCCTTAGTTGATCTTATCCACATGCAGGGGTTTTGGACTAAGTTTATTAGAAACCGGGGGCCGCGTATTGGTGCAGCAGGTAAATTTCTAAAGTTGGAACATATACCTTATAAAAAATGCCGTTTTGAATATCCAGACGATAACCACGACTTTCCGCAAAATGTATATGTAGGTGATTGGCCGTTTCCGGATCCTACTAAATTGGCTAAATATCCGGTTTTTAACCCGGCAGATCCTTTTAAACATCCGATATCAGTTGGCTATTTCAATATTTATTCTTTTTGTAAAGATTTCGTAAGCACACCTCGTTTTCTTGGCGCTTTCCCATGGCTAGAGCTGGCCGGTACGATTGCGCCATTACTGGCCGCTTATAATGCTAATTCGTCGGCCTTAAGCTTGCACATTGAGAGCCCGCAGGGATATTGGGATGCAGCGGAAGAACGAATAAAAGACATTTGCAAGCGTAAAGGTATTGCTTATTCCGCTAAAATGCTGGAAGACTTTAAAGATGAAGCAATGGAAAAGTATGCGGCAGGTGTTACCGGACGCCAGAATGTCGGTAAATATATGCACACTACTAAATTTTGGAACGCGGAAGCCAATAACTTTGAAGGATGGACGATCACGCCTATCGATAAAAAGATAAAAGAGTATATCGAGAGCCAGATAAAAATAGCTAATAAGGCGGATGCTGCGGCGACTTCTGGTTTTGGGCTGGATCCAGTTTTATCAAACCTTATCATGGAAAATAAGTTATCCAGCGGATCCGAGAAGCTTTATTCTATAAAGGTTTATAATGCCAGTGAAACAGCTATACCGGATATGATACTTTGTAAACCGTTGATGCACTATATACGTGCGAATTTTCCGGGAAGTAAGACGCAAATAGGGCTTTATCGAAGTATTGTCAATGCGGAAGAGAACATTTCACCAAGTAGCAGAGTAAAAGAAAATGCGTAAACTTTTTGCGTCAGACATACCCAAAGAACCGGAATTACCTTTGCATGTCGATTCAGGGCCGGAAGAAACTACGGAAGCAGCAGAACAGCCAGGGAAACATGTACAATGTAAAAGGATGAAAGGGCGGCATTTCGATAAACGTGTAAAAAGTGAACTTGCACTAGAAAAGGAATTACCCTGGCATTTTGAACCGGGATGTTCCTATCACTGTATCAGCTTTGGGGATGTGGATAGCTTAACTTATTTACGTGCCATAGTCAAACAGCAGAAGATCGAATATTGCCTAATATCTACCTGGTGTATGGCTATTACTGATGCAAAGGAAATTGAAAACTGGATTGAAAAAGGATATATCGGACGAATTGATTTTTATGTGGGTGAAATTTTCCAGGGAAGTTATTCCGGTGTTTATTCCTATCTAAAGGATGTAGCAAAAAGGAATAATGGGCGGATCTGCATATTTAAGAATCATAGTAAAGTAATGGCCGGTTTTGGGGAACATTTCGATTTTGTTATCGAAAGTTCTGCAAATATCAACACAAATCCCAGGTGTGAACAGGCTACAATAACGATCGATACCGGACTATCCTGTTTTTATAAAGACTTTTTCGATGAAGTGAATAGCTTTAACGGAGACTTTGAAGGGTGGAATAAGTATGAATTTAACCAGAATAAGAAGTGATGAAAACAATCTTTGATAAAAATAACAATGGTACGTCGGAGCTAGTCGAAGCGCTAGGAATGATTGACGCTGCAACCGATTTCTCTAAGTGGAAACCTTACATACCATTAAGTGTAAGGCGCTTAACAGCTATCATAGGGCCGGAAGTTTACGACAAAGTGGTAGAATT
>NZ_EQ973486.1:37060-42400 GCF_000158035.1 Bacteroides cellulosilyticus DSM 14838
TTACAAGCGTCTCACCGAAGAAGAGCTGAAAGAAATAGAGGAGAAAGCAAAGAAAGACCTGGCTGCTGCCAATCGTAAGGCGCTGACAGCTCCCGATCCCGATCCTAAAACCATTTTCAATTATGTATTGCCGGAACCTTACGAACCGGAAAAATATAAAGATGGAACACATCGTGAGACAGAAGGAGAGAAGAAATTCTTTGTAACTGCTATCAATGAAACGCTGAAAGCAGAGTTTCGCCATAATCCTAATACCTTCATCTGGGGGCAGGATGTTGCCAATCGGGATAAAGGGGGCGTGTTCAATGTAACCAAAGGAATGCAACAGGAATTCGGTGAAGCTCGTGTATTCAGTGCACCTATTGCCGAAGATTATATTGTCGGCACAGCAAATGGTATGAGTCATTTTGATCCTAAAATCCGGGTAGTGATAGAAGGTGCGGAGTTTGCCGACTATTTCTGGCCTGCCGTAGAACAATATGTGGAATGTACTCATGAATATTGGCGTAGCAACGGACAGTTCGTTCCTAATGTAACTTTGCGTCTGGCTTCCGGTGGTTATATCGGTGGTGGACTCTATCACTCGCAAAATCTGGAGGGCGCTTTGGCTACTTTGCCCGGAGCGCGGATTGTTTGTCCATCCTTTGCTGATGATGCTGCCGGACTGCTCCGTACAAGTATACGTTCCCGTGGTTTTACGCTGTTTATTGAACCGAAATCATTGTATAATTCCGTAGAAGCAGCCGCCATCGTCCCTGATGATTTTGAGGTTCCTTTTGGGAAAGCGCGCATTCGTCGTGAGGGCAGTGATCTGAGTATTATCACCTATGGTAACACAACGCATTTCTGCTTGAATGTTGCCGAACGTTTGGAAAAAGAAGGTAGCTGGAGTGTGGAAGTGATTGATATCCGTTCTTTGATACCGTTGGATAAAGAAACCATTTATGAGTCTGTGAAGAAGACCAGTAAAGCCCTGATTGTTCATGAAGATAAAGTCTTTGGTGGCTTCGGTGGTGAGATAGCAGCCAGTATTGGTACAGACTTGTTCCGTTACCTGGATGCACCGGTACAGCGTGTAGGCTCTACCTTTACTCCTGTAGGTTTTAATCCGATACTGGAACGTGCCATTCTGCCGGGTGCAGATAGAATTTATGAAGCAGCCAAGAAGCTGCTGGAATATTAATTTAATAATAAGTTATTATGAAAGAGATAGGATTATTTTATGCAATGAATGCTGCCAAGACTTCTCATATTGCAGAGAAGATATGCGAGAAGCTCGGACACAAAGAAGTAGAAATGATCATGATAGAAAAGGCTTGGCAGAATGATTTCCAGGCTTATGATAATCTGATAGTAGGTGCTTCCACCTGGTTCGACGGTGAATTGCCTACCTATTGGGACGAAATGATACCGGAGATAGAAAGCCTCGATCTGAAAGACAAGAAAGTTGCTCTCTTCGGACTTGGTGACCAAATCGGTTATCCCGATAATTTTGTTGACGGCCTGGGAATACTGGCTGATGCCTTTGAAAAGGCAGGGGCTATCCTTGTCGGATTTACGTCTGCCGAGGGTTATTCATTTAACCGGTCAAGAGCCTTGAGGGATGGTAAATGGTGTGGACTGGTGATTGATATAGAGAACCAGTCGAAGCTGACGGATAAACGGATAGCGGACTGGTGTGAACAGTTGAAGAAGGAATTCTGATAAATTATCAAGGAGGGTATATTTGAATGAGTTAATATACCCTCCTTGAATTTTATAGATTGAAATAACCGGCTACCGCTTCCGCGCATCGTTCCCCGTCAATACCGGCAGAAACAATACCACCTGCATATCCTGCTCCTTCTCCGCATGGAAACAATCCTCTAATTCTTACATGTTGCAAAGTTTCCCTATCTCTTATGATTCGTATGGGTGCAGAGGTGCGTGTCTCTACGCCAATCATTACTGCTTCATTGGTCAGGAAACCGTGACTGTATCGTCCAAATTGCTGGAATCCTTTGCTGAGTCGTTCAGTAATGAACGGTGGCATCCAGAAGTGTAGGGGAGAAGAGATTAATCCTGGAGCATACGAGCTTTCCGGTAGATCATAACTCAGCTTCTTGCGTGTAAAGTCCTGCATCCGTTGTGCAGGTGCTGTTTGTCGCATATTGCCTTGTTGCCAGCAATTATATTCCAATGCCTCCTGAAAGTACATCATGCTGAGTTGGGGATAGGTAATACTATCATCTTGCATAGCTGTTCCTCTATTTTCTATCTTCAATCCTTCGTCTTCCAGATCTTCCGGCCTTAACTCTACGACCATTCCCGAATTGCTCCAACGCGAGCCACGGTTACTGGGACTCATTCCGTTTACTACAATCTGTTGTGGGCCACTGGCAGCAGGTACCACGAAACCACCCGGGCACATGCAGAAACTGTATACCCCTCGTCCGTCCACCTGATTCACAAAACTATATTCGGCGGCAGGCAGATATTTTCCCCGTCCGTCCTTGCTATGATATTGTATCTGATCGATTAATTCCGAAGGATGTTCCAAACGTACACCGACTGCAATACCTTTAGCTTCAACCTCCACTTGATTGGCAGCCAACCAACGGTACACATCCCGTGCCGAATGTCCTGTTGCCAGAATCACCGGACCCAGAATTGTTTGTCCTGTATGGGTTTCGATACCTTTTATCTCATCGTTTTCGATAATCAGCGCCTCCATACGTGTCTCAAAGTGCACTTCTCCGCCACATTCGAGAATGGTATTCCGCATATTCTCTATCACACGTGGCAGTTTATCCGTTCCGATATGCGGATGTGCATCCACTAATATAGCAGTAGATGCACCATGCTGGCAGAATACATTCAGTATCTTGTCTACATTCCCGCGTTTTTTGCTACGGGTATAAAGCTTTCCATCCGAATAAGCGCCTGCACCTCCTTCACCGAAACTATAATTGGATTCCGGATTTACAGTATGCTCCCGGCTGATCTGAGCCAAGTCTTTTTTTCGGTCGCGTACATTCTTTCCACGCTCTACGATGATTGGACGGAGTCCCAGTTCTATCAGTCTCAGCGCAGCAAACAGTCCGCCGGGACCGGCACCCACGACAATAACCTGTGGTTTGTCTTCTACATTCTTATAGATAGTAGGCTGGTATTCATCGTCTTTGGGCATTTCGTTCAGATATACCCGTACATTCAGATTGACGAAGATGGTTCGTTGCCGGGCATCAATGCTGCGCTTCAAGATACGTGTCGCATTAATATTCCGCACATTCAGTCCTTTTTCCTGTACGAGGTACTCTTTTAATTGTTGTTCATTGGCGGCTACTTCGGGTAGCACGCGTAGTTGGTATTCTTGTATCATAATTTATTTTTTCACCACAGATTACACCGATTGACACAGATTAGATTATATATCTATGTATTCCGTTCTGTAGATTTGTTACGTTGAAATTAATTAGTAATCCTAAATTGTGCTCAGAAAGTTTGAGGTATGTCAAAATTTGAGCAGTATGAATAGGTAATAAATTCTCTACTGACTTTAATTCGAGCACAATAGAATCTTCTACTAAAATATCTATTCTATATCCATTATTTAAAGTAGCTCCTTTATAATTAATCATAAGCTCTTTTTGTTTTTCAAACTTTAAGCCTTGTTTCTCTAATTCATAGCATAGACAGGTTTCATAAGTACTTTCCAACAAACCTGGACCTAGAATTTTGTGAACTTCATATGCGCATCCTATGATTTTGTACGTTATATCATTAATATTTTTCATTATTAATCTGTGTAAATCTGTGTAATCTGTGGTGAATCACCCGAATAGCACCCTGAATGCCTCCTCCACCTTCCTCACCGGTATCAGTTCTATTTTAATTTTCTTCGTATCAATTCCTTGTAAATTGTATTTCGGCAGTACAAACCGTTTAAATCCCAACTTTTCCGCTTCACCGATCCGTTGTTCAATTCGGTTCACCGGACGTATTTCTCCGGACAGACCGATTTCCCCTGCCATACAGACTTCCGGTTCAATAGCCGTATCCATATTACTGGAAAGTATAGCACTGATAACCGCCAGGTCTATTGCCGGATCATTCACCTTTAGTCCTCCGGCAATATTGAGGAACACATCCTTCTGGGCCAGTTTGAAGCCCACTCGTTTTTCCAGTACTGCCAATAACATGTTCATTCTTCGAATATCAAATCCCGTGGCCGAACGTTGCGGATTACCATATACCGCACTGCTCACCAATGCCTGTGTCTCAATCAAGAACGGGCGTATCCCTTCTATAGCCGAAGCTATCGCTATGCCACTCATCCCTTCATGATCCTGGCTCAGCAATAACTCCGACGGATTACTGACTTGCCGTAATCCATCCTGACGCATTTCATAAATACCCAATTCCGCTGTACTGCCGAAACGATTCTTGATACTACGCAGAATACGATACATATAATGCTGGTCACCCTCAAACTGCAACACCGTGTCTACGATATGTTCCAGAACTTTCGGTCCGGCAATGCTGCCTTCCTTATTGATATGCCCGATAAGCAATACCGGGGTATGCGTTTCTTTGGCAAAGCGCAGGATACTTGCAGAACATTCGCGCACTTGTGCGATGCTTCCCGGGGAGGATTCAATGCTTTCCGTAGAAATAGTCTGTATAGAGTCGATGATCACCAACTCCGGACGGGTATTCTTGATGTGAACAAAAATCTGTTCCAATGATGTTTCACAAACGATGAGGCAATCTGTGGAATTGTGCGATAACCGGTCTGCACGTAATTTCAACTGACGGGCACTTTCCTCACCCGATACATAAAGAACGCGCTTTTCAGGGATGTGAAGCACAGTTTGTAGTACCAAAGTAGATTTACCGATTCCCGGTTCTCCACCAATCAACACCAGAGAACCCGGAACCAATCCGCCTCCCAGCACCCGGTTCAACTCTTCATCATGCAAGTCGATACGCGGTTCATCATCCGCTTCTATTTCACTGAGAACGATGGGTTTTGGCTTTTCTGTCTCAATCCCGGATACCGGACGTTTGTTTACGACTTCTTTTCGTATCACTTCTTCCACATACGTGTTCCACTCTCCGCACGACGGACATTTGCCTACCCACTTCGGAGACTCTTGTCCGCAGTTGCTGCACACATAAACCGTTTTTTCTTTTGCCATAAGGAAATCTACTTGCTGAATGATTTGTCAAAGATACGAATTTAGCTGTTTACGAGGCAGAAAAACAGGACAATTTATTCCACCTCGTACCTCCTTTATACCTCCTTCGTACCCTCTTCGTATCTGCTTCGCTATTTTCATCCTTCTATAGAAGCGAAGG
>NZ_EQ973486.1:42637-53980 GCF_000158035.1 Bacteroides cellulosilyticus DSM 14838
CCGAAAAATTTTCGGGCTGATAGAGTATTTGTAGAGCTTAAATTGTGGATTATAACAGATTAAAACAGCGAGAAAGCATATTGTGGAGTATTGTGTTATTATTGGGTGGTTTTATGTTATCACTTCTTACCCTATAGCGCTATATTTGCGTGGACTTACGAAAGAATTATATTCATAAATAAATAGAAATCTGATAGATGAAAAAAGTATTATTAAATCTGGTATTCCTCTTTGCTTTGGTATGTTTTGCTGAGGCACAGGAGTTTAAGGTTGCTGATATTTTCAGTGACAATATGGTGTTGCAGCAAAAGATAAATAATCCGTTCTGGGGTTGGGGAAAACCGGGAACGAAAGTGACTATTTCCACTTCATGGAATCCGGATAAAGAATATACGGGAGTTGTTAATTCTAAAGGTACCTGGAAGATAGCCGTACCTACGCCTGCTGCCGGAGGACCTTATGAGGTGACAGTCACTGCCAATAAGAAGAAAGTCTTTCAGAATGTGTTTGTGGGAGAAGTATGGTTGGCAAGCGGACAGTCCAACATGAGTATGCCGCTGAAAGGATATTATTGCCAGCCGGTACTGGGATCTACAGAGGCCATATTGTCTTCAGCAAAAAAGCAAATACATTTCATTAATATACCTACTTTAGCGGCCTATAAACCATTGGAACATTTTGAGGCCGAATGGGTGAAGGCTTCTCCGGAGAATGTAGCGGAATGTACGGCTGTGGGATGGTTCTTTGCAGATTTCTTACAGCGCAATATGGATGTGCCGGTCGGTATTATCAATGCCAGTTATGGAGGCTCCAACATCGAAGCATGGATGAATGCGGAAGCTTGCAAACAATTTGATGATATCCCCGTACCGCCATTGAGTGATGAAACTTCTCCGTGGATTAGTAATGTGCCTACGGTTCTGTACAATGGCATGATTCACCCACTGGTGGGATATGGCATAAAAGGTATTATCTGGTATCAGGGTGAGTCTAATATTTTCAATGTGCCCCGTTATGCTCCCTCGGTTGCTGCCATGGTAAGTAAATGGCGCGAAGCCTGGGGATTGGGAGAAGTACCTTTCTATTATGCACAGATTGCCCCTTACGATTATAAAGAGTGGAACTTTTTCACACCTCAATGGCCGGAAGTTTCGGCTTATCAACGGGAAGCGCAAAGACAGTGCCTAACGTTAATTCCAAACTCTGCAATGGCAGTATTGTTGGATGTAGGAGAGCGATATCTGATCCATCCGAGGAGGAAAAAAGAAGTAGGCGACCGTTTGGGCATGCTGGCACTCTCTAAAACCTATGGAATGAAAGGATTTGAAGCGGAAAGTCCGACTTTCAGTAAAATAGGAGGTTGAGGGAAATAAGGCTATTATTCATTTTGACAATCAATTTAATGGGCTTACCAGCTATGGAAAGACTTTGGAACTGTTTGAGATATCCGGAGACAATAAGGTATTCCATAAGGCGGACGCCTATATTGATGAGGAAAAAGGTACTGTAGTAGTCACATGCAAGTATGTGGCAGAGCCTAAAGCTGTGAGATATGCATTTAAGGATTTTGTAAAGGCGGAATTATTTGGTACGGGCGGTCTGCCGGTATCTTCCTTCCGCACTGATGATTGGGATTAATTAATAACATGATACTATGCGAAAACTATTGATTTTATTCGTATCGGCTTTGCTCCCGTGGTTATCTGTCCGGTCACAGAAACCGGTTTATAAAGATGCGGGACAGCCTGTTGAAACCAGAGTGAAAGATTTGCTGAATCGGATGACATTGCATGAAAAGGTGCTTCAACTGAATCAATATACATTTGGGGAGAATGATAATCCCAATAATATAGGTACGGAGGTGAAAAATCTTCCGGCGGAGATTGGTTCGCTGATTTATCTCCATACCGATCCGAAGTTGCGTAACCGGATTCAGCGTAAGGCAATGGAAGAATCTCGCCTGGGGATACCCATTCTTTTTGGGTTTGATGTGATTCACGGGTTGCGTACGGTGTATCCGATTTCATTGGCACAGGCTTGTAGCTTTAATCCTGATTTAGTGACTCAGGCTTGCGGGATGGCTGCTAAGGAGTCTGTATTGTCGGGTATCGACTGGACATTTTCCCCTATGATTGATGTGGCGAGGGATCCCCGTTGGGGACGTATTTCCGAATGTTATGGAGAAGATCCTTACCTGAATACAGTCTTTGGTGTAGCATCGGTGAAAGGTTACCAAGGCGAGAAACTGTCTGATCCGTATTCTATCGCAGCTTGCTTGAAACATTATGTAGGTTATGGTGTATCCGAAGGCGGACGGGATTACAGGTATACGGATATATCACCCCAAGCCTTGTGGGAAACCTATCTACCGCCTTATGAGGCCTGTGTGAAAGCAGGTGCCGCCACGCTTATGAGCAGTTTTAATGACATTAGCGGAGTACCGGCTACTTCAAACCATTACATCTTAACTGAAATACTGAAGAATAAGTGGCGACATGACGGTTTTGTCGTATCTGACTGGAATGCAATAGAGCAGCTGATTTATCAGGGTGTTGCCAAGAATCGCAAAGAAGCTGCGTATAAGGCTTTCCATGCCGGTGTGGAGATGGATATGCGGGACAATGTTTATTATGAATATTTAGAGCAGTTGGTTGCTGAAAAGAAGATAGAAATTTCGCAGATAGATGATGCGGTTGCCCGTATACTTCGGGTCAAATTTCGCCTGGGCTTATTTGATGAACCTTATACGAAAGAGCTGACCGAGCAGGAACGTTATTTGCAGAAAGAGGATATTGCTTTGGCAGCGCGTCTGGCAGAAGAATCAATGGTGCTGTTGAAGAATGAAAAGAACTTGTTGCCTCTTTCTTCAACGGTTAAAAGAGTTGCGTTGATAGGACCTATGGTCAAGGATCGTTCCGATTTGTTGGGTGCCTGGGCTTTTAAAGGTCAGGCCGAAGATGTGGAGACTATTTATGAAGGAATGCAGAAAGAATTTGGTGATAAAGTGCGGCTGGATTATGAGCAGGGTTGTGCATTGGATGGAAATGATGAATCGGGTTTCTCCGCTGCCTTGAAAACGGCTGAGGCATCCGATGTAGTAGTGGTATGTTTAGGTGAGTCCAAACAGTGGAGTGGAGAGAATGCTTCACGCTCTACAATTGCTTTGCCCGATATTCAGGAAAAGTTGCTTTTGCATTTGAAGCAGGCGAATAAGCCCATTGTACTTGTACTTTCCAGTGGTCGCCCTCTTGAGTTGATCAGATTGGAACCTCAGGTAGAAGCTATCATTGAGATGTGGCAGCCCGGTGTTGCGGGAGGAACTCCCTTAGCGGGCATTTTATCGGGCAGGGTAAATCCTTCCGGAAAGTTGTCAGTGACATTCCCGCTGTCTACAGGTCAGATACCGGTCTACTATAATATGCGACAGTCTGCCCGTCCGTTCGATGCGATGGGGGATTATCAGGATATTCCTACCGAACCTCTGTATCCGTTCGGGTATGGATTGAGTTATACTACCTTTACTTACTCTGATGCAAAACTTTCTTCCTTGAAAATCAAGAAGAATCAGAAGATAACAGCTGAGGTTACAGTGACTAATGCGGGTAAGGTGGAAGGAAAAGAAACTGTGCTATGGTATGTGTCCGATCCGTTTTGTAGCATTTCCCGTCCTATGAAAGAACTGAAATTCTTTGAAAAACAATCGTTGAAGGTTGGTGAAAGCAGAGTCTTTCGGTTTGAGATTGATCCTATGAGAGATTTGAGCTATACGGATGCAACGGGCAAACGCTTTTTGGAGGCGGGTGAATTTATAGTGTCGGTAGGTGGCCGGAAACTGACTTTTGAAGTGGTGGACTAAGTTTTCCGATGAATAAACAGTCTTTGATAAAAATAGATATGACTTATGAATAGAATAAGAGTAAATATCCTGTTGCTGTTGTTGTGCATATTCATTCCTGGAGTGGCGCAGAATGTATCTGACGGATGGAATAAAAATAGAACGGCAAGATTGACCAAACCTGTATTTGTCTATAACAATTGGTCCGCCTATGATGAATTGTCTGATAACATTCCTCTGGATGAGGCATTGGCAATGAAAGAGTTGGATCACATTGTGCGTTTGAAAAAATTGGGTGTACAGGTGGATTATTATATGATGGACGCATTCTGGTTTGATGTGAATGAAGGATATCGTAAGTGGAGGCCGGACTGTTGGCCGGAAGGTCCCAAACGTTGGCTGGATGCGTGTAAAAGAGAAGGAATAAAGCCCGGATTGTGGTTTTCTACGAACCTGCTGCGCATAGGTGGAGAGGCAAATACGATGAGGATTATTCCGGAGTGGGAAAGCTCTGTGGCAGAAGACGGAACAACTCTTTGTCTGTTCAGGGGAGGATATTTGCACCATCTTATGCAGACCCTGCAAATGTACGCGGATATGGGTATTAAGATGTTCAAATTTGATTTTGCTTATTTTGATGCGGCAACTCCTGATGCCAAATGTACGATGTTGCCTACTGATATTGAGGAACAGAATAAAAATGCCTTTATTTCTGCCATAAAAGAATTTCGTTATAGGAATCCGGATGTACTTTTTATTGGCTACAATGGTTTTGGGGGTGATATGGAAAATACGGTTACCCCGTTTCGAAAAACGGTAGACCTGCGTTGGCTGGAAATATTTGATACGATGTATTGCGGTGATCCCCGCTTATCCGATGTGCCGATGATGAACTTCTGGCGTTCACAGGATTTGTATTCGGATCACATGACCTTTCAATACTTGTTTAACGGAGTACCGGTCCGGCGCATTGACAACTGTGCTTTTATGATTGGTACCACGGGTACTTGTTATAACAGGGCTTTAAATGCTTGGAAAGGCATGATGATTCTGACGATGGCACGCGGGGGCTGGCTGAATGTCTGTCATGGAAATATTGATTTGCTAAGTGAGGATGATGCCCGCTGGATGGCTAAAGTGCAGCAATTGTATATGAAGGTACAGCAGTATGGAAGTATTTCAGCATTCGGGGCTATCCCCGGCAAAGCGCTGCCATACGGATACATGGCTTCCGCTGAAGGAGGAAATCTTTATACTGTGGTAAACGCATCACAAGAGAAAGCCAAAGTAATGTTGCCTGAAGCGACAGGAACGGGGAGAGTGCTTTTTACGGACAGTGGTTTTATGCCTGTTTTAGAAAAGAATATTGTGGAATTGGGGCCGGAACAGATGGTTGTTGTCGGATACGGCAAGTTCAGTAGCCGGGAGTATGATTTAGGTATTGAGAAAGATATCGTTATCCCTGCAACAATTCAAAAGGTAAAAATAGATGTGCAAAAGAAAAATGAGCATACCTTGCAGGCACATTACACCCCTTCGAAAGGGAAAACTGTACGGATTCTCTTTCAGCAATTGGATGAGCATGGAAAAGCATTCCGTTCGTGGGGCGGTGCTCCTCCTACCGGGATTAAAATGGACCATTTCTTCAATATAGAAGTAAAGCAGGGCAAGCGTTCTGTTCCGATAAAGAAATCGCATGATAAGATGATCTGGTGCGGCTTGTCATGGGCGGTAGGAGAGGTTTCTGCTGACGATATAAAAGAAGGACGTCCGTTGGAAATAAGTTGTACCGCTATAGATGGGAATAGCGAACACTGCTTATTGGAAGTTTACGAGGTTGAATATTCTGCTGATAAGAAATAAGATTGGAAAAGGGATGACTGGAACAGTTTCACAGTCATCCCTTTTTTGAGGTTATCGGTCTCCTTTCTTCAGATCCCTGAAATTCTTGGGTGTTTCATTATATATTTCCTTAAAGCACTTGATGAAATAATGTGCTTGGTTAAAGCCGGTCAGGTAGGCTATTTCCGCTATTGACAAATCACTGTTTATCAATAGCTCGGATGCTTTTCGAAGCCGGATAGCCCGGATAAACTGATTGGGTGTCTGCCCGATAAGCATTCTGAACTTCTTATGAAGCACTGTCTTACTGATATTCATGGCTATTGAGAATTCCTCAATGTTGAAGTCCGCCTTATCCAGATTCTCTTCTATCACCTTCATGGCCTGTTGCAGGAATACTTCCTTGGAATTGAACTCAATGGTATCACTGTCTTTGGCTATCAGGTTCTTTAGGAGTTGTTCTTTTCGTTTCTGGCGCGTATTCAGGATATTCATGATCTGATTGATCAATGCTTCCGTATCAAAAGGTTTCTTGATATAGATGTCAGCGCCTTCTTTATAACCCCTTAGTTCATCTTCAGATGAAGTTTTGGCAGTCAGTAATATAACGAATATATCGGCATAAAGGGAATTTTCCTTTATATGGCGGCACAGTGTCAGACCGTCCATACCGGGCATCATGATGTCCGATATTACGATTTCAGGAAGATACTCACCTACTAATTTCAAGGCTTCTTCTCCATGGGTGGCTGTCACTATGTTGAAGTGCTCCGCCAATTTGCCCGCAAGGTATTTAAGTATCTGTTCGTTATCTTCTACCAGTAATATGGTGGCACTGTTCTCTATATTGGTTGCCTGTGCTTTAAATTCGGTAATATCAGTTGTTTCCTGATATTCTTCTGAGTTCTCTACCGGTAGTTTGATGCACAGTGTGGTGCCTTGTCCGGGTTGTGAGTCAATAGAAACTGTGCCGTTCATTACTGATACGAATTTCTTCACGACATATAATCCTATGCCCAATCCGTTGGGAGTGTTTTCCTTATTGTATTGGGGTTCCCGGTAGAATTTATTGAATACGGTTGCCTGGTATAACTGATTGATACCCGGTCCCGTATCTTTTATGAATACACTCAATTGTCCATCTATATATTCCAGTGCCACCGATACACTGCCTTGATCGGGGGTGTACTTAATGGCGTTACTCAGTAAGTTATATAAAATCCTTTCAAACTTCACACTGTCAATCCATATATGTATGGAGGGGATGTTGGCCTGATAGGATAGCTGGATTTTTTTAGAGCTTGCCAGATAATTGAATGCATTCACTATGATGCGGCAGAATGATACGATTTCTATGTTTCTATTGTTTATCTTTACTTCAGAGAATTCCACTCGCTTGAAGTCAAGGATTGTAGAAAACAGATCGGATAAGAATGCAGCATTTTTGGTGATAATGGACAGCCTTTCATACTGAATATCATCTTCTTTGGTTTCACGCAACATATCATTGGCAGGTGCCAGTATCAAAGATAAAGGCGTAATCAGGTCGTGCCCGAGACTTTCGAAGAAACTTTCCTTTTCTTTTAATAGTTCTTCTTTCTTCAAAGTCTCCATCTCCTGTATCTTTTGTATACTCTTTTTTCTGTAGTGTCTGATAATCATATATATTATGAGTGCGATGTTCAACAGGATAATCAGGCAGGAAATGAAATAGAACAAAGGTGTTTTCCACCAGGGCGGAGCGACAATAATGCTCATGGACCAGCATGGCTTGGTGCCTGACTCTTCGTTATATTTCATAATTTCCAAGGTGTATGTGCCGGGGTTAAGTTGTGAGAAGGTCAGGGGTACAGACATATCGAGATATTGCCAACTGTCGGTAAAACCGATCATCCTGTATAGGTATTTATTGCAGTAGTTGGCTTCCCCTATTTCAGTAAAGGACAGGGATATCCATTTGGAGGCATAAGACAAGGTGATGGAAGGAATATATTCGGTATTCTCTTTTAAAATCACCCGGTTGTTTATCGTATCGCCTACCTGTATCTTTTGGTGGTTGATCTCCAGATCAGTCAATATGAGTTTGGTCTTATCATACTGATGCAGCGCCTTTTCCACATCCACAACCATGAGTTGTTCGGTATTGCCGAACAGGATATATTCTTTATTTTCATAGGTTATTTTTTCGGCTGAAAGGATAGAAGAGTTACCCCAATAGCTGATATTCGGTTCGCAGATGCGCTGTTCACTGTTTATGTAGCAGAATATCTTCTCACCGATAAAGAACCATAGATTCTGGTTATCATCGAGCAACAATGACTTGATGGCCCCTTGCGGCAATGGGTATGTAGGGAATGCGGTAGAAACTTGCAGTGAATCATTGGATACTTCCATCTTCAATAGATTGTTTGATGTTCCTATCCACCAGCATTTATTACTTTTATCTTCTATGATAGAGTACACAATCTCCTGGTCGATGATTTTGTCTTTTAGAGTGACCTGGTCTGATGCATTGAAGATGGAGAGCCCATTATGTGAAGCTATAAACAATTGATTGTCACGATAAGGTATGATAGCGTTTATCCTGTCCCGACTGAAATAGTCATAATGGATATAATCTTTTATTTGCCGGTTCTTCTTGTCCAGGCATACGGACATCAGACCGTTTTGTTTGGTGCCTATCCACACTTTATTGTCTTTTATATAGAAAGTCGTAATCTTTTCTAATTCAGTGCTTGCCGTAAATTCTTTCCATTGAATTTCCTGCGAATTATTATTCTGGAAAGAATATAATAATCCTATGCCATCGTGCCCCACTAACGTAATATCCTTATTTTGCCCGATAGATAAGATATGGTCCTTGAATTTGTCTTTACTTTTATAATTTTCCTTTTCAGTAGAGGTACGCATATCGAAATGATACATACCGTCGCCTAAGGTTCCCAACAATATTTTGTCTTGTAAAAGGGCGATAGAAGTGATGGGAGAATGAGTTTTACGAATTGAGATCAACTGGTTGATTCCCCTGTCTGAGGAGGAGTACTTATAGAGTCCTTTTCCGTATGAACCTATCCAGATATTATCAAGGCTATCTTTATAAATGGCATTGATAAAAGTGGTACCCAGATGTTCTGTGCCGGGTAGTGGATAAATACGCTCTTGCTCTTTATCATATACTTTTATTCCTTCTCCCCAGGTGCCGATCAGAAGTTTGTTTGCTTCTCCTTCTATGCGGTATATGGGGGTATTGCTGTTATGCAGATGGATGGTCCGGGCTTGTTCGGGTTGTTGGCTCCAGGTTAATTCATAGAGCGCATTATCCCATGAAGAGTAATACAGTGTATTGTCTTCTCCGGTATCGTGTAGTTGTGTGATGGTCTGGTTCTTGGGGGTAATGTCTGTCCATGTTTGTTTTCGGGAGTTGTACATCACAAGTCCTGTATAGGTGCTGATCCATATATGTCCTTTAGGCTTTTCCACAAAACTGGAGACAATGGCTCCTGAATGGCTACGTTCGGCTGTGAAACTGGTACGTTCTGTATTCTTGGGAGTTAATTTGCATATACCTTCTTCCCAGCTTCCCAACCAGATGTTATGATCAGAGTCTTCGAATATGGAAACAATCCGGTTAGGGATGGGGTCGGAAACCTGCTCATTGAGGTGGATGAACTGGTCGGTCCGCGGATTGTATATATCTACTCCTCCGGTCTTAAAACCAATCCATAACAAGCCTTTGGAATCAAGGAACAAGGTTTCTATATTATTATTCTTAAGACTGTTGTTTGTTGCTTTCCCCGATTTATAGACTTTAAACCGATGTCCGTCGAAACGGTTGAGCCCATCTTCTGTGGCAATCCACATATAATAGTCATTTTCGCAGATAGAAGTGATTTCAGAACTTGATAATCCATCTGCTAAATCATAATGCAATAGCTTCTGTGCTCTGGCAGTGAAGGTGGCACAGAATATGAATACAAATAACAAACACTTTCTTATATTACTCATAGCATACTGATTAAAATTCAATATTCAAAAGTAGGAAAAAATAAGCGATCCCCTTCTTTTTGAAGACGCTTAAAAATAAAAGAATCGTGCCGATTGATAACAAATTCCTGTTTTTGATAGCGGATACAGGAATTTGTTATTCTTTTGTGCTTTTCTGTTATCCTGTTTATAAAGAAACAGGGACTTTTGCATCAGTAACTTTTTAATTAAAAATATTATGAATAAACAACATGTTTTGCAAAGACGAATCATCTTCGGATTGCTATTCCTTGGTGGAGTAACTTTCTCCTATGCATCAACGGAAAAAGATCTCGGTT
Source organism: Bacteroides cellulosilyticus DSM 14838 (assembly GCF_000158035.1). Taxonomy (GTDB): domain Bacteria; phylum Bacteroidota; class Bacteroidia; order Bacteroidales; family Bacteroidaceae; genus Bacteroides; species Bacteroides cellulosilyticus. The sequence goes on from NZ_EQ973486.1 coordinate 52,637, forward strand.
CTTCAACATCAGCCATTACACAACAGGCTGTAACTGTAAAAGGTTCTGTGAAGGATGCTGCCGGTGAAGCGATAATTGGAGCCTCTGTAGTAGTGGAAGGTACTACGAATGGTCTGATTACAGATGTAGACGGACATTTCTCTATTCAGGCATCAGTAGGACAAAATCTCGTGATTTCTTATATAGGTTATGAAACGCAAGTCGTGAAAATAGTCCGGGCAAACCAGCAAATCAATATTGTATTGAAAGAAAGCTCGGAGTTGATCGATGAAGTTGTGGTTGTAGCCTATGGTACGCAGAAAAAAGCCAATCTGACGGGAGCGGTATCTTCTGTAAAGGTCAATGATATTAAAGACATTCCGGTATCCAATACTTCCAGTTTGCTGCAAGGACGAATGAGTGGTGTTACCGTGAGCTCTTTCTCTGCGCAACCCGGTGCTGAGGGAGATGTGGAAATCCGTATCCGCGGTATAAACACTTTTGGTGACAGTAATCCTATGGTGCTGATTGACGGTGTGGAGGGAAGCCTCAACAGTGTTTCTCCGAATGATATTGAAAACATATCAGTATTGAAGGATGCGGCTTCCGCTTCTATATATGGTGTACGTGCTGCCAACGGTGTAGTTCTGGTTACAACGAAACGAGGAAATGCAGACAAGAAGACACTATCTTACAGCGGATCCTATGGTGTACAGAAAGCTACGGTTCTGCCTACATATATTAATTCATGGGATTGGGCTACTCTTTATAATGAACAGAATGAAGCTATGGGAGATGTAACTTCGAATTATACCCCTGAAATGATTCAGCAAATGAAAGATGGATCGAGACCGGATTTGTTTGCCAATACCCGCTGGTCGGACAAAATATTCCGTTCTGCTCCTATTCAGACCCACCATTTGTCTATGTCGGGTGGTAATGCCACTTCTCATTATATGGGTTCGGTAGGATATGTGGGACAGGATGGTATCATGGAAGGTACAAGTACTGACCGTTTTAATTTCCGTCTGAATGCTGACAGCAAGTTCATTGATATAATCACTTTAGGACTGAATGTTTCTGGTAACCATGAAGAAGTAGAGGAACCTACCATTGGTACTTACTATGTATTCGAACAGATGAAATGGCATTCCCGTCCTTCGGTACCTTATAAATACAGCAATGGTGAATGGGGATTTGTGGATGGTAACGATAAAATGCAGGCTATTAAGAATCCGGCTTATGCCACTACCATAACCTCAAAGAAGAAATACAGCCGTTTCGACGGTAAGGCTTTCCTGGAAATTGAGCCGATTAAGAACCTGTCTATCAAGACCAGCTTTGCTTATCAATATAACCAATGGA
>NZ_EQ973486.1:54164-77750 GCF_000158035.1 Bacteroides cellulosilyticus DSM 14838
TATTGGTGCTGAACCTGCTTATATTCCTCAGGATTCGTATGGTAACCCTGTGGGAGGTAGTGGTAAGAATTACCTGACCGATGCTTATTATTCCGAAACTCAGTGGATCAACGAAAACATTATTACTTATCACTTTGATGTGAACGGCCATGCTTTCAACTTCTTGCTGGGGCAGTCTAACCAATATAATAATTTCCGTTCTACCACGGCAACAGGTGAAGATCTTCCGAGCGACAATATCACCGTATTGAACGGTGCTTTAAGTACTTCTGCTAAGGGAGATGCTGCCGAAGCTGCTTTGAGATCATTCTTTGGCCGTGTGAACTACAATTACAAGGATCGCTATTTGGCTGAATTCAACCTCCGTCGTGATGAGTCTTCCAGAATACCTAAAAAGAACCGTACCGGTTATTTCCCTTCTGTATCTGTGGGCTGGAACATTGCTCAAGAGGCTTTCATGGAGAAATATAGCTTTATCAGCCAGTTGAAACTAAGAGGTAGCTGGGGTGAACTGGGTAATCAGGAGATCGGTTACTATCCGTTTGCACAGTATATCGGTTTGGGTAATAACTATGTATGGGGTGACAACAAAGTTTCGGGTGTGGCTATTTCCTCATTGGCTAATCCTGACATTAAATGGGAAACAACCGCTACTACGGATATAGGTATAGACGCCGCTTTCCTGAATAACAAGATTACCCTTACTGCTGACTATTTCTACAAGAAGACTTCTGATATTTTGCTGCAATTGCCCATTCCCGGAATTGTGGGTATTTCTACTGAACCTTATGTGAATGCTGCATCAGTAAAGAATGAAGGTTGGGAATTCGCTTTAGGTTATAATGATCAATGGGGCGACTGGAAATTCGGTGCAAATGTCAATTTCAGTAAGGTGAAGAATGAAATTCTCGACCTGCACGGTAAAGATTCATGGATTACAGACTGGTCTATCAATCTGGAAGGACATCCTATCAATTCTTATTATGGTTATGTAGCCGATGGATTGTATCGCACACAGGCTGAAGTGGATGAAGCTAATGAAAAGAATTCTGTTGGCGGTGGTGCTTTGAAGTTGGGTGATATCCGTTATAAAGATGTCAGCGGTCCGGAAGGTAAACCGGATGGAGTAGTGGATACTTACGACCGTACAGTGATTGGTAATCCGTTCCCTGATTTTACTTACGGTTTTGGTTTAAATGCCGCTTACAAAGGATTTGATTTATCTGCTTTCTTCCAGGGTGTAGCCGGTGTAGACCGTATTGTGATGGATTATCCTACCGTTTCGGGTAATGTTACGACGGCATTCCTGGATCGTTATTCTGAAAGTGCTAACCCTAACGGGAACTTCCCGCGTCTGGGTAATGGTGACTATAACAGCCAACCCTCTTCATTCTGGTTGAAAGATGCTTCTTACCTGCGTCTGAAGAATATTGAATTGGGATACTCTTTCAAACAAGAATGGATTCGCAAGGCGAAACTGGAACGCCTAAGAATATATGTTTCTGCACAGAATATCCTGACTATTACCGGCATTGATGATTATGATCCTGAAAAGTATGGAACTGATACTCGCGGTCATGCTTATCCCAATGCCAAGACATTCTCTGTGGGCTTAAACATTACATTATAATTTAAAATAAAGAAGATCATGAAAAAAATATATTATTCAGTTATTTTGTCATTAGCCTTTTCCCTCTTTTCTTGTTCAGACTTCCTGGATCGTGAATCTTTGTCAGAGTTGTCTAACGGTAATTTTTGGAATACAGAGGCTGATGCGACTAAAGCGTTAGTAGGTTGCTACGATGCTTTGCAAAGTGAAGGTAGCTTGGGATTTTGCTGGCCGGGTGGAAATACTTGTAGTTTGCGTGAATTGGAATTTGCTACGGATAACGGCTATTTTGCCTGGATTCCGTGGGTGGGCCCCGATGTGATCACTACCAATACCATGAGCCCCACAGCAGCTGTTACTAAGGCTGTATGGAATGCTTCTTATGCAGGTATTGCACGATGCAATAATGTTATTGAAAAAGTACCGCAAATGCTGGAGAACGGTAAAATAGGTGAAGAAGCAGGTACAAGAATCGTTTGTGAGGCTAAGTTCATCAGAGCGTTGTTTTATAATCATCTGACCAGTCTGTACCGTGATGTTCCGAAGGTGTTTAATGTGTTGACTACTGAAACGAGCCAGGTACCTAAGTCGCAAAAATCAGAAATTGTAGCTGACATAATCAAGGACCTGAAGGACATTACTGCCGAAGGTATGTTACCTGTTACGGCTGATAGAGGCCGTGCTACCAGAGGTGCCGCATTGGGCTTACTGACCCGTGTATACCTGTACAACGAGATGTATAAGGAGGCTGCCGATGCTGCTTTACAGGTTATTAACCTGAGCCAATATGAGATAGACCCGAATTACAGTACCCTGTTTACGGAAGCTGGTGGTGCCAGCAAAGAAATAGTATTTGCCATTCGCTTTAAAAATACCGACCAACAAAATGGTGAGGGTGGTTTCTTAGCTTATAACTATGGTTATCCGATGGAATGGCAGTTGCCTTATCCGAATTTAGCAAACGATTTTTATTGCAAGGATGGCAAACCTATTACCTCTTCGGGAATCTATGATCCGAATGATGATTCAACTCGTGACCCGCGTCTGACGTATACACTGATGACGAAGAATGGTGATACGTATGACGGCAAGGTAAGTGATGCATGGTGGTCCTGGAACAGTCCATTCCAGTTGTTCATGCGTAAATATCAGAATCAGCCTACTACATGGGCTGCCGATAATCAGGATATGTATGTTATTCGCTACGCCGATGTACTGTTGATGCGTGCTGAAGCTTTGGCTAAGCAAAATACAGGTAAAGACGAAATTATGTCAATGGTGAACCAGGTGCGTCAGCGTGCTGATGTGATGATGCCGAAGGTGGAAGATGCTGAAGGTTCCAATCTCTCTTATGATCAATTGCTCGACGTGGTGAAGCATGAAAGAAGAGTGGAACTGGCTTTGGAAGGTACCCGTTATTTTGATCTTATGCGCTGGAAAGAAATGGATAAAGCATATGAAAGATGCCGGGCAGACGGTGGGGCAGGTTCTCATATCTTCGATTCGTCAAAAGGATATGTATGGCCTATACCTCAATCAGAGTTAGACAACAACAGAGCTTTGGTTCAGGCACCGGAATGGGGTGGTAAATAATTGAAATAAATTCCAGATAGAGGCTGGCCGGATGAAGATCCTGTCTGAAGGCCGGCCTTTGCTCTGCTAAATATAATAATATGAGAATTCTATACAGCCTATTATTTTTCTTAATAGCATTTGGAGTGAGCAGTTGTGGGGAAAAAGATTCCACACTTCGGGAACAATCTTTCGATGAGGCATGGTTATTTCATCGTGGAGATATTGCCGAAGGAGAAAAGCAATCTTTAGATGACTCACAATGGCGTCAGATAAATCTTCCTCATGATTGGAGTATTGAAGATATTCCTGGAACCAATTCTCCTTTTACAGCGGATGCTGCAACGGAAGTTGCAGGTGGTTTTACTGTAGGTGGTACGGGATGGTATAGAAAGCACTTCTACATAGATGCGGCTGAAAAAGGTAAATGTATTGCTGTCTCTTTCGATGGAATTTATATGAATGCAGATATCTGGGTGAATGATCGCCATGTAGCCAATCATGTTTATGGATATACTGCATTTGAACTGGATATAACCGATTATGTACGTTTCGGAGCTGAAAATCTGATAGCTGTCCGTGTGAAGAATGAAGGTATGAATTGCCGTTGGTATACAGGTTCGGGTATTTACAGGCATACTTTCTTGAAGATAACCAATCCGCTTCATTTTGAAACTTGGGGAACGTTTGTCACGACTCCCGTTGCAACGGCGGATAAAGCAGAGGTACATGTACAGAGTGTTCTGGCAAATACTGAAAAAGTAACCGGAAAAGTGATTCTGGAAACGCGGATTGTAGATAAGAATAACCATACTGTAGCTCGGAAAGAGCAACTGGTAACATTGGATAACAAAGAAAAAACAGAGGTTGGCCATGCGTTGGAAGTGCTTGCTCCGCAATTATGGTCTATAGACAATCCTTACTTATATCAGGTTGTAAACCGTCTTCTGCAAGATGATAAAGTTATAGATGAGGAATATATTTCAATAGGTATACGCAATATTGCATTTAGTGCGGAGAATGGTTTCCAGCTGAATGGTAAATCCATGAAACTAAAAGGCGGATGTATCCATCATGACAATGGTCTTTTGGGTGCAAAGGCTTTTGACCGGGCAGAGGAAAGGAAAATAGAACTACTGAAAGCGGCTGGTTTCAATGCGCTGCGCTTGTCTCATAATCCTCCCTCAATCGCTTTACTCAATGCCTGCGACCGCTTAGGTATGCTGGTCATAGATGAGGCTTTTGATATGTGGCGCTATGGTCATTATCAGTATGATTATGCACAATACTTTGATAAATTGTGGAAAGAAGATTTGCATAGTATGGTTGCACGGGATAGGAATCATCCTAGTGTTATCATGTGGAGTATTGGTAATGAAATCAAGAACAAAGAAACTGCTGAAATTGTGGATATATGCAGGGAGTTGACAGGTTTTGTGAAGACGCTTGATACAACGCGGCCTGTTACGGCGGGAGTTAATTCTATTGTTGATGCAACGGATGATTTTCTGGCTCCTCTGGATGTTTGTGGTTATAATTACTGTTTAAACCGTTATGAATCGGATGCCAAACGTCATCCGGACCGTATTATCTATGCTTCGGAGTCCTACGCATCCCAGGCTTATGATTATTGGAAAGGAGTAGAAGATCATTCATGGGTGATCGGTGATTTTATCTGGACTGCTTTTGACTATATTGGTGAGGCAAGTATCGGCTGGTGTGGGTATCCGCTTGATAAACGTATTTTCCCTTGGAATCATGCCAATTGTGGTGATTTGAATCTTTCGGGCGAACGTCGTCCCCAGTCCTATTTGCGTGAAACGTTATGGAGTGATGCACCGGTATCCCATATTGTTGTGACGCCTCCTGTTCCTTCTTTTCCTCTGAATCCGGATAAGGCGGATTGGAGTGTATGGGATTTTCCGGATGTTGTGGATCATTGGAATTTCCCGGGATATGAGGGGAAAAAGATGACAGTATCTGTATACTCCAATTGTGAACAGGTTGAACTGTTCTTGAATGGGGAATCTTTAGGAAAACAAGAAAATACTGCCGATAAGAAAAATACGCTTGTCTGGGAAGTACCTTATGCTCATGGAATATTGAAAGCCGTAAGTTATAATAAAGGCGGTGAAGTGGGCACTGCAACGTTGGAAAGTGCTGGTAAGGTTGAAAAGATCAGATTATCTGCGGACAGAACGGAAATCGTAGCTGATGGTAATGATCTAAGCTATATCACATTAGAATTGGTAGATAGTAAAGGCATTAGAAATCAGTTGGCTGAAGAATTGGTAGCATTTTCTATAGAAGGAGATGCTACGATTGAAGGAGTAGGTAATGCCAACCCTATGAGCATAGAAAGTTTCGTTGCTAATAGTCGGAAGACGTGGCGCGGAAGTAACTTATTGGTTGTTCGTTCCGGGAAATCTTCAGGACGGATTATTGTAACAGCAAAGGTAAAGGCACTTCCGGTTGCGAGTATTACTATAACTCAGAAAAAATAGAGATTGCCTAAAAATCAAATTTAAAAGAAGTATGAAGTTGAGAGCATTATTAAAACGATCTATATTTGTCATCATAAGCTCGTTGATTGTCACAGCATGCAGTCAGGGTACGGATTGTTCCGTACGAAAGATTAAATTTGATCAGGATTGGAAGTTCCATCTTGGCCAAATGGAAGATGCGGCAAAAGAATCTTACGATGATTCGGAGTGGCGGGTATTAAATCTGCCACATGACTGGAGTGTAGAGCCTCTTTCCGGTTCGGATGGCTTATCGGTAGGCCCTTTCTCCAAAGAAAGTGCCGGAGGTTTTGCTACCGGACAAACCGTAGGTGGTGAAGGCTGGTATAGAAAATCATTTACTATTGACCGTAAAGATGCTCATAAACTTCATTCTCTTTATTTTGAAGGAGTTTATGCGCAGTCCGAAGTATGGGTGAACGGACAAAAAGTGAATTTCAATGCGTATGGATATTCGTCCTTCAAATGTGATATTACTTCATATTGTCATCCGGCAGGTGAAGTGAACACCATTGCGGTGAAGGTTACGAATGAGGGGAAAAATTCCCGTTGGTATGCCGGTTCAGGTATCTACCGGCATGTATGGTTCATAAAGACCGATTCTGTCCATTTGGATGAATGGGCGGTTGCCGTACGTACTGCAAAGATGGCTGGTGATGAGGCTACATTGGCTATAGAGGCGGATGTGCTTAATGAAAAGACGGAGAAGGCAGGAGTAAATATGATGGTTACGATTATTTCTCCTGATGGTGAAGAGGTAGGAATGAAAGAGCAGACAGTGAGTGTTGACGCGGCTGGTAAGCAGACGGTTGCTTTCTCTTTGCCGGTGAAACAGGCAAAGTTATGGTCGGTTGATACTCCGCATTTGTATGAAGCGAAAATTTTAATTCGTTCCGGGCATGAAGTGTTGGATCAAATATCTGTTCCTTTTGGCATCCGTACTATATCCTTCAGTGCGAAGGAAGGATTTAAGTTGAATAATTTGCCTCTGAAACTGAAAGGTGGCTGTGTACACCATGATAATGGTTTGTTGGGGGCGGCTTCGTTGGATAGGGCGGAGGCGCGTAAAATAGAATTGTTGAAGGCAAATGGATATAATGCAGTCAGATGTGCCCATAATCCTCCGGCAGAAGCTTTTCTCCGAGCTTGCGATGAACAAGGTATGTTGGTGATTGATGAGGCTTTTGATCATTGGCAAAAAGAAAAGAATCCTCAAGACTATCATCGTTTCTTCGATGAATGGAACGAAAAAGATATTTCGGCAATGGTGCTGAGAGACCGGAATCATCCGTCTGTCATCATGTGGAGTATCGGAAATGAAATTCAGGAACGTTCGGATGATGCCGGTATAGAGATTGCTGAAAGATTAAGGAATATAGTGAAGAAATTGGATCCTTCACGTCCGGTAACTGCTGCTATTAACGATTATTGGGATAATCCGCAGCTGAAGTGGAAGGAAGATGCTGCAAAAGCCATGCAACATCTGGATGTGACAGGATACAATTATATGTGGTACGAATATGAAAATGATCATCAGAAAGATCCCTTACGTATCATATATGGTAGTGAGACTGTTGCGCAGGAAGCGGCTGTAAACTGGAACCTGGTGGAAAAACATCCGTATATCATTGGTGATTTTGTATGGACTGCCCTTGATTATCTGGGTGAAGCGGGAATAGGGCATACACTGGAACTGAGTAAAGGCGAGAAGAATCCACAGTTTATGGGTTGGCCCTGGTATAACGCCTGGTGTGGAGATATTGATATCTGTGGAGAGAAGAAACCACAGTCCTATTACCGGGATATTATCTGGAAGGAAAGGGAAATAACAATGGCTGTACAGCCTTTGCCGGCTGTCGGGAAAACAGAAGATGTGAGCTATTGGGGGTGGAAGAACGAATCTCTTAGCTGGAACTGGAAAGGGCTGGAAGGCAAACCGGTAAAAGTAAATGTTTATAGTCGTGCACCTAAGGTAAGGCTCTATCTTAATAATGAATTGCTGGGTGAGCAAGAAGTTTCAAAGAAAGACTATACGGCTACGTTCATGGTCAACTATCAGCCGGGTGAATTGAAAGCAGTGGCTACCTATGACAGCAGTGAATCTTCATGCGCTATTTTAAGAACCACAGGTGCTCCGGTACAGATACGTTTAATCGCAGACCGCAAGGTGATTAAAGCGGATAGGGACGATCTGGCTTATGTTACTGTTGAATTGATTGATAAAGAAGGCAGGATAGTACCTGATGCTGATATGAAAGTGACTTTAAGTGTTGTGGGGAATGGTATTATCAGGGGATCAGGAAATGCATGTCCTACAGATATGGAAAGTTTCCGCTCCTTATCACCTAAAACTTTTAAAGGTAAAGCAATGGCTATATTGCAACCGGATGGAAATGTGGGTGAGATAACCTTGAATGTTTCAGCAGAGGGGATGAAAGGAGCATCGATTACAATCAGAACGGTGGATCGGATGTCGGCTAAGCAAGAGGGAAAAGATATCGTGACTCCCGGCAGTATCTGGAAAGATATGGATGGAAATCCGATAAATGCACATGGAGGAGGTATTCTCTACCATGAAGGTACTTATTATTGGTATGGTGAATTTAAAGGTGATTCCACCTATCGCCTGGACTGGGTTAAAACCTGGGAGTGCTGGCGGGCTGAAGCCGGGGGGGTGGCTTGCTATTCATCCAAGAATCTGACAGACTGGAAATTTGAGGGTAAGGTTCTGCCTACGGTAGATGATGATCCGACTTCAGATCTTCACCCTTCGCAAGTGATAGAGCGTCCGAAGGTTATCTATAATGAGAAAACCGGTAAGTTTGTGATGTGGATGCATATTGAAAGCCCTGATTATGAAAAGGCACATGCCGGGGTAGCGGTCTGCGACTCGCCGACAGGAACTTTCACTTATTTGGGGTCTTTTAAACCGAATGGGGCAGATAGCCGTGATCAGACTATCTTCAAGGATGATGATGGAAAGGCTTATCATATCTGCTCGTCAGAATGGAACAGTACCTTATATATCAGTTTGCTGACTGATGATTATACAAAACCTTCAGGAACTTATGTCCGGAGATTTATCGGACAATCCCGGGAAGCTCCTGCGGTCTTTAAACGAAACGGTTATTATTATATGCTCTCATCCGGTTGCACCGGTTGGGATCCGAATAAAGCCAAATGGGCCGTATCCGATTCAATGATGGGAGTTTGGGAACTGAAAGATAACCCCTGTCTGGGGCGTGATGCCGATAAGACATTTTATGCCCAAAGTACCTACGTACTCCCCATTGAAGGGATGCAGGATCAATTTATCGCTATGTTTGACAGGTGGAATAAAACGGATTTAATAAATTCACGGTATGTCTGGTTGCCGATTGAGTTCGATGGAGACAGACCACTTATTCGCTGGGCGGATCAGTGGAGCACTCAGACAATGGAAGCGGTTTATTAACCTAATGATAGAATACAAATGAAAAAAATAGCCTGTTTATTTATCGGTTTTTGCCTGTTTACGAACTTATCAGCACAGAAAGTTTATAGGCTGGATGCTTCGGACGTCATGGAGACACCTTCGTGCGGTCATCTGAAGATGGGAAATCCGGGGCCTAAGGAGAAAGCAATAGAAGTTAATAGTCTATATATGACTATGGGCGGGAAGCCAATCCTACCCGTTATGGGAGAGTTGCATTTCTCGCGTATCCGTAAAGATTTGTGGGAAGACCGTATCTTGAAAATGAAAGCTTGCGGTATCAATATTATCTCTACTTATTTGTTTTGGAATCATCACGAAGAGATAGAAGGTCAGTTTGAGTGGGAGAATGAGAAGGATTTGCGCAGCTTTATTAAGTTATGCCGGAAGCATGGATTGTTTGTAGTTCCGAGACTGGGACCTTGGTCGCATGGAGAAGCGCGTAATGGCGGGACACCCGACTGGATCTTACAAAAAAAATATCTGAAAGACCGCTCAAATGATGTGGTTTATCAGAATTATGTAAAATGTTATTTTGCCCAAATAGCTAACCAGTTGAAAGGGCTTTACTATAAAGATGGCGGGAATATCATAGGCATCCAGTTGGAAAATGAATATTGGTATGGAAAGGAGGGTGAACCACATATCCAATGGCTGAAAGATACGGCTCTGGAAAATGGCATTGATGTCCCGATGTATACAGTTACGGGCTGGGGAGACGGTTCTGTTCCTCCTTTTGAGGTAATTCCTTTATGGGGAGGATATGCAGATGCTCCATGGGTGGAACATGTGGGAAAAGAATACCAGCCGGGCAACTTCCTGTTCGATTCGTTCCGTGATAATGAGAATATAGGTAACGATCAGATAAAGCGGCAAGATGTGTATATGACGTATGAAGAATATCCCTTCTTTACTTGTGAAATGGGAGTGGGTGTACAAAATACTTATCACAGGCGACTCAGCATCGATCCTTTAGACGGGTTGGGTATGATGATAGCCAAACTTGGTTCAGGGTCTAACCTGCTGGGATATTATATTTTTGCCGGTGCCACTCAGTTTACGGGTAAACTATGGTCTACTGAGGAAGAGCAATTGAAAACTGGGTATTGGAGCCGCTTACCGGTGAAATCTTATGATTTTCAGGCTGCTATCCGCGAATCAGGAGAAATAGCGGAATCTTATAAGAAGGTGAAAAAACTGCATTACTTTGTCAATGAGTATGAAAAAGACCTGGCTCCCATGATGCCTGTTATCCCGAAGTGGGAAGAAGATGGGTTACAGGTGGCTGTACGCTCTAATAATGAAACCGGCTATATGTTTGGGATCAATTACTCCCGTTATCATCCGAAGAAGGTACAGAAGAGTGTGAAGTTTGAGGTGAAACTGAAAGATAAAACGCTTCGTTTTCCTCAGAAAGGTATTGAAATGCAGGATAGTACGGTCTTTATCTGGCCCTTGAATGTGGAACTTGACGCTATGCGCCTGAATTATGCCACGGCACAATTGATGGGAAGTGTTGATAATTGCTATCTGTTTTTCCAGAACAGACAAATTCCAGTGGAGCTATCTTTTGATAAATCGACTGTGAAAGGAGTGGAGGTAAGCCGGGCTAAGATAAAGGAAGAAAGTGATAGTTGGGTTGTTAGCGGACTTAATCCGGGAAAAGATTGTGTGCTTAAAATACAATTGCAGAATGGAGAAGAAAAGTGTGTTGTCATTCTGACTGAAAAAGAGGCTGATAACTGTTGGTTATTGGAACAAGATGGGAAGAAAGTATGCTATATCTCTGATGCGGATTTATACAGTTCACTTGGAGATGTTTATATTTTCTCTACTGATAAGAAGGCTGCTTATTATAAGTTGAAAACGGGTATGAATCCGGGATTTGAACAGAAAACGGTTATTTTCAATCAGCAGCAAATGGATATTCGTATTCAGTCTAAGGGCATCCTGGAAGAGGCTAAATGGTTGGAAACAGCAAACTTTCATGGGATTGAACCTTATCAGCAGCGTTATCGTCGTTTCTTCTTTAAGGAATTCAATCTGGATAATCCTTCAGAGATTAAGAAAGTCACTTTGTTTATGTATCCGGAGTCGAAATGTATACTCAATCTGAATGATACTTGGGTAAATCAGGAAGTAAAACCAAACCAGTTAAATGAAATAGACCTTACAGGATATGCCAGAAAAGGTGTGAATCTGTTGTTTGCAAGTTTTCCATTTGTTGAGGGGAAGAAGCAATTTGCTGCACGTGTCATTGTGGAATACTATAATTATGACAGGATTGAATTTAGTACCGACTCTTCTTGGTTGACGACGGACTATTATTCCAACCCTTCACTCACACGGGTGTTTCCGCAACCGGTGGCTCCGGTGGTAGTAGATAAACCGGGATATGCCGAAGGTATTGCTTATAATACATTCAAAGAGTGGAGGATACAAGTGCCGACAGATGCATTGGAGAATTTGAATAACATCTATATGCGTATCAACTATTCCGGTGATAAGGCGGAAATCTATAACGGATATATGCTTTCAGATGATGATTATAACAGTCATGCCACCTGGACAGTAGGTTTGAACCGACAGGAACATTCTGTAGAGGGGAAAGAGTTGACGCTTGTGATTTATAAACTGGATAAAGACGAGAAAATCTTTTTTGACTTACCGGCAAACGGAACTGATGAGCAGGCTGATGTGAAAAAGATTGAATTTGATTTTGAATGTTTACAAAAGATAGAGTAATGAACTAAAACAAGAATTTGAGGACTGCGAATTGGCAAACTGTCATACGGAGAACTGAAGTTCAAAAATGAAAAATAGAATGAATATGAAAAATAGAATGAAAATGCTTTGTGGAGGCTTGGTTGTATTATTGGCTTCCTGTTCTTCACAAGTGACCCATACGAATTACTATTTTGACTCTGCAAATGGTAATGATGCCAATAGTGGAACGTCTGTTCAAACCCCTTTCAAATCTTTGGCTAAGCTTAAGGAATTAACGTTGAAAGGAGGAGATAGTGTTTTATTGAAATCTGGTACTGTATTTACGGAAAAGCTCTTTCTTTCGTGTCGTGGAGAAGAAAATAATCCCGTTGTATTGGGAAAATATGGCGGAATGGCAAAGCCACATGTGAAAGGAAATGGTGTGGATACGGCTGCTGTACATATCTTTAATTCGGAAAATCTGGTAATACGTGATCTGGAGATTTCTAATAGAGGTGATGCCCCGAAAGCCGGTTTGCTGGGGCTATGGATTGAATTGGATAAGTTTGGAGAATCACATAATATGGTCATTGATGACTTGTATGTGCATGATGTATATGGAAGTACGGTGATAGAGAAAGGTGGCGGTATCGGAATTTGTATTCAGAATGGCCGGGATAATGACAGTATTCTGAATCGATTTGTTGGAATGACTATTGAGAATTGCTATCTGAAAGACTGCCAAAGGGATGGAATTAAGTTTAAGGGTTACTGGATCAGGAAACAATGGAATCCTAATTTGGGAGTGGTCATCAGGAGGAATGTATTGGATGGAGTGCCGGGTGACGGTATTGTACTGGCTGGTTGCGATGGTGGATTGATAGAGTATAACGTGATGAAGAATTGCCCGAAAACGTTACCCGAATCCGAAGCTTGCGATGGAATATGGCCTTGGTGCAGTGATAATACATTGGTACAGTTTAATGTCGTAAGTGATCATAAATCTATTGTAGACGGGTATGCTTATGATTCGGACTGGGGATGTCGGAATTCGGTATTCCAGTATAATCTGAGTTATAATAATGATGGCGGCTTTATGTTGGTAATTGGTACAAACGGCTGGCCGGAAGATTGGTGTGTGAATGGGAATATTGAAACCAAGGTGCGCTATAATGTAAGCATAAACGATGGGCTACGTAATTATCTGACAAGTGCCAGTCATAAGGATACTTATTTTAGTCCTGTCATGCATTTTACCGGATATACACAAAATACATTGGTTGAGAATAACCTGTTTTATCTGTTCCCTAAACCGGAACCTCAGATAGACCGCACACTTTTCCACTTTACAGAGCACGATTCATCTTATGGGAAAGGCGATGTATTTGAGAATAATTATATCTATGCTCCTGAAATGACTGTGGCTGTAAAAGAAGAGAAGTCCGCTGATAATAAATATTCAGGAAATAAATTTGTAGGAAGTCTGCAAATTCCTGCTGCCGGATTTGAAAAGCAGGAAGGAATTTTCAATAAATCACTTTGGTATAATGCGGAAGATAAGAACTGGGATATTCTTCTTGATTTTTTGAAGGATAAAACTATACCTATTAATGGGAAAGAGTTGAAAGTACTTGACGTTATCGGTGCCAATTAATATAGGTTAGTATGGCTTATTAAAGATTGTGTTTATGCATAGATTATTATTGCCAATATTGTTATGTGTCAGTATGGTTGGCTGGGCCGGCAATACACGGAATTTCTATGTGGATTCTTTCAGTGGTGGAAAAGTTGCGAACGGTAGCATGGAGTTCCCATTTAAGAGTCTGGATGCTCTGGAAGATGTTAAGTTTCTGCCGGGGGATTGTATTCATTTGGCAGGTAATCAGATATTGAATGGAAACATTCATCTTAAGGGAGTGAAGGGCACACCGGATAATCCGCTTATTATCACTTCTTATGGGGCAGGAATCTCGCAAATTTATTCTGCTCATACTTCTGCTGTTGTTATAGATGACTGCGAGAATATTCATGTGAAGAATGTAGTGGTGAAAGGCTCCGGGCGTAAAAACGGGAATACAGGAACAGGTATTGAAGTTATAAATTCCAGATTTATCGAAATCGAAGAAGTGGAAGCTTATGGTTTTCAAGTGAACGGTATAGGTGTTAATGGCGGTGGCGATGTTCGAATAACACATTCGTATGTGCATGATAATGGTTCGAATGGAATTGAAGTGACCGGTGAGTGGAATACCAAATCTGTACGGAATATCTATATCGGTTATTGTGTTGCAGAAAATAATGCGGGTAATCCTACTGTTTCTGATAATCATAGTGGAAGTGGAATATTGGTGGGACATGCAACCTGTGCGATGATAGAGTATTGTGAGGCAATGAATAACGGATGGGATATGCCGAGATCCGGAAATGGACCGGTAGGTATCTGGGGGTATGAATCTGACAGGCTGACTATTCAATATTGTTTCTCTCACAACAATAAGACTTCTCCCACAGGCTTGGATGGAGGAGGATTTGACTTTGACGGTGGAATAACCAATTCATTAATGCAATACAATCTGGCTATGAATAATGAAGGTGCCGGGTATGGCTTGTTTCAGTTTGCCGGTGCAACTGAATGGAATAATAATATAATACGGTATAATGTGAGTGTAAATGATGGGATTAAAAATTCTCATGCAGGTATTTACGTATGGTGTGATCCGTATAATAAAGAGCTCCCCTTATGTAATACCAAGGTGCATGATAATTTGATTATCAGTAATCAGGGACATTCTATTTCATTTAATACCGGATTTTCTTCTGGATTGGAATTCTCGGATAATGTATTTGTTCTGACTAATGAGGGGATAAAACACCTGCAAGGTGATGAGACAAAAAATATGGCGATTTATAAAGGTAATTGTTATTGGTCGGAAGCTGCTGAACGACAAAGAATATCTCAACCTCGGGTATCTGAAGATACGAAAGCGAGATATGAGAAAACGGAATATATTCTTCCTGAAAAGATAGACATACTTCGGCTAAAAGAGATTCTGTCTGGTATGCTACCTGAAAGATATGACGTCACTAAAACGGAGTAGAAGTGTTATGAGAAAGATTTTATTAATGATTTTGGCCGGTACTGCATGCTTATTGAACAGTTGTGGACAAAAGGTGAGTAATGTTTTGCCTATCACGGTTTTTCCGGATAGCATCATAAGTGATGTTTCCAATCATCCGGTGGGTGTTAATTTGAATTTCCTAATGGATGGAGGTCGTTTCCCGGAGGCTGAAACGAATGTTGCAGGAGCGGTAAAGAAATTGGGGACCAAATATCTTCGGTATCCGGGAGGTGAGAAGTCTGATTTTTATTTCTTTAGCGTATCTCCTTATGAAACATCACATCCTACGCTGTGCAGAACTGCCGGTCTGGATAATTATCCCGGTATGTTTAAAGATGGGAACTTTGTTTATGATCCATTGGATTTTGATGAATTTATACATATCTGCCGGGAAGTAGGAGCGGAACCCGTATTGGTAGTTGCGGCAGATCGTTATCAGGATAAGATAGCGGAAGGTGAAAGAGTTTCAACTCGTCAGGAACTGCTGAATCATGCTGTAGAGTGGGTGAGGTACGCTAATATCAAGAAGAAATATAATGTTCGCTACTGGATGATAGGAAACGAAAGCTGGAATAAGAACAATGAGAATTCTACGGCAGAGATATATGCTCAGGATGTGATAGACTTTTCGAAGGCAATGAAGACAGTGGATCCTTCCATTCTTATCGTACCTAATGGAGATAGTGATGAGTTCTTTAAAACAGTTATCACTAAAGCCGGAGATTATATCGACCGTTTATGTGTAAGTAATTATGGGGTGTTTGATTTTAACTCAGGATATGAAAGTTATAAAGATACGACCCGATGCCTGATATGGCCTGCACAAACCGCTCTTAATGCCATGAATAAATATGCTACGCCGGAACAACTTGCTAAATGGAAATTGATAGTAGCCGAATATGGAACGATTGATTGGGCAAAACTCTGGCAAGGAACTAATGATATGGGGCATGCTATTGTTAATTTTGATATGACGGGGCAATTGTTGTTGGAGCCACAGATAGAGTTTTCATGTTTTTGGAATACCCGTTGGCCGGGAAATGAAAAACTGCCTCAGACAGATCACGATGCTATTGATTCAAATGGGAATATCAATCCTACAGGGTATTCATTGCTGATCTGGAATAGGTTTATGGGCGATAAAATGATAAAGTCCGAATCAAAAGGGTATATTATATCTTATGCGAGTTATTCTCCACAAAAGGATCAATTGTTTGTGTACCTTATTAATAAAGGCGACAGGGAAGAGAGTGTGAATATTGTTATTCCCGGTAAGGTTGATGCTAAAGTAGTTCAATGTTGGGAATATTTCGGTAAGGATGATAAGGATTTGGCTCCTGTGTGGCAACAAAGAGATGTGAAAGATAAAGATATAACTTTGAAGAAGTATTCAATAACAGTTATAGAATATAAATTGACGGAGGGATAATAGTACTTGAATTGATACATTGTAGTATAAGGGACGCTTATCAGGAATACTGATAGGCGACCCTTATGTGTTATTTAGACAAACTGATTATGAGGCGTATTTAGGTGGTAATTTCTCCTGCCATCGGAGTACGCATTCTTTTTCGTACCTCATCAGGCGTATAACCGTGGCCCAGTAGAAACATCAGTTTAGTAACGGCAGACTCCGTTGTACTATCATATCCGCAAACTACTCCCGCCTGCATTAATTGATAGCCCGTTTCATAACGTTCCATTTCTACGGTTCCGGCACTACACTGGGTGACGTTGACGATGACTATCCCTTGCTCGCAAGCATTCCGCAAACGGCGTATGAACCACTCCTTGCGGGGAGCATTTCCCGAACCGTAAGTTTCGAGCACGACAGCTTTCAATCCCTCAATGCTCAATATACTTGATACTACATTCTCCTGAATACCCGGAAAGAGTTTTAGGACAGCAACATTGGTATCTAAAAGATAATGTGGCTTCAGTTCCCGTTCAACTTCCTTAAAGCGGATTTGCACATTATTATATTTAATATGAATACCTGCTTCTGCCAATACGGGATAGTTGAATGAACGGAATGCATTGAAGTTCTCTGCATTCATCTTGATGGTACGATTGCCGCGCATCAGGTGATTCTCAAAAAAGATGCAGACTTCGGGTACAAGCGGATTGCTTTTTGCATCACGTGCACTGGCTATTTCAAGACTGGTAAGAAGGTTTTCTTTTCCGTCCGTGCGGAGTACTCCGATAGGGAGTTGTGAGCCGGTGAGGATGACAGGTTTGCTCAACCCTTCTAACATAAAGCTAAGGGCAGATGCGGTATATGCCATCGTATCCGTGCCGTGCAGAATTACAAAACCTGTGTATCTATCGTAATGGTCACTAATGATATGTACCAGTTTGCGCCAAGCTTCCGGGTCCATATCCGAAGAGTCCATCGGAGGATCGAACTGGTAAGTATCGATATGGAATGTGAAATTTTGCAGTTCCGGTACGTGCTTTTTCAGCTGCTCGAGATTGAAATTCTCTAAAGCACCCGTTTCGGGGTTTTCTATCATTCCGATGGTTCCACCGGTATAGATTAGCAAAATGGAAGTTATATTTGGACTCATATGCATTCTCTTACGATAATTTAGTGCAAATATAATGATATATCTTGGATTTAATATCAAAATGTTATAAAACTGTGCCGCTGATAGTGGAATATTGTATGGTTATGTGTGAAAATGACACTTCGCTCTTTTGCATATTTCTGCCTCTTTTGAGGCCTTTCTATATTTTTATTACAAAAAAACCACAAAATGTGATAGATTGAATGTTTTTATTATTACTTTTGCGACACTTATCAATAATGAAAGAAACAGAGAGTATGAACAAGTACTATCAACATACAGTCACATCCATGTGCATGACCATGACCCTTAGGGGTTAATGGATAGTATTTGTGTTTCTACGTGTTACACTATTTTTCAGCAGTTTTTCTTATTTAATTCAAGTCAATACAGGTATATACGTCCTGTTTCCGACACATTGTATCAACCTTATCAATAGTAATAAAGGATATGAAAGTAATAAAATTCGGCGGAACGTCCGTAGGTTCCGCGAACAGTATTTTGAGCGTAAAGAGAATTGTAGAAGCAGTAGAAGAACCGGTAATTGTGGTGGTTTCCGCGCTGGGGGGCATCACAGACAAGCTGATAAACACGTCGAAAATGGCGGCTGCTGGTGATGCTGCTTACGAAAATGAGTTTCGCGAAATTGTTTACCGCCATGTGGAAATGATTAAAGAAGTGATTCCTGCTGGTGAGGGGCAAGTGGAACTGCAGCGCCAGATCGGTGAATTGCTCAATGAACTGAAAGATATTTTCCAGGGTATTTATCTGATAAAGGACCTTTCGCAAAAGACCTCCGATACGATTGTCAGCTATGGCGAGCGTTTATCATCCATTATCGTTGCAGAGTTGACAGGAGCCGAATGGTTTGATTCACGCAAGTTCATCAAAACTGAAAAGAAGCACTCCAAGTATGTATTGGATACCGAGTTGACGAATGAATTGATTCGTGAAACATTCAGCACTTTGCCGAAGCGTGCGTTGGTTCCGGGTTTCATCTCTACTGATAAGGTGACGGGAGATGTTACGAACCTGGGTCGTGGTGGTTCCGATTATACAGCTTCGGTTATTGCGGCGGCATTGGATGCCGACCAATTGGAAATCTGGACGGATGTGGATGGTTTCATGACTGCAGATCCGCGTGTGATTTCTACCGCTTATACCATTAACGAACTGAGTTATGTAGAGGCAACGGAGCTTTGTAACTTCGGTGCCAAGGTAGTATATCCGCCGACTATTTATCCGGTTTGCCACAAGAATATTCCTATTTTAATAAAGAATACATTCAATCCCGAAGGAACGGGAACGATTATCAGACAGGAAGTATCCGATCCGCGTACGAAAGCGATTAAGGGTATTTCTTCTATCAATGATACCAGTCTGATTACTGTGCAGGGTTTGGGTATGGTAGGTGTGATTGGTGTGAACTACCGCATCTTTAAGGCACTGGCAAAGAATGGTATCAGTGTGTTCCTTGTATCTCAGGCATCTTCGGAGAACTCTACGTCTATCGGTGTGCGTAATGCGGATGCCGACTTGGCATGTGAAGTGCTGAACGAGGAGTTTGCCAAAGAGATTGAAATGGGTGAGATTTCTCCGATACAGGCGGAGAAGAACCTGGCTACGGTAGCTATTGTAGGTGAAAATATGAAGCATACGCCGGGTATTGCCGGAAAGCTGTTCGGTACGTTGGGACGTAACGGTATCAATGTGATAGCTTGTGCTCAGGGCGCCTCGGAAACAAATATCTCATTTGTAGTGGATTCCAAATCATTGCGTAAATCATTGAACGTTATCCACGATTCATTCTTCCTGTCGGAATACCAGGTACTGAACCTCTTTATTTGTGGTATTGGTACGGTAGGCGGTAGCCTGGTGGAACAAATCCGCTGCCAACAGCAGAAGCTGATGATGGAGAATGGATTGAAGCTACATATTGTGGGTATCGCTGATGCCGACCGGGCTATGTTTAGCCGTGAAGGCTTCGATCTGACAGATTTCCGTGCAGAACTGGCAGAGAAGGGCAAACCGAGCACGCTGGAAACTTTACGTGACGAGATTATCGGCATGAATATCTTCAACTCGGTATTTGTAGACTGTACGGCAAGTGCGGCAGTTGCTTCCTTGTACAAAGACTTGTTGTTACACAACGTTTCTGTAGTGGCTGCCAATAAGATTGCCGCTTCTTCGGAATATGAGAACTACCGTGAATTGAAACAGATTGCCCGTCAGCGTGGTGTGAAGTATCTCTTTGAAACGAATGTGGGTGCGGGACTTCCGATTATCAATACGATCAATGACCTTATCCATAGCGGTGACAAGATATTGAAGATTGAAGCTGTACTGAGTGGTACACTGAATTATATCTTTAATAAGATCAGTGCGGATATTCCTTTCAGCAAGACCATTAAGATGGCGCAGGAAGAGCGTTACTCCGAACCGGACCCGCGTATCGACCTGAGTGGCAAGGACGTTATCCGTAAACTGGTGATCCTGGCACGTGAAGCCGGTTACAGACTGGAACAGTCGGATGTAGAAAAGAACCTGTTCGTACCCGATGATTTCTTTGAAGGTTCGCTGGATGATTTCTGGAAGAAAGTGCCGAGCCTGGATGCGGACTTCGAAGCCCGTCGCAAGGTGCTGGAAGCTGAGAACAAGCACTGGCGTTTTGTTGCTAAACTGGAGAATGGCAAAGCATCAGTCGGCCTGCAGGAAGTGGGTGTAAATCATCCGTTCTATGGTTTGGAAGGTAGTAACAATATTATTCTGCTGACTACAGAACGTTATAAAGAATATCCGATGATGATACAAGGATACGGTGCCGGTGCCGGAGTGACGGCGGCAGGTGTATTTGCGGATATCATGAGTATTGCAAATGTTTAATAAAATGAAACATATAATCATATTAGGCGATGGAATGGCGGATTGGCCTGTGGAGTCATTGGGCGGTAAGACGCTGATGCAATATGCCAAGACGCCTTATATGGATAAACTGGCGAGCATGGGGCGTACGGGGCGGTTGAAAACTGTTGCCGATGGTTTCCATCCCGGTAGTGAGGTAGCGAATATGTCCGTTTTGGGCTATGACCTGCCGAAAGTTTATGAAGGACGAGGACCTCTGGAAGCTGCCAGCATCGGTGTGGATTTGAAACCGGGCGAGATGGCAATGCGTTGTAACATCATTTGCATTGAAGGCGATCATATTAAAAACCATTCTGCCGGACACATCACAACGGAAGAAGCCGATGTATTGGTGAAGTACTTGCAGGAACATCTGGGCAATGAGCGGGTGTGTTTCTATACAGGCGTGCAATATCGTCATTTATTGGTGATCAAAGGTGGAGATAAACGTATTGATTGTACGCCACCGCACGATGTGCCCTTGAAACCTTTCCGCCCGTTACTGGTGAAACCGATGTCGGGTACGGAGAATATAACAGTTCCCGAAGGCGGTGCAGAACTGACTCCGCAACAAACCGCTGATTTGATTAATGATCTTATCCTGCGTTCGCAGGAGCTTTTGGAAAATCATCCGTTGAATCAGAAGCGGATGGCGGAAGGGAAAGACCCGGCTAACAGTATTTGGCCTTGGAGTCCCGGCTATCGTCCTAAAATGGAACGTTTGTCTGATAAGTTCCCACAAGTGAAACGGGGGGCAGTGATTTCTGCTGTAGACCTGATCAATGGTATCGGATATTATGCGGACTTGCGTCGCCTGACAGTGGAAGGTGCAACGGGCTTGTATGATACCAATTATGAAAATAAAGTAGCTGCTGCACTGGAAGCCCTGAAGACGGATGATTTCGTCTATCTGCATATCGAGGCCAGCGATGAGGCCGGACATGAAGGGAATGTGGATTTAAAACTTCTGACGATCGAGAATCTGGATAGCCGTGCTGTAGGTCCTATATATGAAGCCGTGAAAGATTGGGAGGAACCGGTAGCTATTGCCGTATTGCCCGATCATCCTACTCCATGTGAACTCCGTACACATACCAATGAACCGATCCCTTTCTTCATCTGGTATCCGGGTATTGAACCGGATAGTGTACAGACCTTTGATGAAGCGTCTGTTTGCGAAGGTAGTTACGGATTATTGAAGGAAGATGAGTTTATTAATGAATTTATGAAAAGCTGATTATGAAATATTACAGTACCAACAAACAAGCTCCCGATGCCAGCCTGGAAGAAGCCGTAGTGAAGGGACTTGCTGCCGACAAAGGACTTTTCATGCCATATAGCATTAAACCTTTGCCACAAGATTTTTATGATAGTATTGATACTCTTTCTTTTCAGGAGATTGCCTATCGCGTAGCCGATGCTTTCTTTGGGGAAGATGTACCTGCCGAAACATTGAAACAAATCGTTTACGATACATTGAATTTTGATGTTCCTTTGGTGAAGGTGACGGAAGATATTTATTCACTCGAACTTTTCCATGGCCCGACGCTTGCTTTCAAAGATGTGGGCGGGCGTTTCATGGCCCGTCTTTTAGGATATTTCATCAGAAAAGAAGGTAAGAAACAAGTCAATGTGTTGGTTGCTACCTCTGGTGATACGGGAAGTGCGGTAGCTAATGGTTTCCTCGGTGTGGAGGGTATTCATGTATATGTGCTTTATCCTAAAGGGAAGGTCAGCGAAATACAGGAGAAACAATTTACGACTCTCGGACAGAATATCACAGCCCTTGAGATAGACGGTACATTCGATGATTGCCAGGCGTTGGTGAAGTCTGCTTTTATGGATAAGGAACTGAATGAGCATCTGCAACTTACCAGTGCCAATTCCATAAATGTAGCACGCTTCTTACCGCAGGCTTTCTATTACTTCTATGCTTATGCTCAACTGAAGAAGATAGGCAAGGCGAACAATGCCGTTATCTGTGTTCCGAGCGGTAATTTTGGAAATATCACTGCCGGATTGTTTGGTAAACGTATGGGATTGCCTGTGAAGCGTTTCATTGCTGCCAATAACCGTAACGATATCTTCTATCAATATTTGCAAACCGGAGTTTATACTCCACGTCCTTCTATCGCTACCATTGCCAATGCTATGGATGTGGGCGATCCGAGTAACTTTGCGCGTGTGCTCGATCTTTATGGAGGTAGTCATGCGGCCATTTCTACTGAAATCAGTGGTACTACTTATACTAATGAACAGATTGCCGAAACGATGCGTGAAACGTGGAAGGAATGTCATTACCTGCTTGATCCACATGGAGCCTGTGGTTTCCGTGCTCTGAAAGAAGGATTGAAACCAGGTGAAACTGGTGTTTTCCTGGAGACTGCGCATCCGGCAAAATTCCTCGAAACGGTGGAAGGTATTATCGGCGAAACCGTAGAGATTCCTGCGAAACTGAAAGCTTTTATGCAAGGTGAAAAGCAAAGTCTGTCGATGACAAAGGAATTTGCTGATTTTAAAAGCTATCTATTGTCGCTATAAGAAGCGGAATTTCTTTAAGCAGGAAGAAATAAAGATCCGAAAGCTTGACTTTGGTGTTTCAATATAGTATATTTGTAACCGTAATTTTAACTCAGATTCAAGTTTAAATTAGCATAAGAGGAGGGGCATTGCTTCTCCTCTCTTTTTTTATCCCATCTGAAATGCCACATTTGATCTTCCCGAATGCCACATCTTAATGACTAAAATGCCACACTCTAACAGGCAAATAGTGTGGCATTTACCCGGTTAGAATGTGGCATTTGCCTTATTCAACTGTGGAAAACACACCATCTACTTGTGGCAAACGCATCATCTGTTTGCATGAAACACATGATGTGTTCGGGGGATTCAGACCATCTGTTTCAGAGGTATGCTACTATGGACAACAGTGATAAACCACTTGCCAGAGTTAAGAATGCATAAATCTGCTCTTGACAGAAAATCAGTAACTACTCAAGGATAATATTATTATAACATGAAAAAAGGCCTCTGCCAACTATGTTGGATTGTTTTTTTATACCTTTGTACCCATATTCATTAATATTGCGAACAAGGAGTTGAAATAGACTTATAATGG
>NZ_EQ973486.1:77965-107291 GCF_000158035.1 Bacteroides cellulosilyticus DSM 14838
GGCATTTATTCAATTTCTGGTTCGCATTAACCATAAACAAGATAAAAACATGTTTGTATCGTCAATGTCGTCCGAAGAGTTATGTGCTGAAGCAATGAAAGATTTTTCAATATTGCAGACCAAAATCGATTTATTTATGGATCGTTGCGGAAAGCGTTACAGGCAAGAACACTTTATTGGAAGATTTATTAAAAGAATAGTAGTCACAACAAAGCGGAACAATTCTTGGACTATTGCCTTTCTTGCTCTCAATGAAGGTTTTACATTTCTTATTTACGCTCCGATAACCGGTCAGGAAACTTGTGGATATATTGCATTATCGAGCAATAGAAATCCTCTTGTTCTGGAGTATACTCCACATTTTATGCAGAGATACAGAGAACGTTACCTCAGGTATTATAATCTGGAAACTGGTAATTATAATGCATTTGAGTATTTTAGCTTGAAAAATAATAATACTCTTTATGTCAGGCAACCTGATAATTCATACTATTTTATATCAGAGCAAGGTGTCATGATTGGCAGACTGGTGTCAGAACGCATGATAAGTCACAAAACCTATATCGGAGATGATAACCTGTCTCTCCGTAAAAGGATTATTCTTGATGAAGAATATAAAAATCTTTGTGCTGCAAACGCACTTCTCCGTTTGCCTGATAATTTGAATTTAGAGACAGTGCGTAATGTTGCCAGTCGATACAACTTGGGTGATGAGTTCACACAAAGATGGTATGCATGGCATGCGATGGAATTTGTTCAATCATAATCCGTTACTTTTTTTACATCTCATTCCTTTTTAGGGATTACCTTCAGTTCCCCCATTTTTAGTCGGTTGTCCCATAATACAACAACTTCTATCTTCTTGAGGCTATGTCGATAGAAAAGTGTATATCCCGGGTGAGGAATGATGTAGCGTATATTTTCTACTTCTGTTGTTTGTCCGATGAACGGATTCATGCTGATGCGGTGTAATATGTTCTGTAATTGTACATAGAGCACTTCACTAACCTCATTATTCCCATTCTTCAATTTTAGTATCTGGAATGTTTCCTTCAACTGTTTCTTGGCGACGAGTGACCATATTACTTGCTTAGCCATTCTGCTACCTCCTTGTTTATTGTTAAGTTATTTTGTCCTTCGCGGTTATCCAATTGGCGGCAGGCAGTTTCAATCTCCCGGCGCAGTTGATGAGAGAATGTGAGCACTTGTTCTTTGCTCTTAGGTTCATCTTGGGTTTCGCTACGCAGTGTGTCTTTTTCTTTACTTTTCATAGGGCTATCCTTTTTTGTTTTTCATAGAACATCCTAAAGATACGAATAGTTTTGGAATATCCATGCACGTTGAACAATTTTCTTTTCCCTGCGTTCTCTGCCTTGAAACCAAAATTGCGATATCCGAATGAAAGATAAGAAACTGGAAGCCAATTTAAGTTTGGTAGGCTCGCGTATATTGGCGGGATTGAATATGAATGCCCTGAAATTCCTGCTGCCCGTGTGGATGGGTGCATTGACGGGTGTCACGGTGCGTTGTACTTTTGCTGCTATAGCGTTCTGGGTGACAGGCTGGTTTGTGAAAGAAGCACCTATCACACGGCGGCAGCGTATCGGGTTACTTTGTCTGGGAGCATTCGGTATGTATGGTTTTATGTTCTGCTATTTGCTGGGTATCAGTAAGACGACACCCGTCAGTAGTGCCATATTCAATTCCCTGCAACCTATCTGGGTATTTCTTATCTCCGTTCTCTTTCTGCACGAGCGGGCTACACTGATGAAAATTATCGGTATTTCCCTCGGTTTCGGTGGTGCATTGCTGTGTATATTGACTCAAGGCAGCGATGACTTGGCACATGATGCCTTTACAGGTAATATGTTGTGCCTGCTCAGTTCGGTGTTCTTTGCCATTTATCTGATTCTGAGTAAGAAATTGCTGGAAGAGATCGGCTTGGTGACCGTAATGAAATATGTGTTTGGGGGCGCGGCGCTGTCCGGTCTGGTGATATCTACTATCCTGGGCTGGGACGCGCCGTTGTTCACCGACGCAGCACATGGAACCTGGCATTGGATGCCGTGGGTGGTTCTGGCATTCATCCTTATTTTCCCTACTTATCTTAGTTATTGGTTGATGCCCATCGGATTGAAATATCTGAAGACGACCGTGGTGGCCATGTATGGCTATCTGATACTGATTGTGACGACCGTCGTTTCTTATATCGTGGGACAAGACCGCTTTACCTGGGAACAGGGGGTGGCTATCGGGATGATATGTCTGAGTGTGTATTTTGTGGAGGTAGCTGAGAGGAGAAAATGAACTAATAGTTTATCACTACCAAGTATTCCCCTTTTGCGTGAATGGTGAATTTAGTTTCCGTGCTTTCGTTCAGTGTACCTTGCCACCAGTTGGTGAAGTCACTGAGAGGGTATACCAAGCCTTCGCCTCGCAGGTTGTGGGCACCAAAGTTTATGATTGAAATCTGTTGACCTGGCTGGCTGGGAAAAGAACAGGTATCATGGCAGGGAATGAAAATACCATAATCGGTCAGCATGCGGACATGAGCTCCGGTACGCATATAATCAATGAGCAGGCTGATATTTCCTAAAGTATGGTCTTCCCGTTTGCCTGTGGCTCCTACGATAGCGATGTTTTTTTTGCCTTGTGATAAAAGGAAGTTTACGGCTTTGGTCTGGTCGTTGGTTTCCTGGTCGGAGACACAATGAAGAATATGGCTATATTTCCGGCGGTTTTCTTCACTCAGGGAATCTCCGTCACCGATAATAACATCAGGTACATTGCCGCGATCTATATAAGCATCTGCACCGCCATCACAACAAATGATATAAGGAGCGTTTGCCAGTATTTGCAAAGGTATAGGATGGGTTGGATAATCACCATTGGCTAAAATTACTGCTTCCGGTTCACCACAGAGAACACAGAGTTCCACTGAATTCTTATTATTATTTTCTTTCATCATTGTTTCTTTTATCACCTTATCACTCTACCACTCTTTCCATCATCCTCTTCCATTTGAAGTAGCCAAAGATAGCGATTATTGTATAAAGAGCATACAGTCCTGCCGTGAAATTGAGGTCTTTGTAAACATAGAGTCCTGCACTGACAATGTCTACCACAATCCATGCCCACCATTGTTCTACATATTTACGTGCCAGCATCCACATGCCTACAATACTGAGGGCAGTGGTGAAAGAATCAAGCCAGGGTACATTACTATTGGTGAAACGAATGAGTATCCAGGCAATGCCGACAAAAGTAACGGCGAATACAATGCCGAGGGGCAGGTAATATTTCATTGGCATACGGGTAATGGGAAGTTCCTGCTGTCCTTCTTTGATATGCAGATGCAGTTTTCGTCTTACAAAACTGCCGTATTTCCACATCATCCAACCGTAGACGGCTGCCCCCAGATAATAGATATTTATTCCGAAGTCAGCATACAGTCCGGCATCGTAATAGACGAAAATGTAGATAGCAGGCATGATGATGCCCGCTATCCAAAGGTAGATACTCGCCCGGTATTCTAACCAGAGGTAGACAAGCCCGACGATGGTTCCGATAATTTCGAGAGTTTGTTCCATGCTTTAAAAACTCAATGTGATATGTGCCAGCGCATTGATACCTGCATTAGGATAGTAGGCTGCGTAATTGGAAGTATAGAGCAGTTTACTGTCTTTGTCCTTTATCTGATTCTTTCCATGACCTTCGTATACGGCACTTCCCGATGCATAACCATTGCTTTCGTATGTTTCGTCAAACAGGTTATAAATCGTCACGCCTACATTAACAGATTTCAATCCTTTCAGTTTGAAAGTATATCCGAGATTCAGGTTGCTCACACAATAAGCATCCAGTGTACAGTCCTCTTGATGAGCATTGTTTAAATATTGCTTGCTGACATATTGCGTTTGCAAAGATGCATTAAAACCTTTATAATCCAAAGAAATGAGGCTATTTGCCATAAAGTCCGGTGAAAAGGAGATGGGAGTAGTGCCAATATATCGGGTTGTCTGAGAGATACCCCAGCTTTCACTATACATATCTTTCCAGTCCTCATTCACATCACTTAGATATTCTGTATAATTCTTGATGCGGTTACGGCTCCATGTTGCGTTTATATCCCAACGCAGCCAGTTTGTGATGCGTGCACCTGCCATCAGCTCAAGACCCATACGATAACTGTCCTTCACGTTCTCTGCTACGGCTTCGCCAATTTCATTCAATTGCCCGTTCAGTACCAATTGATTCTTGTAATCCATGTAGTACAGATTGACGCCTGCATTGAACCAACCTTTACGGAACGTATATCCCACTTCGTAATCGAACATCCGCTCTGATTTGGGCTGTGCGGCAAATAAGTTATCAGTATAGTTATTGCGTGTCGGTTCCTTATTTGCCACACTGAAAGAGGCATAAAGATTATTATTGTTGTTTATCTTCCAGAATATGCCGGCTTTAGGATTGAAGAAGCTGAAATCTTCGTCAATATTCAGCGGTTGCAGATGTGCCGGATCAGCAGTCCAGTCCCATTTGTCATTATTGCCGTTTATCTTATAGCGCAGATAACGATATTGCATATCGGCATAGAAGTTAACTCCATCCAGTATTTCATAATTTATCTTAGCGTAGATGTTGCCATCCGTTTTCCGTCCGATATTACGATAATATTCATGGTCAGGATTCAGTTCACCCAGATAATTCTTTACCCATACCACCTTACCGTTATGGGTGTTTTTGTAATAATTCAGGCCACCGCCGATGGATGCATCCAATTTGTCCCCTTTATAATCGAAAGAGAATACTCCACCACCGAAACGGCTGTCTACCAGTTTACGGCGTACAAGGTCTGATTTCTCTATAGTAGTACCGTTTGTTTCAAAGGGTACCAAGCCATATTCTACCAGCGTACGCTTATTCTTATATTCCTCATAATAACCGTAGCCGTCTGTATAGTGTAGCGCTATGTTCAATTTCCACGAAGGAGACAATATCTGATTTAATAATAATTGATAATGCGTCTGGCGATAATAATCTATCTGGTTATCATAAAATCCGATTACATTTCCATTATCATCTTCTATGGCGCCATTGGGATTATATTTGCGGTCGTTTTCCAGTGTTTCCTTATCCAGGCCATCCCAAGCATGATAGGTCTCTTCTTTTCCTCCGAAGGTGATGAATTTAATAGTGGTCTTGTCTCCATAATATCCGCCTTGTACAAAGTAAGACTTCAAGTCAGCACTGGCGCGGTCACGGTAGCCGTCACTGTGGATATTAGATAAACGTGCATCGAATCCCCAGCGTCCATTAATGAGCCCCGTACCTACTTTTACGGTTTCTTTATGTGTATTGAATGAGCCGTAAGAGCCGGAAAACTCCGCATACGGTGTGGGCGAAATTCCTTGTGTTTTCATATTGATACTGGCACCGAACGCTCCGGCACCATTAGTGGAAGTTCCTGCGCCCCGTTGAATCTGCAAGTCCTGAAGCGAAGAGGCAAGATCGGGAGTATTAACCCAAAAGATAGAATGACTTTCCGCATCGTTCATGGGTATACCATTAGTGGTTACGTTGATGCGTGTAGCATCTGTTCCGCGTACCCGGATACTCGTGTAACCGATACCTGCACCTGCATCGCTCGTTGTCAGTACTGACGGAGTAAATGACAACAGATAGGGAATATCTTGCCCGAAATTCTGCTTCTTGAGTTGTTCTTTACTGACATTGGTAAACGCCACAGGTGTGGTTCCCGTGGCACGGGTAGAGATAATTTCTACTTCCTGCAGGCTTATCACCCGCAAGCTGTCTTTCTCATGCGTCTGCGCACAGACACCCAGCGTTGCCATTAACAGGCAGGCCGCCATTGCATGTTTTCTCATTACAATTTTAACTATTAAAGATGAATACAGAAAAAGGGAGCTTTTCTTCTTTTCCCTCCGCCGGCACTACCCGGATCAGGTTAATGGGTATGATCTCAGCCCGTCATATTAGGGCACCCCTTAGTTGAAATCGGGGGCAAAATTAAGTGTTTTCGCTGAAACACGCAAATCGAGTGAACGATAACCGGAAATATTTGTTAATTTTGTAGGCCGGTGGGTATTTTTTAATCCTGCTGGTAAAGTGTAATTATTAACTTCAAACGAACAAATATTATGTTATTATTATTGCAAGCGGCAGCTCCTGCTGCCGAAACTGTTGTAGAAGATGGTTTTAGTAAATTGCAGGTCTTTCTCCAACAACTGATAGACTGGGGAGTAAATGCAGGTGGTCATATCATCAGCGCTGTGCTGATTTTCATAGTAGGACGTTTCCTGATATCTTTCCTTAATAAAATGGTGGCCCGGTTGTTGGCTAAGCGGCATGTGGATGCCAGTATCCAGAGTTTTGTAAAGAGTTTGGTGAACATCTTGCTGACTATCTTATTGATTATTGCCGTTATCGGTAAATTAGGAGTAGAAACAACTTCATTTGCTGCCTTGCTGGCATCCGCCGGTGTGGCTATCGGTATGGCATTGTCCGGTAACTTGCAGAACTTTGCAGGTGGTCTGATTGTATTGCTGCTCCGTCCTTATAAAGTAGGTGACTTGATTGAAAGCCAAGGCATCACGGGTACGGTTCGTGAGATCCAGATTTTCCATACGATTCTGACTACCGGTGATAATAAGATTATTTATATCCCGAATGGTGCGTTGAGCAGTGGTACTGTGACTAATTACAGTCGTGAAGCTACCCGTCGTGTAGAATGGATAATCGGTGTGGAGTATGGCGAAAATTTTGATAAGGTGGAAGAAACTACCCGTCGTATCATTGCCGAAGATAAGCGGATTCTTAGTGATCCGGCTCCTTTTGTAGCCCTTCATGCACTGGATGCCAGTAGCGTGAATGTGATTATCCGTGCCTGGGTGAAGAGTGAGGACTATTGGGGAGTTTATTTCGATATGAACAAGACCATCTACTCTGTATTCAATAAGGAGGGTATCGGTTTCCCTTTCCCACAACTGACGGTACATCAGGCAAAGGATTGATAGTGGTCTGGAATTGATAACCATAAATGAATAAAGGGCATGACAAATTGTTGTTATGCCCTTTATTCATTATAGTTAATACTCGTGATAGTTTTTATTGTAAATCACATTTCATATACTCCGAGTTCTTCCTCTATGGCTTCACATTCATCTTTCTCTATATGCAGTAAGCGATTGATTTCCCTTCGCTTTTCGAGGTCAGTGAAATAACTTTCTACTACGGTATACAGGTCGAATCCTTTGGTGGAACCTGCTGCCATGTCTAATGACTCTACCATTTTCTCTACTTCCCTGTGAATGCGTTCCTTGTTGATGAAATGCAACTCATTACTATGAATCAGATACTTTTCCATGATCGTTGGTATTTAAAGTTCTATTAATATAACGTCTGTTATGAACGGTTAGTTCATACAAAAAATAATAATTCCTCTCTAAGTTAATAGAGAATTAATAGCTTTATTAATACTCCTCGTGTATTATTGCCGAATAATAGCGTAAAAGTAAATTTAAAAAGTAATAATACCATGAAAAAAGTAATTAGTATGAATCTGATAAATGTAATTCAAATGAAAACACAAAGCTTTTGGTTGACAGCACTATTAGTGCTGTTAGGTGTTTTTTCTACAGTGAATACCAACGCTGCAGAAAAGTTAATGGCTGGTACCGGCAAAGTGAATATAACCCCGCCTAATCCCCGCTATCCGGTTCACGATTCACTCTATGCACGAACTCTTATTCTTGAAGCGGGAGCTTCGCGTATTGCTTTTGTCTCTCTGGATTTGGTTATGTACAGTAATGTTCCGTTAGCCGAGAAACTAAAAAAGCAATTTGGTTTGCAGGAAGTCTATTTCTGTCCCCAGCATACACATTCCGGTGAGGCAGGGCCCAAGGAATGGCTCGATGCTCAGATAACCAAAGCTTTGAAACAGGCTTCTTCTTCTATGTTCGAGGCTCGTATTTCAGCCGGTTATCGTAGTTTTCCTCAATTAAGTTTCAACCGGTTGCTTCTTCGTGAAGACGGTCGCGCCCGCGAATCATGGGTAGGAGATGACCACTACAGGGCGGTGAATCCGGAGCGTATTCCTCATGGGCCTGTTGATAATTCTGTAGGTGTTATTAAACTGGAGGACACGAAAGGCAATCCGAAAGTAATTCTAATGAATTATGCCTGCCATCCGGATGTGGCCTGGAATAACTTTGAAATCTCTGCCGACTATGTGGGTTATGCCACTAAATATACGGAAGAAGCTTTTAACAATCAGGTATATTGCCTCTTTGTACAAGGCGGTGCAGGAAACCAGGCACCTTTATTTAAGGATGGCGGACGTACCGGGCCGGATGACCCTCGCCCGTCCAATTATGATTTGATAGACCGTATGGGTAAATTGCTTTCTATTGAAGCCGTTAAACTGGCCAAAGAAATATATCCGAACCCGTATGATGTACCCAATATCAAGGTGAAGACTGACTCTCTGCATTTTATCGGCAGACATGACAAGAACCTGAAGTATAATGTGCATTTCTCCGTAATATCCATTAATAACCGTATTGCCATTGCCACTGTTCCCGGTGAACCTTTCATCAAGTTCCAGATTGATTGGAAACGGGAAATGCAACCCAATCATGTTATTCCTTTCTTCTTCGGATATACCTGGAACAACGGAAGATGGCCGATGTATCTGCCTGATATTCGATCGGCAGCTTATGGTGGCTTCGGAGCAGATGAAGGATCGTGGCTTATTGAAGTCGGAGCAGGTGAAAAGATTTTCAACAAGCTGATAGAGAATTATTATCGGATGATGGGAGTATTCCGTTGAGGATGCTCTGAGTAAATAGAAAGAAGAAGATGTATCGGGAAATTTCCAAATACATCTTCTTTGCTTTTATTGGGATAACAGTGCAAACAATGATTGTTCTCTTTTATGTACTAAAAGTAAATTTTATAACTGATATTCGGTATCAATCCCGATCCGTCTTTTTTCTCTATCTTATGAGTTTTTTCGTTGTACTGGTAAAAGTGCATTCCTGTGCGCATACCTACATTTAGCATTTTAATAGAAAACTCATGAGATATTTTCTTTTTATTAATTCTATAACTGAAAGAGATGTCACCGTTGATGGAGGGATCAAACTTCTTGCTGTAAGCTCTGGTTTCATCAAATTTAATATCATGTTCTATCATACTTTTACCTTCATCTACAGGGGTATATCGGTCACCACCTTGGAAAAAGATACGCCCGTTGAGACTTAGTACATTTTGTTTATTACGTCCTACCATCCATTCTTTTCCGGCAAGTATGTTCAGGAGATAGTTTTTGTCCAACCGTGTATTACGCCAGATGTTATCTCCGGCTTTGTATTTTGATTTAAAAAGAGAAGCCGTTATCATATAGTAAAAACCATTTTTCATGTATTGCTCTAATGTAATGTCTATACCGTAGTTCACTCCGGAGCCTCTATTCTTTAATATCCTGTCCAGATAGAAACTCTGATGGTTGATGATGGAA
The DNA here is from genome assembly GCF_000158035.1 of Bacteroides cellulosilyticus DSM 14838. Lineage (GTDB taxonomy): Bacteria > Bacteroidota > Bacteroidia > Bacteroidales > Bacteroidaceae > Bacteroides > Bacteroides cellulosilyticus. The sequence continues at coordinate 87,507 of NZ_EQ973486.1, forward strand.
AAGGAAGAATTCTCTTCAACAGGTATTCGGAATAGATATTGATAATAGGGTTCCACTTTTAAGTGCATGTACGAGTTGATGTTCCACTCGTATGTAAGCCCGAAGTGATGAGCCTTTGAAAAATCCAGGTATCTGTTGGATTCGGTTTTTCCGTTGGCTTCCTGTTCCACAAAGTAGTAGTCAAGCTTTTCCCTGCGACTGTGCAGACCGTATGCCAGTGCCAAGGCGTGTTTTGGATTAAAGCTCCATTTAAGGGCTGCTCTGGGTTCTACGGTCCAGTTCTTATTCAGGGTGAAGTACTGTGCGGTGATGCCCAGACTGGTAGTAAGATGGTTACTTAGGTTGATGACAGAACTGCTGTATGCCGAGAGCACACAACTTCCTCCATTCCCTTTTGAAATCTGTTCCATAGGTACATCTAAACCGAAATTAGGACTGATTTTGTAATCCAAGTCATATTGGAGCCCTGTAACTGTGATACCTGTCCGGATGATATGGTTGGAATTGAATTTCTTGTTCAGATAGGAATTAAAGACTATATCCCATTTGGAATTCCGGATATCTCCTACATGGACCAGTTTGTCATCTTCTGTTATCTGATCAGCTCTCGTGCGATCTTTCGAGTAAGTGGCGGCTAATGAAGAACGGATATACGTATCTGCATTGATGAGATACTTGTGTGTAAGTCCTCCTGCCGCTTTGTCAAAAGCTGTATTTCCGGACTGCCGGTCACCTTGTGTTTCCCATTCATCACGGTCGATGGCTTCCGGCTTATAACGGTCAATCAGCCCGATTCCCCAGATAGAGAAAGTTCCGGCCTTCCGGGTAGGAAAATTTAATTTGAATGATAAGTCCTGATATTTCAGATTCATATCATTTCCTGTAGCCAAGGAAGTGGTGGAGAAGCGGTAATTGAAGATATAGGAACTTCCATGCTTCCTGCTTATCGGGCCTTCCGATGCTAGGTCAATACCCAGAATACCTAACTGAAATGTATGTTCATACTTCTGATTGTTGCCATTTCGTATTTGCATGTCGAAGATACCTGATAGCGCATTGCTGTATTCGGAAGGGAACGCACCGTTGTAGAAATCGGAGTTACCGATCACCTGTGTACTCAGGGCCGAAAGAAAGCCCCCACCCAGTCCGGTAAGGTCGGCGAAGTGAGTCGGATTGGGGATTTCTACCCCTTCCAACCTCCATTGGGTAAACTGGGGTGAATTTCCTCTGATAGCTACAGCGTTGGTTCCCACATCTCCTGCCACACCTGCAAATGCGGAACTCAGACGTGCCGGATCATCAAAACCATTGGCAAACCTGCCTGCTTCTTCCATGCTGATCATGCGTCCGCCGGTAATGGCCATTGCATTCAGAGGTTTATCTTTCTTTATCTCCGGTTGTATGACGACTTCCGCCAACGAGTGAATGTTTTCATCCAGAGTGATTTCCATATAAACTTCCTTGGAAGAGGTTACAGGTATCTCATTGAAAATATTGGCATTATATCCTACATAGGAGGTTTGTATATTGCATCGTCCCACAGGAACATTGTCTATCCGAAATCTCCCCAGACTGTCTGTTGTGCTGCCCAAAGAGCCGACATTCATAATTCTTACAGTAGCAAACTCTATGGGTGCATTGGTTTTGGAATCCAGTACAATTCCTCTGACTGTTTGGGTAGGTTTCTCTGTTTTTTCCTTGGTGGATTTCTGTAGTTCGTTGCCGGATGGAGTGATAATGATATGGTAGCCTGTTATTTTGTACGAATAGCGGGTGTCTTTCAAAATTTGCGCTAACGCCTTGTCAATGCTTTGGGATTCTAAAGACAGGGATATTTTTCTCTTTACATCTACGGCCGATAATTCATAGGCTATGCTATATCCGGTTTGTAGTTCTATCTCGGTAAAAGCTTCTTTCAGTGATATGTTTTTATTCTGTATAGTGATTGGCTTTCTGTCATTCTGTGCTGTGGCATTCAATGAGAGAAAGGCAAAAAATAAAAAAAGGAGTATCTTGTCTGTTTCTTTATTAATGGTTATTCGATTCATTGTTGTATGTTTTTATAAGATAAGCTGCATTTCGGCATAACTTTTTCATGCAAGCATGAAAGTTCTGCACTCAATTTGCATTATCTTTGTATAGTTAATACTTTGTTTTACTTTACGGTTTGATGGAGCATTAGCATTTCAGAACCGGGTTGAGGGTCTCAAGCTGCAATCCGGTTCCTTTTCTTCATAGGCAGTTTCTTTTTATTGTTTTTTGATTAGTTCTACTTTGTCTCTCTGTATCTGATAACTGAAGCCGATCATCTCACTCAATACAGGCAGAACTTCTTCCAGATTTTCATTTTTCAGGAACCGGACGGTATATCGTTTGGAGGCGGGAACGTTCATTGTATGATTGATAGTTACATTATAACGTCTCTCTAATGTTTGCAGGATTTCGGTGAAAGGCGCATCGGTAAATATCAGTTTTCCCGTGATCCAGCCATCTGCATCGGTTGGAGAAACTTCGGTAATGTTGACGGCGGATGTTTTTTTATCGTACGTCAACTGTTCATTAGGTTTCAGTATCTGCGAGCCTTGAACGGGAGGGGTGACTTCAACTTTGCCACTTGTCAGGGTAGTGGTCACCAGTTCATCATCAGTGTATGCCTTTACATTGAATCGGGTTCCTAATACTTTGACTGAAAGTTGGGACGTTTCTACAATAAACGGTTTCGCTACATCTTTCCGAACAGAAAAATAGGCTTCACCGTCAAGGTACACAAGGCGCTGTGTTTTCGAGAACTTTTCCGGGTATTTGATCGCTGTTCCTGCATTCAGCCATATTTCGGAGCTATCAGGCAATAGGAAGTGTTTTTTATCACCGTATGCAACAGATATCTCAACCCATTTATCCTTCGTGGAAATATAGTACAGATAACTTCCTGCAATAATCAGTAGCGGAATCAAGGCTGCCGCGATGCTCATTCGTTTTTGATAGAAAGGTCGGGGCACTATTTTCTTATAACCGATCTTTTGGTTTACTCTGTCTAATGCAAGTTTAGTGTCCGGGTCTGTTTTTGCCTCCAATTGATCCCAATATTCCAATGAAGCTTTTTCTTTTTCTTCAGTGTCTCTATCTTTAATGATCCATTTCTGAACCTTCTCTTCCGTTTCGGGAGAGAAGCGGCCGGATAAATATGTTCCGATGATTCTAACAATATTATTTTTCTCCATTCTGTTGCATTTACTATATATACAGTCAACGGATGAAAAACTCAGTAAGTAAATGAATCTTTTTCCTATTTTTTCTTTTTAGAAATAGGGGGCTACCTGAATAAACGAGAAAAAGAACAGAACTATCTGCCTCGTACCTGGCTTGTATCTTCTTCGTACCCTCCTCGTACCAACTTCGCTATTTTGTTCCTCGTATAGGAGCGAAGGAAATGCGAACCGGGTATAAAGAGGAAGAACTTTTGACCAAAAGGTAATATTGTATGTTGTTTGTCTCTTTTCTGTTATGAATTTATTCACCACAGATTCATTACCATACCATTATGCCAGTAATAAGAAGAAGTATGAAATAGTTTTCCGTATCTCTTTCAGAGCGAGGCTTAACTGACTTTCCACATTTCTCTTGGTAGTATTCAGTCGTACGGTTATCTCTTCATTGCTTAGGCCCTCGTTGCGACTTAGCATGTATATCTTTCTCCGTTGTTCCGGCATTTTTTCTACCGTGTCGTCTATTAGTAATCCGAGTTCTTTGGCTATCAGATCTTCTTCCGAAGTAGAACTACATTCCTGCTGCTGGACACTACTCAGATAAGTATCCTCTACATATTTATGCTTCAGAAAGTTGATGGCAGAATTTCTGGCAATTGTATGCAGGTAAGAATCAAATGATCTGGAGATATCGACAGAGTGGCGGTTCATCCAGAGGTTTACAAATAAATCCTCTGTCAGTTCTTCAGCATCCGGACTCGATTTGATGTAGTCTTGGATAAAGGCTTTTGTTTTACCGTAATAAGTGATAAAAACCTCCTCGAAGGCCTCATGACTATCTTGTCGTAAAGCCTCCAAGGTTTTTATATCAATCTTATTGCTCATTTATGGTCCGGTTTTGTTTTTTGACGGGAGCAAAAGAAGTGATTATTTGTTTGATGAAGCTATTCTTTTGGATTAATTAACCTTGTCTATTTTATTTTCTATTCTTAGTTTTTATTTCCGACACTTCTGCAATGTTTCCGTATCGCTTTTATTTCAGATACTTCTTCAGCGGGCAGTCCGTAACTTTTAACCCTTCGGCTATACTTTGGGCATTCATTCGCGCACCCTTCAAAGATGTATGTGTATGATCTGTATTATAGAAAACAGCTGATTTCTTGGGCCCCATCTTTTGGAGTTTATCTGCGGATATTTTATTCAGATCAATAAAGCAGGCTCCGGTTGCTTCTGCCGCTTCACGTGTCCATTTACCGTAACTTTCGCTATTGCGTTCTATTTGTCCGTTTTTCCACTTATTGCGGGGCGTGTGACTCAATACAATCGGGATTGCTCCTTTTTCTTGTGCATCCCTGATGAACTTGCGGAGATACCAGCCAAAAGTATAGACTACCTGGTATTTTCCGGTCTTTTCCATCAGAAAGACTTTGCTTTCATCTCCCGAACCGTGTAATTCACCACGGGCTTTTCCGATATTGATATCTCCTCCGTCATTATGTCCGAACTGGATGAGTACGAAATCTCCCGGTTTAAGTGCATCATACACTTTGTCCCAGCGTCCTTCGTCTAAGAAAGTGCGGGCACTGCGTCCGGCCATGGCACAATTTTCTACAGATACCTTCTTTGAATTAAATATCTCAGTTATTACACTTCCCCATCCCCACATACCGTCTTTATCATCATCTTTATTCTTTACCGTACTGTCACCGATAGTGAATACCACCGGGCATCCTTCTTTCCGGCTGGAACCGGTAATTGTATCCTGCTCAACCGGTTTCAAATAGTTGGCCAGTTCTAACCTTTCATAGTTTCGGATACCTTCAGTTGCAGATTCTGCGTTCACTTTTGCCCCGAAGGCACTGGTGTGGATGCGGTCTAAGTAGAACATATATTTCACTTTTTCCTTGCCGAATTTCTCAAATTTGGATGCGGTGATATCATTCAGGTCTATAAAAGGTACTTCTTGTTCTTCGGCTATTTGTTTGGCCCACAGGCCGAAAGTTTGGTTGACGCGTGTGATAATTGTACTGTCTTTATCTTCCCAAGCATTGCGGGGAGTCAGTGAGAACAGGATAGGGTGGGCACCTTTCGCCTTTACATCCTGCACGAAGCGACGCATATATTCTCCATAGGAATATACAGTTTCCTTCACTCCGGTTTCCTGGATGGTTACATTCAGGCTATCTTTACCGATTCCCGGTATGGAAGCGCGTGCGCGCCCGCTGTCATAAGGGCCATTGTCATTATGTCCCAGTTCGATGATCACCCAATCGCCAGCTTGGACCCCTTTTATAACATCTGGCCAGAAACGGTTGTAGAACGTACGGCTACTTGTTCCTCCTAATGCATGGTTTTCTACGGTAATCTGGTCTGAATCGAAATAATCACCGGCATAATATCCCCAGCCCCATTGACCGTTGTTCCCATTTCCCAAGGTTCCGGTACGCATGGTAGAGTTACCCACCAAAAACAGAATGGGATTATTTCCTTTCCGGCTTGAACCGGCTACAGGTCTTGCTGTACGGGCCTTATTCAAACTGTCCAGTGTATTGTCAATCACCTGGTTGACATCCTTCATCGGTGCAGATACCTTATTCTGAGCCTGTGCTGAGAAAACAAATGCGAATGTCATTCCTAAAATCAGATAGCTGTAAAATGTGTGTTTATTCATCTTTCTATAACCTTAATTCTTTGTTGGTGCAAAAATAGGTGAAATTTGAGTCTCTGCGAATGGAATATCATTCAGAATTGCTGTCTTTTTGTGCAATTGAGTGGGATTTCCTTAAAATTCAAACATTAAAGCTTTTTACGATGTTATATTAATAAACTTCAATCTACATGCTTACTACGTTCTTAAATGCATTAGCCACTATAATCAGTGTGACAAGTCTTCTCATCGTCACTTATGGGGCATTAATTGGGATAATTTCTTTTCTGGTCAATGAGTTTAAAAGATTCACGGGCAAGTACTCAACTACCAATATCCGGAAGCTACGGGCTACTTTCGGAACTTATTTGCTACTTGGACTTGAATTTCTTATCGCATCAGATATCTTAAAAACCGTACTGGAACCAACTTTGAATGAACTGGCAATTTTAGGTGGTATAGTTGTTCTGAGAACTATCTTATCCGTCTTTCTAAACAGAGAAATCAAAGATTTGGAGGCTGAAGGTGAAAAAGAGCAATGATTCTTGGGAAGTAAAAAGCATTATTAGATCTCTTCTTTAACATATTATTTGAATTATGTTAATCGTTAACATAATGAATCTAAATAGTTAACAACCTCCTTTATTCTATTAAACCATGTTATAAATACCCCTGTCTGGACCTGAAAATTTGGAGATATCCTCAAAGTCCGTATCTTTGCAATGTGTTTTTCATAGTATTAGATTTAAGGTTAACAAAAGATTGGCTGTCTGGGATAGATAGCCTTTTTTTATGTTGATATGTTTACTTTATCCTGTCTCTATACAATTTTCCATCGTAATCCTTATATTTAATGTTGCTGTAGATGCAGACCAACATATTGCTATATTCCAAAATCGTGGTATTGGATTCTTGAGATAAATTTGTAGCTAAGATGCCACTACCTGGTATTCCCGGATTACAGATAATCGTATCTTTCCTTATTGAATTCATTATTAGCTCAACGCAAGTATATTCTTTAATATCTTCTTCTTTGAGTCTGTTTATGATATATTGGTTGATGTGCATTTTGTCATCTTCAGTCATAAAACCATACCATAACAAGCACTTTATGAAACTGGGCTATTTCTTTTAAAGAAAGTTTTTCTTGCAAATCGGGACATCGTTTCATTAATGACTGGTAACGTTGTTCGGGACTATCGCAATAGAAACCTAATAAGCGTTGGTATATCTCGGCAAACATGGTTTAAGCTAAGAAGATAAACTTCACATTCGGTAGTAGCCTGTATATTGACCGTAGAAGTTGCCTGTTTTATAAAAAAGGATAGTCGCAGACGAAATCGTTGACGAAGCTATAACCAACAATCCATTCATTGGCGTCTGCATCTATATGTGATAAGCGGAACATGCCGGACATGATAAAACCTATCTGATTTGTTTTTTCATTTTGCTGTACCAGATATTCATTCTTCTTGAATTTAGTAAGTACCCCTTCTTCCAGAAATAATCTTTCGAGCCTGGAAATATTGGGGTGACTGTCTTTTATATTAAATTTGTCCATAGCTATTGTATTAGTACATATGACAAAGGTACAAAGATTGCAGAAAAAATCATCTATTAATCGAAAAGTGCTGAAATATGGAGGATTAATATGTTTTTAATTCAATATTAATTCTGTTTCGGCTTACTTTTTAATGCTGCCCCGTTTACTTTGCAAACAGGAAAACAAATATGTCTAATACCTAATTAATAGTATTCTTAAATGAAACGAAATGCAATTTTATTAAGCTTGCTGACGGCTTTGTTCTTGCTACCGGGAAAGACAGTGGGGCAAACCACATCGAGCGATGGTAAATTGGTGTATAATTTCCCGTTTGCACCAAGTGAGGGTCTTGTAAATAGGACAGAAAAGGAGTATAGGAAAGAAGTTTGCCTGAATGGTTACTGGGACTTCCAACCTGTGGCTTTGCCGGGTAGTTACGTGCAAGGTAAGGGGATAGCACCGGAACTGCCGTTACCTAAAGAAGGGGCTTGGAGCAAAACCCGCATAAAAATACCTTCTCCCTGGAATATTAATTCTTTTGCCAACCGAGATGTGGAAGGTCCCGATCATCGCAATTACCCGTCTTATCCGAAAGAATGGGAGCAAGTGAAAATGGCATGGATGAAGAAAACTATAACGATTCCTGCTGACTGGGATGGTCAACAGATAAAACTTTATTTTGAGGCTGTATCCGGATATACTGAAATCTATATTAATAAGGAGAAGGTGGGAGAGAATTTTGATATTTTCCTTCCGTTCAGTGTAGATATTACGGATAAAGTGAATGCAGGTGAGACAGCTGAAGTATGGGTGGGAGTTCGCAGCCAGTCTTTGTTTGAAAACAATTCTACGATTGGTCGCCGCATTGTTCCTGCAGGTTCTATGTGGGGATATCATATTGCCGGTATCTGGCAGGATGTATATTTGCTGGCATTGCCCAAAGTGCATGTGGAAGATGTATATGTGAAACCGTTGGTTTCAAAGAATATGCTTGAACTGGAAGTGACTGTGCAGAATAATACGGAAAAGAAAGTTGACTTACAGATTCAAGGTAAAATCAATGAGTGGGTGAATCTGGCAGGAACAGATATAAACTCGGCTCCTGTACCAGCATGGGAACTTGGTCAGGAAGCTTTGAAAGTAGCTCCTGTAAAGGTGGCTATTCCCGCTAATGCTTCGAGCAAAGTTGTATTGCAGGTTCCGGTATCCGGTGAGTTGAATTACTGGACTCCTGAACAGCCGAATCTTTATGCCGTATTGCTTTCATTGCAGGCTAAGAAAGAAACCCTTGATATGAAATATGAGCGTTTCGGATGGCGTGAATGGACATTGCAAGGTACTACACAATATTTGAACGGTAAGCCTTATCAGTTAAGAGGTGATTCCTGGCACTTTATGGGTATTCCGCAAATGACGCGTAGATATGCGTGGGCATGGTTCACTGCTATTAAGGGAATGAATGCCAATGCAGTCCGTCCTCATGCACAGATATATCCTCGTTTCTATATGGATGTAGCTGATGAAATGGGTATCTGTGTATTGAATGAAACTGCTAACTGGGCGAGTGATGGGGGGCCGAAACTGGATTCTGAGCTCTTCTGGGAAGCATCAAAAGAACATTTGAAACGCTTTGTACTCAGAGACCGTAATCATGCCTCTGTCTTTGGTTGGAGTATCAGTAATGAAAATAAACCGGTGATTTTGCATGTTTACAACAGACCGGAATTGATGCCTCAGCAGAAGAAAGCTTGGGAAGATTGGAGAGACATCGTTCGTGCAAACGACCCGACCCGCCCGTGGATTTCTGCCGACGGAGAAGATGATGGAGATGGTATATTGCCGGTTACAGTTGGTCACTATGGTGATATGAATTCAATGAAACACTGGGTTGAAATTGGTAAGCCTTGGGGAATTGGCGAACATAGTATGGCTTATTACGGTACTCCCGAGCAGGTTGCCAAGTATAATGGTGAAAGAGCTTACGAATCGCAGTTGGGACGTATGGAAGGATTAGCTAATGAATGTTATCATCTGCTTGCTAACCAACGTAATATGGGTGCTTCTTATAGCACGGTTTTCAATATGGCATGGTATTCCTTGAAACCACTGCCGTTGGGTAAAAAGGATATGACTACACAACCGGATATAAGTAAGGACGGTATCTTCTTTACAGAATATAAAGAAGGTGTTCCGGGTGTGCAACCGGAACGTGTAGGCCCCTATTGCACTACATTCAATCCTGGATATGATCCAAGTCTGCCTTTGTATGATCCGTGGCCTATGTATGATGCTATGCGTGCAGCCAATGCACCGGGGCATCCTAGTTGGTCTGCTTATGCCAATATTGACATGAAACAATATGAAGCGCCGGCCGCTACTCCGGCAGAGAAATATAAAGAAGTCGTTTTCATTGGAGGAGATGACAGTAAGCTGAAGAATATTCTGGATGCGAAAGGTGTGAAATTTGCGACTAAAGTAACTGTTCCTGCACGGATGCTTTATATTGTGGATGGTACTTATACTTTGTCTGCTGCTGAAAAGAAGAGTATGTTGGCTAATATAGCTAAAGGTGCTGATGTTTGGATTTGGGGATTGACACCTCAGACTGTGAATGTGTACAATAAGATTCTGCCTCTTCCGGTGGCTCTGGATAACCTTAAACGTTCTTCTTTCCTGCCAGTTCAGAAATCATGGATACGTGGCTTGAACAATTCAGATTTCTATTTCTGTGAACTTCAAAGAGCTGATGCTTCAGAGTACTCGCTGACAGGCGCTTTAGTGGAAGAAGGAGAGGTATTGCTGAATGCTTGTAAAACTGATTGGAGAGCTTGGAATAAACGTCCGGAGGAACTTAAAACAGCCAGTACGGTACGGAGTGAGTACGAATGTACAGCAGCTACTCCTGTATTTGTGAAATATCGGAAAGATGCTTCCTGCTTCTATATCAGTACTTTGAAAGAGTTTACAAACTCAGAAAAAGGTTATAATACGTTAGGGGTAATTCTGAAGAATGCCGGTATTGACTGTAATGAGATTGAAGTGAAATCAAATGAAGTTTTCTTCTTGCGTGATAATCAGCTGATATTCCCGGTTGCTACAAAGGACAAGTTAGTGAAAAAGGCAGATGGATGGGCTTTGGATATTTATGTGTTCAGTCCGCGTCCTTTAGATGATTTGCTGATTGAACCGAATATGCCGAAACTTACGTTAGTGGTGAAAGCTAAAGAATGTCAGCTTGCCATTAATGATAAAGCATACGCTGCTGCTTCACAAAACAGACACGAGGCTACTTATAAAGAACTGCCCTTGTTGCAAGGTTGGAATAAAATAAGTATAAAAATAGGGGAAAGAGATCGGAATGAATTCAGCGGTGACTTCAGATGTGATAATAGGAATGAATTCCTTTCTTCTCTGAAAGTAATGTTTGTCAATCCCGAAGCAAAATGAAAAATAGGTTTGTCCCCACTCTAAGGTGATTGTGCCGTACTTGATTCGTACTTGATTCATACCTGCTCCGTACCAAGTCCGTACTATCTCCATGTAGAGGTACTTTTGAGTGGAGATAGTACGGAGCAAGTACGGTTTTGATACGGCCCGGGTCTATTATTTAAGGTGAACCGGAAAAAAGGTAAATGGATTAAGGGAAAAAGCAAAGTTTTTGAATAGGTGTTTTTCAATAGGTTCAGTTATACACTCTGGTATTATGCTAATTATTTGCATAATACCGGAGTGATTATAACTGAAATTACTTTTGTATAGAGAATTGAATCGTTTTTGATGATTTTGTTGAATACCGGTTACTTTTTATTGATCTTATTACTGATTTTATCTTTTTTTTATACCTTTGTCATGTCTTCTTGAACTAGAAATATGAAAAACAGTTGCAGATATATCTTGCTTGTGCTCTTCCTGTTCACAGGGGGCAATTTATTAGCCTCTATATATAATGGTGGACTCTATTTTAGGTCTCATTCCGCTCCCAGTGTTGACAGAACCTCCCTTACTTTGAATGATGACAAACCTTTCGATGTAAATAATGAGTTTACCATTTCTTTTCAGATGTGGGTGCGGAATAATGAGCCTGATTTTGGATCGATATTGCATTTGTATACGAATACAAACCAATTAGTACGTTTTTCATTCGTTGCGGGAGGGCGTAGACATTATCCGGCACTGGTATTTAATGAAGGAATGGTCACTGTTGACAGTCCCATTGAAAGAGAGAAATGGGTGTCCGTTTCTCTGCGGATGGATATGAATAATAATTCCATCGCTGTGAATTACAATGGAAAGGACACAACGATAATGGTACCTTTAAGTGGTTCGACGCATGTAAGAGCGTTGTTCGGCCATGCTCCTGAATATCTGGCTGACGTGGCACCCGTAAATATAAAGGATGTAAAAGTGTCACAGGACGGTGAACAAACTTGTGAATGGAAGTTGTGGAAACACAATAATGACATTTGCTTTGATGAAATGAAAGGAGCGATAGCACGCGCTGAATCTCCTTATTGGTTGATAGATGATCATATTGAGTGGAAATCAATTTATAAGGGAAATATATCCGGAAGATTGGATGTGGCTTTTAATGCATTGGATGCCTTGTTTTATCTGGTGAAACCGGAAACGGTGGAAGTATTGGACGAAAAAGGTACTTTGGTAGATAAAATAGGAGTGCAGGGAGGATATCCTGCAATGGAGTTTACAGATCATCTGATTTTTGATACATTGAGTAATCGATTGGTGTCTTATTCATTGTCCCAAAATCGTGTCTCTTGCTTTTCTTTTGATACAAAAAGATGGAGTCTGTCAGAGCGCAATAAAGAAGAACCTAATTACTATAATCATGCCCGTACTTTTAATTCTGCCGACTCATCATTTTACTTTTTTGGAGGATATGGTTTCTACAGATATCAGAATGATTTGTTTCGTATGAATGCTGCTACGGGTGAACTGGAAAAGATTAATTACGAACCTTTGCTTAATCCCCGTTACTCATCAGCCATAACTGTGGTGGGTGATGAACTTTACATTTTGGGTGGCAGGGGAAATAAATACGGTAAGCAAGAGTTGGTTTCTCATTTCTACCCGGAACTTTATGCCATTAATTTGAAGACAAAAAAATCGAGGGTAGTATGGAAGAAGCAACAGACAGATGTTTCTATGTTGATGGCTTCGTCTATGTATTTTGAACCCTCGGATAGTTCTTTTTATGCAGTCGCACTGAAGGATGGTGGAGTCTTGTGGAAAATTTCAATGAAAGATACGGTTTGGACAGAAGTCTCCAAACCAATTCGTAATGAAGTAATTCATCAGGATTGTGATTTTAGTTTTTATTCTTCGCCCTCTCATCAGAAGTTGTTTCTGGTAATGGATAAGATCTTGACAGATCGTACGCATAATGTGTCTATCTATTCTATTAATACTCCATTGATGAGTGAATCTGACATTATGCAGGTTGAAGAAGAAACTGTTGCCGATTCTTTTGCATGGTATTGGATTGTCGTTGGAACATTGGCGCTATTAGGTCTTGGATATGTTATATATTTCTGGTTGTCCCGGAATAAGGAGGTGAAATCTCTGTCAGACAATATTCCGACTGCAATAAGAGACATACCGGAAGGGAGTAAGAAACTGGAAAATAAAGAAATAGAATTAGAGGGTGAAAATATACTTGTGACTAAGTCCATTGAGAACTATTTCGACCGTAGTCGTTCGGCAATATCTTTGCTTGGGACATTTAATGTGAGAGATAAGGAAGGAAATGACATTACTTCTAATTTTACTCCTCGCCTGAAAAGTCTTTTGGTTTTATTGATTCTTTATACTGAAAAGAATGAGAGAGGTATTTTGACACGGAAGATGACAGATATGCTCTGGTCGGATAAGGATGAGATTGCTGCCAGAAATAATCGGAATGTAACATTACGCAAACTGCGTGTATTGTTGGAAGAGGTGGGTGATGTAGAAGTGATAAGTGACGGTGGATTCTTGAAAATACGTTGGAATGAAAGTGTATTTTGCGATTATTGTACTGCGCTTCATTGTATGGACCTATTACAGAAAAACGGAGCTCAGAAAGATGAAGTACTTTTGAATCAGATATTGGAATTGTTGCTATATGGTCCGTTACTTTCCAATACGATTGTTGACTGGTTGGATGAATTTAAGGATGCCTATTCGAGTCTTTCCATTGATTTGCTTAGAAATCTTTTGGATATTGAATATCGGAAAAGTGATCGTGAAATGGTTCTTCGTATTACTGATATTATGTTCTTGCATGATCCTTTAAATGAGGAAGCCTTGGCAGCTAAGTGCTCGGTCTTGTTTCTGGAAGGAAAAAAAGGTATTGCCAAAAGTGTTTATGACCGTTTCTGTAAAGAGTACCGTGAATCTCTTGGAGAAGATTATAAGATACCACTCTCCAAATTATGCGAATAATCTCAATCTATTTATAATTAAGCGTTTAATTGAAAAAATTAAGCGCTTTTTTAATGCCCAATTAAGTCTGTTTTCCATGCTTTATTAATCTGTCCGGAGTACTTTTGTGGCAAGAGTTATTAACTAAAAACTCTAATTATTTATGAGAAAACTTTATGCTACATTCCTGATTAGTGCGTGCGCATTGGTATCACTGCCTTCCAATGCACAGGCTGAATGGAAAAATGATTTCTCCAATCAGGGGGAAATATTAAAAACGGTGGGAAAAGGAGTTTGTGGTGTTACTGACGGGGTGTTTCGTTCGGTAGATGCTTACTCTTGTTTTGGAAATCCCGAGTGGAAAAACTATACGATGTCTTTTAAGGCTCGTGCACCTAAAGATGCCGACCAAGTACAAATATGGGCAGGTTTCCGTGCTTATAACCGTTTCGACCGATATGTACTGGGACTTAAAGGTGGATTGCAGGATGATATCTATCTGATGCGTTTGGGATACATGGGAACAGATGAGTTTTTGGGTGTACGTCCGCTTGGGTTCCATCCGGTACCGGGAGAATGGTATAATATAAAGGTGGAAGTATGTGGAAACCGTATCCGTGTTTTCCTGAATAATGAGAAAGAACCTCGCATAGATGTGACGGATAAAAATGGTAATCTGGCTCCTTCAGGTCAGGTCACTTTAGGTGGTGGCTGGATAGAAACAGAATTTGATGATCTTGTTGTTACTCCTATGAGAGAAGACGCCTTGAAAGATGTGAAGGTGGTAGAGTATCGTAAAATGATAACTCCTCAGGAGAAAGAGAATAAGCGTCAACAGGAGCGTGCCAATTATAGGACTGTTAAGGTAAATGAGTTAGTGGATAGTCGCACGGATATATCTTTGGATGGTACTTGGCTTTTTATGCCTGAATATCAATTGGATGATAAGGATAAAGCTATTTCTGTAGCTACGGATGATAAGAACTGGCATGTGATGTCTGTTCCAAATTTCTGGAATCCTATTCGTATTTGGTTACATGGAGAGACAATGCCTTCACCCGCAGGGCCTCAGCCTAAAGGTGTTTCGGATACTTATTATCAGCAGGAAACAGAGCGTTGCGAAGGATATACATTTGATTATAGAAAAACTAAAGCAGCTTGGTACAGACAATGGGTAGAATTGCCTGCAAATGTTGAGGGTAAGAATATGACGTTGACTTTTGATGCTGTTTCAAAGGTTGCAGAGATTTATATTAATGGAGAGCTTGCCGGTTCACATATCGGTATGTTTGGCGAAATACAGGTTGATGGAAGTAAACTGTTGAAGTCCGGTAAAAATCTGGTTGTGGTGAAAGTGATCAGTAAAACAGATGGCAGTTCTTCCGAATCTGGTAGTGCTGCAATTGATTTCTTCTATTCTTCTGTTCGTGAGAGTGAAAAGGAAGATGGAAAAGTTTCTGCGAAGAGTAATCTTTTGAAAGATATAGCCCATGGTTTTTATGGTGACGAGCCTGCCGGTATTTGGCAACCGGTGAAACTGACGATTACCAGCCCGTTGAAGGTGGAAAATGTATTTATTAAACCGAGTTTGGACGGAGCTACGTTTGATTTGACAGTGAAAAATCATGGTACTAAAAAGAATCAATTTAATCTCTATACTGATATTGTAGATAAAGAAACTGGTTCGGTACTTTACAGTAAGCTTTCTCTGCAAAAACTGGTGTTGAATGCTGACGAAGAAAAGATGTTCACTTATAACATAAATGGGTTGAAACCCCGTCTTTGGACTCCTCAGCATCCTAATCTGTATGATTTTCGTTTCCGTTTGGTTGCTGCAAAAGGTCACGAATTGGATTGCCTGACGGAGACTTCCGGTTTCCGCACTTTTGAAGTGAAAGAAGGTTTGTTTTTTCTGAACGGAAATCGTTATTGGTTGCGTGGTGGTAATCATATTCCGTTTGCTCTTGCCCCGAATGACTTGAACCTGGCTAATACTTTCATGCAATTGATGAAGGCTGGTAACATAGATGTCACTCGTACCCATACTACTCCGTGGAATAAACTCTGGATGGGAGCGGCTGATAAGAATGGTATCGGTGTTAGTTTTGAAGGCACCTGGCCTTGGTTGATGATACACTCTACTCCCTTGCCTGATGCAAAACTGATAGAGATGTGGAAAGAAGAATTTCTTAGTTTGCTGAAAAAATATCGTAATCATCCTTCACTACTCTTTTGGACTGTGAATAATGAGATGAAGTTCTACGACAATGACAATGATTTGGAACGTGCCAAAGAAAAGTACCGTGTGATTTCGGATGTAGTGAAAGAAATGCGTCGCATTGATCCTACACGTCCTATTTGTTTTGATTCTAACTATCAGGCAAAAGGTAAGAAAGAAAAGTATGGTGCGGACTTTATGAATACTATAGATGATGGTGACATTGATGATATGCACGCTTACTATAACTGGTATGATTATTCACTTTTCCGTTTCTTCAACGGAGAATTTCAGAAAAGGTTTAAGATGGTTGATCGTCCGCTTATAAGTCAGGAAATGTCAACCGGATATCCGAATAATGAAACCGGACATCCTACGCGTTCTTATCAATTGATTCATCAGAACCCACAATCACTGATTGGATATGAATGTTATGATTTCTCTAATCCACAATCATTCCTTAATGTACAGGCATTTATTACTGGGGAATTGGCTGAGGCGCTTCGCCGTTCCAATGACCAAGCCTCAGGTATCATGCATTTTGCATTGTTGACATGGTTCCGGCAAGTATACGATTATCAAAAGATAGAGCCGTATCCTACATATTATGCATTGAAACGTGCTTTGCAACCAATATTGGTTAGTGCAGAATTGTGGGGACGCAATCTTTATGGTGGTGAGAAATTGCCGACACGTATTTATGTCGTAAACGATCGTGAGGACGGTACGGACCTGAAACCCACTTTATTGAGATGGGAGATACAGGATGAAACAGGAAAGAAATTAGTTTGGGGGGATGAAGAACTTCCGGCTGTGAAGCATTATGGGCGATACTATATTGAACCTAATATTCAGTTACCCGCTAAGTTGCCTTCAAATAAGGTAAATGCAAAGCTGGTTTTGAAGTTGACAGAAAATGGCCTGCCGGTTTCTGAAAATGAATATAATCTATTATTAGCTGACAAAAAATGGAATATCGGTCAGGTAGCGGAAAACAAGAAGATTGTATTGTTGGATAACGATGGTACAAAAGCTATTTTTGATTTCTTGAGGATTAATTACCAGACTGTATCGTCTGTAAGAGAAGCCGTTAATTCTAAACAAAAGGCTGATCTTTGTGTCATTTCCGGTTTGACGAACTGTACGGAAGAAGAAAAAGAATTTCTTCGTGGCTATCAGGCAAAAGGTGGTAAGCTTCTTTTGTTGAATAGTAAAGAAGCTGCCAAGATCATTTATCCCGAACATATTACCGGCTGGATTATGCCGACGGAAGGCGATATAGTTAATATGGAGCGCAATGATGCCCCTGTATTTGATGGTATTGGTGTGTTAGAACTGCGCTATTTTAATAATAACAAACGTGAGATTCCGACCGCTTGTAATGCTACTCTTCATGTGAATCGCAATGAAAATCTGACAGAGCTGGCCGGACAGATGAAAATCCATGCTTACATTGATGGCGGTGCTCCGGAAGATCGGATAAATCGGATTAATTCAATGAGAGGTTTTACACTGATTCAGATTAAAGATGGAAGAGGAATTGCCACAGTTTCAACCATGTGTACTGAAAAAGCAGAGACAGATCCGATTGCTGGGAAACTGCTTGTTAATATGATTAATGATCTTATGAAATAATTAATTGGAAAAAGCGGTTAATCTGAAAATTAACTGCTTTTTAATATCCAATTAAGAGTTATTTCAGCTTTTAATTAATCTTGTGGAAATACCTTTGCTTTTAACAAAACGCGCGATTGAATAGTTTAATACAATAATAACCTTTAATATGAATACTTATGAGTCCATGAAAACCTCTAAAACAAGTCTCAGAGAAATAAGAGTTTATTTTAACCTTTATTTAATACACTAATTATTATGAACTTTTTATTAGAAAAACAAGTAAAAATCGGTAGAATAATTAGCCAGTTAATTTGGATAATTCTGCCTCTGGTATCACTTAGTTTTATCCTGCAAGCGTGTGATGAAAATAAGTTTCCAGTAAATCCAGTACCGGATCAATTTGAGTTTATCCCACCCAGTGATGTCAATATGCTGGCAGCTAAAGGAGGAGATGGACAGGTGACATTGACATGGGATGCAGCTGTAGAAAACACATTGAAAGCTGTTCATGTAACTAATAAGAATACCGGTGAAGAGAAAGTATTATCCGGTACTGCAAGTGAAATCACCTTTACAGGATTGACTAACTATGAAAAATACACCTTTCTGGTAAAGACAGAAAGTCTGAAAGAACAGTTGTCGTACGGTGCTACGATTAGTGCTAAACCCTTTGCACATGATAATGTGAAACCTGGTAAAGTTATCAATCTGGTTGGATATAAGTTAGGTGAAAGTATAGCTTTTGCTGTATGGGAAAGTCCTGAAGATATCGATATTGAGAAGTTTGTTGTCACACTGGGCAATGAGTCAGTTACAGTGGATGGAGAATCTACTTTCGCAACTATAAATGGTAACATAAATATGCCATTGAAGGTGTGTGCGGTAGACTATTCCGGAAATACTTCCGATGCTACTGAAACCATGGCGGATGCTGCTGTTGTGACAATTGATGGATTTGATAATGGCGAAACAGAGACGGTGCTGATACATAAGGATCCTATCATTTCGGCAATTGACGGATATGTCATTACATACTTCAACCAGGAATATAAGAGTAGTACTTCACCACTTCCTGAAATTTATACGCAGACGATGCCGGTGGATAACGATCAGAAACTTTGGTTAGATGATGCTAAAACGAAAGGTTCATGGCTTGAACCTGTAAAAGTAACCTTATTGTCTAAGGGAAAAGAGATTTCTACTTATGAATATCTTACTTACAATAATATTCCCGGAACGTTGATGCTGACTCATGCAACAGTTCTTAATGAAGAAGGGGTCAATGTTAAGCGTAACAATGACGGTAAGAGTTTCAATAGTAATCTTGGAAACTTTGAGAATAAAGGTTCTCTTCCTATCTATGGATTGTATGATGTTAATGTGTACGAGGATGGTGATTATGAAACTGTCATGTGGTTCTCTGCCAATGGTACTAAAACTTATACAATAACGATTGATGACGGACCTGCAATTGAAGGTCGGACTGCTGAAGGCTCTTCCGGATGGGATAATTATATAGAGGCTCCTGGTCCTGTTCTTTCTCTTACCAAGGGAAAACATCAGATGAAAGTCGAATTTCCATCGGGTGGTCATAATTTTAAGAAACTTGTCTTTAGGAAAATAGAGAAATAAACTATGAAAACACTATCATATATAAAAGGAAATTTACTGCGGCTTACGTGGATATGTGTATTGCTGCTTTCTACCGCTTTTGCTCAGGCGCAGATGAAAGGTGTTCAAGGTTTGGTGGTAGACGAAACCAATCAACCATTGCCAGGTGCAACTGTATATACTGCTGATAAGAAATCTGTCAGTATCACGGATGTGGATGGTTTGTTCAAACTGGATAATGTGACTCCTGGAGATACATTGGTTGTTTCTTATGTGAGTTATAAGACCTTTAAGCAGGTTATTAAGAAGTCGGATAACTTTTTTAGAGTTACATTGTTACCGGACGAAGCAATGTTGGATGAAGTAGTCATCGTAGGATATGGACAACAGAAAAAAGCGTCTGTGGTAGGTGCAATCGCACAGGTTTCTACCAAGGAACTTTCGCAGAGCCCTGTATCTAATGTGTCAAATGCACTGGCCGGAAGACTTCCGGGTATGATTACCGTGCAACGTTCCGGTGAAC
>NZ_EQ973486.1:107520-110252 GCF_000158035.1 Bacteroides cellulosilyticus DSM 14838
CGATATGGCGAATATGTATATCCGTGGTATCAGTACTTTTGGCTCCAATCAAAGTCCGTTGATTTTGGTGGATGGTGTAGACCGTGATATCCGTATGATGGACGTATCGGAAATTGAGTCAATCAGTATTTTGAAGGATGCTTCCGCTACGGCAGTATATGGTGTACGTGGCGCTAACGGTGTAGTACTTGTTACAACTAAACGTGGTAAGACGGGCAAGGCAAGTATTTCATTCTCTGCTGATGCCGGTTTACAGTCTCCGACAGCTATGCCTGACATAGTGGACTCTTACAATATGGCAATCCTCACCAATGAGGCTTTGATTAATGACGGTATGAATCCTAAATATACGCAGGAACAGATAAATGCTTTCAGATATGGAAGTAATGAATTTCTTTATCCGAATGTAGACTGGGCGGATGAATGTTTGAAGGATTTTGCTTTGATGCAACAATACAACCTGAGTATTACAGGTGGTACGGAGAAAGTTAAATATTTCGTTGCGGCCAATGTAATGATGCAGGACGGTTTGTTCAAATATGCCGATTACAATGACAATTACAGTACTAATGTAAAGTATACGAAGTATAACTTCAGAAGTAACCTTGACTTTCAACTGAGTGATGTTATTTCTGCAAAATTGAATTTGGCTGGTGTAATTGGTGACAAACATCGTCCGGCTCCTGGTGGTGATGTTACGTTTATCTTCGACCGTCTGAAAATAGCAAATCCTGATCGTGCTCCAATTCGAAATCCGGACGGTTCATGGTCTGTTCTGGAGAAAGCTAACTTCAATCCGCTTGCTTATATATTAGATAGCGGTTATGCTGACGAAAAAGAAACGGCTGTACAGGCTACACTGGGTATGAAAGCTGATTTGTCCAAATGGGTAAAAGGACTTTCTATCAATGTGGATTTCTCATTCGACTTTAACAACCTGTATGTTAAGAAGTATGGTAAGACTAGCGATATGTGGGAATTCCATTCGGATGGTTCTTATAAAAACTTTCAGACCGGTAGTGCATTAGGTTTCAGTGACGACTTGAGTGTTTATAACAGCCAGTATGTTTTTGAACCGTCTCTTAATTATAATAACAAGTTTGGCGACCATGAAGTTTCCGGTTTGGTACTGTTCAATGCACAAGAATATGTGAAGAAAGGTGATGCTCTGACGCGTCTTCCCTATCGCCGCCTTGGTGTTGTAGGACGTGCCACCTATGGTTATAAAGGAAAATACCTGGGTGAGGTCAATATCGGTTACAATGGTTCTGAGAACTTTGCTCCCGGTCATCGTTTTGGATTCTTCCCAGCATTTTCTTTGGGTTGGGTAGCATCAGAGGAAAGTTTCTTTAATGTTAGTTTCATCGATTATTTGAAATTAAGAGCTTCTTACGGCCTTGTTGGTAACGATCAGATTGGTGGAGACCGTTTCTTGTATTTGAGTTTGTGGGAAAGTGCAGATGATGCAGAATTCGGTTATCCCAACTCATCAGGTGCCGGTGGGGGTACAAAGGAAAAACGTACAGGTAATGAAGTACTGACTTGGGAAAAGGCTAAGAAGTATAACTTCGGTTTCGATACCCGTATGTTTAATAATAAATTGGAATTGACTGCTGACGTATTCTTTGAAAGAAGAGAGAACATTCTTACAAGTGTGGATATTATTCCCGGTACTTATGGTGGTCCTGCCATTCAGGCTAATGCCGGAGTTGTAGAAAACAAGGGTATGGAGTTTGATGTGACGTGGCGTGACAGAATCGGAAAGAATTTTGAATATTTTGTAGGTGGTAACTATTCTTTTGCCCGTAATAAGATTGTTGAAAAGCCGGAGTCTCCGCAAGCATACGATTATTTGTATGCAACCGGTCGTCGTGTAGGACAATCATTCGGTTATGTGGCTCTTGGATTGTTCCAGTCTGAAGAAGAAATTCTGGAAAGTCCGACACAATTTGGTGTACCTCTTTATCCTGGTGATATTAAATATATGGATATCAATGGTGATGGTGTGATAGACAGTAACGATAGATATCCTATCGGTTTCCATAATGTACCGGAAATGTTCTATAGTTTTAAACTTGGTTTTAGCTATAAGCGACTTGATTTCAGCTGTCTGTTCCAAGGTGCCGGAAATGTTACTTATAACTTCCAGAACTCGAATATTCCTTTCAACAATGAAGGTAGTACTCCTATCACTGAGTGGTTGGATCGTTGGACACCGGAAAATAGAGGAGCAAGCTTGCCACGTATTTCATATACCCGTCCTGGTAACAATAACTACCAACATAGTACTTTCTGGCAGAAGAATGGAAACTATTTGAGATTGAAAAATGTCGAGATTGGTTATAAGATACCGGAACGTTGGATAGGTGTGATTGGTGCGGAAAATGCTCGTCTGTATGTTAATGGAACTAACCTGCTTACTTGGGACAATGTACCTGTATATGACCCGGAGAACACAGAAACCAAATATCCCCTGATGCGAATTATTAATTTTGGAGTTAAAGTAACATTCTAAAGTGGAATCGAAATGAAAAAGATATATAGTTTATTGTTAATCCTTGTATTACCACTCCTGAGTGCGTGTGAAGGATATCTGGATAAGCCAGATAGCGATGATGTTACTGTTGATAAGGCTTTTGAAACGGTGAAGTCGGCAAGAAAGGTTCTGAATAATCTTTATTATGAAGTAAGAACAGCTGCCTATAATGTGAATACGCGTAAAATACCTTATG
>NZ_EQ973486.1:110519-124772 GCF_000158035.1 Bacteroides cellulosilyticus DSM 14838
CATGTGATGATGGATTACCCGGATCAGGTCTTTGGGGAGATAAATTCCATAGTGGTTCCTGGACGCCGGATGATGATCCTAATATGGGAGATGATAATCAAGGTGGATCTCCTACATGTAGCTTCTGGAATAATACTTATAAGAGAGTCAGAAAAGCAAACTTGTTCTTGGAAAACCTCTATAGAGCAAAGGGTGATGAGTCTGAGAAGACTCGCATGTATGCAGAAGCCCGTTTCTTGCGTGCTTTCTATTACTCTGAACTGGTCAGACGTTTTGGTGGAATTATTATACTGGATCATTCCATTGATGCTAATGATTACTCAGCATTGACCAACCAACCTCGCGAAACATTTGAAAACTCGGTAGAATGGGTTTGTAATGAATTGACAGAGGCTGCCAGAGATCTTCCTCCGGTTTGTTCTGCTTCCGATGTGGGGCGTGCAACAGATGCAGCTTGCTATGCAGTGATGGCTCGTTTACGTATCACAGCAGCCAGTCCTTTGTTCAATACGGATAGTCCGGTTCTTCCTGACTATAATACTACACACTATTATGGCAACTATGATAAGAACAGATGGAAATTGGCAGCTGATGCTTGCAGATTCATCATGGAACAGAGAAGCCAGTATTATGGATTGGATATGACGAATGAAACCGGTGCAGACCCGGATAGTTGGGAAAACTACTATCGTCGTTTCTTAGGTAGATACTTTATCGTAGGAAAAGAGTCTATATGGATTTCTTATGAGAAGAAGGAATGGGATTATGTGAAGATTCCTTGGTTGAATCGTTCTGCCGGTGGTTGGAATTGGGTAAACCCGACTTACGAACTTGCGAAAGAGTATGAAATGCTGAATGGAAAATTGCCGGAGGAACCGGAAAGTGGTTATGACTTCAATGATCCGGGTAAAAACCGTGACCCGCGTTTTAAGGCTACTATTTCGTATCCCGGTGCTCAATATGATGCGTATGGTTTCAAACCCTGGCAAGGCGGAAGTGCAAGTCATTTGCAAAGCCAGAAGACAGGTATGTGTTTGCAAAAGTACATAGATCCTCTTTTCAACGATGCTCTTGGATTGCCACGTAATTTGCGCAAGAATATTAATCATCTTTTCCGTTACAATGAGATTCTCTTGATTTATGCGGAAGCTATGAATGAATTCAGTGGTCCTACAACAGATGTTTATAAGGCGATAAATGACATTCGTGCCCGTGTTGGTATGCCGAATTTGCCGACAGGCTTGAACCAAGACCAGATGCGTGAGAAAATCCAACATGAACGTCGCGTGGAATTGGCATTTGAAGATTTCCGTTTCTTTGATGTTCGTCGTTGGAGAATCGGTGAGAAGGTATTGAATGGACATCTACATGGTTACGATGTAACCAAAGGTGAAAAGGGTGGTTTCTATACCCTCGTTACTGTAGGCGATCCGATGGTGTTTGAGAAGAAGCATTATCTGTATCCGCTTTCTACTAAGGAGATATTGATGAACCCGGCACTTGAGCAAAACCCGGGATGGCCTAAATTATCAACCAAATAATCAAACTAAGAATCATGAAAAGATATATATATCTATTCTTCATGCTGATGTGTATTGTTAGCTGTGAGAAGCCTGAAGAAGGCGTGATGCCCGAGAAGAGTGTAAATGCCAATATTGTACGTTTCCGGATTTATCAGAATCAGAATCTCTTTTTTGATGGAACGATTGATGCGGAAGAAAATACTGTGGTACTGACTATTCCCGATGGAATTGACGAACATACAATTCGACCGGAAGTATTGATTTCGGAAGGAGCAATCGTTACTCCGAAATCAGGAGAACTGCAAGATTTCACTAATCCTGTGGAGTACAAAGTAGTTTCCGAAAACGGAGAGAATACAAAAACGTATAAGGTTACAGTAAATTATTAAAGAGCAAACGATATGAAACGATATTTTATAGCACTGTTCATTTTACCATTGTTGCTGACTGCATGTGACAATGACGAAATCGAAATGATGCCTCCTTACATATTCTTTACTTACGATGTAGATACGTATGTAATGGACCTTGACAATTCAGATCCTGCTGACTTTACTATTAAAGGAAGTATTTCGGCTCAAGGCTTATTCAAGGCATTCAGTATGGGAGATCAGGAACTGGGAAGAGAAGACCTGGGAGATGATCCTAACAAGGCGTTTGAATGTAATGTGGCAATCAAGGGGAAAACGACTGCATTTGATGTTCCCTTTGTGCTGACAGACCAGATGGGTAATGTGGTGACCAAATCATTTCATTTTCTTACATCAGCACCGATTGAGGCTTGCCAAGTGACTATGGGAGCGCAGTACAATCCTTATCAGGGATTCTTCTTCTCTTTCAAAGACCAGAAGGTTTATTCGGTTACTGAGATGATGAAGATGACTGATCCGGAAGGTTTATGTTTCGGTTATAACATCAATAAGAAGCAACCGATGTTCGTATCTCCGACGGAGCTGATTAATCAAACGGTTCTGGCTGATTATAAAGGTAATAATATCTCCAGCTTCTGCGAGATAGTAGCCTTCAATAATATACCGTTCACCAAAGATGTATTTGATAATTTGAAGAATGATGCTTTTATGCGTAATCTGAATCCTATTGAATACGGAACATATACTTCTGTTTCCATAGCTGAAGGCAAGTCTTATTTGTTCAAGAATGAAGATGACTCTCTCAGAGGTATTGTATATGTTCAATCTCTGGAATCAGGGGTAGGCGGACAGGTACAGTTGACAATAAAGATGCAGAAAGTTAATTGATAGAGGTAACAGATTAGCAATTTATTGATTAAATGGTAGTGAGAGTCATTTTCGGCTTATAAATTAAGTTGAAAATGACTCTCTTTTGCTATTTCTTTGGTTATAATCGAATGAATGTATGAAGAAAAGATGGATAATATTGTGGCTGAGTGCGATGACTTTAAATGTTACCGCTCAGAATGAACCTTATAAGAATCCTGAATTATCGCCTTCTGAGCGTGCATGGGATCTACTGAAACGTATGACCCTGGAAGAAAAAGTAAGCCAGATGAAAAACGGTTCTCCGGCTATTGAACGCCTCGGAATACCTGCATACGACTGGTGGAATGAAGCGTTGCATGGAGTGGCACGCGCCGGCAAGGCAACGGTTTTTCCACAAGCGATAGGGCTTGCCGCTACTTTCGATAATCAGGCTGTTTATGAAACTTTTGATATCGTCTCTGATGAAGCCCGTGCCAAGTATCACGACTTTCAGCGCAAAGGCGAGAGGGATGGTTACAAAGGGTTGACTTTTTGGACTCCGAATATCAACATTTATCGTGATCCGCGTTGGGGACGTGGTATGGAAACTTATGGAGAAGACCCTTATCTGACTTCGCTGATGGGGCTGGCAGTAGTAAAAGGTCTGCAAGGTGGTGGTACTGGGAAATACGATAAAGCACATGCCTGTGCAAAGCATTATGCCGTGCACAGTGGTCCGGAATGGAACAGACATAGTTTTGATGCCAAGAATATTTCCCAACGTGATTTATGGGAGACTTATCTATCCGCTTTCAAAACTTTGGTGAAGGAAGGAAAGGTGAAGGAGGTGATGTGTGCCTATAACCGTTTTGAAGGGGAACCCTGCTGTTCGAACAAACAATTACTGATTCGTATCCTGCGTGAAGATTGGGGATATGATGATATAGTCGTTTCGGACTGTGGAGCTATTGGTGACTTTTATTATCCCAATCATCATGAAACTCATCCGACAGCTGCCGCTGCTTCGGCCGATGCGGTTGTATCCGGTACGGATTTGGAGTGTGGCGGTAGTTATTCTTCTTTGAATGAGGCTGTACGGAAGGGATTGATTTCAGAAGAAAAGATAAATGAATCGGTCTTTCGCCTATTGCGTGCTCGTTTTCAGTTGGGTATGTTTGATGATGATGCACTTGTATCTTGGTCGGAGATACCTTACTCGGTTGTAGAGTCAAAAGAACATGTGACCAAGGCTTTGGAAATGGCGCGTAAGAGTATGGTGTTACTGACTAACAAGAATCATACGCTGCCTTTAAGTAAATCTATCCGTAAGGTGGCGGTGCTGGGACCTAATGCTAACGATTCTGTGATGCTTTGGGCTAACTATAATGGTTTTCCGACAAAATCTGTCACCATTCTTGAAGGCATTAAGAGTAAACTCCCGGAAGGAACGGTGTACTATGAGAAGGGGTGTGATTATGTAAATACTCAAACTGTATTTAGCTATTTCGACTGCTGTTCCTATAATGGCAAGAAAGGCTTTAAGGCTACTTTTTGGAATAATAAAGAACTGAAAGGCGAAGCCGCAGCAACGGGGCATTTCAGCGAGCCGCTTAATTTTGGCAATGGAGGTAACACGGTGTTTATGCCAGGAGTAAAGTTGAACAACTTTTCAGCACGTTTTGAATCGGTATATACTCCGAAGGAATCAGGTGAAGTATCTTTTATAATCTCTGCTGATGACGGTTCCCGTTTGTTCATTGACGGAAAAGAAGTGTACTCAGACTGGCATGACGGACCTGCGAAAGAGCAAATGTATCGCTTGAATGCTGTGAAAGGGAAGAATTACAAAGTTGTATTGGAATATTTTCAAGCTGGTGGAGAAGCCTCATTGAAGTTTGATATAGGTATTAAGAAAGAAATTAATTATAAAGAGGTAGCGGATAAAGCAGCTGAAGCTGATGCTATCATTTTTGTAGGCGGACTTTCTCCCACATTGGAAGGTGAAGAAATGCCTGTGGATCTACCCGGTTTCAGAAAAGGTGACCGTACTAACATTGATTTACCGCATGTGCAAGCGGAAATGCTGAAAGCCTTGAAAAAGACAGGTAAACCGGTTATTTTCGTATTATGCTCCGGCAGTACACTGGCGTTACCTTGGGAGGCTGAGAATCTGGACGCAATCCTGGAAGCATGGTATCCCGGTCAGCAAGGGGGAACAGCTGTGGCCGATGTCCTGTTTGGCGACTATAATCCTGCCGGACGTTTACCGCTTACCTTCTATGCTTCGAGCAATGATCTCCCCGATTTTGAGGACTATGACATGAGTAATCGTACCTATCGTTATTTCAAAGGTAAAGCCCTGTTTCCTTTCGGACATGGTTTGAGCTATACTATTTTTGATTATGGTAAGGCCAAAGTGGACAAACAAAACGTTCGTGCAGGTGAAGGAATGACTTTGACAATACCTTTGAAGAATACCGGTAAGCTGGATGGCGATGAAGTGATACAAGTTTATTTACGCAATCCTGCTGATAAGGAAGGGCCGATTAAGACTTTAAGAGCATTCCGTAGAGTTTCCCTTCCAGCCGGTCAGACGGAAAATATCCGGATCGAATTACCCGCTTCGACATTTGAGTGTTTTAATCCGTCTACCAACCGGATGGAAATTCTTCCCGGAAAGTATGAGTTGCTCTATGGTGGAACTTCGGATGAGAAAGCCTTGCAGAAACTTACGATTACAGTAAAGAAATAAAAATCAGAACCTACTAATATCTAACACGAATATTTATGAAAAAGTATTTTCCTTTATTTTGGGTCTTCTACCTGCTTTGCGCTTTTTCGGCTCATGCAGGAGAAGGAAGATATACTATTCCGTTGACGGGAGGTGGCTGGTCGCTGTGGCTCGATAAAGAAGCGAGCTGGCAGAATGACCGCCTTTACCTTCCTCATGAGATAACAGATTTGTCATTGTTGCCGGTAAATGTCCCCACAGGTGGTTGGCAAACCCTGAGTCATAATCCCGATGCAGTTCCTGTCGAGGTACCGGGTACGGTGGAAGAATATCTCACTGTTACTGATAATCCTCGTCCGGAGAACTTTCGGGGAGTGAGCTGGTGGTATCGTAAAATTACGATTCCGGCAGATCAGCAAAAGAAACGCTTTATAATTAACTTTGAATCTGTCCGGATGCGCGCAGAGGTTTATCTTGACGGTAAGCTTGTGGCCTATGACCTGATTGGTGAAACACCTTTCCATGTGGATATTACCGATGAAGCAAAACCCGGAAAAGAACAGTTGTTGGCGATACGTGTCACCAATCCCGGAGGCAATTTCCACTGGCAGGATTTCGACATAATGAAATGGGGAGAATACAATATTCCTCCTTCGAGAAGCTTCACCGGAATTATCGGCAGAGTCAAGCTGGAGAGTGTGAATCCGGTTTTTATTTCTGATATCTATATGCAAAATACGCCTGAGCTGACTAAGGTGAATGCCATTCTGTCTTTCACTAATGAAACATCTTCCAGCGTGAAGCAGGATGTGGAGCTGATAGTGAATGAAAAGGGCAATCCTGATAAAGTCGTATTCCGGCAAACCTTGAAGGCTATTTCGTTCCCCGCGGGAAATCATGAAGTGACAATTCCTGTCAATGTTCCCGATGCCAAATTATGGGATCTCTCTACTCCGGAACTGTACACTTGCAATGTGTTGATAAAGAAGGGCAAGAAGATGCTCGACCAGGATAAGAAAGATTTCGGTTTCCGCTGGTTTACTGTAGACGGTGTCGGTAAGGATGCTGTTTTGCGTCTGAATGGGCGGCGCATTATGCTGAGAAGTGCGATCAGTTGGGGTTACTTTCCGGTGACGGGATTGATAGCAACAACCGAAATGGCTGAGAAGCAAGTATGTACTGCTAAGAGTCTGGGCTTGAATATGCTGAATTTTCATCGTTGCATAGGCAGTCCGGTTGTTCTTGAAAAGGCGGACGAACTGGGATTGTTATATTATGAAGAGCCGGGGTCTTTCCACTCAGCCAATCATGATCCGTTTATTCGTACCATAGTGAATGAGAAACTGAAACGAATGGTATATCGGGACCGTAGTCATCCGAGTTTGGTTATCTTTAATCTGATCAATGAATTTGGCGGGCCGTTGTCGCAAGATAAAGCGCTTGTTGCCAAGCGCATGAATGATATGCGTGAGGCACATGCCATTGATCCCAGTAGAATCATGTCATTCACATCCGGCTGGGCAGGTAGTGAAGATAAAGAAGAAGACTCCAAGGCGCACATGTTACCGTTTGATACTACTCTGTATCGGAAAGGATGGTATGATAATCACCGTGCCGGAGGTCCTGAAACCTGGGTTGAGAATTATTATAAAGGTCCTAAAGACAATATTATGTACACCAGCAACCGTACGGAAGTTTATCTGCGCGGTGAAGAGGGTGCCATATCTACTCCTCCTCGCATCCAGATGATATACGATCAAATAAAGAGCACGGGTAAAACAGGTTGGGACGGTCTGTTCTGGCAGAGCCAATATAAGGCTTTCGCTGATTATTTTCAAAAGAAAGGACTTGCTCCTCACTTTGGTAGCCTCGATGCTCTGACACGTGCAATGGGTAATGTCTCTTTTGAACATCAGGGAAGACGTATCGAAGGTATGCGAATGCAGAACCTGGGCGATGCCTATATGGTGAACGGTTGGGAAGCGATGCCCTATGACAATCATTCCGGTATTGTGGATATCTATCGTAATCCTAAGGGAGATTCTTCTGTTTTGGCGTACTATAACCAGTCGCTGTATGTAGCCGTTGCTTCACGCAATCAGGTTGTTAAGCTTCCAGGCATAGCGACGGTAGACTTTTACATAGTGAATGAGGAAAACTTGAAAGGCGCTCATACGCTTGACATCAAACTGATTGCTCCCGATGGAAAAGTGGTTTATACCAGAAATGAAGAAGTAAACATTAAGGGTGGCGAGAACTTTGGCCAGCTTTTACTGGAGAATGTAGAGATTCCTATCAATGGAATGGCAGGTACTTATCGCGTAGAAGCCGGCCTGAAAGCAGGCGGTCAGGAGATCTTTGCTTTGGGAAATGACGAGGTGGTTGCTGTAAGCTGGCAGGCAAGTGATTTGGCCGGAAAGGGTGCTTATTATGGAAGCAATAATGATAAAGTAGCCGCTTTTTACAAACAAGCCACCGGTAAGGAACTTCCGGCGTTTACTTCTGAAATGGGAAAGCTGGACTGGCTTGTTGTTAATCGTTCATCACTGGATGAACCGGTTGTGATCCCTTCGGCTTATTTCAAGGATAAAGATGGAAAGTCCAGTTTGAAGGCTACTTGGTATAGTGAGGCAGATATGAACATTGTAGCAGCTGTAAAGAGTGCTACAGAAATTAACCGGACTTTCGTAGACGGTGCGCAACCTGATGAGTCGGTTCCTGCCAATCAGCCTTTCTCTGTTGTGTGGGAGGGAGAGATCTATCCGCCTGAGTCGGGGCAGTATCTGCTTGGTGTTGAAACGGATCGTGGAGTACGTATGTATGTGGACGGCCGGCAGTTGATTGATGAATATTATAATGAATCTCCCATGAAGCAGGATAGACCTGTGGTGATGGAAGCGGGTAAACCGGTAAAAGTTAGGCTGGTGTATCGACAAACCCGTCAGTCCGGTCAGATACAGTTGAAGTGGTCTCAACCCAGTGCTGCCACCATAGCTCCGCAGAAGTTGTTTGAGCGGGTAAAGAATGAGGGTACCACATTGATTCTGCTTGGCTCCACTGAAACCTGGATGAAGTCTGTTGCTGAATATACGAATACGGTATACAACGGTTATTATAATGTTGGGAAAGACTGGATTGGAGGAATTCATTTTGTGAAGAAGCATCCTTTATTTGAAGGCCTTCCGGTGGACGATGCTTTGAATTGGCCCTATCAGGTCGTAGTAAAGAATGGGGATCGTAGATTCGGCTTCCGTATGCAAGGAGAAGAGTTAGTGGTGGGCTCTTATCGGAGTACTCCGTTTGAATTGGGTACAGCAGTGGGAGTTATTCCTTGCGGAAAAGGGAAGATTATTTTCTCTTCTCTGGATATTGCTGATAATTTGAGTGATCCGTCAGGTCCGGCAGAAGTGGCTCGAAAGATTTTGTGTAACTATATTAAATACTCTTTGCGTTAGGAATGTAAGTTCACTGCAGATAATACAAATCACTACAGATTATACAAATCACCACAGATTACACAGATTGACACAGATTCATGAATCTAATAATCAACGAAATAATTCATCAATCTGTGTAAATCTGTGTAATCTGTGGTGAGTCTTAATCCCTTTTAGAACAATCAATAATTATGAATCGAAATAACGAAACTACAGAAACGTTTTCTAAGTTGTGGGTAACAGCTATGATAACCCTAACGATGATGCTTCCTGTGAATGTCGCCTGTTCGCAAACAAAGCAGCAGGTACCACAGCAAAGTATCAAAACTATTTATCCCACAAAAGACTGGGCCATATCCGACTTTGTTGTGACTGCCCCTGAATTTGGAGCTAAAGCTGAACCGGGATTTGATAATAGAGCTGCTTTTCAAGCGGCTATTGACGCTGCATATCAAAGTGGTGGCGGAGTAGTATATATACCAGCCGGAAATTATGAGTTCCGTAGTACGCAGGTCGGTACTAAAAACGTCAGAGTTCGTCAAGGCCGTTCGGAAACAAAGAAAGATTTTCATTTTGAGTATGTTCTGCGTCTCCACCCTGGTGTGCAGCTTCGTGGTGATTGGGCTGATCCGGCATCCCATAATGGGAAAGTCCTTGGAACAATTCTCGAAGTACGTGTCGGTAAAGACTCACCGAATTACGATGGAAGTGTTGAAAGCTGGTGGAACGACGGCCAGGCAGATAATGCGCTTCGTACCACCTATACCAGTATAGCTGATAGATTCATAGAGATGAATGCGGGTACTGGAGTTACTAATCTCTCTATCTGGTATCCTGAACAGGATATCCATCATGTAAAACCATATCCGTGGACGCTGTTCCAAACCCAGGGAGATTGTGCTACGATAGAACGTGTCACTCTTGTAAACTCTTACAATGGTTTTAATTCTGCTCCGAGTGAGTTACATTATGTTCTGAACAGTTATATGACGGCTCTTAATAAAGGTATCGAAGTGCATGTATGTACCGATATCGGACGCATTGAGAATGTCAGGATAAGTCCTGAATACTGGGCAAATTCCGGTCTTCCGGGAGCACCTTCTCTTGAGGATGTAACAGCTTATACAAGGGCAAATGGCACGGGATATCAAATGCACCGTTCAGACTGGGAGTATGTTTCTTATCTGTATATATCAGGTTATAAAACAGGTGTGTGGATAGGGCGTGAACCCGGTTTTGCCGATGCTCCCAACGCTCAGTTGTATGAGGTGCATGTAGGCGACTGCGGTAACGGGTTGTACGTTGAAGATGTCAATCCGTATGGCATACTTATATCCAACTCATCCTTCGGAGCGGGTCAAGATGGTAATGCAGTGTATTTCTATAAGGATTTCAGCACTTCTGTACAATTCAACGGTGTGGATTTCAAAGGTTCTGTCGTAGGTGATGGCGACGGAGGGGTCGTATCGTTTGAAAGTTGTACATTCAGTGAATATAATGATTATGCTCTTAGGATGAACAGGGGTAATGTATTATTGTCCCAGTGCGAATTTAAAAAGAATGCCGGGCATGTCTATCTCGGAGCGAATATGCATACCTTGAAATCGGTTAATTCGGGCTATAAATCTAAGCTGAAGGTGGATAATCACAGTACTTCCGCTAAAGTGGAAGTTATCACAGGGAAGAAATACTTCTTTGAGCCCATTCCTAAAAATGTGAAAACAAATATCGACGTGCATCCAAGACCGGTATCGGATAGAGTATTGAAAGCGGATTTAGCGAGGGCGACTGGCTTTAATAATGATCGTCCCGTAAAAGACGTATCGGCTGATTTGCAGTCTGCGCTGGATGCTGTGAAAGCCGCTGGCGGAGGTACGCTCTACCTGCCGGCCGGAAGATATTTAGTGAATAACCCTATAAAAGTGCCTTCGGGGGTTGAACTGCGGGGATCATGGGATGTACAACATCACACACAAAGTGGTGGAACTGCCATATTTACCAATTATGATGGCGGAAACGCAGGAGAAAGCGGGCCTTCGCTCATACAGCTTGAAGCCCATGCAGGTATCAGAGGTATTACGCTGGCACAGCTTAATATCGCTTCCGATGGTTTTAGTGTTGAAAACCCGAGAAAGACCCCGTTCCTGATACAGGGACAAGGTTCGAAGGTGTATATTATAAACGTAACCATAGCTGTAGGTGACAAAGGGATAGACTTGGCTTCATACGACACGAGCGGGCATTATGTCGATTATCTGGGTGGTGTACCTTTAAGGGCAGGTATCTGGGTTGGCGGTGGCGCCGAAGGCGGATTCATCCGCAATATGCAGTTGAATCCTCATTACGGATCAAGGCTTCCGGAAGGGGGGCAAGGATATCCGGAAGTATTTATGATGCGCTTCGTACAGTCCAATTGCAGTGCGCTTAAATTTGCAGATGTCAAGAATCAGACTATTTTCAATAATTTCGTTTATGGCTCGGTATATGGAATCCATTTTCTGAAAGATGCAATAACAGGCAAGTATCCGGGGGAAATGACCGTTATAGGTCATGGTTCTGACGGGTGTACTTATTCTCTGTTTGTAGAAGATGCGGATAAGGATACTAAGATAGTTGCCATAAACTCAGAATTGGTCAATACTAAAATTCCAAATGAGCCGGTCAGGTCTTATGTTCTCATGGGAGATAAGGTCAATACCGATAAAGTTCATCCTGATGCTAAATTGATTTTGTACAATAGTGCATTTTGGGGCAGCCCTGTCATCGGGGCGATAATAAATAATGGTATTGTATCTTTCCAACAAGCTAATTTCTCACGTTCCGGTACGCAGGGTGTAGATGTTAGAGGTGGTAAAGCGCATGTCTATACTTCTTATTTCGCTCAAAAAATGGCGGAGACAACTGTCAAAGATGAAGGGTACGCCAGACTGGGAGCGCAGGGTAAATCGATAGAGTTTACTAACAACTACTATATTTCCGGTTTCCGGTTTAATAAGTCGGGAGAGGGATTGATTTATGGATCTGATAAGAAGTAGATGTTGGATGGATAGATTCTTGTGAATGTGACATTGTGGAATGGCTACACCCTTTTACCCGGATGGTGTAGCCTTGACCACAAAAGGGTGTAGCCATCCGGGTAAAAGGGTGTAGCTATCGCAAGATGTTTATTATAAGTAAGTTATATCAGAGCTGTACATGTTCTGTACTAAGATTCTCTCGGTCAGGAGGTATCTCTTAATTTATCTTTTTACCAGTTATCTGTTCGGAAAGGAATCAGTGGCAGACCATGAATATTGAAAACATTGGCTTCTGCATAGTTTTTATAGGCATACCGAACTGCTACCGGATGAGGTACTTTATCACTGGATACTGTCAGACGGGTAGTGCTGGTTTCTATTTCAGCAAATGCCGGATAGAATACTTTGTCTTCTCCTGCTATCTCAAAC
The DNA here is from genome assembly GCF_000158035.1 of Bacteroides cellulosilyticus DSM 14838. GTDB lineage: Bacteria > Bacteroidota > Bacteroidia > Bacteroidales > Bacteroidaceae > Bacteroides > Bacteroides cellulosilyticus. Next base: position 122,877 of record NZ_EQ973486.1, read on the forward strand.
CCCTTGAGAGAAGTCCACATCGGGCACAATCCCCGTTGGGCATTTTCAACATTGATGTATATTTTGTTATCGGATATCTCCATGGATTTATAAATAGGTGATGCATATCCGAATCCTTTCTTACCGTAAGTCTTTGCAAGTGCCCAGAGCGCCAGACGGTTTCCGACAGTCTCTTTATCCATGGGATGTATAAAGACGGGATGGCCTATGTCTAAAGTTGAAACCATACCGCTATTCGGAATATCTTTCATGTTTTGCAGTTGTACTTCGCGCATCCGTGCAGCTGAAGTTCCATCTGCTCCTTCATAATTGAACGGGGCTATTTCCACAAAATAGAAGGGAAGCTCACCTCGGTTCCATTTGTTTCGCAAGTCTTTTACAAAGGCCGGCATCAGACTCTGATACAGATCGGCATTGTCTCGGTTACTTTCCCCTTGGTACCAGAGGAAGCCTTTGATAGCAAAGTTTGTGAAAGGGGCTACTTTGGCATTATACAATACACAGGGAGTAGCGGTTATATTCTTTATCTGCTCATCATTGTCAAGGATCGACAGATTGATACTTTTGAAAGGAGAAATCGCTTCCCGGCTCATCCATGCTTCCACTTTAGAACCTCCCAGGGTAGAAACGATAATACCAACCGGTACTTCCAGAACTTCCTGTATATATCGGGCGAAATAATAAGCGGCGGCACTAGTGTTTGCTACATTCACTGGAGTGTTTTCCAACCATTCACCCTGACAGTCTTTTTGTGGGGTCTTGCTGAATTGGCGCACCCATTTACCTTCTTGAGAGTCGGTATTGTATATGCGGATAGGGGTAGATGGTTTTGCTTTGGCAATCAGATCATTGGTTCCTTTGGTAGGTTGACGGTCGAATCCTCCCATCGGCATTTCCATATTCGACTGTCCGGAACAGAACCAGACTTCACCTATCAATACGTTTTTTAAAGTGAGCGGTTCACCGTCATTGAAAGTTATCTCGTAAGGTCCACCTGCCTGTGGAGTGGGGATTTGTAGTTCCCATTGGCCTTTATTGTCAGCGATAGCCTTGTATGTTTTGTTGTTCCACGAGGTCTTTACTGTCAGGGTTGCTTTGGCTTGCGCTTGCCCCCAGAGTTTGACGTCTGTCTGTTGTTGCAACACCATATTATCTGCAAGTACGGAGGGGAGTTTTACTTTAGCTTTTGCGTTGACAGAAAGAAAGAGGAAAGCTAACAGAAATGAGAAGTGTATCAGTGAGCATCCATTCATACGGTTTGAAAAAACTTTTTTCATAATATTCTTTATTAGTAGTTGAACTATGAGTTATAAACTATGTACAAAGGTAAGTCCGGGTTGTTATCTTGTGATTAATTTCGTATTAACTACATTCGAAATCTGTTTTAATAATCTTTAAAAAGACACTTTTAAGATGATTTTAATATAGGAAAGGCAAACAATCCTCATATTAATTGAAAATTAAGTGTAAGCTAATTGAAATATAACTGAAGCATTAATCTGTCGGGCTTACATTTGCAATGTGAAATAATAGACAATGGCAGAGGTATAGGTGGAAAGTTTTTTAATAATAGATATAAATAATAATATTTTATGAGAGTTAAGTTATTCATAGCATTGGGTATGCTTGGTATGAGTTTGTTCACTTATGCCGGTTCCAGACACGCCGCGGAGACTTCTTATCCGAGTTATAAAGGATTGGTAATGGCGGGATATCAAGGTTGGTTTCGTGGACCGCAGGATGGTACAAATCAAGGTTATGGCCATTATGGAACCGGAAAGCAATTTGACGAGAAACATTGTACCATTGATGCATGGCCCGATGTGAGCGAGTATGAGAAAACGTATGAGACTTCTTTCCGTCATGCCGACGGAAGAAAAGCACGTGTATTCAGCT
>NZ_EQ973486.1:125006-135138 GCF_000158035.1 Bacteroides cellulosilyticus DSM 14838
AAAAGCACGTGTATTCAGCTCTGCGGACAAGTCTACTGTTGATTTGCATTTCAAGTGGATGAAAGATTACGGAGTGGATGGCGTGTTTGTACAGCGTTTTGTGGACTATACCCGTGGAGATCAAAAGAATTCGGTGCCTAACCGTATCCTGGAAAATGCTTTGGAAGCAGCTTCCAAGTATGATCGTGCCATCGCTGTGATGTATGATCTGTCCGGTTTGAGAAGATCCGGTGAAGACTGCTCCATGATAATAGAAGACTGGAAGAGGCTGGTGGACAATCAGAAGGTGACTAATCAGTCCGGTGCGAAAACTTATTTGCACCATAACGGAAAGCCGGTAGTGGCTATCTGGGGTGTCGGTTTCCCCGACCGTCCTTACAATATCAGGAATATCGGCATGGAGCGCTTGATTGACTTCCTGCAAAATGATCCGGTATATGGCGGTTGCACGGTAATGTTGGGTGTTCCTACCTTCTGGCGCACTCTGGAATCCGATTGTATGAATGATCCTTATCTGCATACATTGATCCGAAAGGCGGATATCGTTCTGCCGTGGACTATCCAGCGCTTCTCTCCGTTATTGCACAATGATATGGATCGTTTTCGTGACCTGGTTATTGGAGATATCCGCTGGTGCGAAGAGAATGGAGTAGATTATGTTCCCGCCGTAACTCCTGGGTTCAGTTGGCATAATCTCAGCAAACTGGAGTTTCCGGATGACGTAAAGCCTGTAGGCAGTATTCCCCGTCAGGGAGGACGCTTCTATTGGCAGCAACTTTCTACAGCGATGATGGCAGGGGCGGAAATGATTTATGTAGCCATGTTTGATGAGGTGGATGAAGGTACCGCTATCTTTAAATGTACGGGCGATCATCCGGTTAGTGACATTGCCAAGTTTATCGATATGGACGGCCAACCTTCCGATCATTACCTGTGGTTGACTGGTGAGGCGGCCCGTATGCTCAGGAAAGAAATTCCATTGACATTTAAGATGCCCGTAAGAAATTAAACAATGAAACGATATCAGTTAATAATGGCTCTGTTTGCATCCTTTCTGCTTCTGGCGGAAGGGGTGCAGGCACGTATTACAATGCCGTCTTTCTTCTCTGACGGAATGGTGTTGCAGCAAAAAAGTGCGGTTGCCATTTGGGGAAGCAGTGACAGGAAACAGCAGAAAGTAACTGTAAAGACTTCATGGAATGCTAAGAAATATACGGCAGTTACCGATGAATCAGGTAACTGGAAAGTAAAGGTAGAGACACCCGTTTATGGTGGTCCCTACAGCATAGAGGTGAGCGATGGTGAGTCGGTACATATCAATAATGTATTGATCGGTGAGGTATGGCTTTGTTCCGGCCAGTCCAATATGGATATGCGGGTAAGCGGACGTTATGGTGATCCGGTGATTGGTTCGTTGGATGCCATTGTCACTTCCGGAAATCCCGAAGTTCGTATGTTTATAGTAGGAAGCAAGATGACGTCCGAACCACTGACTGACTGTGAAGGTATTTGGCAGGAAGCTTCTTCTGAAACAGTCCCCGAGTTCTCGGCTGCCGGATATTTCTTTGCACGCAAACTGAACCAGGTGCTCAAGGTACCCGTAGGTATCATCCATGCGAGTTATGGAGGTTCGCGGGTGGAAGCCTGGATGAGTAAAGAAGGGATAGAACCTTACAAAGACTTGTCGGATGTACACAATGCTTCTATTCTTTATAATGGTATGTTGAGTCCCGTAGTCGGTTATGGCATACGAGGCTGTTTGTGGTATCAGGGAGAAGCCAATGTAGATGTCCCCGACTTGTATATGCAACTGTTTCCTTCATTGGTGAATGACTGGCGGAAACAATGGGGAATAGGGGAATTTCCTTTCTATTATGCTCAGATTGCTCCATTCAACTATAATAAGGGTGAAGGAAAAGGAAAAAACTCGGCCTATTTGCGTGAGGCTCAGGCAAAATGTCTGGGTATTGTACCTTCTTCCGGAATGATAATTCTGACTGATATCGGTGATGCGCGTACCATACATCCTATGGAGAAAGAAACCGTAGGTAATCGTTTTGCATACATGGCCTTAGGACTAACTTATGGTAAGAAGGGTTTCCCCGTAACCGGTCCGTTGTATAAGTCTATGCAGATAGAGGGAAATAAGATCGCGGTATCATTTGATGAAGTAGGTAAAGGTTTGACTACATATCGCCAACCACTGACAGGTTTCGAAATAGCCGGTGAGGATAGGGTGTTCCATCCTGCCAATGCGCATTTGGGTAAAGATGCTCAAACGGTGGTCGTTTCCAGCCCGGAGGTGCCGCATCCGGTGGCAGTGCGATATGCTTTTAAGGATTATGTGAAAGGCTGTCTTTATAATATGTTCGGTCTTCCGGTATCTTCATTCAGGACAGATGATTGGTAACAAAAACATAAACATATAATTTTATGAAGAATAAACTCTGCATGCTGTTGTTGGCCTCAGGAATCGGATTGTTTTCCTGTGCAGAAAAGGATCTCCCCAAGGAGTATACCGATAGCGTGAATGTATTTATAGGGACTGGTGGACATGGCCACACTTTCCCTGGTGCAACTTTACCCCATGGAATGGTACAGTTGAGTCCGGATACCCGTCTCTTTGGCTGGGATGCCTGTTCCGGCTATTATTACGACGATACTTCCATCATGGGCTTTACCCATACCCATCTTAGTGGAACGGGTATTGGAGATTATGGCGATATACTCTTTATGCCCGTAGTCGGCGAGAAACCTTTGATTGCCGGGACAGCGGAAAATCCGGATGAAGGTTATCGTTCTCGTTTCTCGCATGAACAAGAGAGTGCCCGACCGGGATATTATCAAGTACTGTTGCAGGATGATTCTATCAATGTGGAACTGACCGCTACTTTGCGTGCAGGCCTGCATCGGTATACTTACCCTAAGGCAAGTGATGCCCGTCTGATTGTGGATATGGAACCTACCATTCATGGTCATCAGCATCCTGTTACTCAGATTCGTGTGGTAAATGATTCTACCATAGCAGGAATGAAATATACTGTTGGTTGGGCTAAGCGTCACTATGTATATTTCTATGCAGTGTTTTCCAGTCCGTTTGATTATAAATTGTATTCGGGAACTGAGTATCAATCGGATAGTACATCTGTAACAGTCAATACCGCTAAGGCAGTGATGAGTTTTAGAAATCTCCCTGCTGACGGACGCGTATTGGCAAAGGTAGGTATCTCAAGTGTGGATGAAGAGGGTGCCCGATTGAATGTAGAGGCTGAAATCCCCAATTGGGACTTTGAAGGTGTCATGAAACAGGCGAATACTACCTGGAATGAAGCCCTTGGAAAGATTGATATCGAAACTTCGGACAATGATAGCCGTACTGTATTTTATACTTCACTGTATCACGCCTTTATCCAGCCGAGCCTGGCATCCGATGTGGACGGGCGTTACCGTACAATGGGACATGAGATTAAGCAGGATGTTTCTTATACAAATTATACAGTGTTCTCTCTCTGGGATACTTTCCGTGCAGCTCATCCTCTCTACACTATTGTTACACCAGAGCAGAATCAGGCTTTCATTCGTTCACTGCTTCGTAAGTATGATGAGGGTGGCATCTTGCCTAAATGGGAACTGGCTTCTAATGAAACAGGTACTATGATCGGTTACCACGCCGTTTCTGTCATAGCCGATGCTATGATGAAGAAACAATGCGATTTTGATGTAAAGAAGGCACTGGAAGCATGCATACGTTCATCGGTATATGATACTACGGGTGTTACGCCGATGATGGATCGCCAGATTCTGAATGGGAAACTGATGCCTGTATCCATTAAATATAAGAATGAACTGGGATATATTCCTTGCGATAAGGTAGGTGGTTCTGTTTCACAAGGGCTGGAATTTGCTTATAATGACTGGCTGATAGCCCAGATGATGAAGGAGCATAATCGTAAAGACCTTTATGATAAATATATGGAGCTTTCCAGGAACTATCGGAACTACTTTGATCCGGAAACTAAACTGATGCGGGGACGTCTGAGCGATGGCAGTTGGATTACTCCTTTTGATCCGGCATCCGTGCAACGTCCCAGTAATTACGTAGAGGGAAATGCATGGCAATGGGCATGGTTTGTGCCACAGGACGTAGAAGGACTGATGGAACTGGTTGGAGGACAGAAATCTTTCGAGGCCCATCTGGATACGCTGTTTACTACAAGTTCCGAACTGACGGGTGATCCGAATGCCGCTGCCGATGTTACCGGAATGATTGGCCAGTATGCACATGGCAATGAGCCAAGTCATCATATTCCATACCTTTATAATTATGCCGGTGCACCTCGCAAGACACAGGCTTTAGTAGACCATATTCTTCGTACACTCTACCATAATGATCCTAACGGGCTTTCCGGAAACGAGGATGTTGGACAAATGTCTGCTTGGTATGCATTGAGTGCTATGGGATTCTATTCGTTCTGTCCGGGCCGCCCGGTTTATGAAATTGGCCGTCCGATATTCGATAAAGTGACTATTCATTTGAGTAATGGGAAAGATTTTGTAATCCAAGCGAAGAATAATAGTGTGGAAAATAAGTATATTCGCTCCATGAAGTTGAATGGTGAAGATTTGGCGGAACCGAGATTCTCTCATTTCGACTTGATGAAGGGTGGAGAACTAATATTTGAAATGGAAAACTAAAAAGATGCTATGAAAAGAAGAATCGTTTTATGTATTGCTGTATCGCTTTGTGCGGGTGTGTATGCGGGTAATAATCCCGGTATATATAAGAAAGGCTGGATTGATTTTAACAAGAACGGTGTGAAGGATATCTACGAAGATCCTTCGGCACCGATAGAGGCAAGAGTACAAGACCTGCTGTCGCAGATGACCTTGGAGGAGAAAACTTGCCAGATGGCTACCTTGTACGGGTCCGGACGTGTACTGAAAGATTCTCTTCCTACTGAGAAGTGGAAAGATGAAATTTGGAAGGACGGTATAGCCAATATAGATGAACAGGCCAATGGCTTGGGACGTTTCGGTTCTTCTTTATCATATCCTTATGTAAATAGTGTAGAAAATCGGCAGACCATTCAGCGATGGTTTGTGGAGCAGACCCGTCTGGGAATACCTGTCGATTTTACCAACGAAGGTATTCGCGGACTTTGCCATGACCGGGCCACCATGTTCCCTGCCCAATGCGGACAGGGGGCTACCTGGAATAAGGAACTGATCAGTGAAATAGCTCAGGTCACCGCTGAAGAGGCAAAAGCGTTAGGTTATACTAATATTTATTCTCCTATTCTGGATATTGCACAAGATCCGCGTTGGGGACGTGTAGTAGAATGTTATGGAGAAGATCCTTTTCTGGTGGGAGAACTTGGAAAACGGATGATTAAAGGACTTCAGCAAGAAGGGCTGGTTGCCACTCCCAAACACTTTGCAGTATATAGTATCCCTGTCGGTGGGCGTGATGCCGGTACCCGTACTGATCCACACGTAGCACCGCGCGAGATGCGGACTCTTTATATCGAACCTTTCCGCAAGGCTTTCTGCGAAGCCGGAGCATTGGGAGTCATGAGTTCGTATAATGACTATGATGGTGAACCGATTACCGGAAGCTATCATTTCCTTACTGAAATACTTCGCCACGAATGGGGCTTCAAAGGTTATGTAGTGTCTGACAGTGAAGCGGTAGAATTTCTTTATTCCAAGCATCAGGTGGCTGCCGATGCTGTAGATGGAGCTGCCCAGGTAGTAAATGCGGGACTGAATGTGCGTACTAACTTTACTTTGCCCGAGAACTTCATTCGTCCGCTTCGGCAGGCTATTAGTGAAGGAAAGGTTTCCATGCAGACGATTGATAGCCGTGTAGCAGATGTGTTGCGGGTAAAGTTTGGGATGGGGTTGTTTGATAATCCTTATAAGGGAGATGCCAAACATCCTGAAAAGGTGGTACATAGCAAGGAACATCAGGCAGTATCCATGAGAGCGGCTTTAGAATCTATCGTTTTATTGAAGAATGAGAATAATATCCTGCCACTCTCCAAAGATTTGAAGAAAGTAGCAGTGATTGGTCCTAATGCGAATGAAGTGCAGAACCTGATTTGTCGTTATGGTCCGGCTAATGCTCCGATAAAGACGGTATATCAGGGAATAAAAGAGTATTTGCCTGATGCAGAGGTTCGCTATGCAAAAGGAACAGACATTATTGATAAATATTTTCCGGAGAGCGAGCTTTACGAAGTACCATTGGATCAGGAAGAACAGGCTATGATGGATGAAGCTGTAGCCTTGGCAAAGGAATCGGACGTAGCCATTATGGTACTGGGAGGAAATGAGAAGACAGTGCGTGAGGAATATTCCCGTACCAATCTGGATTTGTGCGGACGACAGGAAAAACTGTTGCAAGCTGTATACGCAACGGGCAAACCTGTGATCTTGTTACTGGTAGACGGACGCGCCGCCACCATCAACTGGGCTGAGCGTTATATTCCGGGTATTGTACATGCTTGGTTCCCGGGAGAATTTATGGGAGATGCTGTGGCACAAGTACTTTTCGGTGATTATAATCCGGGGGGTAAATTGGCGGTAACCTTTCCCCGTTCGGTAGGGCAGATACCTTTTGCTTTTCCTTTTAAACCGGGTTCCGATTCAAAAGGTTTTGTACGTGTTACCGGTACGCTTTATCCCTTCGGATATGGTTTGAGTTATACTACTTTTGCTTATAGTGATTTAAAGATAGAGAATCTGGTCATTGGTGTACAAGGTAGTGTGAAGCTGAGTTGTAAAGTGAAGAATACAGGAAAAGTAGCCGGAGATGAAGTCGTTCAGCTTTATCTGCATGACGAGATGAGTTCTGTGACTACATATGTAAAAGTATTGCGTGGCTTCGAACGTATCCATCTGGAACCGGGCGAAGAAAAAGTGATTGATTTCGTGCTTACCCCGCAAGAGTTGGGATTATGGAATAAGGATAATCATTTCGTAGTAGAACCGGGCACGTTTGCGGTAATGGTGGGAAGTTCTTCACAAGATATAAAGTTACAAGGAAAATTTGAAGTGAAATAGTCATTTTAATTATTCTCCGGTTCATTTGTCATTTAGATTATTCTCTATTGCTCCAAGAATTGAGTACGGCTCTTCCTTCTGCTTTTGATTTTAAGGAATATTCAGTAGAATATTGAATTGATCATAATAGTTCAGAAGGAAGGTGTCCGTAAGTCTTTTTGAATGTTTTAGTAAAGTGGGAATTATTTTTGAATCCCGTTTTATAAACAACTTCAGAGACATTAAAGTTACCTGATTCTAATAATTCTTTAGCTCGTTTCATCTTATAGCAACGTATAAATTCGGATGCTGACTGGCCTAAAAGGGCTGTAAGTTTTCTGTGTAATTGCATACGACTTGTTCCAATCTCCTTACAAATATCTTCTATATTGTAATCCGTTTCTTCTAAGTGTAATTCTAACCAATTATTAAGCTTGTTTATAAATTTCTGTTCTCTTTCGTCTAATGCTATATAATCTTTATTTTCGTTAGTGTCATCATCATTCGTATTAAGTGTATTTCTCTCTTGATATTTTTTGAGTGAAATCATATTTCTTACCTGAAGTATCAGGCTATCCGGGTTGAAAGGTTTGGTGATGTAGATTTCAGCTCCACTCTGATATCCCTTTAATAAGTCTTCTTCTGCTGCTTTGGCGGTAAGTATAATGACAGGAATATGACTTGTGTGGAAATCGTTTTTAAGTTTGTTACACAATTCTAATCCATTCATTCCAGGCATCATGATGTCGGTAATGATTAGATTCGGGATATATTTTAATGCTGTTTCGTATCCGGAAAAAGCATTATCTTCGGTTAATACCTCGAAGTGTGGGGAGAGATATTGATGTAAGTATTTACGCATATCATAATCGTCTTCTATGACCAGAATGATTTGTTTGGAGGCAGAAAGCTGTACAGGTGATTCTTCCTGTAAAAGATTTGATTGTTGTTCTTCTTGTATATGTGATTGGTTGATTTCTTCTTCCTTGTAATAATGTTGAGTGATAGGAATAGAAACATTAAAGGTTGTACCAACTTCTATGGTGCTCGTTACTGATATTTTTCCGTGATGCAGTTGTATTAGTTCATATACAAGCGATAGTCCAATGCCAGTTCCACTCGATTGTTGAGTACCGCATTGATAGAAGCGGTCAAAAATGTGTGGAAGATCTTGTTCTGATATTCCACAACCATTATCTTCAACTGTAAAGAAGATATGATCTTCTTCTTTGGCAATAAAGACGGTTATTTGATGTCCTTTTTGAGTGAATTTAATAGCATTGGATAATAGATTATTTAATATTTTGCTCACCTTGTCTCTGTCTATCCATCCTTGTATTTCAGAAGAGTCTGAAAAATACTGAAAATTTATTCCTTTTTGTTCTGCCAGAGGTCTGAAGCTCTCCAGTATCGCTTCAAATAAATGTGCGATATTTGTCTCTTGTATAGATAATGGAAGAGCTTCTTTGTCTATTTTTCGAAGATCTAAAAATTGATTGATTAAGTTGGATAGGCGGTTTGTACTTTGCTGAATAATCTGAAGTCTGGAGATTATGAATGTATCATCTGTGGGATGCTTAACCAACTCCTGTAAGGGAGCACTGATAAGAGTGAGCGGCGTTTTTATTTCGTGCGCAATATTGGTGTGAAATTTTAGCCTGTTGTCATTCATCTCTTTATCATGTATTCTCTCTAATTGTTCGATGTGTAGTTTGTATTTTAGTTTTTCTTGTCTCTTATAATGTATGACAATGATATAAATAATGATAATTCCCAGTAAAGTATAGGTGAGGTATGCCCACCAACTGGCCCATGGAGCAGCTAGGATTTCAATATCCAGTGTTCGATATTCATCCGCCCATACTTGGTCACTGTTGGAAGCTTTGATACGCAGTTGGTATTTTCCGGGAGCAAGATTGTTGTAAGATGCAGAACGGTTTTCAGCACCTCCATATATCCAGTCTTTGTCATATCCTACTAGCTGATGCGCAAATTTATTGGATTGTGGATTATTGAAGTGTATTCCTACATAATTGATAGTGAAATTATTTTCATTGTGCTTTAAAGTTATTTCTGAAGTTTCAAGAATTGATTTTGGTAATAGAACTCTTCCATTCTTTTTCTTCCCTATTTCTACTTCTTTATTGAATACTTGCAATTTGGTAATCAGTACTTGAGGCTTAATTGGATTGCGTGTTATTTCGTCAGGGTGGAAATAGGTTATCCCATTTATGCTGGCAAAGTAAATAATCCCATTGTCATCTATCTGACTGGTTTCCATTAAAGAATTGTTTGATAAACCATCTTTGTAGTAAAAGCGGTTTATCTCATTGGTGGTAGGCGTGAATTTGATAAGACCTTTGCTGGTAGCCAGCCATAAAGCACTATTTGTGTCTTCAATAATGGATAGAATCTTGATATTTCTCAATTGGCTAATGTGATTGAAGCTTTTTATCTGAATCTTTCCACCAGAGAAGTCGATGCTGTTCAATCCCGCATCTGTACCAATCCATATTTTATTGGAACTGCTTTGGGTTACTGCCCATACATGGTTACTGTTTATCTGTTCGTTATGATTATCCGATAAGTAAAATCGTGTTTGATTAGTAATGTTACTTTGCTCATCAAGTTCAAACATAAATAATCCAAAATCTCTGGTGCAAGCCCATAGGTGGTGAGTACCCTTTTCAAAATATAGGTTATTGATATTAATCTGACTGTTTTTCAGATTGAATTTATTGTATATTTTGATTTCAAATTTATCCAGTTTCGTCTTTTTTATTAGTATGAGCCCATTTCTATATCCTGCCCATATATTACCCTTACTGTCAGATTGAATTCCTCTTATGTTTGTAATTTTTTCTTTGTGAGATGTTTGAGTGGGAATAACTGAACGTGGGTGCTGGAAGTTATTTTTTTGTTCCAACATATATATATTATCTGTGGTAGAAATCCATATATTACCTTCGTTGTCTTCAGTAATAGAATTGGCTGTTTGCGGTAAAGTAACAGGGATTGGATTATTCTGTTTTTCATTGATATAAAATAATGATTTCTGCTTAATTTGTATCCACATCCTATTCGCTCT
>NZ_EQ973486.1:135452-167187 GCF_000158035.1 Bacteroides cellulosilyticus DSM 14838
TGTATCCACATCCTATTCGCTCTATCCTTGTAGAAAGCTCTTATGAAATTCCTGTCTTCTTTTTTGACATCAAAAAAACGGTAAAAGTGGGGAGATAAAAGATTCAATCGTCCGACTCCATTTGTTCCTGTTCCAATCCACAGATTTTGCATATTGTCAATGAATATGGCTTTTATGATTGATTTCTCAAGATATTCGTTTTCGTCTGTGGCCAACTTTTCTATTCTATAGCTTTGTTTCTGATAGGTTAGGGTTAAAATCCCTGCATTCTCTGTACCGATTAGGAATGTATCTTCGCTTTGTTTTCTAATGGTATGAATACGTTCCAATTGTTGGTATGAGGTTAGTATCTTTTCTATTTGATGTGTATCTCTATGATACAAAAATAATCCTTCATATCCTCCTAACAATAAATGTTTGTCATCTAAAGTTTCTATGGCAAAAATGGATGAAGTAATATTGGGCAATTTTTGGGGAAGAATATGTGAATGGGATGGAGGTGTATTGTTGGGATTTAGGGTATAGAGCCCTATAGTGGTACCTAATATCATTTCATCTTTTGAATTCCTGTATATGGCACGAGCATTAGTCATTTCTTCGAAATTAGATACGATGGGAGTGATTCGGAGCTCTCTATTTTCTGGTGAGTAATTTAATTTATATACTCCACAGCCTGTGCCTGCCCATAGGTTATGCTCATTATCTTCATATATTGAATATATATTATTATCTAAGGGATTTTCGCTAAATTTGAATTTGGAAAATTCTTCCAGATCATAATTATATAAATTTAATCCTCCACCTTCGGTTCCTATCCATAGATTTTCGGCAGAATCCAAATATATGGAGAGAATACGATTGTCGCTGATAGATTTTGGATTGGTATCGTCAAACCTATAGGTTTTGAATGTATATCCATCGTAGCGCAGTAAACCGTCATAAGTAGCGATCCAAATAAAACCATATCGATCTTGGGCAATGGAACTGATGTCATGTTGTGAGAGCCCTTGATTCATAGATAGAATTTCCAGACGATATTTAAAACTAAAATCGGATGCTAATGCTTCTGACAGATTAGAAGCATATAGAAATATACTGAGTAATAAATAAAATGCCTTCATAAATATAGTAGATTATGAAACAAAGATAAAATATAATTTTAGATAAGAGTGAGAGTGCAATATAAAAAAGAGGCAGATGATACATGGAGAGCTAATGTGTTACAAATAGCGCAATGTAATGTGACCTAAAAGTGAAAAAACGGTCAAATATTGAACTTTGTTACATCCTTTTTAATCGTTGGTACATACGTGTTATTCGCCGATAATCTTTATCTTTATTTTTGTGACGTCTTTATCGAAAGATGTAGTTATGGCTATTAATACAAACCTTAAATTAGTAATTATGAATTTTAAAGAAAATTGCAAGAGGCTATTACTGTTTTCGTTGTTCTTGTTATTTGTTTCGGGTGTATCCGCTCAAATTCAAGTAACAGGAGTTGTTATTGATGAAGTGGACGAATCGCCACTGATTGGCGTTACTGTAATGGAAGTCGGGACTCAAAAAGGAGTCATCACCGATATGGATGGTAATTATTCTATTACTGTAAAAGATGAGAATTCAAGATTGTCTTTTACTTATATAGGTAAAGAGGCAAAGACTGTTCGGGTAGGTAATAGACGAAAAGTGGATGTTACTATGGGAGATCAGGCCAATGAACTAAATGAGTTGGTTGTAATTGGGTATGGTAGCGCAAAAAAGAGTGACCTGACAGGATCTGTTGCTTCTATGAAGGCATCTGCGATTGAGGAAAGTCGTTCTGCATCATTTACAAGTGCGCTGGCGGGTAAGATAGCGGGAGTTATGGCCATTCAGAATGGCGGTGATCCGGGAGCGGGTATCAATATTAAGATTCGTGGTGCCAGTTCTGTTAGTGCGGGTACTTCACCACTTTATGTAATAGATGGCGTACTGATGGAGAACTCACAAAGTGAAGTTTCTGGAGCAAGCAGAATGGGAGATACCTCATTGGATCCGATGGCGTTGATTAATCCCAACGACATTGCATCTATTGAAGTTTTAAAAGATGCTTCGGCTACAGCTATTTATGGTTCGCGTGGTGCCAATGGTGTTGTGATAATAACCACAAAATCAGGAACCAAAGATGGTTCTACGCAATTGAGCTTTTCCGCAGATGCTGGCTTTGATTTATTACCTCAGAAACGTACGTATGCACTTTCCGGGGCAGAATATGAAAATTATATGAGATTACGCTTTCCTCTGCCGGCTGACTTTGTTCCCGGTGAAAGTACGTTGGCTGGAAACACCGCACTTGGTTGGAATCCTGACGGAACGCCCAAAATAACTGGCATCAACAGGGTATGGCAGGATGAAATATTTCGTTTAGGAGTATCTCAGAATTATAATATATCACTCCGCGGTAGTTCTAAAAAGAATACCTATGCATTTTCTCTTGGGTATTATGATAAAACGGGTATTGTGAAGAACTCCGATATGAATCGTTTCTCGTATTCTATGAAGGCTGAAAGTACGGTAAATAACTACTTGAAGTTAGGAATGAATCTTTCAGGATCTGTGATGGTGAATAATGGGATTGTAAATGCTACAAACCAGACTCAATCTAACATTTTTACTCAAATGTTGATATTCAGGCCTAACATTACGGACCGTGAAATAGAGGATTCTACGGATGCGGATGATCCGGGAAGCTCTTGGAATAATCCGATAACGAATTTGAATTCTGTTGTTCAAAGAACTGACGCGCGCAGGACTCAAGGTACTGCCTATGTCATTGTAACTCCTTCAAAGCATTGGACTCTCCGTTCCACTATCGGTGGGTACATGACTGATGCTAAAAGTAAGAACTTCTATCCTTCCACATCAGGTATGGGGCGTGTAGATAAGGGACGCGCCAGTCATGGCGTAGCCCGCACTACTAACTTGCTAAATGAGAATACATTAACTTTCATGAAAACCTTTAATGAAATACATGCAGTAAATGTATTGGGAGGTATTACTTTCCAGCGCACTATTTTTGATAATCTTACCACTACTACTACAGGCTTGGAGATAGAGAGTTTGGATGAAGAGAGCTTGAAGTTCGGAGCAAATATTTTACCGCCGGAAAATTCTTATTCTTATTATTCTCTGATGTCTTACTTAGGACGAATTAACTATACTTTAAAGAGTCGCTATTTATTCACTGCCAGTTTCCGTGCTGACGGCTCTTCCAAGTTTCCGAAAGGAAATAAATTCTCGTACTTCCCTTCCGGAGCTTTTGCCTGGAAGATGAATGAAGAAGCTTTCTTGAAAAATGTGAAGGAAATAGATCAGCTGAAATTGAGGCTAAGTTATGGTCGTACAGGTAATCAAAGCATCAATACATTGGCAGCTTTAGCAATGATGTCTAAAAAATACTATAGTTTTAATACGGCTCAAGGTACTACCGGTTCACCAATTATCAACATGGGCGTTATTCCTGGAACTATAGGCAGTGATAAACTGCGCTGGGAGACTACGGATCAATATAATGTAGGTGTCGACCTGTCTTTATTTAATAGTAGAGTGAATTTTACAGCCGACCTTTATTATAAATATACCACCGATTTACTTATCACTGAGCAGCTTCCGGGTATTTCAGGATATCAGAGTGTAGTGCGGAATATTGGTTCTGTAGTGAATAAGGGGCTTGAGTTGAATTTAGGAACCGTAAATATGAATACGAAGAATTTTACATGGACTTCTGACCTGAATATTTCATTCAATAAGAACAGAGTGAAGAATATAGGTAGTGGAGATCGTATTCCTATTACTCCTACAGCCATTATGCAGGGGCATTTCTTGGATGTCTTTTATGTTCGTGAAGGTTATCCTATCGGCGCTATGTTTGGATATAAGACTGATGGATTGTATCAGTGTCATGACTTTAGTGATTTCTATGATGCTAATGGTACTTTTATCTCTGATAAGGCTCAGCAGAAGGCCATCTATGACAATATAAAGGGAAATAATGGACAATTTACTTTGAGAGAGGGAGTTGTAAGTAGAGGAAATGCTGTAGAACCCGGTTATCTGAAGTTGAAGAAACAAGGAGAAGGGGATGTGATTACTTCGGATGATAAAGTATATCTTGGTTCCAATGAACCTAAGTTTTTTGGCGGATTTACCAATCGTTTCTCTTATAAAAATGTAGAATTATCTATTTTCCTGCAATTCTCTTATGGTAATAAACTATTCAATACTAATCATGCAATGCTGAGAGGATATAACAACTATAATATCGAACAGCAATATTATGATAATATGTGGACTATTGATAGACAGAACGCTCCCTTACACATCTATTCAGATAATATAGGAAGGCAAACTGCCACGGAACTGCAGGCTGAAGATGCTTCTTATCTGAAAATAAAAGAGATATCCTTCTCTTATCGTCTGCCTAAAAAAGCAATGAGGCATTTGGGGGTGAAAGGTGCTAAAGTATTTGTGTCAGGTATCAACCTGTTTACGTTTACAAAATATTCCTGGTATGACCCTGAATTCTCTTCTACTAACCCGTTAACTGGAGGATTGGATAAATATTCATATCCGACAGCACGTACATTTAATGCCGGATTCTCAATTGATTTATAATGAAGTACATCTTAATAACTATGAGTATGATGAAAAAAAATAAATATATTATTGCACTTTTATTACTCTCCAACTTATTTACTGGTTGTGAGATCGGATTCTTGGACAATGAGGCATTCTCTGATTTGACAAGAGAGGGATATTATGAAAAATTATCTGATTATGAGGCTGCTTTAGTAGGTTGTTATTATTATATATCCGGACGAGGAACCACGAAAGAGGGTACCTATGCGACAGGATTTCCTGTATTGGGAGAAGCTGGTACAGATGAGTGTTATATTGCAACGAATAAAGGTGCCAATTGGATATACGCCACTCAATTAGACCAGTATACTACACTTAATTCTGATAACTTAATTTGCCAGGAAGTATGGCTTAATAGTTATGCAGGAATTAATGCGACTAATGAAATTATAAGTCGCATAGACGAAATGAGTGAGGAAATACTAAATGCTACACCGCGTTATCGTGCAATTGCTGCCGAAGCTCGTTTTTTGCAAGCTTTGTGGTATTTTAATATGGTCAGAATATTTGGAGGAGTTCCGATTTTAACTACACCTTCAAGAAGTAGTAGTAACTATGAAGTGGATAGAAATTCTATAAAGGAAGTTTATGCGCATATTTTCACATTATTGGAATATGCAAAGCAGTTCTTGCCGGAAACTGTGTCACAATATGGTCGTGCCAAGAAGGCATCAGCTCATGCACTTGCTGCAAAAGCAGCTTTGCATATAGCTTCATCTATGCAATTGCTGGCTCCTAAAATGACTGAACAGGTGAAGTTGGCAGGTATCAACTCATATGAGTGGAATTATACGGATCAATCAGGCAGGGAATACTCCAAGGATGAAACAATCAAGTATTATTATACTGTAGCACGTGATGAGGCGCGGACTGTGTTAGATATATTTGCTCCTAATTATCTGATGCCCAAATTTACAGATTGTTTTTATCCGAATGAAAGTTCTGATGAGATTCTTTTTGAGGCTGTATTGTCTACGGGATTAGCTAATGAAATGGGGGGCTGGTTTGGCTCGTTATTTGGTCCTATGGGACCTTCGGCAAAAGGTGGAGGACAACAGGTTATCTTCCCGGTTCAGCCTATTGTGAATGACAACTATACTTACACTATGACGGCTACGCAACCATGTGTTTCGGTTGATGATCGTTTTGCCTGGGCAATATCCACCTTCCAAATAACACAAGCTGGAGAAGTGAAAGCAATTGCTTTTGGACAACGTTATAAACAGTTCCAAATTGCTAAATTCCGCATCGATGTTCCCCCTTCATATAATCAGGATAGAACACCGGTTAATAATCCGATCTTGCGTGTTTCAGATATTTGTTTGGTATATGCAGAGGCTCAGGCTGAGTTAGATAATATAGAAGGTAAGGGGATTACAACAGATGCATTAGAGTTCTTGAATGTGGTGAGAAGAAGGGCAAAAGTAGTGGAATATACACCGACTTCCATATTGGAGGTACTTACTTACGAAGACCTGAAGAAACAAGGTAATAAAGAGATTAAGGGGTATGTAGCCACAAATCCTATTGAGCATTTCCGTCGGGCTATCTTGAACGAACGTATGTTGGAACTCCTGGGAGAAGGACATCGCTGGTTTGACTTGGTGCGTATGGGGGTATTGAAAGAAGTGACGGAGCAATCCATCGATTATGCAAGAACCCGTCCGGGTGCCAATTTGAGTAATCCTAATATTCCAGTGCGCCATATTAGTGAGTTCCATATATTCAGACCTGTTCCTGCACGAGAAATATCTTTACACAAAGGGGCTTTGACACAGAATGACGGGTATAATTAATTGAATTTTTGCCATGAAAATGAGAAATATAATTCCGCTGGTGACTGGAGGCACTTTGTTGGCTACTCTCTTTGGAGGTAGCACATTGCATGCGGCTACAAAGTCGAAACCTAATTTGGTATTAGTTTTGGTAGACGATATGGGATGGGGGGCTTTTGCCCCCAACCATGTCGATTTTACAGAGAAGGAGTTAAATCAAGAGTTTTGCAGAATACATGTCAAGGACTATACTGCCGAAGAGGCTTTTGAAGCAGCGCAAAAAGCGACTCCTTATCTGAATCGCTACTGTCAAGAGTGAGTTCGATTTACCAATGCCTATGTAACGGCCAATGTCAGTGCCCCTTCGCGTGCCGGGTTGTTAACATCTTCTTATCAGCAGCGATATGGATTATATATTATAAAAGAAGCAGAAACCGGAATTCCAACAACGGTACTTACTATGCCTCAGGTTATGAAAGATTATGGCTATGCGAACGGGGCTTTTGGAAAGTATCATAATGGAAAGGGGATGGATGAAATACATACCTGTTCTCCTGGACATCATCCTTTGGATCGGGGATTCGATTACTGGTTCGGGTTCAATAGTCATGGCACTTCTTATTATAATTCACCCATATTATTCCGAAACAGGGAAAACATTGCATGTGCGGAATATACTACTGATAAGTTTACAGAAGAAGCAGTTCAATTTATTAGGGGAAATGAAGGGAGCCCTAAACTTATATATTTAGCTTATAACGCCCTGCATGGCCCATTAGGAGCACCTGCACCGGATAAATATATGAGTCGTTTCCAATATAAATCGAAATTACTGAATACGTATGCTGCTTATACTGCAGCCATTGACGATGGAGTTGCAGCGGTGATGAAAGAGTTGGAGAAGATAGGAGAAATAGATAACACGATGTTGGTTTTTATATCTGATAATGGAGCTCCGGGAGGTGCTGCTGCCGTATTGCCAAAGAATGGTCCCTTCTCCGGTTTTAAGGGGCAGGCTTATGAAGGAGGGATACGTGTTCCTATGTTTATATGGTATGGAGACAAAATCAAACAGGGATATGTCTGTAATGAAATGGTTTCAGCAATGGATATATTTCCTACTTTTTTTGACGAAGCAGGTATTTCACTACCCAAACAGCAAGCGGTGGATGGCAAAAGTCTGATGCCTTTGTTGCATGGAACTTCAACGAAAGCTGTGCATGAGTATTTGGTCTGGATGTCTCAGCAGGCAGAAAATTGGGGAATGTATTCCTTGTCTGACCAGCAGACAGCCGAAGCTGCATTTATGGTGAGAAAAGGAGATTTTATGTTGCGATATATAATGGAAGAGGATACGTATTATTTGCATAATCTGAAAGAAGACCGTAAGGAAGGTGAGAACTTAATTGCTCAATACCCGGAGTTGACCCAAGAAATGAAGACTATTTTTAAAGATTGGTTTCAACAGATGATACCTCCTATCGGTTGGCGTCAACAGTTATGGCAAAATGTACAGTTCTGGATTCCTTCATTGCCCAAACCCTTGCCGGTGAAGCGTAAAACTAGCCATAAAAAGAAAACTAATATAGTAAAAACACTATGAAAGTATTTGACGGATATAAAAGTAAAATAATATTGGATTATGAAATTAACAAGTAAAATATACCTTCTGTTTATTGGATGCTTTGTTCCGGTGATAAACTATGGACAACAGTTGTATAAGCCTGCGCATTTTGAAAGCCCCCGTTCAATGCCGATACAATCTGTTCCGGTTAGTAAAACAATCAATGTAGTTGATTATGGAGCTTGTCCTGATGATAATAAAAATGACTGGCTGGCTATTTGCAGGGCGCTGGCTGAATGTGAACGAAGTGGTGGTGGAGTGAGAATATTATTTCCGAAGGGGATTTATCAGATAAAAGTAGGAGAACGGAAGAGTAAGTTAACTCATGCTTTTAGTTTGTCGAATGTCTCAGACTTCATAATTGAGGGTGATGGAGCTATTCTTATCTTAGAAAATCCGGATGTTGCGTTGATGACATTGAAGAATTGTCAGGCTGGTGTTATTAAAGGGCTGACCATTGATTATAAAACCTTGCCGTTTACTCAAGGAGCGGTAGTTGATGTAGATATAAATGGCAAAACATTTACTTTTCGGTCGGATGGAAAGGGTGGACGGCCTACAGATGATAATTTTGCGAAATCAAAAACAAAGTGGGGGGTTCTATTCGATCGTGAAAATAATAGATTGTTGAAAGATAAAGCTCCTAATCTGGTGCCAATAAGAGAAGTCTCTAATTTAGGTGATAAGAATTTGTTTCGCATCGTGACAACCCAAAATGTGATTGAACAAATAGCTGTAGACGATCCATTTGCGATGATTGCTCGCTATAATGGTTGCTCTACTTATAGTGTGAATCAGTGTCGTCAGATTACATTCCTGAATAATATACATTATGCCGGTCCGGCCGGCTCTTTTGGTTTGAGAGAGTCAACGGGCATAAGCATTGTGAATTGCAAGATACAACAAAAAGAAGATAGGCTTATCAGTCAGAATGCAGATTGTGTACACGTCACTCCATCTTATGAAGGCCCTTGGATTGAAGGTTGTCTGTTTGAGGGACAGATGGATGATGCAATTAATATAAAAACTGAACTGGTTTATATTCTAAAAGCTATTTCAGATAATCAGTTCTTAGTTAGCGCTAAATTGCGGGTAAATGACGAACTCTCGCTTTTCAATCCGCGGGAGGGACGTTTGATAGGTACTTGTAGGGTGTTAGAAGCTGTTCCGATGGATGATGCTACAAAAATTAAGATAGATGCCCGGTTTGAAAATCTACAGATAGGTAGAGATAAAACGAAAGATATGTTTTTTAACGATAGTAAGTCTAATGATAATTTTGTGATTAAAAACAATGTCTTTCGTAATTCCCGACGTTACGGAATGCTTATTCAAGCGAAGAATGGGATAATTGAAGGAAACATTCTGGAGAACCTCAGTACGGGAGCGATTACATTGCAAAACAGTGCATCCTGGCCGGAAGGCTTTGTTCCCCGGAATATTGTAATTGAAAATAATAAGATACGTAATGCGGGTTTCGACCGGTCATATTGGGCAGAAGGCAAAGATATTGCTCCAATACTCATCCGTACGACTACTGTCAATAAGAAACAAGCAGAATGGAAAGGTATCAGGAACATTCGGATAAAGGATAATGAAATAATAAGCAATAGTGACCACACTATATTTTTGAGTGGAGCTCAGGATATTGTGATAGAGAAGAATCGGAACGATGCCCAAAGTGATGCTCCGTACTATCAGGAAAACTGTGACAATGTGATTATTAAGTAGTTTACCTTAAAAACTGAACAATATGAAACAAGTGAATTTAATATCATCAGTAATATTAGCTTCTGTAGTAAGCAGTATGCCGGGAAATGTGATAGCACAGCAGAAGAAAAAAGAGAAACCTAATGTCATTTTTGTATTGACTGACCAGTGGCGCAAGCAAGCTTTGGGCTTTAAAGGTGAAGATCCCGTACAAACTCCTCATTTGGATGAATTTGCTTCGTGGGCGGTTTCTTTTGATAATGCTACCTCATGTCGTCCGGTATCAGGACCGGGTAGAGCCTGTCTATTTACTGGAAAGTATTCTATCAACAATGGGGTCTTTGCGAATAAAGTACCGTTGGCTACGGATGAAGAGTCGATGGGACGGGTTTTCAAAGCTGCCGGTTATGCAACTGCTTATATAGGTAAGTGGCATTTGAATGGAATGAATGATCATGTAACTGACTCAGTGAGACGTCAGGGATTTGATTATTTTGTTCAATCTATGGGACATCAACCTTTTTTTCAGGGATATTACGTGCAGGATGATAAAGAACGTACTTATATTAAAGGTTGGGCACCTACATACGAAACTCAATTAGGTATCGAGTTTATCGAGAAGCAAAAGACAAGTGAACAGCCTTTTTGTCTCGTATTATCATATAATCCTCCTCACACGGGTGGAGGGCCGGGATTCGAAGATCGCTATCAGCCGGGTAAATATGGACCGGATAAAAAACTAAAAATGGGATATGGTTATGCGGGACCTGCTGAATACGAGGCACTTTATAAAGATATAGACTATGAAAAGAATCCGATACGAGGTAATTTGAAACCCATTCGCCGTTCGTCTGATACCAGTGCAAGAGTGATTCCTGGTTATTTTGGTGCTATAACGGCCATTGATAATGATTTTGGAAATCTGATGACTTATCTGGAACAAAATGATTTATTGGAGAATACAATTATTGTATTTACATCGGATCATGGTGAGAGTATGGGATCACAAGGATTAATGACAAAAGGAACTTGGTTCGAAGAATCCATGGGGGTACCGTGCCTCGTAGGCTGGAAAGGGGTTATCAAACCAAAGCGTGAAATAGTAGTATTCAATAGCATTGATCTGATGCCTACTCTATTGGGACTCTCCGGGTTGAGTATTCCTCAGGGAGTAGACGGTGTCGATTATTCTCCACTACTATTGGGAAAGAAGTTTAAGGCTCCTGAATATGCCTTTACTTCTTTTGATTTCGGAGGGGTAGAGGAATTGAAGGCACCTCGTTACTGGAGAGCGGTTTATACTTCCCGTTACACTTACGTATTATGCGGTATGAATCAAAATCGTGCCTTTACGAAGGATGGATTGGTGCTGTATGATCGTGAAAAAGATCCGTTGCAATTGAATCCTATTTATAAAGGTATGGGTTATGATAAGACTATCGATAGGCTCCATGCAGAACTGGTCAAGCACTTGGATGAAACCGGTGATCCTTTTATCAAAGAGTATTGGAACAACCCTGATGTCGGTTATCCAAAACTGAACAAAGTGACTATGGATCCATATAGTGCGTTAAGGAAATCAGGAGCTAATGCCAAAGGAGGTAAGAGTAAAGGAAATAGAAATAAGCAATTAAAAAAATAGATATGAAGTATAAATTATTATTGTGTGGTATAAATCTGCTGCTTTGTCTAAGCACTTGTTTTTCATCTGCACTGATGGCAGCTGAGACTGTGATTGATTTTACGGGAAAAATAAAAGACAGGCAGAATATTACTGCTGTGATAAGAAAAAGTATAGAAGAAGCGCCTAAGGCTGATTTGAAGTTCGTGTTTCCTAAAGGCGTGTACCACTTTTCTCCGGCAGAATCATTTAAAAAGACGTATTGCATTACGAATCATGAAAATGGAGAGAAGAATATAGCCTTTCTTTTTGATGGTTTTAGAAATGTAAAAATCGAAGGGGATGAAACCGAATTTGTCTTTACAGGTGCTATGCTTCCATTTTTATTCGTCAACTCTCAGGGAATTGAGTTGACCGGTTGTTCTATCGATTGGTCGATCCCTTTTTATGTACAAGGTGAAGTGATTTGTTCTATGCCTAAATCAAAAAGTTATGATGTCCGGTTTAATTCGGAAGGCTATGATTTTCAAGTAGCAGATAATCGATTAGTGTATCCTAATCAGGAGGGATTTTCTTATTCCGGTATAGGAGAGAGTCTGGTCTTTGATAAATATTCTAAATCACCGGTTTATAATTCGAATACATTGGACATACATCGAAAGCAAAATGCTATGGTTGAAAAACTGTCTAATGGAGACATACGCATAACAGAAAAAATCAAATCTTATCCTTCTGTGGGTAGTATCATTGTTTTTAAGGGACCAAATGGAGAGAATCGTTATGCACCTGCAATTCATGCATTAAAGTCCAAGGATGTGGTTATCAGAAATGTAAATGTATACCATGCTTTGGGAATGGGCTTTTTGGGAGAAATATCAGAAAATATCTCTTTAAAGAATTTTAATGTATGTCTTCGTGAAGGAACAGATCGTATGTTGTCGGCAACTGCCGATGCTACTCATTTTTGTAATTGTAGAGGGAATGTAGTGGTAGACGGATGTCTTTTTGAGAATATGCTGGATGACGGAACCAATGTACATGGTACTTATGTACGAATAGAAAAGATTATATCGAATCGGACTTTGCAGGCTAAATTGATGCATTTCCAGCAAGGAGGTTTTGAGTTTGCCCGTCCGGGAGATAAGAACTGGTTTATCATAGCACCTTTGATAAATCGACAAAATGAGAATAAGATTGTAGACTATCGTCGTTTGGATGATTATACTATGGAGCTTACGTTTGTCAAAGACTTGCCTAAGGAGCTTAAAGAAGGAGATTTGGTTGAGAATAAGACATGGAACACGGATAGTTTCGTCATGAAGAATTGCACGATTCGCAATCACAGGGCCAGAAATATTGTATTGAAAACTCCAGGAAAAACATTGATAGAGAATAATTATCTGAATTCTATGATGGCTTCCATTCTGATGCGTCCGGAGGCTTACTTCTGGTATGAAGCCGGAGCTAATGAGAATACAGTTATCCGGAATAATACCTTTCACAATTGTATATTAGGCGGCGGAGAGCAGGCTATGTTATTCATTTCTCCCCGGTTTGCCAAGAATTTTGATAAATCCGGCTGGATTGATAAAAATGTTGTATTTGAGAATAATACGATTCATACATTTGATAACAAAATAATCCATGCAACGTCTGTGAATGGTTTGGTTATTCGTAATAATAAGATAATTCAGACGAAGGACTTTAAACCTTATAACCCGGAGAATCCACTGGTTGATCTTTTTCATTGTAAAGATGTGGTTGTGAAGGGGAATATGTATCAGTTTGACACTCCTGAATTTATTCGCATGGATGAGGATACCAGACAAACAGCGAATATAAATCAAAAGTAGAATTCTAAAAGATAAATGATTATGAAATGGAATGCATTAACGAAAGTTCTTCGCTATGGAGGTTGGGGAGTACTTTGCTCTTGTCAGGGAGTAACGAATACCGGATATCAGCCTCAAGGCGAAGTGTCAGCCAAAGCACAGGCGCGTAAGATCATATTTATTATGACAGATACGCACAGATGGGATATGCTGAGTTCTATTACTCCTGAAATAAAGACTCCTAATCTGGATCGTCTGGCAGAAGAAGGAGTACGTTTTGACCGTGCTTATACTGTTTCCCCGGTGAGTGGCCCTGCCCGTTCGGCTATATTTACGGGATTGTATCCGCATACTAATGCTTCCTGGGGAAATGACATGCCTATTGCAGATAATGTAAAAACTTTGGGACAAAGGCTTTCTGATAACGGTTATTACTGTGCGTATACCGGAAAATGGCATTTAGATGGAACCGACTATTTCGGCAACGGGATCTGTCCACAAGGCTGGGACCCTGAGTATTTCTATGATATGCGCATGTATTTGGAAGAACTCACGAGAGAAGAGAGGATAAAATCCCGCTTACCGGAGACTAACAAAGAGTCTATACCGGGCGAGTTTACGTATGGTCACCGGGTTACGGAGCGTGCGTTGAAATTTTTGGAAAGCCGTACTTCTGATGATGCGTTTTTTCTGACTGTATCTTACGATGAACCCCATCATCCGTTCTTGTGTCCGGAGCCTTATGCCTCGATGTACAAAGATTACGAGTGGCCTAAGAACCCCAGTCATTACGACAATCTGAAGAACAAACCCTCTTATCAACAGATGTGGGCTGAAGGCAGACAGTTTGAGAATAAGGACGAGATGACTATCAAGCATCCCTATTACTTCGCTTCCCTTTCATTCATTGATTATGAGATAGGTCGTCTGCTGAAAAAGATAGATGAATTGTACCCTGATGCACTTGTGATTTACACTTCCGATCATGGCGACTTCTTGAATGCACATTCTTTGAAGTCAAAGGGACCATGCGTCTATGATGATGTTTCCCGTGTTCCTTTTATTGTCAGATGGAAGGGGCATGTTCCCAGTTCTTTGGTGACTACAACTCCTATCTCTTTGATTAGTGTTACACCTACGATTCTGGATGCTGCAGGGGTTACTATTCCTGATGTGATAGAAGGAAGCAGCATTCTTAACACATTTACCTCTCCCGTGGATCAGCCTAAGAAGCCTGTCTTCATGGAGTTTGGACGTTTTGAGGTAGACCATGATGGTTTTGGTGCTTTCCAGCCTTTGCGTGCCGTATTTGACGGACGATATAAATTGAGTGTAAACCTGATGTCTACTGATGAACTCTATGATTTGGAAAAAGACCCTTATGAACTGGATAACCTCATTAATGATGATACTCATGCAGTATTGCGTGATAGTCTGCACAACTTGATTCTTGAGCACATGAATGAGACGCGCGATCCCTTTCGGGGAGTGTATTGGCATGCCAGACCCTGGCGTAAGGACTTTAAGTCCACTTGGGAGTATACTGAGTATACTCGTGCTCGTAAGACTGATGGGTATAATCCGCGTAGCTTGGATTATAATACGGGATTGGAGGTTGAAAAATACTCTTGGCCTAAACAGCAAGATACTAAAAATTAGAGCTATGGACATAAGATATCCAATACATATCTTTGCTTTATTGAGTTTATCGCAGGCTTCTTCTGCACAGAAGAAACCTGCGATGGATCAGAAAAAGCCCAATGTACTTTTCGTGATGTCCGATCAGCACAGAAGACAAGCTTTGGGATTTATGAAGGAAGATCCTGTGATAACTCCTAATCTTGACAAATTCGCAAAAGAGGCGGTAACTTTTACTAGGGCCTATTCTGCACATCCGGTATCAGGACCTAACAGGGCCTGCCTGTTTTCAGGTAAATATACTCAAAATAATAAAGTATTCGGGAACGATTGTCGTCTGGAGGATGATGGAAATGGTATGGGAGCACTTTTCAAAAAGAGTGGCTATAGTACTGGATATATAGGTAAGTGGCACCTTGACGGGCATGAAGGAGGGAAGTATTCATTTGTTCCTCGTGAGAGAAGATTAGGATTTGAATATTGGCTGATCAGTCAGGGACATCGCCATTTTGATGGTCGGTATTATGGGGATAAAGACTCACTCATTGTTACCGGACGCTGGATGCCCGATTATGAAACGGAGAAGGCACTCGAATTCTTGAAGAACCGTAATGGAGAACGTGATGAAGGAAAGCCATTTTGTTTGGTGGTATCATATGCTCCTCCACATAATGGCATGGGACCGGGATTTCAGAATAAGCATAATATCGGTCACTGGAATGCCCTATTAAAAGATTTGCCAATACGTAAAGGTAGTGGTTTTGCCGCCCCGAAACGTTTTGAAGAGATGTATGAACCGGCTGATAAACTGCCACGTAGGAAGAATGTAGAGAAAGTGGATAATAAAGAATCATATCCGGCACTACCAGGATATTTCGGTGCCATTACTTCCATTGATGAAAATTTTGGTAAGCTGATCCAGGAGTTGAAGGATAGTGGGGAGTGGGAAAATACCATCGTTGTGTATACCTCTGACCATGGAGAGCTATTGGGATCGCATGGAAGAATGTACAAAGATTTGTGGTACGAAGAATCTATAGGAGTCCCTTTGATGATTTCCTATCCGGCAAAGTTGAAACCCAAAAAGGCAGCACAACTGATTAATAGCATTGATATATTGCCTACATTACTGGAGCTTGCTGGCATTGAAATTCCCGAAGTCATCGATGGTAACAGTTATGCTGACTATATGAATGGTAAAGAGAAGGAAACCACCGATAAGATTTTCTTCCAGTTCGATCGGGGCGTACTGAATGACAATGGCCCTGACCGTTATTATCGTGCAGTGCGTACCAAGAGATATACCTATGTAGCTGCAATGTCTCCCTACTATGACCAGTTTGTAGGTAAGAATAAGGAAGTATTGTACGATAATGAGAAGGACCCTTATCAGTTACATCCCATTTTCCTGGGAGAAAAATACGATGCAATAATGAATGAACTTCGTACAGCGGTAATGGACTGGTGTGAACAGACGCACGATCCGTTTTTTAGTAAATACTGGAAATGACAGATTAATAACATTAAAAACATAGGGGATTTATTCATGAGAAAAGTAACGATATGGTTTATTCTATTTGTTTGGACAAGCACTATGTTTGCCCAGAAACGGATATTAATGGAGAATTTAGGAGTTTCACAGGACAAAGATATAACTCCTATAGTGTTAGAGGCGTTGCAGCAAGCTGATTTTAAGGATGCCATACTTGTATTTCCTAAGGGAACGTACCATTTTTATCCTGAAAGGGCTATTGGCAAATATCATGCAGTAACCAATCATGATAATTCCTATAAGTATTTTGCCTTTCCTTTGATTGGCTGTACCAATATTGAAATTGATGGTGGTGGTTCCGATTTCATTTTTCATGGAGTTATGACACCTTTTCTGGTTGAGAACTCTATGGGTATCAAGTTGAAAAACTTCTCTATTGATTGGAAAGAGCCATTTTATCTGCAAGCTGAAGTTTTGGAAAGTAATGCTTTAGAGCAATATGTAGATATTGCGGTAAATCCAATGACAAAGACTGAGTTTGAAGGTAATCGTCTGGGATTCGTGACCAACGGATTATCGTTACCTTTCTTGGGTGAGTCAATGGTGTTTGATCCGAAAACAAACGCTGTGGCTTACAATGCCCAGTCCTATCTGTTGAATGGTGTTGCATCCAGAAAAACGTTTGATCAATCATTGGGAGGGAATAACTACCGTATAAAAGCCAGGTTTGCCAAAACACCTGCCCCTGCCGGTTTGATTTATGTTTTTAAAGGCCCAAATCGTTCCAATCGATTGGCACCGGCCATACATTTAACAAACTCTTCGAATTTACATTTGGATAAACTCAATATCTATCATGCAGGAGGCATGGGAGTCATTGCAGAAAAGAGTGAAAACATCCATCTTAATGAGGTAAACGTAAAACTGCGTGAGGGGAGTGGCAGAATGGTGTCTACTACGGCTGATGCTACACACTTCTGTAATTGTAAAGGAGAGTTAGTAATAGAAAATTGTTTATTTGAGAACATGCTGGATGATGCGAGTAACATACATGGTACTTATGTTAAGATCAGTGAACTGGTTGACAAACATACCATTCGTGCAGGAGTGAATCATATACAACAGTTCGATTACAATTTTGCCAGTTCAGGTGATAAGGTTGAGTTTATTACTAACGAGACTCTTTTGCCTATAGCACCGGCTACCGTAAAAAGCTTTAAGAAAATCAATGACCATCTGTTTGAACTTTCCTTTGTTGAGGAACTGCCAGCTACATTGAAAGTAAATGATGCTGTTGATAATGTTACTTGGTACCCCACTACAATATTCCGTAACAACGTAGTGCGCAACAATCGTGCCCGCAGCATTCTTATAAGTATTCGTAATAAGACGGTGATTGAAAACAATACTTTCTCTTCGATGATGACCTCCATTTTGTTTGAAGGAGATTTGAATCACTGGTACGAATCGGGAGCTGTAGATGATGTTTTGATACGTAACAACATCTTTTATGATTGCGTTTATGGTGGTGGTAAAGGTTCCGTCATCTGGATTAATCCACGCATGAAACAAACTTTAAAAGACCAACCTTATGAGAAGAATATTGTAATTGAAGATAATGAATTCCGTACTTTTGATAATTCCATTTTGAGTGCCCTGTCTGTCGATGGTTTGATATTCCGTAATAACAAGATAATAGAATCGGGTACTTATCCGAAACTATGGCCCGGTCTGCCGGTGATTGAAGTCAGAGATGGGCTGAATACCTTAATTCAGAACAACTCTTTTGAAGGGAAAGAAAAGGCACGTATCGTTATTGATGAAAACTCCAGCCGTTCGCTAAAGATAGACAAAAAGCAAAAGGGATTTGTTATAGACAAGAAGTAAGAATCTTGCAATTGAATGTGATAAGAATATCATTCTTCATTTTAAGTATTGGGCTTTTTACGGAGTCAGTGACTGCTTCCGGATTGAAGGCAGTGAAGTCCGGGGAATGGAATGATCCTACTTGTGGGATAAGGGACGAGTGCCTACGATAGATGATGATGTAGTGATTGATAATTTGAACCAGGTAGTGTATTCGTTGGCAGAAGATGATATGCAGGAGTGTATCCGGTTGTTCCTGAATCTGTATATTGATATAGATTCAGAATTGTCATTAGGAGCAAAAACTGCCAAGAAAAAATGAATATACTAATCGGCGGTATTCTAACGTGCCAAGGAGAGTTGACAGTTGGTGATGGAAACATGCAAGGAGCCTATATGACATTTAATGTAGAGAAGTCTGGAATAGTAGGAAGTGGAAAAGTCATAGTTTCCAATATTAATGTAATATCTGATCAAGCACAATTTGTAGTATCTGTATCACAATTAACTGTATCTAATAATGTTCAGATGGGGGCAAGGGGAGGAAGCTTTGTCTTTACTTCAGAG
Organism: Bacteroides cellulosilyticus DSM 14838; assembly: GCF_000158035.1. Lineage (GTDB taxonomy): Bacteria > Bacteroidota > Bacteroidia > Bacteroidales > Bacteroidaceae > Bacteroides > Bacteroides cellulosilyticus. The sequence goes on from NZ_EQ973486.1 coordinate 154,255, forward strand.
TATCGTGTGAATATTGGCCTGAATTTGTCTACGGCAGGGCATGCCGGGAGATGGATAGTTGGGGAAAATTGTTATCGAAGGGGAGGTTACTTGTGGCAAACTTTTCTTATGTAATCGTTACCTCTCTGTTCCCAATGGTGGAAGTACTAAACCTCAGGAGACTTTTGTGGCTGAGTGGGGAAATCCTATAATGAATATGTCTGCATTGAGTTATTATTGAGGAATGGGGCTGATTGAACATCTTTCTGATACACCTATAGGACTGATACATGTGATTATATGCTATTGGTAAATGTCTAAAAAAAATATTTGTGAATTCTGTCACTTATTTAGGGTATCTCAGTCGTATACTTAGGTTACCCATTCTGAAGAAGCCATGACCGGCTTCTTCAGAATGAATTTTAATGGAAGGTTCAGTCGAGTTGCCCAATAAGTTTCGTTGTGTGCTGCATTTTCAAACATTTTACTTGTCCATTGATCGAAAGTGAAGCCTTTGGCTCGCATTAGACTGTCTACTTGCTCTTGATAATAGGCGTACTGTTTATCAATTTGCTGGGTACCACGGTTGAAGTATATCTTTTGTTTACTTTCGGGTGATAACTTTTATATTTGGTGCTTTCTTGTACCCGGACAGAGAGTATAAATAATAAAAGAAAATATACGAATACTATTCTCATAATTATTCTACATTATCCCAGTTATCAGTTCTGAATGGTTGTGCCGGCAGACCAAAAGTATTGGTCAGGTTGGTTTCATACCAAGAGTGGAAAGCATATCTCACGGCTATAGGTTCAGGAACCTCCTCGCACTCCACAACCAATTTGGCTTCTTTGTCTACGATCCGAGCTTTGGCAGGGTGGAATTTGCGATCGGCTCCTGCCATCTCGAAACCTGTAATGTTGTAGCTTGTTGGACAAAGTCCCAGAGGTGTATCTTTATAAGTGACGATGGCCCGTCCGTTTTCTATCACTACACCTTCCAGCAAAGGGCCGTGAGCGGGGAAACCTTTCATTTGATAAGCCTCGGAGAGTGCTAAAATAGCAAAACGTTCTCCTACAATATTTGCTTGTGGATAGTGATATTCAAATTCTTTTCCCAAGTCAGTGGTTAACACGATGCCGGAATTGGGTATCATGTCCAAACATTTTATTTGCTGTTCTACAAGGAAGGGTTTGCCTTTGTGACCTTTTCCCGGTGCACTCATTGCAAAATAAAAAGGCATATTAGGATTTTTCCATTCCGTTCTCCACTGTTTCACCATGGCGGTTTTTAGTTGCGCATACAGTTTGTAATTCTGGATATTTCCTTCTCCTTGCGACCACAAGAAACCTTTAGCGCTGAACTTATTAATGGGAGTAATCATACCGTTATAAAGCAGCGAGGGCCGTTGTTGTATTTTCTTTCTTGCTTCAGCTTGTTTTCTGTCCCATCCATCTACTGATTGCAATGCCTCGGGGCTCATCCAGGATTCGATAGAGGAGCCTCCCCAGCAAGATACGATAATGCCTACTGGTACGTGTAAGGTTTCATTCAGCATTTTGGCAAAGAAATAGGCATTGGCACTTAACGTTGGTATGTTTTCTGAATTTGATACTTTCCAGGTTGCATCGCAATCGGATAAGGGCTGAGTGCTGTCCGTTTGCGGAAGCGAGATGAAACGAATATTCGGATAATTACCAGCTTTAGCAATAGTTTCTAATGAATTGTTCGTAGGCTGTCCCAAGAAACCTTGAACAGGCATTTCCATATTTGATTGGCCGGAGCAAATCCAAACTTCTCCTATCAATATATTGTCCAAGATAGTCTTCTCACCATCATCAAACGTTATTTTATACGGACCTCCGGCTTTGGGAGTGTTTACTTCTACCAACCATTCCCCGTTTTCGGAGGCTATGGTTTTATATTTTCTGTTATTCCAGGAAGTGGTTACGGTGAGCGACTTGCCTGGTGTGGCTTTTCCCCAAAGTCTGCATAGACTTTGTTGTTGTAATACCATGTCGTTTCCCATTATATGAGGCAGGGTAACTTTAGCACCTATTGCATTGGCAATGAGAAGCGCTGCAAAAAATAAGAAATGCTTCATTGTATGTTGTTTTTGATTAATGTATTTTGATTACCAGTCGTCTGTTCTAAAGGAAGAGGCTGGTAGCCCGGCTGTATTGAAGAGAGTACCAGTAACAAAACTTTGGAATGCGTATCTCACGGCTACAGGTTGCGGGACATCAGGCGAAGAAACGTATAGGCCTTCTTTAGTTATTTCAGCAGTAGCGGGGTGAAAGACTTTATCTTTTCCGGCTATTTCGAACTCTGTGAGTTTTTTCCCATAAGAGGTTAATCCCTCGGTTGCATGGTCAAAGAATATTCTGATTTTGTCCTTTTTTATTTCCATAGACTTATAAATGGGACCGGTATATTCAAAACCTTTCATGCCGTAGGTCTGTGCTAAAGCTATGTAGGCAAAGCGCTCACCTACCACCTCTTTAATCGGGCCATGCATAAAGGTTGAGTCGCTGATATCCAGTAGTATGGCAATGTCGCAGTTGGGGGTGTTCCGGGCGCAGTTAACTTGTGCTTCCCGCATATACCCCATGACATTGTTGAAAGGGTAGGGAGCTAATTGAGCCAGATTGAAGCTGAAGTCTCCGATTCCCCAGCGATTTCTCCAGTCGTTGACCATGGTTCTAAATAATAGTTCGTAGTTATAATACTGCCTAGAGTTATTGGCTCCATGCCACCAGATAACTCCTTTTATTCCGTAGCCGATGATGGGATGAATCATACCATTGAATAGTTTGTTGGGCAAATGCTGTATTTGAGGTTTCTTTCTGATGTTTTTGGAGGTCTTCAGTTGTTGGGGTATTGATTGTAGGCTTTCATTGCTCATCCATGCTTCAATGGCAGAGCCTCCCCAGTCGGCTTCAATGATTCCGATGGGCACTCCCAATACTTGTCGTAGCATTTTGGCGTAGAAATATCCTGTGGCGCTAAAGTTGGCTACAGATTCAGGACCACATGTTTTCCATTCGCTTTCACAAGATTCTTGCGGAGCATCTGAAGCTATTCTTTTTATCTGGCATAAGCGTATTTGAGTATCTGCAGAAGTGACTATTGCCTTTAATGAGCCGTCGACTCGCTGGTTCTTAAACCCCTTTATGGGCATCTCCATGTTCGACTGTCCGGAACAGAGCCACACTTCTCCGATCAGGATATTGCTGAGTACCTTTTCTTCTCCATCGCTTATTTTTATGTGATAAGGGCCACCGGCTTCAGGGGTGGAAATTTTTGTTTTCCACTTTCCATTCTTGTCGGATGTGGTAGAGAAGACAGTAGAAGTCCAAGTAGGTTGGATGGTTACTTTCTTGTTGGGTGAAGCTGTGCCCCAGATGTTGACATCCATTTGCTGTTGCAGGACCATGTTGTCGTTAAAGATAGAGGCAATTTCAACTTTGGCTTTTAGAGTAGCCACATTCAGAATACTGAATAATAATAAAAGTACTTGATGCTTTTTCATGTGAATCAAATGATTAAGATGTTTCTATTTATTCTTGGATTTAGGGATAAAGACTGCATCTATCGGAGCAATCTTTAGTTTTTCGGAATATTCGGTTATGAAATCGGATAGATGTATTTCTTGCTCTTCTAATGAAGGATTGACACATACGACAGCATTTTCAAACTGGCGAATGATGATATCCGGTCGGTTATAGATTTTTATGGAGTGAATCTGTAGCTGTTCCGTGCCTTTTATCGTAATCGTTAAGGTTTGTTTGCCGGCGGATACTTTCGGCCTTCTGAAATAAAATGAGTTTTCATTCTTTTCGTGGCCCACTAGCCCATAGAGGTCGGTGAAAAACTCTTTGGTCTTTTTTTCTGGTTCATAATCGGGTAAGTTGGAGAGAGAAGCATAAATAAAACGTGGTACAAGATCTGAATTGGCATCGGGTGGGGTAATTGTTTCAGCTTCAATGAAGATTGTGATGTCTCCCGTTGGGAGTTCCACATTTTTTATTGAAAGTGTGGATGATTGAGTGGCGGGTTTTATTATGATTGAGTTTCCTTGGATAGACATACAGCAGTTTTCACCTTTAAGGATGCCTTTGTGTAGTAGCTCTGCAGGAGTTCCGGACAGAAGGTTCGGGGAGGATTTGGCATATCGGATGAGTTCTCCCTGTATGCGTCCAAAACTACAAGGCTGTATCCAGGAGGGCAAGAATGAATAAGAATCGGGTACTGTAGTGTAGGCCCCCAGACAAGAGGCAGTTGCTACTCCAAAACGTCTCAGGCGTTCTGCATGATGCTGGTCGTTGCCGTCCATCAGTTTCAGTACAACATAGCGAAACTGTGGAGAGAGCGGATTGAACTTATCCCAATACAAATGAGTATTTACTGTTCTGGAGAATCCTCTCCAACCATCGTTGTGTTGTACTAAACCTTCTGATTCTATGCCGTTCAATACCCCTACGGCCTGTTGATTAATGGGGTGTTGTCCGTCGCAGGTGATAATAAAATTCTGCCCCATTCGCTTCCGTAAATTTTTTAGGAATTGTAGGTCACCGGCTTGCCATATATTTTGACCATTAATCCATCCTCCGTCAGCTTGACCGTCGTTATTAGTATCCCAACTTTCATGTTTGGACACATCAAAGTAGTTAACGTCAAAAGCAATGCCATCTAATTTCTTTAATATACCGTTGTCTGGATTGAACCAATGATGAATTTCATTCAGAAGAACGTTGGCGGCTGTTCTGCCGTTCTTATCTTTTGGGCAGGCTGATGATAGGTTATAGTAAAACATGACATCGTTTCTCCAGATTCCTCCTGCAATGGGGGCCACGTATGTCTTTCCGGCTTTGAAAGAACGGCTTTGTGTATTTGTCTTTCCACGTTTCAGGATGAGAGTACTTGTAGATGAATCAATGGATTTAATATGAGCTATTTCAGAGTTATACCAAAGTTTGTTGCCCTGTTCGTCCAGTTCTACAAGTAGCACATAGTGTGGAATCCATCGTCTGGGTGACGTATTCCGGTAAACGTATGCTTTTTCGCGAAAGTAGTCGATGGCTTTTACTTGAATGTGAGTTTGAGATGATGTGCAATCTTCAGATAAAAGGCTGCCGGTTTCATATACCCAGTGCCCGGGAAAGTATTTCTTGTTTATTTCCGGATAATCATTCACCTGTCTGGCCTCTCCGTTAAAGTGTAGCAATAAGAGCTTTTCGGGGTATGTCTCTGCAAAGCGATTGAGCCAACTGTACAAAATAGTATCTATTTTAAGTTCTTCGCAAATATATTTTCGAAGGAGTCCCGAGGAGGTTACATATTTCTTTTCCCAAGTGTCATAATCGGTATGAACGTCCCGTTTCATTTCTCCGCGGAAATGAAAAAACTGAGGATATTGGCTGTTAAAAGCTGTTTTGCCTATTAGTTTATTCTGTTGCGAAAATAAGTGAGCAGGCAATATACTTATAAACAATAGAACTAAAAAAGATGTCTTGTTCATAACATAGATTGAGTAATGGTTTTATGAGTGCAAGTATAGGCTTTTTGAATGAGAACCTTTAGAAAGCATGTAACAGATACTCTTATATATGTATCATTCTTAGCTTTTTATACATAAGAGGCAAAGCCTATATGTCCCTGTATCTTCTGATTGTAACCATTGTTGTTCCTGATGTAACCATATTTATTTATCTATTGTCTGTTCGGGACTTAACCTCTATATTTGAAGTTCCTTATATAATTTATAATGTTCAATTCTTAAGTTCATCTTATATGAAGACTTCACTTTTTTGGACTGCGGCTACTACCTTGTTGACTATTGGTTCTGCATCTGCCGCTGTCACGACGTCCAAAGCAGACAAATCGGCTTCTAAAACACGTCCGAATATTCTTTTCTGCATTGCTGATGACGCCAGTTACAGGCACTTTGGAGCAAATGGCTCTTCTTGGGTTAAAACTCCCGGATTTGATCGTGTAGCAGAAGCAGGTATTTTGTTTACGAACTGCTATACGCCTAATGCAAAATCTGCTCCTTCCCGCTCTTGCATTCTAACCGGGCTTTATTCTTGGCAACTTGGAGCGGCGGGTAATCATACTCCTATTTTCCCGGATGATTTGAAAGTGGTGACGGAAGCTTTGGAAGAGAATGGTTATCAGGTTGCTTTTACAGGAAAGGGTTGGGGACCGGGAGATGCAGGTGTTAAAAATGGTGCTCCCCGAAAATTGACGGGTACACCTTATCTGAAACATAAACTGACTCCGTTGACAACAGGAATTAATAAGGTTGATTATTTTAGAAATTTTCAAGATTTCTTACAGGAAAAGGAGGGGAATCAGCCATGGTTCTTTTGGTTTGGATGCTTTGAACCACATCGGAATTATGAATATGGTTCTGGTGAGAGACTTGGTGGAAAAGATAAAACTGTAATTGATGACTTACCTCCCTTTTGGCCTGATAATGACGTGGTACGTACCGATATGCTTGATTATGCCTTTGAAGTGGAATATTATGACAATCTCGTCAATCGTTTTTTGGACGAACTGGAGAAACGGGGGGAGCTGGATAATACTATCATTATAGTGACTTCGGATAACGGAATGCCGTTTCCCCGGAGTAAGGGAAATAATTATGAATATTCCAATCACATGCCTTTGGCTGTTATGTGGAAAAATGGTATTGCCAATCCCGGAAGAAAAGTCAGCGACTATGTGAGCTTTGTAGACTTCGTTCCCACTTTCTTGGAAGTAAGTGATATAGGGGTACAACAATCGGGATTAATTCCTCCTGCGGGGAAGAGCATGGTGGATATTTTCAAAACTTCAAAAGCCGGCATTGTATCAAAAGACTGGCATTATACATTGTTGGGTAGAGAACGGCATGATTATGGTCGTCCGTTGAATCAAGGCTATCCAATCCGTTCCATATTGCAGAATGACTTATTGTATGTTACGAATCTGAAACCGGAACTTTATCCTTGCGGAAATCCGGAAACAGGGTATACGGATTGTGACGGTTCTCCTACAAAGACTGAGATTCTCCGTATGAAACGTTCCGGAGAAAATAGTTACTATTATGACATAACATTCGATTTCCGCCCTGAAGAAGAACTTTATGATCTGTCGGTAGATAAAGACTGTATGAATAACTTGGCTGGGAATGAGAAATATGCAAAGATAAAGAAGGCTATGAGGCAACTTCTGTTCGATGAACTGCGGGCACAGAAAGATCCGCGGTTAGTAGGGGATGGAGATACTTTTGACCGTTATCCATTCTGGAAGAAAAACTCCAATGATTTTTATGAGCGTGTGCAAAGTGGAGAAATTAAAGAACCGTGGAAGATGTCGGGATTTGTATCTCCTACTGATTTTGAAAATCATCCTGACAATAAGTAACCAGATGGGAAAATTATTTCATAACAAGATATCAAGTTACAAGGAAAGCTTGAAGTGAAATAATTGCTATCTTTGCTATGTGATATGAACCATAGTCTTTAATCATCATGAAATGGCAACTTTGTAAATAGCTTCGTTTAGTATGATAGGGCAACAGCTAAGTCTGTTGCCCAACTTGATTGTGACCGTTTCCGTCACAAGATATTAATACTAAACATACCAAAAGAAGTAATTACAATGAATACGAAAACATATCCGCGTACCAATGATTATCAGACTATCTATTTGAATACCATTATCAACAATCCGAATATCATAGTTGGTGATTATACCATATACAATGACTTTGTAAATGATCCGGCTCAATTTGAGAAGAATAATGTCCTCTATCATTATCCTATCAACCAAGACCGCCTGATAATCGGCAAATTCTGTTCTATTGCCTGTGGGGCAAAGTTTCTTTTTAACAGTGCCAACCATACATTGAAATCCTTGTCCAACTACACATTCCCCTTGTTCTTTGAAGAATGGGGATTGGATAAGAAAAATGTAGCCTCAGCATGGGCTAATAAAGGTGATATCATTATAGGCAATGATGTCTGGATAGGCTATGAAGCTGTTATTATGGCAGGCGTGCATATAGGAGATGGATCTGTCATCGCAGCACGGGCAGTAGTAACTAAAGATGTTCCTCCCTACACCATAGTAGGAGGAACACCTGCCAGGAAAATACGGATGCGATTTGAGGGAGAGACAATCGCCAAGCTGCAACAGATACAATGGTGGAACTGGCCTGTTGAGAAGATACGTCAGTCCTTACCTTATATCATGAATGGAACGGTTGACAGACTTACTTAATTCCTCTCTTTGTATTAGAATCATATCCCCATTTTTCACTTTATGTTTCTGAGGTGGTTTGTTGCCTGAAATCGTAATGATACCATCTTCGAACATACGTTTCACCTGATTGGCAGAGAGTGAGAAGCACCTTCTGATTAATGATGATAATTTGAGATCAAACTCAAACCCGCACTTGATGTGGATTTTGATAACCTCATTGGATAGATTCAGCAAATCTTCCAATGAGGTATTAGGAATAACTTCGTATTCTACACTACCATAATTCAGCCTCAGATTATTCTTTCTCTCCATTTCAGTAGAAAAAGCATACTTCCAGGCTGTGTCTTTATCATTCATAGAAAAACTATGGAATAATGTCTTGTCAATCAAATCCGGTTTACTGCGTGATAACAAAGTGAGGTTGCAGGTGTTGTCACACTTCACGCATCTGTAAATCAACCATACATCTATGTTCTTCTTTTGAGCATTCATCCTGAACTTGTCGCTACAATAAAATCGGTCACTATCGCAGTGACTGCACTTCTTAATTAATAAAGGGGTATTCTTCACCTTTACTTCCCATGTAATTGTTGTCTCCATAAATAAGCTATTATCTTTCTTTGCGGGTTAAGTAATTTTCCGGCAAAGTTGGATATTAGCCATTTGCATAATTCACAAGATGTCACAAGACACTATGAAATATTCTTTGTTTACCTGTCAAGTTCGTCCATCATTTGGGTTATTTTCTCTTTCAATTTATCCAGAAATTGTGTCCTGCTTTTCTTCCTGTTCCTGATTTCAAGAAATATCCGGTAGAAATCACCAATCTCAATATCAAAAAGAGTTTCGCAGCAGAAAGCGATTTCTTTCAGGTTCGTGTTACCATTATTAAAGCATTTTCCGGCATATAGTGCATAAATGAATTCTACCAATGAAACCTTACTTTCCGTCCATTGCAATAGTTTGCTTTCTATGATGGAGGCGAACTTAAGGTGTAGTTTCTCCGATAACGCATCAATCTCCGTGGAGAGATAATGAGTGAGTTGTTTATTTGCTAAGATCTCTGCTACGCTGGAATCATGCAAAGTGGAAAAAGAAGTATCTCTGTCCAACGAGTGGCAGTGAACATCTGAAAGGATATCATAATGCTTTCTCATGAAATACAGATGATCTGAGTCTGTTTTACAGGCCTGATAATAGTTATAGAAATTCTTGTCCGAAGAGATATTCTTCAGACTTTCATATTCCTCCTTCAGGTATTTATATTGAGCTGACGGTGATTTCCCGATCCGATTCCTTTCAATCTGATACAGACGGATATAAAATATCAGCAGACCGGATATTTGCGGTTTCCGGACTTTAAAGAAAAGAATCTCCTCCTCAGGATTAATAAACTGATAGTCCGCAATGGTTGCTTTTAGCCGGGCGAGTGAAGTCTGTATGAAGCCGACTATTTGCTTTATCTTATCAAGGATATCAATATCTTGTTGCTCAATTCTTTGGATTTCTACTTCTATGTCTTGCTTAATGTTCTTTACGAAATTCTCCATTCGCATTCAGCGCATCCATAACTTTCAGGCGGTTGCTGCGAAGCCTGCTAAAAGTCTGAATAGCAAATTACAATTGCCTTGCAGAGACAATGTAGTTAATACTAAAAATGATAAAATGAAAAACCTGTCTGAATAAGAATTATTCAAACGAAAGAAATTAGCCTGTGGTTTGTGAGGCTAATATTAAGCAATAACAAATTTAAGAATTGTACCCAAAATAGTTGCTTTTAGAATTCGGGGCAAATATAGTCCTTTTTTTGTAAATCCCCTAAATCTACAGTCAAAATGTAGATTCAGAGGATATTGAGTATAAAGAGTATTGAATTGAACTATTAGAATATATATTGTACACCAAACTGGTATCCGATATACAGTTGTTGCAGTTTGGTAGACCCAGTCTTTTTCCATAAGGAATGGTTCGGGAATATTTTGCTGTTGCTTACATCTTTGGTCATCATGTAGTTTATGCCTACCCCTCCGAATAACTCAATGTGCTTCCCGATTCTGAAGGACGGAATGAGTGAGTATCCAGTATTCAAAACAGGTTCATCCGAATCGTTTCCGATGGTTGAGGCTTTAAGTTCATTGTTAATCCTGAACCAGGAGGTAACAGGGATATGAGCACCGAATCCACCTTCAGCCACCAATGAGTTATTCTCAGTTTTATGGTTATATCCAACGCCTATAATGCCATAAGTGTATCTGCCGCCCGAACGGAATGTGGCTACCGTACTTCCCAATGCATCATAAGTGACAGCAACTCCCATCTCACCATTTTTAATGATGTTGATTAATCCGATGGGGCAGTCACTCTTATCCGCTATATTAACCAGTCCGGCAAATTGTACGCCATTGACCTCTTTTGCAATGTTGACTAATCCGGCAACCTGCAAACCGTTTACCTCTTTTGCAATATTGACTAATCCGGCGAATTGGAACCCGGTCATTGCAGAAGCTGTATTTGCCAATCCTGCCATTTGGAAACCACTGAACTTATTCTTATTTATATTAGCCAGTCCTGCGGACTGCACTCCCTGTCCGTCATTTCCTACATAGTTTGAAAGTCCTGCCATTTGGAAACCTTTGGCATCATTCAGAATAATGTTTGAGATACCTCCCCAGGTGAATGCCTCTTCGTTTCTGGAAATGCCTACAAGTAAGTTGAGTGAAACAGTATTCGTATATTGATGCGAATAGGCTCCATTGGTACTTAGGGGCGGGACAAAGCTCAATTGAAATACGGTTTTCTTGTCTTCATTGGATTGAGCAAACAATGCGCTATAAACTAATACACATAGTATTAAAACTAAAATCTTCTTCATCATTTTGGTTTTCTTTGTTATTAATCTTTATATTTCTATCATCTTGATTTCGGTTACAAAAGTAAGTTTAATAATTCTTCCTTAGAGAGTTTGTAGACGAACCATACTGTTTCTTATGACGAAATGATGAAAATGAGTGATTATTCCCGTAATTTCTTTGGTATGATACAATCCTCAACATGCGATAAACTAACTCCCGGAATGCAAGAATCTATTCTCGAGGATTCATAAAACTATTCATACTATAACTGTTATTGAATCTTACAACAACTGTGCTACTTTCTTACAATAGTTATAATTCTATCTTACAACAACTGTTGTAAGAATAAAAATGTGCATTCTGAGAATTAGTTTCTTGCATTGTGGCGATTACTTCCTTGCATCGTTGCTATTCTTTTTGTTGGCACCGAAATTTGCTATTCGCGTTCTATATCTTGCATCCTGAAATTTGCTTGGGTATAAATTAGTATCTTTGTTATTCATTTTAACCACGACATTTCAGATGGATGGCAATTTTTATATATATACCGATCTCTCTGCCCTTCCTGTAGATGAACATGAAGCGTATTTGGCAGAAGGATTTGGTGGAGTTTGCACAGGTGGAACGGCTGTAATAGAGGTTTTTTCAGTCAGCCGCCGGATATCTAAAAACGACCTGGTGACAGTTTTGCCGTTACAGTCAGTATTAATCCGTGAGGTAAGTCCCGATTTCTCTATGACTTTCTTCAAAATAGATAAAACGATGTTCTTGGATACCATGAGTAGCCTGGGGAAGATTACTCCTGATTTTTTCTTTTATATGCGGAAGAATTTCCAGGTTCGGTTGACTCGGGGTGAAGTTCAGAGATTTCTTGGCTTCTGTCGTGCAATTGATTTTCGGAACAGTTCTGACGATCCCGCTTTCCGGCGGGAAACCATATTGCACTTGTTGCGTATCTTTTATTGGGATTTCTATGTTCATTTCCGCAAGACCGTAAGCCGGGAGGGAGTTTCCATCCCCTTGAACTCTAATAAGGAGAATATTGCTTTCCGGTTTGCAATGCTGGTCTATGAACACTATAAGCAACATAAAGAAATGGCGTTTTATGCGGACAAGCTGTGCATAACTCCTCAATATCTGACCCGAGTTATTCAGGAGGTAAATGGTCAGTCGGCCCGCGAGTTACTTGCAGATCATGTTGTACTGGAGGTGAAGGCACTGCTTCGAGACGCTAATCTTGACATAAAAGACATTGTGCGGCAAACGGGGTTTTCAAACCAATCGTCGCTAAGTCGCTTTTTTCGCCGGCATACGGGTATGTCTCCGACAGAATACCGGCGTACAATTCACATTATTCGCTAACTACAAAAACTGATAAATGGAACGACTGGAAACACAAACTTGCAATGGAGATAGTACATCTTTTGAAAAAGAGATGCTGGCATTGTTAGATGAGCAGATTTTCTTGACAGATAGCGTGTTCGCCCGTCTGCCGATGGGTGTGGAAATTTACGATGCGTCAGGTATACTCCGTTGCTTAAACGAACGGGCACGGCTTATGTATGGTGTTAAGCTCGATGCGGTAATCAACAAAGTCAATCTGTTTGAAAGTCCTTATGTGGACGAGGCGCTTTTAGCGAGAATTCAATCCGGAGACGACATTGTACTTGAATTTGAATATGATTTCGACCGGATGAATAAAGAGTATTTCCATACTTCCAATAAAGATACCATTATCTACGAGGTCAAGATTGTTCCGATAACCAATAAGCAGGGGACTATTGTAGGCCATATATTGCTCACCAATGATGTGACTTCTACCAAAGAGGCGGAGTATCGGACTGAAGAA
>NZ_EQ973486.1:167474-196198 GCF_000158035.1 Bacteroides cellulosilyticus DSM 14838
GTATCGGACTGAAGAAAGTAAGAAAAACCTGGAGATGGCGATGGAGGCTGCGAATATGTCCTCATGGGTATACGACGTGTACAAAATGGAGTTCGGGATCTTGCATGGAAACTCTGTTTTCAAAAGTGGTATGTCCTTGGAGCAATTGTTACCGATGCTTCATCCGCAGGACTGCGTTCCGTTAAGGGAACTATTTTCCCGGCTGATAAACAAAGAGGTCCTGCAGGGGCAGCTCACAGTACGTGTTTTCAATGAACAGGAAGGAGAATTCCGGCATTATGAGAGCCGTATGCGGCTTTCGACCGAGCATTTTGGTAAATTGCAGATTGTAGGTACCTTGCTGGATGTAACTGAAAAGCTCCAGATGGCAAAAAAGACACAAGATCTTTTAGTTAAGCGTGAACTGGCCATGAAGGTCAACGATATAGTTCACTGGGATTTCAACGTGCAGATGCAAACATTCGAAGCTTACAATGATCCGGTAAACGATTATGCTTCTGACAAGTTGGTATCTTTGGAAGAGTACTTGAATGTGATTCATCCCGAAGACAGGTCTTTGGTCAATGATGCGCTGCAATCTATGCTGTTGGGGCGGAATATGAATATAAATCTCACCTGCCGTATTCAGACCAGGTATGATGATACATGGCAATATTGCAATATTACGGGCGTTCCTTTCGAATTTGGAGAGAGCGGAGATGTTATCCGTTATACCGGCTTTAGACAGAATATTTCCAAACTCCATCAATTGAACGAGGAGCTTAAAGAACGGAACTACAAGATGGAGCTGACTTTCAAGACTGTGGGTATGTCCTATTGGGATTACGATGTGAAGACCCGGCAATATCGGTCATTCAATGATCCGGTGAATGATTTTAATCCCGAAAAAGCAATTATGCCTGAGGATTATTTGAAAGCTGCCCATCCTGAGGATACGGAACGCGTTCGTGAAAATATAGTCGGCATGTCTGCCGGGCAGTATAAGGAGTTCTCGCTTCAGTATCGTTCCCGTACCAAATGGGATCAGGATTGGCAGACACTGATTGTTACCGGGCTTCCGTCTGAACGTGACAAGAAGGGAAACGTCATTCGCTATACCGGTATCGCTTTCAACAATACGAAGTGGGAAAAAATGGCTCAGGAACTGAAAGAGATGAAGGATAAGGCCGAGCTCTCCGACCGGTTGAAGTCGGCATTTCTGGCCAATATGAGTCATGAAATACGTACACCACTGAATGCCATTGTAGGGTTCTCCGAATTGCTGGTCGACAGTGACGACCCGGATGAAAAGAAGGAGTATTGGCATATCATCGAGTCCAACAATGACTTGTTGTTGCGACTTATCAATGACATTCTGGATCTTTCGAAGATTGAGTCGGGAATTATTGATCGGAAACGTGAACGGTTTAACCTGACACAACTGTGCAATGAACTCTATGTGATGATGCGGTCGAAGATTCCGAACGCTGACGTGGAGTTGGTCCAAGATAATCCTTGTCCGGAATGTTGGATTTTCCTCGACAGTAACCGGCTTAAGCAGGTATGGATGAACTTCCTGACTAATGCGGTAAAATATACCAGATCGGGATATATCAGAATGGGATACTCGGTTGAAAAAGACGGAATTCGGTTTTATGTGGAGGATACGGGGACGGGGATCCCTAAAGAACTACAGGATCGGGTTTTCGGTCGTTTCCAGAAGTTGAATGAATTTGTTCAAGGTACAGGACTTGGATTGGCAATCTCCCGGGCAATTGTTGAAGCTGCGGGTGGAGAGATCGGATTCACTTCTGAACAGGGGATTGGATCGACCTTTTGGGCATGGGTTCCGTGTGAGATTTTTCAGCATGGAGACGTAGGTTGCCCGGAAACAACTCTTCCAAACCGTCGTCCGGTGTTTAGCGAAGGCAGTGACAGGAAACTCAGAATTCTGGTGGCTGAAGATAACGACAGCAATTTCTTGTTAGTGCGGAGTATTCTTAAGGATTACGACTTGTTACGGGTGACCAATGGTGTAGAGGCTGTTGAGGAGATTCGCAATGGGAAGTTTGATTTCGTACTTATGGATTTGAAAATGCCCGTTATGGACGGTTTGGTAGCTACTCGGAAGATTCGGGAGTTCAATAGTGACATCCCGATTGTAGCACTTACAGCGAATGCTTTCGATACTGACCGCGCCAGTGCTATGGATGCCGGATGTAATGCTTTCTTGCCTAAGCCGGTAAAACGGAAGCAACTGTTTGAGCTCCTTTCAGGGGCCTGTCGGTAAGTTTGAGATAAATAGTAATTCGCTTGTTTAGTGTGCTTCGGTAGCAGCTCTTGGAATAACTTCTACCTTATTCTAACTCTGTTGCGCAGATATCAATTGTACTCAGTGCGTCCGAGATATCAGTCGGGGTTATCCCTTGACATTCAATTCTCAGTATCTTCTCCCAATCTTCAAAGTCTACGTTCCATACGTGGATCTGCGGATATTGGGTGAATAACTTTTCTATTTTCTTTATTTCCCGCCTCTTTTCTATAGAAGTCCGGAAGATTAAAATATTGTCTGTCATTGCGATAACTTATTTAATACCACTTATGTTATTTAGTCTGTTTAGTCTTTCTGGAAGCACTTCGTTTGATGCAAAGATAAGCCGAATAGTCTTTCCGTAAAAAGTTTGTAGACCAACCTACAGATTCCTTATGACGAAATTAAGAATATGAGTGACCAACTTCTTTTCCTGTATATTCATATCGCTTCATTGGGTTTGCAAAAATAGCGTTTGGATTTTGCATACGCTTGTAAAAAAACGCCATTTTGCTATACGGTTCTGAAACGTTGTCTGTAATCTGATGGAGTAATTCAATCAGTGCTAATGTAGATTGTCTCTTAATCCATGATAGTGTTTTGGCATTGACCATATCCGTGAGGCTTTCGGGAATACCCGGAATGAATAGGGTATCTATTTCATAATCCAGAGATTTTTATTATTGGAAAAACTGACTTCCTATCATGAAATGTGCTTAGTGAAAGAGGCGATGGCTTTTTGAAGAATAGACGTTTTTCTTCCAAATGTACTTTTATGCTTGCATAATTTATATATTTGCAGCATAAAAATCTTGTATTATGTTAAGAAAAGCACCTTTTTTCTCATATGTTGTAAGAATGGTAACATTCTTTGGTTTTCTTGGGCTATCTCTTTATATGAATGCCCGGAATATACAGATTAAGGATATTCCCCATATAGATAAATTGTCCACGAATGTCATCAATACCATTTTTCAGGATTCTGAAGGGTATATATGGTATGGTACAGCGGAAGGATTATGTCGTGATGATGGTTATAATATCCATACATTCAGGTCTGACTTTAAAGATCCGGATATGATGCCAAGTAATGTGATCACTTGTCTGGGAGAAGACAGTATCACACACAATATCTGGATTGGAACTGATAAGGGGTTATATATCTTAAATAAACAAACTTACACTATTGCATCTGCGGATATCGCAGAGCTTAAGGATATCAATATAGAGGGAATCATAGTGACCTCAGATCACTCTATATGGATAAATGTCTATAGAAGAACGTTCCGACTTTCGCCAGAAGGAGAGATTCTGAAAATATACTCATTGCAATGTTCTACGGGTCCGGGAGAGGAGTATGTACTGTATGAAGATAGAAAACATCAACTGTTGCTCTCTATATCTGGTAAAGGATTACATAAATGGAATAAGCAAAAGGATGAATTTGAACTATTCTTCCCTTATACTGATAGGATAAGTGATCTTATACAAGATAGAGAGAAAGACTATTATTGGCTGGCTTCCTGGCAACAGGGGATTATTCGTTTGGATCCCTTGAATTCTGTTAAGGAATTGCAATATGTTCCTCAACCATTACCTATGAATTCTGCCGGGCAAATAGCCAAGACGGCTTTACATCTTGTGCAAGATGATGTGAACAACTATATTTGGACAATATCATGGAGTGACTTATTTGCCTATCAGGTCACAACGGGTGGACTGTTGAAGCAGGTAGATACCTCAACGTTTTTGCCGCAATACAACAAAGCATTAAAGCGTATTATTAAAGATAGGGATGGCAATCTTTGGGTGACTTCTCTGGATAATCACAACTTTATCATCTATTTTGATGAGGATAATTTGCATGAATACAATATCGCCCCATTGGAAAAACAAATAAAGTGGACACCAATTTTTGAAAATCTGTGTAAGGATGAGAAAGGAATATTTTGGGTTTTCCAAAGACGTCTCGGACTTTGTATTTATCAACCGGAGAAAGATAAAATCGAATGTTATACCAGTTCGAAAGCAGTCAGTGACAGTCCATTTCTGGTACTTTCTTATTTGCTGAAATCAAAAAAACAAGGGCTGGTATGGGTAGTACCGCAAAGTAGCTGTGAATTATATGGCTTGAGCCAGAATAATATGGAGATAGAAATAGAACGTAGGGTGAATTTGTTTTCGGTATCAAAGACCTATGATGTTATCAATTATTTATTTGAAGATAATGACGGTAACCTTTGGATTGCAGCAGGTAATCATTTGTTTATCTACCAGATAGAAAGTGAGAAGTTGGAGCTTGCTTCTGATAATATAGGTGTTATCAAAGGTTTGGCTCAAACAGAGGATGGTATTATCTGGGGTATTGTAAAAAATAAAGGTCTCATCAGGATTGACAGGGAAAGGCATATGACAGAATATTCTGCCCCTTATTCTTTTCTATGTGTAGCTGCAGATCATAATAAATTATGGCTGGGGACTGATAAAGGAGGTATTATGTTATTTGATTCTGAAACCGGCTCTTTTGAAGATTATAATACGGCATGTGGAGTAAACGGAGACAAGATTAGCAATATCATAGTGGATCGTTTTCATCATGTATGGATAACAACCAGTAGGGAGGTCAAGGAATTTAATCCTAAGAATGGAGCTTACAGAAGTTTCTATGCATCCAGTAAGAATATTGGTTTCAACCGTTTTCTTCCCCAGTCTGTGTTTGAAGATGCTGACGGGCAACTTTACTTTGGTGGTATTCCTGGTATATTATCTATTTCTCCTTCTCAACGTCTGGACAATATTTCCCAACCCAAAGATATTCTTATAACTGATATACGGATTATGGGACGGAGCATTCTACTGGATAATAAACGGCCGGGTAAATCATTGAAAGTTGTTGATATATATCCGGAAGAACAAAATATTGAGATACAGTTTTCATCTTTAGACTATCAGAATAGTTCGCGGATACGATATGCATATCGCTTATCCGGAATAGATAAAGAGTGGATATATTTGTCGGCAGGAAAAAACTCAGCTTTCTATAATAAGTTGAGTAAAGGTAAATATGTGTTTCAGGTAAAGGCTACAGATGGAAATGGTTTGTGGAGTGACCATGTGGTTGAGATCAGCCTTAACCGCCTTCCGGCCTGGTATGAAAGTTGGTATGCTTATACGGTATACGTATTGTGCATACTGGCGATTACCTACTATTTCTATAGAATGGTACGTAATCGCATTCGTATGAGACAAGCCATAGCAATGGGGAAAATTGAGCGCCAGAAGATAGAAGAAATCAATCACGCCAAACTGCAATTCTTTACTAATATCACACATGAACTACTCACTCCTTTATCTATAATTTCAGCCTCTGTGGATGAACTAAAGGAAGAAATACCAAGTAGTTCGCGGCTTCTTCAGGTTATGGAGAACAACACTTCCCGCTTAATCAGACTGATCCAGCAGATTCTTGAATTCAGAAAGGTAGAAAACGGAAAGTTGAAGTTGAAAGTTTCTTGTGGTAATATCAGCTTATTCCTGAAAAACTCCGTTTTGGCTTTTGCTCCTTTGGTAAAGAAGAAAAAATTATCTATTTCTTTGGAGGCGACCGAAGAGTGTTCTGGATATTTCGATGTAGATAAGTTGGATAAGATTATATATAACCTGCTTTCTAATGCTGCTAAATATACTCCTGAAGGAGGTGCCATAACCCTGTGTCAGTCTTATGATGAAGAAACCGGATTACTGAAAATCACTGTCAACAATCCGGGAGAATGTATTCCGGAAGAAAAACTGGCACATTTGTTCGAACGGTTCTATGAAGGTGAATATCGGAAGTTCCATACTATTGGTACCGGCATCGGCCTTTCATTGACAAAAGATCTGGTGGCATTGCATCATGGCACTATCCATGCCTTTAGCAATAAAGAGGAAGGCAATACATTTGTGGTACAAATACCTGTGCGGCGGGAGGCATTCAAAGAAGAGGAAATTGATGAAAGTATGGAGTATGCAGCTTATAATGTTCTGCCTATTGGTGAAGTAGAAGAAGCAGTTGCTACGGATATGGCTGAAAGAGAACCGGGTAGTTCCTCTTTATTGCTGGTAGAAGATAATGAGGATCTTTTGTCGTCTATGGTCCGTTTGTTGCAGGGCAGATATCATATCTTACAGGCAAGAAACGGGGTAGAGGCATTGGCTGTGCTTGAAAAAGAAGAAGTGAATCTGATTGTTTCGGATATCATGATGCCTGAAATGGATGGAATAGAATTATGTCGCAGGATTAAAGAGAAATTTGAAACTTGCCATATTCCAGTCATCTTGTTGACGGCCAAGATAACTGATGAGGATCAGGTAATGGGGTATGAATCGGGGGCAGACGGTTATATCTGCAAACCACTCCGCTTGTCTGTTTTATTAGCCAAGATAGACAATTTGTTGAAGAAGAGTAACCGTATGGGAATAGATTTTCGTAAGCAATTAGTGTTCGAAGCTAAAGAGTTGAATTTTACTTCTATGGATGAGGCTTTTATCCAAAAAGCAGTGGATTGTGTGAATGCACATTTGGATGATTGTAATTTTGAACATGCACAATTCTTGGCAGAGATGGGAATGGCGAGAACTACTCTGGCTGATAAGTTGAAGTTATTGACGGGGCTTACTCCTTCTGGATTTATCAATAATGTTCGTCTGCAAGCTGCATGTCGTTTGATAGATGAAAAGAAGAAAATCCGTATTTCAGATCTGGCTTATGCCGTGGGATTCAATGATCCTAAATATTTCAGTCTTTGTTTCAGGAAGAAGTTCGGACTGTCTCCTACAGAATACATGATGAAGTATGAGAATTGAATTTATTAGCGAGAAAGTACCTTTTTGAACCATCAGTCTCTCTTTTCCGGTAATAGTTCTCCTTCTTTTTATTTATATTCCTCTACTTTTGAGGACGTGAATTAATTCTAAATATAAATATGAATTTAAAGAAGGAAACTATGATTAAACTAAAAACGGCAACATTGCTGCTTGTCTTTGCATGCACCTTTTTCTGTGTTTGTGATAGCAGTGCCAAGACTGGAAAAAAATTATTATGTAGATGCCTTGCAAGGTAACGACGATGCTAATGGATTGAGTAAACAAACAGCTTGGAAAAGTCTGGAGAGGTTGAAAGATATTCAGCTTCGTGCAGGAGATTCGTTACTATTTCGAAGAGGGTCTGTTTTTATCGGCATTTTGGAACTCTCAGCGAAGGGGAAGGCTGATAAACGGGTTATTATAGATGCTTACGGTATCGGTAGAAAACCATGTATCAAAGCACCGGACGCTTCACTATATACAATATTAGTACAGAACTCGGACTACCTTACACTACAGAACCTTGAAGTGGTAAATACTGGTACAGAACGGCTGGCACACCGCACGGGTGTAAAAGTGCTGTGTGAGAATTACGGTGTATCTCATAACATCATACTCAATGCATTGGAAATCCATGATGTAAATGGTAGCTTAATCAAGCAGGAAGGAGGTGGTTCTGGCATTTTAATTGTGAATAAAGGACAAGATGTAATATCGACCTTTGATGGATTGACCATTGAGAATTGCATCATTCGCCGTTGTGAGAGGAATGGCATGATTTGGTCTTCCTATAGCAGCCGTAATAATTGGCATCCCAGTACCAATACTGTTGTTCGTAAAAACTTGATAGAAGAAGTTCCCGGTGACGGTATTGTTCCGATAGGCTGTGAAGGAGCACTGATAGAATATAACTTGATGCGTAATTGTCCGGGAACACTACCGCATAGCGAAGCTGCTGCCGGTTTCTGGCCATGGAGTTGCGACAACAGTGTTCTTCAGTTTAATGAAGTGAGTGACCATAAAGCCCCTTGGGATGCACAAGGCTTTGATTCCGATTATAATTGCCATAATACGACCATTCAATATAATTTTAGTCATGATAATGATGGGGGGATGGTTTTAATTTGTAATTCCGGGACAGACGGTGGAGTAGGCAATCAGGGTACGGTAGTACAGTACAATGTGAGCATTAATGATGCTATTCGTCCACGTGCCACACGCAGTGGTATATTTTCTGCTACTATTCATATCGGTGGACCTTGTGAGAATACGCTGATAAACAATAATATCCTGCATGTTAATCCTAAGACGGCTTCGTTCATAGACCGTAGTATCATTACATCTGATTCATGGGATGGATATGCTAATAACACTATATTTAAAGAAAATATCTTTTTTGCTCCTCAGGAATCGGAGATTCGTCTTACCAAATCCACAAATAACATCTTTGATGGCAATTACTATCTAGGAAATTTCATAGGAAAACCTGCCGATAAAAGTGCCAAGGATGCTTCCGCTTATTACTATTCATGTATAAGTAAAGACCCAATGGGATTTGATAGTTTGTCTTTCCTTTTCGATACGGTAATTGTTGGGGATGGGGCTGCTGTACTGAAGGTAGTCAGTAAGGATGCCATTCATCGATTCTTTGAAGATATGAAGAATTGATTTTTTATCTGAAACAAAATATAGCGATAGTATTACCGGATAATAACGGTAGTGCTATCGCTATATTATTATTCCGCACCGTCTGAAGGTAGAGGGGGCTTTACCGAATTTCTTTTTGAAACATTGGCTGAAATATCTCGGATCGTTAAAGCCAACCTTATAAGCTACTTCTGATATATTGTATTGCCTTTCCGACAATAGGCTGCATGCTTTCTTCATGCGGACATTACAAATAAATTCACTGGGTGACAATCCGGTCAATGCTTTCACTCTTCGATAGAGCATGGATCTGGATATATGGATTTCTGCTTGCAGGAGTGGCATGGATAAATCCGGATTATCCATATGTTTCTCGATAGCAGCAAGTATTTGTTTAAGGAATGCTTGCTCGGATGGATTGGGCGCAATTCTTTGATACTTCGATTGGTTCTGCATTTGTGCAGACAATGCATTTGTTTTTGATAGCAATTGGGTAATATAGCCTGTAATATCTTCGTAAAGAGTCGAAGGAAGTATTATGACTTCCAGTTTTTCTGTAACCGGATTCATGAATGGATTGTCAATAAGGTATGCTCTCATATGTTTTTAGAATTAATGAAATAATATATGGAGCAAACTTCCGAAAAAGTGAGTAATAGGAGGGTGAATTATTACCGGAAACCTGCTTATAAGGCGTTTATAACCCTTTCCCGGTAATGATTCATCCTCTTATTCCTTATATCCACCTACTTTTGGCTAACGATTTAGAACAAAGAACATATATGCATCTTGTTGAATTAGTCACCTTAATTATCTAATAAATTTTAAAAGACGATGAAAAAGAATTCGTTTAGATTCAAAAGAAATCGAAAGGCGATAACAGCCTTGCTAATCTGTGTAGGTTTCGTCGGTATTCATCCTTTGGCGGTATTTGCCGAAGATGATGTTAATGTCGTACAGACAGTGCAACAACAGAAACAGACCATTACTGGTATTGTGAAAGACGCAACGGGGGAACCTGTGATTGGAGCCAGCGTGAAAGAAAAAGGAGATCCATCCAATGGTGTGATAACCGATATTGATGGAAACTTCAGATTGAGTGTTCCTGCTAATGCAACTATTGAAATCTCATTTATCGGTTATCAGACGGCCAGTGTGAAAGCCATTTCAGGAAAACCTTTAAATATAGTATTGCAGGAGAATACTGAGATGTTGGACGAAGTGGTTGTAGTGGGTTATGGTACGATGCGTAAAAAGGATTTGACAGGTTCTGTCATTCAGATTCGTCCGGACAATCTTGCTAACGAGGCACCCAAGACAGTACAGGATGTACTACGTGGTACACCGGGCTTGAATGTGGGTATGGATGCTTCTGCGAAAGGTGGTGGTTCTCTTCAAATTCGTGGTCAACGTTCACTTTATACAGACGGTGGGCATAATGATCCGCTGATTATTCTTGATGGCATGATGTTTTATGGAGAACTTTCCGAACTCAATCCGGATGACATTGCGCAAATTGATGTATTGAAAGATGCTTCTGCCGCTGCTGTGTATGGGGCAAAAGCTGCTAATGGTGTTATTATTGTTTCTACCAAGAAAGGAAAAAATGGTAAACCGATGATTAATTTCAGTACCAACTGGAGCTTTTCTACAATGGGAGCTAACCGTGATGTTTATGATGGGGAAGGTTATTTGAAGTATCGCCGCGATTGGTATGTTGCAGGTACATACGGTGTAAACCCTGAAACTGGTGCTTATGAAGAGTATCAGGCGGATAAGAAAAAATACCCTGCAGGATATTATGATGCTCCCACACAGGAAAATCTGAATAAATACGGTATTACCCTTGACCAATGGCGTGCATATACCAATGCGGGTTCGGACATTTCCGACCAAGAAGTATGGGGAGCCACTAGGCTTGGTTTACAGGGAAATAGCCTTGCCAATTTTCTCTTGGGACAAACTTTTGATTGGTACGATCATTCTTTTCGTACAGGTCTCAACCAGAATTACAACGTGAGCATGTCTGGCGCTACCGATCGTGTGAATTACTATTTCTCTCTGGGATATATGGATAATGAAGGAGTGGCAGTAGGTAATGATTATACCACTTTCCGTTCTAACATGAAAGTGAATGCAAAAGTTACCAACTGGTTTGAAGTAGGCGCTAATGTCAACTTCCAAGAGCGTACCGATGGGGATACTACGGTAGACTGGGGCAAGCAGATCACTGAAAACAGCCCATTTGCTTCTTATCGGAATGAAAATGGAGAATTGGAGCGCTTTCCGATGGGAAATGTTTCAGGAAATACGGGGTACAACTATGATTACAGACAACAATTTAAGGAACGTGAGTCGGGTTATACAGTACTTAATACTATTTTGAATGCCAAATTGACGTTACCGTTCGGCATCACTTATGCCTTCAATATAGCACCGCGTTACCAGTGGTACTATTACCGTTCTTTTCAGTCTTCAAAAGATCCTGATGTAACGGCAGGGTCGGCAAGCCGTAACAATGGTAAGCGTTTTGACTGGTCACTGAACAACACTTTGACTTGGGATAAAACTTTTCTTGAGAAGCACCATTTTACAGTGACACTAGTACAGGAAGCTGAAGAACGACGTTCATGGGGTGACAATTTGAGTGCCAACAACTTACAACCGACTGATGCTTTGGGCTTCCATTATGTAAAAGCAGGTGACAAAGAATCCAGTGCTTTCAGTTCGGATGATGGACATGAAACCGCTGACGGTATGCTTGCACGCCTGTTCTACTCGTATGATGACCGATATATGTTTACCGGCTCTATACGCCGCGACGGTTATTCAGCTTTTGGTACTTCCAATCCGCGTGCAACTTTCTATTCAACCGCCTTCGGATGGACTTTCTACAAATGAGAAATTTTTCAATTGGGAACCGATGAGTTTCGGTAAGCTGAGATTTTCTTGGGGACAGAATGGTAACCGTTCATTGGCTAATCCCTATATTGCTCTTGCCGACCTGGGCTCAGGTACCGGAGGTACTTATGGTTATGTAGACGCAAGTGGTAATACGACAGAATATCGTTACTTTACAATGAACCGTCTGGCCAATACGCATCTGCAATGGGAAAAGACCACTGCCTGGAACATTGGTTTAGATTTTGGCTTTCTGAATAACCGTATCAGTGGTAGTGTTGAGTATTATCACATGCCTACTACACAGATGATTATGAATCAGTCCTTACCCGGATTTTCCGGTTTTGGTTCAGTCACTACCAACTTGGGAGAGGTGCAGAACCGTGGTGTGGAAATCTCATTAAGTACAACAAATATTAAAAATGATGTGCTGGAATGGAATACTACGATAGGCTTTTCATTCAATAAGAATGAAATCAAGCATCTGTATTATGAGTATGAAAATGTGCTTAATGCTCAAGGTGAAGTAATAGGTACTAAAGAAAGAGATGATATTTCCAATAAATGGTTTATCGGACAGCCTATTGGGGCTATCTGGGATTATAAAGTAACCGGTATCTGGCAGAAAGATGAAGTGGAAGAAGCTGCCAAGTATGGACAGCGTCCGGGTGACCCTAAGGTATGGAACAATCCTGATAATGATAAAGTAAATGCAGACGGTAGTGTTACTATCGTGTATGACAATGATGACAAGCAATTCCTGGGACAAAGCAGTCCGAAAGTGAATTGGTCTATGCGTAATGAATTTACTTTCTTCAAAGATCTAACTTTCTCATTCAATATTTATTCAAAGATGGGGCATAAGAGTCTGGAAACAGATTACCTGAATAAAGATAATGCAGGCTCAAAAGTGACGAATGGTCAGAATGTATATGCTAAGAAGGGATATTGGACTGTAGATAATCCGACCAATGAATATGGACGCTTAGATGCACAAGGTCCGTCGGGAGTGACTACACCGGGCAAATTACATAATCGTTCATTCATTCGTCTGGACAACATTTCACTTGCCTATAAACTGCCCAAGAAGTTCATTTCACGCTGGAGTATAGAAAAGGCGATTATTAGCGGAAGCATCAAGAATGTTGCAGTCTGGGCTAAAGACTGGAAATACTGGGACCCTGAAACCGGTGGTTTGGCTCCGAGAACCTTTAATATTGGATTAACTTTAACTCTTTAATTACATAACGGATATGAAAAAGATAAAAAATATAGCATTGATAGGTATGATTGCTGTCGGTGTGTTGTGTTCTTCTTGTTCAGAAGACTTCCTGAAACCGGACCCGCTTTCATTCTATGAACCTGAACAAACCTTTACTACTGAAGCCGGATTGCGCTCTGTTGTAGCTACGCTGGATAGACACTTGCGCAATTACTGGACCTATTATCAAGCTGCCAATCTGGTAACTCCTTTCTATACATTGTTTATGCATACCGATTTAGCTGTTGCCGGAAAAACAGATCAGAGTACTATCTGGGCAGATCCATCCGAACGCCTGACTCCTTCGGACGGAATGGGCGGCGGAGGCAGCGAAGTGAATCAGTTCTCGTATTTCTGGGGTGAAACTTATACAGGTATAAAATCAGCTAATACAATAACCAGCTATATCGGCAAAATTAAGGATATGGACGAAGCTTCCAGAAATAAATACATTGGTTGGGCTTATTTTCATCGGGCATATCGTTATTTGTCATTGGTCTTTATGTTTAAGGATGTCCCATTGGTGACAAAGATTATAGAAGGTCCGAAGTTCGACTATAAAACAACTTCCCGTGAGGCCATTCTTGCGAAGATGGTTGAGGATATGGAATTTGCCGTACAGTGGGTTCCGGAACAAAAGGATATGAAAGAGATCGGTCTGGTCAATAAGGGAGCTTGCCGCATGTTACTTTCTAAACTTTATCTGGCAACCGGACAGTGGGAGAAGGCTATTCAGCAGCTGAATGAAGTGATAGATAACTCCGGTTATTCGTTGATGACGAATACCTTTGGTACTTTTGTCACTCCTTTCAATACAGAAACGTGGCCTATTCAACGCAATGTGATCTGGGATTTGCACCGACCTGAAAATAAGTTGATAGCCGAAAATAAAGAAGTGATACTGGGTATGCCTAATCGCGGTATCGGTTCATCGAATTCTTTTGTTGCTTTCAATACAATGCGTGCTCTGGGTCCATTGTGGGATGACAAGAGTAATCTATTGGACCCTAATGGAGTACAAGCTGTGAAAAGTTTTGCTCGTAGCGATAAGAATTATGACTCTAAATATGACTATAATCGCTCCATAGGTCGTGGTACAGGTTATTTGCACCCTACTTATTACTCTCAATATGGTATGTGGGAAGTGAATGGAGTAGATGATGAGGGAGATTTGAGACGTAGTACAAAGAGCGGAAACTGGATGATGATGGATTCTGTCAGGGTCAATAATCCTTCTTCCAAATATTATGGTCAGTATCTTCAGAAGTCTTGGTGTAAGGATACAATCCGTGACTGGTTCGGATGGCCTCACTATAAAATCTATTTAATGGACCAGAATGCCGAGGCGAAAGAAAGTAGTACACAGTTCAATGGCGCTTCCAGCAGCTCCACTACAAGTGGCATAGCCGACTGGTATTGCTACCGTCTGGCAGAGGCTTATTTGCTGCGTGCTGAAGCAAAATTTTATAATGGCGATCCTGCCGGTGCTGCTCTGGATGTAAACAAAGTGAGGGAGAGAGCTCAGTGCAAACAGCTTTACACAACTGTAACCATTGGAGATATCATGGATGAGCGTGCACGTGAATTGTATCTGGAAGAATGGCGCTATCTTGAATTGAGTCGTGTGTCTTATTGCCTTGCCCTAAGCGGAAAACCGGATGAATGGGGAAATACGTATGATGTGAATACTTATGATAAACAGGAAGGTACAGACCCGAATGGTGGAAGTTATTGGTATCAACGCATTATGCATTACAATGAATTCTATAATAAAAATCCGGAGTTGATTGTGAAGAACCATAAATATACCATTGACAAGCGTAATCTGTATTTGCCTATTCCACAATCAGCTATTGATGCCAATCGTTTGGGAAAACTACGCCAGAATTATGGCTATGACAAATATGATGACAGTGTGCCGATGTGGGGAAACTGGCAGGAGGCTGTAGCCGACGAAGATAACCTGTCTAACTAAATTGGGCTTCGGCTCTTCTGAGTAGTAAATTCGCATTTTTTCAATAGGTATTATAAGGAACGGGGTGATCGTTCTTTTCTTGAGATCACCCCGTTTTCATTTGTATCAATCAATATAGAATCAAGTATGAATAGAATAACAATGAAAGGACTGTTTTTTGCTTTTCTGACTCTTATTTTTTGTTCCGGATATTTTCCGTGTGCAGCAACCGAACTTCCGAAGGTGTCCGATGTGTCCGGTATTATCCATAAAGTGAACAGATACTGGCAAACTACGCATCCTAAACATAGTTGGTCATTCTGGGATCATGCTGCCTATCATACCGGAAACATGGAAGCTTATTTCCTGACAGGGGATACCGCTTACTACAATTATTCTGAAGCATGGGCTGGGCATAATCAGTGGATGGGAGCCAGAAGCAAAGATAAGTCTAAATGGAAATCCGGCTATGGTGAAAGTAATGAATATGTTCTGTTTGGCGATTATCAGGTGTGTTTTCAGACATATATCGACCTTTATACTGTGGAGCCTGACGAACGGAAAATAGCCCGTGCCCGCGAGGTTATGGAATATGAAATGAGTACCGATCGCTCCGATTATTGGTGGTGGGCTGATGGACTCTATATGGTGATGCCCGTTATGACTAAACTGTATAAGGTGACCGGAAATCCGCTTTATTTGGAGAAGCTGCATGAGTACTGGGAATATGCCAATAGCATTATGTATGACGCAGAGGCTGGTCTGTATTATCGTGATGCGAAGTATGTCTATCCTAAACATAAAAGTGTAAATGGTAAAAAGGACTTTTGGGCGCGTGGTGATGGCTGGGTACTGGCTGCATTGGCCAAAGTGCTGAAGGACTTGCCTCAAGATGATAAATACCGGTCAGAATATGTCGACCGTTTTCGGACAATGGCTAAAGCTGTAGTCGCCTGTCAGCAACCGGAAGGCTATTGGACCCGAAGCATGCTCGATCCGCAACATGCTCCCGGGCCGGAAACCAGTGGAACAGCTTTCTTCACCTATGGTCTGCTGTGGGGCGTCAATAATGATTTATTGGATAGAGAAACTTATGAATCGGTAGTATTGAAAGCATGGGAATATCTTGCTACAGTGGCTTTGCAACCGAATGGGCATGTAGGCTATGTACAACCTATTGGTGAGAAAGCTATCCCCGGACAAGTGGTGGATGCTAATTCTACTGCCAATTTTGGTGTAGGTGCTTTCTTATTGGCTGCTTGTGAAATGGTACGTTTCATCGAAGATGCGCCTATCGTCAATGAAGGATATCAGGTGACGGATAAAGGTGCCTGGTGTTGGTTTGCCGATCCTCGTGCCTTGCATTATAAAAGTAAAGATGGCAGTATAGACCGAACCTATATCGGCTACATTGATACTCATGGAAATATAAAAGCCATGCAATATGATTTTCATAAAAAGCAGCAGAAAGAAGTCCTTATCCGTTCCTGCTTCCAGCCGGATGATCATGATAACCCGACTTTCCTGATACTGCCTGATGAGCGTGTCATGATATTCTATTCGCGCCATACGGATGAACGTTGTTTTTACTATCGCATCTCGCGGGAACCGGGTGACATTACAACTTTAGGAGAAGAGAAGAAAATTATCACTGAGAATAACACCACCTATCCTTCTCCCTTTATTCTTTCCGATGATCCGGATCACATCTATCTTTGCTGGCGTGGAATAGGCTGGCATCCTACGATTGCCAAGTTATCCCTACCGGATAAAAAAGATAATATAAACGTGGAGTGGGGACCTTACCAATTGGTACAGTCTACCGGAGCGCGTCCCTATGCCAAATATACGTCGAATGGAAAAGATAAGATTCTTTTCACTTATACTACAGGACATCCTGATCAGGAGAGTCCAAATTTCTTATATTTCAATTATATCGATATACACACTTTGCAACTGGAAGATGTGAAGGGAAATGTGCTTTCGACCATAGCCGATGGCCCGTTTCAGATAAATAAAAGAAGTGAGTATGTAGAACAGTATCCTTATACGGTGGTAGATAGTCCTGAAGAGCGTGACTGGGTATGGCAGATAGCCATCGACAAACCGGGGAATCCTGTTATTGCCATGGTTCGTATCAGTGAAGACAAAACCTCACACAATTATTATTATGCCCACTGGACAGGAAAAGAATGGAAAAAGAACTTTCTGGCTCATGCCGGCGGACATTTTCATCAAAGTTCTTATATCGAGAAGTGCTACAGTGGCGGAATGACTATTGATCCTGCACAGACAAATGTGATTTATTGTTCTGTTCCCGTAGAAGGCAAATATGGACGGAAATATGAGATACAGAAATATATGCTGAATGATGGGGGAGATGTGGTTGCCGTTGAGGCTGTTACCCGTAATTCCCGGTACAATAATGTGCGTCCCTATATTATTCCTGATTCGGAAGATACTCCGTTACGGCTGACATGGATGCATGGCAATTACTATGACTGGATTGTAAGTACCACACATCCGTTGGGGTATTGTACTGCGATTCATTCCGATTTTCGAGGTTTCCCTGTTAAGACTGAAACTGAGAATATTGAGATGACAGTTGAACAAGCTAAGGATTTTAAATTTGATTTTAAGGAAGACTTTGTAATTTCCGTAACCTTGAAGCCTGATACGGTAAAATATCGTGGTTGTCTGTTGCAACTTGGAAAACTGGGGTATTATCTGAATGCCAATACTATGAAACCAGAGGTACGTTATCAAAGAAAAGTATATACCAGTACCAATATGCTGGGAACAGCTGATACTTGGGCAATCATGCCACGTGGTACGAATGGTAAATGGTATGTTCCGCAGAAATACTCCGAGTTACGTTTAAAGTTGGAATATAAGAACGGTATTTTGTGTACTTATGTTAACGGTCTGCTTGATCAGACCATTGAACTATTGCCATTTGTCAGGTGATATTAACGCCCCCATGTTAATTCAATATTGGTCTTTACGATAAAAACAGTCAAGGATACTATATAACCATAATTTAAGTATACACATCAATGAAATCAAATATACTAATTCTCTTTTGTTGTTTCTTGTTTTTGGCGTCCTGCCAAGCTCCTTCTATTGAAGAGTACACTCTGCTTCCTCACCCAGTGGATATCAAATATATACCGGGAATGGTGAAACTAAAAACGCAACCGACACTTGTTTATCCGGGTGAACTGGCAAATGAAGCATTACTGCTCCAATGTTACTTGTCTTCTGATTTCTCTGTCCAGGCCACATTAAAGAAAAATAAGAAAAAGGGAGATATTATATTACAGTTAGATCCGGCAGTATTACCAGAACAGGCGGAAGGTTATATCTTAGATGCTACTTCTGGGAATATAGTACTTAAAGCCAATTCTCCTGCGGGTATATTAAATGCTATCCAGACATTCCGACAGGTTCTCAAAGTAAAAGACGGCAGGCTGATTGTACAGAAATCAACTCTTACGGATTATCCCGTTTTCTCATGGCGTGCTTTCATGTTGGACGAAGGACGCTATTTTAAAGGGAAGGAGGTCGTTTTTGATTTGCTGGATGAGATGGCGGCATTGAAGATGAATGTCTTCCACTGGCACTTGACAGACGACCAGGGCTGGCGCATAGAGATAAAGAAATACCCCAAACTAACGGAGATTGGTGCATGGCGTGACTCTTCAGAAATAGACCATTTTGGCAGCAATCGATATGATGGTAGACGCCATGGAGGTTTTTATACCCAGGAAGAGATTAAAGAAGTAGTAGATTATGCAGCGAAAAGGAATATTACTGTTATCCCGGAAATAGAGATGCCCGGGCATGCCAGTGCCGCCATTGCCGCTTACCCTTGGCTGGGGACAAGTGGAAAACAAATCAAAGTTCCTGGTAAGTTCGGAGTGCAATATGATATCTTTAATGTGGCTGATCCACGTGTGATACACTTCTTGAACGATGTAATGGATGAAGTGATAAGTTTGTTTCCGGCTCCTATATTCCATGTTGGAGGTGATGAAGTGAGATACAATCAATGGAAAGAGTCCGCACTTGTTCGGGAATATATGAGGAAGAATGATTTGAGGACTCCTGCCGAATTACAAGTGTTCTTCACAAACAATGTGTCTAATATATTGGCTTCTAAAGGTCGTCGGATGATGGGTTGGAATGAAATAACCGGTGATAAACTGCATGAGTTTCAATCGGAAACAGATACGAAAGGAAAGCAAAAGTTGGCTCCGGGAACAATCGTGCATTGCTGGAAAGGAGATCCTAAATTAATCAAGGAAGCTATAGAGAAAGGATATGACGTGGTAAATTCCTATCATTCGTATACTTATCTGGACTATACTTATGAAGCTATTCCACTGGAGAAAGCTTATAATTTTAATCCTGTGCCGGAAGGTCTGACAGAGAAACAAAAGGGTAAGGTACTTGGGCTGGGCTGTCAGATGTGGGGAGAGTTTATCCCGACGGTGAACAGTATGAACTTGAAAATCTATCCGCGCTTGGCTGCCTATGCTGAAGCCGGTTGGACTCAATCTTCTAATAAGGATTACAATCGTTTTCTGAATGTATTGGATGCATTCTTGAAGAAATGGAAACAGGAAGGGATTATTATCGAAGAGAATAGTGCATGGTAAGAAATACCAGAAAGGGGCATATTGGGTTAATGCCCCTTTTTCTTTATCGGCAATCGTGGGAACAACTTCCTGAACCGTACCAAATGTGTCGTAATATTGCTTCCGGCTATAATAAATGTCACAGCCAGGATAATCAATACAATTCCGCAACACAATCTGGGTGTCAGACTTTCCCCGAAAATTGTTACTCCGAAGAATACAGCCGTTACAGGTTCCAAAGCTCCGAGGATGGCTGTAGGGGTAGAACCTATATATTGCACAGCTTGCGTAGTGCAGAGGAAGGATATGGCTGTAGGGAAAATTGCTAATGCAATCAGGTTCCCCCATAAATACCATTTATCGACAACATGCAGGCTTTGCCCGAAATCTACACGGACTAAAAAGAGCGATAGGCCGAAAAGCAATACATAAAAAGTAACTTTAAGCGTTGCCACATCCTTTAATATCGGTCGGTTTACCCCTACGATATAAATAGCATAGGAGAGGGCCGATGCCATGACTAATCCAACACCAACCAGACTAAGCGTTGTACCGTCTCCTCCTTTATATAGTAACCCAATACCACTTAAAGCTAGGAAGATACATAAGACTGTTTGTAATGTGATTTTTTCCTTGAAAGCGACAGCCATAATCAGTGCCACCAAAATAGGATAGACAAACAGTATTGTTGAGGCAATACCGGCTTCCATATAGTTATAGCTTTGAAACAGGGTAAGAGAAGAAATGGCGACCAACCATCCCAGTATGACTAACGGCAATATTTCTTTCCGCTTTAGACTAAAACTTCTACCTCTCGCTTTGAGCATAATCCCCAGGATGGGAATGGCAAACAGATATCTGAAGAAAAGAACGGAATCCGGATTCATTCCTTCCTTATATAGTGGAAGGGTAAAGAGGGGATTCATACCATAAGTGGCGGCAGCAACGGCTCCCAATATATATCCTTTGACCTTTGTATTCATAAACACTAAATAATTTCTTAGTTCTGGTTTTCTTTGGGGGTGCAAAGGTAAATCTTTCCTTTATATATTGTCATTACAAACCTCTTAATTTTTGCTTTTTCCTGCCTTGGATGACTTCAGTTTTCGTATTCTCAAAATATTATTTATCTTTACGCCATGACAAAGACATTCAAATCGGATTTGGTTTAATAAACAATCTGTGTTTCTGATACAGATTGTCCCTTCGTTTACTCTCGGATAACTCCTTTCGAGAGTAGTTTTCTATTATTATAATTCAAGTTTAATCTGCGTACAATGATGAAGGCATTGTTATGCTTTCCGTGTATGCAAAATACATTAAGAAAATGAGTAACGAAAATAAAACAATTCACGATTTCGAACTTAAATTAATCTGTGACTTCTTCTCCAATATGGAACGCCAAGGACCCGGAAGTCCTGACGTAACACTGAAAGCACTGAGCTTTATAGATAACCTCACCGAAAAATCCCTTATCGCCGACATCGGCTGTGGAACTGGAGGACAGACAATGGTATTGGCCGGACACATTCCCGGGCAGATCACCGGACTTGACCTTTTCCCCGGCTTTATTGATATCTTCAATCGCAATGCAAAGCAAGCGGGTTTGCAGGACAGAGTGAAAGGCATTGTCGGTTCTATGGATAACCTTCCTTTTCAGAATGAGGAATTAGACCTGATCTGGTCGGAAGGAGCCATTTATAATATTGGTTTTGAACGGGGACTGAATGAGTGGCGTAGATATTTGAAACCAGGAGGATATATTGCCGTTTCTGAAAGTTCGTGGTTTACTGACGAACGTCCTACGGAAATCAATGACTTCTGGGTGAATGCGTATCCTGAAATAGATACGATTCCCAATCAGGTGGCCAAGATACACAAAGCAGGTTATCTTCCCGTCGCTACATTTATTTTGCCGGAAAATTGCTGGACAGAGCATTACTTTGCTGCAAAGATTGAAGCTCAGAAAATATTCCTTCATAAATATGCGGGAAATAAGATCGCCGAAGAATTCAGTTCGTTTCAGTTTGATGAAGAAGAACTATACAGTAAGTATAAAGCATTCTACGGTTATACATTTTTCATAGCAAAAAAGATAGAACAATGATTCATTTGAATAATTACGGTTGGAATGATAAGTTAAGCCAACTAAAGCAAGAGTCAACATACAATGCCCTTACACATGGACGTATATCCATCGTACACCGCACATGTTACGAGGTCGTTTCAGAAAACGGCCTGTTTCAGTGCGAACTGGCGGGGAATATGATGTATGGAAAATCAGACTTTGAACTCCCTTGTACCGGTGATTGGGTGCTTTTTCAACCATTCGACGAACATAATGGGATTATAGTGGATATGCTGCCTCGTGAACGGACTTTATATCGCAAGAAAAACGGAACGGTTGCCGATAAACAGGCCATTGCCTCGTATGTTGACAAGGCATTTATCGTGCAAAGTCTTGATGATAATTTCAATGTTCGCAGAGCCGAGCGTTTCATGGTTCAGATGCAGGAAGAGAATATTAATCCTGTATTGGTATTCAATAAGGCTGATTTAGGGTTTGACAAGCAGAAAGTTGAAGAACAGATCAGACACATTGCCCGTCAGATACCGGTATTTTTTACAAGTATTCATCAACCTCAGACGATTCTCCAATTACGGGAGTCTATATCGGCAGGCGAAACGGTTGTGTTTGTCGGCTCTTCAGGTGTAGGGAAAAGTTCTCTGGTGAATGCGCTTTGCGAGAAATCGGTATTACTAACGTCTGATATCAGCCTGTCCACGGGAAAAGGAAGACATACTTCTACTCGTCGGGAGATGGTATTGATGGACAGTTCAGGTGTATTAATCGATACTCCGGGCGTCCGGGAATTTGGCTTGGCCATTGACGATCCTGATTCTCTTGCAGAGGTATTGGAGATTTCAGATTATGCTGCATCATGTCGTTTCAAGGATTGCAAGCACATCAACGAACCCGGATGTGCCGTCTTAGAAGCGGTAAGTAGTGGCGTATTGGACCGTAAGGTTTATGAAAGTTATCTGAAACTTCGACGGGAAGCGTGGCATTTCTCTACTTCCGAACATGAAAAGCGTAAAAGGGATAAATCTTTTTCAAAACTCGTGGATGAGGTGAAGAAGCGTAAGGCAAATCGCTAATTTCTATTATAAGAGTGTGTCATTTACCTATTGGGTTTGTGACACACTTTCATTTTATATTTTCAGTGAATTATAAAAACGTAGGTGTGAACTCGATGCCTAAGGCACGGGCTATACGGAAGAAACTTGAAATCTGAATATCTGTTTCTCCCTTTTCTACACGGGCAATATAACTTCTTGCCGTACCAACCTTCTCTGCTAACTCCTGTTGAGTTATCTTTAGTTGCTTTCGACGATCACGTAAAATCTCACCATAATACCATGCTATTGACTTCTCATGAAAAACTGTACGAGATTCAGTTCCTGCTTCTCCATATTTATTGTCCAGTAGTTCACCTGCTGTATGTAGCTTGGCTAATTTATTCTCATCTAATTTTCTCATAACTCAAAGTCTTTTAATATCCGTTCTGCAATCTTAATTTGTTTATTGTAGTCTTGTAGCATGTGTAAAACTCTGTGAATTCATTTGAGAAATACAATTCGCGTATGTCGTTGTCCTTTTTATCTGTTGCTTTCATTGTGCAAATGTACCCAATTAGATACAATTGGGCAAGCAAAATATAAACTCTTGCAGATATTTAACTCTGATTTTTCTACACTATACCTTCACAATTGAGGAAACTATAGTCAGGGTTCATAGCTCTTGATACAGTTTTGCCGAGACACTTTTCTTCTGTAATGCTAGTAGAAGTGTTTTATTTCCGTTTCCTGTAAAAGCCGCCCCCATTACTTTGGGGTCGAGTGGAAATTCTTGTACCTTTGCACTCGTTTTTAGAAAAGAAGAATCACGATGATCAATAAATATGAAGAACGTCTGGGAACCGAGCGTATGTTGCCACTGGTTTTCAAGATGGCGCTTCCGGCAGTAGCAGCACAATTCGTCAATTTGCTTTATAGCATTGTCGACCGTATCTATATCGGACACATACCGGGCATCGGGACGGATGCATTGGCAGGCGTAGGGGTAACAATTTCTCTCGTGGTGTTGATTTCTTCTTTTTCAGCAATAGTGGGCGGTGGTGGTGCACCGTTGGCTGCCATAGCCCTCGGGCAAGGTGATCGCCAGCGTGCCGGAAAGATATTGGGGAATGGCTTCACCTTGCTGATTCTATTTACTTTAATTACTTCCTTCATTGCTTATACCTTCATGGAGCCTATCCTGCTCTTTACAGGCGCTTCGGAACATACATTGGGCTATGCGGTCGATTACCTTTCCATTTATTTGCTGGGAACTGTTTTTGTAGAGATTTCCACCGGACTGAATTCCTTTATCAATGCGCAGGGGCGTCCTGCCATTGCCATGTACTCTGTCTTAATCGGAGCTTTATTAAATATCATTCTTGATCCTATATTTATCTTCTGGTTTGATATGGGGGTGAAAGGTGCTGCTCTGGCTACGGTGATTTCTCAGGCTTGCAGTGCCGCATGGGTACTGTCTTTCCTGTTCTCCCGGAAGGCTTCTCTGCCTTTGGAGAGGCGCTATATGAAGTTGAATCGGGGAATTGTTGTTGCGATGTTGGGACTGGGAGTATCTCCGTTCATTATGGCCAGTACAGAGAGTTTGGTGGGCTTTGTGCTGAATAGTAGCTTGAAAGATTTTGGAGATATTTACGTCAGTGCGTTGACGATATTACAGACTTCGATGCAATTTGCCAGTGTGCCGCTGACGGGGTTTGCGCAAGGCTTTATTCCGATTGTAAGTTACAATTATGGGCATGGTGATAAACAGCGTGTGAAGGACTGTTTCCGTATTGCACTGATTACCATGTTCTCTTTTAATCTAATTCTGATGCTACTTATGATCCTGTTCCCGTCAACGGTTGCATCAGCTTTTACAAGTGATGAAAAGTTGATAGAAACGGTTCGTTGGACCATGCCTGTCTTTCTGGGTGGTATGACCATTTTCGGCTTGCAACGTGCCTGTCAGAATATGTTTGTTGCATTGGGGCAGGCTAAGATATCCATTTTTATCGCTTTGCTCCGCAAGGCCATTTTGTTGATTCCGTTAGCATTGATACTGCCGCATTATATGGGAGTGATCGGGGTATATGCGGCTGAGGCTATATCCGATGCTACGGCTGCAATTTGCTGTACGCTGTTGTTCTTTTGGCGGTTTCCTAAGATTTTGGGGAAAATGAAATAAGGTGGATAGAAGCCTTCCAACTACTTTAAAGTGATTATTTTCATCTTATTGGTTTGATAATAGAGAAACTTTGATTAACTTTGTAAGTGCTCATATAATAGTAATTATTGAATGAAAAATGGAATAAATGATAATATATTATCACTTATAAATAAAACTCCGGATTCGTTGATGCTGGGTATTGCTGAACGTGTAAAGTTGAGGCGACTGGAAAAGGGATGGACGCAAAATATGCTTGCTACGAAATCAGGAGTTTCTTTGGCTTCTTATAGGCGCTTTGAATCGTCAGGGGAAATGTCCTTACGTTCACTGGTGATGCTTGCCTTTGCGCTGGATATGACCGATGAATTCGAAGCTCTTTTCAACAGTAAGACCTATCAAAGTATTGATGATATACTAAGGGCAGGGCAACTAAAACAACGAAAACGGGGGAGTAGAAATGGATAATATTTCAATAATAGAGGTCTTTATATCTGGCAGGCGCATAGGGCGAATGGCTCTTACGCCTGAAGGTATGTGTGGTTTTGAATACG
Organism: Bacteroides cellulosilyticus DSM 14838; assembly: GCF_000158035.1. Lineage (GTDB taxonomy): Bacteria > Bacteroidota > Bacteroidia > Bacteroidales > Bacteroidaceae > Bacteroides > Bacteroides cellulosilyticus. Next base: position 192,848 of record NZ_EQ973486.1, read on the forward strand.
ATGCGGATTGGATACAGACCGGTTTCTCAATATCTCCATTCTATTTACCGTTGAAATCGGGATTGATAATGGCTAAGCGAGATCCGTTTGGCGGAAACTTCGGAGTATTTGATGATAGCTTACCTGATGGTTGGGGTAATCTTCTGCTTGATCGCTATTTGCAAGAAAGAGGAATAGATCCATATAAGTTGAATATTTTAGAACGGTTATCTCTTATTGGTTCCACAGGACGTGGTGCGTTGGAATATTACCCGGATAAAAGTGTTGTAACTGATGCTGAGTATCTCAATTTTGATAGCTTGGCAAAAGAAGTTGCAAAGATACTTGAGAGCAAGGAAAGTAAAGGGTCGGTAGACCTGCTCTATAAATATGGAGGTTCATCGGGTGGTGCCCGTCCCAAAATATTTACCAAAGTAGATGGTCGTGAATGGCTTGTGAAATTTAAGGCTACAAATGATCCTGCTGATGTGGGAGAGATCGAGTACAACTATTCATTGCTCGCTCGTGATTGTGGAATACGAATGGCAGAAACTCGCTTGTTTGATAATCGTTACTTTGGAGTCGAACGATTTGACAGAGCTCCTCAAGGTAAAATCCATACGGTAAGTGCAGCAGGATTACTTCACGCTAACTATCGGATTCCAAGCCTTGATTACTCTATATTGCTTAAACTAACGCTGAATCTTACCAAGGATATGGAGCAAGTAGCAGAAATGTTTCGATTGATGGTGTTCAATGTATTGATTTCAAATAGGGATGATCATGCCAAAAACTTGTCTTTCCAATGGGCTAACGGAGCATGGAAACTTTCGCCGGCTTATGACCTTTTACCAAGTAATGGTTTTAATGGTTACCACACCACGACTATAAATGGAAAAGGAGAACCTGCACTTGCTGACGTCATTGCGTTGGCAGCTGAAATAGGGTTATCAAAACAATATGCAACTCAGACCATAGAAGAATTGACAGAGAAATGTGTTGCCAAAAAGATGGTAAAATTTAGGTTGAGATAATTACCGATTTGATGAGTATCATTTAGCTTATAACTTGATCGGTTTTAGTCGTATGGTAAAGAAAAAAACTCATATAGACTTCTGTCATGAATTGAAAGCACAGAATTTAAAAGTTATTGTCTTGGGAACATACAAGGATTACAACTCTAAAATTGCTGTAAGATGCGATAAATGTGGTTGTGAATGGTCGCCGCGTGCAGGAAGTCTATTGCACGGACATGGCTGTCCCAGGTGTGCCGGAGTCAAACTGAAATCTCATGCGGAGTTTGTGAAAGACTTAAAATCCCTGAGAGATGACGTTATCATAACTGGCCGGTATGTGAAGGCACTCGAAAAAACTAAATTCAGATTCTTGAAATGTGGACATGAGTGTGATATCACTCCTGCACATGTTCTTAGTGGCAGGGGATGTCCGGAATGTGGACGATCCCAGAAAGGAGCGTCTCAGCGCTTGACGATGGAGATATTTTTGGAGCGTCTCCATAAAATCGACCCGAATCTTGTTGTCAGCGAAGGTGCAATGTATATAAACAATCATACACTTATGCCGCTTCATTGTAATGCCTGCGGATATGAGTATCAAATAAGACCTCATGATGTTCTGAACCAACGTGGCTGTCCTAACTGTCACAGGTCCTGCACCTCCTTTTTAGAACAGTTCATATATCACTCATTTGCTCATATTCTGGGCGAATCTAAAGTCATGTCAAGAGAAAAAACGGTGATAGGAGTTGAATTAGACATATATGTGCCTGATTTAAAAGTAGCCGTAGAGCCCGGTTCGTGGCACTGGCATAAAAATATGGTAGCGAAAGACTGGGAAAAGCATCTATTGTGCAAAGATAAAGGCATCAAACTCATAACTATATACGACCACTATGATGATGCAACAGCTCCTTTCGATAATTGCCTGGTGACACATTGCGATCTTGTTTCTCGCCGGAATACAGATAAACTGATTGAAATAACAAAAAAGATTCTCTCCGAATTCGGATTAAATTCGAACCTTGGTACAAGTGAGTGGGAAAAAATTAAGAAGAATGCTCAAATTGATTCAAGACGAATGAGCACTGAGGAATTTAGAGAAGAACTGTCTAAAATAAATGATAAGATTGAAATTATTGGTGATTTTGCAGGAGCTAATAATAGAATTAAAGCACAATGTAAAGTCTGTAATCATGAATGGCATGTGAGACCGTCTTCTTTACGTTTAGGTTCGGGATGTCCTAAATGCGCCGGTACTTTAAAAATGACACATAATGACTTTGTTGAAAGATTAAATTCATTACAGCCCAATGTTATCCCTCTGGCAGAATATATCAATATTGATACTTCTATAAGAATAAAATGTAAAATATGTGGCTATATATGGTTTACCCAACCCTATCATCTTGTAGCGAAATATAATAGAACCGGCTGTCCGAAATGTGCCAATAAAGCACGGAGAACCCATGATGATTTTGTTGAGGAAATCGCAAAGCTGTTGCCTACAATTAAAGTTATAGGAACCTATGTAAGCAGGAATAAACCCATATTAGTACAATGTAGTGAATGTGGCAAGACCTGGCAGGCATATCCGGGAAATTTATTGCGGGGAAGCAGCTGTAAAAGCTGTAAATTCAAGAATACAGTGCGACAAAGAAGTAAGAAGATAAGGTGTATCACCACCGGAGAAATATTCAATACATTTAAAGAAGCTGCCGAAAAATACAATATAAGCTGCTCGACAATCTGTCTGTGTTGTAATGATAGCTCTAAGTATAAGCATGCCGGAGGATTGGAGTGGGAGTATACTATACTGTGAATCACGCTTTTTCTATGTTTTGGGCTTTACTAATTTATAGCCTTTGATATTTCCAGACGAAATCTATTCAAACCAAAGTAGGAAGAAAACCCCATCGTTTCCTTCCTACCCGATTCTTTATTTTCAGAAGTTTTTTTATTATGTCACAAAGACCTTTTTCATCATTTCTTCTTCATTTCCTATTTATGGTGCTTCCGTCACATTAACTGTTACCGTCACCTTCTTTGCCGCATCCGACAGATTCTGTATCTCAAAGGTTGCCTCCGCATTTGCCGGGAATGGTCCTGTGGGGAAATCCTTTGCATTTTGGTCCAGCGTCAAGGTATAGTCTATAGCTTCAGTACTATGTCCTTCCGTCTTATCCGCTTTCAGCCAGGCAGGCAAACCTACAATCCGGCTACCGCCTTTGGCAGTCACAGTAAGTTTCATGGACGAGGTGGTTCCGGCATTGGCCTGTTTCTGCATGCTGAGTGTTCCTGTGATCACATCCGGTGATTCACTTCCGGCAGTGTAGGTATTTGCCGCATCCGGTTC
>NZ_EQ973486.1:197198-209858 GCF_000158035.1 Bacteroides cellulosilyticus DSM 14838
TTATCACTCTACGGAGCCAGATTCAAAAACAGAAGAAAAGTATAATACTCTTCTTTTGTTGATGCAGCAGTCCGTAGCTTTATTTACATGGATCAAGATTATCCCCACACTAGACGCCCAACACGGGAACACAGGCCGGCAAAAGCGGTTAGGTGAACATGAAAAGGGACTTACTGCCATACAGGAATATAAAGACGAAACAAATATCCTTAATCTGGCTTATGAATCGGTAGACGCTTTGATCGCTTATTTAGATAAAGAGAACTTCGATTTCTGGTTGAAGTCAGAGAAGAAAAGAGCTATAAATCAGCTCTTAATAAGAAGCAAAGAAAAATTCGATATTTATTATACAATCGGGAGCCATCGTCTTTTTTTAACTCTTATACCGATTATCCGGGAAATGCAAGATCGCTATATTGTCCCGATAATTACGCGGAAGCGGTACGAACAGTTACTTTCAGGGAATGAACTAGGCGAAGACTTTAACGATGCAGTATGCAGACCTTTGGCCCTTCTAACGATGCAGAAGGCAGTTGAACGTTTGCCTGTTGAAGTTCTTCCAGATGGGGTAGTTCAGGTACAACAGGCCGGAACCGTTAAAGAAAAGATTAAGGCCGAAGCCGAAGCCAGGAAAGCAGTGTCTAAAAGTCTGGGAGACGATGCGGGAAAAGATCTTATAGCGTTACAAGACTTTATCGCTACTATTGAAGCCGAACCGGATGAACCGGATTTGTATTTACCTAAAGCAACTATACAATCTAAAGGTATAACGTTTTAGTATGCAAGAGTTTACGTATAATAATAAAACTAGGATGATCCCGGAAGATCTGGAAGAACTTTCGCCAGAACAATATTATCGATATTTGGAACTTGTAATAATGATGAATACCGATAACATTTCACCTTTTGAAATGAAATGCAAGCTTATTTCTTTACTCTTAAATATGAAGTGTAACTTTGTAATGTGCAGAGAGTCAATCGTTAATGAAATAAATGCCCAACTGGGCAAAATGAACTGTTTTTTTTATATAAAAGAGGAAGGGGATAAAGTAATTTACGATCCACATATTAAGACGGGACGTAATTTATTACCATCATATAAAGGCTGGATAGGGCCAGAAGATATGCTTAATGATATTACATACGGGCAATTTGTACAATGCCTAAACCTGGTTAGGGCAATGGAAGTAACCAGAAGGGATAAGGATAACGAGCAAGCAGATTATTTAATGTCTGAATTTGGTAGGATACTTTATAAGAACGAAGATCCCAAAGCAGGGGAAATACCGCCGCTGGTATGCTTTCACTCTTATATCTTCTTTTGTGCAGTATGGGAGTTGATTTGCACCGTTCCCATTCCGATAAATGGCGAGGAAATCAACTTTTCTATTTTATTTCAGGAACAAGGGGAAAAAAGGATTGATGATAAAACGGGGTGGATAGGGATCTCCTTTGAAATTGCATCTTCTGGCGTTTTTGGCAATGTGAAACAGATTAATGAAACTCCCTTTTGGGACATTTTACTATATCTGTATAAATGTCGTTTTGAATCTTTACACAATAAAAAATAGTATATAATGAAAACAAGTGATGCAGCAAAACAGGCCATAGGAACTTTTGAAGGCTTGAAATTGAAAGCGTATCGGTGCCCTAGCGGAGTCCTAACAATTGGGTACGGTCACACTAAAGGAGTATATGAAGGTATGCAAATAACCAAAGAGCAGGCACTAACCTTTCTTGCTTTGGATTTAGCGGATGTTGAAAGGAATCTTAATACCCGCTTCCCCTCAATCAGTCAAAACAAATTTGATGCGATGATAAGTCTTTCATTTAACATCGGGATCCAGGCATTTAATACATCCACTTTGTATCGTAAAGCAAAAGCGAATCTAAATGATCCGAGTATTCGGATAGAGTTTATGAAATGGGTACACAGCAAAGGAAAGGTACTTCCTGGACTGGTAGAGCGTAGAACGTGGGAAGCAAACCTTTATTTTTCTTAGCCATGGTAGATTTACAAGAGTATGAAAATTATTGGAACGGGATTCGGAATCGGATCCCGGAAATAAAAAAAGTAATTCCGGCTACTTTTGAACCGGATATGGGGAATGTAGTACAGGGACTTAAGCCGGAAGAACTTCCAGTACTGTTTTTCATTATTCCTAATGCACAAGGGAAAAGTAAAGACATCGATAATATATCGGAAGCGAATCTTTGTGTTATTCTGATAATGGATAAGACGGATCCGCAAAGGAAGAAAGCTTATCAGGTGCAAAAGGAAACACAACCTATCGCAGAAAAGATAAAAAAACGTATCCTGGAAGATAAAGCCATAGGGTGCCATCTATTTAAAAATCTGGATTTATCCAGTTTATCGACAATTCCAGAAGCTAGTTTTTATTCGATTTTTGCAGGGTGGAGCATAGCTTTTCAATTTGATACGGAATGAATGAGGAAGATCTAATTAAACAGGAATTTATACGGGAAAATATCGAGAGAGACTTCCGGGCTATTTTTGAAGCACAACGTTTGATCGCTTTAGAAAGGATATATAGTCGTGCCAGCTATTCCCAAACAGGGCAAAACCTATCACAAAGAAGATCTGGCGAATTATTGAGGGCTTTACAGAATCCACGTTATAGTATGGAGCTTTCCGGCACTGGTGTTATTGCAACTTCTAATATTCCGCTTTATATTCGTTTCCTGGATATGAAAGAACACGGGAACTATGCCATCTATAACCGGCAAATATGGGGTATCCTTTATAACAACACTCTTATGAATATACGTGACGGGTACGGGAAAGAAGTACGCGACCGTATTTTTGCCCAACTACAAGGGGCTTTCCCATAGTATTTTAAAGGCCAAATGGCCTTTTTTTGTGTCCTTTATCTTCGTAATTTGGCTGTTTACCTTTGCTTTAAAATATAAGATCATGGGAAAATTACAACCGGATTATATCACCTGGACGCTATCGCTTAACGCTGGGGGCTTACAAAAGGAAATCCTAAGAATAAAGAATAATAGTAAGGATCTTAAGGATGAAAATAAACTCCTTAAAGAGTCCATGAAGGAACTTACTTTACAAGGGAAATACCAAGGTAAGGAATACCAGCAGCTAGAAGCAAAACTTAAGGCGAATAATCGTGCTATCGGGGAAAACAACGAAAAAATAAAGCAGTGTGAAAGCCGCTTAAGCAATGTAAATAAGTCGTATGCACAATTATCGAAACAGGCGAAGAAATTGCAGTCTGATTTAGATAATACGGTGAAAGCACTGCAACCGGAAGAATATGCCCGGCTAGAAACTGAACTGGCGAAAACAAAAGCTGCAATGGAGCAGCTTAAGCCCAGAACGGAAGCCGTGAAAGAATCTTTCTTTAGCCTTAGTAAAATGAAAGCTACCGTAGTCGGTTTCTTCGTGGGAATAGGCGCTAGTATTAGTTCATTTTTTACTAACGCTATTTCAAATGCGAAAGAATGGGTGAAAGAAGGAACGAAACTGGCGGCTAATGCTGACGGGGTAAGACATGCTTTTGAGAAGTTGAACCGACCAGGGCTTTTGGATGATTTAAGGGAAGCGACGAAAAACACTGTTAATGATCTGGAATTAATGAAGGCGGCAGTACAGGCAAAGGATTTTCGGATCCCGCTTGAAGATCTGGGGAAATACTTGCAGTTCGCGCAAATGAAAGCACAACAGACCGGGCAATCGGTTGAATATATGACTAATTCGATTGTTACAGGTTTAGGCCGTAAGTCGCTTCTTATATTGGATAATCTGGGCTTATCAGCCGCCGAAATAAATGAAGAAATTGCGATAACGGGGGATCTGATGAAAGCAGTTGCAAATATTGTAGATCGGCAGTTATCCAAAGCCGGTGAAAACTATGTTTCAGCAGCCGATAAAGCCGCACAAAAAACGGCAGAACTGCAAAATCGACAAATGGAGATAGGGCGTCTTCTTCTTCCTCTAAAATCTGCATGGGGGAACTTATTTCATACGGTTAAGATCGGTTTTGCGGATGCGACAGTGTGGATACTAGAACACAAGGACAGTATTATAACGGTCGTGTCAGTAGTAACCGGGCTTATCGTTGTCTATAAATCCGTCACATTGCTTCAAAAAACTTGGAATGGGCTCTTAATGGTGGGCAAAGCTATTAATCTGGCTTATACCTCAATTATGGCTTTACAGGCTGGTAATACTCTTCGGAGTGCGGCGGCTATGAGACTGTATAATGCTTCGGTAACATCTAACAATGTAATAGTAAAGGCGTGTACTGCATCTACTTATTTGTTTGCCGCAGCAAAAGCCGTTCTCACTGGAAACATTGATAAGGCTCGGATAGCGATGCAGGCTTTTTATGCACTTACCAAGATAAGTCCATTAGCCATACTAATAACCGTAATTGCAGCTATTACGTACAAACTAACATCTTATAGAAGGGAATTAACAGCAACGGAGAAAGCAGAACGTAGTTTACTTAAGATCCGGGGAGAGGCGGCAGATTCCGTGGCTTCTGAACATCGAGAATTGAACACTCTTTTAGGAATTGCCCGAAACGAAAAGATTAGTAAGGAACAACGCATTGCAGCAATTAAGCAGCTAAATGAATTAAGCCCGGAGTATCTGGGTAACTTGACCTTGGAAACAATCAATACCAAAGAGGCTACAACGGCATGTAAGAGCTATGCGGATAACCTATTGTCTCTTGCCAGGATTCGATCAGCCAATTCCAGACTAGAGGAAATCCAGCAGGAAAAACGTGCCCTGCAAGATCAACGAAAGGATATTAATGCAAATCGTAATCTTTGGGATAGTTTTAAATTAGGGCTTGCTAAAGGCTTTAATTCGTTATCCGTAGCAGTTAAAGGCTATTCTGATACCTGGTCTGATAATGTCATTAATGATTATTTCGGCAGAGAATTTAACCGGATACAGGAACTTTCAGAAGAGGAACAGAAATTAACGGATGAAATTAAAACGTCACAGGAAGATATCATTAAGGTTAATGCTGAATCTACCCAAAAAGAAAAGGATTTAGTAGCAGCTAAGAAGGAGGAAATAGCGCTGGCCGAACGTGAGATCGCTTCAACACCGGAACTTTTGAAAGCGAAAAATAAAAAAATTGCGAAGCTGAAAGAAGAACTTGAAGCCTTGCAGGATCTAGGAGTAAATAAGAAAAAGAAACCAGGTGATTTTAATTCAGAAATAGATAAGGCTTTGGCTGGTTTGGATAATAAACACGATCAGGAGCTCTTAAAGATACGGGAGGCTAAAGAGAAGGAGCAACAGACGGAAGCACAATATAATAAAGCGGTACTGGCAGAGGATCAGCGCTATTATACGGAACGCTTGGAAGCACTTAAGAAACTGGATAAAACCACCGCAAAGACAAAATTAAAAACGTTGGCAGAAATCCAATCTAAAATAACGGAAAGCAATAAAAAACTCCTAGAAAACCAGAGGAAGCAGGATGAAAATGAAATTTCACTGTTAAAGGAACAAAGGGATAAAAAATTACTTGTACAAGAATCCGTCTACAAAAGTACTAAGACAAAAATAGAACTGGATTACGCTAATCAACAGATTACGCAACAAGCGCGTGATATGCTTTTGTTGGCCTTAGAAGAAACAAACACTAGGGAACGTCTTAATATACTTAAGAACTATCAAACCGAAGTAGGTAAAGCGGAAATACAGACAGGGAATGTAAAGGTTACGGCTGTAAAAGAAGCTGGGCAGGCGGTTTTAGAAGCTGAACTGGCTAACGCCCAGAGCCGGGCAAAACAGCAGAAAGAAATAGAATCCTTACTTTCTTCTTTCAAAAAGGAATTTAGCCTAACGAATTTGCCGGATGAAACGGATCTGCAACTTAAAGTACTGGAAGCATCTTATCAGGCACGTTTACAGATAATACGGGACTCGCTGAAACAAGAGCTTATTACGAAAGAGCAGGCAGCAGCACAAGAAAAAGCCCTCAACGAAGCAAAGGGTACGGCGGAACTTAATATTGTAAAAGATGCAGAAAATCGTAAAAATGGGATTCTCGAAAAATACGGTCTGGCAGGATTCCAACAGCGTTATAATATGCAGATGGATGCCTTACGGCGTGAGAAACAACAAGGTTTAATCAGTGCCAAGGACTATGCAGCAGCCGAAAAGCAAATAAAGCTTACGGCATGGAAAGAAGCTTTCGATTATTTTTCTGGTTTATTCGGTGATGCGATAACCGCTTTACAAGATGCGGAGATCGCCAATATGGAGGCTAAATATGACGTAGAAATCGAAGCGGCGCAGGGAAATGCCGAAGAGGTTGAACGTTTGGAGAATGAAAAGGCCGAGAAAAAACTTGAAATTGAGAAAAAATACGCAGATGTACAATTTGCTGTAAAAGCTAGCCAAATCATAGCTAATACCGCTATGGCAATAATGACCGCTATGGCGCAATTAGGGCCGATAGCCGGGCCGATTGCAGCCGCATTAATGGGAGTGACTGGCGCCGCCCAGCTTGCCGCCGCCAATTCGGAGCGCCAGAAGGTTAAGAATATGACTTTAAACAACAGTAGCAGTTCTTCTTCTACTAGTGCCGAAAGAGTCGTGAATCCGTCTTCGGGATATAGCGAAGGTGGATATACTGGAGATGGTGGCCGTTATGAAGTTGCCGGGGCGGTTCATCGTGGCGAATATGTCGTGCCAATACCGGAGATGAAAAACAAGCGGGTATTTAATATGGTGAAGGTTATAGAAAGTATCCGGCGCCAACGGACGGTAGCAAATCCGTTACCGGGATATTCAGAAGGGGGGCACGTTCAAGATCAATCGGCAAATCAAGTCAATTGCCCGGAACTGATAAAAGCGGCTGAACGACTTGAAAAAGCTTCGGAGAATTTAGGTAAACCAGCAAGAAATTATGTACTCTTATCCGATATCAACGATGCAGAGGAAATTAAATATAAGTCAGAAAAACCATTTACAAGGGGGGATAACTAATGGCATTAACTATTAAGACGCAAAAGGGAATATACGATGTTCCAGGTGATTTCCAGATGGAAGTCGAAATTACTTCTCCTATTTACACGGATAAAGGCAGCCAAACGTTAGCATCCACATTGCCAGGGACTAAACGTAATCTTTACCTAGTTGATTACATACACCGGGAAGATATTGTCAATGCGCCGGGGAAAGACGTAATGGCTATTATTGCCGATGGTATTTATCGAAGGACGGGAAAGCAAAATATAACGTCAGCCAGTAGGGAAAGCGGTGTTGTGGCTAATTTTGGTTTTGATGAAAGTTTGATGTATGAAGCTTGGAATAATGTTTCATTGAAGAAATTACCCGGACTGCCAATATATAAGCCAGAAGGAGGAATAACCGTACTAATGAATCACTTAAGCGATGTCATGCGCTATTATGTGACAGCAGATTATTATGTTTTCCCGGTACAGGTGAAGGCTGAATCTTTGAATGATGTTGTTTATCCTGAATTTATTAATCCCATAGAGAAGGTTAATCACGATGTCTATGATTTAAAGAAAAATGCCCGTACTGAAAAAATGGTACTTTCTGGATCATTGGTAGATGTGAAATTACCCGCTGGGTATGGGATATCTCCTTTTATAAAGGTATCTAGGATATTGGAACTGATCTTTTCGGCCTATGGTTTCAAACTGATAGAGAATCCCTTTGCCACTCATTATCAACTAAAAAAAATGGTAGTGCTTAATAACGTGGCGGATGCAATTGTACAAGGACAGATCGAATATAAAAATATGATGCCGGATTGTTCTGTAAATGATTTCTTAGACGCTTTGTTTTGTAGGACTGGCGCTAAGGTTTTTGTAGACGGTAATACCAGAACGGCCAAAGTTATACTGATAAAGGATGCTATAACGGCGCCTTCTTTCGCAGACTGGACGCTGTTTAAATCATCGGATCTAGTTCCTAGTTATGGGGTGGCGAAACAGTTGAAATTATCCGCTGGGACTTCATTTGAAGGTGCAGACGTTGAATGTGATTCTTTTGAAGAGTTTTTGGATCAATATAAGGGTATTGTTACGGAAGTTAAGAATACAGCCCCTGGATATATCCCGGATGATGTGTATGTCTGTTATCAGGCTTCTACCGGTAGATACTATAAGCGTAATGTAATCACTAAAAATGTGTCGATGGTATCAAGTGATTTTTTTCCGTGGGATAAGAAGACTACAAACGTCGAATATGAAGAAGTAACAGGGGCAGATGAATGTTTGCCTATGGCCTTTACTAATGGCTTCCTAGTGGGCCAATATCTTGCAGGAACGGTTAATCTGAATACAACTCTTAGAGGGGCAAAAGTTGAAGAGCAGAAAGAAGATACACCTTTATGTTTTTGTTTTGCGATGGGACTTGCAACGGATGAAAAGGGAAATTCTTCTGGATACTACTTTGGGAGTTCTCTTTGCAGGGATCCAGCAGGTAACTATTTTCGTGATCGAAGCGGTAATACTTATAATTGTTCATTAGTCTTTCGTGGGGATGATGGTGCATTTAATCGCTTTTTTAAGGGCTGGGATGCAATTTTAAGACATTCTAATCACACTCTTTCTGGTAAATTTAATCTGGATCGAATAAACTTAACTAAGATAGATACCGGACGCCCACTTTCGGTATCCGGTCAAAAAGTTATGATAGAAAGTGTAAAACATACGATGCCCTACCGGATAAATAAGCCGGCTACTGTTAAATTACGGACTATCAAACTTTTAAAGCCCTATGATCTTGAATCAGAACAGGGGATAGTAGTAATGAAGGCACAGACTACTAAATGGGTCATGGTTTCCTATACTGATAACATATTTGAAGCTGCAATTAAGGCAGCAGAGGAAAGGTATTATGTGAATTGGAGAGATATTGGAATGGTTGATATTGAAAAAGAAATAGTAACAAGGCCGACAGATGAAGAGTTTGCAGCATATTTGCCACCGTCAGAAGAAGAGGTATCTAATGGTAAAACTGTACTTAATACATATCAGGCCAAACTAAAATACACCATTGTTTATACTACTGGGACAGGGATGAATACACACTACATTAGAAGAGATATAGTTGATGATTTAACTTATGAAGCTGGGATACGGGCTGAAAGACGCTAATTTTTTGTCCTTTATCATAAAGGATAATATCAGCAAATTTGCAATATGGAAAATGAAACGATACTATCTGCACCGGAATTGACGAACGTTTCTGATGCGTTTTTGGAATTTAGGTTATTGCCTGGGAACGAGACAAAGACAAATAACGATTTTTATTTCCTTTTGACAACGCCTAACGTTGAAAGGGATAAATTCTTATCTGGCTGCAAATTGTCACCGGTTGTAAATGGGAATGTAGTAAGACAACAATTTGAATTATGAGTTTAAGCGCAAATATATCTCCTCGTACCATGGCTCTATCAGGCAATCCGATCCGGCTTGATATAACGTCTTCTTCCCCGGTTACTTATGTAATCCGAGACGGGGAAGAAACGGTATTTGAAGGATCCGGGGAAGAAGGTAATTTTTATGTGTTTATTGACGAGATATTATCGGCCATCCTCGCCCCAATTCGATATACAGGGCAGGAAACAGACATTATTTTGAATACTTCTGGCAATCTAAAGGAATATACTATAAACGTTGCTAATACGGAGGGAGAAAAGAAAGTATTACAGCACAAAGTAATACTAGGGGGAATTAGTAAAAGGGCCATGCGGCATCTAAATCAAGAAGGGAGTAATATTTTCACTTTTAAACTACTTAATGCAGCCGGTAATTTTTTTATGTCTACCAGATCGGAAACACGTATTCTTACGATCCGGGAGACTGAAATACGTCCTTTATTATTTATTGCCCCCAAAACAGCTTTTACAGTTACGGTATCGGACGGGATAAGCAAAGAAATAACTGGCTTAGTAGTGGGTAAATGTTATGCGCTTAATTTGGATGCCCTACGGAGATACTTCTTTGATAGTGAAAATATGCTGGCTAGTCAATTTATTGTAAGCACGGATGAAGGTACGGCAGTTACTATCATAATTCTTCCGGCAGATGTGGCGAAAGAAAGATACTACCTGGAATTTCTTAATTCTTACGGTGCCTATGAATGTATAGATGTTACCGGAAAACCAACTTTAGATCAGGATAGCGGGGAAGAAGAAACTTACGGGAAATATGATGAATTAGTAAATGATTATATCGAATCTCGTGAACGTGTGCGAACCGTAGATACGATCCATGTACAAACCGGTTTTAAGACAAGTAAGGAACTTATGTTTCTTCTTGATATGCTTTCCAGTGACGATATTTATTTGCTAGGATATGAAGATCGAGAAATAAAAGTAAATGCGTCGGCTGATAGCCTGGCAGTTGCTAAGACGATGAATCAACCTCAAAGTTTACCTATAACATTAAGGTTTTCTGACTCTGAAAGACATTTCACCCAGGCATTACAAGGGGCTGATTTTGATAATCCGCGTATTCATACCCAGGAATTTAGTAAAGAATTTAATTGATGGCTGATAATTTACAGGACATAATAGATTCGTTAATCGATCATATTGATAAGGCCATTGCAAAAGGCAGTGTTACGAATCAGCAAGTCGCCGCAGTTTTGGACTTTTTGAACGAAAGGCTTAAAAAAGCGGACGGGGATAAGTACATCCGTAAAGATCAGCCGGATTACACGAATCATCTTTTACAACTATTTGAAGGGCTGGAAATAGGTAAATTCTTTCCTTCTATGACTACTGGAACCGGTGCTGGTATTGATAATAAGGGAAATGCGGAAGTGGAGAGCATGAAAGTACGATCTTTTATGATGATAATGGAGCTTATCATAAATAGATTGTCTTCCGTTGAGTCGGAATTTGTTTTTTCCGAATCTGGTACTATTGATAAAGTTGAAGAGATAGAAGCCAATACCTATTTACTGACTATACGTAAACGATGGGACTTTGATTTTACCGCTTTTGCTTTGCATGATGTTGTTTATGGATCAATTAATACTTTGCTATCAGATGGCAGTTTTTTTACTTCATGGTTTAGAGTATTGTCCGTTGATGTTTCTGCAAACCAATTAACGGTAGTAACATACCCCGATGATGAAGTACCAGCAGGGAAAAACTTTGCCCCCGCTAACGGTATGAATATTTGCCGCCGTGGTAATGCTGTTAATGAAGATCGGCAGAGTTGCTGGTATATTAGTAGTTACGAAGGATGTATTATGTATCTGGAAGGGGTGACTAAACCTATATTAGAAGAAAGTAACTATTATCTTTCATTAGGGAAGCCGAAGCACCTAGAATTGTTTAACGGTCTTCCTATTAATTATAAACATCCGTACTTATTCGCTAGAGGTGCCATAATACAGGATCTTATAAGAATAGACTTTCAGGGTAACCCGATCTATGAAATTGTAGATCTGGGTATTTGGGAACCGCGAGGCATATATATACGTGGATATAGCGAAGAACAGAATAAGTATATACAGCACCAAATCTGGTATAAGTCATGTTGCTGGCGGTGTGTGTCTGACGCTGCGACGGTAGGTTTACCGCCTAGATGGAATAATACACAGTGGGTATGTATTGTGGGAGATAGTAATTTTAAACTAGAAATTACCAGCACGAAAGGGCGTTTTTTTCGTTTTGGGCAAGAATATACACAGCTTGGATTTATTCTGACACATGGGGACATGGATATTTCCGTAGATGCTTCACAGGTTGAATGGACGCGGGAAAGTGATTTATTGGAAGAGGATCTATTATGGAATATCGAACATGCCGAAAATGCTAATACCGTAGATATAACGCCGTTGGATATGCCTACAAACTGGTATGAAGCCAAAAAAGTAGTTTTTCGCTGCAAAATATCAATCCGGGACGGCGAGGATCTGAAATCTTTTAGTACAGAATTTAAAATAAATAATAAGTTATGAAAACAGCATCAGCCTATATTTTGTATACACCGTTGGATATCTCTTTACTTATGCTAGAGGTAGGGGGAAATACGACGCAAAATAAAAGCAATGTTACGGGTGAATTTGATCCCGACCGAACTTTGTTCCCGCTTGTACTTCGACCTAGTTTAGTAATAAAGGATCCGGATCACGTTTTAGATGATGGGGATCATACTAAGAAGTTGATAGATAATCGCTGGTATATTGGTACGAATGAAACCGGTTCCCGTATAACAAAGGATACCGACGGTTTTATTTTGGGGCAATATGGGGAATTGACTGTAAAACGTAACGTGGAACCTTCGGTACCGCTTTCCCTGTTTTTTACGTGTGCTTATATTGACAGCCGCACGCAAAACACTTTTCGTAAATCGTTCCTGATTACACTTACTACAAATTTAACGACAGAGCTTAATTTGAGTTTGGAAATAGATGCAGCGCGTAAAATGCCTATAAGCCCTTTTAAGTCTGTTTCAACCCGGACAATTAAGGCTACCTTCCGTAATGGTGAGAACCTTGTAGCCGATGCGGACGCCGTTTATCTCTGGAAAACACGGGATTCAGTTACTAGGCAGTTAAGGGCAATAACGGTAGACGACTTATTTTATGTATCTGGGCTGAATACTAAATCTCTGACGATTGATCGTCGGTTTATAGACAAAGAATTGATTCAGTTA
>NZ_EQ973486.1:209878-214343 GCF_000158035.1 Bacteroides cellulosilyticus DSM 14838
GAAGCTTATCACCGGGCAGATAATAGCCGGAAGGTTTACGCACAGACTAAAATATTCCGTTGGTACGGGCAATGGGATGAACGGGAAGTGATTACGCGCGGCAAGTTTGTAAGGCCCGATACTAGCGAGATAGAAGTACGTGCTTTTGTTGATTCACCCAAAGGGCAGATTATAGATCCGCAAAACTATTTTGATATGACTCACATCTTTACTACAAATGAGAAGGGGGCACCGCAAACAGTGATCGGGTACGGTGAAACTGTAGTAGTGCCAGCCAGTATCGTAGGTAAGGATCCGAATGTACGGCCCGTTTTTGGCGTGGAAGTGTTTGAAAGAACGGCTTTAAGGCCGATGATGATAAACGGTAAGGCGGTAGTTATTAACGGCAAGATAGCCACAATTAGTATACCTAAAAAATGAATGTGAAAATGTACTCGGTGCCCGAAGCGATAGTTTCGGAACTGAACTTGAAGGATTATCGGCAAAGTGACGGGAAAGGGAATTATTTACTATCGTCTCGTGATTTACGCTGTTATGGGATTGATAAGGCTATTTCGGAAGGTGCTGTATTAATACAGGCAGATGAAGAAAAGCAGAAGTTTAATAAATAAATAGTAACGTTATGGATATAAGTGCAATAGATACGCTAGAAGCTATTATCGACGGTGATACCGTTGTTCCTGGGATGAATTTCGTTTTGCCGGCTGGTATCGGGAAGACTCAATATTACAACCCTTCTACAAAAGCATGTACGCCGGATTATACTAAGGCGGCAAATCAGATCATAATTTACCCAGCCTGTTATTCTTCTGGTAGCGGCAAATTCTTAATACCGTCTTCGGCGGACATGATGTGGTATTATGATGATCCGAATACAACAGCTGCGCAAATTTTGGCGGCAAAGGGTGGGGCTATCGCTGATAAGTATAAGACATTGTTTCAAAAAACGACTTATACAGTGAATAATCAGACGTTCCCCGCATTAAAGATTATAGGCAATTTGGCGGCGGCAGATAGTTTAAACGATGTCTCTATTTATTTCAAATCAAAGTTTAACGATATGGAAATAACTTGTCATGGTACAATAGCGATAAAAGAAAGCGTGGGAAGCCTTTTCGATATTCTGATAAATTGCGTAAATGAAGATGGAGTAAATGATACAGTAATTGATAATGATAGCGAATACCTGGTACTAACTGCATCTTTACAGGATAGCGGCTTGGATGTGGCTGCGACTGGATCTTGGGGATGGAAGAAAGCAACATCCGGCGGTTTGGTTACGGTAAGTCATGTTCCTGGTGTTACTGAATTGTCTAATACAAATAAGACACTAAAACTATACGATGGTGCAATAGAAGGGACGGAAGAATACTTCGCCTGTGTTACTCATAATGGTGTGACTTATCAGAAAGGAATACAGGTAAGCGACACACATGATCCTTTTTATATTAATATTGGGCGTAATCAGGCTAGTAATATGGTGAAGGAAAGCGATACTATCGTTTATACTCCTTCCGTGTTAGCGAGATCTTCGCGAGCTGTACAGACGGGATGGAGCTTTTCTTTTACTTTAAGGGATAATAGCGGTAATACCGTCAGGAGCGCGACTGCACAAACTTTCCAGGTAACAGGAAGCGAAGTACATGCTAAAGCAGGGCTTATAACTCATATCATAGCACGTAAATAATATGGATGTGGCAGCTTTTGATAGTTTAATTCCTTATCCTAAAGACGGTAAGGATGGAATCGGGGAACGTGGCCCGTTACCTTATCCGGCTGGAATTTTCCAGTCTGATGTTTCATATACGGCCACAAAAGATAAGACACCGATTGTTTATTATAAAGTTGGAAAGACTTTTTATGTAATGAATAAGGTGGCAACAGTAAAGGGGCTTAATCCAGCGGATGATTATGCGAAAAATGGGAATAATGCAACATGGATCCCATTTGAGAATTATAAAGCCGTATTTACTGAAATATTAATGGCTGAATTTGCGAAATTGGCTTCTGCCGTGTTTTGGGGGGATTATATGTTTTCTCAATATGGAAGAGATAGCGAAGGGAAACTAACGGAAGATTATAGCCAATTTGGTGAATCTGGTTTTTCCCCTAGACTCCAAATTAATTTTAAGACGGGAGATATTTTTTGTGAATCATTGACTACTAAAGGGGCGAATTATAATAAACTGATACCTGCAGAATATGATGATAGAGGCATTTATATAACGAATTGGGGTATGCCGGATGCGGGTAGACCTAATAAGAGTAATTACATTTACAATACGAAATCGGGGCCGATTACAGCGATACTAGGGCCAGAATATCTTTTGACCCCATCCGGTGAATATTATAATCCATGTGCCAATGTGGAATTTATGATGATACAGAGATATGCGGGTGGTGCTAATGATGTGGTTAAAATAAGTACAATAGGGCAGGTCAGTGTTACGTTAAATGGTATTTATTGTGGTGACGGTATAGAATTATATCCGAATACTTTTGTGAAGTTCCTGTATAAAGAGGTGCCCGAAGAAAGTGGATCTATTCATTACCTCATAATAAATAGCGGGGATTTTGACATTGTAACTGTTGGATTAAGTAAGAAGGCCGTAGCTAAGCATCGGTCGTTTTAAGTAAGTAATAATTTATGCATAGAATTTTATGGATGGAATTGATTTAGCAAATGAGCTTGATAACTTAAATGTTGTCGATGAAAATGACCTTATTCTAGGTTATAGTAAAGCTGGTAAGAAATTCGGTTTTGTGCCGGTTTCTTTTGTAACTAACGGTGGTTATGCTTGTAGGCGCTGGAATATAAATAATAGTAGCCCAACCGGTGAAGCAGTTGGGAACTTGGATTATTTGCGTAATTTACCTTCCCTTTTAGGACTTGGATGTTATTTGGTGGATAAGAATCACGGGCGGCGAAAACTGGATCCGACGAATCATTATAAATTCGCTACGGGTGAAACTGCAAAGCTTGACGGTACAATGGGGGATTATATGTGGGGCTGGTCTACAAAATGGTATTATGCTTGGTGGGTGGAAGGTAATTATTACTATGAAGCTGCAAGCCTTAAACCTATTCCGGGCCGATATAATTATTTGATACCGGTTGCATCTACTTCGGCGCTGGGTGTTGCCATTGTCGATCGGGAAAATAGTGAACTTGTTAGCGTGGTTAATCAAAGCGCACGTTATCGAGGTGGGAACAATGACGCGGCTAAAGATTCGACTTACAAAACATTGCTAGGTCGTGCGGCCACAGGCTTAAGCGCGGAAACTTTCGGGGCTTATGCCAGGAAGAAGGGAGAAGGCTGGGAAGGATATTGGTATGCTCATTCTGGGATTATTGGGGCCCTATTTCGTATTATCTTTGGTACTCGTAATGTACAATCGGCTTATAATGCGAATAAAGACAGTAACGGGCTTTTTCAGGGCGGTTTAGGTAATGGCGTTACTGATGCTGGTGCTTGGTGGAGTGGTGCAGACGGTTACGGTACTTATCCTTTCTTACCGACTAGCGCAGGCGTTGAACTGGCTGATAATTGTGGGGTTTCTAATTATGCGGTTAAAGGGGCTGACGGATCAACTGTATACACTGCACCTATACCGTCTTTCTTTGGACTTAAAAACTTTTTTGGTTATATGGGGCGTTGGGGGCGTGGCGAACTTATTAGTAAGAAGGCGGATGGTAGCGGTGATATGTATATCGTACCTCGTCTACATTCGACTTATAGTATGAGTTCTCTTACCGGTCTTACTAAAATTGCGTCTTTTCCAAAAGCGGCTGTTGCAAGTACTTGGGAATATACAAAACAATTGAGTATGCAGAATCTTTGTCATACGCCGACGCTGACGGGGGGAACAACCAGTACTTATTATGCTGATGGCTTTCATAATGATAACGCTGTTTCCGGCCTTCGTGTGCCTGCCCGTGGTGGTAACGCGGGCGCTGGTGGTATTGCTGGCTTTGAGTGCTTGGTTGTGTACTATGGTGTCTCGACGTCCCATGCGTACTTCGGCTCGCCCCTCTGCGAAGCAGATGAAGACTGGGACACTACGCCATTCTTGGCGGTCTAATGTGGCCTTATGGTGCCTAAAGGGTGCGAAGTTCTCTTACAGTGTACAAAAGCACCCAAGGCACGTAGTGCCGCAAAGCCCCGGTAGGGGCTGTATTAAAATTGATCTTTGACATTTTTTCATATCCCAATTTTCTAAGTATCTTTGTACCGTGATGAAAATCATAGGTTGTTTTTCTTGGAGCTGTTTCCGGCCTTCGTGTGCCTGCCCGTGGTGGTAACGCGGACAATGGTGGTAATGCTGGCTTTGAGTACTTGAATGTGAACAATGGTGTCTCGACGTCCAATGCGAACTACGGCTCGCCCCTCAACTTTGATGTGTGGTTTGTTGTCAGCTACCACACATATAAAATAGAAAAAGGCCTCGCCCGACGGCGGAAAAT
>NZ_EQ973486.1:214517-239704 GCF_000158035.1 Bacteroides cellulosilyticus DSM 14838
AAAGATGCTGGTAGATCGTAAATTGTACGAGCCGAACGCGTGATAAGTAAAAAAGCAGACAAAACCGATGTAACACCGACTTAAGACACCGAAAATGAGAAGAAAAGGTTACTTTTCTAAGCATATCGCAACGAAGAAAAACTTTGAAGATGCCTTCAATGGCTATGCAGATCAGAAACATAGCCGTAAAGATATTCAAGTATTTGAAAAAGATCTGGGAGATAATCTTCTTAGTTTGCTTCGTGCGTATGATGCCGGTACATGGCAGACATCCCCGTATGAATATAAATTCATTGATAATCCCAAACCACGAAAAATAAGTAAATTGAAACCTGCGGATCACGTTATTCAGTGGGCTGCATCACTCCAATATGAACCTTATATGATAAGTTCTTTATATTGGAAATCTTGTTCCTGCGTGCCGGGTAAAGGAACGCATTATTTTGTGAAGATTGAAAAAAAGGATCTTTATTATGCACCGCAAAAGGAGACTTATTATTTTGTACAACTTGATATGCACCACTATTTCTTACACATATACCATCCGTTAATGAAAGAAAAACTGGAACGTAAGATCAAGGATCCGAAATTACTTAGTTTCTTATTTGAAATTATTGATAGCTTCTTGCAAGGTTTGCCGCTTGGTATTAAGATATCACAGCTTAACGCCAATATGTATTTGTCTGCCTTTGACTGGAAGGCTATAAAGTGTTTCGGGATAGCAGAAGATACTGATAAAATGAGTTATTGGCGTGACCGATATGTAACGGATAAGCTATTAACTTGTCGGACAGGGGAACAAGCGGCTGAATTATCTAGGGGAGTACAGTTTTTGAATAGCCAGTTTGACCGATTCGCCAAACAAGGTTTGAAACATTATGCTAGGTTTGCTGATAATATTATAATAATGCACCAGGATAAAGTGTTTTTGCGTATTATATCGGAACTTGCTATAATGTACTTGACACGTGATTGTTTACTTACTGTAAATGGATGGAATGTAAGGCCGGTATATGCTGGCGGAATTGATGTTTGCGGATATGTCTTTTTTCACGATCATTTGCGATTAAGGAAGAGAAACAAACAGTCCCTTTGCCGGCAGGTCGCAAAATTAAAGAAGAAAGGATATTCTAAGCGTGATATACAGTTAAAATGTGCTTCGCGCATTGGTTTCGCAATGCACGCGGATACAAGGAACTTACTTAAAAAATTAGATATTGATATGGAAAAGAGATTAGGCAAAGTTATTACAAATCGGCGGAAGAAAGCACCTTTCGAGGGCATGGCCGTAGAACAAAAGAAGTTAATAGAAGAAATCGTTTGTTTGAAAGATGAGGATGAAGAAAAAAAATTGATCCGATTACTGGATTACAAAATCGATGATTCTATTATCGAAAAAAATGAAGACGGTTCACCAAAACAACGGATAGCTATTCGTTATAATGTGATCGATCATGTGGAGCATCAAGAAGGGGAAGAAGATCCGATTTATATTTGGGGGTCGGAATATTATTCTTTTTCTGGCTCTAAAGTAATGATCGATCAGGCCGAAACAGACTTTTCAAAGAAAGATCTGCCTTCGCCTACCGTCATAAAGGAGTTTACCAATAAACAGAAAAAGAAGTTTTATAAATTTACGTGATATGAAAAGAGAAATTTATTATTCTAAGAGATCATTTAGTAAATATGATGATAGCCATTATATTGTTTATTTGAATGAGGAAGTTTTAGAAAACTTTGTGCCTGAAACTTTTGAAGGTGATAAAGCCCCAGAACCGCAGATTGCATACGCTTATACAGGGCCAGAAGAAGACGGGGGAACTTTGATCGAAGCTAAGTCGGCAACATACGACGAATTTGTTTCCGGGCTTGTACGCCTAGAATTTCCCCAAGCTAAAGTCGAAGCTATTTTGCTGAATCAGGGGGACGGGAACGATGAACATCTAGCTGAATATAATAATTTGCAGCTTTACAGAAGAGAATGTAAATTATTTGCGAGTAAGTTGCTAGCTGATTAATAACCTTTAGGGGGATAGGTTTAAAAAGAAGCCCCCGACCATGATATAGTATAGACGCCAATCTCATACATACATACAACGGTAACACCGCCGGTCGAGGGCTAAAAACCTTCTTCCGCAGTGTTACCGTTTTTTATATGTTTATTGAGATTGGCATTGCAAAGATATATATTATTTGGTTTTATGACAGTATTTGATGTGCTTTCTTTTAATAAAGAGCTTATAAGACGTTTAGATCTATTGGGATTGAAGCTGGGCGATTATAAATATATTAACCTATATAGTGAGTATGAGGATATGTATAAGGCTGGCGAAAAAATGACTTATATAGTATCTTTTTTATCGGTGAAATATGGTATAAGCGAACGTAAGGTTTATATGATAGTAAAACTGTTTAAGAGTGACTGCAAAATGCTTGCAGTATAAACAGTATCTTATATGATGATAAACTAATTCGGCTAGGTTACTTTTGTGTCATTATTAAAACCAAAAGTTAGGGACTATGAACAAATACTACATGATCTTGGAAAAGATTCTCGTACTAGGGAAGATGCAGGATAATAAGAAAGGGAATATCAGGTGTCTTTTAAATGAACAGCTAGTATTAACACCGGCAGATCTGCTGGATATTTTTGAAGGGCATAGCATTGCCAGAAAGAAACTGAAAAATGAACTACAACTATTTATGCAGGGGGAGCGATGCGTAGAGAAGTATCGGGAAGCTGGGATTAACTGGTGGGATTATTGCGGTGCTATCCTTGTAAACAGTTACCCGTCATACTTTGAAAAGCTTCCGCCACTTATAGCCAAGATCAACCGGGAGAAACGGAACAGTAAGAATTATGTGTTACATCTGGGGGCTACTGGTGTTGAAAGCAATCAGGCACCATGCCTAAGTCTTGTACAGTTCCAGATAGATGAAAGTGAACTCGTGATTTCTGCCTATCAGCGTAGTTCTGATGCTAATCTAGGCTTACCGGCGGATATTTATCATTTATACCTAATGTCGCGCCAGATAGAGTTGCCATTGAAGTCTATTACCCTCAATCTGGGTAATGTGCATATTTACGAGAATAATATAGAAAAAACTCGTAGTTTAATTAGTGGGGAAGAAACCGTAAGGTTTGATCTGAATGTTTGAAAATAGCGGGTAGGCCACATCGAAAATATCTTTGTGGCCTGCCCTGCTAAAACTTCCCTTCATAATTTAATAGTAATTCGTTTGCATTTTGGATATCTTGTGGTGTATACTTGTTTGTCATTAATATAGAACTGTGTCGGGCTTGATCCCTTACTGTTAAAGTGTCGCAATTCCGAAGCATTGCAGTTATGCCGGAATCCTTTAAAGAATAAAACTTGTAAGTCTTTGGGAATTTTAGTACTTTCCTTACTTTTCTATCCCAGAAATCCCGGAAGGCTTTTTCACTTCTCCTTTCTTCGCCAGGGCAAAAATTATCACTGAATAAATAATAATGGTTTGGTGAATTGAATATGCCTAAGTCTATCATTAAATGAATCACTTTGGCAGGCAAGGTTACAACTGCACTTTTTTTATTTTTTGCTATGGTACCAGAAATATAAATAGTCTGTTTTGCCAGATTGAAATCAGATAATTTTAACCAGGACATTTCTTTAGGTCGGATTAAGGCATAATGTAATATATAGCTGGCTAGTAAGAAATGTTTGTTTTCCTTTTCTAAATATTCGCGTAAACGTATCATGTCCCTATCTTCGATGCCTTCGCGCTCCTTTTTATAGCCGTTCTTTTTAATGCTTGTTATCCCCTCTGTTGCTTTAACCTTTGTGTAGGAGTGCTGCACCAAGTATCCGTCAAATGTGCTTAACCAGGTCAGATAATTGTTTCTGGTAGTGATTGAATTATTACGATCTAAATAAATATAGTCTAAAAATTCGCTGACTAACATCATGTCGAATTGATATATATATGTTATAGGCACTTTTCTTGCCTTATTCCAGGCTATAAACATACGTAACATGGAAAGATAACCGTATAATGTTTTCTCTCTTAAATTTCCATCGCTAAAAAGTTTTTGTAGATAGTTCTTATACCGTTCGCAAACATCATTGAATTTGTGGTAGGCTTTAGAATTTTCCGCTTCGATCCAAGGATTCCAACCGTTTTCCAGTTGCTTACTAAGGCGATAAATTAATCCAGAAGCAAATTTTCTTCGCTCTGTAATCTTTTCGATGTGATTCAACTTGATTTTTTTGCGGCGCATATTTCCACTTGCCGGATCGAAAGCATTAAAGCCGATGTACCATTCCTTCCCGGTGTAGAGTTTTGGGTAGGAATACCCTATTATTTCTTTAATAGAGCTGTTTTCTGATTTTGACGCAAACATTTTTTTTACATTCTTTCGATTACGAAGAATGTAGTGTTAATAATCTGCCAATTAGGGCGTTTCGCGATGTGTCCCGGTTTTGTCCCGGTATAAAATCGGAAACAGCTAATAATCATTTGACTATTAGCTGTTTATCTTACCTTTAGTTGCGGAGATCCGACTCGAACGAATGACCTTTGGGTTATGAGCCCAACGAGCTACCAACTGCTCCACTCCGCGATGTTTAACGGGTGCAAAGGTACGGCTTTTTATTGAACAAACAAATAAAAGCCATATTATTTTTGCTAAAAAATGTAATAAACGGACTAACTTATTGATAAGTAGTGTTATAACAGATATACTTTTTTTATCCTCTCCCTGTGACCAAATGTTAATAAAATGTGCGTTTTCTTGTGTGGTATGCAGAAATGTTTTACTTTTGCTCAAATTATTAAGCAATGTGCAATTATTAATATGGCCGTATCGAAGACAAAAGCTAAATTAGTGGATGTAGCCCGTCAGCTATTTGCGAAGATGGGGGTTGAGAATACCACAATGAACGATATCGCTCTTGCTTCTAAAAAAGGTAGAAGAACGCTTTATACCTATTTTAAAAGTAAGGAAGATATCTATATGGCTGTTGTCGAATCGGAGCTGGACATCCTTTCGGATATAATGAAGCGGGTAGTAGAGAAAGACATCTCGCCCGATCAGAAGATCATCGAAATGATTTATACCCGCCTGGATGCCGTGAAAGAGGTAGTGTACCGGAACGGAACACTCCGTGCTACCTTTTTCCGTGATATATGGCGGGTAGAGAAGGTGCGCAAACGTTTTGATGCCAAAGAAATACAGCTTTTCAAGGATGTGCTTCGTGAAGGCGTGGAGAAAGGGGTGTTTCAGGTTGACGATATCGACATGACTGCCGAATTGGTGCATTATAGTGTGAAAGGTATTGAAGTGCCTTACATACGTGGGCATATAGGTGCTAAACTGACGGATGAAACACGTGGACAATACGTTGAGAACATCGTGTTCGGGGCACTGCGTAGAAAAGAATAACTTTAATCAATAATTAAAAAAGTATGGGATTATTAGATGGAAAAACAGCCATTGTAACTGGTGCTGCACGCGGTATCGGTAAGGCTATCGCATTAAAGTTCGCTTCTGAAGGAGCAAATATCGCATTCACTGACCTGGTGATTGATGAAAATGCAGAGAATACGGCAAAAGAAATTGAAGCAATGGGCGTGAAAGCTAAAGGTTATGCTTCAAATGCTGCTAATTTTGAAGATACTGCCAAGGTGGTAGAAGCTATTCATGCAGACTTTGGCCGCATCGATATTTTGGTAAACAATGCAGGTATCACCCGTGACGGTCTGATGATGCGTATGAGCGAGCAACAATGGGATATGGTTATCAACGTTAACTTGAAATCCGCTTTCAATTTCGTTCATGCTTGTACTCCGATTATGATGCGCCAGAAAGCTGGTAGCATTATCAATATGGCTTCTGTAGTAGGTGTTCACGGTAATGCCGGACAAGCCAACTACGCAGCTTCCAAAGCTGGTATGATCGCTCTGGCTAAATCTATTGCACAGGAATTAGGTTCTCGCGGTATCCGTGCCAACGCTATCGCTCCGGGTTTTATCCTGACCGATATGACTGCTGCATTGTCTGACGAGGTAAGAGCTGAATGGGCAAAGAAGATTCCTTTGCGTCGCGGCGGTACTCCCGAAGACGTGGCAAACATTGCTACCTTCCTGGCTTCTGATATGTCTTCTTATGTATCAGGACAGGTGATTCAGGTAGATGGTGGTATGAATATGTAAGAAAGCGTATGACTGTCGTATACGAGGACAATCATATCATTATAGTCAACAAGACCGCTTCCGAGATCGTTCAGGGAGACAAGACGGGGGATACGCCGCTTTCGGAAACCGTAAAGCAGTATCTGAAGGAGAAATACCAGAAACCCGGTAATGTCTTCATCGGTGTTACTCACCGGCTGGACCGCCCCGTAAGCGGTCTTGTTGTATTTGCCAAGACCAGTAAGGCGTTGTCCCGCCTCAATGAAATGTTCAAAACCAGTGAGGTGAGGAAGACTTACTGGGCTATCGTAAAGAATGCCCCGAAGGAGCCGGAAGGAGAATTGGTGAACTATCTGGTGCGCAATGAGAAGCAGAATAAGAGTTATGCTTATGATAAGGAAGTGCCGAAGAGTAAAAAGGCTATCCTGCACTATCGGTTGATAGGTAAGTCGGATAATTACTTTCTGCTGGAAGTAGACCTGAAGACTGGGCGACATCATCAGATACGATGCCAGTTGGCAAAGATGGGATGTCCTATCAAGGGAGATTTGAAGTATGGCTTTGCCCGTTCCAATCCGGATGGAAGTATTTGCCTGCATGCACGGCATATCAGTTTTGTGCATCCGGTATCTAAAGAAATGATTGAAGTGGAGGCACCTGTACCACCGACGAATCTCTGGCAAGGCTTTCAGATGATATAAGAAAGAGCTTACCATAAAATAGAAATGCGTCAAAAGACTATTTAGCCTTTTGATGCATTTCTATTCATAACTTTATTCTCTTATCAGAAAAAAACGTGGTTTTACGAATTTATCTTTATAAGATGTGAAACGAAGTCCTGACATTCCATTGCTTGACGTAGGGAAGCTGACAGACTTGATGAGTGAATAATCATCCGCATCCAGTGCATAATACTCTTCTGCTGTATCCGTAGTGACGCATACGGTCCAGTCAAACATATTACCGAAAATGGAAAAATTATCTGTTTCCGGATTATAAGAAGGAAGGCCGGTCTTTATTACTTCATAGGTTTTATTCTTCAGTACGTAGAAGTTGTTGTTCACGTCCGTTATATATCCTAACGTCTTGCGGTCCTGAAACTCTGTAATAAATAGATATTTGGCGTTTAATCCTTCAGGCAGGGGAATAGCACGTACATAAGGACGTCCTTGGGTTTGCTTCATATGAAACAGTTTTCCTTCGGCATCCAGTATCAGGTACCCTTCATCATACTCTTTGCGGGTGCTAGGATTACCTGCTACATACTGTGCCGGAAAGCGAAACTCTTTTTTCTTTAAAACTTCCGTGAAGACTTTGCTTTTCTCCTGATCTATAGTGTTATTTTCCATTACGATAAATTCAATTCCATGGGGGGGGATGCGGAATACGTCATCCGGCATCTTCAGGTCTACTCTTCCTGACATACTTTCCAGTAAAGGGTAGAGGGGAACGGAAGGGGCGTTGATATCCGCAGCAGAAACACGGAAGTTAAAGTTCGTGATTTGTACTTGACGCGGACTTACGGGAACCCCCATTAGACTGTCTGGAAAGCGTTCATCGGCCATTAACTGGCGCACGTAGAATAAG
Organism: Bacteroides cellulosilyticus DSM 14838; assembly: GCF_000158035.1. Taxonomy (GTDB): domain Bacteria; phylum Bacteroidota; class Bacteroidia; order Bacteroidales; family Bacteroidaceae; genus Bacteroides; species Bacteroides cellulosilyticus. Next base: position 222,276 of record NZ_EQ973486.1, read on the forward strand.
GGCAGAATGCTGTCTGTCTGCTCTTGAGTGTAATTATTGCCCGACTGATCCCGGCGTATCAGTCCGACGCTTTCTTCATACCCCATAGACAAGAAATCACCTATAACGCAACTGTACATGGAAAAAGGCGTGCGTGAAGGTTTAGCTGCAAAAAAGGTGTAACACCAGGGTAACTGCCACAGGAGCAGCAACACTAGTGTAATACAGAGGAATATTATACTAAAACGTTTCATTTTTCTTTCTTTATTAATATATGTACATCATTTTAATCCTGCTTACCGGCTTTGAAGCGTAGAACAGAAAGCCAAGAAAAGCTGATTGTCAGCAGACTATAAATCGTCAACCATGGAAGGAAACCGTTGTAAGCTTCCGGATCGGATGAAAGGAAGAATACCCGGAGTAGCAGAACGCTTATCACGAGGTTGAGTACTCTGCGTTTCCAGGTAGGTTCCAGACATACCCAGGCAATGAGCAGATAGGCGCATATTCCGGCTATATACCACGGAAGAGCTGTCAGTAGTATGCGTGAATATAGTTCAGGAGCGAGTATACCCTGTAGATACACAAACATTAGGATATAATTGGTAGCAAAGCATATTACTAATGTCAGCAAACCGTAAAGAAGCATGAGGTTAATCATTTTTAGTTGCGGATAAGGTAAATGCAGGGTCAGTTTCAGACACTTATGGTACATCTCGGGAATGAACTGCACTAGTGCAAGAAGAATACCGACTAGCAGAGGCACATATTCCAGCAGGTTCACAAACACAGCATCACGTGAAAGCATGACTTCCCAGACATGGGCAGCTCCTTTCAGTTCCACTACCCGGTTGATGCGTAACATCGAATATCCTGCAAAGCCTAGAGTTACAATGCAGGCAAGCAGCAGGTACCAGCGTGTCTTGATCCATTCTTTAAAAAATATAGCATTCATTTTATCTTCAATATCTTTTTAGGTGAATTTAGTATTTTCCAGTTAGGCCGATGAAGGCGTCTTCCAGATTTACAGTCTCGCATTTGAGGTTGCTGTAGGGTGTTTGCATCGATTTCAGATGAGTTTCCGCTTCCGGCTGTTGCAGGAATGAGTAAGTTTCCAGCGTATTGCGTATCACGGACGGATGGTAGAAAACGTCTGTTTCCGGCAATTTATATCCTTCGGGAACCGTGCATGTATATCGGCGTACGTTGTCCAGCAATTCTTTTATGGGCTGTTGAATCAGTATTTTTCCATAATCCATGATGATGCAGTCGTCTATAAGACGTTCCATATCCTGTATGATGTGTGAAGTCAAGAATACTGTTTTGTTTTCGGAACGGGCATAGTCGCGCAGGTAGTCCACAAACAGGCGGCGGTATCCCGGGTCTAAGCCCAGAGAAAAATCATCCAGTACCAGTAGTTCCGGATTCTGCGCCAGGATTAGTCCTAAAGCTACCTGCGAGCGTTGTCCGCAGGACATTCTCGAAATACGCTGTTTCGGCGCCACTTTCAGTTTGTTCATTAATTCGTAGTAAGCTTCCTTTTTCCATTGTTTGGGGTAAAAAGCCGAATAGAATTTTTCTATTTGCTGAATAGTCATGAACTGATATTGCACGTGTCCTTCGATGAGCAGACCTATGTTTCGGCGGAGAGAGGGGGCCATAGTCTGAATATCCTGACCGAAGATGGCACATTGGCCGGAACGTGGTTTGAGATAACCACTCAATATATTGATGGTAGTGGTTTTTCCTGTACCATTTTTTCCTAACAGTCCCAGAATACGTCCTTTGGGTACGGTGAAACTGAGGTTCTCGTAAATTAACCGTTTGCCATAATAATGCGTCAGGTTATTACATTCAATGATGTTCTCCATTGATTTTTGTTGTTATGGTTATAAAAAAAGAAAAAGAAGGGGGATAATAATGCCTGCTGTTAATTCTATGCCTCCCCGTCCCCATAATCCTTTCGGGCCTTTTATCATAATTATACCGGAGACGGTGATAATAATGAGCCCTGCGGCAAATAAGTCGGCAAAATGAGTCCACCAACTACCGGGGTTGTAATGCAGCTTTGTGAGCGCGCTCAGTAGTGGGCGTCGTGTCAGCTTCTCATAAACAGCATGCCGAGTGGATAACTCTACCACTAAACTGGACCCACCTTTCAAAAATACCTTCATTAGGTTTTCCTGTGGAAAGTAATGTTTGGTGTAATTGCCCTCTTCGCCTAGCGGTACCAGCAATTTCAGTACATCTTCCTTCTTGAAGTCAGACTGCACCGGAAGTATTTCAGTAATGGCATATTCCTGCCTTTCCACTGAATAATTCGGATTAATGGTGTTCCGGTGATTCATGACAATTCCGGAAATGGCATAAATCAATACCATTCCGGAAAAGAAAAATGAAAGATCACGATGAATGACACGGCTCCACTTGCGTAAAGTGATTCCGGCCTTATTGAATTTCATAATCCGTGGCTTCCAGATAATAGAATGACAAATAAGGTTTTCCGCTTTCTGCTTGTCTTTTGGCTATCTGGGCGCGGAAGTCGGCGATACGTTTTTCCGGTGTATTGGCGGTTTCACCACGAGCTTTCTTCTCGCTGCTGCATCCACCTTCGCTTTCACCATGTTTCTCCGCATTGGCAGCTTTTAGTTGGGCTTCCCATTGTTGCAGGTAGGCTTCGTCCACGCGTTGTTCTTTCAGCGTGCCGTTTACGCGGACAATGCTGTTAACACATTTGGTGTCGAAAGAGCCTAATTCACCGGCTTCCACACGAATCGTCTGCGTGTCGTCGCTACCCATTAGGAATATTTTTGTGGCACCATGCTTGCAGGCGTGCGTACATACACCTTCTATGGTAACGGCTTGGTCAGCTAGTGTTTCTGCATTGGCGAGCAGGCTGTCTATTTCCATAGCGCCGGACTGTTCTACAGCGGCTGTTTCATTAGTTTTAGCTTGCTTGTTGCCACAGGCCACGAACGTGAATGTTGTTGCAGCAATGGCTGCGAATAAAAGAACTCTTGTTTTCATTGCGATGTTTATTAATTAGTTAGTAATTTTTTTAGAGAGATAAACCGACATTTACCCAAAGGGAGGTTCCTTTCTCACTGTTGGTATATCTGGCTTGTTGCCAACCCGCTTCTAAGTGAGTCAGCATGTTTTTGAATACATTTTTGGACCAGCGTAATGAAATTCCATAACTGGTATTTCCAGAACTTTGCATATCGAAATTCTGTTGCAGGATGGTCATTGCATAAGGGTGTGTCACTTGTCCGATATCCAGGGTTGCATCTAATTTTTCCTGATGTGCTCCCCAAATACGCACAAAGAGCATATCCTGTTTCCATCTCCAGGTAGAAGTGAAAGCTAAAGAAGTATCGAACAGACTGTATTCCACCTTTTTAGAAGGACTTTTATAGGTATCTTTCCTGTAGTGATAACCTACGGCTGGTTGCAGGCTCCAGCGCCATACTTTAGTCTGCTCCTGCTCGTAAAAAGCCGATAAGTTACTCCAGAGTCGTTCGCTTCCGAATTGTTGAGCGGTTGCAATCTGCGGATAAATACTATTCACAGCATCTCCATAAAGAATTTCTGTACCTTTCCGGTCACGGAATTCAGCATTTGCCTTTATTCCCCAACTATGATTCCGGGTAGTGGCAGAAGTCCAGGCTATTTCTCCCTGATAGCGATCCTCGTCCAGCTCGTTCAGCGTGAGATCGTTTGCGCCAGGCAGAATCTTTTCATAGAAAGCGTGCTGGTAGGAAACCGAACTTGTCCAGCCTCCATCACTTTTTACTGGCAGCAAATCTAATCCTGCTCCGAAGATATGGCCCTGATACCTCACCGTATTGCGGGTACCGTCGAAACGCGTATAGCTTGTTCCCAGGCCGGAGAGATGGAACGTTTTCGATACTCCCAGTTCATTATAATATGTGATATCCCCATTTTGTTTGTACTTATGGGCTTCAGCGGACAAAGCCACGGCATATCGTTTATTGAATTGATAAGAAGCACCAGCTTTTCCCTGCAAATCGGCAATGGAATTACGTGGACGCGGGTCTACATCCCTGTATTCAAGCAGGGCGCGGTATGAGAATTCCCCACCAAATGTCCATCGTCCGTGAGAAGCAGCATATCCGCCTTCGAAGAAGTAGGTTTCCGATTTTATATCTCCTCCTATGGTGTCTGCCATTACGTACGGGTAGATGAGCTCGTAGTCTGCACTCTCGTTCCACTGTACGTTCTTTCGCTCTCCGTTGTGGTAGTAAGCGTTGCCCCAGATGCGTGAGGCATCCGACATGCGGACATATGAGTCGGCTGCTACCTTGAATCCACCCCAGCCGTCACCTTCCTGCGCGTTCAGGGCGCGGCTCTCATTGTCCCAGTCTCCCGAAATGGAAAGTGAAGAGTATGAGTCGGAGTAGCGGTAATAGTTAAGAGCAGGGTTCAGATAAGGCGTTATTATGAAATTTTGCCTTACTGCTGAGCGCTCATAAGCCCGTTTCTGAATCAAGACCGTGTCCCCCTTTTGTGCAAAGGAGGATACGGTCGCTACAACGAGGATGAATGAAGATATAAATCGTAAGATCATCTTGTTAGTGAGAAATTGTGATTACTCGTGAAACTTGTAATACGGATCGGCAGGCTGTTCAGGCAGGAAGTCTACGCTGGAGTCGTTTGTATCCTGCAATGTTTTACCGGAAAGTACCTTGCGGCGTACACTTTTGCCATAACGCGTCTTGTCCTGATTTACCTTTCCACAATACGTCCAGCCTCTATCCAGTGCAGGAGATGTTACATTCCATACGTATTCGCTTTCCACACTGAGATTCACAGCATCCAGAATCCATTTGTTAGGAATCTTGTAGGCGTCACCGCTCATAGGATAGACGTTACCACCGATAATCATGTTATATTCGTAGGTGTAAGCATAGTCTTTCAGATAATCCTCCTTACTGAGTTGGTTGTTTTCGTCATCTCCCAAACGTGCCAGTGCAAACGAGGTAAAGCCACGGTTATGTGGTCCCCAGATGGTTGCTGTATAACAGTATATCTTTTCCAAGTTCGGAACTTCAGTGTCCGTGTCTTCAAAACTTGGATTTGAGGATACATCGTACCATTCAAAGTCAGCCTTTGTCAAGTCGAATGAGTTACTGTTGGCAACTGTGTGATCCATGCCTATATCGCATAACAGCAAAGATTCGCCGGGAGGAACCATGATCTTTCCGCCTAACGGGATACGATAAATGGCTTTTGTGGAGAATGCCTCATTCATGATATCAGGTGTGTAGTCATATTTACTTGTAGTCATGAAGGCTGATTCGGCGATTGTCAATCCGTCTGCGCAAAGCGTGTCGCCGGAGTTGTTGTAAATACGGAAGTATTTGTCACCGGTATATTGTTTCTCTTCCGGAGTAACGCTACCGGTGAAGAAAATTTCGGCGATAACGAAATTGCCTCCTTCTTCACTGGAGTTATATACATAACCGGTTACGTCGAGGGGAGATGTGCCAGTAGCTTCGGTGAAGGTCACAGATTCCTGGTAGGCGCGCATTTTTGTGTATACCATTTCATCATTCAGCTTATAACTTAGGGAACCTTCCATACTGATGGTATATAAGCCCTCGGGTACACTTACCGTGATACTGGCATTGGATGTAGTTGCACGGGTGCCGGGTTTCACAACAGAAGTTGTTTCTCCGGTATTGATATTCTTCAGGGTCAGCTCCTGAATACCGATTGTAGGGTTATAACTCTGCAATTCAGACGGTGCGTTGAAATGCAATGTTACATTGGCCAGTTTTACACTGTTGTCATCATCGTCACTACAGGCGGTGAATGCCAAGGCTGCAATAAACATGCAGGCTACGTAAAGGTAATGTTTCATTTTCATTTTCTTTTTCTTTGTTATCATATTAAAGTTTTATATTAAGTTCCATCCCGAAGTAAGGGCTGGCTGCTGTTCTTCTGATGAGGTATCCTTTTTTGGTATAATCGGGCACATAGTCCAGAATGCGGTCGGCAAAGAGGGCTATTGACAGATTCTTGCCGAAGTCTTTAGTTGCCTTGAAATTGACATACATGTAGAACGGGTCGGTACTCTTTTCGAACTGTTCCTGATTATAGCTCAGTGTCAGATGCTGTTTATAAGTATCCGTCTTGTCCGCATCCGTGTATGGCGACACGGTTCCTGTGGCATCTATGTACGAGATGGGCACACCGCTTCTCTCTTTAGTTTGCTTGCTGTAGAACCAAGTGCACTCTACGGTGGCCGAAAGTTTTATTCCCAATTTGTCCAACCAGGTGTCTACTATGAAGTTGCTGTTGAACTGTTCGTAGGAATAACGGTCGTCCGATTCGTAAAGACCTATATACATATCGCTCAAGGCGACATTGCCGATAACTTTCGACACAGATTTCTGTATGGGCAGACTGTTCTCGTAGTTGGTACGTAGCCAGGCACCGTTAATGGTGAGTTTAGAATTTATTTTTTTGAAACGTTCCGAGGCGAACTGGAACTCGATACCTTCTTTCAGCGTCAGACTGCCGTTTCCGGTGTAAGAGTATCCGTTCAGTACGCTTACCTCTGAGTAAGGCATGCCTTCCAGTGAGGGAGGTCCTGTCAGTTCTGAACCGTCTATGCCGCTGGCATCGTATTTTTTATAAGAATAAGGGGAATAATTCGCCATCGAACGGAAACCGGAACTCATGCGTTCGCGAAAATAAGTGATGGAGAAATCGTTCCTGTGAAATTCCATGCCCAAGCGCACTTCCCATTTAAAGTTACGTGCTGCCTTCAGGTTATAGTTCACCGGATCTACGATGTAAGTACGCAGATTCATGCGCTTATAGTCCGGATTGGCGTTCCAATAATTCAGTTGTACGAAGTCCATATACAACTTGTTGGGGTACAATTGCACCAACGTAGGCGTTTTGGTCAACCATCCAAAGCCGCCGGAAACGTTTATATTCAAGTCGTTATTGCCAATGCCTATTGCAGGGAAACTCCATTGGGCATTAATGCGCGGATCAAAATAAGGCTTGCCGCTGAGGGCATACCGGCTGTTCAGGTTCAGCAGCATACTGCTACCTATTCCGGCCTGGACTTCCAGGTGATGCTTACCTATGGGAATACCTATCTGATCTTCCACGAATAGTGCAATTTGCTCGCTCGCCGGAATGTCACTGTACTTGCGGGGACGTGTATAAGAACTGCCCGGGTTAAGTGGGCGGCTTAGGTCGTACACTTGCCCGTCTCCTAGATTTTTGGCATAAGTCCATGAAGCACCTACTTGGATTCGGTGTGTAGCGTTCCACGTTTGTAACTCGAACTTTGTTTTTACCTTGGCATATAAATTTAGAGGCCTTCCATCTACAGTTACGTGAGCAGTATATTTATAAGGCAGTATTTCAGCGTCATATTCACCTTCTTCCATATGGGTGGGTACGGTGCGGTCGCGATCCAACTGGATGAACTTACTTCGTTCTATCTTATCCCACGACATGTTGGCAGACAGGTCCAGTGTCACCCCTTTGAATGCTTTGTCCTGTGGGGCAATCCAATTTAACGAACTGTTCCATCGGCCGGAGTGATAGCTCGATTTGTAATTGTCTTCTTGTTGTGTTTGTATGTCCGGGTCGGTTTTTACATTATCTATATTACCTGAATAACTGATGCCGGCGGTCCAGTTCAAGCGATGTTCATTTCCAAGCAGCCACTTTTTGTTGAGGCGTACGGATGCATTGATGCGCTTGAAATTGTTGAGGCGGTCCCGCGGATCATTGTACGAGTCGAGAAACCCTGCATCTGCTGACAGAACGGTTCTTTGATCTTTCCATTCCACACCTTTGCCTATGGAAAACAGTTTACCGTATTGATCTGCTTTGATGCGTGCCTCCACCGGGGTGGCTTTCTGCTTTTGCTTGATAATGACTACACCACTGGTCAGGTCGTTGTATTCCACGGAAGGAATACCGCGGATGATTTCCACGCTTTCGATGTTATCGGTGGAAATGTTACGCATGTCTACGCCGGCATTCACGGCGTTATATGCGTCAAACGTCGTGTTGGGGTCAGTGAGCAACCGCTGCATATTGGCATCTGTACTGATGGGAGCACCATCAATGATGAACTTGGTTCCTAAAGAAGAAGTATTGTAGTTGGAACTGCTGGTGCCTACCTCGCGCAAGGTAATGTTTTTGGCGCCGTTCATCTTGGGATCGCTGGTCTTCCCTCCCGGCAATAGTGCCAGCAAGTCAGAGAAACTTGTAGGTTGCAGATGTTCCATTGCCGTGCGGTCTATTTTCGAGGCGCTGGTTATTCCTTTTGACTCAGAAGCTGTCACTACCACTTCTCGTAATGCAGTGGAAGACGGTTTCAACGAGAATATCAATGACATGTTATTAGTCAGGTCGATGGATATTTCCTGTTTCTCATATCCTATATAGGAGACTGTGATATGGTAGTGTCCGCTCTCTATATGGGTGATATTGAACCTGCCGTTCTCGTCGCTCGTACTTCCGTAGAATTTGCCTTCATCGGATTTCATGCGAATAGTGGCGAAAGGAAGGGGCTCTTTCTCCTGGGCGTCAAGTATTTGTCCGCTAAATTTGTAAAATGATTGTGCGGAACACCAGGTAGTGAAGAACAAGAGGTAACTTAGTATTATGTATATGACTTTACGCGACATTGATTTATGCACTTTTTGGAGTTGCAAAGTTATTGGATCTGTGCACGATCAGCAATCGCTAAAAGTCGGTATATTTTCTTTAAATAACGTGAATGATAACAATATATAGGTATTTCAAAAGTACAGTTTCTATAAACCTGAAAGGCCAATGTTGGGTAAAATGAATCCGATGCATATATCATCCGACCATAGCCATACAAACTGTTCGTCTGATTGGAGAATATATAACTGTGTTATCCCGTCGAGCTTGATACCCATGTTTCCTTCCACTTTCCCGTCTGTCCTTTCTTGCCCCGAGGGAAGGGCATTCAGTTGAAGAGCCGTGTATTGCTTCCCTTGCGCATCCTGTATGCGAAAGAGCTTTTGTGAGGGATTGCAATAGTATTGATGTGCCTGCTTGTCGAAGAGCAATAATGCTTTTCCGTTCTGGTAGATTCCTATTTGCGTGGAAGATAGCAGGCTGCTACGTTCTTCTTTGTAAAGGTCATTTTCATCTTTTGAGCAGGCGTATAGTAAAGAGACGCTGATCAGTAGCAGGATATATTTGAATGTTTTCATAAGTATTTCTATTATTGGATAGTGATATATTGCATAATATACTCTTTGTTGCCGTCCGAACGGGTGATTTCTGCCTGGATACTATGTTCTCCGGTTTCGAGTCTGATGTAGTTTTTACTTTCCTTTCCATCTATATACCATTTTACGGCCTTTATATCCTCGCAGTCCGCCAGATGGAACAATATGGGATTCTCCGAACTGTTGACTGGAATCGACTGCTCGATGCGTGGGTAGTAGAGTCCTTTCCGTTGGGTAGTAACCGAGAGTGTATGCTCTATTTCGTTGGAATTTAGGATAGTGACTTCGTATTGCTTGCCGGGTTGCAAACCGTTTATATGACATTCTGTTGATGTAGTTGTTTGCGAACTTGCAACCTCTGTACTTCCTGTCGGTTTCCAGGTTACTGTCCATTTCTTTCCGATGTTGTCTTGCCATGTCACAAGGGCATCGTATTGGTATGCTTGCACATGATAGTCAGACATACCGAAGTAAGTATCATCCACAGTTAGCAAGATATAGTCATCAACCGTGGCGATCTCCAATATATTCACCTTTGTGTTCCCCCCTTTCCAGGAGCGGAAATCTTTTTGTTTAGCGGACATAAGGCTGGTCACTTTGTATACGCCGGGAAAGAAGCTGTAACGGGAGTAATACACAGCATTTGTCGCATTGGGATACGAACAGACTACTTTCATGCACTCGTGGCCTGCTATGGTATTTACCGAATTGTACGTCAGCCATTTGGAGGGTGTGGTATAATCTATGTGATAGACTAAAAGCCCCGATGTGCCCTGGCTTTCGTGATAACTGTAATAATCTGGAATATCCCATACATTGTCGCCCGTACCCCGGTATTCCAGCAGGAAATAATCATTGTCCGTATCGGTTCCTATCAGATAACCTTTATCCTGATGGACGGGAGCCAGGCGGAATTCTCCTGAGGTATTCAGAACTTCAGGCTCTGCCCAACCTATCATCCAACGTTCCAGAATGCTCAGTGCCGGTGGAGTACGACTGTCGTTGTTGTAGCTGCCACTGGCCATCAGCGAATAGGTACCGGGACCGGCAGCCTGCCCGTTGGTGGTGTAATTCGTATCATAAAGATCAGGCCATCCCAGAACGTGTCCGAACTCATGACAGAACGTGCCGATGGAAGTGAATTTGTTGTTTCCATCTTTGTACTTGGAGAGTTCTCCGGCACAGGCGTAACCAGCGAGCCGGTTGCCTCCGAAAGTGTAAGTGCCCTTATATGCTACGCTGTAGCGGTGAGGCCAAATACCTTCAGGATCGCTTCCGTCCGCTTCACCGCCACCGGAGTAAAAGACGAATACGTCACGCATGACGCCTGCTTCGGAATAAGGACCAAAGTCAATGCCGTTGGCGTAGGCCATCCGGCAGACGTCCACTACCATTTCGTAGGCAAGTTCGTCATCATTGGCGGTGTAGTAGCTACGTTCGTGTGGCAGTGTATAAGGACCTACAACTACAAATTCCGGGTCGAAACGTCCGTTACTGTTGTCATAATAGTATTGCCATGCACTGCCTGTTGCGCCGTTCTCACTGTAATTCTTGCTGTTCAGCATATCTTCGAAGTGTCCTTTGCTACCTATAGTAAAAGGCACATCCGGAAATTCGGCCAATAATACAAGTCCTTTTTGCTTACCTGTGGTAGCAAATCCATTATCTATAAAACGTTCCGGCGGAGTGAATCCGTTTATTGTTCGCGTGTTGGAAGAGTTGCTTTTATTCTGGGCACTGCGCATCATCTGCTGTTTGTGGGCTGTGGGAGATAGGGGGCGAAGTCCTTGTGTGAATCCTCGTCCTAACTGTTGCCTTTCGGAATTGCTTAATTTACCCATCGGACGTGCTTTGACACCGGTAGAGGTCAACTGCCCGTTGGGTGAAAGGGTTGCATAATAATAATCTCCATCAGATCCGGAAGTCAGCGTATAGCCTTCTTCAGATATAGTGTAATGGTAATATTCGTCTCCATAAATGCGTATTTTGAGGCGGGTACCGTCACTTTGGGTTACGGTGATAACTCCCGGCCGGGCAGGGATGGCATATAGCAGATTGCTTCCTGTAAAGAGAAGAGCTTGGAATAGCAAAAAGGGTATGATGAATGATTTTGTTTTCATGTGTGTTTTTATAAAGACCCCATAGTAAATTCGAAATATAATTTATTACTTGCAAAGTACCGCTATATTTCCCTTTTGAACAATACCTATGTTTAGGTATTTTGTGCTTGTTGATTAGATCCGTTATTATAATAAGATGATGTTCTTGTGTCTGAAAACGACAAAAGCCATCCCCCAGAATAGACAAGTAGGGGACGGCTTTTGTTGTCAGTGTGCTTACTATTATTCAGCAGGCTGTGCAGGTGTTTCCGTTGCAGGAGTACCGTTGGCAGGAGCTTCAGCTTTGGGCTCTTCAGCTTTTGGTTCTTCTGCTTTGGGTTCTTCCTTGGCAGGCTCAGTGGCTTTAGGCTCTTCAGTTTTTTCCGTTGCCGGTTGTTGCTGTTGAGTTTTCACCGGATCCTGAGCGTTTGCCACGAAAGAACCACCACAAACAAACATAAACAGGGCTGCTACTAATACTAACTTTTTCATAATCATTTGCTTTTTTAGAATTATACTAAATATATTTTATAGTTGAAAGTTTAGGTTTCCTTTTTGCTTTAGGAAGCTTTGCGCTTACGTAAATTATAGTTGCAAAGCACGTGCCAGAAGATATGAATTTTAGGTAAATGGTTGATAATTAATGATGAAAAGTGAGTGGGGAAGTGTGGCACAGTGTGGAATTGTGTGGAAAGTGTGGAATGGGGTGTGGAAAAATTCCACACTGGGGCTCTGCTCCGTACCAAGACCATAATAAGGTTGCAAATTGGATACCATTATTTATTAAATAGAGGAGTTCTGAATCGGTTGATATTTTGGAAATGTACGGGTGTGGAGAATGATAGCATATAAACCTGTAAAGATGGATAATAGCTCTATAATGATAGATAACAAACCTTTTATGATAAAGAATAAACCGTTTTCTGTGTTGGATTTGATTACTTTGCATTTATAATAAAACATCTATAAAACTATTATGATTGATAATTCTCAGACTCCTAAAATTTCATTCTGCATTACTTGTAAGAATAGATTTTATCAGATTAAAAAGACTCTTCCTCAAAATCTAGAGGATAATCGCAGATTGCAAGAAATAGTAGAATTTGTGCTCGTAGATTTCGGAAGTACGGACGAACTTCGTAAATGGATATCTGATAACTTTAAACATGAAATACGGTCTGGATATCTAAAGTACTTTTATACAGAAGAGATGGTTTATTGGCATGCTTCTATAGCAAAAAATACTGCGCATATGTTGGCGCAAAATGATATTTTAGTAAATCTGGATTGTGATAATTATACAGGAAGTAATGGTGGTTGGTTTGTTATCTTGCAATTTATAAAGAATGATGGACCTATGTTTTTGCACCAATGTTCTGATGATGGTTTTGACGGTTCATTTGGACGTATATCAATTAAGCGGAATGATTTTCTATCCATTGGAGGATATAATGAAAGTTTAGCACCTGCTGGCTATCAAGATTTAGACTTAATCAATAGATTGATGGCGAAAGGTTACAGACGTATCGAAGTGAAAGATTCCAGATATAATAGAGCAATCAGGAATACTAAAGAAGAAGGAATTGCATTTACTCATTCATCGTTCAAAACATGGCATGAAATGGACGAGTATAATGCAAAAATTTCCCAATCTAATATTCTTGCCGGCAAACTTATCGCTAATGGAGGGAGCTTCGGTATCAGAAAGAATATTTTTGATATAGAAGGAAATGTGCCAAAAGAGGTCGATTCTTTGAAATATGCCCATAAAATCTCTTTCAATATTACTTGTATGAATCGCCTTCATCATATTAAACAGACATTGCAACAGAATATTCACGATAATTTCTTATCTGAGCAGGTTGAATTTAATCTTTTGGATTATAATTCAACAGATGGATTAGAGAGATGGGTAAAGCAACAGGGTGAATTGTTTGATACAGGCATATTCAACTATTACAAAACGATCACCCCTACTTGCTATCATCGAACTCATAGCCGGAATATGGCATTCCGCCTGTCAACAGGAGATATTGTTTGTAATTTGGATGCTGACAACTATTTAGGTGAAGGATTTGCCGCATACATATTGAATCTTTTCTGTGTGTCTGATGAAAAAGTATTTTATACTCCAAGGTATTCAGAGAGAGATGTTATTGGGCGTCTTTGTTTATGGCGCAAACATTTCTTGTCTGTTAATGGCTATAATGAGGCGCTTCCCGGATACGGTTTAGAGGATATTGAATTGTATTACCGGTTATGGAAATCCGGAATAGAGCAAGAATTTATTTTAGAAAATCGATTCTGCAAAGCGATTCATCATTCTCATGAAGAGCGTGTTTCGCAAGAATATATGGGAAGGCATATAATAGAAATGTATTTATTTTATATAAATCCGTATCAGACACAAGTATTGCTACGATATCAAGACGGTAGTTATTCTAAAACCATTTTGAAGGATAATATTTATTGTAACTACAACCGCTCGTCCCATTACGAGAATATCAATCAATATTTTCTGGATGAAAAGAATAGAATAATCGGTGGCAAAAATCCGGAAGGGGGACAGTGGGAAGATATTGAAGGCTGTCTGTCTTCTTTCTATAGAGTGGATAATGTTGATTTGCAATCGGAAATACTCGTATATTTATCAGAAACACAAAACTTTTGGGAAATTGAAAGATATGAGTGTGGCGGACTATCTGTCAATCCCAATGGCTTTGGTCAAGGCATTGCCTATAAGAACTTTGATTACGATAATCCTATATTTTTAAAGTAGTTATGAACACAGAATTTATTCGAGAGGGTAATAGAACCTTGTATTGCTTTTCCATATTTTATGCTCAGGATGAGTGGGGAAGAATTTTACCTTTGCTACATACTTATATGATGTCCAATCCTGACATCCATCAATATATGTTTTTCTTGTCGTATGAGAGGGGAGAACATATTAGGTTGATATTCTCTTCTTATACCGTACATGGAGCGATCTTGCAGGAGGCTGTTCATCAGGCTTTGAAGAAGATTGTGGAGAATCATCCGTCCTGTGAGTTAGTACCTACTTTTTATGGAAAAGAATTGTGGGCGCATCATCCTGCTAATGCCGTAGTGAGAAATGCATTTGAGATTTCCCGATATCAAGTATATTGCATTCCATATAGCGCGTTCCTTAATTTAACATCATTACTCATTATACGTCTATTGGCGGATGATTGCAGTGAAGAAGGTCGTACGTCTGTAGCGCTATATCTGTATGTTCAATTATGCAGATCTTCCCGATTTGTTTCTCTCCATGATTATCTTCATTCACTTCATGTTCCGGATTGTACAGAAAATGTGGAAGAAGAAATGGAGCTTATTAGCTTCTATTGGGAAAGTAACCCGGTAGACGAGTTTTTATCTGATATGACGACATTTTATCTTTGGCAAAAAGAGAGGGAGTTTATATATTCTATATTGGGAATTGCAGATGGATTTACGGTTTTGGCCTATAATATTAGAGAGCAATTAGGCTTAATGGATAAAAGTTATTTATACGCTCTTAGCCTTCTTAAAACATGGAGTATGTACACGATAAAATAAATGTAATTTTATGGAAATATTTAGAGAACTACAATCTAACTCTGATGGGATAATGGTTATACGATATTCCTATATGCAAATGATTAGATTTGAGGATATTGCTTGTGTCTATACGGATAGACCATATCTTGTTATTGTTACTAAAGAGAAAGTAAAGAGCCATTTGTTGCAATTTTCTATTAAACAAATGATTGATATTCTTCCTGGTAACTTTTGTATTTGCAATCAATCAACTATTGTAAATGTTGATTATTTGACTGTATGGCAGAAAAGGAAAGAAGAGTATTGGATACGGCTGATTACTGATCATGAATTCAAAGTTTCAAGAAGATGTAGAAATACGCTGAAAGGTAAATGGAGATTCGTTTACAAGTTGCCGGAAGTGGAATGGGTTGTAACCGAATAGTATCTAAAAACTGACCGAATTGCATATTTGTAGTTTGCATGTGCTGGATGTCTGGTTTTAAGACTTATATTTGCTGATATAGAAAAATTATTATTCATTAATTTATGAACCCATGAAAAAAATAGGAAAATTAAAGCTGAACAATTTCAGTGAAATGAGTGAACAGGAAATGAAGTTTGTGGTAGGTGGACAATTCGATCCAAGTGCTAAAAAAAAGTGTGAGGAGAGTCTATATACATGTAATGGAGTGTGTCCTCCTAAATATGGAACTTCATATGGGACATCAACGTTGATCTCTCAAACTTGTACACCCCAAAAGGATTTTATGACAAAAAAAGTTGTATCGTGCTTCTGCTCTTAATGTAGTAGCATTTTGCATATTCTCATTTAAATTAGAGCCGTCTTTCTTTTAGAAAAGAAAGATACGGCTTTATAAAACACAATTGCATGTATAAAATGAAAACAATTTTTGTCATATTGCTGTTTGCCGTATTTTCGGTGAAATGTTATGCAGATAACTCTGAAAATGTTGTTGATACTACTAAATATATATTTATTTTGGACGATAAAGTTATTACTGCAAAATATATGTTTGACCATTGGAATGAAATAGAATGGGTTACTACTGCTGATACAGTGCGTGAAGCTGTATTTACAACAGCGGGAGAATATAGAACCCCATTTTACATGTTTCGCACTCGTAAAGAGGAGGGAGGAAACGAATGAAAAGAATAATAATTTTAACGATGCTTCTTTTCCCTTTTATCTTGGTATGCTCACAAGGAAAATACCATATAAACGGAATCTTAAATAATGACTATAATGGAAAATATGTCAAATTGTTCCAATTTCAAGGAGATACTTTGATCACTTCTATTGACTCTGCAAAAGTTCAAAAAGGTAAATTCTCTTTTAAGGGTAAAGCTAATGTTGACGAGTTCGCCATTGTTACTATTGGGAAATATCCATACATAAAATCAGTAGAAGTTGTTCTGGAAGAGGGAGATATTCGTGTATATATGGACACTGCTTTTGTTGCATCCGGAACACCTCTTAATGATTTGCGCAATTCATTGAATAGTGAAGTAACACGGCTTTGTGGAGTATGGTATGACTTAATGATAAAAAGTGATACGATAGACGTTGAAAGAGATAAAGCGCACGACGATTATCAGAAATTCATATATAATGCAACGATAGAAAACAGATTGAATTTAGTGGGGCGAAGATTTATTGCAGATAATAAATCAGCGATTTGGCCACTTGAAAACCTGGTTAAACTCCATGAACAACTAGAAGCCTTACAAAAAAATAATTCTTTGGTAACACAGGCTGATATCAAGAAGTTTAAGGAACTTTTGGATAAACAGGCTGCATTTACGAAGAAACAAGAAGAAACTGCTAATTCTCAGTATTTTGATTTCGTATTACAAGATACACTTGGAATACAAAGATCTATATCCGAATATGTTGGAAAATCACGTTTGCTTTTTGTTGATTTTTGGGCATCTTGGTGCAGTCCTTGTCGGGCAGATATACCTCATATTAAAGAGGTCTATGAAAAGTATAAGGATAAGGGATTAAATGTCTTGGCAATTTCATTTGATAGTAATAAAGCGGCATGGAAAAGTGCGTTGAAAAAACTGAAAATGCCTTGGGAACAGCTTATAGAAGTGAATGGCACCAATTCGGATTTAGCGAAAGCTTATCAAATATATGGTATACCTTATGGTATACTATTAGATTCAGAAGGAACGATTATAGCAGTTAGACTCCATGCTCAAAGTTTAGAGGAATTTTTGTTAAAAGAAGGCTTGAAATAAATATGAAATCTAATATATTTACTGTCTTTTTAGATAATGCCAAACTTAAATATACAGGCTTTTCTTATAAATATTACGAGGAACATCCCTATAAATATAGCATGTTGGGATTATCCATGATGTTGAATGATTATGGAATTGCTAATAAAGGTGTTCGTACCCAGACAAAGGATGAGGCTGTTAAAGAATTAGTGCCTCCTTATATCGCTCATATAAATCATGATTTTGTAAATGTTTACGGAAAGACAGACGAGAAAATATTCTATATATGGAGAGG
>NZ_EQ973486.1:239912-249488 GCF_000158035.1 Bacteroides cellulosilyticus DSM 14838
ATATTAAATCGACCTATAATGAATTTGTCAAAGTATGGGATGGTATTGCATTGATAGCGGAACCTGACGAAACTTCCGGAGAACCTAATTATGGAGAGAATAAGAGGAAAGATTTATGGCATACAGGGGTACAAATAGTGTTGGGATGTTCTGTCATGATGCTATGTTTTTTGTTTTATTGGCAGAATGTATCCAATAGTGTAGGCACTAAATTACTTTTTTTGCTGAATATTGTTGGAATATATATAGGACATTTGCTTGCAAAGAAACAATTGGACTTTAATAGCAGGTATGCTGATAAATTATGTTCTCTGTTTAGTAAGAGTGACTGTAATAATGTTTTAGACTCTAAGGCTGCAAGGCTATGGGGGCTAATCAGTTGGAGTGAGATTGGCTTAGGTTATTTTATCTCAAATATGCTTATATTGCTTATTACTCCTCAATATGTAGTATATGTAGTTTTGTTGAATTTGTGTACTGTACCTTATGTCTTTTGGAGTATCTGGTTTCAAAAAGTGAAAGTGAAGCAATGGTGTCCTCTTTGTTTGTTGGTGCAGGCTTTGTTTATAGGAATGCTGATTGTGGATGTTGTTTGTGGATATATATTCATACCGGTAATCCGCCTGAATGAAATAGTATATGTTGCAGCCATTTATGCGATACCTTTTTTATGCATCCATCTGGCTATGTCTGCTTTTTCTGATTTTAATAAAGAAAGAGGGGCTAAATATGAACTGGAAAGCTTGAAAATGCAAGAAGAAGTTTTTGTCACTTTATTAAAAAAACAAGCGAAGTATCCGGTAAGTAAATCTACATCGCAAATTATATTTGGTAATCCTAATGCGGATTTACTTATTAGTGTGTTTAGTAATCCTCATTGTGAACCTTGTGGAAGAATGCACAAACGATTACGAGAATTGCAAAAGAAATTGGAAGACAAGGCTTGTATTCAATATATTTTCAGTTCGTTTGGTGAGGATTTGGATCAAAGCAATAAGTTTCTGATAAGTGCTTACCAAAATAATACAATAGAAAATTCGGAAGAAATTTATGACCTATGGTTTAATGGCGGGAAGTATAATACAACTGATTTTTTTAATAAATATCAATATGATATTAATGCACCTGCTGTAGAACAAGAGTTTAGGACGCATGAGGAATGGAAAAAAGAGACAAAACTTATGGCAACCCCAACCATCCTAATCAATGGTTACGAATTACCTGATGTGTATAAAATAGAAGATCTGATATTCTTTAAAGATTTGCGTATTGAAATGTAATTTATAATTGCTGATTTTAAAAAGAGAAGTGATGAAAAAGTTAGGAAAACTAATGTAAGTGTCTATGATTATATTGAGAAACAGTGTAAACACAACCCTTGGTTGACCGCTGAGGATATGTCTTGGGCAAAAAGAAAGACGAAGAAGAGCAAAGAAGACACATGCAGCAGGAGAAATTCATAGATATCGAATTAATAACCCCTGAGGGAGAACGAAAGTGGTTATCTGAATACGTTGGACATTCCAAATTCCTTTTTATTGATTTCTGGGCTTCATGGTGCGGTCCGTGCATAGCGGATATTCCTAAGATAAAGCAAGTATACGAGAAATATAAAGATAAAGGGCTGGAGGTGCTAAGTATATCTATGGATTATAGTAATAAGAGTTGGGCTATTGCAATGGATAAGGTGGATATGCCATGGAGGCAGTTTGTATTACCGGCTAATTCTAAAGCCGCAGAATTGTATGCCTTCGAAGGAATTCCCCATGGTATCCTAATAGATCAGGATGGGAAGATAGTGCAAGCTTCAGTGACGGGATTCTTCTTGAATATAATTTTGGAAGCATTACTAAAAGGAGAATAAAATCGGTATATAAGAATGAAAAAAAACTTCCCACATTATTCCCAATTGGATGCAATGGATTGTGGACCCTCTTGCTTGCGGATGATAGCTCAATATTATGGCCGTAAATATTCATTGCAGACCTTACGTGAAAGATGTTATATTACGCGTATGGGTGTTTCTATGTTGGGAATTAGTGATGCGGCGGAAAGTATAGGCTTTCGTACTTTAGGGGTAAAGACTGATTTTGAACAATTGAGTAGGGAGACTCCCCTTCCTTGCATTTTACATTGGAATCAGAATCATTTTGTGGTTTGTTATGGCATAAAAAAAACTCAGAAGGGCGAATATAAAATTAAAATTTCTGATCCGGCCAGGGATAAGATAGTAATCAGTGAAGATGATTTTTTAAAGCATTGGCTTAGTACTAAAGTGGATGGGAAAAATATCGGAACTGCACTTTTGTTGACTCCTTCGCCAGAATTCTATCAGTATGAAGATGACTATCAACAGGGTAAAAAGAATCTCTATTATTATGTGAAATATCTAATACCTTATAAATCACAGATTGCACAATTGATAATTGGAATGTTACTCGGAAGCCTCTTTCAACTAATATTTCCTTTTCTTACTCAAGCAATGGTAGATCAAGGTATAGGAAATGCAAATTTGAGCTTTGTGACCCTGACGCTCATAGCGCAACTTATACTATCTGTAACTCAACTTGGCGTAAATTTTATTCGAAGTTGGATAACTCTCCATGTAAATACTCGTATTAATATAACGCTTATATCCGATTTTTTGTCTAAATTAATGAAGCTACCCATACGCTATTTCGATACAAAAAACATCGGCGATATAATGCAACGTATTGGCGACCACGGAAGAATTGAATCCTTTCTAACTGGTTCAACTTTGTCAACTCTATTTTCATTTGCAAACTTTTTTATCTTTGCATTTATTTTGGCATACTATAATTTGCCTATATTAGGTGTATTTATTTTAGGTAATTCACTTTATATTGCGTGGATTACGCTCTTCCTTCGTTATCGTAGGATTCTGGATAGTAATCGTTTTGCACAAGCTGCTGCAGAACAGGGGAATCTATATCATATGATAACGGGTATGCAAGATATAAAACTAAATAATTGTGAAAGGCAACAGCGTTGGAAATGGGAAAGGATACAGGTTAAATTATTTAGAATCAGTATGAAAGGGGTAGCATTAGGCCAATATCAGCAAGTTGGTTCACTTTTTTTTAATCAAATAACTTCTTTGCTTATTTCTTTTTTAGCGGCGAAAGCTGTTATTGATGGAGATATCACATTAGGAATGATGATGTCAATCAGTTATATTATTGGTCAGCTTTCTGCTCCTATTGGCGAAGTCATAGGTTTTACCCAATCTCTACAAGATGCTAAAATAAGTCTTGAGCGTTTAAATGAGGTGCATAATAAGGAAGACGAGGAATTCAATATCACCGAAAAAATAAACCAATTACCGGACAATAAGAGCATAAAACTGGAAAATGTATGTTTCACATATGATGGAGCAGATAGGGATTATGTGTTGGATAATGTGACTCTTGAAATTCCCCAAAACAAAGTAACGGCAATAGTTGGTGCTAGTGGTAGTGGAAAAACAACCATAATAAAACTTTTGTTAGGCTTCTATTCGCCACTGAAAGGAAATATAAAAATACAAGATGTTTCTCTTGATGACATAAATCCACATCTTTGGCGTGCACGTTTGGGAGCCGTTCTGCAAGATAGTTTTATCTTTTCAGATACTATTGCCAATAATATAGCAATTGGAGAAGAAAGTATTGACAAGAAGCGACTGCTACAAGCTGTGGAAATTGCTAATATTAGAGAATTTATAGAATCACTTCCGCTCAAATATAATACAAAAATAGGCATGGAAGGAAATGGAATTAGTCAGGGACAAAAACAACGTTTATTAATTGCCCGTGCGGTTTATAAGAATCCGGAATATCTTTTCTTTGATGAGGCTACTAATTCTTTGGATGCCAATAATGAACGTGTGATTCTTGATAATTTAATGAATTTCTATGTCGGAAAGACAGTGGTTGTAGTTGCACATAGGCTCAGTACTGTACAAAATGCAGATCATATAATAGTTCTTGACAGGTGAAAAATAGCAGAACAAGGTACACACAAACAACTCATCAGCTTGAAGAGGAGCTACTATACTTTGATAAAAAATCAATTAGAATTAGGTGTGTAATGTCCGAAGATACTAATAATATAGAGTTAAGAAGTGAAGAAGTACAGGAAATTCTTGGAGAGGTACCTGTCTGGATTTTGCGTCGTGGCATAACTTTAACTGCTATTATTGTGGTTGTTATTCTATTAGGCAGTGCCTTTTTTAAATATCCGGATGTAATTACATCTTCAGTAGTTTTAACGAGCACCAATCCTGCAATAAGTATAGTTGCGAAATCCTCTGGAAGAATACAACATTTATATATTAATGATAATCAGTATATCGATAAGGGAAGCTATTTGGCTGTTATTGAAAATAGTGCAAAACCTCATGACGTATTGCATTTGAAAAAGTATCTTTTGTCAATCAATTCATTGGATACTATTAATTTATTGCCTAATAAAGGGTTGGAAGTTGGTAATTTGCAGGCTCTTTATTCCTCGTTTTATCTTACTCTTTCAGAATATATACGATTTAAAAGGGAACAATATTATTTTCTAAAAATTAAATGGGTACAAGAAAAAATAGAGCAATATAAAGTATCATATCAAGATATACTGCGTCAGAAGATACTTGTCGAAGAACAATTTGAAATAGGACAAAAACAATATAGAAGGGATTCCACTTTGTTTGTACAGAAATTATTGTCAGAAGAAAATTTAGAAAATAGTTATAATAATTATCTACAAAGAAAACTTACTTTAGAAAATATATATGCAACTTTAAACAATATGCAATTGCAAACATTGCAGATGTGTGAGTCTTTGTCAGACATGGAATTTCAATATTCAGAAAAGAAAAATAATCTAGAGACCCAAGTGAATAACTACATTACACAATTAATCACTGAAATTCAAAATTGGGAATTGAGTTATGTTATAATAGCACCCATATCTGGACAAATCACTTTTACACAATATTGGAGTATAAATCAGAACATTGCTTCTGGAGAGCCAATTTTCAATATTGTACCAGAGGAAAAAGGTCTTTTAATGGGGAAGGCACTACTGCCCGCAGAACGTTCCGGTAAGGTAAAAATAGGACAAACAGTAAATGTAAGTTTTGATAATTTCCCTAATAATGAATTTGGAATTGTTAAAGGAGTGATAAAAAATATCTCTTTAGTACCTTCAGAAATAGAAAAGAAAAAAATATATATAGTTGAAATATTATTACCCAAAGGACTTATTACATCTTATAATAAGGAATTGCCATATTTATTGGAAATGGAAGGAAAAGCAGAAATAATAACGGATGATTTGTCTCTTTTAGAAAGATTTCTCTTACCGATAAAAAAAGTATTAAAAGAAAACTTATGAGCCAAAAAACAAAAATGTTGAATCGAATTATTCATTATTTAATATTGAATGCTAGTTTTATTCGAGATTTAGGACTGTTAGATGGGAAAATGGGAATCTGTATCTTTTTCTATCTTTATGCGAGACAGACGGGTAGCAAGTTATATGAAGAATTAGGAGGATATCTTTTGGATGAGATTTATAAAGAGATTACTCAATCGGCTTCAATCGGTTTTGCTAAGGGACTGTGTGGAATTGCCTGGGGAATTGAATATCTGATACAAAATGATTTTGTGAAGGCTGACAGGGATGAAGTCTTGGAGGAACTTGATTTAAAAATTTTAGAGAAGGATGTAACTCGTTTTAGGGATTTTTCATTGGAAGATGGACTGAAAGGAATTGCTTATTATGTAATTAGTAGATATTGTAAAAGAATAAATCCCCATGAACTCATAAGCAAAGAATATATCAATAATTTGATTTGTGCATTGAAGCAGAATAAAGGAGATGAAGAAACTGGGGTGCTGGTAAATACGTTGTCTAAAATATGGGATGGAGAAGTTATAGGTGATCGGGAAACAATATTAGAAATAATAGTAGATAAAACGACTTATACTCCTAAAACGCTATTCAATATTCCTCGGGAAATAGGAATTCGCAATAATGGATATACAGGTATTGCACTTAAATTGATATTCGAGAATCATGAAAAGTAAAATATATATATTAGAGAAGGCCAGTAGAGCAATGAATTATGGAATCGGAACTTATGTAAAGCAGTTGACGAATTGCTTGTTGTCTTCTAAAATGGATTTTTGTGTGATACATCTTTATGCTGATTGCTTGGAAACGACAATTATGGATAAAGGTGGATATCAGCAAATATCAATACCTATACCTTATAGTAATATTGCTGCATGTTTACAATATTATTCGCGTAATGTGGCTTACTTACTCAAAACACTTATAACAGAGGACAGCGATACCAGAATCATTTTCCATTTGAATTTTCTGCCTGATAATAATCTTGTAAAATATTTGAAGCACCTTTTTAAATGCCATATTGTATTGACTGTACACTATACCAACTGGAGTTTCAGTCTGTTAGGTGATTTTGATTTATTGAAGCGTATAGTGGATAAAAAGAGAAGTAAACTTACTCAGTCAGAGAAACAAATAGTAGATGAAATAAAGGAGTATAGGATGATGATGAAGCGGTGTGACCTGATTATTTGTGTTGCGCAACATACATTAAAAGCATTACAAGAATTAAGTTGTATCGGCACTTCTAAGGCTTGTGTAATCAACAATGGAATAGCGGATTGTTACCTTAAAAGAGGGAAAGATAAGAAATTGCGGCAGAAATATCATCTAGAGGATGATGAACAAATCATTATATTTGCTGGGAGGCTTGATGAAATAAAAGGAGTTCCTTTTCTTATTAAAGCTTTTGAACGTGTATTGGTTGATTATCCTAAAAGTCGGTTGATTATTGCAGGGGATGGTGATTTTAATGAATGCCTTAGGGGAACAAAAAAATGTTGGTCAAGAATCACATTCACGGGGAGAATTGATAAAAGGCAGTTATATGGGCTCTATACAATTGCTAATGTTGGCGTAGTTTGTTCTATTCATGAGGAATTCGGATTGGTGGCTATTGAAATGATGATGCATGCTTTACCATTGGTTGTTACTGATACCAGTGGACTTAGCGAACTTGTTATTGATGGTGTTTCCGGTCTAAAGTCTCCAATAAGGCGTATTAAAAGAAAACGTAGTCCGGATGTTAAAGTGCTTTCAGAGCAAATTATAAAGCTGCTGGATTCTAAGACGCTTGCACTACAATTAGGGAGAAAGGCAAGAAAACGTTTTTTAGAAAATTATGCTCTTGAAGTGTTTAAAAAGAAAATGATGTCAGTATATGAAGCATTACTGAATTAAATTCTCTGAAATAAGATTGTAATAATTGCTTTATGACGATATTCAAGGAAAGTCCTTTAGAAAGATCGCTTGCATTGTCGCTTTGGATTTGAGTATCTGAGGTAATAATAAGAAGATTCCGTTTTTTCAGCCTCTTCCGGAATCCCCTGTTCATCGGTATTCCGGCTGAAACAACTTTTTCCTTTTCGCCACTTCACTTCCACGTGTCGCGTGGTATGGGTGGTAGATAGAGTCCGCATGCCGCCTTACGCTCATCCTATTACTTGATGTGTTTAATATCCTTGGTAATTGTGTCAAAGGTGCTTATTTGTAAGTGAACCACTCCGGTTGTTCAATCGAATGACTCCAGTTGTTCACTTGAACTACTAGAGTCATTCAACCGAACAACTCCAGTCGTTCACTTATGAGGCAGTATCCAAATGCATATAAGTAAGTGAGTTGTGCGTATCAGAGTCCTATCTTCTTTTACAAGCACATTTATGATAAAAAAGGTCGTAAAAAGCTTGCAAACCCCTTATCCCGCATACTAACTTCGTGCCATCGAGCTCGACAAACCGATACTATTAACCATTTAAAGAAAACAAGAAACATCATGAAGAAGAATCGAATGACATTACAAGAACATCGCCTCCTGCGTGAGGCAAGCCAATTACTGACTTTTGCGGAAAAGATGAAAACGGCAAAACCGAAAATAACCCCAAAAGCATCGCAGCCCCTCGCCAACGCGACTTTGCTTCTGACCCGAAATGTAAAGGAATTCCTGACAACCCGTTATGACTTCCGCTACAACCTGCTGACAGACGAGACCGAATTCCGCCATGCCGGTCAACGTGCCGCTCCCTTTATTCCCATCGGCAAGCGTGAACTGAACGCTTTATGTATCGAAGCGCATGACGAAGGTATTCCTTGTTGGGACAAGGACCTGAGCCGCTACGTCTATTCCTCTTATATTCCTTCCTATCACCCTTTTCATCTCTATATGGAAGAGTTGCCCGCTTGGGATGGTCACGACCGGCTGACCGCACTTGCCCAACGTGTTTCTTGTCGTCCGTTGTGGGTACAAGGTTTTCACACATGGATGTTGGGGCTTGCTTCGCAGTGGATGAACCTGTCCGGACTTCATGCCAACAGCGTAGCGCCTATCCTTGTCAGCCGGGAGCAGGGGCGCCGGAAGAGCACCTTTTGTCGCTCGCTAATGCCTGATGTGCTGATGCGCTACTATACCGACAATCTGAAACTTACCTCGCAGGGACAAGCCGAACGGCTCCTGGCGGAAATGGGATTGCTGAACATGGATGAATTCGATAAATATGCCGAAACCAAGATGCCATTGCTGAAGAACCTGATGCAGATGTCCACCCTTAATATTCGTAAGGCCTATCAACAGAGTTTCCGACAGCTGCCCCGCGTCGCGTCGTTCATCGGTACGAGCAATCGCTTCGATCTGCTTACCGACCCAACGGGCAGCCGCCGCTTCCTTTGCGTGGAAGTGAAACACAACATCGACTGTACCCACATAGAGCATGACCAGATTTTTGCCCAACTGAAAGCTGAACTGTCTGCCGGACGGCGTAACTGGTTCACCAAGAAAGAGGAGGAAGAATTACAAAGACACAATGAAAAGTTTTATCGTATCAGTCTTGTTGAAGAGGTGCTTGTTTCCCGGTTCCGGACCCCGCTTCCCCATGAAAAGAGCCTTGACTTGACCGCCGCCGACATTTTCGGCGAATTACAAACGGTTAATCCTGCCGCTATGCGAGGTAGTAACCCTATGCGTTTCGGACAAATACTGATTCGGGCAGGACTGAAAAGGAAACATACGGAATACGGAAATGTGTATGAAGTGGTGAAAAGAGAAAAGTAGTTTCAGCCGGAAACCCAATGAATAACGGGATTCGGAGAGACTGAAAGAACTGTAAGCTGAAAAGCTGGTTTGTTAATTCTCTATATTGTAAAGTTTCAGCTTATTGTATAATGTTTTACGGTCTATGCCCAGTAGTTGTGCCGCCCGGCTTTTATTGTTTCCCGTTTGCCGCAGTGCTTCGATAATCTGATGCTTTTCTGTCTCTTCATTACGCAATGGTAAACCTACATGGGAATGAGTGATTTGTTGCAATTCAGTTAGTTCTTTCAGTGTAATAAGTTGGTCTTGTGCCAATAGGGTGGCGCGTCGTACCGCATTCTTCATCTGTCGCAGATTTCCCGGCCAATGGTATTCCAGCAATGCTTTGGATGCTGCATCGTCAAACCCGATCAACTGTTTGTCCA
>NZ_EQ973486.1:249734-251638 GCF_000158035.1 Bacteroides cellulosilyticus DSM 14838
CATGCGCAGGGTGAACTCATTGATACGGTGGTACAGATCCTGACGGAAAGTTCCTTTCTCGATGGCTTGTTCCAAATCTTCATTCGTAGCGGAAACCAAACGCACATCTACAGTGATTTCTTTATTGGAACCTACCGGACGTATTTTTCGTTCCTGCAAGGCACGTAGCAGTTGTATCTGGACTTCGTAGCTGAGATTACCTATTTCATCGAGGAAGATGGTTCCTCCGTTGGCTGCAACAAAGGCTCCTGTTTTGTCTGTCAATGCTCCGGTGAATGAACCTTTTACGTGTCCGAAGAATTCCGATGCGGCAAGTTCTTTAGGGATGGAGCCACAGTCGATGGCGACGAAAGGCTGTCCGGCACGCTTGCTGAGTTGATGGATGCGGTGGGCTACATACTCTTTACCCGTTCCGCTGGCACCATTGATCAGTACCGACATTGTGGTGGGGGCAACTAGTCTTACATAATTATAAAGTTGCTTGGCAGCATCACTTTCTCCTTCCAGATAGTCGGAAGACGGAGCACCGCCTGCATTTTTCTGATGGGTACTTTCTCCTTTTCCGGAACTGATGGTTTGTTTTGGGGAAGCAGCGGGTTGTCTCACAGCCTCACTGATTTTCTTCAGAAGCTCGTCCGGATTTACAGGCTTGGCAACGTAGTCGCTGGCACCTAATTTCATGGCTTGCACCGCCGATTGTATATCAGCATAGCTTGTCATCATGATGAGTGGAATGGACAGACCTTGCTCTCCCAACCACTTCAACAGGTCGATGCCGTCCTTGTCGGGCAGACGCAGGTCGGACAAAATCAAGTCGGCACCCTCCGTTTCCAAATGTTTCTGGGCGCGGGCGATACTGCTGACGGAAGCTACCTGAAAGCCTTTTTTGCCTAACCAGGTCTTCAGCATCATACCGTAAGTAATGTCGTCTTCAACGATGAGTATGGATTTCATTGCCTTATCTTTTGTCTCTTTTAAGACACAAAGGTAAACCGTTTTGTCTGAAAATCGTATATTTGCAAACTTAATTTAAATAAAAAGCGTTATGAAGAGGAATTTCACCGTATTATTAACCATACTGATTTGCAGCGTTACAGCCTGCCAATCGGGACAAAAGAAAGATAGAAACATGGATCAGGAAACTAAATTGAAGATTGAAACAACTGCGGGTGACATTATCGTGAAACTGTATAATGAGACACCGCAACATCGTGATAACTTCATCAAACTGGCGGAAGAGGGTACATACGAAGGTACATTGTTCCACCGTGTCATCAAGGATTTTATGATACAGGCAGGCGACCCTGAGTCAAAGAATGCTCCGAAAGGCAAGATGCTGGGTGCAGGTGATGTAGGTTATACTATTCCGGCTGAGTTTGTTTATCCGAAGTATTTCCATAAGAAAGGTGCATTGTCGGCTGCGCGTCAGGGTGACAATGTGAATCCGAAGAAGGAATCATCGGGTTGCCAGTTCTACATTGTGACGGGTAAAGTGTATAATGATACTACGTTGTTGGGGATGGAGAACCAGATGAACCAGAATCGTCTGACTACTGTGTTCAATGCTTTGGCACAGAAGCACATGAAGGAAATCTATAAGATGCGTAAGGAAAATGACCAGGATGGTTTGATGAACTTGCAGGATAGCTTGTTTGCACAGGCTGAGGCGGAAGTTGCCAAACAACCGGAATTCCACTTTACACCGGAACAGGTGAAGGCTTATACTACGGTAGGTGGTACTCCGCACTTGGATGGTGAATATACTGTGTTCGGCGAAGTGATCGAAGGCATGGATATAGTAGATAAGATACAACAGGTAAAAACGGATCGTAGCGACCGCCCGGAAGAGGATGTGAAGATCAAAAAGGTGGTAGTATTGGACTAACTGTTGGTGAAATTAGTTC
>NZ_EQ973486.1:251994-270458 GCF_000158035.1 Bacteroides cellulosilyticus DSM 14838
CCGAAAAGAAAGAAATTCCTTTCTCCGATAAGTTACAATCTCTATTTTATGAAAATCAATAAACATATTCTCCCTAATGGTCTGCGACTGGTGCATTACCAGGATCTCAGTACTCAGATGGTAGCACTGAACATCGTCTATGATGTAGGTGCCCGGGACGAAGATCCCGAACATACCGGCTTTGCCCATCTGTTTGAACATCTGATGTTTGGCGGTTCTGTGAATATACCCGACTATGATGCTCCTTTGCAGTCGGCAGGTGGCGAAAACAATGCTTGGACGAACAATGACATTACGAACTATTACCTCACCGTCCCCAAGTCGAATGTAGAGATCGGCTTCTGGCTGGAGTCCGACCGTATGTTGGAACTGGCATTCAGTGAACAAAGCCTTGAAGTGCAGCGCGGTGTGGTCATGGAGGAGTTCAAACAGCGTTGTCTGAACCAGCCTTACGGAGATGTGGGACATCTTATCCGTCCGTTGGCTTATGAGGTGCATCCATACCGCTGGCCTACCATCGGGAAGGATTTATCGCACATCGAACAAGCTACACTGGAGGAAGTGAAATCATTCTTTTACCGCTTTTATGCACCTAATAATGCCGTGCTTGCCGTTACCGGAAATATATCATGGGAAGAAGCTGTTCGATTGACAGAAAAATGGTTCGGCCCGATTCCCCACAGGAATGTGCCTGTGCGACAATTGCCGCAGGAACCCGTACAGACGCAGGAACGCAGACAGGTAGTGAAACGTCCTGTTCCCTTGGATGCGCTGTTTATGGCTTTTCATATGTGTAGTCGCGAGCATCCTGATTACTATGCTTTTGATATTCTTTCAGATATCCTTAGTAACGGACGCTCCAGTCGCTTGAACCGTCGGTTGGTGCAGGAACAGAAATTGTTCTCCGGTATAGATGCTTATATTTCGGGAACGCGTGATGCGGGATTGCTGCATATCAGTGGAAAACCGTCAGCCGGAGTCTCACTGGAACAGGCTGAGACCGCTGTACGTAAAGAGTTGCAGGAGTTGCAGCAAGTGGCGATAGAAGAACAGGAATTGGAGAAAGTAAAGAATAAGTTTGAATCCACCCAGATATTCGGGAATATCAATTACCTGAATGTAGCTACAAATCTGGCATGGTTCGAACTGACCGGGCAAGCGGAGGATATAGACCGTGAGGTAGAACGGTATCGCGCAGTGACGGCAGAACGTCTGAAGACAGTTGCACAAGAGACTTTTCGTGAGGAAAACTCGGTGGTATTATATTATGAGAAAGATAAATGAATAGATTAATTGCTACATACAAGGGGCATTATAAAGCCCTCTTTTACTTAGGACTTCCCATTGTTATCGGTCAAATGGGAGTCATTGTTCTTGGATTTGCCGATACCTTGATGGTGGGACATCACAGCACGGCCGAGTTGGCTGCCGCTTCTTTCACCAACAATCTTTTTACACTTTGCATTATTTTCAGTACCGGTTTCTCTTATGGACTGACGCCTGTGGTGGGTGAGTTCTACGGTAACCGTCGTTTCATGGAGGCTGGACAAGCTTTGCGCTCAAGTCTGCTTGCCAATGTGTTGGTAGCATTGTTGCTGACGCTTATTATGACTGTCGTCTATTTCTGTGTGGAATACATGGGACAACCCGAGGAACTGATTCCCTTGATAAAACCTTATTTTCTGGTTCTACTTGCATCCCTGGTATTTGTCATGCTGTTCAATGGCTTTAAGCAATTTACGGATGGCATTACTCAAACGCAGACTGCTATGTGGGTGCTTCTTGGTGGAAATGCGCTGAATATTGTCGGCAATTATGTGCTGATTTACGGAAAGTTCGGTTTCCCGGAATGGGGATTGCTCGGTGCGGGTATCAGTACCCTGTTCTCACGCATCGTCATGGTTATTGCTTTTGCATTGATTGTTTTTCGTAGTCGGAGGTTCCTGAGATATAAAGTAGGGTTCTTCCGCTTGGGATGGTCGAAACAGATGTTCAGGAAATTGAATGGACTTGGGTGGCCTGTCGGTTTGCAGATGGGCATGGAGACGGCTTCATTCAGTCTCAGCACGATTATGGTCGGTTGGCTGGGAACTATTGCTTTGGCTTCACATCAGATTATGCTCACCATTTCTCAGTTTACCTTTATGATGTTTTATGGGATGGGGGCGGCGATTGCCGTTCGCGTCAGTAACTTCAAGGGGCAGAACGATATGGTGAATGTCCGCCGTTCGGCATATGCCGGCTATCATCTCATCTTGGCAATGGCGGTGGTGCTTCTGAGTATCGTGTTTCTGTTGCGCAATCAGGTCGGGGGCTGGTTTACGGATAGCGTGGAGGTTTCTGCCATGGTATCTTCTTTGTTCCTTCCATTCCTGGTTTATCAGTTTGGTGACGGACTGCAAATCAGCTTTGCCAATGCCCTGCGTGGTATTGCCGACGTAAAACCGATGATGTTCATTGCATTTATTTCTTATTTTGTTATATCTTTGCCTGTAGGATACTTATGCGGTTTCGTGCTGGGCTGGGGTACGGTCGGTGTATGGATGGCCTTCCCGTTCGGACTGACTAGTGCGGGTATTATGCTCTGGTTGCGTTTCCGCTATAAAACGAAAGATAAATGAATAATGTCTCCAAGAAGAAGATAGCTGCCGGTTATGCTGTCCTGCTGGCAGTCTTGCTTTATTCCCTGTTCTTCGTGCACCGGGAAATGGAGAATCTTATGAGTTCGGATAATAGTGATATTCTGCGTACGGACAGTCTGATAGGGCTTTTGAGAGAGAAGGATGCTAATACCGTCCGCCTGCTGCGTACACTGAGCGAAGCCAATGACAGCATGATTTCAGCCCGTGAAGTGGAACAGATTATTGCCGAACAGGATACTATTATCACCCAACAACGTGTACAACGCCGGGTTATTGCCCGTCGCGATACGGTTGTGACACAACCCAAGAAGAAAAGTTTCTTCCGCCGTTTGGGAGAAGTCTTCGTCCCACCACGCAAAGATTCAGCTGTTCAGGTGCAAACAACCCTTGAAGTTGCTACGGATACTGTACTCGATGCTTATAATCCGGTTGATTCCCTGCACGCGAAGCTGCGCACTGTTGCCCAACAGAAGAGGGCTACCAATAGTGTGATGCAGCGTCGTAAGCGAACTTTGCAACGTCTTGATCATGCACTGAGTGCTCGTATCGACAGTCTTTTGAAAGGATATGAACAGGAAACCCTGATGCGTGCCCGCGAAGAGGCTGAGTATCAGAAAGCTGTTCGGCATCGTTCTGCAACGATTATTTCGGGTATTGCTGCCGGGGCTGTTGTGCTGTCAGTTATCTTTCTTGTCATGATCTGGCGGGATGTCACCCGTAGTAACCGTTATCGGCGTCAATTGGAAGAAGCCAATCGTTTTGCCGAAGAGTTGCTTGCCTCCCGCGAAAAGTTGATGCTTGCCATTACCCACGATTTCAAGGCTCCCTTGGGTTCCATTATGGGATATGCTGACTTGCTCTCCCGGCTCACCGTTGACGGAAGGCAACGCTTCTATCTCGACAACATGAAAACTTCTTCGGAACACCTGCTGAAGCTCGTTACCGACTTGCTCGACTTCCATCGCCTCGACTTGAATAAAGCTGAGATAAATCGTGTTACTTTCCATCCCGCACGCTTGCTGGAAGAAATCTATGTCAGTTTCGAACCACTGACTTCTGCCAAAGGATTGTCTTTGAAGTGTGAGATAGATCCGGAACTGAAAGGAGCTTTTATCAGTGATCCATTGCGCTTACGCCAGATTGTCAATAACCTGCTCTCTAATGCAGTGAAGTTTACTTCAGAGGGCGGCATTACCCTGACCGCCTCTTTTGTGCCGAAAGGCGATTCCGTTTTTCCCGGTAACCATTTGAAACTCTCTGTTATCGATACGGGAAAGGGGATGGATCCTGGTGACCGTGAGCGTATTTTCCAGGAATTCACCCGTCTGCCCGGAGCACAGGGAGAGGAGGGATTCGGACTGGGACTGTCCATTGTTCGTATGCTGGTGCAACTGCTGGAGGGACGTATTGAGGTGGATAGCGTACTCGGAAAGGGGAGCACATTCACGTTA
This sequence comes from Bacteroides cellulosilyticus DSM 14838, assembly GCF_000158035.1. Taxonomy (GTDB): domain Bacteria; phylum Bacteroidota; class Bacteroidia; order Bacteroidales; family Bacteroidaceae; genus Bacteroides; species Bacteroides cellulosilyticus. Next base: position 256,088 of record NZ_EQ973486.1, read on the forward strand.
CGGGTACCTCTGTATCCGGTGGCATTGGATAATGACACTTCCGCCTTGAATGAACAACCAAGTGAGGACTCACAAACTCAGATACCCGCATTACATATTCTCTTGATTGATGATGACCGCATTCAGCTTACTCTCACTGCCGCCATGCTTGCACAGAGTGGTATTACTTCCGTAACCTGCCTGCAACTGGATGAACTTTTGGAAGCCCTCCGTACTGATATTTTCGATGTGCTGCTGACCGATGTGCAAATGCCTGCCATGAATGGTTTCGATTTGCTGAGGCTGCTGCGTGCTTCGAATATCCCGCAAGCCAAGACAATTCCGGTGATTGCCGTTACCGCCCGTAGTGATATGAAGCGTGAGGAGTTTCTGCAACATGGTTTTGCCGGAAGTCTGCATAAGCCGTTTACGGTGAATGAATTGCTTGCAGAGATTGGTGTGCTGCAAGCAGATATTGCTACTGTTGATGCCGCCCCTTCTTCTACCTTGAATTTTTCCGCCCTTACCGCTTTTTCCGGTGATGATCCGGATGCGGCAAAATCCATACTGGAAAGTTTCGTCACAGAAACACGCCTGAATGTTGACCGCTTGCGACAGGCATTGGAAACAGAAGACACAGATGGCATTGCCGCTATGGGCCATAAGATGCTTCCTTTGTTTACTCTGTTGGGAGCCAATGATCTTGTTACTTTATTGAAAGAGCTTGAAGCCTCACGTGGAGTACCTTTTGATGAAAAAATAAAAGAGAAATCGCTTGCTGCTCTAAATCTGATAGAAGATATACTTGAACAAGCCTTCCTTTTTATTTCGTCTGCTTAAACATCCCTTTCCTCTGCTTGACCGGTAGCTTAAAGTACTGCCTCAGAAAAAGTTTATGTTTATATACGGTTGTTGCCACTTCCATTATCTGATCCCGTAATTTCAGGATAGGTTCCCTATATCTTTCCGGTGCGGTGCGGATGCTATTGAGCGCACTATCTGCCCGGTTTATCAATTCCTCAGGGACATCTACCATCGCCTGAATTTCTGCATCCGGTTTCAGGGGCTCAAATGCCTTATTCCGGTAACGGACGAATTCATTGATGGCGTCCGTAGCTTTTCCCTGTAAATCCATTGCCATATTGTAAGCATTCAGAATCTTCTGGTAGCCGGCGATGCGGATGTTGTTACTCGTAAGTTCCAGCATATAATAAACCAAATCATTACTTCGTCCGTTCGATAACATGCGTTGTCTGACACTTACCAGCCTTTCCAGTGTATCCTGCCGTGCATATAGCGCCAATGTATCCGCCCAATAGAACACCGGTACTGAGCGTTGTTCATCTACAACTCCTGTATCAAACTCTTCATAGCTCAGTGGACGTTCGCGGAACTGGAACATCGGATCGAAAGGCATGTGTGTTTTCAGTAATGTATCCGGTAACAGCTTGCAGAAACGATGATTCGGGGAAGGAATGAACTGGTAGTTTTCCACAAATCCGGCGCCCCATGTAGGGTCAAACATATACCATTTCCCACTTACTTTGGCTGCGCACCATTCATGTGGGTCGGGCAGTAAGGCACCGTCCCTGCGGTTATAGCCATCAATAACATAAGCATCCATTCCCGCTTCCTTCACCAGTGCTTTAAAAAGTAACGCATAATCCTGGCAAATACCTTTGCGTTCGGATAATATTTTTTGTATTTCTTTCGTCTCATCCGCTTCCTCGTTGCGAGAAGTATAGGTTATGTACACATTGTATTTAATATTTCTTGAAACCCAGGTGTAGATGGCGCGTGCCAGTTGGTCGTCTGTGCTGAGATGCTGTTTCAAGTAAGCTACAAGAGAAGAAACGCTCCTTCCGGCAGCTTCGGGTGCTGCAAGTGCCACGGAATCGGGAAACGTAAGGCGTTCAGGCATTATGCTGTCAGAAGATGCTTTTGATACAGCTGAAATTGAAAAAGCCTTATCCTGCGTGGCTGTATTACGCCATGCAGAAGACAATTTGCTGAAAGGAAAGAGGAGGCAGAGGGCGAATAGCCACACCGTGAGCCTGTTTGTTGATTGCCGGAACATACTTGTCATATCTATTTGATGGAAGCAAAGGTAGGGGATTTATTGATAAACAGCAAGGATAAATATTGAAAAATATGTGCAAAGGGAAATTTTGTGAGTAGTGTCTCTTTCATGATCTTGAACATGCCCTTGATCATGCCTGAAAACCTTCACTCATATGTACGGTATGACACCGTCTGACTGTCGTTAGTGGGTACGTGAGAAAGTGAAGTAATTTTCAGACGGGCGTTGAATATTGGCAACGACCCTCGCGGTATAAAGTACCGGATAGTGGAATAAATAGCCTTTTTGTCTTCTGCATCAACCAAATGTCGTTGGAATTTGTTTACTTTGTAACGATTTAAACACTGACTATCGATTGACGTCCTAATGAGAAGAAAATGGTTAAAATGGGTAGTGTGGATACTACTTACCCCTATCATATTATTTGCAATATTGATGGTATTGCTTTATATCCCTCCCGTACAGAACCTGATACGGAAGCAAGCTACTGCCATCGCATCCGAGGCAACGGGTATGGATATATCTGTTGAACGCATTGACCTCCGCTTTCCGCTGAACCTTTTGGTACGTGGTGTGCAGGTCATTCAGCCTATACAGGCAGATAAACAAATATCCTCAGCTCCCGGTGACTCTCTTGCCGTGAAACAAACTCCTGATACTTTGCTAACCCTGGAAAGCCTGAACGTGCGCGTGCAGGCATGGCCGTTGATACGTGGACAAGTAGAAGTGGATGAGGTAACCGTGAACGGAGTTTTCCTGAACTCTGCCGATCTGATAGAGGGGATCCGCATACGTGGTGTATTGGGACGTTTCTTCCTTGAAAGCCATGGCATAGACCTGAAGAAAGAGGATGTCGTCATCAATCGTGTGGAATTGAGTGATACTCATATGCTCGTTGTGATGAACGATACTACCACTGCCGAACCGGACACTGCGACTACCGCCCTTAATTGGAAAGTAGCCTTGCACAAGTTGGCACTGAAAAACGTTTCCGTTGATTTGCAAATGCCGTTGGATTCCATGCGTCTTGCTGCCCGTCTGGGTGATGCAGAGGTAGATGATGCGGTTGCTGACTTGGGCGGACAGATGTACGGTCTGAAGAAATTTGAATTGAGCAGTACTACGGTGAACTATGACACGGGCAGCCAATTGCTCAGTGTCATTAATAGCCTGATAGATACCGGTAGTCTTGCGGCTACTGATAGCACCGGTGTGAAACCTGCTCCCGGATTTGATGCTTCGCACATCGCCTTGCGGGATATTCATATTGGGGTGGACTCCGTGCTTTATCATGGACGGAATATCAATGCCGTTATCCGGGAATTCTCCATGAACGAGCGTTCCGGTCTGAGCGTCACTTCACTGACGGGAAGGGTATATGCTGATTCCACAGTCATTCAGGTGCCTTCCTTAAAATTACTTACCCCACACAGTGAAATGGATTTCACTGCCCAGACTTATTGGGAACTGGTGGAAATTCCTACTTCCGGACGACTCTCCGCTCGTTTCAATGCCCGCATCGGCAAGCAGGATGTGATGCTCTTTGCAGGTGATTTACCTGATACATTCAAGGATGCATATCCTTTCCGCCCCCTTACTATCCGTGCCGGTACGGAAGGTAACTTTAAGCAGATGCAGATTTCCCGCTTCAACATCGATCTGCCGGGTGCTTTTACCTTGAATGGTGGTGGTGAAATTTGGAATCTTACCGACAGTCTGACGCGCAACGGAAGCATTGACTTCGATATCCGGACACAAAATCTGAATTTCCTTACCGGACTGACAGGCGTCACCCCGGATGGCTCCATAGTAGTGCCGGACAGTATGCATTTGGCAGCACGTCTTGGCATGGATGGACCTAAGTATGATGCTACGCTTAAGTTGAAAGAACGTGAAGGGCTATTGAACTTGTTGGCGCACTATAACACTGCCACTGAAGCTTATCAGGCAGACCTTCATGTGGACGCCTTGCAAGTACACCACTTCTTACCTAAAGATTCTATCTATACCCTTTCGGCTAAGGTTGCCGCTAAAGGAAAAGGATTCGATCCCGCCAACCACCGTACCGTGGCTGCTGTACAAGCTTCTCTCGGCGAATTACAATACGGACACTGGAATATTTCCGGTATTGACCTGACAGCCGGATTGAAATCCGCTCTAGCCACTGTACACATGACGAGCGACAATGCCCTGCTGAAAATGCAGGCGGATGCCGATATGCGCCTTGATCGTAAATACCTGGATGGCAAGGTGGCTATGAATGTGGAGAATGTCGGTTTACATGAGTTAGGAATTTCTCCCAAGCCGTTGAAGCATCCTTTCGCTTTCACTCTCGGTGCCGAAGCACGCCATGACTCTATCAAGATGAGCATGGATGCAGGAGACCTCGACTTTCAGTTCCGTGCCCGCAGCACACTGAAGAAATTGCTGGAACAAGGTACTGCCTTTTCTACGCTTCTTACCAAGCAGATAGAATTGAAGCAACTCGATCATGTAGAATTACGGAAAGCACTGCCTTCAGCCGGTATGCAACTGAAAGCCGGTAAACAGAACCCTGTCAGTTATTTCCTGGCAACTAAGGATATTTCTTTTGATGATTTTGTGTTGCGTTTCGGCACTACCCCCCGACGAGGTATCAATGGGCGTACTGCTATACATGGTTTGCGTATGGACTCCCTGCAACTGGATACTATTTTCTTCGCTATCAGCCAAGATACTGCACGCATGAAGTTGCAGGGTGGTGTCATTAATGGTCCAAAGAACCCGCAGTTTGTCTTCCGCAGTACACTGACGGGTGAAATCCGTAATGAAGATGCCGAACTGACCTTGAATTATGTGGATGCGAAGGGAGATACCGGACTCGATCTGGGTATCAATGCCCGTCCTTTGATAGAGGGCCGGGGTAGGGGTAATGGTATTGCCTTCCGTTTGACACCTGCCGAGCCTATTATTGCTTTCCAGAAGTTCCGCTTTGTAGATAACAGAGACTGGATTTACTTGCATAAGAATATGCGCGTTTATGCCAATGTGGATATGGATAGCGACGATGGACTTTGCTTCCGCATGCAGTCCGACCGTTCCGACACCGTTTCCTTGCAGAATATCAATTTGGAACTCATACGTTTCCGCCTGGATAAACTGAGCGGTATTCTGCCATATATGCCCCGCATCACGGGACTTTTCTCGGCAGAAGCCAACTATATACAGACCGCAACCTCACTGCAAGTTTCCGCTGAGGCCGGTGTGGAAAAGCTGACTTACGAACGCCAGCCGGTAGGTAACATCGGATTGGGTGCCACTTGGCTTCCGGGTGATAAAGGTACACACTATCTGAATGCCTATTTCCGGTCGGGAGATCAGGAGGTAATGACCGCTGATGCCGTCTTGACCCAGAAGAACGGGCGCGATTCGGTTGAAGTCAACACTACTTTTGAGCATTTCCCACTCTCGCTTGCCAATGCTTTCATGCCCGACCAGGTAGTTGCCTTTACCGGTGACATCGACGGCGGACTCTATATCAGCGGTGCCATGGAGAAGCCTAAACTGAGCGGTGACCTCTCATTGGACAGTGTGTCCGTCTATGCCCGTCAGGCAGGTGCACGTTACTGGTTTGACAATCGTCCGTTGAAGATAGAGAATAATCAACTTATCTTTAATAAGTTTGCCATATACACCACCAGCCGGAATCCCTTTACGATAGACGGGAACGTAGACTTCCGCAATATGGAAAATCCGACAGCGAAGTTGAACCTGCGTGCACAGAACTACACTTTGCTTGATGCTCCCCGTACCAAGGAAAGTATGATTTACGGCAAAATCTTTGTAGATTTAAATGCCACTGTACGTGGTCCGCTGGATGGACTGACTATGCGTGGAAACATGAATCTGCTGGGTAACACAGATGTGACCTATGTGTTGACTGACTCTCCTCTGACTGTAGAAGACCGTTTGGGTGAACTTGTCACGTTCACTTCCTTTACGGATACTACTTCGGTGCAGGCAACTGAGGTCCCCACCATGTCGCTCGGCGGTATGGATATGTTGATGTCTGTGCACATCGATGATGCCGTACGTTTGCGTGCTGATCTTAGCCCCGACCGCAGTAGTCGTGTGGAACTGGAAGGTGGAGGTGACCTGAATCTGCAATATACTCCGCAAGGAGATCTCACATTGTCCGGTCGCTATACGTTGATAGGTGGTATGATGAAATATGCCCTGCCCGTTATCCCGTTGAAAGAGTTCCAGTTTGTCAATGGAAGTTATGTGGACTGGACGGGTAATCCGATGAACCCTTCACTCAACCTGACTGCTACGGAACGTGTCCGCGCTTCTGTATCCGATGGCGATGACGGCGGTTCGCGCATGGTGAACTTCGACGTTTCCATCAGCATCAAGAACCGTTTGGAGAACCCTGATTTAAGCTTTAATCTGAGTGCTCCCGATGATGCTACCGTACAGGGCGAACTGGCAGGAATGAGTGCCGATGAACGAAGCAAGCAAGCCATTACCATGCTTGCCACAGGTATGTATCTTTATAACAGCGGAAAAGGTGGTGGCTTAACTATGGGTTCCGCACTGAACAGCGTGCTGCAAAGTCAGATTAATGCGCTGACCGGAAATCTGAAGAACGCTTCTCTCAGTGTAGGCATTGAAGACCGTACCGCTGCTGAAACGGGTGATAAACAGACGGACTATAGTTTCCGCTACTCTCAGCGTTTCTTCAATGATCGTATACAGATTGTAATCGGTGGAAAAGTATCCAGTGGCGCTAATGCAACGAATGACGTAGAATCATTCATCGATAATATTTCTTTGGAATATCGTTTGGACAATAGCGGTACACGCTATGTCCGCGTGTTCCACAACAAAAACTATGAAAGTGTGCTCGATGGTGAGATAACCGAGACAGGTGTCGGCCTTGTGCTTCGCCGTAAGATGGACCGCCTGAGTGAGCTGTTCATATTCAAGAGAAAGAAGAAAGTAGAACCTGTGAGCGAATAGTGTAAAAGAAATAACAATAGCGCAATTTAAAGAATCAAAATGAAGAAACTCGTATACATCCTCCTTGCAACCCTGCTTCTGGCAGCCTGCTCCACTACTAAGCACCTGCCCGAAGGCGAAGTGCTCTACACCGGTCAGAAGCCGATGATTGTAGAGAACCGCTCTGATACCAAGGTAGGCGAGACTGCTATGGAAGAAGTAGAAGCCGCCCTTGCCAAAGCTCCCAATAACTCCCTGCTCGGTAGCTCCGAATACCGCATCCCTTTTCCATTCGGACTGTGGGTGTATAATGGTTTTGCGAAGTACAAAAAAGGTTTTGGTAAGTGGATATTCAATCGCTTTGCCGCCACTCCCGTACTCATATCTTCCGTTAATCCGGACATCCGGCAGAAAGTAGCGACGAATATCCTGCATGATTATGGGTACTTCAATGGCACGGTAAGTTATCAAACTTTCGTTAATCCTAAGGACAGTCTGAAAGCTAAATTGCAATACACGGTCGATATGCGTAACCCGTATTTCATTGATACCGTATATTATCGGGGATTCAATAGTACGACGATGCAGATTATCAACCTTGGTCGTCGGCGCTCCCTGATCAGTCCGGGTGAACAGTTCAATGTTACTGATCTTGATGGTGAGCGTACCCGCATCAGCGGTTTGCTGCGTAATATGGGGTATTACTATTTTCGCCCTGACTACCTGACTTACCAGGCCGATACAACTCTCGTTCCCGGTGGGCACGTCAGTCTGCGCATGATCCCTGTTCCCGGTATGCCGAAGGACGCCGAACGCCCTTTCTTTGTAGGTAAAACTAATTTCTACCTCCACGGTCCGCAAGGACAAATGCCCAATGACAGTCTTTACTACAAGACTTTCTGGATACACTATTACGATAAACTGAAGATACGTCCCAATATGCTCCACCGTTGGCTGAACTACCAAGGTTACCAACGGAAACGCCAGGAACTGGACAAGGGAGGTATGCGCCGTCGTCCGGAAAAGCTATATAGCCAATACCGGCAAACCCGTATCCAGGAGCGTCTGGCAAGTGTGGGCATCTTCCGTTATCTGGAGATGCAATACACACCCCGCGATACGGCACTCGTTTCCGATACGCTGGATGTGAATATCCGTGCCATGTTGGATAAACCGTATGATGCCGAATTGGACTTTAATGTCACCATGAAGAGCAATAACCAGACCGGTCCCGGTGCCGCCTTCACCGTAACGAAGAACAACGTCTTCGGTGGTGGTGAAACCTGGAATGTGAAAGTGAACGGTTCTTATGAATGGCAGACGGGTAAGAACAGCAGCTCGCTGATGAATAGCTACGAGTTGGGCCTATCTTCTGCACTTACCTTCCCACGTATCGTCTTCCCCCGGATGGGTACCAAGGAATATGACTTCCCGGCTTCCACCACCTTCCGTGTCTACATAGACCAGATGAACCGTGCCAAGTACTACAAACTGCTTGCTTTCGGTGGAAACGTCACGTATGACTTTCAGCCTGTGCCTACCCGGAAACATAGTATCACGCCCTTCCAACTGACATTTAATGTGTTGCGCAATCCGACTGCGGCTTTTGAAGAAATACAGGCTCAGAACCCGGCTCTTTACATCAGTCTCCGTAATCAGTTTATTCCCAAGATGGAATATACCTATACCTATGATAACGCTTCTCTTCGCAATGTACGTAATCCCATCTGGTGGCAGACTACATTCGGATCTGCCGGTAATCTGACCTCTTTGATTTATAAGGCATTCGGACAGTCTTTCAGCAAGGAAGACAAGAAATTGCTGGGAGTACCTTTCGCACAATTCCTGAAGCTGAATTCGGAATTCCGCTATCACTACAGGATAGACAAGAACCAGATGATTGCTTCCCGTATTGCAGGAGGAGTAATCTGGTCCTACGGAAATGCAACGACTGCGCCTTATACCGAACAGTTCTATATTGGTGGCGCCAACAGTATCCGTGCCTATTCTGCCCGCAGTATCGGGCCCGGTGGCTATCCACCCGATAAAGAGAAAAAGTATTCCTATATCAACCACGTGGGCGATATCCGTATGGAAGCAAACGTGGAATACCGCTTCCGTATTCTCGGCGACCTGCACGGAGCTATCTTCCTCGATGCAGGTAATGTTTGGTTGATGCGTAAGGATAAAGACCGTCCTGATGGACAGCTGACGTTGAAGAATTTCCCGAAACAGGTTGCTTTGGGTACCGGTGCCGGTCTGCGTTACGACCTGGACTTCCTTGTATTCCGTTTCGACTGGGGAGTGGCACTGCATGATCCGTATGATACAGGTAAGAAGGGATATTATAATATTCCGAAGTTTAAAGATGGTATGGCATGGCATTTTGCTATCGGTTATCCGTTCTAATGGCGGGTTTTGTACGATAGAGCTAAAATATGAACCAATTGTCTACCTTTCTTGACTTTATTTTTTGTAATTTTGCCCCGTAATCAAAACAAGGATACACTAACCTTTTTAAATAATAACTAAGTATGAAACCAACTTTATTCTTATTGGCAGCCGGAATGGGCAGCCGTTACGGTGGCTTAAAGCAATTGGACGGACTGGGTCCGAATGGCGAAACTATTATGGACTATTCAATTTATGACGCCATTAACGCCGGATTTGGTAAGCTCGTTTTCGTAATCCGTAAGGATTTTGAGAAAGACTTCCGTGATAAAATTATTTCCAAATACGAAGGTCATATCCCGTGCGAATTGGTGTTCCAGTCTATCGACGATCTGCCCGAAGGCTTCACTTGCCCCGAGGTCGTACGAAGCCCTGGGGAACCAACCACGCCGTAATGATGGGTGCTGATGTAATTCAGGAACCGTTTGCCGTTATCAACTGCGACGACTTCTATGGTCGCGATTCTTTCCAGGTAATGGGTAAATTCCTTTCTGCACTGCCCGAAGATTCAAAGAATGTATATTCAATGGTAGGTTTCCGCATTGGTAATACACTGAGCGATAGCGGTACTGTATCTCGCGGCCTTTGCGGTACGGATGCCAACAATCTGCTGACTTCTGTTGTAGAACGCACTAAGATTCAACGTATGGACGGAGAAGTGAAATACATTGATGATAATGGCGAATGGACGGCTACTCCCGAAACTACTCCGGTAAGTATGAACTTCTGGGGCTTTACTCCCGATTACTTCGCATACAGCTGCGATTTCTTCAAGAGCTTCTTGAGCGATCCGAAGAATATGGAGAATCTGAAGAGTGAATTCTTCATTCCGTTGATGGTAGATAAATTGATTCAGGACGGTGTCGCTACATGCGAGGTCCTTGATACTACAAGCAAATGGTTTGGCGTGACTTATCCTGAGGATCGTCAAAGTGTTGTAGATAAAATCCAGGCTTTAGTGGATGCGGGTGAATATCCTGCCAAGCTATTTTAAGTCTGGAGAACTTTGCGAAAGCAAATTTAAAATTAGGAATGAAAGGGAGTCATCGTGAGATGGTTCCCTTTCTTAATTTCATGGCTATGCGTCTTTCTGACCGAAGATAGAGACCGGACGGCTGAAGCATATAGTCTTATCACCTGTTTGATGCTTTGATATGATCCGGTTCATTACGAGGGGTGATGCAAAAGGTGGCATCTTTTGCTGTTAAAGATGAAGGCGAGATGAATGCAAGATGGATGCTTAAAGTTGTATAGTTGCTTCGCAAGCCTCGGCTACTGCCGGATGGTGTGTGATGAAGATGAATGTTTTGCCTGTGCAGTCTCTGCGCAGGTTTTTTATTAGTTGCCGTTCCGTTTCGGGATCAAGGGCGGAAGTAGCTTCGTCCAGCAGCAGGATGTGTCCGGGACGGAGGAGGGCGCGGGCGATGGCGATACGCTGGGCTTGTCCTTCGCTGAGGCCGCCACCTTGTTCGTTGAGGTTGGTATCTATTCCGTCCGGTAAAGAGAGAACGAAGTCAGCACAGGCGGTACGGAGAGCTTGGAGCATTTCGGCTTCGGTGGCATGAGGGTTACCCATTAGCAGGTTGTCGTGAATGGTACCGCTGAAAAGAGTGTTTCCCTGGGGGACATAGACGAAGTTGGAACGGGTTTGAGGGGAAACTTCGAGAGTTGAGAGTTGAAAGTTGAGAGTTGAGAGTGGGGGCTGCGCTGTGTTTGCAGGCGAAAGGGTGATGCTTCCTTCTTGCGGAGTGGCGAGTGCGAGAAGCAACCGGATCAGGGTAGTTTTTCCGGCACCGGTTTCACCCAATACGGCAGTGCAGCTTCTGGCGGGGAAGTTGCAGGAGAAGTGTTTTAATATAGGTCGGTCTCCTGTTGAATAACTGAATGTGACATCCTTCAATTGTAAGTCCGGGGTTTGGGGGAACAGTTGTGCGGTTCCACTTGCTTCGGGGGGAAGTTCTTCCAGTTCCATCAGTCGCTCTACGGCGGTGAGGGCATTGATAAAGGAAGGCAGCAGGCGTGAAAGATCGAGGGCAGGTCGTTGCACTTTTCCTACCAATTGCAGGAAGGCGGTCATTGTTCCGAAGGTGATACTGCCTGTGCTAAGGCGTATTGCTCCCCAAAGAAATGCTGTAAGATAGCCGCCGGAAAACGCAAATGCCACCAGCATACGTGCAGAGAGCGAAAAGCGGGTACGACCGAATATCTGACTACGGAGTGCATCTTGCAGATCATCCAGTTTTCCGATATGCCGGTCGCTTTGTTCCAGGGTTTTGATGACGGTTCGGTGTTGCAGGCTTTCTTGTATAACGGATTGGATACGGCTGTCGCTCTGCCGGATTTCACGGGTGTAGCGGCGCATTCGTTTCATATAGAAGCGGCTACCCAATAGGAAAATAGGTAGAATGCCTACCACTACCCAAGGCAGGGACGGATCGAGAAAGCAGAAGAATACGAATGCGGCTACCAACTGAACGATGGTAACTATGAAAGCCGGAATTGTACTGGTCAGTACCCCCACGATAGCGGCGGTATCTTGTTCCATCCGGTTTACGATATCGCCGGTGTGGAAGCGTTCCAATTCGTTCCAACGGCTTTGTAATAGACGGGAGAATAGGCGGTGGCGCAGTGCGTTTCCAGTTTCCACTTGCATACGGGCACTGAGCCAGGTGTCGATGGCTCCGCACAGAAGTTGGGCGATTAACAAAGCGATAGTAAGGATAGCGGCATTGGGCAGGCTTCCGATGGTGGCACCTGTGGCAATGTCGATGACGACCTTGGAAGCATAAATAAAGGCAAGAGAAACCGCTACCCCAATGATACCTGTGAGGCAGGAGAGGAGAATACGTCCCCGTTGTCCGTGAGATACTTCCCAGATGTACTTTATTTGTTCTGTCTTCATAATAAGTTAGTTACGAGCTGCGAGCTTGTTAATTTGTATTGTTACTGTTCCCTTTATCAGCGTCACCGGATACCATAACGCCTCATTGGGAGCAAACTTTCGCAGCTTCATGCAGCGTTTGGTTGCCCGGCAGAAAGTGTGCCATTTTCCGGCCCAATAACCTTTGGGACGTGGCTTGATGCGTGCGTCATGCTGACCGAAGTTTCCGGTAGCAAAGATATCATCCAGTAAGATTTCTCCTGCTCGTTCCATACCTTTGACGGAGAAGGGTAGATTGTCTTCCGGCAAACCCAGATAATGTACGGCGATATATCCGAAAGCTTTTGCGGCACGTAGCAATCCTACTTTGCGGAAATACTTTTCCAGCAAAAGTTTGTCAATATCTTCATGACGTGTTGCCAACAGACGGGTCCAGTCGCAAACCTGGCGAAGGCCGATGCCGCTGTTCAGGAAATGGACGAATGCATGCATGAAGATATACAGCGCATTGAATGTTACAGGCGGGAGGCTGACGGGATATTCGTGTATCTCTCTTGTTTCAGCATGCTGTGGGTACCATTCCTGTATCAGACGCTGGAAGTACCGGTTACCTGCCGGATTGTTAATCCGCAGGATGATACGATGGTTTTCTATATGAACGCCATGAAATGAATAGCTGGCGTGTTTGTCCGATGTTTCTCCTTCTGCCTCTGCACCGTGACGGAGCAGAATATTGTTGGCTATGGGCTGTCCTTCCTTTCCGATATAGACGTCGATGTCGCCACATTGACGGTGTAATGGGTTTATGTAGTGAGTGGCGATGCCTTGTCCTTTCAGTAGAATAGGGTGTAGACCGGCTTCCCGGTATGGCATAAAAACTTCCGGGAGTTCTTCATTCAGGCGGAGGTTAGACTGCTCGATTTGTACTACTTTAGCTGCCCATTGCAGGTAGAGCGGTCGAGGTGGGCGCAGTTCTGCCGGCAGACTGAGCACTCCGTCGAAGGTAATGGCGAGAAGGGCTTGGGTACGTGCCAGCTGGTATATTTCTTCCCAGTCGGCACTGTTCATGCTACTGAACGGGGTTGGGTCGACGGGGGTGTTCCATAATCCGGAACGTACCAAGGTTAGGAAAGTACGACGCATATGCTATTCTATGATTCCGGCTTCCAGCCAGTTCTTTATCAGTTGTTCTGCATCCCGCTTTGCGGTTTCAGCGTCTACTTCGTAGTTTTCCGTAAGGAAATCGGTAAGGGTGTCGGTATTGAAATCTGTTCCTTCCACATGTTGCCAAAGGCGGGTTGCCGTAGGGTTCAGGCTGATGATATTGCTGAAATCTACGTTTCCTGTACCGTTGTGCATGATGATGTGTTCGTCACCAATCTGATGTAAAGTAAATCCGTTCTTAATTTTCATTGTTTGTATGTATTAGGGGTTGTTATTGTGATAATTTCTCATCTGCAAATGAAGCGGATGACACTGATTTTTTGTTACGCAGTATTTAATCCTGCGTTATCCGCGTCATCTGCGGATGAAAAATCTTTCTTCTTCTGAATATTGCCAATAGCCATCGCCTTACAGGGGTCAGTTTCATCCACCAAAAAGAGTAGCGCTGCCAGACACGGTCATTACACGGATATTCTTTCTCTTTACGGATGGCGGCAATCATTACTCCCATGACGTTGGCTATGTTGGTCTGTTCGGTTATTCGTATATTACCGTCTCCCAGTAATGTTAGCTCTTGGCCGTTGCGGTGGATGATGCGGTGGAAGATAATACGTCCGTTCGTATCTCTGGCAAGTACGGCAACGCCCGGTTGTAAATCATCATCGGTAAAAGGGCCTAAAATAATACGGTCGCGGCGGTCTACAAGAAACGGGTTCATACTATTTCCTCTGACCGTCAGGGTTACGGTATGTCCTTCGCTGATGAGGCGTGCTACTTCGGGTAACAGTACCTCGTTGGGGATAATTCTTTTTCGTCCGTTATCTATCATTCTTTTT
>NZ_EQ973486.1:270580-277928 GCF_000158035.1 Bacteroides cellulosilyticus DSM 14838
ATATCGTATTAAAACAAATCTCCGCCGCCTCCCTGTCCGGCAAGCATTTCAGAAAATACACCGGAGTATGGGCCGCAAGATATTTCACTGTCTCGATGACACCATTATTCAATTCTCTCACTTCCTTCAGATTAGAGCACGATGGCAATAGTGATGCGAAGGCCCGTGCCGGACTCTCTCGTTGAATCTCATTCATCGGAGCCTGTTCCAATCGTACAAATGCCCCTACAGGAACAGAGTCATTCTTGTAGCAGGGTGTCTTTCCGCTCCAGGGAGAACCGTAGACTGTGGCTTTCCCTGTTTCCCGGTTGAAATGCACGATGGGATTATCATCGTTCAGCAGTTCACAGCCGGGGATATGCTTCAGCCACAACCCGCTGTGCGTACTTTTTCCCGTTCCGCTTTTGCCTTGGAAGAGATATCCCTTTCCATCTTTCTTTATGACGGAAGCGTGCATTAATACAGTATCGGAACAAGCCGTATTGAAAGCATAAATCATCATCAGGATATTGTTGAGCACAAATGCATCCGCTTCTGTTTCGTGCAGGAACAGGACACCTTTGGTAAATCCGTAGAAGAAATAAGCTGTGTACTCTTTCGGATCGTTGGGAGCGAGGATGGTAATGAGATAAGAGTCCGTATCCGGAATCACACTGATCCTGCATGTGGCACCTTCCCATTCAAACTCGACGAGTGAGCGGTATTTAGCATGGTCTTCTTCTTGGATTTCACTCTCCGGCTGGACGGCAAGTGAGAATGCTATTTTGAGTTCTTTCTTTTTGTATGTATCTAAAGATAACAGGAAAGGTTTCAGGGAGGGAATCAGCTCTTCCGTTTTCCAGTGTGGAATGGTGGAGGAAGTACCGAATAGATAAGGCCCTACTTGATATACCTGTGCGTTACGCTCTCCTTTCATAATCTATAATATTTGATGTACCGGTGTAAAGGTAGAGGAATTCTTCTGATTGGACAACTGAATTTTACACAATATTACAGGTTTCGGTTCATTTCTCCAGTCTTTTCCGTTTCGGTATGTTCCGGGGATGCTATATCTTTGTAGGCAATGAAATCATTAATCTTGAATAAACCATGAAAACTGTACTTATCTGGTTGACTTTGTGTTTCGGCACCCTGATGACCACTTATGCCAATGGAACGGCTTATCTTTTTTCCTATTTCATAAACGACAGCAAAGACGGACTGCATCTGGCTTATAGTTACGATGGTCTGAACTGGACCGCCCTGAACGGTGGCAAGTCATACCTGACCCCTGCCGTGGGTAAAGATAAACTGATGCGTGACCCGAGTATCTGCCAGGCACCCGATGGCACCTTTCACATGGTCTGGACTTCCAGTTGGACCGACCGGATTATCGGCTATGCCTCTTCCCGCGACTTGGTTCATTGGAGCGAGCAGCGAGCCATTCCCGTCATGATGCACGAACCGACTGCCCACAATTGCTGGGCGCCCGAACTTTTCTACGATGAACCATCGCAGACGTATTATATTTTCTGGGCAACCACCATCCCAGGCCGTCATAAAGAAGTGGCAACCAGTGAGAGTGAGAAAGGGTTGAACCATCGCATGTACTACGTTACCACGAAAGATTTCCAGACCTTCTCGAAGACCAAAATGTTTTTCAACCCCGATTTCAGCGTCATTGATGCTGCCATCGTGAAAGACCCGAAGAATGAGGACTTTATTATGGTGGTGAAGAATGAAAACTCCAATCCTCCGGAGAAGAATCTCCGCATTACCCGTACCAGAAATCTGGCGAAAGGATTCCCTACTAAAGTTTCCCCTTCTATCACCGGAAACTACTGGGCGGAAGGACCTGCCCCCTTGTTTGTGAGTGATACGCTCTATGTTTATTTCGATAAATACCGTGACCACCGTTACGGTGCAGTCCGTTCACTGGATCATGGCGAGACTTGGGAAGATGTGTCTGATCTGGTTTCATTCCCTCGTGGCATCCGTCACGGGACGGCTTTTGCTGTGGATACCTCCGTTGTGGAAGCTTTGATTGCAAACAGCAATTTTCCTTTATTGGGCTCCCGGAAAGGTGATTGAGATGCTTCACGTTTTTAGTCACCATTACATTCGTCAAAGGATACTATTTTGCGAGTGCGGTTGCTCGTTCTTTCCTTGCGGATGTTTTCTTCCATATGGTCTGTTTCGGGATCATCGGCCCATACACCAAAAAGATCTTCCAACTTTCCGTTGCCGGTTCTGTTCTTAGCTTCTTTCTTTAATATGGACTCGGTGAGCATCTTTATCAGATGTAGTTTGGCTTCATCGCTCAGTGACTTCAGCATATCGAAGTAGCTACTTGCCAGTTTAAGGCTCATGTCCATAACTCATCTCCTTTCTTGCTGATTTATAGTGGTAAAGATAAGGTTTGCCTGTGGCTTCTGCAACAAATTACGGGGAAAATATGTTTCCTCCGTCACCTTTCCGAAGTCTCTAATATTTATAAGTCAGCATCAGACGCCCTTCCGAAGTATTGGAAAACACATTGGCGTGATACCTGTATTTGGTATCGCGGGTGTAGTTCATAAATGTGCCGGTGAGGTACAGTTGTTTCCGCAATTTCAGGTCCAGCCGGAGGCCGACTGCATGGAGAATGGCCCTCGAACGGTCACCCTGTGCATTGAGTGTCTTCGGTTCCACTTCGTCCCAGTTGATGTCTTGGGGATACCCTTTCCAAGTGAACATGTGGTAGACTTCGTAGATGGTGGATATAGCAAGGCGGTCCTTGTAGGTAAAGTTAAAGTTGAGCTTGCTACTGTAGCCGCTGGCCAGGTTGTAGATGCGTTCGTCCACTTGATAATAGTCGCTGAGGGCACCTCCCAGAAGGATGGCGTTGAGGTAGGCGTAACCATCTATTCCCCAGTTTCGTTTGAGGTTTCTTTTGTAGATGAGGCCACCGCCCACGGAAGCGGGTGTACAGAATTTATAAGGTACTTTTGCCGATACTGCCGATATCGTGTCCGAATCGTAGTAGTCGAAGTGCTGGTACAGCCCAAGGCTGAGGTAGTGCTTTTCATTGTTCATCAACTCTTTGGCTGCCAGTCGGCCAACAATGTTTATCTGTCCCAGAACCGGTTGATCTTTCTGCCAGTTCAGATTCGCCTGGATGGAGAAATAGTCGTAGGGTTTGGTATCTTCCGCATCGAAGCGGTCGCCGTATTCGATGTTGATTTCGGAGGCCAGACCCACACCTTTGTCCAGAATCTCGTCTTTCAGTTCCAGGGTACGTATACCCAGAGATACATCCACACTTACATCGGGTACACCGAATTGCTTACCCGAAGTGGAACGCCGCTTCCAGGCATCTCCGTTGATAATACGGGTCAAGCCGCGCATAGGGGACACCAGGAATCCGGCAAACTCCAGTCCGAAGCGTGACCAACCGGTTTTCCGGTCGTCGAGGATGAGGTCGGAAACCCTGTAAGTCACTTCACCCAGGGCCATACCACCGATAGGGGTGGCAATGATGTCGTTGGTAGAGGGATATTCGTTCTCCATAAACATCTCCCACATGAAGCTGCCGCCGAAGGCAAAGAGTCCGGACTGCCAGAAATTGTATCCGTTGGACCGGGCAGAGTTGAAGTACAGACTGCCGTGGTAGGGGTGCATGAACATATTGGTGCCCATGGCGTCATTGTCCCACACGAAGCCATGCTTGAGGTTGTCCTTGATAGTACGTCCGTTGATGTAGGCAAAGTCAGCCTTACGGATATAGCGGTCGAAGGCCCAGACTCCCATATTGATACCGAAGACCATGGTGCCCGCCTGAATCCCCCTTTTGTGGGAGTAATAGTCTATATCGAGCGAGTCGGCAGGTCGGGGAGTGGCTAAACGGTGGCGGATGGCGAGTTGTGGATAAGCCACATTAACGGCTATCAGGAAAGTGAGCAGAGTCAGCAGTAACTTTTTCATGATGCAAACTTAGGGATTTTTATTAAATGCACGTAGTTGTATTTTTCGTAAAAAGTCTCTAGTACTTCTTAATTAACTCGTTTGCAACATAAAAGGTTCACGAAAGGGGGGGGATTGGTACGCGTTCGTCCGCTCCATTCGCGTTGTCCGCATACCAATTATTCTCCGGATGAATCGAGAATTATGGCTTGTGCTGCATGGATTTGGGGGAGTTTCTTTATCTTTGTCGCAGTTGCTACGGTGAAAATGCCGGCAACTCTAAATTCTTACTAAGAATATTTTGAAGGTGGTCCTACTCTTCCGACACGGATGTATGAAATAGAACTCTTTAAAACCATAGAAAGTTATGTCAAACGATGAGTGGAAGGAATTAAGCGAGAAATTGCACTATGGGTTGGCACTGGCCGAGCAACGCATGCTTGAGAAAAAAGCACAGCGGAACGAAACTGTGATAGTGGGTACACTGATGGGGAAATAAAAGCCATTCCTGCCCGCCGTCTGCTTCGTAAGGCAAAGCAGCGCAAGATGAAATAAATATCTTCACTTGCTGGGAATGCAGAAACAATCCTTCTTCTTCTGTAATCCTGTTATCTTACCGAATTCCGAAACATTTGCGGCGTCACCCCTGTATGCTTCTTAAAGAATTTATTGAAGAAGGCGGCATTATTGAACCCCAGACTCAGCGCAATATCCTTCACTTGCGTATTCTCCGTGCGCAGTTGCGTCTTGGCATCCATGATGAGTGTCCTGTTGATAATCTCCATTGCTGTATGTCCCGACTCCTTCTTGACAAGCCGGCAAAGGGCGGACGGTTGCATATTCATCTTCTTGGCATAATACACCACTTGATGCTCACGGGCATATTCCTCATGTACCATTCGGACAAAAATCCGGTACTGATGGAAATGTCTGCTGCCTGGCGTCTCTTTCAGTTTCGCCTGTTCCGGACAAAGTTCGGATACCCCCTGCAACATCAGACTTAGGAACGACTGCAACACAGCCTCACTCAACTTCTCCCCAACCTCTTTATAAAGGTGCGACAGAAACGTAAACATCTCCGAGTAAAGTTGCGAAACCATTTCCGACAACGAGAAAACATAATGCTTGCCGATGATATGAAACTTATCCATCATATTCTTGCCCATTCCGGCATTCTGGATCAGTCGCTGCGAGAACATGACAGCATGTATTTCCACATCATCCGATGCGGTCAGTAGCTGGACGAAAGTCTCGGGAGGAACAACTATCAGCTCATTCACCCCAATCCGATATTCGGTATGATTAATAATTGTCTTCAGCGAACCCTTGCTGCAAAGAGCGAAAATGCCTCCCTCCGTCTTGTAAGCCCGTCCCGACAGATGGCTCAGCCCACTTGCCGTGATCTGCTGATATGCAATGAAGTCGGCATTTATATTGAATTTAGTTATACTCATGTCTTATCTTTTAGGCTTGCAAAATTGAATGATATTGATTTATAATCAGCAGGAATAACCGTTAAATTCGACTCTCTGTCCCTTTTCGTCCCGTTAAAAGATGTAAAGGTGTGAATGACGGAATATATCTGTGCCAAAATGGAATATTAATTTCTTCCGGTTTGTTTGTTGCCTACCCGTTTAAGCCCGACCTTTGCCGTCTACACGATAAACATAACCCTTTATGAACCCTGATATACCCCAAGAAGTACGGATAGTGAACGCCATTGCCGAACAATTGTTCGATGTATGGCCCGTCAGCATTGTCATGATTGACCTTGAAGACCGTATCTGGCGCGTGAACAAGCAGATGAGTGATGAACTCCAACTGGATACGGACATCATCGGTAAGTCTGTCTTCGATTTGTTGGAAGTAGTGCAGGATAAGCAGAATGTCCTGCCTCGTTATTTACAGGAACTGCGCGAAGGTTGCCAGCGCATCATCCCCTTGTCTTCCAACTGTTTCATCTATGAACAGAAGCGGCACATCAGTTTTCTGATACAAGGTGCCTTGATAGGCGTGTATGAAGAAGAGCGGCTGGTAAGAATCGTACTCTATTACCGCAATGTGCTGGAAGAAAGAACCCAGAAACGTTTGCTGAACATCGCCCTGAGTCGTACGCAGATATTCCAGTGGTCGTACGACCTGGAACGTAATCTTATGATTATCGATCCCCGCTATTTCGAATATTTGGGTATCCCTACCCGCGACTACACCCTCACCCCCGAAGAGTTTGCTTATCTGATACATCCCGACGACCGTCAGTCGGTGTTTGATGCCTTAACCTTGCAGCTGGATGGTAATCTATATGAAGCTCCTGTAGAATACCGCCTCCGCCGCGACGACGGCAGTTGGGAATGGTTCGAAGCCCAGTCCACCTACGTTGGGCAGCTGAAAGAAGCCCCTTACCGTATTGTCGGCATCTGTATGAGCACTCAGAAATACAAGGATACCGAAGACTGTTTGAACGAAGCCCTGCGTAAAGCCCGGCACAGTGATGAACTGAAAAGTATCTTCCTTGCCAATATGAGCCACGAAATACGCACCCCGCTCAATGCCATCGTAGGTTTTTCCTCCCTGCTGGCCCATGGAGACTTAGACCTGACCAAGGACGACATCATCGAATTTACCTCTCTGATTGAAAAGAACAGCCAGCTGTTGATGGTCCTGATATCCGACATCCTGGACCTCTCCAAGATAGAGTCGAACACCATGGAGTTCAACTTCTGCAACATCTCCCTCCATCAGGTACTGAATGAGATAGGCAGTGCGCAAAGAATGAATATGAAGAAAGGCGTGGAACTGTTGCTGGATCTTCCTGGACAGGAGATCACTATTTCTACCGATCCCACCCGCCTGAGCCAGGTTATCAACAATCTGGTGAACAATGCGATTAAGTTTACCTCCGAAGGAAATATCTGTATAGGCTACCGGCCTGCCACTTCCAATCGTGTAAAGATATTTGTGGAAGACACGGGAACAGGTATGGCCAAAGAAGTGATAGAACATATCTTTGACCGTTTTTACAAAGGAGATGCCTTCAAGCAAGGCACAGGACTGGGGCTGGCCATCTGCCGGACAATCGCTGAACGTTTCAAGGGGAAGATCGAAGTAGCGTCTACGCCCGGAAAGGGTACACGCTTTACAATCATCCTGCCGCTGAAAGTAGAAGAATGAGTGGGTGCATAATGGGATAGTAATGAGTTTTCACCACAGAGTAACACAGAGTTTAATCAATTTGAAATCAAAAGAATAGAACTCCGTGAAACTCTGTGGTGAATTAATTCATAACCAATAGAAATTTAATTCATATTCTGAATATTGGCTATATACACCGGATGCGTAGCATCTATATATCGAACATGTCGCATCTATATATCGGACATGCAGTATCTATATATCCAATACCACCGATATATAGATGCTAAAAGAG
>NZ_EQ973486.1:278896-303693 GCF_000158035.1 Bacteroides cellulosilyticus DSM 14838
TAAATGAATGAATTCCGCCAACGAGTTACAATAATATAGGTTTACGATGTCATATCCCGCTGGAAATCGTTACCTTTGCAGCCCTGAACGATAAATTCATTGACACTATGATATCAGTAGAAGGACTGAAAGTAGAATTTAATGCAACCCCTCTGTTCGAAGACGTCTCTTACGTAATCAACAAAAAAGACCGCATCGCCCTGGTGGGCAAGAATGGTGCGGGTAAGTCTACCATGCTCAAGATATTGGCCGGACTACAGCAGCCCACTTCCGGCGTCGTTGCCATTCCCCGCGAATGTACTATCGGTTACCTGCCACAGGTGATGATT
The DNA here is from genome assembly GCF_000158035.1 of Bacteroides cellulosilyticus DSM 14838. Classification (GTDB taxonomy): domain Bacteria; phylum Bacteroidota; class Bacteroidia; order Bacteroidales; family Bacteroidaceae; genus Bacteroides; species Bacteroides cellulosilyticus. Next base: position 279,226 of record NZ_EQ973486.1, read on the forward strand.
CTCAGTGATAAGCGTACCGTGATGCAAGAGGCGGAACTGGCTTTCGAACACATCTTCGAAATGCAAGCAGACATTGAACGCATGAACCAGCAACTTGCCGAACGCACCGATTATGACAGCGAAGAATACCATAAACTCATCGACCGTTTCACTCATGAGAACGAACGTTTCCTGATGATGGGCGGCACCAACTTCCGTGCTGAAATAGAACGAACCTTGCAAGGATTAGGTTTCAGCCGCGAAGACTTCGACCGCTCCACCAGTGAGTTCTCCGGTGGTTGGCGTATGCGTATCGAACTTGCCAAACTCCTGCTTCGCCGTCCCGATGTGCTATTGCTCGACGAACCTACCAACCACCTGGATATTGAGAGTATCCAATGGCTTGAAAACTTCCTTTCCACACGTGCCAATGCCGTGGTATTGGTGAGTCATGACCGTGCATTTCTCAATAACGTCACCACGCGCACCATTGAAATCACTTGCGGACAGATTTACGACTACAAAGTGAAGTATGACGAATTCGTCGTACTGCGGAAGGAACGTCGCGAACAGCAACTCCGTGCCTATGAGAATCAGCAAAAACAGATAGAAGATACGGAAGCCTTTATCGAGCGTTTCCGCTATAAAGCCACGAAAGCTGTGCAGGTGCAGAGCCGCATCAAACAACTGGAAAAGATAGAACGCATCGAGGTAGACGAGGAAGACAACTCTGCATTGCGCCTGAAGTTTGCTTGCAGCAGCCGTAGCGGAAGTTACCCTGTCATCTGTGAGGATGTCCGGAAGGCCTATGGCGACCATGTCATCTTCCACGATGTCAACCTGACCATAAACCGTGGTGAGAAAGTGGCGTTCGTAGGTAAGAATGGTGAAGGTAAATCCACCCTGGTAAAGTGTATCATGGGAGAAATAACCGATTATACCGGTAAGCTCACCCTTGGTCATAATGTACAGATCGGTTACTTCGCTCAGAACCAGGCACAACTCTTGGATGAAAGTTTAACGGTATTTGATACCATCGACCGCGTAGCCGTAGGCGATATCCGCCTGAAGATACGCGATATCCTTGGTGCCTTCATGTTCGGCGGTGAAGCTTCTGATAAAAAGGTGAAAGTGCTGTCTGGTGGAGAACGTACCCGCCTTGCAATGATCAAACTCCTGCTGGAACCTGTGAATTTCCTGATACTGGACGAACCAACTAACCACCTCGATATGCGTTCGAAGGATGTACTGAAAGATGCCATTCGCGAATTTGACGGTACAGTCATTTTAGTAAGCCACGACCGTGATTTCTTGGACGGACTTGCGACTAAAGTATATGAGTTCGGTGGTGGAATTGTAAAAGAACACCTCGGTGGCATCTACGACTTCCTGCAAAAGAAGCAGATAGAAAGCCTGAACGAATTACAGAAAGCCCCCGCACTTTCTACCTCACCTTCCGGTGGAAAAGAGAATGCGGATACCACCACTCAATCTTCCGGTGCCAAGCTTTCCTATGAAGAGCAGAAGGAACTGAACAAGAAGCTCAAAAAACTGGAACGTCGCGTTGCTGACTGTGAATCGGAGATAGAGCAGACCGAGTCTGCCATCGCCATTCTCGAAGCCCGAATGGCAACTCCTGAGGGAGCTTCGGATATGGCCCTTTACGAGCAGCATCAGAAACTGAAACAACAACTCGACTCTGTGATGGAAGAGTGGGATGCCGTCTCTACCGAACTGGAAGCAGTTCGGAAAGAACAATAAAACTTATAACATTATTTTATATCTTATGAAAGTAACTCATTATTTACCTTTAGCCGCAGCTTGCCTTATGATGGTGGGATGTGGTACGGGCAAGCAGAAGGCTGAAATGACAGCCGGTATCCAGCTTGCCAATCTTGACACAACTGCCCTTCCGGGGAGTAGTTTCTATCAGTACGCCTGTGGCGGTTGGATTGAAAGTCATCCACTTTCACCTGAGTATTCACAGTACGGTTCTTTTACAGAACTTGCCGAGAATAACCGTAAGCAGATACAAGGTTTGATTGAAGAACTGGCTGCCACTCAGCACGAAGCAGGTAGTGTAGCGCAAAAGGTAGGCGACCTCTACAAGATTGTTATGGACAGCGTGAAGCTGAACAAAGAAGGTGTTGCTCCTATCAAAGCCGACTTGGAACAGATTGCTTCCCTGAAAGATAAAGAAGCTGTTTATGCTTTGCTCGCCGATCTGCGTAAACAGGGCATCGGTGCTTACCTCGGCCTCTATGTAGCTGCCGACGAAATGAACAGTAACGAGAACGCCGTGCAGCTTTATCAAAGCGGCTTGAGCATGGGCGAACGCGATTACTATCTGGCTACTGATCCTTCTACTACCGCTATCCGTGATGCATTCCGTACTCATGTACAGAAAATGTATCAGTTGGCAGGTTTCGATGAGGCTACTGCCAAGAAAGGTATGGAAGTGGTTATGGACGTGGAAACCCGTCTTGCCAAAGCTTTCCGTTCTCGTACCGAACTGCGTGACCCGCATGCTAACTACAATAAGATGAGCATGGAAGAGGTGAAGAAGAATTATCCTACTTTCAACTGGGACGCTTACCTTTCAGGTCTTGGACTGACAGATGTGAAAGAAATCATTGTCGGCCAGCCTGCTTCGGTAGCTGAAGCTGCTAACATCCTTAACACCTTACCTGTTGATCAGCAAGTCCTTTACCTGCAATGGAAGTTGATTGACTCTGCCGCCAGCGCATTGAATGACGAGATGGCTCAGCAGAACTTTGACTTCTACGAACGCACCATGTCTGGAACGCAGGAAATGCAACCCCGCTGGAAGACTGCCGTTTCTGTAGTGAGCTCCGCACTGGGTGAAGCCGTGGGACAAATGTATGTAGAGAAATACTTCCCTGCCGCTGCCAAGGAACGTATGATATCTTTGGTGAAGAACCTTCAGACCAGCCTGGGCGAACGCATCAACAACCTTGCCTGGATGAGCGACGAAACCAAGCTGAAAGCACAGGAAAAACTGGCTACTTTCCACGTGAAGATCGGTTATCCTGATAAGTGGAAAGACTACTCAACGTTGGAGATCAAGGACGACTCTTACTGGAACAATATCAAGCGTGCCAACCTGTGGAACTATGCCGAAATGGTTGCCAAAGCCGGCAAACCGGTAGACAAGGACGAGTGGTTGATGACTCCGCAGACCGTAAACGCTTATTACAACCCGACAACGAACGAAATCTGTTTCCCTGCCGGTATCCTGCAATATCCGTTCTTCGATATGAATGCTGACGATGCCTTCAATTATGGTGCAATCGGTGTTGTAATCGGTCATGAGATGACACACGGCTTCGACGACCAAGGTCGCCAGTACGACAAAGACGGTAATCTGAAAGACTGGTGGACGGAAGAAGATGCTAAGAACTTCGAGAAACGTGCCGATGTAATGGTTGCTTTCTTTGACAGCATCGAAGTTGCACCGGGGGTACATGCCAACGGTCGTATGACACTGGGTGAGAACATTGCCGACCACGGAGGCTTGCAAGTATCTTATCAGGCATTCAAGAAGGCTACCGCTGCCGCTCCGCTGGAAGTAAAAGACGGTTTCACTCCCGAACAACGCTTCTTCCTGGCTTATGCCAATGTTTGGGCTAACAATACCCGTCCCGAAGCCATCCTGCAATTGACGAAGATCGATGTACACTCTTTGGGCAAATGGCGTGTAGACGCTGCGTTGCCGCACATTGCTGCATGGTATGATGCATTTGGCATTACGGAGAAAGATCCGATGTATGTACCGGTAGAAGAACGCATCTCTATCTGGTAATAGTTTCATGCGGGGAAACAAATTATTTCATTACCTGAAATAAACAAGCTCATCAGAGCGGAAGATTATGAACTAAGGCAGTAAATCCTAAACAGGATTGCTGCCTTTTTTAATTATACCTAATTTATTGTGTTTGAGTATGTGTGCAAATAAACATTTTTAGTACCTTTGCGCATCAAATACTTATATACGCAATTCCATGTCTGAAACAAAAAGAATTAAAACCGCTTTAGTATCGGTTTATCATAAGGAAGGTTTGGACGAAATCATCACCAAACTGCATGAAGAAGGAGTTGAGTTTCTGTCAACAGGCGGAACTCGTCAGTTTATAGAATCACTGGGGTATCCCTGTAAAGCAGTGGAAGACTTGACCACGTATCCCTCTATCCTGGGTGGACGTGTGAAGACCCTGCATCCGAAAGTGTTCGGTGGTATTCTCTGCCGTCGCGGACTGGAACAGGATATGCAACAGATAGAAAAATATGAAATTCCCGAAATAGACCTCGTTATCGTTGATTTGTATCCGTTTGAAGCTACCGTAGCTTCCGGTGCCGACGAGCCGACTATTATCGAGAAAATAGATATAGGCGGTATCTCACTGATCCGTGCAGCTGCCAAGAATTACAATGATGTGGTTATCATCGCTTCTCAGGCACAATACCAGCCGTTCCGCGATATGCTGATGGAACATGGAGCTACCACTTCGCTGGAAGAACGCCGTTGGTTTGCCAAAGAGGCGTTTTCCGTTTCTTCCCATTACGATTCAGCCATCTTCAACTACTTCGATGGCGAAGAAGGTTCTGCATTCCGTTGCTCTGCCAATAATCAGAAGACTTTGCGCTACGGCGAGAACCCGCATCAGAAGGGTCACTTCTACGGAAATCTGGAAGCTATGTTCGACCAGATTCACGGAAAGGAAATCTCTTACAACAACCTGCTCGATATCAATGCAGCCGTTGACCTGATCGATGAATTTGAGGAGACTACGTTTGCCGTATTGAAGCATAACAATGCTTGCGGTCTGGCTTCACGCCCCACGGTGCTCGAAGCATGGAATGATGCATTGGCCGGTGACCCGGTTTCCGCTTTTGGTGGTGTGCTCATCACAAACGGAGTGATCGATAAGGACGCTGCTGAGGAAATCAATAAAATCTTCTTTGAGGTAATTATCGCTCCTGATTACGATGTAGACGCATTGGAAATCTTGGGACAGAAGAAAAACCGTATTATTCTGGTTCGCAAGCCTGCCGCACTGCCTAAGAAGCAGTTCCGTTCTCTCTTGAATGGTGTGTTGGTACAGGACCGCGACCTGAACATCGAGAAGCCTGAAGATTTGAAAACTGCAACCACGAAAGCACCTACCGCACAGGAAATAGAAGACATGCTCTTTGCTAACAAGATTGTGAAGAACAGTAAGTCCAACGCTATTGTACTGGCTAAAGGCAAGCAATTGCTGGCAAGCGGTGTGGGACAGACTTCACGTGTGGATGCTTTGAAGCAGGCCATCGAAAAAGCCAAGAACTTCGGCTTCGACCTGAAAGGTGCCGTGATGGCATCCGACGCTTTCTTCCCCTTCCCCGACTGTGTGGAGATTGCCGGAAATGAAGGTGTGACCGCAGTTATTCAACCGGGTGGTTCCATCAAGGATCAGCTTTCGTTCGACTATTGCAACGAACATGGCATCGCGATGGTGACCACAGGAATTCGTCATTTCAAACACTAATTAGATTTATGATTTATAATTTATGAGTTATGACCGCTGAACAGCAAGAGTTGTAAGCGCCCTCATTATCATCCATAAATTATAAATCATAATTCATAAATCATAAATATTCGCATGGGATTATTCTCTTTTACACAAGAAATAGCGATGGACCTTGGTACCGCCAATACCATTATTACAACCAATGGTAAGATTGTGGTGGATGAGCCTTCGGTGGTAGCTCTCGACCGTCGCACCGATAAGATGATTGCCGTGGGTGATAAGGCAAAGATGATGCACGAAAAGACCCATGAAAACATACGTACCATCCGTCCGCTTCGCGACGGTGTAATTGCCGATTTCTATGCTTGCGAGCAGATGATACGCGGTTTGATAAAGATGGTGAATAATCGCAACCGTCTGTTCTCTCCTTCGCTCCGTATGGTTATCGGTGTCCCCTCGGGTAGTACTGAAGTGGAGCTGCGTGCCGTGCGCGACTCTGCCGAGCATGCCGGCGGACGTGACGTCTACCTGATTTTCGAACCTATGGCTGCCGCTATCGGTATCGGTATCGATGTGGAAGCTCCGGAAGGAAACATGATTGTAGATATAGGTGGTGGTTCTACGGAAATTGCCGTTATCTCCTTGGGTGGCATCGTAGCCAATAATTCCATCCGCATAGCGGGTGATGACTTTACTGCGGACATTCAGGAGTATATGAGCCGTCAGCACAATGTGAAGGTCAGCGAGCGTATGGCCGAACGTATTAAGATCAATGCGGGTGCAGCCCTGACTGAACTTGGTGAAGACGCCCCCGAAGATTATATCGTTCACGGACCGAACCGTATCACGGCTCTGCCTATGGAAGTGCCTGTATGCTATCAGGAAGTAGCGCACTGTCTGGAGAAATCAATCTCGAAGATTGAAACCGCTATCTTGAACGCGTTGGAAAATACACCTCCCGAACTGTATGCCGATATCGTGCACAATGGTATTTATCTGGCAGGTGGTGGTGCATTGCTCCGCGGACTCGATAAGCGTTTGACTGATAAGATTAACATTCCGTTCCATATTGCTGAGGATCCCCTGCATGCTGTTGCCAAAGGTACGGGTGTGGCGCTGAAGAATGTGGATCGTTTCTCATTCCTGATGAGATGATAAAGCCATATGCGAAATTTACTGAACTTTCTTATTAAATACAACTACTGGTTCCTCTTTCTACTGTTAGAGGCAGCCAGTTTTGTTTTATTGTTTCGTTTCAACTACTATCAGCAGAGTGTGTTCTTCACATCTGCCAACAGTGTGGCGGGGAAAGTTTACGATGTTTCGGGAACTATTACTTCTTATTTCCATCTGAAATCTGTCAATGAAGACTTGCTCGACCGTAATATGTGGTTGGAGCAGCGGGTGGCTTTTCTGGAGAAAACGCTGAAAAATAAAGGAATGGACTCTGTTCGGTTGTATAGCCTGGAACGGCTCGAACCGGACGAATACCATATTTTCAAAGCGAATGTCATCAAGAATAGTCTGAACCGGGTGGATAACTATATCACCCTTGATGAAGGAACCTCTGCGGGTATCCGTCCGGAAATGGGAGTGGTAGATGCCAACGGAGTAGTGGGCATTGTCTATAAGACTTCTCCGCATTACTCTACCGTTATTCCATTGCTGAACAGTAAATCGAGCATCAGTTGCAAGATTGTGGGCAGTGAATATTTCGGTTATTTAAAGTGGGAATATGGAGACTCTCGTTATGCTTATCTGAAAGATTTACCTCGCCATGCAGAGTTTAATCTGGGTGATACGGTGGTGACAAGTGGGTATTCTACAGTATTTCCTGCAGGCATCATGGTGGGAACGGTGGATGATATGTCTGATTCTCACGACGGTCTCTCTTATCTGTTGAAGATAAAACTGGCCACGGATTTCGGAAAGGTGAGCAACGTTCGGGTGATTGCCCGTACCGGACAAGAGGAGCAGAAGATGCTGGAGAAGGAAGAAGGGAAGTGATGGAGTGATAAGGTGATAGAGGGATAGGAGTGATAAATGGTAGGGGAGTAGCCCCAATTGTAAATCGTAAATTGTAAATTGTAAATCAAATTGGTTCTCAATTATCTGCATAAAATAGGTTGGTTTATCGGTTTGGTACTATTGCAGGTACTGATACTGAATAATGTGCATATTGCCGGATATGCCACTCCTTTTCTATATATTTATCTCATACTGAAATTTGAGTCGGAAACACCACGGAATACTTTGATGTTGTGGGCGTTTTTTCTGGGACTGACGGTGGATATCTTTTCGGATACGCCGGGTATGAATGCTGCAGCTACGGTGGCACTGGCTTTTCTGCGTCCTACATTCCTACGCCTGTTTGTGCCGCGGGATGCGTTTGAGAATATAGTTCCTTCGATAAAATCGATGGGAATTATACCTTTCCTGAAGTATTTGGTTGTTAGCGTTTTTATTCATCATGCAATATTACTTACCATAGAATTCTTTTCGTTCGCCCATATCGGAACGTTGCTGCTGAGAATTGTGGCAAGTGCGTTGCTGACTATAACCTGTATCATGGCTATAGAAGGAGTGAAGAAGAAGTAAGATGGCAAAAGATTATACACTCGAAAAGCGGAAATTTGTGATAGGTGGGGTAGCAATTGTGATTGTTATCATTTATATCATGCGTCTTTTTGTGTTGCAGATCATGACTGATACTTACAAGAAGAATGCAGATAGTAACGCTTTCCTTAATAAAATCCAGTATCCTTCGCGCGGTGCTATTTATGACCGCAATGGAAAATTACTGGTGTTCAATCAACCTGCGTATGATATCACATTCGTGCCGCGAGAGGTGACGGAACTGGATACTCTCGATTTTTGCCGCACACTGAATATTACGAAAGAACAGCTGCTGAAGCGAATGAAAGATGTGAAGAACCGCTGGATGAATCCCGGTTATTCCAGATATACGCATCAGGTTTTTATGACGCAGCTCTCGGCGGAAGAGTGCGGTGTATTCCAGGAAAAACTCTTTAAATTCCCGGGTTTTTATATTCAGAGACGTACTATCCGGCAATACACTTATAATTCTGCCGGACATGCTTTGGGAGATATCGGTGAGGTTTCAATGAGAGATATTGAGGCTGACGACTATTACATTCGCGGTGATTATGTGGGTAAGCAAGGTATAGAAAAGTCATACGAGAAATACCTGCGTGGCGAAAAAGGAGTAGAGGTTTTGCTTCGTGATGCGCACGGACGTATTCAGGGCCACTATATGGATGGGAAACTAGATCGCCCATCCATACCTGGTAAGAACCTGAAATTAGGGTTGGATATTGATTTGCAGATGTTAGGTGAGCGTCTGATGAAAAATAAAATCGGTGCAATTGTGGCTATTGAGCCGGAAACGGGGGAGATCCTTTGTCTGGTGTCTGCTCCGAACTTTGATCCGCACTTGATGATTGGCCGCCAACGTGGTAAAAATCATAATATGCTGCAGAGAGATAAACAGAAACCTTTGCTGAATCGTGCTATTATGGGTGTCTATCCTCCGGGGTCTACTTTCAAAACAGCGCAGGCGCTGACATTCTTACAGGAAGGTATTATACAGCCATCCACATCGTTTCCTTGTTCTCACGGATTCATTTATGGAGGTCTGCGTGTGGGATGCCACGGGCATGGATCACCTCTTCCGCTGATACCTGCTATTGCCACTTCGTGTAATGCTTATTTTTGTTGGGGGCTTTATCGCATGTTTGGTGATAAGAAATACGGTTCACCACAGAATGCGCTTACTGTATGGAAAGATCACATGGTTTCTCAAGGATTTGGTTATAAGCTGGGAACGGATTTGCCGGGTGAGAAACGTGGATTTATTCCTAATGCAGGTGTTTATGATAAGGCCTATCGTGGATCATGGAATGGATTGACGGTAATCAGTATTTCTATCGGTCAGGGTGAAGTTTTAAGTACACCTTTGCAAATGGCAAACTTAGCGGCCACCATTGCCAATCGTGGTTATTTTGTGACTCCGCATATTGTGAAGGATATTCAGGATGCAGAATTGGATAGTACCTATCGGGAGCGTCGTTACACTTCTATTGATCGTTCTTATTATGAAGAAATTGTAGAAGGTATGCGGGCGGCTGTTACGGGAGTTACCGGAAGTGCTACTTGCCGTATAGCCGGAACCATACTGCCGGGTGTAGAAGTCTGTGGAAAGACGGGTACGGCACAGAATCGCGGACATGACCATTCTGCATTTATAGGTTTTGCCCCGATGGACAAGCCGAAGATCGCTATTGCCGTTTATGTGGAGAATGGTGGTTGGGGTGCAACCTATGGAGTACCTTATGGTGCTTTAATGATGGAACAGTATTTGAATGGAAAACTTTCGCCTGCCAGCGAGGAAAGAGCGGAAGAAATGAGTAATCGTGTGATAATGTATGGTGACGAGGAGAGATAGTATATGGAAATCACTGGATTGGGTAACGATCTGTGTTTACTTGATTCTGATTGCATTCGGTTGGTTTAGCGTTTGCGGGGCAAGCTATGATTATGGTGACCGCGACTTCTGGGATTTCTCCACTCGTGCAGGTAAGCAACTGGTTTGGATCATTTGCTCTTTCGGATTGGGATTTGTGTTGTTGATGCTTGAAGACAGCGTTTATGATATGTTTGCCTATCTGATTTATATAGGACTTGCCATATTACTTGTGGTCACTATCTTTATAGCCCCTGATACGAAGGGATCGAGGTCGTGGCTGGTCATGGGGCCGGTAAGTTTGCAGCCGGCGGAGTTCGCCAAGTTTGCTACGGCGCTGGCTCTTGCCAAGTATATGAATTCCTATTCGTTCACCATGAAGAACTGGAAGAATATCTTGATGATGGTTTTCCTTATTTTGTTCCCGATGATACTTATTATCTTGCAGCGGGAGACTGGCTCAGCGTTGGTATATACTGCTTTCTTTTTGGTTCTGTATCGGGAGGGGATGCCGGGTGTGGTACTGTTTTCCGGAGTGTGCGCGGTAGTTTACTTTGTGGTAGGTATTCGTTTTGATCAGGTGTTTATTGCCGATACGCCGACGCCGATAGGGGAGTTTGCAGTACTTTCGATGGTCTTGCTGTCTGCGGCAGGAATGGTGTGGGTTTATAAGAAGAAATGGGAACCGGTACGCAATATATTGTTAGTTACCATTGGAGTGTTGTTAATCGCTTATTTTATATCGGAATATGTGACTCCGTTTAATTTGGTTTGGGTGCAATGGGGACTGTGTATGCTGGTAGTTGGGTACCTTATTTTCCTTTCGTTAAGTGAGCGTCATCTTAGTTATTTCCTGATAGGTATGTTTGCTATCGGTTCTATCGGTTTCTTATATTCCAGTGATTACTTCTTTAATAAAGTATTGGAGCCTCACCAGCAGATACGTATCAAGGTGGTATTAGGCATGGAAGAAGATCTGGCTGGTGCCGGATACAATGTCAACCAGTCGAAGATAGCTATCGGTTCCGGTGGCCTGACAGGAAAGGGATTCCTAAACGGTACTCAGACTAAGCTGAAATATGTACCCGAACAAGATACGGACTTTATTTTCTGTACGGTAGGTGAAGAAGAAGGATTTATAGGTTCTACTGCCGTGCTACTCTTATTTCTTATATTAATACTCCGTCTGATTGCTGTGGCGGAGCGGCAACCGTCTACTTTTGGTCGAGTCTATGGGTACTCGGTCGTTAGTATATTCCTGTTCCACTTATTTATTAATGTAGGCATGGTGCTGGGATTGACACCTGTGATTGGTATTCCGTTGCCATTCTTTAGTTATGGCGGTTCTTCGCTTTGGGGATTCACCATCTTGCTGTTCATCTTCCTGCGGATTGATGCAGGACGTAAAAAGAGACTGTCAGCGTTTTAATTTGATTCCTACATCATTGATACCGGGAAGAACTTCGTCCGGTAGAAGGTGTATAATTTTGAAGCGGTATTCCCCGGCTTTTCCAATACGGATGAAACCTGCTGGGAGAGTTGATTGATATAACCCACCCCAGCCATCTCCTAACCAAATACCTGCATTGTCAGCAAGTCGCAGCTCCAATGTATCCCGCTTGATATTTGGGACTTCCGGGCTGTCGTAGTAGATGAGTAAGGGCAAATTCTGATATGGATAATTGTTCCGGTTTCTTACTTCTACGGATACATTGTAGAGTGTAACGGAGTCTGCAACCGAAACATTGAAGAATAGTGTGTCATTCCGCTGCCAGCCTTCCGTTGGCAGGGATTGAAAAGAATGATATACAGTCTGTTCATCGCAGGCTGTGTAGAGGCTTGCGATGAACAGCAGTATTAAACTCTTCAGGAGAGATGTTTTATTCTTGGGCTGGTTTTTCATTTCCGGCTGGTTTCTCTCCTTGTGGTCTGGGTGGATTGTTGGGTCTGGGACCTCTATCAACACGTTGTCCATCTCCTCGTTCACGATTTTTTTGCTTGTTGCGTCTGACCTGATCGCCTTGTTGTCTGGGTTGGTTCCCCTGTTGCCTTGGTTGCTCGCCTTGTGGTCTGGGAGTACCTTGTGGGCGTGGTTCACCTTGTGGGCGTGGTCTGGATTGTTGATCTCCAGGTTGATTCGGATTTCCTTTTTTCTTTTTCTTGCGGTTGTTATTACCGCTGTTTCCATTCCCGCCACCGTTATTTTCTCCGCCATTTTTACCTTTACGACTACGGTCAAAGCGGGTTAAGCTTTCCTGTTCCAACAAATCTATCGGCTTCTTGGGTTCCACTTGGCGTGCTTCTTCTACAAGACTTTCTGGCTTAGTACCCCGTTTGTTCATACCGATGATTTCAAATGCACGCTTACCACTGATTGTTACCAGATTGGCAGGAATGTTCTTGTCGGTAGAGTAGGTTATCTGATTGCTTAGAATATCTGCCTTGAAGAAATAGAAAGTACCGTCTTTGGTTTCCAACTCGATCTCCCTGGAAGGAAGACGTTTCTGAGCTTCTACATAGCAGTCCACTTCATAGTTGAGACAGCATTTCAGTTTGGCACATTGTCCTGCCAGTTTTTGCGGATTGAGAGAAATATCCTGATAACGGGCGGCACTTGTGGATACTGACACGAAAGAGGTCATCCAGGTGGCACAGCAGAGCTCGCGTCCACAAGGGCCGATACCACCAATTCGTCCGGCTTCCTGACGTGCGCCAATTTGCTTCATTTCAATGCGGACATGGAAAGCATCTGCCAATACCTTGATCAGCTGGCGGAAGTCTACACGCTCATCGGCAATATAATAGAAAATAGCTTTGTTACCGTCTCCCTGATATTCCACATCACCGATTTTCATGTTGAGATTCAGGTTGAGGGCAATCTGTCGGGCGCGTATCATGGTGTTATGTTCGCGTCCTTTGGCTTCATTGTATTTGTCCATATCTACCTGTTTGGCTTTACGGTAGATGCGCTTGATATCAGCCTCAGACTTGATGTTAGCTTTTCTCATTTGTAGCGGAACAAGGCGTCCGGTTAGGGTCACCACACCGATGTCATGTCCCGGTGTTGCTTCTACGGCCACGATGTCGCCCTTTTCAAGAGGTATATGGTTGCTATTGCGGAAATATCCTTTGCGGGTATTCTTGAACTGAACTTCTACCAGATCGCTTTCTTCTCCGTTTCCGGGAATATCGGCCAGCCAGTCGTAGGTGTTCAGTTGCTTGTCTTGCCTGCCGCAACTTTTGCAGCAGAGACTTCCGCTTCCGTTATGTAGTTTAAAATCCATTTTTTTATTTATGATTGAGATTACTACTATATATCTGATTTCTACTGTTTCAGTAGAACTATCATTTTCAATGAAAAATCAAAAAAGACCATCCTTGCATTTACATTTTGCTCAATATGTATCTGCGCTTCGCTCAATTCATCCATCATTCCCATTACATTCCGTTCGTTGATAAAAGGGGCGAAGCGGGTCGCAAAGTTTTGTTCGGGTAAAGTCATGTAACTCATCTCTTTGCAATGCAGGTTATAGATGAAATTCTCGCGTATCATACGCTGGGCGTATGTCAGAAAGTTCTTCTGTCGTTCACGTCCCATGCCTGCCAGCTGCTCACTCCATTGTTTCATTTCACGTATCTTCCGTTGATAGGAAAGACGCATGAGGCTGACAAAGAGTTCAAAGAACAGTTCATTTTCTTCGTTTAGGTGGATGGTTTCCAATGCTTTGATAAAGTCACCGTTGGCAAGATGCGCCAAGGTGAAACTATCATTAGGACGTACGCCGTATTTCTGTTGCAAGGCGTTGGCAATATCCGTTTCTTCTATTTTACGGATGTTGAAACGTTGCGTACGGCTCAGGATTGTTGGCAGTATCATGTCCGGAGTTTCGGATATCAATAGGAATACTGTCTTTTCGGGAGGCTCTTCCAGAAGTTTCAATAACTTATTGGCACAAACTACGTGCATTTTCTCCGGTAGCCAGACGATAGTAACCTTGTAGCCACCTTCGCTTGATTTCAGACTGAGCTTGCGCACTATCTCGTCACTCTCCTTTGCATAGATGATGGCTTGCCCGTTTTCAGCATCCATCTCATTTAGCCAGTGGTTTAGACTGAAATAAGGGCTGTTCAGCACCAGATGGCGCCAGTCAGCTATATAATCATCGCACACTTCTTTCTTTCCTTTTTTTACGATGGGAAAGACGAAATGTACATCCGGATGTACCAGCTTATTCCACTTTACGCAGGAGGGACAAGTACCACAGGCGTCTGTATCTGTACGGTTTGGGCAACAGATGTAACGGGCATAAGCCATTGCCAACGGAAGTTTTCCCACTCCCGATGGACCGCAGAAGAGCTGAGCATGAGGAATACGCCCCTCTTGCACTTCCTGCCGGAGTCGCAGTTTGGCTGCTTCTTGTCCTATTACCTCTTTGAAAAACACGATATTATATATAATTTAATTATCAATTACTAATTACCAATTAGATTACTCCAACTCTCAACTTTCCATTCTCAACTTTCAACTTCCCCTAGTATACCAGTTTTGCAACTTCTTTTATACTGTCCACTGCACCGATGGAGTAGAAGTGAATACTAGGTACTCCATGTTCCACTAATTCCTTACATTGCTTAACACACCATTCGATGCCTACTTGTTTGGCTTCTTCATCCGTTTTGCATTTCATCGCTTCGTATGCCAGTTCTTCGGGCAAGTCCACTTTGAATGTCTTGGGTATCATGCTGATTTGAGATATTTTCTTGAACGGTTTGATACCTGGAATGATGGGAATGGTAACTCCGGCTTTCCGGGCACGTTCTACGAAGTCGAAGTATTTCTGGTTATCATAGAAAAGCTGTGTGACTGCATATTCTGCACCGGCTTCCATTTTCTTTTTCAGCCAGTAGATATCAGTGTCAATATTGGGAGCTTCTTCGTGTTTTTCGGGATAACATGCCACGCCATAGGAAAATGGTGTATTGGTCACTTTCATTTCCGAGCCATCTACGAAAATACCTTTATTGAAGTTATTGATCTGTTCTTGCAATTCAATGGCATGGTGGTAACCATCGCCTTCGGGAGTGAAGACGGACTCATGTTTTGCTTTATCCCCACGTAACACCAGTAAGTCGGTAATACCCAGGAATTGCAGATCGAGCAGTACATATTCCGTTTCTTCGCGGGTGAAACCACTGCAAAGAAGATGCGGAACTACAGTAATATTATATTTGTTTTGGATAGCGGCAGCTACGGCAACAGTCCCTGGGCGGCGGCGCAAGCGATTGCGCTGAAACAAACCGTTTCCCAGATCTTTATACACATATTCGCTGCGATGTGTGGTGATATTGATGTATTTCGGGTCAAATTCCCGTAAAGTATCTATGGTGTCGTACAGCTTTTCGATGCCTGTGCCTTTCAGCGGTGGCAGTATTTCAAAAGAGAAAGCTGTCTTCTCGTTGCTGTGTATCAGGTCGATAATTCTCATTTCTTTTTCGTTGTCTTTGTTCGGTGAACAAAACTTATTTGTACATTGGGAACAAAAATACGAAAAAGAAATGAGATATGCTTTTATTGTTGGGCTATTCTTTTATACAACGTATAGGAACAGCTATATAATAATCTTTATCTTTCACTTTATTACTGCCAGTGTCGTTAATATCGTTTGATGTACTTTTCATGAAAATAACGGTTTCTGTCAATCCATTCACGTCATCTCCTATCCAATAGAAAGCTGCGGCAGACTCATTTATCAAAGCTGTTTTATTTCCACTTTCTGTATACACTCCGTAAGGATAAAAACTTAATCCAGTCTCATTAGTGGCAGGGGATACGATATCTCCCGCCTTAAATGGTATCCAATCTCCTGTTTTTAAAACAGAAATATCATTCTTGATATACTGCCTTAGTGAATCCCAATTTCCGTTATTAGGTATTTTCCATCCTTCTGGAGCTAAGTTACCAGCTAATATAGCTTCTCCATTATAGAAGTATATTTCATCTTTTTCGGGTTTAAAATAACCCGCTCCCTTGCCTAATTCTACTTGTTTAGTAAGAGGAGTGCCATTTCTGTATGTAGTTGCGCACAAGTCTTTCTGCATCCAATATTGTATGCCTATTTTTACTATAGGATATTCTTTTAAAGTTCCATTCCTGATATCTCTAATCGTATGTCGTATAACATTTATATCCAAAGGCTTTTCGGGTTTTATTAATGTGATTATTCCTGATTCATTCAGATAGAATTTATCAATTTTTCCAGAAGTACCTGTAGTATATGTAAACGAATTATCTTCTGTATTCCAACTTATTTTTCCTCCATTGATCTCTCTTTCATCATCTAATAGTTGTAGTACAGTTCCATTAGTAAGGTCGCTTTGTTCATCGGTTCCGATAGGATAAATAGTGATTGCTTGTGAACTAATATTATCTGACCTAAGATACTCTTTGCAAATTTCTACAATAGGTTTACCGCTACTATATACTTTATAAACATTTGATTGGGTAAAAGATAATGCGGCAATATGTATTGCTGTAGTTTTACCGCTATTATCTGTTTCCTTACCTTCAACAGATGTCCAGTCTTCTATGTTGCCGGTTATTCCTGTCAATATATGACTGGTAGTCTGCATGGCTGCTATGTCCAGGTCACATTGTGTATTTTCTGTCATTGTTAATTCCGGCATTGGGCATGTGTATAGTTGTCCGTTCCAGTCCATGACGAATGATTGTATATCGGATTTTATGTCTTGAGGAATAATGATAATCTCTTTTCCTATGAGTTTCCCGTTTTTTATACTCCATGTTCCGTAAGGAATAATATCTGTTTCTTCTTTATGATTTGTAAATTCCCCTGTGGTCAAATTATAGTCGGCTTTATTATAGAATCCGGTAGCAATGATTCGTGGATTAGCACTTAGTAAACTTTCAACAGTTTCATCTCCTTTGGGGGTAAGTGTTATGTTGAATTTGACTAATTTATGATAGAACTTCAGTTCAACAGCTTTTTCACTACTTGCCACTTTTGACTGTGTTGCGATTAGAAAATCTGATTGTGAACGTTTAATAGGATTGCTTTGATCTGACTGTATAGAGATTGGAATAATGGAAGAATTGGCAGATATCTCTGTTGGTAGGTAAGGGGAATAACTGATAAAGTCAAGAGTTGCATCTCCTACCGGATAGAAAACTGTTTTTTGGGGGATAAGCGTACTACTTCCTGTACATTCTAACTGCAAATTGTTGATATACCTTTCTTCTGCAATAGAAGTGGAGGATAGCATTGCGTATAATCCCACTTTATCTCCTTTCTCGAAGGTTGTATTTGTCACTCGTGTACTCGTTTTATTGATCTTTGTTGAAAATGTGATAGGGGTAGTTCCTGGAGAAGTCTCTGAATCTAACTTATTGACACAAGAAGAAATAGGTAGAAAAAGAGAACATAATAAAACAGAAATCAATCTGTTACTTTTAATAGTTGTTTTGCTCATTTGCTGCTATTTTATGAAATACAATTGTTGTATTTCTAGTTAGTACGTAGCTCTATCTGTTAATTAAAGCATCGGAATATCTGAGGTGGGTAAGGACCATAATTGGTATAAGAAAGTCTGTGGCTTTGGGATGCTAATTAATTGAATTCACGCTTGAATTCCAGTTCTATTCCATCTTAATGTTTTTCAATGTTCATTAACTCTGTTGGTTGACAAAGGTAAAATAATAATCTAAATATCTGAAAGAATAAACTAGTTTCTGTTAAAAGTATTTTTATCTTCCTTTGTATGAAGTGAATAAATGAATAGCTTTTGTCCCTACATTTTCATTCTTTCGCGGGAGATTTCAAAATTATCAGTACCTTTGTACTCTAAATTAAAGATAATCTGATAACTTATGCCATTAAATTTACCTGATAAGCTGCCGGCGATAGAGTTGCTGAAAGAAGAGAACATATTTGTTATTGACAACTCCCGCGCCACGCAACAGGACATCCGTCCGTTGCGCATCGTTATCCTGAACTTGATGCCTTTGAAGATTACCACGGAGACAGATCTTGTGCGTTTGCTCTCCAATACACCGCTTCAAGTGGAAATCTCGTTCATGAAAATCAAGAGTCATACATCAAAGAATACGCCTGTAGAACACATGCAGACATTCTATACTGACTTTGAAAAGATGCGTGGCGAGAAGTACGACGGTATGATTATCACCGGTGCTCCTGTAGAACAATTGGATTTCGAAGAGGTGACTTACTGGGATGAAATAATGGAAATATTCGATTGGGCGCGTACGCATGTTACGTCCACCCTTTATATATGTTGGGCTGCACAGGCCGGACTTTATCATCATTATGGAGTACCCAAGTATGCGTTGGATAAGAAAATGTTCGGCATATTCGAGCATCGTCCTTTAGATCCGTTACACGCTATTTTCCGTGGTTTCGATGATATGTTCTATGTACCCCATAGCCGTCATACGGAAGTACGGAAAGAAGATATCTTGAAAGTGCCGGAACTTACTTTACTTTCGGAATCGGAAGATGCAGGCGTACACCTAGTGGTAGCACGTGGTGGACGTGAGTTCTTTGTTACCGGACATTCGGAATACTCTCCACTGACGCTGGATACGGAATATCGCAGGGATGTAGATAAAGGTCTACCTATTGAAATACCTCGTAATTATTATGTGGATAATGATCCGGATAAAGGAGTGATGGTACGTTGGCGTGCCCATGCCAATCTGCTGTTCTCTAATTGGTTGAACTATTTCGTTTATCAGGAAACTCCGTATAATATTAACGATATAAAGTAGCTACAAGCTACGGGCTACGAGTGACAAGACCTTGCGGTGTATAGCGTATCACTCGTAGCTTGTAGCCTGTAACTTGTAACTAAAACGATATGATAAAGCAACGGAAGATAGAGTTACTAGCCCCTGCCAAGAACATGGAATGTGGCATTGAAGCTATTAACCACGGTGCGGATGCAGTGTATATCGGTGCACCTAAGTTTGGCGCACGTGCAGCAGCCGGCAATTCGTTGGAAGATATAGCTGCTTTGGTGGCTCATGCCCATTTATATAATGCCCGGATTTATGTGACTGTCAATACTATCTTAAAAGAAGAAGAACTGGCAGAGACGGAGAAAATGATTTGGGATTTGTATCGTGCGGGAGTAGATGCCCTCATTGTGCAAGACATGGGAATCACTCGCTTAAACCTGCCGCCTATTCCCTTGCACGCCAGTACGCAAATGGATAACCGTACACCGGAGAAAGTACGTTTCCTTGCAGAAGCTGGTTTCCGGCAAGTAGTATTGGCACGTGAGCTTTCCCTTCAGGAAATCAGCCATATTCATAAAGCTTGTCCGGAAGTGCCGTTGGAAGTATTTGTACATGGAGCACTTTGCGTTAGTTATAGCGGGCAATGTTATGTCAGCCAGGCTCGTTTCGGACGTAGTGCCAACCGGGGAGAATGTGCACAATTCTGTCGTTTGCCTTTCAGTCTGGTGGATGCCGACGGAAAAGTAATTGTACGTGATAAGCATTTGCTATCTCTCAAAGATTTGAATCAGAGTGATATTCTGGAAGAGTTACTTGATGCAGGTGCCACTTCGCTCAAGATAGAAGGCCGTCTGAAAGATGTTTCTTACGTAAAGAATGTTACGGCTGCTTACCGCCAAAAGCTGGATGCTATCTTTACACGCCGTAAAGAATACGCCCGGGCCTCTTCCGGTACTTGTAATTATACATTCCGTCCCCAGTTAGATAAAAGTTTTAGTCGTGGATTTACGCATTATTTCCTGCACGGACGCAGTGAAGAAATCTTCTCTTTCGATACTCCGAAATCCCTCGGTGAAGAGATGGGCACCATGAAGGAACAACGCGGAAACTACCTCACAGTAGCCGGATTGAAATCATTCAACAACGGTGACGGTGTTTGTTATATCGATGGGCAAGGACGCCTGCAAGGCTTCCGTATCAACCGTGTAGATGGAAATAAACTCTATCCGGCAGGTGAGATGCCTTGTATCCGTCCGCGTACTGTGCTTTACCGTAACTATGACCAGGAGTTTGAGAAGTTGCTGGCACGTAAGTCTTCCGAACGAAAGATTTCCGTATCCTTGCTTTTGGCAGATACTGCCTTCGGCTTTGCTCTGACTGTCACGGATGAGGATGATAATAGCGTTACACTTTCTTTCCCTCATCAGAAAGAACCTGCCCGTACCCCGCAGGCAGATAATCTGCGTACTCAACTCAGTAAATTGGGAAATACTCCTTTTGAAGCCGGCATATTAGCGGATAATCGTTCGCCTGAAACAAATTCCGCCATAGAAATCCGCTTTTCAGATAACTGGTTTCTTCCCGCTTCCGTAGTAGCCGATTGGCGCCGTCAAGCCGTAGACAAGCTGGTTACCGTTCGCCGTATTAATTATCGGCAGGAAGTGGCAGTCTGGAAACCTACAACTCATGCTTTCCCTTTGTCGGGAACTTCTTCTAAGACAACAGCTTCCGCTACTTCATTAACGTACCTCGGTAATGTAATGAATACCCGTGCCGCCTCTTTCTATACCGATCACGGCATTGCTACCGTAGCTCCGGCTTATGAGAAACAATCTGTACCGGGTGCTGTTTTAATGTTCTGCAAGCATTGTTTGCGTTATAGTATGGGTTGGTGCCCTACTTATCAGAAGGGACGTTCACCTTATCGGGAGCCTTATTATTTGCAAGGAACTGATGGTAAGCGCTTCCGCTTGGAGTTTGATTGTAAGAATTGTCAGATGAAAGTATATGCGGAATAAGAGAGAACATATTCGTTATCACCACAGAGCGGTACAGAGTAACACTGAGTTTCTTAAATATCAGAAAAGACTCCGTGCAACTCTGTGTTACTCTGTGGTGATAGCGATTATTATCAGTCTGGTTTCCTGCCGTTACTCCCGTCCCAATCTGGATGATGAAGGTATCAGTGATAAAACCCGCGACTCTCTGACCTACCTTTACGACCGGCATTATACGTTGAATACGAATCTGGAAGTGGTGCAGGATTCCGTGGTGCTTGCCTGTCTGCCGGTGAAGGATTGCTACAATACTCTGTATAGAGGAGACCGTGTAGTAGTGGCCGAATTTGCCATTCATTCTGCTGATAGTGTGGACAGTGTTTGGGTAAAACTGGCTCATTCCCAGGAGATACAAGGCTGGATCGGGGAGCGGGAAATGATGCAAGCTTTTGTACCTACGGACAGTATCTCACAATTCATTTACTTGTTCAGTGATACGCATGCTTCTTACTTCGTGATTATTTTCGCCTTGTTTGTCGGTGCCTGGGTGTTCCGTTTGTTCCGTCGGAAGCAGTTGAAGATTGTTTATTTCAATGATATTGATAGTGTATATCCGCTTTTGCTCTGCCTGTTGATGGCATTCAGTGCTACGGTGTATGAGACGATGCAAGTTTTTGTGCCCGAAACGTGGGAACATTTCTATTTTAATCCTACGCTTTCACCTTTCAAGGTGCCGTTTATTCTCTCGGTCTTTTTGCTGAGCATCTGGTTGTTTATCATTGTACTGCTGGCAGTACTCGATGACTTGTTCCGTCAGTTGACTCCTGCCGCTGCCGTATTTTATCTGTTGGGATTGGCATCTTGTTGTATCTTCTGTTATTTCTTCTTTATACTGACTACACAAATCTATATCGGCTATATTTTCCTTGTTGTTTTCCTTGGGCTTTTCCTAAAGCGAATGTGTGCTACACTTGTCATTTACCGCTATCGTTGCGGGCGTTGCGGACAGAAATTAAAAGAAAAAGGGCCTTGCCCAAGCTGTGGTGCTATCAATGAATAATAGGGTGTAGCAAGTTCTCTTAACCCTTTCATGCTTATGATACTTACTTTTCCCCTCTTTCCTGCTTAGATGTAATGTAAAAGATGGCATCTTTTGCTGCGAAAGATGCCATCTTTTGATGTTAGAGATGCCACCTTTTGCGACAAAAGATGCCATCTTTTGCATAACGGGTTAGGGAGATGTATGGGGACGGAAGTAATGATCTCTATCAGAACCTGCAACGTAGTTCGATTCCCGCCTGTATGGGGCGGCCTTTCTGCATGAATCCGTTGCCCATGCTTTCAAAGTAGAAAGCAGCGTAGTCTTTATCCAGTGCATTGCGAACCCAGAAGTCAATCTGTCCGTTGCCTTTTTGCAGGCTGAGGCGTCCGTTCAATGTGCCGTAGAAAGCTTGGCTGATATCATTCTGCTCGGTCCAATAGATACGTCCTGCACCAGTGTAGTTGGCATTAAGTTGAATACGGTCCAACCAATGTCCCGGGTTGATGCGGAAAATGTATTGTCCGCCCAGGCTCAGGGTGTGCTTCGGAACGAAAGGAACATAGTTGCCGTTGTAACTTATTTCTTCTAATTTACTGTTGGTTGTTATGTAATCTTTGAATGTGGCATAAGTATAACCGTAGCTTGCAGTCAAGGTAAAGTTAGTGGTAACTGCACCCATCAGAGATATTTCTGCTCCCAGGCTGCGGCTCTTTCCTGCATTTACCGTCTCGCGTCCAAGTCCGCTCTGGGCGAAGCGGGAAATCTGCTGGTCGCGCGTTTCAAGCCAGAACAGGGCGGCATCGGCACGCAGACGGTTTTGGAAAAGGTTTAGGTGAGTACCTATTTCATAGTTCCAGGTTTGTTCCGGTTTATATACGGTGGCAGCCCGGGCATCCGGGTTTTCGCCGGCATCGGGTATAAAGTTCACCATATCTTTAAGGTTTTCGGGAACCTGGGACATGATTTCATCTTTGGTCAGCCTCATCATATCGTTCTTCAGACTCGCTTGCAACAGGTCGGAGAACATCTGGATGTTGTATCCTCCCGAACGATATCCTTTGCTGACGGTGGCGTATACATTTCCGAGGTTCTTCGGGAAGTCATATTGCAGGGCGAACTTTGGCAATAGTTGCAGATAATCCTTGCTGATGGAGCCTTGATACCGTGAGGTGACGGTCAGTGCTGTTTCCGGCATCATGGAAATGGGCTTTCCTGTGGGCGCTCCGTTCATCATCATCTGGCCCGTAATACCTATGGTGTAGTCCATTGCTGTACCGGAGTTATAATCCATCTTCATTTTCTCATAGTCCAGTCGAAGGCCAGCGGTGAATGATACTCCATCGATACCGAATAAATCTCTGAATGTGGATTGGTGGAACAGAGCTCCGTTCAGAAGCGGTGTCTTGAAGTCTCCATTGATGGGCAGGCGGGCGCTGGTTACTTTCAGTGCGGGCATGATGTTCATATTTCTTCCGGGGCCCATCGGTACCTCAACCAGTGCAGGGATGAAGTTTCCCAACATCTGATCCATCATCGCCATACCATCTTCTTTGAATGTGACCGGTGCAGTAGTATTTAGCCATTGGTAGAAACCGAAAATGCCTGTAGCCCATTGCCAGCGGTGGCTTTCCTTGCTCTTCATTACGATTTCTTCACTGATGGTGTTGATGCGCTGCTTCTGTTCGAGGGTATAGGTGTTTTTAGCTGTGAAATCCTGATCCAGAAACATACGATCCTTTAGATGTTGATATCCGGTTACGGCACTGAGTGTGAAATTCTGTGCCTGGTACTCTACATTAAGTCCGGCATTCAACAGGTTGCGGTAATAGCTACTTTCATCATTGTAAGCCGTTTTGGCTACATCTCCGGTTTCTTTATTGTAGAGTCCATACGGGTAACCGCCCTGGTCACCATATTCATAACTTACATTAAAGTCGAGCTTCCAATTGTCGCTGGGCAAGTAGATGGCGCGGATACGTCCACCGGCAGACTGCCCTTTATCTACCTTTTTATTGTTGAGCGCTGCATTGCGGAAGAAACCGCCTTCGTATTCATAAAATCCTCCAGCCGAGAATGCAAAGCGCTCATTCATCCGGTGATAGTGAGTGACGGAAGTATTGTATTGATTGTGTGTACCTGCCCCTATCCGGAAGTCAGTACCTTGATAAGAGAAAGGAGATTTGGTATGTACTTTAATAAGTCCACCCATCGCATTTCGTCCGTACAATGTACCCTGCGGACCGCGCAGCACATCAATACGCTCGATGTCGGAATAATTGAAATCGAATGCGGATTTATCTATATAAGGTATATTGTCAACATAGAGGCCTACGGAGGGAGTATTGATGCGAGAACCGATACCACGAATGTAGACGGCAGATGTCAGTCGCGAACCGTAATCAGGAATAAATATATTCGGGACCAGTGCTGTCAGGTTCTTTATGGAGTTCACTTGTGCAGCTTGCATGTCTTGTTGCGAAAGTAAGGTGACGGCATTGGGTAGCTCGCGCAACTTACGGTTTTCTTTAGGTGCTGCAATAATGAGAACCTCTTCAACATCTACTATTTTCAGGGTATCTACTTCTTCTGCCGCAATGTTTCCTATAGGTAGGAGTGCCAGGGCAAAAATCAACAATTTACTCTTATTCATTCTTTGTCTTTTAGGA